>NZ_OZ409852.1:0-5638446 GCF_979258275.1 Flavobacterium sp. AC274 | reverse complement strand
GTTGGTGCAGGATTGCCATTAATTGATACAATAAAATTATTACATCTTTCGGGCGAAAATATCACGAAGATAAAAGGAGTTTTCTCTGGTACTTTGAGTTATTTATTCAATAATTTTTCTGCAAAAGATGTTCCGTTTAGCGAAATTTTAAAAGAAGCAATTGATAACGGATACACAGAACCAGACCCACGTGAAGATTTATGCGGAAATGATGTGGGAAGAAAATTATTGATTTTGGCCAGAGAATTAGATTTACAAAATGAGTTTGAAGAAATCTCGATTCAGAATTTAATACCGGAACATTTACGTGATGGAAATGTTTCTGATTTCTTGACAAAACTAAAAGAATTCGACCCAATTTACGATAAAATAAAAGCCGATCAAAAACCAAATCACGTATTAAGATACATTGGCGAATTGTCTGGAGATTTGCAAAATGACAAAGGAAACCTGGAAGTAAAATTAGTTTCTGTTCCTTCAGATACTGCCTTAGGCGGATTAAAAGGTTCTGATTCTTTCTTCGAAATTTATACAGAATCTTACGGAGATCGTCCAATTGTAATTCAGGGAGCCGGTGCAGGTTCTGCGGTTACAGCGAGAGGAGTATTTGGAGATATTTTGAGATTGTCGGATAAAGGATAATATCGATTTTAGATTACAGAGTTTAGATTACTGATTTGAGCTCAAACAAAAACAAAAAACAAAAAAAATGAAAGTAACCCTAAACAGAGTAAACGACGCGTTTCATTTCAAACTAAAAAATGAAAGAGGTCATGTAGTTGATGTTGATAGCAGAGCCGAATTTGGCGGAAGCGATTTAGGTGCAAGTCCAATGGAATTAGTATTAATGGGAGTTGCAGGATGTAGTGCTATTGATATGATTTCGATTTTAAAGAAACAACGTCAGGAAATAACATCCTTTAATGCTGAGGTCGAAGGCGAGCGCGTGCAAGTTGACGAAGCAAAACCTTTTAAAGAAATCAATGTCGTTTTTTATTTAGAAGGCGATATTAATCCTGAAAAAGCCCAACGTGCTGCACAGCTTTCTTTCGAAAAATATTGTTCAGTTGCCAAAACAGTTGAGCCAACAGCAACAATTAAATACAAAGTTGTGTTGAACAACGAAGCTTTATAATTAGAAAATGAGTCAATTAGAGAATTAGATAATTTTTAGATGAAGATTAACTAATGCTCTATAAAGTTTAAGTTTTAAGTTCTTGTTTTAGGCAATGCAGAAAACTTGAAACTTGAAACATGAAACAAAAAACAAACATAATGAACGAACAAGAATTTGGTTTTGAAACACAAGCCATCCGTACACATTTAGAAAAAACACAATTTCAGGAACATTCAACTCCTTTGTATTTATCATCGAGTTTTGTATTTGAGGATGCCGAAGATATGCGAGCCTCTTTTACAGAAGAAAAAGTCCGCAATATTTACTCTCGTTTCAGTAATCCAAATACCACAGAATTTGTAGACAAAGTATGTGCAATGGAAGGTGCCGAAGCTGGTTATGCTTTTGCAACCGGAATGGCAGCGATATATTCTACATTTGCCGCTTTATTGGATTCTGGCGATCACATAGTATCTACAGGAAGTGTTTTTGGGTCTACGCATGCGTTGTTTATGACTTATTTCCCAAAATGGAAAATTGAAACTTCTTATTTTGATATCAATAAACCAGAAACAATAGAAAGTTTCATCAAACCAAATACCAAAATTTTATATGCAGAAACACCAACAAATCCAGGTGTCGATGTAGTAGATTTGGAATTATTGGGTCAAATTGCAAAAAAACATAATTTGATTTTAATAATCGACAATTGTTTTGCCACACCATACATTCAGCAGCCTATTAAATATGGCGCTCACATCGTGATCCATTCAGCAACAAAATTAATCGATGGGCAAGGACGCGTTTTAGGCGGAGTTGCAGTTGGAGAAGCTGAATTGATTCGTAAAATATATTTGTTTTCAAGAAATACAGGACCGGCAATGTCACCATTTAATGCCTGGGTTTTATCAAAAAGTTTAGAAACTTTGGCTGTTCGTGTTGATAAACATTGTGAAAATGCTTTAAAAGTAGCGGAGTTTTTAGAAAATCACCCAAATGTAGAAAGCATTAAATATCCGTTTTTAAAATCGCATCCAAAATATGAGATTGCCAAAAAACAAATGCTTTTAGGAGGTAATATTATTGCCATTGAAATTAAAGGCGGAATCGAAGCCGGACGAAAATTTTTAGACAAGATAAAATTATGTTCGCTTTCGGCAAATATTGGAGACGTGAAAACGATTGTAACGCATCCAGCTTCAACAACGCACAGTAAATTGTCTGTTGAAGAAAAGCTCGCAGTAGGAATTACAGAAGGTTTAGTGCGTGTTTCTGTAGGTTTAGAAACTGTAAAAGATATTATCGCCGATTTAGATCAGGCACTTTCTTAGATAATTGTAGATTTCTGATTTTAGATTTAAAACTAAATCAGAATTAAATATAAATAACGATTTTTAGCTGTAATTCTATTACTGTTAAAAATCGTTATTCTATTTTGTAATAGTTTGAGTAAAAAGTATATTTTTGTTTGGATTAAAATTTAAATCTATTTAATAATCATAAACTTAAAACCAAACCAAACATGAGTAACTCTACTTACATTATTGACGAAGAATTGTTCGCTTCTAAAGGAAGCCGTATTCTAAATTATATTTTAGATATTATTTTTATTATGTGCTTAATATTTGCTTTAGCTTTCATATTGGCCATCTTAGCTGGTCTTTTTCAATGGAACGGAATATTACTTTGGTTAAGTGATATGGGTGATCTTAGTGGTCAGGTAGTTTTTATTGTAGTTACAATTTTTTATTATACGATTACAGAAGGGTTTTTAGGAAGATCATTGGCAAAACTTATTACAGGTACAATTGTGGTAAATGAAAACGGTGAAAAACCATCTTTTGGTACTTTTTTGAAAAGAAGTTTATGTCGTTTAATTCCATTTGAAGCTTTTTCTTTTTTAGGTGATTCAGGTAGAGGTTGGCATGATACAATATCTGATACATATGTAGTTAATAAAAAAGATCTCGCAGAAAATTTAAAAACATTTCATGAGTTTAATTTAATTGGAGTTCAGGAAGTAGAAGCGTAAGAAGAATGTCAGATTCTACTTTTTTGGCTTTATTAAAATGAAGTTGTTTCATGAATTTAAGTTGAAGAAATAATTTGATAGGTTAAGTAGAATTTAAAACTCCATTCTCTTAGTATTCTCGTATAAAAAAGCTATTTTTGTTGCAGAAAAATATAAGGTTTGTAGATTTGGATCAGAAATCTAAAATCTAAACTCAACAATCTAAAATTTATATACGTGCTTTCAAAGAAAACAAAATACGGAATTAAAGCTTTAACTTATTTGGCCAGACGCGAAAACAACGAGCCTGTACAAATTGCCGAAATTGCCAAAAGTGAACATATTTCGATAAAATTTTTAGAGAGTATTTTGCTGTTACTTAGAAATTCAGGTTTTCTTGGTGCTAAAAAAGGAAAAGGCGGTGGTTATTATCTGATAAAAGACCCGAAAGACATTAGCATGGCCAAAGTCTATCGCATTCTTGAAGGACCTATTGCATTGTTGCCTTGTGCGAGTCATAACTTTTACGAAAGATGCGATGATTGCGATGATGAATCTACATGCGCTGCAAGACGTTTAATGACCGAAGTTCGTGATAATACACTTAAAATTCTTGAAAGTAATTCATTGGCAGATATTGCATTTTAGTCAATTTCTGTTCTCAATAAAAAAAAGACCTTTTCAGTAAATGGAAAGGTCTTTTATTTTTGTCCTGCAAGGTTTTCAAAACCTTGTAGGTATATCTATGTAAGTATCGTATAACGTTAAATATTTTTTACCGCAGAGATCTATCTAAGAACTTTAAAAAACACAAAGTTCACAACGCTTTGCGTACTTAGCTTGTGAAAACACAACTTAAATCTTAGTGAACTCTGCGAAAAACCTTTGTGATCTCTGCGTTAAAAAATAATTAGGATGTATAAATCTTTAATGTTTCTCCACAACATTTAGCGTTGATACTTAGATATCTCTAAATAGATATCTATTAGAATTATATTTACAAAGTTTTGGAAATTTTGCAGGATTGGAATTTTATTCTAAAAAATCAATTTATATCCGGCAATAAAAAGCATTATCGCAATGGCATTTCTCAGCAATAAATCGGGTACTTTTCCGCTTAACATGCTTCCTATAAAAATTCCAGGAAGAGACCCCATTAATAATTGACCAAGTAAAACCAAATCTAAATTTCCCATTGAGGCATGTCCAATTCCGGCAACAAGAGTTAAGGGAACAGCGTGCGCAATTTCGGTTCCAACCAAACGAGGTGTTGGTAAAAGCGGATAAAGAAAAATAAAGTAACCGTACCCAGAGCTCCGGCACCAATAGAAGTTAGTGTTACCGTAGCGCCTAATAAAACCCCAATTCCAATAGTAAGCATATTTTGAGTATGACTTTCACTATGAAATTTATCTCCGGCATGTTTTTGAGAAAAGACTAAAAGTTTCTTTTTAAACAAAATAGCTACTGATGTAAAAAGAAGTGCCCATCCCAAACTGTACTTTATTACAGCATTTATAGTTGAAATATCAGTTTTAATACTATTTAAAATCCAAAGTGTAAGCAAAGCCGCCGGAACACTGCCCAAAGTAAGCCAGCCTGTAATAGACCAATTGATATTTCCTTTTTTATGATGGACAAATACGCCTCCCATTTTGGTAAAAGCAGCATATAATAAATCGGTACCAACTGCTGTGGTTGGGGGAATACCAAACCATAATAAAATCGGAGTCATTAAAGAACCTCCGCCAACACCTGTTAATCCAACAACAAAACCAACCACCAAACCTGCAATTACAAGACCAATCTGAAAATCCATAATAAATATTTGGCGTAAAAGTAAAAACAATTTTATAATTATCCTATGGAAATGGTAGACATTAAGAATGTAATTAAAAACCAAATATTTAGTAAATATTTGTTGTTTAAATAAGATGAAATATGCCGTTATTTGTTAAATTATTCCGTTGAAGCTTTAAATATTTCGTTATAGTGTAATTAATGGATTATTAAGGGGTTAAAAAAATAAAAATATTGTTTTGATATTTAGAAATAAGTAGTATTTTTGCAAAGTAATCTAGTAAGCCGATAGGGTAATAGATTTTTTAAAAAAGAAACATAGAAATATGGAGAAAGAACTGAAAATAAATAGTATTGATGTAAAGTCTGATACGTCGATAAAAGAAAAATTATGGGTTATCATACCGGTAGTTTTGCTTGTAGGGTTGTTAAGTACTTTGATCTACAATCATTATGCTGATTTTTCATGGAATGGTTTTGTTTCAGGATTTAATCAGGAGTTTTTGGTTTTTTCTTTATTGGTATTTTTGCTCAGTTGGTAGACGGAACTTTAGGAATGGGATACGGAGCAACTTCAACCTCTTTTTTATTAGCTTATGGGGTTCCGCCTGTTGTGAGTAGTACAGCGGTCCATGTATCTGAAATGTTTACAACAGGAGCATCGGCACTTTCTCATCATCGTTTTGGAAACATCAATAAAAAACTGGTGAAACATTTATTGATTCCGGGAGTTTTAGGTTCGATTACGGGAGCTTATTTACTATCAGATGTTATTAATGGAGATTTTATCAAGCCATTTATTGCAGTTTACATGATTATTTTGGCTGTTATTATTATAAAAAAAGCATTGAAAAAAACAATTGTAAAAAAGAAAACTAAAAAATTAAGTGTTTTGGCTGCTTTTGGAGGTTTTATGGATTCTGTTGGCGGTGGAGGCTGGGGACCAATTGTAACTTCTACATTGTTAGGAAGAGGAAGAAATCCTCGCTACACTATTGGTTCTGTAAATGCAGCTGAGTTTGCCATTTCGTTTGCAAGCGGAATTACATTCATGCTTTTTGGAGGAATTCACGGTTGGCAGGTAATCATCGGTTTGATTTTAGGAGGTGTAATTGCAGCACCACTTGGAGCTTACCTTGTAAATAAAATCAAAAGAAAACCAATGATGATTGCAGTTGGAATTTTAATTATATTATTGAGTTTAAAAACATTATCTAAATTATTGTAATCGATTTTTTAGGAAGGAAAGAGAATATGAGCGCGACAATTATACAATCATTATTAGATACAACAAAAGATCTTTCGCTTGACGAAACATTAGCTTTTTTGGCAAATGAATTTCCGGGAAAAGTGATTTTTTCGACATCTTTTGGTCAGGAAGATCAGGTAATTACAGATTTTATTGCAAAAAGTAATACTGATATTACCATTTTTACATTAGATACTGGAAGACTATTTCAGGAAACTTACGATGTTTTTCATAAAACATTAAAAAAGTACAAAAGACCAATTGAGGTTTATTTTCCGGAAGCAACAGCAGTAGAAAATTTACTGAAACAAAAAGGCCCAAACAGCTTTTATGAATCGGTAGAGAATAGAAAAGAATGCTGTTTTATTCGAAAAGTAGTTCCGCTACGAAAAGCTTTAGCGGGAAATTCAGTTTGGATAACAGGTTTAAGAGCAGAACAATCGGAGAACAGACAAGATTTGAATTTGTTTGAATACGATGGAGGTTTCGAAATCATCAAATTTAATCCATTACTAAAATGGACTTTAGAAGAAGTTGAAGCGTATTTGCAAGAAAACAATGTTCCTCAAAATGCTTTACACAAACAAGGTTTCGTAAGTATAGGATGCGCGCCATGTACAAGAGCAATTTTTCCCGGAGAAGATATCAGAGCCGGAAGATGGTGGTGGGAATCAAGCCATAAAGAGTGTGGTTTGCATAGCGCTAAGAAAGAGTAAAGAAGCAAGAGAATAGAGTAAAGAGAATAGAGTAAAGAGAATAGAACAAAGAGAATAGAACAAAGAGGAAAGAATTAAGATTTAAAGTTCCGGAGGAACGATTTATATTGTAGCGTCGGGTTTTAACCCGATGGAGAATAGAATAAAGAATATAGAGAATAGAATAAAATGTTGAGAGTATCAGAATCAAGCAAAAAACTTGAAACTTGAAACAAACAAAATATCAAACAAAAAAACAATGAGTTCAGTATTAAAAACAAACGCTTTAGAGAGTGAAGCAATATACATTTTCAGAGAAGTAATTTCACAGTTTGACAAACCGGTTTTACTTTTCTCTGGAGGAAAAGATTCTATAACATTAGTGCGTTTGGCACAAAAAGCATTTTTCCCTGCAAAGATTCCGTTTCCTCTTTTGCACGTTGATACGGGACATAATTTCCCTGAAACAATTGCTTTCAGAGATAAATTAGTAGAAGAATTAGGTTTAGAGTTGATCGTTCGTAATGTTCAGGATGCTATTGATGAAGGAAAAGTGGTAGAAGAAACCGGGAAATATTCTAGTAGAAACAGCTTACAGACAACAACACTTTTAGATGCAATCGAAGAATTTAAGTTTGATGCATGTATTGGTGGAGCGCGTCGTGATGAAGAAAAAGCAAGGGCAAAAGAACGTATATTTTCAGTTCGAGACGATTTTGGTCAATGGGATGAAAAAAATCAACGTCCGGAGTTATTTGATATTTTGAACGGAAAAATAGAAAATGGTCAAAATGTTCGTGTTTTCCCAATTTCAAACTGGACAGAATTAGATGTTTGGAGTTATATTGAAAAAGAACATATTGAGATTCCGTCAATCTATTTTTCGCATAAAAGAAAAGTTTTTTTGAGAGACGGTTTAATCTGGTCGCATTCTCCTTATGTGTATCAGGAAGAAGACGAACAAATCGAAGAACGAATTGTTCGTTTCAGAACCGTTGGAGATATGAGTTGTACAGCTGCAGTTGAATCTTATGCTGCAACAATCGAAGAAGTGGTAGGCGAAATCAGATCGTCAACCATTTCTGAAAGAGGAGCCAGAATCGATGACAAACGTTCTGAAGCCGCAATGGAAAAGAGAAAACAACAAGGATATTTTTAATTATTAATTGTGAATTATAAATTATTAATTAAAAAGTAAAAACAAAAAAACATACAGATTTAAACTTTAGTTCAAAGGGAATCAACTTTAAACTTGAAACCTGAAACAAAATTTTTAAACCTGAAACAAAAATATCAGAATGGAAGTTTTAAAAATAGCAACAGCAGGAAGTGTAGATGACGGAAAAAGTACTTTGATAGGAAGATTATTGTACGATACAAAATCATTGACCACAGATAAAATCGAGGCAATCGAAAAAAGTAGTAAACAAAAAGGGTACGATTATCTTGATTTTTCTTTGGCAACTGATGGATTAGTAGCAGAGAGAGAACAAGGAATTACAATTGACGTAGCACACATTTATTTTTCGACTGCAAAGAAAAGTTACATTATTGCCGATACTCCAGGTCACGTAGAATATACTAGAAACATGGTTACTGGAGCTTCGACTTCTCAGGTTTCTATCATTTTAATTGATGCCAGAAAAGGCGTAATTGAGCAAACATACCGTCACTTTTTTATCAATAATTTATTGCGAGTAAAAGAGGTAATTGTTGCGATTAATAAAATGGATTTAGTTGATTATTCTGAAGAAGTTTACAATAAAATCAAAGCTGATTTTCAAGCATTAAATGCAAAAGCACTTTCAAAGAGCAAAACGTAAGTTATATTCCGTTAAGTGCAATCAATGGCGGAAACGTAGTTGATCAATCTAAAGATATGCCTTGGTATACGGGACAAACTGTATTGGAGCATTTAGAAGGATTGCATTCTTCAGATGTTTTTGAAGCAGGAAAAGCACGTTTTCCGGTTCAAACGGTTATTCGCCCGAAAACAGAAGAATACCACGATTTTAGAGGTTACGCAGGAAAATTATACGGAAATTCAATTAAAGTTGGAGATGCTGTAACGGTTCTTCCTTCTTTAACAGAATCAAAAGTTTCAAAAATTCACTTTTTCGATAAAACATATGATGAAGCCGTTGCAGGTTCATCGATCACAATTGAATTAGAAAATGATATCAATGTGACAAGAGGAGATATGATTGTAAAATCATCTGAACTTCCAAAAATTGAAAAAGAAATCACAACAACAGTTTGTTGGATGGACAGTAAAAAACTGGTTGCGGGTACAAAATATATTGTACAGCACAACACAAACTCGGTTTTAGCAAAAGTAGAAAGTATCAAAAATACAATCTCAACCGATTATTCAGGAACAAAAGAAGCATCGCAATTAGCGATCAACGAAATTGGAGAAGTAACCATCAAATTAAGCAAGCCTTTATATTTTGATGCCTATAACGATAACAAATCAAACGGAGCATTTATCTTAATTGATACAGCAACGAACACAACAGCAGGAGTAGGATTCATTAGATAGTTTTCACTGCTGTAAGCAATAAGCTTTAGGCTGTAAGCTTTTAGCAAAAAATGTATAACACGGTACGCAAGAAAGCCTACAGCTTATTGCCTAAAGCCTAAAGCATTAAAGAAAAATGGAAAGTTTTAGAACAGAAATAGAAAATCCGATAGTTCAAAAAGAGATTATCGATCTTGAAAAAAAGATTCATTTATTCCGTGGAGGAAAAATTGATGATGAGCGTTTTCGTAGTCTTCGTTTAGCACGTGGAATTTACGGACAACGTCAGGAAGGCGTGCAAATGATTCGTATTAAATTGCCTTACGGTAAAGTAACGAGCGAACAATTGGTGCGTATTACTAAAGTTTCTGACGAATATTCTACAGGTCGTTTGCACATTACAACACGTCAGGATATCCAGATTCACTACGTAAGTTTAGACAGAACTCCGGAACTTTGGGCAAATTTGGCTAAAGACGATATCACGTTGCGTGAAGCTTGTGGAAACACAGTTCGTAATATTACAGGAAGCGAATTGGCTGGTGTAGATGTAAACGAACCGTTTGATGTTTCGCCTTATGCACACGGACTTTTCCAATATTTATTAAGAAACCCGATTTGTCAGGAAATGGGACGTAAATTCAAAATTTCGTTCTCGTCATCTGATGAAGATACGGCTTTGAGTTATTTACACGATTTAGGATTTATTCCGAAAGTTGTGGATGGCGTTCGCGGATTCAAAATCATGTTTGGTGGCGGTTTAGGTTCTCAGCCAGCACATGCTGAATTACTTTCAGAGTTTGTTCCGGCAAATGAAATCATTCCAACTGCAGAAGGAATCATCCGTATTTTTGACCGATATGGTGAGCGTGCAAAAAGAATGAAAGCGCGTATGAAATTCTTAATCAAAGAAATGGGAAGAGATGTTTTCCTTGATTTAGTTGAAAAAGAGAAAAAAGCAATCGCTTTTGAAACCTACGAAATTGACACAACCGCTTTTGAAGGTGCAATTCCGGAACCATTATTAGAAGTTCCGCAAGTTACAATTGAAGATACCAAAGCTTATGAAACCTGGAAAAAATCAAATGTAATTGTTCAAAAACAAGCGGGTTATTATGCTATCGGAATCAAAGTTTTATTAGGAGATTTTTATACGGATAAAGCGAGATTATTAGCCGATTTAATTAAGAATTACGCAGCAAATGAATTACGTTTTTCATTGCGTCAAAATATTGTAATACGTCACGTAAAAGAAGAGAATCTTCCTTTCTTTTATCAGGAATTAGCCAAACTGGACTTTGTTCATTTAGGGTATAATTCTACAGCAGATATTACAGCTTGTCCGGGTACAGATACTTGTAATTTGGGGATTGCAAGTAGTACCGGGATTGCAGAAGAATTAGAAAAAGTATTGAATGCCGAATATCCTCAGTATTTGAACAATCAGGAAATTGAAATCAAAATCTCGGGTTGTATGAATGCATGTGGTCAGCACAATATGTCGGCAATTGGTTTTCAGGGAATGTCGATCAATTCAGGAAAACTAGTAGCTCCGGCATTGCAGGTTTTATTAGGCGGAGGAAGATTAGGAAATGGCGCAGGACGTTTTGCAGATAAAGTAATCAAAATTCCAAGCCGTAGAGGACCAGATGCTTTGCGTACAATCTTAAATGATTTTGATGCGAATGCAAATGGAGAAAAATTCCTAAACTATTACGATGCAAAAGGAGAGAAATATTTCTATGAAATTTTAAAACCTTTTGCAGATGTAACCAATTTAACAGAAGCTGATTTCGTTGATTGGGGTAACGCAGACAATTACGTAAAAGCAGTTGGAGTTGGAGAATGTGCAGGTGTTGTGATCGATTTAGTGGCAACTTTATTGTTAGAAGCAAAAGATAAATTGACATTTGCTCAGGAATCATTCAACGAAGGAAAATGGTCTGATGCTATTTACCATGCTTATGCTGGATTTGTAAACGGAGCGAAAGCATTGTTGCTTTCAGAAAACGAAAAAACAAATAATCACGCAGGAATTGTTGATTTGTTTGATACTGTTTTTATTGCAACTAATAAAATTGTATTGCCAACAACATTCAGAGAATTGGTTTATCAAATCAATCAAAATGAACCAAGTGAAGCGTTTGCAAAACAATATATCGAAGAAGGAATTGCATTTTTTGCAATTATAGAAAAATACAGAGCTCAAGAATTAGCAAATGCTTAATATTAAACCAAAAGTAACTTTAGTCGGTGCAGGTCCCGGCGATCCGGATTTGCTTACGCTGAAAGGTGTAAAAGCATTGGCTGAAGCGAATGTGGTTTTGTACGATGCATTGGCCAATGATGAAATATTAGCGCATGCTCCCAAAAATGCCATCAAAATTTTTGTTGGAAAAAAGATAGGTAATCACGCTTATACGCAGGATCAAATCAATCAATTGATTGTTGATAATGCATTGACTTACGGAAATGTAGTGCGATTAAAAGGTGGTGATCCGTTTATTTTTGGGCGGGGAAGCGAAGAAATTGAATTTGCAGAAAGTTTTGGAATCGAAACAGTTGTCATTCCCGGAATTTCTTCAGTAGTGGCAGTTCCGGCAAGTCAGGGAATCTCAATTACAAAAAGAGGTGTTTCAGAAAGTTTCTGGGCAATCACAGGCACAACTTCTGACAGAAAATTATCTTCAGATGTGGCTCTGGCAGCTCAATCATCTGCAACAGTTGTTATTTTGATGGGAATGCACAAATTGCCTCAAATTATCGATTTGTTTCAAAAAGAAAACAAAGGAGATTTGCCTGTAGCAATTATCCAAAACGGAACAACCAAAGATGAAAAAGTGGGAGTGGGAACAGTAAATTCAATTTTAGAAATTGTAAAAGAGAAAAAACTAAGTTCGCCAGCAATTATCGTTCTTGGAGAAGTTGTGAGAGAAAGCAATAAATTAAAAGGATTTTACGAAGAATTTCTATCAAAAGAAATCGTCAGATAAAATCCCAGAGGGATTAACAATATTGTAGCGTCGGGTTTCAACCCGATGTACGTATAGCATATAAAAACAATACTGTTAAAAATAAATCCTCTAATTTTGATTGGATGAAATTAAATTAAAATGGAACAGAACGAATTATATCCGATATTCTTAAAACTTCACAATCTGAATGTTTTGATTGTGGGCGGAGGAAATGTTGGACTAGAAAAGCTCTCTTTTTTACTAAAATCGAGCCCAAATGCAAATGTTGAGGTAGTGGCGCCGGATTTTCATTTAGAAATTAAAGTTTTAGCAGAAAGTCATCCTTCAATTAAATTGACGGAATCGAAGTTTAAAAAGAAAATGCTCAAAAAACGCCATATGGTAATCGCTTGTACCGATGATTTAGAAGTCAACAAAAGAGTATATGATTTATCCAGAAAGCGTTATTTGATTTGCAATATTGCCGATACGCCAGATTTATGTGACTATTATTTAGGCGGAATCGTAACGAAAGGAAATGTAAAAATTGCAATTTCGACCAACGGAAAATCGCCAACAACTGCTAAAAGATTGCGGGAGTTTTTCGAAGAAGTAATTCCGGAAGATATCAATCAAATGGTCGAAAACCTCAATGAATATCGCAAAACCTTAAAAGGCGACTTTGAAGAAAAGGTAAAGAGAATGAATGAAATTACATCTTCACTAAAAAATAAGGAGTAAAAAGTTTCACAAAGAAATCAATGACAAAAATCATTGGCAGTAGAATAAATTATTCGTTTCTTTGTATTATTAAGAATGATTATAAACAACACCATAATGATTAAAACAGATATACTTATAATTGGAGCAGGACCAACAGGTTTATTTGCCGTTTTCGAGGCAGGATTATTAAAATTAAAATGTCATATTTTAGATGCTTTGCCACAAGCAGGAGGACAACTTTCAGAATTGTATCCAAAAAAGCCTATTTATGATATTCCTGGTTTCCCTGAAGTTTTAGCAGGAGATTTAATTGATAACTTACAAGAACAAATTAAGCAGTTTGAACCAGGTTATACATTAGGAGAACGCGCAGAAACAATCGAAAAACAAGAAGACGGAAGTTTTATTGTAACCTCAAACAAAGGAACTAAATTTCACGCGCCGGTTATCGCCATCGCTGGAGGTTTAGGAAGTTTTGAGCCTCGTAAACCACTTATAGAAGATATCGAGTTTTATGAAGATAAAGGAGTAAAATACTTCATCAAAAATCCGGAGAAATTCAGAGATAAAAGAGTTGTAATTGCCGGAGGAGGAGATTCAGCTTTAGACTGGAGTATCTTTTTGGCCAATGTAGCTTCAGAAGTAACTTTAATTCACAGAAGAAATGAATTTAGAGGAGCTCTTGATTCTGTAGAAAAAGTACAGGAATTAAAAACATCTGGAAAAATTAAATTAATTACACCAGCAGAAGTTATCGGAATCAATGGTGCTGAGCACGTTGAATCGTTAGATATCGAAGAAAACGGAGCACACCGTAAAATCGAAACAGATTTCTTCATTCCACTTTTCGGATTAACGCCAAAATTAGGACCAATCGCAGACTGGGGATTAGAAATCGAAAAAAATGCCATTAAAGTAAACAATGCATTAGATTATCAAACTAATATTCCGGGAATCTTCGCTATTGGAGACGTAAACACATACCCAGGAAAATTAAAATTGATTCTTTGTGGTTTCCATGAAGCAACTTTAATGTGTCAGGCTGCATACGCAATCATCAATCCGGGTAAAAAATACGTATTAAAATATACAACAGTTTCTGGAGTAGACGGTTTCGACGGAACTCGTAAAGAAGCGCCAAAAGCAGTTGTGAAAGCGATTGTCTAATTTAAGGTTCTAAGGTACTGAGGTACTAAGATTTTTTATATTAGGAAAGCTCAAACTATTTAGTTTGAGCTTTTTTTAATCCTGGAGGGATGTAATATTTATAGAATTATGCATATCTATTGGGAAAACCCAGCGGGGCGACATATAATTATTTATAAAAATTATGTCGCTCCGCTGGAGCTTTGATTAAACGTATAATTGTTTGCTATAAACATGATGCTCCGCTGGAGCTTTATTAAAAAACATTAATTAGAATTTTAAACTTAGCACCTCAGTACCTTAGCATCTCAGCACCTTTAAAAAAAACTTAGAACCTCAGAATCTTAGCTCCTTAGAACTTAAAAAAAACTTGCAAGTCGCAAGGCTATTTCATACCTTTGCACTGTTCTTAAAATTATTGAAAGTTATCACGAAAGGCGGAGGGATAGACCCGATGAAACCTTAGCAACCCTTTATCATAAAGAAGGTGCTAAATTCTACTTTATACTAGTTCATAGTATCAAAGATAGATAACAAAAATACATTACACGTATTTCTCAACTTTTCCTGACAACCATACAATATTATTTTACTGAATTCAGTATCATGAGCGAATCATTGACGCATTTTTTGCTGTCATCGTTCCCGCTTTCGCCTTTATCTCTCCGTTTCACTACGAGGATACCGGCTCAATCGGGGCTAGTTAGCCATGAATAGTGAGTTTTTGGAATTAATGTGAATCAAAACGCGTATCGTAAAAGGTTTTCAAAGCCTATTAGGTATGTTTTAAATAATAGAATAAAAAAGCTTAGTGTCTTAGCGTCTTCGTGGCAAAAGGCAAGTAGTCATGGCAATAACAATTCAGGAAGCAATTAAAAAAAATATCCTAATCCTTGATGGAGCAATGGGAACGATGTTGCAGCGTTATAATTTCTCCGAAGAAGATTTTCGTGGAGAGCGTTTCAAAGATTTTCCACATCCGTTAAAAGGAAACAACGATTTACTATCCATAACACAACCACAAGCGATTCGCGATGTTCACGCCGCGTATTTTGATGCCGGCGCTGACATCGTAGAGACCAATACTTTTTCAGGAACTACGATCGGTATGGCCGACTATTTCCTGGAAGATTTGGTTTACGAGTTAAACTACGAATCGGCTAAAATTGCCAGACAAGTAGCCGATGAATTTACCGCTAAAAATCCGGACAAACCACGTTTCGTTGCCGGTTCAATAGGGCCAACAAACCGTACGGCAAGTATGTCGCCAGATGTAAACGATCCGGGTTACAGAGCCGTAACGTTTGATGATTTGCGTATTGCCTACAAGCAACAAGTAGAAGCTTTAATGGATGGCGGATGCGATTTACTTTTGGTAGAAACCATTTTCGATACGTTAAATGCAAAAGCAGCACTTTTTGCGATCGAAGAAGTAAAAGACGAACGTAATCTTGATATTCCAATCATGGTTTCAGGAACGATTACCGATGCTTCAGGAAGAACACTTTCGGGACAAACGGTTGAAGCATTTTTGATTTCAGTATCACATATTCCGTTATTAAGTGTAGGTTTCAATTGCGCTCTTGGAGCTGATTTGTTGAAACCGTATTTAAAAACATTATCTCAGCATACACAGTTTAACGTTTCGGCACATCCCAATGCAGGTTTGCCAAACGCTTTCGGACAATACGATGAAACGCCGGAACAAACTCAGGCTTTAATTAAAGAATATTTAGACGATAATTTAATAAACATCATCGGCGGTTGTTGCGGAACGACTCCTGATCATATAAGATTAATTGCTGAAGTAGCGAAGGGTTATAAGCCGAGAGTGGCGCCGGTATTCGCGTAAAAAAAATGAAAGAAACTAACATTAATACAAATTTGATAGGTCCAATTCTTCTTATTGCCATAATATTTTTGTTGTTTTTTCTTGCAAGTAAAGATGCCAATGAATATAATGAGTATAAGAAAACATTCAAAGGCGAAACTATTGGGTTTGTAACCAGAATTGAACGCGAAGGAAAAAGAGATCATTTAAAGTATTATTTCTACTCTGGTAGAAAAATTTTATCAGAGGTTTCTAGTAGAGAG
Organism: Flavobacterium sp. AC274; assembly: GCF_979258275.1. Classification (NCBI taxonomy): domain Bacteria; kingdom Pseudomonadati; phylum Bacteroidota; class Flavobacteriia; order Flavobacteriales; family Flavobacteriaceae; genus Flavobacterium; species Flavobacterium sp. AC274. Next base: position 5,622,136 of record NZ_OZ409852.1, on the reverse strand, counting down.
TATAAGCTTGTAAATAAGTTTTTTAAAGTAAAATACGATTTGAATAACCCAGAAAATAACTATATAGTTTTAGAAGAAGAGTTAGAACCTGATTCCATTTCATTAGTTAAAGCAGGATTTACTAAAATAAAATATTACATATATGATGCAGGTGTAACTTGTAAATATATAGAGAACTCAAAGTGGAAATAAAAGTTCTGGAGAAACGAAATGTTTTTTTAGAATGTGGGATATTAGGATGAGATTGCTTCGTTCCTCGCAAAGACAAGTAAGCCGAAGAAATAAAAGTTCCGGAGGAACGAAATATTGGTAGCAACGGAATTTATTCCGTTGAAAATGATAAAGATTCACAACAAAAGTTCCGTAGGAACGACATATATAGGTTCAAAGATTTGAAAACGATTATTGAAAACGTGAAAAAAACATAAATATCTTATGAAACCAAAATTGCGTGAGGGATAGGAGTGGATAGCCCACAGCCTGACGAAGGAAGAGCGAGGACTAGGAACGGATAGCCCGATTCGCCGCGGCGAACACGCCCAAAATAAGATTATTGAAAACGAAATATACCTACAAGGTTTCGAAAACCTTGCAGGAAAGAAAAGAATAAAAAAAACTCAGAACCTTAGTCCCGAGGCTTCGGGATCAGGATCTTAGTAACTTAGAAAAAATGGCAGAAAAAAGAAGAGACCTTGTATTAGCAGGATTAGAACCGTTGATTATTACGCCCGAAAGTGTTTTTGTAAACATTGGGGAGCGTACGAATGTAACGGGTTCGAGAAAATTCCTTCGCTTAATCAAGGAAGAGAAATATGACGAGGCGCTTGATATTGCAAGACAACAAGTAGAAGGTGGAGCACAGATCATCGATATTAATATGGATGAAGGAATGCTTGATGGTGTTCAGGCAATGACAAAATTCCTGAATTTAATTGCATCAGAACCGGATATTTCGAGAGTTCCGATTATGATCGACAGCTCGAAATGGGAAATCATCGAAGCGGGTCTTAAAGTAGTACAAGGAAAAAGTGTTGTCAACTCGATTTCGTTGAAAGAAGGAGAAGAAGCTTTTATTCACCATGCCAAATTAATCAAACGATACGGAGCTGCGGCTATTATCATGGCTTTTGACGAAGTTGGTCAGGCCGATAATTTTGAACGTAGAGTCGAAATTTGCCAGCGTTCGTATGATATTTTGGTTGATAAAGTTGGTTTTCCTCCACAAGATATTATTTTCGATTTAAATATTTTTCCCGTTGCAACCGGAATGGATGAACATCGTTTGAATGCGATCGATTTTTTTAGAGGTACAAAATGGGTTAGAGATAATTTGCCACACGCACATATAAGTGGTGGAGTAAGTAACGTTTCGTTTTCTTTTAGAGGAAACGATACGGTTCGTGAAGCGATGCACTCGGTATTTTTATACCACGCGATTCAGAACGGAATGACGATGGGAATTGTGAATCCGGAAATGCTTTCGATTTACGATGATATTCCGAAAGATTTATTAGAACACGTTGAAGACGTAATTCTAAACAGACGTGACGATGCGACAGAACGACTTTTGGATTTTGCCGAGAACGTAAAAGGCGAAGTAAAAAGTGATGAAAAAGCGATTCAGGAATGGCGTTTAGGAACGGTTCAGGAACGTATTACACATTCATTAGTAAAAGGAGTTGACGCTTTTATTGAAATTGATGTTGAAGAAGCACGTCTGGCAGCAACAAAACCAATTGAAGTTATCGAAATCAATTTGATGACAGGAATGAATGTCGTTGGAGATTTATTCGGAAGCGGAAAAATGTTCTTGCCTCAGGTTGTAAAATCGGCACGTGTAATGAAAAAAGCCGTAGCTTATTTATTGCCTTATATTGAAGCCAGCAAACAAGCCGGCGACAAACAAGGAAACGGAAAAATTTTGATGGCAACCGTAAAAGGTGACGTTCACGATATTGGTAAAAACATCGTTTCGGTGGTTTTGGCCTGTAACAATTATGAGATTGTAGATCTTGGTGTTATGGTGCCTCCGGAAAAAATTATTGCTGCAGCGATTGAACATAACGTAGACATTATTGGTTTAAGCGGACTGATTACGCCTTCGCTTGACGAAATGGTTTATCTGGCTAAAGAATTAGATAAACAAGGAATTAAGATTCCAATTATGATTGGCGGAGCAACAACTTCACGTGCGCATACTGCCGTTAAAATCGCTCCGCAATATAGAGAAACTGTAATTCACGTAAACGATGCTTCGCGTGCTGTTACGGTTGCAGGAAACCTGTTAGATCATAATCGTAAAATATATGCAAGCGATATTCGTGCAGAATACGATTCGTTTAGAGAAACGTTTTTAAATCGTTCAAGAGATAAAAACTTCTTGAGTATTGAAGATGCACGTAAAAATAAAATGCAATTAGATTGGAGTGAATACACGCCGACAAAACCAAAATTTATTGGAAAACAAACCGTCGAGGTTGAACTAGATGTTTTGGTTCCGTATATCGACTGGACGCCATTTTTTCAAACTTGGGAATTGCATGGAAAATATCCTGCGATTTTAACAGATGAGGTTGTGGGTAAAGAAGCAACTTCTCTTTTTGCAGATGCTCAGGAAATGCTGAAAGTAATTTTGGCTGAGAAAAAACTACAAGCAAAAGGTATTTATGGAATTTTTCCTGCGAATCAGGTTGATGATGACGATATCGAATTGCGTGATAAAAATGGAAAAGTTTTAGAGAAATTCTTAACGCTTCGTCAGCAATCACAAAAAACAAAAGGCGCGCCGAATATTGCATTGTCTGATTTTATTCTGCCAAAAGAAAGCGGGATAGAGGATTATATGGGAGCTTTTTGTGTGACAACCGGTTTTGGTGTAGACGAATGGGCCGCAGAATTTGAGAAGGATTTGGATGATTATAATTCGATTATGGTTAAGGCATTGGCCGATCGTTTTGCTGAGGCTTTTGCCGAATATCTTCACGAAAAAGTTCGTAAAGATTTCTGGGGTTATGATATAGAAGAATCTTTAACAAACGAAGAATTAATTAAAGAAAATTATAAAGGAATTCGTCCGGCGCCAGGATATCCGGCTTGCCCGGATCACCTGGAAAAACCAACGATTTGGAAACTCTTAAATGTAGCCGAAGAAATTGGAGTTACGTTAACGGAAAGCATGGCAATGTGGCCGGCTTCATCTGTTTCAGGATATTATTTCGGAAATCCGAAAAGCAGGTATTTCGGACTCGGAAAAATAAAAGAAGATCAGGTGGTTGATTATGCCAAACGACGTAACGTGCCAACAGATTACGCAATGAAATGGTTAAACCCTAATATAGCAGACTAAGAAAAGTTTTTTTGTTTCAGGTTTCAAGTTCTCTAAAGCAACTTGAAACCTGAAACCTGAAACAAAAAAAGATATTTGATTTATGTTTTTGATTCAGATTTTTTACACAAACAACTCAAAACTCATAATTCATAACTCATAATTTAAAGAATGAAAGTAACAGAACATATAGAAAACGCTAAAGGAAATACATTATTCTCATTTGAACTTATCCCGCCTCAAAAAGGGAAAAGCATTCAGGAATTATACGATAATATCGATCCGTTGATGGAGTTTAAACCGCCATTTATTGATGTAACAACTTCACGCGAAGAATACATTTATATTGATAAAGGCAACGGACTTTTGGATAAAAAGTTAACTCGTATGCGTCCGGGAACACTTGGAATTTGCGCTTCTATAAAACATAAATATAATGTAGATACTGTACCACACTTGCTTTGTGGTGGATTTACGCAGGAAGAAACAGAATACATGTTGGTTGATTGTCAGTATTTGGGAATCAACAACGTAATGGCTCTTCGTGGTGATGCCATGAAAGATGAACAATCTTTTGTACCAAAAGTTGGTGGTAATAGTTTTGCTATTGATTTGGTAAGACAAATCAACGATTTAAATTGCGGAAAATATCTGCATGAAGTTATGGATGCCGACAATAAAGCTGATTTTTGTATTGGAGTTGCGGGATATCCTGAGAAACATTTAGAATCTCCTTCATTACAATCAGATTTAAAAAGACTGAAAGAAAAAGTAGATGCAGGAGCAGATTATGTGGTGACACAAATGTTTTTTGACAATGCTAAATATTTTACTTTTGTAGAAAAAGCGAGAGAAATGGGTATCACAATTCCTATTATTCCGGGAATTAAACCAATCGCCGTTCAAAGACATTTACAAATTTTACCACAGATTTTCAGAATTGATTTACCGGAAGATTTAATCGATGCTGTTGATAAATGCAAAAACAATGCAGAAATAAAACAAGTAGGAATCGAGTGGGCAATTCAGCAATCGTTAGAATTAAAAGCCGCCGGAGTTCCTGTTTTACATTATTATTCAATGGGAAAATCTGAAAATATTCGCCAAATCGCGAGTCAGATTTTTTAATATTTAAATACAATGCTGTAATCTTTGTCAAAGTTCAAAACTTTGACAAAGATATTGCTAGCTTGGAATTTGGGAGTTAAAGTTTGGAATTTTTTAAATTTAAACATTATGGAAAAAGAAGAATTACAAGCGATAGCTTCTCAGCTAAAACATCCAACGGGAGAAAAAGGAATTGAAATGGCAAATATGATGAATGAAACCAACATCAATATGACACGCCATTCTGTTCAAAATCTAAATATAAAAGCCGGAAATTCTATTTTGGAATTAGGTCGCGGAAATGCGGGACATGTAGAATTTTTATTAGAACAAGCAGAAAACTTAAAATATTACGGACTGGAAATGTCTGAACTAATGTTTCAGGAAGCACGTCAGATCAACAGGAATTTTGTCTCTCAAAAACAAGCTTTATTTTCGCTTTATGATGGAAATACAATTCCGTTTGAAGAGGATTCTTTCGATAAAATATTTACCGTAAATACTATTTATTTTTGGCAGGAACCAGAAAAATTACTTCTGGAAATTTACAGGGTTCTGAGACCAAACGGAAATTTCTGCCTCACATTTGCAGAAGAAGACTTCATGAAGAAACTTCCTTTCACTCAATTTGAATTTGAACTCTACAACACCGAAAAAGCACAGCAATTAATAAAGAAAACACCTTTTAAAATTGTTTATACAGAAACTCAAACAGAGAAAGTAAAAAGTAAAACAGGAGAATTGGTTGACAGAGCATTTACTACATTGGTTTTAGAAAAATAACAAAAAGTTAGAATAATAATTTTCGAACTCTTTTTTTGAGTACTTTAATTGATTTTTTTATTGCAAGTTTCTATTTCTGAATCCTAAATACTTTTTATAATTATGGAAGTTAAAAAAATCAATTTTCTCAAAAGTTACAGTAGTATTCTGTTGCTTCTTGGAGGTATTATGCTGGGAAGTATTTTAGGCCTTTTTTTGGTAAAAATGTCATGGTTATAAAACCGCTTGGCGACATCTTTTTAAACTTACTTTTTACTGCAATTATTCCGTTAATATTTTTCACGATTGCTTCTTCTATTGCCAATTTAGAAAGAACAGAAAAGTTAGGGAAACTTTTCATTATTATGATTGCTGTATTTTTAGCCACAGTTCTAATTTCGGCAATAGTTATGATTGCAGCAGTTTATGTTTTTCCTATCCATCAAAATATTATAATTTCTAAAGTTCCGATTGAAAATATTGAGTCAGCAAGTATTGGCGAACAAATTGCACAATTGCTTACGGTAAATGATTTCTTCGAATTGTTGTCCAGAAAAAGTATGCTGGCGCTTATTATTTTTTCGTTTTTAATTGGATTTGCCAGTTTACAATCCGGAGAAAAAGGAAGCAGTTTCAGAAGTTTTCTGGATTCAGGAAATGAAGTTATGAAACAATTACTGAATATGATTATGAAATTGGCACCAATAGGTTTGGGCGCTTATTTTGCTTATCAGGTTGGCGTTTTCGGACCGCAATTATTTGGTGTTTATGCCAAACCGTTAGGGATTTATTATGGTGCTTGTATATTCTATTTCTTTGTGTTTTTTAGTTTGTATGCTTTTGTTGCAGGAGGTAAAAGAGCATTTAAAGTATTTTGGAGTAACAATATTACGCCTGCTTTAACAGCTGTAGGAACTTGCAGCAGTATTGCTACAATTCCCGCAAATCTCGAAGCGGCAGAAAGAATGAATATTCCAAATCATGTAAAAAACTTAGTTATTCCGCTCGGCGCACCTTTGCATAAAGATGGTTCCAGTATGTCATCTATCTTAAAAATAACAATTCTTTTTGCCATGTTTGGAAAAGATTTTACCGAACCTTCAACCATACTTTTAGCCTTAGGAATTACTGTAATTGTTTCTATTGTAGAAGGCGGAATCCCGAATGGCGGATATATTGGAGAAGTCTTAGCAATTACTGTTTACGGATTGCCAATGGAGCAAGCGTTGCCTGTAGCTATGATTTTAGGAACTTTAGTCGATCCAATTGCTACTTTATTAAATGTAAATGGCGATTTAATTTGTTCGATGATGATTTCGCGATTTTCCGAAAAAACAAAATGGTAGGTTATTTATAAATTCCAAAGTTTTAAATTCCAAATTCCAATTTCTAAACTCAAATTCTGCGTTATCTGCAAATTCTGCGTGAAAAATAAATAGCAGTTTCATTAAAATAAATAATATGAATTCAGTATTACAACACGATCTAAATGATCTCGAAAATATTTTAGAAAAAGCAAAACAACAAGGAATAGATTTCTTAAATGATCTGGAAAATATTCCAACTTCTAATAAAAACTCAATTGATTATACCAGAGAATTAAACGAATTAGGCTTAGGCTCTTTGAGTGCGCTGAAAGAATTTAATGAACGATTGGCACCTTTGATGGTTGCTTCTCCGGGGCCACGGTATTGGGGTTTTGTTACCGGAGGATCAACACCGGCTTCTATTGTGGGCGATTGGCTGGCTACAGTTTATGACCAAAATACGCAGGCCATAAAAGCACAAGGCGGTGCTTCGGCATTAATTGAATTTGAAACTATCAATTTATTATTGCAATTATTTGAGTTACCTGATTCTTTTTTAGGCGGATTTGTAACGGGAGCCACGATGTCAAATTTCACCAGTTTGGGAGTTGCGAGACAATGGTTTGGGAAACAATTTGGGAAAGATTTTGCCAAAAACGGAATTTCAGAACCAATTAATATTTTGACTGCAACACCACATTCTTCATCAATAAAAGCATTGGCAATGTTAGGAATTGGAAGTAATAATTACACGACAATTAAAACAATTGAAGGCAATCGTGAGGCAATTGACATTCTTGATTTAGTAAAAAACATTGAAAACTTAAACGGAAAACCTTTTATATTAATTTCGAGTGCCGGAACTGTAAATACTGCAGATTTTGATGATTTCAACGCAATTTCAAAACTAAAAGAAAAATACAATTTCTGGTGGCATATTGATGCCGCTTTTGGTGGGTTTGCAGCAGTTTCGGATAAATTTAAACACTTCGTTGAAGGTTGGGAAGGCGCAGATAGTATTACAATTGATTGCCATAAATGGTTGAATGTTCCTTATGAAAGTGCTTTTTATTTAATTAAAAAGGAGTATGCAAGTGTACAGATTGAAACGTTTCAGAATTCGAATGCGCCTTATTTAGGAAATCCGTTGGAGAATTTTAATTATCTGAATGTATTGCCTGAAAATTCAAGACGTTTAAGAGCTTTGCCGGTTTGGTTTTCATTATTGGCGTACGGAAAGGAAGGGTTTTGTGATATTGTAGAAAACAGTGCTTCAATGGCTTTGCATTTTGGGAATAAGCTTATCGAAGATGAAAATTTTGAACTATTGGCGCCAATTCGTCTTAATAATGTTTGTTTTACTTTAAAAGGAGATCACAATCAGGAAAAAGTTTCTCCATTTCTGACTGAACTTAATGATCGCGGCAAGGTTTTTATGACACCCACGGTTTATCGCAACAGAAAAGGAATCAGAGCTTCATTTGTAAATTGGCGAACTACAGAAAATGACATTAAAACCGTAATTGAAGAAATGAAAGCTGTTTTTTTAGAAATATAACAAAATCATAAGTATTTATTAAAAGTCCTGTTTATCCATAAACAGGACTTTTTTTGTGAATTTTTGTAAGTTTTTTAATAAAATGTTTTTATCTTTTTTTAACCCTTTTGATTATTTTTTAAGCAATTATTAAGACTAAATTAAGTTAATCTTAATAATTGAGTCTTTTTTTTGAGAAAAAACAGTTTAAAAGTTAATTACAATCCTTATTTAGAATAATTAAATATAATTTGGAAAAACCCATTAGAGAAGTTAATTTTGTGCCAAATTTTAACTGTCATTCAAATTTTAAATAATGCAAATAAAAAGATTGTTAATCTTGATGCTGGTTTTGCTGGCATCAATTCAGGGTTTTTCGCAAAGTAGTAAAGTAAATTTAACCGGTATCATTTTAACAGATAGTGGTCAGCCTGCTGAAGGTGTTTCTGTAGCATTAAAAGGAACAGCTTATTCAACATTAACAAATGAAAAAGGAGAATATGAACTAAGTGCCGAACCGGGCAATTATGTTTTATCAGTTACCTATGTTGGGTATAAATCAAAGCAAACAAAAATTAATCTGCAATCTAATCAAACTGCACCAAGCATTAGTATAGAAGAAGATATGGCGGCTTTGGATGAGGTTCAGGTAACAGGTAAAACAAAGGTACAACGAGTGAGGGAACAGGCTTTTAATATCACGGCTGTTGACTTAAAGCAACTTTATAATACTTCAGCTGATTTGAATCAGGTATTAAATAAAACTACTGGTGTACGTGTACGCGAATCAGGAGGAATGGGATCGGCTTTTAATTTCTCTTTAAATGGATTTTCGGGAGATCAGGTTAAATTTTTTCTAGATGGAATTCCTATTGACAATTACGGCTCATCTTTTACTTTAAATAATATTCCTGTAAATATGGCTGAACGTATCGATGTTTATAAAGGCGTTGTACCAATTGAATTAGGAGGTGATGCATTAGGTGGAGCGGTAAACATTGTAACAAATAAAAATGTAAATCATTATATAGATGCTTCTTATAGTTTTGGCTCTTTTAATACACATAAAGCAGCTATTAATACCAGATTTACAAGTAAAAAAGGATTGGTAGCAAATATTAATGCTTTTGCTAATTATTCGGACAACAGTTATAAAGTCGATGCAAGTATTCCGGATTCTTTTTCAGGAGTATATGGGCCAATTCAAAAACTTAAACATTTTCACGATGGCTATAAACAGGGTACGGTTATGGCAGAAGTTGGAGTGAAAGACAAAAAATATGCAGACTATTTATTAATTGGGGCTGCTGTAAGTGCTAATAAAAAAGAAATACAACAAGGAACAACAATGTTAAGAGTTGTTGGTGATGCTTTTACAGATAGTCAGAATTTTGTTCCTTCGATAAAATATAAAAAATCAAATTTATTTACTAAAGATTTGACAGCCACTTTAGCTGCTTCTTATAACATTGCACAAGAACGAACTGTCGATACCTCATCTGCAAGATATGATTGGTCTGGACATTATGAGATTAAAAGTTATGAAAGTGGAGGAGAAATAAATACGGTTAAAACTTTAATGGTATTTGATGTAAAATCACTTCAGAGTAATGCAAATCTTAAATATGACTTAAACGAGAATAATTCTTTCGCCCTTAATTATACTTATTTAGGCTATAAACGTAAGCAGGATAACGAGTATACAACTACAGATATACCAACAGAACCTTACATCAATAAAAATATACTTGGGCTTTCTTATAGTTTATCAGCATTAGAGAAAAGGCTTTCTTATACGGCTTTTGCCAAAATGCTTGATTTACACGGAGAAATAATGACCCAGGAAAATGGAGTAATAAAGCCTTCATTTAATGATTTAGGATACGGTACTGCTGCAGCTTATTTTGTAATTCCTGAGGAGTTTCAGGTGAAAGCATCTTATGAACATGCTTTTAGGCTTCCGTCAGCAATTGAATTATTAGGAGATGGTGGAGTTAGGATAAATCCAAATCCAACGCTTGAACCTGAAGTTAGTGATAATGTTAACTTAGGTTTCGCTTATAAAAAAACATACAAAGTCCATTCTTTTGCATTTGAAGGAAATTTGCTTTACAGAAAGGCAAATAATTTTATTCAGCCTCAATTAGATGGTAATAAAAGTATAAACGTCAACTTCAAAAATATTCAGGTAACAGGTATTGATGGAGTTATTCATTATGGCTACAAACAATGGTTCACTTTTGATTTAAATACTACATATCAAAAAACGCTGAACATGGACGATACACTTCTGCCAGGAACGAATCAGGTTAATTACTTATATAAAACGCAAGTACCTAACGTACCAATTTTTTATGGAAATGCTAATCTCGGTTTCTACTTTAAAAATTTAAAATACACTGACGATTTATTTACTATTAATTTATCGACTAGTTATGCAGGCAGTTATTATTTAAATCCTCCAACATTAGGAAAACAGAATAAAAAAGAAATTCCTGAACAGGTTTATTATTCAGCATCTTTAGCTTATTCACTAAAAAACGGTCGTTATAACATTGCTTTAGAATGCTTTGATATTACTGATGTGAAGTTATACGATTATTATAATGTGCAAAAACCGGGTAGATCATTTACTCTAAAGTTGAGATATTTCTTTATGTAGTTTAATCCGCCTTTTAAAAAAACAATTCAAATACAATCAATATAAAAATCTGTTAAACAACAGGAAAAAATTAATTAAAAATCAAATAGATATGAAAACAATTAAAAATTTATTAGCATTAACGCTAATGTCAGTTGCGTTTTTCTCATGCAGCAGTGATAATTCAGATGACAATACAACAGAAGGAAGTAAATATGTTTTAGGTTATCAAACAGCAACCTGGAATAGTAATTATATGTGGAGTTTTGATTCATTAGATCAATTAATGACCGGAACTATTGACATGACAGGAAAAGGAATTGAGCAAGGTGGTTCATATATTCCACTTGCAAATACTATGTTTGCTTGCGATACAGAAGTAGAAGGAGCTGCTCCTTTTTATTTAAATGCTGCTAGTCAATTAGTTGCTGGAAACCGCGTGTTTATTGAATCACAGTTTGCATATGGAGTGACAGATGACGATAAATTATTAATTGTTGGTGCTTCTTGGGAAGGAAGTTCTACAGATAATGAATTAATTATTTATGATCCGGTAAAACAGGCTATTACAGGTCGTAAATTTAATAATTTTGCTACAACTACAGGGCGTTTTGATTTTCCAACAGGAGTAACTGTTGTAGGAGATAAAGTATTCGTTTCTGTATTTGATAGAGATGCAAGCGATAACTGGGCTATTGATCAAAAACAAGCTTATATCAGAGTTTATGATTATCCATCATTAAACTTTGTGAAGAGAATCGCTGATACACGTACAACTGCAGTAGGAATGTATTATACAAATACTGGGATCATTCGTACAGATTCAGGTAACGTTTATACTTTCTCTTCAAATGCTATGGCTGCTGGTTATGTTGCAATAGAAGACGAACATTCTGGAATTTTGCGTATTAATAAAGGACAGACTGATTTTGACGCTAATTATTTCTTAGATATCCAGGCAAGTACTCTTAACGGAAAAGTAATTGCTGCATATCCACTTGGAGGCGAAAAAGCATATATTGTTTACCTTCCAACAGAAGACGATACGGTTGATTGGGGATTCCTTAATCATTCTTCATACAAGTTTAAATCTGCAATTATAGATTTACCTTCTAAAACTATAACTCCGGTTACAGGATTACCTCTTCACGCTGGTGATAGTTATTTTGGAGTTGGAAGTTTATTTGTAGAGGATGGAAACGCTTACAAAGCTTTTGTAACTAATGATGAAGTTCGTGTTTACAAAATTAATATCGCAACTGGTGTTGCAACTGCAGGAGCAAAAGTTACTGGAGGTGGAACTGATATTTCAGCTATTACAAAATTAACTCCAAGACAATAATTCTAAGATTTTTTTAATTACATAACCATATAATCAATGCCTCGACGGGTATTGATTATATGGTTTTTTAAATAATAACGATTTCATTATTGATGAAATACTAAGATTGCTATAATGTCTACAATCAATACAAAACCTTCTAAAACAAAATCCAAACCCAAATCACGCTTCAGTAAAATAAATGCCTGGCTGCATTTATGGCTCGGACTTGCTTCTGGAATTGTAGTTGTAATAATGGGAATTACAGGCTGTATTTTGGTTTTTGAGCATGAAATAAAAGGATTCACTTCGCCTTGGTTAAATGTAGAAGCTCAAAGTCCGGAGAAAGTTTTGCCGCCTTCCCAAATCTATGCTTTGGTCAGGAAAGCTTTGCCGGAAAAAGAAATTCATGGCTTATGGTATAATGGTTTAGATAAAACAATAAAAGTTGATATTGAATCAGATTCTTTGATTTACGTAAATCCTTATAATGGTAAGATAACCGGAATGGTTGATCATGAAGATTTTTTCCATGAAATAGACGAAGGGCACCGCTATTTGTGGCTGGGGAAAGAAATAGGAACTGCCATAACATCATGGGCAACCTTTATTTTCTTTTTTTGCTTATCAGCGGACTTATTCTTTGGTTTCCAAAAAATGGAATAAAACTACGATAAATAGCAGTCTTAAAATTAAATGGAATGCTAAGTTTAAACGTTTGAATTATGATTTGCATAACGTAATGGGTTTTTATACCCTCATTTTAGCTTTGCTTATTTCATTAACCGGATTGATTATGACTTTTCATTGGGTAAGAGAAAGTACTTATTGGATTACCGGTGGCTGGACAAATGAAAAAGAGAAAAAAGAACAAATGGTTTCAGTTAAAAAAGATGCATTAGCTACACCACAATTAGATAAATTAAAAGCTGCAGATTTTATCTGGAATAAAGTTCGAAAAGAAATCGCAAAAGAAAATAAAGAAGCCGTTATTATTCATTTTCCCGATGAGCCAAAGGATGATTTTTATGCCTGTACAGATATGCATAACGGAAATTGGAGAGATTTGTATTTTGATCCAAAAACATTAGAACTGCTTCCGAATTCAAGAAAATATATTGGCGATGAAAAATTCCATGATTGGATGAGCCGCTCTAATTATAGTCTTCATGTTGGTGCTATCGGTGGATTAACAACTAAAATAATTTATTTTACAGCCAGTTTAATTTGCGCCAGTTTGCCAATCACAGGTTTTTATATTTGGTTAGGAAGAAAGAAAAAACAAAAATCAACAGTAAAATCTTAGTGTTTATTTTAAATATTTTGGTTTGATTGAGAATAGAAAAGCCTTTTGAAATACATAACAATTTCAAAAGGCTTTTTTGTAGATTAAAGTAAAATTTTTGATGATGTTTTATAATACAAAAAGAGCCTGCTAACTACAAACAGGCTCTTTACTAACACAAAAAAAACAAAAAAACGAAGATTGAATTATATTATAGGCTTATATTCTATAGGTAAAGGCAATTGTAGCAATACGGTTATCAAGTTCATATTGTTTATAAATTCCTGTTTGTCCGATGACCGATTTAATATCAAAATTATTAGTGTTGAAAATATCAGTAAAATTCAGTTTGATATTTCCTTTATTTGCCAAAATTTGTTTCGAAATTCCGATGCTGAAATCAAAGAAATCAGCTCTTTCATATATACCAAGATTTGATTTCGATTGATATTGTGCATTTGCTTCAGCTTTCCATGTTTCAGAAATTGTAAAGGCATTTTGTGCGCTTAAGTTAAAAGTAATTATTGGGTCTATTATATCTGTATTTACAGTATTTCCCATAAATTTATTTTCAAAAACATTAAAAAGTGTATTGAGTGACCACCATTTGTATATTTCATTTGTGTTGGTAATATTTACACCATAATTATATGATTTATCAACATTAATTTGAGAAGTTACTGTTGTATTGGTTGCAGGATTGTAGACATACACTTCTGTAAAAACATCTTTTGTTTTGCTAAAATACACCGAAGCCATAAAAGTGCTTTTCCATGCATATCCAATTTCTGCTGCATGAGTAATTTCGGGAACTAAATTTGGATTTCCCTGCGAATAATTAAAAGAATCATCATAAAAACGGAATGGATTTAAATCAAATTGGCTTGGTCTGTTAATTCTTTTGCTATACGATGCGTGTACAGAATTACGTTCATTAAATTCATATTTCATTGAAACACTCGGAAACCATTTCAGGTAATCATCTTTATGCTCTTCATTCAAAGTTTTTTGTAGAATATTAATAGCAGTATATTCTGTTCTTAACCCACCCTGAATATTAAGTTTTTCCATTTGATATTTATAGTTCGCATAAGCCGCATAAATCTGTTCCTTATATTCAAAATGATTGGTCGAATTTGCATCTATTGTCCATTGGTCATTGTCGTTATATTCATAAACCGATGGATTATCATTGTTTTTCAAACCTGCTTTAAATCCCCATTCAATGCTTTCCTTTTCTTTTAGGGGATTTGTAAAATCAACTTTTCCTGTAAAAACTTTCAATTGCGAAGGAATAAAACCTCTTCTGTCATTAATAACAGTTGAACTTGACTGATCTGTATTTTTGGCACTCTGAAACTGATTTGATCTAAATTTAGATGTCTCGTACTCAAAATCAAAAGTCATATTTCTTCCTTCAGTATTAAATTTATGAACTCCGGAAAAAGCATAAGTATAATCATTCCATTTTTCTTTACTATCATTATAAGTCAAAGCATCAAATTGTAATTGATCTTGCGCATTCAATAACGTATTTCTTCCGTTGGCAATATTTTCATAACGGCCAATTTTAGCATCAACATAAGCTTCTAAATTAGTTTTAGGCGAAATTTCGTAAGTAGTTCCAATTTTGAAATTGTTTGAAGTCAAGGGTTCGTCAGTCGTTGCGTTTTGATAATTTTTAGTTACAATTTCTTGTCTGGTATTGTCGGTATATTGAATCTGATCATATTTTTTACGTTCTTCTTCACCTCTAAATGTGTAACTGTAGTTTCCGTAAACACCAAATTTGTCTTTGTTATAGCTTAAATTTATTCCTGAATTTGTTCTGTTTTTTCTACCTCTTCCATAACTCGTAAAAGCAGTTCCCTTTAGGCCGGAATTGCTTGGTTTTTTTAGAATAATATTGATAATTCCCGCTTTTCCGGTTGCATCATATTTTGATGAAGGATTGGTAATAACTTCAATTTGTTTGATATTTGATGAGGTTGTCGATTTTAAATAATTAGCCAGTTCCTTTTGAGAAAGCTGGGTTAATTTGCCGTTTATCATGACACCAACACCTTGTTGCCCGCGAATCGATAATTCACCATCCTGAGAAACCACAACACCCGGAGCGCGGCTTAAAACGTCTAATGCAGTTCCGCCTTCAGAAACAATACTGTTTTCAACATTAAAAACCATTCTGTCTGATTTTTGAGTATAAAGAACCTTCTTTTTTACAATAACAATTTCGTCAAGCGCATTTATAGAGGTTTCAACAATACTGTCAGTTTCTTTTTCTGTTTGTGAATAACTGTAGACGGAAAAAGCAAGCATAAGAGAGGTTATAATATTTTTCATATTACGGTAATATTTAATTTAAAAGAGATTTTCAAATCTCATTGAATTGGAATTTAAATAAGTTTGGAATGTTTTATGGTAAAACAATGCGTTCGAGTTTATCTGAAAGAACTTTTCGGAAATGCAAAATGCGATTGATTAATCGAAGGAAGTAGTTTTTGAAGGAGGAGTATAGGGATAACATTTTGAATGTTTTTGGGAGTTTTATTTTTCAAATATAACACTATTTATATCAAGTCTAAATAAAAATAATTATAAATTTTTCAAGAAAATACCAAAACACTGGGAATGAGCCATTTTTTAAACTTCGAAAACTTAAAGTTAGAAAGAAAGTAAGAAAAATAAATAATTGAATTCTATTGAAAAATAGACAAACAAAAAAGCCCGTTTATAAAACGAGCTTTTCTGTAATTGAAACTTTAAATTGAAACCTATTTTGTTATCTCTCTAAAAACAGCTTCAAGATTTTTATTTTTTTGATTTAATTGTAATGTTTTCAAACCGTTTTCGTTGGCAAAATCAAAAATAGCCGGACGCATATCTTTTTCTGCAACAAAAGTTAATTCCCAGGTCATATCATGAATGTTTCTATATGAGATGATATTTTCAAGTTTTGCTAAAAGCTGTTCCTGAATCTGATAATCAAATTCTACCTCGATCACTTGTTCTTTATTTTCAGAAATTAAATGATCTAATTTTTTATCAGCCACAATTTGTCCTTTGTCAATAATAATGACACGATCGCAAATAGCTTCTACTTCCTGCATAATATGAGTTGATAAAAAAACTGTTTTATCTTTCCCGACATTTTTAATTACATTTCGTATTTCCATTAACTGATTCGGATCCAGACCTGTAGTTGGTTCATCCAGAATTAATACATCCGGATTGTGCAGTAAAGCATTCGCAAGTCCCACACGCTGGCGGTATCCTTTAGAGAGCTGACTTATTTTTTTATGGCTTTCCGGTGTCAGTCCTGTCAGTTGAATTACTTCTTCAATTCTTGATTTGGCAACATGATAAACATCAGCGTTAAAAGCCAAATACTCACGAACATACAAATCCAGATACAACGGATTGTGCTCTGGTAAATACCCAATAGAAAGCTGGACAGCCTTTGTGTTTGTCATGACATCATGACCATTTACAAGGGCCGAGCCACTATCGGCAAGTAAATAAGTAGTCAAAATTTTCATTAACGTAGATTTTCCTGCGCCGTTTGGTCCTAAGAATCCTACGATTTCTCCTTTCTCAATTTTAAATGAAATTTCGTTAAGAGCTTTTTGCGTTCCGTAACTTTTTGATATGTTGTTTACTTCTATCGACATGAGTATTTATTTGCTACAAAAGTAAACAGAAATACGCTCGTTTACTAAATTTTTGTCTTTTTAAGAACTCATAAAAAAATCTTAATGTTTAATTGTTGCGGCATCGTTATTGTTAAAGCGTTATTAAATTTTTTAAAACAAAAACAAAATGAAAAAAATGTTAGTTATTGTTGCATTAGCTGTAGTTAGCTTTGCAAATGCACAAAAAGGAACAATCTTAGTTGGTGGTAGTATTGGTTATTCTTCAGAAACCAGAACTCTTGGAAATAACGAAGTAAAAAACAATGAATTTAATTTTTCTCCAAAAGTAGGTTACCAATTTCACGAAAGTTGGACTGTAGGAGGTGAGGCTTCTTTTGGTTCTTCTAAAACAAAACAAGGAGTTAACGAAGATAGATTTAATACTACTAAATTAGGTGCATTTTTACGTTACACAATGCCATTAAATCCAACTTTCTCATTCTTTGCAGAATTAGGGTTAGGTTATCAAGCTGAAAAAGACAAAACTTATGCAGGACCACTTACTTCAACAGCTAAAGGTGACGGTATGTATGTTGGTGTAACACCAGCTCTTTTTATCGATATGAAAAAAGGTTTTGGTTTAAACTTTAACATTGGTGGATTAAACTACGGTACAATAAACTACGAAAACAACGGACCAGAATACAAAAACTTCGATTTTAATTTTGGTAAAACATTTAATATTGGAGTTTCTAAAAACTTCTAATCTTAAATTAACTTAATGTTAAATGAAAAGCACTCCATTGGAGTGCTTTTTTTGTTTTAATATTCTTTATTTATTCCTTGGTAAACAAATTGTTAATAAATCTGTTGGAGTTAAATTATGGTATTTTAGTTGTTCTGTGTATTTGAAATCTTAACAAATATTACATATGAAAAAAATGCTACTTATTCTTGCATTGGCTATGTTTAGCTTTGCAAATGCTCAAAAAGGGACAATTTTAGTTGGTGGAAACATCGGATTTGCTTCTGAAAAAATTGATAATCAAGGCGAGGAGAGAAAATCAAATTCATTTGGTTTTTCTCCAAAAGTGGGTTATCAGTTTCACGATAATTGGACAGCCGGTGTTGAATTTGCCTTGTCTTCTTCAAAATCTACAATTTCTTTACCAAATGATCTTGGAGAAGAATCAGAATCGAAATATAATACTTTCAAAGTAGGTGCATTTGTACGTTATTCGGTTCCGTTGAGTGAAACATTTTCAGTATTTGCCGATTTAGGGGCTGGTTTCCAAAATCAGAAAAATAAAGATTATATTAACGGATCGCTTACTTCAGAAAGTAAAGCAGATGGACTTTACGCAGGAATAACACCAGCACTTTTTATAAATATGAAAAAAGGTTTTGGGTTAAACTTTAGCATTGGTGGTTTAGGATACGAAACATTAAGTTTTGACACTAGTGATATTGATGTTAGTAAATTCTATTTCAATTTTGGGAAAACAGTTAATATTGGAGTTTCTAAAAACTTTTAATATATAAATTATATTCAATTTTGAAGAAAGCATCCGCGTTGGCGGATGCTTTTTGCTTTTTACGTGAAGTCTTTTAAAAACTAAAAATTCTCATTTAGCCCCGATAGAAGCGATATCCTTTTGTGTCCGCCGCGGCGGACACAAAAGATATAGCGGATAGCGGGACAGAACGTGTTTTGGAAACATAATTTTCTGCTTCAAAATTACTTTAACTCATTTTATTTTTAAAAACAAAAATGCCAACCAAATAAAGCCGAAGAATTTCATAACTACAAGAACTCGACTTCACTTTGTTGACATTAAAAAACAAAAATATATTAAATAAAAAGTATTAATTAACCGGACTTTCAACGGCAGCTCTCATTTCCTGAGCGGCGGCAACCATTTCGATTAAAGCTTTTTTGGTTTCATCCCAATGACGTGTTTTTAAACCACAATCCGGATTTACCCATAATTGATCTACAGGGATTACAGCCGAAGCTTTTTCTAGTAATTTTACCATTTCCTGACTCGAAGGAACACGTGGCGAGTGAATATCATAAACTCCAGGCCCAATTTCGTTAGGATATTTAAAGTTGGCAAAAGCATCTAAAAGTTCCATTTGCGAACGCGAGCATTCGATTGTAATAACATCGGCATCCATGTCAGCAATATTTTGGATAATATCGTTAAATTCGCTGTAACACATATGCGTATGAATTTGTGTATCATCTTTTACTCCACTTGCCGAAATTCTAAACGCTTTTACAGCCCAATCCAGATAATTTGCCCATTCTTCTTTTCGCAATGGCAATCCTTCGCGAATAGCAGGTTCATCAATTTGAATAATTTTGATTCCTGCTTTTTCCAAATCAACCACTTCATCACGAATCGCCAATGCAATTTGCGTACAAGTTTCAGAACGTGGCTGATCGTTACGAACAAATGACCATTGCAAAATCGTTACAGGTCCTGTAAGCATTCCTTTTACCCATTTTGGAGTCAAAGATTGTGCGTATTTCGACCATTTAACCGTCATTGGGTTTTGTCTCGAAACATCGCCATAAATTACCGGAGGTTTCACGCAGCGGCTTCCGTAACTTTGAACCCAGCCATTTTTAGTAAAGGTAAATCCGGCTAATTGTTCTCCAAAATATTCCACCATATCATTACGCTCGAATTCTCCGTGAACCAAAACATCAATTCCCGTTTCTTCCTGAAAACGAATCGTAGCTTCGGTTTCTTTTTCGATTAAATCATTGTATTGTTCAACGGTTAATTCGCCTTTTTTAAATTTCGCTCTCCAGCTTCTTACTTCCGCCGTTTGAGGGAAAGACCCAATAGTTGTTGTTGGAAATAATGGAAGATTCAAAGCTTCGATCTGACTTTTTCTTCTCGTTGCAAATGTACTTTTACGTTTATCGTCAGAAGCTGTAATGTTGGCTACACGAGATTTAACTTCATTATTGTGGATTAATTTTGAAGTTTTACGATTTTCATTCGCAGTTGTATTTTGTTTAAAATCTTCAGAATTCTCAGTATTCACTTCGTTTGAAGCAAATTGTTTTAATAATACAATTTCATTGATTTTTTGTTTGGCAAAAGCAAGCCATTGTTTGATTTCAGGTGTAAGTGTTGCATCATTCGTTTCTAACTCTAAATCACACGGACTGTGAATTAAAGAACAAGACGGAGCAACTAAAATTCTGTTTTCTCCCAAAGCATCAGTAGCTTTTTTGATTAATTCTAAAGATTTTTTGAAATCATTTTTCCAGATATTTCTACCATCAACAACTCCCAATGAAAGATTTACAGTAGTATTTAATTTTCCTGATTCTAAAATGTCATTTAGTTGAAGCGGACAGCGTACTAAATCTAAATGAAGAGTGTCAACAGGCAAAGCCAATGCAGTTTCGAGATTTTCGCCAAAACAATCAAAGTAGTTTGCCAGAATGATTTTTATTTTTGGAAAACGAATATTGATTTCATTATAAACTTCTGTAAAAGTGTTTCTTTCTTTATCCGTTAAATTTAAAGCTAAGAAAGGCTCGTCAAGCTGAATATATGCTACATTTTCGGCTTGTAATTTTTCGAAAATTTCAAAGTAAACCCGAAGCAATTTATCGATAAGATCAATTCGGTGAAAACCTTCTTCTTTTTCTTTTCCTAAAAGTAAATAAGAAATTGGCCCAATTAAAACTGGTTTTGTAGCAATTCCTAAATCTTTTGCTTCTTTAAATTCATTAATTATTTTTTCTGAAAACAATTCAAATTTTTGGTTTTTTGTAAATTCAGGAACAATATAATGGTAATTGGTATCAAACCATTTTGTCATTTCCATCGCCACGACGTCTTGTCCGTTTTTTTGTGCGCCTCTTGCCATTGCAAAATACAAATCGATAGAAGAGTTGGTTTTGGCAAATTCATGGTAACGCTCCGGAATGGCACCAAAAGCCAATGTTAAATCAAGCACCTGATCATAAAAAGAAAAATCATTAGAAGGGATTAAATCGATTCCGGCTTTAGTTTGTAATTTCCAGTTGTTAAGGCGAATTTCTTTTCCAGTATCGATAAGTTCGTCAACCGAAATTTTTCTTGCCCAATACAATTCGCTGGCTTTTTTCAGTTCTCTGTTGCTGCCAATTCGAGGGTAACCTAAATTATTTGTCTTCATTTTTTTCTCAGTATTTTTTACTGAACAAATTTATTGTTTTAGGTTTTAATACTTATATTTGGTTATTATTTAAGTAAAATGTATTTTAAAATGCTTTTTTAAAGATTATATTACTGATGAAATTTATTTAAAAGAACTTTAGCCGTAAAAATTACTATGGAAAACTTAGATAAAACCGATTTGTTGATACTTAAACACTTGCAGGAAAACTCCAATATCAATACAAAAGACCTCGCAAGTAAATTGTTTCTGACGGTAACGCCGGTTTATGAACGTATAAAAAGACTGGAACGCGACGGATATATTACTAAATATGTAGCTTTATTAGACAAGAAAAAAATGAATCGCGGTATGACGGTTTTCTGTAATGTTCGCCTAAAAGAACATGCAAAAAATGTAGGAAGTAATTTTGTGAAAGATATTGTGGCACTACCAGAAATTATAGAATGTTATAATATTGCCGGAGACTACGATTTTATGCTAAAGATACTGGTTCAGGATATGGCTAGTTATCAGGATTTTGTCATGAATAAATTATCAACCATAGAAAATATTGGAAACACCAACAGTATTTTTGTCATGGGAGAAATTAAACATAGCACAGCTTTAGAGTTTTAATCGCTATAAAATCATAAAATAAAATGTATTTTTGACATTTAGATCCAAATCTACAATCTAAAATCACAAATCTAAAATTGAATAATGAACTGGGAACAACTTTTATCACTCAAACGTCAAGGCGATACTAACAAAAGATTACGTGTAGAACAAGATGATACCCGTTTGGGATTTGAGGTGGATTATGACCGAATTATATTTTCGTCAGCCTTTAGATCTTTGCAGGATAAAACGCAGGTTATTCCCCTTTCAAAAACAGATTTCGTACACACAAGACTAACACACAGTTTAGAAGTTTCAGTTGTAGGGCGCTCTTTAGGGCGTTTGGTTGGAAAAAAATTATCGAAAAATATCCGGACTTAAAAGAAATTCATGGCTACCATATGAATGATTTTGGTGCCATCGTAGCGGCGGCATCTTTGGCGCATGATATAGGAAATCCGCCTTTTGGTCATTCTGGTGAAAAAGCTATTGGGGAATATTTTTCAATAGGAAACGGACTGAAACATAAAGATAAACTAACAGCAAAACAATGGCAGGATTTGATTGATTTTGAAGGAAATGCAAATGGGTTTTCTGTGCTTACAGCCAGTCGTCCGGGAATTGAGGGCGGACTTAGAATTTCGTATGCCACTTTAGGTGCTTTTATGAAATATCCCAAAGAAAGCCTTCCTAAAAAACCAACAAATAATATTGCCGATAAAAAATACGGTTTCTTCCAGACTGATAAATCATTTTTTGAAGAAGTAGCTCAGGATATGGGAATGATTGCCAACAAAGAGGGTGAAGACATTGGTTTCGAAAGACATCCTCTTGCATATTTGGTAGAAGCTGCAGATGATATTTGCTACACAATTATTGATTTTGAAGATGGGATAAATCTTGGTTTAGTTTCTGAAGATTTTGCTTTAGAATATTTAATAAAGCTTGTAAAAGACAATATTGGCGTTTCAAAATATAAAATGTTAGAGACAAAAGAAGATCGTATTAGTTATTTAAGAGCTTTAGCAATTGGAGCTTTAATAAACGACGCGGTTGATGTTTTTATTGACAATGAAGAAGCAATCCTGGCTGGAAAATTTCCTTTTGCTTTAACAGATAAAAGCAAATACAAAGCTCAAATGGATGATATTATCAAATTAAGTGTTGAGAAAATCTATCAAAGCCGTGAAGTAATTGAAAAGGAAATTGTGGGTTATCAAATTATTCAAACCTTGCTGGATAAATTTATAACAGCTTTTAATAACAAATATGAAGGAAAGGCATCCAATTATGATAATTTAATTTTAAAAATGCTGCCGGAAAAGCATCATTTAGATAAAACTAATTTATACGAACGTTTGCTTCATATTTGTCATTTTGTTTCTCTTTTAACAGATGGAAATGCGTTAGAATTATTCGAAACTATTAACGGAAGAAAGAATAATTAATTACTGAAAAGCATATACAAGACCTACACCCAGAACTTGTCTTAGCTGAGCTCTTGGCCCGTCATTAACCTGACTTGTTGTTCCTGTTACCGGGTCTACAACATCTATTTTGGTTTTGATGTCATCATCATATACTAAATGAACCCCAATGTTTGCTTTTACATAAGCATTAACTACAAGGTCTATACGCGTGTCATAATCAATGTCGACATTTCCAAATTTGTTCAGATAATCGGTATATAAACTTAGCCTGTTTTCATAAAAAACGTTTTTATAAATTTCGCTTTTCATATATCCGGTGAATAAAATACCAAATTCGGCTTTTACCTTTTGTCCTTCTTCAACTAAAATTTGACTTGCAGGATCATTAGGATCAGTTATATAAACGGCTTTTTTAACACCAAAAGATCCCTGATTTGCTAAATATTGATCTAATACCAAAGTCGTTTTTAACGTGATTGGAGAGAAATAAAATGTTCTGTCTTTTTGCTTGTTTGAATTCTCAGCTCCGGCTCCTAAAAAGATATATGCCGGTGCAAATGGTTTAGAGATTGCAATATCCCTATTAGGATAATTGTAACCGTCTGTAAATTGCGTGTTAAAATTAAACTTGGCAGAATAATACCAGTTTGATAAAGTGTCTTTTCTAAATCCGTAAGTAGAGTTCAACTGAACAGCATCGTCAGTTTTTCTTAATTCGGTACCATCTTGTTTATTTAAACCATATTTTACAATAAGTTCATTCACCCATTTATGATTTCCTTTGGCATAAGTTCTTCCAAATTCACCTTTAAATAAACCAGAAATGGAACTTGTTCCCCCCGCGCTCCAGTTAACAAATGCAATTTCTGAAATATCAAAACCTATTTGATTTTTCTTTGTCCAGTTTGAAGGAATTTTTGGCAATTGGGAAGGATCTAGCGTAGTTCGAATAATTTGAGCAGACGTCGTAATCGAAAAACTAAAAAGGAATAATAAGATGGTGAATCGAAATAATTTCATTAGGTTAACTTTTGATTTTTTTTGACTGCGCAAAATAATTATTTTGAACGGTTAGAAAAAAGATTTGCTAAACTTTTAACGTCAATTTTGCATAATTGTTGTAATTGTAAGACAGTTCCATGCTCAATAAATACATCAGGAACGCCCAGAATTTGTATTTTATTCGTATAGTTATTTGCTGCTGCAAATTCGAGAATTGCGCTTCCAAAACCTCCGCTGATGACACCATCTTCGATAGTAATAAGGGTTTTAAAATTCTCAAAAATATAATGTAATATATTGTTGTCTAATGGTTTAATGAATGGGAGATCATAATGGGCAATAGTTTTTGGATTTCCGCATTCGTTTAAGGCAGCAATCACATTATTACCAATTGTTCCAGTAGATAAAACGGCTGTTTCTGTACCGCTTTTTAGACAATTTCCGTCGCCAATTTTAATATTTTCGTATTGTCCGAAATTTTCTACTTCCCAATTCGAAATAACGCCCCGACCTCTCGGATATCGAATTGCAATAGGATGCTCTAGTCCAAATTGAGCAGTATATAAAATGTTTTGAAGCGCAATTTCATTAATTGGCGCATAAATTATCATGTTCGGGATTGATCTTAAATAAGCAATATCAAAAACACCGTGATGCGTTGCTCCGTCTTCGCCAACCAAACCCGCTCTGTCCAGACAAAAAATAACAGGTAAATCCTGCAAGGCCACATCATGAATAACCTGATCGTAGGCACGCTGTAAAAAAGTCGAATAGATATTGCAATATACAATCATGCCCTGAGTTGCCATTCCGGCGGCAAGCGTTACAGCATGTTGTTCTGCAATGCCCACATCAAAAGCACGTTCAGGAATTTCATCCATCATGAATTTTAAAGAACTTCCGGATGGCATTGCGGGTGTGATTCCGATAATTTTTTCATTCTTTTTGGCCAAATCCAAAAGGGTTAAACCAAAAACGTCCTGATATTTTGGAGGAAGATTTTCTTCATATTTCAAATGAATTTCTCCCGTTAAGGCATCAAATTTTCCAGGCGCATGATATTTTACCTGATTTTCTTCGGCTTGCTGTAACCCTTTTCCTTTTGTTGTAACAATATGAAGGAATTTAGGACCTTTTATCTTTTTTAAACGATTTAATTCTTTAATTAAAGCAGGAAGATCATGTCCGTCAATTGGACCCGAATAATCAAAATTCAAAGATTTGATCATATTATTCTGCTTCGGATTTTTCCCGTTTTTAACCGCCGTAAGGTATTTTTTTAAAGCCCCAACGCTTGGATCAATTCCAATTGCGTTGTCGTTTAAAATAACGAGAATATTAGCGTCTGTAACTCCGGCATGATTTAAACCTTCAAAAGCCATTCCCGAAGCTATAGAAGCATCGCCAATAACTGCAATATGCTGTTTGTTGAAATCACCTTTTAATTGAGAGGCAATCGCCATTCCCAATGCAGCAGAAATTGACGTTGAAGAATGTCCAACGCCAAAAGTATCGTAAACACTTTCGCCTCTTTTAGGAAAACCGGAAATTCCGCCTATTTGTCTGTTGGTGTGAAAATTTTTTCGTCTTTCAGTCAGGATTTTATGTCCGTAAGCCTGATGTCCAACATCCCAAACCAATAAATCTTCGGGAGTATTAAAAACATAATGCAAGGCAATTGTCAATTCAATTACACCTAAACTCGCGCCCAAATGCCCTTCTTTTACAGAAACAACATCAATTATAAATTGACGTAATTCCTGAGCAATTTGAGGCAATTGCGCCTCTTGTAAAAGACGTAAATCGGCTGGATTGAATATGTTTGAAAGTAAATTGCTTTTCATTGTAGAGTAAAAAACAAATTTACGGTTTTAAATTTAAAATAATTCCTAACTAAGTAGTCAAGTATTGTTTTTATATTTTTAAAGTATATGATGACCGAACAATGTGATTATTAAACTTTCCGGGAATCCAATTTGGAGCAGTTTTTAAAACTCTAATAGCTTCTTCTCCTATTTCTTTCGGGGTATTTTCAACTATATTAAAATTGCTCAGACTGCCGTCTCCTTCTACAACAAATAAGATAGATATTTTTCCCCGAAACGTTTCTGTTTTGTTTGGGGTGACATAATTTTTTTTGAAATAATCATAGAAATTTTTTATCCCATTTTCCGGAACAGGTAAAACATCTAAATCATTGGAATTATATATAATCTGATAATTAAAATTTCCTGTTTCATTATAAGGAGGAGCAACCAGATTTCCTGTCGTAAACCCGTAACTCGGTTTTTTTGTTTTTACTTTTTTAGATTCGATCTGATGACCATAACAAGAGGAAACAGCTTCATCTTCGTTTTGATTTTGCACGGTATTGTTAACAATCTCGATTTTATCAATTCTGTTTTTGTTTCCGTCTTTATCTGAGCAGCTAAATAAAGTTGTTCCCATAGCAATAAACAAAGCCAGTAAAAACATTTTAGAATAATGGGTTTGACTATATAAAACCTGACTTGGAATCAGAATAATTAAACTCTCTAATTGTTCGTTTTTAAATCTTCCACAGACTTTTTGATTCTGATTTTGAATGAAAAAATGCTGTATTTCATCCGGTAACATGGTTGTAAAATCAACAACTGTTTTAGAACAACTCAGACAAAAACGACCATTTTCGTTTGGCGTCATTTTGTCCCAGTTTTCATGACAAGGTTCAGGAATTGTTATTTTGTGTTTACTTTCCATTTTTGAATATCAGGATTTAAATGTAATAAAAAATAAATAGTAAATCCTTGAATAAAAATGACTCAGTTAAAGATTGAGGCGATTAACAGAATTAATCGCCTCAAAAAACCGTCATATTTGAGGCAATTACTAAAATTAATCGCCTCACGAAATAAAAACGAATAATGAAAACTCAGTAAAAATTATTTTCAAAACCTTATTTTTGCAATTATGATAAATCCTTTCACCGACGAGTACTTTATGAAAAAAGCTTTGCAGGAAGCTGAAATGGCCTTTGAAAAAGGCGAAATTCCCGTTGGCGCCATCATTGTTGTGGCTGATAAAGTAATTGCAAGAAGTCATAATCTGACAGAGTTATTAAATGATGTTACTGCTCATGCCGAAATGCAATCCATAACCGCTGCCGCAAACTTTCTGGGTGGCAAATATCTTAAAGACTGTACCTTATATGTTACGCTCGAGCCTTGCCAAATGTGTGCAGGAGCTTTGTATTGGAGTCAGATTTCAAAAATCGTTTTTGGAGCGCGCGATGAACAGCGAGGTTTTATGGTAATGGGAACAAAATTGCATCCAAAAACAACTGTTGTTTCTGGAGTTATGGCTAATGAAGCGGCTGAATTAATGAAGCGTTTTTTATTGAAAGACGTAAATAATATTTTTGATGATAACAATGTTATGACTGATTTTTCAACAATAAAAAAACTATTTCACATTTCAGAATCTAATGGTTTTACAGATAATGAAATAGAAACTATTAAAAATATTTTTGGTAATCTTCCACAAGTATTTGTTGATTATTACACTGAATTGGGTAAAATTCAAAACTTAAATCACACACAAGATTTATTAATTACACCGGAACGCTTTCAATATTATCAGCACAATGACTTTTTGATATTTTATTCTGAGAATCAAAGAGCTTGTGTTTGGGGAATCAATAAGCAGGATTTATTAAATGCTAATCCGCCAGTTTATATAAGTTATGATCAAAAAACATGGCTGTTAGAAACAGAAACCTTATTAGAGTTTTTTACCGCAATGGCTTTTCTTCAGGCCGCTTTCGCACTTCAGTTTTCATCTGAGTCATTTAAAGAGTTGAAACAAAATGAGATAGATTTTATCGTTGAAAACTACAAAAATAAAAACGTTGCTTTTAAACAATGGTGTGAAGGAATAAAATTTTACGGAAATTATAGTGATGATGTTATTATAATTATGAGTAATAATCAACTTTTTTATTCAGCCAATACCGAGGAGCATTTTTGTGAGATGGATGAAAATTTGTCTAAATTAGGTATAGAAATGTGAAACATTTTTTCTGCTAAAAGCTATCAATAATTCTTTCTTTTCATTTCTGAAAAATAATTCAGGCAACTGAATTTTCCTCTTAAATACTTCGGAAAATAGTATACATTTACTAGAATATAATTAGTGTTTTGTTAATATGATTTTAAGATCATCAAACCGCATTTTCTTTATATTTAACAGTATTTGTAACAATTAACTCCTTTATCAAAGTGAAAGCAAGAAAATTAGTTTACGTGTTTTTTGTGTTTTTAATTTTTCAGGCCTGTGGCAAAAAATCAGATTTCAACTCTGATTTTTCATTATTCAAAGAGTACATAACAAGTTTTACAGGCGGAATTGTCTCAGCACAATCGGATATTCGTGTTGTTCTGGCTTTCGATAAAAAAGAATGGAAAGTAAATGAGGTTTTAGACAATGATTTGTTTGATATTTCGCCAAGTGTCGACGGAAAAATAGTGGCACTTTCAAGCAATACAATTGCTTTTATTCCAGAGGAAAAACTAAAAGCAGGAACAGAATATCAGGTAACATTACACTTAGATAAGTTAATTGAACTTCCTAAAAAAACAGATGATGATAAAACAGATCTTTCTGATTTTAATTTTACTGTTAAAACTGTAAAACAGGATTTTACCATCAATACGCTGGATATTCAATCTTATAGTAAAGAATATCAATATCTGAATTGCGTTCTTAAAACTGCAGATGATATAGATTTAGAAACAGCCCAAAAATTGGTTGAAGCTTCTCAAAACGGAAATAAGGTTAAAATTAAATTTAATAAAACGCCAAATTCAGGAAAAGAATTTAAGTTTATAATTGATAGTATTCAACGATTAGATTCAGAAAGTAATCTGGAGATTGCATATGATGGAAATGATTTTGATATCGACCAAAAAGGTAAAATGGATTTTCCAATTACAGCTATTAATGATTTTAAGATTGTCAAAGTCGATATTCCGGATGATAATAATCAACAAGTATTGATCAATTTTTCTGAACCATTAGAAAAAGGTCAGGATTTTAAAGGATTGGTTTCCATACAAAATACCAATAATCTGAAGTTCTCAACTCAGGGAAATGTCCTGAAAGTATATTTCAGTAATCAAAAACCAATTGAAGAAGTTGTACACGAAGTTGAAGTTGAAGTTGAAACTGAAGCTATTGCTGTAGATTCTACTGTTGCTGTAGTTGATTCTGCGAGTGTTGCTGTAGATACTGTTGCGGTAGTAGAACCTGTTGTAGAGGAAGAAGTTGTATCAGAACCAGAGCCGGAATCAGCAGTTGTTTCAGGTGAATTATTATTGGAAGTTTTTCAGGGAATCGAGAGCCAGTACGGTCAGAAAATGAAAAACAATTATTCTGAAAAGATTTCTTTTGATCAAATAAAACCAAATGTTCGTCTTATCAAAAACGGAACAATCCTGCCAAGTTCAAGTAATTTAAAATTGAATTTTGAAGCCGTAAATTTAAGTGCTGTTGATGTAAAAGTCTATAAAATTTATAAAAATAACATTTTACAATTTCTTCAAAATAATGAACTAAACGGAACACAAAACCTAAAACGAGTTTCGCAGCCCATCGCTAAAACGAGACTTAATCTTAAAGAAAATTCATTAATAAATCCGAGTAAATGGAACACTTTTGCTTTGGATTTGTCTAAAATTATAAGTCCGGAACCCGGCGCAATTTACAGAGTTGAGTTCTCTTATAAAAAAGCCTATTCTTTATACAAATGCGAAAGTTCTGAAAGCGATGATAGTTCTTCAGAAGAAGAGGAAGAAGTCGATGAAAATGACGTAAACTACAGTGGAAACTCTTACGACGATTATTATTATGATGATTATGAATGGAGAGAAAGTCAGGATCCGTGTACAGGTTCGTATTATTACAATGCCAAGATAGGAACCAATATTTTAGCTTCAGATTTGGGAGTAATTGCCAAAAGAGGCGAAAATAAATCATATTTCTTTGCTGTAAATAATATTATTACAACCGAACCGGTTTCAAATGCAAGAGTTGATCTGTATAGTTTTCAGCAGCAAAAACTGGCAACAGCAGCAACAAGCAGTGAAGGAATTGCTTCATTTCAGTTAGATAAATTTGCCTATTTTGCCATTGTCACTTTAGGAAATCAATCGACTTACGTAAAACTTGACGACGGGAATTCACTTTCGGTAAGTAATTTTGATGTTTCCGGCGAAACTTTACAAAAAGGATTAAAAGGGTTTATTTACGGAGAACGTGGCGTTTGGCGTCCGGGCGATAATTTGTATTTATCATTTATTTTAAATGATGCTGCGAATAAATTACCCAAAGCGCATCCGATAAAATTCAGGTTAACAGATCCGAATGGAAAAGTGACGTATCAAACCGTACAAAAAACGAATGAATTAAATCATTACGCTTTTACGGTTCCAACAGATCCCGATGCGCCAACCGGAAATTGGGAAGCGATGGTAAGCGTAGGCGGAGCAAAATATTATAAAAGCATCAAAATAGAAACGATTAAACCAAATCGTTTAAAAATCAAGAACAGTTTTAGAAACCCTATTTTATCTTCAACGCATGCTAATACAAGTAATCTTGAAGTAACCTGGCTTCACGGTGCTATTGCCAAAAATTTGAATGTAGAAATGCAGGCTAAATTTTCGCAGCAAAGCACAACTTTCAAAAATTATCCTAAATATGTTTTTGATGATTTAGTACGTCAGTTTAGTACCGAAGAAGTGAATGTTTTCTCCGGAAAATTAGACGCAAACGGAAGAGCATCCGTAAATATAGATCCAAAATTACAAGGTCAGGCACCGGGAATGCTAAAAGCCGCGTTTGTTACCAAAGTTTATGAAGAAGGCGGAGATTTTAGTACAGATGTTATCTCGACAACTTATTCTCCGTATAAAACATATGTGGGAGTTAAATCGCCTGAACCAAACAAATACGGAATGCTGGAAACCAGAACGGCTAATAAA
The DNA here is from genome assembly GCF_979258275.1 of Flavobacterium sp. AC274. Taxonomy (NCBI): domain Bacteria; kingdom Pseudomonadati; phylum Bacteroidota; class Flavobacteriia; order Flavobacteriales; family Flavobacteriaceae; genus Flavobacterium; species Flavobacterium sp. AC274. The sequence continues at coordinate 5,590,980 of NZ_OZ409852.1, read as the reverse complement.
TTTGATGTTGTAACAGTGGATGAAAATGGAAGACCAAAGTCTGTTAAAGATCTTGAAGTAAAAGTATACAAGGTTGAATGGCGTTGGTGGTGGGATGCCTCAAGCGATAATTTATCCAATTATAATTCATCAGAAGCAACAACATCTTATAAAACTTTTAAAGTAAACACAGATTCAAGCGGAAAAGGAAGTTTTCAATTTGCCTTGACAGATGAAGAATGGGGACGTTATTTAATTCGTGTTTCAGATGAAGCTGGCGGACATGCATCTGCATTAACTGTAAATATCGATTGGCCAATCTGGTCTGGAAAAACCAGAAATACAGATGCTTCTACTGCCAATATGCTTGTTTTTTCTACCGATAAAAAAGAATATGCTGTAGGCGAAAAAGCGCAAATTTCGTTTCCTTCGAGTGAAGGAGGACGCGCATTGGTTTCGATAGAAAACGGATCAAAAGTAGTGCAGACGCTTTGGGTTGAAACTAAAAAAGGCGAAACAAAAGTTGAAGTTCCGGTTACAGCCGCAATGGCCCCAAATGTGTATTTTAATATTACACTTTTGCAACCACACGCAACGACCAAAAACGATTCGCCAATAAGAATGTACGGAATTGTTCCGATTGAAGTTGTGGATAAAAACACGATTCTTTCTCCTAAAATTTCCATGCCGGATGTTTTAAAACCGGAACAAACATTTTCTTTAAAAGTCAATGAGCAATCCGGAAAAGAAATGACCTATACGATTGCAATTGTCGATGAAGGTTTATTAGATTTAACACGTTTTAAAACGCCAAATGCCTGGGATAGTTTTTATGTCAGAGAGGCTTTGGGTGTAAAAACCTGGGACGTTTACAATGATGTTATTGGTGCATATGGCGGAAAAGTAAATCAGATTTTCAGTATTGGTGGAGATCAGGATTTAGGTGGAGGAAAAGCTAAAAAAGCCAATCGTTTTAAACCGGTTGTGGTTTATCTGGGACCTTTTAAATTAGAAAAAGGACAAACAAAAACTCATCAGATCAAATTACCAAAATACATTGGTTCGGTAAGAACAATGGTTGTGGCGGGAGATGCCAATACAAGTGCTTACGGAAGTGTCGAAAAAGCAACTCCTGTTCGTAGTCCGTTGATGGTATTGGCTTCATTACCAAGAAAAATTTCACCATCAGAAAAAGTAACGATTCCGGTTACGGTTTTTGCAATGGAAAAAAATATTAAAAATGTTTCAGTTCAGATCAAAACCAGCAATGGATTAAAAGTAATTGGAAGTGCGACACAAAGAGTAACATTTGCACATCCAGATGAAAAGATGGCTTATTTTAATCTGGCCGTAGGCAGTTTAACCGGAATTGGAAAAGTGCAGATTGTAGCCACATCGGGAAGTGAAAAATCGGTTTATGATGTTGAGATTGATATGACGAATCCAAATCCGGTAACGAATACTTTTACAGATGTAATTTTAGAACCTAATAGCTCTAAAACAATTAGCTGGAAAACGTTTGGAGTTTCAGGAAGTAATAAAGCTAAGTTGGAAGTTTCATCAATGCCAACAATTAATTTAAACGGAAGATTACAGTTTCTTATTCAATATCCACATGGTTGCGTAGAGCAAACTACTTCCTCTGTATTTCCGCAATTATTTTTAAATGAAGTTGCTGATATTGATGGTACACGTTTACAACTGATTCAAAAGAATGTTACGGCCGGAATAAATCGATTGGGAGGTTTTCAGTTGCCAAACGGAGGACTTTCTTATTGGCAGGGAAATGCGCTTGCCGATGATTGGGGAACTTCATACGCTGGACATTTTATGATTGAGGCAGAGAAAAAAGGTTATGTTTTACCAATTAATTTTAAATCAAAATGGCTTTCATACCAACAAAAAGAAGCCAAACAATGGCGATTTGAACCTCGTTATGGAAATGATCTGGCACAAGCTTATCGTTTGTATACATTGGCTTTGGCTGGTTCTTCAGATTTATCTTCTATGAACAGATTAAGAGAAACAAAAGGAATTTCTAATGAAAGTAAATTGCGATTGGCTGCCGCTTATATTCTGGCAGGACAAAAATCAGCAAGTCAAAACCTGTTTTTACATAGTAAAATTGAAGATGAAACCAGTGATTACAATTACTATTATTATGGTTCAAGCGCCAGAAACAGAGCAATGGCTCTTGAAACGATGTTATTGTTAGGGCAAAAAGAAAAAGCATTTGCAATGGCTATAAAACTGGCTAAAAACATGGCAAGTGACCAATGGATGAGTACGCAAACAACAGCATATTGCCTATATGCAATGTCTAAATTTGCGGCAAATAATGGTGCCAAAGGAATTGATGTTCAATTTAGTAAAGATGGAAAATCTCAGGTAGTAAAAACATCAAAAACAGTTGCTGACAGAAGTTTGGTGGTAAAAACAGGATCAAACAGTATTACTTTAAAAAATAATAAAAAGAACACCATTTATGTTCGTGTATTAAACACAGGAATTTTACCAATTGGGCAGGAAAATGTTGTTCAAAATGATGTTTCGGCCGGAATTGTTTTCAAAAATCGTAAAGGCGGAACAATAGATGTTTCGAGAATTACACAAGGAACTGAATTTGTTGCAGAAGTTACGGTTAGAAATCAACGAAATGAGCATGTTGAAAATGTAGCATTGTCTCAAATTCTTCCGTCTGGGTTTGAAATCGTAAATACCCGTTTTACTGACTACGGAGATGCAACAAACAATATTGCAGATTATATTGATATTCGTGATGACAGAACAAATTTCTATTTTGGAATGAAAGCAGGTGAGACCAAAGTATTTAGAATTCTCCTGAATGCATCTTATTTAGGAAATTATTATTTACCGGGATTGCAATGCGAAGCGATGTATGATAATACGTTTTTAGCAAGAACTAAAGGATTTTGGGTTGAGGTTGTGAAGTAAATATATTGCCCACGGATAGAACGGATTAAACGGATTTACACTGGTTTTTAGTTTTGTTTTTCAGATTTAATAAAAAAATAATCTGTGTAAATCCGTTTAATCCGCACAATCAGTGGGCTAAAATGAAATTGTTTTGAAAAATAAACTTATAGCGTTCTTTCAACGCATTTTATACTGGATAAAAAGAAATAAAATAAAATCAGCAATTGTATTTTTACTCTTGCTGATTTATTATTTCTCGTTGCCACGAACTTTATTTCACGAACCTTATTCTACCGTTATCGAAAGTGAAGAAGGAGAATTATTAGGCGCAAAAATTGCTCGTGACGGGCAATGGCGTTTTCCGGAACAAGATAGCGTTCCCGATAAATTTAAAAAATGTATCGTTTATTTTGAAGATGAATATTTCTATAAGCATCCCGGTTTTAATCCTGTTGCAATGGTCAATGCTATCAAACAAAACCGAAAAGCCGGAAAAGTAGTTCGCGGTGGAAGTACATTAACACAGCAGGTAATAAGGCTTTCTCGAAAAAGAAAAAGCAGAACTTATTTCGAAAAATTCATTGAACTTATTCTGGCAACACGTTTAGAATTAGGTTATTCTAAAAACGAAATTTTAGATTTGTATGCCGCGCATGCACCTTTTGGTGGAAATGTTGTTGGACTTGAAATGGCTTCCTGGCGTTATTTCGGATTAAAATCTACTCAGCTTTCGTGGGCAGAAAGCGCAACATTAGCAGTTTTGCCAAACGCGCCAAGTTTAATTTATCCCGGAAAAAATCAGATTAAATTATTAGAAAAAGAAATAGACTTTTGTTGAAATTAAATCAGGAAGGTATAATCGATAAACAAACCTATGAACTCTCTGTTGATGAGCCATTGCCCGGAAAACCGTATAATTTGCCTCAAATTGCGCCGCATTTATTACAGCGCGTTGCTAAAGATCAGGAAGGGACAAAAGTAAAAACCACGGTTGATTATGCGTTGCAAAACAGGGTAAATCAAATTGCGAAATATTATTATAATCAATACAAACAAAACGAAGTCAATAATCTGGCAATTTTGGTCATTGATGTCAAAAACAGAAATGTAATAAGTTATGTTGGGAATGCACCAACAGATAAAGATCACCAAAAAGATGTTGATATTATTGATGCGCCAAGAAGTACCGGAAGTATTCTAAAACCTTTATTATATGCTGCAATGCTCGATGATGGTGAACTTTTGCCTAATACTTTGGTCGCAGATGTACCAACGCAAATTGCGGGTTATACGCCAGAAAATTTTAATCTAACTTTTGATGGAGCAGTGCCTGCGCATAGAGCTCTGTCCCGTTCGCTAAATATTCCGGCAGTTTTAATGCTGCAGGAATTTGGCGTAAATAAATTTTATGAAGAATTGCAAAAATTTAAATTAAGAGATATAAATAAAACACCTGATCATTACGGATTATCGCTTATTCTTGGCGGAGCCGAAAGTAATTTATGGGATTTATGCCGTTCATATGCAAACTTATCTTCGACGGTAAATTATTATACTAAAAGTCACGGAAAATACAGAACAAAAGAGTTTGCAGAACTGAATTACGAAAATAATTTTGAGGCTGATTTTGGAGACGAAACGAATCAGAAGAATATTTTAGGTGCCGGCTCAATTTGGCTGACGTATAACGCAATGGAAGAAGTAAACCGACCGGAAGGAGATGAAGCCTGGAAATTTTATGACAGTTCGTTAAAAATCGCATGGAAAACCGGAACCAGCTTTGGTAATCGAGACGCCTGGGCTATAGGAACAAATTCAAGATATGTCGTTGGTGTTTGGGTTGGAAATGCAACAGGCGAGGGAAGACCAACTTTGACAGGCGTTACAAGTGCGGCTCCTATTTTGTTTGATGTTTTTAATTTACTGCCAAGACAAAAATGGTTCGAAACGCCTTATAATGATTTAGATGAGGTAGAAGTTTGTAAATTAAGTGGTTATCTGGCAAAAGAAGGATGCCCGAAAATAAAACAATGGGTCAGTAAAAAAGGAAAAACAACAGCAATTTGTCCGTATCATAAAGTCGTGCATTTAGATCAAACAGAACAATTTCAGGTTAATAGCAGTTGTGAAAATGTTGAAAATATAGTAGTTAAAAATTGGTTTATTCTGCCTCCGGTTATGGCTTGGTATTACAAAGGCAAACATATAGAATATTTGCCATTGCCTCCTTTTAAGGAAGATTGTATGGGATCGCAAACCACCTCAATGGATTTTATTTATCCGAAAGTAAACAGTAAAATTTATCTAACGAAAGATTTTAATAGTGAAATACAGCCGGTAATTTTTAAAGTAGCTTATTCGCAAAGAGAAAATAAATTGTTTTGGTACGTTGATAATGTTTACAAAGGCGAAACAAAAGTTTTTCATGAAAAACCAATTTTGATGACAGCAGGATTTCATTATGTTACCGTAGTTGATGAATTTGGAAATGAAATAAGGAGAAAAGTTGAAATTGTGAGAGAATAAAAAACTAAAATATAATATATGAAACAAACGTGTCTGTATCTGATAATTATTTTAGGATCAGTATTTTTTAATTATCATTATGGCTTTGGATTCTTTTTTAAAAATGGAGAATTTACTATTTTATGGCTTTTCTTTTATACGCTTCTTTTACCAATTGGTTCAATGTTACATCTTTTTAATAATTACGCATCATCTTCAAACTTTCGTCAAAGTAGTTTATTTGTTTTTTTAGTTTATTTATTGAGCGTTCTTGTGTCTGCTTTTGAATATTTTGATTTTAAAAATTTCACAATATTGGGTGATGGTGAAACAAAATTTGTTATTAGTTCGATTTTAATAGTTTGCTTTATATCTGCTTATAGTTCATTTTTCTTTGCTCAAATAAAAAATATAAGTAAATAATCTTCTTATAAAAACGAGTGCCTAGCCCAGATAGAAGTGAAAATCCTTTTATTTTTTTCTTTAAAAAATAAAAGATTGTAACGGATAGCTGGAAATTGCTCCTAAAAAACAGCCACGAATTCACGAATTAGAACTTATAATAATTTGTGAATTCGTGGCTAATAAAATAAAAAGGCACAAAAAAACCGCCAATCTTTCGAGAGGCGGTTTCTTGTTTTATTCTTTGATAGCATTTCCTTTTTTGTCGTAGAAATGATATTCTAGGTACGTGTAAGCGTCACGAGGTATGATTTTCACCCATTTCTTATGTTCAAAAAACCATTTTGAACGTAATGATGGAAAACCTTTACTGAGGTATGCAGCCACAAACGGATGTACATTAAGTACAACACCCTTGTGGGTTTTTAAAATTCTTTCTAAATCAGAGGTGATTTTATCAATGATTAAAATTGGCGCTTCAATTTCGCCATGTTCATTGTTTGGATCTTCTTCTCTAGTTTTAATATTAACTTCGGGTCTTACTCGTTGTCTCGTAATTTGAACTAAACCAAATTTACTAGGCGGTAAGATTTTATGCTTTGCTTTATCGTCGCTCATTTCTTCTCGCAAGAAGTCGAACAAAACCTTCCTGTTTTCAGGATTAGACATATCGATAAAATCAACTACGATTATTCCGCCCATATCACGCAAACGAAGTTGTCTGGCAATTTCAGCGGCAGCGATCATATTTACTTCCATGGCGGTATCTTCCTGATTAGTCGCCTTATTAGAACGATTTCCACTATTTACGTCTATAACGTGAAGAGCTTCAGTATGTTCGATAATAAGATAAGCGCCTTTGCTCATTGAAACCGTTCTTCCAAATGAAGTTTTGATTTGTCTCTCTATATTGTATTTCTCAAAAATTGGAGTGTCGTTTGATTGATAAAACTTAACAATCGATTGTTTTGAAGGTGCAATCTCTTGCAGATATTCCTTCGTTTGATGGTACAACTCTTCATCATCTATTTGGATACCGCTAAAGGTATCATTAAAAACATCTCTTAATATTGAAGAAGCTCTGTTAAGCTCTCCTAATACTTTTGATGGATGATGAGCAGTTGGTAATTTTTTACACATTGCAGTCCATCTGGCAAGCAGGTTCTGCAAATCTTTTTCTAATTCGGCTACGTTTTTGCCTTCGGCTACTGTACGAACAATAACACCAAATCCTTTTGGTTTGATAGATAGAACAAGTTTTTTTAGACGATCCTTTTCTTTTTTGTCTTCTATTTTTTGTGAAATAGAAACTCGGTCAGAAAACGGAACGAGAACAATAAATCTTCCTGCCAATGAAAGCTCAGCGCTTATTCTTGGACCTTTGGTAGATATAGGTTCTTTTACAACTTGAACTAAAACAGATTGATTGGCACTTAAAATATCAGTAATGATGCCATCTTTGTCAATCTCTTTTTCAAACTGAAAGGTTTTTAGGGAGAAATCTTTTAATTTACCTGCGCTTACAAGTTTTATGAATTTCAATTGAGAAGCTAAGTTAGGTCCTAAATCGTGATAATGTAAAAAGGCATCTTTTTCGAAGCCTACATTTACAAAAGCAGCATTAAGTCCGGCAACTGGTTTTCTTATTTTGGCAATAAAAATATCACCAACCTGAAAGTTGCTTTTCTCTTCTTCTTTATGTAATTCAATTAGTTTTCCATCTTTTAATAAGGCAAAATCTACGGCTTCAGAACTAGATCTAATGATTAATTCTTTATTCACACTGTAAATTTTTATCTGTTTTTTCAGAAAATAGAATATAGAGAATAGAAAATAGATTAAAAAAATCTAAAATCTATCCCGATAGCTATCGGGACTAAAATCTAAAATCTTATCTACAGATGGATTAAACAATATTTTTAACAGGTATTGAACCCGGGGAAAAGAAGATTAGTAGAGAATAGAACAAAGGAATAGATTTTTACGTCTATTTTCTATTTTCTTTACTCTTTCATCTTTTTTTCAATTTCAATGAACGTTAAAAAGAAAAAAGTAGTTTAAAACTACTTTTTCTTTTTGTGACGGTTAGCTCTCGCTCTTTTCTTTCTTTTGTGAGTAGCTACCTTATGTCTCTTTCTTTTTTTACCACTTGGCATATCGTGTCGATTTTATAATTAATTAATAGTATTATTTTGCTTCGTTGTTTGTTTTTACTCCTTCTACAAAAACTTTTGCAGGTTTGAACGCAGGAATGTTGTGCGCTGGAATTTTGATAGTGGTGTTTTTAGAGATGTTTCTTCCAGTCTTTTCAGCTCTTGTTTTTACGATAAAACTTCCGAAACCTCTTAGGTAAACATTGTCACCAGTTTCTAATGAAATTTTAACTTCTTCCATAAAAGTTTCTACTGTTGCTTGAACATCTCCTTTTTCAAGACCTAGTTTCTCTGAAATTTTCGCTACGATATCTGCTTTCGTCATTTTCTTTCCTATTTTATTTATAAATGATGTACTATTTTTTTGAGTTTGCAAATATAGGAATTAAAAAAATAATTAATCAAGCTAATTCGTTAAATTTTAATTACATAAACATTTACTTTTGTATTCTAAGTATTTTACGATGGATTTTTCTAACATATTGATAAAATGGTATTTACAAAACAAACGTGATTTGCCTTGGCGAAAAACGACCAATCCGTACCTAATTTGGCTATCAGAAATAATGTTGCAACAGACTAGAGTTGCGCAGGGAACGCCTTATTTTTTTCTTTTTCAGAGGAATTTCCTACGGTATTTGATCTCGCAAATGCCCACGAAGAGCAAGTTTTGAAACTTTGGCAGGGTTTAGGGTATTATTCTCGCGCCCGAAATTTGCATAAAACGGCTCAATATGTGGCAAATGAGTTAAATGGAATTTTCCCTCCTTCTTATACTGAATTGTTAAAATTAAAAGGTGTTGGTGAATATACAGCCGCTGCAATTGCTTCTTTTTCTTATAATGAACCCGTTCCGGTAGTAGATGGAAATGTATTTAGAGTGCTTTCCCGTTATTTTGATATTGAATCTGATATTACATTACCGGCAACCAAAAAAGAATTTACAGAACTGGCACGTCAATTAATGCCAAAGGACGATCCTGCAATTTTCAATCAGGCAATAATGGAATTTGGTGCTTTGCAATGCGTCCCTAAAAGTCCGAACTGTTCTGTTTGTGTTTTTTCAAATAGTTGTCTGGCATTACAAAAAAAGAAAGTTGATGTTTTGCCTGTAAAGACTAAAAAGGTAAAAGTAACCAATCGATTTTTTAATTATTTAATTTTAGAAGATGTTTTGGGTAATACTTTAATCCAAAAGAGGACTGCAAAAGGGATTTGGCACAATCTATATGAGTTTCCACTTTTAGAAACTGAGGATATTGTTGATTTTGATTTTGTTTCAAAAGCAGTTCAAAATGATATATTTTCAAACTATACTGTATTAGGTATAGAAGACTGTAGCCACGCAACGATTATTCATAAACTTTCGCATCAGCATTTGCATATTCAGTTCTGGAAAATTAAAATCAAGGAAATAATTGAAAATGGAGTAGACTCAGTTAGTTTGGAAACATTTCCTTTTCCTATTGTGATTTATAATTTTATAAAAAAGCAAGAAATAAATTGCTAAAAAAATGTATCTTTGAGATAAATACCACAAAAACTATGAACGGAACATTAAATAAAGTGATGCTCATCGGCCACTTAGGCGATGATGTAAAGATGCATTATTTTGATGGAGGAAATTGTATTGGACGTTTTCAGTTGGCAACAAATGAAGTTTATATTAATAAAACGACCAATGAAAAGATAACCTCTACAGAGTGGCATAATTTAGTAGTACGCAATAAAGCGGCTGAAATTTGTGAAAAATATCTCTCTAAAGGAGATAAAATTTATATCGAGGGACGCATAAAATCGCGTCAATGGCAAGCCGAAGACGGAACTACAAAATATACAACCGAAATTCAGGTTACGGAGTTTACTTTCTTGACTACCAAAAAGAAGTAGCAAATCATAAACAAAATCACGAGTCAGAATCCGCAAAAAATGCTAACTTTGAAGCGAGTAACGAAGGCTTGCCTATAAATGATTTGCCTTTTTGATTGTTTAACTAATCTTTTTGATTTGGACCCGGAGCCCAGTTTATTTTTTCTACTAACTTAGACATCAATTTAATTATTGGTTTTGTCGGAATATTTATTTTGCTGTTCTTATCAGCAATTGTATCAGGTGCCGAAGTAGCGCTTTTTTCTTTATCTCAAAAAGACATCGAAGATACTTTACAAGAAGATACTTCAAAAGGAAAAATTATTTCCAATCTTTTAGATAAACCCAAAAAACTCTTAGCCACTTTATTGGTAGCCAATAATTTTTTCAATATCGGAGTTGTTATTTTATTCTCTTTTATTGGACAAAACATTTTTGCAAATGTTATTTCACCTGTATTTAAGTTTGTTTTAGAAGTTACTTTGGTGACAACTTTGATTTTGCTGTTTGGTGAAGTTTTACCTAAAGTTTACGCCAGCCGAAACAATGTAAAATTTGCGAAATGGGCAGCATACCCAATTTCTTTTTTAGATAAATTACTCTCGCCAATAAGTTTGCCTATGCGTCAGGTTACCTTATATTTGCAGAATAAATTAGGGAAACAGAAGAATAATTTTTCGATCAATCAGCTTTCCCAAGCTTTAGAGCTTACAGATTCTGAAGGGACATCAAGCGAAGAGCAAAAAATACTCGAAGGAATCGTATCTTTTGGAAATACGGATACAAAACAGGTAATGAGTCCAAGAATTGATATTTTTGCATTAGAGATATCAGAATCATTTGCTTCAATTTATCCAAAGATAATCGACAAAGGATTTTCACGAATTCCTGTTTATAAAGACAATATCGATCAAATAGAAGGCGTTTTGTTTGTTAAGGATTTATTGCCCCATATTGATAAAAAAGAGTTTGAATGGACATCTTTATTAAGAGAGCCTTTTTTGTTCCGGAAAATAAAAAACTGGACAATTTATTAAAGGATTTTCAAAGTCTTAAAAGCCATTTGGCCATTGTGGTTGATGAATATGGCGGAACATCCGGATTGGTTTCTTTAGAAGACGTTATAGAAGAAATTGTAGGTGATATAAGTGACGAGTTTGATGATGAAAACCTGAATTATTCTCAAATAGATGAAAAGAATTTTCTCTTTGAAGGTAAAATCAATATGAAGGATTTCTACAGAATTGTAGATGTAAATGAAGATATTTTTGAATCACATAAAGGTGAAGCCGAAACGTTAGCTGGTTTTATTCTTGAAATCCTGGGAATTTCCCTAAAAAAGACCAAAAAATAGCGTTTGAGAACTGTATTTTTACGATAGAAACAGTTGATAAAAAACGTGTAAAACAAATAAAAGTAACAATAGAATAAAATGCTTAAAAGAATAATTTCAGTAGCGACAATTTTACTAATACTAACACTTGTAAGCTGTAAAGATGATGTGATGCCAAAACCGGCAAGTTTTTTACGTTTGGATTATCCTGAAGCTACATATGCTAATTTTGAAGGTAATTGTCCGTTTTCTTTTCAAATGAATGAAGCTGCGATTATAAAAGGCGAAAAAAATTGTGGTTTTGCAATTACGTATCCCAAAATGAAAGCTACCATTTATTTAACTTATAAGCCAGTAAACGGCGATATCGAAAAATTGCTTAAAGATGCTCAGAAACTAACTTACGAGCATGTAATAAAAGCTGATGATATATTAGAACAGCCATATTTAAACCCTGAAAAAAAGGTTTACGGAATGTTTTATCAAGTTGATGGAAACGCTGCTACAAACTCTCAATTTTACGTTACAGACAGTACAAAGCATTTTATAACCGGATCGGTTTATTTTTATGCTAAACCCAATTTTGATTCGATTATGCCGGCAGCCAGTTATATAAAAAACGATATGCGACAGTTAATGGAAACATTAAAATGGAAATAATAAAAAAAGCATTCAACTGAATGCTTTTTTTATGTTTTAAAGTGATGTAATTAAAAAATTGTATTGAACTAAGAAGCTGAAAATGCATCATTCATAAACTCCTGAAGTCCTGCTTCTTCGAGTATCTCGATTGAGAATTCTCCAAAACGTTTTGGAAGCCAAATAATTCGAATTCCGCTGGGAGAATTAAGGCTTTCCAGTGATAAAGGATTTTCATTTTCATCTTCCGGCTGAACACCCTTAGATACCAATTCATCAAAAACTTTTTCAATATCCGGAGCAGAATAACAATGACGATAAATAGTTCCTTCACCTTTAGTATCTAATAGGTTTTTTAAATTTCCCGAAAAAGGCTTCACCAGCATAAATCGTTCCTGACCCATTTTCACAACAGCATATTCGACATGAAGTTCTCCTCTTTCCCAAGTGAATTTCTTTGAGATTTCGGCTCCGAGGATTTGTCTGTAATAATCACAGGCCACCTGAAGGTCTTTAACTAAAATGTCTATATGGCTAAATTTAAGGTTCATTATTTTTTATATTAATTTATTATTGCTGTGAGTGAAATCGATTAAAATAATTCAAAAAAAAACAGTAGTAATGCTGAGTTTACTACTGTTTGAAATGTATTATTTCTTTTGTTTTTAAGTACTCTATAAATCTTTTATTAAGATTTGATATTTGAAGTTTTATATGTTTTTCCATCCCCTGTTTCCTGAACCACTTTAGTTAAATTTTCAGGGTTTTGAATTGTTTTGTCGAAAGTAACCGTTGCTGTTTTTTTATCAAAATCAACGGCAGCTTTTTCAACTCCTTCAAGATTTGATAGTTCTTTTTCAATAGTTTTTGCACAACCTACTGCACAAGTCATTCCTTCGATTGTAAAACTTGCTGTTTGTACATTTTCGGGAGCAATTGCTTTATGTTCTTTAGTAACTGTTTTGTCAGCATTTATTACTGCTAAACTTTTATCTTCTTCTTTTTTACAGCTTACAAATACTAAACCTGAGATTGCTAATGCCGTGATGATTTTTGTGAATTTCATTATATTGATGTTTTAAATTAGCTACATGATGTTTACAAAATTAATAAAAAACAGAAGGTCAGTTCATAAAATAATTACAAATTTGCAGTAAAACACTATTTATGGATGCAAAACAATTAAAATGGTTTTATTTATTCTTGCTTTCGTTAATTTGGGGAAGTTCTTTTATTTTAATTAAAAGAGGATTAGTTGGTTTAACAGCGATTCAGGTAGGTTCACTCCGAATTATTTTTGCCGCTTTGTTTTTACTTATCGTGGGATTTTCGAGTTTAAAAAAATCTCCCGCCGTCAATGGAAATTTGTGGCGCTAACTTCTGTTTTCGGAACATTTATTCCTGCTTTCTTTTTTGCTATTGCCGAAACTCAGGTCGATAGTTCGATTGTTGCTATTTTAAATTCGCTTACACCTTTAAATACATTGGTTTTAGGAATAATTGCTTTCGGAATACAATTTCAAAAACGTCAGGTTTTAGGAGTTTTCGTTGGTCTAATTGGGTGTTTATTGCTGGTTTTAAGTGGCGCTTCTGCGCATCCGGGACAAAATTATTATTATGTTCTTTTGGTCGTAATTGCAACGATTTGTTACGCCATAAATGTAAATCTAATCAAGAAGTATTTACCGGATTTGAATTCATTAAGCATCACAACCGGAAATTTTACGGTCTTACTTATTCCTGCATTAATTATTTTAAGTACAACCGATTTTACACAAAGAATAAATCTCGAAGCAACACAGCATTCTATTTTATTTGTAATGATTTTGGGTGTTTTAGGTACCGGAATTGCAAATGTTTTATTCTTTAAATTAATTCAAATGTCATCGCCTGTCTTTGCAACATCAGTAACGTATTTAATTCCGATAGTTGCTTTTTTCTGGGGATTATTAGATAATGAAATGCTAACGCCAGTTCAGTTTTTTGGTGCTTTTATTATTTTGATCGGAGTTTATTTGTCGGCTAAGAAATAAAAAAAGCTTTGTCAAAGTTTTAAACTTTGACAAAGCTCTTAAAAAATCTTAGTCCCGAAGCTTCGGGATAGCAACTTAATGCCAGAACCTTTTTAAAGAAAATCTGCTTCAGAAACTCCTTCGTTGATTTTAATGTCAGACATTTTTATATCCAATTCAAAACCTGCATTTTGTATTAGATTAAAAGGAACTTTTACGCCTTTAACTTCTTTATAATCATTAAAGTAAGTTGTTTGTGTTGTCGATTGTCCGCCTTGTTCTTTTATTTTGGTTTCAGCTACTTTTAATCCTGATTTTACATCGTAATAATAAATAGTTTTTCCATCTTTTATAGAATAAGCGTCGTTGCCGTTTATTGGTTCTATTCCTTCAACTTTTAAACCAGTTTTTTTGCTTAATAGCAATTCCTCAAAAGGAGCTGCGTTTGCTTTCATTTCGGCTAAATCTGCGCCTTCAAGGTTTTTACGTTGTCCTTGTTGTTCTATATAAGCACCTTTGTCGTTTACAACTTGCTTCATCAAAGCCATAGTTCCCATAGAAAGTGAAACCATCATTTTTCCTTTTGAATCTAATTTTGAAGTAAAAGTTAAAGGAGTCGGTGCTTGCGGAATTGTCGTAGAACCTTTCATGGAAAGTGTTTTTGCTGCAGAAACCGCTTTTTCGCCACCAATCGCTTTGATGTAATTCTCAAACACAGTTTTTGCAGTGATTTCAGCCGGAGCTTCTTTTTTGCTTACCGGTTTTTCAACAGGGTTTCCGTATTTGTCAAAATAATAAATCGGAATTTGAAGTTTTTCTAAACCGCCTAGTACTTCAGAACCTTTTCCTACTATAACAATTCGCATATTATCAAGAGGGAAATATTTGTTGGCAACACGATAAATATCATCCGGAGTAACATTGTTAATAGTTTGAATGTATTTTTCATAGAAATCAGCCGGAAGCTTTTCTGTTTCGATATTTAAAGCGTAACGAGCAACAGCCTGAGGTTTTTCAACCTGCATTACAAATCTTCCGATATAACCTGCTTTTACGTTTTTTAATACATCATCAGAAACTTTTTCTGTTCTGATTCTTTTAATTTCTTTTACAAATTCTGTAACGGCACTATCGGTAACCGCATTTCGAACTGCAGATGTTGCTTTGAATTTTGTTACATATTTTCCGCTTCCAATATTTGAATTTGCGCCGTATGTCCAGGCGTGTTGTTCGCGCAGATTCATGTTTAAATAACTGTTGAAATCACCACCCAAAATTTGATTTGCAATTACAGCAGGGAAAAAATCAGGATCACTCATTTTTAAATTCACGGTATTTACCAATGAAATTTCAGATTGAACCGCGTTTGGAACATCAACAAAATCAATTTGAAGTTTTGATACATTTTGCGGATCTGCGTAAGTATTTTTTGGAGCGTTTTGTTTTTTCCATCCGCCAAAAAGTTTTTCTACAGCTGCTTTTGTTTCTTTAAATTTAATATCTCCAATTACAACCAAATAAGCATTTTCGGGCACAAAATAAGTAGCGTAATTTGCCTGAACATCTGCAAGAGTAACATTTTTCAACGTTTCTTCAGAAATAAATTCTCCAGCTGGATGATTTTTTCCAAAAGCTAAAACGTCAACAACGCGATTGGCAATTGCCGGAACGCTTTTTTCATCGGCTTTAAGGCCTTCCAATAATTTTGCTTTTTCCTTATCAAATTCTTCCTGAGTGAAATTTGGCTGTAAAGCGCCTTCGGCTAAAAGCTCCAGAACTCGTCCGGAATATTTAGAAAGTGAACTTGCATAAGCTCCGGATGAAGTAAAATTGATGCTTGCGCCATAAAAATCAATTTCTTCATTAAAAGCTTCTTTTTTTGTTTTTTTAGAGCCGTTTCCAATTAAACTGCTGGTTAATTCGTCAACGCCTTTTTTATTTCCTTCGGTAAAAGGAGCGTTGTCAAGAGTTAGGTTAAAACTTACTCTTGGTAATTTATGATTTTCAACCACTAAAACTTTCATACCGTTTGCCAAAACAAAAGTTTGTGGTTTTTTGATGTTGACTACTGGTGCGTTACCTGGTTTAGGTTGTGTGCGATCTTGTGCTTGCATAATTCCCGTTAGGAATAAAAGGATTAAAATTGTATGTATTTTTTTCATGATTTGAGACTCTTAGTTTTCAACTTTTTTTGAAGGAACATAATCTAAAATTAAACGCTGATTAGGGTTTAAATACTTTTTAGCGACATCTCTAATTTCTTCTCTTGTTATAGAGTGGTAGAGGTCGATTTCGGTATTTATAAGATTTACATCTCCATAAAGTAAATAATAAGAAGCTAAATTTTCTGCAATTCCTTCGACACTTGCGTTTGCGTTGACAAAATTATTATCAAATTTATTTTGTAATTTTTGGTAGTCTTTTTCAGAAATCAAATCGGTTTGTATTTTAACAATTTCCTCATCCATCTCTTTTAAAATGTCTGCGGTTGTATTAGGCTGCATTGGCAAACCGTATAAAATGTACATTCCGTAATCTTCCTGGCTAAAACCTACCGCACCAATTTGAAGCGCCATTTTTTTATCATCAACTATTTTTTTGTACAATTTTGAGCTTTTTCCATCACTTAAATAAGAAGAGATTAAGTCTAAAACCCGGGCATCTCTTGTTTTCATTGAGGGAGTTCTGTACGAAGCAACGACCATCGGAATCTGAATATTCGGATCTTCGTAAGTTGCTTTTATTGTTTGATTAATTGGTTCTTCTGTAAAAGTTTGTTTTTTTACAACTTCCCCTTTTGGAATTGGACCAAAATATTTCTGAATCCATTCTTTGGTTTTTGTTTTGTCAAAATCGCCTGCAACAACTAAAACGGCATTATTTGGTGTATAGAATTTTTTATTAAAAGCCTGAAATTCTTCAAGAGTTGCAGCATCCAGATCTTTCATGGAGCCAATCGTTGTCCAGCGATATGGATGATTTTTGAACATGTTTTTCTTTACCTCAGGCAAAATATTTCCATAAGGCTGATTGTCGTAACGCATTCTCTTTTCTTCTTTTACGACTTCATTTTGCGTGTCAACTCCAATTTTGTTGATAATTGGGTGCATCAATCTTTCAGATTCCATCCATAAACCAAGTTCTAAACTATTTGACGGGAAAACTTCATAATAATAAGTTCTGTCATCAGATGTATTGGCATTGTTTACTCCGCCATTTGCGGTAACAATTTTCATCCATTCACCGCGTTTTATGTTTTGGGTTCCTTCAAATAACAAATGTTCAAAAAAGTGAGCAAAACCTGTACGATCAGGGCGTTCATCTTTAGATCCCACATGATACATAACAGAAGTTACAACAACTGGTGCCGAAGGATCGTTGTGCAAAATAACATGCATGCCGTTGTCTAAATTATATTCTTCAAAAGCTACTTTTTGAGCATGAGCTACTCCGCCAAGCATTAATGCAGCACTTAACATCATTATCGAATTTTTCATAAAGATTAATAATTTTTATTACCTAATATTATAGTAGGTAGTCAAGAGGTAATTATAGTTACATCAAAAATAAGTTTTTTTAATGATGATTTTAATATTAGCCGATATTTTGATGCTACTTTAACAGTACTTTACATCGGGATATGTTTTTTAAAGCCATAAAACACCTTGAAAAACAGACTTTAATGCGAGGAAAATATTTTTGAAATAAGAGATTGCACAGTAAATTATTAATTGTATATTTGCAACCTTAAAAATCAATAAATCAATTTGGTATGTATGCAATCGTAGAGATAGCAGGGCAACAATTCAAAGTAAGCAAAGACTTAAAGGTTTATGTTCACCGTTTGGCTAATGAAGAAGGTTCAAAAGTTTCTTTTGACAAAGTTCTTTTATTAGACGATAATGGAAACGTAACTTTAGGCGCCCCAGCTATAGAAGGTGCTTCAGTAGAAGCTAAAGTGTTACAACACTTAAAAGGAGATAAAGTTATCGTTTTCAAAAAGAAAAGAAGAAAAGGATACAAAAAGAGAAATGGTCACAGACAATATCTTACTCAAATTGTAATTGAAGGTATTACTGCAGCAGGTGGAACTAAAAAAGCAGCAGCTAAAAAAGCAGTTGTAGCAGAAGAAGCTCCGGCTACTGAAGTTGAAGCAGCTCCAAAAGCAAAAAAAGCAGCAGCTCCAAAAGCAAAAAAAGAAGCTACTAAAGAATAATAACAATATTTAAACTCATACGTCATGGCTCACAAGAAAGGTGTCGGTAGTTCGAAGAATGGTAGAGAATCAGAATCAAAACGTTTAGGCGTTAAGATTTTTGGTGGTCAAGCTGCTATTGCTGGGAACATCATCGTTAGACAAAGAGGTTCAAAACATAATCCAGGTGAAAACGTTTACATCAGTAAAGATCACACACTACACGCAAGAGTAGCTGGAGTTGTTAAGTTCCAAAAGAAAAAAGATAACAAATCTTATGTATCTATCCTTCCATTCGAAGCATAATCATAAAATTACTTATTAAAAAAACCCGTTCTGAAAAGAGCGGGTTTTTTCTTTTTCTGTAAATTGAAATTGGCTATCGGCGTATACATAATATAAATAAAACGGTAAATTTTATTGTTTTATTATAGAAAGCATCATATAATCAGCGTTATGTGGTTTTTTCTTAGTTGAAATTAACACAGAAACTGAGTTTGAATTCGTCCTAAAACCGGTGCAGAGACAAATAAAAATTTGCCACAGAGAACGCAAAGTTTTTTAAATATGTCAAGTTTAGTAAAAACACAAAGGTCACAAAGCTTTGCGGACTTAGATTGTGTATACACAACTTAGATCTTAGTGAACTCTGCGGAAAATCTTTGCGTTCTCTGCGGTAAAAAATAATTGAGGAGTATGGGAATTTTAATGTTTCTCCACAATATTTGGCGTTGATCCATGTTTTTTTATTATCTGAATTGAAATTTTTTTGTATCGTATTATTTGTATTTTTGACTGGACTAAACCACTCAAATTTTGAAAAAAATATTTTTTCTTTTATTTCTTTTCTCTACAAGCCTGTTTGCAAAAGAAATTCAATCTGCCGAACAAATCGTGTTATTAAACGATACTCAAAAAAAGATTTTATATGAATTTGCTGTTTTACAAAAAAGCGGTTCTGATGCCAATACCTATTGGTTGAAACATAAAAATCAGTTTTCTGTACTCAATGATTCGGTAAGAAATCAATTAGCAAATGAAATTTACGTCAACTCTCATGTAGTTTATATTCCGGTAAAAGATTCTGCAGTTCAAATTTGGATGCAAACGCAATCACTCACGAATTGGATGTTGTATTTGGCCGCTTTTATTGCAATTTGTGCCATAATTGGGTTATTACGCAATTATTGGAATTTCCTAATAGGTGTTCTTATAAAACAATTTGCACCGTTATTCAGACTTTTGTTTTCGGCAATTTTGCTTACGTATGAGTTGTTATTGATAGGCGTTGCATGCATTATTGGCGGATGCTATTTGGAAGAAATGACACTGAGAACAGTAGTAATTCATACAGGTCTGTTTTTATTGTGGAGTCAGTCAACTGCCATTTTTACCCAAAAATATCTGGTTCAGAAGTATGTTTTTCAAATAAAGGACAATTTCTGGGGAAACAATAAATGGGAAACGGTAAAAACAATTTGTCTTCCTGCTATTATTGTGACTGTGGCTCTTTTATATGTGTTGTATAAAGTTCCCGGAGACACATTGTATAATTACGAAATTGTTGTGTCTGGTATGGCGGCTATTTGTGCTTTACCTTTTTGGCGTGTTTTAGAGAAATATATATCACCAATTCTAATACCTTTTAAAGATACTTCGATCGAGAGAAGTATTTATTCACTTGCTGCCTGCATGGTTTTAGCTTTGCTTATAGATGGCTTTTTTATAGGACAGCAGAATCCGCTTTTTTCCTATGTCATAATTGCGTTGACTAGTTTGCTGGTTATTTCCTTTTTATTATTGTCACTTAAGGATAATTTTAAGTACAATTATAAAAATTACTATTATTTGCAATTTATTACCATTCTTTTTCTTTCGGCTGTTTTATTGTATAGTTTTTATATTCATTCCGGAGAAATGATTTGGGCGTCCTTAATAGGAACAAGCCTTTATGTTATTATAAAATATTGGGAGATTCCAACATTTTTTGTAAGCTGGAAAAGAAGCAAAACGGCTACTTGGGGATTTTTAGGAATGGCGGTATTATTGTGGTTGCTGGCCAAAGGTATTTTATATGTTTCGGGCGTGTTGTATGTGGTTTAAGTTATAATTGTTTTGTCGGGAATTGGAATTTGGAATTTTTAAATTGAGATTTAAATTTATCTACTCCGTATCCTTTGTTTCTTCTAAATCCTCAGTTTTACGGCCAACTTTTACTTTAGGACTATCTTGAGTTCCTGTAACAGTTAACGGAATTCCGAAAATACCTAATGGCGGTAATCCCAAACGCATTTTTAGATTTAATTTTCCGTCTAAGCTTGTAGTTCCTTCAATTCTTGGTCTAAAGCCGGCAAACTTAAATTTAAAGCGTTCAACTGTCATGATATTATTCTTGATCTTACTTTTTATTTCAACTTTTGAAAGATCAGGGTTTTTCATAGATTCAGAATTGGTTTGTTTGCTTACGGCATTAAACATTTTCAAACCTCTTACTTTTACGTCTTTTACAGAAAGTGTTCCGCCGCCAACAAGGGATGGATAAACCGGTTTCATGTTTTCGTTTAATCTCCCTTTTAACTGATAATCAAGCGATACAATTCCCTGTGCTTTTTCGGCTGCACTAGCCATTTTTCTAAAAACTTCAACTTCATTGTAGGCTCTTTTAATATCAAAATCAGAAGCTTTAATACTGTAGTCAAAATTTGCTTTTTGAGGCGTCACAGCCTGATAATTGCCATTCATAGCAACATTACAGCCAATTAAATTGAAGCCTGTATTTTGCATGCTCAGTTTGCCTTGGTTCATCTTTAAATTTCCGCTGGCATTTTGAAGATTTAATTTGTCAAAATAAACTTTTTGGGCATGCGCCATTAATTGCAAATTTAAATTGGTTGGAATAATAATAACTCCAGTTTGTTTGGTTTCTGTTTGAGAAGCTGTATTTGTATCTGTTTCAGACATAAATTCATCAACATTAATATATCTCGCCGAAACCGTAAAAGAACCTTTTAAAACTCCTGTATTTGTTGTTATATAATTAAAAACGTTCTGCAAATATCCGTTCATCTTAAAATCTGATTGTCCGTAAGCAGCCAAAAAGTTATTGAAAGACATTTTATCCTGATTGATTTTGAAAATACCTTCCTTAATAATAAATTTTTTAGGCAGATATTCTGATGCAACTCCAATGTTTCTAAGTTCAAGTGTTCCTTTGTTGTAAAGTTTGCTGTAATTTCCTTTTTCGGCGTCGCTTTGTTTGCCTTTTAAAACCAAATCAGCTTTTATAAAACCATCTAAATCCAAGCCTTTTTGAGAAAATACTTTGTATATTTTATTTACATCAAGTTCACCATTTGCTTTAATGTCATAATTTAAATCATCAAAATCGCTTAAAGCTGCAGAAACAAAAACAGGTTTTCCTTCAAAAGTAAACTGAGCTGGTTTTAAATTCACTTTCAAATCCTGAAAAGTCCCTTTTTGATTGCTGATATTAGATTTAACGACAATATTGGTAATTGCATTTGGATAATATTTTGTTTTGATATAGCCGTTTTCTAAATCAATATTTCCTTTTGTAACAGGAAAAAGTTTGTTTTTTTGATCGAATTTCCCCTTTGCTTTTACATCTCCAGCCAAAGTTCCTTTTAATTCTAAATCAGGAATTCCAAGGGCTTTATTTAATTTGGCAAGATCCATTTTGGCTTTAAAATCGGCATCAATATTTGGAGTGCTTAAGCCTTCCATATATAATTTTGATTTTAAATAATCTTTATTGATTTTCAATGATATATTTTTGGCATCAACAATTAAAAGTTCAGGATCTAATGACGGAACTTTTGTTTTTACCTCTACATTAAGGTCTGAAACCGGAAAAGCACTTTTGTTATAATTCACAAATCCGTTGTCAATTTTTACATCTAAATTAAGATCCGGAGCTTTTTTTTGCGAAGCAATATAGTCTCCTTTTACTGTTAAAAGTAAATTAGTATTTCCCTTTAATTCTGTTTTAGAAAGCCAGGTGATGTATTTTGGTGGAAAAGCAGTGAAAACATCGTACAAGTCGCTGTTTTCTGATTTTATTGCCAAGTCCATATTATAGCCGTCTTTCAGAAAATTGAAATTTCCTTTAAAATCGACTATCAGCTGATTGATTTTTAAATTGTTTTGTTGAAAAAAGAAGGATAACGAGTTGATATTTACCTTCGTAATCAAATCGGCATCAATTTTTTTGTTCATTAAATAAGGCTCATTGTCATAGACAATATTTAGTTTTTCGACTTTTGCTTTTGAATATAAATCAAAAACAGATTTGTTTAAATCTCCTTTTCCTAAATAATTAAAACCAAGAGCATCAAAATGTACTTTTGTAGATTGATCATCATAAATAATTTTACTGTTGATGATTTCAATTCGCTCCAATTTTAAAGCTGTATCTGAGCTGTCTTTTTGTGTGGTTGCCTGAGCCGTAGATTTATAAATGTTGTAATTGGCTTCACCGTTTTTATTGACTTTTACATTTATAAACGAATCAGACAAATAAATCTGGTCGATTTTTACAGATCGCCCAAAAACCAAACTCGCAACGTTTATTCCAAACGAAACCTCTTTTGCAGTAATAAATTTTTCAGATTTATAAGGTGCAGAACCATTAAGACTTAAATCATTTAGTGTTAAGGTTAAAGAAGGGAAATGATGAAAAAAGGATACAGAAACATCAGAATAATTCAATTCGGCACTTAGCCTTTCATTCGCCGTTTTTTTGATTTGATCTTTAATTTGATCTTCAAAAATGATAGGCGTTAAAAACAATAACCCAAGTATAACAGCAAAAGTTATCACCAGGTATTTTCCTGTTTTTAATAAGGCCGATTTAAATTTATTAGTTGGCATTTAAAATTGTGATATGATTTATATTTGAATTAGGATTGGATAACAGTTTTTTTATCCGTGAACGGTTTCGCTTTTTCCGTAATTGGTTATGATCGAACCTTCATATTCAATCCATTCTTTCCAGCGTTTCTCGATGTCTATATTGTCTGTATATTTTCTGGCAAAGCCTAAAAAAGTAGTATAATGTCCTGCTTCAGAAATCATCAAATCACGATAAAATTTGGCTAATTCTTCGTCTTTTATATTTTCAGAAAGTACTTTAAAGCGCTCACAACTCCTGGCTTCGATCATTGCCGAAAACAATAAACGATCGCAAAGCGCGTCTTTACGGCTTCCATCTTTCTTCATAAATTTAAAAAGTTCATTTACATAATGATCTTTTCTTTCGCGGCCCAAAGTCAGGCCTCTTTTTTTAATTATGTCGTGAACCATCTGCAAATGTTCTAGTTCTTCTCTTGCAATTACAAGCATTTCGGTTACTAATTCTTCCAATTCAGAATTGTAAGTTACTAAACTAATGGCGTTTGAAGCTGCTTTTTGCTCGCACCACGCATGATCCGTTAAAATTTCTTCGATATTCGATTCGACGATATTTACCCAACGAGGGTCTGTGGCTAATTTTAATCCTAACATAATTTTATAGAAAAAAGTGTTTTGCAAAATTAGTGTTTTTTATCACCGAAAGTCAGGAAATATGGTGCAAATCCGCGTAAAATAGTATTATTTTGTAACTTGAAACAAATCAAATGAATCACGCAAAAAAACTCTTAATTATTGGTTTTGTCTGGCCGGAGCCAAATTCGTCTGCAGCGGGTGGAAGAATGATGCAGCTGATTTCTATTTTTAAACAAAATGGATTTGAAATTACATTTGCAAGCCCGGCATTAGACAGTGATTTTATGGTTGATTTGAAAGCTTTTGGAGTTGAAAAAAGAACCATAGAATTGAATAATTCCAGTTTTGATGATTTTATTATGGCATTAAATCCGGATGTTGTTTTATTTGATCGTTTTATGATTGAAGAACAATTTGGATGGCGAGTTTCAGAAAACTGTCCAAAAGCAATTCGTTTACTGGATACTGAAGATTTACATTGTTTGAGAACAGCGAGACAAAAAGCTTTTAAAGAAAATCGAACTTTTGAAGTTCATGATTTGTTATCTGAGGAAGTTGCAAAACGTGAAATCGCAAGTATTTTAAGATGTGACTTATCTTTTATTATTTCAGAATTTGAAATGGATCTCCTAAAAGATATTTTTAAAATTGATTCCAATCTGCTTCATTATTTACCTTTTTTAGTTGATAAAATGTCTGAGGAAAATCTTAAGAAATTACCTTCTTTTGAAGAACGCAAGAATTTTGTTTTCATCGGAAATTTTCTTCATGAACCAAATTGGAATACAGTTCAGTATTTAAAAGAAACGATTTGGACTTTAATTAGAAAACAGTTTCCCGAAGCTATTTTACAAGTTTATGGCGCATATCCATCACAAAAAGTACTGCAATTGCATCAGCCTAAAAGCGGTTTTTTTATTATGGGAAGGGCAGAGGATGCCAATGAAATTGTAAAAAACGCCAGAATTGTTTTGGCTCCAATTCGTTTTGGTGCAGGTTTAAAAGGAAAATTGTTAGAAGCAATGCAATGCGGAACGCCAAGTGCAACCACAACAATTGGTTCGGAAGCAATGCATGGCAATTTACCGTGGAATGGTTTTATTACTGATGATATTCAGGAATTTGCCAAAAAAGCAGTTGAGCTATATAGTGATGAAAATCTTTGGAAACAATCTCAAAAAAACGGAATTGCGATTGTGAATGAATACTATCAAAAAAATAAATATTCAGACGAATTAATTAAATCAATTAATTCCTTGTTGAATGATTTTGAAAATCATCGTCTGCATAATTTTATGGGAAGTTTGCTGCAGCATCATACTTTAAAAAGTACCAAATACATGGCAAAATGGATTGAAGCGAAGAATAAAAATTAAGGTTTTTAATTGCTAATATTTAGGGGAATGTACTGTATGTGGTGGACAATTTTCCTGTATATATAAAATTGAATAGTTATATCCCGTAGGGATTATATATTGGTAGAAAGAAAATATCCATTTTGATTATTTGTCCCGTTAGGGACTACACAATATGTAATATATGTAGTCCCTAACGGGACAATGATTGTAATACTTGGATTTTTTCTACCAATATATAATCCCTATGGGATATAAAAAATCCCCAATTATCAATTATCTTGATATTGGGGATGTAAACTTTTAAATTTAAAACTGTTTACTGTCACTTTTTGCTGTGACTGAAAACTATTTCAATAAACCTTCAACAGCCTGAACAGTTGTGGCATGATAACCAGATTTTGCTTTTTCAAAAATTTGTTTTGCCCAGGTTTTTCCTTCCGGAGTTTTAACCAATTCTTTATAAAGTGTCATTAACGATCCTGTTCTGCTCGTTGCAATCATGAATTGCTCAATTGCAGGGTAGGCAGGTTTATATTGATGTATTATTGCCTGTGCAAACCACTGACGTTTAATAACGAAGTTTCCGTTTTTAGTAAAACTGAATTCATTATCAATTGCTGTCATTTCTTCGGCTGTAATATCTGCAGGTAAATAGTCGATAAAATGCTGTTTTTCTGTAGTTGATTTTATCTTTTTGCTTAATCCTTTAACACCAGTTTTTCTCCAGTTTTTCTGAATATTATTTATTGCAGTAAAATCTTCAGAAGAAGGAGTGGTTATATTTGATGGAACGCCTGGTTTATAAATCCAGTCGTCTAATTTGATTTTATCAGCCAGGGCTTTGTCTCCTTTAATAAGATTCTCTTTTAGGTATTTTACGAAGTCTTCTGTTGTTATAGATTGAAAAGCATGAGCATCAAAATAGTTTTTAATAAACGGGTCGAATTTTTCACGACCAACAGCTGCTTCAATTACTTTCAGGAAGTTATAGCCTTTTACATAAGGAATCTGACTAATTCCGTCATCTGGGTTTCTGTTGGTAAGACTTACTTTTAATCTTGTATCAGGATTGGTAGCGCCATATTCAGCAATATTGTCATCTAAATCTTTACGAGTTAGAACGTCTTGCATTTCAGCTTCTTTTTTACCGAAAATTTCTTCGCCAATTCTGTGTTCAACATAAGTAGTGAAACCTTCGTTCAACCAAATATCATCCCAGGTTGCGTTGGTTACTAAGTTTCCGCTCCAACTGTGGCCTAATTCGTGCGCCAATAAACTTGTTAAAGAACGATCGCCGGCAATAACGCCCGGAGTCAGGAAAGTTAAGTTTGGATTTTCCATTCCGCCATAAGGAAAACTTGGAGGTAAAACCAAAACATCATAACGTCCCCAACGATATGGTCCGTAAAGTTTTTCTGCAGCGCCAACCATTTTTCCTAGCTCAGCAAATTCCCATGCAGCTTTTTTTAATATAGAAGGTTCAGCATAAACTCCGGTTCTGTTGTCAATTGATTGAAAAGCAATGTCTCCAACAGCAATTGCCATTAAGTAAGATGGAATCGCTTTATCTTGTTTGAAAGTATAAACCCCCGTATCATTTTTTTGTTGCGGATTTACAGAGGCGCTCATTACAGCCAACAAATCTTTAGGAACCGTAACTTTAGCATTATAAGTAAAGCGTATTCCCGGTGAATCCTGACACGGAATCCAGGTACGAGACCAGATACTTTCTCCCTGAGAGAAAACAAATGGTTTCTTTTTATCTGCAGTTTGTTGCGGATTTAGCCATTGCAATGCAACAGCATCTTTGGTTGTACTATAATAGATGTTAACTTTTGTAGTGTTTGGTTCAATAGTAATATGAAGTGGTTTTCCGTGAAATTCAACTGCTGCACCGAGTTCGAATTTAGTTTCTTTTTCTTCGTCGCCTAAAGTTACTTTGGTAATATTTAGCGTGTTTTCATCAAAGATAATTTCGTTTCCTTTGCTAATATTATCAATTTGCCAGGAAGCTTTTCCTGAGATTGTTTGTGTATCAAAGTCAACTTTGATATCAAGATCTAAGTGTTTTACAACAGCAAGATCTGCTTTAGAAAAAGTGTGTTCGTCTTTAATAGTAGCTTTAGCAGTGGTTGTTTTTTCTGTCTGATCTTTTTTCTGACACGCAAAAGCTGCTAAAAATAAGGTTACTAAGAATATTTTTTTCATATTTATGAAGTATTGAAATTGAGAAACTAAATTAAATAAAAAATCCCGTTCTGATTACTCAAAACGGGATTTAAATATGTAAACAATCGATTATGCCAACATTGTAACCGGGCTTTCGATGTATTGTTTTAACGTTTGTAAAAATTGAGCTCCGGTTGCACCGTCAATTGTTCTGTGGTCGCAAGCTAATGATAACATCATTGTGTTTCCAACTACAATCTGACCGTTTTTAACTACTGGTTTCTCAACAATTGCACCTACAGAAAGGATAGCAGAGTTTGGCTGGTTGATAATTGAATTAAATTCAGTAATACCAAACATTCCAAGGTTAGATACTGTAAAAGTACTTCCTTCCATTTCTTGTGGTCCTAATTTTTTGTTTTTTGCTCTTCCTGCAAGATCTCTTACACTAGCACCAATTTGAGATAAACTCATAGCATCTGTAAATTTCAATACAGGAACTACTAATCCGTCTTCAACAGCAACAGCAACACCAATATTAACGTGGTGGTTGATGATGATAGCATCTTCTTTCCACTGAGAGTTAATTTTTGGATGTTTTTTCAATGCCAAAGCACAAGCTTTAATCACCATATCATTGAACGATACTTTTGTATCAGGAACAGTATTGATAGTTGCTCTTGCGCCCATTGCTTCGTCCATGCTTACTTCGATCACTAAGTTGTAGTGAGGTGCTGTAAATAAAGATTCTGCTAAACGTTTTGCGATAATTTTACGCATTTGAGAGTTTTTAATCTCTTCTGTGTAAACTTCTCCTGCAGGAACAAATACTTTTGGTGCAGATGGTGCAGTAGTTTCTGATTTAGCGTCAGCACTTGCAGCAGGTTTTGCTTGTGTAGATGGAGTAAAGTTTTCGATATCGCTTTTTACGATACGTCCGTTTTCTCCAGAACCTTTAACCTGAGTTAATTGGATTCCTTTATCAGAAGCAATTTTCTTCGCTAATGGAGAAGCTAAAATTCTTCCTCCGTTTGAATTATCGGAAACAGCTTCTGTAGCTTTTTCAGCAGTAGGAGCAGCAGCTTTTTCTTCTGTTGCAGGAGCACTTGCAGTTGCAGCGCCTCCGGCAGTATAATTTTCAGCAATTCCGGCAATGTCAGTTCCTGCTGGTCCAATGATAGCTAATAAGCTATCAACAGGCGCAGTATTTCCTTCCTGAATACCGATGTATAATAATGTTCCGGCATTGAAAGACTCAAACTCCATTGTAGCTTTGTCTGTTTCAATTTCTGCTAAAATATCTCCTTCAGCAACAGTATCGCCTACTTTTTTCAACCAGGTTGCTACAGTTCCTTCTGTCATTGTATCACTCAAACGTGGCATAGTTACTACTATAACACCTTTTGGTAATTCAGTTGCAGCTTTTGCAGGAGCAGCAGTTTCTGTTTTTGCTTCAGCAGCAGGAGCTTCTT
This sequence comes from Flavobacterium sp. AC274, assembly GCF_979258275.1. Classification (NCBI taxonomy): domain Bacteria; kingdom Pseudomonadati; phylum Bacteroidota; class Flavobacteriia; order Flavobacteriales; family Flavobacteriaceae; genus Flavobacterium; species Flavobacterium sp. AC274. The sequence goes on along the minus strand of NZ_OZ409852.1, from coordinate 5,562,452 downwards.
TACTTTCTGCTTTTGGAGCTTCGGCAGGAGCATCTCCACCAGCTAAAAGTGCTGAAATGTCTTCTCCTTCTTTTCCAATAATTGCTAATAATGAATCAACCGGAGCAGTTTCTCCAGCCTGAATTCCAATATGTAAAAGAGTTCCTTCGTTAAAAGATTCGAACTCCATTGTTGCTTTGTCTGTTTCAATTTCAGCTAAGATATCTCCTTCGCTAATTTTGTCGCCTACTTTTTTAAGCCAAGTCGCTACCGTTCCTTCCGTCATAGTATCGCTCAAACGAGGCATTGTTACTTTAATAGCCATAATTAATTATAGTTTATGAGGTGTAAATGGATAGTCTTCTTGTGCGTATACTACATCGTATAATTGTTGCAATTCAGGATATGGAGATTCTTCTGCAAATTTCTGGCATTCTTCAACTAAATTCTTAACTCTTTGGTCAATTGCTTCAATTTCTTCTTCTGTAGCGTATTTTTGATCCATAATTACATCTAAAACCTGAGTAATTGGGTCAATTTTTCTGTATTCTTCAACCTCTTCTTTAGAACGGTATAATTGTGCATCAGACATTGAGTGTCCTCTGTAACGATACGTTTTCATTTCAAGGAAAGTTGGTCCGTCTCCACGACGTGCTCTTTCGATAGCTTCGTGCATTGCTTCAGCAACTTTTACAGGATTCATTCCGTCAACAGGTCCGCAAGGCATTTCGTATCCTAAACCAAGTTTCCAGATATCAGTATGGTTTGCAGTTCTTTCTACAGATGTTCCCATTGCGTATCCGTTGTTTTCAACGATAAATACAACTGGTAATTTCCATAACATAGCCATGTTGAAAGCTTCGTGTAATGAACCTTGTCTTGCAGCTCCGTCACCAAAATAAGTCATGGTAACACCGCCGGTATTGAAATATTTATCAGCAAAAGCCAAACCAGCTCCTACCGGAATTTGTCCACCTACAATACCGTGACCTCCGTAAAAACGGTGCTCTTTAGAGAAAATGTGCATAGAACCTCCCATACCTTTAGAAGTTCCTGTTACTTTTCCTAAAAGTTCAGCCATTACGTTTCTGGGATCAACTCCCATACCAATTGGCTGCACGTGGTTTCTGTAAGCAGTAATCATTTTATCTTTAGTCAGGTCCATAGCGTGCAACGCGCCTGCTAATACAGCTTCCTGACCATTATATAAGTGTAGAAAACCTCTAACTTTTTGTTGAATGTATAATGCTGCAAGTTTGTCTTCAAACTTTCTCCAAAGCAGCATGTCTTCGTACCACTTTAAATATACTTCTTTTGTAACTTCTTTCATCTGAATTCTTTCTTTTGCTAAAGTTTGTTTGTGTTATCAATTGTTGCCTATAACGCAAAATAGTTTCCTCCCACAAATTTGCGCCCGAAAGGTCGGGATGCAAAAATAAGACATTACATTTAAGAACTAAAATTTAAACGCTACTTTTTGGCTTTTTTTTACAAGAACTTTTTATCAAACATAAAAGGGAGCAAATTTTTAAGGGATGTTGATTGGTAAACTTCTCCAATTTCACCCATAAAATAGATTTCTATAGGGGTTTCCTGTTTAATTTCGTATTCTGCTATTGATTGACGGCATGAGCCACATGGTGGAATCGGAGCTTTTGTCTGATTGGTGTCTGACGCTGCTGTAATTGCCATTTTTAAGATTTTGGCCTCCGGATAAACACTTCCGGCGTGAAAAATAGCCACACGTTCTGCGCATAATCCTGAAGGATAAGCAGCGTTTTCCTGATTTGATCCTAAAACTATTTTTCCATTATCTAAAAGTAAAGCAGCACCAACTCTAAATTTTGAGTAGGGCGCATATGCTTTTTTTCGAATTTCAATTGCCTGTTCCATTAAGTCCTGAACTTCATTTGAAAGTTCTTTTATTGAATCATAAACTAAAAATGATGATGTAACGCTTATTTCTTTCATTCTTTTTAAGGGAAAAAAATCCAAATTTCTAAAATCAGAAATTTGGATTGTTATATTGTTTTAATTTTTTTGTTTAGTATTGCTCGTATTTGTCGCCAAAGTTAAACGTTAAAGAAAAACGAAGTGTGTTTTCTAAAGGATTTTTAACTTTTGATGACGAAAATAAGTAAGATACGTCAATTTTTACTGCGCTATACTTGAATCCTGCTCCTAAAGAGAAAAATTGTCTGGCTCCTTTTTCAGGGCTTTCGTGAAAATATCCGGCTCTTACTGCGAATGAATCCTGATACATATATTCTGCACCAACACTATATGTGATTTCTTTTAGTTCCTCGCTAAATCCTCCCGGAGCGTCTCCAAAAGATTTAAATATTCCCGAAACCCAGCCAATATCATTGTAAGCATTATAATTTGCGGCATCGGCATCTGCCTGAGAAATGTCTCCGGCATCTGTAAAGTCCCCATCTCCGTTTGCATCAACTGCAGTTCCAGGTCCTGGAGGAGTTGGTACTAAAAGTTTTGTAAATTCTACACTTACGCCAACTTTATTGTAGTCGTCTAAAATAAAATCAAAACCTCCACCCAATCTTAGGTTTGCAGGCAAGAAGTTTGCACTTATATCATCATTATCATAGCTTATTTTTGGCCCTAAATTTTGCATATTAAAACCTGCTCTCCATCTTCCGTTAAAATCAGCATAAGCGATTTCATCAGATTGATAAAAACCAGCGATGTCTACTGCAAAAGAACTTGCAGCTGATGCATCAATGTCGGTTGAAGGGATTTTTAAGTTTGAACGGATGTATCTTGCGCCAACGGCCATAGAAAATTTATCGCTTAATTTTAATGAATAAGATCCGTCTAGGGCAAATTCATTAGGATTTACTTCTCTTGTAGGCTCATTTGGATCTCCGGTTTCTCTTAGTTCAATTCCTCCAAAACCAAAGAAACGAAAGCTTGTTGCAAAAGCACTTCGTTCGTTAATTTTATTGTAATAGGTAAGTTGTCCTAAAGAAATGTCGTTAGCCAAATCTGTCAAATAAGGAGTATAGCTTATTGAAAGCCCTTGTGCTTCTACTGCAAATGCATATTTTGCAGGATTCCATTGTTGAGAATAAGCGTCTGTTGCTGTTGCTACACCCTGGTCTGCCAAACCTGCTGCTCTTGCATCTGCGGCAACCAATAAGAAAGGTACTCCGGTAGTAATGGGACGTTCAATGTCTTGGGCTTTTGCGTACGAAATAATTAATAAACAAATTAATAGTAGAGATATTTTTTTCATTTATAGATTTAAGGTTTTTATGGTAAAAATATATATATATTTATAATATGACAAGTTTTTCGTACTTTTCTGCTCTTTTATTTGTTAAATTTGATCTAACAGTGAGTTTGTAGATGTAAACGCCTTTCCCAATGCGGTCTCCAAAATCATCTTTGCCGTCCCAGGTTATCTCTCTTGATAAAAAACCTTCGGTTGTAATAACCTGATTTTTTGTCCATACCACTTTTCCGGTAATTGTCATCACCTGAACCTGAACATCTAAAGGTTCATAAGGTCTGTTATGTGAAAACCAGAATTGAGTGTAGGTCGAAAATGGATTAGGATAATTAAGAACGTGTGTCAGGGTTAGCGATTCATCTCCAACAACTATAAACTGTATTTCGCTTGTTACGGGATTGTTATAAACATCCCAGGCTGTAAAGCTTATAGTATGCAGTCCCGCTTCTAAATTTCTTAGCGGAAAACGTAAATTTCCATTTGTGTAATCGTCTAATTTAGTTTGATAATAATCGTTTAGTATATAAGGATTACTTACATCTCCGTCTAAAATCGCAACAATATCATGACCAATTCCGCTAGCGGTATTTATCCCGTTTTCATCTTCTAAAAAAGCCAATAAAAATGGGGAACTATTTGTGATTCCGCCAGAAACAAAAGTTTCGTCGTTCATATATAACTTCACTTTCGGATTTATATTGTCCGCAGGTGCATTTTCATTTATTCCGCCTATTTTAATGGTAGTATTATAGCCTGATTGGTTCTCTAAAAGTGCCGTTTTCTTTGCATAAAAGCTAATTCGGCCATAGTCTACCGGAATTCTAATGTCTCTTGGAACAACAAAACTAAATTCAAACTGACCATTGGTTACTGATGCATTTCCTCTAAAAATAGTTTCTCCCAAAGTTTTGAAAGACATTGCAGGGCTATAACCATCATTGTTTAAAGTTGTGGTTGTAATTAATTTATCAAATATAGCAGTGGCTAATTCGCCATTATAATTACTTAAAACAGTATTGTTCTCGTCTGTAATTTCTCCTGTAATTTTAATTTTTGCTAAAGATTTAAAATCAGCAATAGGCTGTGAGATAACAATATCATTTACTTTTGTTAAATTAATTCTGGGTTTGGGAATAGCCAGCATCAAAGCGGGATCTCCAATATAAAAAATTACATTACTGGATGAGCTTGGATTATCATTTTTAGAAATCCGAAGTGCTTCTGAGATTGCAGTATATTGGTTTGTGCCATAAGAAAGCAGGTTTTTTGTAAGGTTGTCATTAAAATTTTCTGCATTATATTGACCTATAGCACGAATGGTTGTAAGCATTGCAATCGCTCCTCCTTTTGGATTCCAAAATGTGTATTCGCCCGCTGTTGGCCTTGTTGGGTCATCAAATCTTGAAAATTCGCAGGTAATAGTTATAAATAAGGGATATTTGTATTGATTGTTTAAATTTTGACCGTCAGATTTCTCCCAGATTCTTTCGGCTGCCAATCCATCTTCACCGCCATGTCCCAGATAATTAAAAACCAAAGCTCCTTTTTCAAAAGCATCAAAAAAGTCAGTTCTTGCTTTTGGATATCTCGATCCTCCGGCAGAAGCTTCCTGAGTATATGAGTCCAGAATAATTTTGTCAATATTAAAAAAAGGTTTTTCGGTTGAAATAAGATCTGCCAATGCATTTTGACGGGATTGCAAAGAAGCATCAGAACTCTGGTCGGCATCGTCGCTTACTAAAACAAAATTATTTCTCCAGTTTCCGTACGATTTAGTATCGTGATATTCTAAAACCTTATTGACCATTTCTTCAGCCTGAGCATTGTCTGAGATTAACATTCTTCCAACTGCGATATCAATTCCTCCAAAAAAAGAAATCACATTTCCTTCGTCAGCATCCATGAGGGCGTAAAAGTCATCTGATGCAAATGAAGATTCTCCAACGGTATTACTATTTAAGGAATGATATATAGGTACAATATTCGTGTTATTTGAAATTCTGTTTTTATAATCGAATGATGCATCGCCAAACAAATTCACGTATTTAATTCTTTTTTCTGCGGAAGAAGCATTGTCATAAATATATCGAATGCAGTTTCTAATGGCCGAAATATCTTGTTTTCCGGAAGAAAATTCCTGATAGATGTTTTCTAGTGAAATTACCTTTACATTTAAATTAGAATTAGTGCGATGAAAATTGGCTAGTTTTTCTGCTTGGGAAATTAAAATTTTAGGAGTTATAATTACATAATCAATATCCTGAAACGCATTTTGATTGTTTTTAAAAAGTGTTCCTTTCAAATTCTGGTTTGCAATTTTGGGCTGACTATCTTTTAAAGGAGTATAAAAATCTGAAGCATCAATTGCAATGTATTTTCGAATTTCTCCTAAAGAAGCTTTAAAGCTAAAAGTGGCCAAATTTGCATTTTCTATTTTTGATACATTATATAGGTCTGTAACATCCCAAATCTGACTAATGCCTGAAGCGTTGCCAATAGTATAATTCACAATTCCCGAAGTTGAACCTGCCAGATCATATTGAAACTTAAATTGTTTTCCGGTGCCCTGCAGTTTTCGTTTTGCAATTAGGTTGATATAATCCAGATATCCTTTTGATCCGGGTACACCATTATTATTATAGGTAAGTTTTATTTTGATATTGTCTGCACCTGTAAAAGTGCTGTTAGAAGGGAGTTTTACCGAGTAATATCTAACATCAGAACCTGTAACTAATGAATTAAATGAAATGTTGCCAATGTTTTGCCCGTTGGCAGAAACTGCAAAAGAAGTAGGAGTGTAGGCGGCCGAAGCTGCGTTTACTTCTATTTTTACAGGAATTGTTGTTTCCAGATTTGGGAAATTGAACTCAAATTCCTGTTCTGCATTAATATCAAACGCTTCTCCTAGCCATTGACGCCCTAAATGGGCAACATTGGTAAGGTCGGTTTCATGAAATTGATAGTCATCAAACGTGTTTAAGTTCAGTGTGGCGCTGCCTGTTGGCTGATTTGCGGTAGAAATTCTTTTTCCATCGCTGCCGGTTGCTGTAATATAATAGTATGATTTGGTGTCGTATAAATTAATATTGGTCTGGCTTTCATTATTCCAGTTGTCAACTCCTTCTGCATAAAAAAGAATATAATCTTCATTATTAAAAGTACCGTCATTTTCTCCTATAATTTGAATACTGTTTTCCATTAAGTCATCAGGATAATAAGTATTGTTTGCTAATGGAAGCATTTTTCCACCATTTCCATAAATTTTAATTCTTCTCGGATCAACTTTGCCGGCATCAAATCCTAAACTCTGTAAAAAAGACTTTGAAATTTTATAAGCACCTGATTTTTCGACATAAAAGCGATACCAGTCACCAGAAGCCAAAACAGAATTAGAAACTAAGGCCGTTTTTTGATAAGAAGAAGAATTACTGCTTTTTGCTGTACTATTATTTATTGAATACGAAAATGACTTGATTCGTTTATAGTTATTTCCTTCCTTAATAATTGGGTAAAGAGATAGAAAAGTTTGTTTCTTATCTCTTGCTGAGACGTTTTTTAACGTTTCATTTGGTCTGTCCGGAATGTTTTGAAGTGTTAAATCTCCTAAATCCGTAATTGAAATTGTTTCGTATATGACGTTAGTTAACGAAACAGAATTGCTGTTTGAAGAGCTCGATTCGGCAAGTTTAAGAAGCAGTGTTATGCTTTTTTTGTAGTATCGAACCTAAAACTGTTTCCTGTGAAGTAAGGTATGATTATTTTGTATTCGCCAAAACTCATCTCTTTTTTATTTTGCCAATCTAATGTGAGGCCGCCATTTATCTGAGAAAATGAGACAAAAGGAATCAAAAAAAGATATAGAATTATGGCTTGTTTCATAGGTTGAAAATACTAGTTTGAAATTAAAATATTTTAGTAAGTAAAAATATAGTATTTCATGTTATAGTAAATAATAAAAAGTATATTTTTGCGTTCGTAACTATAGGTTATTTTCTGGTAAAAAACAGCTAAATAAAATTATTAGAACAGATGTTGCTAATTAAATGTTAATTATTATATTGCAGCACCTAAATTTATCACCTAAGAATGAGTATGAAAGTAAACAAAATTGTAGTCTTGCAATTAATGATGTCAATGGTATTGATGTTGGGCACGGCTAGTTGTAGCAAAAAATCGAGTTCAAGCCACGCTTCTAGAGCAACAGGTTGGGATGTAGATAGTCAGAATGGAACTGCTGCTAGAAATGCAGGGAAAAAACAACAGGCTGGTCCTGGGTTAGTTTTTGTTGAAGGAGGTACATTTACAATGGGTAAAGTACAGGATGATGTTATGCACGATTGGAATAACACACCAACTCAACAACACGTTCAATCATTCTACATGGATGAAACTGAAGTTACGAATGGTATGTACTTAGAGTACCTGGAGTGGCTTAAAAAAGTTTTCCCTCCAACAGAAGAAAATTACAAGAATATTTATGAAGGAGCGTCTCCTGATACTTTGGTATGGAGAAATCGTTTAGGGTATAACGAAACGATGACTAATAATTACTTAAGACACCCTTCTTATGCTAACTACCCAGTAGTAGGTGTAAACTGGATTCAAGCTGTTGAATTTAGTAAATGGAGAACAGACCGTGTAAACGAAGCTGTTTTAGAAAAAGACGGATATCTTAAAAAAGGTGCTAAAACTACAGACGTAAGTGCTGAAAGTTTATTTAATACTGAAGCTTACCTTGCTTCACCTTCTACTACTTATGGTGGTAACGAAGAATTAGTATTAAAGAAAAATCCAAACGGAAGAAGACCAAAAGCAAATAAAGATGGTGTAGTAGAAGAAAAAAATGTGTACGCACAACGTTCTTCCGGAGTTATCTTGCCAGAATACAGACTTCCTACAGAAGCTGAATGGGAATATGCTGCTGCAGCTGATGTTGGACAAAGAGAGTACAATATATATAAAGGACAAAAGAAATATCCTTGGTCTGGAGATTATACTCGTTCAGCAAAACGTAAAAATAAAGGAGATCAATTGGCTAACTTTAAACAAGGAAACGGTGATTACGGTGGAATTGCAGGATGGTCAGATGATGGAGCAGATATTACAAACTCTGTAAAAAGCTACGCGCCAAATGATTTCGGATTATACGATATGGCAGGTAACGTTGCAGAATGGGTTGCTGACGTTTACAGACCTATTATTGATAATGAAGCAAATGATTTTAACTACTATAGAGGAAATCAATATGCTAAAAACAAAATTGGTAAAGACGGTAAACTTGAAATCATTACTAAAGAAAACATCAAATATGATACTTTAAGTAACGGTAAAGTTGTAGCTAGAAATCTTCCGGGAGAAATTGCTCAGGTACCAGTTGACGAAAACGAAACTTATTTGAGAACAAATTTCAGTACAAGTGACAATATCAATTATAGAGATGGTGACAAACAATCATCTAAATATTTTGACTTTGGAGATTCAGAATCTGGAACAAAAGCTGATCAAACAATGTACAACTCTCCTAAACATAATATCACTACAGATAGTTTAGGTAAGATGATGAGAAAATATGACAACTCTAGTAAACGTACTACTTTAATCGATGATAAAGTAAGAGTTTACAAAGGAGGTTCTTGGAGAGATAGAGCTTATTGGTTAGATCCGGCTCAAAGAAGATATTTCCCTCAGGATATGGCAACTGATTATATAGGTTTCAGATGTGCAATGTCTAGAGTAGGTTCTAAAGCTGAAAGAAGAAAGTCGCCTAGAAACTAAGTTTTAGAAATTTCAAAATAAATGATTCCAAATTCCAAGTGCTGAATATTCAGTTTGGAATTTGGAATTTTTTTATGATAACTTTTCTATTTTTACAATTCATAAAAAATGTTTTATAAATGAATATTCAGGAAATTCACAATTTGTTTTTGCAATGTAAATCTGTTTCAATTGATACAAGAAAAATTGAAAAAGGTTCTATGTTTTTTGCTATTAAAGGAGAAAATTTTGATGCTAATACTTTTGCTAAGCAAGCACTTGATTTAGGTGCTTTGTTTGTTGTTATTGACAACGAATCTTATTTAATAGATGAAAGAACTATTCTGGTTCAAAATAGTTTAGAAACATTACAGGAATTATCAAAATTTCACAGAACATATTTAAAATTGCCAATTATTGCCTTAACAGGGAGCAATGGTAAAACAACAACCAAAGAATTGATTAATGTTGTTCTGGCTAAAAAATTCAACACAAAAGCAACAATTGGAAATTTAAATAATCATATCGGAGTTCCGTTAACCTTATTGTCTTTTACTGGAGAAACTCAAATAGGTATTGTTGAAATGGGGGCAAATCATAAAAAAGAGATTGAATTTTTATGTGAAATTGCGCAACCTGATTATGGTTACATAACCAATTTTGGCAAAGCTCATTTAGAAGGTTTTGGTGGTGTTGAAGGTGTAATTGAAGGAAAAAGTGAGATGTATCAATATCTTGCCAAAAATAAGAAAACGGCTTTTGTAAATCTGGAAGATCCAATTCAGATTGAAAAATCAAACGCTATAGATTCATTTACATTTGGAATTAAAAAAGAGAAAGCTGATTTGGAAATTAATAGTATTGAAGCTAATCCATTTGTAGAAATTGAGTATAATGATTTTACTGTAAAGTCTAATTTAATTGGCCTTTATAATGCTAATAATATTAATGCAGCTGTTGCTATAGGAACATATTTTAAAGTTGATACAAAAGATATAAAGGCGGCTATTGAAGGATATGTTCCGGATAATAACAGGTCTCAATTATTAAAAAAAGGCACAAATCAAATTATTTTGGATGCTTATAACGCAAATCCAAGTAGTATGGCGGTGGCTATTGCCAATTTTGTACAATTAGACAATCCAAAAAAAGTTATGATTTTGGGAGATATGTTCGAATTAGGGAATGAAAGCCTTCAAGAACATAGAATCATTGTTGATTCAGTTTCCAGTCAAAGAGAATCTGCTTGTTATTTCATTGGAAAAGCATTTTATGAGAATAGAGTTTCAAAAGAAAATATCTGGTTTTTCGAAACTTTTGATGCTTTTGCGGAATACCTTAAAACCATATATTTTAATGAAAATATTATTTTAATTAAAGGTTCGAGAGGAATGGCTCTTGAACGAAGTTTAGAATATATTTAATTTTTATAGCAAAAACAAAACAGCCATTTATCATAATAAATGGCTGTTTTGTTTTTAATTAAATACTCATCAAAAAACCAATTAAATTCTCTTTTTTATTTAGTCCGAGTTTTTTTCTTAATCGATATCTGGCAAGTTCAACGCCGCCGCTTGAAATATTCATGATTTCAGCTATTTCCTTTGTTGACATATTCATTAATAAATAGGTAGACAAATCGAGTTCGCGTGGAGAAATCGTCGGATATTTTTCTTTTAGACGTTTTAAGAATTCAAAATGAACATTTTTAATGTGCTTTTCCAAGTCCTTCCAGCTTTTGTCTGTATTAACCTCTTTTACGATACTTTTATGTAATTTATTGAACTCAAATTTCGTTGAGTCGTCGAGGATATTAGTATCAATGTCTTTGAGCTTGTGAATTATTCCATTCAAAATTTTATTCTTCTTTACAACCTGCAGGGAATTATTTACGAGTTCTTTGTCTTTTGCTAAAATTTTAATTTGAAGCTTGTCACTTTTAAGTTTTTCGATTTCTTTTTCAAGTTCGTGTTGTTCATGTCTTATTCTGGATTCTTTTTCAAGATACAATCTTCGTTGTTCTATAGTTTCGTAATATTTGTTTTTTCTAATTTTTGATTGAATTCTATTCGAAATAATATAGATGCCTGCTAAAACAAATACAAAATAAATAAGATAAGCCAGAAAATGCCTGTACCAAGGCGGAGATATAGTGAAATTTACTTCATTAACATCAGAGACAACACCATAGCTGTTTTTAGCCCTAATTTTCATTGTATAATTGCCTTCTCTCAGATTAGTGTATTCTTTAATTGCTACTGTAGACCAATTTCGCCAACTATCGTCAAAAGGTTCCAGTTTATATGAATACAGTAAGTTTTCCTGATTCTCATAAGTTGGTGACGAAAATGTAAATTTAACATGATTTGAGTTATAAGGCAGTTTAAATTCTTTTTCCGGTATTTCAAGATTTCCTATAAGAATGGTATCGTCAGTAAATGAAAAACTTTCAATAAATGTGTTTGGTTTAGTTATAAAACTGTTCGATATTTTTGAATCATAATGCGTTAAACCATCCGTTAGACCAATAAAAATATTGCCGGGATCAATAGTATTTACAGAAATGTAATTATTAACGAGGTTTCCGGTAAGGTTAGAAAACGGAGCCTCTTTTTTTGTGAAACTACCATTTTTGTTTTTTGTTAATACGCCCAGCGATTCATTATATGAATACCATAAATTTCCATAATTATCCTCTATTAAAGTGTTTATTGTAGGTATGCCCTGAAATAACCTTGTAATTTTTTTATCTTCAAAAAAGGCTTCCTGTTCTTTTGAAAATCTGTAAAAATGATTTTTAGTTTGAAAATAGATTTTTTTATTCAGCACTTGTAAGCTTCCAATTCCTTTATAGTCTGACGAAAGCTGAGTATGCTTTTTTATGTTGTCAAATCTTTTTAAATCATCAGACAATACCATTTGATATAAATAGGGTTCTTTTTTTAGCCATAAAAAATTTCCATCTAATGCTATTTCAAATGTATTTGTAGTTTCGTCAAATCCTTCAACCTGATTTATATATTCGATGCCATTTGCACCCTTTTTAAAAATCGAAAAACCATTATAACTTTCGCCAATTATATAGTTTTCGTGATTTGGAATTGCTTTAAATCCGAAATAACCTTTTGTATCTAATACTTTGGACACCCTGTTTTGATCAATCACTAATGCTCCGCTATTACTGGCGCATAATAGTGTGTTGTTTATTACCTGTACGTTCCAGGCCTGTGCAATTGTACCTTCAACCCTGCTAAAGGGTTCATCTTTAAATGATTTGTTCCAGGAATGATAGAATAATCCCTGATTTGTTGCAACATATAAATATCCATTAAAAAGCAGAGATGAGTAAACGGTTCCGATATTATAACTATAATCAAAAAAGGTGAAAGGCGAATTCTCGTTTATAAAAGTGATTCCATTATCCAATCCTAGCCAGAGATTGTTCTTGCTGTCTACAAATGAAGTTAATATAGTATTGTTTTGAAGCCCTTTTTGACGATTAAGATGTTGGATTATTTTCCCGTTTAAATCGCAAACAATGAATCCATTTAAGACAGAATTGAGAACGATAAACTTATTCTTTATTATGCAGCCACCAAGAGATGTGTTTTTTTTAATAAATTCATTGGCCTCAGTTTCCCATGGTTTAACTGAATTTCCGTCGGTAACAAAAAGTCCTTTTTCCAGAGTTGCCAAAAGTAACCTGTTATTTGGTAAAGGAAAAACGGACCAGATTTCTTTATCATTAAAAACCGTTGAACCTTTAAGTGGAATTAATTTTCCATTTTTATATTCCAGAATTCCCAAAACTTTATCTTGAAAATAGAGTTTTTTATTAACTAAAAATGAAAATTGAAACTTATTTGGGGCGTCAATAAATCGTAGTTTTTCATTTTTAAAGAAAAATACTTTGGTAAATGATTGAAAAATTATTTCTCCTTTATATAGATGGATTCTCCAGATAAGATTGATGTTTTTGTTTGCTTTTTTATCAATTAATTTTGAAAGTGAAAAGTATTTTAGAACTCCTTTTTCGTTGCTTTTAAAATATCCAAATTCATCATTTCCTCCTACAAATATTCTTCCCGAATTATCAATTTTCACGCTCCTTATTGCCGTTCCGTTTGGCAAAGAATATTTATGCCATGTAGATCCGTCAAACTGAATTAAACCACTATTATTGGCAAAGTACATATTCCCCTTTTTATCCTGATCTATACTCCAGTTTTGGGTTCCTCCTTTATATTCTGTTCTTTTATAGTTCTTAACCTGAGGTAAACCGACACTTTTTACTTGCGCAAAAAACGAAAAAGGTAAGATAAAAATTACAAACAATGTTAAAAGTGAATTTATGAATTTCATAATTTTTAAGATCTATTTTTATGAGTAATGTTTTATATTTTGATTTAAAATCGAATATCGTGATTATGATTCTATAGTTTTACTTAATTATTTTCAATAAAAGCGAAAATAATTGTTTTTCCATAAATGTAGTGTTTATTTTTATAATTAACATTTCGATAACATCTAATAATTTATGATTAAATGATTAAAAATCAATTTTTTATAAAAAAAATGATGTGTTTTTGTAATGTAATAAAATTTACTTTGATGTGTTTTTGTAATGAATTTTAATTATAAATAGTAAAAATTTAACTTTATTATTGCATCAAATTACTAATTAATTAACCAAAATTTTTAGAAAAATGAAATTAACAAAATTACTTATGTTTTGTATTTCATCTCTATTGTTCTCAGTTATCGCAATAGCACAGGATGTTACGGTAAATGGAACTATTAATGATGAAAGTGGGTTACCCGTCCCAGGGGCAACTATCTCAGTTAAAGGAACAAATAAAGCAACAGCTTCTGACTTTGATGGGAAATTCCAAATTAGCGTTCCTTCAAACGGAACATTAACAGTTACTTTTGTAGGTTACGTTACTGTACAGGAAGCAGTAAATGGAAGAACAAAACTGGATATTAAATTAACACCAGAATCTCAAAACTTAAATGAAGTTGTTGTAGTAGGATATGGTACACAAAAGAAAAGTGTCGTAACAGGATCAATTTCTAGTGTTAAGGCAAAAGATTTAGAAAGTTTACCAATTACCAGAATCGAGCAATCTTTGCAAGGTAGAGTTTCGGGAGTTTCTATTGCTGCAAATGCAGGTCAGCCAGGATCTGCTTCTACGATTCGTATTCGTGGTTTTACAACTTTAAACAACAACGATCCTTTATGGGTAGTTGATGGTGTAATTATCGATAATGGCGGAATTGGTTACTTGAACCAATCAGATATTGAGTCTATCGAGGTGCTTAAGGATGGTGCATCAGGTGCAATCTATGGTTCTCGTGCTGCTGCAGGGGTTATTCTTGTAACAACTAAAAAAGGTAAAGCAGGTAAAATTTCAGTAAACTATACTGGTTTTTCTGGTGTTTCACAAGCAGCAAAAAAATTGGATTTGTTAAATGCAGATCAGTATGTTACGATCATGAACGAAGCATATACTAATGGCGGAAAAGATGCACCTTATCCTACTACAACAAGTTATGGTAAAGGGACTAACTGGCAAGATGCTATTTTTAACAATAATGCTCAACGTACTTCTCATGAATTGAGTTTTAGCGGAGGTAATGATGTTTCTACATTTTATATGTCTTTTGGTATATTAGATCAGGAAGGTATTGTTACCTCTGAAATTTCTAATTATACAAGAAAAAACATTCGTTTAAACTCTACACATAAATTAGGAAAATATTTCAAAATTGGTCAGACTTTAGGTTATTCTAACGAAAAAACTATTGGTGTTGGTAATACTAATGATGAGTTTGGAGGGCCATTGTCTTCTGCAATCAACTTAGATCCTTTAACTCCAATAATCGAAACAAACCCCAATCAGCCTATTTATACGAATAATCCAAATGCTCTAAAAGATGCAAATGGAAATTATTACGGAATCTCGACTATTGTAACTCAGGAAAATACAAACCCTTTAGCTTACACTCAAACGAGATTGGGTAACAATGATTTTGCTGATAATTTCGTTGGTAATATTTTTATTGAAGCTGAAATTTTGCCTGGTTTAAAATTTAAATCTGCAGCAGGGGCTAAGTTAGCTTTTTACGGATCAGACAATTTTACTCCTGTATATTTCTTAAACGGAGCTACAAAAAGAGATAAAAATGAATTATTCAGATCATACAAAAAATCTTTCAGCTGGAACTGGGAAAACACTTTAAATTATACTAAGAAATTTGGTGATCATAATCTTGGTGCTTTAATTGGTAAAGGTACTTATGTTGATAATATTACTTCAGGAAATGACGTAACATATCAAGGTGTTCCTGCAACTACTCATGATGAAGCTTCATTTAATGTTGAAATTCCTATTGCAGATAAAATTGCTAACGCGTATGATTCGCAAGCTTATGAGCATAGAGTAGAATCTTTATTTGCAAGATTAAATTACGATTACAAAGAAAAATACATTTTTACAGGAATTATTCGTCGTGATGGTTCTACCAGATTTGGACCAAACCACAAATACGGAACTTTCCCTTCTGCATCTTTAGGATGGGTACCTTCAAAAGAAGGATTCTGGAAAGAAAATAATGTTGTAAACTCTTTAAAAATTAGAGGAGGTTATGGAGTAACAGGAAACGACTCTTCTCCGGATTTCTTATACATTTCGACTATCGGAATTCGTAGAAATTATACTATTGGCGGAACTCCAATTCCTGGACAAAGCCCGAATGCAATACCTAACCCTGATTTGAAATGGGAAGAAACAAAACAAGCAAACATTGGTTTTGAAACAACTTTATTCCATGATTTCTCTTTAACATTTGATTTGTTTAAAAAGAAAACAGACGGTATTATTATGAAAGTTCCTAACCCGGGCTATGTAGGATCTACAGGAGATACTTATGCAAACTTGGCGAGTATGGAAAATAGAGGATTTGACCTTGAGTTAGGTTACCGTAAAAAAATCGGAGCTTTAAATCTTTCTGTAAATGGTAACTTCTCTTATATCGAAAATGAAATTACTTACCTTGATAAAGGAGTTAATTTTATTGCAGGTAATGAAACTGTTCAATCAAGTTCTTACGAAATTAACAGAACACAGGTTGGTCAGGCTTATAACTCTTTCTACGGATTTAAAACAAATGGAATTTTCCAAACTGTTGAAGAAGTTAATGCATACAGAAATGCTTCAGGAGGTTTAATTCAGCCAAATGCTAAACCAGGTGATTTCCGTTGGCAGGATCTTAACGGAGATGGTCAGATTGGTGGTGAAGACAGAACATTCTTAGGAACATCATTGCCTAAATATACTTATGGATTCACGTTAAATTTAGATTATAAAGGAATTGACTTATTGGTTTTTGGTCAGGGTGCCGGAGGAAATAAAATTTACCAGGGTTTAAGAAGATTAGATATCATAAATGCGAATTACCAAACTGATGTTTTAAACCGTTGGACAGCACCGGGATCAACTAACAGTTATCCAAGAGTTACTACTGATGACACAAACAAAAACTTCAGTAATCCATCAGATTTTAACTTAGAAAAAGGAGACTTCTTCAGATTTAAAACAATTCAGGTAGGATATTCTCTTCCTTCAGATTTAATCAACAAAATTTCTTTGACAAAAGTTAGATTGTATGTAACAGGAGAGAACCTTTTCACAATCACAAATTACAGTGGTTTTGATCCGGAAATTGGTGGACCAACTGCATCTGGAATGGATAATGTGCAAGGTGTTGACAGAGGTTACTATCCTCAGGCAAAATCATACATGTTAGGAGTTAATTTGCAATTTTAATTAAAAAATAAAAAATTATGAAACTTATAAGTTTTAAATATTCATTTATCGCCTTTGGAGTGCTACTTACTCTTAATGCATGCGATACCGATGAAAAATTAGAGGTAAAAGGTAATGGAGTTGTACTTGAACAAGATTTTTACAGAAACGAAACAGAAGCATATTCAGGTTTAGTTGCTGCTTATGATAAATTAGGAAAGTTTGCCGGCGCAATGGAAAATGCACCTTTATTGTTCTTAAACTCAGCTTCTGATGATTTTTATGCAGGTGGAGGTAACTCTGGTGACCAACCAGGACTTCAGGTCGCATCCAATTATACAATAAGTCCTTTTAATATACCGCCAGCAATTTGGGCAGATTATTATAAAGGTGTTTCAAGATGTAATGTTATGATTCAAAAGCTTCCTGGAATTCCTATGGATGCTGGTAAAAAAGCAAGATTCATGGCAGAAGTAAAAGCCTTACGTGCTTATTACTATTTTGATCTTGTAAGGATGTTTAAAAAAATTCCGTTGATATTGGCACCGCTAACTAAAGATGAAATCCCGTTAGTAGAACAAGTTGCTCCTACAGCAGTTTATGCTCAAATTGAAAAAGATTTAAATGAGGCCATTAATGATTTGCCTATTACAATTCCTTCAAGTGAATCAGGACGTTTTTCGCAAGGAGCTGCAATTGCACTTTTAGGTAAGGTATATTTATATGATAATAAAAAAGCTGAAGCTGCAGAACAATTGGCTAAAGTAAATGGTACTCCGGGCGGAACTAGTAGTTATGGTTATAAATTGATGGATGATTTTGCTCAATTATGGGATCATTTACATGAATTTAACTCAGAATCTATTCTTGAAATTAGTTATTCAGATAAATCAAACGCTGACTGGGGTAATTTTGAAAGAGGTGATGATGAAGGAAACGTTGCGGCTCAATTAATGGGTATGAGAGATTACTCTAGAACAGATGCCGGAAAAACGGCAGGTTTACCAGACTATATTAACGGTTGGGGATTTATGGTTGTTACTACCGATTTAGCAAATGCTTTAAAACCAGATCCACGTTTTGCTTCTACAATTTTTGATGCAAAAGCAGAACAAACGGCAAAAAATATGACATACACAGATAGTTATAATGAAACGGGTTACCATTTTATTAAATATGCTCCTGTAAATGCAGATATTAAAGCAGCAAATCCTTTCCTGAACTTTGCTATTAATACATATGTTATTCGTTTAGCTGATACTTATTTGCTGGAAGCCGAGGCTTTAGGCGGAACAGGAGCCAGAGCACAAGCACTTTTAGATGCTGTTAGAGATAGAGTAAACTTAGCACCAGTTCCAGTTTCATTAGATGCTATTTATGCAGAAAGAAGATTAGAACTTGCAGGTGAAGGCCACCGTTGGTTTGATTTAGTAAGAACAGGTCAGGCAGCAGCCAAATTAGCTTTCAAAGGATTTACACCTGTTAAAAATGAAGCTTTCCCAATTCCATACAGTGAATTCAACAACACTAAGATGGTTCAAAATGATCTTTATCCTAACTAGAATAAATTAAAAAATAATAACATCATAAGAGAATTAATAATTTCAAATATGATGTTAGTTTGAGTTAAGTTTAAGTTTGGTTGTCAGAATAGCCCATATTCTTTATTGATTATGGGCTATTTTTTAATCAAGTTGGCTAAGTTCAAAACGAGATTTGTACAAAAGTCTTACTACTAAAACATATACAATGAAAAAAATTACATTCATTATTACTACTTGTTTATGTTTTTCTTTATCTGTTTTTTCACAAAAGAGCCAAAAACCGGTACAGAAATTTACAACAACCAACAAAAAAATCACAGTATATACTACTGCCGATAATACAAAATTAAGGTTAACCCCTACAGATAATTTAAGTTTTACACCATCAAAACAACCTATTGAAACAGAGGTTTCGGTTTTTGTAGAACCTTCAAAAAAGTTTCAAACCTTTATGGGAATTGGCGGTGCCGTTACAGACGCAAGTGCCGAAATCTTCGCCAAATTATCTAAAGAAAAACAACAAGAATTTTTAAATGCCTATTACGATGCCCAAAAAGGAATTGGATATTCATTGCTAAGAACAACTATTCAGAGTTCTGATTTTAGCAGTGGCAGCTATTCTTACATCGAAGAAGGTGATAAAGAGCTTAAAACTTTTTCGATAGACCACGATAGAAAATACCGTATTCCGCTAATTAAAGATGCGATCAAAACATCTGGAGGAAAATTGGTTACTTATGCAACGCCTTGGTCTCCAAATGCTTTTATGAAAAGCAATAAAGACGTACTAAAAGGCGGAAAATTATTGCCTGAATTTTTTCAGCCTTGGGCAAATTTCTATGCCAAATTTATAAAAGCTTACAACAAAGAAGGAATTCCAATTTGGGGAACATCGGTACAAAATGAACCAATGGCAACTCAAACCTGGGAATCTTGTTTGTATACTGCAGAAGAAGAAAGAGATTTTCTTAAAAATTATCTTGGACCAACATTAAAAAAAGAAGGTTTAGGAGATGTAAAAATTATTGCCTGGGATCACAATCGTGATTTAATGGTACAAAGAGCCAACGTTATTTATTCAGATCCCGAAGCTTCAAAATACGTTTGGGGAATGGGTTTTCACTGGTATGAAACCTGGACAGGCGCTCAGCCAATGTTCGACAACGTAGCAAGAGTACACGAAGCATATCCGGATAAAAAACTAATGTTTACAGAAGGATGCGTAGAAAGATTCGACGACACAAAATATCAGTTTTGGCCAAATGCCGAAAGATACGGAACCTCAATGATTAACGATTTTAACAATGGAACCGTTGCCTGGACAGACTGGAATATTCTTCTGGACGAACGTGGCGGACCAAATCATGTGGGTAATTTTTGTTTTGCGCCTATTCATGCCGATACAAATACAGGTCAGTTAATTTATACACCATCATATTATTACATCGGACATTTTTCAAAATTCATTCGTCCAAATGCAGTTCGAGTAAGTAGTGCAGTAAGCAGAAGCTATTTGTTAAGTACTTCATTTTTAAATACTGATGGCAAAATGGCGACGATTGTAATGAATCATACTGATAATGAAATTACATACAATTTTATTATTGGGACAGAAAAATCAATTGTCAAAATTCCTGCGCATGCTATACAAACGCTTGTTTATTAGTTATTTGCATAAAAATTAAAAGAGCTTTTGAAACATATGAAATCAATCAGCAGCATATTTATAACAGCATTAATAATTCTGCAAGCCAATTATTCTTCATCGCAAAATGCAGGATCTTCCGGAGTTTCATCATCAAAATCAAATAAAAAAATCCAGATATATACAACAGCCGAAAATTCAGATTTAAGGCTGTCGTTGTCTAATAATTTTATTTCGAATGAAAAAGCGACGGTTTTTATTGAAGTTGATGCTTCTAAAACATTTCAGACTTTTTTGGGAATTGGCGGTGCAATAACGGATGCCAGTGCTGAAGTTTTTGCTAAACTTTCTCCGGAAAAGCAACAGGAATTTCTAACTGCTTATTACGATAAAAACAAAGGAATTGGTTATTCATTAGCCAGAACAAACATTCATAGCTGTGATTTTAGCAGCGAAAGTTATACTTATATAGCTGAAGGTGACAAAGATTTGAAAACTTTCAATATTGATCACGATCGAAAATTCAGGATTCCATTACTCAAAAGAGCAATTAAAACTGCCGGCGGAAAATTAACTTTATTTGTTAGTCCGTGGAGTCCCCCAGCTTTCATGAAAGACAATAATGATATATTACACGGCGGCGTTTTATTGCCTGAATTTGCACAATCATGGGCAAATTATTATGCAAAATTTATAAAAGAGTACCAAAAAGAAGGAATTCCAATTTGGGGATTGACCATTCAAAATGAACCAATGGCGACCCAGCGTTGGGAATCTTGTATTTATACTCCCGAAGCCGAAAGAGATTTTCTAAAAAACTTCCTCGGACCCACTTTAGAAAAAGAAGGTTTAGGAGATAAAAAAATAATTATCTGGGATCATAACCGTGGAGACATGCTGGAAAAAAGAGCACAGCTTGTTTTTTCAGATCCTGAAGTTTCAAAATATGCATGGGGAATTGGATTTCACTGGTACGAAACCTGGAACGGCGGAACACCAAAATTCGAATCGGTTGGCAATGTTCACAAAGCTTTTCCAAATAAAAATTTACTATTTACAGAAGGCTGCATCGAAAAGTTTGACGCCACAAAATTTCAGTTTTGGGGAAATGCAGAACGTTACGGTCTTAACATGATCAACGATTTTAATAATGGAACCGTTGGCTGGACAGACTGGAATATTCTCTTAGACCAAAACGGCGGGCCAAATCATGTGGGCAATTTTTGTTTTGCACCCATTCATGCCGATACAAATACTGGACAATTAATTTATACACCAATGTATTATTATATCGGACATCTTTCAAAATTCGTTCGTCCCGATGCTAAAAGAATAAGTGAAACTGTAAGTGATAAAGTTTTGCTTTCAACCTCATTTAAAAATGCAGATGGAAAAATAGCCACAATCGTTATGAATCAATCAGACAAAAATGTGGTGTATACAATTACAGTTAAATCTCAAAAAAATACAATTACAATACCGGCACACGCGATGCAAACGCTTGTGTATTAGTTTTTAATAAGATATTAATTAAAAAAAATAAAATGAAAAATTCAGTTTTGCTATTGTCTTTGTTTCTTATTTGTGGAGCAGGATGGAGCCAGCAATCAAAAAATAATAAAGCAGCTATTGATGCTAAAGTTTCAGAGTTATTATCAAAAATGACACTGGAAGAAAAAGTGGGACAAATGACTCAAATCACGGTCACCATTTTTGAAGACACAAAAAAACCAGGTTATTTTGATGCTGCAAAATTAAAGCAGGGAATTCAGGATTATCATATTGGTTCTATTTTGAATGTGCCAAATCCGGGTGCGCCAACTGTAAAAAGATGGCAGGAAACCATGACCGCGATTACAAATGAAGCCAATAAAACAAGATTGAAAATTCCGGTTTTATACGGAATCGACGCCATACACGGCGCAAGTTATACTGCCGGAGCAACCTTATTTCCACAGCAAATAGGTTTGGCGGCAACTTTTAATACCGCTTTAGTAAAACGCGGAGCTGAAATTTCGGCTTACGAAACAAGAGCTTCATCAATTCCATGGGTTTTTTCTCCGGATTTAGATTTTCCTAGAAATCCTGCGTGGTCAAGAATGTGGGAATCTTTTGGAGAAGATGCTTATTTATCTTCAAAAATGGCAGTCGCTTTAGTAGATGGTTTTGAAGGAAATAACAATGTAGGTTCTAAATACAGCGTTGCTTCGTGTATGAAACATTACATAGGTTACGGAAGCACAACAACCGGAAAAGACAGAACACCAAGTATTATACCGGAACGTATTTTAAGACAATATGATTTAACAATCTATCAGGCAGCAATAAAAGCAGGTGCAAAAAGCGTAATGGTAAGTTCTGGAGAAATCAACGGAACTCCGGTTCACGCCAGCAAACATTTAATTACCGATATTCTTAAAAACGAACTAGGTTTTCAGGGCGTTGTTGTAACCGACTGGAAAGATATTATCTACTTAAATACCAGACATAAAGTTGCCGAAACCAAAAGAGATGCCGTGCGTATCGCTGTAATGGCAGGAATTGATATGAGCATGGTTCCGGAAGAATTTTCTTTTTATACAGATTTAGTTGATTTGGTAAAAAAAGGTGAAGTGCCAATGTCCAGAATTGACGATGCCGTAACGAGAATTTTGAGAATGAAATACGAATTGAACTTGTTCCAAAATACAGTAGCTGATTTAAAAGATTATCCAAAATTTGGCTCAGCGGAACACATTCAGGAAGCGTATAATACGGCAGCAGAATCGATTACTTTATTGAAAAATAAGGATGCTGTTTTACCTTTAAACAAAACAGAAAAAATTCTGGTTACAGGTCCAACTGCAAATAGCATGAAATACCTTAACGGAGGCTGGTCATACAATTGGCAAGGTGAAAATTCAGATACTTATGCCGCAGATAAATCAACAATACTGGAAGCTTTTCAAAATAAATTAGGCAAAGAAAATGTATTATATACAGCCGGAGCCGATTTGGAAAAAGAAGACGATACCGAAATTCAGAAAGCCGTTGATTTAGCAAAAAATGCATCAAAAATAGTATTGTGTTTAGGAGAGAAAAATTATACAGAAACTCCGGGAGACATCAGCGATATTTATATTAGTAAATCTCAAATAAAATTAGCGTTGGCCTTATCAAAACTAAACAAGCCAATTATTTTAGTTTTAAACGAAGGAAGACCAAGATTAATTAGCGATTTTGAAGATAAAATGAGTGCCATTGTTCAGTGTTATTTGCCAGGAAATGAAGGCGGAAGAGCATTAGTAGACATTCTTTACGGAGATGTAAACCCAAGCGGAAGATTGCCTTATAATTATCCAAGATATCCAAACTCATTAGAAAAATACAATAGAAAATATACCGAAAGTATTTCTGAAGGAGAACAAAATAACGATGCAACTTACGAGAAAAGTTATTTACCACAATTCGAATTTGGAACCGGATTATCGTACACGACTTTTTCGTATTCAAATTTAAAAATTGATAAAACAGAGATCAATAATACAGATGAAGTCAATGTTTCTGTTGATGTTACAAATTCAGGAAAAAGAGCCGGAAAAGAAGCTGTTTTATTATACCTGTCAGACAATTTTGCTTCGATTACACCGGAATTTAAATCCTTAAAAAGATTTGAAAAAATCAGTTTAGAACCAAACGAAACCAAAACGGTAAAATTCACTTTAAACCAAAAAGATTTGCAATTTGTAAACGAAGACCTAAAATGGATTTCGGAAAAAGGAACTTTTACAATTCAAATAGCAAATCAAAAAACAGATTTTCTATTAAAATAAATTAGTCATAACTATTCCTGCAAGGTTTTCAAAACCTTGTAGGTATTTTAAGTTTTAGATGTAAAAAGAAAGCATGAAAAATTTAATTATAACATTACAATTGTTGTTTTCAATTGGCATTTCTGCGCAAGGATTTCTACACAGAGACGGGCAAAATATTGTAGACGGCAACGGCAAAAATGTAATATTAAGAGGTTTGGGCGTTGGCGGCTGGATGGTGCAGGAAGGATATATGTTGCAGACACAGCCTTTTGCAAGTCCGCAATATATGATTAAACAAAAAATTCAGGAAGTTATTGGCGAAGAAGGGACAAAAGAATTTTATGCTGCTTATAAAGCAAACGGAATAACCAAAAGAGATGTTGATTCGCTGGCAAAATGGGGATTCAATTCCATTCGACTTCCAATGCATTACAACCTATACACACCTCCAATTGAGCAGGAAAAGAACGGCGAAATTACCTGGATCGACGAAGGTTTTACCATGACAGATAATTTGGTAAAATGGTGTGCCGAGAATAAAATGTATCTTATTTTAGACTTACACGCTGCGCCGGGCGGACAAGGAAATGATGCCGCAATTTCAGATTACGATACTATAAAACCATCTTTATGGCAAAGTGAAGACAATCAGAAAAAAATGATTGCTTTATGGAAAAAGCTCGCTTCACGTTACAGAGATAATCCGTGGATTGGTGCTTACGACATTATCAACGAACCCAACTGGAATTTTACCGGAACCAATAAAAATGGCTGCGACGAAAACTCAAACGGGCCTTTAAGAGATTTAATGGTTCGCGTTACAAAAGCGATTCGTGAAGTCGATACCAATCATTTAATTTTTATTGAAGGAAATTGTTGGGGAAATAATTACAACGGAATTTTCCCTTTATGGGATGAAAATATGGCGTTGAGTTTTCACAAATACTGGAATTACAATACGACGGCTTCTATCCAGAAAATGCTCGATTACAGAAAACAATACAACGTTCCGATTTGGTTAGGCGAAAGCGGAGAAAACTCAAATGTTTGGTTTAAAGACGTGCTGACATTAGTAGAAACAAATAATATTGGATGGGCATTTTGGCCAATGAAAAAAATCGAAAATATTGCCGGAGTTACTTCTGTAACCAAAATTCCGGAATACGATGTTTTGCTAAAATACTGGAAAGACGGAGGAGAAAAACCATCGGCAGATTTTGCTAAAAAAACATTGATGAAAATGGCAGATAATTACAAAATGGAAAACCTAACTGTAAAACCGGATGTAATTGATGCAATGTTCAGGCAAGTACAAACCAATGATACAAAACCATACAAAAAACATATTATTCCCGGAAAAATTGCGGCAACACTTTATGATTTGGGAACGAATGGAAAAGCTTATTCAGACACAGATTTTGTGAATTACAGAGTCGAAACTGGAAATTTTGAAGAATGGAATAAAGGCAACTCAATGCGAAATGACGGCGTCGATATTTTGCCTTGCAAAGATTCAGGTTCAAACGGTTATCAGGTTTCCTTTATCGAAGATGGAGAATGGTTACAATATACCGTTGAAGTTTCAAAGTCGAGTGTTTACAATGTATCAATTCGTTATTCGAGGGAAAATTTAGAAGGGAAACTTCATTTAGAAATAGAAAACGGGAAAAAATCAGAACCAATTACGCTTGCTCCAACAGGAGGAAATGACAAATTTAAAACTGTGATTTTATCAGGAATTGAATTAAAAAAAGGTGCAAATAAAATCAAAGTATTTTTTGATAACGGAGGTTTTAATCTGAATTATTTAGATTTTTCTAAAGCTAAAAAAAGTAAGCCTAAAAAATAAGCTAATATTCCTTTCGAATAAATGTTGGTACAATAGATTAAGAAAAAGCAACATTTAAGAAAGTTAATTAACATAATTTTTAAATGAGTTTTTCTCTTTAAGACTACGGAAACACTAGTTTTACAGATTAAAATTTTTTAAATATGAAAAAGTTAAATAAAATTGTTTTAGTCGTATTCGTACTTTTTGTGAGTTTGTCATTTTATGGTCAAAATTTAAAAATGATGACCTATAATATTCGGTTAGATAATCCTTCAGATGGAGAAAATGCATGGCCTAATCGAAAAGAATATTTTACGTCGCAAATACAATTTTACAGTCCTGATATTTTTGGAGTTCAGGAGGCTTTGCCAAATCAGGTTAACTATATAGCTTCGGCTTTGCCGGAATATAGCAAATTTGGAATTGGAAGAGAAGAAAAAGGAGAAGGAGAAGCTTGTACGATTTATTATAAAAAAGATCGTTTTCAAGTACAAAATATAAATACATTTTGGTTATCGGAAAACCCAAATGTAGTTTCCAGGGGTTGGGATGCTGCTTGTAACAGAGTCTGTACGTCGGCTCTTTTTAAAGATTTAAAGACAAAGAAGTTTTTTTGGGTTTTTAACGTGCATCTCGACCATATTGGAAACGAGGCAAGAATAAAAGGAGTACAATTGGTTCTTTCGAAAATAAAAGAATTCAACACAAAAAATTATCCTGTTTTTTTGATGGGGGATTTCAATTCAGAACCTGATACGCCTCAAATTGCAGAGATAAAAAAGTAATGGATGATACAAAAGATGTTTCAATAGAAAAACTTTTCGGACCATCAGGAACTTTTAATGATTTTGAACACAACAAGCCTGTAAACTTGCTTATAGATTACATTTTTATTTCTAAAAACAGCGGGTTAAAAGTGCAAAAGCATGCCGTTTTAAGTGATTCGAAAGATTTAAAATATCCATCAGATCACTTGCCGGTTTATATTGAAATTAACTAAATTAAAATGAAAAAATTAACCACATTTACCTTGTTGATGGTGTCGTTTTTGCGGCCGCACAACAAGAAACAATCGATCAAAAAGTAAATGCTTTATTGAAAAAAATGACCATTGAAGAAAAAATAGGTCAGCTTAATCAATATACAGGCGATAATTCGGCAACAGGTCCAATTACCATAAATCCAAATAAACAAGCGGAGATAAAAGCTGGTTTAATAGGTTCGATGCTTAACGTCGTTGGAACAAAATATACCAGACAATATCAGGAATTAGCAATGCAGTCACGCCTTAAGATTCCGCTATTATTTGGTCAGGACGTAATTCACGGATATAAAACAACATTTCCAATTCCGTTAGCTGAAGCTGCAAGTTGGGATTTACAGGCAATTGAATTAGCTGCCAGAGTTGCTGCAACCGAGGCTTCTGCAAGCGGTATTCACTGGACATTTGCGCCGATGGTGGATATTGGCCGTGATCCGCGTTGGGGTCGTGTAATGGAAGGTGCGGGAGAAGACACTTATCTGGGTTCTAAAATTGCTTATGCAAGGGTAAAAGGTTTTCAGGGAAATAAATTGGGAGATTTAAACTCTGTTATGGCTTGCGTAAAACACTTTGCAGCTTATGGTGCTGCTGTTGGCGGTAGAGATTACAACTCAGTTGATATGAGTGAAAGGATGTTGTTTGAAACCTATTTACCTCCTTTTAAAGCAGCTTTAGATGCAGGTGCAGCCACTTTTATGAATTCATTTAATGACATTAACGGAATTCCGGCAACTGGAAATGTGCATTTACAGCGTGACATTTTAAAAGGAAAATGGAATTTTCAGGGATTTGTAGTTTCAGATTGGGGTTCTATTGGCGAAATGGTAGCCCACGGTTATTCTAAAGATCTTAAAGCGGCTGCACTTTCTGCTATTACAGCCGGAAGTGATATGGATATGGAAAGTAACGCATACCGTTATAATTTAGCCGAATTAGTAAAAGAAGGAAAAGTATCTATTGATCTTATTGACGATGCTGTAAAACGTATTCTTCGTAAAAAATACGAATTAGGGTTGTTTGAAAATCCATATAAATATTCAGATGATAAAAGAGCTGAAAAAGCTTTAAACAATCCTGAAAACAGAAAAGCAGCGCTTGAAGTTGCCGAGAAAAGTATTGTTTTATTAAAGAATGAAAATCAAACTTTGCCACTTTCTAAAAGCCTTAAAACAATTGCATTTATTGGTCCAATGGTAAAAGAATACAAAGCCAATATGGGATTTTGGTCTGTAGAATTGCCAGACGTTGATTATGATAAATGGGTTGTTTCGCAATGGGACGGACTTCAAAATAAAGTGGGTAAAACGACCAAATTGCTTTACGCAAAAGGATGTGAAGTTGATGGCGATAACAAAGATGGATTTGCAGAAGCTGTTGCAACTGCAAAACAAGCTGATGTTGTTATTTTGAGTATTGGTGAAAGACGCGATATGAGTGGTGAAGCAAAAAGCCGAAGTGATCTTCATTTACCAGGGGTTCAGGAAGATTTAGTGAAGGCAATTCAGGCAACAGGAAAGCCGGTTGTGGTTTTGATAAATGCAGGAAGACCGCTTATTTTTAACTGGACTGCAGATAATGTTCCAGCAATTGTGTATACTTGGTGGTTGGGAACTGAAGCAGGAAATGCGATCGCCAATGTTTTGTTTGGAGATTATAATCCGTCTGGGAAATTGCCAATGACTTTTCCGAGAGAAGTAGGGCAAGTGCCAATTTATTACAATCATTTTAGTACCGGAAGACCGGCTCCAAATGAAAATGCAACAGGTTATGTTTCTTCTTATATTGATTTGAAAAACTCACCAAAATTTCCTTTTGGATATGGTTTGAGCTATACAAAATTCAATTATTCTGATTTGAAATTATCTTCTGCTAAAATAAAAAGTAACGAAACCATTAAAGTTTCTTTCCAGTTGTCAAATGTTGGAAAAGTTGCCGGAGAAGAAGTTGTGCAGTTGTATTTGCAGGATAAATTTGGATCTGTAGTAAGACCGGTTTTAGAATTGAAAGATTTTCAAAAAGTAAAACTAAATGCAGGAGAATCTAAAACAATCGAATTTACAATCGACAAAGAAAAACTCTCTTTCTACAATGATAAGATAGAATGGGTTGCTGAACCTGGAGATTTTGAAGTAATGATAGGAGCTTCGTCAGCAGATATTAAATTAAAAGCAAATTTTGAATTAGTACAATAAATAGAATGTCAATTAATTGGCGTTATGGATTTTATAAACAGTTTTGAATTATTTCAAGACAGTATTTATAAAATCCATAGCGCCAATTCCTTTGTAAGAAGCATATAAAGCTTTATCAAACGCTTCGCGTTTTGCTTTTTTATCTTTGGTTCCTGTTTCAACAAGCATCTCGTTGAAAATTCTTTCCTGCT
This sequence comes from Flavobacterium sp. AC274, assembly GCF_979258275.1. Taxonomy (NCBI): domain Bacteria; kingdom Pseudomonadati; phylum Bacteroidota; class Flavobacteriia; order Flavobacteriales; family Flavobacteriaceae; genus Flavobacterium; species Flavobacterium sp. AC274. The sequence goes on along the minus strand of NZ_OZ409852.1, from coordinate 5,533,422 downwards.
CTTCGCTGTATTTTATAGAAGCTTCTAAAAGATCGTTTTTTGAAACTAATCCAAAAGAAGAACAGACCTTTTTAATAAGCCCTTTGTTGAGTTTTGTAAAATTTGGAATGCTCATAATTAATCAATTTATATTTCTAAATCTAATAGACTATTTGTTTTTATGTTTGTTACAAAAAGTCGTAATATTAAACCTGTAAATAAAGATTTTATCTTTAACTATTACTTTTGTAAGTACTTACTGTAACTTAAAGCAAAAAAACTGTTTAATGTGTTATTATGACGCAATGTAATTATTTTTTTAATTCAATTTCTATTTTAAGTAAAAATTGTGAATTCTACACTTCTAAATTATGGGCATGAAATATTGCTTCTTTAAAAAAATTCTGTCAATTTATAAAAATCCTTAAATTGCATGTTTAATTGAAATCAAATTTTAAAAAGGGAGAATGTCAAACGGATTTATAGAAAATAGCGAAAATTATCAACCGGGACTTTCAATTGATTGCGTTATTTTCGGATTTCACGATAACCAGCTTAAAGTTTTACTGATTAAAACGCCGTATGAAGATAAATGGTCTTTGCCCGGCGGATTTATTCCTCTGGATCAGGATATTGATACTGCGGCCAGTACCGTTTTAAATGGCAGAACCGGAATAGAAGGTATTTTTTTAAGGCAATTTGCAACTTTCGGAAAAGTAAAACGAAACGATCAGCATTTTAACAATGCCGTTTTAGAACATTTTAAAATTCCTAAAGAAGCCGGAAAATGGTTTACACAGCGTTTTGTAACAATTGGATATTATGCTTTGATCGACTTTCTAAAAGCGATTCCGCAAAAAGATAATAGTCAGGAAATCATAGAATGGATTGACCATAAAGAAGTTCCTGAACTTATTTTGGATCACAAGGAAATTCTTGATAAAGCTTTGGATACGCTACGAATAGAATTGAATTTAATGCCAATTGGATATAATTTATTACCTGAAAAATTTACGATTCCGGAACTTCAGAAATTATACGAAACCATTTTGGACAAACAACTTGACAGAAGAAACTTCCTCCGAAAAATAACCAACATCGGAATCCTGAATAAACTTGACGAAAAGAAAAGTAACGTTGCTCACAAAGCGCCAAACCTTTATACTTTTGATAAAGATAAATACGAAGAAGTTTTAAAAAATGGCTTGAATCAAGGTTGGTAAAAATCAATTTAAGATAGTCATCAGAAAAATAAGCAGAACTTTTATTTTACCATTAAGAGATTAAGATTCATAAAGCTAAATCTTAATTTTTCTTAATCTCTTAATGGTAAAAATTTTATTTTATTGTCCTTCAACAATTGTTCTAAAAGTTAAATTCACTCTCGGTTTTGTAGTTGTTTTGGTTGGAGGTAAACGATGCAGCCAATGTGTTTGTGTTTCATCTTTCATTACCAATAAACTTCCTTGCTCCAGAATTAAAGAAACTGTTTCTTTGGTTTCTTTATGCTTAAAAGCAAACTTACGCTCAGCACCAAAACTTACCGAACCAATTGCGCCGTTCTTTTTTAAATCCTTTTCGGCATCGCTGTGCCAAGCCATTCCTTCATCTCCGGAATGATATAAATTAAGCAAACAAGAGTTAAATGTTTCGCCTGTTTTTTCTTCAATAACCTTTTTTAATTCTAATAATTCCTTCGTCCACGGCAATGCTTTTTTGGTTGTATTCGAATAAGTATATTCAAACTCCGAATCTCCATACCAGGCAACTTTTCGTTTGGTCAAAATTAATTTCCCGAAGATTACGGCTTCGTCATTTTTCCATTCAATCGTATTTAAAAGAACATCTAAATAATGATTTGAATTTTCTCTCGAAAACAATTTTCCGTAATAATTTACAGTTCCATTTTTTGGAAGCAAGTTGGTAGTTTCGTTTATTTCGGGATTAAATAAGTCCATTTTTCCAGTTTTGATATTCGGTTTTCATACAATGTCCGCAAGGTCTGAAACCATTTTGTTTTGCTTCATTTTCAGATAAAAAGAAAACCCGATTTTCACGTTTCATTCTTTTTCCTGACGAACATTTTAAGGTTCCGTAGATTTTTAGTTTTTGGTTTCCACCAAAGCAAATTTCTGCATTTTTAATTTTATTTCGAAGATCTGAATCCAGAATTTCATTATGATAGATCATTTGTTTTTAGGTTCAAAGGTTCAAAGAAGCAGAGGTTCAAAGGTAAGGAGGCATTCGTAAACAAGGCTGTAAAATCTTTGTAGCTTTGTCCCTCTGACACTTTGTCTCTCTTTTCTTAAGACAACGCATCATGAAAAATAATTCCCAACGTATGTCTTTCGCCAGAATGAATTTCACTAACGCCATGTTTCATATTCACGCGATAATATCCTTTTGTACCTTTTACAGGTCTGAAATTGGTTGTAAAAACCATAATATCACCTTTTTTGGGTTTCAAAACAATCGCTTTAGATTGCGCTCTGGGCGTTTGCTGTGTCAAAACAAATTCTCCACCAGTATAATCTTCATCTGGCTCGTTGAGAAAAAGCACTATTTGAATAGGAAAATAAATATCTCCGTATAAATCCTGATGCAAAGTATTAAAACCGCTTTTACCATATTTTAGAATTAAAACAGTTGCTTTTAATTGATTGTTGGCGTGACATTGTTCGAGTAATTTTTCGTGCGTTTCAGGAAAAATAGTATTGATATTTAATGCTTTCATCCAGCCATTTGCAATTGGGGCTAACTTCGGATAAATAGAAGATCGAATATTCTGAATCAAATTAGGTAAAGGATAATTAAAATATTTGTATTCGCCCAATCCAAAACGATAACGTTCCATTACAACCGTTTTTCGATATAAAGCCGGATTGTCATAATCGAATTTTAAATCTTCGCATTGTTCATTAGTAAGCACATTTGGAATAATGGCAAATCCATTTTCGTGCATAGATTCGGTGATGCTTTCCCAATTAAGAGAAGCAATTTTTGATTGTATATTTTGCATAAATAATTTTAGATTGAATTTTATATGACGAATTATTCACACAAGGCATATCTGTAGAGGCGCACAGCAGTGCGTCTACACAAAGATTGTCGTCATAAATTGTAAATAGAAATTTTAGATTATTGGATTTACCTGCGCACCTTCCCAGCCAATAATAGCTGTTTTTCGAGTATTGCCCCACATATAACCGCCAAAAATCCCAGACGATTGAATAACGCGATGACACGGAATAAGGAAAGCAACCGGATTGCTTCCAATGGCAGTTCCCACGGCTCGGGAGGCATTTGGTTTCTCAATTTTTTGTGCAATAGAACCGTAAGTAGAAAGTTGTCCCATCGGAATTTTAAGCAAGGTTTCCCAAACTTTCAATTGAAAATCAGTTCCTTTTAAATGCAGTTTGATTTCAGATAATTTACTCCAGTCATTTTGGAAAATGAAAAGGGCATTTTGTTGTGCTAAATCGAGTTTTCTTGAAAATGCTGCATTAGGAAATTTATGTTTTAAATCTTCAAATCCTCTTTTTTCATCTTCGGCGAAAGCCATAACACAAACTCCCTTTTGTGTAGAAGCGACAATAATATTCCCAAACGGACTTTCGGCAAAACTGAAATTAATTTGCAGGTTTTTACCGCCATTTTTATATTCAGCAGGCGTCATTCCTTCAATGTTTACAAACAAATCGTGAAGACGGCTTGTACCTGAAAGACCTGTTTCGTACGCTGTTTCAGAAATTGTAGCCTGATTTTCTTTAAGAAGTTTTTTAGCGTGTTCTAAACTTGTGTACTGCAAAAATTTCTTCGGACTTGTACCTGCCCATTCGCTAAAAAGCCTCTGAAAATGGAACGGACTCAAATGCACTTTTTCTGCAACTTCATCAAGATTAGGCTGATCCTTAAAATTTGCTTTGATATAATCGATAGCTTCGGCAATACGATTATAATTGATGTTTTCTTGTGTGTTCATTTCTTCAATTTTATAATACAAATATCAGGTGGATTTTGCGGTTATAAAATCCGAAACTTGCGGAGTTTTTTACTTTTTGTTTCATGTTTCAAGTACTTCAGAACGTGAAACATGAAACATGAAACAATTCAATTGTAATTTTATTTAAGATCCTCTTTTCTTGATGAAGCGCTTATTAGTTTATATCCATTTTCGGTTCTTAAAAACTCAAAATGATCTTGCCCTGATTCATTTTTATTCTGAGGAGAAATAACAATGTTTTTCACAGGATTAATCCAGTCTTTCGCCTGACGGCAATTATCAAAATATTGATCATATTCATCTGCTTCATAGATAAATTTATTTAAGCTTTCAGAAAATATTTGATAATCACAATTTGCCGATTTTAATTCTAATAGTTTCGCTTTTATGAGTTTGTAATTTAGTTTCATAAACGCTTCTTTTGGTTTAGTAATCCAGCCGTCATCGTCTTTCTTTTTCCAATACGTGATTTTATCGTAAGAGTGTTTTAATAAATTTTCTTTTGATAAATCAGTAAGTAAGATGTTTTTAAGCCATTCTTTAAATTCCTTATCAAAATTAATAAACGAATAATATTGTCCGTCAATGCCAAGGAAATTATCTCTGATAGGATCTGGATTTTTTTCTTTTGATTTTTCTAAAGAATAAAAATTGAACTCATCATTGTAGCCAAAATTTTCAATTAGAATTTTATTGTTAATGTCAATTAGAAATTCTTTTCCTCCAGTCCAAAAAAATGTTCTCCATCTTTTTCTTTAACGGCATCTTTTAGAGCTATAATCATTCCGTTTCTAACTCTTGTTAAATCACTGTATTCAGCCGGAATTACGATTTTTCCATCTCCATTAAACAAACCCATTTTGTCTGTTTTAGGGTCATTAAAGCGTATAAAGCCTTCATTTTCACAATCAGGTCCATTGTCAAAAACATATAAACTGTCGCGTCCGACTATTTTTCCGGTTTTAGTTAGATAGTAGCTTTTCCAGTTTTCATTTTCTTCTTCGCTAACAGCAATTATATTTTCAAATTTATGAGCAATTGTAAAGCCCATAAATCTCGGTTCTATTTTGATGTTGCCGCTTTTATCTTTAAATCCTAAATGGGTTGTGTCTTTATCCCAAAATGAAATCCAGGTATCTTTATTTTGTGCTGATAAAGTAAAATTCAAACAAAGAAATATATAAAGAATAATTTTTTTCATGGGATTTATTTATCGAATATGAATTTCTAATTCATTGTTTTTTGCTTCTTCAAAACAATCAGAACATAATGTTTTAAAATCGGCTATGGTTTCAAAGGTATCATTCCATTCTTCTCCATTTTCTAATAACCATTGTTCACATGCACCACACCAGGCAATTTGCGGAAGGTCTTCTTCAGCCTCTGAATAGAAAAAACCAACTTTTTCTTTTTTGTCTATAGCCATTGCAATATGAATACAGGAAAAAGACATTTCTTTTGATCCATGTTGCTCGCATAAAACTTTTTCAATCATATTTTTGTATTCAATGAGATTTAAACTCTGTTTTATAGCTAATATATAAATATAATCTGATTACTTCCTGAATAAAAAACAGAAACCCGACAAGTTTTTAAAACTTATCGGGTTTGAATATGTAATAAAGAAATCGAGAGATTTGGAATATAAAATCTAAACTCAGAAATCTAAAATTTACTAGTATCTGTAGTATTCTGGTTTGAATGGACCTTCAACAGGAACGCCAATATATGCAGCTTGGTCGTCACGTAAAGTTTCTAATTCAACTCCTAATTTAGCTAAGTGCAAAGCAGCAACTTTTTCATCTAAATGTTTTGGTAACATGTAAACGTCATTGTTGTAAGCAGCGCTGTTTTTCCATAATTCGATTTGTGCCAAAGTTTGGTTTGTAAATGAGTTACTCATTACAAAACTTGGGTGACCTGTAGCACAACCAAGGTTTACTAAACGACCTTCCGCAAGAATAATGATATCTTTTCCAGCGATAGTATATTTGTCAACTTGTGGTTTGATTTCGATTTTAGATGCACCGTGGTTTTTGTTCAACCAAGCCATATCAATTTCATTATCAAAGTGTCCGATGTTACAAACAACAGTTTTGTCTTTCATTTGTTCGAAATGAGATCCAAGAACGATATCTTTATTTCCTGTAGTTGTAATGATGATATCAGCATTAGCAATTACAGTGTTTAATTTTTTAACTTCATAACCGTCCATTGCAGCTTGTAAAGCACAAATTGGGTCAATTTCAGTAACAGTTACAATAGATCCTGCACCTCTGAAAGAAGCAGCAGTTCCTTTTCCAACATCACCGTATCCGCAAACGATAACTCTTTTTCCAGCTAACATTAAGTCAGTTGCACGACGTACAGCATCTACAGCAGATTCTTTACAACCGTATTTGTTATCAAATTTAGATTTGGTAACAGAGTCGTTAATGTTGATGGCAGGCATTGGTAAAGTTCCGGCTTTTACTCTTTCGTAAAGTCTGTGAACTCCAGTTGTAGTTTCTTCAGAAAGTCCTTTAATTCCAGGAACCAATTCCGGGAAACGATCAATAACCATGTTTGTTAAATCTCCACCGTCATCAAGAATCATGTTCAATGGTTTTCTGTCTTCACCAAAGAATAAAGTTTGCTCAATACACCAGTCAAATGATTGCTCATCAAGACCTTTCCAGGCATAAACCTGAATTCCTGCAGCAGCGATTGCAGCAGCAGCCTGATCCTGAGTAGAGAAAATGTTACAAGAAGACCAAGTAACTTCTGCACCAAGAGCGATTAAAGTTTCGATTAAAACTGCAGTTTGAATCGTCATGTGTAAACATCCAGCGATACGAGCACCTTTAAGAGGTTGTTCGTCTTTATATTCAGCACGAAGCGCCATTAAACCTGGCATTTCAGCTTCAGCTAGTTCAATTTCTTTTCTTCCCCAAGCCGCTAGAGAAATGTCTTTTACTTTGAAAGCCACAAAAGGCGTAGTTGTAGTACTCATTTATAGTGTATATTTGTATATTGTAAAATTTTTGCAAATTTACGGAATAGGTTTTTAATTTTGACTATTTCTGTAAGATTTGTGAAATGTTTAATTTCTTAATCTTTAGAACATTAGTTTCGAAATTATTTTTCACCATATAAGTGGTGTAAGTTCATTTAAAAAAGATTCTGTTAAATGTACTTTCTTTACTAATTGCATTTTTTAGATTCATAGACTGATAAGATTAGAAAATTCACAACTCATAATTCATAATTAAAAAGTAATGCCTTTATTTCAAACCATACAGTGTAACGAAACTACCAAACTTTTAATTTGGGAAATAACGGAATCTTTTGAGGAGTTATTGAGTAAAGTAGTTTTAAAAGAGAAAACACAGAAGCGATTAAACGGAATGAAATCTCAGTTGCATCAGCGTGCTTTTTTGAGTGTTCGTATGCTGATTCAGGAAATGGGTTTTACAGATCACGATTTGCATTATGACGAATTTGGAAAACCTTATTTTGATTGTCATAACTATATTTCGATTACACATTCGTATCATTTTGCAGCCATAATAATTAGTCATGAAACTGTTGGAATTGATATGGAATTGCAGCGCGAAAAAATCCTTCGAATTGCCGATAAATTTGTTGATACAGAATTTGATTATTTAAATCAAAATGGCATTTTAGAAGAATACATAAAAAAACTTACCGTAATTTGGGGAGCGAAAGAAGCGATTTTTAAAATCAGAAACGAAAAAGGAATCAGTTTTAAAGATCATATTCAGGTTGAAGATTTTTCGTTAAACGAAAGTCGAACAGATGCAAGCCTTCATTTTGATAACCTTGTAAAAGATTTTGATGTGCATTACAAAGAAATTAGATCTGATAATTTTGATGCTACTTTTACTTTGGTGTATGCCTTTGAGAAGTAGTTTTTTTTCAAATTCCAATAATAGAAATTTCAAATTCCAAAATTGACAACAGTCTTGTCATTTAGACCGAAGGGAGAAATCACACTCGAAACTCGACCTGGATTGGCGATTTTCATTGCGGAGTTTCTAGATTTCTCCTTTCTATTGAAATTGACAAAAAACTACACTTCACTTTCTTTTTTTCGATGTTCAAATATACTCATATATAAAAAAGTGCTCATTTTTCTGGCGCGACGTTTTAGTGTGTCTGCATTTTCGCCTTCAAAATGTTCATCGATAGTTTGAAACCAATGATTAAGCCAGATTCCGAATTCATTTGAAGTAATTTTTTCGCCAAAATGGGCATCAACTTCATTATGTACAGCATGCGGATTTCCTTTGTATTTTTTTACGGCAAACAAATTGGTTTCCCAAAAATCAGTCAGTTTTTCAAGATGTTTTTCCCAATCTTTTATCATCGTATTAAAATAAAAGCCGATTTCTTCGTCGGCTCTTATTTTAGCATAAAACTGATGTACCAGAAATTCGACATCGGCTCTATTTTCTATTTGTTTTTTCATAGTACAAAACTATTCAGAAATATAAAGAAAACACTTAATAGAGCACTTAAAATGATAAGGTTAAAAACTACTTTATGTTTCATTTGTGCTAAAATTGAAGTGTTGGCAAAAACAGAGGCTAAAACAATAATTGCCAATTGTATCATTTGTACAATAGAGGTTCCGTGTGAAAGAATGTACATTGCAGCTGCACCACCTAAACAGCTTTGACCAATTACAGCCATTGCAGCAGAACCCATATAGTTTTTGTTGAAATTTTCGAATGTTGTTTGATATAGTGTCATGATATTGAGATTTTTATACTACAAAGGTACATGCACTATACAACTCCATTTTATGACTTTAATCATAAAACAGAAACTTTTTTATCTGTATACTTTCCTGTTTATAATCTTCAAAACGCCTTTTTTTCCAATGCTTTAATAGTTCTGATAACGGTTTCAACCCGTAAACCGGTTAAATCGCCAATTTGCTGTCTGGTAAAATTGATGAGGTATCCATTTTCATCCTTTTGGAAATTGAAATAAGCAATTCCGTGATCCATTAATTTTAAAACCCGATGTTCTGGTTCCTGCGTTGACATTTCTGCCGCCATAACCGATTTATAATATAATCGCTGCGCCAGATTCTTAATTATTTTAATACTTACGAAAGGATTTTCTTCCAGCAATTTCATGAAATTATTTTTTGAAAGAAGAAGAATTTCCGAATCTTCAACAGCAATTGCGTTAGCCGGATAATTTTGATTTAAAAACAAAGGCGGTTCCCCAAAAGATTGTTCCTTGTAAAATATTCCCTGAATAAATTCCCTTCCATCATCATTATAATTGCTCATTTTTACTTCACCGGAAACGATTTGATAATAATAAGCGGGTAAATTTCCTTCTTCAAAAATAATAGCCATTTTATCAAAAACTTTCTTCAAAGCACCATATTTTTCTAATAATTCAGTAGCAATCATAATTTTGTTTTTTGGATTCTAAAAGCCTTCACACAAATATAATTCATTCAAAATTGTTCTTCTACATTAAAAAACTTTTACTTTTACGTCCATTATGCAACAAAAAATACCCAATATTTACGAGCAAATTATTCAGGCCAAAAACAATGGCCAAAAATTGCTTGCCATTCTTTTAGATCCGGATAAGATTGTATTAGAAAATATAGAAAATTTATTGCTGAAAATTAATCAATCTCCGGCTACGCATATTTTTGTGGGCGGTAGTATTGTTCAGACAACAATTTTAGAAGAGTTAATTGCTCAATTAAAACAAAAGACAAATTTACCGGTGGTTATCTTTCCTGGAGATCCTTCACAAATCTCACCTCAGGCAGATGCTATTTTGTTTTTGTCATTAATATCAGGTAGAAATCCGGATTATTTAATAGAATATCAGGTTCAGGCTGCGCCAATTCTTAAAAAAATGAATCTTGAAGTAATCTCAACAGGATACATTTTAATCGAAAGCGGTAATGAAACAGCAGTGGCAAGAGTAAGTAAAACAGAGCCATTAAATAGGGAGAATCTTGATTTGGTTTTGGCAACTTCGCAAGCTGGAGAAATGTTAGGAAATAAATTAATTTATCTTGAAGCCGGAAGTGGTGCCAAAAAAGCGGTTCCATTCAAAATGATACAGCTAATTTCTCAAAGCGTTAAAATTCCTGTAATTGTTGGAGGAGGAATTGTAGATTTGCAAGGAATTCAGAATGCGTACAATGCCGGTGCAGATTTAGTGGTTATAGGAACAGCTTTCGAAAATAACAGCCGTTTTTTTGAGTCATAGAAATTAAATAATAGCTAAATACAACAACCCAAATGATTGATTTTTTTTAGAAAGTTATAAAAATGCCCCTTTATGGCATATTACTTTAGAGTTTCTGGTTTTTGTGTTCGGAATTTTAAGTGTTTGGTTTGCTAAAAAAGAGAACATTTGGGTATATCCAACAGGTTTAATTGCGACTGTAATTTCTGTTTATCTTTTATATATTGCCGGTTATATTGGCGATATGATTATTAATGGTTACTTTTCTGTAATGAGCATTTATGGCTGGTACGTTTGGGCAAAAGGAGGAACAGTCGAAGATAATTTACCTATAACACGAACAAATCTTAATGAAAAAATAATTGGCGTTATATTGTTTTTTGTGACCATTTTTGTAGTTTTCGGCATTTATAAATATTTCGATTACGAGATTCATAATGACAATTATGTTGATATGATTTCGTCGGGAATATTTTTTGCAGGAATGTGGTACATGGCCAGAAAAAAATCGAAAACTGGACACTTTGGATTATTGGTGATATTATTGTTGTGCCTCTTTATGCTTATCGCGGCTTAGGAATGTTGTCACTTCAATATTTAATTTTTACAATTTTAGCTATTTCAGCTTATTTAGAATGGAGAAAAATCTTAGACAGCAAAAAACAGCTATAATAAAAATTGCTTTGTTTGGTCCTGAAAGTACAGGCAAAACAACTTTGGCAAAACAACTTGCCGCATATTACGAAACGGAATGGGTTCCTGAGTTTGCACGCGATTATTTGCAAAAAAGATGGGAAGAAAACCAACATATATGTGAGGCAGATGATATGCTTCCAATTGGATACGGACAAATGTCATTAGAAAATGAAAAACTTTCTTCGGCAAAGAAATACTTGTTTTGCGATACTAATTTAATGGTTACCAAAGTTTTTTCTGAAATATATTATGGTTTTTGCGATCCTCTTTTAAATGAAGAAGCATTAGAACATGAATACGATTTATTTTTCCTGACAGATATAGATGTTCCTTGGGAAAAAGATGATATTAGAGATAAACCTGAAGGAAGAGAAACTGTTTTTTCGGTTTTTAAACAAACTTTAATAGATAATAAAAAACCATTTATTACCCTTTCGGGGAATAAAGAAAGTCGCCTCGCAAAAGCTGCAATTATTATTGATAACCTGACAATTGCCAAAGAACACGGATTTTCATCTTCTGATTTTGTTGAAATTTACAATCACGGAGTTTCTATTGAAAGTGTTTCACAGCAACTGAAAATTTTTAAAAACGGAATTTTAAAGAGTAATTTAATAAGTCCTGCAACAATTGGTAATGGAATTTTAAATTTAGAAGAAAATGATTTTGAAGCAAAAGCCCGTTTTTTTGACCTTCAAAAATCAAAATTAAAACTAAAGAAATTTGTTCCGGCATCTGGTGCAGCAAGCCGAATGTTTAAGTTTTTAACAACCTTTTTGAATGATTTTCATCTTCAGAAAGAAACTATAAATGCTTACATCAACAGAAAAAAAGATAGTGATTTGTCTATTTTTATTGTAGCAATGGAAAAGTTTCCTTTTTTTGAAGCTGTAGATAAAAAGCTTAGAGAAATTTATCCTGATTTTGAAACTTTAGATAGAGATTACAAAAATTATTATTTCATAAAATTATTATTGTCTTCTGACTATTTTGATTTTGCAAATAAGCCCAAAGCAGTTTTACCGTTTCATCATTATCAAACCCATATTGCAACTCCAATAGAAGAACATTTGAATGAATGTGTGCATTATGCCACAGCCGATCAAATATCAAACTTGCACTTTACGGTTTCAGAAATTCATCAGTCTCAATTTGAAAAAGCGGTTGATTTGGTTCAGAATGACATAGAAAAACAGGCCGAAACTAAAATTAATATTGGATATTCTTATCAAAATAAAAGTACAGACTCTATTACAGTCGATGTTCATAATGAAGTAGTTAGAAACAAAAATGGAGAATTGGTTTTTAGACCTGGAGGACATGGAGCACTAATCGAAAATTTGAACAGACTTGACTCAGATATTATTTTTATTAAAAATATAGATAACGTAATTCAAAATCATATTCATGAAATCACGTTGTACAAAAAAGGCCTTGCGGGAATTTTAATTGAAATTCAGCAACAAGTTTTTAGTTATTTGAAAGCTATTGAAGACCAGCATATAAAAGAGAGCAACATTGTTGAAATTGTTCAGTTTTTAAAAGAACAGTTGAATATTAATTTGACAAATGATTTTAATAAATTTACGTTTGAAAATAAAATTATTAAAATTAAAGAGCTATTAGACAGACCAATAAGGGTTTGCGGAATGGTGAAAAATGAAGGAGAACCAGGAGGAGGCCCTTTTTGGGTTATGGACGAAAAAGGAACCGTTTCACTTCAGATTGTAGAAACATCTCAGGTAGATTTAAAAAATAAGAAACAGCGTCAAATTTTAGCGGAAGCGACCCATTTTAATCCCGTTGATTTAGTTTGCGGAATCAAAAACTATAAAAACGAAAAATTTGACCTCACTCAATTTGTAGATCATAAAACAGGATTTATTGTAGAAAAAAGTGTTGACGGAAAAATAGTTAAAAGTTATGAACTACCGGGCCTGTGGAACGGAACAATGGCAAATTGGATAACTATTTTTGTTGCTGTTCCATTAATTACTTTTAGTCCTGTAAAAACAGTAAATGACTTATTAAAACCTGCACATCAGCCACAATAAAAATGGACACAGATAAAATCATATCAGAGTTAAGTTTTAAAGCCGTTCGAAGCAGTGGTGCCGGCGGACAAAATGTAAATAAAGTTTCTTCAAAAGTCGTGTTGACTTTTGATTTAAACGCTTCGCAAGCTTTATCTGAAGAGGAAAAATTACTTTTGCAAACTAATATTGCTCCGCGTTTAACATCTGAAAATATTCTGATTATAAACTGTGACGAAGATCGAAGTCAGCTTAAAAATAAAGAGATTGTTATAAAACGTTTTTTAGAAATCATTAAAAAAGGATTGTTTGTTCCGAAAGTTCGTAAAGCAACCAAGATTCCAAAATCAGTAATTAAAAAACGAATCAAGGATAAAAAGAATATTTCTGAGATTAAACAATCGAGGAGAAAACCGAACTTAGATTAATATTTTTTTTAATTGCCAAATATTTTAGGTTTCAGATATAAACTAGCAAAATGGAAATATCTAAAAATATTCAATTTTTAATTTTAGCGCTTTGTACTATTTTTATTGGATGTACTGATAAAAAAACTGATGAAATTAATATTGATTATGTAGATCATGACATTTATGTTAAAATGAATCCTAATGCAGATGCTCAGTTTCCTCCTATTTATGAGCTTCATTTTAAAATAAAAAATGTCTCAAATGAGACTAAGGTTTTTATAGCGCGTAATACTTCTTTTGATAATAAATTATCTGAACTTTTTATAAGAGATACAATACAAAAGATAAAAATACCTTTATATACAGGAAGTGTTCATATAATGAAGCCTAATAAAGAATATGATATTTATGCTGATATTAATATAAAAGATTTTAAAAAATATTTTAAGTTACCCGACACTTTTTTTGATAAAAAACTTGATTTTTCAAATGATAAACTCTTATTGGAGAGGCTTTTGGTTAATATGATAAATTCATCAATCATTCAATATAAGCAAGATACATCAGATGTATTTCAATATAGACTATTTGATAAAGACGTACAGAAATTAAAAAATCAAAATTTGATATTGGTTAATAAATATCCATATATCAGAAATTAAATTCAAAAAAATCTACTTCAGTTTCTAATTGGAATTTGGAATTTAATTTTTGGAATTTGTTTTTTAACACTACATTTGCACTGTCTCAAAGGGGTGCTCTAAATAACGAGCTGAGATCATACCCAAAGAACCTGAGCGAGTAATGTTGCTAAGGGAAAAACGACAATTGTTAGTGTGCACACTATATTTTGTTGTAAGAAACACATTTATTAATTTAACAAAAAGAATAATTCCCCCTTTTATTCGTAATTTTTTTACGGATGAAAACATTTTTTGAAGGTACTGAGGTACTAAGTTACAAAGGTTCTAAGTCTCATCAATTGAGCAAAACTAAATCTATTTTCTTTCTTCTATTTTCTTTCTTCTGTACTCTAATTTCTTTCGCACAAACGCAGGACTCTACGAGGGTAAATTCTCTTGATGAGGTTTTGGTTTCCGCTGTTCGTGTTACTGCAAAAACGCCGGTTACGTTTAGTAATTTGGATAAAAAAGATATTAAATACAGAAATCTTGGTCAGGATATTCCAATTTTAATGAACTATTTACCATCTGTTGTTACGACTTCTGATGCAGGAAATGGTTTTGGATATACCGGAATCAGAGTCCGCGGAAGCGATGCCACAAGAGTAAATGTTACCATCAACGGAATTCCGTACAATGATGCTGAAAGTCAAGGAACATTCTGGGTAAATATGCCCGATTTTGCTTCTTCTGTAGAAAGTCTGCAATTGCAACGAGGCGTAGGAACATCTACAAACGGTTCTTCAGCTTTTGGTGCAAGTTTAAACATGCTTACTGATAATTATGCTTCTAAAGCAAATGGCGAAGTCTCCAGTTCTTACGGAAGTTTCAATTCTAGAAAAAATACTGTAAAATTTAGTACAGGTTTATTAAACGATCATTTTGAATTGGCAGGACGTTTGTCTACACTAAAATCTGATGGTTATATTGACCGCGCAAGTTCTGATTTGAAATCGTATTTTTTGCAGGGAACTTATGTTGGTAAAACTACTTTAATTAAAGCATTAGTTTTTGGCGGAACAGAAAAAACATACCAATCCTGGAATGGAATTGATACTGAAACTTTAAATACAAACCGTACTTTCAATTCTGCAGGAATGTACACTGATGAAGCAGGAAATGCTCGTTTTTATGACAATGAAACAGATAATTACCAACAAGATCATTATCAATTGCATTGGAACGAATCTTTTTCGGATAAATGGAGCACGAATTTAGCGGTTCATTATACAAAAGGAAAAGGCTATTATGAGAATTATAAAGAAGATGCCGATATGGGGGAGTATGGTTTACTGCCTGTTGGGGCAATAGCTACAACCGATTTGGTACGTCAAAAATGGTTAGATAATGATTTTTACGGAACTACATTTTCTGTAAAATATAAAGACGAAAAATTTGACGTGATCTTTGGCGGAGGCTGGAATAAATATGAAGGCGATCATTATGGCAAAGTAATCTGGGCAAGATATGCTTCTCAATCAGAGTTAGGGGATCATTATTATGATGATTTTTCTACAAAAACAGACGGAAATATTTTCGCGAAAGCAAATTATCAATTCACAGAAAAATTGAGTTTTTACGGAGATCTACAATATAGAAATGTACAGTATAAAGCCAATAGTATTGAAACAGGTTTGGTAGATGATAACTTTAATTTCTTCAATCCAAAAGCGGGATTGAATTACGAAATCAATCAAAAAAACACACTTTACTTTTCATACGCCAGAGCTAATCGCGAACCAAACAGAACCGATTATGAAGGTGGAAATGTAAAACCGGAAAAATTAAATGATTTTGAATTAGGCTGGAGATTTAATTCAGAGAAATTTCAACTGAATTCAAACTTCTATTATATGGCTTACAAAGATCAATTAATTTTAACAGGAACACTGGATGATGTTGGATCTCCAATTCGTTCAAATAGTGAAAAAAGTTACCGTTTAGGATTTGAAGTTGATGCAACAATCAAACTTTCAGAAAAATTTATGCTGCGTCCAAACTTTACTTTAAGCAGTAATAAAAACGTTGATTTGGCTGTAGAAGGACAAAATTACGGAACCACGTCTATTGCATATTCACCAGAAGTAATTGCAGGAAATATTATTGTTTACAGTCCGATTGAAAATTTACATATTTCATTATTACAAAAATATGTTGGCGAACAATACATGAATAATATAGAATTACCGGAAGCTAAGCTTGCTGATTATTTTGTAAATGATCTAAATGTATCTTTTGAAATCAAACCAAAATCTATTTTTAAATCAATAATGATTACAGGTTTGGTAAATAATGTTCTGGACAAAAAATATGTTTCAAACGGATATATGTATGACGTTTACCCATACTATTATCCTCAGGCGGGGATTAATTTCCTGGCAGGATTAACTTTAAAATTCTAAAAAAGTAGCAGAAACAAAAAAGCCTGAAAAATTTAACTTTCAGGCTTTTTTTGTTTAGTTATATACGTGAACAGAAGTTCCGGAGAGTTCCGCTCGATATTGTTTCATCGGGTATTCCTGTCCGCCAAGTCCTGTAAATAAATTGTAAGATGTTTTATCGCAAGAGCAAACGGCATAAATACCGTCAATTGTCATGGCAACACAAGAAGTTAAGGCCTGATTTGGGCATGCAGCATCAAAAGCGGTATAAGTTCCTTCGCCTGTTTTCATTACAATAATACCTTTTGCTCCATAATTTGGAACATAAACCGGGCTGCTCACATATAAAAGGTTATTGTACGATGGCAAACTTGTATTAAGATAAGCATTTACTGCATAATTAGGAATATTAGGATTGTTGTTGCTTTTATTACTATCACTACAAGAGAAAAAGACACAAGTTAATACGATAAAGAGCCAGAATTTTTTCATTATTTTAAAAAGTATTAGTGAAACAAAATTAAATTATTTAGTTTTGAATTCTATATGATTAACATATAATTATGTACTATTAAAAATAATAGTATATTTGTAATAAGAAATCCCGTCCCGATGGGATTTTTTGTATTTATATAAACGATGAAGTTATGAGTAAAGTATCTTATTATACAGCAGAAGGATTAAAAAAGCTAAAAGATGAGTTGGAGCATTTGAAAAGTGTAATGCGACCAAAGGCATCTCAAGACATAGCAGAGGCAAGAGACAAGGGTGATTTATCTGAAAATGCAGAATACGATGCCGCTAAAGAAGCACAAGGTTTATTAGAAATGAGAATTTCTAAATTAGAAGAAGTGTATTCAAATGCAAGATTAATAGACGAATCACAACTTGATGTTTCGAAAGCTTTGGTACTTTCTAACGTAAAAATTAAAAACCAAAGCAACGGGATGGAAATGAAATATACACTTGTTGCTGAAAGTGAAGCTGATTTGAAAACCGGAAAAATTTCGGTAACATCTCCTATTGGAAAAGGTTTACTAGGAAAATCAGTTGGAGAAGTGGCAGAAATCACCGTGCCAAATGGAGTTTTGAAATTCGAAATCCTTGAAATTTCAAGAGACTAAATTATAAATGTTTAATTGGTTAATCGTTTATTTGTTTAACCGATTTAACGATTCAACAAATAAACGAATAAACGAATAAACGATGTCGATATTTACCAAAATAGTTAACGGAGAAATTCCAGCTTATAAAATTGCCGAAGACGAAAATTATCTGGCTTTTTTAGATGTAAATCCAAATGCAAAAGGACACACACTTTGTATTCCAAAACAAGAAATCAATAAGATTTTTGATATGGAAGATGAATTGTATTTGGGATTAATGAAGTTTTCTAAAAAAATTGCAATTGCTTTAGAAAAAACGGTTCCTTGTAAAAGAGTTGGTATGGCAGTTGTTGGTTTAGAAGTTCCTCATGCACACGTTCATCTGATTCCTTTAAATGAAATGGATGAAATGCGTTTTCACAATAAAGTATCACTATCTAAAGAAGAATTTGAAGTTTTGGCTAAAAATATTCAGGCAAATTTGTAATAGATTTTCAGAGAATAGTTTTCGTATGTCAGGCTGAGCGGAGTCGAAGCCCAGTTCTGATTGGGCACAAAAGGCTTCGACTCCGCTCAGCCTGACAGATAAAATCGTTCAGTTTGATAAAAAGAATAAGAAAAGTGTAGTAGAATTATTTTACTACACTTTTTTATTTAACTGAATTTGAAATGTAGTCCCTTTTCCTATTTCAGAATGCAAAACTTTTATTTTGCCGCTATGATATTCTACAACAATTCTCTTTGTTAAAGAAAGCCCTAAACCCCAACCTCTTTTTTTGGTAGTAAAACCAGGCTCAAATATAGTTTTGAATTGTTTTTTAGAAATTCCGGTTCCGGAATCCTTTACATTTATTTTTACATGATGTGCATCCTGCTCAATTTGAAGGTCTAAGGTTCCTTTTCCTTTCATGGCATCAATGGCATTTTTTACCAAATTTTCTATTGTCCAGCTATGTAAAGTTGGATTTATCATAACCAAAATAGGCTCAGTTGGAGTATCATAAGAGAACTCAACTTGTTTTGAAAAACGGGATTGTAAATATTTGAATGAATTTAAAGTCTCTTCTACAATATCATGAACTTCTAAAACAGGAACAGAACCAATTTTTGAAAAACGATCTGTAATAGTTTGTAAACGTTCAATATCTTTTTGAATTTCAAAAGTTATGGACTGATCAATTTCTTCGGTCTTTAAAATCTCAACCCAGCCAATTAATGATGATAATGGTGTGCCAATTTGATGTGCTGTTTCTTTTGCCATTCCCGCCCAAAGTTTATTTTGAGTCGCCATTTTTGTGCTTTTATAAAAATTGTAGACCAAAGCACCACACAAAAAGATAATCAGCAATAATGCGATGGGATAATATTTGAGTTTATTAAGTAAAGCCGAATTTCCATAATATAATTTTTGATACTTTCCGGGAGAATATTCAAATACAATGGGCTCATTTTCGCTTTGTAGATTTTTTAAAAAGCGCATCGATTTTTTTTGGTCGTTTAATATTTCGTCTGGTACATTTCTGGTAGTCAGAATTTTGTCGTACATTGTTAATATTACAGGAATAGACGTATTGTTGCTGGAAATTTGAAGCGGAAGTTCGAGATCAGTATTTTCGTCTGCGTTGATTAATGCTATTTGCGCATTAGCCAGGAGTTTCATTTTGATTCTTTCCTCATTTTTGAATATTTGAAAAAAAGTATAAGTATTCCAAAGAATCAAAGTAATGATCGAAAAGGAAATAAAAATAATAATCCAACGAGTTGTATTTCTACTTTCAGAAAAACGCATAAAGTAATTTTTGAGGTATAAATATAACGAAATATACCCATTTAATATTTTGATTGCAGTAAAGATTTTTGTTTTTAAGGCTAAAACTATTTCTCTGACTTAAACCATTTCTATACTTTTGTAGTTGCCAAAACGAGATTTGGTTAAAAAGAAAAATTATGATTAGCATTGATCCAAAAGAGATTTCAACGGTAAAATTACAAGGTTATTTACAAAGTGCCATTGGCCCAAGACCTATTGCTTTTGCTAGTACAATAAGTGCAAAAGGAATCCCGAATTTGTCACCTTTTAGTTTCTTTAATGTATTTAGTGCCAATCCGCCAATTTTAGTTTTTTCACCGGCAAGACGAGTGCGTGACAACACTATTAAACATACTCTTATTAATGTAGAGGCAACTCGAGAGGTTGTGATTAATGTTGTAAATTATGATTTGGTACAGCAAACATCATTGGCCAGTACAGAATACGGCGATGGAGTAAACGAATTTATAAAGTCAGGATTAACACAAATTCCGTCAGATTTTGTAAAACCATATCGCGTAAAAGAATCTCCGGTTCAGTTTGAATGCAAAGTCACGCAGATAATTCCGCTGGGAACAGAAGGCGGTGCAGGAAATCTGATTCTTTGTGAAGTCGTAAAAATACATATTCATGAATCTGTTTTAGATGAAAACGGAGCAATTGATCAGTATAAAATTGATCTGGTTTCAAGATTAGGAAATAATTGGTATTCAAGGTCTAACCAGGGGCTTTTTGAAGTTCAAAAACCACTTACAACTTTAGGTGTTGGAGTAGATGTTATTCCTAATTTTATAAAAGAGAGCCCTGTTTTTAACGGAAACGATCTTGGTAAATTAGGAAACATAGAAGCCTTGCCTACAACAGAAGAAGTTAGTATATTTGTGAAAGAAAATTTTTCTGTAAAAGGAGTTTTAAGTTCCGATGATCAGGAAAAGATACATCTGGAGGCTAAAAAATACCTTGATAAAGAAGATGTTACATCTGCTTGGAAAGTGCTTTTAGCTAAAAAATAAGAAAAGAAACAATAATTAATATAGACGAAGATGGAAGTTACAGGAAAAGTAAAAGTGGTAAACCCAGAGCAACAAGTTAGTGCCTCATTCAAAAAAAGAGAATTAGTTGTTACTACTGATGAGCAATATCCACAACATATTTTAATCGAATTTACACAAGATAAATGCGATTTGTTAAGTAGCTATAAGCAAGGAGAGGCAGTAAAAGTTTCTATCAATTTAAGAGGAAGAGAATGGGTTAATCCACAAGGAGAAACCAGATATTTCAATAGTATTCAAGGTTGGAGAATCGAAAGAGTAGCGCCTGAAGGTCCTGGACAAACTCCACCAATGCCTGCTGCAGAAGCATTTGCTCCGGCTACTAATTTAAACGAAGACGAACCAGACGATTTGCCTTTCTAAAAGTTTAAATTCTAAAATATAAATTCCAAATTCCAATTCATAAATATGTAATTGGGGTTTGGTTTTTTGTTTTTATTTGTAATTTGACAAGATTGTGTCTATTTGAAGCTTAAGGCTTAGAATTTGGAATTTACTTATTTTGTAATTTTATTTAAAACATGTATTACGTATTCAAAGATTTATTTTTCCCTCCAGTTTCAGAGGCCGATGAAGAAGGAATTCTGGCAATAGGTGGCGATTTAAATCCCGAACGTTTAAAGCTGGCTTATACAAGTGGAGTTTTTCCCTGGTTTAATGAAGGAGAGCCTGTTCTCTGGTGGTCACCGGACCCCAGAATGGTTTTGTTTCTGGATGAATTGATTGTGTCAAAAAGTATGCGTAATGTTTTGAACAGGAATCAGTTTAAAGTAACTTTCAATCAAAATTTTTTGGAGGTTATTTCAAATTGTCAAAAAATAAAAAGAGAAGGTCAGGACGGAACCTGGATTTCAAATGAAATGATCGATGCTTATTGTCAATTACATAAAGAAGGCATGGCAAAATCAGTTGAGGTTTGGCAAGATGAGGTTTTGGTTGGTGGTTTATACGGAATAGATTTAGGCCATGTTTTTTGTGGCGAAAGTATGTTTTCAAAAGTATCAAATGCCTCTAAAGTAGCATTTATAGCATTGGTACAATCTTTAAAAGAAGAAAATTACAAGCTATTAGATTGTCAGGTTTATAATCCGCATTTAGAGAGTTTAGGTTGTCGTGAAATTGACCGTGAAGAATTTATGTCCATTTTAGAAAATAAGAAATTATGAGTGCAATTTACACTGTAAAAGAAATTTATATTTATCCGATAAAAAGTCTTGCAGGAATTAGCTGTAAACAAGCTTTTGCTGAAGAAATGGGATTTGAAAACGATCGTAGATGGATGTTGATTAATACTGAAAATCTACATTTAACGCAAAGAGAATACCCAATTTTGAGCCAGTTTTATCCTCAAATTTCAGATGGAAAAATCAGTATTACTTTTAAAGAGCTTAAACATGAATTTTCGGCTAATGAACATTTAGATCAGCCAATAGATACCAAAGTGTGGGAGGATAAAAGTGAAGTTGTCGAAGTAAATAAATCAACATCGAAATGGTTTAGCGAACAATTAGGTTTTGAGTGTAAATTGGTAAAAATCATCAAAAGCGGAGATCGAAAACATGAAAGCTCAAGATTAAAAGAAACCTTCAATGTAAGCCTTGCTGATGGTTATCCTTATTTATTAGTTGGGACAAAAAGTCTTGATTTTTTGAATGAAAAATTAGAAGATAAAATTACAATTTTACGATTTCGCCCAAATATTGTTATAAGCAGTGAAGTTTCTCATGAAGAAGACAACTTCGACACTTTTAAAATTGGAGAAGTTGATTTTAAAAACGTGAAACCTTGTGGAAGATGTATCATGGTAAATAATGATCCGCAAAAAGGCATCATCAAAAAAGAACCTTTAAAAACTTTAAGTAAGTACCGAAAAGTAGACAATTCAGTTTTTTTCGGAACTAATATAGTAAGTTTAAATAGCGGATTAATTAAAGTTGGAGACGAACTTGTTTTCTAAAAATTCAATTTTGTAAAACTCCAATTCAGCGTATTAAAAAGCACCAATTCGTTTTTTAAAGTTGGTAATTCTAAAATTAATTTAAGTGTTTCGTGCGCCATCATAGTACCAATAATTCCCGGTAAGGTTCCTAAAACACCATTTAAATTGCAATTTGGAACATCTTTTGGATCTGGCATTTCAGGAAATAAATCCCTTAGGTTTTTACTTCCATTGTGGTTAAAAACAGCAATCTGACCTTCAAATTTTAAAATACTTCCATAAACCAAAACTTTATTGAGTTCGACACAAGTATCGTTTACCAAATAACGAGTTGCAAAATTATCTGAACCATCAACCACAATATCATATTGTTGGATAATTAGTGCGGCATTTTCTAAAGTTAATTTTTCAGGAATTGCAACAACTTCAATCAATGGATTTAGTTCAGAAACCACTTTTTTTGCAACAAGAGATTTTAGTTGACCAACTTCGTTTTCAGTATATAAAATTTGGCGATGCAAATTGTGAATTTCAATAGTATCAAAATCCATTATTCCGATAAAACCAACTCCGGCAGTCGAAATATATTGTAAAATTGGACAGCCCAAACCGCCTGCTCCAATAACTAATACTTTTGCTTTTTTTAGTTTTTCCTGACCTTCATCGCCAATTTCCGGCAATATAGTTTGTCTGTTATAGCGTAGAAATTCTTGTATAATGCTCATTTTGGGAATTTTAAATTGCTGATTTTAGATTTTAGTCCCGAAGCTTCGGGATGGAATTTGGAATTTATTTTTTGGAATTTTTCCTAACTATAACTTTTATCCCAATCTTTCCAAACGGGTTCGTAGCCTGAATTGGTTATAATTTGGGCAATTTCACTAACTGGACGTTCATCACTAATTTCAAATTGTTCCAAAGATTGCGGGTCAACAACATAACCACCTGGATTTGTTTTAGAACCTGCACTCATACTCGTTACCCCAATTGGAATAATATTATTTCTGAATTTTTCGTTTTCACGAGTTGAAATTGAGATTTCAAGATCTTCATTCCATAAACGGTACGCACAAATTAGTTGCGTTAAATCTTTGTCGTCCATAATGAAATTGGGTTCAATAATCCCTTCTGCGGGACGCAATCTCGGAAAAGAAACTGAATATTTGGTTTGCCAGTATTTCCTTTGAAGATAATCTAAGTGCAGTGCATTAAAAAACTGTCTGTTCGCCAATCTTCCAAGCCTAATAAAACGCCCAAACCTATTTTATGAATTCCCGCGGTTCCAATTCGGTCAGGGGTTTCCAGACGATAATCAAAATTTGATTTTTTCCCTTTTGTATGGTATTTTTTGTAAACTTCCTGATGATATGTTTCCTGATAAACTAAAACCGAATAAACTCCGGCTCCGTGCAAACGTTCGTAATCTTCTGTAGAAAGAGGCTGAACTTCAACAGAAATAATGGAGAATTGTTTTCTTATCAAAGCAATCGCATTCAGGAAATAATTAATGTTTACACTATAATTTGCTTCACCGGTTACTAATAAAACATGATCAAAACCAAGATTTTTTAAGGCTTCAACTTCAATTTTAATCTCAGTATCAGAAAGTGTTTTTCGTTTGATTTTATTGTCTAAACTAAAACCACAATAAGTACAAATGTTTTGGCATTCGTTGCTTAAATATAGTGGTGCATACATTTGAATCGTTTTTCCGAAGCGTTTTTTGGTGATTTCATGGCATTCCTGCGCCATTCGTTCTAAATAATTTTGGGCAGCCGGAGAAATTAAAACTAAAAAATCATCAAGATTTCGTTTGGTTTTAGCCAAAGAACGTTCAACATCTTGGGAAGTTGTTTTATATATTTCAGACTGAACGTTATCCCAGTTATATTGATTAAAAACTGTTTTAAATGTATTCATTTTGGATTGTCGGGTTTTATTTCACGCAGATTTTTGCAGATCTAAGCAGATTAAAAATGATTTTAATTTTTTATAAATGCAGTATCTGTTTATTGAATTTTATTTGCAACTCTTTTTATATCATCTAGTATATTTAGAGTATTGAAATTTACAAGTAAACCTAATTTTTTATTTGTGAGCCTTAAATAAGTAGAAAGTTGTTTGTAATGTATTGGAGCTAAATCTTCAACAGATTTTAATTCAATTATCACTTTGTTTTCTACTAAAAGATCAATTCTGAAAGCAGGATCCAATATTATTTCTTCATAAGGAATTATAACTTCAACTTGTTTTTGAACTTGTAAATCAGTTTTTGTTAATTCATAGAACAAAGCACTTTCATAAACGGATTCAAACAACCCAGGCCCCAAATTATTATATACCTTAAAAATAGCTCCTCTTACTAGATATGATATTTCGTTTTCTGTCATTATTCTTTATTTTAGTTATCAATACAAAATTAAAGAATAATCTTACTTTATTTATTTTCATCTTTATTAAAATTAAAATCATTTTTAATCTGCTTAGATCTGCAAAAATCTGCGTGAAATAATCTAGTCATACAAAAATGAAGTCAAAGGACTAGAACCAACAGCAAAATTCTGTTGATTAGCGATTTTGGCTTCAAATGCTTTTCTTCCTGCAATTACAGCTTCTCTAAAAGCTTCAGCCATTAATTTTGGATTTCCGGCAACGGCAATGGCAGTATTGACCAAAACGGCATCGGCACCAATTTCCATTGCTTTTGCAGCATCAGACGGAGCGCCAATTCCAGCATCAACAATTACAGGAACATTGCTTTGTTCAATAATAATTTCAAGAAAATCAATTGTCTTTAAACCTTTATTGCTTCCAATAGGAGAACCTAACGGCATAACGGCTGTTGTTCCTGCATTTTCTAAATGTTTACACAAAACCGGATCAGCATGAATGTAGGGCAAAACAAAAAATCCAAGTTTAGCCAGTTCTTCTGTCGCTTTCAGTGTTTCAATCGGATCAGGCATTAAATATTTTGGATCAGGATGAATTTCGAGTTTTATCCAATTGGTTTCTAATGCTTCACGCGCCAATTGGGCTGCAAAAACAGCTTCTTTAGCATTTCTTGCACCCGACGTATTGGGTAATAAATTAATATTTGGACGTTTTAAATGCGATAAAATAGCATCTGTTTCTGTTTCAAGATCAATACGTTTTAAAGCAACAGTCACTAATTCGCTTTCTGAGGCTAAAATTGCTTCCTCCATTTCCAGATTCGAACCAAATTTTCCCGTTCCTAAAAACAAACGGGATTTGAAGGTTTTGTCACCAATATTAAACAATGACGTTTGCATATAATTTTTCGTTTAGTTGTTGAATTGTTTTTGTTTTTTCATCACTTTCTGTGATCATTCCCGAAACGGCAATTCCATGAATTCCAGTTGCTATTAACGGATCAATATCTTTTAAATTAATTCCCCCAATTGCATAAACCGGAATTTTTATTTGGTTGGTTTGGAGTTTTTGCATAATTTGTAAATAGCCCGATAAGCCTAAAACAGGACTTAATTTTTCTTTTGTTTTAGTAAACCGGAATGGTCCCAAACCAATATAATCACAACCGTTTTTTATATGATTTTGAATGTCTTCAAAAGTATTGGCTGTTCCGCCAATGATTTTAGTGTTTCCCAAAATCGCCCTTGCTTCGGCAATATTCATATCGGTTAAACCCAAATGCACACCATCGGCTGCAATTTGTTGTGCCAGATAAAGATTA
Organism: Flavobacterium sp. AC274; assembly: GCF_979258275.1. Taxonomy (NCBI): domain Bacteria; kingdom Pseudomonadati; phylum Bacteroidota; class Flavobacteriia; order Flavobacteriales; family Flavobacteriaceae; genus Flavobacterium; species Flavobacterium sp. AC274. The sequence goes on along the minus strand of NZ_OZ409852.1, from coordinate 5,507,384 downwards.
TCGTTTACTATAAAATTGGCGAGATATTCTTCGCATAAAAATTTTACAGCCTCTGCTAATGCAAAAGTGTCTTTGGCAGTTTGATTTTTGAAACGCATTTGTATCCAGTCGCAGCCACCATCTAAAGCCTGATGGATATTATACAATTGTTCTTCGATGGTATTTCCTTGTGAAATGTATTGCAGTTTATGGTACATAATGATATCCAATTAATGTTGATGTTGAACTAAGGTATTTCTCTATGTAGGTTTTTGCATTTGTGCAAGCTTCTTTTGGAGTTTGGTTGAATGCAAGATTTGAGGCAATTGCTGCTGATAAAACACAACCCGAGCCATGTTTTTCAAAGCACTTTTTTTCCGAGGGTAATAAATCAATTATTTCATCTTTTAGAAACAAACGATCTGTTCCAATAGCCAAAGGATTATGTCCGCCTTTTAGTAAAATAGCACTAGAGACTTCATTTTGCATTCTAAGTTGGTGTTGAGTAAAGCCCGGGAAAAGCAATTCTATTTCATTATAATTAGGCGTTATCAAATCAATTTTGGATACTATTTTATTCAGATCCAAACGATTTTCAATACTCATAAACTCAAATTTTGTTGTTGATTTTAAAACAGGATCCCAAACGATTTTTGTTGAAGGTGATAACAACTTAATGGTCGAAAGAATTCGATTTAAATAATGCAGATTGGGAACAATTCCGATTTTTACAGCATTGATTTTATACCTTTCAAATAAAGTTTCAACAGAACGAATGACGTAACTAAGATCTATCCATTGAATGTCAAAAAACTCATTTTCGGTTTGAATTGTATTTGCTGTTATAATTGCTAATCCAGTCAGGGAATGTTGTTCGAATGTTTTGATATCCGCCAAAACTCCTGCGCCACCAGAGGGATCGAAACCTGCTATACTAAGTACGAATGGACGATTTGCTGACATAATTTAAATTGTTTTACAGGGTTTTCATTGTTCCAGATAGTTCCTAAAAGTGCAACATCATCAAAGCCGTTTTTGAGTGTTTTTTTGATGTTTTCAGAATCAATTCCGCCTAAAGCGATACATTTTGTACTGTGATTTGTTCTTGATTTTAATGCTGCGAATAAATTCTCTTTTGGATAATAATCTTCTTTAGAAATACTTTTAAAAACCGGACTTAAAAATGCATAATCGAAATGATTTTCCAATGCATTGAAATCTTCAATTGAATGAGTTGAGGTTGTATACCTGCAAGGTTTTGAAAATCTTGCAGGATACTCACAACCGTTCTTTCTATCTTTTTCAGAGAAATGAATTCGGGTAATTCCAAAATATTCTGCTAATTCATGATGATTATGCAATACCAATTTAGATCGAAATTCGATTTTTATCTGATGAATAAATTGTGCCATTTCTATTTCAGAAAAATCAGGTTTGCGAATATGAAGCAAAGACAATCCTTCTTCAAATAAAGAATCAATAATGCTGATTTCGCCAGAAATTGCAGAAGGATTAGTAATCACAATCATATCTTTCTTCTTTACTCTATTTTCTTTTAAATGTAAATCTCTTTCCCCTGTTCAATAAACTCTTCCGATTTTTCCTGCATGCCTTTTTCGGCGGCAGCGACATCTCTAATTTCCTGAGATATTTTCATAGAGCAGAACTTCGGTCCACACATCGAACAAAAATGAGCAACTTTTGCACCGTCAGCAGGAAGTGTTTCATCATGAAATTCTCTAGCCGTATCAGGATCAAGAGACAGATTAAACTGATCTTCCCAACGGAATTCAAAACGAGCTTTGCTTAATGCATTATCACGATATTGGGCACCCGGATGACCTTTGGCCAAATCTGCAGCATGGGCTGATATTTTATAAGTTATAACACCATCTTTTACATCTTTTTTGTTGGGTAAACCAAGATGTTCTTTTGGTGTTACATAACATAACATCGCGCAGCCGTACCAGCCAATCATGGCAGCTCCAATTGCAGATGTAATATGATCGTAACCCGGAGCAATATCAGTCGTTAATGGTCCAAGAGTGTAAAATGGCGCTTCGTTACAATGTTCCAATTGTTTATCCATGTTTTCTTTAATCATATGCATTGGTACGTGACCAGGACCTTCTATAAAAACCTGAACATCGTGTTTCCAGGCAATTTTTGTGAGTTCACCCAAGGTTTCTAATTCTGCAAATTGTGCAGCATCATTAGCATCTGCAATAGAACCCGGACGCAAGCCGTCACCCAAAGAAAATGCCACGTCATACTGTTTCATAATTTCACAGATTTCTTCAAAATGTGTGTATAAGAAGTTCTCTTTATGATGAAATAAACACCATTTTGCCATGATGGATCCTCCTCTGGAAACAATTCCGGTAACGCGATCTGCAGTTAAATGAATGTAGCGCAACAAAACTCCTGCATGAATCGTGAAATACGAAACACCTTGTTCTGCCTGTTCAATTAAAGTGTCACGAAAAACTTCCCAAGTTAAATCTTCGGCGATTCCTTTTACTTTTTCTAAAGCCTGATAAATCGGAACTGTTCCAATTGGAACCGGCGAATTGCGAATAATCCATTCTCTGGTTTCATGAATGTTTTTTCCGGTAGACAAATCCATAATTGTATCTGCACCCCAGCGACAAGCCCAAACTGCTTTTTCGACTTCTTCTTCAATGCTCGAAGTCACAGCGCTGTTACCAATGTTGGCGTTTATTTTGACCAAAAAGTTACGACCAACAATCATGGGTTCGCTTTCAGGATGATTGATGTTGTTGGGAATAATTGCTCTTCCGCAAGCTACTTCACTACGAACAAATTCGGCTGTAATTTTGCTTTTTGGGGTGTTTGCTCCAAAACTGTGCCCGTCGTGTTGACATTGCATAGCTTTGGTTTGTTCATTTAAAAGTTCTATTCTTTGGTTTTCGCGAATCGCGATATATTCCATTTCAGGAGTGATAATTCCCTGTTTGGCGTAATATAACTGCGTGACGTTTGCGCCTTTTTTGGCTCGTTTTGGCTGATGCAAATATTCAAAACGAAGATGGTTTAAACTTTCATCTTTCAATCGGCTTTGACCGTAATTGGAAGAGATTTCTTCAAGAATTTCGACATCATTTCTTTCTAAAATCCAATTTTCGCGTAAGCGTGGCAATCCCTTTCGAATGTCAATTTCAATGTTTGGATCTGTATAAGCACCTGAAGTGTCGTAAACAGTTACAGGCGGATTTTTCTCAATTCCACCGTTTGAAAGCTTGGTATCGCTAAGAATAACTTCGCGCATAGCAACTTTTATAGGATGAATTTCGCCATTAACGTATACTTTTTTGGAATTAGGAAAGGGAGTTCTGGAGATTTGTTCTTCGGTTGTCATAGAGAGAAGTTTTATGGTTTGTTGTTTTTTGTTTCAGGTTTCAAGTTTCAGGTAGATCTTGATTGTGTTTTTTGTTTGCGCTCGTATAGGCGCACAGCAGTATGCTCCAATTGGAATTTGGAATTTAATTTTTGGAATTTAATCCTTAACCTCCCTGAGTAGCAGAAATAATCAAAATTTCGTCAGTTTCGGATACAAAATGTTGGTTCCAATTAATTTTTGGAACAATAGTATTGTTAATAGCAACGGCAATTCCGTTTTGTTTGTTTGGAATCTCGAGATCGAGCAATGATTGAACGCTTAGCGATTCAGCATTGAATTTTTTGATTTGTTGGTTGATTTTTAGTTCCATTCCTTTTGAATTTAGAGATTACTGAAACACACTATTGTGCGTTTCTACTCTAGGAATGGCTACAATTACGCATGAAAATGCGCGCAGAAGTCATCTTACTTTTCCCTACGCTAGTATGAACTAGATCAGGTTCAGAGGGTAAAATCTCAGCCTGCTTTTTTAGCAGACACCCCTAAAGTGTGAAGCAAATATATGTAATTTTTGTTTAAAAGTTTCAAGTTTCAGTTTTCAGGTTGTGAAAAATTAAAAACTGTGACTGAAAATCGAGACTGTTTACTGGTTTCTTTTCCAGCAATTTTCGGCGTGATCATTGACCATTCCGGTAGCTTGCATATGTGCATAAACAACAGTTGAGCCCACAAATTTAAAACCTCTTTTTTTTAAATCTTTACTAATTTCGTCCGAAAGTGGAGTAGTGGCTGGAACATCTTTTGAGGTTTTTGGATGATTTATAATCGGTTTTCCGTTAGTAAATTTCCAGATGTAGTTAGAGAAAGTGCCAAATTCTTCCTGTACTTTCATAAAGGCCTGTGCATTTGAAACTGCGGCCTTTATTTTAAGTTTATTTCTGATGATTCCGGTATTTTGTAGCAATTTTTCGATTTTGTCTTCAGAATAAATAGCTATTTTTTTGTAATCAAAATGATCAAAAGCATTTCTGAAATTTTCTCTTTTGTTTAAAATTGTAATCCAGCTTAATCCTGCCTGAAAAGTCTCCAAAATTAAAAATTCGAATAAAGTTGGATCGTCGTAAACCGGAACGCCCCATTCCTCGTCATGGTATTTTTTATATAAATCGCTGGCGTTACACCACCCACATCTTATCGGTTCCATTTTTTATTTCAAATGTATAAAAAAACCTCAAATCAATTAAGATTTGAGGTTTTTTTAAAGATTTTGTAATAGTATTATTTTCTTTCGTAAAGTGTGATAAGAACCATAGTATTATTATCGTCGATTTTTTCAGTAGTTTTTAACTTTAAAGAAGAGTTATTTATTTCTAAAACTTCTTCTGTGTATACATCAGTTTCTCCATCATAAGTTGTTGTTAAAACTTTGTCTTTTAATGTCCAAGTTCCTTTATCAGTTGAAGCATTACACTTGTCATTATAGAATTCATAAGAAGTATCAGAAAATTTTCCATCAGCTGTGTACTCAATAATATCGTTTTCACACTTACCGTCGTTTGGAATAGCAACTAATAATTCTTTACCATCTACAATAGATCCCATTTTTACAGGAGTCCATTTTCCTTCAATTGATGCGTTATTTTCATCATCATCACTGCTACAAGATGTTACTGCTAATCCTAATGTCAATACAGACAAAAATAAAATGCTTAATTTTTTCATTTTGGTGGGTTTTTAATTGTTAATTTTTTGGCAAAAATAGAATCTTTTTTAAAAAAATTAACATAATATAACAGGTTTTTTCTCGTTTATTTCACATTTTTATGTAATGTATTGATAAAGAGCTTACTTGTTAAAAATACCTTTTTTTATACTGTAAAAATGATCTTGTTAAAATCGAAAATATTTTGCTTTGTCTAATTCAGACCAAAAAGAAAAGCGAATAAGGAGAATGATATTTGAGCATAAATTTAGAATGATTTAAGGTTATTATTTTCCAATTTCCCAGTGATATCCTTTTACCTTTGGAATGTAAGCGGAATTACCAATAATCACCAAATCATTATAGATTTTTCTATTGTATTTTATGCCGATAGCTTTGCCGGAAGTGTACATTTTATTAGCAACAAACTTAATTTTCATACGACCGTCACTCAGCTTAGCATCTGAGATTTTTTCAATAAACCAGGTCGAATGCCATTTTAGTGCAATTTCATCTTCGGCAGTTTTGGTAACACTTTTCACCAGTTTTACTGCATCTTCTGGGATTTCAAAATTGTGAATTAAGTCTTTTTGTGTCAGGGTTTCACCAATTTCAGCCCCAGAAAGAATTTTACGAATATTAACAAAACTTATTAATTGATTATTTGATTCGTTGTTTATTGCGTCTGCAATGTTTTTCTTTTCAGTCGCTGAACTATCAATTAGTTTATTAGGAAATAATACTTTTTTGGTATTAGTAATATTATGTTTGTTTTTAATAGATGTGCTAATAGTTATGGTGTCTGAAGAAATAGTTTCAGAAATAGGTTTTAAAGAATTTACAGGATACAGCTTTTTTTCCGGCTGTTTTTTTTCGTCGTTACCACAGCTGGAAAAGCAATATACTATAGAGAAAAATATAATTATAATGTATTTTTTCATTGTGGTAATTCGTCTTATAGTTCTTGAGAATGATTTTCATCATCTTCACCTAAATATTTTTTAATTAAATGATGACCTGCATAAATTAACGGAGTAAGTAAAACGGCTACTGATAATTTGAAAATATATCCAGTTAGTCCTGATGAAATAAAAGTATCAAAATCAATTTTTCCAGGTAACCAGAAAGCAATTCCAAGAACAATAAATGAATCGAATAATTGAGAAATTACGGTTGATCCTGTTGTTCTAAGCCATATCTTTTTTTCTCCGGTTCGTCTTTTAAAAAACCAAAAAATCCAAACGTCAATTAATTGAGATGCAATAAATGCTACTAAACTACCTACGATAATCCACATACTTTGCCCAAAAACTGCCTGAAATTGTTCATCATTTACCGGACTTATTCCTTTTGCAGCCGGAATTACGATTGCCATAAACAATATCAAAAAGGCATATGCAATTAAACAGGCTGTTATAAAAGAAAGTTTTTTAACTCCTTTTTCTCCGAAATATTCATTAATTAAATCTGTAGTAAGAAAAACAATTGGCCAGGGTAAAATACCAATACTCATTACAAATGGTCCAATCTGAATTAATTTTCCTCCAATAAGCTCTGCAACAACGGCGTTGGTAATAAATATTCCGGCAAGAATTACAAATACAATTTCTTTTTTGGTTTTAAACATACTATTTCGGGTAAATTATTTTTCAAATTTAAGGTATTTCTATTTAAATTATTGTTTGAACTAATAAAATTAAAAGATCAAATTGAGCGTAATAAAATTGTAAATTTGGGTTAATAATTTATTATAAATGCATTTAAAATGGACAATATTGTGCTTTAATAGATTATTTTTTATGAATAAAAATCATGTTATTTCTTATGACTACAACAACTTTTAACGCTACAGAAGGATCTTTTCAGAATCCATTACTTCAAAAATGGTCAGGTCCTTATGGAGGAGTACCTTCTTTTGATAAATATAGAGTTTCAGATTTCCAACCGGCAATAGAGTTTGCTATTCAGGAAAATTTAAATGAATTAGATGCTATTGCGAATAATTTAGAAACACCAACTTTTAAGAACACAATAGCAGCACTTGAAAATTCAGGAAAAACCATTGCCAGAATCAATGCTGTGTATGGAATATATAGTTCTAATATTTTTACAAAAGAATTTGGAATTGTAGAAACAGAAATGTCACCGAAGTTATCAGCTTTGAGTGATAAAATGTACCAAAATAATAGACTTTTCTCTCGTATTGAAACTTTGTACAATGCAAAAGACAAAGAAAAACTAAATAGCGAGCAACAGCGCTTGGTTTGGCTGTATTATACAAATTTTGTTCGTGAAGGCGCAAAATTAAACCATGACGATAAAATAAAAGTGGCTGGGATCAATCAGGAATTGGCAACGCTTTTTACAAGATTCAGTCAAAATTTATTGGCAGAAGAAAATAGTCAATATGTAGTTTTAGAAACTCACGCTGATTTTGAAGGTTTGCCTGTCGAAATAAAAAATGCTGCTATTGCCGAAGCAAAAGAAAGAAATATTGATGCTTTAGGATGTGTTGCAAATACGCGTTCTTCAATCGAACCGTTTTTGACATTTTCAACCAGAAGAGATTTAAGAAAGAAAGCTTTTGATATTTTTGTTAAAAGAGGTGACAATGGAAATGAAAATGACAATAATGAAACGTTGATCTCCATTTTAAAATTACGTGCTCAAAAGGCGAAATTGTTAGGATTTAGTTCATTTGCAGAATGGAGTTTGTCTAATAAAATGGCAAAAGACCCTGCAAAAACACTTGACTTAATGAATTCAGTTTGGAAACCGGCAGTCGAAAAAGTACAGCAGGATGTTGCCGAAATGCAAAAAATGGTAAATGCAGAAGGTGGCGATTTTAAAATTCAGCCTTGGGATTATCGCTATTATGCCGAAAGAGTTAGAAAAGCAAAATATGATTTAGATCAGAATGAAGTTAAACAATATTTGCAACTTGAAAACTTGCGTGAAGCTATGTTTTGGGTTGCAGGTGAATTGTTTAATTTAAGTTTTAAACAAATTACCGATGTGTCTGTTTTTCATCCGGATGTGCGTGTTTGGGAAGTAAGAAATAAAGTCACAGATAAGGCAGTTGGTTTGTGGTATTTTGATCCTTACGCGCGAGTTGGAAAACGTTCTGGTGCCTGGATGGATTCTTGTCGCGATCAGGAGAAGTTGGATGCAGATGTTCTGCCAATCGTATCTAACAATTGTAATTTTATTAAAGGAAACGAAAATGAAGCTGTTTTAATTTCCTGGGATGATGCCACAACTTTATTTCATGAATTTGGTCATGCGCTACACGGATTATGTTCTAATGTAACTTATCCAAGTTTGGCAGGAACGGCAGTTGCAAGGGATTATGTTGAATTCCCTTCGCAGTTATTAGAACATTGGCTTGCGACACCAGAGGTGTTGAATAAGTTTGCTCTGCATTATAAAACCAATGAACCATTACCACAATCAATGGTTGACAGAATAGAACAAGTGGCAAATTTTAACGAAGGCTTTGCAACGGTTGAGACAATATCAAGCTCTTTTGTTGATATGGAACTGCATTTAACAACTGAGACTATTGATCCTGATAAATTTGAAAAAGAAACATTAGAAAAGCTCAATATGCCATCAGAAATTGTGATGCGTCACAGAATTCCACAATTTGCACATATTTTTTCCGGAGATGGATATGCGGCCGGTTATTATAGTTATTTATGGGCAGATGTGATAAATGCAGATGCTTATGAAGCTTTTATGGAAGGTAAAGGGCCTTATGATAAAGAAGTTGCAAAAAGACTTTATGATACAGTTTTTAGTGTTGGAAATACTCTGGACAATGAAACAGGATACGAGAATTTTAGAGGAAGAGCGCCAAAATCTGATGCGCTGATGCGAGCGAGAAATTTTCCAATTACAGAAAAAATTTAATAAACATTGCTAAATAAAAAAGCCCGAATAAATTAATATTCGGGCTTTTTATATTGAAATAATAATATATTAACCTAAAGTAACTCTTTTGAAACCTGTAATTTCAACATTGAATCCTTTAACATAATCACCAACTTTTTTACTATCATCTTTGATGAAGTTTTGATCTAGTAAAGCTTTTTCCTGATCTAAAGTAGTGTTGTCAGAGATGAAACGTTGAACTTTTCCTGGAATAATTTTATCCCAAATTTGCTCTGGTTTGCCTTCAGCTTTTAATTCAGCTTTAGCATCTTCTTCAGCTTGTTTTAAAACTTCTTCAGTCAATTGAGAGAAAGAAATATATTTAGGAACATTTTTTAAAGTTTTTCCTAAACGTTTTGCTTCTTCATTATCCTTTTCGATTACAGCAATACGAGCAGCAAGTTCAGATTCAACGAAAGCAGGATCAAAATCTTTGTAAGATAATGTATCAGCTCCCATAGAAGCAACTTGCATAGAAACATCTTTAGTTAAAACGTCAGCATTAGGAATTGCAGCAGAAATTGCAGTTAATGCAGCAATTTTGTTAACGTGAACATAAGATCCAACGAAAGCACCTTCTAAAATTTCAAAACCACCGATTTCGATTTTTTCACCGATAACACCAGTTTGCTCGATTAATTTTTCAGCAACAGTAATTCCGTTGAAATCTGAAGCTAAAAATTCTTCTTTAGAAGAAAAGTTAATAGCTCTTTCTACTAATTCTTTAGCCAAAGTTACGAAAGCCTCATTTTTACCTACGAAATCTGTTTCGCAGTTTAAAGTGATGATAGCTCCTTTAGTTTTGTCAGCATTGATAAAAGAAACAGCAGCTCCTTCAGAAGACTCACGGTCAGAACGGTTAGCAGCAACTTTTTGTCCTTTTTCTCTAAGGTTTTGTATAGCTTTATCGAAATCTCCATCAGCTTCAACTAAAGCTTTTTTACAGTCCATCATTCCGGCACCTGTAGTTTGTCTTAATTTATTTACGTCTGCAGCAGTAATTGTTGCCATAATATTTTGAATTTTAATGTTAAAAGTAAAAATTCCATCTTTTAAATTCTAAACTCCAATTTTATTAAATTATCAACATAACGTTTTTAATTTTGTATTTGGATTTTAGAATTTAAAATTTGGAATTTAAAATTTGATTTATTCTTCAGTTGCAGGAGCAGCAGCTTCAACAGCTGGTGCAGCCTCTGCAGCAGGAGCAGCTTCAGCAGCAGCTTCTTCTGTAAATACTTCAGTTTCTTTATCAGAACCTCTGTCAGAAAGACCATCGATTACAGCAGCAGTTACTAAAGATAAAATTTTGTCAATTGATTTAGAAGCATCATCATTTGCAGGAATAACGTAATCAACCTCTCTTGGGTCAGAATTCGTATCAACCATTGCGAAAACTGGAATGTTTAATTTTTGTGCTTCTTTTATTGCGATGTGTTCAGCTTTGATATCTACTACGAACAATGCTGCAGGTAGTCTAGACATATCAGCGATTGAACCTAAGTTTTTCTCTAATTTAGCACGTAGACGATCAACTTGCAAACGCTCTTTTTTAGATAACGTCATGAAAGTACCATCTTTCTTCATTTTATCAATAGAAGACATTTTTTTAACTGCCTTTCTGATAGTTACAAAGTTAGTTAGCATTCCACCAGGCCATCTTTCAGTGATGTAAGGCATGTTTGCAGCCTTTGCTTTTTCAGCAACGATGTCTTTAGCTTGTTTTTTGGTAGCTACGAATAAGATTTTTCTACCTGATGCAGCGATTTTTTTCAAAGCTTCGTTAGCTTCTTCAATTTTTGCTGCAGTTTTATATAGATTGATAATGTGAATACCATTACGCTCCATATAAATGTAAGGGGCCATGTTTGGATCCCATTTTCTAGTCATGTGTCCGAAGTGAACACCTGCTTCTAGTAAGTCTTTTACTTCTATTTTGTTTGCCATTTTTGTACTAGTTTACGTTCTGTTGATTAGCAATGTATAAATGGCGGTTTCCCAGGCTTTATACATTTAGATGCTAAACTATTTCCTACCTCGATAGGAGAGCAACAACAACTGTGTTTTTTAATTTCAATAAATTGATGATGTCTTGTACCATATGCACAAGACAGGTAATATTAACGTTTAGAGAATTGGAATCTCTTACGAGCTTTCTTCTGACCGAATTTCTTACGTTCAACCATTCTTGGATCTCTTGTTAATAAACCTTCTGGTTTAAGGATGGCTCTGTTTTCAGCATTTACTTCACACATAACGCGTGCCAATGCCATTCTTACAGCTTCTGCCTGACCAGTTGAACCACCTCCGTAAACGTTTACTTTTACGTCAAAGTTGTTTACATTTTCTGTCATAGACATTGGTTGTAAAACTTTGTATTGTAAAGTTGCAGTTGGAAAGTAAGTTGCGAATTCTTTTTTGTTTACAGTGATTTTTCCTGTTCCTTCAGAAACATATACACGTGCAACAGCGGTTTTTCTTCTACCGATTTTGTGAATAACTCCCATTACTTAAGATCGTTTAGGTTAACAGTTCTAGGTTTTTGAGCTCCGTGAGTATGCTCAGCACCTACAACAACATTTAGATTTCTAAAAAGTTCAGCTCCTAATTTGTTTTTAGGTAACATTCCTTTTACAGCTTTTTCTACTAATAATGCAGGATTTTTAGATTGCAATACTTTAGCAGTTAAAGTTCTTTGTCCTCCTGGGTAACCTGTATGACGCATGTAAATTTTGTCATTCATTTTTGTACCTGTAAGGTTAATTTTTTCTGAGTTGATAACAATTACGTTATCTCCACAGTCAACGTGTGGTGTGTAACTTGGCTTGTACTTACCTCTTAAGATCATCGCAACCTTTGAAGCAAGACGACCTAAGTTATGACCTTCAGCGTCAACAACAATCCACTCTTTTGTTACAGTGGCTTTGCTAGCTGAAATTGTCTTGTAGCTTAATGCGTCCATAATATTATTTTAATTAAACATTCCATCCCCAATAAAGGGGATGCAAAAGTACAATTAATTATTTTAAAACCAAATACCTGAAAAGATTATTTTATCTACTGAAAATCAGGGCATCAGTTTTTTATTTAAAACAATAAAAAAAACCACCTTCACAATAACGCGAAGGTGGTTCAATATTTAGAATTATTTTTCTTAAACAATAAATAAATTAGCAATATCAACTACTTGTTGTGTTGCAAGTGGTTCATCATAAGCTTCTGATCCGGCGGCAGCTCCAAATAACGTAGCGGTATTATAACCTGCCTGTACCGTAACGCCTTCGCCAGCGTAAACTGCCTGAGTTGCTTCTGGCATTCCTACACCTCTTTCATCATTAGAAATCCATCCTTTTAATCCGCGTAAGCGTCGTACTTCTGATGCGTGACGAGCTTCTACAGAGTGTATTTGTAATGCTGCAGTTAATAAGTCAGGTGTTGTAATTAAATTTCCGGCCTGACCTTTATAGGCTCTTACTCCGGTGTCTTCAAAGGCTTGTGCCAATGCTAAAAAGGTTGGATAATCACCAAATGGATCAAATGTTCCGCCAACAGTGAAATCAAAAGTAGGTTTCGGAACAAAATTAGCACTCATGGTACCGCCCAATCCTGCAATTAAAAAAGATACGTGATCTGCTTCGTGTGCTGCAATTTGCTGGAAAACTTTTAAATCGCGTCCGCCATTTTCTGATGCAGGAATTACTCCTAAATCTAAGGCCATTGCGTAAAATTCGTTTTCAAGATATTCTAAAGTCAGTGCAAATTGCAAAGCTCCAATAGGAGTTGCAGGAGTTGCAGTAATGTCTTTTGCTAATGCTTTATTTGCCATTGCAGATAATCCGAAAGGAATTGATGCATATGCCAATGTTTTTCCTATGTTTCCAAACTGCGAAAAACTGTCTCTGCGAGAACCAGTTCTTGTCATTAAACTATCGTCAGTGAAGGTTTCTATAAATTTTAAAATATTCATAATTTCTAAGTTTTAGCTAGTTAAGATTAAGGTAAATATTTGGCAGTAAATTTTGTAGTAATAAATCCTCCTGCGATAGGCAGAATTTTAGAAGGATCCTGAGCAACATCTAATCCTGTTGATGTGTTAATAATATCATCACCGGCAAAATCTTTAGAATTTGGATTAATCAAACTTCTGATCGCTGAAGCGTGTCTTGCTTCAACAGAAACAATTTTCCCAGCCAATACTAAATAGTCAGGGCTTTTAATTAATTTTCCCGCTCCGTTATAAGCAGCCACTCCGGTATCTTCTAGTGCTTTTGCAGTAGCAAGAACTTCGGTACGGCTGTTAAAATTTAGAGCGCCATAATTAAAAGCCAGAGAAGGAAGTAATTGTGAACTTGGATCAGGTAGCGCTCCGCTTAAAGCCGCTTTGAAAAAATCTCTGTGAATTACTTCATGATGATACAAGTCAGTCAAAACCTGACGCTCTGTATCATTAAAAGTTGCATTGAAACTTGTAGCATTTACAACTTTAGTATAAAAATCTGCTTCAAGCTGTTCTAAAGCATAAGCATAAGTTAGTACGCCAAAATCTCCCGATCCTAAATCGAAAACACCATTTCTAATTCCTGGCAATGAAGTGTCATCCATTTCTTCATCGTTATCATTATCGCTGCATCCAGCCAAAACCAAACCTGCGGTAACTAATGTTAAGCCACTGAGCTTAAGAAAGCTCCTTCTGTTATTCAATGAAGGATCTACTTCATGAATTTTAACTTCGTTTTTCATAATTAAAGGTTTTTTAATAAGTTAATAACATGTATTAAGTTATTAACGAAATTTTAGGAAGTGCGGTTTTATAAAATCAATCATTTTTAGTTTTATTTTGAAAAGGGCTTATAATTTGAAATAGTAATAGGTGTTTTTTGTTTTATTTTCGGTAATTCTACTATATTTGTATCAATTACATAAACATTTATTAGATGAAAGCTAAAGCAACTCTAAAACAAATTGCGAAAGAACTAGGTGTTTCTGTGTCGACTGTGTCTAAAGCATTGAATGACAGTCCGGAAATCAGTGAGCAAACGAAGGTGAAGATTAAGGAGTATGCCAAACTCAAAAATTATAAGCCGAATGTTATTGGTCTGAATTTGAAGAATCGTAAAACCAAAACTATTGGGGTAATTATACCTAATATATTAAACTCCTTTTTTGCAAAGGTTTTTAGTGGTATCGAAAAAGTAGCGGATAAAAAAGGATATAATGTAATTACATGTATTTCGAATGAATCTTTAGAAAAAGAAATTCATACACTTGAAATGCTGAGCAACGGAACAATTGACGGATTTATTCTTTCTGTCTCTGAAGAAGCTCAGAAATTACAAGATTACAGTCATTTTTCTGCTATTATTAATGACGGAACGCCAATTGTAATGTTTGACAGAATTGCAGATGAAGTAGAATGTGATAAAGTTGTAGTTGATGATTTTGATTCGGCTTTAAATTCAACACAGCATTTAATTAATTTAGGATGTAAAAACATTGCCTTAATTTCTTCTGTAGATAATTTAAGTGTTGGGAAATTGAGAGCTGATGGATATTTAAAAGCTTTAAAAGACAACAATATTCCGGTAAACGAAAAAATTATCCTTCGTACCGATTCTGAAGATGATATGAAAGCTAAAATTGATGGATTGTTTGATCATAAAATCGATGCCATTTTTGCTTTGGATGAAAATGATTCGGTTGCTGCATTAAGAGTAAGTTTGAAAAAAGGTTTCAGAGTTCCCGAAGATATTTCGATAATAGGATTTGCTGATGGAATTTTAGCATCAAGACGTTTATCGCCAAGTTTGACAACAATTAGCCAACACGGAATTGAAATTGGAGAAGTTGCTGCTAAACAATTAATCAAACGTTTAGAAGAAAAAGAAGATGAAACTTCAGATTATGAAACTATCGTTATCAAAACAAAATTGAAGGAACGAGAGTCGACTAGAAAAGTTAAATAAACAAAAAAACATAAAAAAAGACTGCCCTTTCGGACAGTCTTTTTTCGTTTTTGTCATTTCTGACAAGATTGTAGTTAAATCTAAAATTTCTTAATGCGCAGCCAGCCAGTCTTTACCCAAACCAAGTTCAACTTCTAAAGGAACAGCCATTATAAAAGCATTTTCCATTTCGTGTTTAATCATAGGTTGGATTTTTTCGAGTTCATCGTTGTGAACATCGAACACAAGCTCATCATGTACCTGAAGCAGCATCTTAGATTTCCAGTTTTCTTCTGTCAATTTTTTATGAATGTTGATCATCGCGATTTTAATGACATCGGCAGCACTTCCCTGAATTGGTGCGTTAACCGCATTTCGTTCAGCGGCACTTCTCACAACGGCATTTGCCGAGTTAATGTCTTTTAAATATCTGCGACGGCCTAAAATGGTTTGTACATAACCTTTTTCACGTGCAAATTCTATCTGCTCATTAATATAAGATCTTAATCTTGGATATGTTTTATAATACGCTTCGATCAAAGCAGCACTTTCGCTTCTTGATAACGAAGTTTGATTACTTAATCCGAAAGCAGAAACACCGTATATAATCCCGAAGTTTACTGTTTTGGCATTGCTTCTTTGTTCGCGTGAAACTTCTTCTAACGGAACATCAAAAACTTTTGCAGCGGTGGCTTTATGAATATCTTCTCCATCCTGAAAAGCCTTAATCATATTTTCTTCACCACTTAAAGCGGCGATAATTCTTAATTCTATTTGTGAGTAATCGGCAGAAATTAAAGTGTGGTTTTCATCACGAGCTACAAACGCTTTACGAATCTGACGGCCTCTTTCGGTACGAATCGGAATATTTTGTAAGTTCGGATTATTAGAACTCAAACGTCCCGTTGCGGCAACAGTTTGCATATAATCGGTATGAACGCGCAATGTCTTTTTATCTACTTGTTCTGGCAAAGCCAAAATATAAGTGCTTTGTAATTTCACCATTTGACGCCAATCCAGAATTTCTTTTACAATCGGGTTGTCGTTGGCCAAATATGTCAAAACTTCTTCACCGGTTGCATATTGTCCTGTTTTGGTTTTCTTTTGTTTTGCGCCGCCAATTTTTAATTTGTCAAATAAAATATCACCCAATTGTTTCGGTGAGGCCAAATTGAATTTCTCGCCCGCAGTTTCGTATATTTTCTCTTCTAAAGATTTGATTTCAATCTCCATTTCTTTAGACATGATACTTAAAAACTCCGTATCTAAACGAATTCCTTCGGTTTCCATTGCAGCTAAAACACTTACTAACGGAATTTCGATTTCATTAAATAATTTTTTGGTTTCGGTTTTATCTAATTCTGTTGTAAAAATTTCTTTAAGTTGTAAAGTAACATCAGCATCTTCTGCAGCATATTCCTTAATATCTTCAAGAGGAACCTGGCGCATCGAAATTTGATTTTTTCCTTTTTTACCAATTAAGGTTTCAATAGATTTTGGCGAATATTTCAAATAGGTTTCTGCCAAAATATCCATATTATGACGCATATCCGGATTAATCAAATAATGCGCGATCATCGTATCAAAAAGTTTTCCTTTTACGGTAACGCCATAATTAGAAAGTATTTTTAAGTCGTATTTTAAATTCTGACCAATTTTTTCGATGTTTTCATTCTCAAAAAACGGTTTAAATTTATCCACTAAAATCTGTGCTTCTTCCTGGTTTTCCGGAAACGGAACATAAAAAGCTTTTCCTTTTTCATAAGAAAATGACATTCCAACCAATTCTGCGTGCAATGCGTCTAAACCAGTTGTTTCTGTATCAAAACAAACGGAAGTCTGCTTTTGTAAATTTTGTAAAAGCAATTTTATTCCCAAATCACCTTCAATAGCCTGATAAGAATGCGTTGTATTTTCTAAAGTATTGTAAAAGGAAGTTCTTTCTTCAGTTTCTGCGTCTATAGTTGCACCGCCTCCAAACAGATCAAACTGATCTTCGTTTTTAGGTTGTGGTTTTTTATATAATTTGGCTTCGTCACCTTTGTTGGCTAATTCATTTCCACCGCCAATTTTAAATAAATTGTCAAATTGTTCGGCCATTCTTCTAAATTCCAATTCCTGAAAAATAGCATCTGTTTTTTCAATATCCGGGCGAGAAAGTTCGTAGTCATTCTCATTAAAAACAACATCGCAGTCACATATAATAGTAGCCAATTTTTTAGATAAAATTCCTTTTTCTTTATTGGCTTCGATGTTTTCTTTCATTTTACCTTTCAGCAAATGTGTGTTTTCCAAAAGATTTTCCATCGTACCAAATTCTTTCAGGAATTTTTTAGCAGTAACTTCTCCAACTCCCGGCAGTCCCGGAATGTTATCGACAGCATCTCCCATCATTCCAAGAAAGTCAATTACCTGATCTGGTCTTTCGATTTCAAATTTTGCTAAAACTTCGGGAACTCCCCAAATTTCGATACCATTTCCCATACGGGCTGGTTTGTACATGAATATGTTTTCTGAAACTAATTGTGCAAAATCCTTATCGGGAGTAACCATAAAAACTTTGTAGTTCTCTTTTTCGGCTTGTTTGGCAATGGTTCCAATTAAATCATCGGCTTCACAACCTTCTATTTCAATAATCGGAATATGCATGGCTCTTAATAAGTCCTGAATATACGGAATCGCAATTTTAATCGCCTCAGGTGTTGCATCACGATTCGCTTTGTATTCAACAAACATTTCGGTTCTCACATGACTTCCGCCTTTATCAAAAGCGACAGCTAAATGATCCGGTTTTTCACGTTTTATAACATCTAAAAGCGAATTCATAAATCCCATGATCGCTGATGTATCCATTCCTTTTGAGTTAATTCGCGGGTTTTTTATAAAGGCATAATATCCACGAAAAATTAATGCATAAGCATCGAGAAGAAAAAGACGTTTTTGAGTTGACATAAAAAAATATTAGTCTGTAAAAATAAACAATTGGGTTCTCAAAAATTAGACTAATAAGAATTTTTTTCACCATATAAGTTCATTTAATTTTAATAACGTAATGTTAGACACACTGCAGTGCGTCTCTACAATAATACGCGTCTCTACTAATATTGACTTATATAACTTATATGGTGGGAAACTACACAAACCGTTAATGTCTCGTTAAAATATTCACGGGAGCTATTTTCTTCATTTTCTCTTCATTTTACAGAGGTAAATTTGATCTGTAAAATAAAAGTAATAATTTTTAAATAATAGAAATCATGAGAAATTTATTGATGTTATTAGTAGCAGTTTTAGGAACAAGTGTGATGGTAAGTGCATTTCCTGCAAAAGGAAAAGAAACTCCGGTGAAAGAAATTAAAGCAACAAAACACCCAAAAACCAAAGCTGAGAAAAAAGCAAAATCTGAGAAAAAAGCAACAGCAAAATCTGAAACTGCTAAATCGGAATCTGCAAAAGCAAGTAAATAGTATTTTTTTTGTTTTGCTATCGAAGAATTGTAAGGGCAGCAAAACAGAAAGGATAATTATGGAGAGAGCTGATAGAGAAATTTATCAGCTTTTTTTTGATTCGTTAATTTTTTAATAATTGGCAACCGCACTTTTTATATTTGCTTAATTTTAGTTGCTCTTAGAACAGATTAATTCTAAAACCTGTAGAGAGAAAAAACACCACGGAGAACGCGAAGTTTTTAAATATACTAAGTTTAGTAAAATCACAAAGTTCACAAAGCTTTGGAAACTTAGATTGTGTAAACACAACTTAAATCTTAGTAAATCTCTGTGAATCCCGATAGTTATCGGGATTGAGTTCTCTGCGGTAAAAAATAATTAGGGAGTATAAAATTTTTAATGTTTCTCATAACATTTAGCGTTAATCCCTTAGAACATCGGCTTATGAATATTTTAATTGTTGAAGATAATAAAGAACTTGCTGCAGAAGTTTACGACTTTTTGTGCAACACGGGTTATATATGCAAAATTGCAAATACATGCGCTGATGCTTTGGAAGAAATCAACAGCAACGATTATGATGCGATGCTGCTCGATCTTGGTTTGCCTGACGGAGATGGTTTTGAGGTTTTAAAAACTGTTAGAAAATCAAAATCTAAAATAGCGGTAATTGTTATTACGGCACGCGGAGAACTCGACGACAGAATTAATGGGCTCCATCTTGGGGCCGATGATTATTTGACAAAACCATTTGCTTTGACAGAACTTAGCGCCAGAATATTTGCTGTAATCCGTAGAATACATGGTTTTACTTTGAATGATTTACTGATACATGGATTTTCAATGCAATTGCAGGATTATAAAGTAAGCTACGATTCGATTCCAATTAATTTGACGAAAAAAGAGTTTGATATTTTTCAGTATTTGGTTCTGAATAAAAACCGGGTAATTACAAGATTACAGCTTACAGAGCATATTTGGGGAGATATTCTCGAAGTCAATTCTGATTCTAATTTTATTGATGTTCATGTTCGAAATCTTCGAAAAAAACTCGACAAACATACTGCTATAGATTGGTTCGAAACCGTACGAAATGTGGGTTATCGTATAAACGAATAAATAAACGGCTATGAAAATAAAACATCAACTTGCTATTTTTAATGCACTAACGCGTTTGTTGGTGATTTTGGTTTTATGGTTGATGTTGCCGATTTTAGTTCAGAATGTAGTTTACAAACACATTAATAACGGATTGCTGGAAAAGAAGAAAAAATTCATTGATCATTTAAACCAAAATGAAATTAATGATTTTATCGAAAACGAAGGTGATTCTACCGAAACGTATTCTCAGTTTTCTACCTTACACAGTGAGTTTTTGGTTTTGTCGAGAACTTCTGTTAAACCAAAACAAAAGAAAACCACTTTTAGCAACGATTTCCGAATTATTGAAGGTGAAGAAAGTGAATATAGAATTCTTCGCCATCATTTTACTTATGAAAATCAGGATTATCAGCTCGAAATTGGCAGTAGTCTTAGCGAAGTAAATGATCTTACGTTTATTATCAAGCTGTTTATTATTATTGTTTTGGTGGTTATTCTTCTGGTCACTTTTTTGGCAGATACTTTTTATATTGAATACTTGCTTAAACCTTTCTATAAAATTATCGATACTAAAATAAGGCGTGTAAACGAACCCGAAGCGTTTGATTATACACCTATAAATGCCAAGTCGAGAGATTTTAGAGAATTAGATTTGGTTTTAAATCAAATGATGGACCGCATTGGAATTGTTTTCAAAAAAGAAAAACAATTTATTTCGAATGTTTCTCATGAACTGCTTACGCCAATTGCTTTGCTAAAAAACAAATTGGAGAACTTACTTCAAAATGATTCTATGGATGATAATGCAATTGATAAAATTGCAAGTTCACTCAAAACATTGGATATGCTCAAAAAAATCATTAATAATTTATTGTTGATTTCCAGAATCGAAAACAATCAATATGAAGCCAATGAAAATATTGATTTTAATGAAATCATTAATGGTTTATACGAAGATTTGCAGGATCGAATTGAAGATAAAGGTTTGCAGTTTGAAAATGCGATTCAGCACGATTTTCATTTTACTGGAAATAAAACACTAATTCATATTTTGTTGTATAATTTGGTAACCAATGCGATAAAATACAATCGCGAAAATGGAAATGTCAAAGTTAGCGACGGATTTTCAAATCAAAATTACTTCTTATCTATTTCTGATTCCGGAATTGGAATGGATGAATCTCAACTAGAACGTATATTCAATCGTTTTACCCGTATTAGCTCAGATCAGGACGGACAGGGTTTAGGTCTTGCTATTGCAGAAAGTATTGCCGTTTTTCATCACATCGAAATTAAAGTTACTTCGACTTTAAATCATGGAACGACGTTTTTATTATTGTTTCCAAATGTTGTAAAAGCCAATTAAATGTTAATTGTTTTAGTAAGATAATTTCTTCATTTTGTCTTCATTTAGCGATTATATCTTTGGCTTATAAATAATGAAACAATAATAATCATAAAAACTTTAAGTCATGAAAAAATTAGTAATGTTAGCTGTAGCAATCTTAGGAACAACAGCAATGGTAAACGCTCAAACTACTCCAGCTCAAACTACTCCAACAAAAGAAGTTAAAGCTACAAAACATTCAAAAAAGAAAGCAGAAAAAGCAGATAAAAAAGCTGAAGCTGCAAAAACAGAAGCTGCAAAGCCAGAAACTGCAAAAGCTAAAAAATAACGATTGATTTTCATTTTGGGTTCATAAATTGTTGGTTTGGTTTATGAAATTAGTTGACAATGATAATTTTTAGTCAGAGAAAGAGCTGTTAGAGAAATCTATCAGCTTTTTTGTTTCTTTTTTGAGTTAAAATTTTGATAATAAAAAGCAATAAAATTTTCATTCTTTGTTACTTTGCTTAAAACTATACCTACATGATAATTCGTTTTGTTATTCTTTGTGCTCTTTTTTTATTTATTGAGTTCTATTCTTATCAAGCCTTTCGTACCCTAATCAAATTAAGATGGGTTTTGATCAGTTATCAAGTTATAAGCTTACTTATTTTACTCTTTATAATTTATTCTTTTTCGCAAGTAGATCGTTCTGTTGGTCAAACCAGACAGTTCATGTTTACTACAGGTTTGATGTTGCTGGTTTATGTCCCAAAAATTGTTCTGACATTGGTAATGTTTGGAGAAGATATTTTTAGAGTAGGGGCAAGTATCCTGAATTATTTTATTTATAATGCTCCAAGAAAAGAAATGATGCCGGACAGACGAAAGTTTATCAGTCAGATTGCTTTAGGACTTGCTGCCGTACCATTTTTATCTTTAATTTACGGAATTTTTGAAGGAAAATATAATTTCAAGGTATTCAAACAAACGATCTTTTTTCCTGATTTGCCGGATGCTTTTGATGGATTTAAAATCACTCAGATTTCAGATGTTCATAGTGGGAGTTTTGATAATCCTGAAAAAATAAATTATGCCATTGATTTGATTAATCAACAAGAATCGGATATAATTTTGTTTACCGGAGATATTGTAAATACACACGCTGTAGAAATGAATCCGTGGTTAACGGCTTTTAATAGAATAAAAGAGTATAAATATGGTAAGTTTTCAGTTTTAGGAAATCATGATTACGGAGAATATGTGACATGGCCTTCTGAAAAAGAAAAAGATGAAAATTTTCAGGCTATTAAAAGTCTTTACGGGCAAATAGGTTTTAAACTTTTATTAAACGAACATACTTACATTCAAAAAGGCGATGATAAAATTGCAATTATTGGTGTTGAAAACTGGGGTGTGAATTTTAAGAAAGCAGGTGATTTAAATAAAGCTTCGCAAAATGTTCATCAGGACGATTTTAAAGTTTTAATGAGTCATGATCCAAGTCATTGGGAGGCAGAGATTAAAGAACATCCTAAAAATTTCCACTTAACATTATCAGGACATACGCATGGAATGCAATTTGGAATTGAAATTCCGGGATATTTTAAATGGAGTCTGGCTCAATACATCTATAAACAATGGGCGGGCCTTTATGAAAATGTAGGAAGATATGTTTATGTAAACCGCGGTTTTGGATTTCATGCCTATCCGGGACGTGTTGGTATCATGCCGGAAATAACGGTTATTGAACTAAAAAAAGGCAACAATGTGGCTTAATTCGTTAAAAATGCTACATTTGTATTAATTATCTCTTTTTAAAAGATTAAAAGAATTAAATTTTTGGTTTTATGTCAAAATTTGGAGAACTTATAAATGCTCAAGTTCCGGTGTTAATCGATTTTTACACCGATTGGAACGAATCATCTGTATCTATGCATCCTGTTATTAAAGATGTTGCGGCTGCGCTTGGCGATAAAGCCAAAGTGATTAAAATTGATGTAGATAAGAATCAGGAGCTGGCTGAAGCATTACGTATTAAAGGACTTCCTACTTTAATGATTTATAAAGAAGGACAAATGATCTGGAGACAATCTGGAGAACTTGATGCGAATACTATTATAGGAATCGTTCAGGATCAATTTAGCGTATAAAGGAAACCCTCCTTGAAGGATATTAGTGAATAATATCAAAAGCAAATCCGTTTTCTTTTAAAAAATGCAGTGTTTTAGGTAACGCAAATTTTAAATTTTGTGAAGCTTTAATACTGTCATGAAATACAATTACACTTCCTGATTTTACATTTTTAGTAACGTTTTCAAGACATTTCTCAGGTGTAATGCTTTGATCAAAGTCGGCACTCAAAACATCCCACATTATTATTTTATAGCCCAAATTTCGCAAAATCTTAGATTGCTCTTTTTTGATTTTCCCGTAAGGTGGACGAAATATAAATGTTTTTTCTTTTTCTCTTCTTCTAAAATAGCAGCACAATTTTTTACATTCTCTATATAATCATTCGTATGGCTTTTCCATCCATTAACGTGATTCATAGTGTGGTTTCCTATTGAATGCCCTTCTTTAATTAGTTTTTCAAATAAGGATAAATTGGCTTTTATGTTTTTTCCAATGCAGAAAAAAGTTGCTTTTGCATCAAATTTTTTCAATTCAGATAAAACCCAATCGGTAATTTCAGGAGTAGGGCCATCATCAAAAGTAAGGTAGATTTTCTTTTCATTGTTCGGAATATCCCAACAATATTTAGAAAATACCCTTTTTATAAATGAATTAGTTTTTACCCAATAAAAGCTCATTTTGAAAATATTTTAGATATATGTAAAAATAAAAAATGTAGCGCTATTTTTCAATAATGCTACATTTTTTTAATTAATATGTTTTTCGTATCTTATTATTCTTTTTCTCTGCCAAAGCGTTCGAAAATATTTACATAAGTGTTAAAAGTTGCTTTATGTTTTTCATAGAAAGCCGAGTCTTTGTTTTCTTTCATCACCTGTAACAAGCTTCTGTAGCGCTCAATATCTGTAATGATATCAATTGCCAAATCAGATTGGTCTCCGGCAGTTAAAGTTTTATAATAATCTAAGTTCTCTCTGTATTTTTGAACTAGTTTATCAAGTAAATCATGTGCTTTTGCTGTTTCTCCTACTTTATAATATCCTCCGGCAAAAGGCTCTACTAATGAATAGTAACCAAATTTATCTAAAGGCATTTTTGTCATGGCCAAATTGATAATGTTTTTAGCTTTATCAATTTTTCCTTCTTCGATAAGTTTATACATTAAACGCGACAGGTTTGTGCGGTATGTAATGCTATTTCTTCTTGTTTCAGGATCGTGATAGATTTTTTCGCTTTCGCTGTTACCCCAATCCCATTTCATTACAATGTCGTACATTTTATCAGCATCAATTTGTCCCATGTCCATAGGTCCGCCATCTTTAGAAGGCGTATTTTTAACTGGAACTAATTTGTAGACCATTCCGTCTAGTTGTAAATAATCTTTCAGCCATAAATAATCTTCATCATCAAAAGCACCTCCGCTAAAATAAATAGGACGCTTCCAGTTGTTATTCGCTAAGATATCCAACATCATTAAGCGGTTTTTGTAGATCGCGCTTCCTTTGATATCAATATCCATATAAGGAACAATAGAATCGTTGTATTTAGGGTTGACAACTTTATTTTTGATGATTAAAGCTTTGTCAACATTTACTCTGATTTTATTTGTTGGATAAAAGTGAATCGTTTGTCCGTTTTGTAAACCAACAGTCGATTTAGGATTCTTAATAAAACTAATGAAGTCATTAATATTCCAACGAGTTTCTATTTTTGGTATATGAGCCACATAATCCAGTTTGTCACCCACATATTCTGCATGCGTAAATGAAATAGGTAATGGATCGGATTCATACGATTTGGCTTTCATTTGATCGATATACCAATCTGTCATAAATAAACT
Organism: Flavobacterium sp. AC274; assembly: GCF_979258275.1. Taxonomy (NCBI): domain Bacteria; kingdom Pseudomonadati; phylum Bacteroidota; class Flavobacteriia; order Flavobacteriales; family Flavobacteriaceae; genus Flavobacterium; species Flavobacterium sp. AC274. The sequence continues at coordinate 5,482,614 of NZ_OZ409852.1, read as the reverse complement.
CGTATTTACGATTTTTACGTCGGTTCTAAAATGCTCAATTTCCTGCGCATACCATAACGGGAAAGTATCATTGTCTCCAATGGTAAATAAAATAGCATCTTTGTCGCAAGAATCCAGGTAAGCTTTTGCCATTGCAACTGCCGTGCGTTTGTTAGATCTGTCGTGATCATCCCAGTTTTGAGATGCCATTAAAATCGGTGCTGCCAATAAACTTCCCGCAATAATAATTGGACCTGCAATTCTTGGGGCTACATATTTTTGAATGCTTTCGTATAAAGAATAAACCCCAAAGCCTATCCAGATTGCAAATACATAAAATGATCCTACAAGAGCATAATCTCTTTCACGAGGCTCAAAAGGTCTTTCGTTTAAGTATATTTTTAAAGCAATTCCAGTAAATAAAAACAATGCTAAAAGCACATAAAAACTTTTAAGATCTTTATTTGCATGGTACATTAAACCAATAAGTCCAAGAATAAATGGCAGGAAGAAATAAACATTTCTTCCTTTGTTATTTAAAACATCTGAAGGCAAATTATCCTGAGACCCAAGATGTACAGAGTCCAGAGGTTTAATTCCGCTAATCCAGTTTCCGTCAAGATTGTCATATTTTCCCTGAACGTCACTTTGGCGTCCAACAAAATTCCACATTAAATATCTCCAGTACATATATCCAAATTGATATTCAATCATGAAACTGAAATTATCAGCAGTAGTTGGTTTTTCGATGATTAAATAATCACCGTAACTTTTAAGGAATTTTACATAACCTTCGTTGTCAATTTGTTTTTGGGCATAAGCTCTTCTAAATTCAGAAACTGTTTTCTCAACTTCATTGCGTAATTGTGCAGTAGCTTTATTGTACTCTTCTTCGCTTAATTGGCTGGCGTCAATTCCGTATTTTGCCAAATCATCTTCATAAGGATAATTAGGATTTATTTTGAATTGAGGAGGATTTGTAAAATTGATATAGTTTTGAATGTGTCCGGTTTCGGTACTCCACATTCTTGGCAGAATCGTTTTTTGATTATCATCAGTATTCTGCTCTGCATTTTTATAATTATTGGTAATGATGTATTTACCTGTTTTATAATCTCTTTCGTAGTTTGGTTTTTTGTCTAAATAAGGCGTTTTTGCATCTAAACCAGCAAATACTTCTGTGTATTGTGGTCCGTAAAACAATGGATTGACACCATATTGTTCACGATTATAATATGCTAAAACCTCTGTAGCATCTGATGGTTTATTTTCGTTAATTACAGTATTGGCATTAGCACGAACCGGCAGCATCATCCAGGTAGAGAAACCTATTAGGATAAAAAGAATGCAAAGAATGATAGTGTTATAGAAAACCAGTCCTTTTTCTTTGGTGAATTTTAATCCAAAATAAAAGAATGCAATAAAAAGTAAACCAACAAAAATAGTTCCTGAGTTAAATGGTAGTCCCATACTGTTTACCATGAATATTTCGGTTTTACCGAAAAAAGCCATTGTTAACGGAAGTAGCAATTTGAATATAAACAACAAAATAGCAATTACAACAGCGTTTGCAATAATGAAATTTTTGATCGTAACTTTTTCGTAGTGTTTAAAATAGTAAAGAAAACCAATTGCAGGAATGGTTAATAGTGCCATAAAGTGAACTCCAAAAGAAAGTCCGATAACAAGTGAAATGATTAATAACCATTTGTTTCCTTTAGGTTCGTCCATATCTTGTTCCCAACGTAATCCAAGCCAAAAAAGCAATGCGATTAATAAGGAAGCCATGGCATAAACTTCGGCTTCAACAGCGTTGAACCAAAAACTGTCAGAGAATGTATAGGCAAGGGCCCCAACAAAAGAACTTCCCAAAATAACAACTGAATTGTTTTTGTCAATTTCTGCAAATCGTGCAATGATTTTTTTCAAAATCATTGATGAAGACCAAAACATGAACAAAATTGTAAATGCGCTAGAAAATACAGACATCATATTTACCATCACCGCCACATGCTCTTTATCTATAGCAAACATGGCAAAAAAGGCACCCATCATTTGAAATAAAGGCGCTCCGGGAGGGTGGCCAACTTCCAGTTTAGCGGCTGTAGCAATATATTCGCCACAATCCCAAAAACTCATGGTGGGTTCAACAGTTAGTGTGTAGGTAATTAAAGCGATTGCAAATGCAAACCAACCAATAATTGTATTCCATTTATTGAAATTGAATTGTGCCATATTTAGGTGTTAAAATTTTGTATGTTTTCTATCCTACAAAGAAAATGTTTTTTTGTGTAAAGAAACGACCATTAACAAAAAATTCTACAAAACTATTTGTTTAAAGTAACGTATTGTTTGTGAAATACTTGCGATGATATTAAAGATTTGGAAGAAAAAAAGGATAAAAAAATGATTTTTTTCATCAAAAAGTTTGCGCAAACTAAAAAAAGCTTTAAATTTGCACTCGCTTAACAGCATTGCTGGTCTATGGTGTAATGGTAACACAACTGTTTTTGGTGCAGTCTTTCAAGGTTCGAGTCCTTGTAGACCAACATAAAAGCCTCTCAATCGAGAGGCTTTTTTTATGGAATAAACTTAAGGATTTGTTGAGATAAGTAATTTTCAATTTTTACAGGAGAGAGAAATTTTTTATAGAAAAAAAATAATTTTCTCTTTTTATTTAATCTTTCCTTGTGTTTGGATTTTTATAAAAAAAAATGTTTACGGTTATTTTATAAAAAGTTTGCGTAAACTAAAAATTAAATTAAATTTGCACTCGCTTAACCGCACTGCTGGTCTATGGTGTAATGGTAACACAACTGTTTTTGGTGCAGTCTTTCAAGGTTCGAGTCCTTGTAGACCAACATAAAAGCCTCTCAATTGAGAGGCTTTTTTTATGGAATAAAGTGAAAGAGAGAAATTCCAATTTTCCAAATTCCAAATTCCAATTTTGAGATCAATCCGTACCAATCCCAAAACCTGTGGGGTAAAAAAAATAAGGATATTTAATCTATTCAGAAGTTAATTATACATCACTTGTAAACAAAATTGAAAAATTGGTCAATAAACTAAAGTTTATCTTTTGCTTGATTATACTTCGGATCAATAATAATTTTTGCCTTCTTTAATTGTGTTTTATAAACAGCAGAATTTTTATTTTGAAAATAACAGCATTTTATAAAACCGTATAGCAGCGTTTTACGTATAAAAATATAGCAAAAAAATACGATAGCATTTTTGTTTAATTAAATAGTAATAGATTAAATCGAAAACTGTAATTAAAGCAAACGATATTCTATATTCTTAAGAATACTTTTTGTAGACAAAATGGATTAGAATAAATCAATATACTAAGATTTCTTCTATTGGTCACACTTCGGATCAGTAAGTTTTTTGCACTTCTTTAAATTGTGTTTTCATAACCATAAAATTTATTTTTAGTTAAAAATTTAATTTTATTAATATTAACTATTTGATTATCAATATTTTATATATATTTGATCTAGCAAAAAATACTGCAGTACATTTTTGTTTTTACTAAATAATAATTATAAAAATTCAAATTATGGACAATTTAAAAAAATTCAAATTTACGAAGTTAGATTCTTCTGAAATGAAACAAGTAAAAGGAGGTGGTGTTGTCGAGGATACTGTTGCGGCTGCCAGTAGAATTGTGAATTCAACGGGATTGGTCAAAACGCTTAATAACTTGCTAACATCGCTTTTAGGTAGTGGTGGTTAAGAAATTGGAGAATAGTATTTAAATTCTTTAAAGCTCATTTGTAAAGAAAGACTGAAAATGAGAAATTCACATTTCTCATTTTTTTTATATTATATAGAGCGGTCTGCTGCAAAATATAGTAATGATTGTTTTGAGATCAATCCCAAAACCTGAGAAATTACAAGAATAAAACAAACAATATTCTATACTTTGAAGATAAGAATACCTGTTTTTAAACAAAATTGATTAGAATATATTTCGGATTGATATGATTTTTTTTATACTTATTTAATTGTGTCTCATAACTAAATAATATAGTTTTTATCTAAAAATAATATTTTTGTAATTTAAAATATTGATTATCAGTATTTTATGTATATTTGGTTTAACAAAGAAATACTGCAGTGCATTTTTGTTTTTGATTAAATAGTAATTCTAAAAATTAAAATTATGAACGATTTAAAAAAAATGAATTTTACGGAGTTAGATTCTTCTGAAATGAAACAAGTGCAAGGGGGCGGCTTGGTCCGTCGTTTAGTTAAAAAATCTGATGTCTTAGGGACAGTGTGGATTGCTGCTAATTCTCTTGATGATGTTGTTGATATTGGAAGTGATGGTGTTGAAATTTTAGATATCAAAGTGCTTTAAAGAAAGACTGAAAATGAGAAGCTTAGGCGTCTCATTTTTATTATATAACAGTTATTGAAAAAATATAAATAGTAATGATTGTTTTAGTACACCCTCTTCAAATGCGAATGAAGTGTGTTTTGCAAATACAGAACGCAAAGAAAAAAAGCGCAAAGTTAGAAAGCCATATTAAATACTTTGTGTATGTCTTAATGCTTTTTGATGTCAAAATATCTATTTTGTAAATAAGGAAGAGGGAACTATTCCAAATTTCTTTTTAAATGAAAATGAAAAATGAGATAGATCTTCAAAACCAACACCAATGTAAACTTCTGATGGAGGATTTCCTTGCTTGATTAAATAATAAGCTTCCTGAAGTCTTTTGTTTAATAACCATTTTCCGGGCGTTTGCTGAAAGACTTTTTCAAAATCTCTTTTGAAAGTAGCTAGGCTTCTGCCGGTTAAATAAGCAAAACGATTTAAGTGTACATTAAAATGAAAGTTTTTATTCATAAAGGCTTCCAGATCTATTTTTCCGGGTTCGGTAAAATCAAACAGAATGTTTTTTAATTCAGGATTTACTTTGATTAAAAGATGAATGGCTTCTTTTATTTTTAGTTTAAACAAAGCTTCGTTGTTTTCCTGTTCAACTTCAAGATAAGAAATTAGTGATTCTATGAATGATTTGTACAGCGGATCAGGATCTAGCGGAATGATAGATTCTGAATGTGCTTTTTTTGAATTGTGATGTTGTATTCGCTGCTTACTTCGCGTAAAACTTCCTGATCTAAAAAAAGTGATATCGATTTGAATTCGCCTCCCTCGGGCGGAATTTTTATGAATTTGGCTAAGTGATTTCTTTTGCTAAGGCGAAAATCACCAGGTTTAGAATGATAGGTGTTTTTGCTGTCAGAAGCGATTATTTCTCCGGAAACCTGATAACTAAAAACATGTTCGGGAATAAAATGTTCACCTTCTCGACTGCGCGCAAAATAACAGGAATATAGTATTTTGGGTTTTGTATTTGTAATTGCTGCCATAATGTAAAGTTAGTAAAAGATCTGAAAATCTATTTATGAAGATTTTCAGATCCTTGTATTTAGGGATTTATCGAATTAAGGCTTTTGGTTCAAGATAAGCTTCAAGTCCAATTGTGCCAAATTCCCTGCCAATTCCAGATTGTTTAAATCCGCCAAAAGGCGCCATGGGATCATGTTTAATTCCGTTTATTTGCACACGTCCTGCATTAATTTGAGAAGCTACGTTATGTGCTCTTTTTTCGTCAGAAGAGCTTATATAGGCTTGTAATCCGTAAGTGGTGTCGTTTGCAATGTTAATGGCTTCTTCTTCTGTTTGGTAAGTAATGATTGATAAAACCGGGCCGAATATTTCTTCTTGCGCAATACGCATGTTATTTTTTACATTTACAAATATAGTTGGTTTAACAAAATTGCCGTTTTCTAATCCTTCAGGTTTTCCCAAACCGCCAATTAAAATTTCGGCACCTTCATTAATTCCTATTTGAATATAATTTTGAACTCGTTCATATTGTTTTCTACTAACCATTGGGCCCACTGTAGTAGTTGTGTTTTTTGGGTCGCCAACAATGATGTTTTGAGTGCTATTTTTAATCAGTGATTTAACTTCTTCCAGTTTGTCTTCAGGCACCAATAATCTTGTACCTGCAATACACGCTTGTCCGCTGTTCATATACGCGGCGGCTATTGCACGCGGAATTGCTTCTGAAAAATTAGCGTCATTCAGAATAATATTAGGTGATTTCCCACCAAGTTCTAATGTAACACGTTTCATGTTGTTAACGGCTTCTTTTGCAATAATTTTCCCAACAGTTGTAGAGCCTGTAAACGAAATTTTGTCAATATCAGGATTACGGCTTATTTCGGCGCCAACAATTTCGCCTAAACCATTAACGATATTAAAAACGCCTTTTGGTAAGCCGGCTTCATGAAGGCATTCTGTGATTAATTGTGTTTGTTGAGCACTCATTTCGCTTGGTTTTATTACTGCCGTACATCCCGCGGCAATTGCTGTTGAGAGTTTGCCGCAGATAAAACCGTTGCTTGAATTCCATGGAATAATAATTCCAACCACGCCAATTGGTGTCATCTGAACTTCAGATTCCCCCATAATTTTATTGAAACTATAAGTGTCTAATAATTGAATTGCCGACTCAAAACTTTTTAGCATATAATCAAAACTGATTGTTGCAAATTGAGATGTTCCTCCGTATTCTTCAATCATTGTGTTAATGAATTCTTCTTTTCTTTTTTCAATAGAAGTTTGGATATTCTGCAAATAGTGAATTCTTTCGGTAACTGTTGTTTTAGAAAAAGTTTCAAAAGCTTTTTTTGCTGCAGCGACTGCATCTTGGGTATCTTTTTGATTTCCTAAAAGAACTTTTCCTAGTTTTTCATTTGTGGTTGGGCTAATAAGGTCAAAATATTCTGTTCCTTGCGGAGTTACAAACTCTCCATTAATGTAAATCTTGTCTATTGTTTTCATGGTATATTTTTTTATGAATTTTATTAGACAAAGATCCGGATTAAGAACACTGTTTGCTTTGTTGTAAAGCTCAAATAAACTTTGTTATAAAGCTCATAAAAAAAGTTTTTATGAAGAGTAATTATGCCGAAATGTAAAATAAGATCAAAAAATTTCAAATAAGTAAGTATTTTTTTATTATAAACAACTATGTATTAGTATTTTACATATATTTGATGTGGCAAAAAAATACTGCAGTGCATTTTTGTTTTAACTAAATAGTAATTCTAAAAATTAAAATTATGGATACTTTAAAAAAGTTTGAGTTTGAAGAGTTAAAACCTTCTGAAATGAAAGAAGTCCAAGGGGGAAACTGGCTTGATGATGTTCTAAAGATAGTAGATGCTCTACTTCCTGTCCTTGGTCCAAAATAATACCGTAACATAAAGAATGGTATTAAAATTCTTTAAGTTTAATTATTATAAAAAAAGCTTCTCAATTGAGAAGCTTTTGTGTTTATGGTGTTTTGTTATTTAAATTTTAAATGTTATTACGGGTTTAACAGCGTGATTTACTAAACCTTCGCTAATGCTTCCATTAAAGAAGTGTGCAAAGCCGGTTCTTCCATGTGTGCACATTCCGATGATATCGGCATTTATGCTGTTAGAAAAATTGATAATTCCTTTTTCTATATTCGTGTCGTTGTAAATGTGTGTTGAGTAATTTGTAAGGTTGAATTCTGAAGTAAATTCCTTTATTGCTTGTTCTATAACATGGGTCGGTTTAAAACTGTTTGGTGTACAAATAGTTACCAGGTGTATTTTTGAATCGAAAAATTTAGTAATATTCAACAGTTTTTCAAATGGTTTTTTAGTTTCGTCTGTAAAATCTGAGGCGAAAACAATATTTGAAGCATTAAAGTTTTTTATGTCTTTTTTGATAACCAAAACCGGGATTTCAGAATTACGAACCACTTTTTCAGTATTAGAACCAATCAGTAATTCCTCGATTCCAGAAGAACCGTGTGATCCCATAATGATTAAGTCAACATCGTAATCTTTGCTTATTTGAGTGATGCCGTGAATTGGTTTGTCCATTTTTACAATTTCGGTAACGGGAATTCCGTCCAGATATGGCCTTGATGAAATTTCGTCAAGTGTTTCGTTTGCTTTTTTCATAAAAAGCATCGTTTCCGGAATGCTCACACCGCCCAAAATTGCATCATTCATTTGATGGGGTAACTCAAGCATGTGTAAAATGATAATTTCAGAATCGTTTTTTTTGGCAATCTGTGCGGCGACTTTTAAAGCGTCTTCAGCATGTTCTGAAAAATCTGTAGGTACTAGAATTCGTTTCATAACTTTTAGGGTTAAATAAGGTGAAATTCTTTATTTTTAATGCTTCTATAAAGATAAGAAATATTTTAGAGCAATGTATTTATTTTGATTTATAAAAAAACACTATATTTGCACCGTTATTTATTAAAATCTAAATAATGAGGGGACTAAGTGTCCCCTCTTTTTATAAAATTATGACATTTAAAGAAAAAGTAAACGAACTAATTACAGAGGCTCTTCTGGAAAAGCCGTCAATCTTTTTGATTGATCTTGCTATTTCGGATTCTTTCAAAATTAGTGTAGGTTTAGATGGGGATAATGGAGTGGCGTTGCAGGATTGTATCGATATTAGTCGCGCAATCGAGAATAATCTGGATCGTGAAGAGCAGGATTTTTCGCTTGAAGTAGCATCTGTTGGAGTAGGATCGCCTTTGAAAATGACAAGACAATACAAGAAAAATGTAGGTAGAACGTTGATTGTTACTACAAAAACTGAAAAAATTGAAGCAGAATTAGTAGAAGCTAACGATGTTTTTATAATTTTGTCTTGGAAAGCAAGAGAACCGAAAAAAGTAGGAAAAGGAAAAGAAACAGTTCAAAAAGAGCAACAAATACCTTATACAGAAATTAAAGAGGCAATTGTTACAGTAACATTTTAATTAAAGAATTCGCATGGAAAATTTAGCATTAATCGATTCATTCTCAGAGTTTAAAGATAATAAACTTATTGATCGTGTAACGCTTATGGCAATTTTAGAGGACGTGTTTAGAAATGCATTGAAGAAAAAATACGGTTCTGATGACAACTTCGACATTATTATAAATCCTGATAAAGGAGATATGGAGATATGGAGAAGAAGAGTAATCGTTGCTGACGAAGATCTTGATTTTGAGAACGAAGAAATTACCTTGACTGAAGCAAGAATGATTGAAGCGGATTTTGAAATTGGTGAAGAAGTTTCTGAAGAAGTTAAATTGATCGATTTAGGAAGAAGAGCTATTTTGGCATTGCGTCAAAACTTAATATCTAAAATTCACGAACACGATAATACAAATCTTTACAAGCAATTTAAAGATATTATCGGTGATATTTATACTGCTGAAGTACACCACGTGCGTCCTAGAGTAGTTATCTTGGTTGATGATGAAGGAAACGAAATTGTGCTTCCGAAAGAAAAACAAATCCCATCTGACTTTTTCCGTAAAGGAGATAACGTTCGTGGAATTATTGAAAGCGTTGAATTAAAAGGAAATAAACCTCAAATTATCATGTCAAGAACTTCTGAAAAGTTCTTAGAAAAATTATTTGAACAAGAAATTCCTGAGGTATTCGACGGTTTAATTACGGTTAAAAATGTAGTGCGTATTCCTGGTGAAAAAGCAAAAGTAGCGGTAGATTCTTATGACGATAGAATCGATCCTGTTGGAGCTTGCGTAGGTATGAAAGGATCTCGTATTCACGGAATTGTTCGTGAATTAGGAAACGAAAATATCGACGTAATCAACTATACAAGCAATATTCAATTGTTTATTACGAGAGCATTAAGCCCTGCAAAAGTTTCTTCAATCAAAATTGATGAAGAAAACAAAAGAGCTGAAGTTTTCTTAAAACTAGAAGAAGTTTCTAAAGCAATTGGTAGAGGAGGTCACAATATTAAATTAGCAGGTCAGCTAACAGGTTACGAGTTAGATGTTATTCGTGAAGGAGATGTTGCAGGTGCAACGGCTGATGAAGACGATGTTGAATTAACAGAGTTTTCAGACGAAATCGAAGGCTGGGTAATTGAAGAATTTGCTAAAATAGGTTTAGATACTGCAAAAAGTATCTTAAAGCAAGAAGTAGAAGATTTAGTAAGAAGAACGGATTTAGAAGAGGAAACTATTCTTGATGTTATGAAAATACTAAAAGAAGAGTTTGATAGCTAAGAGTTAGCTGAGTATCTGCTCTAACAACACAACGAAAAAGGTAATAATAAAAAGGTTATATGTCTGAAGAGAGAGTAATAAGAATAAACAAGGTTTTAAGGGAATTAAATATTTCGTTAGAAAGAGCTGTTGATTATCTAAAAGATAAGGGAATTGCTATTGATGCAAATCCAAATGCGAAAATTTCTGATAGCGAATTTAATATCCTACAAAGCCAATTTGCGGGCGATAAGGGGAATAAGGAAGCTTCTAAAGAGGTAGGAGAAGAAAAAGAAAAGAAAAAGAAGCATTACGTGTTGAGCGTGAGAAAGAAATTGAAGACAAACGCAGACAGGACGAAGAGCGCCAAAAACAACAAGAGATTATCAAAGCGAGAGCTGTTGTAACAGGGCCTGTTCAAGTTGGTAAAATAGATTTAAATCCAAAGAAACCTGCAGTTGTTTCTACACCACCTGTTGAGGAACCGGCTAAAGTCGAAGAACCAAAGGCAGTTGTTACTCCAACTCAACCAGAAAAACCTGTTCAAAAAGAAATTGTGCAGCCTGAGCCACCTGTTGTAGCTCCTGTAGTTTCTGAAGAGAAAAAGGTTGAAAAACCTATTATTACAGAGAAAAAAGAAGTAAAAGCTGAAACTCCTAAAGTAGCACCAGAACCTGTTGTTTCAACAGATCCTGCAACAGCTGAGGAGACTATCACTACTCAATATCAAAAATTATCAGGAACTACTCTTACTGGGCAAACAATTGATTTATCTCAATTTAACAAGCCTAAGAAAAAGAAAGAAGATCCTAAGATAACACCAAATAAACCGGGTGCTCCGGGAGCTGGAAATAACGCTAACAAAAATAAGCGTAAAAGAATTGCTCCTAAGCCTGGAACTCCGGGTGCGCCAAAACCAGCAACTGGTAATGCGCCGGGAACACCAAATCCTAATAAAATTACTCCAAACACTGGTGGTGGAGGTTTTAATGCAAACAGAAGTGCAAGACCTGGTTTTGTAAAAGGAAACCGTCCGGCTATTGTTGCTAAAGTTGAGCCAACTGAAGAGGAAGTAAAAAACCAAATTAGAGAAACTCTTGAAAAACTTCAGGGTAAAGGTGGAAAATCAAAAGCAGCTAAATACAGAAGAGATAAAAGAGAAACGCACCGTCAGAAATCTGATGATGAGCAAAGAGCACTTGACGAAGGAAGTAAAACTATTAAAGTTACTGAATTTGTTACTGTAGGTGAAATTGCAATTATGATGGATGTGCCGATTACAAAAGTAATTGGAACTTGTATGTCTCTTGGTATCATGGTAACCATGAACCAACGTCTAGATGCTGAAACTTTAACTATTGTAGCTGATGAATTTGGTTATGAAGTTGAATTCATTACTGTTGATATCGAAGAAGCTATTGAGGTAGTTGCAGATAAAGAAGAAGATTTAGTTGTTAGAGCGCCAATCGTTACTGTAATGGGTCACGTCGATCACGGTAAAACATCTTTGCTGGATTATATTCGTAAAGAAAATGTTATTGCAGGTGAGTCTGGAGGAATTACACAACATATTGGAGCTTACGGAGTAACTCTTGATAATGGTCAAAAAATCGCATTCTTAGATACACCAGGTCACGAGGCGTTTACCGCTATGCGTGCACGTGGAGCTCAGGTTACCGATATTGCTATTATCGTTGTAGCTGCGGATGATGATATCATGCCACAAACAAAAGAAGCAATCTCTCATGCACAAGCAGCGGGAGTTCCAATTATATTTGCAATCAATAAAATTGATAAACCAAATGCTAATGTTGAGAAAATCAAAGAGCGTTTGGCTGGTATGAACTTACTTGTTGAAGATTGGGGTGGAAAAATTCAGTCACATGATATTTCTGCAAAAATCGGAACAGGTGTAAAAGAATTATTAGAGAAGGTTTTATTAGAAGCTGAAATACTAGATTTAAAATCTAATCCAAACAAAGCGGCACAAGGAACAGTTGTAGAAGCTTTCTTGGATAAAGGAAAAGGATATGTATCAACAATTTTGGTTCAACACGGAACATTAAAAGTTGGAGATTATATGTTGGCTGGGAAACATCATGGTAAAATTAAAGCCATGCATGATGAAAGAGGGCATATCGTTATAGAAGCAGGTCCTTCGACTCCGGTATCTGTTTTAGGTCTTGATGGTGCGGCAACTGCAGGTGATAAGTTTAACGTTTTTGAAGATGAAAAAGAAGCAAAACAAATTGCATCAAAACGTTCTCAATTAATGCGTGAACAATCTGTACGTACACAACGACATATAACACTTGATGAAATTGGCCGTCGTATCGCTCTTGGTCAGTTTAAAGAATTAAACGTAATCCTTAAAGGAGACGTTGATGGATCTGTTGAAGCATTATCAGATTCGTTCTCTAAACTTTCTACAGAAGAAATTCAAATTAATATTATCCATAAAGGAGTGGGGGCAATTACTGAAACTGATGTTATGTTGGCTTCTGCATCTGATGCGATTATTATTGGATTTAATGTTCGTCCTGCTGGAAATGCACGACAACTTGCAGATAAGGAAGAAATCGACATCCGTTACTATTCTATTATCTATGCAGCTATCGATGACTTGAAAGATGCGATGGAAGGAATGTTGGCTCCTGAAATGAAAGAAGAAATTTTAGGAACCGCTGAAATTCGTGAGATTTTCAAAATTTCTAAAGTTGGATCTATTGCAGGTTGTATGGTGATGGATGGTAAAATTATGAGAACTTCTAAAATTAGAGTTATCAGAGACGGAGTAGTAGTGCATACAGGAGAACTTGTGGCCTTGAAACGTTTTAAAGATGATGTTAAAGAAGTTTCTAAAGGTTACGATTGTGGTATTCAGATTAAAGGTTACAATGACATTGAAGAAAGAGATGTTATTGAAGCGTACCATGAAGTTGCTATCAAGAAAAAACTGAAATAATATTTATTAATATAAAAAGCCTCAATGTAAATTGGGGCTTTTTTTGGTTTTAACCGATCTGTTTTGTTAGATTTATTCAGAAAGTATTATAAGTATTGTTGTTTGTTTTTTGTGATCTTAGGGATAAAAAACACATGGAATAATGGTTTTAAAATTGTTTTTTAAAAATTGCTTATTTGCTTGGCTTGATTAAAAAAACACTTTTGTATTTTTTCTTGATTTCGGCTAAATTACGTTCGGCTTCTATTCTTGTTTTGAAGTTCCCAACAAGAACTTTGTAATTGGGTGTGTTAAAAATTATAGTCCCGTCAATGTTGCTATATTCTCTTTTAAAATCAGTTAAGGTTTTTTTTGCTTCTTCGCTTTTCCCGCTGAATATTTGAATTTTATAAGTATCATTTGTGGTTAACGACGTGTTAATTTTACGCTTGTCATTTAATAATTGATCAAATTTTGGGTCCTGAGTCAATGTTAAATTTTGGTCTTGTGCATTAATGTTATATGCTAAAGTTATCATTGTTAATGTTAAGAAAACTTTTTTGAAGGAGTTAAAATTCTCATAATGTGATGGTTTTTATGCAAAAATAGTATTTAAAGTTTGTATTAAAAATTTTGATATTATTTAGAATTGATATAAATTGATATTTAAGAGTATTTTAAGGTTTTGAGAATAGTTCATAAGTCGTATTTTTGTGCAAGTTTTAAAAGAGGGTATAGATTTTTGCTTAATTAATACAGAAAAAATCATACCAAAAATTAGTAGATAATTATTATACTATATGAAAAAGGTGGGTAACCATAATTCGATCTCAAGAAAATTGCTGCTTAGCTTATCGCTAACGCTTATTTTCTCCCTAACTTCATTTGCTCAAGATGCTGCTGCTCCGGCGGCGCCTGAAGCTGCTGCTCCGGCTGCAACTGCAGGTGGTGATCCAGTAAAAGGGAAGGAACTTTTTAATGCAAATTGCGCTGCATGTCACAAATTAGATGCTAAATCAACAGGTCCTGCTTTACGAGGAGTTGCTGGTAAGCATGATATCGCTTGGATTTACAAGTGGGTGCATAACAGTTCTGACATGATTAAGTCAGGTGATCCTGTGGCAGTAAAGCTTTTTGAAGAAAACAATAAGTCTGTAATGACTTCTTTTCCTCAATTATCTGAAGGTGATATTGATAATATTATCGCTTACACATCTGAAGAAAAAGCTGCGCCAGCTGCTGGTGCTCCTGGAACTGCTGCGTTACCAACTGGTGGGGTACAGGAAGGAAGTGGAATTTCTAACAATATTATTTTAGGTGCTCTTGCTTTGGTAATGGCTATTTTGGTTGTAATGTTGTTCATGGTGAACAAAGTGTTAACTAAAGTTGCTAGTAACAATGGTATTGTAGTTGCTCCTAGAGAGGCTAGAACTCCAATCTGGAAAGCATTTGCTAAAAATCAATTTTTAGTATTAGTGACTTCTATATTTTTACTTTTGGCAAGTGGTTATTTTGTTTATGGCTATTTGATGCAGGTTGGTGTGGATCAAAACTATGAGCCAATTCAGCCGATTCACTATTCACATAAAATTCACGCTGGAGATAACGAGATCAATTGTAAATATTGTCACTCTGCTGCTCGTGTAAGTAAAAATGCAGGTATTCCTTCTTTAAATGTTTGTATGAACTGTCATAAAAACATTTCTGAAGTTGCTGAAACTACTGCAACTGCTGAGCATAGCAAAGCATTTTATGATGGTGAAATCCAGAAGTTATATGATGCTGTTGGTTGGGATAAAACTAAACAAGCTTACACTGGAAAAACTAAACCTGTAAAATGGGTTCGTATTCATAATTTGCCTGATTTTGTATATTTCAATCACTCACAACACGTTTCTGTTGCTGGAGTTGAATGTCAGACTTGTCACGGTCCGGTACAAGAATTTGAAATCATGAAACAATATTCTAAATTAACAATGGGGTGGTGCGTTGATTGCCATAGAAAAACTGATGTTAAGATGGAAGGAAACGCATATTATGATAAAATTCATGCTGAACTTTCTAAAAAATACGGTGTAGAAAAATTGACTGCAGCGCAAATGGGAGGTTTAGAATGCGGTAAATGCCACTATTAATCGAATTATTAAGATTTTAATATTTATATACAATGTCATCAAACAAAAAATACTGGAAAAGTGTTGAAGAACTAGAAAATAGTTCTATTGTTGAGGCGCTTAGAAATAACGAATTTGTTGAAGAAATTCCTACGGATGAATTCTTAGGAAATGCAGATGCTTTAGCTTCATCTGGAACTTCGCGTCGTGACTTTTTAAAGTACGTAGGGTTTAGTACTGCAGCTGTTACACTTGCTGCCTGCGAAGGTCCTGTTCACAAGTCTATCCCTTATGTGTTACAACCGGAACAAATCATTCCAGGTGTTGCAGATTATTATGCAACCACTGTTTTTGATGGTTTTGATTTTGCTAACTTATTAGTGAAAACTCGTGAGGGTCGTCCAATTAAAATTGAAAACAATACTATTTCTGGAGCTAAATTTTCAGCCAATGCGAGAATTCATGCATCTATCTTAGCTTTATATGATAGTATGCGTTTGAAAGAACCTAAATTGGAAGGTAAAAATAGTAGCTGGTCAGCTGTTGATTTAAAAATTAAATCAAGTCTTGCTGATGCAAAAGCAAAAGGAGGACAAGTGGTGTTGTTAACTAATACTTTGGCGAGTCCATCTACTGAAAAATTAATAGCAGAGTTCATCGCTAAAAATCCTAATGCAAAACATGTTGTTTATGATGCGGTTTCTTCATCAGACGCATTGGATGCATTTGAAACTGTATATGGTGAAAGAGCTTTAGTTGATTATGATTTTTCAAAAGCTTCATTAATCGTTTCTGTTGGTGCTGATTTCTTAGGAGACTGGCAAGGTGGTGGATATGATGCTGGATATGCTCAGGGGCGTATTCCTCAAAATGGAAAAATGTCTCGTCATTTTCAGTTTGAATCAAATATGACATTATCTGGAGCTGCTGCTGATAAGCGTGTCCCAATGACAACTGCTGATCAAAAACAAGCTTTAGTTCAAATATATAATATCGTTGCAGGTGCTTCTGTTCCGGTTTCTTTAGAAGCTAAGTACAAAACAGAAGTAGTTAAAGCTGCCCAACAGTTAAGAGCTGCTGGTTCTAAAGGAGTTTTAGTATCTGGAATTGAAGATAAAAATGCTCAATTATTAGTTTTGGCTATCAATCAGGTATTGGCTAGTGAAGCTTATAATACAGCTGGTACAAGACAAATTAGAAAAGGTTCTAATGCGGTTGTATCTCAATTAATAAAAGATATGAATGCTGGAAGTGTTCATACTTTAATCATGAGCGGAATTAATCCTGTTTATACATTAGCTGATTCAGCTTCTTTTGTATCTGGATTGAAAAAAGTAAAAACTTCAGTTGCTTTTTCTTTAAAAGAAGATGAAACTGCATCGATTACTACAATTGCAGCTCCTGCGCCTCATTACTTAGAATCTTGGGGAGATGTTGAAATTACAAAAGGAACTTATGGTTTAACTCAACCAACTATTCGTCCTATATTCAATACAAAACAATTTCAAGACGTTTTATTGTCATTAAACGGAGTTGCCGGAAGTTTCTACGATTATCTTAAAGTTAATTCTGCAGGTATAATTGCTGGTTCTTCTTGGAATAAAGTTCTTCATGACGGTGTTTTTGTAATTGGCTCTAGCGCATTAGCTGCCGGTTCTTTTGACTATTCTGCTGCTGCAAATGCAGTTTCAAAATCAAGATCGACTGGTGACTTTGAATTAGTATTGTATACTAAAACAGGTATGGGAGACGGACAACATGCAAACAACCCATGGTTGCAAGAGTTTCCAGATCCAATTACAAGAGTTTCTTGGGATAACTATGTAACTGTTTCAAATGCAGATGCTAAAAAATTAGGCTTAACGAATGAAATTGTTGCTAACGGAGGTTTAAACGGAAGTTATGCTACAATTACTACCGCTGATGGTTCTAAATTAGAAAATGTACCGGTAATTGTTCAGCCAGGACAAGCTATTGGAACAGTTGGTTTAGCTGTTGGTTATGGTCGTAAAGCGGCTTTGAAAGAAGAAATGCAAGTAGGTTTAAATGCTTACGCTTTATATAAAAACTTTAATAGTGTTCAGTCTGTTTCTATTGCGAAAGCAAATGGAGAGCATGAGTTTGCTTGTGTTCAGGGACAAAAAACATTAATGGGTAGAGGAGATATCATTAAAGAAACTACTTTAGAGATCTTCAATACTAAAGATGCTAAACACTGGAATGAGCAACCAATGGTATCATTAGATCACCAAGAGGTTGAAGCTACAACAGTCGATTTATGGGAATCATTTGATCGTTCTACAGGACATCACTTTAATCTTTCAATTGACTTAAACGCTTGTACAGGATGTGGAGCATGTGTTATTGCTTGTCATGCTGAAAACAACGTCCCTGTTGTTGGTAAGGCGGAAGTTAGAAGAAGCCGTGATATGCACTGGTTGCGTATTGATAGATATTATTCTTCTGAAAGTACTTTTGAAGGTGATAACGAAAGAAAAGAAAATATTGCTGGTTTATCTAGTTCATTATCTACATTTAATGAAATGGAAAAACCTGGGGATAACCCACAAGTTGCTTTCCAGCCAGTAATGTGTCAACACTGTAACCACGCACCGTGTGAAACAGTTTGTCCGGTTGCTGCTACATCTCACGGTCGTCAAGGTCAAAACCATATGGCATACAACAGATGTGTTGGTACTCGTTATTGTGCAAACAACTGTCCTTATAAAGTACGTCGTTTCAACTGGTTCTTGTACAACAAAAACAGTGAATTCGATTACCACATGAATGATGATTTAGGACGTATGGTGTTAAATCCAGACGTAAACGTTCGTTCTCGTGGAGTTATGGAAAAATGTTCATTCTGTATCCAAAGTACACAAGCTGTTATTCTTGAGGCAAAACGTCAAGGTAGAGTTGTGGCAAAAGATGAATTCAACAATGCTTGCGCATGTTCTGCAGCTTGTTCATCTGGAGCAATGGTGTTTGGAGATGTAAATGATAAAGAAAGCGCTGTTGCTAAATTAGCAGAAAGCGAAAGAATGTATCATTTATTAGAGCATGTTGGTACAAAACCAAATGTTTTCTATCACGTAAAAGTTAGAAATACTTAGTAAAATTATTAATAAGAAACAATATAAAGGATTATGTCGTCTCACTACGAAGCACCCATTAGAAAACCTTTAGTTATAGGTGATAAATCATATCACGATGTAACTGTAGATGTAGCCGCACCTGTTGAAGGGCCTGCAAACAAACAATGGTGGATTGTATTTTCAATCGCATTAATAGCCTTCCTTTGGGGGTTAGGTTGTATAATTTACACCGTATCTACCGGTATCGGAACATGGGGATTAAATAAAACAGTTGGTTGGGCTTGGGATATCACAAACTTCGTTTGGTGGGTTGGTATTGGTCACGCTGGAACATTAATTTCTGCGGTATTATTACTTTTCCGTCAACGTTGGAGAATGGCTATTAACCGTTCTGCAGAAGCAATGACTATCTTCTCTGTAGTTCAGGCAGGTTTATTTCCAATTATTCACATGGGGCGTCCATGGTTGGCATACTGGGTTTTACCTATTCCAAATCAATTTGGATCTTTATGGGTAAACTTTAACTCGCCATTACTTTGGGACGTATTTGCAATTTCTACGTATCTTTCGGTATCATTAGTTTTTTGGTGGACTGGTTTATTACCTGACTTTGCAATGCTGCGTGACAGAGCAATAACACCTTTCAATAAAAGAGTATATTCTATCCTAAGTTTTGGGTGGAGTGGTAGAGCGAAAGACTGGCAGCGTTTTGAAGAAGTATCTTTAGTATTAGCAGGTTTGGCTACTCCTCTTGTACTTTCTGTACACACGATTGTATCGATGGACTTTGCTACTTCTGTAATTCCGGGATGGCATACAACAATTTTCCCTCCATACTTCGTTGCTGGAGCGGTATTCTCAGGATTTGCAATGGTAAATACGTTGTTGATCGTTATGAGAAAAGTTTCTAATCTTGAAGCATATATTACATTACAACATATCGAATTGATGAATATCATTATCATGATTACAGGTTCTATTGTTGGTGTTGCATATATCACTGAGTTATTTGTAGCTTGGTACTCAGGTGTAGAGTATGAGCAATATGCTTTCTTAAACAGAGCTACCGGACCTTACTGGTGGGCATATTGGTCGATGATGACTTGTAACGTTTTCTCTCCACAATTTATGTGGTTCAAAAAACTAAGAACAAGTATCATGTTCTCATTTATTATTTCGATTGTAGTAAACATCGGAATGTGGTTTGAAAGATTCGTAATTATTGTTACTTCTTTACATAGAGATTACCTTCCATCTT
This sequence comes from Flavobacterium sp. AC274, assembly GCF_979258275.1. NCBI lineage: Bacteria > Pseudomonadati > Bacteroidota > Flavobacteriia > Flavobacteriales > Flavobacteriaceae > Flavobacterium > Flavobacterium sp. AC274. The sequence goes on along the minus strand of NZ_OZ409852.1, from coordinate 5,463,135 downwards.
CTTGGACAATGTTCTCACCAACATTTGTTGATATTGGAATTTTTATTGGAACAATTGGTTTCTTCTTTGTGTTGTTTTTATTATACTCTAGAACATTCCCTGTAATTGCTCAGGCGGAGGTTAAAACAATTTTGAAAGGAACAGGAGATAATTACATTAGAGAAAGAGCAAATAAAGATTCACATCATGAGTAATAAAGTAATATACGCCATTTATAATGACGATGATATTTTGATGGATGCAGTAAAGAAAACAAGAGCTGCTCATCATCATATTGAAGAAGTTTTTACTCCATTCCCAGTTCACGGATTGGATAAAGCTATGGGTTTAGCGCCAACAAGATTAGCAATTTGTTCTTTCTTGTATGGTTGCGTTGGTCTTTCTTTTGCAACATTCATGATGAGTTATATTATGATTCATGACTGGCCGCAAGATATTGGAGGAAAACCAAGTTTTAGTTATATCCAGAATATGCCATCTTTTGTGCCGATTATGTTTGAGTTGACAGTATTTTTTGCTGCCCACTTAATGGTCATTACTTTTTATATGAGAAGTAGGTTATGGCCATTCAAACAGGCAGAAAATCCTGATGTAAGAACAACAGATGACCATTTCTTAATGGAAGTTGCTGTAAACGATAATGAAGCTGAACTAGTTTCTTTTTTCGAAGGTACAGGAGCTGTTGAAGTTAAAGTAATTGAAAAGAATTAATTGTAGCTATGAAAAGGATATATAAAATAACACTTTTAGTTGGTATAACTATTTTAGTTTCATCTTGCCACAATAATTCGGCACCAAACTATCAGTATTTCCCTAATATGTATGAATCTGTAGGTTATGAAACTTATTCAGAGGCAAAAATATTTAAAGGTGGAAAAGAAGGACAGCTTCCTGTAGAAGGAACTATTAATAGAGGTTTCGAACCTTATGAATATGAAAATTCAACAGCAGGTTACGAATTGGCAAAAGCTAATTTAAAATCTCCTTTGGATTCTATTGAAAGAAATTCAGGAAAAGGAAAAGAACTTTTCGAAATTTACTGTATTAGTTGTCATGGTGCAACTGGAAACGGTAAAGGTAAATTGGTGGAGAGAGAAAAATTTCTTGGAGTACCTAGCTATAAAGACAGAGTTATCACTGAAGGAAGTATCTTTCACGTTGAAACTTATGGTTTAAATGCAATGGGTTCACATGCAAATCAATTAAGTGCCCACGAACGTTGGTTAGTTGCTGACTATGTTCTAAAACTAAAAAGCCAATTATAATTGTTGAACAAACTGATCGTAATAGATATGTATACATTTTCAAGTAAATTAAAAACTTTTTCTATCATCCTAATGGCCGTTGGTATATTAGGAATTGGATATGGTTTTTTAACTGCTCCTAAAGATATTCAAGAAGTTGAAAAAATTCTTGCTGCAGATGCTCATGGTTCGCATGGTGTTGCACATGAAGAAACTGCAGAGGCTTCCCATAAAGAAGCGGGACATCATGAAGCTGCGGAAGCTTCACACGAATCACATAAAGATGGTGAACATGCAGAAATTAGTGCTGCCGATGAACATAAAGAACATTTAACACATGTATTGCACCAATTGCAAAATAAGCCTTGGTCTGCATTATATGTAGCTTGTATTTTCTTTTTGTTAATTTCTCTTGGAGTTTTAGCATTTTATGCTATTCAACAAGTGGCTCAGGCAGGTTGGTCTCCGGTTTTATTCAGAGTAATGCAGGGAATTACTGCTTACTTACCTGTAGCTTCAGTAATTTTCTTTTTAATTTTAGTTCTTTGCGGATTACATTTTAATCACATATTTGTATGGTTAGGTGAAGGAGTTACAGATCCTAAAAGTCCAAATTATGATGAAATTATTGCTGGTAAAGCAGGATATTTAAACTTTCCTTTTTGGATTGTTAGAGCGGGTATATTTTTATTAGGATGGAATTTATACCGTCACTATTCAAGAAAAAATTGCTTGGCTCAAGATGAAGCTAACGATGATTTAAATTACAAAAAGAACTTTAAATTATCTGCAGGGTTCTTAGTATTCTTTATCGTATCTGAGTCTATCATGTCCTGGGATTGGATTATGTCTTTTGACCCACACTGGTTCAGTACTTTATTTGGATGGTATGTATTTGCTTCTTTCATTGTAAGCGCTATTACTACTATAGCATTAGTTACTATATATTTAAAATCTAAAGGATATTTAGAATATGTAAATACAAGTCACATACATGATTTAGCGAAATTTATGTTTGGTTTTAGTATTTTCTGGACATACTTATGGTTCTCTCAGTTTATGTTGATCTGGTATGCGAATATACCTGAAGAGGTAACTTATTTTATCACAAGAATTCAATTATATAACTTGCCTTTCTTTGGAGCAGTTGTTATGAATTTTGTTTTCCCATTATTGATTTTAGTTAATACTGACTTTAAACGTTTAAGCTGGGTTATTGTAATGGCTGGTGTTGTTATCTTATTAGGTCACTATGTGGATTTCTTTAATATGGTTATGCCTGGTACAGTTGGAGATAAATGGTTTATTGGAGTTTCTGAAATTGCATCTATTCTTTTCTTCCTGGGATTGTTTATTTTTGTAGTATTTACTGCATTGACTAAAGCTCCTCTGTTAGCAAAAAGAAATCCTTTCATAGAAGAAAGTAAACATTTTCATTATTAATATTTAAAGAAATAAACAGATGACAAGTTTGTTGGTAATTATAGTTTTAGTTTTATTAGCAGTTGCATTATGGCAATTGACCAAGATATTTGATCTTACTCAGGTAGGGTCTTCTTCGGACGATTCTCAGGTTGCATCAGATAATGATAATAATATTCAGGGGTATGTTATGTTTGGCTTCTTGGCATTCATATATATATTTACAATTTACGGTTTACTAAAATGGGGTGGTTTAGCACTTCATACGCCTGCTTCAGAGCATGGACTTTTAGTAGATAATTTAATGAATATTACTTGGGTTTTAATTTTCGTAGTTCAATTTATTACTCAGGGTTTATTATATTGGTTCTCTTTCAAAAACAGAGGTCATAAAGATAAAAAAGCATTATTCTTTGCTGATAGTAATAAATTAGAAGCAATCTGGAGTATAATTCCATCTGTAGTTTTAGCATGTTTAATTCTTTATGGATTGTATGCATGGAACAATATTATGTTTGTTGATAAAGATGAAGATGTAATAGAAATCGAATTATATGCTCAACAATTTAAATGGACTGCAAGATATGCAGGTCAGGATAACGTTTTAGGAAAAGCTAACGTTCGTTTAATCGAAGGTATTAATACTTTGGGTGTTGATATGTCTGATCCGAATGCTCAGGATGATATTATTGTTTCTGAATTGCATATTCCAAAAGGTAAAAAAATTCATTTCAAAATGCGTTCTCAAGACGTATTGCACTCAGCTTATATGCCTCACTTTAGAGCGCAAATGAACTGTGTACCTGGAATGGTTACTGAGTTTGCTTTCATTCCAACTTACACAACTGCTGAATACAGAGAGTTGCCATTTATGGTTGAGAAAGTTTCAAACATAAACAAACTTCGATCTGAAAAAAGCACAGAGTTAGTTGCAAAAGGTGGAACAGCTTTAGATCCTTATACATTTGATTATTTATTATTATGTAATAAAATTTGTGGAGCTTCTCACTACAACATGCAAATGAAAGTTGTTGTTGACACTCCCGAAGATTATAAAAAATGGTTAAGTGAAAAAACTACTTTAGCTCAGGATATTAAAGCGGCAGCTGCTGCAGAAAAACCAGCTGAAGCAGGAACTACTACTACAGATAGTGCTAGTACTATTGCTAAAGATACTGTAAAAGCGGTTATCGATACTGTAAAAGCAGCTGTAGCTAAAGTTGCTATGAAATAATATTTATTTAAGAAAATTTAAAGTACACATATATGTCAGCAGAAGCGCACGATCACGATCACGGACACGATCATCACGAGCACGAACATCATCATAAAGACACGTTCATTACTAAATACATCTTTAGTATTGATCATAAAATGATTGCTAAGCAATACTTGATTACAGGTATTATCATGGGTATTATTGGTATTGCAATGTCCTTGCTTTTCAGAATGCAATTAGCATGGCCAGAGGAGTCTTTTAAAATTTTTAATGTTTTATTAGGAGACAAATTTGCACCAGATGGTGTAATGGCAAATGATATTTATCTGGCTTTAGTAACAATTCACGGTACCATCATGGTATTCTTTGTACTAACGGCTGGTTTGAGTGGAACATTCAGTAACTTACTTATTCCACTTCAAATTGGTGCACGAGATATGGCTTCGGGATTCATGAATATGATTTCATATTGGTTGTTTTTCTTGTCTGCTGTAATAATGTTGTCTTCTTTATTTGTTGAAGCTGGTCCAGCTTCTGCAGGTTGGACAATTTATCCACCATTAAGTGCTTTACCACAAGCTATTCCGGGTTCTGGAACAGGTATGACTTTATGGTTAGTTTCAATGGCTATCTTTATTGCATCTTCTTTAATGGGATCTTTAAATTACATTGTTACTGTAATCAACTTAAGAACTAAAGGAATGTCTATGACTAGACTTCCTCTTACAATCTGGACATTTTTCGTAACAGCTATTATTGGTGTTATTTCGTTTCCAGTATTATTATCAGCTGCATTATTATTAATTTTTGATAGAAGTTTTGGTACTTCATTCTTCTTGTCAGATATCTATATTGCAGGAGAGGTTTTACACTATCAAGGTGGTTCTCCAGTTTTATTCGAACACTTATTCTGGTTTTTAGGTCACCCTGAGGTTTATATTGTAATCTTACCAGCAATGGGACTTGTTTCTGAAATTATGGCTACGAACTCTCGTAAACCAATCTTCGGATACAGAGCGATGATTATGTCTGTTCTTGCAATTGCATTTTTATCAACTATTGTTTGGGGTCACCACATGTTTATTTCAGGTATGAATCCTTTCTTAGGATCTGTATTTACTTTTACAACTTTATTGATTGCAATTCCATCTGCTGTAAAAGCATTTAACTGGATTACAACTTTATGGAAAGGTAACTTACAATTCAACCCTGCAATGTTATTCTCTATCGGGATGGTTTCTACTTTCATTACTGGAGGTTTAACAGGAATCATTTTAGGAGATAGTACTTTAGATATTAACGTTCATGATACTTACTTTGTAATTGCTCACTTTCACTTAGTAATGGGTATCTCTGCACTTTACGGAATGTTTGCTGGTATTTACCACTGGTTCCCTAAAATGTACGGAAGAATGTTGAATAAAAACTTAGGTTATATTCACTTTTGGGTAACAGCAGTTTGTGCTTACGGAGTATTCTTCCCAATGCACTTTATTGGATTAGCTGGTTTACCAAGACGTTATTATACAAACACAAACTTCCCATTATTTGATGATTTACAAAATGTGAATGTTTTAATTACAACATTTGCTCTTGTAGGAGGTGCGTTCCAATTAGTATTCTTGTACAATTTCTTTAGTAGTATTTTCTATGGTAAGAAAGCTGTTCAAAATCCATGGAGATCAACAACATTAGAGTGGACAACTCCAGTAGAACATATTCACGGTAACTGGCCAGGTGAAATTCCTCATGTATACCGTTGGCCGTATGACTACAGTAACCCAAATCATGATGTAGATTTTGTTCCTCAAAATGTACCAATGAAAGAAGGTGAAGAAGTTTTACACCACTAAAAATAATAAAGAAAGGTCATCTGAAAAGATGGCCTTTTTTATTTTGGGCAATTAGTATTTAGCTGAAAATTTCAATTACGGAAATGTTCTCAATTATTGGAGTTGGGAATTTAGATATTAGGATTTGTTTCTGAAGTTCTGAATTATATTAAAAATTATCTGTTTTACAAACTGATTACTTTGTCTATCTTTGTAAAATGAATGAAAATCTGGATCCTACAACAAAAGGATATAACCCTGAAGAACTAGATCTTGAAAAAAGATTGCGTCCGCTGTCATTTGATGATTTTGCCGGACAGGACCAAGTTTTAGAAAATTTAAAAGTTTTTGTGGCAGCCGCGAATCAACGTGGAGAAGCACTTGACCATACACTTTTTCACGGACCTCCAGGATTAGGTAAAACCACTTTAGCTAATATTTTAGCAAATGAATTGGAAGTAGGTATTAAAATAACTTCAGGTCCTGTTTTGGATAAGCCAGGTGATTTAGCAGGCTTATTGACAAATCTTGATGAAAGAGATGTTTTATTTATTGACGAGATTCATCGTTTAAGTCCAATTGTAGAAGAGTATTTATATTCGGCTATGGAAGACTTTAAAATTGATATTATGATTGAATCTGGACCAAATGCCAGAACAGTGCAAATCAATTTAAATCCCTTTACTTTAATTGGAGCAACAACAAGATCTGGATTGTTAACGGCTCCAATGCGTGCCCGTTTTGGGATTTCATCACGACTACAATATTATACAACTGAACTTTTAACGACAATTGTTGAGAGAAGTGCTTCGATATTAAAAATGCCAATTTCGCTTGAAGCGGCAATTGAAATTGCTGGACGAAGCCGTGGTACACCTCGTATAGCAAATGCATTATTAAGAAGAGTTCGTGACTTTGCACAAATAAAAGGGAACGGTACTATTGATATTGAAATTGCACGTTACGCACTTAAAGCATTAAATGTGGATGCACATGGTCTTGATGAAATGGACAATAAAATTTTGTTGACCATCATTAATAAATTTAAAGGTGGACCTGTCGGCCTTTCAACTTTAGCGACTGCTGTTTCTGAAAGCAGTGAAACAATTGAAGAGGTTTATGAACCATTCCTTATCCAGGAAGGGTTTATTATGCGAACACCACGTGGACGTGAAGTAACTGATAAAGCGTATAAGCATTTGGGAAAAATAAACACTAACATTCAGGGCGGATTGTTTTAATTCTGTTTAAAATGTCTGAGAATAAAAAATATAATTACCCTAACCAACTTTCAATATTTAGATTTTTTTGGATGCTGAAGGAGTGCGTAAAAACCCTATTCCTTTTCATAAAAGATATTTTGATAAGTTTGGAGATTCTTTTTCTTTAAAAATTGGCTTTTCAAAGCATATAATTTTATCCAGAGATAACGAAGTTGCTCAATATATTTTACAAAAAAATCAGAAGAACTATCATAAATCTAAGTTTCAGTCTGTTTATCTTTCTAAATATTTAGGAAAAGGGCTTTTAACTGTTGACGGTGATTTTTGGCTGAAACAAAGAAGACTTATTCAACCTGCCTTTCATAAGCAAAAAATGAATCAGTTAGTTGAAAATATGAATCAAACAATTGTTTTAGAGCTTGATGGTTTAATTGAGGAAAAAGCTGTTGATCTTTTTCCAATTATGAGCCAGTTGGCCTTTAATGTTGTTGCCAAGTCTCTTTTCGAACTTTCAATTTCAGAAGAAAAATTAATTCGCATTAAATATATTATCGAAGAAGTGCAGAATTTTTTAATCAAAGAAATTAGGCTTCCTCATAAAGCCTGGTGGTTTTCTGTAACAGGTCAGGTTAAGAAACATCTTGAATTGGCAGAGGAGAACAATAGTATTATTCGGGAGATTGTTGAGGAGAGAGGCAAATCTAAAGAAGATATTAATGATTTACTTAATATGCTTTTAGAAACGCGATATGAAGATACAGGTGAAGGAATGTCTGTAAAACAATTGGTTGATGAGATTAAAGTCCTATTTATTGCCGGTCATGAAACTACCGCAAATGCATTAACTTTCACTCTTTATCTTTTGGGAATAAATCCTAAGATACAACAGAAAGTTTTAGATGAAATTACAGCTATTGAATCTCAAACGGAAAATATTGTTGAGCAGCTTCAGAAAATGACTTATACAAATGCAGTTTTAAATGAGGCTATGCGTTTATATCCACCAGCCTGGATTACTGACAGGGGAAATGTTGAAGATGATAATTTAGCTGGTTATAATATAAAGAAAGGAACATTAATTGGGGTTTCTTTTTATGAATTGCACCGAAATCCAAAGTATTGGGAAAATCCGGATGAATTTATACCAGAAAGATTTCTGGGAGAACAGAAGAAACAGTCAATGCAATATTTTTATCCATTTGGAGCAGGGCCCAGAATGTGTATTGGAGCTGGATTTGCTATTTATGAAATGTGTTTGACGATTTCTAATTTAGTAAAAAGATACAATATTACATCTGTTAATAGTGAAATACAGCTCAATCCACTGATTACATTGAAGCCTGTTGGAGTAAAAGTCTTATTCTCTAAAAGATGACAATTAATGCTAAAGAAACATATTCAAAATTTATAAAAACTGAAGCGAAAAGGCTTGGGTTTCTTTCTTGTGGCATTTCCAAAGCCGGATTTTTAGAACAAGAAGCGCCTCGACTTGAAAGCTGGCTAAAAAATAACAGTCATGGTCAAATGGCATATATGGAAAACCATTTTGACAAACGATTAGATCCCACTCTATTGGTCGACGATGCTAAGAGTGTTGTTTCGCTTTTATTGAATTATTATCCTGAAGAATCTCAAACTCAGGAAAGTTTCAAAATCTCTAAATACGCTTATGGTCAGGATTATCATTTTGTGATTAAGGAGAAATTAAAAGAATTCCTTTTTTCGATTCAGGAAAATATTGGTGATGTTTCCGGGCGTGCCTTTGTCGATTCTGCTCCAGTTCTGGATAAAGCCTGGGCGGCTAAGAGCGGTTTGGGCTGGATTGGAAAAAACAGCAATCTCATAACTCAAAAAGTAGGTTCTTTTTATTTTATTGCAGAGCTTATTCTCGATTTAGATCTTGAATATGATCATGCCACTACAGATCACTGCGGTTCTTGTACGGCCTGCATAGATGCTTGTCCCACACAAGCGATAGTTGCTCCTCATGTTGTTGACGGTAGCAAATGTATTTCATATTATACGATCGAATTGAAAGAAAATATTCCGAATGATATGAAAGGTAAATTTGACGAGTGGATGTTTGGCTGCGACACTTGCCAGGATGTTTGTCCCTGGAATCGATTCTCAAAATCGCATTCTGAACCATTATTTAATCCTAATCCTGATTTGCTTTCTTTTACTAAAAAAGACTGGATTGAAATTACAGAAGAAACTTTCCGTACCGTTTTTAAAAATTCTCCTATTAAGAGAACAAAATTTGATGGTTTAAAACGAAATATTAAGTTTCTTGAATAAAATTTATTTTTTATTCTACTCATTTATAGGTTTTTATTCTTTCTTTATCATTTTTTTTTATTTTTTTCTCCTGAAATAATATTTATGATCTGGCTTTGAAAAGTTGTAGGTTGTTTTTGTTGTGTAAAATTGTGTAATTATTTGATTTGCAATCAATTATAAAACATTTCTTATTGTTGTTTTGTAAGATTTTTTTATGATTTTATCATCTTTTTGCTCAAAAACAAAATATTTGACAAAAAATTAAGAATTTTCTGCACTATTATTATCAAATAGTTAATTTATTTACAAGTTTAGGTTAATTTTTATCGATAAAAAGTGTTATTCAACGTTTATCTTGGTAGTTTGTCGACGAAAGTATTTAGTATAGAGGACTTTATATAATTTCGCGGCTCCAAAACTACTAATTTAATCTAAAGACAATTTTAGTCTTGAGCCTGTAAATACTAATGGTCCAAACACTACTTTCTTTTTGCATTTATTTTGACAAATCTTTTAAGAGATTTTCAAAATCCATTTCCTTTCTTTTATCGTATCTGTCCTATATGTTGAAGATCTCGTTTGATTTTTCAACTTCTAATATTTCTATTATTCAAATTACAATTGTCTATGCGTAACTTTACTCTTAGAAAGTTTAATTCAATTAAACTACTTACTTTTATTTTATTTTTACTGATTAGCTATAATGCTTCAGCTCAATTTTATACGAAGCATTATATAGCGCCAGCGCCTTGGCAGTATTTTAGTAAAGCAAATGAAATTGTTATTGCGACGAATTCAACAGCAACCGTAAATATTACCGTTTCAAAAAGTGATGGTACAGTTGTAACAACACTTATAGCTTCAAAAGGAGCACCTGCAATATATAGATTTGCCGGTAAACCGAGTGCAGCTCCTGCTTTTGCATTTAATACAGTTTTAAATGCTGCAGGATTAATCGTTACGGGTAGTGCGCCGATATCTATTAATTTACGAAACGTAGCTTCTGATGCTTTAGGTGGTGATGGATCTGATCAGGATATTAAAGGAAATGCAGCATTGACTAGTTTTGGTGATGCCGGAATTGGGATAAGATTTAGAGTTGGATATTACAGAGATGGTTCTCTTGGAAATTTCAATAATTACGGTGATCAACGTCCGATTTATAGTGTAATGGCAATTACAAACGGTACAACCGTAACAATTGGAGGTGTTATAACAGCAACTTTAAATGCAGGACAAAGTTATTTATTCAAAGCAACAATTGGAACTTTAGTAGAAACTTCAAACCCGAGTGTTATGAATACTTCTGCTTTTATCGATACACCAAATGGTTGTGGAGATGGAGCTTTTAATCAAATTCCACCAGAAGCAGTTTTAGGTTCAGAATATTTTATAGAAAGAGGAAAAGGAAACGATACAGCAGAACAAACTACTGTAATTGCAACTAAATCCAATACAAAAGTTATTGTAGATACTTATTCGGTAACCGGCGCTTTAGTATCTACAAAAACAACAACATTAGCAACAGCGGGTAGCTTTTTTACCTTTTTGAATGGTGTTTCCGGAGCTAATTTTTCAGCTTCAAGAGTTTCTGCAGATAACAATGTTGTTGTTTATTCAGGAACAGCTCAATCTTGTGAAGTTGATATTTCGACGATTGCTCCGGTCTCAGAATGTGGAGGATCTAAATTTATAGAAACAGCAAAATTTAGAAATTACGGTACAGGTTCATTGCCTTATTTTGGATATGTTCTTTTAAAAGATGCCGTATCAAAAGTATATGTTAATGGTGTAGATATTGAAACAAAATCAGGAGTTTCAGCACGTCATCAATTGGGAGCAACAGGATGGTATTTAATTAATTTTGAAGATACTCAAATCGGGAGCCCGGATGTTCTTTCCATATCTAGTGATGCTAAATTAACAGTTTCGATTGTACAACAAGGCGGAGGATTCTCTATGGCAGGTTTCTTTTCGAATTTTGCTGTTCAGCCAGAAGATCCAACTTTGTCTTATATTGCAGGAGGTGGTTGTACAAATAGTACAGCTATATTGTCAACACCAACCGGATTTGTTCCATACCAATGGTATTTTAATGGTACTGCAATATCAGGTGCTACCTCAAATACCTACACAGCAACTAAAACGGGTTCTTATTCTGTAGCTTCAACTTTAACATGTGGAGCTCAAACACAATCAAAGCCTGTATCCGTTACTTTGTGTACAGATTTGGGTGTTACAAAAACAGTAGACAATACAACACCATGTGTAGGATCGAATGTTGAATTTACAGTAACCTTATCCAATTTAGGAGTAAATAATGCTACAGGAGTTTCTGTAAATGATTTGCTTCCTACAGGATATACTTTTGTGAGTTCAACACCATCCGTAGGAACTTATAATTCAGGAACAGGAGTTTGGAGTATTGGAGATATAAACGGAGGCATAGCTGTAACATTAAAAATTGTTGCCAAAGTAAATGCTAGTGGAGCTTATACTAATACTGCAGTAATTCCGGCATCTGTTCCGGATACTAATTCAGCAAATAATTCGGCTAGTATTTCAACAACGCCAAATCCTTTGCCAACAGCTTCAATAAACGGAACATTAACAGCATGTTATACAACTACATTGACAGCGGTTACCAATGCTGGTTCTCCAGCATATGTTTGGTATAAAGATAACGTCGTAATTTCAGGACAAATATCATCTACACTAGTTGCTACAGTTGATGGAGACTATAAAGTTAAAGTCACCAATACAGCTACAACTTGCGAAAATACTTCTGCAGTTTCAACGGTTAAAGTTAGTGATACCCAAAAACCAACAATTACCTGTCCGTCGAATGTTACGGCTGTAGCCGATGCCAATTCATGTACTGCTACAGGAGTTGTTTTAGGAACACCAACAACAGCTGATAACTGTACAGGAACAATCACAGTTACCAATAATGCACCATCAAGTTTCCCAATCGGCGTTACAACAGTAACCTGGACAGCAAAAGATGCTTCAGGAAATACGCAAACCTGTACACAAACGGTAACGGTAAGCGATACCCAAAAACCAACAATTACCTGTCCGTCGAATGTTACGGCTGTAGCCGATGTTAATTCATGCGCTGCTACGGGAGTTGTTTTAGGAACTCCAACAACAACGGACAACTGCACAGGAACAATCACAGTTACCAATAATGCACCATCAAGTTTTCCAATCGGAATTACTACGGTGACTTGGACAGCAAAAGATGCTTCGGGAAATACGCAAACGTGTACACAAACGGTAACAGTAAGCGATACCCAAAAACCAACAATTACCTGTCCGTCGAATGTTACGGCTGTAGCCGATGCCAATTCATGCGCTGCTACGGGAGTTGTTTTAGGAACCCCAACAACAACTGACAATTGCAAAGGAACAATCACAGTTACCAATAATGCACCATCAAGTTTCCCAATCGGAATTACAACAGTAACCTGGACAGCAAAAGATGTTTCAGGAAATACACAAACGTGTACACAAACGGTAACAGTTAGCGATACCCAAAAACCAACAATTACCTGTCCGTCGAATGTTACGGCTGTAGTCGATGCCAATTCATGCGCTGCTACGGGAGTTGTTTTAGGAACTCCAACAACAACGGACAACTGCACGGGAGCAATCACAGTTACCAATAACGCACCATCAAGTTTCCCAATCGGAATTACAACAGTAACCTGGACAGCAAAAGATACTTCGGGAAATATGCAAACGTGTACACAAACGGTAACAGTAAGCGATACCCAAAAACCAACAATTACCTGTCCGTCGAATGTTACGGCTGTAGCCGATGTTAATTCATGCGCTGCTACGGGAGTTGTTTTAGGAACACCAACAACAACTGATAACTGTACAGGTACAATCACAGTTACCAATAATGCACCATCGAGCTTTCCAATTGGCGTTACAACAGTAACCTGGACAGCAAAAGATGCTTCGGGAAATACACAAACGTGTACACAAATGGTAAAAGTAGTAGGTCCAATTAAAGCAAATGATGATATTATATCTTCATTTAATGGATTTTCAGGAGGAGTTGCTGTTTCAAATGTTTTAAGTAATGATCTTTTAAACTGTAACGCTGTAATTACAAGCGATGTGAATCTTACTTTAGCAAGTACTTTACCTTCTGTTTTAACTTTTAATACGACTACTGGATCAGTAACAGTTAATCCACAAACTCCTGCTGGTACTTATTCATTTGACTATACGATTTGTGAAAAATCAAATACAACTAATTGCAGTACAGCATCAGTTAAAATTACAGTTGTTGCTCCAGTTATCGACGCTGTTACAGAAACAACGACTTCAATCAATGGAAATACAGGCGAAACAACAATTTCACTTGTAAATAATGATGCTCTAAACGGAAATCCTGTAGTTATCGGAACCAATCCCGGAGAAGTTAAACTAACCGGAATCACCGTTCCAACAGGATTTGTATTAAATGCAAACGGAACAGTAACTGTTGCGGCGAACACTGCTGCTGGAAACTACAATGTAGAATACAGCATCTGCGAGATCACCAACCCGACAAACTGTGATTCTGTAATTTCAGTGGTTGTGGTAGGAAAACCAACCATTGACGCGGTAACTGAAACTACGGCTTCAATCAATGGAAATGCAGGCGGAACGACAGCAGAATCAGTAATTACAAATGATACTTTAAACGGAAATCCTATTGTAATCGGAACCAATCCCGGAGAAGTTAAACTAACGGGAATCACCGTTCCAACAGGATTGACATTAAACACAGACGGAACAGTAACGGTTGCAGTGAACACTGCTGCAGGAAACTATAATGTAGAATACAACATCTGCGAGATTACCAACCCTACCAACTGTGATACTGTAATCTCGGTGGTTGTAATTGGAAAACCAACCATTGATGCTGTAACTGAAACTACAGCTTCAATCAATGGAAACATGGGAGGAACTACAACAGAATCAGTAATTACAAATGATACCCTAAACGGAAATCCGGTTGTTATTGGAACAAACCCGGGCGAAGTTAAACTAACGGGAATCACCGTTCCAACAGGATTGACATTAAACACAGACGGAACAGTAACGGTTGCAGTGAACACTGCTGCAGGAAACTATAATGTAGAATACAGCATCTGCGAGATCACCAACCCTACCAACTGTGATACTGTAATCTCGGTGGTTGTAATTGGAAAACCAACCATTGATGCTGTAACTGAAACTACGACTTCAATCAACGGAAACACGGGAGGAACGACAGCAGAATCAGTAATTACAAATGATACTTTAAACGGAAATCCTATTGTAATCGGAACCAATCCCGGAGAAGTTAAATTAACCGGCATCACCGTTCCAACAGGATTAACCTTAAACGCAGACGGAACAGTAACGGTTGCAGCGAATACCGCTGCCGGAAACTATAATGTTGAATATAGCATCTGCGAGATTACCAACCCGACAAACTGTGATTCTGTAATCTCAGTGGTTGTAGTTGGAAAACCAACCATTGATGCTGTAACTGAAACTACAGCTTCAATCAATGGAAACATGGGAGGAACTACAACAGAATCAGTAATTACAAATGATACCCTAAACGGAAATCCGGTTGTTATTGGAACAAATCCAGGAGAAGTAAAACTAACAAGCATCACAGTTCCAACAGGATTAACATTAAACGCAGACGGAACAGTAACAGTTGCAGCGAATACCGCTGCCGGAAACTACAATGTGGAATACAGCATCTGCGAGATTACCAACCCAACAAACTGTGATTCTGTAATCTCGGTGGTTGTAGTTGGAAAACCAGCCATTGATGCGGTAACAGAAACGACAACATCTATCAACGGAAATACGGGGGGAACAACAATTTCACTTGTAAATAATGATACCCTAAACGGAAACCCGGTTGTAATCGGAACAAATCCAGGAGAAGTAAAACTAACAAGCATCACAGTTCCAACAGGATTAACATTAAACGCAGACGGAACAGTAACAGTTGCAGCGAATACCGCTGCCGGAAACTACAATGTGGAATACAGCATCTGCGAGATTACCAACCCAACAAACTGTGATTCTGTAATCTCGGTGGTTGTAGTTGGAAAACCAGCCATTGATGCGGTAACAGAAACGGCAACATCTATCAACGGAAATACGGGGGGAACAACAATTTCACTTGTAAATAATGATACCCTAAACGGAAACCCGGTTGTAATCGGAACAAATCCAGGAGAAGTTAAACTAACAGGCATTACAGTTCCAACAGGATTTGTATTAAATACAGACGGAACAGTAACGGTTGCAGCTAATACTGCAGCCGGAAACTACAATATAGAATACAGCATCTGTGAGATCACCAACCCGACAAACTGTGATTCTGTAATTTCAGTGGTTGTGGTAGGAAAACCAACCATTGACGCGGTAACCGAAACTACGGCTTCAATCAATGGAAATGCAGGCGGAACGACAGCAGAATCAGTAATTACAAATGATACTTTAAATGGAAATCCTATTGTAATCGGAACCAATCCCGGAGAAGTTAAATTAACCGGCATCACCGTTCCAACAGGATTAACCTTAAACGCAGACGGAACAATAACTGTTGCGGCGAATACTCCGGAAAATGATTATGAAATAGAATATAGTATCTGTGAAATTACAAACCCAACTAATTGTGATGTTGTAAAAAGTATTGTTACTGTTACAGGCGGTGTATTAATCGCAAACCCTGATGCAGTAGTTTCTGTAGTTGCCACAAACCAGCCACAAACTGTGGTAAATGTTTTTGACAATGATACAAACAACAGCATCGCTCTTGTGCCAAATGACGTCAACTTAACAATAGTAACAGCAGATCCAACAGGATTTTTAACTTTAAACCCTGACGGAACCGTAACCTTGGGAGCAAATGCACCTTCAGGAACTTACGAAATTGTGTATCAAATCTGTGAGAAACTAAACCCGACAAATTGCAGCTCGGCTTCAGTAAAAGTAACAGTTGGCACACCAGTTATCAATGCAGTTGAAGAAACAACAACAGCTGTAGTTAATGGAGTTGTTGGCGGAACAACAGAATCGTTAATTGCCAATGATACCTTAAACGGAAATCCGGTTGTTATCGGAACAAATCCAGGAGAAATAAAACTTTCAGGAGTAACGCTTCCAACAGGATTTGTATTAAATGCAGATGGAACCGTAACTGTGCCGGCAAATACTCCGGCAGGAAATTATAATGTAGAATATAAAATTTGTGAGATCAACAACCCGACAAACTGTGATAGTGCGACTTCAATAATTGTTGTTACAGGCGGTGTATTAATCGCAAACCCTGATGCAGTAGTTTCTGTAGTTGCCACAAACCAGCCACAAACTGTGGTAAATGTTTTTGACAATGATACAAACAACAGCATCGCTCTTGTGCCAAATGACGTCAACTTAACAATAGTAACAGCAGATCCAACAGGATTTTTAACTTTAAACCCTGACGGAACCGTAACCTTGGGAGCAAATGCACCTTCAGGAATTTATGAAATCGTTTACCAAATCTGTGAGAAGCTAAATCCGGCAAATTGCAGTTCGGCTTCAGTAAAAGTAACAGTTGGCACACCAGTTATCAATGCAGTTGAAGAAACAACAACAGCTGTAGTTAATGGAGTTCTTGGTGGAACAACAGAATCGTTAATTGCCAATGATACCTTAAACGGAAATCCGGTTATTATCGGAACAAATCCTGGAGAAGTGAAACTTTCAGCAGTAACGCTTCCAACAGGATTTGTGTTGAATGCAGATGGAACCGTAACCGTGCCGACAAATACTCCGGCAGGAAATTATAATGTAGAATACAAAATTTGTGAGATCAATAACCCGACAAACTGTGATAGTGCGACTTCAATAATTGTGGTTACAGGCGATGGACTTCAGGCAAATCCTGATGTAATTCCTTCAGTTGTGGAATCAAAACGGCCTCAGGTTCTTGTGAATGTTTTTGAAAATGATACAAACAACGGAATTGCTGTAGTACCAAATGATCTAAACTTAACAATTGTAACGGCAGATCCAACAGGCTTCTTAACCCTAGGTGCTGATGGAATAGTAAATTTAGGAGCAAACGCACCTTCAGGAACTTATGAACTTACCTATCAAATCTGTGAGAAACTAGATCCAAAAACTGCAGTCAGGCTATTGTACGTGTCAAAGTTAATGCAGTTATGCCAGTTACTCCTGCAACGTCAATTGTTGCTAATAATGATGGACAAGTTTCTGTAGACGGAATTAATGGGCAATTAGCTTTCATCAATATTTTAGATAATGACTTATTAAACGGTTTGCCTGTAAATGAATCAGATGTTGTGATTTCAAATACACCAAATCCTTATTTTGAATTTAATTCAGACGGAACAGTAAATGTATTACCAAATACACCTGGAGGAAGTTATACATTACTATACCAAATCTGCGAAAAAGCAAATTCAACAAACTGTGCTACAGCAACATTAAGTGTTTTTGTCGAAGTTCCGGCAATTGCAATTATTAAAACAGCAATTTTCAATGACGAAAATAAAGACGGATATGCAAATGCAGGAGAGACAATTACCTATAAATTCAAAATAACAAATACAGGTAATGTTCCTTTAATGAAAATTATAGTTTCGGATTTATTACCAGGAATTATACTTTCAGGAGATGCAATTGATTTAGGTGTAAACGAATCTGATGAAAATAATTTTACAGCTATTTATAAGATAAGCCAAGGTGATATCAATGGTGGAAGTGTAAGCAATCAGGCAATTGTGCAAGGAAAAAGTGCAGCAGGAGTTGTAGTTGAGGATAAATCAGATGATTCTAATAACATGGAAGATAAACCTACAGTTTTACCATTAAATGGTTGTCAGATAACAGTTCTTAATGGATTCTCTCCAAATGGAGATAGTAAAAACGAGAGATTTTATATTCAGGGCTTAGAATGTTATCCTGATAATACAGTTGAAATATACAACCGTTGGGGAGTTTTAGTTTTTGATATCGATCACTATAACAATGAAGACAGAGCTTTTTTTGGATATTCTGCAGGACGAACAACCATGAAACAATCAGAAGGATTACCTGTTGGGACTTATTTCTATATTCTGAAATATAGAGACAGTGAGTCAAATCAACATGAAAAATCAGGTTACTTATATATCAATAAATAAAAAAATATGCAGCTTAGTTAAGCTAAGCCGTTTTTAAAACTTATTAAATGAAAAAATTAATTTTAGTTTTTATGTTTTTTTCAGTTGTGTGTTCAGCGCAACAAGATGCACAATATACACAATACATGTACAATACCATAGAAATTAATCCGGCTTATGCAGGATCACGAGGCGTTTTAAGTGTTTTTGGTTTATATCGTACGCAATGGGTTGGTCTTGATGGCGCTCCGGAAACGAGTACTTTTTCTATAAACACACCATTAAATAATAAGAAATTAGGGTTGGGAGTTTCATTGGTAAATGATAAAATCGGGCCAACAAACGAAAATACATTGTCGGCTGATTTCTCTTATAGTATTCAAACTTCCGAATCGGCTAAGCTTTCCTTTGGTATAAAAGGAACAGCAAATCTTTTTAATATTGATTTAAACAAATTAAGTTTTGAAGATCAGGATGATCCGCAATTTCAGGACTTAAAAAATAAGTTTACTCCAAATGTGGGCGCCGGTATTTATTGGCATTCTGATAAAGCATATTTAGGATTATCTGTTCCTAATTTTATTCAGACAAATCGCTATAATGATAATGATATTGCCATTTTTAAAGACAAAATTAACTACTATTTTATAGCGGGTTATGTGTTTAATTTAGATCGTTTAGAGTATATAAAATTCAAACCTGCCATATTAACAAAAATGGTAGAAGGAGCGCCTTTGCAGATTGATGTTTCGGGCAATTTTATGTTTAATGATAAGTTTGTTGTAGGTCTTGCTTATCGCTGGAGCGCTTCAGTAAGTGCGTTGGCAGGTTTTCAGGTTACAAATGGTTTGTACATCGGATATGGTTACGATCATGAAACTACTAATTTACGAAAATACAATTCAGGTTCACATGAAATTTTCCTGCGCTTTGACTTTTTAAATAATTATAATAGAATGACATCACCAAGATTCTTTTAAGCAATTTAAATATGAAGATTAAAAATTTACTTTATACCTTTTTGTTATTTAATTTTTTTCTTAATGCAAATGCTCAAAGTTTAAGCGTAAGGCAGGCAGATAAAAAGTATAATAATTATGCTTACGCTGATGCAATAAAATTATACGAAAATGCAATAAAAGAAGGCAGTACCGAAGAAAACGTATTTCAGAAACTGGGCAACTCGTATTACTTTACCGGTGATTTGAAACAAGCCTTAAAATGCTATCAGGAATTATTTGCGATTAATCGAAATCAGGAAGCAGAGTATTTGTATAGATATTCTCAATGCTTAAAATCGGCTGGGAATTATACTAAATCAGATGAAATTTTAGATATTTTTAGCGAAAAAGTGCCTTTGGACAAAAGAGGAATTTTGTTTAAGAAAAACCGAAATTATTTAGATGATATTAAAGCAAATTCAGGGAGATATGAAATTGCCGATGCCGGAATTAATTCTAAAGATTCTGATTATGGAAGTGCTCTTATAGATAATAAACTCGTTTTTACCTCTGCCAGAGATACGGGCGGAATCATAAAAAAGAACTTTAAATGGACAAATAAATCTATTTCTGCTTTATATTCTGTTGACTTAATGCCAGACGGAAGTATTAGCAATCCTGTATTTTTTCATAAAAAAGGTTTAAAAACAAGATTCAACGAATCGACACCCGTTTTTACAAAAGACGGAAAAACGATGTATTTTACCAAAAACAATTCTATAAAAGGTAAAAGAGGTCAAAGCGAAAATAAAGTAACATTGCTAAAGCTTTATAAAGCAATTTTAATTAATGATGAATGGAGCAACGTGCAGGAACTTCCTTTTAATAGCGATCAATACAGCGTTGCGCATCCTGCATTGAGTTTTGATGAAAAGATCTTGTATTTTGCATCAGATATGCCGGGAACTTTAGGTTTGTCTGATTTATTTAAAGCAAGCATCAATAATGATGGAACTTATGGGAAACCCGAAAATTTAGGCGCAGATATCAATACTGAAGGCAGAGAAACATTTCCATTTATATCAAACGATAACGAAATTTACTTTGCCAGTGATGGCCGTCCTGGTTTAGGCGGACTTGATGTTTTTGTTGCAAAAATAAACAATGATGGTTCATTTGAAGAAGTACAAAACCTTGGAGAACCAATAAATAGCAAACAAGATGATTTTGCATTTATAATTAATAGTAAAAACAGAAATGGTTTTTTCTCTTCAAACAGAGAAAATAGTCTTGGACTTGATGATGTTTACAGATTTACAGAAATTCGAAAACTAGTTTGTGAGCAGGATTTAATGGGAACTGTTACTGATGCAGAAACAAATCAAACACTTTCGAATGTAACATTGTCATTATTTAATGAAGCCTATCAATTTGTTGCAGAAGTAGTTTCAGATCAAAACGGAAATTATATTTTTCCAAATGTAAAATGCGGTAAAAAATATTTCATAAAAACATCCAAAACAGATTATGAAATTAAGGAAGTTCCAATAGCATTAAAAAGAATAAATGGAAAAACCACTTTGGCAATTGCTATCCAAAAGAAATTTACACCTTTGGTTGCAAAACAAGTAGTTGTTAAAACCACTAAAGTTAATCCTGTAATTATTAAATCTATTAAAGTAGGAACAGATCTGGCGAAATTACTACATATTCCGATGAACTTTTTTGATTTGGGTAAAGCGACGATTAAAAAAAGTTCAGAACCACAATTGCAGAAAATTGTTGATATCTTAAACCAGTATCCAACATTAAAATTAGACATTCGTTCTCATACAGACAGTAGGCAATCTGCAGAAAACAATATGGTCCTTTCAGAAAAAGAGCACAATCTACCAAAAATTGGCTGATTCAAAAAGGAATCGACGGCAATCGATTAGCAGCAAAAGGATACGGAGAAACCAAATTGGTAAACCGCTGCGCCGATGGTGTAAAATGTACCGAGCAAGAACATCAGCAAAACAGACGAAGCGAATTTATTATTACTTATTTGTAAATAAATTTATCAATATAAGCCCTTTTCTAAATTTTTAGAAAAGGGCTTTTTTATTTGTAAAAACTAAGTTTGATCAAAAGTGGTGTGTTATTCGCAAAAAAACTTTGAAAATGATTCTATTCTTTGTTAGAAAATTCTTAAATTTAAAAATACTATGTATAATGTTTAAAATGAGATATTTATGGGTTAAAAAATGAGGCTGAATGATTTTTATGTTTATTTTTTTCTAACTTTATAGAACTAAATTTTTCAGATATGACTGTAGAACAAATATTAAACACAAAAGGGAGAAATGTGTATTCAGTACGTTCAACAACAACTGTTTTTGAAGCATTGAAAGTAATGGGTGAAAAAAATATCGGAGCTATTCTTGTCATAGACGGATCTGATTTAAAAGGTATTTTGTCTGAAAGGGATTATGCTCGAAAAATTGTTTTAAAGGACAAATCATCCAAAGAAACTTTTGTTCATGAAATTATGGAAAGCCATGTTTTTTCTGTCAAACTCTCCAATAATATTGAAGATTGCATGGAACTGATGAGTACAAAAAGAATCAGACATTTACCGGTTTTAGAAAATGAAATTGTAGTCGGAATAATTTCTATAAGCGACGTTGTTAAAGCAATTATAGAAATTCAAAAAGACACAATTAATCACTTGAATTCTTATATTTCACAATAAAATAAATAAAAAAGACACCTAGTAATTAAATAGTCCAACATAATTTGGGCTATTTTTTTATTACCTCAATTTTCTTTTTAACAAAAGAAAGCTATAAAAACACGCCATTTTAAGTGAAGACTTATATCTTTGTAAGCTAGAATAAAAGCAAAAAACAATGAACAAAGAGAGTAAAAGAAGAGAGGCGTTACTGTACCATTCAGAACCAACTCCAGGAAAAATTCAGGTAGTTCCAACAAAAAAATATGCAACACAAAGAGATTTATCTTTGGCTTATTCGCCAGGAGTTGCAGAGCCATGTTTAGATATTGCAGCAAACGTAGAAGACGTTTACAAATATACAGCAAAAGGAAACTTAGTTGCCGTTATCTCAAACGGTACAGCTGTTTTAGGATTAGGAAATATTGGTCCGGAAGCTTCTAAACCGGTAATGGAAGGGAAAGGATTACTTTTTAAAATATTCTCTGATATTGACGTTTTTGATATTGAAGTTAATACAGAAAATGTTGAAGAATTTATTCAGACTGTAAAAAATATTGCCCCAACTTTTGGAGGGATTAATCTGGAAGATATTAAAGCGCCGGAATCTTTTGAAATAGAAAGAAGATTGGTAGAAGAATTGGATATTCCGGTAATGCACGATGATCAGCATGGTACGGCAATTATCTCTTCGGCAGCATTGATTAATGCGCTTGAATTGGCAGGAAAAAAGCAGAAGATGTAAAAGTCGTAGTTTCAGGAGCAGGTTCGGCTGCGATTGCGTGTACTGATTTATATGTTTTGTTAGGCGTAAAAGTCGAGAATATAATGATGTTTAATAGTAAAGGACTTTTAACAAAAGACAATCCTTCGTTATCAGAATTACAATTAAAATACGCGGTTGACGGTGCCAAAATTGAATTGGCAGAAGCCGTAAACGGAGCTGATGTTTTCATCGGATTATCTTCGGGAGATATTTTAACGCCGGCAATGTTATTAACAATGAAAGACAATCCGATTGTTTTTGCAATGGCAAATCCAAATCCGGAAATCGATTATAATTTAGCTGTAGAAACGCGTAAAGACGTGATTATGGCTACGGGACGTTCTGATTTTCCTAATCAGGTAAACAATGTTCTTGGTTTTCCTTATATTTTTAGAGGAGCGCTGGATGTAAGGGCTACAAAAATTAACGAAGCGATGAAAATGGCTGCGGTAAAAGCTTTGGCTATTTTGGCAAAAGAACCAGTTCCGGAGCAGGTTAACGTAGCTTACGGAGCAACAAAATTAGGTTTTGGTCAGGAATATATCATTCCAAAACCATTTGATCCAAGGTTGATTACAATTGTAGCGCCAGCTGTTGCAAGAGCTGCAATGGAATCAGGAGTTGCAAAAAATCCTATTACAGACTGGGCAGCTTATGAAGATGCACTTCGTGAGCGTATGGGTAACGATAATAAAATGGTGCGTTTAATGACAAACCGTGCAAAAATGGATCCAAAAAGAATTGTTTTTGCAGAGGCTGATCAGTTAAACGTTCTTAAAGCAGCGCAGATTGTTCATGAAGACGGAATTGGTTTTCCGATTTTATTAGGAGATAAAGAGATTATTTTAGGACTTAAAAAAGAGTTAGGTTTTGATGCTGATATTGAAATCATCGATCCTAAAACTACTGAAGAAGAGGCAAGAAGAAACAGATTTGCCACTTTATATTGGGAAACAAGAGAAAGAAGAGGAGTTTCGCTTCTTGATTCTCAAAAATTCATGCGCGAAAGAAACTATTTTGCAGCCATGATGGTAAACTCAGGTGAAGCAGATGCTTTGGTAACAGGTCATACAAGAAGTTATCCAAGTGTTGTAAAACCAATGTTGCAATTAATAGACAAAGCACACGGAGCGTCACTTGTCGCAACCGCAAACATGATGTTAACATCTCGCGGACCAATGTTTTTATCAGATACAGCAATAAATATAAATCCATCTTCTGAGGATTTAGTGAATATTGCTATTATGACAGCAAAAACAGCAAAAATGTTTGGTGTAGAACCAGTGATTGCAATGGTGTCATTTTCAAACTTTGGATCATCTACAAGTCCTGGAGCGTCAAAAGTAAGAGAAGCTGTAGCTTATTTACATAAAAATCATCCTGAAATGATTGTTGATGGAGAAATTCAGGCAGATTTTGCTTTGAATCCGGAAATGCTTCAGGAAAAATTTCCTTTCTCTAAATTAGCAGGTAAAAAAGTTAATACCTTAATTTTCCCTAACTTAGAATCGGCAAATATTACTTATAAGTTATTAAAAGAATTATATAAAGTAAATTCTATTGGCCCTATTATGATGGGTATGGGCAAACCTGTCCATATTTTTCAATTAGGTGCAAGCGTAGAAGAAATGGTTAACATGGCTGCAATCGCAGTAATTGATGCTCAGGAAAAAGAAAATAAAAAAACAAACTTGCCAGAGAATAACTATATTTTAATTTAACAATAATTTTGTCGTATTTTTATTGCAATTATTGTTATATTTGGGGCTTTAAATTAAATTATGATAACACATTTGCAAGGGAAATTGGTGGAAAAGAATCCCACCGAAGTTGTGATAGATTGTGGAGGTGTAGGATATCACATAAATATATCTTTACATACGTTTTCACTACTTCCTAATGCTGATTTTATAAAATTGTATACGCATCTTCTGATCAAAGAAGATGCGCATACTTTATTTGGATTTGTCGAAAAATCAGAACGTGAGATATTTAGAATGCTGCTTTCGGTTTCAGGCATTGGTGCGAACATTGCCAGAACAATGTTATCATCTATAGAACCAAGACAAATTATAAACGCAATTGCCTCAGGAGATGTAGGTATAATCCAGTCTATTAAGGGAATTGGAAACAAAACAGCACAAAGAGTAATACTTGATTTAAAAGAAAAAGTGTTAAAATTGTACGATTTAGATGAAGTTTCGGTAGTTCAAAACAATACAAATCGAGATGAAGCGTTATCTGCTTTGGAAGTTTTAGGTTTTGTTCGAAAGACTTCTGAAAAAGTAGTAGAGAAGATCGTAAAAGAAGATCCTGAGGCTACTGTAGAAACCATCATTAAAAAGGCGTTAAAAAGCTTATAAACTCATTAAGTTAAACTAATTCTATGCGTAAAATTTGTATTTTTTTACTTGTTTTGTTTTGCGGGAATGTTTTGCGTGCGCAAGTAAATCAAACAGTTCAAGATACAACTAAAACTCAATTTTCTACCGGTAAAGTAGAACTCGCAGATCCTCCAAGTATTCTTTCGGCATATAGATACGATCCAATTACAGATCGATATATTTATACAAATTCTGTAGATGGTTTCTCTATAAATTACCCTATTATTCTAACACCAAAAGAATACGAAGATTTAGTTTTAAAAGAATCAAGAAGAGATTATTTTAGAAAAAAATCCGATGCTATTGATGGTAAAAAGACTGGAAGTGAGGCGGCTAAGAAAGATTTGCTGCCAAGATATTATATCAATTCAAGTCTTTTCGAAAGTATCTTCGGTAGTAATACAATTGATGTAAAACCTACAGGATCTGTAGAAATGGACTTGGGTGTTCGTTATACCAAACAGGATAATCCTTCATTTTCTCCAAGAAACAGATCAAGTCTTACTTTTGATTTTGATCAGCGTATCAGTATGAGTTTAATGGGTAAAGTAGGTACCAGATTAGAAGTAAATGCTAATTATGATACACAATCTACATTTGCCTTTCAAAACTTATTCAAATTAGCTTACACGCCTTCTGAAGACGATATTATTCAAAAAGTAGAAGTTGGTAACGTTAGCATGCCATTAAATAGCTCCCTGATTCGTGGGGCTCAGAGCTTATTTGGTGTGAAAACGCAATTGCAATTTGGAAAGACGACAGTTACAGGAGTTTTCTCAGAACAAAAATCACAAACAAAAAGTATAGTTGCAGAAGGTGGAGGAACGGTTCAAAATTTTGATCTTTATGCATTAGACTATGATAACGATCGACATTTCTTCCTTTCGCAGTACTTTAGAAACAAGTACGATGCCTCATTAAGGAACTATCCTTTTATAGATAGCCGTGTTCAAATTACCAGATTAGAAGTTTGGGTTACCAATAAACAAAACAGGGTAAGCACAACGAACAATAACTTAAGAAATGTTATTGCACTTCAGGATTTAGGAGAAGGTCAATTAACCGGTATTCCTGATAATGAAATTGTTGTTACAAATCCAACAGCAGGATTTTTTAACAATCCAATAGATTCGCCAACAGATAACAATAACAACAAATATGACCCTGAACTTATTGGGCAGGCAGGTTCATTCTTAAATTCAAACATTAGAGAAATTGTAACAGCAAAATCGGGTTTCAATAATGCGAATGTAAGTGAAGGAACAGATTATTCCGTTTTAGAGAATGCCAGAAAGCTGACTACAAATGAATATACTTTTAACGCGCAATTAGGTTATATTTCATTGCAACAGCGTTTGGCTAATGATGAAATTCTTGCAGTAGCTTTTGAATATACTGTTGGTGGCCAGGTGTATCAGGTTGGAGAATTTGGTAGTGATGGTGTTGATGCAACTGTGGTTACAGGAAACAACACCTCTAATCAGGCCGTTATTACACAGAGTTTGATTTTAAAAATGCTGAAAAGTAGTTTGACCAACGTTCAGAATCCGGTTTGGAACCTGATGATGAAAAACGTGTATCAAATTCCACAGGCCTATCAAATAAAACAAGACGATTTCAGGTTGAATATTCTTTATACAGATCCGTCTCCTATAAATTATATATCACCAGTTGCGGGAACTAACTTTCCTCCAAATCCAACTGGAGATAACAAAGTAGACCAGACACCATTATTAAATGTATTTAATCTTGACCGATTAAATTATAATAACGATCCGCAAACAGGAGGTGATGGTTTCTTTGATTATATTCCGGGAATAACAGTAGATGTTCAAAACGGCCGAATTGTTTTTACCACCAAAGAACCATTTGGGGAACTGATATTTAAAAAACTACAAAATACAGGTTCAGGTGAAAACTATAATGATCCAAGTACATATAATGCGAATCAGCAGAAATATGTATTTAGAAATATGTATAGAAACACACAATCAGGAGCTTTACAGGACAGTGATAAAAATAAGTTTTTATTGAGAGGAAAATACAAATCTTCAGGAAGTAATGGTATTCCTATTGGTGCATTCAATGTTCCTCAGGGTTCTGTTGTAGTTACGGCTGCGGGAAGAGTTCTTGTTGAAGGGATTGATTATAGTGTCGATTATCAATTAGGAAGAGTTCAGATTCTTGATCCTTCACTTCAGGCATCAAATACACCAATTGAAGTTTCTTTAGAAAACAATTCAATCTTTGGACAACAAACCAGAAGGTTTATGGGATTCAATATCGAACATAAAATTTCGGAGAATTTTGTTGTTGGAGGAACGTACCTAAAAATGACTGAAAGACCATTTACTCAAAAGTCAAGTTATGGTCAGGAATCCGTAAATAATACTATTTTTGGTTTTAATGGGAATTTTTCAACCGAAGTTCCTTTCTTTACAAGACTAGTAAATAAACTGCCAAATATAGATACAGATGTTCCTTCTAATCTTTCTGTTCGGGGAGAAATTGCATTTTTAAAACCAGATGCTCCAAAAGCGAGTGATTTTGAAGGAGAAGCAACTATTTATATAGATGATTTTGAAGGGTCACAATCTACTATTGATATGCGTTCGGCTTATGCGTGGAGTTTAGCTTCTACGCCATTTTTAAATTCAATAAACGATAACACTTTTAATGCCAGTTCAAGTACATTAGACTATGGTTTTAAAAGAGCAAAATTATCATGGTATACGATTGATCCAGTTTTTTATTCCTCAAAACCATCTGGTATTTCAAATGATGATTTATCATTAAATACAACAAGAAGAATATACAGTAGAGAATTATATCCAAACACAGATATTGCCCAGGGCCAAATACAAGTAATAAATACATTGGATTTAAGTTATTATCCTTCAGAAAGAGGACCATATAACAATAACCCAACTTTCAATTCAGATCCGGCAACTTCTAATTTTGGTGGAATCATGCGTTCTTTAAACTCAACTAATTTTGAGCAGGGAAATGTTGAATACATACAGTTTTGGGTACTGGATCCTTATGTTGGAAATGGTGAAGCACAAACAAATAACACCGGTAAAATCTATTTCAATTTAGGTGAAGTTTCTGAAGATGTATTAAAAGACGGAAGAAAACAGTATGAAAACGGATTAGGCCCAGGTCAGGTTTTAGTAAACCCTCAGCCAATTTGGGGAGATGTTCCGGCATCTCAATCCTTAATTTATGCGTTTGATACAAATGCCGATAATCGTAAAAATCAAGACGTAGGTCTGGATGGTTTACCAAATTCTAAAGAAGGATCTGTGTACACGAATTATGCAGGAGAAGCTGACCCTGCGGCAGATGATTACACCTATTATTTAAATACCGAAGGAGGAGTTCTGGACCGTTATAAAAAATATAATGGAGTAGAAGGGAACTCTCCTGTTAGTATAGATGATCCAAATCGTGGTTCTACAACATTGCCGGATGTTGAGGATATTAACCGTGATAATACAATGAACACGATTAATGCTTATTATGAATATAGTATTGATTTAAAACCAGGAATGCAGGTTGGACAAAACTACATCACCGATATTCGTGAAGTAAGTAATATTGAGCTGCCAAATGGAGCTACAACAAATGCAAGATGGATTCAGTTTAAAATTCCTGTTGCTCAGCCTCAAAATACAATCGGAAACATTACGGATTTTAGATCTATTCGATTTATGCGTATGTTCATGACAGGTTTTAATGATCAGATGACAGTTCGTTTTGGAGCTTTAGATTTAGTTAGAGGAGAGTGGAGAAGATATACAAGTACTCTTGATGCAAACGATACAAATCAGGATGATGACGGTACAGACTTTGATGTTTTAGCAGTAAACGTTCAGGAAAACGGTACAAAATGTCCGGTAAATTATGTAATTCCACCAGGAGTACAAAGAGAACAATTATACAATAACAATACAGTTATTAATCAAAACGAACAATCATTAGCATTACGAGTTTCAGGTTCAGGTTTACAATACCAAGATTCAAGAGCAGTTTTTAAAAATGTAAGTGTTGATATGCGTCAGTACAAAAAACTAAAAATGTTTTTACACGCTGAATCATTGCCAAACGAAAATACATTATTAGATGATGAAATGGTTGGTTTTATTCGTTTTGGAAATGACTTTACCCAAAACTTTTACCAAGTCGAAATTCCTTTAAAAGTAACAAGAACCGGAGGATCATGTTCAATAGGCGCAGATCAGGTTTGGCTGGAAGAAAATGATATTGATCTTGCACTTGAATTATTGACCAGAATGAAAATTAAGGCAATGAGTGTCGATATTAATTCTGATAAGAGAGATATAAATGGAATCTATTACCCAGATGATGACGCAACAATTGACGGAGGAGATGGAGATGGTGCGTTGCGATTAGGGATAAAAGGAAATCCTAACTTTGGTTTGGTTCGAAATTTAATGGTTGGTGTAAAAAGTAGGGCAGATCATAAAGATATTAAAGGAGAAGTTTGGTTTAATGAACTTCGTATGTCTGATTTGGATAACAAAGGCGGTATGGCTGCGATATTAAATATCGATACCAATATGGCTGATTTTGCGACTATTTCAGCAACGGGTAAAAAGAGTACTATTGGTTTTGGATCATTAGAACAAGGTGCCAACGAGAGAGATCGTGAAGATATTCAGCAATATAACATTGTAACTAATTTAAATTTAGGAAAACTGCTTCCTCCAAAATGGGGAATTAATTTGCCATTTAATTACGCTATCGGAGAAGAGGTTATTACGCCGGAATACGATCCTTTTAATCAGGATATTAAGTTAGATCAATTGTTAAGAGAAACAACTGATCAGGCAGAAAAAGATAATATCAGAACACGCGCTGTAGATTATACCAAAAGAAAAAGTATCAACTTTATTGGAGTAAGAAAAGACAGGGCTCCAGAACAAAAACAGCATATTTACGATGTTGAAAATTTAACTTTTTCGCAATCGTACAATCAGGTGGAACGCCATGATTATGAAGTAGAAGATTACGAAGATGAGCAGTCAAATACGGCAATAAACTATGCTTATACTTTTCAGCCTAAAGAAGTAGTGCCTTTTAAACAAACCAAATTCATGAAGAAAAGTGAGTATTGGAAAATTTTAAGTGACTTCAATTTTAATTATTTGCCTTCTAATATTACTTTTAATACTAATATTTTAAGACAAAGCAATCGCCAGCAATATAGAGAAGTCGAAGTTGAGGGAATTGGTCTTGATCCACTTTACAGAAGAAATTTCGCGTTTAATTATCAATACGGTTTTGGTTATAACCTTACAAAATCATTAAAATTAAATTATACAGCAGCGTCTAATAATATTGTTAGGAATTTTTTAAATGATGATAACACCCCAAAAGAAGATTTTAATATTTGGGATGACTATTGGGATATAGGAACGCCAAATCAACACATGCAACAATTAGTGTTGAATTATGATATTCCGATTAATAAAATTCCAATATTTAGTTTTGTAAAAGCTAGTTATTCTTATACAGCAGACTATAATTGGCAGCGTTCTTCAACAGCTTTTTCTGAATACACTGATGATAATGGTAATGTATTTGATTTGGGTAATACTATCCAGAATGCGAATTCAAATACTTTAACAACAACATTAAATATGAATACGTTGTATAAGTATTTAGGTTTGACGCCAGGAGGTAAAAAAACGGCAAAACCTAAAACTGCAGCACCACCAAAACCGGGAGAAAAAATTGTGAATACGGCAAAACCTGTTACGAGCAGCAATCCTTTTTATGATGGCTTAATTGGTATTTTGACAAGTGTGAAAAACATTCAGATTAATTACACTAAAAACAGTGGAACTGTTTTACCGGGATACACACCAAGTGTTGGTTTCTTAGGGACTTCAAAACCATCTTTAGGATTCGTTTTTGGAAGTCAGGATGATGTGCGATATGAAGCTGCCAAAAACGGATGGTTAACCACTTATGATGAGTTTAATCAAAACTTTACACAAGTAACAAGCAAACTGTTAAAAGTAACAACTAATATAGATTTGTTGCCAGACTTAAAAATCGATTTAACGATGGATCGTTCTTATTCTGAAAATTCATCAGAACAATATAGCGTGGTAGATGGAAATTATACACCTCTGTCTCCATATACGTACGGAATGTTTTCGATTTCGACTGTTATGATAGGAACAGCTTTTTCTACAAGTAATGAAACTCAATCTGCTGCATTTGATGATTTTAGAAGTAATCGTTTAATCATAGCAAATCGTTTGGCAGAGGATCATTATGGGGCAGGAAATGCAATACCTAGATATGATGTTAATGATATTCCGGCGGCACCAACAGATCCTGCAGCAGAAGATCCGTATAAAAAACAGAGAGAGATTTATGAATCTAATCAAGGATATCCTATAGGCTACGGAAAAAGTAATCAGGCTGTATTATTACCGGCTTTCCTTGCTGCGTACACAGGAGGTGATGCTGAGAAAACATCGACAGGCATTTTTAGAAATTTCCCAATTCCAAACTGGAGTATAAAATACAACGGTTTAATGAGATACAAATTTTTTAAAGATAAATTCAAACGTTTCTCATTGCAGCACAATTATAGAGCTTCGTATACAATAAACCAGTTTAGGTCTAATTTTGATTATGATAAAGCAATAGCAGATCCTGTACTCAATCCGACTCAAGATGTAAATACAAACTTCTTTAATAAAACGATTATGTCAAACGTCAACTTGGTAGAGCAGTTTAGTCCGCTTATTCGGGTAGATTTTGAGTTGAAAAGTTCTTTACGATTGTTAACTGAAATCAAAAAAGACAGAGCTTTATCGATGAGTTTCGATAATAATTTATTGACGGAAGTAAAAGGAATTGAATATGTAGTGGGATTAGGGTATCGTTTTAAAGATGTAATTTTCTCTTCAAGACTTGCAGATAACCCAACCGGAATCATTAAAAGTGACATCAATATAAAAGCTGATTTTTCTTTTAGAAATAATGAAACTTTGGTTCGATATTTAGATTACGATAACAATCAGTTGGCAGCGGGTCAAAATATTTGGTCTTTAAAACTTACTGCTGATTATTCGTTTAGTAAAAACTTAACCGCAATATTCTATTATGATCATTCATTCTCGAAAGCGGTAATTTCAACATCGTTTCCGTTAACGAACATTCGTTCAGGCTTTACGCTTCGATATAATTTTGGAAATTAATTTTAAGTTTCTAAAGGGGATTTCATTAGAAGATTATTACATTTGTGCCTAAATTATTAAATTATCAATTTACAAACATACTATTATGAGCATACCAGCAAATTTAAAGTACACAAAAGATCACGAATGGGTTAGCATCGAAGGAGATGTGGCAACAGTAGGAATTACTCATTTTGCTCAAAAAGAGTTAGGAGATATCGTGTATGTTGAAGTAGAAACTTTAGACCAGACACTTGATAAAGATGAGGTTTTTGGAACTGTTGAAGCTGTAAAAACAGTTTCGGATTTGTTTTTGCCTTTAACAGGAGAAATTATTGCTTTTAACGATAGTTTAGAAAGTGCTCCGGAAACTGTAAATTCTGATCCTTATGGAGCTGGATGGATGATTAAAATAAAAATTGCTGATGCATCAGAAATAGATACTTTATTATCTGACGAAGCTTATAAACAACTTATCGGTGCCTAAACAGCTATTGCTTCTTTGGGCAATTATTTGTTCAGGAATTATCACTTATTTTTGTTTGACAGATTCAAGTAATCTTCCTGCAGTAGCAAATATTCCAAATATTGACAAAATTGTACATTTTTGTTTTCATTTTGGATTTACAATTTCCTGGATTTTATTCTTTAAAAAAGAATTAAAAGGGAAAGCTCCTGATGATTATAAAGCTTATTTGATTTCGTTCATATTTTCGGTTTTTTTCGGAATTACAATCGAAATTTTGCAAAGTGTTTTTACAACAACAAGAGCGGCAGATGTTAGAGATATTTTAGCAAATACGATTGGAGCTACAATAGGTCTTTTTACAGCCATAGCTTTAAAAAAGCAAATCGATAGAATATAAAAATAAAGACCCACTTCGGTGGGTTTTTTTATTGCAAAAAAGGCAAGATTCAAAAAGAGGTTTTTTTTCTGAATTTTAAATGTATTTTTGTCGAAATTCCACATGTATCTAAAAATCATGAATGTTAAGCAATATTTAGATTCAACATACTTAAAAACTGCCTCTCAAGCCGGACTTTCGGAAGCAGAAAATCTTATCGTGGTTAAAAAAGCAATTTCTGAAGCCATTAACGAAAATTTTAAACTGATCATGATTCGTCCGGAATATGTAAGTTTGGCAAAAGAAATGATTTTAAAAGCAAATTCGGCTTTACTTGTGGGGGCAGTTATCGATTTTCCGGAAGGTAAATCAGATGTTGAAACCAAAATTAAAGAAGCAAACGCTGCAATTGAAAATGGAGCAGATGATTTAGACTTTGTATGTAATTATGAAGCTTTTAAAAACGGAAATCTGGCATTGGTAAAACAGGAAATTTTATTAGGAACACAAATTGGATTAGCACACAATAAAACAGTAAAATGGATTATTGAAGTCGCTGCTCTGACAGATAAAGAAATTATTCAGCTTTCGGCTTTGATAAAAAATATTGTTATATCAAATTTCAAAGAAGAAAATTATGCTTCGGTTTTTGTAAAATCATCAACTGGTTTTTTTAAAACTGAAAATGATTTACCAAACGGAGCGACAATTCCAACAATAATCATGATGTTAGAAAATGCTTCGCCGTTGCCGATAAAAGCAGCCGGAGGTGTTCGAACATATAATGAAGCAATAGAAATGATTCGTTTAGGAGTTAAACGAATAGGAACTTCGGTAGCAAAAACAATTGTAGACGGAGGAAATACCCCAAATCAATATTAAATGAAAATTAAATTTTACACCGTTAAGAATTTTTTATCTTTTATTCTTATCCTGTCTTCCTTAGTGGCCCTTTCTCAGGAAAGGAATAATAGTTCTGTTAAGCCTGGTTTTGCAACAGAGCAATTTCCTGTTTTTCCTAATTGTGAAAATTTGCAATCAAAAAAATTAGAGAATTGTTTTTATAAAGAAGTTCAGGATTTTGTTTATCATAATTTTCAAATTCCTGAAAATTTAAAACAAACAAATTATCAGGGAGAAGTAAAAGTGCTTTTTGAAGTAGATGTTAACGGTGAATTTAAAGTGATTTATGTTAATGCAGAAAATGAAGCTTTATCAGAAGAAGCTAAACGTGTTTTTGGTACATTTCCGAAAATTAAACCTTCATCATATAGTGGAAAGCCAACATATTCTAAATATACAATTTCGATTGCCATTCCTTTAAAAAGTGCCGATCAAATTGAAGCAGAAGCTTTGGCTGCAGCCGAAATTGAAAAACCACTCGAAAAACCAATGACTGAGTTGGATAGTATTGTGTATAAAAAATATAATAATCCTGAATTTGAAAGTCATTTAAATATTCCGTTTTCACATAGTTATTATGCGCAGTTTGATGGCGCAATGAATCAGGTTGGAAGTAACAATCATACTGCTTCAAAACCTTATACTTATGCTGAGGTTTCAAAATACTATAATTTTAAAGCCGTAAATGAATCACTTCAAAAAAATGTTTCGACCTGGTTGGGAAGAAAGTTTTGGAATCAAAATTTAGTTCAGATTCAGGGTGAAGATTATTGGATAGCACTAAATCCTATTCTTGATTTGCAAATGGGTAAAGCTTCAGATCTTGATGCTTCTTATACTTTTGTAAATACACGTGCTTTAAATTTTAGAGGAGGTTTAGGAAAACAAATTAATTTTACAACAACTGTTTTTGAAAGCCAGGGCCGATTTGCAGGTTATTATAATGATTATGCAGAAAGCTTAAAGCCTTCAGGAGGGAATCCTGCTATTATTCCAGGAATGGGCATTGGGAAAAGATTTAAAAGTGATGCTTACGATTTTCCTTTAGCAGAAGCTAATATTACTTTTGCGCCAAGTAAAATTTTTGATTTTCAGTTAGGTTATGGAAGAAATTTTATTGGAGACGGATATCGTTCGTTGCTTGAAAGTGATGGAGCGAGCCCTTATCCGTATTTTAAAATCAATACCACTTTCTGGAAAATAAAATACACCAATACTTATATGTGGCTTAAAGATGTGCGCCCAGATGTTACTGTAGAAAAAACCTATGCGTCTAAGTATATGGCGAATCATTATTTAAGCTGGAACGTTTCAAATAAACTGAATTTTGGTTTCTTTGAATCAGTAGTTTGGACAGATACAAATAATAGAGGGTTTGATGTAAATTTTGTAAACCCTATTATATTTTATCGTTCTGTTGAGTTTGCATCTTCTTCAAGAAGTGGAAATGCGCTTTTAGGGATGACTGCTAAATACAAGTGGAATAACGATGTTAATTTTTACGCTCAGTTTTTATTAGATGAATTTTCAGTTTCTGATATGGGAGCCGGAGAGCAGAGCTGGAAAAATAAATTCGGATATCAGCTTGGGGCTAAATATTTTAATGCTTTTAAAGTTAAAGATTTATTGTTACAGCTTGAGTATAATCATGTGCGCCCTTACGTTTACGAGCATAGCGCTGTTATTACAAACTATGGTCATAATAATCAAAGTATCGGGCATCAATGGGGAGGTAATTTTGAAGAATTAGTTGCAATTGGTCGTTATCATAAAGGACGTATTTTTGGAGATGCTAAATTTACAATGGGAACACGAGGTTTAGATTTTGATACTGCGGGGAACAGCTTTAATTATGGAGGAAATATTTATAAGAGTTATGATGAAAAGCGTCCATATGATACTGGCGTTAAAGTAGGACAAGGTAACAAAACAAGTGTTTTTATTGCTGACATTCAAGGAGGATACTTAATAAATCCGATGACTAATTTGAAATTATTTGGAAGTTTTATTTACAGGAACTTTGATCCAACACAAGAAACAGCAACCACTTTTAAACAAAGTACAACATGGTTTACCATCGGATTACGTTCTGATGTCTTTAATTGGTATTTTGATTACTAGCATTTAATAAGATTTTTCGAAATAATAGTGTTAAAAATGTACAAGTCCTTATTTTGTAAAGGTTTTATTGAAAAAATCTAATTTTATAGTTCAGGATTCTACAATCTAATTTGTACATTTGCACCACTCAAAAAATATACAAACAATTAAGGTTTGAACGCTACAAAAAATACAATTTCATTAAAATCGATATTTCTGGATTTCAAAGAGATCACTAAAGCTGGTTTAGCTATTAGTGTTTTGTTTTCTTCAATTGCGGGATATTTATTAGGGGTAAATGATGAGCACCCTTTTCAATGGAGTGTTTTGCTGGTTTTGTCTATTGGTGGATATTGCATGGTTGGAGCTTCAAATGCTTTTAATCAGGTAATAGAAAAAGATATCGATTCATTAATGGATCGAACAAAAAATCGTCCGGTTCCTTCAGGACGTATGTCTCCAACAATGGCTTTGATTGTAGCAAGTTTGCTTACCGTTATTGGTATTGCTTTGCTTTATACCATTAATGCAAAGTCGGCAATGTTTGCAGCAATTTCAATATTTTTATATACAAGTATTTATACGCCTTTAAAAACAGTAACTTCGTTATCGGTTTTTGTGGGCGCATTTCCGGGTGCAATTCCGTTTATGTTAGGATGGGTTGCGGCTACAGGAGATTTTGGAATAGAAGCAGGGACTTTGTTTTTAATTCAGTTTTTTTGGCAATTCCCTCATTTTTGGGCAATTGGCTGGTTTTTATATGAAGATTATGAAAAGGCAGGAATCTTTATGCTTCCAACAGGTAAAAAAGATAAAGGGACCGCGTTGCAGATTATTTTATACACAGTTTGGTTAATAATAGCGTCATTGTTGCCGGTTTTAGGATATACAGGACAATTGTTTATAACGCCAATTGCGGCAGTTTTAGTTTTTTTATTGGGATTGTGGATGTTATTTTATGCAATACGATTATATCAATTGCGAACTGCAAAAGCTGCGAGAACATTAATGCTGGTAAGCGTTTCGTATATTTCGTTGCTGCAAATTGTGTTTATAGTAGATAAATTTTTAAGATAGTTATGGAAATGACAATGACAACAAGCGAAGAACAGGTACAAAAATCAAAATCGGCAAAACTGATTTTGTTATTTGCAATGGTAAGTATGACCATGATGTTCGCCGGACTTACAAGTGCATTTGTAGTAAGTAAATCAAGAGCAGATTGGTTGAAGAATTTTGAATTACCAATCGCATTTTATTATAGCACAGCTGTAATTTTGGGTTGTAGTGTTACTTTTTATTTGGCAAAAAAAGCGATTCAGAAAGATAACAGAAGTGCAACAACAGCTTTTCTTTTAGGGACATTAGCGTTAGGAATTTTATTTGTGGTTTTGCAATTTGCAGGTTTTGGACAAATTGTAGAAAGCGGATATTATTTTACAGGAGAAGGTAGCTCAATTACTACAACTTTTCTTTATGTAGTAACGGTGACGCACTTATTGCACTTGGCTGGAGGATTAATTTCACTTTTAATTATAATTTATAATCATTTTAAACAAAAATACAATTCGACTCAAACTCTTGGTATAGAACTAGGTGCGATGTATTGGCACTTTTTGGATTTATTATGGGTATATTTATTTTTATTTTTATATTTCTTTAAATAAGAAAAAAACGTAAATTTGGGAACTTTTTAACGAATATCTTTTATGGAAGCGACAGTTACTACTGCAAATAACGACGAAAAAACTTGGGGAGGCGGAGATATCCAGCCATTAGGAGCAAGTTATGGTAAAATGATGATGTGGTTTTTTATCGTATCAGATGCCCTTACATTCTCTGGATTCCTTGCTGCTTATGGTTTTTCTAGATTCAAATTTATTGAAACCTGGCCTTTGGCTGATGAAGTGTTTACTCACTTCCCATTTATGCATGGCGTTTCGGCTCCTATGTATTATGTAGCCTTAATGACTTTTATTTTGATTTTCTCATCTGTAACAATGGTTTTAGCTGTTGATGCAGGTCATCACTTGAAAAAGACAAAAGTTGCTGTATATATGTTCTTAACTATTATTGGAGGTTTAATTTTCGTTGGTTCTCAAGCATGGGAATGGAAAAACTTCATTAAAGGAGAATATGGTGCAGTTGAAACTGCAGGTGGAAGTTTATTGCAATTCGTTGATAAAGATGGTAAAAGAGTAGCTCTTGAGGAGTTTGCTGTAAAATTACCGGAGCAAAGAGAAGCTTTAACAAGAAGCAAAGAAAAATGGTTTATGGAAGATGCTGAAACGCAGCCAACATATTCTGTAGCTGAAATTCAGGCCGGTTTTAAAGCACATCCTGATTTATTGGTAAGAACAGAAACGCTTACCGCAGCAAAGAAAAAAACAGTTTTAACAAGAGCAGAATCTGAGTCTCGTTTAAATACTGCAAAATACGTTGTAGAAGGTGCAAACTTAACTAGAAACGAATACGGAAGTAAATTGTTTGCTGATTTCTTCTTCTTCATTACAGGATTTCACGGATTCCACGTATTTTCTGGAGTTATTATTAATATCATTATTTTCTTTAATGTTTTATTAGGTACTTACGAGAAAAGAAGAAGCTACGAAATGGTAGAGAAAGTTGGTTTATACTGGCACTTTGTCGATTTAGTTTGGGTATTTGTATTTACAGTTTTCTACTTAGTTTAATTTTAGATTTTATCATTATGTCACACGAGCACGTATCAAATACAAAAAGAATCTGGTTTGTTTTCGGACTATTATCAGTAGTAACTACAGTAGAAGTTATCCTTGGTATTTTAAAACCAGCATCATTAGAATTTAATCATTTTATCGGTTTGAATTTGTTAAACTGGATTTTCTATATCCTGACAATCTTCAAAGCATATTATATAGTATGGGCATTTATGCACATGGAAGGTGAAAAAAGCAGCCTTAGATGGTCTGTTGTTTCTCCAGTTATATTCCTAGTTTTATATTTATTGTTTATTCTGTTGACAGAAGGACATTATATTTATGGGGTTTTTAAAGATTCTACTATTAAATGGAATTTTTAACATGATATTAATTCGAAAAGAGTCCCGATAACATCGGGATTTTTTTATTTTTGTATCTCAATAACTTCCATTAATACAATGAAAAAAATATAGTTCTCTTTGTACTTTTTGTTCTGCCAATTGTTGCCTATTTGTTTTTTGCTTCCGGGGTTAATAGTTTTTCTAAACTGCCTACAATAACTCCAAAGATTGCAGATTTTGGTGATTGGAAATCTTTAAATGGAAAAAAAGTCTCACTTGATAAAAAGATAACGGTTTTAGGTTTTTCAGGTTCAGAAATTTTAAATAATCGTGGTAACTATTTCAACTTAAACGAAAAAATATACAAACGTTACAATGGTTTTGAAGATCTTCAGTTTGTAATACTTTGCCCTGTCGGAACAGAAGAACAAGCCCAAAAAGTTTTAGATGCATTAAAACCTTTTACAGATGTCAAAGGCTGGAATTTTGTTTTTGCTTCTCCGGAAGAAATCAAAACATTCTACAATCAGTTACATTTAAAAGGAAAGCTGGATGCTAATTTAGGGACTTCAAATGTTTATATAGTTGATAAGGAAAGAAACTTAAGAGGCAGAAAAGGAGCAAATAAAGAGAATAAAGACAGTACAGATGAGTATAAGGAAGGATATGATACTTTTCATCCATCTGAATTAAGTAATGAAATGCTTGATGATTTTAAAATCATTTTATACGAATATCGTGCTGCTCTAAAAAAGAATCATAATGCCACTAAACAACTTTAAATAGCAATTATAATGTTTAAAAATAAATCATATATCGGAATTTCATTTATCATTTTAATTTTCGGAATTTATGCTGTCCCAAAAATTGTTGACAGAATAAAAAACGGTGAAGTTGTAAAAGGAAACCGATTGGATAATGTAGGTTTGAAAACAGATAAATCTGATGCAAAATTGTTAACGATTGGTCCAGCTCCAAAATTTGAATTAACGAATCAGGATAACGTTAAAGTTTCAAATGAAACCTATAAAGGAAAAGTTTATGTATTGGAGTTTTTCTTTACTACATGTCCTTCTATTTGTCCAAAAATGAATTTGAGCATGTTGGAAATCGAAAAGACTTTTTTGGAAATCCTAACTTCGGAATTGTTTCTATTACAATTGACCCTAATCATGATACACCGCAAGTTTTAAAAGACCATGCTAAATTATTAGGTGTTAAATCTTCAAACTGGAATTTCCTGACAGGTGATAAAGCGGTCATTATGGATTTGTCTAACAAAGGTTTTAATTTATATGCAGGAGAAAATGCTAAAGTAAATGGAGGTTTTGAACATTCTGGTCTATTTGCTTTAATTGATAAAGATGGAAATATTCGTTGTCGTAAGGATGAATTTGGGAATCCAATTTTATATTATGATGGATTAGATAAAAAAGGCGTTAGAGACATTCAACAAGACATTAAAATATTATTAGAAGAATAGAAATGGAAGATTATTCATTAGAAAAAAATTCAGCAAGTTTATTGTTGCGGTTTCAATTATAATTCCGGTAGTGGTTGCTATCTTATTTGGAGTAAAATTAAAAGATTTTGGTTTTAATGTTGAACCGTTATCCTTTTTACCTCCAATTTATGCTACAACGAATGGTATTACTGCTATCGTTTTGGTTTGGGCAGTAATAGCAATCAAAAACGGAAAACGTAAACTTCATGAACGGTTAATGACTTTTGCCATTTCATTATCAGTTGCTTTTTTAGTTATGTATGTAGCATACCACATGACCTCTGATTCTACCAAATTTGGTGGAGAAGGAATTATTAGATATGTATATTTCTTTATTTTAATAACTCACATTTTATTATCCATTGCAATTATTCCTTTGGTGTTAATAACGTATGTAAGAGCACTTGCAGAAAATTTTGACAGACATAGAAAAATA
Organism: Flavobacterium sp. AC274; assembly: GCF_979258275.1. Taxonomy (NCBI): domain Bacteria; kingdom Pseudomonadati; phylum Bacteroidota; class Flavobacteriia; order Flavobacteriales; family Flavobacteriaceae; genus Flavobacterium; species Flavobacterium sp. AC274. The sequence goes on along the minus strand of NZ_OZ409852.1, from coordinate 5,421,893 downwards.
GCAAAAATCACCTTCCCGCTTTGGTTATATGTTGCGATTACAGGTGTAGTGGTTTATTTAATGATTTCTCCTTATTATGTATAAAATAGAAAATAGAATAAAGAATAAAGAAAATAGAAATAGAATTGCAAATTTTTCGTCAACGAAAAGTTTCTATATTCTTTTCTCTATATTCTTTTCTCTCGCGGCTAATGCCCAATGTGCGATGTGTCGCGCAGCGCTTGCAGGAGATTCAAATGTTAAAAAAGCAGAAGCTGTAAATGATGGAATCGTTTACTTAATGGTGATTCCGTATTTATTGGTTGCAGTTATTGGATATCTGATTTACAGAATGTATCAATCTAAAAAGAAAAAAGCAGTATAATTTTATACTGCTTTTTTCTTTTTAGATTATTTGATATTTCTATTTCAATCCATCAACCGAAACATTTACCGTTCCGTTTATCTTTATAAAAGCAATAATAGCCTGATTGGTTAACTGGATTTTATCAAACTGAATATCTTCCATTTTTCCATTAACAAAAACTCCGGGTAAAGGGGAATAGTTTTTAAGATAAGCTGCCATGTTTTTTTTGCCTTCTTCTAAATTTGGCTGTATCGAATAACGACAGCTTTCTTCCATTTTTTTAGGATATAACCTTGTCCTAACCAACTGGCAGTACGCATCAATTTACTTTTGGTGTCTAAAACATAATCTAATTTGTCGAAGTAAATTTCTTTGGTTTGAACATTATATTGTGGAACTCCGTTTAAATAAAGCGTTCCATTTACAGATCCTAAAACATCTAATGCAATTACCATTTTGCCATTTTTATGCCAGATCGTAACGTTTTTAACGGTAATTTTTTTGCTTCCTGAACCAAATTCCTGACCAGCAAAATTGTTTGTCATTATTTTTGATGCATCGGCATAAGTGGAAATGGCAGCAATATTAGCTGAAATTTGATTCGGAATTTTAGCTACAGGTTTTAAAACAATTTTGCTGGCATTGAATTTAGATTCAGGTTGTTTTCCAATAATAGTTTCCATATTGCACTTCATTCCCATGTCTAATAAAAATAAATCGTTTTTGAGCTTTGCATTGGTCGAATAAACTTCAACCGGAACAATGCGCAGCCAGCTTTCATAAGTATCATTCATTTTAAATGGAGTACAGATTTTTTCTAAAGCAGATAAAACATTAGGTTTAAAATCCATAGATTTTTCGATGGCATCGTCGATGCTTTTTTCAATTTTCGATTTGAAAATAGAAATTGCAGGATTTACCAAATAGGTAATAGGCATGTTTTTTCCAAAAACTGTCATGGTTGGGCTTTCACTCCAATCGAGAGATTTAAACTCTGTTTTTGTGTTTAGTTTCCAATTGGTTAAAGCCACTTCACTAGATAAAGTAATTACCCCATTTAAATTGAACTCGCGTGTGTCATAAAGTTCTACCCCTAGTTTTTTGGTGCCAATGCGATATTTGATTGTGGCTTTTAAGGGTAAAATAGTTTTTATTTTTTTATCTGGATTTGCTGCATCATTTTGAATTTTTATTGGAGCCTGTTTCCAGATTTTCATTTCAATATCATCATCTTCAATATTATTGTCTTCGAAAATTAATCCGTTTAAAAGAGTATTCGTCTGATTTTCGATATCATGAAGTTTTACGGTTATTGGTAAATTAATAAATGATGGGTTTGCATCGTATACTAAAGGACTTGCGTCGTCTGGTTCTGGTTTTAATGTTTCTAATTTTTGAGATGTTGAACAGCTAACAAGTGTTGTAAGTGCTATAAATATTGATAGTATTGAAGAAAACTTCATCGTTAAGATTTTTTTAGTAATGCAAAATTAAGAAAACAATTATATTATTATGAAAAAGTGTAACATTTGATAATAAATTGAGTCTTATTGAAATAGTATCGCACAATTATTAACTTTTTATTACCATAAAATACTTAATAAAAATATTATTATTGTCTTAAAATTTAACAATATCATGATCGAAATCAAAGATTTGCACAAGTCCTATAAAATGGGAAGTTCTACGCTGCATGTGTTAAAAGGAATAAATTTTAATATAGAAGAAGGCGAGTTGGTTGCGATTATGGGATCTTCGGGATCTGGAAAATCGACGCTTCTTAATATTTTAGGAATTTTGGATGAGGCCGATTCTGGTAGTTATATTTTAGACAAAACACCAATAAAAAAACTAAACGAAACGATAGCTTCAAAATATCGAAATAAGTTTTTAGGATTTGTTTTTCAGTCATTTAATCTGATTAATTATAAAACTGCTCTTGATAACGTAGCGATGCCTTTATATTATCAGGGAATAAAAAGAAAAGAACGCTACGAAATTGCCATGAAATATTTGGAGAAAGTAGGTTTAGGATCTCACTCACACCATTTACCAAACGAACTTTCCGGGGGCAAAAACAGCGTGTAGCGATTGCAAGGGCTCTGGCATCAAATCCAAAAGTTTTGCTGGCAGATGAACCAACAGGTGCTTTGGATACTAAGACTTCTTATGAAGTAATGGAACTTATTCAGGGAATTAATGACGAGGGTAAAACCATTTTGATCGTAACTCACGAACCTGATATTGCTGCAATGTGCAAAAGAAATGTGGTCCTGAAAGATGGATTAATTATCGATGATAAAAAGGTAGAACAAGTTAGAGCTTCATCTTATGTTTAATATAGAGCGTTGGCAGGAAATATTTGAGGCAATCTCTAAAAACCGGTTAAGAACATTTCTTACCGGGATTTCTGTGGCTTCGGGTATTTTTATTTTAGTGATTTTGTTGGGAGCCGGAAAAGGACTTCAAAACGGAATTGAAAAACAATTTGAGCGAGATGCAGCCGGAATCATTGAAGTTTGGTCTGGTACAACTACAAAAGAATATAAAGGTTTAAATCCCGGAAGACAAATTCAGTTTCGCAATAGCGATTACTCACAATCAGTTCAGAAATTTGATGACAAACTCGATTTGCGAGCGTCGACTTTTAATTTTTGGGGTGCCAATTTTACCTATGGTAAAGAATCAGGAAGTTATCAATATAGAGGTGTAGATCCTGATTATGGCGGAATTGAAAATCTTACAATTGTTCAGGGACGATTTGTAAATGCCAAAGATTTGGCTAATAATGAAAAAGTCGCGACTATTGGAATGAAGGTAAAAACAGATCTGTTTAAAGACAGTGATGCAATTGGAAAAGAAATTTTAATTAATAATATCAACTTTAAAGTAATAGGAGTTTTTACAGATCCGGGTGGAGAGAGAGAAGAAACAAGAGCGTATTTGCCTAAAACGACTGTGCAGAGAACTTTTGGCGGAGGGGATAAAATAAGCAATTTGTTTTTTACTTTAAAAAAGACAAATAATTATGATGAGGCTTTGGCGCAATCTGAAAAATTTACTCAGGATTTAAAAAATTTACTTAAGAGTAAAAATGTTGTTGCTCCGGAAGATGATGGTGGAATAAATGCCTATAATTCGGTTAAAGACGCTAAACAGTTTTATGATTTAAACTTATATATCAGATTGTTTTTTTGGTGGGTTGGTATTTTTACCATAATTGCAGGTGTTGTGGGTGTAAGTAATATCATGCTTATTGTTGTAAAAGAACGAACAAAGGAAATAGGTATTCGTAAGGCCTTAGGGGCATCTCCATTTTCGATAATTTCTATGATACTTCACGAATCAATTTTTATAACCACTATTGCTGGTTTTACAGGTTTATTGGCAAGTTTGTTATTGCTGGAGTTTGTAGGGCCGATGGTGCAGAGTGAATATTTTAGAAATCCCGAAGTAGACTTTAGTGTGGCTTTAACAACACTTGTTTTACTTGTATTTGCAGGAGCACTGGCAGGATTTTTTCCTGCATACAGAGCAGCCAAAATAAAACCTATTGTAGCACTTAGAGACGAATAACTATGTTTAATAAAGATAATTGGGACGAGATTTTACAGGCTTTAACAGCAAATGTTTTCAGAACGATTTTAACTGCGTTTGGTGTCTTTTGGGGAATATTTATCCTGGTAATTTTACTGGCTGCAAGTAAGGGGCTGGAAAACGGTGTAAAAAAAGGTTTTGACGGAATTGCCACAAACACCATGTTTATGTGGAGTCAGACAACATCAAAAGCATATAAAGGATTACCAAAAACACGTCGTTTTGACTTTAGAAATAGCGATGTTCCTGCTTTAAAAGCGGCGTTGCCAGATTTGCTGTATGTTTCTCCAAGAAATCAGCTGGGAGATTTTAACGGTACTAATAATGTGGTGCGAGGAACTAAAACTTCTTCTTTTACAATTTATGGTGATTATCCGGAGCTGATCAAACAGCAGCCTATGGATATCATTAAAGGACGTTTTATAAATCAGCAGGATATTAATGATAAAAGAAAAGTTGCCATTATTGGTAAAGGAGTTATTAGTGAACTTTATGGTAAAGAAGAAGAAACAATAGGCAGTTATGTAAAAATAAATGGAATCAATTTTATGGTTGTTGGAATTTACAATTCTAAACAGCAAGGCGGAAATGCAGAACAGGAACAAAAAAATATTTTTATTCCGTTTACAACTTTTCAGCAAGCATTTAATTATGGTGATAAAGTAGGCTGGATGGCCATTACAGCAAAAGATGAAACTTCGATTACAGACCTAAAACCCAAAATTTTAGAATTAATTAAAGCACTGCATTCTGTAAATCCTGCAGATGACAGAGCTGTTGGAAATTTTGATTTATACGAGCAGTTTAATAAAGTGCAAAGTTTGTTTAATATATTAAAAATCATTGCTTATTTTGTAGGAACTTTAGTGTTGATTTCAGGAGTGATTGGTATTTCGAATATCATGCTTATTGTAGTTAAAGAACGTACCAAAGAAATTGGAATTCGCAGGGCTCTGGGAGCAACGCCAGCAGCGATTCGCGGACAAATTTTATCAGAATCAATATTCCTGACTATTATTTCCGGTATGTTTGGAATTGCTTTTGCAACCGGGCTTATAGCACTTTTAAATATGGCTTTAGATTCGATGCCACCGGGCAGTGATACCATGTTTGCGAATCCAAGTGTTGATTTAGGAGTTGTATTTGTTGCTTTATTAATATTAGTGGGATCTGGTTTATTGGCAGGATTTATTCCGGCTCAAACCGCAATTAATGTAAAGCCCGTAGATGCTTTACGAACAGAATAAAATTATCAATCAAAAATAATCGAATTAAACCAAAACAAAATGAAAAAAGGAGTAACTGTAACCATTTTAATTTTTATTGCTATAGTTTTCTTTGGCGCTCTGTATTATTTATACGCTAAGAATCAAGAGTCTCCAATTGTATTTAAAACGGAGAAAGCAGAAATTAAAACGATCGTAAAAAGTACTATTGCGACGGGTAATATTCAGCCTGATGAAGAGGTTCTAATCAAACCAAACATTTCAGGAATTATCGAGCAGGTTTATATTAAAGCAGGCGAAAAAATCAAAGCCGGAGATATGATCGCAAAAATCAGGGTTGTTGCCAATGTATCCAATGTGAGTTCTACTCAAAATCAGGTGCAGACAGCGAAAATTGCTTTAGACAATCAGGAAAAAATTTATAAAAGACAAAAAACATTATTTGATAAAGATGTTATTTCTGCCAATGATTTTGATGCCGCACAATTGGCTTACACACAGGCAAAACAAAATTATCAGGCTGCTAGACAAAGTCTGGATATTGTAAAAACAGGGACAACAACATCTTTAGGAAGTTATGCAAATACCTTGATTCGCTCAACAGTAAACGGAATGGTTTTGGCCGTTCCGGTAAAAGTGGGTAATCAGGTTATTGAAAGTAATAACTTTAACGAAGGAACAACAATTGCCAGCGTTGCAGATGTGGGAAGAATGATTTTTATTGGAAAAATTGACGAATCTGAAGTTGGAAAAATAAAAGTTCAAATGCCAATTGAAATTACAGTTGGAGCTATTGAAAACAAAAAATTTACAGCTGTTCTTACTGATATTGCGCCAAAAGGAGTAGTAGAAAATGGTGCCATTCAGTTTGAAATTAAAGCTTCTTTAGAAAATAAAGATGCTACTTTTATCAGAGCCGGCTTAAGTGCAAATGCTTCTATTATTTTAGAAAAAGCAGATAAAGTTTTAGCCATCAAAGAATCATTGGTGCAATTTGACAAAAAAACACAAAAACCTTATGTTGAAATAGAAACTGCTCCACAAAAATTTCAAAAAAGAGATTTAGTTTTAGGAGTTAGTGATGGAATTTATGTTCAGATTAAAAGCGGAATTAAAGCTTCGGATAAAATTAAAATCTGGAATCAGGGTTTGATTACTGAAGGCGAAGGAGAAAAAAATAATCTGAAAGTGTAAAGGTTCTTTTGGTTTTTAAAAAATGTTAAATTTGCGTAGTGTCTTTGCTATGCTTCATCTTAAAAATATGAAAATAAATAAATATAATAGTCTGATTGTTGCTTTGTTATTTGGGTTAGGTTTATCTGCTCAGACACAACCAAAGCAATGGACACTTGAAGAATGCGTGAGATATGCATTAGACAATAATATCACAATTAAACTATCTGAGTTAGATGTAAAAAGTGCTGATATTGATAAAAAAGGTGCTTTAGGGAGCTATCTTCCATCAGTAAGCGGGAGTGCTTCACACTCTTGGAATATTGGTTTGAACGTTAACCCGGTTACCAATATTGCTACAACTCAAACCACACAGTATTCATCATTAGGCGTAAACGCTGGTGTTGATATTTACAAAGGTTTACAAAATCAAAATGCTTATAGAAGAGCTAAACTTTCCATAATTGCATCGCAATATCAATTGTTGAAAATGCAGGAAGATATTTCGTTGAATGTTGCTAATGCGTTTTTAGAAATTCTTTTCAACAAAGAAAATTTAAAAGTAAAAAAAGAACAATTGGCGATTGATGAAAAACGATTTGCAAGATCTGAAGAAATGGTCAACGCAGGAACAATTCCGCGTGGCGATTTGTTTGATTTGAAAGCGACAGTGGCAACAGATCAACAGGCAATTATCGTTGCCGAAAATAGTTTGTTAATTTCTAAATTAAGTTTAGCTCAGCTTTTACAACTTAAAGAATTTGCAGATTTTGATGTAATTGACGACACAAATGCTAAGGATGAGAATAATATCATGGCACAAACCCCAATTGATATTTACAATAAAGCCAAAGAAATAAGAACCGAGGTGAAATTAGCACAAACGAATCTTGAGATTGCAGAAAAAAGTGTTGCAATTGCAAGAGGCGCTTATCAGCCAACACTTAGAGGTTTTTATCAATTTAGTACCAGTGCCAGTTATAGTGACAGACTTACGGGAGTTGATGCCAATAATAACCCTATTTATGTAGCTCCGGATCCTGTTTTGGATCAGTTTAGTGATAATAAAGGACATAATTTTGGTTTTCAATTGAATGTTCCAATTTTTAACGGATTTTCTGTTAGAAATAATGTTGAAAGAAGTAAAGTAACTTTAGAGAAATCTAAAATAGATTTAGAGCAAAAAAGTTTAGATTTGCAACGTAACGTTTATACTGCTTTTACAGATGCTAAAGGAGCTTTGAATGCTTATGAATCTTCTACTGTAACTTTAGAAGCCAGACAGCAGGCATATAACTATGCAAAAGAAAAGTATGATGTAGGTTTGATGAATTCATTTGATTTTACACAAGCACAGACATTGTTAACAAACGCACAGTCAGATGTTATCAGAACGAAATACGATTACATGTTCAAAATAAAAATACTTGAATTTTACTTTGGAATTCCAATTGTTCCAATTATCGCAAAATAATTTATTATGTCAAAAAAAACAGTTTATTTCTTAGTCGGAGGCGCAATAGTTGTCATTGCAATATTAGTTGGTCTTTCGAAATCAGGAGTAATAGGAAATAAAGATGAAGGCAAAGAAGTAGAAATTACAAAAGTAATTGCCTCAACTATTGTCGAAACAGTTTCGGCAACAGGTAAAATTCAACCGGAAATCGAAGTTAAAATCTCACCTGAAGTTTCGGGTGAGATTATTTTATTAAATGTAAAAGAGGGTCAAGTTGTTAAAAAAGGCGATTTATTAGTCAAAATAAACCCGGATTTATATACCTCAAGTTACAATCGTTCAGTATCTAATTTATCTGGAAGTAAAGCTGGATTAAGCCAGTCTGAAGCATCTTTTAAAGAAGCAAAAGCAAGCTACGAACGTAATAAGGTATTATATGATAAAGGTGTTATTTCAAAATCTGACTGGGATAAAGCCATAGCCTCTTTTGAAGTTGCAAAAGCCACTAAACAGAATGCTTATTTTACGGTTCAAAGTGCTTCGGCATCTGTAAATGAAGCAAAAGACAATCTTGGGCGTACAACAATTTACGCTCCTGCAGATGGAACAATTTCAGTATTAAATGTAGAGTTAGGCGAACGTGTTTTAGGAACGCAGCAAATGGCGGGAACAGAACTTTTAAGAGTTGCCAACCTAAACAATATGGAAGTTGAAGTTGATGTAAATGAAAATGACATCGTAAAAATCAAAATTGGTGATGAAGCAAATGTTGAAGTAGATGCTTATTTAAAAAAGAAATTCAGAGGTGTTGTAACCAGTATTTCTAACTCTGCAAGTACAACTTTAACATCAGATCAGGTTACTAATTTTAAAGTAAAAGTTAGAATTTTAAAAGAATCATATCAGGATTTATTAGAAGGTAAGCCAAATACATATTCTCCTTTTAGACCAGGAATGACAGCTACAGTTGATATTATTACAAAAACAAAAACGAATGTTTTGGCAGTGCCAATTAGTTCTGTTGTAGTAAAATCTGATACAACGTCAGTTAAGGATTTTAAAGTAGAAGATCCAAACGAAGATAAAAAAGCAACTCCAAAAAGCGATAAAAAATTCGAATGTGTTTTTGTAAAAGTAGGCGATAAAGCTAAAATCAAAATCATAAAAACAGGTATTCAGGATGATACCAATATCGAAGTAATGTCTGGTTTAAAACCTGGAGATGTTGTTATTACAGGTCCTTATACAACTGTTTCTAAAGAATTAAATTCTGGAGATAAAGTAAAGCTTAAAAAAGCGGATGCACCAAAAAAATAAACACGAATTTCACAAATTGACACAAATTTTAATGTTTAGCTTCGTTTGTGAAATTAATTCCACAAACGAATTAGTGACAATTCGTGAAATTCGTGTTTGAAATTAATCTATATATTTGTTGCAGAGGAAAAAGCCTTGCATACATAATAATTAACTTTTAAAATATAAATACATTGTCTTTTATTCTCAATATCGAAACAGCTACAAAAAATTGCTCAGTATCCATTGCAAAAAATGGGGAAACTATTTTATGTAAAGAAATTGCAGAAGAAGGCTATTCGCATGCCGAAAAACTGCACGTTTTTATTGAAGAAATAATTGCAGAGGCCAAAATCTCAGTTCAGGATTTAGATGCAATTGCAGTAAGTCAGGGGCCGGGATCTTATACAGGTTTACGAATTGGAGTTTCGGCAGCAAAAGGATTGTGTTTTGCTTTAAATATTCCGTTAATTGCTGTTGATACTTTGCAAACTTTAGCATCTCAGGCCAAAGTTTCTGATGGAAAAATAATCCCGATGCTTGATGCCAGAAGAATGGAGGTTTACAGCGAGATTTTTAATGCTAATTTGGAAATTGAAAGAGAAATTCAGGCAGAAGTTATTGACGAAAATTCATTTGCAGCTTTTACTGAAACCATTTATTTTGTTGGTGATTGTGCCGAGAAATGTAAATCGGTTTTAACAAAAGAGAATTTTGTGTTTTTAGAAGATATCAAATATCCTTCGGCTTCGGCTATGAGTAAAATCAGTTTTGATAAATATCAAAAAAGCGACACTGTAGATGTCGCTTATTTTGAACCTTATTATTTAAAAGATTTTATGATGGCACCTCCATCAAAAAAATAATAAAACCTTTTTATTTTTGAAGTGTAAACGGCTGGATTGCAATTCCTGCTTCATCCAAAGCTGTTTTGCAATTTTCTAAAGTTTCAGAAAAAACAGCTCCGTAATTTGCATTTGTTGCCCAAGGACGTACGGCAAACTCTACAGAACTTGTAGTCAGGTTTTTAACAAAAACTTCTGGTACGGGCATTTTTAGCACTTTTGGGTTTTTACTTAAAACATCTAATAAAATATCTTTTGCTTTTTTTATGTCAGAATCATAAGAAACAGCAAAAGTCAAATCTGCTCTTCTTTCTCCCTGCATTGAATAGTTAATAATTGTTCCGTTAGATAAAGCGCCATTTGGCACAAAAACCGTTTGGTTATTCCCCGTAAGCATTTTTGTTACAAAAATCTGAATTTCGAGAACCGTCGCAATAACACCTTGTGCTTCAATAGTGTCTCCAACTTTAAAAGGCTTAAAGAGAATAATAAGCATTCCACCGGCAAAATTAGAAAGCGAACCTTGCAATGATAAACCCACCGCAAGACCCATTGCTCCTAAAATAGCAACAAATGAAGATGTTTCAATTCCGAGTTTTGAAATAAATGTTATAAATAATAAAACGCGTAATGCCCAAAGCAATATATCAGCAAGAAATTTGGTTAATGTAGGGTCCAGATTTCTCTTAATCATTACCTTTCTAATGATTCGATTAATCAATCGTATGGCGTACAAACCAACAAATAAGATTAAAATTGCTGAAATTAATTTAGGAGAATAATCGAGTAATACGTCGATAAATCTGGTGGCATAATTGCCAATCTGGTTCGAATTGATGTCCATTTTATAAGAATAAAAAAACCTTCCCAAAAGAGAAGGTGGTATTAGATTTTGCAAATATATAGATATTTCCTTTTATAAGAAATAAATGTCGATTGTTATTCTGTTGCAGGTGGCTTATTGATAATTTCTTCTGTTGTAGTTGTTGTTTCTTCGCTTAAATCGACAATAGTTTTTGTAGTCGTAGTTTTGGCTTCACCAGTAAATTCGCTTGCTTTTTCTTTTACAGAATCAATCACATCACTAATTGAATCAGAGGCTTTTTCAACAAATTCGCTTGCAATATCTTTAGCCTGACTAACATACTCTGTAGCGCTATCAATTATTGGTTCTGAAACTTCTTTTGCTTTTGCAAAAGTTTCTTCAGCAAAAGTCTCCGCTTTATTGATTAACGGGGCGGCTTCTTCTTTTGCCTGCTCAAAAGCGTCTTCTGCTTTATTGGCTAAATCAACACTTGTTTCTTTGGCTGAGCCAAATAAATTCTTAAAAAATGAAGTTAATCCCATAGTTTTTTGGTTTTGATTAGTTTAGAATACAATATTAACCAATTTTATTACACTATGACATTAGTTTAGAAAATAATTTACTGATAATTAGGTAGATACAAATAAAAAAGCATCCCAATTGGGATGCTTTTTTCTAACTATAATAGTTATAATTATGCGTTTATAGCTTCAACTTTAATAGCTTCATCATTTAGCATGCTTTTCAACATATTTTCGATTCCGCTTTTTAGAGTAAAAGTAGAGGATGGACATCCACTGCAAGCTCCCTGCAAAATTACTTTTACTGTTTTATCATCTTCATTATAAGAATCAAATGCAATATTTCCACCATCGGCAGCAACTGCAGGTTTTACGTATTCTTCTAAAATGTTGATGATTTGTTGTGAAGTAACATCCAGTTTATCAAAATTTTCATCTTTAGTCACATCATTTTTTGTAGCAACTTCAATTAAATTTTCATCCAAAACAGTTCCTCCATTTTCGATGAATTGTTTAATGAATGTTCTTACTTCTAGTGTAATTTCCTGCCAGTCGTTGATATCGTATTTTGTTACCGAAATGTAATTTTCATCAATAAAAACTTCTTTTACATAAGGAAATTTAAATAATTCTTTTGCTAAAGGAGAAGAAGCCGTCTGATCGATATTTTTATATTCAACCGGATTTTTAGTCAACATTCTGCTTACCACAAACTTTAATGCCGATGGGTTTGGAGTTGTTTCTCCATAAACCGTAATAGGCTGTTTTTTTGTTTTGGTTTCGTCGATATTGATAATAACGCCGCCTTTTTCTACAAAAGCTTCAATTTGCTCCGCTACAGCATCTTTTACGTCATCCCATTCTACTATGCTATATCTTTCTATAGCTATAAAGTTTCCGGATATGTAAACTGTTTTTACAAACGGCAAATAAAATAATTGCTGTGCCAATGGTGATGCCTGGGCTTCATCAATATTTTTAAATTCAAAATTTTGATTTTGGGTAATAAAATCCTCAAATTCAAATTTTAAAATAGTCGGATTTTGAGTCTCTTTTATAGTGATTTTCGTCATGATTTAAATTTTTACAAATTTAGTAAAGTTATTTTCTACTAATACCTATATTTGATTTTTTAATAAAATAATTAAGACTCTTTTCAAATTAATCGTACTAAAATTCCAGAGTCTCTAATTTATTTCGATACGACTACCTTTATTATGTTTAAAATCAGAGTTTTATATTTGGTCTTTTTAACTTCTTTTTTTGTTATTCTCAAGAAGGGCTGCCTGTTTATTCTGATTATTTGTCGGATAATTATTATTTAATTCACCCTTCGATGGCTGGTGCGGCGAATTGTGCCAAGATAAGATTGACCGCGAGAAAGCAATGGTTTGGTCAGGATGAAGCACCTTCACTTCAAACGTTAAGTTTTAATGGAAGAATTGGCGAAAGATCAGGAGCCGGAATTATTGTTTTTAATGATAAAAACGGATATCATTCTCAAAAAGGGCTGAAACTTACTTACGCACATCATATTATGTTTTCGAGAGATGAAATAGATTTAAATCAGCTTTCGTTTGGTATTAGTGGGGGAGTTATTCAAAATCAATTGGATGAAACACAATTCGGAACTACTTTTGATCCTATTGTTTTTGGTGCAATTCAAAAAGATTCTTATTTTAATGTTGATGTTGGGGCTTCCTATAACTATATGGATTTTTATGCTCATGCAACCGTTCAGGGTTTGCTTGAAACCAGAAGAGAAATCTATACAGATTATGAAAGCGATAATTTAAGAAAGTTTTTATTGAGCGTAGGATATGTTTTTGGTAAACACGAAAACATTACCTGGGAACCTTCTGTTTTGTTTCAGTTATTTGATCAGACAAAAGAGAAATCTCTTGATATGAATTTAAAAGCATACAAGAATATGGACTTTGGAAGTCTTTGGGCGGCATTGTCGTACAGAAGAAGTTTTGACGGCGCGCAATACAGTTTAGGAAACGGCGTACAATCTCAAAAACTGCAATATATAACACCAATTATAGGTGTAAATTATAAAAATTTCATGTTTGCTTATACCTATTCGCAAGTTACGGGAGATGTGAAATTTGATACAGGTGCTTATCACCAGATTACTTTAGGAATCAATTTATTTTGTACAAAGGAACGTTACGATTGTAACTGTCCGGCAATTAATTAAAACTTTTTTATTATGCTAATTAAATCTGTAAACGGAAAATCTCCGGTAATACCTGAAGATTGTTATGTTGCCGAAAATGCAACTATAGTAGGCGATGTTACTTTTGGTGATTCCTGCAGCGTTTGGTTTAATGCTGTAATTCGTGGTGATGTTCACTTCATTAAAATAGGAAATAAAGTAAATATCCAAGACGGCGCCATTATTCATTGTACTTATCAAAAACATCCAACCATTATTGGAAGTAATGTTTCAATTGGTCACAATGCAATAGTTCACGGCTGTACGGTTCATGACAATGTTTTAATAGGAATGGGCGCTATTGTAATGGATAATTGCGTGATAGAAAGTAATTCTATTGTTGCTGCCGGTGCTGTTTTAACTCAAAACACGGTTGTAACTTCAGGAAGTATTTGGGCAGGAGTTCCGGCCAAAAAGGTAAAAGATATAGATCAATCCGATTTTGCAGGCGAAATTGAGCGAATTTCTAATAATTACGTTATGTATTCGGGATGGTTCAAGAATGAATAAATTCCAAAAAATAAAAATTCCAAATTCCAATCAGAAAGTTCAAACTTCAATTGGAATTTGGAATTTATTTTTATTTTGGAATTTTAAACTTTATAAGTTGATCCTTTCAAAAAAACTATTTTTATAGCTTTCACTAATCGGAATTCGTTTGTCACTTATCAAAACTTTATTTTTCTGGATAGATTTGACGTGTTTTATATTGATGATATAAGACCTGTGAATTCTTGAGAAGCCTTTGCTGGAAAGCAGATTCTCTAATTTGATTAAACTAATTAAGGTTAAAGTAAATTTATTATCTGTAGTATATATTTTTACGTAATCTTTTAAACCTTCGATGAATAAAATATCAGCAAAATTCATTTTTACATTTTCGTATTCAGCCCTGACAAACATAAAATCCTGTTCTAATTCCGGAGCTGTAGTGTTTTCTGAAATGGCCTGAACTGTGGCTGTTGGATTAAAAATTTGCTGTGCTCTTACTACTGATTTTAAAAAGCGATGAAACGGAATTGGTTTTACCAAATAATCAACTGCGCCCAGATTAAATCCTTCAACAGCATAGTCTGAATAGGCAGTTGTAAAAATAATTAATGGCTTTTTTTCAATAGTATTTAAAAATTCAATTCCCGAAAAATGGGGCATCTGTATATCCAGAAAAATCAAATCTATATTGGTTTGATTGATGAAGGAAACGGCGTCAATTGCATTGTTAAAAGTACTTACCAATTCTAGTGAATCTACTTTTCGAACAAAATCTTCTAATAATTCAACCGCTAAAGGTTCATCGTCTATAATTACACATTTCATTTGCTCGGAATTAGATTTTTAAATTTGTTTTGGCAGTCAAAAGTAGTTTCAAACCAGTGAATTAAGTTTTAAAATTATCATAAATTACCCTTCTATTATCATAAAATTATGCTTTTACAGTAATAGTTTTGCTTAATGTGTAACCATCCGTCAAATTACCTGTTAAGGTAGCTAATTCGTCAGATAAGCTGTCTGAAAAAACATTGTCTGATGTGTTTGAAGTGTCAGCCTGACCATGAGAAGCATAATTTGTACTTGAATATACTTCACTGGCAACATTTTCAGGAAATGCGATTTGCGTTACCAATAATGAAGAACCTGAAGCACTTAAAACTTCAACATGTATATGTGGAGCACGACCTTGATACCAGCCTGGAAAAATTGAAATAAACGAAACTTCTCCATTTGCGTCTGAAGTTTGTCTTCCTCTTAAAAAATGCACAGAAGTATAATCTGTTTGCTGCATGGAAGTTCCTCCGTATTCAGAATAATTTCCGTCTTTATCACAATGCCAAACATCGACTAAAACGCCTTCTAAAGGTGCACAATCTTTGCTTTGGTTTTCAATAGTTAAATTGATCAGCAATGCAACTCCAATTCGGTCTGATTTTATATTTTCTAAAACTAGCTGACTTGGTGTTTTTATAGGGAATGGTCCTTTGGTTTCAGAAGGAGATACTGTACAGCTTCCATCAGCAGAAGTATTATCGTCATTGTCGCTTTTAGAACAAGATTCTAACATTTTTGTAGCTGTTGCTAATGAAGCAATTCCTAAAATACTATTTCGAATGAATTTTTTTCTATCCATAATCCTTATTATTAACTTATTGCTGTTTGAATTTTATCTAGTTTTAAATTTAAGTGCACGCGGTAATATTGATTGTCTTGTGTAATAGTAAGTTCGTGCGCATTTGGGTAAAGCAAATCCAGTCGGTTTTGAATATTTACTAAGCCAATTCCTGAATTATCAGGATCTTTAACGTAATTTTCAATGGTGTTTTCTATCCAGAAATCCAGATTATCATCTAATATAAAAACCTTAATTTTTACATGAGCCGCTCCTTTATAATCGGTTCCGTATTTAAAAGCATTTTCTACAAATGAAATTAGTAACAAAGGCTCAATAAATTTATTTTTGGTATTTCCGTGAACATTGATAACAATGTCTTCGATATTATTAAGGCGGAGCTTTTGTAATTCGATGTAGTTTTGAATGTAATTGATTTCTTTTTCTAAAGCCACCGTTTTATTATCAGTTTCATACAGCATGTAGCGCATTAATTCTGATAATGTCACGATGGCATCAGGGACCAAATCAGATTTCTTGTGTGCCAATGAATAAATACTGTTTAAAGAATTAAATAAAAAATGCGGATTGGTTTGTTTTCGCAAATAGATTAATTCAGTATTTGTTCTGTGCGTTTCGGCAATTAATTTGTTTTGTTGATTGTTGTAAAATTCAGTTAGTGTTTTAATAATAGCACTTATCGTAATAATTAAAATATAGAAAAGTGAAGGTGCAATTTTAAAAAACCAAGGCTGTCTTCTCATCATAACTACATGTCTGCCATTTCTAACAAAATCATGCGGATCACGGGGCATCATTTTAGGAGGCAGCATATTTGCAGGTCTTACATGGTTAAATTCAGGAATAAAGTAATTGATCCTGATAACCATGAAAATAAAAATGAGAGCAAAAACAAAGGCAAAATAAAGCCAGTATTTTTTTCTAAAAGAAGGGCAGGCACCAAATAAAAATAGTTGAGATAGAACAAAATAATTCCCGTGGCCCATTGTACATAAAAATCGTTATTGATCCTGAAAGGGCTTTCATAAAACTGAATCAATGATGTCAGGATAAAGAAAGTCCATATAATACTATGGAATAAAATTTTGTTTGAGCTGGTATTTTTGATGCTGCCTATGTTCATTTAGAATTTTATTTTTAATAAAATTAAATCATTTTTCGTTACTGTTGGCGAATTGTTCTCTTTGAGTTTTTGCGCCACCAGCTTTCCTACTTTTAATGCATCTTCTTCTGTCGAAAAACTTTTTGTATCGTTTATAACAGGAATAATAGATTGTTTGATTATTGTTTTGTTTTTGTAAGCAATTGAATATCCCCAGCCCGAAGTTGTTTTGAAAGATTCCGTTTTGAGTGTTTCGTTTCTTGTGCAGGCTATAATTTGCAAAAGCAGAAAAAGAAACAATAAATTCTTCTGGATTTTACTCCAGAAGAATTGTTTTTTCATATTAATTATCATCGTCATTTTGTTCGTCTAAAGGTTTGAACTCCCATGCATCATCAAAATAAGTAGTACCTATTCTACCTAACATGTAGAAACCTCTGTTGTTAATTGCAAAACCAACTGCGTCGGTTCTTGTAGCGCCTTCCATTGGAGTTCTTTCTACCCAAAGATCTGTTGTAGGATTGTATTCCCAAACTGTTTTTACACTTTCACCACCAACAATATAACCTAAATTGTTCATTGAAAAAGCGGAAGCATTTGAACGGACAATTGCATAATCATCATTGAATGAATCATCATCGTCATCATCCTGATCGATATCTCTTTTACGAGTCCAGACATCTGTAGCAGGATCAAATTGCCAAAAATCTTCCTGATAAACACCATTGTTGATTCCGGTTGCCAGATAAGCTTTATTATCAATTATAAAAACAGTAGCATTACGTCTTTTGTTTCCGCTAAAACCATTTACAAGAGTCCATGTATTTGCCTGATCATCGTATTGATAAAAATCTTTCAAATAATTTCCATCATAACCAGTTCCAATATAAGCTTTTCCGCCTACCTGAAAACCTACCGCTGCGTAACGCGCTGTACCTGCAAAATCAGTTTTTTGAGTCCATGCATTACTTGTTGGATCGTATTGGTAAAAATCTTTCAGTTTATTTGTTCCGTCATAACCAATTCCAACATAACCTTTATCGTTAAGGGTAAAACTAGAAGCCGAACTTCTTCCTATACCAATAAAGTCTGCTTTTTGTTCCCAATAGTCACCAGTTGAATTGTAAGCCCATAAATCTTTTAAATACTCATCTCCTGTATAGCCTGTCGCTATATAAGCATAATCACCAATAACAAAACTAGTGGCACTAGATCTTGCCGGTCCATCAAATGCTGATTTTTTAATCCAGTTTCCAATTAAATCATCATCGTCATCACTATTACTGCACCCTATAAAAAAGAGGCTCGAAAATAATGCGGCGAATAATATTCCATTTTTTAAATTATTCATCATAGTGTATTAAATTTATTTATTGTTTGTATTTGATGCCAATGCCTAAAATGTAACCGTTTCCGGTATTAAAATCATAAACCTTATGATTCTCGTTGTCGATAATGTTGTATTTTTTATTAAAATCGTAACCTGCCTTAAAATTTATAAACCAATTTTTATCGACATTTCTTTCATATTCAAAAGCAGATGTCATTTGCGATGTGCTAATTTTTGTTCCATTATTAGCAATAAGCGTATGATCCAGATTATAAAAAGTACCATTAAAACTATTCGTCAGGCTAAATGCATTTCGAATATTATTAGAATACGAAATCTTCGAATCCGGAAATCCAATCATCAAGGCACTTTTATCGTTTACTTTATATTGTACGGATAAAGTGGGCAGGAATTGCGGATAACCAAATATTGCTGTTCTTGCAACACCAACATTTATATTGGTCTTCAAATTTAACTGCTGACTTATTTCAAAACTTCCTAAGAGCGTTACATCAGAAAAATCAAGAGTCTTTTGAAAATTTGCCGTTGGTATCAAAGCAAGATTCAGTTTAGTATTTGAAATTTCGTGTGAAATTTCAAATTTATTCTTCAACTGACTAAATTGATCCGGATTTTCAAATGCTTCAAAACTTCCAGCGTCATAATTCACCTTCAAATTCGAATATTCTACTGTGTTCTTTATTTTGTTTTTCGAATTGATTGCTGTACTAAATGACACACTTATACCAGTTTCATTAAAATCTATTTTATCCGTTGGCTCAGTTTTCAAATTTGCATTTGCTGAAAATTTTTCCTGAGCTTCCATATTCAAAAACGAAATCAAAAAAAGAGAACCTATTATAAGCCTTATTTTCATTACTTAATTATTGGTTCAAAAGTAGGTGCCTAATGGTTTTAAAAAAAGAAGATATATGTATGGCTCTTTTTGATAGACTAAATACCCTTTTTTATGGCTGAACCAATTATTTGTTTGACGAAACCTATCGTAGATGATTTTTTGCTATTTATAGGCTAAAATGGCAAGACTGTATATGTTATAGTGTAGTGCAGAAGAGTGCATTTTATATTTGTTCAAAAAATAAGATTATGCATAAGTATATATTGATGTTGGTTTTTGCACTTACAATAATTTCATGCGGTACCGATACAGATGCGGGTGAGTTTGTTGTTGGGTCTGATTATTTGGCGGTAAGCAATAAAGTAATTTTAATTGATACCGTAACGGTCGAAATGTCTACCATAAACTTTGATTCACTTGTAACCTCAAGTCAAAGCCGAATTTTAATTGGTAATTATGAAGATCCTCTATTCGGGAAAATAAAATCAAACAGCTATTTTCAATTAGCAGGAAGTTCTTATACTCTTGAAAGTACAGGTTCTGATACTGAAGCTGTAAATTATGTTTTCGATTCTATTTCGATGATCTTAAAATATGATAATTACTATTATGGAGATACAACAAAAGTTCAAACGTTTGATATTCATAGAATTACCCAGACAGTAAAACCAAATACAGACGATGATAGTTTTTATAATAACTCGACTTTGAGTTATGGAACCGAAAGTCTTGGAACTATCGCCTATAAACCCAGACCAACAGAAAAAGATTCGATTAACATTAAAATGGATGCTACATTTGGAAGTGAGCTTTTTCAGAAAATTAAAAAAAGAGAGATTACGGGGCTAACAAACTTAACAGAATATTTAAAAGGACTTGTTTTGGTTCCTAATATTGATAATTCTTCGAGTGTAATTGGTTTTAATGCCACTACAAGTGTCGTCAGGATGTATTATTCCAAATATCAGAGCGACGATGAAACCTCGTATTATATAGACTTTACCATTGCAGATGTTTCAAAGCAGTTCAACTCTATTTCCTCAGATAAAACTGGAACGGTAATTCAAAATTTACCCATTTCGAGCAGTAAATTATCCAGTACATTAACAAACAGGCAAGGGTATATTCAATCAGGAGCAGGAGTGGCCTGCCGGATTGATTTTCCAAATATAAAACAGCTCAAATACATTTCAGAAAAAGGTGCAATTGTCGATGCCCAATTGATTTTAAAACCGGTTAATAATTCTTATTCAGAACAATATCCTTTAGAAGATTCATTACGTGTATATGTAGCCGATAATTTAAACCGAATTAGTGCAACTTTATTAAATTCTGCAGGAAGTTCAGTGTATGGAACATTAAACCAAAAAAGTGACGAGTTCAATGAAAATGTTGGTTATACAATTCCGATAGGAGGGTTTCTTCAAAAAGAAATGTGGAAAACATCTGATTCAAAATCTTCTCTTATTTTGACATTGCCCGGAATTTCTAAATCTGTAGACAGAATTGTGTTAGGAGACCAAAAGCACGCAAACAATAAAATTCAACTAAAAGTTTATTATATCTCATATTAGATGAAAAATAAAATAATTTTTTTAAGTTGCTTCATTCT
This sequence comes from Flavobacterium sp. AC274, assembly GCF_979258275.1. Classification (NCBI taxonomy): domain Bacteria; kingdom Pseudomonadati; phylum Bacteroidota; class Flavobacteriia; order Flavobacteriales; family Flavobacteriaceae; genus Flavobacterium; species Flavobacterium sp. AC274. The sequence continues at coordinate 5,401,379 of NZ_OZ409852.1, read as the reverse complement.
AATGTCGCTAACTGCATTTTCTCAAAGTATTTCAAGTTCTCCTTATTCATTATATGGTTTAGGAAGTTTGTATGACTCTGATTTTGGTTCGATTCCATCTATTGGTTCATCAGGAATAGCCTTGCCTTCAAATCTCTTTATTAATAATTTAAATCCTGCTTCATTAGCTTACTTGCCTCTAAATCATTTTATGTTTGATATTGGAGGAAAAGCAATTGCGACAACTTATGAAAGCGGATCAAGATCTGAAAAAAGAAATAATTTTCAGTTTTCTCATATCGCTTTTGCTTTTCCGGTTACAAAAAAATCAGGATTTAGTGTGGCTTTGCGACCATATTCAAGTGCGACGTTTAAAATCTCAAATTTAAAATTGCCTATCTCAGATAGTCAGGAATATTATTACTTAACAGCGGCGGGTTCTGGCGGATTAAATAATTTTGATTTTTCTTATGGTTATAGAATTGGAACAAAAATATCCGTTGGAGCTTCAGCCACTGTTTTGTTTGGTAATACAACAGATGACAGGAGTTATCTGATCTCAAATTCTATTACAAGTATTAGTAAAAAAACAGATTATAGTGGTTTACGCGCAACTTTAGGTACTCAATATCAAATTGATTCAACTTTTACAATTGCATCGACTTTTAAATTGCCAACAAAGGTTAAAGCTACAAAAGTGCAAAGTGTCGAAACTTTAACCAATGAGGTTGTTTCTACGGTAGAATCGGATGTTGCTTCAGATGCAGATGATTATTATATGCCTTTAGAAATAGGAGTTGGAATTAGCAAACGTTTTAAGAATAATCTAAATATGACTGCAGATTATGAAAAAGCCTTTGGAAGAATACCAATCAATCTGAGTTATACGGAGATTTTGTTAATCAGGACCGATTTGCACTTGGATTTACATATAGCGCCAAAAAAATATCAGAAGATATTGGGATCGGGTTCAATATGCTGCAGGAGCCAATTTTGACACCGGTTACCTTGAAGTTGATGGAAAAAGAGTTAATAACGCATCAATTTCTATCGGGCTTACATTACCAATAGAAAATACTTTTTCTGCCTTAAATATTTCCTATTCTTATGGACAAAAAGGAAAAGTTTCAGAAAATCTGATAAAAGAAAATTATCATAAAATATCCCTTAATTTGTCTTTAGACGGAATTTGGTTCGTCAAGCGAAAAATAGAATAGTGACTTAAAAATCCTTTTGTATTACTTCATATTTGTCATTCAAAATTGATTTTAAAACAGAAGGATTTGCATTTGCATAAAATACAGGTTCGCTTTCTCCTTCATCAGAAAAACCAACTTTTTCGCGCAGCACATTTTGAGTTTGTCGAGCAACCGCTTCTCCGGAATCAATAATCTGAATATGCTCCGGAAGAATTTTTTTAATCTGAGGAATCAAATACGGATAATGACTGCAGCCTAAAACCAGGTAATCAATATTTGCATCAATCATAGGTCGCAAGTAAGTTTCTAACAGATCAGTCATTTCAGGAGAATTCAAATTTCCATCTTCAATAAGCTGTACCAATCCATGACCTACTTGTTCAATTATGGTTGTGTTTTGAAACATTTCGGCTGTTTTATTAAACAATTCGCTGTTCAAAGTTCCTTGTGTAGCTAAAATTCCGATAACCTGGGTTTTTGAATTATTAGCTGCCGGTTTTATTGCCGGTTCAATCCCAATAAAAGGAATATCATAATCAGCACGAAGTTCCCTAATAGCATTTGTGGTTGCAGTATTGCAGGCAACAACAATTAGTTTACAGTTATTTTCGATTAAAAAGTCAACATTTTTTTTACTTAAAGCAACAATCTCTTCTTTGGTTCTCTGGCCATAAGGAGCATTTTTATTGTCTGCTAAATAAATGGTTTTTTCGTTGGGAAGTAGTTCGTGAATGGCGCTCCAAATGGAAGTTCCTCCAATACCGGAATCAAAAACGCCTATAGGATTGTTGTTTGTCATAGAACAAAGTTACATATTTCTATGTTTTTCTACAATTTAGATGCTAAATAAAACGGTTAAGAAAATGTAAAAAAAGTACTATATTTACAATTAACCTTAAATAACTATAACTATGAAATTTATTAAAAATTGCGAAAAATTATCAAAAGAAGAACTTAAAAGTATTAATGGTGGAAGCGCTCCTTATTGTCCGGTTGGTAAAGTTTGTTATCGTGGGGAAGATAGTAACGGGAATCTACTTTGGGATTGTGTTCCAGTAACAACTCTATGCCCGGGAATTTAAGAAAATCATAATGTACAAAAGGAGTTTTATTACTCCTTTTTTTATTTGTTGAGAAATACTTGGATATCTTGTTGTTTTGTGACATGAAATTAATTTGGTTTTCAATTTCAAAAGCATCTTATACTTTTACTGATGCAAAAGCGAAGTATCTAACCAGCGATCAGGTTTTGCCTTTAATGCCTATAAATAAAGTTAATCTGGCCTTGATTTACGAGAAAGAGAATAATTTTAAAATGGGATTGGAAGGATATTTTACAGATGAGCAATTTTTATACAATGGTATGCAAAACTCCTGCTTACCGGGAATTTAGATTTATGGTTAAAAAAATATTATGGTAAAATTTTCTTTTTCAACTTTAAAAATTTTACAGATACTAAACAAAGTAACTATAAATGAGTTGTAAATGATCCGCACAGTGCACCAACTTTTGGTGATATATGGATGCATAGATATAGAAGGTTTTACTATAAACGGAGGAGTAAAAATAAAATTATAGTGGCAAAAAAAATGGCTCAACTTTTAAGTTGAGCCATTTTAATAATAAGATTATTTCTTAGAATCCTAAATCTTTTTTAACATCAGCAGTAATGTTTGGACCATCAGCTAATAAAAGAGTAGAACCATCTAATACATATTGGAAACCTTTAGCTTTTCCAACTTTTTGGATAGAAGCTCTTACTTTTTCCATTAATGGTTTTACGATGTCAGTTTCTTTTTGTTGTAGTTCTTTTTGTGCATTGTCTCTATAGTCAACAATTCTTTTTTGCATGTCTTGAACTTCTTTAGAACGCTCACCGTTTACAGCTTCAGTTACAGTAGCAGCTTCAGCCTCATACTTTTTGATTTTTACTTGATATTCATCAACCATTTTCTTGTATTCAGTATCGTATGTACCACTTAATTTTTGTAGTTGATTTTGAGCATCAAGCATTGCAGGCATTTTCGACATAATCTCGCTAACATCAACATGAGCTACTTTAGCTTGTGCATTCATTGTGTTACTTGCTCCTAAAACTAGTATCGCAGCAATTAGTAAAGTTTTGATTTGTTTCATCATTTTTAAAAAATATTAATTAATTATCGGTCGTATTTGTTTTCTGTGTTTCGGCTTCTTTTGCTTTTTTAGCTGCCTCTCGTTCTTCTAAAATTTTCTTCTTTCTGTCTTCTAACTCTTTTTTCTCTGTTCGTAAATCTTCTGTCTTTCTTCGGCCTTGGCTGCTGCTGCGTCAGCGGCAGTATTTGTTGGTGTCGTCGTTGTAGCTGCGGGCTCGGTTGTTGTTGAAGAAGGTTTTGCTGTAGCGTCAGTTTTTGTTTCTTCTGTTTTAGCTGGTTCAGAAACCGTGCCATTTTTTTGGCTTCTCTTTCTGCTAAGATCGCTTTTCTTCTGTCTTCATATTCTTTTTTCTTAGCTTCTTGTTCCAGCCTTCTGTCTTCGATCAATTTTTCTCTTACAGCCTTTCTTTCATCTAATACCTTTTGTCTTTCTGCCATTTCAGGATTTTCGTCAATGGCATTTTCCCGGCTCTCTTTAACTTCTTGCTCTTTCAATTGTTTTTTAGTCAATTGCTCTCGCTTATCAGTTCTGTTTAGTACACGTATAACCTGATCACTAATGTCAAATCTTTTATTACTAAAAAGCATTGTTAAATCAGATGACTTGTCAAAAACAAAATCATAGTTTTTGGCTTCTGCAATATCCTGAACAGCTGTAAAAACCTGATCTTGTATAGGTTTTGCTAACGCTGCTTTATGTCGAATTAAATTTCCATCAGCACCAAATTGCTTTTGCTGATAGTCCATCATTTCATCTTCCTGAAATTTAATTTCACTTTCTCTTTCATCAATAAGCTCCTTAGTAAGTAAAGCTTTTTCGGCTTTAAGATTTTCTTTGAGTTTATTGATTTCTAGTTTCTTGGCTTCTATTTCTTGTTTCCATTTTTGAGCTTTTAACTCTAATTGGGCTTTTGCTTCCTTATAATCGGAAACATTTTCTAAAATATATTCCATGTCGATGTAGCCAATCCTAGTCGTCCTTGTCTGCGCTTGACTTGTAGAAGCTACAACCAAGGCTAAAAATATAAATAAAAATTGTTTTCTCATAACATTACTTTATTTTGAAATTTTTAGCCAAATGTAATAAAATTTGTACTAAAAACTACACTAAAATTGTTGCCCAATGATAAAGTGTGTTTCCCATCCATTTGCTTTATTTGTAACAGATCCTGGCAGAGCGTCAAATCCATAACCAAAGTCAATACCTAATAATCCAAATGCAGGCATAAATACACGTAAACCAACACCGGCAGAACGATTTAAATCAAATGGGTTATAATCTTTAAAAGTTGGATATGATGATCCTGCTTCCAAGAAGGTCAAAGCATAAATAGATGCTGATGCTTTTAACGTAATTGGATAACGTAACTCCATTGAGAATTTATTATAAATAGTTGCTCCAATTTGATCTCCGGCTGAATTCACCGGCGTTAATGAGTTATTTGGGTAACCTCTTAACTGAATAGTTTCTCTACCATCCATAGAATAGTTGGCCATTCCATCTCCTCCTAAATAAAAACGTTCGAAAGGTACAACACCTCTTGACTGATCATATGCTCCTAAGAAACCAAATTCTGTTAATGTTCTTAAAACTAATTTGCCATATACTTTAGTATACCAGTCTGCTTTAAATTTAACTTTATAGTATTCTAACCAGTTGTATTTCTTTTGGTCAACTTTTCCAACATCAGTATCAGCGCTTCCATAATCAGATCCTACACCTACAGTACCGGATGTTCCGTTTACTGTTTCAGTTTTTGTGTAATCTCCAGGGCTAATTGGCTGCCCATCTGCACCTGAAATTACTTCTGTTCCTGTATATTTCGTTTTATATTCCTTTTGATTTTGTAAATCTGAATAGTTAATTCCATTAAACAATGAATATGGTGGTGTCACTTTTGCAGAGATACTAAATTCAGAACCATAAGTTGGGAATATTGGGTTAACCCCTTTATTACTTCTTGAAATTCCGATAGTATAAGCTAAGTTTCTTGACGCTCCGTTACCAAAGGTAAATAAACCTGTATTATAATTATTTAAATCATAATGCTGATAACTGATAGATTGTGATAACACAAAATAATCATCCGGCACTGTTAGTCTTTTAGCAAGCCCAACCTGGACTGTAAAAATATTAAAACTTTTGCTCTTATCAACATCTCGGGTTATATAATTATTAAGAAATTGCGTACTATAAGAAATTGATGAGCTAAATTGTACCGGTTTTTTACCTCCAAACCATGGTTCAGAGAATGATAAACTATACGTTTGGAAATATGTACTTCCTTGTAAACGAAGAGATACTTTTTGACCATCTCCCATTGGTAAAGGTCTATAGGCTTCTTTCTTAAATATATTTCTTACAGAGAAGTTATTAAACGAAAGTCCTAAAGTACCAATGAAACCACCTCCACCGTAACCACCCTGAAGTTCAACCTGGCTGGATCCTTTTTCTACTACGTGATATTCAATATCAACTGTTCCTGCAGCTGCATCAACATTTTTGAATTTTGGATCGATAGCTTCAGGATCAAAAAATCCTAATTGTCCAATTTCACGAATAGTTCTAACTAATTGTTCTTTACTATATTTTTCTCCCGGTTTAGTTCTTAATTCGCGGTAAATAACATGATCGTTTGTTTTGTCATTTCCTACAACTGATATTTTATTAAAGTAAGCGATAGGACCTTCGGTAACTCTAATTTCAAAATCGATAGTGTCATTAACTGTTCTTACCTCTACAGCATTGATATTAGAAAACAAATAACCATTGTTTTGGTATAAGTTTGTAATATCTTCTGCATCTGGTTTTGTTTTATCAGCAATTCTTTTTTCAAGTAAAACGCCGTTATATGTTTCACCTTTTTTAATTCCTAAATAACGGTTCAACAGTTGATCTGAATATACTGTATTTCCTAAAAATTTAATATTTCCGAAGTAGTATTTATTTCCTTCCTCCATATTGATTTTTATAGCTAGCATATTCTTCTCCTTATTATAGGTAACAGAATCATAAATAATACGAGCATCACGATATCCTTTTTCCTTGTAAGTAGCAACAACCTTTTCTAAATCGGCTTTGTATTTTTCAGGAATAAATTTTGACTTTTTTAGAATACGCAGAAAGTTTTTTTGTTTAGTGTCCTTCATTGCTGCTCTTAACTGATTATCAGTAAGCTTTTCATTGCCAATGAAGTCGATTTTACTAATTTTTACTTTATCGCCTTTGTCTACGCGAACAAGCATATTGACCTGATTTCCACCGGTAGTGTCAGCAGGTGTATTTGTAATAGTAACTTTTGTATTATAATAACCTTCTTTTTTATATTTATTTTCAATGTAATTTTTGGTCGTTGTAATTAAGTTTTCGTTTACAATTTTATTTTTGGTTAAATTGTTATCCTTAATTAATCCTTCGACTTTACTTTTCTTGATACCAACAAATTTTACCTCGTTTAGTTTAGGAAGTTCAACAATATTTAAGTCAAGATAAATACTATCATTATCAATTTTATTTACGTAGAAAGCAATTTCATCAAAAAGTCCAAGTTTGCCCAGTTTTTTAATTGCACCACTGATTTCTTCACCGGGAACGGCTATTTCCTGTCCTTTTTGAAGACCTGAAAAGGTAACAACGGTTTGTTCATTGAAGCTTATTTTACCAACAACAGAAACTTTAGCAAGAATGTATTTTTTTCCCTGATCAAAAGGAACTCTTTCTTGTGCTTTTATTTGTGAAAAACTACCCAAAAGAAGTAGGGTAAGGACTATTTGTATTCTTTTTTGTAACACTAAAAAATTATTTAATTTGTTCACTGGTTTTTCCAAATCTACGTTCTCTTTTTGATAACTAATAATAGCCTCATATAAATCTTGATCTTTAAAGTCTGGCCACAAGACATTAGTAAAATATAGTTCTGCGTAGGCAATCTGCCATAGCAAAAAATTACTTATTCTATGTTCTCCACTTGTTCGTATTAATAAATCTACGTCAGGTAAATTTTGCGTGTAAAGATGCTCATTTATAATTGAATCGTCAATAGTGTCTATTGAAATTATATTATTTTTAACTTTATCACTGATGATTCTAACGGCATTTACCAATTCTTCTCGTGATCCGTAACTTAAAGCCAATGTTAGCGTTAGGCGCGTATTATTTTTTGTTTTATCAATAACGTCCTGAAGTTCTTTTTGAGCGGTTTTTGGTAATTTATCAAGATTTCCAATAGCATTAAGCCTGATATTGTTTTCTTGTAAAGTGCCAAGTTCTTTTTTAATGAATTGATTAATATTTTCATTAAAGCTTCAACTTCTAATTTTGGGCGATTCCAGTTTTCTGTTGAAAAAGCATAGAGCGTTAGATACTCAATACCAAGTTTTGCACAAGTGGTAATTGTTTTTTTTACTGATTTTGTACCATTTTCGTGACCAAAAGCTCTTAAGAACCCTTGTTGTTTTGCCCAGCGACCATTACCGTCCATGATTATGGCCAGATGTTTAGGTAAGTTTGTTTTGTCTATAGAGTCTATTAGGTTCATTTTATTATTCTGCGCAATAGCAAGGTTTTAGTCCAAAGGTATAAGTTAAAGTAACACCTGTAAAGACATACCAATCGTTATTATTTAAATTTCCAAATCGTAAAGATGATAAGGCATCGTTACCAGGATTACTTCCGTCAATATCGTCTGTAAAGGTATAACGGGCTCCAACTTCAAGGCCCAGAACAAAATTAGGAGATACATTTGACTTGATTCCTAACGTTATAGGAATAGCAATTGAACTTGAATTTTTATCTTTTCTGGTTTGACCTCCCGAAATATATAATTCATCGTACATAAAGTAACTTAATCCTGAATATATATAAGGAGTAATTTTTGGATGATAGTCATGTAGATTAAAATCAAAAAAATTAAATTCTAAACCGGCAGAAAGTTCTTTAACATTGTTTTCAAATCTGTAACCTCGATTGCTTCGCCCTGTTTCTTCAGATTCACGATCGTTTCCTGTAACAGTAGATTGTGTATATGAAAAACGGTACGAATGTCTTGGACTTTTGTTCCATTTATATAAAATACCAAAAGCTAACTTTTCAGGAGCGATATAGTTTGTTTTACCAACATCACCTACAAAGTTGCTTCCACCAAGAAAAACACCAATCTCATTAATTTGAGCGTTTAGTGTAATTAGGGGGAATAAACATAACAATAAATTAAAAATTTTCTTCATTTAATTCGGAATTGCGTGCAAATATAATAATTATCGATACGAATCAACGTCGCTTTAGTTAAATGTGCTTTTTTTTCAATTTGCAATATGATTTTGAGACATTTAATGAGGATTCGATACATGCAGAACGAGAAAAAGTGGTATTATCGTATAGTGGCGTGTGAGAAAAAGGCTTAATTCCTCTTGTCTTCTCCCCAAAGCAGCTTATTTCTTAAGGTTTTTAAGAAAGTTTCGCCAGGAATTTCAACCATTTTTATTTTAAAATCTGTTTTTTTAATCGTTAAAACAGATTCGTTTTTTACAGAAGCAATTCTGGAATCTAATGAAACTAAATATTGATCTTCTCTTCCTGATACACGTAACTTAATTTCGGTATCATCGGGAATAACAAGTGGTCTGGCGGTTAAATTATGAGGTGCGATAGGCGTAATTACTAAACTTTTTACCTCTGGCGTAAGCAATGGTCCGCCACAACTTAAAGAATATCCGGTTGAACCCGTTGGCGTCGAAATAATCAAACCATCTGCCCAATATGAATTTAAATATTCATTGTTCAAATAAGTTTCAACGGTAATCATCGAAGTTGTGTCTTTTCTACTTACTGTAACTTCATTCATGGCAAAATTTAAATCTTCTTCAATAGCATCATTTTTTGGATCGCAGGTTATGCTTAATAAGGTTCTCTCAGAAATAGTGTAGTTTTTATCAATTACAAACTGCAAAAAACTGTCAATATTTTCTTTTTGTACCGTAGCCAAAAAACCAAGTCTTCCCGCATTGATTCCCAAAATTGGAACACCGGAATTACGGACTAAAGTTGCAGCTCTTAATATAGTTCCATCGCCACCAATACTTATTAACATTTCAAAACTATTATCTAATGAAGTACTTAATGAAAAAGTTTTATATTCTTTTTTTACGAGTTCCTTTTCATGAAGCATTTTTAAAAAGTTCTCCTCTATTACCATTTCAACATTATTGGTATTGAAAAACAAAAAAATATCTTTTATAATAGGTTCGGTACTGTTTTGGTAATACTGTCCGTAAATGGCTACTTTCATTTTTTTTAATTAGATAATTTGTCAATTAGAAAATTAGATAATGAGCCAGCTAGTTAAGAAATTATCTAATTGACATATTAACTTCATTATCTAATTATATATTAAGGTATTTGTCTAAATAATCAGAACGTTCTTTTAAGCTGTTTATATAAGCGTCTTCCTGATGTTCTGAAATGATTTCATAATTATATCGTCTAAATGTCTGAATGATTTCATTCATTGGTCCCACACCAATTTTTACTGTAATCTGAACATTTTCTAAATCAGCCTCAGAAACAAAACAACCTAAAATTTTTCCATTATTGCTTTCCACTATTTGTGCTACCTGGCCCATAGAATAATCCAAAAGTCCTTTTTGAACAATAATAATACCTCCTTGTTCTTTTAAAAATGGAGTTTCCTGAAAAAACTTCATGATGTCTTCCATTTCATAATAACCTACATAGATATTATTTTCATCAATAACGGGAACAGTATTAGTGTGATTTTTTGCAAATACTTCTAAAACATCGAGCCACATCATTGATTTTCTGGCAAAAAAACGTTCTAAAGTATATTTGTAATCAATTGCTTTTTTGTCAGTGTCAAAAGTTTCAACATCGTCAGAAGCAATACTTCCAATAAAAATACCGTTTTCCAAAATTGGAAAATGAGAAAAATTCAAGTCGGCAAAAAAGTCCTGAACCGATGCTATCGTTTCCTGGCTATCAATTGCTCGAAAATCGTTTGTGATATAGTTTGTAATTTCTGTCATAAATCAATTGAAGATATTTGATGCAAAATAATCAAAAAATAGCAAAAACTGCTACGTTTTACTTTGTATTTTTGTCGTAACAAATATAGTGTTACTAGAATTAATTATCTATTTTATATGACAAAGTTAAGTGTAAATATCAATAAAATTGCAACCTTACGTAATGCAAGAGGCGGAAATGTTCCTGATTTACTAAAAGTAGCTACCGATATTCAGAATTTTGGAGGTCAGGGAATTACCATTCATCCACGTCCGGATGAGCGTCATATTCGTTATCAGGATGCGAGGGATTTAAAACCAATTGTTTATACCGAATATAATATTGAAGGAAATCCACAGCATAATTTTATTGATTTGGTTTTAGAATGCAAACCAACCCAGGTTACCTTGGTACCCGATGCGATTGGAGCTATAACATCTTCCGCAGGTTGGGATACCGTAAAAAATCAGGCTTATTTAATAGAAGTTATTCAGGAATTTCAACGTAACGGAATCAGAACTTCGATTTTTGTTGATCCTATTAATGAAATGATTGAAGGAGCAAAAAAAACAGGAACAGACAGAATTGAATTATACACCGAAGCATTTGCGCATCAATATAGTTTAGGAAATAAAAACGGAATTGAGCCTTATGTAAAAGCTGCAGAATTGGCAAACGAATTAGGTTTGGGAATCAATGCAGGTCATGATTTAAGCTTAGATAACATTCAGTTTTTTAAACAAAACATTCCCGGTTTATTAGAGGTTTCTATTGGGCATGCTTTGATTTCTGAAGCACTTTATCTTGGATTGGATAATGTCGTAAATATGTATTTAAATAAACTGAAATAAGTTTAAAATTAAAACAATTATAACCTGATGTAATTGGGTTATAATTGTTTACTTTCGCACTTTTCATATAAAAAGCTAGTGTCGAAATCAATTATTATTTTTTGTTTATTCTGTTTTTCCGGTTTATTTGCGCAATCTCAAGCCAATATAACAGGAAATGTAAAATCTTCTGAAAATGAAAATTTAATTGGTGCGGGTATTTCTTTCAATATAAATAATCAAAAATATTCTGTACTAAGTGATACACTTGGTAATTTTTCAAAAGATATTTCTTTAGGCAAAATCACAATTACAATTAATCAATTGGGTTATCTCAATAAAACCCTCAATATTGATCTTGTAAAAGATACTGTAATCTCAATTGTTTTAGAAAAAGATATTTCACTTTTAAAAGAAGTGATTATAGATAATGATAAAAAAAATGGTATTTCAACTTTATCAGGAGGTAAATTATCTTTCAACTTAAAAGAATTGTCTTCGTTACCGACCGTTTTAGGAACAACCGATATTATAAAGATTTTGCAATTAACACCCGGAGTTCAAAATTCTGGAGATGCTAATGGATATTTATACGTAAGAGGTGGCGATCCGGGACATAATGCAATATTATATAATGGAACGCCGGTTTATGGAATGTCTCATTTATTAGGTATTTTTCCTTTTTATAATGCTGATCATATTAAGGAGGTAGAATTTGATAAGTCAAGTTCGAATGCAAAATACGGAGGACGATTAAGTTCGACGACACTTTTAATTCCGAACAAAAAAATACCTACTGAATTTACGATTCAGGGAAATGTTGGTATTTTGGCCTCACAATTGAATTTTGCCATTCCTGTAACAGAAAAAACAGGAGTTTATATTTCAGGAAGAAAAACGTATATCGATGAAATTATTGCGCCATTGATAAATTCTTCATCCCAAAATAATGATGTTCAGAATATGAAATATGGATTTTCAGATGGAAATTTCACTTTTGTATCTCAGATTTCTAAAAATAATCTATTTGCTGTAGATGCTTTTGTTAGTGGTGATAAATTAAAAATTAATGACGATAATTTGTCTTTAAAAACCAGTCTGAAATGGAGTAATTTTACGGTTTCTCCTTCTGTAACCACAGCACTTTCCTCAAAAACAAGCATGTCAAATGCTGTTTATTTCAGCCAATATTCTAATGATTTGAGTATGGAACAGGCAACAATTCAGTTTGGTGTTTCTTCGTATGTGAAAGATTTTGGTTTTACAAATTCATTTCGTTTTTGGATAAAAAATATTCCTGTCGAGTCTGGATTGCAATATGTTTATCATGATTTACAGCCTCAGAAAGTGAATGTTGAAAACTTCAGCAGTTCAAACAATACCTCTCAAAATAGTATGATTACTGCCAATGAAGCAGCTGTTTTTACTACCATCAAACCAAAACTGACAGATAAATTAAACGCAGAACTGGGTTTGAGGATAAATTATTATACATCAGGATCGCAAAGTTCTTATTTGCATTTTCAGCCTCGTGTTTTACTGAATTACGTTGCAAATGAAAAGTTTTCTTTTTACGGGTCTTATAACAAACAATACCAATATTTGAGTTTGATTACTACTTCAAGTGTTGGAATTCCGACAGATTTCTGGATTGCCAGTTCTGATGGAATTAAACCGCAATCGTCAGATGAGTTTGCAATTGGTTCAAATCAAAATATTTCAAAGAATTTGGTTTCCTCTTTAGGAGGATTTTATCGCTCTATGAAAGATTTACTGGAATATCCTTATGGTATAACTCAGTTTAACGAAACCACAACTCTAAAAAATGATTTATTGGTGGGTAAGGGAAAAGCGTATGGTCTTGAATTTATGCTCCGCAAAAATAACGGAAAATTTACCGGCTGGTTAAGTTATACTTTAAGCTGGTCTGATAGAAATTTTGACGAACTCAATAATGGAAAAACGTATTTTGCCAAATATGACAGACGTCATAATCTGTCGTTAGTTGGAATGTATGATTTAAATTCAAAATGGAATTTTGGTGTTACCCAAATATTTAGTTCCGGAAATCGATTTACAATGCCAACTTCCTGGTATTTTATCAATAACAATCCGGTCAAAGAATATTCAGAATACAATAATGCACAAATGCCCAATTATATTCGTACCGATCTTTCTGCAAATTATTTCTTCTTTAAAACAAATAAAAAAGAAAGCGCCCTGAACTTTTCAATCTATAATACTTTTAATATTGATAATCCAATTTATGTTGTTTTGGATGTTAAAGTTGCTGATGATAAAAGTAGTGTTGTTGTAAAACAGGACAAAAAAGTATTATATAGAATATTGCCTTCAATAAGCTGGAGATTTAAATTTTAAAAGATGAAAAAATATTTATTATTTCTTTTTGCTTTAATAATAATGAGTTGCTCTAAAGATGATTTTAGCGAACAAAGTATCGAATCTAAAATTGTTGTAGAAGGCTGGATAGAAGAAGGAGATTATGCTCAGGTTTTGCTTTCAAGCAGTATTCCGGTTACAGATGTAATTGACTCTACAAATGTTTTGAATCATGTCATTCGATCGGCAAAAATTACAATTTCTGATGGTCAGACTTCAGAAGTTTTAAGAGTGAAAAACGATAAAAACAGAGTTCCGCCCTTTGTATACTACGGAACAACTTTGAAAGGTGAAGCAGGAAAAGAGTATTCGCTAAAAATAGAATATTTAAATCGTGTTGTCGAAGCTGTAACCACTATACCAAAAACCGTAGCGCTTAAAAGTGCCGAGTATGTAAAAAAGAATGTTACAGATACAACAGGTTATGTTTTTGTAAAATTTGATGATCCTTTAGAAGATAAAAACTATTATCAGGTTGCTACAAAAATTGATGCCGAAGAACCTATTTTTGTTCTGGCATTCTATGGAAATTTAGATGATAAAAATTTCACGTCATCAAACGTTTCTATACAGGTAAACAGAGGAATTTTACTTTTTCCAAAAACAAAGTTTACGCCATATTTTGCTGATGGAGATTTAATTTATGTGAAATTACGAACGCAAAACAAAGAAGCTTTGGATTTTTGGAACAGTTGGCAAAATGAAATCGTTAATAGTAAAAATCCAATTTATCCATCAAATACAAGTTTAAAATCGAATATAAAAGGAGGTATTGGTGTTTGGGCAGGATATGGACAAAGTACTTTAATTGTTAGAACACCGCCTAAAAAATAAATCCGGTTTGAAATTGTTTCAAACCGGATTTACGTTATAATTTTAAAGAATAATTAGTTCTCAAAAGCTTTGATGAATTCTTCAAATTTAGCTTCGAAGCTGCTAAATCCTGTTGAGAAATAAGCTCCCATTTCTACTTCTGTATTATCTCCGAATTTTAAGTAATAAACTTCGTTGTAATAATTAACAGTTACAGTCGAGTTGTCGTCAGATGCCCAATAACCTCCATTGCTTGCAGTTGCATCAGCTACCCATTTTATATTATATGTATAAGTGTCTACTTTTTCAGAGTGCTGAACAATATCAGCTATTTTAGTTCCGTCTTTTTTAGATACTAAAATTAACTTTGAGTTTTTATTGAAGCTTGCAACAGTACCTTGAGAATATTTAAGGTTGTTTGAATTTTCATCTACATAATGGTTTTTAGTGTCGTAATTAGAATATACCATTGTTTTTTCTAAAGCAATTTCGTCAGCTGCTGCTGTAGCTAAGTCCATATCAGCAATAATTAGAAAATTGTCTAAAAGTTGCACTAATCCGTTTGCTTTACCTCTATATTGTACTAATTCGTCATTTGTCATTAAAGCGTCAATACTTGCAGTACTTCCTGAGTTAAATGAAAGTAAAGTTTTACCGTTATAAGTAAGAGCACCTTTTGAAGTGTTTTCTGTAGCTTTAACACCACTCATTTCCCATGTATAACCATCACTTAGAGTCATTTTGTAAGCAAACTCATTAGGAACTTCTTTTCCGTTAGAATATTTTGCAGTTTGTGTAAATGAAGCTACAGCAGTATTGTCGATTGTTAAAGTTGCATCTGCTGAAGTTGGTAAGAAAACATAATCGTTTGTTTTTACTCCAGATTGCCAATCATAAGTATCTTCAATTTCAACTTTAATATCTGAAGAAACACTTTTGCTAGTGAATGTAGCATTATTTGTAGTTTGAGTTTCTTTAGCAGGAAAAACAAATTTTAATTCTGAAGTCGAAGCTGTTTTTACCCAAACTTTACCGGTATTATCCCAAGTGTAAATTCCGTAAACTCCAGCAACATTGATAATATCTTCTACTTCATTATCGTTTTTTCCGTTAAAAATATCAACAGGACTAACGTCTAATAATCTGTTTAAGTTTTCAATTGTTTCAATTGCACTTAATTTTTTAGTTTTGTCTAGCTGAACCAACATCTCATTAGCTTCTGCCTCTAATTTTACTTTTTGCTCTGTAGGAGTCAATTTAGAATAAGGCTGTTTGATAATGTTAGCAATTTGTTCTGCCAAAGTTTGCTCAGGTACAACAGGGTCAATTACAACAGGGTCAGTTTCCGGACTGTCATCACTAGAACATGAAATCATAAGTTGAGAAGCAACTAACGATAATAAAAGGAATTTTTTAATCATAGGAGTGGTATTTAATTAAATGATTTGAATCAAATTTTGGGTTTGATTTCTGAGCGCGAATATACACTTTCAGATTGTTCTTTGTTTACGGGAAACCGTAAAACGATACGCTTTTTTTACAATAAAATGATTTCTTCAAAATTTTTCCACTTATATTGATAAATAAGTTTTTTACATTTGTAATAAGCTTAAAAATATATAAATGTTATACTCAAAAATAGAAGGCGAAGGAAAACCTTTCATCATCATGCACGGATTTCTAGGAATGTCTGATAACTGGAAAACACTTGCCGGGCAATATGTAGAAGCCGGATTTCAGGTTCATATTTTAGATTTAAGAAACCACGGACGCAGTTTTCATTCAGATGAATGGAGTTACGAAGCTATGGTTCAGGATGTTTTCGAATATTGCCAGGCCAATCAATTAAGTAAAATAGATATTTTAGGACATTCGATGGGAGGGAAAGTAGCGATGCTTTTTGCAACAACACATTCTGAAATTGTAGATAAATTGATTGTGGCAGATATTGGTCCGAAGTTTTATAAACAACATCATCAGGATATTTTAGCAGGATTAAATGCAGTTGATTTTTCCGTAAAACCAAGTCGAAACGATGTTGAGGAAATTGTAGCACAATATGTTTCTGATTTTGGAACACGTCAGTTTTTGTTGAAAAATTTATACTGGAAAGAACCTGGACAATTGGCGTTTAGATTCAATCTCGAAGTTTTCAATAATAATCTGGATGCAATCGGAAAAGCTCTGGCAGATGATTTGGTTTTCGAAAAGCCGACATTATTTATTCGCGGAGGAAATTCAGGTTATGTTCAGGATGCCGATCTTGATCAGATTCGTACACACTTCCCTGATTTAAAAGTAGAAACAATTCCAAATGCCGGTCATTGGCTTCATGCCGAAAACCCTAAAATGTTTTTTGAATTAACAACTGCCTTTTTAAAGGAATAGTCATTTTGGCAAATATTTTATTACTTTTATTAAAATTTTAAATTAAAATAAATATGAAATTATTACTTAGACTTCTAGTTACTGCAGCCTTGGTTTTATTACTTGCTAATCTTTTGACAGGCGTACATGTAGCAAGTTTTGGTACAGCTGTAATTGTTGCAGTGGTTTTAGGATTGCTTAATCTTTTTATAAAACCAATTTTAGTTATCCTGACTTTGCCGGTAACGGTGATTACTTTAGGTTTGTTTTTACTGGTTATAAATGCGATCATTATTTTATTGTGTACCAATATAGTTGGAGGTTTTGCGGTAGATTCTTTTTGGACAGCATTAATCTTTAGTGTCATATTGTCTATTCTTCAGTCTATTACTTACAAAATTCTGGGAGACGATAAAAAATAAAAATAGAAATGACGTTTAAAACGTCTTCAAATACAATAGATTAAAAACTTGGCTGGGTTGCAAAAATTTTATAATTTTGCAACCCAATTTTATTACGTAAATTAAAGAAGAAGATGGATATTAAAAGAGTAGCAACAGACGCTGTGAATGAAACAATTGTAATGACAGTTGTTCACATGGATTACAAAGGTCAAGTAGCAAAAAGAATAAACGAAAAAATGCCTTTGGCTACCGTTAAAGGTTTTAGAAAAGGACAAGTTCCTAAAGACCTTGTTGAAAAACAATACGGAAAAGCAATTAAGCAGGAAGAAGTTAAAAAAGTAGTTGATTTGGCTTTAGAGCGTTTTGTTCAATCTGAAAGATTAAATCTTTTAGGAACTCCTCTTGCTAAAGAAAACGAAAACTTTGATTGGGATGCTGAAGAACTAACTTTCGAATACGAAATTGGTTTAGTGCCAAACTTCGAAATTGACTTAGAAGCTAAAAACAATATCGTAAAATATATCGTTACAGCTGATGATAAATTAATCGACGGACAAGTTGAGCGTATCCAAAAACAATTCGGAAAAGCAATTCCACAAGATAAAGTTGATGCTGATTCTGATTTGACAGGAACTTTCTCTAATGAAGAAAAAGGTATCGACAATACAACTACAATTTCAGTTTCTACATTCAACAAAAAAGCAGGTGACAAATTCATCGGTAAAAAAGTTGGAGATGTTGTTACTGTAAGCACAAAAGGTTTATTTGAAGATGATCACCAATTAATGGATTACTTAAAAGTATCTCATGATGATGTTCACGGTTTAGATGTTGAAGTAAACTTTACTATCGAAGCTATCAACGGAGCAGAATTGGCAGAATTAAACCAAGAGTTATTTGATAAACTTTTTGGTGAAGGAAAAGTAGCTTCTCTTGAAGATTTAAAAGCTAAAATTAAAGAAGATGCTGAAGCTCAATTTGCACAACAGGCAGATCAAAAATTATTGTTAGACGTTCAGGATTTCCTGATCGAAAACACAAAATTTGATTTACCGGCTGAATTCCTTAAAAAATGGTTACAAACTGTTGGAGAGAAAAAACTTTCTGCAGAAGAAGCTGAAGTTGAATACGCAAGATCTGAAAAAGGATTACGTTTTCAATTAATTGAAGGAAAAGCAATGGCACAAAGCAATATCCAAATTACATTTGAAGACTTGAAAGCTTTTACAACAAAAGCAATCAGACAACAAATGGCTCAATTTGGACAAACAAACCCAACTGACGAAGAAGTACAAGGAATCGTGGCTAGAGTTTTATCTAACCAGGAAGAAGTGAAAAGACTTTCTGAGCAGGTTGTAGCTGAAAAATTGTTAGAAGTGTTTAAAGAAAAAGCAAATCCAACAACTAAAGAAGTAACTTACGAAGAATTTATTGCTGCGTCTTACGGCGAATAATTTCTAAATTAAATTATATTGGAGCGTCAGGAAGTTTTTTCCTGACGCTCTTTTGTTTTAATTTATTTTTTGATTACTTTTCAGGAGCTAATCCAGCTATCCGTTACAAGTTTTTTCATGCCTGCCTTTTTTTGTAAGGTAAAAAAAGAGCTTCCGCTGGTCGCTTTTTTTACCAACAAAAAATAGTTGTCATTTCAAAAAGCTTTTCACTGCTATCTGGGCTAGAAATAAGACATATTGACATTCTTTATAAAAGGGTATGACCTTTGTGGGAAATAAAAATATAATACCAAAAATTAAGTAAAACTTAGACACATAAAATATGAACTACGGTAAAGAATTTAAAAAATTTGCTACAAAGCACCAGGGAGTAAACGCAATGTACTACGATAAAATCGTAGCGGCAATGAACCCAACAAACATGACTCCATACATTATCGAAGAGCGCCAGTTGAACGTTTCTCAATTAGACGTGTTTTCAAGATTAATGATGGACAGAATTATCTTTTTAGGAACTGGTATCGACGATCAAATCGCAAATATCGTTCAGGCGCAATTATTATTTTTAGAAAGTGCTGATGCTTCAAAAGATATTCAAATTTATCTAAATTCTCCAGGAGGAAGCGTTTACGCAGGTTTGGGAATTTATGACACCATGCAATACATCAAACCAGACGTAGCTACAATTTGTACCGGTATGGCAGCTTCAATGGGAGCCGTTTTATTATGTGCAGGAGCTGAAGGAAAACGTTCAGCTTTACCACATTCAAGAGTTATGATTCACCAGCCATCTGGAGGAGCACAAGGTGTTGCAACAGATATGGAAATCAACTTACGCGAAATGTTGAAACTAAAAGATGAATTATATCATATTATCTCTCAACATTCAGGACAAACTTTTGATAAAGTGCACAAAGACAGTGAGCGCGATTACTGGATGAAAGCTGACGAAGCAAAAGAATACGGAATGATTGATGAAGTTTTAAGAAGAAGCTAAAAATTAGTTTATTATGTTTCAAGTTTCAGGTTTCAAGTTAACAATAGCAACTTGAAACCTGAAATTTGAAACCTTTTTAAGACTTGAAACAAAAATATAAGTTAATAAGTTACTAAGTTTTAAAGGTTTTATTGAAAACTCTCAGAAACTTAGTAACTTTGCAGCTTAGTAATAAAAAAAGAATGGCTAAAGTAGTATTAGAATGTTCGTTTTGTGGAAGAAAAAAGCCAGAAACCAATTTATTGATTGCAGGTATTAATGCACACATTTGTGATAAGTGTATTGAACAGGCACACGGAATTGTAATAGAAGAATTAAAATCAAGCGGAAGCGCTAAACTGGTTGGGGACTTAATTTTAAAGAAACCAAAAGAGATCAGAGCTTTCTTAGATCAATATGTTATTGGACAGGATCAGACTAAAAAAGTAATGTCAGTTGCGGTTTACAATCACTACAAACGTTTAATGCAACAGCAATTAGACGACGAAGTAGAGATTGAAAAAAGTAACATCATTATGGTTGGTCAAACCGGAACAGGAAAAACATTGGTAGCAAAAACTATCGCAAAAATGTTAGACGTTCCTTTGGCAATCGTAGATGCGACAGTGCTTACAGAAGCAGGTTATGTGGGTGAAGATGTTGAAAGTATTTTGACACGTTTACTTCAAGCTGCTGATTATGATGTAACCAAAGCAGAAAGAGGAATCGTATTTATTGATGAAATTGATAAAATCGCCCGCAAAAGCGATAATCCATCTATAACACGTGACGTTTCTGGAGAAGGAGTTCAACAGGCATTATTGAAATTATTAGAAGGAACAGTTGTAAACGTGCCGCCAAAAGGAGGACGTAAACATCCGGACCAGAAATTTGTTGAAGTAAATACCCAAAACATCCTGTTTATTGCAGGTGGAGCTTTTGATGGAGTAGAACGTATTATTTCGAAACGTTTAAACCGCCAGGCAGTTGGATATTCAACATCGAAAAATGTAGACAATATCGACAAAGACAATTTGTTGCAATATATAATTCCAAAAGACATTAAAGATTTTGGTTTGATTCCTGAAATTATTGGTCGTTTACCAGTTTTAACACACATGGATCCTTTAGACAGAGAAACATTGCGTGCCATTCTGACTCAGCCAAAAAATGCGTTAATCAAACAATATCAAAAATTGTTTATGATGGACGAAGTAGAATTCAGTATTTCTGATGAAGCTTTAGATTTTATTGTAGATAAAGCTTTAGAATACAAATTAGGTGCTCGTGGATTGCGTTCGTTATGCGAGGCAATTCTAACAGATGCTATGTACGAATTACCAAGTTCAGACGATAAAGTTTTGACAATTGATAAAGATTACGCAGAACATACTTTAAGTAAAAATTTATTGAAGAGAATGGAAATTGCTTCGTAAATTCTAAATACAGCTTTGTCAAGTTTTAAACTTAGACAAAGATTAACACAAAACCTGTTCATTTATGTGAGCAGGTTTTTTTTTGAAAATTATAAAAACAAACACGAATTTCACTAATTGTCACTGATTCGTTTGTGAAATTAATTTCACAAAGTTAATTAACGATTGAAATTTGTGCAAATTCGTGAAATTCGTGTTTAAAATTTTCTGCTTCTGAAAAAATTACTGAACCCTAAACTTCTCTCGATATTCAATTGGTTTCATGCCCACCATTTTAAAAAACACTTTTCTAAAAGCTTTTGGATCATTATAGCCCGTTTTTTCGATTATCTCAGAAATTGAAAGTTGCGTTTGTTCCAAATATTTCTTAGAACTTTCTACACGTATATTTTGCAAATATTCAATTGGCGGAATTCCGGTTACTTGTTTAAATCGGCGTGTCATGTTTCTGGCACTTGTGGGAATATCTTTTGTTATTTCTTCCAACTTTTCAATAGAATGATATTGGCTTTCTATTTTTTGCTGCAGCATGGCAACTAAAGAATCGTTGTGTAAATGATTGGGTCTGAAAGTGCTAAAATAGCTTTGTTTGTATCGGTTTAAATCAATAGAAAAGATCTTTGCGATTTGAACAGCAATTTCATTTCCGCAATATTTCTGAACCAAAAGAATCAATAGATGGAAAGATGAAGTCGAACCTCCGCTTGTGTATAAACTTCCATCAGCCGTTAAGGTTTCTTCAGATTTTAATTTAACCAACGGAAAAGCTTTCGTAAAAGCACTGCAGGCGTCGACATGTGTTGTTGCCAGTTTTTCGTTAAGTAAACCCGAAGCCGCAAACAAAAAAGCACCCGTACAAAAACTGGCTAATTCGGCTCCGGCCTGATGCTGTTTTTGCAGCCACGGAATAAAATTTTTATTTTTTGCGATCATCTCACTCATATCATCCGTAGTAAAAGCCGGAATTAAAATGAGGTCTAAAAGTTTATCAGAATCTTCGATTGAATTTACTTCATAACCAAATAAAAGTTTTTCTTTGATTTGTTCCGCTGATTGAAAAACCATAATTTCAAAAGGCTTTTCCGGACCATTACTTAATTTATTAGCAGTTTCAAAAACTTCTAAAATAGCTGCTATACTTAATAATTTATAGTAGTGAGGTACAATTAAAGCTGTTTTCTTAGTCATGGTATTTCATTTATGGTTATTACAAAAATAGAAAAATTGTCTTAAATGCCCCTAAAGATGACTTTTTTTGTAATGCAAGCCTTGTTATTTAACTTTAAATTTGTTTTGATAATTTGTAATTTTATATATCATGGCAACAAAAATTTTCATAAATCTTCCAGTAAAAGATTTAAATCGATCCATTTCATTTTTTACTGAGTTGGGTTTTTCATTCAATCCAAAGTTTACTAATGAAAAAGGAACTTGTTTAATTATTGGCGAAAATATAAATGCAATGCTTTTAGTTGAAGAGTTTTATGCAACATTTACCAATAAAGAAATTTGCAATGCAGAGACAACAAGCGAAGTTCTTATTGCTGTATCTTTTGAAACTCGTGAAAAAGTAGATGAAATAATGGAAAAAGCTATTCAATCAGGAGGAACAGAATATGTGGAAACGAAGGATTATGGGTGGATGTACCAGCGCACTTTCCTGGATATAGACGGGCATCATTGGGAAATTTTCTATATGGATGAAAGTAAAATACCGAGCGAAGTATAAATTAAAGCCTGTAATATGATACAAGTTCAAAATACAATAAATGCCCCAATAGAAAAAGTTTGAGATCTGTGGACATTGCCAGAACATATTATGAATTGGAATAATGCTTCTGCAGACTGGCATACACCTTATGCAGAAAATGATTTGAAAGCAGGCGGAAAATTCAAATTTACAATGGCTCTTAAAGATGGAAGCGATGGTTTTGATTTTGAAGGCATATATACTAAAATCGAAAAATTTTCATGGATAGAATATCAGCTTTTGGATAACAGAACGGCAATGTTCGTTTTGAAAATAGTGGTGATCATGTAAAACTTACCGAAACATTTGAGCCAACAACAAAAGATTCAGCAGATATGGAAGAACAATTTTGTACTGCAATTATTCAAAATTTTAAAAAGTACGTTGAAAATTTTAAAGAGTAAACCAATTAATAAATTATAAAATAATAAATAATGATAACAGTAAAAAGTACAATAAATGCATCAATAGACAAAGTTTGGGAATTCTGGACATTACCTGAACACATTACAAAATGGAGTTTTGCCTCACCTGATTGGCATACACCTTATGCAGAAAATGATTTGAGAGAAGGCGGAAAATTCAAATCGACGATGGCCGCAAAAGACGGCAGTATGAGTTTTGATTTTGAAGGCGAATATACTTTGGTAGAAAAAAATAAAGCCATTGAATATGTTATGGGTGATGGAAGAAAAGTTGAAATTAGTTTTGCAGCAACTTCAAACGGAGTAGAAGTAACGGAAAGCTTTGATCCCGAAACACAAAACCCCGAAG
This sequence comes from Flavobacterium sp. AC274, assembly GCF_979258275.1. NCBI lineage: Bacteria > Pseudomonadati > Bacteroidota > Flavobacteriia > Flavobacteriales > Flavobacteriaceae > Flavobacterium > Flavobacterium sp. AC274. The sequence continues at coordinate 5,377,840 of NZ_OZ409852.1, read as the reverse complement.
AAATGCAACGCGGCGGCTGGCAGGCAATTTTGGACAACTTTAAAAGTTACGCAGAAGTTGCCACAAAGTCGCAAAGTCACTAAGAAAACGAATAAAAAAATTTGTGTCTTAGTGCCTTCGTGGCAAAAACGTTTAACACAAAAACAAAAAAGATGACGAAACAAATTTGGCTGAATTTGCCGGTAAAAGAGGTGGTAAAATCGAAAGCTTTTTTCTCAAAAATAGGTTTCTCTTTTAATGAAAAACACGACACGCCAAGTTCAACCTGTATGATTGTTGGCGAAGGGAAATTTGCAGTAATGCTTTTTGAAGAATCTTTGTTTGCCAGTTTTTCTCAAAATAAGTTGACAGATACAAAATCAAGTTCGGAAATATTGATTTCGATTGATGCTGAAAGCAAAGAAGAAGTTGATCAGTTCACAGAAAAAGTAAAAGAAGCCGGCGGAACCGTTTTTAGTAAACCTGCAGAAAGCCAAGGCTGGATGTATGGCAGCGCTTTTGCAGATTTAGATGGTCATCGCTGGAATATCTTGTATATGGATTTTAGTAAAATGCCTAAATAAATTAGATATGGAAACATTAGAATTTAAAATCAGAATTAAAGCTCCGGTAGAAACCGTTTGGGCTGTTTTATGGAATGAAGAAACCTATAAAAAATGGACAGGAGCTTTTTGCGAAGGCTCGTATGCAGTAAGTGATTGGAACGAAGGTGATAAAATTCATTTTATGTCTCCAAACGGAGAAGGAATGAATAGTATTATCGAAAAGAAAATTCCAAATGAATATATGGCTTTCAAACATATAGGAGAAATAAAAGACTTTAAAGAACTGCCTATTGATGAAGAGACGAAAAAATGGACCGGCGCAATGGAAACATATCGTTTAACGCAAGATGACGAGTTTACAGATTTGACAGCTCAAGTTGACGTAGTAGAGAAATATATCGATTATTTTAAAGAAGCGTTTCCGAAAGGATTAGAAACAGTAAAAGAACTTTCTGAAAAATAGAGACAAGAAAATAGAAGAAAGAAATAGATTACAATAACAAACAAACAAACAAACAAAATAAAAATAAAAATATCATGGCAACATCAGTAAACCCTTATTTAATATTTAATGGAAATTGTGAAGAAGCATTTCTATTTTACAAATCAGTTTTTGGAGGTGAATTTCCGTATATCGGAAAATTTAAAGATATGCCGGCTGCCGAAGACGGAGGCTGTGCAGAATTTTCAGAAAAAGATGCTAACAGAATAATGCACGTGTCTTTGCCAATTGGAAACACCATTTTAATGGGAAGCGACAGTAACGAACAATCGGGAGATGTAACATTTGGCGGAAACTTTTCAGTTTCAATCAATGTAGAAAGCAAAGAAGAAGCAGACAGAATCTTCAACGGACTTTCAGCAGGCGGAAACGTTTTTATGGCTATGGACAATACTTTCTGGGGTTCTTATTTCGGAATGTTCACAGATAAATTTGGCGTAGGCTGGATGGTCAATTTCGATGTAAACGAACCAAATAAATAATTAGTTTATCCGCCACGAGTTCACTAAATTTTATTCAAATAAAATTCTAAAAATGATTCGTGAATTCGTGGCGGAAAAAACATTACAATTAACTTTTGTTAAATGTTAAATTACTTAAAACTTACATGTTGATTTGTGTTTTTTCTCTACAAAAAAACAAAGAATATACTTTTTTATCATAAATAGATTGCCGATTTTTGTCGCTTCGAAAATCAATAAGCATAAAATGGCAACAGAAGACAAAGAAATTATTTTACTTAAAGTTTCAGGGCATGACAAACCGGGTGTAACAGCCGGATTAACATCGGTATTAGCTGCTTACGATGCTATTATCCTTGATATAGGCCAGGCGGATATTCACGATACATTGTCTTTAGGGATTTTGTTCGAAATAGAAGCGGGCTCAAGTTCTGGTCCAGTGCTTAAGGATTTGCTTTTTAAAGCTTACGAATTAGAAGTTAAAGTAAAATTCATTCCTATTTCTATAGATGATTACGAAACCTGGGTTAAATCTCAATCCAGACAACGCTATATTATAAATGTTTTGGGCGAAAAACTAACTGCTGCTCAGCTTGCTGCTGTAACCAAAATATTATCAGATCAAAATTTAAATATTGATTCCATTATAAGATTGACCGGAAGAACTTCTGTTGTCGAAAAAGAAGAATATCCACGTTCCTGCATACAATTATCTGTAACCGGAGAAATAGTAAACAAGATTGAAATGACAGCCAATTTTATGGCAATTTCAAGAACTTTAAATGTCGATATTTCTTTTCAGGAAGACAATATTTACAGAAGAAACCGCCGTTTGGTTTGTTTCGATATGGATTCGACTTTAATCCAGGCCGAAGTTATAGACGAATTAGCAGAACTTAACGGAGTAGGCGCACAAGTAAAAGCCATCACAGAATCTGCCATGAATGGAGAAATCGATTTTAACGAAAGCTTCAAACAGCGAATGGCTTTGTTAGAAGGTTTAAGTGAAGAAGTTTTACAAAAAGTAGCCGAAAATCTGCCTATAACAAAAGGAGCACATCGTTTAATGAAGGCCTTAAAATATTACGGTTACAAAACCGCAATTTTATCCGGAGGATTCACTTATTTTGGAGAATACCTGCAAAAAGAATTAGGTATAGATTACGTTCACGCCAACCAATTAGAAATAAAAGACGGGAAATTAACCGGTAAATATATAGGTGATATTGTAGATGGTTTAAAGAAAGCCGAATACCTTACAGCTATTGCAGCCAAAGAAGGAATTCACATCAATCAAACCATAGCAGTTGGTGACGGAGCTAACGATTTACCAATGATCAATTTAGCTGGTCTGGGAATCGCTTTTCACGCCAAACCAAAAGTAAAAGAAAGTGCTTCAAATTCAATTTCAAGTTTAGGTCTTGATGGTGTTTTGTACCTTTTAGGATATCACGACCGTTATATCGATATGATGTAGTTTTTTTGTCATTTCGAGGAACGAGAAATCACATCCAGATAGCGACGTACTCTATGTTTTTACTTTATGTGATTTCTCGTTCCTCGAAATGGCAAAATAGTACTTAAAATATAAAACCTTAGTTCAAATCAGAATTAAGGTTTTTTTATGGGCATGTCCCTCCGGGTCGGGCTATCCGTTTCAATCTTTTTGTCCGCCGCGGCGGACAAAAAGGATTTCCACTTCTATCCCTCATGCAATTTAGTGGAATTAGCGTTTTTTAATTGCATTTTAGCAACAAATCAATTCGTGAAAATTCGTGAAATTAGTGTTTAAGCACACACATCTCCTTCAATTGCTCCAAATAATCTCTCTCATTCGAAAGTCTCGGGATTTTATGTTGTCCGCCAAGTTTATCTCTTTCTTTCAGCCAATCGTAGAATAAGTTTTCACGGGCTACATTAATCACCAAAGGATTCAGCGTCATATTATTGTAGCGTTTAGCTTCGTAATCAGAGTTTAAAGTCTGTAAAGTTTCATCAAGAACTTTCTGGAAAAGCCCAACATCAGCCGGTTTTTTCTTGAATTCGATCATCCATTCGTGTGCGCCTTTTTCTTTGTCCTGCATAAAAATAGGAGCAACCGTATAATCTATAACTTCAGTTTGGGTAATCTGACAAGCTTTGGCAATGGCCTGATCTGTATTTTCGACCATTAATTCTTCGCCAAAAACATTAATATGATGTTTTGTTCTTCCTGTAACTCTAATTCTGTACGGATTTAATGAAGTAAAACGAACTGTATCGCCAATTAAATAACGCCATAAACCTGAATTGGTCGTAATAACCAGCGCGTAATTTTTATTCAGTTCTACATCGGCCAAACAAATAACTTTTTGGTTTGAAGTCCCAAAAGTATCCATCGGAATAAATTCGTAGAAAATGCCGTAATCCAGCATCAGCAATAAATCACTGGAATTATTTAGATCCTGAATCGCAAAAAAGCCTTCAGAAGCATTGTATATTTCGTAATATTTAAAATCTTTGCTAGGCAAGATTTTTTTGTATTGTTCTTTGTATGGAGAAAAACTCACGCCGCCATGAAAATAAACCTCAAGATTTGGCCAGATTTCCAATAGACTTTCCTTACCGGTATTCTCTAAAACTTTATTCATTAAAACCAACATCCAGGACGGAACTCCGGCAAAACTGGTTACATTTTCTACTTTAGTTTCATTTATAATAGCAGCGATTTTAGATTCCCATTCGCTCATCAACGAAGTTTTATTACTTGGCGTACTGCTAAATTCAGCCCAAATGGGCATGTTTTCAATCAATATAGCCGATAAATCTCCAAAATAAGTATTGTTGTTTTCGTAAATCTGAGAACTTCCGCCTAAGCGAAGACTTTTTCCCAAAAACAATTCAGAATCTTCATTATTATTCAAATAAAGACAAAGCAAATCTTTACTTCCTTTATAATGACAATCTTCGAGAGCTTCGTTACTAACCGGAATAAATTTGCTTTTAGCATTGGTTGTTCCGCTCGATTTTGCAAACCATTTGATAGGAGTTTCCCAAAAAACGCCTTGTTCGCCCTGACGTGTGCGTTCAATCAAAGGTTGTAATTCTTCATAGCTCGCAATCGGAACTCTTTCCGCAAAAGTCTGATAAGAGTTGATTGAAGCAAAATCATACTGTTTTCCTACAACAGTATTTTCAGATGCCATTAATAAATTGTGCAACAGTTCTTCCTGAACTTCATTAGGGTATTTCAGAAAGAGTTCTATTTGGTGAATTCTTTGTTTCAGAACCCAGGAGGCGAACGAGTTGATAATTGATAAGGGCATGAGAAATTTTAGATTTTAGATTTTAGATTTCTGATTTTATACTTTTTGCAAAAAGTCAAAATATAAGATTTGAAATATCACCGGACAAACATTAACTTTGTCGTTGTATCAAAAATACTGTTTTTTTTGTAATAAAAACATTCTATTTTTTACTAAAAATGAATTTTAAAAATTAAAATTCTGCGCTAGAGAAGCAATCTAAAATCTAAAATCAACAATCTAAAATATAATGACATATCAAGGCGTACTTACAAAAATGCAAACAGAAATCGGAAATCCAATTCAGTATTATTTGGTTTTTGAAGATAGCTTTCTCAGTATGAATCAATTATTAGATAAAGAAATTGAAATTAATTTTGCAGGTTTTCAATGTTTGAATTGCTGTAAAAAGAAAAAGATATTTAGACAAGGTTTTTGTTATGATTGTTTTTACTCAAGCCCTGCTGTAGGAGATTGGATTATGAGGCCAGAATTGAGTACGGCGCATTTAGGAATTGCAGATCGTGATTTAGAATACGAACAAAAAGTACAATTGCAGCCTCATGTTGTGTATTTGGCTGTGGCAAGCGAAATAAAAGTGGGTGTAACACGAAAAACACAAGTCCCAACCAGATGGATTGATCAGGGAGCCAGCCAGGCAATTGCCGTAGTTGAGGTTCCTAACAGATATTTGGCCGGAATTACCGAAGTCGCTTTAAAAAGTCATTATACAGATAAAACCAATTGGAGAAAAATGCTTCAAAATCCAACTGCGGTTTTTGACTTGATTGCCGAAAAAGTAAAAATTGAAGAATTGATTCCCGCTGAAGCACGAGAATATTTTTACGCTCAAAAGAATGATTTATTCGAATTAAATTATCCCGTTTTAAATTATCCTGCAAAAGTCGCAAGCTTAAATTTAGACAAAACACCTTCTTTTCAAGGAAAACTTATTGGGATAAAAGGGCAATATTTAATTTTTGAAGACGGTACTGTTTTTAACGTTCGTGGTTCCGAAGGATACGTCGTGACAATCGACGTGTAGGTCGATGGTTTTTAGCTATTCGTCTGATTCATCTGTCTTTACATAAAAGTTTTGTAATTTTAAATTATATTTTAATAAGATACCATGTGTGAAAAATGATACATTTGGTTACAATTTTGTAATAATTGCTTATTGAAAGAAATTACTTTTAGAAAAAAAAGAAGCTAGATTTGAAGTAATTCAAGTTTACAGGTTCTTTTTAAAATTAAAGTAATTTTTATAATTTTTAAATTATTTAATAAATGGGTGTTTTAAACAAAATTAATGTTTTCAGAAGAGGTTTAATGCGTAATCTGACAAAGAACATTGGAAAACCAAAAAGCGAATCAGGAATAATTTTAGTGGATAAAACTGAAATTAAAAGAGTCTTAATTTGCAGACCAAATGCAAGATTAGGAAATCTTTTATTGATCTCACCACTCGTAAAAGAAGTTGCTGAAACATTTCCAAATTGTAAAATTGATTTATTTGTTAAAGGACCACTTGCGCCTATTATTTTTGAAAATTACGATGTTGTTTACAAAACAATTCATTTACCCAAAAAACCTTTTAAAAATTTATTAGAATATATAAAAGTTTGGATTTCGATAACAAAACAGCCTTACGATATGGCAATAAATGTCGATCAAAATTCTTCATCAGGCCGTTTGGCTGTACATTTTTCTAAAGCAAAATATAAATTCTACGGAGATTTAGAAAATGACCGTCAACAAACTAAATCTGATTACGAGCATATTGCAAAATACCCTGTTTATAATTTTAGACACTATTTAACAAAATTAGGATTAAAAGAAAGCAATAAAATAGTAGAGCCTATAGATCTTAAATTAACTCCTTTTGAGTTGTCAGAAGGTAAAAAGATATTAAGCACATTAAATAGCAATAATTCTAAAAAAACGATTTGCATATTTACATTTGCGACAGGAACAAAATGTTTGTCTGAAGATTGGTGGGAGAATTTTTATGCTTCACTAAAAAATCAATATACAGATTACAATATTATTGAAATATTACCTATAGAAAATGTATCTCAAATAGCTTTTAAAGCACCAACTTTTTATAGTAAGGATATTAGAGAAATTGGTTCGCTAATAGCCAATACAGAAATTTTTATAGGAGCCGATAGCGGAATGATGCATTTGGCAAGTTCAGTTCAAACACCAACTGTAGGGTTATTTTCAGTTTCAAACCTTAAAAAATATGAGCCTTACGATAATTGCAGCATTGGAGTTGAGGTTGAAAATTGTTCGAAAAATGATTATTTTAAAATAGTAAACGGTATCCTGAATAACGGAAGATTAAAAACATATTCAAGAGCTGTTTAAATTCTAAAATATAACATAAAAAAAGGCCAATCGTAATGATTGGCCTTCTTATTTTAAGTCCTTTTTTAAGTCCTTATTTTTTCTTTTTAAATAAACCATTTAGTAAGTCACTGGCTTTTTTAGTAGCTTCCTGAGTATTTTTTTCTTTCTCAGTTGCTGCGGCTTGCGTAGTGTCTTTTGCTTTTGTATTTTTATTAATCAAATCAGAAAGTGCTGATGCTCCTTTTTGAGTTAATTTCTCTTTTTGCTGATTAGCAACCTGAGAAGCTAAACTGCTAACAGCGCTTTTCATATCTGTTGATACTTTTGGATTTGAGAAATTACCTGTAACCAATGCATTGATCGGAATGTTATCCAGTTTTGCAGCATCTGCTGGAGATAATTTAGCCAGGAATGCATTTGCTTCAGTTCCTAAATATTTAGCCGGAACATCTAATTTTAAGTTGTAACTCATCGTTTGGTCAAAACCGTGTGTTCCTCCAACTGTCACTTTAATATCCTGATATTTAATGTCAAATGGTTTTACGTTAACTTTTCCATCATCAAAAGTCAAAGCCATTTTTACATCATTTAGGTTTAATTTACTCATATCAAGAAACTTAATATTTGATGTCAATGAGTTTAAAACTGTTGAATTTTTAGCATTTACCGTAGTTGAAAGCAATTGACCTATTAAATCTCCCGAAAGCGATTTTAAATCTGGCGTCAATTCATTTGCATCAAGATTTCCGTTTAATTTGATAGTCGAATTCAATTTTCCATTGATGATTCCTGCCAAAGGAGCAATTTTTTTCATCATGTCTAATTGTGTAAAAGTCTGCGCAATATCAACCTGATTGAAACCTAAATTCATATCAAATGTTGGTACTTTTGCTTTTGTCGAAACAGCTCCGGTTAAACCAATTGTTCCGCCAAAAATTGAGGTTTTAAAGTTCTCTAAAAGCGCTTTTTCGTCTTTGATAATCAACTTTCCTGAAACATCTTTTAATTTTAAATTGTCATACAAAACAGTATTTGCTTTTGCATTCAAAGTACAGTTTAAAAACGCAGGAATCTTCATTGCTTCAGCAGGTTTTGCCGATGTAGCTTTTGTTTCGGTTTCTGTTCCGCCTGTAGTGGCAGGTTTAGCAGGTTCTCCGGAAGTCATAAAATCATCAACAGCTAATTGATTTGAGCTCATGTTGAAATTTCCTTTTAGCTCTTGTTTTTTAAACATAAAACCATAGAAATTTTCTAAAACTCCATTAATGCTAATATCACTTTTTCCTGTAGTAGCATCAAATTTTTTCAGATTGATTGTACTCGTATTGAATTCAACCAAAGCCGTACTGATATTCATAGATTTATTGTTTTCATCAGTATATTTAAATCCTGACAAACTCATAGTTCCGGCATTTTTGATGTTTTGATACTGACTTTTTTCTACAGAAGCCATATCAAATTCTGTTGTAACATCGGCTTTTAAAATACCAGCCAAAGGTTTGTCTAATTTTACAGGATAGGCTTTTGAAAGGTTTGCCAGGTTGATTGTTCCTTTTAATGCCGCTTTTACCAACGGATTAACAGTTATGTTTCTCACATTTGCTTTAGCGCTAAAAACATCCTGATCAATTTTAAACGAAAGTTTATCAAGATTAACGTAAGTATCATTTAAAATACCCGTTTCGTTGATGATTTTAGTATCAATTACAATATTCTGAACTGATTTTGGCAGATTCGGATATTGAAAAGAAGAATTGTTAGAAGCAATGGCAATATTGAATTTTGGTACAGTTGTATCTGTTAATTCTCCTTTTGCAAAACCAACAACAGTAAAGTCTCCGGTTGTTTTAACACCTTCTAAGCTTGAAGAATAAGCCGAAGGAATTAAGCCCAGGAAGTTAGTAAACGACGAAGTTGGCGTTTTAAATTTCAAGTCATAAATCTGACCTTTTTCTACCATTTGGATAAATCCGTCAAATTCTAAAGGTAATTGATTAATTAAAGCTTTGTTTTCTTTAAATGTGTATTTGTTTTTTTCCAGATCGATCCCTAAAACAGCATCTAAAGTCAGTTTTACATTTTTCATGTAATTCATCTTATCCATATCCAAAGAAACATTGGCTGTAGATTTTGTTGTTAAATCAAGCTTAGAATTGGTAAAGTCTCCCGTTCCTTCGTGATTTAAACTGTCAATTACCATTTTTATTTTAGAACCCTGATCAATATATCTAAAAGTAAAATTCTCGATTTTGTAGTTCTGGATCTTTAAAGAAAGCGGTTTGCTTGCTTCGTCTGTTTTTGTTTCGTCTTTTTTATCTTTTAAAGCGATATCGAAGTTTCCAACACCATCTTTATTAAAAATGATATTGATTAAACCATTTGTAGAACTGATTCCCTCAATGCTCATAGGTTCATCTTTTCCTTTAAAAAGTTCTTTAATACTCATCTTTAAGTTCAATTCTCCTAACGAAACTAAAGTATCGCCTTCAAAAGGAGCTTTGTTGATGATGACCAATTTCTCGATTCCAACAGTAGCATTTGGGAAGTTTTTAAACAAACTTAAATCAGCGTCAGCAAAACTCACTTTTGCATCTACACTTTCATTAATTGCATCTGTAATTTTTGCTTTGATCTGATCTTTAAAAAGATAAGGAATAGCAAATAGTGCGGCAATGATGACCACAAAAACAATCGCGGTGATTTTTAAAATTTTCTTTAACATAATTAATTATAGATTTGAGGTTTTAGGGTTCTTAATTTATACATATTATTCTTGCAAAAATAAACTTTTAATGTAAAATATATTTCAAATTTATCATAAAAAACAATAGCCTGCCGTAATCGAATTTCGATTATGGGCAAGCTATCAAAAAAATAAATTATTCTTAAATATTTTTAAAACTTTATGATATGTATTCTGATTTATCTGATCCTGTAATTTTTTGCTAAAATAATCGGTACAGCCCGCAAAAGCTGTTAAGTAGAAATTAACTTTGAGTTAATTAAAACAGAATTTAGTGTTATGTATGCTAAGAAATTGTTTTGATAAAAAGAAAAAATCCGTTTGAAGTTATTCAAACGGATTTTTGTATGCAGATCGTTGATTTATTTTTGAATAAAAGAAACAATTTTATTCACCATTTCTTCTGAAATTGGCAAGGTTTCGTTGCTGTAGCTTGCAAAATTTTCCTGTTGATCGCCTTCGATAATTTTCATGATATGATTCATTTTGTCAATTATCAAAAGTTCTGAATTTTTGCTGGCCTGCGATAAATTTTCGGCATCTTTTACTGTTACTTGTAAATCCTTATTTCCCTGCAGAATTAAAATAGGAACATTTAATTTTTTAATTTCTACCGAAGGATCGTATTTAAACCACGAAATTATATAAGGCTGAATGCTTGGTCTGAAAAGTGAATTTAGCATTGGATCAACCTTTTTTACTTTATTTCCGTTTTTCAGACTATCAATAATTGGAAAGGTCATTTCTTCAATTTGCTTATTTGATTTAGATGCAATTTGTGTTTTGATAAGTTTGTCTGCAGATTCTCCAGAGCCTGCAATAGAAATGAATTTATCAGCTTTTGTACCCGCAATCATTCCAATTAACGAGCCTTCGCTATGCCCAATGACAGTTAATTTTGAGAAACGTTTGTCTTGTTTTAATAAATTAATCCAGCTTTTTGCATCTTCGGTATAATGTTCAAATACCAAACTTGACTCAGGACCGGCAGCTGCTTTGCTTTCGCCAATTCCGCGTTTATCAAATCGCAATGATGCAATTCCGTTTTTTGCCAGCGCTTCTGCCAGCATTTTTAAGGAATTGTTTTTCATCATCGGATTATTTCCGTTTCTGTCCGTTGGTCCCGAACCTGAAATAATTAAGGCGACAGGATATTTTTTAGTTAAATCCGGCGTGGTTAAAGTTCCGTAAATCTCATCTTTATTGATTTTTAAAACAAGATTGCTTTCCTTAAATTTTATTTCACTTTTGCTTTGGGCATTTATGAAATTTACAAAAACAACAAATAAAACGGCGACTATTTTTTTCATTGTTGAATTATTTAATATTTAATCCAAAAGGCATCATTGCCTGAACCCCTTTTTGTTTTTGAAGTCTTTTTACCTGTTCGATCAGCATATAGTTTTCGGCACCAATTTCTTCTTTTATAAAAGCTTCTTTAGATTTTGCAAAAGGCAAACCAGATAATACATCGTTGAATGTTTTTTCGTATTCAGGATAGTTTTGTGTGCTGTATGATTTTGTTTTGGAAATTCTTGCAGCTTCGGCAACAGCATCATCCAAACCACCGATTTTATCTACTAAACCAATTTTTATTGCCTGAGATCCAGACCATACTCTTCCTTGTGCAATAGAATCTACCTGAGCAAAAGTCATTTTTCGGCCTTGCGCCACATGAGTTACAAAAGTGTTATAAATTTTTTCTACTCCTTCTAATGTAAAAGCTTTAAACTTTTCATCAACAGGAACAAATGGACTGTAATTTGCTGAGTTTTCGTGTGTTTTTACTTGCTCAGTATTAATTCCGAGTTTATTGGCTAGCGGACTAAAGTTTGGCAGAATTCCGAAAACTCCAATAGAACCGGTAATAGTGTTTTTTTCTGCAAAAATTTTATTGGCATTACAAGCAATGTAATAACCACCGGAAGCCGCATAATTACCCATAGAAACAACAACGGGTTTTACTTTTTTGGTAATTTCAATTTCTCTCCAAATCAAATCAGAGGTCAAAGCGCTTCCGCCCGGACTGTCAATTCGAAGCACGATTGCTTTTACATCTTCATCTTTGCGCGCTTCCTGCAAAGAACGACGCATTGCGCCTTCGCCAATTACGGTTACATCGCCTTCACCACTTTCGATTTCTCCCTGAGCATAAATAATGGCAATTTGATCACTTGATGTGTTGGTTAAAGCAGTTGTGATATTATTTTGTGTATAATCTAAAATCGAAATTTTATTATAATCGTCGTCTCCCGTTACTTTCAATTGTTTTTTAATGGCATTATGATAAACATCTTCATAAGCTACAATATCTACTAGATTTTCTCTTTTTGCCATTTCAGGTGTTCTGGCCAATAAACCGTTTGCAATTTCATTTAATTTGGCAACGGGAATATTTCTACTTTTCGAAATATCTTCAGATACATTTGTCCAGATAGAATTTAAAAGCGCAGTTATTTGTTCTCTGTTGGCGTCACTCATTTTGTTTTCTAAAAACGGTTCAACAGCACTTTTGTATTTCCCGTGACGAATTACTTCCATATGAATGCCCGATTTGTCCTGAAAATCCTTAAAAAACATCACTTCAGATGAAAGACCTTTAAAATCAAGATCGCCTGCAGGATTTAGATAAATAGTATTGGCAACAGAATTTAAATAATACTCTTTTTGAGAAAATGAATTGGCATAAGCCCAAACAAATTTTCCTGATTTTTTAAAGCTTTCCAATGCATTTCGTAAATCTTTATATTGAGCCAATCCTAACGAAGATTCGTCATTTAAAATAGAAATTCCTTTAATGTGGTCGTCTGTTTTTGCAGCCTCAATAGCATTGATTACATCGCTTAAACCAACTTCCTTTTTATCAGAGAAAACCGTTACCCAGGGATCTTTATATTTTCCGGCATAGTCATTATTGATTTTTTTCAAATCTAATTCTATAACGGAATCAGCTTTGACCGAAACAGTGTCTTCTCCTCCAAAAATGGCACCAATAAGAATTACCCCAAAAAAGAATAACATGATAAAAACAAAAATACCAATTACAGTGGCAATTACATTTCCTAGAAATTTCATAAAATATATTTTTTAATATGTAGCAAAAAAGAGTAAGAAGTTACAAATTTTAATGCAAAATTCACAATTAAATTCAGAACTCGTTTCACAAATATATTGTTAATTCTAAAATAGATTTAGTTAATTTGCATTAATTATGAAATCACAGCATCAGGTCGTTTTATCTATAGGCAGTAATCAGGGAAACCGGTTGGCAAACATCGAAAGTTGTATTGCGTTAATACATCAGGAAGTGGGAACCGTAATCGAGGTTTCAAAACTATATGAAACACCCGCCTGGGGATTTGAAAGTGATGCTTTTTACAATTGTGCCTTGCTTTTACACAGTAACTTATCGGCACAAAAAATATTAAATCAGGTTTTAAAAGTCGAAAAACAATTAGGCAGAATCCGTTTAAATCAAGAAGGATATCAGTCAAGAATTATTGATATTGATTTGATTGTTTTTGATAATGAAATTATCGAATCTGAAAAACTTACCATTCCGCATCCTTTAATGCAAAACCGAAATTTTGTATTACTGCCCATGCGCGATTTAAAATTAGACTGGAAACATCCCGTTTTTCATAAAACCATAAATGAATTAATTGCCAGTACTCCAGACGACAGCTCTTGTACTGTGGTTCAGGATTTGAAAAGCCCTTTGCGGGAAATTCCCTTAGAGAACTATAATTATATCGCTTTTGAAGGAAATATCGGAGCGGGGAAAACAACTTTGGTACACAAAATTGCTGAAGATTTTAATGCTAAAACCGTTTTAGAACGTTTTGCAGATAATCCGTTTTTGCCTAAATTTTATAAAGATCAAAACAGGTACGCTTTTCCGCTCGAAATGTCTTTTTTAGCCGACAGATATCAGCAATTATCAGATGATTTGGCACAATTTGATTTATTCAAAGATTTTATTGTAGCCGATTATCATATTTTTAAATCATTGATTTTTGCTAAGATTACCTTGCAGGAAGATGAATATCGTTTATACCGAAATTTATTCGACATTATCTATAAGGAAATGCCAAAACCGGATTTATATATTTATTTGTACCAAAACACCGGACGTTTATTGGAAAACATCAAAAAACGCGGACGTGCTTACGAACAAAATATAGAAGGAGATTATCTGGATAAAATCAATAACGGATATCTGGAATACATCAAATCTCAAACGGATTTGAATGTTTTAATTATTGATGTCTCTAATCGTGATTTTGTAAAAAACCACGAAGATTACCTTTTTATTTTAAACGAAATTCAGAAGAAATTGAATTAATATGGTAATGTGTCAATTTGGGAATTATCTAATTATCTAATTAGATAATTAGATAATTAGATAATGAAGGTCTTATGCATAAATTATCTAATTTAATTTTTGAAACAAATCCCAAACAACAATTCCGGCACTTACAGAAATATTTAAGGAATGTTTGGTGCCTAACTGCGGAATTTCAATACAGCCATCACAAATAGCAACTGCTTCCTGAGAAACCCCATAAACTTCATTACCAAAAACTAGAGCATATTTTTGATTTTTTTCGACTTTAAAATCCTGAAGAAAAATAGCGCTTTCAACTTGTTCGATAGCAAGAGTCATAACGTTTTCTTTTTTTAGATTTTCAATTACTTCCAAAACATTTTCATGATGTTCCCAGGCAACGGTTTCGGTTGCGCCAAGAGCGGTTTTATGAATTTCTTTATTTGGAGGAGTTGCTGTAATACCGCACAAAATTATTTTTTCGATCAAAAAAGCATCGGCGGTTCTAAATACAGAACCAATATTGTGTAAGCTGCGAATATCATCCAAAACTAAAATTAAAGGGGTTTTGTCTGATTTTTTAAAATCTTCGATAGATTTACGGTCTAGCTCACTATTTTCAAGTTTTCTCATTGTGTTGAATTCTGGTCATAAAAAAAGCTTCCAAAGATAAGGAAGCTTTTTCGATTTATTTTATTTGTTTTTCAGATTAGCTTTTTACTGGATCTGGTAAAACAGTACCTTTAATAGTAAGCACTTTTGTTGGTTGTCCTTCTGCATTAGAAGTAACAGTTACAGTTTTTGTAAAAGCACCAACTCTGTCAGTAGCATATTTTACACCAATAATACCTTTAGCACCCGGAGCAATTGGCTCTTTTGGTGTAGTTGGTACAGTACAACCACAAGATCCTTGTGTATTTGTAATGATTAATGGTTTAGTTCCGTTGTTTACGAAAACAAACTCACGTTTTCCATCAGCATTGTGAGCGATAGTTCCGTAATCAATAGTTTCAGTTTCAAAAGCCATTCCGGCTCCTTCAATTTTAGCAACTTTTGCAGCTTTAGCTTTCTTAGTACTTTGAGCGTTAGAAGCAGTAATTCCAACTACAGCCAACATAGCGAATAAAATTATTTTTTTCATCTTTTAAGAGTCTTTTTAATTATGACAAATCTATATAAAATTCTTATATCTGAACTTAAAATATTCTTAAAATATTTTAATTTTTATAGCACTTCGATATTCCTTCAAAATATTATAAATTCGCTGTCTTAATTTTCATTTAAAAAAACAATAATTTGGCAACTAAAGAGAAAGTGGTGAAAGAAACACCTTTGATGAAACAGTACAACGAAATCAAGAGAAAATATCCTGATGCATGTCTGCTTTTCAGAGTAGGAGATTTTTATGAAACCTTTGGAGAAGACGCCATCAGAGCTTCTAAAATTCTTGGAATTACATTGACCAAAAGAGGGGCGGGATCTGAAACTGAAACAGCTTTGGCCGGTTTTCCGCATCATTCTATAAATACCTACTTGCCAAAATTGGTAAAAGCCGGGCTTCGTGTTGCAATCTGCGATCAGCTTGAAGATCCTAAAATGACGAAAACTATTGTGAAACGTGGTGTTACAGAACTTGTAACTCCCGGAGTTTCCTTAAATGATGAAGTTTTACAGTCTAAATCAAATAACTTTTTAGCATCTGTTTATTTTGCTAATAAAAGTATCGGAATTTCTTTTCTGGATGTTTCGACCGGAGAGTTTTTAACTGCTCAGGGAAATGCCGAATATATAGATAAATTATTGCAGAATTTTAACCCAAGTGAGGTTTTGGTTCCAAAGAATAATAAAGGTAACTTTAAAGATGCTTTTGGAGAGGATTTCCATAGTTTTTATCTGGAAGACTGGATCTATAAAGAAGATTATGCTTTAGAAACCCTTACAAAACATTTTCAAACCGTTTCTTTAAAAGGTTTTGGAATTGAAGAATTAACAGAAGGAATTATTGCTTCAGGAGCAATTTTATATTATTTGTCTGAAACACAGCATAATCGTGTGCAGCACATTACGGCAATCCAACGTATTGCAGAAGATGCTTATGTTTGGATGGACCGTTTTACAATTAGAAATTTAGAATTATACCATAGTTACAATCCAAATGCAGTAACGCTTTTAGATGTAATTGACAGAACACTTTCGCCAATGGGAGGGCGCTTGTTAAAACGCTGGCTGGCTCTTCCGTTAAAAGACAGTAATAAAATAAAAGGGCGTCATGATGTGGTTTCGTATCTGAAATCAAACAATGAAGTTTTACATAATATTCAATACCAAATCAAGCAAATTTCAGATTTAGAACGTTTGATTTCTAAAATTGCTGCGGGAAAAGTTTCTCCGCGTGAAATTGTTTATTTAAAAGAATCTCTGGATGCTATTATTCCAATAAAAACATTGGCACTTCAAAGTCCGCAAGAAGCAGTGAAAGTTATTGGAGATAGTTTACATGCCTGTGATTTATTAAGAGAAAAAATAAAAACAACCTTAAATCAGGATGCGCCGGTTGCGATTGCAAAGGGAAATGCAATTGCAAAAGGAATTAGCGAAGAACTGGATGATTTACGCGCCATTTCAACTTCTGGAAAAGAATATCTGGAAGGAATTGAAAAAGAGAATCAGAAAGAACCGGAATCTCCTCTTTAAAAATATCATTCAATAATGTTTTTGGTTATTATATAGAAGTTCGAAATACGCATAAAGATAAAGTTCCGGAAGAATGGATTCGTAAACAAACTTTGGTAAATGCAGAAAGATACATAACCGAAGAATTAAAAGAATACGAAACCAAGATTTTAGGTGCTGAAGAAAAAATCTATAAGATAGAATCTGATCTTTTCGAACAATTAGTGGTCTGGATTGCGACGTATATCAAACCGGTTCAAATGAATGCCAATTTAGTAGCACAATTAGACTGTTTATGTTCGTTTACACAATTGGCTGTCGAAAACCAATATGTGTGTCCGGAAATTGATGAAACTTTCGAACTTGAAATTAAAAACGGAAGACACCCTGTTATCGAAAAACAATTGCCTGTTGGAACTCCTTACATCGCTAATGATGTTTATTTAGACAGAGAAACACAGCAGATTATTATGATCACAGGTCCCAATATGTCTGGTAAATCGGCTATTTTGAGACAAACGGCACTAATTGTATTGTTGGCTCAAATGGGAAGTTTTGTTCCTGCGGATAGTGTAAGAATGGGAATTGTAGATAAAATATTTACCAGAGTAGGAGCGTCGGATAATATTTCGATGGGAGAATCTACTTTTATGGTCGAGATGAATGAAACAGCTTCGATTTTGAATAATATCTCAGACCGTAGTTTGGTTTTATTAGATGAAATTGGAAGAGGAACCAGTACCTATGACGGAATTTCGATTGCCTGGGCTATTGCCGAATTTCTGCACGAACATCCATCAAAAGCAAAAACTTTATTTGCAACGCATTATCATGAATTAAACGAAATGACAGAATCGTTGCCAAGAATCCAGAATTATAATGTTGCGGTAAAAGAGTTAAAAGATACGGTGCTGTTTATTCGTAAATTAGTAAAAGGCGGAAGTGCGCATAGTTTTGGAATTCACGTTGCAAAGATGGCCGGAATGCCTCAACTTGTAATTTTGAAAGCTCAGAAACTATTAAAAAAATTAGAAAAAAATCATTCCAGCGATGCTTTAAACGGAATTAAATCAGCAAATGATGAAATGCAAATGAGTTTCTTTAATTTGGATGATCCTTTATTGGAAGAGATAAAACAAGAGATCATGAGTCTTGATATAAATGCGATCACACCTGTTGAAGCATTAATGAAGCTTAATGAAATTAAAAGAATGCTGGTTGGGAAATAATTCAGATTTAAAGTTTAGGTTATCAGAAAGTTATAAAATAAGTGTAATTTTTTTTCAAAAAACGCTTGTGTAATTGAATAAATGTCCTAAATTTGCACTCGCAATACGAAACAAGTTGAGTATTGTAGTTCTTATAAAAATTTGAAACGCGAAAATAGCTCAGTTGGTAGAGCGCGACCTTGCCAAGGTCGAGGTCGCGGGTTCGAGCCCCGTTTTTCGCTCAAAATCATATAATGCTCGGATGGTGAAATTGGTAGACACGCTGGACTTAAAATCCAGTGAACAGCAATGTTCGTGCGGGTTCAAGTCCCGCTCTGAGTACTAAAGCCTCTTCTTTTTGAAGAGGCTTTTTTTATTGTGTAAAGTCAAAGTTTAAAATGATAAATTTACGCAGTAAGCTTATCAGGATTCTGGAGTTATTAGTCTAAGATCTAAATCATCAATCTAAATCAGTAAAATCTAAAATTTCTAAATGGGTGCATTCGTAATTAGTAGAAGATTTAACGATGAATATAAATTTGTATTTACTTCCCGAAAAGGGAAAGTAATATTTACAAGTTTGAGTTATGAGTTGAAATTTGAATGTGAAGAAGATATTGAAAAATTTAAACTAAATGTAGATCAGGCTAGATTTTTAAAATTTAAAGGTTCTGGAGGAAAGTATTTTTTTAAATTAATGTTAGGTGAGATTCATTTTGCAACAAGCCGAAAATACACTACAGAATTGCTTTTGCAGAAAGGAATAAAAGAAATTGTTACTTATTCTTCAAAATCGGAAATTTTAGATTTCTCGTCGAATGAGTCGATTTTTGAAGATGAGGAAGTTGTCGAGGAAGAGGAAGTGGAATAATGAGTAAAATTTCAATATTTTAAAAATTCCAAATTCTAATTGCTAGTATTTGGTTTGCAAATAAGTGTAATAATATAAAAATCCCAAATTTCATAAACAGAGTGTTTTGGAATTTGGGATTTTTGATATTGGGATTTTACGCTAAAAATTTAGCATAAAAAAACCATCACAATGGATGGTTTTAAAATCTTTAGAACTTAGGTTCTAATTATTTTTTTACTTCTTCAGCAGCTTTAGTAGCTTCAGTAGCAGCAGAGTCAACTTTTGCAGCAGCAGAATCAACAGTTGCAGCAGCAGAATCAACTACAGCAGCAGCAGAATCAACAGCAACAGCAGTAGAGTCAACAGACTCAGTTGCAGCAGCATCAGCTTTTTTACAAGAAACAACAGTTAAAACAGCAACAACAGCTAAACTTAAAAATACTTTTTTCATCTTACTTTATTATAAAAGGTTAATTATTAATTCGTGGCAAAGATATAAATTTTTTAATATGTAAAATATTTTTTTATTTTTTTAAAATATTTTCATTGCTCACGATTATCTTATTTATCAAAGATAGTGCCAAATTAGTAAAAAATTATTATATTATTGTATTTTTTGTATAAATTATTTTTCATTAAATATTCAATAATAGAATTGGCTATTTTGATTCACTTCATTGCAGTTTATTTTGCTTTTGACTAATTATTCTGCAAGCTCTAAAAGCCAAAAAGAACGCTTTTAAGCCTTCTTTTTCATGACAATGATACGAAACCAGCTTTAACTGTGTTAAAAAGCTTAAGAAACGATTTTCATAATGCTGTTTGTTGCTCCTGTGTTATCCTGGATATAAGACTTGCAAATTTGCCCTTTTTCTTTTAGAAAATTTTCATCATTAATCAATTGATCAAAACTGTTTTTTAATTCATCGCTATTCGATATTACAGTGCATCCTTTAAGTTTAACCAGTTCAACAGCTTCGGCAAAATTGGAGAAATTTGGTCCAATTATAATCGGAATTCCAAACGTTGCTGGTTCCAGAATATTGTGAATGCCCGGATTTCCGAAACCTCCGCCCACATAAGCGATTGTTCCGTAGCTATAGATTTTAGTTAACAAGCCAATTGTATCGATTATAAAAACGGAATAATTTGATAAATCAAAATTGTTTTTCTCTGAAAATAAAACACTTGATTTTGTTATCTGCGATTTAAGATTTGAAATTTGTTCTGTCTTAATATTGTGCGGGGCAATAATAAATTTCACATCATCCGAAGCCTGATTTATATATTCAGCTATCAGAGCTTCGTCCTTTGGCCACGAACTTCCAATAACAATTGAGGTTTGGTTGTTTTTGAATTTTTCGATATAATCAAGCGAATTGTCTCTTTCTAAAATAGCATTTACACGATCAAAACGAGTATCGCCCGAAACAATTACATTGTTAAATCCAATGGCTTCAATTTTTTGTTTCGAACTTTCATTCTGAACAAAAAAATAAGTAAAGGCTTTTAATGCTTTTCTGTAAAAACCGCCATACCATTTAAAAAACATTTGGCTGTCTCTAAAAATTCCCGAAATCAAATAGGTTGGGGTTTTGCTTGTTTCTAATTCTTTTAAATAGTTTAGCCAAAATTCATATTTGATAAAAAAAGCTTTTTCAGGATGTACTAGTTTTAAAAAACGTTTTGCATTTTTTTTGGTATCCAATGGCAGGTATATGGTAACATCTGCAACTGTGTTATTTTTACGCACTTCGTATCCGGAAGGGGAAAAAAGTAACAACAATTTTGTGCGAAGGATATTTTTCTTTTATTTTTTCGATTACAGGTAAGCCTTGTTCATATTCGCCAAGTGAGGCCGAATGGAACCAGATAGTTTTGTCTGTGGCTTTTATTTTTTCTTCTAAAATGGAAAAAACGTTTTTCCTTCCGTCAATAAAAAGTTTGATTTTAGGACTAAAAAGCGCCACAATTTTAAGAAAAAACCGGCAATGGAAATAACTAAATTGTATAGAAAAAGCATAGATATAATTTTGGCGCTAAATTACGCTTCTTTCGATTATTTTCATTGTTCAAAGGTATTAAATAACTATTTTTGTGCTTCGTTTAGAGATTTGGTTTCAAAATCAAATCTTAAGTTTTAAATAAATAAAAAGATAAATGAAAAAAATTCAAATGGTTGACTTAAAGAGTCAATATGAAAAAATAAAAGCCACTGTTGATGCTTCAATTCAAGAAGTTTTAGATACAAATACTTATATAAACGGGCCATTGGTTCATCAATTTCAAAAAATCTTGAAGACTATCTAGGGGCAAAACACGTAATACCATGTGCAAATGGTACAGATGCTTTGCAAATTGCGATGATGGGGTTGGATTTAAAACCTGGTGATGAGGTAATTACTGCCGATTTTACTTTTGCAGCTACTGTTGAGGTTATCGCTTTATTGCAGTTAACTCCGGTTTTGGTTGATGTTGATATCACAAATATGAATATTGATATCGACGCCATTAAAAAAGCAATTACTCCAAAAACAAAAGCAATTGTTCCGGTACATTTATTTGGCCGCGCTGCAAATATGGATGCTATTATGGAAATCGCTGCAGAACATAATTTATATGTAATAGAAGATAATGCACAAGCTATTGGAGCTGATTATGTTTCTAAATCTGGTGAAAAAACTAAGGTTGGTGTAATTGGTCATGTTGCTGCAACATCATTTTTTCCTTCAAAAAACTTAGGGTGTTATGGAGATGGTGGAGCAATTTTTACAAATGATGATAAATTAGCGCATGTTATTCGAGGAATCGTAAATCACGGAATGTATGAGCGTTATCATCATGATGTTGTAGGGGTTAATTCTCGTTTAGATAGTATTCAGGCAGGAGTTTTAAATGCAAAATTACCTTTGTTAGATGAATATAATAAAGCGCGCCGTCGTGCAGCTACAAAATATAATGCAGCTTTTGCAGGTCACAAAAACATTATCACGCCTGAGTTTGATGCAAACGAAAATGATCACGTTTTTCATCAATATGTATTGAGAATTATCGATGCAGATCGTAATGCCTTAATGCAGCATTTATTAGACAAAGGAATTCCGTGTGCAATTTATTACCCAATTCCGCTACATTCTCAAAAAGCTTATGTTGATGTTCGTTATAAAGAAGAGCAATTTCCAGTTACCAATCAATTAGTAAAAGAAGTGATTGCTTTGCCGATGCATACAGAATTAGATGATGAGCAGATTAAATTTATTACCGATAGCGTAATTGAATTTTTGAAATAAGAAAGAATATAGAGTAAAGAGAATAGGAAAAGAACATAAAAGACAATAGAAAAAGAGAATAGAAAAACTTATATAATCTATCTTCTTAATTCTATTTTCTGTAATCTAAAAAAATGAAAATATTAGTAACCGGAGGATTAGGATTTATAGGTTCGCATACCGTAGTTGAATTACAAAATGAAGGCTTTGAAGTTGTGATAATTGATGATCTTTCTAATGCTTCAGAAGATGTTATACAAGGAATCGTAAATATTACGGGGAAAAAACCTCTGTTTGAAAAAATAGATTTAAGAGAAAAAGCCGCAGTAAAGGATTTCTTTAAAAAATATAATGACGTTGCGGGCGTAATTCATTTTGCAGCTTCAAAAGCAGTTGGTGAAAGTGTTGAAAATCCGTTATTATACTACGAGAACAATATTAGTAGTTTAGTTTATTTGTTGCAGGAATTAAAAGAAAAACCTGAGGCAAGTTTTATTTTTAGTTCGTCTTGTACGGTTTACGGTCAAGCCGAAAAAATGCCAATTACAGAAGATGCGCCTGTTCAGGCAGCAATGTCTCCTTATGGAAATACCAAACAAATCGGAGAAGAAATCATCAATGATACTGCAAAAGTTACCAATATAAGTGCTATTTTGTTACGTTATTTCAACCCGGTTGGAGCGCACCCAAGTACAGAAATTGGAGAATTACCTTTAGGGGTTCCTCAAAATCTGGTTCCGTTTATTACGCAAACCGGAATGGGATTGCGTCAGGAATTATCTGTTTTTGGTAATGATTACCCAACGCCAGACGGAACAGCAGTTCGCGATTACATACACGTTGTAGATTTAGCAAAGGCACACGTAATTGCATTACAGCGTTTGTTAAATAAAAAGAATGTACAAAAAGTAGAAACTTTTAATTTGGGAACCGGAAAAGGAAGTTCAGTTCTTGAAGTCATTCATAGTTTTGAAAAAGTAAGCGATAAAAAACTGCCATACATAATTAAGCCACGTCGCGAGGGTGATATTACCGAAGCCTATGCAAATACAGATAAAGCAAACAATGTTTTAGGATGGAAAGCTCAACTAACATTAGATGAGGCAATGTCAAGTGCTTGGGAATGGGAACAAAAAGTAAGGAATAAATAATTTCTTAAATTAAAATTATAAAATCCCAAATTATACAATTATAATTTGGGATTTTTTTATTCAAAGGCATCTTAAATATTATGAGACAAAGTTTAAATTACAAATTACTATTTGCCTTAACTGCCGTAGGGATTATTTGGGGAACTACTTTTTTAGGAATTCGCGTTGCTGTAGAAACAATTCCGCCATGGTTTGTAACATCAATTCGTCAGGGATTAGCCGGTTTGATCGTTATGATCATTTTGCTGTTTAAAAAAGAATTGACATGGATTGGCTGGAAAAATTTAAAACATCAGTTGGTTCCGTCGGTATTAATGATTGTTATTGCGAATGGTTTTACCACAATCGCAGAACAAACTCTCCCTAGCGGACTGGCATCTGTAATGAGTGCTTTGTCGCCAGTGCTTATTTTTATTGGAGGCATCTTGTTTGGATTGCAAAAAGCAAGCTTGAGAGGATTTATAGGGGTTATAATCGGATTTTCAGGCGTTGTTTTTATTTTCAAAGACGGACTCGGATCGTTCTTGGATGATAATTATAAACACGGACTCATGTTTATAAGTTTGGCAATTTTGGCATGGGCAGCAGGCACAATTTGTATTAAAATGCAAGCTCATAAACCGAATAATATTGCGTTAAATTTATTTTATCAGTTTTCGATGGCTTCGTGTATTCAGCTTGTTTTGGCTTTTATTTTTTCACCAAATCCTGATTTAAGCTCATGGAGTTCAAGAAGTGTTTTTGCTGCTTTGTATTTGTCTGTATTTGGGTCAGTTATTGCTTTTTTCTGTTATAATTATGCTCTAAAACATGTAACGGCTGTACAGGTTTCTATTTTATCTTACGTGAATACAATTATTGCAGTTTTTTTAGGCTGGTTAATTTTAAATGAAAGAATTACAGTAGATTTTATTATAGCAACGATACTTATTATTTTGGGAGTTTTTATTATTAATTATAAAAAGAAAGAGAAGAGTGTTTAAAGCATAAAATCTAAATCGTTGAAGTGTATTCTTCTAAATAAGTAAAAGCAAAATCCTCATAACATTTCGTTATGAGGATTTTTTATAGGTATAGTTTTTAACTTAAAACTATTAAATTAAGCATTCGCCGTAACCGCTTCTTTATCAATTTTATTGATCAAACCTGCTAATACTTTTCCTGGACCAACTTCAGTAAACAAAGTAGCGCCGTCAGCGATCATTTGTTGTACAGATTGTGTCCATTTTACGGGAGCAGTCAATTGTATAATTAAATTCTTTTTTATTTCGCTGGCATCAGAAACTGCATTTGCCGTTACGTTTTGGTAAACCGGACAAATAGGAGTAGAGAAAGTAGTTGCTTCAATTGCAGCTGCCAGTTCTTCTCTTGCAGGTTCCATCATTGGTGAGTGAAATGCTCCTCCAACAGGTAAAATTAAGGCGCGTTTTGCTCCGGCAGCTTTCATGGCTTCACAAGCTTTTTCAACAGCAGAAGTTTCTCCTGAAATTACCAATTGTCCTGGGCAGTTGTAGTTTGCAGCAACCACAATTCCGTCGATAGAAGCACAAACTTCTTCAACAATATTATCAGCAAGACCTAAAACCGCAGCCATTGTAGATGGTGTAATTTCGCAAGCTTTTTGCATTGCCAAAGCACGTTGAGAAACTAATTTCAAACCATCTTCAAAAGATAAAGTTCCGTTGGCAACCAATGCTGAAAATTCTCCTAAAGAATGTCCTGCAACCATTTCAGGCTTAAAATCTTCGCCTAAAGTTTTGGCTAAAATAACAGAGTGTAAAAATACGGCCGGCTGTGTAACTTTAGTTTCTTTTAGTTCTTCGGCAGTACCTTCGAACATAATATCTGTAATTCTAAAACCTAAGATTTCATTAGCTTTTTCGAATAATTCTTTGGCTAAAGCCGATGATTCATATAAGTCTTTGCCCATTCCTGTAAACTGTGCGCCCTGACCTGGAAATACGTATGCTTTCATTTGTCTAATTTAATTTTTATTTTTTTTTAGAATTGAAAATTAGTTTCAATTGAAAGGCAAAAGTAGTATTTTTTTAGCTCGTATAATCCTTAAACATATAAATCCATGCTAATCTTGAAAATCGAAGATTGAAAGAAGTGAGTAAAGTAATTACAACAGCAATGATGGGAATGATTCTTAAATCAAATGTTTGATCAAAGAAAAACTGTGCAATACAATAAGTAGCAATGCCTTGCGCAACAGTTAATCCGTAATTTACATACATTGCGCCAAAAAAATAGCCAGGCTCTTTTTGGAATTTATAATTGCAGTGACTGCAGTATTCGTTCATTTTTGGAAGACCAAAAGTCAAAAAAATACTTTTATCTTTAAATACTTTTCCTTTATGACAAACAGGACATTCGTTACTTAAAATATGAGTTAATGCATGTGACATGATCTTGATGTTTTTTATTTATACAAAGGTAATTCAGAGTAGGATAAAAGTCTTTTTTATATCTTCGCTACTTATAGCACAATAAAGACATTTTGTTCTGGAAATTCCAAATTTTAAATTCCAAAATCTAAAATCTACAATCTAATCGCGTATGAAAAAGTATCCAATTTATAGTGTTCAGAATTTTAGTTGTAATGATGTTCATCGCGATTTTTACGTCAATACTTTTACAGAACATTTAAAAAGTCACAGTTTTGTCGAAGAACCACATCGTCACGATTCCTATTTGATGGTTTTTTTTACAAATGGTTCAGGATTGCACGAAGTCGATTTTGATCAGTTCGAAATAAAAAGAGGAAGTTTATTCGTTCTTCAGCCCGGTCAAATGCACCATTGGAGTTTATCCGAAGATATTCAAGGCTTTGTGGTTATTTTTTCGCAGGAACTTTATAATTTATATTTCGGTCAAAAAAAGATAAACGATTATAATTTTTATCATTCCATTCACAATCGGCCGGAAATGGTTTTTGAAGAAACAGAAATACCTAAAATACAGCTTTATTTTGATTTATTAATTCAGGAAAACAATCAAGAAAACAATCAAGAAAACAATCAGGAAAACAAATTCCAATTAGATAAATTGCTGAATTTATTAGATTGCATTCATATTGAAATTTCCAGAAAATATAGTGAAACTTATTCACATCAGGCACATTCATATAATATTAAAATTAATATGTTTGAAAGGCTTTTGGAACAATATTTCAGACAAGAAAAGCTGCCTTCTTTTTATGCAGAAAAATTAAATATCACCCTAAAACATTTAAACAGAATCTGTAATGAAATCCTTCAGAAAACAGCAACCGAAGTAATTACAGATCGCGTTATTCTCGAAATCAAACGAATGTTAATCGATAAACAATTGTCTATAAACGAAATTGCATTTGCTGTTGGCTACGAAGATTACTCGTATTTCTCGAGATTTTTCAAAAAACAAACAGGAATGTCTCCAACTGAATTTAGAAATACAGTGCGATAATTTTTTTCCGCCACGAATTCACGAATTTTTATAGCGCAAAGTTTGGAAAAATATAATTTGTGAATTCGTGGCGATTTTTCCTTTATTTCAAAAAGAAAAAACCCTGCACTTTCTAAAAAGTACAGGGTTTTTAACCAACCAAATTAAAACCTATTTATTACAAGATTAAGCTTGTTTTACAAATTGTAATTCAATGTTTAAACGAACTTCTTCTCCAACCAAAACCCCCCAGTTTCTAGAGCAGAGTTCCAGTTTAAACCCCAATCTTTACGATTAATTTTTCCTTCAATGCTTAAACCAACTTTAGTATTTCCCCAAGGATCAGTCATGATTCCGCTAAAATCTACAGGAAAAGTTACTGATTTAGAAACACCTTTAATGTTTAGGTCTCCAGTAATTTCATAATCTCCATCATCAATTTTTTTGAATGAAGAAGCTTTGAAAGTTAATTTTGGATTGTTTTCAGCATCAAAGAAATCAGCACTTCTTAAGTGACCGTCTCTGTCTGCATTTGCAGTATCGATAGACGCAATATCGCCTGAAAATTCGATTGCTGCGTTTTCAAAATCATTTCCTTCTGTAGTGATTGAAGCATCGTAAGTTCCAAATTTTCCTGAAACATTTGTAAACATCATGTGTTTAACTTTAAAACCAATTTCTGAGTGAGTTGGGTCAATTGACCATTTTGTAGTTGCCATAATTTTTATTTTTTTAAATATTAATTTCATTTTGATAGGACAAAGTT
Organism: Flavobacterium sp. AC274; assembly: GCF_979258275.1. Lineage (NCBI taxonomy): Bacteria > Pseudomonadati > Bacteroidota > Flavobacteriia > Flavobacteriales > Flavobacteriaceae > Flavobacterium > Flavobacterium sp. AC274. The sequence goes on along the minus strand of NZ_OZ409852.1, from coordinate 5,350,277 downwards.
ACTTCGGGTGTCTTCATTAAGCACTTAACCTAGATTAAGAAATAAATAACGAAGTGTTTTTGAATCCAATTTGTTTTGTTTATTGTTTGAAAGAAGTCCTGAATTAATAGTTCATCGGAATATCCATTAATAAAAATTCAGCATCAGTGTTTGCTTTTATATTCAAAACATCAGTTCCTGAAATACCAATGGCATCACGAGTGTTTAATTCCTGACCGTTAATAGTTACATTTCCTTTTAAGATGAAAGCGTAAACTCCGTTTCCTTCTTTTTTGATTGTGTATTCAGTAGATACACCTGAGTCAAAATTACCCATATTAAACCAGGCATCCTGGTGAATCCATACTCCTTCATCATCTGCATTTGGAGATAAAATCTGAGATAATTTATTGTGTCTGTCAGCAACATCCAAAGTTATTTGTTGGTAACGTGGTGTTACATTTCTTTTATTTGGGAACAACCAGATTTGCAACAATTTAGTTTGCTGATCTTCATTTGGGTTAAACTCACTGTGCTGCACACCAGTTCCCGCACTCATAACCTGAATATCGCCGTTTTTGATGATTTCAGTATTTCCCATACTGTCTTTGTGTGCTAAATCACCTTCAAGCGGTATTGTAATAATTTCCATATTATCGTGAGGATGCGTACCAAAACCCATTCCGCCCGCAATTGTATCATCGTTCAAAACACGAAGTGCACCAAACTGAATTCTATCTGGATTGTACCAGCTTGCGAAACTAAAACTGTGATAAGCGTTTAACCATCCGTGATTTGCATTTCCTCTTGTTTCTGCTTTATGTAATACTATATTTTCCATGATGTGTATGTTTTGTATTTTTATAGTACAAAGATACTATCAAGGTCAATGAAGAGCACTTAATGTAGATTAAGAAAGTTTTTTGAAGGTTCTGAGTTTCTAAGGCACTAAGATTCTAAGGTTTTTTATCTTGATCGAAAATATGATAGAAACAAGAGAAGTCCCAGAGGGACAGAATATTTATAGGAATTATTGAAACGAATCACCAAAGCTCCAGCGGGGCGATATATTTTATTTAGCACTAATATTTCGCTCCGCTGGAGCTTTGGTGTTGGATTGTATATTTAGCTATAAATATGATGCTCCGAAGGAGCTTTAGCGATGTTGCGTAAAAATCTAAAATCTAAAATCTAAATCTAAAATCTAAAATCTACAATCTAAAATCTAAAATCATAATTAGCTATACTGAGAAATAAACTGCTGAACAACCAAATCCGTATTTTCATGACGCTTTTTCTTTTCCAATGCAATTGGCGGCGCGGCGCGTTCAAGACAGTTTTTTACATCGCAGGTTTCGCAGGTAACACCAACAATTCGTTTTACAAGCGGTTTTCCTTCGATGAATTTGAATTTCTTTTTCATTGTCGGATTTATCAAAATTCCAACAGAAATACTGCGAATATTGTCTTTTATAAAAGGATCTTTTGTGGCCGATGAAAAAACCAGATATTCATTTCCGCTATGTACATAGCTTGAAATCTGTGCATCAAAAAAATGAGGTTTATTTTGTCTGATTGCTTCGTCTATGGTTTTTACCGAAACCCATCTTCTGCAATAATGTTCGTTGGTTTCGTTCGCGTGCGGTTCTTGCTGATTCGTTATGTGTAATTCTTTTTTGATTTGATAAAAATCAGAACCAATTTTATGCGACATTCTTAAAAAGAATAAGTTCTTCAGATGAAAATCTTTCGGCAATAAATTGGTTAATCTTTGATAAAAAGACTCTGGAGAAACTTCAAAACTTTCAATTAAAGCAACGAATTCTTCCGGATTTGGTTTTTCGTTTAAAAGAAAATCATTGATTGTATTAACTACCAATTGTCTAGGTAATAATAAAGCTCCGGCAAAATAAGAAGCATAAAAATTATGCAAAACCTGATCAAAATTATCAAATTTAATCCAGCTGAAAGTCAGTAGTCTATCTGATATTTTTAGGTAATTATAGGCTATTTCTTTGGCTAAAATAAAGGCTTTCTGTGGATGATCAATTTCTGTTGAAAGCAATAACGTTTTGCTTTTTGGAACATAAATAGAACGTAAATCCTCTAAAGCTTCCTGATCTGTAAAAGCAATTTCTTCTATAGTATATTCGTATTCTTCTTTAAGAATCGCTTCTAATTCTTCGATAGTAATTTTCGAATCTAAATTAATTTGAAAGGATTTCGAAAAAGCAATTACCTTTTCCTCTAAATCTTCAAAATAATTGCTGTGCGCTTCCTGATATGAACGTAACGCAGCCAGGAAAAAACTTTCTCTGCTTAAATTATAATGCTGTGCAATTTCGATAATTGTACTTATAAACGCATTGACTTTGGCCGGAGCATTGGCGATAATATCAATTAAATCAGCTTCCTGGATTCCAAAAAGCTCAAGCGGAATCTCTTTTAAAATTCCGGATTTTAAGATCTCGCCAATAGGAGCGAGGTTGTTATCGAGTTTTAAGGATATCATTTGATCGTATGAAACGTCAAGATGTTTACAAAGCAGTAAGATTTTATCTGTTTTTGGATATTTTTTCCCTTTTCAATTTCGTTTAAATACGATTTTGAAAGATTTGTCAATTTGGCTAAGCCAAAAAGGGAAAGATTTTTTTGAGTTCGAACCTGTTTCAGTTTGAGCCCAAATATCAGCTTTATATAGTCTTTTTCGATATCCATGATTCAAATATAGCTATTTAAAAAACAATCGCCAAAATATTATTTTTAATATTTAGAGAACGTTCGCTTGTTTTGTAAAAAACTTTTTTATAATATTGTGGTGTAGAAATTATTAGATATCAGATTGTTATAATTAAAATGTTTTTACAAGAGATACAAATTGAGTAACAATTTTGATTTTACTAATAAAAATAAAATCCACAGCTATGAAAAACCAATTAGAAATTACCGAGACGGCAATGGAATTTTTAGCCGAAAAAAGTTTTCTTATCCAACAATTTGGACAGAAGAAGCAATTGTTTTTATAACAGAATTGCATCGAAAATTTGAAGCGCAACGCAAATTGTTGTTATTACAACGTGACCAAAAACAGGTCGCTTTAAATCTGGGTATTATGCCTTCTTTTCCTTCAGATACCAAAACCGTCAGAGAAAGTAATTGGGTGGCTGGAGAAATTCCGAAGGATTTGTTGGACAGAAGAGTAGAAATTACCGGTCCGGTTGATCGTAAAATGATTATCAACGCGCTCAATTCGGGAGCAAAGACTTTTATGGCTGATTTTGAAGATAGTACTTCGCCAACCTGGCAAAATTTGATGGAAGGTCAAATGAATTTAATTGATGCTGTCAATAAAACGATTTCTTATACAGATTCGGTTAAAAATAAATCTTATCAGTTAAATGAAAAAATCGCAACGCTGATCGTTCGTCCAAGAGGATTGCATTTGCCTGAAAAACATCTTTTAATTGATGGAAAAGAAGTTTCGGGTTCTTTGGTAGATTTTGGGCTTTATGTTTTTCATAATCATAAAAAATTATTGGAGAACAATTCCGGACCGTATTTCTATATTCCAAAATTGGAGCATTATCTGGAAGCACGCTGGTGGAATAACGTAATTGATTTTACCGAAAATTATTTAAGACTGAAAAGAGGAACTATAAAAGTGACGGTTTTAATTGAAACGATAACAGCCAGTTTTCAATTAGATGAAATTATCTACGAATTGAAAGAACATATTGTTGGCTTGAATTGCGGTCGTTGGGATTATATTTTCTCTTACATAAAGAAATTCGGTAAGAACCCAAAATTCATTGTTCCGGATCGTGATCAGGTAAACATGACTTCGCCTTTTATGAATGCGTATTCAAATCTGGTAATCCAGAGATGTCACAAACGTGGAATTCACGCAATTGGCGGAATGGCAGCTCAAATTCCGATTAAAAATGATGAAGAAGCGAATGCCATCGCTTTCGCAAAAGTAAAAACAGATAAAGAACGCGAGGTAAAAAATGGTCACGACGGAACCTGGGTGGCGCATCCGGATTTAGTTTCTTTAGCAAAATCAGTTTTTGATGCCGGAATGCCAACTCCGAATCAAATTCATATTAAAAGAGAATATCGAAAAATTACGGAAGAAGATTTGCTGGAACCGCCAATCGGGATAATTACAGAAAACGGCGTTCGAAAAAATATCAATGTAGGTATTTTGTATTTGGCTTCATGGCTAAATGGTCAAGGTGCAGCGGCGTTGCATAACTTGATGGAAGATGCTGCAACGGCAGAAATTTCGAGATCGCAATTGTGGCAATGGCTTCAAAACAAAGTGACTTTAGATAATGGCAAAATTTTGAATCTGGCTTATTATCACGAATTGGCTTTAGATGAATATCAGAAAATTAAATCGGAATTAGGAGAAGAAAATTACGAAAAACGTCAATTTCCTTTAGCCGAAAAAGTTTTAGAAAGATTAGTTGTAAATACTGATTTTGTTGACTTTTTGACGATTCCGTGTTACAAATACCTTTAGATAATTAAAAATTTGGAATTAAAAATTAAAAATCTGCACTATCTGCTAAATCTGCGTGAAAAAAATATTTTTAATTTTTAATTCCAAATTTTTAATTTGAATGAAATGCTTTACTAACCAACTTAACTATATTATTTATGAAAACAACAGAAGACAGAATTCAGGAATTGATTAACGATTGGATCACGAACCCGAGATGGAAGGGAGTTGAGCGCCCGTACACGGCTACAGAAGTAGTGACGCTTCAGGGTTCTTATCAAATTGAGCATTCTATTGCCAAAATGGGAGCGCAAAAATTATGGAAAAAGTTAAAAAGTCAGGATTATGTAGCTGGGTTGGGCGCTTTAACAGGAAATCAGGCGATTCAGGAAGTCGATGCTGGTTTAGAAGCGATTTATTTAAGCGGCTGGCAAGTGGCTGCTGATGCGAATTTGGCGGGAGAAATGTACCCGGATCAATCGCTTTATCCGGTAAATAGTGTACCAATTGTAGTTAAAAAAATAAACAATGCCTTATTGCGCGCTGATCAGATTCAGGTTGTAAATGAGGTGAAAGATAAAAAAGACTATCTGGTTCCGATTGTGGCCGACGCCGAAGCTGGTTTTGGAGGAAATCTAAATGCTTTCGAATTAATGAAATCAATGATTGAAGCCGGAGCTTCGGGAGTTCATTTTGAAGATCAATTAAGTTCTGCTAAAAAATGCGGTCATTTAGGCGGAAAAGTTTTGGTACCAACACAAGAAGCCATTAATAAACTGATTGCGGCACGTTTAGCGTCAGATGTTATGGGAGTTTCTACGCTTATTGTAGCGCGAACAGACGCTGATGCGGCTAATTTATTAACCAGCGATGCCGACCCAAGAGATGCTAAATTTATTACGGGTGAAAAAACAAACGAAGGTTTCTTTTATGTAAAAAACGGAATAGATCAGGGAATTGCAAGAGGCTTAAGCTACGCTCCTTACGCTGATTTGATTTGGATGGAAACGAGTAATCCGGATTTGGTTTATGCGAAGAAATTTGCTGATGCAATGCGAAAAGAATTTCCAGATAAAATGTTGGCATATAATTGTTCGCCTTCATTTAATTGGGCTGCAAAATTATCTGTTGCAGAAATGGAAACTTTTAGAGAAGACTTGGCGGCAATGGGATATAAATTCCAGTTCATTACTTTGGCGGGATTCCATGCTTTGAATACAAGTATGTTTGAATTGTCTAAAGCCTACAAAGAACGCGGCATGGCAGGATATTCTGAATTGCAGGAAAGAGAATTTGCTTTGCAGAAAAACGGGTTCAGAGCTGTAAAACACCAGGCTTTTGTGGGAACTTCTTATTTTGATGCGGTTCAAAACACCGTAACAATTGGAAAATCAACAACAACAGCAATGAAACATTCTACAGAGGTTGAGCAATTTTAATTTTTTTCCGCCACGAATTCACGAATTTTTATTCTTAAAGATTGTAAAAAAATAATTCGTGAATTCGTGGCGGAAAATCTTATTTCTTCAAAAGCCTGGCTTTCATTTTACTGAAAAATTCGGGCGTTACACCAATGAAAGAAGCAATTTGTTTTTGCGGAACTTTGTGAACCAAAGATCCGTATTTGGTAGTAAATTTTTCAAATCTTTCTTCTGCTGGTAAACTTAAGTTGTCCATTAACCTTTGCTGATTGGCAACTAATGAGTTTTCAATTAAAATCCTGAAAAAGCGTTCGAGTTGTGGAATCTCCAGGTACAATTGTTCCTGATTTTCCTTGGATAAAGAAACAACTTCAGCTTCTTCTAAAACTTCAATAAAAAGCTGTCCCGGTTTTTGCGAAAAAAAGCTGTACATATCGCTCATCCACCAGCCTTCGCAGGCAAATGATAAAACATGTTCAACAATATTGTCATTAATATTGAAACTTCTTAAAATCCCGGAATTTACAAAATACGAATGTTTGCAGATTTCACCGGCATTCAATAAGATAGTTTTGGGTTTGTAAGTGTTTGTTTCTAATTTGGATAAAAAAAGCGCTTGTTCCTCTGCTGTTAGCAAAACATGCTTGGCAATGTTTTCAAGAATTAACTCCATTATTTTTCTTTTATCAAAGTGAATGAAGTTGCTTTAAAACGGTTTTTTTCGATTGTTCCCGTTACAGAAGCTTTTCTAATAGCATTACAAAATCCGTCTTCAGCATGTGCGTCGCCGTGATCGTGAATTGTTGTTCCGTCAACGAAATATGTTTTTCCGTCAATTCGAACAGCTAAATCACAGCTTTTGCCTTTCATTCCAAATTGGCATTCACCACAAGAGGCTTCAACAATTTGAGGTTTATCAATTACTTTTTTAGTCTGTGCCTGAATTGAAATTCCGATAAACAGGAAAATCATAAATAGTATTTTTTTCATTTTTTAAGAATTTACAGTGATTAATGTTGCTGTTTTTTTGGCTCTTTCTATGATTTCTTCGATTGGGGTTGCTAATGAATCGTTGCTTAAAACAACTCCCATTCTTCGGTATGGTCTTGAAGTTGGTTTACCAAAAATCCTGAAATCAGTTTTTGGCAATGCCGCTACTTTCTCAATTCCGGTAAACGTTGGATTTGCAGAATCTTCTGAAGCCAAAATTACAGCGCTTGCTCCGGCTTTTTCTAATGTAATCTCGAAAATAGGCAAACTTAAAATCGCACGTAAATGCAATTCAAATTCGTTGAAGTTTTGAGTTCCCGCCAAAGTTACCATTCCCGTATCGTGTGGGCGAGGGGAAAGTTCTGAGAAATAAACGCCTTCATTGGTCAGGAAAAATTCAACGCCAAAAAGCCCTGCTCCACCAAGTGCTTCGGTAATTTTTTCAGCCATATCCTGCGCTTCGTACAAGTCTTTTTCTGAAACTAAAGCAGGCTGCCAGCTTTCCTGATAATCGCCGCGTTCTTGTCTGTGACCAATTGGAGCGCAAAATAAGGTTGGGTTATTATTTTGAGTAATAGTTAAAAGGGTAATTTCCGAATGAAAATCAACAAAAGCTTCTACAATAACTTCAATAACATCTCCACGTGAACCTGCAACGGCATATTGCCATGCTTTTTTGATATCACTTTCGGTTTTTATAGTCGATTGCCCTTTTCCTGAAGAGGACATTAGGGGTTTTACCACACACGGGATTCCAACTTCCTGAACGGCTTTTTGCAATTCTTCTGCCGAAGTTGCGTATTGATATTTGGCTGTTTTTAGGCCTAATTCTTTTGCTGCCAAATCACGAATGGCTTTACGATTCATGGTAAAGTTGGCCGCTTTCGCTGAAGGAACAACAGTAATACCTTGTTTTTCGTAATCGTAAAAACGTTCTGTGCGAATGGCTTCTATCTCTGGAACTATAAAATCTGGTTTGTGTTTGGCTACAATTCGGTCAAGAGCTTCGCCGTCTAGCATGTTGATGACTTCGAAACCGTGTGCAACCTGCATTGCAGGAGCATTTTCGTAACTATCAACTGCAATTATGGTTTGACCGATTCGTTGTGCGGCAATGACAAATTCTTTGCCTAACTCACCTGAACCGAGGAGTAGTATTTTCATAGGGGGAAAGTTTGTATTTTGGAATAGTAAAAGTAGGGAAAAATGTTTTTAACCGCAAAGTTCGCAAAGGATTACGCAGAGAACGCGAAGTTTTTGTTTTTAAGATAAAAAAGTTCGCAAAGGATTTCTCACGCACATTTTGCAGATCTGGCGGATTTAGTTTTTTGAAAATAAGTAGTTTGAATTGCCTCCAGCTTTAGCTGGAGGAATAATGTTGAATAGTCAGGGCTTTAGCCAAATACTCGGTTTTGGTTAAAGCCAACCTGGAGCTTCATTTTTTTTGAAATGAATTTTCTTTTTTTACGATTTGCGTGAGGGATAGAAGTGGAAAGCCCACAGCCTGACGAAGGAAGTGCGAGGACTTGCAGCGGATAGCCCGACCCGGAGGGACACGCCCAAAATAAAAAACCGATACTTAATTAAGTATCGGTTTGTATTTTAATGAAAATGATCTTCTTCGATTTCAAATTCGGCGTCTTTTTCCCAGATTTCCATTTCACAAGGTTTGCAGTTGAATTTTAGTTTGTATTCAAGCTCGCCTTGTTTTAAAACTAATGGTTCTTTTACTTTAACACCCATGATGTCTTTTTGGTGTATTGGGCATTTTTTTAATTCGTATTTAATGCAATATTTAGTTGTCATAACACGAGATTTTCCCGGATCCCATTGTAATTCGAATGCTTTTTCGATTTCGGTTACGCCGTGACGTTCGTAGAATTTACGAGCCGTTTTGTTTGAAACGTTGTACATGAAATCTAGTTTGGTTTCAGGATATGGATGTGACGTTTTTACCAATTGGTGTTCTTCGCGTTTGTAATTTTTCAAACGAATTTCGGTTAACTGATCGTAAACGGTTCTTCTCATTTCGTTGATTTTAGAAATAGGAAGGAACCAGTTTTGAGAAAACATTACATTAATTTCATTAGCTGTATAAGGTGTAAAACCTGTTTTTGCCAATTGTGTTTTGATGTTTTCTTCTATTGATTCGCCCGTTTTAGTCTGCTCTTTTGAATGATCTAAATTTACGGTGCTTACGTTTCCATCTTCATCGGTTGCGATTAATTCAAAACCGGTTTCATTTTCTGTAAGCAATAAAGTCGTGCTGATTTTTCGAACCGCACTGTCTTCTCTTTCTACAATTTTGATGAAAGCAGCGTCGTTATTTCGGTAAATAAAAGTTCCGTCTTTAATTTCTTTTAAAACGTTTGGATATATTTTCCCGTTTTCGGCTTTGTTTACATAAATTCCGTCAGCTTCATTATTTTCATTGATGAAACAAAGTCCATCACCGTTGTTTAAAAATTCACCATTTTCGATTTCGTAGGCGTTACCAACGGTTCGGATTAATTTACCAATATATTGTCCTTTTGATTTTGGGCTTTCCCAAGATCCGATACTATGATTTCTATCGTTTACAAAATAGTCAGTATAACCGCGGTTGAAAGTTCTGCTTAGAGAAGAATCGAAAGTATAGGTACAAGTTCCAGATGAAGCTTTCATGTATTTATCGCTTCCTTCGCCTTCTAAGAAACTGTCTAATTTTTGACGTAAAAACGACACGTTGTTTTTTACATAAACAACATCTTTTAATCTTCCTTCAATTTTAAAAGAAACAATTCCGGCTTCAATTAAATTTGGAATCTGATCTGAAATATCTAAATCTTTAATAGAAAGTAAGTGACTGTTTTTGATTAAGGTTTCTCCGTTTCCGTCGATTAAGTTATAAGGCAAACGGCAGTTTTGAGCGCAAGAACCACGATTGGCGCTGCGTTCTCCGTTGGCCACACTCATATAACAGTTTCCACTGAAGGAAACACATAATGCTCCGGTTACGAAAAACTCTAGTTCAACATCTGCCTCGTCGTATATTGTTTTAATTTGATGCAGATTTAATTCGCGGGCCAAAACCACACGTTTGATTCCCGCATCTTTAAGGAATTTAATCTTATCAGCGTCACGATTGTTGGCTTGTGTACTGGCGTGAAGTACGATAGGAGGGAGCTCCATTTCCATAATCGCCATATCCTGAATAATCAGTGCATCAACACCAATTTCGTATAATTCCCAAATCATTTGGCGACACGTTTCTAGTTCGTTGTCGTACAAAATGGTGTTCATAACGACAAAAACCTGTGCATTAAATAAATGTGCATATTGTACTAAAGCTGCAACATCTTCGATAGAATTGTTGGCATTTGATCGGGCGCCAAATTGTGGGGCTCCAATATAGACTGCATCTGCGCCACTATTGATGGCGGCCATTCCACCAATTAAATCTTTAGCAGGAGCTAATATTTCAATTTTCTTCTTCATTTTTAGAACTTTAGGCTTTTGTGGTATTCACGCAAAAAAGTTTGCAAAGTTCTTATAAATATTTCGAGTTTACTAATACTGAAGTGACTTTTTTGAAATAGTTAACTAATATAGAATGATGATGGTTATGGTTTTTGTTTATTTGATTGGCTCATAGATAAGCTGTACAACTCCAGACTTGAAAATATTTGTTTCAAGCAGCTTTAGTTCTATTCGTTCTTTTAAGTCTTCAAACAATGGTTTGCCATTTCCTAAAACTGTTGGATGAACTGATATTCTGTAAATGTCAATAAGATTTTGTTGAATAAATGTTTTAATAAGACTTGCTCCGCCGTATAACCAAATATCTTTTCCGGACTGTTTTTTAATTTCATTTACCTTTTGTGAAATATCAGAATTTATGAAAATAGCATTATCATCTTTTTTATTTTGACTGGAAAAAACATATTTCTTTTTTGAATGTACTCCATTCCAAAGTGCTTTTTCGGCTGGGCTTGCATTTTCATCAGGTTGAAAATTGCCCCAGGCTTCATAACTCACACGACCGTAAAAAATAGTGTCTATGCCAGATAAGAAACCATCAAAATCCATATCGTCATCCATGATGCACCAATCAATTTCTCCGTTTGGTCCTTCAATAAAACCGTCTAATGTTACTGCTAAATCTAGAATTACTTTTTTCATTTGAGTATTTTTTTGATATAAAAATATGCTATTTCTGTTTTTTATAAAACAAAAAACCTTCTCAATTTTACAAAACTGAGAAGGTTTTCTTTTCGAACAAATATGTTTAAATATTAATTCGATTTCATTTTAATTCTATCCAATGTAGATTGAATACTGTTTAATTGTTTCGAAATGATTGCAATTTGGCTTCCGTCAAGTTCATTTTTTTCTAAAGCCATTTTGTATTTTTCAACAGCAGCTTCTTCTCCTGTTACGCAGGCATTTACAATCGCTTCTGTATCTCCGCTTGTAAAGGATGATTTAATGTCGATCCAGGCGCGGTGTAAAGCTCCTAATGGTCCACCTCCGGAAGTATCTGTTGATTTTCCTAGTTTGTTGATTTCGTCTTGTAATTCAACAATAAATAAGGCTCTTTCACGGGCATAATCCAAAAATTCGGCTTTGATTGCGTGATTTTCTACATGTTCTGCAGCGTTTGTATAACCCAGTTTTCCATCTTCCAAAATAGAAATTAATCCGTTTAATGTACTTACTGCTTCTGTCGTTGTTTCATCTGTATGTGTCATGACTTTAATTTTTAAATTAATGTATAATACAAAGTTGGGATTTTATAATGCCTTAATTCTTATAGAATTACAATGTGTGTTTATAAGATTGTGGAATGGGGATTTTGAAAGGAAAATTTATTTCTCACGCAGATTTAGCAGATTAGACAGATTTAATTTGATTTTTTAAAACAAAAAATTGGTTGTTACTGTTTGCGTGAGGGATAGCAGCGGAAAGCCCACAGCCTGACGAAGGAAGTGCGAGGACTTGTAGCGAATAGCCCGATTCGCCGCGGCGAAACACGCCCAAAATATTTAAGTGCTATTTGTTTTTGTAACCAAGCTGATCATGATGTCGTCAAAAGTAGATCAATCATTAATTAATAGTAAATATGAAATCAATTTTTAAAGTGTACATGGTGTTTTTTCTAATATTCTATTCGGCTGCTTTTAGTCAAAATTTAGAATCTAAAATAGATAAGCTGATAAATGAAAAATTTAAACCTGATGGCCCGGGAGCAGTTTTTTTAGTTGCTAAGAAAGGAAAAGTAATTTATAGGAAAGCATTTGGAATGGCGAATTTGGAAATGAATATTAAAATGCAGTCTGAGTTTGTTTTTGAAATTGGATCTATGACCAAACAATTCACGGCTGTTTCAATCCTAATGCTGGTAGAACAAGGCAAGATTAAGCTAGATGATGATATCACGAAATTTATTCCTGATTATCCAACAAACGGAAATGTTATTACGATACATCATTTATTGACACACACTTCTGGAATTAAAGATTTTACGAGTATGAAAGCTATAAAAGATATTGCCAGAGAGGATTTGTCTCCAAAAGAATTGGTTGATTTTTTTAAAAATGACCCCATTGATTTTAAACCCGGAGAACAGTTTAAGTATTGTAATTCAGGATATGTTGTTTTAGGATATATTCTTGAAATTGTGTCTGGTCAAACTTATGAAGATTTTATACGGAATCATATTTTCGAAAAAATCGGAATGAACAACAGTTACTATGCAAGTCATGATAAAATAATAAAAAACAGGGTTTCTGGTTATCGTAACAGGGACGGACTTGTGAATGCAAATTATATTAGTTTTTCAATACCATATGCTTCTGGTTCAATTATGTCTACTGTAGATGATATGCTAAAGTGGCAAAATGCAATTGATTCTAATAAATTAATTAGCTCAAAAATTGCCGACAAAGCGTTTACGAATTATACTTTAAAGGATGGAAGTAAAATTGATTATGGATATGGCTGGCATATAAAAGATTTAAACGGGAAATTGGTGCGTGAGCACGGAGGCAGTATTTTCGGTTTTAAATCAATGGGAGTTTATGAACCTAGTGAACAGGTTTATGTAATAGGATTGAGCAATTGCGATTGTAATTCGCCAACTGCGCTTACGAGAGATATTGCTGCTTTAGTATTGCAATAACGGTAATAAAAAAGGGTGCTGTGAAGCACCCTTTTTGTATAATTAATATAAGATTACACAGCCAAAGCTTCTTTTATTCTGCGTAATGCTTCTTTTAATATATCGTTGCTTGTTGCGTAAGAGAAACGGATACAATTTGGATTTCCAAAAGCGTCTCCAGTTACGGTTGCTACGTTTGCTTCGCCTAAAAGATACATTGATAAATCGTTTGCATCTTTAATTTCTGTTCCTTTTAATGTTTTTCCGAAGAAAGAAGAAACGTCTGGGAAAACATAAAATGCTCCTTCAGGAACGTTGATTTTTATTCCCGGAATTTCTTTTAATAAACCAACAACCAAATCTCTGCGTTCGTGAAAAGCCTTAACCATGTGGTTTAATACACTAGGATCTGCATCAACAGCAGTAATTGTAGCACGTTGCGCCACAGAGTTTGCTCCTGAAGTTACTTGTCCCTGAATTTTTGTACACGCTTTTGCAATGAATTCCGGCGCACCGATGTAACCAATTCTGTATCCTGTCATAGCAAATGCTTTTGCCACTCCGTTTACAGTAATTGTTCTTTCAAACATTCCTGGAATTGAACCGATACTGCAGAAAGTTCCTGAGAAATTAATGTGCTCATAAATTTCATCGGCAACCACATATATATTTGGGTGTTTTTCTAAAACTTTTGCAAGAGCTGTTAACTCTTCTCTGCTGTACACAGATCCAGATGGGTTACAAGGAGAACTGAACCACATCATTTTTGTTTTTGGTGTAATGGCAGCTTCTAATTGTGCTGGTGTAATTTTAAAATCAGTATCTACAGACGTTGGAACCTCAACAGGAACTCCGCCAGACAATTTTACAATTTCGAAATAAGAAACCCAGTAAGGTGCTGGTAAAATAACCTCGTCACCATCATTTAACATTACTTGTGCAATATTATATAAAGATTGTTTTGCTCCTGTCGAAACTACAATTTGAGTTGGTTTATAATCTAAATTATTGTCTCTTTTGAATTTTCTGCAAATAGCTTCTCTCAATTCTAAATAACCTTCTACCGGAGAATAGGTGCTGTAATTTTCGTCAACTGCTTTTTTAACAGCTTCTTTAATAAAATCTGGTGTATTAAAGTCTGGCTCACCTAAACTTAAACTGATAATGTCTTTTCCCTGCGATTTTAATTCACGTGCTAAAGCAGCCATTGCTAAGGTTTGTGATGTCGCTAAGTTGTTAATTCTGTCTGAAAGAATATGATTCATTATAAAAATTTTGAATGTCCTTAATTTCAACTTAATTAAGGAAGGTTAATTATTAATAGATTTTTGATTTTTATGCTAGTTCCGGTTTCATTCCAAGATCTTTTAAGTGCTTGTAATGTGCTATAACAGCTCCTCTCATAGTTCTGAATTCATGATAAGGCAAGTTGCATTCTTTTGCAGTTTGTTTTACAATTTCAGCAATTTTTCCGTAGTGAATGTGACTAATATTTGGAAAAATATGATGCTCTATCTGATGATTTAAACCACCGGTAAACCAGTTGATTATTTTGTTTTTTGGAGCAAAATTAGCCGTTGTATATAATTGGTGAATGGCCCATGTATTTTCCATTTCGCCGTTTTCATTTGGAACCGGATTTGAAGTTTCCTCAATTACGTGTGCTAATTGAAAAACGACACTTAAAATTAATCCCGCAACATAATGCATTACGAAAAAGCCAATAACAACTTTCCACCATGTTACACCTAAAACCATTGGTAAAACCATCCAGATTAAAACATAAATTATTTTAGTGATCACTAAAACGGTCCATAATTTAGCCGGACTTTGTGGTGTTCCGTATGATAATTTTCTCTTCAGATAGTTTTTCATTTGTTTAAAATCAGTCGTTAAAGCCCAATTAAAAGTCAAAAGTCCGTATAAGAAAAAAGAATAATAATGTTGAAATTTATGAAATTTGTGCCATTCAGCATTTTTTGTAAAACGAATAATTCTTCCGGCATCAAGATCTTCATCATGACCGTGAATATTAGTATACGTATGATGAAGTACATTGTGTTGTACTTGCCAGTTGTGTACATTTCCGGCCAAAACATAAATGCTTCCGCCCATAATTTTATTGATCCAGGATTTAGAAGAGTAAGACCCATGGTTTCCATCGTGCATTACGTTCATACCTATTCCAGCCATTCCAACTCCCATAAGAATGTTTAATAACAATTGTGCCCAAAAAGGCATGTCAAGAGTTAATATCAAAAAGTATGGCGTTAAAAAAACGGCAAACAGAATAATGGCTTTTAAGTGCAGCTTCCAGTTTCCGGTTTTCTGAATGTTGTTCTCTTTGAAGTAATTGTTTACTCGTGAGTTAAGTGTTCTGAAGAACTTCAGATTGTCTTGCTTAGCAAATGTAGGCGCAGTGTTATTCATAATTAATTTAAATAGTTTTCAAAGGTAATTATTATAAATTTTCAATTTGCAAAATTGAGTTAAATATTTCAATCGTAAAGTAGTACTTTTGTTAAAAAATTAGAGCAATGGATGAGATATTGAAATATTTTCCTGATTTGACCGACATTCAAATCGAACAATTTCAAAAATTAGACTTTTTATACCACGATTGGAATGAAAAAATCAATGTTATTTCGCGAAAAGACATTGATGCCTTATATACAAAACACATTTTGCACTCTCTTGGAATTGCAAAAATAATGAAGTTTGAACCTGGAGCAACTGTTCTTGATGTTGGAACCGGAGGAGGATTTCCCGGGATTCCGTTAGCGATTCTTTTTCCTGAAACCCGTTTTTATTTAATCGATGTTATAGCCAAGAAAATAAAAGTCGTTCAGGGCGTTGTTGATGCTTTAGAATTGAAAAATGTAAAAGCGGAACAAAAGCGTGCCGAATTGGTAAAAGGAGATTTTGATTTTATTGTAAGTCGTGCCGTTACCAATATGCCGGATTTTGTTTCGTGGATTAAGGATAAAATCAAAAAGCAACACAAGCATACATTGAAAAATGGAATTTTATATCTTAAAGGTGGAGATTTGGCAGAAGAATTAAAAGATTTTCCAAAAGCAACATTATATGATTTGGCAGATATTTTTGAAGATGAGTTTTTTGAGACTAAAAAAGTCGTGCATTTACCATTGAAGTTTCAACCTTAAAAATTTGTTTCAAAAGTTTCAGGTTTCAAGTTTGAAAACCTTCAAATAATAAAAAAACCGAATCTAAATTTTAGATTCGGTTTTTTTATTTGAAATTATTTAAACTAATAAGCCATTTCTTGTATTTGTAAAAATGAATTTCTTTTTTGATCTAAATGATCTATAAACTCATTAAGAGATTGTGTTGCTGCTTCAGGAGAATATTTGAATTTAGGATCGAAGAAAAACTCTCTGCAAATTACAGGTTCATTTGATGAATCATAAATTGCTTCGTCTGTTTCGTCAAGATTCTCATCACTATATTGGCAAGGAAACAAACGGGCTAATTCTATTATTCTACTACTAAACCATTTATCAAATACTTTCTTTTTTGGAGAAATATGACGTGCAAGTAAAACTAAACCAACAAGTTCGTTTTGAAGATAGTATGATCCTTTTCTATATCTTACATCTACCATTTTCACATTCATAAGAGCAACCCAAATTGGTCCGTTCACAGAATTTGTTGCAGGAATGTTTAAATCTGTATCAAAATCAAGAGGACTTGAATATTCAGGATTAGCAATTGAAGCCCAAAGTGCTTCGATACGTCTGTCGATATCATTTGCTGCTTTTGTATATCCTGTAAAGCGCCAATTTACCCATTCTAAAAGAGCTGCTGTTAAACCTATAGCAGCTTTATGGTTAATTTGGGTTAATGCAATTTCTAGTTCTTCATTTCCTTCCAAAGGATCTAAAATCGCATCTATTTTCTTTTTTGTCCATTTAAAATTAATTGGGTGACCAATACATTTTGATTTTACAATGATTTCAGGAACATTTTTTAAATTTTTCATAAGCTTTTTAATTTAGAATTAGTGTCATGTTTTATATCAGTAAAACTGTTTCTTCTATTTGTTTCTTTGTGATTTAAAACTTTGACAAAATTATATGTTAGCTTATTTTTAACCTGATACTATAAGTTTTTTGAATGATAAATTAGGATTTTTTAGAAGGTAAGTGACTGATTTCTAACAACATAAGAAAAGTACTACAAATTTTACAATTATTTAAAAATGAGTTGTTTAAAAAAGAAACCCACAATTATCAAAAGACAACTGTGGGTTATATAAATTAGATGATCTAATGTATTATCCTAAAAATGGGTATCTGTAATCTTCAGGAGTTACAAAAGTTTCTTTAATAGTTCTAGGAGAAGCCCAACGTAATAAGTTCAATGCAGAACCAGCTTTATCGTTAGTTCCGGAAGCTCTTGCTCCACCAAAAGGCTGCATTCCTACAACTGCTCCGGTTGGCTTATCATTAATGTAGAAGTTACCTGCAGCATTTTGCAATTTCGTAGTTGCTACTTCAATAGCATAACGATCCTGGCTAAATACAGCTCCTGTTAAAGCATATTCAGAAGTAGTATCAACTAATTCCAGAGTTTCTTCCCATTTTGCATCTTCGTAAACATATATAGTAATAACTGGTCCGAATAATTCGGTTTCCATTGTAGTATATTTTGGATTTGTAGTTACAATAACGGTTGGCTCAATAAAGTATCCTACAGATTTATCGTAGTTTCCACCGATGATGATTTCAGCGTCAGCATCTTTTTTAGCCTGATCGATGTAACTAGCTAATTTATCAAAAGAACCTTCGTGAATAACTGCTGTAATAAAGTTTCCAAAATCTTCCGGAGAACCCATTTTCATAGATTTTGCATCAGCAATTAATTGTTCCTTTACAGCTGGCCATAAACTTTGCGGAATATAAGCTCTTGAAGCTGCAGAACATTTTTGACCCTGAAATTCAAATGCTCCACGAGTAATTCCAGTTGCAACTTGTTTTACGTTAGCACTTGGGTGCGCAATGATAAAATCCTTCCCACCAGTTTCACCAACGATTCTTGGGTAAGTTTTATAGTTGTTAATATTTGCACCAATTTTTGCCCAGATATCTTTAAATACATGAGTAGATCCTGTAAAGTGAACTCCGGCGAAATCACGGCTTGCCAAAACAGTATCGGTAATCATTAAAGCATCTCCAAAAACAACGTTGATAACGCCATCAGGAACACCAGCTTCTTTGAAAACATCAATAATAACTTTTGCCGAAAATACCTGGCTGTCACTTGGTTTCCAGATTACAACGTTACCCATCATAGCAGCACTTGCAGGAAGATTTGCAGCAATAGCAGTAAAGTTAAAAGGAGTAATTGCGTAAACAAAACCTTCAAGAGGTCTGTATTCTAAACGGTTCCAAACTGTAGAATCAGATTTTGGCTGATCGTTGTAAATCTGCGTCATGAATTCTACGTTGTAACGTAAAAAGTCGATCAATTCGCAAGAAGCATCAATTTCTGCCTGGTGAATATTTTTAGATTGTCCAATCATAGTAGCAGCATTAATACGAGCTCTGTATGGACCTGCAATAAGTTCCGCAGCTTTTAAGAAAATAGCAGCACGTTGTTCCCATGCCATATTTGCCCATGCTTTTCTTGATTCAAGCGCATTTGCAATTGCTTTTTCGATATGTTGTTTTTCAGCTAAATGATAGGTTCCTACGATATGTTTGTGATCGTGAGGCGCTGAAATGGTTTTTGTATTTCCGGTTTTGATTTCTTCACTACCAATGTATAATGGAACATCGATTTTAGAGTTCCACATTGAAGTGTATGCTGCCTGAACAGCTGCTTTTTCTGGTGAGTTCGGTGCGTAACCTTTTACTGGTTCGTTTACCGCTTTTGGTACATGAAAGAATCCTTTTAACATGGGTTGTAAGTATTTAAAATTACGAATTATTTAAATTTTCACAAAAGTACAAAGGATATTTTGATTATATCATAACACAATATTAAAAGTTGTAATTAAATAAACAAATCGGGCTAAATTGTAAAGAGCATCAGCTGTTTAATAATTAAATTTGATACAAATACGCAAAATATTTTTTCAAATATTTAAAATAGTAACGAAATGAAAATTCCCCTTTTAGCTTTTAATGATAATGGAATTTATTGCCAGCAGGCCGATGTTTATCTCGACCCATGGCGACCGGTGAAAAACGCCATTATTACACACGGACATTCTGATCATGCGCGCTGGGGGCATGAAAATTATATTACACATCACACTAATATTCCTATAATTCGCCATCGCTTGGGCGAAATAAATGTTACAGGAAAAGACTGGAACGAAACCTTTGTAATCAATAATGTAAAATTTTCTTTTCATCCCGCCGGACATATTATTGGAAGCGCTCAAATTCGTGTAGAACATAAAGGCGAAGTCTGGGTTTTTACCGGAGATTATAAAACGGAAGATGACGGAATCTCTGTTCCGTATGAAGTGGTTAAATGCCATACTTTTATCACCGAATGCACTTTTGGATTACCCGCTTTTAACTGGACACCGCAAGCCGAAGTGATTACAGAAATCAATAATTGGTGGGCAGAAAATAAAGCAGAAGGAAAAACTTCGATTTTGTTCGGATATTCTTTAGGAAAAGCACAACGACTTTTAAAATACTTAGATACAGATCTCGGAACAATATATACGCACGGCGCCATTGAAAATATGACCAATGTGGTACGCCCTTTAATTGATCTTCCACCAACAAAACTGGTGACTTATGAAACTAAGAAAGAAGATTTATTAGGAAACATTGTCCTTGCACCGCCAAGTGCGCATGGAAGTACGTGGATCAGGAAAATGACGCCATTCGTTACAGGTTCTGCAAGTGGCTGGATGGCTTTTCGCGGAGCCAGACGTCGACGCGCGATTGATAAAGGTTTTGTTCTTAGTGATCACTGCGATTGGTATTCTCTTTTGGATAGCATAAAAGCAACAGGCGCAGAAAAAGTAATCTGTACGCACGGTTATACCGATATTTTTTCTAAATACTTAAGAGAAATAGGATACGACGCCAGAACCGAGAAAACCCAATACGAAGGTGAAACGGCAGAAATGGAAAAGGAAGTTGAAACTCTGAAAGAAATCCAGGAATGAAAAATTTCGCCCAACTCATAAAAGTCCTTGACAGTTCGAACAAAACGAATGTAAAAGTTGATGCGCTGACCATGTATTTTAAAAATGCATCGCCGGAAGATAAAGTGTGGACGATTGCGATTCTTTCACACCGTCGTCCGCCGAGACCTGTCAATACCACTTTATTGCGAAATTGGGCAAATGAACTGGCCAATATCCCGTTATGGCTTTTTGAAGAAAGTTACCATATTGTGGGAGATTTGGCCGAAACGATTGCTTTGATTATTCCCACTACAAAAGAACATTCTGATAAAAGTTTAACTGAATATCTTCAGGAAATCATCGCTTTAAAAAAGAAAACAGATCCGAAGAAAAAAGAATATTTACAGCAAAACTGGCTTGCGCTAAATTATTACGAACGGTTTGTTTTTACCAAATTAATTACCGGAAGTTTTAGAATCGGCGTAAGCCAAAAATTGATGACAAGGGCACTTTCTAAAGCAGAAGATGTTGATGAAGATGCTTTGGCGTATAAATTAATGGGAAACTGGGATCCGAATACAATTACTTTTCAGGAATTGATTTTGGATGAACAAAACAGCGATTATTTGTCAAAACCCTATCCGTTTTATCTTGCATATCCAATTGAAGGCGAAGTGGAAAATTTAGGAAATCCCGAAGATTGGTCGATAGAACATAAATGGGACGGAATCAGGTCTCAAACCATCATCCGCGAAGGCGAAATTTATGTTTGGTCAAGAGGCGAGGAGCTGGTAACGGATAAATATCCGGAATTCAAAAATTTCGTTGAAATAATCCCGAACGGAACCGTAATTGATGCCGAAATTTTAGCTTTTCCAGAACGCGAAATTGGAACTTTTAATGATTTGCAAACCAGAATTGGGCGTAAAGCCATATCAGCAAGTTTACTCGAAAAAGTTCCCGTAATTTTGAAAGCCTATGATATTTTAGAATGGGAAGGTAAGGATATTCGCCATTTGCCTTATGCAGAACGCAGATTATTATTAGAACAATTATATAATTCAATTAAAGATAAAACCGCTTCTTTTCAATTATCAGAAAGAGTTTTGCTCCATTCCTGGGATGATGTAACGGCCGAAAGAATGCGTGCCCGCGAAATGAAAAGTGAAGGTTTGATGATAAAACGCAACGATTCAACTTATCAGGTTGGAAGAAAAAAGGCGATTGGTGGAAATGGAAAATTGAGCCTTTGGTAATCGATGCTGTTTTAACGTACGCAATGCGAGGTCACGGGCGACGTTCGAATCTTTTTACAGATTATACTTTTGCGCTCTGGCAAACCAATGATAAAGGCGAAAAAGAACTGGTAACATTTGCAAAAGCCTATTCCGGTTTAACCGATGCTGAATTTAGAAGAGTAGATGATTTTATAAAGAAAAATACCTTAGAACGTTTTGGTCCGGTTCGAAGCGTTACGCCACAATTGGTTTTTGAAATTGGTTTTGAAGGAATTGCACTTTCAAAAAGACATAAAAGCGGTGTTGCAACACGTTTCCCACGAATTTTGAGATGGCGACACGATAAAAAAATTGACGAAGCAAATTCGATTGAAGATCTAAAAAGTATGATTTCGTAAAAGATTCAAAGGGAAACTCTGTCCCTCTGAGCCTTTGCAACTTTGAACCTTTATAAAAAAAATGAATAGAGAAGAATTATATGCTATTGCAGAAAATTGGTTTCAGAATCAGGGTTGGAAATCATTTCCGTTTCAAACCCAAACCTGGACCGCATTTTTGCAGGGAAAAAACGGTTTGCTGAACGCACCAACCGGAAGCGGAAAAACCTATGCTTTATGGTTTCCGATAGTTCTCGATTACATGAAGAAAAACCCGGATTATAAAACTAAACACAAACCCGGATTAAAAGCCATTTGGATTACGCCTTTGCGAGCACTTTCTGTTGAAATAAAACAAGCGGCAGAACGAATTGTTGAAGATTTAGAGTTGCCATTAACAGTCGGAATCCGCTCTGGAGATACTTCTCAAAGCGAAAGAGCGAAGCAAAGCAAGAAAATGCCGGATTTGCTGATAACAACGCCTGAAAGTTTACAATTGCTTCTTGCATCAAAAGAATTTGCGAAAATTTTTGCCAATTGCTCAGCCATTGTGGTTGACGAATGGCATGAATTATTAGGCACGAAACGCGGTGTTCAAATGGAATTGGCTTTATCCAGATTAAAAATAGTGGCACCCAAAATGCGTATTTGGGGAATTTCAGCTACAATAGGAAATCTTGAATTGGCACAACAGGTTTTATTAGGTTTAAATTCTGAAGCCTATCAAAATTCAGTTTTGATAAAGGCTAATATCAACAAAAAAATAAAAGTACTTTCGATTCTGCCTGAAAAAATGGACAGTTACCCGTGGCGCGGTCATATGGGTTTGCACTTAATTGATGAGGTGGCGAAAATCATCAGAAGAAGTAAAACGACCTTAATTTTTACCAATGTACGTTCTGCATGTGAAATGTGGTTTCAGGCGATATTAGAAAAATATCCTGAATTTGCCGGAGATATGGCAATGCACCACGGAAGCATAAGTAGAGAAACAAGATTGTGGGTTGAAAATGCGATTCGAAATGAAGACTTAAAAGTAGTTGTTTGTACTTCAAGTTTAGATTTAGGAGTAGATTTTGCGCCTGTTGAAACCATTATTCAGGTTGGCGGGCCAAAAGGAGTCGCGCGTTTTCTGCAGCGAGCCGGACGAAGTGGACATCAGCCCGGAAAAGAAAGTGTGATTTATTTTCTTGCCACGCACGCTATAGAATTAATTGAAGCATCGGCATTAAAAAAAGCAGCTGCGAGAACAATTGTCGAAGACCGAATTCCGTACTTGAACAGCTGGGATGTTTTGGTGCAATACCTTAATACATTAGCAGTTTCGGATGGATTTTATCCCGATGAAATTTTTGAAGAAGTCAAAAACACCTTTTGTTATCAAAACATGACAAAAGAAAACTGGAACTGGATTCTGAATTTTATTACCAACGGAAGTCAGAGTTTACAAGCGTATGACGAATTCAAAAAAGTTGAAATCGAAGAAGACGGACGCTTTAAAATCCACAGCCGAATGATTGCTATGCATCACAGAATGCAGATTGGAACTATTGTAGGCGATGCGTCGTTAAATGTTAAGTTTTTAAGCGGAGGCTATATAGGTTCTATTGAGGAATGGTTTGCCTCAAAACTACAGCCTGGAGATGTCTTTACGTTTGCGGGTAAAAGACTTGAATTATTTCGGGTAAAAAATATGCAGGTTTTAGTGCGAAAAGCAGATCCTAAAAAAGCTTCAAGAGTAGTAAGCTGGATGGGTGGCCGTATGGCTTTATCGGTACAAATGAGTGAATTATTGCGGGAAGAATTATATGCCGCAAATACTGATAAGTTAACGCCTGAATTAATTGCATTGCAGCCTCTCTTTGCAAGACAAAGAAAAGAAAGCATCGTTCCTAATACCAATCAATTTTTAATAGAAACGTTTAAAACCCGTGAAGGATTTCATGCTGTTTTTTATCCTTTTGAAGGCCGATTTGTACACGAAGCCTTGGCCAGTATTATTTCGTATCGAATTAGTCTACTCTCTCCAATTACTTTTTCGTTAGCTTATAATGATTATGGATTTGAATTACTTTCTGATCAGGAAATTGATATGGAAAGTGTTTTTGATAATAATTTATTTTCAACAGAATACGTACATCACGATTTGCAAAAAAGTTTGAATTCGACTGAAATGGCGCGACGAAAATTTAGGGATATTTCTGTAATTGCCGGTTTGGTATTTACCGGAATGCCTGGAAAACCAGTTAAAACCAAACATTTACAAAGCGGTTCGCAATTGCTTTTTGAAGTTTTCCGAGATTATGAACCCGACAATTTATTGCTTCAGCAAGCGTATATTGAAACATTCGAACATCAATTGGAAGAAGGACGTTTGATTCAGGCTTTAGAACGAATAAACAGGCAAACGATTGTCTGGAAGCAATGTAAAAAGCCAACACCTTTTAGTTTTCCAATTATTACAGATCGACTTCGGGAAAAATTATCAAGTGAAACATTGGCAGAAAGAATTAAAAAAATGACAGCCAGTTACATGAAATAATTTTGGACTGATTTTTGGATAAAACCTCTTGAATCACACTTTTTGGGCTGATTCTAAAAATCTAATTTAACACAGAAACATAGATTCTATTTAACTAAGAAATATTATTTAAGAAAACTCGTTTTTCACATAGCTATGCGTTTATATGAAAAGTGAAACGTCTTTTTTGAACATTCCAAAAGCTTTGTTTCTATAGGCTAAAAATAATTGCGACAACGTACATGAACATAATAATAAACAATCAGGATTTCATTCTGCATCAATCTGGTGCTGTTTTTTGGGAAAAAGAAAAAATACTTTTAATCTCAGATGTGCATTTAGGAAAAGTGGCGCATTTTAGAAAACACGGAATCGGAATTCCAAACAATGCCATTTTTGAAAATTTTACCCGATTAAAAACGGTTTTAGAATTATTTAATCCAAAAACAATCGTTTTCTTGGGCGATTTGTTTCATAGTAAAATCAATAATGAATGGGATCTTTTTGTGCAATGGACTAAAGAACATTCGCAGAAAATAATTTTGGTGGAAGGAAATCACGATATTATTTCTAAACAAAACTATTCAGATCTAAATATTGAAATTTTTAATGAATTAGAAATAGGCAATTTTCTATTAACCCATCATCCCACAGAAAAAGAAAACTTCTTTAATTTTTGCGGACACATTCATCCCGGAATACAATTACGAGGATTGGGACGCCAATTTTTAAGTTTATCTTGCTTTTTTCACAAACCAAATCAGTTGATTTTTCCGGCTTTTGGAGAATTTACAGGAAACTCATACCTAATTCCAACAGAAAAAGACAAAGTTTATGCGATTACAAAAGAGGGAATAATAGAAGTTGCAATAAATTAATTCAGTGCAAAAGGAGCGCACATTCTAAAAGTAGGAACAATTACTTTGAATGTTTTTGTTGTAGTAAAATTGATCATATTAAAATGACCTTTCATGGCTCCGTATGGAGATGAAAGCAAACAACCAGAGCTGTAAGTGTGATTTTCACCAGGTTTTAAAACAGGTTTTTTGCCGATAACGCCTTCACCGTCAACAACTTCTAGATCGTTAAGAGAGTCGAAAATTTCCCAGTGACGAGAAGTTAACTGAACCGAATCTTTACTATGATTTTCGATTGTAATTACATAACTAAAGGCAAAATGAATCTTGTAGTTCTTGAAGTAAGTACCTTCAAAACTAGTTAAAACAGATATTTTTATGCCTCTTGTAATCTGAGAAACCATACTAACGTCGTATATATGTGAGTGTTATAGTGGCAAACTTACGAAAAAAATTCGTTTACCCGAAATCCTTTAACAATGTTTTAATTGGTGATATTGATAGAGTTAGCATTCCCCTTTCCGATAACTCTTTCATATCGATCAGAACTTTGCTTATAATATACCAATATTGTGTATTCATTTTCGGTTTGATAGAAGTTGCCATCAATAGCATTTTCGTAATCAACAATGCCTTTTTTATCGGCGATTTTATATTGAAAATTGGTAAAACCCTGTTTGATCATAATTGCTTTTTCAAAAACACCCTTATCCTGGTTGTAATCCATTTTATTTTCTGCCGATAAGCTGTAATTATTAAACATTCCGGTAACATAAATGTCCTTATTATTTGATCTGAATGTTGGTGCCGAAAGGGTAAAATAAACCCAGGCATAATCGGCTTCAATTTCGTTGTTAGAACCGTTTAGATTCTTAACAACAAAATTACCGTTTACATCTTCATAATTGGTATAAATTTGATTGGCTCTTGCGGCATTGGTATACAAATAAGAGTTATAAATATCATTATTAGATCCTACTTTCCCCACATTATTATTAGCGGCCCGAATGTCTTTATTCTCAAAATATAAAAATTCATTTCCACCCCAAAACAAAGTTTCCTGTCCATATTTATAAACCAACTGATTGCCAATTGTATATTGAGGAGGAATGTTTTTAATTGCTGTGTTAAAATCCCCATTTTGCAGCAAAACCACTCTCACATTTTGCAAAGGCGTTTGAAAAGCAATATCATTAGAAAGTATCGTAAATTCAAGATTTTGCATATAGTTTATATTGCTGAGGTTTCGGCTTCTTTTACCTGGGCTGCAACAGTCGAATGCTCTTCGTATAAAATAAATTTTCTTGAGAAAACAACTTCCTTATCTTCATTCAGAATTTTTAAGATATAATTCCCTGAAAGTCGTAATTGCGTTGTAAACTGATTGGGAAAAGCAAGCCGGTAATGTGAATAAACCTGAAGCGTGTTAAAAGAATTTACATAATCTGTAATCCTTTGGTTATCAAAACCACGAATAAAATCTGTTTTAGGAATATCGGTTGGTTTCCAGTTGTAATCGCAATGCGTAATATCAAAATAATAATTGGCTTCGTTGCCAAATAAATCATCAAATTGCAATTCAAACGTGGAGCCTAATTCAAATATTGGCACAACATTATTTCCGTTTTGAACAAACGAAACTGTTTTTATATTATAAGGAGGAATTACTTCTGTTTGTACTTCCTGCGCTGTCGCGAAAGTAAAAATGAAAAACAAAAGAAAGTTCTGAAACAAAAATTTTGACATCTTATTGCGTTGTAAGATTGTAAATATAACAATTTATATAACGAAAAATAGTACGTTTTATTGGTTTTAAAAACAATTTATTAAGAACCCAAAATGTAATCCAGATTAACTTCGATTTCATCGTTAACAAAACTTTCTTCTAAAAGCGAATCAGATAACAGCTTTTTGTTTTCCTGTAATTTGATTATTTTTTCTTCTACCGTATTTTTTGAAATGAAGCGAATAACATTCACCTTATTTAATTGCCCAATTCGGTGTGCTCGTCCAACTCCTTGTTTTTCAGCAAAAGGGTTCCACCACGGATCCAGAAATAAAACATAAGAAGCTTTGGTGATATTCAAACCTACACCGCCTGCTTTAAGCGAAATAAAAAATAACAACGGCTCTTCTTTTTCCTGAAACAGCTTTACCTGCTGTTCTCTTTTACTTGCCGGAGTTTCACCTGTAATTTCACAGAATGTTATTTTATTTTCTTTACACCAGGTCGTGTAAAAACTCAAATTAGTAACAAACGAACTAAAAATGATCGTTTTTTGTTTCTCTTTTACTAAAGTTTCCAGATAATTAGTAACCGCAATATATTTTCCCGAATCAATTTCAGATTCCTGATCGACCATTTTTGGATGATTACTCAACTGTCTTAACTTCATCAACGTATTGATAATGCTAATTTTGTCAGGACTTGATCCGTCTGTTTTTAATAAAAAATTACGAGCTTTAGATTTTTCCTGCTCATATAATTTTTCCTGTTCAGGATCCATGTCACAGTAGTAAATCTGCTCTGTTAATTCTGGTAAATCTTTTAAAACCTGCTCTTTGGCTCGTCGCAAAATATAAGGCTGAATCAGATTTTTTAATTCAGACAAACTATTTTCGTCTTGCTTTTTCTCAATCGGAATTTTAAAATTTTCAGCAAAAAAATTATAAGTACCCAAAATTTCAGGGTTTATAAACTCCATTTGCGACCATAAATCGTCAAGCGAATTTTCGATTGGAGTACCACTCAATGCAATTTTATTATAAGTCTTTATTTTATTAATCGCTTTAAAAATTTTAGAATTCTTGTTTTTAATGTATTGACTTTCGTCTAAAATTAAATAGCGAAAATTATATTTTTCTAAAATTGAAATATCGCGATGCACAATGCTGTAACTCGTAAAAATTAAATCACAAGAATCTAATCTGCTTGCTAATAATTTCCTGTCATTACCCACATATTGCATTTTTGAAAAGTGCGGTGTAAATTTTGCTGCTTCATTATACCAGTTAAAAACCAATGAAGAAGGTAAAACAATCAGGGTTTTTAGTGGTTCTCTTTGTATAGTGGTTTCATTTTGAAATAAATCAAAATTCGTGGTTTTTGTTGTAAAACCTAATTGTTCCTGTACGGCCACGAGAACGGCCAAGGTCTGTAAAGTTTTACCAAGTCCCATATCATCAGCCAGACAAGCACCCAAATTGGAGTTAAAATGACCCAAAAGCCATTTTACACCATCAATTTGATAAGGTCTTAAAGTAGCTTTTAGCAAATCAGAAGCAACATATTCAGCTTCGTAAATGGTTTCTTCATCATTTTTGATTTCCGGTATCGCATCCAAAGCGGTAAAATTGCTTTTACGCAAAAGAAGACTTCCATCTTCTGTTTTCGCCAGTTTTGCCAGCGAACTATATTTACTGAACCATTCTAAGGGAATCAAAAAATAGTTTCCATCAGGCAATAAAAAGAGTCTTTCTTTACTTTTTATATTAGGAATTATTTCACTGAAGTTAATCGTATAACTTCCAACTGTAATGATTATTTTAATGTCAAACCAATCTCCGGTTGTTTCTTTTGAAGCTGAAACGGTATGGTTTCCTGTAATGATTTCTTTGCTTTCGAGTTTTAAATTCTGGATTGTAAATCCCAGATTTTCAAGTTCTTCCTTGCGATCAATAACAAATTGAATATTGGTGTAAGGATCGCTAATTTCTGTTTCAGAATTCAATCCCAATAATTCATTTTTGATTTTTGTTAAACCAATTTCAACTAATTTATTTGTATATAAAATCTCATCAGCACTTCGTTTAAACTGAATTATTTTAGGTTCATTTATAATGCTGAAATCAACAAACGAATGTGTTTTCTTCGTTTTGCCTGAATCAAATGAATAGCCATTATAATCGAAAAATAAATTGAGATAATAACAGTTTTTGAAGAAATCGTAAACAGGCTGAATCGTGCATGAAATAATGGTATCACGAAGTTCAATTTCAAAACCGGTTGCCTGAATATCAATTTTTTTAGCAATTTCTGGAATGAAATTTTTAAAGTAATTATCAACTAATTTTGAAGGTATTTCGATTGATTTTTTAGTTAAAAAAGGCGAAAGTTTTTTAGAATTGAGATCTTTTAACTGCCCTAATTTCTTATCTATAATTAACCAGCCCGGCTCGTCTAAAAGAACATCTACGCTACTATTCATGGGTAAAAAGGTAGTTTCATTTTCTTTTAAAGATAAACTATAAGTAATGCCGGCGTCGTGTTTGTCAAATTGAATTTGAGGTTCGAAAGATCGGGGTTCAATATTGACTCTTGAACGGAAAAAATCCTTTTCAGCGCTCATATTGATTGACAGCGGAAATTGCTCTTTTACAATTAAAGTATAAAAGCAGTCCAGATTTAATTGCAAATGCTGGCGAATCGCAAATTCAATTTTAGAGTCTTTCTGTAAATCTGCAATTGTTTTTGCTGATTTGATTTTTGCGCTGAACTTTTTGAAAATAAACTCAGGTTTTAATGATTCGCAAGCTGTCAGTATTTTTTTTGAATTAGAATCTAAATCATCAAATATAATTCCGAAGCTTTTAAGAATTCCCGAAGTTGCTTTTTTGTCTAAATATTTAATGTCATTCGTATCTTCAACGACATAAGACGTTGGAAGATAAGTGTTCAGGTTTTTGTCAAAACTGACGTCAAAACAAAATTGAAATGATTTTGAAGGTTTCAAAATTAGGGTTGGGTTGTATTAGGGTTTGAGCTAAAATTTAAAAAGTTTTCAAATATTGCTATTTTGAAAACTTTTTAAATGAACTATAAATCAATTATGTGGTGAAAAATCTATTGTTTAATTTCCTGTTTGAAACAAAGAGGAATAATTTCTCCTTTTGCCAAACAATATTTTTCTACCAATTCTGGTGCAATTTTATTCGTATAATCTTCTTCGATTACGATAAAACCGATACTTCTTAATTTGTCGAAATAATCGCGGCCGTAAATACGAACGTGATCGTATTGTCCAAATATTTTAGCGCGTTCTTTTTGATCGGTAATGGTATCATCAGCAAAGGTTTTTTCTCTCGATAAATCCTGAGGAATCTGTAAAACAGCCATTCCGCCTGGTTTTAATACGCGAAATAATTCCTGCATTGCTTTTGTATCATCCGGAATATGTTCTAAAACGTGATTGCACAAAATCACATCGTATTCGTTGTCTTTAAAAGGTAAATTACAGATATCTGCTTTTACATCTGCCAAAGGCGAAAATAAATCCGTTGTCGTATAGTCAAGATTTTTTTGCTTGCGGAATAATTTATAAAAAGCTTGTTCCGGAGCAAAATGCAATACTTTTTTGGAGCAGTAAAAAAATCAGTCTGATCGTTTAAATACAGCCAAAGCAAACGGTGTCTTTCTAAAGAAAGTGTACTTGGCGAAAGTACATTGTTACGTTGTTTTCCGTATCCGTAAGGTAAAAACGATTTAAAACTTTTCCCGTCAATAGGATCGGTAAATTTGTCTCCTTTTAATGATAAAGCCAAAATCGGACGCGCGACATAACTCAAACGAATTAATAATGGGCGTGGGATTGTATTAAGTATTAGTTTAAAAAGTTTTTTCATTGGGGGTTGTTTCGCAGAGTTTCACAAAGTTAGCACGAAGTTTCACAAAGTGTTTTTATTCTCTAATAATTATTTGAATCTATGGAATAACTTATAATACTAAAGGCACTTGTCTAAATTCGTCTTCTTCATTACTCTCAATTCCTAACGCTTTATAGATGTATTGAAAAGTCGATAATAATTCTGGTTTACCATCAATTAAGGCAACGTCGTGTTCGAAATGCGCACTTGGTTTTCCATCAGCCGTTAATATAGTCCAGCCGTCTTTAAGTTGTTTGATGTTTCTTGTTCCCATATTAATCATTGGCTCAATAGCAACGACCATTCCTTCAACAAAAAGTTTTCCGCGACCGCGTTTTCCGTAGTTTGGCATTTCCGGTTCTTCGTGCATTTTCTGTCCAACGCCGTGTCCAACTAATTCGCGAACAACACCGTAACCGTGAGCTTCAGTATATTTTTGAATAGCATTTCCAACATCTTCTACGCGATTTCCTGCTTTAAATTCACGAATCCCAACATATAGAGATTCCTTAGTGATTTTCAAAAGTTTTTTAACTTCCGGAGCAACTTCTCCAATTTCAAAACTGTAAGCGTGATCACCGTGATAACCGTTTTTGAAAGCGCCACAATCTACAGATATAACATCACCATTTTTCAAAGGTGTATTGTTCGGAATTCCGTGTACAACCTGTGCATTCGGACTCATGCAAAGCGAATTCGGAAAATCATACAATCCCAGAAAACTAGGAACCGCACCATGATCACGAATAAATTCTTCGGCTAACTTGTCAAGATATAATGTGGTGACTCCTTCTTTAATTTCAGAAGCAATCATTCCTAATGTTTTAGATACGATCAAAGCACTTTCGCGCATTAATTCAATTTCCTCTCTACTTTTTTGGATAATCATATTTTTCAGATTTTCAGTTCGCAAAAGTACAATTTTAATATAAATTTTTGGCTAAAATTTTTTGCCTCGAATTGGTTTTTTCGCCACGAATTCACGAATTTCCACGAATAACAGTTTAGTAGAATTTTTAAAACCAATATAATTAGTGCTAATTAGTGATCCCGATAGCTATCGGGAGTGGCAAATTTTCAATTTTAATCTCTTGTTCTTTTCAACTTAATATTTGACAGAAAAACCGTAAATTAGTAGTAAAAACGTTTAAATCATGAAAACTCCGATAGTCCAGGAAAATATATCCAAAGAAAAAGCTTTACGAAAAATGAAAGGAAACGCTTTGGCACTTTTAGGTTTTGCGGTGCTTTTATTTATAATTGCTATTTATTTTAAAATTCCGATGCTGCAGGCGTTTAGCGAAGCAGCAATGGTGGGTGGAATTGCAGATTGGTTTGCAGTTGTGGCTTTATTTCGTCATCCGATGGGAATCCCGATTTGGCATACGGCGATTATTCCAACAAAGAAAAATGAAATCGGCGAAAATCTGGGCAGTTTTGTTTCCGAAGAATTCCTGAATCGTGAAAAACTGGAAATTAAAATAGAAGAATTCAATTTTGCGACAAAAGCTTCAGATTGGCTTTCACAGGGAGAAAATGCCAATAAAATTGCCAATTTGGTTGTCGTTAATATTATTCCGGGTGTTTTAAAAACTATAAAAGATGAAGATGTAAAACGATTAATTCAGGTTCAGTTTAAGGAAAAATTGGAAGGAATTAATTTTGGAGATTGGGTCGCTTTGGCTTTGGAACCTTTGCAGAAAGGAAACGTAAAAGACCAATTGCTAACCAATTTGATGGAAGTTATGAGCACCGAATTGGCCAATAATAAAGATTTGATTCGGAAAAAAGTAAAAGAATCAACACCATTTTTGAGTTTTGGCTTAGCCGATAAAAGCATTTCAGAAGGAATTTTTAATGGTTTGGCCGAATTTTTAGATGAAGCCAAAAATCCCGACAGCGCCGTGAGAATTAAAATAGACGAATATGTTTATAATTTTCTGGATCAGGTAAAAAATTCAGAAGAAATGCGAGTAAAAATCAATAACCTAATTCTTGGTTTTGCCGGCAAAAAAGAAGTTCAGGATTATGTAAACGGGATCTGGGATGAGATAAAATTGTCTATTACTAATGATTTGGAAAAAGGGGATCAATCTTCCATCAAAAATAGTATCTCAAATTTAATTCAGGGTTTCGGAACCGGAATAAAAGATGATCCAATAATGATCGACAAAATCAATAATTTTATCAAAATTGATTTATTATCAGTGCTTTTAAATAATAAAAAAGTGATAGGCGATTTAATTTCCTCTACTGTAAAAAGCTGGGACGGAAAGGAAGTTTCTGAAAAATTAGAACTGGAAATCGGTAAAGATCTTCAATACATCAGAATCAACGGAACGCTGGTTGGCGGAATGATCGGACTTGTGATTTATGGTGTAGAACAGATTTATCACTTTTTTATAGTGTGATGCTTTTTAAACCATATAAGTTATATAAGTAAATATAAATCAGCGTGATTTGTTTTTTTTGGAAAAATAAAACCATATAAGTATAGTAAGTTTTTTAAATGAACTTATATAACTTATATGGTTTAAAAATTTAACCTAAGATGTTTTCTACAACAACGAATGACAAGTCATTGCTGCTGGTTGCTGAACGCCCATTAACTCTAAAATAGTAGGAGCGATGTCACCTAAAACACCATCGTTTATGTTCTTTAATTGTTTGTCAACCAAAATAATCGGCACCGGGTTTGTTGTGTGTGCAGTATTTGGACTTCCGTCAGGATTAATCATAGTTTCGCAATTTCCGTGATCTGCAATTACAATTGTAGTATAATCGTTTGCAAGTGCTGCTTCGATAACACCTTTTACGCAGGCATCTACAGCTTCACAAGCTAAAATTGCAGCGCTCATGATTCCGGTGTGGCCTACCATATCACCGTTTGCAAAATTTAAACAAACAAAATCAACTTCGCCTTTGTTTAATTCTGGAACAAGCGCGTCTTTCAATTCAAAAGCACTCATTTCTGGCTGTAAATCGTAAGTTGCTACTTTTGGAGAGTTTCTTAAAATTCTGCTTTCTCCTTCAAACGGAGTTTCTCTTCCGCCGGAAAAGAAGAAAGTTACGTGTGGATATTTCTCGGTTTCGGCAATACGAATTTGCTTTTTACCGGCTTTTTCTAAAACCTCACCAAGAGTTTCAGTAATATTATCTTTATTGTAAACTACTTTTACATTTTGGTATGTTTCGTCGTAGTTGGTAAGCGTAACATAGTACAAGTTTATTTTGTGCATGTTTTGCTCGTGAAAATCTTGTTGAGAAAGCGCTTCTGTAAGCTCACGACCTCTGTCTGTTCTAAAATTGAAGAAAATGACAACATCGCCTTCGATAATCGTAGCCAATGGATTTTCTTTCTCATCAACCATAACGATTGGTTCGATAAACTCATCGGTAACGTGATTTGCATAACTGTCAAGAACGCTGGCAACTGCATTTTGAGAATGAGTTCCTTTTGCATTTACCAATAAATCGTAAGCAAGTTTAACTCTTTCCCAGCGTTTGTCACGATCCATTGCATAATAGCGACCAATGATTGAAGCAATTTTTACAGGAGTTTCTTTAATATATTCTTCTAAATCATGAATGTATTTAGCTCCCGATTTTGGGTCAACATCACGGCCATCTGTAAAAGCATGGATAAAAACATTATCTAAACCATATTCCTGAGAAGCGTCAATTAATCCGCGTAAATGTGAAGTATGAGAGTGAACACCTCCATCAGAAACTAATCCTAAAAAGTGAACTTTTTTATTGTTTTCTTTGGCATATTTAAAAGCATCAACCAATACTTGCTCTTTTGCAAGCGTTTTGTGTGCTACTGCCAGATTTATTTTGGCTAAATCCTGATATACGATTCTTCCGGCACCAAGATTCATGTGACCTACTTCACTATTTCCCATTTGACCTTCTGGTAAACCTACGTTTAAGCCATCAGTTCTAAGTTGTGCACTTGGGTAATTTCGGTAAAGACTGTTTATAAAAGGAACGTTTGCATTGTCTATTGCAGATACTTTAGGGTCAGGAGATTTTCCCCAACCGTCTAAAATCATAAGTATTACTTTTTTGTTCATCATTTTTAGTTTTTTACAAAGATAAACCATTTATAAAATGAGCAAGAAAGCAATGTCATAATTTATGTTTAATAAAATGAATTGTTGTGAAAAATATTAAATTAATTATATAAGTCTTTATTTTTTAAAATTAATTCAGACTACGCTCGCTTTCTAATTTTATTTTTGACCGCATTATAGTCAATAAAGTATTTTACGCTTACAGAAAAAACATGTTTTAATGCCGTATTAGTTAATAAGTCGGCGACATTCGATTTGAATTCTTTGTCAATTGTACGTTCAAAATTTGCAGCGCTGTTTCGGTATAAAACCGAAACCTGACTACCAGGAGCAAACCACCAGGAATAGGAAAGATCAGCATTCCAGGAATAAAAACTCGAATTTTTGTTTTCAATATATTGCGGATGTGGAGATAAAGTCCCGTCTTGTTCCAGTTCAAGAATATCTTTGTTTTCGGCATACGACCAATATTGGCGAACGGCTAAATTAAGCGTCATCGCACTGTTTATTGCATATTTTCCACTTAAAGTGTTAGCGTAGGTAATTACATTTCGATTTGCAAAAACAATAGTTTCGGGTGTACTTTCATTATCATCTTCATCAACACTGTCGATATACCCTTTGTTGTTGTCTTTTCTTAAATAGCTAAAAGTGTATGTCAACAATAGTTTATTATTAAAACGATATCTTGGGCCAATGTCAACCCCATAATTCAGTCGTCCTGATTCATTAAAAAATAATAAAGTGGGATTTAAATCTAAAGCAAATTTATAATTGTAATTGGTCGAAATGCTGCCCCACCATTCTATCCTTTGCGGAAGCGCTACATATCTATTGTCTGCCCTTGGCTCATAATAATCGTATGATTCTAATGGATAAAAAGTAATTCCTGTTCCGTAATAATTATTTTTTACTGTTGTAAGGTTCACATTTGCATTGATGCTGTTATCTTGTACTTTTCCAGATTCTTTATTAAATTCTGAATACAAATTCAGGTTAATCTTGAAACTATTAAAAAGCTTTGTCGGGTTTAGAATTCTGTAATTTGCATTTCCGTAAAAGTTGTAATAATTAGTATAGAAATTAATTCCCAAATCATTCGGATCGAAATCTTTAGAAACAAAATCAGAACCAAAACTGTAACGATAATTTCCGCTTGTTTCGGCAAAGCCAATAGTTGAATAAACACCTTTTTTATCTTCTTCGGCATTAATTAAACTGTATTTTACATTTCCCGATAAATTATAAGTATTCGCCTTTGTATTTAAATCCCACGCCAGACCGGTTACGTTGGCGTCTCTGTAATGTGTATTTCTGGAAACATTTGTATTGATTAAGGT
Organism: Flavobacterium sp. AC274; assembly: GCF_979258275.1. Classification (NCBI taxonomy): domain Bacteria; kingdom Pseudomonadati; phylum Bacteroidota; class Flavobacteriia; order Flavobacteriales; family Flavobacteriaceae; genus Flavobacterium; species Flavobacterium sp. AC274. The sequence continues at coordinate 5,314,075 of NZ_OZ409852.1, read as the reverse complement.
TACTGATGAATTTTTGCGAAAGCGCTGATCTAAAACCAAAACATTATAATTTGTCAAAGGTTCCACAACTTCACGTCTGGTTGCGCCGGAAATTGTATCTTGTATGACAGCAAATGTTTTTTCGGTAACTGCGTTTAAAATCCCGATTCCCAAACCATTTTTAGTTCTTCCCGAAACTTTTAGCGCATTAATAAGATTTACGTTCTGAACATTTTCGATGATTTTTTCATCATCATTTAAATCCGGATCAATTGACGGTGCTCCTCCAATTCTTCTCGAATAAAACATATTTCCTTTGTTGAACAAATCAGTTCCTTCGGTAAAAAAGGCCCTGTTTTCGTTAAATTGCTGCTCAAACGGACCCAAATTCAAAATCTGATCATCGTATTTTGTTTGTCCAAAATCGGGAATTAAAATGGCATCGAGTGTAAAAGCATCGTTTATACCATATTTAATATCCATTCCGCCTTTCATTGTTCCGTAGGTTTTTTGTCCCTCTCCGGCATTTAAATAATAAGAAGCGTAAGGCATAAAAAACAATCGGGTAGGAGGTTTGATGTTTTCAATTCCTTCCAGGTTACCGTTTTGCTGTGTAAAAGTGCCAATTTTGGTATCAATTAAATTCCACGTATATTTTTTACGTTCTCTTTTTATTTCCCTGAAAAAATTAATTCCCCACGTTTGTTTATTTTCTGCAGAAAAACGCAAAGCTGCATACGGAATTTTAATTTCAACAATCCAGCCTTTATCGCTTAATCTGGCTTTGCTAATCCAGACCGCATCCCAGGTAAAATCTTCACCATTTGCATCTGTCATAATACAATCGCCTTGTACGTCAGAAGCAGAAACAAAAAATTCAAAATTTTGCTGACCGTCGTTAAAACCATTGATGAAAACACCAAAAATATCTGCAGTTCCAAAATTATCACGTTGAGAGATTTCTTTTAAAATCTTATCTGGCTCGTCATCATATAGCATTGCACCAATATAAAGGGCGTCATTATTATATAAAACTTTGATTTCAGATCTTTTAGTATTAGGAATAGGTTTACCATTATCGGGTTCAAACATAACAAAATCTGTAGCTAAAGGAGTATTTTCCCATGCGGCTTCATCTAATTTTCCATCAACCACAATAGATTGAGAAATTGGCTGTGCCTGTAAAGTTTTCTTTTGGCTAAAAACAAAGGATGTTGATAGTAAAAAACTTAAAAAAATATTTCTTTCATTTTTGAATAAAATAACGAATAATGATTGCCCTTATAGTAGACAGTCGTTTATGTTAAATGTTACACTTTAATATTCAATAATTATATCTTTTTAATTAAAGTAGGTTTACGGCTACATATTTAAACTTAAAAATAATCAGTAAAAGTGGGTTTTTTCCGTCGATATGCTAAAATTTTCTTTTCTATCTGTTAAATTTTAAACAAAACAGGCCTGATTTACAGTGATTTATTTTGTGCGCTATATTTTTTTATACTTTTGCTGAACCCAAATTTATTATTAACCTAAAGAATTTCAATGATTTACAAAATTTATCCCTTGTTGGTGTTTTTGCTATTGTCTTTTGGAAAAGACACAAAAAACACTCCAGAATTAAAAGAAGTAACTGCCAGAAGCATTGCAAAAGTTGAAAAACTGTCTGTAGATGCTAAAATTGAAAATGTTTATAATACATTAAATTCTAACCATTTTGAGTTACCAGAACTTAAAACTTTTTCTGAAGCATTAAAAGGCTTTTACTTATTGAAAGAAAAAGGAATTATCAAAAAAGATATTTTAACGCTGATTGATTTTAGTTTGTCATCAAACATCAAACGCCTTTGGGTAATTGATTTAGATTCAAATAAAATCTTATTTCATTCTTTAGTTGCACACGGAAGAAATACAGGAGAAGAATTTGCTTCGGCATTTTCAAACTCAAACTCATCTTTTAAAAGCAGTTTAGGGTTTTATGCAACTGGTGAAATTTACCAGGGAAAACATGGTGCTTCATTAAAATTAGACGGATTAGAAAAAGGTGTAAACGATAATGCCCGTGAAAGAGCGGTTGTTATGCACGGAGCCGATTATGTTTCTGAATCTTTTATCAGAAATAACAAAAGATTAGGCAGAAGCCAGGGTTGTCCGGCGATTCCATTTGAATTAACAAATGAAATCATCCAAACAATAAAAGATAAATCGTGTTTGTATATCTACCATCCTTCAAGAAGTTTTACAATGGAAGAAAAACTAATTTCTTAGTTTACTATACAAATCCGAATCAAGATTATAAATATCAGCTCTGAAAATGAGCTGATTTTTTTTGCTCCATGCTGTCCAATACCATTGGTATAAAGCGTATTTTTTTGTGATTCTGATGTTTATTGTCTTCTTGGTTTCAATAATAGAATCGATTTTTTCTTTTGGCCAGTTTGTCGCAATTGTATCATTCAAAATATGTTCTGCCAATTCTAATGGATTTTCAATACGCACACATCCTGAACTTAAAGAACGATTGTTTCTTCCAAAATAATTACGATGATTGGTATCATGTAAATAAACGCTATGGTGATTTGGAAATAAAATTTTCATTAATCCCAAAGAGTTGTTATAGCCTGGACTTTGTACATAACGGTAACTATTAGGTTGGTCCTCATTCCATGCTTTAGGATCAACTTCGCGCCCGGCAGAATCAAATATGGTGATTCTTTTTTTGGCTAAATAGTTCCTGTTCTTTTTCATTTCAGGAATAATATCTTCTTTCAGAATAGTGGGAGGAACTGTCCATGTAGGGTTAAAAACAACCGTTTTTAGCTTTGATGTAATAATAGGTGTTTTTCTTTTACTTGTTCCCACAACAACATTTCGAACCAAAGTGGTGTCTTGATTTTCAATAACATTCAAACTGTAATTAGGAATATTAATAATGAAATAATTTTCTGCAAAATCATTATTATACCATCTCCATCTTTCGAGATTGGCAATTATTTGTTGTTTTCTTCCTTCTTTAGTAAAGTTTAAAGCGCTCAGGGTTCCTGCTCCAATAACGCCATCGGCGGCTAAACCGTGCCTTTCCTGAAATCTTTTTACAGCTTCAAATGTTTTTTTATCGTATTTATTAGTCAGACTGTCTTTTCCGGTCAGATCTTTCCAGAATAAAAGTTTCTTTTTAATATCTATTAAAGCATTGTTAGTGTCATTCAATGTTATTTTATCCGCAGATCTTATAGTGTCTGTAACTTCTTCTTCCGGATAAGTATTGATGATTTCAAGTGCTTTTAAAAGCTCTTTATAAGTTTGATGTTTTGGTTGGATATTATCTACAATGCTGTCTAATTTGTTTTTATTGAAAGCTTTAATAAGAGTATTATTTGGATCAAACGTTTTTTCTTCCAAATCCCAATCTGTATATAGTTTTTTAGGATCGAGTTTTCCTTTATATAAATGAGTTAAGTATAATTCAAAATTATAAGTCAGTAGTATATCATAAGTAGCCAATTCTTTATCATTTAAAGAACTGATTCTTTTCTCATATTTTTCGAGTGTTGTGGCTTTGTAATCTTCGGGATTTAAACCTAATTCTTCTGCTTTTTTTAATTGGGATAAAACGTAAGTTCTTTTTTTAAGGTTTCCCCAAACGCTTTTATTTTCTGAAGCGATGTAAAATTGTTTCAGTGTTTCACTTTTAAAAACATTTATTAATGCAGTATCGACAACTACTTTTCTTTCATCAGTAAGTATAATTGCCGGCGGGGAGTCTTTTTTACACGAATAACTTTTGGTTCATCTTTTTTGCAGCTAATAAAAAAACATATTACAATCAGAAAGTAGAGTTTATTCATTTTATAATTTTTTAAACATTAAATAGTGTTCGCCGACATCTTTTATATCAAAAGGCTCGCCAATTATTTGATAATTCATTTTTTTGTAAAACCCAACTGCTGCTGTTCTGGCATTAAACCAAATTAAATCAACGTTTTGAGTCTTGCAATAATCTTCGCAATGTTTTACGAGAGCTTCACCAAATCCTTTTTTTGATGATTTTCCAAAATAGCCATGCCTCGAATCTGAGCTTGATTTTTGTTGGCAAATATAGTGTTGGTTTGGGAGAATAATGAAATAATACCTATTAAGTCGTCGTTTTCGAATAACCCAAAATGATGTGTAGTATTTAAATCGTCTCCTTCAAAGATGCAGCTTTCGATAGGTTTTCCTTTTCTGAGTACTGGTTGACGAACGATATAAGTGTCTTTTGATGGAATTTCTTTGATAATAGTCATAATGTGTAAAAAATAATAAAAGTATAACTTTTTAGTTTTAAATAGGTTATAAGGAATCGTTGTTTTTTAATTAATTTTTTTGCAAAAAAGCTTGTTTTGAACTGAACTTATTTTTTATATTTGCACCAGTAATGCGAAAGTAGCTCAGTTGGTAGAGCTCCAGCCTTCCAAGCTGGTTGTCGCGAGTTCGAGCCTCGTCTTTCGCTCTAAAAAACCGAAATTTCACTATTTCGGTTTTTTTATCAAAATTGAATAATTTTTGATTTTTATTTTTTAAAATGATTTAATTGTTTATATTTGCACCCTGTTAATGCGAAAGTAGCTCAGTTGGTAGAGCTCCAGCCTTCCAAGCTGGTTGTCGCGAGTTCGAGCCTCGTCTTTCGCTCTTCAAAAAGCCTTAAACTATATAGTTTAAGGCTTTTTTGTTTTTTACTATATAAAGTTTAAAATTTATTTTATCAATTTTACGAATGGAGTATTTTCAAAGGATGTACTTGTGAATACTAAGTTTCCATTAAACCAAACATCTTTCGTGAAAATTGAACTTTTGTTTTTAATAAAAGTTGATTCAATGGTATCTGTATCCTTTTCATTCCATTGAATATAGGTAATTGTCTTGTCAGATTTTTCAAGACTATTCAAGAATATTGTAATTCGATACTCGTTTTCATCTTTGTGAATTACGAAGTTTTGAGGATGCGTTAAAAAACCGTTGTAAAATTCTTTTTTAACACCGTCAATCAAATAAAATAATTTTATTTCAGATTCCTTAATGTGGTTTGGAGTTTCGGGATCTAATAAGTCTTTTCCTTGTGCATTATGAATTGTAAAATCAACAGCATCAGCCATTATAGAGTAACTGTTGTTTTCATCATTACTATCACAAGAATAGAAAATTGTAATTGCTAATATTGTTAGTAGTTTTTTCATAATCATGGGATTATATTATAAGTCATTTTTAATGCTTCATTGAAGCTTCCTGCTGTTGTAGTAAAATTATCATAGGCGTAGTAACCATTGTTTTTTCCTTCTTTCCATCGCCAATTCATATTAAAATAGAATGCACTAGCTCCTGTACAATCGTCAAAATAATATTGTAAAGCACTATATCCGTCACAAACCCACATATGCCCTGCAAGAGTATTTTTGTCAAACCCTTCTAGTATTACTGGTCTGCCAGCATTTAATTCTGCTTTTACAATTTGAGGATCATAGTTTGCTTTTTGAGCAGAAGTGTAATTGAATTTAGTTTTCAAAACTACACTCATGTCTTTGGAAGTGGTTACGCCAGTACCATAACAATTAGATGAAGGTTCTCCGGGAAATACACTATTAATAGCATTATGAATATTTAATATAAAATTGGCTGTTACTGGTGTTGCATTGTTCATAGGCATTGCAACCCAATCATAATTAGCCGGATATTGATAGAACCTCATTACCTGTGCCATAGCAATAGGTACACAGCCAGCGAAGATATGTTGAGTATTGCTATTGCAAGACATATAGCCTAATGCATCATTAAAACCATCAAACTGCCACCACTGCGTTTTTAAAAATGGTCCTTTAGTTTGAGACACGACGCGTTCAGTACATCCTGGGTTTGGTTCGTCTTTTTTACCTGTTAAGCTTTGATTTTCAAACGTGTCCATATTAACCATGATATTTTTAACTTCTTTCCACGCTACTTTTTCTCGTTTTGTTTGCTTTATACTTGATTTTTGAATCGTATAAATTTGTTTTTTTGCGTTCTGTACCCAAGATTTTAGGCCTAATGGATAAGATTGATCTTTTCCATCATCAAGTGTGAATTTACTATCTTCAGAAAAACTTATTATTGGCTGTATCCTATTATCAGCAGATAATATAATATATCCGCCTCCAATATAATTTACAACATAAAATACAGTATTTCCATCCTCAGTTTTAACTTCATCTATCGATTCGATTTTCTTTTTTGAAGTTATCAATGAAGTATTTTTGCCTACTTGAGAATTATTGTCTTTAGGTGTAAATTTAATAACCTCTGCAATTTCTTTAGCCTGTGATAGTCCTACAAAATTTTCTTGAGACAACTTATTTGAAGGTGTTAATTCATTGTCTTTTGAACAGGAAAAAAGAATTAGTAATCCAAAAAATAAAAGTAATTTGTTAATTTTTGATTTTTTCATATTATCTGTTTTTATTAGTTAAATATCAAATTTGAGACATGTAAATAACTACAACAGTCATAATAAGGTTTAAAAATGTCATTAAAGGATTAATTGGTATTCAGGCTTACATCCTAAATTGTAACATTGTTATTAAATGGGTTAATTTTGGTTTAAAATCTATCACAATGAATTATAGACTTTTCGTGTTTTGAAAATCAAAAAACTACAAGAATGTGGTTTTACAGAAACATTTGACAATACCGACGACATTATTAAATCTTGTTGGGAATTAAGTAATGATTATTATTTGTTTAATGGTGTATAGTTCTTTACATATTTACTTATGCGGTTAAATCTTGCAACTGATCCGCTCAACTTAAAAATGGACAGTTTATTATTTTAAATTGCTCAAATCGCTTTCTGTTTCTAGTTCCTGAGGAGTTTGGTTTTGCAGAAACAAACGCGCTTTTAAATTTCCTTTTAAAGTAATTTTGTCTCCATTTACTTCAAGCCAGCTTCCTTCTCTTAATCCTAAAACGGGAATTGAATTAAAGGCGTGAAATTCTTTGATTCTGGTTTCACGCGTTTCGCCCATATGTTTCGATTGTAAATCGGCATCTAAGTAATGCGGGTTTAAGTTGAAGGGAATTAATCCTAAAGTCTGGAAACTTGGAGGATAAATAATTGGCATATCGTTCGTAGTTTGCATCGATAATCCGCAAATGTTACTTCCGGCGCTTGTTCCTAAATATGGAGTTCCGTTTTTTACAGTTTCAGAGAGAATCTGCATCACATTATGATAGTATAATTTTGTTACGAGTAAAAAAGTATTTCCGCCTCCGGTAAATATTCCTTCCGCGTTTTTTATGGCGTCTTCTGCGTTTTCAAATTCATGAATTCCTTTTACAGCTATGTTAATTTTCGAAAATGCCTGAGCCGCTTTTGCGGTATATTCGTCATGTGAAATTCCGCCCGGGCGCGCATATGGAATAAATAAAATGCTTTTGCAATTTTTAAAATGAATTTGCAAAGTAGGTAATAAATACTCTAAATAACTGCCTTCGTGCAAAGTAGAAGTACTGGCAATAATAATATTTTTCATAAAATTTAATCTCAGATTGTGCTGTTAAAGATATTAAAAACTCCTTTTTAGGCTTAAAATTCAAAGTTTAATTAACATATTTTTACCAAGCCGTTAATACTAAATTTGGAGTACATTAAGATATTTTTACACTTTTAAGAATAATTTTAATTTTTTCATTTTGATCAACAAAGTTTTATGTGTTTTATGTGTTGTTTTGAGTCAGACTGCATGGACTCAAAATGAAGAGCGCATTATAATAAGCGGAAAAATTGTTTCTAATACAAATGATTTGGAAGGTGTTTATGTAGTGAATGCGCAAACAGAAGTCATGACAACTACAAATGCTGAAGGAGCTTTTTCGATTTTGGCGAAAGCAGGAGATGAACTTGTTTTTTCCTCTATTCAATTTAAAGAAAAGAGAGTTTTAGTTACTCCTGAAAATTTTTCGGAACTTAATTTTATAGTAAAACTTAATATTGTAATGCATCAATTGCAGGAAGTTATTATAAGAAGATATGATAATATAAATGCAGTTGCATTAGGAATTATACCTGCAGGACAAAAAACATATACAGAGGCCGAAAGAAAATTACATACTGCGACAGCATTAAATGCTACAGCAAGTACAAGTTCACTTGCCGGAGGTTCAATTTCTGCAGATCCTTTGATTAATTTTTTATCAGGACGTACAGCGATGCTAAAGAAAGAAGTTGCGGTTGAGAAAAAAGAATTTTTCATGAAACTTTTAGAGAAGATGTTTAGTCTGGATCATTTTGTAAACCGACTAAAAATTCCAAATGAATATGTAAAAGGATTTGAATATTACGCTGTTGAAAACGATAAGTTTACGGCCATTTTAAATTCCAAAAATAAAACTTCGACAGAATTTCTTTTAGGAGAATTAGCTGTAAAATATAAAGAAATACTTGCTGTTGAAAACAAATAAAACCTTACTTATATTTTTTCTCTGGATAACTCAAATTTCGTTTGGACAAACTACAGGTGCCAAAGAAATTCTTGGACAAATATTCGAACAATCAACTTCTGTTGAAGGAGTTAATATTATCAATAATGAAACGCAGGTTACAGCGGTTTCTGATGCAAGCGGAATGTTTTCGATTGTTGCTAAAGAAGGCGATGTGCTGGTTTTTTCATCAGTTAATTTGGAGCCTTTTAAACGAAGAATTACAATTGAAGATTTAAAATCTAATCTGCTTCAGATAAAAATGGTTGCTAAAGAAATTGAATTGAAAGAAGTCGTTGTAAACGAAAATGCAAATATTAATGCCGAAAATCTGGGCATTATTCCGGCAGGACAAAAAAAATATACGCCTGCAGAAAGAAAAGTGTACACAGCAACATCAACTCCGGGTGATGCTTTGTTAAATGCAATTTCGGGGAGAACTTCAATGTTGAAAAAAGAAGTGCAAGTCGAGAAAAAAGAAGCGCTTTTTAGAAAAATAGAATACCTTTTTGATGAAAAATATTATACAGAAAGATTGAAAATTTCAGTAGAAGATATCAAAGGATTTCAATTATATTGCATAGAAGATTCTGAATTTGCCGTATCTTTGAATAGTAAAAACAAAACAATGAGTATGTTTTTAATAACTGAATTAGCCGGAAAATATCTAAAAATTCTCGAAAATGAAAAATAGCCTAAGAATACTCGTTGTGTGCTTATTTTGTCAAATTGCGCTTGGACAAAACTCAAGGAAACCATTACATGGACAAGTTACCAATAAGTCACTTACCATAGAAAGTGGCTATGTAATGAATATAAATGCCAATGTTAGAACTTTTATTGGTTTAAACGGATTGTTTGATATTATGGCAAGGCCTAAAGACACTTTGCTCTTTACCGGAATTGCATTTCAATCTAAAAAAGTGGTGTTGACAGAGAAAGATTGTGCAGAAGTACTTTTTACAGTGCCTCTGGATTTGGTAAATATAGAACTGAAAGAAGTTTTGGTTCATAAAGAATTAAAAGTTAAATCTTTACAAGGCGGGTCGCAAGGAATTGTAGATATGCAGTTTGAAGATGATAAATTGTCAAGTCCTGAAAATAAGGCAATGTACTCTGATCAGACTATTAAATACGGAACTGATTTTGTTAGAATATTTAAAGACGTAAAAAAGCTGTTTCGTAAAGATGAAGATGTAAAAGAAGAAGTGATAAGTGATATCGCATTTGTTGAATATTCTAAAGGTAATTTTACTCCCGACTTTTTTACCAAAACACTGGGGTTAAAAGAAGATGAAATTGACTTGTTTTTAATGTATTGTTCTAATGATGCAGAATCTAAGAAATATTTAAAACCGGAAGAAAAGTTTGAATTAATGGACTTTATGATTAATAAAAATAAAGAGTTCAAAAAAGTGGAGATGAAACAGAAATGAAAAAAAGTTAGTTTATTTCTTAATTGGAATCTTGTTTATATCGTTATCATCTTTTGCGTTTCATAAGTTTTACATGGGCGTTTATCAGGTCAATTATGTAGCTGAAAAAAATGATTCAAATTACATCGCGTATTTTTATTGATGATTTGAATAATGGTATGGAAAAAAATACCATAAAAAAACATTTGTAGGAACAGAGAAAGAAACACAGGAGGATTTAGATCTTTTGAAAAAATATCTTTCAGAAAATTTCACAATAAAAATAAACGGACAGTCAAAAGCAATTACTTTTTTGTCTAAAGAAGTCGAAGCCGGCGATGTTTTGGTTTGTTACTCCAGAATAAAAGATATTGACAAGTTTAAAACAATTGAGATTTCGAATACAATTTTAGTTGATTGGAATGCTGAACAGCAGAATATTACACATATTTCAGCTTTTGGTGCTAAAAAGAGTGTTCTCTTTACGGAATCTTCAAGGAAAGAAGTGTTAAAGTACTAATGGATAAGTAAAATTACCATTATAATTATTATTTTCACACCCTGACAAAACTACCTATTACATTTTTATGAAAAAACTTTCATTATTATTAATTTTTCCTGCTTTATTAATGGCTCAGGAAAAATCAACTTCGGTCGTTGCTCCAAAACAACAAGGAAAATACGATACGAATAAGTTCAGCCAGATGTATGACTTATTAGCAACGCCTAATATGTTTCGTACGGCTTCCGGAGCGCCGGGTCCTGCGTACTACCAACAACAGGCAGATTATAAAATTGATATCGAATTAGATGATAAAAAATCAAAAATAACGGGATCTGAGGTTATTACGTATTCAAACAATTCTCCGGATAGTTTAGAATATTTATGGATTCAGTTAGATCAAAATCAGGCAAAAGCAAATACACAGTCGACTTTGGCTGAAAGCGAAAAAATCAATCAGGTTTTGCCGCTTGATGGTTTTTCAAGCAAATATTTGAAAAAAGATTTAGAGCGTGGTTTTAATATCGAACAGGTAAAAGATGCTAAAGGAAATCCAATGTCATATACGATCAACGAAACCATGATGCGTATTAATCTGGCAACTCCTTTAAAACCAGGTGAAAAAATTTCATTAGCGATAAAATGGTGGTACAACATCAATAATTATAGAAAAGAAGGCGGACGTTCTGGTTATGAATTGTTTGAAAAAGATGGAAACAAATTGTATGTAATTGCACAGTTTTATCCAAGGATGGCCGTTTATAACGACGTTGAAGGATGGCAAAACATGCAGTTTTGGGGAAGCGGGGAGTTTGCTCTTCCTTTCGGAAATTTTGATGTAAACATTACAGTTCCTGCTGATCACGTTATTGACGCAACAGGAGAATTGACAAACAGAGCTGAAGTTTTTACTGCAGAACAGGTAAAACGTTACGAACAAGCTCAAAAATCATTTGATAAACCTGTTGTAATTGTAACACAAGCGGAGGCTGAAGCGGCTGAAAAAGGTTTCTCTGAAAAGAAAAAACCTGGAAATTTAGCGCTAAAAACGTACGTGATTTTGGTATTGCTTCGTCAAGAAAGTTTATTTACGATGCAATGGCTGTACAATTAGGCGGTAAAGTAGTTATGGCAGAGTCTGTTTATCCTAAAGAAGCAAATCCGCTTTGGGGAGAAACTTCAACAATGACAGTGGCGCATACTTTAAAAAGCTATTCCTCTCATACTTTTGATTATCCTTATCCAAAAGCGGTTTCAGTTTCTGCAGAAGATCAGGGTATGGAATATCCAATGATTTGCTGGAATTTTGGTCGTCCTGACGAAAACGGAGTAACAAGCAAAGAAGTTAAAAACGGAATGATTGGTGTTGTAATTCACGAAGTTGGACACACTTTCTTCCCAATGATTGTAAATTCAGATGAGCGTCAATGGACGTGGATGGATGAAGGTTTGAATTCATTTTTAGAATATTTGGCTGAACAGGAATTAGATCCAAATTTCCCTTCAAGACGCGGACCTGCAAAAAATATTGTTCCTTATATGAGTGGGGACCAAAAGTTTTTAGAGCCAATTATGTCTAACTCAGAAACTATTCACCAATTTGGAAATAACGCATACGGAAAACCAGCTACAGGTCTTAATATTTTAAGAGAAGTAGTTATGGGTAAAGAATTGTTTGATTATGCTTTTAAAACATACGCAAACAGATGGAAATTCAAGCATCCAACTCCGGAAGACTTCTTTAGAACTATGGAAGATGCTTCTGCAGTAGATTTAGATTGGTTTTTTAGAGGATGGTTTTATTCTACTGATTTTGTAGATATCGGAATTAAAGAAGTGAAACAATATTATGTTTCTGATACTCCAACAGCTGATCTTAAAGATGTAAAAGTTAGAAAAGGGCGTTTTGGATTTGAGAAAGGACCGTTTGTATATTTAGTAGCCAGTGATAACGCTGAGGTAAATGCTTCGAAGAAAAAAGCATTGAAAGTAGATGATGTAAAATTATTATCTGATTACGTTGACCAATCTTTTACAGCAGAAGAAAAAGCAAGTTTAAAATCTCCTAAATATTTCTACGAAGTTGAGTTTAACAAACCAGGCGGAATGATTATGCCAATTCTTGTGGAGATTACTTATGAAGACGGTTCGAAACAAAACTTCCAGTATCCGGCTCAAATCTGGAGAAAAAGCAATGATACTGCCAAAAAAGTCTACGCTACAGAAAAAGCAATAAAAAGCATTCAGATAGATCCAAAATTGTTGACTGCAGATATTGATGTAACCAACAACTCCTGGCCAAAAGTAGAAGAAAAATCAAAATTTGATTAAGCATACAATTAAAAAGACTCTGAAAAGAGTCTTTTTTTTAAGGAAATTTTAAAGTTCACGAGCTACAAAATTTAATATCTTTGTGACACACAAAAATAAAAGTTATGTTTGGTATAGGAGGAGGAGAATTAGTTTTCATACTATTTATAGTTCTAATGCTTTTGGTTCTGATAAAGTGCCCGAAATTGCCCGTACTATGGGGAAAGCAATGGCGCAGTTAAAAAACGCAACCAATGATATTAAAAGCGAAATTCATAAAGGAGCAGAAGCCAATGGTTTTGATTCTCAAACTTTGACGAATATCACCGGTAATATCAATGCGCAGATTAACGAGGCAAAAACTAATTTATTGGGCGATACTACAAGTGTATCTACTAATTTATTGGGTGATACTGCTACAGAAATCGACAAAGTAAAAGAAGACATAGAAACAATCTCAGGACCAGTTAAACGCCAAAAATAATGCTTGAAAAAATAAAAGAATTTGATATCAATTTATTGGTATATCTTAATGGTTTAGGTTCTGAAAAATTTGACGGCTTCTGGCTTATTATTACCAATCAATTGTATTGGACACCATTCTTTTTATTTCTTTTTTTCTGATCTACAAAAAAATAGGAGTAAAGCAAACTCTATATATATTGCTTTTTATAGCGGTTTTGATCGCTTTTACAGACCAGACTACAAATCTTTTTAAACATACTTTTGCGCGCTTGCGTCCATGTAACAATCCTGATCTTAAAGGTGTTATTCGTGCCGTTCAGGTTCGTAATTCATATAGTTTTTTCTCGGGACATGCTGCTAATACAATGGCGGTTGCAACCTTTTTGTTCTGGATTTTAAAACGCCATTTCAAGTATTTCGGATTATTGTTTTTATGGCCTTTAATCTTCGCTTATAGCCGAATCTATTTAGGATTGCATTATCCGGGAGACATTCTTACGGGGTATTTCTTTGGAGCAGTTTTTGGATCGTTGCTTTATTTGGTTTATAAACGACTAAAACCGCAATATTTTCCGGGATAATTTTTAGGAGCTATTTCCAGCTGTCATTCCAATCTTTTGTGCCGAACCCCGGCACAAAAGGATTTTCCCTTCCATCTGGGCTAGGACAATCGTTTTCAAAAGAAATTTAGTTATTCAGAATCATCTTCTCACTCCATTCTAATCCATTTGGAAGTTCTTGTTTACTAAACTCAATATGAATTACCCTTCTTCTTTCGTTATTCGTTGTTTTGTTTGAAGCGTGAAATAATAAAGGTTTCATAATCATGATTCCGCCTCTGTCAACTTCACAAATTGTTTCATTTTCAATTTCTAGATTTTCAACTCTAAAAATTCCTTTTGAATGTGAGTTATTAATAACTTTTAAGGCTCCATTATCTTTTGTAGTTTTGTCAAGATGAATTCTGATTGTAAAATTATTTTCAAGTATTTCTTCTGGAGGCTGAACTGCAAACTGATTTTGTTTTGTTGTCCAATTTTCAAAGTTTTCTATGTCGATTTTTTTGTCCACAGAAATAGTTAAATCCTGATGATAAGCTACAAACCAATTCGATTTTTCTGGTTTGTCAAAGTAAATAGATTTGGTAATAAAATAACCAGCTCCAAAATTAGATTGAATAATTTCTTTTAAATTTTGATTAAAAATAAAATCTAAAGTTTCCGGAATTTCTTTATGAAACTGCCTTATTGCAAATAAATCTTGAGATTTTCTGAAGGTGGTATTCTTCGTTTCATTTTCTGTGACATCTTCTATTAATGAAATTAGTTTTTCGATTTCATTTTCAGTATAAACATCATTTATAATTATGAAACCTTCTGTATTTATTTCGATTAAAGAATTCATTTTGAAATTATTTTTATAATTAACAATAGAAAAAACTCAGGATCTTAGTATCTCAGAAACTTAGCAACTTTTCTAAAGTACTCTGCTCACCGTTAATCCATCGCGAATTGGAAGTAAAACGGTCTCCACTCTTGGATCGTTTTTTAAAAGTAAATTGTATTCTAAAAGTACTTTTGTACTTACATCATTTGGGTGAACAGGTTCGAGGATTTTTCCGCTCCATAAAACATTATCAGATAAAATAATGCCACCTTTATTCATTTTCGGAACAATCATTTCCCAATAATTCAGGTAGTTTTCCTTATCGGCATCAATAAAAACCAAATCAAATTTTACGTCAAGCGTTGGAATAATATCCACGGCTTCACCTAAATGCTGAAAAATTTGATTTCCCCAAGACGAAGCATCAAAATATTTACGCTGAAAATCAACTAATTCTTCTTTAATATCAATTGTGTGTAATTGCCCGTTTTCCTGCATTCCTTCGCACAAACACAAAGCCGCATAACCGGTATAAGTACCAATTTCAAGAATATTGACCGGACGAATCAATTTGGACAGCATGCTTAAAACGCGACCCTGAAAATGTCCGCTTAACATTCTTGGCAAAAGTATTTTCTGGTAGGTTTCTTTATTTAGTTTTGCTAACAATTCCGGTTCGTTTTCAGAATGTTGTTCAATATAATCTTCTAGTTCTTGTGATATAAAATGCATTTTGTTGTAGTTCTTATTTGAAAACAAAAATACAAAAAATATCGGGTAACTTTTTTCCATAAAAAAACCATTCGCCTTAACGAATGGTTTTAATTTTGATTTCAAAGGAAATTATTTTTTCAATGCTTCATTAACGTCTTTAGCTGTTTTTACTGTTCCGTCTTTAGCGGCTTTTGCAGCAGCTTCTGCTTTATCTGCGGCTTTTTGAGAAGCTTCTTTTACGTCTGCTGCTGTTTTTTTAGCGGCATCTTTTACTTCCTCAACAGTTTTATTAGTAGCCTCTTTTGCTTCACTGGCAGCATTTTCAACTTTAACTACAGCAGTATCTTTTACTTCTTCAATATCTGTTGTTAAAGAATCAACTTTGTTTCCAAGAGTAAGATTGTCTTCCTTAGGTTTTAATTCTTTATCTCCGCAAGATTGTACGGTAAATGCCAATAGAGCAATAACAGCTAAGCTTAAAATTTGTTTTTTCATGATTAATTCATTTTTAAAAGTTGATAAAATATAAAGGTTATAAAGCTGAAAAAATAAAAATACAAATTTTAAAATTAAGCGCTCTTCGTAAGATTATTTTTCTGTTGAGAGCAAGACAATTCCCGTGCCAATTTTTTTGTTTTTTTAAACAAGATTTAAATTTCCTTTGAAATCGGGTTTGAATAATAGTAGGTAAGTAAAAAAGTAGAATTCAATCTTTAATTAACAGTTATAATTTCTTGCATTATGGTGTTTTGTACAAGCTGAAATTAATCACAATTTCGTCTCGTATTTAATAAATACAACGGTTTCATTTTTAATTAAAATTGACCCATAAAAAAAGAGCTATTTGATTTATTGTCAAATAGCTCTTTTTGAGTTTTTGATGTTTTAAATTATAGCAATCAATTTTGTGTTAAAGATCCTTTCATGCTTAGTTCGCTAAAAGTAAGATTGAAAATTAAAGTTAGGTCCTTTCCGGCTCTAACCACACCAAGTGCTGCTGTTGGGGCTGACATACCAAAATCTGCAAAAGTAACTTGGTTAGAACCTCTCAAAATAAAGTTTCCATTCATAGACGTTACGTTTACAACGGTTTTGAACTCTTTACTAGTTCCTGCCACTGTAAAAGTTCCTGTTAAATTCCAGGTTGTTTCGTTTACTTTAGTGGCAGATTTTAAAATATATTTAATGTTTTTGTATGTTTTTGTATCCAGTGTTTCGTAAGCCACATCATCCATGCTTGTCTTAGTGCTTTTTATACTCTCTGCTAATAATGTAATAGTTAAGTTGTTTATGTCAACCAATTTAGAATCTATAACTGTTAAATTGGCAATTCCATTTCCTTCTGAAGATTTCATTGACCAATCGTGTATGTTTGAAGTTCCGGCAACCTCAAAAGTTGATCTTGCTATAGTATAGTTTCTTTGTGCGTTTACCTGTAATGACATTGTTGTAAAAATCACTGTCAATAAAATTGATTTAATTACTTTCATTTTAATATGGTATTAGTTTGTTTTTGGAATAAGGAAAACTTCAATGGAATTTTTAAAGATTAAAAATTTCTGTTATTTCTTAGACCAAAATTATTAGGAATACATAAAACAGAGAATGATAAAAATCATAGTTAGAAATTTATTAAATAACTATAATTTGTAAAATAGAAAATAGTGTAGTTCCCCAAATAAAAACAAGTATTTGCAGGTAATAAGCGACAGTACATCGTCAGATTTTTTTAAGAAAAAAACAGTAACTTTGCACCATGCAATTGGAGAAAAAAGACATACGAGCCTTATCAAAAGATCAATTACGAGATTTTTTTGTCGCAAATAATGACAAAGCTTTTCGTGGAAATCAAGTCTACGAATGGTTGTGGAGCAAAGGAGCACATAGTTTTGAGGATATGACGAATGTTGCGAAAACAACACGTTCTATGCTCGAAGATAATTTTGTAATTAACCATATTAAGGTTGATACAATGCAGCGCAGCAGTGACGGAACTGTAAAAAATGCTGTTCGTCTGCACGATGGTTTAGTGGTAGAATCTGTTTTGATTCCCACTGATACCAGAACAACAGCTTGCGTTTCAAGTCAGGTTGGTTGTAGTTTAGATTGTAATTTTTGCGCAACGGCAAGATTAAAGCGTATGCGAAACCTGGAGCCGGGCGAAATTTACGACCAGATTATGGCAATCGATAAAGAAAGCCGTTTGTATCACAATCATCCGCTTTCGAATATTGTTTTTATGGGAATGGGAGAGCCTTTAATGAACTATAATAATGTCATTAAAGCAATCGATATGATCACGTCGCCGGAAGGTCTGGGAATGTCGCCAAAGCGTATTATGCTTTCGACATCAGGAATTCCGAAAATGATTAAAAAGATGGCCGATGATGATGTGAAGTTCAAATTGGCAGTTTCCCTGCATTCGGCAATTGATGAAATCCGTGCGAAGATTATGCCTTTCAGCAAAAATTTTCCTTTAAAAGATTTGCGAGAAGCACTTGAATATTGGTACAGAAAAACAAAAAGCAAAATTTCATACGAATACGTGGTTTGGAAAGGAATTAACGACGATAAAGCTTCGATTGATGCTTTGGTTAAATTCTGTAAATATGTGCCTTGTAAGGTTAATTTAATTGAATACAACCCAATTGACGACGGAGAGTTTCAACAAGCTTCGGAAGAATCTATTATGGCCTACATAAAAGCTTTGGAAAATATTGGAATAGTAGTAAAAGTTCGTCGCAGCCGCGGAAAAGATATTGATGCCGCTTGTGGGCAATTGGCAAACAAAGAAGCAGAATTATAATGATCTGGGAAAAAAGATAATATTCCGTAAACGGATAATTTTAAATAAAAAGCATTAAAGACAAGATTGATCCTGTTTTTAATGCTTTTTTTGGGCAAAAAAGGCTTATTTTTTCAAATCTATTTCTTCGGTTACTCCATCTTTAGTAACTGTTACCAAAGTGTTGCAATCTCCATTTCCATAATCAATAACAGCATTAGCTCCGTTCTTAGTTAACGATAAAACACCTTTTACGGCAAATGGTTTTTTACACGCAGCATTAAATTCCAATGGAGTTGTAATTTCTGCCGAATAAGTATCGCCATTTGGGAAAGTTGTGGTTCCGCTTCCTGTTACAACAGATTTATTATCATCCCAATTAAACCAGGTATCATAACCGGAAATAGTTTCTTTTGTCAAAGTTCCTTTTCGTGTATATACGCCTCCATCATCAAAAGTAACAGTCATGTCAATTGTTGCTGTTAAAACCGGATGCACTTCTGCAAGCAAATCGGTAGCTTTTTTAGTTCGAACAATGCTCTTGCTTCCCTGAATTTTTTTGCCATTGTGGTAAAAACCTTCAAAAGTATAACTAATCGTTTGTGTCGATGCAGAAAAGTCATTAGAGAACGAAACAATCATTTTTCCTTTTACCGAATTTCCATTGTCTAACGTACAGCCTTCAACACCAAAATCAACCGTTCTTGTCCAGGTATTATTGGTTAAAACAGTAGTAATTGTGGCGCAGCTTGGTAAAAAGTTTTTGATTATTCCGCTAGGTTTATTAGTGCTGTTTTGCTGAGCATCAAATTGATCTTCAGCAATATTAGTTACATCCTCTATCGATGCATCAATTTTAGAATTGGTAACAATTTCGTCATTTGAAATTTTAGCATTCGTTCCGTCGTTTCCACTTTCATCAGAATTACAACTAATAAAAAATGATAAAGTGATACAAGTTCCAATTAATAAAGATTTTGTTTTCATAATAAATAGTTTAGGTTTTACTTTTAATTAATGAATTCAAATTGGGAATTGGAATTAGATGTTTTTTTGGTTAATTTTTTAATTAGTACATAAATTGTTCATATACTAACATAAAATAGTCAACGTTTTTTTATTTAAAATAGTATATTTGGAGTCGAAATGAACATTACTTCTCAAATAAAACAGCCCATTTTTAACGAAATGGAACTTTTCGAAAAAAAGTTCCATGAATCGATGACCTCAAAGGTTGCGTTGCTGAATAGAATTACGTATTATATTGTAAATCGAAAAGGAAAACAAATGCGTCCGATGTTTGTTTTTCTGACATCAAAAATGGTTTCCGGGGGTATTGTAAATGAAAGAACGTATCGAGGAGCTTCTGTTATTGAGCTTATTCATACCGCAACTTTAGTGCACGATGATGTGGTTGATGACAGTAATCGCCGCCGCGGATTCTTTTCTATCAATGCACTTTGGAAAAATAAAATTGCTGTTTTGGTTGGTGATTATTTATTGTCGAAAGGATTATTGCTTTCGATAGATAATGGCGATTTCGATTTACTCCGAATTATTTCTGTCGCCGTTCGCGAAATGAGCGAAGGAGAATTGCTTCAGATAGAAAAAGCCAGAAGACTCGATATTACAGAAGAGGTTTATTACGAAATTATCCGAAAAAAACTGCTACACTTATTGCGGCTTGTTGCGCTCTTGGCGCAAAATCGGTAATTGAAGATGATATTCAGGTCGAGAACATGCGCAAATTCGGTGAACTTATCGGAATGGCGTTTCAAATCAAAGATGACTTATTCGATTACAGCGAAGAAGCCATAGGTAAACCAACCGGAATCGATATTAAGGAGCAAAAAATGACTTTGCCTTTAATTCATGTTTTAAATACTTGTACTCCGCAAGAAAAAAGTGGCTGATAAACTCCATCAAAAACCACAACAAAGACAAAAAACGCGTAAAAGAAGTTATTGCTTTTGTAAAAAACAATAATGGTTTGGCTTACGCCGAAAATAAAATGATCGAATTCCAGCAGGAAGCACTTTCACTATTAGAGAATTACCCCGATTCTGAGTTTAAAGATGCCCTTATTCTGATGGTGAATTACGTTATTGAGAGAAAGAAGTAATTAGATAATTTGTCAATTAGAAAATTAGATAATTGTTTTACTTTGTTGTAAATCAGTTGTTTTTGTTTTTTATTTTGGAATTTGGAATTTATTTTTTGATTTTTTTTTATTTCCCATGCAACCATTTCAAAACCAAACTCGTCTATGCTAATAGAAGTCTGTTAGTAAAACAAAACCGGAGCGCTTATTAATGAAAATTATTCATTTACATCAGGAAGAAACTGAAATTATAAAGTTGGCTGTCGAGAATAATCGACAAGCTCAACAGCAAATTTACGGGCGGTTTTCTCCAAAAATGTTAAGTGTTTGTCGGCAATATATAAAAGACATTCAACTGGCAGAAGATGTAATGATAACTGCTTTCATGAAAGTGTTTACCAATCTGAACAAATTTGAACACAAAGGAAGTTTTGAAGGCTGGATTCGCCGAATTATGGTTAATGAATGCATATCGTATTTAAGAGTTCAGAAAAAGGTAAAATTTACCGAAGACGAAATTTATGTCGAAGAAAGTTTCAACGCCATTGACAGCCAGTTTTCGATAGAACAAATTCAGTTTTTAATTGATGCTTTGCCAGACGGTTACAAAATGGTTTTCAATTTATATGCGATTGAAGGTTACAAACACAATGAAATTGCCAAGATGTTAGGTATAAATGAAGGAACATCAAAATCGCAATTATCGCACGCCAGAAAAATGCTGCAGACACAAATTAATACATTAAAAAAACAAGATAATGGAACCGAATAATTTTGAAAAGGATTTCCGTGAAAAACTAAACCAACGTACAATTGAACCAAGCAACAAAGCCTGGGATCGATTAGACGCTATGTTGAGTATTGCAGAAGAAAAACAGCCTAAAAAGAACTATAAATGGTTGTATATCGCGGCAAGTATTGTTGGTTTTTTATTAGTTGGAACTTTCTTTTTCAATCAGAAGAAAGATTCTGTTGAGACTCCAAAGAATAATGTTGTTATAGAAGAAGTTACAAAAAAAGACTCGGCAGTAAAACCCAATATAAATAGGATAGAATCTGGTAAAATAGAAATTGCAACTTCTGAAAAAGCAACAAATAAAAAAGAGACAAATAGTAATCCGGACGTTTCTATACAAAAACCATATCAACTTATAAAAAATGAAAAAAATCAAATAGTGGAGTCTTCAATCATCATCAAAAACAATCAGGAAAAACAATCAATCAATAATCAAACTTTAGTGGTCGAAACTTCTAAAAATGAAAATGTCGATCAATTGCTAAACACAGCCGAAAAAACTGT
The DNA here is from genome assembly GCF_979258275.1 of Flavobacterium sp. AC274. NCBI lineage: Bacteria > Pseudomonadati > Bacteroidota > Flavobacteriia > Flavobacteriales > Flavobacteriaceae > Flavobacterium > Flavobacterium sp. AC274. The sequence continues at coordinate 5,292,631 of NZ_OZ409852.1, read as the reverse complement.
GGTGGCAGAACATTCGGCTAAACCAAAATCGAAAATAAAAATCAACGCCAGTGATTTACTTAATCAGGTCGATGGAGAATTAGAAACTTCATTTAGAGAAAAAGTGATTACAAAAGTCAATAAAAACTATCAAACTGTAAAAGTGGCATTGGCGAATAGAAATCAGGAGGAGTAAAGAAGAAAGAGTAAAGAAAAAAGAAAAAAGAATAAAGAGTAAAGAAAATAGAATATAGATTTTTAGTTCCGGAGGAACGATCCATATTTTAGCGTCGTCCCGATAGCTATCGGGATTAACCCGATGGAGATGGAATAAAAGTATTTACAATTCACAATTAATCATCATCAATCAACAATCAAATTAAAAAATCAATCATGAAAAATTTTACCGTTTACCTCGTAATTTTAGTTTTCTTATTTGTCAGCAAAGTGTTGGGACAGGAAACTTTTGAATCAAGAGCAAAGCAAATTGCCGATAAAATAGAAAAGATAACAAAAGAAGAAAAAGCTGCTTTAAAAGAAGAAGTTGAAGCTGTAAATGTTCAGTTATCTGAAGGGAAAATAACTCAGGAACAAGCCGATAAACGCAAAAAAGAACTGGCTGAAGCCCGAGCCGTAATAATCGAAGAAAAAATTACTTTGGCTCAAAATGAACTTAATGATCTGGTACAGCAAAAAGTAGATGGAAAAATCCAAGAGCAGGATTCAACAAAAAAACATATGCTGGTTATTCACTGGAATGATCGAAATTGGGAAGAAAGAAAAAAATCAAAAGATTCTATTCATGGCGAAAAAAGAACCACTTCGCAATTTGTATTTGCAATGGGATTAAATAATATGATGGTCGATGGCAAACTTCAGGATTCAAATTATAGTTTTATAGGTTCGCATTTTTATGAATGGGGTTTTACTTATAATTCAAGATTAATGAAAAACAATAATTTATTGCATGCAAAATACGGACTGTCATTAATGTATAATAATATTCGTCCAACAGACAATCGCAGTTTTGTAGTAAATCAAGATCAGACAAATTTGGAGGTCAATGCGATAAATCTCAATGAATCCCGATTTAGAAATGTGTATTTAGTATTGCCTGTACATTTAGAATTTGATTTTACAAAACCCACAGTAAGTAACGGAAAAACGTATTTTAAAACACATAAAAGTTTCCGTTTCGGAATTGGAGGTTATGCCGGAATTAACGTAAAATCGAAACAAATCCTAAAATTTGAAGAAGAAGATTTAAAATATAAAACAACCATAAAAGGCGATTACAATGTAAATAATTTTATTTACGGATTGAGTTCTTACATTGGTTACAAATCGTTGAGTTTGTATGCAAAATATGATTTAAATCCTTTGTTTCAGGATAATGTGGTTGACGAAAAAAATATTTCATTAGGATTGCGTTTCGATTTAAATTAAAAATTGAGTTGAGTTTAGTTAGTAAAAAAGCACTTTGAAAGAAGTGCTTTTTTTATGAAAAAATGATAAAATTTCAAGATTGATTTGTGTACTTTTACAGGCTCTAAATTCTAAAAATATTTTACGTTTTGATCTCACAAAATACAATTGATACTGTTTTTGAAACTGCTCGTGTAGAGGAGGTTATTGGTGATTTCGTAAATTTAAAACGCGCCGGAAGTAATTTTAAAGGTCTGAGTCCTTTCTCAGATGAGCGCTCTCCGTCGTTTATGGTATCGCCTGCAAAAGGAATCTGGAAAGATTTTAGTACCGGAAAAGGAGGAAACTCTGTTAAATTTTTAATGGAACACTCACAATTTACCTATCCGGAAGCTATTCGATACCTAGCTAGAAAATACAATATTGAAATTGAAGAAACCGAACAGACAGATGCTGAAAAAGCCATTACGGATGTTCGCGAAAGTATGTACTTGGTTTCAGAATTTGCAAAAGAATATTTTCATAATACACTTTTACATTCAGAAGAAGGAAAAGCAATTGGACTTTCCTATTTTAAGGAAAGAGGTTTTACCAACGAAACCATCAAGAAATTTAGTTTAGGATATTCACCGGAAACCTGGGATGCATTGACTAAGGAAGCTTTGGGTAAAGGATACAAACTTGAATTTCTGGAAAGCACGGGTTTGACAATTGCCAGAGAAGATCGCCCTTTTGACCGTTTTAAGGGTCGTGTAATGTTTCCTATAGAAAGTATGTCCGGACGAGTTTTAGGATTTGGAGGACGTATTTTAACCAATGATAAAAAAGCAGCCAAATATTTAAACTCTCCAGAAAGTGATATTTACCATAAAAGTAGAGTGCTTTACGGAATTTTTCAGGCCAAACAATCTATCGCAAAACTCAACAATTGCTATTTGGTTGAAGGTTATACCGATGTAATCCAGTTTCATCAGGCCGGAATCGAGAATGTTGTGGCTTCTTCAGGGACAGCTTTAACGCCAGATCAAATTCGTTTGGTCAATCGTTTAACGAAAAACATTACTGTGCTTTTTGATGGAGATGCTGCAGGTTTGCGCGCGTCTATTCGAGGAATCGATTTGATTCTGGAAGAAGGAATGAACGTAAGAGTTTGTACTTTTCCTGATGGGGAAGATCCGGATAGTTTTGCACGAAAAAATTCTCACGATGATTTAGTAGCCTATTTAGAAGCAAACAGCAAAGATTTTATACAGTTTAAAGCTTCAATTTTAATGAACGAAGCCAAAAACGATCCAATCAAAAAAGCAGATTTGATTCGGGATATGGTAACGAGTATTTCGAAAATACCAGACCGTATTCAGCGAGAAGTATATCTTCAGGAATGTGCCCGAATTATGGATATTTCGGAGCAGGTTTTAGTAAGTACACTGGCACAGTTGATTCAAAAAGATATTGCAGAAGCCAATAAAAAGCAAAAGCAGGAACAAAAACCTTTTGAAGTAGTTAGAAACCAAAATCCCAAAAATGTGGGATATTCAGGAGGAGATCCGGACGATCCAAGAACAGGTCCGCCGGACGATTATCCGGGAGAACCGGGATATCCACAGCAGGCAGAAAAAGTAGATATTCTATATGGTTTTGAACGTAAAATAATCGAAATATTATTGCTTTACGGAAGTGTTCTAGAAGATTTTGAAGATGTTTATTTAAAAGCCGATGAAGAAGGCGTTATTAAGGAAGTAAGCGAAAAAAGAAAATATAAAGTTTACGAAAAAGTATATTTAAGCCTTCAGGAAGATGAGGTGGAACTCTCCAATTCTTTATTCCAAAGTATTTTTAACGGTTTGATTGATTTTTACAACCAAAACGAAAGTTTTAGTTTAGATAAATATTTAATGCATTTACCACCGGAATTTGCTCAGGAAGTGACCAATATATTAATGGAAGATGAAAAAGTGGCTATTCACAATTGGGAAGGACAAAACATTTTTCCAAAACATAAAAATGTAACAATAGAACAAAATGTTTCAGACACCATTTTCTCGATGCGCTGGTATTTGGTTTCAAAAATTATACAGGAATTAAAACAATCTTTATTGTCAGATCCGCAAGAAGATAATTCAGAACTTTTATCTATGGTAGTTGATTATTCTAAACTGCTGAATAATTTTTCAAGAAAATTAGGCAGGGTTGTAGTTCCTTATCACTAAAAACTTAAAAAGCTCTGTACTTAATAGTACAGAGCTTTTGTTTACGGTTTCTGGATTATTCAACTGATATTTGGAAGATATCAGCAAGAGTAATTTTACACCATTAAATAATTTCTAATGTCTTAGCTTTATTTACTAAGTCAACTAAATTAGTCACGTTTAATTTAGTTAATAATCTCAATTTGTAAGTACTGATCGTTTTTTCGTTCAGGTTTAAAATTTTAGAGATTTCATTATTCTTTTTACCATCGCTTAAGTAACGCAAAACCTCAATTTCGCGGTTCGAAAGTTTTCTGTACAAGCGTTCGCTTTTGCTTTGTTTAGCAATAAGCGCCATGTTTTTACGTACAGTTTCGTTGATAATAATTTTCCCTTCGTGTACTTTAATAATAGAAAGACCTAAAGTTTCAAGTTTTTCTGTTTTGTGCACGTAACCGGAAACTCCCGCTTTAATCGCGTTTGGAGCATACATTTGTTCAGCGAGATCACTGAAGATTACAATTTTTGTTTTCGGGAAATTTTTTAGGATAGATTTCACTTCGAAGATGCTCGAAAGACCTTCTAATTCTAAATCCAGAATTAGAATATCGATCTCCTTCGTCTGAAGAATATCTCTAACCATTGAAAAATTGCCTACGTTAGCAACAATTGAAATTTGATCGTGGTCTTTGAAATAAGATTTCACGCCAAAGTGAGTCACAGGATGATTGTCTGCAAGACATACTTTAATCATAATTTTACCTTTTTAGAATTATTATCATGTTTTTTGGAGCTGTAAAATTAATAAATAAATTCTGTAATTAATCGCAGACAAATGTTAAAAAGTTTTATTTTAACGTTTTTGGTATTAAACAGACAGGTATGGCATCCATTTTATGCTTGTTGCTGGTGTTTAAACGTTTATAAATTTCAAAGACAGATTTTTCTCTCCCAGTGAAGTCAGCTGGCGTCTTTCCTGACTCTGCGGCTTCCATTGCCCATTCAAGTTCGTCGTAACTTGCTCCCAATTGATCCTCATCGGTTCTGTTATCGCCAAATAAACCGTCTGTAGGCGCTGCTGTTAAAATTGAGCTTGGAATTGTTAAAAATTCTCCAAGAGCATAAACATCCGATTTCATTAAGTCGGCAATTGGACTTAAATCGACTCCACCGTCTCCATATTTAGTATAAAAACCAACACCAAAGTCTTCTACCTTATTCCCTGTTCCTGCAACTAATAAGCCATGAATTCCGGCTAAATAATATAATGACGTCATACGGATACGTGCACGTGTGTTGGCTAGTGATAAATTAACTTTTGTTGAATCTTCTGTAGAAGGTACAGAAGCCTTAAAAGCTTCAAAAGTTGATGTTAAGTCAGTTTTTACATCCGAAACGTTAGGAAAACGCTTTTTTAATTGGTCAATATGTTCTCTTCCTCTCGAAACCTGACTTTCTGCCTGATGAATAGGCATTTCAACACATAGAACTTTTAAACCCGTCTGGGCACATAGAGTAGAAGTTACAGCAGAGTCAACTCCACCGGAAATTCCGATTACAAAACCATTTACTTTTGCATTGCTAGCGTAATTTTTTAACCACTCAACAATATGCGTATTTACTTTTTCTGCTTGAATTGTACTTTTTTTAGTCATAATAGGTCAAGTTTAAGATACTGGAATGTATATTTGCACAAATATTTTTAAGTGCATGTTGTGCTTAAATTCATGCAACACAAATCTAATTAAAATAAAATGAAATTATATCGCTTTGTAGTGGTTCTGTGCTTGTTTTTTTTGTCTTGTGATCAAAAAAGTAAAGTAGAAAAAGCTGTTGAGGAAATCCCGGTTGATGTAAAAGTAGAACGTTTCGATAAAGTATTTTTTGAAACAAAACCTCAGGATTTAGCCAAAGTAAAAAAACAATATCCTTTCTTTTTTCCTCCCGGGAATGATGATAATGTGTGGCTGAATAAAATGCAGGATCCAATCTGGAGAGAAGTTTATACAGAAGTTGAAAAAAAATATTCCAATTTTGAACCTGTTCGTGAAGAATTAAATGCGCTTTTCCAACACGTAAAATATTATTTTCCTGAAACTAAAACACCAAAAGTAATTACGGTAATAGGAGAGATGGATTATAATGCAAAAGCAATTTACGCAGATAGTCTGGTTATTGTAGCCTTAGAATTGTATTTGGGGAAAAACCATAAATTTTATGAATTTCCAAATTACCTGAAAGAGAATTTTGAGGAAAGACAAATTATGCCTGATGTAGTTTCTAGTTTTTCTTTTAGAAAAATTCCGGCTTCTGCGGATAGAACTTTGCTTTCTCAAATGATTTTTGAAGGAAAACAATTGTATGCCAAAGATTTACTTTTACCAGACTATACAGATGCAGAAAAAATGGGTTATACGCCAGAACAAATAAAATGGTGTGAAGAAAATGAAGAATACATGTGGCGTCATTTTATTGAAAACGAAATGCTATATAGTGAAGATCCTAAATTAAATACCCGATTTATTGCTCCTGCACCATTTTCTAAATTTTATCTTGAAATAGATAACGATTCTCCCGGAAGAGTTGGTGCCTGGATTGGCTGGCAAATAGTACGTTCGTTCATGAAAAATAATAATGTAACGCTGCCGGAATTATTAAAAACAAATGCTAAAGAAATTTTCGAAAAGTCCAAATATAAACCTAAGAAATAATGTCAGATACAATAAACTCAGAAATTAAATTCAATATAGAATTAGACGAAAACCGTGTTCCTGAAAAATTAACATGGAGCGCGCAAGACGGTGGCGTACAAGCTGAAGAAGCAAAAGCAATAATGTTGTCTATTTGGGATAGCAAAGCCAAAGAAACAATGCGTATTGATTTGTGGACAAAAGATATGCCGGTTGATGAAATGAAAATTTTCTTTCACCAAACATTAGTGGCAATGTCAGATACGTTTAAACGTGCCACAGACGACGAAAAGATGGCAGATACAATGAAAGATTTCTGTGATTATTTTGCAGAGAAACTGGAACTTACTAAATAAATCCCAATATTTTAAATTCCAAATTCCAAACCATGCGAGAGACCTTTGTCAAAGTTTAAAACTTTGACAAAGGTTTTTTTACACAAAGTTTGACAAAGTAACCTAAGGAATTGAAATTCCAATAAAAAAATCCCAAATTTACAATTGGAATTTGGGATTTTTTTATTGAATATTATTTCCTTTTTATTGGAATTTGGAATTTCTAAATTTGGAATTTTAAAATTGACTATTGTTCTTAAAAACTTCCTGATTTACTTCGTCGATATAAGATAAAAGTTCTTCTTTTCCAGTGGATTCTGTAGATGAGGTTACAAAATATCGAGGCATTTCTTCCCAGTTATTAGCAAACATTTGTTTTTTGTAAGCTGCAACATGCGAATCTATTTTTACTTTACTGATTTTGTCTGCTTTAGTAAAAATAATGCAAAACGGAATTTCGCTTTCGCCCATATATGACATAAATTCAATGTCAATATTTTGAGCTTCGTGGCGAATATCAATCAAAACAAAAGCGCATACAAGCTGTTCTCTCGTTTCAAAATAATCGGTAATAAATTGTTGAAAAACAGATTTTGTTTTCTTAGATACTTTAGCATAACCGTAACCCGGTAAATCGACTAAAAACCAATTGTTATTGATTTTAAAGTGATTTATAAGTTGTGTTTTTCCAGGTCTTCCGGATGTTTTTGCTAAATTTTTATGATTGGTAATCATGTTAATCAACGATGATTTACCAACATTTGATCTTCCGATAAAAGCATATTCCGGCAAAAAATCCTGTGGACATTTTGCAACTTCAGAATTACTGATAATAAATTCGGCGGTTGTAATTTTCATGTGTTTTGTTTTTAAAACCTCCTTAAAATCGAAAGTTAAGTGCTATAAATTCTTTTTAACGAGCCATTCTTCAAGAATTGCATTAAATTCCTGAGGATGTTCCATCATAGCAGCGTGTCCACATTTGTCTATCCAGTATAAAGATGAATTAGGTAATAATTTATCAAATTCTTCGGCCACATTTGGTGGAGTTACGGCATCATTTTTACCCCAAATAATACAGGTTTCCACTGTCATTTTTGGTAAATCTTTGGCCATATTGTGGCGAATAGCACTCTTTGCAATCGTTAAGGTTTTGATTAATTTAATGCGGTCATTTACGGTTGCATAAACTTCATCTATCAATTCCGGAGTAGCAATTTTTGGATCATAAAAAACATCTTCAGCTTTCTTTCTGATGTATTCATAATCACCTCTTTTTGGATAACTGTCTCCCATTGCGCTTTCGTAAAGACCAGAACTTCCGGTAATTACAAGACCTGCGACTTTTTCGGGATATAATTTTGTATGGTAAAGAGCAATATGTCCTCCAAGTGAATTACCTAATAAAATTACTTTATCAAAACCTTTAAAAGTGATAAAGTCTTTTACATATTTCGCAAAACTTTTTACGTTCGTTTTTAGAATACTTTGGGTATATATTGGCAAATCAGGGATAACAACTTTGTATCCTTTTGTTGGGAAATATTCTGCTACAGCATCAAAGTTACTTAGACCTCCCATTAAGCCGTGTAAAATTACGATAGGAGTTCCTTCTCCAGCTTCATAATAGCTGTATTTGCCTTCTTTTTTGTAGTTTTTGTCCATTTAATCTAATGCCAATTTCAATTTGGACAAATATAGGGTTTAATAAATAAAAATAAATTTTTGGTGACATTTTTTAACTAGATAATTTCAGTAGGATTTATAAGTGGTTAAAAATCAGGTTTTATTGTTTAAAAATGAATAATTGCCAAATGTTAAAAAATTAATATTATGGCTAATTTTTAAGAGAAAGTCTATGTATTTTTTGCAATTGTTAAACAGAATTATCAATTCAATAATTATAATCTATCGTATTGATTATCTATTAATTAAGTGAGTTGTGGTAAAAGCGGTTAAACTTATTAACAAAGTGGTAGATTGTGGTAAAATGTGGTATTTTTTTTTATATTTTTGCTGTATAACATGTTAATGAATTTTTCTTGAACACAATTGTAGGAACATACGAGTGTAAAGTCGATGCTAAAGGAAGGCTAATGATGCCTGCACCTTTAAAAAAGCAATTGGCTTCATCTCTTCAGGACGGTTTCGTTTTGAAGCGCTCTGTTTTTCAACCGTGTTTAGAATTATATCCAATGGACGAGTGGAATTTGATGATGCAAAAAATCAACAAGCTTAATCGTTTTGTAAAAAAACAATGATTTTATTCGAAGATTTACTGCAGGAGTTAAAGTGGTAGAAATTGATGCATTAGGAAGATTATTGGTCCCAAAGGATTTGGTTGCTTTTTCAAGTATTTCAAAAGATGTGGTTTTTTCATCTGCGGTTAATATTGTGGAGATTTGGGATAAGGATTTATATGAAAAATCAATAAGCGGCGAAGATATGGATTTTGCAGATTTAGCCGAAGAAGTAATGGGAAATATTAATGACGACGACAATGGAATATCATAATCCGGTTTTACTTCATCCTACAGTTGATGGTTTAGATATTAAGCCAGACGGAATATATGTAGATGTAACATTTGGTGGCGGAGGTCATTCAAAAGAAATTTTGAAACGATTGGGACCAAACGGAAAATTGTTTGCTTTTGATCAGGATGAAGATGCGCTTGCAAATGCATTACCGGATGAAAGGTTTACCTTAATTAATGAGAACTTTAGATTTATAAAAAGATTTTTACGTTTTCACGGAGTAAAAAGTGTAGATGGAATTTTGGCAGATTTAGGAGTTTCATCCCATCAGTTTGATGTTCCGGAGCGAGGTTTCTCAACCAGATTTGATGCCGATCTGGATATGCGGATGAATCAGAAAAGTGATTTAAATGCTTATCGGGTGGTTAACGAATATGAAGAACAGGATTTACGTCGTGTTTTTTTTGATTATGGGGAGTTGAAAAATGCACCCGTTTTGGCAAGAACAATTGTAGAAGCCAGAGAGCATAGACCAATTAAAACAACAGATGAATTAAAAGAAGTTCTGGCAAAATATTTACCGGAACGAGTTAAAAATAAAATATTAGCGCAGATTTATCAGGCGATTAGAATTGAGGTAAATCAGGAAATGGATGTTTTAAAAGAATTTATCGAGCAATCGTTAGAAATTTTAAAACCGGGCGGAAGATTTTCAGTAATCTCTTATCATTCTTTAGAAGACAGATTGGTAAAAAGATTTATTAAAAACGGAATGTTTGAAGGAGAGCCTGAGCGTGATTTTTTTGGGAACTTCTCAGTTCCTTTTAAAACCATTGGAAAATTGATTGTTCCGGATGATGCTGAAATTAAAATTAATAACAGAGCAAGAAGCGCAAAATTAAGAATTGCTGAAAAGATATAATTAAGGTATAAAAATGAAAGGCGGAGTATTTAGCATATTAAAAGCAAGATTTCTATTAAACGATGACGCAGTAAAAAACTGGCGGTTTATTGTTTTTCTCATTTTGCTTGCCATAATAATGATTGCCAATACGCAACGATACGAGCAAAAGGTTTTTGAAATTGCAAAACTGAATAATGAAGTAAAAGAATTACGATCAGAATTTGTAGACAGAAGATCAGAATTAATGAAGTTAAAAATGGAGTCGACGATATCGGATAAAATGCAGGAAAAGCAAATTTTTCCATCAACGGTTCCTCCTGTAAAAATAGAAGTTAAAAAAGAAGAAGAAAAAATTTCTTTAAAAGAATATGGCAGTAGACGATAAACATATATCCTACAGAATTTACCTCGTAGCAGTTTTCATCTTTTTGATGGCAATTGCTATTGTTGTTAAATTAACTAATATTCAATGGGTTGAAGGAGATTACTATAGAAAACTGGCAAAACAGCGTACCATTAAGAATTTTGTAATTCCGGCCAATAAAGGAAATATCTATTCTGCAGACGGAAGTTTGCTGGCAACATCAATTCCTAATTATGAAATTAGATTTGATGCAAAAGCGCCAAAAACAGAAACTTTTGAAAAGCATGTAAAAGCGTTATCAGATTCATTAGCAACGGTTTTGGATAGACCGGGAGGTTATTATGAAAAAGAATTAAGAAAAGCCAGAGAAAACAAAAATCGCTACTATTTAATAGGACGCAATTTGAGTTATACAGAATATGTAAAAATAAAAGGATTTCCATTGTTCAATTTAGGTCCGTTTAAAGGCGGAATTATTATTGAGCAGGAGACTGTTAGAAAACACCCAATAGGAAAAATTGCAGAAAGAACCATTGGTTACGATCGAATTGATCCTGCAACAGGAGTAGAAGTAGGAAAAGGAATTGAATGGGCTTTTAAAAGTTACTTGAACGGAAAAGACGGTAAAATTTTAAAACAAAAAATTGCAAAAGGGCAGTGGAAACCAATTCGTGATTTAAACGAAGTTGATCCTATCGATGGTTACGATGTAATCTCGACAATTGATGTTTTTATTCAGGATATCGCGCACCACGCTTTGTTGAAACAATTGGAAGATTACGAAGCCGATCACGGTTGTGTAGTGGTTATGGAAACAGAAACCGGTCACGTAAAAGCAATTTCGAATTTAGGAAGAGCAGAAGACGGATCGTATTATGAAACCACAAATTACGCTGTTGCAGAATCTCATGAGCCTGGTTCGACTTTTAAATTGGTCGATTTAATGGCGATTTTAGAAGATAAAGTAGCAGATACAAGTACGGTTTACGATAGTCATGGCGGACAAGTAAAATATTATGGACGTCCTGTTAATGATTCGCACCATGGAGGTTATGGAAAAGTTTCATTAGCACGTGGTTTCGAACTTTCGTCAAATACCGTAATGGTTCAGGCAGTTTATGAAAACTATAAAAGTAATCCATCCAAGTTTGTGAATCACATTAAGAGTTATGGATTAGATAAACCATTAGGATTGCATTTTAAAGGAGAAGGAAGGCCTTATATACCAAAACCAGGAGATAAACATTGGTCGGGAATTTCACTTCCGTGGATGGCTTTTGGATATGAAGTTTCAGTTACACCAATGCAAACACTTGCATTTTACAATTCAGTTGCCAATAATGGTGTAATGGTAAGGCCGCAATTTGTGTCAGAAATTAAAGAGTGGAATAAGACCATTAAAAAGTTTGATGTTGAAGTAATGAACCCAAGAGTTTGTTCACAGGAAACTATTAAAAAACTGAAAGCAGTATTAGAGAATGTTGTTAAAAAAGGAACAGGATCAAAATTGTATTCGAAAGATTTTTCGATGGCAGGAAAAACAGGAACAGCTCAGATGAATTATGGAGGGAAAGAAGGGAAATCAGCGTTGTATTACGCTTCTTCTTTCGTAGGATATTTTCCGGCAGATCATCCTAAATATTCTTGTATTGTAGTGGTTCACAAACCAAATACATCTAAGAATAATTATTATGGTGCCGATGTTGCAGGTCCGGTTTTTAAAAGAATTGCCCAAAAGATATTTACAGATGCGCCATCAACCAATAAAATTAAAAAACTGGATTCAAGAGTTCCAAAACAGGATTCTAGTTATGATAAATATTATGTAGTTGAAGCCAATAAAAAATCAAATCGAATTCCGGATTTAAAAGGAATGCCCGGAATGGATGCTATTGCTTTACTTGAAAACTTAGGCTTGAAAGTAAAAGTAAACGGAGTAGGAAAAGTAAAAAAACAGTCGTTACAAGCTGGACAAAATATTAGTAAAAACACAACTATAGTATTAGAATTATCGTGAAAATACTGAAAGACATATTATATAAAGTAGCTATTGAGTCTGTAACTGGTTCGACAGAAATCGCAGTAAACAAAATTGATTTCGATTCAAGAAAAATTGAAGACAATGATGTTTTTATAGCCATTCGCGGATCACTTTCTGATGGTCACGATTATATCGAAAAAGCAATTCAATTAGGTGCAATTGCTATTATTTGCGATACTTTACCAGACAATCCTGCAAAAGGAATCACGTATATAAAAGTAAAAGATACCAATACGGCATTGGCTTTTATGGCGGCTAATTATTTTGGAAATCCTTCTGAAAAGTTAAAATTAGTTGGCGTAACCGGTACAAACGGAAAAACAACAATTGCGTCATTATTGTTTCAGTTGTTTCAAAAAGCAGGTTTTAAAGTAGGTTTATTATCAACCGTAAAAATCATGGTTGATGAAACAGAATATAATGCAACACATACAACTCCGGATTCTATCACCATTAATCATTATTTAAATGAGATGATTGAAGCTGGTGTAACGCATTGTTTTATGGAGGTGAGTTCACATGGAATTCACCAAAAACGTACAGAAGCTTTGCATTTTGTTGGAGGGATTTTTACGAATCTTTCGCACGATCATTTAGATTATCATCCAACTTTTGCAGAATACAGAGATGTAAAAAAAACATTTTTTGATTCATTGCCAAAAACGGCTTTCGCTTTATCCAATATAGATGATAAAAACGGACCCGTAATGCTTCAAAATACGGTTGCAAGAAAAAGAACTTACGCTCTAAAAACTTATGCTGATTTTAAAGCTCAAATTTTAGAAAGCCAATTGTCAGGTTTATTATTGAAAGTAAATGATAACGAAGTTTGGGTAAAACTTATCGGAACTTTTAATGCTTATAATGTCCTGGCTATTTACGGAACTGCGGTGGAATTAGGAATGGACAGTTTAGAAGCTTTGCGTTTATTATCTGATTTAGAAAGCGTTTCAGGACGTTTTCAGTATATCATTTCAGAAGGAAATATTACAGCAATTGTAGATTATGCGCATACGCCGGATGCATTAGACAATGTTTTAAAAACGATTGCCGACATCCGAACTAAAAACGAACAATTGATTACGGTTGTAGGCTGCGGCGGAAACAGGGATAAAACTAAAAGACCAATTATGGCTAAAATTGCTACAGATTTAAGCGATAAAGCCATTTTAACATCTGATAATCCAAGAAATGAAGATCCTGAAGTGATTTTGGATGAAATGGAAAAAGGTGTTGAACCACAGAATTATAAAAAAATGCTGAGAATTACAGATAGAAAGCAAGCTATTAAAACGGCTTGTCAATTGGCTCAGCGTAATGATATTATATTAATTGCCGGAAAAGGACACGAGACTTATCAGGAAATAAATGGAGTTCGTCATCATTTTGATGATATGGAAACAGTAAAAGAAATATTAGATCAGCTAAATAAATAATAATCAGTTTTTAAATCCGAAAATACCACAGATAGATTGGAATTTGGAGTTTCAAAATTGGAGTTTAAAACAAAGAAATATGCTATACTATTTATTTGAATATTTGAGAAAAACATTAGACATGCCGGGAGCGGGAGTTTTTCAGTACATTACTTTTAGATCAGCGTTGGCATTTATGCTTTCGTTGCTTCTATCAACAATTTACGGAAAACGGGTTATCAATTTTTTGCGTAAGCAGCAAGTTGGTGAAACAGTTCGTGAGCTTGGTCTGGCTGGTCAAAATGAAAAAGCTGGAACACCAACAATGGGGGGCTTGATTATCATTTTTGCTACTATTTTACCAGTTTTATTGTTTGCTCGTTTGCAAAATATTTACATCGTATTGCTTATTGTAACTACACTTTGGATGGGAACAATTGGTTTTGTGGATGATTATATCAAAATATTCAAAAAAGATAAACAAGGGCTTAAAGGAATTTTTAAAGTTATTGGGCAAGTTGGGTTAGGACTTATTGTAGGTACGGTTTTGTATTTCAATCCTGCTGTTACCGTAAGAACCGATACTGGAAGAACCGATTTGTTGAGAGCAAATACGACTACAACTATGGTTGTACCAGCTCCTGTTGAAGAAAAATCAACTGCAACAACAATTCCATTCGTAAAAAATAATGAATTTGATTATGCAGAAGTTTTATCGTTTTTAGGAGATGGATATGAAAAATGGGCATGGTTGATTTTTATTCCCGTAGTGATTTTTATCATCACAGCAGTTTCTAACGGGGCCAATTTAACAGATGGAATTGATGGACTCGCCGCAGGAACCTCGGCAATATCGGTCCTCGCACTCGGAATATTTACGTTTGTTTCAGGAAATATAATTTTTTCGAATTACCTCAATATAATGTATATACCCAATTCAGGAGAAATGACGGTTTTTATATCTGCCTTTGTGGGAGCTTTGATTGGATTTCTCTGGTATAATTCCTATCCCGCCTCTGTTTTTATGGGGGATACCGGAAGTTTAACCATTGGTGGAATCATTGCAGTTTTGGCAATTGCGGTTCGTAAAGAAATTTTGATTGTATTGTTTTGCGGAATTTTCCTTGCGGAAAGTGCTTCAGTAATTATTCAGGTGGCATATTTTAAATATACGAAAAAACGTTTTGGCGAAGGCCGAAGAATTTTTCTGATGTCGCCATTACATCATCATTATCAAAAAAAGGGCTATCATGAAAGTAAAATCGTAACCCGATTCTGGATTGTTGCCATCATGTTAGCCATATTATCAATTGTTACCCTAAAATTAAGATAGATGAGACTGGTAGTTTTAGGCGGAGGAGAAAGTGGCGTTGGAACGGCTATTCTCGGAAAGAAAAAAGGATACGATGTTTTTGTATCTGATTTTGGAAAGATAAAAGAAAGCTATAAAGAAGTTCTTATAATTAATGGGATTGCCTGGGAAGAAGAGCAACACACAGAAGACCTGATTTTGAATGCCGATGTCGTCATGAAAAGTCCGGGAATTCCAGAGAAATCTCCCATTGTAAAAAAACTTGTCGCAGCGGGGATTAAAGTGATTTCGGAAATTGAATTTGCTAAACCGTTTACAGAAGCTCTTACAATTGGAATTACAGGAAGTAACGGTAAAACTACCACAACAATGTTAACGCATCACTTATTGAAATCTGCAGGTTTGAATGTAGGGTTGGGAGGAAACATCGGAAAAAGTTTTGCCTGGCAGGTAGCCGAAAATAAATATGATGCATACGTTCTTGAATTAAGTAGTTTTCAGCTTGACGGAATAATAGAATACAGACCTGATATTGCAATAATTACAAATATAAGCCCGGATCATTTAGACCGATATGAATATAAGTATCAAAATTATATCGATTCGAAGTTTCGAATAACAATGAACCAGACTGAAAGCGATTATTTGATTTACGATGCAGATGATGAAGCAAGTACAGAATGGTTAAAAAACAACAAAACAAAAGCAAAATTAATTCCTTTTTCACTAACAAAAAGTTTTGACGAAGGAGCTTCTATAAATAACAACAAAATGGAAATAAAGATCAACCAAGAAGAGTTTACAATGGAAACAGAATACATTGCGTTAGAAGGAAAACATAATATGAAAAATGCAATGGCAGCAAGCTCTGTAGCAAAATTGATGCAAATTAGAAATGCAACAATTCGCGAAAGTTTATCAAATTTTCAAGGTGTTGAACACCGTTTAGAAAAAGTATTAAAAATTCAGAATGTACAATACATCAACGATTCAAAAGCGACAAATGTAAACGCTACTTTCTTTGCTTTAGATAGTATGAATGTGCCAACTGTTTGGATTGTGGGTGGTGTTGATAAAGGAAACGATTACAACGAATTGATGTCATTAGTTCGCGAAAAAGTAAAAGCAATTATTTGTTTAGGAGTTGATAATCATAAAATTATTAATGCTTTTGGAGCTGTTGTTGATATTATGGTTGAAGTAAACAACATGAACGATGCAGTAAAAACAGCACAAAGATTAACAGAAAAAGGTGATGCTGTTTTATTGTCTCCGGCTTGCGCAAGTTTCGATTTATTCGAAAACTATGAAGATCGTGGAAAGCAATTCAAACAAGCAGTTCACAATTTATAATTTTAGATTTTAGAGTTTAGATTTTAGATTGTTTCTAAACTTTGAACTAAAAAAGATAAAATAAGTTCTTAAAAGTATGACGACGGATGAAATGAAGTTGAGAACAAAAAAGTTCTCTTTGATGATAATAGATTTAGCAGAAAAATTGCCAACAACATATATTGTAAAAGTAGTTGCAAATCAAATAGTGAGGAGTGGAACATCAGTTGGTGCAAATTATAGAGCAGTTTGCAGAGCAAGAAGTGATCGTGAATTTATATCTAAAATGAATATAGTTTTAGAAGAAGCAGATGAAACTTTGTTTTGGTTAGAAGTAATAAAAGAAAAGTTGTGGATAAGTAAAACTGAATTAGAAACAATTTGGAAAGAAGGAAATGAACTAACGGCCATTTTCGTGAGCAGTTTAAAAACAGTAAACAAACGAATGAATAGTAAAAATCAATAAATCGAAGATTTTAAAAATAATCTAAAATCTAAAATCAGAAATCTAAAATATGAAAGAGCTAGTAAATAAATTAAAAGGAGATAGAGTAATATGGTCATTCGTGGCTTTATTGGCGCTGTTTTCGTTTATGCCTGTTTTTAGTGCGAGTAGTAATTTGGCTTATATCGGTCACGGAACAGGAAATACATTAGGCTATTTGGTAAAACACTTGGCGCACATTTGTATTGGGTTCATGATTATTTATTGGGTACATAAAGTTCCGTATCATTATTTCAGGGCGATTTCAAAAATTGCTTTGCCTGTAGTATGGATTTTATTGCTTTATACATTGCTGAAAGGAACCGTAATCGCAGGTGCAAATGCAAGTCGTTGGATTCAGGTTCCGTTTATAGGGATTACGTTTCAGACTTCAACTTTGGCCTCTATAGTTTTATTCATATATGTAGCAAGATATTTATCAAAAACCAAAGAGGAAAATGAGCCGTTTCAAACCTCATTTGTACAGCTTTGGATTCCGGTTTTTATTACGTTAGTACTTATTCTACCGGCTAACTTTTCGACAACAGCATTGATTTTTTCAATGGTTATGATGTTGACTTTTATTGGTAAATATCCACTAAAATACATCGGTTTTATTATCGGTTCAGGAATCGCAATGCTGGCTTTCTTTTTATTAGTTGCCAAAGCATTTCCGGAATCAAGATTCTTTAGCAGGGTAGCAACCTGGGAAAGTCGTATTACGAATTTCACTACAGATAAGCCTGATGAAGATGATTATCAAATTGAAAAAGCAAAAATCGCCATTGCATCAGGGAGATTAGGAGGTTTAGGACCAGGGAAAAGTGTTCAGAAAAACTTTTTGCCACAATCTTCTTCCGATTTTATTTATGCTATTGTTGTTGAAGAATATGGACTTGTGGGTGGTGTTTCGATCTTGCTTTTGTATTTGTTGCTTTTGTTCCGATTTGTAATTGCTTCGCATAAAGCCAACACATTATTTGGAAAATTAGTCGTAGTTGGGCTCGGTTTTCCGATGATATTTCAGGCTATGATTAATATGGCTGTTGCAGTAGAATTATTGCCTGTAACAGGGCAAACACTTCCGCTGATAAGTAGTGGAGGTAGTTCGATCTGGATGACGTGTTTCGCTCTCGGAATTATCATTAGTGTGACTAAAAAAGATGAAGAAATCGTAGAAGAGCAACAAGAAAAGGAAAGAAGAAAAGAAGCGCTTCAAAGATTGATTGATAAAGAATTGGCAGAAGAAGACTTGCCGATTGATGAGAGAGAAGAAATTAGAGGAGAAATCTACGAAGGAGAACCAATGTATTCCATCGAAGATAATTCAAGAAATCCGATGAATGCAGTTTTAAATAAGTAAAAAGAAAAAGAGAATAGCTTTTAGAGCTTATAACTTTTAAAGATATGACAAAGTATAAATTCATATTAAGTGGTGGCGGAACTGGCGGACATATTTATCCGGCAATCGCTATTGCAAATGAGTTAAAATTACAATTTCCTGATGCAGAATTTCTTTTTGTGGGTGCCAAAGATAAAATGGAAATGCAAAAAGTGCCTCAGGCTGGTTATGAAATAAAAGGTCTTTGGATTGCCGGTTTGCAAAGAAAACTGACGTTACAAAATATGATGTTTCCATTGAAATTGGCAACAAGTTTGTTAGAGTCAAGAAGAATCATCAGACAATTTAAACCTAATGTAGTAATAGGAACTGGAGGTTTTGCCAGCGGACCATTATTGCAAGCGGCAGGGGGGCAGGAATTCCGACAGTAATTCAGGAGCAAAATTCATTTCCGGGAATTACAAATAAATTGCTAAGCAAAAAAGCCAATGCTATTTGCGTCGCATACGAAAATTTAGAGCGATTTTTTCCAAAAGAAAAAATTGTATTGACGGGAAATCCGGTTCGTCAGGATTTAATCGATATTGACAGCAAAAGAGACGAAGCAATTGCTTTTTATGGTTTAGATCCAAACAAAAAGACATTATTGGTTTTAGGTGGAAGCTTAGGAGCCAGAAGAGTTAATCAGTTAATAGAAAAACAACTGCAAAGTATACTTTCACAAGATGTTCAGATTATCTGGCAATGCGGAAAATTATATTTTGAAGATTATAAAAAATACAATCAACAAAACGTAAGAGTAGTTGATTTTATTGAAAGAATGGATTTTGTTTACGCTTCAGCAGATGTGATTATTTCACGTGCAGGAGCATCGTCAGTTTCGGAATTATGCATTGTGGGGAAACCAGTAATTTTTATTCCATCACCAAACGTTGCAGAAGATCATCAAACCAAAAATGCGCAGGCAATTGTAGATGCGAAAGGAGCAGTTTTATTAAAAGAATCAGAATTGGAAAGTCAGTTTAGTATTGTTTTTGAGGCTTTATTAAAAGATAAAGGAAAACAAATCCAATTAAGTGAAAATATTAAAAAACTGGCCAGACCGAATGCTGTAAAAGTTATAGTAGAGGAAATTAAAAAGTTGTTATAATATAACTTTTTAAGATAATTATAGAACAGAATAAAAAAATTAGAACGCTATTTTTAGGCGTTTTGAGTTATTAAAATAAGAAAATTACAAAGGCTTAACTACTAGTTTTTTATACAATAAAGCAACCTGTAAATAGCTCAAAATTAGAAATTAAAATGAATTTAAATCAAATACAAAACGTTTATTTTATTGGTATTGGAGGCATCGGAATGAGTGCGCTGGCCCGTTATTTCAAATATATTGGAAAACAGGTTTCAGGCTACGACAAAACGCCATCAATGCTAACAAGTGAATTAATTGAAAGTGGTATTGATATTCATTTTGAAGATAATATCAGTTTGATTCCAAGTGATTATTTTGTAGAGAATACTTTGGTAATTTTTACGCCTGCCGTGCCTAAAACACATTCTGAATGGAATTATTTCATAGAAAGAAATTACGAAATTAAAAAGCGTGCAGAAGTTTTGGGACTTATAACCAAAGATACTTTCAGTTTTGCCGTTGCAGGAACGCATGGAAAAACAACAACGTCAAGTATTCTGGGTCACATTTTATACGAAAGCGGTGCAGATGTAACAGCTTTTGTGGGCGGAATTGTAGAGAATTACAACTCTAATTTAATTGGAAGCGGAAAAACCGTAACAGTTGTAGAAGCAGATGAATTTGACCGTTCGTTTTTGCATTTACACCCAAATATTGCCTGTATAACATCAATGGATGCAGATCATTTGGATATTTATGGAACAAGTGATGCAATTGAAGCTTCGTTTGTAGAATTTGCTAATAAAGTTGAAAATAAAAACAATTTGTTTATAACCAAAGAATTGCCTCTTGAAGGCGTGCAATGTGCTATAAATGAAGATGCTGTATATAAGGCGTTCAATGTTAGAATAGAAGACGGAAGTTATGTTTTTGATGTGCAGACGCCATCAGAAATCATGAAAGATTTACGTTTTGGATTGCCAGGAAAACACAATTTAATGAATGCTTTGATGGCTATTGCAATGGCAAAAACCTTCGGGACTGCTACAGATTCGATTGCAAAAGCATTGGCTTCTTTTAACGGAATAAGAAGACGTTTTTCATATCAGATTAAATCTGACAAATTAGTTTATATAGATGATTATGCACATCATCCAACAGAAATAAATGCTGTACATCAAGCAGTTAGGGAATTGTATCCAAATCGTAAAGTTTTGGCCATTTTTCAGCCGCATTTGTTTAGCAGAACAAGAGATTTTGCCGATGGATTTGCCGAAAGTTTATCTCTATTTGACGAAGTGTTCTTGATGGATATTTATCCGGCACGCGAATTACCGATGGAAGGGATTACATCTGATTGGCTGTTAGGGAAAATGACAAATTCGAACAAAAAAATTGTTGCAAAAAGTGATTTATTAGCGCAAATCAAAGCCAGTGATGCGCCAATAATTGTGACAATAGGAGCTGGTGATATTGGAGAGATGGTTCCGTCAATTAAAAAAATGCTAAATGAAAATATTTAATTGGACAAATATTCGATTAGTACTCATTTTTGGGCTTGTACTTTTTTTATATTCGTTTGCCCAGCATCGAAATGGAGATAGAAAATTGAAGAAATGCATGGTTGTTTTTGTAGGAGAAAACACGCTGTTCATAAAGCCTGAAGCGGTTAATAAATTGTTAATAGAAAATAAAAAAGACGCTTCCACTATCCGAAAAGATGAAGTAGATTTGAATAAGATAGAAAAAACCCTTGATACGCAAGACATGATTGAAAAGTCGGATGTTTTTGTAAGTATTGATGGAGTTCTAAAAGCGATAGTAAAACAGAAGACACCAATAGCGAGAGTTTATGATGGTGATAACTCTTTTTATATTGACTATGAGGGGAATAAAATGCCTTTATCAGACAATTTTACGGCGCGGGTTCCTCTCGTTTCAGGGGCAATAAATAAAAAAATAACGAAGATTTAGCTACCTTATTTCGCACAATTTATGACGATGCGTTTTTGAAAAAAAACATCATTGCAATTCAAATTATGCCTAATGGTAGCCTAAAAATGTTTAATAGAAATTACAATTACTTCATCGATTTTGGCAGAACGATGAATGTTGACAAGAAATTTAATAACTATAAAGCCTTTTTTCAAAAAGCAGTTTTAGATAGTTCGTTATATAAATACAATAAGATTGACCTGAGATTTACGGAACAAGTAGTTTGCACAAAATAATAGAAAATGGAAAAAGATAATATTGCAGTAGGTCTAGATATTGGAACAACCAAAATAGTTGCCATGATAGGCAAGAAGAACGAGTATGGTAAATTGGAAATTTTGGGTATTGGTAAATCCAAAAGTTTGGGTGTTGCGAGAGGTGTTGTAAACAACATTACGCAAACTATTCAATCGATTCAACAAGCTATTTTAGAAGCAGAAAATAATTCAGGATATAAAATTAAGGATGTTGTTGTAGGTATTGCCGGACAGCACATTAGAAGTATACAGCATACAGATTACATCAGCCGTAGTAATCCGGAAGAAGTAATTGGTGAAAATGATATTCAGCTTTTAATTGATCAGGTTAATAAACTTGCAATGTTACCGGGAGAAGAAATTATTCACGTTTTGCCGCAGGAATTTAAAATCGACGGACAATCTGAAATTAAAGAACCAATCGGAATGTATGGCGGAAGATTAGAGTCTAGTTTTCACGTGGTGGTTGGACAAGCGTCTTCTATTAGAAATGTTGGAAGATGTATTCAGAGTTCAGGGATTGAATTATCCGGATTAACATTAGAACCATTGGCTTCTGCAGATGCAGTTTTAAGTCAGGAAGAAAAAGAAGCTGGTGTAGCCCTTATCGATATCGGTGGCGGAACAACAGATTTGGCTATTTTTAAAGATGGTATTATTCGTCATACTGCTGTAATTCCTTTCGGTGGAAATGTAATTACGGAAGATATTAAAGAAGGCTGTTCGATTATCGAAAAACAAGCAGAGCTTTTAAAAATAAAATTCGGATCAGCATGGCCGGGAGAAAATAAAGACAACGAAATTGTCTCTATTCCAGGTTTAAGAGGCAGAGAACCAAAAGAAATTTCGCTAAAAAACTTGTCTAAAATTATCCATGCGCGTGTGGTGGAAATCGTAGAACAGGTTTTTGCAGAAATTAAAGCTTACGGACACGAAGATCCTCGTAAAAAACTAATTGCAGGAATTGTGCTTACAGGTGGTGGAGCTCAATTAAAACATATCAAACAATTGGTTGAATACATTACAGGAATGGACACTAGAATTGGATATCCAAATGAGCATTTAGCAGGAAATTCAAGCGAAGAAATTTCAAGTCCATTATTTGCAACTGCTGTTGGTTTAGTAATGAACAGTATCGAAAATAGCACACAAAGTGCTGTTAGAATGGAACTTGTAAATGAGCAGCCAAAAGTAGTATACAGAAACGTTCCGCCTCAGGCACAACAACCTGTTCAGCCGCGATACGAAGTTGAAGAAAACTACGTTGAAAGAGTAGAAGCTTTTGAACCGCCAAGAGAAGTTAGAAGTAACGTGGCTACAAAAGACGAATCTACAGAAACAAAAATAAGAAGATCATTTTTTGATCGTTATGTCGATAAAATCAAAGATTTTTTAGACAACGCAGAATAATAAAGTAAAACGAAAAGGATTACTTTTTGCCCCAAGTCAAGAAGTAAAAAATGTATTTAATAAGAATTTCAAAACCAAAAAGATGATGAGCAACTCAGAATTTGGAAGTATTTCATTTGATTTACCGAAAAACCAATCAAATGTAATCAAAGTAATAGGTGTTGGCGGAGGCGGAAGTAACGCAATCAACCACATGTTCAAGCAAGGTATTAAAGGGGTAGATTTTATCGTTTGTAATACAGACTCACAAGCACTTCAAAATAGCGCTGTACCAAATAAAATTCAGTTAGGTATGAACTTAACAGAGGGTCTTGGAGCAGGAGCAAACCCTGATGTAGGACAGCAATCTGCTATTGAAAGTATCGCTGATATCGAAAAAATGTTAGACCGTGGTACTAAGATGGTATTTATTACGGCTGGTATGGGTGGTGGTACCGGTACTGGTGCTGCTCCGGTAATTGCACAATTGGCAAAAGAAAGAGAAATTTTGACCGTTGGTATCGTAACAATCCCATTTCAGTTTGAAGGAAAGGTACGTCAGGAACAAGCGCTTTTAGGAATCGAAAAATTACGTAAACAAGTTGATTCTTTAATTGTAATCAACAATAATAAATTAAGAGAAGTATATGGAAATCTTGGTTTTAAAGCAGGATTCTCTAAAGCGGATGAAGTTTTGGCAACAGCCTCAAGAGGTATTGCTGAAGTAATTACACATCACTATACTCAAAATATCGATTTACGTGACGCAAGAACTGTTTTAGCAAACAGCGGAACTGCGATCATGGGATCTTCTGTTGCCGAAGGTGAAAACAGAGCAAAAGATGCTATTATTTCAGCATTGGATTCTCCGTTATTAAACGACAACAAAATTACAGGAGCCAAAAACGTATTGTTGCTTATCGTTTCTGGATCTGATGAAATTACGCTTGACGAAATTGGAGAAATCAACGATCATATTCAGGCAGAAGCAGGTTACAATGCAAATATTATCATGGGAGTTGGTGAAGACGAAACTCTTGGTGAGGCTATTGCCGTAACTATTATTGCTACTGGTTTTGATGTTGAACAACAAAATGAAATTGTAAATACAGAACCTAAGAAAATCATTCATACGTTGGAAGATGAACAAAGAAGTGTTCATAATTTAACGAATAAAGCACTTACATCTTTCGATTTAAGTAGTAGTACACCAACTGCAAAATCAGAAGAAAAAATTGTTTTTGATTTGATGGAAGATACGGTTGTTGCTCCCGTGATTCAGACTCCTCCGGTTGCTGTTGCTCCAGTAATCAATCAGGAAGAATTAGTAGTAATGTCAGAGTTTATTAAAAACCTTGATGTAACTTTTGAAATCGTTTCGCCAATTACAGATATCGATTTTACTATTTCTACTCCGCAAGCGCAAACTTTTCAGGAAGTAAAACCTGTTCAAAGAGTATTTGAAAAAGAAGAACAAACAACGTTCTCTTTTGATTTACCTCTTTTTAGAGCAGAGCCGGAAGTAAAGAAAGAACCGGTTGTTGAAGACACTAGAATTTTGTTTGAATTAACAAACGAAACACGTAATATTAAAGTAAACGACCCAGTTTCGTTTGTTCCGGTAACTGAAGTTGCAGAAAACGGAATCATCAAATATTCTCTTGAGGAATATATGGAGGTTGAAAATGATTTGATCACATCTAAACCAGTTGAAAAAGTGGTTGAAGATATAGTTCCTGAGGAATTGAATATCACATTGAAACCAAAGGTTGATTTTGCACAGGAAGCTGCTTTTACAACAACAGATCATGCGTCTCCGATGGAATTAACAATCGAAGAAACATTACGTTTAAGAGCAGAAGAAAGAAGAAAGAAACTAAAAGAATTTAATTATAAATTCCATAACAATGTTTCTAGAATTGATGAACTAGAAAAAGAGCCTGCTTACAAAAGATTAGGTATCGATCTTTCAAATAATCAATCTAATACAACTAATTCGAGAATCTCTGTTGGTACAGATAGTAATAACGATTTACAATTACGTTCAAACAATTCATTTTTGCACGATAACGTAGATTAATATTACATTCATAATAATAGGATAACCCGAAAATTGGATTTAATTTTCGGGTTATTTTTTTATCTTCGCACAGAATTAAAAAATTTGACTTCTATGCTTAACCTTTAAAGTTAATTTTGTTGTCAGTTCGAGTGGAGGTTGATAGCAACTTTCAGAAAAATTAATCAATTTATAAGCTTTGCTTATTCAAAATAAAAACAAAAATGAGTTTACAAACATTAATCATGGACGAGATTAAAACCGCCATGAGAGCAAAAGATACAGTAGCTTTAGAAGCTTTAAGAGCTATTAAATCAGAAATGTTATTAGCTGCAACTGCTTCTGGCTCTAAAGAAGAATTGACAGAAGACGAAGAAGTAAAATTACTTCAAAGACTAGTTAAAACACGTAAAGAAAGCGCAAGGATTTTTACAGAACAAAACCGCCCTGATTTGGCTGAGCCAGAATTAGCTCAGGTTGCGGTAATTGAGAAATTTCTACCAGCTCAATTAAGTGAAGAAGAAGTAGAAGCTATAATTGCGAAAATTATTGCTGAAACAGGAGCTTCCGGAATTGCTTCAATGGGTAAAGTAATGGGATTGGCATCTGCTCAATTGGGTGGAACTGCTGAAGGAAAAACCATTTCTGCAATTGTGAAGAAACTTTTGGTTTAAATTCCAATAAAAAAAATCCAAATTCCAAAATTGGAAAACCCAAAATAGAAATTCCAAATTTAAATTGGAATTTGGAATTTAAAAATTGAATTTTAAACATATTGACCGCGTAGTTCAACTGGATAGAATATCAGATTTCGGCTCTGAGGGTTGGGGGTTCGAACCCCTCCGCGGTCACTTGACGGGACAAAGAAGATTTTTTCTTCTTTGTCCCGTTATTCTTTGGGGCTAATTCCTCATTAATTAAGTAAACTATCTGAACAACCTCATTAACTCTTGCGGTTCGAAACTGCTTTTCTTCGATTGTGAATTTTTCAGGATATATTGAACCGATAATATTCCTAAAATGAGTTAAATCCGCTTCGCTACAGCATTCATTAAGCTTCATCAGATTTTTAATTCCTGTTTTTAATAAATCCGAAATACTAATGTTCTCTCCAGCTAAATCTGCTAATTTAATTTCAAGACGATGAATTTTATTGTCATAATCCGTTTTCATCTCAGTGTAATCTTTCACTTCAATCTTTCTTGAAGCGAGCAAATCTCTGATATAAGAAATCTTCTGCTCAAATTCTTTCAGCTGAGAAATGACTCTGTTTTTTTCTGCAATTGATTCTTTGTTGAAATCATTAAAATATTCTTTAACAGCTGTTATGTAAATCTTTTCTGTTTCAGGTTTTGGAATATACTTTTGTAATTGTTCATAGAAAATGCGGTTGACCTCACACGATCTGATTCTGTAATTACAACCCTTATAGCAATGATAATATGAATAATGGCTGTTTCTTCCTTTAGATATGCTTGCAGTTAAAATTTTGTCGCATATAGGGCATTTAAATAAGCCACGAAGCGGAAACGGTTCGGAGGTTACAGACTTAGACCTAAAATTCTTTCTTCGTCCGTCTAAAACATCCTGAACAAGATAAAACAGCGCTTCAGAGATTAACGGCTCATGTGAACCCATTACGAATTTTGCTTCCTCATCTTTGTATTTAGGAATTAAAATTTTTCCGCAGTAGACAGGATTACGGATCTGTCTCCAAAAATTATTTTTGCTTGTTTTTAATCCTTTTCTTTTTGCCTGAAGAAAAATCTGTTCTGTATTAAAAATATCTTTTGCAATTTCTTCAAAACACCATTTTAAGATAGATGCTTCAGGCTGGTCAAGCGTTATATATTTCTTACCGCCTTCTGTAATTTTGTTTATATAACCAGATGGAGCCAGCCCCATATAGCGCCCTTCTTTTCTGGCTCTTCTCATACCGTGAAAAGTATTTAACGCCCGTCTGTCATTTTCTACTTCAGGGGCTGCCAGATAAAAAGCAAGCATCATTTTGTTTTCTGGAATAGACAAATCCAAAGGCTGTTCTATTGCTTGTGGTTCGACGCCAAGTCTTCTAAGGATATTAATCATTTGGTACGCATCGCCAGCATTTCTGCTGAACCTGTCCCATTTGGTGAACAGGATCAAATCAGTTTTGTTTTTGTACTTTTTAATTGTTGTCAGATAAAGTTTCCATTTGGGTCTATTAAAT
Organism: Flavobacterium sp. AC274; assembly: GCF_979258275.1. Lineage (NCBI taxonomy): Bacteria > Pseudomonadati > Bacteroidota > Flavobacteriia > Flavobacteriales > Flavobacteriaceae > Flavobacterium > Flavobacterium sp. AC274. Next base: position 5,265,303 of record NZ_OZ409852.1, on the reverse strand, counting down.
GTTTTAGCAGAATGATCTTCATAAATAACATCCCTTATAGCAATAGAATTAATCTCACAGTACTTTCTTAGCATTTCCTCTTGGTTTCTTTGCGAGTAACCTTTTTCCGCCTGTTCGTCTGTACTCACTCTCACATATAAATCCGCTGTCTTTTTCATCCCTCTTCTTCTTTAAATAATTCAAAACTGTTACTTTGGCAAGCAGTCGTAAAAAATCTAATACTTTTCCTGCCTGTTCAAGCGTTACATCTACATTTTCATCTTTCAGCATTTTCATGGCTTGCTCTGCCGTCATTTTTCCTCTTTCATTCTCATCTTCATTTCTCATTTCACAATTCCTCTTCATTAAAAAAAGACCGAGTCTCGGTCTTTTTTGTTCCACAATCACTGTACGCTCTAAAGTTAAAAAACTTTTTTCATTTTATCCTGATCAAAATATGGTGGGGATAATACAAATATAAAACCTAATTCACTGATAATCATAAGTAAAATTTACTTATCATTGCTCAATTAATTTTCGGATATTACAAAGATAATGAGCTTATCAGTCAATATCATGGACATAATGTGTACATGAAAGCTGTCTATAATTTAAGATTCTGCTTTAGTTTCATCATTCTGATTATTATATAAATCACTTATTTCATTTATAAGCTCAAATTCATCAATCGGAAATAGCTGAAGTGCAATCCCGAGTATAAGTCCCACATCAATATGTTGATTTGCAATCGTTGGAGGAACTTCCACGCTGTCATAATGCACTGCTGTAATACATAATTTCATCAGGTTTTTTATAATAGAAGCTAGTTCATAATAATCATATACCCTGATCTCTGCAATATACATCCCTCTTTTATCCTCGGCGGATCTTAGAGTGTTAAGCAGTCTTTCGCTTAACATTCCAATTTTTTTCAGTTTTACAATTTCATCTGTTTCCATGATTATTGAATATTTCTTTAGCTTTTTCTATCTTCTCCAGAAAAACTGTGTCAACTTCCTTTTTCATCCATTGCAGTTTCTCATTTACATAATCCGCACTCTCATGATCAAAAGCCTCAGCCTGTTTTCCCCATTGCACAGCATTACGGGCTGAATCCATCTTCACTAAGGCATCCTTTTCTTTTTCAATATTTACATCAAATACTTTTCCGAATAAGCTTTTAAATGCACCGACATGTTCCTGTTGGTCAGCTATGCTTTCATGAGGAATCCATTCCCCAGTTAAAAGCCATGAAACATTTATGAACAGATACCTGAACTGCTGATGAAGAACATAAAATGCCATTAATAGATTATCGTTCTTATGATGATATTTGAAATCTCTGCCGACTGTAACTGCTTCCGATCTCCACATTCGATATCTTTTCTTTGTCTGCTTTATAAGACGCTTTAATTTTATGCTTTTTATATCCATAACGGGTTTCTGCCCATCATTTTTATATATAAGATCCGCTTCACTACAGTTGAAAATAAAAAATAGATTTCCTCTTTTCAATTCATCTTTTATGCAGTCCCTGTTGAAAAAACAGAATACAAAATGAGTATGATTCTGGATTACTTTCCATAAATGGTCATTTACATCGTCATAATAATGCTCGCTTTCTCTGCTTATAACCAAAGACATAATCCCGATTTTTGATTCTAAATCTGACTCAGAAAAATAAATACAGTCAGCTTCGACAAATTCCAAAAGAAGTTTTGCCATTTTCTTTACAGCCCTATATCTGGGATGTTCTTTATGGGTTAGAATATTACAGTACATAACTTCTGCTTTTACTATTCAACAGCACACAGGCTTTCTTGTCCCAGTAATTCCGCCTCTGCAATCTCAGTAGCTTTTGCATAAAAAACATCACATCTTTTCTCTAGAAGTTCTATATCCACTAAACAGGATTTTTTTACATTGCTCCAGCGTAGCGAAGCTGGATTTACTTTTAACAGGTCAAACATCGCTTTATCCTCAGTAGTAGTTCGCGGGAAAATATCAGAAGTTAAAGGAGTAAATATTTCACATATTTCAAATAAATATGGTAGTGAAAAATGATCGGGATAATATCCTAAAAAAACACTGATAAGTCCCAAGCATATTTGCTCTACAGCAATATGATACATAGATTCCTGAACAAATCCAGTAGTAGTGTAATCAAGCTGGCTTACGCTTGCCAAATAGGTCTCAGCGATTATATTTCTATTTTTCCAATAAGACTTTATACTTTTGATTTTAAATTCTGGAGACCCCTCAAAGGAGATATTTAAAGGCAAATTTTCACGTTCATACGCCTTATAGCCTCTTGTCACAACCTGATGATAAAAATACAGTTGGTTGTGTGTGAGAGAATGCTTGAATTTTGTTTTATAAAATAATAATGTTGCCGTATAACGGCCTTCAGTTTTGTGTTTTATTATATCACTGATATCTGCAACAGCATTTATAATATATTCATCCGTTAAAACCAGCAGATAATAATGAGTATGCGTTTTTTCTCCAGAAACAGATTCTTGAAAAGGGTTTTCAACTGCGTCAAAGTGCGTTTTTTCTCCAAAGCAGTATATACTGCCTGTACTTATGCAGTCAGTAATAATACCGCTCACTGTCTGCAATCCTAAGTTGTCAATTGTTTTCATAATTTTACTTATTTTAGTTAATACTTGTGTGAAAAATTGTATTTTTGCTTAACACACAGGCAAGTAAGCAATTACTGGTACCGTACCGTATCAAATTTTACCGTACCGTACATGGGATTTTTTGTATCATACATGAATCTCACATTTTTATTCTTAATTATTATCTTTGAGCTATGAGTACATTAACAAAACAAAACCACATGGGGCGTAAAATCAGCCGCATCCGTGAACTGAAAGACATGAAGCAGGAAGCACTTGCGCAGGCTATGGGAACAAACCAGCAGACTGTTTCGATATTAGAAAATAGTGAAGAAATAGATGATGAAAAATTAAAAGAAGTGGCAAAAGCCCTAGGAATAAGCGTGGAAGCAATTAAAAATTTTTCTGATGAAGGCGTAATTAATTACTTCAACAGCTTTAATAATTTTAACGATAATTCGTCATTAAATAGCCAATGCACTTTTAACCCACTGGATAAATTAATGGAATCTGTAGACGAGAATAAAAAACTTTACGAAAGATTATTGAAATCTGAACAAGACAAAATTGAATATTTGGAAAAATTACTAAAAGCTAAATAAGCTTTTATAAAAGATATATTAATTCAAAAAAAAGAGACTGTAGAGTCTCTTTTTTTTTGAATATCTGACAAAAACTACAGCATAGACTGATAAAGTTTATATTGTTCACAAAAGTGTTTAGCATTTTGAAAATTGCTTATATAATATAATTCATTGATCCCTGACTTGGTTTTTATATGAATAGATCCATACAAAACTATTGGGATCTTATAATTATTAACAAACCTTTTATCAGGCGAGCCGTCTCTGTTTACTCTATACCAAGTTTCACCAACAATTTCAGTATCCGTCTGTATATTTTTACTTTCCTCTAAAAATCGAGCTTCTGAATAGTGTAATTGGAGATCAGAATAATCAAGAACAGCAATATCATCTTTGGTTTTAAAATATATTATGAAACTTGGATAAAAATAAAAATCCCCACCGTTATAATTTTCAAAATAGAAACTTTTTTCATCTGTTTTAATTGCGGGAATTGATTCTATTGAAAATGCTACCTCATTTCGATGCATTGAAGTCTGTGCTGCAGCTTTCGTATCTGTATTAGCTTCTGAATAAGTCATATCCCAGATTTTATCCGAATTTTTTAATGAAGTAAATGCACTTACAAGATCGGAATATTTATCTTTAAATTCGACCGTTTCAAATTCATATCTAATATTTAAATACGATTCAGTTTGAGCCCACTTTAAGGCCTCAAGAGCAATTCGGCTCTCTTCTAATTCTTCTGTAAGTCTCAGTAATTTCTTTTTATATAAAAATCTAAAAATTGAGTTTTTTGTTTTTAGATATTGCCCATTAAGCGTCTTATGTTTTTCTGAAAGTTTTGCTACTTCATCTGTAATTATTTCTCTTTGGTAGTAAAGATTTATAATTTTTTCCCTGACACTGTTAAGATTTTTAGAATTTAACCTTTCAGTATTAAAATGGCTTTCAATTTTGCCATATTCTACTTTATCAAAAAGCTGTTTTAAAATATCATTTCCCAGTTCTCGTCCCTTATTCTTTGCTTCCTGAAATTTTGATTCATCTAAGCTACTAACTCTGTCTGTTTCGGTGCGTTTACCAACTGTGAAAACAATCTGATGTGAAATAAGAGACTGATATAAAAAGTCATTTTGTAAGGCTGTGTCCATAATCTATAGGTTTTAAAGCCAAATTTATTTAATATCAATTCATATTATTTACGGAAAACCATAATTCATAAAAATAAAGAGTTATTCATCTTAAAAAATCTAAAATGGCTTTATGCTCTTTTATTCGACATGTAAAATCTACATATGCCTGAAAAACCTTTTTGTTGATTATTTTAGTGTCCAAAGGATTATTCTATACAACGCAAAGACAAATGAAACTTCCGAAAAGAAAAAAAGCAAAGCAAAATATTGGACACAGCCAGAGAAGTGCGCATAACATTTTTTCTTCGTTCCTCAAAAAATGCCCTTCGGGACTTATAGCACTTCACCTGTCTGCTTGTCCAATTGAAGACTGCTTTCTTTTTTCCCTTTTTCTTTTAAAAAATTTTCAATCGAGACACACCTACTTCTAAACATATGTATTACAGTAAATTAAAAATTTTACTATATATTTATCACTAATAAAAACAAACGATTTCTAATTCAATAATTCATTACTCATGAATCGTCTCAAATTTCATCTTGTAATTCTTTTATGCCTCTTATTCTTCACAACCATATTTTTTTATACCGCTCTGAAAAAAACAAAACCTTGGAAAAGGAACTTTCGCGTATTGATAAAGAAATTTATCTAAAAGAGGTTTATTACAAAAAGAAAGTAAAAGAGTTTGAAGAGCTTGAAAAGAAACATAAAAAACAGACTGACAAACTAAAATCAGAATTGTCAGTTAATTGATATTTTATAATTCTAAAACTTTCTAATCTAAAATATCCTATTTTAAGTGTTATATAGAAGAAAACTTTTTTTTAAGATAACACAGTCTACAGCTATCATGACCATATTTTACGCATGATACATATAATTTTTTTCACTAAATTAGAAACCTGCTTTTAAAAATCTCCAAAAGATTGCCACGTTCCTGCAATCAGCAAGATGTACGGTTGTCTGACAACCGCCTATCTTGCCACCCATTGCCTCGGAACTCGGCGGTGGAGAAACTTAAAAGAAAAGAGTTTGAACAATGAAAAGGAAAAATGATGGAAAGAGAAAATTCAAACAGATCACGCAGAATAACCCTGCGCCTGACAGAGAAAGAGTATGCAAAAATTGAAAGCCTGTTCAAGGCTAGCACGTGCAGAAAATTGAGCGACTACGTTCGAAAAAGTTTATTCAGCAGACCTATTACAACCACTTACCGTAACCAGTCATTAGATGATTTAATGGAAGAAACCATTGTGCTATCTTCAGAACTTCGTGCAATTGGAAACAACATTAACCAGATTGCCAGAAAAATAAATACACTGAAAATGATTCCTGAGTTTAAGACACAGCTGTTTTTATTTGATCTGGAAAGAAAAGCACTTTCCAATAAATTAGAAGCTATCAGCAGTCACACCCAGAAAATATCGGAACAATGGTTGCAGTGATTAAAACCAGCCGTTCGACAAAAAGCATTCTGAACTATAACGAAAATAAAGTTAAGGAAGGAGTGGCTGAGTGCATCAGTGCCGTGAACTATCCTCTAGAATTAGAGAAATTAAGCTTTACCCAGAAGTTAAACCGTTTTTTAAAACTGTCTTCTTTAAATGAAAATACAAAGCGGAACAGTGTTCACATATCACTGAATTTTGATCCTTCGGAAAGTCATTCTAAAGAAAAGCTGATTGAAATTGCAGATGCTTATATGGAGAAGATAGGTTTTGGAAAACAGCCATATTTAGTGTATCAACATCATGATGCGGGACATCCGCATCTGCATGTGGTCACAAACAATATTCAGAGAGACGGGAAAAGAATCGATCTGCATCTGATAGGCGTTAAGAAATCAGAACCTGCACGAAAAGAAATTGAAGAGCTTTTCGGGCTGGTAAAAGCAGAAGGAAGAAAACAGAAAGCCGATTTCTCTTTAAAACCTATAAATGTAGGCAGAGTCCAGTACGGAAAAGCAGAATCCAAAAAGGCGATCAATGCAGTTCTAAATAAGGTTTTATTTGACTATAAATATTCTAGCCTGCCTGAACTCAATGCTGTTTTAAACCTCTATAATGTTCATGCTGACAGAGGAAACGAAGAATCTAGAGTTTTTAAAAATAATGGACTGCTTTACAAGATACTTGACCAGAATTCAAAACCTATAGGCTTGCCGATAAAAGCCAGTGAATTCTACAGCAGGCCAACCTTAAAATTTTTGGAAGGAAAATTTAAGACTAATGAAGCAGAGAAAGAATCTTATAAAAAATATCTAAAAAATGCTATAAAATTGGCTTTCTTTCGTGAAAACATATTTTCTCACGAAAAATTATCCAAGATATTAGAAAGAGAAAGCATTCATATGATACTAAGAAAAAGCAATGAAGGGCAGCTATACGGAATAACTTACGTTGACCATAAAACCAGATCCGTTTTTAACGGTAGTAGTCTGGGGAAAGAATTCAGTGCAAAAGGAATTCTGAAAAGCTGTGCCATGAACATTCTTGCTCATGAAAGGAAATATCAAAAGTCCATTTCAAAAAATTCAGATAACCTGCAAGATCTCGAGACAAAAGAGTATGTGAAAGAAAATCTTGCAGATATACTTTTTCGCGGTGAAAAAATAAATGACTATGTTTCTAAAGAGTTTAAGAAAAAGAGAAAATTGAGAAAAACAATTTAAAAATTTAAATGTTTATTTGCAGCACTACATATGACTATTCACACACTTCAGCTACGTATTTACACCTGTTTTTTGATTAAATTCTAAATATAGAATTAGCATCGCCAAAAATCATATATATTAGCTGATAGTATGCTTGCTTCTTAGATAAAAGTAGCTACTATGTTAATAATTATAATTTTTACTATGGATTATTTATTTGAAAATTTAGGAGATGAAAGGTTTCAAGAGTTTTGTAATTCTTTAATTACAAAGGAATTCCCTGATTCACAATCGTATCCTGTTGGGCAACCTGACGGTGGACGAGATTCCATTGCTTATTTTATGCATTCAGTTAAAAAAGAGTTTATCGTGTTCCAAGTTAAATTTGTAAGAAATCCATATGCAATACCTGATGTCCATAAGTGGTTTACTAATATAATCAAAGAAGAGGCTCCTAAAATTGAAAAATTAATTCCTCACGGAGCAAAAAAGTTTTATTTATTGACCAATGTAAAAGGTACAGCACATTTAAATAACGGTTCCAAAGATCTTGTTAATGAGATCTTAGAAAGAGAAATATCAATTCCATCATTGTGCTGGTGGAGAGATGATATTTCTCGTATTGCAGAAAAGGATCCAATATTTAAATGGTCATTCCCAGAAATATTAAACGGACAAGATATTCTTAATTCAATATTATTTAATAACATTAATGAAAATAAAGAGAGAAGAGAATCTATTATTAAATCTTATTTAAGTGATCAGTATTTAATAGATGATGAAGTTAAGTTTAGACAAATAGATCTTCATAATAAGTTACTTGATTTATTTACAGATTTACCTATCAGAATTAAAAAGTTTAATGAAAGAGACAAAAAATTAATAAATGCTTTACACGACTTTGATAGAAATAATAAACGGAATTTAGCTCCTGAAGAAATCAATTCTTTTCAAGAAATGGAGACCATGAAAGCGGCTAGTTTTTTATTATATCCTAAAGTTCAAAACGACATAGAAAGGATATTAATAGAAGGCGGACCTGGGCAAGGCAAGTCTACAATTTCCCAATATATTTGTCAAGTACATAGAGTACGATTACTTAATAAGGATTCAGATCTGGAACTTTTACCAACACATATACAGCATATACCTGTAAGGTTCCCTTTTAAAATCGATCTTCGTCATGTTGCAATGTGGGTAGAAAATAAAAACCCATACCAAGGTATGTTAAGTGACGAAAATTTTAAACAAATTTGGAAAAACTCATTAGAATCTTTTTTGATAGGTCATATTTCTTATCATTCTCAGTCTGATACATTTAATACTGATGATCTGTTTTCAATATTAAAAAATAGTTCTGTCTTGTTTGTATTTGATGGTTTTGACGAAATCGCGGATATGAAAATAAGAAAGGACGTTATTGAATTTATAAATAAAGGAGTTAATAGAATTAAGGAAAATTCAAAGTCTATTCAGATAGTCATAACATCAAGACCTGCAGCATTCTCTGATACAATTGGTTTTTCAGAGGATGAATATCCTCATTTTCAACTGACAGATATTACAACAAGTGCAACTAAAGAATATGTGGATAAATGGATTAAGGCAAGTAAACTAAATGATCGTGAATCAAACGAAATAAAAAAATTAGTTAGTGAAAAACTTCAATTACCTCATTTGAAAGAGCTAGCAAAAAGTCCAATGCAATTAGCCATTTTTATTAGTTTGTTACGAACCAGAGGAGAGTCACTTCCTAATAAAAGAACTGCTATGTATGATAGTTATATAGAACTATTCTTTAATAGAGAGTCAGAAAAAAGTTCAACAATTAGGGATAATAGAGATTTAATAATTGATATACATCAGTATTTGGCATGGGTTTTACATTCTGAAGCAGAGTTATTAGGAAATAGTGGAAGTATCACAGTTGAAGAATTACAAAAAACATTAAATACTTACCTAGCAAAAGAAGGTCATAAAACAGAAATTGCAAACCACCTATTTGATGTAATGCAAGAAAGAGTTTGTGCAATTGTGTCCAGAGTTCAAGGGACATATGAATTCGAGGTTCAACCATTGAGAGAATATTTTTGCGCCAAATTTTTGTACAACACCTCTCCTTATTCTCCTGCTGGAATGGAAAAAGCAGGTACTAAGCCTGAAAGATTTAATACTATTGCAAGAAATTTTTATTGGCATAATGTGGTGAGATTTTTTGCAGGATGTTTTGACAAAGGAGAGCTACCAATGCTTATTCAAGAATTGAATGAATTACAAAAAGATGAGTTACTGAAATATACAAATTATCCAAGCTTAATAACATCGCAGATATTATCTGATTACGTGTTTACGCAGTACCCGAACTTACTTAAAGATGTTGCCAAAATAATATCTAGCAGTATAAATATTGGCAGCATTATTAATCAAGATAAATATTCAAGTAGTGAACTAATTTTATTACCTATAGAATGTGGAAGAACAGAAGTTTTTAATGAATGTTTCCAACAATTAAAAAAATTTCCTAAACAAGATTATGCAAACGATTTAATTGAAATTATTCTCAACAATCCACTAAATACTGAACTTGCTTGGACTGATGAAGTTAAGAATTATACTGGAGCGGATTTAGCAAAATGGCTAGATTATGGTTTACTATTGCAAATAGTCCATAAATTAGATCACAAACTTTTGGCTTCGATCGTAAAATCAGATTCAATTGAATTGCAAAAAATCAAATTACAAACAATTATAAATGGGAATCGAGTAGATGTTGTAGACAAGAATAAAAATTTAAAAATTATTTTATTAGAAGGAATATTAAATAATGAAATATTTTGGTACCCAAAAAAGAAATTAGATCATAGTATGCAATTTTTAAGTGCAGTTTTACATCCTGTAATTAATTTACGAATTCTAGATAATAATTACTCTGATAGTTCTTATTTTAACCATATTTCACAAATCTTTAGACCTTATAACGATAATCCTAGTTCAGAATTTCTAGTTAAAGATGAGATTGATAAAAAAATTAATTTTTTTATCAACGAAATAAATGATTTAATGCAAACTTCAACTAGAACTTGGAGGTCTTCTATTTCAAATTGGGAGGTACTGGTAGAGAACATTATAGCAAGTTTTGGCGAAAATTGGTCAATTAAAACAATAGCAATTATTGCTGCCGGTATTAAATCTAAAGATGAGAAGTTTGAAGAATTTGATGATTTGAGTGATGCAAAAAGTCATTATGCAAGAGGACTAGGTGTGCAAGATTAAAATCCGGAAATATTTCATATTGGGAAAAGCAGTTAGAAGAAAATAAAGAGTTAACTTTTAAATTACTTACTTTTTTTACTTGGTGTACTCCGAAAACAATAATAAGTCTTTATCCAAAAGTTTCAGAAGTAATGCAAAAACTTAATGATAATGAAGTATCTATAATTATAAAAACTTTAAAAAAGACGCAAAGCCTCTCTACCTTTACTAATGCACAAACTAAAGATTTAATTAATTTTTTTGAGCCTCTGGATGATGACAATTTGATAAAATACATAGTGAGTTTGCGATTTGCGGCAAGTAGAGAGTATGAATTTGTGTATAAAAACATTAATACAATTTCCGAAAATTTAAAAGAAGAAATCAGTGAAATCAAATTTACTTATTTAGTTGACTCATTTATAAGAAATCCAAATAATGAACTAAAACTATCAGAGATCAAAAATCACTACTATAATATTAAGAAATACAGGTTTAATCATTATATATTTCATACCTATCATCATAATCAGCGATATGATTATAAAGAGATACCTATTGAACTAGCTCATAAAATTATGCTAGAACCCAAATCATATCCAAGAATTGTGGCAACAATTGCAGAAAAGTCATGTAGGCACTATGCTAATAAAAATACAATCGCAGTGGGAGAAATAGCATCATCAAAAAAATGGTTTGAATAAATTCTAGAAATATGTTTTTACAAAACACCAAATCTGAAGTGCTAACCAATACTTTTTATATTTGAAAAGTTTAAAATAACGGAAAAATCATTGATCCAAAACAACCAACAGTGCTTCGTTAGTAAATGTTGAAGAAGTATTTTGGAATTGTTTAGGTGGTCATTAAAAATGCATTAATCAAGTATAAAAGCACGTTAAAAATCTTTATATTCTTTAAAAAAAAACTAAAATAATCTACCTTTGCTATATATTTGAATATGAGAAACAAACCTTCACATATAACTCTAAACAAAATGAGGAGCTATTCCTCAATCTTTTCAAGTACATACTTTTCCAAACTTCTTAGTCATGATGATTATTCCTTTATTCATGACAACATTATTTCGTATGACTACAATAAAATTGGTACCGATATTTATACCTACTATGATTATATCCAATATGTTTACAAACAATTATGTAAATCTTATAAAAATGAATATATTTATAAAAATATTTTCATAAGTGATTATCTGATCAAAACTTATGGTATACAAGATACTATTGTAATTAATGAATATAAAGTTGGAAGTTCAATTGCTGATTTAGTTTTATTTAACGGAACTAGTAAAGCTTTTGAAATAAAAACAGAATTAGATACTGACAAAAGATTACTAGGTCAATTAAATGATTACAACAAAATATTTAAAGAATGTTATGTAGTGATTCATGAGTCCCTCGCAGAAAAATACATGAAAGATAACGACAATGTTGGAGTAATAGCATTGCAACAAAATTCAAGAACTTTCAAAATGTCTCAGCTTAGACCTGCGATTGTAAATGATGAAATAGATTGTAAAGCTTTAATGAATTGCATAAGAACCGAGGAATATAAAGCGATAATTGCCGATTATTATGGATACTTACCAGCAATGAACAGTTTTAATATGTTTGACATATGCAGTGATATCATGATGGATATTCCTCAGCATGATCTCAATAATCTTTTTATTAAACAGATGAAAAAGAGAAAATCCAACACAAAAAATCTAAATATAATTTTTAAAGAATTAAGACAAGTTGGATTAGCAATGAATATTAATGATAAAACTTACCAAAAACTAACCCAGAAATTAAACAAACCAATCCAGTTTTAATATGTATTATCCATATCTACGAGGAAGACAATTTGAGCTAAAAGCGATTCAAGAATATGCGGAGAATCGAGGAATGAAAAACAATGTTATTCCTGTTATTGAGCCTGTCAAAAAAGTTTTTACAAATTTGAAAACTGCCATCGCAAAATTGTCAACTAGCGGTGTTCGATTTTCTTTGGTACTTAATCCGTCCGTTGGAGAGATTGATGACCCAAATGAAATAATTAAAAACCTCGAAAATAATTTAATTGGAATTGATTGGATTCCGGCTTTAATTGTTAAAAGTAACTATGCCGAAATAATAGCTTTAGTTGAGAAATTTAACTATCCTAATTTAATGTTGATTTGCTCAGAAGGGACAGACGCTACTAATGAAACTTTTAAAGCTTTAATTAATTTAGAAAATATTCGTTACATACTTGCAGAAGATAACAGAACTCTCAAAAGAGCTATTAATGGATTGGGAAAAATTCTTATTAGAATTGATGATCATTTTAAAGTTCAAAAACGAAATAGTGACTTCTTAGAGATGGCGGAAGAGAAATTTAGTGAAGAGCATCTTTATTACACTGAAGATGGTTTTCAAGGATTTAGTGACTTTACAAGTATAGCAAGTGTCTTCTCTGAAAGTGGAGGAGTTCCATATGCAGTAGCCATTCACCTGACTTATCAAAAATCTAGTGGCGAAATCTGGATAAGACATTTTGCATCTTCAATAGGATCAAAATCTTTCGCTAATATTCAGGGAAAGTTCGCTGAAGCTGCTAAGAAGGCTGTATTATTCTTAGATGAAAACAACTTACATACTGAAGCATCGGAGGAATTAAGATTCTACTATAATAATTCTAAATATCCTGGTTTAGGTATGGTAAAAAAATCTCCATTAAGCATCATTTAGAATTAGTCAATAATCTTTTGTAATTATGAAGGTATGCCCAAAGTGCTTTAATGATTTTGAGTTAGCTACATTTATAGAAAATTCAGCGAAAGAAAGAGGAACATGCAATTGGTGCAAAAGCAATGAAGCCCCTTTATTAGAATTTAGTGAAATTGAGGAATTTTTTATTGATTTTTTAGATCTTTTCTGGCAAGATGATAATGGAATACCACTTCAAGAACTGATAAAAAAAGATTGGAATTTATTTTCAGATACAAGTAATAATAATGGATTATTATCTGAAATTTTAAAACATCTAAACTCTACATGCACATCCGATTTGACGGTCAATTATATAGATGAAATTATCGAGTGTATATCTTATTGGGATGATTTGAGAGAAAATCTAAAGTGGTCACAAAGATTTCTTACAAATACCGCAACCATGATTGAACTAGGCTGGGATGGTTTTTTAACAAGCAGACCAACTTGACGAATGATGATGTTTTATATAGAGCAAGAATACATAATAGTGATGGAGTGAAAGCATTTGATGCTTTCAATATGGGATGCCCTCATAAAACAAAAGCTAGTAGCGGGAGAGCGAATCCCTTAGGCATACCATATTTGTACTTAAGCAAATCTCCTGAAACAACTCTGTATGAAACAAGAGCTTTATATCTTGACGAAGTTAGTATCGGAAAATTTAGAATCAAAGAAGGTGAAACTGTTGTATTAGTTGATTTTACAGAACAGAATAGCGCTTTCGCTAACTCTTCAAACTTATTACAATATGCGAAAAGTATTTTATTGAAGAAGAAAATAAGCGCTGATTTATCAAAACCTATTAGACGGTATGATTCAGAGTTAGAATATATTCCTACACAATTTATATGTGAATTTATTCGCTATATTACAAATGCCGATGGAATAATATTTGAAAGTTCATTGCATGTTGGCGGAATTAATATTGTAATATTTGAGCAGGAAAAAGCAGAATGTTTTCATGTAGAAAAGCACCAAGTTACTACTGTAAAAATTAAATCTACAATTATATAAAATTGTATTTAGATTTGAAATTCAGCTAAAAAAAAATAAGCAGAAATTATACTACTACAAACTAACATTAAAAAAGATGCCAAATAAAAAAATGCATCCTAAATGTTATTTATCTCTTTCGGGTGGTGCTAAATTAGTAGTTTTTCTTACATAGAAAAACTACTAATCTTCTACTAAATTTAGCACAACTCTTAGCTTAACATTAATAATAATTGATCATCTGTGATGTGAGGAAAATTAGTTTTAATATGCATTTGAAACTCTAAGAGCGACCCATTGTATTTTTTAACAAAATCAACCAACTCTCCTTTCGGCTTTCTGAAATGTTTATTAATGTTTTTAATAATAGCTCTCCTAGTGCCATTTTTAAATCTATTTATAAAACCTTTTTGGCTATTAACCTTTAATGTTCCTGCAAGAATTTCTTTGGATAAATAATTACTAGATATGAACCAATTAAACGCACTAGTGTAGGCTCTTTCTCCTCCTATTAAAAACTTGGGAACCAATATAATTTTTTTCCTGCAAATGAGGGAAGATTAGCATCTCTAAACATCCAGCAATTCTTACTAGAATCAAAATATTCAATTTGAACTTTTGAGGTTGGAATATTATGCAATAGACATTGCTTGTAAGTGAAATCTGCAAAAATATCTCTACAAACATTTGCTAAAGTATCAGACATATTATCAGCCCCAATTCCTTTCACTAATAATAAAACATTATGCGCTTCATTTGTTATAGATAATCCCTCTCTTGCAAAAAGATTGCTACTTAATGAATCGAAAATCACTTCAGCCTTTGTTTGTCCAATACCCTTTCCTTTATTAGTTTTGGAATATCCAAATCCGTACTCATTTGCTTCCTGTAAATGTGACAGAAAAGCAAGTCCATTTATTCTATCATTAGGAACAACATAAGTTCTATTCAAGTTCTCTAAAAATGATTTACTCCTCAAGTATATCTTCTTAGCTATTTTATTATGTAAATTATTAGCAATATTATATGGATCAATAAAGAGCTCCAAATCACTCCCTAATAAAATATTTACATGTTCTGCTGATTTTGTGACATTAAAATGTCCATTAAAATTTTTCTTATTTTTTTTCATCTTACTTAATTTTTCAATATTTTATAACTCCACTCCTTATAAAAACTGGAGTGGAATTATTGGTTATGCTAAACAGTATTATTTTTTACCTTTACTGTCACTTCTGTTACTTCTAATATGTTCTCTAACTTCTATTTTTTTCCATCCACAACTTTCGTATGTGCAGGAATTCTATTGAATTTTTTTCCATCTGAATCTTTAGCCATAATTTTTACACCTCCTTTCTAATATTTTTTTAGTTATTAATATTTTTATTATAAGTTTGTTATGCCCCTACAATATCATATTAATTGCATTTTTTAAAACTCCCCCAAAAAGGGTAAATTTTTTTTTACAGTAAATAGATAAATATGGAAGACCTTGGTGATTTTTATGAATTTAACTCAATAAAACTAGAAGAAGTTTCTGATCTAGAATGGAAACTTGCTCTTATTAAATGTGAAGAACATATTGATAATAGAATAAAAATGAAAACGCTTTATGGAGCACATACAGCTAACAATCTAGGTATTGATGCTAAGGAATATTATATGAATTTTGCTGAAGATGCATTATTTTTTGGTCACTGGCAATGGAAAGATAACTTTGATTTGTCTGAGCAATTAATAAGAATAATTGATAGTAGAATTACTACTGTAGTTAAGTCATATAAAAATCGTAAACTTAAAAATGAGAAAAAAATAGAAGAAGGATTAGTTCCCGAAACCATTGAAATTGAATTTAGAGATATTGAAGTAGACTTCTACAGTTTATGTTCCGATGATGAATTTGATATATCTAAAGCAGAGGAATACGAACTAAAAATTAAGGAGATTGAAAGTATCATTAAATCTCATAAAGATCCAAATATCGATTTTTTATGGGAGTGTATTAAAGAAGGAAAGAAGAGAAATGAAATATCTGAATTATTGGAGATAACACCAAAACAATTAGATAAGATCAGAGAAAAACTTCTATCAATTACAAAATTAATTATTTAAATTTAGTAGAATATGGATGCAAAAAATGCAATAGAAATTTTAAATAATTATTATGGTTTAATGATTGAATTAAATTATCATAAGCCAGCTGAAGATTATTTAGATGAATTAGAAAATACAAGCGAATTTGTAAATAAACATTTAAAACAAATTAAATTAAAACGCTCGAAAGCAAAAGCATTATTTACCAAACAAAAATATATAGCACTTCAAAATGAATTTAAGAAACTTAAAGAATATGGAGTTGAAGAACTAAAAAAGTTATTAGGAGTAAAAGAACGTCAAGATTTAGTGCCTCTATTTAGAAAATTTGAAGAACTTTCTAAAAATGAAGAAGCTGAAATCACTGACGATAACGACTTCCTCGATTTCATTGCCATTCTTAAAGAAAAAATGGATAATGAGACTAAATAAATCGGAGAGACAAGCGGTTGACCTATTAAACTCGCTTGGTTGGGTAAAACCAGGAGATTTATCTTTAGAAGAGATTGTATGGTCAGCGGGTGCATTTCTTAAATATTCCGACATGAGTAAATGCGAAGGGAGAATTCTTATGAATAAGAACAATGCAATTATTTCAATATCTTCAAAAATTAAATATCAGCCTAAAATTAATTTCACAATTGCTCATGAAATTGGTCATTTAATAATGCATCGTAATATATCTTATTTGTTTTCTGATACAAAGCAAACCTTACAGCAATGGCTAGCAAGAGGAACTCATGAGATGGAAGCGAACGATTTTGCATCTGAATTGTTAATGCCGAGTCAACTATTTAAGGAAAAAATTAGAGGAAAAAAACTAGACTTAAATTTAATAAAAGATACCGCTAATTATTTCGGAACTTCTCAAACTGCAACTTTTCTTAAGTATAAAAATCTTGGAGATTATGCCATTTCAATTATATATTTAGAAAACTCTAGAGTGGTATGGCACCAAGAATCGGATGATTTTCCATTAAAATATATCCCTAAAGGTTTTAAGGCGCCTGAACAATCGAATTGTGGAGATTTTTTCAAAGGGCTTACTATTGAAGATGAACCAACTTCTATTGAAGCTTTAGAATGGTTTCCAGAAGATTTTAATATTGATGATTATTTACAATTGGAACTTTATGAACAATGCTATAAAGTTAGTGATACTTCGATTTTATGTTGTCTTTGGGTAAAATAGAAAAATAATCTCCTGCTACTAAATCACAAAAATTTAACAGTAGGGAAGTAATAATTAAAATATCTAAAATTATTAATTAATTGGATGATTTTAAAATGCATTAGAAATGTTGTTCAAAATCTTCAGATCTTCCAATAAATGGTTCGAATTCTGTACCGTCAAGGTCACAGTAAACAGGCAAAATACATTACTTATGTATTTTGCCTGTTTTTTTTGAGCATTGTCTCCATGTTTTTATGACAACTAAATATAATTCGATTTTTATTGTTGTTTGTCTTACTTCCTCTAAAATCCTTTTGATACTATTCAATTAAATTCTATAAACCAATTATTGAGGTGTTAAGTAGACTTTTTTTCTGCCTATGAATTTGCTCATTCCTGCCTATTAATATATGGTTTTATTGATTTTTTTGAACAATTGTCCTTAATGTAAGAAATGTCCTTATTTACAAGCTTAAAAACTTTTGGAGGCAATAATAAGTCAAAATGGCTTTAATCTTTGAAAAATCAAATTCTGTTAGTTTCTAAATCCGGCAGATTTATTTATTAAATGTCTAAAACTACTGTAAAATAAGGCTATTGCAACTTGTTCTTGCTTTTTTTAGTAGACGGTTAGATTAATTTTTTTATGCGGATTTAATATTAAATGATTAAAGAAATGGATGGATTTTTTTAGAAGAATTTATATTGGACTTTAATTTTTTTGAAAAGTAAATAAATAAATGGATAAAAATGAACAAAAATGGCTTAAAAAAAGAAAAAAGATGAAGTAGAAAATTAGCAAAAATGACTTAATAATTTAAAAACAAAAATGGATAGAAATAAAATAAAAATGAACAAAAATTTACTTATTGTATTAGCCTTTCTTTTATTCAATATAATGGGGTATGGGCAAAAAACTTGGACAGGAGCCACGAGCACTGCATGGGACGTAGATACAAACTGGAGCCCTGCTGGAAAGCCAACAGCCAGCGACAATGTAATAATATCGAATGCTGCCAATCAGCCGATAATTTCAGCCGCAGGAGCTTCTTGTGCAATTCTTGAGTTGTCAAATTCAACACCTGGCAGTGTTGTTATTCTGACGGTAAAATCGGGATCTTTTTTTCCTGCATCAATAATTATGAATAGTACCGGTGGAGATACCAGCGATTGTAGTTTAAATATCAATGCTGGAAGAGTAACTGTAACAGGAAATGTTACAATGAATGGTACCGCTCTTCAAAATGATGTAACTTTTTCTGGAGAAGGAAATTTATTAATTGGGGGAGTAATGACTGGTGGTATATTAAATTCCAATGCAAAAGGGACTGTAGCTTATAATGGTACAGGAACGCGTGCTGTAGGTGCTTATACTTATAATAATCTAACACTTTCTGGTAGTGGTATCAGAACAATTAATCCTTCAGGAGTAATTGTAAATGGTACTCTTGCTATGGCAGGTTCAGCTACAGCTTCTGCTGCCCCAACTTATGGTGCTAATGCTGCTTTACAGTACAACAGTACCTCATCTCTGACAGTTGGACCGGAATGGATTAGCCCATTTGTCTCAACTGGAGGTGTTGAAATTTCTGCTCCTAACGGTTTAAGTGTAGTTACTATAAGTAATAGCGTAGAAAAAAGATTTAATGAAGGTGTGCCACTTATTATAGATGAAGATGCTTCATTACTAATTAGTAATACTGATCTTTATTTGGGGGGCGATTTTATGAATAATAGAGGTTCATTAAATTCGGATGGATTTGTTTATTTAACAGGTACTGCTAACCAAAGTATTGATGGTTTTACAGCTCTAAGAGGAGTTTCTATGGATAAACCTGCTGGTATAGCAACTTTTACAGGAAATATTACTACAGGAAAATTATTAATGAATGGTGGAGGTACACTTAAGCTTGGAACTGGCCTAACCCATACCTGTACTGATTGGCAAAGAGGTATTGGAAATATGTATGGTGGTTCAAGTCTTTTAAAAATTTCTGGAAATGTACTTGGTACTAGTAGTAGTTTTTATGCAGAAACTGGGACAGTAGAGTTTAATGGAGGAAATCAAAGTTTAGGAGCAGTATATATAGGCTATAATAATCTTGTATTATCAGGAACAGGAATTAAATCTTTTTGGAATATAGTTACAGTAAATGAAACTTTATCTATAGCGACTGGTGTAGTTGCTGATCTTAGAGCTAATTTAGTGCATACTGCCAAATATATAAAATTGGGAGGTACTCCTGGATCTGGTGGATCATGGGGGAACTCAGTTTCAAACGCAGTGAATAAAAACGATGTTTATTTTGCTTCTAATAATGGTATTGTAAATGTTGGACCAACAATCGTAATAAGTACTAATAGTTTAGCGGCATTAACTACAACTTATGGTACGCCATCAGGCTCAAATAGTTTTGTCCTGTCTGGTCTTGCTATGAATGAAGCAATTTTAGTTACTGCTCCTACAGGATTTGAAGTGAGTACAGATGGGGTTACTTTTAGCAATACAATTTCTATTGGAGCAGCAGGTAATATTGCGGCCAAAACAGTTTATGTTCGATTAAAAGGAACAATTGATGCAAAAGATTATTCTGGAAATGTAGTTCTAACAAGTAATGGTACAACCACCGTAAATTTACCAATAGCAATAAGTACTGTAAATAAAGCACCTCTAACTATCACAGCAGTTAATAAGGATAGACAATATGGTGTTGCAAATCCAGTTTTAACAGCAACTTATGCCGGGTTTGTAAATGGAGACGCTGAAGCTAGTTTAACAACATTACCTACAATTGCAACTACAGCGGTTATAGGAAGTGCAGTTGGAAATTATCCAATCACAGTTAGTGGAGCAGTTTCATCAAACTACACTATTACTTATGGAGCTAATGCTGTATTAGCCATTACTCCTGCAGCTTTAACTATTACTGCACTTAATAGCAGTAAAGTTTACGGATCAGATAATCCGGTATTAACAGCAACTTATGTTGGGTTTGTAAATGGAGATACTCAAGCGAGTTTAACAACATTACCTACAATTACAACTACAGCAGTTAAAGGAAGTGCGGTTGGAAATTATCCAATCACAGCTAGTGGAGCAGTTTCATCAAACTACACCATTACTTATGGAGCAAATGCATCATTGGCTATTACTCCTGCAACATTAACTATTACAGCAGATAATAATAGTAAAGTTTACGGATCAGATAATCCTGTATTAACAGCAACTTATGCTGGGTTTGTAAATGGAGACACTCAGGCAAGTTTAACTACAGTACCTACAATTGCAACTACAGCAGTTAAAGGAAGTACAGTTGGAAATTATCCAATCACAGCTAGTGGAGCAGTTTCATCAAACTATACTATTACTTATGGAGCAAATGGATCATTGGCTATTACTCCTGCAGCATTAACAATTACAACAAATAATAATAATAAAGTTTACGGATCAGATAATCCTGTGTTAACACCAACTTATGCTGGGTTTGTAAATGGAGATACTCAGGCAAGTTTAACTACATTACCTACAATTGCAACTGCAGCAGTTAAAGGAAGTGCAGTTGGAAATTATCCAATCACAGCTAGTGGAGCAGTTTCATCAAACTATATTATTACTTATGTGGCAAATGGATCATTGACTATTACTCCTGCTGCATTAACTATTACAGCAAATAATAATAATAAAACTTACGGATTAGATAATCCAGTTTTAACAGCAAGTTATGCTGGATTTGTAAATGGAGATAATGAGGCAAGTTTAACAGCATTGCCTGCAATTACAACTACAGCAGTTAAAACAAGTGCAGTAGGTACTTATCCAATCGCTGCTAGTGGAGCGGTTTCATCAAACTATACTATTAGCTACGTTCCTGGAACTTTAACCGTTATCCCTTCTAGCAATGCAGGTTTGGGAGATTTAACTATCAGTGAAGGTACATTAAGTCCAGCTTTTGCAGAAGGAACTAAAGATTATACAGCAACAGTACCTAATGATATTAAAAATATTACAGTTACACCAACTACTGCAGATGCGACGGCAACTGTAACAGTAAATGGAGTAGAGGTGCCAAGTGGAGCTGCTTCTGGAAATATTCCTTTAGAAGTAGGTAAAAATGAAATCACCACGATAATAACAGCTCAGGATGGAACTATTAACACTTATACAATAATTGTTACAAGAGAGCCTTCTAGTGATGCAGGTTTAGGAGATTTAACTATCAGTGAAGGTACATTAAGTCCAGCTTTTGCAGAAGGAACTAAAGATTATACAGCTACAGTACCTAATGATGTTACAGGTATTACAGTTACACCAACTATTGCAGATGCTACAGCAACAGTAACAGTAAATGGAGTAGAAGTACCAAGCGGAAAAGCTTCTGGAGAAATTGCTTTGCAAGTAGGTGAAAATACGATTACTACAGTAGTAACTGCAGAGGATGGGACTATTAATACTTATGTAATAGTTGTTACAAGAGAAGAAGCAGCTTCTAAGCCATCTGATAATGCAGGTTTATCTGACATTGTTGTAAGTGAAGGTACTTTAAGTCCAGAATTTAATACAGATACGAAAAATTACACAGTAGATGTACCAAATGAGACTAATTCAATTATAATCACTCCTACACCAATCGATCCAAATGCAACTGTTGAGATAATAGTTGATGGAAAAACAGTTACTGATAATACGGCTCCAATTGATCTAAAAACAGGAGAAAATGTAGTTACAATAGTTGTTACAGCTCCAGATGGTACACAAGAAACATATACAGTTATTGTAAACAGAGAAGATGCAGTACCAGTTATCCCTTCAAATATTATTACTCCAAACGGAGATGGTAAAAACGATGTTTGGGTAGTTCCAGGTCTGAATGTATATCCTAACAATTCAGTTAAAGTTTTTGACAGAGCAGCAAGATTAGTGTATTCTAAAAATAACTATAACAGTGATTGGGATGGTACTTATAAAGGATCTCCACTTACTGAGGATACTTATTACTATCTAATTGATCTAGGGAATGGTTCACCTAAACTTAAAGGGTTCATTTCAATTATTAGAGACTAATAATTAAGAAGGAAAGAAATAAAACAATGAAAATTAAAAAAATGAGAGCAATCTATATAAAGGTAATGATGTTCCTGATTCTATTAGGAGCAAATACCGCAAATGCGCAGTTAACAGAATACGAGTCCATGTATTTTCAAAATCAATACTTAAATAACCCTGCTATGGCAGGGTTAGAAGAAGGTATGAAATTTAACATAGGCTACCAAAGACAATGGGATGAAGTTCCCGGGAATCCAATATTAATGAATGCCACTTTCGAATATAATGGAGGCAACAGAACAGGGTTAGGATTAAATGTAAGTAGTGACAGAGCCGGTTTAATCAATAGAACAAGAATAATGGGAACATATGCCTATCATTTACCAATAGGAGTTGATCAAAAATTAAATTTCGGATTATCTGCAGGTGCAAAATTTGCTTCTATTGATTACAATAAAATTATAGGAGATAAAGATGATGTTGCATTACAGAACTATAATAAAGGTGCAGCTTTTGATGGAGATCTGGGTATCGCATATACTAGTAGACTATTGACAATCCAGGCTGCATTGCCAAATCTTAATGCTTTAATGTATGATAATAATGATGGTGTGAAAAAATATGTAGATCGTTCTATTTTTTATTCAGCAGTGAGTTATAAAATATTACTGTCAAATGAAGATGAAAACTTAAATGTTGAACCATTGATCGCTTATAGAGGGGTTAAAGGACACAAAGATATTTTAGATGCCGGGGCAAGATTTAACTTTCCGGATTATAAGATGAATGTATCAGCATTTTACCATACTAATAAAACTGTTTCTACAGCTTTTGGTATTTCACTTAACGATTTGGGTGTTTTTCTGGCTTATTCTAAATATTTTGGAAGTCTTGGTGCTTATGCAAACAATACTTTTGAAGTTGGACTTAACTATAAATTGTAATATAAGAGTTGATACAGACTAAGATAGATTTCTTATTGAGTAAAGAATCTCATTCTAATCAGTTTTAAAAAAAGCCAGTGATTTATAGACTGCACCCAAAAGTTTAGACAAATTTATAATTAAGTTTGATAATAATGAGCTCGATATTTTATCGGGCTCATTTTATTTAAATTTGATTTAATTCTTTCATTATTGTAATAGATTATATATCTATTAATTTCTTTTTTTAATTGTTCTATTGATTTGAATTTTTGAGTATAAAACATTTCAGATTTTAATATTCCAAAGAAGTTTTCAATAATTGCATTATCCAAACAGTTTCCTTTTCTTGACATACTTTGTTTGATTCCTTTTTGTTCTAATAAATGTTGGTAATGTTTCATTTGGTATTGCCAGCCTTGGTCAGAATGAAGTATTAAATTTGTATTGTTTGGTATTTTTCTAAAGGCTTTTCTCAGCATCATAACCACTTGATTGAACACTGGTCTCTCCGTAACTTCATAGCTGATTATTTCTTGATTAAACAAGTCAATTATTGGTGATAAATATAATTTGTTTCCCCCTACGTTGAACTCTGTTATATCGGTTGCCCATTTTTGATTTGGGGCTTGTGCCCTAAAATTTCGTTCCAGTATATTTGGAGCTATTTTACCATTTTCACCTTTGTAAGATTTATATTTTTTTACTCTAATAACACTTTTCAGCCCTAATAGATTCATTAATCTGAGAACTGTTTTATGATTGATAAGCACCCCTCTGTTTTGCAGTTCATCGGTTATCCTTCTATAGCCATAGCGTCCTTTATGCTTTTGATAAATGGCTTTAATCAGTTCTTTAGTTTCTTTATATTTATCAGGTGATTTACTTTGTTTTTGATGATAATAAAAACTGCTGCGCGCCATATTTGCTAGGTCCAGAAGTAATTCCAAACCAAATTTATGCCTTAATTCGTTTATGGCTTTGGATTTTTCCTGGCTTGAATTAAGGCTTGAAGCTTTTTTAGCAATTCATTCTCACAGCGAAGTCTTTCGTTTTCTTTCAGCAGTTCTTGCTCTCTTGTAAGGAGTTTGTCTGATTTACGTTTTTTGCCTTTATTATCACTCATCGATATGGGTCTGCCTCTTTGTTTTGGTTGTAATGCTGCTAGCCCAAAGTTAGCAAAATCTTTTTTCCATTTTAAAATTATGGACATATTGGGAATATTAAATCTTATGCCAGCCTGCATCAAGGAAAGAGATTCTTTTTGTATGCTATTGAGTACTTTTAGTTTAAATTCGGCTGAATAGCTTTGATTCATTCGTGGCAATAAACCAATTTTACCATATGCCTTATAAAAACTGACCCACTTACGAATATTCCATCTTGCAGTCTGTTTTAATTTTGAAACATACCCATCTGAATAATGCTTCTTTAAAACCAATTCTACACATTCTAACTTAAATGCATAGTCATACTTTACTTTTCTTTCCATAAAAAATGCCCCAAATAGTGTCTAACTTTTTGGGACATGTTCATTATTTTCACTGGCTTTTTCATTTTAGCATGATAATATTCTAAATGGTCATCAATTTATTTTGTATTCTCTAAAAAAGCATGAATATAATTTGCTACAAGATCTACATGTTGATGTTGTGGTGCATGTCCTGTCTGTGGAAGAACGATTAATTGCGCCGTTGGCATTTGTCTTGTTAAGGGATACCAATTTTCGACAGCAAAACTAATGTCATGATCTCCGGAAATAATTAAAATTGGAGTTTTAGTAGTTTTAAGTTTTCCTTTAAAATTATCTTTATCTTCTGTTAAACCAGCGCTGCCTTTAAAATAAAGTTGAAAAATATCCATAGTAGAAGGAATTTTAGAAACATCAATTCTTTTTGCAATTCTGTCGTGTGATGCTTTGGCTTCTGCTTTGCTTTCTTCAGAAGAAGGTTCGAAAAACAATACAATTTCATCATCAAAATCATTAACCGGTTTTAAAGCTGAATCCAGAAATGCCTGCTCCAGTGGAACAACTCTTTCACCCGGAGGCCCAGTTCCTAATAATACGGTTTGTGAAATAAGATCTGAAAATTGCAATGTTGCAACCTGAGTTACTAATCCACCATAAGACCAGCCTATTATAATTATTTTTTTTATTTTCAGAAAATCGGCCAGATCTTTTACATCTTTTGCAACATCTTTTAAGTCAGTTGGTAAAGTTCCTGTTGAGTAGCCAATACCAGTGTAATCAAAAGTAATTACCTTGTAGTTTTCGGCAAGTTTGTCTAAAAATAGGGGATCCCAGGTATCTAGTGTTCCTCTAAAGCGATTTACTAAAATAATGGGAGTTCCTTTTCCTATAGTACGGTAAGCGATTTTTCTGCCTGCAACATCAGCAAATTCTGTTTTAGAATTCAAAGCAGTTATTTTTTGTGCATTCATAATAGATAAATTTGTTATAAGCATCAAAAAAACAAATGGAATTGTAAATGTTTTCATTGTTTTTGAATTTTGGTTAATGATAAATTCAGATAAACAATTTTAATGCCCTAGGTGAAAAATATTTATGAACCAATAGTTTTGGGATATTGAATGAATTTTACATTCGTATGTTTTGTTTTATATCGCTATAACCAATATGTTTTAGCGATATTTCGAAAATTAGATTTCTATTGTACTGCCTATTTTTGGTAAGTATAATTGGAGATTTGCGTTTTTAAAACTTTCTTCAGCTTTTTGGTGATCCATGATAATGAAACCAAAAGTGTCATAATGAACGCCTAATATTTTATTGACTCCAACTAATTTTGATGCCTCAATAGCTTCTTCAATTCCCATTGTAAGGCCATCTCCAATTGGGAAAACAGCAAAGTCAAGTTTGGTAAATTTCGGAATCAGTTGCATATCCAGAGTTAAGGCTGTATCACCGCTATAATAAAAATTTCCATCAACGGTAGTTAACACAAAACCACAGGCAATTCCTCCATAACTTCCATCCATAAAACTACTTGGATGCTGTGCAATAACACATTTTACGGATCCAAAGTCAAAATCAAACTTTCCACCCGGATTAATTGGATGCGCGTTTTCGATTCCGTTTTTTAAGAGCCAGTTATAGATTTCAAAATTGCCAAGAACCTTTGCTCCCGTATTTTTTGCGATGCGTTCTACATCTAAAATATGATCGTAATGGGCATGTGAAATAAAAATATAGTCAGCTTTGATTTCGTCAATATTAATATCTTTTGCTAATTCGTTGCCGGTAATAAAAGGGTCGAATAGAATATTTTTTCCATTGGCATAAACTGAAAAACAAGAATGTCCGTAATAAGTTATCTTCATAATAAATAGATTTTATAAATTGATAATTATCTAAAGTAGTTAACTTTTTATCCAAAAAATGTACCACCCAAAACGGACTTTGAAGGAAACTATTTATTCCTCAAAAACTTTTTCAGTATTGACAGGATTATTTTCCTGATATAATTTTTTACCAATCATGCCTTTGTCGCCAAGAGCGCGACCTTTTATCAGCCAGGCAATCCCGAAAGCAAAAAGAGCAAGTGCCTCTAAAACTAATGTTGAATAAGTGAAAAATTTCAAACTTTCGGAAACAGGTACCATAATTATAAAAACAAGTATGGAATATCCGCAAAACCTATAAATATTATTTTCGTTAAGAATACTTTTTGGATCTCTGGTTTCATTTTTCTGACCAATTGTAAAAACATTAATAGACAATAAAGCCATGATTAAAAACAACAAAGCCGCAAAGCCATAATGAAACCAGCCAAGCCATTTTTCCGGATATGGAATTATTGTGTAAATTTTAATTGCAAAATCGTCAGGATTCATTGGTATTAATGCTACACCAATCGCCATGATTCCCGCAATATTAGTCAATAAATTGTCATTTTTCCAGATTGAAGCATTGCTTGTGCCTTTGTAGCAAATTAAAAATAAACCTACAGCACACAAGGTTCCCGTGAAGACTTCTCTTAGATTAGTGAAATAATAATGGCTTATTGAAGGTTGAAGTTGTGTTTTGAAAAAGAAATAAAAGACAAACCTACCAAAAGTATAGGCATGCTAATTCCTAAATAACCAATTGCCCGCCTGATTCTTCTATAAGTGAAAATATCGTCACGTTCAATTTCTATTTCCTTAGGATCTATTTTCATTTTATTATGAGTTGATTAAAGGAAACATAAAGTTGAGCTCTTAGTTTGAGGGAGAATACAATAAATCTGATTGTGGTAATTCTATTTTACCCTCAAATTTTTTCGATTGCGAATAGATGGTAATTCCTAAAAGTCTCCATTCTAAAGTTCCATAAACAGAATAAACGTATTGATTTTCTCCATTAGATTTATTTAAAATAATACTAATTGGGTGCCAGTTTGTACCACTTATAAATCCTTCTCTGGAAGATTGTGCATTAAGCAGTTCCTTAGCTGTATAATTTACAGAAAGACTCATTTTTGAAGTTAGATTATCATCAATAACTATTCTTTCATTTCGACCATTATAGCTATTAGCGACTTTAGCGGTTTTATTATTTAAATCAAATTGTTTGAATTCAGAATTGTTGTCTTTTGGTTTAGAAGTAAAAGATAATAAACCCAAAGCAAAAATAACACAAGCAAAAAGACCCAATTTTTCACGAATAAATTTCAATGCCTGAAAACATATAACAATAAATGCGATAAAGATTGCTATATTTAAGATACCCCAAATTAATTGTGTCATAATAGCTGTTTGTTACTTCTATAAATATATTAATCAGATTATTAATAATTTACAGAGTTGGTTATTTGAAAATGGTAATTTTTTACAAAACGAAAATACAAATTAAACCTGAAAAAACTAAATATTTAGAAGATTTATCTCATAATATCAGTATCAACCGGAATATAACCAAGATGCCTGCTTAGAGATAAAATTTGACCCTTATGATGGTATTCATGTGTAATAACATGACTAAAAAATTTTAAAGGTGATGCTAAATTTTTATTGCCTTGTATTTCGTAGACTATCTCTCGATCAGAAAGATCCATTTCCAGAATAAATTCTTCCATGAAAAGATCTACAGAATCAAAAAGTAAAATAACATACTGTATTGTTAAGTTATCTTCATATTCAGCATATTTTAGGTTCTTTTTCAATGCCAGATTCGCAATCCAATATTCGTATGTGTTGGCGATATGAACGAGTAAGTTTCTCATGCTTCCGCCACGGCCAAATGATGTATTTTGATTAATGAAATCTTCTGGACTAATAGTTTTACAATATTCAAAAAGTACATTTCTTGAACCTTTTACATATTGATATTGTTCTTTGACGTATGTAGAATATTGTTCTGACAAAATAGAAGCTTTTAATTTTACTTAATTTAAAAACGTTATTATCGCTTGGTCGTTATTGGCAGCTTCTGCATATATTTGTTGCAAAAGTTTAAAGTTTTCATCTAAATAATCAAAAGAATCCTCATCCCATATTGGATATATATCTAACTCGTTCATTGTTTTGGAGTTATATTTATTTTTTAAATCTTCAGTTGTAATTTTTGAAATTTGCTCGCTTAGGTCTTTAACCTGATCAGAAGTTAAATAATGTCCGGGACCATAACCTAAATCCTGTTCTTCATCAATAAGTTGACCACTAAATAAAACCTGTACTAGTGGATGATCTGCATTTTGAATGTTTTGTCCTGTTAGTAAAAAGATAATACCATCCCAAGCTTTGTCAACATCGTTTAAATTTTGATCTTCGGTTGCATTTTCATCGTAAATTCTTTCCTCTAAAAGCGAACTATCTTGTAAATAAGTTTCAAGTTCAGTAGTAGTTACGCGAAGTAAATTAGCGATCATTCCCATATCGTATTATATTTTATTATTTAGTTTGTTTTTTTAATTTTTCATGGATTGTTCTGTTAATGAATTATCAAACTCAGGAGCAATCTTTATAGGGAAATCACTAAATTCAATTGCATTTAAATCGTTATTCAAACTTTCTAAAGTTTCAATCATAAACGTATCTAAATCGGTAGGAATTTCCATTTTATTTTTCTGAAATTGATTAATAAGGATAGTAAGATATTCTGTCATTGTTTTTTGTCCGTTTGCATCTAAAAACATTTCTTGTGACCAAAAATCAAGAGTAACCATTTTAATTTTTCCATAAGAATCATTATCCGCAAGAAAAATCTGTTTATCATTTAACCAGTCCCATTTCTTACTTCTTGAAAAATATAAATCTTTTTTTGAATAGTTTTTAATGATGCTGAAATTGGGGATTTCATTTTGTTTTCTGAAAAAATTGAACATAAAGATGTCTTATTTCTTAGAAAATAAATTCTCTACAACCCAGGCCGGACCAATCATTAGGAACTGAAGGTCTTTTAAAAACGAAGGCTTTTTACCTTCAATGTTATGTCCGTAAAACTGCCCAATCCACGCGATTACAAACACGCCAATAGAAAACAGCCATAAAGGTAAAAGCTGACCGATGTAATAATTCACAATCAGACAAAGAGTAGAGAAAATAGCGATTTTAATAGCCATTGCAACTGATAATCGGATATAAAAAACAAGAACAACAAGTAATACAACAACTGCCCAATTTTCGATAATGGGAGCATTCAGTTTAAGAGTATTGGCAATAAAAGTACTCGGAATACTCATTAATAGTCCTACAATCGAAAAGTAAATTGCCGGAACGCAAACATAGTGTATTGCTTTGTTTTTTGGGTTTTGATGACTTACGGCATATTCGTCAAACCATTGGTCTAATGTTCTCATTTTTTTTGGTTTAGATAGTAAACAAATCTATTAAAATTTTTCTGACTTTGAATAAAATCAAAAAATATAGACTTTAAACGCAGAATTTTTTAACCGCAAAGTCCACAAAGTTTTACGCAAAGTTCACAAAATGATAAACACATAGCTTTGCGTCCCGAGGCTTCGGGATGCATTTTTAACTAAAGCTCAATTTTTAAAAATTCTTTGCGCACTTTGCGGTAAAAAAACTTGCCGAAGCTTTAAAAAATATTAAGATTATCTGTTACCAATATTAGTTTTTTAAATCGGCTTCTGTCAAAATCTATTCTGCTGGCCTGAACGGCAATAGGAAAATAAATCCCCACATTCGAAGTCATTTTTAATTTGCTTTGGTTGCTTATCGTAAAATCCAGTTTACCCTCTGCAACTGCATTTAAGCTGGCAATTAAATCCGCATCTAATGTAAAATCAGTCTCAATATCGACCACCAGATTTTTAGCAAAAACAGTTCCCGTAATGAGGAGAAGATAATTGCGATTGGCATTTTTTAAAAGAGAAGGATTTGGATGCAGAAAATCGGCAGAAAACAAATATTCTTCGAGATTGCCCAGCGCATATTCTTTCGTAACAGAGTTTTCGTAACTGATGGTTACGGTTTTTCCGGATTTTATTTTGGCAGAAATTTCAAAAGTACCAAGTCCTAATGTTTTTAGAATTTCTTCCAAAAGTGTGATTCCTATATTAAAACCATAATCATCTTTTTTAGTATAATCAACGCTCAACGCCGGATTTTCGATTTCTATTAATTCAATATCGCTTTTAAAAGCGTGACTGATATTTGCATAATAAAGTTGTGCTTCATCAAAAGGTTTTTTCAACCATAATTGTAGTGGTTTATGACTTCTTAAAGGTCCTTCGATTAAGTCATAACCCTGATCGCCTAAAAATTTGGTAAGTTTCATGGTATTGTTTTTTTTAAGTTATACAAATAGTTTTGGGGTATTAGTATTATTATTATTATTATTATTATTTTAGTGTATTATACTTACAAATTTATTAAATATTTATTGGTTTATTTTAAGCTTTATGGCATTTGGTATAATTTATAACAATTTATTTAACACATAGAAATATAGGTTTTATGTAAAAAAAACAATTTTACAAAACAGAACACATTTCTTTCGTATAGTGCTGCTGTATGTATTTTTAATAAGGTAAAATACCTTTCCTGAGATTTTAAATCTATGTTTCTATGTGTTTAAATTAATTTTCCTAAGAGTTCGCTTTTTTATTTCAAATTGTGAATATCTATTTTGAAAATTAAGATTTTTTATTTCCTTTAAAATCTATCTTTGGCATCCTTAAAAAAATGAGAAATGAGCGCAACTTGGTACGAATGCAAAGTAAAATATAGAAAAACAGATGACATCGGAACACAAAAGGTTACTACAGAACCTTATTTGGTAGATGCGATATCTTATACAGAAGCCGAAAGCAGAATTAATGAAGAAATGAAGGCTTATGTAAGTGAAGAATTTAAAATCACCAATATTAAAGTGGCAAATTATGCCGAGATTCATCCTTTTGAAAATGCTGATCGCTGGTTTAAATCGAAGGTTACTTTAATGGCTTATGATGAAGAAAGTGGTAAAGAACGCAAAACAAATATGTATTTGTTAGTTCAGGCCAATGATGTAAAAGAAGCCTATGACAATACGATTACGGCAATGAAAAACACAATGGGAGATTATACAATTCCGGCAATTTCAGAATCACCAATTATGGATGTTTTTCCATATTTTAGTGGTGAAGAGGGAGACTTAGAACAATTGGAAAGATTTAATGCCCTAAAAGCTTCTAAACCAGAAATTGTAGCTGTAGGTGATACAGGCGAAAATATAGAAGATCTTGTAGAAGCAGATAGCGAATAATCTACTTTAGTATTATATAAAAAGAGAGCTTTAAGTTCTCTTTTTTGTTTTTATAAGATATTGATAATAAGATTTAGTAGTTATATCTTTTATGCGGTAAATCTTTGTCAAAGTTTAAAACTTTGACAAAGATGTCCAACGTTCTATGTTTTATGTTGACAAAATAAAAAAATCCGTTTAAATCCGCGTTTTTGCAAAGCAAATCCGTGTCATCTGCGTTCCACAACAAAGATTAGAAATAAGAATAAACAAAAGTCTACAAAATCTTATTTCTGATTATAATCAAAAACATTATCCCACAATTCATCAATTTGAATCAAAGCTTTCTCTAAAGGAAGAGCTTCCCATTTTCCATTTGTTTCTACACCAAGACCGATGTTTTTTAGTTTCAGTAAGGCATCGGTTACATCAAAATCAATTTCTGTTTTTAATTTTGTTTTAAACCAGAATTCAATTTGATTATCTAATTCTTGGGCCGTTAACGGATTTTCGCTTTTATGTAAAAAAGCATATGCCAAAATAGTTTCTTTAAGCACTTCTTCTTCAGAAGAATTTAGTAAAGAATAAAAAGCACCACTATTATTTCCAAGATTTTTAAAATACAAACTATCCGAAAGCATTTTAGAATATCTGATTTTCTTGTTTATAAAGTTGTTGTATTGGCGAAAGCAATAAGCGGCTAAAATTC
Organism: Flavobacterium sp. AC274; assembly: GCF_979258275.1. Classification (NCBI taxonomy): domain Bacteria; kingdom Pseudomonadati; phylum Bacteroidota; class Flavobacteriia; order Flavobacteriales; family Flavobacteriaceae; genus Flavobacterium; species Flavobacterium sp. AC274. The sequence goes on along the minus strand of NZ_OZ409852.1, from coordinate 5,232,686 downwards.
CCAATGCAATCAAACCTTGGTTTAATGATGTTTTGCTGTTTAGTAAATCGATTGTTTCTCCGGTTTCATAAGCGGTATACATATTAATCAGCGCCGGAATTACCTGGGCGCTTAATAACGAAATTCCACCAAAAATTCCCGGGACCCAAAGGAGCATTTTATCTTTCAGAGACATTCGTGGAATCGCATTTGGGAAAATGGTTTCCAAATCATTTTTAGGAACACGTTTAAAGATTTTTAAACCAATAGATCCGGGATCAATAGGCATTCTCCCTAGTTTGACTTTGTTTTCTTTTAGATAATCGGCTTCGTTATAATTGAGGTAAATCATAACACGATCGTAATATTCGATCTCAATTTCTTTCTTCCAGAAAATATATTTTTTGACTTTTTCTTTTGCTTTGTGACTACCGCGAACATACAATTCATAGTCTTTAAAAGCATTGAAATCTATCGAAAGATTCAGACCAATTAAATCAGAATCTTTAAAAGCTTCGTCTAAAGTTTCATGATCAATTTTGGTATAATTGCCACGTTCTAAAACCTGACGAAGTGTTTCTTTGAAAATTCCAAAATCACTTTTGCCAATAAAACTTTCACGTTCTTTCAAACTCAAATCTGGATCAAATAAAGCGTAGTTCTGCTTTAAATTTCGGTTCAGGTTAAAAGATTCATAATGATAATAATGTTCGATAATATCGAATAACTTTTTAAAATCATCAATCTTTTTTTTGTCTTCGGCGAAAGTGGCTATTTGTTGCTCGAGTAAGAATTCCTTGTTAAAGGGAATATAATGTTCTCGTGTCATGTTTGTAGGTTCTTAGGGACTAAGGCCCAAAGATACAAAGGTTTTTTTTAAAGTTCCTAAGGTTCTGAGATTCTAAGATCCTAAGGTTTTTTCCCAGCTTGTTAAGTTGGAATCCGGAATTTTAAAAATTTGAAACTTAAGACTTAATTATTCTAAAACGTCCCGGATATTTAAGCCACAGGCTTTTTTTGTTGCCATAATAATCCATAAAATCTTCGCAAACAAATACGGCGTGTGCTGTAGACCAGGCCACAACTCCGCAAAACTCGCTTCCTGATTGACGTTTTAATTTTTGAATTTGTTTGCCTTTTTCAAAACCCAGGTATTTATAAATAGTAGGAGTATAGACTTCACCATCTTCCAGATCTTCCAAAGCTTTTTCAAAAGTTTCCTTCTTATCCGTAATCTGCCTGTATTTTGCCATTACTGCATAAGTTAAAATGGCATATTCTGTGATTTTTTCGCTCTCTGGATTATCTTTGATATAGACAAAATCTGCAGAAAATTTGGCTTTATCCAGTTCCTCTTTTTTTAAATTAAAAGAAGCATTATTTTTTAATGTTATTTTATATACACTATCACTTACCGTGTCAGTTACAAAAAGGTTGTCCAGTCCATAAACATTCAAAGAAGCTTTAATAAAAGCAATTGATGAGCAGTTTGTTCGTTCTCCTTGTTTAAAGCTTTCAAATATTTGATCCGAGCTTAGTTGTGCATAAGAATTGGAACAAATAAACATGAAAAATAAAAATGTCGAAGTAATAAATTTCATTGTCTTAAATTTTATAATTGTTTCCGGTAATTTTTTAATATGATGTAGTTTTGCAAATCTATAAAAATCAACCAATAATTGGCGTCTTTATCTTTTACTTTTTTGCATTTTATAAAGATTTTTCGAAGTTATCCTTTTGAATGATTAATGAACATTCTTTTGAGGATGATATTTTGAGGAATTTATTTAAAAGTTGTAAAGAAATATAAATTCTCTATTTAACTGATTAACAAAATGGCGAAAACTAAAAATGAGATTTCCAATCTTGTTAAAGATTTGAAATCCCACTTTATAGCTCCAAAAAAATAATACTATTTATAGTTTCCCTTTTGAGAAATTATAATTTAATGACAAAAATTATTCAATGGCAATTTTACCACTAAAAACAGTTTTGGCACCACGTATTTATACCTGTTTTTGCGTTTTTTGAAGATAAAAACCTAGATGATTGACAAAGAAATAAGAAACTAATTTGGTTCAGAATTCTTTAAGTGGATTATTTTGCGAATGTATTGCAGTAAATTTTCTTTTTCTACCGAAAAGACAGCATTTTCATCTTCAGTACTTAGATATAAATCGGCAATACTTTCGGCATCCATATTTTTGAGTAGATATTGATGTTCAATATATTGTATGAGATTGTCTATAAAAAGCTCTTGCAGTTTTCCTTTTTCTATAGTCTCGGGATCCCCATTTTTTATTTTTTCTATTTCAGATTCCGGTAAATCGATCGTGAGATAAGTCGTGTCTACGGCTACTTTTGATAGTAATTCTTCAGTAACTTTTCCAGATGCATCGCAATAGGCACAGGGACCGGGAGCCCATTTTAATTGTTTATTTAAGCGTCGTATATCTTCCGGACCAACGAATCCTTTTCCCAGACATCTTGGGCATTCTAAATCTGAATTTTTAAACAGGAAATTAAAAAAGGTCATTATTCTAAAATTTGGGGGTTAGAGTTTAATAGCAGTGCGAAGATAATTATTTATGTAAGAAATTTATTTTAATGTTAATTGTTTTTTTGAACAGAAGGGTTTGTAGGGCACTTTTTAGGGTAAAAAAGAAGCAAAAGAAACAAGGTTTTAAAAAAGTAAAGAAATTCATATTATGGTGATTACGTAAGGATTTTACGAAAAACATGGAAAATTTTTGATGATTATTACGGTAAATTTGAGTAACATTTATTTGTTAATAAAATGTTTCAATTAAATTTAAATCAAAGCTGAAATGAAAAATATACAAACTACCAAAATCCAAAATTTTTTTAGAATATTCTTGGGAATCTTCATGATAACGGCCGCTATTGGTCACTTTACTTTTCAACGAACCGATTTTCAGGCACAGGTCCCAAATTGGGTTCCGATGGATAAAGATCTGGTTGTAATACTTTCCGGAATTGTAGAATTGGCAATCGGTTTGGCTATTATTTTCCTAACCCGCTATAAAATACAAATAGGAATTGGGCTTGCCATATTTTACGTGCTGGTTTTTCCGGGGAATATTGCACAATACTTAAACGAAACAGACGCTTTGGGCATGAACACAGATCAAGCCCGTTTGATTCGATTGTTTTTTCAGCCTATTCTGATTTTGTGGGCTTTGTGGTCTACCGGTGCGATTGATTATTTTAAGAAGCTAAGTAACAAAGGTTCTATGTAACTAAGTTTTTAGGTTCAGGGCAAAGGTCTAAAGTTTGGAATTTGGAATTTTTTAATTTAGATTTTTCTAATTGGGATTTTATTTTTTTATAATCACAATAAAAATACTAATCTGGCATAAGCCATTTCTATTAGCCTACCTTACCAAAAAAAGATGGCAATAGAGGAGAAGGTTAAGCAGGTTGAAGCATTATTTGATCGTCTTGAAATTGAAATAACCGCTTTTAAATCAGAGACTCATTTGTATTGCAACGCGGGTTGTGGCAAATGTTGTTCAACTCCTAATATAGATGCTTCGCCTTTAGAATTTTTACCCTGGGCATTTCATTTATTTCTGAATGGAAAAGCCGAAGAAACATTAGCTGAATTAAAAAATAATAAGGCAAAAAATTGTCATTTATATCGTTCAATTTCCATATTAGAATATCAAAAAGGAAGTTGTAGCAATTATCGTTATCGCGGTTTGGTCTGTCGTCTTTTTGGTTATGCGGCAAATACCGATAAATTCGGAAAATTGCGAATGGCTACTTGTAAAATAATAAAAGAACAACAAACTGAAAATTTCACCAAAGCAGAAGAACTTATAAATAAGAAAATATATGTTCCTATTTTCTCTGATTATTACATGCGATTGGCACAAATTGATCTTAGAATGGGAGTTATTTTAATTCCCATAAACGAAGCCTTAAAAATGGCGATTGAAGAAGTGTTGTCGTATTATGCTTATCGACCTTTTCCGGATGGATTGGGGAATATTGCTTAGAAGTGAAATTTAGGAAAATGGTATGATCAAAATTTAGATTTCAGTCAATATTACTCTTCGAGGAAAAAATAAAAAAGCTCAACTTTAGCAGTTGAGCTTTTACGTATTAACACACAAATATAAATTCTATAAAAAACATAAAATAAAAGATGTTTAGTTTTTATGCAATTTATAAAGGATTGAGCTCAGGATTAACGTTAGTAATTGTGGTTTCTGTAACTACGGGAGGAACTATTGTGGCTAAATTATTGTTTTCAGTGATTAATTTTTTATCTTGAATTCCTTTGCCAAGAATGTATCCCGAAATTCCCGAAAGCATAGCAGCAAGTTCACTTCCCTTGAGAATGTCCAAAATTCCAAAAAGTATTATTGCTATAATTAAAACAAAAAGTGTAATGAACTGGAGACCGTAACCACTTAACAAATCTTTTGATAAGGAAAGATCTGATTTTAGATAAATGATTGAAAAGAAACAAAGCAATATAAAACCTATTAAATAAACAAAATTCTTGCTCACCATAGTTTTAAATTCTTGTTTTCTGTTTTCTGGATCTAGGGCTGTATCAATTTCATTTTGACAATCTCTTATGTCTTGTTTTATATTATTAATACTTTCTTCGAGAGATTGATTTTCCTTTATTTTTTGCTCGTTTTGATTACTGGTATATTCAAAAATTTTGATTTGTCGGACTATTTCCTCTACAGTTTCTTTGGGAGGTGGACTCACTCTATTGTAGATATAGTTTCTCATATCAATAATATCATTAGGTTTTTTACCAATAATCAGATTATTTAATTCTTTTATTTTTTTAAGATTAGTATTTTGTTCGTTAATATCAATTTTATTTGCATCGATAATCAAATTTAAGCGTTTCAATAATTCTTCTTTTTCATATAAAAAGAAGCGTAATTTTTTAAAGTTTGATTTATCTTCACTTTTGAATTTTGTATCGAATTCCCTAGGAATTGAAGTTGTTTTTGCTATATCAATATCATTAGTCATTTCTTTAATAATTTGCGTTTCTTGCGAAAAACCAGTTAATGGGAAAATTGTAAACAAAATAAGGATAAAGTGCTTTCTATATAGAATTTTTTTCATAGTTTCTGGTGATTTTGTTTAATTATTGATTTTTTAAATAAACTCCTTACAGGTTTTGATTTGGTTGTTATTTAGATTCCCACTCTTTACTATCTTTTTTATTAAGCCCCCATCGAATTCCTAAAAGAGTGACTAAATCTTTAGATGAATCTGAAGTGAAATTTTTACCAAAACCTCCTGTTAAGTAATAATTTGAATTGATCTTGTATTGTATTACTCCTACTGAGCGATAATCTTTTCCGTTACCATTTCTTTTTATATACTCATAACCGATTGAAAGGGCATCTATATCAATTTGTAATTTACAGCCATAATCAAAATATTCGAATTGATCTGAATAGTTTAAAGTTAAATTGTTATAAACAGAATCATCTTTTATATATCTAATGAAACCATAAAGATTAAGATAATTATTACTTACTTTAGGGGACCAAGTAATTGTACTCCAAATACCTATTCTGTCTTGTTGATTATTATTATGTGTGTTGTCATAATATAAAGTACTATACGCTGCAGCTAAATCTAGTGTTAAGAGCGGCTTTTTCAATATTTCGGCAAATTCATCTGCCTTTTCCGTGATCAAAGATTCCAGTACTTTACCATATTGGTCGTGATATTCGGCAGAATGGGTAAATTTATTTAAACCTGGAAAATCTCTTGCCATTATTAGATCAGCTTCAGCATTCATTTTTGCGGTCGTATTTCTAAGAGCCCCATAAGCGTTTATCATTTCTTCTTTATTTCGACGAAAAATTGTTAAAACATTGACATTAAATCCTGCGGCTAAAGTAGTGGTACTGTCAGTTTGTTTTACTACCCCAGAAACGTTGGGTCGAAAAAGTTTGTTGATTGTAACTTCTTTAAAATCATTAACATCTTTTCCAAGTCCATAATATTCTAAACCATTAAGTTTTCCTTTGTTTAAACTAAAATCAAAAGAAATATTTGATAAATTTTCTGTATTGATATTGAAATCTTTACAATCTGGATTTGAAGTAATTATTGCTGCAGTATTGTCAAGAAGTGATAAGCCTGTGGAGTTAAGAATTTGCACTTCTTTTAAATCCAATGAATTTGTTGTGTTTTGGGAAAAGCAAAAATTCACAAGTGCTAAAAATAAAAAAGTAATTAGTTTTTTCATATTAAATCAATTAGTGATACAAAATAAATAAGTTCTTTGCTTTTAATATCGAGTGGTCCTAAATCATAAGTTGTAAATTCTTGACTTTGAGCATTACAATTTTCTATTTTATACTTAAAAATTAATTTTTTTGCATTCTTAATAATATCTTCTTTAGCTAAAGTATTTATTGATTTGTAACTAATGTAAGTTTCAAAATATAATAGACCTTTATTGTGTGTAAACATAGGTGTTAAAGGAATTGAAGCATCTGTTAAATGCATTGGCGTGATAAATAACGGCTTTTGAGGATTTATTCCATTTTGTAGATCTAGAAAGACTCTTGTGTACAATGGAATGAATCCCATATTGTTTGATAATTCAAAACTGATTTTAATTTCGTCACAATTTTGTGTGTTGTAATCTTTGCTCATAATTTCTAAAATTTTTAATTTACCTACTCTAATTTGTCTCTTTTCGGTTTACGAGTTTTTTTATTTTTGATCAAATGTTTCTGGATGATTTTCTTTAACATATCTACAACAATATTACCAATTGTTTAACAAACACCACTAAGTATTTATACGGTATTTTATTACAAATAACAAAATAAAAAAGCCCAACCATTTAAAGTTGAGCTTTTTGTAAATTTATGGTTAACGAATCTTTACCTAAAGAAACTATCTAATAAAATCTGATATTTTCTGCCTACAGGAATGATCTCATTATTAGACATTGTTAAAGATTTGAAAGTGACAGAAGTAATTTTGGCAACATTTACAATAAACGAACGATGCACCTGCACAAAGTTATTGCTGTCAATTTCTGAGGAAATACTTGAGAGTGAACCGTAAACAATTAAAGGTAAATTGAGTTTGGCGCTATAGAGTTTCATATAGTTGCCAAGACTTTCGATGTAAATAATATCCGTTAAAGGAATATTCATCATTTGCCCGTTTACGCGAATCGAAAGTACTTTTTCGCAGGAGTTGTCTTCTTTTTTTATGCTGTTTCCAGAGGAATAAATTTTGGCTTTTTCGATTGCTTTAGAGAATTTGTCGAACGAAATAGGTTTTAATAAATAATCTATTGCATCGTTTTGGTATGCCGAAAGAGCAAAATCAGAATAAGCCGTTGTAACAATTGTTAAAGGTCTTTTGGGTTGTAATTCCATTAATTCGACACCCGAAATTACAGGCATATTAATATCCAGAAAAATAATATCGTAAGTGTTTTCGTTGAGTAATTTTATGGCTTCCATTCCATTAAAAGCGCTTCCGGAATGTTCCAGATCATCAAATTTTGAGATATGAGATGCAAGTGCCTTGTGTGCCGGCGATTCATCATCTATGATAAGACAGCGGTAGGTAAGTGCCATATGTTTAATTTTACGATAAAGGTATTCTTTTCTTTCCTGCAGTTCAATTCATGTTTTAAACCGTAAACTTCAAGGCGTCTTTTTAGGTTTTCAATTCCAATTCCGGTGCCCGAAATTCGCGACCCGGATTCCAGATAACTGTTTTTTATAATAAAAGACAAACCGTTGCATCTTACCTTTAAATCAATATTAATAAAAGGTTCAGCAGTTTCTGCCGAAAACTTAACGGCATTTTCAACCAAAGGCAAAAAGAACAATGGTGGAATATCAATACTGTCAAAATTGCCTTCAAATTTTTGGGTTATCGCCAGTCTTTCATTTCTAAACGTATAATATTCCATATACTTTTTAATAAAAGCAATTTCTTCATCCAACAAAACATAATCTTTTTTGGTAGCTTCAATCTGATAACGAAGCATGTCTGAGAGATTCAAAATTCTGTCCGGAACTTTATCAGGTTCTGCCAGCGATTCTCCATATAGATTATTCATTGCATTGAGCAAAAAATGTGGATTAAGCTGCTGTTTTAAAAACGAAAGTTCAGACTTGAAATTCATGATATCCTTGTCTGTATCCATGATTTTTTTGGTAATCACAACATGAATAAAATAAAAAAACATTCCGTTGATAATAAGCGATAATATTTGAAGTGTCTTGAAATTTCCTAAACCCATAAGAGGGAAAAACCAATTCATAAAAAAGTAAAAACAAGTCCAGTAAATGGCAAAAAGTGTAAAGAAGATTTTAGCCTTTTTTTGAATAAAAAAGGTTTGATGATAAAAAGATTGAAAATAGTAATCCATACGATACAAGGAAAATAGCCAACGGTTATTTTACTGATCATATACGACCAACTGTGACCGTCAAGTCTTATTTCGTCATATACACACGCTAAAATCACCAAAAATATAAAGGTGTGTACGATGAGATTTCGAAGAAAAAAGTTCTGGTAAATTTTAAGCATTGTCATAACGGCAAAATTAGGCTAATATTATAGTTTATACCTATTTGCGTTGTAAAAATTATACGAACGCCATTGGTATAAATGTTACGCCGTTTGTATAAATATGCTATTATTAAAGAAGCTTGTCATTTACATTTGCTCAGGATTTCGATCTTCAAAAACAATCTTAATTAATACCACTTTATATGAAAAAAAGAATCATCTCTGTTCTATTCGTATGTACGTCATTGCACACTATGGCTCAGGAAAAAAATCAGCCCATGCAAACGGTGGTAAAAGTGATTACAGATAAATTTCCGACAACGAGAATTTTAGATGTACAATACGAACAATTAGGACCAACAAATTATGATTCGGAATTGTTTGGAAATCGTTTTGAAAGAGGCAGAATCGATAGTCATAACCGATTGAAAGTAGCTTTCAATATGCCATTTTATGTGTCAGAATCTAAAAGGCTTATTTTAACCGGATCGCTGCGTTACAAATATGAAACATACGGTTTTGGAGATATTTACAACTACACTTCAAACACAAACTATACAAGAGAAAAAGAGGATTTTCATTTTATGGCAGCGGCAATGAGTGCAACTTATATGTCGACCCTATTTAAAAAACCGATTATTTATAATGGAACCGCCACAGTTGATGGAAATGAAGATGGTGTACAGCGTGTAAAAGGATTTGTAACCGCAAGTCTGGTTTTGAAACGAACCGCAAACACCACAATTACAGCAGGTGTTTTGGCGATGATAGATCCTTCGGCAATTATTCCGATCACGCCGTTACTTACTTATAATCACAAGTTTACCGATTCGAAATGGGATATTGATTTTATTTTGCCGCAAAGATTATTGTTTAGAAGGGAATTGTTAGAAAACGGAAGAATTTCCTTAGGTACTGAATTAAACTCTGAAAGTTTTTACTTAAATTTGAATACCTCAAATTTGAAGGGGATTTATGAGTTGAATCAGTTGGAGTTAAAATCCGGAATTACTTATGAATACTGCATTACACCAAAGGTAATCACTTTCGTAAAAGCCGGAGTTAATAACGTATTAAGTACGCGAATTACCGAAAAGGGTGAGCGCACAAACAAATACGTTTATGACCACAGCGAAGACACTCAGGGATATTTTAGATTCGGAATATCATACAATCCTTTTTAATCGAAATTCATGATTTATTAATTTAAAAATAAATAATTATGACAGTTGAGGTTTTTAAAACAAATGTTCAGAAAGAGGCAGATAAAAATTATGTTATTGCCGTGATCCAAAGTCAGTTTCCAAATTATAAAATCAATTTTGATTTAGAAGACTGCGATAAGATATTAAGGGTTGAAGGGGTTGAACTTGAGCCTAAAAACATTATAGACTACGTAAATTGTCTTGGATATGTTTGTGTAGCTTTAGAATAAAAAAATAGATTTGACTAGAAAAAGGGTAAAAACACCCGTTTTTTTCTATTAGATTATCAATAATTTTGGCGAAATAATTTCTTATAAAAACTTTATATTTATCCATCATGATAAGTTTCATTCTTTCGCTTTTGGTATTTTTACTCAATCAGCTTTATTAAAAGCTTCATTATTTAATGGATTATTTTCCGGATCTTTTTCATTAGAAAGCTTTCTTGACATTGTGCGCATTATTTTTTTAAATTTGCGATCTATGAAAAAAGCCTTCTCTCTCTTCGACTTTTCACAAAAGGTCAATTACAAAAACGAAATTTTAGCCGGTTTTACTGTCGCAATGACCATGATTCCCGAATCATTATCGTTTGCAATTTTGGCCGGATTTCCTCCTTTGGTTGGTTTGTACGCTGCTTTTATTGCAGGTTTGGTCACAGCAATTTTTGGTGGAAGACCCGGAATGATTTCTGGTGGAGCGGGAGCAACCGTGATTGTTTTGATTGCGTTGATGAAATCACACGGTATAGAATATGTTTTTGCAGCCGTCGCACTTGGTGGCGTGGTGCAAATTTGTATCGGACTTTTTAAACTCGGAAAATTTATAAGATTGGTTCCGCAGCCAGTAATGTTTGGTTTCGTAAACGGACTCGCAGTTGTCATTTTCATGTCGCAATTAGAACAGTTTAAAACTATCGTAAACGGACAAGTTTCCTGGTTGCAGGGAACGCCGCTTTATATTATGCTCGGTTTGGTTGCCTTGACAATTGGTATTGTGCTACTTTTTCCTAAAATTACAAAAGCAGTTCCGGCTTCTTTAGTTGCTATTATGGTGGTTTTTGCCATTGTATTGATTTTTAATATCGAAACCAAAACGGTAGAGGATATTGCTTCTGTTCAGGGCGGTTTTCCTCCATTTCATATTCCGAATATTCCAATTTCTTTTGAGACTTTAAAAGTGATATTTCCCTATTCAATAATTGTTGCTGCTGTTGGTTTAACCGAAGGCTTGCTTACGCTGAATCTCGTTGATGAAATTACCGGAACGCGTGGAAACAGCAACAGAGAATGTATCGCTCAGGGCGGATCAAATATTTTGAACGGTTTCTTTTTCGGAATGGGTGGATGTCCGATGATTGCACAAACTCTTGTAAATCTCGGCGCTGGTTCAAGAGCCCGACTTTCGGGAATAATTGCGGCTTTGACTATTTTAATTATCATACTTTTTGGCGCGCCCGTAATTGGAAAATTGCCAATGGCAGCTTTAGTTGGCGTGATGATGATGGTGGCGATTACAACCTTTGAATGGGCAAGTTTCAAGGTTATCAATAAAATGCCTAAACACGATATTTTTGTTGGAATTCTGGTTGCTGTAATTACTATTTTATTGCACAATCTGGCTTTGGCAGTTTTAATTGGAGTTATTATTTCAGCGTTGGTTTTTGCCTGGGAAAGTGCCAAAAGAATTCGTGCCAGACATTATATTGATGAAGCAGGAGTGAAACATTATGAAATTTACGGACCATTATTTTTTGGATCAATAACTGCTTTTATGGAAAAGTTTGATATACAAAATGATCCTTCGCACGTTATAATAGATTTTAAAGAAAGCCGAATCGCTGATATGTCGGCAATTGAAGCAGTAAATAATTTGACCAAAAAATACAGCCAGTTAAACAAAGTAATCGAACTGAAATATTTAAGCGAAGACTGCAGAATACTACTTAAAAATGCCGACGCTGTGATTAATGTAAATGTTATTGAAGATCCTAAATATAAAGTGGTTTCGAGATAATGCGGCAATGTGCCAATTTGATAATTAGATAATTCTTAGATTGTGTATAATTTATTATCTAATTTTTGAATTCACTATTGGTAACGAACTAACCCGACAGGTTTTTAAAAACCTGTCGGGTTTGTTCGTTATAAGCATTAGATAATTAATTTAAACATCTGCAGAAAAATTATCTAATTATCAAATTGGCACATTTTCTAATTTAAATAATTTGATTTTCGTAACTTTGTAAAATGAAGCTAACAGAAACCTTAGAAGATTTTTACACCATCAAAGTAAATGGAATGCCCGAAAATCTTAGAAAAGAGATCGGACATTTTAATGTTTTTAAATTGGATGATTTTGTTGGTAGTACTTGTAAACCATTTCCTTACACCCGAAAAGACTTTTATAAAATAAGCTTAATCATTGGAAAAAACAAAGTACATTATGCTGATAAGATTTCTGTAATAGAAGATCAGGCCTTGTTTTTTGCAAATCCACAAATCCCTTATAATTGGGAACAGGTTGACGAAAATCAAACTGGTTTTTTCTGCATTTTTACAGAAGCTTTTTTTAATCAGTTTGGGAATTTAAAAGAATATCCGTTATTTCAACCCGGCGGAAATCCAATTGTTCCTATTTCAATGGAATTGGCGGAATCTTTGAAAACGGTTTATTTAAAAATGTTTGACGAAATCAATTCTGATTATACTTTTAAATATGATGTTCTCCGAAATCTTGTTTTCGAAATTATTCATCTGGCTTTGAAAACACAAACTGTAACTACTTCATTATACAGTAAATCGAATGCGACAATTCGGGTTTCGTCTTTGTTTTTAGAATTATTAGAAAGACAATTTCCTATAGAATCGATATCGCAGCAAATTAATTTCCGTTCACCTTCAGAATTTGCCAGCCAGTTAAATGTGCATGTAAATCATTTGAATAAAGCATTGAAAGAAACCACCGGAAAAACAACTTCACAAATCATTTCTGAAAGAATTGTTCAGGAAGCGATGATTTTATTGAAACAAACTAATTGGAATATTAATGAAATCGCCTGGTGTTTAGGCTTCGAAGAATTGTCTCATTTCATCAATTTCTTTAAGAAAAATGTTCAGCTTTCGCCAAAAACATATCGCGTAACCGAAATTGTTTGATTTTCGTAACTTATCGTTTGATTGCTTTAAGTTTTTAAAAGCACTTCGCTGATACCTTTGTACCATAATTAAATGTAAAAATTGAAATCATGGAAAATAACAAAGTTTGGTTTATCACAGGTGCTTCAAAAGGACTTGGATTAGAATTAGCAAAAAAATTATTGGCTGAAGGAAAAAAAGTAGCCGCAACATCAAGAAGTGAACAAGCCCTACTTAAAGAATTAGGAGATCCGTCTGCCAATTTTCTGCCTTTAGAAATGGATTTGACAAATGAGCAAAGCGTTAAAAACGCGATTGAAGTAACCGTAAGCCATTTTAAAACAATTGATGTTTTGGTAAACAATGCAGGTTATGGTTTATTAGGATCATTAGAGGAACTAACCGATGCAGAATCGAGAAAAAACTACGAAGTAAATGTTTTCGGCTTATTGAATGTCATTAGAAATACAATGCCGTATATGCGCGCCAATAAATCGGGTCATATTTTTAATATCGCTTCGATTGGAGGTTACAACGGAGGTTTTCCGGGTTGGGGAATTTACTGTTCTACAAAATTTGCAGTTGCGGGTTTAACAGAATCTTTAGCGGCAGAAGTAAAAGAATTTGGAGTAAATGTAACATTGGTTTATCCGGGTTATTTTAGAACCGATTTCTTAAAAGATAGTTCTTTATTATTGCCTCAGAGTCCAATTTCAGACTATAAAGCGGTGAGAGAATCTGAAAATGCACATAAAGACAGTATCAATGAAAATCAACCGGGAGATCCTGAAAAATTTGCAAATGCTTTAATTAAAATGAGCGAGGAAAAAAATCCTGCATTGCATTTATTTGTAGGACAAGATTCTTACGATATGGCAAATGTAAAAATTGCCGAAGTTCAAAAAGAATTGGAGCAATGGAAAGCCGTTTCTGTTTCGACAGGTTTTTAATTAGCTAATTAGAAAATGTGTCAATTAGAAAATTTTATAGATTACGCTAATCATTATCTAATTTTCTAATTGACACATTTTCTAATTTAATCAACAAGCATATTTTTTACTTCGCTAAATTTCCCGTCAACATCTTCAATTTTCAAACCTAAAATATGCGCAATTAAAGGGTAAACAGAAACATTTTGAAAAGTAGCAACTTGTTTATTTACTTTAAAAGCCGGACCTTTTGCATAAAAAATGGCATGCATATCTTTCTCGTTATTATCATAACCATGCGTTCCGCCTTTTATATGCGTACTTTCTTTACTGACTAAACTATATCCTTTTTTAGCTTCGATAACAAAGTCATGCACGCGCGGATTGGTTCCGTAATGCAATCGTTTTGGAACTTCGCTTGATTTCCAGAATTTAATATTGGGTACTTTTTTTAAAGCTTTGGCAATAGAATCCTGAAATCCCGGTTTTGATTCCAAACTCATAATAGGATTAATTACATCTTTATAACCCAGCCATTCCGGCTTTAAGTAATCCAGAACAGCTACTTTTTTATTATTGCTAATGTCCGTCATTCCGTGATCTGAAACGATGATTAAATTGATTTGTTTTCCGATGGATAATTGATCAAGTCTTGAAGATAATTGCCCCATAATTGAATCCATTTTGTGAACCATTTTTTCATTCTCCGGAGAAAGCGGGCCAAAATTATGTCCCGTATGATCGGGTTCGTCAAAGTATAAAGTTACAAGATGAGGTCGTTGTTTTTCAGGAAGTTCTAACCATTTTATAACGGTGTCGATTCTGGTTTCATACGGAATTTTGCTGTCGTAATTTTTATAATAACTTGGTCTTCGTTTATCCAAATCAGAACCCGGCCAGAAAAAGAAGCCGTTTTTACACCTTGTTGTTCAGCTACATTCCAAATAGGATTTCCTCCATAAAATCTCGAATCATTTTTTGCATTTGATGATAATGAAAACGATTGGTTTAGAGTAGCATCATAAAAGACATTATTAATAATTCCGTGATGATCCGGATAAAGTCCAGTCACGATCGAATAATGATTTGGAAAAGTTTTGCTTGGATAAGAAGGTTTCATGGATTTTGCATGAACGCCTTCTTTTGCAATTTTATTCATGTTTTGAAGATGAAAATGTTTAGCATAATCCCAGCGAAATCCATCCATAGAAACCAAAACGACATAAGTTTCTTTGTTGGTTTGTGAATGTAAAAGCGTTGTAAAAATTAAGAGTGTAAAAGATAATAGGTGAGTAGTGAATTTTCTCATTTTGCAATTTTAATAGACTGTAAAGATACTGATAACCGATTTTTAAAAGAAAAAGAGAATGTTAAACTAAGTGAAAGTTTGCCACGAATTACAGGAATTTCCGCTAAATTTTTATGCGGAATTATAAGAAAATTAATTCGTGAAAATTCGTGTAATTTGTGGCGAAAAAAATCTTTTTAATCGTGCAATCTGTGGCAAAAAAAACGCCAGACATAAATCTGGCGTTTTAAATTTTAAGAAGTTAAGAACGATTACATCATTCCTGGCATACCGCCACCCATTGGCATTCCGCCTCCGTTTTCTTCTTTAATATCAATTAATGCGCATTCTGTAGTAAGGATCATTCCGGCAACAGAAGCAGCATTTTCTAATGCAACACGAGTTACTTTTTTAGGATCGATAATTCCAGCTTTAAGCATATCTACGTATTCATCAGTTTTGGCATTGTATCCAAAATCACCAGAACCTTCAGCAACTTTTGCTACAACTACAGAACCTTCAAGACCTGCATTTTCAACAATAGTTCTTAATGGAGATTCTACAGCGCGAGATACAATCTGAATTCCTGTAGCTTCGTCAGCGTTGTCAGCTTTAAGGTCAGCTAAAGCAGCTTTAGCTCTTAATAAAGCAACACCACCACCAGCAACAATTCCTTCTTCTACAGCAGCACGAGTTGCATGTAAAGCATCGTCAACTCTGTCTTTTTTCTCTTTCATTTCAACTTCAGAAGCAGCACCAACGTAAAGAACAGCAACACCACCAGCTAATTTAGCTAAACGTTCCTGTAATTTTTCTTTATCATAATCAGATGTAGTAGTTTCCATCTGACCTTTAATTTGGTTTACTCTGTTTTTGATGATATCCGCTTCACCAGCACCACTTACAATAGTAGTATTGTCTTTATCTATAGAAACTCTTTTTGCAGTTCCTAACATTTCGATAGTTGTATTTTCAAGTGTATAACCTCTTTCTTCAGAAATTACAGTTCCACCTGTTAAGATTGCGATATCTTCTAACATTGCTTTTCTTCTGTCTCCAAAACCTGGAGCTTTTACAGCAGCAATTTTAAGAGCACCTCTTAATTTGTTTACTACTAATGTAGAAAGAGCTTCTCCGTCAACATCTTCAGCAATAATTAATAATGGTTTTCCCGATTGAGCAACTGGCTCTAAAACAGGTAGTAATTCTTTTAAAGAAGATACTTTTTTGTCGTATAATAAGATGTATGGAGAGTCTAATTCAACTTCCATTTTCTCTGGGTTTGTTACGAAGTAAGGAGAAAGATATCCTCTGTCAAACTGCATACCTTCAACAACATCCACGAAAGTATCAGTTCCTTTAGCTTCTTCAACAGTAATTACGCCTTCTTTTCCAACTTTTGCGAAAGCAGTAGCGATTAATTCACCAATTACTTCGTCATTGTTTGCAGAGATAGAAGCAATTTGTTTGATTTTATCAGAATCGCTTCCAACAACTTTAGCTTGTTTTGCAAGGTCAGCAACGATAGCTTCAACAGCTTTATCGATACCACGTTTCAAATCCATTGGATTTGCACCTGCAGCAACGTTTTTCAAACCTTCTTTTACAATAGCCTGAGCCAAAACTGTTGCAGTTGTAGTTCCGTCACCTGCTAAATCATTAGTTTTAGAAGCTACTTCTTTAACCATTTGCGCCCCCATGTTTTCTAATGGGTCTTTTAATTCGATTTCTTTTGCAACCGAAACACCATCTTTAGTAACTGTTGGTCCACCAAATGATTTTCCGATGATTACGTTACGACCTTTTGGTCCAAGTGTTACTTTTACAGCATTTGCTAATGCATCAACACCACGTTTTAATCCGTCACGTGCTTCAATATCAAATTTTATATCTTTTGCCATTTTTTAATTTGCTTTAGGCAGTAGGCTTTAGGCTTTAAGCCTTCTACTGCTGAATTAATATTTGTTTTAATTTGTAAATTTTGCTTTTTATACTGTTGATTTTTTCTATGTGATTCTGTGCAATTTCATTATTAAGATATTGCAAATCTTTAGCTAAAATCAAAAGATATTCTGTTTCATTGGCAGAACCTAAGGCTATGTTGAGAAATTGATTAAATTCTTTGTCGCTATTTCTTCCACATCCTTCACTAATATTGGTTGGAATTGATGAAGAAGCTCTTCTAATCTGACTTGTCAAACCATATAATTCTTCTTTAGGAAAAGTAGAAGTCATTTTATAGATTTCTAATGTAAAAGAATGACTTAACTGCCAAATATCATATTTTTTAAAATCCCTCATTTTTTGTTAGCTTTAAGCTTTAGCCAATATGCTTTAAGCTTTTCAAGAAAGCCTATAGCTTACAGCTTATAGCATAAAGCGATTTAGATTATTGCTAAGATATCATCCTCACGCATAATCAAATAATCAGTTCCTTCAAGTTTTAATTCTGTTCCTGCATATTTACCATAAAGAACAGTATCGCCAACTTTTACGGTCATAGTGTGATCTTTAGAACCATTTCCTACAGCAACTACAGTTCCCTTTTGTGGTTTTTCTTTGGCAGTGTCCGGAATAAAAATCCCTGAGGCAGTTTTGGTTTCAGCTGCAACAGGCTCAATAAGTACGCGATCTGAAAGCGGTTTAATGTTTAAGGCCATGATTTTATATTATTATAAGTTATACGTTTTTTAATGTTCAATAAACTTTCAGAAATTATGCCATGCTCTAAAAACTGACATTATTTCCTAAAAAAATGCCAGCTTTGACAGGCTGGCATTTAATATTATTTCAAAATGATTATTTTGCTGCAGGTGCTGCCGGAGCAGGTGTTTGCTGTACCGGAGCTGCTGGTGTATTTGTTGCAGGAGCTTCTGTTTTTTCAATAAGTTTAGAATCAGTATCGCTTAATGATCCTGTAAAGCTTAAACTTGAAAGCAAGATTAGAGCAATCAAAATTGTAGCTAATGTCCAAGTACTTTTATCTAAAAAGTCAGTTGTTTTTTGTACTCCACCTAACATTTGAGTTCCACTAATTGTAGACGACAATCCGCCTCCTTTAGGGTTTTGAACCATAATTACTACGATCAATAGAAAACAAACTATTGTGATTAAAACTAAAAAAATTGAAAATGTGCTCATTGCTTACTTATTATTGTTATTTTGTTGTAAAATCTTTATATCCGAAATACGGTCTGCAAAGAAACTAATTTTTTCTGGATATTTCAAAATTAATATTTCATATGCTTGTATTGCCTTTGTATATTTTTTTTGTTCCAAATAAACACGGGCTAAAGTTTCGGTCATCAAATACGAATTGTCCTCTTGATTAATGTTAAATTGAATTGGAGGCAGCGTTATTGGATCTGATTTGATTGGCGAAATTTTAGGATTTGTTTCAATAAATTTATCAATCAGTTCTGCCTTTTTCTTTTTTTCGTCTTCAACTATTTCTGTTTCCGGAACTGTTTGTTTAATTGGTTCAGGAGTTCTCTCTACTTTTTGTGTATTTTCTTCAACTGTTTTTATATCTTCCTGAACAATTTCATTTGTTCTGTCAATAGGTTCCGGTCTTGCTAATTGCAGCCATTCCTGAAAAGAATGTTTCTCTTTTATCGAAAAATCTAAAGGCTTTCCTATTTCGAGATTTTCCTCGGCAATTTTTACAGTTTCTTCAAATTGTGTCTTTAGGATATTTTTTTCAATTATCGATTCTTCGATGCTATCTGTTATAATTTCCTTAGACTCTTCTATAAATATAGGTTCCTCAAGAATAAAATTAATTACTTCTTTAGGACTTTCTTCAAAAGTCGTTGGTTGATCCGGAATAGTAGGAATAACTTCGTTTGGTTTTTCTTCTGTAATTTTTACCTCTTCAAAAACAACGCTGGCAATTTCTTTATGCTGTTCTGTAATTTTTGGTGTATCGACAATAATAGCTGCAGCTTCTTTTTCTGCAGGTTTTGACTCTTCAAATATAACCGTTGTGGCTTCTTTGATTGAGTTATAGATTGATTCTTCTATAGGATCAATTCGTATTTCAGTGTGTTTTTTCGGTTCTTCAAAAACAACTGGTGCGATTTCTTCAATAGTAGAAACTGGTTTCTCAATAACAGGATCAAAGTTTTCTTTAATATCTTCTACTTCTTCATCATCTACTACTTCTTCAAAAAAAGTGTGTTTGGTTTCTTTAACTGGAATCACGATAGTTTCTTCCTTAATACTATCAATTGATTCGTCATGAGTTTTTAAGTCTTCAAAAACAGCAGGTTCTGTTTCTTCAACCGCAATTAAGACATCTTCTTTAATGATAATATCTTCTGTTTTTACGATTTCTTCATTAACAACCGATTTCTTCTCTTCAATCGTTATTGCATTAGCATCTTCAATACTATCTTCAGGTTTCTCTTCTGTCTTTATTGGTTCTTCAAAAACATTCGAAGTAGCTTGTTTTATAGATGTTAATATAGATTGCTCAATAGGATCAATTCTAACTTCGATACTTCTTTTAATTTCATCAGGCGAAACTACTTCGCTATCAAGAACATTAATATTTAAAAGATCACGAAGTTTTTTATCATAAAAATCATTTTGAATAGAAGTAAAAGTTTCCGAAGTAATGAAATCAAATAAAATAGAGCGATCTGCAGTATGTGCCGCAGTAACTTTTAATGCATAATTATACTTAAAACTATTTTGGTTAAAAAGCCCTTTTAATCGTAGCGCTCTCGCACTTTGAAAATACGGAAATTCAATCAAAACATTGCCTAATGCCTCCGTTTGCTTTTCTGTAATGGCATCGGGTTTGTTTATTAGGTATGTATAATCAGTTACATTCATTGTTTTTTTGTTTAATCGTTTGTTTTGTTTAACTGTTTAATCGTTTGTAAAACCGATTCAACGATTAACCGATTTAACAAATCAACTTTTTTACCATTTTGCTAATGACTCATTGAAAATATCCTGAGTAATCCTATCATAAATTTCTTTAATGGCAGCATTTAAAGAAGAGCCAACAAGTTGTGTTGTTCCCGGATAATCTTTGTAGAACTCAAATGTTTTTTCAAAATCATCTGTTTCTTTCTTTTTGTTTGTAAATCGAACATTTATACGAATTGTCAAACGGTTTTGTGCCGCTTGCTGGTCTGCTGTTGCAGTCATTGGTGTTGTTCTGTAATCTACGATCTCTCCTTCATAAGTTAAATCACCACCACTGCTTACTAAGTTTAAATTAGTTTGATTCTGAATTAAGTCTTGTAATGCCAATGTAAAATCTCTGTCGATTCCAGGTTCTATCAAATCAGCATTATTCTGAAAGAAATTTACCTGAAAAGTTTCAGCATCAATTTTTCCAGTTCCGGTAAAATTATAAACTCCACAGCCGCTAAAAGTCGTAGCAACTAATAGAATTAAAAGATATTTTAAGTTTTTCATTTTTTATTTTAAGAATTCATTTGCGAGTTCGCTCACGCTTCGGGTCAAAGATATAATTTTCGTTTAAAACATTTTGTGTCTTAGCGTCTTTGTGGCAAAACTATAAATCAAATTGTTTAATTTTTCTATATAAAGTTCTTTCAGAAATACCTAATTCATCTGCAGCAGCTTTACGTTTTCCTTTGTTTTTTTCTAATGATTTTTTGATCATTTCGATTTCTTTTTGTTCTAAACGTAAAATCTCTTCTTCTTCAATCGTTTCGGCAAACAAATAATTATCATCCTGAATCTGATAATTGTCTTCGCGCGTTGCAGGCGTCATAACAGCAGTTCTTGGTTCTTCTTCAAAATCTATTTCACTGTCATTTTCCTGCGAACCGTATATTTTCTGAATCAAATTCGGATTAATATCCTGAACTTTCGATGATCCATTTTTCATCAATTCTAAAGTGAGTTTTTTCAAATCGTTCAAATCACTTTTCATATCAAAAAGCACTTTGTACAAAATATCTCTTTCGGTACTAAAATCGCTTTCTTTCTTTTTATCATTAATTACAGATGGCAAATTACTTCCTTCAGTTGGCAAATACGATTGTAAAGTAGCCAATGTAATATCGCGATTGGTTTCTAAAACAGAAATCTGCTCGGCAACATTTCGTAATTGACGAATGTTTCCGTTCCATCTGAATTTTTGCAAAAGCTGAACCGCATCATCATCTAACTTTAACGGAGGCATTTTATATTTATGCGCAAAATCGGCAACAAATTTTCTAAACAATAAATGAATATCTTCGTTTCTTTCACGCAAAGGCGGCAAAGTGATTTCTACAGTAGTTAAACGATAGTATAAATCCTCACGAAATTTTCCTTTTTCAATTGCATTAAATAAATTCACATTCGTTGCTGCAACAATTCTCACATTGGTTTTTTGAACCTGAGAAGAACCTACTTTTATAAATTCTCCATTTTCAAGTACACGAAGCAAACGAACCTGAGTGGTTAAAGGCAATTCACCAACTTCATCCAGAAAAATAGTTCCGCCATCTGCCACTTCAAAATAACCTTCACGCGTGCTTGTGGCTCCGGTAAAAGCACCTTTTTCGTGTCCAAAAAGTTCACTGTCAATTGTTCCTTCTGGAATAGCTCCGCAGTTTACAGCAATATATTTACCATGCTTTCTGTGTGAAAGCGAATGAATTATTCTAGGAATATTTTCTTTACCAACACCACTTTCCCCAGTTACCATTACCGAAATATCAGTAGGAGCAACCTGAATGGCTTTTTCAATGGCGCGATTTAATTTCGGGTCATTCCCAATAATCTCAAATCGTTGTTTTATTGCTTGAACTGTTTCCATTTATGTTTTTTTCTTTTGCCACAGATTAAATGATTAACTCAGATTCTCTAAATTATAAAATATATCTTTTATGCTGAAGAGATTTTGTTTGAAAGTTAATAAGTAATCCCAATTCTGAACCTGACAATTTTATATAGTTTAAAATCTGAGCGATATGTTCACTCGAAAATTCTTTTATTGCTTTTACCTCTAAAACAATATCTTCATTAATAATGAAGTCAGCATAAAACTTATGAGGCAAGATTTTACCTTTGTATTCAATTGAATATTCCTTTTCTCTTTCAAATGGAATATTATTTTCCTTAAATTCTATTTCTAAAGCATCTTTGTATACTATTTCTAATAATCCTGGTCCAAGATTATTATGAACTTCCATACATATTCCAATAATCTTATAAGTCTCTTTTTCTCTATAATATTGCATAATCTAATTAATTTTTACCATTACATTAAAAATAAGAAAAATAATACAAAAAATCATTTTAATCATTTAATCTGTGGCAAAAAAATTAATTCATCTCAGAATAACCTACCGCTTCACCTTTTAATGTCCCGCTAGTACAACTTGTGATTTTTACGTTTACGAAATCTCCAATTTTGTAATTCTCTTTCGGGAAAACAACTGTAATGCTTTGAGAGTTTCTTCCTGAGAATTCTTCTTTTGATTTTTTAGAAACTTTTTCTACAAGAACTTCAACAATTTGTCCAACGAATTCTTCGCTTCTAAACCAGGCATGTTTTTGTTGTAAATCGACAATTTCCTGCAATCTTCTGGCTTTAGTTTCTTCAGGAACATCATCTTCCATTTTTCTTCCGGCCAAAGTTCCCGGACGTTCAGAGTATGAATACATATAACCAAAATTATATTTCACATATTCCATTAAACTCATGGTATCCTGATGATCTTGTTCCGTTTCTGTTGGAAAACCGGCAATCATATCTTGTGAAATCGAAGCATTTGGAATAATTGCTCTGATTTTATCAATCAAAGTCATGTATTCTTCACGAGTGTGCAAACGATTCATTTCTTTTAAAATTCTATTGCTTCCAGATTGAACAGGCAAGTGTATGTGTTTACAAATATTTGGATATTTAGCGATCACATGCAAAATACTTTCATGCATATCCTGCGGATTAGAAGTCGAAAATCTGATTCTCATTTTTGGGAAACCTACTGCAACCATTTCAAGTAACTGATCAAAATCTACTGCCGTTGCTTTTTGCATTTCAGAGGCGTTTACAAAATCTTTTTTCAAACCGCCGCCGTACCAAAGATAACTGTCAACGTTTTGACCTAAAAGTGTAATTTCCTTAAAGCCTTTATCCCATAAATCCTGAATTTCTTTCATGATACTTTGTGGCTCACGGCTACGCTCACGTCCGCGTGTAAAAGGTACAACGCAAAACGTACACATATTGTCGCAACCACGGGTAATCGAAACCAAAGCTGTAATTCCATTACTCATCAAACGAACCGGTGAAATATCTCCGTATGTTTCCTCTTTCGATAAAATGACATTGATAGCGTCACGGCCTTCTTCAACTTCTGCCAATAAATTGGGTAAATCTTTGTAAGCATCAGGACCAACAACAAGGTCGACTATTTTTTCTTCCTCTAGAAACTGACTTTTCAAACGTTCGGCCATACAGCCTAGAACGCCTACTTTCATTTTCGGGTTAATACGTTTTACTGCATTATATTTTTCCAGACGTTTACGAATAGTCTGTTCTGCCTTATCTCGAATTGAGCAGGTATTTACCAGAACCAAGTCTGCTTCTTCAAGAGTTTGAGTAGTATTATATCCGTTAATCGATAAAATGGAAGCTACGACCTCACTGTCCGAAAAATTCATCGCACAACCGTAACTTTCTATAAAAAGTTTTTTTGTATTCTCAGGCTTATTCTCCAAAACAAGACTTTCGCCCTGTTTACTTTCTTCAATAATCTTTTCCATTGTATAAATTCAAAGTGCAAAGATAACGCAAAAGGTATAATTGTGACAAGATGGCAGGAAAAAGATTTTAGAATTCTGTCCCGAAGCCTCGGGATAGATTTTAGATAGGTTTATAGCGCCTATAGAAGCCTTTTCTTTAATAAACTTAGTTTCAGATTAAAGGATTAAAAAAGATTCTCAAAGCTTAGCTAACTTTCTTTGAAAATTTTCAGCTCAAATTAAACTTAGCAAACTTTGTGTAAAACCTTTTCGACCTCTGCGGTAAAATTTTAGTGTTTCCAAAAGCATGTAGTATATAAATAATCTAAAAGCTATAAGTCTGAAGCTACAATTTAAAATTCCTTCTAAGAAGTTTACTGTTAAAAAAAGAGCATATCTGAATCGTACTTTCTTTAAAAGTTATACCTATATATATAATGCATTACTTTACAGATAAATCTGCAATTTTTAGAAACATAATATCAAAATACCTCAAAAATGCATTATCAAGGTTGATATTTAAAAAAAACTTCTACTTTTGTTGCAGAAAAATAGATCAATGGCAAAGAATTTAGTAATAGTGGAATCACCTGCAAAGGCGAAAACGATAGAGAAATTTCTAGGAAGTGATTTTCAGGTCGAGTCTAGTTATGGACACATAGCCGACTTACCATCAAAGGAAATAGGGGTAGATGTTGAAAATGGATTTAAACCTAAATACGAAGTTTCTCCTGATAAAAAAGCCTTAGTAAGTAAATTAAAGACACTATCTAAAAATGCCGAAATGGTTTGGCTAGCAAGCGATGAGGACCGCGAAGGAGAAGCTATTTCATGGCACTTGGCGGAAGAATTAAAACTAGATGTAAAAAAACCAAACGAATTGTTTTTCATGAGATTACCAAATCTGCGATTCTTAAAGCAATCGAGAATCCACGAGAAATTGATTATAATTTAGTAAATGCACAACAGGCACGTCGTGTTTTGGATCGTTTAGTAGGTTATGAATTATCTCCGGTTTTATGGAGAAAAATTAAAGGAGGACTTTCTGCCGGACGTGTACAGTCAGTTTCTGTTCGTTTGATTGTAGAAAGAGAACGCGAAATCCAGAATTTCAACGCAGTTGCCAGTTATTCTGTTGTTGCAGAATTCGTAAATGAGGCAGGGAAAGCTTTCAAAGCCAAATTACCAAAAAATTTCAATACTAAAAAAGAAGCCGAAGATTTCTTAAAACAAAACATCGGATCACAATATAAGGTAGCAGATTTAGAAACTAAACCTACCAAAAAATCTCCAACAGCACCATTTACAACTTCTACATTGCAACAAGAAGCTGCAAGAAAATTGTATTTGCCGGTAGGAATCACCATGCAGCTTGCACAGCGTTTGTACGAAGCCGGACTTATTACTTATATGAGAACGGATAGTGTGAACCTTTCTAAAGATGCAATGGATGCTGCCGAAGCTGAAATTATAAAATCATACGGAAAAGAGTTTTCAAAACCTCGAACTTTTGCCAATAAAAGCAAAGGAGCACAAGAAGCGCACGAAGCAATTCGTCCGACGGATATGTCGCGTCATACCGTAAATATTGATCGTGATCAGGCACGTTTGTATGATTTGATCTGGAAAAGAACGTTGGCGTCTCAAATGAGTGATGCACAATTAGAAAGAACAAATGTAAAAATTGAAGCTAATAATCACGATGAACTTTTTACGGCTTCTGGAGAAGTTTTGCTTTTTGAAGGTTTCCTGAAAGTTTATCTTGAAGGGCATGATGATGATGAGGAAGAACAAGAAGGAATGCTGCCTGCATTAAAAGTAAACGAAAAGTTAGTAAACAATTATATTACGGCTACAGAAAGATATTCAAGGCCACCGGCTCGTTATACAGAGGCATCTTTGGTGAAAAAATTGGAAGAATTAGGAATTGGTCGTCCGTCTACGTACGCACCAACTATTTCGACTATCATCAACAGAAATTATGTTGAAAAAGGAACTCTTGAGGGTCAGGAACGTAATTATACGCAACTTACTTTGCAAACTGGTAAAGTGGGAGAGAAGTTGCTGAAAGAAAATACAGGTTCTGATAAAGGAAAATTAGTTCCAACAGATATCGGAACAATTGTTACTGATTTCTTGGTTAAAAATTTCGGAAACATCCTTGATTATAATTTTACAGCAAAAGTAGAACAGGATTTTGACGAAATTGCCGAAGGAAATATTGACTGGGCAACCATGATGCAGGAATTCTACAATAAATTCCACCCAAATGTAAAAGAAGTTGAAGCTAACGCAGAACGTGAAAGTGGAGAAAGAATTTTGGGTAAAGATGCTGACGGAAGACAAGTATCTGTACGTTTAGGAAAATTTGGACCAATGGCTCAAATTGGAGAAGCAGACGATGAAGATAAAAAGTTTGCAAGCTTAATGTCTGATCAGAATATTGGAAACATTACGCTTGAAGAAGCTTTAAATTTATTCTTGCTTCCTAAAAGTTTAGGTGAATATAAAGGAGAAGAAGTAGAGGTGAGTAATGGCCGTTATGGACCTTACGTGCGTCATGGAAGTGTTTTTATTTCCCTGCCAAGAGGAGAAGATCCACTTGGAGTTTCTAAAGAAAGAGCTCAGGAATTAATTGACGAAAAAGCACTTGCTGATGCGCCAATTGCAGTATATAAAGGAGAAGCTGTTCAAAAAGGTGTGGGACGTTTTGGTCCTTTTATTAAGTGGAACGGTCTTTTTGTAAACGTAAGCAAAAAATACAATTTTGATAATTTATCGCAACAAGATGTTGAAGAATTAATTGAAGATAAATTACAGAAAAATATAGATAAAGTTCTTCACAATTGGGAAGATGAAGGAATTTTGGTTGAAAAAGCACGTTGGGGTCGTTCGGTGATTACAAAAGGTAAGATCAAAATTGAATTAAGCAAAGATGTTGATGCTACACAATTGACATTAGCTCAGGTTCAGGAAATGATTGCAGCTAAAACTCCGGCAAAGAAAACACCAGCAAAAAAAGCAACAACCGCAAAAAAAGCACCGGCTAAAAAAGCAGCTGCAAAAAAGAAATAAAAAATGGAATTTGATTTTCTAGAACCAGTTAACGAAGGAATTTTAAAATTCATTAGTTCGTTGTCTTCTCAAGAATTGGGTAGCAAAATTGTTTTGCACACACAGGATCAGTTTCCGGATATTAGCAAAATTACTATTGCTATTGTTGGAGTTTTAGAAGATCGTAGAAATATTGATATCGTTAATGAAGTAAACCTGACGGCTGTTCGTAAAAAGCTTTATGGCATGTTTCCGGGTAATTGGGATGCTTCTATTGCTGACTTGGGAGATATTCTTGCAGGCGATTCAGTTGAGGATACTTATTTTGCACTTAAGAAGGTAACTTCGGCATTAATTAAGAATAAAGTGATTCCTATAGTCCTGGGAGGTTCACAGGATTTAACCTATGCTTTGTATCGTGCTTATGATGATTTAGAGCAAATGGTTAATATGGTTGCTGTGGATAACAGATTTGATTTTGGCAAGGAAAATGAGACGGTTTCTGCCAATTCATATCTTACAAAAATCATAATTGATGAGCCAAATAACCTTTTTAATTATTGTAATATCGGTTATCAAACCTATTACAATTCTCAGGAAGAAATTGATTTGATAGAAAAATTGTTCTTTGATGCATACCGATTAGGTGAAATTTCGAATAATATAGCTCTGGCAGAACCTGTTTTTAGAGATGCTGATTTAGTTAGTATCGATTTGAATTCAGTAAAATCATCTGCTTCGGGTAATAATATTAATTTTGAACCTAATGGTTTTAACGGTAAAGAGATCTGTGCTTTAGCAAGATACGCGGGAATTAGCGATAAAGTTTCGTTATTTGGAATCTTTAATCACAATAATACCGTATATGAGTCTGCAATGATTGCGCAAATTATTTGGTATTTTATAGAAGGGTATCATTATCGTTCTAAAGAGTATCCTTTTGGAAGCAGAACGAACTATTTGAAATATATAGTTCCAATGGAAGATGAAGAATTAATTTTTTATAAAAGTGACAAAACTGATCGTTGGTGGATCGAAATTCCATTTGAATCAAATGGTCACAATAAATTGAAAAGAAATACGTTATTACCCTGTTCTTACGACGAATATTTGTGCGCTTGCAACCAAGAATTGCCGGAAAGATGGTGGAAGGCGCAGAGAAAAAACGCTTTGTAGAGCAAAAATTTAACGAAAATCAGAAAAATAGAATTTTTGTGAAAAATTGTTAAATAAATTTAGTAAGTTAATATTTATAAAATATAAAATTTAACGTTTTACGTCGGTTTTTTGCGTTAGTTTATCGACAAAATATTTTTTTTATTTTATTTAACATTATTTTTGAACGGTGAAATAAATTTCGTGAGTAGTGTTGTTTTTTTAATAAATAATAAATACGTTTACGGACTTATAATAATGAATAGATAATCCCAAATTTATATGAAGAAGTTTATTGCATTTACAGCAATTTTAACACTAGTAATCGGCTGTGGTAAGTCAGGTGACAAAGGAGAGTTAGTTGGTGTTACAGGAGGGAAATGGCATCCCGAAAAGCCATATGGAATGACTTTGGTTCCAGGCGGATCTTTTATCATGGGTAAATCAGATGCTGATTTAGCTAATGTTGAGGATGCTCCAACTAAAACTGTAACAGTTCGTTCGTTTTACATGGATGAAACTGAAATCACTAACAGTGAGTATCGTCAATTTGTAGAATGGGTAAAAGATTCTACAATGAGAGTGCGTTTGGCTATTTTAGCTGATGAAACTGGTCAAAAAGCATCATCAGATGGTAAAGGTAAAAAAGCTGGAAGTATTGCTGATTATGCATTTAACGATTCTGAGCCAGATAAAATGACGGCTTACGATAAGTATATGTATGATAACTACTATAGCGTTGGAACAAAAGATGATCCTTATGCTGGTAGAAAATTAAACAAAAAAGTTAAGTTAATTAAAGATACAAAAGGTTATCCGGATGAGTATTATACTGAGGTAATGGACTCTATGTATTTGCCAATTGAAGAATCATATAATGGTTTAAGAACAGTTGATGTAAATAAATTGAAATTCCGTTATTCTTGGATGGATATCCAGGCTGCAGCAAAAGCTAAAGTTGGAAAAAGAAAAGACTTTGTAAAAACAGAACAAGTGAGAATTTATCCTGATACTACAGTGTGGATTAAGGATTTTGCTTACTCATATAATGAGCCAATGCATAATGATTATTTCTGGCACAAAGCTTACGGAGATTACCCTGTTGTTGGAGTTACATGGAAACAAGCAAAAGCATTTTGTGCTTGGAGAACTTTAAATAAAAACAGCTACATTAAATCTAAGAAAAAAGGACGTGACTTAGTAAACTCTTTCAGATTGCCAACTGAGGCAGAATGGGAGTATGCTGCAAGAGGAGGTCTGGAATCTGCTACTTATCCTTGGGGAGGTCCTTATACTAAAAGTGACAGAGGTTGTTTCTTAGCAAACTTTAAACCAAGCAGAGGAGATTATGCTGCTGATGAAGCTTTGTATACAGTTGAGGCTAAATCATATGAAGTAAATGGTTACGGATTATACAACATGGCAGGAAACGTTTCAGAATGGACGGATTCAGCTTATAATCCAAATGCTTACGAATATGTTTCTACAATGAACCCTAACGTAATTGATGGAAACAACCAAAGAAAAGTGGTTCGTGGAGGATCTTGGAAAGACGTTGCTTACTTCCTACAAGTAAGTACTCGTGATCACGAATACGCAGATTCTGCTAGAAGTTATATTGGTTTCAGAACTGTACAAGATTACATGGGAACTCAAGTAACGGGCGGAAAAAAGAAAAAGTAAATTATAATTAAATCAATAACCAAATCGAATCTATTTTAAATTAAAACCTAAAAAAAATTATCATTATGGCATTATTAAGTAAAAAAGCAATGAATTTCGCTTATGGTATGGGAGCGGCAGTAGTAATCGTTGGAGCATTATTCAAAATTACTCACTTTGAAATTGGACCATTAACAGGTACTGTAATGCTTTCTGTGGGATTATTAACTGAAGCGTTAATCTTTGCCCTTTCTGCTTTCGAACCAGTTGAAGATGAATTAGACTGGACACTTGTTTACCCGGAATTAGCTAACGGACAAGCTAGACAAAAAGCTGACAAAGTAGAAACTCCTTCTGATGCTCAAGGATTATTGTCTCAAAAATTAGACGTAATGTTAAAAGAAGCTAAAATTGACGGTGAGTTAATGTCAAGTTTAGGAAACAGTATCAAAAATTTCGAATCAGCTGCTAAAGGAATTGCTCCTACTGTAGATTCAATCGCTTCTACTAAAAAATATAGCGAAGAGTTATCTATGGCTGCTGCTCAAATGGAATCATTAAACAGCTTATACAAAGTTCAATTAGAAAGTGCTTCAAGAAATGCTGAAGCTAATAAAGAAATTGCTGACAATGCATCTAAATTAAAAGAACAAATGCAATCTATGACTGCAAACATTGCTTCTTTAAACAGTGTTTACGGTGGTATGCTTTCTGCAATGAGTAACAAAGGATAATTAGTTTTTGACTATTATATTAAAATTATTAATAAGAACTAATTAGAAAAAAATGGCAGGAGGAAAATTAACCCCTAGACAGAAGATGATTAACCTGATGTATCTGGTTTTCATCGCAATGTTGGCAATGAACGTATCGAAAGAAGTAATTTCTGCTTTTGGTTTGATGAATGAAAAATTTGAAGATGCAAACACTTCTTCAGTTGCAACAAACACTTCATTATTGACATCTTTAGATCAAAAAGCTGCTGAAGCAAAAGGAGAATTCGCTATTGCTGCAGTAACTGCTCACAAAGTAGAAGCTATCTCAAAAGGATTTTATGATTATATAGCAACTTTAAAGGCTCAATCTATCAAAGGTTTTGAAGTAGAAAAAGAAACTGGAAAATTGCCATATGAGGCAATGGATAGAGGAGATAATATCGACGACTGGTTCACAGGAGACGGTTACACTAAAAAAGGTAACGATATTATTGCTGCAATTCAAA
Organism: Flavobacterium sp. AC274; assembly: GCF_979258275.1. Lineage (NCBI taxonomy): Bacteria > Pseudomonadati > Bacteroidota > Flavobacteriia > Flavobacteriales > Flavobacteriaceae > Flavobacterium > Flavobacterium sp. AC274. The sequence continues at coordinate 5,201,766 of NZ_OZ409852.1, read as the reverse complement.
AATACAAAGCAGACATGAAAGCTGCTTTAGGAACAGATAAAAAATATGCTCCAATTATTGCAGAGATTGAGAAAAAATTCGATGTTTCTGATGTAAAAAATAAAGAAGGTGTAAAACAAAAATACTTAGATTACCACTTTAAAGGTTTCCCTGCAATTGCTTCGGCTGCAAAACTTTCAACTTGGCAAAATGACGTTAAAAAAGCTGAAACTGATGTTTACAACAGTGCTCTAGGAAAAGCTGCGGTTGCTGCTGCTTCTTACAGTAATTATCAGGCGATCGTTGTTTTAGATAAAAATGCTTATTTCCAAGGAGAAAAAGTAACTGGTAAAGTAGTTTTAGGTCGTTATGACGAAAATACAAAACCAACTTCATTCCAAGGTCCTGGACAAATTGTTAACGGACAAGCTGTTATTTCATTAACTGCAGGTGGTGTTGGAGAGCAAGATATTAATGGACAATTTACATTCTTAGAGGATGGTAAAAACATTCCACTTAAATTTGCTGGAAAATATGTTGTAGTGCCAAGACCTAACTCAGCTACTATTTCTGCTGATAAAATGAATGTTGTTTATAGAGGAGTTGTTAATCCAATTTCTGTATCTTTTGCTGGTGTTGATGCTAACAAAATTGTTGCAAGCGCGCCAGGATTAGCTTCTGCTGGTAAACCAGGTAAATATAATATGAGCCCGGGTCAAGGAACAGAAGCTACAATTTCTGTTACAGGAACATTACCAAACGGAGATAAAGTTACAGATAAGAAAACATTTAGAATTAAAGGTATTCCTGGACCAACAGGTACAATTAGAGGTGAAATGGGTGTTGTTAAAGGGCCTAAATCTAACTTAGAAATTGCTACAATTGGTGCTAAATTACTTGATTTTGATTTCGAAGTTGGTTTAGATGTTGTTGGATTTAACTTAAAAGTTACTGGACAACCTACAGTTGTTGTTTCTGGTAACAGATTAAATGCACAATGCAAGCAAATTCTTTCAAGAGCTGGAAAAGGAGATCAGGTTACTATTTCTGAAATTAAAACTAAACTTGTTGGAGCTGGTAGTTATTTATTACCAAGAACTGCTCCGGTAATTTACGAAATACAATAATAAAGTAGGTAAAACTACGTTCAATATCTTATAATGATACCACGATGAAAGTAAGAAATTTTTTAATAGCTATTGTTTCTATTGCAGGAGGATTTGCTGCTAACGCGCAATCTAATTTGCTTAATGCAAAAACACCTGCACAAATAGGACTTAAGACTCCTGCACAGCTTATCTCAGATAATGACAAACCGTTAGCTTACGGTTATGTAGATGACAGAGATGTATTGATGGGAAAAACTACTTGGGAAATCATTGATTTGAATGAGAAAATTAATTTTCCATTATACTTTCCGGTAGATACTGCTAACATTGGTGCTGACAGACGTTCATTATATGACGTTTTGACTAAAGCTATGAAAAATGGCAAGATAACTGAAGTGTACTCTGATAGTTATTTCAATACTAAAAAATCTTTGAAAGATATTGAAGGTTCATTATCTCGTATTGATACAACAGATGCTGGTAGAGAGTTAATCAATCAATATCCTGATGACTACAAAACACGTGTTGTGAAGAAAAAAGTAGTTACTGGTACTGGTAAAAAGAAAGTGGTTACTTATGTTGATGAAACAGTTGGGCCAACAAGAACAGTTCCTGCTGAGTATGTCTTAAGACAGGATCTTACTTCTGCAGATGTTACACAATACAAAATTAAAGGATACTGGTATTTTGACAAACGTCAGAGTGAATTGAAGTATCGTTTATTAGGTATTTGCCCTGTAACTCCGGACGTTTATACTATGAACAGTGACGAAAAGGACTATATTGAGTTGTTCTGGATTTTCTATCCTAATTCAAGAGAAGCTTTGCATGAAGCAAAAGCTTTTAACGATAGCAATTCAGCATTACCAATTTCTTTCGATCAAATTTTAAATTCAAGACGTTTTAATGCTGTTGTCTACAAAGAAGAAAACTTGTACGGAGATCGCGAGATCAAAGAATACATGAAGGATAATGCACAAAATCAATTGTTAGAATCTGAGAGAGTGAAAGAGAAAATCCGTAACTTCGAGCAAGATATGTGGAACTACTAAGTTCTAAATCAAAATTTTATAAAAAACTCTTACTATATTTGTAGTAAGAGTTTTTTTTTGCCCCATCTTAATTAAAATTATTGATACCTGAAATTGGTTGGATTTTTTAATCCTTAATTCCCTTTTGGAGAAATTGTTAAATTTTATTGTTTTTTTATTTATGTAGGAAAAATAACAATAAAATATGTAATTTTACGTTTGAAATGTTTTAACGATATGATGATGGATATAAAGAAAATTTTAGTTGCTATTATATGGGTCTTTGGAAGTTTTGTTTCTAATGCACAGTCGAATTTGCTTAACGCAAAAACAGCTGATCAAATTGGGCAAAAAAGCCCTGCTCAGCTTATTTCAGACAATGACAAACCATTGTCATATGGTTATGTTGACGACAGGGATGTTTTAATGGGAAAGACAGTTTGGGAAATTATTGATTTAAACGAAAAAATCAACTTTCCATTATATTTTCCCGTAGATTCTGCTAATATTGGTCCAGACAGACGTTCCTTGTATGATGTTTTGACCAAAGCCATGAGAAATGGAAAAATAACAGAAGTGTATTCTGATAGTTATTTTAATACCAAAAAAACTTTAAAAGATATTCAAGGCTCATTATCTCGTGTTGACACAACAGATGCGGGTAGAGAACTGATTAATCAATATCCTGATGATTATAGGACACGGGTAGTAAAGAAAAAAGTAGTAACAGGAACTGGTAAAAAGAAAGTCGTAACGTATGTTGATCAAACTATAGGGCCAACAAGAACGGTTCCTGCTGAATATATCTTAAGACAAGATCTTACAGCAGCAGATGTTACGCAATATAAAATTAAAGGATATTGGTATTTTGACAAACGTCAAAGTGAGTTAAAATATCGTTTATTAGGTATTTGCCCTGTAACTCCGGACGTTTATACCATGAATAGTGACGAAAAGGATTATATTGAATTATTTTGGGTTTTCTTCCCAGATGCACGGGTTGCATTGCATGAAGCAAAAGCTTTTAATGATGCTAATTCGGCTGTACCAATTTCTTTTGATCAGATATTGAATTCAAGGCGATTTAATGCAGTTATCTATAAAGAAGAAAATATGTATGGAGATCGTGAGATCAAACAATATATAAGAGATGATGCTCAAAGTCAATTGTTTGAATCTGAAAGAGTAAAAGAGAAAATCCGTAATTTTGAGCAAGATATGTGGAACTACTAGGTCTCTATATGCATTATAACAAAAACTCTTAGTACTTTTGTATTAAGAGTTTTTTTCTTTTACCTATTACAATATGTTTGATTATTTAATTGTCGGATCTGGATTAGCCGGAATTTCATTTGCTGAAATAGCCCTTAAAAACAATAAATCTATTTTAGTAATGGATAATAATAAATCGCAAGCTTCTTCAAGAGTTGCTGGTGGTTTGTATAATCCGGTTATTTTAAAACGTTTCAGTGAAGTTTGGAATGCAGAAGAACAATTGACTTTAATGGACGAATTTTACAATGATATTGAAAGAAAGCTACAAACGAAATTTAATTTCAGGCTTCCTATTTTAAGGAAGTTTTTTCGATTGAAGAGCAAAATAACTGGTTTGCTGCTTCGGATAAAAAAATCTGGCACCTTTTTTATCTACAAAAATAATTTCTAAAAAATATAGTGGTATTGACTCTCCATACGATTATGGAGAAGTATTGCATACAGGATATGTAGATACGGCATTATTATTAGATACCTATAAGAAATACTTACAAGAAAATAATCTATTAGTTGAGGAATCTTTTGACTCTCTCTACGTTGAATTTTTTGATTACGGAATTCAATACAAAAATATAAAAGCCCGCAATATTATTTTTGCAGAAGGCTTTGGATTACATAAAAACGCTTTTTTAATTACTTGCCTTTGGATGGAACAAAAGGTGAACTACTTGTTATAAAAGCACCCGATTTGGACCTTAATGTTATTGTAAATACCAGTGTATTTATATTGCCAATGGGTAATGACTTGTTTAAAGTAGGAGCAACTTATAATTGGCAGGACAAAACCGATTTACCAACTGAAGAAGGAAAACAGGAACTTATTGATCGTATTAAAGAAATTCTGATGTGTGATTTTGAAATCATACAGCATTTTGGTGGAGTTCGACCAACGGTTAAAGACAGAAGACCTTTGATTGGAACACATCATGAACGTAAATCGCTGCATATTCTTAACGGATTAGGAACGCGCGGCGTAATGCTTGGACCTGCTATGGCAAAAGCTTTATTTGATAATATTGAAAATGATATTCCTTTAAGTCCTGAAATCGATATTAAAAGATTTCATAAAAAATATTTGAAAACGCTTATTTATGACCGGCCTTAGGATCGTACGAAACAAACATATTAATGTATAAGTTTCTTGAAAGCCTTAAAACAAATGGAAATAGAACAACTAATGAGATGACTATAGCCAAAAATGATTGTTCTATAGTAACTCCAAAAAACACAAATGAAACAATAAAAGCCGCAATTCCCACAGCAACATTCAATCCGTAACTTACATACATTGCACCGTAAAAAAACGATGGTTCAATCTGATATTTTAATCCACAATTACTACAATGATCGTTCATTTTTAGAACTTTAGTCAAATGAAGCGGATTTTTGTCTAAATACATACTTTCTTTTTGACATTTTGGACAACTTCCTGTTAAAATACTATTTAGTTTGGATCCTTTTTTTAACATTTGCAAAAAATTAATATTCCCCATTGATTTGGGAATGTAAATTTACAAAATCAATTAGTTATAAAATAACAATACATGCTTAATATACATAATTTATCGGTTTCTTTCGGAGGTACTTATTTGTTTGAAGAAGTAACTTTTCGGTTAGGTGCCGGTGATCGGGTAGGACTTGTTGGAAAAAATGGTGCAGGAAAATCTACCATGCTTAAAATGTTAGCAGGAGATTTTGCTCCTGACTCTGGAGTTATTTCTCAGGAGAAAGATATCAGGATGGGGTTTTTACGTCAGGATATCGATTTTGAACAAGGAAGAACCGTTCTCGAAGAAGCTTACGAAGCTTTTACAGAGATAAAAATTGTTGAAAAGAAACTGGAACAAATTAATCATCAACTGGTTACCAGAACCGATTATGAAAGTGAAGAATACAGCCAGATCATCGAAGATTTATCAGACTACACACACCGTTTTGAGCTTTTAGGAGGTTATAACTATGTAGGAGATACAGAAAAAATTCTTTTAGGATTAGGTTTCAAAAGAGAAGTTTTTAACAACCAAACTGAAACATTTTCAGGAGGTTGGAGAATGCGTATCGAATTAGCAAAATTATTATTGCAATCAAATGATGTATTGCTTCTGGATGAGCCAACCAATCACTTAGATATCGAAAGTATCATTTGGTTAGAAGGTTTCCTTCGCAATTATCCTGGCGTTGTGGTTATTGTATCACACGATAAAATGTTTTTGGATAATGTTACGAATCGTACGATCGAAATTTCATTAGGAAAAGCATACGATTTTAACAAGCCTTATTCTCAATATTTAGAATTGCGTCATGAAATTCGTGAGAAACAATTAGCTACTCAAAAAAATCAGGCTAAGAAAATTGAAGAAACAGAAAAATTAATCGAGAAATTCCGTGCAAAAGCCTCAAAAGCTTCAATGGCGCAATCATTGATAAAAAAATTAGATAAAGTAGAAAGAATTGAAGTTGATGAAGACGATAATTCTGTAATGAATATATCTTTTCCGGTTTCAAAAGAACCTGGAAGAGTGGTTGTTGAAGCTGAACATGTAACTAAAGCTTACGGCGATAAAGTTATTTTAAAAGATATCGATTTATTGGTAGAACGAGGAAGCAAAATTGCTTTTGTTGGTCAAAATGGACAAGGAAAGTCAACCTTCATTAAAGCTATTGTAAATGAGTTTGAATATCAGGGAAACATCAAATTAGGCCACAATGTTCAATTAGGTTATTTTGCTCAAAATCAGGCAGAATATCTTGATGGCGAAATTACATTGCTACAAACAATGGAAGATGCAGCAATGGACACCAACAGATCTAAAGTGCGTGATATGTTAGGTTCGTTTTTATTCCGTGGCGATGATGTCGAGAAAAAAGTAAAAGTACTTTCAGGAGGCGAGCGTAACCGTTTGGCGCTTTGTAAGTTATTATTGCAGCCAATCAATGTTTTGCTGATGGATGAGCCTACGAACCACTTAGATATCAAATCTAAAAACGTTTTAAAAGCTGCCTTGCAAAAATTTGGAGGAACTTTATTATTGGTTTCTCACGATAGAGATTTTCTGCAAGGAATGTCGAACATTGTTTATGAATTTAAAGATCAAAAGATAAAAGAATATTTAGGTGATATCAACTATTTCTTAGAACAGCGCAATCTTGAAAACATGCGCGAAGTCGAGAAAAAAGACGTTGCTAAAGCGGCAGCTCCAAAAGAAACCAATAAAGCTTCATACGAAGACCAGAAAAAAGGAAAAGCACTTCAAAACAAATTAAGCAAAGTAGAAAGTCAAATCAAACAATTAGAAAAAGACATTCAGCACGACGATAAATTGCTGGCTTCTAATTACGACAAACATATCGAAGACGCTTCGTTTTTTACAGCATACAATAAAAAGAAAAAAGACCTTGACCAATTACTTTTAGACTGGGAAGTGGTTCAGGAAGAGATTGATAATTTTAATGCTTAATTAATTTTCAGTCTCAGTTTCAGTTTTCAGTTTTTTGAAATGAGATTTCATTATATAAACCTTTATTGAAGTTTTGAACTTTGATAAAGGTTTTTTTATGATTTTCAGGAGCTAATCCAGCTTTCCGTTACATCCCGATAGCTATCGGGACGCTAAAAAAACTATTTTTCTAAGCCATAAAACGAGCTTCCGCTGGTCGCTGTTTTCCGGCAAGAAAAATTAGTTTTTTTAGCTCTGGGCTTTTCACTTCAATCTGGGCTAATTGAGTCACAGTTTTCAGTTGCAGTTTTCAGGTTTTAAGTTTGATGTTGAATTTGCATGTCACAATAAGAACTTGAAACCTGAAACCTGAAACCTGAAACCTGAAACAAATTAAACTCACTTAATAATCCCAATACATTTTGAGTGCATAATTGCTTCGCTGCTATCTTTAAAATAACAAACTGAAACTTCTAGATTTTCTAAATTTTTCAAAATAGTCTTCGTAGCTTCTTTTTTACGTTTGCCGGTTTGTCTAATATAAACCGCTTTTACCGTTACGGGAAATATTTTGCAAATGCGCTCATATAAAATCGGATCATGTTGCGAATCGTCTCCCAATAAAACATATTTAAGATTGGGGTAAAACTCTAAAACATGTTTTATTTTATCAAATTTATGATCGTGGTTTCCTCTTCCACTCATAAAAAAATCTGTAACGCCGCGTTTAATATCTTTCAATAAAATAACAGCTCTTGGTAATTGATGTATTTTGGTGAATCTTGTAATAAATTGATACAAATTCCATTCACTGCTCGAAATATAAAAAAAGGCATTTTGCTCGTCTTTATTATTTCTTCCGGCTGAGCTTAAGGCTTGATAATGTGGGACAACATCTTTAAATACTTTTCTATCATTTACATTTTTAAACAAAAGAATATATATTTTTTTGAATATATTTTGTGTGTGTGAAATTAAAAAAGTATCATCAATATCAGATATAATCCCTAAGTTTCCATCGTGAGGATGAATAAAACTTCCTTTTGCTGTTATAATTTCTGATTTATACTTTATAAGCACTTCATATTCCATCCATCCAAAGTCAATTTTTTTTTCTATCGGAATACAAAATTTAAAATAACCATCGTCTAATGTTTTTGAATGTATTTCCTGATTGTCGAATTTTAAATAAACATCATGATTTTTAATGGTTTTTATTCTGAACTGATTGATTATTGATTTGGCATTTTTCAGGTTTTTTTTCTGAAAATCGTACTCATAAGTCCTTTTAAAAACGTGCCCCATTACAATTAATTCTTGTTCATTAGCATAACCGCGATATAATTGTAGGATTGGTTTCATTAATTGTGTATTTTTATGTAGACTGTAAATTAATTATTTTAATCGGTTTAAAAAATAAAATTTTGAAAAAGAATATCATATTTGTTGTAAACCCAATTTCGGGAGATCTGGATAAAACAGATTTAATAGAAGCCGTACAAGAGTTTGCAACTACAAATTATTTTGATCTTGAAGTTTATGAAACTACAGGCAAAAGCGATTTAAGACAAATACAATCACTTTATGATCAATATAAGCCAGAACGAATTATTGTTGCCGGAGGTGACGGGACCATAAAAATGGTTGCCGAAGCGATGGAAGATCACGATATTATCATTGGAATTTTGCCTGCAGGATCTGCAAATGGCCTGTCTGTTGATTTAAGTTTGCCGACAACGATCGAGGAAAACCTAAAAATTGCCTTTCTCAATCATTATATCGAAATGGATATGATTTGTATTAACGGCAAAAAAAGTATCCATTTAAGCGATATTGGAATCAATGCTGACTTGGTAAAAAATTATGAACAAAGTAATCTACGCGGAATTTGGGGTTATGCGTTGCAAGCCTACACAACTTTAGTTGAATCTGCCGCACCTTTTGTAGCAACGATTACCACGAATAAGGAAACAGTGGAACATACAGCCAGAATTATTGTAATTGCCAATTCGCAGAAATACGGAACAGGCGTTACGATCAATCCAAATGGCGCTATGAACGATGGCAGATTTGAATTGGTGATTTTAAAAAGTCTGGATGTATTATTGCTCGGAAAAATTATTACCGGAAATATGCCTCTGGATTCAGATGATGTGGTAATTATCTCGACAGATAAAGCGACTATAAAAACGGATTATCCGGTTAATTTTCAAATTGATGGAGAATATTGCGGTGCTCAAACCGATTTAGAAATTCATATTTTACACAAACAAATGAAAATTGCGGTTCCTTAACTAATTTCTTTATAGGGATTTCGCTCTTTCCAATCGGTTTTTGGTTCTAAATAATCGAATAATTTACCAATGTTTTTATTAATTAACGCATTAGTATGTGTAATTAAGCCGTACATTTTTAATGGTTTTGCACCAACAGAACTTTTTATTTCAAGCGCTGTTCGTGCAAAAACTATTTCGGTAAAACCCTGATTGATAGAATAGGCAATCATGTCGTAAAGCATATTAAGATACAGCATTTTTTCGCGTTGAATACTTTCGTCGTAGCCCAGGAAATAAGTGTCCATTACAGTTCCGTTTTTGATTAAAGTATTAAAACCGATTAGTTTTCCGTCTAAAAAATAACCGTAAAAAAGAAAATTCTCTTTCATGATTTCCTTAAAAGTGCTGAAATGATTTTTAGCCAGAAAGAAAGTATTGAAAGGTGCATTTTTGGCGACATGGGAGTAAAGATCATAAATCACATTTTCATGTTTGATAATCTCTTCCAAAGGCATTTTCCTTTTTTCGATGCCGTCCATTTTTTACGGGCGCGCTTATATTGATCCCGATATTTTTTAGACAAAGCATCAATATAATCTTGTTCTGATTTCCAGTTTTTATTGATTTCAAAAATCATATTAGGCTGAGTTGAAAATGTAAAATTATTTTTAAATTCAGCTTTTAATGGTTCTATTTCACTTTCGGTAAAATCTTTTATGCTGGTAATATGCACTTTTTTGCCAATTGACTTAAGTTCTTTTTTAAGTTCGTTAATGGCTTTATGGAGTGTTTTAATAATTTTAGACTGATTTACATTTTCGACAAATGAAAATGCATTTTGGCCAGTCAGCATATTGTTGCCAATAAATAAAACATGTGATGCAAATTTTTTGAAGGCAAAATTGCGTACAGATGTTTTTAAACATTGGTCACGTTCGCCAAAAGATTCCAGTTTTTCTGTAAACAGAAATTGGGTTAAAGCAATTCCAACTAATTTTTCGCTTTTAAAAATTCCGATAAAATGGCAAATCATATTTACCGGAGAAGATTTTTCGAGCACTTCGAGGTATTCCCGAGTTAAGAAAATGTTTTTAGTTGCAAGCGAATTCCATTCTAAGGGTAGTAATGATGCGCTTTTATATATTTGAAAAGAATAAGTTGTATTCAAGAGTAATTGCTAATTTGTTCAAAATTAGATAATATTTATAATAACAGGACTTGTTTAAGTTATTATTAAGAAAAACCCGTTTAAGATTTACTTTAAACGGGTTTTGATTTTTATATTTTTAAGCAAATGCACAAATAATACCCCCCATTAAAGTTAGTGTAACAAGCCAGTATCCGGCATGAATAAAAATGTATTTCCATGATTTTCTTTCAAACAATCCATTAATTCCAATTACTGGAAAAGCAAAAAACAGACCGGATATAAACCCATGAAGTGCTCCATGTTTAAAAGTACGATAAGCCATTCCGTAATCTGTCATAAATGCTTGAAATGATGGTTTTGCGCTATCTATCATTGGTGGTCCGCCAACCATTCCAATAGCTCCAGACTGGTGAATTGTTAATGACATAAGTGTCATTGTAATCATAACAGAGAAAACATAGGTTAACCCAAAAATTTTGAGCATGTTTCCTGTTCGAAGTTCTTCTTGTGTCAAATTATTTTCTTTCATCCAGATCGTTCCAAAAACTTTTGGATTGTACCAAATAAAACCAACTACAAGCGTTACAATTGCAGCTAATAATAATGCGATAAAGTTAATTTCCATAATATGAGGTTTTTATAATTAGTTGGTCAAATTTAATTAAAATTTAATTTATTTCTGAATATTTAAAAAAGTAGTAAAAATACGATTAAATGTTTACTTATTAACAGTTTATCTACACAATATGTTTTTTATCTGTAAAAAGTATATTTTTACACGCAGAAACAAACCCCAAATTTTGTTATGAAAAGCTTAGCCCCAATTTTTCTAGCTTTTATATTTTCATTGAATATTTATGCAGATACTGTTTCAGAAAAAGAGAAAAATGCCTTAATTAAATTTTATAATGCGACAAATGGGAAGCATTGGAAAATAAAATGGGATTTATCCACTTCTGTTTTAGATTGGTATGGTGTTCAGGTTGAAAATGGAAAAGTAATTGCACTGAATTTATCTGATAATAATTTGCAGGGAGAACTTCCTTCTGAATTTTTTAATTTGGTATTTTTAAAAGGCATCGATTTGCATCAAAATAATCTTAAAGGGTCATTGTCAAATGCAATCGAAAACCTGAAAGAACTTGAAATTTTGAATATTTCTGATAATAAATTAACCGGATCTTTACCGAAATCTATTTGCGAATTAAAAAAACTTAAAGATTTAGAACTTTTTAAAAATAAAATTTCAGGAGAATTACCATTGGAAATCGGACAGTTAGCACAATTGGAAATTCTTGCTTTGTTTAATAATGAAATTAAAGGCGATTTACCTGGTTCATTATATAAAATTTCTACTTTAAAAGTATTACTTTTGAATAATAATAAACTTACAGGAATTTTGAATCCTGAAATTATAAATTTTCATGCTTTGCAGAATTTAAGTTTATTTGATAATAATTTGGAAGGTGAAATTCCTGTTGGACTTGAAAAATTACATAATTTAACTGAATTGAATTTGTCTAATAATAAATTTAAAGGAACTGTTTCTAAGAACTTAGCCGTATTAGATGTTTTAAATATGACTATGCTTGACGAAAACGGAAATCCTGTTTTACTAGAAATTAATACTGAAAAAGAAACTACAATTGTTACCCAAAATTAATCGTGCTTATGAATGAATTTTACTCTCGTTAACAAGTTGATTAAATATATTTAGTTAATTGTTGAAACCGTAACTCTCGTTACGGTTTTTTTTGCCGTATTTTTTGATATTTGATTATTAGAGTAACAGTGATATTTAAATAATCTTATTTATTGTAAAACTTTGGACTTTTGTAAAAGAAACTATTCAGAATATTGCATTACATAATGAAGAGGAAACACCTTTATTTGCTATTAATATCGAACGTAAAGCAATTGCCGATATTTGGAATTAAATTATTATTAAGTCTTAAATAAAAAATTCTTGAAATGGAATTTATAGTAACTTTGCCGTAAATTGATATTTAAGAATCAGTTTGTGAAACAACTTATTTTTTTCATAACTTTATATTGAATACGATCTGAAGTGAAGAAAAACTAATTTTAAAACTCTAAATACTAAAATTATGGTAATACAGTATCAAGGTGAACAATACGGAAAATCGACCACATTTACGATAAGAATTATTGGAAACAATCTTTCTAAAAGTAGTTCAAATTACCAAATTGATTTGTTGGTAGGTGACAAACAATTGCCAACTTTTACAACATCAATTCACCAAAGTTTGTCAAATTGTTTAAAAGAAATCTATTTATTCAGAAAACATAACGGAATTACATTTAATGCTTCTTCAGAAAAAATTGCATCACTTTTAGTGCCATATGATCAGGTTTTATATAATTATAATAAATATGCCTTGTTTATGGCTTAGGCTTTAGAATTAATAAAATAAATAAAGACTGTTCAATTTCTGGGCAGTCTTTTTTTATCTGAAATTCACCGTTAAACGCATTGCATAATTTCATTCAATTTTTGATATAATAAAATAATATAGGTATTTTCTTGGTTTTAATGATTAATATTTAAATTAATGTTCTATTTACCCTAATTTATTGTTTTTTTTAGTAAACAGCTGTTTGCTAGTTAATATAAAACATTATTTTTGCCTTTTTTAACATGGAAATAATTACACATTAATGTCAAAAAGCAAGCTTCTTTTTTTATTCATATTATTTGTATCCTTATCGTATTCTCAGACCAAAAAAGCTACTGTAATGGTCAATGCCAGAGCTCAAAAAGATAAAATTTTGATTCGTTGGGCAATAAACTCTCCAAGTGAATGGCAAAAAGCAAATAAAAAAGGATTTGTAATTACAAGGACAACTATATTGAGGGATGGTGTTGTTTTGCCAAAACCCGAAAAAATACTACTTACTCCAAAACCATTAGTGCCTGAGCCTTTAGATTCCTGGCTTGATTTAGTACAAAAAGATAATAATATAGCTATTATAGCTCAATCTATTTATGGGGAAAGTTTTGAAGTAAGTGCAGCTAAAGAAGGAGATTTGTCCAAAATAGTAAATATGGCCGATGAACTGGATCAGCGATATACTTTTGCTTTATATGCAGCCGATATGAGCTTTGAAGGTGCATTAAAGGCAGGTTGGGGATTTGTAGATACCAATGTAAAGAAAAATGAAGTTTATGCTTATCAGGTAAGTGTTTTTGAAAGTCCAAAAGTCAAGGAGTCATCTTATATGATAGGTCTGAAAGATTATACTGCTTTACCTGCCCCTACTGATTTTATTGCAATTCCTGACGACAAAAAAGTAATGCTTTCGTGGGATTATGAAACTTTTAAAAGAATTTACACTTCTTTTATGGTAGAGAAATCTTCAGACGGAGTCAATTTTAGCCCCATCGCTACTACGCCTTTAGTAAACCTGAACGATAAAGATGAACATCCTTCAAAATCGATGTATTATATTGATACGCTTAGCGTAAACGACAAAATATATCAATATAGGTTATATGGTATAACTTCATTTGGAGAAAAAGGAGAATTGACAAAACCTATTACTGCAAAAGGGGTGGCTGCTATAGTTACTCCGGCAAGGCTTGTAGATTATAATATTGTTAACTCAAACGAGGTTAATTTAGAATGGGATTACCCTAAAGATTCTGAAGGTTTTATTCAGGGTTATGAAATCAATTTAGCCAATAATGACAAAGGTCCGTATAAAGTAGTTTCTAAAATAATTCCTCCTTCGGAGAGAAAACTCAATTTTAAGGAGAATTTATATCCGTCCAATTATTTTACCATTTCTGTTGTTGGTAAAAACAACCAGCGTTTGACTTCTCAAAGTATGTTGGTTCAGCCCGTAGATTCTATACCTCCTGCAAAACCAATAGGATTAGAAGGTGTAATAGATAGCCTTGGAGTGGTGAGACTGAAATGGAAAGCCAATCTGGAAAAAGATTTAAGAGGTTATCGAATTTTAAAAGCCAATAATCCAGATGAAGAATTTGTAGATATTTATCACAAATCGTATGTGGGTAATGATTACAAAGACAGCGTAAGTCTTAAAATGACGAACAGCAAAGTCTATTATAGGATTGCTGCAGAAGACATGCGATTTAATATTTCAGATCCATCTGATGTTTTGGTGTTGGATAAACCCGATAAAATTCCCCCAGCGGCTCCGATTTTTAAGGATTATGATAATAAAGATGGCAAAGTACATTTAAAATGGATACGCAGTTATAGTGAAGATGTAGTAGGATATAGTCTTAGAAGGAGAGAGAAAGGACAGGAAAAATGGTTGGAGATTAAACAGATAAATGATACCATTCAGGAATTTACAGATGACAGGGTAGAAAATAGAAAAACATACCAGTACGCTATTCTGGCAAAAGATAAAAGTAATCTTTGGTCGTCATTAGATCATTCTGTAATAACTGTAAATGTATTAAACTTTACTCCTGTTAAGGTAATTACATTTTTGCAGGGATTACCAGATAGAGAAAATAAAAAGATAGTATTAAGCTGGGATTATGCAAAAAATAAAGGCAAAGTCCTGGGATTAAGTATTTACAAAAATGTAAAAGGAACTCCGCCAACTTTATGGAAGGAATTAAACGCAAACGTTTTTACTTTAGAAGATAAAAATTTAAAAATTAATCAGGAATACGAATATCATTTGATTCCTAATCTGGAAAGCGATAGCCCTGCAAAGGCTGAAATCTTAACAGTTATATATTAAGCCTATGAAGAAGTTTTACTTATTGATGTTTTTATTGGTTTCGGGGTTTAGTTTTGCTCAGGTAAATTACACTATAAAAATCACTAATCTTACCTATAGAATAAATAATGGGGTTAAAAACAGGACCAGTTCAAATATTAGAATAACAGTTCGTTATCAAAACGGAACTAGTGCTAATGCATATGCAAGAGATATTAATAATAATGGTGATAATGAAAACAACCTCAATTTACAGGCTTTAACAAGCCTATCTAAACCTGTATCGATAGAGTGTTATGCTTTTGTCAATTTTAGATCTGGTACTGATGCTAATAGTACTAAATCTGTGAATGTAAATACATATTGTCCAAGTGGTTATTTTGATCAAAGTTATTCTCCCAGAATGACGCATATTACTTTTAATTACTCTATTGAAGCTAAAATAAATGTAACGCAGCCCACAGATAATATTTTACCAACACACTCAAAAAAAACAATAGTAGCTTCTTCAGGTTATGATGCGGCCTATTATAAGTGGCAATATACTTTATTACCTAATCCGACAGCAAATCAATGGATAGATTTAACACAATATAATAACGCTCCAAGTATTAATGTAGATGCAATTGATATTTTGGGTGCAAACGGAGCAGCTGCTAATATTGGAAAAAACATTTATTTTAGAATAAAACCCTGTACTACAACACCGGGTTTAAGCGGTATAGCGATTTATTCTATTCGGTTATCTGCACCACAAGTTCTTACATCGGCAGCGGTTCCGCCAACTTGTAGTGATAGTGAAGACGGATCAATAAAACTTGGATTTAGCAGGACTTTACTAAATGGAGAACAATTAAGATATACATTATTAGATGTTGGATCAGGTACTCCAAGTGATTATAATGGGGATTTATTAATTGATGCGAGCAAAAACTTTAATATTACAGGTTTACGTGCAGGTACTTATATATTGCAGCTGATTGGTTTTAAAAACGGATTGAATACTTCTGTAGATGCGGATTTATATGATTTGAAAACTTTTACAATAACATCACCTCCTATATTAGACTTTGCATTAGACGCTACAGATATTCAATGTAACGGAGGGAAAGACGGGACAATAATCATTACACCAACCGGAGGAACCCGCACCTCACCGGGTAATGATTACTATTCATTAGATAATGGAGTAAATTGGATTTCTTTTCCAAATAATAAGCCGTACACAATTACAGGTTTGCCACTTGGCACCTACAAGATAAAAGTAAAAGATATGAATGGCTGTATTGCTAAAATTCAAAAAGTAGTAAACGGCAAAATTGAACTTGGAGATGATAAAGTACTTGAAAAAACCATATCACAGCCAGTATCACCTTTATCGTTAAGTTATACTTTGAAAAAGGATCCGACTTTTAAAGGTGCAGCTAACGGAAAAATTGTGGCTGCCATAAGCGGCGGTACAATAAAAGATGATAAAACATACAACTTTGAGTGGAGGAATATCGCTGGAGATCTTTTGCCAGCCACGGACCAGTACAATTCGGCAGATAAAACGTATAATATTACATTAGACAATGTTCCGGACGGAGAATATAAACTAACTGTAAAAGACAAAAATTACAATACTGCAATAAATAAAGCAGGCTGTTCTGTTATCGAATCATCACAGACATTAACTGAGCCGGGTAAAATTGTAATAACAATAACAGAAACCCATCCAATTTCGTGTAACAGTGAGAATTCCGATTCAGAAGCGGAAAAATTTTCAGACGGAATTTTTACGGCAACAGTTGTTGGAGGAATCAAATTTACAGGATCAGCAAATAATGGTTTGCCATACAAATATACCTGGTCCAAATACAATAATGTAACCAATTTGTGGGAGGAATTAACAGGGGAGAAAACGGCATCTATAGAAGGTATTTCGCAAGGAAACTATTCATTAAATGTTGAAGATGCCAATGGAATAGTACAAGGTGATTACAGCACTACGGATTTAATAACGGCAATTCCAACAACAAAAAGTATTATAGAGCCTACAAAACTTGAATTGTCTTTTAATTCAGGAAATGTTTCCTGTTTTGAGGGCAACAATGGCTGGGCTGAAGCGATTGTAACCGGCGGAACGGGTTCTTATAAATTTACCTGGTATAATACTGGTGGAGGAATTATTGATAAAAATAAAGTATCTCAATTAACAAAAGGTGAATATTTTGTTGAGGTTACAGATGGTAATGATTGCTTTATAAAAGGCAGTGTTGTAATTGGCGAACCAACCTCTCAGGTAGCAATTGAGTACTATGAAATTTTTACCCCTACATTCTTTGGAGCAACAAACGGAAGAATTGTAGCCAAAATAACAGGCGGAACACCAAATGATAATGAACCACTGTATAATTATGAGTGGAAAAATGCAGCAGGAGCACTACAAACCACAACTGCAGCCGTAGAAAATGGAATCTATACCATTACTTTAAACGGAGTTCCTGCGGATGATTATTTTTTAACTGTAAAAGATAAAAATTATAATGAAGGAACGAATCAAATTGTTAATTGTTCAGTAATAGAATCGAAAGTAACGCTTAATGAGCCTGATCCTTTAAAAGTTGTTTTTGAAATTATTCGTGATATTTCTTGTAATACAAGTAACGAATTTGGTAATAATACAGATACTGCACCACAAGATGGGCAGCGTGATGAGTCACAGGATGGTATTTTAATGGCCCATGTAACTGGTGGAACTCCATTGGCAACTTCTGTAAATAATGGTCTTCCGTATTATTTTTACTGGAAAAAACAAGAAATTGATGGTTCATGGACAGCTTTGCCTAATATTAAGGGAGAAACGGCAACGAATCTTTCCCATGGAAATTATGCATTAAACATAAAAGACAGAAACGGGATCATGCTTGGAACTTATGTCAATAACCAGCTTACGCAGGAAATTGATGTAACCCAACTTATGCAGGAACCTCCAAAATTATCGGTAACTATTACACATGGAGATGTTTATTGTAATGGAGGAAATGACGGCTGGGCAACGGCAAATCCTGTAGGAGGAACACCTCCGTATGATTATAAATGGTCTAACGGAGTAGAAGATAAAGAAAATGTCGTTTTGAAGAAAGGTGATTATTGGGTGTTTATTACAGATGCAAAAGGATGTACAACTCAGGCAGATGTAAAAATTACAGAGCCATTGAGTCCTCTTTCTATCAAATATACTGAAATTCTTAACCCTAGTTTTTATAAGGCTACTAATGGAAAGATTGTTGTAGAAATTACCGGAGGCACTATTTTCTTAGACAATACCTATTGGTTTGAGTGGAAAAACAGTAAAGGAATATTACAAACTGCCACTACAACCAGTTTTAATAATGGTATTTACACGATCTCATTAAACGGTCTTGGCGAGGAAACCTATAGTTTAACGGTTCGTGATCGTAATTATGATGCTGCAACAAATAAAATAAGTTGTACGGTGGCAAACTCGGTTATAAGTTTAGATGATCCGGATCCGCTTGAAGTTACTTTTGAAATAGTTCGTACTATTTCCTGTAATGTGAGTAATGAATTTGGAAACGAGACTGATTTTAATCCACAGGATGGTCAAAGAGATGAGTCACAAGACGGAATTTTAACAGCTCACGTTAAAGGTGGAATTCAGTTGAAACCAAATCAAAATAACGGATTACTTTATTACTATACCTGGAAAAAACAGCAGAAAGACGGTTCGTGGATACTTTGGAATGATCATGACGAAACAGTAGAAAATATTTCAGATGGAACTTATGCTCTTAATATTGAAGATGCTAATGGAATAAAATTGGGTACTTATGTAAATAATGTTTTAGTAAAAGAAATAGATGTTACACAGTTTATGCCGGAACCTGCAAAACTGAATCTGACTTTTACAAAATTGAATGCAAGCTGTAATAATGGAGATGACGGATGGGCAGAAGTACATGTAACAGGCGGAACCGCTCCCTACACATATGAGTGGACAAACGGAGATACAACAGCAAAAATAGAGAACATTACAACCAATAATTATTTTGTAATGATAACCGATGCAAAAGGCTGTACTATTCAGGGAAGTATTTTTGTGGGTGATCCCAAAGGAATACTTACCACTGAAACAGTTAAAAACCCTACTTGTTATACCGGCAATAATGGATCAATCCAGCTGAATGTTACAGGAGGAAATTTACCTTACAGCTATTTATGGAGCACAGGAGAAACCACAAAAGACCTTAATAATCTTGCAGCAGGAAATTATGAAGTAGCCATTACATGTCCGGACTGTTGCGTGTATAAAAAGAGATTTGTTCTAAAAGATCCAAATCAAATTGTTGTTGATTTAGGAAAAGACAGAACGCTTTGTAATGATCAGGTTTTAGATTTAGACGCTACAATTGCAGATACAAATGCAAAATACAACTGGACTTCTACAAATGGGTTTACATCAAATGATGCAAAAGTAACGCTGTCAAAAGTAGGAACCTATACTGTAAAAGTAACTACAGCTTTAGGTTGCATTAGCGAGGATGAAATTGTAATAAAAACAAGTCAGGCAATTATTAGTTCAGAGTTTTTATTGAGTTCACAAGCCTATTTAGATGAGGAAGTAATCTTAGTGAATACCAGTAATCCTTTTGGAGAAAGCACCAAATGGGTAATTCCTGACGGAGTAAAAATTGTAGAGCAAAAGGAAAAATACATAACCCTTAAGTTTGATGCAACAGGCGTCTATGCCATTGGTTTAGAGCAAACGCAAGGAGAATGTTACGCAACATTCAGTAAAAATATTACCGTTGAAAAACGAAGTGGTTTGCCAGATACAGGTACTACATCGCAATTTATTGTAGATTTTATTGTAACTCCAAATCCAAGTAATGGTAATTTCAAAGCGCTTGTAACTTTAGAAAATATTAGTGCTGTAAATTTAAGGTTATTTGCTACGACGGGACAAAATACGATGATTCAAAAAAATGATTCAGGAAAGAAAAAATATGAAATAGATTTTGAGACGTCATTAGAATCCGGAATGTATATTCTGGTATTAGAAACGGGACAACAAACATTGGTTAAAAAAATTATCATCTATTAAAAAAATGAAAAACCTTTTCAATAACATACATTTATTTGTTCTCTTTCTGTTTTTTAGCGTAACCGGATATGCACAGTTATATCCCGTGCAGTTAACACCTGTTTTTAATAGTCCGTATAGCGTCAAAATTTCAGATTATGCTACTAGTATGGATACTAAAATGCAGTTGCTGATAAATCCTACCGATATTTCTATATCGCAAAGGCAGGTACGTTTAAAATTATACATACAAGGCAATGGGCTTAATGTACAGAGTAGTGATTTTATACAAGGACAGCGACCAATTTTTATAAATGGAGGTGAATTACAAACGCTGACCAATACCGATATTGCTGCACTTTTTAGATTAGAAAATCTACAGGGAATTTCTCCGGCTCAATATGCTAATCCGTTGCCGGATGGAATGTACAATTTTTGTTTTGAGATGTACGATTTTGTAACCAACCAAAAGATCTCACAGAAAAGTTGTGCCAGTTTATACCTGATCTTAAATGATCCGCCATTATTAAATACACCACAAAAAAACGAGCAAATTGCGTCGACAGAATTTCCGAATATTTTATTTACCTGGACACCACGTCAGATAAATGCAACCAATATATCGTATAAGTTCGAGTTAAAGCAGCTTATCGATCCAACGTTAGATCCTCAAATTGGGTTTCAAATGTCTCCCATTTTATACGAGGAAACACTTTTCGGAACCGCTTTGTTGTATAATTTAAGCATGCCAATTCTTACTCCAGGCCTGCGATATGCATGGCGAGTGAGAGCTATATCGACTACCGGACTTTCAGAAAATGCCGTTTTTAAAAATGATGGCTATAGCGAGATATATTCCTTTAAATATACTGCTTCCTGTGCAGCTCCAACATTTTTATTAAGTGAATCTCAGAGTTCTAAAAGTGTAAAAATCACTTGGGAAGGAATACCGGAGCATACCCGTTATCAGGTACAATACAAAAAACAGGATGTTCGCAACGCACAATGGTTTTCATCAAACAGTCTAAATAAACAAACATTAATCACCAATTTAGAACCAGGTGTTACGTATCAGTTTAGAGTAGGCTCAAGTTGTGATCCTATAAGCGAAGGCGTTCAGTCATTTACGTATTCAGGAATAAACACTTTTACAACACCTACTGAAACTAGCGGAGTTCCGGCATATAATTGTGGTATTGTTCCTCAAATTAATATTCAGAATCAAAAACCGCTTACGAATTTAATTCAGAGCGAAACTTTTAAAGCGGGAGATTTTCCGGTTACAATTTTAGAGCTTCAGGGAGAAAACAGTCCATATTCTGGTAAAGGATATATTATTGTGCCTTATTTGGCCGATACTAAAATTGCAGTTGAGTTTAAGGATATTGTCATTAATACAGATTATCAATTAATCAGTGGTGTTGTTGAGACAAGTTATAATGCTGATTGGAAAAATATTGCCGATGTAGAAGATTTTACTGGTGAGGGTCAGGGCGGTCAAATAGAAGAAACTGTTCCGTTTGAAGTAAAAGATATCGTTATCAATCCTAATGGAGATATTCTTGTAAATGGTACAAATGGAGAACAGGTAACTATTCCCGGAGGAAAAGATACTATAATTACAGATTCTAAAGGGAATACCTATAATGTAGACAAAGATGGAAACGGAAGTAATGAACCTATAGCTGCAGCTGCAGGAGGAAAACCAACTCCGGAAAATACAGATGGAGTTGATAAAAGCGGTCAGGCGACAGCATTTACCGCCAAAGGAATTTCTATTGCATTTTCTGGCAATGGCAGTAAATATGCTTTTGATGTAATGCCTGATAATGCATCTGCGGCTTTACAAAAGTTATACAAAAAAGTTGGTGACGTAGCGCTTCCTTACAAAGCAGTTTTAAATGGCGATTCAGATACGTTGCTAGGTACTGTAACCGTTACAGATACCAATGTAAAATTGGACAGTATTGTTTTTAAAACTCAAAATGGTGCTAAAATCGACTTTAAAAGAAATGATAAAGTTTTTGTAATAACGGTAAAAGGAACCCTGAGTTATGCTGAACAACAAATATTAGCTACCATAAAAGAGGGGGAAAAATGGAAAGTTATCGGCGCTTTTATGCTTGTAGATATTTCTCCAAAAAATGTTAATGTTGCATTAGTTCCTACAGATGAAGTTTCAGAAAAGAAACTGGATCAAGTTATTGCCAATACTCAGGCAATTTATAATAAAGTAGGGATTAAAATAAACTTTACAAAAGAGAAAGTATTAAACATAAACAGTGTAGTTTCAGGAAATACGATTCAGACAGAGAAAAACACACTTACATCAACCTATAGTGCAGATCAACAAAGCATAAACAGTTTGTACCAAAGCACAGAATCAAGTTATGTGCTTTTTGTAACAGATAAAACTTCAAGTACTGGGCAACAAGGATACATGCGTTTGAATGGACAGTTTGGTTATGTATTTAAAACTGGATTAGATAAAACTCCCGCACACGAATTAGGTCATGGTATTTTTAAGTTAGAACATCCATTTGAGATTTACAAAACGTCTGAATCAAGTACAGATTTGTTAATGGATTATAGCTCAGGAACAGTTTTAAATCATCAGGATTGGAAACAAATTAATGACCCTGTGTTTAAGTTGTATGCGTTTCAGAGTCAGGCTAGTGGGGAGTTTGCTAATTACGTAATAACCCCTGATTACAAAATTGCAAGTTTACCTTCGCCTAATAGCTTGATATATGATGCTTGTAATTTTGATAACACAAAAAAAGGATTAATATATGGGTTTAGTGAAAATGGAAAAGTTTATTGTTGGAAAAATGATGCTTATTATGAGAGGAATACCACTATAAAATATTCGGGTGAGTTAAAATATATCAGTAATCCAAAAGATAATGATAAAATCACTTTATTCTTCGATATAGAAAGACCTTGTCCATCAAAAGAATTAACAATTACTTACTCGCAAATAAAAAACAAACTTAATAGTACTGATTTAAACAAGTTTATAGAAGAAAATTCTAGCAATGCGAAAAATGTTCCATGTGGTAATGATAAAGACGCATTTACATCTAGTTTTTTTGATATTGCAAGTATGGACGTACCTCCAGGAGTCAAAGTTGATAGAATTGAAGGAGGAAAATTTTCTTTGGAACAAATTCAGAAAACAATATCGCAGGTAAATAAATTAATTTTAAAAAATAATTCTGGTTACGGTTATAATACTGAAATGACCAATGGGGATCTGGGAAATATATCAGTAGATGAAAACATTCCTGCAGGAGGAGATAAATTAAACAGATTAGACCATAGTCTTGTTTATTTATCTGAATTTTCAAAACAGAAGAATAATCCAGTAAATATTTATGTTGTTTATACAAAAGTTAATTATTTAATTAGTGGTAATTGGAACGAATTTACTAAACAAGTTTACGAAGCAAGTAATTTAAAAGATAAAAATGCAGTATTAATTACTGTTCCTTACTTTAATCTTGAAAAGGGCATTGGTATCATAGATTTTTCTGTAGATCACTTTATGCCGGGATTGTATGCAAAAGGAGTTGATGTAAAAACAGACGCTATTGCTAAAATTAAAGCTAATAATACAGCTAAAGTTAAAGGAGGAAATGGAGCAGCTGCAGCAGGTACATATGAATCTATTGTTAGTACACAAGTAGAAGAATTTATTGGTCAAGTGTATAAGCATACTTATAAGCCATCAATTATTTATTTAGGACTAAGATATGCAGATGGAACTATAGCGGTAGATAAGATTGAAAATAAGGAATATAAATCAGGATATAATTTTGTAAAAACAGTATTGCTTAAACAAAATACATATTTTGATCAGATTGCTAATTTACCTATTCCTCAGCTTGTTTATAGTATTACTCCTGGAAGTGGAGCCATAAATCCTTTTTATGAAGAAGAAATTCTAAAGTATGAAATGGATAAAGCCGGACTTTTGGATAAAGCAAATTCTAGTGATAATTTAGAAGATTGGATTGATTTTGAAAACTCAATAGACTTTAAAGAAAAACAGCTGGACGAGCTTACAGCAAATAAATATATTACTGGATATGCTTTTAAAGGTGGATTTTCACAATGGACAAAAGATCTTTCTATAGTCTTTGGTGGCACAAGTGAAACTCCTCCAATTTATGAATTTAGCAATGTGTACAACAAAGATAAATGGAGTACACTTGATCCTATAGTATATGGTACTATTGATGTTGCTTCTATTGCTGCTTCTTTTGTAGGGGCTGATGCAATTCCAGAAGCAATAGGACTCATGTATGCAGTGGGTAGAAAAGATGCACTTAGTACAGCTCTTTATACTTCTGCTATTGTATTGCCTGTTATTGCGTCTGGAGAGTTAAGAGCAGGACAAAAATTTGCAAGTAAACTTACTAAAGATTCGAAAATATTCTTTAGAGGATTTATTTATACTTTAAACGCTGAAGGAAAACTCTCCAAAGTATCGACATCCTATACGAGAGGTAGATTACTTGAATTCTTTAAATTATCGGATAAATCAGTTACAACTGCGGAGCTGGATGCGTTTGCAGCTGCTTTTAAGGAAGGTAAAATTGCTAATGCTGATATAAAAGGAATTTTAAACGAAACGGATGATATTGCTAGGACTATTAAATTCAAAGAAATTAATACATTACCAACAAAGTTAGTTGAAGGAAAAAATATTTTTAGAGGTTTTGCTATAGATTACTCTAAAGCTAAAACTACTTTTAAGCAATATAGAGAAGGAAAAATATATGAATTAAGAAAGAAATATTCAGGAAGTGAATTAATAGAAGAAATTCAAAAATTTGATAAAAGAAATTTAGCTTATTTTGATGGAAAGATTAGTAATTTAAAATTAGACCCTTTAGAAATAAAAATTAGTGGAAATAAATATGAAGGTGAAACTATTTTTGATGCATATAAAGTAGATGGAAGTGGAAATATTGGGACTGAAGGTGCCTGGAGTAGAGAATTTGACACAGAGTATGTTGGATTAAGTGAAATCGCTAATAAGTTGGGTGGCAAAAAAGGAAAAGTTTTTCCAAAAATTAAAGGTGAAATGACTATAGCATCTGAATTACCTTATTGCGTTTCTTGCCAAGGCGTTATTCAAGATTTTGCAGATATGTTTCCAAATATAAAGATTTACTTAGTTGATGGTATTAAAACAATAAAATGATGAGTTATATAGATAAGAGTACAATTCCTTTTTGCCATGTACAAGAAAAAAATTTGATTGGGGAGAACCTTATACAACATACAATCCAATTTTTAAAATAAGCCCAATAAGTGAAGAATTTTCACTAGAAGATTCTATCATAATACTTGGAGAAAACAATTTTAAAAATCAGTTACTATTATTACATAACGCAATAAATAATTATGAAGAGTTTGATAGGATAGAGAATTATTATGGAGAAACGTTTAATAGAGAAAAAATCTTGAAATTGATTGATTTTTATATAAAAAAGAATGAAGATTATCTTGCTCCATGGGAAAAGTATAATAATGGCGTAATGGAATTTGATTATATAGATATAATGGAAAGTGAGACAAAAAAGAAAATAAATTATTGTAAATATTAATATAAAAAAATCCCTCAGCTCTCGCGAGCATCTTGCTCGTGATAGAAAGGATTTAGTTCATGCTAAATAAAAAATAATATATGTTCATTGAAATTTAGTCTTTAAAGTTTTTCAGCAAATGCTAAATTCCATTCATAATAATCCAATCGAAACAGTTTTTGTTACCAATCTGGCAAATTGAAAAACATAGTTTAGCAAGAAATTGAGGAGACAATGATCAGACTAGTTAGAGTAATAAATTGATTAGACTGTGTGCACGAGCAAGACGCTCGCGTCAGCAGGTGAAGCCGTTAAGGAATTGCACGTTGAAAATGGTCAAGGGAGATTTATAATCAAAAATACAGAGTGGTAATGAAAAGATTTGATATCAAAGTAGATAAGTCGTCAGATTATTGGTGTGATTTTGAAGGAGAACTATGTGTTTATTATAACTATACATGGAATGAAGAATCTTTTTTAAATGATCGAATAAATTTTATTAAAAAATATATAGAGCTTACTGAAAAATATAAAATAGCAGTTCCTATTAATAGTTTTGATGTATTAGATTTAGAAACTACTTCTTTATATCGTTTATATAAAAAGGATAGTAATTATTATTTTCCATCTTATTTATTTCTTAATTCAAATGATAAAGTTGCTCAAAAGATAGTTTCTATCGATCCATTAATTACGTTGGAAAACAGTAAGACAAAATTTTCTTCACATGGTTCTATTCCAATAAGAATTGAATTAATAATGCGAGAGTATGAGACAGAATTAATATGTTACATAGATAATGATATATTCAATTTATGGATTGATAATAAAAAAACAAAAAGAGATCCCAATATAGGAGGTAAGGGTTTTTGGGTTGATAATTCTGAATTGGCCTATTTAAATACCCCAAGGCTAAATAGTTTTTTAAGAGATTTAAAAAAACTATGTTTTGATTATGGGGCAAATAAATTTGAATTTGAAAATTTAGGTTTGAATGACTTTTCAGAAGATGGTGTTTTATTTGATAGAGAGGTTATTTATTATGAAGATACAGTAGGATTATTAATGCCTCATCAAAAAATTGTTAAATAGCAAATTAAGTATTTTACTGTGAGTTTTGAAAAAGAATTGAATTTTCTAGAGAAAAATGAAAATCAAGATAAATTAATTAATAATAAAATTAGAAGTACTGTTTCCGAAATTAATGATTTAAAAGAGAGTTATCCAAATTTACCTAATGATTTTTTTGATTATTTATTAGAAGTAGGTTCTGGGAATATAATGGAATCACAGTTTAAGGTAATGAATGTCTTATTTGATTTTAATGATTTAGGATTGGAAGGCATCTATTATTTACCTGATAATATTAAGTTGTTTGGTGATAATTATTCAGGTGATTTTGCTGGGTTTGATATATTAAGTAATAAAGATGAAGTTATTGAGTTTTGGCACGATTCAAATGAGCTTCACTATACAGGAAAAACATTTAGAAAGTATATCAGAGAGAAAATATTGATGGAGGAGATTTAGGTGATATATGAGAGGGTTCACGAGCAAGATGCTCGTGTCAGCAGGGGACTTACGAAATTTTGGAAAACACGAAAGTATTAAAGACCAAAATGAATACAGGATTTTTACAGTATATAACGGATAAATTACAGCATAATATCAAAATGATTTCAGAAGATGTAGCACACTAAAAAAAGTATGGATAGTTTAATTTTAGAGAAAATAGATAATGTAATTCAAGGGGTAAAAGATAAATACGATTCACAAGGTATTACAGCTGCAGATATGTTTATTATTATGTCATTTGAAATTATAAGATGTGAAATTGCTTTAAAAAAAGTAAGTTCAAATTCAGTTTCTGCTATCATAGAAATTGCTTCTACAACATCTCACTTTTATTATTTTAGAGATTTTAATGCATTATATAAGGATATACAAGATGTTTATATTGAAATATGTAAAATCGATAATAGATTTAATAATGCTGATTTTAGTGGAGATGTTAATTTTGAATTAGAAAGTTGGACAAAACATGTATCTGATGCTTCAAGTAATTTATTGAAAGGGCTTCCAATGTCATATTTCACAAAATAAAGTATTAAAGAATGGGCTCACAATATTTAGTATTCAATAAAGATAATAGACTAGTGTCTTCATTAGATTCAAGACAGCTATTTAGTAAATATTCTAATCTTGAAATAAATTCTAATCTAAAAAAAGATATAAAATTAAGAATTAATTCAAAAAAAGATTTACGAAGTCGAGAGACTTCGCACAGCAGGGTTATGAAAAAAGAGCTGTGAATGTAGTAGAATATACAGTAAAGTATTTAGGAGAACACGGAATTCCTCCTTCACGGATAAAAGTTACAAGAACTGACAGAGTAATTGTTAAACAATTTTCTTCAGCTAGTGGAGCTGTATCCTTGCCGAGTTCTTTAACAACTATTGAAGCATTTGTTATAACAATAAATTAATAAATTATGTTAAGTTACATTTTACAAATATTTTTTTACTTTCTATTGTCTACATTTCATATAGAAGCAAATCTTACCTGTTGTTTAATTATTTCATAGGCTTAATCTTGCTTTTGTATTTTGTAGATTTAAATTTCCGTGGGGAGTCTAGGTCATTAATGTTTGAAACCGTAATGCTTGTATATATTGTACCATCATATACGGTTCTATTCGTTTCTTCTTTATCTATATATTTTGACGAAACAAACTCTAAAGAATATCATTTTTTTATACCAATATTTTTTTATTGTGCTATGATTATTTTAGAGTTATTTTATTTTAAGATGAAAGAAGCATTCAGTTTTATTTATCTTCCAATTTTTGTAGCTTTTTTTCCGCTATATAGTTTGAAATATTATCGAAAATATATAAAAGGAGAAAATAGTTAATGTTTGAGAATGTAGACGATTAGAGCTTGATGGTAATCCCCGCTTGCGCGTGCATCTTTCTCGTCAAGACAAAGTAAGACATAAATTATAAAAAGCGTTCATTAAAATAAAATAAATACAATTTTGTAATAGATTGGAGAGGAAATGAAGTGGGAGACTTCGAACAGAAAGGATTATTAATACCTCGTCAAAAAATTGTTAAATAACATTTTAGTTAATAGCGTTTAGAGCAAAATATTCTTGAGCGCAGCGAGAAAATAATACGTCTGCAATAAAAGTAGTATTTGTCTTATGAAATTTATTAACTTAGCGCCCTTAATATTAACTATTTAAGATGTGAATAAGACAAATAAAAAATAATAATCGATATTTAAAAATCATTAATAGCGGAAAGCAAAATAAAGCTTTCAAAAACAAAAGATAAATAAAAGAATAAACACCATGAAAAAAAACATTTTGACCCTACTAATTGTGCTAATAAGCACTTGCAGTTTTGCGCAAAAAATAAAAATCGATAAAGGAGAAATAAAACTCGATGAAAAAACAATTGGTTACATAGAAGGTAAAAAACCAACTTTTAAAATTTACAATTTAGATAAAAGTTATTACGTGACAGCTGAGTTAAAGAGTGTTCCTAACGATACTTCGATGGACCTTCCATGGATTGAACTTAAAGATGAGGCTACAGGAAAGTCAAATGAATTAGAATTTAAGAATAAGAGCAGAAAATTCAGTGCCTTTAATTATGACAGAAGTGTTATTTATGAACTGTTTGACAGAAATTATATTACTGCAGAAGGTTTAAATAAAGAAACAATTGAAAGTTTTATTAACGGACCATCAGCAGGTATAGCCGCAAAAAAAATGGGAGTTCAGGGGGATATTGACAAAGCAAACAGCGTGGCAGATACCTATCAGTTGGCAATTGATGATACAGGTGTTATTTATAGTATAAAAGCACAAAATCAGGATCCAAACGATAGAAAAATCGGGTATATCAAAATGACTTCGCCTTCTACAAACGGAGAGTTAAAATACGAAGTTACTGACTTAGATGGTTATCTGATAGCGACATGGTTTGCAAAAGCCGGAATGGTTTCAGGTTATGATAAATTTTTAAATCAGGAGCTGATTACATTCGATAAAAAAGTTCTAAAAGCTACTTTTGATAATAGAGGTAATCCGATAGGATATAAAATGAGTAAAGATATTACGGCGATGAATATTGCAAGGGTTTTGGTAGGTAATGGTTATACTTTAGGAAGTAAAAAAATAATTAAGTAAACAGAAATATAAAAATAATGAAAAAGAGAATTTTACTAGTGTCGGTGTTGCAATTTTTTTTACGTTGAATAGCTGTAGTTCAGATTCAGGAGATAATTCAACTCCAACTCCGGAACCACCGGTTGTAGTAATAAAAACAGCAAAAATAACATCATATTCTAAAAGCTCAGGTGAAACAGGAGAAACAGTTAGCATTTATGGCGAAAATTTTTCAGATAAAGCAAGCGATATCAAAATAACTTTTGATGGTGTTGTAGCAACAATAGTTTCTGCGACTGCTACCGAAATTAAATTTGTATTGCCTCAAACAGAGAAAGTTCTCCCAAAATTAGAGATCGCAATAGAAAATAAAACCTTAACGAATGAAGTAAAAAATGATTACGAAGGTAATATTGGTATTCTTCCTGCTCATTCTCTTACAGCTTGGGTAATACAAGAAAACAGCCTAAAAAATGATGGAGCAACAGCTAATATTCAGATGGAAAGTGATAAAAGCCTATACTTTTCAGGTACAAAAACTTCAGACGGAGGTATTACATGGAAACAATGGGCAGAAGGAGGAGTGTTTCATGCAACTATAAATAATGAAGGATGGAGCAGCGGAATCGGAAATCCTAAGATGACAAAAATAACAGCGGGTGGTGCTGTAGTTACAAAAGCATTTGCGAATATAGAAAACGTCAATGATGTTTATTACTCAATATATGTAGATGCCAACATGAAAGACGGAACAGCTGTGACACAAAACGGAAAGGTCTACACAACATCTAACGGACTTGATTTTACGAAAAGTTATGAACTTAGCGGTACTACTGCAAATCTTTTTCAATCAACGAAAATAGATAACAATCATATTTGGGTAATTGGTTATAAACCTATTACAGCGGGGGGTAATAAACCTTTTATTTTATTTAAAAATAATACAACTGATGGATGGAAAGAGTACCCATTTGTTAATGAAGAAGTGGGGTATATTGCCAGAGAAATTTGTTTTGTTGATAACGAAAACGGTTTTCTTTTAATTAATCATTACAATCAATCTTTATTAGACGTGAAGTTATTTAAAACCAACAATGGAGGTGATTCTTGGACTGAGGTTTACAACAGCGAATTGTTCACTAAGTTCACTTTTAAAGACGCTAATACGGGTTGGGCGATTTTAGAAAATAAAATCTACAAAACTACAAATGGTGGTGCTGTCTGGACTTTAGATTATACACACAGCCAGAAAATTGGTGCTATTGCATACAAAAACAATGTTGTCTGGGCCTTTTCTGAAGATAAAATAATCAAACGTTATTTATAATTTTTAGCAGTAGAAATTTTATATAGTATAAAAAACATTACAGCCTTAAAAGCTGTAATGTTTTAAAATAAATTGAATGAAAAAAACTTTACTCTTACTCTTATTTATTGTTATTACTTCTTGTTATCAGGAAACCGCTATAGTCATAGAGGGTGATTTTACGACTTCGTATGCCAACGAAGATGAATCAATACCTGTCATTATTAAAATTGATAATAAAATTACCGGGGCAGATACTTACGAATGGACATTTGAAGGTGGTGATCCCGCTATTTCGTCTGCAAAAAATCCGGGTGAAGTATTATATAAAAAGCAAGGAACCTATACCATTAAATTAATAGCTACAAATGTAGACGGAGAACGTAAAGAATTTAGTAAAAGTGTAGTAATAAAAGAGGGAATTAATATTGAGTTTACCCATGAAATTATAAAAAGCAATTACTCTCCGGTTGAGGTAGTTTTGAAAAATTCTACTATTGGTGAAGGGGTAACCTTTAAATGGGATTTTCAGGATGGAGTTCCTGCTACTTTTACAGGGAAAACACCTCCCAATGTGGTATTTACAACTCCTGGAGATCATCTTATAACACTTACTGTTTCAAATGGTTTTGAATCAGAAAAACAAACTCAAACCATAACTGTTGCTCCTTATTTAGTGAGCCTGTTTTCGTATGAGCCAAATTTTGAAGACGATGATAATGAGGCTCCCGTAACCATTAATTTTGCTAATAAATCGATTAGTGCCACTAGTTATAAATGGAGTTTTGAAGGCGGAAATCCATCGATATCAACAGAAGAAAATCCTAAAGTTGTTTTTACAAGTGCTGGTAGTCATGAAGTTACTTTAGAGGCCTTTAATGACAAAACAAGCCAAATTTTTAAAGCGACTATTACGGTTTTACCAGATACTAATTTGCGCACATTAACTAATATTAAATTAGGAATAAATTCGGCACATAACAACAATAATATTGGAGCTATGTTCTCGACAGTAACGAGGCAGGTTTACAAAGCAAATGAAATAAACGACCAGAATAGCGGTCTTATAGATATCGTTTTTCAGGGATTAAACAGCAATTTTACTTATAATAGATTTATATCGCCGGATCAGGCCAGTAATTACGGGTTTTTGCCGTTACAAAATGCACAAAGCACCATTTTTATAAATTCTCAAAACTTGTGTAACTGTGGCTTAAATTTCACAGAATCGCAGTTTGACGCTATGGTAAATGACAGTCCGATAAAATCTTTAAACATAAGTTACAGCGCTGCAGGAGAACAGCAATTTGGATTGGTCTACCCAAGAATCATTTTATTTAAAACACAAGACGGAAGAAAAGGAGCCATAAAAATTAAAGATATGGTTAAGAACGGAGCAAGTTCTTATATTCTATGTGACATCAAAGTACAAAAACAATAACCAATAAATGAAGAGAGAGAATAAGAAGATCTTGTTTTGGTTATGTATTGTTTTTGCCTGTTGTTTTTGCAGGAAGGGATATGCTCAAGATGTAGACTTAGAGAATTTTTATAAGCCAAATTTTAAAGTTACGGGTAATGTAAATGCGAATATGATGTATTATACATCTAATGCTGATACGCAAAATTCACGTGAACCTTTTACTTATTTGTTATCAGGAAATTTAAACATTAGTGCTTTTAATTTTAGCGTTCCGTTATTTTATAGTATTACCAATCAGGGAAATAACTTAGGTTATACAGCCCCATTTGATTTTAACAGATTAAGTATTATGCCAAAATATAAGTGGGTAAAAGCTTATATAGGCAATGTAAGTATGACTTTTTCGCCTTATACCTTAAGTGGTTTTCCGTTTAAAGGAGTTGGTTTAGAACTTACTCCGCAAAGCCCCTTTAAAATAACTTTAATGGGAGGACAATTATTAAAAGCAGTTTCAGAAGAAGAAGCTTTAGGCGGAATTCCGGTATACCAACGTTTTGGTTACGGAGCAAAAATAGGTTTTGAAAAAGAAAGATATAAACTTGGCTGGATTGGTTTTTACGCCAAAGACGATGTTAATTCACTAACAATGATTACTGACAAAGGAGTAACACCAAAAGAAAATTTTGTAAACAGTTTGACTTTTAGTACATCTGTAATCAAAAATTTAAATTTAAATGTTGAATATGCTTTGTCTGTTTTAACCGATGATACCAGAAGTAATACCCTTTCGGGTGGAAATTTTAGGGATAAGTTATTTTCCAGTAAAGAAAGCACAAATTTTATGAACGCATTAAATGTAAATTTTGATTATAATATTCAAAAAAGCATTGTAGGATTAACTTATGAGCGTATAGATCCTAATTACAATACATTAGGAGCATTATATTTTAATAATGATTTAGAAAATATTGCGCTGCGTTTTTCGCGTCCCTTTTATCAGGATAAAATTACGGTATCGACCAGTTTAGGATTTCAAAGAGACGATTTAGCGAAAGAAAAAAAGCAGGATACCAAGCGTGTTGTTGGTTCCATTAACATGAATTATAGAGTAACAGATCAAATTAATATTACGGGTAGTTATTCTAATTTTTCAACTTACACAAATAAAAAGCTGGATCAGTTTGAGCTCATAAACAACCCAAATGTAGTAGTATCCGATACTTTAGATTATAGACAATTGTCGCAAAATGCAAATGTAAATATGTCTTATGCTTTTGGAAGCAAAAGAAATCAAAATTTAAATTTCAATTATAGTATTGCTGGTCAGGCAAATGAGCAGGGTGGAGTAATACGCAGAGGTCAGGCAAGTACCGTTCAAAATTATAATTTGGCGCATTCGATAAATTTTATCGAAATGAAAGTTGGCTTAAACAGCTCACTTAATTACACTAATAATCAAGTGGGTATAAACAATAGTTCCTCAACCGGAGCTTCAGTTGGAGCTTCTAAGAAGTTATTTAAAGACAAACTAAATACAAATTTGGGATTTCTGTATAATAACTCTCAGGGAGATATGAATTCGAGTTCTGTTTTTGGAATTAAGTTCAATAATAGCTATACGCTGCTAGAGCAACATAATTTTAGTCTGAATATTATTTCGATGTTTAGAAGCAGCACAAATACTCAAAAATTTAATGATTTGACTGCTACATTCAATTACGCATACTCGATTGATAAAATAAAATTACCCGCAAAAAAAGAATCTAAAAAAGAAAAGGAAATTGTTTTAAATCCTGTTTTAAAAATAAATTATAAAGAAAAGACATATCAGGGAACCAGAGATGAAATCATAAAACAATTACAGGATCTTCAACTTGCTTTGCGACCAATTCCAAAGGAAGATTCAGATGAATTGCAGCATTTGCTGACCCTTACAACTTTGACGCCTGATGATGAAAGCTTTAAAGAAAAAGCTTTAAATTATTTAAAAGCATATGATTTAAATAATGACATCTTAGACAAGTACAACAATTATATTCTTGAAACTGTAAAAAGTTTACAAGAAGAAATGAAGCGAAAAGATGAAAGTTTTGAAAATGATTATGTTATGGCACTTGGAAGAGTAAATAAACATAAACTACACGGTGTAAATGAAGAAGATATAACAGACAAAACGAGTTATAAATCGTATTTGAAATTAGTTGAGCGAAAAAATAAAAAATTACAGCCTTTATTAGTCCATAGATGGATGATTAATGAAATTTCAATATTGGCAAATACACCTGCAGCTGAAATTCACCAAAATGAAAATCTTTCAAACTTTAATAAACAAGAACTTAATCAATTCTTTAAAATGATGAAAGAGAAAAAAACAGATACAGAAGTAATTGAAGAATTAAAAATCAAATTAATTCCTTTTTATCATGATTTAGCCCTTAAAAATGTCAAAGATGATGAAGTTGAATTTAAATATTTAAAGATTAATTAAAAGGATATTGCTCTTTTTTATAAGAAGGGTTTTAGAATCGTTTCAATAGAAGTCAGGCTTAAAATATAGAGAAGTTATTATGCTTCATTTACAAAAAAAACATGATTATTTGCTTATGAAAAAATTTTACAAAATACATCTATCGGTATTATTTATTTTACTTTCAGTTGTCTTTTCTTACGGGCAGGATCTTGCAGCCCCAAAAGAAGCAGGTGCAGCTTCGAGCGCTATTGAAAAGATAGAAGCTTCTGATCGCTGGGTAGATAAATTTTCGAATCAGGATTTGGTAGAATTGCCAATCGGAATTCGAAATACAGTAAACAATGTTCAGTATTCCATCGGGATTACCAAAGCTGTTTTTTCGCCGGAATATACTACTTTGACCGTTTTCTGTAGAGTTGATATTCCGCAAAAAGACAAAAATGGGCAGCCAATGCAATTGTTTTTTGGTGCTGATAATGTAAAATTATCGCATCAGGGAGGTATTATGGGCGAAGCTAAATTGGTATTACTGGGCAATGTAGATATTCCGTTTAGCGATAATAAATGGCAAGTGTCTCTATATGGCGGTTTTGAAATAGCAACCGGAGATGTTAAGGATTTAACGTATGTAACGATTGACTGCGACGGTTTTAAAGAAATGAAAATTTCCGGAGCAGTAGAGTTTTCAAGAAATCTTATATTACCAATTGATCCCGTAACTAAAACTGTAGACGAAGCAAAAACTACAGTTCCAAAAACCTATTATAACGGAAAAACTGTTCAAATACCAAATAGGGTTAGAGGAGAGTTTAGCTTTATGGCAAGTAGCTGGAACGATATTTTGGTGAATGTAAGCTTGCAGCCTTTTACATTAAAAGACAAACGAAACGGAAAAGATTTTGAAGGTAATTTTCAGTTTTTAGTCAGTAATGCAGTTTTAGATTTAAGTGATTTAAAAAACGATCCGACCGTAATATTTCCTGAATATTATGCAAAAAATGCACTTTTAGTGCCAAGCCAGGAAGCCTGGAAAGGTGTGTTCATCCAGACTTTTGATGTTGGTTTGCCAAAAGAATTTCAAACTACCGATACTGCATCAAGTAAAGAAAGGCTTCATGTAGGTGCACAAAATCTTATCATAGATAAATATGGAGTGTCGGGAACTTTTTATGCAGATAATGTTTTTCCACTCGATCGAGGCATCACAAGCCAGGAAAAATCGTGGGCTTATTCTCTGGACCATATTGATGTAACAATCGCCGCCAATACTTTTGTAAAAGCCAATTTGAGCGGTCAGATTCTTTTGCCAATAAGTAAAGCAACGCCGGAAAAGAAAGAAACCACAGCCGCTGCCCCAACTACTACAACACCGGCTACTGGAACGGCAAATCCAACAACAACTCCGGCGAAACCAGCCCAAACAAATAGAGCAGGTTTGGCTTATAATGGTTTTATTTCCATGGAAGAACAGCAATTAATTGTTGTTACAAAAGATTCTATAGCTTTTGATATCTGGAAAGCAAAAGCCCTGTTATTACCTAATAGTTCTGTAGAATTAAAATTGGTTAACGGAAAATTTTTGCCAAAAGCCAATTTAAACGGAACAGTTACTTTCGGAACTAATAAAGGAGCATCTGATGAAAAGGATGTTGAAGGGAAAAAAACAGTTGATTTTAAAGGGATTTCTTTTGAGAATTTACAATTGCAAACCGTTTCACCTATTATTTCAGTTCGAAATATGGGCTATAAAGGGACAGTTGCTTTTGGTAATTTCCCTGTTTCAATTGGAAATATAAACGTCGCCATTAATGGAGACAATTCCCGAATCGATTTTGATTTAGGAATTAATCTGATGGAAAGTATTGGAGCCGGTGCCACAGCCAGAATTGGTATAAAAGGTAAAATGTACGATGACGGATACAGACAGCGAAGCCGATACGATGGTTTGGATTTATCTGCCATTAATATTAATTGTGAATTTAGCGGATTAACCATTAAAGGAGGTCTTATCCTGATGGAAAAGGATCCTGTTTACGGAGATGGATTCAATGCTGATTTAGAGGTAGATGTAGCAAAAATCGTGAACGTAAAGGCAAAGGCTATTTTCGGGCGGACTACTTTTAGATACTGGTATTTTGATGCCGCAGTGAAATTCCCTCCTACGCCAGGTGTTCCGTTTATGATTACCGGTTTTGGAGGTGGAGCTTATTATAAAATGCATCGAAATTCAGATGTAGCTATTGGTGATTTTTCTCCATCAGGATTAAGTTATACTCCAGATGAAAAAATAAGTCTTGGGATTAAAGCTTTAATTTACTTTCATGTAGGCTCAGAAACTATTTGTGACGGTGAAGCCGGATTTGAAATGGCTTTTAACTCAAAAGGGGGAGTAAACAGATTGGCTATTTTTGGTAAAGCAAATGTTATGGCCAAAATACCGGGGTTAAAAAATATTACGGATTTAATGACCAAAGTGTCTTCCAATGTTACATCAAAGAAAAGTTTCCTAGGAGTTACAGATAGTGATCTTAAGGGGTCTTTTGCCAGTAAATATATTCCGGAAGCTAAAGAAGCTATTCCCGGAGATTTATCAGCTGCAGTAGGAATCAAAATGGCAGCAGCTATTGAATTTGATTTTGAAAATAATTCCATGCATGCTACAACAGATGTATATATTAATACGCCAGGTAATTTTCTTTCAGGAATAGGACCGGGAGGACGAGCCGTTTGGGGAGTTTTCCATAAAGATCCAAAAGACTGGTACATGTACATGGGAACACCAGATGACAGATGTGGTATTAAAATAGGGGTAGCCGGAATGTTCTTAAAAACAACAAGTTACTTTATGGCAGGAACAGTTCTTCCGGGAAGTCCGCCGCCGCCTGCGATTGTTGCGCAAATTTTAGGTGTTGATGCTCAGGAATTAGATTATATGCGTGATGAAAATGCTTTGGCAAATGGAGGTGGTTTAGCCTTTGGTGCAAGCTTAGATTTTGACACCGGAGATTTAAGTTTCTTGCTTTTTTATGCCCGTTTTCAGGCAGGAATGGGATTCGATATTATGCTTAAAGATTATCAGGAAGCAAGATGTTCTAATACAGGAGATCAGGTAGGTATAAACGGATGGTATGCTAACGGACAATCTTATGCATATCTGCAGGGTGAATTAGGGATTAGAGTTAAATTATCATTTTTAAAATTCAAAGTTCCAATTATCTCAGGAGGAGCTGCAGTTTTATTGCAGGCAAAATTACCAAATCCGGTTTGGATGCGAGGTTATGTGGCCGGAAACATGAATATTCTTGGAGGATTAATAAAAGGAAAATTCCGTTTTAAATTTGAACTTGGAGAAGAATGTCAATTTGAAAATGCATCTCCGTTAGGAGGTCTTAAATTGATAACAGATGTAACTCCAAAACAAAGTTCAACTGATGTAGATGTTTTTGCTGTACCACAAGCTGCTTTTTCAATGAAAGTAAACGAAGCTTTTGTAATTCCTGAAGATGCAGGAGATGTGACCTATAAAGTAATACTAGAAAAATTCAAAGTTTTTGATGGTACAACCGAAATTCCAGGTGTTTTTGAATGGGGATCAATGAAAGATAAAGTTAGTTTTGTATCATCAGACATTTTGCCACCAAATAAAGAACTTAAAGTTCAGGTTGAAGTTAGTTTTCAAAAGATGATAAATGGTGTTTTTCAACCCATAAAAGTCGATGGAAAGGTAGCTACAGAATATGAAGAAAGACTCTTTAAGACAGGTGGTGCACCTAATCATATTCCGCTTACAAACGTTAAGTATTCTTATCCTGTTGTAGATCAAAAATATTTTCTGGAGGAAGAATATCCAAAAGGTTATATTCAACTTAAGCGTGGTCAGGATTACTTGTTTGAAGATGGCAGTTGGGAAACTAGTATCAAAGTAGATGAAGACGGAACCTCTAATTCAAAGGCAACAGCTTTTAATTATAATACCGGCTCAAATGAAATTTATTATGATTTGCCAAATATTAACCAGGACAAAAAATACAACTTTTCTATAGTAAGTAATTTGAAACAAGCTGCACAAAAAAATACTACAGCAGAAACAAAAACAAATACAATTAGCGAAGATGGAAATGATATACAGATAAAAGAAAATCAAGCTGATGCATTATCAAAAGCAGAAGGTAGTATTGATCGTTTAACGTATTCATTTAATACAAGTAAATACAAAACATTCAATTCTAAAATGAATGCGATAAATACGCAAAATTATAATTTTGGAGTTTTGTACTCAGATGTTATTTATCTGACTAACACTATTTCAAGTCAGGAAGCATTTGATTTGACAGAGTTGCAAGGAGCGACTTATAGTGATAATAAAGCTTTAATAATTGCGCAGTCTAAATTAAATGATGAGTATTATAATGCTGATATATTCCCGTACTTATATAAAGATTATCCGCTAAATGGTAATTTTTCTATCAACAATAGAGATACAGAAGAGTTGGGCGTTATTCCTGCAAAAGCAATTGCGCTTAATGCATATTACATGTCCAGCATAGAGAATAATGTGAACCAGGCATGGACAAAAGGGAATTTTCCATTTAAATATAATATGCCATTGCTTTACAAACAGGATTGGGTTGATTTAAACAACCAAATTATTAACGCTTATGTTAATGGAGATGCAAGTGCCGATTCAATTGCCAAACGTTTTATGGGTGCTAGTTTTCTCTTTATGCGCTATGGAAACTATGAAATAGTAATGAAGTACAATCTTCCGGGAGATAAACAGTCGAACGAGTTTGTCTATAAATATAAAAACAATAATAATTTTAGATAATCTTTAATGATGAAATTTTAAGATATGTCAAAACATTTTGATAAACATTATTTGATAATATTCTCAATCTATGATTTATAATTAAAAACAACCTTCGGGTTGTTTTTTTATGATGTATTATCTGGAATGTGATAGCAATTGATTGTTAGCGGTTTGCGGAGTTGTGCTTTGAGTGTCTAAATACTTCATGACAAAGTTAATAATGAAAAAATGCTTATATTTTTTAAGTGAATTTTGCCTGGCGGTTATTCTCTAAAAAGAATTTTAAAAAGATGGTCTTATCGTTTAGGTATTTCTATCTATACTCAATGCGTCTATTGGAAATTGTTTTTCGATAGATTTTATCATTAATGTACAAGATTTGCTTTTCGTCAACTGCCCTAATTGAACATTACTCTAAGGTAAAAATAGAATTAATGTTAAATACTGTAAGGTAAATTCAGGCCTAGACAATTTTGAATTTTATGAATTCTTTAAATTTAATAAATCTAAAACCTTTGGTGAAACTTTCAAATCGGATCGAAATTTTAAAACGCCCTTTATGAAATGTTTTTCTAATTCTTTTTTGTTGCGTATTACAAATGGAGTATTGAATATAATTGCTTTATAAATTAATGTGCTCGTTGAGTTATCGAAATAATATACACAAATATCATAACCTACATCTTCACCCTCAGATAAAACTACATCATAATTTTTTAGATCAGGATTTGTATATAAAGACTCAAAAGTTAGTGATTCAATAATTATTTCATCTTTATAATGATGCAAACCACTTTGATCAACTACTACTTTGGTAATTTTGTTTTTTCTGACAATAATTATATCCTTTAATACGAAGTATGACAAAAAAGATAAAAGAATTACGCATAGTACTATAGAAGAAATTTTAAATTCAACAGATAGTTTTCCAGATTCAATGATAATTATTTCGGAATTAATTATTCCTAAAATTGTACTCACAAAAATAAATGCTCCTAAAGCCTTTGCTATAAAAGTTATTTTCTTTGATTTTAATGATTCTATCTTTGAAAATTCATTATTCTGAAAGTCCATTTTTTCTTGGAAGTTAGCAATTAAAACATTACAGTCACTGGAGCAAATTTAAGAAAGATAAATTTATTCTTCAGATTTTTGGTGCTGTTACATAGGTTTGAAGAAATCATTTTCCCTGCTCCCCACAGTATTCCTTATGAAAAGCTGTGCATTGTAGATTTCGACTCTTTAGGACTTATATGCCAACCGTTATTAATTTTGTCTCCTGCAAAAATACTTGCACAAACGGTTTGAACTTTCGACCCTGTTAATGCAATATCAAAATTATACCCCCTCTTGTAAATATTTTTGGCAGAGAATCGTCATAGCTTTCAAAAATCTCATTTTGGTTATCTGTGTCTATACCAATTACCTCTGTTTCAAGAGATGATATTTATCTTGAATTACTTTGGTCGATAACCTCGCCAGTTGGCGCTTATATGGTCATCCTTGTTAGATTATTAATATTTATCCATATTGCTTTTGATTCAAGAACGTCAACGTTCTTTTTATTTCCTTTTGGTTTTGGATATTTGGTTTTTACTTCCCTTGCTTTTAAAAAGCGTTATTAAATGAGCTTTAGTTCGTAATGATCCTTTATTTTTTTCGTCTTGAAATATTTCTGATTGTAGTGTGTAGGCGATTTCTTTGCTATTTGCGGACTTGACGGATAAACCACTTTCAGTTAAATCTTTCTTTAAGATGTTGTATTTAATTTCCAACTCTTCGGCGTAGTTCAAGTGAATACTTTTTATTATTCCTATAATATCGCTATCACTCCTGTTATATTGATTTTCGATATATAAATAATCTCCTAACTGAACTGCTAACATATCGCATTTTTCCTTGAAGATCTTATCTTTTTGAAATCTAGCCTCTTCCTTATTTTTAATTAGATTAAGTATCACAGCGGATCTTATATTAGAATATTTGTCAGGAATATCTTTTGTTATCTTTTCTTTAAGGATTGAAGCATTAATCTGGATATTATCAATTACATTTGTATGATAACCGATAGAAAATGGTATGTCATTTTCTATAATGAATCTCCTGATCGCCGATTTATCGCCTCCTCCAGCATTACACACCTCTTCATCTGTCACAATGTCTTCTTTACTTGGTAATTCTTTGACAGCCGCATCAATTAAATAATTATGATAATAACAATCAAACTCAAACTCTCTTTTAGTAGCCTTCAAGTATTCCTTTTTAAAAGAATTCTCATTTTGTTCTGAATATTTAGACTTTCTTAGAAAGTCTAATATATAATTGAAAAATGGTTCTGTCTCTAAGGATGCTATTTCTATTTCACATATTGCAGGTATTACATTCTTTATAAAGCCATCAAAGATATTTTGAGCAAACTGGTAATGGTAGATAAACAATTTTATTACCTCTGCGTTCATATAATAATCTCTTTGAGACTTATAGATGAAAGAAACAAATTTGTTGCCTGTTTCATTTTGCGAATTATAAAAATAATTGTTTGCGCTTCTTTTATCTTCATCAGAAAGAGTTCCATAATCAAACAAATCAATATCTATATAAAATCGGCAAGCTCGATTAGAAAACGCTTCAGCCAGTTCATAGTAAACCGATATTTTTTCAATCTTATCTTTCAACTGCATTATACCGGTGCAATGTCTGTTAAGATAAGAGATAAATTCTGGGTCGATGTAATCAGTGTGCAACATGTCTTTACGTTTTAAATTTCATAAGGTCTTATATAGAATACAGGACTATCCCAGTCCTCATCATCATCAAAAGATATAGATTCCCATTCGTTACTGTCAAATTCTAATTCACAATATTCTTGATAACAAGTTTCAGCATCGAAGATCTGTATCATCGTAATAACAGCAAGAGGATAAAGGACTGAATCTTCTAGCTCATAAGCTAATTTTATAGCATCACCAGCACTGTCGTAACAC
The DNA here is from genome assembly GCF_979258275.1 of Flavobacterium sp. AC274. Taxonomy (NCBI): domain Bacteria; kingdom Pseudomonadati; phylum Bacteroidota; class Flavobacteriia; order Flavobacteriales; family Flavobacteriaceae; genus Flavobacterium; species Flavobacterium sp. AC274. The sequence goes on along the minus strand of NZ_OZ409852.1, from coordinate 5,158,929 downwards.
TCCATATAGACCTGAAACTTTCGCCAAGACTCCTGTTTCATTTTGTCAAGATGCTCTGTTCTTCCAATAATTCCCTTTACTTCCTGATATGTTTTATTCCAATAATTTTCCCATTCACTAAGTGTTTTCGGTAGAAAAATATGCTTTTCAATACCGGCATCTACATAAATTTTACTCCATATGTCTTCATTTGTCATGGTGTATATCTCATCATAAGATTTGCCATCTATTATGGATCTTAGAAAAGCTGTTTTCCCTTCATAAGTATCCATTTGGTAAACTCTGTCATTGGTGTGGAAATGTATTTGTTCACCAACTGTTTTTGCTTTATAATCGTCTTTTTTGAGATTGCTATGTTTTTCAAACGCTTGAAGAAAATTATCGTATTTTGGCAATCCATTTTTTTTATTTTCAAGATCAAACATTTTTCTTGCAATGCCTTTTATTCCAGATCCATCAAGAAATGTAGTAGCTTCATTTTTTAGTATTGTTAAAACGCTTTCCTTGCCCTCTGACTTTAGTTCATGATATCTGTTAGCAAGGTATTTCTTGAAATCTAGTAGCGTATAATAGTAGATATCAATATCTTTTTCTTCTTCTTTTTGGCGTTCCATTTTTTAGGGTCAATGGTATGCTCTAGGCTAAATGTTGTCCTTTCTGTCCCATCACTAATACGGCAATAAAGGTTTTTTTCCTGCCTTCGTTTAAGTAATATGATATTTTCATAAATATTATTTGTAAGCTTTTTTGTATTTCAAAGTAAATGTAGTTTAAAAATGTATTACATTATGTTTTTTTGAAAACATATTTTTTGTGGTTATAAAAAGGATATCGGTAAAGAGTGCCATAACTATATTGAAAAAAAATTGAAGTAAATACTGATGAAGCAATCTCATTGCAAAGACTTACAAAAATGGTAAATAACCTTTGACCTTAAGTAAACTTCGAACATAGCAAAGCCGGAATTATATATGAAATACTAGGTTTTTCAGGGTTCAAACTTTCCGTTATGATGTTATTTGTGGATAAATTATAAACATTTTTTCTAAACAAATGTTATTTAATAAAATTTATTATATAACTGATGGGTTGTTAGATCTTTTGCTTTGTTTTTATGTTTAAAAAAAGCAATTATTTGTTAATAAAAAAGGATTCAAAAAAACTAAGGATATGAATTTAAGATTACTTTTGAATCAATATCATTCCAAAGTCAAACAAAAACTTAAATTTAAATCCCAATAAATGCTTATGAAAATCACTACTCTCTTTTTACTAAATCGATTTTGTAAATTTCAACTCATCTTTGGTATGCATTATAACAAATAACAAATTCTTTGTTTGCTTAATATTGAATTTTATTCTGTTACAAATCTTTAACTAACTAGAGGGAGTATATCTTAACTTGACAATATTTTTTTTGCCTTAATTCTAAATCACAGTATTTTTTTTAACAGATTGCATTAAAAAAATATTACCCATTTTATTTTATTATTAAACTTCTAATTTAGTGCGTTATGTACTGAAAACAAAATCAATACAATTTATATAAACTCCCTTATCTTATAAATATAAACCCTGCTAATGAAAAAGTATATATTCTTTCAATTTTTGTTCTTATTAATTTTTGATTTATCCATAGCGCAAACTACAGGATTATCAAATATTGTTCCTCCCTCTCCTAATGCATCGTCATTAGCACAGTATGCAGATGTACCTGTTAGTCATTATACAGGTGTGCCTAATATTTCAGTTCCCTTAATGGAAGTTAAATCAGGAAAAATAACACTACCTCTTTCAGTTAGTTATCATGCTTCTGGTATCAAAGTAGCCGAAGAAGCAAGCTGGGTTGGCTTAGGCTGGACACTGAATGCCGGAGGTATGATTACCAGACAAACCAGAGGGCTTGATGACTTTAAACAACAAGGTGGCTATATCAGAACACAATTGCCTCCCGCAACGGCTCAAAATCTGCCTGATTGGTCAGATCCTACAAAGCCATTACCTAACACTGGTAATTTTGATTATTATGATCAACATTATTACAGCAGTATAGAAAGTGAATTTTTAGATCCGGAACCGGATATTTTCTATTATAATTTCCTTAATTATTCCGGGAAACTGGTGTTTGAAAAACAAGCGGGTGAGATTGTTAGAGCTATATCTATTGATCAAAACAATTTAATTTTTTTATACGATATAAGTTCAAAAATATGGACTGTGACCGATGGAAATGGTTGGAAATATTATTTAGGATCTGCTGCCCTAAATGCTGTGGAAACAACAACAAATTATAATTTGTCGAGTTCGGATCCTATAACTCCGAATGACGATAGAATTTCCAAGTATGACCCGCCTATTTTTGACAGTGCTTGGTATTTAACAAAAATCGTTACGCCTGAAGGCAATGCAATCAATTTTTTTATGAGAATTCAGGAAAAACAATTAGTCAAATAAGCCGTTATGAACAAATGTCTGATTTTCTAAATTCTAAAGATATTTTAGGAAGCCAATTAAGTTATCGCTACATAGATATTAATTCAAGAACAAAATTATATTCTGCCAGTCAGCAGGTGATAAATCCTGTATATCTTAAAAAAATTGAATTTACGAATGGATTTGTAGAGTTTATTACAGAAGACCGAACAGATATAAGGAAATATACTTCTAGTGACCCTAAACCCAAAAGACTAAAGACTGCAAAAATGTTCAATGTTGATGGAAAGCTAATTAAACAAGTAGATTTTAATTATAGCTATTTTTCAAGCTTACAATCCAGTAATGGTACACCGATTGTTGATAATGAAGAACGAAAATCAAGATTAAGATTAGATTCTCTGCAGGAATCCACTTTAGACACAAATAATCAAATTCTAAAAGTACCACCCTATATTTTTTCGTACAATACAACATTGCTGCCAGAAAAGACATCTTATTCACTTGATTATTGGGGGTATAATAATGGGAGCAATAATAATTCTATAGTAAATTATGAATTTAGAAGTTTCTCAATGCAGGACCAAATGATTATTAGTAAGCCAATATCTGGTAGTTTAATAGAAACACTTGTGCCATTTTATGAAGGTACAACAGATAGTAATATTTATTTAACAGGAGCCAATCGTAATGTAGACAGTACTTCATTACAGGCGGCTGTTTTGCAAAAGATCCGATATCCTGCCGGAGCAATAGTTAATTTTGAATATGAACCAAACCAGTATTCTAGTGAGTTGGAAACACTTTATGAAGATGAGCCAATATTTAAATCAGCAAAGATATTAGGTAGTGACATTATAAAAACCAGTGAAATGCCATTTACTTTAGACAAAGTTACAATGGTACACCTGTCTTTCAATGTATATAATCTTATGGCAAATGGAATTACTGATAAAATGACAGCGACTTTGGAAGATCAAAATGGAAAAAAACTTATATCTATAGCACCATGGATTGAATTTGATGCTAATAAGGGAACTTTTAATTCTTACTTAACTGTTTTTTTGCCCGCAGGAAATTATAAACTAAGAGTAAATAATACATCGGGTTTACCTGTAAATATAGAAGCCGCTGCACGATATGTTAAAAAAATCCGACAACAAAAAAAATTGGTGCTGGTCTTCGAATTAAGTCGATAACAACAAACGATCAGGGAATATCTGTTAAGAAAAAAATATACACTTATGAAAATAACAATATTTCCACAGGTATTTTGATAAGCCCTTATCAGTTTTTTTATAATAACGCGATTCTTACCAATGGGTATGTTGCTAAATATACTCCTGTCCTTGTTTTTCAACAGATTAATACTTATTTGGTTCGATGCTCAGACAGTGCCATTCCTTTTGGAAATTCAGCACAAGGAAGTGTTATCGGTTATAACGAGGTAACTGTCTCTGATGTAGATTCTAACAACAACAATTTAGGAGCATCTAAATATTTTTATAAAAACGAAAAGGAGCTGTCGTTAGAAGCTTTTATACCAGGAATGCCTAATTTGATTAATCTAACTAACGGACAATTATTAAAAGAGCAATATTTTAATAGTAACAATGTAAAGGTAAAAGAAGCCTCAACAGAATATATTCGTGAAAATACCCAGAAAAATATAAAAGGAGTAAGACTATATAAACTCAGCGAAACTGTAAATGGAAGTACCGATATTCGTTTTTATGATTTTTTTCAGAGTGGTGGCATCCAAAAACAGTTACAGAAACACTTTACGATGTAAATGGAAATAATCCTATTAGTACAATAACTAATTATGACTACGAAAACCCTTTACACAAAAATTTAACTAAAACTACGATGATCAATAGTCGGGGGAAACGATAGTCTCTAAAAATAAATATCCCCAAGATTTACTGTCTGGTATAGATGAAACGACTGTAGCTACAATTTCAAGCATGACCGAAGCTAATGTAATTGATCATGTAATACAATCAGAAACTACTATTAATGGAAGTTTAGTACAAGGAACTATCAATAACTTTAAAGTTAAGTCTTACCTTGATGACAATAATGTTTCTAAAAATATGTATTTACCAAAGAACATTAAAAGCATCAAAGGCGGATCAACAAATGGTTATGAGAAAAAGGTAGATTTTATAGATTACGGGAAATATGGAAATCTTGTTGAATATAAACAAGCCGATGGTACTACAACGGTATATCTATGGGGTTATAAAGAAGAATACCCAGTAGCAAAAGTAGAAAATGCTACTGTAGCTGCCGTTGAAGCTACTTTAACTGGAACAGAACTATCTAATATCAAAAACGGGACATACAATCAAGCTACAATGATTACCGTCTTAAGTAAAATTAGAACAACATTAACAAGTGCTATGGTTACTACCTATACTTATGATCCCTTAGTAGGTGTTACCAGCATTACCGATCCCATAGGATATACCACATATTATGAATACGATGAATTTAATCGCTTAAAATTCGTTAAGGACAAGGATGGTAAATTTTTAAAGAAGAATGAGTATCATTATAAAGCTCAGCAATAGTTATCAAAAACATTTAACTTTCGATCTTAAGATGATCTTAAAATCTATTATAAGTAGTAATGTCAAAATACTGATTTATAATCATGTATTAACAAAAAATAAAAGCATGAAAAAAATTAAAAATATATTTTTAGTAGTTGTATTTAGCTTTGTTTTGGGTCTCCAATATAGTCATGCACAGCAATACTCTATTAGTGGGCCAACATCCGTAAACCAAGGAGAAACAGCTTTATATCAAATAAACGGTTCTCCTTCAAATACTATGTGGCAACTTATGGCAAATAGAGGAACTATTATAAGCAGCAATAACTGGAGTGCTACTATTACCTGGACAACCCCAGGAGTAGAATACATGAATGTAAGTTATAAAAATCAGTTTGGGACTACTTCATCTATTTCATATTCTGTTACCGTAAACACTGTAAATCCGAGTGTTCCATCCACCCCAATAATTACAAATAGAGGCTGCGGGCAGTCTACCTTAAGTAGAAACGGAACTCCTCCAACTGGTGTTACTTGGTATTGGCAAGGAAAAGATGAAAATGGCACAAGTACTTCTAAAGGTTCTGGCAGTACATTTATCGCTAATGAAGGTAGTGGCGTTTATTACATTAGAGCAAAAAACAATAGTGCGTGGAGTACAAGCTCAGCTGGAGTTTTTGTAGATTTAAATACGACAATTGGAGTTGCGTCAGGATCAGATTCTGCACGTTGCGGAAACGGAACAGTTACCCTAACAGCAACGCCAGGTACAAACGGTAACGCCATCCGTTGGTATAGTGAATCCAGCGGCGGGACATTGCTTTATACTGGCACCAGTTATACAAGCCCCAGTCTTAGCAGTACGGCCACGTATTATGCAGAGAGCTACAATAGTTCCACGGAATGTACTGCCACGTCTCGTAAGGCCATAAATGCCGTGGTCAATCTGATCCCATCAGTAGCCACGGGAAGTGATGTAACGAGGTGCGGGAGTGGAACGGTTATCCTAACAGCAACACCTGGAACAAACGGCAACACCATCCGTTGGTACAGTGAGTCCAGCGGCGGGACATTGCTTTATACCGGCACCAGTTATACAAGCCCCAGTCTTAGCAGTACGGCCACATATTATGCAGAGAGCTACAACAGTTCCACGGAGTGTAATGCCACGTCCCGTAAGGCCATAAGTGCGGTGGTCAACCTGATCCCGTCAGTAGCCACGGGAAGCGATGTAGCGAGGTGCGATAGCGGAACGGTTATCCTAACGGCAACACCTGGAACAAACGGAGACACCATCTACTGGTACGGTGACTCCAGCGGTGGTACACTGCTCTATACAGGCTCCAGTTACACGACCCCAAGTTTGAGCGGCACAACATCGTATTATGCGGAAAGTTATAATAGCAGCACGGGATGTACGGCCACAACGAGAAAAAAGATACAAGCAGTGATCAATACCCCACCCACCTGGTATGCAGATACAGATACAGATGGCTACGGTAATGCGGGCAGTAGTATAAATTCATGTACACAACCATTAAATTATGTTTCTAACAGCAGTGATTATGATGACAGTACAAAAAACATTACCAACATGCAGCCCCAGTATTTCTATGAAGATGCCGATGGTGATGGTTTTGGAGATCCAAACAGTAAGGTTTATTACAGTGTGATACCATCAGGTTATGTTACAAACAACACAGATGCCTGCCTAGATGAAGCGGGTACTCATAATGGGTGCATTTATACACCGGCTACGTTTAGCGATGAGAACTATATCTATACCCGGGTCTTCCAACAGGCTATAGACAGCGAAACAAAAATAAACCACGATTCAGACATCATAGAGAGTATCACCTATTTTGATGGTCTGGGCAGGCCTATGCAAAGTATAGGTATAAAAGCATCCCCAGATAAAAAAGACATAATAACACATGTAGAATATGATGACTTTGGCAGGCAGGATAAGGATTGGCTGCCTTATTATGAATCCACAGGAAGCGTAGGTAGTTACCGAGGGGACAAAAGTTTGGCAACCCAGCAATATTACCAAAGCGCGTATGCCGATGATATGAACACCAATTATTTAAATCCATTTTCAGAAAAAGGTTTTGAGGCCTCTCCACTAAACAGGGTATTATCGCAAGCCGCACCAGGCTATGATTGGCGATCGGGGAGTGGTCATGAAATAAAACTGGACTATCAAAGTAATGTAGTAAATGAGGTAAAGAATTTTGGAGTGAGTTTATCTTTTTCCAATAATACTTATACGCCAACACTGACAGGGGGAGTAGCTTTTTATGCAGCCAATGAGCTTTATAAAACCATAACCTATGATGAAAATACTGCAGCTATCCCAACTGAATTAAACGGTTCGACCGTAGAATTCAAGAATAAGCAAGGACAAGTTGTTTTAAAAAGAACTTATGGTATAGTAGGTACAGGAATAAGCAATGAGAAATATGATACTTATTATGTCTATGATGATTATGGTAATCTAACTTATGTATTGCCACCTAAAATGGAGGCAACTACAGAAGCAGACATAGTTATAATAAAGAATCAGTTAAATGATTTAGGGTATCAATATAAGTATGACCAGAGAAACCGATTGGTAGAAAAGAAATTACCTGGCAAACAATGGGAATTTATAGTATATGATAAACTAGACAGGGAAGTGGCAACAGGACCGGCAGCTTCTCCATTTAGTAATCTGACATCAGTAGGATGGTTAATTACTAAATATGATGCTTTTAGTCGTCCTGTGATTACTGCATGGATGCCTGCAACAACAGTTACAAGTGCAACTAGGATTGATATTCAGTCAGAAAGAGATATTCAAACAGCTAATTTTAATGAAACTAAAATAGATGGTACTACAGATACTACTATAAATGGAGTAGCATTCCGATATACAAATGTTGCATGGCCTACTAATTTGGCATCTACTACTTATCATGTTTTAACAGTGAATTATTATGATGATTACAACTTTCCTAATATGCCAACTATAGTAGCTAGTATAGAGGGAGAGCCTGTATATTATAATAATACAGTAAAACCACAAGGATTAAAAACAGCTACTTGGACACGAGTGTTACAAACTAGTACAACTTACGCAAATGAATTGAATTATTGGTTCTATGATGAAAAAGCAAGACCTATTCGTTCCTATACTATAAATCACTTAGGAGGATATACTTATACTGATAGTAAACTGGATTTCACAGGAAAACCAGAGTACATCATTACATATCATAAAAGACTTTCCGGAAGTACGGAATTAAAAACAAAAGAGGCTTTTACTTACTCAGCGCAAGGGAGATTACTTACCCAAACTCATCAAATAGAAGCAGGAACAGTTGAACTAATTGCGAGCAATACTTATGATGAATTAGGACAATTGATATCTAAAAAAGTTGGTAATACTATCGGTACTCCAACACAAAATGTTAATTATACCTATAACATTAGAGGATGGTTAAAGGGAATCAATGATATTAATTCGCTTAGCCATGGTGATGACCCAAAAGATTTATTTGCTTTTAATATCAATTACAATTCAATTCCTTCCGGAATTTCTGATGTAAAAGCTTTATATAATGGAAATATTGCTGAAACGCAATGGAAGACAAACTTCGATGAAGGAAATTTAAGAACCTATGGTTATAAATACGATAACCTGAATCGACTTAAAGCAGCGATATACAAAAAACAAGGTATTGTTTCTAATGCGTATAATGAGAGCTTGACTTATGATAAAAATGGCAATATAATGTCTCTATTGCGTAACGGAAATGATGAAAGTACAGTTACACAAATTGATAATTTGACTTATAGTTATGGCCCATCAAACCAGTTTAACCAACTTACAAAAGTAGTTGATAATGCACCTGTAGTTTCTAAGGCAAATGGTTTTGTTGATAGTGTTGCAAACTTAGTAGATGATTATTCTTATGATGCTAATGGTAATATGTTGAAGGACTTGAATAAAGGAATAGGAACTAGTACAACTAGTGGTATTACTTATAATCATTTAAATTTACCTACCAAAATTACATTTGGTACAGCAGGAAATATTGAATATATTTACAATGCTGCGGGACAAAAATTACAGAAAATTGTAACGGAAGGATCCAATGTGACTACAACCGATTATTTAGGTGGTTATCAGTATGAAAGCGGGTCATTGAAATTCTTCCCTACTGCTGAAGGTTATGTAGAACCTTCGGGAAGTTCTTATAAATATGTGTACCAATACAAAGATCATCTGGGCAACATCCGTTTGAGTTATGATAAGACCCTTGCCATTAAGGAAGAGAGTAATTACTATCCTTTTGGTCTCAAGCATGAAGGGTATAATACTGTGAAAATAGGCGTCGAAAATAAGTATAAGTACAACGGCAAGGAGCTCCAAGACGAGCTGGGACTTAACATGTACGACTATGGCGCACGACTTTATGATCCTGCAAGAGCAGGATGGATAACGATTGATCCTTTAGCTGAAAAAATGAGAAGATGGTCACCTTATAACTATACTTTTGATAATCCGATAAGGTTTACAGATCCTGATGGAATGGGGCCAGATGATTTTATAGTTTTGTCAATGACAGGAAAAGAACTTAGAAGAATAGCTGCGCCTGGGGCAGACACTTATGTTAAAGTGAATGAAAAGGCTTTTAATGATGCAAGTGCAAAAATTTCAAATGATAATACTGATCTAAACACTATTAGTTCTGTTAATTCGTTAAGAAGTCACGAAAGGAAATATGATGATGCAGATTTAGTTTCAGAACAAACTGGAAATAGTATTAGCGTTACTGGTTCTATGAGGGAAGGAAACAGTAAAATTGGGGACGTGACCGTAACAACTCAAGTTGAATTTGATAATGGAAGTGTAACGGCACTTGATTCATTTTCTGCTGTAGCGGGTGGTTTTGGAAATGGAGCACCAGAAAATGGCAGTTATACAGTGAGTAATTTCCGAGACAGAAGCCCTGGCAATGGAGATTATAATAGAGGAATGAATAGCGATGGTGTTGGATTTAGTTTTAATCTAAATCCTCAATTTAGCACTAATAGAAGTGATTTAAGAATTCACCCAGACGGAAATAATGAAGGAACTTTAGGTTGTATCGGATTAAGTGGTAATGATACTCAACTAAGTGCCTTTAGTACAGCTGTACAAGGTTTTTTACAAAATAGTAAATCAATTCCAGCAACAATAAATATTACTAATAATCCTAATAATAATGGAAGAAGTGGAACCAAAATACCAAATGTTAATGAATAATAAAATGATAATAACAACTCTATTAGCACTTTTAACTTTCGGATGTAAGGATAAAAGCGATTTTCGCACGGAATTGACTATACATCCTAAAGCCAATGTTGACACAATACTAGTTTCTAAACCAGATTCAATTAACTCAGCGAATAAAAAAATAAAGTTTGAAGAAGAATTGAAAGAAGTTAGCCCTGATTCAACGATAAATAGACTTTTGTATTTAGAAAATAGCGAATCTTTAAGACGATTTTATTCAAAAGAGAAAGGGATTTCTACAATTGAGAAATTAAGAGAAAGTCCTATCGCTATTTTTAGTAATAGTGATAAATCACAATATTTATTGGCTTATCATTATGAAGGGAATCCAAAAGATCAATTTAGTTGCTTTGAAATAGGCTATTTTGCAAATGATAAAAAATTGATTCAAAATTCTAATTATAATATTGATGATAAGGTTTTTGAAACAGAATCAAAATTAGGTTTAGGAATTTCTTTAGAAAAATTAATTGAAATAAAAGGTGACGGCTATATAACTAAAAAAGAAAAAGATCAATTAATTATAACTTATAGAATCGATAATTTTGATAAATCGACATTTTTAAAACGATATAATATGCCAGGATATTTCATGGAATTTACATTGAAAGATAATATTGTAACAAAAATATTATTTGGATTTGATTATCCTTAAATTTGGTAATGTATCAGATGGATTTGCTAACAGAAAGTGGAGACAAAGTTAAGGGTGCATTTTTGCACCCTTAACTATTTTAAATCCCTTTAAAAAGTCTCTTTTTCTTTTTTTGTTTAAATTGTTTCGAAACATAGTCATTTATCGGTAGTGTTTCAAAGTTAGTGATATGAGATTTTGAAATTCTAACCTTTTGAAATTGAACAAATTTTAGAAATAAATAATTTAAAGATGAGCAGTAATGCTCATCTTTTTTGTTTTAATATTGCCTTAAATGAGCTAAAATGAGTAAAAATGCGACATAGCGTTCCAAAGTTAGTGATGGTAATGAATTGTCCAAAATGTAAAGAGCAAAAGGTTATTAAAAATGGGAGAACAAAAAATAATATACAGCAATACTATTGTAAAATGTGCTCTCACCGTTTTATAGAATATTATACAAATCAAGCTTACAAATTAGATATTAATGAAAAGATTGTTCAATTAACCAAAGAGGGATTAGGAATAAGAAGCACAGCAAGAATACTGGAAATATCAGCCACAACATTATTGAAAAGAATTGTCTGTATTGCGAGAAATATAACCAGACCAATTGTCAGCAGAGACAAAACTTACGAAGTAGATGAACTGTGTACTTATATCAGGCACAAGAAAAATTATATCTGGCTGGTTTATGCTCTGGAAAAGAATTCTAAAAGTGTGGTTAGTTTTAATGTAGGCAAACCAACTAATAAAACTCTGAATCGCGTTTTGGAAACTCTGAAATTGGCAGAAGCAAAAAAGATATTTACGGACAGACTTAAAAACTACAGATATCTGATTGACGAGAAGCTGCATTCTGTCAAACGTTTCGGAACTAATCATATTGAAAGGAAGAATCTGACGCTAAGAACTCATCTGAAAAGACTCAACAGACGTACAATCTGCTTCAGTAAAAGTTTAGTGATTTTTACAGCTGTTTTAAAGATTTATTTTTGGATTTGAGCAATAAAACAGTAAGTTTATCCTTCAAAATCATGTTCTTAAAATTATTATATTTAACAGGTAAAAACTTGTAAAAAAAGTCGCAAACCCTTATAAGTATAAGTTCCAAGGACAAGAGCGTCAGGATGAGTTAGGACTGAACTGGGGCAGCTTTAAGTACAGAAACTATGACCCAGAAATTGGTAGATTCATGAGTCTTGACCCTTTAAGAGAGGACTACAGTTATCAATCTCCATATGCTTTTTGTGAAAATACTCCAATTGCTTTTAGAGAATTAGAAGGATTAGAAAAAGTATTAGCAATATTTTATCATGGAGGACCAACAGGCGGAGGTAAACCTACGACGGTTGGACAAGCTGGATATACAGCTCAGTATTTCAAGAACACACAATCTGCAACAACTTCAACTGGTGGGGAATTTGTAGGTAGAATTATTGCTCCTGGTGCTACTTCTGCTTCGGGAGTTCAAGAAGGATTAGATTTCTTTAATGCTAATTATCAACAAGGAGACCAAGTAATTTTGTATGGTTATAGTTATGGTGTAGACGTTGCAGTTGACTTGGCAGAAACACCAAATGCGGCAAGTGTACCTATTGACTTATTGGTTACGGTAGACGGGTCTGATGGACCATTACAAAATGTAACTGTTAACACTACAATTCCTGAAAACGTGAAAACGAATTTGAATGTATATCAGACTAGTAATTCAGGAGCTTCTAGTGCTTCAAGAGTTACAGGTTCTACAACTGGTGAAACAAGTAATAGTACTAGCGGTAGTAATGGTAGTGGTAGTAGTAATAAAAGTAAGAGTGGAAGTTTTAATTCGCCAGGTTCAAGTGGCGGTCCAAACAAAGCCTCTAATGCTAAAAAAACAAATGTCGTTAATAAGGATGTTTCTGGAGCAGGTGTAAACCATGGAAATGTTCAACAGAAAGCAAGTAATATTATTAATCCAGTTATCAATTCAACAGTTAAAAAAAGATAAGATGAAATACTTAGGGATATTTATTAGCATTTTCTTATTTACATCTTGTTACAATGATGTGAAAAATGTTCAAATTCAAGGAACAATTTTAGATAGTATAACTAAAAAGCCAATTGAAAATGTTGAAGTTTCAATTGTTTGCTGGAGCTATGGTAAGACTCCTGATGGTAGTTATACGAGTCAAGATTCCATAAAAATTAGTACAGATAAAAAAGGTATCTATAAAACTAATTTTCAAAATGGAGCTTTCATTGAAGTGAAATCAAACAAAGATGGCTATAAGACTAGTTTTAAATCAGAAGATGTTACTGAAAATAAAGTTGTCATCAATTTAAATCTAATACCGAATAATTAAATTTTAAATCTAGTATTAACAAAGCCATTCAATACTGAGTGGCTTTTGGATTTTATAGAGTTGCTATATTTTTAGCGAAAAAGTCTTTGATTATCAATATTCCCACCCTTTTTTCTAAAACACAATCGGTATCGCTATTTACAGAATTATTATCCTTAAAGTTGAAGAAACAGGAATAAAACGTTTTTTTGAAGATAATAGTAAACATGGTAAAGATAAGAAAGGTAGAGCAGGAAAAGCTCCAGAAACTCCTCAAGAAGTTCTTGATGATTCATTTGAATTACCTGGGAATATGACGCGCAGAGTTGGTGTTGATTATAAGACTGGTGAGTTTAACATTTTTGATGAGCATTCTGAAGGGAAATTTCATGGACATGTTAGAACGTGGAATGAATTATCTCAAGGCATGAAAAATATATTGTTAAAACAAAAAGTGGTTACTAAAAAAGGAAAAATAATTAATCAAGAATAAATGGAGTATAAAAATTATTCATATACAGATAAAAGTTCCATAGAATTATCGCTTCAGACAAACGATAATGAGCAAATAATTTCAGCAATTATTGGAGCAATAAATGGAATAGATGATTGGAAATGGTTGCAAAAATTATGTTTAGATTATATCAATCATTCTGATTATTGGGTTTCTAAGACGGCTATTTCTAGCTTAGGAGATGTTGCTAGAATACATCATAAATTAGAAAAAGAAAAAGTTGTTAACCATTTAAAAAAAATAGTTAATGAAAAGTTATTAGGTTCTGTTAATTCTGCAATAGAAGATATTGATTTGTTTATCAAATAAAAGTACAAATTGCTTTCGCTCACAGAGAGTTCTATTGGAAAAAAAACTGCGCGAACATCTCCTGACTTAGAACCTGTAGTGTATCAATCGTGTGGTTTTTATTCTTTGAAACTAAAAGATGTTGATAGTTAGTATTTTACTAAATAAATTTCACTTTAAAGGGATGAGTAAAATACTCATCCCTTTTATTTTTAAGGTTTAAACACTTTAAATGAATAAAATTGAAGCTTAGTGTATCAAAAGTGTGTTTAGATAGAATGGTCTGTAGATATTAAGAGTAAATCAGGATTCAAAACTTGGTATTTCCTAAGGGATTGTCAATTAGGGTGGAAAACAGGCAATATCTAACTAAAAAGTAAACTCTGTTTTTAGTTTAGTTTCAATATTTTCAAAAATTTGATGTAGTTGATGATAAACAAAAAAAGCTTCAGAGAAATCTGAAGCTTTTGTCTTAGTGGCGGGAACAGGACTCGAACCTGTGTCCGCGGCGGATATGAGTCCGACGAGCTATAAGTTTTCAATGATTTTTTTAATGAACTCTCTTCCAACACCTGTTTTTAAATATTTTTCTCTTTAGAATTAAAAAACTCAACGTGAATTACTTCCCAAGGTCCAAATTTTAAAGTATAACCTTTTGTTTCAAGAACATTATGAGATTTAAATCTTTCAATTAAATTAGAAGTGTAACCTGTATAATTTTTATTGAATTTTCAGAAAAGAGAATATAAACAACAAATTCTTCCATAATACAAAGTGCTATAAACGAAAAAAACACCATCTTTTTCAAGTGGTGTTTTTTATTTAGTAGCGGGAACAGGACTCGAACCTGTGTCCGCCGCGGCGGATATGAGTCCGACGAGCTATAAGTTTTCAATGATTTTTTTAATGAATTCTCTTCCAACACCTGTTTTTAAATATTTTTCTCTTTTTATTGCTTCAGATTTAGAATTAAAAAACTCAACGTGAATTACTTCCCAAGGTCTAAATTTTAGAGTATAACCTTTTGTTTCAAGAACATTATGAGATTTAAATCTTTCAATTAAATTAGAAGTGTAACCTGTATAGTTTTTATTGAATTTTTCAGAAAAGAGAATATAAACAACAAATTCTTCCATAATACAAAGTGCTATAAACGAAAAAAACACCATCTTTTTCAAGTGGTGTTTTTTATTTAGTAGCGGGAACAGGACTCGAACCTGTGACCTTCGGGTTATGAGCCCGACGAGCTGCCTACTGCTCTATCCCGCGATGTTTCGGGTGCAAAGATAAGCAGTATATACGGTTATCCAAAGAAAAATTGAAAATATTTTTTTTAGCACTATTAAATTTAATAACTTGTTAACAAACAGGTGTTTGTGTGTTTTTAAAAGTGATTTAAGAGACAGGATCAATTTTGTAATTTAGTAATTCTTGGTATGGATTGCCTTTTAAACCTAATAAAAAACCAAAAGCCGGTTCGGTTTTGTAACCTTTTTGTTTGAGTTTAATAATTTCTAATCTGAAATTTTCACCTTTTGACTGCAGAATCTTATGTTCTATAATCATATGTTTATACCCGTTTTGATTTTTGGTGGGAATATTTTGTCCAAAGATTTCAATTTCAAAACGCTCTATTTTAAAATTTGCGATGACTGTTTCTTCATTGTCAATTGTTGTTTCTCTAATTGTGAATTCATTTTTATTTCCAAAAAGAGACTCCAATTTTTCAATAAAATCTGTTTTGTTTTTCCAGTAACAAATAATGTCGAGATCGCTGTTCTCGATATCAATATTTATCGGAATGGTTCCAACTAAAATGGGGTCAAATTCGGCAATGTTTGCTAAGACTTTGTATTCTGAGAGTATTTTATAAGCCAGAACCTGTTTTTGATTTCCATTTTTTAAATATTCTATCTTAGTAAAGTCTGTCATTATTTACTATATTTTTTTCTTCTTTAATTTCTTGTTCTATTCTTTTATTAATGTTGACTTTAGCATTGGTGAAGATAAAAATTGTGGTTTTGTATTCACGGGCGTTTGGATTAGTAATTTCGCCTGTAATTTTTGAATTTTCAAAATAAGGACTTGTTTCTTTCAATTCGGTATTGTTTTCCTCAAATTCCTTAATTCGGATTAGGTTTTTATATTGTACATCAAGATCAAACCAGTTTACATAATCGGCGTTGAAAGAAACAGCTTTAATTCTCTTTTTTGTGTAATAATTAATCGCGCCAGCCTGACCATAATTGTCACAAAGTACCAGGGTTTTCCCGGGATTTGGAAGTTTGGCATAAATAGAATCTGTTTTGCGGGCAAGTTCTTTCCAGCCTAACATATCGGCAAAATCTTGTGGCAATTTATGATCTTTTCCATCTTCCCAGCGAAGCATTCCCAGTTTTTTATATTTCTCGGGATGTCCAACTATATATTCCGGACTTTTATTTGGAAAAGCCAAATTGTACATCGGAATAAACAACAGTAACGGAATAAGGATAAATACGGGCTGTAAATAACGTTTCCAGCCTGTTTTTAGAATTTCGGAAAGAAAAACAGATCCAAAGGCAATATAAATTGGATATAAACCAATTGCATAATAAGCTTTTGCCTTAAAGTATAAAAAGACCGCCAGTGTGAAAATAATTGACGCAAAGAAAAATTTATATTTTTTAAAAGGTTTGAAGAATAACAAAGAATATAATGATGAAAAAATCACTAATAATGCACCAATAAAAAATAATAATTGTTCTTTAAGAAATCCTAAACGATCGACATTTACCAATTGTGTTTCGGCCAATTCTTTCATGTGATGCACAATAGGGAACTGATTGTTGTACTGCCATAAGAGATTCGGCAGAATTAATATTAATCCCAAAATCAAGGCTAAATAAAGCTTTCTCTCCGTCAATATTTTTCTTTGTTCAGAAAGTAATAACGCCGGAAAAAGACCAATAAGCAGAAAAAGAATGTTGTATTTATTTAAAAAACCAAAAGCAAAAACGACAGCACCAATATAAAACCATTTTTTTCCTCGGTTGTGACATATTGAATAACAACATAATAAAAAGCTGTCCAACACAAAACATCTAGTGAATTGGGCTGATAAAGCATATTAATTCGCAATAATGATGAAAACAAAATACAAGTTGCACCTAAAAGTAAAGCATATAAATTTCCTTTAAGAACTTCAATAGTTTTCCAGACTACTATGAGCGTTAAAACTCCAAAAAGGGTAGGGAAGAATTTGACCCAAAAAACAGAATTTCCAAGCAAAAAAATAACATACGAAAACCAGGAAGTTACTGGTGGAACCGACAAATAACCCCAGGCTAAATGATGTGCCTGATCGAGGTGAAGGTATTCGTCACGCTGCAAATCATATTCAGGGCTTAGTAATATATATTGTAAAGCAAATTTTAAAATTATAAATCCGATTAAAATTATGGTTTTTTTGGTCATTGAGTGTTTGGTTTTTATGACTAAAGTTTTTGGTTTTAATTTCTTTAGCTAATATATAATTTATTTTAAACCGAAACTAAAACCAGAATTTTACACGAATAAATCAAACAAATTAGATGCTTTGTAATTGTACTAAATGTAAGTTCTACATCATTTTTCCTTCTTTCGCATATTCTTTTTTAATTCCCTGAAGCAAGTGATCAAGGTTGATACTTTCGTTCTCATCTTCTAATGTTCTCAAACAGGCATATTGAATGATATTGACAATATTAGCACCGGTAATGTCATATTTTTTTGAAATCTCACTAAGATTTACATCTTCAGCAATTCTAATTCCTTTTGGTAAATTATTTTGCCAAAGTTTTAAGCGTTCGCTATAAGAAGGTACTTCAAACTCAATAATAGATTGAAATCTTCGGGTGAAAGCGGTATCAATATTTGTTTTAAAATTAGAAGCCAAAATTACCAATCCGGGATGATTTTCAATACGCTGCAGCAAATACGAAACTTCCTGGTTAGCGTATTTATCGTGTGCATCCCTAACATTTGTTCTTTTTCCGAAAACGGCGTCGGCTTCATCAAAAAAGAGAATCCATTCTTTATCAGTAGCTTTATCAAAAAGAGAAGAAAGATTTTTTTCGGTTTCACCAATGTATTTTGAAATCACCGTAGATAAATCAATTCGGTATACATCTCTTTTTGTGTATTTTCCAAGTAGGGAAACCGTAAGTGTTTTTCCGGTTCCCGGCGCACCGTGAAACATGACTCTGAAACCTGGTTTTATCTTGGCTTTCATATCCCATTCGTGAAGTAAAATTTCGTTGAATTTTAGCCAGGTTTCTATTTCCTTAATTTGGTTTAAAGTGGAGGAATTAAGTACCAGATCTTCCCATTCTAATTGGGTTTCGATTAATTGAGCAGGAAAAATGCTGCTAAGCTGAGGTTTTAAAATTTTTCCGGTTATGAATTTTTCTATGTATTCGTCTTCTAAAATAAGCAAGCCACTTAGTTTAGGTTCACCATATGGAACAGTTTCTATTTTGATAATTCTTTTTTGATACAAAAAGGATTGATTGTGTAAGTAATTGTAGAAGGAAATGCGATCATCTAAATCATTTCCTGCAATTAAAAATTGTGCCGTTTCACCTGTTGGTAAAATTCCACGATGGTTTTTCGTTTTAATTCCACCAAATTCTGGTAATTCGCCGCCGTTAGGTAAATACTCGGCAATAATCGAACTTAAAAAATCGGGTTTAATATGCGGAACAAGTGCCAAAACCAGTAAAAGAATATCCGTTTCAGTAAGGTTATTTTCGATAATAAATTCGCTGATAAATCCATCAGAATTCTGTTGTTTTAAAACGGGTTTTTCCATAGGACTTTCTGCCTGAAAAAGTTGGTCAAGCTGAAATACGAATTGGTTTTTTAGGTATGTGAATACATTTTCCATTTTTAAACTACTAATGATTCGATTGAGAAAAAATCAATTTTTGATTGTTTGTAATTTCTGATTCTGTTCATTACAGCATTT
This sequence comes from Flavobacterium sp. AC274, assembly GCF_979258275.1. Classification (NCBI taxonomy): domain Bacteria; kingdom Pseudomonadati; phylum Bacteroidota; class Flavobacteriia; order Flavobacteriales; family Flavobacteriaceae; genus Flavobacterium; species Flavobacterium sp. AC274. The sequence continues at coordinate 5,139,868 of NZ_OZ409852.1, read as the reverse complement.
CCGTTATGCGAACCGTCACTATTGGTATTACCTTCAATTGTTTCAATTAAATCGCCGTTAACAGCAGTTACAATTCCGGTATGAAACCAGTCGTTTGTTGTTTTTTGAATCAGAAATATATCTGCAGGTTTTATCAAAGCCGGATTGGTTCTTGCCGTTTGAAAACGAGTTACTATTTTTTTCTGAATTCCGGTTACACCAACAGTATCACAGCTATAAGTTAAAGGCATCAGGGTTTTGAAATTTTTTCCCTGAACAGAAGCCGCCTGGTCAATTATCGCCTGAACAAATCCCATGCACCAAAACCATTCAGATCCTTCATGACCGTCCATATAACTTCGCACCCACGGACCCGTATTGCTTTGGTTGTTGATGACAAGTTCGAAAGGGTGATTTTTAAGATGGTTTTTGGCTATATTCAGTACTAATTCTCTCAAATTATTACCTGATACTGAATTTTCAAAAGCATTTTTAAGAGGAGATACAAGTTTGTCAAAAACTTTTTGATCTACAATTCCGTTTTGCGATAGGTTGTTAACTCTTTGAAAATTAAGGACTGCTTTTTCTGTCGCCGGACCAAAATCACCATCAATTCCGGTTGCGGTTCCTGATTCTGGATTTTGTATAGCAAATAAATTTAGCCAGGACTGAATTTTTTCAACGTCTTTCTTGTTGTTATTCACTCCTTTTTTTGTTGTGTTGCTTTTATAAGCAGCTCTTTTTGGTAGGATATTTTTTGCATGACTTAAGGTTTTTAGTTAATAAATATTATTTATGGTTTTTTAAGATGAGTGATTCCTTTTCAATATTTATGAAATAGTTTTAAGCGATTTTATTACTCGTACATCTTAGAATTTTTAATGAATTTATCCAATTCTGGACGGTCGATAAAGCTGTAGTCAAATTTATCCTTATTGATAATTTCTCTAACTATTTTATTATTATATGGTTTTAGTTTGAATATAGCATTGAGTATTGAAGCGTTGAAAGCCAAATCATTTTTTTTGTATTTTTTCAAAATTTCAGAAATGATTTCTTCAACCTGATTTTTATATTCCTGATCTTTCAATGCTATTTCTACCAATCCATTTATAATGATAACCTTGTCTTCCCAAGTTTGTTCATTCTTAAGAAAAACTTCCAATTGTTTTATTGCTTCACCACCAATTTGTTTAATCACATTTGGTAATTCAATACGATACCAAAATGCTTCCTGATTTTTTTCTATTAATGAATTTAAAAGAGTTTCAATTGATTCTTTTGAATGTAATTGTCCCAAAGCCCTCCATGCATGCATAGGAGCAAATTGCTCCATAGAAGCTCCAGTTGTAATGACACTTAGATCTGATGAGGCAATGATTTGTATAAGTGTTTTGGCATCGGTTTTTTTAGATCCAGCTCTTTGATATAATCAGGCCAGATTTTATCAAAGGACGTTATGCCAAATTCACTTAGTTTATTTAATAATATATCTGATTTTTTCATAATTACTGAATTTTTAGGTTGCATTAGGATTAACATAATAATTATTTCCAACCCGTGTTATTTTTTTACTAGTTGTTAAAATTTGAAGTTTTTCCCTTGTTTTATTTACACTTTTGCTAATATCAGCAGCGAGGGTTGTATAATTTGTGTAACCTGTTTTTTTGTATGTTACACCGTCTTCAACGGTTGTTATTGCGCTTGTATTACCTTTAAGACGCTCGATAATTAATTCACCAATATCGGTAATTCTTCCAATATCCGGAAAAGTAGGGGCTTGTGCATTTGCATTTCCGATAGAGGTTTTTGAGCCATCATCATTTATTTTGTTAATTGGTCCTGTTATTGATTTGGCAACATAAAATCCTATTGCTTTTTTTACTTGATCAATTGTAGGATCAGTAATACCAGGCAGGGCATCTGCAGCACTTTTATCGTTTTCATGGTATTGGACAGTCATGTCATATTCAAGTTTACTTGTTTTATTATCGCTCGCAATTTTTTCTGGTACTTTCATTTGTTCATTCAAAGTTTTTAAGCCAAAAACAATATTAGAAGCATTCCATTTTCCAAATAAATGATGAGCTACAATATGTACACCCAAAGCAGTTGATTGAGGATGTTTTACACCTGTTTGTGCCACCCATTGATCAATCAGATTCTGACCGACAATTACCGATCTGCTTCCGGTAGCAACACCTGGGCCAGCGACTGGTTTTTTACTCGTTAATGGATTTGCAATTACTCTCGAAGGTCTTCCGTCGCCATCAGCAGTTGCGGTTATAACTGTAGGATCTGTCTTTTTTCTAGGAGTCTTCTTAACTCCGCCAGCTTTCTGTATGTAAGTATAATCCCAGGTTTCTCCTCCATCAGCAACTGATGAAATCTCAATTACAGACGAATGGTCATTGTTTACTTTGTTTTTTATTGCCTGAGCTTCATCTACCGTAACTTCTCCCTCATCATTTTCTTTTTCTGTTTCACTATCAATTTCAGCTAAAGCTCCCGCAATTGGACCACTTGCAGCAGCTTCAGGTTCACCTCTTCCCATAATTCTGTCTAACATCGCCATTCCCGTATCAACAGCTTTATTCACCAGCCAAGTCAATGCCTCATCAACCATTTGCTGTACAGAAATAATCATTTCGCCAATTCTTGCTCCAATTCCTGTTAAGCCAACCTGATTGGCTAAGAAACCGATTACGACCGGCATAGCTTGTCCCATAGTTCTTTCCAGATAATTGGCTGCTGTTGTTACATTGCCTTTGGCTAAATCTGCGACACCGTTGACAAAAGAGTTAACGACTTCGAGCATTTCACGCAGGTATTTTATAAAACTTTGTATGGCGTTGAAGAAAGCTATTGCCCCGTTTATAATTGCCATGATTCCGGTTGGGTCTAACATGCTTAAAAGCTTGGCTGTTATGCGGTTTACGATGCGTTCCATCACGAAGTTTTTTACAGCATCGAGAACGGTATTCCATAAATTACTGAGCTGTTCCTGAATTTTATCCCAAATAGCAGCCATTCCTCTTTCTTGTACATCTTTAATGAATGTCCAAATGCCTTCTAGCGTATTAATCATGCTTCTAATTCTGGCAACTCTTGCAGGTCCTATGCGTGGATGTGCCGCAAGTTTTTCCCAGATTTTTTCCATTGAGATATTCAATACTTCCATTACCCAGGTAATAACACCTTTTAAAGTAAAATCAGTAAGTACAGGAATATTGGCATCTTTTAACTCGCTCATCAGCCAGCCCGTTACACCATTGATTAAATGGGTAACAATATTGTCGAAGAACTGAATGAATCCTTGTTTCAGGGCTTTAAAGATATTTTTTAAGAAACCAATTGGATCTTTTTTAATATCATCAATTGCTTCTAAAGCTCTGGTAATGATGTTTCCTATAAGATCAAATGGGAAATTCATGATTTGAAGAATCGCCATAATCACAATCCTGATGATTTCTGCCACAAAAGCAATCAGTCTGCCGATTGGTTCTCCGAATTTGTCGATAATTCTAATGAAAGCATCAAGAGGATTAATAAGATCGTTGATGGTAAACGAATTCCAAAGATCTGTAAAGAGTTGAATAATTGAAGTTGGCGTCATGTTTAGAGTAGCAACAGCCGCTTCAATTTCGCCGGCAATTCTGGCTATTGCACCAGATTCAACCATTTGGGCATATTGTTCTTCGCCGCCTTCCATCAAACTCATAAAACCTCTAATGAGATTTGGAACTGATCTTTCGACAGTTTCATTGGTAAATGGATCACGCCCTATAATTACTTTTATCAAAGAATAACCTCTTACGGTTGCTGCTTGTGAAGACAGCCATCCTAACAATGAGTCTTTAACAAGTTCTAATACTTTGAGCGCCACGCCAGAGGCAAAATCCCAAACACGTTGCAGGAATCCGCCCGCCTGAGCTGCAAGTGCTGTAAGATTATCAGCAATATTCATTAGGTTAGAAGGCTGAATAGCATCCCATGCCGAAGTTATAAGTCCGCGAAGCTCGCCTAATAACGAATTGAAAGTTCCAACCTGAGTGTCAAGCCAGTCGGCAGTTTTTTGCAGCGTGCCTTTCTCGCGCATTTGCTCAAGCTCGGTTTGCTTGTCTATTAAGATTAGAAAATCTTCTAATATTTCTACTGTTGTTGCATTGACTGCTTCATCGCGTAATGGATCGTATTTGATTATTTTTTTGATTAATGACCAGGCTTTGTTTTCTGCCAGTAGAGGTTCTGCAACACCAATCAAGGCTTCTTTTATCCAGATAATTACCTGATCGACAAGCGAAGTTGCGAAAGTAGTTACCCGATGTACTAATTCATTAAATTTAGCTCTGGCAACATCTATGAAAGTTGTAACTGAAGATTCGTCCCAAGCATCTTTAACGAGTTTGAGTAACGCGTCCATACTGAGGCCCAATTCACTCAAACGATTGTTGACCCAATCAAAAACACGATCAATAATGCCATATTCCTGCAATTTATCAAATATGGCTGTCCCAAAGGGAATCAATCCCATAAATCCTTCAATAAGATTGATGGCATTTCTATCGACATTTACATCATTCAAGGGATCATAACCTGCTACAACTGTAAGCAGTGTATAACCCGGAATATGTCTGACGTTGTCTTTTATAAAACCGGGAATCGCAAAGGACAATAGCGAACCCTGAATCATTTCGGGAGCAGGGGATATTTCTTGTGGTTTTTTGCGAATAGTAGCTCCCTGCTGAACGGTATGTGTTAATTCGTGAGCCAGTAAATGCTTGCCTTCCTGCGAATTGGGATTGTATTTTCCTTCGTTAAAATAAATATTGTTTCCGGTTGCAAATGCTTGTGCGCCCAATTGCTGATTCATTTGCACAGCAGTGGAGTCATTGTGAATGCGTACATTACTGAAATCGGCTCCGATACCGGATTCCATTTCGGTTTTTATTTTTCCCGAAAGGGGAGAGCCTCCGCCTTTACTACTGTTTAAAGTGCTTTCAATATTAGGACTGTCAGACGAACCCGATGCTGCGGCCGGACTCATCTGAAGTTCATTATCTTCTTCTTTTGCCTGAATTTCCTCGTCTCCTTTGGTTTGAATTTCCTCGTCGGTTTTCTTTTGTTGAACAAGGGGTTTTGGGTTTGGAGTTTTTTCGGCAGTTTTAGTAACTTCAGTTTTGTTTTGGACTGTTTCTTCTTTCTCTGTTTTTAACTGAACAACAGGAGTGATATTTTCTGCTAATGATTTTTTCTGAACAGCATTTTCGTCCTTTTTCGGTTCATTTGATTTTTTTGAACTGCAGGCGATGGACTAAAGAAAGATTCGGAAGTACTGTTTTGTTTTTTTGATACTACCTGGTCAGCAACATTATCAGCTTCAACTTCATATTTATCATTTGATTTTCCAATGTTGAGTTTTGCCTGAACACCAAAAAAATCGTCGCCCTGTCTTGAGTTAAAAGCAGATGCGCTGGAAGGATTTGATTTTGATTTTTGGCTAAATGCTGACATAGAAAAGCTTTTATGGTCTGGTTATGATGTTGTTATAGAAATGTTTCCGGTTAAACTGCAATGTGTTGGATCTCCGTTATAGCCTCCCAAATAAATTTCGACATAATAGGTGCCGCTGCTTAAATCTGAAACCGAGGTACTTCCTCCTGATAATGAAATCGTTTCAGAATGCACATTACTATCAAACCAATAATCTGCACTTCGGTATATTTTAACTTCTATTGCATTGGCTATATCACTACATCTGGGCGGACCAACCCAACCCAAATTAGAACTCACTTGTATAGAACCACCACTGCCAACACTAAAGTTGTTTGATACACGTTTGTGTGTTGTCCATTGGTTTATATTCCATGGTATTGTGGCTAATTGCACAACATTGCTTTGTTTTTGAACATTTTTACTTCGATTTCCTTGCTGAACAGTATGTGTTAATTCATGCGCCAGTAAATGTTTTCCTTCTTTAGAATCAGGATTGTATTTTCCTTCGTTAAAATAAACATCATTTCCGTTGGTAAAAGCCTGTGCGCCCAGTTCCTGACTCATTTGAACGGCATTTGAATCGGTATGGATTTTTACGTTACTGAAATCGCTGCCAAAACCTGATTCCATTTCTCTTTTTGTTTTTTGGTCTAAAAGATTTCCGCTTCCTTTTGAACTTTCCAATTTTCCTTCCAATTCATTGTTCTGAATGTCACTTTCTGCATTTTCTGTTTTTTTCTGAACTGGTTTTTCCTCTTCTTTTTGATCTTTTTTCTGAACTTTATCTTCTTTTTCGCAATTGTCGCATTTCGCCTGAACGGGTTTTTCTTCGTCCTTTCCTTTCTTCTGAACAGGTTTTTCGTCTTCTTTTTTATCCGATTTTTTTGAACGGGTTTTTCCTCGTCCTTCCCTTTTTTCTGAACTGGTTTTTCGTCCTCTTTTTTATCCGATTTTTTTGAACGGGTTCTTTTTCTTCCTTCATATCTTTTGCCTGAACAGAAGAAATAGTTTCTGAAATGGGTTTTTGCTGAATTTCTTCTTTCGATTGCAAAAGTCCGCCGCCAGAAGAACGATTGTTTGTTACCTGATCTGCAACTCTATCGGCTTCTACTTCAAATTGATCACCTGCCGTTCCTGTTTTTAATTTTTTCTGAATTTTTGGTTCAAAAAAAGGAGAAGGCGAGTGCTTGTCCTGTTTTCTGTTTTCTAAAGATCTCATAGCTTCATTTTTTATAATTTAAAACAGATAATTATTTCTTTACTCGTAATTGGCTTATTTTAAGCAACCATAATTTTAGGATTTACATCTTCTTTTTGCAGTATTTGATGTTTTTCTAATTCAATTTTTATTTGGTCATACCAATACGGAAAAATTTTAAACAGTCGGTATTCAATTTCGTCTGTAATGTTTTTTTTGTACTTTTTAAGACCAAAGAGATGGCTATAGCCCAATTCATTGGCACATCTGCCATGTTCGGTGATATTTTGTCCTTTAAGCAATAAGGTTGGCGTGATGTTGTAATAATTTAAAATCGCTGCCAGATTGTATTGTTCGATAACAATGCAGGGTTCAAATCCTTGTTGTTTTAAGGGAGCAAATTCTTCGCGATGTGCCACATAAATTTGTTCCAGATCGTAATAAGCATTTACAAAATTGTCACGAAGTTTGAGATCATTAAAACCCAATATGCCACAACCGTAAGCGTGTCCTAAATTAGAATGCCAATAGGATAGCTGTTTGGTATATTGAGAAAAAAATCAATTTGTCTTTTATAATGCATTTCGTAGCCGCATTCTTTTCTTTCCAGTATTACAGTCTCGAAATTAAAGTTGATTTTGTTTTTTATAAACACATCTGTGTCGAGATGAACAAAGGGTTTTGTCTGTTTTTCGATAGCATGAATTTTCGATTTCATCCAGAGTTCTTTATTTTTTTCATTGCTTACTTTTGCCACTTTACATGGCAGCATATACAAGAATTTATACACAGTTTCGTCAGTATAAAGTTCAATGTCTTTGTACCAGAGATGACTGTATAAAATGCTTAAAGCCGTCATATAGATGGTTTCCTTCAATTTATTACCCACTTGCCAGCGGTTATTTAGTAAAGGAAAAGTATCCAGACTGTAGATAATTCTTGGTTCTTCTTTCATAAATGTTTTATTTTCGGTGCTCATCTTCATTTATTTATTACCAGTCAACAAAAATTATTTTGTTTTTCCAGGCCAGTTTTACAATTCCTAAATTCCAGGTAATTTTATCCAGCAAAATATCCTGTGTTTTTCTTTCGACAATAACTTTCGGATGATCTTCAGACAACATTATTTTTCCAGGCCTTTGTAAATATTCGTTTTGTAATAAGGCAACAGAAGAATTTTTCATGATTGACCAATTTTCCAGAACGGCCTGTAGCATTTCATTACTATGATTTTTTAATTCTTCTGATAGTCTAATATTTCTGTTTATGGTTTGGTTTGCCGGAATGTTGCACAAGAATTTTTCGAACAGCATTTCGTGTTCATAATCCTGTTCTTTGGCCGTGGCGATATAATGTAAAAGATGCGCCGCAACTTCGGGATCATTTATGGTATTATCTTTATGGAGTAATTTGCAATTCTCAAAAAGCTGTTTTAGAAAAGGGTGAATGAGAATTAATCCGGCATTGTTTACGTAATAATCAGTAGCGGTTTCAGCAAGGATTTCCTCATTTAATAACAAATCAGAATTCAAAATTTCTTCTGTTTTAATATCTTTATTATTATTGAAAATTTCTTTATTAGTATCGAAAATCAAATTTATTTCTTCAGCTTTTTTATCATCCGAAACAGAAGATTTGTTGGGTTTTGTAAAATTTGATTCTGATAAGTTATTGTCTTTGTTTTGAAGTGTTTCTGAAGTTTTGTGTTCGAGAATATTCGCTATAAGCAAAACTTCATTTTCCAGATTAATTAGTATTTCTAAAACGGATTGATTTACTATTTGCTTCTTTATAATTTCTAAAACAAATGTTGAAGGGTACTTTTTAATAACATCAAATGAAGTAAACAGCTCAACTAATTTTTTCTGTATTAGACTTTCATTTTCCTTTAATAATTGCGAAATAAGTAGATCCCAAACTAGATTTCTCTGATGTAATCCTTGTTTTGATTTTAAAATAACGGTATTTATAGTGTCTTTTATTTTGTTACTATTTCCAGAAGTTGTTTGTTCAGAAGCACTTAATTCGATAAGAAATGTTTTCGCAAGAATGCTATAAATCTGATTATCTGATAATTGTTTGATGAATCTGATTCTGCTTTGTCGATTTTCTAATGCCTTTTTTAGTTTTAAACCAAAAGTTTTTTCGCTGATCATTTCTTCAAATTGATTCTCTGTGCTGAGGTTGAGAATGTCTTTTGAAAGAGCACACCACGAAGTCGTTCCGGTTTCTAAAAAACTGAAAAATTCATTGATATTTTTTTCTTTGACAGGAACCAGGTTGTAATTTTTTGTATCAGGAAAGCCCTTATCTATTTGTTGTTCTATTTGTTTTTGAAACTGATTTATGATTTCGATTTTTAGAGTATTAAAATCAAAATCAGCAGGCATTGAAAAATCGATGTTTAATTTTTCTATCTGAATACTCTGCAATGGCATTTTATCATGAAGCGTATCAAAATAAGCTTCTAAAAGAGGAAAAACTTCCTCTTTTAAAAACGCGTTTAGATTGTCTTTGAGATAATACGCCTTTTGTTTAGAAGAGGTATTGACTTCAAGAAACAGCTTATTGATAATATGTTGATTCGCAGTCTGCATTTAGCTTAGATAGTTTATTTGTTTGTTGATTTCGTCTACTATAAAAGTGACATCATTAAATACAACTTTCATATCTGACAGGAATATTTTTAATGTTCCCTTAGGGTCTGTATTGTATTTGACTTTTTTAAGACTTACCAGCAACGCGTTAATACGATCCAAAACAGATTTAATCTGATCAGTAAATTCTTTGATGTTTTTTGTTTGCTGGCATTTTAGGATAAAATAAAACAGCTCGATATGACTTTCGGTAAGGGAACTCAGAGCTATTTTTTCACTATTTATTGTAGTATCTGTAGCAACTAATACTTTGTTGTAAAGACTGTCTGTAAACATTTCGACTAATAAATGGTTGAATTCACCATTTATGTAAGCAGTTGTTTTTTCGGCTACATTTTGAATTTGCTTTTCAACTTCGGTTTTGATAAAAATAGTGTCTTTACCAAATTTTTCTAATTCAGGCAGACTGTCTATTTCTTTAAACATCAGTTTTGTTTTTTTGATAAAGGTGTTGACACTTTTTGTACAGTTATCTATAGGAATTCTTTCTATAAGAGGTATATCTCTTGGACCATCGGTATCTTCACCGCAATATTTACTGTAGGCATAAAGTGTTACCTGAATGGATGCACTTTCATATTTTGAAATCGAGCTTATTAAGGGTTCGGTTGATTCGGTTTCAAATACTACTCCTGCTATTTCCCATACATATTTTACTGCGTCTTCAGAATTGTTGATTAAGGTCAGGTTATCATTTTCAATAGTATAATCAAATTTTGCTATTGGCAGATTTAGCATCTTAATGACAATATCCGAAGGTTTGCCATTTACGTAAACCACGACCTTGTTTACTTCTGGAGGAACATCATAACCAATAAAAACATATTGTTTTGTATCTTCATCGAAAGAAACGCCGTCGCCGCTTAATATTACTTTTTTACCTTTAGATTCGATGGTGAAAACATACGGAGTATCGTCATTTCTGCAGACATTATTAACGTCAATACTAACTTTGATATCTGCAATTTCAAAAGTTACCGAATGGTTTACTGTGTAGCTGCAGTTGCCATTATCTCCAACCACTTTTACAGGAAAACTATAACTGTCTTCTACTGGCGATTCATAGGTATAGGTATGCTGGATTTTTGTTTCAGTAGTGATAATGATACCGCTTTGATCACCAAAATCCCAAACGTATTGTATTTTGTCCTGATTATCGCTCGTAATAATAAAATCAACAGTAACTTCATTGCTTTCTTCTGATGGCGTGATTACGGTTGTAAAATCAAATTTTGGTTTTCTAAAAATGGTTACTTCACATTTTGTTTCGATGTTATTGACCGTAAAAGTTATGGGCTGGCCTATAAGTTCTTCGCTCACGAGTTTTGGATCAAAAACAAATTCGCCGTATTCATTTTTTGTAACTCCTCCATTCAAATATTCGCTAATATCTGCTTTGACATAACCTCCGGTTGGCGTTACATGAAATGGATAATAGGAAGTTTTTTCATCAAAACAAAGTTTGTCTACAGGTAAAGAGAGCGATATTACATTATCGTCGCAGCACAAATAAGGCAAAGTAAAATCGGCAATGATGGGATTATATACAATCGCTTCTTCCTTACTGCCTTCGCTTTCAAAATCGCCTGCTAAGGAATTCCCTTCTGAATAATAATACGGATACGATCTGTATTCGTCTTCGATATAAATCATGATAAAAGTGCCTCCCGGTGCTACACCTGCTTTGTGTTCATAGCCATGATTTTTGTTGAGATAATACGAAGTAAAATTCTCTATAACTTCTTTTGCTTCATAATCAGTTACGCCAAGTACGACAACATTAAACCCTAAACCGTGCTGACGTCTTATTTCCTGAATCATTTTTAAGGCTTCCTTGTAATTTTTTCCGTGATGCCCTTCAATTCTGTAAAAATCATGGTCTGAAATAAATTCCAGCGGTTGTTTTATATTTAAATAGTGGTCGTGGTAACTTCTGTTGCTGTATTGTTTTGCTATTGCTGTTTTTTCGTAATCCCAAAGTTCAATAAGGTGATTTCCAACATTATTATAAAACGGAATCGCTTTTTTACTTAAACTACCCAACTCAAAACTAGGCGTAATTTTGATGTCATTAAAATTGACGTTGTAATTGGCCAGTAGTTGTACAGCGCGTTTTATAAGGCTGTATAATTGCTGTAAATGGGTGTTTTTTCCGTAGCAAATTTTAATTTCCTTACCTTCCGGATCGATAATAAATTCATAAACTTCCTCTTCTTTTACGGGCTCATTAAACAAGTCAAATGGCAAACAATCATTGGCAGTACTAAGGTTTTGACCAGTAAGCAAAGGCGATTTGTAAAAACCGTGTCGGTATTCAAAATACGGTTTGGTTTTTACGATTTCTCCCAACATTAAATGTTTGGGAAAAGATTTTAAATCCGGACAGCAAAATTCACCGTCCATATGAGCTAATAAGTTTTTTATCTCGTTATAAGTATCAATTAAATCGTTGAGAAGATCGTATTTGTATTGAAAATCAGGAGGGATATTATTCTCATCAAAATCAAATAATTCTGCCAGATTTTTTTGAATTGAATTTAAAATTTCCGGCATTTGTAAACTCTTCAGCAGGATTTCAAAACCTTCGTTCAGTTTTTTTATCACATTGTTTTTGAATATACCGTTGGTGAATGTTTTTTTGATTTCGGTATAATTGATAAAATTTTCGGGATGTAAAACGATACGGTTTGAAATTACCGATGGCAGTTTATAATACAGGTTAGCAAAATTGACTGCGTTGAAAATTATATCATGGCTGTTAATTTGATCTGCAACAGCTTTACTAACCAATAACGCTTTGTGATTGCCAATAATTTCTAATCCCTGATTATCGCAGGAAAGACTTACGCACAGATCGGCCTCTTTCTCATAAGTTTCTATATATAATAAAGTTACGGCATCAGTAAGGTCTAATCCTGTATTTTCTTTAAGAAATTCTATGAGGAAAGTATTGGCACTGTCAAGCGCCTGTTGTTCGTAAGTTAAGAGTTCGAAAATTTCAAGCTGATCGCTGCCATTGTAGAAATAAGGTTTGTAAGCTGCTTTTTTGTTGTCGTGTACTTTGTAATGCGTGTATTGTTTGCTTTCAAAATCAATGACTTTTTCGCCGTTAGGAATAGTATTGTATAAATGAATAAGATCACCATCAGTAGTTATTCCGCTACCTTGTGTTATGGAGATGTTTTTTGCCGATTCATTATAAGAAACCTGAAACCCGCAAATGATGCCCACACCACTAAAACCAATTCTGGAAATACGGTCCTGATCATCAAAATAATCTACAATCTCGTTAAGATGTCCTTCTGTAAGTACCTGATTTTTTGTAAATTTTCGGTACAAAGTTGTTATGGTTGAAAGTTTTGCTAACATTTTGAATGGTATTTATAGTGATCCTAAATTTGTTTTTCCCAGTATTATTTTTTGGAATTGATTTTCGTTTTCGTCGCTGCAATCAAATAATCTTCCCGTAGGATATATATTGCTAAGGTGGGAGAGAGCTTTAATAAATGATATTAATTCTGTTTCCGGTTGTTCCTGGTTCAGTGCTGTTTTGGCAAACAAATATGCTTTATAAGAGTTTTCAAATTGCACAAGTTCATTTTCGAGCGGGTCATCGATTTCATTTTTCCTGTGCCCGATCCAGCAAATTTTTGCTAATACGTGCGATGGCAATTCTTCTTTAATGACCTTTTCCATATAATTTCTAAAATCAGTATTGGCAAAACGCAGCGTATACCCGGGCAGGACAATGCTAATGCGATAGGAGTAGGGATCCAGCGGTTCGCAGCTTTTGCATTCATCGGTACAAATCGGTAAAAATGTTTCCGGATTTACGGTAATCAGATTTACATCGGGACGAAGCATCATGTGTTCGACAATAAACATTCCTTCTTCTGTAAAAACTTCTTTCATGAAATAAATCAAATCCAGAATAGATTGTTTTAGTTCCTGTAAAGTATCATAATACGTATATCGTTTTGCAATAATTCGGTCAGGGTTGTCTTCGTCTGTAATTAACGGATTAATGATGTCATAAGAATATTTGCCCGAATCTGCCTGATGAATCTGAATGTTGCCAATAACCTCAGGATCTGAAATTCCTTTTTTAAAAGCTTCTTCAACATCATGTTCTCTGGTTTGAATAATTTGCAAAACCGCAAAATATAGTTCTCTGTTGGCCGCCGAAGTATCATAATATTCTGTAGTTCCGGAGAGTACAATATTGTCTTCTGTATCTCTGATTCTCCATCGGTAAACAAGCTGATTGTCTGAATCAATAAAATGATATAAGTCAACAAAAGAATCAGACAGGTTTCTTCTATTATAATCTTTGATTCCTAAAAGTCTGGATATTCTCTTTTTTACTCCCGAAACATTATCGGTATCCCATAAATTACTATTTGGCTGTTTGTAGTAGTTAAAAGAGTTGCCTCGATTTTTACTTACGATTTTATAATCTTTCAGAAAATCTTCTTTGTTTTTCAGTACCACTTCGTCTGTAGCATTGCCATAAATACTTTTGTTGATGAAAACATATTCAGAAAAACTTTCGGCAAAACGACCTAAAAGATGATCCAGAATATCATTTCTTCTCTCTATATTATTGTCCAGTTTTTCAAAAAGAATTTCTGTAAGATGTTCATCGTTTTTTTCTGGGTAATTGGAAACCAGTTCACTAAGCCCGTCGATATCTTTTATAGCCTGAGTAAAAAATGTTTTGGTAAGATTACCGCTTACCGAAAGCATTTCATTCACCTGTCCTAAATGTTTAAAATAGCTTCCTAAAATCTGATCAAAAAATAAAAGATAACCTTTAAGTTGTTTTGCCTGAGATTTTCGGGCTGCTGTGGCTCTTGTTGGCAAACCATCTTCTCCAATACCATAAGTATCCGGAAAATCATTTTGTATCGTTGTATAACTTTCTATGTCCAGATAGCTTCCGTCGGGTAATTTCAGTTCTTTATTTTGACTCGAAAAAGCAGTGGCCGCATCTTTTGCAGCATCAATTTCGTCAAGATAAATTGCTACTTGTTCCTTATCGATATTTAACGGCAGTAAACCTTTATTATAATTGAATACACTTTTATAACAAATTATCGGTTTCTGATATTCTTTAAGACAAATTAGCCATTGATTTAAATTTGCATCGCCATCTCCGCAATCTCCCATAGCGATATCTTTGATGGAGATAACACCCGGCACATTCATGATTAATTTTATAATATCAGACAATCGTACTTCACTGGTTAGTTCGGCTTCGATTAACTCTTTGGTGTCTATAAAACCATTTTCAAGAATTGGACCGTCAAAAATTTCTAAGGAAGTATATCCCTTATCCATCATTTGTTTAACAGAATAAAACTTGACTGTTGTCGATAAATAGCCATCAAGTGCATGCAGTACAAGTGCGTGAACCATTTCTTCATCGGCCTGAGTATCTACCTCAATACTGGCGCATATTTTTATCGGAAATTCATCTACTTTTATAACGTTGATCAGATCTTCGCACAGGTTTCTGTTGGCATGGTATTTTTCTCTGATTTTGTTTTTAACTTTGTTAATTTCCAAAGGATTTGTGCTTTCAAAATCTACATAAAGATCATATAAACCTTTAAGATTAAACTCCTTTTTAAAATCTCTCGGAACTTCGTTAAAATCTTTAGAATCATAGGATAATTTATCTTCTTTACAATTTACATAAACCGTTTTTTTATGTTTTGCCGGCCAGCAATTTTTAACGCCGTCGATATCGATAAACAATTTTCTGTAATCGAGTGCTGTTACGGGACTTGTAGGCAACACTTCTGACGCTTTAAAAAACTGTGAAGCTATTCCCTTGCTCTTTTGATCAGAAGCCAATATGTTTTCGATAGGAAGATTCATTCGCATACCAAGATCTGTTATGGCATAGCATAACATTTCTAACATCGTGATACCCGGATCATGCGAGTTAAAATCGGTCCATAATTTGCCTCCAAGCTGCTCGATATATTCAATACCTTTTTTCTTAGGTAAAAGAAATCCAGGTCGTCTTCGGTGGCAACTTTTTTAGGAATAGTGCTATGTGGGTTTAATACTGACATTTTTCTGGTAGTTGAATAATTGGATCTTTACAAGTTTTTATATCTGTAGAAATAATGTGATTTTTTACCGATACAAGAATGCGTTTTGGGTCTGACGGAGAGACTATTGGCAGAAATTCCAATTTGGCCTGATAAGCAGCATCATTTGGATTTTCGGGTTCTGGATTGTTTTCAAGTTTTGCCATTTCTAATTCGGCTAAATAGTCTACATAGTATAATTTTTCGATGTAGTCAATTACGGTGCTTCGGTGTAATTCAATTCCAAAAAGAATATCCTGAGAGGTATCAAATGCCCACGGAGACAAGAATTTTGCTATATCTTCATTCAATTGTTTTATATAAAAATTCTCATCATATTCAGCATAAAACTTGACACTTAATTTAACCACCACTTGTTCGTATTCCGGATTAATAACCGCCGTATCAACATGCATACTGTTTAAATTGCTGATGTAATTTTGAATTTTATTTAAGGTTGCTGTGCTAACTCTTGGCTCATAAATATCAAATACATTTTTGTTGATAATATCCGGAACCACAATAAGGGTTACATCGCCGGGAGAAAGAAATGAATTGGTTGTATTATTGGTATGATTCAGACATTTTACTCTAAATACTTCCGGAAATTCCTGAAGAATGAGATGTTCATAATCCCAAAGTGTTATAGCTCTGTTTTTATGGCGAAGGCGTTCGCTTACACGTTTGTAATACGTATTATCAGATTCTATAGGTGTTCCTCCAAAAGAATTAAAAGGCTGCGAAACACTTTTGACTTGTGTAATTCTGTTAATCAATTTAGAAATCGTTTCGGCCGGCAATCCTTTTTCTAAATGCGATAAATCATTTTCATTGTTAAAAAATTCGGCGGTAACGACTTGTGTTTTTACATCGATAACTTTGCAGACAGCATCATAAGCTTTATGCATTTTGGCTTTGATCCAGATGAGGTTGTCCGGCAATAAAGTATTGGTTTTTGTTGCCTGTTTCGGGATAGTAAATTTTACAATACCCGATTTTAAGAAATTATCTATAGAATTGGCCAAAAGTTCGTTTTCAATATTTTTCCACTGATTATCGCAAAGTACAAACCAGTGTACTTTTTCTTTTCCTGTAAAAGATTTAGCCTGCGGATTTTCGCTTCCTTCTAATATCTGAAACAATAAGGAAATTTGCTGTGTAACTTCTGCTTCGTCAAGACCAATATAAAATTCGCCTCCGTTGCAATAATCAGGAACCAGGTGGCTTGCAATGGTACTATTTACATCAAGAACCGCTTTTTGTTGCGCTAGTTTTTTTAGATACAAATGCTCTTCACTTTGTCCAAAAGGAGCTTCGTGAAATAATCTTATACGATCTGTCTGGTATTCTTCTTCGGTTTGATGGGTAAAATCTGTATTTTCTTCTGCCGTATAATTTAAGCTGATGGTTTCGATAAATGGCGTATAAGCTTCGTTTGGAATCGTTGGTTTTGCATCTTTGCTCAATATCGCAAGCGTATATATTTTTGGGTATAAAGAATGCAGAAAGGATTGGTTTAATGTCAATCGTATCGGACCGCTTTTGTCAATATCATAATTATCTTCTTTTACAGAAAAATCAGTTTTATATCCCTTCGTAGCATCATTTGCTGTAAACAATACAACTTCTTCATCTTTGCTTACCCAGTTTTCTTTATTTAATACAGCTGCTGTCGCTGTAAAATATTCATCTTTACCTACAATGGGATCTGCCTTCTCGTTTCCGTCCAGAAAGTTGGTTTTATAAGCAGCGTAATGTGTTACGAAAGAGTTTGGTGTATTTTTCCAATTGATGGTAACATCAATATTTTTCCATTTTTTCGAAAAGATTTCAGGATAATTTATTAGAAATGAAGAACCTTTTGTAGGCTGCGTTGTAAAAGGATAGAAGGGTTTAGCGGCGTTAAGCAAACCTGTGTCGCTTTCCAGCAATAAAGAGGTAACATCTGTTACATCTACTTTTACATTAATGTTACTAACGGTTTTTGTGACTAAATTTCTAAATAAAGAATGTCCTTCTGTATTTTCAGTATGAATTAAAAATCGAATAACAGGATGCGTACCGGAAAAATGTTCGCCCAATATTTTTTGGTTGTAATTGACAATTGCCGGAGTATCTTTCGAAACCTGAAAAACAAGTCTTAATTGATCTTCTGAAATACTCGAAGCTTCGCCATCCAATTTAAATTCACCCAGCCATTTTTTTCGCCACTGCAAAAAACACTGATATTATTTACAAGATCCTCTGTGGTAAAGGATTCTTGTTTAAAGTCAAGAGCCTTGTTAAAAGTGATTGTAATATCAATATTTCTTTCTCCTTCCTGTAATGCTAACAGGGGAGAAGCAATTGCAAAACCAAGTTTAGCCGCCTGTAGTTCAGTATAATTTTCCTCGGCAGAAGTATATCCAAAAGGAAACCAGTATTTTGATTCTTCTTTAAGGCTTTCTCCTTTTCCGTCAAGCGAATTTGCCACTTCGCTGGCTTTTATTTTGCCTCGGTCAATATCATTATAGACACTTTTAAGCTGTGTAATCTGAGCTTTATTGGCAATTAATTCTTCGGTAGTTTTGTAAATAAGTTTGTTTCCTGTAGCATCTTTTCCGGCATCTAATTTGGTTAGCGGAGCAATTCTTTCTTCGATACTTTTTTTAGCCAATTCAAAAATAACATGCACTTTATCTGCTTTTGCAGGAAGTTTTTCGATTTGCAAAATGTCTTTATAGAAGAAATCAAGGTGTTTTTTTGTAATTAAATTAAAACGTGTTTTAGATAATTCCAACAGCTTTAAGAAACACACAAAAAGAGTCATATGTGGTGTTAATGTGCCTTCAAACTCAATGTTGCGAAGTGTTTTTGAAATATTTTGTTTTACATTATTATAAACCTTGTCATTTCTGTTAGAAATATTTTTAGGAATACCAAAATGATCAAAGATTTCCTGCCAGTTACCAGCTGGATTTTGGCTGTCATTTGTTTCAAAAAATTAACCTGTTTGGCGAAGTTATAGGTAAAAACTAACCAATCTTCCATATCAAAGTCATGAAGCTGCAAATTGTTGGGATCCAGAATAGTATTCAGGCGATCGCCTTGGTCTGTGCCATTTCGTTTGAATAATATATCGTTTGTATGGTCGCTGTTGTTACACATAATACTATTAAATATTAACCTTCGCTGAGGTGTAATTATTTTTAATCTTTTATTTACTGCTAATCCTGCAAGGTTTTCAAAACCTTGTAGGTATTCCTTTTTGTTTTAAAATTTTTTCACGCAGATTTTGCAGATCGAGCAGATTTCTCTCTTATAGTTTGTTTTTGAATTGTCACCCTGAGCGTCCCGAGACTTCGGGAGAAGGGCGTTCCAGTTGGCACATGGGCTTCGACTTTGATCGTTTAAACCCTGTAATCTGTGGCTAAATCTTTTCACACAAAATTTTTAATTTTTAATTCTCAATTTTTAATTCAAATATTCGTTCCTTCTTCTTTATAGAAAGGATATACCATATTGGTTCTGGAATTGGTCGCTCTTACTTTATAATCTAAAACCACTAGTAATTCACCATTTAAGTCATCTCCCTGACTGATGTCGATTTTCTCAACATCAATTCGTGGTTCGTGATATAGAATAGCGGTTTTTATTAATTCAGATACAAAGGTTTTTAGTGTTCTGTTTAGCGGATTAAAAAGAAGTTCATCCATATTACATCCATATTTTGGAAGCATAATACGTTCTCCAATTTTGGTCGATAATAAAATTTCCAGACTGCTTTTAATATCCTCTTCATCAGAAATCATGACAACAGATTTTGTTGTTTTTTTAAATTCTGGAGGAAAACTCCATCCGGTACCTAAAAAAGCTTGCTCACTTTCCATAACTATCCTATTAAAACTGTTGCTAATCCGGCTACTATTGTTCCGCCGTGTGCGGTTGAATCACCCATTCTGGCAGCTGGTTTTCCGCCAATTAAAACTGTTGATGACCCCATTACGATGCTATCCGGCGGACCACTGCAAGTAGCCATGTCGCCAACACAGGCTGCGGGAACTCCGCCAATTAAAACGGTCGGTACGCCGGCAGGTAAAATTGGTCCGCCCACATGTGGAACCGTTGCAGTTACCATTGGGCAAACATGCATATCTGAAACTCTTGCTGCTGGTGCTCCCATAATTTTAATTTATTTGAACAATACTTCCTTTTAAGACGGCAGTTGCGCCAGACGATAATTCTGCGCCCGCGCTTCCTTCTGCCTTCAATTGTGCGGTGGCACTTATCGAAACATTCGTTCCTTCAATTTTAACATCTCCGGTTGCTTTTATTTCGATGTTTCCGGCACTTTCCATTTTTATTCCGTTGCTGTCGATGGTGATTACGTTCGAATTTTCATCTTCAATAACAATAACACCTTTGTCTTCGTCAAGCGTAATTTTTTTCCTGCCGGAGTTTCAATTCCAATTGATTTTTTCTCATCATCAAACAAAACTTTCATTTCGCTTCGGGTAACAATTCCTTTTTGATGATTATCATCAGAAGCCGTTATCGGGGCAGGTTTTCCGCTGCTGTGAAGCATTCCTAAAACGATGGCATTATTTGGATCTTCATTAATAAAACCAATGATAACTTCATCTTCAATTTCAGGTCTAAAGAAAATGCCTCTGTTTTCTCCCGCATCTGGAGAAGCTACGCGACACCAAATTCCCTGTTCTTCATTATTGATGATTGGAATCTTCACCAAAATTCGGTCTTCGCCATTCGGATCACTTTCGAGCTGTGTTACAATTCCGGTGTGAAGCCCTTTTATAGCGGGGATAATTCCGGAACCGGTTGGCGTATGAATGTCAAATGTTTCAGAGAACCATTCCGGATTCAATCCGAATTGCGCATCAATAGTCCAGTTTCCTTCTGATATTTCATGAAAAACTCCTGTGATGTAGGCTTTTCCGTTAAATCGATCACCAACGCCTTCAAGCGTAATAATGGTGTTGGGTTTTACTGCCGGAATTCCCTGAAATTTGACTCTTCCGCGAATTTTTGATAATTGCTGAAAAAGTAATTTTGCATCTGCCCAATCCTGAAGTTCAGCTTCGGTGATTGCTCCGCCGTGACGTAACTCGAGGTTTTCCAGTTCGATGGTTTCGGCTAAATCTGATGCCGTTAAGTTTCCATTTAAGGAAATACCCGGATCTTTTGCTTCAATTTCAACCAATTCCTGATTGCTGTAATCCCAACTATACGAAGACACTTTTGCAAATTGATTTCTGGCGTCTATTTCAGCATCAAAATCTAATAAGCTGGCTCCAAAAGTTACTGTTTCCACAGATGATGATTTTACGTTTGGTTTGCTAATGATAATTTTACCATTTTCGACAAAACAAAGTTTGCCGTTTGCCTGCGCCCGTGAAACCATAAAATCCCAGTCTGATGTATTGTACTGAACAAGTTCTTTGTGGCTGAAATTGGTCGCTTCTACATCTTTTTGTAATCCGTAAGTGCCAATAATTTCCTCAAATGCTTCGCTGTCTTTTACATCATAAAAATATTTGCTTTTTCTTCCAATAGTAAGTTTTACCGCTTCATCTTTGCATTCGATAATCAATAACGAAGTCCCGCTTTTTATTTTAATAGAATGCTTGATGACAATGCCTTTGTAAATTGTTTCTTCGTCATTGTGATAACCGGCCGTTATTTCAATTTTTTTCCCCGGAATCAGTAAATCTTCATTACTTAATTTAAAATCTCTTTCAGAAGCTTCTCCATCTGTCAGAACGATTTGAGCCATAGGGATCCGGTTGACCTCATTTTGTACCACAATACTTTTTACCTGATAGGTTTTAGATAATTCTGTTCCTTCAATTAAAATTTTATGCGTTACTAAATCGGCATTTTTACTGGTTTGTATGACTCCGCTATTGTTCATCAGGATTGTTTTTGTAAGGGTGGGAAAAATAGTTTTTGCCCTGTTTTTAATTTTCTGAAATTGACAATGTTATTTACTCTGGCAACTTCCAGATAATACTTAGAATCACCGTAGATAGTAAAGGACATAAGAGGCAATGTATCACCATCTTTTACAGTTCTGAAATGTGTCAAATCCGGCGATTTATTGTTTTCCTTTGCAGCCCTTAACTGATCTTCGACAAAACCCTGAAATTTTGCTTTTGCAATCGCTCTTATTGGCGTTCCATTTGGTTTAAAGAGTTTAAATTCAATATTCATTTCGGTCAAAGCGCCTTTAAAAAGCAATGTTCCCCACGAAATAATCAGGTAATTGGGCTTGTGTTCGTCGCCATTGTAATCAAGGATGACTTTTTTGAATTTATCAATGTCATCCATAATTCCATTTGGAACACTTTCGAAGCCGTTAATTACTCCGGTTCGGTCAAAAACAAAATCGAGTTCCAGATTTTCGGGTAATTTTTTATTGAACTTTGGAGAAACCGTACTTGTGCCTGCAGCCTGATTTTCATCGGTTTCAATCTTATAATGATAGGTGTACTTTTCCGGATTCATTAAAGTAGAAAATTCACCATCGGCAACTTTTGTGTTAAATTCCGGATCACTATAAGCAACAACTTTAAGTTTTTCTAATTCTCCAGCCATGGCTATCTTTCTTTTTTACGTTCAATAATTTTCATTACCTGTTCTACACATTCCGCTACCGGATCTTCGCCTTTGTTTTTTGGAGCGCTGGGAGGAGAACTCGGTTTTGATCCTTCACTCACATTTATCTTGATGTGAAGCTCTTTTATTTCTATCGGCATGACTAACTTTTAAGTAAAGTGAAATAATTGTAAGTGAGTTCAAAGCTTTCTACAACGAGTTTACTTTCCTGAGCATTAAAATCCTCAACAGCCCATTTTACAGGATAAGCATGAACCACATTCCATGAAATCAAAGGCTGATGCTGTTCATTGAGCAATTTGATTGTCAGGTTAACAGGTTTAAATGAGAAGTTTTCGATAGCATCCCGGCACCAGTCGATTACTGCAGAATCTATGAGCATTCCTCTTTTTAAACTCAGGTTTGGATATTTTGTCTTTACCGGAAGTTTATGCTTGAATCTGTTTTCACCACCTTCGGCTATCTCTTCAGTTTCAATATCAACAGATAAACCGGAAACCGATTGAAACTGATGGTCTTTTGCCTGTGAGCCAAGACCTTCAAATTCAACTAAAAAGTGAAAACCAACAGGTGGATAATAGTTAGCCATGATTAATCATTTTGAATCGATAAACCTTCATGAACCAATTCCATTGATTCTATCGCCACTTCGTTTCCATCGGCTTTTAAATCAGTCGACTGAACTTTGGTTGGCCATGCATTTTTTACTTTCCAGGTAATTACCGGTTCGTGTTCTTCGTTCAGTAATTTGATGGTAATGTCCCTTCTTTCGATAGTGTTTAATTTTACCGTATTCCACCAGTTGTAATATTCATTATCACTTTTAAAAGTTCCTCTTTTCAAGGTGATATTAGAGAATTTTTGCATGCCCGGCATCTTGATTTTACTGTACTCCGGACTTGCGCCCTGACGGTATTCGATAACTTCAGTTTCTACATCTAATCCGGAGACTTCTGTAAAGCCTATTTTTGTTCCTCCCCAGTCAACTGAGAAATGAAACTTTGGTAATGGATAACTCATGATCTATATTTTTTTAATGTTGATATTTAATTAAGATTCCTGCATTTTGTGAGAGAAACGAAGGATGATGAACTCTGCCGGACGAACTACTGCCATTCCGATTTCAACAATCATTCTGCCTTCCAAAATATCCAAGGCCGACATGGTTTGTCCTATTCCGATTCTAACATAAAAAGCCTGTTCAGGTTTTGCTCCGGCCAAAGCTCCGGCTCTCCATTGAAGAATTAAGAAATTCTCAATCATCGCTCTGACTCTTATCCAGGTATTGGCATCATTAGGCTCAAATACAAATTGTTCGGTTGCTTTTTTGATAGATTCTTCTGCCATGTTAAAGAAGCGTCGTACCGGTACATAACGCCATTCGTTGTCATTACCTGCCAGGGTTCTTGATCCCCAAATCAAGGTTCCTTTGCCCGTAAAACTTCTGATGGCGTTGATGGATTTACCGGCCACAGTATCAACATTTAAATTATCCTGAATTGTATTTGTTATTTTAACGGTTGGTTTTATAACATAGTTCAGGCTTACATTCGCAGGAGCTTTCCATACGCCTCTGTCACGATCAACTCTGGCATAAACCCCTGCAACAGCAGAACTTGGAGGAAGTGTTATGGGCAGATTGTAAATTTCGGTAAGTATTTTATTGAACGTTGCGTTGTCAATATCTTCTAAAGTGCTTAATTTTCTTCCGTTTAATGCTCCATTATTTACATCTTTTCCGTTAACAGATTTAATGTGGTTTAAAAGTGTAAGCAGCGTTCCTTTAACACCGGAAAAATTATTTGTAAGTCCTGTAATTCCCGTTTGAAGGTTCAATTGATCATAGATTAGCAGTTTTTTTAATTCTTTATCAAA
Organism: Flavobacterium sp. AC274; assembly: GCF_979258275.1. NCBI lineage: Bacteria > Pseudomonadati > Bacteroidota > Flavobacteriia > Flavobacteriales > Flavobacteriaceae > Flavobacterium > Flavobacterium sp. AC274. The sequence continues at coordinate 5,115,947 of NZ_OZ409852.1, read as the reverse complement.
ACTTACATCATCGGTTGATATAATTTTAAGCATTTTAGCTGCTGTGTTCTCGTCCTGTATTTTTTTCTTTAATGTTTTTAAATTTTTATATACAGAATCAATTTTATTTGTGGCAGTAAAATTCAAATTAAAGGCTGTCAAGGCACTTGAAATATTACCTGCAATAACCATATCTTCATCAGATATTGTACTGATTGCAGCATTTGCTTCGTCGTTTAGCGAGTTTCTCAAAAGTGTTAAACTTTCTAAAGTAGCAAGTACTTTATCCAGGTTTTTTAAAAAAGCTGTTTTTTTGGCTGCGTCGGTAACAAAAGTCACTCCTAAATTAAAACCCGTTGCATTGTTACTATACATTTGTAAAAACATGTCACTGACCTCACCGGCAATATCTCCTGCAACAGAATCGTCAACCAATTTGGCTACGGTTGCGTCAATTCCTGTAGGGCCTTCTATAAGCTCCAATCCTGCAGCAATTTGATCATATGCTTTTGCTGTATAGGAGTAATGTTTTACTGTAATTTTACTGGCATCAAAAGCATAGTCCAGTATGGTTTCTAGGTGAGGATAATAAACTGCACCGTACTTAATAGTATCTTTTTCTGAACTAATTATATTTCTTAAAGCATCTATGTTAGGATCTGTTGGACTTGATTCGTCGTAACTTAGAGTGTCAATTAAGGTAAATCTGTCCTGAAGATTATGGCACTGTGCAAGCGCATTGTTGTATAATCCGTAAAAACTATCTGGAAGTATTCCGTCTACTCTTGTTGCGTCAGGAAATAAAATTAGTGTTGGTTCGTCTACTTTTTCTAATTCTGCCAATCCATCATTGAGTGCATCGCTATTGGTGATTACTGTAACCGGTGAGTCTGTTTCATCTAAATCATCTCCATAACGACCAACTGAAATAATGTAACAAGGACCGCCGCCATTTGCAAAAAATAACTGCATTGAATAGTACATTAAAAAAGGCTGTTTTGAAGTTGGCTGATCTACAATAATAGATCTCGTGTCGCCACTATTACCGGAAACATCATTAATTGTAACACTAATTGTTGTTTCTGGTTTTGCAAAGCCAAAAAAACGTTCATATTCTAAAAGAGATGTGATTCTGGTTGGCTGTAATTTTAAATCTCCATTAATCTTGTTCGTAGCTTTTTCAGTATAGCCAATAAAAGCGGGAATCGCTGTTTCAACCTGAGCTACAGAGGGAGGGAACTTTACGATTTCCTCAATATATACACCAGGTGTTTTGTAAGTTGTTGCCATAATTGATTGTTTTAATTATTAAATAAATATTTCCGAATAATAATCGCCATTGCTTTTTGTTATTGATTTTACAGAAGGATTTGGATACTGGCTATTTACCGGCTCTTTGGGCGTAAAATCGTTGAGAGGGTCAATTTCAACAAAACCCGAATAGGTTAGGGGTTTTACAGTATCGGTTTTGATCTCGGTTTTTGTTTTTTTGTTGATGTATTTCCAGAACGTTTTTCTATTATCAAAATGAATTTTAAAATGAGGGCTTAGTATTTTACCCGAATTAGTCACAATATTTCCCGGATTAGTATCGCCTTTCATTGTCAAAGAGATGATTCCGAAAACATCTTGTCTTTCTGGTGAATGGAGTTCGGATAAAAAATGCGCCGTTGTTTCTGCGGATACTAAAAAAGCATTTGAAATCAGGATGTTTTCATTGTTTTTGGGAATGTATTTAAATGTTACGGGTTCCGTTGTAGGTTTCACGTTACTGAATAAAAACATTTGGTTTAGGAAAAAATCCAAATCGGTATAATTCTCAAACTGATAATCGTTGATGGAGATTTTAAAGTCCAGTTTCAAATCTGCAGGAATACTTATAAACGGATCAGTTTCATCAGCTTCCTTGACTTTAGTGTATACCCGAAAACCCGTTTTGGTTGGCTTAAATGCCATTTTATAATTTTTTAATCTCGTTTTGGTTTCTACAGTTGGAACTATAGTTGCAAAGGAGCCGCTGTCGAATTTTTGCAGCATTTTTTCCTTATCCGCTAAAGACATTCCTGTATAAGTGTCTTCACCGCTATTCAGAAAATAATTGTGAAAAAGCGTTACTTCAAATAATAGTTCATATGAAAAATCAAAACTCATGATTGCTCTTTTGTTTTTGTTAAACCTTTAAATTTGCTGATAAGCTGTCCTTCGGCTTGTGCAATATTGCGTTCAATTTGTATCATGCTTACTTTGTATAAAGCAGAGGGAAGCTGCTTGCCTCCTAATGTTCCCCAGATATAGTTCAGTTCCTCAAAAGTGGGCGTGTAGAGTTCAACTGAAAATCTGAAATCATCAATATTTGCCATTGCAATATTATTTCTGTTATAAATAGTGTTGGCTTGTGTAAAGAGTCTTTTCCCTTGAAAAAATGCAATGATTTTTGAAATATCGTTAAGCGAGTTGATGTATATATTTCTATTGGCGCTAAAAAGTAAATACAGGTTTAAATTGATGACGCTATTTTTGTAAATTGTTTTAGCATTTTCAACAGAATGATTGGGAAAGTTTTTTAGAGTAGCTTCCTCATCCAAATTAATTAAGGTAAGGGCTACTTTGTCTTCTAAATTTCCGGATACGGTTTCGTTTTGAGATTCTAAAAAAGCAATATTTTCAGCCACAACTGTTTTTTCTAACCCAATTTCGTCGAGATAGTTGTTTACTTGTTCTGCAATTATTTGAATAACTTCAAAAACCATTTTGTGATAAAGTTTTAATTTTAAAAATCAGTACTTATATAGCTATGATAATTTGCTAAAAATCTCATTATCAATATGTAGGTAGAAAAATAAAAATAGGGGCTTTTGACTTTGCTTTAAAACTGAAATAGAAATAAGGCTGGTAGGTTTGTCTAAAGTAGAACAATGGAAGTGTATCAAAAAAGGGGAAAAGGACCCTTTTTTTAGGGTTAAATGGTTTATTAATATATTGATTTACAGATACTTACTCCTTGTAAAAAAAATTATTTTATCTTTTTCAAAAAAGCAAACGTCATAATTTATTGAAATCGATAAAATTTTAGTGAAAAAAATCTAAAACATTCAAGTTTTAGATTTAAGCGGGAACAAAAAATGGAGAATTTGGAATAGCCGGAAGTTCGATTTTTTCAGGTGAAATTTATTCGGGCTTTGTACAACGCAAATAACCTATGAGAGACCTTTTCTGCACAATATTAATACTAAGTAGGTGTTTGTGAGTTTGTTGCAGTTTGTAAAATAGTTTTTAAACATTCCATTTACTTTAACGTAACTCTATTTGCTGCAATTAAAATATGATTTTTAGATAACAAAAAAGCCTTAGAATTTTAAATTTCTAAGGCTTTTTTAATTGCAAAACTATGATTTAAAAATTAGTATTTACTTTTTTAGAGCGATCTGCAATGTATGAGATTAGCCAAATTGTTTGTCCTTCTTTTACAAAGAATATTTTCTTTTTTCTAAATCCGGAATGCTTTCCAGGCAAGATAATAAAATGTTATTTGCAGAAATTAAGTATTTCTGGTCATAGGTGGTTAAAACTCTGGCAGCTTCTTTGTTAGTTTTAGCAAGTGTAGTAAACTTGGTGAAGTTATTCTTTAAGATTGCATCGTAATTAATAACATCTTCCTTACTTAAGGCAACGTAATGCTCTTTAACGTTTTCATTATAATATAGAGTTGCAAACGCCCAAACTGCCCCGCCTGATAAATACATTTTATCCTTTTTTGATAAAAGAGGATTTTTGTCAAACATTTCTTTTACCTTTTTAAGTAATACCGAGTTAAAATCAAAAGATTTTTCCTGGTATACCGACATATCATTAACCTGGTTTTGGTTTACAACCGTTTTTTGTACTGCATCGGTAAGTGTCATTGTGCCGAAATTAAGCTCTAAAGGAATAAACTCTAATTTGTCATCTTTAAGCTCATCGATATATCCTCCTTTGGTAGTTTGCGCTCCAATGTCAAGCAGAAAAGCGTTAGCATAATCAACCGGCGGGATAGCACCTTTAACTAGCGTTTTAGCTTCTTCGTTAACATTAAGGATCTCAACATCTTTGTTAATTTGAGAAGTTATTTTATTTCTTAAAACGTCAATATTGCGGGCAGATGTAAAAAGAGGAGCAGCCACAAGAAAGATGTTTTCTTCAGGCATTTTATATTCTGCTCTTATTTTTTTTAATTGATCAACAACTATTGTACTTGTTCTGTCAATATCGTCCTGAGTAAGTTCACCGGTTTTATCAATATGTTCGGCAAAATTAATTCTCTCAGTCCAGAAATAGAGGATCTTATAATCCGCTTTTTTGATATTGTTTACATCCAGAACTGAAACTTTTATAGCTCTGCGACCGATTTCAATTCCTGCATAAAGACTTTTTTGCGAAAATGCATTAATGGAAAAAAGTAAATTTAAAAGAATAAGAATAAGAACCTGGGGTCTGTTTTTTTAAGCATTTGATTTAATTATGGTTAAAATATATTTATTTGAATAAAGTTTTTAAAGTAATTATGCGAAAGTCATAATTTTAAATTAAAAATAACGGGTTTTAATATAAGATCACAAATTTATAAAAACATTTACTAAGATAAATGCAGTTATTGCAAAATATGGAATTTAATTAGCAGGATAGTGTTTTGAGGACAATTGTGTACGATTTTTATTATTTCCAGGATGTTGAGAAAGAATATTCGTCAAATTGATTTAATAGTGAAACTGATTAAAACGAAAAAAGCTCCAGATTTCTCTGAAGCTTTCTCTTTGTAGCCCGTAGCGGAATCGAACCGCTCTTACATGGATGAAAACCATGCGTCCTAACCGATAGACGAACGGGCCTGTTTTTCTATGCGGGTGCAAAAATGCAATTAATTTTAGAATTGACAAAAATATTTTTTAGAAAATTGTTTTTAGTTATTCCCAAAATATCACATTTGTAAATAATCAATCGTAAATAAAATTAGCTATTTGAGATGTATTTATTTGATTAATAATTTTTTGGATTACATAGAAAAGTGTTTTTTTCTTCTTTTATTAAAATGATAATTTTTGATAAAATTGAAAATTATTTTTAAAGTTGTTTAGTTTGAAGGAATATTCTTTTGATTTTTTACTGTTACCATAAGAAAATATTAAAAATTAAAGAGGAATAACGATAGAAGTATAAAGGCAATAAAGTTTCCAGCCTAGTGATTCATACAAAGGTTTTCCTTCTTCTGTGGCAATTAAAAAGTTTTTGGAAATGCCTTTTGATAATGCAATTTTTTCAAGTTCTTTCATTAAAAAAGTTGCAAGCCCTTTTCTTTTATGATTATCATCAGTCGAAATTCTATCATATACCGCCAATTCATCAACAAGGATAAGGCGACCTATAGATGCTACTTCACCTTTTTGAGTAACTATTCTAATAGTATAAGTTAAATTATGATTAGTTATTTCTAATTTGTAATCGTTATGTAAATATATATCAGGAATAGTCATCGGATGAAAACAAGACATCATATAGCCTTGAGGTTGAACTATCCATTTCTTATAGACATGACGTTTTACTTCGCTTGGGGGAGCACAAACTTTTAAAAAGATCCAAGATTCATCTATATCTTTTGAAAGCTGAATAAAATCGTCATTAAGTTCAGTAAAAACATAGCGTGTTTTCTGTTTTTCAAAACCCACATCAACCTTTAAGCCGGATTTAAATTTAACAGGTAATGGTAATTCTCTAGATACGCTCCAGGCTTTAAGCCAGTTTTCAATGATATCTGAAGAAATATGATTTTCCATAGTTAAATATATTATAAACAAATATAAAAAAAGCAGGATAAAGAAATCCGAATTATTTGTAAGATACTAACCATGAAAAAAGTTTAAATTTCACTTTTCTTTTTCGTGTATATTGAAAAGTTAAGTGTTATGTTTGTTCACAATTCAGCGAAAAAATAAACTTAAAATTAGAAAGATATAGTGATAGATAAATTAGAGATTAAAGTTCATGAAAAACTATATGGACTTGATCATTTACGAGCTTGTGCTATTATTTTAGTTTTCTTTTTTCATTATTATATTATAAGTGACGGAGAGCCCGAATGGCTTCCTGATTTAGCTTCATTTGGCTGGACAGGAGTTGATTTGTTTTTTGTGTTAAGTGGATTTTTAATTTCTTCTCAATTATTTCTACAAATTAAAAATGGGCAATTAATTTCATTTAAAGTTTTTTTCATCAAACGATTTTTTAGAATTGTTCCGGCCTATTTAGCAACTGTTGGTATTTATTTTTGCTTCCCTTATTTTAGAGAAAAAGAAGCACTGCCTTCAATTTGGAGGTTTCTTACTTTTACTCAAAATTTTGATCTTAATTTAAAAGACTACGGAACATTTTCGCATTGCTGGTCGCTCTGTGTAGAAGAACATTTTTATCTTTTTTTACCCATTATTTTAATATTTCTACAGACTTCAAAACTGTTCTCTAAATCATATTGGCTATTAATAGGCTTGTTTTTATTTGGTTTTGCGATTAGATTTTATAGTTTTAATTACTTGTATTTGCCGAAAATTGGTGAAGAAAATAGTTGGATGTACTGGTATAAATTTATTTACTATCCGACTTACAATCGCTTAGACGGACTTTTGGTTGGTGTTTCAATTGCAGGAATTTATCAATTTTTGCCAAATTTATGGACCAGACTTTCAAAATATGGTAATCAGTTTCTTGTATTAAGTTTATGTATTTTGACAGGTGCTTATTTTTTATGTGAAGACTTACAGACTTTCAAAGTATCTGTTTTTGGATTTCCATTAATTGCAATTGGTTTTGGTTTTATGGTTGTAGGTTCGGTTAGTCCTACAAGCTTTTTATATAAAATGAATTCAAAAATTACAACGCTTATAGCTAATCTTTCTTTTTCAATTTATTTGACACATAAAGGAATAATTACGACAACCCACAAACTATTAAAAGATTTTGAAATAGAGAATAATATAATGCTTCTAATTTGTTTGATAACTTGTGTTTTAGGAGCATATATTCTTCACTTGACAATAGAAAAACCATTTATGAAAATAAGGAACAAAACCATAAAGGAAATATAAATGTTGTTTAGAAAACAGTCAACCAATTGTTTTTTTGGCATTTCACAAGATTAATAACTAGTTATGATTGTAAAAAAATCCTTATTCATTTTTTGAATAAGGATTTTTAATTTAATTATTTAAATATTTTTCCAAGTATTCTTATTGTCAAAACGATGATATTACTAAGTTTTAGAAAAAGAAATAACCAACAGATACTTGAAATACCCCATTTTTATTTTTAAAAGAAGAATTATCTACATTATTAATATCAGTTAATCCCAGATTGTATCTTACGCCAAAATTAAGTCCGTTTTCAAGTTTGTAGCCCAAACCAAAATTAACACCAAAATCAACAGTATTAAATGAATCTTTTACATCTGTCTTCTCATTTTTAGCAGCAAGTAAAAAGCCTATTTGCGGTCCGGCTTCAACACTTAATCCTTTTGTAACATAATATTTTCCCATTAAAGGAACGTTCAGATAACTTAAGGCAACTGTATTATCATTGAAGCCGTATCCCTGACCAGAATACATTAATTCAGGTTGAAAAGAAAATTTATCTGAAATGGGAATTTCAGATACAACACCAAAATTAAATGATGTTACAACATCAATACCTTTGGTATTATCTCCGCTAATAGTTGCAAAGTTTAAACCTCCCTTAACACCAAATTTAATTTCCTGGGCATTAACATTTGTAAATCCTAAAACTGTAACGACAGCTAGTAATAAAATTTTTTTCATAAAAAGTGTTTTTGAATTATTTGATGCAAAATTCACTTAAGAAAAATTAGGCGAGGTTTCAAAAGCTTAAAAGTGTATAAAATGGTACTTATTTGCTGGTATTTTTATATTCATTTGGTGTCTGGCCAGTAACTTTTTTAAAAGCTTTGTAAAAAGTCGTTTTTGAAGTAAAACCAGATTCTAATCCCATCGTCAACAAATTATATTTTTCATATTCAGAATTTGACATCATTTCCTTAACAGCTTCAACCCGATATTGATTGATGTAATTGGCAAAATTGTCCCCTGTTATTGTGTTTATAATTTGTGAAACGTATCCGGCGCTTATACCTAGTTTTTCAGCAACTTTTTCTCTGTTTAATGTACTGTCTGTATAAATGTGCTGCTCTTTGCAGAGAAATTCCAGTTTTTGAAAATAAAGATTATCTGCCGTGATAGATTCCCTATATTCTTCTGGTGTACTATTTTCTACAATTTCCAGATCACTATACGAAATAGCGAAATCATGATTTAGAAAATTGTAAACTGCATCTTTGTTCTTAGCCAGTTTGTATTTATAAATGCCTATATAAGCTGTCCAGTGAATTATAAATGTTGCAGATAAAGCCAGGGCGCTCATAGTAGAAGAAATGTCATATTGAAGAAATAAGCCGGCCAGAGCGGTAATAAGAAAAGCGAATACCAATGAAGAAATAATTGTTAATAAAGTAATTATCCATTTTTTTCCTGTGAATCTTTTAAATGTCTTATCATAAAATAAGAATAAATCGGTAGGAATGGCATGAATGTAACGGCTAAAGCAAGATGGATCAGACCAAGTATATTGATTACATCAATACCTGCCTCAGGAATAGTGTAAATTCCTGCAACATGATCAAGATCTTGTGTAATATTAAGGACGGCGGAATAGGCAAATGGAATAAGACATAAATAATTTTTTTGTTTACTTTTTACAGTATCATCAATCCGGTTTATAATAAACAGGAATAGGAAAGCAGGAATTAGAAATACCCATTCGATGTGGTCAATAAAGCGTAGAAAAGGATAGGGAGTAAATGCATCTTCGATCTCAAAAACATGATTCAGTAAAATAATTGAAAATGTAAATAGTAAGTATGCCAGATATTTATTTGAATTACTATTGAATAAAGAAGACTTTAAAATAATTAAGCCTAAGACTATTCCCTGAAAAACCGCAATATTTAAAAGTGTTGTATATATCAATTTTTTAATATAAAAGTTGTTTTTAAGATCTGTTTTTGGATATCGTGGTAATTAGTCATTTTTTTAAACATAACTTATTTCAAACGAAATTGGTAAGACGAATTTATAGTAATACGGATGATTTTTCTTAACGGATTAAGAAATGATTAACTAAAACAGCTCGTGCCCGAAGAAGCTCTTTCTTTCAACCCAATAAAAATTGATTTTTATATTTGCAGTTTGTATTTTTGCCCTTATGAATGATAATTTTATAAATGAATATTTTGGGATAGGGATACAAAATGGTAAAACGCCTGAAAATTTAGGTGTTTTATGGCGCTCTGCTCAAAATTTAGGTGCAACTTTTATTTTCACCATTGGTAATCGATATGCCAAGCAAGCCTCTGATACTCATGATGCGGTAAAAGCAATTCCTTATTTTCATTATGATACTTTTGAAGCTTTTTTTGAAAACTTACCAAAAGGGGCACGATTGGTTGGTGTAGAATTAGATGAAAAAGCTTCTGATTTAGAAACTTTTGAGCATCCAAGACGTTGTGTTTATTTATTGGGAGCAGAAGATCATGGCCTATCCAAAAAAGTTATGGACAAATGCCACCATTTAGTAAAATTTAAATCGGTAAAAAGCCTGAATGTGGCTGTGGCAGGAACTATTATTATGTACGACAGAAATTTGCCTAAACCGAGGTCGTAATAAAGCTGATAAAAGTTTCCCGACTTTTTACGTTTTTCGTTTAAAACAACAAAAGCTCCAGATAACCGAAGCTTTTACTTAGTCACGGAACAGTCCTGAAGGTTTTCGTGATTTCGCAGCATTAATAATGAACACTTTGGAACAGGGAATCAATTCATTATTTATTCAAGGCCATTTGCTTTTCACCCCAGATTCTCATTTGATTGATAAAAGGAATTAATTCTATTCCATTTTCAATAAGAGTATATTCAACACGAGGCGGAACTTCAGCATAAACCTTTCTTGAAATTAGTTCATCATTTTCTAACTCTTTGAGAGTTTGAGTAAGCATTTTTGGGGTTATGCCTTCAACAATTCTTTTTAATTCTCCGTATCTCATCAAACCATCTTTTAGATACCATAAAATTCTTGCTTTGTATTTTCCGCCTATTCTTTGAAAAGCATAATCAACCGGACAATATGCTTTTTTTAAATTTTTTTTCATTAATATTTTTTTTAAATTACTGATAATCAATATTAGTATGTTTTTTGTGTCTTAAGCACTAAAATGTATGTACTTGCAACAAAGATATTAAATTACTTTATTTGCTAAAGTCTTAAAGAAATGAATATGAATAATTTAGCCCGACAAAATTCAGAAAACATACATGTATTGGAAATACGGAATTATTTATTAAAGCCAGATTTAACCAATAAGTTCAGCGATTATTTTCACACGAAATTTGTTGCTCCAATGAATGAACTCGGTGGATACACTTTAGGAGAATTCAAAATTAATAGCGTAAATGATAGATTTGTCTGGTTCCGTGGTTTTGCGGATATGAAAACCAGGTTGAAATTTTTGAATGATTTTTATTGTAATAGTGCAACTTGGAAAGAATATGGCAAAGGTGCAAATGAGATGATGATTAACTCTGATAATGTTTATTTATTAAGACCATTAAAAAAAGAAGTTAATAGTATATTGTTAACAGATAAAATATTTACAGTTGTAGATTTTTATATTTGTAATGGCACACTTGAAAAGGTTATTAACCTATTTGATACTACATATATTCCATTTCTTAAAAATTTAAAAATAGAAGATATAATACTTTGGGTGAGCGAATTGACTGAAAATGATTTTCCAAGGCTACCTGTTTTTCAAGATAAAAATCTTTTAGTAAGTATTGTACATTACCAAGATGAAAATGAGTTTTATACCAAGCAAAAGGAAATTGAGAATATGCCTACTGATTTAAAAAAATCGATGCAAGAGTTAGTAACGATTCAGAATAAATTAGTGCTTTTAAATTTGAGGTAATGTTTCAGGGGTTAGTAATGAAATTAGCGGTCCAAATCTTAAATTTCAAAATAGAATAATAATTTGTAATTATTATTCTATTTATACTTATTCAAATCCAGATTAAGAATAGTACCTATTCTGCTAAACTCTTCGTTAATCTTTGCATTCAGGATTAGTTGTTCGTTTTTTATTGGATGATTAAAAATTAATTGATGGGCATGAAGCATCATTCCTTTGAGGTCATAATTCTCCAGCCATAATTTATTTTGTTTGTTACAACCATGTGGACGACTTCCTAAAATGGGATGAAAAATATGTTTGAAATGTTTTCGTAATTGATGCATACGTCCGGTTTCAGGAATTGCTTCTACCAAACAATATCGTGATGTTGGTTTATTATTAAATTCTAACTCAACTTCGGCATTTTGCAAACGATGAAAGTATGTTATTGCATTTTGTGTGATGTTATTATCATTGGTTAAATCATAATCAATCGTTAGTTCTTCGGGTGACCAGCCACGTAAAATGGCTAAATATTTTTTTCGACTTCGCGTGTGGCAAAACGATCATTCATAATTTTTAAAACTTCTTTATCCAACGCAAATAACAATACGCCAGATGTTTTGCGATCCAACCGATGAATAGGATAAACGTGTTGACCTATTTGATTTCTCAATTCCTGAATAGCATAAACTTTTGCATCGCGTGCATAAAATGATTTGTGAACCAACAACCCACTTGGTTTATTAATGGCTATAATATATTCGTCCTGGTAAAGAATTTCTAACATTTGGCAAAAGTAGAAGAGATTTCGACTAAAACCACTTTTATGACTTATTTGTTTTTATACCTTTCTTCGTAGTCCCGGAACGTTATGCTGGATTACCGCTTATAATTCTGACTTTTATAAGTAGTATTTCTAATAAAAACTTTAGAATTAAAAACTGAATTCGTATATTGTTCTGCCGTTTTTCAGTTCATTTTAATAGAAATAAGTCCAGATTATGAAAAAATCATTAATGCTCTTCGTAGCATTCTTAGCTTTTACAGCGTGCTCAAAACATGAAGGTAAAAAATATTGCGATCACTGGAATAGATTCCACATTGCGGCCTGGTAATGATTTTTTTAAATATGTAAATGGCAAATGGTACGATTCTGTATCAATACCTGCATCCCAAGCCGGAGTTGGTGCCTATATGTTTATGAATTTTCCACAACGAATTCGCCTGCAAGGAATATTGGACAGTATTTCGCAAAGTAAAAATCCGGCAGGAAGTATAGCACAAAAGGTAGGAGACTTTTATGCATCAGGTATGGATACTGTAACGATTGACAAACGCGGTTATGCACCTATCAAACCCCTGCTTGCCAAAATTGAAGCAATTAGCGATTTGCCTTCTTTAATGAAATTTGTAGTTACTGAAGAAAAAGTGGGCAATTCTTCTATAATAGGTTTTGGAGTGGGACCAGATGAAAAAAACAGCAGTATGAACATTGCCCAAAGCTATCAAACGGGAATTGGTTTGCCTGACAGGGACTATTATTTCAAATCAGATTCATCAACTGTTGCCATACAGGAAGCGTACAAAAAATATCTTGCTACATTATTTCAGCAAACCGGCAGCAATGCCAAAGAGTCTGAAAAGAATGCTGATTTGGTTTACGATATTGACAAACAACTAGCCGTTTCGCATAAAACAAAAGTTGAACTTCGGGATGTGCAGGCAAATTATAATAAAATGGCTGTGACAGATCTTGTAAAAAGACATGCCAACATAGACTGGAACACTTTTTTAAATAATTTAGGTGCTCAAACCGATTCTATTAATGTAGGTCAACCTGCCTATTACGATGCCTTAAATAAACTTTTAAAAACCATCCCTATTGATAATTGGAAGATTTACCTGAAAGCAAATTCCTTAGAAAGATATGCAGATGATTTAAGTAAACCTTTTGTAGATGCCTCATTTGAATATACCAAAGTGCTTTCTGGTCAGGCTGTTCAAAAATCACGTGGTGAAAAAATGGCTAGTGTCCTTGATACTTACTTAGGCGAAGCGTTGGGTGAATTGTATGTAAAGAAATATTTTTCAGAAGATGCTAAAAAACGTATGTTAACTCTAGTGAATAATTTGCAAAAAGCTTATGCCATAAGAATTGATAAATTGAAATGGATGAGTCAGGGCACGAAACAAAAAGCTAAAGAAAAATTGGCAGCCATGACCAAGAAAATAGGATATCCGGATAAATGGAGAGACTATAGCAAGGTACATATAGCCAGGAATACCTATTTTGAGAATATGGTTTCGGCCGCTACAACTGCATATCAATTTCAATTGGCAAAATTGGGAAAACCAGTCGATAAATCAGAATGGTATACTACAGTTCCAACAGTTACGGCATATAATAATCCTACTGCAAATGAAATTGTTTTTCCAGCAGGTATTTTACAAGCCCCATATTTTGATAATAATGCAGATGATGCCCTTAACTATGGAGGTATCGGAATGGTTATAGGTCACGAAATAACACATACTTTTGATGATCAGGGTGCTCAATATGACAAGGATGGCAACTTAAAAAACTGGTGGACAAAAGAGGATTATGCACAGTTTAAGTCAAGAATACAACAAGTTATCGATTTGTACAGTACATATACCGTTTTAGGCGATCTACACATTAATGGCGCAATGACAGTTGGCGAAAATACAGCAGATATTGCAGGAATAGCAGTTGCCTATGATGCTTTTAAAATGACCGAACAAGGAAAAGGGAACACAAAAATTGATGGTTTTACTCCAGACCAACGTTTCTTTATTTCTATAGCCAAAATATGGCGCGTAAAAATGAAAGATGAGTTCCTGCGTTTATGGATTAACAATAATCCGCATTCTCCACCAAATTGGCGTGTAAATGGTCCTTTAATGAATACTACACCTTTTTACGACGCATTTAATGTACAAGCTGGAGATAAAATGTTTTTGCCTAAGAAAGATAGGATAACAATTTGGTAGTATCCCACTCACGAACGCTTCAATTTATAAAATATAGAAAAATTCTTGCGCGAGCATAGACAAAAATCCCAAGTGTCTTTAAATGATTGGGGTATTAACTGAATTTTTAAAACCTTATATTATGTTAAAAAAAATTTTAAAATTAAACGGAGCTCAAGAATTAACTAAAAATGAGCTAAAAGCGGTAAATGGTGGAATAACAGAAATTTGCGTTAAAGGGATTGCAAGTGGACTGGCCATTTTAAAAACTGGACCATGTCCTCCAGAGTATCCTCTAGTTGGTGGAGGATGTTGTTTCGCAGATTAATAATGAATTTGCAAAAAAATATTTATTGTAAGACATGGAAAATTTAAGAGGTTAAGCTACCCCATACAAAGGCAGTAAAATTTTCAAACAAAAAACTTAAACTAATGCTCTTACTTTGTTGATTGTATAATAATGATATGCTATCTTCAACAATAAATTTATATTTTTTAAAAAGAGAGGAACTTGCTTCCTCTCTTTTTTATAATAAAATCTCAAATTATTACCCTACTGGCACGAGCCTCCGCTCGTGAATGAGAGATAACAAAAAAGCTCCAGATTTCTCTGAAGCTTTATTTTGATATTTTTTATAAATGATTTATTCCGAAATTATTTATTGATTAATTTTTCAAGCCTTGCCATCATTTCATCTTTTTCTTTTAACATACGCTCAAATAAAGCAATCTTTTCTTCGTGCAATTGGATAACCTTCTCAATTGGATTGTAATTATTAATTACAAACCCAATTGCACTGTCATTGTTAGTAAATGTATTTGCAATAACGTTTACCGCTTGCTCTTCATCAAAGTTTTGAAAAGCTTCAACAGGAATTTTCAAAGAATTTGAGATTTGATTAAGGATATCATCTTCAATTATATCTTTTTGCTCCAGCATAGAAATTTTCTTTTGATTCCAGTCATTTCCCAGATCAAAAGCCAATGCTTCTTGTTTGATGCCAAGCATTTCTCTAAAACGTTTTACGTTTCTTCCCTGATGTATTTTCTGTTCCATAATGATGATCAATTTTTCTACAGGCTCAAAGATAAAGCCATTTGGCTTAAAAATTTTGAATTTCAAAGATAAAAAAATATATATTTGAGAATAAATAATGTGTGAAATTTATCACACATATCTACCAAATTTGGGGACTTTGTATGGTTTTGTTACACATATAATAAGTTGGTGGCAATTTTGCGAGACAACTCACCTACATTAATTAACAAGAAATAAATGAAATTAACAATTACAATCGGACTTCTTTTAATTGGTCATCTTACATTTGGACAAGACAGAATTCAAAAAATTGACAGTTTACTTAATTCTCTTTATTCAAAAGAGAAAATCAATGGAAATTTTCTAATTGCAGAAAAAGGGAAAGTTATTTATAGCCATAGTTTTGGACTTGCAAACGAAACAACAAAAGATAAATTAAACGAAAATTCGATTTTTGAATTGGCATCTTGTTCAAAGCAGTTCACAGCTATGGGGATAATGATACTTAAAGAAAAAGGGAAGTTGAATTTGGACGATAACATCAAAAAATATTTACCCGAACTTTCATTTTATAAAGGTATAACTATAAGAAGCTTATTAAATCATACTGGAGGTCTACCAGATTATATGCAGCTTATGGATAGTTTATTTGACAAATCTAAAATTGCCACTAACAAAGACATAATTAATATATTTAGTAAGCATAAACCAAAAATAGTATTTGAGCCAAATACTAAATGGGAATATAGCAACACGGGCTATGCACTATTGGCATCAATAATTGAGAAAGCATCGGGTTTGACATACGCTGACTATCTAAAAACAGCTATTTTCCAACCGTTGAAAATGAAAAACACCTTTGTTTACACTCGTAGATTATCGCCAAAGAAAATTGACAATTATGCTTTTGGTTATGTTTACTCAGATAGTTTGAAAAAATATGTTTTACCAGACGAATTGAAAGAAACTAAAATGGTTATTTGGCTTGATGGTATTGTTGGAGACGGAACAGTTAATTCAACTGTAAACGATTTATTGATTTGGGATAGAGCATTATATACCAATAAATTACTCACAAAAGAGGGAATGAAAGCAGTTTTTGAATTAGCAACTTTGAAAGACGGAGCTAAAAGGAATTATGGTTTTGGTTGGGGAATTGAAGACAATGCTGATTTTGGAAGAATTGTAAATCATAGTGGGGGTTGGCCAGGTTATGTAGCTTTTATCGAAAGACATATTACAAATGATAAAACAATAATAATACTTCAAAATCACAACAACGTTACAATTCCTTCTAAAGCAATTAGAAGTATTTTATATAATAAACCATTGCCTGTGCAAAAAACCAGAAAAGAAATTAGTATTACAACTGAGGAACTTCAAAAGTTTGTTGGGACTTATGCAGTTGAAAAAGATTTTGAAATCAAAATTTCATTAGATAAAGACCAACTATTTTCACAATTGACAGGACAAAATGTGTTCCCGATATTTGTAGAAAGTGAAATGTTATTTTTCTACAAAGTAGTAGATGCACAAATTCAGTTTGAAAAGAACGAAAAAGGAGAAATTTCAAATTTGTTTTTATTACAGAATGGAAAAAAGATAGAAGCAAAACGGATGAAATAAAAACTGGCACCAACACACGCTACAAACAATTTAGGCATTTGGCTAAATGGAAAAATTGATTTGTATTTGGAAGATTTGGCAAATCCGAATAATGGGATTAATTTAGTGCCAAATTCGTTGTAGTACCAGAACATTATGTGTCATTTTACAACAACAAGGAGAATCCAACAGCTTATATTAAGATGATAAAAAATTGGTTTAAAAACTTTTTTAAGACAAATAAAGTTGATTCTAACATCATAAAGCAAGCCATTTTTGATTACCGAATTCAAGGAAAAGAATTGATGTTTGCACTTGGAAAAAAATTTGAGCTTGATATAAATAATTTGGAAGAATATGAAAAATTAATATCAAGAAATAATGAAAATATTCCACGAAAAGGAAAGCTATCTGAACGTTGGAATTATTGTTTTCATGGTGGCGAATGTGGTTTTTACAACAAAAAGCACAAACAACAAGTTGAAGTTGTTTTAAGTAATCCACCAGAATTTGGTCATATTGATGCTTGGTTTCTTTTGTCTTTTATGCAATCAACCGAAAGATATAAAAATGAAGTAGGAAATATAAAATGGCAAAAGTTAAGGACAATGATTAACGAACTATCTAAAAGTGGGCAAATTTAAGATATTTAATAAAAAACGCCTGCTCTTCGAAGAGTTCTATGAAAGGCTGTGCGAATGTCTCCTGACTTCGCACCCGTAAAGAGAATCGACAAAGAGAAGTCTACAAAACTAGTAACAATCAATATAGAATATTGGAACGGGTACGAAGTCGGGAGACTTCGCACAGCTGACTATTTTACCTGAGCAGAACTGAAAAACATATCTTAACATGAATAAAGTATTTTTAATATTTATTTTGTCACTAACTCTAAATTCTTGTAAACAGAAAGTAGAATTGGAAAAGTATGACAAAAATGGAAACCTCATAGTTTATAGTCAAGAAGTCTATACAAATATGTGGATAAAGAATAAAAAATTAAAAGTTACTGTTATAGATACATTTTGCATAAATCAAAAAGCAAAAGCAAAAAAAGATATCAAAAACAGAAAGTTAATTTATTTTGGTTTTCATCCAAGAGAGTTTAAAAAAATGACCGAAATATTAAAAAAATTTGGAATTAAAACAAAAGAACATTTAGGAACTTGCATAAGAATGGGTGGATTTGAACCTTATTGTTATCAAGAAGAAATGTATAAAGAAATAAACAGAAAATACGGCGAAAATTTTATTGATTCAATTTTTAAAGTCGCTCAAAAAGAGTTCATCATAGAAAATCCTAATATTGAATACATGGAAAATGGAATAGATTTAAGGAAAAAAATACTTGAAGAAAAAAACAGCCACTAACAACCGTTTGGCGAGATTGGGGTTTTTAGGTTTAATGGAAAGTTGGTTTTGTATTTGGAAAATCTGTGTTTGACCGAAAAATCCCGCATCTTTATTCCCCAACCCCTGCTCTTCGAAGAGTTCTTATGAAAGGCTGTGCGAATGTCTCCTGACTTCGCACCCGTAAAGAGTTCTTATGAAAGGCTGTGCGAATGTCTCCTGACTTCGCACCCGTAAAGAGAATCGACAAAGAGAAGTCTGTAAAACTAGTAACAATCAATATAGAATATTGGAACGGGTACGAAGTCGGGAGACTTCGCACAGCGGAAGCAATCAAATATCTAACCAGTTTGTGAATGATTGTTATAAAATTATTTCCTGATTTGTTTGTTAATTTTAACTCTCTTTGAGAAGGTATTCTTTTTCTAATTTTTAGATCATCATTTCCTTATATTTACCACTTTCAAGATAATCCATTACTTTTAGAAAATTCTCATAGTGTGGAACTAAATAGGAATTATCATTTTCTCCCTGCTGAATGGCATTATAAATTCTGGATTTATACATTTTGGTAAATTCATCATATTTCTTGTTATTATTACATAATTTCATTATTATAATAGCTTTAAAAATACAGTTTTTGAAAAAATAGTCATTCCAATCCATCCAGCCATATTTTTCCAATATTTTATCGTTTATATCCTGTATTGTAAGAAAATCATTGAAAAAAGGAATATGATACTGTTGGATATAAACATTCATATTGTTTACAGCTTCCAAAATATTCCCATCCAGAAGCTGACCATTCTGGTACACAATTTCATGAGTTAAGTCATCAGGAGAGTTAATATTTGGGATCATTTTATTGGTTAGTGTTTGCTGGCAGTAGAAAATAAAATTCCATGAATCACTGAAAATTTCAGACACATGAGGATCTGGCAGAATAGTATTTAGAATTTTTTCCACCGATTTAAAACTTATATATGATCTCATACCACCTTCTTTCGACATTGTAATAGGGTCATATAATCGATAATCATAACCAAAGCCATAAGTTAAAACGTCATATTTATCTTTTGTTTCTCTATAAAAAGTACCTGTATTACATTCCATCATATAATCTAAATGCTGAAAGCCTAATTTTTTAAGATTAATATGCTCTACGATTAAATCATCGATCTTTTTAAGTTTTTCCATTTTTATATCCTATCAAATAATAATTAGATTTTAAACCCGATCGCTCGGATATGCGCAAAGATAGCGCGGAAATTCTTTCCGTGCCCGCAAAGAAAATCGATAAAGGATAAAACAAAAACTCGCATGACAGCGAGTTTTTTTGTGTCACCGCTCTCGCACGAATCCTTTCGTGTGACACAAAGTGAATCAACAAACAATTGAAATAATAATAAACAAAAAAAGCTCCAGATTTCTCTGAAGCTTTTATCTTAGTAGCGGGAACAGGACTCGAACCTGTGACCTTCGGGTTATGAGCCCGACGAGCTGCCTACTGCTCTATCCCGCGATGTTTCGGGTGCAAAGATACGCCGTTTTTTGAGAATTCCAACGAAAACTTTAAAAAATGTTTTATTTTCTGTATTGAGTTGATATGACTACCTTTGCAAAATAAATAATTCACAAATGTCACATAAAGCAGGTTTTGTAAACATCATCGGGAATCCAAACGTTGGAAAATCAACGTTGATGAACGCCTTTGTTGGAGAAAGATTATCGATCATTACATCAAAAGCACAAACAACTCGTCACCGTATTCTTGGAATCGTAAATGGCGAAGATTTTCAACTTATATTATCGGATACTCCCGGAATCATCAAACCGGCCTATGAAATGCAGGAGTCGATGATGAATTTTGTAAAGTCGGCTTTTGAAGATGCTGATATTTTGGTTTACATGGTCGAAATAGGGGAGCAGGACTTAAAAGATGAAGCTTTCTTTAATAAAATCATTCACGCTAAAATTCCGGTTTTGTTGTTGCTGAATAAAATCGACAACTCAAATCAGGAACAATTAGAGGAACAAGTGGCTTTTTGGACAGCAAAAGTGCCAAATGCTGAAATTTTTCCAATCTCGGCTTTACAGAATTTTAATGTACCGGAAGTTTTTGGAAGAATCATCGAATTGTTACCAGAATCTCCAGCGTACTATCCAAAAGATCAGTTAACAGACAAACCGGAACGTTTTTTCGTAAACGAAACGATTCGTGAAAAAATCTTGTTGAATTATAGCAAAGAGATTCCGTATGCGGTTGAAATCGTTACGGAAGAGTTTTTTGAAGATGAAAAAATTATCAGAATCCGTTCCATCATTATGGTAGAACGCGAAACGCAAAAAGGAATCATTATCGGACATAAAGGTGCGGCTCTTAAAAAAGTAGGAACCGATGCTCGTGCTGATTTAGAGAAATTCTTCGGAAAACAAATTCACATTGAACTTGTGGTTAAAGTAAATAAAAACTGGAGAAGCAACGCAAATATGTTGAAGCGTTTCGGGTATAACCAGTAATTTTTGTTGAATCGGTTAATCGTTGATTTGTTTAATCGAAAAACGTAAAATTTCTTGATGCCTTGAAGCCTTAGCCCTGATAGAAGTGGAAATCCTTTTGTGAAGCTTTAGCGGAACAAAAGATTGAAACGGATAGCAGGAAATAGCTCCTGAAAATACTCCTTATATAACAGGAAAAATAATAAAAAACTTAGGTACTTAGAAACTTAGCCTCTCAGCAACTTTTTTTAACTACCTTTGCAAAAAATTAAAATACAGCATTTTGGATTTACAATTTAATATGATTTTGTCAAAAGCAGAATCTAAAATCTGAAATCTAAAATCTAAAATTCAAAAAAATGAATAACATTGTTGCGATAGTAGGAAGACCTAATGTAGGGAAATCGACCCTTTTTAATAGGCTGATACAAAGAAGAGAAGCTATTGTAGATTCTGTATCTGGGGTTACCCGTGATAGAAACTATGGTAAAAGCGAGTGGAACGGAAAAGAGTTTTCTGTAATTGATACCGGCGGATATGTTCGTGGATCTGATGACGTATTTGAAGGTGAAATTCGCAAACAAGTAGAGCTTGCTATCGACGAAGCTGATGTTATTATTTTTGTGGTTGATGTAGAAGAAGGAATTACGCCAATGGATGATGTTGTTGCGCGCTTATTGCGTAAAGTAACAAAACCGGTTTTATTGGCTGTAAATAAGGTAGATAATGCGATGCGTGAAAAAGACGCATTGGAGTTTTATAACTTAGGTTTAGGAGATTACTTCACATTTGCGAGTATTTCAGGAAGTGGAACCGGAGATTTATTAGATGCTTTAATCGAGTCTTTCCCGGTAAAACCAGAGCCAGTTCAGGAAGAAGTGGTTTTGCCTCGTTTTGCTGTTGTAGGTCGCCCAAATGCTGGAAAATCTAGTTTTATCAATGCTTTAATTGGTAAAGAACGTTTCATGGTTACCGATATTGCGGGAACAACTCGTGACGCAATTGATACAAAATTTGACCGTTTTGGTTTTGAATTTAATTTGGTTGATACCGCGGGAATCCGTCGTAAGGCTAAGGTTAAGGAAGATTTAGAATTTTACTCTGTAATGCGTTCGGTTCGTGCGATTGAGCATGCAGATATTTGTATATTGGTTATCGATGCAACCCGCGGATTTGAAGGTCAGGATCAAAGTATTTTTTGGCTGGCAGAGAAAAACCGTAAAGGTGTTGTGATCTTAGTAAACAAATGGGATTTGGTGGAGAAAGATACCATGTCGACTCGTGATTACGAAGAGAAAATTAAAAAAGAACTAATGCCTTTTACAGATGTGCCAATTTTGTTCGTTTCGGCTTTAACGAAACAACGTTTATTGAAAGCATTGGAAGCTACAGTTCAGGTTTTTGAAAACAGAAAACAAAGAATTCCTACTTCAAAATTCAACGAATTTATGTTGAAAGTAATTGAAGCTTATCCGCCGCCAGCGACAAAAGGTAAATATGTAAAAATTAAATATTGCATGCAGTTGCCAACATTAACGCCTCAGTTTGTGTTTTTTGCTAATATGCCACAATATGTAAAAGAACCTTACAAACGTTATCTGGAAAATAAAATTAGAGAAAATTGGGATTTTTCGGGAGTGCCAATCGATATTTATATCAGAGAGAAATAAAATAAAAAGTCCCCAAATTTGGGGACTTTTTTATGAGTATTATTTTTTAATGGCACACTATTTGAATAAATGTGAAAACTACAATTAAACCTTTTTGTTTTTTTGTAGTCTAACTAAAACTAACCAATTTTTTATGACCAAAATTTATTCTTTTTTAGCACTTTTTTTCCTTTTTGTTTTTACTGCAAATGCTCAAAACGACATTACCGTTAGAGGGACTGTTCTTGATGTTAATACGCAATTGCCACTGGAAATGTCAACTGTTTACTTTACTACCGTAAAAGATTCTACTGTTATTGAATATGCTACAACAGACAAGAACGGAAACTTTGTAATGAACATTAAAAAATATGATAAGCCTGTATTTTTAAAGGTAAATTATATGGGATACCAAACTTATTATGAAGAGTACAAAGGACTCACAGAAAGTAAGGATTTTGGTAAAGTATATTTAATCGAAAATGTAAATGCCCTAAATGAGGTTATTATAAAATCAGAAGCAGCACCTATAACCATCAAAAAAGATACACTGGAATTTAATGCTTCTTCTTATAAAGTCCGCCCGGATTCTAATGTTGAAACCTTATTGAAACAATTGCCCGGATTTGATGTTGACAACGACGGAAAAATTACCGTAAATGGACGAGAGGTCAATCAGGTTTTAGTAAATGGGAAAACGTTTTTTGATAAAGACGGAGCCATAGCAATCAAAAATTTGCCTGCCGATATCATCAAGAAAATTCAGGTTTCTGATTTTAAAACAAAAAAAGAAGAGCTTTCTAAACAGGAATCGACTTCAGATTTTTCGAGTATTAATATTACGATTGACGAAAAGAAAAACAAAGGTTACTTTGGAAAAGTAATGGGTGGTTACGGATCTGATGACCGATATGAGGCAAACGTTAATTTGAATTTCTTTAATAATAAACAGAAAATTAGTTTGTTAGCTTCATCCAATAACATCAATTCCACTGGGTTTTCTATGGATGATGTTTTTGATAATATGGCTGGCGGACGAAATAGCAATAGCAAAAGCGGAGGTTCCGGTTCTGGTGGAAAAGGAATTACACAATCTAATTTAGTAGGCTTAAATTATTCTGATGACTGGACAAAGGATTTGCTTGCCATGGGAAGTTACAATTTTTCTAATACAGTTAATAAAAATGATAGTAAATCAAATCAGCTTAGTTTTTTGCCAACCGGAAACATTATTACAACGGCCGATTCTAAATCGAGAAATGAAAGTACAGGAAACAACGTTAATTTTGAGTTGGAATATAAAATTGATCCAAAAACGCGAATTGTAATTGCGCCTAGACTGAATCAATCAAGAACAAACAGCAATTCAAGTTCTTCGAGTTTTTCTGAAGATGAAAATGGAAACGCTTTAAATGAAAGTAATGCAAATTCGTATTCCGAAAATAACAATTTTAATTTTGGGAATACCATCAATTTTAATAGAGCTTTTGAAAGAAAGTCAAGAAATTTAAGTTTTGTTTTGTCTAATAATAACACAAGTACTGATGGAAATACAAGAAATCTTTCGGAAACGATTTTTTATCAGGACAATCAGCCAAATGACGAAAGAAATCAAAATACAAAAAAGAGAAGCAGCAGCGATTCTTATTCAGCAGATCTAGAATATACAGAGCCTATAACTGACTCGTTAAGAGTTAGATTTGGATCTGATTTTGATTGGAAAAGTTCTGCAAATGACGAAAGAACATTTAATTTTGATCCTGCTACACAAGAATATACAGATTTAAATCTGGCTTTGAGTAACTATACGAGTTCAATACAAAATTCGGTTACGCCAAAAGTTGGAGTTACGCTGCAAAAGAACAAGTTTACCCTGAATCTTGACAGCCGAACTTCGATTATAAATTTTGACAATCATTCTGTATATCTAAATAATGCCACAGATTTAAATAAAAAGTATGCATTGCCTTTTGCTACTGCGTTGCTGAGGTACAAATTTAGTCGTTCTAAAAATTTATCTTTCAAATACGATTATTCAAATGCACTGCCATCTGCAACACAGTTAATGCCGGTTATAAATCTTAATAATCCTTTGAATACAATTGTTGGAAATCCGGATTTGAAACCAATTGAAAAAAACAGTGTAAGCTTTAATTTTAAAAATTATGATTTCCGCTCGCGTTCCGGTTACAGTTTATATGTAAAAGGAGATTATTATGATAATGATATTGTATCGACTTCTCTATATGACGAAAGTGGAAAGAGAACAACGACTTATGTAAATATTTCGGGAGTTTACAACGCGTCGATTGGCGCAAACTGGAATCAATCTGTAAAAAGCGGTGCACATACTTTAAGATACGGATTAGGATTAAACGCTGGTTATACTTTTGATAAAGGATTTACAAATGCCGTTTTATACAACGCAAAATCGACATCAATTACACCAAAAGTATATTTGTCATACGATTACGGAGAAATATTAACCATTGCACCATCTTATAATTTATCATACAATCAGTCAAAATATGAGAATTATTCAAGAGATGCGACTTCAAATGTGGTTCACAGAATCAATTTGCAAACAACGACTTATTGGCCGGAGAATTTAATTTTTGGAAATGATTTTGGATATACTTACAACTCCAATATTTCTGATGATTTCAAGAAAGATTTTTATTTGTGGAATACGAGTTTGTCTTATGGATTTTTGGATAAAAAACTATACGCAAAAGTAAAAGTATACGACGTTTTAAATCAGAATCTAAGCGCCACAAGAACAATTTCTGCAACATCTATTCGTGATGAAGAAAACACCGTTTTAAAACGTTACGTAATGTTTTCTCTGGCTTATAAAATTGGAAATTTTAAAGGAGCAGAGAAGGGTGGAAAAAGAAGAGAAAGAGATTAGTTTTTTATTTAGGTTCATAGGTGCAAAGTGGCAAAGGAACAAAGATTAAAAAAATCCGAAATCAATTTTGATTTCGGATTTTTTTTAATCTAAAATCTACCCCGAAGCCTCGGGACTAAAATCTAAAATCTAAAATCTAAAATCTCCGATCAATTCTGTGATAAACCGTAAAACGAATAATATCCCGATCATAAAAATCGACACCACTGGCACGTCGTTGTAGGCTTTTTAGATACCCTAATTCTAAACCAATATTTGGATTGAAATGATAACGTAATGCAGCGTAAATTCTGTTTTGATCGAAAGTGTTTCTTTTATTGTCTTTTCCGAAATTGAATAAAACTTCATCAGAAAGAGTGCCTTTTAAACTTCGTTTTTCTTTTTTCCAAAGATCAAAAGTCGATTGTAACCGGTATCTGAACCTAAAAGCAAAAGAAAAATCATCAAGTAATTCTGTTTTAGTTGCTTTCTGTATAAAACGTTCTTCTAGTTGAAAACGATTGTGAAAAGTAATTTTTGCAATATCATTAATTAAAGTAATATCCTGCTGAACTCGATATTCGGGAACGGAATAATTAGGATCAACGTGCGGATCCTGAGTATTGACATTAAAATAAGCAAATCCTCCGCCTAAATCTACAATTTTTGTGGCGCGATATCTTCCCTGAATTCTTATAACAAAAAGATTTTCATGAAAAGGATTTATAAAACTACGATTATCAAATTCAGAATGTAAGGCCCACTTTTCGGTTAAAGGCAAAATATTATAATACCGAATCCAGGTCAGTGTTTGCTGATCAAAATTTCTTTTGGTTTGAGCAAAGCCAATTTGAGTCAAAAAAGTAAAAAAGAAAAATATCCTCAGAATTTTCATTTATATAAATCCAAGCTGCGAATATATACAAATGAGAATTGATTTATGAGGTAATATATTGACTTTTAAATTGGTTTTCTTTTCAATTTTGTGATTTTGTAAAAATTAGAATATAAAAAAAGCGAGATAAATTTTAAAATCTATCTCGCTTCAACTATCTAAATTAACTCAATTTTATAGTGAATATTTTAAAGTAACGCCATAAGTTCTCTGATCTCCCAATACAGCTGCGTATTGTCCTGTATTTCCACCTGCTGGTAATAATTGTTCGTAATAATCTTTGTTTAAAAGGTTACGACCCCAGAAGTGAACAGATAATCCCTGCGATGCACGGAAACCTAAACGAGCATTAAAAATAGCATATCCCGGAACAACTAAATATTTTGAAGCAGAAGGGCTTGATGAGAATTCAGAACGGGCATAAGAATCTACTCCTAAGAACACTTTTCCTGTATTCCCAAAGAATTTTGCATTATCAGAAAGTTCGCCACCTAAAGATCCTGCCCATCTTGAAGCACCTGGTAAAGCTGATCCGGATACATCTTTAAAGGAAATCGGAGCTCCGGTTTCTTCTAATGGAAGTGGCGCGTTTGTAAATTTAACATATTTAGCATCTGTGTAAGTTGCTGCTCCATTTATCGTTAAATGCGGGCTTACAACAAAACTAGCGTCAAGTTCAACACCTTGTACACGTACTTTATCGGCATTGGCAAGATATCCACGATTTACTCCCAACTCAGCTGCCTGAACATTAGTTTGGAAATCTTTAATTTCTGTGTGAAAAAATGTTAAGTTGAAAATTGAATTTCTAAAAGGAGAAGTTTTTACACCCACCTCATAATGATTTACTTTTTCCGGTTTAATAACAGCAAGTTCCAATAATGGCGCACCAGCAGAATTTGTTGGAAGTCCGGCTACATTTACTCCAACAGGTTTGTAACTTTTTGCATAAGTTGCATAAGCATTAATTTTATCAGATGCTTTAAAAGACACAGTTATGTTTCCTGAAAAATCTGTATTGTCTGTGCTTGAATCAAATGCCTGATCAGAATACACTTGTTTTTTTAATGCAAGTAAAGCAGGATCTGTCGTTTGTAACCCTCCGTAGGTTGTACGGGCATAATGAGCATCTTTTTTATCAAAATTATATCTCAAACCTGGTAAAATATGCAAACGGTCTGTAATAGCCCAGTCAATCTGACCAAATACTGCAGCACTTGATGCTCTGATATTTGCATCTGTTTTTATTCCGTATCCTTCAAAAAGCCCTGGCGTTTTCCATAAGGCACTTGTTGAACTTTGTGCAAAGCGCCATTGTGCATTTCCAGATTCTTCAGTACCATCTGTTTGAGAGGTCTGATCGATAAAAAATACACCTGCAACACCACTTATTCTTGATGTTAACTGACCAGCATAACGTACTTCTTGTGTAATTTGAGTTTGTCTTGTAGGGTTTTGAGATTTTGCCAATACTTGTAATCCTGTAAAATCCCTGTCGTTTGACGGATCCCAATTCCAGAATCTCCATGCGGTTGTTGAAGTAAGAGTTCCTCCTCCAATTTTCGTATCAATATTAAGAGATATTCCTCCCATGTCCTGATTAGAACGCCATGGAGTATCTTGGTCAATTTTGCGGTCAAATGCATTTCTGCTTGGCAATTGGTAATTTAAATCGGCAATAATAGCATCAAACTGACGATAAGCGGCTCTTTGTGTTGGTGCAACACCCGCAACCACCTGAGCATATCCGTCAGGACGCTGTGTTGTAATATCAGCAGCCAATATAATGTTTGTATTTACAGTTGGAGTCCAAAGCAATTGTCCTCTAATTCCCTGATTGTTTAATGTATTAGTAGCTCTTCCTGTAGCAACATTATCAATTAAACCGTCACGTTGTGTTCCTGAAAAAGATAAACGTCCTGCTACTTTTTTACCTAAAGCTCCTGTTACAGATGCTTTAGCCTGAAGGAAAGAATAGTTTCCATAACTCACTTCAAAATCAGCCCCGGAAGTAAAACTTGGTTTACGAGTTGTAATGTTAAATGCTCCCGAAGTAGTGTTTTTTCCAAACAAAGAACCTTGTGGTCCGCGCAAAACTTCGATTTGCTCAACATCGATAAAATCAAGCGTTGTTGCAGCGGGACGTGCGTAATAGACACCGTCTACGTAAAAACCAACACCAGGATCGATTCCATCATTTGTAAGTCCGAAAGGAGAACCAAGACTACGAATGTTAATACCAGTATTTCTTGGGTTTGAAGAATATAATTGAACAGAAGGAACCAATTCTTTAATACGATTTACGTTAAAAGCTCCTGTTTGTTCTGCTTGTTTTCCTGTAATTACAGAAACCGCAATTGGTACATCCTGAACTTTTTCGATACGGCGTCTGGAAGAAACAACAACTTCAATAAGCTCATTTTCTTCGCGAATAACTAATTGTA
Organism: Flavobacterium sp. AC274; assembly: GCF_979258275.1. NCBI lineage: Bacteria > Pseudomonadati > Bacteroidota > Flavobacteriia > Flavobacteriales > Flavobacteriaceae > Flavobacterium > Flavobacterium sp. AC274. The sequence goes on along the minus strand of NZ_OZ409852.1, from coordinate 5,087,562 downwards.
AAGGCGCTGTTGGTAATGCTGTAATTTCTATTTCTGTAGTTTTATAGCCTACGTACTGAACTAAAAGTGTAATAGGAAGTTTTCCTTTAGAATCTATACTAAACTTTCCGTTTTGATCTGTAGTAGTGCTTGAGGTTGTTCCTTTTATAACAACATTCGCAGCTTCTAATGGAATGTTTTCGTTTGTGTTAACGACACCTTCGATATTTTGTGCATAAGATGTTGTGAAGGCTAAAAGTAAAAAAATGCTAGTAAGTGATATTTTATATATAGTTTTCATTTTTATATTAAGTATATGTGATTAGTAGAGTTTAAAATAAATTTTTTTAACAACACATACACATCATACACGAAATACTTTCCACAATTGTGAATGAACTATTTTGGTTTCTTTGCAAAAGATTTTCAGTTACAGCTGATCGATTGTAATTTACTTTCATTGGTTAAAATTTTGTAATTGGTTACTATTTTTTTTGCAAATATATGTAAATTCTATAGATTTACTAGGAATTAGAAAATATTTTTTTATTTCTTTACTAATGAAGCTATTGTGATCCCTTCCATGGCTTTCAAAGTTTTGTCTCTAATGAGCACTAAACCATGATGTAAGCTGCATTCTGACTCAGTTTTGCAGTCAGAACAAGGTTCGTAAAAGTTTAAAGAAGCGCAAGGCAAAAGTGCAATTGCACCGTCAAATAAACGGTGAATTTCTGCCAGAGTAATTTCATTTTTTGATTTTATCAGATAATATCCACCGAATTTTCCCTGCTTACTGCTCACAAAACGTCCGCGTTTTAGATCCAATAAAATTTGCTCTAAAAACTTTTTAGGAATGTTAGCTCCCTCAGCAATTTCCACAGTTCTGGAAATGTGATTTTCGTCTTGTTCTGCTAAATAAAGTAAGGCCTTAAGGGCGTATTTTGCTTTATGTGATAACATCCTTTTTAATTATGAATTGTAAATATTAATTATGAATTTTTAAACCTGAAACTTGAAACAAAAAAACTTGAAACAAAAAACAGTTTACCAGCTTCCGCTAGAACCTCCACCAGAGAATCCGCCGCCGCCAAAACCTCCGCCGAAGCCACCGCCTCCGCCGCCAAAACCACCTCCGGATGATCCTCCGCCGAAACCGCCAAATCCGCCGCTGCTTCTGCCAAGACTGCTTAAAAGAATTACATCCATTAAACTAGGACCTCCGCCGTTATTATTGCCTGAATTTCCTCCGCCACCTTTATTTCGGAACATCAAAATTAATACAATTACGACAATAACAATAAAAGGAAGTATCGGGAAATTATTTCCTTTGGAGGCTTGTTTTCTTTCGCCTTTAAATTTTCCTTTAAAAACATCTATTATAGCATCAGTTCCCTTGTCAAGACCGTTGTAAAAACTTCCTGCTTTAAATTCGGGAATAATAATATTTCTGATGATTGTTCCTCCAATTCCGGCTGTCAAACGATCTTCAACACCATATCCCGGATTAATAGCAATTTTTTTCTCGTTTTTGGCCAATAAAATAATAACACCATTATCGTCTTGTTTTGTTCCGCCAATTCCCCAGGTTTGTCCCCATTTTGTGGCGAGCTGACTTACATCTTCACCTTTTAAACTTTCGATTGTAATAACGACAATTTGAGTTGTGGTAGAATCTGAATAACGAACCAGTTTTTCTTCAAGCTGTGTTTTTTCTGATGCACTTAAAATAGTTGCATAATCGTAAACTGAAGTCTGAAAACTTGGTTTTTCGGGAATAGTAAATTGAGCAAAAATACTATTGCAGACAAAAAATGCGATAAATAAAAAAGTAAACTGAAAAATTCCGTTGGAATTTAAAATTGTATTGTTGGAATTTTTCATCATTTAACCTTTTGAAATTTCGTTTGATAATTCGTTTGTGTCACCTTCAGACCACGGGAAGTTCTTTTAATTGTTCGCCGGCGTTCAAAATACCGTCGACAATTCCTTGTTTAAAATTTCCTGCTTTAAATTGTTCCACCATTTTATCTTTGGTACAATCCCAAAAATCTGCTGCAACAACATCGTTAATGCCTTTGTCTCCACAAATAGCAAAGCTTTTATCTTCGATGGCAAAATAAAATAAAACACCGTTTTGAAGTTGGGTTTCATTCATTTTTAATTCATGAAAAACTTCTAAAGCCCTGTCAAAAGGAACTTTAGAAGTTGTTTTTTCTATATGTACTCTAATTTCGCCAGAAGTATTTTTTTCGGCCACGCGAATAGCTTCAACAATTTCTTGTTCTTCTTCTTTGGATAAAAAATCTTCTACTTTTGACATTGAAATTATTTTAGAGTTTAGATTTCAGATATTAGATTTCAGGCTAAACCTGAATCATTAACCAAAAATATTTTTTTAGAATTTTACTTCAACTGGTTTTTCAGCACCTGCAACAGCTTCAAAGTATGGTTTTTCTTTGTAACTTAAAAACCAACTGTTTGGAATTGCAAGAACATAACCATTGTAATCTTGTACAGCTTCGTTAAAACGAGTTCTGGCTGTTAAAATTTGATTTTCTGTACTTGCCAATTCGTCTTGTAATTTCAGGAAGTTTTCGTTTGCTTTTAAAGTCGGATATTGTTCAACAGAAACTAACAATCTTGACAAAGATGAAGATACGCCACTTTGAGCCTGATTGTATTGAGCCAATTGTTCAGGAGTGACATTACTTGGATCGATTGTCACTGAAGTAGCTTTTGCACGAGCCTCAATTACAGCTGTCAATGTTGATTTTTCGAAATCTGCAGCACCTTTAACTGTGTTAACTAAGTTTCCGATAAGGTCATTTCTTCTTTGGTAAGTAGTACTCACATTTCCCCATTCCTTATTAACTGCTTGATTTTTTTGCAAACCAGTATTTTTAATTCCGATTGACCAAAAAGCAATTATAGCAATTAAGGCTATTATAATTCCTACGGGGATTAACCATTTTTTCATGTTTGTTCTGATTTAAGTTTATTTCTAGTTTTTGATATTATTATAATTCGTTTTTAATTTCTGTTAATTGTGTTTTTATGGTCTCTAATTTACGTATTATTTCGAATTTATCTAATGTTTTCTTTTGTCCTTCCTTCAAATGCGTTTTGGCACCTTCAAGCGTAAAACCACGTTCTTTAACTAAATGATAGATCAATTGCAGGTTGGTAACATCTTCCGGCGTAAACATTCTGTTGCCTTTGGCATTTTTTTTAGGTTTCAAAATGTCAAATTCGCTGTCCCAAAAACGTATCAAAGACGCATTGACATTAAAAGCCTTGGCAACTTCGCCAATGCTATAATATCTTTTATCTTTAGAAAGTTCAATGTGCATGATTCTTAATTTTTCTTATTTATTCCAAAATTACTACTTTTTATAGTATTAATCTAATGACTGGTTTTCCTGATTTGCCATATGCGAAATTGCAACGTATTCAACAGCCGAGATATTTCCGTAATAAAAATTAAGCGGATTCACGACTTTTCCATCTTTATGTACTTCATAATGACAATGCGGTCCTTCAGATCTTCCTGTACTTCCAACAAATCCAACAATATCACCTCTTTTAACATGTTGTCCGGCTCTGCAATTGTATTTACTTAAATGTGCGTACAAACTTTCATATCCAAAACCATGCCTGATCACAACATGATTTCCAAATCCCGAAGCTGCGTCATCTGCCCTTGCTACAACACCATCACCGGTTGCATAGACAGGAGTGCCTGTAGGGGCTGTAAAGTCCATTCCGTTGTGCATTTTTCTCACTTTCGTGAAAGGGTCAATTCTATATCCAAAACCTGACGCGACACGTCTTAAATTTTCATTTCGAACTGGCTGAATGGCAGGAATTGCCAGCAACAGATTTCCTTTTACGCTCGCCAGTTTCAAAATTTCGTCTAATGATTTTGACTGAATAGCCAATTGTTTTGAAAGTTTATCAATTCGTTTTGTTGTATTTAACACCAATTGCGAATTGTTGTAGCCTTCTAAATCCTTATATCTGTTAATATCTCTAAAACCTGCTTTTCTAATAGAATCCGGAATTTCAGCTTTATTAAAATAAACTCTGTAAATATTGTTATCTCTGTCTTCAAGCGCCTCGGTGACAGCATCAATTTCATCCATTTTTTTATTCAAAATAGCATATTGCAATTTTAAATTTTCAATTTCCCTTGCCTGTAAACGATCTTTTGGAGTTTCGAAGTAAGGAGTGTTTATTAAAAGCACAAAAATGAAAAATCCAAAGAGCGCCGCAGCCAGCAAAAACAGTAATGCGTAACCGATTTTGATTCTTTTTCTGGTTTTTATTTTCGTATAAGCCAGATTTTCTGAGTCGTAATAATATTTTACTTTCGCCATATTTTAAAATACCCTATTTTTGCAGCTTGTAAAATAGTTTGTCGAACAAATTTAATAAATGTTTCAGTTGTTGACAGCTTTTTTCAAGAATAAAATCAATTAGATAATTGACACAATTAGATAATTAGATAATGTATGAATTAGCTTATTTATTGTTTAAGGCAGTAAGTTTTTTAGTTAAAATTATCAGATTATCAAATTGAAATATTAAGTAGTTTTCTAATTGACACATTATCAAATTGTCACATTAATAAAATATGAAATCACAAGACGTACGTAAACAATTTCTAGACTTTTTTAAGAGCAACGGACATTTAATTGTTCCTTCTGCTCCAATCGTTCTTAAGGACGATCCAACTCTTATGTTCAATAACTCGGGAATGGCCCAGTTTAAAGAATATTTTTTAGGAAACGGAACGCCAAAAAGTAAAAGAATAGCCGATACGCAAAAATGTCTTCGTGTTTCAGGAAAACATAATGACCTTGAAGATGTTGGTTTTGATACTTATCACCACACAATGTTTGAGATGTTGGGGAACTGGTCTTTTGGTGATTATTTCAAAAAAGAAGCAATCAACTGGGCATGGCAATTATTGACAGAAGTTTATAAAATTCCAAAAGAAAATCTTTATGTTTCTGTTTTTGAAGGGAGTAAAGAAGATAATGTTCCATTTGATCAGGAAGCTTGGGATATCTGGAAAACATTAATCGACGAAGACCGAATTATTCTTGGAAATAAAAAAGATAATTTCTGGGAAATGGGAGATCAGGGACCATGCGGACCTTGTTCTGAAATTCACGTTGATTTACGTCCGGAAGCTGAAAAAGCATTGGTTACTGGAAAAAGTCTGGTAAATAACGATCATCCGCAAGTAGTTGAAATCTGGAATAATGTATTCATGGAATTCAACCGTAAAGCGGATGGTTCTCTTGAAAAACTTCCTGCACAACACGTAGATACCGGAATGGGATTTGAGCGTTTGTGTATGGCGTTGCAAGGAAAAACATCAAATTATGATACCGATGTTTTTACTCCGCTTATCGAGAAAGTAGAACAAATTACAGGTTTAAAATATACATCTGATGAAGTAAAAAACATCAGTGAAGAACAAAACAAAACCAATATTGCGATTCGTGTTGTGGTAGATCACGTTCGTGCGGTTGCTTTTGCAATTGCCGACGGACAATTACCATCTAACACGGGAGCAGGTTATGTAATTCGTAGAATTTTACGTCGTGCTATTCGTTACGGATTTACATTCTTAGACACAAAAGAACCTTTTATCAATAAATTGGTAGAAGTTTTGGCAAACCAAATGGGAGAATTTTTCCCTGAAATTAAATCGCAGCAACAATTGGTTACGAATGTAATTCGCGAAGAAGAAGCTTCTTTTTTAAGAACTTTGGATAAAGGTTTAGATTTACTTGAAGATGTTATTACAACTACAACTACGACGACAAAATCGCCAGAAATTTCCGGAGCAAAAGCATTTGAATTGTATGATACTTTCGGTTTCCCAAAAGATTTAACGGCTTTGATTCTGAAAGAAAAAGGAATGTCTTTTAATGAAACAGAATTTGATGCTTCGATGCAGGAACAAAAAAATCGTTCACGCGCAGCATCTGAAGTTTCAACGGAAGACTGGACGGTTTTGATTCCAGGAAATGTTGAAACTTTCGTAGGTTATGATCAAGTAGAAAATGACGTAAAAATCACCAGAATTCGTAAAGTTGATTCTAAGAAAGACGGAATTCTATACCAAATCGTTTTAGACAATACACCTTTTTACCCGGAAGGTGGAGGACAGGTTGGTGATAAAGGAACTTTGATTTCTGCAAACGAAACGATCGAAATCATCGATACTAAAAAAGAAAACAATTTGATTTTGCATTTTGCAAAACAGTTACCTGAAAATATTGAAGCTGGTTTTGTGGCAAAAGTAAATAATGATTTAAGAGGTTCAACTTCTAAAAATCACTCTGCTACGCATTTAATGCATTTGGCTTTAAGAAACCTTCTTGGAACTCACGTAGAGCAAAAAGGTTCATTGGTAAATCCGAACTATTTGCGTTTTGACTTTTCGCATTTTTCTAAAGTTTCAGATGATGAATTACGTCAGGTTGAAGCAAGTGTAAATGCGCAAATTGAAGCTCAATTGCAATTGGTAGAACACAGAAATATTCCGATTAAAGAAGCATTAGATAAAGGTGCAATGGCTTTATTTGGAGAAAAATACGGAGATAATGTCCGTATGATCGAGTTTGGTGAAAGTAAAGAACTTTGTGGTGGAATTCACGTAAAAAACACGGCAGAAATCTGGCATTTCAAAATCATTTCTGAAGGTGCTGTAGCGGCTGGAATTCGTCGTATTGAAGCAATTACAGGCGATGCAGTAAAAGACTTCTATCAAAATCAGGAGAATACTTTAGCTGAAATAAAAGAAACATTAAAAAATCCACAGGATATTTTAAAATCAGTAGCTTCTTTACAGGATGATAATGCAAAACTGAAAAAGCAAATCGAGCAATTGCTAAAAGAAAAAGTAGGTGCTTTAAAAACTGAATTAGAGAAAGATTTTCAAGAAGTAAACGGCGTAAATTTTCTTGTAAAACAAGTAGATTTAAGCATGGCATCAACTAAAGATCTGGCTTCTGCTTTAGGAAGTTCCAAAGCGGATTCTTTTGTGTTTTTAGCTTCAATTGAAGATGGTTTACCAAACATTCATTGTTATATTGCTAAAGAATTGGTTGCAAGTAAAAGCTTAAACGCAAATGCTGTTATTAAAGAATTAGGAAAATACATTGACGGAAACGGAGGAGGACAGCCTTTCTTCGCATCCGGAAAAGGTAAAAATGCAAATGGAGTTGCTGAGGCTTTGGCTCACGCAATTGATTTTGTGAAGTAATTTTTTAATCTCGCAAAGAGGTAGAGCCGCAAAGTTTTTTAAGCTTTGCGGCTTTTTTTGTAGCGTGATTAAAGTAGCTTTTTTAATCGCGCAAAGATGCAGAGTCGCAAAGTTTTTATAAGCTTGTCTTTTTTTAAGTAGTTTTTTTGAATCTCATAAAAGCGCAAAGAAAATTAAAACTAAACTTTTGCGCCTTTGCGCGATTTTTATTTAAACTTAAAATATAGAAAAAGAAAAGTCGCAAAGCTTAAAAAACTTTGCGACTCTGCATCTTTGCGAGATTATTTTTTGCAGCTAATAAAACTTATTTGCGTTCCCCAATTTGCTGACGCCACATAGCGTAATACAAACCTTTCTCAACGATTAAATCATCATGCTTGCCTTGCTCGATAATTTTTCCTTGTTCTAAAACAAATATTCTATCAGCATGCATTACAGTCGACAATCTGTGCGCAATTAAAACGGTGATTCTGTTTTTATCTGATATGTTTCTGATTGTAGCATTGATTTCTTCTTCGGTAATAGAATCCAAAGCCGACGTAGCCTCATCAAAAATCAACAAATTCGGATTTCTTAAAATAGCTCTTGCGATTGATAAACGTTGTTTTTCTCCACCAGAAACTTTGATTCCGCCTTCACCAATTGTGGTATTTAAGCCATCTTCGGCACGGTTTAATAATTTTTCGCAACTTGCTCTTTTCAGAGCGTCGTAAACTTCTTCATCAGTTGCATTGGGTTTTACAAACAATAAATTTTCACGAATTGTTCCGGAAAATAATTGTGCATCCTGAGTTACAAATCCTAATTGTTTTCTTAGGTCTAATAAATCAATATCAGTCGAATCAATTTCATTATAAAGCACTTGTCCTTCTGCAGGTGTGTATAAACCGACTAATAATTTTACCAAAGTTGTTTTCCCGGAACCAGACGGACCAACAAAAGCCACGGTTTGTCCTTGTTTAATTTCAAAATTGATATTTTCAACAGCTTTGAATTTTGCTGTTTTATGCTGAAAACTTACATTAGAAAAAAGTAACGATTGAATTGCTCCAACATGTTTTGGATTTTTCGGGCGGAATTCTTTTGGAGCACTTAGTAAAATTTTGAAATTTTCCATTGAAACTTTCGTTTCATTCAATGCAATGATAAAATTCCCTAATTCCTGTAAAGGTCCAAAAATGAAAAAAGTAAAAAACACCATTGTCAACAAATCGCCTACAATAATTTTTCCTCCAAATAAGAAATAATATAAAGTAAAAACTACACAAGTTCTTAAAAAGTGAACTGTTGTTCCCTGAATAAAACTCAAACTTCGGATAAAACGGATTTTTTGTAATTCAAGCTGAAGGATTTTAAACGTATTTAGATTCAAACGTTTTTCTTCCTGATATGTTAAGCCAAGACTTTTTACAAGTTCGATATTTCGTAAACTTTCGGTTGTAGAACCCGCCAAAGCGTTCGTTTGATTAACGATTTTTTTAGATACAATTTTAATTTTTTTACCTAAATACGAACTTACTAAAGCAATAATTGGAGCCGTTACCAAAAAGATAAGCGAAATACGATAATCAATTCGGGCAACATAAAGAATTACAAATATAAATCCGATAACGGTTTGAAAGATCAAAGAAATAGAAAGCGTAATTAATTTTTCAGAATCAATACGTACTTTGGTCAATTTGCTTAAAGTTTCACCACTTCGCTGATCTTCGAATTCTGCATAAGGTAAATCAAGTGATTTTTTAATTCCGTCAGTATACATTTGCGCGCCTGTTCGCTGAATAACAACATTGGTAAAATAATCCTGAAAGTTTTTGGTAATTCTGGAAATCATTGCAGCACCAAGCGAAAGTCCTAACCAAAAAGACAGGGATTTAATGAATCCAATTTCGTTTCCTTTGTATTTATGCAGTCCAACACCGCAATCTTGCATTAATTTACCGGTAATAATAGAATCTGATAAGCTGAAACAGATGTTAATAGCAGCCATAATCAAAGCAAAAAATAGTAGCATTTTATGTTTGATTATATAAGAATATAATAATTTCATAGATGAATTTAGATTTATGGAAGATGCAAAAGTAGTGAATAGTTTTGCTTAATAGATCGGAATTTTTGTTATTAAAAATGTAATTATTTATTATCGTTTAAATTCTATTTTATATTCACTAAATAAAAAAAGTCCAACAGAATTTTAAACCTGTTTGACTTTTTATTAGAAGAATTGAAGTTTATATTTTTCCAGTTTTAGAGGACCATCTTACAATACCATTATGAATTAATTGAAGATTGCCATCATCTTGTAAATAAAGTTTTGCTCCGGAAAATTCAGATGTATTGCTTGTCCAAACTGTACTTTCAATAAGGGAAAAACCAAGTCCCATTCCTTTAATTACAATATTACCATTAGTTTGTAAATAACAAGATGCATTTCTGTAAAAAGGATTTCCGGCACTCCAAATTATTAGACTATTTATGTTATCAGATATAAATAAATATCCAGCATTGAATTCTAACGAATATTGATTATTAGGAGATTTTGGTTGCGTCCAGGAAATTTTATCAATTCTTTCTCCGGATTCTACTATTGAGTTTATTGGAAACGGATACCATTTATTTATTGATACCATATCAATTCGGGATAATTTTGTTTGCTCAGGTATACCAACTCCATCAGTTGTTAGAGAAGGATCTATATAGTAATGCATTATAGATAAAGGATCATATGTAGTATAATTTGTTTGTTCAGGACTTTTTATTACAAACCGATCTACTTCTTCTTTAGACCATTCACTATAATACTGATATACCTTTGATAAATTCCAATTAATCTGAGCTATTGGACTTGCATTTTCATGGATAAGCCCCAATGCATGTCCAAATTCATGTAATATTGTTCTTCTTGAGGATACTTCATCACCAGTTAAAGTACCCAAACGCATTGTTTGTCTGTCTAAATCGCCATAAGTAGATCTCATTCCTAATTCTGACCAGGCACCGGGAGTACCCATTTGGAAACCAATTCTAATATCTGCATATTCATCATTAGATACATATTCGAATTTAAGATTTGCGTAAAAAGTCCATTGCGCTGCGATTCTTTTTACTTTTCCCTGAGAAGCGCTATCACCATCCAAAAATTTAATTTTAATAGTTTGGCCCGGTTTCCATAATGGCCATTGTAAAATTGCCGCATCAGGCTTTGAAATGAAATCATCTTTTGAATTTATTAGATCGAAAGTGCACATATCTACTTCATTTTGTTGAGCGCAGGATGAAAGTCCTAATGCTAAAAAGGCGATTATAATTTTTAATCTTTCCATGGTTTGCGGTTAATCAAAGTTAACACGCAATTTAATCATCAAAAGATTATTTCAGATACGTAATTTTCAGATATGTCTTAAAGTGTTATAGTTATACCGTATTGTGTCGATTATTATTTAATAAAACATGTCATTTTACATGGTATTAATCTTCAAACCAAACTACTATGAAAACCAAAATGCTTTATTTTTTAATAGCTTCTATAGCACTACTCTTTGCTTCTTGTACAAATGATGATGATAGTGATAATAATAGTTTGATTCTACCAAAAACAATGACATATAGACATCAAGACAACACAATTTATCAAACTGCAACTTTTACTTATGATGGTAATAAAATTGTAAGTATTTCTAGTGAAAAAAGTTTGATTGAATTTATTTATGATGGTAATCAAATCGTAAAAGAAATTCAATACAGCAGATATGAAGGAAAGGAAACCAAATATTATGAAATACTATATACTTACTTAAATGATAAATTAGAAACAGGCGTGTTAACATTTGGTAGTCAATATCAATATGATGGTAAAAAATATATGTATTCTTATAATGAAGATGGCACAGTTAAAAAAGAAACATATGATACTGATATAAAAACAGGAAAACAGTCAGAAAATTATAGTACAGGTATACTAACGTTTGAAAATGGAAATTTAATAAAATCTGTTTCTAATTGGGAAGACAGACCTTATATTACTACTTGTCGTTATGAGTATGATGTAAAAAATAATGCTTTTAAGAATATTTTAGGTCTTAATTTATTGCTAGATCTGGCAGATTTTAGTTCTGAATTCAACTTTTTTTCACTAAATAATATTAATACATTTAATGTTGTTACAAATCTGATACCAGGAACCGATCCAAAACTGGCCACGATTGCTTTTGAACCATTTGGTCATACTATGAATTATGAATATAACAAAAAAGGTTATCCAACTAAAAGAACAACGTATGATTATAAAGGGGATATAAAAGAAACGATCGAATACACTTACTAATCAAAAAAGTTCTATATAAGCCAAATACTTTTTGTATTTGGTTTTTTTATTGGTGAAAATTGGTGAAATTCGTGTTTAAATAAAAAGCCATGCAATTCAGAACCCAAATCCCGCTTTCTAAAACCAATAATCCAATCGATTATAATTCGAAAGTACTTTCTTTTGGTTCCTGCTTTGCAGAAAATATGGCCAATAAATTTGATTATTTTAAGTTTCAAAATGAAACAAATCCATTTGGAATTATTTTTAATCCGGTTTCGATTGAGAAAATAATTGACAGGACAGTTCAGGAAAAATGGTTTACAGAAAAAGATGTTTTCTTTCACAATGAGCGCTGGCATAGTTTTGAGGTACATTCTGATTTAAGCAATTCAGACCGACAAGAATTATTGGAAACTCTAAACAAGGCGATTTCAGAAACTCATAAACAATTAAAAGAAGCAACGCACATCATTATTACTTACGGAACGTCCTGGATTTATAGAAATCAGGAAAGTGAACAAATCGTTGCAAATTGTCATAAAGTTCCTCAAAAGCAGTTTTCAAAAGAATTATTAACTGTCGATGCAATCGAAAAAAGTATTCAAAACACCATCAATTTAATCCAGACATTAAACCCGGATATAAACTTCATTTTTACCATTTCACCCGTTCGCCATATAAAAGATGGTTTCGCAGAGAATCAATTGAGTAAATCGCATTTGTTTGCAGCACTTCATCAGGTTCTAAAAACTCATAACTCAAAACTCATAACTGCTAACTATTTTCCTTCGTATGAAATCGTGATGGACGAACTTCGCGATTATCGTTTTTATGGAGAAGATATGCTGCATCCCAATGCCGTTGCAATTGATTATATCTGGCATAAATTCAGTGAAAACTACATCGCCGAAAACGCTATTTCGATCATGAATGAAATAGAAGAAATTCAAAAAAGTCTGCGTCACAGAAGCTTTAATCCGGAATCAGAACAACATCAGAAATTCTTAGCCAAACTTCAGCAAAGAATAAATTTTCTTGGAGAGAAATTACCACACATTAGATTTTAATCGCAAACAATTAGCGAGAGAAAAAGGAAAACACTTTGCGTCTTTGAGACTTTGTAGCAAATCTTAAAGTAAGAAATTAACTATTTGTACGTATAATTTTAGAATAATTGTGCATAATTATGTAAATTGTTAAGAATTAAAAATTACAATTTTGTAAACTGTAGAAATACAGTTTTTATAAATAATGCAACCTTAATCTTAATTGTGTTTTACTGACGTATGAATAAGAAACCCATTCATTTTCTTAAAAAACACTACGTGTACTACTTTGGTGCGTGGGTTCTATAGTTGCACTTTTACTTCTTCTTACTATTTTAATCCAAATCCCGTCAATTCAGAATTACGCTAAAGATAAAGCCATAACATATCTGCATAATAAAATAAAAACCAAAGTTTCGTTAGATCGAATTTTAATTAAATTTCCTAAAGATGTAGTTCTGGAAGGGTTTTATTTTGAAGATCAAAAAAAGAAAGTTCTGCTTGCCGGAAAACGTTTAGAAGTTGATGTCGATTTATTTAAACTGATAAGCAGTGAATTAGAAATCAATTCTGTTTCATTAGAAAACACAACCGCTAATATTTCAAGAGATAAAAATGGCGTTTTTAATTTCGATTATATTATAAAAGCATTCGAATCGAAAGAACCAAAAGTAGAAGATCCAGATAGTAAACCTTTCAAAATTTCAGTCGTAAAAGTAAATCTGGATAATATCAATTTTAATTTTAAAGATGATTACGCCAAAAATGATGTAAAAGTAAAACTGACACATTTTGATACTAAATTCAACAAATTCGAATTGGATGAAATGAATTTTGATATCCCGAATATTAATTTAAACGGATTAAAATTGGTTTTAGATCAGGATGCCGTGGAGAAAATTGCTGAAGTTTCAGTTGAAACAGTTGATACAATTTCGAAAAGAAAAGATTTTAAATTAAAATTGGATAAAATCAGTTTGTCAAAAATTGATGTTTCTTATGATAATAAAGATTCAAAATTAGATTCCGGAATTAAGCTGGGAAATTTAGATTTAACGGTTAACGAAATTGATTTAAATAACCAGCTTTTAGATTTTGATTCTTTCGAATTAAAAAACTTAAACGGGAATCTTCGATTAGGCGTAAAAGACAAACAAATAAAAGCACCAAGTTTAGATTCAACTTCCATAAAACAAACCGGATGGAAGGTGAAACTGAATGATGTTGACATACAAAATATAGTTTTCAAATTTGATGATATGCAATCAAAGCCAACTCAAAAAGGAATTGATTACAGCCATTTAGATTTGAGTAAATTTAATCTGAAAGGAGAAAAACTTTATTATGGAAATGGTATAATTTCAGGAAATATAAAATCGCTTGCCGCAAATGAAAAAAGAGGATTAGAAATTCAGTCTTTAAAAACCAATTTCTTTTACGGACCAAAAAATGCGTCTTTAGAAAATTTATATGTAAGAACGCCTCAAACGCTTTTGCAGAATAAAATTAAAGTGAAATACGCTTCGCTTGACGCCTTAAAAAAAGATTTAGGAAACCTGACTTTAGATGCCAATTTAAACCAATCAAAAATTGGATTTAAAGACATTTTGCTTTTTGCACCAGATTTACAGAAGACAAATCCGTTTAAAAGCAATCCAAACGCTATTTTATATCTCAATACACGATTGAGCGGAAAAATAAAAGATCTTGATATTCCGCAATTTGAAATGAGCGGAATCGGTACTACAAGAGTTTCCCTTTCGGGGAAAATAAAAGGATTGCCAGATGCTCAAAAAGCCTATTATGATCTGAATATTAAAAAGTTATCAAGTACGTCAAAAGACGTATATTCGTTTATACCGGCAGGAACAATTCCGAAAAATATTCAATTGCCATCTCAATTTAATTTGCAGGGAAAATTTAAAGGTTCGGTTCAGAATTTCAAAACAAATCTGGCTTTAAACAGCAGTTTCGGAAATGCAAAAGTCGATGCATTATTCGATCAAAGAGTTAAAAAACAAGAGAAATACGATGCAACTGTTTATTTGCTTGATTTTGATTTAGGGAGATTAATCAAAAATGATTCGATTGGAAAAATTACGCTTAAAGCGAAAGTAAAAGGCAAAGGTTTAGACCCAAAAACGGCTCAGGCAGAATTGGATGGTTTGGTTCAGAAAGCGGTATTTAATAAATATACATACAGGGATTTAGCTTTAAAAGGAAATATTAAAAACGGGTCTTTTAACATAAAATCAGGAATGAACGACCCAAATTTGAACTTTAATTTGGCAGCGAGCGGAAATACCAAAGATAAATACCCATCTATTCAGTTAAAATTAAACCTGGATATTGCCGATCTTGAAAAACTAAATCTTCATGCCGGACCAATGAAGTTGCGCGGAAATATTGACGCCGATATTGCCAATAGTAATCCGGATTTTTTAAACGGAAAAGTATTTCTGTCAAACGTTCAGATTTTGCAGGATGCAGAACCAATTGTATTGGATTCGATACGCGTAATTGCTTTTTCAGACGAAAGTCGAAATAATATCAAAATTTCGTCTCAGTTTTTAAAAGCAGAAGTAGATGGAAAATACAAACTGACAACTTTAGCAGCAGCTGTAAAAAAATCACTTTCAAAATATCTTGATTTGCAAAATCCGAAAGTAAACGGAGAATCTGATGAACAACGATTGGCTTTTACATTAACTGTAGATAATGATCCGTTGATTTTTAAATTAATTCCGAAATTAACGGGTTTAGAGCCAATTAAAATTACAGGAAAGTACAACAACGTAACCGATTCATTAGAAATAAAAGGAACGATTCCGCGAATTGTATACAACAACAATACAATTGCCGACGGGAAAATAAATATCGAAGCCAAAGAAAATGCTTTAGAATACCAAATTTCTGTAGCAACAATAGAAAGCGGTTCGATGAAAATTCCGTTTACCAGTTTATCAGGAAAAGTCGAAAATAATATATTAACCTATGCGCTTGAAGTAAAAGATGCAAAAGACAAACAACAGTATTTTATTGCCGGAAATTTGAATCGGGATGATAGTAAAAATATCTTTAAAATTGATGCCGAAAACTTTGTTCTTAATTATGATAAATGGAATATCGATCCTGAAAATGCAGTTGAATTTGGAGGAAAACGTCTTTATATCAATAAATTTTATTTGGATAACGCCGGAAATGAATTAAAAATACAATCGCAGGGAACTCAGGATAATGCGCCCTTGCAGGTAGATTTTGTAAACTTCAAAATCGAAACCGTTTTAAATATGGTAAAAAAAGACGAGTTGTTGATGCAGGGATTGATAAACGGTAATGCCGTTGTTGAAAATGTGATGACAACCCCAACTTTTACTTCGGACATTAAAATTACTGATTTTGCCTTTAAAGCAGAACCTGTGGGCGATATTGAAATAAAAGTTGACAATAAAACCAATAATATTCTGGCTGCAAATGTCAATTTAACCGGACAGGATAATGATCTGAAATTGACAGGAAATTATACAATAGAAGGCGGGGATTTAGATTTTAATGTGGATATCAATAAGCTGAATATCAAAAGTATTCAGGGATTCACAATGGGAAATATCACCGAAGGAAAAGGCTATTTATCAGGAAATTTTAAAATTACAGGTAATGCTTCTACTCCTAAAATTGGTGGAGAATTAAACTTTAACGATACGGCTTTTAGAGTAACTCAGCTAAATTCATATTTTAAAACAGATCAGGAAAAGATCACTTTTTCAAATGATGTGATTTCGTTTGATAAGTTTACGCTTATAGATGAAAACGACAACGAATTATCATTAGACGGAACAATTCAATCCCCTGATTTTAGAAAATACAATTTTGGTTTAACAGTTGTTGCCAATGATTTTAGAGCGATTCACTCAAAAGCTGCAGACAATGATTTGTTTTACGGCGATTTATTTTTAGATACCAAATTAAATGTAAAAGGAACGCTTGAAAGTCCTGTTATTAACGGAAATATAAAGATCAATAAAGAAACAAAATTCTCTGTGGTTTTACCGCAATCAGATCCTTCAATTGCTGATAGAGAAGGAATTGTAGAATTTGTTGACGAAGATAATTTGTATCTGAAACAAACCGCAGCAATGCAGGAAAAACTCAATCAGTCTGAGTTAAAAGGTATGGATGTAAGTGTTGAAATAACGATCGATAAAGAAGCAGAACTTACTTTGGTGATCGATAAAGGAAATGGAGATTATTTAAATCTTAAAGGTGAAGCACAACTTACAGGCGGTATTGATCCATCTGGAAAAACAACGTTAACAGGGAAATATGAATTTACAGACGGAGCGTATGAAATGAATTTCAATATGATTCGTAGAAAATTTAATATTCAAAAAGGAAGTTCGATAACCTGGAACGGCGAACCAACGATGGCGACTTTAAATATTACGGCGATCTATAAAGTAGAAACTGCTCCAATTGATTTGCTTGGAAACCAATTAGGATCAGTTAGTTCAACAGTTAAAAACACCTACAAACAGAAAATTCCGTTTGAGACACATTTGAAAATGAAAGGGGAATTATTGAAACCCGAAATTAGTTTTGATATTATTCTGCCAGACGGAAATTATGATGTTTCATCTGACATTGTTTCGGCTTCTCAGGCAAAACTGGAACAGCTCAGACAAGAACCGGCAGAACTAAACAAACAGGTTTTTGCACTTTTATTACTGAACCGTTTTATTGGCGAAAATCCATTTGCAAGTGAAAGTGGCGGAACAAGTGCTGAATCTTTGGCGAGACAAAGTGTGAGCAAAATTCTTTCGCAGCAATTAAATGATCTTGCAGGAGAATTAATTAAAGGTGTTCAATTAGAATTCGACCTTGAATCTACAGATGATTACACCACCGGAACAAGAGAAAACAGAACTGATTTGAATGTTGGAGTTTCTAAAAAGCTTTTGGATGACCGATTAAAAGTGACCGTAGGAAGTAGTTTTGGAGTCGAAGGCCAGGAACGCGCCAATGAAGAAAGTACCAATATTGCGGGAGATGTCGCATTAGATTATCAGCTTACAAAAGACGGACGATATATGGTTCGTGCGTATCGAAAAAATGAATATCAGGTTGCGGTAGAAGGGCAGGTTATAGAAACCGGAGTTGCTTTTATTATCACAATGAGTTACAATAAATTTCGCGAACTTTTTCATCGTTCTGCAGAAGAAAAGGAAATGATTAAAGAAGAGAAACTTCGTAAAGAAAAAAGAAACAGAAGGAAAAAGAAGAAAAGGAAAAAGAACAGAATCAGGAGAATGACCAAATTGAAGGAAATGAGCAAAAAACATAGTCATATTAAATATATAAAATATTTGATGATGCTGGTATCCTTGTTTTTTGTTTTTGGATGCAGCAACACAAAATATTTGCCGGATGGCGATTTATTATACACAGGAGCTTCTGTTGAGGTAAAGGATTCTGTGATTAAAAAGAAACAAAGAAAAGAACTTGAAAAAGAGTTAGAAGATTTATTACGCCCTAAACCCAACAAACAATTTTTAGGATTAAGACCTAAATTATGGATTTATAATATTGCCGGAGAACCTAAAAAAGACAAAGGAATACGATATTGGCTGCGAAATAAAGTGGGAGAAGAACCGGTACTTTTCAGCAAGGTCGATTTAGATTATAATGCGTCAGTGTTAAGAAACTATACCGAAAACCGCGGCTATTTTAAAACACGTGTAAGTGCAGATTCTACAGCCAAAAATAAAAGAGCGACAGCAGAATATACTGTTATACCCAAAAAACAATACATCATTAAAAGTGTGACTTTTCCGGATGACTCTTTAAAAATGTCAAAAATAATTGGAAGATCAAGTCGAAGAAGTTTATTAAAAGTAGGCAGACCGTATGATTTAGACGTCATTAAATCTGAACGCGAACGTATCGATGCCAGACTGAAAGAAAAAGGATATTATTACTTTAATCCCGATTATATTTTGGCTCAGGTTGATAGCAGTAAAGGCGATCACGAGGTAAAAATTAAATTGGTAATAAAAGCCGATGCACCGCCAAAAGCACTAACAGCATATAAAATTGGTAAAATTGTCGTGTATCCCAATTTTTCGATTTCAAAAGACAGTATAAAATACACTCAAAAAGACATTACCCAGTATAATGATTTTACAATAATTGATACGGCAAATACTTTTAATCCGAGGGTTTTTGACAGAACTATTTATTTTAAAAAAGGGGATCTTTATAACCGAAAAGACCATAATTTAACCTTAAACCGATTTGTAAATCTGGGGACGTTTAATTTTGTAAAAAATGAATTCAGGCAATCAGATAGTTTACCAAACACATTGGATTCGTATTATTATTTAACGCTTTTACCGAAAAAGTTTATTCGTGTTGAGGTTTTAGGAAAAACAAATTCAGCCAGTTATACCGGAACAGAAGTCAATGTAAACTGGAATAACAGGAACTTATTTCGAGGTGCGGAATTGCTTACGGTTTCTGTTTTTGGAGGTGCCGATTTTCAGCTTTCCGGAGCCAATAACGGAAAAAACATCTATAAACTCGGTACAGAAACCAGTTTAACATGGCCAAGATTTATTGTGCCTTTTAAGAAAATTGCTGGTTCAAGTGAATTTGTGCCAAGGACAAAAGCCACACTTCGATATGAATTTCAAAACAGAACACAGCTTTATGCGCTGAATTCTTTTAATGCTTCTTTTGGATATTTATGGAAAGAAAACATCAGGAAAGAACATCAATTGAATGTTTTGGATGTAACATATGTAAGTCCGAATAATGTTACTGAAGAATATCAACAGGATATCCTTGATGATCCTGCGCTTGGAAAAGTGATCGAAAAACAATTAATTTTTGGGCCAACATATCAATATACGTATACCAATACGATGCAGAAGCGTAAAAAAAATACGTTCTATTTTAACGGAGAAATAGATTTGGCAGGAAACGTAACAGGTTTGGTAACCGGAGCAAATGTTAAGGAAGGCAATCAGAAGAATATATTTGATGTTCCGTTTAGTCAGTATGTAAAAATTCGTGCTGATTTTAGACATTATTTAAAATTAAGTAAAGAAAGCGAATTAGCGAGCAGAATTATTGTTGGTGCCGGAATTCCGTATGGAAATTCACTTTCATTGCCAACATCAAAACAGTTTGTAGTGGGAGGAACAAACAGTATTCGTGCCTTTAGAGCCAGATCACTTGGGCCGGGTAGTTATTTCAACGTGCCAACTGTAAATGATTATCTGCCGGATCAATCTGGAGATTTAAAATTAGAATTTAGTACCGAATATCGTGCGAAACTTTTTAGTATCGTGCGAGGCGCATTGTTCGTTGATGCCGGAAATATTTGGTTGATGAACGAAGACCCAAATAAACTCGGCGCTAAATTTTCGAAAGATTTTATGAAAGAAATTGCCGTTGGTGCCGGAGCCGGATTACGTTTTGATTTGTCGTTCCTAATTTTAAGAACCGATTTGGCATTTCCGTTAAGAAAACCCTATTTGCCTGAAAACGAAAGATGGGTAATAAAAGATATTGATTTTGGAAGCGGTCCGTGGAGAAAAGAAAACCTGATTTTGAATATTGCTATTGGTTATCCTTTTTAGTTTTTTTATCTACATTTTTTTCGCCACGAATTGCACGAATTGGCACGAATTATTTTAAAACCATTCTTTAAGCGTAAATTATAATTAGCGAAAATTAGTGCAATTCGTGGCAAACTTTAATTCACATTTTGTAAATTGGTCTAATAAATTAATAGAATGCAAAATTTAATAAAAAGGATTATAGTTTTAGGTTCGGTCGTGCTTTTGGTTGTTTTGGCTTTCAAATATTGTCAGTTCAAAAAAGACGACGATTCTACAATCGATTATAATACCAATCTTATTCAGCAGCAAATTCTTAATGTTGGAAAGTTAGTTGTCACCGAAGGACATTTCTCAGAAGTGATCACCTATAAAAATCAACAGAAATATTTAATGGATATGGTTTCTTTTGAGAAGAAAGCATTAGTTGTTGTAAATGCAAATGTTACCGTTGCCTACGATTTGCATAAAATGAAATACGATATCGACGAAAAAAACAAAACCATTACGATTTTAAATATTCCCAAAGAAGAAATTACCATCAATCCCGATATTCAGTTTTATGATGTCGAACAAAGCAAACTAAATCCTTTTACGGGAGATGATTACAACAAAATCAATAAATCGGTAAAAGCGAATCTGGCTAAAAAAATCGATAAATCTTCACTTAAAAGTAATGCCCAAAATAGGTTAATCAGCGAATTATCTAAGATATTGATTTTAACAAATTCTATGGGTTGGAAACTACAATACAACGGAAAAACAATAGAATCTGACAAAGATTTTAACGAAGATTTGAAATTGTAATTTGATTTGCCACGAAGGCACTAAGGCGCAAAGTTTTTTGTTAAGATAATTGTTCATTAATATACTGTTTGTCATTTCGACGGAGGAGAAATCACACACGAAACTCGACAAAGATTGACAATATTTTTTGCGGAATTACTAGTGCGATTTCTCCTCCGTCGAAATGACAAAAGCTTGTATTTTATTGCTTTCTTTGAGAAATCAATCTGCGTTCATCGATTTAAATCAGTAAAATCCGTGGGCAAAATTTCCGCAATAACAAAAAAACTTTGCGCCTTAGTGCCTTTGTGGCAAAGAACTATCAAAAATCAAATCCAATCCACCCGCAATTAAATGCGCGACTTCAGGACGTTTTTCTTTTAGTTGATCCAAATAAACCAAGACTTCCTGCAAAAGTTGTTTTTCTTCAGAATCTTTTAAAAGTTCAGTAATTTCGACAGAAAGCAACCAATCGTTTTGATGATTGTGTTTCAGTTTTTCAAAAACAGATTTCAGTTCAGATTTAGAATCTTTGTTTTCTCTAATCATACGAACTGTTTGATATAAAACTTCTAAATCATCACGCTCGTCTGTATGTTTTGCTTTTATAGTGGTAGTTTTCGGAACATTATTAATAAGGTCAAAACTATTTACATCGGCTGGACCGGAAAAAGCAGAAACTACTTTTTTACCAATTGCCATATCATAATTTCCCCATTCTGGCTGAAACAAAATAGTTTCGCCATGCGTTACTGTACAATTTCTAAAACTGATTAAGATAATTTCTCCGTGTAAATTTCTGGAACCGGTTATGATTTCGCCTTCAACAATAATATTACCTTCAAATTCTAGTTTTACAGTTTCATTCTCGACAATACTATACGCTTGCAAATCCTTCGGACTCATGTCTTCAATCGCTAAATTGAAGCCTTTTAGTTTTCCAATCGGACTTCCAAATCCTTCTGGATGTGTTAAAGTTCCGTGACCAACTAATTCTTTTTCACGATACGATAAAGCGGTTTTTCCAGTAGTTTGAATGTAAACGGGTTTTCCTTCTTCTTCAATTACATTCGTAAAAACGCCTGAAATTTGCAAACCTGTACTCAATTCAATTGTTCCTAAAGCATTCGATTGAACCAGCTTTTTTATTCCCGAAAGTCCTCCGGTTCTTAAAGCCATTTTATTTGCAAATTCCTCTAAAATCAAACTCAAATAAGAAAAATTTGGCGTTACATAAAGTTGAGGTTGCAACTGTGTAATATCAAAATTCTGATTTGCTGCCGAAATATTATAAGGGATTTTCTTCACATTATCCGTCATACACCAGGCACTTTCACCAATTGACGAAAGTAATCCCGCGCCGTATATTTTTGGGTTTTCGACAGTTCCAATTAAACCATATTCAACAGTCCACCAATGTAAGTTTCTAATTTGAGCCATTTCAGACAATTCACCCATATTATTTTGTAAATCGGCAACCGCTTTTTCGGCAGCATCGATTTTTTCCTGAGGCGTATCTTCAGCTTCTTTCAAAATCGAAAGTAAACGAATTGCTTCATACATTTGATAATCTTTGTGAGATGAAATTGCTTTACAGCCAATTTCACCAAAACGGCGCAAATATTCTGCATATTCCGGATTCGCAATAATAGGAGCGTGGCCGGCACCTTCGTGAATGATATCCGGAGCAGGCGTATATTCAATATGTTCAAGCTGACGAATATCTGAAGCAATAACCAAAACATTATAAGCCTGAAACTCCATAAATGCATTTGGCGGAATAAATCCGTCAACCGCAACGGCAGCCCAGCCAATTTCAGTCAGGATTCGGTTCATGCCGTACATACTCGGAATAGAATTAATTTCGATTCCGGTTTTTTTCAAACCATCTAAATAAGAATGGTGTGCAACTTTCGATAAATAATCTACATTTTTGCGCATTACATATCGCCAAACCGCCTGATTAATTGGCGTGTAATCACTATAATCTTGAGGTTTAATAAATTGCTTTAAATGTTTTGGCAATCTTTCTAATAACGGATTTGTTTCTATAGATGCATTCATTTTCGAAAACGTTGTAGATTAAGAATGTAAAATTACGAATTTAGCTCGCTAATTTTTGCTGTTCATCACAATATTTTTATTCGAAAGCAACTTTTATTGCATTTTTATTGATTTTGAAGACAAATGATTTTAACAGTCATTATTTTCATAATTCACTTTCTCCAGTGTTTTTTCATATTTTTCGATTTCCTTTTTTGTCATCGAAGCTTCTTTTACATCAATTTTCAATTGTTTTTTTGTGTCGGGACTAATCCATAAACCAGTAAAAGTGTTTCCGGTTTTCTTTAAAATCATTACACCGCTAAAACCATGTTCTACGAAAACGAATTGATTTTCGATTTTTACATTTTGTGTAATGTTTAACTGAATCCAGCTTCCTGATTTGTCATAACGATACATGGCGGTATACATTAGATCTGCCGTGCATGGGTTTTCTTCTGTTTTAATATAAAATGTTACGGGAATTTTTGCGTCGACAGTGCCTTTGTACAAATTAAAGATAGGGGCTGTTTGTGCATTTAGATGATTTAAAAAGGAAAAGCAGATTATAAAAAACAGAATTGTCTTTTTCATGATTAAGAATTGGATTTGTTTTGATTTGGTTTTTAATAGCAATTTTGCTGATCAAATTTATTTAATAAAAACGGTAATCCAAATCTAATTGGTTATTTACTTTTTTAACTCATTTTCGGCATTTCTGAAATACTCGATTTTGTGATTGAACATATAAGCCATATTTGCTGCTCTCATTTTGGCTTCTTCTGTAATTGGTCCTGAAAATTGAGAATCAATTGTAGTATTAAAAAGTTGAATCCAGCGGTCAAAATGTGTTTTGTCTACCGGTAATTGCTTATGTGGCGGGAAAGGAGTTCCTGAATAAGCGCGGACATCAAATAAAATTGTTTGCCAAAAACCATACATTTTTTGCAAATGCACAGGCCAGCGATCTTGTAATTTATCATTAAAAATTGGCCCCAAAAGTTCATCCTTTCTAATGTTATCATAAAAAGAATCGACCATTAATTTTATGTCTTCTATGTTTGAAATATCTTTAAGAGTTGTCATGTTTTCTATTATAAAATGAATTGCAAAAATACGATATCTGCTGATTTATAATTTCTGATATTTATCATTTACATAATTATTTATTTTGTCAAACAGAAGATAAAATAATGATTGACAGATAAGGTAATATAGAGTTTTACGTTGATTTTATCATTTTATGATTATTTGAATTCTAAAAGTAAGGTTTTTATGTTTTTTAATTAAATTAAAGTATTTAAAATCAATAATTTGTGAAAAATATAGATAAGTTTTTGTAAGGTTTAAATTTCAAAATGATGTGTATTTGTAATGTAGGAAAAATATCATTTTAATTAAAAATATCATAATATTGATGTGAATTAATAAAATTAATCTTAAAAAATAAGAAAAATTTAATTATCTAAAACCTCAAAACTATGAACAAAATTACCCAAAAACCACAAAACCGAATGAAGTTTATGCTAATGTTTTGCATTATTATGACTTCACTAATTAGTAAGACAAATGCACAGACCGTTACGCCGTGGATAACCTCAGGCGATCAAACGAAATTATTACAGCAACAAAGTACCGTAAACTTTGGAACCAATTCAGGCTCAAATCCTTCAACGGTTACTGTAAATCCATCAACAACCTATCAAACTATGGACGGGTTTGGTTACACACTTACGGAAGGAAGCTGCGAAGTGATTAGCGGAATGGCGGCCACTCAGCAAAATCAATTATTAAATGATTTGTATAATCCCACTACCGGATTAAACGCAAGTGTAGTTCGTATTAGTATAGGAGCTTCAGATTTAAGCAGTTCTTCTTATAGTTATAACGAAACTTCTGGCGATGTTAATATGAATAATTTTAGTCTTAACGGACCGGATTTAACCTATTTAATTCCCATTATAAAAAAGATAAAATTAATTAATCCGAACATTAAAATATTAGCAACTCCGTGGTCAGCTCCTCGTTGGATGAAAACAAATAATTCCTGGGTTGGCGGAAGTTTACAAACACAATATTATGCAGCGTATGCCAGATATTTCGTAAAATACTTTGATGCAATGCAGGCGCAGGGAATTTCAATTTGGGGAATCACACCTCAAAACGAACCTGAAAATCCAAATAACGAACCAAGTATGCTGATGAATTCTACTGAACAAAAGAATTTTATCAATAATCAACTTGGTCCGCAAATGGCAGCGGCTGGTTACGGAAACATAAAAATTATTGCTTTTGATCATAATTGCGATAATACAGCTTATCCTATTGATGTTTTAAATAACAGTGGTTATGTTGATGGCGCGGCATTTCACTTGTATTTAGGAAATATTTCAGCAATGTCAACAGTACGAAATGCAACCAATAAAAACGTATATTTTACAGAACAATACACAGGATCGGGAGGAAGTTTTAGCGGAGATTTTGGCTGGCACATGCAAAATGTAGTGATTGGCAGTACAAACAATTGGTCAAAAACAGTTCTGGAATGGAATGCAGCAAATAACTCAGCATTGGGACCAAGAACCCCGGGCGGATGTTCAACTTGTTTGGGTGCAATTACAATAAACAATAGTACAAGTTATACTAAAAATGTAGCGTTTTATATTATTGGTCAAATTTCAAAATTTGTAAAACCGGGCGCTTTACGAATTAATTCTTCAAGTACAAACGGAAGTATTTTTTCAGTTGGATTTAAAAATCCTGATGGTTCGATTTCTCTTGTTGTATATAATTCAAGCGGATCAGCAAATACAATAAAAGTGGTTTCGGGATCATCGGCGTTTAATTATTCTGTGCCTGCAACATCTGCTGTAACATTCAATTGGGGATCAGGTAATCCTCCGGTTGAAAGTTTTCCGGGATATTACAATATTATTTCAAGAAATAGTAACAAAGGTTTGGATGTTGCAGATAATGCTACAACAAGCGGAAGCCGTATTCAGCAATATGATATTACAAATGGCGGAGGAAATAATCAGCGTTGGAAATTTGTTTCTGACGGAAGTGGAAACTATTACATCATTGTAAAATCGACAGGAATGTATCTGGCGGTTGAAAACAACGGAACGGCAGATGGATTAAAAGTACAGCAAAAAACATTTTCTGCTTCTAACGAATTCAAATGGACAGTTACAAGTCTTGGCGGAGGTTATTATAAAATCATTAATTTAAATAGTGGAAAATCTCTTGATGTCGAAAATGTTTCTACTGCAAACGGGGCCAATATTCAGGTTTGGAGTTATACTGGCGGATTAAATCAGCAATGGCAATTTGTGCAGGTTGAATCAACAGCTAAAAAAGCTGCTGCAGAAGAACTTAATTCTCAGTCAGATCTTTCAATTTATATCAATTCAACCAATGATTATTTAAAAATAAACACACCAAATTCTGGTTCTGGCGGTGTTGAGATTTACTCGGTTACCGGTCAAAATCTTTTAAAAAGAACTCTTGATTTTGTAAATGGAAATGATGCTGAAATTGAAATTTCAAAATTACCAAAAGGACTTTACATTGTAAAAGTTACGGATAGTAAAGGTTCTTATTCTAAAAAAGTTGTAAAACAATAATTTAATTTTTGGATTCAATTAGTAATTTTATATTGAGTTTAAAGGCTGTCTGATAGTAATTTCAGGCAGCCTTTTGTTTTTTAGCCAATTAATTGTGTAAACAAATCCTGATTGTCATTCAAATATTGAAACTCAAATCCGTTTTTGGTCATATTTAATTTAATATTCATAATGTCTTTTTTCTTTTTCAATTCTAAACCAACCACTACAGAACCTACTTCGCGATTGTTTTTTTTATGAAATTGAAAATAAGTAATGTCATCATCAGGGCCTAAAATATTGTTTACGAATTCTTTCAATGCACCCGGACGCTGCGGAAACTGAATCATAAAATAGTGCATTAAACCTTCGTAAAGTAAAGAACGTTCTTTTATTTCAGCAGTTCTCTCAATATCATTATTACTTCCGCTAACAACACAAACTACTTTTTTACCTTTTATTTTATCTTTATAAAAATCCAAGGCAGCAATTGTTAAAGCTCCTGCTGGTTCAACAACCATTGCTTCTTCATTATACAAACGCAAAATTGTCGTGCAGACTTTTCCTTCGGGAACCAAAATAATATCGTCTAAATTATTTCTGCAGATATCAAAAGTCATGTCGCCAACTTGTTTTACGGCAGCACCATCAACAAATTTATCAATTGTGGTTAAAGCTGTGTTTTTATTTTGATCGATAGAAGTTTTCATCGAAGGTGCACCTTTTGGTTCAACCCCAATAATTTTTGTATTCGGACTTAAATGTTTAAAAACTTCAGATAATCCAGACGCAAGTCCGCCACCGCCAATGGGCACAAAAACATAATCAATATGTTCTTTATAGCTATCTAAGATTTCTAACCCAACAGTTCCTTGACCTGCAATAACTTTTAAATCATCAAAAGGATGAATGAAAGTTTTATGATTTTTAATAGCATCTGCCGTTGCCGAAGCGTAAGCATCATCAAAAGTATCTCCTGTAAGTACAATTTCAACAAAAGATTTTCCGAATAATTGTACTTGTTTTACTTTTGTTTCGGAGTAGTTTTTGGCATGTAAATTTTGCCTTTTATCTGCAGTAAATTACAGGAATAAGCAACGCCCTGTGCATGATTTCCGGCGCTGGCACAAACAATTCCGGTTGCTTTTTCTGAATCTTTCAACGAAGAAATTTTGTTATAAGCACCCCGAATTTTATACGAACGAACAATTTGCAAATCTTCTCTTTTTAATAAAATAGTTGATTTAAATTCATCTGAAAGATTTAAATTTTGTGTGAGCGGAGTAGCGGCAACTACATTTTCGAGCTGTTTTTTTGCGTTGATTACTTCGTTAAATAAAGTCATGTTGTCTTGTTTTTTTATTTTGCCACAGATTAAATGATTTAAAAGATTAATCTGTGAGAATCAGTGAAATCTGTGGCAAAAAATCATTAAATAAAAAAACCTCCCGATTGGGAGGTTTCATAAATTGTATTTGTTTACTTTTTTATATAACACCTCGCCATCATTGCTGAATTGCAATAATGCTGATAATAGCGATAATAATGTTACTAAAGTTTGTCATTTTTTTGTTGTCTGAATAACAAATGTATTAATTATTTTTTGAAATACTCAATCTCTGTTTTTAGTTTTTACAAAAACTGATGAACTGTGACTGAAAAACTTACTTCTTAACAGGTGGATATTGAGCCAAAACCTTGCTTACAATTTCTTGTATTCTGGCATCTTTTTTATCAATGTTTTTAGTTAAGGTTCCAATTCCTTCACCTTGCCAGATCATTTCTTTCTTTTTGGCATCGATTAAATCGATGTATAAAGTTCCTTCTGTAGAGGTAGAAACTGTAGTTTGGTTTCCTCCATACATCATATATGGATTCCAGCCCCAGCCCCAGCCGTAACCCCAGCCCGCGCTAAACTGGTTTACATTTACTTGCTCTCTTGATTTAGTAAAAATGTTTACTAATAAATCAGGATTTTCGCTTTTGGTAAAACCTTTTGCCTGCATTTCAGTATCTATTGCGTGAAGAATTCGTCTTTTATCCAAATCAGAAATTTCAACCTTGTCAATTCCCGGCTTAAAAAAAGCATACGTTTTATAAGGCGCAAAATCTACGTTTTTGTCGTAATCAGAATAAACACTAACAGTGCTGCAGGAGGCTAATATTAAAAGCAAAAAAACGGGTACTAATTTGAATGTTTTCATATAATTAAATTTTAATGTTCTCATTTTCTTTGTCAGGCTGAGCGTCCCGAAATTTCGGGAGAAGCCCTTTTGAACTTCTTAGCCTTCGACTCCGCTCAGGATGACATTATAATTAAAATAAACTTTCGTCGACTATATTAGGCAAAGTTACTTTTAATAAAGGCTGAACTTCCATAGCTCTTTTTATGGCAAAAATAGCTTCGTCATTTCTTGCCCAGCTTCGTCTTGAAATTCCGTTGTTAACATCCCAGAAAAGCATTGATGCTAAACGTCTTGAAGCCTCTTTAGAACCATCAAGAACCATACCAAATCCGCCGTTTATAACCTCTCCCCAGCCAACTCCGCCGCCGTTATGAATTGATACCCAGGTTGCGCCTCTAAAGCTGTCGCCAATCACGTTTTGAATCGCCATATCTGCCGTAAAACGAGAACCGTCATAAATATTAGAAGTCTCTCTGTAAGGAGAATCCGTTCCTGAAACGTCGTGATGATCGCGGCCTAAAACAACAGTTCCAATTTCGCCTTTTGCAATCGCCTGATTAAAAGCTTCGGCAATTTTAATTCTACCCTCGGCATCGGCATACAGAATTCTGGCTTGGGAACCCACAACCAATTTATTTTCCTGTGCGCCTTTGATCCATTTAATATTATCCTGCATTTGCTGCTGAATTTCATTTGGAGAAGTTTTCGCTAATTCTTCTAAAACCTGACTTGCAATAGTATCGGTTTTTTGTAAATCTTCCGGTTTTCCAGATGTACAGACCCATCTAAAAGGTCCAAAGCCATAATCAAAACACATTGGTCCCATAATATCCTGCACATAACTTGGATATTTAAAATCGATATTATTTTCAGCCATTACATCAGCACCGGCGCGTGAAGCTTCTAATAAAAAAGCATTTCCATAATCGAAAAAGTATGTTCCTTTTGCAGTATGTTTATTTATTGCTTTCGCTTGACGACGTAACGATTCCTGAACTTTTTCTTTGAATAAACCAGGATTATTGGCCATCATTTCGTTGGCTTCTTCGAAAGAAATTCCAACAGGATAATAACCGCCAGCCCAAGGATTATGCAATGAAGTCTGATCAGATCCCAAATCTATTTTGATGTTTTCTTTGTCGAAACATTCCCAAACATCAACTACATTTCCTAAATAAGCAATCGAAACCACTTCTTTATTGGCTTTCGCCGAATTTACTCTTTTGACTAATTCTTCTGTCGAAGTTACAATTTCGTTAATCCAGCCTTGTTCGTGACGAATTTTGGTAATCTTCGGATTTACTTCGGCGCAGACCGTAATACAACCTGCAATATTTCCGGCTTTTGGCTGCGCGCCAGACATTCCGCCAAGTCCAGAAGTCACAAAAAGATTTCCTTCAGGATTTAATTTTATTTTTCTGAAACCATTCAAAACCGTAATCGTCGTTCCATGTACAATTCCCTGTGGGCCAATATACATATAACTTCCTGCGGTCATTTGTCCGTATTGAGAAACGCCAAGCGCATTCATTTTTTCCCAATCGTCCGGTTTTGAGTAATTCGGGATAACCATTCCGTTGGTAACCACAACTCTTGGCGCTTCAGCATGTGAAGGAAATAATCCCATCGGATGCCCTGAATACATCGTTAAAGTCTGCTCATCTGTCATTTCAGACAAATACTGCATGGTTAATAAATATTGCGCCCAGTTCTGAAAAACAGCTCCGTTTCCGCCATACGTAATCAATTCATGCGGATGCTGCGCCACGGCATAATCCAGATTATTTTGAATCATGTGCATAATCGCTTTTGCCTGCAATGATTTTCCAGGATATTCGTCGATTGGCCGCGCGTACATTCTGTAATCAGGACGAAGACGATACATATAAATACGTCCGTATTTTTCTAATTCTTCTGAAAATTCCTGAATTAACTCAGCGTGATGTTTGGCTTCGAAATAACGTAATGCATTTTTTAGAGCCAGTTTTTTTCTTCTGCCGAAAGAATTTCTTTTCGTTTTGGCGCGTGATTAATTGCTAAATCGTATTCTCTTTTTGGAGGTAATATCGTTGGAATTCCCTGTTGTATTTCTTCTTTGAAAGTCATTTTTTTAAAGGTGCTAAGTTGCTAAGATTCTAAGTTACTAAGATATTTTAGTTAGATTAACAACAGATTAATTTGTTTTTTTATTATGTCGCTCCGCTGGACTAAAGTTTTAGATTGTTGATTTTAGATTTTAGCAAAACGTAAGATTCAACATCTGAAATTATTGTATGTTTAATTATGACGCCCCGCTGGGGCTAAAATTCTGAATGCTAATTGTATTTCTATAAATATTTCACTCCTCTGGAGTTAGCCTTGGAAAGGCGTTATATTTATAGAAAATAATATGCGTTAATTAATAAAGCTCCATTGGAGCGAAATATCTATCAATATTCAACCTGAAAATAATTATCTAATCATCAAATTGACACATTTTCTAATTATAAACTAGGGATAACGAATATCCGACCTATGATAGGATTTGTAGATCCTAATCCTAAATTTTCTTGAGCGAATATCCATATGTAATTTTAGATTTTAGATTGATGATTTTAGATTTTCTAATTAAAAATAAACTTCTTCATTAACACAAAATGGCATTTTTTTATTTTCAAAAAGTGCTATTATATTTTGTGCGGCGCAAACTGCCATTGCATTTCTGGCTTCGTATGTTGCGGAACCAATATGTGGCAAAATACAACAATTTGGCAATGATAATAAAGGATTGTCTTTTTTCATGGGTTCCGGATTAGTAACGTCAAGTCCCGCGCCCCAGATTATATTATTGGTCAGGGCATGAAACAAATCGTCTTCATTATGGAATTTTCCTCTTGCTGTGTTGATGAAAATAGAACTAGGTTTCATTTTTGCAAAAGTACTTTTATTAAAAAGTTCGTTATTTTCTTCTGTATAATTAGAATGAACGCTCAAAACATCACTTTTTGCAAGTAAAGTTTCAAAATCTACCAACTCCGCATTAAGCTCATTTTCGGCATTTTCGTTATGAGAACGATTGTGGTAAATAATATTCATTCCGAAAGCGGCTTTGCATTTTTGGGCCATTTCAAAACCAATTCTTCCCAAACCGAATATCCCGAGTGTTTTGCCGTAGAGTTCTTGTCCTAAATTTGCCAAAGGATTAAAACTTCCCCATTCTCCGTTTATAATTTTTTTATGATTGTAAAATGACTTTCGGGCAACGCTTTGCATCAATAAAAAAGCAATATCCGAAGTTGCTCTGCTTAAAACATCAGGCGTGTTTCCAACAGGAATTTTTCGACTATTTGCTGATGAAATATTCACAGCATCAAATCCAACAGAAAACAAAGCGATACCTTTTAAATTAGGGCATTGCTGAAAAAAATCTTCATCAAAATTATTGGTTCCAACATTAAGAAGCGCATCATTTTCCTGACAGATTTTGATGAATTCATCTCTTGATAATACATTCTCAGTTGGATTTATGGTAAGATTGATGCCTTTTTCCCGAAGTAATACAATGCCGGCCTCTGGTATATTTTTATTTATAAAAACGTTCATTTTTGTTTAGATTTTTAGATAGTTAGACTTCTTAGATTTTTTTGAAGTTGAAAATCATATCTATCTTTAATGAGGTTAGTTTAATTTAAAATTCTCTTTTAATAATTATCAAATTGGCACATTATCTAATTCGTTTTCCTGATTTGTCCTGTATTTTTATCAAACCCGTAAGGACAATGACGGCAGCCGCTTTTACAGCAATAACCACGTTTTAAATGGTGTTTTTCTGTAAAGCATTTATAACCTTCGGGCGTATAGTAAAAATCTTCACCTTCGATTAATTTATTTTCATTACTTTGCTCTTTCATAAATCTGCTTTCGGTTGTATTTTTATTTCTTTAAAAATCAAAAATAAATAATTGATTATGATTTTAATGAAATCTCATAATTTTATATCCACAAATTTATAAACTTTACAGCTAATGTTTCTGATTGTTGCTAAATATTTAATTCCGAAAGGATATCGCGGAATGGCTGTGTTTCCGTTTGTATTGATGAAATATGATTTGGATAAAGTAAATAAGATTTTTGTGAACCATGAAAAAATCCATTTGAAACAACAAAAAGAAATGCTGATTCTACCTTTTTTTATATGGTATTTCCTGGAATATTTATTCCGCTTAATTCAGTATAAAAACAAGGATTTGGCTTATCGAAATATTAGTTTTGAAAGAGAAGCTTACGCAAAAGAAACCGATTTAAACTATTTGAAAAACCGATCTTTTTTTCAGTTTCTAAAATACATCAAATTAAAATAAATCCATTTTGAACCAGAATATCAATATCAATTTTCCTAATGATATTTCTTTGACAATAAAGCGCGAAGACTTAAATCATCCGTTTATTTCAGGGAATAAATTAAGAAAATTAAAATACAATTTACTTCAGGCGAAAGCCGAAAACAAAACCACTTTACTAACTTTTGGCGGTGCTTTTTCGAATCATATCGCTGCGGTTGCTTATGCGGGAAAAGAGCGGGGTATTAAAACTATTGGAATTATTCGGGGTGATGAACTTTTTGATAAAATTGAAGAAAACCCGACCCTAAAATTTGCTCAGGAAAACGGAATGGAATTTGAGTTTGTTTCGAGAGAAAATTATCGAAACAAAAGTGAAATTTCCTTTATAGAAAAATTAAAAAAGAAGTTTGGTGATTTTTATTTAGTTCCTGAAGGCGGCACAAATGAACTTGCCGTAAAAGGTTGTGAAGAGATTTTGACAGATGAAGATGCGGTTTTTAATTACGTTTGCTGTGCGGTTGGAACGGGCGGAACTATTTCGGGACTAATAAATAGTGCATTGCCAAATCAGAAAATTTTAGGGTTTCCGGCGTTAAAAGGTGACTTTTTAATCGATGAAATTCGTATTTTTGCACAAAAAGATAACTGGGAATTAATTTCTGACTATCATTTTGGAGGTTATGGCAAGATAAATTTAGAATTAATTGAATTTATTAATGCTTTTTTTGACGAAAATAAAGTGCCCTTAGATCCAATTTATACAGGAAAGATGTTTTTTGGCGTTATAGATTTAATCTCTAAAAAATATTTTCCTCCGCATTCAAAAATTTTACTCATTCACACAGGCGGATTGCAGGGAATTGAAGGAATGAATTTAAAATTGAAGCAGAAGAAATTACCAATACTCAAAACGAATGTTTAAAAAAATTATAATACTCTTTATAATAGCAGCTTTGGCAAGTTGTTCTTCGAGTAAACCGGCGATTGCAACAACTAAAAAAGCAACGTCAGTGCAGAAACCGAGGGTGGCGACTACTAAAAAAACGACCGATTCAAGACCAACTGTAAAAAAATATCCAACTACAAATAATACAACTGAGGTTATTCAGTCTACTTCAAAAACAGTTGTAACCAGCAATGTAATTACCGATTATGTTTTGCAATACAAAGATATTGCAATGGGAAATATGCAGAAATATGGCATTCCGGCAAGTATTATCCTGGCGCAGGGAATTTTAGAATCGGGAGCCGGGAAAGGCGATTTAGCAATGGAAGCGAATAATCATTTCGGAATAAAATGCCATAAAGACTGGTTGGGAGAAAGTGTTCGGCATGATGATGATTCCTCTCAGGAATGTTTCAGGAAATATACAGAAGCTTCAGAATCTTATAAAGACCACGCCTTATTTTTGGTTGGAAAAAACAGATATGCAACTTTATTTACTTACGAAAAAGACGATTATAAAGCCTGGGCCAAAGGTTTAAGAGCTGCGGGATATGCGACAGATCCTAATTATCCGGATAAATTAATAAGTTATATTGAGCGTTATAATCTACATCAATACGATTGTCAGGTGACGGGAAAAAATTACAAACCTTTTGATAAATCAGTTGCGAGTTCAACTTCAACTAAAACGAGTTCAGGATCAACCAAAAATTCTAATTCAAATTCAGACGATCCCAATTTATACGAAGTGCAACAAGGAGATACATTATATTCGATTTCAAAAAAATTCAATTTATTGGTTGATGATTTGAAGAGAAAAAATAATCTTTCAGACAACGCACTTTCAATTGGACAGAAGTTGAAAGTGAAATAAATTATATAAAATCAAAAAATACAAATAGATATTGGATTAGTCTGCTTCAAAAATCTAAGAAGTCTAACGATCTAAAATCTAAAAATCTAAAATAAAAATGATCTATAAAAGAAGTAGTCAGCTTTTTGCTGAAGCAGAAAAAGTAATTCCGGGAGGAGTAAATTCGCCAGTTCGTGCTTTTAAAGCGGTTGGAGGAACTCCTATTTTTGTAAAAAGTGCCAAAGGGGCTTATTTGTATGATGAAGACGGAAATAAATTAATAGATTATATCAACTCTTGGGGACCAATGGTTTTGGGTCATGCGTATCAGCCCGTTGTTGATGCCGTAATCGAAAAAGCAAAACTGGGAACCTCATTTGGGATGCCAACAGAATTAGAAACTCAAATCGCTGCTTTGGCTGTTTCTATGGTTCCGAATATTGATAAAATAAGATTTGTAAATTCAGGTACAGAAGCTTGTATGAGCGCGATTCGTTTGGCTCGCGGATTTACAAAAAGAGATAAAATCATCAAATTTGCAGGCTGTTATCACGGACATTCTGATTCATTTTTGATTCAGGCTGGGAGTGGAGCCGTAACTTTTGGATCACCAAATAGTCCGGGTGTTACAGAAGGAACTGCAAAGGATACTTTGTTGGCAAAATACAATGATTTAGAGAATGTAAAAACTTTAATCGAAGCCAATAAAAACGAAATCGCAGCAATTATAATTGAGCCGGTTGCCGGAAATATGGGATGTATTCCACCTCAAAAAGGTTTCTTGCAAGGCTTAAGAGATTTGTGTACCGCAAACGGAATTTTATTAATTTTTGATGAGGTAATGACAGGTTTCCGTTTGGCTCGTGGCGGAGTTCAGGAATTGTATAATATCAATGCTGATATCGTTACTTTCGGAAAAGTGATTGGTGGAGGTTTGCCTGTTGGCGCTTTTGCTGCCCGCGAAGAAATCATGAATTATCTTGCACCGCTTGGACCAGTTTATCAGGCAGGAACATTGTCTGGAAATCCGTTGGCAATGGCCGCAGGATTGGCAATGTTGCAATCATTAAATAATGACCCTGAGGTTTTTACCCGTTTAGAAGAAAAAACAGCTTATCTGGAAGCAGGAATTGATAAAGTTTTAAAAGCAAATAATATTGTTTTTACCATCAATAGAGTAGGTTCTATGATTTCGGTACATTTTGATGCAAATCCGGTTGTCGATTTTCAAACCGCTGCAAAAGGAGACAATGAAACGTTTAAGAAATTCTTCCACGGATTATTAAACGAAGGTGTTTATATCGCGCCATCTGCATACGAAACCTGGTTTATAACAGATGCATTAACGTATGAAGATTTAGACTTTACAATAAATGCAATTGATAAAGTTTCAAAGACGTTTTAATTCAAAGACATTTTAATAAATCAAAAAAGAGGCTTTAACAGCCTCTTTTTTTGATCTCACTTACATTTTATCTTTTCTGTGATCTTTCATTTTGTCTTTGTGTTCTTTTTTAATTGCTTCCCATTTTTTGTATTGGTCGGCTGTTAAAATAGATTTCATTTTTGCATCAGTTGCTTTATGATCTTCTTCCATTTGTTTTTTCATGGCTTTTCTTTCAGCATCAGTTGGTTTTGCATCAGAATCTTTTCGGCTCTTTTTCAGCATTTCCATTTTAGTGCTTCTTTCAGATAAAAGTTGACCAACTTGTTTTTGCTGATCTGCATTTAGGTTTAAATCTGTTGTCAATTTTTGCAAATGTGCCTGATCGCGTTCTTGTGGAGATTTCATATCTCTATGACCTTTATGATCTCCTTTTCCTTTATGATCCTTATGCTCTTTTTTCAAAGCTGTCCATTTTGTATATTGATCAGCATTTAAAATAGATTTCATTTTAGCATCGTTAGCTGCTTTTTCAGTTTCCATTTGTTTTTTAAAAGCTTCTCTTTCTGCATCAGTAGGTTTTGTTTTACTGTCTTTTCTGGCAGCTTTAAACTTTTCTGCTTTGGCACTTCTTTCAGCCAGTAATTGTTTTACCTGATCTTGTTGTTTTTTATCCAGACTCAATTCAGAAGTCAGTTATTTGTAAATGTTTCTCGTTACGTTGTTCCGGAGTTAAATTTTCTCTTTGATCACGTGTTGATTTCTGATTGATGTCTTGTGCAAAACTTACTACTCCAACGAATAATAAAGCCGCAATAAATAATTTTTTCATAATTCGTTTTTTTAGATTATAGCATTTAGACTTCAAAGAGTTTGCTAAGTTTAATGCGATTGTCAGATTTATCTTTTATTTAACAAAAACTATTAATGAAAATATAAAGTTGATAAAGAAATAAAAAAGAGGCTTAATTGCCTCTTTTTATAAACTATAATTAGTTGTTTTCTTTTTTATATTCTCTCATTTTTTCTCTGGCTTTTTCTTTGTTTTTTTCTTGCAAAGCATGCCATTTTGTATACTGATCTGCAGTTAAAATAGATTTCATTTTAGCGTCGTTTGCTTCTTTTTCAGCTAGCATTTCTTTTTTAAAAGCTTCTTTTTCTTCAGCAGTTGGTTTTACATCACTATCTTTTTTTGCCTGACGGGCTTCTTTAAATTTTTCGGCTTTAGCACTTCTTTCAGCCAGTAATTGTTTTACCTGAGATTGTTGATTTGCATCTAAACTTAATTCAGAAGTTAATTTTTGCAATTGTTTTTCATTGCGTTGTTCAGGAGTTAATCTTTCTCTTTTTTGATCAGCATCTTGTGCAAAACTTGCTACTCCAACGAATAACAAAGCTGCAATAAATAATTTTTTCATGATTTGTTTTTTTGAGGTTATAGTAATTAGACTTTATTCAATTGAATAGGTTTAATCTAATAATCAGAATTGTAGTTTTTAACAAAACGAAAAATGGATTAGCAATATTGTATTTTTATTTTTAATGGTTTTTTAAATCCGTTGAATCATGATGTTTTACAAGAATAGGTTTTTAAATTTGTTAATGCATTGACAATTTCAAAATAGAATTACCAGAATAAAATATGGAAGAATTATTTAATAAGAAAAATAAAAACCGTGTTCTTAAAGCCGTAAATGGCGAGATGTCTTATCAAAAATTAACTGCCGCCGAATTGCATCAATTTGTAAAGCATTGGAATTATGATGACGGAATTGAACCTTTTGAGTGGATTATCAAACAAAAACATCTTGATAAAGGAACAGCACTTTGTTTGTATTGGATGCTGCAGCCGGATTATTTCTGTAAATTCAAAAACGAAGAGGAAATAAAAGAAGATACCAATTATGAGACTTATCAAATAGTAAAAGAAATTGAAGAAAGATATACTTCGGGATTTTATGAAGATAAAAATTTTTCTTTTGATCCTAAGCAGGAGTTTTTGGATGAAAATTCTAATACTAGATGCATTCCCGAAGAAATGCAGGTAAAATCACCAGGAACTGTTTTTGGACGCCAAGATATTGAGTTTGCTTTTTTAAGAAAGCCCAGTGAAAAGGAATTAAAAACAATTAATACCAAGATCGCCGATGCTATAAAGGTAATTCAGATCTCAAATCCTGATTTTATTTATGATCACGCAGATGATGCCATTAACGCTATAATTGAAAGTGTTGAATATTGGAAAACGAAAGAATTGGGAAAGATAAAAATTAAAAACCTGTCTTATTTATGGATGGATTGTGTGCATAAAAAACATAATTGGGATTGGATTATTTGGGATTGGGAAACGGGAAATAATATTGGTGTTACAAATGCTACAAAAGAATTAACCTCTTTGGAAAATACTATCATAAATCATACGATAGATGGATTTCAGCAATCTTCGATAATTTCAGATTTATATAAAGATTTGGCAGGAGTAAATAATTTTTATGATTTAAAAAAAGATCCTTACAGCGGAATTGGTTTGCTTTTTAGTACAGACCATTTGAAATTTAGAGAATAAAAACTCATAGTATTAAGAAAAATTACAGTCGAAGGTAATGTCTATTTATACAAATTAATAAATGGATTTGAGATCAGAAAATTACTTCAAAATTAATTGCTTACCTTAGTAAGACCAGAAGTTAAAACCCAAAAACAAATCTTATGAATAACAAAATCGCATTCTTTTCAACCCAGCCTTACGATAAAGCGTTCTTTAATAAGTATAATACTGATTTTGGGTTTGAATTGGATTTTTATGAAACCCAGCTTAATCCCCAAACTGTTGTTTTAATTGAAAAAGCTGAAATTGTCTGCGTGTTTGTAAATGACATTGTAAATGAGGCAGTCATTAAGCAGCTGGCAGAAAAAAATGTGAAAATTATCGCCTTGCGTTGTGCCGGTTTTAACAATGTCGATTTAGAAGCGGCCAAAAAATACAATTTAAAAGTGTGTCGCGTTCCTGCATATTCACCTCAGGCAGTTGCAGAACATGCTATGGCTATGATTTTAACCTTAAACCGAAAAACGCACAAAGCCTATAACAGAGTTCGTGAACAAAACTTTTCCCTAAACGGCTTATTAGGTTTTGATCTATTCGGAAAAACAATTGGAATTATCGGAACGGGAAATATAGGAAAAGCTTTTGCTAAAATTTCTTCAGGTTTTGGATGCAAAGTTTTGGCTTATGATATTGTAACGAACGCCGAAATGGAAAAAGACGGAGTAAAATTTGTTTCTCTCGAAGAAATCTTCAAAACGAGTGATATTATTTCTTTGCATTGTCCGTTAAATGAGCAGACTAAACATATAATCAATAAAAAGTCTATTGATGAGATGAAAGACAGTGTAATGATTATCAATACCAGCCGCGGCGGATTAATTGAAACCGCTTGTGTGATTGAAGGTTTAAAAGAAGGGAAAATTGGCTATTTGGGAATCGATGTTTACGAACAGGAAGAAAAACTATTCTTTAGGGATCTTTCTGCAGATATTATTCAGGACGATGCGATTCAGCGTTTGATGAGTTTTCCGAATGTTTTGGTAACAGCGCACCAGGCCTTTTTTACCAACGAAGCTTTAACGCAGATTGCTTTGGTTACTTTTAATAATATAAAATCGTTGTTGGCTGAAAATGATATTGAAAATAAGGCAGCATTGCTGGTTTGAAAAAACTAAATTGAAATAGAAAACGTAAAGTTAAAAACTTTAAAATCTAAAATGATGAAAAAACAAATTCTAATAATAATCACAATTCTAACTCTATATTCCTGCCAGAATAAGGATAAAAAGGATTCAAACATCATTAAAACAATTGTTCAGGATACTTTATCCAAAACAGTTGCCGGAACGGCAGATTTAAGCGAGGCTCCTCCAAGAGATGATAAAGCGGTCAAATTAATTAGAAAACAGCTTTTGGTTTTACTAAAAAAGATTTACCGGCAATGACAAAAGAAGATCGCTTTTTTTATTACGAAGCATTTGATTTAAACAATGATAAGAAAAATGAATATTTTGTTGGTTTCTCCAATCCGTATTTTTGCGGAAGTGGAGGTTGTTCAGGCTATATTTTGAATAATAACGGAAGTGTAATTAATTCGTTTACCGTAACTGATTTTCCAATTTTAGTAACGGCTTCTACATCGGATAGTTTTTATGACCTTATATTCGAAAGCAGAGGAACATTTCATCAAATGAAAATGAAAAACGGAAAATATCCTTCAAATCCTTCTGTTCAGAAAGTTTGGAAAGAAGATGTTTCTAAAGAAACTACAAAGGTTTTGGATATTCAGGGGAAGAAATTAGAGAAGTATTCGTTTTAGAAATTGAAGTTTTATTCTAAAATGATTTCTTATTTTTAGCTCCAGCGGAGCACCATATTTATAGTTGAAATAATGTTTTACAAATAAAGCTCCAACGGAGCGATATCGGTTTTTATATTCATTACTGAGATTTCACCCGATGGGGTT
Source organism: Flavobacterium sp. AC274 (assembly GCF_979258275.1). Classification (NCBI taxonomy): domain Bacteria; kingdom Pseudomonadati; phylum Bacteroidota; class Flavobacteriia; order Flavobacteriales; family Flavobacteriaceae; genus Flavobacterium; species Flavobacterium sp. AC274. Next base: position 5,046,691 of record NZ_OZ409852.1, on the reverse strand, counting down.
CTGTTGGATTATATATTTACATTTCTATAAATATATTGTCCCGCTGGGACTTGCGGTGTTGAAAATTAGTAATTAGAATTGTACACATTAAATATAAAACCCGACAGGTTTTTAAAACCTGTCGGGTTATTGATGAAACTTTTTATTTTAAAATTAATTCTAACTTTTTAGGATTTTGACGATTATCCCAAAATGCCATTACAATTAATTCATTTGGAGTTGTTTTATAGAAAATATTATAATTCCCTAATGTTTGATGTTCTAATATCAGAAAAACTTGTTTTAATATAAACTTCAGGATTATTAGCTAAAAATTTAACTCTTTGTGCAATCTCAATCACTAATTTTTTTGAATAAGTAGTAGATTTATTTCTTTTATTCCAGTAAATCAATATTTTTCTTCTTTGTAAAACTGCAGTTTTGGTCCAGATTATTTTGATAGCCATTCTAGATCTTCTTTGTCTAAATCTTCCTGAGAAATCGTTCTGCCATATTTTATATCTTCTTCGCTTTCTTTTAGCATATCTATTTCATATTGTTCTAATTGATGAACTTTAGAAGTATCTGCATTTTTTAAGAGATTTCTAATCTTTTCAAGTAAACTTAAATCTTCAATATTTTTAAGTTTATCGAATATCTCTAATTTTATCTCTAAAGCTCCCATAATAGTATGTTTTAATGAATTAAAGTTATGTAAATTAAATGAAAAACCCGGTAAGTTTTAAATCTACCGGGCTATATTTATAATAAGATAAGATTTTAAAATTTACTCCACCAACTCAACAAATTTAAACTCACCTTCAACAGCAACTTTAGTCAAACCGTGTTTAGATAAGTTTTTCATAGACGCATCCCATTTTTTACCGCTTAAATTAGCAGTAATTTTTAATTGCTGAAGATCCATTTTATTTTCATTTCCTTTCAATAAATCTACGATAAATTTCTCTTCATCAGAAAGTTCAATCTGAGCTTGTTTTTTCTCCGGACGCATTTGCGGAAACAATAAAACTTCCTGAATCGATGCATTGTTAGTTAAATACATAATCAAACGATCCATACCAATTCCCATTCCAGAAGTTGGCGGCATTCCGTATTCTAATGCTCTTAAGAAATCCTCATCGATAATTCCGTTTGCTTCATCATCACCTTTTTCAGAAAGACGCATTTGATCTTCAAAACGCTCACGCTGATCAATTGGGTCATTTAATTCAGAATATGCATTTGCAATTTCTTTACCGCAAACCATCAATTCGAAACGCTCCGTAAGCTCAGGATTATCGCGGTGTTCTTTACATAAAGGTGACATTTCTTTAGGGTAATCAGTAATAAAAGTTGGCTGAATATAATTTCCTTCGCATTTAGCTCCAAAAATTTCATCAATCAATTTTCCTTTACCCATTGTTTTATCCACGTCAATTCCCATTCCTCTGGCAGCTTCAAACAATTCGTCTTCATTTTTTCCTGAAATATCAAAACCAGTAAAATGTTTAATAGAATCTGTCATTGTAACGCGTGCATAAGGCGCTTTAAAGTTAATTTGGTGTTCACCAAAAGTAACTTCGCTAGTTCCGTTTACGGCAATCGCACAATGCTCAAGTAAACCTTCTGCAAATTCCATCATCCAGTTGTAGTCTTTGTAGGCTACATATATTTCCATAGCGGTAAATTCAGGATTATGCGTTCTGTCCATTCCTTCATTTCTAAAGTTTTTAGAGAACTCATAAACACCTTCAAAACCACCAACAATTAATCTTTTTAAATACAATTCGTTTGCAATACGCATGTAAAGCGGAATATCAAGCGAATTATGATGTGTAATAAACGGACGCGCAGCAGCTCCACCAGCAATTGGCTGTAAAACCGGAGTTTCAACCTCAAGATAACCGGCATCGTTAAAATAACCACGCATTGCGCTAAATAACTTAGTACGTTTGATAAAGTTTTCTTTAACTTGCGGATTCACTGTTAAATCTACATAACGCATTCTGTAACGCAATTCAGGATCGTTAAATGCATCATGTACGTTTCCTTCTTCATCAACTTTTGGTAAAGGAAGCGGACGTAAAGTTTTACTTAAAAAAGTAAATCCGTCAACACGAACACATTGCGCACCTACTTTTGTAGTAAACAATTCACCTTCAATACCAATAAAGTCACCTAAATCGGTTAGTTTTTTAAATATCGTGTTGTATAAAGTTTTATCATCACCTTCACACAAAACATCGCGATTTACGTACAATTGTATACGTCCTTCGCTATCCTGCAATTCAGCAAAACAAGCTTTTCCCTGATCTCTCACGCTCATCAAACGACCCGCAACGATAACCTTCTTACCTTCTTCAAACGATTCCTTTATCTGCTTCGAAGTATGATTTACAGGAAAAAGATTAGCCGGATAAGGATTGATTCCTAAGTTGCGCAAGTTTTGAAGTTTTTCTCTTCTGATGATTTCTTGTTCTGATAATGCCATTTTGTGCTCTTTTTTTAAGTGTGCAAAGATAAAGAAAAGAAAGTAGATTTCAGAATGCAGTTTTTAGATTTTTTGCAGCAGAAATTTATCGTATTTCAATCATCTTCAGTCCCGCTATTCACTTGTATCTTTTTTGCAGAAAAAGCAAAAAAGGATACCGCTTCTATCGGGGCTAGATTAGAGGTTTTGGTTTTCAGGAGACTTTTTAGTTGGGGTGTTTTTTTATTTATGGAAAAAGGAAAAAAATATTCTTATGAAAACGATTGCCCTAGCCCCGATAGAAGTGGAAATCCTTTTGTGGCGGTCCCGAGGCTTCGGGAGCCACAAAAGATTGAAACGGATAGCGGGATTAGCTCCTGAAAAAAAATATTTTTAGCATAGAAAACGGGGTGAAACCTTAGTATCTTAGCATCTCAGAACCTCAGAACCTTCCAAAAAATGAAATTCATAAAAGCCTTTGTAACTCTATTTCTGGTAACAAGTTGCCAGGTCACAGAAACCATCACAATTAATCCGGACGGGAGTGGAAATATTGAAGTAGTACAGCTTCGTGATGAAAATAGTTATATGCAATTAGCAGGCGAAAGTTATTCTCATGAAGAAGCTTTTAAAGATACAACCTATGTTTTTAAAGAATATATTGAAAAATACAAAGAGAATTTTTTAAAATATACGCCCGACGAGCAAAAGCTATTTCAAAAATATTCGAATGTAAAAGTGCATATTAAAGAAAGCTCTTTCGAAAAAGAATTTAAAAATGTTTTTTCGTTTGATTTTGGTAAAGTTTCGGAAATTCCGGATTTGTATAAAACAGAAAATTATGCAGGTGATATAAAGTATAATTATGCCTTAACTGCCGAAAGTCATTATTATAAGGTAGAGTATGCTTTTGAAGGAAAAGTTTTTAAGCGCCTGGTTTCTATTACAGATCCGGTCGAACTTCAAAAAACAAAAGATGAATTTAAGAAAACGGGTTCTAAATATACTTCTTTAAAACAGACGCAAACCTATACGCTTCGTTACCATTTTCCGAAAGAAATAAAATCCGTTTCAAATGAAAAAGCCATTATTAGTCCGGATAAAAAAACTTTTACTGTCGAATTTCCACTTTTAGATTGTTTGCAAAATCCGGAAATGACAAATTTGGAAGTGGTTTTAGAATAAATTCAAATAATTATCAAAAGAAAGTATCTTCGCTGCTCACTAATCTAAATCTGAAATATGAAAAAACATTTACTTTATTTCCTTGTTGCATTATGTATCTCAAGTTGTACGATTAAAGAAAAAATGATAATAAATGAAGATGGTTCAGGATCTTTTTCATACGGTTTTGACATGGCAGCAATGTATAAAATGGGAATGAAAAGTACTGATACCTTAAATAATAAAAAGGTTATTGATACTTCTTTTAATTTTAAAGAACTTTTTGACAAAGCAAAAGATAGTATTGCAAAACTTCCGGCTGCTGATAAAGAAATGCTTAAAGTACTTGAGAATTTTAAAATTAATTTAAAAGTAAACGAAGAACAAAAGCAAATGGAATATAATATGACATTTGATTTTAAAAATTTAGACAGCATTCAAAAAATGGCATCTGCAACACAAGCTATGGAAAAGCTTGCGCTTTCTGATAAAAAACGACTTGGAGCATTGAGTGCAGCGCCAAAATCGGAGAGTAATAATGCAGCATCGTTTATTTATGATGGAAAATCTTTTGTCAAAACGATTGTTTCTTCAGAGGATAATAAAAAGACAGCTAAGCCTAAAAAGAAAAACAAAAGAAAGAAGATGATCCTTTTTTGAAAAAAATGGATGATATGCTTAAAGAATGTAAATATTCTATGGAATATCATTTCCCGAAAAAAATAAAAACAGTTTCTTTAAAAAATGCAGTAATTGCAGCAGATAGGAAAAGTTTTATTTATGATGTTCCTTTAGAAAATATGCAAGACAATAGTAATATGGAAATAGGATTTAAGGTAATATTTGAAGATTAAAAAGCAAAATTGCAAAACAATATTCTTTAAAATAGTCTTCGTATATTTGATAAAAAAATTAACCACGATGAAATTATATAAATTACTTAGTTTTTCTTTTTTATTAGCAACCTTAGCAAGTTGCACTTTCACCGAAAATATTTATGTAAGCGATAACGGAACCGGAAAATTTGCTCTTGATATGGATGGTTCTGCCTTAATGGAAATGGCAGGAGATCAGCTTGGGAGCCAAATGGGTGCCGATGCCAAAAAAATATCGATTCTACTTTTACCTTCAAACAATTATTGGCAGATAAAAAAGACAGCATCGCAAAATTATCTCCGGAGGTTCAAAACGAAATTAAAAAACTGGAAGATCTTACGGTTAACCTGAAAATGAATGGTGAGAAAAAAGAATTTCTGATGGCATTTTCAAAAGATTTTAAAAACGTAAACGAATTGCAGGATGTTTTACAAGCCATGAGTACACTTCAAAAATTAGAAGGCGGTTCAAGTGCTTCAAATCCTTTTGCAGGTGGTTTGGGAAAAAATAATAGCAAATTAAGTTATACTTACGACGGAAAGAAATTTACGCGTAAAGCAATAATCGACAAACAAAAATCAGCCGAAAAGGCTAAAGATAGTGCTGCAGACATGTCAAATATGGTTTTTGCATCTTCTAATTATATTTTAAAATATCATTTTCCTAAGCGAATTAAAAAGGTATCGAACCCAAGCGCTTTGTTTAGCGACGATAGAAAATCAATTACATTACAATACTCTTTCACGGATTATATGGAGAATCCTGACAAACTTAACTTTGATGTTGAGTTTGAAAAATAATTAAAATGAACAAAAAAATTCAACTTCAAGATTTAGGAAGTAAAGATTATAAATCGACCTGGGAATATCAGGAAGAACTTTTTAAAGATATAGTCGACTTAAAAATTAAAAATAGAAGAGAGGAACTAGAATTAGAAACTCCAAATTATTTATTGTTTGTCGAACATCCGCATGTTTATACTTTGGGTAAAAGCGGAGACCTTGAAAACTTGTTGTTAAACGAAAAACAACTTGAAGCAAAAGGAGCAACTTTTTATAAAATCAATCGTGGTGGCGATATTACCTATCACGGACCGGGACAAATTGTAGGTTATCCTATTTTAGACTTAGAAAATTTCTTTACAGATATTCATAAATATTTACGTTTTCTTGAAGAAGCTATCATTCTGACTTTAGAAGAATATGGTTTAAAATGTGGCAGAAGCGAAGGTGAAACGGGCGTTTGGTTAGACGTTGGAACTCCATTTGCACGTAAAATATGTGCGCTCGGTGTACGCGCTTCACGCTGGGTTACAATGCACGGATTTGCTTTAAACGTAAATGTTGATTTAGGTTATTTTGATAATATAATTCCATGTGGAATTCGCGGAAAAGGCGTTACTTCATTACAAGTTGAACTTGGCGTAGAAAAAGTTGACGAAGATGAAGTAAAATTGAAAATTGTAAAACACCTGACTGAATTGTTTGAGGCTGAATTTGTTAAATAGTTTCAAAAAAATAAAATATGAAAAGTGCTGAAGAAAATAACAATTATAGAATTGACGTTCCTTTAGCATTTTCAACTGTTTTTTCTCATTTTTACTTCGCAGAAAATAAAACAGCTTTTCCAATAACAAAAACATTATTGCCAAGTTTTCAGACGATTCTGGTTTTCAACTTCGGTACAAAATCTTTTTAAAATCAAAACAAAATACCGTTTTACAAGTGGAAAAATGCATTGTTTTAGGACCAATAAAACAGGCATTTGATTATACTTTAGAACCAGATTCTGAGATTTTAGTGGCAAATTTTAAAGAAGATGCTTTTTACAGATTTTTCGGAAATGCACTTTTAACGCATTCTTTACCCATTCATCCGGATGCTTTAATTGCTCAAAATTGTTTTGATGTTTTATGGGAAGAATTAAAAATAATTCCGGACACAAAAGATCGCGTTGATTATATTTTAGAATTCTGTAAACCTTATTTAGGAGAACAAAATGCAATAACAGCACTTTTGGCTGATTTTAAAGAAGAATCTTTAAATCCGATAAAAGCAATTGCTTCACAGATAAATCAAACGGAAAGAAATATTCAATTACATCAAAAGAAATTTTTTGGCTATACAATTAAGGAAATCAGTCGCTACGAACGTTTTTTGAAAGCGGTTGATCTCATTCAGAATACTTCAGTTAATGACGAAAAAACAGATTGGTTTTTGATTGTAGAACAATGTGGTTATTACGATCAAAGTCAGTTGATTCATGATTTTAAATATTATATGAATATTTCGCCAACAAAATTCTTAAAGTTTCAAAGCGATATCTGCAGCGCAAAAGGGACTTAAGCCGCTTTTCGTTTTCTTACAATTGTACCCAAACATTGCGTTTTACATTTGTCATGTAATCTTTAAAAATAGAAAACATGAAAAATTTAATTGTTTATGCACATCCAAATCCGGCTAGTTTAAATCATTTCTTAAAACAAACTATTGTCGAGAGCCTTGAAGAATCAGGACAAGAAATTATTGTTCGCGATTTAAATGAATTCAATTTTAATCCGGTGCTTTCTTTAGACGATATGAACGGCCAAAGAATAGGACAGGTTGCTGATGATGTAAAAATCGAACAGGATTTTATAACCTGGGCTGACCGCATTATTTTTGTTTATCCAATCTGGTGGACAGGAATGCCGGCTGTAATGAAAGGTTACATTGACCGCGTTTTTAGTTACGGATTTGCGTATCGATACGATCAGGGAATTCAAAAAGGATTATTAGAAGGTAAGAAAACAATCATAATCAATTCGCACGGAAAATCAAACGCAGAATATTCTGAAAGTGGCTTGGATAAAGCTTTGGCTTTAACATCTGATACTGGAATTTTTAATTATTGCGGATTTGAAATTCAGCAGCATTTTTATTTTGATCAAGCAGATCGTGCTTCTTCAGAAAACATTTCAGAATGGGAAAATCAAATTATATCTTTTTTGAACGAAAATAAATAAGCTAGTTAGAATTCTAATTCCAACTGATCCGGCAAAAGTCTGAAACTCATTCGGTGGTATTTTGTAGTTCCGTATTTTCTAATAGCGTCCCGGTGTTCTCTGGTAGGATATCCTTTATTTTGTTTCCAGTTGTACATCGGGAATTCTTCATGAATTAAATCCATGTATTCATCACGATAGGTTTTGGCTAAAATAGAAGCGGCTGCAATACTTACAAATTTTGCGTCTCCTTTTATAATACTTTGGTTTGGAATAGATTTTAATAAATCTATTTCATCTTTCGAAAATTGTTTTCCAAAAGTATTCTTTAAACCCAATTTTGCATTAAGCGATCTGTTTCCATCCACAATAATATATTCCGGACGCTGGTTTAATTTTAAAATGCATTCCTGCATTCCTTTCATTGATGCATTTAGAATATTGATTTCATCAATTTCTTCTGCATGAAGATGTGTTACAGAATAGCAAACGGCATGTTTCTCGATAATAGGTTTTAAGTGAAACCTTATTTTTTCAGACAATTGTTTACTGTCATTTAAAAATTCATGCTCAAAATCTGCCGGTAAAATTATGGCAGCAGCAGTTACCGGACCAGCCAGACAACCACGGCCAGCTTCATCTGTACCAGTTTCTAAAATAAATCCGGAGAAATTTTTTGCAAGCATTTATTTAAATTTTCAAAACACAATATTATAAAATTTTTGCCGAAAATTTTCGTTCTTTAACTTATTGAAAAAGCAGTGGTATAAATTGAAGTGTTTTTTTATTTATACGTTTTTATCTTTTACCTTTGCCTGACAAATTTTGCCAAAATAATTATATATAAAGCTATCAAATGAGAATATTCTTTTTTCTATATCTATTAGTCGTACCCGCCTTATTGTTTTCTCAAGAAAAAAATGCGTCTAAAAGCAATTTAGATATGAATACCAAATACACCAGTATTACTGATACGCTGAAAAAGAAACAAGCAAAAATTGCTAAAATCGAACAGTATCAAATTTATACTTTAGAACACGATACTACTTATGCTGATACTTCCTTAACACTAAAAAGTGCTTATAAACAAAATTATCTTCGCAAGGACAATTTTGGGCTTTTGGAATTTCCTAATATTGGACAACCTTATAATACTTTACAATACAGTTTAACTGATTTTTCGCCATATCCTGAAATCGGTTTTAAAGCAAAACACTTTAGTTATCTTGAAGTTAGTGATATTAGATATTATTCGGTTGCGACACCTTTTACAGAGTTGTTTTTTAATACTACAATTAATAAAGGTCAGAACGTAGATTCGTTTATCACGCTGAATACTTCTGAAAATCTAAATTTTTCTATTGCCTACAGAGGTTTACGTTCTGAGGGAAATTATATTAATCAATTGGTAAGTACCGGAAATTTTCGTTTTACAACAAGTTATTTTACTACAGATAAAAGATATATCCTAAATGCTCATGTTACCTTTCAGGATATCTCAAATGAAGAAAATGGCGGTATAACAACACCGGAAGATTTTGAAAGCGGAGATGCTGATTTTAAGAACCGTCAAAGATTACAGGTTTATTTAACCGATGCAAAATCATTTTTAAAAGGAAAACGATTGTTTTTTGACCACGCTTTTAGAGTAAATCCAACAGCAGGAAATAATAATTTATATGTAACGCATCAATTTAATTACGAAAATAAATTTTTCGAATATAATCAGCCAACAGTTTTTTCTACTGTTGATGGTGCAGAGGTAGCAAGATTTGGAGACGCTTATGTTGCAAGCGCAATTAATGATCAGACGCGTTTTGAAAAACTGTATAACAAAGCGGGACTTGCTTACGAAAATTCACTTCTGGGGAAATTCAATTTTTTCATAGATGATTACAGATCTAATTATGAGTATAATAGAATTATAATAAATGCTGATGGTTCCAGAATCCCTGATAATTTATTTCTTCAGTTTAATAATGTTGGTGGACAATATGAATATCAAAAAAATAAGTGGAATGGTCGATTTTTGTATTCAAGATCAATTACAAATGAATCACTTTCTGATTTAGATGCCAAATTAAGATATAATTTAAACGATAAAATTCAGTTTGATTTTAGATATCGAAACATCAATAAATTGCCAAATAATAACTATAATTTATACCAAAGCAGTTTTATACAATATAACTGGTCGCATGATTTCAAAAATGAAAAAATTAATTCGCTTAGTGCCAGTATTTATACGCCTTGGTTAAATGCGGAAGCTCAATATACTGTCTTAAAAGATCATTTATATTTTGAAGATGTATCTACAGATGCTCAGATAGCTGCGCAAACCCAAATTGTAAACCCGGCTCAATACGGAAATGCAATTAATTATCTTTATGTTAAAGCAAACAAAGAATTTAAATTCGGAGCTTTTGGATTTGATAATACATTTTTATATCAAAAAGTTGATCAGTCTGATTTGATTTTAAATGTGCCTGATTTTGTAACCAGAAATACACTTTATTATTCAAGCTACTTTTTCAAAAAAGCATTGTTTATGCAAACAGGATTAACTTTTAATTATTTTACCAGTTATTACGGGAATGATTATAATCCTGTTGTTGGAGAATTTTTTGTTCAGACAGATAAAAAAATTGGAGGTTATGCCAACTTTGATTACTACATAAATTTCAGAATCAGACAAACAAGATTTTACTTTAAGGCAGAACATTTTAACGCTGCTTTTTCTGGATACAATTATTATTCAGCGCCTAATAATCCATATCGTGATTTCACTATCCGATTTGGTTTAGTTTGGAATTTCTTCCAATAAATTATACTCTTTACTTTACTTAAACCAAATAATTTAAATTCACGAAAAATGGACTTTTCAAATAATATTTTAGAAACAATTGGTAATACACCATTAGTAAAACTCAACAAAATTGTTGCTGAAATTGATGCGTTAGTACTAGCAAAAGTCGAAACTTTTAATCCGGGGAATTCTGTAAAAGACAGAATGGCCGTAAAAATGATTGAAGATGCTGAAGCTGATGGTCGTTTAAAACCTGGGGGAACTATTATTGAAGGAACTTCTGGAAATACCGGAATGGGATTGGCACTTGTCGCTATTATAAAAGGATATAAATTGATTTGTGTAATATCAGACAAACAATCTAAAGAGAAAATGGATATTTTGCGTGCTGTTGGCGCCAAAGTAGTAGTTTGTCCAACAGATGTTGAACCTACAGATCCTCGTTCTTATTATTCAGTTTCAAAACGATTGGCTGAAGAAACACCAAATTCATGGTATGTAAATCAATACGATAATATGTCGAATTCATTGGCACATTATGAACAAACCGGACCGGAAATCTGGAAGCAAACCGATGGAAAAATTACTCATTTTGTTGTGGGAGTTGGAACTGGAGGAACAATCTCTGGTGTTGGAAAGTATTTGAAAGAGAAAAATCCAAATATCAAAATTTGGGGAATTGATACTTATGGTTCTGTATTTAAAAAATATCATGAGACCGGAATTTTTGATGAAAACGAAATTTACTCTTATATTACGGAAGGAATTGGAGAAGATATTTTACCAAAAAATGTTGACTTTTCGTTAATTGACGGATTTACAAAAGTAACGGATAAAGATGCTGCCGTATATACCAGAAAAATTGCTCTTGAAGAAGCTATTTTTGTTGGAAATTCTGCCGGAGCTTGTATAAAAGGATTATTACAGCTTAAAGAACATTTTAAACCAGATGATGTTGTTGTGGTTCTTTTTCACGATTCGGGAAGCCGTTATGTTGGTAAAATGTTCAATGATGACTGGATGCGTGAGCGTGGTTTCTTGGAAGAAAACGTGACAAAAGCCGAAGATGTTATCAAAGATCATATTGATAAAGAATTAATTGTTGTACGCACAGAAGAATTGGTTTCACACGCTATCGAGCGTATGCGTAAATATAAAATTTCGCAGATTCCGGTAGTAGATATTAACGGATTTGTTGGTTCTGTCGACGAAACAGATTTATTTAGAAGTTATGTTGCCGATAAAAATGTTGCCGAAAAACCGATTAAAGAAGTAATGGGAAAACCTTTTCCAATTGTAAAATTAGGAACAACAATCGAAGAAGTTTCAAAATTATTTACGAAAGAAAATGATGCTGTTTTGGTTGATTTAGGAAATGGAAAACATCACATTATTACAAAATATGATATTATAGGGTCTATAAAATAAGATTCGTTTTAATAACTTTATCTGTCCATAAATCTAGTTTAATAAATTAGATTTATGGATTTTTTATCTCATTTTATAATGAATTTTACTGCTATAGATTTTGAAACTGCCACAGGTTATCATCCTTGTTCTGTTGGAATTGTTACTGTTGAAAACGGAATAATTGTAGATGAGTTTGTGACTTTGATTAAGCCGCCAAATAATGAGTATAATCCGTTTACGATTCGCGTTCACGGCATATATCCGCGTGATACAATAAATGCTAAATCATTTCGCCAGGTTTTCCCTGAAATCGAAAAGCGATTGAAAAATAGAGTAGTGGTAGCACATAACGAAAGTTTTGACCGCAATGTTTTGATGAAAACAATGGCACTTTGTGGTTTGCAATATGAAAATTTAAATATTGCTGCGAAATGGGAATGTACAGTTAAGATATATAAAGCAAAAGGGCTTAAACCTACTAAATTAAGTGATTGCTGTCGCGAAATGAATATTCAGTTAAACCATCATGAAGCACTTTCTGATGCTCGGGCCTGTGCCAAATTATATATGTTGCGATAAACAATATATTTTGTAAGATTAATATTATTTTATTTAATTTTGAGCTTTTATAAATTTAATATAAAAGCCAATAAATGAAAGAAGATTTTCTTCATTATCTCTGGAAATTCAAGAAGTTTGAAACCTTGAATTTAATAACAACTCAGAAAGAACAAATTACTATAATTAAAACCGGGGATTATTTAGAGCTTTCAGGCCCCGATTTTTTTAATGCCCAAATTATAATTGGAAAACAAAAATGGGCAGGAAATGTTGAGATCCATTTAAAATCATCTGATTGGTATGTTCACGGCCACGAAAAAGATGCTGCTTATGAAAATGTTATTTTACATGTAGTTTGGGAACATGATACCGAAATTTTTGGAAAAAATAATAGAGAAATTCCTGTTTTGGTTTTAAAAGATTATGTCTCTTCAGAAACTGTAAATAATTATCAATCATTAATGAGCCCAAAATCGTGGATATCCTGCGAAAAACAAATTGCTCAAATAGATGATTTTGTTTTTAAGAATTGGCAGGAGCGATTGTTTTTTGAGCGATTAGAACGCAAATCAAAATTTATTTATGATTTACTCGAAGAAACAAATCAGGATTGGGAAGCAGTTTTGTTTTGCCTCTTGGCGAAGAATTTTGGACTCAATACAAATGGAAATGCATTTTTGCAAATAGCCAAAAAAATTCCGTTTTCAATTATTCGAAAAGAAAGCTTCGAAGTCGAAAATCTAGAGGCTTTACTTTTAGGAACTTCAGGTTTATTAGATGCTGAGAAAGAAGATGTGTATTTTAAGGATTTGAAAATTAGATATTTTTATCTTCTGTATAAATATCAATTAGATAAGGCTTATACAGATCCCGTGGAGTTTTTTAAACATCGTCCTGATAATTTTCCCACGATCAGGCTTTCACAGTTAGCAAGTTTGTATAACAAACATCAAAATTTATTTTCTAAGATTATTGCTTTAAAATCAGTCAAAAGCATATATGAGTTGTTAAACGTTTCAGCGAGTTTATATTGGCAAAATCATTATCAGTTTGATAAAGAAAGCCCGAAGAAATCAAAACCGTTGTCAAAGTCATTTATTGATTTACTAATTATTAATACCATTATTCCTATTCAGTTTGCATATTCGAACATTATGGGAGAATCGTTTTCTGAAGATTTAATAGCATTATTAAATGAAGTTTCTCCGGAAAAGAACTCAATCGTCGAAAAGTTTGAATCTTTTGGCATTTCTTCTAAAAATGCGTTTGACACACAAACATTGATTCAGCTTAAAAATGAATACTGTAATCAAAAAGCTTGTTTGAGATGCGCGGTAGGGATGGAGCTATTAAGAAATAATTAGAGAATTAGAAAATGTGGCAATGAGATAATTTTGTATTTTTGCATATACTTCTAAGCGAAGTTACACTATTCATTCCGAGCGTAGCCGAGGAATAAATCTAAAATCTAAAATTTAAACATGTCAGCAATTTTAAGACTTAAATTTTTCTTTGAAAAATATGGATTCCATGTTTCATCGCGATTAGCAGATAAACTCGGAATGCGTGTTACGAGCGTACGATTATTTTTTATTTACATTTCGTTTGTAACAGCAGGATTAGGTTTTGGTATTTATCTGACTTTAGCCTTTTGGATTCGTTTAAAAGATTTAATTCGCGCTAAACGAACTTCTGTTTTTGACTTGTAATTTTAAAAATTGGATATAAAAAAAGCCCCTTATTTTAATAAATAAGGGGCTTTTCAATTTTGTGTTTTTTTATTCTATTTCTTCTGGTCTGTTTAGTTTTGCTCGTTTTTTACTGTAAGCAAAATAAACAATAATACCTATAGCTAACCATCCTAGTGAAAGTAATTGAGCATCTAAACTCAAATTAATCATTAAGTACGTATTGATTGAAATACCACAAATTGCGATTATTGGAAGAGCTGGAACTTTAAATGTTCTTGTTAATTGAGGTTGTTTTACTCTTAGAATCCAAACAGCAATACAAACCATTGTAAAAGCAAATAAGGTACCAAAACTTGTCATATCTGCTAATCTGTTAATTGGTGTAAAAGCTGCAACTACAGCAATAATACCACCTAAGATAATTAAATTAGTTTTTGGTGTTCCTGAAATTGGATTTACTTTAGAGAATACAGCAGGAATTAAACCATCTTTAGACATACCAAGGAAAATTCTTGATTGTCCCATAATCATTACCATTAATACAGAAATCAATCCAATAGTTGCAGCAACTGTAATAATAAAACCAGCCCATGGTTGCCCCGCAATATCAAATGCGTAAGCTACTGGTGCTTTTATAGCTTCCGGATATTTTCCTAGTGGATTAAAGTCTTGATAATTCATCATTCCTGTTAAAACTAAAGAAACAAGAATATATAATGTAGTACAAATTAATAACGAAGCAATAATTGCAAACGGTACATCTTTTTTAGGATTAATAGCTTCACCGGCTTGTGTTGAAACGGCATCAAAACCTACATAAGCAAAGAAAATTGCAGCAGCTCCAGAAACAATTCCCGCTATTCCATATGCATTGTGAGTAGTTTCTTTTTCGATGATTTTAGTAGCCTCAGGAATAAATGGATGCCAGTTAGCGGTATTAATAAAGAAAAGACCGGCAATGATTACAAATATAACAGCAGAAACTTTAAGAATAACAATCATATTGTTTGCTTTTGCTGCGCTTTTTGTACCTTTAATAAGTAACGAAATAACTAAAATCACGATTAAAAAAGCAGGTAGATTCATTGAAAAGCCTTCACCAGTATAACTTGCCGGGTCTGTTGTGAGCCAGTCAGGAAGTTTAATGTGAAACATTTTAAGTAATTTGTTGAAATATCCAGACCATGAAACAGCTACGGTCATTGATCCCATCGCATACTCAAGGATTAGCCCCCAACCAATAATCCAGGCAAAAATTTCTCCAATTGTACCATAAGCATACGCATAAGCTGAACCCTCAACTGGTAAAATTGATGCAAACTCAGAATAACAAAGAGCTGCAAAAACGCAGGCAACACCTGCAATAATGAAAGAAAGTGCTAAAGCAGGACCAGCATGATAATATGCACCGGTACCAGTTAGAACAAAAATTCCTCCACCAATAATAGCTCCAACTCCAATGGCTGTAAGGCTCCATTTTCCCAGAACTCTTTTTAAATCACTTTTTTTCATATCCGCTTCAAAAGCCGATATCGGTTTAACTCTCCAAATTGACATATTATAATAGTGGTTTATTGTTATTAAGCTCCAAATGTATCGTTTTTTATAAAAAATAAAAACAATTATATAAGTTTAAGTTATAAAATGTTTAAAATTAATACAGGATCATCCGAAATTCAGTTCGAACAACTCTATTTTGTCAACTTACTTTGATAAAAAATACATTATGCATTTTTTTATAAATTATAAAAATTTAGTATTTTTCTTATAATTTAACTCTTTTTGACTTAATTTTGACTTTTAAAAAATTGAAAAGTTATCAAATGATTAATTTTAAAGCTCTGCAGCATCATTTTAAGTTTACAAATCAACAACGTTTAGGGATTTTTTTGCTCTTAGCTATTATTGTAGTATTACAAATGATTTGCTTTTTTGTTAATTTTTCTATTCCGGAGAAATCTTTTTCTCCCGAAGAAGAACAATGGCTTTCTTTACAATCAGAAATAGATTCACTAAAAGTGGAAAAATATAATGTAGTGGCTAAAGTTTATACTTTTAATCCAAATTTCATTTCAGATTATAAAGGGTATAAACTCGGAATGTCAGTTCAGGAAATAGATCGATTACTGGTCTTTCGGAAAGAAAATAAATATGTGAATTCAGCCAAAGAATTTCAGGAAATAACTAAAATTTCAGATTCATTGTTAAATGTTATTTCACCACTCTTTAAATTTCCGGATTGGATTCAGAATAAAAAATCATTTAAAACAGATAGAGTAGAATATGTTCACAAAGAATATCCTAAAAAGGAAAAGATAATTTTATCGGATATTAATGAAGCAAGTCAGGAAGATTTAATGAAAATATTTGGCATTGGAGAAGCTTTGTCACTTCGGATATTAAAGCAAAAGAAATTTTAGGAGGTTTTATTTCCATGGAACAGATGAAAGATGTTTGGGGACTTTCACCAGAAGTTCTTTTCGAATTAAATACACATTTTAAAATTGTAACGGTCCCAAATTTTAAGAAAATTGCAGTAAATGATGCTTCTTTGAAAGAGTTGGCGCAGTTTCCGTATTTCAGATATGCATTGGCAAAACAGATAATCACATATCGCAGTATGAATGGAAATTTTAAAAATATTGAGGATTTAGCAAAAATTAAAGATTTTCCTGTTGAAAAAGCAAAAATAATTAGTTTATATTTGGAGTTCTAAAAATAACATCGAAATGAATTTTGAATATAATGAAACGCAATCAATGATTGCTCAGTCTATAAAAGAGTTTGCAGAAAAAAACATTAGACCTAATATAATGGAATGGGATGAAGCGCAAATTTTTCCTGTCGATTTATTTAAAAAATTAGGTGAAATGGGTTTTATGGGTGTTTTGGTGCCTGAAGAATATGGAGGGTCCGGATTAGGTTATCATGAATATATTACTGTAGTTGAGGAAATTTCTAAAGTAGATCCTTCAATCGGACTTTCTGTTGCGGCCCATAATTCATTATGTACCAATCATATTTTGACTTTCGGAGATGAAGAACAAAAGAAAAAATGGCTGCCTAAATTGGCAACTGCAGAATATATTGGTGCTTGGGGCTTAACAGAACATAATACAGGGTCTGATGCCGGAGGAATGAATACAACTGCGGTTAAAGATGGTGATTCGTGGATTGTAAATGGTGCAAAAAACTTTATAACACATGCAATTTCGGGAGATATTGCCGTTGTAATTGTTCGTACAGGAGAAAAAGGGGATTCTAAAGGAATGACTGCTTTTGTTTTTGAAAAAGGAATGCCCGGATTTACTTCAGGTAAAAAAGAAAATAAATTAGGAATGCGAGCCAGTGAAACTGCCGAATTAGTTTTTGACAACTGTCGTGTGCCGGATGCAAATAGATTAGGTGAGGTTGGACAAGGATTTGTTCAGGCCATGAAAATATTAGATGGCGGTCGTATTTCTATCGGCGCTTTGTCACTTGGAATTTCAAAGGGAGCGTACGAAGCAGCTTTGAAGTATTCAAAAGAAAGACATCAGTTTGGACAGCCTATTAGCAGTTTTCAGGGGATTTCATTTAAATTAGCCGATATGGCAACTGAAATCGAAGCTTCAGAATTGTTATTGCATAAAGCTGCTTTTTTAAAACAAAAACATAAGCCGGTTACAACGCTTGGAGCAATGGCAAAAATGTATGCTTCTGAAGCCTGTGTGAAAATTGCAAATGAAGCAGTTCAGATTCACGGCGGATATGGATATACAAAAGATTTTCCGGTAGAGAAATTTTACAGAGATTCTAAATTGTGCACTATAGGCGAAGGAACTACTGAAATTCAGAAACTTGTAATTTCAAGGAATTTGCTAAAAGAATAAAGAATAAAGAATAAAGAATAAAGAATAAAGAATAAAGAATAAAGAATAAAGAATAAAGAATAAAGAATAAAGAATAAAGAATAAAGAATATTCTTAATTTGCTCTTTTTAGTGATCGGTTTTCAGAGAAGTCGATTCTCTTTTTCTATGTTCTATTTTCTTTTAAAATAATTTACAATTTATAACTCATAATTAATAATTAATAATTACTTTTGCAACCTTAACGAGAGGAGGTGTCTATATTATGTTAATTATACCAATTAAAGACGGAGAAAATATCGATAGAGCATTAAAGCGCTATAAAAGAAAATTTGATAAAACAGGAACTGTTCGTCAACTAAGAGCACGTACTGCTTTTATTAAGCCTTCTGTTATCAAAAGAGCTCAAATTCAAAAAGCTGCTTACATTCAAAACATGAGAGATGGTTTAGAAAGTTAGTATTACGCTTTTCAAAAATAATTACCGTTAGTTATCAAATTTTGATACTAACGGTTTTTTTATGCTTAATTTTGAGGTAAATAAGATTTGAAGATATTATATATAGGTGTAATATTGGGTTTTTGTGTAAAGTAAAAGAGTGTATTCTTATGAAATCAAATAAAGAAGCGTTTCGTGATTATCTTCAATTCGAAAAAAATATTCTCCCCATACTGTTAATGCTTATTTAAATGATGTGATGTTTTTTGAAGAATTCAATAAAACTCATTTTGAGCAGGATAATATTGATCAGGTAAATTACAGTCAAATCAGGAGTTGGATTGTTTCTTTGGTTGATCAGGATATTTCAAATGTTTCTGTCAATAGAAAAATGGCTTCATTAAAGTCTTTTTATAAATTTCTTTTAAAGACAAGGCAGATAGAAATAAATCCCATGCTAAAACATAAAGCATTAAAGACTCCTAAAATTGTTCAGATTCCTTTTTCAGAAAAAGAACTTACAGATTTAATTCACGAAGTAGGTAATCCGGTAGGATTTGAAGAAATAAGGGATAAGCTTATTGTTGAGATGTTTTATACAACCGGAATGAGGAGGGCAGAGCTAATAAATTTGATGCTGCGCAATGTAGATTTGTCTTCCAGTGTTATTAAGGTTTTAGGGAAAAGAAATAAAGAACGCATTATTCCACTTTTACCTGTTATTGTTGATCAGCTTAAATTGTATTTAAACGAGCGGGCTTTAGTTGAGAACATCGTTGATGGTGAATATTTTTTTATTTCAAAAAAAGGGTTAAAATTGAGCGAATCTTTTGTGTATCGATTAATAAATTCTTACTTTAGTAAAGTCTCTGAGAAGGTGAAAAAAGCCCGCATGTGCTTCGGCATACTTTTGCAACTCATCTTTTAAATAATGGAGCAGATTTAAATTCAGTTAAAGAATTATTAGGACATTCGAGTTTAGCGTCTACGCAAGTTTATACTCATAATAGTTTAGCGGAGCTTAAGAAAGTGTATACTAATGCGCATCCGAGAAATAAATAGTAATTCTTAAATGTTTAACCCTAAAATTAGTATTATGAAGGTAGATGTTCATGCCGTTAACTTTACTGTTGACAGAAAGTTGGTTGATTTTATTCAGGAGAGAATGGATAAATTAGAAAAATATTACGATCGAGTTGTCTCGGCTGACGTTTTTTTAAAAGTGGAAAGAACAAGTGATAAGGAGAATAAGGCGGTAGAGATTAAGATTAATGTTCCTGGAGACGAATTTTTGGTTAAAAAACAATGCAAAACATTCGAAGAAGCAGTAGAGCTTTCGGCGGAATCTTTAGAACGTTTGCTGGTAAAAAGGAAAGAAAAAATAAGAGCACACATATAATTGAAAATTTTTTTCAAAAAATGTTTTGATACAAAGATAAAATAGCTACATTTGCAGTCCGTTAGAAATAGCGGACTTTTTTATTGATATTGCCAGCGTAGCTCAGTTGGCTAGAGCAGCTGATTTGTAATCAGCAGGTCGTGGGTTCGAGTCCCTCCGCCGGCTCTAAATATTTCAAATGCGATTTGAAATTGTTCATGCAATTATTGATAAAAAAAGGGGAGATACTCAAGCGGCCAACGAGGGCAGACTGTAAATCTGCTGTGTGAACTTCGCAGGTTCGAATCCTGCTCTCCCCACAAAAAAAGTTTAGAATTCAGATTGTTGGTTTTAGATTGTTAAAGTCTAAATTCTTAAATCTACAGTCTAAAATCAGAACTCTGCCGGTGTAGCTCAGGGGTAGAGTGCTTCCTTGGTAAGGAAGAGGTCTCGGGTTCAATTCCCGACATTGGCTCAAGTAAGTAGGAAATTGAAATTAATATATAACTAAGATTAAAAATTAAGTAAAATGGCAAAGGAGAATTTTAATCGTTCCAAACCGCACTTAAACATAGGTACAATTGGACACGTGGATCACGGAAAAACTACATTAACTGCAGCAATTACAAAAGTATTGTCTGATGCTGGTTACTGTCAAGCAAAATCGTTTGATCAAATCGATAACGCTCCAGAGGAGAAAGAAAGAGGTATTACTATTAATACATCACACGTAGAGTATGAAACAGCTAACCGTCACTACGCTCACGTTGACTGTCCAGGTCACGCGGATTACGTAAAGAACATGGTTACTGGTGCTGCTCAAATGGACGGAGCTATCTTAGTAGTTGCTGCTACAGATGGTCCAATGCCACAAACTCGTGAGCACATCCTTTTAGGTCGTCAGGTTGGTATTCCAAGAATCGTTGTTTTCATGAACAAAGTGGATATGGTTGATGATGCTGAATTGTTAGAGCTTGTTGAAATGGAAATTAGAGATTTATTATCTTTCTACGAATATGATGGAGATAATGGTCCTGTAGTTCAAGGTTCTGCTTTAGGAGGATTGAATAATGATCCTGCTTGGGTACCAAAAATCATTGAATTAATGGCAGCTGTTGATGCTTGGATCGAAGAGCCAGTGCGTGACGTAGCTAAACCATTCTTGATGCCGGTTGAAGATGTATTTACAATTACTGGTCGTGGAACTGTTGCTACAGGTCGTATCGAAACAGGTATTGCTAATACAGGAGATCCAGTTGAAATCATTGGTATGGGAGCTGATAAATTAACTTCTACTATTACAGGAGTTGAGATGTTCCGTAAAATCCTTGATAGAGGTGAAGCTGGAGATAACGTAGGTTTATTGTTAAGAGGTATTGATAAAGAATCTATCAAAAGAGGAATGGTTATCATTAAGCCAGGATCAGTAAAACCACACGCTACTTTCAAAGCTGAGGTTTATATCTTGAAAAAAGAAGAAGGTGGACGTCATACTCCATTCCATAATAACTACCGTCCACAGTTCTACGTACGTACAACTGACGTAACAGGAGTTATTACTTTACCAGAAGGAGTAGAGATGGTAATGCCGGGAGATAACTTAACTATCAATGTTTCTTTATTAAGCCCAATCGCAATGAGCGTAGGTTTACGTTTCGCTATCCGTGAAGGTGGTAGAACAGTAGGAGCTGGTCAGGTTACTGAAATCGTAGGATAATCCTATAAATAATTATAAAAAGCCAGTTGTTTTCTTAACTGAAATCACTGGCTTTTAATTACGGGCGTAGTTCAAGGGTAGAATAGCGGTCTCCAAAACCGTTGATGGGGGTTCGAATCCCTCCGCCCGTGCAATATAAAATATATCAAATGACAAAAGTTACTAATTATTTATCAGAGGCTTTCGAAGAGTTAAAGTCAAATGTTACTTGGCCTGCTTGGGCTGAGGTTCAAAAATTGACAATTGTTGTGGCTGTATTTTCAGTTCTATTCGCTTTGGCAACATGGGGAGTAGATGAATTTTTTGCAAAAGCTTTGGCTGGATTTTTTAACTGGTTAAAAGGATAATTTTTTTGTGATGGCAGATAATAATGTAAAAAAATGGTATGTGGTTAGAGCTGTAAGCGGACAGGAAAACAAAGTCAAAGCTTACATCGAAACCGAGATTGCCAGATTAGGTATGGGTGATTATGTTTCCCAAGTTTTAGTGCCTACAGAAAAAGTAGTTACTGTAAAAGAGGGAAAGAAAATGTCTAAGGATAAAGTTTATTTTCCTGGATATGTTATGATCGAAGCCAATTTAGTTGGTGAGATACCTCATATTATCAAGTCTATTACTAGTGTTATTGGATTTTTAGGTGAGATCAAAGGAGGAGAACCTGTTCCTTTGAGACTTTCTGAAGTAAATAGAATGTTAGGTAAAGTTGATGAGTTGGCTGTTAATACAGATACTCGTGCTATTCCTTTCAACTTAGGAGAAACTGTTAAAGTGATCGACGGTCCATTTAACGGATTTAACGGAACAGTTGAAAAAATCAATGAAGAAAAGCGTAAACTTGAAGTTATGGTTAAGATTTTCGGAAGAAAAACACCATTAGAATTAAGTTTTATGCAAGTTGAAAAAGTATAATTTTTTGTTACATATATAATAACCATTGTAATCGCTTCCATTGATTGCAGTGTTAAATTTTTTAAAAATGGCTAAAGAAATTAGTAAGGTAGTTAAACTACAAGTTAAGGGAGGTGCTGCGAATCCGTCGCCACCGGTTGGACCTGCTTTAGGAGCTGCTGGGGTAAACATCATGGAGTTTTGTAAGCAATTTAATGCTAGAACTCAGGATAAACCTGGCAAAATATGCCCAGTGCAAATCACTGTGTATAAAGACAAATCATTCGATTTTGTTGTTAAGACTCCTCCAGCAGCGGTTCAGTTAATGGAAGCTGCAAAGCTAAAATCTGGTTCTGGTGAGCCTAATCGTAAAAAAGTAGCTAGTGTTACTTGGGAACAAATTAGAGCAATTGCTGATGACAAAATGCCTGACTTAAATGCATTCACTATTGAGGCTGCAATGAGTATGGTTGCTGGAACAGCTAGATCTATGGGTATAACTGTATCAGGAGAAGCTCCTTTTTAATTAAGAAAAAGACATGGCAAAATTAACAAAAAAGCAAAAAGAGGCTGCTTCAAAGATTGAAAAGAACAAACTATATTCTCTTAAAGATGCTGCGGCATTATTAAAAGTAGTTGCTTCTGCAAAATTTGATGAGTCTGTTGATATCGCAGTTCGTTTGGGTGTAGATCCAAGAAAAGCGAATCAAATGGTTAGAGGTGTAGTTACATTACCTCACGGAACAGGTAAAGACGTTAAAGTATTAGCATTGGTTACTCCAGATAAAGAAGCGGAAGCTAAAGAAGCTGGGGCAGATTATGTTGGTCTTGATGATTATTTACAAAAAATTAAAGATGGTTGGACAGATGTTGATGTTATCATCACTATGCCAGCTGTTATGGGTAAATTAGGTCCATTAGGTCGTATTTTAGGACCTAGAGGTTTAATGCCAAACCCTAAAACAGGTACTGTAACTATGGATGTTGCAAAAGCTGTTGCAGAGGTTAAAGCTGGTAAAATTGACTTTAAAGTTGATAAAACTGGTATCGTTCATGCAGGAATTGGTAAAGTTTCTTTTGGAGCTGAGCAAATTATTGACAACGCACACGAAATTATTCAAACATTAATAAAACTTAAGCCAACTGCTGCTAAAGGTACCTACATTAAAGGTATTCACCTTACAAGCACTATGAGTCCTGCAATTGCATTGGATCCAAAAGCAGTATAATTGGTAGTTAAAAATTTTTAGTATGACTAGAGAAGAAAAATCAATCGCGATTGAAAATTTAACTGCGCAGTTAGCTGGTACAAATATCATTTATGTATCTGATATTTCTGGATTAAACGCAGAGACAACTTCAAACTTACGTAGAGCTTGCTTTAAAGCTGGTATCAAATTAGAAGTTGTAAAGAACACTTTGCTTGCAAAAGCAATGGAAGCTTCTGCTAATGATTATGGTGATTTACCTTCAGTATTGACTGGTAACAGTGCTATATTTATTTCTGATGTAGCTAACGCTCCTGGAAAAATTATTAAAGATTTCCGTAAGAAATCTGATAAACCAGTTTTAAAAGGTGCTTTCATTAATAATGAAATTTATATTGGAGATAATCAATTAGATGCATTAGCAACTATTAAATCTAAAGAAGAACTTCTTGGAGAACTTATTGGATTATTGCAATCACCAGCACAAAGAATTATTTCTGCTTTACAAAATAAATTCGCTGGTAGCGAAGAAGAAACTGAAGCATAATAATTTCCTTGCAAGGATTTATTTCCTTGCTGCTTAATTAGCGCACAATAAATAAATTATATTTTACAAATCATTTTAAACGATAGAAAAAATGGCAGATTTGAAACAATTCGCAGAACAATTAGTTAACCTAACAGTTAAAGAAGTTAACGAATTAGCAACAATATTAAAAGACGAGTATGGTATCGAGCCTGCTGCTGCAGCTGTAGTAGTTGCTGCTGGTGGTGGAGAAGGTGCTGCTGAAGAAGCACAAACTGAATTTACAGTTGTATTAAAAGAAGCTGGTGCTTCTAAATTAGCAGTTGTAAAATTAGTTAAAGAACTTACAGGTTTAGGTCTTAAAGAAGCTAAAGATGTAGTTGACGGTGCTCCAAGTAACGTTAAAGAAGGTGTTTCTAAAGAAGAGGCTGAAGGTCTTAAAAAATCATTAGAAGAAGCTGGAGCTGTAGTTGAACTTAAATAAGTTTACTCGGTTTTAAGAACTAGGTTTAGGTCTTGAGTCAACGCTCAATGGCCTAAACCATTTTTCGTATAATAAAATAGATCAAGTTTTATTATCAAATAGTTTAAAATACGAAAAAGTTTTTGATCAATACGAAGAAAAAAATTGAACTGAATTCTTACTAGTTTATTTTTAAAGATGTATTGATTATAATAAGAAAGTATAGATTAAACAGTGTGTGTTTACACAAAAAATTACTTTTTTTAATCAAAATTTTGTCCATTGATGATAACAAATCAGACTGAAAGATTGAATTTTGCCTCTACAAAAAATATCCCTGACTATCCGGATTTCCTAGATGTTCAGGTTAAATCTTTTAAAGATTTCTTTCAATTAGAAACTAAATCTGACGAAAGAGGCAACGAAGGGTTATACAACACCTTCATGGAAAACTTTCCAATCACAGATACAAGAAACAACTTTGTATTGGAATTCCTAGATTATTTTGTTGATCCGCCACGTTATACAATTCAAGAATGTATAGAGAGAGGTCTTACGTATAGTGTGCCTTTAAAAGCAAGGTTGAAACTATACTGTACTGATCCAGAACACGAAGATTTTGAAACAATTGTACAAGATGTTTATCTTGGAACAATACCTTATATGACTCCAAGTGGTACCTTTGTTATTAATGGTGCCGAGCGTGTAGTAGTGTCACAATTACACCGTTCTCCTGGGGTTTTCTTTGGACAGTCATTCCATGCAAATGGAACAAAACTATATTCTGCCAGAGTAATTCCTTTTAAAGGATCTTGGATAGAATTTTCTACAGATATCAACAGCGTAATGTATGCTTATATCGATAGAAAGAAAAAATTACCGGTAACAACTTTATTCCGTGCAATTGGGTTTGAAAGAGACAAGGATATCCTTGAAATTTTCGACCTTGCTGAAGAAATTAAAGTTTCTAAAACTGGTATTAAGAAATATATTGGAAGAAGACTTGCTGCGCGTGTATTGAACACTTGGCATGAGGATTTCGTTGATGAAGATACCGGTGAGGTAGTTTCTATCGAACGTAACGAAATCATCCTTGATAGAGATACTATTATCGACAAAGATAATGTTGAAGAAATCATCGATTCTAACGTTAAATCTATTTTGTTACACAAAGAGGATAATAATCAGGCAGATTATGCTATTATCCACAATACGTTACAGAAAGATCCAACAAACTCTGAAAAAGAAGCTGTAGAGCATATTTACCGTCAGTTGCGTAACGCTGAACCGCCTGATGAGGAAACTGCTCGTGGTATTATAGATAAATTGTTCTTCTCTGATCAACGTTATAACTTAGGTGAAGTTGGTCGTTACAGAATGAACAAAAAACTTGGTTTAGATATCCCAATGGAAAAGCAAGTGCTTACCAAAGAAGATATCATTACCATTGTAAAATATTTGATCGAATTGATCAACTCTAAAGCAGAGATTGATGATATTGATCACTTATCAAACCGTCGTGTTAGAACAGTTGGAGAACAATTGTCTCAACAATTCGGTGTTGGTTTAGCACGTATGGCTAGAACTATCCGTGAGAGAATGAACGTTAGAGATAACGAGGTGTTTACACCAATTGATTTGATTAATGCTAAAACATTATCATCAGTTATCAACTCTTTCTTTGGTACTAACCAGTTATCTCAATTTATGGATCAAACGAATCCATTAGCTGAGATTACACACAAAAGAAGACTTTCTGCCCTTGGACCTGGTGGACTTTCGAGAGAGAGAGCTGGATTTGAGGTTCGTGACGTTCACTATACACACTATGGTCGTTTATGTCCGATTGAAACTCCTGAGGGGCCAAACATTGGTTTGATTTCATCTCTTGGTGTTTATGCAAAAGTTAATGGAATGGGATTCATCGAAACTCCATACCGTAAAGTAACTAATGGTGTAGTTGATTTAGAAAGTACTCCAATTTACTTAAGTGCTGAAGAAGAAGAAGGTAAAATGATTGCTCAGGCAAACATTGAAATGGATGAAAATGGTAAAATTACAGCTAGCAATGTTATTGCTCGTGAGGAAGGTGACTTCCCGGTTGTTGAACCATCTGTAGTTCATTATACAGACGTTGCTCCTAACCAGATTGCTTCGATTTCTGCTTCATTAATTCCTTTCCTGGAACATGATGATGCGAACCGTGCGTTGATGGGATCAAACATGATGCGTCAGGCAGTTCCTTTGATCCGTCCTGAAGCACCAATTGTAGGTACAGGTTTAGAGCGTCAGGTAGCTTCAGATTCAAGAGTATTAATCAATGCTGAAGGGCATGGAACTGTTGAATATGTTGATGCTAATATCATTACTATTAAATACGATCGTACAGAAGACGAGAGAATGGTTAGTTTTGATGCTGATGAGAAAACATACAACCTAATTAAATTTAGAAAAACCAATCAAGGTACAAGTATCAACTTGAAACCAATCGTAAGAAAAGGTGACAGAGTTATTCCTGGACAAGTATTATCAGAAGGATATGCTACTCAAAATGGTGAATTAGCTTTAGGTAGAAACTTAAAAGTTGCGTTCATGCCATGGAAAGGGTATAACTTTGAGGATGCGATTGTAATTTCTGAAAAAGTAGTTCGTGATGATATTTTTACTTCTATCCACGTTGATGATTATTCATTAGAGGTTAGAGATACTAAGTTAGGAAATGAAGAGTTAACAAACGATATTCCTAATGTTTCTGAAGAAGCTACTAAAGATTTAGATGAAAACGGTATGATCAGAATTGGAGCAGAGGTTAAACCTGGCGACATTTTGATTGGAAAAATTACACCAAAAGGAGAATCAGATCCTACTCCGGAAGAGAAATTGCTTCGTGCAATCTTCGGGGATAAGGCAGGTGATGTAAAAGATGCTTCATTAAAAGCTTCTCCATCTTTACACGGTGTAGTTCTTGACAAAAAATTATTTGCAAGAGCCGTAAAAGATAAACGTAAACGTACTCAGGATAAAGATGCTTTAGGCGCTTTAGAAATGGAATTTGAAACTAAATTTGTTGAATTGAAAGACAGATTGGTTGAGAAATTATTCTTGATCGTTAACGGAAAAACATCTCAAGGTGTAATGAATGATTTGGGTGAAGAAGTTTTACCAAAAGGTAAAAAATATACTCAAAAAATGCTTTACGCAGTAGAAGATTTTGCTCACTTAAGCAAAGGTCAATGGGTTGCTGATGATGCTACTAATAAAATGGTTAATGATTTGATTCATAACTATAAAATTAAGCTGAACGACTTACAAGGATCTTTAAGAAGAGAAAAATTCACTATTACAGTTGGAGATGAATTACCATCTGGAATCTTGAAATTAGCGAAAATTTATATCGCTAAAAAACGTAAACTGAAAGTAGGGGATAAAATGGCAGGACGTCACGGTAACAAAGGTATTGTTGCAAGAATCGTTCGTCATGAAGATATGCCTTTCCTTGAAGATGGAACACCAGTAGATATCGTATTGAATCCACTTGGGGTACCTTCACGTATGAACATTGGTCAGATTTATGAAACTGTTCTTGGATGGGCTGGACAAAATTTAGGTAGAAAATTTGCTACTCCAATTTTTGATGGTGCTTCTTTAGATCAAATTAATGAATTAACTGATGAAGCTGGAGTACCACGTTTCGGACATACACATCTTTATGATGGTGGTACTGGAGAGCGTTTCCATCAAGCAGCGACTGTGGGTGTAATTTACATGCTTAAATTAGGACACATGGTTGATGATAAGATGCACGCACGTTCTATCGGTCCATACTCGTTGATTACTCAACAACCACTTGGAGGTAAAGCTCAATTTGGAGGTCAGCGTTTTGGAGAGATGGAGGTTTGGGCACTTGAGGCTTATGGAGCATCTAGTACACTACGTGAGATCTTAACAGTTAAATCGGATGACGTTATTGGTAGAGCGAAAACTTACGAAGCTATCGTTAAGGGTGAGTCTATGCCAGAGCCAGGATTACCTGAATCATTCAATGTATTAATGCATGAATTGAAAGGTCTTGGACTTGACATTCGTTTAGAAGAATAATAAGTATTAGGAAGTTTTCAGTCCCGATTTTTGTCGGGGCTGATTACTCATTTATAGAAGTTTTTAGGATTTATACCCGTAACCCGTTCCGATTTTTTATATAAGCCCTAAGAGTTTTATAATTAGCACTTCAAAATAATTAGGTTTGAAGTTTAGAGAAGTAACCCGAGGTAGTGTTGAAGTCGAAAGTTTAAAAGTCCAAAGTCTAAAGTCATTCCTGATTTAAAAGATTTACGACATTTGACTTTAGACTTAACCAAAAATCAATTTTTTAATTGCAAATAAATCAATAGTAAAAACTATGATGAATAATAGAAATAATAATAAAGATAAAAATCCAGTTAAAAGATTTAATAAAATCTCAATTGGATTGGCTTCACCAGAATCTATCTTGAAAGAATCAAGAGGAGAGGTGTTGAAACCAGAAACTATCAACTACAGAACTCACAAACCAGAACGTGACGGACTTTTCTGCGAAAGAATCTTCGGACCTGTTAAGGATTTTGAATGTGCTTGTGGTAAATATAAAAGAATTCGTTACAAAGGTATCATCTGTGACCGTTGTGGTGTTGAAGTTACAGAGAAAAAAGTACGTCGTGACAGAGTAGGACACATCAACCTTGTTGTGCCAATTGCTCACATTTGGTATTTCCGTTCTCTTCCAAATAAAATTGGTTATATCCTAGGTCTTCCATCTAAGAAATTAGATATGATCATTTACTACGAAAGATACGTAGTAATCCAGGCTGGTATTGCTAAAAATGCAGATGGAGAATCATTACAAAGATTAGATTTCTTAACTGAAGAAGAATATTTGAATATTTTAGATACTCTTCCACAAGAAAATCAATATTTAGATGATATGGATCCTAATAAATTTGTTGCCAAAATGGGAGCAGAATGTATTATGGATTTATTGGCTCGTATTGACTTAGATGCTTTATCTTATGAATTAAGACATAGCGCTAACAACGAGACATCTAAACAACGTAAAACTGAAGCTTTAAAAAGATTGCAAGTTGTTGAGTCTTTCCGTGAGTCTAACTTAAACCGCGAAAATCGTCCTGAGTGGATGATTATGAAAGTGGTTCCTGTTATTCCACCAGAATTGCGTCCGCTTGTGCCACTTGATGGAGGTCGTTTTGCAACTTCAGATTTAAATGACTTATACCGTCGTGTAATTATCCGTAATAACCGTTTGAAAAGATTAATGGAGATTAAAGCTCCTGAAGTTATCTTAAGAAACGAAAAACGTATGTTGCAGGAATCTGTAGATTCATTATTTGATAACACTCGTAAAGCTTCTGCTGTTAAAACAGAATCTAACAGACCATTAAAATCATTATCTGATTCCTTAAAAGGTAAGCAAGGACGTTTCCGTCAAAACTTACTTGGAAAACGTGTGGATTATTCTGCTCGTTCGGTAATTGTTGTTGGTCCTGAATTAAAATTATTCGAATGTGGATTGCCAAAAGATATGGCATCTGAATTATACAAACCTTTCGTTATCCGTAAATTGATTGAAAGAGGTATTGTTAAAACAGTAAAATCTGCTAAGAAAATTATAGACAAAAAAGAGCCTGTAGTTTGGGATATCCTT
Organism: Flavobacterium sp. AC274; assembly: GCF_979258275.1. Taxonomy (NCBI): domain Bacteria; kingdom Pseudomonadati; phylum Bacteroidota; class Flavobacteriia; order Flavobacteriales; family Flavobacteriaceae; genus Flavobacterium; species Flavobacterium sp. AC274. The sequence continues at coordinate 5,016,584 of NZ_OZ409852.1, read as the reverse complement.
GAAAATGTAATTAAAGGTCACCCAGTATTACTTAACCGTGCTCCTACGTTACACAGACTTGGTATTCAAGCTTTCCAGCCAAAATTAATTGAAGGAAAAGCGATCCAATTGCACCCATTAGTATGTACGGCTTTCAACGCCGATTTTGATGGGGATCAGATGGCAGTTCACTTGCCATTAGGACCAGAGGCTATTTTAGAAGCACAATTATTAATGTTGGCTTCTCACAATATCTTGAACCCTGCAAATGGTGCTCCAATTACTGTACCTTCTCAGGATATGGTCTTGGGTCTATATTATATGACCAAAGAACGTATCTCGACACCAGAACATGTAATTTTAGGTCAAGACTTAACTTTCTATTCTGCTGAAGAAGTAAACATTGCATTAAACGAAGGAAGATTAGAATTGAATGCTCGTGTAAGAATCAGAGCGAAAGATTTTAATGACGCTGGAGAATTAGTGTACAAAATTATTCAAACAACTGCAGGGCGTGTATTATTTAATGAAGTAGTACCTGAAGCAGCTGGATATATCAATGATGTATTGACTAAGAAAAACCTTAGAGATATTATCGGACACATTTTAAGTGTGACTGATGTACCTACAACGGCAGCTTTCTTGGACAACATGAAAGATATGGGTTATAAATTCGCATTTAGAGGAGGTTTATCATTCTCTCTTGGTGATATTAGAATCCCAGAACAAAAAACAAAATTAATTGCAGACGCCAGAGAGCAAGTTGAAGGTATTTCTGTGAATTATAACATGGGTCTTATTACCAATAACGAACGTTACAACCAAGTTATTGACGTATGGACTTCAGCAAATGCTCAGTTAACAGAATTAGCAATGAAAAATATTAGAGAAGACCAACAAGGTTTCAACTCTGTATATATGATGCTTGACTCTGGAGCGAGGGGTTCTAAGGAACAGATTCGTCAGTTAACTGGTATGCGTGGTTTGATGGCTAAGCCTAAAAAATCTACTGCTGGTGGTGGAGAAATTATTGAAAACCCGATTCTTTCTAACTTTAAGGAAGGTCTTTCGATCCTTGAGTATTTCATTTCTACTCACGGTGCTCGTAAAGGACTTGCGGATACGGCCCTTAAAACTGCCGATGCCGGATACTTAACAAGAAGGCTTCATGACGTTTCGCAAGATGTTATTGTTAACATCGAAGATTGTGGAACTTTAAGAGGTGTTGAAGTTTCTGCTTTGAAGAAAAATGAGGAAATCGTTGAATCATTAGGAGAAAGAATTTTAGGACGTGTTGCATTGCAAGATGTTATAAATCCACTTACTAATGAAGTAATGGTTCAATCAGGTCAACAAATTACTGAGGCAATCATGAGAACTATCGAAGCTTCTCCGATTGAAAGAGTAGAGGTTAGATCTCCATTAACTTGTGAGGCTTTAAAAGGTATTTGTGCTAAATGTTACGGTAGAAACTTAGCTACTGGTAAAATGACACAAAGAGGTGAAGCTGTTGGAGTTATTGCTGCTCAGTCTATTGGTGAGCCAGGTACACAGTTAACACTTCGTACGTTCCACGTTGGAGGGGTTGCCGGAGGTATTTCTGAAGAATCTAGTATTGTTACAAGATTCAACGGTAGACTTGAGATTGAAGATTTAAAAACTGTTAAAGGTGAAGATAGTGAAGGTAATGCGGTTGATATCGTAGTATCACGTTCAACTGAATTAAAATTAGTTGACGAGAAAACTGGAATCGTCTTAAATACACATAACATTCCTTACGGTTCTAGTATCTTTGTTAAAGATGGAGAAACTGTTACTAAAGGATCTGTGATCTGTAAATGGGATCCATATAATGGTGTAATTGTTTCTGAATTTACTGGTAAGATTGCTTACGAAGATTTAGAGCAAGGACAGTCGTTCATGGTTGAAATCGATGAGCAAACAGGATTCCAGGAAAAAGTAATTTCTGAAGCAAGAAATAAAAAATTAATTCCAACTTTATTGGTTTACGGTAAAGAAGGTGAATTGATTCGTTCGTATAACTTACCAGTAGGAGCCCACCTTATGGTTGAGAACGGTGAGAAAATTAAAGCAGGTAAAGTATTAGTAAAAATTCCACGTCGTTCTTCTAAAGCAGGCGATATTACGGGAGGTTTACCAAGAATTACTGAGTTGCTTGAAGCTCGTAACCCTTCAAACCCAGCGGTTGTATCTGAAATTGACGGTGTTGTTTCTTTTGGAAAAATCAAAAGAGGTAACCGTGAGATTGTTATCGAATCTAAATTTGGTGAGATTAAAAAGTATTTAGTTAAACTGTCTAGCCAAATCTTAGTTCAGGAAAATGACTTTGTAAGAGCAGGAGTACCATTATCTGACGGTGCAATTACACCAGATGATATTTTAAGAATTCAAGGACCGGCTGCTGTTCAACAGTATTTGGTAAATGAAATTCAAGAGGTATACCGTTTACAAGGGGTAAAAATTAATGATAAGCACTTTGAGGTAGTTATCCGTCAAATGATGCGTAAAGTTAGAGTTCAGGATCCGGGAGATACATTGTTCTTAGAAGATCAATTAATTCACACTAAAGATTTCATCGTTCAAAACGATAAATTATATGGTATGAAAGTTGTTGAAGATGCTGGAGATTCAGCTGTATTGAAACCAGGACAAATTATTTCTCCTCGTGATTTACGTGATGAAAATTCATTATTGAAACGTACTGATAAAAATCTTGTTGTAGCAAGAGACGTAATTACCGCAACTGCAACGCCAGTTTTACAAGGTATTACAAGAGCTTCGCTTCAAACTAAATCATTCATCTCTGCTGCTTCTTTCCAAGAAACAACAAAAGTACTTAATGAAGCTGCTGTAGCTGGTAAAGTAGATGATTTAGAAGGATTAAAAGAAAATGTAATTGTTGGACACAGAATTCCTGCGGGAACTGGTATGAGAGAATATGATAATACTATCGTAGGATCTAAAGACGATTACAATGAAATGATGGCCAATAAAGAAGAATATATTTATTAATTAGGAAACTATGAGTAATCCGAAACAACAACAAGAGCAAATTAATATCGAGTTAGATGAAACTATCGCAGAAGGAATTTATTCTAATCTTGCGATTATAAATCACTCATCATCAGAGTTTGTTTTAGATTTTGTGAGCATTATGCCGGGTATTCCTAAAGCCAAGGTAAAGTCAAGAATTGTCCTGACACCACAACATGCTAAAAGATTATTAAAAGCAATTGGTGAAAACATTCATCGTTTTGAAGTAGCTCACGGCGAGATCAAAGACACTGAACAAGCACCAATACCACTTAATTTTGGTCCTGCGGGACAAGCATAATATAAAAAGCCCCAGAAATGGGGCTTTTTTTGTTGAAAACATAAAAATATGTAGTTTGTCCGATTTTATTTCACTTTAATCGAGTATATTTCTTTATGCAATTTTAATGTAATAAATTAGACATTCTGTAATTAGGATAAAAGTAATTTTAGAATATAATGACTTAGTAAGGTTGATTTAATTCAGATTAAAAAAAGCGCTAATATTTAAATTAGCGCTTTTTTTGTTATTTTTTTGAAATGAAAATTAATCAAACTCTGAAGTAAAGAATAATTTTACAGTTGGATATTTATTTTGAGTCATTTGAATTGTAAAATCAGAATCGGCTAAAAATACTAATTGACCGTATTTATCATGTGCTAAGAATTTTTGTTTGATACGTTTAAATTCTTTAAACTCATCATTTTTAGCATCATCAGGTTTTACCCAACATGCTTTATGAACAGGGAAGTTTTCATAAGTACATTTTGCACCGTATTCATGCTCTAAACGATATTGAATTACCTCGTATTGAAGCGCTCCAACCGTACCAATGACTTTACGATTGTTCATCTCTAAAGTAAACAACTGCGCAACACCTTCATCCATTAACTGATCAACACCTTTGTCCAATTGCTTGGCTTTCATAGGATCAGCATTATTAATATATCTAAAGTGCTCAGGAGAGAAACTTGGAATTCCTTTAAAGCTCATTATTTCGCCTTCGGTTAAAGTATCTCCAATTTTAAAGTTTCCAGTATCATGTAAACCTACAATGTCACCTGGATATGAAATGTCTACAATTTCTTTTTTCTCAGCAAAGAAAGCATTCGGACTCGAAAATTTTAAATTTTTCTTTTGGCGAACGTGATAATAAGGCTTGTTTCTTTCGAAAGTTCCCGAAACAATTTTAATGAAAGCTAAACGGTCTCTGTGTTTTGGATCCATATTAGCATGGATTTTAAATACAAAACCTGTCATTTTTTCTTCTTTTGGATCAACCAAACGAGTTTCAGAATCTTTTGCTCTTGGAGAAGGAGCGATTGTTACGAAACAATCTAGCAATTCACGAACTCCAAAGTTATTTAATGCCGATCCAAAAAATACTGGCTGAATTTTTCCGTCTAAATAATCCTGACGCTCAAATTTCGGATAAACTTCATCGATTAATTCTAATTCTTCACGAAGTTTGTCAGCTGCTTTTTGACCAACAATTTTATCTAATTCAGGGTTGTTTTGAACATCAGAGAAAGCGATCGTTTCTTCGATATTTTTACGGCTGTCACCACTAAAAAGATTGATATTTTCTTCCCATAAATTATAAATTCCCTGAAAATCATAACCCATTCCGATAGGGAAACTTAAAGGTGTAACTTTTAATCCCAATTTTTGTTCCACTTCGTCCATTAGGTCAAAAGCATCTTTTCCTTCACGGTCTAATTTATTGATGAAAACAATCATCGGAATGTTACGCATTCTACAAACGGCAACTAATTTCTCCGTTTGTTCCTCGACTCCTTTTGCAACGTCAATTACAACAATAACACTATCAACAGCCGTTAAAGTTCTAAAAGTATCTTCGGCAAAATCCTTGTGTCCCGGAGTATCAAGAATGTTGATTTTTTTGTCTTTATAATTAAAAGCAAGTACAGATGTTGAAACCGAAATACCTCTTTGGCGTTCGATTTCCATAAAGTCACTAGTTGCTCCTTTTTTAATTTTATTATTTTTTACAGCACCAGCTTCCTGAATTGCCCCTCCAAACAACAATAATTTCTCAGTTAAAGTTGTTTTACCGGCATCGGGATGCGATATAATTCCAAATGTTCTTCTGCGTTGTATTTCTTTTAAAAAGCTCATATTTTGTATAAATAGGTTGCAAAAGTACTATTAATTACCGCTTAATAAAAATATTCACTTCTTAATTTGGGAAGTCTTTCTTTTAAAGAAAAAAATAAGGCTGTTATTATAACAGCCTTACATTAGTCATTTTAAATTACTGATTAATTGACCAAACTGAATATCCTTTTGGAGGACATTGTATTTTTACCCATTTGTCTGCTTGCGTGGTTGGATACCAGGTTGAGTTTCCGGTAAAATCTTTAATTTGAGTATTTGCCCAATTAGTTTCAACCCATCTTTCTTGCCAGGAAGATGAATTATTGATATAAACCACTAATCCCGGATTTCCGTTGTATCCATTTCTTCTGGCAACATATTCATCATTATCAGAATATAAAATTGAAGTTGTACCAGTTGCTTTGTTGTTATGAATCCAGATCAGATTGTTTAATTTGCTCTTATCCAGCCATTCCTCATAATCTCTATAGAAAATTGTTGGATATCCTTCATGCGTTAAAATATAAGAATACGCCAATAATTTATTTGAAATTTCATCCGTATCATGATTGGTTACAAAAGTTACCGCTTTATATGGATTTCTTTTCCACATCATATCGTCATTTAAAAGAGCCAGATTATTTCCGTCAAAAGCATCATTCATTTTGTAGTAACAAGCAAAATCAAATACAGAACTATTAGCATTATTCGCCCAATCATTTAATATGTTTACATTAGAATCCCATAATTCACCTACAGAAAATCCGCCTACATTTGCATTCCAGTCCCTAACAACCCAAGAACCAAAACCTTTAACGTAGTCAAATCTCCAGCCATCAAATTTCATTGTGTTTTTGTAATATTTACCAACTCCATCAGCTCTCAGCCACAACCAGTCTTTCACATTAGGAGCTGCGTGGCATAAGTCCGGAAATCCGCCAAAGCTTCCTTCATCATTATTGCCAAAACTATTTTTATGAAAATCATTATAAGTACGTTTAAATTTTCCAGAAGCAACTCCGGTAAAATTTGTCCAGGTATTTGTTCCCGTAAAAGGATTCGCTTCTGATTGGCCACCGCTATTGTGATTAATTACGATATCAGCATATACTTTCATGTTTTCAGTATGTGCCTTTGTAATCAGGCTTACCAATTCGGTTTTAGAACCAAATCGGGTTTCGATAGTTCCATTTTGATTATAATCTCCAAAATCAAAATAATCCGTTGGATCATATCCCATAGAAAATGCTCCGTTTTGCGCTTTTGAGGCAGGAGGAAGCCATACAGATCCAATTCCGGCATTAGACCAGTCTGTTAATTTAGTCGTAACAGTATTCCACCAGTTTCCGCCCGCTGGAACATCCCAATAAAAAGCCTGCATCATAACGCCTCCACCAGGATTATCAACATATTTGCCTGTTAGAGATGATTTGGTTTCGCCGGTACTAAAAGGTTTTCCGTCATGATGTGTTACATTGATGATTTTGAATTCTTTACTCGCTGCACTTGCGCCATTTTCAGATATTTCATTGTCAGAACAAGCACCAAACAATGCAGTAATTGCAAGAAAGCAATAAAATTTCACAAAAGGTTTTTTCATAATAATGATTTGGTTAAGGTTAGATTAATAAAGTTGTAATTGTATCGGATATTAATGATAAAAGTGAATTATTCTCAATTTTATCACATATAAAATATTAATTACTCATCTAAAGTATGTAAATTTTGTTATGTTGTAAATTATAGGAAAATTTTTATATCACGAAAACGTTGTAGTGTTGAAAACTTTTAATTTTAGGAGTAAAAAATTTAAACAATTCCGTCATAAATAAAACCACAATTATATCGATATGAGCTTTATTATTTGGAGATTGTATTTTGAAGTATTTCTGCTGATAAACAACTTCTTATTAATTGAATTTACGAGCTATCCCATAATTTTTTGTTAATAGTATTGCTGATAGTTGTATTATGTAATTGAATTGTTATTTTTGTTCGTTATAAGTTAGAAGAACTAGAAGTTAATTATTTAATGTTTCAGAATAAATTTTTGAAAGAGAAATAAATGAATTGGTAGTTTAAATAAAGTCTAAAAGCATTCAAATTAAATTTAAAATAATGTTATTAAAAAAATTCAGCTAAAAACAATTGATTACAAATTTGGGTTAACAATATGTTTTTTACTTTTTTCAACTCATTTATTTCAGCACAGGAAATTATTCCGGATGTTGTTGTAGCAGAAAAACCAGTTGAAGCTCCTTCTGGGCAGAGGCAAAAAATTGACGGTATTATTGCAACTGTTGGAGATTATATTGTTTTAGATTCTGATATTGATAAAGGATATTTAGAAATTACCAGTCAGGGAGGTTCTACAAAAGATATTACAAGATGCCAAATGCTTGGTAAACTTTTAGAGGATAAATTATATGCGCATCAGGCTATTCAGGATAGTATTATTGTAAGCGATGCTGAAGTAAGAGGAATGATGGAAGAGCGTCTAAACTATATGATGCAGCAAGTTGGAGACATAAACAAGGTTGTAGCTTATTATAAGAAAAACTCTGTAGAAGAATTCAAAACTTACTTTGCTGATATCTTAAAAGAGCAAAAGCTAGCTTCTGAAATGCAGAAAAAAATTATTGATGCAGTTGAGATTACACCGGAAGAAGTTCGTAATTTCTTTAAAAAAATACCAAAAGATGAATTGCCAACTTTTGGAGCAGAAATGGAAGTAGCACAAATTGTTGTAGAACCAAAAGTTTCAAAAGAAGACGAGCAAAAGGTTATTGACCGATTAAATGGTATTAGAAAAGATGTATTAGACGGATCTAGTTTTGCTACCAAAGCAGTTTTATATTCACAAGACCCGGGATCATCTTCTAGTGGAGGTTTCTATAAAATGACAAGAAAAACTCCTTTCGTAAAAGAGTTTAAAGATGTTGCTTTTAGTTTGGCAGAAGGAGAAATTTCGGAACCATTTAAAACTAATTTTGGATATCATATTATTATGGTAGATAAAATAAAAGGACAGGAAGTGGAATTACGTCATATTTTAATAGCTCCAACTGTTTCTGAAGATGCTTTGAAAGAAGCTAAAGAAAGAATCATAAACATTAGAAAAAAGATTGAAAGTAAAGAAATTTCTTTTGCTGATGCAGCCAGAACAGAATCTGATGAAAAAGAAACAAGAGCAAATGGTGGTACCTTAGTAAATCCTAATACACAAGACACACGTTTTGAATTGACTAAAATGGATCCGACATTATACAGTCAGGTTTCAAATTTAAAGGATGCTGAAATTTCTCAGCCACTTTTAAACACAGATGAAAAAGGTAAAAAAACATATAAGTTAATTACTGTTACCAACAGAATTGAAGAGCATACGGCGGATTATGCTAAAGATTATACTAAAATTAAAGAATTAGCATTAAAAGAAAAACAAATCAATGCCATTGCTAAATGGTTTGACGAAAAAATAAAAGATACCTATATCAAAATTATTGGAGAGTACAGAGATTGTACTTTTACAAACAATTGGTTGAAAAAATAATTTTTATTAAATAAATAAAAAGAGTTAGTTTTATGATTTCATAGCGCTAACTCTTTTTAATTTTAAATATATTCATAAATGTCTGACGTAACAGCAATTCATAATTTAGTTCAAAAACGTAACGAATTAAAAACCGAAATAGCAAAAATAATTGTAGGGCAGGACGCCGTTGTAGATCAAATTTTACTTTGTATATTTTCGGGCGGACATGCTCTTTTGATAGGTGTGCCGGGATTAGCAAAAACATTATTAATAAATACTTTGTCTCAGGCATTAGGTTTAGATTTTAAAAGAATTCAATTTACGCCGGATTTAATGCCGTCAGATATTTTAGGAAGTGAAATTTTAGATGAAAATAGAAGGTTTAAATTTATAAAAGGACCTGTTTTTTCTAATATTATCCTGGCTGATGAGATTAATAGAACACCGCCAAAAACACAAGCAGCTTTACTTGAAGCGATGCAGGAACGTTCTGTTACAATCGCTGGTGAAAATCATAAATTAGATTTACCTTATTTTGTATTAGCAACTCAAAACCCAATTGAGCAAGAAGGAACTTACCCGTTGCCGGAAGCCCAGTTAGACCGTTTTATGTTTGCTATAAAATTAGAATATCCTAGTTTTGAAGAAGAAGTGCAAGTCGTAAAGCGTACAACTTCTGATGCTAAAACAACTATAAATCCATTATTTACAGCACAGGAAATTATCGATTTTCAACATTTAATCCGCAGAATTCCGGTAGCAGATAATGTTATTGAATATGCGGTGTCTTTAGTAAGTAAAACACGTCCGGATAATAAGCTGACAAATGATTTTGTTAGAAATTATTTAGATTGGGGAGCTGGACCAAGAGCGTCTCAAAATTTAATTTTGGCAGCAAAAGCACATGCCGCTTTTAATGGTAAATTTTCACCTGATATTGAAGATGTAAAAGCAGTTGCAATTGGTATTTTACGCCACAGAATTATTAAAAATTATAAAGCTGATGCTGAAGGAATAACGGAAGAAATTATTATTCAGAAATTATTATAAAACTAACAGAGTTTGCGAAAAGCCTAACATTAAATTGTTAGGCTTTTTTTGTTTGATTTGAAATTCATATCGTAAAATAATCTTTAATAAAACTTCGATAAAATTTTATTTCAATATCATTGAAAAAGTGAATTTGACGTCAACTATAACGATGTAAATTCTAATTTAGAAAGATTCTTTACTTAAAACAGGCTCAAAATAGGGTTTGTTTATAACAACAAATTTCGACTTTGTTAAAGAAAAGATTTTAAAATATCAATAATTCATTTTTTTATTTCAAAATTGATATTTTCGCAATAACAAGCGATCAAAATCGTTTTTTAACAATAATAATTTTTGAAAAGGCGACTTCTATTATATTTTTTTAATTCTCGGCTTTAATAGCTAAATTTGCGAACAAAAAAATAAAAATACCTAGAAATACCTCTACTATGAACATTTATAAGGATTACATCCAGGAAATTGAAGAAAGAAAAGGTCAAGGGCTTCACCCGAAACCAATTGATGGTGCTGAATTATTAAGCGAAATCATTGAACAAATTAAAGATTTGAATAATGAATACAGAGAAGATTCTCTTAAGTTCTTTATTTATAATGTTGTACCGGGAACGACGAGCGCAGCTGGTCTGAAGGCTAAATTTCTAAAAGAAATCATTCTTGGTCAATCCATAGTAAAAGAAATAACACCTGCTTTTGCTTTTGAGTTATTATCACACATGAAAGGTGGGCCTTCAATCGAGGTATTACTTGATTTAGCACTTGGTAATGATGCTGCTATTGCAAAAGAAGCAGCAAATGTTCTTAAAACACAAGTTTACCTTTATGAGGCAGATACAGACCGTTTAAAAGAAGCATTTAAAAATGAAAATCCAATTGCCAGAGAAATTCTGGAAAGCTACGCAAAGGCAGAGTTTTTTACTTCATTACCAGAAGTAGTTGAAGAAATTAAAGTAGTTACATATATTGCTGGTGAAGGAGATATTTCTACAGATTTATTATCTCCGGGTAATCAGGCTCACTCTCGTTCTGACCGTGAACTTCACGGTAAATGTATGATTACTCCTCAGGCACAAGACGAAATCAAGATGCTGCAAGCTCAGTATCCTGATGCAAGTGTGATGTTAATTGCAGAGAAAGGTACAATGGGTGTAGGTTCGTCAAGAATGTCAGGTGTAAATAACGTGGCACTTTGGACAGGTAAACAAGCAAGTCCATACGTTCCATTTATTAATATTGCTCCAATTGTTGCAGGAACAAATGGTATTTCTCCAATTTTCCTAACAACGGTTGATGTTACTGGTGGAATTGGTTTAGACCTTAAAAACTGGGTAAAAAAGCTTGACGCAAATGGTGATATTATTCGTAATGAGAATAATGAGCCTATTTTAGAAGAAGCTTATTCTGTTGCTACAGGAACTGTATTAACAATAAATACAAAAACTAAGAAGCTTTATAATGGCGATAAAGAGTTAATTGATATTTCAAAGGCATTCACGCCTCAGAAAATGGAATTCATTAAAGCTGGAGGGTCATATGCAATTGTATTTGGTAAAAAACTTCAAACATTAGCAGCGAAAGTTCTTGATATTGAAGCACCACTTGTATTTGCTCCATCAAAAGAGATTTCTATTGAAGGGCAAGGTCTTACAGCTGTGGAAAAAATCTTTAACAGAAATGCTGTTGGTATCACTCCGGGTAAAGTATTACACGCGGGTTCAGATGTTCGTGTAGAAGTTAATATCGTAGGTTCACAAGATACGACTGGTCTTATGACTGCTCAGGAATTAGAATCTATGGCTGCTACAGTAATTTCGCCAATCGTTGATGGTGCTTACCAATCAGGTTGTCACACAGCTTCAGTATGGGATAAAAAAGCTCAGGCAAATATTCCAAAATTGATGAAATTTATGAATGATTTCGGTTTAATCACAGCACGTGACCCTAAAGCCATTTATCATTCAATGACAGATGTAATTCACAAAGTTTTAAACGATATTACAATAGATGAATGGGCTATCATTATTGGTGGTGACTCTCATACAAGAATGTCAAAAGGTGTTGCTTTTGGTGCTGACTCAGGAACAGTTGCTCTTGCACTTGCAACAGGAGAGGCTTCAATGCCAATTCCAGAATCTGTAAAAGTTACTTTTATTGGAGAAATGAAAGGTTATATGGACTTCCGTGATGTAGTTCATTCAACACAATCTCAAATGCTTAAGAAATTTGGTGGTGAAAATGTATTCCAAGGAAGAATTATTGAAGTTCATCTTGGTACTCTTACTGCTGACCAAGCATTTACCTTTACGGATTGGACTGCAGAAATGAAAGCAAAAGCTTCTATCTGTATTTCTGAAGATGATACTTTGATTGATTCACTGGAGATTGCAAAAGGAAGAATCCAGATCATGATCGACAAAGGGATGGATAATCACAAACAAGTTCTTCAAGGATTGATTAATAAAGCAGATAAGAGAATTTCTGAAATTAAATCAGCTGAGAAACCAGCCTTAACTCCAGATGCAAATGCTAAGTATTATGCTGAAGTAGTTGTAGATCTTGATCAAATTGTAGAACCAATGATTGCCGATCCGGACGTTAACAATGTTGATGTTTCAAAAAGATATACGCACGATACTATCAGACCTCTTTCTTTTTATGGAGGAGTGAAAAAAGTAGACCTTGGATTTATCGGTTCTTGTATGGTTCACAAAGGAGATATGAAAATCCTTGCCCAAATGCTTAAAAATATAGAAGATTTACATGGTAAAGTTGAGTTTAAAGCACCGCTTGTAGTAGCTCCACCAACTTATAACATTGTAGATGAGCTTAAAGCTGAAGGTGATTGGGAAGTTTTACAGAAATACTCTGGTTTCGAATTCGACGATAATGCGCCTAAAGGAGCTGCACGTACAGAATACGAAAACATGTTGTACTTAGAACGTCCAGGATGTAACCTTTGTATGGGTAACCAGGAAAAAGCTGCAAAAGGAGATACTGTAATGGCAACTTCGACACGTTTATTCCAAGGAAGAGTTGTAGAAGATACTGAAGGTAAAAAAGGAGAATCATTGCTTTCTTCAACGCCAGTAGTAGTTTTGTCTACAATTCTTGGCAGAACTCCTACAATGGATGAATATACAGCTGCAGTAGAAGGTATTAGTTTGACTAAGTTTGCGCCTTCTAGCAAGCAACTAGTGATGTAATATATAGCATTAGTTATAATCATTATATATAAAAAGCCCGAGTGATAAACTCGGGCTTTTTCTTTTCTGGCTCCTCTATTTTTTGTACCTTGTCGTGTTCAAAATAAAATAAAACAAAACAATTATAACTTATGGCTTTTGATATTGAAATGATAAAAAAAGTGTATGAGAACATGCCCGGTCGTGTTGATAAAGCACGCGAGATTGTTGGTCGTCCACTTACTTTAACGGAGAAAATTTTGTACAATCACCTTTGGGATGGAAATCCAACGAAGGCGTTTGGAAGAGGTGTTGATTATGTTGATTTTGCACCGGACCGTGTTGCATGTCAGGATGCAACTGCTCAAATGGCATTATTACAATTTATGCACGCCGGAAAGAAAACAGTTGCTGTTCCTACAACAGTTCACTGCGATCACTTGATTCAGGCAAAAGTAGATGCTGCAACCGATTTGGCCAGAGCAAAAACACAAAGTAACGAAGTTTTCGATTTCTTATCGTCAGTTTCTAATAAATACGGAATTGGTTTTTGGAAGCCAGGAGCCGGAATTATTCACCAGGTAGTGCTTGAAAATTATGCTTTTCCGGGCGGAATGATGATTGGTACCGATTCTCATACTGTAAATGCAGGTGGTCTAGGAATGGTAGCTATTGGTGTTGGTGGTGCTGATGCCGTAGACGTTATGTCTGGTATGGCTTGGGAATTAAAATTCCCTAAATTAATTGGAGTAAAACTAACTGGTAAATTATCAGGATGGACTGCTCCCAAAGATGTTATCCTTAAAGTTGCCGGTATACTTACTGTAAAAGGTGGTACAGGTGCTATAGTTGAATATTTTGGTGAAGGTGCAACTTCTATGTCATGTACAGGAAAAGGTACGATTTGTAATATGGGTGCTGAAATTGGAGCTACAACTTCAACTTTTGGTTATGATGATTCTATGAGTCGTTACCTGCGTTCTACAGGCAGAGCTGATGTTGCTGATGCGGCAGATAAAGTAGCTCCTTACTTAACAGGAGATCCGGAAGTTTATGCTAACCCGGAACAATATTTTGATCAGTTAATCGAAATCAATTTATCAGAATTAGAGCCACATTTAAATGGTCCTTTTACACCGGATTTGGCAACTCCAATTTCTAAAATGAAAGAAGAAGCAATCAAAAATAACTGGCCATTACAAATTCAGGTTGGTTTAATTGGTTCTTGTACAAACTCTTCTTACGAAGATATTGCTCGTGCCGCTTCTTTGGCAAAACAAGTAAGTGATAAAAACTTAAAAACCAAATCTCAATTTACAATTACTCCAGGTTCTGAAGTAGTTCGTTATACAATTGAAAGAGATGGATTTATCGATACTTTCGAAAAAATTGGGGCTACCGTTTTTGCTAACGCCTGCGGACCATGTATTGGTATGTGGGACAGAGATGGAGCAGAGAAAGAAGAAAGAAATACTATTGTTCACTCTTTTAACCGTAACTTCTCAAAGCGTGCAGATGGTAATCCAAATACTTTAGCTTTCGTGGGTTCTCCTGAATTGGTAACTGCAATGGCTATTGCCGGTGATTTAGGCTTCAATCCATTAACAGATACTTTGATCAATGAAGATGGAGAAGAAGTAAGACTTGAAGCGCCAACAGGAGACGAATTGCCTCCAAGAGGTTTTGATGCCGAAGATCCTGGATTTCAGGCTCCGGCTGAAGATGGTTCAAGTGTTCAGGTTGTGGTAGATCCTGCATCAGAACGTTTGCAATTATTAGCTCCTTTTGATGCTTGGGATGGTAAAAATATTACAGGTGCTAAATTGTTGATCAAAGCATTTGGAAAATGTACTACAGATCACATTTCTATGGCTGGACCATGGTTGCGTTTCCGCGGACATTTGGATAATATTTCTAACAATATGTTGATTGGTGCTGTAAATGCATTCAATCAAAAAACAAACTCAGTTAGAAATCAGTTAACAGGAGAGTATGATGCAGTTCCTGCTGTAGCTCGTGCATACAAAGCTGCCGGAGTTCCATCAATCGTTGTGGGAGATCACAATTATGGTGAAGGTTCTTCTCGTGAGCATGCTGCTATGGAGCCACGTTTCTTAGGTGTTAAAGCAGTATTGGTAAAATCGTTTGCACGTATTCATGAAACAAACCTTAAAAAACAAGGGCTTTTAGGATTAACTTTTGCTAATGAAGCAGATTACGATAAAATTCAGGAAAATGATACAATTAACTTTATTGATTTAACTGAGTTCGCTCCTGGAAAACCATTAACGTTAGAGTTTCTTCATACAGATGGTTCTAAAGATATTATCCTAGCAAACCATACTTACAATGCAGGTCAGATTGGCTGGTTCGTTGCGGGGTCAGCATTAAATTTAATTGCTGCCGGAAAAGCTTAATCTATATGATTTAATTATGCTAAAAACGCTCTGTGAAAACAGGGCGTTTTTATTTCAGGTAAGCTGCAGTATGATATTTAATAAAAAATAATTATATTTGCAGGATAAAACTTATATATTTTGATTTAATAATGAATTTTATATGTTTTGTTTAATGTAGTGATTTTGAGTTTATTACTTTTAAATCGATTGAATTTTGTTAATTTGAACTTAATAAGTTGTTAAAAAAGACGTTTTTTTTGCATAAAAATGTTAAATTCGCCTTATTAGTAAAAGAATCGTTCTTTTTTTGAGTTTATAAAATGAACTACAAAATTTAAAAAAAATTCCCCCAAGAAATGAATTTTAAGTTAGTCGTCATAATGTTGTTTTTAAGTTTAAGTGTTTTTTCGCAGGAAAAATATATTAAGCACACTATTTCTAAGGGTGACAATATCACTACAATTGCAAAAAAGTACGGAGTAAAACCTAAAGCTATTATAGATGCAAATCCTAATGCTCCTAAAATTTTAAAGCTAAACTCGGTTTTGCTAATTCCCAATACAAATCAAACTACTGTAGCAACAACAAATGAAGTTGCTGTAAATAATAATACTCCTGGAACACACGAGGTTTTGGCTAAAGAAACGCTGTGGGGAATATCCAAAAAATACAATATTTCAGTCGAAGATTTAAAAAAATCCAATCCGCTTCTGGAAACAGAAGGTTTAAAAATTGGGCAGCAAATTATTATTCCATCCAATTCAATTGCAGTATCAGAAAAACCAATTGATGATCTTAAAATTGTAACAGATGTTGAAGTGGTTGTAGAAGTTCAGCCAAAAGAAACTAAATACGCAATTGCAAAAAGATATGGACTAACAGTAGCTGAATTAGAAAGGCAAAATCCATTTATTAAAGGGAAATTACCGGTTGGTTATGTTTTGAAAATTAGAACTTCAAAAGAAAAAGCAGATGCTGCTGCAGCTTTGGTTTCTCCACAAGAAATAAAAGAGACAATAACACCATCGTCTGAAACACAAATTGCAGAAAACACACCTCCGGCAATTCAAACTGATTCAACGAGTACAATTATAAAAGTAAGTAATCATTCTGAATTAGTCGATCAATTAATAGTAAACGCAACAGAAAATATCGGGACAAGATATCGATCGGGCGGTACTACAAAAGCAGGTTTTGATTGTTCAGGTTTAATGATTTCGACTTTTAGTAATTTTGATATTAAATTGCCCCGAAGTTCAATAGAGCAATCCCGCATTGGAATGAAAGTTACTACTGATGAAGCCCAAAAAGGCGATTTGATTTTCTTTAAAACAAATGGAAGAAGACAAATTAATCATGTTGGAATGGTAGTAGAAGTTGTTGATGGTGAAATTAAATTTGTTCACTCTTCAACTCATGGCGGTGTAATGATTTCGTCAACAAAAGAACCTTATTACCAACGAGCTTTTTCACAAGTAAACAGAGTTTTGCAATAAAAGAGAAATTAATTAAAATGTAATTTCTTTTTGAAATCCTCGATTGGAAAAGGTTTATTTAAAAATTCAGTTACATAGTTATTCTCTTTGATTTTTTTTATTTCGTCAGAATCCAGAGTTGACGAAAGTACATAAATCTGATTTTCTTTTTTAAATTCGTCACTTAACTTATCGTATTCTTCCAAAAAATCAAAACCGTTCATTATTGGCATCTGTATATCCAATAGAATAATTAAAGTTTGGTTTAAGCCCTGATGGTTGTATAGCCACTCCAAACCTTCTCTGCCATTGTTAGTGATGTTTATGTCACTATCAAGAGATTTTTTATAAGCTGTTTGATGACGAGCTGATCTATCAGGTTGTCTTCAATTAATAAAAATACAGGTTTAAGATCCATGGTGGTTAGGGATTGTTATAATAAATTTACTTCCGATATTGTTTTCAGACAAGACGTAAATATTTCCTCTAATATTTTCAACGGCTTCTTTTACAATGTATAACCCCAGTCCTGATCCTTTGTTTTTGTTTGTTCCAAAATACATTTCAAAAATGTGGTCTTTAAATTCATCTTTAATTCCAATTCCGTTGTCAGATATTTCAATTTTATTACAACCATCAGCAATGTAGGTTTTAATAGCAATAAACATTTGCTGTTTGGTATTGTCGGCATATTTAATGGCATTTGAAAGTAGGTTGAAGATAATAATTTTTAAGCGTAAACTATCACTCTGAATTTCATCTACCAATAATTCTTTTGTAATGGATATTTGGCTGGCATTTTCAAAATGCATTAATTGTGAGATTGCTTCATCAAATATTTCCTGTAAGCTAACAGGCTCCAAGATGATTTGTTTTCGCTTATTTTTAGAATAATCGATAATATCACTAATAAATTGGTCTTGCCTGGCCAGACTCGTATGCATTAAAGTCAAATATTCCCTAATTTGATTAAGGTTGTTTTCTTCTTGGGTAATTTTGATTAATCCTTGTAAAGAGGTTATAGGAGATCTCAAATCATGTGATGCACTGTAAACAAAATGATCGAGTTCGTGATTAACCAATATTAAATTTTCATTTTTAACTTCTATTTCTTTTTTAGAAACTATGAGGCGTTTTACCATTATCGAATAATAAAGACAAACACTGCAAATGATAATCAGAATGAAGAAAACATTAGTAAAAATCAGTAAATCTTTTATTTTCCGTGTTCCTTCGCCTAATGTATTCGAAAAATTGCGTTCATTAATAGTGAGTTTATCACTTATTATGCTAATTTGCTGGAGGAATTTTTGTTGGTCGGCAGCGGTTAATATGTTATGTTTTATTTTGGCATTAATTTGTTCTCCTATAATGAATAATTTGAAGATTAATTTGTCGCCCTGTTCCCATTCGTTAATGGCTTTGGCTAAAAATGAAACCTTTTTAAAATTCACAAATAACCAAACAAGATCATCTAAATCTTCCTGATGATTTCTGCCAATTAGTAATGCTTTGCGGGCAATTGCATTATCTCCGGCTTTTAGTAATGCAACTCTGGCGGTTCCATCACCTTGCGGAACTTTTAGTTCTTCAAGATATAATTTCCATTGATTTTTGTCTTTAGTGTATAAATAGGTTATTAAATGTCGGGAAGCATCTTTTTGTCCTTTTGAATAATGTGATTCACCATTTACATAAGCTCTGGTTGCAGACAATGTTTTGATGGTGAAAAAGTTAATACAAATTAATAAAGCACAACAAACAAAAACTATTAAAATAAGTATGAAAACATTTGCAAAACGCAACTTCTTAAAAAATTGGGATTTAGACATAGTTTTCGAGTTTGTTGGTTGATAATCTGATTCTGATTTTTGGTTGTCTTTTGTGGAAAAAAGATATTTCTTGACAATAATCTTTGGAGCGAGATTATTGTAATTTTTAAACAAATGTTAATAAAAATTTTAAAATTTAACATCATTATATCGCTTAACTCAAAATTAGTAAAAAAATATTACGGTTTTACAAACGGTTTGTTTTTTCTGGTTAATTTTATTTTTTAAACGGATTAATTTTTAATGTATTGATTTTTAGTGTTTTGTATCTGTTTTAGAGGCTGTTGTTTAAAATTTGAAATAAATTCATTCTTACTCTGGTAGAAAAAGAAGTGCCAAATAAAAAAAGTTTTTGTTTAACTAATAGAGTGAAAAATAGATGCTTTTATTTATTCAATTTGATGCCAAAAATGGGCACAACCATTTTTACATTCTGTATTTCTTCTTTCTGTATCAGTAATTTTAAAGACCCAAAGCAAAGCGGTTATTGTTTTTTTATTTTCAATTTTGGGAAGTGTAAGCAATTTGTTAAATGCAATTCTTGTAGAATAATTTTTTAGAATTACAATTGGAGTATAAGTTGGTTTTAAAGGGATTGTATTTATCACCTCTTGATAACCTTCTGAATTGTAGTCGGTTTTATTCGGAATAGTATTAAATATGTAGTTTTTTAATGTTGTAAAAAGTCCTTCAAAATTATATTCTTCATCTTCCAATAAAAGTTTTAACCCAGTCTTAAAGTCAATTTTATCCTGAGCGATTTTGTTTATTATTTCTTCTTTAGAAGTCATTGAATGAAAAATGATGTTTAGCTTTTTAAAGGTTCAGTTTTTTTAATACGGCAAAGGATAATAAGCAAAATAGTAATAATTAGAAAAGGAGCAAAATACTTGATAGCAATTATAAAATCCTCCTGATTTTCACTAACTGTATGAGAAATGGTAAGCAAAGACCAAATGACAACAGAAATTATACTCAAAGTTCTTGCTTTGTTTACCTTTGACTTAAATAAAGAAAACAATGCTGTTAAATTTAGAATGGCACATATTTCTAAAAAGAATCTACAAATTAGAGCTGTTATTCCTTGATAACAAGAGCCTCCTTCAATTTCAAATTTTGCAGGCACAAAAGTGTAAGTGTAAAATGTTACGCCAATTAGAAGTATTGAAAATAAATATATCTGTTGTTTCTTCATTGAATTATTTTTCTTTGTCCAGGAATATTGTTGACTACTTCTTCTGTTTTAATTAGAACTTTTTAAAGATATAATCATCTATTAGAAAAGGAAGAATCATAGTTCCAAATAATAATGAAAAAGTGTAGAGATAATCAATTTTGTGTTTTGGAAATTTTCCAATTTCCGGTTCTCTTTTAAATATTTTGAAGTACAGTGTTCTGGTTATTTTTTGAATAATTAAAAAGATAAAAAGCATTTGCGAACCGAAATAACTTAGATTTCTCATTTCATTATTAGAGTTGTCTTCAATTAGAATTCCTGCAATGATTAATAAAAATGCAATTGAAATCCAGATTAGAAATATTTTTTTTTGATTTAATTTTTCGATTTGAAATCCCACAATAACTATTGGAATTATAAAAATTATATAAAGCAGAATGTCAATATTCATTTTTGGTGTTTGTTCTAATTATTAATTCTCTTTTTTATTTTTCAAATGTAAACAATTGAATAATTATAATTTTGGCAAAGAACCGTAAACATAATTATTATCTAAAAACTTCTAATGAAAGGAGATTTGCGTGAGGGATAGAGGCGGTATCCTTTTGTGAAGTGAAACGGAACAAAAGATATAGCCGAAAGCCCGACCCGGAGGGACACGCCCAAAATATTTTTGCAGCATCTAAAATCTATAAACTAAAATCTAGAATTTCAGAAAAAAGTATATCTTTAACCAACCCAAAAAACAAAATAATGCAAGAAGAAAACCAGGAAAATTTTAAAAGAGAACTCGGATTACTAGACGGAACCATGCTTGTTGTGGGTTCTATGATTGGTTCAGGAATATTTATAGTAAGTGCCGATATCGCAAGACAAGTAGGATCTGCGGGATGGTTAACGCTGACTTGGCTTATTTCCGGATTAATTACGATTATTGCTGCTGTAAGTTATGGCGAGTTGAGTGCCATGTTTCCAAAAGCAGGCGGACAATACGTTTATCTAAAAGAAGCTTACAACAAATTGATTGCTTTTTTATACGGATGGAGCTTTTTTGCGGTTATTCAAACCGGAACTATTGCTGCTGTTGGTGTGGCTTTTTCGAAATTTGCAGCTTATCTTTATGAACCATTAAGTGATGAAAATATACTTTTTGAATTAGGCTCTTTTAAATTGAATGCCGCACAAATTGTTTCGATTTTGACAATTGTTTTATTGACTTATATTAATAGTCGCGGTGTTAAAAACGGAAAAATTCTTCAAACCGTTCTTACGATTATCAAAATTTTATCATTAGTAGGTTTAATCGTTTTTGGACTAACGCTTGCAGCAAAAGCTTCAATATGGGATGCCAATTGGGCAGATGCCTGGACAACACGCTCATACAATGCTGAAAGCGGATCTTGGCTACCAATTAGTGGAACGGCTTTGATTACCGGAATTTCTGCTGCAATGGTAGGATCCTTATTTTCAAGTGATGCCTGGAACGGAGTAACTTTTATTGCAGGAGAAATTAAGAATCCGAAACGCAACGTTGGTTTTAGTTTATTTCTTGGAACTTTTATCGTAACAATTATTTATGTTTTAACAAATTTGATGTATCTGGCTGTAATTCCGCTAGACGAAATAGCAACAGCAAAATCGGATAGGGTAGCAGTAGTGGCCTCTCAATATATTTTTGGAAATATTGGAACGTTGATTATCGCAATTATGATTATGATTTCGACTTTTGCCTGCAATAATGGATTAATCATGGCGGGCGCACGAGTATATTATACGATGGCAAACGACGGTTTATTCTTTAAAAAAGCGGCAGTTCTTAATAAAGCAAGCGTTCCTGAATGGGCATTATGGGCGCAATGTATCTGGGCTTCGGCTTTGTGTTTAACAGGGAAATATGGAGATTTATTAGATTTTGTAATCATCATTGTTTTGATTTTTTACATCTTAACAATTTACGGAATCTTTATTTTACGTAAAAAAATGCCAGATGCAGAAAGACCATATAAAGCCTTTGGATACCCATTTTTACCTATGTTGTATATCGTGATTGCAACTGCAATTTGTATATCGTTATTAATTACAAAATTTTCAACTTGTGGCTGGGGAATTCTAATTATGTTAATCGGAATTCCGGTTTATTATTTAACAAAACCGAAAGAGAGTTAAAAAAAGATGCTAAGGTTCTAAGTTGCTAAGATTCTAAGGATTTTTTCTAGCGAGAAAATTTAAGACTTTAGATAGAATAAAAAGCGCCTTGTTTTTCAAGGCGCTTTGTTTTTTACAAATATGTCTTTCTAAATCTGTATATTCAGATTCTGGTGGTGCAATTATTTTAAATATTTGGTAAGTTCGGCAGCAGCCTGAAGAAATAAAGTTTTCGTTTGCGGAATCTCGGCTAAACCATTCAATAAACCAAAATCATGAATTACATCATTGTAACGAATTGTTGTTACAACCACTCCAGCATCGCTCAGTTTACGTCCGTAAGCTTCGCCTTCATCTCTTAAAATATCATTTTCGGCAACCTGAATCAAAGTTGGTGGCAAACCTTTTAACTGCGCTAAACTAGCTTGTAAAGGCGAAGCGTAAATTTCTTTTCTTTTTGATGGATCAACATATTGGTCCCACATCCATTGCATCAAAGTGCTGGTTAGAAAGCGCTGTTTTCCATACAATTTATAAGACTCCGTTTCAAAATTTGCATCGGTTACGGGCCAGAATAAAATTTGAACTTTAAACAATGGCGTTCCTTTTTCTTTTGCCATTAAAGCACTTGCAGTGGCTAAATTTCCGCCGGCGCTATTACCTACAATTCCCAATTTGCTTCCGTCAACATTTATTTCATCTCCATGTGCAGCGATCCATTTTGCTGCTGCATAAACTTCATTTACAGGTTGTGGATATTTAACTTCTGGCGAAAGTGAATAGTTTACAAAAACACCAACATAACCGGTAAGTACACTTAAATCGCGAACCATACGCTTGTGTGTGGGATAATCACCCAAAACCCAGCCTCCGCCATGAATGAACATGAAAACGGGTAGTTTTCCTTTTGCTCCTTTTGGGCGAACAATGTTGAGCTTTATTTTATATCCATCGGCAGTAATTTCTTTTTCAGATTCATCGATTCCTGATAAATCAACTTTAAATGCATTTTGTGCACCAACAAGTACATTTCGGGCATCGGCAACCGGAAGCGATTCTAAGGGTGCTCCTCCCGAATTTAGTGGTTTCAAAAATTCTTTTACCGCAGGTGTCAAATGCGGATCTGTTGCGTAATCAACTTGTGCATAGCTTTTCATAGTAGTATTTGCTAAAATAATAAACAGGGTTAATACTATTTTTTGGTAGTCAAAATTCTTCATTATAAAGTGGTTTTAAGATTAATTTTTTATAAGAAACCAATATATATGCCACAGCGAAGAAGTGCTGAAAGAGTAGTGATTATGCTTGTTTTTAGCTTATTTGAAGTACTATATTTCGCTAATTTATTTTAGTTTAGTGAAATTTCGTTAGGAGAAATTGTGAAACAGTAAAATGTAAAAAAGAGAGATTATGAAGTTGTTTTTCCTGGTGAATTTGTGTAAAAGGTTGCTTTTTTTGCGGTAAAATTACTATTCTGAAAAATCGTTAGTAATTTTTTCTTCTGTTGGTCTCAAAAAGATAAGATATATTATAACAAGTATTCCAAATATTAAAAAATCAGGTTTCATAATTAATATTATAAAGGCAGTACCTTCAAGAATTGCCCAGCGAATGATCGAAGCCGTTTGATAAACTGGTAATTTATTTTCAAGTTTCAAATTTCGATCTACTTGCTTTAATTGTGATTTAAATAGAAAATTAGCCATGATAATGGCTAAAAAAGGTATAATAGCAAATACAATCGACGAAGAATCGATAGTGGGAATTGTTTTTAATTTTTCAACTGAAATTTCTCCTATTACAAAATAAGCAACTATTAATCCTGCACAAAGTGCAAAATGTATTATCTGGAGAGTTTTGATTTTTTCGGTCATTTTGGTTGATTTAAGAGATTGATTTAGTAACTACTAATATAGAATTAATTATGGTGCGAAATAATCAATTATTAAAAAGGGAAAAAATAACAATGAAATCTTAGAATCTGGCGTGAAATAAAAATCTCGCAAACTCATCAGAATCGCAAAGAAAATAAACTTTGCGCCTTAGCGAATTTGCGAGCAGAAAACCATTCGTATTAAACCTTTGTTTAAACTTTTCGGTTAAAAAACAGTAGATTCAATAGAAGGTTTTATAGTTGAATTAATAATGGTCAAAGTAAGTGGATCTTCTTCTCCGGAAAAGAACGCATCCAGTATTTCCTTAAATATTGGATTTGTATTTTCTGCCAAAGAAAAAAGAGTCATTGACGAACGAAGTTTTCGAGCGTCCAGATCTCCAAAAATACCATCTGCTGATTTTCTTTTAAAAGTCAATAGCAACTCTGATATTTCTATAAGGTGTTTTCCTAAAATAGGATGTTCTAAAAATGCAGAAGCCTCTTTTAGATCATTAATGGCATAATAATTTGCAGTATCGCTGGTGCCCAATCCTTTTAATTGAGGAAAAATGAACCACATCCAGTGTGTCTCTTTTTTTCCTTTTTTGATTTCAGAAAAAGCAGTAAGATAAAGTTTATTTTGTGCATCTAAAAAACGCATTAAATCATTGTTTGAGTAAGCCATTTTGGTATTATATATATGAAAAAAAGGGTGCGAAAGTACTAAAAAAAATACGGTATGCCTAATAAAAGGTTCATACTGTGAGCGTTTTAACTTTTAGAGGAGGAATTTTTGTACACTATTTCTAGTGTGAAAATGTTGTACGTTATCTTCTTTACGATAAATTCTTCTAAAAGTCAAATTGATTCTGGGTAACACATTTCGAGCTGTTTTGGGAACCTCGTGTTGCCAAAAACTGTTGGTTGTTCCTGCCATAAGCAGAAAAGAACCATGATGTAAAGGAATCTCGACCTGCGGAATATCTTTTCTAAATTTATGACGCAGTCTGAACATTCTCGTCTCTCCAAAAGTCACCGAAGCAATAATCGGATTTTGTCCTGTATTGTGTTCTTTATCACTATGCCACCCCACGCCATCTTTGCCGTTTCGGTATAAATTGAGTAATACGGCATTAAAATCAAGCTGTGTTTCTTTTTCCACCCGGCTTCTTATTGTCAGCAATTCATAAGTCCAGTCAAGCCCATTCGGACTTGATCCGTGATTGTCTTTGTCTTCATACCAGGCAATCATTCTTGGTGCAGTATAAGTTTTATCATAGATTTCCATTTCATATTCTCTCCATTTGGTTTGATGAAGCAGTTTTTCATAAAAACGATCAGATTCTTCTTTAGTGAAGAAATTATCAATCAAAATTAGTTCTGTGTCAGGCAGATTATATACAATTTTACCACGATTTCCAGTAGTAAATAATTCGGTATCGTTAAATAGTGTCATAAGTCAATGTTTAAGTTTATAGCTCTATCTTAAAATTTATTTTAAGAAGTGCTTGCTGAAAAAAACTTTCCGTGGATATTTCTCGGCATAAGCATAAATTAAATGTGTTATATATTGATTGCTCTTATAAGGGGTTATATAATCTTTTATATCTGATGGTTCAGTAATTGTAATATCAGATGCTATGTAGCCCATTCCGTAAAAATGTCCATTTTCAACCCAAATAAAACTGCGCTCATCTGCCGATCTGCCTTTGTCTATAATAGCAAAAGTGGGTCTGTTGCTTAATAAAAATTCAATGGCATTTTCAACCTGATCGTTATGAATCGTCATATCAGGCAATATTTTAATGTCTTGGTTCGGAAAAAATTCGGCTTCTTCCTGTTTAGAATATTTGCAAAATCGTTGATCGATTTCAAACTGTTCGGCCAGATTTCGCAATACATTTATTGCGTCATACAAGCTATTAAATTCATGAATGCAAACCTGAAATTTGCTTAGTTTTCCAACTGCCAGATATTTGTATCCGCTGCGGGCTTCATATTGGTAAAGTCCATATTTTGCCTCAAAACGTTTTAATGCTCTGTTGTATGTTGGCCAAAGTGTTTTAATTTCTGTGCATTCTAAGAGCAACGCCATTAGTTCGTTGCCACAAACTTCAAAAGAAATACTGTAGATATCGCGTAAGAAGTTTTGCCTTTGCGGATTAATTTTATGTCCACTAAAATGAGAAGCTACCCGTTTTTTTAAATTAATTGCTTTTCCAACATAAATAACCTTTTTCATCTGATTATAAAAATAATAAACACCGGGTTTTTCAGGCAATTGATTAAAATCGTCAGGCGGAAGATTAGGAGGCAAACGTTGATCTTGTGCTGTTTTCTTGATCATTTTCTCGATTTCGCCTTCATAATCCCATTCCAGTAATCGGGAAAATAATATTGCTGTCGCATCAGCATCACCGCCGGCACGATGTCGGTTTTCTAAATTTATATCTAATGAATTGCAAAGATTTCCTAAACTGTAAGACGAGAATCCAGGTCTTATTTTTCTTGCCGCGCGAACGGTGCACAATTTTCTCGCCGTCCACTTAAACCCCGCTTGTTCAAGTTGATGGCGCACGAAAGAATAATCAAAGTTGACATTATGTGCAACGAAAACGCGATCTGTAAGCATTTCCAGTACTTTCTCTGCAATATCATCAAATATAGGAGCGTTAGCTACCATTTCGTTATTAATACCCGTTAATGCAAAAATCGAAATCGGAATTTCCTTTTCCGGATTAACCAGTGTTTCAAAGCGATCAATTACATTTTTTCCGTCATGAATAATAATGGCAATTTCTGTAATGCGACTGCCACTGGCGTTTCCACCGGTGGTTTCGATATCTACTATGGCATATTCCAGCTTTTTCATCTTTATTATATAACGTGAAATCGATTATTTTCTATTATCTTATTAAATTAAAATCTGTGTTAGGTTATTCTTTTATTATTAGAATTTTAAACTTTAACTGTAATCACATCCTTGAGAGAAGTAGAAAAATTGGGAGATAATCTGTTCTGCTTCATTTTCCATTGCCGCCCTAAAGACTGCACACCGAATTTGATTTTATTATTACCATAATTTTGGTTCATTTCATCGATAACCTTCATTAAAGGTCGATGTTTGGGATTTGAAGTTTCGAATAAATTAAGCTGCGTTTCACTATTTGGTGTTAAGCCCATTACAATTACACCTGCTTTTTTATAACGATAGCCTTTTTTAAAAATAGCTTTAAATCCTTTTTGGGCAGCTTCATTCAGCTCTATTGTCGAATTGGTTGGAAAATCAGTTGTGATGGTAATACTTCGTGAATAATGTGAAGGCTCGTTCTTTAAAAAACTAGTTTGAATAAAAACAGTTACCATATTGCAATGACAATCCTGACGCCTTAATTTCTCGGCACAAGAAGCTGTAAACGTGCTGATTCTTTCTGATATTTCTTCATAAGTAGTATATTTTTTTCAAAAGATCTCGTAGTGGCAATCATTTTTCGGTCTGTGGCATCTTCTAATTCCAAAGTTGGTTTCCCTTCTAATTCATGTTTCAATCGGAGTCCTACTACAGACATTTCTTTTCTTACCCAGGCATCCGGAAATTGGGTAAATTCATAAGCTGTGTTGATTTTTTTTAATTTAAGTCGTTTGGCGTGTTTTCTTCCAATGCCCCAGACATCTTCAATTTTAGTCCACTTTAATGCTTTAATCCTTTTTTCTTCAGAGTCAATACAATAAACACCCTGCGTACGATCTGCAAATTTTCGGGCAATTTTATTCGCCATTTTTGCCAAAGCTTTCGTAGGCGCAAAACCTATACTAACAGGAATGCCTGTTCCTTGTGTCACTTCTTTCCGCATTTTTAAACCCAGCGTATTCAGATCAAATAAATCGTAACCTGAAAATTTAAGAAAAGCTTCATCAATACTGTAAATTTCGATTTCGGGCGTATATGTTTGAAGCAAATTCATTACCCGATTGCTCATATCGCCGTACAGCGGATAATTAGAAGAATAAACAAAAATGTTTTTTTCCTTAAAAACAGATTCATACTTAAAAGCAGGAATAGCCATTGGTATGCCCAAAGCCCTGGCTTCGTCAGAACGCGAAATAACACAGCCATCATTGTTAGAGAGAATAACGATAGGTTTTCCTCTTAAACTTGGATCAAATACTCTTTGACAAGAAGCATAAAAATTGTTACAATCAACTAAAGCAAACATTTCTAAACGTGTTTTTTATTTCTTATTCTGTTACCCTGAGCGGAGTCGAAGGGCCTCATTGTGTAAAAGGTCTTCGACTCCGCTCAGACTGACAATAACTCAAAAAGATTTAATACTATGAATCACAATTCCCCAAATTACAAAGTTGTTTTCCGGAGTTACTTTTATAGGCTGATAATCTTCATTTTCGGCAATAAGCCAGATGATGTCTTTTTCTATTCTGATACGTTTTACAGTAAATTCACCATCAATTTGGCAAACAGCAATTTTATTATTTTGAGGCTCCAGACTTTTATCAATAATCAATAAATCACCGTCACTGATACCGGCATTTTTCATAGAATGGCCTTTTACCCTGGCAAAATAAGTAGTGTATTTATGTTTAATGAATTCTTTGTTGAGATCAATCGATAATTCGATAAAATCATCAGCAGGCGAAGGAAAACCGGCGCTAATACCAACGTCAAAAAATGGCAAATTTACTTCTGAACTTACATCCGGAATGTAGAACTCTATTGATTTCGTGGTATTTATATTCATCAATTTCATAATCACTTCAAAAATTTATTTTTTGCACATCACAAAATTAGTACAGATGATAACATTTTTTTGTATATTTGCTGTTCCAAATTATAACAAATTAATTATGTCCTTATTTTCAGATAATATCAGAGCATTGAGGGTTAAGCATAAAATATCGCAGGAGAAATTAGCTGAAAACCTTAGAATTACCCGTGGTAGATACGTTAAATACGAAGACGGAACTTCAGAAGCACCGTATGATATCTTAAAGCAGATTGCTTTATATTTTCATATGAGTATCGATTTATTATTGTCTGTCGATATACGTAAAATCAATATAGAAAACTTGATAAAATTAGAAGGCAACCGACTTATTTTACCCATACAAGTGGATAGTTTTGGGGAGAATTACATTGAAATTGTATCTCAAAAAGCAAAAGCCGGATATCTTAACGGATATGCTGATCCGGAATATATTGAGAGTCTGCAACAAGTTTCGCTTCCATTTTTAGGACCGGGAAAACACCGCGGATTTCCTGTAGAAGGCGATTCGATGCCACCACACGAAGACGGTTCTATCATCATTGGGCGTTATGTAGAAAGGCTGGGAGAGGTGATGGATGGCAAAACCTATATCCTGATTACCAAAAACGAAGGAATGGTCTACAAACGTCTCAACAAGAATAAAAAGAATAGTTTGGTTCTGGAATCAGACAATCGTTTTTATCCGAATTATGAAGTAAAAGCCTCAGATATTTTAGAAATCTGGGAATACGAATGCAACATCGGACGCAGTGATAAACGACACGAACAAACAGAATCGCAAAGTATGAAAGATTTGCTTTTGGAGGTAAAAAGAGAGGTTATGGAGATTAAAAATAATACTTCGAATGCATAATTTTTTTCGCCACGAATTCACGAATTATTTTAAATCAAAATTCGTGAATTTGTGGCGAAAAAAAATCTAAACTTTCAACGAAAACCAAAACGTACTTCCCAAACCTAAATTACTTTCTACGCCAATTATCCCATTTTGGGCTTCAATAAATTCTTTGCTAATCGCTAAACCCAATCCTGTTCCTGATTTCTGGCTTCCCGGAATCTGGAAATATTTATCGAAAACTTTGTCTTTGTATCGCGCGTCAATTCCTTTTCCGGTATCAATAACCTGAAATACAATCTGATCGTTTTCATTTTTTAATTTGATAAGAATCGTACTTTTTTCAGATGAATATGTAATCGCGTTCGATAAATAATTAATCAAAACCCAGCCTGTTTTTTCGCTGTCGGCCTTTACATCCTGTAAGTTTTCATCGGCATCAATAATAAGTTTGATTTGTTTTTGTTCTGCCTGAACTTTTACCGCTTCAACAGCATAATTTACAATCGCATACGGATTGCTTTTTTCGATATTCAACTGAATATTTCCGGTTTCCAATTGTGATAAATTGAGTAATTCCCCTGTAATTTTCAATAACCTTTGGCTATCATCTTTAATACTTTCAACCAATTGTTTCTGGTCGTCGTTCATATCGCCGGTTTTAGTATTTTGGAGCAATTGCAAACTCAGTTTTATAGACGCAATTGGCGTTTTTAATTCGTGAGAAACTGTGGCAATAAAATTGGTTTTGGCAAAATCTAATTCTTTAAATAAGGTAATATTTCGCAGAATAATAACATCTCCAATATTGATTTCTTTTTCCTCACCCGTTGGTGTTATCGTGATATTGATTGTCTCTTTATCGAAATAACTTTCTTTTCCATTAGCAAAAATTTTCAAAGGTTTCTTTTTCTGCGAATCAGAATCTAATTCTTTTAAAATTAAGGAACGCATTAAATCATTCGATAAAGCGAGGGCAGAAGCCGATTTCCCCATGACATCTTCCAGTTTTAGACCAATGATTTTCAACGCTTCATTATTGGCAAACAAAATAATTCCTTCATTATCCAAACCAATAATTGGATCGTGCATATTATTAATAAGCGTTTCCAGTCGTTTTTTCTCAAAGAATAATTTGTACAAATTACTATTGTTATATTCCTGAAGTTTCTGCGCCATGGTATTAAACGATTTTGCCAAATCTCCATATTCATTGTGATTGGTAAAATGAACACGTTCTGAATAATTTTTATTGGCAATTTCTTTAATACTCAGCGTTAATTCCCTAATAGGATTGGCGATATTATGAGGCAAATTAATCAGCAAATTAAAGGCGATTAAAAAGCACAAAGTTCCCACAATAGCAATCCATAAATTGGCAGTTTCGGCGGTATGTTTGGCGATATCGCTTTTCTGTTTTATGGCATTCATATTGAGTTTCATGATCTCAAAAATATCCTGTCTGATTTGCATTTTTAAACTTTCATCAGAACTGTTTTTTTCTAAAAGAGCAAAGTTTTTCTGTAGATTATCCGTTCCTTTTTTCTCTCCGGCTTCGGTAACATTTTTCGTTTGGTTTAAGAGATTTTCTTTAAAAGTAACAATCGCATTTTCTTTATTTGCGTTAATTTCGTCTAATGCCAAAAGCATATTTCTGGAATATTCCAGCGTATTATAATTTGCTTTCAAAATATTTTCAGTATCTTTTTTTATAGAAAAAATATAAAAAGCACTTACCAATGTGAGTATAATTATTAATAAAAATAATAACCCAACTCCCAGATTCAATTTAGTTTTAATTCTCATGATGTTTGTTTAAAAACATTTATTTTTTTGAACCATATAAGTAATATAAGAAAATATAAGAAGATGCATAATTAAGTAAAGAAGACAAAACTTTGCGTCTCTGCGACTTTTCGAGCAAAAAAAATCAGCGAACTTTGCGGTTAATTTTCACACACTCTAATTTAAATGAACTTATATTACTTATATGGTTTAGAAATTTTTTAAGATAAAATAACCAGGTCAACATTTGATAATGAAAGCCGATTTAACAAACGCCTGAAAATTGTTGTAGACAAAATTACTTTAAATAAATTCAAATGTGGTTTTCCGATGCAGACAGTTGTAATTTGTTTTTCTTCTACCGCAATTACAATTGCATCGGCAATATTTTTGTGTTCCAATTTAATGACTTCTGCACCTAATTGTACCGCGAGTTTAAAATTATTAATCAAATGGCGTTGTTTGTCTAATGCGATTTTGGTGCTGCTTTCTTTAGGTGTTTCAACATACAAAACATACCACGAACCGTTGTAATAACTTGCCAAACGTGCCGCTTTTCTAATAACAATTTTTGCTGTTTTATCGTTACTGCTAATGCATGCCAACAATTTTTCGTGTTTTAAAGCGTGCAGTTGAGGTACTTCGTTTTCGACTTTTCTAACGACCTGACTTGCAACTTCTTTCAAAGCCAATTCACGCAATTGCAGAATTTGTTCCGATTTAAAAAAGTTCGTTAAAGCCGTCTGAATTTTATCAGCCGTATAAATTTTTCCTTCCTTCAAACGCGCAATCAAATCTTCAGAAGTCAAATCGATATTCACCACTTCATCTGCCAATCGCAAAACATTATCCGGAATCCGCTCCTGAACGTCAATTCCTGTAATACGTTTTACATCCTCATTCAAACTCTCAATATGCTGAATATTCACAGCCGAAATCACATTAATTCCCGCTTCCAGAATTTCCAAAACATCCTGCCAGCGTTTTTCATTTTTGCTTCCTTCAATATTTGTATGCGCCAGTTCATCCACAATTACCACTTCAGGTCTCAGGTTTATAATGGCTTGCACATCAAGTTCTTCAAGCTCTTTCCCTTTATAGAAAATGGTTCGCCGCGGAATCACGGGCAAACCAGATAAAAGTTCATGCGTTTCTTTTCGCATATGCGTTTCGATGTAACCAATTTTCACATCAATTCCGTTTTTCAACAGCGAATGCGCTTCCTGCAGCATACGGTACGTTTTACCCACACCGGCGCTCATACCAATGTAGACTTTAAACTTTCCTTTTCTTGATTTCTGAATTAAATCAAGAAAGTGTTGTGCGTTATTTTCTTTTTCTTCTTTCATGTTTTTGCCACGAAGGCGCTAAGTCACAAAGTTTTTTATTTTACCATTAAGATATTAAGTTAATAAAGGCAAAGCTTAAATACAAAGCTTAACTTTCTTAATATCTTAATGGTAAAAAATAATTTTAATGTTTAGAAACTAATCGCCAACGAAGTCGTTACAAACGTATTTGTATCCGTTGGAACGTTATTTTTTGTGAAGATTTCATCTTTGCTTGAAAGATTTCTGGCTTCGATTCTAAACATTACATTATCAGTAACTAAGTAATCAAAGTTAGCTGAAAATCCGTAAGTTTTAAAACCGTTTGGTGCTTCCGTCCCGATAGCTATCGGGATAATAACACCTTTTTCATCACTATAATATTCACCTCGCGCTGCTAACTGAATTTTATCCGTTGGTTTATATTGCAAAATCAAAACGGGTGAAAACCAAGTATCATATTTGTCACTATTCTTAGCCGATTGTTGCGAACCAACATCAACACCAGCCGTAATATTTGTTTTATCTGTTACCTTAAATTGCCCGTAAAAATTGTTGAAATAACGCCATTTTTTGTCAATATCAGGTTGTTCATTTCCAACATACGTACTCCAATTCAAAACCACTTTATCTGTTGGTTTATAAGTAATTTGCGTTCCAAAAGCAGGCGTTTGATTCCCGTCAATTTTCTGAATTCGCTGCCAGCCATTCAAATACATTCCGGCCAAATACCACGCGCCAGATTCTGATGTGTAGCCAATTTTCATTCCTGCTTCATAATACGGAGAGTTTTCAGCCAAAATACTTCGGGTTAAAGTCTGGCAATCTTTTCCAATGGCACTTTCAAAACCAATGTGAGAAGGCATAATTCCCGCATCAATCCATAAATTATGACTTTGCGAAATCTTCACTCCAACATTAGCTTCATAAATATTTTTCAATAAATCCTGCTCTGCAGACATATTATATTGGGCATAAGTTCCTGCCATTAAAGCAAAGTTCCCGCGAATATTATCTTTCGAGTAATTCACTTTTGCCAAACCTAAATTCAGGTTCACTTCATTGCTTCGGTTATAACTGTAAAAAAATTCCGGACGCGTATGATCTTCCGGTTTCGCGAAATCATAACTGTAATAAACGTCAACATATCCTGAAAACGTAAACGGACTTTTTGAGTCTTCTTGTGCTTGTAAATTGCTAAAACCGAATGCGATTAAAGCTGTAAGTATTATTTTTTTCATTTTTATTGGGGTAAAAGAGTGTTTGTTTTTCCTGTAAGGTTTTTAAAACCGTGTAGGTATTTATTAGTAGGTTTTTAAGGAGCTATTTCCCGCTATCCGTTTCAATCTTTTGTGCGGAACCCCCGCACAAAAGGATTTCCACTACTATCGGGGCTAGGGCTTTTGGGGTAAAAAGATGTTTTATTCTCCTGCAAGGTTTTTAAAACCTTGTAGGTATTTATTTTATAACGCTTTGTCAAATCCGACAGGTTTTTAAAACCTGTCGGGTTTAAAAACGTATTACTTCAATCCGTCCAAAGCAACATTCAATTCCAAAACATTAACCGTTGGAGTTCCCATAACTTTTGGAGTATTAATATTCGCTTCAACCAAAGCTTTTACTTTTTCTTCAGATAATTTTCGTTCTTTAGCAACACGTTTCACCTGAATCAAAGCGCCTTCCGGAGAAATATTCGGATCCAATCCGCTTCCCGAAGCCGTAACCATATCTGACGGAATCTCTGATTTTTTCAAATAAGGATGAACGATTAAAAACGTATCGATTCTTTTTTGCACCAAAGCCAGATAATCGGCATTGCTTGGTCCTTTGTTGCTTCCCGCACTTCCGGCAGCATTATAATCCACAGCCGAAGGTCTTCCCCAGAAATAATTCGACTTATCGAATTTCTGACCAATTTTTTGGTAACCAACCACTTTTCCGTTAACCGAAATAGTTTCTCCTTTTCCGTGATTCGGAGCAAATTGTGCAATTCCGTAAATTGCAAGAGGATAAATAACTGCAAATAGAATTACAGTAATCAAGGTGAATTTTAATAGTGAGAATATATTTTTCATTTTTTTTATTTTTGAGGTTCTAAGGAACTAAGGTTCTGAGGGACTAAGAAAAAACTTAGCACCTTAGTTCCTCAGAACCTTAGCAACTTTTTTTACATAAACAGAGCTACTAGTAAATCAATTAATTTAATTCCGATAAAAGGGACAATCAATCCGCCTAAACCATAAATCAACAGGTTTCTTTTAAGGATTGCACTTGCACCAATTGGTTTGTAGTCAACACCTCTCAACGCAAGCGGAATCAAGATCGGAATGATAATCGCATTGAAAATTACCGCTGATAAAATCGCACTTTCCGGACTATGCAAATGCATAATATTTAAACCTTGCAAAGTTGGAATAGCGGTGATAAATAGTGCCGGAACAATAGCAAAATATTTCGCAACATCATTTGCAATAGAGAAAGTAGTAAGCGTTCCGCGAGTCATTAAAAGCTGTTTTCCAATTTCAATAATTTCAATCAATTTTGTTGGATCATTGTCAAGATCGACCATGTTTCCGGCTTCTTTTGCAGCCTGGGTTCCGCTGTTCATGGCAACACCCACATTGGCTTGCGCAAGGGCAGGAGCATCGTTGGTTCCGTCACCCATCATGGCAACAAGTTTACCAAGGTTTTGCTCGTTTTTGATGTAGTTCATTTTATCCTCAGGTTTTGCTTCGGCAATAAAATCATCAACACCGGCAGCTTCTGCAATAAACTTAGCCGTAAGCGGGTTATCTCCCGTAACCATAACTGTTTTTACACCCATTTTTCTCAATCGGTCAAAACGTTCTTTCATTCCGGTTTTAATAATATCCTGCAATTCGATAACACCCTGAACCTGATTGTTTTTAATGACAACCAACGGCGTTCCTCCGTTTGTAGAAATATCAATTACTTTTTGAGAGGTATCTTCGGGAAATGCATTTCCGGCTTGTTTTGCAATATTTTTTGCGGCATCCTGAGCCCCTTTTCTAATGTTGGTTCCGTCTTTTAAAATAACTCCGGAAGTTCTGGTTTCTGCGGTAAATTTTATTAAAGTAGCACCTTCAATTGATAATTTATTGGCAGTTTCGGCTCCTGCCAGTTCCACGATACTTTTCCCTTCCGGAGTGTCATCTGCTAGTGAGCTTAACACGGCAGATTTTATAAAATCTTCTTCAGTAACTCCATTTGCAGGATAAAAATTGGTTGCTTTTCTGTTTCCAATAGTGATTGTTCCGGTTTTATCCAAAAGTAATACATCAATATCTCCGGCAGTTTCAACCGCTTTTCCTGATTTTGTAATTACGTTGGCACGCAACGCTCTGTCCATTCCCGCAATACCAATTGCAGAAAGTAAACCACCAATTGTAGTTGGAATCAAACAAACGAATAAGGCAATAAAAGCAGCGATTGTAATTGGCGCATTAGCATAATCTGCAAATGGTTTTAACGTAACACAAACAATCACGAAGATTAAGGTAAATGCTGCCAATAAAATAGTCAGGGCAATTTCGTTTGGTGTTTTCTGGCGGCTTGCACCTTCAACCAAAGCAATCATTTTATCCAGAAAGCTTTCGCCTGGTTCTGATGTTACTATTACTTTAATTTTATCAGACAACACTTTTGTTCCTCCGGTAACGGAAGATTTATCGCCACCAGCTTCCCGAATAACAGGAGCACTTTCTCCGGTAATGGCACTTTCGTCAATGGTTGCCAAACCTTCGATAATTTCACCGTCAGTTGCGATTAAATCACCAGCTTCACAAACGAAAATATCTCCTTTTTTCAATTCAGATGAACTGATGTTTTTGATTTCCCCGTTAGGTAAAATTTGTCTTGCCGGAGTTTCTTCACGTGTTTTTCTTAAACTATCCGCTTGTGCTTTTCCTCTGGCTTCGGCAATTGCTTCGGCAAAATTGGCAAACAAAAGGGTTGCTAATAAAATTAAAAACACAATTAAATTGTAAGTGAAACTGCCTTGATCTGTCGCTCCCATTAAAATAGAAATACATACAGCAAACATAATAGCAGTTCCTATTTCTACGGTAAACATTACCGGATTTTTGATCATCAATTTTGGATTAAGCTTCACAAAAGACTGCGCTAAGGCTTCTTTTACCTGTTTGCTTTCAAACAATGATGCGGATTTATTAGTTGTCATTTTCTTGTAAAAAGTTAAATGTTATTTGTTAAATGTTATGCACTAAAAACACATAGATTATAGAACATAGCCAGCGGTTTCAACCGCTGGGACGCAACGTATGTCAGAATCTTTGTTCCCGCAATTCGTTTCCCGTGGTTGAAACCACGGGCTATGTTTGAAATATTTTGCGTTTATGTTTTATGTGTTTAAAAATATTTGCTGCATTCTTATTTTAGTGTAAAATATTCTGCCAATGGACCTAAAGCCAAAGCCGGGAAGAATGATAAAGCAGCTATAATCGCGATTACGGCAAAAACCATAACTCCAAAAATGGTAGTATCAGTTTTTAATGTTCCCGCACTTTCAGGAATGTATTTTTTATTAGCCAATAATCCTGCAATTGCCAATGGACCTATTATCGGAATGAAACGGCTTAATAGTAAAACGATTCCCGTAGTGATATTCCAAAACGGATTATTATCTCCCAAACCTTCAAAACCAGAACCATTGTTAGCAGCACTCGAAGTATATTCATATAACATTTCTGAAAATCCGTGATTTCCCGGATTGTTTAACCAGCCTGTAGCGTTTCCGCTAAACCAATAACCCATTGCGGTGTCATGTGCAGCAAAATAAGAAGCTAGAGCTGTTCCCGCTAAAATCAATAAAGGATGAAGAATCGCGATAAAAGCAGCAATTTTAACTTCACGGGCTTCGATTTTCTTTCCTAAAAATTCAGGAGTTCGACCAACCATTAAACCGGAAATAAATACAGCCAAAATGATAAAAATGTAGAAGTTTAAATAGCCAACGCCACAGCCTCCGTAAAAGGCATTAACCATCATGGCTAACAACTGCATAGCTCCTGAAAGCGGCATCGAACTATCGTGCATACTATTTACAGAGCCCGTAGAAATTACCGTTGTGGCAATACTCCAGAAGCCTGAAATAGCCGGACCAAAACGAACTTCTTTTCCTTCCATTGCTCCGGTTGTTTGGGCGATTCCCATTTTTTCGATAGCCGGATTTCCATTAAGTTCAGTCATAACTGTTGGAATTACCAATAGTAAGAAACCAACCGTCATTACACCAAAAATGATATAGGATAATTTTCTTTTGTTAAGAAAAATCCAAGCGCAAAAATCATTGCAAATGGAATAATTAATTGTGCCCAAAGTTCAATTGCATTCGTTAAATAAGTTGGGTTTTCTAAAGGATGTGCTGAATTGGCTCCAAAAAAACCTCCTCCATTTGTACCTATATGTTTAATAGCAATAAACGCTGCTGCAGGTCCTCGGGAAACTTCAACATTGTCCCCTTGTAAAGTGGTAATTGCATCTTTTCCTTCAAAAGTCATAGGAGTTCCGCTAAATAATAGAACAACTGCTACAATCGCAGAAAGCGGTAATAAAATGCGAGTACAGCTTTTGATGAAATAATTGTAAAAATTACCCAATTTGTCGGTTGTTTTTTCTCGCATTGCAGTGAAAACCATTGCTGCAGCGGCCATTCCTACACCTGCAGAAACAAATTGCAGAAACATTAAAACCATTTGTGACAAATATGAAAGTCCGGTTTCGCCTGAATAATGCTGTAAATTACAGTTTACAACGAACGAAATAGCAGTGTTAAATGCTAAATCCGGCGTCATAGATGGATTATTATCAGGATTTAAAAATAACGATCCCTGAAAAAGTAAAACAAAAAAGCAAAGAAAGAACCAAACCATATTTACACTTAAAAGTGCTTTTAAATGTTGTTTCCAGTTCATTTCTTCTGTGGAATTAATTCCACTAATTTTAAAAATAAATTTTTCAATTGGATTGAAAATCGGGTCAAGAAAAGTTTTATCTCCCAAATAAACTTTAGCAATATATTTTCCCACGGGAATCGCTAAAACTATCGAAATGATAAAAATACTAATGACGCCAAATAATTCTGTGTTCATATTTTGTTTGTTAGAAATTAAATAAATTTTAGACTTTTATAAAAACATAATAAGTGTTACAAAGGCTAATGTCCAGGCCGCAAATACATATAGTAGCAGCTTTTTTGGGGATTGTGACTTTTTCATTTTTTAGAATTTTTCTGGTTTGATTAGTACATAAACCAAATAACCAAAAACGGCGATGGAAACAATAAATAGTGCTGTCATGATTTAGATTTTTTCGAAGAATTCAACAGATTTGAAACAAATGGCAAACAGTAAAACTGCCAATGCGAGTAAAAGAAAAGTGATCATAAGATTATTTTAGAGTTCAGATTTTAGATTTTAGATTGTCATTCGATTAAACGATTTAACAATTAACCGATTAAACTTTTTTATACGCCCGAAGTATTAACCTGCTTGATATATTCCGCTTTAAGCGTTTGAGGAAAAAGATGAGAAATATTGCAGTGACGCATTTCCATAAAAGAGGAGACGGAGAAAATGTAGACATTTGAAATCGCATTTTTGGTTTCAAAACTTCCTGTA
Source organism: Flavobacterium sp. AC274 (assembly GCF_979258275.1). Taxonomy (NCBI): domain Bacteria; kingdom Pseudomonadati; phylum Bacteroidota; class Flavobacteriia; order Flavobacteriales; family Flavobacteriaceae; genus Flavobacterium; species Flavobacterium sp. AC274. The sequence continues at coordinate 4,977,373 of NZ_OZ409852.1, read as the reverse complement.
ATAAATAACCGTTCAGCAAGTGCCAGGCATTTTTTGGCTCTCACAATGTTTCCGGAAATAATAGATTTTTTAGTAATCTCGGCAAAGCGTTCGGCTTGTTTGTAGATTGGGGTGACTTGATTTTTCATTTTGAATGAATTTTTTTGTTCTTCCTCCTTATGCCAAAATATGTTCCGAAAAAGTAAAGTTGTAGATAAAGTGTTGTAAATAAAAGGAATGTGGTTTTGTGCCAAAAAACAGGCATAAAAAAAGCCTATCAAAATGATAAGCTTTTATTGAAATGATAGGGATTTAATTTTAAAATTTGAGTTCCAGAGGAACGCCATATTTATAGAAATACATAGATTTGTTGTTAGAACCCCATCGGGGTGACATATTTAGCAACCCAGATATATCATCGCTCCGCTGGAGCTTTGTGTAAAACAGATTAAATTGTCTATAAATATTTTGCTCCGCTGGAGCTTTTAAATGGAATTTGGAATTTATCCGGATAACTATCGAGATTGGAATTTTATTTTTTTTATTGAATACTATATTCTTCCAGTTTTCTATATAAAGTTGCAATGCCAATTTCTAGTAATCTTGCCGTTTCTGCTTTATTACCTTTTGTATAATTTAAAACTTTCTGAATGTGCAATTTTTCAACGCTTTGCATCGAAAAAGCCGACATTGATTTTGTAGGTTTTTCAGGTTGATGCTGCATTTCATAAGGTAAAACATCTGAAGTTAGAGTGTCTCCATTATTCAGAATAACAGATCTTTCAATCACATTTTTAAGTTCCCGAATATTTCCCGGCCAGGAATAATTTTCTAATTTTTGAAGAAAATCATCTGAAATGTTTAATGTTTTTTTATTCGTTTTTTCAGAAAATTGTTTGACGAAATAATTCGTTATCGCAGCAATATCTTTAATTCTTTCGCGTAATGGCGGCAGTTTTATTTCGAAAATATTCAAACGAAAATACAAGTCAGAACGAAAACGGTGTTCATCACTTTCTGTTTTTAAATCCCGGTTTGTTGCGGCAATTAATCTGAAATTAGATTTTTTTGGAGTTGTATCACCAATCGGTATGTATTCGCTGGTTTCCAGAACACGTAATAATTTGGCCTGCAATTCAATTGGCATTTCTCCAATTTCGTCGAGAAATAAAGTTCCACCATTGGCTTCTTCAATAAAACCCTTTTTATCTTTTAAAGCTCCTGTAAAAGCTCCTTGTTTGTGTCCAAAAAGTTCGCTTTCAAGAATTTCTTTGCTAAAAGTACTACAGTTTAAGGCCACAAAAGATTTTCCGACACGATTACTATTTTCATGAATTGCTTGTGCAAAAACTTCTTTTCCCGTTCCGGTTTCGCCTGTTAGTAAAACAGTCGAATCGGTTTTGGCGACTTTTTTTGCCAAATCAATAACCTGTTCAATTCCTTTTGATTTTCCTATAATAGTATTAAACGAATATTTATCACCTATGCGTTTTTCAAGCTGTTTTACTTTTTTTGTAATTGTACTTTTTCTACAGCTTTATAAAGAAGCGGAATAATTTTGTCATTGTCATCACCTTTTACGATATAATCAAAAGCGCCATTTTTCATGGCCTGAACACCATCAGGAATATTTCCAAAAGCGGTAAGTAAAATAACTTCGACCAAAGGAAAACTTCCTTTTATGTTTTGCAGAAAATCAACGCCGTTTCCATCCGGTAATTTCACATCACACAAAACGACATCAATATCTGTTTGTTCGAGCTTTTTAAAACCTGATTTTAAATCCTTGGCTTCAAAAACTTCAAATCCTTCCGATTTTATAATGCGTGCCAATAGACTTCTAAGTTTTTCTTCGTCGTCTATAATTAAAATTTTGTGTATCATTTGATGAAAAGGCTAAAATCGAAATTCATTTTAACGCTACAAATTTAGGTTTTAAATTACTTTTCTTTTTTGATTCATTGGAAATTCTTGTGAAAATTCAATTTTCAAAATAGTTCCGTTATTGTTTTCCATCGAAAATTTGGCTTCTAAATCGTCACTTAAACCTTTTATCAAACTCATTCCAAACGAGTTTAGTTTTTTGGCACTAAAATCAGTATCAATTCCAATTCCGTTATCCGAAATTGTTAGTAAATAATGATTCTCAGTTGTTGCTTCAAGCGTCACATAAATCATCCCGTTTCGTTCATCAGGAAACGCATATTTAATAGAATTGGTAATGGCTTCATTCAAAATAAGTCCAAGCGGAACGGCTTGTGCTACATCTAATTCCAGCTGATCTATTTTTAATTCAAATCTGATTCTTTGCCCAAGCGAAAAAGATTCTTTAAGATATTCGACAAGTTCTCTAATATAATTTGACATATTAATCCTCGAAATATTCTCAGAATTATATAATTTTTGATGAATTAATGACATCGAATGAATTCTGTGCTGACTATTTTTTATTGCAGACAAAGCCATATCATTATCCAAATATGCCGATTGTGAATTTAAAAGACTGATAACCGTTTGAAGATTGTTTTTTACACGATGATGAATTTCTTTCAAAAGCCATTCTTTTTCATCCAATAAATGTCTAAGATTTATATTTTTCTGATTGATTTCTTTTTCCTTAAGTTCTAGTTTGGTATGATTTCGTTGTTTTAATCGGTATCTGTTGTACAATAATCCAATTGTAATAAGTAATAAAATCAAGCTCCAGATCGAGACACTATTTAAAAGTTTAGATTTTTGCAGTTCGCTTTTTTGCAGTTTATCCTGATCGTTTAAAAAATTGATTTTTTGCTCTTTATTAGCCGTTTCATATTGAATTTTAAGTTCATCTATCTGTTTGTTTTTATCAACTCCATGAACAGAATCATTTATTTTTTTATAATTTTTAAAATGTGCTAAAGCATCTTTGTAGTTACCATCAATAGAATCTGTTTTATACAATAAAAGCTGAAGAGCTTCTGAATTGTAGTTTTGATTATAAGTCTTGGAAAGAGCAAAAACTTTGTCCTTATAATGCCTGGCGCTGTCGGGTTTATTGATTCTGATATAAAACAAAGCCATTATTGTATATTGATGAATAACTTCTCTAAAAGTTTCCGGCGCATTTAGCTGTTTTGCATAATAGTCGGTTTCTTTAAAAAATTTTTCGGCTTTAGCAAAATCTTTCAGCACTTCATAACAATTAGCTTTTATGTAAGCAACAGACATTTTATCAAAAGTACTTTTAGGAGGAAATTCTGCGGTCATAGAATTGATGTAATCAACAGCTTCTTTAGTTTTTCCTTTTAATGATAAAGCAGCTACAGCACTAAAAAAACTTTTATACCAAGTACCGGTATTAATTGTCTGCCGACCGATTTCGATACTTTTTTTGTATAAGTCCAACGCTTCCTGATGATGACCGTAATGATTATAAACATCGCCCAGACGCATATAAAAGACGTCCCCAAAAGTATAATCCTTTTCAGCTTCCATTCTTTTTACACTTTTTAAGGCATAATATAAAGCAGTTTGTATATTGTGCTGAAACAATTCAATATAAACAATTGTGGTTTCTGCAAATTGTTGATGAGCAAAGTTAATTTTTCGCAGATCGGCCAAATTTTGGTAGAGTCTCTTTTTAGCTTCGTTGATTTTTCCACCCCAAAAATAAATGGTTGTAATTTTCATGTAATTTTCGATCCTTTTTTCTTCTAATCCTAAAGAAGCATAAAGCGAAACAGTTTCTTGCAGAATTTTTTCTTTTTCAGGATCTAAATTGGATAAAAGAGTTCCATAAGCATCCAGAGCATCAGCAAGACCTGGTTTATCATTTTGTTTTCGGCATTCAGTAATAACCTGAAGAAAACATTTTTTCCCTTCAGCCTGATTATTAGCCTGAAGATAATATTTACCTAATAAGAGTAAACTTTGATGTTGCCATTTTTTTATTTTAAGTTTATTACTCAAATCAAATGCTTCTTTTGTATACAAGAATGCATTTTGTAAATCGTCGGGTTTTGTACCAGGTTTAAAAAGATAAAAATTTCCTAGTTGAAGTAATAATTTAATTCGGTCTTCATTTTTTGATTTTAGAAGTAATTTTTTAACTGCATTAACTTTTCTCTTTTCAATTAAATCATTTCCAATCAGGTAAGAGCCATCATTAAATCCTTCATCATAAGCTAACGAAACAGGTAATTTATAAGCTTTACAAGCCAAAACAACAGCGCTGTCTGCATCTATTGCACCTTGATTTGAATTATACAAATACATTGAGCTGGCCTGAATGAGCAATCTTTTTTCTTTAAATCATATTTAGCGACTGAAGGTGAATTTTGTGCCAAAGATGGAAGAATAATGAAGAATAAAAAACTGAGAGAATAGAATTGCTTCATAATTTGGTGAGAATTAGTTTTTTTGGAAGTTTTCGGAAACAAATATAAAATAAAAGACATGTGGTCTTGTGAAAAAATATGAAGAAAATTCACATTAAAGTTGTTTTTGATGATTTATATTTGGTAAAAATGTTATTTTACTTGCAATAATTAACTAATTTTATACCAATAAATTACAGGTTTATAACACTAAAAATGCCACAATTATGAAAACGGTTTCTGAGTTTCCCAATAATTCATCTCAACCTACTTTAAAAAAGCGAATTTTAATTGTTGAAGATCAATTTATTGAGGCTCATGATTTGCAGTTAATTCTCGAAAAAGCAAATTACGAAGTAATCGGAATTTCGCGTTCTGTTGATCAGGCTTTGGAACAAATTCAAACGGAAAAACCGGATTTGGTTTTTGTGGATATTATGTTGAAAGGAAGCAGAAACGGAATTGAACTGGCTCAAATTTTAAAGGAAAACCATATTGGTTTCATTTATATATCTGCCAATTCAAGCAAAAGTATTTTAGATCAGGCCAAAATTACCCAGCCTTATGGTTTTATCGTAAAACCATTTCGTGAGCAGGACGTTTTAACAACACTGGAAATTGCTTTTTACCGTCAGGAATATAGTTTAGAATCGCAATTAATGCAGCAGTTTCAACTGCAGAATAATATTGCAGAAATTATAAAATTAAATCTTAAATGGGAAGATGCTTTGTTGGCATTTGCAAAAGTGGTGCAGACTTTTATCTCTTTTGATTATTTAGAAGTTGGTTTTTTAAATACAACGCATTATGCAAATCTTGGTGTCATGCGCAAAAATATAGATGATTACCAGATTATTAATCCCGAAAAGTTTTCAAAAATTGCCGATATTTCTATAAAAGAATTAGACGAGACTTATAAAAAATCAAAAATAGATTTAAATCCTGTTGTTTATAGCGAAGAATCTTTAATCAATAATTTTCAGGTTGCGCCTATAAAAGGTCTAATATCACATAATTTCGGAATTAAATCTTATTTAGTTTTTCCTCTTTCAATTGTAGCAATTCAAAAATTTCATTTTACTTTTTACAGTCGAAATTTTAATGTTTATTCTCCCGAAAATATAGCAGTTTTGAGTAATCTTGAAAATACATTTGTTCAGTTTATTACTAAAATGTATCCCAAAACAAATTCAGACTCAGACCAAAAAGAAGCAATTATTAAAGAAATAAAACCAATTAATAAATCAGTTGGTTTTGAAGGGATTATTGGAAATAGTTCTCAAATGATTACCGTTTTTGATTACATTCGAAAAGTAGCACCATCTGATACTTCAGTTTTAGTTTTAGGAGAAAGCGGAACGGGAAAAGAGAAGATCGCGCAAAGTATCCATACATTGTCTCCAAGAAAAAATAAGCCTTTGGTGATTATAAATTGTGGTGCGATTCCAGAAAATCTGGCAGAATCGTTGCTTTTTGGTCATGAAAAAGGCGCTTTTACCGGAGCGATGGATAAACGAATTGGTAAATTTGAACTGGCCGATGGCGGAACAATTTTTCTGGATGAAATAGGAGAGATGCCAATGGAACTTCAGGTAAAATTATTGCGCGTTTTGCAGGAAAGAGAAATTGAAAGAATTGGAGGAGCATCGCCTATAAAAATAGATGTTCGAATAATTGCTGCAACCAATAAAAATTTGGAAGAAGAAGTAGCTGCCGGAAGATTTAGAATGGATTTGTATTATCGCCTGCACGTTTTTCCGATTATAGTTCCGTCGCTTAAAAAACGAAAAGAAGATATTCCGGAATTAGCGAATCATTTTATAAAAGTATACAGTGAAAAAATGGGACGAAAATCTCCGGTACTTTCAGATTTTGCATTACAGCAAATTACAAATTACAATTGGCCGGGAAACATTCGTGAATTAGAACATGTAATACAAAGAGCTATTTTACTAACAGACGGAAATACAATTAAAGACATTGAGCTTTCGACATCTTCAAAAATGCACGCAGACCAGGCAAGCGAATCATTTTCGATCAAAACCATTTTAGAAAATGAGCGAGATTATATTTTATATATTCTGAAAAAATGTAATGGAAAAATATCCGGAATTGGCGGAGCTGCTGAAATCCTGGATATTCATCCATCGACATTAAATTCAAAAATCAAGAAATTAGAAATTAAAAGAGAAATGAATTAGAATAAAAACAGACACAGATTTGCAAATTTTTACTAATTAGTTGGTGAAATAAGATCTAATCTGTGGCAGAAAACTTTAGTTAATTTCCTTTTCGTTATCCTTAATAAAGGTGTCTATATTTTTTAAATACGGATCAACAACAATAAGTTGAGGTTTGATTTTGAGTTTAATTTTCCCTTTAACTACATTATTTTTTATTAAAAAAGGATAAGAAAACAATTTACCATTTTCATCGTAAACACCAATATCTATTATAGAATCATTTTTAATCAGTTTTCGTTTTCCGGTTGCATTCTCAGAATATTTTTTAGAATTTACTTTAAAAGAAATTTCATAAAAATTATTCTTTTTATTGCTTTCAACCGAAACAATATTAGACGAATATGTAATAATTTGTTTAAACATTTCATCTAATTTGCAATATAATTTTTGATCAGTTACCGAATAAATTTCTTTTAATAAATCTTCAGAATCAGGAATTTGATTTGGATATTTATAATGATTTAGAAAATTTTTTAAGGCAAGATTTAATTTTCTTTCTCCAATTAACATTTGCAATTGATGCATTACAAGCATTCCTTTATCATAAGGTAAATGCGGAGTGTCATAATTCGTTTTATAAAGAGGCGTTTCAGGATCATAACTTCGGCTGCTTAAATACAAATCCAGATGAATTTTTAAAGTTTCAAGAGTTTTCTCTAGGCCATGTTCTTTTTCATAAAGCATCAGTTCAGTATATTGCGCTAATGTTTCTGTCAAAATCCAGCTTCCTTCTTTTTGTTCAGGACTAATTTGTGCATTTCCCCACCATTCGTGCGACAACTCATGTGCAGTTAATTGATTGATAACATCTTCCTTATCTTTACGAGAAAGGTCGCTGTAAAAACCAAAATTCTCTTTCATAAAAATTGTCGATGGATAAGAAGTGGCAGCAAAACCATCGGCGAAAGCAGAAACTTCGGCATAACGGATTGTTTTATAAGGATACTTTCCAAAGTTGGTTTGACAATAATCTAAAGTATTTTTTACATCTTGTATTAATTTCGAAACATTTTTAAAATGTCTTTTGTCATAATATACTTCAATTGTAACTCCTTTATAATTTGTTTTTTGAATTTGATATTTGGCAGAAGAAAAAGCAAACCGAAACGGAATCTTCCCATTTGATTTATAATGAAAATAATTGCGATTGTTTTTTGTCCATTTTCCAATTAAATTACCAACACCAATTGCCGTTTGATTTTGAGAAGTTGAAACCACAGCATCATAATCAATAAAATTGTATGGACTGACTGTTTTGTCTTCGAGTTTTTTTAGCGGAGTTTGAGATTTCAAATACCTTTTTAAACGTTCCTTTTTACTGCTGATTTCATTCGCATCCTGATAACCAAAAGTTGGGTAATAACGACTTATTCGCATAAAAGAACCATTTTCTATAACCGAATTAAAAGAAGTATGACCTTTAAACGGCGACCAGCCTGATTTAAATGAAAATGAAATTTCCATTTTTTGATGAGGTTTAAGCGGTTTTGCTAAACGATACCAATAATGATTGAATTGAGAAACGTCGTTTAATTTTTCAGCATTCGGAATTTTGATTGAAGTTAGTTTTGAATTTCGATCTATATATAGGAGTAAACTATCAATTGCTTTTTCAGAATTATTAATCAATTGATATTTCCCAGACACTTCATAACGATTTTCTGCAGGAAACAAAGCAACATCACTTTTAACGGAAGTTATTGTTGGTTGAGGTAAATCAATATATTTTTTAAATTGTAACTCATATTGTTCGCTCCAATTGTTGTGATCTTCTTCAGTTAAATACGGATATTCAATATTGGTTTTATAAAACAGAAAACTTCCAAAACCAATAAAAAGAAGAATTCCCAATGCCAAAGTTGTTTTCTGAAGTGAATTCAGCGAATGTCTTCGAAATGATTTTAGAATTGAAGTATTTCTTTTCCATAAAATACCAGTTAAGATTAGTAAAATTAAAGCCAATCCAAAATTGTACAACATCGAAACATGAAACGAAACAGGATATTTTCCAAAACAATTCAAATCAAAATACTCTCTTTCAAAAGGATTTCCAAACCTTAATAATGGATGCGAAATTCCTAACTGTTCCCCAATTCCGGTACTTATCAAAATCGTAATAATAACCGCTGCCGAAAGGCCTAAATATTTATTAGGTATAACAGTTTGAATAAAAACGATTAAAATCGAAATCAATAAAATCGGCAAGCCCAAATAATAAAATAGAGAAAAGTAGAGCCCAAATTCTATAGGAGCATTTGCATGAACAATTTGAAAACCACAACCAATTAAAATACTTAAAGCGATTATTAGTAAAGGAATTGTAAAAAGTGAAATAATTTTTGCTGCTAAAACGACCGTTTTTTGATGAGGTGTTGTGTTTTCCAACATTTCAAATTGAGATGTTTCACTTCGGTTTATCAATTCATTGCTATAAAAAAGCAAAATGATAATTAGAATAAAAGGCAAACGATCCATAATTGTACTAATCATCAAAGCCGTATTCGTAATATTTTGTGCCAATCTGATTCCGCCATCAATTTCATCTGAAATTTCAATTAAAAGCAATCCTGAAAATAAAATAACTATCAATAGAAACGGAATTCCTTTTAAAATTAAGGAAACATCCATTTTAATGTAGCTTTTTAAAACTAGAAAATTATGTTTGAAAGTTCTAAATTCGATATTTTTTGGTGCTTCTGTAGAAAATGAAAGAGATTCAATTTTTAAAACCTTAAATGATTTTACCTTTTTAGTTTTCGTTTTTCGGAAAGGAAATAATTTATAAGAAAGAAATAATAGAAGAAAGGAAACATTTATCCATAGCATTCTATTCAATAAAAAATTACCGGATAATTCCAGAAGATTAGTGTTTTTTTGAATTGAAGTCCAATATCTAGTTTGTTCTAAAAATGCTGCCAACCCAAACGGATCTATTTTTGCCGCAAAAGACATCGCCGCTGCAGACGAAGGAGAAGCATTCGCAAAAATAGGGGAGTTGGAGAAAAGCGAACCTGCGATATATAAAATGTAAATAAGAAAACCGCCAACATAAATAAAGAGTTTACTTCTGGTTAACCAAGCTAAAGTCGTTAAAATAGATAGACACAATACGATATTAGGAATCACCAAAACCAAATACGGCCATAAATAATTGATGATATAAAAAGCACCAATTTCATCCTGAGAAAGCCAGGGCATCAAATGACCAATCATCATCCCGATAATAAACATACCAAAAGAAATAACGGCTATGCCAAAAGCGACAATAAATTTACTTCCTAGATAATTGAACTTAGAAATAGGAGTGGTGAAGATAATGGAGTCGAATTTGGTTTCATATTCCTTTAAAAAATTCTGTGCAACCTGAAGTGTTATCGAGAATATCGTCGTTAAAGAAATCAAACCAATGGCATAAGTAAGTACATAAGGGCTATTTTTGTAAGCGCCGGAAAACGAAAAATTCGCAAAAGCACTCATAAAAAATCCCAGGATTAAGTAAACTAAAAATGTGGCATAAAAACTCCAGTTTCTGGTATTGTTATGCCATTCAAATTGTATTAATTTTAAAAGCATAACGTTATTTTTTAAGTTGATTTGATAAAACACTAAAATAAACATCACTTAAATCAGGCGAAATTAAGTTGAAACCAGAATCTGGCTGCTGATCCGAAAAAACATGAATATTCAATTTACCCGAATTCAAATGCGAGGATATAATATTGAAATGAGTTTGATATTCCTTTAATTCAGATTTATGAATGGCTTTCATCCAGATTTTATCCTTCAATAAATCGATTTTTTCATTTGGATTTCCTTCCAAAATCAATTTTCCGTTTGAAATAATTGCCATTTTGGTACACAAATCCCGAACATCTTCAACAATATGAGTAGACAAAAGCACAATAATGCTTTCGCCAATTTCGCTTAAAAGATTATTGAATCGATTTCTTTCTTCAGGATCAAGTCCCGCAGTTGGTTCATCGACAATAATAATCTTCGGATTTCCCAATAAAGCCTGCGCAATACCAAATCGCTGACGCATTCCGCCAGAAAAAGAGTGAACCGCTTTGTCTTTGTGTTGCAATAAATTGGTTTGCTGTAATAAAGTCAGAATCTGATGATTTCTTTCCTGTTTATTCACGATTCCTTTCAAAATCGCTAAATGATCTAATAAGCGATAAGCCGAAATTTTAGGATAAACTCCAAATTCCTGAGGCAAATAACCCAGATTTTCTCTGATAAACATTGGGTTTTCCAGAATATTGATTCCGTTAAAGGTAATACTTCCCGAAGATGGTTCCTGTAAAGCCGCAATGGTTCGCATTAAAGTCGATTTTCCAGCTCCGTTTGGCCCCAACAAGCCAAACATTCCGTTAGTAATTTCCAGTGACACGTCGTTTATAGCCTGTGTGCCGTTCTCATACGTTTTGTTGAGATTTTTGATTGATAAACTGTTCATTTTGTGATTGATTTAATGATTGATTGAAATAATTATTTTGAAAAAAATAGGCAATAGAATCCCTGTCGACATCAAGAGTCGATTTTTTTAGTTAAGATTTAAAAAGATTTATTCGCTTACGTATTCTAAAATATCGCCCGGCTGGCAATCTAATATTTTACAAATAGCTTCCAGAGTATCAAATCTGATTCCTTTGGCTTTTCCGGTTTTAAGTATCGATAAATTAGCAGGCGTGATTCCTAGTTTTTCAGCCAACTCTTTACTTTGCATTTTGCGTTTAGCAAGCATTACATCAACATTTATAATTATTGGCATGATTATATAAATAAGTCTTGTTCGTTCTGAAGGTTTAAACCCTGTTTAAAAATAGCAGCTAAAAAATAAGCAAAAACACCCAGCATTCCATGCAATACAATAAAAAGCGAAACTTCATTGTCTAACGGAACAAAAAAGAAAGCTATAAAAATTACAATTCCGGGTACCAATAAATTTGATAAATAAAAGCGTCTTAAATGCAAAATCCCGTTTGCAGTAAATAATTTTGGCTGATAAAATAACTTAAAAACATTACTGCTCAGTAAAAAGAAAATTCCATACAAACTTAACGGTGCCAAAAAATCAAAAAGAATGTAAGGCAGATTATAATCGCCAAGCATTACAGGATGAGTAGTAAAAGGATAGCAAACCTGAAAATACTTTCCGTTATCCTTAAAGGTCAGAAACACTCCTGTTACCAATGTAAAAACAGAGTATATGGCTAATGTGAAATAAACAATAGCTAAAAATCGGGTAAAATAGAATAATATTCTGGAAACAATATGAGTTGTCTTCATGTGCTAAAAGTTGAATTGATATTGCAAATGTATAATTAATTATCGTAAAACAATAATTAATCATTTAAAATTAATCATTTATGATCCGATAAGAATATTATAATTCTATTAACATTAGAAAACAAAAGGCATCCGTATAAATGACTTAATTTTGCATACTAGCATTTTTTATATGAAAAACCCAATTTCAGTCTCACTATTAGAGCTTGCCATCATCACTCAGGATAGCAATGCTTCAGAAACATTTCAAAAAACAAAAAACATAGCGCAATTAGCAGATAAATTAGGTTACAAGCGTTTTTGGCTGGCCGAACATCACAATATGGCACACGTTGCAAGTACGGCAACAGTTGTTTTAATAGGATATATTGCTGGACAAACTCAAAATATCCGTGTAGGCTCGGGCGGAATCATGTTGCCAAATCATTCTCCTTTAGTAGTAGCCGAACAATTTGGAACCTTAGAAACGCTTTATCCAAACCGAATTGATTTAGGATTAGGAAGAGCACCCGGAACAGACCAGCCAACCGCCGAAGCCATTAGAAAAGACTTTTTTGAACAGGCACAGCGCTTTCCTCAAAACGTAAGCAAACTTCAGGATTATTTTTCAGTCGAAAATGCTACAGCAAAAGTGCGCGCTTTTCCGGCCGAAGGCACAAATATTCCAATCTGGATTTTAGGTTCAAGTATGGAAAGTGCAGCTCTTGCCGCGGCTTATGGATTACCATATGCTTTTGCGGGGCATTTTGCACCACGTCAAATGATTCAGGCATTCGAGTTTTATCGTGAAAATTTCCAGGCTTCCGCCACTTTGGATAAGCCAAAAACAATGGCATGCGTCAATATTATTGCAGCCGATACAAATGAAGAAGCTGAATTTCTATCAACAAGTTTGTATCAGATGTTTCTAAATCTCATTCGTGGCGACCGCAAAGGGTTACAGCCACCTGTACCATCTTTAGATGATATCATGGGCGAAGAAGAACGTTTTCATGTCAATCAAATGACGGCATGTACTTTTACGGGAAATAAGGAACAACTGGCAATAGATCTTAAAAAGTTTATCGACTATTCAAGAATTGATGAACTAATGGTGACCAGCCCAATTTTTGATCATCAGAAAAAACTAAAAAGCATCCAAATCACTAAAGAAGTAATTGATGCTTTAAATTAATTATCCATACCTATATATAAGGTGTATTTTTACATATTATATATAAAGAGTAGATTTACTCTTTCCCAACCCCGACATGTTTTTTAAACTTGTCGGGGTTATTTTGCTACCTATATATAAGGAGAAACTTCTTTAATTATATATGTATAGTTTATCCTGCTGAACAGAAGCTGAAGGATCACCCAATTGGAATTTGGAGTTTAAAAGAATTGGAATTTAGTTTTTAGAAGGAGCTATTTCCCGCTATGCACTACAATCTTTTGTGCCGAACCCCGGCACAAAAGGATTTCCGTTACTATCGGGGCTAGGGCAGTAGTTTTCAAGAAAACATTTGGATAAAGAGAGGAAAATTCAGGAACAAAGAAGAAAACTTAGCGCCTTTGCGACTTTGCGCGAAACAAAAACCATCCCAAAACGCACTCTTGTGCCTTTTCCATCCCAATAAAAAGGAAGAAAACAAAAACCTTCGGGCCTTAGTGCCTTTGCGGCAAACCCATCCAAACCCACACAAAGCGCTACAAATCCACAAAACCCCAATCCGATCAAAAAAAACTTTGAATTGTAAAAAACGCAAAACCAGTGCTTTATAAAAAAGATTGAAATTATATAAAAAAAAGGCTTGTAAATGTAAATAAAGGTGCTACTTTTGCACCCGCAACAGCGACAGACGTTCTAAGAAATACTGACAAGCATACGGATTTTGGAAAGAAAATTTTTTTCAAAAAAAGATTCAAAAAAGCTTGTGAGATTTAAAAACAGAAGTTACATTTGCACCCCGCAAAACACGGAAAGTTCATTGACAGATTGGCAGGTAAGATGAGGAAAAAGGAAATTAAAATTTCTTAAAAAAAACTTCAAAAAACATTTGCCAGTTAGAAATAAGTTTTCTACTTTTGCACCCGCTTTGAAACACAAGCGAAACAAAATTGAAACACGTTCGTAGACATATTGAATTGACAGCCGTTTTGAGAGAGATTTCAAAACAAAAGAATAAGAGTAATGGAATCGAGAGATTTGAAAAGAACCGATAGAGAATCGTCGCATAATAATTAGTCTTGATTTAATTAAGACAAACAATATACGATGAAGAGTTTGATCCTGGCTCAGGATGAACGCTAGCGGCAGGCTTAACACATGCAAGTCGAGGGGTATGGTTCTTCGGAACCAGAGACCGGCGCACGGGTGCGTAACGCGTATGCAATCTACCTTTTACAGAGGGATAGCCCAGAGAAATTTGGATTAATACCTCATAGTATAGCAGCTTCGCATGAAGCCACTATTAAAGTCACAACGGTAAAAGATGAGCATGCGTCCCATTAGCTAGTTGGTAAGGTAACGGCTTACCAAGGCTACGATGGGTAGGGGTCCTGAGAGGGAGATCCCCCACACTGGTACTGAGACACGGACCAGACTCCTACGGGAGGCAGCAGTGAGGAATATTGGACAATGGGCGCAAGCCTGATCCAGCCATGCCGCGTGCAGGATGACGGTCCTATGGATTGTAAACTGCTTTTATACGAGAAGAAACACTCCTTCGTGAAGGAGCTTGACGGTATCGTAAGAATAAGGATCGGCTAACTCCGTGCCAGCAGCCGCGGTAATACGGAGGATCCAAGCGTTATCCGGAATCATTGGGTTTAAAGGGTCCGTAGGCGGTTTGGTAAGTCAGTGGTGAAAGCCCATCGCTCAACGGTGGAACGGCCATTGATACTGCCAGACTTGAATTATTAGGAAGTAACTAGAATATGTAGTGTAGCGGTGAAATGCTTAGAGATTACATGGAATACCAATTGCGAAGGCAGGTTACTACTAATTGATTGACGCTGATGGACGAAAGCGTGGGTAGCGAACAGGATTAGATACCCTGGTAGTCCACGCCGTAAACGATGGATACTAGCTGTTGGGAGCAATCTCAGTGGCTAAGCGAAAGTGATAAGTATCCCACCTGGGGAGTACGTTCGCAAGAATGAAACTCAAAGGAATTGACGGGGGCCCGCACAAGCGGTGGAGCATGTGGTTTAATTCGATGATACGCGAGGAACCTTACCAAGGCTTAAATGTAGATTGACCGGTTTGGAAACAGATCTTTCGCAAGACAATTTACAAGGTGCTGCATGGTTGTCGTCAGCTCGTGCCGTGAGGTGTCAGGTTAAGTCCTATAACGAGCGCAACCCCTGTTGTTAGTTGCCAGCGAGTCATGTCGGGAACTCTAACAAGACTGCCAGTGCAAACTGTGAGGAAGGTGGGGATGACGTCAAATCATCACGGCCCTTACGCCTTGGGCTACACACGTGCTACAATGGCCGGTACAGAGAGCAGCCACTGGGCGACCAGGAGCGAATCTATAAAACCGGTCACAGTTCGGATCGGAGTCTGCAACTCGACTCCGTGAAGCTGGAATCGCTAGTAATCGGATATCAGCCATGATCCGGTGAATACGTTCCCGGGCCTTGTACACACCGCCCGTCAAGCCATGGAAGCTGGGGGTGCCTGAAGTCGGTGACCGCAAGGAGCTGCCTAGGGTAAAACTGGTAACTAGGGCTAAGTCGTAACAAGGTAGCCGTACCGGAAGGTGCGGCTGGAACACCTCCTTTCTAGAGCCCCAATTGTTAGCAGTAATGCACGATGGGGAAAAAAGATGATAATTTAGAAGGTTCTGAATCACGAAGTTCAATTACTCTTGCTGTTAGTTCAAATAATAAATTTTAAGTAAAACAGAGTCTCGTAGCTCAGCTGGTTAGAGTACTACACTGATAATGTAGGGGTCGGCAGTTCGAGTCTGCCCGGGACTACTTTTTTAAGAATTTCAATTGGTAATTTAATTAAAAATTGAGAATTAAAAATTAAAAAAGACTGAAATACTTAGAAAAAAGGAAATTTTAGAAGTTGAAAGATTAAGAATCAAAAAGTTCATAATTTTTAATTCACGATTTTTAATTTTTAATTAAAATGGGGGATTAGCTCAGCTGGCTAGAGCGCCTGCCTTGCACGCAGGAGGTCAACGGTTCGACTCCGTTATTCTCCACTGATTGTCTATAAAGATAGGCAATAAAAGTTCATTGACATATTGAGATAAGAAAATAATAAAAAGTAGAAAGCGTTTTTTGTTATAGTAGCAATACAAATAACAAAAGACAAAAAAAACGGTCTTAATTAATTTTAAGATTGGTACAATAAGCAAAATAAGGGCGTATGGGGGATGCCTTGGCTCTCAGAGGCGATGAAAGGCGTGATAAGCTGCGAAAAGCTGCGGGGACGGGCACACACCGATTGATCCGCAGATACCTGAATGGGGCAACCCACTATGTTGAAGACATAGTACACCGATAGGTGGGCAAACCCGCTGAACTGAAACATCTAAGTAGGCGGAGGAGAAGAAAACAAAAGTGATTCCGTAAGTAGTGGCGAGCGAACGCGGATTAGCCCAAACCAGTGCTGTTACGGCAGTGCTGGGGTTGTAGGACCACGACATTTTATGCACAAGGAACCGGAAGTTGCTGGAAAGTGACGCCATAGAGGGTGATAGCCCCGTATGGGTAACAAGTGTAATAGATAGTGGTATCCTGAGTAGGGCGGGGCACGTGAAACCCTGTCTGAATTTGGCGGGACCATCCGCTAAGGCTAAATACTCCTGAGAGACCGATAGTGAACCAGTACCGTGAGGGAAAGGTGAAAAGAACCGTGAATAACGGAGTGAAATAGATCCTGAAACCATACGCTTACAAGCGGTCGGAGCCCTTTCGTGGGGTGACGGCGTGCCTTTTGCATAATGAGCCTACGAGTTAACGTTGCTGGCAAGGTTAAGTGGTTAAGCCACGGATCCGTAGCGAAAGCGAGTCTGAATAGGGCGCTTTAGTCAGTAGTGTTAGACGCGAAACCGTGTGATCTACCCATGGGCAGGATGAAGCGCTGGTAACACAGTGTGGAGGTCCGAACCGGTTGACGTTGAAAAGTCTTCGGATGACCTGTGGGTAGGGGTGAAAGGCCAATCAAACTCGGAAATAGCTCGTACTCCCCGAAATGCATTTAGGTGCAGCGCTGAATTAAGTTATATAGAGGTAGAGCTACTGATTGGATGCGGGGGCTTCACCGCCTACCAATTCCTGACAAACTCCGAATGCTATATAATGTTTCTCAGCAGTGAGGGCTTGGGTGCTAAGGTCCAAGTCCGAGAGGGAAAGAACCCAGACCATCAGCTAAGGTCCCCAAATATACACTAAGTTGAAAGAACGAGGTTTGTCTGCCCAGACAGCTAGGATGTTGGCTTGGAAGCAGCCATTCATTTAAAGAGTGCGTAACAGCTCACTAGTCGAGCGGACGAGCATGGATAATAATCGGGCATAAGTGTATTACCGAAGCTATGGATTTAGAGTTTACTCTAAGTGGTAGGGGAGCATTCCAGCAGGGTTGAAGGTGTATCGTAAGGTATGCTGGACTGGCTGGAAAAGAAAATGTAGGCATAAGTAACGATAATGCGGGCGAGAAACCCGCACACCGAAAAACTAAGGTTTCCACAGCTATGCTAATCAGCTGTGGGTTAGTCTGGTCCTAAGGCGAACCCGAAAGGGACAGTCGATGGCCAACGGGTTAATATTCCCGTACTACTAATTACTGTGATGGGGTGACGGAGTGATGAAAGCGCCGCGAACTGACGGAATAGTTCGTTGAAGTACCTACCTATAAGATCTGCAGGCAAATCCACAGATCTTGGGGAAATACGATAGTACTCGGAGTCTTCGGACAAAGAGATAGTGCGCCTAAGGGCTTCCAAGAAAAACCTCTAAACTTCAGGTAATTAGTACCAGTACCGTAAACCGACACAGGTAGTTGAGGAGAGAATCCTAAGGTGCTCGAGAGATTCATGGCTAAGGAATTAGGCAAAATAGACCTGTAACTTCGGGAGAAAGGTCGCCAGCGCAAGCTGGCCGCAGTGAAGAGGTCCAGGCGACTGTTTATCAAAAACACAGGGCTCTGCAAAATCGTAAGATGAAGTATAGGGCCTGACACCTGCCCGGTGCTGGAAGGTTAAGAGGAGATGTTATCTTCGGAGAAGCATTGAATTGAAGCCCCAGTAAACGGCGGCCGTAACTATAACGGTCCTAAGGTAGCGAAATTCCTTGTCGGGTAAGTTCCGACCTGCACGAATGGTGTAACGATCTGGACACTGTCTCAGCCATGAGCTCGGTGAAATTGTAGTAACGGTGAAGATGCCGTTTACCCGCAGTGGGACGAAAAGACCCTGTGCACCTTTACTATAGCTTAGTATTGACCTTGGATAAATGATGTGTAGGATAGGTTGGAGACTGTGAAGTGGCGTCGCCAGGCGTTGTGGAGTCATTGTTGAAATACAACCCTTTGTTTATCTGAGGCCTAACCCCGTTTTGCGGGGGACATTGCTTGGTGGGTAGTTTGACTGGGGTGGTCGCCTCCAAAAGAGTAACGGAGGCTTCTAAAGGTTCCCTCAGTACGCTTGGTAACCGTGCGTAGAGTGCAATGGCATAAGGGAGCTTGACTGAGAGACATACAGGTCGATCAGGTACGAAAGTAGAGCATAGTGATCCGGTGGTTCCGCATGGAAGGGCCATCGCTCAAAGGATAAAAGGTACGCCGGGGATAACAGGCTGATCTCCCCCAAGAGCTCATATCGACGGGGGGTTTGGCACCTCGATGTCGGCTCGTCACATCCTGGGGCTGGAGAAGGTCCCAAGGGTTGGGCTGTTCGCCCATTAAAGTGGCACGCGAGCTGGGTTCAGAACGTCGTGAGACAGTTCGGTCTCTATCTACTGTGGGCGTTAGAAATTTGAGTGGATCTGATTCTAGTACGAGAGGACCGAATTGGACAAACCTCTAGTGTATCTGTTGTCCCGCCAGGGGCACCGCAGAGTAGCTACGTTTGGAAGGGATAAGCGCTGAAAGCATATAAGCGCGAAACCCACCACAAGATGAGATTTCTTTTAAGGATCGTGGAAGATGACCACGTTGATAGGCTATAGATGTAAAGGCAGTAATGTCATAGTCGAGTAGTACTAATAATCCGTAAGCTTATGTACACCCTTTTCTCCCGACTACGGTCGGGAGAAGAAACTTTCTAAAAAACACTTTTTTCTTTATCTCAGTATGTTAAGATATTGTTTAATTGATAATTAACAATTTATAATTGATAATTAATAATTAAAAGTTACCTCAAGTAACAACGACCTTAAGGTGGTTATTGCGGCGGGGCTCACCTCTTCCCATCCCGAACAGAGTAGTTAAGCCCGCCTGCGCAGATGGTACTGCAGTTATGTGGGAGAGTATGTCGTCGCCTTTCTTTTGAAAAACCCTATCCTAATCGGATAGGGTTTTTTGTTTTTAAAACATTTTGAAATATAAAAACTTCTTATTTTGGAATTTAGAGCTAAAACAGATTAATTCAAATCTGTGCAACAACAAAATTTATGCATAAATGTTTAGTATAGTCTAAAAAGAAATAAATCTACATTTTTGACACCTCTGAATTGTGATCTAAAACTTTTATTTTGCATTAAAAGAGTCTGTCGGAAGCATTGGTGTTTCTGTTTATATGATTTGATAGGTTTATTCTCGTTCTAATATTGCATTGAATGATTTAAATCCCGATTGGTTTACTTTTTCATGCCATTTGATCGTCTGGAAAGATCAATGATTTTATTGGTTATCTTTTAAAGATATTATACAAATTCTGGTAGGCTATATGCTTTTTAGATATCCGGAATTCAAATAATAACACAGACTCTGTCTTGATTGCTCAAACCATTTGATTTGTTCTTTTATATAAATGTAGTGACTAATAATTATAAAAAAAACTCCTAAGTAAGGAGTTTTGATTACAATGTTAACTTTATTTTTTTTAAACTTTTTAAATTAAAATTTATCATTATTTACATCATTTACGAATTGGATAACCCCATTCATAAAGACTTTTTGATCATCCCACATTGCTAAATGACTTCCATTAGGACAGTAAAGGTAACGTCCTTTTTGAACTAATTTACTTTGCTCTTCCATTGCTTTTGGATCCATAGTGTCATATTTTGCCCCAATCATTAAAGTTGGTATTGTAAGTTCATGAAGACGATTCTTAATGTCCCATTTGGCTAAACGCCCACTAATCCCGAATTCACTTGGTCCCTGCATCAAGGTATAGATCTCTCCATTTACATGTTTGCTGGCTCTGTTTAGACCATCCGGCCATTCTTTTAAGCGGCATAAATGTTCTTTATAGAAATTTGGGATAAGTAATTCCATGTAACGTGGATTATTGAAATCTTTTTTAGCTTCTAATGCTCTTATTTCTGCAAGAATTTCCGGTTTCATTTGTTTGGCTAATACTTCATCTGCATATTTTCCATATTCTGGCGCACTGGCAACCATATTTGCGACTAATAGACCTTTTATGTTTTTTTGGTATTTTAAAGCATATTCCATAGCTAGAATCCCTCCCCAAGAATTTCCTAAAACATAAAAATTGTCTTTATCAGCACCAATTGCTTTTCGAACTTGTTCTACTTCATCTACGAAACGCTCTGTTGTCCATAAACTACTGTCTTTTGGCTGGTCGCTGTAATATGATCCTAATTGATCGTATTCATAAAACTCAAAACCTTCACGTTGAAAATAGGTTTCGAAACACTCCATATATTCATGTGTCATGGCCGGACCACCATGTAATAATAAGATTTTTATTTTTGGATTCTTTCCAAAACGTTTTGTCCAAACTTTAAATTCCCCAACTGGTGTTTTAATTGGAATCATTTTTACTCCGGCTGATTCCACAGCGGTATTTTGACCATAGGTAAAATAATCTGAAAGTGTTTGTGATTTATTTTCATTTTTACAGGAAATAAATAAAGCAACGAATGCTAGAAGGATGATAGAACGCATATTTATAATTAAATTATTAGTTTCTGGTAGATTTATTCTACATCTAAAATACAAATTTTAATTATACTTTGATATTTATGTTTTACGAAGAAAAAACATCCCAATACTCTTTAAAAAACGTCATTGGTCGAAATACTATACAATCAAATACTCATTTACATTAAATTTATATTTTTAATTAGCTAACCACCAAAATTTTAATTGCAATCGTAATGAAAAACCTTTTTCTTTTACTGAGTTTTTTTTGTTTACTATCATCATCTGTCAATAGTCAGGAATTGGTAAAATCTCCGGAACCTTTTGGGCCACTTCCTACGCAAAAACAGATAGATTGGCAGGAAATGGAGTTTTATGCTTTTGTGCATTTCTCCTTAAATACTTTTACAAATAAAGAGTGGGGCTATGGCGATGAGTCTCCGCAACTTTTTAATCCAACGAATTTAGATGTTCGTCAATGGGCGCGCGTGGTAAAGGCAGCCGGAATGAAAGGGATTATATTAGTAGCCAAACATCACGATGGTTTTTGTCTATGGCCTTCTGCTTATACGGAACGTTCTGTCAAAAATTCTCCATGGAAAAATGGGAAAGGTGATCTTGTTAAAGAGTTAGCTGCCGCTTGCAAGGAATATGATTTAAAACTAGGCTTATATCTTTCGCCTTGGGATAGAAATCATCCGGAATACGGAAAACCAGAATATATTACTTACTTCAGAAATCAGTTAAAAGAATTATTAACTAATTATGGTGATGTTTTTGAAATGTGGTTTGATGGTGCTAACGGTGGTGATGGATATTATGGTGGAGCAAACGAAACAAGAAAAATAAATACGCTTGAATATTATAATTGGGATGAAACTTATAAAATGATTTATGAGTTAGCTCCAAAAACATTAGTTTGGGGAGTTGGACCTGCAGAAGCAAGATGGATTGGAAATGAGGAAGGCCGGGCTGGAAAAACAAATTGGTCGCTTTTACGCCAGAAAGATGAATTGGCTGGTAAAGTACATTATACCGAATTTATGTCAGGACATGAAAATGGTGAAAAATGGGTTCCAGGTGAGGCCGACGTATCCATAAGACCGGGATGGTTTTACCATAGTGTTGAAGATGACAAAGTGCGTCCTTTGGATGAAATGGTTGATATTTATTATGAATCTATTGGTCGAAATGCTACTTTATTATTGAATCTTCCTGTGGACAGAAGAGGTTTGGTTCATGAAAATGATGAAGCAAGATTAAAAGAATTGGTGGCAACAATAAAAGAAGATTTTAAAACTGAATTATTGGCAGGAAGTAAAATAAGTGCCGATAATGTTAGAGGAAAGAGTAAAGAATTTGTTGCCAAGAATGTTACTGATGGAAATAAAAATACATATTGGGCAACAGATGACAATGTAAAAACTGCATCAATTGTGTTTGAATTTGATAAACCAACTGCTATTGATCGTGTTCTGCTTCAGGAATATATAAAATTAGGACAGCGTGTTAAGGCTTTTAACATTGAAGCTAAAGTTGATGGAAAATGGAAAACTGTTGCAACTGAAACAACCATTGGTTACAAAAGAATTTTAAGAATTGACCGGGTTATTGCTTCGGCATTAAAAGTGAATATTACAGATTCGAAAGCTAATATTGTAATTTCAAATATTCAGGCTTTTAATGCACCTACTTTTGTTCGAATGCCGGAAATTCAACGTGATAAAAATGGAAATGTTACTATAAAATCTGAAGAAGGAAATAGTATTTATTATACCGTTGACGGAAGTAATCCAACAACAAAAAGCACATTCTATAAAGATATATTTAAATACAACAAAGCCGTTCAGATAAAAGCGGTTGCATTCAATAAAGAAGAAAAAATATATAGTGCTGTTAAAACGGCAAAGTATGGAATTTCTAAAGAAAAATGGAAAATTGTTGCTGTTTCGAGTGGAGATTTAAATTCATCTATCAAAATAATCGATGGAAATCCAAATACAGATTGGGGATTTGGAAATGAAACCAATAAACTTCCGCAAGAAGTATCAATTGATATGGGAGCAATTCTTAAAATTGCTGGTTTTACTTATGTTCCGCAGCAAGTTGGAAATAATCTTAATTTGATTTCAAAATATGAATTCTATACAAGTTTGGATAACGTAAAATGGACATTACAATCTGATGGTGAGTTTTCGAACATCAAAAATAATCCAATAGAACAAGTAAAAACATTTGCCGAAACGAAAGCAAGATACCTTCGTTTTGTAGCAAAATCTGCTGAAGGAAAAGGACAGACAGTTTCTATCAGCGAAATAAATGTAGTTGAAAAGTAAAATAAGACATCTCAATTAGAAGAAAAAAATTTTAAAGTTTCTAATTATGTCTTTTACCGAAGCTAACGGGTCATTAGTCGAATTTTTAATTTTATCGGCAGAGTAATTCTTAATTTTATATTATAAATTAAATGAAACAGGCAAATGATTAAAGAAGGCATAAATTTTAAAGAAGCTGGAAAATTCGAAGAAACTCGTTTTGAGAAGATTCATAACGTGATTTTCGAATCATCAAAAGAGGCTTCAATATTAGTTGCTCAGGAAATAGCAAACATAATTCAAAGAAAAGAAGAATTAAACGAGCCTTGTGTTTTAGGATTAGCAACAGGATCTTCGCCAGTAAAAGTTTACGAAGAATTGGTTCGCTTGCATAAAGAAGAAGGTTTGAGTTTCGCAAATGTAGTAACCTTTAATCTGGATGAATATTATCCAATGGATAAAAATAATATTCAGAGTTACTATCATTTTATGCATGAGCACCTTTTTAATCATGTTGATATTCATCCGGAAAATGTAAATATTCCGGACGGAAAAATAAGTAATGAAGATTTACAACAATATTGTATCGATTATGAAATGAAAATTAAAGCCTACGGAGGTTTAGATTTTCAACTTTTAGGAATTGGAAGAACAGGTCATATTGGTTTTAACGAACCGGGATCTCACGTTAATTCAGGAACGAGAAGTATTACATTGGATCATTTGACTCGTACAGACGCGGCATCATCATTTTTAGGAATAGATAATGTACCTAGAAAAGCAATTACAATGGGAATTGGTACTGTAAAAAATGCCAAAAGAATTGTACTTCTTGGATGGGGAATCAGCAAAGCTGAAATCATTAAAAAAACAATTGAAGGAAATATTTCTTCGCAAGTACCGGCAACGTATCTACAACAGCACAACAACACAACTTTTGTTTTAGATACCGAAGCTTCATCAGAATTAACACGAGTAAAAACTCCCTGGTTGGTAAAATCAGTGATTTGGGACGAAGAGTTAAAACTGAAAGCTGTAGCCTGGTTAAGTGAATTGACGAAAAAACCTTTCCTGAAATTAACAGACAAAGATTATAACGATAACGGTATGTCTAGTGTGTTGACGGAAGAAGGAACTGCGTATGATTTGAACATTAAAATGTTTAATAAAATGCAGCAGACTATTACGGGATGGCCAGGTGGAAAACCAAATGCCGATGATACTTACAGACCTGAACGTGCAACGCCGGAAAGAAAAAGAATTATCATTTTTAGTCCGCATCCAGATGATGATGTTATTTCGATGGGAGGAACTTTTGACAGATTGGTAGAGCAGGGTCACGATGTGCACATTGCATATCAAACTTCAGGAAATATTGCAGTTTCTAACGAAGAGGCTTTAAAATTTGCTGAGATTTCGTTGTCATTAAATCCGAACTCTTCTGAATCTGAAAAGATCATTAATTTTTTGAAAACCAAAAAGCACAATGATATTGATTCTTTAGAAGTTAGAAAATTAAAAGGAAGAATTAGAAGAAGCGAGTCTTTGGCTGCTACAAGATATTTAGGTTTACCGGATACGAATGTTAACTTTTTAGATCTACCATTTTATGAAACTGGAACAGTTAAGAAAAATAACCTTGGAGAGGCTGATATTCAAATTATGTGTGATATTATCGAAAGGATAAAACCACATCAAATATATGCAGCAGGAGATTTAGCAGACCCTCATGGAACCCATAAAGTTTGTTTAGATAGTTTGTTTGAAGCTTTAAAAAGATTAAAGCACAAGAAATTTATGGACGAATGCTGGGTCTGGTTATACAGAGGAGCGTGGCATGAATGGGAATCATACCAAATCGAGATGGCGGTTCCGATGAGCCCTGATCAGGTTCTTAAAAAACGTCATGCCATTTTCTATCACCAATCTCAAAAAGATGGAGTTATGTTTCAGGGAGATGATAGCAGAGAATTCTGGGTAAGAGTTGAAGACAGAAACAGATTAACAGCAGAAAAATATCATGCTTTAGGTTTGGCAGATTATTCAGCTATTGAGGCGTTCAAAAGATATTATTTTTAGTTAATTTTTTTACAATACAATAAATTATTTTTTAAATGGTTTATTTTGGTTAGTTACCTGTATGAAGATGCGGCCTTTTGGCCGCATTTTTTTTGCTTTTTTGTTTGTGAGTTTTACTGCAAAGAGTGCAAATATTTTTCGCATAGTGCGCGAAGATTTTTATCTGAAAGTAATTATAAGTTTTAGAAGTTCGCTAAGCTTGTAGAAGTTTAAACTCATTTTATGTCATACTGAGCGTCCCGAAGCTTCAGGAGAAGGACAGCAAAGTGATTTCTCAATCAAAATAAAAAAATATAAAAAGTTGCAATGACAAACCAACCCGACAGGTTTTTAAAATCTGCCGAGTTTAGAAACATACACGTCAAAATAAAAAAAACCTTTGTCAAAGTTTTAAACTTTGACAAAGGTTTTCTCATAATATAATAAGTAATTTTTAAATCGAAGAATTCAAAATTCTCTGTTTTACATGATCAATATATGATCTTCCAATTACATATCTAAGACCTTCAATTTCAATGCTATTTCCTTCAACGGCATCAATTTTATCAATTGCAATGGTGTAAGATCTGTGTATCCTTAAGAAATTTCTTTCAGGTAATAAATCGGTAAAGTCAGATAATGTACTGTGTATAATATATTTTCCTGTCAGGGTATTTATTTTTAAATAATCTTTTAAACTTTCGATTACTAAAATTTCATTAAAAAAGATTTTTTTCATTCTCTTCTTATCAATCTTAACAAATATAAAAGGACTTTCAGGGCTACTTTCCTGAGGAAGACTGTTGTTGCTGTTTAGTCTTTTGCTAATTTTGTTTAGCGTTTTCATTAACCTTGGAAATTCTATAGGTTTTACCAAATAATCCAAAACGTCCAATTCGTAAGTTTCTATTGCAAACTGACTGTAAGCACTTGTTATTACAAGTATCGGCGGATTATCCAGACTTTTTATAAAATTTATACCATCAAGAACCGGCATGTTAATGTCCAGAAAAATGACATCGACTTTGTTGTTTTTTAAAAAATTTAGACCTTCTATCGGATTACTAAAAGTATTTATAACCTCAAAATTTTCAATAGGCTCCAGATAGTTTTTGATAACATTAATCGCTAATGGTTCATCATCTATGATCAAACAGTTTATTTTCATTTTCGATTATTTTGGTGAGAGAAATAATTTTAGTAAGTATAGTTGGTAAAAAAGATGCTAATGCTTGCTAAGAGACCTTGATTACAAGCTTTACGACAAAAATATCCTTTTTATTTTTAAATGAAAGCTTATAGTCGTTTTTATTATAACCTAATTCGAGTCTTTTTTTGACATTCTCTAAACCTATACCACTAGACTTGTTAAAATTGTCCTTATGTTGCGTAATTTCAGGCATAGGATTACTAATAGTGAAATGCAGAAAATCTCCTTTTACCTTGAATTTGATATCGATTAGTACTTTTCCCGTGTTTTTATTAACGCCATGTTTGAATGCGTTTTCCAGAAACGTTAATAATATAATAGGACTAATTTCTTTATCATGAATGTCTCCCGTAATTTCCATATTTACTTCCAGGCGATCATCGTTTCTGATTCTTTCTAAATCCAGATAATTTTGAATGCATAGTATTTCATTTTCTAAACTTTGTCTGGTGCTTTTTGTGTCATACAGCATATAACGCATTAATTCAGATAGTTTAAGAACGATTTTTGGCGTTTTGTTTGATTTTTCTACCGATAAGGAATAAATATTATTAAGCGTATTAAAGAAGAAATGCGGAGAAATTTGAGATTTCAAAAAAAGCAATTCCGTTTCTAACTGTGATTTTTCAAGATCTGTAACTCTTTTTGTTCTTTCAAAAAGTCGAAAGTAATCTTAATTGCCGTTACAAAAGTCATCACATAAAGTTCTCCCATCATCATATCAATAGTATAATTGAGTGTCAATTTATCTATCGTTTCAGGACCTTCGGGCCAAACTTCGTGTGTTATTAATAAATAGGTAAGATTAAATTTCAAAACTACCATTATAAAGATAGCGCATAAAATAGAAATAACATACTGCAGGTATTTCTTTTTATAAACCAAATTAGGCATCAAAACCAAAATATTCAAATAACATAACGCCATGTGAATTGGAAAACCCAACAAATTTGTTTTGAACGAATAACCATAATCATTAAAATAACTTCCCCATCTAAAAGTATTAAATATGAAATAAGTTAACCAAAATATAATGTGATACTGCAATTGAATGCGGTATAACCTGCTTGAATTTAAAATCATAATAATGTGACGTTTTGTGACTTTTTTTGATGTTTATCTAAGTTTATACGTCATCCGTCTAAATTAGTTTTGGTAAAAGTCGTATTTGTTTAAATTTAAAGTTAAATTAAGATTGTTTTATATGAAGAAATTTACTCTGCTTGTTTTGTTCGTCATTTTGGTTACAAGTTGCAAAATAAATGTAAACAAAAATAACCAACAAGATAATTTTTTTACTAATCACGTAAATCCTTTTATCGGTACAGGCGGTCACGGACATACTTATCCGGGTGCAACTGTTCCGTTTGGAATGCTTCAGGTAAGTCCGGACAATGGTATTTCGAGCTGGGATTGGTGTTCAGGGTATCATTATTCAGATTCTATCGTTGCAGGTTTCAGTCATTTACACTTAAGCGGAACAGGAATTGGAGATTTGGCAGACATATTATTAATGCCAACAAATAAAAAACTTGATTTAACTACAAAAACAACTTCACGAGATCAATTACCTTATAAATCAAAATACAGTCATGTTAACGAAAAAGCAACACCGGGCTCTTACCAAGTTTTTCTTGAAGATCCTAAAATCAATGTAGAATTAACTTCTTCACAACGCACCGCATTCCATAAATATACATTTGCCAAAAACGATAAACAATCTGTTGTAATCGATCTTGGTTTTGCAATTAATTGGGATAAAGCCTTAAAAACTTCCATAACAGTTGAAGATCAATTTACTATAAGTGGTTATCGATATAGTATGGGCTGGGCAAAAAATCAAAAAGTATTTTTTGTTGCAAAATTTTCAAAACCTATTACAGAATCTGTTTTATTGGCTAATAAACAAATAGTTACAGGTAAATCTGCAGAAGGAGAAAACACAGCAGCACAATTATTTTTTGATGCCAAAAATAATCAGGAACTATTTGTAAAAGTAGCCTTATCATCTGTTAGTGTGGCTAATGCCAAAGATAATCTGGATGATGAAAATTCAAATTTTGAAAACACAAAAACAAACGCAGTCAATATCTGGAATACTGCATTAAATAAAATAGAAGTCGAAACGCCGGTCGACTCGTTAAAAACCATCTTTTATACCGCGATGTTCCACACCCAAGTTGCCCCTGTAGCCTATAGTGATAAAAACGGTCAGTTTAGAAGAGAGGATGATCAAATTGTTACAGCAAAAGATTATACCGCTTATTCGACCTTATCACTATGGGATACTTTTAGAGCCGAAAATCCTTTATTGACTTTATTGGCACCAAAGCAAACATCAGACATTGTAAACTCAATGTTAGCGTATTACGATACTAAAAAAATATTACCGGTTTGGACACTCTACGCCAACGAAACAAATACAATGACAGGATATCATTCCATTCCGGTAATTGTTGACGCTTATCAAAAAGGTATAAAAGGTTTTGATGCCGAAAAAGCCTATCAAGCCATGAAAGCCACCATGATGCAGGACGAACGCGGATTGAATTTCTACAAAAAATACGGTTACATTCCGTATAATTTATTGGACGAATCTGTTACCATAACTTTAGAATATGCTTATGATGACTGGTGCGTGGCACAAATGGCAAAAGCGTTGGGTAAAACTGAGGATTATCAATTTTTCTTAAACCGTTCAAAAGCTTATCAATATTTATTTGATTCGAAAACCGGATTTATGAGAGGAAAATCGGAAGATGGAAAATCATGGAACGAACCTTTCGATCCAAAACATTCGAATCACAGAGAACACACCGATTATACCGAAGGAAACGCCTGGCAGCATAGTTGGTTTGTGCCTCATAATGTAGACGATTTTATTGCGCTTCACGGAAGTAATGAAGTGTTTACAAAACGATTGGAACAGCTTTTTACAGAAAGTTCAGAAATTACAGGAAGCAATGTTTCTGCAGATATTTCAGGATTAATAGGTCAATATGCACACGGAAACGAGCCAAGCCACCACATTGCTTATATGTTTAATCACGCCAATCAGCCGTGGAGAACGCAATATTGGGTGCGTCATATTTTAGACACACAATACAACACAACACCAAACGGATTGAGCGGCAACGAAGATTGCGGACAAATGTCGGCGTGGTATGTTTTCAGTTCAATGGGATTATATCCAATGAATCCCGCTTCTGGCGAATACGAAATAGGAAGTCCGATTTTCGAAAAAGCAAAAATCAATCTCGAAGGAGGAAAATCTTTTGTAATCGAAGCAGAAAATGTTTCAAACAAAAACTTTTATATACAATCGGCAACGCTTAACGGTGTTCCTTTCAATAAAACAGTAATCACCCATAAACAAATACTACAAGGCGGAATTTTGCATTTTGTGATGGGAGCGGAACCCAATAAAAATTGGGGAACAAAACATTAAAACCACGTAACTAACTAAAAAACAAATAAAATTAATGGACATTATTGACGTATCAATCATCGTAGCTTATATCCTGCTCTCCGTGGGAATAGGAATTTGGATTTCAAGAAAAGCATCAAAAGGATTAGATGATTATTTCCTTGGCGGGAAAACAATTAAATGGTATTTCCTTGGTCTGAGCAACGGATCTGGAATGTTTGATGTTTCAGGAACTTCCTGGATGATTGGCGTACTGTTTCTATATGGTGTAAAAAGTTTTATGTTTATGTGGCTGTGGCCGATATGGAATCAGATTTTTGTAATGATGTTCCTTGCAGTCTGGATCAGAAAATCGAAGGTAATGACAGGTTCTGAATGGATTTTAACCCGTTTTGGGAGCGACAGAGCCGGAAAAGCATCTCATATTATCGTTGCCATTTTTGCCATTATTTCTACAATTGGTTTCATCGCTTACTTTTTTGAAGGAATCGGGAAATTTGTAACCATCATTCTTCCTTGGGATTTAACGCTTCATTACGGCGATTTAATTCTCCTGACTTCAGAAAGATCTTATGCCTTAATAATTATTTTGTTAACTACAATTTACACTGTAAAAGGCGGAATGTTTTCTGTAGTAGCAACAGAAGTTGTACAATATTTAATCATGATTGTTGCCGGAGTTTTAATCGCCGGTTACGCTTTTATCAACTATACAGATTTACAAATCAATTCTGTCATTACAGAAGAATGGAAAAATGTTTTCTTCGGATGGCAGTTTGAAACCCAATGGGGTGATAAATTCCAAACCTTCAATAATTTAATTGATTCTGAAGGATATAAAATGTTTGGTGCTTTTATCGGAATGACATTGTTTAAAGGATTTTTTGCCAGTGTTGCAGGGCCAACCCCAAGTTACGATTTACAAAGAATTCTTTCTACAAAATCTGTAAAAGAAGCCGCTTACATGAGTGGTTTTACCAACCTGATTTTGTTCATTCCAAGATATTTACTAATTACCGGAATTGTAGTAATTGCATTAGTAAACCTTGCGCCGGAGTTAAACGCAAACACAGGTTTAACAGGAGCTGATTTAGAGTTATTAATGCCAAAAGTCGTTAACTTGTACATTCCCGTTGGAATAAAAGGAATTCTTCTTGCTGGTTTATTAGCCGCATTTATGTCTGGATTCTCTGCTTTTGTAAATGCAGGCCCGGCTTATATCGTAAATGATATTTATAAAAAATATTTTAAACCTGTTGCAACAAACGCACATTATATTAAGGTAAGTCAGATTTCTTCTTTCCTTGTTGTTGGCTTAGGTGTTTTCATGGGATTCTTCGCAGATTCCATAAATTCATTAACGCTTTGGATTACAAGTGCTTTATACGGAGGTTACGTAGCGGCCAATTTCTTAAAATGGATTTGGTGGAGATTTAATGGCTGGGGTTATTTCTGGGGAATGTTCGCCGGATTAGTCGTAGCGTCTTTACAATTTGCTTTAGGACAAGCCAAAGGAAGTTTATCCGAAGGTTCATTCTTGTATGATTTAGCGCAAGTACAGGCAATTTATTTATTTCCAATAATATTCGGTTTCTCAATTTTAGGATGTCTTTTAGGAACTTTATTAAGCAAACCAACAGATATGGAAGTTTTAAGATCTTTTTACAAAAACGTAAGACCTTGGGGTTTCTGGAATCCGGTTTATAAAACATTAAAAGCAGAAGATCAGGCTTTCGAAAAAAATAATGATTTCTGGACAGATATGATGAATTGCGCCATCGGAATTGTATGGCAATCGAGTATGATTTTATTACCGATATTTTTCATCATCAGAGATTATCCAAAAGCAATTACAGCATTGGTTGTGTTTTTAGTGACAACAACAATTTTGAAATTTACATGGTTAGATAAAGTTCGCAGAATAGAAGATTAGATAATTAGCCAATTAGATAATTAGTCAATTAGAAAATTAAAAGAACTACGACAGCTTTGTCAAATTTTTAAACTTTGACAAAGCTTAACAACCCAGTTTGTCATTCCGAGGAATGACAAGATTGCGCGGAGCTTCAATTTTTTTTCAGAACAACAAACAAAAAAACAACAAACAAAAAACAAACTATAATAATAAAGAAAGAGAGCATGAGTACAATTCCTTGGCAAGACAGACCCGAAAACAGTAACGATGTAATGTGGAGATATTCTGAAAATCCAATTATTGACAGATACGCAATTCCATCATCAAATAGTATTTTTAACAGTGCAGTTGTTCCTTTTGGAGACGGATTTGCAGGTGTTTTCAGATGTGATAACAAAGCAGTTCAAATGAATATTTTTGCCGGTTTTAGTAAAAACGGAATCGATTGGGACATTAATCACGAACCAATCGTAATGCAGTCTGGTAACACAGAAATGATCGAATCGGCTTATAAATACGACCCACGTGTGGTTTGGATTGAAGATCGTTACTGGATCACTTGGTGTAATGGTTACAACGGACCTACAATTGGTATTGGTTACACTTTCGACTTCAAAGAATTTTTTCAGTGTGAAAATGCCTTTTTACCATTCAACAGAAATGGAGTTTTGTTTCCACAAAAAATAAACGGAAAATACGCCATGTTAAGCCGTCCAAGTGATAACGGACATACACCTTTTGGAGATATCTGGATCAGTTACAGTCCGGATATGAAATATTGGGGAGAACACCGTTTGGTGATGAAACCATCTCCATTTGAGCAAAGTGCATGGCAATGTACAAAAGTAGGAGCAGGACCAATCCCAATTCTTACCGAAGAAGGATGGTTAATGTTATACCACGGTGTTATCAATACTTGCAACGGTTTCCGTTATGCAATGGGAGCAGCACTTTTAGAAGAAAATGCACCAGATCAGGTAAAATACAGAACACAGCCTTATTTATTAGGACCTGCAGAAATTTATGAGCAAGTTGGAGACGTAGGAAACGTGGTTTTCCCATGTGCTGCTTTACATAACATCGAAGAAGATAAATTAGCCGTATATTATGGTGCAGCAGATACTGTTGTAGCAATGGCATTTGGTAAATTAAGTGAGGTAATTCAGTTTACAAAAGATAATAGTTTATAGAAAAAAGCATGCATTTAAAATTTAAATGGTTAACATTTGTTTTAGTATTTTTTTCGATTGCGGGTTTTTCGCAATCGAAAAAAAATACCGTTATACCTAAAACTTACGTAGCGGGTAAAACTATAAATCCAATTGTAATCGATGGAGACGAGTCTGATGCTGCCTGGAGCAAAACAGATTGGACAGACCTTTTTGAAGATATAGAAAATGGCATAAAGCCAAAATATGGAACAAAAGTTAAAATGCTCTGGGATGAAACCAATTTTTATATATTAGCAAAGCTTGATGAGCCACATGTTTGGGCAAATTTAAAACAACGCGACACCATTATTTTTTACAACAACGATTTTGAAGTTTTCATTGATCCCGATAGCGACACTTTTAACTATTATGAATTAGAAATTAATGCTTTAAATACAGCTTGGGATCTGTTTCTGTCAAAACCTTATAGAGAAAATGATAACGTAGTATTAAATGACTGGAATATTCCGGGCCTGAAATCAGCGGTAAAAATCAACGGAACGCTTAATAACCCAAACGATACTGATGAAGGTTGGGTACTTGAAATGGCAATTCCCTGGGCATCTTATAGAAAATCCTATAATGAACAAAATGTGCCCGCAGATAAATTTTGGAGAGTCAATTTCTCAAGAGTTAATTGGCAGCATACCATAAAAGACGGAAGTTACGAAAGAAAGAAAGATGCCGAAGGAAAATTTTTACCCGAATACAATTGGGTTTGGTCGCCAATGGGTGTAATCAATATGCATGAGCCGGAAAAATGGGGTTATGTTTATTTTTCTTCGAAAGAAGGAAAAGAGACCTTTACAATTCCGCAGGAAGAAAAAGTGAGATGGGAATTGTACACGTTGTTCAGAGCTCAAAAAGAATATTATCAGAAGAATAAAACGTGGGCAAAATCAATACAAAATCTTACTAAGGAAACCATTAGTGTCGACGGTAAAATTTTAAAACCAGTATTAGAAAATCACGCTTCAGGATACAATATTTCAGTAAAAAGTCCTTTTTCTAACCAAACATTGATCATAAGGGAAGATGGCAAAATAATATCAAAATAAACCAACTATGAAACTACCAAAACTATTACTTTTTTTATTGACGCTGAGCCTTTTTTCATGTGTTGAAAAAGAAGAACCAACCACTTTTAAATTTGGCGTATGGACCACTGCAGATCCTAAAAAATCAGATGCAGATTATACCAAAGAATTTAAAAAATATAAAGATGGCGGAATCGACGAAGTATTAATCAATACATCAACAGACCCAAAACTCTTAAAAAGATTAGTGCCTCTGGCTACAAAAGAAGGCCTAAAAGTTCACGCCTGGATTATGGCTATGAACAGACCCGGAGATTCAATTGCATTACAGCATCCGGATTGGTATCAGGTTAGTAAAGACGGAAAATCTTGTTTTGATAATCGTCCTTATGTAGATTATTACCAATGGTTGTGTCCAACAAGACAAGAATCAAGAAATCATGTTTTAAATTTGGTAGAAGAATTAGCAAAAGTAGACGGAATCGAAAGCGTTCACTTAGATTATATTCGTTTTCCGGATATCTTTTTACCAATAAGTTTATTGCCAAAATACAACCTAGTTCAGGACACAGAATTACCTCAATTCGACTTTTGTTATTGTGATGAATGTATCAAAGCATTCGAAAAAATCCATCATAAAAATCCAAAAAACAGTCATAACACTTCTATTGATATGGAGTGGAAAAACTTCAGATTAAATGCCATAAAAGCAGTTGTTGATGATGCGTATAAAATTGCTCACAAACACAATAAACAATTAACTGCAGCCGTATTTCCTTATCCTGAAATGGCAGATCATATGGTACGTCAGCGTTGGGACAAATGGAATATCGACGAAGTTTATCCAATGATTTACCATAGTTTTTATGACGAAGAAATTGACTGGGTAGGTTACGCAACAAAACAAGGCGTTGCCGATTTAGAAGATAAAAAGACAAAAATAAATACAGGAATTTATATTCCGGGTTTAAAATCAGATAAAGAATTAAAAGAAGCAATTTTATTGGCAAAAGATAATGGAGCCACTGGAGTTTCGTTTTTTGACGGAAATGCTTTAACAGCAAGTAATTTAAAAACCATCAAAGAAACAAAAGACGGTTTAAAATAAAGAGTTAGAAGATTGTTTAACATATAGAAACATAGATTTAAATTAAAAGTCATTTTTATAAATCCTATTTTTTTCGCATACAACTATTAGATTTATTTTAAGTAAAAGGACTTTTTTATATATTGAGAACTATGTTTCTATGTGTTAAAATAAATTGTAAAGAACTCAACAAAAATAAAATATCACAGGGATTTCAACTAAAAAATAAGCATATGTCAAATAGAAGAGATTTTATCAAAAAAACAACTTTAGGCACATTGGCCGTAAGTTCAGTTTTAGGCTATAGCGGATTTGCAAATAGCAGGGAAGATGAAAAAGAGGAAATAGAAAATCCTTTGAAAAAGACAAAAAAGCCAGTCGTAATTTCAACTTGGAATCACGGTTTGCCAGCTAATCAGGAAACCTGGAAAGAATTAAAAGCCGGAAAATCAGCCTTAGATGCGCTCGAAGCCGGTATGAAAATTCCTGAAGCAGATCCGAATGTCCGCAGTGTTGGTTATGGAGGATATCCGGATCGCGAAGGAAAAGTTACATTAGATGCCTGCATTATGGATCATAATAGTAATTGTGGTTCAGTATGTTTTTTACAGGGAATTATGCATCCCATTTCGGTTGCAAAAAGAGTGTTGCAAAATACCCCTCACGTCATGCTGGCCGGACAAGGCGCCTTACAATTTGCATTATCAGAAGGATTTAAAGAAGAGAACCTGTTAACTCCGGAATCTGAAAAAGACTGGAAAAAATGGTTGGAAGATTCAAAATATAAACCCGTGATTAATATCGAAAATCACGATACGATAAGCATGCTAATGTTAGATCAAGATGGAAATCTTGCCGGAGGCTGTACAACAAGTGGCGCCGCCTGGAAAATGCACGGACGCGTTGGTGACTCCCCAATAATCGGCGCGGGTCTTTTTCTGGATAATGAAGTCGGCGCCGCTGCGGCAACTGGTTTAGGTGAAGCCGTTATTAGAACTGCAGGAAGTGCAATGGTTGTAGAATTAATGCGTCAGGGGAAATCGCCTTTTGACGCCTGTAAAGAAATTACAGAACGTATTTACAACAAGCATAAAAACCACAAAGACATGGAATATCTTCAGGTTGGTTTTATCGCTTTGAATAAAAATGGAGAACACGCTGGTTACAGTTTAAGATCCGGTTTTAACTACGCCGTTTCTGATGACGAAAACGGACACAGAATGGAAGATGCAAAATTTAAAATGTCGTGGGATAAATAGGAATGCGATTATGGAACGCGGATGACGCGGATTGAGCAGATAAAGCGGATTTTTTTCCTGCGCATTTAATAACCTTTTTGTCATTTCGACGGCGGAGAAATCACATCCAGAGAGCGACGTACTATATGTCTTCACTTTATGTGATTTCTCCGCCGAAATGACAAAGTAGACGAAAATATTTCTTATGAAAATGATTGCCCTAGCCCCGATAGAAGTGGAAATCCTTTTGTGTAATGAAATGGAGCAAAAGATTGCAACGGATAGCGGGATTTGCTCCTAAAAAAATGATTTATCATAGAAATCGAAAAGACAAATTTTGCAGAAAATTGAATAAACTAAAATTTAAACACATAGAAAAAACATAGATTTTACTCTCTCATAAGATTAGAATTAAAGCCCCACACCTTTTTTTTTAACTTGAAAATCTATGTTCTATGTGTTTTAAAAAAATACAAAGAGAGAATAAAAATACAAATAATGAAAAAAAGAATATCCATATTACTATTACTAATAGCTTCAATATTTTCGGTTAAGGGACAGGATAAAACTCCTTTTTGGCAAAATGAAAAAATCAATGAAGATAATAGAGAGCCCATGCACGCTGCTTATTATGTTTATGAAAATGAAGCATTGGCAGCTAAAAATGAATGGAGAGAATCTAAAAATTATTTAGATATCAACGGAGCCTGGAAATTTAAATATGTTGACAGCCCGGCTGCACTCCCAAAAGATTTTGAAAAAACAACTTTTGATGATAAAACCTGGGATAACTTCAAAATTCCGGCAAGCTGGGATGTTAATGGTTACGGATATCCTGTTTATGTAAATACGACTTACGATTTTGATTATTTAATGGCACCAAATCCGCCGTTTGTACCCACAAAATACAATCCGACAGGAGTTTACAGAAGAGAAATTACAATTGACAAATCATGGGAAGGAAAAGATATTTTTCTTCATATTGGTACAGCAAAATCAAATCTTACTGTTTGGGTAAATGGTGTTTATGTAGGTTACGGTGAAGATGGAAAACTGCCATCAGAATTCAACCTGAATAAATACGTAAAAACCGGAAAAAACAGCATTGTTTTGCAGGTTATGAAATGGAATGACGGTTCGTACTTAGAATGTCAGGACATGTGGAGAATGAGCGGAATCACAAGAGATTCTTACTTGATTGCCAGAAACAAAGCGCATTTAAAAGATTACGAAATCATTCCTGATTTAGATGCTTCTTATGTAAACGGAACTTTAAAAATCTCGACGGAATTTTCAAATTTAAATACAAAAGACGGTTACACTTTAGATGTTCAGTTAAAAGACGGCGATAAAATTATTACTTCAAAAGTTATTTCCGCTTTAAGCGAAAAACAAACATTTGATTTCGCAGTAAATAATCCTAAAAAATGGAGTGCAGAAATTCCGAATTTGTATCAGGTAAGTTTTCTTTTAAAAGATAAAAAAGGAAACGTTATTGAAGTTATCAATCAAAATGTTGGATTCAGAAAAGTAGAAATCAAAGGTGGACAACTTTTAGTAAACGGAAAAGCAGTTTACATAAAAGGGGTAAACCGTCATGAAGTTGATCCGGTTACGGGACAAACCATTTCAAGAGATAGAATGGAAGAAGATATTAAATTAATGAAACAATTTAATATCAATGCGGTAAGAATGTCGCATTATCCAAACGATGAATATTTTTATGAATTATGCGATAAATACGGAATTTATGTTGTTGATGAGGCAAATATAGAATCGCACGGAATGGGTTACGATATTACCAAAACTTTGGGGAACAAACCAGATTGGGAATTAGCGCACATTCAGCGTATGCAGCGTATGATCGAAAGAGATAAAAATCATACCTCGGTAATTATCTGGAGTATGGGTAACGAAGCCGGAAACGGTTATAATTTTTACAGAGGATATTTGTGGATAAAAAACAGAGATAAATCAAGACCAATTCAGTACGAAAGAGCGACAGCAGGAGCATGGGACGGAAAAGATTTAAAATTTGAATGGGATTCTGATATTATTGACCCGATGTACAGTTCTCCAAACAAAATGGAAGAATATATTTTGGCAAATCCAAATCCTTCAAGACCTTACATTCAATGCGAGTATGCGCACGCGATGGGGAATTCTATGGGGAATTTCAAAGATTATTGGGATGTAATTCGTAAATATCCAAACTTTCAGGGAGGATTTATTTGGGATATGATCGATCAGTCTGTTTATAAAACAACGGAAGATGGAACTCGCATTTTGGCTTACGGTGGAGATTTTGGACCAAAAGATGTAAAAAGCGACAACAACTTCGTAAATAATGGTGTATTCACAGTTGACAGAAAACCGAATCCACATGCATTAGAAATGCGAAATGTGATGCAAAATATTTTAACTTCGTGGGAAGATAAAACAACAGCAACTATTAAAGTATATAATGAATTTTCGTTTAAAGATCTAAGCAATGTTAGTTTACATTGGAAATTGGTTTTGGACGGAAAAGATGATGCAATGGGAACAATTGATAATTTAGACATACAACCAAGAGAAACTAAAACGTATCAGCTTCCGGTTAATGTAGAGCAAAAAGAGTTTCAGGAAGCTTTTATTGTGGTAACATATCACATTAAAGAAGAGGAACCGTTTTTGCCAAAAGGATTTCAAATTGCAACAGACCAATTGCCTCTTACCGGAACCTGGAAAAATGATATAAAAATCGCGGGTACAGGAAAAATTTCAATAGAAAAACAAGCCAATGCAACGGTATTTAAAAGTGACAAAACGACTATAACTTTTGATAAAAAAACAGGGTTTATTACAGGTTATACATTCAATAATGAGCCTATTTTAAAGGATGGATACCAATTGCGACCAAACCTTTGGAGAGCGCCAAACGACAATGATTTTGGAGCTAATTTTCAGGTGAATTTAAAAGTCTGGAAAGATGCAACAGAAAACCCGATACTTGTAAACTGGGTATCTTCTGTAACAAAAGACAATAAAATTTTAGTAA
Organism: Flavobacterium sp. AC274; assembly: GCF_979258275.1. NCBI lineage: Bacteria > Pseudomonadati > Bacteroidota > Flavobacteriia > Flavobacteriales > Flavobacteriaceae > Flavobacterium > Flavobacterium sp. AC274. The sequence goes on along the minus strand of NZ_OZ409852.1, from coordinate 4,937,914 downwards.
CAGCAACGTATAATTTACCAACTGTTTCTTCAAAAATAATCTTAAATTACGAATTCAACAGCAACGGAGAATTAAACGTAAAAGAACAATTGAATATCGATAAAAATAAAGAAATACCAATGCTGCCAAGATTTGGTATGGAAATGATTTTGCCGAAAGATTTCAGCTCAATTACTTATTACGGAAAAGGTCCACAGGAAAATTACATCGACAGAAATTACAGTTCACAAGTCGGAATTTACAATCAAACCGTTTCAGAACAATATTATCCTTATATCCGTCCGCAGGAAACCGGAAATAAAACAGAAGTTCGCTGGTTAGAATTATCAAATGATAAACTGAAAATAAAAGTGACATCAGATGAATTTTTGGCAACTACGGCTTTACATTTTTTAAATGAAGATTTAGACGATGGATTGCAAAAAGACCAAAGACACGCTGCCGAATTGAAAGAAAGAGATTTAACCAGTTTAAAAATCGATTCGAAACAAATGGGAGTGGGCGGAATCGACAGCTGGCAAGCCTGGCCGATGAAAAAATATTTGCTTGAAGAAAAAGCGTATCAATATCAATTTAAAATTACACCATCCATAAAATAATTCAATTATGAGGGTTTTAAAACCATTCCTTATCGTAATCTTCCTGACTGTTTTTAATTTCGGCTACAGCCAAAAAATATATACAGAAAAGGATATTCAGATTATACCAAAACCAACGCAATTATTAATTAATAAAGGTGTTTTTGAATTTTCTGCTGCGACAAAATTTGTAGCAGTTACAGATTTTCAAAAAGATATTTCAAATGCTTTGATCAGTAAGTTTGAAAAAGCAGGAGGATTTCGTCCTCAGCTTTCTACGGCAGTTCCGCAAAGTAATTTTATACAGTTTAAAGTCGATCAGAATTTAGAAAAAGAAGCGTATATATTAGATGTAAATTCTAAAAATATTACAATTACGGCAAAAGGAAATGCAGGTTTTATTTATGCTTTAGAAAGTATCAGACAATTGCTTCCGGTTGTTATCGAAAGTAAAAATGCGCTGCCAAACCAAAAATGGCAAATTCCAAATGTGGTTATAAATGATAAGCCTCGTTTTCAATGGAGAGGATTAATGCTCGATTTATCACGTCATTTCTTTGATAAAAACTACGTTATAGAAACCATAGATCGTTTGGCAATGCACAAAATGAATGTTTTGCATTTGCATTTAGTAGACGATCAGGGCTGGAGAATCGAGATAAAAAAATATCCAAAATTAACCGAAGTAGGAGCCTGGAGAGTGGATCAGGAAAACCTTGCCTGGAATGCAAGATTAACTACAAATCCGGATGAAAAAGGAACTTATGGCGGATTTTTAACGCAGGAAGAATTAAAAGAAATTGTAAAATACGCAGCAACAAAAAACATCGAAATTATTCCGGAAATCGAAATGCCGGCGCACGTAAGCAGTGCCATTGCATCATATCCGGAACTGGCTTGTTTTGATCAGCGTATTGGCGTTCCGTCAGGCGGATTATGGCCTATTACAGATATTTATTGTGCAGGAAAAGAAACAACATTTGAATTTTTGCAAAATGTAATTGATGAAGTGATTACCATTTTTCCATCAAAATACATTCATATTGGAGGTGATGAAGCGACAAAAACCAATTGGGAAAAATGTCCGAACTGCCAAAAAAGAATGAAAGATAACGGATTGAAAAATACCCACGAATTACAAAGTTATTTTGTAAAAAGAATGGAGAAATACATCAATTCTAAAGGCAAAAAAATCATTGGATGGGATGAAATTTTAGAAGGCGGTTTGGCTCCTGATGCAACCGTAATGAGTTGGAGAGGAACACAAGGCGGAATTGATGCCACAAAACAAGGTCACGATGTGATCATGACACCAGAATCTCCGTGCTATTTTAATTTTTACCAAGGTCCTCAAAACGAAGAACCTGTAGCTTTTGATGCTTATAATCCTTTGAATGAAGTGTACAAATTTGATCCGGTTGTTCCCGGAATGACCCCTGAAGAAGCCAAACATGTTTTAGGCGGACAGGCAAATTTATGGGCAGAACATCTACCTGGGCCAAAAGATTCAGAATATATGATTTTCCCGAGATTGGCCGCTTTATCAGAAACTTTATGGAGTACAAAAGAAAGCCGTAACTGGAATGATTTTACGCCAAGATTGATTTCGTTAATGCAGCGTTACAATTATTTAGGAATCAATTATGCAAAAAGTGCTTATTTGGTAACTGCTTCTTCAACTGCAGATTTGGCTAAAAAACAAATTAATGTCACGTTGAAAAATGAGTTTCCAAACCCTGACATTCGCTATGTTTTGGGAGATAAAAACATCGAACATAATCCAATAAAATATACAAGTCCAATTGAATTTAAAGAAACTACTATTCTTAAAGCATCTTTATTTCAGGATGATAAACCAGTTGGAAAAACATTTATAGATACTATTATTTTTCATAAAGGATTTGCCAAGAAAGTAAGTTACTTAACTCCTTTTAATGATAATTATAAAGGAGACGGAAAAACGACGATGATTAATACCGTTAGGGGTTCGAAGAATTTTCATGACGGACAATGGCAAGCCTGGTTGGTAAACGATATGGAACTTGTAGTTGATCTTGAAAAACAAGAAAGTATTCAGGAAGTAACCATTGGAGCTTTAGAAAGTCAGGGCGCAGGAGTTAATTTCCCAACTCAGATAAAAGTTTTGGTTTCGAATGATGGAATTACCTATAAAGAGGTTGGAAAAATAACACGTCCGTATGCTGCGAATGTAAGTTCGGAGTTGAAAGATTTTAAAATCAGTTTTGAAAAACGAAATGCAAGATTTGTAAAAGTAATCGCCTATAACTTGAAGAAAAGCCCAAAAGGCGAATCTTCATGGTTGTTTGTTGATGAAATTTTAGTGAATTAAATACACGCAGAAGCTTTGTCAAAGTTTAAAACTTTGACAAAGCTTTGATTACGCATAATACCAAAAACAAAGAATAATAAACAATAAACAGATTAAAGATGAAAAGAGGAATATTCATAATCGCACTTTTATTTTCGGTTCAAATGTTTTCACAAGCCATTTACGAAGATGAGCGCTATGTACCGGAAACGGATCCGCTGGTGTTGAAAAATTTAGATGAATGGCAAGGCAAAAAATTCGGATTGTTAATGCACTGGGGAACATATAGCGAATGGGGAATTGTAGAATCATGGTCTATTTGTCCAGAAGATTATGGATGGTGTGAGCGTAAAAAAGGAAGCAATCCAGCTAATTATAATCAATATGTAAAAGATTATGAAGGCTTGAAAAAAACATTTAATCCAACCAAATTTGATCCTGCGAAATGGGCAAAAGCCGCTAAAAATGCAGGAATGAAATACATGGTTTTTACCACAAAACACCATGACGGATTTAATATGTATGATACTAAATATTCTGATTATAAGGTAACCGACGCAGGATGTGCTTTTAGTACAAACCCAAAAGCAAACATTGCCAAAGAAATTTTTAATGCTTTTAGAGCCGAAAATATTTCAACAGGAGCGTATTTCTCTAAACCAGACTGGCATAACGAAAATTACTGGGATCCTTATTTTCCTCCTTTCGACAGAAACGTAAATTACGATCCGTCTTTATATCCTGAAAAATGGCAGAAATATGTTGATTTTACACACAATCAAATCTTAGAATTATTATCTGATTACGGTAAAATCGATATTTTATGGTTAGATGGTGGATGGGTTAGAAAAAGAGACCAACAAAACCTAAAAGAAAACTACGAAGAAAAATTCGCAGAAAACGAATCTAAAAATGGTTTCATCAAACACAGAGTTGTAGATCAGGATCCTAAAATGGATGAATTGGTTGTAAAAGCACGTCAAAAACAACCGGGATTAATTGTGGTTGACAGAGCGGTTCACGGAAAAAACCAAAATTACTTAACTCCTGAAAACAGAGTTCCTGAAAAGACCTTGCCTTACCCGTGGGAATCTTGTATTACTTCTGGAGGTGGCTGGTCTTATACTCCGGATGCAAAATATTTAACCGGAAGACAAGGAATTCATATGCTTATTGATGTTGTTGCAAAAGGCGGAAATTTATTATTGAATGTTGCTCCAAGCCCTGAAGGAGAATGGCAGCAAGGTGCGTACGATTTATTGGCAGCTTACGGCGATTGGATGAAAGTAAACAGCACAGCGATTTATAACACAAAACCAATCGAACCTTTTAAAGAAGAAAATATTTGTATGACGCAAAACAAAACCGGAAATGTTTTCTTGTTTTATTTGGCTAAAGAAGGAGAAGATAAAATTCCTGCAACAGTTACAGTGAAAGCTATCAATCCTAAAAAAGGAACAAAAATCACAATGTTAGGTTCAAAAACATCTTTGAAATGGACAAAAGAAGCAGAAGGTTTTAAAGTTGTAATTCCGGAAAGCTTGAGAAACAATTTACCTTGTAAAGAGGCATGGACTTTAAAAATTGAAGCTATTAACAGATAGAAAAAAGAATATGTTTTTAAACAAAAGGATAACTATAAAAACAGCATGTATTTTTTACATGCTGTTTTTTAGCATCAGTATTTTTGCGCAGCAGCCCGCTGATTTTGTAAATCCGTTTATCGGAACTTCAAATTACGGAGCCACTTTTCCGGGACCAATTGCGCCAAGAGGAATGGCTAGTATTAGTCCGTTTAATGTTGCCGGAAAGCAAAATAAATTAGAAAAAGACAGTCAGTGGCTTTCGAATCCTTATGTAAATGAAAATACATTTTTAACAGGATTCAGCCAGATTAATATAAGCGGCGTTGGCTGTCCGGAGTTAGGGGTTTTAATACTAATGCCAACAACGGGAGCTGTTGAAACCAATCATTTAAAATACGGTTCAGCCTATAGAAACGAAGTTGCAAAAGCTGCCTATTACAGTGTAGATATTGATAAATACAATGTAAAAGCTGAGTTTACAGCATCAAAAAGAGTAGGCGTAAGCAAATTTACTTTCCCGAAAGGACAATCGAATATTTTACTGAATCTTGGTTTAGGTTTAACCAATGAAGAAGGTGCGATGGTAAAAGTGGTTTCTTCTACAGAAATTGAAGGAATGCGTTCCGTTGGTTCGTTTTGTTATAATAGTCCCGAAGATGCTTATCCTGTATATTTTGTGGCGAAGTTTTCAAAACCGGCAGATAAATTCGGCGTTTGGAAAAAGCCATCAAAATATGAAGGTACAGAAGCGCAATGGATGACCTACAACGGCAAAACCAGAATGATGGACAATACCATTAAAACGGTTGTTGGCGATAGTATTGGAACTTATTTTACCTATAAATTTAATAAACAGGAAACTGTTGAGGTAAAAATTGGAATTTCGTATGTGAGCGTTGAAAATGCAAGAGAAAATTTAGAAAAAGAAACCGGAAACAAATCGTTTGAAGCTGTTTATAAAGACACTTACAACGAATGGAATGAAGAACTTTCGAAGATTTTAGTTGAAGGCGGATCTGGAGACGATAAAACGATTTTTTATACCGCATTATATCACACTTTAATTCATCCCAATACTTTAAACGATTATAACGGAGAGTATCCTGTAATAAAAAGAACCAAGATTGCTAAAACCGAAGATACTCGCTATACCACATTTTCTTTATGGGATACGTATCGAAATATGCATCCGTTAACGTCTTTAGTTTATCCTAAACAACAATCGGATATGATAAAAAGCATGTTAGAAATGTATGATGAAAACGGCTGGCTGCCAAAATGGGAATTAAATTCGACAGAAACATTTACGATGGTAGGCGATCCGGCGAGCATTGTTATCGTTGATGCCTGCTTAAAGGGAATTCAGGATTTTGATATTTACAAAGCCTATTATGCAATGTTAAAAGGTGCAGATCAAATCGAAAATAATCCGTTGCGTCCGGGGCTAAAAGAATATATTGAAAAAGGGTATTTGTCAACTAATTATCGTGGACCAGTTTCTACAACACAGGAATATAATACTTCAGATTATGCGATTTCACTTTTAGCGAAAGCTTTGGGTAAAAAAGATGATTATAACCGTTTTACGAAACGCTCATTATCCTACCGAAAATTATATGACAGCGATTTAAAATTACTTCGACCAAGAACGGCTAACGGAAAATGGTATGAACCGTTTGATCCTGTATCCGGAGCAAACTTTGAAGAAAATGTTGGTTTTATCGAAGGAAATGCGTGGCAATATGCTTTTATGGTGCCGCATGATATCAAAGGATTAATCAAATTAATGGGCGGTGAAAAAGAGTTTTCCGACCAATTGCAAAAAGTATTCGACATCAAACAATTTGATATGGCAAATGAGCCCGATATTGCAAATCCTTATTTGTTTAATTATGTAAAAGGAGACGAATGGAAAGCGCAGGAAATGGTAAAAAAACTGGTGAAGGAATATTTTCAAAATAAACCAAAAGGATTGCCTGGAAATGACGATACCGGAACAATGTCGGCTTGGTTGGTATACTCTATGATGGGAATTTATCCAATTTCTCCGGGAGATCCAATTTATACCATTACAACGCCAATGTTTGATAAAATAACCATCAAATTAGATCCAAAATATTATAAAAAAGAAAATATTGTAATTGAAAAAGAAATCAATACTGATGGAAAAATCAATTCAATTGAATTAAACGGAAAAACACTAAATAGCTTTTTCATTTCTCATGAAGATTTTGTGAATGGAAAAACACTAAAAGTGATTCAAAATTAAAAACACACAACTATGTTACAATTAAGAATTAAAAAAACAGCCATTATCCTCGTAATGGCTGTAGGTTTTTTTAACCAGAGCCATGCGCAGAAAAAATACCCTTACCAAGATTCAAAATTACCTGTTGAAGACAGGGTAAAAGACTTGTTAAGTAGAATGAGTTTGGAGGAAAAAGCCCGCCAAATGGATATGTACAGAGGAGAACTTTTTAAAGAAAAAGAAGATTTTTCTAAATCAAAATCTAATGCCAAAATTGGAAATTTAGGAATTGGAGCGATTCATGATCTTTATCCTCGTTCGGCAAAAATGATCAACGACCTTCAAAGTGAAGTAATTAAAAATAACAAATGGGGAATTCCGGCACTTATTATGTGCGAGATGCTTCATGGATATCTGGATGACGGAAGTACGGCTTTCCCGATGAACATAGGTCTGGGCGCAACCTGGGACACCAATGTAATGGACAAAGTAGGTAAAGTAATTGCCATGGAAGCCAGAGCGCACGGAGTTCATTTTGGTTTAGGACCAAATTTAGATTTAGGTCGCGAACCAAGATGGGGAAGAGTTGCAGAAACTTTTGGAGAAGATGCTTACTTAAACAGCGAGATTGGTTTGGCGATGATTAAAGGGATGCAGGGCGATGATTTAAGATCAGATCGTACTATAATTTCAGAACCAAAACACTTCGCTGTTCACGGAATTCCGCAAGCGGGAGGAAATTCATCTCCAATTTTAGTGGGAGAACGTTCGGCTCGTGAAGATCATCTTCCATCATTTGAAAAAGCATTTAGAAAAGGCGGAGCATTGGGAACCATGTGTGCTTATTCTGAATTAGACGGAATTCCTTGTGCTGCAAATCATTGGTTATTGACAGATGTTTTGAGAAAAGAATGGGGTTTTAAAGGAATTGTAGTTTCAGATTTAGGCGCGATTAAATACCTTCAAACGACACATTATGTAACGAACTCTCCAAAAGAAAGTATTAGAGAAGCGGTTGCTGCAGGAGTTGATATGCAGTTTTATGATTTTACGAATGAATTTTGGCAACAAAGCATCATAGAATTGGTAAGCGAAAAGAAACTGACAATGGAGCAAATTGACCGTGCTGCCGGCGGTGTTTTAAGGCTGAAATTTTTATTGGGATTATTCGAAAACCCATACACAGATAAAAACTTAATTAAAGAGCGTTTTCATACAAAAGAAAATCAGGAAGCTGCTTTAGAAGCGGGTCGAAAATCTATTATCTTATTGAAAAATGATAATAATATTTTGCCTTTAAGCAAAGATATTAAAACAGTTGCCGTTATCGGACCAAATGCTGATGCATCGAGATTAGGGGGATATGCTGTAAAAAACAAAGTAGGAACTACGGTTCTTGAAGGCATTAAGCAAGTTGCCGGTGCAAAAACAAATGTGCTTTATGAAGAAGGTGTTTCTTTAATTGTAAAAGGACAAATTATTCCGTCGAAATTTTTATTTACTCCTGATGGTTCTCAAAACGGATTAAAAGGAGAATATTTCAATAATAGAAATGTAGAAGGAAATCCGGTATTAACGCGTATTGATAGTCAATTGGAATTTGACTGGCCTTGGTCTCCTGGCGATGGCGTTACAGATGATGATTTCTCTATTCGTTGGACAGGTTATATTCAATCAGAAAAATCATTTGACGGCTGGTTAGGTTTAAGTTCAGATGACGGAATCAGAATGTGGGTTGATGATCAATTGGTTATCGACAACTGGACAAAAGGTGCTACAAGTATGGTGACAACGCCAAAAAATATTGAAGCAGGTAAAAAATACAAAGTCCGCATAGAAATGTGGGAAGGCGGCTGGGGAGCCAGAGCGCACTTGCGTTGGAATTTAGAAAAAGTAAACTTTCAGCCAGCTATAGATATTGCTAAAAAAGCAGATGTTGCGATTGTGGTTTTAGGAGAATCAAATGAATTGGTTGAAGAAAACAGAGACGTAGCGAGTTTAGACTTACACGGAATGCAACAGGAATTGATCGAAGCGATTCAAAAAACAGGAACTCCTGTAGTTTGTGTGTTGTTAAACGGTCGACCACTTTCAACAAATTGGATTAGCGAAAATATTCCGGCACTTGTCGAAGCCTGGTTTCCGGGTGAAGCAGGAGGAAGAGCTGTGGCCGATGTTTTATTTGGAGATTATAATCCAGGTGGAAGATTGCCAATTACAGTTCCAAAATCAGTTGGGCAGCTACCTATATATTATAACCAAAAACCATCTGCAATTCACAGATATGTTTCTGAAAGCGAAAATCCGTTATACACATTCGGTTACGGTTTAAGTTATACCAAGTTTGAATATTCAAATTTTGCTATTAACACCAAAGAAATTAAAGCCGACAGTGAATTGAAAGTAAGTGTAGATGTTAAAAATACAGGAAATTATGATGGAGATGAAGTCGTACAATTATATATTAAGGATGTATATAGTAGTGTAACGACTCCAAGAAAAACATTAAAAGGTTTCAAAAGGTTGTTTATTAAAAAAGGAGAGACCAAAAAAGTAGAATTTACATTAACGGCTGATGAATTATCTATCTGGAACAGAGAAATGAAGCGTGTCGTGGAGCCTGGTGACTTTGAAGTTATGGTAGGCGGGAATTCTACAGATTTACAAAAGTTAAATTTTAAGGTTGTGGAATAGTATTTTCGACGAAGGGGAAAGTAAAATACGTAGTGTTTTAAGTGTTTTATTTCGAATTCCTTTAAGAAACTGATAAAACGTAAAGATTAATAATATGTAACCCCTGAAAACGTAAGGATTTTAATAGTAAAATCAGGGGTTTTGAACAAAAGTTTGTCGAACACCTTTTCAAAGATGTCATTTGTCGAAATAATGATTTAGTTAACAAACGGGATCCTTAAATTTAACATGTTATTAACTCAAAAAACAACCTATATGATTAAAGACGTACTAAAATTATTGTTGTTGGTTTGCTTGTTCGGATTTCAAAATCTTCAGGCACAAACTACAACAGTAAAGGGAATGATAACAGATGCTTCTAGCGGAATTCCGATCCCTGGAGCAAATGTTGTCGTTAAAGGAACGAAAACTAGTGTATCAACAGATTTTGATGGTAAATTTAGTATCAATGTTCCCAATCAATCAGCAGTTTTAGTTTTCTCTTATGTTGGTTCTGCCTCAAAAGAGATTCCTGTTTCAGGACAAACTACTATCAATGTAACTTTAGGTGCAGATACGCATCAGTTAGGCGAAGTAGTAGTAACTGCTCTTGGTATTAAAAGAGAGAAAAAAGCGGTTACTTATTCTGCTCAGAACATTGATGTAGCTGAGGTATCTCAAGCGAGGTCTTTAAACGTTGCCAACTCACTTTCTGGTAAGGTAGCAGGACTTAACTATTCTACCACTTCAAATGGTGTAGGAAGTTCATCAAGAATTACTTTAAGAGGTAACAGGTCTCTTAATGGTAATAACCAACCATTGTATGTAGTAGATGGTGTGCCAATTAGTAATGGAACTACAACTGGTAATCCTGATATTGATACAGGAGGAACTACACAGCCAGATGGTATTTCAAACATTAACCCGGAAGACATTGCTTCGATGACAGTTCTTAAAGGACCATCTGCTGCAGCACTTTACGGAAACAGAGCGAGTAATGGTGTTATCATTATTACTACTAAGTCTGGTAAAGCTGGTAAAACTTCAGTTTCATTGTCATCTAACTTTATGGCTTCTACAGCTTACAATTTGACAAATTTCCAAAACGAGTACGGTCAGGGAGATGGAGGAGTTTATAATCCTATTTCTGTATCAAGCTGGGGAGGAAAATTAGACGGAAGACAGGTTTCGGCATGGCAGTTGCAACGTAATCCTAATTATGCAGGACCCGCAACTACAGATTACAGCCCACAGCCAAATAACGTTATTGATTTTTATAAAACAGGTTACAATTTAGCCAATACATTATCTATCACTACCGGAAATGAAAAAGCACAAGGGTATTTCTCTTATACAAATACGCGTGCAGAAGGTATCGTTCAGGGTAATGCTTTAGACAGACATAACCTTAACTTAAGATTGACTAGTAAATTATCTGATAAATTTTCTTTGGATGTAAAAACAAACTACATCGTTCAAAACATTGATAATTTATTAAGAACTGGTGAGGAGTCTATTGGTACTTCAGCTTATTTATTGCCTCGTAGTATTAAATTTAACGAATACAAGGATTTTGAATATATAGACGCTGCATCACAAATACAACAAAATTATTTTATAGATCAGGCAGGTTCTCCTGGAGGTAACCCATATTGGTCTGCATTACGTGACGATTCACGCGATGACAGAAGAAACAGATTCATTGGTCTTGCATCTCTTAAGTACGATATTACAAATACTTTAAGTTTACAGGTAAGAACAGGTTTAGATCAAATGACTAACAAAACGATTAGAAATAGATATGCTACAAGAGCATTTAATAGCAACTTGGGTTCATATAGTGAGAACTATGAAACAGTAAGTGAATTTAATACTGATGCATTACTTTCTTATAAAGAGAAATTTGGAGATTTCACAATTGGTTCTAAATGCTGGTGCCAACATGTTGAAACAATCTAGTTCTGCATTAACATCTGGTGGTGTTTTAAGTAAAAGAAACTATTTTTCATTAATTAATGTTGCAACAGTTACTTCTACAGCAACAATGTCAGAAAAACAAGTAAACTCTGTTTATGGATTTTCTCAAATTGGTTTCAGAAACTATTTGTTCTTAGATATCACAGCAAGAAATGATTGGTCTTCTGCTTTACCTTCTCAAAACAGATCTTTCTTCTATCCATCAGCAGGTCTTTCAGCAGTAATCTCTGATATGGCTACTTTACCTGAAGTAATCAGTTTTGCAAAAGTTAGAGCTTCTTACGCAAAAGTAGGTAATGATACAGACCCTTACCAAACAAGTTCACAATTATCTTACATTGGTGGTAATGGTGGTATGTTGTATTCTCAGACTACAGCTGCAAATCCTAATTTAAAACCAGAGATGTCAAGTTCTTCTGAGTTTGGTGCAGATGTTAGATTCTTTAAAAATCGTTTAGGATTGGATTTTACCTATTTCCAAACAAAAACTTCAGATCAGATTTTCTACATCAATACACCAGAATCGTCTTCAATATCAAGAAAGGTATTAAACGGAGGAGATATTGAAAATAAAGGTATTGAGCTTACGCTTACAGCAACTCCTATTCAAACAGAGAATTTCTCTTGGGATGTTATGGCGAATTATGCTTCTTATAAATCTAAAATTACTTCTATCTACGATAACAGAGAGGAATTGGTTATTGGTGAAGGAAGATTGGTTAGAAGTAAAGTAATTAAAGGTGGAGAATACGGTGATTTATACATCAAAGGATTCCAAAGAACTCCAGATGGTCAAATGATTGTAAATGCTGCAGGTATACCTTTAGCAACTGATGATTTTAGTGTTCGTGCCGGTAACTTTAACCCGGACTGGACTGCAGGATTAAAAAATAATTTCAAATACAAAGATTTTTCACTAAGTTTCCTTGTTGATTTCAGAATTGGTGGAGAAGTGATCTCTTATACACAAGCAAGACAAGCTGGTTTAGGTGTAAGTGATATTACTTTGGCAGGAAGAGAAGGCGGAATTGTTGTTGATGGTGTTGTAGGAACAACTACTGGTGGTGTAACTACTTATGCTCCAAATACAACAAGTATTACAGCAGAACAATATTGGACAGCAATCGGACAAAGAACTCCGGTAGCAGAACCTTTTATTTATGATGCTACAAACATTAGATTAAGAGAACTTGTTTTTGGATATTCTCTTCCAAAACGTATGTTACAAAACACTGGTTTCGCAAGTATTGACTTCTCAGTAGTTGGAAGAAACTTATTTTTCTTCTTAAATGAAGCAAAATACTTTGACCCAGAAGCTGGAGCAGGTACAGGAAATTTACAAGGTATTGAATCTTTTAACATTCCTTCAACAAGAGAGTACGGTGTTAATGTAAGGTTTGGATTTTAATTTTAATTTAAAAAAGAGAGATAATATGAAAAATTATAAAATTAAAACAATAGGAGTTGTCGTGTCGATGCTCGCTGTTTTTTCAAGCTGTACTAAGGATTTTGATGAAATAAATACGAACAAAAATACCTTAACAGAAGATCAGTTAGATCAAACTCTTGCAGGTCCTGCGTTTGCATCAGCATTATATGCAGGGATACACAACGGTTCTTATTCATCTCCAGGAGTTGATGATCAGGGAACCTGGGGTATTGCAACAGGTATTTTACCATCAACGTTTACACAATATCTTAGTTGTGGATATGGTACAGAAAGAAATGCTTTCGTAAATGGTTATGAAGGACGTGGATGGTTAAGATTTTACACAGTTGCTGCACCAGCTTTGAATAATGCTATTAAAGCATCTCAAGGAAATGAAGAAGCTCTTGCTGTATTAAAAATATGGAAAGTATTCATGTACAATCAAATGGTAGATTGTTATGGTCCAATTCCTTATACACAAGCAGGAAATAAACAAGAAAAAGTACCTTATGACAGTGTAGAATCTATCTACGAAGACTTTTTTAAATTGTTAGACGAAGCAGATGCTACACTTAATGCTACTTCTATAACAACAGTACCTACATTACAGCCTAATGACAGAGTATATTCAGGAGATATAGCAAGCTGGAAAAGATTTGGAAACAGTATGAGATTACGTTTAGCATTAAGAATTTCAGATATACAACCGGCAAAGGCAAAAAGTCAGGCAGAGGCTGCAGTAGCAGCAGGTGTTATAGAAACTAATGAGCAAAGTGCTACATTTAAAGTTAGTAATATTACACCAAACAACCTGAATATGATTGTAAATGCATGGGGTTACTACATGACAGCTTCTATGGAAAGTTTACTTGTAGGATACGATGATCCTAGGCTTACTAAATGGTTTGCACCTATTGATCCTTTAGCTACCTCTAAAGTTTACAGAGGACGACCTGTTGGTGGTTTAGAAGGTCAATTTGGAACTACTAAATTCTCTGCATTTAACGATGCTGTACTAGGAAATGGAGTAAATCCTGGTGTTAGCCTTAGTGAATCTAAAAATATTGAAATCTTCATGGCTTCTGAAAATTATTTAAGCAGAGCTGAAGGTGCATTGAATGGATGGAATATGAGCGGTACTGCACAATTTTTGTACGAGCGAGGTATTGCGCTATCATTGAGACAATGGGGAATTACTGATGAAGATGCAATTGCAGATTATATTGCAGGAACTTCTGCTCCATCTGTACCAAATGCAGCAACACTTTATCCAGGTATAGGATTAGAGACAGTTCCAGTTACACTTCCTGTAGCATGGGACGCTTCTGAAGCAAACCAACGTACACAAATTGCGGTTCAAAAATATTTAGCAATATTCCCTGAATCTTGGGAAGCATGGGCTGACTTACGTAGAAGTGATGCAAAAGTAATCTACCCACCCATTAACACAGATAATGTTGAAGCAGGTGTTGGAAAAAGTTTAATGAAACGTGTAATCTTTGTTACAAACGAATATTCTTCAAACAGAGATGCCGTTACAGATGCTATCACAAAACTTGGAGGCCCGGACTCAGGAGGTACAAGACTTTGGTGGGACATCAAATAAATAAATAAATAAAGTAAAGATAAAGAGATTCGTTACTTTAAGGATAAAAGGAGAGGTAACTCTCCTTTTGTTTTATACGACTATTTCTAAAATAGCAAAAAAACAATGAAAACAGAATAATAAAAAAGGTTATCTCAATTTTAATGTGAGTCAATTAAAAATGAAGAAAGAAGATAATCAGCAAAAAATAAAATTATGGCTAATACCAATAAACCATCCTCATCTAACCAAACCACATTAATACCAATACTAATTATTGCCGGACTATTTTTCATTTTTGGATTTGTAACCTGGATTAATGGCGCATTAATCCCGTTTATGAAAACAATAAACGAATTGACATCCGCGCAATCACTTTTAGTGGCATCGGCTTCTTATATATCATTTGTCGTGATGGCTTTGCCTGCCTCTTATATTTTGAGTAAAATCGGATATAAAAAAGGAATGTCTTTAGGGCTATTTGTTATGGCAGTTGGCGCTTTGGTTTTTATTCCGGCGGCAGAAGCCAGAACCTATTGGATGTTTTTAACGGGTATTTTTATTCAGGGAACAGGAATGACCTTACTGCAAACGGCATCAAATCCTTATATTACAATTCTTGGCCCAATTGACAGCGCTGCGAAACGAATTGCTATTATGGGAATTTCGAATAAAATAGCAGGAGCTTTAGGATCGCTTATTTTTGGAGCCATTTTATTATCAGGAATAGATGAAATTCAGCAAAAATTAAGTGTTGTAAGTGCTAAAGAAAAAGCACAGTTATTAAATACAATGGCAGATAGCGTTGTAACTCCATATTTGGTTATGGCTATTGTTTTATTTATTTTAGGAATCTTAATAAGAAAAGCACCATTACCGGATGTTGAAGCCGCACCAATTGAAGAACCAAAAGAAGGAGAAACAACAAAAACAAATATTTTTCAGTTTCCGCATTTATGGCTGGGAGTATTAACTTTGTTCATGTATGTTGGTGTTGAGGTTATTGCTGGAGATACTATTATTGCTTATGGTATTTCGTTAGGATTTCCTGCAGCAGATGCTAAGTTTTTTACAACGTTTACTTTAATGGCAATGGTAGGTACTTATATTTTGGGTGTATTTTTAATTCCGAAATTTATTACTCAGGCTTTGGCTTTAAGAATAAGTGCTATTTTAGGCATCATATTTTGTTTTTGCATTGTATTCACGACAGGTTTTGTTTCCATACTTTTTGTGGCAGCGCTAGGAATTGCAAATGCACTTGTTTGGCCTGCAATATGGCCATTAACATTAAAAGGTTTGGGAAAGTTTACCAAAACAGCTTCGGCATTGTTGATTATGGCAATTTCCGGAGGAGCAGTTATTCCGCCTTTATATGGAAAAATTGTAGATTTAACCAAAGCCGATATGGTTTCGTTTGGAATCAATGATACTTTTGCAACAGCTCATGCAGCTACAGAAGGATATTGGATTTTGTTGCCATGTTATATCATTATTTTATACTATGCTGTTTGGGGACATAAATTAGGCCTGAGCAAAAAATAATTCCCGCCATTAAATTGAAAAGTGAGATTTGAAATTGCCATTCAAATTTCACTTTAAAAACTTTTACAATACAATGATTTCAAAATTTCATTCAATACTATTATTCGTTTTGATAAGTATTACGTGTACTTCTCAAAAACAGAACCCACAAGCTTATAATATTAGAAATAATTTTATAACAGAAAAACCAATTACTACAAACAGTCACGCTGCAACTTTGGTCGAAATAAAACCAAACGAAATTATGGCGGCTTGGTTTGGCGGAAGTTACGAAGGTGCAAAAGACGTTGGAATTTATTTCTCAAACTATAAAAACAAAACCTGGTCTGCACCGCAAAACTTGATTAAACCTTTAGTAAAGGAAAAAGACACTCTGGCTTGTTGGAATCCGGTTTTATTTAAAGCCAAAAGTAAAACCTTATACTTGTTTTATAAAGTCGGTAAAAATCCAAGAGAATGGTTTGGAGCCATGATTACCTCTAAAGATGATGGAACGACATGGAGTAATCCCGAATACTTACCAGAAGGTATTTTAGGACCAATAAAAAACAAACCGATTGAAGCAACCCCGGGAGTTATTTTATGCGGAAGCAGTACCGAAAGTGTAGAAAAAAACGAATGGAGAAGTCACGTAGAAACCTACACGGAAGCAACCGGAAAGTGGGAGAAAATAAACATCGAAAACAAACAGAATTTCGATATTATTCAGCCAACGTTTTTGGTACATTCTGATAAAAAACTACAGATGTTGTTTAGAAGTAAACACAATAAACTAATTACAAGCTGGTCTGAAGATAGCGGTCAAAGTTGGAGTCAAACAGATAGTATAAATGTTGTAAATTCAAATTCAGGAATTGATGCTTTAAGTTTATCTAAAAAATCTTTCCTGGTAGTTAATAACCCACTAAAACAAGGAAAAGACTGGTTTAATGGAAGAAATGTATTAGATGTTGAACATTCAAAAGACGGAATTCATTGGAACAAACTTTTCGATCTTGAATATCAACCCGAAGGAGAATTTAGTTACCCCGCTATTATTCAAACCTCAGATAAAAAAGTACATGTTTTATATACTTATAATCGAAAATATATCAAGCACGTAAGTTTTGATGTGAATTAGATAAATAGCATAACTCGTTGCTATAATTTGTTTTAACACATAGAAACATAGATTTATATTGAAATGAGTAAAAAAAGAATATAAAAAGAAACTAGTTTCTCACACATAGTCCCAAAGAAACTATGTTTGTTAATGCAAGTGAAACGCCTTTTTTAAGCTACGAATACTATGCCTCTATGTGTTAAATTAATAAACGCTTATGATGAAACTTTTTAAAAATTCAAAATTTAAGACCGTATTACTATTTACATTATTTGCCAATATTGCAATTAATGCTCAAAATGGAATCAATCCCAAAATATTTTATAAACACGATAAATATCTTTCGTCAGATAAAATGCAAGGCCGTTTTCCGGGAACAAAAGGCAATGATGATGCTGCAGTCTATATTGGAAAGTATTTTAAAAAATATGGCTTAAAAAAGTTCAACGATAGTTATTATCAGTCTTTCAGTCTTTTTGTAAAAGAAGGATTGAATAAGGTGAAATCAGACAGCGTTAAAACCCAAAACGTTGTCGGTTATATCGAAGGATCTGATGAAAATCTAAAAAACGAATTTATCGTTATTGGAGCGCACTACGATCATTGGGGTTGGGGCGGACAAGCTTCCGGAAGTAAAAAGAAAGATGTTGTAGCGATTCACAATGGAGCAGATGACAATGCATCCGGAGTTTCGGCTTTGTTGTGTATATTAGAAGAATTATCGAAAGCCAAAACAAAACCAAAACGAAGTATCATTTTTATTTCCTTTAGCGGAGAAGAAGAAGGCTTATTAGGATCTAAATATTTCGTTTGGCATTTACCAGTCGAAAAAAGCGCCGTAAAAGTAATGCTTAACATGGATATGGTGGGAAGATTAAATGCAGAAAAACAAATCTACATGGGTGGCGCCGGAACTTTCCCCGACGGAGTAGAACTAATGAAAAAACTTGGAGAAAACAGTGGCCTCAATCCTGTCGTACACGCCGGAGAAGTGGGAGGGTCTGATCATGTTTCGTTTTACAAATCGGGAATATCTGTAATAGGTTTCCATACCGGAGGACATCCACAATATCATACTCCCGAAGATGATGTTGATTTAATTAATATTGATGGTGGGGCTTTGGTGGCGAGGTATATTTATAAGGCTTTGATATCAATTGCAGATTATGATGAAGAGTTATTTTTTATAAATCAGGATTAGAAAATATTGACATGGTGCTAAAAATCTATGACAAGCAGAATTTAGAAGCTTGTTATGTGTCTGAAAGTTTTATAAAGGCTACTTAATGTTTAACGATTTTTGGTGTATTGATAAAATTTCCATTGGTTTATATATGAATATTACAACATAAAAAAGCAACCCAGTTACGAGTTGCTTTTTGTTTTGATTTATTTGTGTCTGTTGCGGGCAAAGAAAGAATTCCACGTTATCGTCGCGTTAATATATCTGAACCATCTGGTTCATTGTAATTTGGTAATCGGAAAAAAACGTCAACACCTCCATCCCCCATAATTAGAAAATAATTTTCTGACTTTGAAAATCCTAAATATTTATTTCCCTCATAACTATTTTGTTGCAACTCTAAAAAATATTTTTTTCCATTCTTACAATTTAAGAGTCTAGGCACCTTAATATTCCAAGTAATATCAAAATTTTCTATGTTCCATGTATGATCTTTTGTTAATAAATTTCCACCACCACCTCTTAATCCAAAAATAAATACAGTTTCAGACTTACTTTGAACAAAATAAGTCAGATTATCATCAGATATATTTTTTCTAAATGAATTCTCATAATCACTAAATATGATATTCTTTTTAAGAATATCATAAATAAAAATTCCATCTGTATTAATTAGTAAAATATTATCATCTGAAAGCCATCCAATTGCTATTATTCCATTTAGCCGAATAGCCGAATAGTACTCCCATCCAGCTGCTTTTCCGACTAAGTTTTCGTCTGATAACTCATTAAATACACTGGCTTCATATTTGTTTTTTAACTCTCGTAATCTCATAATTGTAGATTTATAATTCTACCACTACCCGGAACTTGTCACTTAAGAAAACCGTTTATTTTATTGGAATGAACCCCGCTCGTGTACGTTCAAAGATCTATAAAAATTAAACAAGTTTGAAAGTCTTTTTAAATTTATATTATAAGCTGGAAATAATTTCCAGACATTTTGATACAAAAAAAACTATTGAAAACTTTGTTATCAATAGTTTAGTAAGATTAGGGAATTAATTATATCCCACTATATTTTTAAAATTAAGCCACAGCCAACTTCACACTAGAAGAATTAATTAATGACAAAGTTTGTGAATCTAACTGACCAGAAAAAAATGTATTTAAAACATCTCTAAAAACCGGATCGGCATTTTCTACCTGAGAGAAAAGCGTCATTGAAGAACGTAGTTTACGAGCATCCAAATCTCCCAAAATAGACTCAATAGATTTTCTTTTAAAAGTCAGTAAAAGTTTTGAAATTTCTATAAGATGTTTTGCTAATACGGGATGCTGCAAAAATTCGCCAGCTTCCTTAAGATCATTTATAGCATAATAGTTTGCAACGCTGCTAGTGCCAAGTCCTTTTATTTGTGGAAAGATAAACCACATCCAATGAGTTTGTTTTTTGCCTTTTTTGATTTCTGAAAGTGCAGTAAGATAAAGTTTGTTTTGTGCATCTAAAAATCGCATTAAGTCAGTATCTAAGTAAACCATTTGTATTGAATTTTAAAAGGATTCATAAAAGTTTTGAGTGTTCCTATGTTTGATTAAGTTGAATAAAAGTTCTGATTTGATTTCTATTCAATCTATCTCAACAACGGCTCAAATGTAAATGCTGAATTGGATTTATTGGTTATATAATTTTAGTCACTTGTTATATAATAACAACATTAAAACAATTGTCATGCATTTTTCTAGTACCTAACCACATTTTTCACCACAATATTATTTTCTGTATTCGAAATTATATTAGCCGTTAGATTTTATCCAAAAGATTATTAACGACAATTCGATAAATACAGGAGCTGTCTTTTTACTAGATTTTTGTGAAGCATCTATATTGCTCAGATTATTATTTGATTATCTATTACAATTTTCATTGAAGAAAATCTGCATTTTTGATTCTTTACCAGACCCCTTTAGCAAGCTTAAGTCATCCAGTGATAATTCATCTTTGAAAAATTGTCGCTTTTTGTAGATCAAAAAAATCCATATAGCTTATTAGACATTTTAAATTACACAAATAGTAAAGATGAAATTGAATAATAAGTATCCTTTTTTTAGCCAATATGAGATTTGTGTTGTGTATGTTGTTGATTTACAAGTGTTATTGATGGTTTTTTTAGCCTCTAATATTTGAAATACCCTAATTTATAATTTTAAAGACGTATGCCGATAAAAGTCTTTAATATTTAGAAAGACCTTTGCATCGTCAAACTTTTAGATGTTTGAATAATAAACACTTAAGAAAATTAATTACAGAATAATTAAATGTTATGAAAAATAGATTACTCCCTTTGTTTGTTGTTTTGGGATGCTATACAGGCTATTCACAGGTAGGTATTGGAACATTAACTCCAAAATCTTCCGCACAATTAGAAGTTTTTTCTAATAATAAAGGTGTATTAATACCTCAGGTAGCTTTACAAAGTATTACAGACCAAACAACTATTATTAATGGTAATGTTAATAGCTTACTGGTTTTTAATACTACTAACAATTCTAATATCACTCCTGGTTACTATTATTGGTTTGATAATAAATGGAATAGAATGCTATCTGCTGGAGATGTTAAATCATCATCTGAGATTGAAAGTGGCAATGGTGTACCAGGTGCTAAAGGTCAGGATGGTTATCCTGGAGAAAGTGTAAAATTTTATATAGATAATTCTACAAAAACAGTTTACGTTCAAAATGCAGACGGAACCTGGACACCTATCACCGGAGCCAAAGGAGATAAGGGAGATAAAGGAGAAGTTGGCGTTGCCGGCGGAACTGGAGCTCCTGGAAACAAAGGAGAAGCAGGATACCCTGGAGAAGGCGTTACAATGTATGTTGACAATTCAACAGGAATTGTTTACGTTCAGGATGCAGATGGTAAATGGACACCGATTAATGGAAAAGATGGTAAGGACGGAAAAGACGGGGAAGTTGGCGTTGCCGGCGGAAACGGAGTTCCCGGAGCCAAAGGAGAGGCAGGTTACCCTGGAGAGAATGTAAATATTTATACAGATAATTCTACAAGTACAGTTTACGTTCAAAACGCAGACGGAACCTGGACACCGATCACTGGAGCCAAAGGAGATAAGGGAGATAAAGGAGAAGTTGGCGTTGCTGGCGGAACTGGAGTTCCTGGAAACAAAGGAGAAGCAGGATACCCTGGAGAAGGTGTTACGATGTATGTTGACAACACAACAGGAGTTGTTTACGTTCAGGATGCAGATGGTAAATGGACACCGATTAATGGTAAGGACGGAAAAGACGGGGAAGTTGGCGTTGCCGGTGGAAACGGCGTTCCCGGAGCCAAAGGAGAGGCAGGTTACCCTGGAGAGAATGTAAATATTTATACAGATAAAGAAACAAGTACAGTTTACGTTCAAAACGCAGACGGAACCTGGACGCCTATCACCGGAGCAAAAGGAGATAAGGGAGATAAAGGAGAAGTTGGTGTTGCAGGCGGAACCGGAGTTCCTGGAAACAAAGGGGAAGCAGGTTACCCTGGAGAAGGCTTTACAATGTATGTTGACAACACAACAGGAGTTGTTTACGTTCAGGATGCAGATGGAAAATGGACACCAATTAATGGTAAAGACGGAAAAGACGGAGAAGTTGGCGTTGCCGGCGGAAACGGAGTTCCCGGAGCCAAAGGAACAGATGGCTACCCTGGAGAGAATGTAAATATTTATACAGATAATTCTACAAGTACAGTTTACGTTCAAAATGCAGACGGAACCTGGACACCGATCACTGGAGCCAAAGGAGATAAGGGAGATAAAGGAGAAGTTGGCGTTGCTGGTGGAACTGGAGTTCCTGGAAACAAAGGAGAAGCAGGATACCCTGGAGAAGGCGTTACGATGTATGTTGACAACACAACAGGAGTTGTTTACGTTCAGGATGCAGATGGTAAATGGACACCGATTAATGGTAAGGACGGAAAAGACGGGGAAGTTGGCGTTGCTGGCGGAAACGGCGTTCCTGGAGCTAAAGGAGAAGCAGGCTACCCTGGAGAGAATGTAAATATTTATACAGATAAAGAAACAAGTACAGTTTACGTTCAAAACGCAGATGGAACGTGGACACCTATCACCGGAGCCAAAGGAGATAAGGGAGATAAAGGAGAAGTTGGCGTTGCTGGCGGAAACGGAGTTCCTGGAGCCAAAGGAGAAGCTGGCTACCCTGGAGAGAATGTAAATATTTATACAGATAAAGATACCAATACAGTTTACGTTCAAAACGCAGATGGAATCTGGACACCTATTACCGGAGCCAAAGGAGATAAGGGAGATAAAGGAGAAGTTGGCGTTGCTGGCGGAACTGGAGTTCCTGGAAACAAAGGAGAAGCAGGTTACCCTGGAGAAGGCGTTACGATGTATGTTGATAATTCAACAGGAGTTGTTTACGTTCAGGATGCAGATGGTAAATGGACACCGATTAATGGTAAGGACGGAAAAGACGGAGAAGTTGGCGTTGCTGGCGGAAACGGAGTTCCCGGAGCCAAAGGAGAAGCGGGTTACCCTGGAGAGAATGTAAATATTTATACAGATAAAGAAACAAGTACAGTTTACGTTCAAAATGCAGACGGAACCTGGACACCGATCACCGGAGCCAAAGGAGATAAGGGAGATAAAGGAGAAGTTGGCGTTGCTGGCGGAAACGGAGTTCCCGGAGCCAAAGGAGAGGCAGGTTACCCCGGAGAGAATGTAAATATTTATACAGATAAAGAAACAAGTACAGTTTACGTTCAAAACGCAGACGGAACCTGGACACCGATCACTGGAGCCAAAGGAGACAAAGGAGATAAAGGAGAAGTTGGCGTTGCTGGCGGAACTGGAGTTCCTGGAAACAAGGGAGAAGCAGGTTACCCTGGAGAAGGCGTTACGATGTATGTTGATAATTCAACAGGAGTTGTTTACGTTCAGGATGCAGATGGTAAATGGACACCGATTAATGGAAAAGATGGTAAGGATGGAAAAGACGGGGAAGTTGGCGTTGCCGGCGGAAACGGCGTTCCTGGAAATAAAGGAGAAGCAGGTTACCCTGGAGAGAATGTAAATATTTATACAGATAATTCTACAAGTACAGTTTACGTTCAAAACGCAGACGGAACCTGGACACCGATCACCGGAGCAAAAGGAGCTGACGGAGTTGCCGGAACAAACGGGGTTGATGGAAAATCAGCATTTGAGATCTGGCAAGAACTTCCTGGAAATGACGGAAAATCAATCACAGAATATTTAGCCGGATTAAAAGGAGCAGACGGAGTTGCCGGAACAAACGGGGTTGATGGAAAATCAGCATTCGAGATTTGGCAAGAGCTTCCTGGAAATGATGGAAAAACTATCACAGAATATTTAGACGGATTAAAAGGAGCAGACGGAGTTGCAGGTGCAGATGGAAAATCAGCATTTGAGATCTGGCAAGAACTTCCTGGAAATGACGGAAAATCAATCACAGAATATTTAGACGGATTAAAAGGAGCAGACGGAGTTGCAGGTGCAGATGGAAAATCAGCATTTGAGATCTGGCAAGAACTTCCTGGAAATGACGGAAAATCAATTACAGAATATTTAGACGGATTAAAAGGAGCAGACGGAGTTGCGGGAACTAACGGGGTTGATGGAAAATCAGCATTCGAAATCTGGCAAGAACTTCCTGGAAATGATGGAAAAACTATCACAGAATATTTAGACGGATTAAAAGGAGCAGACGGAGTTGCAGGAACTAACGGGGTTGATGGAAAATCAGCATTCGAGATTTGGCAAGAACTTCCTGGAAATGATGGAAAATCAATCACAGAATATTTAGACGGATTAAAAGGAGCAGACGGAGTTGCAGGAACAAACGGAGCAGACGGAAAATCAGCATTTGAGATCTGGCAAGAACTTCCTGGAAATGATGGAAAAACTATCACAGAATATTTAGACGGATTAAAAGGAGCTGACGGAGTTGCCGGAACAAACGGGGTTGATGGAAAATCAGCATTCGAAATCTGGCAAGAGCTTCCTGGAAATGATGGAAAAACAATCACAGAATATTTAGACGGATTAAAAGGAGCTGACGGAGTTGCAGGAACTAACGGGGTTGATGGAAAATCAGCATTTGAGATCTGGCAAGAACTTCCTGGAAATGATGGAAAAACTATCACTGAATATTTAGACGGAATAAAAGGAGCAGACGGAGTTGCAGGTGCAGATGGAAAATCAGCATTCGAAATCTGGCAAGAACTTCCTGGAAATGACGGAAAATCAATCACAGAATATTTAGACGGATTAAAAGGAGCAGACGGAGTTGCAGGAACAAACGGAGTTGATGGAAAATCAGCATTTGAGATCTGGCAAGAGCTTCCTGGAAATGATGGAAAATCAATCACAGAATATTTAGACGGATTAAAGGGAACTGACGGAGTTGCGGGTGCAGATGGAAAATCAGCATTTGAGATCTGGCAAGAACTTCCTGGAAACGACGGAAAATCAATCACAGAATATTTAGACGGATTAAAAGGAGCTGACGGGGTTGCAGGTGCAGATGGAAAAGATTTCAAATACACAGATTTCACCTCTGAGCAATTAGCAGGTCTTAAAGGAGAAACTGGAGTTGCTGGAACTGCAGGAACCAATGGTGTTGATGGAAAAGATTTCAAATACACAGATTTCACGCCTGAACAATTAGCAGGTCTTAAAGGAGAAACCGGAGTTGCTGGAACTGCAGGAACAAATGGTATTGATGGAAAAGATTTTAAATACACAGATTTTACACCTGAACAATTAGCAGGTCTTAAAGGAGAAACCGGAGTTGCTGGAACTGCAGGAACAAACGGTGTTGATGGAAAAGATTTCAAATACACAGATTTCACGCCTGAACAATTAGCAGGTCTTAAAGGAGAAACCGGAGTTGCTGGAACTGCAGGAACAAATGGTATTGATGGAAAAGATTTCAAATACACAGATTTTACACCTGAACAATTAGCAGGTCTTAAAGGAGAAACTGGAGCAACAGGTCCAATCGGATTAACCGGAGCAACTGGAGCCAAAGGAGATGCCGGAGTACAAGGTCCAATCGGATTAACTGGAGCAACAGGTCCAAAAGGTGATACTGGTGCAACAGGAGCTCAAGGGCCAATCGGATTAACTGGAGCACAAGGTATTCAAGGTCTTAAAGGAGACACTGGAGCAGCTGGAGTTGGTGGTGTAACAACACAAGGAACAAATGTTACTATAACAGGGGCAGGTACAGTTGCTAGCCCATATGTTGTAAATGCAAACGTTCCTCAACAAGCTATCGATGAATTTACTGCTGCAGTAGGTCAGACTAGTTTTACATTAGCTGCAACACCTTCATCGTTGTCTAAAGTTAAGTTATACATTAACGGTGTTCGTATTGATAAAGACGCGATAACAGTTAGTGGTAATGTATTAACGTACAACAATGCAAATAACGGTTCTTATGCTTTAATGGCTGGGGATAATATTATGATTGATTATTTAAAATAATAGCATTAGAATTTAAGTAGGAAGCACATTCTTTCTATAAAGAATGTGTAACCTTTTAACTTCATAAAGTCTTATCTAAAAACAAAGAAAATTTTATCTTAAGTTGTTGTTTTTTAAATGTTTAATTGCAATTAATTTTGTAAGGTACAGATAACTTTGCACTATGTTTTAGAACGATTTAACCTAGGAAGTTTATGAAGATTAATTTCTTCTTTAGTTTAATGCGATTAATGAATCATAAAAAAATATTTCAGAAAAATGAAAAAAATAATATGTATGCTGCTTTTAATCCAGGGAGGATTTCTAATGGCACAAACAGAAACAGTAGTCACCGTAAATGGTAAAAAAGTGACAATTAATCCTAATGCTCTTAATACAGCAAATAACGGATTGACGGTAACGGGCGGTAACGTTCAGTTAGGAGGGGATTTAACAAAACCTTCCGTTTTAACCACAACATCTGCTTTTACCTTAGCATTAAAAGGTTTGCAAACTGGTGCCGCTACAGACAATATAGTGGTAACAGATGCTAATGGAGTTTTAAAATCTGTAACAAAGGCAAGCTTAGGGGATAACCTTGGTAATCATTTTGCTACACAAAATCTAGATATGAATGGTAAAAATATCAATAATATTTTTACTGGTTTTATTAAAAGTGAACTGCAAATATTAGACAGAACAGCGGGAAATACAAATTATTTCGGACTTTATAAAAACGATGGTCTTTTTGGTATTTGGAATAGCTTAAGAAAAAGTAATGATTTTAGTATAGATGAAGTAACTAGAAAAACAAGTGTACATAATTTAGCTATTTATAGAGGTACTGATGATTCTGCACCGGCAGCAGGTTATGTGGCCGTTGCGGCAGATACAAATGGTAATGTAGTTTGGAGAGCCGCTTCAGCAATAGCTGGAGCAACGGGAGCAACTGGAGCACAAGGACCTCAAGGGGTTGCCGGACCAGCTGGTGCTACAGGACCAGCAGGAGCTACCGGAGCAACGGGAGCACAAGGACCTCAAGGGGTTGCCGGAGCAACAGGTACATTTGATACGGGATCATTATATGCACTTACCTCTGCAAATAGTGCTTTAACAGTAACAGGAGGAGGTAAATTATTAACTGCAGCAACAGCTTTAGATATTAAAGGTGGTACAGCAGGACAGGTTTTAAGCTCAAACGGTACGGGATCTGCAACCTGGAAAGATGCTGTAGGGGATAATCTTGGTAATCATACTGCTACACAGGATTTAAATATGAGCAGTAAAAATATTCTTAATATTAATAATGCTTATGTTAAGAATGATTTACAGATAGCTGATAGAACAACTTCTAATACAAATTATTTTGGACTTTATAAAAACAATGGTATTTTGGGTATTTGGAATAACTCAAAATCTACTAATGATTTAACTATAGATGAAGCAACCAGAAAAACAGGTGTAAATAATTTATCTATTACTAAAGGTACTGATGGTTCTGTGCCTGCAGCAGGTTATGTAGCTGTTGCGGCAGATGGAAATGGTAATGTAGTTTGGAAAGCAGCATCAGTAATAGCGGGAGCAACTGGAGCTACCGGAGCAACTGGAGCACAAGGACCTCAAGGGGTTGCTGGGGCAACGGGACCTAAAGGAGATACTGGAGTAACAGGACTTACAGGAGCGCAAGGAGTTGCCGGACCAGCTGGTGCTACAGGACCAGTCGGAGCTACCGGAGCAGTGGGAGCACAAGGCCCTCAAGGGGTTGCCGGAGCAGTGGGAGCAACTGGACCTCAAGGAGCAACAGGAACATTTGATACAGGATCATTATACGCACTTACCTCTGCAAACAGTGCTTTGACTGTAACAGGAGGAGGTAAATTATTAACAGCAGCAACTGCTTTAGATATAAAAGGTGGTACAGCAGGTCAGCTTTTGACTTCAAATGGTTCAGGATCTGCAACTTGGAAAGATGCTCCGGATGCTGGTATCGTCCCTACTGATACTGGTACTGTTATTGCGATTGATGGTAAACTTGTAGTAGCGCAGGAAATTACAGCACAAATGACGGCAAATTATACTACAAATGGGGGATTAGTGCAAATTGGAAATATTACAAATGTAGTTATTGATAATAAAAAAGATTTACAAGCTCAAGTAGCGGCAATAGTTTTAATGTACTTAATTCAGGAATTTATCTAATTACAATTAATGTTCAAATATCAGCTGTAGGTGCTGGAGCACATGTAATTGGTATTGTTGATAATACGACAGGTAAATGGGTAGCTAGGGTAAATGATTATTATGCGACACCAAATGCGCTTCAGACATATACACTTATTACTTCGATTGATATGGATTCAACGCATTCTTATTCTTTTGGTTGCGCAGCATCAAATTCGGCAGTGACTATTATGGCTTATAGTACAGGAGGTACAGGTACTGGTCCAGTTAGTTTTTCTCTTTGAAAAGATTAAAATAATTAAATTTAATAAAGGTAAATCTATATATTGGATTACAATGTCCATTTATCATAATTGAAAATTAAAAAAAGCGGTAGCGAAAGTTGCCGTTTTTTTGCTAAAGCTTTTATAGATTATTTTGGTTATGATAGACTATTTATTATATGAAGTTAATAGTTGAATTTATAAGAAATGGAATTTTTAAGTATTTCCTGTAATAAGAAAAAACTAGCAGCTATTTATAAAAGGAATAATTGGTGATCGGTAAAAATGGTTGCTATTTTCTATCTAATTGCGTCAAGAGAATAAAATAAAATTTTCTATTAACACAGTCAATAACAAGGCATATATAAATGACTTAATATACAATTCTAAAAAGCTCTTAAGGCTAAGTTTAAATTATTACATAAGAATTTAGTACTGTAAAATTAAAAGAGTTAAATCACATGTAAGTGATTGATTGTTAATGAAATAATAATTATATTTAATCCTGTTTTAATACAGGAAAGACTTTGATAGGTTATCCATGTTTTGATTCCGAAGTAATTTTGCATCATAAAATAATAATGTGATTTATACCAAAAATTATATAAACATGAAAAAATAATACTTTATATAAAGTAAATAATAAGGATACAGATCGTTTTATTAAAGGCGGTTCAATTTGTAGCTTTTGCCTTTTGACTGGTTTGCTGGCTTCTTACAAAGGACATGCCTAGTTTTATGACAAAGGGAAGTTGTAACAGGACAAAACTATTTTGTCAATGCATTAAGATTGATTTCTTCTTTAGTTTAATGCAATTAATGAATCATAAAAAAATATTTCAGAAAAATGAAAAAATAATATGTATGCTGCTTTTAATCCAGGGAGGATTTCTAATAGCGCAAACAGAAACAGTAGTCACAGTAAAGGGTAAAAAAGTCACAATTAATCCTAATGCTCTTAATACAGCAAATAATGGATTGACGGTAATGGGCGGTAACGTTCAGTTAGGAGGGGATTTAACAAAACCTTCAGTTTTAACCACAACATCTGCTTTTACCTTAGCATTAAAAGGTTTGCAAACAGGTGCAGTTACAGACAATATAGTGGTAACAGATGCTAATGGAGTTTTAAAATCTGTAACAAGTGCAAGCTTAGGGGATAATCTTGGTAATCATTTTGCTACACAAAATCTAGATATGAATGGTAAAAATATCAATAATATTTTTACTGGTTTTATTAAAAGTGAACTGCAAATATTAGACAGAACAGCGGGAAATACAAATTATTTCGGACTTTATAAAAACGATGGTCTTTTTGGTATTTGGAATAGCTTAAGAAAAAGTAATGATTTTAGTATAGATGAAGTAACTAGAAAAACAACTG
Source organism: Flavobacterium sp. AC274 (assembly GCF_979258275.1). Taxonomy (NCBI): domain Bacteria; kingdom Pseudomonadati; phylum Bacteroidota; class Flavobacteriia; order Flavobacteriales; family Flavobacteriaceae; genus Flavobacterium; species Flavobacterium sp. AC274. Next base: position 4,908,334 of record NZ_OZ409852.1, on the reverse strand, counting down.
TACATAATTTATCTATTTATAGAGGTACCGATGATTCTGCACCGGCAGCAGGTTATGTAGCCGTTGCGGCAGATACAAATGGTAATGTCGTTTGGAGAGCAGCTTCAGCAATAGCTGGAGCAACGGGAGCAACTGGAGCACAAGGACCTCAAGGGGTTGCCGGACCAGCTGGTGCTACAGGACCAGCCGGTGCTACTGGAGCCACGGGAGCGCAAGGGCCTCAAGGGGTTGCCGGAGCAGCAGGAACATTTGATACAGGATCATTATATGCACTTACCTCTGCAAACAGTGCTTTAACTGTAACAGGAGGTGGTAAATTATTAACTGCAGCAACAGCTTTAGATATTAAGGGTGGTACAACAGGACAGGTTTTAAGCTCAAACGGTGCGGGATCTGCAACTTGGAAAGATGCTGTAGGGGATAATCTTGGTAATCATACTGCTACGCAAAATTTAGATATGAGCAGTAAAAATATTCTTAATATTAGTAATGCTTATGTTAAGAATGAATTACAGATATCTGATAGAACAACAACAAATACAAATTATTTTGGACTTTATAAAACCAATGGTTCTTTTAGTATTTGGAATAACTCCAAATCTACTAATGATTTAACTATAGATGAAGCAACTAGAAAAACAGGTGTAAATAATTTGTCTATTACTAAAGGTACTGATGGTTCTGTGCCTGCAGCAGGTTATGTAGCTGTTGCGGCAGATGGAAATGGTAATGTAGTTTGGAAAGCAGCATCAGCAATAGCGGGAGCAACTGGAGCTACCGGAGCAACTGGAGCACAAGGACCTCAAGGGGTTGCTGGGGCAACGGGACCTAAAGGAGATACTGGAGTAACAGGACTTACAGGAGCGCAAGGAGTTGCCGGACCAGCTGGTGCTACAGGACCAGCCGGAGCTACCGGACCAGTGGGAGCACAAGGCCCTCAAGGGGTTGCCGGAGCAGCCGGAGCAACTGGACCTCAAGGAGTAAAAGGAGCATTTGATACTGGATCATTATACGCACTTACCTCTGCAAACAGTGCTTTGACTGTAACAGGAGGTGGTAAATTATTAACAGCAGCAACAGCTTTAGATATAAAAGGTGGTACAACGGGTCAGATTTTGACTTCAAATGGTTCAGGGTCTGCAACTTGGAAAGATGCTCCAGATGCTGGTATCGTCCCTACTGATACTGGTACTGTTATTGTTGTTGATGGTAAACTTGTAGTAGCGCAGGAAATTACAGCACAAATGATGGCAAATTATACTACAAATGCGGGTGGAATAGTGCCAGTTGGAAATGTTACAAATGTAATTATTGATAATAAAAATAGATTTACAAGCTCAAGTAGCGGCAATAATTTTAATGTAGTTAATTCAGGAATTCATCTAATTACAATTAATGTTCAAATATCAGCTACAAGCGGTGGACGACGACCAGAAATTGGTATTGTTGATAATACAACAGGTAATTGGGTGGCTAAGGTAAATGATAATTATGCGACAGCAAATGCGCTTCAGACGTATACACTTATTGCTTCGATTGATATGGATTCAACGCATTCTTATTCTTTGGCCGTATCAACAGCAGGTTTGCAAATGACGATTATGGCTTATAGTGCAGGAGGTACAGGTACTGGTCCAGTTAGTTTTTCTCTTTGAAAAGATTAAGATAATTAAATTTAATAAAGGTAATCTATATATTGGATTACAATGTCTATTTATCATAATTGAAAATTTAAAAAAAGCGGTAGCGAAAGTTATCGCTTTTTTGTTGTTAAAGCTTCTTTGTAGATTATTCGGGTTATGACAGATTATTTATTATATGAAGTTAATAGTTGAATTTATAAGAAATGGAATTTTTGAGTATTTGCTGTAATAAGAAAAACTAGTAGCTATTTATAAAAGGAATAATTGGGTGATCGGTAAAAATGGTTGCTATTTTCTATTTAATTACATCAAGAGAATAAAATAAAATTTTCTATTAACACAGTCATAAGTAAGACATATTAAAATAGCTTAATTTATAGCTTATTAACCTTAAAATGGGTATTATACTGCCTTATTATCTGGATATTTGTGTATTATTTTTCATTACTTCTAGAGGAGTAAAATAATATTTTCTTAACTGTTTTTTTTAGGATGAGGAGGTTTAAGCTTCCTCATTTTTTTTAAGTGTTTTACATTTTTTAAAAACACACAAAATCCCAATTATTTTTGCCATCATTAACTTAATAAGCTTTTAATAAATAAAAGTAATTCTAAAAAAACGAACAGTATATATGAGTTTTTAATTTACTATTTAAACTATAACATACAATCGATTTAACCTGCAATTCTATAAACTTTTATAGATAAAAACACAAATTTTCACACAAGGATTTTACATTATAATAATAGGATATAAAGATTTTAGCTGACTTGTTAAATGTTTATATGTGGTTGATTATGTGATGATAGCATGTTATTTAATCCTATTGTAATACACTAATGACCTTGACAGGTTATTTAAGTTTTATAGTCGAAGTAATTTTGCATCATAAATTAACAAATGATTTTTACCAAAAATTATATAGATATGAAAGACAATACTTTATATAAATTAAATAAGCAAAAGGAGACAGATCGATTTATTAAAAACGGTTCAGTTTACGGTTTTTGCCTTTTAACAGGATTACTCACTTCTTACAAAGGAAATGCCCAGTTTTATAACAAAGGAGAAGTTCTGGTACAGGATAAGACTATTTTGTCTGTCTACGAAGATTATCAAAATGATAATTCAGGAAACTTTATCAATGATGGTGAGGTTTATATATTTAAAAACTGGAATAACAACGGTGTAGTTGATTTTAGTGATACTAAAAATGGTAAAACATTTTTTAACGGTCAGGGAGATCAATTTATAGAAGGAAAAAAACAGTCAGATTTTCAAAATATCAAATTTGATAACGTATCTGATCCTGTTCCTTTCTATTTGGGTACAATGATTTCTGTAAACAAAAAAGCAGAGTTTGTACAAGGTGTTATAGATGGAGTTAGTTTACCGGATGCCCTGGTAATCTTTAATGAAAATGCTGAACATGAAAAAACTAGCGACAAATCGTTTGTCGATGGTAAAGTTCAGAAAAAGGAAAAAGGATTTTCAGTTTCCGGTAGGATCTGAGAAATTCTATAGACCATCTTTTCATGGGGCTGTTTCAGAAAACAATACATATACGACACAATATTTTCATAAAAACTCTGCAGATCTTCATTCTCATTCTAATAAAGAAGAATCTATCATTGAGATTAATGATCAGGAATATTGGGAAGTGAGACAAGATAAAGGTACAGAGAAAATAGTACTAAGTCTTACACTTGACAATGATACAACCCCTGCTACTTTTTTCAGAAACATCTGACACTCAAATTGCTATTGTACGTTGGGATGAAGAACAATCAAAATGGGTAAATGACGGCGGTAAACTTAGTGAACCTGTAAGTGGAGAACCCTATACAAATTTATTGACAAGTCAGGTAAGAGGATATGGCTTGTTTACTATGGCAATTGTTAAGAAAACAACCGAAGAACCAGATGATTTAATAGTATACAATGCAGTATCTCCAAACGGAGATGGTATTAATGATACTTTCCATATTAAAGGAATAGATAAATATCCGGACAACTCTGTTGAAATTTACAACAGATGGGGAGTTAAAGTATACGATGCAAAATCATACAATGAAAGTGATGTAATGTTTGCCGGTTATTCTGATGGACGTGCAACAATCAAGAGAGGAGAAAAACTTCCTACCGGAACTTATTTCTACATATTAAAATATAATAATGGTAAAAAAGGGGTTGAGAAATCCGGATACTTGTATATCAACAATCAATAATAAAAATTGATAATAAAAATTAATTAAGTAATGAAAAATATTTATCACATAGTAATACTATTGTTGGTGGGAGCCTTTAGCGCATCAGCACAACAAGAGTCACAATATTCGCAATACATGTACAACACAATGACTTTTAACCCTGGATATACCGGGTCAAGAGAAGTAGTCAGTGCAATGGGACTATATAGAACACAATGGGTTGGATTGGATGGAGCTCCAAAAACAATGAACTTTTCACTTCAGAGTCCTTTAGGATCTCATGCTAATGGTATCGGTTTAAATGTAATTAGTGACCAAATCGGACCAGTAAAAGACGTAGATGTTACGGCTAATTTCGCTTATACAATTCTAGGTAGTACAGAGGTGAAATATTCATTTGGGATATCTGCAGGAGTCGATAATTTTTCAGTTGATTACAGCAGATTGAACCAGGAAAGTCCGGATCCTTATATGAATGGGGTAGAATCCCGAATTTCTCCTAATGTTGGAGCTGGATTTTATGTTCACTCCTATAATTGGTATGTTGGTTTGTCTGTTCCTAAATTGTTAAAAACAAGTCATTTTGATGATGTTGCTGAAACGGTTTATTCTACAAAATCACACTTTTATTTAATAGGAGGTTATGTTTTCGATCTTAATCCGTATTTAAAGTTTAAGCCGGCAGTTTTAGTAAAAGCTGTTGCCGGAGCGCCACTTGCAGTTGACATGTCGGCAAACTTTTTAATCCATGACAAATTTACTATTGGAGCAGCTTATCGCTGGGATGCCAGTGTAAGTGCATTGGCTGGATTTCAGATTTCAGATGGTATACAGGTTGGATATGGATACGACTATGATACAACCAATTTAGGACATTATAACTCAGGATCTCACGAGCTTTTTTTACGATTTGATTTAGTAAGCAAATCAAAATCAAGATTAGTTACTCCTAGATTCTTCTAATAACTTAATACAGAATAAGATGATTCATAGAAAATTAAAAACAGGGTTTATTTTCCTTATGGTTTGTATGTTGCATATAAGTGTTATACAAGCGCAGGATAAAAAATTGAGTAAAGCAAATGAGGCTTATAATAAATTTGCTTTTGTAGAGGCAGCAAAGCTGTATAAAGAAGAAATAAAAAAAGGAAATAATTCTATAGAAGTTTACACTAAACTGGGGGATTGTTATTATTATAACGGAAATTATCCCGAGGCAATTCAAAATTATTCTAAGATAGTAAATTCTGCAACAGCTGTAGATCCTGAATATTATTTTAGATATGCACAGGCTTTAAATAATAGTCAAAAGTACAAGGAAGCAGAAGATGTTATGAAGATCTACTATTCAAAATCAGGTAAAACAGATTTGAGTGCAGATTGGAATGAGATAAAATTAATGGAAAAAATTAAAAGACAATCAGGACGATATACTTTTAAGCCTGTAGAAGTTAACTCTCCGTTTTCAGATTTTGGAGCTGTATTTTATGGTAATGATAAAGTGATCTACGCTTCTGCAAAAGATACCGGATCAATTATAAAACGCAAGCATAGCTGGAATGAAAAATCCTTCTTAAAACTATACTCAGCAGATGTAACCGTTGATGGAGGTTTGCAAAATCCTGTACTTTTAAAAGGGGATGTAAATACAAGATATCACCAAAGTACTCCAGCTATAACAAAAGATGGTAAAACAATGTATTTTACCAGAAATAATTATGTTGATGGAAAATTAGGAACAGATAAAGAAGGGACCACTTATCTAAAAATTTATGTGGCACAGAATATTGATGGAGAGTGGAAAAATATAAAAGAATTGGGTTATCCAATTAATAATGATGGATTTTCTTCGGCACATCCGGCTTTGAGTGCTGACGAATCTGAGCTTTATTTTGTTTCTGATAGAAATAATAAATTTGGAAATTCTGACATCTATGTTGCGAGTCTTAAAAAAGGTGGTTTCGTTGGTAATGATGTTAAAAAATTAGGCGATGAGATTAATACATTAGGAAGAGAAACATATCCGTTTGTAGATGAAGCAGGAGTTCTGTATTTTTCTTCAGATGGGCATCCGGGACTTGGTGGTTTAGATGTATTTGCAGCGATTAAAGATGATAATGGTTTATATCATGTAGTGAATCTTGGAGATGGAGTGAATACTAATTCAGATGATTTTGCTTATGTGATTAATGATAAAACAAGAAAAGGATATTTTTCTTCTAACAGAAGTGGAAATGATGATATTTATTCTTTCATAGAAAACAGAAAAGCAGTTTTTGATTTTAATATCAATCCAATTGTATTTGGACAGTTAAAATATACAGATGGTACTCCAATTGAAGGTATCGCTATTGAAATTTATAATGCAGCTGGCGGTATCGTAAAAACTGTTTATAGTGATAAAGAAGGTAAGTATACTGCAGATCTGGAGCCTTACAAAGAATATAAAATAGTCTACAAAAAACCTGGATTAACTGAAAAAATACAAGCTGTACCGGCATTTAAACCAGCAGAAAAACGCGAATATTCATTTGATTTTATTAATGAAATGGAAGTAATTGTTGATAATCATAAAGTTACTCTTCAGGAAGGAGATGATCTTACAGATAAATTAAAACTAAATCCTATTTATTTTGATTACAACGGATTTAAGATTAGAGAATCTTCTAAAATAGAATTGAACAAAGTGGTGGAATTAATGAAAACCCGTCCGAGTATTTCTTTAAAAATTAATTCGCATACAGATAGTAGAGGTAGAGATGATTTTAACATGAAGCTATCTGAAAACAGAGCTAAGGTAACTGTGGACTATATCGTAGCACATGGAATTGACGAAAGCCGTGTAACTGGACAAGGGTATGGTGAAACCCGCTTAATAAACAGATGTACGAATGGAGTAAAATGTTCTGAAGAGGAACATCAGGAAAACAGACGTTCTGAGTTTATAATTCATGTAAACCATTAATATTGGTGATTAAAAAAGGGTATTGTAAAAAATACCCTTTTTTTATTTAGAAACGAAGTTAAATTTTTTACTACATTGAATATTACAGAATATATTATTTAGTTTTTTTAATAAAATCATCCTTAGGTTTACGTTCAAAGATTTCAAAATACTTAGTTGTGAAATAACTAGTTTTGCTGTAACTCACTGTGTAAATAACATCATTTATAGTTTTATATTCGCCGCTTTTAAGCAATGTTTGAGCGAGAAGCATTTTTTCTTTTATAAAAAAATTATTTGGAGTATCATCAAAACATTTTCTAAAGAGAATTTTGTATTTCGATTCAGATACTCCTGCCATTGCTGCTATAAAAGTTACCGAAGGAAAAGGTCCGTATAAATTATTAAGCAAATATTCTTTAGTTTTTATAACAGCATCAAGATCCATCTGTGTAATATCTCTGGTATTGTCAAAAGATTTATAAAATTTATTAAAAAAATTCCCAAGCAATTTTAAGCAAATACCTTTAACTAAGGAATCAAAAGAAATATCATAGATAGATTTATTTTTAATTGATTGAATAAGTAATATACTGTTGCTGTCTATATTTCCATAATGATATAGAGAATCACTGTCAAATTGAACAGCGTTTTTTTTAATTTCTTTTTTAGGATATTTTTCTACGAAATCGTCCAGTAAAGTTTTATCAACCAATATACGTAATGCTATTATTCTTTCGTTGATAGCGGGCTGAAAAACACTGTCTAATTTATTGTCAATAATAGCTAGTTCTAATTTTTCAAAAGAACCAATTTCATAATTTATATTGTTGATTTTTATTAAGTTGATTTGTTCACTTATATCGTAATGAAAAATATATAAATGATGATTTGAATTTAATCGGGTTATTTTTAAAGAATCGGTTAATTCAAAATCAAAAAACAAAGCTGAAATGCTTGGTGTAACTTGTGTAAAATAGGTATGACCTTTACCTATTGTTTCAGGAAAAATCATTATTTTATTATCAATAACTTTTGTTCCTAATCCGTTTGCAAAATCTTTTTGCCATTCATGACTTAAGCTGTAATAATGTGTAATGTTTTTCATTAAAAAAATATTATAGTTGTCTGAGAAATGTTTTTGAAAAAAAATCATAGTATTTTTTTTAAATTTGAAACAGTAACTTATTGTTGCTGGTAAAAATGTAACTGATTAAATAAATCTGCATTGGAGAAGACCCTGTTTCTGAGGGAAACCTAAAGCAATTAGTTAATTTCTGCTTGCATCAAAATTTTTCTGCAAAAACAATCGAACCATCTTAAAATTTGAACCATAAATAGCGCTGAGTTATTAGCAATATTTTTTGTTAATTATTATAAAATTAATAATTTTTTTAATTACTTTTTTGATTTGCAGTCGTTTATGTTGTAGTGTTGTTTCGGTTTTTACTTTTTGAATGAAATATCTTAACTTATAAGAAGTTTAATCTGGCAGTTGTATTCTAAAATCACTCTTATTTTAAGTAGCCAAATTGTTTGATGAAGAAATTCGTAGCGAGATGATAAAAAGAATTTTTATATTAAAAAACCCCAAAAAGTTTGTAAAAACTTTTTGGGGTAAAAATAAATGTGATAGGTAATATATGTTTAAACCTGTTTGTAGTCACTATGCCAAACAGCTTCTTCAGGACCATCTCCTTTATGTCCATCTAATTGAATTACAAAGCTTTTAGCTGGAAAATATGGTGTGATATGGATATCTAATAAAATTCTGTCCTTTTGAGTTTTATCTTGTTCAATTTTCATCACTGTAAATTTTTCAATAAGATTAGTTGGACCTTTAATTCCATCTAAAAACTTAATGATTTGGCTTCTTAAATCAGCTTCTGTTCTTGTTGTCCAGTTTTCAAAAGCTCTTCTGTTTAAAAAGTCGAAAAGTACTTTTGTAATGTGGTCAAATACTCTTACTACAGAGTAAGTTTGTAAACCTAAGTTGTCTCCGTTAAATAATGTTTTAGCAGAGAAAGCCATAATTTTACTATACTCATTTACCATTGGTACAAGACCCATTTTTTCAAGTTCAGAAATTTCGCTCTTTTTCAAATCAAAACGAACACTTTCTACTTCGTTTAGACCTCCAAATTTTTTACCAGCAACAACCTGAGACATTAGCGTTTTGTAGATTTTACCGGCTAAAGAAGTGGATGGCGGTACATATAAATTATCTTCCTCTCCAACTTCATCATATTTACTTCTTCCCAGTAAATAGTTACAAGTCATGATTGTGTTAGATTTAAATACATCACCACCAGTATGATTTGCATTAAAGAAAATATCTATAACGTCATCTGGAGTTTCAAGATCTTGAAAATCAGTTAATAATACCGTTTTGTTTTCGTGTGCTATTTTAGACCATTTATCTAAAACGGCATTAGAACCTAAATAACCGGGTACTGAAAGAATGGAGTAGTTTTTTCTCAAATCTAGTCTGTCAAAATTTTGTTTTAATTCGTTTGAAACATAATCAATAAACAAAGTATTATCTAAATCTTTTAATTGAGATATATCTGCATTTACGATAGTTACATTTTTAATTTTATCGCTCTCAGCATTTTTATAGAATAAAGCGACACTGCGGTAAGATGTTTCCAGCTCTCTTGAAACATTTAATGCGTATTTTAAATTCCTGTTTAATGTTGAATCTGCAGATGTGGCTTTTGCATTTGCCACTTCAATCATTGATTCAACAGAATCGTTGCCTTTTAATAAATCCAACCATAACTCAAGTCTATTGGTTAGAGTTGTTCTCTCATTTTCCCATTGTGCATCATTAAGAAAAATATTTTTTCTCGCTTTTCTCGTAGGGTTTAAGTTTGACAATCCGTCGATTACATTTTCTAAAAAGGCAAAACCGCCATATTCATTTAATAAATTTATTTTGCTGCCTTGTTCCTGTAGCAATTGTTCGGTTGAAGAACCATGACTTTTTTGTTCTTTAGTTTGAGTTGCCATATTTATAGTTTATTGTTGTTAATTTCATTCTTAGCGTTTTCAAGTAATTCAATTATAGCCTCTTTAACAGCAGGGTCCTGAATTGCTTTAATTAATCCTCTGTTACTGGAAAGTTGACGCACAATTTTATAAGCTTGTTCTTTTTCAGTGTTTAATTTATTTAAAAAAGGACTATTCTCCTTAATTGATTTTGCTCCAAAATCGCCTAAGTTTTGAAATACCATAGATTCATTTAAATCTGAACCTTCTTCAGTAGTAAATTCAAAATCTACACTTGGTTTGTACTTTTCAAACACAGCTTCTACTGTCTGCAAATCATACACAGCTTCGGGTCCCACCGGTTGCTCATTTGTAAGTTTTTGAATTAGTAATGTTCTGTTTGAAGGAATTTCTAAAATTGATTCATTGGCATCAACCTTCACTTCATTGCCACCAATACCATAATTGAACATGCTCATAATTTTATAAGATTTTTAGTTAATTTTGTAAAACTAATAAAAAAAACTTCTAAATAATATTGATTTGTAAGTATTTTATTTGGATTTTTGTCGTACTATGTTAAAAAATTTAAAACACCATAATTTTGTTAAAAAACAACTTAATATTTTTTTAAGATGAAATATCTGAAATACCCCGTTAATTTTAAGTCTTTGCTTAAAGGTTCACAGGAGAATTTTTGTAAGATTGACGAGTCGATTGCGTACAATATTATGATGATAATTACAACTTCTTTTGGTGAGATTCCAGAGACACCAAGCTATGGCACGATTATTTGGGATTTAGAATTTAATCAACATATTAAAAAAAGAGACTGGGAAGATTTGGTCAGAAAATCATTATATGATTCAATTCAGGCTTTCGAAAAAAGACTAATTCTAAGTGAAGTTTCTATTTCTTTAGATGAAATTAATGATAAAGAACTAGGTTCAAGTATTAGAAGAAAAGCCAATATAGTCGTAAAAGGTTCCATCATAGAAAGTTTAATTCCATTTAATTTTCACACAAAGTTGAATATAAGCCCAATTTCGCAATAAAATAAAATATGAAAGACGTTAAGTTTATCGAAATAAAGAACAGGATACAAAAAAATGCCTGGAAATTTGGGGAATTGAAGATATCAATATGGCAGATCCTTTGGTGATGATGTTATTAGATGTTTTTGTTCATGAACTTTACTATTTGTATCAGGAAGGCGTAGAATCTGATAATAAAATTATCGAACGAATTGCTCAGGAGATTGTACCAAGTCAATGGAATTTGCCAATGCCGGCTCATACCCTGGCAAGTACAACAGCTACCAAAGGAATTGTTATGCTAAATAATGATACCGAATTTGTTGTAAAATCAGGAATGGTCACCAATGTTGATTATGATATCTATTTTACACCTTTTACCAATGAAAATATTGTAGAAGGAGAGATTAGTTTTCAAATGTATGACTCATTTTTAATAGATTCTTCAAAAACGGTACAGCATTTATCTGCACAAAATAAGGTTTTAGATCATCGTATTTGGGTTGGATTAGATGTTTCGAAAGAAAATCTGGAAAAGCTTAATTCAGTGAAATTTACTTTTATAACAGAAAACTCATCATTAGATAACTTTTTGCAATTTATAAAAGTAAAGGATTCTTTGGGGAATAATATTGAAATCGAAAATGAAACTTTTGATGAAGTTCAGGATAATAAACATTACGCCGAAAATATAAAATCATTCTATAAAAATTCTATTTACAAAGTAAAGCTTAACGCAGAAAACGTGATATACGAATCGATATTAGACAGATTTGAAATAGACAAAGAAGAGCTAAAAACCAGCAAAAAAGATACAGGATTGATTTGGTTAGAATTTATATTTCCTGAAATTTTTACTAAAACAGAATTCGATAAAATTCAAATAAAAATAAATACGTTTCCAATTGTCAATAGAAAGTTAAACAACAGAGTACATAATGCTCAGATCGAAGGGCGTCTTTTCCCGATGAAAGCGGAGAGGAATACCCATTTTCTTGATGTAATGAAAATTTTTAACGAAAAAAATATTGAGTTTACAAATGGTATAAAACAAGCTAATTCTCTTACCTCAAATACATTTACTATTTTTTATGGCGGATTAGAAAATTATGATTCAAGAAATGCAAAGTTTTTTCTTAAAAAATTAGCTAGGGCATTACGAGAAGATATTGGTTCTTTTTCTAATATAAATGCAGATTATATTGATGCTACAATGACCAGAATCAACGAAGAACTTAATTCGATTGAAAGTAAAATTAATAGCAGTTACAGTCAGGTTAATGAGGAGGAAGTATATGCTTTAATTCATGAAACTGAGAAATCTAAAATTCTTTATTACTCGTATTGGACTTCGAATGGACAAGTGGCCAATAATTTAAAAAAAGGCACCATTTTAAAACAAACCTCTATATCCGAATTAGCTCAGGATTCCACCATTTTTGAAACAAGTTCAATTGGAGGGATTTACAGGAATAACAAAGTCGAAAAACTAATTAATCTACGTTACGGTTTTTTGTCAAAAGAGCGCTTAGTAACCAAACAGGATATAAAATCAGCGGTGCACTATCATTTAAGAAATATTACTAAAGATGTTTTAATTACAGATGGAGTAGGGATAAGCAGCAATAGAAAACAAGGAGTATACAGAACCATTGATATCGAAGTTGTTTTACAGGAAAAATATGCTTTGCAGATAGAAAACAAGAAAAAAATAGAGATGTTTTTAAAAGAAACATTAGAAAAACAATCGGTTATGAACATTCCGTTTCAAATTACAATTAATTAAACTTATGAACGAATTAGATTATAGTCCAAGCTTATTATCTGCAATTAAATCAGCTAAATCATTAGCAATTCAGGATGGTCACAGTACATATGGGGTAGCTCATTTAGCGTATGCATTGTTATTTGAACCAACAGGATTAGTAGAAGTATTAAAATCACTATCTAAAGATATAGAGTATATAAAAGAATGGTTTGACGTGAGAAAAGAAGTGTACACTTCATCTCAAACCAATGATAATAGTATTACAAGTGATACCGAAGTTGAACACGTTTTTACAGAATCAAATTTCAATAAAATTAGATTAGGGGCCGATTCTATTGATGCATTTTGTGTTTTTATTGCCATCATTAAACCCGGATTGGTTTATAGCGACAAACAAATTGATGGCTTAAACTTAAGTGATAAGGAACTTTTGAAACACTTTGGACTTAGAAATAATCAAAAGAGTTTTAGTCTGGCAGACAATGCAGATGAGCAGGAAACGATCGACATTAGCTATTGCGATACTTTATATAAAAAAAATATTATTGAAGAAGGAAGCAGTATCATTGGCAGAAATAGAGAAGTTCGACTGATACTTGAAAATATAGAAAGGTATGAAAACCATGGTATTTTATTAATTGGAGAATCCGGTATTGGAAAAACAAGTATTATAAAAAACCTTATCCATAATTTACACGAAACAGATCCTAATTTCTTTGAAGAAACACTTGTTTTATCTTTAAATGTTTCTAAACTCGTTGCAAATTGCAGTAATGAAAATGAGATTTCGAAAAAGCTTATTGAAATTTTCGAAAAATTATCCAAAAACGGAAAAAGCATTCTTTTTATTGATGATATACAGGTATTGCTAAACTCATCAAACTCTAAATCAAATGCTGTCATCAATATTATTAATACACAATTAACCCAGGGCGATATTAATATTATTGCCTCAATTGATGCTGATTCTTATAGAAAATCAATTGAAGGAACTACAATAAACGGAAAATTTGAAAACATTTTTATTGAAGAACTGGATTATTCTTTATTGGTTGAATGTTTGGATATTTATAAAAATAAATTAGAAAAGCATTATAAAATAGCCATTAATGAAGAGGTAATACAGGAAGCAATTCATTTGTCTAAACGATTTTATAAGGAAAAAAACTGCCTTACGGAGCAATTGATTTATTAGACAGAACAGCTTCATCGGTAATTGTTTCCAATGCAAATTCATTAGTAGAAATTGTAAAAATAAAAGAACAGATAAAAGAATCTGATCCGGCTGATGAATCAAAAATGAGTTTGCTTGAAAAAGAAATATACAATCGAATAAGCTGTGTTGTAACCAGTAAAATTGATGTTACGGAAAATTCGAAAAGACAAAAAAATGAACCGGTTACTTTTGAAGATATCGAGAAATTAGCATCGAACATTGAAAATATAGCAAAAGAAAAAATTACAGTTGTAACAAAATCTGAGATTCTGGCAGTTGTTTCTAATGCGACCGGGATACCGTTAGGAAAAATAAGTGCGGGCGAAAAAGAAAAGCTTTTAACAATTGAGGATAAATTGCAGGAAAGGGTAAAAGGACAATCGCATGCTATAAAAACGTTATCCGAAGCTATTATCGAATCAAGAAGTGGTTTGAGTAATCCTAAACAACCTATTGGATCCTTCTTTTTCTTAGGACCAACAGGAACGGGAAAGACAGAATTGACAAAAACGCTGGCTGAATTGTTGTTTGATGATGAAAATGCGATGATTCGATTTGACATGTCAGAATTTAAAGAAGAACATTCGGCAGCTTTATTATATGGTGCTCCTCCGGGATATGTAGGGTATGAAGAAGGTGGTATGCTGGTTAATAAAATCAGGCAAAAACCGTATTCAGTTGTACTTTTTGACGAAATCGAAAAGGCACACAGCTCTGTTTACGATGTGTTTTTGCAAATTATGGATGAAGGAAAAATTCATGATAAATTAGGTCGTGAAGGTGATTTTTCTAATGCGATCATCATTTTTACTTCAAACATTGGAAGTCAATGGATTCAGGAGCAAATAGAAAGCGGTCATTTACCGACTTCTAATCAATTAATTGAGATAATGAGCCAGCATTTCAGACCTGAATTTTTAGGCCGTTTGACAGAGGTTGTTCCATTTGCCCCTATCAATATAGAAATTGCCAAAGCTATTTTTAAATTACACTTAAATCGCTTGCAAGAGCAATTGATAAGCATCAAAAATATTTCATTTGATCTATCAGATGGTGCTTTAGAATATCTGACAAATAAAGGATTTTCTAAAAAGTATGGCGCCAGACCTATTGCCGGAATCGTGAGAACGTATCTTAAGAAAACAATTTCAAAATTAATTATATCAGAAGCTATTCTTGAGAATGAAGCTATTGTTTTAGATATAAAAGAAGATGAGTTTATTTGGGAAAAAAGTAAGCTATGGAACAGGATATTACAGTTTTAAAACAACAGCTTAATTTTAATTTAAGAGGTGAAATCCTTTTTTATGAATTGCAGAATATTCTAAAAGATGATACCGAAGTCTTTGTTAGGCACAAAGGTCTTTCAAAAAGGAACAATTCCAGAGATGCTATTGATCTCTCTTCAATGTTATATCAGGAAGATTCCAGATTTACCAAGGAAGCGCTTGTTCTGCATTTGGCGAAAAACAGCATTTATCATAATTTACCTGAACTGCTTTTTCATCCCTTGTCTGTTAGCAATCCTACAATGTCAAACAAAGAGATTGTAGAGGCGGTTAAAGAAAATAAGGAAACAGAAAAGAATGCTTTAGATTTCTTTATGCCTTTTGATAATGAGATTTTTTTGCCAATACTCATTATGCGATCAGAAGCTTACACTTGTTTCAGGACAAGATTGATTTGTTTCTAAATATAGTAGATGAACTAGTTGGTATTGATTTTAATTTATCTAAAGAACAAAAAAAGAATCTGTTCATTTATCTGTGTGAGGCCGAAAAGCTAAAAGAAAATCTTCCGGAACTGGAAAAAGTTTTAGAAATGCTGTTAGGCAATGTAGTAAAACTAAAATATAAAAAACATGTATTTACGACATCTCCTTTTTTAAAACTAAGCGAAGGTACTTTAGGCTTTGATTTAGGACTTAGCGGAGCGGTAGAAAGTGAGATTGATGATGTTGAGGTGACCTTATATTTTGAAGGAAATATTAATTATCCCATTTTAGAAAACAAGATGGAACTCACGCGAAAAGTATTAGAATACTTTCTTATTAGCAACAGAAAAGTTGACATTGTTTTTTTTAATAACTATCAATTAGGGATAAAACTAAACGAAAACTATTTAGGTATAAATACCATTTTATAATTTTTAAACTATAATAAAAGAGATAACATTTACCTATGAATACAATACTACCCTTTTTTTAAAATACCTTTTAGCGCCGTTTTTGATACTTATTATAACACTCATTATGAGTCAGTTTTCGAGTATAAAAATAAAAGCCAAGGCGGCCATAATATTTATTTTATGCTTTTCGCTCATAGCAGCTTTACCTTGTTTGTTTGCCTTTTTTAACAATGAGTTTATTTGGTTTGGCTTATTGTTTTCAGTATTATGGTACTTAATACTCGGAGTTGGATTGTTGTACTTTATGGATTCTGCTTTGTTTCAAAAGATAGAAATACAAAATAGTGCCCCGGCAAAAGTTTTTCTTTTTTTAATCGTAGCAATTCTCTCCTCCTGGATTTACTATCTGGTGTTTAATTATATCGCGATTTCCAGTTATGCACATATCAGTATGCTTAATATCCTATGGTTATTTGCGCCAATCTTTTTTCAGGAATCAAAGAAAAAATATTTACAGATTCCGGAGTCATTTTATGAATATTGGAGGGTTGGAAAAGAACGTAAAGACATTGAGTATTGGGACAATATTGATAAGTTTCGTTTAATGCAGGTATCAATACATATAAAGAAAAAAGCAATTCTGAATTCTTTTCAAAATTTGATGTAAAAATTGCCCAGGATGTTAATCTGGGTAATTGGTTTGATAAGTTTATTGAAGATCAAAATTATAGATTTCCCAATGATGCCATTGAATCCAGTGCCGAGCATGAAGATAAGGGATGGACTTTTTATACGGCAAAATATTTCAGTTTCCCTTTATTTATTAGGAACCTAAGTCCTTATCAGACGATTTCAGAGGGTAAACTAAAAAACAAACAAACCATTTTTGCCAAGAGAGTTACTTTGAAAAAGCAAAATCCAATAGAGGAATAATTAAAATGAAGTATGGAATACTTCATTAACTAAAAAAACTAACTAATACCAGAATATAACACTTACCAATTATGAAATCAAACATACATTTACCAATTAACTGGACAGATGGTGTAAAACTAACAAAAGACCATTTTATCAATAATTATTTCAATTTTATAACAATTGTCAGTGATTATAATAAAGTTCAGTTAAACAACTTTAATTATGGGGCTATTCAGCCAGCAGGTAATATATCTATAGATGTTGAAATAAAAATTGAAGGCGGACAATTGGTTGCCTATTTAAAAAAATGCGATGTAATTGCTAAAAACGGATATGTAATTTCTTATAATCAGGATATTTATGGTACAAAACTTCCTGAAGCAAGTATCAATGCAAATGATTTAGACCGAAATTCTGCAGAGTATTATTATGTTATTGTTTCTATAAATCCTTACGATCTAATTCCTGTAGGTATTCCTGATCCGGAAATAATTCCGTTACATCATCCTCATGCTCTTCCGGAGATAAAGTTACATATTGTCAAAAAAATGAGGTGAATGATAATTTTTTATCCGGCTACTTTTTAATCGTAAAAAAATTAGCATTTCAAAACGGTACATTCCTTGACGACGGAAAATATATAGCTCCGGTTGTAAAAACAAAAAACAATGAAACTTTAAATCAATTCATTACAAAAGTTAATACCGAATTATATCAGTTAAACGATTTTTCGATAAAAATTCATAAAAAAAACGCGCACAGTTCCAGTAACAACAAATTAGTATCGAACACATTTAGTTTGTGTACCAAAATAATTGATTACTATGCAGAGCATTGCTTTTATCTTAAAAACATAGCTTCTGAAGAAGCTCCGGTGTATATGTTTGACAAAATAATTGTGTTGGCCAATCATCTTATCTCAACATTGACCCTAATGGACGACAAAGAGAAAGAAATGCTTTTACAATATTATTACGAATGGATTGATGTAAAACCTTCAGAATTACTTAGTGTATTGTTTGAAGCAAAAAGCGCTGTTTATGACCATAATGACATTGCGCAAACACTGGAAAAACTAAATCAGTTTCTAGGAATTTTAAAACGTTTATGGCAAAAATTAAGCGAATTAGAATACATCGGAATCAGAAAAGAAAATATTGTAATTAGTGAAGAAACCAAAGTGTCAGCCCCAAAAAGCAATACGTGGTCAATACTAGATTAAACATACAACTATGAAACCACTTAATCACGTTAAAATAGTCAGTAAAAAGCGCAAGTTTTTTATTATGTTTTTTATAACATTCGCTTTTGTTTTTGGTTGCCTCTATATCACGTTGATAACTGCAAACAAAGGCGTTGCCGAGTTAGAGCAAAAACATAAATATTACAATGATATCGCAGTAAAACAAGGCGAAATGAACCTGCTTTTAGATGAAATATTAATAGAAATCAACGATTTAAGATTTAAAGACAGAACTTTAAACGAACGCAAAAACCTTCAGTCTCTGATCAATGAGAAAAGATTTGCCATCAATAACGAGATTCAAAAATCAAAAACAAATTTGACAAATTCTTTTGTTTTATATGAAGAGTTTTTGGTCGAATTACAACATATACAGACTAAAATTGATGTTTTGAAAGAAGCCGAGACAAATTACGACATAAATAAAACTCAGCTAAAAAAATGTATTGATAAACACGATCAGGAAAATAAAAAAAATAATCCCATTTTATGAAGAAGGCAATAGAATTTGATGAAACATATTGGAAAAAGGTAAAATTCAACTTATTATTTATCATCAGTGCTTGTATTATATTTATTGTTGTTACCAAGTTTTTATTAAAAACACCCAATTTTAATAATACAGATATGCTCAACAGAATCAATGATTATGAAAAAATGCAGAAGATTAAAGTAGATTATGCTAATAAATCCAGAAAAATTTTCCAGACCATTGATACTATTAAATATGACATCAACCAGGTACAGCGTATTGATGAAGTAAAAAGAAGGATATCAGATTATAAGCGATTGTATAAGGATAACGAATTTCATTCGTCATATAACTTTTGTTTAATTGGCGGCAACCTGTTAAATGTTTTTTTAGAGATAAACCTTGAAGAAAGTACCGTGAAAAAAACGATACTCTTGTACAAACAAGTCTTAACGAATGTAAAGCAAATTTTAAAAATGAACATTAAAAATAAAACAGTAGTTATCGTTTTGTTTTGTATTGCAATAATTTTGTTTATAGTGGCATTATTATTCCCGTACAATAAAAGATTAAGTAATCTTGATTTTTCAATATTAGACGATAACGATAATCATCAGTATGAATTAAACGAAAAATTATCTTTTAAGATAAATGACAGTACATTAATATCAGATAAAAAAGCAGTCTGGTATTTTGGTAACGGTGATTCGATTGTTAGTAAAGGAAGCGTAAATTATATTTATGACCGATCAGGTAAATACTTAGTAACGCTAAAAATTGATAATAAATTCGATTTTTCAAAACAAATTAATATCGTCAATGGAAGAGCATTGACAGCAAAAGATTCTATTCCAAAAATATTTTGCTCAGAGTTTGGTTATGTGGGCGAAGAAATCGTGTTTACAGGATATTCTCCAAGTTCAAACAATTGGTATTGGGAATTTGGTGAAACCGGAACGATCGATTCTTATGAAAAGCAGGCTATTTATATTTTTACCCAGCCTGGTATTTATACCGTAAAATTGGAAACAGATAAAACCAGATATCCTATAACAAAAGAAATAGAGATTCTTCAATTGTACGAACCATTCAAAGAACCAGAAGTTGTAGATTCTGCAGGTATTGTTTTGAACGATATAAAAAAGCGCCTGCAAATTATTGCCAATCTGGGAGCAAGGGATACAAGAATGTATAAGGAACAGGTTAATTACTTGAAAAATAAATACATCTGCAATGATTTATCTGATGTTGTAGTAGTAGTAAACGAAGAAAAATACAATGATTTTTTAAGTTATTGTCAGGGACTTCATTACTTAGATGGAAATTCTACCATAATTCAGGAAGTAAAATTAGATACCATTAAATGCTTTAAGCAAATAAATGTTACTCAAAAAACTAAAAAACAAAGTAAATAGATGAAAATTAGTATTTTACTTCGATATACCTCGTTGATTTGCTTATTGGTAACAAATGGTGTTTTTTCTCAGGTTAAAAATAGTACAAGTGTTATCGAAAAAACAGGAAAAACAGTAAACACTTATGATAATGAAAAGCAAAAAGAAAGCGAAAAATCACAGCTTAAATTAGTTTTTTCAGATAGAAGTGATAATAATATTTACGAAGAACCTTATGGTGCCAAAGTAAACAATAAAGCAAATATTTTGTCTCCAATGTATGTGATCGATCAAGATAAAAACTATTATGAGGTTGTGGTTGCAGATAAAAAAATGATTGGGAAACCAAAAGGAACATTTTCTGTTTTACGCAGTAAAAAAATCATTTCTCTAATGCAAAAGAAGTGCAGTATCTGGGTTGGATTAAAAAAGAAAATGTCATTGAATACAGCAGAGCGATGCAAAATCAGGTCAATTTAAAGTATGTAAAATATTTTGTGGCTTCAAATACCTTAGACAACTTGTTTTCCAGTGGTAAAAATGTCAAAAAAAGCACACTTTTATTAAAGAACGATCCCAACTTAGAATCAGCATCTAAAAAAATATCAAACTAAATGATTTTGTATATGTATATAAAATCAACAAAACCACCAATTCAGCCTTTGTATCAAATTTTGATGATGTTATGCCAAAAGACACAACCAATCTTAAATATGGTTGGGTTCCTTTGCAATATTTGAATCCTATAGAAGATAATATGGTTGTCAGGCTGAATCCTACAGATACGCTGCATTTTTCTTCAGGGAAAATTAATTTTCTGGCTAATGAATTGTACAAGAATACTTTTTTTGTAAATGAAAATCAGTCAAGTGATCCAATCAAGTTCGAAAGCACAAGTAAAATATCGCTGCCTATAAATGTTTGGAACCACGACAAAAACAAAATTACAAATTTAAAAGGCGATGATATTTCGATTAAAACCATCGAACAAATTGCTTTGGAAAGTAAGAATATTAATTTTTATTACGTTTTTGAGAACAACAACTCAACAAAGCAATATTTAAAAAAAACACTTTCGGCATTACAGAATCTTAAATTAACGACCAGTAGTGAATTATATGCCAATTATAATTTTACATATTCGTTTATAGCAAAAGGGAAATCTAAAAGTTATTATTTAATAAAATCCCAATCTTTTTCAAAATGGTTTGATTTAATAGAGAAAAGCATTAAGACACCGGATGAAATTTTGGATGAGAATATTTTACGCAACAGCAATACAAATATTAGCCAGTTTTTGAGTTCAGAAACAAATTTTGAAAATAACTTTTTTATCCTGACAGGTTTAGATGGATCTATAAACAACGTTTTACCGGATAGTTTCAATATTTTGGCAAAAAATAATGCTAAAATATTATTCATTATTTTTAAAAATGAAAACAATTCCGATAACCAGGATTTCATTCTGCAGAGTAAAATGTATTTAAGCGAGGCAAGTAGTGCCAATAAAAAAATATCCAGAACTATTATGTTGACCCAAAACTGATTGCAAAAAACGATGAGTTTATATACAATGGCGATGTCGATAATGATTATATCTACGATGCACCATTAAAAAGTAATTTTAATGGAGGCATCATTTTTCCTAAATTAAATGGAGAGCTTACACCGGAAACTATCAATAAATCCATTGACAGCGTTATTAGTAAAACTATTAAAACAAATAATACATTATTAAAATCACTGACACAATACAAAAATGAGTTTAGCTTTTTAAGAAGTCAGCCAAGCGGAACGATCAATAATCTTATTCAAAATTATCCGCGAAAAGACAGTACAAGCACCGACATACCTAAAAACTATAAAAGCGAAACATTTGTAATAAATGCAAAAGATACTCTTAACAGTAGTTTAGAAAACAAAGTCCATATTTTACTGACTGAGAGTGAAATTAAGCAGCTTATAGAAAACTACAGAGAATTAATTAGCAAAGAATATACAAACGCAAATATTGATAAAGTCGAGATTTTAAGCTTTAGAGACAGATGTAAAATGTTTGCTAGTAAAATTAGACAAACAGAGTCAATAAAAAACAGAAGTTCTTTGGCAGATTTACTTTATTTCAAGACAAGAGTATTTGTAAACAGTCCTGATTTGCATGAAATAAGGATTAAAGATATTCGAAAGTTTAAGAAAAAGCCGGACCAATTCAGAACAATTTTTACAACTTTAAACAGTAAGGTTGAGGTTTTAGAAAAAATGCAGCGCAATAATACTTTTGAGGTTTTTGACGATGAATCTCAGACTAAATATTATTATATATCAAAAAAACTTCTATTATAAAATAAGGATTATGGAGATTATGAATACGATAGAAATGACAAAACCTTTGCATGAAATAATTTTAGAGTTATTTTATTTTGAAAGCAAAGGAAAACCGTGTGAACTCACAAAAAATGAAATTTTATGGAGACTTAAAGATCCGGGTATTACTGAATATCAAATGGAAGAAGTGCTCAATTGGATGGTACATCATAAAAAACTAACTGAAAGTCTGGGGGTTTATTCCCTGGATCGCTTTGAACTGATAGATTTAGAAGAAAAATTTAAAAACGAAAGATTGAATAAAGAAAAAAACAAGAACCTATTTTTTTACTAATTACAGTACCATAAACAATATTCATAGTGCGGTGAGACCAAAACCCATAGAGATAATTGTTCAGTACATTTTACCAACGTTTTTACTTTCCTATATTGTTTTTATCTTTTTTTGGTAAACAAGCTAAATAAAAATTTTGAAGTCAATAACAGCAAAATTGAAGATGTAAGTGAGTTAACACTTAAAGAACCTAAAACCGGAGTTATTAAGAAAAAAGCAGCTTTATCAGACAAGGAAGTTAAGCGCTTGTTTTCTAATCAGCATCAAAACATTTTATATTTAAATAAAACGATTGATTCTTTACAAAAACAAGTAAACAAAATAAATGAAATCCATACAATTGCGACTTCTGATATAAAAACTCAGATAAATTCATTGCAGCCTCAGGTCAATGCTATCATCCTGCATATTACGGTTGTGCTTCTGGGATTTATTTTATTATTTTTTATGAAAAATATTATTAATTAATATTTCACATTTAAAAATCCATATAAATTCTCTGCAAGCCCTGCAAATACTGTATTCTTACATATTTAAATTGCTTCTCGGAAAAATATTTTACTATTTTTGATGAAAAAGATTACGTATTAACTTGTTTATTTAATTTGTATTTGTATATTCGTACAAATTATTGATTGCGAATCACCCTCACCTTCCTACAAGAAGCAATTAAAAAAAGTACATTAGTACAAAAAAGAGGTATTCTAAAATCATGTAGAATACCTCTTTTTTTGTTAATACTAGTCATACAAAATAAAGAGGATTCTAAAAAAACATTTTTTAACTTAATTATTTTTATTATGGCATTTAAAGCAATTTTAGAATTCGAAGGAAACGAGTACCAAGTATTATTCTCAAAAGTCGATATGTTAAGACATACTGATGGTAAAGGAGCAGTTTCATCTGAAATTAAAGGAGGTAGATTAAACCTAAAATTAAAATCTACAGACAATACTACTGTTATCGAACAGGCAGTAAACAGTCAGCACAAACCTGTAAGCGGAAAAGTAAAATTTTTCAAAGCAGATTCTGAACAAGTAATGAAAGAACTTTCTTTTGAAAATGCATTTATTGTATTCTTCAGTGAGCAACTTGATGCTATGGCAGAAACTCCAATGACTACTGAGATCACTTTCTCAGCAGAAAAAATTACATTAGGTAATGCAACATTAGATAACAATTGGGCTAAAATCTAATTTATCTCAATTATCAGGAAGCGGTCAAGCACCGCTTCTTGTTTTTATAAAATCTTAGTGTTTTAAAATAGTAATATTTTTTACTCATCTAACTTATAGGAGTTTTCTAACTATAAAGAAAATATCTGTAATTTTTTGAGAACTATTTGTGTGGTGATATTTTTTTCTTCTTTTTTATGCGGATGAGAAGAATAAAAATAAATTAGAATTACAAGATATCAAACAAAAATTAGGCTAATCATTACTAAAAATGAGTAGTTATCTAGCTGTAATTTTATTTGTTCTTAATGCCTTGAATTGAAATGTATAAGGTAACTGATACTAAATAATAAGATATGCAACAACAAGATTTTCTTTATAGTAATTTAGATAAGAACTTTTTATTGAAAAAGATGTTGTCTGGTATTTTATTCTTGATGCTATTTGGAATTTTTTACATGTATTCTTTTATTATATTGATGACTATTGAGTCTATTGACAGGAATTTTTTAGCTGAATATTTCTATATAATGAGAGTAGGAATAGCAACATCTTTAAGTTGTTTATTCATGTTTTTATTTTATGATAAAAAAATCCTCTTTTATCTATTTCAAAATTACTTCTGCTATTATTTATTGCCAGTTTTTTTCAGCTGTATTTGCCTATCTGTTTAAGAATAGTCCTTTTTGGGTTTTGAAATATTCTATTGGTATTATAACAGGACTTTTTTTAATTCCATATATAATGAAAAAGAAAAAAGAAATAGCTTCTCAGGAGTAGTTTCACTATTTGCACTTTTATTATGCGAAAATCTGGAGCGTTTTTTAATAATGGATCCCCCAGATTATCCATCAGTTTTATATATCAAATCATTTCCACATATATTTCTTTGGTGTGGAACAATTGTATTTGTTTTTTCTCGTCGTATTTTTTTGCAAAAGGATTGTTGATCAAAAATAAATTTGTTAGTAGAAGCTCTAAAATATTGGTAAAATGAAATAAAACCAACCTAAACCTAGTAAACGACCAAAATAATATTCTGAATAAACCGAAATAAGATATATGATTTAATGTGTATTGAAATATTTCAAATTAATAAATTTTACCATGGCCAAATCTTCATCCTCAGGAAAACATAAAAATGCCAGCTCATTAGGTGTTAAAGGTCCTCAATATAACAGGCAAACAGGTCAATGGGAAAATACAGATAAGTTGTCGGCGATGATGCAGCGAAGAAGCGTACAAGGCTATCGTGTTGCAGAAGATGTTAAATCTAAAAATTTAAGTTCATCATTTAAAAAAGAAAAACTTCTTCATCATGAGTTTTTGACAACAATTGCCATTGATATTTATGATTTTGCAAAAGCAAAAGGAGCATCTGGTAAGGGTGCATTATTAGTTTTAGCGCAGGCAAGTTTAGAAAGCGGATATGGAGTATCTGCAATAAAAAACGGCGATTATAATTTATTTGGAGTAATGGGGAAACCTTCTAAAAGAAGTACTACTCACGGTAGTGTGAAAGATTATTCAAGCTTGGGAGGTTATCAGGCGGCTTTGACAGATTATTTTAATAAAATAAATAAAAACTGGAGTTATTTTTCAACAATAATAACTCAGGATAATATAACAGCAGATGATATTGATAAAGCTTTCAATACAGGAAAATATTATCCAACAGAAAAAGAAAGACATGCTGGTAAATATACCTATAATGCCGATAAGGATAGTGCAGGTAAAAATCATTATGGGGAACATTTATTAAATCAGATAAGCGATTTTAAAAAACGTTTTAAAAAGAGTTTAGACTATCAAGTTGAGGAAAATAAAGAAAGATTAAAGGAAATAAATGCCCTCTTAACAAACAACTCCATTTTATTCACAGATCCGGGAAAAATTAAACTAGAGGATGAAAAGAGATTACTTATTAGACAAAACGAAAAATTCAATTCTATTTCAAATGAAATTAACTAATTTTTTTAAACTCAAAATAATTTTAATTGTTTTTGTTTTTTTTGGATGTAATGCAAAGACCAAAGAAAAAGATATTTCAAAACAGATAGTCAAAAATGAGCAAAATAAATTAGAAATTGACAGCCTTGAAGTTAAAGACAAGGTAGGAGCTTTATATACGATTAAGTATTATAATGATAGTATTCATATTAGTCAAAACAAAAAAGATATTATAAAAATAGGATATCTAAATCGATTCGATAAAGTATTTCCTTTAAATGGCCTGATTGTAAATGATAAATCCAGAGATTGTTATATCACAGATAATGAAATGCTTTTATTACCATTAAGTGAGGTTAATAATAGAATAAACCTGATAGTAATTGATCTAATAAATAAAAAACAAATTAACTATCAATTTAAAGAGACATCCGATGATATCCTGACAACAGCTATCAATTCTTTTTATTTTAATGAAAAAAGCCAGATAATTATAAGTACAAATAGCTTGAATTATGAAGGAAAAACAACCGTTCATTATTACAAACTAGGAAAAAAACAATAACACATCAAGGAACTAAAGACCTGGATTTAACCGCTGAAATGCTTGAAAGCAATGAAGCTTTTTTTAAGTTTTTAAATACAAATAACAATAATATTCCTTAAGATTTGCTACTAATACAAAAAAATAAACTATGACACCACCAACAATAATTTTTGGAATAGATTCTAAAAAAATAAGCCACTTTACCAGCATTGAGTTGGTACAAGTAATAAATGACCATCATCGATTTGAAATCCTTGTTCCACATGCTGCTGTAGAAAGTCCTTTGGCATATACGCTCGAAAATGCACAGGCATGGTTAGGTAAGGTAGTACACATTGTGCTGGAAGAGAATAATAATTTTTTGGGAGTTGTTACCAATATAGATTTCGATCAGGAAGACGGACATTCAGGAAATCATATTGTGGTTTCAGGCTATTCTAAAACCATATTATTAGAGTCTGGTGAAAAGTTGCATTCCTGGGAAGAACTGCCTTTAAAAGATATCATAAAAGAGGTAATAAAAAATGGAGCAGGAGAACAGTTGCAAAATGATATCAATCCTGAATATACCAGTAAGATGGATTATCAGAATCAATATCTCGAAACAGATTTTCAGTTCATCCAGAGATTAGCAAAACAATACAATGAATGGTTGTATTATGATGGTGAAAAATTAATATTCGGTAAACCTAAAAGCTTTGATAGTCCTATATCGTTAACTTACAATAGTGAGATTTCCAAACTAAAAATATCAGTGCAGGCCGTCCCTAATAAATTTAGTGCTTTTACATATAATGAAGGTGCTGATAAACGCTATACTGCAAAATCAAAAGACACAGTAAGCGGATTGCCAAAATTAGGTAATGAAGCATTTGCAAGCTCAAAAGAAGTGTTTGCAACACCTGCGTTTACGCATGGTATAGTGAGTACCGGTGATGATTTGGTTTTAGAATCTTTCTTAAAAAAGAAACAGGAAAGCGCAGCAGCCAATACTAATTATGTTTCAGCAACTACAAAAAACTCAAAACTAAAAGTAGGAAGCATTGTTACCATACAATCAAGTGTTTTAGAAAACTCAAGTATGTTGACACAAGAAGTAGGCTCTTTTATAATTACAGAAATTAGTCATTATGCGACACATTTGGGAGAGTATGAAAATAATTTCAGGGCCATACCTTCAAAAGTACTGAGTTTACCGGAACCGGATGTTGCGTATCCAATTGCTCAAACACAGCAGGCTGTAGTAGAAAGCAATACAGATCCTCAAAATAAAGGTAGAGTCAGAGTTCAGATGCTTTGGCAGCAAGGCACTCAAATGAAAACCGCCTGGCTGCGTGTCATGACGCCTGATGCTGGTAGTAGTGATAAAGTAGGAACCAATCGAGGAATGGTATTTATTCCGGACGTAGGCGATCATGTAATGGTACATTTTCGTTATGGTGATCCTAACCGACCTTTTATTTTAGGAAGTGTTTTTCACGGAAAAAGCGGCGGTGGCGGTGGAAAAGACAATAACAAAAGAAGCTTTGCCACAAGAGGCGGAACTTCGCTTATTCTCGATGAAGAAAAAACACCTTTACGGCGACAGATCCAAGTGGTAATATGATAATGCTTAACGGAGACGGAACAATGACTATTTATGCGCCAAATAAGGTCGATATACAATCAAAAGAAATAAACCTTATTGCTGATGAAAAAGTAAGCATTAGCGGAACTAATGAAATAAGTGTTGACAGTAAAAAAGTACTCGTTTCCGGGACAGATGAAGTGACCGTTAAAAGTGATACTCAAATTACTGATGAAGCACCAAGTATTAATATTAAAGGGAAAAATACAATTCTGGCAGAAGGAATGGTCGTTGATATAGATGGTAAAACTATGACTAACGTTAAAGGTGGAATCGTAAATTTAAATTAAAAATTAGAAATGAATAACGCTCACAATCCTATTGCCGTAAGAGTCGAAAACATTCAAAAAATATGGAATAAAACCAGAAAAGACAAACCAAAAGCACAAATATTCAGCATGGTTTGTTCTACAGAGGATTTCCCGTTGCTGGATGGTTTTATTCGCTTAGAATCTTCGGTATATGGCAAATCAGATGATTCGTTTGTTGCTTTTATGATTGATTTTTATGATAAAAAAGTTTTTACGCCACGATTATAGAACAATGGATACTGACTTTTGAAGAAGACCTGAAAAAAATCCCGGTTGGAAATGGGAAGACTTTGAGTTTTTTAAGCAAATATTACCGGAAATCGATAAGCTAAGCATCGAAAATCTTAAAGATTTTTATATTAAAATGCTGGTAAGTTTTAAAAAGTTTGAGGCAAAAACCGGCAACCTTTTAATCGTTAGTTTTTTAATAAAAAAAGCCACTAATCCTGATTTATTAATAGAGAGTATAAAAGAACTTACAGTCTTATTACCAGACAATATAGGGTTCTTATTTCTTGATTATAAGGAAAGAAAACTGTACAATAAACTAATTGATTTCGTAAAACAAAAAGGAACCATAATAGAAATCCCTAATCAGGAAATAAATAAAGCGTATAAGGAAATAGCCTCACAAGGAAACCCAAACGATCCGCAGGTGCGCTATAGAAAATGTTTATTTGAAATTGGTGAAGCGGCAAAAGATAAAAAGCAGGAAAAAGTAAAAAAACTGGGCAACGAGCTTATAGACATTAGCAAGAGTACAGGAGAAACCAGTTTTTGGGCTTCCTCTTACCTTGTTTACGCCAGTTTTTTATTTCAGTTTAAGGATGAGCAGGAACTTATTCATCAATTATTGGATAAAGGGATAAAAATAACAACGCCTTTTTATAAAGACAAGCAAGATATTGCAGGCATCTTGATGCAGCTGCTCATGTACAAAGGTTCACATTACAGCATCATGGGAAAACGCGATACTGCTATAGATTATTTTTTAAAGCAAACCGCTATAGCTAAAGAAGTCCAGCAGGAAATGCAGGTAATAAACGGCTATAATTATGCACTGTTATTGGCTGCAAAAAAAGAGACCAACAATATACCGAAATTTTAAACGATGCTTTCGAATACGGATATGCTTTGACAGATGAAACACTCAAAATCATCAATTTTACTTTTATTGCCAACAGTTATTTAGAAAACGAGTCAAAAATTAATTATTCAGAAAAAGAAGCTATTTCGAATAGAATGGTATTAATTTTTGGAGAAAACTGGAAAGACAATCCAAAACAAATTGCAAAACAAATACAAGAGGAATATCAATTAAACAATACGTAATTAATTATGTTATTAACCGATAATCATTTAACCATTGTAATAGGCATAGACATTCATTTTGTGACTATTGCCCCGGCAAATCCCTTAGGCATTCATCCATATGTAGGTATGGTTATTGATCCGGCAGATTATATTCCTTTTATAGGAACCAATGTGCATGTTAACGGATTTAAACGAGGAAATTCAGATACAGGGGGAATGTTGGTGACTTTACAGCATATTATGCTTTTTTCACCTTGGATTCTAACCCCTATTATTGGGCACGAGAGTATGAACTTTTTTGCTTCAGAAAAAGTATATTCAGATGGTACACGTCTTAGTCCAAAAGGATATATGCTGATGACCTGCAATGATATCGGGATTCCATTATCAATGTCTATCGGTAAAACCAAAGTAGGAAAAAAAATGCTTCCGTTTGCACCTACACTTTTTGCGCCAACTTCTTTTTCATTACCAATCCCTACAGGTAAACCGGTAATGGTAGGAGGTCCTTATTCTCCGGATTGGGCAGGAATGCTAACGGGTTTGGCAGCCAGTATAGGTTTTAGCACCTTATTGAAAAAACTAAGAGGCCTTGTTAAAAAATTCAATCTTAGCGGTAAATGCCCCGATGGACTCAAAAAATTACTTTGTCGATTTGGGTTCGAACCTATAAATCTTGTTAACGGAGCCGTTATTTATGAAGGAAGCGATTTTGATATTGCAAGTCCGATACCGTTAAATTGGCAACGCAACTGGTACTCAGATTCTGGGTATATCGGATGGCTTGGTCATGGCGTGCATTGTGTATATGACAGGGCTGTAGAGTTATATCCGGATGAAGATGCTTTGGGACTTCGTATGGACGATGGACGACTAGTAGGGTTTTCTGCCCTGATGCCCGATGAAGAATTTTACAATCGTGAAGAAAAAACAACATTAAAAAGAACCCCAGACGGATATCAGGCTTACGACCACACCGGCAAACTTTTTATGATTTTACCCTTTTTGACGGCAAAAAATACCAACTTACACAAATAACCAATCAAGATGGGCTGTGCATTATTTTTGAATTTACAGGATATCGCCTGAACAAAATTATCGATGCAGCAGGCAGGGAAATAAAAGTAAGTACCATAAACGGACTTATCCAGAAATTAGAACTGCAGGGGCCCGAAGGAGACGAACTTTTGATAGCATACGAATATGACGAGCACCAAAACATGTCTGCCATTATAGATGCTTTGGGTAAACCAACCGTTATTAAATTCCAAAACCATCTTATGGTGGAGAAAACCGACCGTAACGGACAGACTTTTTATTGGGAATATGATTCGCAAAACCGCTGTGTACACACTTGGGGCGATGGCGGATGGCAGGAAGGCTGGATCGAATACCATCCCGAAGAAGGCTATAACCTTGTAACCGATGCCAACGGAGCCGTAACCACCTATTATTATGAGCCAAGCCAGTTGGTAACACAGGTAAAAGACCCTATGGGCAACAGTGTTTTTTATGACTATACAGAGTTTATGGAACTCTATCGCGAAATTGATCAGGAAGGAAGAATTCTGGGATTCAATTACGACGATATGGGCAATAAAATCGCCACGACCTATCCTGATGGTACCGAAGAAATGATGCTCTACGATGACGAAAACCGACCATCGATAGCCATAGATCCCGAAGGGCAAAAAACAATATATTTATACAAAGACCAAAACCCGCACCAGCTAAAAACCATTATAGCACCAGACAAAACCAGTACCCATTTTACCTATAATACTGACGGACTTTTGGCGAGCGTTGCCAAGAACAACAACGAACTCGAACTGGTTTATGATGAGCAGTATAACCTTATTGAATGGCGCGAAAACGACCAAAAACTAAAAACATGGGAGTATGACCATCGTGGTCGCGTACGTGCGATCTATACCCCAATGCAAATGGCAGATTATTTCAGTTATGATGCGCTTGACAGGGTAAGGCAAATTGTAGAGAAAGACAGCAACATAGTACAATTTAGTTACAATAGTTATGATGATGTGGTAGCCTTAAAAGACAACAAAAACAGCATTAAGTTTACGTACACACCATTAGGAAGCCTTTCTACAAGAGAACAAAATGGCGTAAAAGTACGTTTTGACTATGACAAGATGGAACAGCTCGTAGGGATTAAAAACGAAGACCATGAAGCTTATTATTTTGTTCGAAACAAAGCCGGATACATTGTAAAAGAAACCGCTTTTGACGGTATCGAAAAAAATACAGCCGCAACCTTGCCGGAGAAGTAACCCGAATAGATCATGGAGACGGAAAATTTACAGAATACGAGCAGGATGCCTTAGGACGTATTACCAGAGCCGATTATCATGACGGAACCTGGGAAACCTATACCTACAATAAAAATGGATTACTAATTGAAGCAGTTAACCAAAACGTAAGCATACACTTTGAGCGAGATGCTGTGGGACGTGTAATAAAAGAAACCCAAAAACAACAGCTTGATTCTAATAAAAATGGGATAACTCTAATAGCAATTTATAATACCTTCGGACAACGTACTAATATAAGCACAAGCCTTGGTGCTGATATTAATACTAGTTATGACCAAAAAGGAAGATTAGAGCGAATAGAAGCACAAAGTAACGAACTTAAGGAGCAGCACCAGTCTTGGGAAACTACCTTGAGAAGAGACGAGTTAGGGCGTGAAATAGAACGTTTTGCTACAGGCGGACTGCACATAAAAACGAGTTACAACAATAGCGGCAAGCAAAAGGAGCAGGAAGTATTTGCTAATGGCAGACGCACCGGAGCGCGTTTTTATAATTGGGACACCAATCAGCAATTAAGAAGCGCAGTAAACCAAATGACCCAAAGTTTGACCTATTTTGATTATGACGATTTTGGAAACCTTGCCAAAGCCAGTTATGATGGAAAAGAAGAGTTGTACAAAACCCCTGATGCAGTGGGTAATTTATATAAAACGGCCGACCGCAGTGACCGTAAATACGGCAAAGGCGGAAAACTACTGAAAGATGAAAAATATTATTACAAATACGACAAACTGGGGAATTTAATACACAAAAGCCCCCGTGATATTACCAAACCGCTTGTTTTTGAAAAAGCAACAAACTTCTTTGATAAACTTATAGGCAATAAAGCCGAAGAAACAAGCTTACAAGAAGAACATGAGCAGTGGCAGGACGGAGATACCCTCTATAAATGGTTGGCAAACGGGATGCTTGAAAGCGTAATAAGCCCTGATGGAAAAATAGTAAGTTTTGAATACGACGCACTTGGAAGACGTACGGCAAAAATTGCAAACAAAGAAATTTTTAGGTATTTTTGGGATGGAAATGTTCTTATTCATGAGTGGAAATACAAATTAAAGGAAAGACCTAAACTTGTTGTTAACGGTGATGATTTGGTTTACGATAAACCTGAACCAATTGAAAATTTGTTTACTTGGGTGTACGAGGAAAGATCCTTTGTACCAATTGCTAAGATTGTAGAAGACAACAAATTTAGTATTATAAATGATTATATTGGCAGACCTGTACAAGCTTATGATGAATTAGGAAATCTAGTTTGGGAGACTGATTATGATATTTATGGAGGTTTAAAAAATTTAAAAGGAGACAAATCATTTATACCTTTTAGACAACTTGGCCAATATGAAGATGTAGAGACAGGTCTTTACTATAATAGGTTTAGATATTATTCTGTAAGCACTGGATTATATTTGTCTCAAGATCCAATTAGACTTTTGGGAGGGAATGCATTTTATGCGTATGTAATGGACTCAAATAGCCGGGTTGATAAATTTGGATGGTATTCAGATTTATTAGGTAGCGGTATGGGACATCATCTTATGCCTAGATCTGTAGCTAATAATTTAGGTATAACCGAATTGGCACAGACAAATTCTATTGCTTGGTATCCTAATGATGGAGCAAATACCGCAGCATTACATGGCGAGATGCATACAAATCTGATAAATGAAGGAGTGCCTTATCATGGTTCTAAATTTACTGGAACTGCTGATGATTTTTTTGATAAGGGAGCAAAAGCTTATAAAGACATTGATACCAAAGGATATATGAAGATACCAGGAACAGATGATATTTTATATGAAAATATGACACCTGGCGAAGCGTTAGATAAATTAAAAGAATTATATAAAAGCAAAAAAATACCTTGTAAATAATATTATTATGTTAGAAAAGAAATTAACTATTACAGATTACGGAATATATATAATGTCAGTAGATAAATTACTGGTTTTTTTGAAAGAAAATAAAATAAAGAGTAAAAAAATATTGGAAGTTTTTCAAAAGAATCATGATTTGTATATAAAGTCATTGCAAGAAGGTGTTTGGATTCCTATTGTACCTATTGAATCAACGAAATATATTATTAGTGAAAACGATATTTATTTCAATAACGATTGGGAAAAGCAATTTAAATATGAAAATTTTAATCTTGATTTGAGTGATAATACATTTTGGGTTGGATCGTTCGGGAATTTATTAAATTTAAATGTAGAACAATTTACAAATTCTACTAACGATAGTATATCATATCAAACATTAGATGGGATTACTTTGTATAAATCATTTAAATTCAAATTAGAAAGTGGTAAATACTTAGTTAATATAATTGGTTATAAAAGAAAAAATAAGTTAGAATATCCTGAGGCTAATTATGGTTACTCATTTGAATTTAAAAAAATTCAGGAATTTAACGGTTATATGGATCCTAGAGAAGATGATAAGTATTTGTTTAATTTGTCAAAATATTAGATGATAATTATAAAATAAAAATAAAAAGCAGGGTATTATTCTCTGCTTTTTATATTTAATAAAAGTTTCAAAATGATTGATTATTAAATATTTTTGTAGTAAATTTCGTTATTTAAAGTCAGGTAAAGTGCTGTTCTTGGGTTGAAAATGTTCTTATTCATGAGTGGAAATACGATTTAAAAGAAAGACCTAAACTGGTTGTTAACGGTGATGATTTGGTTTACGATAAACCGGAACCAATCGAAAATCTCATTACCTGGGTCTATGAAGGTGGAAATTTTGTGCCAAGTGCTAAAATTGTAGGAGAAGAAAAATTCTCAATTATAAACGATTATATTGGTAGGCCGATACAAGCATATAATGAAAAAGGCGATCTAGTTTGGGAAACTGATTATGATATTTATGGTGATTTAAGAAATCTAAAAGGAGATAGAAGTTTTATACCTTTTAGGCAACTAGGGCAATATGAAGATCAGGAGACAGGTCTTTATTATAATAGACATCGTTATTACTCTCCTGAAACTGGGGCATATATATCCCAAGATCCAATTGGGGTAAATGGTGATAACCCAAATTTCTATGCGTATGTGTTTGATACGAATTACGAGATTGATTTATTTGGTTTAACAATTTGGAATTATGGAAATATGCCTAAAATTGATGGATATCAAAATCATCACGTAATTCCTCGATCAATGGCAGACCACCCGGCAATAAAAGCAGCTGATTTTGATGTAGATAAACCAAGTAATCTTATTTATTTACCAAAAGAACAAGGTACTCATCCTACTAGAAGTCAACATAAAGGATGGAATAAACAGCATGCAGCATATAATAAAGATATGAGGAGACAATTAGATGTACTTGATCAAAAAGGTATGGCACAAGGATGGGACCAAGCAAAATACAAAGCAGAAGTTGAAAAATTAAGAGGAAAAACCCGTAGTGGGCTAAGAGAAGGAAAAATTAAATGTCATTAAAATATAATTATGTATTACGAATTATCAGAATTTTACAAAAGAGATGTGTACTTTGTTTTTGATATTGAAAACAACTCTATTAATAGATTTAGCCTTGTGAATGATGAATTTATACAAACTAATTCTCCATTAAAATATAAAGTTAACAAAATAGATAACTATATAAATGAATATGATATACTTCCAACTTTTGATGCTCCATTAGTTAGTTCAAATTTTAAAAACAGTTTTGAAATTTTAGCTAATAAAAATGAAGTTCAATTTATTGAAGCTATAATTTCGGATGACAAAGGAAATGAGAATAATAATTTTTTTGCACTTATTATTCTTAATTCTAATCTTGCTCTAGATAAAGAACGTTCAATATTTGAAGTTGATGAAGATAATTTTTATACTATTAAAAAAGCATATTTTATTCAAAATGCTTTGGAGGAAAAATCAATTATTCGAATGAAAGAACATAAATCTTATATAATAGTAAGCGAAGAGTTTAAAAAGATTTGTGAAGATGCAAATTTAAAAGGATTTAATTTTATAGAGGAAGGGCATTCCATTTATACAGATTTATAATAAAATTTATTTCAAAATATTAAGAACAAACCCGCTAATTTAGCGGGTTTTGTTTGAAAATCATTTTCATGATCTCATTATATTTGCACATCAATATAAGCATAAAGTGAATCGGGAGAGCTGGTTTGGGAAACTGATTATGACATTTATGGTGATTTAAGAAACTTAAGAGGAGACCGAGATTTCATTCCTTTTAGGCAGTTAGGTCAATATGAAGATGTAGAAACAGGTTTATATTATAATAGACATCGTTATTATAGTCCTGAAACTGGAAGATATTTGAGTCAAGACCCAATAGGACTTGAAGGTGGAAGTGCTTTTTATTCTTATGTTAGAGACACGAATTTCTGGATTGATATTTTTGGTCTTTCAACAGTATATTTAAGAAATGCAGAGGTCTATGTTGGCAAAGCAAAAAATAATGCTGCTGGAAGATATGGAAACAAATCTACTGCAACTGATATTTTTAAAGATATTCCAAATACAGATACAGCTCAAGGAGTTGAACAAATTACATATGAGAGAATGAAAGAGATGGAAAGGGCTGGCGATTTAGATCCTATGACTAATGCACAAAGACCTGTCGATATGGGAAATAAAAAGAAAACATTTCGTAGAGATTTAGGAGAAAAATGGTTGAAGGATACCTTTGGTGACAATTATGAAGATATTATAGATAAGAAAATTAAAGATCATTATCAGCCTTTGTTAAAATGTAAATAAAAAAATTATGAAAATAGATAATCTTGAAATTGATGATTTAAAAAATAAATTTAATTCAATTTTAGAAAAAAGAATAATATTAATTGAAAAAGGATGTAAAAAAGAATTTTTAATTGCTTTAAATGAGCAAATTAGAAATAAAGAAATAAAATTGGTTTTAGTTTGTGATTATAATAAAACAGCAGAAAATTCTTTAATAAGAAACCTTGAAGTTTTAGAGTATTTAACTAATGTTAATGGGGTTGATGTATTATCTAATTCTTCAAAAGAATTAGAACAAATAAATAACGTTCAAAATATTAGTGACTTAAAAAGTTTTGCATTATTTGGATTTTATAATAAAAACATTAACATAGAGGTTTTAAACAAGTTTAAAAATTTAAAAATATTTGAAATCGAAGGATTAAGCGATGGTAAGAAATATAAATTACTAGAGAATTTTAATCTTGAAAAATTAGCAATAGAAAAGTTAGACTTAGCAAAAGTTGAAGTAAATAAAAATTTAAAGCATCTAAAAATTTCTAAGGAACTGATTAATGAAAAATTATTAGTTGAAAAATATCCAAATATTGTTAATATTGAACTTGTTAACTGTAAAAAAATCATAGAATTTTCTTTTCTGACAGATTTAACACACTTACAAACTATAATAATAAACAATACTAACATTGAAGTTTTTCCTGAAGTAAGTAGTAATGTTACTAAGATACAACTGCTGACAAACAAAAAATTAAAAGATATCGAAATGATTTTTAAATTGAGTAATTTAAGCAAAATTGCTATTACAGATTCTGCTGTAAATTTTGAAGATATAATTAAGCTATCTAAATTAAATTTCATCAATTTTTATTTTAGAAGTAAATCAAGAACAGAAAATGATGCTTTTGAAAAAATTGCCATTGAAAGAGATTTTTGTAATAATTTAGCTAATTGGTAGAGGAAATTAGGTAAACTATATTAAGTTGATTAAAACAAAACAGGCAACTTTTTTAGTTGCCTGTTTTGTTTTATAAATATTTTGCAATAGATTAAATTAGTAAAATCAAAGTCTATTTTTCTTGTTTTAAATAGTATTTTTATTACATTTATGATTGTATTGTTCATAATGCACAAGGCTTATAGTGAAAGGGGAAATGTGATATGGAAACGGATTATGATATTAAACAAAGTTATCTCTAAAAGAAAAGAAAGACTAAGTCTTACGATAAAAAACTAAGTGAATTACCGCACTTCAAGAATTGGGTTTGACAAAAAAATAAAGGTTGTAAATAATTATTATGCAAGAAGAGTTAGAAAATGTCCATGATATATGGAATATTAAATTATTTGAAGAATATGAAAAATGCGATAAAAAAATTATTGTTGATTCTTTTTTAGCGAGTTTTAGTTCAAATAAACGCGAATTGCGATCTGCGCTACCTGTTTATGCAATTATGCAAACATTTCCTAATCATAAATTTATTTTAAGAGAAAATCAGATTTTAGCCCGGGAATCCCCATGTGGGATTTGTTCGACTGCTTATGGTTATCCGAAGGAGCTAAGTAAAAAAAGTTTAGAGATACTATACTTATGTATAAATGAGGGAGGATTAATAGGTCATGGCTTATCAAATTATTATAATTATTTACATGTATTTAATAGCAATGAGATAAAAAATGCAGAAGTTAAAGATGAAGATTTTCGTATTTTTTCTGAAATATTAGATATCATTTTAAATACTGAAGAAAATGATACATTAAAAAAGACAGTACTTAAAAATATTGGAAAAATTAAAGGTTTAAAAATAACAGTTGAACAGAGACAAGTATTGTTAGAAACTCTAGGTTATTGTAGTATTTTAGAAACAGATAAATACAAAGGTTTATTAGAAAAATATACAAACCTTTCAGTTGCCCCAAGGAAAACCCATAGTTCTGATTGGAATTACCCTGTAGATTTCTGGCTTGGTAAAGATGGTATTAATAAAGAGGCTTTTAAGTTTTGGTTTGGAGATTATAAAGAATTAGAAAAGTATTGGAAATAAATCATCCATTAGATGTTTTTTAGTAATTAAAATAAATTTGATTATGTCATATGTCAAAAAGAGCAACACCTTGGAAAGAAGGTAAAATTATTAGTATAGAAACAAGAAAGGCATATTTGTATTGGCTCAAATGTTAAAAGAACCTTATATAAGGTTTTATAAAGCCTTTAGAGAAGATGAGAATTGGGGGAAAGTTGATACAAGTATTTTTGATTCATTAACTGTAACTGCTGTAATAGCACAATTTCTAAAATCTAGTAATATATCAATAATAAAAGAAGCAATACTTGATACTAAAAGAGAAGATTCAGATACTTGGATAAAGCAAAATAGTGGATTCAGGAAGGTTAAAACATGGACTGGAACAGAAAATGAATTAGAATTTACGATAATAGGGGAGGAATCAGGAGGTAGTTTAGTTAAAAAAATTTATGGTGGTCACCAACACCTGGTAATCCCACAAGACCCCATCCAAGCGGTGTTATTGATTCTGTAATATTGGAGGATATACCATTAAATGCGAATGATATTATTGATAAACATGATTTAACAAATTTAGCTGTTTATCCTTCATTAAATGAAAGACTTTATTTATGTTATAAACTAGATAAAAATGTAGATCCTTATAAAGATTTAGTTTTCAATAGAGAAATCCCTGAAGAATATAGCGTAGCGATAGATATTTTGTCAGCAGGAGGGAATGCTGAAAAAAGAAAGTATATTAAATACTTATTTTAGATAATTTAGTTGGCTCAAGCTTTTATAAGAGAATGAAAAATAACAAAACCCGCTAATTTAGCGGGTTTTGTTATTACTAGGCACTTTAAAAGCGTTCGGTAGTTTTGTATGAGGATGTAGAGACTGGACTTTATTATAATGGGTTTAGATATTGCAAGCTTATTTACTTGTAAGATAATGATTGTAAAACTCACTTACTTAGCGGGCTTTGTTATTTATAAGACTAACAGTTTTAAAATTTTAATTTTTTTTACGTTTTTTCATGTTAAAATTTAAGATTAATGTTTATGTTTGAAATGAAATGTCATTAATATGGAGAAAATAATTAGTGTTAAAATAAAAAAATCTGATCATTCTAAAGCCACAGGATTTCAAAAAAGAGTAAGAAACAAAATTAAGTGTCAATAATCAATTATGAAATACAATAATTTTATACAAGAACTATTAAAATTTGATTGGCAATTTGAATCAATAGACAATGATATTGAAGTTGATCTGAATAATATTGCTAATGGTAGGTTATTAAATACAAATCAAGACCTAGTCGAATTTGTAAAATCATTTAAAACATTGGCAAATCAAGAGGACAATGTTTGGTTTCTTTCTATAGAAGATTACTCTAAGCCAAATGAAGGTGAGGGATTTGCTTGGAATGAATTTGAATTTGATAGCATGGAATATGCAGAAGATGAGGAGCAAAAAGCATATGTAAGTAATTTTTGGAGCAATCATTTACCGTTTATGATGAGTGTTAAAAATGGATACGCTTACGTTGCAATAGTGCTCAATGGTGAAGGTAAAGGATCAATTGTATCTGGTAGTGAACCTGAATATGAAGAACCTGTTAAAATAGCATCTTCTTTAGATGAGTTCTTTGATAAGTATATTTTGGTATTGAAAAATGAGATTGATTTACCATCATTAAAAATATTATCTTCCTATAGCAAATGAAGAATATTGGTAATGTTGTAAGTAAAGCAGAAGAATTAGGCGTTTTTTCAGGCAATGCAGTATTCTATTTAACAGATTCAGAAGTTGAAATACCAAAGCCATATAAAGTTTCTTATAATGATTTAAGTTATATTGGAAAATTCAGAAGTTCCCTTAAGTAAGAAACAATTGTTTAGTATTAGGCACTTTGAAAATTGTTCATAGTTTTGTTAGAGCAGAATTAGGATGTAGAGAGAGTCTTATTATAACCGCTTTAGATACTATAATCCAGAAACTGGGTTGTACTTTACCCAGGATCAATGTATACGATGAATTAAAAGACATTAATAATAAAATTGATTTTGAGGATAAATTGATGGATATAGCTGACAGACTAGATAACGGAACTTTTGGAATTTAAATAATTAAAAAATATGTTAGATAGATTGCAATTAAAATTAGATTTAGAAAAAGCAAAAGATGATTTCGATATCATTAAAGAATTAGTCAAAGAACAATTAATTAATATTAAATATTCTAAAGGACCTTATTTTGAACATTACCTTATTCATATCAGAGGAAGAGTTTTAAGCAAGGAAAATTAA
The DNA here is from genome assembly GCF_979258275.1 of Flavobacterium sp. AC274. Lineage (NCBI taxonomy): Bacteria > Pseudomonadati > Bacteroidota > Flavobacteriia > Flavobacteriales > Flavobacteriaceae > Flavobacterium > Flavobacterium sp. AC274. The sequence continues at coordinate 4,867,418 of NZ_OZ409852.1, read as the reverse complement.
TTGATAACATTGAAAGAATTAAAACTACTAAAGATTTGTATTCTTATGGATATGATAAAAATAATCGATTAATTGAAGTGAAAGAAGGAATATCAATCGAAAACAATTTTTATTATCAGTTTTTTATTTACGAAAAAGAATATACTAAATCATTTTTTTGATAATGAGAAGGCATTAATGAATATTAGTTTTTATTATTACAATGATGATAATAAAATTCAAAAAGTTTTATCACAAGGAAGAAGAGGAGGGTGTGAAGAATCATATTTTTATAATAATTCTAAGTTTATTGATAAAATTGAAGTGAAACAATTTGACAGAAATGGTAATGAAGCTAATCCTTTTTTTGAAACTTTTATTTATGATGATTTAGGAAACCTTAGTTCAATTACAAAATCTTTTGAAAATAATTATTCTGAACAGATATATCCTAAATAAGGGTTTAGCGAGGAAATACTCGTTAATGCTGAAGGAGAATTGATTGACTTATTATAATAAATGAAAATTTACAGTGCCAAAAGGGAATCAAAGTATTTGGACTTTCTAAATAAAAAAAGAGGCTTTTTAATAGCCTCTTAATTTTAGTGTTTTCCGTTTCCTTTACCGTTTCCGTGGCCGTTGCCATTTCCATTATTTCCTTTGTCTTTTCCTTGTTTATTATTTCCTTTTCCCGGTTTTTGTCCAATCGTTTTTTGAGGTTTTCCTTTATAACCTTTTCCGTATTTTACTTTATGCGTTTTAAAATTGTCATACGGGGTATTTCCTCTGTAGTCTGTTAATACTACTTTATATTCGTTGTAAAGATCGTAGTTTCTATAAACAGAAGGCAATGTTCTGGCTCTTAACCATTTTCCGTTACTGATGTAAATATAATTTGAAGTGTTTACATCATAATACGTTTCAAGATCCGGCAAATAATAATAACGTGCCTCACTATATCCAACTGGTCCCCATGCCGGAGGTGTACCAATATTGACATTAACATTCACTTGAGCATTTGAAAAATGAATAGTCAAAAGGAAAAAACCTATGAATAAATATTTTAATGATTTCATAATTTTATTTTTTTAAATTATTAATAATGATAGTGAAACAAAAAACGTACCTAAAAATATTATGTTACTTTTTAAACGATGGCTATTTTAATGATTACCCCTAAAACAGCAGCAATAAGGATGATATAAGGCGTCTGATTTTTTTATATAAAGTAAAGAAAAAATAGTTGCAATAGCTATTTATAATGGTTTGAATATCAATAATGTTCCTCTTTTGCAATGATAATTACAGATCCTGCTAAAGCTCCAATGATGGCAGCAGTTTTCGCTCATGATACTAGTATTTAAAAAGCAATCCCAAATTGAAAACCTATTGTAAAAGAAGCCGGATGATCGTTGCCAAATCGAACCGGCAATGGTACGGCTGCATAGTAACTGCAGGTTTTATTTTTTACGATGGTTTTATTAAATACGGGAGTAACACCATACCTGCCGCTGGTTTCAAAAGCGGCCCTCCCGGCAAAAGTATATCCATTGCCTAGAGCCACAAGAACACCGGGATGAAATAATAAGTTAGTTACTTTGTCTGTTCCCTGATCGTCTTTTATGTTGGGAACTATTTCAAAAGAAAATCCGATTTTTTCACTTTTCCAGATGTTAATTCCGGTTGGAAAACCAACAGCATAATAATCTCTAAAATTGACATTGGTTTCATGTTCACTAAAAGTAACCGCCGGATGCATTATCCCAAAATAACCAGTAATTTTTGGATAAACTGTTTGTGAAAATAAAACCGGGCTTGTAATCACGGCAAGCAAAAGGAGTGAATATCTGAGTGACATAGTTTTGTTTTTAATAATAAAAACAAAACTATAACGATCAAATCACTGTAAATAGAATCTTATTTACCTTTTGTATCTGGATTACTTTTCTTTATTTTTTTGTGGTAATAAATAGGAGAGATTGATTTTAATTTTGCTTGAAATTTGTTTTAAATCAAATAGAAATTAAGTGTCAATTTTAATCCTGAATCCATTTCTTTTTTTGAAAAGATTTGGGCTTCATTCCGATATGTTCTTCAAAAACTTTAGCAAAATGACTTAAGTTAGAAAATCCCAGACTAAAACCAACTTGTGAAACAGACATTTCATTTTCTTTTAGTAATCGTGCAGCTTCTTTCATTCTAAATTTTTGGTAATAACTAAAAAAACTGTCGCCAAATATTTGTTTAAATAATCTTTTAAACTTTGATTCGCTCATTCCTATTTGAGAAGCAAGATCTTTAATAACCGGAGGTTCATTAATATCGGTTAAAATCAGGTCTCTCACTTTATAAATTTTTTGAACATCGATTTGGTTCAGGGCGTGCGTGGTAGGATTTTCTCTTTTAAAAAGCTCTTTTAAAGTGAGATATATTAATTCCTCGGCTTTGATTTTAAAGAAAAAATCACTCAAAGAATCCCGAATTTCGGCTTGAATAATTTCCAAAGCTACTTGTTGAATTTTTGGAGAAATTAACTCTTCAAAAAGAATGGATTGTTCGCTGTCAATAATATTTTTAAAAATTTCATTATCAATATGTAATCCTAAAGTTTTGGCTAATTTATCTGAATCAATTCCAATAAAAATAGAATTGAATTTGGTTCTGCCCGGATAAAATGTTTCAATATTTAGTTTTCCTTTAAAAATTTGAATTGAAGGCAAATCTTCTCTTGAATATTTATTTTTTGAATGAGCATCCGGAAAAATATTATTAAAAGAAAATAAAATTCTATTTAATGTATTTTGACCTCCAAATCTCTTGGCAAGCAGATTATCATTAAACTCATAAAAACTGACAAGCATATTTATTGAATTTTCTAATCTAAATCCCATTAAATATCCTTTGCCTTTATTTTCTGGTATTACTAATATTCCATTTTTTACTTCGGTACCTAATAAATCAGCAAAACCTTCTAAAAAACCGAATTCCTTCCTAACATTCAATTCCATTATTTTGACCTTTTAAAGCTGTTTTTGTGTCAAATGTAGCTATTTTAACCCTTATTGATTAGATAATTTTGGCAAAAAATAATTTAAAAAACTACAAAATGACTAATACTAAAAAGTAAGGCCATCATAAACGCGAATGTGTTTGACGGTAAAAATGTGATTGGTAAAAAAAACGTTGTTTTTATTGACGGTGTAATTGTTTCAGTTTCTAATAAATTGCCGCAGAATATAGATGAGGTGATCGATGGAACGGGATGTACTCTTCTGCCGGGTTTAATAGATGCTCATGTTCATACATCAGTTGAATTTTTAAAAGATGCATTAAAATTTGGTATAACCACCGAGTTGGAAATGATGGGAGGTTTTACCAAAAAAGGACGTGATACGCAATTAAAAGGAATCACTGATACTGCTGATGTTCGTTCTGCCGGAATGGGTTTGACAGCTCCCGGGGGGCATCCCGACGAGCTGATTCCAAAAGGAAATGGAATTCCTGAGTTTGTGTTAAAAGAAATGGAGAAAATGAGCGAAGAAGAAAAAGCCATATTTATAGCTGCGCACCAGGCTCAGAAAGAAGAAGAGGAATTAGGTCCCGATGTTACTTCACTTGAAGGAGCGATAGATTTTGTGAATCGTCAGGTAAATAATGGTGCAGATTATTTCAAAATAATGATTGAGGAAGGAACCGTAATGAATGCACCAGGCTTACCTGTTATTGAAACTCACGTACTAAAAGCAGCAGTAGAAGAAGCTCATAAATTAGGTAAAATTGCCATAGCACATGTTTTAACAGCCGAAGCAGCAAAAACAGCTGTCGCAATTGGTGTTGATGGTCTGGCGCATTTATTTATCGATAGACCGGATTGGACACAAGATCTTATAGAATCCATTGCCAGCAAAGGAATTTTTGTAACGCCTTGTCTGGTATTGAATTCATCGATTATTGGGAATTCTGCCTGTCATGTCGCCCATGACGAAAGAGTTGAAAATAAATTGAATGAAGACTGGAAAATGACAATGTGTTCTTGTTTCAATACTTTTCCGGAAGGCAATATGGAAGATAACTTTAATAACGTGAAGGATTTACGCGATGCAGGCGTAGATATACTTGTAGGAACAGATGTATCAGTACCAATGCCCCATTTAGGCGGTCTTGCACACGGCGTGAGCGTTCATCATGAAATGCAGCTGTTGGTAGAAGCCGGATTAACCCCAATTGAGGCATTAAGATCTGCAACATCAGTAACTTCCAAAAGATTTAATTTATCAGACAGAGGATTAATTGCTGAAGGAATGAGAGCTGATTTACTATTAGTTAAAGGTGATCCTACCAAAAATATTTCAGATTCTCTATCTATAACGGGTATATGGAAAGAAGGTGAATCTTATCACAGCTAGTCTTGCAGGATTTTATAATCCATAATACTCATAACTCCACTTTTGTCCACTTCATTACTCCGTTTGTCCATTCGGGCTATGTTGTCATTTCAATGCAGGTAATGCCTTGGTACTTTTGACAAGGAAATTAATAAAACAACAAATTAAATAAAACTAAAAACATGAAAACTTTAAATTTTGCATCGACCGCAGTTTCTGCCCTTAGCTTTTTAGCATTAATTATTACAAGTACTGCTTCTGCCCAGCAATCAGGAATAAAACGTACTGATTTACAACGTTATGATCTTAGTGTTCCCGGATACGAAACGGTTCAGGCACGTATCGATTTTGAAGCTCATACCGCTTTTGGAAAGCACTCTCACCCGGGTGAGGAAGTTATTTATGTCCTTGATGGCGTATTAGAGTATGAAGTTGAAGGTCAGTCTCCTGTTACTTTAAAGGCTGGAGAAGTACTTTTTATCCCGGCAGGCGTAGTTCACTCTGCAAGAAACAACAGCCATGCAAAAGCTTCGGAACTGGCAACATATATAGTAGAAAAAGGAAAACCAGTTCTGGTAATGAAAAAGTAATAAGAAATAATATTATAAATATAATTTATAAATATTAAAAATTATTAATTTGATTTATAATTAAGAAACACGCAATTTTGTCCTGTCAATAAGAAATGACAGAATAAAAAATCAAAATTTTAAAATAACAATTAAAACACAAAAGAAATGAAAACCAATTTAAAAACAATCGTAACAACAAGCTTCGCCATTTTTTTATTAGCAGTAACAACTGCATTCTCTCAAAGCCAAAGAAAACCGGCAAGCCTTGGAAGAGAAGAGTATATTGAAGTAGAAAAAAATGTAAAATTGCATGTTACTGATTTAGGAGAAGGAAAACCAGTAGTACTAATTCACGGATGGCCATTGAGTGATGCCATGTACGAGTACCAATATGCAGAACTTATCCAGAAAGGATACCGCGTTATCGGAATTACCTTAAGAGGTTTTGGATTATCAGACAAACCGGGTGGGGCATATAACTATGATGTTTATGCAGATGATATTAAAGTGATTCTGGATAAACTTAAAATTGAAGGAGCAACCATCGGCGGATTTTCTATGGGAGGCGCAACAGTAATTCATTATGTAGCCAAATACAATGCAGCCCATGTTTCAAAACTGGCTTTGTTTGGTGCAGCGGCTCCGTTATGGACTAAAAGAGCCGACTTTAATTATGGTTTTTGGACAAAAGAAGATGTAAACGGTCTTATTGCCCTTAATAATACTAACAGACCACAATTGTTTGAGAATTTCGGAAAAATTTTCCCGGCCAATGAAACAAGCGTATCTGCAGGACAAGGTGCATGGCTTGGAACTATTCAGGCACAGGCTTCTCCATATGCAATGGCAGAATCTATGAAAGCGCTTCGTGATACTGATTTAAGAGAAGATTTGAAAAAAATCAAAATACCAACTCTTATCCTTCACGGAACACAAGACAAAATATGTTCTTATGAATTGGCCGAGCAAATGCATAAATCAATTGCCAATTCAACTTTGGTTCCATTCGAAAAAAGCGGTCATGCCTTGTTTATTGAAGAGCTTCCAAAATTCAATGCCGAATTGATCAAATTCATAAAATAAATAAAAACAAATCAGGAAAGCTGTCTTTTAAAGATGGCTTTCTTTTTTAAAATAAATAAAAAGAAACAATGAAAAATATAGCAGCCTTTGTATTAGTACTATTGAGTTTTAATTTGTTTGCACAAACTCCGGAGCAAAAAATAAAGCAGTTGGGAATTGAGTTGTCACAAATACCAGAATCGTTAGGAAGTTATCAGGATATGGTAAGAGTTGGAAATCTTGTTTTCCTTTCGGGAAGAGGACCGCTTAAAGCAGATGGTAAATATATTACCGGCAAAGTAGGACAGGACTTAACTACCAACGAAGGGTATCAGGCCGCCAGGTTAACGGCTATAAATCAGCTGGCGATACTTAAGCAGACTTTTGGAAGTCTGGACAAAATAAAAAGGATAATCAAAGTAAATGGTTATGTACATACTGCTGATTCTTTTACGGAACAATCTAAAGTTATGAATGGTTTTTCGGATTTATTAATTGAGATTTTTGGTGAGCAGGGAAAACATGCCCGTACTTCAGTAGGTGTATTTACACTGCCACAGAATATGGCAATAGAGGTAGAAATGATTGTTGAGGTGAAATAATAGCTACTAAAATAACTGCTGTTAAAACTAATGAAGAATATCAATAATATCTTGTTTGATATAATTGAAAAATACTAGATAGTATTTGTTGTTTGTTTTAAAGGCAGGGTTACTATAAATTCAGCCCCATTATCTTTTTCGCCTGTAGCAGTAATGGTGCCGCCATGTCTTAGTACAATTTTTTTGCAAAGTGACAACCCAAGACCGTTTCCTTCATATTCATCTTTAGAATGCAGTCTTTCAAAAGCATTAAATATTCTTTCGTAATGACTTGAATCAAGTCCAATTCCATTGTCTTTAATGTTTATTTGAATAAACTCCCTTTGGTCTTTGTTTATAATAAGAGATGATATGGTAACTCTGGGCGGTTGGTCTGCTTTTGAAAATTTTAAGGCATTGTGTATCAAATTATAGAACAGCTGCTGAATTAAAATTGTAGCCCCTTCTATCTCAGGAAGCTCGCTTTTGATTAGTATGGCGCCTTTTTCTTTTATGATGAGCTCAAGATCAACTTTTATGTTTTCAATTACTTCATCAAGATTTATGTTTTCTATAGGCTGAGTTTTTTTATCCAGAGTAGAATACGCGAGTATTCCTTCTATTATTGTCTGCATTCTTTGAGCAGACTGATCTACCTTAGTAAGATACTTGTTGGATATATCATTAAAATAGGCACTGGAGTTATTCCTTAAAAGACTGATAAAGGTTTTGATTTTTCGAACAGGTTCTTTAAGGTCATGACTTACAATATTAGCAAAATGCATAAGATCTTCATTTGATCTTCTAAGTTCCTGAGTGCTTTCATCCACTTGTTTTTTTAACTCCTGCTCAAATTGTCTTTGCTGGTCAATATCCTGAACAATTCCAATAATAGTAATTGGAACACCGTTCTGATCATTAATTAATTTACCGTTAACCTTTATCCACTTAACGGTCTGATCCTGATTTATAATTCTTGCTTCGTAATTTATTTTTCCGGTGACATGTGCCTCCTGGTGTGCTTTTTCGCGAAGAGGCTGATCTTCTGGATGCAGTTTTGCTATGAGTTGCTCATTCGGAATTTCCTTGTCAATGGACCATATTGTATTGAAATTTCCATTAGTATTGATTTTTTTTGTGGAAAGGTCTATTTCGTAAGTTCCCATTCCAGAAGATTCAATAGCCATTCTGAGCCGCTCATCTGAACTTTGAATTTGTTTATGTGCTTCATAAAGATCAGATACATCTGCCCCTGTATTCATTATGCCATAGATTTTTTTCTCATTATCAAAAAGAGGAATAAAACTATAGTTGAAATAAAATGTTTTTAATACGTCGTCGATTACCAACTCTACTTTTTTGTTTTTGGCATGAAACGGAATTCCGGTTTGAAACACCCTTAATGCCTGGTCAAAAATCTCCTGTTTTTCGATTTCTGGAACGACCTCAAGATATTTTTTACCAATTACCTCAGTCCCTTTTCCCCATGCCTTAATCATGGCAGGATTAGCCAATTCTATTTTAAGTTCATTTCCTGTGTAAACAGCTATTGGCAAAGGGGTATTATCCACAATGTTTTTCAAAAGCATTAGGTTGTCGTACATCAGTATTGGTGGTTTAGATTTCTGACGAAACTAGTTATAAGTTTTCATCATTTTGTTACGTAAATATAAAAGAATGTTTCAAAATTACAATATTAGGTTCTTTTGGATTTTCTATTTAGAAATATAACGCTGCCTGAAATTACCCAAAACTGTTCGCTAATATTAATTTAGCTTATTAGAAGTAGTAAATGAAGAATGATAACGTAAAAGATATTATCTGCATATTTAAACTTTTACAGGATTAACTTCCTGAAAAATTTTCTTTTTGTGGTTTAATCCCCAATCTTTCATAGCATAGATAATTGGTGTTAAGGTATCCGCATAAGGTTCAAGACAATAAGATATTTTGACAGGATAATCGTTTGTTATAACTCTTTTAATCAGTTGGTGTTGCTCAAGTTCCTTAAGTTCTTTAGAAAGCACTTTTGGACTTAAACCTGGAATGCTTTCTTGAATTTCTGTAAATCGGCTGTTACCTACACCTACAGAAATAATGATGGATAATTTCCACTTTCCATTTATTACTTCCAATGTGTCACGCACTGGCTTGACGGTATTTAGGCATTCACAATAAGGTTTCTGTTTTGACATAATACAATTGCTTATTTCGCTTTCCTTTGGGAAAGTACTATACAAAGGAAAGTAATTTTAATTTAATTTTGCAACATAATCTCTTCAAAATTTGCAAATTATGAATTGCAAATTATAACAACTAAAATTTACGTAAAATGAAAATAGGAATAATAGGTACCGGCGCAATAGGCGGTACAATCGCAAAAAAATGGCAGCAGCGGGGCATAATGTGAAAGTTACTAATTCAGGAGATGCTGATAAATTAAACGCTCTTGCAGGAGAATTAGGTGTTGTAGCAGCAACGATTAAAGATGTTGTAAAAGACGTAGATATCATCATTTTATCAGTGCCGACAGTAGCAATCCTAACTTTGTCCGAAGATTTATTAGCAAACGTTCCCGAAAATGTAATTGTGGTTGATACATCAAATTACTATCCTTTTCGTGATGCCGATATTGAAGAAATCAAAAAAGGAAAAGTAGAAAGTGTCTGGGTGTCTGAGCAACTGGGAAGACCAGTAATAAAAGCTTTCAACAATTTATTGGCAGAAACATTAGCAAACGGAGGAAAAGAATCTAATGCTCAAGACAGAATAGCGATGGCTGTTGCAGGTGATAGTACAGAGGCAAAAAAAACAATTACAGAATTAATTAATGATACCGGTTTTGATGCCGTTGACTCTGGAAATCTTTCCGGATCCTGGAGACATCAGCCAGGAACACCCGCTTACTGCACGGAACTTACTGCAGAAGAATTAAAACAGGCACTTTCTAATGCTGTAAAAGAAGAAGCACCTTTGTTAAGAGATAAAGCTATTGCTGATCTTTCTTCGCTGCCATCATATCCATCTCATCAGGATATAGTAGAATATAATAGAGGATTGTTTCAAAAAAATCCTAAGTCTGTTTAAAAAACCGATTATAAATAGATCTTCCCTTTTTGATCAGGAAAGATCTATTTTGATTTTTTTGTAACTCAATATAAGAACAATCCAGAAGAAATAGCAAGGAAATTATGTTGATATCTGTTACAAGTGCCGAGTTCGACAGGGATAGAATTTCGTAAAAACGTTTCATTATTGCCTACTTTTGTATCACAATAGCTATTGCTGATTAGCAGAACTTTGTCATTATAATATTAAAGATAAAATAATGGCAAAAACAATTTTTATAACAGGTGCATCCCGCGGATTCGGGAGGATTGGACAGAAGCATTTTTACAATGTCGGGATAATGTAGTTGCAGCTGTCCACAACGCTGAAACATTAACCCAACTTACAACAGAATTTCCATCAAATCTATTGGTTGTAAAGTTTAGTTTTCTGGATTCAGAAAATCTGCCAAGGTTACTATTGTGAAAAACTGCTTATTATTGGTAAAACACACCTACCCGAATCTAAATAACCCGATTCTTTTTTAAATTGAGAACAATGAGACATTTCAAAAAAATTAGCGATCTGCATGAAGCTCTTGGTGTAAAACCTCCGGAAAATCCGCTTTTTAGTGTGGCTTACGGTGAACGTGGTACATGCAACGGTAGTAATATTCTCGAATTTTCTTCAGAATTTTATATCATAGGATTTAAAAAATTGAAATCCGGCAGTATGTTGTATGGAAAAACAAAATATGACCATGACCTTGGTTCAATGTCGTTTGTAAAGCCTCAGCAGAAAGTGGTTTTTAAAAATGTAGAACTAGAGGAAAAGGGATTCCTGATTATTATTCATGAAGATTTTTTACCGGGAACAATGCTTTACAACGAAATCAGGAAATATGGTTATTTTGATTATGAGGTCAATGAGGCACTGCATCTTTCACCTGCAGAAGAAGATATCATCTGGAATTTGTATTTCAGCATTGAAAAAGAATACCATAATAATACTGACGAACTAAGCAAAGCTATTATTGTAAGTCATCTGGATTCTATGCTTAAATATGCACAGCGTTTTTATAAAAGACAGTTTATTAACCGTAAAGAACTAACCGGTTCTACAGTCACAAAGTTTAATGCACTGTTGGCCGCTAATTTTGAAGAAAGAAAAACAAAAAACATTGGATTGCCAACGGTATCCCTTATGGCAGAGAAGCTAAATATATCTTCGCGCTATTTAACCGATTTGCTCAAACAAGAAACAGGAAAGACGGCATTAGAATTGATTCATCTTTTTTTGATCGGTGAGGCAAAAAACTTATTGACCGAAGGGGAATTGAATATTTCTGAAATTTCGCACTTACTTGGTTTTGAAAATACAACCTATTTTTCACGTCTGTTTAAAAAAGAAGTCGGTAGCACACCGAATGAATTTAGGGGAAGCAGACTAAATTAACAACATATCTCATAAGTTATAAAGAAATAGTTTTTGGCTGGTATAATTGAAATTATACGGGCTGGACTCTGTAATGATTAATTTTTAAAATACTAACAAATATAAAAACAATAAGAATGTCAAATAATCAAAATAAAATAGCATTAGTTACAGGAGCAAGCCGTGGACTTGGAAAAGATTCGGCTTTAAAATTGGCCAGAAAAGGATTTGATATCATCCTTACTTATCAAACCAAAAAAGAATTTGCAGACCAAGTGGTAAAAGAAATTGAAGCTCTAGGAAAAAAAGCGTTTGCTTTGTCTTTGGATATTTCAACAACGGCAGGTTTTGACCAATTTGTAATTGAAGTAAAAGATGTTTTAGAAACTCAATTTTCTTCTGCAAAATTGGATGCATTGGTAAACAACGCAGGTATCGGAATCAATGAAAATTTTGAAGTCACAACAGAAGAAACTTTGGATGCAATGACAAATATCCATTTTAAAGGGCCTTTTTTCTTAACACAAAAATTGCTTCCATTATTAAATGACGGAAGCAGTGTCGTGAACACGTCTTCAGGTTTGGCAAGATTTTCTTTTGCCGGATATTCCGCTTATGGCGCAATGAAAGCGGCAGTCGATTCATTATCAAGATATCAGGCTTTAGAATTGGGAAGCAGAAAAATAAGAGTCAATTCTGTAGCTCCGGGTGCCATTGAAACAGATTTTGGAGGTGGTGCTGTTCGTGATGTTTCAGATTTGAATACGTACTTAGCTTCAGAAACAGCTTTGGGAAGAGTTGGTTTGCCCGATGATATTGGAAGTGTGGTAGCATTCCTTTGTTCTGATGATTCCAAATGGATTAACGCACAACGAATAGAAGTTTCTGGAGGATTTAAAATATAATAGAGTTTTAAATTTTAAAAAAGCCTTTAAATACAATATTTAAAGGCTTTTTGTTTTTTAACTTCTACAGAAAAATTATCTTCAGAATTAAACAATGCTTATTTTTTAGAATTTTCCTTTTGCAAATAGGTAATAAAGTCTAAAGGTGAAACTCCTGTGATTTTTTTAAAGGTTATTGTAAATCTGCTATGTGATGAAAACCCTGATTGATCTGCAAGATAACTGATCTTATATTTTAAATAGTTGCTGTCATTTTTCAAACGATCAACTATATAATTAATTCTTAACTCATTGATGTAACCGGCAAAATCTTTTGATTTATGTTTGTTTATAACATACGACAAATACCTATGATTGATATTAAGGTCTGCCGCTACAGAATTTAGCGATAAATCTTTATTCAAATAAAAATGTGACTTTTCAAATTCTTTTATACTTTCCAAAATAGTATTTTCAGTAGCCTCTGACATATATTCCCTGGCAATTTCCTTCTTTGGTTTTGCATCAACCTGAACCTCTGGAATTTCCTGGCTTTTATTGATAAAGCTTTTGAATTTTTTATAGTCCTGCTGTCTTCTGTAATAATTAAAGCAAACGATGAGGATAATGATAAAAATGGAAATACCTATAATTATTAAAGTAGTCTTTTGATATTCTGATTTGTTTTCGACTTGCTTTTTGCGGAGCGATTTGATTAAATCATCTGCAATAATTTTTCGGCTATGCTCTTCATTTTTATTTAGCTCCAGATTTTTTTCATTATAAAGAATGTATTTTTTATTATCGGTCTTTTTATAAAATTCCAAAAGAGAGCTGTATACTTCCTGTTTTAAAGCGAAGAAATTTGATTCATTAGCAATTTGTTCTGCTTTCTGATAATTTGAAATTGCATTTTTATAATCAGCCTTGGAGTAATAAACATTTGCAAGACCATTATATAAAAAACCTTTTAGCGGACTGTTAGAAGATTGCGATGCATTAAGTTCTGTCATTGCTTTTTGAAAGAATATCATAGCAGAATCAATCTTTTGCAATGAAAGATAATTTTTTGCGATAAGTTCGTCATTCACTGCAAACTGAAAATTTTCATCAATACTGGAACTGGCCTTTTCAAATAACTGATTCCCATTTTTAAGATGTTCAATTGCCTTAGCGTATTTCTTATCGTACATTTCATAGTAGGCTATTTCCTGAGATAAATTTCCCTGAAATTTATACATCTCATTTTTATCCTCTATTTTTTTACTTACAGCCAATGCTTTTTGTAAATGAATTTTCCCAAGGCTATAAATTTCATTCTCACGGTAAAGCGTTGACAAAAAGCCATTTATTCTTGCCTGCAGATTGTAATTTTTATCAATTGTGACTATACTGTCTGCGCGTTTTAAGGATAAAATAGCTTCATTACGTAAACCGTATTGACGTAAAAGTGTTGCTCTAAGCATGCAGGCTTTAATTCTTTCTGCATTATTACTTGAGATTTTATAGAGATAATCGGTATTTTTTAGTGCTTTTTTTGGATTTGAACTTAGAAGGACTTGTGCTGTTTCAGAAAAAATACTATCGTATTTTGATTGAGAAAAACCTGTATAGGAAGAAACAACAATTAATAGCAGTAGGAGAAAAGATTTTAGGTGCATATAAATAAGTATGGAAATTAAAGTATAATAGATTTCTAGGTGGATATTTTAAATTTTAAGATAAGCAATTATTTTCATTATGATACTATTTTATCTGCATTCTAACAATATTATATTGTTAAGTTAGAAAATAGTAGTTGACATGCTTTTGAAGACCTAACAGGATTAACATTTTATATCATCATTTTAAACTTCGTCATCTTATTGCAAAATTAAAAAAATGTTGGATTTAAAATATCATTTTCTCTTTGTACCTGCCTGATCTCAATTTAGATATTATTGTATCAGGATGGCGTACAAATATATTTATACATCTTGTCTCGCGTTTTAGGACGATTCTTTCTTGAGGTTTATCCATAATATAACAGTTGTACGAGCAACTTATATACAGATATTAAGAATTAGCTATGAAAAGTGTAAATAATACTCTTTTTGTAAATATCTGTTTTTTAGATATTTATGTCTTTTTAGAAGAGCGGATGTTTTTCTTTTTACGTAATTGGTAAAGGTTTAAGGTAATTTTCGGTGGTCAAATAATTTAGTTTCGCAGCCATATTCTATAAAGCTATTTTAAACTAAATTTTCACTTATGATCAGAAATATTTATTGGAAATACATCTGTTCCAACCTTAGAAAACAGTTAGTCTGTTCTTTATTTTTAATCTTATTTATACATCAATCTCAGGCTCAAAACCAAATCAATGGTGAAATCAAACAATTTTATGCAGTGATTTCATTTGATGAAAAAATGAATTTTGGACATTTTGATTCAGATGTATCTTGGAAGATTACAAATTCTCAAAACAACATTAATGTTTCTTTACAGGGTAATGAAATTAACGATTATGTATTCCAGCAGGCCGGAGATTATGAAATAAATTTTACGGAAAACAGAAAGCATAATCCAGATGAATGCAGTCATCCGGCAATGCCCGAAAAAGTACTTGTGAAAGTGCAGCCCGTTAAATTGGTTTTCGATTTTTCTAAAATTCAGTTTTCTGAGAAATTGCAAAAAGGGAGAAACTATTCAGATTTAATAATTACTGTTCCTGCAAAAGTTATATCAAAAGATAATTCGATCACAAAATTACCGGCGCCGGGACTGTCAGTTAACGGTATTGGGGTTGCTTTGGCAGCTAAACCTGTGAATACTGAGATTGTCTTAAATAACAAAATTCAATTATTGAAATATAAAATTTCAGGAAAAGCAGACAAAGAAGCTTATCTGATGTTTGACTTCTATGATTTCAATAACCAAGTGCAGACTTACAATCTTTCTGAGAAAATAAAATAATAAGATAACTTATGATAAAAAACTACTTTACACTAAATAAAATATTGAATTTCAAAAAAACAATCTTCTTGTTTTTTTTGTTTTTTATATTCAATCAGGTTTCCAATGCGCAGTGCTCGACGCCCATTGTTGGATGCTCAAATACTGATTTATCGAATTTTGGAAGCGATTCAAATAACAATGCAGCCACTATAGAGTATGATAATTTTGTTTCTAGTTTTCATACAACAGTAGTAAGAACTTCAGATGGTTCTTTTCAGGTATGGGGAGAAGATATTGGAAATGACGGACTTGCAGATGTACTTTCGCCATTAACAATAAATGTAGCAAATTTTCCTGCTTTAACAACTGCAACGCCTTTAAAGGTCGGATTAGGAAGTATTTCTGCGAATAATGTTCAGGGTATTGTTTTAGCTACAGATGGTTTATATGCATGGTCAAAAGAAGGAATTGTTCTTGACGGGTCAATTACTTCAGGTACTGCTTTTCAAAAAATTACTATTGGTGGAAATGCAAATGGTTTACCAACAGGAGTAACTCCCGGAGATGTTAAAATGCTGTTTGCAACCTACAAGACATTAGCCATTACGACCTGTAGTGGAGATGTTTGGGTAATTTCACAAACCGCAAGTGTTCGCGGTAATGGGGGAGCAGGAAATGCAACCACCTGGTATAAAGTTACAACTGATGGGACAGGTAATCCATTTTTAAGTGATGTAGTAGTCTGTAGAGGAAATTATGACGGACTTATGGCTTTAAAATCAGATGGTTCAGTCTATGTGTGGGGAGTAAATGTATTATTAGGAGATAATACAGCTATAATTCCGAGTCAGACAAGAGCTATACAAATGGCACTGCCTGGTGGAACACCAAAAATGATTGGTTCATCTGGAAGCGGTACCGAAAGATCCTATTATATTTTAGCGACCGACGGTAACATGTATGCTGTAGGTGAAAATACAAACAGACAATTGGGAGACTGGACAACTACTGATAGATTAGGATGGGTTCAGCCCCGATATACATCTGTTACGGGCCCACTTATGGAGAATATGGATGATATTAAATGGTTCAGCGTACAGGAGCATGATAATTTATATGGCAGTGTTAACGTGATTAACAGCAATAAAAATTTATATGCTTTTGGACAAAGTAATAACTTTTTGCTTGGTACTGCTTCAGATCCAAGTAATCCGTCAATTCCAGCCGGACTAACTCTTGCAGATAAAATTCTTGCTGTTGAAACAGGAGGGCATACATCAATGATAGTTAAAAGCTGTCAGACTAATTTTGGTTATGTTGGTCATAGAATAAGAGGAAGTATGGGTAATGGTTCTAATGGTACCAGTGACGAAAAATCTTATAATTTTGCTACTGCAGCTGTACAAATTTGCGGTGCAGAGTCAAATCCTGTTATCCAGCCTATCTCAACAGGAGGAGGGCCTGGTTCAAAATACTGTGTTGGCGATCCTGTTTTGCTAAATCCAACTCCCGCCGGAGGTACATTAAGCATAGTAAGCGGTCCGGGAAGCCTTACAGGAAATACTTTGAGTTTTACATCAGCCGGTACCGTAGTGGTTCAATACTCCGTAACCACCGAGTGTGGAGGTACTTCAGTTACTACTAAAAATTTTGAAGCGGCTCTTTGTCCTATAGATTTAGAGGTTTCAAAAACAGTTGATAATATTAATGCAAGTGTTGGTAATAATTGTGTATTCACAATTACGACAACTAATAAAGGACCTTATAAGGCTACAGGAGTTAACGTAAATGACGTTCTTCCTGCTGGTTATACTTTTGTAAGTGCAACACCATCAGTAGGAACATGGTCAGCACCAAATTGGACTGTTGGCAGCCTTATTAATGGAGAAAGTGCCACCTTATCAATTGTAGCTACAGTTAATGCTTCAGGGCCTTATACGAATACGGCTATTATTTCCGGAAATGATCCTGATACTAATTCTGCAAATAATACAGCAACTGTAACACCTGTAGTTGATACTAATCTTTTGGTGACCAAAACGGCAAGCACTGGTACACATAATGTTGGGGACAACGTTACATTTACTATCACAGCTTCTAACTCAGGACCAAGCAATGCTACGGGAGTTAAAGTAACCGATACACTTCCTGCAGGTTATACCTTTGTAAGTGCAACACCTTCAACAGGAACATGGTTAGCACCAGACTGGACTATTGGAAATCTTGCCAATGGAGCAAATGCAACACTTACGATTATTGCAAAAGTAAATGCTACGGGTTCTTATGCCAATACAGCCAGTATTACAGGAGAACAGAATGACCCGACACCTGGAAATAATTCAGAATCTGCTACACCAACAGTAAATCATGCACCAGTGGCGATTGATGATGATCTTAGTGCTTCTCCTTTAAATGAAGATGGAGCTAATGGTACGGTGAATGTACTTTCTAATGATACTGATCCAGATGGTAACCCGATTGCTCCGGTAAATGGAGTTGGGCAATTTACAGTAGATTTAGATCCTGCTTTGTCAGGTATTCAAACAACGTATTCTGATGCTAAAGGTGTTTGGACATTAAACCCATCTACAGGAATTGTAACTTTTAATCCTGCAGATAATTATAACGGAACAGCAATATTAACTTATACTTTATGTGATCCTTTCGGATTGTGTGATAATGCAGATATTACTTTTGTTGTGGCAGCAGTAAATGATAATCCTGTAGCGGTTGATGATGTTTATACTGTTGCAGAAGATGCTACGGTAACCTTAAACCCATTAGCGTTGGATTCTGATCTTGATGGCGATACGTTAAGTATTACTTCAATTGGTGGAACAACACTTACAGGTGGAGCACAAACTATCCCTGTAACTAACGGAACAGTAAATATCTCAGCTACAGGTGTGATTACTTTCACACCATCGGCAAATTTTAATTCAGCTACGGCTATTAGTATTCCTTACGTAATCAATGATGGTCATGGCGGAACAGCCACGGCAAATCAATTAATTACAGTTACGGCAGTAAATGATATTCCGGTAGCGGTAGATGATGTTTATACTGTTGCAGAAGATGCTACAGTAACCTTAAACCCATTGGCATTGGATTCTGATCTTGATGGCGATACATTGAATATCACTTCAATTAATGGAACAACACTTACAGGTGGAGCACAAACTATCCCTGTAACTAACGGAACAGTAAATATTTCAGCTACAGGCGTGATTACTTTCTCACCATCGGCAAACTATAATTCGGCAACGGCTATCAGTATTCCTTACGTAATCAATGATGGTCATGGCGGAACTGACGCGGCAAATCAATTAATTACAGTAACGGCAGTAAATGATAATCCAGTAGCGGTAGATGATGTTTATACTGTTGCAGAAGATGCGACGGTAACTTTAAATCCATTAGCGTTGGATTCGGATCTTGATGGAGATACATTAAGTATTACTTCAATTGGAGGAACAACACTTACAGGTGGAGCACAAACAATTACCGTTACTAACGGAACAGTAAATATCTCGGCTACTGGCGTGATTACTTTCACACCATCGGCAAACTTCAATTCAGCAACAGCTATCAGTATTCCTTATGTAATCGGCGATGGTCATGGCGGAACTGACACGGCAAATCAATTAATTACAGTAACGGCAGTAAATGATAATCCGGTAGCGGTAGATGATATTTATACTGTTGCAGAAGATGCTACGGTAACTTTAAATCCATTAGCATTGGATTCTGATCTTGATGGCGATACGTTGAGTATCACTTCAATTGGAGGAACAACACTTACAGGTGGCGCCCAAACAATTCCTGTAACTAACGGAACAGTAAATATCTCAGTTGCAGGCGTGATTACTTTTACACCATCGGCAAACTTCAATTCGGCTACAGCTATCAGTATTCCTTATGTAATCAGCGATGGTCATGGCGGAACTGACGCGGCAAATCAATTGATTACAGTTACGGCAGTAAATGATAATCCGGTAGCGGTAGATGATATTTATACTGTTGCAGAAGATGCGACAGTAACTTTAAATCCATTAGCGTTGGATACGGATCTTGAAGGCGATACTTTGAGTATTACTTCAATTAATGGAACAATATTGACAGGTGGCGCACAAACAATCCCTGTAACTAACGGAACAGTAAATATCTCAGCTGCAGGTGTGATTACTTTCACACCATCGGCAAACTTCAATTCAGCAACAGCCATTAGTATTCCTTACCTGATCAGTGATGGAAATGGCGGAACAGCTACGGCAAATCAATTAATTACAGTTACGGCAGTAAATGATAATCCGGTAGCGGTAGATGATATTTATACTGTTGCAGAAGATGCGACAGTAACTTTAAATCCATTAGCGTTGGATACGGATCTTGATGGCGATACATTGAGTATTACTTCAATTAATGGAACAACACTTACAGGTGGAGTACAAACAATTCCTGTAACTAATGGAACAGTAAATATCTCGGCTACTGGCGTGATTACTTTCACACCATCGGCAAACTTTAATTCAGCTACGGCTATTAGTATTCCTTACGTAATTAATGATGGTCATGGCGGAACAGCTACAGCAAATCAATTAATTACAGTTACAGCAGTAAATGATAATCCGGTAGCGGTAGATGATGTTTATACTGTTGCAGAAGATGCGACGGTAACCTTAAACCCATTAGCGTTGGATACGGATCTTGAAGGAGATACTTTGAGTATCACATCAATTGGCGGAACAATATTGACAGGTGGCGCCCAAACAATCCCTGTAACTAACGGAACAGTAAATATCTCAGCTGCAGGTGTGATTACTTTCACACCATCGGCAAACTTCAATTCAGCAACAGCCATTAGTATTCCTTACCTGATCAGTGATGGAAATGGCGGAACTGCTACGGCAAACCAGCTTGTAACAGTAAATGCTGTAAATGATAGTCCGACTGCAGCTGATGATATAAATACCCCAATTTCATCAACGGCAGGAGCTACAGCCTTAAACGTATTAAGCGCAACAGATATTGACGGAACTATATCAAACTATACAGTTTTAACATTACCATCTCATGGAATTTTAGCATTAGCAGGGGTTCCGGTTACCGTAAATCAGATTTTGACGCCTTTAGAAGCAAGCATGCTTACTTATGAACCAAGCGGAACATTTACAGGCAACGATACCTTTACTTTTACGGTAACAGATGACCTTGGTGCGATAGATTTATCAGCGGGAACAATTACAATTCCTGTTGGAAATAATGCACCAGTTGCAAACGACGATACTAATGCTGGTATTCCGTCAACAGCAGGAGCAACAGCTATAAATCCTTTAACAGCAACAGATACCGATGGAACTGTTGTAAGTTATACAATCCTGTCATTACCAGCTAATGGAACTTTAGCATTATCAGGAACACCTGTAACGGTAAATCAGGTATTGACACCTTTAGAAGTTAGTATGCTTACATATGATCCTAGCGGAGCATTTTCAGGGAATGAAACTTTTACTTTTACAGCAACAGATAATAACGGCTCTATTGATGCAACGCCGGCAGTAATAACAATTGTGGTTGAAAAAACAATTTTGAATGCTGTAAATGATCTGGTAAATCCTGTGGTAGGAATTGATAAAACAGTTACAATTGTAAATGTATTTGATAATGATACTTTAAATAATAATCCTCTAATACCTTCAGAAGTTGATTTACATGAATTGACTCCTGATCCAACAGGAACAATTACATTAAAACCTGATGGAACTGTAGAACTGATTCCAAATGCTCCGGCTGGAAACTATACTTTAACATACGAAATTTGCGAAAAAGCGAATCCTTCAAACTGTAGTCCTGCTACCGTTACAGTTTCGGTTGTAGCGCCTACTATGACAATAACGGCAAATAGTTATTGCGATAATAATACACCGTATGTTTCTTATAATGTTGTTGCAGATAATTTTACTCCAACAGGCTTACTAACTATTAATTGGATAGACAGCGCTAACAACATTGTGGCAACCCAAAATAATATGCCATTAAGTGGTACTGTTTTATGGCCGGGAGCAGTCGTTGATACTAATAATAAACCAACAGACTGGCCGGGATGGGTATTAGTAAACGGACAATGGGCACAAGGAAATGATGGGTTTGAATTAACAAGACCTGCTGTTACCATGCAGTTTACATTAAACCCTACACAATCTGTTGTAGTTAATTATCCTGCAGCAGTAGCTGGGTGTAACGCGATGCCAACATTCGGAATTCATGCAGGTAATGAAGATGATGTAACTCTTGCTGACGGACTTAATGGTTCATTAGAAGTAATCAATGTTTTAGATAATGATACCTTAAACGGTGTTCCTGTTAAACCTTCAGATGTTATAGTAAAAGGTATTGACTGGCCAACAGGAATTACCCTTAATAATGATGGTACAATCAATATAGCACCAGGTACAAAAGGAGGAGAGCATACACTAACGTATCAAATATGCGAAGTAGCCAATGGATCAAATTGTACTACTGCCACGGTTAAGATTTTTGTTGAAATTCCTGCAATTGCAATAGTAAAAACAGTTGTATTGAATGATGATAATGGAAATGGATTTGCCGAAGCCGGAGAAACTTTAACCTATAATTTCGCGATAACAAATAAAGGAAATGTTGCTCTTGAAAAAATAATGGTTTCAGATCCTTTACCTGGAATTGTTATGAACGGAGGCCCTATTAATCTGGCAGTTGGAGAAACTGATAATTCTTCGATAACAGGATCCTATACTTTAACTCAGGCAGATGTCGATTCCGGAAGCATAAGCAATCAGGCAACAGCATCAGGTACGACGAAAAGCGGAATAATTGTTTCGGATAAATCAGATTCTAGTGATACTGAAGGAGATAAACCAACTATTTTAGAATTAGGTGGTTGTGTGATTAAAATCTTTAATGCTGTTTCTGCAAATGGAGATAATCAAAACGAAAGATTCTACATTCAGGGCTTAGAATGTTATCCTGACAATAGCGTACAGATCTTCAACCGTTGGGGAGTTTTAGTATTCGAAAGAGAGCATTATAACAATGCAGAAATTGCTTTTAGAGGCGTTTCAGAAGGACGCGCTACTATTAAAGACTCAAACGGATTACCTGAAGGTACTTATTATTACATCATTAGATATAAAGATAAGCAATCTAACCTACAGCAAGAGGCTGGGTATTTATACCTTACCAAGTAACATACTATACAAATTAAATGGCTTAGTGAAAGCTAAGCCATTATTTTAAAAATAAAATAAATGAGAAAATTAGTTTTAGTTTTATTGTTTTGTTCGGTTGCAAGTTTTGCTCAGCAAGATGCGCAGTTTACACAATATATGTATAATACCATTAGTATAAATCCGGCTTACGCGGGTTCAAGAGGAGTCATAAGTGTTTTAGGACTTTATCGTACACAGTGGGTTGGGTTAGATGGTGCACCCGAAACAAGCAGTTTTTCTGTAAATACACCTGTAGGTAATAACGTAGGACTTGGAGTTTCATTAGTAAATGACAAAATTGGTCCTACAAATGAAAACAACATATCAGCAGATTTTTCGTATTCTATCCCAACATCGGCTACTGCCAAACTTTCTTTTGGTATAAAAGGATCAGCAAATTTATTCAAACTGGATCCCACAAAGTTAAACCCCGAAAATCAGGGAGATCCGCAATTTCAGGATTTTAAAAATAAATTTTCACCTAATGTTGGTGCTGGTGTATACTTGCATTCAGACAAAGGATATGTTGGTTTATCTGTACCCAATTTTATCGAAACAAATCGTTACGATGATAATGAAACTGCGATTTATAAAGAACAGATAAACTACTATTTGATTGCCGGATATGTATTTAATCTGGATCATTATGAGCAAATAAAGTTCAAACCCGCAGTTTTGGCCAAGATGATAGAAGGTTCACCGTTTCAGGTTGATGCTTCGGCAAATTTTATGTTTAATGACAAGTTTGTTGTTGGTGTTTCGTACAGATGGAGTGCTGCAGTAAGTGCACTGGCCGGATTTCAGATCACAGACAGTTTATATCTGGGTTATGCCTACGATCGCGAAACAACTAAGTTAGTGAACTACAATTCAGGATCGCATGAAATATTCCTGCGTTTTGAGTTTTTGAATAAGTATAGCCGAATAACATCACCAAGATTTTTCTAACCATGAAAATAAAAAATATAATTTATACCGTACTCATGTCTTTTTGCTTTTTTAGCGGAATGGCTCAAAAGGCACTTTTGCAAAAAGCAGAAAAGCAATATGATAATTATGCCTATGCAGATGCAATTTCGATTTACGAAAAGCTTGCCGCTAAAGGATATAAAGACGAAAAAATGTTTCAGAGATTAGGTAATGCTTATTACTTTAATGCCGAATTAACAAAAGCAGTTATTTCTTATGATGAACTTTTCTTTCTGAATCCCAAGCAGGAACCCGAATATTTGTACAGATATGCACAGTCTCTTAAAGCAGTGGGAGATTACGCTAAAGCGGATAAAATGCTCGACGAATTCAATAAAAAAGTAAATACAGATACCAGAGGGATTTTATTTGAAAATAACAGAAATTATTTAGAGCAGATCAAATTAAACTCTGGCCGATTTGAAATTGTAAATACCAATATTAATACAGAACAATCAGATTTTGGAACTGCTGTTTTAAACAATAACCTGATATTTAGTTCGGCACGTAAAATTAGAAAGAAAGAAGGAAAGACTTTTTTATGGACAAACAGAGCTTTTACAAATTTATATACTGCAGCCATTCAGCCAGACGGTAATCTTGGCACTCCGGTTTTGCTTAATACAAATGTTAATTCGAAATTTAATGAATCGACTCCTGTTTTTACAAAAGATGGCAAGACGATGTATTTTACAAGAAATAATTTTTTGGATGGAAAACGAGGAAAAGACGACAAGAATATTACCTTATTAAAACTGTATAAGGCTAGTTTCTTAAATGGTAAATGGGATAATATTACAGAATTACCTTTTAACAGCGATGCTTATAGTACAGCTCATCCGGCGTTAAGTTTAGATGAAAAGCAATTATTTTTCGCATCGGATATGCCGGGAAGTTTAGGTCAGTCTGATTTATACAGCGTAACAATTAATAACGATGGAACATTTGGAAAACCCGAAAATTTGGGGCCAAATATTAATACAGAAGGAAGAGAAACTTTTCCTTTTATTTCAGGAGATAACGAATTGTACTTTGCAACCGATGGACGTCCCGGACTTGGCGGACTGGACATATTTGTCTCGAAAATACTGGATAACGGAACTTTTGACAAAGTGCAGAATATCGGTGAACCGGTAAATACTAAGTTTGATGATTTTGCTTTTATCATTGACAGCAATACGCGTAATGGATATTTTTCTTCTAATAAAAAAGGAGGAATAGGCTATGATGATATTTATAAATTTACAGAGACAAGAAAATTAGTTTGCGAAAGAACTTTAAAAGGAACTATTTCTGATGGTAATTCTAATACTGTTTTAGAAAATGTAAAAGTAGTTTTGCTTGATGAAAAGCTTCAGGTTTTAGAAGAAGTGCTTACAGGTAAAGACGGCAGCTATTCATTCAAAGTTAACTGTAACAAAGCATATACTGTTCGTGTAATTGGAGAAGGTTATCCAGTAAAAGAAAATCAGGTTACGATTTCATATGCTGTTGATAATAAGCTAGATTTTACTTTAGAAAAAGAAAAAATAGAAATTAAAGAACCAAAACCAATTGCAATTGGAACAGATTTGGCCAAAACGCTAAACATTTCAATGATATATTTCGATTTAGGAAAATGGAATATTACAGATAAAGCAGCAATTGAATTAGAGAAAATATTTGCCGTAATGCAGGAATATCCAAAAATGAAAATAGATATTCGTTCGCATACAGACAGCAGATCATCTGTAAAATCAAATATGGTTTTATCTGATAAAAGAGCAAAATCCATAATGTCCTGGCTTGTAAAAAAAGGCATTTCCGCTAATCGATTAAAAGGAAAAGGATATGGCGAAAGCAAATTGCTTAACAGATGTAAAGATGGTGTAAAATGTAGTGAGGAAGAACATCTCTTAAACAGAAGAAGCGAATTTTTAATAATATCCATGTAATTTTAAAACAGCCCAATTCGAAAGAATTGGGCTGTTTTATTTTGGTACAAATTTATTGGGTACCTCAAAAATTAAATTAGCTTGCGGATTTACACCACAAAACTCCAGTAAATATTTCCGACCACCAAATCTATTCCATACCGTGTTCATTAGTCAATAGATTTTATATATTTACTATAACTATACCTGTAATAAGCATTTAAAGCAATTAAATTATGAATAAAAAAGCGCAGAAAATAGTGTTTAAAAAAACTAGATTATTGGTTCTGATTATGCTGTTTCTGGGCAATTATTTACAGGCCCAAACAGCAATGGTCAATGTTGAGTCGCGACACTTGTCAAGTTTAAATGGCCAGTGGCAGGTTATTCTTGATCCTACAAGAATAGGAGAGTGGAAGCAGGTCTGGCTGGAAAAAAAACAAAAAGCAAAACCGACTTTGTGGAGTATTCCTTTGATGGTGGACCAATGCTAAAAGTACCAGGCGACTTTAACTCACAATTATGCGAACTGACTTATTTTGAAGGTATTGTTTGGTACAAAAAAGTATTCGATTATAAATCTAATAATGCAAAAAGGCTGTTTCTGCACTTCGGATCGGTAAATTATTTGGCGGACGTATATCTTAACGGTGAAAAAATAGGAAGCCACGAAGGCGGATTTACTCCTTTTCAGTTCGAAATTACGGGCAAAGTAAAAGAAGGACAAAATTCACTAATCGTTAAAGCAGATAATGTGCGTTTGCAGAATGGTTTGCCCGGTGTAGGATACGACTGGTTCAATTATGGAGGTATTACCCGCGATGTTAATTTGATTGAAACCAGTAAAACATTTATAGAAGATTATGCTGTACAGTTAAAAAAAGGAAGCCTGAATAAGGTATTGGGATGGGTTCAGCTAAATGGAAGCAACGTAAAACAAAAGATTAAACTAAAAATTCCTGAACTCAACAAAACTTACAAAATCCAATCAGATAGTAAAGGGCACGCCAATATAGAGTTTGATTCAAATCTAAAGCTTTGGTCCCCTGAAAATCCTAAGCTCTACAAAGTAATCATTGAAGCTGAAACAGATACCATTGTTGATACAATAGGATTCAGATGTATTGAGGTGCAAGGAAATAAAGTATTGCTGAATAAAAAGTCAATTTTCCTGAAGAGCGTTAATATCCACGAAGAAAATCCAAATAAAGGAACCAGAGCATATTCAAAAGAGGATGCCTTACTCTTATTGAATTCCGCAAAAGAATTAGGCTGTAATCTTGTTCGTCTGGCGCATTATCCGCACAATGAAAACATGATTAAAGAGGCTGAAAAATTGGGACTAATGGTGTGGAGCGAACTTCCCATATACCAGCATATTCAATTTTCGGACAGTCTTGTTCCAAAAAAAATGGAAACGATGTTAAAAGAAATGATTCATCGGGACAAAAATCGCTGTGGGGTTGTGATCTGGAGTCTTTCAAACGAAACCTATCCGGGTACACCAAACCGAAATAATGCACTTATTGAACTAACTCAAAAATGCAGGGCCATTGATTCAACCCGATTAATCAGCCATGTTACCAATACACAATCTTACACCAATAACGCATTCAATGTGTCAGATCCGCTCTATGAATATTCTGATCTCATTTGTATTAATGAATACATCGGTTGGTATAATCCCTGGCAAGGTAAACCATCAGATGTAAAATGGAATTTCGGTTATCCCGATAAACCAGTATTTATTTCAGAGTTTGGCGCAGAAGCCCTTTATGGAAGTAATGCAGGACCTACAGATGAAGCTTCCGGCTGGACAGAAGAATATCAGAAACAGGTTTATATCGATCAAATTGAAATGTTTAAGACAATTCCAAACTTATGCGGCATCTCGCCATGGCTATTATTTGACTATAAATCATTGGGAAGAATGAATCAGGTCTATCAAAAAGGATACAATAGAAAAGGATTGTTATCTGAAAAAGGAGAAAAAAAGAAGGCGTGGTATATTATGAATGAATATTATAAAAAAAGATGAACATAAAAAAAGCTTCAGAGAAATCTGAAGCTTTTGTGTTACTGATTGCGATATAATTTTAGATTGGTCTTTTGTAAACCGTAACATCATCTACCCACATCATTACAGATGAAAATAAGTTAATCTTATTAGGGTCTATAAAATTAGAGTCTTTAGATCCCACATTCATATTGAAAATAATCGAATGTGTTCCAAAATTATTAAAATTTAGATTGGCTACACTACTGTTTGTATACGTTGCAACAGTTATATTGTCAACCTTTATGGTTACTGTTACGACATTGTTTTGCATCTTCCAGAAGGATTCATATAAGTGCCATCCGTTATTTCCGTTTAGATTAAAACTACCGGGATAGTTTCTTTCGGCAGCGTTTCCTAATAAATTGTTTCCGGAAGAAGTTCCATAAAAAATATTTGAAGTATAACGGCTCGCATTTGGTGCAAAAGAGTAACCTTCCAGAATATCAATTTCTCCTTTGGTTGGCCATGCGTTTTGCTGTACAGACCAAAAGGCCGGCCATGCACCGTAAGTATCTGAGAAAGATTTGTAGGTTCCGCCATCCATCGCTATTAATTTAATATTAGCAGAAAGCATATACTCTGTATTGTTTTCTGGTTTGTATTGGTAATGAGAAGAAATGAAACCAGATTGGTATTTGTAAGCACTTAATTTGGTTGTTTTGATTTCTAAACATTGTCTTCCATCCCTCCATTGTGTGGTAGGTACCGAACTATTATAGTCACAATACCAGGAATTATAATCCGCTCGTTGTTCTTTTGTCCATTGCGACAAATTAGAGCCTACATTGAATGTGTCTTCAAATTGTTTCACCCAGGGTGCAGCGGCTATTTTACCTGTACTTGCAGCGGTATTTACGCTTGACAATTGCTCTTCTGCCAATACAGGATTTGTACTATCTGAGCAGGATGCAAATCCTAAAACACAGGATAATGCTAATGATAACAAATTTAATTTTTTCATAAGTTTTTGTGGTTAATTAATAGTATAGTAAAGTATTATGCTTTAAAATTTAATCTAAACCTTCCAGAAATCCGGTATGCGAACTTTTGATAGCAAAATTGGAGTCATACAATAAAGGCCAGTCATTTCCAACATGGTTCAGATCTGTACTATACGGAATCCAGGATTCATTATCCTTCATTCCCCAAATCGTTAAAGCGTATTTATTTGCTGCCGGAATTGCATTATAGATTTTTACCATTTCCTTGTATTTTGCTTTTTGGGCTAACCTTCTTTCATTTGTAAAAGTAGAGATGTCATTAAATGGATTGACCTGAATGTCTAATTCTGAAACGTGAATTTTCAGACCTTTTGAGACAGCTCTGTTAATATCTGTTTCGATTTGAGTTTTCGTTGGGCTTAAATAAGTATTATGCATTTGAAAACCAACACCATCAATAAGGTTACTTGTTTTTAGATCATCTATAATGCTAAAAACTTTATCTTGTTTTGGGATATTGGCAGACGTTGCATAATCATTATAAAACAATAATAAGTTGGTGTCACCTGCCGCAGTTGCTGCATTTCTTGCCCATTGAAAACAATCTTTTACATAATTAGGACCCATTCGTCTAAGAAAAATAGTATTTCTCATATTTCCTCCATTGTCATCTACAGATTCATTAACCACATCCCATGATTTTACTTTTCCGGCATAATGCGTAACAACATCCGTAATGTATTTTTTTACTTCCGCAGCAAATTCAGCATCAGTACCTGAAAAATCGGTTAACCATTTTGGTACTGAATTATGCCATACTAAAGCATGACCGTGAACATTGATGCCATTTGAATTTCCGTAAGCAACAATTTGATCAGCCACCGTCCAGTTATAAACACCGCTTGCAGTAGAAATTTGATCCATTTTCATTTCATATTCGGCAGAAATACTGCTAAATTCATTTTTCAAAATAATATCATAAGGGCTTCCGCTGGTTAATTGCGAAGCCTTTATTGCCATACCAACAAAAAATGGATTTGCCGCCTTATTGACTTTTACTTTTAAAAAAGTAGGATCTTCAGGAATACCGTCTGAACCAGTAGTTACAACACTAATAACATTTGAATAATCTGAAATCTCTGTTTCTGATTTGGCTCTTACTCTGTAATAATATTGCGTGCCTCCTGTTAAACCAACCACAACTTCATTTAAATCAGTCACTTCTTTTGCATTGTAATTGGGTACAAATGCTGTAAAATTTTCGGTTGTAGAAACATCCAAAAGGTAGCTTTTAGAATTCGAAACATAATTCCATTTAGCTTTAAAACCATTGTCATTCACATCTTTTGGTGCGTTTGCAACTGGATTTTCTAAAGTTTCAACAGTTTCATTGTCATCTTTAGAACAGGCAGTTAAAAAAAGAAGATACTGCTGAGCACTAGTAAAAATTTAATTTTCATACTGTTTTTTTATTATAGAATATTTTGGAATACTCTTATTATATTTTCTTTATTATTTATGTTATAATTTACTTGTATAAAGAGGCTGCTTTAATGACAGCCTCTTTTTTGTTAAAGCAAATAATCGTCAATTATTCGTAACGAATTTTAATATTATCAAATTTTATTACACTAGGATTTGGCGTATCACTCTGTACAATTCCTACTTTGATTTCATTAACTTTAGAAGCGTCCAGCGTAGTGGCAGGCAGTCCAAACCCATAATTATCTTTAAAATCAGCTAAGGTTATGGTTTTTGTTGTCCAATTCACATCCGTTACTTTAAAATTATAACCATAGTCTTTACCATCAATAGTGTTTAATTGTATGGCGAATTGAGCGCCTATTACATTGGCACTTACGTCAATATCTATAAAAGTTTTTGTAGCATCAGTGTTTGATGCAGTTAAAAAACTAGTTCCTCCGCCGGCGCTGCTTCCGTTGTAACCGTTGGTAGTTGAACCAGTCCATGCAAGTGTTGCGTAATTACCTGTTGGGCCACCTGTAGTATTTGCGTTAAAACTATCGATATCGCCATAAGAATTCCAGCTCGTTCTGACACCGTTTCCGTCAAAATCAGACACGATAACAATAACTTCCGGAGTAACAGGAGGAGGAATCTGTATTACTTTTTTTGCTATACCTCCCGGCGTTGTAAGTACTAACTCTGAGCCAAAGACTGCATCTTCAGGCACACCGATAATAATTGAAGAAGATGATTTTGAAGTATAACTTATTGCTTTTCCGTCTAAGGTTATAGAAGAAATATTATAAAACCATGTACCTTCAATTTCAAGCGGAGATCCCGGAGTTGCTATTTCAGGAATTGTTTTTGTAATGGTAGGAACAGGCTGTAAAATTTCAATTTCTTTTGTAAACGAACCAGCAGCAGTTTCAAATGTAATGGGTTGTACACCAAATCTGCTTCCTAGTTTGTCATCGAAGGGAACAGTAAAAATAAACGCTTTATCTGAATTATGATTAGGATTAAAACTGATATTAATTTTATTATCCAGCGTAATCTTTTTTAGTCCCGCTAAACCTTCACCTTCGACCCTAACTTTATTTGACGGGAAAGCCTGATTAAGTAAATCTCCGGGTTCAGCAACCATTGCATCTATAGTTGCAACAGTACTATTATCATCATTTTGGCAAGCTGTAAAAGAAACCAGAGCCAAAAGAATTATAATTCTATATTTTATTTTATTGATCATAGTATAAAAATTAATTGAAGTTAAAAGGAACCGGCGGTTCTAATAATGATGGATTAGTATCAATAGCAGATTGAGGTAATGGCAATTCAAAATAATTGTTTCCCGGAGTTATCTTTCTGGAAACCAAGTCTGTTCTGGCATCATCAGAATAAAAACCAACTTCCTGCTGTGAAATAATTGCTGTAGCTTCAGCAATACCGCGGCGTTTTAAATCAAAGAAATATTGTCCTTCAAGTGCAAATTCAACTCTTCTTTCATTAAACAGATCATCTCTTGTAAGTATTGTTTTAGCTGGTAATCCGGCTCTTGATCTCACTTCATTAAAAGCGATTAAAGCATCTGCAGAAGTAGTAGAACCTGCTCCGGCCAAAATCGCTTCGGCATGCATTAATAAAACATCAGAATATCTTAGTATAATCGTGTTTTGTGATGTTCTCATAAAAAACACATCGTTTCTTTCGGCTGCAGAACCTACAATGTATTTTCTGAAATTAGCTCCTGTAGAAGAAAGGATTTTTTTGTATGTGAAACCACCTTGATTTTTTAATAATTCAGGATAAAAGTCACCATCTGTCATAATCGTGTTCTTTTTTCTGGTATCATTTGGCTCAAATCCAGCTTGTAGTGAAATAGAAGGCAGGTAAACTCCCCAGCCGTCACCGCCACCAGTTATTCCTGTACCTCCCGGAACTATATAGGCCTGATTGGTATTTTGTGTTCCCCATTCTGTAGCAATCGCTTTCCATTGCAGGGCAAACATACTCTCTGCGCTGTTATTATTTTCAGGGCTGCTAAATAAGTTTCCGTATTCCTGGATTAACTTATATTGGTTTCCAATAATTTGCTGGGTTAAGGCTGAACTTTCTCCGTATTCATTTAAGGTTAAATGCACTTTTGCAAGAATACCCATAGCAACATATTTAGTAACATACCCTTTTTTTAATGGTTTTTCAGGTAAATTTTCAACAGCATATTCCAAATCCTGTTTTATAAATTTATACACATCAGCAACGAGATTTCTTTTTGGCTGTGCAGCAGAACCTGCTTTACTAATAATTGGCACAGCACCAAAAGTTCTCACAAGATAGAAATACGCATTGGCTCTCATAAATCTGGATATTGCAATCGCTTTTTTATAAGATGCTTCAGGCAATTCGCTTTTTCTTTCTTCAACCAGACTCATTAAATTATTAGATTGATCGACAACCGAAAATAACGAAACGTATCCTTCTGTCAGGATTGGGTTTTGCGAGGTTACCTGTGCATCTTTAAATTGCGCATAAGCACCATCAAACGAAAAAGCATTTCCCGCATACATATCTCCTACAGCAATCAGGAATTTATCATTAAAAGTAAACCACGGCTTAAAGTACAAACTCTCAGCGATTCCGTCAAAGGCGGTAACTCCTTCGGGCAAATCTGCCGGGGTTAATTGATTTTCAGATGGTGCATCCAAAAAATCATCTGAACAGGAAAATAAAGACAGCAATGGTATTAGCATTCCCATCATAAAAAGTTTAAAAAGTTTTTTCATAACTACTTTTTTTATGTTAACGATTATGAATCATTAAGTTAAATGTGTTTTTTATCAATTTTAGAATTCTAAATTCACTCCCATAGAAATTGTTCTTGGCACAGGATATCTTCCTAAATCAATACCGCTCAGGGTTATATTTTGATCTAAATTTCCAAGGGCAGGGTCAAAACCGGAGTATTTAGTAAACGTGTATAAATTTTGAACATTTGCGTACAATCTTACTTTAGAAAAAATAGAGTTTTCGAATATTTTTTCTGGTAAATCATAACTCAGGGAAACATTCTGAATTCTTAAATAAGAACCGTCTTCAACAAATCGATTCGAAATTCTGCCATTACCATTTGGATCATTAAGTGTAATTCTCGGAACATCAGTATTTTCATTTACTCCAGGTTCAAAAGCCTGCAGAGCCTCAGTACTAACGTTTCCGAAACGATCTCCAAATCCCGGATAAATGCCATCTGTATAATGACGTGTAAAGTTGTAGATCTGGTTACCCTGACTTCCTGTTAAAACAACAGATAAACTGATGTTTTTATATTTAAAGTTATTGGTAAATGCATACGTAAAATCAGGAATTGCATCTCCTATGGCTGTTTGATCCTTACTATCTATTTTTCCATCGCTGTTAAGATCTTTAAAACGAATATCTCCAATTCCGGTTCCTGTTTCCTGAGTTGGTCCTGCAGCTAATTCGGCAGCATTTTTAAATAATCCATCAGTGACATATCCATAAAATTGTCCTACCGGCTGTCCTTCTGTAGTTCTGGTAACGTTATACAAATCAAATTGTACTTTTCCTAACAAAGATTTGCCCTGACCCTGAAAACTGGTCAGCTCATTATTGTATTTGGACAAAATAATTGTACTGTCCCATGTGAAATTTTCGGTAACAATATTTCTTGTATTCAAGGTAAATTCAACTCCTTTAGTTACAATCTCGCCTGTGTTGAGGTAGTAATTAAGTGCACTTTGATTTGATTCATCGTTGATTTGTTTAGTCAGGAAATCTGAAGAATTCTTAACATAATAGTCAAAATCTATTTTTACTCTGTTATCAAATAATCCTAATTCAAAACCGGCATTGAAAGATTTAAGAGATTCCCATTTAATATCCGGATTACCTAAATTATCAATTGTTGGCGAAACACCTCCAAACGGTGATGAAAGTAACGATAGTATGGTTTGATACCTGTTTGCCGGAATATTTTGATTTCCAACAAGACCATAACCTGCCCTGAATTTTAAATAATTTATAGTTTTTGATAAAGGCTCAAAGAACTTTTCGTTACTTACTGTCCATCCTCCTGAAAATGATGGGAAATATCCCCATTTGTTGTTAGGACCAAAATTTGACGAAGCATCTGCTCTTAAAGACGCAGAGAAAGAATATCTGTCAGAAAAGCTATAGTTTAATCTCGAAATATAAGATGCCATCGACCATCTGCCAGAACCATTTCCGTTAAGTGCAGTATCAATATCGCCAATGTTTAAGTTCGTAAAATTCTTATTTAAAAACTCACCCGTTCTGTAACCGCTTAAATATTCATAACGGCTTTCCTGAGCTTCTTGACCTAATAAGAAAGTAAAATTGTGATTTTCATTTAGCGTTTTATTATAAGTCAGATAGTTTTTAATGTTCCAATAATAACTTTGATCCTGTTGTTTGAATGATTTGTTTAAAAGTTCAGACACATTTCCTAAGGTATATTTAGGTGCAAAAGCACTGCTTTTTGAAAAATTAAGGTCATATCCTAATTCAGATCTAAAAACCAATCCTTTGATAATCGTAAAATCAGCAAATAAATTACCATTAATTTTAAATCTTTCTGTAGTTGAATTATTGTATTCCGACAATGCTATTGGGTTCGTTGCTTCATTTGCCGAAGATCCTAAACCACTTGTTGGTCCCGCATAAGAACCATCGGCGTATCTAACTGGTAATTCCGGCGATTGTCTTAAGGTGTTCATAACCAAACCACCTCTGTCATCGTTTCTTACTACTTGTTGAGACGACTTACTTACGGATAAGTTATTACCAATTTTTAGCCAGGATTTAACATTAGAATCTACATTTAATCGCATCGATAATCTGTTGAAATCTGAGTTTAGAACAATTCCTTCCTGATCAAAATAATTTAAAGAAGTATAATAACGAGTTCCGTCTTTTTCACCAGAGAATGACAGCTGATGATTGTACATTGTAGCGGTTCTAAAAAGCTCATCCTGCCAGTTTGTTCCATTACCCAATAAATTAGGCTTTTGATATTGATACGGAACAGGCTCACCATTTAATTTGAAAATTTTTGCCTGATAAGCAGCGTATTGAGGCAAGTTTAAAACATCAACAGTATTGGTTACCTGTTGAGTACCTAAATAGGTTTCATAGGTAAACTTTGATTTTCCTTTTTTCCCTTTTTTGGTTGTAATCAAAACGACACCGTTGGCACCATTTGCACCATATATAGCCGTTGCCGATGCATCTTTTAAAATATCAATAGTTTCGATATCAGAAATATTCAAACCTGATAAAGCCGAGTTTTTAGTTTGTCCGTTTCCTCCACCTAAAGCGCTAAAAGAAAAAGAGTCGTTGTTTTTATCTGCAAAAACGGGTGTTCCGTCAATAACGTATAAAGGCTCGTTACCGTTAATGGAAGTTATTCCTCTAATTTGAACAGAGATTCCGCCTCCGGGAGTACCTGAATTTTGAGTAACGTTTACCCCTGCAGCCTTACCCACAAGAGCCTGATCGATAGAAGTAAACGGTTTGTCCTGAATTTCAGAAGCTTTAATAGAAGAAACAGCACCGTTTATATCTTTTTCTTTTGAAGTTCCGTATCCTATTACAACAACCTCATTTAATTTTTCCAGATCATTGACCATAACCACCTGCATTACTGATTTTGCGGGCAGTATTAAATTTTTATATCCTACATAACTAAAAAGCAATGAAGCTGTTGGTTCGACATTGTTTAAGGCAAAACTACCGTCGAAATCGGTAACAGTTGCGTTTTTTGTTCCTTGTACTATTACACTAACACCTGGCAGACTGGTTCCGCCTGATGTTACTTTACCTTTAACAGTTTGAGCAAAGAAAAAATTTCCCCACATACACACTATTAAACACAATAGTTTTTTTAATGTTCTTTTCTGCATAAAATTTGGTTGTTAGACTGAGTTAAATAATTAGTTATTTTAGTTTGTAAAAAATATTTAATGGGTTGGTTTTTGTCTCACTTATTATTTGAGTTGTGATAAAAAACTATTTCTTAAATATTTCTTAACGAAAGTAAAATCTACAGCAGTCCAAGTGTAGAACAGATGAAGCAAATCATGCATCATTTGATGCAAAACCGCATCTCAACCCTCTGTATTTAAATAATAAGAGGTAAAAACCACAAAACCACCAATGAAGTATTGGCAAAAAATTATACTTTAAAATATATTTTGCGAAATTATATTGTAGTATTTTTATTAAAATAACAAGTTTACGCCAATTAAAAAAAATCCTTTTTTAGAAACACACCAACAAAAAAAGCCCTAATTTAAATCAGGGCTTTCTAAAATTATTATCGCTTTTAAAAGTCTTTTTACCTCTCTTCTATATTCTATATTCTATATTCTTTCATCTTTCTTCTCTATTTCTTAGATCCCGTTTCCTGTGTAGGCAGATGCCCGTATTTAAGTTTATAACATTTGGCAAAATAAGAAGGGGAGGTGAATCCTACTTTATAACTGATTTCATTGATATTAACAGTATTATTGCCTTGTTCGAGCAATTGTTTTGCTTTTTCTAATCGTACATTTCTAATAAACTCATTTACAGAAACACCTGTTAGCGTTTTTATTTTTCGATACAATTGACTTCTGCTCAGGAAAACTTTAGAAGAAAGCAGCTCCACACTTAAATCAGATTCGCTCAGGTTTTCATTAATAAAATGAAGGATTTTCTGAATGAAATCATTGTCTAAAGAAGTTGTTTTTTCCTTTCCATCTTTTGTGATACCGGTATAAAATTTCTTAAACATTATTTGTCTGCTTGTAATAAGCTGCGCCAGACTGGATTTTAAAATATCCAATTCAAATGGTTTGCTCAAATACATATCTGCACCAGAATCTATTCCTTCAATCCTGTCCTGTACCATTGCTTTTGCAGAAAGCATTAATAACGGAATATGACTTGTTTTTAAATCTCCTTTTATGTTTTTACACAACTGTAATCCGTCCATTACCGGCATAATAACATCTGTAATTATGATATCCGGCAATTTCTGAACGGCCAGTTCGTAACCTTTTTTCCCGTTTTCGGCTGTAATAACTTTATATAATTTACTCAATTCCGTTTTCAGATAATTTCGTAATTCAAGATTATCCTCAACAATCAAAACGGTATATGCTTTTGCACTATCTGCTTCAATTTCTTTTGTTGGCTCGTCAGGAATCTCTTCATCATCTTCCTGATATTTATTCGATTCAAACAAGAACTTATTTTTATTTTTTTCTAGTTCAAAAACTTCATTCACTACTTCATTTTCCTTATAAAAAGAGTTGCCTAAAGGAAATATTACCATGAATTTTGTTCCTTCTCCCGGTGTACTTTCAACATCAATTTTTCCTTTATGAAGCTCAACAAATTCTTTTACAACCTCTAAGCCAATTCCGGTGCTTCCGTAGTAATCTTTATTTAGGTTATTAACCTGATAAAATCGATCAAAAATTCTTTTCAAATCCTCTTTGTAAATTCCTGAACCTGTATCTGTAATGGTTATTGAAAAGGAGGGAACCTTACTTCCATTAATTATTAAGGAATTATTCTCATCTAATTTATCGATAGAAACAGTAATAAAACCATCATCCGGAGTAAATTTAAAGGCGTTTGAGATGATATTGAATATTATTTTTTCCAGCATTTTAGGATCTAA
The DNA here is from genome assembly GCF_979258275.1 of Flavobacterium sp. AC274. NCBI lineage: Bacteria > Pseudomonadati > Bacteroidota > Flavobacteriia > Flavobacteriales > Flavobacteriaceae > Flavobacterium > Flavobacterium sp. AC274. The sequence continues at coordinate 4,830,235 of NZ_OZ409852.1, read as the reverse complement.
CCAATCTTCAAGCTCATCAATTGATGGCTCAAAATCAATAGTTATGTTTCTCGCAGCTGCTTCCTCATCAAAATAGCCTATAATTTCTTTTACAAAAGCGATCACTTCAATTTTTTTAACCTGAAGGAAAATTTTGTTGAACTCTAATTTATTAAAATCCATAAGCTCATTAATAAGCCTCGAAAGCCTGTCTGAGCTTTTATGTACCGTTTTTAATTTGTTATGTATTTCTCGTGATACGTTTTTACTTCTTAAAATATCTTCGAGAGGGTTAATAATTAAGGTCAATGGTGTTCTGAATTCATGCGAAATATTAGTGAAAAACTGTAATTTTTTATTGTTTAATTTCTCTAACTGAATTGTTTTTTCTCTTTCTAAAATTATGGATTGCCTGGCTTTAAAGCGATTTTGATAAATCTTGTTGAAATATATAATCAGGAAAACTAAAATTGAGGCGTATATTAAATAAGCCCAAATGGTTTTCCACCACGGAGGAAGGATTTTTATTTTTAGCTCTAACTGAACATTACTCCACGAACCATCTGCATTGGCCGATTTTACTTTAAAAACATAATTACCTGGCTCCAGATTGGTGTACGTAGCGGTTCTGTTATTGTCTACATAATTCCAGTCTTTTTCAAAACCTTCAAGATAATAGGCGTATTGGTTTTTTTAGAATAATTATAGTTTATCCCCACATATTCGATCGTAAAAACAGATTGTGCATGATTGAGAATAATTTCTTTTGTCTGCGAAATTACTTTGGTTAACGGCGAACCTTCTTCATTTGGTTTTACAGATTTATTAAATAATTTGAAATCACTAAAATACAGCCTTGGCGCTTTTTCTATTTTTTTAATTTCATTAGGATTAAAATAATTTACTCCTTCATAACCACCAAAATACAGTTCGCCATTTCCATCTTTAAAGACTGCATTATTATTAAAATCGTTGTCAATAAGACCATCATCTTTATTGAAATTGGTGCTTTGTTTGTTTTTAAAATCGAGTTTTGTTAGCCCGGATCCACCGCTTATCCATAAAGATCCATTGTTATCAGAAATGATGGCACGAACTGATTTTTCTTCAAAACCCGGAAAATCATCATAATTAGAAAATATCTTGTTTTTTTTATTATAACTAAACAGTCCTTCACCATCTGTACCGATCCATATTTTTTTATCGTTGGATTCATAAATTGATAAAATGGTCTGAATACCACTATATTTTGTTTTATCCCTGAACATTTCATCGCGCATATTTATCACTCTAAAACTGGAATCGGCATTTAAGTGTACCTGATATAACCCTAAAATTGTCCCTACCCATAAAATATTATCAGAGTCAACAAAAACTTTGCGAATGAAGGCTTCGTCTAAAGAGTTGTCTGCAAATGGTTTAGTGTTACAATGCACGAATGTATTGCTCTTATTGTCAAAATAATGAAGTCCTTTTATGAAAGTTCCAATCCAGATTCGGCCTCCGGAATCTTCAGAAAAACTAAAAATCCTATTCGATTTCAGTCCTGCTGTATTTGTCGTATTGTAGTTTATGAATCGGGTAGTTCCATTTTTCAAAAAATAGATACCGCGATCCCAGCTTCCTACCCAGATATTTTGTTTACTGTCTATGAATATAGTCTGAATATCAACAGCATCAAGACCAGAATAGTAACTTTGATTGTTTTTGTTAACATGAATGTAAGTTTTAGCCGAAAGATTATATATATCAAGTCCGCCGCCTTCATTACTTATGATCAGATTGCCCTTTTTATCTTTTATAACTGAAGTTACATAGCTTGTTTGCAGGGAATTATCATTGTTAACAAGCGACTCAAGCGAATTGAATTTATTATTAGGTTTATCAAATACGCCAAGCCCTTTATTGAAATACCCCAACCAAAGTCTTTTTTCCTTGTCTTCGTATAACGACCATACGGAATTCGACTTTAAACTAAAATTATTGTATTTGCTGTGCAGGTATTTTTGCAGTACTTCTCCTTTAAAATTTACAACTAATAAGCCATCATTTTCGGTACCGCAAAGTATATAATCCTGACTGCTTTGTATAATAGATAAGATTTTATTTTTGGTAATAAAAAAATTCTCAAATTGGTAGTTATCCGTTTCAGGTTTAATTTTTATCAGCCCATTTTCAGTCGTTCCCAGCCATAAATACCCAAATTTGTCTATAACAACACTTTCTATATCATCTAATAAAGGTTCTCTTTTAAACTTGTCTTTATAAACCTGCTTTACTTTTCCGTTTAGATCGATCTCTAAAAGTCCATAACTGGTTCCCAAATAAATAATTCCCTGTTTATTTTTTACCGAACATTTGATTAAAAAGTTTGGTTTTTCGAGAACTTTTGAGTGCACTAAAGACGCTTTCAGGGTTTTTGTATTTACTTTAAATAATCCAAAACCATAAGCACCTAAAAGTATGTCGCCATTGTTATCTTCAATAATGGTTTTTATAGTAATTGGCTGTTCGTAGCCTTTTACAATTGCATCCTGAATATTGATTTTAGTAAAATTATCCAGATCCCGATTGTACAAACATAAGCCTTCATCTGTACCAATCCATAAGTTATTTTTAGAATCAATAAAAGTGGCATAAATAAAGTTACTGTTTACTGAACCCGGTTTTTTATCATGTTTATATCCAAAATAATTTACCCCGTCATATCGATATAATCCTGCGCCGTTTGTACCTATCCAGATAAAACCATTATGATCCTGAATGATAGAAGAAATAGCCCTTTTTGAAGTAGTTTCCTGTATGCTTCTAAATTGGTAGTTTTCAAATTTATCCTGAGAAAACAAACAATTTATAAGACCAAAAAAGCACAGAAGAATATATTTGATATTTTTCATTTACATTTTAATATTTATCAATTCTATTAGAAATAAAATTTATAATTGATTTTATTTAATCATATCTAAAACAATATTAATAAAACTAAACAGAACACTTACTTTTTTATCCAGATTTACCATATTGCTAAAAACCTGAGTAGATTAATGACCTCATAAGGATTAATCGTACTCAGGCTATAAATTGCTTAAAAATAAATCAAATAATAAGGGTTATCTTTTTGTTTTTAAGTTCGTTAGCGTTTATTTTAGTTCGAATTTACTCGTAAGACCTTCATTAGAATTCCAGCCAACCATAACATTAAACAAACCAGCTTCGGTTAAAAATTTACCATTGTTGTCATAAAAACCAAGTTCCTTGTCAGTTAAGGTAAACTGAACGGTTTTCGTTTCTCCTTTTTTTAATGCAATAAGTTCAAAACCTTTTAATTCCTTCACAGGTCTAACCACACTGGCGGCGACATCATTTATATACAACTGAACTACTTCTTTCCCATCAAAATTTCCGGTATTGGTAACATCAACACTTAGTTCAATTTTTTCACCTTTCTGGAATGAGGTTTTTGCTAATTTCAGATTTTTATATTCAAAAGAAGTATAGCTTAATCCATAACCAAATGGATATAATGGTGTTTTTTCGACATCAATATAATGAGACCAAAAAGCGTTTTGATCTTTATTGGTTGGTCTTCCTGTATTGTACAAATTGTAATAAATTGGACATTGCCCAACGTTTCTTGGAAATGACATTGTCAGCTTGCCACTTGGGTTATAATCTCCGTACAAAACCTGTGCAATTGCATTTCCGGATTGGGTACCTAACTGCCAGGCTTCAACAATAGCAGGAATATTTTCTGCTGCCCAAGGTAATGCCAGCGGACGCCCGTTATTTAAGACCAAAACGATATTAGGATTTACTTTGTAAACTTCTTCTAGCAATTGCTGCTGATTACCAGGCAGACCTAATTCAGTTCTACTGCGTCCTTCGCCACTTTGAAAACCAATTTCTCCTAAAACCATTACCACAACTTCTGCTTGTTTGGCGGCCTTTTTAGCAGCTTCAAATCCGGAAAAATCGGTTGAATTAATTTTTACTTCATCAACAAATACTTGTTTATTTAAAGCCACATCAGTTCCTTTTTCATAAACTAATGTATTGTTTTTATATTGCTGCATTCCTTCTAAAACCGATATTGCTGTATTATCATCAGCGGCAATTCTCCAACTTCCAAGCGGACTGGTTTTATCATTTGCCAAAGCACCAATTAAAGCGATTTTTACTCCTTCTTTTTTTAATGGCAATAGTTTTTCATTCCTCCCCGGCGGACTAGCATTCTTCAATAAAACTATTGATTTTTTAGCCATATCCAGAGCAGCATCATTATTGGTCTTGTTTCCAATACTTGATTTTTCACGGGCTTCATCACAATATTTATATGGATTATCAAACAAACCTAATTCAAATTTTACTCTAAGAATTCTACGAACAGCATCGTCGACCACACTTTCTTTTACCAGTCCTTTTTTTACCAACTTCGCCAATTCTGTTACATAAACATTTGATTCCATATCCATGTCAGAGCCTGCAATAGCGGCTTTTTGAGCTGCATCTGCTGCATCTGCTGCGTAACCGTGGGTAATCATTTCGGCTATAGAAGCCCAGTCAGAAACGACAAAACCATCAAATTTCCAGGCTCCTTTTAAAATGTCTCTTTGTAAAAAACTATTTCCGGTTGCCGGAACTCCGTTTAATGTATTAAATGAATTCATGAAAGTACGAATCCCTGCATCGACAGTCGCTTTAAATGGCGGTAATACACTATTGTACAACTTAGAATTACTCATATCGACACTATTGTATTCTCTGCCTGCTTCGACAAAACCGTAACCTGCAAAATGTTTGGCGCAGGCAATAATAGAGGTATTAGCACTTAAGCTCTCTCCCTGAAATCCTTTAACACGAGCGGTAGCAATTTTGCTGCCCAGATAAGGATCTTCTCCGGCACCTTCCATTACGCGTCCCCATCTTGCATCATTCGAGATATCTACATTAGGCGCAAAAGTCCAGTTCAATCCGGAAGCAGAAGCTTCAATAGCAGCAATGCGCGCCGAATTTTTAATGGCTTCTAAATCCCAGCTTGCAGCTTCAGCCAGCGGAATAGGGCTGAGAGTTTTATAACCATGTATAACATCAAAACCAAAAAGTAACGGAATACCAAGACGGGTTTCTTCAACAGCTATTTTTTGTACGGCTCTTACTTCTTTAACGCCTCTTACACTTAGCATAGAACCTACCAGCCCTTTCTTTATATTATTGTATTTTTCTTCATTAGAACCTGATTCGGGTTTTGGGCCTGTAACATCCCATGAACCATTGTATTGATTCATTTGTCCTACTTTTTCTTCTAATGTCATTTCTTTCATCAAAAGTGAAATTCGTTCTTCAATTGGTGTATTGGTATCCAGATGTTTTTTTGATTGTGCATATCCGTTTCCAAAAACGATTAGCAGTAAAAAGGCATATTTTTTAATTGGTCTTTTCATCATTGTGTTTTAGTTAGCATCGAATTTTTTAAAATCTGTATATATCATGCATTATCTTTTTTAGTATGATTTATATAGGTTGTAAATGTACTTTTACAGTAGTGTCGATAGTACAAGATTTGAAGCATTTTGTAAAACAAATGATGTATTTGCATGTCTTTAAATAAACAAAGAGATTGCTATTAAAAGTTTTGGATAAGATTTTTAATAAATTGATAAAAGCAGTAGAGGTGATTTAGTTAGAACTCCAAAGACCAAAATAAAAGCCTCCATACTTATTTGTGTAGAGGCTTTTTTGACATTTAATATCTTGATAAGACAAAAAAATTATGGAAACTAAAATTATTTCTTGGATTAGATTTTCCTATAAGTTTTCGTGCGTTGTTGTCTGATAATTTTCAATTTCCGATTTTATAACATCTTTATATTTGGCAATCCCAATTCCTATTATCGGAATAGACAATTTTCCTACTATTGAGCCAGCCTGTTTATGGCCTGTTTTATTTAGGTACGAAGATAGAAGTAAAGCACCAATTGCTCCAAAAAGTATCACTTCTCCGGGAACGTCTGCAATTTTAGATTCTATTAATTCTCTGATGTCTTCAAGATTCTCCTGATTGATTAAGTTTTCCATATTTTTATTTTTAAGTGATTCTGTTTATATGAATTAAAATTATGGGTAAAAAAACATTTTCACTTTATATAATTGAATGATACAGTTATATGATTATCATTATGACCTAAATTATTGTCTGACTTTGAAGTAAGTAGAAAAAAATAGTAAAATATATTTAAAATTTATCTTTATAGAGAATAAAAACATTAGCATTAGCGTTGTTTAAATAAAACAATACTATATATGGGCTTATTTGATTTTATGATAGTGGAAATAGCGATGGATTTAGGAACGGCAAATACTTTAATAATTCATAATGGAAAAATAGTGGTAGACAGTCCTTCGATTGTAGCCAGAGATATTAGAAACGGAAAAATTATTGCAGTTGGTAAAGAAGCGAGTTTGATGCAGGGTAAAACGCATGAAAATATTAAGACAATCCGGCCTCTTAAAGATGGGGTTATTGCAGATTTTGATGCCTCAGAGAAAATGATCAACTGGTTTATAAAAAATATACCAGAATTAAAAGAAATTTTTTTACTCCTGCACTTCGAATGGTAGTCTGCATTCCCAGCGGTATAACTGAAGTAGAAATGAGAGCGGTAAAGGAGTCGTGCGAACGTGTAAATGGTAAAGAAGTATTTTTAATTCACGAACCTATGGCGGCCGCAATTGGAATTGGATTAGATGTAATGCTTCCAAAGGGAAATGTTATAGTAGATATTGGAGGCGGAACTACCGAAATTGCGGTTATTGCTCTGGGAGGTATAATTTGTGACAGTTCTTTAAAAATTGCAGGAGATGTTTTTACCAGCGATATTTTATATTATATGAGAACGCACCATAACTTATATATTGGAGATGCAACCGCAGAGATAATAAAAATTGATGTTGGTGCCGCGATAGAGGAACTCGAGGATGCTCCTGACGACATAACAGTTCGTGGAAGGGATCTTCTAACCGGAAAACCTAAGGAGGTTAAGGTTAGTTATCGTGAAATTGCAAGAGCTTTGGATAAATCAATACAAAGAATTGAAGATGCTCTTATGGTAACACTTTCTATAACCCCGCCAGAACTTGCTGCTGATATTTATAATACAGGATTGTATCTTGCAGGAGGAGGAGCACTGCTGCGCGGTCTTGATAAAAGACTTTCACAGAAAACAGATTTGCCGGTTTTTATTGCAGAAGATCCATTAAGGGCAGTAGTTAGAGGTACAGGTATTGTTTTAAAAGATATCTCGAAATACCAAAGTGTACTTATAAAATAAATTATTGATGAAGTTTTATAACTTTAGTGAGTTTTAGACTTAAGGCTGAACCAAAATTTTGCCATAGTTTTTAAAATCCGAATTTTCAACATTAAAATTTAGCTATAAAAAAAAGTCCTAATGAAAATTAGGACTTTTTTAGTGGTTCTAATCTGTTATTTGGCATAAACTGAGTTATTAAAGGATTTGGGGAATTGGTTTAATTGAAAGTGGGTTTGTATTTAGGATAAAATTTGGCAAATTCGGTGAATGGTCTTAATTTAGTCCTAAACCCGCTGTAGTACCAGAAACGTTATTAATTGTTTTTTGGGAAGATAGTTTGCCTGAATTAAACGATATCAAAATGGATTATAAAAGCATTGCTAAAAAAATAATTGACCTGAAAAACGCAGACTTGGTGTTAAGGGATAAACTTGTGAAAAGCGGGCAGCTTAGCGAAGGGTATAATGATGAAATGAAAGAATTGCATAACAGAAATGCAAAAACATTAAACGATATAATTGACACTATAGGTTATCCAACAACAGATAAAGTTGGTAAAGAAGCAAACGAAGCGACTTGGCTGGTCATACAACATTCAATTGGACAACCAGTATTTATGAAAAAGTGTGCAGAACTATTGAAAAGTGCCGTTAGCGAAAATAAAGCAGACCCAAAATATTTGGCGTATCTTACTGATCGAATAGCAGTATTTGAAGATAAGCCACAACTTTACGGAACTCAATTTGATTGGGACGAATATGGAAATTTAAGTCCAAATCTTTTTGATCATGTAACCAAAGTAAATGAAAGAAGAAAATCAATCGGACTTAATACTCTTGAAGAGCAAACAGAAATTATAAGAAAACAGGCGAAAAACGAAAATCAATCGCCACCGACAGACTTTGAAAAAAGAAAGAAGGAAATTGAAGAATGGAAAAAAACTGTCGGCTGGATAAAATGAAAACAAGCACTAAAACAATTGACGTTTTTGAATTCTCTGCTGAAATGAGCGGTTTTGAACTTTCCTGTTCTCAATTACAATGATATCGCTACTTATTATTTTTTCTTTTTTTCCTTCCCAGCCATATTATTAAACCCGTGATAGGTAGTGTCGCAGCAAAAAGGCAGACCAAAAAAGCCAGGATTTTTGTTGGATAACCATAGATGCTTCCTGTATGAATGGGATAAATAAGACGGCGCACTTTATCGCCTCGGCTAAAAGATTCGTAAGGTTTTATTTTTAAAAGCTCTCCCGTATATTTATCAAAATATGCCATACTTGAAATATTTGGAATCGATTTTTCAAGGTTGAGTTTAATCACCATAATACTGTTTATGGTATCAGATGGGATTCTGATTTGAGTATCGCCTTTATATTTATAAATGCTGTCTGTTTTTGAAAATATGTTTTGATAAAAAAACGTTTTCTCAAGTTTAGGATCGACTTTTGTCGGATTTTCAACTTTGGCTGAAGGCTTTTTTGTTGTTCCGTCTGCGAGTAAATAGATACTGCTTTCAAACCATTTAAAAGACCATGTTAATCCGGTCAGCGATATTATCAGAAGAAATAAAAAGCTGTAGAAACCAAAATTTGAATGAAAATCCCAATTCACTCTTTTAAAAGAGGCGCTCCATTTCACGGTTAATCTTTGTTTTAGGTTTTTGATTTTTTTCGGCCACCATAAAATAAGACCAGAAATAAGCATAAAAGCAAAAATAAGACAACTACAGCCGGTAATAAATTTTCCGACTTTTCCTAAAATTAAGTGACGATGCAGATCGAGCACTATAGAAAAAAACCTGCTTTTTTCAGGAATAGAGGCCAGCACTTTTCCGGTGTAAGGATCTACAGAGAAAATCTGATCGCTTTTATCGGCATCGGTTCCGGAAACAATTACGGTTCTTTGAGGATCTTCATACGTTTGAATACGATCTAACTGAGTGATTTTATATTTTTTCTGAATAGCATTTACATAAACATCAACGGGTAATTTTTTTGTTCCGATAGTCGAAACCTGATAAAATTCAGGATTGACAAAAGCATCAATTTCTTCTTCAAAAACTAAAATACTTCCGGTAAGTGCCACAATAAATACAATAAGCCCGGACGAAAGTCCGAGCCATAAATGTAAAAATCCAATATTTTTTTTAAATGTTTTATTCATAGAAGGTGAGAAATAGTCTCAAATATAATTAAAGCTTTTTAAAAGGAGTAACCAAGAGTTAAAAGCCAGTTTGAAGGCGCGCCGGGAAACAAACGAATATAATCATAGCCACCAACCCAGTAGGTTTTATTCAATATGTTATTGGCATTTACCTGAATTTTAAATTTATTAATGCTGTAATACAATGCCGCATTAAATAAAGTATAGCCAGGAAGTGTCTGCTTGTCGGTTTGGCTTAGTGTACGTGTGGTTGCAAAATTGCTTCCAAAAGCAAGTCCAAAATCTTTCAAAGCTCCGTCTGTAAAATTATAACGTGTCCATAAATTCCCTTGTTGGCGAGGTGTGTTTGGTTTTTGTCTTCCAATTTCAGATTCAATCGGGCTTTCAGAAATTGCAGCTTCATTATAAGAATAAGCAGCAGAGATGCTCCAGTTTCTTGTGATATTTCCGTTCACATCAATTTCAATACCTTTCGATTCTTCTTCACCTATAGCACGCATTAAATCAGGATTTGTAGTATCGTTTGCCGGATATAATGTGTTTTTTTGCTGAATTTTGAAAAGGGCAACCGTTACAAAAAGTTTTTCTTTAAACCAGGAAGATTTTCCTCCAAATTCGATCATATTACTTTCTAACGGATCAAAAGGCCCTCCCGCATTTGGGTTTGATAAAGAAGAAGCCGTTTGTGGGTTGTATCCTTTTACGTAAGTTCCGTACAAATTAATGTTTGGGTTAACGGTATAGGTTAGTCCAAAACGGGGTAAAAACGAGTGTTGTTTTACTTTGTTTTCATTCGTTTTTTTGTAGTTTTCCTTATCGCTGTATTCGTCATAGCGCACTCCAATCAAAGCCTGAAAAGCACCAAACTTCACATGGTCCTGAAGATAAACTCCGTATAAAGAATAAAATGTAGGATCAAAAGGACGGGCTGCATAAAAATATTTGCTCATGTCTTTTAATTGCTGCGATCCAGACGGATTTGTTAAATCAAAATGCGCCACGTTTGGCACAGGATTACCTTTGGAATCCAATAAATAATTAGCTTTATTAGCCGGGTTATACGTTGCAATCGATCCTGTATTTGCAGCATTTCTATATCCTGTAGCCTGCAATTGCGAACCTCCTGCAGGAACTTCTTCTTGAGCATAATCGTAACCCAAAATCAGGTTATGATCTAAAGCTCCGGTTTTGGCTTCGTATTTAAAAAACGTCGAAAGATTATCGATATAACGTTTACGTTTACGCATAAAAACCTGCATTTCTATAGAAGTCGGAATCGTGGATCCGTCACCGGCAGATGCATATTTATTGGCACCACGATGTTCCAAAAGATCTTCTGTGTAACCAGTACGGATATAAGATCCTGAAAATGACAAACGATCTGTAAATTGATGATTTAAGGAAGTCGTTACAATGTAAGTTTCTTCATTTAAATAATCGTTGGTAGAGTTTAATGAATTAGAAATTTTGGTAGAGTATAAATCATCTTCATATGTCGATTGGCCACGGTCCAGTATACTTTTTGAGCTAGTGTAAATCAAATCAAAATTGACACTCGTTTTATCATTTGGAAGGAAAGACAGGGAAGGAGCAAGTACAATATTTTTATCGAATTGTAAATCCCTAAAAGAATTTGCATTTTCATAACCTAGGTTCAATCGGTATAAAAGCGATTTATCCTCAGTCAATGGTCCTGTAAAATCGGCTAAAGCTCTAAGTGTATTAAAACTTCCAGTAGAAAAACTAACACTGTTTGCAGCCTGATCCAAAGGTTTTTTGGTAACTCTGTTGATAACTCCTCCTGGAGAAGCATTTCCAAACAAAGCAGATGAAGGTCCTTTTAAAACTTCAACACGCTCCAGATAATTGGCAAGCGGCTGTTTCCAGAATCCTGTAGACGTTCGCATACCATTAAGTAATTGCGTGTTGCTTCCTCCGTTGATTCTAAAACCTCTAATCGAAATATCATCATAAAAAGTAAACTGGCTCACACCACTGAAATTTTTTACAACTTCGCCTACGCGGATAGCACCCTGATCGGCAATTAATTCTTTGGTAGCATAGGAAACGGCTTGTGGTAAATCTTTTAAAGCAATTTCTGTTTTGGCACCAATAAAAGATTTTGTGTTTCGATAAGATTTCTCTTTACGTCCTGTAATTTCTACAGTTTGCAGCGTATTGATATTTTCTTTTAAAACAACAGAAAGATCAAGGTTTTCATCTTCATGGAGTTCGATATTTTTTTCCTCAACTGTAAATCCCATTGCCGAGAAATAAACAGTATAGTTTCCAGGGGTAAGATTAGAGATTTCAAAATTTCCCTTATCATCAGAAACAGTATTTTTTTAAGGCTTTTAATTGAGACAGAAGCATAAGAAACAGCTTCGTTATTTTCGGAAACAATCTTTCCGGTGATTTTGGCGTTTTGTGCCAGGCCTATATTAAAAACGGCAAGCAGCATTAATGAGAATGTAAACTTCATGGCGGTTATTTATTTTTAAGACTGCAAATCTAAACTTATTTAGATTAAATACAAATAAGATTCTTTAAATAAATGTTTTTAAATGAGCCAATATTGTTTCTAATAATTTGATTGTGATTTTGTTAATTTTTTAAACTAGCTAACATTTAAGAAATTAATTTTTGAGGGTTAAATTAAAATCTCCTAAAAAAGCTCTAACAGCATTTTTTTTGTTAAATTATCTATTATTCTATCAATAAAGTAAAATTTACTATAAAAAACGGATAATATAGTATTAGCATGTGGTAATATAAACATTTTTGTTAACTCTAATTTAACATAATTTTACAAGTGTCAAAAACACACTAACCAATATTGTTAAATTATGAAATCAGCCACACAAGCTTTAAAAAGTACTGCAACATCCTGTTACAGAGATAAAATGCAGTACACGATTTTATTTTTGTTTGTCGTTTTTAGCTCTTTTTCGCAACAGAAAATCAGCGGTAAAATTACAGATGCAAATAATCTTCCTCTGCCTGGAGTATCAGTTTTAGAAAAAAATACCTCTAATGGCGTTGTAAGTGATTTCGATGGAAATTTTGAGATTACACTTAAAAATAAAGATTCAAAATTAATTGTCAGTTATTTAGGTTTTTTAACTCAGGAAATTTCTGTTTTGAATAAGAATAAAGTAAATGTAGTTCTTAAGGAAAGTAAAGAAGAATTAAATGAGGTCGTTGTTGTTGGATACGGAACTCAGAAAAAATCAAGAATTACCAGTGCTATAGCCAGTATAAAAGAAAAAGATTTTACAAGAGGCGCAATTAATGATGCTTCAGATCTTATAAAAGGTAAAGTTGCAGGTCTGACCATTAATAATGGTTCAGGAGATCCGGGATCCAGACCAGATATTACATTGCGTGGATTCTCAACTTTAAAAGGAGGTACTGGTCCTTTGGTCTTAATTAATGGTGTACCCGGAGGTATAGATACGGTGGCTCCAAATGAAATTGCGTCGATAGATGTTTTGAAAGATGCATCTGCGGCAGCAATTTACGGAACCAGAGGAGCTAATGGAGTAATTCTTATTACAACAAAAACAGTAAATAAAGAAACAGCACCCACAATTACGTACTCAACATTTGCTACAACATCTAATTTTGCTAATAAGGCTAAATTTTTAGATGCCAATCAACAAAGAAGTTTGCGTTCACAAGGGGTTACTTTACCTTTTACCGACGGTGGCGCCAGTACAGATTGGTTAGATGAAATCTCAGGAACAGGATTTTCTCAAAATCATAATTTAGCTTTAAAAGGCGGAAGTGCTAAAACAAATTATGTAGTAAACCTTAATTATGTTAATCAAACAGGAGTTTTTGTTAATACGTTTAATAAAGAGTACCGATTTTCATTTGATGTCAATCATACGATGTTCAATGATAAGTTAAAGATTAACTTAAGCTTGCTAAACGGGACAAGCGATATGGGAATTGAAGAGACCATCGCTGCATATGCTTACAGACAGGCAATGATAAGAAATCCTACCGCTCCTGTATATAACCCAAATGGTACATATAATGAAGATCCAAATAAACTTCAGTATTACAACCCTGTGGCAATTATGAATGAAACCACACAGGATAGAAATAGCACATGGCAAAGATTTACGGCTAATCTGACTCTGGATTTGTTACCGGGATGGGATATAAGTACACAGCTTTCAAAAAATAAAAATACAGGTTTAAATGGATATGTTGAAAGCAAAAAACATTATTCAAATACCATAAACAGAAGAAATGGAGTTGCCTCAAGAAGTACAGGAGCTACAGATAATGATTATGTGGAAATAACATCTAAATACCATAAAATTTTTGATAAGCATGAGTTTACAGTATTAGGTGGTTATAGTTATCAATATACCCTTAATGAGGGATTCGAGGCTCGTAATTCTGATTTTCCGACAGATGCCTTTTCTTATAATAATTTAGAAGTAGGAAATGGCTTGTCAGATGGTATCGCATTTATGGATAGTTATAAAAATGACAGTAAATTAATTGGATTTTTTGGCAGGCTCAACTATAATTATAATAACAAATACGATTTGTTATTTAGTATCAGGCGTGAAGGTTCTTCTAAGTTTGGAAATAATCACAAATGGGGTAATTTTCCGGCAGCTTCTGCAGGATGGAGTATAAATAAAGAGTCTTTCTTAAAAGATGTTTCTGCTGTAAATACTTTAAAACTAAGAGCAGGTTATGGAGAAACAGGAGTAATACCTGACGACCCTTATATGTCAATGACATTGTATGATTATGAAGGGTACTTCTTTAGTAATGGAAAATGGGTTAAAGGTTTAGAGCCGGTAAGTAACCCGAATCCTGATTTGCGTTGGGAGAAAACTACGGAGATCAATATTGGTCTTGATTTTGGATTTTTTGAGAATAGAATTAGCGGAAGCATTGATGTTTATAATAAAAAAACAAGTGATATGTTATGGGATTATAAAGTACCAACTCCCCCTTATTTGTTTCCTCTGATGACTGCAAATGTTGGAAAAATGGAAAATAAAGGATTTGAAATCCTTCTTAATACGGTTCCTGTTAAAACAGAAAATTTTGTTTGGAACTCTTCAATGACTTTTTCGCACAATCAAAATAAACTGACGAGTCTTTCTAATGATTTATATAAAATTGAAGGAGATTTTTTGAATACAGGAAACACAGGAGATCCAATTTCGTTTGAAACACACCGATTAGAAGTCGGACAGCCAATAGGTAATTTTTGGGGATTAAAATCGGTAGATATTACTACAGACGGGAAATGGATTGTTGAATTGCCAGACGGCACAAGAGAAACACTTACCACAGAAATGTACAACGATGATTATAAACGATATTTAGGAAACGGTATTCCACAATATTATGCCGGATGGACGAATACTTTTACCTATAAAAAATTTGACCTGAGTGTTGTATTAACAGGAGCTTTCGATTTTCAGATATTAAATACACAGCGTATGTTTTACGAAAATCCAACAATTGCTTACAACACGTTAGATACAGCATATGATAAAGTATATGATAAATCAGTATTAAGTTACAATCAAACCTATGTGAGTTATTATGTTGAACAAGGAGATTATGTAAAAGTAGATAACGTAACCTTATCGTATAATTTTGATGTTAAGCCATTTAAAGTTATAAATGCAATGCGATTATATGTGTCCGGAAATAATTTAGCAACAATTACAAAATACAAAGGTTTGGATCCGGAGATAAAGAGAGATGATCCATTGTCGCAAGGAATGGACAATAGAGATAAATATCCAAGTACTACAGGCTTAACCCTAGGTTTAAATGTAACTTTTTAAATTAAATCAAAATGAAAAATATAGTATATAAAATTCTTATTTCCGGTTTGCTTCTTTCAGGAGCAGGATGTACAAATCTGGATGAGACGGTTTATGATCAGGTAAGTGCAGAGGATACTAAATTAACCGCAGAAGATTTATCGAGTATTATTGCACCGGCCTACAACTCATTCAGACAAATTTACGCAGATTGGGATGCTATTTATAACTTGTATGAAGACTCATCAGATCTAATGGTAACGCCTCAAAGAAACGGTATTGGCTGGGGCGATTATTACATCACAATGCATAAACATACCTGGGGTACTGCACTTCCAATGGCAGAGGGTAATTGGTTATATATGTATACAGGAGTAAATAAAGTCAATAGGGCGATATACCAAATAGAGGAATTAGAAGGTATTGAAAACAAAGAAAATATCATTCAGGAATTAAAAGCGTTAAGAGCCATTTATTATTATTTACTATTAGATAATTTTAGAAATGTACCCATTGTAACTTCATATATCAATCCTCCGGGCTATTTACCTGTTCAAAATACAGGGAAAGAAGTATATGATTTTGTAGAAAGCGAATTAAAAACAGCTTTACCTTATTTGAGCAATAAGAACAACTCTGAGACTTATGGTAAAATTAACCAGTGGGCAGTAAAAATGACTTTGGCAAAATTGTATTTGAATTCCGAGGTTTATTTAGGTACACCAAAATGGGATGAAGCTTTAGCTCAGGTTAATGATGTTATAGATAATGGCGGGTTTCAATTAACACCTAATTATCGGGACAATTTCATCATAAAAAATGAACTTTCTAAAGAGCAAATATTATCGATCCCTTTTGATCAGGTGAAAGCCCCTGGAACAAGTTGGCCATACAGAACATTAGCAGCTGCAAGTCAGGCGACTTTTGATTTGGCGGGAGGTCCCTGGAATGGAACTGGTGGAATCCCACAATTTATAGATACGTATGATCCGGATGACCAAAGATTAAAAGACTGTTGGTTAGGTGGTAAGCAATTTACCAGTCAAGGAGACCCAATAATGTTGGATGACAAAGTAACCCAATTTGAATATATTAATTATATAACGAATGTTGATGGTGCTGAGCCTAATGAATGTTTTAGAATGGTTAAATATGAAATTGGCCCTGGTGTTGTAGGACAAGCAAGTAATGATGTTCCTTTTTACAGATTAGCAGATGCTATGATGATTAAAGCTGAGTGTTTATTAAGAAAAGGTGATGCCGGAGGAGCCGCAGCTATTGTTACTGAAGTTAGACAAAGAAATTTTAAAAATACCAATCCTGCGAAAGCAACAGTAACAGGAGAAAAACTTTTAGGAGGCAGTGTTTATAAATACGGAACTTATGAGGCAGGAGTGATTACAAATTATGAAGGAGGTGCAGATATTCTGTATGGTGGTTTCCTTGATGAATTAGCATGGGAATTTGTTGGAGAAGCACATAGAAGACAAGATTTAATACGATTTGGAGTATATTCAAAAAAATCATGGCTTTCGAAAAAAGGAGATGCCAGTGAAGAATTTAGAGCTATTTTTCCAATACCACAGTCAGAAATGGCTAAGAATGGCAATTTAAAGCAAAATCCGGGATACTAGATTTAAATATAAAATTTTTGCAAGTTGGTTACTTGTAATTTATAAGTGTGTGAAAAGCTATTCCTGTTCAGGAATGGCTTTTCATTTTAAATGATGTTGATATGATTTCTAAGTCTTTCTAAACAATACAAATTGGGATGGCAAAATTGTGCAGACATAGCCCACGGTTTCAACCGTGGGAAACGAATCATGATCAATTTTATATTTCTATAACATGATAACATTTTCTCTCTGCATTAATAAATTGCAAAAAAATAACAATCAAAACTGCGCACGGTAATGCGAAGGCGAAATTCCTTTTAGTTCCTTAAATTTTCTGTTGAAATTGGCAATATCCTGAAAACCGCAAAGCTCAGATATCGAAGATATCGAAAGGTCTTTTTTATGATGCAGTAATTTACAGGCATTTTCAATTCTGATTTCAATCAAAAACTGAAAAAAAGTTTTATTGGTGCGTTTTTTAAAATAACGGCAAAAAGCATTTTTACTCATATTGGCTTTTTCTGCAACTTCATCAAGAGTAATATTTTGATGGTAAAATTCAATCGCATATTCAAAAACGGCGCTCATTCTTCTACCTTCATCATCAGTATATTTTTTCTTGTAAACAAAAGAAGAAAGCGGTGTTTTTTCTGAACCGATAATGATGTTTATAATTTTAAGAAAGGAAGCAATTCGCTGTATTTTATTCTGCTTTTTAAGTTTGGTAAAATGATGAATTATTTTCTTTTGGTTCGATAAGATTTTCATCCCATATTCAGATTCCTTAAAAAAATCGTCGAGACCACTCATATCATTCAGGCTAAAAAAATCTTTTCCAAAGGAAGTTTTGGTAAAAAACAAAGTCAACATTACAGACTCCGGACTGGCTTCAACATTACTTCTAAAAACATGCGGCACATTCTCGCCAATAACCAAAATATCCTCTTCTTTATAATCGTTAATAGAATCTCCCACAATTAGCGAACCGGAACCTTTCATAATATAACTGATCTGAATTTCTTCATGCTGATGCAGCTGGTCATAGAAAACCCGTTCAATATCTTCCTGATATATTAGAGCTTCCCGTTCGGTTTTAGGTATTTTAAAAGGTAGGATTTTCAACGTAATGTTTTTAGATATGTAAATATTAACAAAAAAAACAGATTATCCAACAGATATGGTAATATAGTATTGATAAAGGCTAATAATGACACAGCAGCTATTTTGTTTAAGCTTTATTTTTGATAAAAATTAAGAATATGAAAATAAATTGGGAAGGCGTAATGCCAGCTGTAACAACAAAGTTTACAGCACAAGGAGAGTTAGACCTGGTAATGTTCGAAAAGAATATTAAAGCGCAAATTGATGCCGGCGTTAATGGAATTATACTGGGGGGAACTCTTGGAGAAGCCAGTACATTGACTAAGGAAGAAAAGGAGGTTTTAATAACTGCTACTTTAAAATTTGCAGACGGAAAGATTCCGGTTATCGTAAACATTGCCGAGCAAACTACAAGTGAGGCAATAACTTTGGCAAAGCGTGCCGAAGAACTTGGGGTAAACGGTTTAATGTTATTGCCTCCAATGCGATATAAAGCAACAGATTACGAAACGGTGGTTTATTTTAAAGAAATTGCAAAAAGCACATCATTGCCTATCATGATTTACAATAATCCTGTCGATTATAAAATTGAGGTAACACTGGATATGTTTGAAGAACTTTTAAAATTAGATAATATTCAGGCAGTAAAAGAGTCCACTCGTGATATTAGTAATGTAACGAGAATCAGGAACCGTTTTGGAAATCGCTTAAAAGTGCTTTGCGGTGTAGATACTTTGGCACTTGAGAGTTTAGTGGCAGGAGCCGATGGATGGGTTGCCGGTTTAGTAGTAGCATATCCGGCAGAAACCGTTGCCATTTATAAATTGGTAAAAGCCGGAAAAGTAGAAGAAGCTTTAGCAATTTACAGATGGTTTATGCCATTGCTTGAACTGGATATCTCACCACAGTTGGTACAGAATATCAAACTGGCAGAAGTGGCCACAGGACTGGGAACCGAAAACGTAAGAGCACCAAGATTGCCGTTACAAGGAGCAGAAAGAGAACGTGTCCTGGGGATCATTGATGTAGCTATGAAAAACAGACCGGTTTTGCCAGCCTACAAAAATATTTAATTTAATTTTAATAGAAAGCGATGACTACAGGAAAAAATTATATTGGAGACGTGCTTTCCGCAAAAGGTAAAACGACATACAAAACCGTAAATCCGGAATTAAATTCTGAAAATGACACTCTTTTCTATGAAGCTGCCGCAGATGAAATTTCCAAAGCTGTAGCATTGGCCGAAGAAGCTTTTAAAACATACAGCGTAATTGAAGATGCAAAAAAAGCCAATTTTCTCGAAGCTATAGCGGAAGAAATTGAAGCACTTGGTGAGGATTTATTAACCACTTATAGTCAGGAATCCGGTCTTCCAGCCGGAAGAGCCAACGGTGAAAGAGCCAGAACAACCGGGCAGCTAAGAGCATTTGCGGCTATGTTGAGAGAAGGTTCCTGGGTAGAAGCGATTATCAATAAAACCGAAGGAAAACCGGATATTAGAAGATTGCAGATTCCGCTAGGGCCTGTCGCTATTTTTGGAGCCAGTAATTTTCCACTTGCCTTTTCTACAGCAGGCGGTGATACGGCGAGCGCTTTGGCGGCCGGTTGCCCTGTAGTGGTTAAATCGCATCCGCTTCATGCGGGAACGGGAGAATTAGTAGCTTCTGCCGTTATCAAAGCAGCCCAAAGAACGGGAATGCCCAACGGCGTTTTCTCCAATCTTAATAGCAGCGGTATAGAAGTCGGAACAGCTTTGGTAGAACATCCTTCCATAAAAGCAGTAGGATTTACAGGAAGTATAAAAGCAGGTACGGCACTTTGTAAAATTGGTGCCAACAGACCTGTTCCAATTCCTGTTTATGCAGAAATGGGAAGTATCAATCCGGTACTCATTTTACCTTCTGCTTTGAAAACAGATGCTGAAAAATGGGCTCAAAATTATGCCGCATCTATTGTGGCAGGAACGGGTCAGTTTTGCACAAATCCGGGACTTATTTTAGGAATAAAAAGCAACGAATTAGACTATTTTATTACTATTTTAGCTTTAGAGATCGATAAATTAGAGCCAACTTGCATGCTGCATCCTAACATAAAAGCACAATATGAACGTCTAAAATCAGAAGTACTTGGGGAAGAAGGATATACGCAACAGACCAATTTAGAGAGAAGTGTAAAACCAAATTATGCATTGCAAAATGTTATTACGGTTGATGGTGATATCTTCTTAAAAAACAAAACATTTCACAAGGAAGTTTTCGGGCCATTTTCTGTTGTAGTTAAATGTGATGATATCGGGCAGCTTAATGAAATTATTCTTGATTTAGAAGGGCAGCTGACCGGCACAGTTTTAAATGCAGATTTAAACGAATGGGAAGATTTCAAAGAAGTAATCGAAAATATTAAAAATAAAGTAGGCCGATTAATTTTTAATAATGTTCCGACAGGTGTTGAGGTTTGTTCGGCAATGACACACGGAGGACCTTTTCCTGCAAGCTCAGACTCCAAATTTACATCAGTTGGATTAACAGCGGTTAAAAGATGGGTTCGTCCGGTAACTTTTCAGGATTGGCCGAATCAACTATTGCCAGTCGCACTACAGGATAGCAATCCGTTAGGAATTAATAGAATAGTAAACGACATAGTAACCCACAATCCTATTTAATATATGCCTAGAAAAACCTTTTTTTGTGTAGATGCACATACTTGTGGAAATCCAGTAAGAGTTGTAGCTGGTGGTGGTCCAAATTTGATTGGAGCGAATATGAGTGAAAAACGCCAACATTTTTTAAAAGAATTTGACTGGATTCGTAAAGGACTTATGTTTGAACCCCGTGGTCATGACATGATGAGCGGCAGTATATTGTATCCGCCAAGCAATCCTGAAAATGATTTTGGAATTCTATTTATTGAAACTTCAGGATGTCTGCCTATGTGCGGCCACGGAACTATCGGAACGATCACTATTGCTATTGAAGAAGGTTTGGTAATTCCTAAAATTCCGGGAAAAATTAAAATGGAAGCACCAGCAGGTTTGGTTCAGATTGAATACCAGCAAACCGGTAAAAAGGTAGACTGGGTACGTTTGACCAATGTAAAATCATACCTGGCTGCCGAAGGACTTACGGTAGATTGTCCCGAATTGGGAGAAATTGTTTTTGATGTCGCTTACGGAGGAAATTATTACGCCATTGTAGACCCGCAAAAGAACTTTTCAGGAGTTCAGGATTTTACAGCAGGAAAAATTGTGCAATACAGTCAGGAAGTTCGTAAAAGAATCAATGAGAAATATCCAAATCTCTTCATTCATCCGGAAAACGATACGATTCGCGATGTAAGTCATATGCTGTGGACAGGCGATCCTATCGACCCAGCTTCATCAGGCAGAAATGCCGTTTTTTATGGAGATAAAGCAATCGACCGTTCTCCCTGCGGAACCGGAACTTCGGCCAGAATTGCACAACTTCATGCAAAAGGAAAACTTAAAAAAGGCGAAGACTATATTCATGAAAGCTTTATCGGAAGCAAATTTATTGGCAGAGTAGAAGAAGAAACTTCTATAGGAGATATCAAAGCCATAGTACCAAGTATTCAGGGCTGGGCAAAGGTTTACGGTTATAACAATATCATTATTGATGAAGACGATGATCCGTACGCGTTTGGTTTTCAGGTGATTTAAAAGAAAATAATAATATAAAAAATTCATTGGTTTGCAGATAACTTTCGAGCCAATGAATTTTTAAATTTATAAGACTAATGAAAAAAGTAAGTATAATTGGTGGAGGGATAATAGGCTTGTGTTCAGCTTATTATTTAGCCAAAGAAGGTTATGAAGTAGTTGTTTTTGATAAATCTGATATGAATGATGGCTGTTCTTACGGAAATGCCGGAATGATCGTTCCTTCGCATATTATCCCACTGGCACAACCCGGTATGATTGCCCAGGGAATAAAATGGATGTTCGATAGCCATAGTCCGTTTTATGTAAAACCCAGATTAAATATGGATTTAATGAAATGGGGATTGCAATTTTACAAACATGCCAATTTAAACCATGTAGAAAAAGCAATGCCGGCACTTTGCGATTTATCACTTTTAAGCAAAGAGTTATATCAGGATTTTGCGAAACAAAACAACTCTTTTTTTATGAAGAAAAAGGACTTTTAATGCTTTATAAAACCGATAAAACAGCAGAAGAAATTCATCATGAAGGAAAACTGGCAGAAGCATTAGGTTTAGAAGTTGATTTTCTTTCCAAAGAAGAAGTTACAAAATTAGAAAAAGGAACAGCTACAAATGTAATTGGCGGTGTACATTATAAAAGCGATGCACATGTTTATCCGCAAAAATTCATGCAGTTCATAAAAGACGAATTAAAACAGCTCAATGTAACAATTCAACCTTTGACAACAGTTAGTGATTTTGTGTTAAAGAACAACACCATTGCCGAAATTATAACCGACAAAGGCAATTTTACAACAGACGAAGTAGTTTTGGCAACAGGATCATGGAGTCCGCATATCGCTAAAAAATTAAATATCAATATTTCGATTTTACCGGGAAAAGGGTACAGTTTTACACTGAAAGATCAAAACCATAAACCATCTATTCCAAGTATTTTATGTGAAGGAAAAGTAGCCGTAACCCCCATGAACAATGATATACGTTTTGGAGGAACAATGGAAATCACCCACACCAACGATACCAAAATTAATCAAAACAGACTTCAGGGAATCGTTAATTCTATCAATGATTTTTACCCCGATCTAAAAATCGAAATGCCGAAAAAAGAAGAAACCTGGTTTGGATTCAGGCCTTGTACACCTTCCGGAATGCCAATCATAGCCAGAGATAAAAAACTTAAAAACTTAACTTTGGTTACAGGCCACGCCATGATGGGATTAAGTCTTGCCCCTGCAACAGGAAAAATAGTCGCAGAGATTATTTCTGAAAAGAAAACTTCTGTAGATACCCAAATGTTTCAATTCTAAAATTCAGCTTCAATTTTAATCCAAATTGAAGCTGAATTTTTTATTTAGAATAAAACATGTAGGTTCCAAGCCCTGAAAGTGCGTACTATTTATGGAAAAAGGCTGAACCCATCGTGGTGAATATTTATCCATAAAATGCATATCGCTCCTCTGGAGCTCTAATGTTGAAATCTACGAATTGCTATAAATATTCAGCTCCGCTGGAGCTCTATATGCTCTTTGATTGAACTATGCTCTTTGATTGAACTGAATTTTATTGTTGTTTTATTTAAAATGAAAGATGTTGGTTCTAAGCCCTGGAAGGGCATAATATTTATAGAAAAGGAATGCGTTCATTTTATTGAACCCCATCGGGGTGAAATATTTCTCCGTGAAATATATATCGCTCCTCTGGAGCTCTAATATTGAAATGTACGAATTGCTATAAATATTCCGTTCCGCCCGAGCTCGCTGGACAATGATCTTTCCAAGCCCTGAAAGGGCGAAATATGTATAGAAAATAATACGTTCATTTTGTTGAACCCCATCGGGGTGAAATATTTTTCCGTAAAACACATATATCGCTGCGCTTGCTATAAATATATCGCTCCGCTGGAGCTCATATAAAATAATCTAAAATTCAACTATAAATATCTTGCTCCACCGGAGCTTTAAAATTGAAATATTATAGCATAAACATTCAGACTGATCATCTGAAAATCTAAATCCTAACTCAATTTAGATTCAATACAACCATTTCGCATACCTAACAAAAAACAACCAAAAAACAAACCCAAAATGACAGATAATAATCAGGAAGAATTTAAAAAAGAACTCGGACTTCTCGACGGAACCATGCTTGTGGTAGGTTCCATGATAGGTTCCGGAATATTTATTGTAAGTGCCGATATTGCCCGACAAGTAGGATCAACAGGATGGCTCATTTTAATATGGCTTATTTCAGGAATCATAACGATGATTGCTGCAGTAAGCTACGCAGAATTAAGCGCCATGTTTCCCAATGCAGGCGGACAATATGTTTATCTAAAAGAAGCTTATAATAAATTGATTGCCTTTTTGTACGGCTGGAGTTTTTTTGCCGTTATCCAAACCGGAACAATTGCAGCTGTTGGAGTAGCATTTTCAAAATTTGCGGCCTATCTAATTCCTGCTGTCAGTGACGAAAATATCCTGTATGAAATGGGCAGTTTTAAACTAAATGTAGCACAAATTGTTTCTATTGTAACCATTGTTTTTCTTACCTATCTAAACACACGTGGTGTAAAAAACAGCAAGATTCTACAAACCATTTTAACCATTATAAAAATTGTATCCATTTCAGGATTGATTATTTTCGGATTCACCTTAGCGGCTAAATCTTCTATCTGGAATGCAAACTGGACAGATGCCTGGACACCACATTCTTTCAATACTGAAAACGGATCCTGGATGCCAATTGGCACAACAGCTTTAATTTCGGGAATTTCTGCTGCAATGGTTGGAACCTTATTTTCCAGTGATTCCTGGACTGGTGTAACTTTTATTGCAGGAGAAATTAAAAATCCGAAAAGAAATGTGGGATTAAGCATGTTTCTGGGAACTTTAATTGTAACCATAATTTATGTATTGACCAATTTGATGTATGTGGCCGTAATTCCGTTAAACGAAATTGCCGGCGCAAAATCAGATCGGGTAGCAGTAGTAGCCTGTGATTATATTTTTGGAGATATCGGAACCCTTATTATCGCATTAATGATTATGATCTCGACTTTTGCGTGTAACAACGGATTGATTATGGCCGGAGCCAGAGTTTATTATACAATGGCCACAGATGGTTTGTTCTTTAAAAAAGCAGCCGTATTAAACCATTCAAGTGTTCCTGCCTGGGCATTATGGGCACAATGTATCTGGGCTTCAGTATTATGCCTTACAGGTAAATATGGCGATTTGCTGGATTTTGTAATTATCATCGTGTTGATTTTCTACATTCTAACGATTTACGGAATTATACGTCTTCGTAAAAAAATGCCCGATGCCGTTCGTCCTTACAAAGCAATAGGATATCCTTTTTTGCCAATATTCTATATTATAGTTGCTTCAGCAGTTTGCATTTCCTTATTGTTTACCAAATTTTCAACTTGTGGCTGGGGCGTTTTTATAATGTTGCTGGGAATTCCAATTTATTATTCAATTAAAGAAAAAACCTCTAATTAAAACCTGTTAGGTCTATCGAATTCCAGATAATGTAGAGACGCACAGCAGTGCGTCTTGTACCTTGCATATCGACAACCTTTTGTAGACACTACTGTGTCTCTGCAATATTGAATACTTGTAATATGCATTTAATAACTGATTTTGCTTATATCTTTCTTCTGATGGGTAATATAATATTACTATCTGTTAATATTAACCCATATCCGTCAATAAATAATATATATTTTTATTAATATTTAAATTATGAAGACAACTAGCAAAAAAATAAGTGTGTTTTTAACACTTTCGTGGTGTTTATTTGCTCACGCTCAGGGAACTTTAAAAGAGTACAAGAAAGCAAATGCCGTAGATTCTTTATTTAAGAATAAAGTGATTAATACACCCAAAGAATTTCATTGGATTGGGAATGATTATGTATGGTATAGCAATAACCTGCAAAAAGGAAAAGAATTTCTTTTGGTAAACACCAAACAGCAAAAGCAATCTCAGGCGTTTGACCATACAAAATTAGCACAATCCTTATCTAAAATTTCAGGTAAAGAAGTTACGGCAAATGATCTTCCAATTGAAAATTTAGAATTTGATAAAACGCTGGAAAAACTGGTTTTTACAACAGATACACTTAAACTTTCTTGTAATTTACAAACATACGAACTAACAAAAGTAAGCGGTTATAAACTGCCATTAAACAAAAATGAATACTGGGGCGGAAATTTTGATGAGTTCGGAAATAAACCCGTAGGATCTCCGGATTCCCTGCATATTGCATTCATTAAAAATTATAATTTATACATACAAAACAAAAAAACAAAGGCAGAAACCCAATTAAGTTATGATGGCTCAAAAGGGTTTTATTATTCCTCCTATATGCAATGGTCGCCAGACAGTAAAATGATTATGGCCTACAAAGTGAGACCGGGCGAAGAGCATAAAATTTATTTTGTAGAATCAAGTCCGGCAGATCAGTTTCAGCCAAAACTGCAAAACAGAGATTATTTAAAACCAGGCGATCAATTACCCTTTAAAAGTCCACAGTTGTTTATAGTGGCTTCAAAAAAACATATTCCCGTTGCCACAGATTTATTTCCGGAGCAATATGAACTCACCGAAATAGAATGGAAAGAAGACAACAGCGGCCTTACTTTTGAATACAATCAAAGAGGACATCAATTGTATCGTGTTCTCGAACTAAATGCAGTTACCGGAAATGTGAAAATTATTATAGAAGAAAAAAGTCCAACTTTTATAGATTACAGCGGTAAAAAATTTCGTTACAATATCAAAAAAAGCAACGAAATAGTTTGGGCTTCAGAACGCGACGGCTGGAATCACTTGTATTTGTATG
Source organism: Flavobacterium sp. AC274 (assembly GCF_979258275.1). NCBI lineage: Bacteria > Pseudomonadati > Bacteroidota > Flavobacteriia > Flavobacteriales > Flavobacteriaceae > Flavobacterium > Flavobacterium sp. AC274. Next base: position 4,803,725 of record NZ_OZ409852.1, on the reverse strand, counting down.
ATGCCCTTACGGGAAAAGTAAAAAATCAGATTACCAAAGGAAACTGGCCGGTAAGAGAAGTAATAAAAGTTGATGAAGAAAAGAAACAAATCTACTTTGCTGCCAGCGGATTAGACAGCAATCAGGATCCATATCTGCTTCAGTTTTGCCGAATTGATTTTAGCGGAAAAAACTTCACCAGATTAACTACAGAAAACGGCAATCACAAAGTAACTTTTTCACCAGATTACAAATTTTATGTAGATCAGTATTCTCGTGTAGATTCACCGCCAATTACGGTTCTGAAAAGTGTAGATTCTCAAAAAACAATTGTCGAAATGCAAAAAGCCGATATTTCGGTATTAGAAAAAACGGGATGGACCGCGCCTGAAGTGTTTACCGCGAAAGGCAGAGACGGAAAAACAGATATTTGGGGAATGATCGTGCGCCCGACTACTTTTGATCCCAATCGTAAATATCCAATTATCGAATATATATACGCCGGACCTCATGATTCATTTGTTCCAAAAAATTTCCAGCCTTATTATTGGGCCATGTCTTCTTTGGCAGAATTAGGATTTATTGTGGTTCAGATTGACGGAATGGGAACTTCAAATCGTTCAAAAGCTTTTCAGGATGTTTGCTGGAAAAACTTAAAAGATGCCGGTTTCCCTGATAGAAAACTTTGGATGAAAGCCGCTGCCGCAAAATATCCTTATATGAATATTGATAAAGTGGGAATTCACGGCACATCGGCAGGAGGACAAAATGCAGGAGCCGCTTTGGTCTTTAACTCAGATTTTTATGATGTAGCCGTATCATCTTGCGGTTGTCATGATAACCGAATGGATAAAATGTGGTGGAACGAACAATGGATGGGATATCCCGTTGGGCCAGAATACGAAGCCTGTTCCAATACAACCCATGCAGCACAAGTAAAAGGAAACCTGATGCTGATTCTGGGAGAATTAGATGATAATGTCGATCCATCTTCAACCATGCAATTTGCAAATGCTTTGATAAAAGCCAATAAAAATTTCGAATTGGTAACCGTTCCCGGAATGGGACATTCTGCCGGAGGAGATTTTGGAGAACGCAAACGAAGAGACTATTTTGTACAGCATTTGTTAGGAGTTATTCCTCCAACATGGGAAGAAATTTATACGAAGTAGGGAATTTCTAAAAGAAAAAGAGATTTTGTAATCATAAGAAAAAGAAGCAGTGATGAAAAAATATCAGTTATTTATTAGTGCGATTTTGAGTTTTTGTGCACTAAGTACAACAACGATGAACGCGCAAAACGGCGATCAGATTTTAGACGGAATTGGAGAAACCGGATTAATTGCCCGCTATGTTTTTGATGGCGATGCAAAAGACTGGTCACGAAATAATTTGCATGGTAAAATTTCCGATACAAAAGCTAAATTTGTAAACGACGAACAATTTGGAACCGTACTTTCTTTACCCGCAGACAGTAAAGCTTTTGTTTCTATTCCCGCCGACGGATTGTTGGGAGAAGAATCATTAAGTATTTCAGGATGGATTTTCTTAAGATCTCCACAAAAAGAGCAGCGATTTTTTGATTTTGGAAAAAACACCAATTCGCATTTATTTTTTGCACCAGCCGGAACAGAAAATGAAGCCGGAACTCAAACGCAGGTTATTACTGAAACAGGAACAAAATACACAACAAAATCAGCAGCTTTAGAAACAGGAAAATGGAGTTATGTTGCAGTTGTGATTAATATTCCATCCAAATCTATCAGTACTTACGTGAATGGATTATTGGTAAGCGAAACAAAAAATGCGGAACTGGACTTAGCCAAATTATTCGATTATAATTCAGCAGAAAAAAACAAACTTTACATCGGAAAATCGCTGGCAGACAGCACTATTTATCTAAATTCAAAACTGCATGATTTCAGAATTTACAGAGTTCCATTAACAGACAAACAAATTACCAGAATTTATAACAATGCCCTGAAAGAAAGCCAGGAAGAAGAATCTGGAGAAGAACAAACTGCAGATTTACCAAAGTTTGCAGCAACAACTCCGCAGCTTTATAATCAGTTCCTGACAAGCGTTTCAGATGTAAAAGTAGAAACAGTTGTAGGGACACTTCCAAGATTACCGAGTTATATAAAAGGAGTTTATTCTAATGGAATTGAAGGACCGGAAGTTAGAGTGATTTGGCCTTCGCCGAAGGATAATAGCGACGTACTTAAAAGCGGACAATATACCGTAACCGGAAGCATTTCTGGAACAGATTTAAAGCCCAAAGCAACAGTAATTGTCAAAGAAGCCAAAGAAACTGCAACACCAGAACGCAAACTCGAAGTTTTCAAATTAGATCAGGTAGTCTTAAATGCTGATCTTGACGGACACCAAACCAAATTCATAGAAAATCGTGACAAGTTTCTGACAACGCTTGCTACGACAGATCCGGATTCTTTCCTGTATATGTTTCGCAACGCTTTTGGGCAGCCACAGCCCAAAGAAGCAGAGCCGCTTGGCGTTTGGGATACTCAGGAAACCAAATTACGCGGTCATGCGACAGGACATTACCTCACTGCAATTGCTCAGGCATATGCAAGTACAGGTTATGATAAAACGCTTCAGGCTAATTTTAAAGATAAAATGGAGTACATGGTTAATACATTGTACGACTTAGAAAAGCTTTCAGGAAAACCAAAGGAAGCCGGAGGTAAATTTGTGTCAGATCCAACGGCAGTTCCTTTTGGTCCTGGAAAAACAAACTATGATTCAGATTTGAGTCCGGAAGGCATTCGCACCGATTACTGGAATTGGGGAGAAGGTTTTATTAGTGCTTATCCTCCGGATCAATTTATTATGCTCGAAAATGGAGCAACTTACGGCGGACAAAAAACTCAAATTTGGGCACCTTATTACACCTTACATAAAATTATGGCTGGATTAATAGATGTTTACGAAGTGAGCGGTAACGAAAAAGCGCTTGAAACCGCAAAAGGAATGGGAAATTGGGTGTATGCCCGAATGAAAAAATTACCGACCGAAACGCTAATCAGTATGTGGAATCGTTACATCGCAGGAGAATTTGGCGGAATGAACGAAGCCATGGCAAGGTTATACAGAATTACAAAAGATCCACATTATTTAGAAGTAGCACAATTATTCGACAACATTAAAGTCTTTTACGGCGATGCCAATCACACACACGGACTGGCTAAAAATGTAGATACTTTTAGAGGATTACATGCCAATCAGCATATTCCACAAATTATGGGAGCGCTGGAAATGTATCGCGATTCAAACACACCTGATTATTATCGTGTAGCTGATAATTTTTGGTACAAAACCGTAAATGATTATATGTACAGTATTGGAGGAGTTGCCGGAGCAAGAAATCCAGCAAATGCAGAATGTTTTATCAGTCAGCCTGCCACGATTTATGAAAACGGTTTTTCATCGGGAGGTCAAAATGAAACTTGTGCCACTTACAACATGCTTAAACTAACCGGAGATTTATTTCTATACGATCAGCGCGCAGAGTTAATGGATTATTACGAGCGTGGCCTTTACAATCACATTCTTTCTTCGGTGGCAGAAAACAGTCCTGCTAATACGTATCATGTACCGTTAAGACCAGGTTCGGTAAAACAATTTGGAAATGCACACATGACAGGATTTACCTGCTGTAATGGAACAGCAATTGAAAGTAATACAAAATTCCAAAATTCAATTTATTTTAAAAGTGCCGATAACAATGCACTTTATGTAAATCTTTTTGTGCCTTCAACATTAAAATGGACAGAAAAAAACATAACAATCGAGCAAACAACAGATTTTCCTAATGAAGATTTTACCAAATTAACAATCAACGGAAACGGGAAATTCGATCTTAAAGTTCGTGTACCACATTGGGCAACCAAAGGATTTTTTGTGAAGATAAATGGAAAAGAGGAAAAAGTAAAAGCGCAGCCGGGAAGTTATCTTATGTTGAATAAAAAATGGAAAGATGGAGATGTAATAGAATTGCGTATGCCTTTTCAGTTTCATTTAGAACCTGTCATGGATCAGCAAAATATAGCCAGTTTGTTTTATGGGCCAATTTTATTGGCAGCACAGGAAACAGAACCACGAAAAGACTGGCGTAAAGTAACTTTTGATGCAAAAGATATCAGCAAATCAATAACCGGAGATGCGAAAAAATTAGAGTTTACTATAGACGGAGTTTCGTACAAACCGTTTTATGAAACTTATGGGCGCCATTCTGTTTATCTGGATGTTACATTAAGATAATAGATTAAAATAGCTAAAAAAGTTCGCCACGACCCGAGCTATAGCGAACAGGCGAAGCAATTCCACAAATTATCACGAATTAAATTCACAAAAATTAGTGTGAATTAGTGTAATTCGTGGCAAAAAAACATTCAGAACCATCAAACCACGAGTATGAAAAAAACAATTCTAAGCCTTATTTTATTTTTATTTATGGTAACGCCCTCTTTTTCCAGCGAACTAATAGATGTTGTAAATACCTTTCAGGCAGATAAAACTGCGCTGCAAAATTTTTATTCGAACAATGAATCAGAAGAATATTATGTGCGCTTTTCTAAATTTTATGCCGATTGGTCCAAAACAGTAAAAAATATTGATTTTAAAAATTTATCCAAAGATGGAAAAGTCGATTATTTATTATTGAAAAACCTGATCAGCAAAGAAGATTATTTTCTGCAAATAGAATATAAAGCCTATAAAGAAGTGGCTTCGGTCTTGGATTTTTCAACCGATATTTCGTTGTTTATTCAGGAAAGAAGAAGAGGTAAAAAACCGGCTTCCAGTCAATTGGCGAAAGCATTTGATAGTGCCGGAAACAGCATCGATAAAAAAACAGAAGTATTAAAAACAAAACCATTTAAAGATTGGTTTGCAGCCGATAAAGCCGCAAAATCAGTAGCTGCTTTTCAACGATCCTTAAAAGAAGCCTATGAGTTTTATTACAGTTATGATCCGGATTTTACGTGGTGGATGGAAAAGCCTTATAAAAACCTGTCAGATAAACTTAAAGTTTATGAAGAATTTCTAAAAACCAATTATCCAAAAACAAGTGTAAAAGATGATGGAAGCGGGATTATTGGAAAACCAATTGGAAGAGATGCGATCATTAAAAGTCTTGCATTTGAATACATTCCATATTCTCCGGAAGAATTAATAGCGGCGGCACAAAGTCAGTTTGAATGGTGCAAAAAAGAAATGATCAAAGCTTCAACAGAATTGGGTTATGGAAACGATTGGAAAAAAGCACTAGAACACGTTAAAGATACATATGTTCCGGCAGGCGAACAGCCCCAGGCGATCACGAGTTTGTACAATCAATCAGTAAAATTTATTGAGGATAGAGATTTAATTACGATACCAGATCTGACAAAAGAAACCTGGCAGATGATTATGATGACACCCGAACGTCAAAAAATAAATCCGTTTTTTACCGGAGGCTGGGAAATCAGTATATCCTATCCAACAGAAGATATGGATCAGAAAGACAAACTGATGAGCATGCGCGGTAATAATCCGAATTTTTCGTTCGCAACGGTACAGCACGAATTGCTTCCCGGACACAATTTACAGTTTTTTATGAACAGCCGTTACAAATCGTATCGTCAGCCTTTTGACACACCGTTCTGGATGGAAGGCTGGGCTTTGTATTGGGAAATTAATCTTTGGAACAAACAATTTCCGCAGACACCCGAACAGAAATTAGGAATGTTATTTTGGAGAATTCATCGTTGTGCACGCATCATATTTTCATTAAAATATCATTTGGGCGAAATGTCTCCACAGCAATGTATCGATTTATTAGTGAACGAAGTAGGACACGAAAGAGCAAATGCAGAAGCCGAAGTCAGACGTTCGTTTGCCAGCGGAGATGCGCCTTTGTATCAGGTGGCGTACATGACAGGAGGTTTGCAGTTTTATGCCTTAAGAAATGAATTGTTAGCCAAAGGATGGACAGAAAAGCAATTTCACGACCGCGTTTTAAAAGAAAATATTATGCCTGTAGAAATGCTGCGGATTTTACTCGAAGAGCTGCCTGTTTCTGAAGATTATAAAACCAATTGGAAGTTTTCGACTGATTTTAAATAATTAGAATACGCTGAAATTTATCTGTAAAAAGTATAACAAAGAAGCTGAATTAAGTCTGTTCAGCTCTTTAAAAATAATAGGAATTATGAAGAAAATAAAATTATTTGCTTTAATTATTGGCTGCACCTTTGCTGTAAATAACTTGCAGGCGCAAGAATATTGGGATAAAATAAAAGCTAAAAAATCAACTCTTGAAATAGACAAAGGATTTCTTAATTTGAGCACAAAATCTTTTGAACTTAAATTAGTAAAAGCTTCTCAAACAGTTGCCACTTTGTCTCCGGTTACAGATAAAACTTTCGATTTTACACCCGGAGAGCGACTCTCGATTCGTGATAAAGACGGACTTTATCAATTAGGAGATATTAATCTGAGAATTAAAGCAGTAGATGGAAGCTGGAAAAGTTATTCCACAGCTGCAAAAAGAGCTTCAGTTACTGCTCTAAATGTTTCGGGAAATGTTTTGGCAGGAGCCGATCTTTCCAATACATTGCCAGCCGATATTCCTTTAACCATAAAACGTTTTTACGAACAAAAAGATGGGAATTTAATTTTGCGTTTTGAAATTGCCAATAAATCGGCTACGGTTCAGGAAATTGGTGCATTAGGCGTTCCGATGGTTTTTAATAATATTCTGGAAGGAAAAACATTAGATGAAACCCATCTTCACAACGTATTTTTTGATCCTTATATTGGTAAAGACGCCGGTTATCTTGAAGTAAAAAGATTAAGCGGTCATGGTCCTGCATTATTAGTACTTCCGGAAGCAAATATGCCTTTTGAAGCATATCGTCCGTTATTGGATGATGAAACACCAAGAAGTATTGTTTTTGAAGGTTTTCATGAATGGATGCCAATTAGTAAAGCTTATGCAGATAACGAATGGAAAACTGCCGAACAATGGAATACTCCAACTTCATTAATACTGCAACCGGGAGAAACGAAAAGTTTTTCATTGAAGTTTGTTTTGGTCGACCAAATTGAAAATATTCAGGCTGGTTTAATTCAAAACGAACGTCCGGTAGCAGTTGGTGTTCCGGGTTATGTTTTACCTCAGGATGTTGACGGTCAGCTTTTTTTGAAATATAAAAAAGCAGTAAAATCTTTTAAAATTGAGCCCGAAGGATCTTTGACAATCGAGGAAAAATCAAAAAACAAAAATGGCTATTTTCAATATTCCGTACACGGAAAAAAATGGGGAAGAGCTAGATTAACAGTAGTTTATGAAGACGGATTAGAGCAAACAATCAATTATAAAGTAATCAAATCAGAAACCAATGTAGTAGCTGATTTTGGACATTTTTTGACTACAGCGCAATGGTTTGATGAAAAAAATGATCCTTTTCACAGAAATCCTTCGGTAATCTCGTATGATTATGAAACCAAAAAGCAAGTTGTTCAGGACAGTCGTGTCTGGATTTCGGGTTTAAGTGACGAAGGCGGAGCAGGAGGCTGGCTTGGCGCTGTCATGAAACAATTGGTAGAACCCAATAAAGAAGAAATAGAAAAACTACAGCAGTTTGTGGATAAAACGCTGTGGGGCGGAATTCAGTATAATACAGCCGATACGCTTAAATACGGCGTTAAAAAAAGTGTTTTTTATTACGAACCCAAATTAATGCCAGAAGGAACATATAGCAAAGATGTTAATTATAAAACCTGGGCAGCATGGGACAAAAAAGGTTCTGATGATCCGGGAAGATCTTATAATTACCCACACGTTGCAGCCGCATACTGGACAATGTATCGTTTGGCAAGATATCATGACGGTTTGGTTACCAATCACGATTGGGACTGGTATTTAAAAAGTGCTTACGAAACTAGTATTGCCATGACAACATTAGCACCTTATTATGCGCAGTTTGGACAAATGGAAGGAACGGTTTTTTTATTGATTTTGAAAGATTTAAAAACCGAAGGATATACAGAAATGGCCAATAATCTGGAAGCTAAAATGAAAGTGAGAGCAGATCATTGGAGAACACTAAATTACCCTTTTGGAAGTGAAATGCCGTGGGATTCTACAGGTCAGGAAGAAGTGTATATGTGGTCGGATTATTTTGGATACAATGATAAAGCAAAAATAACCCTTGATGCTATTTTAGCCTATATGCCAACAATGCCACACTGGGCTTACAATGGAAATGCGCGCAGGTATTGGGATTTTTTATACGGAGGAAAATTATCCAGAGTAGAGCGTCAGATTCATCATTATGGATCAGCTTTAAATGCGATTCCTGTTTTGGAGCAATTCAGAAAAACGCCTGATAATTTTCATTTATTAAAAGTAGGTTACGGCGGATTATTAGGTGGAATTTCAAATATTACCGAAGATGGTTTTGGATCAGCTGCTTTTCACTCTTACCCAGAAACCTTGAGAATTGATTATTTATCAGGAGATTATGGTTCTGGTTTCTTTGGTTATGCGGTCAATACGGCTACTTTTATTACCAATGAAAAAGAATTCGGCTGGCTGGCTTTTGGAGGAAATGTAACAGAAAAAGGAGATGAAGTTGAAGTAGAAATTACAACGGCAGCAAAATCCAAGATTTTCATTGCACCGAAAAAAATGTGGTTAACATTAGATGCAGGAACTTTTAAAAAAGCAAGCTATAATACTAAAACAGGAAAAGTGACCCTTACTTTAGATCCTAAAACAGCCTATACACCAAATGCTTATTTAAGAGTAGATCAGGATGTGAAATTATCTTATGAAAAAGTTAGGGAGCTTATAAAATTGCTTTGAAAAATAAAGAGATTCAAATTAATTTATAAGGATGAAATAATGCAGAAGTCAAAAAAACACCTTTTCAAAAAAATAATATTTACTGTATTTGGAGTACTTATCAGTTTAAATTCTGGTGCTCAAAATTTCGATAAATTTTTTCCAAAAAAAGACCTGACAACAGTAGGGGTTTACTATTATCCTGAACATTGGGATGAGAGTCAATGGGATCGTGATTTGAAAAAAATTGCCGAAATGGGGTTTGAGTTTACGCATTTTGGTGAGTTTGCGTGGGCGCAATTAGAACCGCAAGAGGGTGTTTATGATTTTAAATGGTTAGATAAAGCTGTTGAAATTGCTGCAAAATATAATTTAAAAATTATCATGTGTACTTCAACAGCTACACCTCCTGTATGGTTGGTTCGCCAGCATCCTGATGTATTGGCTACTTATGAAGATGGTACCAAAACAGATCACGGTTCGAGACAACATGCATCATTTTCAAGTAATTATTATCGAAGCTATTCGCTAAAAATGATTGAACAATTGGCAAAAGATATGGCAATAATAAAAATATTATTGGTTGGCAGGTAGACAATGAACCATCTCGTTTTCTGGATTATGGACCAGATGCGCAGCAACGTTATCGCAATTGGCTAAAAGAAAAATATGTAACTATTGACGCTTTAAATCAGGCTTGGGGAAACAATTTTTGGAGTGGAACTTATAGCGATTTTGATCAGATTAATATTCCGCTACATAAAGAATGGGGAATGAACTTACACTCCCAATTAGATCACTATCGATTTGCAGATCAGGAAACGGCAACTTTTTTGGATAGCCAAGCGCTTACCATACGAAAATACATAAACAAAGACCAATGGATTACGTCTAATTACAGATCCAACTATGATGAAAGTTTCGTTGGTATGAGTAAGGAACTGGATTTTGATTGTTACACCCGTTACTTAGTTTATGGTGGAAGTCTGGGAATTGGCTCAAAAGGCTATCGTTTAGGAGATTATACCAGTATTGGTATGTCCAATGATTTTTTTCGTCCTTTAAAAGGTATGTATGGCTGTATGGAACTACAGCCAGGACAAGTGAATTGGGGAAGTATTAATCCGCAGCCATTGCCCGGAAGTGTTCGTATGTGGCTATGGCATGTTTTTGCCGGAGGAAGTAAATTTGCGTGTACGTATCGTTTTCGTGCGCCTTTGTATGGGTATGAGCAATTTCATTATGGTATTGTCGGTACAGATGGTGTAACACCAACTGTTGGTGGCACAGAATTTAATCAGTTTATAAAAGAAATTGATACGTTACGAAAAAAGTATGATGCTAAAGCAGTTTTACCAGATTACTATTTAAAACGTAAAACCGGAATTCTATTTAATACTGATAATGTGATGGGTATCGAATTAAATAAGCAAACAAAAGAGTGGAATACCATTGGGCATTTCTTAAAATATTATAAAGCAACAAAATCGATGGGTGCGCCAGTTGATTTTGTTCGGGATACAACGGATTTCTCTAAATATCCATTTTTAATAGTGCCAGCTTATCAGATGATTGATCAAAAAATGATTGATAAATTGACTTTGTATGCCAAAAATGGAGGGAATTTAATACTGAGTTGTCGATCCGGAATTCAAAATCGTGAAGGCCATCTTTGGGAAGCTAAATTCTATGAACCAATGTGGAATTTAATAGGTTCTCAAATAGAATCCTATGATCTCTTAATGCCACAATCTCCCGGTATAATAAAGTTTAATAATCAGGAATTTGGCTGGACAAGCTGGGGAGATTTACTAAAACCAAATAAAGAAACAGAAATTTGGGCAACCTACGACGGCGATTTCTACGCTGGAACTCCCGCTATTATTTCACGTAATTTAGGTAAAGGAACAGTTACTTATATTGGAGTAGATTCCAAAAATGGTGATCTTGAAAAACAGGTTTTAAGAAAGTTATACCAAAAACAAAATGTTGCTATAGAAGATTATCCTGAAGGGGTTATGGTTGAGTATCGTGACGGATTTGGTATTGCGGTCAATTATTCGGATAAAATCTATAACATCAATTTACCTGAAAAAGCAAAACTCATTATTGGTACAAAAGCAATAAAAACCGCTGATGTACTGGTTTGGAAATATTAATAGAATTCATTTAAATGTAAATTAGATAATATTTGTCAGGCTGAGCGGAGTCGAAGCCCTGTTTCTATAAAAAGTCTTCGACTCCGCTACCAATGACGTTTTTTAAAATTAAAATAAAAAATCCGTATAAATCCGCGTCTTTGCAAAGCAAATCCGTGTCATCTGCGTACCATGTTAATATTGTTAAAAAAACAGCCCTCAGGACGACATTGATTTCTGAAAGTATTAAATATGTTATTCAAATTAATTTACAATATACAATGCTGAAAAAGAACCTATTATACAGTCTTATTTTACTTGTTTTTACGGCAACCGTTTTTGCTCAAAAAGACGTTGATGTAAATACTCCCGGTGCCGGAAATCCCATTTTACCGGGCTGGTTTGCAGATCCTACGATTAAAAAATTTGGAGATATTTATTATATCTATGCGACTACAGATAATGAAATGCTGGCATCTGGAGCGCCAACCGTTTGGTACAGTAAAGACTTTAAAAACTGGTATAACTATATCATGGAAATCCCTTCTTTTTCAGCAAAAGCAATAACTAATTTTTGGGCTCCCGATATTATCGAAGGCGATGATGGTAAATATTATTTGTATTTTGGAAACTGCGAAATAGGCTGTAATATTTACGGCTATGTTTCAGATTCGCCTGTTGGGCCTTGGAAAAAATTAAGTGAACAAGATGTTCCGGTAATTTCAAATGGGTATCCCAGAGAAAATTTCCCTTCGCTCGATGCACAGTTTTTTAAAGATACCGATGGAAAAATCTATGGATATTGGGGAACATGGGTGCATTACAACGGCGGATATGCTGTTGGCGAATTAAATAAAAGCAATATGAGCGAAATGGCTCATTCAGTCAATATACCTTTAGCACAAACGCCGGCTCCTTTTGAAGCTGCTTATATGATGAAAAGAGGTTCTAAGTACATTCTGATGTATTCCGGAGCGTCTTGTCATGACGAAACTTATAATGTTCGTTATTCTTATTCCGATTCGCCATACGGACCTTTTACTCCTGGAAAAAACAATCCTATTTTGAGTACCAATGAAAATCAGACAGTTCACGGGCCTGGTCATCATTCTGTTTTACAGGAAAATAACGACTATTATATTGTGTACCACAAACACGATTATCCCATGACAAGAGGCGGACTTGCCAGACAAGTTTGTATTGATAAAATGATTTTTGAAAACGACTCGACAATCAAAACGGTTGTGCCTTCAAATAAAGGAATTGAAGATTTGATAAAGTCTGAAGTTTCTGAAAACATTGCTTTTAAAGCAAAAACAACAGCTTCTTCTTTTTATCATTTAAAATCAACTCAGTACGATTATCAATATCAGCCTTCGTATGCGACTGATGATAATAATGCCACAATGTGGAAAGCTGCAGATAATACAACGCCACAAGATTTGATCGTTGATTTGGGTTCAGAACAAAAGATAAAAAGAATAATGACCCAGTTTGAGTTTGCCAGTTATTATTACCAATACAAATTGGAGTATTCTTTAAATGGAAAAAATTGGAATCAATATGCAGATAAATCGAAGAATCGTACAGCGGGAAGTCCAATGATTGATGACAATGACGTAACGGCGCGTTACATAAAACTAACCATTTTAGCAACAGAAAAAACCGGACTTTACGCCGCAGTCTGGAACATCAAAATATACAGTTCATTATTTGATCTTCCTTTAAAATTACAAAATGCAGCATCAAAAATAGTTCCTGCTGTCAAAAGCACTAAAAAATTATTGGTTGATCTTGATGCAGGAAAATTTTCTGACATTAATACCATTTCCAATAAAGGTTTTATTGGCGGAATTTTCACAAAAAGCGGAGACATATCTTTAGAAAAATCAGAAGGAATTAAGGCTTTTCATTTTAAAAACGGAGCTTTTACTTTAGATAAATCAGTGCCCAAAAGCTTAGCCTGGAATGGTTCTTACACAGTTGCAGCCTGGGTTAAAAATCCAGAAATAGCAAATGAAGGAGAGATTATAGCTTCTTGGTGTGACAGAACTGAATTTGGTTTGGCAAACTCTTATAATGCGTTGGCTTACAATAGCGGGAGTTATGGCGCAGGAGTACATTTAGATGGTCATTTTGATATGAAATTCAATAAGATTCCCGAAGCAGATAAATGGCATTATATCGTTTTAACTTTTGATGGTGTTGTAGAGAAAATTTATGTAGACGGTATTTTAGATAATTCTCAAAATATGCTGTTATCATCAGCAATTGATAAGGCTAAAATTATAATTGGAGCTTCGGATATTGGTGAAAATTTCTCCGGATTTATTGCTTCACTGCGCATGTACGATTATGCGCTAAGTCAGGAAGATTTACTTCAGCAAATGAAGCAGACCAAACCTAAAAAGGAATAATTAAAAACTTATTAATTTAGCCGTTTAAATTAAAAAATAAAAAAATGACAATAGGTATAGGTGGTTCTGATGCAGCCGCAGAATTAGCAAAAATAGAAAACAGAACTCTTGATGTGCAACCAATTCCGTTAGAGGAATATCTGGAACGTATCAAAAAGGCAGTTTTGTTAATGAAATCGCTTTCGGTAAAAGCAGTTTATCTAAATGCGGGAACTAATCTGTATTATTTCACAGGAACTCTTTGGAATGCTTCAGAAAGAATGGTTGGAGCGGTATTATTTGATGATGGAACTTTAGAATATTTAGTTCCAAAATTTGAAGAAGGTACTTTTAAAAAATACTTGCAGGTTGAGTCACGCATTAATTGTTGGGAAGAACACGAATCTCCTTATGTTTTATTTGGAAAATTATTGGCAGATAAAAATCTTGGTGACAGTACAATTGCCATTGATGAATCTTCACCTTATTTTTTAGTTGATGGAATTTCAAAAGCAAATACGAATTACGATTTTACAACTGCTCAAAACATTACGTCAGGTTGCCGAATGCAGAAATCTAAAAATGAAATTGCTATAATTCAAAAAGCAAAAGACATTACGATGGAAGTGCAACGAGCTGCTGCTAAAATATTAAGACCTGGAATTTCAGTGAGCGAAGTAACAGATTTTATAAATAAAGCACATATAAAGGCCGGAATATCTTCGGGCTCTTATTTCTGTATTGTTTTGTTTGCAGATGATACACAATATCCTCACGGCGTTTCTGTTCCTCAGGATTTAAAGGAAAATCAAGCTGTTATAATTGATACCGGCTGTAGATTAGAAGGCTATCTTTCTGATATTACGAGATCGTATGTGTACGGAACAGCTTCTGAAGAATATAAAACGATTTGGAATTTAGAAAAAAAGGTACAACTCGCTGCTTTTGAAGCTGCAAAAATTGGTTCTTCATGCGGATCTGTAGATGATGCAGCCCGAAAAACATTGGCTCAAGCCGGATTAAGTCCGGATTATGATTTACCCGGATTGCCACACAGAGTTGGGCACGGAACTGGACTTGATATTCATGAATACCCGTATTTAGTCCGCGGAAGCGAAATAAAACTGCTTGAAGGCATGGTTGTAAGTAATGAACCGATGATTTGTATTCCCGGCAAATTTGGAATCAGACATGAAGATCATTTTTACATGACTGAAAACGGGGCAAAGTGGTTTACTGAGCCAATGCATAGCGTTGACAATCCTTTTGGTTATTAATTGTTAGGCACATAGATTCTCTGTGCTGATTAGCTAATCCGGTGTTTATTTTCACGCAGATTTTAGCAGATTTATTTATAAGCTCTTATTTTTTTAAACAGATTGAATATAGATTTTTTTATATTAAATAGGATGCAAAAAGAAGTATATTTTTTTCAAACATCGCAGTAAATATATGCAGCGGATTAAATCTTAAAAGTTTAAAAAAGAATCTGCTAAAATCTGCAAAATCTGCGTGAAAAATTTATTCTATCTGTTTTCTAAAATATTGTAATTACATCCGAAAAGATTAATTTATAAAAATAAAAAATGAAACGACTCTTACTGTTATTCTTAACGATTGTTTATACTGCTGTTCAGGCACAGGAAAGTGCATTGATTTGTATTGAAACTGAAAGTTCGGCTTTGGTTTTAAAAGTGGGTAAAAACAAAAAACTGTATCAAACGTACTTTGGTACAAAGTTGAATAACAGTTTAGAATATGAATTGATCTCGAAAGAAAACACAAAAAAGTTTGTTGTCAATGACGGCAATCCTTTAATTGATTTACGTCATTCGGCATATCCAACTTTTGGTACCGATAATTTATTTGAACCCGCTATTCGTATGACGCATAACGATGGAAATCCTTCATTAGAATTTGAATATCAAAATCATAATGTTCAAAAAATAGATGATAATACTTCCGAAATCATTGTCAAATTAAAGGATCCTCAATATCCTGTTTTTGTCAATCTTCATTACAAAATATTTTATAAAGAAGATGTAATCGAAGCGTGGACAGAAATTCAGCATCAGGAAAAAAAACAGTTACACTTTATAATTATGCTTCATCGGCTTTGCATTTAGATGCAGATCAATATTGGCTGACACAATTTTACAGTGATGTTGTGGAAGAAATGAGAATGGAAGAAAGTCAGCTGACAAGAGGAAGCAAAGTGATCGATTCAAAATTAGGAGTTCGAACCAATATGTTTGCGGCACCCAGTTTTTTTCTTTCTTTAAATGCAAAAGCAGGAGAAAATAACGGTGAAGTTATTGCGGGTTCAATTGCCTGGTCGGGTAACTTTAAGTACACTTTTGATATTGATAACAATAATGAATTGAGAATTATTTCGGGAATCAATGAATTTGCATCAGAATACAATTTAGAACCCGGAAAAGTATTCAAAACACCAGCATTTATCTATACATTTTCGAATCACGGAAAAGGGCAGGCGAGTAGAAATTTACATGATTGGGCAAGAAAATATGGGCTTAAAGATGGAGAAAAACCACGTTTGACTTTATTGAATAATTGGGAAACTACTTTTTTTGATTTTGATGAAAAGAAACTGGCCAATATGTTTACAGATGCCAAAACATTGGGTGTTGATATGTTTTTGCTGGATGATGGCTGGTTTGGTAATAAATACCCAAGAAGCGGTTCTACATCTGGCTTAGGCGATTGGGAAGCTACAAAGTCGAAACTCCCGAATGGTATTGGTTTTTTGATGGAACAGGCAAAAAAAACAGAGGTCAAATTTGGTATTTGGATTGAACCTGAAATGATCAATGAAAAAAGTGAATTATTCGAAAAACATCCGGATTGGGTTTTAAGCCTTCCAAATAGGGAAAAAGTATTTACCGCACACAACTGGTTTTGGATTTATGCAATCCGAAAGTACAGGATTTTGTTTTTAAGGTTGTAGATGATATTATGCAGACACAATCGGGTGTGGCCTTTTTTAAATGGGACTGTAATCGGATGATGACGAGTGCTTACTCTAATTATTTAAAGAACCAGCAGTCGCATTTGTTTATTGAATATACAAAAGGACTTTATAAAGTTTTGGACCGAATAAAAGCCAAATATCCAAATCTTCCCATGATGCTTTGTGCCGGAGGTGGCGGCAGGGTAGACTACGGAATGCTGAACTATTTTACGGAGTTTTGGGCGAGCGACAATACAGATCCTTTTGATCGTGTATTTATTCAATGGGGATATTCTAATTTTTATCCTGCATTGGCAACCTGTAATCACGTAACTTCCATGGGAAATCAATCCATTAAGTTTAAAACCGATGTCGCTATGATGGGAAAATTAGGTTTTGATATTCATGTTGGAGGATTAAAACCAAACGAATTAAAATTTTGTCAGGAAGCTGTTTCGAATTATAAAAGATTAAGTCCGGTAATTTGGCAAGGAGAGTTGTACCGATTGATTTCGCCTTATGAAGATACCAGAGCGGTTTTAATGTATGTTAATAAAGATAAAACCCAATCGGTAGTTTTTTCATACACCTTGCATCCGCTCACAGATCCTAATTACAGTATGGTAAAATTAGAAGGACTTGACCCTTCAAGAAAATATAAAGTAAAGGAAATCAATATAATGCCTGAAAGTGAAAATACTTTTGAAGAATCAGGCAATGTATTTTCTGGCGATTTTTTAATGAAAATTGGACTAAAAGTTTCTTCTTCCAGTCGAGAAAGTAGTATTGTATTGGAACTTATTGCTGTAGAATCGTAGAATTCATTTTTTATACTATTCTTTTTAAATTAAAAAATCTAGTTAATTTGGGTAAACAATTGTTTAGCAATTAGATAAGAGTTTTATAATAGGTAAAATAGTATTAATATAAGGTAATATTGTATTACAAGCGCTACATTTTCATATTTACATTTACAAGAAAATATTCTTAACCTATTAAAAAGATGTAATTATGAAAAAACTTTTCTTACAAGTTCTACTTTTTCTTTGCAGTTATGTTGCAATTGGCCAAAAAACGCTGTTTACGCCCACAGAATGGAGTGATCCCAATAATGAGTTTTACAATAAAGTATCCAGTAGCAGAAAATATGAATCTACAAATTTTGTGGTTTATTGGGGAGATAAAGTTGGTACAAATCCGTCAACTTATTCAGATCCTGCGTTGAGGTTTACACCAAAATCGGTTGCCGATACGCTTGAAACAAGTTTTAAGCGCTATATAACCGATTTGCACTTTATTAATAATGCTTCAACAACAAATTTCGGCAAGTACAAGATCATTATTATGATGATGAATACCTGGAATTCTACAGATCCGCGTTTAGAAGCGTTTGCGCAGGCAAGTTCATTTAGCAATACGATTGGAGCTATGTTTGTTCATCCGGAAGCCACGAGAGATGGAGGTGCATTATCCCACGAGTTTGCTCATACGCTGCAAATGATGATGCGTATTCAGGAAAATCCGGGTAACGGAACCGCATTTTCAGGATATGATTGGGCTGGCCCTTTCTTTGAAGGACATGCTAATTTCATGAGAGCTCAGGCCTATTCACAGTGGGCAGAGATAGACGGAACTTTAACCCGCTGGATACAGACCAAACATTTTATGTGGTCTTCTACAAGGCATCATTACACCAATTTTCATTTAATGTATTATGTGCAGGAAAAAGAAGGTTTTGATTTTACCCGAAGAATGTGGGCAGAATCTATCAATGAAGAACATCCGCTTCAAACAATTAAGAGACTAAAAGGTTTTACACAAGACCAACTAGACGATTATCTTTGGGGATATGCCCAACGACAACCGGCATTTGATTATCCTATTCAATGGAATTCCCAAATAAATACGACCGGCAATTTTGGTAAAACAATAAGAAACGTTTACAATAGTATAAAAACAAATATGCCACGTTATACCAGCAGACAATACACACTGTTAACAAAAGTAGCAGGTACTACAGATCAATATTATACCAATAACGACTGGGCTCCACAGGATTACGGAATGAATGTAATTCCATTATACCCAACATGTACAGGAACTCAAAAGAAAGTTACAATTAAATTTAAAGGACATACAGAGGTTAATCCAACTCAGGCCGGCTGGAGATATGGTTTTGTAACGACAAAAGCAGACGGTACAGTATCTCGTTACAGCCCGATGTATAAAACGGATGGAGAAGCTTCTTTTACCTTAAATACTTCTACTGAAACGGGTATTTTTCTGGTAGTGTTCTCAGCACCAAAAGTTCATGTCAATTACAATATGGATGAGGGGTACCCTAAGCAGAGAAGATACCCTTATGAACTAAAAATTGCAAATGCAACTCCAGAAGGATTTCAGCCTGCCGCCAATTTTAGAAGTTTTCTTAAAACAAATGGTCATTTGCATACTAATGGAGGAGGATGGGTATCCAATAATGCGACAGTTGCATCAACCGTTTATGTTGGTCCTTATGCTGTTGTCAGAGCTGGTAGTATTTCGGGGAATGCCCGTATAGAAGATTATGCAATGGTCGATGGAGGAACTATAAATGGTAATGCAATTGTAAGAGGAAATGCATGTGTTTACAATGCAACGTTATCTAATAGTGCCATTGTTGAAGGTAATGCCTGGATGGAAGGCGGTTCTGTAGCCAATACAGCTAATATTAAAGGAAATGCGATGCTGTTTGCCGGTAATTTTGGAAGTTCAGTTGTAGTGGGTGGAGATGCAGAAATAGGTAGTTGCTCAACTCCGGGTGTTTATTTGCAATTTCCTTACTGGAGAAATGGCAGAACAGATTGTGATGGCAAAGGAGCCAGCGATGCTTCGAACATTGATATAAATGCGACTTTCACCAATTTCACGGCCGCACAAATGGCTTTTAGTACAACACCAAACTGTACAGTAAGCACGCTTGCTGCAAGTAAGGCAGTCGATTCAGAAGAAGATTTGAGTGTTTACCCAAATCCAACATCAGGAAGTATAAATATAACCTTTATGCAGACCGAACAGCAAAAAGTAACGATTTCATTATTTAACATTAGTGGACATAAGTTAAATGTCATTACCGATCAGACATATGATGTTGGCAGAATTGAAATTCCGTTCAATTGCAGTCATTTGATTAAAGGTGTTTATCTTTTAAAAATCCAAACAGGAGATACTATTGTAAATAAATCATTTATTAAACAATAAAAGACTAAACTTTTTAAAATTAAAGAGCGTGTAGAATATTATTTTGCACGCTCTTTTTTTAGTTTAAATAAATCTAATTTATAAGTTGCTTTCAAGTCGTATGTACTGCATTCGAATTATTTTATTTATCAGAGACTTGCAAATCATCTTTGTTGTAGAATTGTAAATATAAAGTCCTACCACGGGAATACTTGACTTTCTGTGTGAGCTTCATTCATAAAGAGGGCAATTTTTTTAACTATATCAGGATGTTTTAGTG
This sequence comes from Flavobacterium sp. AC274, assembly GCF_979258275.1. Taxonomy (NCBI): domain Bacteria; kingdom Pseudomonadati; phylum Bacteroidota; class Flavobacteriia; order Flavobacteriales; family Flavobacteriaceae; genus Flavobacterium; species Flavobacterium sp. AC274. The sequence continues at coordinate 4,783,891 of NZ_OZ409852.1, read as the reverse complement.
CAATATCATGTTTTTCCTGAGGATCGGAACTAAGATCGTACAATGCAATTACTGCGTTTTTATCTTTTAGAACGTTCAGTCGGATTCCTTTCCAATTTCCATAACGAACCGCTTGTTTGCCACCTCCTTCATGAAACTCCCAGTAAAGATATTCATGAGTATTTTGATTTTTATTGCCCATAAGTGCGTTGGTAAAAGAAATTCCGTCAATGTGTTCTGGACTTTTACTGCCCGTGATTTCTGATAAAGTAGGCATGATATCCCAAAAGGCACCTACGAAATCACTGCTTTGACCAGCCTTAATAACTTTCGGCCATTTGGCAACGAAAGGAACCCTGATGCCCCCCTCATACAAATCACGTTTAATACCCCGGAAACCTGCAGCGCTGTTGAAGAAGTCAGGATCTGCTCCACCTTCTTTGTGAGGGCCATTATCACTGGTAAATATAATTAGTGTATTTTCTTCTAATCCTAATTCCTTCAATTTAGCAATAACCTGTCCAACATAGAGATCCAAACGAGTTACCATTGCTGCAAATGTGGCGTGCGGGTATTGTTGAGAAACATATCCTGTAGGTTTTGCGTTTGTTCCGTAGTCAAAACCTTTAAAAGGTTTTTCAGCAAACTTTCCTTTATAATAACGAAAAATACTATCGTTGGGCACAATAAGTTCGGCGTGCGGTAATATATAAGGTAAAAAAAGAAAAAAGGGTTCCTCCTTATTTTTATCAATAAATGCTAATGCCTGCTGTTGGGTTAAGTCAGGTGCGTATTCTTTAAGGGATTCTAATTTACCATTTTCTTTCAGTATTACTTTCTCCTGATCGTTCCATAAATGCTCAGGGTAGTATCGATGTGCCAGAGACTGGCAGTTATAGCCAAAGAAATGATCAAATCCCTGTCGGTTTGGATCTCCCTGTGATCCAACAGGTCCAAGTCCCCATTTGCCATAGGCACCTGTTTTATACCCGCTTTTCTTTAATACTTCGGCCAGCGTTACAATTGTATCGGGTATTGGATACTGTCCTTCGGGTTCAACACCCAAATTACCACGAATAAAAGTATGCCCTGTATGTTTACCGGTCATTAAGGAGGACCTTGATGGAGCACATACGGCAGTGCCGGCATAAAATTGTTTTAGTGTAATTCCGTCATTTGCCAATCGGTCCAGATTTGGGGTTTTAATCAGTTTCTGTCCATTAAAGCCTACATCTCCATAGCCCAGATCATCCGCCAGTATCAGTACAATGTTTGGTTTTTTATTCTGCGATAAAACAGTAACAATACAGCATGGCAGAAGAAATAGTATTATTAATATTTTTTTCATCTAATAGTATTTGATTAATATTGAATTCTGTGATTATTAATATCATTGAAAAAATAACGGGAAACCTGCATTCAATTCGTTTCGTTTTTCTAATTTATATGTTATTGTATTAGTTATAGTCTTTGTTCAATGATTAATATAGTTGTAAATTCAAACAACTGATTATAAAGACTAATCTAAGAATTTTTTTGCATACAGGAAATATTATATATGCGCAAAGAATTGAAAAAAGTGATTAGTGCAAAAATGGAAAATTTCCCATTTTGTCTACTTGTCCGGTTTTGAGGTAAAAAAATGCTTTTAATATTTTTTGTTTTTAAATTAATATCAATTGATTTAAAAATTTTAAGAGAGTCCATTGACAGAAGGGAATTCCCAGGGAATTCTTTCTTTTTAGTTACCCATTTTTGAGAAAAATGACTCTAAAAAAACGGGGTAACTAATAGGGTAACCATTCTTTGATAAAACATGTGCTTTTTGAAAAGTATGCAAAAACGAAAAAGCCTTTAAACACTAGTGTTTAAAGGCTTTTGACTTTTAAAGTTTCTTCTGAAACTTCTACTGGCGGAGAAAGAGGGATTCGAACCTAAGCTCCGCATCCCGCTCTTATACTGCATTTCTAATATTTTTTCCGTATTGCGCCACGATTCTGCCATGAAGATTTTCGCCATTTTTATAAATAATGAAAGTTCTGGTAGGTTTTAATCCTTTTAAATTGACGTTATAATACTTCTTTGATTTCAAAACAAAGATATGCTTTTTCTAAGACAAAATATTTGCAAAGTATATTATTACAGATCCATGTGGCTTCTCGGAAGTAAGTCATATTCCTCTGCAAATTGTTCCAAAGTTCTTTCCCCCATAAGTATTCTATTCATGTATTGATCCCCTAATAAATTTCCTTTGTTTGTATTGTGAGGCGATGATTTTGGAACAAGGATTATATTATATTTTGAAAGATATCTGACTCTATATTGTGGATTCATAAGTTCTGTATATTCTCCGTCAATGAAAGCTGCACCGTCCTGACATTCTTCGAAAGTTATGATTTTATTATTATGAATTCCAAATGATTCACTATAATATCCCCTGCTGGATACATGTCTTTCAAATACTGACGTTTCGATGTCGTAAACTCCTGATGGCTGATCTGGCAGAGTCTCAATATAAATAAAGCTGGAATAATATGAACTTGAATTGTATACTGCAATCTTGTCTATAATTAATTCATCATTATTGTTCAGTAAAATCTTATTATCTTCAAGATTTTTAAATTTAGTAATAGGTAATGCACTCCCGCCTCGAAACCACCATATAGGATCTGCGAGTACACCATATCCTTCCGCTATTTCATATTTTAAAGGTTCATATAAAAATCGAGTTAGGCCGTCTAATGCAGTTTTTCCCTCAAACCATTTTACACCTCTTACACCAGGAAATGCCTTGGTGAGCCTTTCATAGAATAGAACGGTCGGGGGAGTGCGTATTATCGTCTTTTCATTTGTATTTTTTTCTTTAGTTTTTTCTGCTATTTTCTCTTCTCGAATTTTATTTTCTTTATCTGCAATTGGCAAATACTTTGAAAATGCAAATGGATAACTTCCTATATCTACACTATTGGTGTAGGGTATCTGTTTGAAGTTTTTATCTAAACTGACTTCTTTTCTAACATAATCGGCAATCACTGTCGGTGTTGTGAAGCCCATATCATTGTAGTTCTGTTTTGTTTCTATTGCTTTTAAAAAATAATGAGTCATAGTACCATTCTGGAAAATGCTTTTCTCAGTCGCTTTTTGATCAAACCTGGACGCTGCAATAATAGTTTTAGTCTCTGATTTTGAAGCGAGTTTATTCCAGTAAAGTTCTGTCATAAAATCTTCCTCTTCGGCTGATTTAATTTTTTCACCTGAGTGACAGGCGTCAAAAACAAATATTTGATTTTTTGGATTTAACTTCTCTTGAACAGCATTATATATTATAGAAACTTTTATCTCGTGAGAATGAAACAATAGAGTAGCCTCTTCGTCATGAACACCATGCCCGGAGAAAAAGAAAAATAAAGCATCTTCACCCTGATTAAACTCATTATATATACTTTCCAAAGCATTATGGAATAATTTGACAATTTCTTTAGTGGAACTGTAGGAATCACTGGTTATTATTCTCAGATCATTGGCATTAAATTCACAGTTTAGAATTAGAACTTCTGCAATTTTATTTACATCATTTACGCAGTAATCAAGTGGGTTAACTATGTAATCATTTATCCCTATTAACAATCCAAATCTTCTGCTCATCTTTAATTTTGTGTAATATGATATTGTTTTAAACGTTTTATTAATTATACTTAAGTTTTATTTAGACCAAAAGGGGGCATATCTTCTTTCTACCATTGGACTGTAAATTGTAAATATAGATATTTTGATAAAAAAATTAGTATAGAATTACTTCTGCTTCTTCAAAAAGATTTTGACAAAATTGACTTTTATTGTAAAACCATGCTTTATAATTTAAAGTAGGAGGAGCCGCTACTAACATTATTGGATTTGACAATCTCGCTTTGCTGTACGAAGAAATTTTTTTAGCTGTTTTTTTATCCGTGGAGCTTAAATAAGGAAAAGAATTAGGATGGGTGTGCCAATCGCCTAGATAGGTGGTTCTCTGCTTCGAAGAATTATATAGATTTGCGATTTCTTCTGTATGATATTCCTGGTCTGGCTCAAAACTAAATAGGCCGTGTACTGCTTTTTTGCCGGGGCCAATTAGATCTGTTACAATATACTCATCTGCTACCATATAACCCATTAGTATGCCTCCAGTTTCTTTCGGTCGCCAGAAATTACCTTCGGAGAATATTTCATTAATTATTTCTTTTTTGATCCAAATTTTCATGGTTGTACGATATTACAATAAGGGCATTGAGGATGAATTTTTAATTGATGTGACGACCATTGAGGGAAAATAGGTTTTTCATCTTTATCAACCAAAGCTAATATACCGATGTCATTGGCCAAATTCTCGTAGCCGTCTCTATCGGTACATAGTGTGCTTACTGCCAGCCTCACTCCGGAACTGACTATGTTGTTTAGTTCAAAACTGGCACCGGTGAATGAGATATCACCGCAGCCAACTGCTTGAATACTTCCATGAATATCGGCAGGAGGTGTGGGATAGGTGCCGTCATGCAGGCCGTACTGAAAACACATCCAGCATCCTTCAGTAATCCCCCTACCGGCGCGCATTACGGCACCTCCCCATACGCCTTGCGTTCCGTATAAACATATATAAGATATGTCCCTTTTCTTTGCTTCTTCAGATAAAAAATGACTTATTCCAGACTCTGCTGTAGCATCGTAAATCATAGAAATTCCCTCTACGATTTCATTTATCGAAATGATTTGTGAAAGTTGCTCGGTTGTTAGTGCTTCAGTTGCAGTTTGTGTTCCTCCAATGGTGTATCTAAATTTTTTAACTTTTACATAGGGGTAGTTTTCCTGTAGGAAGCTCTCTAAAGCATCGGTTTTTAGCAATCCGGCAGCAGAGATTCCAAGCGGCCAACGCACGATTGTTCCGGCATCCACAATGTCAAAGTCTATTAGCCTGATTTCCTTTATACCATTTTTAGCAAATTCGATAACTGATGGCGCTCCTAAGGCGCCCAATCCAAATACCGCAACACTTTTTTCTTCCAAAGGGCGTAATTTTGGAATTCTGAATGAAAGCTCGTTATTATTTATCCGGCTTGGCTTAGCATAGTATTTAAACATGCTTGTTGCTACTCTTTTACCGTTTGCAATAGTTCCCAATACCAAAAACAGCCATCCGTTTGAAATTTGACCAGGTAGATGTTCTTCAGGAAAAGTAATTGCAACCAAGTTGGTAATCATAGATCCGTTTTTAAACCTGATGGAGCTATCAAATTTTTTTATTTTTTGACCGCTCTCAGCTAAAATCTCTACCAGCCATTGGTAATCTTTTTCAGGATCTCCAAAAGGAGGAGGTTGTGGTGTTCGATATACTGCACCATACTGCGAAGATTTGAATGTGTTTTCCAAAATAGAGGGCATCGTGCTTAAAACATTTTTTCCAGCATCGCGGCATTCCATCGCAACTATGCGATTTGGTATATCGCTGTCCAATTCAACGCCGAGTTTAATTTGTCCTAAGTAATCAATATTTGGATTTTCAGTTTGAATATTATCAAACTCTGTAGTATCGATAATGATAGGTGCATTTAACACCACAGCATAATATTCACTGACGGGTTCAGCTTGTTCATCTACATTACCTTGCAATAGTACAGGGTTAGTAATCATTCCCTGAACCAGTACTTTAGGCAGCTGCTGTTCAAGATATTTCGCAAGAGTAGTTTGCGGAAGCCAATAAGATGATGAACGCGGTAATAAACATAAATTTTTATCAATTCGGTTTTGATGTCTCGGCAGATCTATCTCTACCGCATACACCATAGGGCGAAAATAAGGATAGGTATCAGGAAATGAAGCACTGAGTTTCAAAGGAAGAAATTCAGTGGGAATTCCAGCAAGATTAGATTTGTCTGTTATTTCTAAATCAAGGCGCAGGAAACCCTGTGCTTTTAATTCTTCGTCAATCTGAAAAGATATTCCTAATATCGTTAGAGCCTCCTGTTCAGAATTCCAGCGTTCGGCTTGTTCTATAAACCTCATAGCAAAAAGTTTAACCTACGTTTCTGTTAATTGGTGGAATCGGTGGATTTTGTGGCCCTTGTCCGGGATTTTTAGGCGGGTTTCCATCACTAGGATTATCATCCAGTCCTAATCTGTTCATGACACAAGCGATAAACTTTGCTCTTGGCTTATTTCCATGAACAGTTTGACAGCACTGCTCTATGGCCTGCTTTATTGCATCGCGGCCAACTTTTGGATACTCTTTATGAATTTTGTCGATAAGATAGTCTACTTCCCAAGCTTCATCACATGAAAAAAATTGACTGTCGCCCTTTTTCTTTTTACGGTTGTCATAGTCTTCCCAGTCTTCGTTTAAGATTTTTTTTGCTGACATAGTTTTGTTTAGTTAATGGTTAATTAATTTATTTTTAGAATTTTATCGGGAATTCTATTCCAAATCACTACAAACATCGGTAATATTAAAAATTTGAGAACACGTATAACTACGTGTTTTTTGAATCATCTAAAATATTTGTTAAACTTCAACCATATGAAACCATATGGATATTAGTTAATTTTTATTTTTTAGAACTATGATTTTCGTTGATAAATCAAATAGGATGACGCAATTACAAGTGGAAATATAAAATATTAAATAATCTCTTTATCTGTCAAACTGAATGTGCTAAGCAAAAACTAAATACGGAGAAAAGGCTGCAATGTGTACCCTAATAATTATTGTCAAGCAATTTAAACTTCGGCTTAATTTTTTGAGCAAGAAAAGATATGCAGTCATATTGCATGTTTTATTTTTTGTAAGATTTCACAATGTTGTATTACTGCATTGTTGTTCAACAATCCGTTAATAAAAAAAATCTGTTGTAAAAATCAAACTACTAAAATTATAATTTAGCAATACTTTCAACGATAAAGCAAGCTAAATGAAAAACGAAAAAATCGTATTGTGAGTGATGGTAATTGGAATTTTATGCATTGCTATTACACCGTATCTGTTTACACATTTCGAATTAGGCATCGATTTCACGTCCAACAACACAAATAATATTGGTGGGACAATAGGTGGAATTACAGCACCATTTAGTGGCGTGTTAGGTTCTCTTTTAGTGTATTATGCTTTGCAAGAGCAAGTAAAAGCTAATAAACTAATTCAGAAACAGCTTGATGAACAGAAAGAAAGTGATGATGAATCCAAAGTTGTAACGTACCTTAAGCAACAATTTGATATTATTAAAAGTGATATTCAAAATGTTCAACATATCGAAAAAACTACTAAAACCGTTGCTGGTGTCAAAACAGATATTGAACGAATAAAAACTGGCAGCGATGCTATATATAAATATCTCGCTATATATGTTGTCATAAACAAACACCATAATCGTCTCAATCTTTCAGAGGACATTTTTCAACTGAAACAATTGCAAAGTTTGCTCACATTTATTGAGGATTTTGTAAAATTAGCATTGACTGAAAATATTTCCAATAAAGATAAGATACTCCTTTTGGCTAATATAAAATATTTGTACGAAAAGAATATTAAATTACATTTTGATTATTTGGAACAACACAAAAGTAGTAACTTGAAAAAATGTGACGAATGTCAACAGTATCATTTTGGAATTCCAGACAAGCTTTTCGAAATTACAGATTCAATTAACAGAAATCTTCAATTACAATAAATCAATGGAATTAATTAGTAAAAAAACATAATCTATTTTACGACTATTTTACAGATTCTAGCATTGGTAGCTTGTGCGGTTTTGTAAATATTAAAACTTTAGGGAACCATTTATCAATTTAGATACTACTTTAAATTTAAGAATGATTCATTTGTAATGTCCATTATTAAAGGATTTACAATCATAAATTAAGTGATTTATATATAATTAATTATTGAATCTTATAAATAATCAATGTACATCAGGATTTCCGCTGATGATTGGATTTATTTTAAATCAGACCAAAATATACTAGATTATATCAAAATTTAATTCGATAAAGATGAAATCTAATCAGAACAACAAATCAAAATTGCAAAATTCTGTTTGCAGCAAAAAGGAAGTTAACGACAGCAATGGTAAATTAACTTTAGATGAATTAAGGAAATGCGAAGGATTTGCGGATGTTTCAGATACAGAAGGTCTAGAAATAATTGAGAATTTATATCAGCTTTCTATTATCGCTTATAATTATAAACCAAACGACTAACTAAAGATAATTATAAAATTCTGGACGCTCTGCCATTCGAACTTCAGTAGAGAAGAGTTTGATTTTAATGAATTGAGTACCATCTGAAAAGTTATGCGCCACGATTCTGCCACAAAACTTTGCCTTGTGAAATATCTTTAAAAACCACCTTATCTTTTTGGGGCAAATTAGAAGGTAACTCCAGTTGTATTATTTATAGAGTAGTATCATCCAGAATCCATGTTTTAAGATCAATGTTCGTAGTCTTTCATAAATTGTCTAAAAAGGTGCATCAATAGATGCACTCAGAAAATTGATTTATACTTAAATGTTTTACTATCCACGAATTAAATTGAATTTTACTTATTAAAAAAGTCCTAATGAAATTTGAACATGCCCCAAAAAGTTAGACACTATTTGGTTTTTTTTAATGGATATTACTTCTGCAATTCCTAAGTTTTAAAATGTAATAATACAATATGAAATTAAAAGTAAATTACAATTTAATACCATAAAATTCAGTTAGTTTAACCACCGCCTGATCAACATATTCTGGTATATCATACATAGCGATATGTGTTGCTCCATCAACAATAAACAATTCCTTGTCTCCCTGAGCAAGTTCAAAAGCCTGATCGCTGAAAATTTTAGTATCAGCTTTACTTCCGGCAATTAATAGCATAGGCTGTGTTAAAAAGACTGGAATTTGATCAAAAGTAGAAAAAGCCAAAATTCGATCTGTACTGGTAAAAAGATATTTATTTACAGAATTGGGATGTTGTGCTCTTGAAGTTTTGTAATAATCGTGACCTTCTCTCAATAGATCGGGTGTGTTTTCATTAATTTCTTCTTTAGTTTCCGGCACCCAATGCATATACATGGGTTCAGCTCCGTTTGCTTCAAGATTTCGCTGTATTCCCACATTTTTCAGTAAGTCTAACAAAATAGGAGCAGGAGTTTCATATCCCAGGAAATTTCTAAAACCTTCACCCATTGGAGAAGCGCTTATAGCAGCAATTGCTTTAAAACGATGCTCTGTCTGTGCCACGCTTATCGCATAACCACCGCCTGCACAAATGCCAAATACACCCAGACGATCTATATCGATATACGGAAGAGTAGCTAAAAAATCTGCACCGGCACGCGCATCTTCAACTCTGGCTGTAGGATCTTCCAAATAACGGGGAAGTCCTTCGCTTTCGCCTTGATAAGAAGCATCGAAAGTTAAAGCTATAAATCCGTTTTCGGCTAATTTTGATGCATAATGCCCAATTGTTTGTTCTTTAACTCCGCCGGCCGGATGTATGCATACTATAGCCGGATATTTAGTTGTTTCATTAAAATTATCCGGAAGATGTAATTCAGCAGCCATCTTAAGGCCTTTATTTTTAAAAGAGGTTATTTTTTTCATTGGTTAGTTTTAAAGGATTATTAGCGTAACTGATTAATTGTAAAATCGGCAATTCTTTTGCCAAATACTTCTCCAGAGAATAAATCATCCTTTGTAATAGGTGATGTCGTATTTTGTTCGGCAAAAGCCATAGCGCCTATCCAAGTTCCTAAGCGATTTACACCATTTGACTGTGAAGGCATTTCGCCTGTTCCCAACCAGATCATTCCATGCTGCATTGCAATGGCTTGTAAAGACTGTAAAGTGATTACTTTGTCTCCGCTGGGTGTTCCTGATACCGTAAATCCTGCTGCAATTTTATTTTTCCATTTTTGCTGCGACCAGCTTCCAATAGTTGCATCGGCAAATGCTTTAAATTGTGCGGCACATCCAGCCATATAAGTGGGCGTTCCAAATATGATAGCATCACTTACATCTAATTGACTTATGACAGCATCATTTTTATAGCGTCCCTTTGTGATATCATTTTCATCTATTGAAATAATATCTAGGGAAGCTTCTTGCACTGACGAAACCCCTTTACCAATTGATTCAGCAAATTTTGCTGTGCTACCCGAACCAGAAAAATATATAATGGTTATTTTTTTCATTTTTTGGGGTTTAATATTCCTGACGTGTAGGTCTAAACAGAATTTCATTAATATCAACTTCTTCGGGCTGACTGATCGCAAATTCTACTACGCGTGCAAAAGAATCTGCCGGAATGGCCACAGCCTGATAGAATTGTTTGGTTGATTCATCCGGAATACCACTTGCACTTGGCAATTCGGTATCGATAACTCCCGGAGAAATAATAGTCGTTCTGATATTGAAATCTTTAGCCTCCATTCTTAAACCTTCAGAAATGGCTCTTACAGCCGTTTTAGTCGCAGAATAAATTCCTGATCCTTTGCCAATTTTGTGTGCTGCAACCGAAGACACATTAATAATATGCCCGGATTTCTGCTCCTTAAAATAAGGCAGTACCGCCGCAATACCATTCAAAACCCCATTTATGTTCACGTTAATAACCTGATTCCATGTTGTTACATCACAATCCATTATTGGTGTTGAGGGCATGATTCCGGCATTATTAAGCAGCACATCTATTTTTCCGAATTTATTTACAGCCTCTTTCATCAGGGCTTGCATCTGTGTAAAATCGGTCACATCGGTTTGTATTGCAAGTGCTTTTTTCCCGTTTTTAGAAAATTCTTCTACAAGTGCATCAATACGTTCTAGACGTCTTGCTGCTAAGACAAGAATGGCTCCTTTTGCAGATAGTGCTTTTGCAGAAGCTTCACCTAATCCGCTGCTTGCGCCTGTAATTACGATTACTTTGTTTTCGATATTATTCATTGTAAACCGTTTATTTGTTTAACAATAATTTAGACAATGCTTTACCAACACTGGCAGCAGACTGCGGATTTTGACCTGTAATTAAACGACCATCGACAACGGTATTGTCACTCCAGTTTTGTGCCGGCTGATGAAACGCTCCATTGGTTTTTAAGGCATCGGCTAATAAAAAAGGAACTACATGTGTAGATTGTACTTCTTCTTCTTCGTCATTTGTAAATGCCGCTACTTTTTTTCCGCTAATTAAATACGAACCATCGCTTAATGTAGCATTTACAAGCGCTGCAGGTCCGTGGCATACTGCTGATACAATCTTGCCGTCTTCATATATTTCGCGAATAGCGTTTATAACGGCTGGTGTATCTGGAAAATCCCACATTGTTCCGTGCCCGCCTGCAAAAAATATCGCATCGTATTGTTTTATATTTACCTCTTCTAATTTCAGGGTGTTTTCAATTTTATTTCTAAAATTGGTATCGGCCCAATATTTAGCAATAACAGGGTCATTGAAGTCTTCTAATCCGTCAAGCGGAGCTGCTCCTCCTTTTATAGAAGCAATATCTACATGAATGCCATCATTTTCCAAAACTTCTAACGGATGGGTAACTTCTGCTAAATTAAATCCGGTTGGAAGCTTGGTTTCTCCTTTCTCGTTACAACTTGTAACTACAAATAATACTTTTTTCATGATTAAAATTGTTGGTTTAATAGCGTGTATTCTATTTTTTCAAAATATTTATAAAGAGGGAATCGGGCAAGCAGTTTCTGTACTTTATCCTGATCTGTCTCATTAAAAATAAGAACGGCACCACCCATAGCATCTTTAATAAAAAGATGTGCTAAAGCACCTTCTTCTTTCAAGGCGGCCACAACCGCAAATTCTTGAGGTAAAATCTCTTCAATGTTTTCGACTTTGCCTAAAACAGTGTTTACTAGTATTGTATTCATATTTTTCTTATTAAGTTATACAGCAAAATTATAATGCATTAGAGGTAATTTGTTAAGAAGATTTATACCGATATTTATGAATTTCAAACCATTTTAGGTCTTAAATAGAAGTATTTCAAACTAAAATAGAGAATGTAGTGTTAGAGATGAAAAAGGCTCTCTGCGTTTTTGTATCCAATTTTTTCTTTATCCTCATTTGATATTGAGACATTTTCCAGAAAACTTCGTGTATTTTTATCAATCAAAAAAGGATAATCACCAGAATACAAGATCTGGTCTGATCCAACTTGTGAAATGGCAAATTGTAATTGTGCTTCAGAAAAAAGTCCGCTTGGTGTGATGTAAATGCTACTTTTGTAATATTCAGAAATTTTCCGATCTAATTTTAAAGTTTTACCAAGCTGATCATCTAAGCGATTTAAATAAAAAGGAACCATCTCGCCCCAGTGGCCAGATATAAGCTTAAGTGAAGGGAGCTTGTCGAAGATGCCTGAAATAATTAGTCTTATAATTCCAATGCCAGAATCTAAATGCCATCCGTAACCTGCACCGGCAAACATTGCCCCTGCAATAGCTGGCCACTGATCACTTTGATAATAGGAACTTGCAATATTTTCTGATATTGGGGCAGGATGCATGTAAAGAGGTACATTAAGATCCTGTGCTTTATAAAAAACAGGTAGAAATTCAGGATGATCGAAAAAACGTCCATTATAAGTTCCTGAGAGCATAGCACCTTTTAGACCTAATAAATTTACTGACCTTTCCAGTTCTTTGCTTGCTTCTACAGGATCTGCCATGGGTAAGACTGCTAATCCGGAAAATCTATTTGGGTATATTTTGATCAGCCGTGCTAATTCATTATTGGCCTGTTTGCACAAATCTAATGCTAAAATTTTGTCTGTAATATTCTGCGGACTACCTGGTCCATAGGAGAGTATCTGCATGTCTATACCGCTGTCATCCATAAATTTAATTCGGAGCGCTGCTATATCTTCTATTACATCGGTATTAGGTAGGGCAATGGACATCAGTTCTTTTTGTACCTGGTTAGATGATGAATTAGAAGTACTTTTTGAGGTATTAAACGCCAATACTTTTTGTGAAATTTCCTTAAGAGTAAAATGCTCTTCTGTAGTTATAATTTTTAAAGTTGAGTAAGACATTTGATTCGATTTAAATTGTTTTAATTCAGTATTAAATATCAGTTTGTTTTGCGAAATGATTTTGGACTTAAACCTGTTGTTCTTTTAAAAACATTATCAAAATAAGAAGTATATTCAAAACCCAAAGTGCAGGCTATTTCTGTAATGCTCCAATCAGTATGCAGCAGTAAAATTTTAGCTTCTGTTACAATTCTTTCATTGATGATTTTTAAAATTGTTTTTCCGGTTTCCTTTTTTACCAGACGGTTTAGGTAATTGGGATGAACGCTCAGTTGACGCGCAAATTCAGTAGCAGTTTTAAAGGGAAGAATACGATTTTTATCCTCTATCGGAAATTGTTCATTGAGCAGATTTAAGAATTTGGAAGAGATTCTTTCTGAGGCTTTTTTACTATTGAAAGCGGCAGGATTGTTTCCGTCAATATTCAGTTTTAATGCTTCATGAATCAATATACTGATGAAATTACGTATCATATCTTTTCTTTTTACATATTGCCCGTTGCTTTCTTCCAGGATTCTTTCGAAAATAAACTGAATATTTGCTTTTTCCTTATCTCCAACAACTTCATATACAGGAACTTTTTCTATGTTGAAAATAGAAAGCAGTTCTGCGTGATCAAAATATCCGGCTACCTTCAGGAAATTTTCAGTAAAAAGACAGCTGTAGCCACTTTGTTCCGATTCTGTTTCCCATGAATATGGCGTATTTATATTGCCAAAAAAAGATGCATCCCGCTAATGGTGATACTTTTGTCTCTAAAGTGTACCGTACTTTTTCCATCAACTAAACATATCCGATAAAGATCTTTTCTACCAAAAGAGGGCGAATAAGTATCCAGATTTTCAATCTTAAATGCTTTAAAATCATTTGCATCCATTGGCTTGTTTGGTATTAGAATTACTTTCCTGTTTTTTCAAAAATAAGTTGCATCATCTCAGGATCTAAAGCAGTCATATCTACTAATTTTAATGATTTTACCATTTTTAAGGTTGTAGTTTTATAATGCTGAAAATGGGGTGTCTGCAAATGAGATTTATAAGCTTTTTGATTGGCGTATATTTCAATTATCCTGATCTGTAAAGGATTTTCTTTTTGAAACATAGGATAAATGGCAATCACTCCTTCTTCCAATTTTACAGATTCTGAAGATTCTTTATCCAATATGGTTTTGTATTCTTCTAAATATTCCGGAATAATTTCGATTTCAGAAATTCTTACCATCATATCAGATTCGATAATCGGTATGGCAGGCTGTCCAATAGCATTTCTTAAAACATTGGCTTGTATTTTTCCTGCTGTTTTTTCGATAATAGTAGTAAGTTCCAAAAGCTGTGGGTCTGTAATTCCGGTATTTTTACCCATAAACAGATGCGCTTGCAGTTGTGGCTCAACTCCGGTCATTGCGGCAAGTGCAGAGATGGTAACAAACTCTCTTTGACGGAAAGTCAACACATCACGATTGAAAATATCGGCAAACAAATGTTCTTTTAAAAAAGTATCTATTACAGGAGCAAAAGCGGCGGCACCTGTTTTGGGACCCGTTTCTTCTTTATTCGTTAATTTTTGAAGATTCTCTTTTCCTGATTTATATTTGTCGGTTACGGTTGTCGCAGAAGCATCTTTACCTACAGTATCTTTTATACCCTTAGATTTTCTTTCTTCTAGAACCGCCATTAGCGTGTTGACAGCATTTAAACTTCGGGGAAATCCGCAATAGGCATAAAGTTGTACCAAAGCTTCTTTTATTTCATTTATGGTGAGGCCGGCGTCAAGACCAGTATTTATGGCAGGTTTCAATTGTTCTAAATTTCCTGTAGCTGTAAGTGCGGCAATAGCAGCCATGCTTTGCTGATGTGTATTTAAGGTTTGATCTTTTTTATCGTTGTTTTGTGAAGTCATTGTATTGAAAATTAAGCAGAAAGTAAATATATGTAGAGAGAGTTGAAATTTCTTTTTTGTCATAGCTATGTGGATTTATAAATTAAACAGGTTGAGAACTTTACTAAAGTTAGTGAAAGAAATATTAGTAATTCTCTACTTTTAACTTATACAAATTTCGGGATTGTAAAGGACCTGATTTTATACAAAGTACAGATGTATTTACCATTTTTACTGATTTTGAATACGGATTGTCAATTTCACTAGTCTGTTTGCTAAATTTGTATAAACATTTGGTTATGGAACGAATTGATAGAATTGAAACCGTTAAGCAATACAATGATTCAGTAGGAGCAGAGACTTTGCATCCTCTAGTTAGTGTTGTCAATTTTGATGAAATACCAACTTACCAGTATTTTAAAAGATATATGGGTGTTTATTGTGTTTTTTTGAAATATATAAAATGCGGTGATATGCGTTACGGATGCCAGTCTTATGATTATGAAGATGGTACACTGGTTTTTATTTCACCGGGTCAGATTTATGGAATTGATGGCAGGAACGAGATTATTAAGCCGTGGGGCAAAGCACTGGTTTTTCATCCTGATCTGCTTGCCGGAACAAGTCTTGCCAGACAAATCAAAGACTATTCTTTTTTTCTTACGAAGTAAATGAAGCATTGCATTTATCTAAAAAAGAAAGAAAAGCCATTAACGATTGTTTTGAAAAAATTCTAACCGAGATAGATCAAAATATTGACAAGCATAGTAAAACACTTATTGTTTCTAATATTGAACTTTTATTAAATTACTGCATGCGATATTATGACAGGCAGTTTATCACTAGAAATCATGTAAATAAAGATATTCTGATTCGTTTTGAAAATCTGTTGAAGGATTATTTTACCTCGGGTAAGTCTAAGACTTTAGGGCTTCCTTCAGTAACTTATTGTGCTGAACAATTGTTTCTTTCGGCTAATTATTTTGGAGACCTTATAAAAAAAGAAACCGGAAGTACAGCTTTAGATTATATTCAGTCAAAATTGATTGATGAAGCAAAGACAATATTATTTGATCACGAAAAATCGGTGAGTGATATTGCTTATGAATTAGGTTTTAAATATCAGCAGCATTTTACAAGATTATTTAAACAAAAGACAGGACTCACTCCATTACAGTATCGTATAAATGCATAATTAAAAAAGAGATACATTTATAATAGTATAACCGTTGGAAAAATATAAAGTTTCCAACGGTTTTTTTAATACTAGAATTCGGAAGACGCTATTTGTGATATTTTTGAGTGCGTTGATCGTGAATTTGTCCTTTCCAATTTAATCCAAATCCAAAATCGTAGCTGTTTCCTTCACTGTCTAAGTGTGGGACCATATCATAAGGGAGATCTTCTTTTTGCTCTTCAACGGTTTTCATATCAGCTGGCATTTGCAAGGGCAATAAACCTGATGGTTCATAATTACCTGAAATAATATCTAAAACAGCTTGTGTGGATACTCCAAAATTAAGAACTATACCATCGGCAAGTTTTTCAAATTCGGCAAATACCATAGGTTTTGTTGCTGTTACTGAAACTATAACCGGCTTGTTCTTCATCATTACTTTGACATCTTGAATAGTACGCAAATCCATAGTATTGGCCGCCGTCACAGTTTTACCTTTATAGGAGCGGTCTTTAATAGTAGGATCTATTACTGGGTCACCTGCAGCTATACTGTGCTCACGGGCATCATTAGCAGAATATGTACCATATTGTAGAGAAATTGGCACATAGCCATTTCCACCTGCTTGGCGTTCATCTAAATTATATCCAGACTCTGCACTTTGTGGGCTGTTAACAAAAACAATGGCCAAATCGGCTTTAGAGGGATCATCGGTAAAGTTAAAATATTTTTTTACCAGCTCTAAATTTACCGGATAATCAAGTGAAGGCTGTTTCATATTACCCCACCAGTCTTTAATTGGTGCACTATATATTTTTGGAATATAAATAGTTTTCTTTTCTTTTATAGGAAGTAAGTTTCCTTTATTTTTCAGCATTATTATTGATTTTATCTGGGCTTCGTAACCAGCTTTCATAAATATTGGGTTGCCTACTATTTTTTTGGATTGGACAGGGTCTATATAAGGATTTTCAAAAAGACCAAGGCGGAAAATATTCTTTAAGAGTCGAACGGCAGAACGTTCAAAGCGAGCCCTCATATCTTTTTCTCCGAACTCTTTTACACCCATATCATAAGCCGCTAAAACAGGTTTTTTATCATCATTTCCTCCAAACTGGTCAGCCCCTGCCATAAGTGCTTTAAAGTGCCTTTCGATGACGGTCAGAGTTTCTACACCCCACGATTTTCCTGCAAATACATTTGGTGTTTTTCCTTCGTCGGCAGTAATAAGCCAATCGGTACATACTACACCATCATAACCATATTTATCACGCAACAAATCAGTGATGAGATATTTACTATATGCATTTCCTACATTTTCACCATTTTTAATATCCTGATTATAAGATATGGTATAATAAGGCATCACAGCGGCAGCCTTGCCTGTTTTTCCATTTAATTTAAAAGCTCCTTGAGTAAAAGGCAAGATGTGATTCAATAGGTTGTTACCAGGATATACTGCATATTTTCCAAAAGCCCAATGTGCATCACGACCACCTTCTTCAGGACCACCGCCTGGCCAATGTTTTACCATTGCATTGACAGAATTGTAGCCCCAGCCGTCTTTAATTTCGTCTTTTCCATAGGATGTTTGAAAACCATCTATATAACCACGTGCCATATCGCGTGTAAGTTCCGGACTCTCACTAAAAGTCATATTAATACGGTTCCAGCGTGGTTCTGTAGCAAGATCTATTTGCGGTGATAGAGCAGTTGTCATTCCCAATGCGCGGTATTCTTGGGCTGCTATCTGACCAAATTGTTCGACGATGGCAGGGTCAAAAGTAGCGCCCATTGCAAGACCATCGGGCCACATGGAAATTTTACCTCCAGCACCGGAATTAAATTCACTAGTAACCGCAGCCATATGGCGTGGATCACTGCTTGTATTTCCTGGTATACCAAGGCCAATGCCTTCAACAAATGCCTGCATTTCGTTATTCCATAGTGCAGCAACCTCAGGACTTTGTACAGTTGAAACAAGTACATGACGCACATTATCATCCTGTAGGAAACGCATTTGCTGATCAGAAAGGATCCAAGGATTTGCGCCACTCTCTTTATACGGTTTTCCACCATAGGTTCCAGAGCGATAACCCATAGCATCAGCAGGTATGCTTTGATGGCGGCTATAAAGCATAAGACCGGCAATCTGTTCAACGGTCATTTGGCTGGCAAGGTCTTTTGCACGTTGATCAGCACCAAGACGCCAATCTTCATATTTATCAAGTTTTCCATTTTTATTCAAGTCTTTAAAATACTTACCGTTCACTGTAAGTATTTTAATTACAGATGTATTAGAATATCCTAAAAGAGGTCCATTGGTGTTTGCAAGAATTTTAAAATTGTTTTGCTGGGCGTGTAGTGTTGCAGCTAGAGAGAGAGCCACAAGTGCACAGAGATATAATTTATTCATATTGTTGAATTAAAATTTAAAGTTAATAGATGCTTCTAAAGTAAATGGTCTAATGTATGAACCCACAAGGAGCCTGTCATAATAAGGTGAGGGATCAGTAATAAGTTCAGCACCGCTAATAGTACCTTTTGCACCGCGTTGATTTAAAAAGTTAACAGCAGTAAGACCAAGATCTATATGAGAATTAATTTTATAGTTTAAACCTCCAAAAGTTTCCCAACGAGGCTGGAAATATAAGGCATTGGTAAGATTGGCATATTGCTGTGAAAAGTATCTGAAACTTGCCCAAACTTTGAATTTTTTATAGGTATAGCTGGGATCTATTTCCATTAGAACCTTTGAAATTTCCAGCACATTTTTATCATCATAAGAGTAATTATTACCAAAGGCTGAAAAATTATAGTTTTTATATATAGGGTCTTGAAAAGTAAGAAGATAGTGTAGATTAAAACCTTTAAAAGGAGTCGTTACAATATCTGTCGTCCAGCCGATAGTCTGAATGTCATAAAAAACTGTGGTTACCTGTGATTGTGCACCATCATTAGGATTTACAAGATTCAATCTGCTAAAATTGTTGTTACGGGTTAAGTATGTAGCTTGTGATACAATGCTTAGCTTGTCATGATTATAGTAAAGACCAAATCCAAGTAAAGGACTTTTTGTCTTTGCTAAGTTTGGTGATGCAAAACTTGAATAGTTTTCAAGCTGTACGTTTTTTTCAGTATAAGTAAAGTCAGCAAGTACACCTGCCTTTTTGGTGACCTTAAATACAGTATTAACTGAGCCTCCTACATTGTAAAAATCATTGTCGAAGAAAGTTTTTTGAGAAGGATCAAATACAAAACCGGGTGTTCTGGGTGTCTGGTAATAATCTCCTTTTACTTTATGGTATCTTAGATTTAGTCCATAATTTACAGTTAGCCATGGAGTAGCATTCCAATCATCTGAAAAGTAAGCCGAAAGCTTATTTTCAAATCCGTTATGATATTCACCGCCTACATTATAGTTATAGAATCCATATTGGTCGGTATTTGATGTTCCTCCAGCTGTATTACGTATAAGTTTATCAGGATTTGCACTAACAGTTTGATAGTAAAAAGACCTGCTTGAAGTATACTCGTTGACTCTGTAATATTGTTCAAAAAGCCCTAATCTAAAATTGTGCTCTTCCGTAGTTTTTTTAAGTTCAAAGCGCCCCATAAGCGTTGTGGTTGGCGTACCTGGAGTATTTAGAGCTACCATAGAATTTACATTTCCCGTATATGGTAAACCAGTTGAGGCATAAGAATAACCTGCTGATGCATTTACGTTGGATATACTTAAGGGTACAGCAGATAGCTGGGTTGCCTCAGCATAATGCAGGCGTGTATCAAAATACAATTTCCAGCTATTTTTAAAGTTGTAATGACCTACGATATCAAAATTATGCGATAGGGTTGCGGCATCACTTCCTCCAAGGTTTTTATTTGAGAATTCTCCGGTACGGATGTCTTTAAATCGAAGAGTACCGTCATTAATGATATAAGAGTCCCGACCAATTTTAAAGCCGTCAATTTCTTCAACTTTTCCGCCTTCTTTGTATTGAAAAACAGCGTAGTTGGTAAGTGATGCTGAGTTGGCATATTTGTATATAGCACTAATTTCGCCTCGTCCATTCTCGAATTTTTTTGTTAGACCTGCTCGGTAAATTTGCGTCCTGTCAGCGTAACGGGCAAATTTTAAGTCATAAGTACTGGGGTCAAAATTGGCATATGCACCAAGGGTATATGACCAGCCTTTTGATAGGGGGCCACTTACATTGAGATCACCTTTAAGCCAACCAAAATTGCTGGCGGAGATGTTCCCTACAATCGCAAGCTTATCACTACCTAATCTTGTATAGGAATTTACTGCAAAGCCTAGATCGCCAAGGGTAATGGCTGCTTCACCAATTTTTAACAATCCGGTACGACCAAGGCTGGTACTCTGTCTCCAGGTACGGTTAGGTAATTCTGGCCAATAAAAGTATACTACAGGTAAGTTATTCTCTTGAATAGTAATGCCGCCAAGAGTGGAAGGGAGCCCAATATTAACATCTCGGGGACCTGTATTATTAGCAGCATTCAGCATTATATTTCTGTTTTTCTCTTCTTTGGTATCTGAAGAAGCAATCTTAACTTTCTTAACTGTATCTAGTATAGCTGTAGAGTTCTCTGTTGGACTTTTCGTGCTATTTTGTGCACAAATTGAAAAGGACACAAATGGGATTAATAAGATGATAAATTGAATTTTTTTGTTCATAAGGATTGGTCGTATTATTAAGGTTAGTGTAATTTTGTAATTTTCTCTTCATTATGAAGCAAAAATAATTAAATTAGTATCTCTTTAAATAGAGGGGTGTATTTTTGCATTATCATTATTTTAATACGCGGACTAATAATAATAAATCAACAAATCAATACTGTTAAGACTTGTTATTGTGTTTTTACAATCAAAGTTATTGCGTTTTCAAATTGGTTGGGCTTGCTATATTTGGACAAATTCAATAAAAAACGTCTATTTTTGTAATTTTCTCTTCATAATGAATAAAAAACGAAAAAGTTGATTCAAAGCTTTGCATCTTATATAGGGAATATTTGGAATTGATTATATCAGTGGTATTTATTACTTTAGCAAAAAGATTTCCTTTGAAAAAATTTCTTATAGAAAGGTCTGAAGAGGCTAAAAAATTATATATACCTCATTTATCAATTGATTGTGTGATATTTGGTTTCACTAATGATGTCTTAAAAATATTATTAGTACGCTTAAAAAACTCCCAATTATGTAGTTTGCCCGGAGGTTTTCTACTGAAAGAAGAGAAAAATTTTGATACAGCGGCAGCAAGAATACTAAAGGCCAGGACAGGAGCTGAAAATGTTTTTATGGATCAGTTTAGCTCTTTTAGTGAATATGATCGTGCAGGAAATACATTTAAAGATTATCCGGATGATTTATGGCATAGGCAGCGCTTTATTACCATTGGCTATTACGCTCTTGTGAATTTTGACACCATCATTCCTGTGGTTGATGAAATTTCTGATTTTTGTGAATGGGTAAATGCGGATACTATTCCTGAGATGATAATGGATCATCGGGAAATAATAGATACTGCACTTCAAACCCTTAGAAAAGAGATAAATTATAAACCTATTGGTCTAAATCTTTTGCCTTCCGAATTTACAATGCTTGAACTTCAAAGACTTTATGAAGCTATATTGGGAATAAAACTAAACAGAGGTAATTTCTATCGAAAAATCATTTCATTTGATATTTTAATAAACCTTGGTAAATCTCAAAAAGAGGGCGTTCATAAATCGTCTATTTTTTACAGATTCGATATTGATAAATATAATGAAGCTGCCAAAAATGGTTTTAAGCAGATGTGGTAACATTAATCAAACAAGATTTTGAAAATCAAAAATAATTGAAAAAGCTAAAAAAACTATTTCATCAGAAAAAGTATCTAAATGATATTGTGCTTATGAAGTAAGTTTTAAATAGCAGCAGTAATTTATCGGATTATAAAAAGACAGGGCTTATGTCATTGCGATATCGAATAGATATCACTTAGAAAATACTATAAAAGCTTTTTAAATGAGATATAGAAAGCTTTTATAGTATTTTTGTGAAATCCTGATAGATGAACATCGCAAAGTATATAATTACAGTAGAACTTATTTATAATAGTTTAGTTCTTTTAAAGTAAATTATCAATTCAAGGATGGACAGCTTTTTTTGATAATATACTTATATGTTGAAAACAGTTTTGCCAATAGCGCCTTGCTTAGAAAAATTTTCATAAGCCTCTTTATATGCTGTCAAGGGATAAGTTTTGCTTATGTGAATATCCATACCTTCTACAACATAATCTGCCAAAAGATTTAAATCCTGACTATTGGATTTCATCATAATAAATTTGTATTTCTTTTTAGAAAATAGATTATTAAAAAATGAGTTTATAAATACTGGTAATGTTGGGAGAGCAGTAACATAAGTTGCTTTGCGATTCATTAACTTCTTAGCTTTCGAGAAGGGAAGTTTATTGGAAAGTTCAAGAATAACATCAAATTTTTGATTTATATCACTTACATTCTGTTTGTTATAGTCAATTGTGTGATCGCTTCCCCATTTTTTTAAAAGATCTTGAGATTTTCCACTTGCTACAGCCGTTACGATTGCTCCCTTTCTTTTTGCAATTTGTATAGCAAACATTCCAACACCGCCAGATGCTCCATTTATTAAAACCTGCTGACCTTTGAGAATGTTACTTTTTGCCAGCATTTGCAAAGCCGTTTGTCCAGCTGTCGGTATTGAAGATGCTTGTTCGAACGAAAGCTTTGTTGGTTTTAACGAAACCTGCTTTTCGTCAACCAATATATACTCTCCCAGTACACCTTCCTTAAAAGGATCAAGCAGGCCAAATACTTCATCACCCTTTTTTAAATTGGAATTATTATGACTCATACTTTCGATTACTCCCGAAAAGTCACATCCAACAAATTTAGGAAATTTGGAACCTGACATTAGCTTAACTTCTCCCATAAAAATTTTCCAGTCTAAAGGATTTAGGGAGACAGATTTAACTTTGATTAAAAACTGGTGATTGTTAGCAATAGGCTTTTCAACTTCTTGAAGATGTAAAACTTCTACACCACCATATTTATTATAAACTACTTTTTTCATGGATTAATTATTTCTTAAAGATTTGCTTTTATTAATTAGACGTAGAGAAATACCGAAACTTCAAAATTGAAGCTAAGTGCAATTGCAAACGACTATGTTTTATGAAGCAAATGTATAAGAAGGTAAATTGTAAACTGTTGACTAGAATCAACAAATTATATCTTGGCAATTCTTTTACGGATTCGGCTAAGTGTCTCTTTACGGATACCAAGATAGTTAGCAATATGTTTTTGTGAAACACGTAATATCAGTGAAGGACGTTGCTTTAGAATTTCAAGATACAAATCCTCAGGTGAGGTCATCTTATTGCGACTGGTTTCTTCCCGAATCTTAGCATTGTCGGAAAAGTTTTTTAAAATAGTGTAATGTTGAAGCCATGGTGTATGCTCCATTGCATTGCACATATCGTCGCCTGTTATACAAAGCAGCGTGCTATCCTCAAGAGCCTGAAGATTCATATTGGTTGCAATACGATTAATCATGCTTTCTACTTCGCCTGTCCACATACTTTCATCATAGAACTGAGCAATTTGTTCGTATCCCTCATCATTAGTTAAATACTGTCGAAAACAGCCTTTAATTATAAATGAAGCATACTTAGGAACTATACCAGCCTGATAATGATGTTCTCCTTTTTTTAAATAAACGATTTTGAAAAGGCTTAAAAAGCGCTCAAAATCATCTTTAGAAACAGGAATGTAAGAGCAAATATGTTCATGGAAAATATCAGTATTCAAGGGATGTGATTTCATCTCTATTGCTGTTTAAGTTTTTTTTGCAGATTTTGTTTTGGAATAAAGTGAAAACTCCGCAACAAAAATACGGATTTAAATAGAGTAACTGATAGCTCTTTTTTAAAGACGGTTATTACAGTTGTAGCAAGAGAAGCCTTTCAAGAAGATAAGCCCAAACTGTGAAACTCAAGTTTGTTGAAATAAAAAATTGTTACATATATTTGAAGCCTGTTACATAATGCTGTCCTGATAATTAAAAGATATCCTTAATCTAAATATGCTAATGTCAAATTTGGATATCATACAGGGAAATGTACGAGAAACAATTTACTTTACAAATAGTACAAATGAAACCAACATCATTAGAAGACTTTTATAAGCACACTCTTTCAGGTTCTCCTGATGATATTCCTGCTCAGTCGGGGCATTTTAATGTGTTTAGGGTAAAAGATATTAATAGACTAAAACCTGCCGATGCTGCGATGTTTTATAACCGTAAATCTTTCTTTAAGATTGCATTGCTTGTTGGCAGTACCAAAGTTAAATATGCAGATACTACAGTTGATGTAGAAGAAAACGGACTTTTGTTTGCTGATCCCAGTGTTCCTTACCAGTACATCGATCAGGATCTTCAGGATGGAGGCTATTTCTGTATTTTTACGGCAGATTTTCTTTTTAATAAAAAAAGCGAAATACTACCAGATGCCCTTCCTATTTTTAAAACGGATCATTACCCTGTTTTCAACATTTCATTCGAACAAAAGAAAGAACTGAGTATTATTTTTGAAAAAATGTGCAGTGAAATAAATAGTGATTATGCTTATAGATATGATCTTATAAGAGCCTATGTTGCAGAACTTATTCATTATGGACAGAAATTAATACCTAATGTAAACAGAAATGAATTGCGTAAAGCTCCCCAGAGAATTGCTGAAAAGTTCTTTGATCTTTTGGAACAGCAATTTTCTATTAATTCTCCTGTAGACAGGGTACAGGTGCGCACACCGAAAGAATATGCAGAGAGACTTCATGTTCATGTCAATTACCTTAATAAGAACCTAAAAGAAATTACCGGAAAATCTACTAGTGAATTATTAGGTGAAAGAACTGCTCGTGAGGGCAAAATTCTTTTAAAACACAGTGACTGGAGTATTGCACAAATTGCATTCTGTCTTGGCTTTGATGAAGTTCCACATTTCTCTAAATTCTTTAAAAAAAACAGTGGCTTGACACCGCTTTCTTTTCGTCAGATATAAAAATAGTTTGATTTGTCTAAAAGTCTGTTTGTATTGTATATCCTCAACTGTTATATGATTTCGACCTTTGACTAATATTAAATTAAATAAAATTATATGAAAATTAGTAACAATAAAATTTTAATTACCGGGGGTGCTACCGGTATAGGATTTGGAATGGCAGAGCGCTTTATTAAAGAAGGAAATACTGTGATTATATGCGGAAGACGACTGGATGCACTCGAAGAAGCTGTTTTAAAACTTCCTTCACTTATAATAAAACAATGTGATCTTGAATTAGAAACCGAACGTGAAGCACTTTATCATTGGATTGAGAAAGAGCATAGCGATTTAAATGTTTTGGTAAACAATGCAGGCATACAAAACTGGATGTCACTCGAGGATCCTGAATTTTTTAACAAAGCAAAAAGAGAGATTACCATTAATATTGAAGCACCATTACATTTGATTCTTTTATTCAAAGGACTTCAATCTTTGAAAACAATAATAAATGTAACTTCAGGACTTGCTTTTGTGCCACTTTCCAAAGCTCCTGTTTATTGTGCTACAAAAGCCTTCTTTCACTCTTTTACTCTTTCTCTTGGACATCTGCTTGAGAATAATAATATGGAAGTAATTGAGGTTATTCCTCCGGCATTAAACACTGATCTTGGAGGAAAAGGAATCCACGATATGTGGGAGTCGGTTGATACTTTTATTGATTCAGTTTTTATACAGTTGAAAGAAGGTAAAAAGAGTATATCTCATGGTTTTAGTATAGCAATGAGCTCTGCAGGAAAGGAAACGTTAGAAGGTATTTTTAATCAGATGAATCCAAAAGAATAGCAGGTAATTGGTGATGAAAAGATAGTTTTTCCTTGCATTGCTTGTCATTTTTAATTTACAATAAATTATATCATGGAGGTTCGAAGATTAGCTAAATAGCAAATTTGGAGTTTCTAATAGATGAATCTAAATGAAATAAAATGGCGTCATCTGTATTCAGTTGGTGCCATTTGACATTTGCGGATATTTTTGCAGATTAATAGTAGATATAATAGTTTCGAACCTAAACTTCTAAGATTTTCCTGAAATTTTACTTCTTCAAAATACCTTGTGCCACGATTCTGCCGCAAAACTTACACTGAAGAAATATTTTTAAAAACAGCTTTAACTTTTTGTAGCAAAAAAGGTTTCCACTCCATTGCTGTTGCGCCACGAATGTGCCACAACTATCAAATTTTCAATTTTAAAGCTGATAACTTGGTTAAAATGAGATGTATAATTCTTTATTGTTTCAAATGTAAAAATACAAATTATTATTAAAGCAGCTCCAAAAAGTAGTAGTGAATGAGGAGTAATTAGATGAAATGGATCTAGTCTTAATATATAATTTTGCCAG
This sequence comes from Flavobacterium sp. AC274, assembly GCF_979258275.1. NCBI lineage: Bacteria > Pseudomonadati > Bacteroidota > Flavobacteriia > Flavobacteriales > Flavobacteriaceae > Flavobacterium > Flavobacterium sp. AC274. Next base: position 4,757,301 of record NZ_OZ409852.1, on the reverse strand, counting down.
AAAATGTAATCGGATAAATTTTAATTATTTACTCAATGCAAAAAGAGATTGCCTTAACTTTTTGTGGCAAAAAAGGTACCAGCTTCATTTTATTGGTTAGTTAAAACTTGCTCTAAATTCTGACGAACTTAGTTTAGTTTTAGTCTAGAATAATTTGCTGAAACTTTGCGAATGTTCAAAACCTAATTCGTAAGCAAACAGTTTTTCTTAGCATAAATTTAATTTAAAATTATAATTACAGTTTGTTCTATCTAAATTTGCATCTTTAATTATTTGCCTAAAGTTCGACTTAAAAGAAATGTTGTTTTTAAGGTTTTCCATAATTTGCGATTTTAAGTTTAACATTCCAGAGCTCTTTTTGGAAGGTTGAATAAAAAAAGCAACTCATTTTTAAAAATGGGTTGCTTAGCAGTTGATCTTTAATTTATTTAGCTATTTATTATTCTTTAGTATCGTCATGATCTGTACTTACTATAGTATCATACCAATTTGTAATGTCGTCTTCAAATTTTTTGGTTTTATCTCTAAACCTTTGAAGTGTATCGGTTCCAAGTGGAAGGTGAACAGGAGGATTTTCAGAAGCTGCTAATTTTATAAAAGCAGCTGCAAGTTTTTCAGGATCTCCTGGTTGCTTTTTATTAGCTGTAGTTACAAATTTTCTCATTTCACCAACTGTTTCACTATAATCTTCAATCACATTTTCTGTTCTTGTTAATGAAGATTGATCCAAAAAGTCTGTTCTGAAGAATCCAGGTGCTACAACAGTTGCATGAATTCCAAGAGGAGCAAGTTCCATTGCAAGTCCTTCCGTAATTCCTTCTATTGCAAATTTAGAAGCACCATAAACACCCCACCCAAAGTATGCGCTCAAACCACCAATTGAGGAAATGTTAATCAAATGACCAGAACGTTTCTCGCGCATGTAAGGAAGAATTGCTCTTGTCACATTAAGAACACCAAATACGTTAACATTAAAATTATCAAATACTTCTTTTGATGTAGCCTCTTCTACAGCTGAAAGTAATCCATAACCAGCGTTGTTTACTAATACATCAATTTGTCCAAATTTAGAAATTCCTGATGCTGCTGCTTTTATAGCTTGTATTTCATCGGTGGTGTCAAGCACAACAACATGAAGGTTTGGGTTGTTGCCTAATCTATCAGCTAAGGCTTCCGGATTTTTTCGTACTGTAGCTACAACATTATCACCTGATTTTAGAACAGCTTCTGTAATATTCAATCCAAAGCCTCTTCCTGCTCCGGTAATGAACCATGTTTTTTGAGTTTTCATTATTTTAAATTTTATAAATTATTACTGATACAAAATTGCTTCAAAAACTCAGGTTACTCTATATGAAAAGGAAAGCAATGATTATGAATATCAACTTTTAGAAAATAAGTTTGTAGAGATCATTCCGACAGGAGCTTATCCACTAGAAATTATTGTTAAAATAACGGAACGTAATTTTGGCTACAAACCAATACATTTTGGCTACATTCTAATAAAGTATTTTCTTGATTTTTGTAGATAATAAAAACTTAATGCCGCAAACAATTAATTAAATCACAATGGATATTAATACCTTTTTACAAAGTTGGCTGGTTACCAGCAATACTTTCGACACTGAAGCTTATGTAAAATATTATGATGAGAGCGCAGTTATAGATGATCCATCAGTTGGTGAGAAATTTAGGGGTCATTCTGGTATTCGTAAATATTTCGAAGATTATTTCGTTGGTTATAATACTCAAACGAAAATTATTAAAATTGATATAGTTGATAAAGAATCAGCTCACTTAGAAGCCTTTTTTACAGGTAATTTTTCGGAAAGAGGCATAGGCGGTACATTAGATTTTACTTTTCACAAAGATAAAATCATACATCTAAAAGCAGATCTGCTATAGAAAAGTCTATGAAAGAGAATCCAGCTATCTTCAAAGATCTTACAGAGACATTTGTTGCAATGAACCTTCCTGTTTCTCATATGCTGCATGATGGTGATGGATTTTCCTTAAGCAATTTGAAAGATTTGTTTAAAGTGCTTCCATTTAAGTCAATTGTATTTCGTCCAAATTACTTCACGATGTTATTTGTCAAAGATGCACATGCAGATTACACAACCGACAACATCACTTTTGCAATGGAACCTGGAACTATTTTTTTACAAATCAAGGCCATTACAGATCATTTGAGTGGTTTGATATGAACGATGTCTATCTGGTAGCCTTTACAGAAGCTTTCCTAAAGAAGAACATTTATGGCGATTGCTCTGAATCTATCTTTGATATTCATAATAAAGGCTTTGTAATTCGTACAATCTACCTCTTGGTTTCGTCGCAACTTTGCTTCAAACAAAACGAGTACTAAATCACACAGTAACAATTTAAAAATAAGTATCATGGAAACAAATCAAAAACAAGCTTTCAAATCCCTATATCAAGCGATTGACAAAGCAAACGAAATTGGTGTAAATGCCAACATTACAATTTTAGATCCTGCAGGGCACTTGAAAGCATTTGTAAGAATGGATGATGCATTTCTTGGCTCGATAGATATCTCAATGGGAAAAGCAAAAACAGCCATGCTGTTCCGTATGAATTCTGAAGCGGTTGGTGAATTCTTAAATCCTGAAAACAAAACTTACGGTATGGTTAACACCAGTGGAGGTCTTGTAGGTTTTAAAGGCGGAGTACCAGTAAAATCAGGAAATGATATCGTAGCCTACATCGGAGTATCCGGAGGCAGTCCAGATCAGGATTTTGAAATCGCAACGGCAGGCAGCTTAGTATAACAACAATTAATAATAAATAATCATATTAAAAATCATTAAAACTTAGAAATCATGAGTACAACAAAAACAATTTTGATTACCGGAGCAGGTTCCGGATTAGGAGAAGGAGCAGCATTTGGTTTAGCTAAATTAGGTCATAAAGTTATTGCAGGAGTACAAATCCTGCCGGAAGTTACTGCCTTACGCAAAAAAGTTGCCGAAGCAGGACTTGAAAACAATATAGAAGTGGTAAAACTGGACATTCTTGACAAATACGACGTTGCCAATGCCTTAAAACGTGACATCGATGTATTCTTTAGTAATGCAGGAATCGGGGAAAGCGGTCCGGTATTTGAAATTCCGCTTGATTTGGTTCGTGCTAATTATGAAACAAATGTTTTTGCTCCGCTGCAATTGTCACAAGGCTTTGCTTCTAAATGGATCACAGAAGGCAAAAAAGGTAAAATCGTATTTACTTCTTCTATGGGTGGATTATTCACGCCATCTGGTTACGGAATCTACGTTTCAACCAAACACGCTCTTGAAGCAGTTGCAGAAGCATTGGCTGATGAATTGAATCCTTACGGAATCAAAATCCAAACCATTAATCCTGGAGCTTACTTAACTGGTTACAACGAAACGATGGCTGAAAATGCTTTCCGCTGGCTGGATGACGACAAAAACTTTACCAAACGTGCTGATATGAAAGCCAATTTCGATTCGCTTTTAGGTACACCAGAAGGAAGACTGGATCCACAGGAAATGATTGATGCAATTATCGAAATTGTACCGTCAGATAACGGTAAATTCAGAAACGTGGTGCCACAGTTTGTAGAAGACATGTTAAAAGATCACCAATTAAAAGCTTGGGAAAATACCATCTAATAACATACCTGAACTATAAAAAAGCCGATTTAACCATCGGCTTTTTTTATGCGCTAAGACCAATCGTTTTTTTGACTACATCATTTACGGTTTTGGATACTAAAATCTGGGTTAATGAAAGGAAATTTGCACTTGTAAAATTTAAATTCAAAACAAAATGAAGACTATATTTATTACGGGTGCATCAGCTGGTCTGGGTAAAGCCACCGCTAGATTATTTCAGGCCAACGGCTGGAGGGTAATTGCAACGATGCGTAATCCTGAAAAGGAAACGGAGTTAAACGTGCTGGAAAATGTAAAATTAATTCGGCTCGATGTTACTCAGAAAGAACAGATTGATAAAACTATTAGTGAGCTGACTGCCAATGAAAGTATTGATGTTGTATTTAATAATGCGGGCTATGGCTTGAGTGGCTCTTTGGAAGCCAGTCCTATCGAAGCAATCGAAGACCAGATCAATACAAATCTTACTGGAGTAATTAAGGTTGTAAAGGCTTTTACTCCTTATTTCAAAGAGAGAGGCAGGGGAATGTTTATTACTACAACATCGGTTTTTGGCATAATATCCTGTCCATTGGCTTCGGTTTATAATGCGACAAAATGGGCATTGGAAGGATTAAGCGAAAGCTTGTCTTACGAATTGGCGCCATTCAATATTACGATTAAAACAGTAGCACCAGGCGGCATAAAATCCAGTTTTGTAAATGGTGTAAAGGCATTTGCGCATCCGGAGTACGATCCGATACAGGAAAAATTGATAGATCTCTTTTTCAACAATAATACGCTGCTTGATTTTAGCGAACCGGAAGTAATAGCTGATGTTGTTTTTGAAGCCGCTACAGATGGTAAAAATCAGTTAAGATACATGGCAGGTGCGGATGCTGTTAAGATAGCCGGTCAGCTTACCGAAATGGGAAGCGAAAATTTTAGAAAACATGTTGGAAGATTGTTGAACATTGAATTTCCGGGCAATTAAATTACATCAAAACAATACAATGAATACTTATATTTGTAAAACGTTCACTAAACAATTTTCTTTAAAATGTCATATTGCAGTTATTTAAATAGTATGTCGGGTCCGAGAAAAGAACTTCATAAATCGTATCACGATAACCAGTACGGCTTTCCGATACACAATGACGACGAATTATTTGCAAGGCTGATACTCGAAATAAACCAGGCTGGACTGAGCTGGGAAACCATCTTAAAAAAGCAGGATACTTTCCGAGCAGCGTATGATAATTTCAGCATTAAAAAAGTCGCAGAATATCAGGAAAACGATAGGGAAAGATTGTTGAACGATCCCGGTATTATCAGGAATCGGCTAAAAATCAATGCCGCGATTGAGAATGCCAAAACCATACTAAAAGTGCAGCAGGAATTTGGCTCGTTCGAAAAATGGCTGGACAGCCATCATCCAAAGTCATTAGCAGAATGGATGAAACTTTTTAAAAAGACATTCAAATTTACCGGTGGTGAAATTGTCAATGAATTTCTCATGAGTATCGGGTATCTTCCAGGCGCACACAGCACCAATTGTGAAATCTACCATAAAACGCTGGAAGCAAAACCAGCCTGGAACAGAAAATAACGGAAATTATGAAAAAGCTAAAAACCTATACCTATACAAGTATCTCAAATGCAATGGATCAGTTAGGCCTTCCAAAGCCAAAACATCCTTTGATTGCACTTGTAGACTATAAAGATATTAACATATCCGAACAGCCTAATACTGCATTTATTCTTAAGTTCTATAAAATATCATTCAAAAAGCATTTTGCCGGAGCTATCAAATACGGTCAGGGACATTATGATTTTGAAGAAGGCGGACTTTCCTTTACTGCGCCCGATCAGATTGTTTATTCTTCAGATCAGGAAGCAGACTATAGTGGTTATACTTTGATTTTTCACCCTGAGTTTCTTAGAAATTATCCTTTGGCAAAAAATATTGCCAATTATGGATTTTTCTCCTATTCAGTTGCCGAAGCACTCTATCTTTCTGATAAGGAAAAACAGATTATTTTTTCAATTTTTGAGAATATCATCCTGGAACTCGACAATAACATCGACCATTTCAGTCAGGATGTAATTATTTCCCAAATCGAATTGCTGCTCAACTACAGTAATCGATTTTACAATAGGCAGTTCATTACTCGAAAACCGATACACAACGATATGCTGTCTGAAGTTGAAGCGTTTCTATCTTCTTATTTTGATACTGATAAATCACTCATTGGAGGATTGCCAACGGTACAAGATGTAGCCGATCATGTAAAGGTTTCACCTCGCTACCTGAGTGACATGCTTCGCTTGCTTACCGGGCAGACTACTCAGCAGCACATTCATTCCCGACTGATCGAAAAAGCAAAATCTATTCTGGCAAACAGTGACCTGAGTGTTGCAGAAATTGCCTATCAGCTGGGATTTGAGCATCCGCAGTCTTTTAATAAACTCTTCAAGCAAAAAACAAAAAACTCTCCCGTCGAGTTTAGAAAATCATTGAATTGATAGTAGTATAATCTACTCGTTTTAACAAAAGCCCACAAACTGTGGGCTTTTGTTGTTTTATGATTTTAATGAAAAAATATCATTTTGCAAATATTTAAAATGTAATAAAATATTTTTTGTTGAGATCCATCTTTGATATTCATAATAGAGGCTTTGTTATTCGTACAGCCCACGTCTTGGTTTCGTTGCAACTTTGCTTTATAGAAAATCAACATCTATTAAATCATATTAAAAATCATTAAAACTTAGAAATCATGAGTACAACAAAAACAATTTTGATTACCGGAGCAGGTTCCGGATTAGGAGAAGGAGCAGCATTTGGTTTAGCTAAATTAGGTCATAAAGTTATTGCAGGAGTACAAATCCTGCCGGAAGTTACTGCCTTACGCAAAAAAGTTGCCGAAGCAGGACTTGAAAACAATATAGAAGTGGTAAAACTGGACATTCTTGACAAATACGACGTTGCCAATGCCTTAAAACGTGACATCGATGTATTCTTTAGTAATGCAGGAATCGGGGAAAGCGGTCCGGTATTTGAAATTCCGCTTGATTTGGTTCGTGCTAATTATGAAACAAATGTTTTTGCTCCGCTGCAATTGTCACAAGGCTTTGCTTCTAAATGGATCACAGAAGGCAAAAAAGGTAAAATCGTATTTACTTCTTCTATGGGTGGATTATTCACGCCATCTGGTTACGGAATCTACGTTTCAACCAAACACGCTCTTGAAGCAGTTGCAGAAGCATTGGCTGATGAATTGAATCCTTACGGAATCAAAATCCAAACCATTAATCCTGGAGCTTACTTAACTGGTTACAACGAAACGATGGCTGAAAATGCTTTCCGCTGGCTGGATGACGACAAAAACTTTACCAAACGTGCTGATATGAAAGCCAATTTCGATTCGCTTTTAGGTACACCAGAAGGAAGACTGGATCCACAGGAAATGATTGATGCAATTATCGAAATTGTACCGTCAGATAACGGTAAATTCAGAAACGTGGTACCGCAATTCGTGGAAGACATGTTAAAAGACCACCAGTTAAAAGCTTGGGAAAATACCATTTAATGATCACTTTTCATAATAATGATGGTTTCAGCAGGGCATCTCAATAATAGGATGCCCGAATAAAATAATATAGTTTAAGAAAATCTAATACTAAATATCATGTCAACAAAAAAATCAATATTAATAGTTAGTGCAGGCTCGGGTTTGAGCCTTTCAGTTGCCGAACAATTCGGTAATGAGGGATTCGCTGTAGGTCTGATCAGCCGTAATCCCGAAAAGTTGAAAAACTTAAAAGAATATTTAGATGCAAAAGGAATTGAAAGTTATACTGCTTCAGGTGATGCCGGAAATGCTGAAGACCTTACCAATGCAATACAAACTTTAGGTGAGTATTTAGGAGGTTTCGACGTTGTACACTATAATGCCGCCGTTGTAAAAGCTCAGGATATCCTCGCAGAAAGTTCCGAATCTTTAACAAAGGAATTTACGGTAAACGTTGCAAATGCTTTACATACCTTACAAATTACCTACTCTGATTTAAAACAGAAACAGGGAGCATTACTTCTAACTGGAGGTGGTCTTGCTTTAACGCCAAGAGCAGATTATGGTTCACTATCGATTGGTAAAGCAGCATTACGAAGTCTGGCCTATCAGCTGCACAGTCGTCTAAAGATAGAGAATATTCATGTAGGCTTATTGACCGTGGATGGTTTGATTGATCCGGCAAGTAAGACCCATTCTCCCGAAGAACTGGCAAAATTATTTTATGCGCTATATCTTGACAGATCTATTGTAGAAATACACCACGCAGCCGAAAGCACACATTATAAAAGCCTTTAATCCCAAAAGGGCAGAATTTAAAGCACTAATTTTTTAAAGGTTAGTGCTTTTTTTATTAATTTTACAAGACTAATAATTATGAGAATGGTAAGAGAAACACTTGATAGTAAAGAGATTAATACCCTTCGCGATTTGCCGGATATGATTCCTGTTTTTCGTGAGTTTTTTGAAGATTGGACCATAAGGGTATTTAACCGTGAACAGCACGAGTGCCGTAATTACCTTTCTCCAAACCGCAGGGAGTTTTACAAAATATTATTAATTACAAAAGGGCAGGGGGTATTTACGATGGGGCTTAATACCTACTATGTCGAAGAACCTACTTTACTATTTATTCATCCAAATGATATCATTTCTTGGAAAAATATTTCTCAAGAAGGAGAATCTGGAGGCTATTATGTACTTTTCAAAAAATCGTTTGTCAACCATCATTTACAGTTAAAAGCTATAATAGATAAATTCGCATTGTTTACAGACAAACCAAAAAGTGTAATTCGCTTAAGTCAGGAAGAACTTCCCCGAATTACTCAGTATTTTGAGCGGATGCAGGAAGAAGAGCTGGATAAAGCTAATGTTGATTTTAGAGAAGACTCCCTACAGGCATTTCTTCAGTTATTAATGGTAGAAAGCATGAAGGTAGCCCGATTTCCGAAACCAGATGAAGTTACCGAGGACTATTCACACATACACCATTTCTTTGATTTATTAGAAAAGGAAACTTCAGGTATCAACTACGATCAGCCAATCCGTATCAAAACCGCAAAGGAATTTGCTTATGACCTGCAGATGCATCCTAATTATCTCAATGCAGTTCTTAAAAAACATACAGGTCAGAATGCAAGCACACATATTAGAAACAGAATTCTTGATGAAGCCAAAGCCTTACTGGTACAGACAGACTGGAGCCTTCAGGATATAAGTTTTAGTGTTGGTTTCGCAGAACAGCCTAATTTCAGCCAGTTCTTCAAGAAAAATACTGGTTTTACACCTGCCGAATTCAGACGCAGTTTCTAAAAATCCATATCATATTATATATACAAAGCCCTCAATTTACGAGGGCTTTTTTATTAGCATATCTGCAATTATTTAAAATCTTTGATATTCATAATATAGGCTTTGTTATTCGTACAGAATAAGCTTGGGTTTATACTGAAATTTGTATCATCAAATAGGATAAACGATATCCTTACCGATAACAATTTAGATACAAATATTATGAATACAAACAATACAGACACAGTTACTTTATTTGTAAAGCTTTTTGTAAAATCGGAAAGCAATGCGAAAGCAAGACAGGCACTATTGGCAGATGTGCATGGTGCATGGAGTGAAGAAGGCAATTACAAAATGGAACTTTACGATGCCGCAGAAAAGCCAAATGTTCTGTACCTCTTTGAGCGATGGAAAAACCAGGCTGCTTTAGAAAAACACTTTAAACAGCCTTATACCGTAGGCGCTTTTGATCTTCAAAAAGCAGATTTAGTGAAGCCTATAGAAATGAACTACCTCACAGATCTTTGGCCACCGGTTAACGAAACCCCGAAAAAAGAAGACCACAGAGCCTTAACAACGTTGATAGTTCCTTTTGAAGTAAAACATGGAAATGGCCCGCAAATTATAGAGCTCTTTGAAAAATTTGTGCCTCTGGTTAGACAGGAGCAAGGGAACGTTGAATTCAGTTTTCACAGCGTAAAAGGAAATGATAATCTATTTGTGCTGTACGAACGTTGGGAAACTCAGCAAAATCTTGAAGCACACAATAAACTTGAGACAACTGCTGAATTAGTCGATAATGTAGGGAAATTAGTAAATGGAACCGTTTTGGGCTCGGTACTTTTCGTAACAGACATCAGCAAATAAGAATCAAAAACAATATAAAATTTTAAGTCATGAAAAATAAAAAAGTATGGTTGATTACAGGAGCTTCCCAAGGAATAGGTTTTGCTGCAGTGAGATACCTATTGTCAAGAGATCAGACAGTTATAGCAACTACAAGAGATGCTGGCAAGTTTGATCAAAGCGTTCGCAGCAATCCAAAACTGGAAGTAATCAGTCTTGATTTAACAGATGAAAATGCTGTTAAAACAGCCATTACAGCTGTTCACAAAAAATATGGTACAATCGATATGCTCATCAATAATGCCGGTTACGGATTTGCGGGAGCTATTGAAGAAGCAAGTGAAAAAGAAATTGCCAATGTTCTTGCTATTAATGTTGAAGCTACCATAAGGGTAACCCGATATGTTTTGCCAATTATGCGCAAAGCAGGCAACGGTCATATTATTAACCTTTCTTCTGCATCAGGATTAGTAAGTTCGCCAGGATTCGGAATATACAATGCAGCTAAATATGCAGTTGAAGGATTCTCAGAAGCACTTTATCATGAGGTAAAAGACTTAGGAATCAAAGTTACTATTATTGAGCCTGGCGCCTTCCGTACCAATTTTTTAGATAGCTCGCTGGCCGTATCGCAAAATACCATTTCGGACTACGATGCCACTGCGGGCAAATTTAGGAACACACTTAAAAACAACAATGGTAATCAACCGGGAGATCCAGAAAGAGCAGCACGAATTATCGCTGAAATAAGCGAGATGAAAAATCCGCCATTACGCCTCCTGCTAGGACAGGATGCATACACTCGGGTAACAAAAAAAATAAGCGAAATGCAGACCGAAATAGAACAATTTAAATACATGACCCTTGCATCGGGCTTCACACTTAATTAATCAACTAAAAATAAAAACATCATGAAATCGCAGATTCACAAACACAAAAAAAACAATTTCTCCAGTGTGAGTAAAACTTTAAAAATGACATTATGTGTTTTTATTGCCCTGCTGGGTTTTGACACCTCTGCACAAACGCAGGCTGAAAACAAAAAGATCATTAAAGCCGGCTTTGAGCGTTGGGCAAAAGGAGAAGGAAGTTTCTTTGACCTGCTTACCGATGATATGGTCTGGACAATTAATGGAAGTGCCCCACTTTCCAAAACCTATAACGACAAACAACAATTTTTGGAAGAAGTCATCAATCCGCTTAATGAGCGTCTTTCCAAAAAAATTGTCCCTTCACTGAGGGCACTATATGCAGAGAAAGATATTGTGATTGCACTGATAGATGGTACAGCAACTGCCAAAGATGGACAGCCTTACAATATGTCTTATGCTTGGTTTATGCAGATGGAAAAAGGTAAAATTATTCGTGTTGAAGCATTTCTGGATGGAATTCAATTTGCGGACATAATGAAAAGGATTCCTGCAGGAAACTAATTAGATCAACTATTCAACCACTAAAAAATTATAATCATGCACGCAGGAAGACGTTATTCGTTATCAGAATTTTTGATATGGTCACGACGCGGTATATACTATTTATTTATAGTATCGGCTGTACCGGTTTTACTCTATAAATTATGTGGATTACAATGGATGTACATTCCTTGGGCACCCGTAACATTGATAGGAACTGCAGCAGTATTTATTGCAGGCTTCAGGAATAATGCCACTTATGCACGTTCGTGGGAAGCCAGACAAATCTATGGGGCAATTGTTAACAGCAGCCGTTCCTGGGGTATTATGGCAAAGGATTTTATCGACAAAAAGAATCCCGATCTGCAGAACCTGAGGAGAATCCTCATCTACAGACATATTGCATGGCTGACGGCATTGCGGTTTCAGTTACGCCAGCCAAGAAAATGGGAAAATGTCCGTGTTCAGTCAAGATACAGGGAATATGCAAAAAAGTATCGGGTGGCAGAATGGGATGAAGATTTAGTTGATATTATAAAACCCCTTTTGTCTAAAAATGAGCTCGCTAAAATCATTGATGCTGCCAATCCTGCTGCACAGATAATAGGCCTGCAGTCAGAGCACATTAGCCAGCTGAATTCCGAAAACAAAATCGAGACCTTGAAATACGTCGAAATGGTTACTGTGTTAAAAGAATTTTATGATCAGCAGGGGCGCAACGAGCGTATCAAAAACTTTCCGTACCCAAGGCAATTTGCCAGTATAAGCCTGTTTTTCATTCACCTCTTTATTATAATGACGCCATTCGGAATCCTCAAGGAATTTGACAACCTCGGAGTTTATGGTATATGGCTTACGATACCATTCAGCATGATTATAGGCTGGATATTCCTGATCTTGGAAGGTGTAGGTGAAAGTACTGAGAATCCGTTCGAAGGAGGGGCAAACGATATTCCGATAACCGCAATCAGCCGGACTATAGAAATTGATTTACGCGAAATGATCGGTGAAACCGATGTGCCTCTTCCATTACAACCGATAAATAATATTTTGATGTAACCGCCGGCATCAAATTAAAAAAATTCGTTCGCGTATCAAATTCTTTTCGTAAAGAAACTATATACAATTCTAATAACCATTAAAAAATTATAATCATGAAGATATTTAGATCAAAGCACTTGAAACTACCTCTATTAGTAATGGCAGCATCTCTCTTATGGGGCTGTAAAAATTCAGAAACTTCAACTAATTCTAATCAGACAGACACTATGGAAAATACAAAAAAAACAGAAAATGAAAAGTACGTATTGATTGTACTTTCAGCACAAAACGTATTGAGAATGAATGACAATTCAACCATTCATACAGGCTACTTTTTAGATGAATTGGCAGTTCCAGCACAGGCATTGGTAGCTGCAGGTTACACTCTTGAACTCGCTACCCAGGATGGAGTGGTTCCAACAATGGACAAAAACTCAAACGATGCGGTTTATTTCAGCAACGATCAGACCGCCTATAAAAAAGCACTCGATTTTGTAAAGACTTATCCTGCTTTCAGCAAACCTAAAAAGCTGTCAGAAGTGGCCAATTCAGATCTTAATAAATACAGTGCTTTGTTTGTACCGGGTGGCCGCGCACCAATGACTGATCTTATGCAAAGTACTGATTTTGGAAAAATCCTTCGCTACGTTCATGAGCAGAACATTACCACGGCATTTTTATGTCACGGACCAGTTGCGCTGACTGCAGCACTTGCTGACCCCGTAAATTACCGTAAAGCGCTTGTCGAAAATGACAAATCTGCCATTTCAAAATTCGGTAAAGACTGGATTTATTCCGGCTATGAAATGGCAATATTTTCGAATTCGGAAGAGGATAATGCGCTTAAAGACAGTAAGGCAAAATTACCATTCTATGTGGCAGACGCCTTAAAATTTGCAGGAGGAAAAACAGTACACGGAGAAAACTGGAAATCTTTTATTATACAAGACAGAGAACTGATAACCGGCCAAAATCCTGCATCCGATCATGCTATAGCAGATGCATTGGTGAAAGCATTAGCAAAAAATGAAAAAGAATAATCAAACTTTTCAAAACGCAGTTTTGGCGAAATTCAACAATAAGTCTGTATTGATCTGGTAAGTCTTGTAGCATTGTCATAATCTTTCCTTATAAACCACTTATAATTCATCTTTGAAATTCATAATAAACCCTTTGCAATAGGTATAATCTACCTAAGGTTTTATTCGGAATTTTGGAGTATCAAATAACAAATAAATATTAATTTTAAAATTAGAAATCATGAAATCGAAGATTCACGAACACCCAAAAAACAATTTATTCTTAGTGAGTAAAAACTTTATCAAAAACACAGTAATAGCATTAAGTCTTTTAATTGCTTTAGTATCAAATGCACAACACAAACATGACACAGGATTTAAAATGCCTGCCTTAAACCCGAAAAGCCCTTTGGCTGAATTGAACGGGAACCACGTAGGTATCAGAGTACCTGATTACGACGCTGCCATTAAATGGTATACCGAAAAATTAGACTTCCGTATTATACACGAATGGCCTTACGCCGATGAAAAACTGGCTTATTTAGCACCAGCCAATAGCAATGATTTTTGGATTGAAATTCTAGCAGGCGGTAAATTAAGTGAACCAATCGTGTACAATGATTTAGGAAAAAGCCTAGAGAAAGCAGGGTTTCACCATATCTGTATGGATGTAACAAGTGTTGACAAAACTGTAGCAGAATTGAAAAAGCGAGGTGTAACCATTGTAGGAGATATCTTTTATTTACCTGCTATCAGCCGCAAACTTGCGTTCTTTCAGGATCCATGGGGAAATATGATTGAACTTTCAGAAATTGTTAAAAAATAAGTTGAGATTTGCCATAAAAGCCTTTATTTTTCCAAAGGCTTTTATGATTTACCAAAGTAGTAGTTTGTACTGAGTACTAACTAAAATTGTAAAGATGATTAATAAAATGAAACAGCCAATTCTAATCTAGTTTTCAAACTATTACGTTTCTTGTTTTTATGTTCTCATGAACAGAATTACTTAAAAGTATAGACATTAGTAAAATTGCAATAAATAGAATAAAAAATGATAAATAAAAAATTTGCGTACACAGGACTTTGTTTTTTTTTAGTTACAATAATGCTTCAGGCGCAGCGTGCTGAAAGTTTGCAAACCATACTGCTGAGCGAGAGAACACAAACTGCTCCAGAAGATATTTTTAAGAAATTTAGAGATGCTGGAATGAAGCCAGTTAATCATGAACTGACAAAAACTGAAAAGGAGAAAATCAGCAAGGCAATCTCTATATTGCCACCCTTGCATCAAAAAGTTTTAAAAGACCATTTGCACAGCATCAGTTTTATGGATAATATGCCAAATACAGCACTTACATCTTTGATTGTAAATCCAGGTCCTGCAAAAACCTTTAATATAACTTTTCGTGCTGGAATTTTAAACGAAACAATTTCAAAATGGGCTACCTGGAAAGAAAATACCTGTTATAGTAAAGTTGAAAACAATAATTATCAGGTTGTTATTGAGGCTGGTGAGATGGATGCCATTGTATATGTTTTACTTCATGAAGCAACTCATGTTGTAGACATGGTTTTAAATACTACCCCTCCAATGTATGACACAAAGCAGGTTTGGCCAGCTCAAACTCCTTTTACAGTTGGTATTTGGCATAAACCAACAGAACCTTTGGGAGATGCAACTAATTCATTGCTGGAAACTACACGTTTTAGAAGTGGTGAGGTTTTGCCAATTTCATCTGCACCAGATGTTTACAAAGCACTTCAGGAAACACCATTCTGTTCTTTGTATAGTATGGCTACATGGTCTGAAGACCTTGCCGAAATGCTGACTATTTATCATTTAACACAGAAAATGAACCAGCCTTTCAAAATAGTAATTAAACAAGATGGAATGGACATTTTTACCTATGAACCTTTTAATAACCCAAAAGTTGTAAAAAGACAAAACAACTTAGCGGTGTTTTATGAGTCTTAGACATTGTAGAAAAAAAGCTTTGGAGAAATCTGAAGCTTTTATAATTTAGAAGTGAACCATTTTAAAATGAAATTAAGCTTTTATTTATTTTTAGAAGTTCTCAAAAAAGTATCGAAGCTTCAATTATACAAAATGTATTATTAGTGGATGGAAACAAAAAGAGGTCGCGCAACAGGGAAATAAGGAAGATTATCGAAGCAGTTGCCTTGACCGCTTATGCTTCGAGTGATCGTTCAAAGTCCATAAAGGATCTTTAATTTATAAATCTATCATTTTTTTAGAATATTGTAGTCACTTAACCTTGCTTCCTCCTTTGTTAGTATATCATAAAATGAAATGTATTACGTTAATTAGAAGTTAAAGAAATGTATTCTATCCTTATTTTAAGTTCCTGAGAGTTTATTATAATATGAATATTTATCTACTTATTACTGCTGTTGGTTCAACGAATTGACCGTCTGATACGACTCAAAGATTGGGCAGTAATCCCTAGATAAGACGCAATATCAATAAGGGGAACATGGAGTACCAAACTAGGCTGCAGCGTTAGCAGCTTCGAGTACCTTTCGCTTGATTTTACACCCAGATAGCTGTTCTTGATATTGATCATTTCAACCATAGTTAAATGTGCTATCTTGTCTAGAAGCGATCTAAAAAAGGAAGCTTTTCAAATAAAATAAATAAATTCTTTCGGTTAATCTCCATAACAATAACGTCGCTTGCAGCTTCTAAGCCCTGCTCGGCAGGAATATTATCATACAAGCTATATAGAAAACTCATGAATTGATTTTCCTCCATAAAGAAATAAGAGTGATCGCGATCCTGGTCGCTGGGAACGGTAATTTTTAATATACCCTGAACAATAAAAAATAAATTTTGAGTGACTTTCCCATGGTGGCACAGTACTTCTCCTGCCTTGTAGTGCACAGCATGGAAACTTTCCTGTAAAATTTGCTTTTCTTCTGCACTCAATATTTTAAATTGCTGAAGATACTCGACATGTGAGGCAGACATAAGGATGATTTTGCAGTAATTGTAGGCTTTATTTTGAAAAATTTAATTTTTTTTATCAGCTTTTCTTACCAATTGTTAAGTTTAACCGTAATACTCTTTCGGTTATTTGTATAAATAAAAACAGATAAAATATGAACAATCATTTTTGGTTATTTGGCACGAAGGTACACATTCTTTCTGATGTAGAAATTAATAATTCTGATTTTGATCTGGTGGAAGGTATGTTTCCACCAGGAGCACAATCGCCACTTCATGTACATACAAAGTATTCAGAAACACTATATGTTTTAGATGGAGAAGCCATTGTTTACACTCCCAAACTTGTCCAGAATGTGAAAGTAGGAGAGAGTTTTCACATTCCGGCGAATATACCACATTGTATAGTTAATGGTTCAAATGAAAAAAATTTCAGAGCCCTTGCAGTAGCACACCCAGGAGGATTCGCAAAATTAATAAGAGCGATTGGAATAGTTGAAGATGAAAACATAGCTTTACAACAGCATGATATGGAGCTGGCTGGTCAAATTATGGAAGAGGTTGGCGATATAATTTTGGGACCTCCAGGAATACGTCCTTAAATTTGTAGTTACCGGCATAAATAAAATTTTGCCGGTTTTTAAGGGTTTTAATACAGTTTTGAACCTTTCTTCTGTATTCCTTGTCAATACTGAGTTTCTAATTCTTAAAAATCTCTTGCGCCACGATTTTGCCAAATAACTCAAATACCTGTTTTTTAAAATTATTTAATCTTTTTTATCTTCTTCAATTTGTATTGTAGTTTGCTTTTATGAAATATGATATTTATTTTGAAATTCTTTTATTGTCAGATTTTCAAGTGCAGAATGTCTTCTACAAGTGTTATAAAAATTTTTAATATAGTCAATGATTGATTTTTGTGCTTTTTTTATTGTTGTATAGTTATTTTGATAAATTAGTTCTGTTTTTAATGTCTTGAAAAAACTTTCAGCGACTGCATTATCATAGCAGTTACCCTTTCTACTCATACTTTGGGAGATTTGATCACTTTTTGATAATGTGGAAACAAAATCTTTACAGGCGTACTGAATCCCTCTGTCTGAATGAAATATTAATTTCTGGTTACCGGTTAAAGGGCGATTACGTAGCGCTTGTTTAAAAGCGGTGATAGTGGTGTCAACTGCTCTCATAGTTTTACTTAACGACCATCCTATTACTTTGCGGTCAAACAGGTCTATTACAGCAGTAAGGTATGCCCAGCCTTTTTTAGTCCTAATATAGGTAATGTCAGATACCCATACCTGATTTTGGTTGCTCGCTTTAAAATTCTGATTTAATAAATTCGGTGCTGCAGGATATTTGGGAGAGGATATCGTGGTTCTTTTAAATTTTAATTTTGGAATCCTAGGCATATTATTTTCCAGCATAATCTTTGCAACAAAAGATCGGCAAGCTTTTATTTTGATAGATGATAACTCTTTGGATATTCTTCTACTTCCATACCTGCCTTGACTCCAGTGATAAATTCTTGTAATCTCAGACATTATAAATACTTTACGTTCAGCTCTGCTTGTAGGCAATCCTTTTAACCATTTATAGTAGCTGCTGGGATCTACATGAAAAATTTTGCACATCTTGAATATGGGAAATTTATCGGCGTTCTCTCTGATAAATTGATACCTTACTCGTCTTTTCTGCAGAAGATATCCAGCCCCTTTTTCTAGAATATCCCGTTCCAGCTTGATGTTCTTAATTTCCTTTTTTAATCTTAATATTTCTTTTCTGTTCGTATAGGAATCAGACGATTCCTGAAGGGTAAGTTTTCCATCCTTGTAGAGTTTCTTCCAATGCTGCAGACTGTGTTTATTTATGCCCAGCTCCTGGGCTACGCGATCTACACTTTTGTACTGGTTGCTGAGTGTGACCGCACAGATTTTAAATTCCAATGGCCACCGTTTTCTGGTTTCCTGCATTTTTTCAGATTTAGATGCTGTTCAATTTATTGAAAAGTATTGTATTCTAAATTATCTAACTCAAAGCTTGCAGAAAAATTCTAAAAAAAAACAGCCTTAAGTTTTTGTGGCAAAAAAGGTATCCACTCCATTTCCAAATGTGCCACGAATGTGCCACAAAGATTTTGTTCGATTTTATAAATATTGAAAAGTGGTATAAAAGAAAAAACCCTGCAAATCGTTGGATTTGCAGGGTTTACCGCTCTTTTCGGCCTTTTTTGAAAACTTTGAAAATCTTATTTTTCCTTTGTTTTCGGGCCTTCGCGGAGAAAGAGGGATTCGAACCCCCGGACCTGTTACAGTCAACAGTTTTCAAGACTGCCGCATTCGACCGCTCTGCCATTTCTCCAATATGTTGCGATCATTTGCTGATTGCGAGTGCAAATATAAGACCCTTTTTCGGTTCTCAAAACTTTTTTTAAGCTTTTTTACTGATTATTTTAAATTAATTTTCAAGTGCTTCATAATCAGTATTTATTTTAAAAACATTTTTACGTTAAATTACGTAATTAATCCAAAATTGGTGTTGGTTTCTTGTTTTCATCAACTGCAACAAACGAAAAAGTTCCTGAAACTACCGTTTCACGAAGCTCCGAATACATCTGTTCCATGAAAATATCAACGTGAATTTTACAGCTGGTTCTTCCTACGCTATCAACTTTTGCAACTAATTCGATTAAAGTTCCGGCCGGAATTGCTTTTTTAAAATCAATTTGACCAGTTGAAATCGTCACAACTTTCTTTCTGCTGAATCTTGTGGCACAAATAAAAGCCACTTCATCCATAAGATGAAGCGCAGTTCCCCCAAATAATGTATCATAATGATTTGTAGTACTCGGAAAAACTGCTTTAAATATGTGAGTCTCTGCTTTTGAAATTCGTTCTTCTAAAGTCCCCATATTAGTAGCTTACATATTCAGTGATTTCAAGACCGTATCCAATCATTCCAACACGCTTAGTTTGTTCCGTATTTGATACCAGTCTAATTTTTGAAATATCAATATCATGCAGAATTTGAGCTCCAATTCCGTAATCTTTACTGTCAATTACAATTTTTGGTGCTTTCAATGTGCCATTAGACTGCAAAGCTTTCAGTTCGGAAATTCTGTTTAGCAAGTTTACAGCAGACATATCCTGATTAATAAA
This sequence comes from Flavobacterium sp. AC274, assembly GCF_979258275.1. Classification (NCBI taxonomy): domain Bacteria; kingdom Pseudomonadati; phylum Bacteroidota; class Flavobacteriia; order Flavobacteriales; family Flavobacteriaceae; genus Flavobacterium; species Flavobacterium sp. AC274. The sequence goes on along the minus strand of NZ_OZ409852.1, from coordinate 4,737,856 downwards.
AATAATGGCACCTTTGCCGTTTTCATTAATCACCTTAAACATATCGTCTAATTGCTGTTCTGCATTATTTGTTAGAGTACCTAATAAATCATTATTTACCTGTGAAGAGTGAATTCTTGTTAAGATAGGTTCTCCAAGATTCCATGTTCCTTTCGTTAAAGCAATATGAATTTGTTTATTTGTCGTTTGTTCGTAAGCTCTTAATCTAAAAGTTCCAAAACGGGTTTCAATATCAAAATCCTCTTTCTTAACAATTAAACTGTCGTGCTGCATTCTGTAAGCCACAAGATCTTCAATCGAAACTAATTTCAAATTGAATTTTTTAGCCACTTTCACAAGTTCCGGCAAACGAGACATAGTTCCGTCTTCATTTAAAATTTCACAGATTACACCAGCTGATTTAAAACCAGCCAATCTTGCAAAATCAATTGCCGCTTCCGTATGTCCGGTTCTTCTTAAAACACCACCTTGTTTGGCTACCAAAGGGAAAATATGTCCAGGTCTTGCCAATTCATGTGGCTTTACATTTGCATCTGTCAGGGCCAATACTGTTTTTGCCCTGTCTGCTGCTGAAATTCCTGTTGTTACTCCATGTCCTTTTAAATCTACAGAAACCGTAAAAGCAGTTTCCATATGATCTGTATTATTGGTAACCATTGGTCTTAAATCCAATTCTTTACAACGGCTTTCTGTTAATGGAGCGCAAATTAATCCGCGTCCGTGTGTAGCCATGAAATTGATCATTTCCGGAGTTACTTTTTCGGCTGCAGCCAAAAAATCACCTTCATTTTCACGATCTTCATCATCGACTACAATGATTACTTTACCTTGACGAATATCTTCTATAGCTTCTTCAATGGTATTAAGTTGTATTTTTGTTGACATAATTATTGTTTGTTTTGAGCGGGGGAAAATCGCTCCGAAATTTTTTGAAACAGTTGTGATATTGGAGTTGTAATGGCATCAAAATTAATTAATCCATTGTCGTTTGTGGCACGATATGTTAATAAAACCGCCAATGGCAGTAGTATAAAAGAAGACATCCATGAGCCCATAAAAGGAGTCATACCGCCTTCCTGCGAAAGTCTTTTTCCAAAAGTATTAATAAAGTGGAATGTAATAAAAATCAAAACCGCAAATACAATTGGCAAACCAAGTCCACCTTTACGGATGATAGCGCCTAATGGAGCGCCGATAAAAAACATTAAAAAGCAAGCAAAAGCAATTACAAATTTCTCGTATAATGCGCTTAAATGTTTATTAATATCTCTTTGTTTGTCTTTTAAATCTTTTTGAGTCGATTCAATAGAGTAGATGTTACTTGTAACAGTACTGCTTGCCATTTTTAAAATATCAGACTTTTGTTTGTTGGTATACAGAGATAAAAGATCATTTGGTAATGCCTTTTTCTTTTTGTCTGTTTTTAAAACTTTCGGAGAAGCTTTGATTCCAACACGCTGATTTATATTTTCTGAAAATGAAACTATTTCGTTATTCAGGTTTTTATTTAAGGAGTCTAAAGTATAGCGTAATTCATTTACATTCAGCATTCCGTTTGTACTGTTTACGCTTGCCTGGTTTTCATCAACTTTGTTTAGTTCGGATAAATCAATGTTGATAATTTGTTTTTTAAAATCACTTTTTATAAAAGGAAGTTTAGAACGATCTTCGTATTTTTTTGGAGTTACATCCTGATAATAATAACCGTCATTTAAAACAAGTTTTAAAATACTCGATTTTTCATTACTGATTAATTCACCATCTTTAGCTTTTATAACAGTTTTGTTTTCGCCAAAACTATTTGCTTTTTCATGAATCGTAACCCCGGTCAAAATGTTTCCGTTTTCGCCTGATTTTTTGTTTACCTTAATATTATATGTTCCAACATCGTTAAACTGACCTTCGGCAATAGCCATAGCAGGCTTGGCTTGAGCGATGTTTTTTCTGAAATTGACAAATTTATATTCAGCATACGGAATTACATTATTGGCAAACCAAAACGCAACAATACTTAATACGAAGATAAAAATGATTAAAACCCGCATCGCTCTTTGCAATGATATTCCCGAAGATTTCATGGCTGCAAACTCATAATTTTCGGCTAAATTTCCGAAAGTCATAATCGACGACAGTAAAACCGATAAAGGTAAAACCAACGGAATAATTCGAGGCATTGAGAAAAGAAGGAATTTTATAACCAATATCAAATCAAGGTCTTTACCTGCCAATTCAGAGATAAAGAGCCATACAGTTTGAAGAATGAATATAAAAAAAGGATTACAAATACCGTAGTAAATGTAATCAGAAATGTTTTTAGTAAGTATTTGTCTAAAATTTTCAACCTTGGTTTAATCTAATTTGTTGATGTAGTATTTTGGATATTTGCTCGCTACAAAGGTAAATTGATTTTTTGATAAAGGCTGATTGGTTTTAAAAGAATTAACGGTTAAAGTGGTTTTTGTTCCATTTTTTCCTGTTTCAATCAAATTGTAGATGTGTTTTGTTTGTACATCAATACCTAAAAGAATCTCTTTTCTTTGATCTTTGGTGTTTGTAGGTGCTAATTTAATGTATTGAATTTTTCTTCCTTTTACATTTTGAACAATATCCATATTGTATTTGTATCCGGAATTAAAGAAAGTAAGCATTTTTGAAGGCGTAATAGCATTATCGTCTTTTTCGTTTACTTTTGAAATAGTAACTTCTTCATCTTCAGGAACAATAGTATATGTTTTTTGCCCGTCGAATATTTTAGTAACGCCCATGAAATTCAATACATATTGATTGCCTTTCATTACAACATTTCCTTTGCTGTCCTGATTGATATTTTCTTTAGCATTGTTCAAAGAATATTTAAAGTCAATAGCAATATTGTCGTAACTTTTTATTTTGGCTGTTACCTGGTTCAATAAATCCTTTGCTTTTTTATCCTGAGCCTGAATAGAGGTAAAGCTCAAAAGAAATAAAAGTGCTATTTGTAAGCATTTTTTAGTCCTGTTTTTGATAGAATTGTTGTTGATTTCTTGAATTTTTGCTTTCATGATAGAATTAATTTTGTTCATTGTTAAAAAATTGATCAAGAGCACTTAAATCTAAGATGTTCACACTACGTGCTTTACTGCCTTCAAACGGACCAACAATACCGGCTGCCTCCAGTTGATCGATCAAACGACCTGCTCTGTTGTATCCTAATTTTAATTTTCTTTGCAATAAAGATGCTGAACCTTGTTGTGCATTGACAATAATTTCAGCGGCTTCTCTAAATAAAGTATCTCTTTCGGAAATATCTATATCAAGATTAATGCCATTTTCTTCTCCAACAAACTCTGGAAGCAAATATGCTGTGGCATATGCTTTTTGTGAACCAATAAAATCTGTAATTTTTTCAACCTCAGGTGTATCAATGAAAGCACATTGAACACGGGTTACATCATTTCCATTTGTATATAATAAATCTCCGCGGCCAATTAGCTGATCGGCTCCCTGAGTATCCAAAATTGTTCTTGAATCAATTTTTGAAGTTACTCTAAAAGCAATTCTCGCGGGGAAATTCGCTTTAATCAAACCTGTAATTACGTTTACCGAAGGTCTTTGTGTTGCGATAATTAAGTGAATACCAATAGCACGTGCTAACTGAGCCAAACGAGCAATCGGAATTTCGACTTCTTTTCCTGCCGTCATAATCAAATCGGCAAACTCATCGACAACTAAAACTATGTAAGGTAAAAAGCGATGTCCAGCTTCGGGATTTAATTTTCTCGATTTGAATTTTTCGTTGTATTCTTTAATATTACGCACCATTGCATCTTTCAACAATGAATAACGATTGTCCATTTCAACGCAAAGTGAATTTAACGTGTTCACTACTTTTGCATTGTCTGTAATAATCGCATCTCCTGCATCAGGAAGTTTGGCTAGATAATGTCTTTCAATTTTATTGAAAAGCGTAAGTTCTACTTTTTTCGGATCGACCAAAACGAATTTTACTTCTGCCGGATGTTTTTTATATAAAAGCGAAGTTAAGACTGCATTTAATCCAACCGATTTTCCTTGTCCGGTAGCTCCTGCCATTAATAGGTGAGGCATTTTGGCTAAATCGACAACAAAAGTTTCGTTTGAAATAGTTTTTCCCAAAGCAATTGGCAACTCCATTTCAGCTTCCTGAAACTTTGCAGATCCAATAACACTTTTCATAGAAACCATAGTAGGATTCTTGTTTGGAACCTCGATACCGATTGTTCCTTTTCCGGGAATTGGCGCAATAATACGAATTCCTAATGCCGAAAGTGACAAAGCAATATCATCTTCTAAACTCTTAATTTTAGAAATCCTGATTCCCGCTTCCGGTACAATTTCGTATAAAGTTACCGATGGACCAACGGTTGCTTTAATCTGTGCAATTTCAATTTTGTAGTTACGAAGTGTGTCTACAATTTTGTTTTTATTTTCTTCTAATTCTTCCTGATTAATTGTGATTCCGCCTGTCGAATATTCTTTTAATAAATCGATTGTTGGAAATTTATAATTTGATAAATCCAAAGTTGGGTCAAATAAACCAAAATCAGCAACCAGACGCGAAGCCAGATTTTCTTCGATAATATCTTCTTCTTCCGGTTTTTCGATAACCAATTCGTCGTTGTGAACAGGAGTTTCCGTTACCGGATTTATATTCATCTGAACTGGTTTTAAAACCGGATTTAAATCAATTTCTGATGAATTTGTAATAGTTGGTTTTAAAGCTTCTTTGTTGATTTCGAATTGAGTATCTTCCGTTTTTAAATGAATATTATCTAATTCAGGATCTTCTTCCTCAATAGCGAATTCTTCTAAATTATAGGCGCTTTCCGGTTGTGGCTGTGTATTCAGAGAGCTTAATTCTGTTTTTAATTCTTTTTTAGTTGAATCAAAATACGATTGAATTTTCTCAGGAGATAATTTTATTTTGAAAATCAGATACACGATTAATCCGAAAAGCAAGGCCAATAAAGTCCCTGTTTTTCCGATGTAATCCTGTGAAAATAAGTTTAATTCATAACCAATTGTTCCGCCCAATTCTGGTGCAGAGGTAGCAAAGAATCCAAATAATATGGATACAATAATAATAGCAAATAAATCCCAAAACCAGATATTTTTTAGCTTTCTAAGCGATAATTCCAAAGCCAGAAACATTCCGGTAAGGAAAAATAATCGCACAAGTATAAAAGATGCGATTCCAAAACCTCTGTATACAATTAAATCGGCAAGATAAGCGCCAAATTTCCCTAGCCAGTTTTGTACAACTTCAGATCGATCATCAAGCTGGCTAACAGCGCTTTGATCTAATTGCCATTGTCCGTTGACATAAAAAGAAATAAATGCAACTAATAATGCAATAGAAAATAATATCAAAAGACAACCCATAACAAAACGTTGTTGTTTGTTAGGTCTCCAAGATTTTAAACTCTCAGCTTTTGGTTCGTTTTTTTATTTACAGTATCTTTTTTGGTTGTTTTTGCCATTCTTGCGTTTAGTATTGCCTATATAAATTTGGGTATATAAATAATCAAGCCTATTGCTATTGCTGTCATTGCGGCAAAAAATACCGCTCCTGCAGCAATATCTTTAATAAATCCGATTCTTTTGCTGTAATCAGGATGAATAAAGTCGGCAATTTTTTCTACAGCCGTATTCAATCCTTCAATGCTCATTACTAAACCGATGGCTAATACCTGGAAAAGCCATTCAGTTTGTGAAATATTAAAATAGAACCCCGCAATGGTCATAATAATTCCCAAAGAGAATTGAACCATGATGCTATGCTCTGTTTTTATAAGTTTAACAGCTCCGTTAAAAGCATAAGTCATGCTTTTTAATCGACCTGTTACAAAGGTATTATCTTTTTCAAATGCCATTATCTGGATATTATAGTGCTGCTAAAGCTGCTTCGTAATTTGGTTCGTTTGCAATTTCAGCAACTTGTTCTGTATGAAGAACTTTTCCGTCAGCATCAACCACAATGATTGCTCTTGAGTGTAAACCGGCTAAAGGTCCGTCAAGGATTTCTAAACCATTTGTTTTACCAAAAGAACCTTCTTTAAAATCAGATAAGTTTACAACATTCTCTAATCCTTCAGCACCACAAAAACGTTTTTGAGCAAATGGTAAATCTCTCGAAATACACAAAACAGTAGTGTTTTCTAAATTGCTTGCACTTTCGTTAAATTTTCTAACAGAAGTCGCACAAGTTCCCGTATCGATACTTGGAAAAATATTTAAAACTAATTTTTTACCAGCAAAATTGCTTAATGAAGCTACTGATAAATCATTTTGTACTAATTTGAAATCAGCAAGTTGTGAACCTACTTTTGGTAATTCTCCTGATGTATGAACTGGATTTCCTCCTAATGTTATTGAAGCCATGGTGATTTTTTTTAATGAGGTTCAAAAGTAAGGATTAATATTTGAATCTAAAAGTATTTGTTAGGCGTTGTCATCACAATTAAGCTAGTTATAAGATAACGAATAATTTGTGAATTTATGTTGTGAATGTTCTGATTTTGTCTTTGTGGTTTTGTGTCGATATGGAACGCGGATGACGCTGATTCGCTTTGCGAAAACACAGATTAACGCGGATTTTTTTGTCTTTGCGAGGAACGAAGCAATCTCACTTGCTAAATCACACTTTGTCTTATTATTAGTGCGGTTACTTTCGCCCCTACGAATACGTCTTCCTCGCAATGACTTTGCTTACGTTTATCTTTGTCAAAGTTTTAAACTTTGACAAAGATTCTGCACATCGTTTTGCCCGCGAGAGGGATAGGAGCAATCCGCCGCGGCGGAGCGGATAGCCCGACAGCATTAGGGAAAGGGGAGAATAAAGCCATGCTAAATTAGCTCCTTTTTCTAATGTTGTCTCGCCCAAATAATAGGTATAAAAAAAGCGCTCTCTTGTTCAGAAAACGCTTCTTTAGTCATGTTTTTTTATTTTTCAGGAAAGAGGTCGATTTATTTATCGATCGAACCTAAAACACGTTTCATGAACGCATTTAAAGCTTCTTTTTTGTCAGTACCCTGAGATACCATTTTGTGTACTTCAAGTGCACCGTACATATTTGAAATCAATTCGCCAATTACATCCAATTCTTCATCTTTTAAAGACGGAATCTCAGTCATAGCTTCAAGAACTTCAATAGTTTCGATGATATAATCCTGATCGTTTTCTTCGATAAATTGGGTTAATTGCTTTATTACAGGTAATTTCATAATTTTTTGTTTAAGCGTTAAATCGTTTTTTTGTTTAATCGATTAAACGAATAAACAAATAACCAATTAAACAATAGCGTTTACCAAGTCGATTAAAACTTCTTGTTTGTTGGTTTGAGTTTCTCCAACCAATTGCCCGTTTACGAAAGTGGCAAATGTTGGCAAGTTGCTCACATTGGCTAATTTTCTTGATTCCGGAGAATTTTCTGCATCAACCAAAACAAAAGTGATAGCTTCATTTTCTGTTGCTAATTTTTTGAATTTTGGTTTCATAATACGGCAATTTCCACACCATGAAGCTGAATATTGTACTACTACTTTTTCGTTTTTAGCAACTAAATCTGCTAACGTATCTTCGTTTAAGTCGATTAACATACCTTTTGATTTAAATTCCAAATTTTTTAAATTCCAAATTCCAACTCTTAGGATTGAAACTAAAAAAATAAATATTGAAATGTTATTTTTTTAATGAAATTCCAAGTTTATAAATTCCAAATTCCAACTCTTGCGATTGAACTTAGAAATGTTATACCTGAAATGTTATTGATTTTTGAATTGAATTTTCCAGTTTTTAAACTCCAAATCCCAATTGGAATTTGGAATTTAAAAAATTTGGAATTTTATTTTCTTAGTTTGCGCTTAAGTATTCAGCAGTACTGATTCTGTCAGCAGACATAGCTTCTTTACCAGCTTCCCAGTTTGCAGGACAAACTTCTCCTTTTTCCTGGATGTGAGTGTAAGCATCAACCATTCTTAAGTATTCGTTTACATTACGTCCTAATGGCATATCGTTAACACTTTCGTGGAAGATTTTTCCAGTTTCGTCAATTAAATAAGTAGCTCTGTAAGTTACGTTTGAACCTTCGATGATAACTGAATCAGTTTCTTCGCTGTATTCTGTAGTTTCAATATCTAAAATTCCTAAAATGTTAGATAAGTTACGGTTTGTATCAGCAAGGATTGGGTAAGTAACACCTTCGATTCCACCGTTGTTTTTTGGAGTGTTTAACCACGCAAAGTGTACTTCGTTTGTGTCGCAAGAAGCTCCGATTACGATAGTATTTCTTTTTTCAAATTCTGGTAATGCAGCTTGAAAGGCGTGTAATTCAGTTGGACATACAAAAGTGAAATCTTTTGGGTACCAAAACAATAATACTTTTTTGTTGTTGTTTACTGCTTCTTCAAAAATGTTGATTTTTAAATTATCACCCATTTCTGAGATAGCATCTACTGCAATACTTGGGAATTTTTTTCCTACTAAAGACATATTTTTCGTTTTAATGTTAAATATTTATTTGGTGCAAAAGTAGGGTATAAGTAAAGGTATTTGCAATAAGATGTAATTATTAATATTTATTAAGTAATAAATTTTAGTTATGGTGATGATTGAATAATTTGTAAGTTATTGGATGTCAATATTTACGGGTAAACTTCCTGAATGATTTTTATTTTCAAGAAGATAAATTCCTGCAATTTTTTGAAATTCGTCAAAATCCTGATACGCTTCAATTAACCCAGAAGCCTTAGAAAGATTCGGAATTAAAGGTAAAACATAAGGATTCCCAAAAACATAAACAACACATTTTTTGGTTTGAAGCAATTCTGAAAGTAAAACGAAGATTTCATTATTGACTTCAAAATTATTCAAAGGTTTTGCCTTCGGAACAAATAAGGAAATAAGAATAGTTTCGAAATTTTCCAATCCTTTTTTGATGGATGAAATATCTGAAATTTCCAGATTTTCAAAAGCAAATTCTGGTGAAGGTAATTTTGAATTTAAGGTTTTGAAAAAAGTATTCTCAACATTTTTATATAAACTCAATTTGGCTAATTGATTGTTTTTTTGAGATCCAAAAATTAGTTCAGAAATAGAATGATCAATAACTTTTGTAATGCAATTTTCGGCAATTTCAAGATTTAATTGAGAGGCTTTTTCGAAATTTAACTCGCCTGTTGCAGCAAAAGAATCATTTAAAAGACCCACTTTTTCTTTCGCATTCCTAATTCTGTTGAAACTTTCTTCGATTCTATCCGGCGAAGCATTTTTAAGAATGGTTTCAATTCCTTCGGGAACATTTTCGGCGAAGCATAAAATATCATTTCCGGCGTTGAAAGCTTCCCATTCCAATTCGCCTTTTGTTTCATACAATTTAGAAACGCTGTGCATGTTTAGTGCATCAGAAATTACCAAACCATCGTAACCCAATTTCTCACGTAAGAGCGTTTCGATAATAGGTTTTGATAAAGTTGCCGATGTGTTTTTTCCGTCATTCAAACTCGGAACCGCCAAATGCCCAATCATAATCGAGTCGACATTATTTTCGATTCCTTTAATGAAAGGATATAATTCGTTTTCTAATAATTCTTCAAGCGTTTCATTTAAAACCGGCAATCCCAAATGCGAATCGACATTGGTGTTTCCGTGTCCGGGAAAGTGTTTCAGACAGCCTAAAATGCCAACTTCCGACATTCCTTTTAAATATTCGACAGCAAAATCAGCGACTTTCTTTTTGTTTTCACCAAAAGAACGATACCCAATAACCGGATTATTTGGGTTATTGTTGATGTCTGCCAAAGGCGATAAATTGTAATGAATTCCGGCGGCTTTTAAGTCCTGACCAATTTGTTTTCCAACTTCGTAAACCAAATTAGCTTTGTTTTCCGGTAAAGCGCCAAGCGTAATCGCGTACGGATATTGCGGAGTTTTTTCGATACGCATCGCCAAACCCCATTCGGCATCAATACTAATTAAAAGTGGGATAGAAGCCGCTTTTTGGTAACGAACAATCAAGTCTTTTATTTTTTGATAACTATCGTCATTAAAAACAACTTTTTTCTTGCTTTCATAATTCGTTGCAGCACTCGCCCGACTGTGAAAAAAGTCAATCCGCCAATGTTGTGTTCTTTAATCAAACGTTCGGTTTCCTGAATATTTTCTTCGGTATCGTTTATAAAAACAGCAGGAAAAAAGAATTGTCCCACTTTTTGTTTTAATGCTTCGGCTGTCATTTTCATTATTATAAAGTCTTTTTCATGCAAACGCTATTCTCCATTTTTTCATAAGGAGGATAATTCGGAATTATACTGTAACCTGATTTTTGGTATAAAGCAATCGCTTCGGGTTGTTTTTTTCCGGTTTCTAAAACTGTGTAAGGATATTTAATTTCTGCAGCCCAGCGTTCTAATTCGGTTAAAACCTGAGAGGCAATTCCTTTTTTTCGATGATCCGGATGCACGTACATGCGTTTTATTTCCACCGAATTGCTTTCTTTTTCTCTAAAAGCGCCACAACCTACGGCAATGTCATTTTCATAAAAAACAACCACATGTTTTATTTTATCAATTTTATTAAACTGATTATAAAAACTGTGATCTTCTCCGTCTCTAATGGCTAAATCTTTGTCTAATAAAGCAACAAGATTTACAAAATCAAGATCGTCAGAATTGGTTCTTTTCAAAGTAATCATGATAAAACTACTGTAAAATTATTGATATTAAAGCTTACTTTTCTTTTGTTTAGCCAATTTAGCAAGCTGTGCTTTAGTGTGTAAGGCTTTTTCCAATCGGTTTTTAAAACGGAAAAGTTTTGGTAAACCTTCCAAACGATCTTCAAGCGTGATTTCTTCAAAAACAACAATTGCTTTTTCTAAAACCCGAATTTCGTTGTCGATATCGTTTTGGTTTTTGTAGATCGTAGCCAATCTATCGTAAGGATGATTTCCTTTAAAGCTTTCCGCGACATTTTCTTCATATACTTCAATTGCTTTTTCAAAATTTCCTTCCTTTTCGAACTCAGCGCCTTTTAGGTTGCGTTCGTTTTGCAAATTTTCATTGATTTCCATAAGTAAGAGTTTGATTTGGGGTTAAACTTCTTCTGATTTTTTCCCAAAATCTTTTGGGAAAATTAAAAAACGGGACAAAATCAATCCCGGAATTGTCGCCAGCAGAACCCAGATAAAAAAGTGCTGATAGCCTAAATATTGTTGTATATAACCGCTTAACATTCCCGGTATCATCATTCCTAAAGCCATAAATCCGGTTGCAAGAGCATAATGTGCTGTTTTTGATTCTCCTTCGGCAACATGTATTAAAAACATCATAAAACCTGTAAAACCAAAACCGTAACCAAATTGCTCTAAAATAACAACGGCGTAAATATAATAAATAGAAGAAGGGTGAAAAAATGCCAGCAAAATAAATCCGATAATTGGAAGGTGCATCGCTAAAAACATAGGAAACATCCATTTGGTAAGTCCTTGTTTCGAAATAGCAATTCCGCCCAGAATTCCGCCCAGAGTTAAAGCGCCAACACCAAAAGTTCCGTAAATTATTCCAACAGCTTCAGTGTCTAAAGCCATTCCGCCAATATTTTTTGCATCTAATAAAAATGGACTTAGCATTTTAAGCAATTGCGATTCTCCTAAACGAAACAACAAAATAAAAGCCAATACCAATCCGATTTGTTTTTTCTTAAAGAAACTTACAAAGATAGTGGCAAAGTTTTGGTGGTGAACTTCTTTGTTTTCAACCGAATTGATTTCATTTCTTGGTGTAAAAACAAAATTATAAACCGTTATTACAGTCATTAATAAACCAACCGCAATCATCGTGTACGACCATGCTTTTGTATTATCTCCGTATTTATGTTCTAAATATCCGGCAAATAAAACGATTAATCCGTTTCCGGCTAAAAGTGAAAGTCGGTAAAAAGTACTTCTGATTCCGAGGAAAAAAGATTGCTGTTCTTTGGGTAAAACCAATAAATAGAAGCCGTCGCTGGCAATATCATTAGAGGCAGAAGCAAAAGCGGCGACCCAAAATATCGCCAATGTCATGATGAAAAATCCATTGGATGGTACCGTAAAACCGACCAGTAAAAACGCAATCGAAATAAGCAATTGCATCGATAAAAACCATTTTCTTTTAGTTCCGTTCAATTCAATAAACGGACTCCAAAGTGGTTTTATAACCCACGGCAGATATAATAAACTGGTATAAACCCCAATGTCTTCATTAGAAATTCCGAGATTTTTGTACATGATAACCGAAACGGAAATGATGACGGCGTAAGGCAATCCAGACGCAAAATTTAAAAGCGGAATCCAAAACCACGGAGATTTATCTGTTTTCATTCGGTTGTGCAGGTGTATAGATTTTAAATGTCTTTTTTGTGTCGATAGTAGTTGGGGTACTTTCGTTCGCAAAATAATCAATAAAAGTTACAGCGCAAGCTTTATACTGATTCATTTTTTCTGCAGGAATAGAAAATGAGATCGTACCGTCGATTTCATGCACCATAATCTTGTCTATTATCTGCGTTGCATCGTTAGTATTGATTCTCGAAATATGATCTGCACCGTAAACAACGATATAACGAACTTTGGTATTTAACGGCGATTTGATGTTGAAATAATATTTAAGACTGTCTTTTGAAAATTCATTTACCGTTGGAATATCAATTACAATACGCTTTAAATTAGGAACTGCAGGCGGAAGCGCAGGATATTTATATTGATTTTCTTCTAAAAGACGAACGATATCGAAGTTTTTGGTCATGAACCATTTTGAACTAAAATAAGCGCTTCCGCCCACTTTTTTGAAACTTCTGGCGTAATCAATCTGCGTTGGAATTTCACTTACATAATTCCAGCTTTTATCGCCATCGCCTCGAATTTTGTATGAAGCATGACCAATATAAAGAGCCGTATTATTCGAATTTTCAGACCACCATTTTACCAGTTTTGAGTAAGAAGCACGTGGATTATTCATGCTCCAATACAATTGCGGCATAATGTAATCGATCCATTTTTGGTCCATCCATAAAACAGGATCGGCATATAAATCGTCGTAATTGGAAGTCGATTGTGTCTCAGAACCTTTTGGATCCATCGATTTGTTTCGCCAAACCCCAAACGGACTAATTCCGAACTGAACCCACGGTTTACTTGCTTTTATTGTTGTAGAAATCGTATGCACAAAATTGCTCACATTCGCACGACGCCAATCGGCAAGGGATAAACCTGAACCGTATTTTTTGAAAGAAGCCGTGTCGTTAAAAACTTTTCCGGGAACGGTGTAAGGGTAAAAATAATCATCAAAATGAATCGCATCGATATCGTATTTATCCACAACTTCTTTTACCACTTTCGTTAAATGCGTCTGAACTTCAGGCAAAGCGGGATCGTAGTATAATTTCCCACCATATTCGATCATCCATTCCGGATGTTTGAAAATGTCGTGCGTTGGACTCAAAAGACCTTTGTTTAAATCGAAAGTCGCACGATACGGATTCATCCACGCATGAAATTCAAAACCTCTCGAATGCGCCTGCTCAATCATCCAGGCCAAAGCATCATAATACGGAGCCGGAGCCTGACCTTCTTTCCCCGTTAAAAAACGTGACCAGGGCGCCAGTTCCGAAGGATAAAAAGCATCACCAACACTACGAATCTGAACAATTACGGCGTTGTAATTTAGTTTTTTATAAGCATCTAAAATCTCGATAAAATCAGCTTTTTCTTTTTCTACGTTGTCAACGGCGGTTTTTGGCCAGTCGATGTTGACAACCGTTGCAATCCAGACACCTCTAAATTCATTTTTGGGATGCGTCACTTTTTCCTGCGAAAAGGCATTCCATCCAAGGGTTAATAAAAATAGGAGAGAGTATATTAGGTGCTGATTTTTATGCATTTCAATCTTTTTTAAACAGAAATCAAAAATAGTTTTTTTAGCGGACTATAATAAATAATTAAGAAATTATAATTTGTATGCTAATTGTTTGATTTTCATGTGTTTGTTTTTGAATAAATTTACGGTAAATATTAATAATGTATTGTGTGTTGTTTTTTTTGCCACGAAGGCACAAAGGCACAAAGTTTTTTATAAAAAAATCTGCTAAATCTGACCAATCTGCGTGAGAAAATTTTAAGCCACGGATTATAATATTTCACGCAGATTTAAAAAGATTTAAGCAGATGTACACAGATTAATTTATAAAAATCTAAAATTAGATCTGCCTAAATCTGTAGAATCTGCGTGAAAAAAATAATTCACGAAAATTTGTGCAATTTGTGGCAAAAAAAACTTTGTGCCTTTGTGCCTTCGCGGCAAAATCATTTTAATCTGGAAAAGAAATTTTGCCCATCGTAACGGAAGGAATTCCTTTTTTTGTTCCGAAATTAAAATCACCGCCTGCAACCGTTTCATTAGCTAAAAGCGCAAATAAAACTGCTTCTTTAGCATCGCTTAAAATCCCTAAATCATCGCTTTTATAAAATTCGCAAGGCAATAATTCCTTCAGCCATTTTACCAATAACGGATTATTTGCACCGCCGCCCGACATATAAACGTTGAAATTTTCAAGTTCATACGAGGTGTTTTTTGCTGCAAACTGAATCGCTTCGGCAATTGTTTCTGCGCTAAGCCTCGTTAAAGTGGCAAGCAAATCTGGTGCCGAAATATTTTGAAGACTTGTTTTTACCAATGCATTTTCGACAAAACCTTTATTGAATAATTCCTGACCAATTGTTTTTGGGAAGCTTTTCGTGAAGAAAGCATTGCTTTTTAATTCCGTTAAAAGCATTTGATTTACCGTTCCGGTTTGGGCAATTTCAGCATCTTTATCGTAACTTTTTTCAGGGAAATAATGTTTCGTAAAAATGTCTATTAACGTATTTGCGGTTCCGGTATCAGTTACGAAAACTTCCTCAGCGTTTTGGGAAGCAGGTAAATACGTAAAATTCGCAATACCGCCCATGTTGAGCATAATACGGTTTTCGCCTTTTTTGCTAAACAATAAATAATCGCCATAAACAGCCAAAGGCGCGCCTTCGCCACCCGCAGCAACGTGTTTTTGCCTGAAATCAGACAAAGTGATAATTCCGGTTTTTACCGCAATATGATCGCCGTCGCCAATTTGTAAAGTCGCATTTGGGAATTTTTCCTGCTGATGCAAAAACTTTGGAGCGTGCAAAACCGTTTGTCCGTGCGAGGCAATTAAATCGACTTCGTGTGCGGGAATGTTCCATTTTTCGAGACAATTGTTGACCAAACCGGCATGCAAAATCCCGATCCATTCGTTTAATAAAGCCAAATGCTGAAAATCGATCGTTTTCTGTGCAAACACTTTACGGATTTCGGTTTTAATCTCTTCAGAATAACTGATGGTTTCGAATTCAAGAATTTTTACAACCGTATTTTCGCCCGCACCAGAAATGGCACAAAGCGCAATATCAAGTCCGTCGAGCGAAGTTCCGGACATTAAACCTATTATTTTTCGGGTCTCTTTTTGAGCGATTTCGTGCAGCCAACTTATATTTTTATTCATTAAAATGAAGTTTTAGAAAAGCAGTTTTATTTGATAACGCTAAAATCAGATTTATTTGCATATAAATATAGTGAAAAAGGAATTTTTTATTTCTAAAATTCACTAATTCGGAAAAAGTAACTCAATTCTAAAAAGGCTAAAAATGCAGAAAAAGTTTTATAATTAATTGGTTAAGTTTGCCCGGAAATTCATCAGAATTGTTTTGTTGAATTCAAATCATCAATCAAACATTTAATCGTAAAAAACTATGAAAACATTTTTTTATTCTGTTGCCTTATTTATGCTGTCTTTTTGCATAAAGGCGCAGGAAAACAGTCCTTTTACAACAGGATTTGAAGAAACCATCTCTTCAAAAATATTAGGGCAGCAGCGCAAAGTCTGGATCCATATTCCGAATAGTAACGGAGGAAATAAAATTAAAGACAGAGGTAATTATCCTGTCATTTATTTGTTAGACGGAAGCGAAAATTTTAACACCGTTGTGAGTATTACAGAACACATGGCAGAATCGAACCTTTGCCCGCCAATGATTGTAGTTGGAATTTTGCATCAAAACCGATTGGTTGATTTAACAACCGGTACAGATAAAGAATTGCCAGATATTGTGGGCGGCGGCGAGAAATTTATGTCGTATGTCGAGAAAGAATTGATTCCGTATATCGATGCCAATTATCCAACAACGTCGTATAAAACTTTTATTGGTCATTCGCTTGGAGGTTTGACGGTTATGAATACTTTTTTGCATAATCCGGGTTTGTTTAATTCGTATGTTTCTCTTGATGCTTCGTTGTGGTGGGACAATCAAAAAGTAGTGAAAGAAGCCAAAACGATTTTGCCAACTCAAAATTATAAAGGAAAAACATTGTATATGGCAATGGCAAACCGTTTAGAAAGAGGCGTAGATACGGTAAGCGTTCAAAAAGACACAAGCGGAATTACGGGACTTATTCGCAGTAATTTAGCATTTATAAAAGAGTTGTCTAAAAACAAAAAGAACCAATTGCGTTACAAATACAAATTCTATGAAGATGACAACCATCCTTCGGTACGTTTGATTGGAGAATATGACGCGCTTCGATTTATTTTTGAATTCTACAAACTTAAAATTTACGACAGCGAATTAAAAAATCCTGATTTTAAATTAGATTCTTTATTAGTTGCACATTACAAAAATGTTTCTGAAAACATGGGTTATATCGTAAAACCCGGAGAAAGCCAGATTAACAATTTGGGTTACCAAATGATGGGCGCGAAACAATTGGCAAAAGCCGAAACCTTATTTAAACTCAATACCACAAACTATCCTGAAAGTGCCAATTGTTATGATTCTCTTGGTGATTTATATCTTGAAAAAGGCGATAAAGCAAAAGCGATTGAAACTTTTAAAAAAGCTTTAACCCTAAAAGCAATTCCGGAAACGAAAGAGAAATTAGAGAAGTTGTTGAAGGAGAAGAAATAAGATTATTTAATTATATATTAGGAAAGCTCAACTTTGGTTGGGCTTTTTTTGTGGACAAAATCAGGTATTTGTACTTGGTTGTTTAGAATTGTCAATTGATACATTTGAAGAATATGATTTATCTCTACAAATATGGTTTTCCGTAAAAAAAATGTAAATCAACATTCTACATTTGAAAATTGCGTTTATGAGCGAGATGCTCACGCCCCTGGAGAATCATTTTTGCTACTGTGCAGAGAATTGACTAAACCCAGATAATCATTTAAATAGCAATAGAAACACCAATATACACTAAAAATATGGAAGCAGATTTAAAACTAAAACTTGAACAATTACACAAAAGAGTTGATTCATTAAAAGATCAAATTAATACCGAAGAAGCTACTAAAAATGCATTTGTAATGCCATTTATTCAAATTTTGGGATTTGATATTTTTAATCCTACAGAAGTAATTCCAGAATTTATATGTGACATTGGTACAAAAAAGGGCGAGAAAATAGATTATGTAATTAAGAAAGATGGTGAACCCATTTTAATTATTGAATGTAAACATTGGAAAGAAAATGTTGATGCACATAATTCACAACTTCATAGGTATTATCATGTTTCAAAATCCCGTTTTGGAGTTTTAACGAATGGCCATACTTATAATTTTTATACTGATTTAGAAAAACCAAACATAATGGATGAAAAGCCATTTTTTACATTAGACTTGGCAAATATTTCTGATTCCAGCTTAAAAATTCTTGAAAATTTTACCAAAAGCAGTTATAATTTAGAAAATATTTTAGACTCGGCAGAAGCATTAAAATATATAAAAGCAATAAGAAATGAATTTGAAAAAGAATTACAAAATCCGTCTGATGAAATTGTAAAAATGTTAGTAAGCAAATTCTTCAATAAACCATTAACTGCATCAAGGTTAGTAGCTTTTAAAGAATATACAAAGAAAGCTTTTTCTAACTCTATAAATGAATCAATAAATTTCCGGCTTAAAAATGCATTAAATATTGGTGAAACTATTCCATCAAAAGAAAATCAAAAATTATCTTCTGTAGATGAAGAAATTGAAACACCAAGATTTATTACAACCGAAGAAGAAATAGAAGGTTCACAAATTATTAAAGCGATTTTAAGAGAATCAATTCCTGCTAATAGAATATTTTTTAGAGACACACAATCTTACTTTGGAATTTTATTAGATGATAACAACAGAAAACCACTATGTAGACTACATTTTAATTCTGCTAATAAATATGTAGAGTTATTTCACAATGGGAAAGATAATGGTGAAAAGCAACCTTTGCAAAGTCTTGATGAAATTTATAAATTCAAGAAAGAATTACTTTCTACTATAAAGAACTATGAATAAGTAATTACTTGTGATATTTCCGAGGTCTTTTCAATTGTCCTGATTTTCGAAATCTGCTGGCGCGAGCGTCTCGCTCGTGAACACAAAGAATTCCACAATACAAATAAAAAAATAAAAGCTAACAATAATCTAATAAATAGATAAGAGGGATTAATCTATTCTTGATTTAGATTGCGTTCACGAGCGAGACGCTCGCGCCAGCTGGGGCATAATCTGTTCACTTAAAAATTGAAAGGTTCATGAGCGAGAAGCATTCGCCAGTAGCGATGAGTATCTATTTTTTGATCATTTGGAATTAAACTAAATTACAGATGCCAGATCGAATATTTTTAATGGATACATATTAGTATTCATATCTCTAACACATTGTATTACTGCGTATTTGGCAATGTTTGAACGTAAGATATTTACATTGTTTCTTATGTCAGTATTTAAGGGTAAAGTTGACTTAAATGCCATTACAAAAAATATCTCTTTATTCAATATTGAATGAATGAAATTGTTTCTTACAATTAAATTTCCAGTATTGATTGGTTGAGAGTTGTAACTATTTATTATACCATCTAAAAATTCGTATGTTCCTGAATTTTTATCATTAGAAAATCTGGTAGAAGACAGAACAATTTGATTTGAAAGATCTCTTAATTTTCCGTCAAAGCCATTTTTAACATGTATGAAATACATAGAGTCTTGATCTTCATAAAGTAAATCACATAATTCAATATTTTGACTAATTACTTTGTCAAAAACTCTAAAACCGGTAATACCTAAATAAGTCATATTATAGTTACCTTCGGTAATGCCATTTTGCCAACCAATAGTCAAAATATTATCCCTTAAATAATTTTTAGTAATCATCTCTTGACACCTAGTGTTGATAGAATGTATAAAATCGTTTTTAACTTTGTAATAATTACTATCAATTAAAAATATTGGTTGTCCATTAACATTTAATTCGCAAGTAATATGTTGAGTAAACATTGCATGTGTTTTTTGAATAGTTCCTTTAAAACCATATACTCTAATACCTGAAAGAATATAATTAAAAGTTAGTGGATTAAAATCTTTATAGAGAAATTTCAAGCCCTCTAAATAGAGTTTAGTCCTATCATTCCCTGTGTAAAAAGGTATCTGTGTTCCCCTTGAAAAAATCTCATATCTATCACATTCATAAAATTCTTGCAACTTTGACGGATGAACAAAATCTATATCAAGTTTGGAAGGTCTTGCTGCACTGGATGGAATGAGGCGATCAAACATATCGAGCCTAATACGATAATATAATTCAAGTCTATAATCATAATCAATAATGTTCCTATCCTTAACAAGGACAAATGATGTTAAAGAGGTAGTAACTCCTGTGGACAAAACTTCGGACATCATTTTAAATATATTATGTATTTCTTGAAAGTTGACCCTAGCTTTAATACAGAAATATGAGGAAATTTCGAGATAAATTTTATCAGATGTAAAAGGAATAAAATCGAATACAGTATTGATAAGATCTTCACGTAGTATTAAATTAATTTTGCTTGGAATATTTGTAAAATTAAGACTGTCTGCAAGCTTTTGCCCATCTCTAAAAGTTTCACTTTGCTGGCTCAACTTTCCTGAAATACCTCTAGTTGTTATAAAATTTATTACGTCTTCTTGTAGATCGGCTAAATATTCATAAAATTCCAAACCATAGCGATAATTAAGATATCGTGAAATTACTTGAATTCCACTTCCGCCAGCAAAAGCAAAAATTTGATTGTCAATTTCTGCAAAAAGCGCTAAAGACAACTGTTGCACCGTAAAAGTCTCATTAGCTGTTATTCCAGTAGGTAAAAATGAAGCCCAATGAGATTCTTTTTCATCTTCATTATAAATATAAGTATAATAAGTTACAGAATCGATTGATTTTATTGGAACTGGGATTCCATCAGAAGCAATATCACCTATTTTATTTCTGTGTTTATCAACAATGTGTTGAATTATTTCAACAGTAGTTGTAAAATTTCGAAATTCATAAAATGCTTTATCAATCTGAAAAATCTTTATTTCATACTTGGCTTCTGAATCAAAAAAATTAGTCATCCTTACTAGCTTGTTTAATTAATATTATACTTGTTTAAAACAAAGTTTGATGTTTGATAATCAATGATTTTACGGAAATCCATAATCTCACTAAAATTTGTTTTAAACAAGTATAATATTAAATAAGTATAAAGCAATGCGTACTTATACGGGTTTTTAAGAAATTAGAATAAGTAATAACGTGGATTTAAACCACTCTTGGAAGTCTTTAGAAACCAAAAATTTTATTAAAAGTTATGCGCTGTACAAGTAGAGAGACTTTAGAGATCAAGTAGTGGTATAAAAGATCTTATTTATTGGTTAAAAGAGTAAAAGAATTTAAAGTATCTTGGAGATTATCCCATAAGTCGGTACTCGAACTGATTTGTGGTGAATATGATATTTCAATAATAAAAAAATACTTCTCATTTTCTGTAACCATGATCCATTTTTTATTTTGAAATTTTGAGATTTGTTTGTTGAACTTGACATTATTTAAGGTTATTTCGGTACCTGCTAAAATTTGCTTCTCATTTGCAACCAACTTGTCAATATTTAACCCAAGAACCATTGAATAAGATGTGTAAAAACTAGGAAGTTTTAGAGGTGGTGCTAATGAGTCCTTCGGTATTACGGAAAGTAGAAACGCTTCTTTTGCTTCTAAGGAATCAAATCCCAATAATTGTTTTCTGTAATCTAATAGTTCTTCAAAGTATTCCTTTTTTTCTTCAATATCGGTTGTATCATATCCATAGTCAGATGTATCCAAAAGTATTTTACTCTCTTTCTTAATAAAATCATCTATGATGTCATTCCCGGTTTTATCAGTAACAGAGACTATAGTTTTTGATTCAGTGTTTTCAAAATAGTAATATGTGGCATTAAGTATTAATGAACCAATCCTATTTTGTTTTAATCCTGTTTCAATATTTTCTTTAGTCATTAATTTACTATTGATATTGATAATTTTTAATAATCCGTCAATACCTTTTTCAGATTTAATATTTGTCCAATTTTTATTTGGTTTTTTAAATGCAAATCCAAACTCGGAATTGATGAAGTATTCATTTGTGTTTAATGATGATAATGAACTATATGACAACTCATTAATATTTATCTCATTGCCTCCAAGTTTAATACTTAAGCTTGTTTTAGTTTTTATAAATTCAGACAATATACCCAATGCCATTATAACAATTGAAAAGAACATAAATACTTGTGCACTTTTTAAAAATAAAGCATTTGGTTTTTCTTTTTCTTGCTCTCTCTTAATTAATTGATATGACATAAAAGCCAAAAGAAAACCTAAACCAATTGAGCCTATTTTTAAAATTTCAACAATATCTAATTTTTCTAAAATCCCCGTGATTTCTAATGTCCCCATGATATATCTTTTGTAAATTTTATTTAAAAAAATACTATACTAATTTCTTTATAAGTAATTTTTTTCAATTACTTTATTAGATTTTGTGCCGTAAATAAGAGCTATTTAAAGTTGATATAAAAATAGTTTTAACTTTTTCCATTATTTCTGTAATAAGAAATATCAAGAAGCAAATTAGTAATTTAATACCTAAAGTAACCAAGTATATCTACCTGTTTTTATGCCAGTAAAGAAATTAAACAAAAACCTCGACTTTTTACAATCGAGATTTTTCATTATTAAAGTCACAGCAAAAACCTTATTCCAAATTCAAATAAGTATTTAAAATTTCTGCTAATTTATTCAGCCAAAAAAAGCTGTCTTCTAAGTTAATTAGTTCGTTTTTAAGAGTTGAGTCTTGGCGCAGAATTCCTAAGGCAATGATATAATTTAGTTTCCTTATTGCTCTGGACATTTCTTCGGGATCTATGGTGTCATTAAAAAAATTGGTTAGCCTTTTTTCGGCTTCTTTTGAAAGTGAATTTGTACTCATAATCTATGCATTTAGGAAATATATTGGGTGATTATTGACTAAACCTTCTTATAAAACTTAAAGCCCTAGCCCTGATGGGAGGGAAAATCCTTTTGTGGTGAGGTTCACCACAAAAGATTGGAAGGACAGCAGGAAATAGCTTCTAATTAAAAATAAAGATTTTACGTAGGCAATTTTTAATTCAGAACTCCAAATAAAATAAGTCCTATTCTGATACACTTGCGTCTTTTGGTTAATTCTTTTGGTTTTTCACAGTTTTAAATTCGAGGCTTTATAAACGCCTCATTTTAATGAAACTGTTCACGCCATTATTCTTTTTTATAGCCTTGTTTTTCTGGAGTTTAGATAGTACAGCCCAATTATTTCCGGTTCAGTTAACACCTGTTTTTAATAGTCCATATAGTGTCAAACTATCAGATTATGCCACAAGTACCGACACCAAATTGCGGTTAATGATCAATCCAACAGACATTTCGATATCACAGCGACAAGTACGATTGAAACTTTACATTCAGGGAAACGGGATTAATATTCAAAGTAGTGATTACCTGCAGGGACAACGTCCAATATTTATTAATGGAGGAGAATTGCAGACTTTAACCAATACCGATATTTTTACTTTATTCAGACTCGAAAACCTGCAGGGAATTACTGCTCTCCAATACGCCAATGGATTACCCGAAGGCATGTACAGTTTTTGTTTTGAAATGTATGATTTTATCACCAATCAAAAAATATCGCAAAAAAGCTGTGCGAGCTTATATTTGATTTTAAATGATCCACCGCTTTTAAATACGCCACAGAAAAACGAGCAGATCGCCTCGAGCGACTTTCTTAATATCATGTTTACCTGGACACCACGCCAGAAGAACGCAACCAATATTTCGTACAAGTTCGAATTAAAACAATTAGTAGATCCAACATTAGACCCACAGTTTGCATTTCAAATGTCTCCCATTTTATATGAAGAAACACTTTTTGGAACAGCTTTGCTGTACAATTTAAATATGCCAATTCTTATTCCGGGAATGCGTTATGCATGGCGTGTAAAGGCAATATCCACAACGGGACTTTCAGAAAATGCGGTTTTTAAAAATGACGGATATAGCGAGATCTATTCTTTTAAATATACTCAAAAGTGTGATCCGCCAACATTTGCTTTATCTGAAATTGTGTCTCCAACGAGTGTAAAAATAAATTGGCAGGGATTGCCGGATCACAGCAAATATCAGGTTCAATACCGGAAAAAAGCAATCGTAGAAACCAACAACCGAGGCAAGGAAAAAGAGAAAGTCTTTGAGTGGTTCTCTACTTATAGCCAAAATAATCAAGCTTTGCTGACCAATTTAGAACCTGAAACAACCTATGAATTTAAAGTAGGTTCAACTTGTACTTTAGAAGGTGATGGTGTGCAGAGTTTTAATTATTCTAATACGAACACTTTTAAAATTCCGAAAAAAGAAAACGGAATCGCCAGTTATAACTGTGGTATTGTTCCTAAAATTAATATTCAGAATCAAAAACCGCTTACGAATTTAATTCAGAGCGAAACATTTACCGCTGGCGATTTTCCGGTAACTGTTTTGGAACTGCAGGAACAACATAGTCCTTATTCGGGAAAAGGTTATATAATAGTGCCTTATTTGGCGGATACTAAAATTGCCGTCGAGTTCAATAATATTCTTATCAATACAGATTATCAATTGATTAGCGGTGTGGTTGAAACCAGTTATAATCCGGATTGGAAAAATGTTACCGATATTGAAGACTTCACAGGCGAAGGCCAGGGAGGGCAAATTGAAGAAACGGTCAAATTTGAAATAAAAAACATCGTTATCAACGCCAATGGCGATATTGTAGTCAATGGTAAAAATGGGGAACAGGTAACAATTCCGGGAGGAAAAGATACTGTAATCACTGATAGCACAGGAAAAGTATACGGGGTAGACAGCAAAGGAAACGGAAGCAGTCAGGGTACAGAACCTGCGCCCGGAGGAAAACCCACTCCGGAGAATACTGATGGCGTTGATAAAAGTGGTCAGGCAACAGCTTTTACGGCACAAGGAGTTACAATTGCTTTTTCAGGAAATGGAAGTAAATATGCCTTTGATGTGATGCCAAATAACGCAACAGCCACAATACAAAAGTTATATAAAAAAGTGGATGATGCTGCATTACCTTATAAAGCAGTTTTAAATGGAGATACTGATACAGTTGTAGCCACGGTAACCATTACCGATACGATTGTAAAACCGGACAAAATTGTTTTTAAAACCCAAAACGGAGCGAATGTGTCCTTTACCAGAAATGGAAAAACATTTATACTTACTGTAAAAGGAAACCAAACTTATGCAGAAGAGCAAATATTAGCTGTGATTCAGCAGGGTGAAAGATGGAAAGTGATTGGCGCTTTTATGCTGGTTCATATTTCGGCGAAGGAAGTAAATTTGGTTTTAGTCCCATTAAATAAAGAAACTCAAATTCCGCCAAATGCAGAAAATGAGATCAGTGCAGTTTATAAAAAAGCAGGTATTAAAATGAATATTACAAGATCTGAAAAAGTTAATTTTACAGATGCTGATGGAAAAATAGAAGTAGGAGACAGTGATTTTTTTGAAACTTACACAAATGAAGAACAAACGATCAATAATATAATAAAAAAATCCGGTAACTATAAATCAGATTCTTATTATTTAATTTATTCTGATTTGCCTGCAAGTAATCCAGCTATTAAAGGATTTATGGCTCTAAAAGGACAGTTTGGATATGTTTTTGCAAGTGGTGATAATAGAATTGCAGGCCATGAATTAGGCCATGGTATTTTTGGTTTGGAGCATCCCTTTAAAAATAAAACAGAAGAAGGCAAAACGGACTTTTTAATGGATTATGGAAATGGACTAAATCTTTGGCATAATGACTGGAAACAAATTAATGATCCTAAATTTAGATTGTATTTGTTTCAGGGGGATGCTGAGGGGGATTTTAATTCTCTTCTCTATGATATCTCCCAAATTGAAAAAATCGATTTTGAATATGATGATTTAACTCCTGAATCTTATTTTAATTTAGGAAAAGTAGATGTATTTGGTGGTGGAGATAGAATCGTAATAAAAGACAAAACAGGCAGGGTTACAGATTTATTTACTTCACCTAATTATACTCCTGAAATGTGGAAAAAGATAAAACAAAGATTTTGGGTTTACAGCCAAAGTAAAACAACCGAAAGCTATAAATGGAGTAGCGGTTATGAAAATTATACTTTATGGCAAGGCGGAAAAAACAGCAATTTTTATGGAAATATAGGAACTCTAATCATGATTAATACGGGAAAATATCTGTCGTTAGATTTTGACGACTTTAAGCTAAATATGATGGGTAGTATTTATATAGGACCAAGCAATCCGATTGAAAATACAGGTTTCGATATTGTTGTTAAAAAACCGACTTATAATTATGATAGAGAACCACAGGATTTGGTTGATGCATCAGCAAGAGCTCATGATGTAGGATATGATTTTGTAGGTGCCGAGGGAGCTTATGGTGCGACAATGGATAAAGGGCCCTTCAAGCAGACATTCAGCTTGTTCGAAGTGCTAATAAAGTTATTGATATGTATGCAAAGAAAGAAATTGATCCCTTTACTAAAAATCCTATTTCTAAAGAAACATTAGAACGAGCTAAAAAAGTTGTCACATTATTTTCGGTACTGTGTAAAATTAAAGGCATTGATAAAACAGAAAGCATTATTAAACAAAAAGCAATGTCTCAAGCATTAGATGTATGGTTGAGTAATATAAATTTGACAATAAATGATGTTATCAACCCAGTAGATGAAGAAGGAAAAAAACAAAAAAGATATTAGAATGAAAATTATAAAATGGTTGGCTATTTTGAGTTTTACGGCGATTAGTGTTGTTGTATTATACTGGGTTGGTTTTGCACTACTTTTTTCTTACGGTGCAGGAGCTGGGGGAGCAGGAAGGATTACAGCTTATAAATTTAAAGGAGAAGTGAATGATATTAAAGCAGTATTCGATAAAACATTTGATAAAAGAACAATTCATATTCGAGATTCAATAGTGGATGGCGATTATAGAGGAACGTTTGATACAAAACTTTTGATAATAAATTCAGACAAGAGTAATATGCAGTATATTATTAAATTACCGCCAAGTGAGGGAAGTTTTTACTTTTATCTTATTTATATAAATGGTAAAATCAATGATGATTTTGGTTGGTTTTCTATTGAAAAATATAGAGGTATTAATCTATTTGAAAGTGAAATAATAGATCCATTATCTAAAAAGTTTGAAAGAATTGAAGAATAGCAATGCAAAAAAACATATAGATGAATGAATCGGTAATAAGAAAAATATTAAAGTACTTAATGATAATTTTTATTGTAGGGTACGTATTTAATAAACTATTATTCTATGGATTAATTTATATTTACTTTCATCGTCCAGGTCCAAGCGGTCCTGATGAAATGAAAGAATATGAGTTTAATACAACAGTTGAAAACTTAAAAAACGAATTACAAACAATTTCAGATAAATCAATCTATATCTCTCACCAGGACTCGGTTCATGGTAGATCAAAAATAAATACAGTAAGAATATTTAAAGATGGAGAAAAATTAACCTATTACTTAGAATTAGATGAGAGAGAATATGATAAAAATGTTCCCGTTAAGCTAAGTTTGTATTTAATAAATGGCAAAAGCGAAGATGATTTTGGATGGTTTTCAAAAGAAAAAGCAACAAAAATAAAGCTTTTCGAGGATAATATTATAGATCCTTTATCTAAAAAGTTTAAAAGAATAGAAGTAAAGGATTGAATTCGTTTTATGAGATTCCAATATTTAAAAAAGTACTATCAAATAAAAACCTTTGAACCTTTGTCCCTTTGCACCTCTGAACCTAAAAAAAAACTATTTTTGTAATTCATTTTCAGGTAATAAATAAATGTCAATACTTAAGGATTTAGAACAATTATCAGCGTCGTTGGAAGGAACACTTTTATACGATGATCTTCATAAAACGCTTTATTCGACCGATGCTTCGGTGTACAGGATTAAACCAAAAGCGGTTGCCGTGCCTAAAACGATAGCAGATATTAGTAAACTGATCCGGTTTGCGGCGCAGCACAATATTTCGATTACGCCAAGAACCGCCGGGACTTCGCTTGCCGGACAAACGGTTGGCGATGGAATTGTGGTTGATGTTTCTAAGAATTTTACCAAAATCCTGAATTTTGATCCGATTAAAAAAACAGTTACGGTTCAGCCCGGCGTGATTCGCGACGAACTGAATTTGTTTCTGAAACCGCACGGTGTATTTTTCGGCCCGAATACTTCAACTTCAAATCGTTGTATGATAGGCGGAATGGTGGGCAATAATTCTTCGGGAACAACTTCGATTCGCTATGGTGTGACGCGCGATAAAATTGTCGAAATCAAAGGAATTTTAAGCGATGGTTCTGAAGTGGTTTTTAACGAACTGACTTCAGCGGAATTTATCGAAAAAACCAAAGGAGATACGTTAGAAAATAAAATATACAAAAGCCTTTACGACGAACTTTCGGTAAAAGCAACGCAGGATGAAATTATAAAAGAGTTTCCGAAACCTGAGATTCACAGAAGAAATACAGGTTATGCCGTTGATATTCTTTTAAAATCGGATTTGTTTGGCGGAACGGAACCCACAATTAACGTCGGGAAATTACTCTGTGGAAGTGAAGGAACACTTGCTTTTACAACTGAAATTACGCTAAAAGTAGACGATTTACCGCCTGCGAATAATATTATGGTCGTGGCGCATTATCACAGCATTCAGGAATCTCTGGAATCTGTTGTCGTGGCAATGAAACATCATTTGTACACCTGCGAAATGATCGACGATACGATTTTGGATTGTACCAAAACGAATCGCGAACACATCAAAAACCGTTTCTTTTTGCAAGGCGAACCCAAAGCGATTATGATGTTTGAAGTAGCTTCGCACGATGCTGAAGATGCTGAAAATCAGGCGAATGCTTTAGTTACCGATTTAGAAAAAAATAATTTTGGTTACGCGCTCGTAAAAATTTACGGGGCAGATATTGAAAAAGTAAACGAACTTAGAAAAGCCGGTCTCGGACTTTTAGGAAGTATTGTTGGAGACGACAAAGCAGCCGATTCTATTGAAGATACTGCGGTAGAGTTAAGCGATTTGCCAGCTTATATTGCCGAGTTTTCAGCCATGATGTTACGTCACGGACAAGGTGCGATTTATTATGCACATGCAGGTGCGGGAGAACTGCATTTGCGTCCGGTTTTGAATTTAAAGAAAACATCTGACTTAAAACTTTTTAGAACCATCGCAACCGATGTAGCGATTTTGGTTAAAAAATACAGAGGTTCGCTAAGCGGTGAACACGGTGACGGAATTGTGCGCGGAGAGTTTATTCCGTTTATGATTGGCGAAACGAATTATGAACTGCTGAAAAGAATCAAATTAGCATTTGACCCTAATTCGGTTTTGAATATCGGAAAGATTGTGAACGCTTTAAAGATGGACGAAAACCATCGTGTGGTTTCGGGCAGGGTAGAACCGGATATTAAAACGTTTCAGGATTTCTCAGACAGTTTAGGAATTTTACGTGCTGCCGAAAAATGCAATGGTTCTGGTGATTGCCGAAAATTACCATCGGCAGGAGGAGCGATGTGTCCGAGTTATCGTGCGACCAAAAATGAAAAAGAAACCACGCGTGCGAGAGCCAATGCATTGCGTGAATATTTGACGTATTCTGAGAAAGAAAATAAATTTGACCAGAAGGAATTATATGAAGTTTTTGAGTTGTGTGTGAGTTGTAAAGCCTGCGCCAGCGAATGTCCGAGTAATGTAGACGTTGCAACCTTAAAAGCAGAGTTTTTATATCAATACCAAAAAGCAAACGGTTTCTCGACCCGAAATAAGATTTTTGCACACAATGCAAAATTGAATAAAATGGGAAGTTTGTTTCCTTCGATAACCAATTTTATTTCGAATCAGTCGCTGGTTAAAAAAAGTATGGGAATTGCTACGGAAAGACAAGTTCCGCTTTTGGCAAAAAGAACGTTCAGAAAATGGCATGAAAATCATAAACCTACAGTTACGGATTTTCCAAACGGAAGATTGTATTTATTTGTAGATGAATTTACCAATTATTATGATGTAAATATAGGAATCGATGCCTTCGAATTATTAACTAAATTAGGATATCAGGTTCTGGTTATCGACCATGAAGAAAGTGGAAGGGCATATTTATCTAAAGGTTTTTTAGAGGAAGCAAAAAAAATAGCAAATCACAATGTCAATATTTTTAAAGATTTGGTTTTAGGCAATGCACCTTTGGTTGGTCTTGAACCTTCGGCCATTTTAACTTTCCGTGATGAATATCTTCGCTTGGCAGATGATAAGGAAGAAGCAGAGAAGTTATCCCGAAATGCTTTTACGATCGAAGAATTCTTTAAAAAAGAAATTATCGATGGTAAAATTACGCCCGATTTATTTTCTGAAGAAAAGAAAGAAATCAAGATTCACGGACATTGTCATCAAAAATCCTTGAGTTCGGTTGAAGCAACTTTCGCGATGCTGAATTTGCCGAAAAATAATACAGTTACGATTTACAATTCAGGCTGTTGCGGAATGGCGGGATCTTTCGGCTACGAAAAAGAACATTATCAGGTAAGTATGCAAATGGGAGAAGATACGCTATTCCCAAAAGTGCGTGCTACCGCCGAAAATGTTAAAATCGCCGCAGCAGGAACCAGCTGCCGCCATCAAATTTTTGACGGAACAAAACGTGAAGCACAGCATCCGGTAAGTATTTTGAGAAGCTGTTTGCGTTGAGAGATGGCACGCGGATGACGCTGATTCACTTCGTGAAAACGCAGATAAGCGCGGATTTTTTGTTTCACGCAGATTTGGCAGATTTTAGCAGATTTATTTTAGATTTAGCAATAAATAAAATCTGCTTAAATCATTTTAAATCTGCGTGAAAAATTTAATCATTATTTCAGGATTAAAAGAATCTGTGTGAATCCGTTCCATCTGTTAAATCAGTGGGCAAAAAATAATTCGGGAAAATTCGAGAAATTCGTGGCAAAAAAACTTCGTGTCTTAGTGCCTTAGCAGCAAAAAATAATTCCCAATAAAACAAAATCGTTTTATATATTTGAAATCAGGATAATTTTTGCATTATTTGCAAAATAAAAGCATAAAGTCCGAAAGAAATTAATTTTAAACTAGAAAATACAATATGGCATTATCAGGTTTATTCCGAAAAAAGACGGTACAAGATATTCTGAAACAAGTTGCAAAAAACGAAGCAGACGGTCATAATGCGTTAGGAAAGCATTTGACGACCAGAGATTTAACTGCATTTGGAATTGCAGCAATCGTTGGTGCAGGAATTTTTAGTACGATCGGAAAAGCCAGTGCAGATGGTGGGCCAGCCGTTATTTTCTTGTTTTTATTTACAGCTCTTGCCTGTAGTTTTGCCGCTTTTGCTTACGCCGAATTTGCCTCAATGGTTCCCGTTTCCGGAAGTGCTTATACATATTCGTATGTCGCTTTTGGAGAAATTATCGCCTGGATTATTGGTTGGGCATTAATCATGGAATATGCCGTAGGAAACATAACTGTCGCCATATCGTGGAGTGATTATTTTACGGGACTGCTCCAGAGTGGTGGAATTCATCTTCCGCAATGGATTCAGATGGATTATCTAACCGCTTCAAACGGATTTAAAGATGCCACAGCTTTAATGCAGGGCGGAAAATCTTTCGAAAATTTAAGTGCTTCTTTGCAAGCCGCACATACAGCCTGGACAACAGCGCCAACAATTGGATCTTTTCATTTTGTGGCTGATTTACCGGCTTTGTTTATCATTATTTTAATTACAGCCTTGGTTTACCGTGGAATGAAGGAATCTCGTAATGCGAGTAATGTCATGGTTGTTGTAAAACTTTGCATTGTTCTTTTAGTTATTGCAGTTGGGGTATTTTATGTAGATACAGCCAATTGGGATCCGTTTGCGCCAAATGGTGTAAGTGGAGTTTTAAAAGGAGTTTCAGCCGTTTTCTTTGCGTATATTGGTTTCGATGCTATTTCTACAACAGCAGAAGAATGTAAAAATCCACAACGTGATTTACCACGCGGAATGATGTGGGCAATTATCATTTGTACAATATTATATATAGCCATTGCTTTGGTTTTAACCGGAATGGTGCGTTATAATGAATTAAATGTTGGAGATCCTCTAGCGTTTGTATTCGACAAGTTAGACCTAAAATGGATGTCTGGAATTATTGCAGTAAGTGCTGTAATTGCCATGGCGAGCGTTTTATTGGTTTTTCAAATGGGACAGCCGCGTATCTGGATGAGTATGAGTCGTGATGGTTTATTGCCAAAGAAATTTTCTACAGTGCACCCAAAATTCAAAACACCATCTTTTGCGACAATTGTAACCGGTTTTGTGGTGGCGATTCCAGCTTTGTTTCTGAATCTGACAATGGTTACGGATTTATGCAGTATCGGGACCTTATTTGCCTTTGTATTAGTTTGCGCCGGAGTTTTGGTTTTACAAAATAAACCTGAAATTCCGAGAGGAAAATTCAAAACGCCATATGTAAATTCAAAATTTATTATGCCCGTTTTAATGATTGCGGGATTGTACTATGCATTTGCTTTCAACAATAAAGCGACAATGGCTTTCATTAATAATGAAGTACAAACTAACGACGCAACAACAATAATTACTTCATTAGATAAAGAAGAATCTGCAAAAGTTTTCAATTATTTAGAAAGTATCGACGTTAAAAATAAAACTGCAGAAACCTCAGATTTAGAGCATTTATTAAGTCAATACCAAGACGACGAAGCAAAATATGCAGAAGTTGTAAAAGGTTTGCCAATTAGCGATTCTCTAAAATACGAATCAGGTTTCAGCTTATTCAAACACAAAATCCCAATGTGGATTTTCCTTTTCGTTTTAGTTGGATTAGCCGTTTGGGCATTCAGAAAAAACTTGTCTTTAATTCCGCTTTTAGGATTAATCTGCTGCCTTTACATGATGGCCGAATTAAGTGTCTGGAACTGGATTTACTTCACAGTTTGGTTACTAATCGGGTTATTTATTTACTTTACTTATAGTAGAAAAAACAGTAAACTAAACTTCGTAGAGAAGTTATAAGTTTGATTTATAATTATAAATGAAAAGCCGTTCTGAGATTGATCAGAATGGCTTTTTTATTTTGTTTTTTATAAAAATATATTCTTATTTCCTATAGGCTTTTTCTTAAGTTTGCAGCTTGTAAATTTTAATTTAATTTTTTAAACAGATATGAGTTTCCTGAAAAATGTATGGGGCAAAAAAGATGCTCCAATAGAATCGTATAGTGATTTTTGGAATTGGTTTTTAAAACATGAAAAAGAGTTTTTCAAAATTGTTCAGGATGGAAACAATATACATAAAGGGTTTTTAGATAAAATCGCACCAAAATTAGGTGAAATTCATGATGGTTTTTATTTTTTGACCGGAATGTTTAATAATCAAACCGCAGAGTTGATCCTAACGCCAGACGGAGCGATTAAAAATATTTATGTGGTAGAAGAGTTAGTCGATGCGGCCCCAAAAATTGAAGGCTGGAAGTTTACGGCTCTTAAATCTGCATCAGATATTAATGATGTTGGCATAACTTATGAAAATTTTAATTTTGATAAAAGCAATTTAAAATTTTATCCTAATATTCATAACGACTATCCGGACGAAATTGATTTGACAATTGTTTACGATCATTTTGAAGAAGATAAAAAAGCAGCTGTAACAAATGGTGTTTATATTTTTTTGGATAATTACTTAGGAGAATTGCACTCTGTTACTCTAATAGATAATATGAAAGTGGTAGGCACAAATGATATTTCTCAAGAATTAATACCAATCGAAAAATTAAAAGATTATCTAGTTTGGAGAGAAAAGGAGTTTGTCGAAAAATATGAAGGGACAAGACATAATACGGAAAATGATGGTTACGCAACTTTTGAAGGAAAAAGCCAAGAGCGTGGAGTTATTTTAGCAATAATCAATACAACGGTTTTAGAGTGGGATAAAAAAGCATCTCATCCCTGGATTTTTATTGTTGCAATTCCATTTGAAAAAACAGACGAAACAGGTTTGCCTGATGATGTGACGTATAAGTTATTAGATGAAATTGAAGAAGAAATAATGTTTAGCCTGCCAGATTCTGATGGATATCTAAATATTGGAAGAGAAACAGCAAACAATAAAAGAGAAATCTTTTTTGCTTGTAAAGAATTTAGAAAACCACCAAAAGTTGTAGACGCATTAATCAAAAAATACAGCCAGACTTTTGAAATAAGCTATGAGATTTACAAAGATAAATATTGGCAATCTTTTAGACATTTTGAACAAAATTAAAGCAAAAGCCGTTCTGATCGATTTCAGAACGGCTTTTTTATTTTGCTACAGATTAAAACGATTAATAAGATTTTATTTCACGCAGATTTTGCAGATTTAAGCAGATTAAAATAGATTAAAATAGATTTTTTTTAGCGAATTGCAATAAATAAATCTGCGCAGATCTACTTAGATCCTTTTAAATCTGCGTGAAATATCTTAGCGATTCTCTGCGAAAACTCTCGGCGCAATAATTAGTGAAAATTAGTGAAATTCGTGTTTCAAAATTCCTAATTCCACCATACATTCCTTCATCATCTCATAAGTACGCTGAATATCATTATCCAAACCAATCGAAAAACGAATCAAGCCATCCGTCAATCCCATTTCGTGTTGTTCTTCCAGCGGAATTTCACTCGAAGTTGAGGTTCCCGGCGCGCTGAAAAGTGTTTTATAAAACCCTAAACTTACCGCCAAATAACCCAAGTTTCTTGCCTGCATTAATTCCATTAATTCATTGGCTTTTTCTAAAGTTCCAACATCAATCGTCATCATTCCCCCAAAACCATATTCCGGATTAATCATCGTTTTGTACAATTCATGGCTCGGGTGACTTTTCAATCCCGGATAAACTGTTTTTAAACCGTCAGCTTCAAATTGATCCGCCAGAAAATGCGCGTTATGACTGTGTTGTTTAATTCGAATATGCAGTGTTCGAAGATTTTTCATTACCGAAGCCGATCGCAAACTATCCATCGTAGGTCCCAAAAGCATACTTGCACCGGAGTTTACATTTTTCAGAGAATTGATAAATTCTTTAGAAGCACAAGTCACACCGCCAACCGTATCGCTGCTTCCATTTATGTATTTCGTCAAACTATGAATCACGATATCGGCACCCAATTTTGCAGGCGAAACAGACAAAGGCGAAAACGTATTGTCAACCACCAATTTCAAATTATGCTTTTTTGCAATTTTAGCCAAACCTGCAATATCAGCAACTTCCAATAGCGGATTACTTACCGTTTCGCAATACAAAACCTTCGTTTTTGGTGTAATTGCGGCTTCAACAATATCCAGTTTTGTAATATCAACAAAGCTTGTTTCAATTCCGAATCTCGGAGTAAAATTCTTCAAAAAAGCATAGGTTCCGCCGTAAATCGTTCGGCTTGAAACAATGTGGTCACCCGCGCCGCAAAGCTGTAATAGCGTAGGTGTAATCGCTCCCATTCCCGAAGCCGAAACATTTGCCGTTTCTGTACCTTCCATCGCCGCCAAAGCCTGATCCAAATACAAATTACTTGGCGAAGAATGGCGCGAATACAAATAGCAGCCCTCCATATTTCCCTCAAAAGTATCGAACATCGTTTTTGCCGATAAAAATGTATAAGTAGAAGAATCAGAAATTGACGGATTCACTCCCCCAAATTCCCCAAAGTATTGCAAATCCTGAATTTTATCTGCTGGATTAAAGTCTTTCATATGTTTTAGTTTTTTTATTTATAGTTTGTTGTTTATAGTTTGTTATTGCAATTGATTTTTGATATTGCAATTGATTTTTGATATTGCAATTGCCATTGGAATTTGGAATTTTAATTGAAGCTATTCCAGCTTTCCGTTTCAAGTCCTCATAAAAAAGGCAAAGTTTCTAATGGTCTAAAAAGAGCTTCCTCCGGTCGCTTTTTTAGCCCAAGAAACTTTTGCCTTTTTACTCCGGGCTTTCCACTTCTATCAGGGCTAGGACACTCGTTATCAATAGAAATTCTATCCAAAATAACGTCTTAATAGAAAATTAATCAATCATGTGTTTAATAATTAGATTTTAAAACTATTTAAATTAATTAATAAAGATTATTAATCTAAATTTGTTTAAATATTTCCAAATCAATAGATTTTCTTTCATCTGAACAAACCATAAACTATAAATATGACTTTAGACGCCACCGATAAAAAGCTCCTCGTTTTATTACAAACAGATAGTAAAAAAACGACTAAAGAATTATCATTAAAATTGAATCTTTCAGTAACAGCAGTTTACGAAAGAATCAAAAAACTAGAGCGCGAAGGCATCATAAAAAACTACGTCGCATTGGTAGATAAAACCAAAATAGATAAAGGATTTGTAGTTTTCTGTCATCTAAAACTCATTCAGCACACCAAAGAATTCCTAACCAAATTCGAAAGCGAAGTCATCAAACTCAACGAAGTTTTAGAATGCCATCACGTAAGCGGCGATTACGATTACATTCTAAAAGTATTGGTAAAAGATATGGAAGCGTACAGGGAATTTCTCGTAACAAAACTAACCTCGCTTCAACATATAGGTAGCACACAAAGTATGTTTATGATTAGCGAAGTGAAGAATTCGACGGTGATTTTTAAGGAAGGGACTAAGGTTCTGAGTTTAGGAACAAAGGCTCAGAGGTACAAAGTGACAAATTTTTTTTAATTCACTAAGATTTTTAGTTGATATGGTTTTTAGGTTTTTTATTTTGAATTGCCTCCAGCTTTAGCTGGAGATTTTAGGTTTGAGAAGGAAAAGGCTTTAGCCAAATGATAAAGTTTGGCTAAAGCCTTTTATTCTTACCTGTTTTTTACATCCAGCTAAAGCTGGATGCTATTCAATTCAGTTATCGCAAAAACTTTGCGACTCTGCGACTTTGCGAGATTAAAAAAGAAAAACTTAGCGATCCTTCCAAAACTCTTAGCGAACTTTACTATTAAATTAAAATTAAAAAACTTTGCGTCTTAGTGCCTTCGTGGCTAAAACCTCCACCCCAAAATTTCACACAAAAAACATTGAGATTTAAACTTTAAACAAAACTTTATTCCTTAATTTTGTATCGCTAAAAATAAAATTAACAAACTATGAGTTCATTTGACGTAGTCATTATAGGTTCAGGACCGGGCGGATATGTATCAGCAATTCGTTGCGCACAATTAGGTTTCAAAACAGCAATTGTAGAAAAGTATAACTCTCTTGGCGGAACCTGCCTTAACGTAGGTTGTATCCCTTCAAAAGCATTATTATCTTCTTCTCATCATTATGCAGAAATTGCTCATTTTGCAGATCACGGAATCGAGGTTTCGGGAGATGTAAAAATCAATTTAGAGAAAATGATTGCCCGCAAACAAGCAGTTGTAGATCAAACCGTTGGTGGAATCAACTACTTAATGGACAAAAATAAAATTACTGTTTTTACTGGTTTAGGTTCTTTTGTAGATGCAACGCACATTGCAGTTGCAAAAGCTGACGGAACATCTGAAACTATCGAAGCAAAATATACTGTAATTGCTACAGGTTCAAAACCATCTTCTTTGCCTTTTATCAAAATTGATAAAGAAAGAATCATCACTTCTACAGAAGCATTGGAATTAAAAGAAGTTCCAAAACACTTAGTAATTATTGGTGGTGGAGTTATAGGAATCGAGCTTGGACAAGTTTACTTACGTCTTGGTGCTCAGGTTTCAGTAGTAGAATTCATGGACAGAATTATTCCGGGAATGGACAGTTCATTGTCTAAAGAATTGACTAAAGTATTGAAAAAACAAGGAATGAAATTCTACGTTTCTCACAAAGTAAAATCAGTAGAAAGAAATGGCGATGCTGTGGTTGTTCAGGCTGAAAATGCAAAAGGAGAAACAATTACTCTTGAAGGAGATTATTCATTAGTTTCTGTTGGTCGTCGTCCATATACAGACGGATTGAACGCTGACAAAGCAGGAGTTAAAATCTCAGACAGAGGACAAGTTGAAGTAAACGACCATTTACAAACAAATGTTCCTAATATCTATGCAATTGGTGACGTTGTTCGCGGTGCTATGTTAGCACACAAAGCAGAGGAAGAAGGAACTATGGTTGCTGAAATCTTAGCAGGTCAAAAACCACATATCGATTATAACTTAATTCCTGGTGTAGTTTATACATGGCCGGAAGTTGCAGCAGTTGGAAAAACAGAAGAGCAATTAAAAGCAGAAGGAATTGCATATAAATCTGGAAGTTTCCCTTTCAAAGCGTTAGGACGTGCAAGAGCAAGTGCTGACTTAGACGGATTTGTAAAAATTCTTGCTGACGAGAAAACAGATGAAGTTTTAGGAGTTCACATGATTGGAGCACGTACAGCAGATTTAATTGCTGAGGCAGTTACTGCAATGGAATTTAAAGCTTCTGCAGAAGATATTTCAAGAATGAGCCACGCGCATCCAACTTTCGCGGAAGCGGTAAAAGAAGCAGCATTGGCAGCAACAGAAAATAGAGCAATACACGTATAATTTCTTACGTAAATCATATTTTAAACCCGTCAGAATTAATTTCTGTCGGGTTTTTCATTTTATATCAAATTTTAATACCTAAAAAAATATAAACCTGAAGAAAAATTTTGTAAATTAGATGTGTAATTCTGATGTTATCTTTATAATTATAAAAAAGACAACATCATGAAAAATAGATATATAACTCCGGTTTTAATAGGAGCAGGAATTGCACTTTTAATTTATTCCTGCAAATCTAAAATTCCAAAAAAGCTGTTGCTGTCACCAATTTTGATAAAGCAAAGTATTTGGGAAAATGGTATGAAATTGCCAGATTAGATTATAAATGGGAGAAAAATTTAAACAACGTAACTGCCGAATATTCGCTAAACGAAGATGGCACTATAAAAGTTGATAATAAGGGCTATAATGTCAAAAAAGACAAATGGGAAGAAAGCATCGGGAAAGCCAAGTTCGTCAAAAAGGACAACGTTGGTATGCTTAAGGTCTCATTTTTTGGTCCTTTTTATTCTGGTTATAATGTAGTTGCGATAGATCCGGATTATAAATATGCACTTGTTACAGGCGAAAGCCTAAAATATATGTGGATACTTTCGAGAGAAACTTCAATACCGGAAAACATCAAATTAGATTACCTTAGAAAAGCTCAGGAAATTGGTTACGACATTTCTGAATTGGTTTGGGTAAAACAGGGTCAACGCTAAATTATTTTTACCGCAAAGAACACAAAGATTTTAATCTAAGAATATCTTTGAAAATCAAAAAGTTCGCAAAGCTAAATCAATACAAAGCTTTGCGTCCCGAGGCTTCGGGATGTCTTTTTATAAAAGCTAAGAGTAAAAAAAACTTAGCGATCTCTGCGGTAAAAACGCCTTTGATTCATTTTTTTCGATCCTCATAAGTTTTAGAATTGATCCATAAAACAGGATAGGAATTAAAAACAAAACCCGACATTGTAAGTGCCGGGTTTTTTTATGTTTGAGTAAAATTAAATTATGCTTTAAAAACACTTCTGTAATTATCCCAGTATCTGTAGATTAAAAATAAATTAGCAAGGAACAATAGTGCTGCAATTGGCAAACCTTCGGGAGCCAGAAAATAATTGATAAACAAAATGTTTACCGTTATTGGTAAGATCAAAATATTTGCTAATGTTACATAACGTCCGGTTACAAATGCAATTCCGCAAAGCAATTCAATTGATTTAGCCAAAGGCATTAGATAAGTTGAAGCCATTAAACCAACATTGAAGGCTTTAAAATTTCCTGTAGTTTCTGGTTCTGGCATTAAATGGAAAAAATAACTGATTGAAGCAAAAAGCAATAAAAGACCAATCAGGACGCGGATAATAATGGTTGCAATTTTCATAATACTAGGATTTAAGATAGGTTAAAAAATATAATTTATTTTGCTGATAAACATTACAAATTAAAATTCCCTAATAAATAAAAATCTGTTTTTCGGCCAGTTTTATTGAGAATTTTATAATCAATACAATCCTATTTTGGGATTAATTTAATCCTATATCAAATATAATGAATTTTTTCTTATTAAATTGTCGTTTAATTAACAGTTTTATTGTTTTATGATATATTTTCTATAAAGAAAAAAACCTCCCAAACAGATTAATATAAACGGCCAAAGATTTAAGAAGAAGACAAAAATCGCTTCCAGGATATACCAGCCATTTTTAAGAGCATCAATACTCTGAATACCTAAATTAGGTTTGTAGGCATTACTGTCTTTTTCACTTGCAGAAATTTCCTGTTTGATAGTTTCGTTTTGATAAAGCTGTAAAGTAACCGTGCTAAAATTAACCTGATCCTGTAATGATAAATTATCAATTGTTCGGTTATCATTGGCTTCTTTTTGGTTAGCCAAAGTATTTTCCGCATCCATAATATCATTTATTTTCCTGCCTTTTTCATCAATCGCTTTTTCAACCCTTTTTTCGTTTAAGACACTTCTTTTTTGCGAAAGCTGATTGGCTAATAATTTAAGTGAAACATCATCGGCTTTAATGATTCTGAAATCCAGAAAATCAATTTGTCTGGCAATACTTTTTATAACCGTATCAAGTTGCGTATTGGGTACGCGGATCGTAATATTATTTTCTACAGAATATTTAGTGGTTTCGAGTGTGCTGTCCTGACTGATTTTTGTTTTAATCTGATCATGAATGTTGCTTTGTAAATTAGTGTAAGTAACAAAACCTCCAAATTTAGCAACAGCGTTTTCAATTGCATAAGTAGATTTGACAACATTTTTAACCTTGAATTTAATATCAGCCGTTCGAATAAATTTCTGTTTGCTGTCTTTCTTTTCGACCGCTGCTGATGATGAAACAGCCGTGCTGTCTGTAGTTGTGTAATCTGCAGTCGCCTCTCCTAAACTGTGGTCTGCTTTTTTACAAGAAAATAGTAATGCGATGATTACTAAGGCTGTTAAGCCTAATTGTGCAATTGTTTTCATAAAATTTTTTAAAGTTGATTAATGAATAAAGTTTTGAATATCATTAATGATGATTTTTTGTTAAAAAAAATAATTTTGTTAATGCGCGCTAATTCGATATACTAAAAAGTGTGCCAATAATTTTTGAGTATTCTTTTATCGAAGGATTTTTTTGTCGTAATTTTGAAGTCTAAAATTTATACCTTTTTGAGAGTTTCCATTCATAAACATATTCCCCATCCAGAGCAGTTTAAGCAGCAACTTTTGGTATGGTCACAGCAATTTCGCGAAGTCGTTTTTTTGGATAGCAATTCGTATCCGCAAGAATATTCGAGTTTTAATTGTATGTTGGCGGTAGATGCTTTTACGTCTTTAAAAACAGATTTTCATAATGCTTTTGAAGACCTGAAACAATATCAGCAAACCACAAAAGACTGGCTTTTTGGATACTTAACATACGATTTAAAGAATGATGTCGAAGATTTAAAATCAGCAAATTTTGACGGATTGGATTTTCCGGATTTGTTTTTCTTTCAGGCTAAAAAAATATTTATTCTGAAAGAAAATCAGCTTGAAATCCAGTATTTATTGCTTTGTGATGATGAAGTTGAAGAAGATTTTGAGGAAATAGTTAAAAGTGAAAAATTAGAATATAAAAGTCAGGAATCTTTAGAGATCGAACAAAGAATCAACAAAGAATTTTATATCGAAAAAGTAACAAAAATGTTGAACCATATTCACGCAGGGGATATGTATGAAGCCAATTTTTGTATGGAATTTTTTGCCGAAAATGCGATTATAAATCCGCTTGAAAAATTTCAGAAACTGAATGAAATCTCGCAAGCACCATTTTCTGTTTTCTTTAAAAATAACAAACAATATTTACTTTCAGCATCTCCTGAGCGATATTTGAAAAAAGTAGGAGATAAGTTAATTTCTCAACCTATTAAAGGAACTTCAAAACGATTTATTGATCCTATTGAAGATGAAAAATCAAAACAATTTCTGGAATCAGATGCAAAAGAACGTGCAGAAAATATTATGATTACCGATTTGGTTCGCAATGATTTATCGCATACAGCGCAAAAAGGTTCGGTTGAAGTTGTGGAGCTTTGCAAGATTTATTCGTTTTTGCAAGTTCATCAAATGATTTCGACCATAACTTCAAAATTAGATCCGCAATATTCTTCAATTGATGTTTTAAAAACCACTTTTCCAATGGGAAGCATGACGGGCGCACCAAAAATTTCGGTAATGAAAATTATCGAAAACCTGGAAGAAACCAAACGTGGTTTGTATAGCGGAGCCGTTGGGTATTTTACTCCGGATGGTGATTTTGATTTTAATGTGGTTATTAGAAGCATTTTGTATAATCAGGAAAATCAATACGTTTCATTTTCAGTAGGAAGTGCCATTACATCGCAATCTGATCCTGAAAAAGAATACGAAGAATGTTTATTGAAGGCTAAGGCAATGCATGAAGTTTTGAGATGAAATATTAGCCACGAATTCACGAATTTTTTATTTGACAAAAAAATATTAGCCACAGATTAAAGGATTAAAATGATTAAAAAAAATCTTTTGAAATCTTCTAATCTGTGGCAAAAAAATCTGCTTAATCTGCGTGAAAAAATTAGTGCTAATTCGTGCAATTCGTGGCAAAAAAACACACGCTTAACAATTCATTTAAAAATAGATCGAATTTAATTTTTTACATTTATCAAATGTTTTCAAATTTTCAAAATTATATCGTTTCAAGATTTCCATTTTTGGAAGGAAAAAAATATTTCTAGCCGTCAGTGGAGGATTAGACAGTATGGTTTTGCTGTATTTATTTCAGCAATTGCCTTACGAAATTGCTGTTTTACATTGTAATTTTCAACTTCGGGGATTAGAGAGTTTTGGAGATCAGGACTTCATTCAAAACTATTGCGATCAAAATAATATTCCAATTTTTACAACCCAGTTTGACACTGAGGCTTTTGCAAAGGATTATAAACTTTCTACACAAGTTGCAGCACGTGAATTGCGTTATAGCTGGTTTTATGAACTTTTGGAAACCGAAAACTTCGACTATATTTTTACCGCTCATCATGCCGATGATAATCTGGAAACTTTTATTATCAATTTAACGCGAGGAACAGGATTAGACGGTTTAACCGGAATTCCGGAGCAGAATGATAAAATTATACGTCCGCTTTTGCCTTTTTCGAGAGAAGAAATCCTGAAATATGCCGAAGAAAATAATATAGAATGGCGCGAAGACAGCAGTAATGCATCAAATAAATACCTTCGAAATAAAATCCGTCATGATTTGGTTCCGATTTTGAAAGAAATCAATCCCAACTTTTTGAATGCGTTTCAAAAGTCACAATCGTATTTGCAGGAATCAAAAGAAATGGTTGAAGATGCATCGATTATGATTTATCAGCAAGTGGCAAAAGAAGCAGGCGATGATATTCATTTTGATTTAAATCAGCTTAAAAAATTACCCAATTACAAGTCTTATTTGTACCAATGGTTGAACGAATTTGGTTTTGTGGCTTGGAATGATATTTATGATTTGGTTGATGGTCAGTCTGGTAAACAGGTTTTTGCTGCAGAATTTCGATTATTAAAAAATAGAAATACCTTGATTTTGAGTCCGATTTCTGAAGAAGACGAAACAGAAGAATATCAAATCAATGAAAATGAAGAAGACGTTAATTTTCCCTTAAAATTGAAGCTTTGTCGGGTAGATGACATTACAATAGATTCAAATAAGTCTATCTTTGTGGACGCCGAAAAAATCCAGTTTCCTTTGGTTTTACGTAAATGGAATGAGGGAGATGTTTTTCATCCTTTTGGTATGAATGGCCAATCTAAAAAAGTGAGCAAACTTTTTAAAGATGAGAAATTGTCGCTTATTGAAAAAGAAAAAACCTGGATTTTATCTTCTGATAATCAAATTGTTTGGGTTGTAGGGATTAGGCAGGACGAACGTTTTAAAATAGAAAATACCACTAATAAAATACTTAAAATAGAATTACAATAATGAACTTTACTCAATCCTATCAAGCTTCAATATCAAAAAGTGTCTGGAATAAAACCATTGTTTTTTTGTTATTTTTCATTTTTGCTTTTGCAAAAGGTAATGCTCAAATTTTAGAACCGGTAAAATGGACTTCTAAAATTGAAAAAAAGGCAATAACGCCGTTTTAATTTTTGATGGTACTATTGAAAAAGACTGGCATATGTACTCGCAATTTACTCCGGAAGGAGGCCCGCTTGCGTTGGAGATTGTCTTTAAAAATCAAAAAGGAAACTACGAATTAATAGGCAAAGCCAAAGAAGGAAAAACCAGAACGGCTTTTAATGACGTTTTTGGAGTAAATGAAACTTTCTTTGAAGGAAAAGCACATATCGAACAGGAAATTAAGATTATAAACCCGAATTTAAAAACAGTTGATGTTGATTTTGACTTTCAGGTTTGTAAAGAAGTTTGTATCAATTCTAATAAAAAATTCTCAATCAGCGTTCCTTCTACTTTTAAAATGGATGCCGTTCCTGCAATAACAGAATCAAAATTAGACGAAACAAAAGTTCCGGCTTTGGTTGTAGATACTGTATCAAAAGCACCAGCTTCGGAAATAAAACAAGTTATTAAAACTGATAAGGCTTTGGCGGAAGCTAATGAAGAAATTCCTGCACCGGCATCTTCAAGAAGTTTGTGGTCAATCTTTTTTATTGCTTTTATTTCAGGATTTGCGGCATTGTTAACGCCTTGTGTGTTTCCAATGATTCCAATGACAGTAAGTTTCTTTACAAAACAAAGTAAAAGCAGGGCGAAAGGAATTAGAAATGCTATTATTTATGGATTTTCGATTATCGCTATTTATGTAATATTAGGATTAATTGTTACTAAGGTATTTGGTGCAGATGCTTTAAATGCTTTGTCTACAGATGTTTGGTTTAACCTGATATTCTTTGTTTTATTGATTGTTTTTGCGGTTTCATTTTTGGGAGCTTTCGAAATTATGTTGCCAAATTCATGGGCAAACAAAGCAGATCAGCAAGCAGACAGAGGCGGAATTGTTGGAATATTGTTTATGGCTTTGGCTCTTGCAATTGTTTCCTTTTCATGTACAGGACCAATTGTGGGAA
Organism: Flavobacterium sp. AC274; assembly: GCF_979258275.1. Classification (NCBI taxonomy): domain Bacteria; kingdom Pseudomonadati; phylum Bacteroidota; class Flavobacteriia; order Flavobacteriales; family Flavobacteriaceae; genus Flavobacterium; species Flavobacterium sp. AC274. Next base: position 4,693,177 of record NZ_OZ409852.1, on the reverse strand, counting down.
CGTTATTGGTTGAAGCAGCTTCAAATGGAGGAATCGCACCAGTTATTGGAATGTTAGGATTTTCATCTGCAATGGCTTTACCGTTTATGCTTTTTGCGATGTTCCCGGGTTGGTTAAATACATTACCAAAATCGGGCGGATGGCTGAATACCGTTAAAGTAGTTTTGGGATTTTTAGAATTGGCTTTAGCATTCAAATTTTTATCAAATGCAGATTTGGTTCTTCAGTTACATTTACTAGAAAGAGAAGTTTTCTTAGCGATCTGGATTGCTATTTTTGGAACTTTGGCTTTTTATCTTTTCGGAAAAATTACATTGCCACATGATAGTCCGTCGAATCATATTTCAGTTGGAAGATTATCTTTCGGATTGATTGTTTTGACTTTTACAATTTATTTAATTCCGGGACTTTGGGGAGCACCTTTAAAATTGATAAGCGCTTTTCCACCGCCTCAGACATATAGTGAAAGTCCGCTTGGATTTGGAGGTTCTGGAGGAGCAGGTAACGGTGTTGTTTCTGAAAAAGGATTACCAGAAGGAGCAGAGTTAGGGCCACATGGTATTATGGTTTTTCATGATTACGAAGATGGTGTAGCTTTTGCAAAATCAATCAATAAACCGATCATGCTTGATTTTACAGGATATGCCTGTGTAAATTGCAGAAAGATGGAAAACAATGTTTGGTCTGACGAAAGAATTTTGCCCATCTTAAAAAATGATGTCGTACTGATTTCTCTTTATGTTGATGATAAACGCGAATTGCCAAAAGAAGAACAATTTGTAACAGCCGCAGGAGATAAAATTATAACTGTTGGCGACAAATGGACCGATTTTATGATCTCAAAATATAAAACGAATACTCAGCCTTTATACATTATAACTGACTTAGAAGGAAAAAATCTAAACGATACCAAACCAACAATTAGTTATGTGAGTACCGAAGAATATTTGGTTTGGTTGAAACAAGGGATTTCTAATTTTAAATAAAGAATAAAGAGAATAGAAGAAAGAGAATAGAATAAAGAGAATAGAAGAAAGAGAATAGAATAAAGAGAATAAAGAGAATAGATGAAAGAGAATAGATGAAAGACTTCTATTTTAATCTAAAATCTGCGATCTACAATAATCAAAAAAGCGCTCTGAATAAGAGCGCTTTTTTTTGGTTAGTTTTGTTTTTTTGGTTTTGGAAATTGATTATTATAAGTATTCTCCGTGTTGAGAAATGTCTAATCCTAATTCTTCTTTTTCTTCAGTAACTCTTAGAGGAGTAATTTTATTTACAACGAAGAATAAAATGTATGAACCTACGAAAGCAAATACAGAAACAAGTACCAATGCTTTTAATTGTGTTAAGAATAATGTAGCATCACCAAAGATTAAACCTTGATTGTCACCAACAACTGAATTTACTGTGTTAGACGCAAATACACCTGTTAATAACATTCCTACCATTCCTCCAACACCGTGACAAGCGAAAACGTCAAGAGCATCGTCAATTTTTCCTTTAGGGAATTTGCTTACTACAAGGTTACTAATTACAGCGGCAATGATACCAATTGCTAAAGCGTGAGGTATGCTTACGAAACCAGCAGCAGGCGTGATGGCAACTAAACCAACTACAGCACCAATACAAGCTCCCATAGCAGATAATTTGTGACCTAAAATTTTATCAAGGAAAACCCATGCCATAGCAGCAGAAGCAGCAGCAATTGTAGTAGTTCCTAAAGCTTGAGCAGCAAGACTTCCGGCTCCAACAGCAGAACCTGCATTAAATCCAAACCATCCAAACCATAATAAACCTGTACCTAATAATACATAAGTAATTCTGGCAGGGTTTACTTTTTGAACTTTACGTTTTCCTAAAAAGATTGCTCCGGCCAAAGCAGCCCAACCAGCACTCATGTGTACTACAGTACCACCAGCGAAGTCAAGAACTCCCCATCCAAAAAACAATCCGTCAGGATGCCAAGTCATGTGACATAATGGAGCGTATATAAATATGATAAATAAAACCATGAACAATAAGTAAGCCCAGAAACGAACACGCTCTGCAAAAGCTCCAGTTATTAATGCAGGAGTGATAATAGCAAATTTTGCCTGAAATAAAGCAAAAAGAATCATCGGAATTGTTGGTGCCAACTCCCAGGCGGTATTCGCGCTTACTCCCTGAAAAAATATATTTGATGAAGGATTTCCGATGAAACCACCAATTGATGGTCCAAAACACAATCCGAATCCAATTACTATCCAAAGTACAGTAACAATTACCATTGCCATGAAACTTTGAAGCATAGTACTGATTACGTTTTTCTTTCCTACCATTCCTCCATAGAAAAATCCTAATCCTGGAGTCATTAATAATACAAACGCAGTTGCAACAACCATCCATGCAGTATCACCTGTATCAAGTTTTAATTCAACAACGTGAGCGCCTAATGTTTTTGATTCAGTAACAAATGAGATAGAAAAAATAGATAGTAATAAAATCGTGATAAGAATCACGCTTAAAATAATTTTTCGCATAGTTATTTAGTTTTAAATTTTTGATAAAAATATAAAATCAATCAACACCCCTATAAAAAATAGAGTCTAATGTTTAATTTTTGTTAATATTTCATTTTAACCCCTCAGTTTTGAATGTATTTGTTAAAACGGACTTAAAATTTACAATTTGGCAACATTTTTTTAGTCTGATTTGAGAATTTACATACTTTTCCTGTTTTTTTATTAATTTTTTATGATTGAAACACATGGATTATTGCCGAAAATCGTCTTATTTTTTATGTTGATGATGTATATTTGATCTTTTTAACATTTTTTATAATTAAAACTTAAGAATGGAAATTCAGAAAATTAAATGGGGAATTATAGGTTTAGGAAACATTGCCAATCAGTTTGCTACAGATTTACAATTGCTTGAAGATGCCGAATTAGTTGCCGTAGCTTCCCGAAATAAGGACAATGCAAATGCGTTTGCACAAAAATACAACTGCCCTAGAGCCTACAATTCTTACGATGCTCTTTTTGCAGATAAAAATGTAGACATTATATATATTGCCACTCCGCATAATTCTCATGCTGAATTATCTATTAAAGCATTAGAAAACGGTAAACATGTTTTATGCGAAAAGCCAATGGCACTTTCATATAATGATGCTGTTCGAATGATTGAAGCTTCAAAAAAACACAATAAATTTTTTATGGAAGCTTTCTGGACACGATTTATTCCGTCGGTTCAGGATGCTTTGGCAAAAGTGAAAAACGGAGAAATTGGAGAGGTAAAATATCTTAAAGCCGATTTTAATTTTATTGGAAATGAAACACAGGGAAGCCGGTTATTTGATAAACAAAGTGGAGGAGGAGCTCTTTTTGATGTTGGCGTCTATCCTTTATTTCTCTCTTATATAATGTGTGGAATTCCAAAAACTACATGTGCAAAATCTATTTTTCACGAAAACGAAATCGATTTACAGACATCCATAATTTTAGAATTTGAAAACGCACAAGCCATTTTGCATACTTCAATAGTGTCAGAATCTGATATGAAAGCCGTAATTGCAGGAACGAAAGGAAGAATCGAACTCAACGCGCCATGGTTTATGGCAGATGGTTATTCGATTATAAAAGAAGAAAAAGAAACCGCTTTTAGTTTTCCGAATTTAGGAAAAGGATATTCGTATGAAGCTATAGAATGTCATAACTGCATTAGAAACAATCAAATAGAAAGTAAACTTTGGTCACATCAAAATAGTTTGGATTTGAGTAAGATTGTGGAAGGAATTAAAAATCAGGTTGGATTAGAATTTTAGTTTTTATATTTTGTAGTAAAAAAGCTATAAATTAAATATTTTTAATTAGTTTTAAAAATATTTAATGAAAGAAATATTATGCTGATTAAAGTTTACGGAAGCGCCGTTTTTGGAGTAGAAGCCACAACCATTACTGTGGAAGTTCATATGGATAAAGGTATTGGTTATCATTTAGTTGGATTACCAGACAACGCCATAAAAGAAAGCAGTTTTAGAATTGCAGCTGCTCTTAAAAATAACGGATTAAGTCTTCCGGGGAAAAAAATAACGATCAATATGGCGCCCGCCGATTTGCGAAAAGAAGGTTCTGCGTATGATTTGCCATTAGCAATTGGGATTTTAGTAGGCTCAGATCAGATAAAAGCACCCGAAGTAGAGCAATATGTTATTATGGGAGAACTTTCATTAGACGGAAGTTTACAATCTATAACCGGTGCTTTGCCCATTGCCATAAAAGCCAAAGAAGAAGGTTTTAAAGGATTTTTTCTGCCAAAGCAAAATGTAAAAGAAGCCGCAATAGTAGCAGGATTAGATGTTTACGGAGTCGAAAACTTACAAGAAGTAATTGATTTTTTTGAAGGAAGAGGAACGCTTGAACCAACCGTAATAGATACCAGAACCGAATTTTATAAAACATTAGATTTTCCTGAATTTGATTTTTCTGATGTTCGCGGACAAGAAAGTATAAAACGCTGTATGGAAATTGCGGCTTCAGGAGGTCATAACATTATTTTGATTGGTCCGCCCGGAGCCGGAAAAACAATGCTGGCCAAAAGATTACCCAGTATTTTACCGCCAATGACGTTGCGTGAAGCACTCGAAACCACTAAAATTCATAGTGTTGCCGGAAAGTTAAAAGAAGTAGGTTTAATGAATCAAAGACCATTTCGTAGTCCGCATCATACTATTTCGAATGTTGCTTTGGTAGGAGGAGGGAGTTATCCGCAGCCTGGCGAAATTTCGATGGCGCATAATGGTGTTTTGTTTTTGGATGAATTACCGGAGTTTAAACGAGATGTTCTCGAAGTAATGCGTCAGCCGTTGGAAGATCGTGAAGTCACGATTTCGAGAGCAAAATTTACCGTAACCTATCCGTCGTCGTTTATGTTGGTGGCGAGTATGAACCCGAGTCCGAGTGGATTTTTTAATGATCCGAGTATGCCAAATACTTCTTCGCCACACGAAATGCAACGTTATATGAGCAAAATTTCAGGGCCGTTATTAGACCGAATCGATATTCATATTGAAGTAACGCCTGTTCCTTTCGAAAAATTATCAGACGACAGAAAAGCAGAAAGCAGTGTCGAAATCAGAAAACGTGTAACAGCCGCTCGCGAACTTCAATCACTTCGTTTTGAAGCGTTTCCAAACATTCATTACAATGCGCAAATGAATACCAAACAAATCAGGGAATTTTGCGCTCTCGACGAACAATCAAAACAATTATTAAAAACAGCAATGGAAAGATTAAATCTATCCGCAAGAGCGTATGACAGAATCCTGAAAGTTGCCAGAACAATCGCAGATCTTGATGCTTCGCCACAAATTATTCCGGGACATATTGCAGAAGCGATTCAATACAGAAGTTTAGACCGTGATGGATGGCTGGGGTAATTTTAGATTTTAGATTTTAGATTTTTTTTCGACCGTTTTGTCAGACTGAGCGTCCCGAGGCTTCGGGAGAAGTCCCGCAAAGTTTTTTCACGCAGATTTAAAAAGATTTAAGCAGATTTTTTTTAAAATTAAATCTGCCCAAATCTGCCGAATCTGCGTGAAAAATTCTTTTAATTAAATCTGTAGTACAAAAACTTTGCGACTTCGCGACTTTGCGAGATTAATACTTCAGCTCTTTTATTCAAACTTCAAACTAGCATTCTTCGACATTAAATACGAAGTCAGTTTTTTTATTTTGCCGTTTTCCATTTCAAAAACATCACAAAAAACAGCATCCAGAAGACCTCCATTTTTCATGCTTCCCTGAACAGAACCTTCTGCAATTACAACATTGTTTTCTTCAATCAGTTTTACAATGTGAATAATGGGGCTTCCAACAAAATTTTCATTTTCAATTTCCTTGTCAAAAGCTTTTTTGCCAACATGCTGATAAATTCCGGGCATTTCCCAAACAATATCATCGCTAAGGCAAGCCAGAATTCTTTCATGATCGCTCACTCTAAAAGCGGCCATATATTCGTTTACGGTTTCTTTATTTTGTGTCATGATTATTAGTTTTAGGTTGATTGTTAGTTGTTTTAAACAAATTTAAAAAATTAACCCACTTTGAGCGCAATTAATTTTACATATAGAAACATAGCTTTATACAATGGGAAAGTCGATATAAAAAGATAAGATGACGATTCCTGAAACTTTTAATTTTTAATTCTCAATTTTTAATTAAGTTCAATTGTATTCTGAATATCAATTTGTTCCAAAAAATATTCGTCATGCGAAACAACGATTAAAGTTCCCTGATATTCATTAATTGCCTGAGTCAGAATTTCGATATTCTGAATATCTAAATTATTCGTTGGTTCATCCAAAATAATAATATCCGGTGCCTGATTGCTTATGGTTAAACAGCAAAGTATCAAACGCATTTTTTCTCCACCACTCAAAGCACTGCATAATTTTTCTAAATCATTTTGCGAAAACAAAAACCGATTCAATCGCATTCGTATATCATGTTCCTGTAAACCAGAATTATTGAATTTTTCTGCCTGTTCATAAATTGTAAGCTGGTTATCAATCAAAGAATAATCCTGATCGATATAAACTATTGTCGATTCTGCTTTGTAAACAGTGCCTTGTTTAGGAGTTAATTTTTCGGTAATAATTTTAATCAAAGTTGTTTTTCCTGAACCGTTTTTTCCTTTCAAAGCAATACGATCGCCACTTAAAATTTGAAAGTTTAAATTCTCTTTCCAAAGCAATTCATTATTGTAGCTGTAATTAATATCAGTAGCGGTAAAAAGTATTTTTCCTTTATGAAGTTTGGCATTATCAAAACCAAATTTCATTTTATCAATTTCAGGTAAACCCGAACGCAATTCTTGTAATTCTCCAGAAATTCCGCCAATTTTTTCGGCATGCATGCTTTTTGTTTTTGAGGTACTGTTTTCGGCATTATTGCGTAGAGTATTCATCATTATTCTTGAAACTCCGGCTTTTTCCTGTTTCTTTTTTCCGCGTGCATCCAGTTTTTGCTGGCGTTCAAGTGTTTCGCGTTCCTTTTCTTTGGCTTTACGTAAAGCCTTTTCTTTACTATGAATATCCTGATTTAGAGCATTGTTTTCTATTTGTTTCTGTTCGGCATAAAAGTCATAATTACCGCCATAAACCGAAATTCCGTGTTTGGTTAATTCGTAAACCGTGTTTAAAAGATTCAATAATTTCCTGTCGTGGCTTACAATCAGCAAAGTACTCAAAGTAGTTTGTATGAAATCGTACAATAGTTTTCTTGCTGCAAGATCCAGATGATTACTTGGCTCATCCAGCAAAATAAGTTCGGGCTGATGAATCGAAATTCCGGCGAGGAAAATCTTTGTTTTTTGCCCGCCGCTCAGCGTTTCCAATTTTTGAGATAAATCTAAATCCTGTAATTGCCAATATTGCAAAGCTTCATTGCAGCGATCTTCAATAGTCCAGTCGTCGTTTAGGATTTCCAGATTTTCTTCGGTTACATTACCGTTAAGAATTTCTTTGAGAGCATTGAGTTTATCATCAATTTGCAAAGCTTCGGCAATTGTTAAATGATTAAACTGCCCAAAAATCTGAGGTACATAATAGGATTTTGCATTGGCTTTGAGCAAACCTTCAGAAGGCTGTAATTCGTCTGCAATAATTTTTAATAAAGTTGATTTTCCAACACCATTGTTGCCAATCAAAGCGATTTTTTCCTGCTTATTGGCAGTAAAAGTAATTTTGTCGAATAGCAAATCTCTATTCGTATGTAAATATGAAATGTTTTGTAAAATAAGCATAATTTCTTTCTTTAGGGAATAAACAAATGAGCAAACTGTTGAGCAGATTGCTTTTATAATTGTCTGAAAGAAATTTTATTTCACATAGAATGTTGTAGTTGATTTATCTGTGCAAAGATATAAAAAATATTTTTTTACACTATTTATAAGATTTTACAAGTTTGCTTATTCTTTATTTTCTTTTGGATACAAAACTCTAAAAGCATTAGAAACAGCCTGATGTAATATAGTGCCATGGTTTTCGAAAGGGAGATATTCAAAATGCACGTTTATATTTTTATTTTCAACACACATGATTTTGTCAGCTAAGAAACTAGCATCATCTTCCATAACTCTCGGTATTTCAGTTGGTGTAATTCCTTCATTACCAACTGCAATATAAATATCGATAGGCTGTTTAAAAAGGGCCAGCAAAGGCAACTGATCATCATTTAATATACAGCCATTATCCCACCATATACTTGGACTTATTATGATATATTTATTAAAAAGGGATGGTTTTGTAAATAAGATTTCAGTTTCTAATAATCCGCCTAATGATTGCCCGATTATAGTTTTCGAGTTATTGGTCTTGTATTTCCTTTCGATAACAGGCTGTAATTCTTTTTCAATAAAAGAAATAAATTTATCCGAATGGCCAGATGTCGGATAGGCTTCTTTGTCTTTTTCAATTGTAGTTGGAAAAGTAAAATCCCTTCTGCGATCTACTGTTGCAATTCCCACAACAATTGATTTTGGAACCTTATTGACCCATTCGAAACTATTAAATTGTACCAAACCGGCGATATGAATAAAGTCTTCATTTGCCGAACCGTCCAATAAATAAATTACAGGATATTTTACAGCATCTGCAGGATTGTAACCTTCAGGTAAATAAATGTTTATAATTCTTTTTTCTCCTAATTCTTTAGAATCAATTTCTTCAATTACACCTAATACAAAGGGTTTTGTTGTTGCTGTTGATTTATTTTTTTGTCCAAAAATCGTTAATGAGAAAATAAAGAAAAAGAAAATTAAGATTTTGTTCATTTGTTTTATTTGAATAGGTACTGAAATTTTGAAATCAAAGTTAGGATTAAAATGTCAATACTTAATTTAATTACTTTGTAATATTCCACAAACTCATTTTTCGTCTCGTTATAAAACCCAGTTTTTCATAAAGTTTAATGGCTCCGATATTACTTTCAACAACGTGCAGAAACGGAGTTTTATTTTCTTCAAAAATAGCATTTACAACATGCGTAATCAATTGTTTTGCGTACCCTTTTCCGGTATGATCCGGATGCGTAACGATCGCGCTGACTTCGGTGAAATCATTCATTTTCATGCGTTCACCCGTAATGGCAACTAATTGATTTTCTTTAAAAATTCCGAAATAATTTCCCAATAAAGGTGTTTTATTTTTAAAATATCCCGGCTGCACCAAATTCACCAAAGCACATAATTCTTCATTATGAATTTCTGTTAGCCTTACAATTTCAGTATCAATAGAAAGCTCAATTTTCTCGTAAACAATCATCTGAAGACAAACTAATTCTTTGTTAATTTTTACAGCATCAGAGATTTCAGGTTTTTCACCCACTATAAAAAAGTTATCGTTTAAAGTCGAATAATGATCGATTGCACCAGCAATATTTTCAGAATCAATAAAACCGCCAAACGGACAATAATCAGGATTATAAAATTTGGTGTTTCCGTAATCAATCGCAAATCCTTTATGGGTTTCTGATAAAGAATGCCAAACGGGATTGTCTAGTTTATTTTCTTCTAAGGTTTTCATTATTAACGTTTTTTATCACTGTACTATTTTAGCCTTCAATATTTCTTCCAGGTCAATAATGCTTTTTCTACTTTCAAATTTAAAACCCAAAGAAACCATTACAATTCCTATTATGAGCATAAAAAACGGAATTAACATAAATATTCCGGTTTCAGAATTTAAACCCTCTCCGAATATTATATTATACAATACCGCTAAACAAGCAATAGAAACTCCGCCTAACCAAAGAATCATAAAGGCTTTGACAAAATCAATCAAACCCATTTTGACATTTATTTTCGAACCATTGATGTCATCTGTAATTTCACCTTTGATCACAGGTAAAAATGAGTTTCGGTAGTTTATTGCTTTTTTAATTTCAAATCGATTTTGATAAACTTTACCAATATATGGCTTAGAATAAGAAAATCTGTTGGCACCAAGACCAAAAGATTTTTCGGCTTCAATTTCATTTTGAAGATGCGCAACTAATTCTTCTTTAGTAAATGTAGAACGGTAAACTAGTTCTTCAAAGGGTAATAATTTTTTTAGCATTTATTTTTTAATTGTATTGGTTTTAATTGTTATCACCATGCTTGGTAATCATTAATTATCCCCTAAATTTATTTTTCACAATAATATCTTTAAGCCTCGCTTTTAAATCTTCTCCAGTATCGTAAACCATTTGTTCGTTGTTCGGAAAAGGCACTGCGCGTTTGTTAAAATAAGAAATATAACTATCCTCGCAAGCACTTTTATCTCCTTTGTAAGTCGAATAAATATTTTCAAAAACAAATTCACTTGTAATAGGAAAAGTCTGTGCCAATTGATTTGTTTTCAAATCGACAAAATCAACCTTAGCAGTTACCTGGCAAGATTTAAATTGCTTGAACTCATACACATTAGCGCGAAGCATTCGGTAGTTGTCTACTTTTATTTCCTTGCCCAAACTATCTTTTACAGGTCTTCCACGGCTGTCTAAAAGCGTTTTTACACCATCTTTTATCTGTTTTTCCTTGATGAATTCTTTTTCTTTAATTTGCTCAGGCGAAATATTAATTTGTATAAAATTTACAATTAAACTGTAATCGTAAACAATATTTTTTTGTCTAACGTTATGGTAAACAGTCCATTTATCGTTTAATCCGTAAGTTTTAATATCCAATAAGTCATCCTGAAGTTGTTTCGGAATCACCATATTGGTTTCATTTTTAGCATAAATATCCACAAAATCAGTCCCTTTAAACTGTGCGTCTTCCATCAGTTTTTGTACATTTTTATATCCCGGATTAATACTTTCCAGATAGAATAAATTATCATACGCCTGTCTAAAATCCATTTTGTTTTTTGATTTTAAAAGCACCGAAGAAGTTTCATATAAATATTTAGAAAGCGCATTTTTGCTGCTCACAATCTGATCTGAATAATTATCAAACGGAAAACTGGCATTTTTGCCCTGTTTCAATAAAGGCAGCGGCAATAAAGGTCTTATTTTTTCCTGACGATTATTCAATTGCAGATATGTATTATAAATGCGCTCAGAATTTGCAGGATTAGCCTCTTTTATCATCACTTCAAGATTACGCAAATCCCTGTCTTTTGCTTTCGCAAACGCTTCTTCAAGCAAATAAACATAATCCTGTTTTCCTTTCGAATCTTTTTTTGTTTTCAAAGCCTCGACAGCGCGGTCGATTGCTCCGTCGTAATTTCCGTCGCTTAACATTGATTGCGTGGTTTTTACACCACACGAAGAAAATAGTATAAGTAAAACAGAAAAAAGTAAAGTAATTTTTTTCATCCTAAGACCAATTGATTTTTTCAGCTGTAAATATATCGGTTTTAGATTAATTGAGTTGTAAGAGAAATATCATTTTAAATTTATGAAGCAGAAGTTTTTGTTTCCATAATAACCACCTGTCCCGCTTTCGCCTTTATCTCTTCGTCCCGATAGCCATCGGGACTGCGAGGATACCGGCTCTATCGGGGCTAGATTAGAAATTTATTTTTTATAAGAAATTGAGATTGATACAACATGAAAAAAAGAAAAAAGAAATAACTCTAGATATATCGAAGCCACCAGTTTGATTTTTTCGCTTTATAGTCTCCATACCAAATACAAGGTTTATAAAGAATAACTACAATAGTGATCCAAATTAAATAAATCCCCCAGAGCGGTAATCCGCTTTCTATGTTTTTGGGTCTTCCAAAAGTTCCGGTTGCAAATTCGAGTTGTGACCAATCAAACCCTTGCGCAAAAAGCATGAAGAGTGTTATAGTATGAATTAGATAAAAATGAATGATAAAATAAAACAAAGGCACTTTTCCGTAAATAGCAGTCACTTTTTTAATTCCGTTATTAAATTGATCAGCAAAGGCAAGAAGTAAAAGCATAATACCTAAAGTAACCAGACAATATAGAAGAGAAGGCGGATATTTAGTAACATTCATAAAGGAAATAAATGTAAAAACCGCATCTTTTTGGGATGTCCATAATGCAGGATCTCCATAAATATTGATAAATCGCAGCATAATAAATAATACTAAGGCGCCAAAACCGAATTTTATAAATACTTTTTTCTTTCTTCTTTTGCCATTTCAAAATACCTTCCAAAACCAAATCCGGTTAACATAATTCCTAACCACGGAATTGGCGGATAACCCATAACAAAAACTTTTCCGGCAAAAAGCGGAACCGCAATTGGACTAAAAAATGGAGTTAAAACGGCTTTAAAAACCGATCCTTCGCTAAATGGGATAAGGGGTAAAAGATTATGACAAAAAATGATAATAAGTCCCGTAATTCCTAATTTTTTTGCGGGTATTTTTAAAAGTAAACCTAAAATAATAAACCCAAAACCTATTGTGGCTATGACTTGAAACAATAATGTATGAAAACCAATGTCAAAAAATAAACCAAAATTGACAACCGTAAATTCGAGAAATATCAGCCAAAAACCTCTTTTAATGAGATGTTGTTTTACTTCTTGTACATTATTTTTGCTTTTCAGCGAAAGATAGACGGAAGTTCCTGCCAGGAAAACAAAAATTGGAGCACACAAATGTGTAATCCAACGCGTAAAAAACAACAAAGGAGTTGTAGTTGCTAAATCTGTAGGATTTTGCGTGATAGCGTCAACGTGCATTAAATCGCGAACGTGGTCTAATGCCATAATTATCATTACAATTCCTCGTACTATATCAATTGAATTTTCTCTTTTCATTTTTAATTTGTAAAAAGTTAAATGTTAGAAATAGATTGATAGTATTCTGCTGATTTTAATGATGTGAATTTAATGTTTTTTTTGTCATAAATATAATACAAATATTTTATCCTTACAACCAAAATAGTTAGATGTCTTTTATTTTGATTTATTGTACAGATGTGTGTAAATGTGCAGAGCAGGGTTTAATTGGCATACTGACGTGAATTTACCGCTCATTCCAGGTGAGCCAACAAGAAGTTTTTAGTTTCTCAGTCCGGCCAATGTAAAACATTAAATTTATGACCATCGGGGTCAGAAAATCCAAAGAAATATCCTTTTTCAAAACTTTGCGGTTCGGCAAAAATTGCTCCGCCTGCATTTTTAACAGCCAGCAGCCATTGATGAACTTCATCTGTACTGTCGGCCGAGATCGAAAATATAATTTCATTTCCATGTTTCAAGTCGGCTACTTCATCGTTAACAGCCCATTTAAATCTTTCTTTTACAAAAAAATGAATGATAAAATTATCTTCTCCAAACATAAAACTTGTCAATTCAGTATTTGTTCCGTTTGGTTTAAATCCTAATTCACTATAGAATTTGGTTGTTCGCGCGAGGTCTTCGACGCCTAAATTGGCCCATATTTTTTTAGTTTTCATAAGATTAGTTTTTTAAAAATTAGATTTATTTTAACTGCTAAAATTTTTCTGATACTAAATTTAAGGAATTTTAAATTAAAATAGGAATGTTGACGCACTGCTGTGCGCCTCTACGGATTAGATTGGAGATATTGCCAATGTTTATTTAAGATAAAGATTGTAGTGTAGACGCACTGCTGTGCGCCTCTACGGATTTAGATTGGAGAGATTGCCAATGTTTATTTTACATAAGATTTTTTGTAGAGAAGCACAGCAGTGCGTCTAACGTTATGACAAGGACATGTAATCTGATTTATGTTATTTCTGTATTCTAATTTTTACCTGATAAACAATCTCCCAAAATACAATTGAAAAAACGGCATTGGCAAATATGGCTGTTTTAACCTGATACGGATCGTAATTTAAAAACAGGTGTAAATTTGTGAACTTCAAAGCTAAGAATAGGGATAAGGCTGCAATTGCAACAGAGCAGATTATATTTAGTAAAGCTGTCCATTTTAAGCCTAAGAAGGAATAAATAATATTTAAAACAGCAAAACCACAGCCTAAAGTGATATAAGGATCTGTTTTTAATTTTTCGCCCAATAACAATAAAAGAGGAGTTGAAGTAAGGTATAGAAAAAATAATATGGAGTAGAGCAGGATTCTAATTTGTGGTTTCATTTATTAAGTTACTTAAGATTAAAGTTGAGTTTTAAACATGTTTTATGTGGTAAGTTGGGAACACTTTGGGGTTTAGAGGACTAATATTCATCAAAAGATTTTTCATTCCAATCTGTTTTATTTAAATATTTCCCACAAAAATCATAGTGTTTTATTACTGCATTATCTGGATTCCTATTATATTGAAAAATCCATATTTCATTTTCTATAATTTTTATTCTGCGAAATTTTGTATTGTCACAAGCATCAGCAGAACAAACTAGAATTGTAGATTTCTTAAAAATCACTTTTCCATCTGTATTCATTACTTTGTCAACAATAGTTATTTTTTTGTGAGGCAATTTCCAAAAAATAAATTTTCGATTTCTTTCTCTTTTTTCCGTTTTTACTATTAAGTTTTTGACAGAACATTGTATTTCAGTGAGAATTGTATCTTGTAATGATTTGAATTTGCACATGCTAACCATCGAATGCGAAAAGAGACTAAATACTATTGATGTTAGAAATATTGTTCGCATTTTGATTTTGTAATTATTATGAGCAATTTGACTATTGCAAAATTGCATTTATTTTAGCTTCCGATTTTTCTTTAATAGGGCTATCGGAATGAAAACTCCAGATGATCAGAAATTTTCCTATTGCAAGATATTCTTCCGGATGTTCGTCTGTTGGTTCTTTGGCTTTTCCCCAAAGTAATCCCTGTAAAAAACTATCACCTTTAAATCTGTGATCAAATTCAAAATACATGATAGAGCCGCTATCTCCTTTACTTTTAAAACTTTGAATTTCTTTACTTTTTACAGTTCCAACAAAGCTGGCGTAAGTTGCAATGTCATTATAAAAATTGCAGGCCTGCGGAGAAACACAAATATGACCGTCGCTTAAAGTATAACTTTTGGGAATTTCTTTGCCTTTTAGTTTTAAATCAGCAATAGTCTGGCTGAATATAGTAGTAGTAAATAACAGAAATAATACCGACAGGGGAATCGTAATTTTCATAGGTTTTTATTTTAGTGGTAATTGAATTTTTACCAAGCTAAAATAATATTTTTATTTGAGGTAATTGAAGTGGATTTTGCGTTAGGAGTAAAATAGAATATTGCTTTTGCAAAGGCATTTGCTTTTAAATATAATATTTTACAGTAATGAATTTTATTTATCTTGAAAACGAGTGCGTTAGGGATAGAGGCGCTAACCTTTTGTGAAGTGGAACGGAACAAAAGATATAGCCGATCCCGAAGCTTCGGGACGACCCGGGGGGAACGCCAAAAAAATCCCATTTGCCTTTCGGGAACGGGAATAATTTTTTGTGCTATTTTAGAGTCTAAAAAGTTCCAATAAATTGCAACCCAATCATAGAATTTGAAATTTGAGGAATTAATTGTTTTTGCATTGAAAATTTTTTAGGATTTTCGTTAAAAGCATTAGATTCTTTTTTTGCCATTTGCTTACGACTGCTAATTACTATAGATCGCCCGATTATAGTACCGATTAATCCACCTACCAATAAGTCTGAAACCCAGTGATCGTGGCTTTTTATATCTGAAAGAAATACTGCAGTTACAAATGTATACGGTATCCAATAATTGTTGTATTCCATTTGAAATACTTTGGCAACAGCAAAATATGAGGTAGCATGAAAAGAAGGAAATGAAGTAGCATCACCTCCATGTGTCAGGTGAATTTGATTGTAGTTTCCAAAATCCCACTGATTTTTTGTCCAGGGTTCTTCGACAGGATTATTATCATTTATTCTTCTTTGAGGTCTTTTTCGTGATGCTATAGTTTTTAGAACTACCTGACTTATAACATAAGAATAGGCTAAAGATTTAATAGCATTTACAGCAACAACCTGACCTTTTTTATTGTTAATAGCTAATGAACCTGCATATAACCCAATGATTGGGTAAACAATATAGACGTCAGTTCCGATAACGTGAGGGATTGAGCTTTCAACTTTAGGTAAACTATACTTGATATTAGGTTCTACATTATCGTGCCAAAAACCGGTAGTATGTCTGTCAACGGCTATTAAACCAATTATTCCTGCTGTATAAATAGCAGTCCTTTTCCAGTCACTTGATATAGTGTGTCCCATCGCTGAAAAATCACCGGGCACACTAAGAACGCTGTTTGCTAGTACGGAACCGGCTACTTTGAATCGATTTTCTTTTTTGATTTTTAGGCTGTCATGTTTTATTTTTAAAGTGTCATGCTGAGAAAAGCAGGGAATAGAAAGTATGCTAAAAAAGATTAGGGTGTAAAATTTCATAGTAAAAACAATTTGAAATTAAAATTTATTTAAAATATTCATTAAGCTTCATATAACACAAAAAAGATGCTTTTTTGTAATTTTTACGGATTTTAAACTAGGCGATTATGTTTTTCATTTTGTTTAGTTGTCAAAAAACTTCAAACTTATTATCCCATTTTTTTAAAGATTAAATTAAACTTTGTTAACATATCGGTTTTGATTAACTGTAATAAAAAAATATTTGCCAAGATGTTAAAATTGAGCATCTTATAGTTTACAAAATAAACCAATCCCTATATCTAATATAGGGAAAAATAATGTAAGATTTTTAGTAACAACGATTTTTTTTGAATTTATTGGGGGATAAATAGGGTATTTTAAGGAGATAAAATGATTTTTTTGGGAAGATAATTTGGTTTTGAGGATTATGGATTTTTGTGGGATTGATTTTGAATTATTGAAAATATGGAGTAAAAATTGTAATGATAATGTATGAATCTCGTGATCTAATAATACTTTTTTGATATCCTTTTGACCTATTCCTTTTGTGGGCTTATTGCTGGCGCGCGGGTCACGCTCGTGCCTTTACGATTGCGTTCACAAGTGGGACGCGAATTTTAATTAAATTCACTCAAAACTTTATATTCGATTTCAATATTTGATGTATTTAAAATTTCAATTCTAAGACCTTTAAATCCAATGATTTTTCCTTCGTTTAAATCGTATTGTAATTCTTGAGTAAAAGCAGGTCTTACCATATCATTTATGAATTCTCGATATGAAAAGTTCACTGCATTTCCCGCTTTTCCATTGTAGATAAAAACTTTTTTAAAGCAATCTTCACAGTTAGCGTTTGTGTAAATAACGTTTTTTACTTTCAATTTTCCTTTTTGGTCTTTTGTTAAAAAACCATTAAAGGAATCTATGTACGGAACATAGATGTTTTTTTCTTTGTCAAAAGCAATACCAATAGTACCATTGTCTAAATAGTCTTTTTGATTTGAGTTAAAATATAATTGATAGTTTTTTCTATCTTTTAAAAAAGGCAGTATATCTCCAACCTTATAAGGAAACTTAACAAAATTAATTTTAAAATCTTGTAATTCTGTAATTTCAATAGCTTCTTGATAATCCTCTTGTCCTTGCAAAAATATTTCGACTCCAATTTCGCTTTTCAGGGGAATATTTAGTTCTTTCGTGTTGTACAATCGTCTTTTAAATTGGCCATTAGCTGTAAATGAAATAGACAAAATTATCAATAAAATTATTTTTTTATTTCCATGGCTTTTTTTTAAGTTCTAACTTCCTCATAATTTTATCGCACATTACTGTTTATAACTTATGAAAACCAGATATTTCGGCTAATGATAACTATTTTGAATTTGAAAAGAGATACTGCAATATTATAGTTTGTCAAACTACTATTTTATATCTGTTTATTTTCTAATGATTTTATCACTCCTAATTATATCATTTTTCTCAGCGTTATACTAATTCTTCCAGCTTCTGTTTTTGATTCTGGAATTGAATGTTGCCAAATTTCTTGAACCTCTTGTGTCATATAAATTAAACTTCCTTCCGTTAATTCATAACTTTCAAATAGTTCTCGATTTAATATATTTCTAAATTTAAGAGTTCTAACTGCTCCAACAGAAATAATTGCAATTCCAGTTCGTGGTTCTAAAATATCAATTTGGTCTGAGTGATAACCCATTTTAGATTTTCCGTCTAAATAATAGTTTATGAGGCAATTATTAGGTTCAAAACCAATTATTTTAGAAACTTTTTGATTAATCTTTTTTAGTTCAGGTAAGAATTCCTGAAACGGATATTCGATTTGAGAATAATTGTACGCTTTTCCAAAACTTGCCGTTTTTCTGGCAGTCATTCTTTCATCCCATGTAACATTCACTTTTAAATTTTCAAATAGCTCATTTGGTTTTTCGATAAAATTCTCCACAAATAAAATTCCTTCCATTTTTTTTCTTTATTTCAAATATATTTCTTTTTTCGCATAAAAGGATATAATGCTCTTATGAAAAGGCTTTGCGTCAGGGATAGAGGCGTTATACTTTTGTGAAGTGAAACGGAACAAAAGATATAGCCGAAAGCCGGCCCGGAGGGAGACGCCCAGAATATTAAATTTCAAGTTTTTAAAATTCCAAATTCCAAGCTTTGTCGAGTTACTTGCGGAGATTCTTCGTTCCTAAGAATGACATGATTACATAGTTTTACAAAAAAAGGTGATTTGTATAAGCAGTATTTAGAACATTGATATTATTGTTTTTTACTTATTTGAAATCCAAATTTTTCTATTTCTAAGGTATCAGTAATACGACTGTCTGGATCAACTATAATAGTTTTTGGATAATCGGAATTAAATTTAGCTAGGTAAAAAGAGTTAATTTTTAAATTATCAATACTTTGAGTTTCCTTGTCTGAATTTAATATACTATATTTTATTCCTGAGCCTGAGGTAGTAATTAAGGTATCATTTAAATAATAAGAAAAATAAAAATCGGTTGTTTTTGGAAACCTTTCTTTCTTTACATATTTGACAACAATATCTTTTCCTAAAGTCTTAATTTTATTCTGTATTCGTACTCCACGAATATGTAACGATCCAAATAAAATAATAAAGAATACTAGAAAATAATGTCCAAATTTAAAATTTTTCATCGACGATATGTTTGTTTTTTATCTAGCTAAAATATAAAACATTCTACTAACCTATTCGTGTAAGCAAACAATATTTGTCGATTTCTTGCGAGGATTTCTCCTTACGTCGAAATTACAAACGTGATGGCTACTTTGCGTGGGCTTCGACTTTGCTCAGCCTGACAATATTGAGCTTAGAATGTTATGATAAAAAATCCGTTTTAATCCGTGCTTTCGCAAAGCGAATCCGTGTCATCCGCGTTCTATATTGACGATTTGCTTTGTAGAGTTTCTTGCGAAGATTTCTCATTCTTCGAAATGACAAGATTGCGCAAAAAAATCCCGCCTCAATTAAGAAACGGGATTCAATAGATATTCTCTTTTTTTATTTTAAACTGTTGCAGCAATTTCTTGAGGCAACGGAATTTGATTTTTAAGTAAATCTTCGAAAGTTTCGTGTTGACGAATCAAGATTCCTTTTCCGTCTTTCCATAGAACTTCGGCTGGTTTGTATCTTGAATTGTAGTTCGAAGACATTGAGAAACAATATGCACCGGCGTTTCTAAAAGCTAAAATATCACCTTCAGTAATTTCTGAAATTCTGCGGTTGTTGGCAAAAGTATCAGTTTCGCAAATGTATCCTACAACAGAGTAAAAACGCTCTTTTCCTTTTGGATTTGAGATGTTTTCAATATAATGTTGTGAACCGTAAAACATCGGACGGATTAAGTGGTTGAAACCACTATCAACTCCGGCGAAAACTGTTGAAGTTGTTTGTTTTACTACGTTTACTTTTGCTAAGAAGAAACCAGCTTCGCTCACCAGGAATTTTCCTGGTTCGAAAATCAAGGTTAAATCTCTGCCATATTCTGCGCAGAAAGAATTGAATCTTTTTGATAATTTTTTACCTAATTCTTCAATATCTGTTTCGATATCATCTTTTTTGTAAGGAACTTTAAATCCGCTTCCGAAATCTAAAAATTCTAAATCTTTAAAATGTTTTGCTGTATCAAACAGGATCTCAGCTGCATACAAGAATACTTCGATATCTAAAATATCAGATCCTGTGTGCATGTGAATTCCCACGATGCTCATTTTTGTATTTTCAACAATTCGCAATATATGCGGTATTTGATGTACCGAAATTCCGAATTTACTATCGATATGTCCAACAGAAATATTAGCATTTCCTCCCGCCATTACGTGTGGATTGATACGAATACATACCGGAATTTGTGGATATTTTGTTCCGAATTGCTCCAGAATAGATAAGTTATCAATATTGATTTGAACACCCATTGCGGCAACTTCTTCGATTTCTTCTAGAGAAACTCCGTTTGGTGTAAAGAAAATTTTATCAGGATCATAGCCAGCATGAAGTCCCAATAAAACTTCTTGAATTGATACAGTATCTAAACCAGACCCCATGTTCTTTAATAACTGAAGAATCGCAACGTTAGACAATGCCTTCATGGCGTAATTAACTCTCAAGTTTTCTACCTTAGAGAAAGCTTTAGTTAATCTATTGTACTGTGATTGGATTTTTTCGGCATCATAAACATATAATGGACTTCCAAATTGGTCTGCTAACTGCAGTAGATCTTTTGCTTGCATTTTTATAAACTATTTTGAGCAAAGTTATTACACTTTTGAGTAACAGCAAATTTTTTGTAGAAAAATAACAAATTATAACAAATTGTTTAATTTTAAACAAAAATCGACTTATTTCGAATTTTTATAAAAAAATTTAGCCCACTGATTGTGCGGATTAAACGGATGGACACAGATTTTAATATAAAGATAAAAAAAAACTGCTTAAATCTGTTGAATCCGTGCAATCCGCGGGCTAAATTTCTGCAAAAAAAGCCGCTAAAATTCCAAGCATATAAACTCAGAACCTTAGCGACTTAGTATCTTAATTATAGAGTTGGTAAATCTCCGTTTCCTTTAGTTGGAAGGTTGGTAGAACCCATTAAGAACAAATCTACTTCTCTTGCCGCTTCGCGACCTTCAGAAATTGCCCAAACTATTAACGATTGTCCTCTTCTCATATCACCTGCAGTGAAAATGTGCGGAACATTTGTTTGATAATTTTTTGCCTGATAGTTGCTTCTCATATCTAATTCAAGACCTAATTGCTCGCTTAACGTTTTCTCCGGACCTGTAAATCCAAGAGCCAATAAAGCTAATTCGCAAGGCCAGATTTTTTCAGAACCTTCTTTTTCGATTAATTCAGGTCTTTGTCCTGGAGTCATTTTCCATGCTACTTCAACGGTTTTTAATCCTGTTAATTCTCCCTTATCATTAGAAATGAATTCTTTAGTATTGATTAACCAGTTTCTGTCGCAACCCTCTTCGTGAGAAGAAGATGTTTTCAACTGCAACGGCCAGAAAGGCCAAGGAGTTGATTCGCTTCTTCCAACCGGAGGTTTTGGTAAAATCTCAAAATTTGTTACCGATTTTGCACCGTGTCTGTTTGAAGTCCCAACGCAGTCAGATCCTGTGTCTCCACCACCAATAACGATTACATTTTTTCCGGTTGCTTTAACCTGATCAGGAATTGACTCTCCGTATAAAACTTTCGTTTGTTGCGTTAAGAAATCCATTGCCTGAACAACACCTTTGCTTTCGATTCCTTTTGTTGGCAAACTTCTTCTTTCTGTTGCTCCTCCGCATAAAACGATAGAATCAAAAGCGTTTAATTCTTCAATACTGAAGTTTACACCAACGTTTACATTTGTTTTAAAAGTAATTCCTTCAGCTTCAAGGATTGCTACACGTCTGTCGATAATTCCTTTTTCTAATTTGAAATTTGGAATTCCGTAACGTAATAAACCTCCAATTGCATTGTCTCTTTCAAAAACCGTAACGGTGTGTCCGGCTCTGTTTAATTGTTGAGCAGCTGCCAATCCCGCAGGACCTGAACCAATAACGGCAACAGTTTTTCCTGTTCTTGTTTTTGGTGCTTGTGGTTTGATCCATCCTTCTGCAAAACCAATTTCAACAATGTTTTTTTCGATGTTTTCGATAGAAACCGGATCTTTTATGATTCCTAATACACATGCTTTTTCGCATGGAGCAGGGCATAAGCGACCTGTGAATTCCGGGAAATTATTAGTAGACTGCAAAATTTCTAATGCACCCTGCCATTCTTCCTGATGTACCATGTCGTTGAAGTCAGGAATTAAATTTCCTAACGGACAACCACTGTGGCAAAAAGGAATACCACAATCCATACATCTTGAACCTTGTTCTTTTACTTTATCTTTTGCTAACGGAATAGTAAATTCGTTGTAGTTAGAAACACGTTCTGCTACTGCAAGATTACTTTCGTCGGCTCTGTTATATTCTTTAAATCCGCCTATTTTACCCATGACATTTTTAATTAAATTCCAATTTCTTTAAATTCCAAATTCCAATTTTTCATTACTATAGGCATTGATATTGCCATTGGAATTTGGAATTTTATTTTTTGAAATTGATTTTTATCCAGCTATTAATTCTTCTATTTTTTTCTCTTCTGCAATTCGTTGTAATGCTTTTTTGTAATCAGTAGGCATTACTTTTACGAAATGTTTCTGCTCATTTTCCCAGTCTGCTAAAATTCTTTTTGCTAATGGACTGCTTGTGTACAATGAATGGTTTTTAATCAATCGTCTTAGTTTTGTAACATCCTCTTCTTCTATCGGATCAAATGCAACCATTTCCATGTTACATAGAGTTGAATCAAATTTTTGATTTGGATCGTAAACATAAGCTACACCA
Organism: Flavobacterium sp. AC274; assembly: GCF_979258275.1. Lineage (NCBI taxonomy): Bacteria > Pseudomonadati > Bacteroidota > Flavobacteriia > Flavobacteriales > Flavobacteriaceae > Flavobacterium > Flavobacterium sp. AC274. The sequence goes on along the minus strand of NZ_OZ409852.1, from coordinate 4,670,428 downwards.
CCGCTCATACCAGCCGCGAAGTTTCTTCCTGTTTTTCCTAAAACAACCACTGTACCACCGGTCATGTACTCGCATCCGTGATCTCCAATTCCTTCAACAACAGCAGTTGCTCCAGAATTTCTCACACAAAAACGCTCTCCAGCCATTCCATTAATATAAGCCTCTCCGGTAATAGCTCCGTAAAGGGCAACGTTACCAATAATGATGTTTTCTTCAGGTTTGAAGGTTGCAGTAGGAGGGACTTTGATAATCAATTTTCCTCCGGAAAGTCCTTTTCCTAAATAATCATTACAGTTTCCGTGAATTTTAAACGACAATCCGTTTGTTGCAAAAGCACCAAAACTTTGTCCGGCAGAACCTTCAAAATCAACTAAAATAGTGTCATCAGGTAATCCTTGTGCACCATAGATTTTTGAGATTTCATTACTCAAAATGGCACCTACAGAACGGTCTGTATTTTTAATTTTAAATGTAACTCTTGTTTTTTCTTTTCTATAAATAGAAGGAATTGCTTCTTTGATGATTGCAAAATCCAATACATTTTCAAGTTGGTGATCTTGTTCAGTCGTATTGTGATTCGGAACCGTTTTCGCTTTTTCCGGTTTGTATAAAATTGATGATAAATCTAAACCATTGGCTTTGTAATGTTTGATCGCTTTGTTCACATTTAATTTTTGTGATTGACCCACCATTTCTTTTAAGGTTCTGAAACCTAATTGTGCCATGATTTCTCTTAATTCTTCAGCAATAAAATACATAAAGTTGATTACATGCTCCGGAGTTCCTTTGAAATTTTTTCTCAATTCAGGATCCTGAGTTGCAATACCAACCGGACAAGTATTTAAGTGACAAGCTCTCATCATGATACATCCCGAAGCTACAAGCGGTGCAGTTGCAAAACCAAATTCTTCAGCTCCTAACAATGCAGCGATAGCTACGTCACGACCTGTTTTCAATTGTCCGTCGCACTCCAAAACCACACGGCTTCTTAAATCATTTAAGATCAAAGTTTGCTGAGCTTCTGCTAAACCAAGTTCCCACGGAATTCCAGTGTGTTGTAATGAAGTTAATGGTGCAGCACCAGTTCCTCCATCATAACCAGAAATAAGAATAACGTCAGCTTTTGCTTTGGCAACACCGGCAGCAATAGTTCCAACACCCACTTCAGAAACTAATTTTACGTTTACACGTGCTTCACGATTTGCATTTTTCAAATCATAAATCAACTGAGATAAATCCTCAATAGAATAAATATCGTGGTGAGGCGGAGGCGAAATCAAACCTACATAAGGCGTAGAGTTTCTGGTTTCGGCAATCCAAGGCACTACTTTTTCTCCAGGAAGCTGACCACCTTCACCAGGTTTTGCCCCTTGAGCCATTTTAATCTGAATTTCTTTAGCATTTGTCAAATAGTTGATCGAAACTCCAAAACGTCCCGAAGCAACTTGTTTGATCGCACTGTTTCTGGAATCTCCGTTAATTTCTTTCTGGAAACGTTTTGGATCTTCACCACCTTCTCCAGAGTTACTTTTTCCGCCAATTCTGTTCATTGCAATTGCTAAATTCTCGTGTGCTTCTCTACTGATAGATCCGTAAGACATAGCACCTGTTTTGAATTTTTTCACAATTTCTGTCCAAGGTTCTACTTCATCAATAGAAATTGGATCTAAATTATTGAATTCAAACATTCCTCTAATAGTCATTAGGTTAGAGCTTTGCTCATTGACCATATTAGAGTATTCTTTATAACTTTCAGGACTGTTTAAACGAACAGCTTGTTGTAATTTAGCAATAGTTGTTGGATTAAACATGTGTTTTTCTCCGCCACGTCTCCATCTGTAAATTCCTCCAATTTCTAAAGGAAGCAAATTGGCCACTTTTGAATTTGGAAATGCTTTTTGAAAACGTTTCTTCACTTCTTTTTCTACTTCCATCAAGCCAATTCCTTCGATTCTTGAAGGTGTGTAAGGGAAGTATTTAGAAGTAAATGTTTTGTTTAAACCTAAAATCTCGAAAATCTGGGCAGCTCTGTACGAATGTAAAGTAGAGATACCAATTTTGTTCATGATTTTAACGATTCCTTTTGCAATCGCTTTATTGTAATTTACAATTGCATAATCAGCTTTTACACCTTTAATAAATCCTTGGTTAACCTGATCGTGAATGATTTCATTTACCATGTATGGATTGATCGCACTTGCACCATATCCAAACAATAAAGCAAAATGATGCGGTTCACGAGGCTCTGCAGATTCGATTATGATTCCGAATTTTGAACGAACCTGTAAAATGTTCAAAGAGTGGTGAATGTAAGAACAAGCCAATAACATAGGAATTGGAGCCATTTGCTCACTAACACCTCTGTCTGATAATATGATAACATTGCAACCTTCAGAAACTGCTTTGTATGTTGCCTGAACACATTTTTCAAGAGCGCGCTCTAAACCATTAACTCCTTTTTCTATTTTATATAAAGTAGAAATTGTAGCCGATTTAAAATCTGCGTGATCAATGTTTCTTATTTTATCTAAATCCTCGTTAGAAATAACCGGATTTTGGATTTTTAGTTTTTTACATTGTTTTGATTCAATTTCAAAAATATTGAAATCTCCACCAACCGCTAAACTGATATCAGTAATAATTTCTTCACGAATACCATCCAAAGGCGGGTTGGTAACCTGAGCAAATAATTGTTTGAAATAGTTGTACAACAATTGAGGCTGGTCTGATAAAACTGCTAAAGGTGTATCGTTACCCATAGAACTAATAGCTTCAGCTCCCTGACCACCCATTGGGTTGATGATTGTTTTTAAATCTTCAATTGTATAACCAAATAATTTTTGTCTCGTTAAGAAATCCAGTTTCTCAACAGGAGTTGGATTATTTGTGTACGGAACTTTAGATAAAGGCAATAAGTTTGCGTCTAGCCATTCCTGATAAGGGCGTTTTGTAACTATCGCTTTTTTAACTTCTTCATCCTCAATAATACGACCTTCGTTCATATCCACAAGGAACATTTTCCCTGGCTCTAAACGACCGTGCTGAATTACATCTTCGGGATCGATATCCAATACACCAATTTCTGATGACATGATTACGAAACCGCTTTTTGTTAAAGTATAACGAGAAGGACGCAATCCGTTTCTGTCTAATAAGGCACCAATTACGTTACCATCTGTAAACGGAATAGAAGCAGGACCATCCCAAGGTTCCATAATACAAGCGTTAAACTCGTAGAATGCTCTTTTTTCAGGAGACATTGTCTGGTGTTTTTCCCAAGCTTCAGGAACAACCATCATCATCGCTTCAGGCAATGAACGGCCAGTCATTAATAAAAGTTCCACCACCATATCCATAGACGCAGAATCTGATTTTCCTTCTAAGATAATTGGGAATAATTTTTTGATGTCTTCACCAAAAACTTTGCTTTGCATTAATTCTTCACGGGCACGCATACGGCTTACGTTTCCACGAAGCGTATTGATTTCACCATTATGACACATGTATCTAAATGGCTGTGCTAAATCCCATGAAGGGAAAGTATTTGTAGAGAAACGTTGGTGTACAAGCGCCAAACGAGTCACTAAATCGGGATCTTTTAAGTCAACATAATAACGGCTGATGTCTTCCGGCATCAATAAACCTTTATATATTATGGTAGTTGTCGATAAACTAGAGAAATAAAACATATGGCTTTCAGAGGTTTTTGATCCTCTAATAGCATGTTCAGCAATTTTTCTAGCTGCAAAAAGTTTTGCATTAAATTCATTTTCAGTTAACTCCTGACCGTTTTTGCTAACAAAAACCTGTTTAACTGTTGGTTCTTTTTCTGCGGCGATCTGCCCTAAATTCTCCACTTCAACAGGTACATCTCTCCAGCCTAAGATCTTTAAGTTCTGATCTTTAACTGTTGATTCAAATGTTTTCATGCAAAAAGATACCTGGTTTTTGCTTTTTGGTAAAAAAACCATTCCTACTGCATACTCACGCGTTTCAGGGATTTCAAAGTCACATACTTTTTTAAAGAAGTCATGAGGGATATCAAATAAAATTCCTGCTCCATCACCAGTTCGTCCGTCAGAACTCACTGCACCACGATGTTCCAATTTTATTAAGATGTCCAATGCTTTGTGAATGATGTCATTAGATTTAATACCATTCAAATTACAAATAAATCCTGCACCACAATTGTCGTGTTCAAATTCAGGCAAATAAAGCCCTTGTTCTTTAACTCTCATTCTTGATATTTTTTCTACAAAAATAAAGATTTCGTTAAACATAATGTATCAAAAATCTATTTTCACTTACATTTTTGTTGTAATAGTAGAAAAAGAGTTCTTAAATGATAATAACATTATAGAAACCATTGCTAAATGATAAAATCACAATATGTTTTAAATTATATTAGGAAAAATCCTTTGGGAGCTATTGAAATCACTGATTGTTTTGTTAAATTTCAAACGAAATAGTGTTTTTTAGTTAACAATTTACATACAATTGTTTAACCGTTTGTTTTCTTTTAAAAAGAATAACAATCTAATATGTATCAGAGTGGTTTTTTTAATTGAAAAACATTTTACTATTAAGTTGAATTTTGCTATTTTTGTCGCACTTTTATTCTGAACTAAATTCAGAACCAGACAAATTCTATATTATGAACATACACGAATATCAAGGAAAAGAAATTTTAGCAAGTTACGGAGTACGCATTCAACGCGGAATTGTGGCTAACAATGCAGTTGAAGCTGTGGCTGCTGCAAAACAATTAACTGCCGAAACCGGAACAGGATGGCACGTAATAAAAGCACAAATTCACGCAGGTGGTCGTGGAAAAGGTGGTGGAGTTAAGTTAGCTAAAAACTTGCAACAAGTTGAAGAAATTGCAGGACAAATTATCGGAATGCAATTGATTACTCCTCAAACTTCTGCAGAGGGTAAAAAAGTAAACAAAGTTTTAGTAGCTGAAGATGTTTACTATCCTGGTGAGAGTGAAACTTCTGAATTCTATGTTTCTGTTTTATTGAATAGAGCAACAGGTCGTAACATGATCATGTATTCTACTGAAGGTGGAATGGATATCGAAGAAGTTGCTGAGCACACACCACACTTAATTTTTACTGAAGAAGTTGATCCATCTGTTGGATTACAAGGTTTTCAGGCAAGAAGAATTGCTTTTAACTTAGGTCTTTCTGGAAATGCTTTCAAAGAAATGGTGAAATTCATCGACGCACTTTACAATGCTTACATTGGTTCTGATGCTTCTATGTTTGAAATCAACCCGGTTTTGAAAACATCTGATAACAAAATTATGGCTGTTGATGCTAAAGTAAATATCGATGATAATGCTTTATACAGACAACCAAAATATGCTGAAATGAGAGATATCCGTGAGGAGAACCCAATCGAAGTTGAAGCGAAAGAAGTAGGATTGAACTATGTAGATCTTGACGGTACTGTAGGATGTATGGTAAACGGAGCTGGTCTTGCAATGGCAACTATGGACTTAATTAAATACGCTGGTTTTGAGCCTGCTAACTTCCTAGACGTTGGTGGAACTGCTGATGCAAAACGTGTTGAAACTGCTTTCCGTATTATCTTAAAAGATCCAAACGTAAAAGCAATTTTAATTAATATTTTTGGTGGAATCGTTCGTTGTGACCGTGTGGCGCAAGGAGTTGTTGACGCTTACAAAAATATGGGTGATGCTATTAAAGTGCCAATTATCGTTCGTTTACAAGGAACAAATGCTGAAATTGCAAAAGAATTAATTGACAACTCTGGTATGCCAATCTTATCTGCTGTTCAGTTTCAAGAAGCTGCAGACCAAGTTAAAGCTGCATTATCTTAATCAAATAAGAAATTCAATTATATTAGGAATCCCTTCGATATTCGAAGGGATTTTTTTTGTTTTTAACCGCAAAGGACGCCAAGGTTTTTTGCCAAGGATTGTGAATACAAACGCAAAGTTAAATCAATAAAATTTCGCGGATTGTATTTCAGCATAGCCCGTGGTTTCAACCACGGGGACGTTCAGATATATTGTATGATATGCGTTGGGTTCCCGCGGTTGAAACCGCGGGCTATATTTGAAGATTGGTTTTGTAATTAAAATCTTTTTTATAAAGCAAAGTTGTTTGTCTAAAATAATTCGTGAATTCGTGGCTAAAAAACCTTGCGTGCTTTGCGTAAACCTTTGCGGTTAAATTAATTATTTCAAAACTGTAGACAATTCTACAAGTTCAAATGTTGGATCATTTTCGATAAATTCTTTCAGCATTGCAGCATGGCCTGCACCAAGTAAAACCATTATTTTTTCGTCTTTGCTTTCTGTTAATTTTTGAACTAAAGAATACATATATAAGTTTCGCTTGTACCAATTTGCAACTAAAGAAGCACCTGTAAAATCATCTGGTTTTCCGGTTCTGTTTGCGACTTCTAAGTACCATTGTATATTCTCTCTGTCAGTTTCTTTTTTATTAAAGTAAAGCATAAGTTCGGTTAAAGTACTTTTTGAAATTCTTTCGTTTTGATCCTTCTCGAATTTTTCCGTCATTTTTGTGTTCTTTTCCATTAAATCCTTCTGATCCGCTTTTTCCATGCTCATCATTAAACTGTCATATGGAAAACGAGTACGGTAATCAATTCCATATAATCTTTTGTGATTCAATTTTTTTGCAGTACGAAGTGCTAACTGCGTAATTTCATTTTTACTATTTTTAAAAAGACTGTCTGTGTTTTTATTATAAAACTTGTCTAATTCATTTTGTTGGGCAAATTTCCATTCGACAAAAATTTTATCTGGTCCAAATTTCTTGATTTTGTCACTTATGGTTTCAAGTTCTTTTTGGCTTTTCTCAGACATAATGTTGAACGTTTTGATTTGAGCGATATCATTTCCCGGATTTGCAAAATGAAAAGTTCCGATTAACAGAATTTGTTTCTTTTTCGTTTGAGCAGATGATAGGTTAAATGTAAAAAGGACTAGTAATAAAATGATTTTTTGCATGGTGATTTTGTATTTAAATTCATTGTAAATGTAGAGGCAGATTTCAAGCGTTTTTTTCGTTTTTGATGAACTACAAGTTTCATTGGATCAACTGCTGAAATTTTGCTTTCAAAATGTTTGTATAAAGTTTTTCATAGTTTGTCATCAAAAAAGTAGGGTTTCATATAAACACTGTTTTTATTTAAAGTCATAATTGTATTTTTGAACTTATAACTGATATTATGAAGCTTAAAATTCCTTTTTACTACCATATCATTCTTTTTCTCGGATTGTTTTTAACTTACTGTCTCTGGGATTACGGAATCAACAACCGAATTGAGATGGTACAGGAGACCACGTTCTATTTCTGGATGACCTCGACTTTTATTCTTTCCGTTTTTGTGGTTTATATTATCAATTTTTATACGGTATGCGATTGGTTTCTCAATAAAAAGAAAATTCATTTTTACTTTTTGAGTATTCCATTTTCTTTACTCATTTTTGCGGGTGTCAGATACTTTTTTCAGGAAGTGATTATGTTTCAATTTACGGGAGTTCATAATTATTCTGAAAGAAGCAGAGAAATAATCTTTTACATTAAAGACAATTTTTTCTTTGGTTTACCGTCTGTTATTTTTAGCATGCTGAGTTATTTGTTTTGGCAGTTCCAGCATACACAGCAACAAAATCAGGAATTACTTTTAGAAAACAAAAAAGCTGAATTTCAAATGCTGAAAGCGCAGGTTAGTCCGCATTTTTTGTTTAATACATTAAATTCTTTTTACAGTCAGCTGATTCTGAAAGAAGATGAAATGGCGGCAGATGTTTTGGTTCTTTCTGATTTGCTTCGCTACGTCATTACAGAAACAGACAAAGATGAAGCGGTGCTTTCAAAAGAAATTCAATTCATTCAAAACTACATTCATTTGCAGAAAAAACGATTTGAAGATCAGTTGTTTTTGGATTTTACTATTCAAGGAAATTATTCGAATGAAAAAGTTCTTTCGTCGGCATTAATTCATTTTGTAGAGAATGTTTTTAAGCATGGAAAATTTAATAGTGAAGAAGAAAAAGCCGTTATTTCAATCCGCATAAAAGAGGATTTTTTAGAAATTTCAACTTTTAATTATAATGTTGGAGGTGAAAATTATTCTTCAACCGGAATTGGTTTTGAAAACCTGACAAAAAGGTTAGAGTACACCTATAAAGACCAATTTGTACTTGAAAAAACAGAAGAAAACAATACCTTTAAAACCTATTTAAAAATACCACTAAAAAAATAATTTATGGCTTTAAAATGTATTATTGTTGATGATGAACCGCCTGCAACGCGTATTCTCGAAAATTATATTGGAAAAGTAAATTTCTTAGAAAAAGCAGCCGTTTTTAATGATTCATTAAAAGCATTAGAATTTTTAAATACACAAAATGTCGATGTTATTTTTTTGGATATTCAAATGCCTCAATTGACAGGTTTGCAGATTTCAAGAATCATTTCAAAAGATATAAAGGTGATTTTTACCACAGGATATCCTGATTTTGCTTTAGAAGGATTTGAGTTAAATGTGGTTGATTATTTATTAAAACCAATTTCATTTGAACGCTTTTATCAGGCTGTCACAAAATTGAATTCCGGACACAAAACGGTTGTTGCTGCTCAGAATACTGCACCCGATTTTTTATTCATTAAAACAGATGGAAAGAATAAATTTCAGAAGATTTTTCTGAGTGATATTTTGTATGTAGAAAGTCTTCAGAATTATGTTTGTATTCACACGAAACAACAACAGATCATTACACATTCATCCTTAAAAAATGTAGTAGAATCATTGCCTTCAGCAGATTTTATTCAGATACATAAATCATATGTTATTTCTTTGAAACATATTGAATCAACAGATAATTTTTCTGTATTTATAAATGGAAAAGAACTGCCAATTGGTGCCACTTTTAAGGATTCTTTCTTTGAGAAAATAGAAGAAAATAAAATTTAGGTTTTTTGATTTAACCGCGAAGAGCGCAAGTTTTTTGTTTATAGGATTTTATATAAACGCATCCCGAAGCCTTGGGACGCAAAGCTTTATGATAAAACTTTGCGAATATAGCCCGCAGTTTCAACCGCGGGGATGTCCAGATATATTGTATGATATGCGTTGGGTTCCCGCGGTTGAAACCGCGGGCTATATTTGAAGATAGGATTGTAGTTATAATAGTTATAATCCCTTTAAACGGAAAAGTTCGCAAAGCTAAATATAGCCTTGCGAACTTTGCGTAAATCATTGCGCTCTTTGCGGTTAAACCACGTATCGAACGAAACTATTTTTTATTTTTACCGTTTTTGTAAACCACTTTTTCTACAACCTGAATTTTTGGTGAAGCTGGTTTTTTCTTAAAAGGTTTTTTAGCCGCAGTTCCTGTTTTAGAAGGTGCTTTATCGCCTCTTCCTTTTTCAGCATCTTTTGGACTTGCTTTAAATTCAGGTCTTTCTTTAGAAGTTTCCTTTTTTGGGATTTCAGCTTTATGCTTTGCTAAAACGTCATTCGGGTTTTTAGGGTTTTCTTTTGTACCTCTCAAATGAATTACCAATCCGTTAAGGAAATTGCGCAAAACCTGATCTCCGCATTCCATGTAATTCTCATGATCTTCAGCTCTGAAAAAAGCTCCTAATTCTGATTTTGTAATTCTAAAATCGACTAATTCTAAAATTTCAACTATTTGGTCATCACGGAGCATCAAAGCCACGCGAAGTTTTTTTAAAATATCGTTGTTCGTCATCGTTTAATTTTTTACAAAGGTACATTATTTTAAAAAGAATGTCAGAACAAAATTACTCCCGTTCCCGTTCTCTCAGGATAATATGTTTTTCCATTTTTAATAGTAACACCGCTGGCAATATCTTCTGCCAATAATAAAGCGCCATCCATATCGACGTAATCTAATTCAGGAAGCAAATGTGCGATTGCACAAATTCCAACAGTCGATTCTGTCATACAGCCCACCATTGTTTTTAATCCCAGTTTTTTAGCTTCGGCAATCATTCTTTTTCCGGGTGTAATTCCGCCGCACTTCATCAGTTTTATATTAACTCCATGAAAATGATTGTGACATTTCGCAATATCACTTTCAGTAATACAACTTTCATCGGCTACAATGGGTAAAACCGAGTTTTTAAAAACTTCACGTTGTCCTTCCCAATCATTTGCTTTTAAGGGTTGTTCGACAAATTCAACATTCAAGCTTTTTAAAATTTCAGCATTCGACAAAGTTTCATCGACTGTCCAGGCGCAATTGGCATCAACCCTAAAAATGGCGTCGCTGTGTTTTCGTAATTCTGTTACGATCGCAATATCATCAGGAGTTCCCAGTTTTATTTTATAAATTGGCCACGGAAGTTCTTCCATTTTGGCAATCATATTTTCAATGCTTCCAATACCAATTGTATAATTCGTTAACGGATTATGTGAAATATCATAATTCCATAATTCATATAATTTCTTGCCCTTTTTTCGGGCATATAAGTCATGATAAGCATTGTCTAAAGCGCATAAGGCAAAAGGGTTATGGACTAAATGGGAACTTATTTTGTTCCAGAATTCATCAGGAGTTTCGTTTGATGTTGCTTCAATTAAAGTTCGGATCTGTTCAATATCATTTTGAAGAATTTCAATTGTAATATTATAGTACGGATTAGAAGTTGCTTCTCCAAAACCTGAAAAATCATCTTCCTGCAATTCAACAATAAGAGAAGGCTGAAAATCGATTGATTTTCTTGAAATTCTAAAAGTATGTTTTAATTTAAGGTCGTAGGCTCTTATTATTAGTTTCATATATGACAGTAAATATATTTGAAGCGTACTATTTTTTGTGTTTTATGTTTAAAAACAATATTTTAGCTAAAAATAATAAATTTGATGAATACCGAAGAAGAAAAGAGAAGTTTACTTTTAGAAATGATTGCTTTTTCGACAGTCGATGGTGAGTTGCACAAACGCGAATTAGAATTCTTGTGGCTTGTAGCACAGGAATTAAATATTGACCAGAAGCTTTTTCAGGATTTATTTCATCAGGAAAACATTCCACAAATTATAAAATCAGAATTTCAGCGTATTCAGCAGTTTTACAGATTGGCTTTGATTATGCATTGCGATGGAATTTTGCATGAAAAAGAAGCAAAAGCAATTCAGCAAATTGCCATTGAAATGGGATTAAACCCAACGGCTACAAAACGTGTTTTAGATTTAATGAAAAATGCCCCAAATGCAATGATTGATCCTAAAAAGCTATTAAAAGTTTTTCAGGAACAACACAATTAAGGCAATTGTTCCTGTAATTTTTTAATATCATCACGCAATTTTGCAGCCTGAAGAAAGTCTAATTCTTTTGCCGCTTTCTCCATCGATTTTCGTTTTTCACGAATCATTTTTTCTAATTCTGCTTTTGACATATAAGCCGTTTCCGGTTCGGCAGCAGCAGAAAGTGTATGTCCTAATTCGTATTCTACTAAAGGATTTTTGGTAAACGCACTTTCGATTTTTTTGTTTAAAGCCTGAGGCGTAACATTATTTTCGACATTATAGTTTATTTGTTTTGTTCTTCGATAATTCGTTTCATCAATCGTTTTCTGCATGCTTCCCGTAATTTTATCAGCATACATAATGGCTCTTCCATTTAAATTTCTTGCTGCACGACCAATTGTTTGGGTCAATGATTTATGATTACGTAAAAAACCTTCTTTATCAGCATCAAGAATTGCTACAAGCGAAACTTCAGGCAAATCCAGACCTTCACGAAGTAAGTTTACGCCAATTAAAACGTCAAAAATACCTTTACGTAAATCCTGCATAATTTCGATTCGTTCCAAAGTGTCAACTTCTGAGTGAATGTAACGGCAGCGAATGTTTACTTTGGTTAAATATTTGGCTAGTTCCTCAGCCATTCTTTTGGTTAAGGTAGTTACTAAAACTCTTTCATCTAACTCGCAGCGTACCTGAATTTCTTCAATTAAATCATCAATCTGATTTAAACTCGGTCTAACTTCAATAACCGGATCTAATAATCCTGTAGGACGAATGATTTGCTCGACATAAATTCCGTCAGATTTTTGTAATTCATAATCAGCCGGAGTTGCCGATACATAAATGACCTGATTTTGCAAGGCTTCAAATTCTTCAAATTTCAAAGGTCTGTTGTCCATTGCGGCAGGTAAGCGGAAACCATATTCAACCAGGTTTTCTTTACGGCTGCGATCGCCTCCGTACATGGCATGAACTTGCGAAACAGTTACGTGACTTTCGTCAACCACCATTAAAAAATCGTTCGGAAAATAATCTAACAAGCAGAAAGGTCTTGTTCCCGCTTGGCGTCCGTCAAGATAACGCGAGTAATTTTCAATTCCGGAGCAATAACCCAATTCCCGAATCATTTCTAAGTCGAAATTGGTTCGTTCTTCCAGACGTTTTGCTTCCAGATGTTTTCCTATTTCTTTAAAATAATCAACCTGTTTTACCAAATCCTGCTGAATTTCCCAAATAGCACCTTGTAAAACTTCCGGAGAAGTCACAAACATGTTGGCGGGATAAATAGTTAGTCTTTTGAATTTTTCAATAACTTGTGAGGTCTTAGCATCAAAGGATTCTATTTCTTCAATTTCATCACCAAAAAAATGTATTCTGAATGCATCATCAGCATAACTTGGATATACTTCTACAGTATCACCTTTAATTCTGAATGTTCCGGGATTAAAATCTGCTTCAGTTCTGGCATATAAACTTTGTACTAAACTGTGCAATAGTTTAGTTCTAGAAATAACCTGATCTCTGAAAATTTCGATTACGTTTTTCTTAAATTCAACAGGATTTCCAATACCATACAAACAAGAAACCGAAGCTACAACCAAAATATCACGACGTCCAGAAAGAAGGGAAGAAGTAGTACTCAAACGCATTTTTTCAAGCTCTTCATTGATAGATAAATCTTTTTCGATAAAAACACCTGTTACGGGCATAAAAGCTTCCGGCTGATAATAATCGTAGTAAGAAACGAAATATTCAACGGCATTATCAGGAAAAAACTGTTTGAATTCTGAATACAACTGTGCAGCCAAAGTCTTGTTATGTGCCAAAACTAAGGTAGGTCTTTGTACTTCCTGAATCACATTGGCAACTGTAAAAGTTTTACCGGAACCCGTAACTCCCAATAAAGTTTGATATTTATCACCATCGACAATACCTTGCGCCAATTTTTGTATGGCTTGTGGCTGATCGCCTTTCGGACTATATTCTGAGGAAACTTGAAACTTCATTTTTGGCGTATGAAAAATTTGGTTTTGTAAAGATACGAAGTTTGGAATCTATAAAAAAGGATCGCCACGAATTCACGAATTTCGATTTTTACATAAAATAATTCGTGAACATTCGTGTAATTTGTGGCTAAAAAACTATTTTAAAAAATCAATCATAGCATCATTCACAATTTTCGACTGATCAATACTTAGAAAATGCCCCGCATCTTTTATTGTTTTTGTTTTATTGTGGGATAAATACTTTTGTGCGCGCTCTAAACTATCTTCGGCATTTATAACATCTTGATCGCCAATTATAACCAAAACCGGATTGTCAATCATTTTTAATTCATCATCTGAAAAAGGATGCATTTTAAGCATGCTAGAATTTGATTTTGCGTATTTGTTGGCTAAATAAAATTGTCTTTTATAAACAGGACTAATTTTTTCGGGATGCGTTGAAAACGTTTCTAATGTTTTGCCGAATTTCTTTTCGCTTGGAAAAAGTTTCAGCATTAATGCTGATGACGTTTTGCCGACTTTATCGATAAATTTAAAAGTTTGTGCCGGACTCAGTAAAACAATTTTATCTATTGAATTTTTTCTTTGTGTGGCTAATAATGTAGCAATCCAGCCTCCGCGTGATGCCGCAACAATATCAAAGTTCTTTAATTTATAATGATTGAAAATTTCGTTATACAAAATAATAATTTCTTCTGGTGAAAGGGGTTTTGCGCTCAAGGTAGATTTTCCAGGTTCCATCATAAAGTCGATGGCGTAAACACGATGGTTTTTTGCTAAAGCTTTAATATTTGGATACCACATTGTTGAACTGGCATCCATTCCGTGAAGTAAAACCAAAGGTTTTTCATTTTTTGGTCCGGCCATAATAACGTGAGCTGTTCCAAAACTAGTTTTTATATCTTCTTCGGTATAAGGAACATCCCAAAGTTTGAGTGCCTTGTTGTAAGAAGTTATATAAGCGTTTTTTTCTTTTTTTGTCTGAAAAACATAATCGTCAAATTTTACTTTTTTGGAGGAAGCACAACCAACAATTAGAAACAATAAAAGAAATTTAGGTAGTAATTTTGACATAATGGTGAAATTCAATTTACATTAAAGGTAACATTAATATAAATTTCACGAGTATTATAATTTTGATTTAAAGTATCAAAATTATAATATTTTTGAATTTCTGCTGATATGTCTTAATTTTCTCTTTAACCTCATTATGAGAATAAAAATTTCCATTCTGAATTTCTTGTTCGGCTACTTTTAGTTCTTCATTATATTGTTCCTCATAATTTTTAGGAGTGGTTTTTCGGCAATCCAAAATTGTTTTCAAAGCTGATGATTCATCATCAATTTTTGCTACTTCAGAAATCAAAATATTTTTAAGTTCAAGGGTATTCATAAAGTTATAATTTGTAAACAACAAAACAATTTAATTAATAAGCATAAAAAAAGGGCTTTTTAAGCCCTTTGGTGTTTTTAAAAATAGACCCTGAAAGCGATGTATCCAAAATACATTTATGGTAGATGTTTCACCGCCACGCTGAATGAGGTATTACCTATTTATTTGTACAAAAATAATGCAAAAAAGTAAACAAAAATAAATACGTAAGAATTTTATTCTATTTTAAATGTTTTTTGCTGCGCCTCGCTCAAAAAAGTCCACGCTACAATTCGGCTTGTTTTTTGGCCTTGAGCCATATCAATTGTTTTTATTGAAGCTGCGTTTACTTTATTTAAGGTTCTATAAATGCTCGAAAGATTATCTCTTTTTGAAACCAAAGTTGTAAACCATAAACATTGCATTGCATATTTGGCGCTTTCAAAAATCATTTGGGTTACAAAGCCAAGTTCTCCTCCGTCACACCATAATTCGGCATTATGTCCTCCGAAGTTTAAAACCGGATTTGTATTTTTCTTTTCCTTTGGATTTAAGTTAGATACTTTTCGAACCGTACTTTGATTGGCGTCTTCGGCAGAAGAATGAAAAGGAGGATTACAGATCGTAAAGGTAAATCGGTCTTCCGGAGTAATAATGTTTTTAAAAATAAAACGTGATTCGGTTTGTTGCTGTAAACTTATCGCATCGATCAATTTTGGATTTGCTTCAATAATTTTGCTGCAATTTTGAATAGCGTTTAGATCTATATCTGTTCCTACAAAACTCCAGTCGTAAATGGCATTTCCTAAAATTGGATAAATACAATTGGCACCAGTTCCTATGTCTAAACCTAAAACTGAAGAACCTTGCGGAATAATTCCGTTATTGGTTTCTGCTAGTAAATCAGCTAAATAGTGTATATAATCTGCTCTTCCGGGAATGGGCGGACAAAGATAATTTTTAGGAATACTCCAGTTTTGAATATCGTAATACGTTTGTAATAATGCTTTGTTAAGCAATTTTACAGAAACAGGATTACTGAAATCAATAGTCTCACTTCCGTGAATGTTGATCGCAACGTGATTTTTTAGTTCTGGACAATTCGCGATAAGAAGTTCAAAATCATAACGGGAACGATGAAGATTTCGAGGATGTAAAATATTTTTTTCAGAATTGTCTGTTGCTTTCATTTTGTGAATTTGGGTGCAAAGATAGTCATTCCTTTTTCTTAAAATCACCATTTGATTTTAAGATCAGTTTTGCTCTGTTCTTTTATTATTCTAAAGTGCTATTTATTGAAAAATTGATTTTTCAAAGTTTTCAATTAGGAGGGAACCCTTTTGCTTATCTGTGTATTGAAAGTATACTGTAAAAACTTTATTTTTTATAAATGCTCCATAAACATCAGTACTTAGATAAGAATTATCGGGAAAGTTATAGTCAAATTTTGATTTGTTAAATTCTAAATTTGATATCTGTATTTTATCATTAGAATTCTTGCCAGTTATTTTTAGTTTTTTTGAATGAATCTCATTCATGTTTTTCTTTAAATTCATAAAGGCACTGGACTTTTTTAAATCAAAATCCCTATATGCTACAAAATAATTTAAACTGTCAAATCTCATTACGACTATTATCTTAGAATTATCTTCGGTTTCTATTTCGTATCCTTTTTTTCTATTTTCTTCATTTTTTTCTTTAAGCCAAGCCTTACTTTTAATTATAGTGCAGCCTTCAGGAACATTGATTGTCCAATTAAATTGACTGTCTTTGAAAGTTTTATTTTGTGCAAAAGAATAATTTATTATAAATAATACTACTAGGATTAATTTTATTTTCATTGATTGGTTTTTATAAATTGTGGCTTCTTGTTTGTGTTTTAACGTAATTTTCTGCAATAAATCATCTTATGGAAACGATTGCCCTAGCCCTGATAGAAGCGGTATCCTTTTTCTGGCTTTTTAGCCAGAAAAAGATACAAGCGGATAGCAGGAAACAGCTTCTAATCAATACATTCCATCAATAATAAATCGCCATTATTGTGCGTGATTGTTACAAGTCCGTCTTGAGCGACTGAATTGCTGCTGCCGGTTCTGTAGCCCATTGTAAGCGTATCATTTTGCAGAGGATATTGTAAATTTTTTGAATAAATACCGTTTACAACCCCAATTGGAATCAGGGAAATGGGAGTTTTTGCCGTATACCATTTCTCAAATTTATTGGGTAATAAAAATATTTTAGAATGATCGTCGAGAATTACAATTTTAAGTAAATTGCGATAACGAACGATATTGGTCAGGTTTGTAATGGTATGATCTGCGCGTTTTCCGGTCGCCCAAACAACGTTTACGGCAGGAATTTTTCTTTCGATTAAATAATCAAAAGCTTTTTCAAGATCTGTTTTGTTTTGATCCGGCGCGTATACAATTTCGATTGGATATTGCGAGGTTTTATAAATTTCGGGATCAAAACCACGATCAAAATCACCTAAAAGTACGTCGACTTTAATGTCCAGTTCGATAACTCTTTCAATAGCAGAATCAAGCACGACAACAAGCGGAGACCATTCCAGCAATTGTCCTAATAATTCGGGATTGCAAGCAGCTCCGTTGGCAATAATTAAAGCAGGTTCCTGATCGTCGCGAACTATATGGTGTGATGACATGCTGATTTTTTTGTGATGCAAAGGTACGGGTAGTATTTTAGATTTTAGAGTTCAGATTTTAAATTTTTGCCACAGATTAAGAGATTAGCATAGATGAATCTTTTAATCTGTGGCAAATATTTTTAAATATGCGTTTTTTCAATCTAAAATCTAAAATGCAATCTAAAATTAAATAAGACGCCTATGATAATTAATTTGTCCTAAATGATACGCCAAATGTGTGGAAAGATGAACCAGAAAATACCCTGTTGTCATTTCTTTTTCAAAAACAATTTGTGGATAAACAGCCTCTAAATCTGCTTCTGTTAATGAATCGAGAGCGTTATTGACTACTAAAATTGTAGCATCAATTTTGCTGATTAATTCTGATTTAGGAATATCTTTTAATGAAAATTCTAAAGGTCTGTCACGAATATAACCTGTTTTCCCAAGTTCGGCACCAATATAAGTATTGATGTTTCCTATTAAGTGCAAACAAAGATTTCCTGCAGAATTTGAAATATTTTTATCAATTGCCCAAAGCTGATTTTCACTTTGGTACGATTCTATCTCTATTTTAAGTTTGTTCAGGTCGCGGTTAAATAACGATTTTAAAGTTTCGATAAGCATAATCTTATTTATTTGGTTTTTATCGGAATCCAGATGTCTTCTTCAGAATTTGGATCGTCTTTTTTATATTTTTCACCCATAATTGCAAAATGCGGTCTTTCGTCAACCGTATATGCTGAATTTGGAAGCCATTCAACAAAAATAGAATGATAGGTTGTGTGTGCTTCACTTGCTGGGCCTTTGTGTGTAAAAACTGCATATAAACCAGCCGGAATAATTAAGGTTTCCATTTCAGAAGGAATTTCTTCAAAGTCTGTAACTTCTATCGCAGCCCATTTTTGAAAGGAACTACCGGGATCAAAATTATCAAAATGCCCAACCGGAAATACTTCAAGTGAATACAAATTAGAGTCAATTGAGTTTTTGATTTCTTTTCGGCGTGGCATAAAACCATTCCATAACTGAAATGTTTTATTTTCGATAAAATTCATTTTAATGTAATTGCCGATTAATTTTTTTTCTGCTAAATTTTCAATTCTGGCTTCCATGCTTATTCTATAGTAAATGTTTTTGAATCGGTTTCGCTAAGCGAAAAATACCCCAAAGGATAATTGCTTTTGTCTGTCGTGTTCATGATATTTCCTTTTACAGTGGCAGGTGGGGATTGGAATGGTCCGCCCACATTACTGCCGGCAATACTAACCAAAATACTCATGTAGTTATAATATTGTTTTGAAATACCATAATGTGTTATGTTGATTTTGTCTCCGGGTTTTAATTCATCATCATCTGAAAGGCTGAAAAATTCGTTTCCCTGAAAAAATTTATCGTCATCAACATAGTAATTTGAGGTAATTTTATTTGAGTATTCGTAATTGTACAAATAAAAATTGTCTACACCTGCCGGATCATTGTAAAAAGCCCTTACTTCAATGTCTTTTCCTGTAAATCCTCCTTCGTTATTTTGTTCCATTCGTGTTATTGGAGCAACAGATTTCATGATTTCGCTTGCAGTATAAGTATTTCCGTTGCTAATAACGGTTAAGGTATATTGCTCGTCGATTACAGGTTTGAAATTATTACAAACATATCGACCTGAGTTAGGAACTTCAACAAAATCAAATTGTTCTCCTGCACTGTTTTTTATAAATACAATTGCGTCTGAAACAGTTGGGATTACATTTTCAAAATAACCCGTTGTAGTGGTTAGTTTTATTGTTTGTTGTGCGCCTGTGGTTCCTTTTTGCCAGTTTATGGCGCCTTCGATTACTAATTTTGATGGAGCAGTATCTAAGTCAACATCAACAACTTCTTCACAGCTTGTGAAGAAAATCGATATGAAAAATACGATTAACAAGATTGCTTTTTTCATGATTTGTATTTTTAATTCTTTTGACAGAAAAGTGATTTTTAAAACTTGAAATTATAACTAACAGCAGGAACAATCCCGAAAATAGATGTTTTTACAGCCTCATTATAACCTGTATCGACATTTTGACGGAAGTTTATTGACGCTGCGTTTTGTCTATTGTATAAATTATAAATACTAAAAACCCATTCGCCTTTCCAGTTTCTGTCTTTATTGCTGCGTGGTGTTAAAGTAGCCGAAACATCAAGGTGATGATATGCCGGTAAACGATGTTCGTTTCGCAAACCATAACTCGGAACAGTAATGCCAAGATACTCGTATTGTCCGTTCGGATAAGTAACCGGCTGTCCTGATTGTAAGGCGAAATTAGCTCCAAAAGACCATTTTTCGTTTAAATTATAAGCAGAGGTAATGGCTAAATTATGTGTTTTGTCATAAGCAGAATTGTACCATTGTCCGTTATTTATTCCCGTTTCTTCAGGTGTTCTTCCCGGCGTTTGCTGTTCTGATTTTGACAATGTATAGGATATCCATCCATTAAATTTGCCTTCATTTTTCTTGAACATAATTTCTAAACCATAAGCACGCATTTGCCCGTTTAAAATAACCTGCTCTATGGCATTATTAGCAATCAAATCTGCACCATCAATATAGTCAAGACGATTTTGAATTTCTTTATAATAACTTTCGACTTCGAGAGAATATGCTCCATTATTTATATTTCTGAAATAACCTAAAGCAACCTGATCTGCAATCTGTGGTTTGATATAAGTGTCACTTGGCATCCAGACATCTAGCGGAGTAGGTGATGAGGTGTTCGAAATTAACTGAAGATATTGTGCCATTCGGTTATAACTCGCTTTTACCGCCTGATCGTCATTTAGCTGATAAGAAATTGAAAATCTCGGTTCCAGATTATTGTAGTTTTTTATGGATTTATTTTTGCCATAATATTCGGTTCCAATAGGCGTTCCTTTTTCATAAATCTCTAAATCTGAATTGAAAACAACAGGATTATTATTTTCGTATAAATTGATTGTTGAAGAACCTAAACGATAAAATAAACTATAACGCAGTCCGTAAGCGACTGTGATTTTTTTCGAAAGCTGATTTTCGGCATCAATATAAATGGCGGGTTCAAAAGCGTATTTTTTATCTAATTGATCCGGGTTAATTCCAGATTCTGCATTACTTGGTTTTATAGTTCCGGGATTGAATTCGTAATAAATTCCGTTTAAGCCGTAATTCAGCTTGAATTTATCTGAAATATAGTTTTTGAAATCGTATTTAATATTATAATTTTTGATTCCCGAATCCCATTTGAAACCAACGAAATCAAGATCTAAACCGTAATAATAATCGCTGTAAATCAAGGATAAATTCGAGAATAATTTATCAGAAAACAAATGATTCCAACGAAGGTTTAAAGTTGAATTTCCGTAAATATTCGTAAAACTTTTGTTTAAACTAAACACGTCACGACCAAAATAACCGGATAAATACAAACTGTTATTGTCGTTTAATTTATAGCTCAATTTGGTGTTTAAATCGTAGAAATATGCAGAGTTATCTTTATTTTCTTCGGATAATTTTAAAAATAAATGTGCGTAAGAAGCTCTTCCTCCAATTAAAAATGAACCTCGGTCTTTTACTATCGGACCTTCGGCAAGAATTCTGCTCGAAATTAATCCGATTCCTCCATTTACATGGAAATCCTTACTGCTTCCGTCTTTTTGATAAATATCTAAAACTGAGGAAGCTCTTCCGCCATAGCGTGCGGGAATTCCGCCTTTGTATAATTTTAAATCTTTTATAGCGTCAGGATTAAAAACAGAGAAAAAACCAAATACGTGTGATGAATTAAATATTGTTGCTTCGTCTAATAAAATTAAATTTTGATCTGCACCTCCGCCACGAACGTTGAATCCTGATGCACCTTCGCCTGCATTTGTAACTCCGGGAAGTAGTAAAATAGATTTTAAAACATCGACTTCACCTAAAACTACCGGCATTTTTTTTATGGTGGCAATCGAAAGTTTATTGGCACTCATTTCCGGCGATTTGATGTTGATTTTTCCTTTATTGTCGGTAATAACAACTTCCTGAAGTTCTTCGCCGCCGCCTTCGTTTAAGGCAAAATTATTTTTGGTATTTTGATTTAAAACAACTGTTTTTTGAATGGTTTGATAACCAACATAACTTATCTCGATTTGATGTTCACCTGATGGAATTGTAAGTGAATAAAAACCGTATTCATTAGTTGTGGTTCCAATTTTTAGTGCGGGAATGTAAATGTTGACGCCAATTAAGGTTTCATTGTTTTTAAAGTCGGTTATGGTGCCGCTTAAAGTAAATTTTTCCTGAGCAAATGAAGTAAAGATTGTAAAAATAATAATTAGAAACGTAGTAAACTTTTTTGTAATCATTGTTTTGATTTTGATTTACATAGATAATAATTCTTACTAAATATTATAGAGTAAGGTTTGTTAAACATTAGTTAAGAAAAAAAGACAACCGTTTCGGGTTGTCTTTTTTACTATTAATGTGTAAACATTTTATTTATTTAATTTCAGCAAGAATTGCATTGAATGTCGCACTTGGGCGCATTGCTTTGCTTACTAACTCCGGAGTTGGCTGGTAGTAACCGCCAAGAGTTTGAGGTTTTCCTTGAGCACCAATTAATTCAGCGTCGATTTTAGCTTCGTTAGCCTCAAACTGAGCTGCAATTGGAGTGAAAATAGCTTTTAATTCAGCATCTTTATTTTGTGCTGCCAAAGCCTGAGCCCAATAGAAAGCAAGGTAGAAATGAGAACCACGGTTATCAATCTGACCTACTTTACGAGCTGGAGATTTATCATTTGCAAGGAATTTATCATTTGCTTCGTCAAGAGTTTCAGCTAAAATAATTGCTTTAGAATTATTTAAAGTTTGTCCTAAATGCTCTAATGAAGCACCAAGAGCTAAAAATTCTCCTAGTGAATCCCAACGTAAATATCCTTCTTCTGTAAATTGCTCAACGTGTTTAGGAGCAGAACCTCCGGCACCAGTTTCGAACAATCCACCACCGTTCATTAACGGAACGATAGATAACATTTTTGCAGAAGTTCCTAATTCTAAAATTGGGAATAAATCTGTTAAGTAATCACGTAAAACGTTTCCTGTTACAGAGATAGTATCTAAACCTTTGATGATTCTGTCTAAAGTAAATTCAGTTGCAGCAACCGGATTTAAGATGCGAATATCTAAGTTTGTAGTATTATAATCTTTAAGATATTTTTGAACTTTTGCAATCAATTCTCTATCATGCGCTCTGTTTTCGTCTAACCAGAAAACAGCAGGAGTATCAGATAAACGAGCTCTGTTTACAGCTAGTTTAACCCAATCCTGAATAGGAGCGTCTTTTGCCTGACACATTCTGAAAATGTCATTTGCTTCAACGTTTTGCTCCATTAAAACAGTTCCTTTATTATCAAGTACACGAACAACTCCGTCAGCTTGCAATTGGAAAGTTTTATCGTGAGATCCGTATTCTTCTGCTTTTTGAGCCATTAAACCTACGTTAGGAACACTTCCCATTGTTTTAGGATCAAAAGCACCGTGTTTTTTACAGAAATCGATAGTTGCAGTATAAATTCCGGCATAAGAACGGTCTGGAATAACAGCGATTGTATCTTGTTGTTTTCCTTCTTTATTGTACATCTGTCCAGAAGTACGAATCATTGCCGGCATAGAAGCATCAACAATAACATCAGATGGAACGTGTAAGTTTGTAATTCCTTTATCAGAATTTACCATTGCCAAAGCCGGTCCGTTTTCGATTGCTTTAGTAATGTCAGCTTCAACTGCAGCTTGTTCAGGTCTTCCTGCAATTTTTGCGTAGATATCACCTAAACCATTTCTGGTATCAATATTTAATTCAGCAAATAAAGTTTCATATTTTTTGAAAAGATCAGCAAAATAAACTTCAACGATAGCGCCAAAGATAATTGGATCTGAAACTTTCATCATTGTAGCTTTCAAATGCACAGAAAGTAAAACACCTTCTTTTTTTGCTTCAGCGATTGCTTCAGCAGCAAAAGATTTTAATTTTTTTACACTTAAAACAGAACTGTCGATTATTTCGCCAGCTTTTAATGGTGTACTTGCTTTAAGAACAGTAGTTGTACCATCTTTTGCAACGAATTCAATTTTTACATCATTAGCGTCTGCAACAGTAAGTGATTTTTCACTTCCGTAAAAATCACCATTTGGCATAGAAGCTACTTTAGTTTTTGAGTCAGCAGACCAAGCACCCATAGAGTGTGGATTTGCTTTTGCGAAGTTCTTAACTGCTCTTGGCGCTCTACGATCAGAATTTCCTTCACGCAAAACAGGGTTTACAGCAGAACCTAATACTTTAGCGTATTTAGCTTTGATTTCTTTTTCAGCATCATTCTGAGGCTCTTCAGGAAAATCAGGAATTTTGTAACCATGAGATTGTAATTCTGCAATAGCCGCTTTTAATTGCGGTACAGATGCAGATACGTTTGGTAATTTAATAATATTAGCTTCTGGTTGTGTAGCTAATTGACCTAATTCAGCCAAAGCATCTCCGGTTTTTTGAGCATCTGTTAAAACCTCAGGAAAATTGGATAAAATTCTACCTGCCAACGAGATGTCTCTGGTTTCGATAGCGATACCAGCCGTAGCTGTAAATGCCTGAACAATTGGTAAAAAAGAATAAGTCGCTAATAATGGCGCCTCATCAGTTAAGGTGTAATAAATTTTTGAATTCTGTGTCATTTTTTTTTTATAATCGTATCGCAAAGGGTACGCGATGTAAAAGGTATAGTTGGCTCGAAATGAGCGGAGCAAATATAATAAAAACAGTCCGAAAACGGTGTAGTTTTCCGGATAAATACAGGAATTACGAAATTGTTATTTCGGCATCGTTAAATTGCTAATTCGATGATTTTGATATTAAAATATTGCTGTTTTGTTATTTTAAAAAAGTAAGCATAAAAAAAACTCGTTTCAAACAATATGAAACGAGTTTTTTTATAACAAAGAGATAAATGATTATCTTCTTTTATCTCTAATCTTAGCTTTTTTACCAGTAAGTTCTCTGAAGTAGAAAATTCTAGCTCTACGTACAGCACCTTTCTTGTTGATTTCAATTTTTTGTAAAGCTGGCAAGTTTACCGGGAAGATACGCTCAACACCAATAGCACCAGACATTTTACGAATAGTAAAAGTTTCTGTGTTACCAGAACCTCTTCTTTGAATAACAACTCCTTTAAAAAACTGAGTTCTTGTTTTTTCACCCTCTTTAATTTCGTAGAAAACTGTGATAGTATCTCCAGCTCCA
Organism: Flavobacterium sp. AC274; assembly: GCF_979258275.1. NCBI lineage: Bacteria > Pseudomonadati > Bacteroidota > Flavobacteriia > Flavobacteriales > Flavobacteriaceae > Flavobacterium > Flavobacterium sp. AC274. The sequence continues at coordinate 4,645,840 of NZ_OZ409852.1, read as the reverse complement.
AAAACAGGGAAATCTTTTTTAGCAACTAATTCGGTTTGAACGAATTTCATTAAATCTGCCATGATATCTTAAATTATGGTTTTTTATAATAGAGCAACATTCACGGATCTCGCCAGAGGTTAGTCTAATTCGGGTGCAAATGTAGTTAAATAAATTCAAATTCCAAATTTTTAAAATTCCAAATTCCAATTCAAAACGTCAAATTACAATATAAGTAAATTCCAAATTCCAATCTTTTAACTAGTTGATCAATTGGAATTTGGAATTTTAAAAATTTGGAATTTATTCTAACAGATCCGGGCGTCTGTTCTTTGTATGTTCATACGCCATATCTTCGCGCCATTTGTCAATTTTGGCAAAATGACCACTGGTTAAAACTTCCGGAACTTTCCATCCTTTATAATCTGCGGGTCTTGTGTATATAGGTCCGGAAAGTAAATTATCCTGAAAACTATCTGTCAATGCCGAAGTTTCATCGCTTAAAACTCCTGGAATTAATCGAATTAAAGCATCAGATAAAACCAAAGCGCCTAATTCTCCTCCGGATAAAACATAATCACCAATCGAAATTTCTTTGGTAATAAAATGATCACGAACACGCTGGTCTACACCTTTATAATGTCCGCATAAAATGATAATATTTTCATACATTGACATTGTATTCGCCATTTTTTGGTTTAAAGTTTCTCCATCTGGCGACATATAAATGATTTCATCATATTCACGCTCACTTTTTAAATGAGTAATACAAGCATCAATAGGCTGAACGGTCATCACCATTCCGGCGCCTCCGCCAAACGGATAATCGTCTACACTTTTTTGTTTGTTAGTCGTATAATCTCGCAAATTATGAAAATGAACTTCAACCAAACCTTTGTCGATGGCACGTTTCATAATCGAAGCCTCAAACGGACTTTTTAATAATTCCGGCAAAATAGTAATAATATCAATTCGCATTTTTCTTCAATATTTTCTAAGCGGCAAAGATACAAAGTAATATTTGAGAACTTTGAAAATATATAATATTTGAATTTTGAACGTAAATATTTTGCCGTTAATTTCATCTAATCTTTGTTATCTGTTAATTATGTAGTCCCTACGGGACAAAATCGTGTTGGTTAAATACTTTTTTGCTACCAATATTTTGTTCCTAACGGAACATGTTTTTCATACGATCTTGTGATGGAATGGTCTTTGCTTATATTTTTTTAATCACCAATATTTTGTTCCTAATGAAACATGTTTTTCATACGATCTTTGAGGACAAATGTTTTGGTTTTAATTTCTTTTTGGATCAATATTTTTGGTTGTGATGGAACATACTACTGAGATACTAAAAACAGTAATAATTTAGTAGCTTTATTCTTTCAAATTAATATATTTGCAATCTAATCTACCAATGAACATAAAATGATTTTTTATAATTCAATATTCCGCTAGGAATTATCTATTGGTAGAAAAAAATAATCCGATCACAAATTGTCCCGTAGGGACTACATATTATGGCAAATACATACACTCAAATTCATATTCATTTTGTTTTTGCAGTAAAATTTCGGCAAGCTATAATAAGTAATGATTGGAAAGATGAACTATACAAATACATAGCAGGAATTATAAAAAGTAACAATCATAAACTTTTAGCTATAAATGGTGTTGCAGATCACATCCATATATTAGTTGGAATCAGACCTGCTCAGTCAATTTCTGACTTGATGAAACATATTAAGCAAGATTCTTCAAAGTGGATTAATAAAAACAATTTTTTAAAAAATCATTTTGAATGGCAGGAAGGTTATGGTGCATTTTCATACATTAAATCTCAATTAAATGCCGTTGTAAATTATATTCAAAATCAAGAATTACATCATCAAAAGAAAATATTTAGGGAAGAATATATCGATTTTCTAGACAAATTTGAAATAGATTATGATGAAAGGTTTATTTTTAAGGAATTAATCTAGAAGACTCTATTTTTATAGAAATTATGATTTCAAAAAAAACAAAAATTCTTGCAATAACCGGCAGTAACAGAAAAAATTCAAGCAACTACAAAATTTTAAAATACATTTCGGAACATATAAAATCTGAATTCGAAGTTGAAATATTTGAAGAGCTGACTGAAATACCACATTTCAATCCTGATTTGGATAATGAGAATCCACCAAATACTGTTGCTTCTTTCAGGAATAAAATAAATGAGGCAGATGGCGTGCTAATTTGTACTCCCGAATATGTTTTTAGTTTACCGGGAAGTTTAAAAAATGCTTTAGAATGGTGTGTTTCAACTACTGTTTTTTCAAATAAAAATACTGGATTAATAACTGCTTCGGCCTCTGGAGAAATGGGGCACAAGCAATTATTGCTTATAATGAAAACGCTCGAAGCTAATTTTTTGGACAATACACAACTTTTAATTCAGGGCATCCGAGGAAAAATCAATGAAGAAGGAAAAATTATAAACGAAGAAACAGAAGTTGCGCTTCAGGATTTTATATGTAATTTTGAAAGTCAATTTAATTAAAGATTTTATTTAAAAGATTATTTTTATTTAAAAAAGATAAGATGATTTCCAGAAGAACTTTTGTTATTAATTCCGGTTTAGCTACTGCAGCAGTTTTAGCGATGCCATCTTTAGCTTTTACTATGAACAAAAAAGAAATTGGTTTACAATTATATACATTGCGAGATGAAATTTCGAAAGATGTAAAATCTACCTTGCAAAAAGTAGCTGCCGCGGGTTATACAAATATTGAAACTTATGGATTTTCTATAAAAGATCAGTTTTGGGGAATTTCGCCAACAGCACTTAAAAAAATCTTAGACGAAAATCAATTAAAAGCCGTAAGCGGACATTATAATTTAGGAAGTTTTTTATATGATGGAAACACAGCAGAGCTTATTGCGGCAATTGAAGCAGCAAAAGTTTTAAAAAGCGAGTATTTGACAATTCCCTGGGTTGATGAGCCATTTAGAAAAGATTTTAAAACAATAGCGTCACGATTAAATGAAGCTGCAAAAATGTGCAAAGCTTCAGGTTTAAAATTAGCGTATCATAATCATGATTTTGAATTTCAAGAACACGATGGAATTACCGGATATGAAATCTTACTAAAAGAAACTGACAAAGATTTAGTGTATTTTGAGTTGGATTTATATTGGGTGGTTCGCTCAGGAAATGATCCGTTAAAATTGTTTAAGGAAAATCCCGGACGTTTTAAAATGTGGCATGTTAAAGATATGGACAAATTAAATCAAGCTTTAAATACTGAAGTTGGTTCGGGTTCAATTGATTTTAAAACTATTTTTAAGGAAGCAAAACAATCAGGAATGAAACATTTTTTTGTTGAACAGGAGAATAATTACAATCCAAATTCTTTTGAGTCTATAAAAAACAGCTATGATTTTATTTCCAAAGAATTGCTTTAGAATAATTCATTTAGAAACCTTATTTTTGTAGGAATAAAATCAGAATAAATATGCAAAGTTTCGGAACAAGTAAAGAATTTATAAAAGGCGATGATATTGAATGGGAAGTAGTTGGTGAAGGAATCAAACGCAAAATACTGGCTTATGATGATAAAGTAATGCTGGTAAATGTTCATTTTGAAAAAGGTGGAATAGGTGTTTTACACGAACATTATCATTCTCAGGTAACTTATGTCTCAAGCGGTAAATTCGATGTTACAATTTCTGGTGTTACCCAAACATTAAAAGAAGGCGATAGCTTTTATATTCCGCCACATGCAATTCATGGTGTTGTTTGTCTCGAAAGCGGACTTTTAACAGATGTATTTAGCCCGATGCGGGAAGATTTTATGAAATCATAAAGTTTTAAAAATCAATATAATCTTTAAAATCAATCTCTGATTTGATTCTGAATTTGAAAATTTTTTACATTTTTTAAAGTCTTGGTTAAAATTAGATTGGTATTTTTGCAAAATGAATTTATCCAAAACGAATGTCTTATTTATGGCAGTTTGCACTGGACTTATAGTTGCAAATCTTTATTACTGCCAGCCTTTAATTGTTTTAATAGCCAACGAATTTAAAATTCCGGAAGCAAATGCAGGAACCATAACATATCTTACACAAGCCGGATATGCAATTGGTTTATTTTTCATGGTTCCGTTAGGTGACAAAATCGAGCGTAAAAAGCAAATTTTGATGACCACTTTTGCGTCGGTAATAGCCTTAATTTTAGCTGCAACAGCAAAGAGTTTCTTTCTTTTGCAAATTGCTTCTTTATTAATAGGAATCACTTCAATAGTCCCACAGCTTATTTTGCCATTGGCGGCTTCATTAAGTGCGCAGGAACAACGAGGAAAAGTTGTTGGAACTATTATGAGCGGCTTATTGGTCGGAATTTTACTTTCAAGAACTTTAAGCGGATTCATTGGTCAGGTTTTGGGTTGGAGATCGATGTTTTATATCGCAGCCGGAATTTGTCTTTTGATCTTTTTTGTAATTCAGAATAAATTCCCCATTAATAAACCTCAGTTTCAGGGAACTTACGGACAGTTAATTCAGTCACTTTTTACCCTTATAAAAACCCAGCCGGTTTTGCGCGAAGCTACCATGATTAATGTATTTAGTTTTGCACAATTTGGTGCTTTCTGGACTACAATGGTATTGCTGCTTTCCGGAGAACCTTTTCATTTTAATAGTGCGACAATTGGTTTATTCGGAATTGTTGGTGCATCCGGAGCTTTGGCAGCACCTTTGGTTGGAAAAATAGGGGACAAAGGCGGGTCGAGAGTAGCGGTGGGTTATGGCTGTTTGTTGATATTAATAAGCTTCTTGATTTTTTACTTTTCAGTAGAAAGCGTAATTGGTATTGCGATTGGAATTGTATTTATAGATATCGGAATTCAAGGCGTTCATATTTCAAACCAAACCCGTGTTTATTCCCTACTTCCGGAAGCAAGAAACAGATTGAATACTGTATTTATGTCGTTTAGTTTTTTAGGAACGGCTGCAGGATCTGCATACGGATTATTATTATGGAAATTAGGAGGATGGCACGCCGTAAGTATTGGTTGTGTTGGATTGTCTTTATTAGCATTTACAGTTTACGGACTTACTTATAAATCATCCCGACGCTTCGGGACTAAAAAATAGAAAGCACAAATTGATACAGAATTAATTTGTAAATTTGCAATCAAAATTAAAAATTACAACATGGAAAACGGAATATACGCTAAATTCAATACTAGTAAAGGTTCGATTTTAGTAAAACTTACACACGACTTAACACCAGGAACCGTAGGGAATTTTGTAGCTCTTGCAGAAGGAAATATGGAAAATAAAGTAAAACCACAGGGACAAAAATTCTATGACGGATTAACATTTCATAGAGTAATTCCTGATTTTATGATTCAGGGTGGATGTCCTAAAGGAACAGGAACTGGAGATCCTGGTTATAAATTTGATGATGAATTTCACCCAAGTTTAAAACATGATCGTCCGGGAGTTTTAGCTATGGCAAACTCAGGTCCTGCAAGTAATGGTTCACAATTTTACATCACTCACGTTCCAACTTCTTGGTTAGACGGAAAACATACTGTTTTTGGTCACGTAATCGAAGGTCAGGACGTTGTTGATGCTGTTGCTCAAGGTGATAATCTTGATGCAGTAGAAATCATCAGAGTTGGTGAAGAAGCTGAAAAATGGAATGCTATTGAAGCTTTTGTTGGTTTAAAAGGTGCACGTCTAAAAAGAGACGCTGCCTTAAAAGCTGAATCTGAAGCTAAAATGGAGCAATTAGCTGCTGGATTTGACAGAACAGAAAGCGGATTACGTTACAAAATGATTAATAAAGGAGACGGTAAAAAGGCTGAAGCAGGTAAAACAGTTTCTGTACACTACGAAGGTTCATTAGAAAACGGAAAAGTTTTTGATTCATCTTACCCAAGAAAAAAACCAATCGAATTTAGATTAGGTCAAGGTCAGGTTATTGAAGGATGGGACGAAGGTATCGCTTTATTACAAGTTGGTGACAAAGCTCGTTTTGTAATTCCGTCTGATTTAGCTTATGGAGCTGCAGGTGCAGGAGGGGTAATTCCACCAAACGCAACTTTGATTTTTGACGTTGAATTAATGGACGTAAAATAAGAAGCTTAAAAACAATTTAGTTTTGTTTTAAATAATAATCCCATTCGCCAGCCGAGTGGGATTTTTTTATATTTACTCAAAAATTAAAGCAAAATAATGAAAGCAAAAATCCTAATCCTAACCGCTGTAACTCTACTTTTAGTTTCATGCGGAACTAAAAAATCGGTTCCTGCTGTAGCAGCTACACCTACAGTTACCGAAACTAAAGCCACAGAATTAACACCTGAATTGGCGGAAGGAAAAAACCTTTATGATAACAGTTGCGCAAGATGCCACAAACTTTACGAGCCAAAGAAATTTAGTCAGGAGGAATGGAAGCCAATTTTGACAAGGATGCAGAAGAAAGCACATTTAGATGATGTTCAAATGGCTTCGATATCAAACTATATTACATCCCAATTATAAGTGTATTTAGAAAGGCATTCTTTAAACGGGATGCTTTTTTTATTTTAGTTGAGAACAAAAAAACACCTTCACAAATGAGGTGTTTTAAAATTTAAGAATGATGTACAGCCGTATTGTCTACAGCAATTATTTTTAAAGTTTTTATTCCGGCAGGCAATTCCCAATCGACTTCGTCATTTTCTTTAAAACCAATAATAGCAACACTTAAAGGCGCTAAAATTGAAATTTTTCCCAATTTTACATCAGATAGAGAAGGTAAAACAATTTGAATTTTCATTTGTTTTTTTGCCTTGACATCTTCAATTGTAACAAACGAATTGATTCTGACAACAGAATGATCTAATTCGCTTTCCTTGCTTATAACTGCGCGATCTAATTCTTGTGAAAGCTGATTGGCTTCTTTTGTGTTTGTTGAATTTTTACTTTTTAGTATCAGTTCTCTTAGAAACTGATAATCTGTTTTACAGAAAGTGGGTGTTGGTTTCATAATGATATGTATTATTTATTGAATTTTAAACTTGAATAATTGATTGATAGGCTGATAAAGCTTAAATTGTTTTCAAATGCATATTGCATTCGAGATAGGCTAATGAATGTTTTGAAAAATTTTAATTGAAAGAACCAAAAAATTATTTGAGAGAGAATTTACTCTTTCAAATAAAATAAATGATTCGTTTTTTGGTAAAAATCCTCCGCCTGAAAGAAGAAATTGAAATAGACGGAGGCCTAATTAATAAAGGCCTTACTATGTGAAATAAATGCAGCAGCAAGCGGTTTTCTTTTCAAAGAAAACAACAAAGATGTAGCTGTAAATATATTTATAGTACTCACAATGAGAAATGTTTATTGATCTGCAAATATAGGAAAAGTTTTCTAAAAAAGCTAAAATCTTATTTCCACTTAATACTACAGCCAATACTTGGTTTTTGAGTTTCGTTTAAACTTCTGTTGTAAATCAAGGCATCTATGGCGCTTCGTAAATCACTTCCACTTAACGGAATTCCGTTATTTGGTCTTGAATCGTCAAGCTGACCACGGTAAAATAAGCGATCTAAATTATCAAATAAATAAAAATCGGGTGTGCATGCGGCGTCATAAGCTTTGGCAACTTCTTGACTTTCATCAAATAAATAAGGAAAATCTATTTTATTCTGAAAAGCAAATTCTGTCATCATTTCCGGAGAATCCTGCGGATATTTTTTAACATCGTTGCTGGAAATCGCAATTATTCCAATTCCTTGTACACGGTAATCATTAGCGATCATAATAATTTCCGGTAATGCATGATGCACAACCGGACAATGATTGCAGATAAAAATCACAAGTGTTCCTTTTGATCCTTTTACATCTTCAAACGAGTAAACGTTATTAGAATTAGTATCTTTTAGTTTGAAGTTTGGAGCAATTGTTCCAAGCGGAATCATATTTGAAGAAGTTTGTGCCATTGTGTAAAAGTTCTTTATTCAAATTTAGATTTAAAATCTGAATAAAAAAGGATCAGGACTAAATGTTGTGGACAAACAGGATTTTTTTATGCTGTTAGTGATTTTAACCGCAAAGTTCGCAAAGATTTTTATTTTGCGGTATCGTAAGAAATTAAAAGTCCGCAAAGCTAAATCAATACAAACCTTTGCGAACTTTGCCTTTTTATAAAAGCTATAGTAAAAGAACACTTTGCGAACTTTGCGGTTAAATTTTTTTCTGCTTCTGCTGTCTATTTCTAAACTTTTGAATCTGATCCATAAATTTCAAATAAAAAAATATCCAAAGAGACATATTATTAAAAATAGCTCTTTGGATATTGTATTTAGGAAATGATATATATAGAAGATTTTATGAATTTAAGAAATCCAATAAATCTGAGTTTAATTTGTCTTTGTGTGTATAAAACAATCCGTGTGGAGCGCCTTCGTACACAATATATGTATTTTGACGGATGGCCTCTGCTGTTTTCTTAGATGTTAAATCTATTGGAACAATTTTGTCATCATCGCCATGAATAATTAAAGTAGGAACTTTTACAAAATCCAGTTCATCTCTAAAATCAGTATAAGAAAAAGATTCAGCACATTTTAAAGTCGCTCTTGGAGAAGCAAAAGAACACAACATTCTGTAATATTCCATCAATGGCGTACTTAACGGTTTGTTGATAATATTTACACCAAAAAAGGTTTTTCCAAAATTATCTACAAAACCTATTCTGTCTTCCTTAATTGCATTGGCTGTATTATCACTTTTTTCCTTTGGATGTCCGTCTGGATTATCAGTTGTTTTTAATAAAAATGGAACAACGGAAGAAATCAAGGCCGCTTTTGTAACACCTTTTCCACCATATTTGCTGAAATAACGAACAACTTCGCCACCGCCCATAGAAAAACCTACAAGAGTAGCATCTTCTAAATGTAACTGCTCGATAATTTCTTTTAAGTCATCTGTCAGAGTATCATAATCATAACCTTCCCATGGTTGCGAAGATTTACCAAATCCACGGCGATCGTAGGCAATTACGCGAAAGCCATTTTGCACTAAAAAGTCGATTTGATATTCCCACATTTCATTAGAAAGCGGCCAGCCGTGAATTAAAATTACCGGTTTTCCTTTACCATAATCTCTTACATATAATTTTACATTTGGATCTGTTTCTATATACTTATCAGTACATTGTACGGAAATATCACAATTTAAATCTCTAAGAGACGGGCTGCTATTCGTTAAAACATTTTCCATTTTATATTTTTTTAATTGTTAGCTTTATCATTTACATTTGTAAAATTAAAAGCTTCATCGACAAAAAAAGTTATAGAATTTGAGTCAATACTTACAATATTAATATCTTAAAATAATGGATTTAACCTGGAATGAATTTGAGAGAACCGATATGCGCGTAGGAACCATCATTGAAGTAAATGATTTTCCCGAAGCCAGAAAACCTGCTTATCAACTCACAATTGATTTTGGTGCCGAAATTGGCATCAGAAAATCATCTGCACAAATTACAGTACATTACAAAAAAGAAGATTTAATAAATAGACAAATTATATCGGTTGTAAATTTTCCAAAAAACAAATTGGAAAATTTATGAGCGAATGTCTTGTTCTTGGCGCAATAGGCAAGGAGGGAGACGTGATTTTATTAGCTCCCGATTTTAAAATAGAAAACGGTTTGCGTATTGGTTAATTTAACCGCAAAGTTCGCAAAGGTTCTACGCAAGGTTCGCAAAGTTTAATAACATAAGGCTTTGCGAACCTTCCTTTTTTTAACTTCAAATGTGAAAATCTTTGCGAACTTTGCGGTTAAATTTATTGACCTATTTTAGAAATTAATTTCTGCAGAATCACCTGCCCTTCTTCCCAATATTTTAAATCAGAATCAGAGTTAATGTGACCTTTTTGTCCTACGTTTACAAAATCACTTCCCCACATTTCAGCAAAATATTGTTTTCTTTCAAAAGAAGCATACGGATCGTTTTCACTCGCCACAACTATTGACGGAAAAGGTAATTTTGAAATGGGCATTGGAGCAAAATTTCTAATAATCTCCGGCGTATGTTGAGGTGAATCTACATCGGCGGGAGCGACTAATAATGCGCCAACAATATTTTTGTTACTGTTTAATGCCGCCCAATGGTTTACCAATGAAACCGCAAGACTATGCGCAACCAAAATAGTTGGTTTATCAAGTTTTGCAACTTCCTCATTCAATCTTTCGAGCCATTCTTCACGAACAGGCTCGTCCCAATTGTCCTGAACAAGGCGAGTTGAATTTTCGAATTTTTTATGCCAAAAAGTTTGCCAGTGTTTGTCACCAGAATTTCCCAGTCCGGGTAATATCAATAAGTTTGCTTCCATTGCCGTGGATTTTTTAAATTATTATTTTTTGATTTGTTTCTCTTTCAAAATACGATTTATTTCATTTATAAGCAACGGAAATGCAGGTTCTGTCATCCCGTGACCATATCCGTCTAATTCGTAAAGCTTAGTTTCTTTATGCCCCACTAATTTCATCATGCGTGCCATATATGCGTTTTCTTCGTAGCGCCCTAACATTTCTAATTCGCGATCTCCGGTAATTAATAAAAGAGGAGGAGCATCGGCACGAACATGAAAAAGTGGTGCAAATTCGTCAATTGTTGGCTGTTTTTCGGGAATTCCGTTTTCTCTTCTAATTTCAAAATGGGTAATGCACTGACCGCTAAACGGAATTAAGCCTGCAATTTTATTAGCATCAATTCCTTCTTTTTGAAGATATTTTTTATCCAAACCAATCATCGAGGCTAAATATCCTCCTGCAGAATGCCCTGAAACAAAAATTGCGGAATTATCACCGCCATAATTAGCAATATTATTAAATGCCCATGCAACAGCGGCAGCGGCATCATCAATGGCTCTTGCTGCTTTTGCTTTTGGAGATAACCTGTAATTAACGCCAATAATGGCAAACCCTTTGTTTTTTAAGGCTTCGGGGATTTCTTTGCTTCCTCCGGTTAAACCTCCGCCATGAAACCAAATTATTGTTGCGAAATTTTTAGTGTTTTTTGGGTAATAAATATCCAAAACACATCTTTCGTTAATATAAGCATCTGATTTATTAATTGCAGCGTTATAATATTGAATATTGGTTTTCGTTTCATATTCTGTTTTTTGGGCAAAAGAGAAAACTCCAATAAAAAAGCAAAGTAATACGGTTATTTTCTTCATAATATAAATTTTTACTCCACTTTAAAATCGCCTTCCAGACCATTCTCTGCATGCGAAGCAATCCAGACTTTAAAGTCGCCAGGTTCTGTTTTAAGTTCCATTTTATCATTATAAAAAGCAAGATCAGAAACAGGAATTGAAAATTGTACGGTTTTAGATTCTTTAGGTTTTAATTCGATTTGTACAAAATCTTTGAGTTCTCGAATAGGTCTCACAATACTTCCTGTAATATCACGAACATATAGCTGCACAGTTTCCGTTCCTGTCGTATTTCCTGTATTGGTGATAACAGCAGAAACGTTTAATTTTTCGGTATTATTATTTTTAAGAACTGCTTTTTCAATTTTTAAATTTTCATAAGAAAAGGTCGTGTAACTCAAACCAAATCCAAACGGATATTGAGGTTCATAACCCGCATCAAGATAATGCGAATTATTTCCCAGAGAACTTTGCCAGGCTTCGACAGGAATATCCTGAATCGCCACAAAAGTTTTAGGATCTGCCGGTCTTCCAGTATTTGGATGGTTGTAGTAAATAGGGATCTGACCGACTTCTTTTGGCCATGTTACAGGCAATTTCCCTGACGGATTTACAACTCCCAAAAGGATATCAGAAATTGCAGGGCCAGCCATTGTTCCCGGATGCCATGCCATAATTAAGGCATTTACTTTTGGCAATATAGCTCCTAAAGTAATAGGTCTTCCGGACATTATTACCAATACAATTGGCTTTCCTGTTTTCTGTAATTCTGCTATTAATTTTTCCTGTAAACCCGGTAAGTTAATATTGGCTCTTGAATGAGCTTCTCCCGAAAGAATAGCTTCTTCTCCTGCAAAAAACAAAATCACATCTGATTTTTTAGCTTCTGCAATTGCGGCTGCAAAACCTTCTTCAGACATAGATCGACTATGTGAAAGTCCGGCGGAATAAAATACATTATTTGCTCCAAAACTATTTTGTAATGCTTTTAGCGGCGTTTGAGAATCTTCTTTATTTCCGTCAAAAATCCACGTTCCTAATTGTTCTCGTGAGGCATCTGCCAAAGGGCCAATAACCGCTATTTTTTGATTGGATTTTAAAGGTAAAATCTGATTTTCATTTTTTAATAAAACGCTGCTTTTGCTCGCCGCAGTTCTTGCAGTTTGTAAAGCATCGGCACTTAATAATGAAAATTTTTCGCGGTCTTTAAAATACGGATTTTCAAAAATTCCTGCTCTAAATTTTATTCGTAGAATATTACGAACCATTTCGTCCAGTTGCTTTTCAGAGATTTTCTTCTCAGCAATCAGCGTTTTTAAATGATGGGCATACGATAAACTGGTCATTTCCATGTCAAGTCCTGCTGAGGCAGATTTTAATGCAGCATCTTTTTCGTCAGCCGCAAAACCATGTGGAATCATTTCAGTAACCGAATTCCAGTCGCTTACCACAAAGCCATCGTATTTCCATTCTTCGCGTAATATTTTTTTAAGTAAAAAAGGGTTTCCAGAAGCCGGAACTCCGTTTACGTCGTTAAAAGAACTCATGAAGGTAGCGGCTCCAGCTTTTGCTGCGGCTTCAAAAGGTTTTAAATATACATTTCGAAGCAAAGATTCAGACATGCTTACAGTGTTATAATCTCGTCCGCCTTCTGCAGCTCCATAAGCGGCAAAATGTTTGGCGCAGGCTAAAATTTGTCCCGGAACTGAAGGATCATTTCCCTGAAATCCTTTTACATAAGCAACTCCCAATCGTGATGCCAATAAGGGATCTTCACCTGGTGATTCTGCAATTCTTCCCCAGCGGGCATCTCTGGCTATATCAACCATTGGTGCATACGTCCAGTTAATGCATCTTGAATACGATTCGTTAGCGGCGATTTTTGATGTTTTTTCGACCAAATCCATATCCCAAGAAGCAGCTAGGCCTAAAGGGATCGGAAAAATAGTTTTATAACCGTGAATAACATCTCTTCCAAATAATAACGGAATATGATTGGGACTTTCTTCGACTGCAATTTTTTGTATTTCAAAAACAAGATTTGGATCTGTAAGATTTAAAATAGCACCTACTAAACCCTTTCGAACATCATTTTTAAGTTCTTCAGATAAACCTTTACTGCGGCTTGAAGTTCCTTTAAGGCATGCCTGACCAATTTTTTGTTCCAGGGTCATGTTTTTTATGATGTTGCCGATTTTCTTTTCAACATTTAAATCGGTTTTTTGGCTGTAGGATATTGATATTATGGAGAGAAACAATAATAAGCAATAATGTGGTTTTGTGGTTAGTGTTTTCAAGGTTAGCTTTTTTAAATTTAAATATATAAAAAAAGTCCAAAATGCAGGACATATTGGACTCGTACTTTTTAAAAAGTTATATTGGACTAAATATCGTCAAAATCGATATCTGTAAAGCTAGATCTTTGGCCTTCAGGTTTATCAGAACCATATTCTTTTTTAAAATCTTTTTGATGTCTTTCAGAGATTACTTCTTCGCCTTTGTGGTTCAAGACATATGAAGTCATTTCCTCTAGTATTTCGGCAAAAGCACCAAAATCTTCCTTGTACAAGTAAATTTTGTGTTTTTTAAAATGAAAAGAACCGTCTTCTTCGGTAAATTTTTTACTTTCTGTAATCGTGATATAATAATCGTCTGCTTTAGTAGCTCTCACATCAAAGAAATAAGTTCTTCTTCCTGCTCGTAATACTTTAGAAAAAATCTCTTCTTTTTCTAACATGTCATTTTCTCTCATAATACGTTCTATCATTTTTGGAATTAATAGTACTCAAAAATCATAAAAATTTATCTATTACGCAACAATTAAAGTAATTCTTTTTCCGAAAGTTGTTTTAAATATAACGATGCATAATATCCTTTCTGATTTATTAATTGATTATGAGAGCCTTGTTGGATGATTTTGCCATCTTCCAAAATGATTATTTTGTCGGCATTTTTTGCTGAAGATACCCGATGACTTACAATAATCGTAGTTTTATCCTTGCAAATTTCGAATAAATTGTTCAAAATCGTCTCTTCTGTTTCAGTATCAACGGCAGACAGACAATCGTCAAATAGCAGAATAGCAGGATTCTTAATAATCGCTCTTGCAATAGACACACGCTGCTTTTGTCCGCCTGAAAGCGTGATTCCTCTTTCGCCTAAAATAGTGTCATATTGTTTGTTAAAAGCAATGATATTGTCATGAACCACAGCATTTTTTGCGGCTTCCATAACTTCCTCGTCGCTCGCATTCTGATTGCCAAATTTGATGTTATTTTTAATGGTATCCGAAAATAAAAACGCATCCTGTGGCACAATCCCGATATTATTTCGAAGATCATTTAGGTTTAAAGTGCTTATTTCATTTCCATCAATTATAATTTTTCCTTCGGTAACATCATATAAACGAGAAATTAAAGATAATATTGTTGATTTTCCCGAACCCGTTTTTCCTAATATAGCAAGCGTTTCTCCTTTTTTCACAGTAAAAGTTACATTTTTTAAAGCTTCAATATTGGTATCTTCATAAGTATAACTTACATTTTCGAAAGAAATCGAGCCCTGAATAGTAGATGGATTTTCGTTGTTATTTTTAATTTCCGGTTCAATTTTCAAAAATTCATTTAAACGTTTTTGAGAGGCTTCTGCTTCCTGAACCATGGATGAAACCCATCCTAATGAAGCAACAGGCCATGTTAACATGTTTACATAGAGAATGAATTCGGCAATTGTACCGATGTTCGGAATCGTTCCGTTGATGTACATTACGCCTCCAAAATAAATCACAACCAAATTACTAATTCCGATTAAGGCAATCATCAAAGGCCCAAAAAGTGATTGTACTTTTGCTAAATCTAAACTTTTCTTTTTGCTTTCATCGGCAAGAGCTACCATATTATTTTGATGTTGATTTTCTAATGAATATGCTTTTATTACGCGAATTCCGGAAAATATCTCTTGTGAAAAACTAGAAACTTTTGATAAATATTGTTGAAAAGTGGTGCTTCTTTTATTGATTTCTGAACTCAGTTTAAAAATACAATAAGACAGAATAGGCAACGGCAATATCGTGTACAAAGTCAACAAAGGCGAAACATTATACATATATAAGATAACAATGGCAAAACGAATAAACGTATTGATCGTGTACATTACCGCGGGACCAACGTACATACGAACTTTAGAAACGTCTTCGCTAATACGGTTCATTAAATCTCCCGTACGGTTTTGTTTGTAGAAATTTTGCGAAAGATTTTCATATTGTTTAAAAACTTCATTTTTTAAATCAAATTCAATATGTCGCGACATTACAATTAAAGTCTGGCGCATCAGGAAAGTCAGGAAACCAGCAACAATTGCACTCCCAATGATTAACAGCACGTTGTGAATTAAATCCTGCTTGTAATAATTAATTATTATGGAAGATTTTTGATCGGCATCAGACAATTTTAAAAATTGCTCAATAACATTAAAAGAGTGACTGACAAGCTTTGGAGTGAATAAGAAAAAAATTTGTGCGATTATGGTTATTAAAATTCCAAAGGAAAAACTGTATTTATATTTAATAAAATATTTGTTTAAATAGCTTAATTCTTTCATTTTTTTAAGAGATTCAATATTAAGTATGTTTGATTTTGTGAATTATTCCTAATTAAAATTATAATAAACTGTAATTAAATCAAAATAAAAATATTGTGTAATTGTTATTTTAAAGATAAAAAATTAGCGCAAGTGTATTTTTTGATTAAGTTTGAGAAGTCTTTTTGACAAATTCATAATTTTAACAAATAAATAGTAACGCTATGGATGCAACTTTCGCAACTGGAAAGGAACTTCAAAAAATGGATCCTGTTTTTGGTCAGTTATCTTTTGACGATCACGAACAAATTGTATTTTGCAATGACAAAGATACAGGTTTAAAAGCAATTATTGGTATTCATAATTCGGTTATGGGTCCAGCTTTGGGAGGTACTAGAATGTGGAATTATAATACCGAATGGGAAGCTTTAAACGATGTTTTGCGTCTTTCAAGAGGTATGACTTATAAATCTGCTATTACAGGACTTAATATTGGTGGTGGAAAAGCTGTCATTATTGGAGATGCTAAAACGCAGAAAACACCAGAATTGATGCGTAAGTTTGGTGAATTTGTTCACTCTTTAAGCGGAAGATATATTACTGCCGAAGATGTTGGAATGGAAACAAAAGATATGGACACTGTTAGAGACGTAACACCTTATGTTACGGGTATTTCTGAAGAAAGAGGCGGATCTGGAAATCCTTCTCCAATAACAGCTTACGGTGTTTATTTAGGAATGAAAGCGGCTGCAAAAAGCCAGTTTGGTTCTGATGTTTTAGATGGTAAAAAAGTTCTGGTTCAGGGAATTGGTCACGTTGGTGAAGCTTTGGTTGAATATTTAACTAAAGAAGGAGCGATCGTTACAATTGCTGATATCAACGAAGAAAAATTATACGAAGTAGCTCAAAAATACAATGCAACAATTTTTACAGGCGAAGATTTATATACTGCCGATGTTGATATTTACGCGCCATGTGCAATGGGAGCTACCATTAATGATGATACAGTAAACAAAATTAAAGCGAAAGTAATTGCTGGTGCTGCCAACAACCAATTAGCGGATGAAAATGTTCACGGGCCAAGATTGCAGGAAAGAGGTATTTTATACGCTCCGGATTTCTTGATTAACGCTGGTGGAATTATCAATGTTTATGCTGAATTAGAGCACTACGGAAAAGCCGAAATCATGACAAAAACCGAAAATATCTACAACACAACTTTAGAAATTATCGATTATGCCGTGAAAAACGGAATGACAACACATAAAGCTGCCCTTACAATTGCTCAAAATCGTATCGATTTGAGAAAAATTGAAAACAGCAAAAAATAATAAAGACAAGTTTTATTGTTGAGAGTCTCAGTCTCAGTCACAGTTTTTTGATGTATCAAAGGCTGCGACTGAAAACTGGGACTTTTTTTATATCGATTATGAATTACAGTTTTGAGATATTTTTATGGAATTAAATTTTAATATCGTCTCTTTAATTCTTATTTTTGCAAACTAATTTTTAAATGTTCTTACAAGGTGGTAAATAGAAGACACATACGCGTTAAAGTAATGCAATCCATTTATGCAATGCATCAAAGCGGTTCTGATAATATGGAAAAAGAAGAGAAGTTTCTTTTTTACAGCATTGATAATATTCAGGACTTATATCTTATAATGCTTTCTTCATTGATTGAAATTTGCAAAAAAGAATCTGTTTTTTTACATCTTTCAAGCAAAAAACATCTTGCAACTGCTGCAGAACGTAATCCGAATGAAAAATTTATCAAGAACAAAATTTTTCAGCTTCTTGCCGAAAGCAATTCCCTTAGTATTGCTTTAGAAAATCGTAAAATCAACAACTGGTCTTTAAATGACGATTATATCATTTTACTTTTAAATGATATTAAAGCGAGTGATTTGTATGCAAAATACATGAGCACAACAAAAAATACTTTTGAAGAAGACAGACAGTTTATAATTGATTTGTTTGCAGAAGTTATTGTTCCCAATGAGAAATTATATGAGTATTTAGAAGACGATAAATTAACCTGGGTTGATGACATTCCGGTTGTAAATACACATATTATCAAACAATTGAAAGCCATAAAAACCGAAGATCCTGACGATTTTAGAGTGCCAAAATTGTATAAAGATGTTGAAGATAAAGACTTTGCAAAAGATTTATTTAGAAGAACAGTTTTAAACGAATCTATTTTTGCAAAAGAATACGATGATAAAACGCCAAACTGGGACAGCGATAGAATTGCTGAAATAGATACAATTATTTTGAAAATGGCAATTTGCGAATTTTTAAAATTCCCGTCGATTCCGGTAAAAGTTACTCTTAACGAATATTTAGAAATTGCGAAAGAATATTCTACACCAAAAAGTAGTATTTTTATCAACGGAATTTTAGATAATCTGGTAAAAGAACTTGAAGCCAATAAAAAGATGGTAAAAGCAGGAAGAGGGTTGATGTAAAATTTTAAAAGAAATTCCAATCTTTTGAAATTCCAAATTCCAAAAATGTCACTCTGAGCTAAGTCAAAGAGTTAAAATAAAATATTAATAATAAATCAAATCAAAAACAGAAATTAAATTATGGGACAATTAACTCAATTTGCGCCATTTCTATTAATGTTTGTAGTGATCTATTTCTTCATGATCAGACCACAACAAAAAAGAGCAAAAAACGAAAAAGAATTTGAAAGCAGCCTAAAAGTAGGTGACAAAATAATTACTAAAAGTGGTTTTCACGGTAAAGTTGTTGAACTTGCAGAAACAACAGTTGTAATCGAAACAATGTCTGGAAAATTAAAATTAGAGCGTTCAGCTATTTCTTTAGAATTGAGCTCTGCTTTGAATAAAAAAGCTTAACGCTTTTTAAAATTCCAAATAAAATTTTAAATCCCAAATTCCAAATGGAGTTTGGGATTTTTTTTGTCTTGAAATTTTGCAAGTAACGTTACAAAGATTTTAAATTCATTGTATGAAAAAAACATAGCCCGTGGTTTCAACCACGGGTACACAATCATAGTCACAATTCCTATCCTCGTGGTTGAAACCACGGGCTATGTTTAGTAAGATTATGCATTTTTCTATACAAAAAAACCTTTGTCAAAGTTTTAAACTTTGACAAAGGTTGGAATTTGGAATTTTCTTATTTGAAATTTCTAAAACTTACCTGTATTTATCATTCAAACCAACATTCCCTAAAATCATCGGAATCACTTTCTCGATTCTTGTTAGTTTAGTTTTCTCTTGTTTGGCTGTTTCAATGTATTCTAAAAACTCATATTGTTTATAAGGCGCGAATTTTTGAAAAGCTTCTGCCAAAGCCGGATTCAAATCCATTTCCTTTTGCAGCAATTCAGAAACTATGGCTTCTTTCTTTGAAGGTTTTATAATTTTTCCCTGCTTTTCATTTTCGATAGCTTCCAGAATATATTCTAAAACTTCTTTTTCGTTTACTTGTTCTTTTGAAGTAAATCGCCATTGACGCATCGATTTCGTTTTGTCTTCCTGAGCGTTAATGAGTCTGTTTTTTTCATCTTTTAGAAATACTCCATTCAGGAACCAAATTGCAAAATAATCCTTAAAACCTCCAATCCCGATAACATTTCTCTTGTTGTAAACATAAATAGGAGCGCCCCATTTTATGGTTTCAACAAGCTCGGTTTTATCAATAATTGATTTTAGGAAAAGAAGTTCTTCTTCCCATTTATTGACTTTATCCCAAACATGTTTTTTGTCAGAAATTGGATCCAATTTATCTTTTGCTTTTAGGTTTTTCAGTTACATCAAAAGCACCCTGAATGGCTGTTAATTCCGCAATTTTTACAATTACTTCGGTTGCTTTCTGGATACTTTCTGCAGGAACATATTCGTATTTTCCGTGAAAGTTATGTCCGCCCGCAAAAATATTCGGACAAGGTAATCCCATGTAGGATAATTGCGAACCATCAGTTCCACCGCGAATAGGCTTAATGATTGGTTTGATGTTTAGTTCTCTCATTGCTTTTTCAGCAATGTCAACAATATATTTTACCGGAAGCACTTTTTCTTTCATATTATAATACTGATCTCTTACTTCAGCAGTTACAATATCTTCACCAAATTGTTTGGCGAATTTTTTGTTGATTTTCCTGGCAATTTTTCCAATTAAATCTTTTTCTTTTTCAAATTTAACTTTGTTGTGATCACGAATAATCAATTCTAAAACCGTTTCTTCAATGCTTCCTGTTAAATGATGAACATGAAAAAAGCCTTCATAACCTTTAGTTTCCTGTGGTGTTTCTCCTTTCGGAAGTTCGTTAATGAAATCATTTGCAATCAACATCGAGTTGATCATTTTTCCTTTGGCATAACCTGGGTGAACGCTTTTTCCTTTAAAAGTAATTTTGGCTCCGGCGGCATTAAAATTTTCGTATTCTAATTCACCAATCTGGCTTCCGTCCATTGTATAAGCCCATTGAGCGCCAAATTTTTCTACATCAAAATGATGAGCGCCACGACCAATTTCTTCATCTGGAGTAAAGCCAATTCTGATTTTTCCGTGTTTGATTTCCGGATGCTGAATTAAGTATTCCATTGCCGAAACAATCTCGGTAATTCCCGCTTTATCATCGGCACCAAGCAAGGTTGTTCCGTCTGTTGTGATAATGGTTTGACC
Organism: Flavobacterium sp. AC274; assembly: GCF_979258275.1. NCBI lineage: Bacteria > Pseudomonadati > Bacteroidota > Flavobacteriia > Flavobacteriales > Flavobacteriaceae > Flavobacterium > Flavobacterium sp. AC274. The sequence continues at coordinate 4,625,405 of NZ_OZ409852.1, read as the reverse complement.
TTTATATTGCAATAAATCTTTAAAGTAGTTGGGAGATAAAATAATGTTTTTCTCTGCGTTCAAAACAATGTCTTTACCGTCGTAATTCTCAATAATTTGAGGTTTTACATTTGCTCCGCTAAAATCCGGAGAAGTATCAAAATGCGAAACGAAACCAATTACGGGAACTTCGTGATCTACATTACTTGGCAAAGTTGCCATGATATAGGCTTTATCATCTATAGTTACATCTTGTAAACCAATTGTTTTTAGTTCTTCGACTAATTTATTGGCAAGATTCCATTGTTTTTCTGTACTTGGAGTAGTTTGTGAGTTTGGGTCTGATTCTGTATCAATTGTTACATAACTGATAAAACGATCTATAATATGCTGCATTTCTTTAATTTTTAGCAAATATAAGGAAAAAGAGTTCGTTACGAATTGCACGAATGTCTACTAATTTATGGTTGAAGGGTGAGATAAAAAAGTTCGCCACGAATTTCACGAATTAGCACGAATCATTTATAATTTAAAAATCCAATTTCACGAATTATATTTCATGAAACTGGATTTAAGTTTTATTTGTAGACACTTCTAATTAGTGAAATTAGTGGCAAAAAAACTTTACTGCACACATCTAAAACCAATATGATTTGCGGGAGATTGATAATCGCCTTTTCCACGTGTTCCTACCATGTAGCGGGAACAATATTGATCTGTGCATAAAAATGAACCTCCGCGTTGTACCTTTTTAAGTAAGCCTGGATCTGCGGGATCGTATGATTTTTCGGCACCTTTTGGGTTTTTGGTTACTTGTCCGCTTTCGCTTAAAGTGGCATAGTAATCAGGAGTATACCAATCATTTGTCCATTCCCATACATTTCCTCCAATATCATATAAACCATAAGAATTCGGTTCAAATTGTGCCGTTGGTGCTATACCAATATAACCATCTTCGCCGGTATCGCCTTTTTCAATAGGGAAATGTCCCTGATAAATATTTCCCTGAAACTTTCCTTTAGGTTTTAATGTATTTCCCCAAGCATATAATTGCCCTGATTTTCCGCCGCGAGCTGCAAATTCCCATTCGGCTTCAGTTGGTAGTCTTTTACCGGCCCATTTTGCATAAGCAGCTGCATCGGCATAAGAAACTTGCACAACAGGATATTTCTCTCTGCCAATAATAGAACTCATTGGTCCTTCGGGATGTCTCCAGTCGGCACCACCAACGTAGCTCCACCATTGCATGTAATTATTTAAATCTACAGTTGCCGGAGTAGGGGTGAAAACTGCCGATCCTGCTATTAAATTTTCTAATGGAGCATCAGGATATTCTTCGTGTGTTGGTTTTTTTTCGGCCAGCGTTACATAACCTGTGGCTTTTACAAAACCAGCAAATTGCTCGTTAGTAACTTCAGTTTGATCCATATAATAGCCATCAACATAAACCCTGTGAATTGGCGCGGCATCTTTTGTAACACCTTTTATGCTGCATAAACTTTCGTCTTCGACGTTACTTCCCATAGAAAATTCTCCTCCCGGAATCCAGACCATGCCTTTTGGTGCTTTGCCGGAAGGTTTATTTTTATTTTCAATGGTGGGTTTAAAAACAGATTCGCCAGTAGCATGCGGAGTTTCGGCACAATCTTTTGCTGCGGCTATTTCATTTTTTTCTTTTGGAATAATCTTAGTATAACCAAATGCAATAGAAATAATTGAAAGGGCTAGTATTGCAAATATCCAATAGGTTTTATTTTTCATATTAATCAATTTTAATTGAAAGTAATTGCAGGAAAACAATCTGGTCAAAGTTAAATAATTATTCTAGTTATTCTATAGGGTTAATAAAAATAAATATTTATTATTTATCTTCTTCAACCTGAACAACTTCGTATTTATCTTTTCCATCAACTTGTACGGGTTGGTAGTAGGTTTCTCCAAATTTTACATATTTTACATCTCCTATAGTGACTTCTTCACCGCCTTCGGGCAAGTTATCTACTAAGGTTCCGGCTGTTGGTGCAACAACTTTATAGGTGCTGCCGTCTTTTTCATAATACGTTCCACCGTAATAATAATTATTGACGGTTCCGGTATTTACAGTTTGGGCACCACTCGGAATATTATTTACAGTTCCACCAACCGGAGCTGGTACAGCGGTATAACCACCACTTGTCGAGGTATACCAAACTCCCTGATCATAATGATATTGTGTGCTTTCAACGCTTACTACAATCGCTGTAACAGCCAAAGTTGCTACAAAAATCCCCATGGATGCCAAACCGGACCCCAGTAAAATGGTCTGTATGGATGAAAGAAATAAGGATTGTAAGCATGATATCTATAGCCGCCATAAACGTAAGGAGGGCGCACATAAGGTCTTGGACCGGGTCTTACAACAGTATTACGGTTGTTGCGAACATGTACACTATTGTTTACATTAATATTTACATTGTTTCTGTTCACCGTATTACCACTAATATTGGTGTTTCTGTTGCCGCTATTATTGATGTTGTTTCTGGTTGCTGAGTTTCTGTTGGTAGTTGTATTTCTATTTCCAGCATTTGTGTTTGAAGTATTGGCAGGTCTCGTAGTTGTATTGGTTGATTTTCTAACACCAGAATTATTAGAGCCTGGCCTTGTTTGCGTTGCAGGTCTTGTTTTTACAGCTCCACCAGCTCGCTTTGTGCCGCCGTTGCCACCCACTCGTCGTTGTGCTAAACCATCAATAGAAATTAAGAAAAATGATCCAGCCATACATAGTAGTGCCGCTTTTTTTAGTGTTTTATTTATACTTTTCATTTTCAGTGTTTTATGGTGTATTAAAATTATTAAAAAAATAAGAATAATCGTAAAAGTTAAAAATCATTTTTAGTTTTTATTTATGCTATGTGATTGTAAATAAGTTAAATGCGAATTTTGTTTTGTGATTTATAGCGAAATATCCCATTGTATTCTAAAGCGCCAGCCTGCTTCTAACGGCAAGGTTTTATCCTGAAAACTAAAATAGCTAAACTCTGATGTAAGTTTGTTTTTATGGCCTTTAAAAAACCAGTTGAAAGCAATGGTAGTTTCATCCTGCAAATTTTGTCTAATTGAGTTGTCAGGTCTGTAGGCGGCATGTCTTCCTGCCATTTCCAAATGTTTTGGCCACCATTCAAAAGCATTGTGAAAAAAATAACCAAGCTGAGCATAATAACCTTTCATCGTAGTGGTTTTGTTATTGTCCAGTTTATCAATAATTTCTTTAGTATGCCATTCGCTTTGCCACGAAAATCCACGATACATAAAAGCACTTTCAAAATTCCATTGGTTAACGCGATATTGTCCCGGCGCTCCGTCCTCCAATCCGTCTAAATAACCGCCTCCGGATTGCGAAAACCTCGTATATGGACTTCGGTTTGTAATGGCAGAAAAAGCAATAATTGGTGTCGGTTTTTCGTGAAATTCTAAATCACTTCCTTCAAAATCAAGAAATCTTCCGAGAAAATTCCATTGAGCACGACCAAAATACATAAGGTTATTATCATCGTTTGAAGTATTTCCTCTTCCGGTTCCTGTTAAAGCTGCCGCCCAATAGTTAAAATCAGAAATTCCTTTTCCTTTCAGATGTCCATACACTTCAACTCCCATTTGTCTGTCTACCGTAAACGGACGATTGATTAAAGACCGGTCTACAGTTTGCTGCTCTCCGCTGCTAATAAAACGTTCCCGGGTAAACTCAACTTTCCATTGTCCTACTTTCAAGCTAAGCCATTTGTATTTTTCGACCATTATTCTAAAATCAAGCAAATTCGACTGACTCAATTCATATTCCCAATAATAATTGAGCCAGGGCTCAAAAGCATGACCGCCCACTTTTAACCTCGCGCGATTGATTTTAAAAGTCGTTTGTTTATCCTGACTATAATCGTCATATGTCAACGGATCCTGATCATTTGGCGTAGAAAACCGAAATTGTAAACGACTCTGAAGCTGAAAAAGAAATTTATTATCGTTGGTTCGTAATTCAATTCCTTTTTCGCCATATCTAAAATGAATGAGTTTGGTTGTATCTTTTATTTGTTGTGATAAGCCTGAAATACTTAATAATAACAGAATAACCGGCAAATATCTTTTAAAATGGCATATGATTTTAATGCTGATGTGCATAGGCTTGATGTAAGACTGTTATTCATTTAAATCAAACAATTCTGAAACAAGAATTTTCTTAGTGTTTCAAAATTAAGTATTAAAACTTCCAAAAGGCAGGCTTAAAGGCGCTACATTGTTTCATTTTATAACTTGCAACGTTAAAAGTTTCATTTTGAGTTTCTTTAAAAATCATCACAATTTTAAAAGTTAAAAATTTAATTATTTTGTAATTAACTGGTTATGATGTTTTTGGGTTTTTTGAGTTGATTTGAGACCCCTTATTTATTTGTTTTTATAAAAAAGAGTCATTTTCAAGTATTATAATTAAATTTGCAACCGAAAAAATAACACAACAACTCTTATGTATAAATTGATAATTCGCCCAATACTTTTTTGGTTTGATCCGGAAGAAGTACATTATTTTACTTTTTCATTTGTTAAATTCATTTCAAGAATTCCAGGAGTTTCATCAATTATAAAATCAATTTACGAAGTCAAAGACACCCGTTTAGAGCGTGAAGTTTTCGGAATTAAATTCAAGAATCCGGTTGGATTGGCTGCGGGATTTGATAAAGATGCAAAACTGTATAAAGAACTTTCAGATTTTGGTTTTGGTTTTATCGAAATAGGAACTGTAACCCCGGTTGGTCAGGAAGGAAATCCTAAAAAACGTTTGTTTCGATTAAAAGAAGATCAGGCAATTATTAACCGAATGGGATTTAATAATGGCGGAGTTCTCGAAGCTGTAGAGCGTTTAAAAAAGAATTCAAATGTTTTAATTGGTGGAAATATTGGAAAAAATAAAGTAACACCAAACGAAAATGCCGTTGACGATTATATCATTTGCTTTGATGCATTATTTGATCATGTTGATTATTTTGTGGTAAATGTGAGTTCGCCAAATACGCCAAATTTAAGAGCTTTACAAGATAAAGAACCTTTGACAGCTTTATTACAAACTTTGCAGAACAGAAATGTAGAAAAGCAAAAAACAAGCACTCAAAAAATAAAACCAATACTTTTAAAAATTGCCCCGGACTTAACAGACGAGCAATTATTAGATATTATTGATATTATAAAAACAACTCAAATTGCAGGTGTAATCGCTACAAATACTACTATTTCCAGAGACGGGTTGCAATCTCAAAATCAATCTGAAATGGGCGGATTATCAGGAAAACCGCTAACGCAGCGTTCTACAGAAGTGATTCGTTTTCTTTCTGAAAAAAGCAATAAAGCATTCCCGATTATTGGAGTAGGAGGAATACATTCTGCAGATGATGCTATCGAAAAATTGAATGCCGGAGCGAGTTTAGTGCAATTGTATACCGGATTTATTTACGAAGGCCCGGCGTTGATAAAAGCAATAAATAAAAAAGTTTTAAAACAATTGTAATAACAAGGCCTGTACAATAAGTCCGACAGTTATAGCAACGCCAAAACTTATTAAAGTGCCAATTAAAACATATTCGGTAAGTTTTCTGTCTTTGGCTTCTTTTAGATCTCCAAACCTAAAAATAGATTTAGCGGCCAATAAAAAGCCAATTGCTTCAAAATGCCCGGTTAATATAAAGCAAAATACAAATAAGCGTTCTAATATGCCAATGTAATTTCCTGCATTGGCTAGTGAATTATCCTGATTACTATCTTGACTTTCCGGACTCCAGATAGAAATAATGGTTTTAATAAAAATAGAAGTTGGTTTTGTAATAAATAAAAATCCAGTTATTAAAATCCAGAATTGATTATCAAACCAGATAAAATTGATGGTTTTGTTTTGATAGAGTAATACGATCGCAATTAAAACTAAAATATGTGCAATTTGATCTGCAATAAACCAAGTGCGTTTTGTTTTATTTTGTTGAAAATTGAGTTTGATTAAATCAATGATTCCGTGCGAAATTGCAATTAAAATAGCATAAGGAATAAAAGCAATCTCCCATACTAAAATCGCTGCCAGAATACCGTGTAAAAGAATATGAAAATATAAATAAATACTTTTATGTTTTTTGGCTTCTTTATCTGCAACCCACGAATTTGGCTGCCATATAAAATCGCCTAATAAATGTGCTAAAAGTAGTTTTATAAATAAAATCATGGCTTAAGTTCTTTTATTTGTGTTCTAAAATATCGATCTAAATTCATAATCAAATCAAACTGGGCACGTTTTTGTCTTCGGCTTACAGCGGCCTGATTAATGCCTAATTTCTGTCCCAGTTCTTCTTGTGATAAGTTTGGGTTTTCTATTGCAACGGCAACAAATTGAGCCGGTTGTGCAAGCCAGTTATCCATAAAAGTTAATGCCAGACGAAGCATTAAATTCATTTTTTCATCAAAAACAATATCTCCGGTTTTCAGAGCTAAAGTCACCTTTTGTTTTTTTAAAGTTTCAAAAAGTTCTCCCGAATTTATAAAGGCAGTTCCATTACTTTCGGATATTTTTTCGGCGTTATGCGTTTTATCTCCAAAACCAATACTCATTCTTGCATCAGATTTTAGGGCTCTTAGATGTGCTTTTATTAAAATAGCAGCCAATAAAGCTTCTTCAGGATTTTTGACTTCCACCTGAAATTCATCTCCTCTGTAAATCTCCCATTGAGCAGGCATTTCTCCAAACGGCGACAGGATTTTTTTAAATCCTCTACCCAATGTTTAGACTTTTGCTGTCTTGAACCAATTATGTCTCCTGTAATTACGCTTGTCATATTCAAATATAATTAAAAATTAATTAACTTATATATTACAAATATACGTAATAATTATTAATATTACTCTTTTTGGTAATATTAGTTATAATTACAATATTGTGTAATTGTTCGAACTCATGGAATATAGATTTTAGAAAAACTTAAGTTAAATGCCTTTTTAAAATATGGAAAATCTATGTTTCTATGTATTTAACTGGACTTTTACGATTGCATTCAGTGCTTAAGAAAATTATAACTTTTATTTCTTTAAAAAAGAAACTAACTTAGCCTTCACAAAAGAATAAACTTTGAATAAAGAAATCAAAATTATCGAATGTCCACGCGATGCCATGCAGGGTATCAAAACCTTTATTCCTACCAAGAATAAGGTTTCATACATACAAGCTTTGCTTAGAGTGGGTTTTGATACCATTGATTTTGGAAGTTTTGTTTCTCCAAAAGCGATTCCGCAAATGCAGGATACAGCCGAAGTTTTGGCACAGCTTGACTTGTCACAAACTACAAGTAAACTGCTGGCTATTATTGCCAATACACAAGGCGCTGCAATGGCATCAGAGCATGAACCTATTCAATATTTAGGTTTTCCTTTTTCTATATCCGAAAATTTCCAGATGCGAAACACACATAAAACCATCGCAGAATCTTTGGTTACATTGGAAGAAATTCTGGAAATTGCTGATAAGAAAAATAAAGAAGTGGTAACGTACCTTTCAATGGGTTTTGGAAATCCGTATGGAGATCCGTGGAATGTTGAAATAGTAGGAGAGTGGACAGAAAAACTGTCGACAATGGGTGTAAAAATCCTGTCACTTTCTGATACAGTTGGAAGTTCAACGCCGGAAGTAATCACCTATCTTTTTTCAAATTTAATTCCGAAATATCCTCAAATTGAATTTGGCGCACATTTGCATACCACTCCAAATAGCTGGTTCGAAAAAATTGAAGCAGCTTCAAAAGCCGGCTGTACTCGTTTTGATGGTGCTATTCAGGGCTTTGGAGGCTGTCCGATGGCTACAGATAAATTAACCGGTAATATGCCTACCGAAAAGTTAATTTCCTATTTTACTTCAAATAAAAAAACAACAGGACTAAATTCTTTAAGTTTTGAAAGCGCTTATAATGAGGCTTCAAAACTGTTTGGACAATTTCATTAGAATAAAAAGTAGTATATTTATTACTCAATTTATAATAAGTTACATCAAATTAGCGTTGTTTCTTATTATTTAATCTACTTTTTATGGAAATACCACACTCAATCAGAAGGATTCATATATTCTTAGGCTTGGCATTTTTATTCTCTTCATGCGCAAGCGATTTAGATATTGATCAAATCAATAATATCAAACTCGAACCTGTTTTTGTAGCTAACCTGGCTTTTTTTGATGTTCCTGCAAATAAATTCATAGACGATGGAAGTGCACAGGAAATTGCAGTCGATGTTCAGCCTTTTAAAATTTTTAAAGAAAATCATTTCAAAGATAATCTGGTTAAGGCAGAACTCAATTTCGAAATAGAAAACACTATAAACAGAGCTTTTAGTATTGATTTTGTGCTTTATGATAAAAATGACGCAATCATCGAAACCATAACTTTTGAAGTTCCGGCATACACAGGAAGCCCGAATGTCATAAAATTTCCCACAGAAGTTTTCGAACAGGCAAGACTAGAGCTTTTGAAAAAAACAGTTGAAATTGGTTTTACTGTTAGAATAGCTGCAGGTCCAGCCTTAAATGAAAACAGTATAGGTAATTTGAAATTACGATCGAGTGCAACCGCATATATGGAAATCGAATGAGAAAAGTATATCTGATAATACTGGTTGTTTTCCAGTTTAGTTTTGCGCAAAACAAGGCGTTACTATATAATTTTACTTCAATTCCACAAGCTTCTTTAGTCAATCCTGGTGCCGATGTTTCGTATAAATATTATTTTGGAATTCCGTTACTATCCGGAGTTTCAGCGAATGTAGGTTCGAAAAGCTTCTCTGCGTATGATTTATTTGCTAATGACGGAGTTGATTTTACCGAAAAAGTTCGAAATATTATAAACAAATCATCAGCCAATGATAAAACCCATGTTAATGAGCAAGTCGAAGTGTTTTCAGGAGGTTTTAGAGTTGGAGGAGAAGATAGCCAGTCGTATGTGTCATTTGGAGTTTATCAGGAATTTGATTTTTTGATGTATGTACCTAAAGATTTAGCAATATTGGCATTAGATGGAAATCGGGATCACATGGGTAAATCCTTTAATCTTGCTGATTTAAATGTTAGAGCCGAAGCGCTTTCGGTGCTTCATGTTGGATTTCATAAAAAAATAAGTGAAAAATTAGTGTTAGGTGGTCGCGCAAAACTGTATTCGAGTGGCGCAAATGCAACATCAACAAATAATTCGGGGTTTATTTATACAGACGAAATTGAAGGCACACAAAATATTTACACCCAAGTAATTTCTTCAAATTTAGAACTTAAAACTTCAGGTATTGCCACTTTTACAAAAGATGAATACAGAGGAAGTGAGACCGAAGACATTATACATAACAGTTTTTTTAACGGAAGTTTAGGTTTAGGGGTAGATGCCGGAGTTACCTATTATTTTAAGGATAATCTTCAGTTTACAGCAAGTGTTATAGATTTGGGTTTTGTGAGGCAGTCTAAGGATATAGAAACACGAACCTATAAAGGAAGTTATACTTATAATGGAGTAAATCCTAATTTTGACGATATAGATGGACCAAGAAATGTTTTAGGAGAATTTGATAAAGCTATTCCGAGAGATACACTTTATAATAAATACACAACTTGGAGGCCAACAAAATTCTATTCTTCTCTTCAATATTCGTTTGGAGAATCAAGATATGGTGAAGAATGTGATTGCAGAGCCCAAAGCAAGCGCGGATATGCAAATTCTATTGGGGGTCAGTTGTTTATAATGAGTATGCCAAAAAAACCTTTTACAGCTTTTACGGCTTTTTATAAACGCAGTATTTTCGAAAAATTAGATTTTAAAGCTACTTATACATTTGATACGTTTTCGAATACAAATTTGGGATTAGGACTTTCCGGAACAATTGGAAAATTCAATATTTATGCTCTGGTCGATAATGTTTTTGAATATAAAGACGTCACCAAAGCCAATAGTATAGCGTTTCAATTTGGTTTAAATTTTATTTTTCCAGATTCAGATTAATTTTATAAATTCCAATACATAAATTCCAATACATAAATTCCAAATTCCAAACCTTTATTGCTGCATATTTTCAAATGGAGCAACAAAATTGGAATTTGGAATTTTTTATTTGGATTTTGAAGATTACGAATGTAGTACCTTTCTTATAGAGATAAAATTAAGAAAAACTTAGTATTCAAGTTTCCAATTTATTCACTATATTTGCACGCAATTCAACTACAAATTGCACCATGATAGCACACAACTCCAAGATTATCGGCGAAGGTTTAACTTACGACGATGTATTATTAGTACCTAACTACTCGAATGTGCTTCCTCGCGAAGTGAGTATCAAATCAAAATTTTCCCGTAATATAACACTAAATGTTCCTATAGTATCAGCTGCTATGGATACCGTTACCGAAAGTGCAATGGCAATTGCTATGGCGCAAGAAGGCGGAATTGGTGTTTTGCATAAAAATATGACCATCGAGCAACAAGCAGCGAAGGTTAGAAAAGTAAAACGTGCTGAGGCAGGAATGATTATCGATCCGGTAACATTACCAATGACTTCAACAATTGCAGATGCAAAAAATGCTATGAAAGAATTCGGAATTGGCGGAATTCCAATTGTTGACGAAAACAGAATCTTAAAAGGAATCGTTACAAATCGTGATTTACGTTTCGAAAAAAACGGAGCGAGACCAATTATAGAAGTAATGACCAGTAAAAACTTAGTTACTGTTGCAGAAGGAACTTCATTAGAACAGGCCGAAGTAGTTTTACAAGGTCATAAAATAGAAAAATTACCAGTTGTAAATGCTCAAAATGAATTAGTTGGACTAATTACTTTTAGAGATATTACAAAATTAACTCAAAAACCAATCGCGAATAAAGATACTTTTGGTCGTTTGAGAGTTGCTGCCGCAATTGGGGTTACTGGCGATGCAGTTCAAAGAGCTGAAGCGTTAGTTGCTGCAGGAGTAGACGCAATCATTATTGATACAGCGCACGGACATACAGAAGGTGTTGTAAACACATTGAAACAAATAAAAGCAAAATTTCCAAACATTGATGTAATTGTTGGAAACATCGCAACTCCCGAAGCAGCTAAATATTTAGTAGAAAATGGAGCCGATGGTGTAAAAGTAGGAATAGGACCTGGTTCTATTTGTACAACACGTATTGTAGCAGGTGTTGGTTTTCCTCAGTTTTCAGCAGTTTTAGAAGTGGCTGCCGCTATAAAAGGAACAGGAGTTCCGGTTATTGCAGATGGTGGAATTCGTTATACAGGAGATATCCCGAAAGCAATTGCAGCAGGTGCTGATTGTGTAATGTTAGGTTCATTATTAGCAGGAACAAAAGAATCTCCGGGAGAAACTATTATTTTTGAAGGAAGAAAATTCAAATCTTACCGCGGAATGGGTTCTGTTGAAGCCATGCAAACAGGTTCTAAAGACCGTTATTTTCAGGATGTTGAAGACGATGTTAAAAAATTAGTTCCGGAAGGAATCGTTGGTCGTGTTCCTTACAAAGGAGAATTGAACGAAAGTATGCTTCAGTTTATTGGAGGTCTTCGTGCCGGAATGGGATATTGTGGTTCAAAAGATATTCCAACTTTACAGGAATCCGGGCGTTTTGTTAGAATAACGTCAAGCGGAATTACTGAAAGTCACCCACACAACGTTACTATTACAAAAGAAGCTCCGAATTATTCAAGATAATTTTCAGCTTTCACTATAAAACAAAAGGCATAAGATTTAATTCTTATGCCTTTTTTGATTTTTATTGAATAATCGAAATCCCATTATTCAATTCATCAATTATACCTTGATTTGGTTCTATCGCTTCGGCCTGAGCGCCGTACTGCATTTGGATAGAACCACCTTTTCCGTTGTAGATAAAACCTTGGTATTTGTACAAAATATCATTGTAATCTAACTCACACTCAAAGTAATTAACGGTAATATCGTTTATTTTCTTTTTATAGATTTTCAGGTTTTTGATCTTTCCGAACTCTTTGTATTCATCCTGAATAGTACTTTTGAGATTTTTATCAGTAATAAAATAATCATATTCAATAAAGTACGCGTTTACTAAATTATACTTGTCATGAAATTGTGCATCCCAGTCTATAGAATCTGTATTTTTAATCCAATGATCAGGATTGTATTTAATTTGATAAATCTCTTTACGACTTGTATAAGTTTCTAGTTTTGAATTCTTTTTTGTTTGCCCTATCGAAATAAAACCCGATAGTAAAAATAGGAAAAGTAGATTTTTTGACATGTGATATTTAAATTTTGGCTAATAATATGAAACGAAAGTAGCAAATAAAAATTACTTACTGTAAAATATTTAATAGATTAATTTTCTTTAAAACTAAGTTTGTTTTTCTCTAATTCGGCTATTAGTTTTGGAATCGAACTTGCTCCAATTCCGTGTAAAGCCAGGATTTCGGCTTTAGAATAGTTGGATAAATCAAGAGCTGTTTTTATGTTTTTACTTTCTAATGCACGTCTTGCAGGTGCCGAAAGAAGCGACAATAGTCCTGTTTCGGGTTTGCGTTCTGCTTCACAAACAGGACAAGTAGGACAGTCACTCGTTTTAAAATATTGATGCCCTTTTTTGCAAATTTTATTATTTTTTGATGCTACAGTCATTTTAGATTTATCTTATAGCTAAATTATGAAAATTTAAAAATAGTTTAGACTTGCGGGAAATAAAAAAGCTAACACAATTTTTAAAATTGCATTAGCTTTTTCTGTGTAGAAATATATAATTTTTAAGGCGAAACAGCTTCTTCTCCTGCTCTTACTTTTTGATTATCTAGTATTTTTTGAATAAAAGGCTGTGTTTCTTTTTCAATATCAGATTCAGAAATATCTAATGCTTTTGGATCGTTAACTAATTCATACCAAGGTTTTGGACCGTCAAAATTATAGCTTCCAAAAACAATAACAGGAGTTCCTTTTACTTTTACGTTCTCTTTATCTTTCAAAACCCATTCATCTGCCCATTTATATAAATATTTTGCATCTTTTTCGAGCAATCGCAAACAAGAATGAGAGGCAGGATATCCCGGTAATTCATACTGATGAAAACCAACTCCGAGTTTATTCTCGATATTAAAATTCCATTTTAAATCCCATTCGTCGTTAAAAGTACTCGTTGTTTGTTCTGCTTTCCAATTGGTAAAAAATAATCCGGTTGGTGTTGGATCTTTTTTCTTCCCATATTTGTTGGACCGGTATAAACTAATTCTCCATTTTCGTAAGCAGCAAATGTTTGCGTTGGATAAGAAAAAATCAACACTTTTTCAACCTCTTCTAAACTCGAAACGTGAATAGGAAACGGAAGATAATAAGGCAAATCTCCACTAAAATCTGATGGAATCACAACAGAGTCCATTTTAGCAAAATTGGCTTTGTCAGTTCTGTTTATGGCGTATGCAATATCTAATTTAGTCGAATCACTTTTATTAGCCTCAAGCCATCCTTTTGTTTTTTCAAAATGAAAACTAACAGATGACGCAGGTTTTTTATATTCAATTTTTTTATGTGGTTTTGCTTCTTCCTCAGTTGTTCTTGTGGTTTTGCTTTCCTTACAAGAAACTATTAAGGTTAAAATTAATAGAAGCAAAATATTTGATGTGTAATATAACTTTCTCATAATTGGGATTTTTTAGTAGAGTAAAGTTATTTTTTTTACAGCTTAAACGAATTACAGAATTTTTGGAATTGTTTATTTTATTAACATTTTACTTTTTATAGATCTGAAGTGCATATAATTTTAAAATCATTAAACACATTACATTCCGAATATATACTTTTTAAAAAAATTAACCTTGACTAATATTTTATATAAAATTATAAATAGAACTTCAAGAATAGTAGTTATGAGATAAAATTTAATTAAAGATTGCGTTCCTACTAAATACTTGGAAATTAAGATTGGTAAAACATGCCATAGATAGATACCCAAAGAGTTTATTCCTAACCATTGAATCGATTTAGATTCAAATAAGGAATCTGTCAGGGCTAGTTTTAAGCAAAGATTCAAAATTAAAAGATTTAATAGAAAGAAATTTAGAATTGATAATATCACACTATCATAAAAAAATAAATAAACAACAAGGCCTAGAAAAATAAAAGGGGTTATAATTTCAATTAATCTTAATTTTTTTATAGTTTTATTTCTATAACTAATTCCAATAAGAAAAAATATATAAAAATAAGGTCTGAAGGTATATATGAGAATTGAAAATATTCTATTCAAAAAAGGGATTTGTGTATAGATTGAGGAATACTTATATAAAATAAAGAAGGTTATCGATATCAAAAGGCCTAAAATCAATATAATATTATAATTTGTGAAAAGTTTTTTAAAAAGCCATGTTAGTAGTATCCAGCTTAAAAAACCAGGAATAAACCATAAATGATAGAAGGGATAAATGATAGAATTTTTAAATTTTGCAATAGAAAATAAATTCGTTCCTAAAATGCAAGATATTATATAGTAAGATATTAAAGCAATAATCCATGGTAGTATTATTCTTAAAAAGTATTTTTTGAAGAGATCGTACAGATTTAATTCTGAAATTGTATTAATGTTTAGGAGGTATCCGGTTATTCCAATAAAAAGAGGCATATGAAAACTATAAATTAGAGTTCGCCAAATTGATTCACTTAATGCTCCCTGAATTATGTGGCCTATTATTACTAAAATAATTAATATACCTTTTAATAAATCAATATTTTTAATTCTTGTATTTTTTTCTCTCACTATAATGAGTTTTTTATTGCGGTTAAGTTAAGTATGTAAGTATATTTAAATCAGCCCTTTTATTTTTGCATGCTGCAACAACATAATAGTTTTAGCATCAGTAATCTCACCAGATTCAAACATCGCATAAGCTTCATCAAACGTATATTCCAGAACTTCGATATTTTCCTGTTCAGCATCTAATCCGCCACCATCGTTTACTTTCATAGTTTCATCGTATTCACCAACAAATAAATATAAAATTTCTGTTACAGATCCCGGCGACATATAAGTTTCAATAACTTTTTGAACTTTGCTTAAGCGATAACCCGTTTCTTCTTCCGTTTCACGAATAACTGCTTCTTCAGCATTGTCCTGATCTAAAAGTCCGGCGCAAACTTCAATCATCATTCCAGTTTTATTTCCGTTAAGGTAAGTTGGCAAACGAAATTGTCTCGTTAGAATTACGGTTTTTTTCTCGGTATTATATAATAAAATAGCAGCGCCATTTCCTCGGTCATAAACTTCACGAATATGCGATTCTACATTGCCATCTTTCTTTTGATAATCAAAAGTTACTTTGTTCAATACATACCAATTGTCTGATAATAACTTAGTTTCAGTAATTTTAATTTCTGGATTTTTCATGTGTGAAATATTTTGTATAAAAAAACGCTCTGGTATCAGAGCGTTTAGATGTATTATTTTGTTATTGTTTGCTTTCTGTCTGGTCCAACAGATACAATCTTGATTGGTACACCAACTTCTGCTTCAATAAACTCGATATATTCTTTTAGCTCGATTGGTAATTGATCATAAGTAGTCAATCCTGTTAAATCAGCTTGCCATCCTTTAAATTCTTTATAAATCGGAGTAACATTTTCAGGCTCGATGTTGTAAGGAAAGTGAGAAATGATTTGTCCTTTATAGTTGTATTCAGTACAAACTTTTAAAGTTTCCAAACCAGAAAGTACATCACCTTTCATCATCATCAATTGCGTAACTCCATTTACTTGTACAGCATATTTTAAAGCCACTAAGTCTAACCATCCGCAACGTCTTTGTCTTCCTGTAACAGATCCAAATTCGTTACCAACTCTTGCCATTGTAGCACCAACCTCGTCAAAAAGTTCAGTTGGGAAAGGTCCGCTACCAACACGGGTAACATACGCTTTAAAAATTCCGTAAACTTCTTTGATTTTGTTAGGAGCAATTCCTAAACCAGTACAAGCTCCTGCAGCAGTAGTATTTGATGAAGTTACAAAAGGATAAGTTCCAAAGTCAACATCTAATAAAGACCCCTGAGCTCCTTCGCATAAAATAGATTTACCTGCTTTTTGAGCCTGGTACATATATTCTTCACTGTCAATAAAATCTAATTTTTTTAATTCTTCAATAGCTTCAAAAAACTCTTTTTCAAGTTCAGCTAAGTTATATTGAATCGCTACATCGTAAAAAGCAATCATTGCCTCATGTTTATCAGCTAATGCTCTGTAACGTTCTTTGAAATCTTCTAATTCAATATCTCCAACACGCAAACCGTTTCTACCGGTTTTGTCCATATAAGTTGGGCCAATTCCTTTTAATGTAGAACCAATTTTTGCTTTTCCTTTTGATGCCTCAGATGCTGCATCTAATAAACGGTGCGTTGGTAAAATTAAGTGTGCTTTTCTTGAAATGATCAATTTGTTTTTGATGTCAAGGTTAAATTTCTCTAAACCTTCAATTTCTTTTTGAAAAACTACAGGATCAATTACAACCCCGTTTCCGATGATATTTACTGAATTTTTATGAAAAATTCCAGAAGGAATGGTTCTTAAAACGTGCTTAATTCCGTCAAATTCTAATGTATGTCCTGCGTTTGGTCCTCCTTGAAAACGTGCAATAATATCATAATTTGAGGTAAGAACGTCAACAATTTTTCCTTTACCTTCATCTCCCCATTGTAATCCTAGTAATAAATCTACGGTCATTCTGTTTTAATTTGCGTTGAGGCAATCTAAGTCGCCCTACTGATTAATGTAGTTAATTTTCTTTTTTTATTTTTATAAATAATTCCTTTCCGGATTATTGTTTTTGCTTTTTGTTTCCGTAGAAATAAAGTGAATGATTCGTGATTTCGATATCAAATATTTCTTCGATTGTTTTTTTGATGGTTTGAATTCTTGGATCACAAAATTCGATTACTTCGCCAGAATCAGTCATGATAATATGATCGTGCTGTTTGTCGAAATATGATTTTTCGTAGTAAGCCTGATTTTGCCCAAATTGATGTTTTCTAACCAATGCGCAGTCTAACAATAACTCGATCGTGTTGTATAAAGTTGCTCTACTCACACGATAGTTTTTGTTTTTCATTTTGATATAAAGGTTTTCTATATCAAAATGCTCTTCGCTATCGTAAATTTCCTGAAGTATAGCATAGCGCTCAGGAGTTTTGCGATGCCCTTTTTGCTCAAGATACATTGTAAAAACGTTTTTTACAATTTCTTGATTTCTAGTGTTGTCAGTTGAAATGAGTGTCATATCCGGCAAAGATAATTTTTTATTTTTAATGAATAAAAGTTTCGGGTTTAAAGTTTAACGTTCAAATCTATATTCAATTATGTATATCACATTAAATACAAGGTTTTACAACGATAAATTTTAGAAAGTTCACAAGAACATAATTAACATAATTATTTTAATTTATGATAAAACTAACAAATTTTTAGTTGGTTTTAGACATGTACATGAACCAGTTCCATTCCCAGGTTTTTCCTTTATCATCAGACATTGCCTGACTCCAAACCGGATTGTTTTCATCTCGTGCATCCCATCGAAATACCTGAATTACATTTTTTCCTTCAAATACATCTTTCGAGAAAAAATGCCCAACTTTATTTTCAAAAGAGCCCACAACAGGTTTGTCTAAAGTTCCTGAATTTGAATCAGCCCAATAAATGCTCCATAATTTTGTTTTCGGATTAAAAAGACGAACTGTCATTCCTTCAAAAGGTTCTCCGTCAAAAGTGGCAAGGAAATTATCGATATTTCCAATTCCGTTTAAAATCTTGTACATTTCCTGGGTCGAAGGGAATTCAATCCATTCGTTAGAATTCGCGAATCTTTTTTTAATTTTTTATTTCTAATAACAGATTTTCCCTGAAAAAATCAAAATCATCTTTGGATGAAGATTCAGAAGCGACTATTATAAGTTCTCCGTTTTCATCAAAATTGATTTCAGGAATTTCTATAGAATCTGTTTTCATAATATTTTTTTTAAAAGAAGAAATCTAGGTTCTGTATTCGCGAGTGACTTTATCAACACCATCTACCTTTTTAATAGCGTTAATCATTTTTTTCAAAATGGTATTATTTTTCACAATAACCGCAATCTGACCGTGAAAAATTCCCGCGTCAGTACTCAGCGAAATACTTTGAATATTAACGCTCATATTGTTCGAAATCACTTTTGTTAACTGATTCGTAAGTCCCAAAACATCCATTCCTGTAATGTTGATAATGGCTTTGAATTCTTCCTGAGAAGAGTCAATCCATTTGGCACTCATAATACGATATGCATAATTAGATTGCATTCCAATAGCATTCGGACAATCTTTTTTATGCACTTTGATTCCTTCATTAATGGTTACAAATCCAAAAACATCGTCACCTGGAATTGGATTACAGCATTGCGAAAGTTTGTAATCAAGTTTGTCATGCTCCGTTCCAAAAACCAGCATGTCATAATTACTGCTAATTACCGGTTTATGAATGTCTTCGGCGGCAGTTGTATCTTTATTTCGTTTAATTTTATTTTTAAAGAAATTGATAATCGTATTGCCTTTTTGCGCAGCATAATCTTTTAATTGCTGATTTTCGATAGCACCAATTCCAACTCTGTAAAATAAATCTAAACTTGTTTTAAGTTTAAAAAAGTTTACCAATTCATTGATAACCTGTTCGCTGATTGTTATTTTTAGATGTTTAAGTTTTCGCGTAAGCAGTTCTTTTCCTTCTTCGGCAATTTTTTTAGTATTCTCATTAAGAACGTTTTTAATCTTATTTTTTGCTCTCGAAGTTGTAACATATTCCAACCAGTTTACAGTTGGTTTTTGGTTGGCCGAAGTAATAACTTCAACCTGATCACCACTTTTTAGTTCATGATTTAAGGGAACAAGACGCCCGTTTACACGTGTTCCTCTGGTTTTAATTCCAATTTCAGAGTGAATACTAAAAGCAAAATCCAGCGAAGTTGCCCCTTTTGGAAGCGATTTAATTTCTCCTTTTGGCGTAAAAACAAAGATTTCTTTTGAATATAAATTCATTTTAAAATCTTCAACAAAATCTACCGCATTCGTTTCCTGATTTTCAAGAGCCTCGCGAAGTAAATTCAGCCAGACATCCAAACCACTTTCTTCGGTTGCTCCGTTTTTGTATTTATAATGAGCAGCGTAACCTTTTTCGGCAATTTCATCCATACGTTCGCTTCGAACCTGAACTTCGACCCAGCGGCCTTTTGGTCCCATAACGGTAATGTGCAAAGCTTCGTAACCGGTTGATTTTGGAGATGAAATCCAGTCGCGTAAACGGCTCGGACTCGGTCTGTAATGATCTGTTACGATCGAATAAATTTTCCAGGCCACAAATTTTTCGTCATGTGGGTCTGCTTTATAGACAATTCTAAGGGCAAATTTGTCATACACTTCATCAAAACTTACATTTTGAGCGCGCATTTTTCTACGAATAGAATAAATAGATTTCGGACGGCCTTTTATGATATAATCAATCTCTTCCTTATCCAAAGATTTTTTCAAAACATCCGAAATATCCTTGATATAAGCATCCTGTTCTTCTTTTGTTTCCCTGATTTTGCTTACGATATCATCATAAACAGCAGGTTCAGTGTATTTTAAGCCAAGATCTTCCAGCTTGGTTTTAATATTGTAAAGTCCCAAACGATGGGCGAGAGGAGCATAAATATATAAAGTTTCAGAAGCTATTTTGGTTTGTTTGTATTCCGCCATTGAATCCATGGTTTGCATATTATGCAAACGGTCGGCCAATTTGATTAGAATAACACGCACATCATCGTTCAAAGTCAGAATCATTTTCCTGAAATTTTCGGCCTGCATCGATGCATTCAAATCCTTTTGAACCATCGAAATTTTAGTCAGACCTTCAACCAATTGTGCCACTTTTGGGTTGAATAAACGTTCAATATCTTCAACCGTCATGGGGGTATCTTCAACAACATCGTGCAATAAAGCCGCAGCAATAGAGGTCGCTCCCAGACCAATTTCTGAGGCAACAATTTTTGCAACTGCAATAGGATGAAAGATATACGCTTCTCCAGATTTACGTCGCTGCTCTTTGTGTGCATCAACTGCAACATCAAAAGCTTTTCGAATAAGTTTTTTGTCAGTTGGGCTTAAAGTTTGGTAGCTAATTCGGAGTAATTCTTTGTATTCCTGCGCAATTGCTTTGTTTTCTTTTTCAATATCTATTTCTATCATAACGGCATAGTTCAAGTACTAAAAATAAGAATAAGTTCCAACATACACAAGGGAATGGAGTGTAGATTTATGATATTGGATTTTAGATTTTTAGCACGTTAAAGGGCTTCAATTCAACTCATTCTGACATATTAAATTAAATTCGAAGAATTTAATTTAATAAAATCTAAAATCTAAAATCTAAAATCTAAAATCTAAAATCTAAAATCTAAAATCTAAAATCTAAAATCTAAAATCTAAAATCTAAAATCTAAAATCTAAAATCTAAAATCTAAAATCTAAAATCTAAAATCTAAAATCTAAAATCTAAAACCCTCTCTGACGTTTCGCTTCAAAAATTAAAATCGCAGCAGCAACAGAAACATTCATGCTGTCAATTTCTCCCTGCATCGGTATTATGATGTTTTGTGTAGCGGCATCACGCCATTCCTGCGTTAATCCGGTTGCTTCGGTACCTACAACTAAAGCGGTTGGAGTTGTGAAATTTTGAGTGTGATATGAAGTTGAGTTCTGTAAAGTAGCGCAATAAAAATCAATCTTTTTTTCTTTTAAAAAAGCAATAATTTCGGCTGTAGTTCCCGTTGCAATTTGATTGGTAAACAAACAGCCAACGCTTGAACGGACAATATTCGGATTGTATAAATCGCTTTTTGGATTTGCAATTAAAACAGCATCCAGATTTGCAGCATCGGCAGTTCGCAAAAGTGCGCCGATATTTCCAGGTTTTTCCGGTGCTTCAGCTACTAAAATTAATGGATTTGCTGATAATTTTAAATCCGATAATTGCATTGATTTGGTTTTGGCGATTGCTAAAACACCTTCGGTAGTATCACGGTAAGCCAGTTTTTGATAGACTTCTTTATTGATTTCTATCATTTGAATTGGTGAATTTACCAATTTATTGATTTCATTTTCAGAAACCAATTCCGGTAAAAATAAAACCGTTTCTATTTCGTAACCGCCTTTTATAGCCAATGAAATTTCACGTAATCCTTCAATCAAAAAAGTTCCGGTTTGTTTGCGGGCTTTTGCTTTTTCCTGCAGTAAAACAAGTGATTTTATAAACGGATTTTGAATTGATGTGATTTGTTTCATTTTTTTTAAGGCTCAAAGTTGCAAAGGGGCAAAGGTACAGAGGTTTTTTCTTCCTGCAAGGTTTTCGAAACCTTGTAGGTTTTTAATAGGATGGAGGAAAAAAACAGCCACGAATTCACGAATTAGATTTCGTTTTTTTGTAATAAAAATTCGTGAATTCGTGGCTAAAAAAACTTATTTTTCAAAAACTTCTTTAACTTCATTAGCAACAGGATGTTCTGCAGTAAAAGTATATCCCATAATTTTTGCAATTGTCTGAGCGAATTGTTTTTGGTAGAATTGAGCATCTGTTTTGATTTCGCCTTTTGAAGCAATTTCAGGACCAATTGCAGCAAACCAAATTTGAGAGGCACCCGCAATTTTATCACCATGACTTGTCCATTCAGATTTTACTTTGTCGCCGCGACCGTGATCTACAGTGATTAGTAAAGTCGTTTTGTTTTTATATTGCGGATCGTTTTGTACAAAAGTCCAGATTTCCTTAATCCATTTATCCACTTGGTTTGCAGCATCGAGATACGATCTGTAATGTCCGTGATGCGCCCATTCATCGGTTTCACCATAGGAAATATAAAGCACTTTTGGTTTGTTGGTTTTAAGTTCGTTCAGCGCTTCATAATGTGTAAAAACATCCAGACATTCATCTTCATGAAAAGGCTTAAACGAATTGTAGCGCATTTCATTCAGTAATTTTTGAATTTCAGTTGGCTTATTTCCACCCACTTTATCAAACGCAGAAATTACAGGAAAACCACTTCTTTTTTCGTTCAAAATTCGATCAAAAGCATCCCAGGCTCCAAAAGCTGCAACCTTACCTTTAATTTTAGATTGCTGGTTTAAGAACTCCAAAATATTCACATTCGGATTTGGTTTGTAATCGTTGGAATTGACTGCAATGTCTACATTTCCCGTAAAAATTTCACTATAACCGGGATAACTAAACCAATATGGATTTGTAACATCAACTTTATTTCCCAGATCACGATTGCCGTAAATTTGACCTTTCACAGCAATTTCAGACCATAAAAAAGGCATTATTTTCTGACGGCGTTCTTTAAAATCTGTACTTCCATATTTTTTATAAATGTAAGTACTGTCGTCCTGATTGAATCTTTTATCATTGGCAATTTCAGCATCCATTCCTTTAAAAACTTCCTGCCATCTAAAACCATCTGTGGTAATAATAATGATGTTTTCTGTTTTTTGTGCGTGCGATAAAAAGCCAAATAAAATGATGAGAATAGAAAATGCTTTTTTCATATGTTTTGGGTTATGAAGGTTCAGAGAAACAAAGATTCAAAGATTTTTGCTTATTCTTACATTTAGAATATGAAATTCACAGCTTAGTAATACTCATTTTACATTTTCACAACATAACATTCACATTTTTATAAAATCCCTCTCGCCTTAATTTCCAAATATTTATTGATCGCATCCAAAGTTAAATTCTCAGGCTGTGTTAAAACCGAATGAATTCCGTATTTTTTCAATTCGTTGGCGATTAAGCGCTTTTCAAACATAAATTTTTCAGCGATTACTTTGTCATAAACTTCCTGAATTGTGTTGGTTTTTTTATTGATGATTTCGTTTAGTTCCGTATTGCTAAAGAAAACAACAACCAATAAATGACTTTTTGCAATTCCTTTTAAGTAAGGCATTTGGCGATTTAAACCATCCATTGTTTCAAAATTGGTATACAGAATAATCAAACTTCTTTGGTTGATATTCTTTTTGATATCAACATACAAACGGCTGTAATCACTTTCAAAAAAGTCTGTTTTGATGTTGTATAAAGTTTCGAGGATTTTTTGCATTTGCGAACCTCTTTTTTCGGCAAAAACTCTGTTTTCGACTTTTTTCGAGAAAGCAAAAATTCCGGCTTTGTCTTGTTTTTTCAGAATCACATTTGCCAGAACCAACGTCGAGTTTATCGCATAATCAAGCAAACTCAAACCATTAAAAGGCATTTGCATCACGCGGCCTTTGTCAATTGCCAAATAAACCGATTGTGATTTTTCGTCCTGAAACTGGTTCACCATCAAGGCATTTTTCTTCGCTGTGGCTTTCCAGTTTAAAGTTCGAAGATCATCGCCCTGAACATATTCTTTAATTTGTTCAAATTCCATTGTGTGACCAATTCGGCGAATTTTCTTGATTCCGTATTGGTATAAATTATTTGAAAAAGCCAATAAATCGTATTTTCTTAACTGAATATAAGACGGATACGTTGGCACCATTTTATCTTTATCAAAAGTAAATCGTCTTGAAATCAGTTTTAAAGGTGAAGAAACATAGATATTTAAATTTCCAAAGTAATATTCTCCACGTTCTGTCGGGCGCAAATCGTATCCAATTTTATCCTGACCGGAAGCTTTTATATTCCTAATTATTTTGAAATCGCGTACCTGAAACTGAAACGGAATTTCGTCAATAATTTTAATCGAAATTGGAAAAGTATAATGGTTTTTGATCGAAATACTAACGGGATTTAAATCTCCATTCGAAAGTTTTTCAGGCGTTTCCCTTGAAGCTTCAATTCCGGTTTTGGCCAGATATAAAATTAAAAGATCAAGTGCCAGAAAAGTAATTAATACCAAAATAATAAACCAGACTCCGTTGTATAAATTCGGAAAAATAAAAGCACAAACAAACAATCCTATAATGCCCAAAAGCACATAGAAAAAGAAGTTATTGAGATATAGACTTTTTATGAATTTCAAGATTTTATAGTTTCAGGTTTAAAGTTTCAAGTTTCAAGTTTCAAGTTTTCCTGCAAGGTTTTCAAAACCTTGTAGGTATAGTAGTTATAAAAGCAATACCTACAAGGTTTTGAAAACCTTGCAGGACGTAAAACTACCTCGGAATTTCTACTGTTTCAATAATCTGTTTGATAATTTCAGCGCTTGTAATTCCTTCCATTTCACGTTCGGGAGCCACAATAACACGGTGTTGTAAAACCGGAGTTGAAGCTTCTTTAATATCTTCGGGAGTTACAAAATCACGACCACGAATAGCCGCAAAACCTTTGGCAGCGTTTAAAATTGCGATCGATGCACGAGGCGAAGCTCCTAAATATAAAAAGGCATTTTCTCTGGTGTTTACTACAATTCTTGCAATATATTCCAACAGATTTTGTTCTACCCTGATTTGTTTGATTAAAGCCTGATATCCTTTTATTTCCTGTGCAGAAAGTATGGTTTTTATTGCTTCTAATTTTCCATGATCCTGCAATAAATGCTCTCTTTGAATAATCAGGATTTCTTCGTCTAATTTTGGATAATCAATCGTTATTTTGAATAAAAAACGATCTAATTGGGCTTCCGGCAAACGATACGTTCCTTCCTGCTCAATTGGGTTTTGTGTAGCAATTACCAAAAACGGGGTTTCCAGCTGATATGCAGAACCATCAATTGTAATCTGGCGCTCTTCCATTACTTCAAAAAGGGCGGCTTGGGTTTTGGCAGGCGCACGGTTGATCTCGTCAATTAAAATTAGATTCGAAAAAATTGGTCCTTGTTTGAATTCAAATTCTGAACTTTTTAAATTAAAAATCGAAGTTCCCAAGATATCCGAAGGCATTAAATCCGGCGTAAACTGAATTCGGCTAAAACCAATATTTAATGTTTTGGATAATAATTTTGCCGTAATCGTTTTTGCAACTCCCGGAACACCTTCAAGCAAAACGTGTCCGTTTGATAAAATGGCAACCAAAAGCTGGTCGATCATTTTGTGTTGACCCACAATAACAGTTTCAAGCTCTTTTTTGATGCTGTTAACATGCTCTAAAAGTGGAGCAAGGTTTATTCTTGTTTCAAAATTCACGTTTTCGTTTGTGATTTCTGTTTCTGGTGTATTAAAATCGTCCATGTTTTGGTCTTTTTCTTTTGGGTTTATTTTTTTTGCCACAGATTAAATGATTTCACAGATTTTAAAATCATTTTAATGCTTAAATCTGTGGCAAAATATTTTTTATTTAATGTAAAACTTTCTCGATTGCATTATTAATTCTGATTAAATCTTCCTCGAGACTTCCGTGATAACTTTTTCGATGTTCGTTGATTAAAAATACCAATTCGCGAATATCATTTTCATCTTTTCCTGATTTATGATGCAATTTATTAATGAAATCGTCATCTAGTTTTGTTGTATCGATTAAATATTCATTTCGAATTCTTTCGAGGAAATAAATGATTTTTTTATCGATTATATTGTCGTGATCGCCTTCCTGATAATATAAATTCCCGATGGTTTTTGTAAAATCAAGCGTTAAATTAGGCAACGGTTTTACTATCGGAACAATTCTTTGTTTGCGTTTGGCATTAAAAATAATAAAAATCAAAATTCCGATTAAAAATAAATACCATGCCCATTTTAATGCCGGCTGACTCATTATATAACGCAAAGGAGAATCTGAAATAGATTCATTATTTTGCCCCTTTGTGTACCAGTAAACATTTCCTTTTGGAACATACGAAAGTACACTTTCTGCATACTCATAGTGGTCTTTTTTTAATAAATGATAATTTGTAAAAGCCACAGGTTTTGTGTGCAGGTAAAAATAACCATTGATATAAGGCACTTTTATAAAATCAATTTGCTTTTTATTTTTATTTCCCTGATATCCCAAAACTGTTGTCGATAAAGTATCAATTTTCGAAAAATAATAGTTTCCCATTTCTTCTTCTCCTATCGTATATTTTTTCGGATTTAGTTTTTTATTGGCTAACCAAACCGAATTCATTTTTTCGTTTGGAAAACTAGTATTGATTTCAATTTTTAAACTGTCTAATAATGATTTTGGGAAATTTTTCATGCTCAAAAAAGCATTATTTCCGTGTGAAACAAAATAGAAAAGTTCTGTAATCGACTGATCGTCTATTTGACCGTATTCTGAAATATTAAAAAAGGTGCCTTTTATTTTGTATTTTCCTGCAGTTGTATCAGGAACATATTTTGAATCTAAAAACTCATAAGGTGTTACGGCAGAAACTCTTTCAATCTTCTGATTTTTTAAAAGGCCATTTATTTCTTTGTCAAAAACATACAACCCAAACGGAATTTTATCATTGACAGAATAGGTTGGTCGCCAATCGATTGGTTTTTGCTTATCGTGATCTGCTATTAAAATTATGACGAAAACTAAAATCAAAATAGCAATATAAATTTTAATGGATTTACTCATTGCTAAATGTTTTTAAAGATTTCTTAAATCGGTTTTCGGCTTTTATAAAAGTGGTTTCATCGATTTCAAATTCGCCATACCAAATATGGTTGTATAAATAAGATAAATACATGAATTCTTCTCTGTGTGCGGGTTTTTGAAGCTCGTACAAATAATCAGAATTTGTTTTTTCGATATCCCATTCTATATAATGATTTTGCGCCATGACCTTCAAAAGCCAAAGATAATAATAGCGGACAGCGATTCTTTTTTCTCCGGCTGCAATACTTTCTTTAATTAATTTTTCGAAATCAAGAAGATGAATATTCTTTTCGACATCAGAATAATAGATTGTTTTTTTGTGTGCATTTTTTCCAAAAATCCATTGCCCTTCTTTGGCTATTATCGCTTTTACAATCAAATAGATTACAAAAATGATAACTAAAGCGGCGATGACTTTCAATAAAATAGCAACAAAATTTAGTGATGCTTCCGGATTACTAAAAGTGAACAATCTTCTAAAAATACTGGCGAGCCATTCTTTAAAATAGTCCCAGGCACCTTTTTCGGGTGCTTTATATTCGTAAACGAAATCAACGTCTTTGTATTTTTTTGAAATCTTGTTTGAAGTTTTTCGCTTCAATAGTATCTGAATCTAGATGAATATCTTTTTCGGTATATTTTACAGATTCGACTTTTGGCGGATCAACCGTAGCCGAAGAATCCTGCGCCTGCGAAATGCTGCAATAAAATAGAAAAGATAAAACGAAGAAAAATTTGTTCATTACTGGTTCCTTATTAATTCAATTTGGCAGATAGCGGTTGTGTTTTTTTGTATACAATAAAAGGATAAACCAAATAATAAAATGAGATGATGCCAAGTGTAACCAGAATGATTAAACTGCTTAACCAATTGGGCATATCAATAGAATATCGGGTAATAAAACCTTCAAGAAATCCGGCACTAATTGTGAATGGAAATGTACTCAGGAATATTTTGAAACTGTTTTTGAAACCTATTTTAAATGAATTGATTCTCGAAAAAGTCTTTGGAAAAAGGATTGAAGCTCCTAAAATAAACCCGGCTGCTGTTTCGATAACGATGGCAAAAATTTCCATAGAACCGTGAATCCAGATTCCGCGAACGCTTTTCCAGAAAACATTCTGGTCGTAAAAAAAGTATTGAAAAGCACCCAGCATAATACAGTTTTGCAGGGAAATATAAAAAGTTCCCAGTCCGCCAAAAATACCATAAATGTAGCATTTTGCGCCCACATATAAGTTGTTCATGGTAATGCCAACAAAACTTCCCCAATTGCTTCCGGAACCATAAACAGCCATTGGATCTCCTTTTTTGATGTTTTCCAAAGTCATGTTTACATATCCATCACCTAAAATTAAGCGAACGAAATTTTGATCGTAGCGGGCTGAAATCACACCAATACCAACTGTTATAAAAAACAGAACAAAAGCATACATTAAATATCTTCTGTAATCATATACCAAAAGCGGAACTTCGGTTTTAAAAAACTCAACAAATCTGTTTTTTTCGGATCGTTTGGTTTTGTAAATCTTCTGGTAAATCTGCGAAGCAAGATGATTTAAGTAAATTACGGTTTTGCTTTTTGGATAATAAGTTTGGGCATACGATAAGTCATTCATCATTTGAATGTACAAATTAGCTAACTCATCAGGATTTTTTTTAGCTTTACCAAAAATAGCTAGCTCAAATTCCAGCCATTTTTCTTTATTTTGTTTTATGAAGGCGACTTCTCTCATTGTAGGCTAAAATATAAAATATGTCAGAATTATCAATAAATACAACACAAAATGTTAAAATAAATTTTAAAGCAGCATCAGCGGGCGAGCGAATAGGGTCTCATTTCATTGATTTTGGTATTAAAATAGCTTATGTAATTGTGATTTGGAGCATCGTTTTTTACTGGCTTCAATTAGACAGATTGTTGGATAGTTTAGATTCATGGTCCAGAATGACCATTCTTTTACTTTTATATTTTCCTGTTATCATTTATTCGATCACTTTAGAAAGCATTTTTGAAGGACAAACCATTGGTAAAAAAATAGTCAAGATAAAAGTCGTTAAAATTGATGGTTATCAGGCAGGTTTTGGGGATTATTTAATGCGCTGGTTTTTTAGGCTTATCGATCTTAGTCTGTTTTTTGGAATTATTGCCTTGGTAACAGTCATAATAAGTAAAAAAGGACAACGTTTAGGAGATATGGTTGCGGGTACGGCCGTTATTACTTTAAAAAATAAAATTAATATTAGCCATACCATTCTCGAAGAAATAGGTGAGGCTTATGTACCAACGTATCCTTTGGTTATAAAATTGACTGATAATGATATGAGAATCATTAAAGAAACATTTTTAAAAGCAGATCTTAAAGATGATTATGAAACAATTGTTAAACTGGTTTCTAAAATTGAAAGTGTAACGGGAATTAAAAACCAATCAGGAAATTCGAAAGATTTTCTTCGTACAATTTTAAAAGATTATAATTTTTATACGCAAAATATGTAATTAAGTAATTTAATTTAAATGATTTAAGTAGGAAGTTTTCTTAACTTTGTTTGTAAGTAAAACATTAATATTTTATTATTTGACTTAAATTAGAAATACTATGAAATTACAAAAAGCTTTGACAATTATAGTTCTGTTGCTTATTCCGTTTGTTAATTTTGCACAAGGAACAAAAAAACTGGATAAAATTATAAAAAGAGATTATCAGATTATAGAATGCACAATTGCAAAAATATCCGATAAAACCGTAGAATATTCTTTGCCGGGAGAAACAGTACAAATTTCGCTTGATGTTTCTCAAGTCGCCAGAATTGAATTTGCCAGCGGTCGTTCTCAAACTTTTGATGTAACGCCTGAAAATACGACTCAAACATCTACAAATCAAAATATCGTTGCCCAGGAAATTAAACCCAATACAATTGCAGTTTTACCAATTCCGTATATAAATTCAGATACCCAACAAAGCTCTGAAGATATGGCGAAATTTGCCCAAAACGATATGTACAATAAGTTATTAGACAAGTCAGCCAATATTTTTCCACTGACTGTTCAGGATTTAAGAACGACGAATAGTTTGTTGCACAAAGCCGGAATTGATCATAATAATATTGATGAAACACCGATTGAAGATCTTCAAAAAATTCTGGGTGTCGACAATATAGTGGCGGCGAAAATCTCGTACACAATGTCATCTAGCTCAACAGCTTCGACTTACGGAAGCGGAAGTACAACGGTGAGCAACAATGATAAAAAAGTAAAGTCTACAGATTATTCGACTACAACTGCCAATACACAAATGTATTATTACTACAACGTGTATTTTGATATGTACAAAAACGGCACAAAAATTTACTCACAAACGCGTCAGCCTTTTCTTAAACTGAAAGACAGCTGGATCGATTCAGTTTCTTATTTATTAAAAAGAAGTCCGATTTACGTAAAAAAATAAAATTTTGTAAGAAGAAAGAAGTAAGAAGAAAGTAAAGAAAACCTTTGTACCTTTGGGCCTCTGAACCTTTGAACCTCAAAAAAATGTTCCATTTATTAGATATTATTGGTACAATGGCCTTTGCCATGTCTGGCGCTTTAACGGCAATGCATAAAAAACTGGATCCGTTTGGTGTTTTTATTATTGCTTTTGTGACAGCAGTTGGCGGCGGAACGCTTCGTGATGTTTTAATAGGAAGAACTCCGGTAGGCTGGATGCTGAATTTGCAATATGTTTATGTCATTATTTTAGGTTTTGGTCTTGCGATTCTTTTTAGAAAAAAGTTTGATAAACTGCGTACTTCCTTATTTTTATTTGATACAATTGGTCTTGGTGTTTTTACTTTAATTGGTCTTGAAAGAGGAATTATGACAGGTTTACATCCTGTGATTTGTATTGCTTTAGGAACAATGACAGCTTGTTTTGGCGGTGTAATCAGGGATATTTTGTGTACAGAAATTCCAACTATTTTTAGAAGGGAAATTTATGCAACGATTTGTATTTTTGGAGGAATAGTGTTTTTTGGATTAAGAAAACTGAATTTAGAAGATGATGTTTTATATCTTGTAACTTCGGTTGTAATTATTACAGTACGATTAATGGCCGTAAAATTCAAATGGTATTTACCTGCATTTGATCATAAATAAGAAAAAACATGCCACAAATTTCACGAATCTTCACAAATTAATTCGAGTTAATTTGTGACCCGAGCGATAGCGAAAAGGCGAAGCAAATTAGTAGCAAAAAGAAAAAATATTGGCGACATATACCATAAAGAAATACGAACAAAACGATTGCAATACCTGGAATGAGTTTATTGCTCAGGCCAAAAATGCAACGTTTTTATTTCATCGTAATTTTATGGAATACCATCAGGATCGTTTTGAAGATTTTTCGCTTCTTGTTTTTGAAAAACATAAACTGGTGGCTGTTTTACCGGCAAATAAACAAGGAAATTCGGTGTATTCTCATCAGGGATTAACGTATGGAAATTTGGTTTACAAAGAAGAAACAAAACAGGCCTCGGTAATCGAAATTGTTCATGATATTTTATTTTTTCTGAATGAAAATAACATTCAAAAACTACATATAAAAACACTTCCGTCTATTTATCATCTTAAACCTTCTGATGAAATTTTATACAGTTTGTTTTTGGCAGAAGCCAAATTAATACGACGCGATTCACTTTCGGTTATTGATTTATTACAAGAAAATAAAATTTCGAAAATACGCAAGAGAGGTATTCAAAAAGCAGTTTCAAATCAGTTAATTATTAAGGAAGAAAATGATTTTGAATTATTTTGGAATGAAGTTTTAATTCCAAATTTAAAAACAAAACATAATGCAAAACCGGTTCATTCAGTAGAAGAGATGAATTCTTTAAAAGCTCTTTTTCCTCAAAATATTCATCAGTTTAATGTTTATTCAGAAGATAAAATTGTGGCCGGAACAACTATCTTTGAAACTAAAACCGTTGCACATTGTCAATATATCTCAAAAAATGAAAAGCATGAAAATTTGGGAAGTTTAGATTTTTTGTTTCAATATTTGATAAAAGAAAAATTTGCTAAAAAACGTTTTTTTGATTTTGGAATTTCAAATGAAAATCAGGGAAAAAACCTCAATGAAGGATTATCATACTGGAAAGAAAGTTTTGGCGCAAGTACAATAATTCATGATTTTTACGAAGTTGAAACTTCAAATTATAATAAGTTAAATGGTATTTTTGTTTAACCAATTAAAAATAGAATGATACCATTTCTTGATCTTAAAAAAGTAAATGAACCATACGAAGCTGCTTTTCAGGAAAAACTGAAATTGGTTTTAAGTAATGGCTGGTATATTTTAGGAAAAGAAGTTGAAACATTTGAGAAAGCTTTCGCCGAATATTGCCAAACCCAATATTGTATAGGAGTTGGGAATGGTTTTGATGCTTTAGTTTTAATTTTTAAAGGTTATATTCAATTAGGGAAATTGCAAAAAGGAGACGAAGTTATTGTTCCTGCAAATACTTATATTGCAAGTGTTTTGGCGATTTTGCAGACAGATTTAGTTCCGGTTTTGGTTGAGCCAAAATTAGAAACCTACAACATCAATCCTGATTTGATTAGGGAAAAAATCACTTCAAAAACAAAAGCAATTCTGGTTGTTCATTTATATGGTCAATTGGCTGAAATGGCTGAAATAAATAGAATTGCGGACCAAAATAATCTTTTAATAATAGAAGATGCAGCGCAATCTCATGGAGCGGCTGCAAATTCCAATAATTTTATCCCGAAGCATCGGGACCAAATTCCAAATGCATCGAATGTTACGCTGAGCGATCCCGAAGCTTCGGGAGAAGAGTCATCAGGTGCAAAAGCATATAGTTTTTATCCAGGGAAAAATTTAGGTTGTCTAGGCGATGGCGGAGCAATCACAACCAACGATTTAGAATTGGCAAAAGTGCTTTTTTCACTTCGAAATTATGGTTCTGAAAAAAAATATTACAACGAATATGTTGGCGTAAATTCAAGATTAGACGAGATTCAGGCTGCTTTTTTAAATTTAAAATTACCGAATTTAAATGCTGATAATGATAAACGCCGAAAGATTGCAAAGCGTTATTTAGCTGAAATTAAAAACGAAAAAATTATCCTGCCTTTTTGGGATTTTTCAGAAAATCACGTGTTTCATTTATTTGTTATTAGAACAGAAAATAGAGAAGAATTGCAAGAATATTTAAAGCAGAATAATATTCAAACTGTAATTCATTATCCAGTTCCTCCACATAAACAGAAAGCATTTCCGGAATGGAACAATTTGTCTTTTCCAATTACAGAGAAGATTCAAAATGAAGTTTTGAGTTTGCCGATTAGTCCTGTTTTGACAGAAAGGGAAGTTAGTTTTGTAATTGAAGTTTTAAATAGATATTAGTTTTGATTTGATAAAAAAATGAGAGAATTAAAATTAATTATTAAGAGATATGTACCTAAAAAAATATGGTTTTCGCTTATTAAGATTTATAATTTTACAAAGCTCAGAGCTTTATATGAATTATATTTGATAAAAAGCGCACCCAAAAAACATCAAAAAGCACTTCAAATTGTGAGAAAAAAAAGAAAGTAAAAGTTGCTTTCTTTTTAATTCATCAATCTGTTTGGAAATATGATGTACTTTTTGATTTAATGTTGAAGCATCCCCGATTTGAACCCCAAATTTTTGTTTGTCCTGCCGTAAATTTTGGTATGGAAAATATGTTGTTTGAAATGAATAAATCATTTGAAGCATTTAAAAAGAAAGAATTCAACCCGATTAAAACCTATAATGAGGCAACAGGAGAATATTTAGATGTTAAAAAAACTTTTTCTCCGGATATAGTATTTTACACTAATCCTTACGAGGGTTTACAGGATTATAGATATTATATAACTCAGTTTTCAGATACTTTAACCTGCTATGTTCCTTATGCTATTATGATGGTTGATTTTGAGTTTATTTATAATTTAAAATTTCACAATCTTGTTTGGAGAATTTTTTCAGAAACACCTATTCACAAAGAAATAGCATCACAAAAACAAAAAACTAAAAGCCAAAATAGTGTTTTAACAGGTTATCCGGGATTTGATCAGTTATTAATCAATAAAAAACCTAATGATGCTGTTTGGAAAAATAAAAATCCTAATTTAAAAAAGATTATATGGGCACCACACCATTCAATGGACGAGTTAAATAAAGTGGCAAATTTTTTAGAATATTATGATTTCTTTTTTGAATTGGCCGATAAGTACAGTGATAAAATACAGATTGCATTTAAGCCGCATCATTTATTAAGAATTAAGTTAGAGCAAGAGTACTGGGGCAAGGAAAAAACAGATATTTATTATAATAAATGGGTAAAACTTGCAAATGGGCAATGTGAGAATGGAGATTATATTGATCTTTTTTTAACATCAGATGCATTGATTCACGATTGCGGTTCATTTATGGCTGAATATCTTATTACAGAAAAACCATCCCTTTTTATGGTTAGAAATGAATCTGTTATGGAACATTGGAATACTTTTGGTAAAAAAGTAATAGCGGTACATTATCAATCCCGAAATAAGGAACAATTGATAAATTTCATCGAAAATGTTGTATTGAACAAAAATGACTGGATGAAAGAGGAAAGAAATAATTTTGTACAAACTAATCTTATTCCAAAAAATAAATTAACTGCATCCGAAAATATATTGGAATATTTGGAGGATCAGATATTTAAAGTTATTTGATACGTAGTGATGAAAAATATGACCATTATAATTTGATCGAAAAAAATTTACATAAATGCAAAATACCTCTTTAAAATCAACTGCAACAAAAGGGATTCTTTGGTCAGCGGTGGACAAATTTGCAGTTCAGTTGGGGCAGTTTGTTGTAGGTATAGTGCTTGCCCGAATTTTGCTTCCTGAGGATTTTGGTTTAATAGGAATGTTGGTCATTTTTATAGCGATCTCCCAAACTTTTATTGAAAGCGGACTGGGAACAGGTTTAATTCAGCGTCAAGCCAGATCAGATGTTGACTTTTCCACTTTGTTTGTGTTTAATTTACTTGTAAGCGGTTTTTTTATTTAGTTCTGTTTTTCTCAGCACCTTTAATTTCTGCTTTTTTTGAGCAGCCCCGTTTAACAGACTTAACAAGGATTCTGAGTTTAAGTTTGTTTTTAAATGCTTTTGCAATAGTTCAACGAACAAAACTTACAATTCTGATTGATTTCAAATCCATAGCAAAAAGCAATGTAATTGGAATGGTCGCGGGAGGTTTATGTGGCATAATGGCTGCTGTAAATGGATTTGGAGTTTGGTCATTAGTAATTCAAATGCTTATGAGTTCTTTGGCTTCGTCAATGTCTTTATGGTTTTTAAGTAATTGGAGACCTTCCATTGCTTTTTCTCAAAAATCTTTTAAATCTTTATTTGGCTATGGTTCAAGGCTTTTAATGGCCGGATTGTATGCTCAATTGCTAAATAATGTTTATAATATTTGTTTAGGAAAATTTTATTCTACCGCTTCATTAGGATATTATACAAGAGCGAAGAGCATGGCGGATGTATCTGCGGGTACAATTGGAAGTATATTGCAGCAAGCTACATTTCCAATACTAACATCGGTTCAACACGATAAAGAGAAATTAGCTTCTATTTGTAGCAGAATGATTCGTATGTCAGCTTTTTTATCATTCCCCTTATGACTCTTATAGCTTTACTTGCTACGCCAATTGTAACTCTATTACTTACTAATAAATGGATTTCTCTAATTCCACTTTTACAATGGCTCGTTTTTTCACGTGTTTTTCTGCCTATAAGTGTAATGAATTTGAATTTATTAAATGCTGCTGGACGACCTGATTTATACCTGAAAGTTGATTTGTCTAAACTGCCTATAACTGTGATAGCAATGATAATTACAATTCCTTTAGGGATAAAAGCCATAGTAATTGGACATGTTATTACTTCGGCTCTGTTTTTTGTTATGAATACCTATTTTCCAGGAAAACTTTATGGTTATGGTCTAATACGTCAATTAAAGGATATGTTACCGTTTTTGATAGCCACAATAGGAATGGCAATCTCGGTATTTGTTATGTCTTGCTTTATAGATAATTTAGTATTTCAGTTATTTTTTGGAGGTATCCTTGGATTGACAACTTATTTATTCCTTTGCTGGTTGTTAAAGTTAGAGGAACTAAAAGAGGTTTGGCAATTATTTTTGAAGCTTAAGAAAGAATAACATTCTAACAAATTGAATTTTAAGAAATAACCTCGTTTTCAAAATGTTCGGGAATTGTAAATGATTTTTAAAACAGAAAATGTAATGAATTTAGGAAAACCTCAATCTTAGTTCTAAAGGAATATATTTAATAAACAACCAAATGTCAAATGTTTTATAAGCTTTCGTCATTTCATAATGCAGCCTTTTTAATAATGCTTTATTTTCGATTTTGGTCTTATTTAAGGCGATAGCTTTCTTAATAACAAGATAGCTGGAATGATTTATTTTTCTGGTTCTTCGATTAAATTTTTTATAAAACTGATTTCCTAATGAATTTTCTACTTCTCTTTTTTGAACTAAAACAGCATCAATAAATTCAAAGTTATAATTTCTGGAAGTTCTAATCCAAAGATCTAAATCTTCGTAAGCCAAATTTTCGTCGTAGCCTTTTAATTCTTCCAGAACATCTCGTTTTACCATCGAAGAAACAGAACAGATCATACTGCTTTGATTTAACATTGATAAATAAATATCCCCCGATGCCGGCTTTATTAATGCTTTTTTCAACACCCACTTTATAATAATAACGAAGATGATTATTATTTTCTGATATTACTTCTGTATTTCCATAAACAATTGCTAATTTTTTCTGTTTAGAATTTAAAAATGCATTTACTTGTGTCTCCACGCAATTTGACAGTAAAATATCGTCAGCAGCTAAATCAATTATATAATCACCTTTGGTAAATTGAAGTGCTTTATTAAAAGTTTTGGTATTTCCTAAATTACTTTCGTTTACAATAAATTTGATATTAGGATGCTCTTCCAGCCAATTTTTAATTGTTTTTTCAGAGCCATCAGTACTACAATCATCGGCAATAATAAGTTCGATGTTTCCATAACTTTGACTCAAAACTGAATTCAAAGCTTCAATTACAAAATTTTCATGATTGTAACACAAACAAATAATACTGACTAAAGGTAGGTTTTGCATAATAATCATCAAAAGTTGAAATGGAATTTCTGATTGAAAAGATCAAAAATAAAAATATTATACTGGTTTATGATACTATTTTATTTATTCTAATATTAAGCTTTAGTAAAAATTAAAAGAGATGTTTTTAAAATATACTCTTTTTCGTTTAGTATTTTTACTTTTGTTTGAATATGAAACATACAGAGGGCAGCTTTTTTAAGGATACAGACGTCGAAATTTTAATTTCTACAATGAATAGAGATTCATTAGATTTTTTGTTGCCGATGTTTCCGTTTTTGCATTTCTCTAATTTTACAATCTTAATTATTAATCAAACCACGAGCGAAAAAGTTTTAACTTCTGATTATTCAAATGTCAGAGTTGTAAATTCGTTGGAGAGAGGTTTGTCTAAAAGTCGAAATTTAGCTTTTGAAAATGCTATTGGAAAAATTCTTGTAATAGCAGATGATGACGTAATATATCAGGAAGAATTTCTTAACAAAATAATAACCGCTTACAATAAATTTCCACATGCAGCGGTAATAAATTTTTGTGCTATAAATTCAAGCGGAAATTTGATGAAGAACTATCCCCTTCACTCTCAAAATGATTTGAATACTTTTGATATTTTAAATACCAGCTCCATAGAGATAACGCTAAATAAATCAATTCTTAAGAAGGAAAAGATTCAGTTTGATGAAAATTTTGGATTAGGAGCTATTTTCGAAATGGGTGAAGAAGCTATTTTTCTGTTTGATTTTAAGAAAAAAACAAGAAGCTTTTGTTTGAACCTCAAATCATTGTAAAACATGATAACCTTACTTCTTCAGATAAAAAAGTATTCCTGAAAGATATTATATACAAGGTGCATTATTTACAAGAATTTTCAAAAGGAACTATATTTTTTGGATCTTTATTAAATTATTTTTTGACTTAAAGCAGCGTAAAATAGAATTTAGAAATATCAAAAATGCCCTAAAAAGTGCCAAAAAGGGACATCAAAAATTTGAAAGAATGCAATATGAAAACAAATAATAAAGGAGTTCAAATTATATCAATCCCAAAAATAGAAGAACGAAGAGGAAATCTGTCTGTGATAGAAAATGACACAATTCCTTTTGATATTAAAAGGGTATATTATTTATATGATGTGCCAACGGGATCAGAAAGGGGTGGGCATGCACATAAAAATCTTCAACAATTTTTGGTGGCTTTAAGCGGGAGTTTTGATGTTGTTTTAAATGATGGAAAAGAAGAACAAATCATTACCTTAAACAAACCATTTGAAGGCTTATTGATTAACTCAGGAATCTGGAGAGAACTTCGAAATTTTTCTTCAGGTTCAATTTGTTTAGTAGTTGCTTCAGAAGTTTATATCGAAGACGATTATATTAGAGACTTTGATGAGTTTATAAAGTATTCTAATTATAAATAGAAAAATTAAAACCTTGTTTTCTCAAAAACTTTTTTATTTTTAATAAAAAGATTAAAACAAACCTAGGTAAAAAGTATATTAATTTGGTTTTAAAAGGAATATTTTCTTTTAAAATATTTTTAAATAATTCTTTCGATTTTTTGTCATTCCCGGCAATTTTATATTGCAAGGCATATTCTAATCTGTAAGTATCAAGATATTTTTTCAGGCTTGGATTATTTTCTTCTTCTTGTTTGTAATCCTTAAAATCGTTCAATTTTTTGTCTAATATTGGAGTTTTTGAAAGACTGTCTTCAATATAATGTAAGTAAGATGCTGTAACTTTATTGCTTATCGCCACAGGATATTTTGATGCAATTCGAATCCACATATCGACATCTTGTCCGCTTGATATGGTGGGTTTAAAGTAACCTGTTTTTTCAAATATACCTTTAGGAATTGCAATTGAAGATGATGTAGCAATAGGATAAGGCAGGCTGGTTTCGAAATAATCTGGAATAATACCTTCATAATCTGCAGAAATTCCTTTAAAATTTGGAATGTCATTTTTTCCATTATTAAATACTAATTCATAACGTGAGGCAAAGATTCCAACATTTGGAAAATTTTGGATTAAGCCATTTAATATTTCTAAATGATTGGTCATCCACAAATCATCTGCATCCAAAAAAGCTATATATTCATATTTCGCTTTTTCAATTCCGAGATTTCGCGCTACAGATGCGCCTTGATTTTCTTGATTATAAAGCTGTATACGACTGTCGTTAAATCCTTTTACTTTTGTAACGCTATCATCTGTCGAACCATCATTTATTACAATAATTTCATAATCTGCAAAAGTTTGATTGAGAACACTTTTTAAAGTGTTTTCAATATAATAGGCTTTGTTGTACAACGGAATAACAATCGAAAAGGCCATAGGTTATTTTTTTAAAGTACAATAATAACCTAATTTATAAAGGTCGAACAAAAACAAAGAAGGTTTTTTTGAAAATAAATTCCGTTCAATTCTGGTTTGATTTTTCCTGAAAAGAAAAGCCGAAAATTGCGTTAATTTTAGTTTTCTCAAAAATTCAAATGAAGTTGTAATTTTGTTTTCTTCTTTCTTTATTTTTTTGAATCATAAAGAAACACAAGGTTTTCTAAAGCAATTTTTGTTTTATTTAGAAATGCTTTTGAAGTTTCTAAATTGAGATGAAAGGTTGGATTATCTATTTGAGAAAGCTTAAAATGACTGGCTTTCAAGACCGAGAAAAAAAGCAAATCTTCATAACCATATTTTGTAATGGATTCATCAAAAGGATATTGAAGAAACACTTCTTTTTTAATTATTAAATTAGAAGTCAAAATTGTCACCGTTTCTCTTTTATTACCATAAACCCAGCGCAAAAGCTGGTCGCTTTCCGGTTTTTTATCTTCATAAATAATTCCCCCAAAAAGGATATTATTTTTCAAATTTGAAATAGCATCAATATACTTTTTTACAAAATCATTTTGAGCTGGAAAAGTATCGCAATCTAAAATAAGCAACCAATTGTAAATTGCTTTTAGAGAAAGGGAATTAATGTTTTTCCTCGCCCCAAATTAGTTTCATTTACAAAAAACGAACAATTTGGAAGAAGATTAATTTCTTGGTTTAAAATGTTTTCAGAAGAGTTTGATGCGTCGTCCTGGCATAAAATTTCAAAATCAATTCCGTTAAAATTACATTGTTTTACTAACTCATTTACAAGAGGTAAAATATTATAATTATAAACCGGAATTAAAATAGAAAGCATTATACGCTACGTTGCACCACTTCAAAAATCCTTTCATCCTCGCATTTTAATGTTTTAGATGGAAATTTCATCAATAAGGCATAATCGTGTGTTGCCATAATAACCGTTTTACCGTTTGCGTTGATTTTTTTCAACACTTCAAGAACTTCAGAACTGGTTTGAGGATCAAGGTTTCCGGTTGGTTCATCGGCAAGGATAAATTCAGGATCGTTAAGCAAAGCTCTTGCAATCGCAACACGCTGTTGTTCACCGCCAGAAAGTTGGTGTGGCATTTTGTTCACAAAATCTTTCATTCCTACCTTGTCCAGAACTTCATCAATTTTATGTTCCATGGCTTCTTTTTCTGTCCAGCCGGTTGCTTTTAGAACAAAAAGCATATTATCTTTTACAGAACGGTCCGGAAGCAATTTAAAATCCTGAAACACGATTCCGATTTTACGTCTCAAATACGGAATTTCACTTTCTTTTAAAGTTGCCAAATCAAATTCAACAATATGACCTTCACCTTCTGTTAAAGGCAAATCTCCATACAAAGTTTTCATGAAACTACTTTTCCCTGAACCTGTTTTTCCGATAATGTAGATGAATTCGCCATGCTGAACATCTAAATTGATATGAGATAAAATTTTTCTTCCTTCCTGATATATAGTGACTTCCTTAAGAGATAGTACGGTTTGTGACATAATAAATTCAATTTTAATGGTAAAAGTAAGAAGATAACGGTTGGATTCAAAATAAATTTTAATCATTTGTCATGAAGGCCCAATAAAATAAAGATACGAAATAGAATCTAACCTGAGGCATAAAAGTACAGTTGACCTAAAGCTCCCCAAAAAAAATACAGAATAAAGATGCAGTTTTTAAGAAGTTACAAATAGGTTCTTTTTTTATTCCTTAGAAATGTTTATTTTAGA
This sequence comes from Flavobacterium sp. AC274, assembly GCF_979258275.1. Lineage (NCBI taxonomy): Bacteria > Pseudomonadati > Bacteroidota > Flavobacteriia > Flavobacteriales > Flavobacteriaceae > Flavobacterium > Flavobacterium sp. AC274. The sequence goes on along the minus strand of NZ_OZ409852.1, from coordinate 4,584,533 downwards.
AAGTTTGAAAACCAATATTTTGTGACGTCACAAGCTTTAAAATAACAACTATTAAAAATTTTGTTCATAATAAAAGCCTGAAACGTTTCGTTATAAACGGTATAATATGATACATTTGAATACTAAATATAATTAAAATGCGTAAACTTTCCTGGTTCTTTTTACTCCAATTTGTCCTTTTTTCGACCATAGTTTCGGCACAAAAATCAGCTATATATACCTACGATTTAAAGGATTTTGACAAAGCACTGGCTTTATATAATGACAAACAATACGCTTCGGCACAACATATTTTTGAGTATGTAAAAAATCACGCCACGACTGAAGAAGTTCAGTCAGATTGTGCTTATTATATCGCAAATTGTGCCATTAGGACCAATCAGGCAAATGCCGATGAGTTGATGGAAAAATTCGTTGCAGATTACCCAACAAGTACCAAACAAAATCAGGCATATATAGAGGTTGCTCATTTTTTCTTCGAACAGGGAAATTACCCAAAAGCCCTGCAATGGTTTGACAGAGTGGATGAAAGTTATATGAGTAAATCTGATCAGGATAAATTTAATTTCCAGAAAGGATACAGTTATTTTAATGCTAAAAATAAAAAAGAAGCTACAACCTATTTTAATAAAGTCGTGAATTCACCGGAATTTGGTTCGCAAGCCAAATATTATTTAGGTTTTATGGCTTATGAAGGAGACGATTATAAAGAAGCTACCAAATATTTTGACGAAGTTTCAGGCGAAGAAAAATACAAAGAGAAACTTTCGTATTTTCAGGCTGATATGAATTTTAAATTAGGAAATTTTCAAAAAGCAATCGATTTGGGGCAGGCTGCGATGAGTAAATCGAATGAACTTGAAAAATCAGAACTAAATAAAATTATTGGAGAAAGTTATTTCAACCTAAAACAATACGGTAAAGCAATTCCGTATTTAGAGCAATACGCAGGCCGAAAAGGAAAATGGAATAATACCGATTTCTACCAATTAGGTTACGCCTATTACGAACAAAAAGAATATGAAAAAGCGATTTCTCAATTCAATAAAATTATTGAAGGAAAAGATTTCGTGGCACAAAATGCGTATTATCATTTAGGTTTGGCATATTTAAATACGGGCAAAAAGCAAGAAGCTTTAAATGCTTTTAAAAATGCTTCTGAAATGGATTTTAATGCACAAATTCAGGAAGATGCAGCTTTAAATTACGCTAAATTAAGTTATGAAATAGGAAATGCTTATCAAACCGTTCCAGGGATTTTACTTGATTTCTTAAAAAAATATCCAAATAACCCAAGCAGAGCCGAAGTAGAAAAATTATTAGTAGACTCTTATATTTCTTCTAAAAACTACAAAGAAGCTTTGGTTTTATTAGAGAAAAACAGAACACCTGAGAATAAATTAGCGTACCAAAAAGTGCTTTTTTACAGAGGTTTGGAATTGTATAATGAATCAGATTATTCAGAAGCATTAAAGATGTTTAATGGGGCTGTCAAAGAACAAAAAAATCCGGAATATACAGCTCGTGCAACTTTTTGGAAAGCTGAATGTGAATATCTTAAAGACGATTTTCAGGCGGCTTTAATGAGCTATAAACAATTTGCAGGTTTATCAGGAGCCAAAACTACAGATGAATACAAAAACATCAATTATAATATTGGATACACATATTTTAAATTGAAAGAATACGATCAGGCAGCCAATTCATTTCAGGCACAGATTGATAATTCAAAACAAGATAAAGTTCGCTTAAACGATTCTTATTTACGTTTGGGTGATTGCCGATTTGTAACTTCTAAATACAGTCAGGCGATGGAAGCTTACGCAAAAGCAATTGATGCGAAAGGTGTTGATGAGGATTATGCGCAGTTTCAAAAAGCGATTTCGTACGGATTTATGTCAAGAAATGATAAGAAAATCGACGAGCTGAATAATTTTCTTCAGATGTATAAAAAATCAGAATATCGTGATGATGTTTTGTTCGAATTGGCCAATACTTATGTAACAGACAAAAAGAACGATCAGGCAATTAAAACCTACGATCAGTTAATTTCTGAATATAAAAATGGTTCATTTACTTCAAAATCAATTTTAAGACAAGGCTTAATTTATTACAATTCAGATCGTGATGAACAGGCTTTGATAAAATTCAAAAAAGTAGCGGCAGAATTCCCAAAAACTCCGGAAGCTTTAGAAGCTGTTTCTACAGCAAGATTGATTTATGTAGATTCAGGAAAAGTAGATGAATACGCAACCTGGGTACGTACTTTAGATTTTGTTGCCGTAACGGATGTTGATTTGGATAACGATACTTACGAAGGTGCTTTTAAACAATACAGTCAAAACAACAGCAAACAGGCAATCGTTGGTTTTACAGGATATGTAACCAAATTTCCATCAGGAATGCACGCACTTGAAGCTAATTTTTATTTGGCACAATTGCTTTATGCAGAAGGTTCAGAAACAAAATCAGTTGCTAATTATCAATACGTAATTGGTCAGCCAAGAAATGAATTTACAGAACAGGCATTGACGAGATTATCTCAAATTTTCTTAAAAGCAAAAGATTGCGATAAATCGATTCCGGTTTTAGTGCGATTAGAAAATGAAGCAGACTATCCTCAAAATAAAAGTTTTGCTCAGGCAAATTTGATGAAGTGTTATTACGACAAAAAAGATTACGACAATTCTGTTATTTATGCTGATAAAGTATTGCAGAATGCAAAAGCAGATGCCAATGTAAAATCGGATGCGCAAATTATCGTAGCTCGTGCGGCAATGCAAACCGGCGACGAAGACAAAGCAAAAGCAGCTTACGCTAAATTATCGGCAACATCAAAAGGAGAATTAGCGGCAGAAGCGTTGTATTATGATGCTTATTTTAAAACCAAAGAAGGCAAATTTGACGCATCGAATGTTGCGGTTCAAAAACTGGCAAAAAACTATTCCGGTTACAAATATTACGGAGCCAAAAGTTTAGTCTTGATGGCGAAAAACTTCTACGGATTAAAAGACAGTTATCAGGCAACTTATATTTTGGATAACGTAATAAACAATTTTACAGATTATCCGGATGTGGTTGAAGAAGCAAAAGAGAATTAAGCGCGATCAAATTGGAAGAGTCTAAAACCAATTCGTCGATTACTAAGTAAGAAACAAGAGAATAGAAGCAAGAAAATAGAGCAAAGAAAATAGAATAAAGAAAATAGATATAAGTGCAAAGATTGGAAAGTCTATTCTCTATATTCTATTCTCTTAAAATCTTTTAAAAAAATGAGTTTACCTTTTTATATAGTGGATGTTTTTACAGATAAAAAATATGCCGGAAATCAGTTGGCTGTTTTTTTAGATGCCGGAAATTTGAGTTCGGAAGAAATGCAAAAGATTGCGCGCGAAATTAATTTTGCCGAAAGTACTTTTGTAACCAAGCTTGATAAAGAAAATAATAAGGCAGAAATTAAAATATTTACACCATCTCAGGAAATGCAGTTTGCGGGTCATCCGATCATTGGAACTTCATGGGTTTTGATCAATAAAATATTTGATAATTCTCCTGAAAGCATAACATTAAATGTTCCGATTGGACCAATTTCAATTCATCAGTCGAACGATTTGATTTGGTTAAAAGCTGCGCAGCCGAAATTTTGGGATATTTTTTCGAAAGAAGATTTCCCATCGTTCAGTAATCTGAAAAAAGAAGATTTTGAAAATCAGTTTCCAATTCAGGAAGTTACAACCGGAAGCGCCTTTGTCATGGTTGGATTAAGCAGTAAAAGAGCATTGGAAAATTTGATTTTAGACAAAGATAAAACAGATGAATGGCTGAAAAAGCATTGCAAAACAACACACAGAGGTTTGTATTTTTATTATTTGGAAGGCTCAAAATTGTTCAGCAGAATGCTTTGTATTGAATATAATCAGTTAGTTGAGGATGCAGCAACAGGAAGTGCAAGTACATGTCTTCAGGCTTTTCTTTTAAAATATCATAAACCTGAATTTGAATTAATCAATTATCAGGGAGATTATATCAACCGTCCGTCGCAAATTCATTTTAAAGGAAAATTAACCGAAAACGAATTTGATATTAAAATAGGAGGGAATGCCCAGTTTGTCGCAAAAGGGGAGTGGGAGGTTTAATTAAGAATATAGAATAAAGAGAATAGAATAAAGAAAATAGATTTTAGAATAAAGAACATAGAGAATAGAATATAGATTTAAAAATAAAAAAAAACAAAGAGTCGAAAGAATCAAGATGTAGGCAAAAGTCTATTTTCTTTATTCTTTTCTCTATACTCTCAAATCTCTATACTCTCAAAAAAAATAAATATGAAAATTAATTTCCAGAATAAAACTATCATTTTGATTTTGCTGTTTGTTTTTCAGCTTTCGTTTGCACAAAAGAAAGAAGAAACCATTGGTACTGAAACTGTAAATGTGGTAAAACCTTATTCGCCAACAATATCAGATGCTTTTAAAGTAAAAGAAACACCATCGTTGGACGACTCGGGGAATCAGGCAAAAGAAACTATAAAATATAGTATATTATCAGTTCCTGTAGCGTCAACATTTACACCATCAAAGGGAAAAGCAGCCGGTGTTGATAAATCAAAACAAGAACGTTTATTTAATAATTATGCGACTTTGGGTGTTGGAAATTATGGTACATTAAATGCTGAATTATTCGTTACACAGGATTTGGGAAATAACGATTATGTTGCGGGAATGTTTCGTCATCACTCATCGCAAGGCGGAATTAAAGATGTGTTTTTGAATGATGAATTTTATGATACAGCATTAAATGTGGGTTACGGACAAAACAATCGCGATATGTCATGGAATATTGATTTAGGATATCAAAATCAAGTTTACAATTGGTATGGTTTGCCGGTCGATTTTGGCTCAACTTTATTGCCACAAGATCGTTTTATTTTAATAGATAAAATTAATCCTAATCATTCCTATAATACTATTTCTTTAGGAGGAAATATTGATTTTACAGATGGAATTTTTAGTAAAGTTGCTACGAGATTTACACATTTCTCTGATAGTTTTTCTTCTTCAGAAAATCGTTTTTACGTAAAACCGACTTTTAAAGTTGATGTTATGGATCAGTCAATTAACACTAATGTTATTATTGATCACGTAAGCGGAAGTTTTGAGAATAATTATTTTCAAAATAGCGGACAGCCTATAAAATACAGTCTTACTAATTTTGGAGTTGAACCAAGTTTTGTTGTGAATGAAAATGACTGGACTTTAGAATTGGGAGCGGGATTATATTATGGATTAGATTCTGAAAACAGCGGAAACAAGTTTTATATCTATCCAAAAGTAAATGCTTCGTATAAATTGGTTGGAGATTTAATGATTTTTTACACGGGAGTAAATGGTGGTTTAAATCAAAATTCATATGCTGATTTTGTTAACGAAAATCCGTTTTTGTCACCAACTTTAAACATGAGACCATCAAGTACGCAATACAATGTTTTTGCAGGTTTAAAAGGTAAATTAGCAAATAATGTAAGCTATAATTTGACAGGGTCCTACTTGAATGAAAAAGATAAAGCTTTGTTTAAAAGCAATGATTATACAGAAGATATTACAAATCAAAATTATGCTTACGGAAATTCGTTTGGAGTTATTTATGAAGACATCAGAACGTTTCGTTTTTACGGAGAATTAAAAGCTGATTTCTCTGAAAACGTGACTTTCGGAATCAACGGAACTTTTAATAGTTATAAAACTGATGGACAATTAGAAGCATGGAATTTACCAACTATGAAGTTAAGTTCTAGCCTGGATGTAAATATTACAAAACAATGGTACGCTGGTTTAAATGTTTTTTATGTGGGAGAACGTAAGGACATGCAATCTAACTTAGATTTAGCTACAGAACCAACTGTAATTTCTTTAAAAAGTTATTTTGATGCCAATGCACATTTGGGATATAAATTCAGCGATCGTTTGACTTTCTTCTTAAAATTAAATAATATCGGAAATCAGGCTTACGAAAAATGGCTGAATTATCCTGTTCAGGGATTCCAGGTTTTAGGCGGAGCAAATTATAAATTCGACTTTTAGTTTTTGCCGCGAAGGCGCTAAGGCACGAAGTTTTTTTAAAGTTTTTTAGCCACGAATTCACGAATTAATTTAATATTATTTGTGAATTCGTGGCTTACTTTTTTACGATCTTTGCGACTTAGCGCCTTTGTGGCAAAATATTATGACATTTAAGCAAAAAATACATTCTTATTATTTACAAATGGTTCAGGATCGAATTGATGTTTTTAGGGACATGATTTCGGCTTTGACCGAAGATTCTAAAAACGATGCCAAAGGTTCTGCCGGCGATAAGCATGAAACGGCTTTGTCGATGATGCATATCGAACAGGAAAAACTGACCAATAAACTAAAAGAAGCTATAACTCAAAAAGCTATTTTAGATAAAATTGACGCTTCAAAAACAACTGAGAATATCATTTCCGGAAGTTTGGTTAAAGCAAACGGAATTCATTTGTATTTGAGTGTTGCACTTCCTAAAATTACAATTGACGGTATAAATGTAATTGCACTTTCTCCGCAATCTCCTTTGGGGGCACATTTAATGGGGAATAAAGTTGGGTTTCAATTTGAGATTAATAAAACGCATTATACTATTGAGAGTGTTTTGTAGATAAACTAGATTCTATAAGACCTTTGTCAAAGTTTTAAACTTTGACAAAGGTGCGCATGCACACAATCTTGTTATCCTTCGTTTCTCAGATGAAAAAACGTAAACAATAATTTCAGAACAACTGTGATTCGTTTTCTTAACAATCTTTCATCGTTTCTTAAACATCCGAAAGTATAATTCAAAAAATCATCAAAAACAGTAAATTTTATCGTTGTTTTACTTCAAAAATTAAAATTTTCAAGTTCGGAGCGTTTTTTTATACCAAAATTTTACATTTTATATGTAAAATTAAGTTTATGGTTTAAAATTATAACTAAAATAGGTATTTGTGTTTTTCAATTATAACCAATACCGCATCTTTGCCCTATCAAAATAAAATTTACAAATAAAAAAATATATAATTATGTGCGGAATCGTATGTGCCTTTGATCTAAAACAAAAAGCAGAAACCTTAAGACCTCAAGTATTAGAAATGTCTAAAATCATTCGTCACCGTGGACCAGACTGGAGCGGGATTTATAGCAATGAAAAAGCAATTCTTTCTCACGAGCGTTTGGCGATTGTTGATCCGGCTTCGGGAAAACAGCCTTTATTTACAGAAGATAAAAAATTGGTTTTGGCTGCAAATGGTGAAATATACAACCACAGAGAATTACGCAAACAATTTGAAGGAAAATATAACTTTCAGACTGAAAGTGACTGCGAAGTGATTTTAGCACTTTACCAGGAAAAAGGACCTCACTTTATTGATGAAATGAACGGAATCTTCGGATTTGCAATTTATGATGTTGAGAAAGATGAGTATTTTATTGCTCGTGATCATATGGGAATTATTCCATTATACATTGGGTGGGATCAGCATGGAACTTTTTACGTAGCTTCTGAATTAAAAGCTTTAGAAGGATATTGTACAAAAATCCAATTGTTTCCTCCGGGACATTATATGACGAGTAAAGATGGCGAATTTGTACAATGGTATAAAAGAGACTGGACAGAATATGATGCAGTAAAAGACAACGAAACAAGTATTCCTGCTATTAAAGAAGCTTTAGAAGCAGCGGTTCACGAGACAATTGATGAGTGATGTTCCTTACGGAGTTTTACTTTCTGGAGGTTTAGATTCGTCTATTACTTCGGCTGTAGCCAAAAAATTTGCGCAAAAACGTATTGAATCTGATGATACTACAGATGCCTGGTATCCACAATTGCACTCTTTTTCAGTTGGATTGGATGGTTCTCCTGATTTAGCTGCAGCTCAAATCGTTGCAAAACATATCGGAACAATTCACCACGAAATTAAATTTACAATTCAGGAAGGTTTAGATGCCGTTCGTGATGTAATTTACAACTTGGAGACTTATGATGTAACTACGGTAAGAGCTTCAACACCAATGTGGTTAATGGCGAGAGTTATTAAATCAATGGGAATTAAAATGGTGCTTTCGGGTGAAGGTGCAGATGAGTTGTTTGGAGGTTATTTATATTTCCACAAAGCACCGAACGCAAGAGAATTTCACGAAGAAAACGTTCGTAAATTAGGTAAATTACATATGTACGATTGTTTGCGTGCCAACAAAAGTCTGGCAGCTTGGGGAATCGAAGGGCGTGTGCCATTTTTAGATAAAGAATTTATGGATGTTGCCATGCGCATCAACCCACAAGATAAAATGATCAACAAAGAACATCCGATGGAAAAATGGGTTGTTCGTAAAGCTTTTGAAGACATGTTGCCTGAAAGTGTAGCATGGAGACAAAAAGAGCAATTTTCTGATGGAGTAGGATACAGCTGGATTGATACTTTGAAAGAAGTGGTAGCTAAAGAAGTTTCAGATGAACAATTGGCAAATGCGAAATATAAATTCCCGTTACAAACGCCAACTTCAAAAGAAGAATATTACTATCGTTCTATCTTTGCAGAACATTTCCCTAGTGATGCAGCTGCTTTATGCGTGCCACAGGAAGCAAGTGTTGCTTGTAGTACAAAAATTGCGTTGGAGTGGGATGAAGCTTTCAAAAATATGAACGATCCATCTGGTAGAGCGGTTGCAAGCGTGCATGACGACGCTTACGAAAAAGCTTAATCTTAATTACTTATATATTAGTTATTAGAAAAACGTTCTCAGTTTCTGAGGACGTTTTTCTTGTCTAAAAATGTTAATTTGTAATATTTCAATTACTTGAAGATAATTATTAGCAATTATTTAACTTTCTTTTTTATATTTGACATTCCCCAACAGAATATTTTAAATTTAGTTTTTTTTGCTAAAATAAACCTGCACCACTATTTAAAAAAATAAAGAATAAAAAATACAATCGTATGTCTGGAATATTGGCCGTTATAGGCAAAGGAAAAGACCCGCAACTCGTAAGAGAGCTTTCTAAAAGAATGTCGCATCGTGGGCCTGATGAAAGTGATTTTCAAATCCTGAAAAATGGGAGTATTATTTGTCATGAAAGTTTAGCGATTGTCGATTTACAATCGGGGAAACAGCCAATTCAGGGGACAAAAGATGCATGGGTAATTCATGATGGAGAAATTTATAATTATCAGGAACTGAAAAACGGAGTTCTGAAAGAGCATACGTTTAGAACAAAATCAGATTCTGAAGTTATTGTGCATTTATATGAAGAATTTGGATATGATTTTTGCAATAAATTAGATGGTGACTGGACTTTTGTAATTGTTGATGGAGACGATTATATTGCGGGAAGAGATCCTATGGGAGTAAAACCATTGTATTACGGTCTGGATGAAAGAGGAAGGATTTATTTTGCATCTGAAATGAAATCAATTGCAGATCAGTGCAAAACATTTTCAACTTTCCCTCCTGGGCATTATTATACACCTAAAAAAGGTTTTGTAAAATATTACCAGCCTGAATATGAGGATTATGAAAATGCAAATCAGGATCTGGATTTACAATTAATCAGAGAAAGCCTTACAGAGGCTGTTCGTAAACGTCTGATGAGTCAAATGCCTTATGGTGTCTTACTTTCCGGAGGTTTGGATTCTTCTTTGCTTTCTTCTATTGCTTCCAGATTATCAGCAGAAAATGGTAAAAAACTACAATCTTTTTCTATTGCTTTAAATGCTGATGCGCCAGATGCAAAAGCAGCCAGACAAGCAGCGGAGTTTTTAGGTACAGATCATCATGAAATTCACTTTACGGTTCAGCAAGGTGTTGAAATTCTGGAAAAAATAATCTGGAATATTGAGACTTATGATATTATTTCGGTACGGGCAAGTGTGCCAATGTTTTTGTTGTCAAAAGTAATTTCAGAAAAAGGTATAAAAGTGATTCTTTCGGGTGAAGGAGCTGATGAAATTTTTGGTGGACATTTGTATTTTAGAAATGCCCCATCTACAGAAGAATTTCAGAAAGAAACTATCGAAAGAGTTCAGAAATTATTTACTGCCGATTTGCTTCGTGCTGATAAATCAACAATGGCAAATGGTATAGAAACCAGAATTCCATTTTTAGACAAGGAGTTTTTGGATGCTACTATTCGAATTAAGCCCGAAGAAAAACAGCCTAAAACGTATGATGGTATCGAAAAATACATTTTAAGAAAAGCATTTGATACACCTGAAAATCCGTATTTGCCAGCAGAAATTTTATGGCGTCAAAAAGAGCAGTTTTCTGACGGAGTAGGATATAGCTGGATTGATGAATTGATCGAATATTGTGCAACTCAGGTTACAGATGCGCAATTAGAAGGCGCTGCTGCAGAATTTCCATACAATTCGCCAACAACAAAAGAAGCATATTTATATCGTTCTATCTTTCATAAATTTTACCCACAGATCAGTGCGGCACAAACCGTTAGAAAATGGATTCCGAAATGGCAGGAAAATCTTGATCCAAGCGGAAGAGCAAATGCGGCTCACGTAAAAGCTGATGTTGAAATTTCAAAATCAGGAATTACAATTTAAGATTAAATTCAAAAAAAAACAATAAATTTCAATACTGAAATTCCAAATTCTAAGTTGGAATCTATAAATATAAAATCCGAGATGATATTTAAAATCAGACTCGGATTTTTTTATTTCTAGCTTTTGGAATTTGGTCCCGATGCTTCGGGATAAAAAATTGGAATTTAAAACCGATAGTTCTATTTTTTATTGAGTTTTATTGATAATATGTTAATAACTTACGTGCTTTAAATGGGAATTTAACGGATATATAATTTGCGTTTTTATATATTTGCGTGTTAGACACTAATTACATTTTTTTAGAATAAATTATATGAGCGAAGAAATCAAGAAGAACAATTATTCAGCAGATAGTATTCAGGCATTAGAAGGAATGGAGCACGTAAGAATGCGTCCATCGATGTATATTGGAGATGTGGGAGTTCGAGGTCTGCATCATTTGGTTTATGAGGTTGTTGATAACTCTATTGATGAGGCGATGGGCGGACATTGTGATACCATTGGTGTTGCAATTAATGAAGATGGTTCGGTAACAGTTGAAGATAACGGTCGTGGTATTCCAGTTGATTTACATAAAAAAGAAGGTGTTTCGGCACTTGAGGTAGTAATGACTAAAATTGGTGCCGGAGGTAAATTCGATAAAGATTCTTATAAGGTTTCCGGAGGTTTACACGGTGTTGGGGTTTCTGTAGTAAATGCCCTTTCTGTTCATATGAAATCTACTGTTTTTAGAGACGGTAAAATCTACGAGCAGGAATACGAAAGAGGTAAAGCAATGTATCCGGTTAAACAAATCGGAGAAACAGATAAAAGAGGTACACGTCAGACTTTCTACCCTGATGATACGATCTTTACTCAAACTACAGAGTTTTCATATGATACTTTATCAGCTCGTATGCGTGAGCTTTCTTTCTTAAACAAAGGAATCACAATTACATTTACGGATAAAGAGAAGTAGATGAAAAAGGGGAGTTTAAAGTTGAAGTTTTTCATTCAGACGAAGGTCTAAAAGAATATATTCGTTATTTAGATGGTAACCGTGAGCCAATTATCTCACACGTTATCAGTATGGATCACGAAAAAGGTGAAATTCCTGTTGAAGTTGCCTTGATTTATAATACAAGTTATACAGAGAATATTTTTTCTTATGTAAATAATATCAACACACACGAAGGAGGAACGCATTTACAAGGTTTTAGAAGTGGTTTAACAAGAACCCTTAAAAAATACGCAGATGCATCCGGAATGTTGGATAAATTGAAATTCGAAATTGCGGGAGATGACTTCCGTGAAGGATTAACAGCTATTATTTCGGTAAAAGTACAAGAACCACAATTCGAAGGTCAGACAAAAACAAAACTTGGAAACAGAGAAGTAGTTTCTCCGGTTTCTCAGGCAGTTGGAGAAATGTTAGAGAATTATTTGGAAGAAAATCCAAATGATGCCCGTATCATTATCCAAAAAGTAATCTTGGCTGCTCAGGCACGTCATGCTGCAAAAAAAGCACGTGAAATGGTACAGCGTAAAACCGTTATGGGCGGTGGCGGATTGCCAGGAAAACTTTCAGATTGTTCTGAGCAGGATCCTGCAAGATGTGAAGTTTACCTTGTCGAGGGAGATTCGGCTGGTGGAACAGCAAAACAAGGTCGTGATCGTAACTTTCAGGCGATTTTACCATTACGTGGTAAGATTTTGAACGTAGAGAAAGCGATGCACCATAAAGTATTTGAAAACGAAGAGATTCGTAACATCTTTACCGCTCTTGGAGTTACCGTTGGTACTGCAGAAGACAGTAAAGCCTTAAATCTTGAAAAACTAAGATATCATAAAGTAATCATCATGTGTGATGCCGATGTCGATGGTAGTCACATTTCTACCTTAATATTAACGTTCTTCTTCCGTTTCATGAAAGAATTGATCGAAGAAGGTCACGTTTATATCGCAGCACCACCTTTATACTTAGTGAAAAAAGGAAACAAAAAAGAATACGCATGGAATGATGTTCAACGTGATCAGGCGAATGAAAGAATGGGAGGAAGTGCCGCTATTCAACGTTATAAAGGTCTTGGAGAGATGAACGCTGAGCAATTGTGGGAAACTACAATGGATCCGAGCTTCAGAACTTTACGTCAGGTAACAATTGATAGTTTGGCAGAAGCTGATAGGGTTTTCTCAATGTTGATGGGAGACGAAGTGCCACCACGTAGAGAATTTATCGAGAAAAATGCCGTTTACGCAAACATCGATGCCTAATAAATTTTAACACTACAGGATTCGTTTAATTGTTTAAATTTACTAAACAATTAAACGAATTGTTAGTTTATACAATAAACAAACAAATTAATAACCGATAAAGTATAAAATATGAAAGTTACCATTGTAGGAGCAGGAAATGTTGGAGCTACATGTGCTGATGTTATTTCTTATAGAGGAATTGCAAGCGAAGTAGTGTTGTTGGATATTAAAGAAGGTTTTGCCGAAGGGAAAGCGTTGGATATTATGCAATGTGCCACAAATACAGGTTTTAATACCAAAGTATCTGGTGTAACCAACGATTATTCTAAAACTGCCGGAAGTGATGTAGTGGTTATTACATCTGGAATTCCGAGAAAACCAGGAATGACTCGTGAAGAATTAATTGGTATCAATGCCGGAATTGTAAAAACAGTTGCCGAAAATGTACTAAAACATTCTCCAAATACAATAATAGTTGTGGTTTCGAATCCTATGGATACGATGACCTATTTAGCATTAAAATCTACAGGATTACCAAAAAATAGAATTATTGGTATGGGTGGAGCGTTAGACAGTTCACGTTTCAGAACGTATTTGTCTTTAGCTTTAGATAAACCTGCAAATGATATCTCTGCAATGGTTATTGGAGGACATGGTGATACTACTATGATTCCGTTAACGCGTTTGGCTTCTTATAACGGAATTCCGGTAACAGAATTTCTTTCAGAAGAAGTACTTCAAAAAGTTGCTGCAGACACAATGGTGGGTGGAGCAACGCTTACTGGTCTTTTAGGAACATCGGCCTGGTATGCTCCGGGAGCTTCGGTAGCTTACTTAGTAGACAGTATCTTAAATGATCAAAAGAAAATGATTGCTTGTTCTGTTTTCGTAGAAGGCGAGTACGGACAAAATGATATATGCATAGGAGTGCCTTGTATAATAGGTAAAAATGGAGTAGAAGAAATTTTAGATATCAATTTAAACGAGCAGGAGAAGGCTTTATTCGCTAAAAGTGCAGATGCAGTTAGAGGGATGAATGATGCTCTAAAATCGATTTTAGTATAAATATTTCCGTAAAAAAAGGAGAAGACTGCACTTTTGCAGTCTTTTTTTTAAGATTAATCAATAAATAAATTGGTTAATCTTTCCGTTAATTATATATTTGCTCGATTTAAAAAAAATGTGGTAATTCGTGATTTAGTTTTTTAGTTTTATAAAAATGATGTCAGGGCTTATTTTATGGTACTTTAAAACAAAAACAAACAATAAAACATAATTAATTTTTAGTAATAATGCAGAATAAAGGACTTATTAAATTTTTCGCAATTCTATTTGCATTGGTAAGTATTTACCAACTTTCGTTCACTTACGTGGCAAGTAATGTCAAAGGTGAAGCTAAAGCTTTTGCAGGAGATAATCCTGATAAAGAGCTAAAATATTTAGATTCTATTGGAAAAGAAAAAGTATTGAATCTTGGATTTACTGATTTTACTTATAATGAAGTAAAAAATAAGCAAATCAATAAAGGTCTTGACTTAGAAGGAGGAATCAACGTTATTCTTCAAATTTCTATTAAAGATGTTTTAAAAGGATTAGCAAACAATTCTAAAAATCCGATTTTTAATAAATCATTAGCTGACGCAACTGCAAATTTAGAAGGAAATAAAAGTTATTTGGATAAATTTTTTGAAGCTTTTGATGCAAATTCAAATGGTACTACAAAATTAGCTTCTCCAGAAATTTTTGCTAACAGAAACTTACAGGGAGAAGGCGGGATTGCTTTCGAAATGACGGATGCACAAGCACAAAAAGTAATTAGAAAAAAGTTGATGAGTCTATCGAAAGTGCTTACAAAGTATTAAGAGAGCGTATCGACAAATTTGGTGTAACACAGCCAAATATTCAAAAATTGGGTGCTACAGGAAGAATCTTAGTAGAGCTTCCAGGTGCTAAAGATGTTGATAGAATTAAAAAATTATTAGGTGGAAAAGCTCAGTTAGAGTTTTGGGAAACTTATAAAATAGAAGAAATCGGAAACTTTTTAGTAGCTGCAAACGAAGCTCTAAAAAAGACTGAGGTTAAAACTAAAGAGACTAAAACAGTTGCTAAAGATTCATTGAATGCTTTATTAACTGATACTAAAGATTCTACTGAAGCTAAAAAAGGAAACAACCCATTATTTGATAAAATTTTAGGACAAGGTGGAGGACCAGTTTTAGGTTACTTCGCTCCAAAAGATACAGCTGTTGTAAATGAATATTTCAAAAGAGCTGACATCAGAATTTTATTGGGCGCTGACCAACATTATGCAAAATTTGTTTGGAGTAAACCAACTACAATTAAAGATGCAAAACAAAAAGATGTTGAAGTTGTAGAATTATACGCTTTAAAAGGAAACAGAGACAATGTACCAGCTATGAACGGTGGTCTTGTAACTGATGCAAAAGATACATTTGACCAAATGGGTAAACCAGCTGTTTCTATGCAAATGAACAGTCAGGGAGCTAAAGTTTGGGAAGAATTAACAGGAAGAGCTTTTTCTCAAAAAAGTTACATTGCTATTGTTTTAGATAACATCGTTTATTCTGCTCCTGGAGTTACTAGTGGTCCAATCGCAGGAGGAAGATCAGAAATTACAGGTTCTTTTGATGTTGCAGAAACTAAAGATTTAGCAAACGTATTAAACGCAGGTAAATTACCGGCTTCTGCAGATATTATTCAATCAACAGTTGTAGGACCATCTTTAGGTCAGGCTGCAATTGATGCGGGTACAATTTCATCTGTATTAGGATTTTTATTAGTTTGTTTATGGATGGTATTCTATTATGGTAAAGCAGGTTGGTATGCTAACTTAGCATTATTATTAAACTTACTTTTCTTATTCGGAATTATGGCAAGTTTTGGTTTTGTACTTACATTACCAGGTATTGCAGGTATCGTATTAACATTAGGTACTGCGGTAGATGCCAACATTATTATATTTGAAAGAGCAAAAGAGGAATTACGTGAAGGTAAATCATTGGCAGAAGCTGTAGCAGCATCTTACGGATGGCATGGTGCAATGCGTTCTATCATTGATGCAAACGTTACGCACGTTTTAACCGGAGCTATTCTTTTCATCTTTGGTACAGGACCAATTAAAGGTTTCGCTTTAACTTTATTAATTGGTATCGTAACTTCAATGTTTACGTCAATTTTTATCGCAAGAATTTTCATCGATAGAAATATTGCAGGAAAAGGAGATTTAACTTTCTCTACAAACATTACTAAAAATTGGTTTACTAATTTCCACTTTGATTTTATCAAAATCAAAAAATTCACATACATTTTCTCTTCTATTGTAGTTGTAGTAAGTTTAACTTCTATCTTCTTCGTTAACGGATTAGATGAAGGTGTTGATTTTGTTGGAGGAAGAACATTCCAGGTTAAATTTGAAAAACCGGTTGACGCAACTGTAGTTTCAGATGAATTATCTGCTGCTTTCGGAACTCCGGTTGAAGCTAAAATTTTAGGGGATGACGATCAGTTAAAAATCACAACAAAATACAAAATCAAAGAAGATGGAGTAGCAGTTGATGAAGAAGTGAATCAAATATTATTTAAAGCATTAGCAAAATATTACCCAAATACTACTTACGATAAATTTATCAACTCATTTGATGGTAAAAAAGTAGGTGTATTGCAACAGTCTAAAGTTGGAGCTTCTATCTCTGAAGATATTAAAACGAACTCTTACTGGGCGGTTCTTGGTGCAATGGCAGCAATTTTCTTATACTTAATGGTGTCTTTCCGTAAATGGCAATATTCATTAGGTGCGATTGCAGCTGTAGCGCACGACGTTATCTTTGTATTAGGAATTTACTCTTTATGTTATAAATTCATGCCTTTCCACATGGAAATGGATCAGCACTTTATCGCTGCGATTCTTACCGTTATTGGTTACTCAATGAACGATACTGTAATTGTATTTGACAGAATTAGAGAGTTCATCATCGGAAACCGTAAAGGATCTTTTGAAGATATCGTAAATGCTTCTATTAACACTACATTATCAAGAACGTTGAATACATCATTAATGATGATCATTGTATTATTAACGATGTTTATCTTTGGTGGAGAATCTATCAGAGGATTTATCTTCGCGATGTTGGTTGGTATTGTTGTAGGAACTTATTCTTCATTATTTATCGCTACACCAGTATTGGTTGACACGATTTCTAAAGATGATAAACATACAATCGAAGACAAGCACAACAAAGCATAATTATTTGCTTATATTATATTAAAAAGATCCGGTGAAAGCCGGATCTTTTTTTTGTACTATATTTAAATAGTTTTAAAACACGTGTATGAATAAAAAACTACTCTATATTTTGGTATTTTTCTTTGCAATAAAGATGTCGGCTCAAGATGTAAAATCTAAGCTTGCCATTGGTTTTAATTATGGTTTCGGAAGCGAATTCAATAATAAAGATTACACTTTTACAAATCATTTTTATAAACTGCAATTGTATTATAAATTGAAGGAAACAAAACATTTTCAATGTGAAGTTTTAGTTCAGCCGGAAGTAAATTTTGGAAAACATCAATTGCTGAATTTTTATTTTGTAAAGCCGGAAGAACCGGATTATCTTGAAAAAAGAGAAAAGTATACACAGCTAAAAGAAGTTCACGAATATGTTTTAAATATTGGTTTTTTGGTCAGAAAACCAATTGGTAAAAAGTGCTCTTTTTATATTTTGGGCAGTATTGGTCCGATGATTACAGATACAGAGACAGAAAGAATGTCTGATGGTTTCGCTTTCGCGGATGTTCTGGCGGTTGGTTTTTCGTTAAACGTAAATAAATTTCAGTTTGATTTGCGACCGAGTGTAAGACACGTTTCGAATGCAGGTTTAGGTTCAGCAAACGCCGGATACAATACTAAGAATATAGAAGTTGGAATTTCATATTCATTATAAAAAAAATGCCCGATAACAGTTATCGGGCATTTTATATTTTGAAGCTGACTTTTAAGAAGCTGCTAACGGATTTCTTTGTGCTCTAATGACGAAGAAAAGACCAATAATGATAAAAGGTATACTTAGCCATTGTCCTGTAGAGAAATAGCCTAATTCGGCTTCAATTCCGCCTTGGCTTTCTTTTACAAATTCAACAATAAATCGTACTACGAATAATAAAACCAGAAACAATCCAAATAATAAACCTGATTTAAGTCTTGCATTTGTTTTCCAGTATAAGAAGTACAAAATGGCAAATACAAAAATATAGCAAAATCCTTCGTACAATTGTGTTGGGTGTTTTGCAGGAACCTGTGCCAATAAATCAGCAAATTTAGGATCAGTTGCAATTGCTGTATAAGCATCTTTAGGGTTTGCAATTTGAGTTGCGTTTACAGCTTCTGCTTTACTGAATTGATCGTGTAAAAAACGAATTCCAAATGAAGAAGTAGTTTCATGTCCGATAATTTCAGAATTGAAAAAATTTCCTAAACGAACAAATATTGCTCCACTTGCTACCGGAATTACGACGCGGTCTAAAATCCATAATAACGGGCGTTTTAAGATCATTTTGCTGTAATAATACATGGCAATAATAATAGCAATTGCAGCACCATGACTTGCTAGTCCCTGAAATCCTGTAAATTCAAATTTTGGTTCAAATTTAAAGGGTAAAAATATCTCAAGTAAATGATTTCTAAAATATTCCCAATCATAAAATAAAACATGACCCAAACGTGCGCCAATTAAAGTCGCTAAAACCGTCCATACAAAAAGAGAATCTAATTTATCTAGAGGTTCATTTTCGCGTTCGAAAATTTTCTTCATTAAAAACCATCCTAATCCAAAGGCGATTACGAACATTAAACTGTAATAACGAATCATAAAAAATCCTAAATCGATTCCTTCTGAAGGATTCCAAATGATATTTAAAGCTTGTGTCATATAATTATATTGTTTTTTGTATTGTAAAAATAAAACTTTAAAACAGAGTAAATCTTTATTTAAAGTTAATGTTTATGCGAGCATTTCTTTTCCGGAACCGGATCGTAACCTGTTTTTCCCCACGGATGACAGCTTAGGATACGTTTCATTCCCAGAAATCCTCCATAAAATAATCCGTGTGTTTGTAAAGCCTGAATCATATAGCTGGAACAGGTTGGTTCAAATCTGCAGCTTGCCGGTGTAAAAGGCGAAATGGCAGTTTGGTAAAAACGTACTAATAAAACAAATGGAGTAATTACTTTCATGATTTATTAGAAATTGAGTTTGTTATATTGAAAAACTGGTTCCTTCTTTTCCGTCTTTCAGCTGAATGCCTAAAGCAATCAACTGATCACGAATCTGATCTGAAAGTGCGAAGTTTTTATCGGCTCTGGCCTGATTCCTCATTCCGATAAGCATATTTACAACGCCTTCTAATTTGTCATTATTACTGTCAGTAGCTTTTTCATCACTTAAACCTAAAACATCGAACACAAAAGCATTCATTGCTGTTGTAAATGTTTTTAAATCTTCGGCAGAAATGGTTTCTTTTCCTTCTTTAAGTAAATTGACATAACGAACGGCCTCAAATAATTGTGCAATTAAAATTGGCGTGTTAAAATCATCGTTCATTGCATCGTAGCACAATTGTTTCCATGATGCAATATCTATAGAGCTTGTTGCGCCTGCATTAATATCTGTCAATGCATCAACCGCTTCCATCAATCTTTTATATCCTTTTTCTGCAGCAACTATAGCATCATCAGAAAAATCCAGAATACTTCTGTAATGCGCCTGTAACATGAAAAAACGTGTTACAGAGGCTGAAAAAGCTTTGCTTAGAATGTTGTTGTCTCCGCTTAAAATTTCACCTGGTAAAATATTATTTCCGGTTGATTTTGCCATTTTTTTACCATTTAAGGTAAGCATATTGGCATGCATCCAGTAATTTACCGGAGATTGGCCTGTACAAGCTTCGTTTTGAGCAATTTCACATTCGTGGTGTGGGAATTTTAAATCCATTCCACCTCCGTGAATGTCAAAATGATTTCCAAGATATTTGGTGCTCATTGCAGTACATTCTAAATGCCAGCCCGGAAAACCATCGCTCCACGGCGAAGGCCATCTCATGATATGTTCCGGTTCTGCCTTTTTCCAAAGTGCAAAATCCTGCGGGTTTCTTTTGTCTGACTGACCATCAAGATCACGGGTATTGGCCAGCATGTCTTCGATATTCCGACCGCTTAAAACGCCGTAATTGTTGGTTTCATTATATTTTACAACATCAAAATAAACAGATCCGTTGGCTTCATAGCCAATTCCGGTATCGATAATTTTTTTGATGATTTCGATTTGTTCAATAATATGCCCGGTTGCTGTTGGCTCAATACTTGGCGGTAAAAAATTAAATGATTTCAAAATATCATGAAAATCTACCGTGTAGCGTTGCACAACTTCCATAGGTTCAAGTTGCTCTAATCGTGCTTTTTTGGCAATTTTATCTTCGCCTTCATCAACATCATCTACAATATGACCAACATCAGTAATGTTTCGAACATAACGCACTTTATAATCCAGATGTAAAAAATATCGGAAAATAACGTCAAACGACATAAATGTTCTCACATTTCCTAAGTGTACATTGCTGTAAACGGTAGGTCCGCAAACATACATTCCAACATTTCCTTCAT
The DNA here is from genome assembly GCF_979258275.1 of Flavobacterium sp. AC274. Lineage (NCBI taxonomy): Bacteria > Pseudomonadati > Bacteroidota > Flavobacteriia > Flavobacteriales > Flavobacteriaceae > Flavobacterium > Flavobacterium sp. AC274. Next base: position 4,564,017 of record NZ_OZ409852.1, on the reverse strand, counting down.
GAATTGGATTGAAATTTTCTTTTTCACCCGAAAGTGAATTGTATATTTTTAGAGGCTGTGTTGTATATAATGGCATATTTCTTTTTACTGTTTAATCGTTTAATTGTTGATTTATTTAATCGTGCAAAACGTTTAATGGATTTTTGTTAACTATGTTACTCTTTAGAAAGATAGTATTTTTTTAGACTATTTATCTGATTGCAAATTTTTTCAATTTTTTCTCTGCATCCCAGATATTCATTTTCTGATACATAATTTAAATCTTTTGAAATAATCAGGTGATTTAAAGTTTCCATTGCTGATGAATAGGAGATCGTTAAAAAATGAGCTTTATCTTTATTCGTATTTCTCGAGGTTCCTTCCGCAATATTTGTTGCAATTGAAGAGGAGCTTCTTTTTATTTGAGAAGTTATACCAAATAATTCATTTGATGGAAATTTACTAGTTAACTTATAAATATCCGAAATAAATATTCTGGAGTTTTGCCAAACCTCAAGTTTTTCAAAGGAAAAAATATACATTTTTTGCTGTTTAATTGTTGATTTGTTTAACCGTTTAATCGGAATTATACGAGGCGATTAAACAAATTAACGATTTACCGATTAAACTAAAATTGGGTTTCCAATTTAATATAATCTAAAAACTCTCTTTTAGTTTGAGGATCTTTAAATTTCCCACCAAATTCAGAAGTTACGGTACTGCTTTCGATGTCCTTAATTCCTCTTGAGTTTACACAAAGGTGTTTTGCATCGATAACGCAGGCAACATCTTCAGTTCCTAAAGCTTTTTGTAATTCCTGAACAATTTGCATCGTTAAACGCTCCTGAACCTGAGGTCTTTTTGCGTAATACTCTACAATTCGGTTCATTTTAGATAAACCAATAACTCTTCCGCTGGAAATATAAGCAACGTGAGCTCTACCGATAATCGGCAGTAAATGGTGTTCGCAAGTAGAATAAACAGTGATGTTTTTTTCTACAAGCATTTCGCCATATTTGTAATTATTATCAAAAGTAGAAGCTTTTGGTTGTTTTGCAGGATTTAAACCACCAAAAATCTCCTTTACAAACATTTTTGCTACTCGGTTTGGAGTACCTTTTATGCTGTCATCTGTCAAATCCATTCCAAGAGTCTGTAGAATGTTTTCAACATCTTTTTTTATTTTTTCTATTTTTTCATCATCAGTTAAATCAAAAGCATCCTGTCTCACAGGGTTTTTCGCATTACTACTAAAATGATTGTCTCCTATTTCGTCTAAAAAATCTTCGTTATTTGTCATTAAAAACTACTATTATAATGGGTATATCTTTTTAAGGCGGTAAAGATAATTAATAAAAAGGAAACATTTTCTATCGTTTTTACTATTTAATCATCCATTTTTGGATATAATTTAATTAAAGCAAAACCTGTATTTTTTAAATACAAAAGACAATAACAGTTAAGTTATTGCCTTTTTAATGGTTGTTGTTATGTTTAGTTGTTATTTTCTAGTATTATAAACCAAAAGCGCTTCTTTTAAAATATTTACAGCGGTAACTAAATCTTTTTTATTTAAAACATAAGCAATACGCACCTGATTTAATCCCATTCCCGGAGTAGAGTAAAATCCGGCTGCGGGAGCGACCATAACGGTTTCGCCGTTTAGATTGTAACTTTCTAAAAGCCATTGTGCAAAATCTTCTGAATTGTCAATTGGCAATTGAGCAATGCAGTAAAAAGCACCTTTTGGTTTGGTTACAATTACGCCTTCAATTTTGTTTAATTCCGTAATCAAAGTATCACGACGGCTTTTGTATTCTGCAATAACTTCGTCAAAATAACTTTGAGGTGTATCTATAGCGGCTTCACAAGCAATTTGCTCGATAGTAGGCGGACTTAAACGTGCCTGGGCAAATTTCATTACAGTTGCAAGAACCATTTTGTTTTTAGTAACCAAACAGCCAATTCTCGCGCCACACATACTGTAACGTTTTGAAACTGAATCGACCATAATAACGTTTTGATCTACATCTTCTAAATTCATAACAGAATAATGTACGTCATCTCCATCATACAAAAACTCACGATACACTTCGTCAGCAATTAAGTATAAGTCATATTTTTTGATTAAACCTGCAAGTTGTTTAATTTCAGTTTCTGAATATAAATATCCTGTTGGATTTCCCGGATTGCAAATTAGGATTGCTTTCGTTTTCGGAGTAATCAATTTTTCGACTTCTTCGATACTAGGCAAAGCAAATGCTGTTTCGATAGTCGAAACAAGAGGAACTACGGTTGCACTTGTTGATGATGCAAATGCATGATAATTAGCATAAAACGGTTCCGGAATAATGATTTCATCTCCTGGATCTGTAATTGTGGCCAGTGCAAAAAGTAAAGCTTCAGAACCACCGGTTGTTACAATGATGTCTTCTGGGTTAACATTTACATTTTGACGTTGGTAAAATTTAGCTAATTTTTTTCTATAACTTTCATATCCGGCAGACGGACTGTATTCTATAATACTTAAATCAATATTTTTTACCGCCTCGATGGCCACTTCGGGTGTCTTGATATCCGGTTGACCAATGTTTAAATGATACACTTTATGTCCTTTTTGTTTTGCAATATCTGCATAAGGAGCAAGTTTACGTATCGGTGATTCGGGCATGTTTCTGCCTTTGTTTGAAATTGTTGGCATGTGTTTAATTATTGAAGTGCAAATTTGCATTTTTTTTCGAATTTAACGTAAACATTAACGGCTCTTGTAAAAATGTAACAATAATCAATATATTTACTAATTTTATAATAAAATATTATCAATGAAAAAATATATTGTGTTGTTTTTTGGGCTTTTGTCAGTTTTATCGTTAAAAGCGCAAAGTGATTTTTTAATTGAAAACAATCGTAAAAAGGTTATTATTCCTTTTAAATTGATTAATAATCTTGTTTTTATTCCGATAAAAGTAAACGGCGTTGAATTGAACTTTTTGCTTGATTCAGGAGTCGAAGAAACCATTTTGTTTAGTATGGAAGAAATGCAGGAAGTAAGTTTTAATAACATAGAAAAAATAAAGCTGAGAGGTTTAGGTAGTGAAGAAGAAATAGAAGGATTAAAATCAACAAACAATATTCTGGAAACTCATGGCATAAAATCTAGCAATCATTTGGTTTATATTATTTTAGATCAGAGTTTTAACTTGTCTTCTCACATCGGTATTCCGGTAAACGGAATTATCGGACATAAATTTTTTAAAAATAATTTAGTCGAAATTAATTATCAAAAAAAGAAGGTTATCGTTCATTTAAATAACGAAGAAACAAGGCAAAAATTAGATAAAAAATTTAAAGCAGTTCCTATTACGATTGAAAGATCGAAACCTTATATTTATACAACAGCAGTTTCAAACGGTGAAGAAATACCCGCTAAATTGCTTATTGATATAGGAAATAGTGATGCATTCTGGATTTTTGAAAACAATAAAATAAAATTGCCAAAAAAGAATTTTCCTGATTTTTTAGGAAAAGGTTTTAGTGGTGATATTGAAGGACATCGGGCAAAACTGGAAAAATTTTCTATTGCCGATTTCGAATTTAAAAATCCAATTGTTTCTTTTCCGGATTCGACTTCTATTCGAAATGTAAAAATGGTGCCGGATCGTATTGGTTCTGTTGGCGGTGAAATTTTAAAACGATTTACTTTGGTTTTAGATTATGCAGACCGAAAATTATATCTTAAAAAAATACCAAATTTTATGAACCCTTTACCTATAATAAAAGCGGAATTACGATTCAGCATAATGGTTTACAATGGGTTCAGGAAACAGTTCATTTACAAACAGTACAAGTTGCATCATCAGTAAGTGAGTTGGAGGATAGAGAAAAAAATAATGATAATTTCAGATATAAATTTCTTTTGAAGCCAGTGTATGAAATCATAAATATTCGTAAAAATTCTGCGGCTGATAAATGTGGACTTCAAAAGGGAGATATAATAGTAAGTATCAATAAAATATTACCTTATAAATATTCTCTTCAACAAATAAATAATCTTTTAAAGTCTGAAGAGGATGCCTGGATTAATATGGAAATAGAGAGAAATAGTTTGATTTTAAAATTTCGATTCAGGCTGGAAGACGAATTATAATATTCGTATTAAAAGAGAAGTTAACGAGATTTTTTTGACCTTGCTCTTATTTTTTGACGAAATTAATAAGAAAATTAAGTTTTTTGATAAATTGGCGTAATATTTTTATTATGTTTATCAAAAATATAATTTATGGTCAAAAAATACGCTAATTTCTTACAAGTTTTCTTGTTTTTTGTTTTTTTATCATTTTTACCTATAACTTCATACGCTCAATGTGCAGGAAATGACGCATCATTGACAATTTGTGATTATGATAGCGCTGCAAATGCATCGGTTAATTTATATTCTTTATTAGGACCATCGGCGACTCCGGGTGGTACATGGTCTGATGATTATGATATGGGAGGATTGGATCCTGCAACTGGATTCTTAAATGTACATGCTATTTCCTATAGTGGTGTATTTAATTATACCTATACAGTAGATGGCATTGCAGGCTGTACAGATAATTCATCAACCGTTTATGTTACAATTGGCGGTTATACAGGGAAACCTTCTCAAACAATAATTTGTTCTGCATTAGGTACTTATAATCTTTTTCAGGCTTTTGATGGTAGATTTCTCAGTCCGTTGCTTAATGGAAAATGGCATGATAACAGGACTAATAAGGATATTGAGGAATCTGTTAATGTTAAGGAGTTAAGCGGACTTTACTCTTTTACTTACAGGATGGATGCTGAGGGTAGATGTGCAGCTCCACCTCAGGCAACCGTATTTGTAAAAGTTGTAAGAGCACCAGAAGCCGGAGATGCGAAACCTCCTTTATTGATTTGTAGCGATGCGATAACTAATTATACCAATTATGACTTGTATAATTTGCTTACAGGTGCAGATCCCAATGGTACTTGGACCGATATGGGACCTCGGCCAACCGGAGAATTAACTTTTGCCGGAGATCATTTTATAGACATTGAAAAAATTTACAACCGATTTGGAGCAGGTACCTATAATTTCAATTACAGCGTTCCATCTCCAGAGGCAGTTTGTAATGCTGATGATGAACAAATAACAATTATAATCGAAAGAAAACTGGATCTTACTGGTGCAACGCTTGTTGTTAGCCCAGATATATGCGAAACAGAAATTCCAACGGCAACGTATACTGCCAGACTTACAAAAGGACCGGCTGCGATTCCAAATGGAACTTATAACGTGATATTTAGTGTTTCAGGACCAAATGGTGGTATAGAAACGGTTACAGCAAATTTTACCAACGGAATTCTTCTTTTTCCAATTAAATCAGATTATTTTAAACAGGTTGGAGATTTTACAGTAACAATAATTGATGTATTTGCCCAGAATAGCAAAAGAGCCTGCACCAATGTTACTAATAATTTATCAGATATACTTCACATATATCCAATACCAGATCTGACAGGAGCAAAAATTGATCAAATAAAAACGTGTCAAAATAGTGACGCTGTAGCAGTAATATCAAATGCAGTAAAAATCATTGACGGTATTTATGACCTTCGTTATAATATTTCCGGAGCCAATACTGCCAATTTCCAAACAGTACGAGTTACGTTTACAGGCGGCGTGGCAAGTTTTACAATTCCGGATATTTTAAATTCACGAAGCGGAAACGGTGTAATTACAATTACCAATATTACCCATGTAATATCACTATGTACAAATACGGCAAATTTAAAGGGAAATATTGTTATAAATCCGTTACCGAATATTGCCAATTTGAGAATACAAATTGCTAATGTTTGTTTTGGAGATGCGGTTTCGGCTTCAGTTTCAGGATTAGGAAATTTAACAGACGTAACATTATCCTATACGCTTTCCGGAAGTAATACATCGACAGTTCAGACTGTTGTGTTAACTCCAACGGGTGGAAATGCTTCTTTTGTAATTCCTTCCGCATTACTTTTAAATACAGGAACCACAACTGCAACAGTTACAAATTTAACAAATAACTCCACCACATGTGGAATTAATATAAGTGGTGTTGCCGATCCGTTTACTATAAACCCGATTCCTGTGGCTCCAACCGCTATTAATCAGGAATTTTGTAAAATTGATGGTGCGACAATTGCTAATTTACAGCCAAATGGAGCACAATATAAATGGTATGATTCAGCGATATCAACAACACCATTTGCAGATACTTATGTTTTACAGTCAGGCAATTATTGGGTAAAAGTAACAGCTTCAGATTGTACATCAGAGCCTAGCATGATAACAGTTACCATAAATGATACACCCGCTCCGGTCTTAAATACAGACGGACAGAATTTTTGCGGATTAAATACTCCAACCGTTGCAGATTTATCTAACAACACCAATGTTCCTGCAACAATAGTTTGGTACGATGCGCCGAACAACGGAAATTTATTGCCGTCAACAACTGCTTTAACAGAACAGGGAAGATATTATGGTTTTAATTTTTCGGACACAAGTGATTGTTTTTCTTATGATTATCTTGAAGTAACGGTTACACTAACAGATTGTGATGATGTGCCGAATGACTTTTTTATTCCTGACGGATTTTCTCCAAACGGAGACGGTGTAAACGACACTTATGTCATTCCGAATATTGAATTTTTATATCCAAATTATACAATTGAAATTTTTAACAGATACGGAAACGGAATGTATAAAGGCTTTAATGGTAAACCGGGATGGGATGGTTTAAATTATGAAAGAGAAGGAATTGGCAGCGGAATGGCGCCAAACGGAGTCTATTTTTATATTCTCAATTTTAATAAAGATAACAGACCTCCTAAACAAGGCCGCCTTTATTTAAATCGCTAATTCCTTTACCTTATTAATATAAAATTCAATGAAAAAAATCATAATTTTTATAAGTTTTTTCTTTTATATAACGTCAATATCCGCACAGCAGGATCCTGAATACACACATTATATGTACAATATGAGTGTAGTAAATCCTGCATATGCATCTGGAATGCCGGCAATGTTAAATCTAGGCGGATTATACAGAACACAATGGGTGGGTGCAGTTGGCGCTCCAAAAACATTTACCTTTTTTGGTCACACAGCCATAAATGATAAAGTCGAAGTAGGTTTGTCATTAATATCTGATGATATTGGCGACGGGGCAAAAAAGGAAAATAATGTCTATGCAGATTTTGCCTATGTACTTAATTTAGGAGGACAAAACAGACTTTCATTAGGTTTAAAAGCAGGATTTTCATCTATTCAGACAAATTTTAATGGTTTTGTTTTGCAAAGTGGCGATACCTCAACAGATTTGGCTTTCGCCGAAAATGTAAACGTAACCAAACCAAATATTGGAGTAGGAGCTTACTTTTTCAGAAACAATTTTTATGTGGGATTGTCAGCGCCAAACTTATTAAATACGAAACATATCGAAGAAAAATCAGGAATAAACGCCTTCGGATCAGAAGATATTCATACATTTTTAACCGCCGGATATGTGTTTCAAATCAATGACAAGGTGAAGTTAAAACCAGCCTTTATGACCAAATATGTTACTGGCGCACCACTTTCTATAGATATTACGGCCAATGTTTTGTATAATAATAAATTTGAACTTGGTGCCGCGTATAGAATCGATGATGCCATAAGCGGCTTAGTAAATATTAACGTTACGCCGTCTCTTAGAGTTGGTTATGCATACGATTATACACTTTCAAATTTAGGACAGTTTAATTCAGGAACACACGAAATTATGCTGCTTTTTGATCTGGATTTATTAGGAAAAGGATTTGATAAATCACCTAGATTCTTTTAAAATGAAAAATATGAAAAAACTACTCGTTATTATATTCGTATTTTTAATACAGTTTGTAAATGCACAAGATCAGGAATTGATTAGAGCTAAACGGTTTTTTGATAAAACCTATTATAGTCAAGCCATTATTTTATATCAAAAACTGGCAGAAACTAAACCTTCGCAGGAAGTAATTAAAAATCTGGCCGATTCTTATTATTATACAAATGACTTAATCAAAGCACAGCGTTATTACAGGCTTTTAGTCACCAATTATAACAAAGATTTAGACAGGCAATATTATTTTAGATACGCACAGACCTTAAAAGCAAGTAATAGTTATGCCGATGCAAATATTATTTTAAAAGAGTATTATGCCAAATCAGCCAATAGTCAGGATTCTGTTTATTTTCAAAAAGAATTAAAAGAACTTGAAAATGTATCAGCAATTGGGAACAGATTTGACATCAAAAATCTCGCAATAAATACACCTAATTCTGAATTTGGAGCCGTTAAATACAAAAATAATCTGGTTTTTGCAGGCGTGAAATTAAAGCCAGGATTGTTCGACAAAAAATACAAATGGGATAATGAAACTTATTTGAATCTGGTAAAGGTTCCGGTCGAAAATAGTAATTCTGCAGAAACAATTGTGACTTATTTTGCCGATGAATTAAAAACAGGCGTACACGAAGCCAACGCTATTTTTACAAAAGATGGCAAAACAATTTATTTTACCCGTAATAATTCTAAAAACGGCAGCAAGAAAAAGAACGATCAGAAAATTTCAAATCTTCAAATTTTCAAAGCCGAACTTGTAGAAGGAAAATGGAAAAATATTGTTTCACTTCCATTCAACAGTCCGAATTATTCTGTAGAACATCCAGCTTTGAGTGCCGATGAAAAAGTGTTGTACTTTGCTTCGGATATGCCCGGAAGTTTAGGTTCATTTGATATTTATTCGGTAAACATTAATAGAGGTGCTTTTGATACACCAAAAAATCTTGGATCAGTTATTAATACAGATAAAAGAGAACAATTTCCGTTTGCTTCAGATGATAATAAACTTTATTTTTCTTCAGATGGACATTTGGGATATGGGTCGCTGGATGTTTTTGTTTCTGATATTACAGGAAATGAATATTCGAAACCAACAAATATCGGTTTACCATTAAATTCGAATTTGGATGATTTTTCCTTTAATATCAATTCAAATACCAAGGAAGGATATTTTGCCTCAAACAGAGAAGGAGGAAAAGGAAGCGACGATATTTATCAATTTAAAGAAATCAAAGACTTAATTGTAGAAGATTGTAAACAATTTATCGCAGGAACAATAACCGATATTGATACAAAACTGGCGCTTGAAAATGCAACAGTAATTTTGCAGGATTCAGAGAATAAAAACCTGAATACTATTACAACTTCTGCAGATGGAAAATTTAGTTTTACAGTTGCATGTGAAGCTGTTTATAAAGTTTCGGCTTTCAAGGAAAAATACACAAATGAGTCTGTAACTTTATCTTTAGACAAAACCAGAAATAAAACAAGCGATGCATCTTTGGCGCTAAAATCTGTAGATGCAATTAAACTAGAAGAAAAAGAAAATGCCGAAAAGAAGAGAAAACAGGAAATCATTATAGAAGAAGAGAATAAGAAAAAAGAAGCTTTGGCAGCTGTTCAATTAAAAGAAAAAGAGAAAAAAGCAAAAGAAGCAGCAATTGTCGCGGCCGAAGTTAAAAAGAATGAAAAAGTAAAACAGATTTTAGAACAGGAAAAAGATGTTATAAGAGATGATAAAAACAGATTGATCATCAAAACAGATCCAATTTATTTTGATTACAATATGTGGTACATCCGTAAAGAATCAAAAGTGGTTTTAAGCAGAGTTGTGTTTTTAATGAATAAATATCCAGGAATGGTAATCGAAATTGGATCACACACAGACTCGCGTGGAAATGCAAAATTCAATGAAGATTTGTCTCAAAAAGAGCTAGTTCAACAAGAGAATTTATCATACAATCCGGCATTAATGCAAACAGAGTTACAGCAAAAGGTTACGGAGAATCTGTGCCCATTATAAAATGTAAAACAGATGAAGCCTGTTCAGAAGAAGATCATGAATTGAACAGAAGAAGTGAATTTGTAATTAAAAATTTGTAAATTCATCGACGTATAATAACTATTGAATTTAATATAATTATGAAAAAACTAGTCATACCATTTTTGCTTCTGACTTTAGTCGGATTTCAAAGCTGTAAAAAAGAAGAAAAACAAAAAGAAACCGAAGCAGTTAAAGCTGAGGAACAAAAAATTGTAAGCATTGAATGCTATAAGGCCATATACGAAAAAGACACAATTGATTTAAAATTGAATACCTTAAAAAACGGAAAATTAACCGGAGATATGGTGATGAAAGTTGCGCCTTCAACAGTAAGAACAGGTGAAGTTTCAGGCGAATTTCATGGTGATACATTATTTGTAGACTATACATTTAAGGAGTTGGCAAGCAAAGACAGAATTTTTAAAAATCCAATGGCACTTTTAAAACGTGATAAACAGTTGATTTTAGGAAATGGTACAATGCAGACAACAATGGGGGTAACGTACTTAGTAAAAGACAAACCTATTGATTTTGAAAGTGTAAAATATAAATTTACAAGTGTTGAATGTTCTGATAAGTAAAACGTCATAGCAAACCCGACAGGTTTTTAAAACCTGTCGGGTTTTTTATGCGATGCTATTTTTGGCAAAATTTAAAACTTTGCCAAAGATTTACTCATAAAAGCAACCATAATATTGTAAATATGGCCAATGGTTTTAACCATTGGAGCGCAATATTGTTACGCCTTGTATTGTGTCCCCACGGTTGAAACCGCGTGCTATGGTTGGAAATATAAAAGAATTAAAATATGTAATGTATTTGTCATTTATGACAAGACGTAAAAAAGCCGCTTCATTTGAAGCGGCTCTACTATTTTTAGAATGTAATTTTTTATAAAACTTCCCCTTTAATTTTTAGGGCAACTCTACCATCAGGATAATTTACAGCATTGGTTTCTACAGTAATTGTTTTACGAATAGGACCTGCAGCCATGTTATATTTCACATCAATCTTTCCTTTTTTACCTGGCATAATTGCAGCAGCAGGTTTTGTAACAACGATCGTGCTTACTGTTGATTCTGCAGATGTAATTAATAATGGGGCGTCTCCGGTGTTTGTAAATTCAAAAGAGCGAACTCCATTATCACTTTTTGATATTTTCCCATAATCAACTGTATTGTCCGGTGCCGAAAATTCAATTTTTGGACCGTTCTGCGAATAACCTATTGCACTAAATAATACTATTACAATAAAAGTGGCAACATTTTTCATTTTGAAATTGTTTTTAAGTTGTAAGTAAATATACTTTGTTTTAATTAATACACAAATTATTATTTCGCTTTTTATAGTGTACTTAATTATTTACTTTTGCTGTCAGTTATAATTACAAAAATTGAACCAATTTTTTTATTGTTAATTTGTTTAACTGTTTAATCGTTTAATTGATTAAGCTTAGACGATTAAACGAAGTAACAAATTAACGATTAAACATATCCACGATTAAACAATCTATAAATGAGTATTCCAGCACAATTTGACGCTAAAACGATCGAGAATAAATGGTATGATTACTGGATGAAAAATAATTATTTTCATTCAGAGCCAGATCATAGAACACCTTATACAATTGTAATTCCGCCACCAAACGTGACAGGAGTCTTGCACATGGGGCATATGTTGAATAATACAATTCAGGATGTTTTAATTCGTAGAGCGCGTCTTAAAGGTTTCAATGCCTGCTGGGTTCCGGGAACGGATCACGCATCTATTGCAACCGAAGCAAAAGTTGTGGCAAAATTAAAAGCGGAAGGAATCAATAAAAATGATTTAACCCGTGAAGAATTTTTGGCGCACGCCTGGGAATGGACAGATAAATATGGTGGAGTAATCCTGGATCAGCTTAAAAATTGGGTGCTTCCTGCGATTGGGAAAGAACCAAATTTACGATGGATCCTGACATGTCAGCATCTGTAATTAAATCATTTGTAGATTTATACAACAAAGGATTAATTTACAGAGGATACCGAATGGTAAACTGGGATCCGGAAGCCAAAACAACTTTATCTGACGAAGAAGTTATTTACGAAGAACAACAAGGAAAATTATTTTTCCTAAACTATAAAATTGAAGGCACTGAGGAATTTTTAACCATTGCAACAACACGTCCTGAGACTATCTTTGGAGATACTGCAATTTGTATCAACCCAAATGATGAGCGTTTTACACATTTAAAAGGTAAAAGCGCCATCGTTCCTATTTGTGGTCGAGTAATTCCGATTATCGAAGATGAATATGTTGATGTAGAATTCGGAACCGGATGTTTAAAAGTAACTCCGGCGCATGATGTAAACGATAAAGCATTAGGAGAAAAACACAATCTTGAAATCGTTGATATTTTTAATGAAGATGCTACGCTAAATAGTTTCGGATTACATTATCAGGGGAAAGATCGTTTTGTGGTTCGTACCGAAATTGCAAAAGAGTTAGAAGAAATTGGAGCTTTGGCGAAAACCGAAATCCATTTAAATAAAGTAGGAACATCTGAAAGAACCAAAGCGGTAATCGAACCAAGATTATCAGACCAATGGTTTTTAAAAATGGAAGATTTAGTAAAACCGGCAATTAAATCGGTTTTAGAAACGGGAGATATTAAATTACATCCAAAACGTTTCGAAAATACTTATGCGCATTGGTTAAACAATATCCGCGATTGGAATATCTCTCGCCAGTTATGGTGGGGACAACAAATCCCGGCTTATTATTACGGAGACGGAAAAGAAGATTTCGTAGTTGCAGAAAATATCGAAGACGCTTTAAAATTAGCAAAGGAAAAAACTAACAATCAACAATTAACAATTAATAATTTAACACAGGATGTTGATGCGTTAGATACCTGGTTTTCGTCATGGTTGTGGCCGATGTCAGTTTTTGGCGGAATAATGGACCCTGAAAGTGCAGATTATAAATATTATTATCCAACAAACGACTTGGTAACAGGTCCGGATATTTTGTTTTTCTGGGTTGCGAGAATGATTATTGCAGGTTACGAATATGCAGGTGAAAAGCCATTTACAAATGTATATTTAACTGGTTTAGTTCGTGACAAACAACGTCGTAAAATGTCTAAATCATTAGGAAATTCTCCTGATCCTTTAGATTTAATCGATAAATTCGGAGCTGATGGAGTTCGTGTAGGATTGCTTTTAAGCGCTTCTGCAGGAAACGATATTATGTTTGATGAAGAATTATGCAATCAGGGAAAAGCATTTTCAAACAAGATTTGGAATGCTTTTAAATTGATTAAAGGGTGGGAAGTTTCAGAAACTATTTCGCAGCCGGAATCATCAAAAGTAGCGATCGAATGGTACGAAGCAAAATTGCAACAGACATTAGTTGATATCGAAGATAATTTCGAAAAATATAGAATTTCAGATTCATTAATGGCCATTTATAAATTGGTTTGGGATGATTTCTGTTCTTGGTTTTTAGAAATGATCAAACCGGCTTATCAACAGCCAATTGATAAAGCAACGTTTGATAAAGCAATCGAAATGTTAGAAAGTAACCTGAAATTGTTGCATCCGTTTATGCCTTTCTTAACTGAGGAAATTTGGCATTTAATTGCTGAGAGAACTCCGGAAGAAGCGTTAATTGTTTCAACCTGGCCGGAATTAAAACCATTTAATGCGAATTTAATTGCTGATTTTGATAATACAATTGAAGTAATTTCTGGAATCAGAACGATCAGAAAAGATAAAAATATTCCGTTTAAAGATGCTATCGAATTGAAAGCAATCAACAGCGAAAACATTTCGACTTATTTTGATTCAATCGTAACGAAATTAGGAAATATTTCTACTTTCGAATATGTTGCTGCTAAAGTAGACGGAGCATTATCTTTCCGTGTAAAATCAAACGAATATTTCATTCCGATTTCAGGAGGAAATATTGATGTTGAAGCTGAAATTGCAAAATTATCTGCCGAATTAGTTTATACACAAGGTTTCCTAAAATCGGTTCAGGCAAAATTATCGAACGAAAAATTTGTTGCCGGAGCACCGGAAAAAGTTTTAGCAAACGAAAAACAAAAAGAAGCTGATGCTTTGGCAAAGATTGCTACAATCGAGCAAAGTATTGCTGGTTTGAAATAAGAATCAGATTTTCTTTTAAATATAAAATCCCAATACTGAATTCAGTATTGGGATTTTTTTAAATAATTTGAATCTCAGAAATTAGTTTTTAATGATCTTTCTGGTAGTTACAATTCCTTTATCAGAAATAAACTGAACGATATAGATTCCAGGAGTTTGTTTCGCAATGTTCACATTAAACTCTGTTCCTTTATTGGTTTTTTCTTCAAAAACAACACCATTATAAAGGCTTGATATTTTTAAAGTTCCCTGTTCGGCATTGTTGATGCTAATTTTAAAAATGCCGTTTGTTGGATTAGGATAAATCGTAAATACTCTGGAATCTTCTGCTTCTTTAAGTACGATTTCATCAGTTTTAGTGTTAGGTTTGTCAGCTTTTACAAGAGCAAAACGTTCACCGCCTTCTAGTTCGCCTTTTAAGGCATCTTCCTGAATGACATCTAAAGTAATTTGTTCCTCGGCAGGAAAGTCTCTCGCTACCCTAAAATCAAATGTTATCCCAAAAGTTTCTCCATTATCGATAGGTAAATTTGTAATTGCCGCTTCTGCCGAAGTGATCAGAATTTTATTTTTATCGATAATTTTCACACTTCTCAGGCTTCCATTAGATTCTGCTCTTTCAAATAAACGTGCATCAAGAGTAGCTTCTATAGTTCCGCCTAATTCGAAGAAATTGTTTTTAAGGTTTTCATTAAATCCTTTATCCAGAAATCTAATATTTACAGATTTAGATTTTATACCTCTAATAAAAACGGCTGTTGGCGCTACAACATCAGTAGTATTTAAATTGTAAACACTCAGGTTTTTCCAGGCAATATTATTGTTGTTTTTAGCATTTGGAGCAATACTGCCATTAACTTCATTAAACATAGGATCACCAAAAGATTCAATTCTGGCTGCTAAACAAAAATGATGCTGGTCAAATGAAAAATCACTTGGGTTTGGCGGATACCACGGAATCATAACAATTGCACTGCTGCCTGCAGTTATGGCCGGAATATTAACTTCGCCTATTAGATCGCCATGTAATACGCCAAGTACACTAAAATTAATAAAGTTAGTAGGCCATGTTAGTCCTGTAGATGCCTTGGCAAAATATAGTTTTACTTTTGAAGCAGAACTTGTAGCGGTTCCTCTGTTGTAAACTCTAATGTATACGGCATTTGGTGAACTTGTTTTATATTCAGGATTTTCATGTACAAGTCCTGCGTCAATATTTTGTCTTACCCAAATATCATCGCTTATCCACATAGGCCCTGAATCCGGATTGGGTTGTACACCAGTATCAAATGGTCTGTCTTTTATATAAAGATCAGCCAGCGGAGGTACTATTCCGGTAACAATAACAGAATATTTTTGAAGGCTGTTTACCAAAGTTCCTTTATGAGAAATACTTATCGTATAGTTGCCAGCAGCCCCAATGATCTTGATTCTCTCAAACGGATCCCTGGTATTATCACCTAATGTGTTTGTGGTAGCGGTTAACAATTTGTAAGGAAAAGTAGTTCCTGATGAATTGGTTACGCGAATATCGAGATCGTTTACCAATTTGGCAGTACCAATATTTGGTGTACTTCCAAAATAAGCTGCACCTGCGGGATCTGTCCATGAAATTGAAGCAATCAAAGGATTTACACCATCAGATGTTACCGTAAAACTATAATTTGCTCCGTTATTTAATGTGTTTTCGTCGATAATAGCATTCGTTCCTTTTTTTGTAATAGTTTCGGCTGCAAATTTTGCATTTAGTAATCCCCATCCAAAAATAGCATCAGGACCAACCGGACCGGCATCGTCTGCGGTATGTAATGCCAATCCTTTTAAGGTTGCAGCACGCATAAACCCGCCGGTTTTGTTTTTGTAATGTTGTTGCAGCAAAAGCAATGTTCCGGTAACGTTGGGAGACGCCATCGAAGTTCCGGTTGCGTTTCCGTAACTGCTATTTGTTAGTGGTGTTATTACAGATGTGAGTGTAGCGGTCGAATACAGCAAAGTCCCGTTTCCGGTAAGATCCGGCTTGATTCTTAAATCGTCTGTAGGACCCTGACTGCTGGAGGCATTAATAGTAACACTTGATAATGCTCCAGTACTGCTTATTACAGCATCATTAGCATTTGCAATTACAAGATTGTTTTTGCAGGTAGCAAATCCGGTCAGCTTATCATAGCTTGCACCTCCTATAGGGCTTGGATTTGCAGTGTTGTCATTACCATCATTTCCCGCAGCTTTTACCATTAAGTAGTACGGCGCATTAAACATTACGTTATCCCAATCTCTTGCAATGGTTTGGTAAGCACCAAATTGCCATGGAGCAATTAAAATAGGCCCTCCCGGAGAACTTCTTGTTGCCCATCCATAAGAATGATTGGATAATAACATTCCGCTTGAACCAGCTGCTGCTGTGGCTTCAGACAAATCACTATTCCAATCGTTGGTTCTGGCATTTGCCTGATAAGCCATTCCTTTTGCCTGCGCCACCACACCTGCAGCAACAATAGTACCGGTAACATGATTGGCATGCTGGCTATTGTTGTTTGCGGGGTTAATAACGGTCGCACCATCTAAAATAGAAACCCTTCCGCCAAATTCGTTATGAGTAGGAAGTGTAGCACCACCATCCCAAACATAGGCTGTCATGGTTTGTCCGTTGAGTGTAAGACCCAAACCGCCACCGGAATTTAAATAATTAGTTCGGGTTGACTTTGCTGCGTCGGTATTTTCAGGAGTAAAGTAAATTGGCGACTTTCCGTCCGGAGTAACGTCCATCAACTCACTTTGCGTCCCGTCTTTATTAATAATGGTCAGGCTCCAGCCATTAGTTCGGGCAAGACTTATTGCTCTTTCCTTATTTCTATCTGCCTCCGCTTTGTATTTTATACTTAAAGCTTCGAGTTCTGCGACATTTGTTTCAGACTTAATCTTTTCAATATCACTTTGTGTTTGGGAATACATGATTCCGCAAATCAGGAAGAGAATAATTTTGTATAAATTTTTCATATGATTTTTGATTTTTAAGGATAAATTTTTTCATGATTTTTTGTTCTTTGGAAAAAAGGGGAGGACTTCTGTCATTTGTGATTTGACAGAATACGTAAAACAAAGTGGTTTTCATTTTCATAATTCTGAGGATTAAACGGTTAGTAAGAAAAACTTTTAAAAAATTGTTTCTGTAATTTTATTTACAAACTAATATAGTTTTGTATGAATTTACTTCAACAATAACAAATCTCGCTAAAGTAAACGAAGTGAAATAGCGTATAAATACCTGATTTTTAAGTTGTTGATATTTATTTTTAAATTCATCCCAAAATTCTGCTGAAGAAGAATAAATAAAGGCGTGAGATCCTTTTATAGATAGCTGAACTTTTCTCTTTTATGTAGAAAAAGTAAATGAGGCTTCAAAAAAGAGCAAAAAAAACCGTCTCAATTAAGAAACGGTTCTAACTTTATTTTAAAGATTCAGAATAGTATTATGTGTTTTTCTTTCGATTTAAAACCAAAAATAAAGGGTAAGAAACTACAGTAATTCCTATAATAATCACAAAGCTTTTTGGGTCACTAAAAATAAAACCAATCAATAATGCAAAAGAAGCTATAATAGCAATTATCGTACTCCATGGATGCCAAAAGGAGCGGTAAGGTCTTGGTAAATCCGGTTCGGACTTTCTTAGTTTAATCAAAGAAAAATAAGCCAAACCCCAAACAATAATAGAGGTGAAGGCAGCAAATGAAAATAAAACTTCAAATGAACCAATACAAATTAAAAATAAACTGAAAAGTGACGAAACCAAAAGCGCAACAATTGGAGTTCCGCCTTTATTGACTGTTGTACCTTTTTCGATAAAAAAACCATCGCGGCTTAATCCGTATAAAATTCTTGGAGGGATCATCATAAAGGCATTCAAAATGCTAATCAAAGAAAAAATAGAAATTACGGTAACGATAATTGCACCGTTTTTCCCAAAAATAATATTGGCAACATCGGCAGCAGCCAAATTAGATTTTGCTACAGTTTCAATGGGCAAAATATAGAAAAAAGCAATGTTTATCAGAACATAAATAGCTATAACAAGCAATACGCCGCTATATAAGGATTTCGGGATATTTTTTCCCGGATTTTCATTTTCTTCTGCAAAAAAACAAACAGCGTTCCAGCCATTATAAGTTCCGATGATCAGTTGAAGCGACTTAAAAAATCCAAATATTAACCCTATTTGAAAGACAGTATTGTTTTTTGGAATTGGATCTAATTTTACGCCTGAATACATAAAACAAGCCACAACTAAAGCAACAAAACAAATCACTTTCAGAAAACTGGTTATTTGCTGAATAACACTTCCGTTTTTTACTCCGCTTAAATGCAATAAAACAAAGGCAATTAATAACGAAATGGCAATTTCAGTTGAAAAATTTGCCAGACCCGGAAACAAAATTATAAGATATTCACTAATTACAATACAATAAAAAGCAGGCGGAATGGCATTGGTAATATAATCAAACCAACCCGAAAGAAACCCGGCATAATTTCCAAAAGCTCTTTTGATGTAATTGTAAGATCCTCCGGCTTTTGGTAACATTGTAGCCAGTTCTGCATAAGAATTGGCACCAATTAAAACATAAATTCCGCCAATAAGCCATGAAGTAATAATAAGCCAGTAATTGTCAAGCATTCCTGCAATTGTGCCTGGTGTTCTTAAAATTCCAACTCCAATTGTTCCTCCAATTAATACGGCAATATTAAAACTTAATCCTAAACTTTTCTTTAATTGGTTCTTTTTGGAATCTGACATATTTGGGTTTTATTTTGATATTTTGATGGAGCAAAAGTAATTATAAAATGAGACACATTTTTAACAAAATAAAAAACCTCACCTTTTGCAAGATGAGGTTTAAAATTTCCAAAAGAGCATTCTAATTTTTAATAATCAGAAAACGCTGTATGGGGAAAATCTAATTCAAAATTTTAGAATTTATAACGTAAACTAGTCATTACCTGACGAGGCGCGATTGGGTTTACACTATAATTTTCGTGAACTGTATAATTCAATTCATTTGTAATGTTTGATAATCGGCATAAGATTGAGAATTTTTTCCATTCATACCCAAGAGAAGCATCTACAGTAACGTAACCTTCTAAAGGAATATCACGATCTCTAATCGTTACAGTATATGTTTTTGGATTGGTTGCAGGTGTGTTTTCTGTCCATAAATAATCATCATTCCATCCTCCTGTACGATCTCCAACATAGTTTCCAATCGCTCCAAAAGTCACTCCTTTTAATAAACCGCTTGGCAATTTGTAGAAAAAGCTCAAATTGGCAGTGTTTTTTGGAGTTCTTGCTAAAACATCTCCAACAACAAGACTTCCGCTTGTGCCGGATGATTTAGATACTTTGGTTTCATTAAAACTATAACCTGCCATAATGTTCAAGCCTTCTAAAGGTGTAGCAGTAATATCTATTTCGACTCCTTTTCCTTTTGTAGCGCCAACTAATTCTTTTAGATTGGTATTAACGTTTTGTGTAACACCGTCTGATTGATATTGAGCTGTTTGTGCTAAATTATTATTGGTAATTTGATATAATGTTACGTTTGTAGTCAAAAGACCTTTGAAGAAATCTTTTTTCACACCAACTTCATACTGATCTATAATAGATGGGTCTAATGGTTGTGAATCTACGGTTGTTCCTGTATTTGGGGTAAAAGAGTTGGAGTAACTTGCAAACAAAGATAAATCTTTAGTTGGCTGAACTACCAATCCTGCCTTAGGTGAAAAAGCTTTGCTAATAGATTTAGCACCAATTACTGGTAGTGCATCTTCGTAAGCAGTTGTAATGACGTTTACATTATTCTTTTTCTCTATCACTTCCTTTGTAGTGGTAGCTTCGCTTTGCTGCCATGACCAACGTAATCCCGCCAGAACTTTTATATATTGATTTATCGAAACTAAATCTTGAAAATACGCTCCAAAACGTTGCGTTTCTGTACTTGTTAATTGAGTAGTTCTTGCTGGATAAGGAATAACAGTATTTTGTGTGCTATAATCGTAAGTATATAAGTTTATAGCGGTAGCTTCTGTTGTTAAAAGGTCTGCAGGTTTTCCAGGAGCATAGAATCCAAAAGTATAACTTGGAGCTAAAGAGTTTTCGTAGTCAGCACCAGTGAAAATTTGGTGTTTTACACTTCCTGTATTAAAAGTTCCCTGTAAACTTAACTGGTCACCAAAAATTTGTTCGGCAGCGTCAGCTTTTGTTAAACCACGTTTCCAATTTCCATTAGCATCGATTGTACTTAACTGTGCTGTAGATGTTTGAGTTCTGCGGTAAGATTGGTAAGAAGAATTAAAATTTAATTTCCAATTTTTATTGAAATCATGGTTAAATAATAAGGAAGCACTAGAAGATTTAGTATTTGCAGTAGACCAAAGTGCTCCGAAGAACTCGTTACGAGGCAAATCTAAAATTGTTTTTCCGTAGATTCCGGTTCCAAAATCCGGAGTCCAGTCAGCACTTAAATAATCTCCTTGTAATGTAATTTGGGTTTTATCTGAAAGATGAAATAGGAAGGAAGGATTGATATAAATACGTTCGTTTTTTACAAAATCCCTAAAGCTTTCTGAGTTTTCATAGGACCCTGTAAATCTGTAGGCAATAGATTTATTTAAAGGTCCGTAAAAGTCAATAGATGGCTTATAATAAGAGTAACTTCCCATTTGCATAGAAACTTCTCCACCGCTTGTAAATTTTGGTGTTTTGGTAACTAAATTCATAATTCCGCCAGGAGCAACATTTCCATACAATAAAGCTGAACCTCCTTTTAAAAATTCAACTTTTTCTAAAGAAGAAACTTCAGGTATAGAACCGGCATTATATCGAAAACCATTTTTAAACATATTATTGGCACTCATATCATATCCTCTTGAAAAGAATGATTCCTGTGCGCCACCACGAGCAGATCCTACATAAACACCATTAAGGTTTTTTACTACTTCACTTAATCTAATTGCTTGTTGTTGTTCGATTACTTCGCTGCCAACAACCTGAACACTTTGCGGCAAGTCCATTACTTTAATTCCTGAACGTGCTGCCGAAATTGGTTTTTTAGGTTTATTGGCTGTGATTAAAACTTCATTAAGAGTTTCTCCTTTTTTGTTTTTTACAGTATCGTTTGCTGTACTATTATCTATACTTGTGTAATCTTGGCTATAAGAAGCAGCAAAACTTATCAAGGCTAAGAATAGTATTAAATTATGTTTCATGGTATTTATTTAGATTCAATAAAAATTACGAATGCAAATATAGAGATGTGAAGTCCTTAACAAAAAATTATGAGGTCATTATCTTGATTAAAGTTTCATTAATATTGTCTTAAGATTAGCTTAAGATTTTGCTTTTACTATTTTTATTTTATATTCTATGAAATGCCTAAAAACAAAAAAACCTTGCCCAAAAGAGCAAGGTTTGATCGAAGATTAAAATCTAAAAAAGTTTTAAAAATTATTTAACCGAAATTAAATAAGTAGCCATTTTCCAGATTTCATCGTATTTTTTTCCGTTGTGTTCTCCCGGAGCTTTTTCAGTATAAGCAAATTCTACCATGTAATTACCAGGCCAGATTGGTGTAAAAGAGATTTCTCCTTTATCATTGCTCCATAATTCTTTTTCCCAGCCATTTGGAGCAATTACTTTGATTTTTTGCTCTTTTGCTTCCTTACCTTCGTATAAAGCGTTTATGTTTATTTTCGTTTTTTGTTTTGCAGTAACTACATCTTTTGCAAATACACTAATAACGTTTGTATTTACTGTGGCTTCGTTTCCTTTTGCAGCATTTCCAACAGTTACAGTCGCGCTTGAATTGTAATCTAAAACCATAGTTCCGTAAACATCTTTTACTTTATGATGCATTGCAATCGTGTAAACACCCTCTTCATCTGGCGTAAAGAAAGCCTGATATTTATTGTCTAAAGCTTTGGCAGTAAGTTTTGTTTCTTTTTTAGAAGGGCTAATCACTACTAATGTAAAATCTTTTAAATCTGAAAACCATTTATCAGCTTTTGTAATGTCATTATCTGAAAATTCCCCAAAGTAAACAGAAATTTCCTGTGCTTTTCCTTTTGTTCCGGTTGCTTTAGTTTCGATCCAAAGTGCGTGAGCAAACAATTGCGGACTTGCAACTAACATAAAAAGAAAAAAGGTGATTTTTTTAAAGTATTTGATTTCATAAGATCAAGAATTAAATTTTGTTAAGTATGATATTTTTCACAAACTTAACTCTTATTTAGAACAATTAAAAATAAAACACTAAAAAGGATTCGTTAAATTTTGGTTTTGATTATTGAGCAGAAACTGTTTTTTTCTTTTTATTATTTCTTCCCCACCAAATATAAAAACCGGTAACAGGAAGACTTGCTGAAATTAAACTGGCAAAAAAAGCGAGTATTTTTCCGGGCAACCCTAATATTCCGCCAGAATGAATGGCGTAATTTAGCGAGCGGATTTTTTCTCCGTTGTTTTTGTCAGTGTAGGTTTTTGTATTTAATAATTTTCCTGTATACTGATCAAACTGCAAATTGATTCTGTCAAAGTTCCCGCCATTTTCGATATATACAAATTGTGTTTGTAATGAATCTTCGGGAATTGAAATCATATAAGTTTCTGCTTTTGGATAAAAGTATTCTACGGTATTCGAGATTTTATCAATTAGATTTTTATCATTTTTTTGGGAAAGATCAGAGGAGAGATTTTCTTTCTTTTTCTCAATAGTCTGACCTCCGTTGGCAATCCATTTTACGCTATTGTCAAACCATTTAAAAGACCAGACCAATCCTGTAAAAGCAATAACGAGAGCAAAAAGCAGTACATAATATCCGAGAATATTGTGTAGATCATAGTTTTTTCGTTTCCATTGCGTGGTGTTTTTCCATCGAAACCAAAATCGTTGTTTGGCAGCGCTTTTATTTTTTGGCCACCAAAGAATAAGTCCGGTTATAAGTGAAATAATGAAAATAATTACCGCTATTCCTACAATGGGCTGACCGATTTTATTTGTGAGCAAAAGGCTCCAGTGTAGAAATACAATCACGTTAAAAAACTCTGTTGTGGTATTTTCTATCTTTTGAATTTTTCCTGTAAAGGGATTTACATAAATAGCATAATTGTATTCCTGATTATCCCAATACCAAATGGCATTTTCGTTTTCTTTTTCTTTACTGGTAAAAAACGTTACTGTAGCATCTTTTTCATTTCTGATTCGTATAGCATTAATGGGTTTATCTTTTCCAATAGAATCCTGTACAATTTTTAGAAGTTGGCTTAGGTTTTTCTTATCGTTTTTTGTTTCATCAGTGTAATAACGGCTGTGATAAACGACAGGTCTTAATTCTTCATCAAAGACGTAAATGCAGCCCGTAATGCCCAGAATAAAGATAATTAAACCGGAACCCATGCCTAGCCATAAGTGAATTTTAAGAATGATTTTTTTAAAAGACATTAAATAGTTTTTTAAGTAAATGATTTATTTAAAAATACAAACACCTCTATTCCGAAGAAAGAGGTGTTTGTTTGATAACAAAGTAATCTTTAAAACTTAATAGTTAAGTTCACCAATAAATTACTAGGTGCTTCAGAATTTCCGTAAAAATCCCAATATTTTTTATTGCTCATGTTATTAAATTTAACACCAACTCTCCATGAAGACTGATCGTAAAAAACAGTAGCATTGTAAGTTGTGTAAGATGGCATGTAAAAATTATTATCTGTCGCAAAATAACTTTTATCTACATAATTGGCTCCAAAACCGGCACCAAGACCTTTTAGTGTATTTTGTAAAGTATAAGTAGTCCAAAAGTTGACAACATTTTTTGGTGCTCCCGCAGCGATGTTTCCTTCAATACTTGCATCAGATGCTTTTAGGATTTTATTTTCGTTATAAGCATATCCCGCTACAATGTTTAAACCAGAAAACGGATTGGCGATTAATTCTAAATCAACTCCTTTGCTTTCCTGTACACCATCCTGATAAGTAACTCCGGTAGCATCTGTTCTTGTAGCGTTATCAATTTTTATATTGTAATAACTTGCCGTAGCACTCAGTTTTTTATTAAAAGCTTCTGCTTTAATACCACCTTCATATTGTACTGCATAAATTGGATCTAAAACTAACTGCGTTAAATCAGGCTGTGTAACCGGAGCGGAATTTTGAAAACCATTCATGTAGTTACCAAATACCGAAACCTGATCTTTAATGATCTCATATACCAAACCTAATTTTGGAGATAATGCCGTTTGATGATAACCTTCTGTAGTACCTACTTTTTCACGGTTAAAATTATCTAAACGTAAACTTAGCATAGCCGATAATTTATCTGTAAAATTAACAACATCACAAGCATAGAAACTAATTGTTTCCTGATCTGCAACCGGAATCGTTGTTAACACTAAACCGGCATCAACAGCTTTTCTTCTGATAGGAGCAAAGTTTGTCGTAACATCAATATTATCAAGAGTAAAAGTAGTACCGCCAGAAAAATTAGAACTGTACAATCTGTAATTACCACCAACCAAAAGTTTATGTTTGATACTTCCGGTAGCAAATTGTCCGTTAATATTTTCCTGAATATTAGTATAAGTATTAAAAACAGGCCCCCATAAACCAACTCTTCTGGCGACCTGAGTAGGAGAGCTCCAAACTGCATAACTCTGGTAACTGCGTTCTACATTTTCGTCTACAAAAGAAAATACGGTTGTCGATTTCCAGTTTTCAGAAATTTCATATTCTGCCTGCGCAAAAATTTTAGTAGCAGAAGTTTTAGCATCATTATCATCATGAAACATCGATTTTTTATAATCGATTTTCAATTCAGTTGGATTTGTTATGCCAGAGGCAGCAGTGTAAGTATTATAAGTACGTCTGGTATTATTAACGTTAAATAACTCAGCATCAATATTAAAAGTAAGTTTATCAGAAGCCTTGTAAGTTAAGCTTGGAGAAATGGCCAGCGTATTATTAAAGCCATAATCTAAAAAGCTTTTTTCTCTGTTAACTGCCATATTAATTCGGAACAAAACCGTTTTATCCTTGTTAAGCGGGGTATTGATATCGGCAGTAAGTCGGTTTGTATTAAAACTTCCTGTGGTATATGAAACTTCGTTTGCTGCAGTTTCAAATGGTTTTTTAGTAACCAGATTGACAACACCACCAAAAGAAGATACCGAAGATCCAAATAAAGTTCCTGATGGTCCTTTCATGATTTCTATTCTTTCTACGTTTGAAAGATCTATAGAAGAACGCCCAGATGCTGTCTCCATACCATTTCTGGCATTCACTCCCGTTGTAAAACCTCTAAATGTAATACCAATTCCGCCAGACGGAAAAGTAACAGGTATAGCACCAGGTGAATTTCGTATAGCAGTTTCAATATTTACTGCCACCTGCTCTAATAAAAGTTCTTTATGAATGACACTATAAACCTGCGGATTCTCGAGATTTTTTAATGGCATTCTCGCAACGTAATCTGTTTTTTTAGATAAGATGCTTTTTTTGCTGTTGATTACCACTTCTTGTAATTCCTTATTAGAAACCTTTAGTTTTAAATTGACGTTTGCAGTTTCACTTTCGGCTACAACAACTTCTTGTTCTGTTGTTTCGTAACCAGTTAAAGAGATTTGCAGAGAATACGTATTTGGTTTTACTCTGTTTAATTCAAAAGTACCATCATCATTGGTAACTGTACCGTATTTTGAATTTTTAAGAACAACGTTAACACCAGCAGCAGGATCACCTTCTGAAGTTGTGATTGTTCCTTTTATTTTTCCGTTAGTTTGTTGGGCCAGTGCTGTGCTAATTGAAAATAGCAAGCAGATTGCAGATAGAAAACAAGACGTTTTCAAATTAAGATATTTCATTTTAATTATAAATTTGGTTAGGAGTGTTTTTATTTAGAATGAATAAAAACAATGCAAATGTAAATATTATTGTTTCTTTAACAAATATTATTTCAAATAGATAATGTCAATTTTGTTATTATTTTAATGGTGATAATATATCTTGTTGTTAGTCATTAATTTATGATGTATAATGTCATTTTTGTATTCGTAAGAAAAAAATTAAAAGAATAGAATGTGGTTTAAAAGGCCTAAATTTGCAGCCAAATAAATTTCACAAATAATGATTCTCCCTTTTTTTAAAAGAATCCAGAATTCACCAAAAGGATTTAGAATAGCCAATACTGTATTTTTTTTCGTTTCCGGTTTTGGATATTCTTCGTGGGTATCCCGAATTCCACACATACAAGCACAATTACATCTGTCTGAAGCAGAATTTGGAGCTGTTTTATTTGCATTTCCGATAGGTTTAATGCTTACTATGCCTTTTACAGGAATGTTATTAAACAAATACAGCAGCCGTTATATCATGTTGTTGGGCGCAATTATGTTTAATATTGCTTTGTCTTTACCGGGTTTAGCCGCTTTTGTATGGCAATTGGTTATGATACTTTTGATTTTTGGAGCGTCTCGTAATATTTTTAATTTATCGATAAATGCTCAATCTCTCGAGGTTCAGAAATTATATCCAAAATCGATTATAACCCGTTTTCATGCAGTTTGGAGTATAGCAGTTTTTTCTGGTGCTGGTCTCGGTTATATAATGGTTACACAGCATATTGCGCCTTCCTATCACTTATTAGGAGTAAGCATTTTTATGATGGGACTTACGGCTTGTTTTTATCCGCTAAGTATTCATAATGAGCCTGTTCCGGTTAAAAAGAAATTCTTTTCAATGCCCGAGAAAAACCTGGTCAAGTTTGCCTTGATTTGTTTCGTTTCGATGGCTTGCGAGAATACGATGTATGACTGGAGCGGAATCTATTTTGAAAACATATTGCATGCTTCGCCAAAGTTAACGAGTGCTGCATTTGTGTTTTTTGCAACAGCCGTAACTTTAGGACGTATATTTGGAGATTACGGAGTTATGAAATTTGGGACTAAGCAAATTCTTCTTTATAGCGGTATATTGATCACCTTAGGATTTGGTATTTGTTTTATTCTGCCATATGTATATCCAACTATTTTTGGTTATGTTTTAATTGGATTTGGGGTTTCCTGCGTAGTTCCGTTAGTATTTAGTATTGCCGGAAGATCCTCAAAATTAAGTAGTGGTTCAGCTCTAACTTCTATATCGACTATTGGTTATCTTGGATTTTTACTTGTTCCGCCAATGGTTGGTTTTATCTCCGAATATCTAAATATGAAATTTGCCTTTTTGATTATGTCTCTTTTAGGAATTTTGATGATTTTTATGGTGAATAAAATCGGTGAAAATGAATAATTATTTGGATTCGTTTTTTTTAACTGGACTGAAAGTCCAGCCCTATAAAATAAATCGAACCTCTGGTTCTTTATTTTGATTGTCTTTAAATCTGTAATTATACATTGCTAAAAATCATTCCTATAGCTTCAGTATCTAAAGAACCAGAGGTTCGATAAATATTGTAGAGGTGGACTTTAGTCCAGTTTAAAATAAAAAACCGAGTTAGGAAGATTATTATTTCTTAGTCATAATAAACCTCTCCGTAGTTTTCTTTCCACGTAAGTTTCCAGTAATTTCAGCCGTTAAAGTATTATTAGCGCCTTTTGTGTAAGTAATCTTTTGAGGATAATCGTGCGATGGATTTTCGAAAACCAATTTCTTTTCCGTTTCTGAAGTAGAACCAAAATCGATCGCTTTGTCGTCGTTTTGTCCGTTTACAGTGGCGCTGTATAGCAACATTTCGCCCTTTTGTGCCAAAGTTATTTTTTCAGAATGCAGCGTGTCATCTGTTTTTATGAAATAAGATGTCGCGGTAAAAGTGCTATCGTTTACTTTTTGCCAGCTTTCGGTAAGAACGCCGTCCGGAGATTTATTTTCCCAGGTTCCAAGAAGCCAGTCGGCAATTTTGATTTTATCTTTTTCGATAGTTTCTTTTTTTGACACGAAACTATTGCTAACAAAAGCATTAAAACGGTTATTTTTTGAAACATATTTATGGTTTTTGGTGTTAAATAGAAAAGCTAAGTTATTAAAAAGTTAGCCACGAATTTCGCAAATTTTCACGAATTAATTATTGAGAATATTTAATGCGAAATGTGAAAAATTTGCCACTCCCGATAGCTATCGGGATAAACGATTAAAATGATTTTATTTCACGCAGATTTAAAAAGATTTAAGCAGATGTTCGCAGATTCATATAAATTTAAATCAAAATTAATCTGCCTAAATCTGCGTGAAAAAATCTTTAATCTGTGGTAAAAAAATTAAAAACCTTCCTGTAAAATCGAATAAACCAATTCTTTCGTTGGTTTTTGGTCTTTTAATTTTTCTCTGACTAGATCAAAAGTCACTTTAAAATCACAGCCTAATTTATAATCGCCACATCCGTAAGCAGTTTTGCCTTTCATAATCGTTCCTTTTTTGCATTTCGGACACGTTAATGAATCAGATGCTGTATTTGAGTTTACTTTTGCTTTCGCTTTTGATGCTGTTTTTTTAGGCTCTAATTTAAGTTTGTAATTTTCTTCAAAACGAATCAAACCTTCTACGGTACCATCTTCGGTTTTAAAACCTTTTATATTTACAGTAGACCCTTTTTGAAGCAATCTTAAATATTGACTTTCTGTTATTTTTTTATCTGAAAAAACATAAGGCAATACAAAATCACAACCAGCCTTATATTCGCTGCATCCGTAAGCCGATTTTCCTTTAATCAGATTTCCTTTTTTACATTTAGGACAGGCTTCCGCCAAAATACCATCGGCTTTCTTTTTTCGACCTTTACAGCTTCTTTCTGTACATTTCCGGCATGCGAAATATTGGCGTGTCTGGTTTCACTTCGAACCTCAGTAACCAAAGCTTCAACCATTCGCTTCATATTTTTGATAAAAGCTCCGGCGGTAAAAGTTCCTTTTTCGATATCTTTCAATTGCTTTTCCCACGAACCGGTCAGTTCTGCCGATTTTATCAATTCATTCTGAATCGTCTCAATAAGCTGAATTCCAGTTGGAGTTGGTAAAACCTGTTTTTTATTTCGAACAATATATTGACGTTTAAAAAGGGTTTCAATAATATTCGCACGCGTAGACGGGCGACCAATTCCGTTTTCTTTCATCAATTCGCGCAAATCTTCATCATCGACTTGTTTACCGGCGGTTTCCATTGCACGTAATAAAGTTGCTTCCGTAAACTGATTTGGCGGCTTAGTTTCCTTTTCTAAAAACGAAGGTTCATGCGGACCTTTTTCTCCCACAACAAAACTGGGTAAAATATCTGCTTCTTTTTCTTTTGCATTCGGGTCTTCAAAAACGATGCGAAAACCTTTCTTTAAGATTTCTTTCCCCGTGGTTTTAAACATTACATCGGCAGCTTTTCCAACAACAGTTGTATTAGCAACCAAACAATCATCGTAAAAAACAGCAATAAAGCGTTTTACAATAATATCATAAACTTGTTGCTGATTATACGGTAAATTGATTTCTATTCCGGTTGGAATAATCGCGTGGTGATCTGTAACTTTTTTGTCGTTGAAAACCTTTGGCGATTTTTTTATTTTTTTCCTAAAAGTGGCTGGGTTAATGTGCTATAATTAGATAATTTCTGCAGAATTCCCGGTACTTTTGGATAAATATCGTTTGGTAAAAATGTAGTATCAACTCTGGGATATGTCACTACTTTTTGTTCGTATAAACTTTGTGCAATTTTGAGTGTTTCATCTGCCGAAAATCCAAATTTTGTATTGCAATACACTTGTAAACCTGTTAAGTCAAACAATTTTGGAGCAAATTCATTTCCGTTCTTTTTTTCGACCGAAACAATTTCGAAATCACTTTCTTTGACTTTATTGGCTAAAAGTTGTCCGTCTTCTTTATTCAAAAAACGACCTTCTTCATAACTAAAAAGCGTTTCTCTGTATAAAGTCTGTAATTCCCAATAAGGTTGTGGTTTAAAATTTTCGATTTCTTTAAAACGATCTACAACCATTGCCAATGTTGGCGTTTGCACTCGTCCAATAGACAAAACTTGTTTGTATCCGCCATGTTTTACGGTATACAAACGCGTAGCATTCATCCCCAATAACCAGTCGCCAATGGCTCTCGAAAATCCGGCATAGAATAAATTATCGTAATTAGCAGACGGTTTTAAGTTCTCAAAACCTTCTTTTATGGCTTCGGTTGTTAAAGAGGAAATCCACAAACGCTGCACTTCGCCTTTATAATTGGCTTCGTTCATTACCCAACGCTGAATCAATTCTCCTTCCTGTCCGGCATCCCCGCAGTTTATAACGACATCTGCTTTGTCGAATAAACTTTTTACAATTTTAAACTGCTTTTGAATTCCTGAATTTTCAACCACTTTGGTTTCAAATTTATCAGGAAGCATGGGCAGGTTATTCAAATCCCAGCTTTTCCAATGCGGTTTATAATCGTTAGGTTCTTTTAAAGTACATAAATGCCCAAAAGTATAGGTTACAGCATAGCCGTTGCCTTCGTAATATCCGTCATGCTTGTTATTGGCACCCAAAACGGATGCAATTTCACGTGCTACACTTGGTTTCTCGGCAATACAGACCTTCATTTTTCTCTTTTACATTTGAAGAGCGAAATTAGGCAATTTTTCTTAAAGGTACTGAGGCGCTAAGGGTCTAAGATGCTAAGTTTTTGTATTATCATTAATGAGCTGGATATGAAGTTTTTTAAGTTTGTTTTTTTAATCGCGCAAAGACGCAAAGGCGCAAAGTTTTTTGTGTATTATTTTTAAACTTTGCGCCTTTGCGTCTTTGCGCGAAAATTTGATACTGATTTTTTATAGCGATATTGCTTTATCTTGTTGAAAACTCTTCCTCGCGAGGACTTTAGTTTTTTCTTAGAATCTTAAAACCTCAGCACCTTAGTGACTAAAAAACTCCAACATCGTTTTCAATGCTTCTTTCGAGTGCATTTTTTCTCCATTCTCAATAGATTCCTGTGCGGCTTCTGAAGCTCTTTTACGCATGATGGTTTCATAATCGGAAATAGCTTCCTGAACGGTTTTGTATTTATCAGATGTAAGGCATTCACTTAATTCCAAAGCATCAAGCATCGCCATATTTGCGCCTTCACCGGCGAAAGGAGGCATTACGTGCGCTGCATCGCCAATCATAGTTAAATTTGGCAACGCTTCCCAGGTTTGATCAAGAGGCATACAATAAATTGGACGCGGAATAAAGGGTGCTGAAACATTT
Source organism: Flavobacterium sp. AC274 (assembly GCF_979258275.1). Classification (NCBI taxonomy): domain Bacteria; kingdom Pseudomonadati; phylum Bacteroidota; class Flavobacteriia; order Flavobacteriales; family Flavobacteriaceae; genus Flavobacterium; species Flavobacterium sp. AC274. The sequence goes on along the minus strand of NZ_OZ409852.1, from coordinate 4,532,676 downwards.
TCGAATAATTCATACCAATTACTACTCCATTCAGGATATTCGGTTTTAAACCATTCCAGCATTTGGGTTTTATCGGCATAATCCAAACCATTTGTTTTAGTCCAGTTTTCATCGGCTTTAAAACTGGCGTAAAAACCAAGATCACCGCCGCCTTTTTGTCCGAGTAAGATATTTTGAGTGTCTCCAAATGCCATTATTTTTCCGCCATCGATTAGCGAAGCGATATTTGGTGCATTTTTTGCCGATTCATAAATGTTGCCTTCAAGCATTAAAATGCCTGTGTAAAAAGCTTTGATGTCTGTAATATAAGGTCGGAGTTTTGAATTGGCGCCATCAGAAGCAATGACAATATCTGCGTAAACCGAATTTCCATCTTTAAAATGCAATAACCAGCCTTCGTTTTGAGCTTCCATAGAAACGAAATGACTGTTCCAAATCACGGTTTCGGGTTGTAAAGATTCTAACAATATTTTGCGTAATGCACCGCGATCGATTTCAGGACGAAAATATTCGTTGCCAAAATCTTCATGAACATTCGTTTCGTGATCGCTGTAAAATACTTCAGCTTTTTCGTTTAATATTAAAGTTTTGTCTGCGCCCGGCAGGAAATTATTTTTGAATTCTTCAAATAAATCGGCTTTGTGAATGGCTGCCAAACCAGATCCGTCGTGCAAATCAAGAGGCGAACCCTGAACGCGTGCATGTTTGTTTAAATCTCTTTCGTATACCTTTACCTTTACGTTTTTCAATTGTAAAAGTCGGGCTAAAGTAAGTCCGCCCGGACCGCCGCCAATGATGGCAACTTGTTTATTTTCTAGTAACATTCCTTAGAAGTTTAAATTATTTTATTCCGATTGGCTTTTCAGCCTTATGTCGGGACAAAATTATTGCGCTTTCAGGACGGATAATAGTATAAATCGGTCATTCGTATTTTTTAGCAATTCGCTGGGAACTACGCCGGAGAATTTCTTGATTTCTTTTATAAAATGGTTTTGATCTGTAAAGTTTAATTCGGGAAAAAGTTTGCCTTTTGCAATATGTTCTAAAGATGCTTTGAAACGTAAAATTTTGCAGAATGCATTTAACGAAAGTCCGAATTGTTTGTTGAAATACCGATTGATTTCGCGGCTGCTCCAGGATATCTCTTCCGAAAGTTGCTGTACTTTAATTTCGCCGTTTGATTCGTAAACCAGTTTAAAAAGTTTGCGTTTTCTTTCGTCGATTTCTTTAGGTAAAATCCCGTTGATTTTTTCTAATATTTTTTTATGAAAGGCATCAAAATTTTTCAAGTCATCGTCGTTCACTTCCCAAAAGGTTTGAGGTAAAACTTTGGCACTATTTAAAATATCAGCAATTGATGTTTGTAAAAGATATTCGACGCCAAGCGGTTTAAAACTAATTTTATAAGCCAGTGTATTAGCACGAATAACTTGTTGTTCAGGCACATTTTCCAAACCAATAAGCGCAACCTGAAATGGCTCTGATTCCGTTTTCATAAAAAATAAATCAATTCTTCCATCTGGCATTAAAACCACTTCCATGTCTTTGTCTGACTTGTTATGAAACATTCCGATATTTTCTACAAAGTCAGTGAGAGATTGGTCTGGTTCTAAGGCTTTGTAGTAGAAGTTATTCATATTAAGAGGGATTTGCCACGAAGGCGCTAGGTCGCTAAGTTTTTTTTAAGTTTTATAGACAGTGTCCTTGCGAGGAAGACGTGTTCGCCGGGGCGAAAGCAATCTCACTAAGATAAGCTAAATTATTTATTCACTCTTTTTCTGCAAGTTAAAAACTGTACCGGCAGGATCCATAATCCAATGCATGTTTTTAGGAATTTCTTCTATTTCGTCGCAGGTGTCGACACCATTTTGTTTTAAATAACTTGTTGCTTCCTCGACATCAGGAACTGTTAATTGTAGCCAGGTTTCAGAATGTGTGTAATTATCTACGCAATCCAGCCAAATCACATTGTTTCCAAATTGAACTGAATGCGTTTTTGATACTGTTGGATTATCTATTGGTACTTCTTTTACTTCCAGTTTTAAAATGTCACGGTAGAAAGCTACAGTTTCGTTATATTTTTGCTTCGGAATTTTAATTGCAATGTTGATTCCGGCTTCAAATCTTGTTTCCATAATATTTTTCTTTTATTATAAAATTAATAACAATCAGGAAAAATACGATCATTCGTGTCTTTTTTTATTTCCTCAATGGCGTATTTTGCTGAATCCTTTACATCTCTTTTCCTGCTTTTTAAATGTTTTTCTAAAAAAGGTATAGCTCTTAGTGTTCCTATTGTATTAATCGTAGCATTTGTATAAACTAAGTCGTATGGATCATCAGAATCAGTAAGAATTTCAATTAATGCTGTTTCTGCGACGCTATCCAATGCGTTTTTTAAGGATTGTATGGCACTATGCCGAATTAACCATTTGTCACTTTTTGTTGCCTGAATTAATGGTTGCAAATCTGTTCCAATTGGTTTTTTAATAGCTGCAATTCTGTCAAGCAGAGATGTAATTATATATTTGTCTGTTTCCTTTTGAATGCGGAAAATTAAGTAATCTAGCGCTTTTAAATCACTTGTATTCTTTGCAATATGACCAAGAAGAAAATAAGACCTGTCTCGTTTCTTTTTGTCTTTTTCATTGTCAATAAAGGTAATTAGTTGCGGAATGTATTCTGGGTTCTCAATATTTTCGGCTTCTCTTAAAGCTTTCCAGGAAATTGTTTTGGAACTATCATAACCAGCTTCCTTATTTTGGTCGCTCGTATCCAACATTCTGTCGATTAGGTTTATTAGGTAGCTATCCATTGTATTTTAACTTTATACTTGAAAATGTATTTTCACATATCAATTGCGAATTTAAAAGGAGTATTTTGCAGAGCAGTTATCTTGCTTCCATAATTAATTAAAGCATTTTATTTAACAACTAATCACGAAATGAAATATAAGGATTTTTTGATTATCTGGGTTTAGTTATTTTTTTGGAAGCTTTGTTTGTCTTATTCTTCAAGTATATAACTAAAATTTTCACTTTTTGGAATAGTCAAAATCCCTTTTTCCTTCATTTCATTAGTGGCTTGAGTATAAATGAAATGATACCACCAAATAAAAAATTCCTCAAAAGAGATTTCCTTGTCGTAGCCTAATTTAGTGTATATCTTTTTACTGTAATTTCTTTCTTCTTCGAGAATATTCAGCAAGTTTGGAAAATAATCTTTAGCCATTTTATCAAAAATCTGGTTGTCTGTTTGTGAAATTAAATTTTCAGAAGCAGCAGTTTTTAAATGGTTTCGGTTATTTCCATATACGCTTACATAACGACCGTCAATTTGTTCGGTTTGATTGCCGTAGATTCCAAAAGATTCTATTTGTTGATTTGTATTTTCGTCGATTTTAAAATAATAATGTTTGCCGTTTCTTAAAGGTCTGTCTTCCTGTTTTAAAAAATCTTTTTCGACATTATCAATTTGCCAGGAATCTAGCAGAACATCACTCAAAACTAAAAAGGACCAGGTTTGAAAATCTTGCGTTTTTGCAATTGTTGTTTTGCCGAATTGCTCTTTTATTTTGGCTAAGTTTTTTTGAATGGATTTTGTTATTTTTTCCGAAATTGGTTTTGCATATTTATAAAGTAATTCACCGTCTTTTGCATCGGCAATAAAAACTGTAGGCTTGTATTGATTGTTTACTTTATGAAGCCAGTTTTTGGATTCTAAAAGTACGCTAGCGCTAGCCATTTTTTCGTCGCTGAATTTTACATACTCCTGAAAATCTTTTGGTGAGAAACCTTTGTGAAGTGCAAATAAAAATTTATCTAAACTGTCATTTTTAATCCTAAAATCAGGAAAGTTATCTCCGCGCGAAATCATGGCGCGTTCGATTTTAATTTTAAAAATAGTATCAATTTTATTTTGAGCAGTTAAGTTTTTTCCAAATAGTAAGAGGAGGATGAAGAGTAGATTTTTTGGTTTCATTTTTTTGTTATAGTAATTCTATTTGTAAATTTTGTCATGAAGGTAAACAAGCAGAAGATTTTTTTAATGTTTTCTCATCTTTATTGGCGTTTAGTATTTAAATATTGGTTTTTATTAGAAAATAATGTCAGGAGACTTTTATCAAATTTATAGTTTTTAACAACATAAAAAAATACATAAATTCAGAAACAAATAAAATAGAAAAATAACAAGATAATTGCTTCAAAAAGTGCATTTTAGAAAATTAAAATAATTATATTCGTTCTTCTTAATTGAATTATAACTAATTATAAATGAGTATGAAACAAGCCACTACTATAGACGAAGTAATTCAGTTATTGGATGAAATAATAGAGAAAGCAAAACTAGACCAGAGCGCTATAGGTTTGTTTACGATGTTATACCGTGAAGTTACGGTACAAGTAAAAGAAGGTATCCTGAACGGTTCTTTTCAAAATGGGGAGCGAATGGAAAAACTCGATGTCATTTTTGCCAATCGGTATTTGAAAGCGTATTACCAATATACAGCCAAAGAAAAACCATCAGAATGTTGGGGATTTGCCTTTGAACAAGCAGAAGATTTTTGGCCAATAGTGCTTCAGCATTTACTACTCGGAATTAATGCGCATGTGAATCTCGATTTAGGAATAGCCTCGGCTCAGGTAAGTACAGTAGAAGATATTGAGGACTTAAAACATGATTTTGACCAAATAAACGCCATTTTAAGCAATTTGGTTGGAGGTGTAGAAAAATGCTTAATCAAAATTTGGCCAACACTTACATGGATACTTAAATTTACAGGCAAAATAGACAATTTCTTTATTGATTTTAGTATGGAAACCGCCAGAAACGGTGCCTGGAAATTTGCCAATGAATTTGTGGCGATTCCGGAAAACCAAAGAGAAGCGTGTTTACAGCTAAGAGATGAAAGAATAACAGAAATTGCCCGATTAGTTTCGAACCCCGGATATTTTGTTAGTGCCGTTTTTAAATTCATCCGTTTATTTGAAAAAGGTACTGTGGCCCAAAAAATAACTGATATGCAGATTGCCGAAGAAAAGGGGATTGAATGTGCTGCTGTTGCTTGATTTAAGATTATGTTCATGAGAGGAACTTCAACCAGTGATGAAAGCATATGTACATGTCATATTGAAAATATATCAGATCAATCGGATTTTATCTAGGGTTATAAGTAACTTTAGAATATCCATGTTTAGGTATTCCATGTTTTTCAAAAACGTGAAATTGCCATTTATATTGATATTTATAATCATCTAACGTAGATTTTTTAAAAGCATTTCTAAATTTGCTTTCTATTTGTTCTAAAGCGTTATGTTTTATTAATATTTCCAAAACTGCTTTGTTGAAATCTTTGATTCTTGTTCCATATCTATCATTACAATAAAAGGATTGTTTATTATCGAGGATTTCTAAATATTCTACTTTAGATTGAAAAAGATGATTGCTATATTTTCCATTCAAAATTATATTTTTCAATGTTTCATATATTTCTACGTAATCTTTATTTGAATCTACAGAGCCATTTGCGCCTACTACAATTAGTTTTCCATTGTGGCGCATAAAGCGCATACAGTTTTGAAGCTCTTCACTTAAATCATCTACTTGTCTAACTTGTGTTAAAAAATTGCTAAGTAAGACTATATCAAATCTATACTTTTTTATTCTTGACTCAATAATTTGATCACCATCATAATTAAATGAATGATTTAAAAAATTTTCTTCAAATTTTATATTGTTAAAGTCATGAAAGGTACCATGGTGATAAGGAACAATCCATTTATGTTCTACATTACTAAGCCAATTTGCAATTTCTGTAAAATGATGAAGCCAATTTCTGAAACCACTACTTCTTTCAACATAATCTGGAATGTATTCTTGATTTTTTAGCTTGTAAATATTTTTATCTTGACCAAATAATTTTAGAGATAAATATAAATCTGATAATGCAAATAATGTTGGCCCTGGTCCAGTTCCTATATCAAGTATGTTAATTGGATTATTCTTTATCGGAATTAAGTTTTTCTCTAAAAGGGTATCAAAAATCATTTGAAATCTATGATATCTTGGTAGGAAATGAATAATTGCATATGCAACTGCTGTAGAATCTTCTTCATAGTCAATTTCATCACATGATTTAATTACATCAGAAAATTTAGAAGCAACTTCTTTTGCGAAATTTTCATCATCTAATTTTTTTGAATATATTTTGTCAAAACATAAACTAATGAATCGAATCTTTGATAATGAAAATCACTACTAATTAACCATTCCTTGTAAAGTTCAATGTTTTTCATAAAATATATTTTAAAATTTTACTTATATTAATATTATTCTGTATTTATATAGTAGTGAGAAAAAACTGAAATAGCATTTATTTGGATATTAGTTTACAAATATTTACTTTTTCTATTTTTTTAAAGCAAAATAATTTTGAATATTAACATTGTAAAATTACAAAACAAATTCCCCTTCTAAAACCTTTACAGCTTCTCCTAAAATGAAAACTTTATCGTCAACAAGTTCTGTACTCATTGTTCCTGTTCTTGATGAAGACTGATAGGCATTCAATTTTGTTTTGTTTAGTTTTTGTACCCAATACTTCGTCAAAAAAGTTTGAACACCGCCTGTTACAGGATCTTCATTTGTGCCAGACCATGGCCAGAAATATCTGTAGTGATAATCGAAAGTTTCGTTGTCTGAAATTGAAGTAACTAAAACACCATTTATTCCGGTATATGAATTTACCAAAGCTGTAAAATCAGGTTTTAAATTTGCCAGTTCGGTTGCACTTTTAATTTCAAGTAGAATAATATTATTTTTCGGACTGTATCTTTTATTTACAATTTCAGAAATTCCAAGTGCGTCTATCATTTCCTGAGGCACTTCTGTTTCTTCGGTGTCATAAACAGGAAATTGCATTTTGATTTTATTTCCTATTTTCTCAATAAGCAGCTCAACATTATCACGGTTAATAAACTTTATATTTTCAAATGAAGCAGTATCAAAAACAATTTTTGAAGAAGCCAATGTTGCATGTCCGCATAACGGAATTTCAGTTTTTGGCGAAAAAAAACGGATGCTGTAAATGTTATCTGAGATTTGCTTTATAAAAGCTGTTTCAGAAAATCCAATTTCTGTTGCAATGCTTTGCATCGTTTTGCTATCTAATTCTGTGTTTGGTAAACAGACTGCAGCCGGATTTCCTTTAAATTTTTCGTTTGTAAACGAATCTACAAAATATGTTTTCATTTGTTTGATTTTGTATGTTTAGAGAGATTAAAAGTAGGAATGTTAAATGAATTTACCTAGTTTTTTACTTCTAACATAACTTTTTCAGTTGCATACAACCGATTGTATACAATCACTAAAAAGTAATCTGTTACTTGTAGTTTTGTTTCGAAAAAAAATAGAAAATCATGGAAATACAACATAAACAACAAGTCACAGAATTTCTAGAATCAATGAAAAGAATAAATAAATTCAAAAAACTAAAACCAGAAAATAATAGTGACAATTCGTTTAGCATAAACTTAAAAGTATCTGGTTATAACGAATTAAATTTAATGGTTTCAAGTCTTTTAAAAGCAAGTATTATTTTGCTTAATGACGATGCCCGAAGTCAGGCGTGTTTTCCATTTAATGAAGCTGATAATAATGTAATGACTTTGCTTGAAATTGCTTTACAGCTTTTACCAGAAGATGAGATGGAAGTTTTGGATGATTTGCATAAGATTTGTTTGGAAAGCTAATACGTCTAAGTGTCGCTGTGCGAAGTCTCCCGACTTCGTACCCGTTCCAATATTCCGTCCCAAATTTCAAATTCAATACTCATTATATCGAGTAAAATTATTCAAATTTAGTACATCAACGATAGGAATGTCGGCTTTTTCAATTTTTAGTAAACCTGTATCAGAAACATAATTACTGGCACTGGAATAAATATAATCCGATGCTTTTTCAACAAGACCAGCACGAACAGGATTTAGATGAATGTAATCCAGTTTTGACCACATAAATTTGTTGCTGTAAATTTCTTCCGGATGATTTCCGTATTGCCAAAACTGATAGTTTTTGTTTCTGGAATGAGTTTCGGTTGCTAATTGAAAACGTTCCAGCATCCATTCTCTTCGGCTTTCCGGATCAGATTTTATTTTCTGAATAATTTTTGCAGCAGTAAATTTTTTAAAATCCCGCAACAAATCAGACAAGTTTTCATCATCAGATTGTACGATCATATGTATATGATTGCTCATAATAACATAACCATACAATATCATAAATTTGTTTTTAATGCAGAAATCCAAACATTCTACAACTATATCTCTGTAATTTTTTCTTGTAAAAACATCAACCCAATCTACAACGGTTGCTGTAATAAAATGTGGTAATTTTTGGTCTCTTATTTTGTATCCTCCTTGCACAATTTTTTTATTCAAATATAATTATTTTTCTTACAAATAAATATTTGATAATCTTTGTTGCTTATAGGAACGGGTACGAAGTCGGGAGACTTCGCACAGCGATCGCGATGATGTGAATATTTCGATAGTGTTCTTTCCACGCAGGCTGTGCGAAGTCTCCCGACTTCGTACCCCACAGCTATTATCCGCTAAGTAAATTTTCTGTTTAAAAACTCAACTCTTATGTATAATACATTTAATCTACATTGTTACTTATAGGAACGGGTACGAAGTCGGGAGACTTCGCACAGCGATCGCGATGACGGAAACACTTCGGAGAGCGGGGGAAAATATTATCTGCTTGAAATTATATAATTATGACGCTCGCGCCAGCGATTACTATTATATTTTTATAAAATGCTGAACCGGACTGTTTTCAATACTTGAATTTTTTATAGTACCTACGTTAAGAGCTGAAATTGTGCCATTATTTATTTCATCGATAATTTGTTGTGTAAAGTTTGAGATGTAACTCGGTTCTATTCGACGATAATCTTTTTCTAATATTTCTTTTATTGATTTTTCATCTCCCGAAACTGTTTTAAAAAATTTTCTTAACAGTAAATTTTTAAAATCATCGAAGTTATTAATAATTGTATCAAGGTGTTGATTAGCTTCAATATCAATTAAATAAATATTGTTTATTAAATGCTCAACTATATCCAAAGCAATTCTAATTTTAGATTCTTTGGGAACTTCCATTTCATGGACAGAATCGTTGCCTAGGAAGCGAATACTGTGTAGTCGATTAGCATCTCGTTCAGTAATTAATTTATTTCGTAGAAGGTTATTTATTTTTTGTTCTAAAGATCTTCCAGTTATATTCTGTTCTATTGCAATAGCTTCAATTATAGCTCTCAATCCAACACCAGAAAGGAGATAACTATTTGATTTGATAGTTTCTAAAGTTTCAAGATATACAGTTCTTATCTTATTAGGAATACTATAGTGATTCCTAATTGTATTGTGTCCATTAATTGATAATGGAAAATATTTTTTATCGTGGAAATAAGTTTCGTGTTCGTCATCATATGTTAACATGCTTTCATCTCCATATATATTTCTGAATTGTATATTATCACAGCCATTACATTGAATTATTTCGTAATCCATGTGCCAATGAAAATCATCTTCATATTTGCTACTTGTTCTTTTTGAAAATAGTACACTATGATTAGTAGGTAAGCCACAAATAGGGCAGTAATCTTTATTCATTTATCTTATATTTTGTAATTAATAACATTTGTTTGATGAAATATTTACATATATCATATGGAAGTATCCCGATAGCACGGATTTGTAATCCGTGCCCGCAAAGAGAATCATCTTTTAAAAATACAAAGCATTATATCTCAATGTTGGAGGCACGGATTGCAAATCCGCGCTATCGAACTAGAAGGTATATCCGCGCGATCTGGGTTATTTTTTTGTGATCCAATCATATAAAAAGTTACCGCCCAGCTCACTTAATAGTAAACCAGAAATGAATATAATAATTGTTGCCCAAACTGGATTTCGGCCAAGCCAGTTGGAATAATTATAATACCAAGAAATTTTTAATTTCTTAATATCTTTTTTTGTGTTTGATATTAACTTAGCATGTATTGCTTTTGTATTTAAAATATTTTCAGCTGAAAGGCTTATATGAGGGTTTTTAAAAAAGTTGATATTTGTTTTTTATATATTGCTTTATCGAATAAACATCCAGTAATATTATTTTGCATAATTTCACCAGCTTGATGATTTAAACCTCCATACGCATTAAACATAATTGTAAAAGCATAAATAAACCTTAATAAATAATTCTCAGCCGTTATTCCTTCGCGTAGATTCAATTCTTCTAAACCAAATGTTGATATAACAATGAAATTATTTTTTATTGGTCTGGTAAAATAATTTCCCTGAAGAGGTCTGTCAATAATGCCAACAGAAAAATCAGCATCATTTGCAATATTAATTGTAGCCAATTTATTATCTGTAATTGTTAGATTATCTTCATTTAAAAAAGTTGGGGAGGTAATAATAATATCATTTGTAGATTTAAATGTTAATGATGAATCAAATCTTTTTTTAGTTTTGAAAAATCTAAATGATCATTATGACCAATTTTAATTATTTGAATATTTGTCATTTAATGTTTTATTTTTGTGTTTTTTAGGTATTAAATAATTTAATTGTGAAAAATACGGTAATTGATTATAAAGTTTTTATTAAAAAATAAGGTACAGACACTTGTGTATCGCTTGAAAAACTCACTTTCATCGATTTTTTGACCTTTTTGCAATCCAATATATTTATCAACTTTCACATAGAATACTTCAATATCATTTTAAGCTCTGTCTAAATCAGTTATATATGTATTTTGCGACATTCTTATTTTACTTTAGATAAATAATCAGATCTGCGCCATTTGCTGTACAAAGTCGGAAGACCCCGCACAGTGATAGCTACATTTATAAAGGAACACTTTGAAGAGATTATTATCTAGTTATTTTTTATTTTTTTCATCAATATTAATTGTCTCATCAATTTCTTTATTCGAATCTGTGTCATATTTCTCGTAGATAATTACTTGAAAACGTTTGAAGAGTCTAAAAAATCTTTTTTTGTAATTTCAAAATTTAAAGAAACAATATAAGGTTTGTCAAATGTTGAATTGTCTTTATCTCGACATATAATTTTGGCTGAAAAAAAATCATTATATCCAGAATAAAAACTAGCTCCAAATGCTTCATACCTTTCAGTGTTAACATTTTTTGACTCTAAAAAGTATTTAAAATCAGTGTGATCACTAATATCTGCCGCTGAAGTTCCAACAAAGTCATTATATTGTGTACTTGCTTTCATAATTTTGTCTAATTTGTTTAAATGTGTTTTATTAAAATTTAATTTAGCATTGATAATAAATTGGATATTCGCATATTCTTATGATAACAAGTTATTCTTCTTTTACTTTTGTTTTTATCATATCGCCAATTTTTTCAGAACCTTCTTTTGCGATGGATATAAATTTATTTTTTAGCTCAGGAACAACGTCCATTGCTTTAAGAAAGGCTGGAGAACTCAATAATTCTTGCCATGGACTACCATGATTTTCATTTTCTACTAATCGTAGTGGAGCTTCTTCCAGTCTTGATAATGCGGAACTAAAAAGTCTTGCTTCAAATGCTTCATCAATTCTTGATGCTTCTTTACGATATCCCTCATATGCTTTTGCAACAGAAGATTTAAAAGCATAATCTTCCGCCAACCGAAATCTTTGGTTTATTTGTTTTGTAGCAATCCAAGCAAACCAAATTGGAGCAGCTAGACCAATTACTGATAATGCAATATCTATCCAAATTATTCCCCAGTTTGGATTAGAATCCTTCAACGCTTTTGTCAAAATTTCGAATCTTGATGATCCAATTAAACTACCTGCTATCAAAGTAAAAATTAGCCCTAAGACCCAAATCCACATTGTGTTGGCAAGTTTGTTTGCTCTTTGCTCAAATGAAGCAGCTAAACCTTTCGTTGTAGTAATTCTATATGCATCTTCACATTGTTCAACTAATAAATCAGTTTCAATTTTTCTTTCCAATATTTTTTTGATAATTCTTGAATTTCTTTATGATAAGTTTCAATTTTACCAAATAATTTTGCAGAATCAGTTGAAAAATCATCGACTTTTTTTCTAGCTTCTTTTAAGCTTTGTAAATCAGTTGGTAAGGATTCAGCAGCTTCTGTTGCATCTTGAATTAATTTAATTTGGGATTCAATTTCTAATTTCTCTGGAATAATATTTTCAAGTTCAGATTGAATTGAGCGCAGTCTTTTTGTAAGTTGTGTTGGCAATGCTTTATTATCTTGTAAAACTTGCCAACTAAAAATTGGTTCAACAACAATATTTATCCATTGAATTAAGGCTGTATAAGTTGTGATTGCATTAACGCAGTTTGAATTGAAAAGATGTGGCATAGTAGTCGCCTTAAAACTTTCAATTTTTTCAGGAATTAATTCTATACGTTCTATTAAATCATCTTCTATTTTTTCAGGATTTAGTTTCTTAATTTTATTTGAAATATTGCTAGATAATGATGATATATCAGTTCTGGTTAATGGAGGGCAGTTCCAGCCAAATTGGTCAGTAAATGTCTGATCGCTGGAAGATGATGTCAAAATTGCTTGAGCCAAGTCATCTAATGAATTGCATAAGCTTTGTAAAGTTGAATCCATATTTTCTTCTATTTTTTATAAGAATAAGTATTAAGGGAATCTTGTTGTGATCTCAATTATTTAGCTTAATAAATTTATACTAAATGATAAATCATATTCAAAAAAGATTGACTTTTTATAAAAACAAACATCGTCTTTATTTCAAATTAATCACCAAGTAAAAACACCTGATTTTATTTAAATTAATTTTTGCTAAAAGTATATCTCATTAATTGAATGCTTTTATGGAAAACCATAAAAGCCAATTAAAAACTAGAAAATCCCTAGCTCTGATAGAAGTAAAAATCCCTTTGTGAAGCTTTAGCAGAACAAAAGATTGGAACGGATAGCAGCCCCGATAGCTATCGGGATCCTAAAAACCATCATAATTCCACTAAATTTCATCCTTAAAAAACTCAAAAAATCAATAATAGAATTTTCAACAAAAATTTCGTAAATTTGCACTCCAATAAAAGGAATTAGAAAATGTTAGATAGACTTCAAATAGTAAAACAGCGTTTTGACGAGATTTCAGATTTGATTATCCAGCCGGATGTTATTTCTGATCAGAAACGTTATGTGCAATTGAATCAAGAGTACAAAAACCTGAAAGCATTGGCTGAAAAGCGTGATGAATATGTGCTTTTGATGGCTAATATAGATGAGGCAAACGAAATTATTGCTGATGGAAGCGATGCAGACATGACCGAAATGGCCAAAATGCAATTGGACGAAGCAAAAGAAAGATTGCCGGAACTTGAGGAAGAAATCAAATTTATGTTGATTCCTAAAGATCCTGAAGATGCTAAAAACGTAATGGTCGAGATTCGTGCCGGAACGGGTGGGGATGAAGCGAGTATTTTTGCCGGAGATTTATTCAGAATGTATACTAAATATTGTGAAAATCAAGGTTGGAGAACTTCGGTTGTAGATATGAACGAAGGAACTTCGGGAGGTTTCAAAGAGGTTATTTTTGAGGTTTCGGGTGAAGATGTTTACGGAACTTTAAAATTTGAAGCCGGTGTTCACCGTGTTCAGCGTGTTCCTCAAACTGAGACGCAAGGTCGTGTGCACACATCTGCAGCAACAGTTATGGTTTTGCCGGAAGCGGAAGAATTTGATGTACAAATTGATATGAACGATGTTCGTGTTGATTTCTTCTGTTCATCTGGACCTGGAGGACAATCGGTTAATACAACGAAATCTGCGGTACGTTTAACGCACATTCCAACCGGATTGGTGGCGCAATGTCAGGATCAGAAATCACAGCATAAAAACAAGGATAAAGCGCTGAACGTTTTACGTTCTCGTTTATACGAACAGGAATTGGCTAAGAAAGAGGCTGAAGATGCTACAAAGCGTACATCTCAGGTAAGTTCTGGTGACCGTTCGGCTAAGATTCGTACTTATAACTACGCTCAGGGTCGTGTAACTGATCACAGAGTTGGTTTAACTTTATACGATTTAGGAAACATCATGAACGGTGATATCCAAAAAATTGTTGCCGAATTACAATTGGTAAACAATATGGAGAAATTAAAAGAAGCTTCGGAGGTTTTCTAAAAAAGGTACAGAGGTTTAAAGGTACAAAGGTTTAGGATCTGCCTTACGATTTAATAAAATTTAAAAAGGGACTGTTTCACTTGTGAAACAGTCCCTTTTTTATAAGATTCAAATCTGATAGCTCAGGATCTTTGGCATCTTTGTACCTCTGAGCCTTTGCATCTTTGAACCTTTTAAGATATATAGTGAAGGATATTAACTGATTAACCGTTTGTTTATAAAACGTATAAAGCAAGTTAGATACCTAAAAATACTCTCGTAAATTCAAAACATTTATATAGATTCGAGTAAACGTATACACCATTTTTCAATACTATTTCGCTTAGCTTTTCCATAATACTTATATTTTTAGTTTAAACAATTACTCTCTTGATGGTTCGTATGGTGATGATTCTTCTTCTGTTTCATCATGAGAAGAGTCATGAGGTTTTGAAACTAAATTGGTTATAATAAGCTGTACTACTGATCCGAAGATACTTTTGAAAGTAGAATCGGATTTTCCTACTACTAATCTCTTTGCGAGATAACCAATTCCAATACTGATTGCCGATTGTGCCAAATGACTTTTAAATCCAACTGTTTCATTAATTTCCTCAACCGTATTTCTAATTAGATTTAGCGGTTTTAGATTTTGCTTAATTTCTGCAACTTCATCTTTAATCGCGATCCAGTCCTGTTTTTGTTGCGCCTTTGTTTCAAGAATCATTTGTTCTAATCTGTCAACAGTAAAAATGTTTTCTTTAATGGTTCCCATAACAGTTAATTTAAGCTTTGTCAGTTTCGTTTAAATCAGTTTTAGTTTCTTTTAAAATGCTGGAAATAATCATATTTCCAATCGGTGTTTTTATTAGCGAATGTTGAAATGTGTTTAAAACAATGGCAACAATCAGGTAAAATAACGCCAATATAAAAAAGCCATAAGAATATTCTCCAAGCTGTTTTCCAATCCATAAACTTAACCCGATATTAAGAAATAAGGTAAAAAATGCAACAACAGCACCAACGGCAATTTTAGATGTTAATGTTGAAAGAACATCTGCTGATGCAGATACCGTTTTAAGTTTGACTAATTCAATACTTGTTCGGGTATAGTTTTCAGCTTTTTCAAAAATGTTTTCGTCGTTTCTTGTTGTTGCATTTGTTTCCATGATAAAGGTATTTTATGGTTTAAAAAATTCACTTTTTTAATAGTTCGTTTTTACAGCTTTAGCTTCATCTTTAACAGTGTTGAAGTCTTCTTTTACAGAATTGAATTTTGCTTTTCCTTCTTCGATAATATCTTTACCGTTTGAAGTAATAGTGCTTACAATTCCGTCAAATTTCCCTTTTAGGTTATCTCCGTAATCTTTTGATTTATCTTTTATTTTTTTCTTGTTTCTGAACCTTTATCCGGTGCAAATAAAACTCCTAAAAATGCTCCCGCCGCTGCGGCTCCTAAAATTCCTAAAATTGTGCTACTAGTTTTCATAATATTTGATTTAATGGATTAATGTATATTTAATTAATTGTTTGTGTTTTTTAAATTTCTCGACCTTTAATAAGTCTGAAAAGAATTGCAATAATGGCAATTACTAATAAAATGTGAATAATACTTCCGGCGCTGTAAACAAAGAACCCAAGGGCCCAAAGAATAACCAGAATCACTGCGATTGTGTATAATAAATTTGACATGGTCTTATTATTTATGGTTAATAATTAATTGATTTGTTTTTTAATTTAATTTGTATGATAAGTAAACAGATAAATTACTGTTTTTTGCATCCGGGAATGTATAAGTTTGTCCTAAAACCGTTCTTTCTTTACCAATAGTTGTTAAACCATAGTTGTAACGAACACCAATACTTATTGGGCTAAAGTCAACTCCAACACCTGCTACGATACCAGCATCGAATTTGTTTAAGTCATCTGTGTCTATATCTTCGTTAAATTCAGCAGCTCCGTCTCCGGTAAGTTTAGAACTTACTAAATAAGATGCATATCCACCAGCCTGAAGGTTAAAGTTTTTAGTGATATTAACTCTAACTAATAAAGGAACTTCGATATAGTTTAATTTAAATTTTGCGTCCCCACTTGCAAGATCACTGTTATATTCTAACTTAGAACCTCTTGTGGTAAATAAAACCTCTGGCTGAATAGCGACAAAATCTGAGATTGGTAATGTGGCATAAACACCGGCATTAAAACCATACAGAATATTTTCGTCAGTTGCTTCATCATCGTCTGATAAAAAATTAGACATATTAAAACCTCCTTTTATACCAAACTCGGTTGTAACATTTTCGTCCTGAGCGTGTAGTACTCCAAAAGAAGCGGTCATAAATAGGACTAAGGCGCATAATAAATTTGATTGCATTTTCATAATTGTGATTAATTTAGGTTAATGATTGCTCTAAAGGCATTTAATTAATTTGTTGTTTAATTTGTTCAGTTTCTCTTAAAAGCTGATACATTTCTGGCAAATAATGCAATACTAATTTCAAAATCACTTCGTCATTTGTTTCTTTAGAAACTGATTCTAATGCTTCAATTTGTCCGTTTAATGATTCCAACAATGAATCCAAATAAACTTTATCAAATCTGGCGGCACTAGTGTCAGTTAACTTATATAATTCCAGTTTACTGGAGTTGTTTATTTCGGTAACAATCACCAGCCTTTTATTGGCTATTTTTGCTATATCCCTTAACAAATTATTTTGGTGATTTTCAATTTTCCTGCTTAATTGCTTTATAATACTTTTAGAAGTTTTTTGTTCTGCAATCTGACTTTTAGAAATAATAGCTTTACTTAAATTTGCCGTCGCAATAAAAAAATAAGCTTCCATTTGCTCTCTGTCATTTGTATTAAAAGCTTCGTTTTTAAAGTTACTTTCTATTAGATTATTTTTATTGCAAGACGTGTTGCAAAGGATAATTATTAAAAAGAATATTTTTAAAAATGTTGCTCTCAATATGGGCATTGCTTTCATTAATTACTTGTTAAAGTATTACATTACAAAGATGCTAACGAATGAAGCGTTTTGCTTTACAGCATAAAAAAGAAACGTTATATAATTCCCATAATGGATTTATATAACGTTTTTCATGTAGTTTTTTAGAAGTTTTATTCTGGTAGAAACACAGTAAATACAGAGCCTTTTCCTAAGGTGCTGTCTGCAGTAATATAACCTTTATGGTTCTCGACAATTTTTTTACAAATTGCTAAACCAATTCCTGTTCCCGGATAATCTGTTTTAGAATGCAAACGCTGAAATAAAATAAAAATGGTTTCTTTAAACTGAGAATCAAATCCCATTCCGTTATCTGAAAAAGTTATCTTATAGAATTTCTTACTATTTGGTTCTAATAAATCAGGATAATCTTTTGATGTAACTTTTTCGGTCACAATATTAATTTCCGGATTTATATCAGGCTTACTGTATTTTAAGGAATTTCCAATCAGGTTGATAAAAAGCTGTTCGATTTGATACGGAATAACATCGAGCTTCGGTAATTTTGAAACCGTAATGGTTGCTTTTTTCTCGTCAATGATTTCTGTTAATTCAGATTTGGCATTTTCGAGTAATTCGTTCAAATTCGATTTTATGAATTCTTTTTTAGTAGTATTCGTTCTCGAGAATAAAAGTAAATCGTCTATTAAAACACGCATTCTTTTTGCCGAAATTTCAATCTTGCTAATGTAATCTTTTGCGCTATCAGATAAAACAGCTTTATCTGCATCAGAAACCCTTGAAATAAAGGTTTGAATTTTTCGAAGAGGTTCCTGCAAATCATGGCTTGCAACATGATTAAAAGACGCAAGTTCCTGATTGCTTTTTTCCAGTTCTCTATTACGTTCCTGAAGTTCTATGTTTAATAAATGCTCGTCAGTAATATCAAAATTGATTCCGAGTAAAATCTGACTGCCTTGTTGATCAGTCAATAATTTCCCTGTCGATTTAAAATATCTTATTTCATTATTTGGAAGCGTAATCTTATAGTAAATAAAAGGTAATTGTTTTTTATTGACAATTCCTTCCATAGATTTTGCCACAGCCTCTTTATCATCTGGGTGTACAAAATTTAAAAAAGTATCTTTTTCAGGAACAAAAGCATTTGGTTTAAAACCTAATAAACGATATTGATTATCTGAATAATCGATTTTATTAAGATCAAGATCCCATTGCCAGGTGCTGAATTTACCAATAACCTCAGACTCGGCCATTAATCGGGAAGAAATCAAAAGCTTTTTGTTGAATATTTTTAATCGTTTAATGTCTTTGCTGATTTGTCTATAAGAAAGAATAATAAAGATTAATGCGGTTAAAAATAGTGAAATAGAGAAAACAGGACTTAAAGAAATTTCCTGATCGTATATTTTTAATCTTTTTTGCTGGTATCTTTTTTCGATATCATTCATTTCATCAACCTGAAAACGAATGTTATCCATTAAAATTCGTCCGCCAAACATATGATTGTCGAGTTTTCTTTTATCATATGTTTGTGGATTGCTGTATTTAAAACAGTTTTCGAATGAAGTAAAACGCTGTGTAATAAGCCCGAATAATTTTTGAAGGTTTTTTTGTTGCTTCGGATTATCGGCTGTAAGTTTTTTTAATGTAATAAATGAAGTATTTACCTTGTCGCGAGAATAAATATAAGGAGTTAAAAAACGGCCGTTACGTGTTATTATATAGCCACGCTGTCCCGTTTCGGCATCCTTTATCGCCGACATTAACCGCTCTAATTGAATGTTTATTTCATAAGTATGCATTACAAGTTTACTGGATTCGTTTAAATCCTGGTTGTGTTTGTAAGCAATTGAGGAAAGAAATAACAGAATGAAAACTGCGATTACAAAAATAACTCTCAATGAGTTTGAAGAATTAAACTTGGGTATCCATTTCATTAAGCATTATTATTTTAGGCGCAACAGGAAATTATCACGATTTAAACCAGACGTGTGATAGTGCCAATTTAACGTCACGACTTCATTAATAATTTTCTTTAAAGTATTAAAATCACTTGGCTTTTTGATATAAATATTGGCACCCTCAATAAAAGTATCTTCTATGTCCTCTTCAGAAGATGAGGTAGAATAAATGGCAATAATTATATTTTTAAGATGTTCGGTTTTTTTGATTTCGATCAAACATTCTTTTCCTGTTTTTTTAGGCATGTTCAAATCCAGAAATAAAATATCAGGCAATTTTACATCCGGTTGCATTAAATGTTCCATTAATTGAAGACCATCATGAACAAAGGTTACTTTGGTTTGCACTCTTACTTCTTCAAAGGCATCTTTAAAGAAAAGGCGGTCGTCTTCATCGTCATCAGCGAGTAAAATGTGTAATGCGTTTTTTTGCATCGAATTAGTGGGTTTATTGGTTGTGTATTTTATTTTAAATTCTCTCTTCTTTTTTTAATAATTCTCTGGAAAGCCGAAGGAGTTATTCCTGTTGTGTTTTTAAACTGGGTACTTAAATGTGCAACACTCGAATAATTAAGTAAAAAAGCAATTTCGGTTAAACTCATTTCATTGACTAGCATCAATTGTTTGGCTCTTTCTATCTTTTGCAAAATAATAAAATTTTCGATAGAAGAATAAGTTACTTCCGAAAATACATTAGATAAATAACCGTAACTATGATTTAATTTCTCTGCCAAAAATACAGAACTTTTAAAATTATTATTGTCATCCATGTAAACAAGCTCAATAATAGCGTCTTTAATTTTTTGAACCAAAACGCTTTTTTGGTTTTCGACAACTTCAAAACCAAATGGGCTTAAATCATTTTTTAAAGTTTCCAGCGCTTCAACACTCAGATTTTCATCTAGTTCAATTTCGCCAAAACCTAATGTGGTAAAATTCATGTTTTGTTCTTCTAATTTTTGCTTTAAAAATAGAGAACAAATTGTGTTGATGTCAAACTTTATAAATAGTTTCATAGGATCGAAATAGGGTTAAAGATAGTTAAATTTTTTGGACTTTTTGTTGAGATTACAGATTTAAGTGAAATTTATTTGTCAATTCGTTCACTGAGCTAATCAAAAAAATACCGTCTAAGTTTAAAAAATTAGACGGTATCTTGATTGGGTCAAAAAGGATTACAAATCCGATAACATTTGATGAAATTCTTCTTTAGTTTTACCTAATTTTTGCTGAAGTTTTCCGTACATTTCGTCTTCTTTACCTTCAGCATACATCAAATCATCATCTGTCAGATCAGCGTATTTTTGTTTTAATTTCCCTTTTAACTCATTCCAGTTTCCTTTTATCTCTGTCGTATTCATGATAGTTTTATTTAGTAATTTATAGTATTGTAAAGTTGCAAATTAATCCATAACGATGTGTTATATCCATTTTTGGGATTGTTGCATAATTCACATTTTTAAGCTTTAAACCTGATAACGACGTAAAATCCAGGCCATTTTTTCGTGTTGTTGTAATAAACCTGTAATAAAATCAGCAGATCCTATATCATTATTGTCATTCTCAAAAACCGGAATATAGTCTCTAAATTCTGTAACTAATTGTTCGTGGTTTTCTAAAAGTTCTTCCAGCATGTTTTTTTGCGAAGCGTATTCTTTTGGAGACTCTTTTAAAGTAGAGTTTTCAATAAATTCCTTCATCGTTCCAATAGTTTTTTCTCCAAGTTGACTAATGCGTTCAGCAACCTCATCAATGTTGTTTTCTAAAACGCGGTATTGGTCCTCAAATAATTTATGCAATTCCATAAAACTGTTTCCTGAAATATTCCAGTGAAACTTTCTGGTTTTTACATATAAGGTCATTTCGTTAGATAAAATCGTGGCTAATATACTTGTGCTTTTCTTTAAACTTTTTGGCGTAATTCCAATATTTGGGCTCATAATCCTTTTATTTTAGGTTTAGGCCAAAATTAAAAAACACACTAAGTTTTTTATTTACATAATTTATTAAAGATGTTACATGAATTCAATGTTAGCATAACATAATAACAAATCTATTATTGTAGTTTTGCCGCCAACTAAATTTTAAACCAAATTCTAAATGAAAAAAACACTACTTATTTTATTTCTTTTTACATGCACTTTAACCGTTAATGCCCAATCCTACATAGGGTATTTTCAGGACAACTACGCCGGAGTTCAAAGCGTTCTTTTCAATCCGGCTTCTATAGCCGATTCTCGTTTTAAAACAGATATTAACTTGTTTTCTATAAGCGGGTCTGTGCAAAATGATTTATACGGAGTTAAACTTTCTGATGTTTATAAAGACGGATATGATTTTGATACTCAGTCTAAAATAAGTCCATCAAATGCAAACAATGCTGTAATTAATTTTGATATTATGGGACCTTCGTTTATGTTTAACATTGCGCCAAAACATACTATCGCGGTTTTTACAAGAGCAAGATCTGTAAGCAATTTGAGAAACATTAACGGAAATCTTGTTGATCAGGTTAAAGAAGGTCTGGATAAAGCAAGCGATTTTAATTTTAATGCCGGAAATGCCAATGGATCTTCCAATTCATGGGGAGAATTGGGTATTTCATACGCAGCAGTTTTATATCAAAAAGACCAGCACTTTTTAAAAGGAGGTATTACGGCAAAATACCTTCAGGGTGGAACAAACGGATATATTCAGGGAAATAATATCAATCTTTCCTATGTTGAAAACACCACTAATCCTGAGAAAGGAACCTTAAATTCTCAAGGGCAGCTTACTATTGGTACAAGCCAGGATTGGGAAACCAACAAGGATTATGAGTTTGATGCTAATTCAAGAGGTTTTGGTTTTGATTTCGGACTTGTGTACGAATGGAGACCGGATTATGATAAATATGATCTAAGTAAAGCAAAACCTGCTGATAATAATTTCAGGGATTTAAATAAATACAAAGTACGTTTTGGATTGTCTGTAACAGATATTGGATCTATCAATTACAAAGATGCTAAACAGGATACTTACAACGTAAATGGCTCTATCACTCAGGAAATGATTGATAATGCAGATGATTTTTACGACTTTTTGAATGAACATTATACAAAAGTTTCAACTTCAAAAGGATTAAAAACAAACTTGCCAACAGCACTTCATCCTGATGTTGACTGGAATATTCACAATAAGTTTTACCTGAATCTTAATGGAGATATTAATATGGTATCTTCAGGTAAACTAAACGGAAATGGTATTGCAAACAGAGTGAGTTTGTCACCTCGTTACGAAAGCAGATGGTTTAGCTTTTATTTGCCAGTTACCTGGATGGAATACAGCGGAACACAAGTTGGTTCAGGATTACGTGTTGGAACTTTCTTCGTAGGTTCGGGATCGATTCTTAGTAATTTAGTTTCGAAAGAATCTAAAGCAGCTGATTTTTACCTTGGATTGAAAATTCCGGTTTACGAAAAGAAATTTAAAGACACTGATGAAGATGGTGTAATTGACAAAGAGGATTCTTGTAGAAAAGTAGCAGGTCCTGCAGAAAATAATGGCTGCCCATGGCCAGATACTGATGCAGATGGAGTTTTTGATAAAGACGATGCTTGTGCAGCTGTTGCAGGTCCAAAAGAAAACAAAGGTTGTCCTTGGAAAGATACAGATGGAGATACTTTATTAGACAATGTTGATGCTTGCCCAGCAGTTGCCGGTCCGGTAGAAAACAAAGGATGTCCTTGGCCGGATACAGATGGAGACAGCGTTTTAGATAAAGACGATGCTTGTCCGGATGTTGCAGGTTTAGTTGAAAATAAAGGTTGTCCGGATCTTGATGCTGATAAAGACGGAGTTTCTGATAAAGAAGATGATTGTCCTTTAATTGCAGGTCCTGCAGAAAATAAAGGTTGTCCTAAAGTAACCAAAGCGACATTAGAGCAATTAAAAGTAGAAGCAAAATCTATCTTCTTCGTAACTGGAAAAGCGACTTTAAATGACGCTAAAAAAGGTGTAACTTCTGGAAGATTAGATGCTATAAAAGAGATATTGAAAAATTATCCAAATGCTAAATTTGCCATTAACGGTCATACAGATAATGTTGGAAATGCAAAAGCAAACCAAAAATTATCTGAAGCCAGAGCAAAAGCAGTAATGGATCTTTTAATAGAAAAAGGTGTTAACCCTGCCAATCTAACTTCTCAGGGATTTGGATCTACAAAACCGGTTAAATCAAACAAAACCGCTTCTGGAAGAGCAGAAAACAGAAGAACAGAAATTGTTTACTTAGGTAATTTGTAAACCAAACTGAATATAATACCAAAAAGCCATTCTTAATTGAGTGGCTTTTTTTATTTTTGCATACTTTCTAAAAAGAGCCATTTCTTTGAAATTAGAAGAACTAAAAAAACAAGAATGACAACACAACAACTACACGAACAAATTCTTCAAAAAAAATCATTTTTATGCGTTGGATTAGATCCTGATTTAACCAAAATTCCACCTCATTTATTAGAAACCGAAGATCCTATTTTCGAATTTAATAAAGCAATAATTGATGCTACACACGATTTAGCGGTGGGATACAAACCAAATACAGCTTTTTTTGAAGCCTATGGAATAAAAGGATGGATTTCATTACAAAAAACAATCAATTACATCAACGAGAATTTTCCGGAAATCTTCACCATTGCCGATGCAAAACGAGGTGATATCGGAAACACTTCAAGTATGTATGCAAAAGCTTTTTTTGAAGATTTAAATTTTGATAGTGTAACCGTTGCGCCCTATATGGGAAAAGATTCAGTTGAACCTTTTCTGGCATTCGAAAACAAACATACTATAATGTTGGCCTTAACATCAAACGAAGGCGCTTTTGATTTTCAGACTTTAAATGTAAACGGAAAAGAATTATATAAACAAGTTTTAGAAACGTCTAAAACATGGAAAAACAGCCATAATTTAATGTACGTTGTGGGCGCTACAAAAGCAGAATATTTTGCCGATATAAGGAAAATTGTTCCGGATAGCTTTTTATTAGTTCCGGGAATCGGCGCGCAGGGCGGAAGTTTATCTGAAGTTTGCAAATACGGAATGAATGATAAAGTTGGTTTATTAGTCAATTCAGCAAGAGCAATTATCTACGCTTCAAAAGGAACAGATTTTGCAGAAAAGGCAAGGGAAGAAGCGCTTACAGTTCAAAAAGAAATGGAAGAGATAATTAATTCGAAGTTTCAGGTTTAAAGTTTCATTGCTTTACTTTGAGAATAGTCCTACTACAGAGTTGCACTAAGATAATTTAAACAGTTTTAAAAAGCTTTGTGATTTTTAAAATCTAATCTTAAAAAACTTTGCGAATCTCCGTGAAAAAACTTTGTGTAACTCTGTGGTAAAAAAAACACACAATCCAATAACTTGAAACCTGAAACAAAGCAAACATGAAACAACTCAAAGATCAACTAGGCACATTACATTCTTTTGAGAAAACGCCAAAACGAATCATTTCGTTAGTGCCATCTCAAACCGAGTTGTTGTTTGATTTAGGTTTAGAAGAAAAAATCATCGGAATAACTAAGTTTTGCGTACATCCCTATCATTTTAAATCAACCAAAAAAGTTGTTGGCGGAACCAAAAAGATTCATTTCGAAAAAATAAAACTATTGCAGCCCGATATTATCATCTGCAATAAAGAAGAAAACACGCTTGAAATTGTCGAGCAATTAAGTGCAATTTGTCCGGTTTGGGTGACGAATATTATTTCTGTTGAAGATAATTTTCAGATGATTTCTGACTTCGGGCAGCTTTTTAATTGCAGAACCGAAGCGCAAAAGTGGAACGACAAACTGGCTTTTGCTTTAAGCGATTTCAAAAAATACATTCAGGATATTCCGGTGCAAAAAGCCGCTTATTTTATTTGGAAAGATCCTTATATGGTTGCCGGAAATGACACCTACATCAATGAATTATTAAAACTGAATCATTTTCAGAATATATACGAAGACAAAGGTCGTTATCCTGAAATAGAACTCAAAAAAATGAGATTGGAAGGCGATCCTGATTTGGTTTTTCTTTCCTCAGAGCCTTATCCTTTTAAAGAAGAAGATGCTTTTGAAATAGGACGTTTTACACATCACGCAAAAACTATTTTCGTTGACGGTGAAATGTTCTCCTGGCATGGCAGCCGATTGTTAAAAGCGTTTCCGTATTTTAAAATCCTCCACGAAAGATTGAAAAACTAAATTTCAATTTTTAAATTCCAAATTCCAAGTTGCCAAACTTTGAACATAATTTTACCGCAAAGTTCGCAAAGCTTTTTTACTATAAAGCTTTTATAAAAGACAAAGTTCGCAAAGCTATATGTTTGATTTAGCTTTGTGAACTTTGCCCACTTATATTATAAAATAAACCTTTGCGAATCTTTGCGAAAAATCTTTGCGAACTTTGCGGTAAAATTATGTTCAAAGTAAAATATCCCGTTTTTATTTAAAAATTAATTAAACGAACTTCTAAACTCTAAAGGCGATACATTGGTTTTGCTTTTAAACAATTTATTAAATGACTGCGGATATTCAAATCCCAATTGAAAAGCTGTTTCGCTCACACTTAACGAAGTTGTTGTTAGTAATTCTTTTGCTTTTTCGATAATTTTATTGTGAATATGATGCTGTGTGCTTTGTCCCGTTAAGGAACGCAGCATATCACTTAAATAATTTGGAGAAACATTCAGTTCATCTGAAAGATAAGCCACTGTAGGCAATCCGAATTTTTGAACTTTATCTCCTTCAAAATAATCAGATAACAAAGTTTCTAGTTTGCTTAAAAGAGTGTTATTGACATTTTTTCGGGTAATGAATTGTCTATTATAAAAACGGTTGCAATAATTAAGCAGCAGTTCGATATGTGAAACCATTACGTCCTGACTAAAAGCATCGATGGAAGAACAATATTCCTGTTCGATATTTTTCATGATACCGGTAATCATAATTTGTTCTTTGTCAGAAAGATGCAAAGCTTCGCTAACGGCATATGAAAAATAGCCATAATCTTTTATGTTTTTAGCCAAAGCATAGTTTTGAATAAAATCTGGATGAATTACCAACATTGCGCCATAAACTGCCGTATCAACGCTAACTTCTGTAGAAATTACTTGTCCCGGTGACATAAAAGTCATTACACCTTCATCAAAGTCATAGGTATTTTGTCCGTATTTCATTTTTCCCGTAAAACCTTTTTTGATGCAAACGGTATAAAAAGAATAAACTACACTTTTTAGATTGTCATCAAAATGGCAGGTTATTTTACTTAAATCGACAAAACTCACTAAAGGATGTTCCGGTTTTGGAATTTTGAGTAAAGAATGTAATTCTGAGATGGATTGAATTGTATGAGGAATATGAACTTCTTTTTTCATAGCGAAATATTTAAAACAATTATATTTAAAACAATATAAAAGAGGAAAAGCTACCGTAAAGATAACTTTTCCTGAGTGATTTATTTAAGCAAATTATTGATCAATTCCAGCCATATTAGCAGCATCATATCTGGCACCGGTTTGTGTACCAAGCGGAATAATCGATTCTAATCGATTCATTTCGTCTGCAGAAAGAACCATTTGTGCAGCAGCGATATTTTGCTCTACATATTTTACTCTTTTCGTTCCCGGAATGGCTAAAATATTTTTTGATGCAATCCATGAAAGTGCCAATTGAGAAGCGGTGATTTGTTTTTCGTTTGCCATTTTCTGAATTTCATTTACCAATTCTATATTTTTATAAAATTGTTCTCCCTGAAAGCGCGGAATTGCTTTTCTGAAATCAGTATCATCAAAATCATCCGGACTTTTTATGTCTCCCGAAATAAAACCTCTTCCGAGTGGAGAATAGGCAACAAAACCAATTTCTAATTCGTTTAGGGTATCTAAAATACCAGCTTCTTCAGCGCTTCTTTCAAATAAAGAATATTCTGTTTGTACTGCAGTCAAAGGATGAATTTTGTGTGCTTTGCGTATCGTTTCAGATGAAACTTCAGATAATCCGATATAACCCACTTTTCCTTCTTTTACCAAATCAGCCATTGCCTGCACAGTTTCTTCAATTGGGGTATTTGGGTCAAGTCTGTGTAAATAGTACAAATCGATATAATCAGTTCCCAGGTTTTTTAGAGAACGTTCTACCGCTTTTTTCACATATTCTTTCTTGCCGTTAAACTGCCACGTAAGTTGTTCGTTATCATCAATTTCATAGCCAAATTTTGTAGCAATAACATAAGCGTTACGATTGCCTTTTATAGCTTTTGCTACTAATCTTTCATTCAATAACGGACCATATAAATCGGCTGTGTCCAGAAAATTTCCACCCAACTCAAGTGATCTGTGAATTGTTGCAATAGCTTCTTTTTCATCGGCTTTGCCATAAATATCCATTCCTGCAATTTGGGTCATTCCCATACATCCCAAACCAATATTAGGAACAACAAGCCCTTGATTTCCTAATTTAAATTTTTGTATTGTGCTCATAACTTGTTTGATTTTTGTGTTTTAATTTAATAACACAAAGATCCATCAACTATAAAGTTATAAAGTAGCCAAATCCCTTGTAGTTGTATCCAAATTGAAGAAGAGGAAAAAAGTTTCTGGTTTTTGGATTGTGCTGATTTAATTGCAATTTCTACCACAGAGTTTCACAAAGGTTTTCACAAAGTTACACGGAGTAATTAAAAAAAACTTTGCGAATCTCTGTGAAAAAACTTTGTGGATCTCTGTGGTAAAATTTATGTTCAAAGCATGGTAACTTGAAACCTGAAACCTGAAACTAAAAAACAAAACTTATATAAATAAAGAATGCCGGCATCTCGAAGACGCCGGCATCATTTAACTAACCAAAACCAAAATAATAAATAACCAGTTTATTACATTACAAAGATCAGACATATATGAATGTTCTGCTGTTAAGGTTTTGTTATTACTTTGTTGGACATAAGTTAAGATTTTTTAAGATCTCTGTTTTGAGGATTCTGTAACTATAAATAATTTTTGGTTATTAAAATATAGCGACAATCAATTTTTACTTATATAAATCGTAAGATTAGTTTGTATATTTGATAAAATATTAAATGTCAGCAACATGGAAACAAACAAAAAATTAACAACTGCAACAGGAACCCCTGTTCCGGACAATCAAAACATTCAGACTGCTGGTCCTCGCGGACCTGTTTTATTACAAGATTTTTGGTTTTTAGAAAAAATGGCGCATTTTGATCGTGAAGTAATTCCGGAACGCAGAATGCATGCAAAAGGTTCAGGTGCTTACGGAACTTTTACTGTAACTCACGACATTACAAAATATACAAGAGCCGACATATTTTCGGAAATTGGAAAAAAAACAGATATGTTTGTTCGGTTTTCAACTGTTGCAGGAGAAAGAGGCGCTGCTGATGCTGAAAGAGATATTCGCGGTTTTGCAATGAAATTTTATACAAATGAAGGAAATTGGGATTTGGTAGGAAATAATACTCCGGTTTTCTTTTTTCGTGATCCGATGAAATTTCCAGACTTAAATCATGCCGTAAAACGTGATCCAAGAACCAACTTAAGAAGTGCTGATAACAATTGGGATTTTTGGACATTATTGCCCGAAGCCCTGCATCAGATTACAATTGTAATGAGCGACAGAGGAATCCCGAGATCGTATCGTGAAATGCACGGATTTGGAAGTCATACATTTAGTTTTTTAAATGCTCAAAATGAAAGACATTACGTAAAATTCCATTTTGTGTCGCAACAAGGAATTGAAAATTTATCTGATGAAGAAGCTGCCTTGTTAGTAGGCGGTGACAGAGAGAGCCACCAAAGAGATTTATACGATGCTATCGAAGAAGGAAATTTTCCGAAGTGGAAAATGTTTGTTCAGATAATGAGCGAAGAGCAAGCTGCTACTTATCGTTTTCATCCTTTTGATTTGACAAAAGTTTGGTTAAAAGGAGATTTTCCACTTATCCCTGTTGGAGAATTCGAACTTAATAAAAATCCCGAAAATTATTTTGCAGAAGTAGAACAAGCCGCTTTTAATCCCGCCCACATTGTTCCGGGAATAAGTTTTTCTCCGGATAAAATGCTTCAGGCGCGTTTGTTTTCATACGGAGATGCCCATCGTTATCGTTTGGGTGTAAATAATTATCAAATTCCGGTAAACTCTTCCAGATGCCCTTATAATAGTTTTCACAGAGACGGAGCTATGCGCGTAGATGGTAATTTTGGAAGCCGCAAACATTATGAACCAAACAGTTTTGGCGAGTGGCAGGAACAGCCAGAATTTAAAGAGCCGCCATTAGCACTGCATGGTGATGCGTATGCGCATAATTTTAGAGAAGATGATGCAGATTATTTTACTCAGCCAGGCTTATTATTCCGTTTACTGACAGACGAGAAAAAACAATTGTTATTCAAAAATACTGCAGCGCAAGTAGGAGGAGCACAATTATTTATTCAGATTCGTCACATCAGAAATTGTTATAAAGCAGATCCGGCTTATGGAGAAGGTGTGGCAAATGCGTTGGGATTAACAATGGAACAAGTACATAGTTTTGCCGATCCAAGAGTTTAGGAAAAAGGTTCAAAGGTTCAGAGTGGCAAAGGTTCAAAGTTTTTTACTTTGTCTCAAAGTACCCGACATGTCTAAAAAGTTCCGGAGGAACGATTTATATTGTAGCCGGGGATTTTAATCCCTGTTAAAGGTGCACATTACGTTATATGTTTTCTTTAATCGAAATAACAAAAAACGAGATTATATTATTATAAATAAAACCCGACAGATTTTTAAAACCTGTCGGGTTTGCTATTTTAAAAGAAGCAAAGGCTCAGAGTTTGATGTTGACAAAGCTTTGCGAACTTTACTCAATATTATTTTTAAGTTCAAAGAATTAAAGAAAGCTTAGCGAACTTAGCGTAAATCTTTGCGCTCTTTGCGGTAAAAAAACTTAGTATCTCAGAACCTTAGTTCCTAAGAAAAAACAACAGTCTTATTACTATAAACCATTGTTTTACGTTCGGCATGTAGTTTTATGGCTCTTGCCAAAACAATACGTTCCAAATCACGTCCTTTCATGATAAAATCATCAACAGAATGTATGTGAGAAACCCTCGCAATATCCTGCTCAATAATTGGACCTTCATCTAATTCTGCCGTAACATAATGACTTGTTGCACCAATAATTTTTACACCACGCTTAAAAGCGGAATGATAAGGTTTTGCGCCTGGAAATGCAGGTAAAAACGAATGATGGATATTAATAATTTTATTCTCGTAAAGTGCGATCAAATTTGGCGTTATAATTTGCATATAACGTGCCAGTACAATAAAATTAATCTGATATTTTTTCAGCAGTTCTATTTGTTTGGCTTCGCCTTCTTCTTTATTATCTTTTGTAAAAGGAACACAATGAAACGGAATATCAAAACGCTCTGCTATCGATCGTAAATCATTATGGTTACTTATAATTACCGGAATTTCGACATTTAATTCTCCTGCGCTGTAACGGCCTAAAATATCAAAAAGGCAATGATCATACTTAGAAACAAACAAAGCCATTTTTGGTTTTTGTTCCTGATTGTACAAATCCCATGACATGTTAAAATCTGTTGCAATAGTTTGATTAAAATCTTCTTTTAAGCCTTCAATAGTAATGTGGTGATTTGTCAATTCACACTCTAATCGCATAAAAAATACATTTTGTTCTACATCAACATGCTGGTCAATGTAGGTAATATTTCCTTCTACTTTTGCAATAAAAGTAGTCACTGCGGCAATAATACCTTTTTGGTCTTTGCAATGAATCAGAATGGTAATTTTTTGCATTTTTTTGGTTGGTTTTTGATTAGTGACAAAGTTGCAAAGGTTCAAAGTGACAAAGGTTGCTTTGTACCTTTGCAACTCTGAGCCTTTGAACCTTCGGAAAAATTATTTCCCGTCCTGCATAGCAAACACGCTTTTCAATAAAGGCGTTGTTCTTGCACTAATGTTGTTACGGATATCTTTTTCTTCAACAGCAATCATTTTAAAAACACCAGACAAAGCCTGAGTTGTTGTATAATCTGTTAAATCAGGATTTACTTTTTTTACCAATGGAATTGTGTTGTACTTATTGATAATTTTTGTCCAAACTACATCAGCACCTACTTTTTCAAATGAACTTTTAATTACCGGATTAAATTTTCCGTATAAAGCTGTTGTTGTACTTCCTTGTAAATAAGTTGTTGCAGCACTGTCATTTCCAAGTAAAATATTTTTAGCATCTGTAAAAGACATATTTTTTACGGCTGATACAAATATTGGTGTTGCTTCTTTTACAGCATCTTCGGCAGCACGATTTAGCATTTTAACTCCTTCATCTGCCAATGAACTAAGACCAACTTTACGTAAAGTTGCATCGACTTTTTGTAATTCGGCAGGCATTAAAATTTTTACAGCTTCGTTTTTATAAAAACCATCAACTGCGGTTAATTTACTTACTTGTTGAGTAATTCCTTTATTTAAAGCTTCTTTTAATCCAGAAGCAATATCAACACTTCCGCTAGGTAATTGTGATGCCAATTGTGGCAATTGGTTTAGGGTTTGTTGTACTTGCGCACAAGAAGCAAGAGAAAATGTAACAATAGTCAATAATAAAATCTTTTTCATTAGATGGGGGTTATTTTAAGTTTCAAAAATACTACTTATTCAAAAACAAAGCCACAATTTTATTTCGGGAGCAGAAAGATTTTGTTTGTTTTTTTTAAGGTTCTAAGATTCTGAGATATTAAGATTCTGAGTTTTTACTATTCAGGTTGTTTGAATGATAAATTTTACGCATTATCTTAGCATCTTAGAACCTTAGTTCCTCAGAACCTTTACTAAGGCCAATACATTCTATGGCAATAATTATAATATTCTTTGCTCGAAATATATTTAGAATGCAAATCTATTATCGGGCGATTATTGGAATCGAATAATTTTATTCTGATTATTTGTTCCTTACTGTCATCTTTCATATCAATATTTCCCTCGGCATCGTCTAACACTTTCTTTTTTTGAGATATTCTTGTTTTTTCTCAACAATAAATTGGACTATTGCTTCATTTTGAGATTCTCTTTCACCGGCTAGTTTTCCATTGCTGTCAAAAGTTGCAATTTTTTGTAAATCATTATTTTCATAAATAAACAATTGATAGGCAATTCCGCCATGTAATATTTGTAGTTTATGATTAAGTACACGAAAGCGAAGTATCTGTTTTTTTGCATTTGTGTATTCGATAGAACCATTTCCTTGTGCATCAATATGATTATATAAAACTTTGTTTGGTTTTGAAAATTGCAAAATTCGATCTGTAAAACCATGATATTTGGCATCAGACTGTGCGAACAATAAAGTGTTTTGAAAAAGGAATAAACAGAAAAGGCAAAATAATCTCAATTGTAATAATTTTAGGGGTTATAAAAGGATTTATTTCTGTAATAAATTAATCTCTTCTTCGGTTTTTTCAATATAAACAGACAATTCATTGTATTTCCATTTTCCTCTTTTAGTGGCAACTACAAATAAAGTTCCTGTTCCTTTAGATCCTTTTATGGGAATTTGTATGTCACAGTTTCCGGTATTATTGCTTACATTAATACTGCCCGAAACCATTCCGTCTGATTCAATTTTATTCCCTAATTTTTCAATCACTAATTTATTATTTTGTGCTTCTGTCATTGCACCTTTGTAAGCATCAGAATCTTTCATTATGGAGGTTACTCCAAAGAAAATCCCTGCTATAAACAAGCCAAAAAGCACTAAAATACTTAAACATCCTGTTGGTACAAACCATTTCCAGTTTCGGGTAAACCAGTCTTTTTTAATATGTTCGCTATTTGAATCTTCCATAGAATCTTTAATTTTTTTTGCTGGGTAATAAAAAATAAATGTATGGAAATTTATTAGATTTAACGGATCATTTTCCTCCTCATTATTTTACAAAAAGAAAAATCCCATTACTAATTAAAGCAATGGGATTTACCAGTAGGATTTTTGTGTATATTGAATTAAAATTAAAATTTATACGTATTGTAAGCAATATAAATTAGGGTTATAAACAGGATTCATTTGTTTTAAATCGGCTAAAATGTTGTGAGTATAAACTCTACCGCCAATTGCTAAATAAAATAAAGATTTGGAAACATAAAAGGGTCTTAAGGGCAACGTACGCCAGGCGTTTTTTAAATTTTTCAGGAAATGTCTTAAACTGTACTTGAATACTTTTTCTTCCGGACGAACAAAATAGATAGTCGAACTTTTAGTTTTGGTCATCAAGTTTGGAAACATTACAAATCTTCCGCCTTGTTGAAGTAACATATTTATTTCAAAAAGTGATAATCCTTCGATATTTTCTGTTTTCATGATAATTAATTTTAGTGGTATTATTATGATGCAAATTTCCGTCGATTTTTGAATTTAATTATCCTCTAAGAGGTTTGAAATTAACAAGTTAGGCTTTTTTTATTCTGAAGGATACATTTGTAGTAAATAGATTACAAGATGTTGTTGCTGATTAAAAATATAGATATAGAAGAGCAAAAAAATAGTTACTAGTAAGCCTTCAAACTTTTTTTTATTGAAAATTCAATAAAAATTGCAATTAACGATTATTGAAGGCTATTTCTTTTAAGGCTTCGGGATTGCTAATTGCCTTAGTAACTTCTTGTTTTCTCATTGAATCAAAATATCCAGTTCCTGTAATTAACAGAAGTTTTTTTGGAATGATTGGTTTTTGATCAAAAATGGTAGCATAAAGCAAAGTTGACTGTAGAAAACCACCATCGTTTAAAAGATGGAGCGTATGTTTTCCATAGCGCAGATTGTCTTTGTTGTCAACCAGATATTTATAACCGTTTTTACCATCGTAAGCATCTTTAACTGCATCACCAACTCTTAATAATCCTGCGTTTTTTATAAAGCCCATAACTGAAATGGCATTTTTACGCATCCTATCATGATTTTCCAGGTAATCAGAATCAGTATAAGAGACAGGCGGAATTCCCTGATAAATATACACGGCGACATCTGGACTGTTTTTATGTATTTTTTCGACAATCATTTTTACATTCGCTTTATAATTTTCTATATCAGATAAGGCTATGTCAGTTGCCTCCTGAACAACTACATAATCGTAATAATTGCCATCTTTATCTTTATTAGAAAATTTTTGATTAGCTTCTGTTTTGTTTGTAGTATAAACTTTTTGTAATGAAACGCCAACTGTAATTAATTGGTCAACATTCATTCGTTGATTATTGGCTCTGCAAAATTCTTCAAACATTATTGGAGCGCTTACAAAATATTCTGTTTGGCTGTTTCCTATAAACAATATACGTTGAGGTGCTTTTGTTTCTGGGGGTTTAGGATGTGGAATGTTTTTTTCAGATGTTGTTTTAGGTGAAGTATATTTATTGCAGGAAATAAAAAAATAGCTGCAATGCTGAAAATTAATATGTGTTTTTTCATTTTTAAACCAATTAAAAGTACTTTCAAATATTTTGTAGAAAATACCTGCAAAGATCTTTTTAATGGGTAGGATCAATTAGCTATAAAAGTTTTAAAATTTGTGTTTTAAGACAATCTTTTATTCGATAAATAATTAAAAATAAAAACAACAAAAATAGCTTCTTGTTACCCTTCCAAAAAATCAATTTCTAAAAGGTGTAACAAAAAGCTATCTTTAGTTAAAATTTAAGTCTACGCTGACTAATAAATATTATTTAATGCCAACGGCTTCTTCAGTATGCAAAATTTTGTCCAATTCATTATCTCTTTCATAAACATCCTGATAGAAACCAACTTCACCATTTTCATTTACCAATGAAGTAAAATAACTAATGTAGATTGGCACTTTTTTAGATAATTTAAAACTGTTTTCTTTTTGGCCATCCATAGCTTTATCAATTTTAGCAGGAGTCCATTCCGGGTAATCTGCAAGCATTGCAACCGCTAATTCTTTTGCTTTTTGTACATTTATACAACCATGGCTGAAAGTTCTTTTTTCAAAATCAAACAAAGTTTTAGATGGTGTATCATGCATATAGATATCATCCGGGTTTGGAAACATGAATTTTACCAATCCTAAAGAGTTGTCCGGACCTGGTTTTTGTCTTACCTGACCATTTACTATTTCCATATTTTTTTCAGCCAGATAATTTTTATCTTCAGCCATTTTACTTTTTAATTCATTGTTCACAATACTTTGCGGAATCGTCCAATATGGACTAAAAACAATTCTGTCAATTTCACCATTAAAAATGGTTGTTTTAGTTAATGGCGCACCAACAAATACATTCGAGGTCAATTGTATCTTTCCATTTTTAACATAAACTAATTCGTAAGAAGGAATATTTACCAAAACATATTCATCGCTGCTGGCAATTTGAGCCGAAATAGCGCGACATCTTTCCATGTTAAGTTTTAGCGTTTCCATTTTATCAGAAAGCGGCACATTCATTTCTTTAATATGTTCTTCTGCTAAAATATAGTTGGGTTTAAACCCGTTGCGAACTTTATATTTCATTACGGCATCCATCAGTTCACGATCGTAAACATTACTTTTAGAATCATTTTTTAAATCTCCTAATAAATACAAACGAGTTCTCACTTGTGCTATAGTGCTGGAAACAGCATCGGGACGCAAATCTTTATAAGGCACTTCTTCCGGAACAATAGGTTTCCATTTGTTTGATCGGTCTAATTTTTTATATTTTTTAAGAACGTCTTGTAATTTGTAATATTGATCATATTCTACCTTAACATTTTCTGTTGTTGAAGCAGTTGCCTGTTCGATAGTGCTATAGTTAAGGAAATCTTTTAGCGTATCATTATAGGATATTTTTTTCTTAGAATCTGAATTATTTTTTTGAGTATAAATAACATATAAAGAACTTAAGAGCATATCAGCATCTATTTTAGATAGTTTTGTTTCAGATGAAGAAAAAAGCTCGTCAATTTCTTTTTGATATGGAATATTCAAATCATTTGTTTTTTTTGCTTTTTCGTATAATACAGAACCAAATTCATTGATCTGATCTTCATCAAACCAAATTGTTCCCAAGGCTCTTTTTTTGTACAAAGACATGATATCAGATTTATACTTTTTTAAGTCCGAATATCTTTTAAAGAATTCCTTTGATAGCTTCTCCAGATTATCAGTATCTGAATTGTAAACAGCTGCAATATTTGTGGTGTTTTTAGAAGAATTAATGTCTTTTTCTGCTCTGTTAAAAGAAGATAGAAAAAAACTTGCAGCTATAATTAGTGATAGTGGATATAATGTTTTCATTGTGTTTAAAATTTTTACGTTAATTACTTGACGGTAAAAGTTTTGGGTAAAAATTTGGGGGATTTTTTACATTGCTAAATTACTTCAGTATGCTGGTAAACAGTTTGTTATATTAAATTTAAATCTTTCAAGATTGCCATGTTATTAACATTTTTATAAGACTTATATAAGATAAATACGATAGATATAAAAATTGTTACCCTTTGTGTGTGAAATGTTAAGTGTGAAATATGAAATGAAAAGAAAATGAGGAATGGATTTTTTTATTAACATAAAGCTTCAGGTATAAACAAATATTAAAATATTTTGTAAATTGCTCCCTTAAAATTATCATATTCATAAAATGGAACAACAAATACCATATATTCCTAAAAATAAAGTAAGAATTGTTACTGCTGCATCTCTTTTTGACGGACATGATGCTGCGATTAATATCATGCGACGCATTATTCAGTCAACCGGAGTTGAGGTAATTCACCTGGGACATGACAGAAGTGTTGAAGAAGTGGTCAATACCGCCATTCAGGAAGACGCCAATGCTATTGCCATGACATCCTACCAAGGTGGGCACAATGAGTACTTTAAATATATGTATGACTTGCTTCATGAAAAAGGAGCGGGGCACATCAAGATTTTTGGCGGTGGGGGCGGAGTAATCCTTCCAAGCGAAATTTCTGAATTACATGAATATGGAATTACAAGAATTTATTCTCCTGATGATGGCCGTTCTTTGGGTTTACAAGGAATGATCAATGATTTGGTAGAACGTTCTGATTATCCTATTGGAGATAAACTAAACGGAGAAATCGATCACATCGAAAATAAAATCCCAACGGCTATTGCGCGATTAATTTCGGCAGCAGAAAATTTCCCTGAAATTGCAAAACCTGTTTTTGATCAAATTCACCAAAATAATGCCGATTCTAAAATTCCTGTTTTGGGAATTACCGGAACGGGTGGAGCCGGAAAATCATCTTTGGTTGACGAATTGGTTCGTCGCTTTTTAATTGATTTCCCGGAAAAAACAATCGGATTAATTTCTGTCGATCCTTCGAAAAGAAAAACCGGAGGTGCGCTTTTAGGAGACAGAATCCGTATGAATGCCATAAATAATCCACGAGTTTATATGCGTTCACTGGCAACGCGTCAGTCAAATTTGGCATTGTCTAAATATGTTGCCGAAGCAATTCAGGTTTTAAAAGCCGCAAAATACGATTTGATTATTCTGGAAACTTCAGGAATTGGGCAATCAGATACCGAGATTATGGATCATTCTGATGTATCCTTATATGTAATGACACCGGAATTTGGAGCTGCAACACAATTAGAGAAAATCGATATGCTTGATTTTGCTGATTTAGTAGCTTTGAATAAATTCGATAAAAGAGGTGCACTTGATGCGATTCGTGACGTTAAGAAACAATACCAGCGCAATCATAATTTATGGGATAAAAATCCGGACGAAATGCCGGTTTTTGGAACCATTGCTTCGCAGTTTAACGATCCTGGAATGAATACGCTTTACAAGGCGATTATGGATAAAATTGTCGAAAAAACAGATTCAAATCTAGTTTCGACTTTTGAAATCACGCGAGAAATGAGCGAGAAAATCTTCGTGATTCCGCCACACAGAACGCGTTATTTATCTGAAATTGCAGAGAACAACAGAAGTTATGATGAAAGTGCGCTTTCGCAGCAAAAAGTAGCGCAGAAATTATACGGAATCTTCAAAACAATAGAATCTGTTTCAGGAAAAATTCCACAAATTACAAAAGCTGGGATTGACGATTCAACAGTTTTGCCAAGCGCAACCGAAGCACATGATGAAAATAGAATCTTCCTTAACCTTTTACTAAATCAGTTCGATAAAGTAAAAATGGATTTGGATCCGTACAATTTGGAAATTATCCTGAATTGGGACGAGAAAGTAAACAAATACAAAAATCCGGTTTACTCGTTTAAAGTTCGTGATAAAGAAATCAAAATCGCGACACATACCGAAAGTTTATCGCACATCCAGATTCCGAAAATAGCTTTGCCAAAATACGAAGCCTGGGGCGATATTTTACGTTGGAATTTACAGGAAAATGTTCCCGGAGAATTCCCGTTTGCTTCGGGATTATATCCGTTTAAACGAGAAGGCGAAGATCCGTCGAGAATGTTTGCGGGCGAAGGCGGACCGGAAAGAACCAACAAACGTTTTCATTATGTGAGCGCAGGATTGCCGGCAAAACGACTTTCAACCGCTTTTGACAGCGTAACTTTATACGGAAACGATCCGGATATTCGTCCTGATATTTACGGAAAAATTGGAAATGCCGGAGTTTCGATTTGTTGTCTGGATGATGCTAAAAAACTGTATTCAGGTTTTGATTTGGTTCATGCGTTAACCTCTGTAAGTATGACCATAAACGGGCCAGCGCCAATGTTGTTGGGCTTTTTTATGAACGCGGCAATCGATCAGCAATGTGAGTATTATATTAAGGAGAATGATTTAGAAAAAGAAGTTGAAGCGAAAATCAACAAAATATATAAAGAAAGCGGATTAGAACGTCCTAAATATCAAGGTGATTTACCGGAAGGAAACAACGGTTTAGGATTAATGCTTTTGGGCGTTACCGGAGATCAGGTTTTGCCTTTGGAAGTTTATAATGAAATAAAAGCCAGAACATTATCACAAGTTCGTGGAACCGTTCAGGCTGATATTTTAAAAGAAGATCAGGCGCAAAATACCTGTATTTTCTCAACTGAATTTGCGTTGCGATTAATGGGCGACGTTCAGGAATATTTTATTACTAAAAACGTTCGTAATTTTTATTCCGTTTCAATTTCAGGATATCATATTGCCGAGGCAGGAGCAAACCCGATTACACAATTGGCTTTCACGCTTTCAAATGGTTTCACTTACGTGGAATATTACTTAAGTCGTGGCATGAGCATCAACGATTTTGGACCAAATTTATCATTCTTTTTCTCAAACGGAGTTGATCCTGAATATTCGGTTATTGGTCGTGTGGCACGTAAAATTTGGGCAAAAGCCATGAAAAACAAATACGGAGCCAACGAAAGAGCGCAAATGTTGAAATATCATATTCAGACTTCTGGACGTTCGTTACACGCACAGGAAATTGATTTTAATGATATTAGAACGACTTTGCAGGCTTTGTATGCGATTTATGACAACTGTAATTCATTGCACACCAATGCGTATGATGAAGCGATTACAACACCAACAGAGGAATCTGTGCGTCGTGCTATGGCGATTCAGTTGATTATTAATAAAGAATTAGGTTTAGCGAAAAACGAAAACCCAATTCAGGGATCGTTTATCATCGAAGAATTGACAGATTTGGTAGAAGCAGCCGTTTTACAGGAATTCGACCGAATTACAGAACGTGGCGGAGTTTTGGGTGCAATGGAAACGATGTACCAACGTTCTAAAATTCAGGAAGAAAGTTTGTATTACGAAACCTTAAAACACAACGGTGATTTCCCAATTGTGGGTGTAAACACTTTCTTGAGTTCAAAAGGTTCTCCAACGGTAATTCCGGCAGAAGTAATTCGCGCCACCGAAGAAGAAAAACAATACCAAATTACAATGCTGGATAATTTACACCAGTTTCACGAAGCAAAAGTAAATGAGCATTTAAATAAACTGCAAGAAGCCGCCATTAAAAACGAAAACTTATTTGACCATTTAATGGAAGCTACAAAGGTTTGTTCGTTGGGGCAGATTACTTCGGCTTTGTTTGAAGTTGGTGGGCAGTATAGAAGGAATATGTAATTTTTACGGTTTTGTAGATTTTAGAAAACCTCTCAGAAATGGGAGGTTTTTTGTTATAAGTATTAAAAATGTTGTGCTTTATGGTTTTTCTCAATTTTGAAGGACAATCTTTATATATATTAGCTGACGTTTTAGAAGATTACAAATTAAATATTTATTAGATGGGTACTTTAAGGCTTATAATCGAATGTGATGACTGTTCAAAAAAATATAGAGTGAGATATGGACTCGGAAATAATTACCCTCAAAAAGCAAGTTTTAATTGTAAAGATTGTTCAAAGTTAATTGAATTAGGATATAAAGATTATGAAGATGGTTTTATTAATGGAGCTCAGTTTTTACATGATGAAAATTTAGTTAATGATGGTACTCTTACAGTTCAAAATCTTCATCCTGAAATAGCCACTAATAAAGAAAATGAAAATGATCCATACGTTTTTCAAACAATGGAATTATTTGCAAAACTTAATAAAAGTAAAATTGATATTAATGATTTTAAAGAAGAGCAATTTGTAATAAATCTTTTTTAGATCTTGGGATCTTATTGAAAAGCAACTTAGAGTTATTTCTACTAAGGATGAATTAAAACTAAAACAAATTTTTAAAATCAATTTAAAACAGTTTTCCTTTAATTTTGATAAATGGTCAAGCTTGTATCTAAAAGGCTATCAGTTGAATAATCTTATCAAAGTTGAGGAAGAGTTTTATGCAATTGATAACGCAGAAATTATTAATTATATAAAAGAAGAAAAACAGTTTTTAAAAAAATATATAATCTCTGCCACACTTACATGAGTTGTCGTGATCAATTGCAGTCGGCAATCTTCAATTTAAAATATAATTTAGATATTGAAAATGAATCCGTAGTAAATGTTAACTGGGATGAAATAAGTAAAGTATATGGAGATTTATATGAAATTATTGGCGACTTGTTTATTATTCCGACCATGATAAATAATGTAAGAGATGGAAGAAAGTTTAATGAGTTTAGTTCACAAGGTTTTGATTTGAAAAAGTATCTGGAAACAGACAAAGCAAATAGAGGAAAAAATTTTGAGAACAATAGTAATTTATCCTATTTACTTATAAGCTATCATTCCTGGTTAAGAAATGGGACACATCATAATAATTCAACTTTGGATATTGAGAATAATGAAATTGAATTAGGCATTGGTAAAGGTGGAGGAATAGCTAAAAAAATTAAGTTGGTAGAATATGTTAAATGTTGCAATGAGTTGTTTGGTATTGGGCTTTATATTGCAATGATGATTATTAATATTAAAAGTATCGATAAACCTTAAATATTAAAAATTTAATGGATAGAATAGAACCCAGCTCTTCAAAGTCTTCATTCGTAAAATTTGACGATCGCTGTGCGAAGTCTCCCGACTTCGTACCCACTCCAATAATCTACAAAGAGAATAAAAATAAATTTGGAATGAAATATAGCAACGTGTATGAAGTCAGGAGACTGCGCACAGTAAAGTAATGGTAACTAATGATGTAAAAAAGTGTAGATTAAGAAGATTTGTAATCAATGATATATAAAGGGTTTGAGTGGTTAAATTTAAGTTATTGAAAATTTTAAATTCTCCTAAAATAAATTTATTGGAAATAATTTGGAAAAAGAAACTTTTGATTAGCTGTTGTATTGTAAAATTCATTAGTTTTGATTTGTAAAGAATTCATTTATTGTATTTTATCAAGTAAAAAAATATGTTGCAATGTCTTTAAAATGTTGTATCTTTATAAGAATTAATTATGTACATTTGCACTCTTTTTAGAAAAGACTATATTTATATATTATGTTAGACAAAGAATTTGATTTTTATTTAGCCAATCAGAAGGATTTACTTATTAAGTATTTGAATAAATATTTAGTGATTAAAGACGAAATGGTTGTGGACGCATTCGATACAAAAGAAGAAGCGTATGACTTTGCTACATCAAAATTTACGTTAGGAACATTTTTGATTCAACAATGCTTACCTGGTGATTTAGGCCATTCGCAAATTTTTCACTCACAAGTTGTCTTTGCTAAAATCTAATATATGCCAATATCTGCTGTAACGGTAAAGTCAAATGTTGGCTTATTAAATCAACTTACCTCTATTGTTGAAATTAATGTACCAAATACTACTACAAAAAATGAATATAAAGCTATTTGGGATACTGGAGCATCTGGTACAGTTATTACACAGCGTATAGTAGATAATTTGGGACTTGTTCCGACAGGGATGTGTATGGCTTACACAGCTAATGGTCCCACTAGGCAGAGCACTTATATTATAGATATTTCATTAAGTGACGGTATAACAATCAAAGATGTAACTGTATCTTGCGCTACTAGTTTTAGTGGGGGAAGTGATGTTTTAATCGGTATGAATATTATATCTCAGGGTGATTTTTCGATCACAAATCTAAACGGTCTTACCTGTATGTCTTTTAGAAAGCCCTCTCTACATGAAATTGATTTTTGTAAAAACCCTAAAATGAAAGCAAATTCAAATCCAAATAGAGGAAATAATAATACTCCCAAAAAAAGAAAAGAAAATAATTTCTTATTTAAATAATTTAATTAAGTATATAAGAACTTTGTTTTTATTAATTTTTCCCGTCCACCTTGTTCATTAATAAAAATCGTGAACAACGTGAACATGAACATTTTATTTGTTGAAGTATTTAGATACTGCACTTAATGAGATACCTAACTCATCTCTAATTTGTCTCTGTGTTTTCCCACTAGCACTTAATTCTTTTATTTTTTTCAATAAGTTCCCGCTCGTTAACATCACTGTGCACACGAGCGGGACGCTCGCGTCAGCAAAATAGCAATATTTAATTGAAAGAGGGTTTTCCATTCACTCAAACTCCCCACCAAGCATCTCATTAATTTCAGTTATCAATTCAAATTCATCTGTAGGAAACAGTTCTAAAACCATTTCTAAAATTAGCCCGACATTAATAGGTGAATATTTTGTAGTTTCCGGTTTATGTGCATCATAATCTAATGCTATAATGCATAACTTTAGAATTTCGGTAATTGTTGCTGCAAGTTCATAATAATTTAGCATGTTTATTTTAGCCGTGTAAGTTCCTTTTTTGTCAGGAGATGGCGTTAGCGTATTGCAATATCGGGCAGTTAATATTTTTAGATTCTCTAGTTTTTTAATTTCATTTTCCATGGCGTGTATGTTTTTAAATTGTATCGATTAATCTTTTACAATTTCACTTTTCAAAATATATTATAGAAAGAAAAATCGTACTTTTGTTTGACTCGGCGAAGAAAGCAATAGATTGTACGGTACCAAATCATTTTTTGCCGTATTGTACAGCGCTAAATATGTTTTTTACATTTTGCCGGTTATGACACTTAATTATTATCTTTGAATTATGAGCACACTAACAAAACCAAATCATATAGGGCGAAAAATAAGCCGTATTCGTGAACTTCGAGATATGAAACAGGAAGCTTTGGCACAGGCTTTAGGAACCAACCAACAAGCAATTTCGGCTATAGAAAATAGCGAAACTATTGATGAAGAAAAATTGATTGAAGTTGCAAAAGCACTTGGTGTAACAGTTGAAGCCATTAAGAATTTTTCGGAAGAAGGAGTGATTAATTATTTCAATAGTTTTAATGAAGCTGTAAACAATAGCCATTTTGGAAATAATAATAATTGTACTTTTAATCCATTAGATAAATTAATGGAAACGGTTGAAGAAAATAAAAACCTTTACGAACGTTTGCTTCAGGCAGAAAAAGATAAAATCGAATATTTAGAAAAATTATTAAAAGGGAAATAATATTTTTAACTATTATTCATAAAAATAAAAAAGCATCAGCCGCGGCTGATGCTTTACGTTTGAGGCAAACAACGATTAACGACGAAATGCAGGACTTTCGTTTACTGACTCATCTAGCACAACTGTTTTTACCTTTTTAGTTGAAACTGTAATTTTGTGTTTTACTACTTTACCATTTTCGTTCAATTGTAAATAATAAGTTCCGGCTGGATAAGCCTCTAAACTTAAAGTTTTTGAAACCTCTAAATTGTCTTCATCAGAAGATGGAACTCCTGCATACAACAAAGTATTGTTTTCGCTTAAAATTGAAAAATTTGCTTTTTCAACGGTATTTAAAGTAAAGCTTACTACTTTTCCATTTCCGGTTTTTATATACAAGATATAATCTCCTTTTCCGTCAATTGCATAAGTAAAGATAGTTGTTAAAAATACGGCAACAACTA
Source organism: Flavobacterium sp. AC274 (assembly GCF_979258275.1). Lineage (NCBI taxonomy): Bacteria > Pseudomonadati > Bacteroidota > Flavobacteriia > Flavobacteriales > Flavobacteriaceae > Flavobacterium > Flavobacterium sp. AC274. The sequence goes on along the minus strand of NZ_OZ409852.1, from coordinate 4,488,194 downwards.
GGCCCATTTTGGTAAATTTTGTCATGTTTTTTTAAATTAATTATTAATCGTGGATGTGTAAAACTAACAAATACAATTTGAATTTTATGCAAAAAAATCTATTTTTTAAAGACATAAGTTGCTGAATTAAAACTCTTTCTGTGCTTTGTTTGAACTATGTACGTATTTGTTGGGGTTCTGGATGTTTTGTCCTGAACTTTTTTTTATGCCTCTTACAAGGCTTGTTTTCATTTATTAAGAATAATTTTTCAAAAAAAATGGAGTCGGTTTTTTTAGTAAAATTTAGGCATAAAAAAAACAGCTCAATATCCACAATGAGCTGTTTTTAAAACAATATCTTCAAATTAACTTCACAATTTTATACTAAATAGTATAACTTTTTTAGCGTGTTGCTACGCTTGTGTTTTTGGCAGAAAAACCTGCTTTATAAACTGATGAAACTGCTTTTGATGATAAAACATAAGTTCCGTCATTTATTGTAATTTCATGTCTCACTTTTTTTACATTATCTTCAATTTCTAAGAAGTAAGTTCCTTCCGGAAATTCTTCTAAACTAAAAGTTCTCAAAATTCCATCTTTACCAGAAGCGGTTTCAGAATAAATAAGAGTACCGTCTGTATCATAAATTGCTAATTTTGCTTTTTGTACTCTGTTAAGGGCAAACGTAATTAGCTTTCCATTTCCTTTTAATACATGAAGATTAAAATCCGCATTCCCATCGATTGCATAAGTACTCATTCCTGTAAAAAGTACTGCACATACTAAACTTAATTTTAAATTTTTCATAACATCAGTTTTTTTAGTTTATTAGCTTTAATTCTCTGATGCTAAATTACTTATGTAGTTGCTTTTTTCTCACAACTCTATTGGCTAATTTCGATGCTATATTCTCATTTACGAAACCGTTATAGGTTAAAATTTAAATTATATTTATCGGTTATGTTAATATGATAAATATTTTATAACATTTTGTTTAAAATTAGATATATTGTATTTTGATTTTTTCTTACAAATATAAAATGCCGGAAATAATCAAAACTGGTTTATAAAAGGCAAGAATTTACATAAAGCCGAATAAATAAAAGCTTTGTGCCTTGGTGTCTTCGAGGCAAAATATAAAGCATAAAAAAACAGGTCAATAACCACAAAGACCTGTTTTAAAACAATCACGTTTTTTACTTTACTAACTATCTAACCTCATTTTTATACTGTATGTAGAGTATAAAAGTTTTTTAGCGTACTGCTACGCTAGTATTTTTATCTGATGATTTGTATACTGTAGAAATTGCTTTTGAAGATAAAGTAGCGATAGCATTGTTTACAACAATTTCGTATCTCACTTTTTTTGCATTGTCTTCAACTTCAAGGAAATAAACTCCATCAGGAAAATCCTCTAAACTAAAAGTTCTTAAGATTCCTTCTTTACCTGAAGCAGTTTCAGAATAGAACTGATTTCCGTCCTGATCATAAATTGCCAGGTTTGCTTTTTGAACCTGATTAAGACCAAACGTTATTAATTTTCCATTTTTTAACACATGAAGGTTAAAATCGGCATTTCCATCAATTGCATAAGTACTCATTCCTGAAAGAAGCACTGCGCATACTAAACTTAATTTTAAATTTTTCATCGTATTAGTTTTTTAAATTAATAGTTCTAATTCTATGATGTAAAATTACTTTAGTATTACAGATTTTATCACAACTCTATTTGCCAATTTCGATGCTATATTCTCATTTACGAAACCGTTATAGGTTAAAATTTGAATTATATTTATCGTTTTTGTTAATATGGTTATTATTTTTTAATGTTTTGTTTAAATCATGGGAATGTAAATTTATTGTGATTTCTTACAAAAATATATTTGAGATTTTACCGCAAAGAGCGCAAAGATTTACGCATCCCGAAGCCTCGGGACGCAAAGCTTAATAATTAAACTTTGTGTCTTAGTGCCTTCGTGGCAAAAAAAGTATAAAACAAAAAAAACAGCTCAATAACCACAAAGAGCTGTTTCAAAACAAAAAATTGTTTTTTACTTTACTAACTATCTAACCTCATTTTTATACTGTAAAAGTATAAACTCTTTTAGCGTACTGCTACGCTTGTATTTTTATCTGATGACTTGTAAACTGAAGAAATTGCTTTTGGAGATAAAGTAGTAACATTATCATTTACAGTAATTTCATATCTTACTTTTTTTGCATTGTCTTCAATTTCTAAGAAATAAGTTCCGTTAGGGAAATCTTGCAGACTGAAAGTTCTTAAAATTCCATCTTTACCTGAAGCATTTTCAGAATAGAATAATGTACCTTCTTTATCGTATATAGCTAAACTAGCTTTTTGAGTTTGGTTTAAACCAAATGTAATTACTTTTCCGTTTTTCAATACATGAAGGTTAAAATCTTCATTTCCATCAATTGCATAAGTACTGATTCCTGAAAAAAGCACTGCGCATACTAAACTTAATTTTATAATCTTTTTCATGATTGTCTTTACTTTTAAATTATTAGTTCATTTCTGTGATGTAAAATTACTTCAGTTATCTGTTTTTTATCACAACTCTATTTTCCAATTTATGTGCTATATTCTCATTTACGAAACCGTTATAGGTTAAAATTTGAATTATTTTAGGTGTTTTAGTTAATTCAGTTATTATTTTTCAATGTTTTTTAAAAATTAACATTTTTACAGAACATGTAAAATTCTTACAATAATAGTATATATGTATTAAAAGAGAGAATTAAATACGATATATTGAAAAAAAGTCAATAAAAATATGGGTAGTGGAAAAAAGGGCTAAAAGCTGATAATTTTAAGTTTTGTAATTAGATCATTTTAATGCAATATCCTCAGTTACGAAACCGTTATAGGTTAAAATATGAATTATTGTAGGTGTTTTTGTTAAATTTGCTATTATTTTTTAAAGACTTTTATCATGAAGACAATCGCCCCAGCTCTCGAAGTGATATCCAACTCGTATGGAAGTTCTTTTACGTATACCAAACATGCTGAAAAGACGAACGTTAAGTCTCATTTGTGGCATTATCACCCGGAAATTGAATTGGTTTATATTAATGGTGGCGCAGGAAAGAGACAAATAGGTAGCCATGTTTCTTATTATACAAATGGCAGTTTGATTTTGATAGGTTCTAATTTACCTCATTGTGGTTTTACAAATGAACAAACAGGAAATGTAAATGAAACCGTGATTCATATTAAACCTGATTTTTTGGGTAGTGGATTTTTTGCAGCGCCGGAAATGAAAAAGGTTCAGAATATTTTGGCTCAGTCTAAAGGTGGAATCGCTTTTGGTGGAGAAACCAAAAAGAGAATAGGTAAAAAAATTGAGATGATGGATGATCAGCTTCCGTTTGAACGTTTGCTGACACTCCTGAGTATTTTAGACGAATTAGATTCATCAGAAGAATATACAATATTAAATGCCGATGGTTTTGCGATCGAATTAAATACGCAGGACAGTGATCGAATTAATGTGGTTTTTAATTACGTAAAAGATCATTTTCAGGAATCTATTGCTATAGATGAAGTTTCGAGTTTGGTAAGTATGACAACGCCTTCGTTTTGCCGATATTTTAAAAAAATATCAAACAAAACATTCACGGAGTTTGTTAATGAATATCGTTTGGTTCACGCCTCAAAACTTCTGGCCGAAAAACCAATAACAATCAACGAAGTCTGCTACGAAAGCGGATTTAATAATTTTAGTCACTTTAGTAAATCTTTTAAACAATATACAGGTAAAAGTGCGTCGCAATACCGTAACGAGCACAAGATTATTATTAAATAATTTTTTTGTTTGCCACGAATTGCACCAATTTTCACTAATCATCTAAATAGTGAATAATTTTAAAATACATAGAGACATAGATTCTTTCTTTGTCTAAATAAGTAAACAAGGCGTTTCACTTTGTAATAACACATAGTTATGTGTTTATACGCAAGTGAAACGCCTTTTGCAGTATTTTATGAATCTATGTTTCTATGTGTTTAAATAAAGACAACGAAATTAAATTAGTGAAAATTGGTGCAATTCGTGGCAAACAATTTTTAATCTTTACTCTGTGGTAGCAAAAAACATAGACTAAAGTTGATAATCAAACCTGTTGATAAACTAGTCGGATTTTTCATATATTTTATTCGGAAAAAGGTATATTTACAATCCCTAATCAGAAAAAAATATCAATATGAAAAACTTTAAATTCCTTGTATTTGCTGTATTCCTGTGTGTTTCTTCTATGAGTTATGCTGCAAAAGTAGATACATTGCAAATTGCCAGTACAGCAATGAGTAAAACCTATAAAGCTGCCATTGTATTGCCAAATTCTTATAGTAAAAGTAAAACTGCTTTTCCGGTAATGTATTTATTACATGGTGCTTACGGTCATTTTAGCGATTGGTTAAAAAACACTCCAAACAAAAAATTGGTTCAAAGCTTATCAGATCAATACAATATAATTATCGTAATGCCCGAAGGAGAAACTTTTAGTTTTTACTTAGATAGTCCGGTAAATAAAGGGAGTCAGTTTGAAACTTTTATTACACAAGAAGTGATTCAGAAAGTAGATAAAACATACAGAACAATTAGCAATAGAAACGGAAGAGTTATAACCGGACTTTCTATGGGCGGACACGGTGCTTTGTATTTATCTGCCAAACATCCCGATTTATTTTGCGCTGCCGGAAGTATGAGCGGAGCAGTAGATATGAGTGTAATGTTAAACAGAGATTCTTCTGCACAAGTTGTGAAATTAATGCAGCCCGTTTTTGGAGACAAAAGTGATAGTTCTGAAATGTATGAGCGTTATGCGGTTATCAATATGCTCGATAAAATAAAAGCAAACAAATTACCTTTAATAATAGATTGCGGTGTTGATGATTTTTTAATAGAACCCAATAAAGAATTACACCGAAGATTGGTATATAATAAGGTAGAGCATGACTACACAGAAAGACCAGGAGCACACACTTGGGATTACTGGGAAAATTCATTGCCATATCACGTATTATTTTTTAATAAAATTCTGCTTAAGAATCAGTTGGTTGCAAAAAAATAAGGAGATTTTTAACAAAGAATGATGTAAATATTTTTTTTGGTTTGATTTTTGAAATACCTTTATGTATATAACCATAAAAAATAAAAATTATGAAAAAGATATTTATACTTTTCGCAGTTGTTGGATTAGTTGCATTTTCAAGCTGTGAAGGAGATCAAGGGCCAGAAGGACCACAAGGGCCAGAAGGACCAGTTGCAGAAGTTTTTGAAGTGCAAATGGACTTTAATACGGGCAATAATTTTGGAAAAACGTTTCCTTTAAGTCCAAAGATATATTCAGGTGATAATTTATTAGTTTATGAATTAGTAAATACTAATAATGGTATTGACACTTGGGCACTATTACCGCAACTTTATTATTTTGCAAATGGTACTGCTCAATACAATTATGAATTCTCTTTTGATCAGTTTTCTATATTGATTGACGCTAGTTTTCCTTTGACTCAGTTACCATCTAGTTTTACGACAGCGAAAATTTTTAGAGTTGTTATTGTTCCTGGAGATGATGGAGTAAATACAGGAGGGCCAAATTCAAAATCAATAAATAAAGCAGATTATTCAGATTACAATACTGTAATTAAAAAGTATAATATTGATGACAGTAATGTTAAAAGAATCAACTAATTATTAGTTTGTAAATAAGAAAAAAGGAAATCGTAAGATTTCCTTTTTTTATGAATATATGTCTCAAAAAATTATTCCTGATCTAAATCTGTTAATTCTTTTTCTTCTCCAAATTTAAGAGAAACCAAGATTCCAACTAAAAGAGATAGCGCGATAAATCCTAAAGAAGCCCATTCCGGAACGTGAATCCAATCGTGAAGCAACATTTTTAATCCAACGAAACTTAAAATTGCGATTAAGCTGTATTCTAAATAACTGAATTTTGCCAACATATTTGCCAGGAAAAAGTACATAGAACGCAAACCTAGAATAGCAAAAATATTCGAACTAAATACTAAAAACGGATCTGAGGTAATAGCCAGAATTGCCGGAACACTGTCTACGGCAAAAAGCACATCCATGACTTCAATTACAATCAAAGCAACGAATAGAGGAGTAGCCGCTTTTTTTCCTTTTTCGGTTAAAATGAAGAATCTCTCTTTATCAAATTCAGAAGTAATCGGAATCACTTTTCCTAAAGCTTTATAAATAAAAGAATCTTTTGGATGAAAATCTTCATCATCACCAGAAAATAACATTTTTATCGCTGTAAATAATAAGAAGGCACCAAATAAATAAGTTGTCCACGTAAATTTATTGATTAGCATAACTCCGAAGAAAATCATTAATCCGCGGAACACTACGGCACCAATAATTCCCCAGAATAAAACGCGGTGCTGGTATTTTTGTGGTATTTTGAAAGAAGCGAAAATAATAGCAATAACAAAGATATTATCAACACTTAAAGAAAGTTCAATTAAATAACCTGTAATAAACTTCATAGAAGCAACTGCAGGTTTTAATCCGTCAGGGTTTGCAATATAATCTGTAGTATAAAGCCAGTAGATTACTCCGGAAAATAAAAATGAAAGTGTAACCCAGATCAGGGTCCATTTGCTTGCTTCTTTGGTACTAATAATATGAGGGTTTTTATTGAAAACTCCCAAATCTAAAGCAAGAATAAGTACAACGCCTACTAAAAATAAAATCCAAACCATTATAAGATAATTTTTAAATGATTTACAAAGATAAGTTTTGATGTTTAACTTAAAAATTAATTATTAGAAAATAACTTTCAATTTTAGTTAAGATTTAGGTGTTTTATGTCGCAATGGATTTGTGAAGCTAAACCCGACAGGTTTTTAAAACCTGTCGGGTTTAATTGCTCGTAAATCTTTGTCGATCAGCTAGTGTAATTTCTCGTTCCTCGCAATGACAAAATCAGCAAAAACATTCTTATGAAAAACGATTGCCCTAGCCCCGATAGATTCTGTGTTGATTTCAAAATTTAATCTATATTTTTTTTAATTTTACTATCAAGTCAGTTTAAAACTAGACTCCATAGCGTGTTAAGCCATTTGTGTTTGCACGCTATTTTTGTATTGTTTCTCATAAGTGGTTTTATTTTTATATAGTATATAGGTCATTTCAAGTAGTTTTCTTTGAATCGATACCAAAGCCTTCATTTTTATTCCTTGTTTAGATACCAATCTGGCATATGATTCTCTGTAATGATCATCCCATTTAACAGCTGACATTGCTGGAAAATACATTGCCTTTCTAATGCTTCTGTTTCCTCTTTTTGATATTCTGGGCTTTCCCTTTATTGATGTTCCTGATTGTTTTTCTTTCACATCTAAACCTACATAGCTAACGAGTTGTTTTTTATTTCGTATCAATTCAAAGCCATTGGTTTCTGCTAAAATAATAACAGCCGTTAGGGCTCCAATTCCAGGAATGGAAGTCATTCTCTCTATCTCAGCCATTAGTTCGGCATTGGCTTTTACAATTTCAGCAATATCTAACTTGATTTCCTTTTCCTGGCCATTCAAAAAATTGATTCTTAATTGTAGCCTTCCTATACTTTTTAAATTTGGAATGGCTTCGGATTGCTCTGCATGCAGTTGATTTTTCACAACAACTCTTTCATTTACAATCTGATCGCGTTCTCTGGTCAATTGCTGCAATTCCCTGTAAGCATCTTTTGGTTTTATCCAATACTCTAATTTTCTCTCTAAACCAAATCTTGCTATTGCCTCTGAGCAAGTCTTGTCAGTTATAGTTTTCAATTCTAAAGTCCGTATATAGTTACTTATTTTATTAGGTAAAACAACACTTACTTTGAATCCATTATCATTTAAATAATAGGCAAACTTTTGATGGTAAACACCAGTAGCTTCCATTACATAATGAACTTTAGAGGCTTCATCTTTCAATAGCTTTTGAACCCAATTTATAAGGGACAGGATTCCTGATTCGGAATTCCTAAAAACCTTATAGGCATATAAACTGATTGAAAAGTCTTCATACATTTTGCCTAGCGTAACGACTAGTTCTTTTTGGGCAACATCAACTCCTAATACATGTTTTAATTCTTTCATAAACCTAAATCCGATAAATAAAGTGATGAATCCTCCTTCGTCTTTTCTCCTGGCTGGATATTCTGGATATCGAATCTTGTCCGATTCCTTACATTCTGTTCAGACTCTAAAAGATAAAGGAAAATGAGGCTCTTTCTATCGGCGAATATGTCTCGAAGACTATTTTGAAGTGAACCTGCTCTCATTTTCTTTTCACTTAAAAGTCAAATTTATCAACTTAAAACATCAAACCAATAACTTTCGTAAACATAGGAGAAGTGGAAATCCTTTTATGCCGGGGTTCGGCATAAAAGATTGAAACGGATAGCGGGATTAGCTCCTGAAAAAAAAATGACTCTTATTATAAAACCAAAAGGATAAAAATACGTCAAAAAAAAGTGCCATCAATTAAGATGGCACTTTCTATATAATATAAGCTTAAAATTACAACGCTGATTTTACAGTTTTGATAATTCTTGCAGCGATTTTGTATGGATCACCGTTTGAAGCTGGTCTTCTGTCTTCTAACCAACCTTTCCATCCTTTTTGAACAGTCATTAAAGGAATTCTGATAGAACATCCTCTGTCTGAAACTCCGTAAGAGAAATCGTGGATAGATGCAGTTTCATGTTTACCAGTTAAACGTTGGTCGTTGTAAGCTCCGTAAACCGCGATGTGCTCAGCAGTAACAGGGCGGAAAGCCTCACAAATTCTTTCGTAAGTAGCTTGGTCTCCACATGTTCTTAAAACTTCGTTAGAGAAGTTAGCATGCATTCCAGAACCATTCCAGTCAGTATCTCCTAGTGGTTTTGGATGATATTCGATATAGTAACCATATTTTTCAGTCAAACGGTCTAATAAGTAACGAGCAACCCAAATTTCGTCTCCGGCTTTTTTAGCGCCTTTAGCGAATAATTGGAATTCCCATTGTCCGCAAGCAACCTCTTGGTTAATACCTTCAAAGTTAATTCCGGCAGCGATACATAAATCAGCATGTTCTTCTACTAATTTTCTTCCGTGTGTGTTTTTTCCACCTACAGAGCAGTAGTACATACCTTGTGGAGCAGGATATCCTCCAACAGGGAAACCTAATGGCAATAAAGTTTTAGTATCCATGATAAAATATTCTTGTTCGAAACCAAACCAGAAATCTTCATTATCATCATCAATAGTAGCTCTACCGTTAGAAGGGTGTGGAGTTCCATCAGCGTACATAACCTCAGACATAACTAAATATCCGTTAATACGTGTTGGATCAGGGTAAATTGCAACAGGAACTAATAAACAGTCTGAAGAACCTCCTTCGGCTTGTTTTGTTGATGAACCATCAAATGACCAGTTTCCAAGTTCTTCTAATGTTCCTTTGAAATTTTCGTGTTCTTCAACTTTAGTTTTACTTCTAAGATTTTGAGTTGGTTCATATCCATCTAACCAAATGTACTCTAACTTAATTTTAGCCATAATAATATAAATTTATTTTTTTTGTTTTTTCGCTGGGTCAAATATAGATTTATTTTTTTAGTCCTAAAAATTAGGGGGCTATTTTGTTGAGCGGACTATAATTTTTTAGAGAAGCGCAATTTTGATAGGGGTATATTTTGAAAAAAGTAATTTTTAACACCTTAAAAAAATAAATTCGTAAAAATAACGTGCTTTTCCTGAGTTTAAAGGTTATGTAATTATGAAAAAATGTTTATTTAATGAATAATACTGAGTTAATTTGTTATATTTCTTCAATTCAGATTAATTATTCTTTATAAAATTGATTATCTATTGAAAAATCCTTGTATAAAAATCTACTATTTATCTTTCAAACAGGCTTTTTTATTGTTTATCTTTGTCCTTCTTTTTTCAATAAAAATAATTACGAATTTTTAAAAATTATATACATGTCAACATTACGTTTCCAAGCTTTAAAAGAAGCTTCTACAAGAAAGCCGGTACATTTTGAAGAAATTGATAGAAAATCTAACATTTTTGGTTCAAATGTGTTTAATGAGAAAGCAATGAAGCAATTTTTAACTTCAGATGCTTTAAAAGGAGTTAGAGATGCCATTCAGCACGGAACTAAAATTGACAGAAAACTGGCAGATTATATTGCCATGGGAATGAAAGAATGGGCTTTGTCAAAAGGAGTAACACATTATACGCACTGGTTTCAGCCACTTACGGGAACAACTGCAGAAAAGCACGATGCTTTTTTTGAAACTTCGTATGACGGAAGTGATCCTGTAGAGAAATTTGGCGGAGCACAATTGGTTCAGCAAGAACCGGATGCATCTAGTTTTCCTAATGGCGGAATCAGAAATACATTCGAAGCCAGAGGTTATACGGCTTGGGATCCAACTTCTCCTGCATTTATTTACGGAACAACTTTATGTATTCCAACAGTTTTTATTGCTTACACAGGTGAAGCTTTAGATAATAAAATTCCATTACTAAGAGCGTTATCTGCAATGGATGAAGCTGCAACAGAAGTTTGTAGATACTTTGATAAAAACGTTAAAAAAGTTACAGCAACTTTAGGCTGGGAGCAGGAATATTTTTTGATTGATAAAGCGTTGGCAAATTCACGTCCGGATTTAATGATGACCGGAAGAACTCTATTAGGACACACATCTGCAAAAGGGCAACAGCTTGATGATCATTATTTTGGATCTATTCCAACTCGTGCATTAACGTACATGAGAGATTTAGAACAAGAATGTATGTTGCTTGGAATTCCGGTAAAAACGCGTCATAATGAAGTAGCGCCAAATCAGTTTGAGCTGGCACCTATATTTGAAGAAACGAATCTTGCCGTAGATCACAACTCCTTATTAATGGATGTGATGCAAAGAGTGGCAGAACGTCATGATTTTAAAGTGTTATTTCACGAAAAACCATTTAAAGGAGTAAACGGATCAGGGAAACACAACAACTGGTCGCTGGCCACAGATACGGGAGTTAATTTATTAAGTCCGAGTAAAACGCCAATGAGCAATTTACAGTTTTTGACATTCTTTATTAATACGATAAAAGCGGTAAACGATTACGAAACTTTATTAAGAGCTTCAATCGCAACAGCAAGTAACGATCATAGGTTAGGAGCAAATGAAGCGCCGCCGGCTATTATTTCGGTTTTCATTGGAGCGCAGTTAACCAAAGTTTTGTCTGAATTAGAAAGTGTAACAACTGGAAAATTATCTCCGGAAGAAAAAACAGATTTAAAACTAAATGTAGTTGGAAAAATTCCGGATGTACTTTTAGACAATACAGACAGAAACAGAACTTCGCCTTTTGCCTTTACAGGAAATAAATTTGAGTTCAGAGCCGTTGGTTCAAATGCGAACTGTTCCAATGCGATGACAACTTTAAACGCGATTGTAGCCAAACAATTAAAAGATTTTAAATTAGAAGTAGATACTTTGATCGAGTCGAAAGACATGAAAAAAGACGATGCAATTTTTAATGTTTTAAGAGAATACATCAAACAATCGAAAAAGATTCTTTTTGAAGGTGACGGTTATTCTGATGCCTGGGAACAAGAAGCTGCTAAAAGAGGTTTAAGTAATTTTAAAACGACACCGGAAGCGATTAAAGCTAAAATTTCTAAACAAGCACTAGATTTATTTGATGAATTAGGAATTTTGAATCATGTTGAAGCAGAAGCGCGTTACGAAATCGAATTGGAAGAATACACTAAAAAAATCCAGATTGAAGGAAGAGTTTTAGGTGATATTGCCAGAAATCATGTAATCCCGACAGCAATTCGTTATCAAAATACGTTGATTGAAAACGTAAAAGGACTTAAAGAAATCTTCGGAAAAGAGTTTGAAACTATTGCAAAAGAGCAAATTGTTTTAATTAAAGAAATCTCTGGTCATATAGAAGGAATCAATTTTAAAGTATTGGCAATGACCAATGAAAGAAGAATTGCAAATCACTTAACCGATGCTCAAAAAATGGCAGAGGCGTATTGCAATAAAGTAAAACCTTATTTTGAAGATATTCGTAATCACTGTGATAAATTAGAATTATTAGTAGACGACGAAAGCTGGACACTTACTAAATACAGAGAATTGTTATTTACTAAATAGTTTAAAATAGTTTTGCCACGAATTACACAAATTTACACAAATTCATTCTGATGATTTGGTAAATATTTTTGAAATATTCATAACAAAATCATCCGCTAAGGATGATTTTTGTTTTTAAGAAAAAAATTAGTGAAAATTAGTGTAATTCGTGGCAAAAACTTTTTTTACAATCAAACATCTCAATAAACCCAAGAATTAAAAAAGGGATTATCTTTGCACCACATCAACACAAACTAATTTTCATGAGTTCAGATTCTAGCAAAAGGTACGCACAAAGAGGTGTTTCGGCATCAAAAGAAGACGTACACAACGCCATAAAAAATATTGACAAAGGATTATTTCCTCAGGCATTCTGCAAAATTGTTCCTGATTATCTTACCCAGGATTCAGAACATTGCTTAATTATGCACGCTGACGGAGCCGGTACAAAATCGTCTTTGGCGTATATGTACTGGAAAGAAACCGGAGATATTTCTGTTTGGAAAGGAATCGCGCAAGATGCGTTAATCATGAATATTGATGATTTATTATGTGTTGGGGCAACAGATAATATCTTGCTTTCATCGACAATCGGAAGAAATAAAAACTTAATTCCTGCAGAAGTTATTTCGGCAATCATTAACGGAACCGAAGAATTAATCAACGAATTAAAAACTTTCGGAGTAACCATTCATTCAACAGGAGGTGAAACTGCCGATGTTGGAGATGTTGTTCGTACTATTATTGTAGATTCTACGGTAACAGCACGCATGAAACGAAGCGATGTTGTTGATAATGCAAACATTAAAGCGGGAGACGTAATTGTTGGTTTGGCGTCTTTTGGTCAGGCAACTTATGAAAAAGGTTATAACGGAGGAATGGGAAGCAACGGCTTAACCTCTGCACGCCATGATGTTTTCGGAAAATATTTAGCTAAAAAATACCCTGAAAGTTTCGATGCTCTTGTTCCGGAAGAATTGATTTATTCTGGTCAGGTAAACCTAACGGATGAAGTCGAGAACAGCCCAATAAACGCAGGTCAGTTGGTGCTTTCTCCAACAAGAACTTACGCGCCAATTATCAAGAAAATTTTAGATAAATATACACCAAACGATATTCACGGAATGGTGCATTGCAGCGGTGGAGCGCAGACTAAGATTCTACATTTCGTTCAGAATTTACATATTATAAAAGATAATTTATTCCCGGTTCCACCATTGTTTAAACTAATTCAGGAACAATCAAAAACAGACTGGAAAGAAATGTATCAGGTTTTTAATTGCGGTCACCGTATGGAAATTTATGTTCCCGAAAATATCGCACAAGATATTATTGCGATTTCAAAATCATTCAATGTCGATGCACAAATCGTGGGTAGAGTAGAAGCAGCAGATGCTAAGAAATTGACAATTATAAGCGAATACGGAACATTCGAATATTAATTTTTTTAAGTTACAAAGGTTCAGAGGTTCTGAGTTGCAAAGGTTTTTTATACTGGAGTTTCAACGGGACCTTTTTTATTAATAATTAGTTTTTTTAGGAGCTAATCCCGCTATCCGTTACAATCTTTTGTTTTTTAAAGAAAAAAACAAAAGGATTTCCACTGCTATCGGGGCTAAAAACCACAAGAGTTATGTACGAGTTACTTTTTTGGAGATATTTAGATGAGATTTATTTAAATCATCACGAAGTTTACGAAGCACTTCTTGAAAAAGAGGAAGTTGAAGGATTAGAAACACTTCCTGTAGAAGTAATTTTTAACCGAATCGCTTCTGTATTTTCTGAATGGGAAAAAGTCGATGAAAATAGCTGGCAAAATACTAAAGGAAAGGGTGCTTTTCAGGTAATTTCAACTCCACAAAGTATTAAAATTGACTGTTATGGAACCGAAGGAAAAACCATGAATAAATTAGTCAGTTTAATGGAAGAATTCAAATGTCCGTTGTATGATCCGCAAGTTCCGGAACGTTATGATGAAATGAGTGAGTAATTTTGTTTCATTAAAAGTGAAATTTTATTGATCATTTCAGTATATAAAATAAAAGCCTCTAATCTATTTAGAGGCTTTGTTTTTATAATCAAAAAGGAATAGTTTACTGTATATTCAACTATTTCCAAATAATATCGTTTTTCATAATCTTAAGTTTTAAAGTATAAATTTACAAATATAAATAGTAGGTTACATTTATATAATGTTAAAGTTTTCGCCCGAATCAAAGCGCCCATTTTTGATCGTGTTCTTTACATCTGTATACTTTTGTACATGTACAAGTCTTCTTCCACTTTTAGAATGTGTACAATCAATTTGTAATTCCAAATATTCTTTCCTTCCATCCCAAAGTTTTTCTAAATCTTCATCAATTAACATCTGTACGCAGTTATTGTGAATTTCCTTGTTTTTTCTCCGCTTACCAGGAATGTTTTTGAAATCATATCTTTTAAGTTTCAATTCTTTGCCAATAAAATTTTTACCACTTCCATGAATATAATCTTCGATAAGTAATAAATTTATAGATACATTTTCAATATCTGAATACGTTTTGTTTATAAATTTAAAATAATATCTTGTTTTAGTTTTGTCATCAAAAGTTTCAATTTCTTTGCAAAGAATACTGCAGGTTTTTATATTGGGTTTAAATATGCGAAGTGCCAAATAAAATATTAAACAAGATAATACTCCTGTAAATAAGGCAATTAATAAGTCGTACCAAAAAGTATCTCCAAAACTCTTTTCTAATACTATTTCTGTGGCTAATAAAATATTCAAAAATTTTAAACTTTAAATGATTGCAATAATACAAATAAAGAAAGAATAATCTTATATTTAATTCCGTAAACTATTTAAAATTTCATTAGTAGATGAGATTAATTTTTTAATCTTGAATTTTTTCAAATATCTTTACTAATCAGTACTTAATCAGAAAATTTTTTTCAAAGAATTTCAATTATGAATCCAACATCAAATTTCAATTTCTCAGACAACATTATTTTAGAAGACGATTTAGTTTTATTGCGCCCATTGCAAGAATCAGATGTCGATAATTTATTGGAATTTTCTATAAACGAACCAGAAACCTGGAAATACTCTTTAGTTGGTGCAGATGGAAAAGACAATTTGATCAATTATATTCAATCGGCTATAAAAGCAAGAGAAGATAAAAAAGAATTTCCGTTTATAGTTTTCGATAAAAAATCTCAAAAATATGCAGGCTCAACACGTTTTTACGATATTCAGCTTGAATATAAAACCGTGCAATTAGGTTACACTTGGTACGGATCTGCTTTTAGAGGAACCGGACTAAACAAACATTGCAAATTTTTATTATTGCAATTTGCTTTTGAAACTCTTGGAATGGAGCGAGTAGAATTCCGTGCTGATAATAATAACGACAGAAGTATTGCCGCAATGAAAAGTATTGGCTGCAAAGTCGAAGGTGTTTTGCGAAGCCACATGCCAACAGCAAATAGAGAAGTGCGCCGTGATTCGATTGTTTTAAGTATCCTAAAAGAAGAATGGTTTGCCGAGGTAAAAGAAAATTTAAAGCGAAAGCTTTAAAAATACTAACGGCAAAAAGAGCCATAGGCTCGACCAATATTGTAGGGCTGTCCCGACGCTTCGGGATTAATCCAGTTTAACCAAACAAGCAGATATATTGAATTTCAGTTTTGAAAAAATTGCTATTGAATTTTGACATTGACATTGAAATTGACATTTAAAACATTACCCATCTTTCAATAATAAATCTTGTTCTTTTCGCAGTTTTACAACTAATTGATCAACGTAAAGTTTTATTTTTTGAGGTAAGGAATTCCAGTTTGAGTCTTTCTTAAAACTTCTGCAAATATCAAGATCACATTCTACAGCACGAACTACATATTTCTTGTTTTTATACACGGTAATAATTTTAACCCGTCTTATTTCATCATTTTCATTTCTTGTTCCATATACAATAACAGGTTCTATATAGCCATCGCCATCAATATCTTTGATGCTGCAATATTTTGTCCAGAACCAAATGTTGGTTTCTTTAGGCTCGTAATCTTCAAGTAAATCGTTAATTCTCCATTTTTCAAGAAAACCGCCGTGATCGTTCATACCGCAAATCGCCTGGATTTTTGTATTTAATGTATCTTTTTTATTTGTTTGATTTTCACATAAAACCAATTCAAAAACTCCGCCTTTATCCTGATATTCATAAGCTCTGTAAATAGGGAAGTCAGAAAGATTCTCTAATTCTCTTTGTTTTATTTGTTCTTTATCTAAAATAGAACTTTCTGTTTTTTGCGAAAAACCAAAGATTGAATGTAAAAGGAAAAGGAATGAAATAAATCGTTTCATGTGGTATATAAATTATAAATCAAAGATATCTAAAAGCTTTTCAGTTTACGAACATTTATATTTTTTAAATTCCATTTTTGTCGTAATTTCCTAACGTGAAATTGAAATTGATTCAGTTTTACAAATAATATCAAATACACACCAATGAATATTATAAAAACAAAACATCTTCTTTTTGGATTATCAGTTTTGCTATTTCGTTTTACGAATGAAGTAAATGCTCAAAAGAAAGCAGACAACTTAAAAAACTTGATTCAATACGTTGACCCAATGATTGGTACAGCCAAAATGGGACATACGTATCCTGGCGCAACAGTTCCGTTTGGGAGTGTACAATTAAGTCCTGAAACAGATACAATTGCTTATAGTTTAAACGGAAAATACAATGGTGAAGTTTACAAATATTGTGCAGGCTATCAATATGAAGATAAAACGATTGTAGGTTTTAGTCATACTCATTTCAGTGGGACAGGACATTCTGATCTTGGTGATTTTTTAATTATGCCAACAACGGGAAAATTACAACTAAACCCCGGAGTAGCTTCAAAACTATTATCCGGATATCGATCTGCATTTTCGCATTCGACCGAAAAAGCAGAACCGGCTTATTACAGCGTTCTTCTTGAAGATCATGATATTAAAGCTGAACTTACGGCAACAACGCGCGTAGGAATGCATCAATATACCTTTCCAAAATCTGATGAAGCACATATTATTCTTGATTTAACTTCGGGAATTTACAACTATGATAAAAAGAATGTCTGGACCTTTGTTCGTGTAGAAAACGATACTTTAATTACCGGATATCGCCAGACAAATGGCTGGGCAAGAACAAGAACCGTTTATTTTGCTATGTCTTTCAGCAAACCAATTAAAAGCTACGGTCAGGCGGCGCAGGAAAAAAATGTGTACAGAGGTTTTTGGGGAAGGTTTGATCAGACCAAAAATTTTCCGGAAATGGCAGGTCAAAACCTAAAACTGTTTTTTGATTTTAATACCGAAGAAGGCGAAAAAATCAAAATAAAAATGGCTTTATCTCCGGTGAGTTCTGCCGGTGCGCTTGAGAATATGAAAAAAGAAGTTCCGGGTTGGGATTTTGAAAAAATAAAAAAACAAAGTCAGGAAATTTGGAACAAAGAATTGAATAAAATTCATATTGAAACTATTCAGAAAGAAGATTTAGTGAATTTTTACACGGCAATGTACCATGCATTTCTAGGTCCAACAGAATACATGGATCTTGATGGAAATTATAAAGGTTTGGATATGAATGTTCATAAAGCTGAAAACTTTAAAAATTATACAAGCTATTCATTATGGGATACATATAGAGCCTTACATCCTTTATTTAATTTGGTTCAGCCAACCCGAAATTCAGATATGATTAGCTCGATGCTGGCACATTCAGACCAAAGTGTACACAGAATGCTGCCAATCTGGTCGCACTATGCTAACGAAAACTGGTGCATGATTGGTTATCATTCTGTTTCTGTCGTTGCTGATGCGATTGTAAAAGGCAACACTAATTTTGATTCTGAAAAAGCACTTCAGGCATGTGTAAATACTGCGAAAGTTCCGTATTACGATGGTTTAGAATATTATATAAAAAAAGGATACGTTCCGGAAGATAAAAATGGATCTTCGGTTTCTAAAACTTTAGAGTACGCTTATGATGATTGGGCAATTGCGCAGGCAGCCAAAAAATTAGGCAAAACTGAAATTTATAATGAATTTATCGAAAGATCTAAAAACTACAAAAACGTTTATGATGAAAAAACAGGTTTTATGCGTCCTAAATTAGACGACGGAACTTTCAAAAAAGAATTTGACCCGCTAGACACGCACGGACAAGGTTTTATCGAAGGGAATTCATGGAATTATAGTTTGTATGTTCCGCAGGATCCTGCTGAAATGATTAAGATGATGGGTGGAAACGACAAATTTAATGTTCGTTTAGATTCGTTATTCAACATGCATTTGCCGGACAAATATTTTGAGAATACCGAAGATATTACAAGAGAAGGAATTATAGGTAATTATGTTCACGGAAACGAACCTTCGCATCACGTTGTTTATTTGTACAACTGGACAAATTCTCCATGGAAAGCACAGGACAAAATTAGAATGATCCTGAAAAAAATGTACCGAAATGGAGCCGACGGTTTAGGCGGAAATGACGATTTCGGGCAAATGAGCGCCTGGTATATTTTTAGCAGTTTAGGATTTTATCCGGTTGCACCCGGTTCTGATGAATATGCCTTAGGAAGTCCGTTAGTTAAAAAGGCGGTTTTTAATTTAGAAAATGGAAAAAACTTTGAAGTTGAAACCGTAAATCAATCGGATAAGAATGTTTTTGTGAGTAAAGTACTTTTGAATGGAAAAGGGCTTTCAAGACCCTTTTGAAACATTCGGACGTTGTGAATGGCGGGAAAATTACTTTTTATATGAGTTCGAAACCGAATAAGAGGAATTACTAGGTTGTGTTAAAATTAGGATTGATTTTTGACTTCCTGCAAGGTTTTCAAAACCTTGTAGGTCTATTTTGGTGATGGATATAAAATACCTACAAGGTTTTGAAAACCTTGCAGGATGCGTGGCGAAAAAATACAGCAAACAAAAACTCTAAACATAACCAACTTTATAAAAACTTCACGAAATTTGCACTTCAAATATTAGAACAATAATTATGAAAATAAATCTAAAATCAGGAATTGATAAATTGCTTTTCGGAATGAAGCAAAACGATGTAACGGCTGCTTTAGGAAAACCTGATAAAAATTATAAAGACGAAGATGATAATGTGATTTTTGTATATAATGCACAAAAAATCAGATTGACATTTTATCAGGAAGAAGATTTAAAATTAGGATATTTAGTAGCTTCAAGTACTGATTTGGAAGTTTTTGGATTCAAGTTAATTGATAGAAAAATTGCGGATGTAAAGAAAGATTTTGCTGCAAAAGGCATTACAAAATACACTCAGGAAACCTTTGATACTTTCGAAAATTATTTCAATGAAGACAATTGGTTTATTCTTCAAACAGAATTTGATGAAGTTGTGAAGTTTGAAGTAGGAGCTATCATTAATGATAAAGATGAATTTGACTGGAAGTTTCCGGTGAAGAAATAAACTCAATTTTGTCATTTCGAGGAACGAGAAATCAAATCCAGAGAGCGACGAACTGTATGTCCTTACTTTATGTGATTTCTCGTTCCTCGAAATGACAAAATGAGAATAAAAAAAGCTCCAATCTTTTGATTGGAGCTTTTTGTCTTTGTAACTAAAAAAGAAATTTACCCTTTCAACCACGCAGTTTTAAGTTTCTCTTTTGAAGCATCTGTAGCTTTAAAAGTTTCTTTTTCTTCGTATGGAAGTTTCACAGTTCCTTTTATAGTTTGCTCTTTTCCATCACGCTTTATTTGAAGAGTAATAGGATCATTTTCTTTCCAGTTTTCACTTTCTGTAATCAAATCGTAGATGTTGTCAAGGTTGTAAGTTTTACCATTTACAGTTGTTATACCATCACCAGCTTTAAGATTTAAGCTTGTAAAAAATACATTTAAGTCAACATCAGGGCGAATGCTTATTGCTTTTGTCGCTTTATCAACACCAATATATGGCTGCTGTCCTTTAATGAAAATTGTTCCAGGCGCTTTTTCAACAGATTTTGTTACGCCTACTTTTGCTAAATAAGTTTCATAAGGAATAGGAGTAGTTCCGGCAACATAAGTTTTTAAAAATTCACCAACTTCAGGATATGTCAATTGAGTAATTTTTGCAAAAAGCTCATTATCGTTAAATGGTTTTTCAACGCCATATTCGCTGGATAATTTATGCATTAAGTCAAGAATTCCTCTTTCTCCATTACTTTTTTCTCTAATAATGATGTCTATACACATACCAATTAAGGCTCCTTTTTGGTATACATTTAAATATTGGTCTTTGTAAGGTTGCTCTAAAACATTTTTGCTCATTACCGTAAACGACATTGTATCGTTCAATCCTTTAGCCTGTTCTATTTTATCAGCAATACGAGTATAGAATTCGGCTTCGTCAATTAAACCCTGATTAATTTGAAAAAGGTTTGCAAAGTATTCAGTTACACCTTCATACATCCATAAATGTTCTGACATTTTTGGTGCATTATAATCAAAATACTGGATTTCTTTTGAATGTACAGTTAGGGGAGTTACGATATGGAAAAACTCATGAGAAACTACATCTTTCATAGATTCAACCAATTTTTCTTTTGGCATTGATTCCGGCAAAACAACTGTTGTAGCAGTTGGGTGTTCTAAGGCACCAAAACCGTGTGCATCATCTTTTGCCATGCTTGATAAATACAATAAAACAGTATATTTTTTAGTCGCATTTACTTTTCCTAAAAAGTTTTTTTGCGCCGTCATCATTGTTTTCATTTCCGGTGTTATACTTTCGGCTGTAAATTTTCCTGTTGGAGAATAAACGGCGATTAAAATATCCATTCCGTTTACATTGAAAGTTGTATAGTCAGGTTTAGAATACATAATTGGATTTTCAACCAAAACAGCATAACGTGGAGTTGTAAAAACGTCACTTGTTTTGCTTGCATCTTCATCATTCATAGAAGTTGCTCCCCATAGTGTTTCAGGATGCGTAATGGTAACTTTATACGGAACATCTAATTTATCCTGAAAATACCCCACAAAACCGTGTGTATTGACCATAAAATTGATTCCTGCGTTGATATTAGTTCCTGCTGGTGAGAAAACGTCATCATTACCAAAGCCGGTTCCTTTTTCAGTATCAAAAGTATCACCAACTAAATAAGTTATTTTTGTTAATGTTTTGGCATTTGAAATGGACCATGAATTATCGTCGATTCTTTTTACTGTTAAAGCGTTTCCTTTAGCATCAAAAGCTTTAAAATCATCAGAATATTTACCGTAATTATCTGTAGAATAAGTTCCGGGAACTGTTTTTGGGATACTATAAATAATTTCATCTGTTTTTATTTCCGGCGGAGTAACGGTTACCAAAACTTTATCGTCTTTTACATCGACAAGATTAATAGTAACGGCCACGGTATTACTTTTTGCAGCTCCGGAACCCGTACCGGTTTTACAGCTCCAAAACGTTACCGCAAGAGCTAATGTGTAAAGTATTTTTTTCATTTGTTTATGTTTAGTTATGTGTATTTGACTTATAAAATGTAATAATGTTACATAAAATTAAAAATAAAAAAACTCCCGATTCACAGGAGTTTTATGCTAGTCAAGTTTGTTCTTTATGTAATATTTTCCATCCAAATCTTCATCAAAATCATCTATTTTAACGGGTTTTGGTTTTGGTTTATTTGCGATCGCCTTCTTTTTCCACATTTCAAATTTTTCGAGTGGCATTTTCTTTTTCATGATTTCCAGAACTTCTTTTTCTGCCAATCCAAATTCTTTTTTTATAATTTCAAATGGATTTCTTTCTTCCAATGCCAACGAAACAAGTTTTTCCGTTTGTTCCCAGCTCAACTCTTTGCGGTTACTCTTTTTCATCACGTGAAAATTAATTCAAAATAGGGGTTAATGATTAATAGATTGATTTTCAATTTAAGTATCAATATTAATAAAAAAATAATTAGTTGGTTCGATCAGGTGTGTTTTTTTTAATGATTTTGCTTGTTTTTTTCGGATCTTGATTTTTGAAACGGAATTTTTAATAAATTTTTCAATTTGTTATGCTCATCTGCTGCCATGTGCGTATCTACTCCGTATATTAATTCTTCTTTTGGCAACGTTGTAAAAGTGCCAAAAAGTCGATCCCAAACAGAAAAAATGTTTCCATAATTGCTGTCAGTATAGGGTAAAACATAATGATGATGTACTTTGTGCATATTAGGAGAAACGATAAAATAACTCAGAATATTGTCTAATTTAGGAGGCAGCGAAATATTAGCATGATTGAATTGAGAAGCTATGACAGATAATGATTGATAAAGAAAAACCATCCACATCGGACTTCCGACTATTAAAACGCCTGCAGTTGTAAATAAAAAACGAATGATGCTTTCTCCCGGATGATGTCTATTTGCCGTTGTAGTATCAATCCAGGTATCTGTATGATGAATTAAATGAAAACGCCATAAAAATTTTATTTTATGTTCGATAAAATGCGCCAAATAAGCACCAATTAAATCTAATAAAAGCAAACCAATAAGGGTATAAAGCCAAATTGGAATTTTTGGGAGCCATTGCAAAATTCCAAAATTATTTTCGGTTGTCCAGGCAGCAGTTTTAATTAGTATAAAAGCTAAAATGAAATTTACGATAATAGTTGTAATCGTAAAAAAGATATTTATTCCTGCGTGATGCCATTTTCTATATTGCATCCGGAATAGTGGAAATGTACTTTCGATAAGCCAAAAAATAGTTATTCCTCCAACCAAAATTAAACTTCGGTGTGAAGATGGAATCGTACTGAAATAAGCAATGATTTCATTCATAATAAACTATTAATTTAAAATAGAATAAACTTTGTCGCTTTATAAGCGTATTAAAATTACTGATATTTCATAAAAAAAGAGAAAATCAAATATAAATATATAAGATTTTCTCTTGAATAAATTATCTTAATAAAGATTTATTACTTTTTGATAAGGCTGATAATAAATAATAAAACCCAGGCTCCTCCAACAGCTATCAGTATTTGCCATAAAAGGCCGCCTCCGCCAATTCCAAGTTTACCGGCAATCCATCCACCGATGAATCCACCAATAATTCCAACGATGATATTACCAATTAATCCAAAGCCAGCACCTTTCCAAACCTGACCCGCTAACCATCCTGAAATTGCTCCAATAAGTAAGAAATATAAAAATTCCATATTTTAAATTTTAATGTTATTTGTAAATAATACTATTCTGTATCGTCTTGTTTTTGTAATAATGTTTTATAAATAAATCCGGCAACAATAGCTCCTAAAATTGGTGCAACCCAAAATAGCCAGACTTGCGAAAGCGGTTCTCCACCCACAAAAATTGCCTGAGACAATGATCTTGCCGGATTAACAGAAGTATTTGTGATCGGAATGCTTATTAAGTGAATTAATGTTAGGGCTAAACCAATTGCAATACCAGCAAAAGAGGTGTTTGCAAATTTATCTGTAGCACCTAAAATGATTAATAAGAAAAACAGCGTAAGCACAAATTCAGCAATAAAAGCTGCTGCCAAAGAATATCCGTCTGGAGAAAAAGCACCAAAACCATTTGATGCAAATGCTCCTGCTTTGGTTGCATCAATTACAAAACCTGCTTTTCCCGAAGCAATGGTATATAATGTACCTGCTGCTGCAATTGCACCTATACATTGTGCGATTATATAAGGGATCAAATCTTTTGCCGGGAATCTTCCTCCGGCCCACAAACCAAACGAAACAGCGGGGTTAAAATGTCCGCCTGAAATATGACCAACAGCATATGCCATTGTTAATACCGTTAAACCAAAAGCCAATGCAACACCTGCAAAACCAATCCCTAATTCAGGAAATCCTGCCGCAAAAAGTGCACTTCCACAACCACCAAAAACCAGCCAATAAGTTCCGAAGAACTCTGCAAATAATTTTTTCATAGTAAATAAATTTAATTAATAGTTTGTTTGTTAAAGGGTATATTTATATGCCCATAAAATCAATACAATTTGTAAGGGCAAACGTATTAATAAAATAATTTTTAACAAAGAAAAACTTCCTTTTTTCTTACAAAACATATGAACATTTGCAGGAAAAACAGCAATTAATAATGCTATAATTCCCCAGGCAGCCAATTTTGTCGTAAAAGGAACTATTAGCAGGATGCCTAAAATAATTTCGGCAGCTCCACTTAAAATATTTAATAGTTTGGGGTTTGGCAGATAGGAGGGAATGATCTTAATGTACATTCCCGGATTTTTGAAATGATTAATTCCTGCAATTATATAAAGAAAAGCCATTAAATATAAATGCCAGGGTAGGTTCATGATATGATTATTTATCACGAAATTATAAAAAAAATTAACAAAAATTGATTTACAATTACTTTATTTTTAATAGAACGTAAATTTGTTAATTTTTACGTTTGAAATTTATATTCATTATAATAATGGCAAGAATGATTAAAACAATTCCAACCCATTGTAAAAAGATAACTTTTTCATTTAATAAAACATATGCCATCATTACTGAAACTGGTAATTCGAGAGCAGAAACAATGCTTCCTAAACCAATTCCCGTTAACGGAAACCCTGCATTCATAAGCATCGGAGGAATTATTGTACCAAATAAAGACAAAATGATTCCCCATTTCATGAAAATGGCAAGATTAAAAGCAGTTGTCTGAGTAGCAAATGCAAATGAAAATACAATTACTGCTCCTCCTAATAACATATACAGACTACGCTGTGCAGATGAAATTTCAGTCGCAACACGATTTGCAGTAAACATAGTTGTCGTAAAAGATGCTGCTGCCATAATTCCCCATGCAATACCCCTCCAATCCAATTTTATATCATTATTGATAATATTGGTCGCCAAAACAGTTCCGATCAAAACAATAAATACGGCAATGACTTTTTGTTTTGAAGGTAATTTTTTTCCAGAATCATTTCCAGCAAAACACCCATCCAGACGGTTTGCATTAATAAAACGATACCAATAGAAACCGGAATATATTTTACAGCCAGATAATAGAATAAACTGGTCATTCCTAATGAAGTTCCCGCAAGCATTAAGCTAAATATGTTTTTTGGTGTTGCTTTTACAACATTATCTTTATGCTTTATTTTTTGAAATGTATTAATTAATAAGATACCAATAATTCCCAATACAAATTGAGATGTTGTTACTTCGGCAGTAGTATATCCTTCAGAATAAGCCATTTTTACAAAAGTAGCCAGCATTCCATAAGTTGTAGCACCAATTGCAACTAAAAATACTCCCTTTAATACATTGTTTTGTGACATCTTGAATTGTTTTAATTAAAAATAAAAGCCGGCAAAGGTAAGCTATTTTGTTTAGGATTTAATAGAAAACAGTTGTAAACATTATTAGTGTTGCGATTTTAGGTTTAATTTTAGACGTAAAATTATGAATTTGTTAGATTTATGTTTGATTTAATAAAATAAAAAACCCATCAATAATGATGGGTTTTTATATCTAAAATTTAAAATAAATTATTTTAAAGCTGGTTGATTTTGATAAGTTTCGATTTCAAAAACCAAAGTTGCGTTTGGCGGAATTACCCCTCCTGCACCTTTTTCTCCGTAAGCTAAATTTGAAGGAAGAAAGAAAATTGCTTTTTCTCCATCGGTCATCATACCTAATGCTTCTAAAAAACCAGGAATCATTCCGTCTTTTTTACCAACTGTAAAAGGAAAAGCCTGATATCCTTTTTGAGCATCTCTGTTAGCATCATATTTACCATATGCTTTTGCTACCTGAGACATGCTGCTGTCAAAAAGATTTCCGTCTTCAAAATATCCTGCATAGTGAAAATAAATTGTAGATCCGTCAGCTCCTTTTACGCCGGTTCCTTTTTGTGTAATAACATATTGTAGACCAGATGGTGTTGCAGTTGCTTTGGCTTTAGTAGCAGCAAAATAAGCCGCCTTTTCAGCAATTACTTTTTTACTTTCCGCTTTTTTAGCTTCATCTTTTTTCGCATCATCAGCTATAACTTTTAAAGCATCAAATTTTTTAGCCGCAGCACCTTTACGAGTAATAGTAATTTTTGTCATGATATCGTCCTGAACAATTTTATTTACATTGTCCATTCCTGAAACTACGTGACCAAAAATAGTATGTTTTCCATTTAACCAAGGTGTTTCTTTATGTGTGATGAAAAACTGGCTTCCGTTTGTTGCCGGACCTGAATTTGCCATGGCTAAAACACCGCCTTTTTCAAATTTTAATTCTTCAACAAATTCATCTTTAAATGAATACCCTGGTCCTCCGGAACCGTTTCCATCAGGATCTCCACCCTGAATCATAAAATCATTGATAACTCTGTGAAATTTCAAGCCGTCATAAAATGGTTTTCCTTTTAGTCTTTCTACTTTTACATTAGGATTTGTACCTTCTGCCAAAGAAATAAAATTAGCCACAGTAACTGGCGCTTTTACATATTCTAAAGACAAAACAATATCACCTTTAGTTGTAGAAATAGTGGCAAAAATTCCCTCATTAGGATTGGCCTGTGCAACTGCTTTTGTTGTAGCTGGTTTTTTTGCAGTAGTTTTTTTTGTTGCTTGTGCCTGAACATTGATTATTGCAAGGCAAAATAAAAATAGAAATTTAAATTTCATCGTGTTTTAGAATTTAAGTCTGTAATAATGTTTCAAAAATAAGAATATTATTACGGTTTTTCCAGTAATTGTACTTCAAAAATAATATTAGCATTTGGAGGAATAACTCCACCAGCTCCCGCAGCTCCGTAAGCTAAATGAGAAGGGATAAAAAGAACAGCTTTATCACCAAAAGAAAGCTTTTCAATACCCTCAATAAATCCGGGAATCATACCGTCTTTTTTACCTGCCTGAAAAGGAATTGGCGAATATGCTTTTGCTTCGGCTCTTGCAGGATCAAATTTTCCAAAAGTTTTGGCAACGTCTTCAATACTTGTGTCAAACAAAGTTCCGTCTTCTAAAAATCCTGCGTAGTGAATGTATAACTGTGTTCCTATTGCAGGTTTTTTACCAGCCCCTTTTTCAGTAATTACATATTCTAAACCTGTTGAAGTTTTAGTTGCTTTTGCTTTTTGAGCAGCATAATAGTCAATTTTTTCTTTTTGAACTCCTGCAAATTTGCTTTTTTCTTTTGCTATATCTGAAAAATAATCATTAAAAACTTTTACAGCATCAAATTTTTTAGCAGCTTCTCCATTTCTGATAATAGTAACAGAAACGATAGTATCGTCTTGTTTTACCTGATTGACAACTTCTTGTCCTTTTTCAACCACATGACCAAAAATAGTATGTTTTCCGTTTAACCACGGTGTCTCAACATGTGTGATGAAAAACTGACTGCTGTTTGTTCCCGGACCATTGTTTGCCATTGCCAAAACACCGGCTTTGTCAAATTTTAAATCAGTGAATTCGTCTTTAAATTTATATCCTGTATCACCAGAACCTGTTCCTTCAGGATCTCCTGTCTGAATCATGAAATCTTCGATAACTCTGTGAAACTTTAATCCGTTGTAAAACGGTTTTCCTTTTAGATAATCTTTGGTTACAAATTCATTTTTCCCTTCGGCCAAAGTCACAAAATTTGCAACAGTAACAGGTGCTTTTTTATAATCTAATTCAACAATAATATGACCTTTGTTGGTTTCAATATCTGCATATAAACCGTCAGGCAAATTGCTATGCTCGTCTTTACAAGAATAAAATGAGGAAACGGCTAATAGTAATAATAAAATACTTTTTTTCATTTTTAAAATATTGTTTTATGGTTTTACAGTGTCTTTTTTAGTTTCAGTGGCTGCTTTTTTAACTGCCGGTTTTGTTGGTTGAACCGCTGGATTTTTTGTTGCAGCTGCAGTTGTTGTACCTGTAGTTGCAGGAGTTGCTGTTGAAGTTGTTGCAACGGCCGGATCCGGAACAAAATTTCTTAGTGTAACAGTACAAATCAACGATTCATTGGTTCCGATTTTTTTATTATCGCCATGATATCCGTATGCAATATGTGATGGGAATAAAAAAGTAACGGTTTCATTTTTATGCATTAGCTTAATACCGTCGCGTAATCCCATCATGATATCTTGTTTGTCAACATAATAAGTTTGCGGGCCAAGCTCTGCTTCAGAATAAATAATTTTACCTTCAATATCTTTTATTTCTAAATTAAAATAAGCGATATCTCCTTTTTTGGGAGTTTGTGTATCGGTTAGATTTTTTTCATCATAAGAAAGCCAGTAACCTTTTCTGGTTGCATAATATTTTACTTTCGGGTTGCTTTTGATGATTTTTTTAATAACATCTTCTTCGCTTGCAACCAGTTTTTTATTACGGTCAGCCGATTTTTTCATAAAAGAACCTGAAGATCTCGAAATAGGTCTTCTTGCTTCTTCGTGTTGTTTACAGCTAACCAATAAAACAGCAAAAAGTAGGGTGTAAATGCTTAGTTTTAAGTAGTTCATTTGGGTTATATTTTTAGTTTTGTTACTAAATCTTCAAATTTTTTCACCGTTTCTTCCATAGAAACTTCAGATCTTCCTCCGGCGGCGTTGCTGTGGCCTCCTCCATTAAAATGATCTCTGGCGAATTGATTTACGTCAAATCCTCCCTGCGAACGGAAAGATATTTTAATAATATTTTCGTCTTTATTTTCAATAAAAATAGCAGTAAAACAGATGCCTTTTATGCTTAATCCGTAATTAACAATTCCTTCTGTATCGCCTTTTACATAATGAAAAGTATCTAATTCTTGTTGGGTAAGTGTTGTATAAGAAGCTTTATATTCTTCAAAAACTTTCATGTTTTGCAATGCGCGACCCAATAATTGCAAACGGCTGTAAGAACTATTATCAAATAAAAGAACCGGAATTTGAGTATTTTCAACACCCAAATCTATCAATTCGGCAATAATGCGGTGTGTATTTCCTGTTGTTCCCGGAAAACGAAATGATCCGGAATCAGTTAATATTCCTGTATAAATGCAAGTTGCAATGGTTTTATCTAAATCTTGTTTTTTATCTAAAAAAGAAATGAAATTATAAACCATTTCGCAAGTAGAACCAAACGCGGTATCAGAGTACATATAAGTAGCATAATCATCAGGTTTTTGGTGATGATCAATCATGATAAATGGCGCAGTTAGTTTTGCTAAAGTATGTTCCATTTCGCCTGTACGATGAAAAGCATTAAAGTCAAGTGTAAAAATCAACTCAGCTTCTTCTAATATTTTGGTACAGTTTTCAGTGTCTTTTTCGAATATTTTTACGGTTTCAGAACCTGGTAACCAGGCTAGGAAATCAGGAAAATCATTAGGCGCAATCACCGTTGGCTGATGATTGTTTTTTAATAAAAAATGGTATAAACCTAACGTAGATCCCATGGCGTCGCCATCTGGACCTCTGTGCGGAATTATGGCGATTTTCTTTGGGGTTGCGAGCAACAATTGTATCGCTTGAATATCTTGTATTTTCATAGTGTGCGAATTTACATTTTTTTAATGTAATGTTGAAATCATTTTGCAGATTAACACACTTTTATAAATTAGAAGTTTTGAGTTATGAATTATGAGTTTGAAATTTATTACTGAATGATTTAAATTGTGAAATAGTGACACGGATGACGCGGATTTATTTTAGATTTTGATGGTATTCCGCAGAGATTCTCAAAGGATTCGCAGAGATTCACGAAGATTTTGGATTTTGAGATTTATTTTTTGGAATTTAATTGAAACGAGGATTTATTTAGATTTTGATATTCCGCAGAGATTCACGAAAGTTTTGGAATTTGGAATTTAATTTTTGGAATTTCGTTTCCTATTGGATTTTGGAATTTAAAAATTGGAATTTAATCCCCGATAAAGTCTGTATTTTGCCCCTTTTACAATCTGAGATTTATAAATTCCAACAGAACCCGAAGAAAAATAAGCAACAATACAAGCAATTGCAATAAAAATTCCGGGTTGAAGACCAAATAATTCCAGCCCCATAATGGTGCAGGCAATAGGAGTGTGGGTCGCGCCCGAAAATACGGCTACGAATCCTAAACCTGCCAAAAGTGCAATTGGCATTGGAATAATTGGAGATAAAGCACTTCCTAAAGTGGCACCTACAAAGAATAACGGAGTTACTTCTCCGCCTTTAAACCCGGCTCCTAACGTAAATCCGGTAAATAATATTTTGAGTAAAAAATCATACCATTGGTTTTGATTTGAAAATGAATCAACAATTTCAGGAACTCCTAATCCTGAGAATTTTGTAAATCCAAAACCTGCTATGGCTATGGCTAAAATGATTCCGCCAATGAAAGGTCTTAAAGGTGGAAATTTAATTTTTGAAAAAAGCGAACCCCAAAAGTGTGTGCTTCTCGAAAATAATAAAGCAGCAAGTCCGGATAAAACGCCAATGATAATGGTATAAAATATGGTGGAAATTGAAATTTGTGGAATCTCAGGAATACTATAATGTGTATGTTTTACCTGCCAGAATTCTACCGTAAAATAAGCGGCATAAGCTACTAAAAAGGATAGAATAATGCTTTTGAGATTTATTTTACTGAAATATAAAACTTCTAAAGCAAATATAGCGCCCGCCAAAGGTGTTCCAAAAACAGATGCAAAACCAGCGCTGATACCGAGAATAATTAAGATTTTGCGTTCGGAGTTGTCTAGTTTGAAAATTTTCGTGAATTGATCTGCAATTGCGCCGCCCATTTGTACAGCCGTGCCTTCGCGGCCTGCAGAACCTCCGAATAAATGAGTAATTAAAGTTCCAAAAAGAACTAACGGAGCCATTTTAAACGGAATTATTTTTTGCGGATTTTCGTATTCTTCCAGCAATAAATTATTGCCTTTTACAACCGATTCTCCCCAATAATAATAACTCAGTCCGACTAATAATCCGCCGAAAGGCAAAAACCAGACAATCCAGTCGTGATGAATTCTAAATTGAGTAACAAATTCTAATGAAACTAAAAAAAATGCCGACGCAGATCCTGAAAAAATACCTATCAAAACGCAGATCAAAATCCATTTGAAAGTGGTAAGGAATATTTCTTTTAGTTTTTGAGAAGTCATTAATGTAAATGCGGGCAGATTTTTCGCCACGAATTCACGAATTTAGAAAAAAATATCTGTTTTGATCTTTTTAGAATAGTAATTCGTGAATTCGTGGCTAAAAAAATATTATTTTATCACAGCTGTAAATTCAATTTCAACTAAATATTCAGGAGCAACCAGTTTGCTGATTTCATAAAAACCGGTTGTAGGTTTTACATCTTTAAAGAAAGCAGAATGTGCTCTTGCAACATCTTCAAAAGTTGAAATGTTGGTTGTAAAAATACGCGTTCTGATTACATCTTTCATTCCAACATTCAAATCTTCAAGAACTTTTTCAACACGTTCCAAAATATTATACG
The DNA here is from genome assembly GCF_979258275.1 of Flavobacterium sp. AC274. Lineage (NCBI taxonomy): Bacteria > Pseudomonadati > Bacteroidota > Flavobacteriia > Flavobacteriales > Flavobacteriaceae > Flavobacterium > Flavobacterium sp. AC274. The sequence goes on along the minus strand of NZ_OZ409852.1, from coordinate 4,456,612 downwards.
TCTGAGCATAAGCATCGTCAGCTTTTACTTTTTCGCCATCAACAATTGCCACAGTTCCTGAAACTTCGATAATATTACCAATTCTTACAGCACGGCAATATCCCATTTTATCTTCCCATGGTGATCCTGTCAAGATGTTTTCTCTTTTCATTTTGTTAGTTTTTCTGAATCGTTTTTGTCAGTTTTAAAAACAAATTCGGGTTAATTAATTCTGCTGCAATTTATAAAATATGTAGCTGAAAAGGAGGTTTTTTATTTAAAATCCATCTGTGAATTATTGTTTTTTGTGATATTTTAAATCGTAAAATTGAAATGATTATTCGATTTGATGCTGTTTAAAAAGGCGAAGCTTATTTTGTGTTGCCGTTAAGTTTTGCTGTAAAGTTTCAATTTTATTCAGCAAATGATAAATAGCATCAATTCCCTCCAGATTGATTTTAAGATCATAATGCATTCGTATCATTTTTTCTATTGCAGGCAATTGTTCCGGCTGTAAATATTCATCTTCTTCCTGAATAATAATTTCAACTAAACCATAATTATTCAGCTCTGTTATAAAAGTATTTTCAATTTCGTGATACAGGCAAAATTGTTTTATCTGGATTAAATTTTTACTATTCATGATTTTTGATTTTAGCTAATTCTGCGAATAATTCTTTTTCTTTCTGAGATAATTTTGTTGGTGTTTTTACATTATAAGTAATGTATAAATCGCCAAATTGATTCTCTTTTTTATAAACCGGAAATCCTTTTCCTTTCAGTTTCACCTTCGTTCCGGTTTGGGTTTCTGCAGGAACTTTAATTTTTACTTTTCCATCAAAAGTATTCACATAAATTTCTCCGCCTAAAATTGCGGTATACAAATCAAGATCAACATCTGAGTATAAATTATTTCCTTCGCGTTTAAAATCAGAATTGTTTTCGATATTAAAAGTAATATACAAATCACCATTCGGGCCACCGTTTGCACCGGGTCCGCCATGACCGGGAATTTTTATAATCTGACCATTTTCGACACCTGCCGGAATTGTGATTCGGATATTCTTTCCGTTCACAGCCAAATTTTGTTTGTGTGTGGTATATGCCGAGGCTAAATCTAATTGTAATTCTGCATTAAAATCCTGGCCTCGATATTTTGCCTGACTTCTGGAACTTCTTCCTGCAGATCCGTACATGGAATTGAAGAAATCTGAAAAATCACTTCCCGAAAAATCGCCACCAAAACCAGAAAAGTCTCCGCCCGAAAAATCAGAACTGCTTTGTTGTCCTGATCGTTGTTGATTTGGGTTGTAACCCGCTTTCTCAAATTCGTCTGCATGTTGCCAGTCTTTGCCGTATTTGTCGTATTTTTTTCGATTTTCGGGATTGCTTAAAACCTCATTAGCTTCGTTGATTTCCTTAAATTTTTTCTCCGCTTCTTTATCATTCGGATTCAAATCAGGATGGTATTTTCTGGCCAGTTTTCGATACGCTTTTTTAATCTCAGTTTCTGTGGCTGATTTTGAAACATCTAATGTTTTATAATAGTCTATATAATCCATTTTCTGTGTTTTTTTAGTGGAATAATTAAGGTATTGAAGTTAGGAATAAGTTGATGATTTTCAAAATTTTATTTTGGTACTTTCTTAAAAAAAATAATTTCTCATTACGTTAAAATAAAATAATTCTTACAATTTAGTTTTATTAATATAGGATTTTGTCTATTATTGCAAAATAATATAGACTATTGTCTATTTTTTTAAGGCAATTAAAAAATTATAAAGAAAAATAAAATCTAATATTTTAGCTATGAGAAAATTATCTTTTCAAAAAACAATTTGGAATGTTGTGCTATTAGTTACAATGTCGTTATTATTTATTAATTGCAGTTCAAGCCATGATGACGAAGTTATTCCATCAAATAATGCAGCGTTTAATGTAGCCGATTTTTCTTTGAACATAACAAGAAAACAACTTTATGGTGATTATCTCGCCATAGATTTTGATGTAAAAAACATTTCAAAAACATCATATAGTGTTTATGAACAAGGAACATTCTCTGTAAAATTCACTGCTAAAAGTACTGATGGTGAGGTGTTTCAACGAACTACGTATGTAGATTATTTGGAAACCGGAGTTACTTATTCTGATTATGTCCATCTGACTTTTAGTGCAAATAAAACCTTAGATGTTTCTACGCTAACAGCCGTAATTGTTAAAGATTGAAGCAAAATAACAAATCCGACTTATGAAAATGAGTCGGATTTTTTTATTTATATAATTTGAGAGAGTAAAATTACGATCGCTTTTTTTGGCAGGTTTTTTGATTCTAAAAATTAGCCTAATATATTGTTATAAAAATCTTAAAGCTGTAGTGCCTAACTAAATTATGCTATTTTTGTGAAGCTACTTTTTGGGTTTGTAAAATTTTAAAAGCCGATTCGATAATACTATTTCAATGAAACATATTTTATTTTTCATATTATTTTTTACTGCCGCAGCAATGTCGGCACAAACTGAATTTAGTACTAAATACAAAAGTATTCCTGCACCAAAGTTTAGTGCAAAGCCAAAGAAAATTCCTGAAGTAAAAGATCCTCAGGGAGAAAATTCAGATATTCCGAGTATAAAAACACCCAACGTTTTTGAGAATACAAGTATAACTCCAAAATCAAAATTTCAGATTGGAGAAGAAAAAAGTAAATTCACCATGTCTACAGAAAACGATTTTGCCAATCCCGGCGATCGTTATGTGCCGAAAATGGAGAAAGAACTGGATAAAGCCTTAAAAGATGCCGGACTAAAAGAAGGAAGGGGAGAATTGGTTAAGAAAAATATTTCCCTTGGAGATTTCAGAACCAAATCTGAATATTTTATTGTGAAATTCAGGGATTTTGGTGCCATTGACGGCGATTTAGTTCGCGTTTCATCCAATGATAGAGTTATTGCAAATCAATTATTTCTTGATGCCAGCTTTAAGCAAGTAAAAATCGACCTTGTTAATGGTTTTAATAAACTCGATTTTGAAGCCTTAAACATTGGAACATTAGGAGGAAATACTGCAGAAATTCAGGTATTCGATGATAAAGGAGCTTTAATAACCAATGATTACTGGAACAACCTTGCTGCAGGTTTTAAAGCTTCGATTGTTGTTACGAAAGAGTAAAAAGGTCAAAGCGACAAAGGTTCAAAGGAACAAAGTGCTGTACTTTGAAACCTTTGAACCTTAGTTACTTTGCAACTTTGAACCTTATAGGCCTTCTTTCAAATGTTTATAATTTGATTTAACGGTATCTAAAACTTCATCCATTTTACCGCCCAGCATTAATTTTGTCATAGATTTTGCCATACCCACAACTTGTTCCCATTCTACTTTTGGAGGCATTGCCAGCGCATTCGGATTCGTAAAAATATTTAGCAAAATAGGACCATTATGTCGGAATGCATTTTCAATTGCTCCTTCAACTTCTTCGGGTTTATGTACGTTTACACCCTGAAAACCCATCGCCTGAGCTATTAAAGCAAAGTCAGGATTAGTCATATCCGTTTCGTTATCCGGCAATCCCTGAACTTCCATTTCGAGTTTTACCATTCCTAACGCACGATTATTAAAAACAATAATTTTGATCGGAATATTATATTGATGAATGGTTGCTAAATCACCCAATAACATAGACAAACCACCATCGCCACACATGGCAATAACTTGTCTTTCAGGATGTGCGAGAGCTGCACCAATAGCCATTGGCATTGCATTTGCCATCGATCCGTGATTAAAAGAGCCCAGCATTTTTCGTTCTCCGGTTCCTTTAATAAAACGAGCTCCCCAAACACAGGTCATTCCCGTATCTACGGTAAATATGGCATCTTTATTGGCTAATTTATCGATAATATGAGCGACGTATTCGGGTTGAATTGTGTCTTCTCCGCCATTGTCATCGATATAAATGTTCATGTTTTCTTTTACACTCGCATAAATTTTAAGCTGAGCCTGTAAAAAACTGTCGTCTGTTTTGTTTTCCAGCAAGGGCAGCAAAGCTTCTATTGTATCGGCAACATCACCGCATAATCCCATGTAAAGATTGGCTCTTCTTCCTAAACGTTCAGTACTGGTGTCTATTTGAATGATTTTATTATCATTAGGCATGAATTTATCGTACGGAAAATCAGTTCCTAATAATAATACCAAATCTGATTCGTGCATACTATGATAGGCAGAAGGCTGACCAAGTAATCCTGTCATTCCAATTTCATTAGGATTATTGGGCTGAATACTCATTTTTCCTCTAAACGAATATCCTACAGGAGCTTTAATATGTTGTGATAATTGTACCACCTGATCGTGTGCTTTTTCAGCTCCAATTCCGCAGAATAAAGTGATTTTTGTACTCTCATTTATGGCTTTTGCCAAATGCTGTAATTCATTATCAGAAGGGCGGATAACGGGATTACAATGAAAAAACTGAGTCGATATATTACTTTCAACGGCTTTTAATTCAGAAACGTCGCCGGGCAGACCAATAACAGCAACGCCTTTTTTGCCTAAAGCGTGTTGTATGGCAGTTTGTATGATTCTTGGAGCTTGTTCAGCCGTCATAATCATTTGATTATAACAACTGCAATCATCAAAAAGTTTGATGGTATTGGTTTCCTGAAAATAATCCATCCCCATTTCTCCTGTATTTATTGTGGATGCAATGGCTAACAAAGGCACATGTGAGCGATGTGCATCATATAATCCATTAATTAAATGAACATGTCCCGGGCCGCAACTTCCTGCACAAACAGCAAAACCGTCTAATTCGGCTTCGGCAGCAGCTGCATAAGCGCCCACTTCTTCATGGCGAACATGAATCCATTTTATTTTTCCGTTTCTTCGTATCGCATCATTAAAATGATTTAAGCTATCACCGGTAACTGCGTAAACACGTTTTACTCCAGCTTCTACCAACATTTCAACTAATTGTTCTGCAACTATTTTACTCATCGAATGTGTTTTTTAGAATTCCTCTTAAAGGTAACACTCATTTCGATTGGGTTTGTTTTATATTTAAAGAATTATATTTTATAATCTACATTAATTTAGGTTCAAAGTGGCAAAGGTTCAAAGGAACAAAGCTGTAAAAGCCACTACACTTTTTAAACTCTGAACCTTTGGCGCTTTGTAATTTTAGATGCTAACAGAAAACTTAGAATCTTAGCATCTTAGAACCTTAGAAATTTAGAACGGATCCGCAGTAACTCCAAACTTCATATCTGCTTTTACGGTTACATCTTTTGTAAGTGTTTCTTTTAGGGTAACTTGTGTTCTAATTTTATATTGATCAGCTTTTATGTATTTGTCTAATTTGGCGTTGGTGCTAATTAGTTTAATCATATTCGTTGTTTCGGTGATATTATCCTGATACGCCAATTCTATTTCATCAGAATCTGTAGTTGAAATATAAAGGTGAATAGATTTTAGAAATGTAAAAGTTTTTCCGTCAGGATTTGTGATCGTTAGGTTGAGCGATTTTAGTTTTACATCTTTCACTAAACCCGCTTCCGTTTTATTGTTTTTAAATTCTGCCGATGAATTTGTTGTAACATCCGGCGTAATAATTTCCGTAGGTAAATTAATAGGCGAAGTACTTTTTATCTGAATTGAGGCTTCGTTTGAAATTGTAAATGACAATAAATCGTCAATAGCATCGCAGGAAGTGAAAAATAAGGATAATAAAAGGGTTGAGGCAATTAGTTTTGATTTCATACTTGAATGGTTTTTTGCATAGATACGAAGTTTTGGGATTATTGGATTTTTGTTTTTTAGATACAAAGTTTCAAAGACACAAAGGTTTAAAGGAAAAATCCTTCAAATCATAAATTTTAAAATCTTCCAACCTTTGTAAATCAGATTCTTTCAATTTAAAATTGAAAATAAAAGAAATATATATTTTAAGGCAAAAAGATTAAAATTAATAAAGAGATAAAGAAAAATCTTTCAAATTATGAGATTTAAAACCTCAGAACCTTTGAATCTCAGAACCTTTGAACCTAAAATCGGAACTGTGAAAAAAAAATATTTTTTTTTCACAGTTCCGATTTTTCAATTTCGAATATAAAAAGTATTTTTGCGCATGCAACACAACGTACTTATTTTAGATTTCGGATCGCAATATACACAGCTTATTGCGCGTAGAGTTCGCGAATTAAATATATTCTGCGAAATTTTTCCTTACAATCACTTTCCTAGTGATTTATCACCTTATAAAGCCGTAATTTTAGGAGGAAGCCCATTTTCTGTTCGTGCAGAAGATGCTCCACATCCTGATTTATCTCAAATTCGAGGCAAATTGCCAATGTTGGCAGTTTGTTACGGAGCACAATATTTAGCGCATTTTAGCGGAGGTGAAGTAGCAGCTTCAAACACCAGAGAATATGGTAGAGCAAATTTGTCTTATATTAAAGACAATGAAACTTTCTTTGAAGGTGTTTCAGAAAATAGCCAGGTTTGGATGAGCCATAGCGATAGTATCAAAGCTTTGCCAACCAATGCTGTGAAATTGGCGAGTACTCACGATGTAGAATATGCAGCTTATAAAATTGATGGCGAAACTACTTATGCTATTCAATATCATCCAGAGGTTTTCCATTCTACAGATGGATCAAAAATGCTGGAGAACTTTTTAGTAAAAATTGCCGAAGTTCCTCAAAACTTTACACCAAATGCTTTTGTTGAAGAAATGGTGGGAGAATTAAAAGAGAAATTAGGAAACGATAAAGTTGTTTTAGGACTTTCTGGCGGAGTAGATTCTACTGTTGCTGCAGTTTTATTGCACCAGGCAATTGGAAAAAACCTGTATTGTATTTTTGTAAATAACGGTTTACTTCGTAAAAACGAATTCCAAAATGTATTAGATCAATACAAAGGAATGGGATTGAACGTAAAAGGAGTAGATGCCGGAGATCGTTTTCTTGGTGAATTAGCCGGAATTAGCGATCCTGAAACCAAACGTAAAACAATTGGTCGTGTATTTATCGAAGTTTTTGATGATGAATCACACTTGATCGAAGATGTAAAATGGTTGGCACAAGGAACTATTTATCCAGACGTTATCGAATCGGTTTCTGTAAAAGGACCATCGGCAACTATTAAATCGCACCATAATGTGGGTGGATTGCCGGATTATATGAAATTAAAAATTGTAGAACCGCTTAGAATGTTGTTTAAAGACGAAGTTCGAAGAGTTGGTGCTACTTTAGGAATAGATCCTGAATTATTAGGAAGACACCCTTTCCCAGGACCAGGATTATCAATTAGAATTCTTGGAGATATTACTCCGGAGAAAGTTCAGATTTTGCAAGATGTTGACGCCGTTTTTATTGACGGATTAAAATCATGGGGATTATACGATAAAGTCTGGCAGGCAGGAGCAATCCTGCTTCCGGTAAATTCTGTTGGTGTGATGGGCGATGAGCGTACTTATGAAAAAGTAGTAGCACTTAGAGCTGTTGAATCTACAGACGGAATGACTGCTGACTGGGTTCATTTACCTTATGAATTCCTGATGAAGGTCTCAAATGATATTATCAACAAGGTAAAAGGCGTGAATCGTGTAGTTTACGATATAAGTTCAAAACCACCTGCAACAATTGAGTGGGAATAGTACCATTTTTAAAATTAAGGTCTTACATTTGTAAGGCCTTAATTTTTTATAACCTACTATTTATGAGAGAACTTTTAACGATTTCTCTTGTGTTTATTTTGTCTTTTAACAAAATAACTGCGCAAGATTCAATTATTGAACACAAAATTCAAAAAGGAGAAACGGCTTATTTTATTGCCCAAAAATATAAGGTTTCTGTTGATGAAATTTACAAACTCAACCCCGAATCGCAAAGCGGAATAAAAGACAACCAGATTCTTAAAATTCCGGTTCATGCTGCAGAAAAACCAAACCAAAACCAAACAACTCATATTGTTGGTGCAAAAGAAACTCTTTTTGGTTTATCAAAACAATACGGGATTTCTGTTGAAGCGCTTCAAAATGCAAACCCAATTCTTGCCAACGGACTTCAGATTGGTCAGGAATTAGTTATTCCGCAAAATGCTTCAAATATTTCAAAAACTGAATTTACAAGTTCTTCAAAAGCAACCCATTTGGTTGTGGCCAAAGAGTCTTTGTTTAGCATTGCCAGACAATACAATGTTTCGGTTCAGGATTTAGAAAATTTAAATAAAGATTTACTGCAAAACGGATTACAGATTGGTCAGACAATTGCAATTCCGAATAAAAGAAAAACCCTTGACGGCAGAGTTCGTGTAATTAATCAGGAAACTGTTTTTCATGTGGTTGAACCAAAGGAAACCAAATTTTCGATTGCTAAGAAATACGGAATTTCAATTGATCAGTTAGAATCTCAAAATCCCGAAATTGTAAACGGATTGGTTGTTGGCAATAAATTGGCCATCAATACAAAAGAAATAAAACCGGCAAACGAGAGTGAAGAATTGATGCTGGCTCTTGCCGAAAAACAAGTTGTTGTCGAAAAAACAAAAGCCAAAACGGTTGAAATTGATGATTTAAAAGACAGATTGGTTGTTCAGAAAGAAATGAATCAGAAAATTATAAAAATTAATGATTTGAAACTGAATCTTGATGATATGAGTGGTTCTAAGGATAATTCGGTCGAAAAACTGAGATTGGTTTTAGAAGCGAATAAAAATGTTCAGGATATTTTAATGGGAAAATTAGATTCTTTGGTTAATACAATGAACAATGATTTGGTTGAATTGAAAAGAATGGATGTTTTAAATATTGACCAATCAAAACGATTAGAAAAACAATCGTATGAAAGCATCGGAAAAACAAACGAATTATCTTCTCAATTAAAGAAAGAACTGGCTGAAAATAGAAAAGCATATGCCGGTTTAATGAATAAAGTAGAAAGAATCGCTGTCGAGGAAAATCAGGAGTACAAGAAGAAAATCCGCGAAAGCGAAAAAAACACCAACAAAACAGGATTGCAGCAACGACTTTCGCTTGACGAAATAAAAAGATATAAAATTGAGCAGGAAAAAGGCGATGCCCAAAATCAATTACTGATTTCTAAAATTGATTCTTTGGATACTCAAAAAACAATCGAAATAAAACGTCATATCAGTAAAGCCTCTTATTATAGCATGGAAGCCAGAAAATTTGATGATAAAGTAGCTTTGATTAAACTGAAAAAATATCAGGATGAAGCGATTAAAAATCAGAGTAAAGAAAATTCAGCTGTAGTTTCTAAATCAGTTTCAACAGAAGAAATGAGACAGGAATTAAAAGAAAACCCGCTGAAAAATGTAAAAAATGTTAAGATTGAAGTTTTTGATAATCTTAAAGAAGTTTCAAATGGCTATTACTTAGTTTTAGGTATATTTACCGATGCAGCGCCAAGAGATAAGTTTATTATGCAACTTATTGATTCTGGTGATTTTAATGCTAGTTTTTTCTTTAATATAAACAGTCTTTCCTATTATGTTTACTCGGATAAGTATCAAAATATGGAAGAAGTTTTATATCAATGCAAGAAAAAGGAAGAAGATGAGTTATATAAAAACATCATTATTGCTAAGGCCGAAATAGATCTTAGATAATTATTGTGTAAAAATTAACACTGGCCCGAATCTTGCTTTAAGCAAAATTAGTATCTTGTTTTTGAATTAAAAATTAAATTGTTTTAGCCATATTATGAAATATTATTTAGCATTATTATCTCTTGTTTTTTTATCAATACTTCTGCCTTTTCGCAGGAGAAAGTGGTAAAATATAAAGTTTCTGCTGGAGAAACCATCAATCAGATTGCAGAGAAATTTAAGGTTACACCTTATGATATTTATTCATTAAATCCTGATGCGCGTACTGGAATTTCGCCAAATTCTGTTTTGTTGATTCCAACGAAAGCAGGAAAAGCAGTAGCTAAAGCAGAATCTGTTTCTAAAAATGTTGTTTCAGAAAATGGTAAAACGCACGAAGTTCAGCCAAAAGAAACATTATTTGGAATCGAAAAAAAATATGGTGTTTCTGATGAAGCTTTAAAAGCGGCAAATCCGTTCCTGGTTACAAATGGTTTGCAAATTGGGCAAACGTTGGTGATTCCTTCAAAAGGATCAGCCGCAAAATCAGTAACTGCAAAAACAGAAAAACCGGCAAAATCATCTGCTGCTGAAAAATATGTCTATCACGATGTTGTGGCAAAAGAAACGAAGTATTCTATTGCTAAACAATATAAAACGACAGTTGAGGATTTAGAAAAACGTAATCCCGAAATTGTAACAAGTTTACCAGTTGGCTACCGTTTAACGATAAAAGGTACGGCGCCAAAAACAGAAACTTCGGCTGTAGCTACTGTTGCGAAACCTTCTGAAACTGCTAAAAAAGGAACCACTTACATGGATTATCAGGTAAAACCAAAGGAAACTTTTTATAGTTTAACACATACATTTCACATTACTCAGGAAGAATTAACAGAATTAAATCCGTCGCTTTCTGAAGGTGTTAAAGAAGGAATGGTTTTAAAAGTGCCGTCTGGATATGTGGCTCCAGTGCCAATTATTGCACAGCAACAACCAGTAATTGAAAAATCGGTTGAAAAAACGGCTGATAAGCCAGTTGAAAATACAGGCGGAGGAATCAGAATTCTTGAAAAAGTAAAATCTGAAGAAGTTTCTGTTAATCCGGAAGTAGTTGAGTTAACTAAAAAAAGAGGACAAACGGAACGTCAAAAATTGGTTTTACTGCTGCCATTTAATATTGCTAAAATGCAAAATGACACAACAAGTACAGCAACTCGCCTGAAAAAAGATAAGTTTTTGAATATGACACTTGATTTTTATTCGGGAGCTATGATGGCAATCGATTCGGCGAAAGTTTTAAAATTACCAATTGATGTTGCTATATACGATTCGCAGGAAACAAAAAACACGTCGAATATTTCGAGCCTGATTTCACAAAATAAACTTCAAAATGCAAATGCTGTTATCGGACCATTTTATCAAAGTAATGCCGAAGCTACAGCTAATTCATTGCGTTTGTATAATGTGCCTGTAATTTCGCCTTTATCAAAAGATACGGCAAACCCAATTGATAATTTATATCAGTCAATACCAACAAATGATGTAGTTAGAAACGCTATTTTTGACTATATGCGAAATAAAAACGGAAACATTGTTGCTGTTGTAGATAAGAAGAAAGAATCGGTTATAAATTATATCAAGCAAAATCAAAAAGGAGTTGTATTTGCAGCTTTGTCTGAAACCGGAGGTTTGGGTGTGGCGAATTTAAAAAGCCTATTATTGCCAAACAGGCTTAATTATGTTGTAATGGAAACGGCAAATACAGCGATGATTAAAACGACTATAAAAGCTTTAATCGATGCTCAAAAAACCTGTCAGGTTCAATTGGTTATTTTAGAACCAAACAGCACACTTGATACAGATGAAATTAGTTTTGATAATTTGGTAAAATTAAATTTAATGTATCCTTCTGTAACTCGTGAAAGTGATGAGCAGCCCGTTTTAATTTTTGAAAAAGAATACAGACTGAAAAATAAAGTGAATCCAAATTCGTATGCTACTCGTGGTTTTGATGTTACTTTTGATACGATGATGCGTTTGGTACAAGGAAAAACCTATCAGGAAACGACAGATTTAATGACAACGGAACAAGTTGACAATAAATTTCAATACTATAAAAAAGATGATGGCGGACACGCAAACAAAGGTGTCTACATTTTATATTACGACTCAGACTTAACTTTAAAAGTAGCAAATTAATGACATCGAAAGTAACCTATTTAGGCGATTTAAGAACAAAATCAATTCATGTGCAATCAGGAAGCGAAATTATTTCGGATGCACCACTAGATAATAACGGAAAAGGAGAAGCTTTTTCTCCTACAGATACAGTTGCCAATGCTTTAGCAAGCTGCATGTTTACCATTATGGGAATTAAAGCCCGTGATATGAACATTGATTTACAGGATTCAACAGCAGAAGTAACTAAAATAATGAATGCGGAACCAAGAAGAATTGGTGCAATCGAAATTGTTTTTGAATTGAAAGGCGCAGCTGATCAAAAAGACAGAACTATTCTTGAACGTGCAGGAATGACTTGCCCGGTATTTTTAAGTTTGAATCCGGATATTGAAAAACGAATTACTTTCAATTGGAAATAATGTCATAAATACAATTTAAAAGCCGTCAAGAAATTGACGGTTTTTTTATGACAATAGATTTTTTTTGTTTTTCAGCTGAGAAATCAAGAATTAACAAAATTTTCATTGCCGGATATTAGTTATAAAGAACTAATTGGAGTAATTTTGTTATGCAAAAAAAATGCAGATTAATGCGTAAAAAATGCAAAATATACACTTATTATTTTTTTAAGTTATCATGTTCTCTCACAATGATTTACTTTAAAAAGTCAGATAATAATCTTTTTGTTATTCAAATTTAAAGATGTTATCTTTATATGGAATTGATTATAAGTGTTTTATCTTAAAATAAACGACCAAAAAAGAATTTAAAAAAACTATATCATGTTAAAAAGTAAAATCGACAAAGCAACAGGATTCGAAAAACGATTCGAAAACATCAATACTGTTGTTTTTGAAAATTCAACAGATGCCTCAAAAGCTGTTGCACAACAAATTGCAGCTTTAATTCAGGAAAAACAAAAAGAAAACAAACCTTGTATTTTAGGTTTGGCGACAGGATCTTCTCCAAAAGGGTTGTATGCTGAATTGGTGCGTTTGCATAAAGAGGAAGGTTTGAGTTTTAAGAACGTAATTAGTTTCAATCTGGATGAATATTATCCGATGGAACCAAACTCAATCAACAGTTATGTTCGTTTTATGAAAGAATTATTGTTTGATCATGTCGATATTTTACCTGAAAATTACCATGTTCCGGACGGGCTTTTAACCAAAGAACAAATTGCGGATTATTGCCATGATTATGAAGCTAAAATAGAAGCTCTTGGCGGAATTGATCTTCAAATTCTTGGAATTGGTGGTAACGGACACATTGGTTTTAATGAATCTGGCTCACTTCAAAATTCAAAAACGCGTTTGGTAGCTTTAGATCATATTACAAGAGTAGCAGCGAGCAAGGATTTCTTCGGATTGAGCAATACGCCAAGAACGGCAATTACTCTTGGAGTGAAGAAAATTATGGAAGCCAAACAAGTTATTCTTTTGGCTTGGGGTGAAGGTAAAGCCAATATTGTAAAAAAATCTGTAGAAGATGAAGTTACGAATCGTGTACCCGCTTCATTTTTGCAGGAACATAATAATGCCGTTTTTGTTTTAGATAAAGAAGCGTCTTCTAAACTAACCAGAATCAACAAACCGTGGTTAGTTGAAAAAGTAACATGGACAGATAAACTTAGCCGTAAAGCGGTTTTAGGATTAGCACTTCAGCTTAAAAAACCAATTTTAATGTTAACAGATGCTGATTATATCGAACACGGAATGAGCGATTTATTAGCAGATTCAGGTCCGGCATACGACATCAATATAAAAATATTCAATAAGTTACAAAACACAATTACGGGCTGGCCAGGCGGAAAACCAAATGCCGACGATTCAAACAGACCGGAAAGAGCAGAGCCTGCTAAAAAACGTGTCTTGATTTTTAGTCCGCATCCTGATGATGATATTATTAGTATGGGAGGAACTTTCATGCGTTTGCAGGAACAAGGACACGAAGTGCATGTTGCATATCAAACTTCTGGAAACATCGCTGTTGCGGATGATGAAGCGTTGCGTTTTGCAAGATTCGTAATTGATTATAATGAGAAATTCGGAATCAAAAGTGCAGAAGCCGATAACATTTACCAAAAAGCACAAACGTTTTTAGAGAACAAAAAGAACAGTGAAATTGATATTCCCGAAGTTCGTTACATCAAAGGATTAATCAGAAAAGGAGAGGCGAGAGCTACAAGTCATTTTGTTGGTTTGAGCGATGATCAGATTCATTTTATGGAATTGCCTTTTTATGAAACCGGAACAATTGAGAAGAAACCTATTGGACCAGAAGATATTCAGTTAACAGTTGATTTAATTGAAAAGATAAAACCACACCAAATATATGCAGCGGGAGATTTGGCAGATCCACACGGAACGCACAAAGTTTGTCTGGATGCTATTTTTGAAGCTGTAAAAGTGTTGAAGCCAAAATCGTTTATGGATGATTGCTGGTTATGGTTATACAGAGGAGCTTGGCAGGAATGGGGAATTGACGAAGTTGAAATGGCTGTACCAATGAGCCCTGATCAGGTTTTAGCAAAACGTCATGGAATTTTCAAACATCAATCTCAAAAAGATGGTGTTGTTTTTCAAGGAACTGACGCCAGAGAATTTTGGCAAAGAGCCGAAGACAGAAATGCAGAAACTGCTGATTTGTACCAACAATTAGGTTTGGCAACGTATGCAGCGATGGAGGCTTTTGTAAGATGGCATTACTAGAAAAAGTTGCTAAGCTTCATAGGTTTTAGCACTTTGAAATATTCGCCACGAATTCACGAATTATATTTAAAACTAATTCGTGAATTTGTGGCGAAATCATTTAAATCTTTTATCCCGATAGCTATCGGGAGTGGCAAAAAAATAATAGCTTTGCATATTAAGAAGCAAGAAAGAGAATCAGTCTATATTCTTTTCTCTTGCTTCTTTTTTCTTTAAACTATGGAACAAGACAAAAAACTTCTCATAAAATTAGCTCACACCAAAATGCCTTTCGGGAAATACGAAGGACGTTTTTTAATCGATTTACCAGAATATTATGTGGTTTGGTATCACAACAAAGGTTTTCCTAAAGGAGAATTAGGCCAGCAATTACAGCTTATTTACGAGTTAAAATTGAATGGATTGGAAGAATTGATTCGGAATATTAAGAAACAATATCCAAAACCAAATTAAATAGTAAGAAAAATCTTTTGTTATTTAATTTTTTTGTATATATTTGAAGTACAAAATATTATAATTTCCAAAAACAAAGTGATACCACAGAATTCAAGACTGAATTTATAAATGTGTACAAGTCAGTGTTTTGAAATTAGAGTATATAAATAAAAAATATTATAATTTTTAAAAACAAATTGGCACCACAGAATTCAAGACTGAATTTATAAATGTGTACAAGTCGATGTTTTAAAATTATAATATTTTTTTTATGCCAAAAAAATACCTTTATAAACGGATAATTTAAGACATAAAGTAAATTAACTTTTTCAATTATTAGTAAATTAAAAAAAGTAATTAAGTTAGATTTAAAGACATTCCTCAAAAAAAATCCTAATAAATCCTTAAAATTATCGATTACAAAACCAAGTAATCGTTCTGTTTAAAAATTTGCAAATTATCTCAATCTCTAATTGATAAATTGTCTAATTAAATTTGTACTTTTGCCAAGTTTTTTACACAACTACAATACAAACAACAACAGAATGAATCAAACAAAATATATTTTTGTTACAGGCGGTGTGACTTCTTCTTTAGGAAAAGGAATTATCGCAGCATCTTTAGCAAAATTGTTACAAGGAAGAGGATATCGTACAACTATTCAAAAATTTGACCCGTATATCAATGTAGATCCGGGAACATTAAATCCTTATGAACACGGAGAATGTTACGTTACGGATGATGGTGCAGAAACAGATTTGGATTTAGGTCACTACGAACGTTTTTTGAATGTTCCGACTTCTCAGGCCAATAACGTTACTACAGGAAGAGTTTATCTTTCGGTTATTGAGAAAGAAAGAAGAGGAGAATTTTTAGGAAAAACAGTTCAGGTTGTTCCTCATATTACAAACGAAATCAAAGACAGAATGCAATTGCTTGGGAAATCAGGCGATTATGATATTGTAATTACTGAAATTGGTGGAACTGTTGGGGATATTGAGTCATTACCTTATATAGAATCTGTTCGTCAGTTGGTTTGGGAGTTGGGAGAAAATAACGGAATTGTTATTCATTTAACTTTAGTTCCATTTTTGGCTGCTGCCGGTGAGTTAAAAACAAAACCAACACAGCACTCTGTAAAAACGTTGATGGAAAGTGGTATTAAGGCTGATATTTTAGTCTGCAGAACAGAGCATGAACTTTCTGATGAGTTGCGTAATAAACTAGCATTATTTTGCAATGTAAAAAGAGAAGCAGTAATTCAGTCTATTGATGCTTCTACAATATATGAAGTTCCAAATTTAATGCTTGAAGAAGGATTAGATGTTGTGGCTTTAAAGAAATTAGATTTACCTAAAAAAGCATCTCCGGATTTGAAAAACTGGAATACTTTTTTACGCAGATTAAAAAACCCAAAACATACTGTAAATATTGGTTTGATTGGAAAATATGTAGAAATGCAGGATTGTTACAAATCTATTTTAGAGGCATTTATTCATGCAGGAGCATCGAATGAAACTAAAGTTAATGTAATTTCTATACATTCAGAACATATTACCAGCGATAATATTGAAGAAAAATTAGGCACTCTTGATGGAGTTTTAGTTGCGCCTGGTTTTGGTGAAAGAGGTATTGAAGGAAAAATTGAAGCAGTTCGTTTTGCACGTGAAAATAATATTCCGTTTTTTGGAATTTGTTTGGGAATGCAAATGTCTGTTATCGAATATTCAAGAAATATTTTAGGTTACAAAGAAGCGAATTCTACTGAGATGAATGATAAAACCAAACATCCGGTTGTGAATTTGATGGAAGAGCAAAAAACAATTACAGATAAAGGTGGAACTATGCGTCTTGGGGCTTGGAAATGTGACATCAAACCAAACTCATTGGCACATAAAATCTACGGTCAAAAAACGATTTCAGAGCGTCACCGTCACCGTTATGAGTATAACAATAAATATAAAGATGAATTGCAGAAAGCAGGTTTAATTGCTTCTGGAGTGAATCCTGATACCGGTTTAGTTGAAATTATAGAATTAGAAAATCATCCGTTTTTCATCGGAGTACAATACCACCCGGAATACAAAAGTACAGTGGCAAACCCACATCCAATTTTCGTAAACTTTGTGGCTGCTGCAGTAATTGCGCATAAAAAATAATAATTAATTCTAAAAGGTGTAACTTTTGAGTAAAACTCATTACTAATAACCTTTAATGAATAACTTTTTTAAATTATAATGGAAGAAAAAAATTTGATCTTAATTCAATCATTGGTTTTGTATTGATATTTGGAATTTTGATTTGGATAATGTACCAAAATCAACCTTCTGATAAAGAAATTGCTGCTGAAAAAGCCAAGAAAGAATTAGTTGCCAAACAAGAAGCTCAGGCTAAAGCTGACAAAACTAAAACCGCTGTTTTGCCGGTTGCTGCTGCAACTCCGGGTGATACAGTTCAATTGGCGCAATTGCAAAAAACTTTAGGTGGTTTCGCTTACTCTGCTACACTTCCTTCTGCAAAAGAGTCTTTTACTACAATCGAAAATGAAAAGATGATACTAAAAATCGCCAATAAAGGTGGTTATATAGTTGAAGCTACACTTAAGGAATTTAAAAAGTTTGAGAAAAATTCAGGGCAATTAGTAGAATTGATTAAAGACAATAATGCTAATTTGAATATTCAATTACAAACTACAGATAACAGAACTTTAAATTCTAAAGATTTATATTTTGAGCCAACATTAACTAAAGTTGGTGCAGATCAGGTTTTGTCAATGCGTTTGAAAGCAGGAGCTAACGAATTTTTGGAATACAAATACATTTTGAAACCAAACGATTATTTAGTTGGTTTTGATATTCGTTCTCAGGGATTGAATAAAGTTCTAAATTCATCTAAACCATTAGATTTAGTTTGGGATTTGAAAACGTATAGAAATGAGAAAAGTATTTCTTATGAAAACCGTTATGCAGAGATTTATTATAACTATGAAGAAGGAAAAGAAAATTATGTAGGTCAAGGTACTCTTAAGGAAGAAAATCCTGAAAAAGTTGATTACATTGCTTTTAAACAACACTTCTTTACAACTATTTTACAAACTAATACTTCTTTTGAAAAAGCGCATTTAGTTTCTGAAAACTTAGTTAAAGATGAAAAAATCGATACTGTTTTTACAAAACAATTCAAAGCGACAGTTCCTTTGGCTTTCACAAATGGTGAAGTTGATTATAAAATGAGCTGGTATTTTGGACCATCTGATTATAAAGTTTTAAAATCTTATGATAAAAAATTCGAGAAAATTATTCCATTAGGCTGGGGAATTTTCGGTTGGATCAATAGATTAATTTTTATTCCATTATTCGGGTTTTTAAGTTCTTATATTGCTTACGGAATTGCAATTATCATATTTACTATTCTTATCAAATTGGCCATGTCGCCAATTACTTATAAGTCATTCCTGTCTCAGGCTAAAATGAAAGTTTTACGTCCGGAGATTACAGAATTGGGAGAAAAATTCAAAAAAGACCCAATGAAAAAACAACAGGAAACAATGAAGTTGTATAACAAAGCGGGCGTAAACCCAATGGCAGGATGTATTCCGGCATTGATTCAGCTTCCGTTTATGTATGCGTCGTTCCAGTTTTTTCCTTCAGCTTTTGAGTTAAGACAAAAAGTTTCCTTTGGGCAGATGATTTATCATCATTTGACTCTGTTGTAAAATTGCCATTCCACATTCCATTATACGGAGATCATATCAGTTTGTTCCCAATTTTGGCTGCAATTGCGATTTTCTTCTATATGAAAATGACGTCTGGAGATCAGCAAATGGCAGCGCCTCAGCAAGAAGGTATGCCGGATATGGCAAAAATGATGAAAATCATGATTTATGTTTCGCCATTAATGATGTTAATTTTCTTCAATAGTTACGGTGCAGGTTTGAGTTTATATAACTTTATCTCCAACTTAATTACAATCGGAATCATGTTTGTAATTAAAAACTATATTGTTGACACAGATAAAATTCACGCTCAAATTCAGGAGAACAAATTGAAAGAGCCTAAAAAGCCAAGTAAATTTCAACAGCGTCTTCAGGATGTGATGGAGCAGCAAGAAGCTGCAAAAGCGCAGAATAAAAAGAAATAACAAATAAAAAAATCTCGATTTATCGGGATTTTTTTATACCCCTCAATATAATTTATACAAGACAATTTCGTTTAAGTTTAAAATTGAAATATATATGATTTTAAAAAGACTATTATTTGGATTAGCATTACTAAATGTACTTTTTATAAACGCTCAGACAGACATTAATAAGCTGGACGCTAATGGTAAAAAAGACGGTTTGTGGAAAGGAACTTACGAAGTTTCTAAACGTCCGCGTTACGAAGGAACTTTTAGTCACGGAAAAGAAACCGGAATATTTAAGTTTTTTGATGATACTAAAAAAGGCGATGTAATTGCAACACGTGATTTTAGTGCCAATGACGGAAGTGCTTATAATATTTTTTATGATCAGAATAAAAATAAAGTAAGTGAAGGTAAAGTTATAGGCAAAAATTATGAAGGAGAATGGAAATATTACCATAAAGCTTCTAAAATTGTAATGGCAATTGAAAATTACAAAAACGGAAAACTGGAAGGTGCAAGAACGGTTTTTTATCCAAATGAAAAAGTTGCCGAAAAAATGACGTATGTGAATGGAAAGAAAGAAGGTGTTTATAAGAAATGGGGGCAAAATGGAATCATTTTAGAGCAGACAACATATAAAAATAACGAATATAATGGAGATGCTGTTTTTTATGATTCTGATGGAGTTATAGCATCTAAAGGGAAATTTTTGAACGGAAAGAAGGTTGGAATGTGGCAATTTTATTTTAAAGGAAAATTAACCAAAGAGGTGAATATGAGTGATCCTAAAAGCAGTTATAAAGCGGATTCAAAACCGAAAAACGAATAGATTTATAAAGCCCGCAATGCGGGCTTTTTTTCTGCCACAAATTTGCTTCGCCTGTTCGCTTCGCTCGAGTCACAAATTCACGAATTATTAATTGCCTAAAACCATGAGAAGAAAAATTCGCGAAAATTCGTGAAATTCATGGCAACTTTTTTTCTAAATTTGATGTACTAACACTTCAGCCAAAATGGATTTAAACGAACTTTCAGGAAGATTTTTATTGCTGTTTTTTTCAATTCTGATTTTATATTTTTTCTCAAACAGAAAGGATAATGAAACCATAAATCCGTTGATGGTAATTGTTGGGCTTTGTACTTTTTCGCTTTGTTATGTATTTACAAAAATTGAGATTGGAGTAGGCATTGGATTTGGTTTATTTGCCATTTTTTCAATTCTGAGATTTCGTACGCAATCCTTTACTGTCAATGCAATTATCTTTCTTTTTGCAACGATTACGCTTTCAATTTTAGATATTTTATATCCTTATGAAAAAATAGAAGTTTTGCTCTTTTTTCAGATTATGATAATCGGATTTTATATAATTGCTTCTGTAATTGTCAATAAAAAAGCGTCTAAATATTTGAATACAGTCGAAGTTAAAATTGGATTAGACAGCAACTTTTCTTTAGATAATCAAAAGATTAGAAAATCGATTCAGCAGAAAATAAATATTGAAGATTTTGATTTTAAGATTGTCAATATTAATACAGTTTCGAATGAAATTGATCTTTTAGTTTTATACTAATTATTCATTAAAAGGCCGTACTTGTTTGATATATAAATCCCTATTTTCTCCCACAATTTTGAATTCAATATCGATGGGATGAAATTGGTTTTTTCTCCAGTAACGGTACATTTTAGTTTCGATTTTTTTACTAACCAGAAACAAATTACTTATTTCTTTCCTATCCAATAAAGGTTCGTTGTTGTTGAGATTGGAGTTTGAAGTATAATCTACATCAAAGTCACTTTCTTTTTTGCCTTCATTAAAATGATAAACAATAAACTGTTCGCAAACTTCTCCCTTTTCTGGTTTTACAACCGAGTTTTCTCCTTTTTGAACATTAACTGTAATTCCTGAAAAATTTTCTCTGAATATGTTTTTCGTGATTACAACTCCGTTAGCCAATTCATCGGGAAAAGAACGATGTACCAAAACGCCCATAGCAATGCTTTCCTGATCTATCCCAAAAAGTTCTCTTTCTATAAATGAACTTTCGTTCCACACACTTGCCCAAACTTGTTTAATGGCTTTTTCAAAAGTTTTGATGCTGTCACCTAATATTCCGGTTTTAGAATCGTAAAGTCCGGCGCCATTAAAATCATCCATATCTTCGGCATTTGTAGAAGATCTGAATCGGAAATTTTTAAAAGCAGCATTTTTAAAAACTTGATTTAGCTTTGCTATTAATTGAGGATCAATTGGTTCTTTTTTAATAGCATCACGTATTTTTTTTAATTGCTTGTTAATCCAAACAGTTGAATCTTTGTGGGAATATTTCAAAAGCTCCGTGATTAAAGGTGAAATTGATTTTTTTGAATGTGCTTGGTGTAAAAATAAAATGGAATGGCATGTGCATCTTCAGGCGTTTTAAAAGGCGTTTCTTTTGCAATGGCAATTAAATACGCCATATTTTGCGCTTTAGAACCAATATAATTCACTCCTTTTTTAGGAATTGTAACTAAGTTGACTAATTCAGTAACACTATTATCGATAATTAGTTTTTTCTTTTTCTTAATAACTTTTTGTGTTATTTTTTTATCAGTTTCTTTGATGTAAAAAGTATCAACTGCAATTTTTAATTCTACTTTTTTAGAAAGTAACCTTTTGATATTCGAATCTTTAAAGACATTCGTATATGCCATAATCGGAATTTTTCTGTTTTTGCCCAACAATACCAAATGGCTTAACGGAGTTTGTAACTCATTTACAATTATGCCGCGAACATTTGGCAGAATATCCGGTGTTCCATCGAGAATAATTATTTCGTCAGGATTGGGTTTTATGGTTTCTAATTCCTTGATTTTATATTCTTTTAGAATACCAATATTTTTTCCCGGAACAACTTCCTGATAACTCAATTCATTAAAAATATAATCTGATTTTACACAGGGAATTTTAAATTTATTTTGTTGAAACCATTCAATTTGTTCCGGATTATTGAGATAAAATTTTAAATCTTTGCCAATGAAAGTTGAGTTTACAATTAAATGATAGAAACGTTCCAGCAATGCAATTGGCATGTGATCTGAAGCCGCCAATTCAAAAATCCATTTATCAGATCCTTTAATGTGGTTGAGATTTCCCAATAAAAACTCCCGGCCTTTTTCGGTATCACTGTAATTATTATCATTAAAAATATCAAGGTCTTTGGTGTATCCTAAATAATTGGTCACAAAGTCAAAATGCAATCGAATCAATGTACTGTTGAAATAGTACATCTTTTGTCTTTTTAAATCGTAAATCACTTTTACCGATTCGATATTCGAAAATTTATCAGATAACGGTTTGCCTTTAAATGCTTTATATTCTGAATAATTTTGCAAAGAAGCACGATAACTTTGCGCATTTAAAGTGCTTAAAATGATAAAGAAAATAAAGGTGTAAAACTGTTTTGACATGACATTTTAATTGATGATTAAAAGTAATTAAAAAATGCAATAAGTTTTATCTACCCTTGCATTATATAAACTAATTAAAACCAACAAAATTTTCTAAAATATGACTTACCTTTGCACCCTTATAAAAACATAAAGGAGTTAAAATGAAACGTGTAGTTGTTGGTCTTTCTGGTGGAGTAGATTCTAGTGTTGCTGCTTATTTGTTGCAACAGCAAGGTTACGAAGTTATCGGTCTTTTTATGAAAAACTGGCACGATGATTCGGTTACTATTTCTAACGAATGTCCTTGGTTAGAAGACAGTAACGATGCTTTATTAGTTGCTGAAAAACTAGGTATACCGTTTCAGACTGTTGATTTAAGTGAAGAATACAAAGAAAAAATCGTTGATTATATGTTCAACGAATACGAAAAAGGGAGAACTCCAAATCCTGATGTGCTTTGTAATCGTGAGATCAAATTTGATGTTTTTATGAAAATTGCTTTAAGTCTTGGTGCCGATTATGTGGCAACGGGACATTATTGTCAAAAAAATGAAATTGAAGTTGACGGAAAACCGGTATACCAATTAATTGCCGGAGCAGACAATAACAAAGATCAGTCGTATTTTTTATGTCAGTTGTCACAAGATCAATTAGCAAAATCCTTGTTTCCAATTGGCGCTTTAACAAAACCGGAAGTACGCGAAATTGCTGCTGAAATGGAATTGGTAACTGCCGAAAAGAAAGATTCTCAAGGTTTATGTTTTATTGGAAAAGTACGTTTACCTGAATTTTTACAACAAAAATTACAGCCAAAAGAAGGAAAGATTGTTCAAATTGATAAAAATGATCCAATTTATAATCTGGAAATACCGGCTGGATTATCTTTAGAAGAAGAATTGAAACTAGAAGCTCAAAAAAGAGCATACCTGCCAACAATGGGAAAAGTGATGGGAAAACATCAGGGAGCCCATTATTTTACAAATGGACAAAGAAAAGGACTTAATGTTGGTGGAACAACAGACCCATTATTTGTTATTGCGACAGATGTTGATACCAATACGATATATACAGGTTTAACAAGTAATCATCCGGGCTTGTTTAAAAAAGCTTTATTTGTTGGTGATTCTGAAGTACACTGGGTTCGCGAAGATTTGAAACTGGAAAAAGGAGAAACGATGGAAGTAATGGCAAGAATTCGCTATCGCCAGCCTTTGCAAAAAGCTGTTTTGCATCAATTTGAGGACGGAATGTATGTTGAATTTGAAGAACCTCAGTCTGCTATTACAGAAGGTCAGTTTGTAGCCTGGTATTTAGAAAATGAATTAGTTGGTTCGGGAGTAATTTCTTAGCTTTATACTTTTTTACAGAGGTTTAGCCTTTAAAAAAGTAAACTATGAGATACAACTTTACATTTCTTTTATTACTTCTTTCTATCACCGTATTTTCGCAGCAAGAAGCCTGGGTTTATTTCAATGCAAAACCTAATGCTCAATTGTTCTTTAATAATCCGTTGACAGAACTTTCGCAAAAAGCTTTAGATCGAAGAACGAATCAAAACATAGCGTTGGATTTTACAGACGCACCTGTCGAAACTTCCTTTATCGACCAAATTAAGGCAAGTACAGGAATAACTGTAATGGCGCAGTCAAAATGGTTAAATGCACTTCATATTCGTGGTACACAAACTGATATTAATGCTTTAAAATCATTATCGTTTGTACAAAAAGTAGATTTTGCTGATAAAACTTTAAATACAACATCAAAAAAAGTTTCAGAAACCAGAACAAGTCAAACGCAGAATAAGCTGGAAACCACCATCGATTATGCATACGGTAATTCTGCTAGTCAGATTCAGATGCTCAACGGACAGGTTTTGCATCAGCAGAATTTTACCGGAGAAGGAAAAATTATTGCCGTTTTAGATGCAGGATTTCCGGGCGTTAATACAGCACAGCCATTTGAAAATCTTAGAAATAATAATCGCATTTTAGGCGGTTACGATTTTACCACGAGAAATGCGAATTTCTACACGGGAGGGAGTCACGGAACCCTTGTGCTCTCTACTATGGGTGGTTACAAAGAAAATGCTTTGATAGGAACTGCTCCAAACGCTTCGTATTATCTTTTTATTACAGAAATTGATGCTCTGGAAAATCCTCTGGAAGAATCACTTTGGGTGGAAGCCGCCGAAAGAGCAGATGCCTTAGGGGTTGATATTATTACTTCGTCATTAGGCTATTTTGGTGAGCGTGACGAAGCAAGGTACAATCATACTTATAGTGATATGAACGGAATAACCAATTTTATTTCGCGTGGTGCAGAAATAGCGTTTAGTAAAGGAATAATAGTTTTGGCTTCTGCCGGAAATGAAGGAGCGAAGGCTGAACCACATATTGGTTCTCCGGCTGATGCGGTTTCAGTATTGGCAATCGGATCTGTTACGGCTTCTAAAGTAAGATCGAGTTTTAGTTCTATTGGACCAAGTTCTGATGGCAGAATTAAGCCGGATATTATGGCACAAGGAACAGCTTCGGTAATTGCTAACGTGAATGGAACTATAGGAACATCAAACGGAACTTCGTTTTCATGCCCGATCATGGCGGGAATGGTCGCTTGTTTATGGCAGGCTTTTCCATCTAAAACCAATAAAGAAATTCGACAAATGATTTTAGAATCATCAAACCAATATACGACTCCGGATAATAATTACGGATATGGAATTCCTAATTTTGGGTCGACTTTAGGAGTAGAAAATTTTCAAACAGCTACTTCTTTTTCAGTATTTCCAAATCCGGCAAAAACAGATGTTTCTTTTTCTTTTTTAGAACAAAATGGCAAAGCTTCTATTGTAATTTATTCTGTTTTAGGACAAAAGCTTATTGAAACAGAAATAACAAGCGAAAATCCAACGGTTTCTGTTCAGCCTTTAAAAAGCGGACTTTATTTTTATACTTTTGAAGCCGAAGGTTTGCATAAAACCGGAAAGATTATCAAGCAATAATATTTTTTAATGAATAAAATTACGCAACTTTTCAATATAAAATATCCAATAATTCAGGGAGGAATGATTTGGAATAGTGGTTATAAATTAGCTTCTGCCGTGAGTAATTCCGGTGGTTTAGGACTAATTGGTGCCGGATCCATGTATCCTGAAGTTTTAAGGGAACATATTCAAAAATGTAAAAAGGCTACGAATAAGCCTTTTGGAGTTAATATTCCGATGTTATACCCAAACATCGAAGAAATAATGAACATTATTGTAGAAGAAGACGTAAAAATCGTTTTTACTTCTGCAGGAAATCCTAAAACGTGGACTTCTTTTTTGAAAGAAAAAGGAATTACGGTTGTGCATGTTGTAAGCAGCAGTATTTTTGCTCTTAAAGCACAAGATGCAGGAGTAGATGCTATTGTAGCAGAAGGTTTTGAAGCAGGGGGGCATAATGGTCGTGACGAAACTACAACCTTGACGCTGATTCCAATGGTAAAAGAAAAAATCCAGATTCCGATTATTGCAGCGGGTGGAATTGCAACCGGACGAGGTATGTTGGCTGCCATGATTCTCGGTGCTGATGGTGTTCAGGTTGGAAGTCGCTTTGCAGCATCAATTGAATCATCGTCACACAATAATTTCAAACAAAAGATAGTTGATATAAAAGAAGGAGATACGCAATTGACATTGAAAGAATTAGCTCCTGTTAGATTGATTAAAAATAAATTTTATCAGGATGTTCAGGATTTATATGAAAAATGTCCTTCAAAAGAAGATTTAGTTCAGTTATTAGGCAGAGCGAGGGCAAAAAAAGGAATGTTTGAAGGAGATCTTGATGAAGGCGAACTTGAAATTGGACAAGTAGCCGGGTTGATTCATGAGATTTTGCCTGTTGAACAAATTATTAAAGAAATGATAGCAGATTTTGAAATTGCCCTTCAGGAAAAGGCTAAATTTGAATTTTAATTATCTGCAAATTATATTATGAAAATTATCCGCACTTATTATATTATATTATTTTTTTTAGGACTTGGTTTGCAACAAACTTACAGCCAGGCGTATCAATTTAAAACATCCGGGTTTAGTGTTTTGGAGAAAAATGAGAGAGGAAAATGGGGCGAGTGGTCCAATCTTGATTTAGTAAATCTTTCTGTAATACTTGATACTAATAAACACCGTATTGTAGTTTATTCTCAGGAAATTCAGCTTTTTAGTATTTTGGATTATATAGAAAGAGAAGAAAATGATACTGACATAGTATATTCTTTTATGTGTAAAGACAATAATGGAATGGACTGCAAAGTCTCTATCATTACCCGCAAAAAACAAGATTATCGCAAGCAATTATATATTAATTACGATGATCGTATTATTGTTTATAATATTTTTAGTGTTTAGAATCCAAATTTTATGTATCCAATATACTGTACATGCTAATGGGATTATTACAGCTGAAGATGATTATAACGGGACTTATACTTTTTCAAGCAATGAAAGGATAAATGATAAAAAAATATAATATGTTTTCAAGTAATTTACTAATTGGAGTTTATGTATTGCTATTAATATTGAATGGATATTTTTGGTATAAATACAATCAACGTGCTACTTCAGATCAAAAAAAGAAAGAAGGCTGGAATAATTATTACAGTCTTGCGACTGTATTTGTTTTAGTTTTGTTAGCTCAGAAACTAGGTCTTTAAAGTAATAAAATATTTATTGAGATATAAAACCCGACATGACATGTTTTTTAAAAACTTGTCGGGTTAACTATGTAAAAATCTTAGAAACTTAGCCTCTCAGAATCTCAGAACCTTCATTAAGATATATCCTTAATAAACTCATCATACTCCAGATAAAACATTTCAAGAGCGTGCATGTTTTCAAAGAAGAAATCGAAAATAGCATCCCAATTATTGCGATTGCTAAAACCAACACCTTGTTTTTCTACCCAAATTCGGCTAATGGTTTTACCGCTTTCAAGCGTATAGTTCTTTTCGAAAACCAGATTTTTTATAAATTCTTCTTCGAGAATATTTTTTAAAGCTTCTATTTTTTCGAAATAAGCAGTTCGTTTTTCGTCGCTTCGGTGTTCAATATCTATTAATACCTGCGCTTTTTTATTATCCACATAAAATTTAAAAGAAAAGTCTTTGATTTTGGTGTCATAAAGTACCCATTTACGTGGATATTTTTCGGCGAAAGCCACCCAAAATTCTCTTTTTAACTTTTGTGATTCTTCTCTACTGTACATTTTTATGGCTTTGATTTGTGAAAACTTGTAGAACCGCGTTTTCTGAACTATATTTATATTTTATTTGAAAGTACAAAAATAAACTTTGAATATGGATTTTCAAGATTTTTTGCAATATGTTCCTAATTTAATTCCAGTTGAACTTCCGGCAGAGGCTGCGCATATAAAAATGGCCCCAAAAGAGCGTACCGAAGCGTTAAAAAACCTTGATTTAAAAGCTGTAAACCCCAGAATTGCTGCTGTAATGATGCTTTTGTATCCAAAAAATAAAGAAACCCATTTGGTTTTGATAGTCAGAAATGCTTATGAAGGAGTTCATTCGTCACAAATAGCATTTCCGGGAGGAAAATATGAGACTTTTGATATCAGTTACGAAGCAACTGCACTTCGGGAAACACAGGAGGAAGTGGGAATTCTATCTGAAAAGATAGAAATTATAAAGGAATTTTCTCCAATGTATATTCCGCCAAGTAATTTTTTGGTACATCCTTTTTTAGGAATTTCGCATGATGAACTTTCATTTTATCCGGATGTTCGTGAAGTAGCAGATATTATAGAGTTGCCGCTTTCAATTTTTTTAGACGATGAAATAATTATGGAAGCCACATTGTCAACTTCTTACGGATCTAATATTTTAGTTCCCGCATTCAATATTCAAAATCATATCGTTTGGGGGGCAACAGCCATGATTTTAAGTGAACTTAGAGAAGTTTTGAAAAAGAGTTTTCAGGAAAGTTTGTAAAAACATAAAATTAACAATTTGATATTCATAAGAATAACAAAATTTTTCCGAAATTGCTTATTGTTATTGCTAAACGAATAATTTTTGTATGTTTGCGAACTAACAAAAAATAACACAATACACTGCTATGGGATTGTTTAAACGAAATCCTTTCGGACATATATTATTTATCAAGAAATGGTTAATCCGTATTTTGGGTGCTATGACGCACCGAAGATACAGAGGGTTTAATGATTTGCAGATTGAAGGATCTGAAATAATTAAAACATTACCTGATACAAATGTTTTGTTTATATCCAATCACCAAACTTATTTTGCTGATGTTGTAGCTATGTTTCATGTGTTTAATGCAAGTTTAAGCGGACGTCAGGATACAATTAAAAATATCGGTTATTTGTGGCAGCCTAAAATGAATTTGTATTATGTTGCAGCCAAAGAAACGATGCAGGCCGGATTATTACCAAGAGTTTTAGCATATGTTGGCGCTATTACCGTAGAAAGAACCTGGCGCGCTAAAGGTGTCGATGTAACAGAAAAACGTGATGTAAACCCAAATGATACCGAAAACATCAGAATTGCGCTTGAAGATGGCTGGGTAATTACATTTCCGCAAGGAACTACAAAATCTTTTAAACCCGTTAGAAAAGGAACTGCACATATCATCAAACAACATAAACCTATTGTAATTCCTATTGTAATTGATGGTTTCCGTCGTTCATTTGATAAAAAAGGTTTACGAATGAAAAAGAAAGGAATTTTGCAGTCTTTCATCATCAAAGAACCTCTTGATATTGATTATGAAAATGATACGATCGACGAAATAGTTGAAAAAGTAGAATATGCCATCGAACAGCATCCATCATTTTTAAAAGTTATTCCTGCTGAAGAAATTAAAGCGGAAGAAGAACTTAACAAATTGAGAAGATGGGAATATTAATGATTTTAGATTTCAGAGTTTAGATTTCAGATTTCAGATTTCAGATTTTAGATTTTAGATTTTAGATTGAAAAATTTTCGTTTAAGATTGAAAAACTGGGGCTTAGTAGCTAAGAATCTTAGAGACTTTAAAAAAAACTTTGAACCTTTGTCACTATGTACCTTTGAACCTTTTTAAAAATCTATCTTCTTCAATTCTTTGTAATTAGCATATAATCTTCGCAATAGAGTTCCGTACAACAATCTGTAGAAACACCAGAATATTCCTAAGAAGGCCAGAGTTACCAAAAACAGAATACCAACCGTCATCATCATTGCTTTTCCGTTTGCAGATAATTTATCTCTTAAAAATTCCATTTCGGGATTATATACAAAGGCAATAAAAAAGCTAATAATTGAGCTTAAAACAGCCATTCCTAAATTGTACCAAACGTAGTATTGAACCGTTTTTCTGGTTTTCAAAATGCTGCTCATCAATAATTTGGTAGAACCTGTTGTTGATATTGTTTTGTAATTTTTGTAAAAAAAGTACACAAATATCAGTACTACTACATAATTGAAATAGGTTAAAAGTTCAAGATAAAATATCATTTCTGCGTGTTTTATCTTAATCAGCATTTCATCTGTACTAAAAAAGAAGTTTGAAACTGTCCAGAATAATATCTCTAAAATACTGATTATCAAAATCCACTTCACGATTGAAGAAGATTTTTTATGAATCATTTTGTAGATTTCATTTTCCGAAATTTGTTCAAAAGAATCCGAGTTCTTTTTCCAGTCTTTTTTTAATAAATCCAGTTCTTTCATAAATAATTTTTAAGGATTTAGTATTTTTTTGAGTTTCCCTTTAATTCTGTTCATTTTCACACGTGCATTCACTTCGCTGATTCCGAGAGTTTCGGCTATTTCTTGATAATCTTTGTCTTCTAAATACATAAAAACTAATGCTTTTTCGATGTCATTAAGTTGATAAACTGCTTTGTACATCAATTTAATTTGTTCTTCCTCTTCATAATTGTAATCAACATCTTTTACAAAATGCTGATGGCTTTCATATTCTACTGTCGATACGGTTCGTTTGGTTTTGCGGTATAAAGTAATGGCGGTATTTAAGGCCACGCGGTACGTCCAGGTCGAAAATTTGCTGTCGCCCCTAAATTTTGGATACGCTTTCCAGAGCTGAATTGTTATTTCCTGAAACAAATCTTTATGTGCATCTTCGCCGGCAGTATATAATCTACAAATCTTGTGGATTATATTCTGATTTGCCTGCAATTGTGCAACAAATGATTGTTCTAGGTTTTCGGTCATAATTGATTAGTAGTAATTACAATAATTTTGTTACAAATAGTTTTTCTTTTTGCCACGAATTTCACAAATTTCCCCAAATTCTGCATAATTTGTAATTATAAATGTAGAAATAAAAATTCGTGATGATTCGTGTAATTCGTGGCAAACTCTTATAATTCTCTGGTTTTATAATAATTCACCATCAAATCTAAAAATTTACTGTAACTGTCCATACCGTCTTTTTGATTGTTTGATTTCAGGAAATTATCATAAAGAAAATAAAAACCTTCATCGAGAAAAGTATTATATTTTTTGTGAAAATCTTCGCTTTCCTTATAGTTTTTTAAAATTCCAATATGTACTGATTTCTTTAACTGATTAAAAATTTTCTCATTTTTATATTTCCAGATTCCCAGACTATAATGTAATGTAAAACTATATCCTGCATATTGGTAGTAAAGATTGTCGTTTTTAAGAGAAGCCAAAACACCAATAAAATTACATTCGTTTTCACTTGCAAAGCCAATTTGATGTGCCATTTCGTGAGCTGTCGTTTGAGGAAAACTATACATTGGCAGTAAGTCGTTAATTTGTGCTTCGTTAGTAAACGGATTTAAATAACCGCCAAACCCCATATAAGTCAGAGGCGTGCTGAATAGTGATTTCTTAACGCTTAAGATGTTATATTTAAAATAAGGATGTTCCTTGGCTAAATTATCATAACCATTTAAAATCATTTTAAATGATTCTTTTTGTGAGTAAGGAAAAACAATTTTTGCAGTGTCATTTTTTGTGATGGAAAACTGAATTTCATTCGTCTTAACTATTAGTCTTTTTGTAAAAGCTAAAAATTCAGCATCGTTATATTCTCTTTTGATTTCCATTTTTTCAAAAAGAGGTTCGCGATAATAGTTAAAAGCCCACAGTAGATGAAAGAAAAAGTAAAAAACTGAAATTTTGCTTAAAATTTTTAAAAGATGGTCTTTCCAATCTGTTTTCCATGTTTTTCGTATTTTCCAAAACCAGCTTATTATAGACAAAAGCAAAACAGCATAGATGCAATCGCCAACTGAAAACGGAATTTTTCCTAAAAGCGATCTTGAAAAGTGTGAAATTCTAACAAATAAATTGTTGCTGTAAAAGCCTTCAACAAAATCCGGAAAATAGGGAAGGATTTTTAAAAAGATAATTTGAATTAATAGAAATAAGGGAAGGATATATTTTCTTCTCACGATTTTGCTTTTGGTATAAAAATAATAATTAATATAGTAGTTCGCTTTCTTTTTTTGTAAATTTGTTACTTAATAAAAGGAAAATAATGACACAAATCACTTTAAATATTCCAGACAATGAATTGTCATTCTTTATGCAGTTGATAGAAAAATTTAATTACGAAACCGTAATTAACGAATTTTCTGTAACTGAAGAAATGAAAAATTTATTAGATGAAAGAAGATCAACATCCAAAGTTGAGGATTTTCTTCCATGGAATGAAGCAAAAAAACAATTGCGTTTTAAATCCGGAAAATGATTTTTGAAGTTGTAATTGAGCCAAGAGCAATTCTTGATATACAAGATGCAATTGATTATTATGAAGCTAAAAAATCCGGATTAGGTGAATATTTTCATCAGATAATTGATGATCATATAGAAACATTGACAAAAAATCCTTTCTTCCAAATTAGATATAAAGATTATCACGGTTTACCCACGAAAAAATTCCCCTTTATTATCTTTTATTTTATTGATGAAAATTTAAAAACAATTTACATTATATCTGTTTTTAATACATCATTAAATCCATCAAAATATCCTAAATAATTCTTGTGACGCAGTTTAAAGATTAATTATAATTTGCACTCATTAGCGTAATTCGTGGCAAAAAAACGAAAACAATCCTGCTAAACTTTGTAACTTTGGAACTCTTAATTGTTAAACTTCAAACAAAATATAATGAGTCAGGAAATAAGAAATCTGGAACCGAAAGCACTTTGGAATAAATTTGCAGATTTAAATGCCGTTCCACGTCCGTCTAAGAAAGAAGAACGCGTAATCGAGTTTATGAAAAACTTTGGAAACAGCTTAGGTTTAGAAACTTTTGAAGACGATATTCGAAATGTAATCATTAGAAAACCTGCAACTCCGGGAATGGAAAATCGCAAAGCAATTGTAATGCAAGGACATCTTGATATGGTACATCAAAAAAATGCAGATACCGTTTTTGATTTCGATACACAAGGAATTGACATGTATGTTGATGGTGACTGGGTTCGTGCTAAAGGAACAACTCTTGGAGCGGACAATGGGTTAGGAGTAGCGACAATTATGGCTATTTTAGAGAGCAAAGATATCCCACATCCTGCAATTGAAGCATTATTTACAATTGATGAAGAAACAGGAATGACGGGCGCTTTAAATTTAAAAGGCGGAATTCTTCAAGGTCAGATTTTGTTGAATTTAGATACAGAAGAAGACGATGAAATTGATATAGGATGTGCTGGTGGAATTGATGTAACAGCTACAAGAACTTATCATGAAGAAGAAGTTCCAGAGGGCTCAGTTGGTCATATTATTACCGTAAAAGGACTTAATGGAGGGCATTCCGGAATGGATATTCATAAAGGTCTTGGCAATGCCAATAAAATTATGAATCGCTTGCTATTTGATGGTTTTGAAAACTTCGGATTGCAAGTTGTTGAGATCAATGGTGGAAGCTTACGAAATGCTATTCCAAGAGAAAGTGTTGCTAAAGTAATTATTTCTGAAATGTTTGATGAAGCCTACATTTTTGATATGCAGGAAATTATCAATGACATTAAAGCTGAATATAAAACAACAGAACCAAACCTTACTATTGAAATTGTAAAATGCGATTTACCAGAGAAAGTAATGGATTTAGGAGTTCAGGAAGGAATCATCAGAGCAATTTATGCCGCTCATAATGGTGTTTACAGAATGAGTGCAGACATGGATGATTTAGTTGAGACTTCAAATAATATCGCTCGGGTTATTGTAAAAGATGGTGAAATTTTAGTTGGATGTTTAACGCGTTCTTCTGTTGAAAGTTCAAAATTTGATTTGGCAAATTCATTGCGTTCTGCTTTTGAATTGGTAGGCTGCGAAGTAGAGCTTTCTGGTTCTTATCCAGGCTGGACACCAAATGTAAATTCTGAAATTTTAGATACTTTGGTAGGAATTTATGAGAAACAAAATGGTGAAAAGCCAAAAGTTGTAGCTTGTCACGCTGGTTTAGAATGTGGGATATTAGGAACAAATTATCCTGATATGGATATGATTTCTTTTGGACCAACAATTCACGGTGCCCATTCTCCAGATGAAAGAGCAAGTATTTCATCTGCTCAAAAATATTGGAAATTTGTGTTAGAAATTCTTTCGAATATACCGGTGAAATAAAGTTTACAGTCGCAGTTTACAGTATTCAGTTTGACTGATAACTGTAAACTGTGACTGAATACAAAAATTAGTCTCTTTTAGGAGAATTTTTCTTTTCTCTTTTTTCTTCTTTCTTTTCTTTAGCCGTTTTTAACGGTTCTTTTTTTGCTGTTTTTTTAGCGTCTTGACTCTTTGCCATGATATTTAAATTTAGTTATTTCTTTTTTTATGTAAGTAAATATAACTATAATATTCTGATTTTGTTTAGAATATTATTTTAAAAAGTCTCCGTCAATTATTAGTAATTCTACGCCTTTTGTTGTTATAGAACGATGCGAACTTATATCATCAGAAACCACATAAGTCATTCCTTTTGAAAGTTCAAATTTTTCTCCGTTTTCTAATTCGCTTATAAAATCACCTTCCAGACAATGTACAATGTGCCCTTTTTGACACCAATGATCTGCCATATAATTTTCAGAATAAGTAACTTTTCGAATGCGTAAACCGCCTAGTTGTAGCGTTTGCCAATAAGTAGTTCCGGTTTCTCCAAGATGCTCTGTTTTTTCAATCTCACTCCAGTCAATAGTTTGAAAAGGTATTGTAATCATATTTTTTTGTTTTTAGTTGATGGATGTTTTTTTGATCTATGCTAAATGTTGTGGGGGAATATTAAAAATTTTATACTGGCTAATTATTTTTTAACGCAGAGAAAGCAAAGGTTTTTTCGCAGAGTTCACTAAGGTTTAAGTTGTGTTACACAATCAAAGTCCGCAAAGCTTTGTGAACTTTGTGTTTTTTACTAAACTTAGCATATTAAAAAAACTTAGAGTTCTCTGTGGTATTTTTTTCTCTCTACATAGGTTTTAGGATTGATTCTGGTTTTTAAAACAAAAAATCCTCAATTACCAATGGCAAATGAGGATTTTGATTTTATTTAAAAGTAAAATTAATTACGTTTTAATACTTTGTATTGTTCGTAACAGGCGCTAATAGCGTCCATAATTTGTAAATCATTTGCTGTTTGAATAAAAGAATCAGAATAGTTGCAGCGTTGCAAAATCTCCGGAATTTCATCTTTACTAACGCCTAAAAGTACAGAAACAGTTTCGCGATCGTATTTTGATTCCAAAAGATTTCTCACCGTATCGTCTTTCTTCATTTCCTTTAATTTCTTGAGCTCTTTTCCGTTTTTCCCAAAGAAACCATATAAAACGTCAGCAGGATTAAAAATAGATCCCAATACTTTTCCAAAAGCATTTGGCGAATATTCTCCGGCTTCATAACCTTGTGTAAGACCTGAAATGCTGTAACGATAATTTTCTTTGGTAGGAATTAATTTCGAGTCAACTTCAAGATAACCAGTTAAACTAAAAGGCGCAATGATAACTTCTTCAAGTGCAATCGCTTTTTCAGTAAGCTGAATTCTGGTTACTTTATTTTTTATCCAGTCATTCGTAACTCTGATTCTCAAAGACTGAAAACCTAAAATCGAAAAGTGAATCGTATCATTTGGCTGTACATCAATTTCAAAGTATCCTTTAGCGTCAGATTTTGCTCCACGAACTTTGTTTGTGTTAATGATATTTACGTTAGGAAGAGGTTGTTTACTATTGTCATTGATAATGTATCCTGATACTCTTTGCGGAACATTAAATTCTGTGTCTTGTGCAAAACCAAAAGTTGAGAATAGTGTAAAAAAGAAAACTGCGAAATATTTCATATCCTGATTTAAAGCACTAAAAGTAGTAAATCGGGATTAAATATTTCGCAGTCTTCGAATATAATTATCAGAAAATTAACAAAGCAAGAAGTGCCGCTTTTTAGTATTAACCAAAAAGGAGTAAGGAGCTTTGTATTAAATTGTTTTGAATTATAAGACTCATCAATTAAGAAGAAGGTTTTTATATAAAAAAATCCCAAATTCCAAGTATGTCTGGAATTTGGGATTTTGTATTTTAAGATATTGACTTATTAGTCTCTTCTCGGTCTTCTTGGTCTTGGTGAATCACCAAAGCTTTCAGAGCGTCTTGGAGCTCTGTCTGAACTTCCTCCTTCGGTTCTTGGAGTAGAGCTTCTAAAACCACCTTCTCTTTTTGGAGCAGATGAGTTTCTGTCGCTTCTAAAACCTCCTCCTTCTCTTGGAGCTGAATTTCTGTCGCTTCTGAAACCTCCGCCACCAGAACCTTCACGTCTTGGTCCGAAACTTCCTCCGCCAGAACCTTCACGTCTTGGACCTCCGGAAGAACGTCCACCGCCAGAGCGTCCGTTATGGTCACGTCTTCCGCCACCATCATTTTTAGAAATTTCAACATTAATACGACGTCCTTCTAATTGCACGTTGTTTAATACTTCCATTACTTTATCAGTGTGCTCAGGGTCAGTGTTAAAGAAAGAGAAACCTTCTTTTACATCTACTTTGAAAACGTCATCACGACCTAAGTCTAATGTTTCTTTCAGGTAATCTTTAAGAGTCATCCAATCGAAATTGTCTCTTGAACCAATGTTTACAAAATAACGAACTGCTCCGTTATTATTGAATTCTCTTGGCTCAGAATCAGTTCTTTCGCGTCTTTCTCCAGATTGGGTAGAAATATCTCTGTTCTTTTTATAATAAGCAATAAAACGGTTAAATTCTACTGAAACCATTTTCTTAATCAATTCTTCTTTAGATAAACCTTCAAGAACATTGTTAATAGCTGGTAAATAGTTGTCAATTTCGTGATCAACTTCAGTATCTTTAATTTTAGTTGCTAAGTGCAATAATTGAATTTCGCAGATCTCAATTCCAGATGGGATTGTTTTTTCTTCGAATTTTTGTTTGATAATTCTTTCGATAGAAGAAATTTTACGCAACTCACTTTTTGTAACAATTACAATAGAAGTTCCTAATTTTCCAGCTCTACCAGTACGTCCAGAACGGTGATTGT
This sequence comes from Flavobacterium sp. AC274, assembly GCF_979258275.1. Classification (NCBI taxonomy): domain Bacteria; kingdom Pseudomonadati; phylum Bacteroidota; class Flavobacteriia; order Flavobacteriales; family Flavobacteriaceae; genus Flavobacterium; species Flavobacterium sp. AC274. Next base: position 4,419,619 of record NZ_OZ409852.1, on the reverse strand, counting down.
ATGTTTCAATCTCGTCAGGAAGTTGGTAATTTACTACGTGAGTAATATTATCAACGTCAATACCACGTGCAGCAACGTCAGTAGCAACAAGCATCTGAATTTGTCTTCCACGGAAAGATTTCATTACACCATCACGTTGCGCTTGAGATAAATCTCCATGCAATGCAGCAGCGCTGTATCCATCTTCAATTAATTTTTCGGCTACGGCCTGAGTATCTCTTTTAGTACGACAGAAAACCACAGAGAAAATGTCCGGGTTAGCATCAGCTAAACGTTTCAAAGCTTCGTAACGATCACGTGCATTTACTAAGTAAAATTCGTGAGAAACTGTTGCAGAACCTGAGTTTTTGGCTCCAACAGTGATTTCAACCGGGTCGCTCATAAATTGTTTTGCAATTCTGGCAACCTCTTGTGGCATAGTTGCAGAGAACAACCATGTACTTTTTTGATCCGGAGTATCTGATAAAATCGAAACGATATCCTCATAAAATCCCATGTTTAACATTTCGTCAGCCTCATCAAGAATACAGTAATCTATATTTTTAATGTTTACTAAACCTCTGTTAATCATGTCTTGCATTCTTCCCGGAGTAGCCACAATAATTTGTGCGCCTCTCTTAATGTCCCTAGCTTGCTCTGTAATACTAGCCCCGCCGTAAACTGCTACCACATTAATACCTTTCTCGTATTTTGCGTAGTTTTTAAGTTCGTTGGTAATCTGTAAACAAAGTTCTCGTGTTGGCGATAAAACTAATGCTTGTGTATTTCTGTTGTCAGCATCAATTTTTTGAATTAGCGGAAAACCGAAAGCTGCCGTTTTCCCTGTCCCTGTCTGAGCCAACGCAACCATATCTGTATCTTTTTCCAATAATAGGGGAATCGCTTTCTCCTGTACTTCTGACGGATTCTCAAATCCTAGATCTAAAATCGCCTTCAGTAACGATTCATTCAATCCTAATTGTTCAAATTTATTCATATATATTTTTAAAATAGGGTGCAAAATTACTGTTAATATTTCACATAAACTAATGCATTTTTAAGAATTATGCATTTGTTATGATTTGATTATCAAAAAGTTATGTTTGTCGCAATATCAATTCGATGTTAGAATGAATAATTTTACGTCTAGTAATATAAATTTCACCCTTCAATATGTTGTATTTAAAACAATTATTTTGTGGAGTTCAGGAAATCAATTAGTTGCTGAGTTGCTTTCGCACGGTGACTGATTTTATTTTTAATATCTGAAGATAATTCGGCAAATGTTTCAGTATAATTTTCAGGCTGAAATATAGGATCGTATCCAAAACCATGATTTCCAGTTTTATCCAGAGTAATTGCCCCTTTTGCAATTCCGGTAAATAAATGCTGTTCTCCTTTTATATTTAGTGCAATAACGGTCTTAAACTGTGCGCTGCGATCTGATTTGTCTTTTAAGGCATCTAAAAGTTTATTCATATTATCTTCAGCATTTTTTTGTTCGCCGGCATATCTTGCTGAATATACACCAGGTTCTCCATTTAGAGCCTTAACTTCCAAACCTGTATCATCTGCAAAACAATCGTAACCATATTTTTCAGTCACATAATTGGCTTTCAAAATCGCATTTCCTTCTATAGTATCAGCTGTTTCAGGAATTTCTTCGTGACAGCCAATTTCTTCCAGACTTAATAATTGTATAGATCCGTTTAGGATGCTTTGAATTTCTTTGATTTTATTTAAGTTGTTTGATGCGAAAACAAGTTGCATAATTATGAGTTTAGATATGAGTAATTTGAAAACACAAATTTAGAATTCTTATATTTGATATGTTGCCAAAAAAAATAAATAAATGCAGATATCCGCGCTCTATAAAAAAATAACACCTTTTGTTAAACCGTATCGAAAAATGGTAATTGCTACTTTACTGCTTACTTTTTTAGGTTCATTTGCGGCACAGGTAAATGCTTTAATATTAAAGTACACAGTTGATTCTATCAGTAAATTGATGGTAGCGCATGAACCTTTGTCAAAAGGATTTCATTTACTGGAAATTATTAGTATTGTATTGCTTACTAAAGAGTTGGTTTATTCGATAGTACAGTTTGGACAGAAGTTTTATGGAGAAAAACTGCGAATTTTTATAACCCGTGATATTTCTCAGTCAATAGTCGAAAAAATTCTGACTTACAGAATGGAGTTTTATACCTCAAACGAAAATGAAAGCGGAAAACTTCAAACCAGAATAGATTTAGGAATCAGCAGTTTGACAAGATTGGTTCAAAACTTTTTTATTGATATTTTGCCCTTATTTGCAAATGCTTTTGTTGCATTAATATTGATGTTTTATGCCAATGTGTATGTAGGATTGGTAAGCTTGTGTATTATTCCTATTTATTTTTATGTAAGCCAATTGCAAGCCAGTAAATTAAGCGGCTTTAGAAGGAGAATGCGTAATTATCGTGAAACGAAGAATAACGGAATCATAAGTTTAATCGAATCTATAACGGTTATTAAATCTTTTGTTCGTGAACCAATGGAAGCCGATCGTCATAAAAATATTCAATTTGAAATGACCGAAAATCAATTGGCTACCAGAAAAACGAGTTTCATTTTTGAAAGTATTAAAGGTTTTATTGAACAAATAGGAGTTGTTATTATCATTATTCTGACAGCTTATTTTGTTTTGAATAATACGATGACAATTGGTGCAATTATGTTTCATATCATGTTGTTTAACAATGTTTCGTCTCCAATAAGACAATTGCATCGCATTTACGATGAAGTAAATGATGCTTTGATTTATTCAGAAGGTTTTTTTGAAATTTTAGAGTCTGATCAGGAAAAAGAAACAAGTGGAGATTATATTCCGGAAAAAATAGTTGGGCTTATAGAAGTAAAAAATGTAGATTTTGTTTACCCGAATGGGACCAAAGCGCTTTCAAATATTAATTTTACCATTAAGCCAAATGAAACCAGCGCATTGGTCGGACTTAGCGGTGCTGGAAAAAGTACCATTATAAACTTATTGGATAAGTTTTATTTGCCTTCATCAGGAAAAATTTATTTAGACGGAGTAGATTTAAATGATTACGATACTGATTTTCTGCGTAAAAATATTGGTTTGGTTTTGCAGAAGAATCACATTTTTAAAGGCACAATTGCCGAGAATATTCTTTATGGAAATCCTGATGCTACAAAATCAGAAATTATTGATGCAGCCAAGCAAGCATACATTCACGAACAAGTGATACAATTGCCAAAAGGGTATGATTCTGATGCGCATTTGCTTTCAGGCGGACAGCAACAGCGAATTGCAATCGCCAGATTATTTTTAAAAAATCCGCCAATTATTTTTCTGGATGAACCCACAGCAAGTTTGGATGCCATTGCAACAGAGCAAATAAAAAAATCCCTGGATGCTATAAAAAAGGACAGAACCGTAATTATTATTTCGCATAGCATTTCTCAAATTATTGATGCTTCGCATATTATTGTATTAGAAAAAGGAGAATGTGTAGAGCAAGGAACACATGATGAATTATATGACAATAAAGATGTTTATTATCAAATATTTACAGCGATGGCAAATAGTTTAAACATTGATAAAATTACACAGACACTTGAGTAGTATAGTATTTTAGAATATTTTTTTCGACAATAAAAACAAACGTAATTCCTAAAGTATAAGCCAGAATATCACTCCACAGAAAACCTTGACCAAGAACATGTCTTCCAAAAAGTGTTTTTCTAATTGCGATAATCCATTCTGCCTGATATAATTGGAAAAACTCAATGCCATAGCATAACAATAAAGAAGTAGTGGCAATAAATAAAGCTTTTTTGTTGATGAAAAATATTCTTGTAAGTACATATATCATAGTTGCATACAGAAAATCACCAATACATAAAGGGATTAGATTGGTTTTTCGAGAAAGAATTCCGAGAAAAATAATCAATATTAAGATGATGAAATAATTGAGTCTGTATTTTTTCAAATTAATTTTTGGATAGATTTAGTTCTTTTTTAGGTACACAAAAATACAAAGATTCACAAAGGTCAGCTTTATTTTATAAATTTATCTAATCAATTAAAAACAAAACTATCTACCCAAAATTATAACCACAATGATTACAAAATCCTTTATTTTTATTGCCTTAATAACCTGTTTATCTTTTATGAATATGGGCTATTCACAAAAAAATAATTCGTTTGATATTAAAAAACAACTCGATTATTGTGCAGAACAAGCATCGAAAACATTAACTGTAATTCCAAATGACGGAACCTCGCCAAGAAGTATCCCAACAGGAAGTAAAGAATGGAAATTTGTCGATTATAAAGATTGGACAAGTGGATTCTGGCCTGGAGAATTATGGTATTTGTACGAAGCAACCGGAGATAAAAAATGGGAAAGAGAAGCAGACAAATTCAGCCGATTATTAACGCCTTTATCTGTTAGTAAAGCAAATGATCACGATCTTGGATTTCAAATTTTTAATAGTTTAGGAAATGGCTATCGATTAACAAAAAACGAAGCATACAAAGATATTATCCTGAAAACAGCCGATACTTTGGCGACACTTTTTAATCCAAAAGTTGGAACAATTCAGTCCTGGCCACACAATAAATACGGAGGTCACAATACTATTATTGATAATATGATGAATTTAGAACTGCTTTTTTGGGCATCTAAAAACGGAGGAAATAAAAAGCTGTACGATATTGCCGTCAAACATGCCGAAACTACAATGAACAATCATTTTAGGCCTGATTATACCTCTTATCATGTTTTAATTTATGATTATGAAACAGGTAAAAAAATAAAAGGAAGAACAGCACAGGGTTATAGCGACGATAGCATGTGGGCGAGAGGTCAGGCGTGGGCAATTTATGGCTTTACAATGACTTACAGAGAAACAAAAGATCCTAAATTTCTAGATTTTGCTCATAAATTAACTCGTGTTTATCTGGATAAATTAGCGACGGAGGATTTAATTCCGTATTGGGATTTTAATGCACCCAATATTCCAAACGAGCCAAGAGATGCTTCTGCGGCAGCAATTGTTTCTTCGGCACTTATTGAATTGAGTTCTTATACAAAAGATAAAAACCTAAAAGATGAATATCTTTCAAAATCTAAAAAGATGATTGTTGAACTTTCGGAGCATTATCAAAGTCATGAAGTGAACTCAGCATTCTTATTGCATTCAACCGGACATAAACCTGCCGGAAGTGAAATAGATTGTTCCATTAATTACGCCGATTATTATTATCTTGAGGCACTTTTAAGACTTCAAAAACTAAAATAATTTTAATATTATGATTAAGAAAATAACCCACTGTTTTTTTGCAATTACCTTGATATTGACGCTGATAAGCTGTAAAAACACAAAACAGAAACTGCAGGAATATGTTGTCACTTATAATAGCACCGCTCCCAGTTTTAAAGCAGATAATGTAACGCTTACTACTGCCAGAGGATACATCAATGACAACAAAATCGAATTGCGTTTTGAAACTAATTTAGAACAAAACGAATCTAATAAAAATGCAACTATAAAACGATTTCCGGATTTATTGAGAGAGATGCTTAATAAAGATCAAATTCCGAAAGAATTAGTAAATGAAGGTGTGCAATTTGATGTTTATTTTTTGGCTGATGACAATACCGTGTTTGTAAAAGAAATAGTAAACGCTGAGACTATGCCGGAATTAATAAAAAAATAATCGATTTGGTTTAAAAATTAAAGCCCTTTAAAATATGTTTAAAGGGCTTTTTTGTATTTGTAGAGAATTTTTAGTTTTGTAATAATTTATTTATATTCAAGTGGTTAGGTTTTTGTTTTTATTAACTTATATTGTTTTTGTCTGTAAAGTTTGTTATGTTTGAGTTAATATTTAACCATAAAACCAAAAAATTATGAAAAAAATTACTCAAATCGTATTTACCTTTGCCTTTGTATTGTTGTTGATAAGCTGTAAAAACACCAAGCAGAAAATCCAGGAACATGTAAGTAATTATAATACTTCATCTTCTATAAAAGGAGGAAATGTTGTTAGTACTAGTGCTAAAGCATTTTTAAATGATAATAAAATTGAAATAAGAATTGAAACTAATTTAGAAGGAACTGAAATAAACAAACTAGCTTATAAAGATACTTTTCCTGATTTGCTTAAAGAAATGGTTAAAAACGATCAAATTTCTCCATCGTTAATTGAAGAAGGAGTAAAGTTTGATGTGTACTTTTTATCCTACAATAATATAATTCTTGCTCAGCAATTAGTTGATAAAGAAGAATTAGCAGTTTTAGAAAATAATTCTGTAGCTGGAAAAGAAACAGCAAAGCTTTGATTTGAATGAATACCAAAAACATAATTTACAAAAAATAAAAAATCCTCTTTTGTTATTAAAGAGGATTTTTTTGTTTTCTATTGTTTTCTAACATTGGTTAGAATATCAGGAAAATAAATATCTGAAAGATGTGTGAATTCGTCTCCACGCATAAAAATATTAGGGCCAACATCTGCAAAAGATATTTTGCCGGCTGCAGCCAAAAGTTCATTGGCAGCGTGTAAAGTGTTTTTATGAAAATGATACACACGATCTGATTTATCGGTGACAACCAAACCTTTCATTAGCATTTTATTTTGGGTTGCAACTCCGGTTGGACATTCATTATTATGGCAACGAAGCGCCTGAATACAACCTAGTGAAAACATAAATCCGCGCGCACTATTACACATATCAGCACCCAGGGCAACTGCATGTAAAATAGAATAGCCTGAAATGATTTTTCCGCTTCCAATAATTCTTATTTTATCACGAATATTTAATGCGATAAGTGTTTTATTGACAAAAATTAATGCAGGTTCAAACGGCATTCCAACACCATCAGCAAATTCTAAAGGAGCTGCTCCCGTACCGCCTTCAGCACCATCAACAGTTATAAAATCAGGATAGATATCTTCGGCAATCATTTCATGACAAAGAGCTTCAAATTCGTTAGTGTTACCAATACACAATTTAAATCCAATTGGTTTTCCGTTTGATAATTTACGTAATTGTGCTATAAAATGAATAAGTCCCTTACCATCAGAAAAAGCATGGTGCCCCGGAGGAGAAAGAATCATCGTATGCGGTTTAACACCTCTGATTTTGGCAATTTGTTCCGTATTTTTTGCGGCAGGAAGTACACCTCCATGACCTGGTTTTGCTCCTTGAGAAAGCTTGATCTCAATCATTTTCACGTTTGGCAGATTGGCTTTTTCTGAGAATTTTTCAGGACTGAAATTTCCATCATCATCGCGACAGCCAAAATAACCTGTACCAATTTGCCAGGTAATATCGCCACCACCTGCAAGATGAAATTCCGTTAAACCACCTTCTCCGGTATTTTGGTAGAAATTTCCTTTTTTTGCACCAATATTAATGGCGCGAACCGCATTTTCGCTTAGCGAACCAAAACTCATGGCCGAAACATTAAATAAAGAAGCAAGATAAGGTTGTTTGCAATCTTTTCCACCAACCAATACACGCGGTAGTTCTTCGTTTACTTTTGCCGGAAAAATAGAATGTTTTATTCCTTCGTAACTATCATGATTTAAGTTTAGCTGCGTTCCAAAAGGTGTACTTGAATCTATATTTTTAGCTCTTTGATAAACCAAAGAACGCTGGTTTCTTGAAAACGGTTTTCCGTCTGTAGATCTTTCAATAAAGTATTGTTGAATTTCCGGTGCAATCATTTCGAATAAATATCTGAAATAACCTAAAACCGGAAAGTTTCTTAATATGGCATGTTTTGTTTGAATGGCGTTATAAACACCAACCACTAATAGTATTGGTAAAATTATAACGAGTAAAAAACCGCGTTCGGTATAATAATAAGTTGCTGCAACAATTAGAAACAATAAGAATCCGTAGATAAAGAATTTTTTTCTCATGTTTTTAAAAAATTAAAAAGTAATAAAGTAATAATTAATTGAATCGTAATCTAACATAGACATGTTTGATTCCTTTTTTATCTGATTCTCTTTCATCGATTTCAAGAATATCAGTTAAAGATTTTAGCATTGGCGTAAGCTTAGAAAAGCCATAATTTCTTGGGTCAAATTCTGGTTTTTCTTCACAATTAAATTTCCAACATCTCCCAAAAATGCCCAGCCGTCATCATCTTCAATATCTTCAATTGTAGCTTCTATAAGGTCAATAGTTTGTTTGTCTATTTTGTGTAGTGCTTTTTCGGTAGGTTTTTCAACAGGCTTTTCAACAGGTTTTTTAGCATCGGCGGTAGCTTTAAGTTTTTTCTTTTGGATTGCGCCATCCAAAACCTCAATATAAATAAACCTGTCGCAGGCAACAATAAAAGAGTTTGGGGTTTTCTTTTCGCCAATACCAATAACTTTCATGCCTGATTCACGCAAACGGATGGCCAAACGAGTAAAATCGCTATCGCTTGAAACAATGCAAAAACCATCCAGTTTTCCTGAATAAAGTAAATCCATTGCGTCGATAATCAATGCAGAATCTGATGAGTTTTTTCCAACCGTATAACTGTATTGTTGGATTGGAGTAATGGCATGTTCGAGTAAAACACCTTTCCATCCATTTGAGTTTGGTTTGGTCCAGTCTGCATAAATACGCTTGGTAGTTGGTGTGCCAAATTTAGCGATTTCTTCCATCATACCTTTTACGTTACTGTACGGAACGTTGTCGGCATCAATAAGAACAGCTAGTTTTAAGTCTTTTACGTTATTTAAAGGCATTATTTACAAGTTAGAAAACAAAGGTAAAACTAAAATTGGTTTTTATTTAGACTTCATGATAAATATGTCTTTTGTTACTAATAAATTATTTTGGTTATAAATAAGATATTTTTTATAAAAATTAATTAAAGATAAATTTGTCTTTTAATATAGGTTTAAATATATTTGTATGGAATTTAATCAACTTTATATGTTTTCAAAAGCGTGCGAGTACGGTATTCGGGCTTCTATATTTATCGCAACCAAATCATCAGAAGGTGTTCGTGTTGGAATAAAAGATGTGTCAAAAGAAATTGATTCTCCTGAACCGTTTACGGCCAAAATAATGCAGATTTTAACCAAAAACGGAATCATAGCTTCTGCAAAAGGAGTGGGTGGAGGATTTGAAGTTTCAAAAGAAGCCGTAAAATCAATCAAATTAATTCAGATTGTTGATGCAATTGACGGAAACACTATATATAAAGGTTGCGGAATTGGATTAAAAGAATGTTCAGAAACACATCCTTGTCCGGTTCATAATGAATTTAAAAAAATACGGGAATTGCTTCTTACCATGTTAACCAATACAACATTAGAAGAATTAGCTTCGGGAGTTAATTCGGGCGATTTTCATCTTAAAATATTGAACAAAAACGAATAAAATTTTATAATTTAAATACTTAATAATGAATAAAAAAGTCAAAATTTCGATGCTTGTGCTAATGGGATTTTTAGCCATAACTTCTTGTGGAAAAAAGAAACAGCACCAACTGAAGAGTCAACAGAAGTAAATGAAACTACAGAAGGAGAAGGGCAGGCGGCAACTGCAGTAAGCAACGTTTTGGTTGTTGAAGGAAACGATCAAATGCAATTTAATACAAGCGAATTAAGAGCAACTGCCGGGAAGCCAATAACATTAACTTTAAAGCATGTTGGTAAAATACCAAAAGAAGCCATGGGGCACAACCTGGTTATTTTACAAGAAGGTACAAATGAAGCTGCTTTTGCCTCAAAAGCAATTACAGCAAAAGATACCGATTATATTCCTGCTTCAGAAAAAGCATCAATTATTGCCCATACTAAATTACTTGGTGGAGGAGAAGAAGATACAATAGAATTTACAATTGATAAAAAAGGAACATATAACTTTTTATGTACTTTTCCTGGGCATTTTGCCATGATGAAAGGTGTTTTAATTGTAGAATAAACATAAAAAACTCTAATGTTTATGATGCATTAGAGTTTTTTTATATTTCAATAAAAGATAATATTATCTTTTATTGAAATTGATTAGAAATAACAATAACTAATTTTTAAGAAAAATGGAAAATTTAAAGAATAAAACAGTAGGCTCATTTGTAGCACAGGATTTTAGAACAGCGGCAGTTTTTACAAAATATCAAATCGATTTTTGTTGTAAAGGAAACAGAACCATAACGGAAGTTTGCGAAAAACAAGATATTGATGCAGATGTATTAATGCAAAACGTTTTTGATGTACTACAGTCTGAAAACGGAAATACAATAGATTTTAATTCCTGGCCATTAGATTTATTGGTCGATTATATTGAAAAAACACACCATCGTTATGTTGAAGATAAAACAACTATTTTGACGCAGTTTCTAGATAAATTATGTAAAGTTCATGGCGGAGGACATCCGGAATTATTTAGAATTAATGAATTATTTACTGCAGGTGCAGGCGAATTGTCACAGCACATGAAAAAGGAAGAATTAATGTTATTTCCTTTTATTAAACGAATGGTAAAAACGAAAGAATCTAATGGGATTTTGTCTCAGCCGTCTTTTGGAACCGTATCAAATCCTATTGCGATGATGATGCAGGAACATGATAATGAAGGAGACCGTTTTAGAGAAATTGCAAATTTGACCAATAACTATACACCGCCAGCTGATGGATGTACAACTTATAAAGTAACATTTGCAATGTTAAAAGAATTTGAAGAAGATTTGCACAAACACATTCATCTTGAAAATAATATCCTGTTTCCTAAAGCTGTAATTCTGGAAGAGGAATTTGCCTAACACTAACTAATTTAGAAATTAATGCACCAACTAAATCACAAATTTGACTTATGTTTGGTGCATTTTTTATTTGAAAAGAAATGAAAATACATTTTAAAATGAATTCGCAAAAAAGTTGGATACTTTGTTGTTTTCTCAACTTTCTCATAGCTTCAATTATGGGTTTGCTGTTGCGTTTTTCATACCTTTTGCCTTTAAATGTAAATTATATTTATCTGCTTCATGCACATTCACATGTCGCCATGTTAGGTTGGATTTATATGATGATTTATATTTTAATTATCCATTTTTTTGTTCCAAATGATAAAAGAGAGAAACCAATTTACAATCAATTGTTCTGGACGACAGAATGTGCGGTTATCGGAATGATGATTGCTTTTCCTGTTCAGGGTTATGGATTGTTTTCGATTATATTTTCGACCGCACATATTTTATTAAGTTATGTTTTTTGCTGGCTCGTTTGGAAAGATACAGTAGCTGATAAAACGTATAATAAAAGGCTTTTATTGATCTCGATTCTGTTTATGGTTTTTTCTACTTTTGGCGTCTGGTGTCTTGGTCCGGCAATAAGTACATTGGGTAAGCAAAGTGCTTTTTATCAAATTGCAATTCAGTTTTTTCTTCATTTTCAATTTAATGGCTGGTTTTTAATAGCAGTTTTGGCATTGTTTTTACAACAATTTAAGGGTGAAATCAATCTAAAACATTTTAGAATATTCCAGATTTTGCTAATTATTTCAATCCTTTTAACGGTTGCATTTCCCGTTAGTTGGTTTGAAGATATAAAAATATTAAGATGGATAAATGCTTGTGGCGTTTTGCTCCAGCTTTTGGCTTTTGTTTATTTCTATAAAATGCTAAAAACTCAAATAAAGACTTTTAAAGCCAGTTTAAATTCAACAACGAAAATAGTTTATGGGTTGGCTTTTAGTTCTTTATTTCTAAAAATAAGCTTGCAATTATTGGTTTTGTCACCTTGTCTGGCTGAAACTTCACATCAGGTAAGAAATTTTGTAATTGGATTTATACACTTAACGTCATTGGGTGTAATTACCGGTTTTTTGTTCGGAATATTATTTCAGAATAAAATACTTTCAAATCAATCTTATATACTTCGTTTAGGAATGAAGTTTTTTATTTTAGGATATGCTGCAACTGAAGTTTTGTTATTTCTTCAGGGATCATTTTTTTATTTTGACAGAGGAAAACTTCCCGGATATTACGAAAGCATTTTTGCAGCGAGTTTTTTAATTGTATCAGGATTAATTTTGATTGTAATTTCAATTATAAATAAAAAAACAAGAGTTGATTAATTAAAATCTTCTCTTGTTTTCGACTAATCAACCTATTTAATTTTTTTAGCTTCTTCGTTTATTATCGTTATGGTTTTATCGTTATTTACTCCTAAACCTTCTTGTTGGTATATTAATTCGCCTTTTGGATTAAAAACACTTATAATATTTGAATGCGAAAAATCGATTGGCGAAATTTGCTTATAATTTACCGCAAGTACAGCAGCAAATTCGCGTGTGTTTTCTTCTGTAGAGCGAAGGAAAATCCAGGGATCCTGATTCATTTTATTTTCTATTGCAAAAGCCTTTAATCTTTGCGGAGTATCGGTTTTAGAATCAATACTTACCAATATAAGTTTTACGTTTTTTTTAGTTTGTTTGTCAAGTTTTGTTTCAATAGATCTCATGTCTGCAACTAATCTTGGGCAGGCAGCCTTGCACGATGTATAAATCATTACCATTACAAGAACATTACCATTTAAACTTTTTAATTCGATATTTTTTCCGTCCTGAGTTGTCCATTGAGAGGGTAAATTATAGATTGATAAGTCGCTAATTTCTTTGCTTTTTGGTATCGGTTGGCTTTCTTTTTTTCAGAGTCTTTGCAGCTTTGTAAAGTAAAAAGAAGAATAAAGAGCACCAGTATAGTTTTATTCATTTTTAATAATTTAAAATTAAAATTTCTTTGTATCAGCACATCTGAAACCAAGATTTCGGGTCGAATATTGCGCTTTTAGACTTCCTCTAAAAGCATATCGCATAAATGCAGCATAATCCATTAAATCAGTTGCATTGACAGATGCGCCGCCACAAAAAAGGTTTTTGTCTTCACTTTTATCTTTTCTGGATTCTCCCGATAAAAAAATGCTGTTAAAATCGGCTGTCCATTCCCAAACTAATCCATGCATATCATAAACGCCCCAGTAATTTTTGAATGTTTGGCCAATTGGGTTTTCGTAGGTTTTTGATTTTTCATACCAGGACAAAATGTACTTATTGAATTCTGTTTTGGTTCTGGCATCTGTTTTTTTCTCATCAGCCATAGCTACATATTCCCATTCATCCATTGTTGGTAAACGCTTTCCCTGACACTCGCAGTATTTTTTGGCGGCATACCACGAAACATTTGTTACAGGCGATTTAGGGTTTACATTTCCAAAATCAAGATCATTTTTCCAGTAAGCTAAATAACTTTTATCAGCAAAAATGCCTTTTATTTTAGATTTGCTAAGGCTTAGTTTTTTTTGATAAAACTTAAAAACTCAGCATTAGTAACAGGATAAACATCTATAAAAAACGATTTTACTTTTACAGGATTTTTCGATGTGGCTCCGTAAAGAGGGACAAATGAACCCTCTTTTACCGGAACCATTTTCGACTCTTGTGCTCTTAAGAATCCAATCTGAACCAAGAATAGAAAAATAATATAAATGCTTTTTGCCATTGTTTCTATTTTAGCGTTGTGCCTTAACCATTTCCGGTGTAACTTCTGTTTTATTATTACCCCAGTTGCTATATATATAAGTCATAACATTGGCTATTTCATCATCTGAAAGATTTTGCGCTGGCATCACACTATTAAATTTTTTACCATTTACAGTAATTTCACCGCTTAAACCATGTAAAATTGTTTTGATAGCTCTTTTTGAATCTGCATTTAGATAATCTGATTTTGCAAGAGGAGGGAAAGCTCCCGGAATTCCTTGTCCTTCAGATTGGTGACAGGCAAAGCAGGTTGTTCCAAAAATTTCTTTTCCAATTTTTATTTTATCAGCCAAAGTTCTTTTAGGTACAGCTGTTGTTGTAGCTTTTTCTTCGGGCATTTTTTGAATAGTTCCGCCTTCCGGCAAATAAATCCCTTCCTGAATAGTTCCTGAATAAATGTTTTTATTTTCGGCACCTTCAACTTTTAATATTCCCAAAGCACCTTTATTAAAGGCTCTAAAGATAGAGTGGTCAACTAAGATGAAATTTCCCGGAGTTTCTACTTTAAAATCAACAATAGCAGATCCGCCCGCCGGAATTAATGTAGTCTGAACGTTTTTATTCATCATAGCGCCACCTTCAACATGCACGTTGTCAAAGATTTCTCCAATAACATGAAAAGAAGAAACTAAATTCGGGCCACCGTTCCCCACAAATAAACGTACTGTTTCGCCCACTTTTGCGGTAAGTTCATTTCCGTTTGTCATCGATCCTACTTTTCCATTAAAAACAACATAATCAGGAGTTTCTTTAATCGCTTTATTCATATCAAAAGGCTGAAGTCCTTTGGCTCCATATTCGCCTTGCGTGTAAAAATCGCCCTGCATTACATAGTATTCCTTATCAACCGGAGGAAGTCCGCCTTCAGGTTCAACTAAAATCAAACCGTACATTCCGTTGGCAATATGCATTCCCACAGGAGCAGTCGCACAGTGGTAAACGTAAAGCCCCGGATTTATAACCTTAAAACTAAACACCTTTTCATGTCCGGGAGCTACTAAAGATGATGTTGCACCTCCACCAGGGCCAGTAACGGCATGCAAATCGATGTTATGTGGTAATTTATTGTCCGGATGATTTTTTAGGTGAAATTCTACTTCATCGCCCACACGTGTTCTGATAAAACTTCCGGGAACAGATCCTCCAAATGTCCAGTACGTATATTTTACACCATCTGTCATTGTGCCTTCCTGTTCCTTAATTTCCATGTTTACCTTCAGTTTCATGGCTGCTCTTTTTCCAATTGGTTTTGGTACCATTGGCGGGGCAGTAAGTTCGGCATCCATTTGTCCTTCTGTTTTAATTGTAGTGTAATCGACTGGTTCTTCACTTTTTTTACATGAAGATAAAATTAGTACACAAAAAAAGGTGTATACAAATAGCCTGATAACAATAAGGGCATCATTCTTCTTTTTCATAATAATTGGTTTACTTTAGTTTTAAATCTGAAGTAAAATTAAAAGACCGTTTTGTCTTTTATTATGATAAAAGTCATATATTACTTATATTTTTTTAAAAATTGTATTTAATAATTAAATAATTGATTGGTTAATTCTTGCAAAAAGGTTACAGTATTGAAGCTAAAGTTCAATATTTTCAATATTTTTTAATAAAAATAATTGGCTAACTCTATTTTAGAATAATAATCATTATTTTTGCACCCTGTATAAATAAAAATTATTACTTCAAAATATATTTATGGTAAAAGATTTATTCGAAAGAATTCAGAACAATAAAGGACCATTAGGAAAATGGGCTTCGCAAGCTGAGGGTTATTTTGTTTTCCCTAAATTAGAAGGTGAACTTGGTCCAAGAATGCAATTTGGTGGAAAAAATATTTTAAATTGGAGTTTGAATGACTATTTAGGTCTTGCAAATCATCCGGAGGTTCGTCAGGCAGATATCGATGCAGCTACTCAATTTGGCGCAGCTTATCCTATGGGAGCCAGAATGATGTCAGGACATACAAAATACCATGAGCAGTTAGAAAATGAGTTGGCTGAGTTTGTAATGAAACCAGCAGCTTATTTGTTGAATTTTGGTTACCAGGGAATGGTTTCTACTATTGATGCACTGGTTACTAAAAATGATATTATTGTATATGACGTAGATTCACATGCTTGTATTATTGATGGTGTTCGTTTGCATATGGGTAAACGTTTTACTTACAAGCACAACGATCTTGAAAGTATGGAAAAAAACCTGCAAAGAGCTACCAAAATGGCACTTGAAACAGGTGGAGGTATTCTTTTTATTACTGAAGGTGTTTTTGGAATGCGAGGACAGCAAGGTAAATTAAAAGAAATTGTTGCTTTAAAAGAAAAATATAATTTCCGTTTATTGGTTGATGATGCACACGGTTTTGGTACACTTGGAAAAACAGGTGCCGGAGCAGGTGAGGAGCAGGGATGTCAGGATGGTATCGATGTTTATTTCTCAACTTTTGCAAAATCAATGGCAAATATTGGAGCTTTTATTGCTGCAGATAAAGATATTATCGATTATTTGAAATATAATTTACGTTCGCAAATGTTTGCAAAAGCGTTACCGATGATTCAGACAATTGGTTCTTTAAAACGTTTGGAATTATTGCGTAATCACCCGGAATTGAAAGATAAACTTTGGGAAAATGTAAATGCATTACAAAACGGATTACGTTCAAGAAACTTTAATATTGGAGATACAAATACTTGTGTAACACCAGTTTATTTAGAAGGTAGTGTGCCGGAAGCAATGGTTATGGTAAACGATTTAAGAGAAAACTACGGTATTTTCTTGTCGATTGTAATTTATCCTGTAATTCCAAAAGGAATTATTTTATTGAGAATGATACCAACAACATCACATACTTTAGCTGATATTGATGAAACACTTACTGCTTTTGAAGCAATTCGTGAAAAATTAGAAAACGGTACATATAAAGAAATCGCAAGCAGAACAACAGTTGATTTAGACGCTTAATTTCTTTTAAAATAACGATTCCCTCATATGGGAATTATATAAAAAATCCATTCGTTTATACGAATGGATTTTTTTTATTTGAAGTAACTTTATAGTACTAATTATTAAAAAATCAGATTATGAAAAAAGTATCAGCAATAACAATAATGATTTTAACCCTTTTTATTTCCTGTAAAAAAGAGGCTACGCTTCCGCCTCCACAAATAGAACCAAACCCTCCAAAAGAAGCAGAGCTTGTGGAACCGGCAGGAGATCAATGTTATGCATCAAGACTTAATGGGAATATAGTAGCCTTAAGTTTTAATGTTAATTCTCATCAGGAAGTAAACGGAAAATTGAGTTATAACTTAACAGGAAAAGATAAAAACGAAGGTACATTAATAGGAAACATGAAAGGCGATACATTAATTGCAGATTATACTTTCATGTCTGAAGGAGTTTCTTCTGTTAGAGAAGTGGTTTTTTTGCAAAAAGACGGAACCCTTATTGAAGGATACGGAGATGTAGTAGATGCAAATGACAAAGTAAGTTTTAAAGATAAAACAAAATTAAAATTTGATGCAAAAAATACATTGACAAAAGTTGATTGTCCGCAATAAGAAATAAAGAAATAAAAAAATTGTAAAAAAGAAATCCCTTCGTAGAAGGGATTTTTTGTAAACGATAAATAGATTTGTTTCTTATAAGTTTTTCAGATACGTTTTTCTCTGACAGTGAATTTTTGGATCAAAGTTTTTCCAAAGTAAATGAATAGCTGTGTTTTCGGCTAACTCCGGGGTTCTGATGCAATTTTGAATTCCTTTTTCAGAAAAAGTTTTAAAATATTCATCAAAAATAATAGCTGTTACACCTTTGTTTTGATAGTCAGGATGAACACCAATTAAGTAAAAAACCACATCTTTACTCTTTTTTCTGGCTCTTAATAAATGAATAAAACCAAATGGGAATAATTTTCCTTTTGCTTTTTGTAGAGCCTCAGAAAAACTGGGCATTACAATGCTAAAAGCAACTAGGTTATCTTCTTTATCAACAACGAATTTAATATATTCAGGATTGATAAAACTGATGTATTTTTTCTTAAAATATTCTTTCTGTACATCTGAAATTGCTACAAACGAAGCTAGTTTAGCATAGGATTCATTAAACAAATCAAACATTTTGTCAACGTGTGGCATAATGTCTTTTGTTTTTGTAAATGTTAATGCTCTTAAGCCATATCTTTTTTTGATTAATTCCTGAGCTTTCAGGAAAAATTCAGGTTTTACATTTGAAAACGGAAAAATACTTTCGATATATTCTTTTTCGACCTGAAAACCTAATTGTTCAAAATGAGTTACATAATACGGATTATTGTACCAGGTAATCATAGTTCCCATTTGGTCATAACCTTCGGTAAGAACTCCAACTTTATCTAAATTCGAAAATCCCATCGGACCTTCAGCATGTTCCAGATTATGTAATCTTCCTAATTCGTAAACTTTTCCCAATAAGGCTTTTGTAACTTCAATATCATCAATTACATCAAACCAGCCAAAACGAACCTTTCTTTTATGCTGATTGTTGACTTCAGACCAATTGATAATTGCTGTTATTCGACCAACGATTTCATTATTTTTATAAGCCAGATAAAAGTACGCCTCGGCACTATCAAAAGCAGGATTTTTTGTTTTGTCAAACGATTCTAATTCATCTGCAATAATAGGCGGAACCCAATAAGGATTGTTTTTGTATAATGAAAACGGAAATTTGATATATTCTGTTAATTCTTTCTTGGTTTTTGCTTCTTTAATTGTAATCATTAAGATCGTTATTGTAAAATCTCTTTTATATAGAGAAGTTGGTTATTAATTCTTATTCGTATTTAGATTTACGTTTTCTTTCCTGTTCCTGATAATCAGTTTCTTTCTCCGATTTCTTTGATTTCGGATCTTTTGCTTTTTTATCTTTTCTGGATTCTCTTTTAAATTCCATTTGTTTTTCCTTGTACTTACCATCATAACGCCATGAAACTCCAACTCCGCCATACATAATAGAAGGCGAATTTTTAAAGTTTGTACTTATTGATGCGTCTACCTGCAAATTCGGATTAATTAAGTAAGCAGCTCCTCCACGAACAATAGCGTCACTGTAAAAATCACTTTTGTATCCTTGATTTTCAATAAATCCAGACCATTTGTCATTAAATCCATGCGTCAAAGTTAATACATATCCGTAACTTGGATAGTCTGTTGTAATATAATCTGCGATAATATTAGTGACAAAAACCCATTTTCCGCCTCCAAAAACGTTTTGGGTAATCAATGCAATCTTTGGAGAAATACTTGATTCCGGAGAGAAAGAATACGGATTATCAGCTCCAACAAAATTAGCCCCTGCAAATACCGAAACAGCCGGAATTAAAGAGTGCCAGTCAAAGCGATGATTGGCTTTATAGCTGTAGATGTTTTTTGTTTTTTCGTAATTTTTAAAAGGATCATAAATTAAATATTTAGCTCCCAAAACGGTTTGTCTGAAATTGTTTTTTTTGTAGCTTGTATACGGAGTATCAAAGTTTTCCATTTGATATTGCAAGTCCAGAATAAATTCTAGTTTTTCAAGAAAAGCGCCGTATCTAAACGTTAAATCGGTTCCAAAACCACTTGCGTCATAATTTAGTAAATCGTGTTTTTCTTTGATGCCGTAAATGCCAATTTCGGCCTGAATTACTGATTTTCCAACTGCATAGGCAGACATCGTTTCACCTGGCCTGTTGGAGTTAATAACATCCGTATATTGCGCAAAAAATAATTGTGGTGCAAAAAAAGAGATGCAATAAGTAGGTATTTAATTTTTAACATAAATCTGTTTTTGGGATTAAAAAGATATAACGCATTTCAAATGTACATATTTTATTATTTATTTAAGATTCATATTTTAATTTTAAACAATTGATTTATTAATTTTGGAAAAAATTATATGATCATGCAAGAAGCATCTTTTTCAGGTTTAATAAAAGCTATTCTATACATGATAGCATTTTATTATATTTTTAAATTTTTAGCCAGAATCTTTTTGCCTGTATTGGTAAAAAAAGCGGTTGAAAAAGCAGGAGAGAATTTTCAAAAACAACAACAATATAGTCAGGATAATAGCTGGCAAAAAACTCGTAACAATAATGATGAAATAATCATCAATACTGCTAATGCAAAAAATCCACGCGAAACCAAAAAAGTGGGTGATTATGTTGATTACGAAGAAATAGATTAAGTTTGTGCCCTAAATAATAGGAATCATCATTTAACCTAAACTAACCTAAATTGAAAATAGTAAATAAGTTCTATCCGCATGCCCTTGTTATATTGGGCTTTATTCTCGTTTCCTTAATTTATTTTTACCCGGTTTTACAGGGAAAACAAATTTTCCAGTCCGATATTGCACAATATACCGGAATGGCAAAAGAGCAAAATGATTTTAGAGCTGCAGAACATAGTGAACCTTATTGGACAAATTCGGCTTTTGGCGGAATGCCAACGTATCAGTTAGGGGCAAATTACCCAAATGATTATGTAGGTAAACTAGATGATGCTTTACGTTTTTTACCACGTCCTGCAGATTATTTATTTCTATATTTCCTGGGTTTTTATGGATTGTTATTAGTTTTAAAAACAGATCCGCTAAAAGCATTTATTGGCGCGATTGCGTTTGGTTTTTCTACTTATTTAATTATTATTTTAGGAGTTGGTCATAATGCAAAAGCGCATGCTATTGCTTATATGCCGCTTGTAATTGCCGGTTTTATACTTGTTTTCCAGAAAAAATACATTTGGGGAGGCTTACTCACCATGTTTGCAGTTGCACTTGAAGTGAATGCAAACCACTTTCAAATGACGTATTATCTACTAATATTTTTATTAATACTTTCAGGATATTTTGCTTTTCAGTTTATTAAAGATAAAGAATATAAGCCATTATTAATATCGTTTGGAGTTTTGGCAGTTGCAGGGATTTTTGCTATTGGAGCAAATGCAACTAATTTAATGGCCACAAGTGAATATGCTAAATTTAGTACACGTAGCAACAGCGAATTAACTTTTAATCCGGATGGAACTAAAAAAGCTAATGAAAATGCTTTAAGCCGCGATTATATTACAGAATACAGTTACGGAATTGCGGAAAGCTTTAACTTAATTGCCCCAAGAATTTTTGGAGGATCAAATCATGAAAATGTAGGGACTGATAGCCGTATGTATTCGTTCATGATGGAACAAGGAGTGCCATCAGATCAGGCACAGGATTTTGTTTCGGGAATGCCAACGTATTGGGGAGATCAGCCTATTGTTGCTGCTCCTGCATATATTGGTGTTGTGGTTTTCTTTTTAGGTATTTTAGCTTTATTTATTGATGACAGAAAAATAAAATATGTTTTCATTGGAGGAGCATTATTTTCATTAATACTTTCATGGGGAAAAAACTTCTCATTATTAACTGACTTTTTTATCGATTACGTTCCAATGTATGATAAATTCAGAGCAGTTTCTTCTATTCAGGTTATTTTAGAATTGTGTTTCCCGGTACTTGCGGTTATGGGATTACAATCTTTTTTCAAAGCGAATGATGAACCAAAATTACAGCAGAAAGCTTTGGTGCAAACAGGAGTTTTTGGTTTAGGAATTATCGTTATTTTGGTAATTGCAAAAGGATTTTTTCACTTTACAGGAAGCAATGATAGCTATTATTTAGAAAGTTACGGTCCTGCTTTTGTTGATGCTTTAAAAGAAGACAGAATGAGTTTGTATTCTGCTGATTTATTGCGTTCAGGATTTTTTATCGTAGTTACTTTTGGAATTTTATGGTTATTTATCAAAAATAAATTAGCTCAAAATACTACTTTAATTATTGTTGGTCTTTTAATGATCTTCGATTTGTTTTTTGTAGATAAAAAATATGTTTCGGCAAAAGATTTTCTGAGTCCGGTACAAATTGCTGCTCCATTTCAGGAAACGCCATCGGATGCTCAGATTTTAAAAGATACAACACATTATAGAGTTTTTGAAGTTAACGGAAATATGTCTAGCGCACGTGCTTCGTATTTTCATCATTCTTTAGGAGGATATCACGCAGCAAAACCTAGAAGAATGCAACAGTTATTTGATTATCAAATAGCAAAAAACAATATGGAAGTTTTGGATATGTTGAATGTAAAATATATTATCCAAACAGATAAAGAAGGAAAAGAATTCCCGACAGTAAATCCAAATACAAACGGAAATGCATGGTTTGTAGGTTCAGTACGATTAGTGAACAGACCAGATGATGTTATGAAAGCATTAGATAAAATCGATACAAAAAATGTTGCGGTTTTTAATGTTCATGATTATGAAGGTAAATTTAAAAGTGCCAGATTAAAAAAACAATGGGATACTACCGGAACTATTAAAGTTGTGGAATACAAACCAAACTACATTAAATATCAATCAGATAATAAAAAAGATGGTTTAGCGGTATTCTCTGAAATTTATTATAAAAATGGATGGAATGCCTATGTTGACGGACAATTAACAGATCATTTTCCTGTAGATTACGTTTTAAGAGCAATGGAAGTTCCGGGAGGAAAACATACTATAGAATTTAAATTTGAACCACAAGTTGTAAAAACCGGAGGAACGATTGCTTTAGCAAGTTCAATTGGAATGTTGCTACTTTTAATTGGTGGAGTTTATTTCGAAAGAAAAAACACCAGTAATAATAAGAATCAAGATAAAGCCTAAATTCTTTGCATGCGTATTTCAAAGATTTTTAAAATAATTCTTTTTATCATTTTTGATTTATTGGTATTTGCTTTTTTCGGAATTTATATGATGGGATACGATGACTTTTATAATGAAAGTCAGGGAGAATATTTTAGTTTTTCAAGTATGAATACTGAATATAAAATTGTATGGGGATTTTATAATTTGTGGATAATTTTAAATTGTGTACTTTTTGTATATGTTTTATTTAAATTATATAAGAAATTCAGATTTGAAAATGAATAAAATAAAACAATTAAACCTAAAATCAGTTGAAGATCAAAGAATTGTTGAAATAAAATCACTTTCTTATCTTGAAAGGTTAGAACGATTAATGATACTTATTGAAGTTTCCTATACATTACGTATTGCTAACAGAATTCCATTTAAATAAAAATGTTTCTTAGAACGCCTATTTACACTTCAAAATAATAAACTAAATTTTCATTGGAACAAAAAAAACTCTTAATCATTACTTATTATTTCCCGCCTGCCGGAGGTCCCGGCGTACAGCGTTGGTTAAAATTTGTAAAATATTTACCTGAATTTGATGTTCAGCCAATTGTTTATGTTCCGGAAAATCCAACATATCCAATTATTGATGAAGGTTTGGTTAGTCAAATTTCAGATAGAGTAATTATTCTTAAAAATAAAATTTTAGAACCTTATCAATTAGCTTCTTTTTTCGAAGAATAAAACCAAGAAAATCAGTTCAGGAATTTTTCCTCAAAAGAAAAAACAAACCTTTCTGGACAAGACGTTTTTATGGGTGCGTGGAAATCTTTTTATTCCTGATGCACGTGTTTTATGGGTAAAACCATCTGTATCTTATCTCGAAAAATACATTAAAGAAAATAATATTGATACCATTGTAACGTCTGGTCCGCCACATAGTTTACATTTAATAGGTTTAGAATTAAAAGAAAAATTAAATGTAAAATGGTTTGCTGATTTCCGTGATCCATGGACAACAATTGGCTATCATAAAGCATTGCGTTTATCAAATTACGCTGCTAAAAAACATAAAAAATTAGAAAGCAAAGTTTTAAATACTGCCGATACAATTATTGTAACCAGCAAAACAACTAAAATAGAATTTGAAGCAATTACCAACAAACCAATTTCGGTAATTACAAACGGCTATGATATCGAAAATGTAGAGAAGCAAACTTTAGACACCAAATTTACTCTGGCACATATCGGCTCGTTCTTATCAGATAGAAATCCTCCTTTTTTATGGGAATGTCTGGTCGAATTACTAAACGAAATTCCTGATTTTAAAACGCATTTAGAAATTAAATTAATTGGCGCCGTGAGCCAGGAAGTTTTAGATGCTATTTCGCAATTTAATCTAAGGGAATATTTGAATCTTTTAGGCTATGTTTCGCATCATGAAGCAATTGCTCATCAAAAAAATCGCAGGTTTTACTTTTAATCGAAATTAATTCTGAAGATACGAAAAGTATTATTCCGGGTAAATTGTTTGAATATATGGTTTCGAACAGACCAATAATTGCAATTGGTCCGCAAGGTTCTGATTTTGCAGATATTATAAAAGAAACAAATACAGGAGTATTTTTTGATTATTCTGAAAAAGCGAAATTAAAAAGTGTAATTTTGGACTTTTATAATCAGTTTTTGGAAGGAAAATTACAGTCTCATGGCGTTGGTTTACAACAATATTCACGAAAAAACCTCACCAAACAATTAGCACAATTGATTAACGGATAGTGCAAAAATCTAAAATCTAAATTCAGAAATCCAAAAATGGGTATTGTTTTAAATCAGTCTTTCAAAAATACTATAATTACTTATATAGGTTTCGGTATCGGGGCCATTAATACACTTTATTTATACCCTGTTTTTTTAGGTGCAACCTATTACGCTTTAACTAATTATATTCTTTCGGCAGCAAATGTTATTATGCCTTTATTTGCCATTGGAATGCAAAATACGCTGGTAAAATTTTATTCACAGTATAAAACAGAAGAGGAAAGAGAACAGTTTCTGTCCTTTACAGCTTTGTTTCCCGTTTTAATGTGTATTCCTCTAGGGATTATCGGAATCTTTTTCTTTGATGATATTACCGCTTTTGTTTCTAAGGAAAATCCTGTTGTAAAAGAGTTTATGTATTTAATTCCGTTTATTGGGATTTGCATGGCGTATTTCGAGATTTTTTATGCCTGGGCAAGAGTTCATATGCACTCTGTTTTTGGAAATTTTATTAAAGAAGTTGGTTTAAGATTATTCTCGACAGTAGCTTTGGTAGGTTTATATTTTGACTGGATAACATTAGTGCAGTTTGTTTATTTAACGGCAGCGATATATTTTATTGCGTTTTTAATAACCATGTTTTATGCATTTTACATTAAAAAGCCTAAGTTTCAGATTAATATTCCTCAGAATGTAAAAGATGTTATGGAGTACACTTTTTTCATTATTCTTTCAGGAAGTGTGGCTAATTTACTTTTAGATGGTGATAAATTGATGCTGAATCAATACATGAAAATTGAGAATATTGCCTATTATTCTGTAGCAACTTACATTGCTTTGGTAATTTCGGTTCCAAGTCGCGCAATGCACCAAATTGTATATCCGATTACGGCAAAATTAATGCACGACAACAAGCACGACGAATTGAATGACCTATATAAAAAGACATCGATAAATTTACAAATGGTTGGTGGTTATGTAATGTTATGCATTTTTGTAAACATCAATCAATTGTATGAATTAGTTCCAAAAGAATACAGCGGAGGAATTTCAGTTGTATTTATGATTGGTTTGTCGAAATATTTCGATTTAATATTAGGAAACAATAACGCTATTATTTTTAATACAAAATATTATAGAATGGTGTTGTATTTAGGACTGCTTTTAGTGTTTTTAACAATAGTCTTAAACATGATTTTTATTCCAATTTTTGGAATTACAGGCTCTGCATTTGCGACTTTATTATCTATTACATTATATAGTTTGGCAAAATTACTTTTTGTGGTAAAAAAGATCGATTTATACCCATTTACAAAACAAACTATTTATTCAATGCTATTAACTTTTGTATTGTTTTTAATGTTTTATTTTTGGGAATTTCCTTTTTATCAATTAATTAGTATTGCTTTAAAATCAATATTGGTAACAATTCTATATGTTTATCTAAACTATAAGTTTGATATTTCTCCAGATATCAACAAGGTAATTGATGGACTTTTAAGGAAAGTAGGTTTTAAAATTTAGTACGATTTTATTGAGAAAACAGAAAGTAATCTAAATTCAATTCTATTTTGTTTTATATTTGTTAGAAGGATAACTAACTTATTTATAACAGAATATGAAAAATAAATTACTTTTTTTCTAGTATTGTTTGTTGTTTTATTTTCTTCCTTCGCGATTGCCCAAAATGATACCATAAAAACGGCACAGAAAACTGTTTTACTAAAAGGGTATCCGGTTTCTCCTTTTAAGGACACACTTTTTTATGTTTATAATAAAGTTGGTTCTTTTTCTGCAGAGAACAGGGCAAATGCTATTACAGAAAAAATCAGAAAACTTTATCATGATTCTTTTTTTGAATCAGATTCTCTTGTAGTTGTTCCTTCAGATATTTCTCAGGATATCACATATAAAGGTGATTTTATTATCATGTCTATTTTGGATATTGATGCAAAAATCGAAAATCAAACTACCGCTTATATTGCTAAACGAAATTTGAATTTAATCAAAAAAGCAGTTATTTATCAAAACGAAAACTATTCGCAATTGCCTAAACGATTTGGATATACAGCGTTATTGATTTTAATTATTGGAGTTGTTTTGTTTGTGGTTGGAAAAATTTTCAATCGTATAAAACTTTATCTTTTAAAAAATAGCGACAGGTATTTTAAAGGCTTTAATTATAATAATATCAATATCCTTTCGCCGCATAAGCAACAGTTTTTGTTGATGCGGTTGTTCGGCTTTATTAAGATCTTTACCTTGATTTTAATAGTTTATTTTTCGCTGCCTGTTTTGTTTAGCATTTTTCCTGCTACAGAAGCTTATACTACAACTTTATTACGTTGGATTTTAACCCCTGCAAAATTAGCCGTAATGGGATTTGTTGGTTTCTTGCCAAGCTTGGTAACAATAATAGTTATTATAATCATTTTTAGATATTCTATAAAAATCATTAAGTTCTTTTTTGATGAGATAAAAAAGGAAAACATAAAAATAGACGGCTTTTATAACGATTGGGCAATGCCAACATTCAATATTATTCGGTTATTAATGTATGCTTTTATGCTCGTTATTATTTTCCCGTATTTACCGGGATCTGATTCTCCAATTTTTAAAGGTGTTTCGGTATTTGTTGGGGTTTTATTTTCATTAGGATCTTCAAATGCCATTGCAAATATGGTTGCGGGATTAGTGATCACTTATATGCGTCCGTTTAAAATTGGCGATTTTATTAAAATTGGTGATGTAAGCGGAGAAGTAATTGAAAAAACAGCATTAGTAACCCGAATAAGAACACCAAAATTTGAAGACATAACTATACCAAATGCGGCCGTTTTATCAAGTACTTCAACCAATTTTTCTGCAAATACAAAGCAGACTACAGATGGTCTTTTAATTCATACAACTGTTACAATTGGTTATGATGTTCCGTGGACAGCAATTCATAAAGCATTAATCGAGGCCGCGTTAAAAACAGATATGACAGAGAAAACACCGGAACCTTTTGTGCTGCAAACCAGTTTGGATGATTTCTATGTTTCTTATCAAATAAATGTCTATACAAAAGAACCTACAAAGCAACCCAGAATTTATTCTTCCCTGCATCAAAATATCCAGGATTCATTTAATGCTGCCGGTATTGAAATTATGTCGCCACATTATAATGCTTTGAGAGACGGAAATACAACAACGATTCCCGAGAATTA
The DNA here is from genome assembly GCF_979258275.1 of Flavobacterium sp. AC274. Taxonomy (NCBI): domain Bacteria; kingdom Pseudomonadati; phylum Bacteroidota; class Flavobacteriia; order Flavobacteriales; family Flavobacteriaceae; genus Flavobacterium; species Flavobacterium sp. AC274. The sequence continues at coordinate 4,392,421 of NZ_OZ409852.1, read as the reverse complement.
TTTGGGGAAAGATTACGAAGCGCCATCCTTTAGTATTAAAAATAAAGGTTAAAGTGTTGCTGTACAGATTGAAACATTAAAATTTTAACAGTGGTTTGTTTGTTATTACTATTATAAAATTTAATTTTATATAAGAATTTATCATTGCTTTGATTCATTAAATAAAAAATATCTTATAAAATGTAATAAAAGTAAAGTTGTAATGTTTTTATTAAGAGAGCATTACTGATAGTTTTCTCCAACACATAAATAATTGTAGCAATACTGGAATTAATTTTAATTTGATAAATATGAAAAAAAGTCACCTTAGTCAGGAACAGAGCTTACAGGTATTTTCTAATATGATATCAAATAAAGTTCATAATGGATTTACGCTTGAAGAAAGAAATGACAAATTGCTTTTTGCCGTTCTTTCTAAAGGAGGAAAGGTCGTAAATCATGGTCTGAATTTCACCATTTTTTGCCTGACCTTAGGATTATGGTCATTTGCATGGCTTTATCTTACTTTGGAAGCATCAAAAAAGAAAAAATATTGGTTGCTATTGACGAGGATGGTTTGCCGTTTGAAGAAAGATGTTTGGTTGCTTAAAAGAAATTAAATTTCAAAAAATAACTTCCAAATTCCAAATACGTGATTAGAGTGTATTGGAATTTGGAAGTTTTTATTTAGGAATATCTTAAAATAAGATTTGCTTTCCTGCAAGGTTTTCAAAACCTTGTAGGTATAGATTTAAATCACATAAAGTTTAAAATCTAAATATTGTAATACCTACAAGGTTTTGAAAACCTTGCAGGAATAAGAGTGTGATGGTTAGAATTTGGAATTTATTATTAAAGTTTATCCTTTAAATAAATTCCCGTTACAGATTCTTTTACTTTTACAATATCTTCGGGCGTTCCGGCTGCTAATAAGTAACCACCGTTTTCTCCACCTTCGGGACCAAGATCCAGAATCCAGTCGGCGCATTTTATCAGGTCAAGATTGTGTTCAATTACAATTATAGAATGTCCTTTTTCAATTAGTGCATCAAACGAAGCCATTAACTTTTTGATGTCATGAAAATGTAAACCCGTTGTTGGTTCATCAAAAACAAATAAAGCTTTGTCTTTTGTAGCCCCTTTTACTAGAAATGAAGCCAGTTTAATACGCTGTGCTTCACCACCGGAAAGAGTAGAAGAAGATTGCCCTAATTGCACATATCCCAAACCAACATCCTGAAGCGGCTGTAATTTTTGAGTGATTTTGGTTTGTTTATTTTTTTCGAAAAAAACAATAGCATCATCAATAGTCATTGTCAGAATATCGTTGATGTTTTTTTCGTCAAAATTAATTTCCAGAATCTCTTTTTTGAAACGTTTTCCTCCACAAGTTTCACATGGCAACGAAACATCAGCCATAAATACCATTTCGACGTTTATAGAGCCTTCTCCTTTACAGGTTTCGCATCGGCCGCCATCTACGTTAAAAGAAAAATGTTTGGCCTGATAACCTCTTATTTTAGATAATTTTTCTTTGGCATACAAATCACGAATATCATCATACGCTTTAATGTAAGTTACAGGATTAGATCTTGAACTTCTTCCAATTGGGTTTTGATCAACATATTCAATATGTTTTATTTGCGAAAAAGAACCTGTTATATCGCTAAACTGACCCGCTTTTTCGGCAGCACTTTCCAGTTTTTTCTGCATTGCCGGAAACAAAATTTTCTTAATTAAGGTACTTTTTCCGCTTCCTGAAACTCCGGTAATTACCGTTAAAACATCCAAAGGAAAGGTTACATTAATATTTTTTAAATTGTTTTCTCTGGCGCCAATAATATCAATATGATTTTTGAATTTTCTTCTTTTCTTCGGAACTGAAATTTCTAAATCTCCATTTAAATATTTAGCGGTTAAAGATTCTGATTTTAAAATTTCATCATAAGTTCCCTGAGCGACAAGGTTTCCTCCAAAAGTTCCAGCTTCCGGACCAATATCGATAATCATATCGGCAGCTTTCATAATATCTTCGTCATGCTCAACGACAATCACCGTATTACCTAAATCACGAAGTGAAAGCAAAACTTTAATCAGTCGTTCAGAGTCTTTTGGATGTAAACCAATACTTGGTTCGTCGAGAATATACATCGAACCAACCAAACTGCTTCCCAATGAAGTTGCCAGATTTATACGTTGCGATTCACCTCCCGAAAGTGTGGCAGAGTTTCGGTTTAAGGTTAAATAATCTAAACCAACTTCTGTTAGAAATGATAGACGATTGTTTATCTCAAGCATTAAACGTTTTGCGATTTGCTGTTCGTAAACATTTAGTTCAAGATTTTTGAAAAAAGTAACCAAATGTTTAATTGGTAAATCAACTAAATCAGAAACGGTTTTGCCGCCAATTTTTACATATGATGCTTCTTCTCGTAAACGTTTTCCGCGACAAGCGTGACATTTTGTTTTTCCGCGGTAGCGAGACAACATCACACGATTCTGAATCTTATAATTTTTTTCTTCCAGTTCTTTAAAGAAACCGTTTAATCCCTGAAAATATTTGTTTCCTGTCCAGATTATATCTTTTTGTTCGTCTGTAAGTTCGAAATAAGGTTTATGAATAGGGAAATCAAATTTATAGGCGTGTTTTACCAATTCGTCTTTGTACCAGCTCATACTATCGCCACGCCAAGGGTAAATAGCACTTTCAAAAACAGATAAAGAGGTGTTTGGAACAACTAAATCAGCATCAATACCAATAATATTTCCGTAGCCTTCGCAAACCGGGCAAGCGCCATACGGATTATTAAAGCTAAATAAATGCACGTTTGGCTCCAGAAATGTAATTCCGTCCAATTCAAAATTATTAGAATAAGAGAATCTTTTATCTGTACCTAATTCCTGAAGATAACAAATTCCTTTTCCTTCAAAAAATGCTGTTTGCACGGCATCTGCAAGACGATTGTAGAATTCTTCTTCATCCTTAACAACAATTCTGTCAATGATCAATAAAATATCTTTATTGTCTAATTTATGAAGATCTGTTGGCGTAAACTCGTCCAGACGAACCATTTCGTTATCAACTAAAATACGCGCAAAACCTTGTTGTAAAAGCACTTTAAGTTTGTCCTCGAGTTGGCGCCCTTCTTCAAGATGAATAGGAGAAAGTAACAGCCATTTGCTGTCTAATTCGAAATTTTTTACATCTGAAACAACATCGGTAACGGTATTTTTTTGACTTCCTGACCTGAAATTGGCGAATAAGTACGCCCAATTCTGGCAAACAAAAGTTTAATATAATCGTAGATTTCAGTAGAAGTTCCTACTGTAGAACGCGCGTTTGTTGTATTTACTTTTTGCTCAATAGCAATTGCCGGAGCAATACCTTTAATATATTCTACTTTTGGTTTATCTAATCTGCCTAAAAACTGGCGTGCATAGGATGATAAACTCTCCACATAACGACGCTGTCCTTCGGCGTATAAAGTATCAAAAGCCAGACTCGATTTCCCTGAGCCCGAAAGCCCTGTAATGACTACAAGTTTATTTCGGGGAATAGCAACATCTACATTTTTTAAATTATGTACCTGCGCTCCTTTAATGATGATATTATGTTTGGGGTCTAGTGTAGAAAGATCAATTTGCATAAAAAAAGTCAATTTTTACAAAAGTAATCAATTTTGAATTGAGTTTTGTTAATGAGATTGTTACAAATTTTAACTAATTGCTTTGATGTAAAAGACACTAACACCTGATACAGATTGAAATTCCAATCCGTTTCCCAAGGTTGAAACCTTGGGCTATGTTTAAAATTACATGTAGACATTGCAACGGTTTTAACCGTTGGGACGCAATATATGTTACAATTCGTGCCCCGCGGTTGAAACCGCGGGCTATATTCGAAATTCGATATAAAACATTGCCAACGGTTTCAACCGTTGGGTGCAATATATGATTACAATTCGTATCCCATGGTTGAACAGGTTATGTTCGGATAGGAGAGAACCAAATTAAATAAGCTAAATCTTATTTAATAAAAATTTGTATTTTCAATAATAAAATACCCTATTTTAGAACTGCTTTAATACTATTTTAATATTCTGACCAAATTTTGAAAACTAAACTTTTTATTCTTTGTTTTTTAATGGGTTTTGTCCTGTTTTCTCAGGAATTACCGCCAATTGTAAAATATCCTTCAACTGTTTACGGTGCCGGAAATCAAAGCTGGATGATTTCGCAGGACGACCAAAATCGCATGTATTTTGCCAATAATGATGGACTTTTAGAATACAACGGCACAAATTGGGAATTATATCCAACGCCAAATGAAACCATCATGCGATCTGTAAAAGTGATTGACAACAAGGTTTATACAGGCTGTTATATGAATTTTGGCTACTGGACAAGACAGACAAATGGAAAATTAAAATATACTTCGCTAAGTGATACAATCAAGAATAAAATCCTGGATGACGAACAGTTTTGGAACATTTTAAAATACGATCAATGGATATTATTTCAGTCTTTGAACCGAATTTATATTTATGATACTAAAACAAAAAGCTTTAAAATTATTTCACCTAAAAATGGTGTCATAAAATCATTTAGCACTAAAAATTCAATTTATTATCAAACCATAAACGAAGGTCTTTTTGAAATAGAAGGAGGAAAAGGAAAATTGATTTCTGATAACCCAATTCTAAAAAAATATACAATTGTTAATGTTTTTACTATTGATGATGGTTTGCTGATTCAGACGCAATTAGATGGGTTTTATAAACTTACAGGAACAGCTTTAACGCCTTTTGCAACAGAAGTTGATGCGCAGATAAAATCGGGTTTTGTGTACAGCAGCCAGCGGCTTCAGGACGGAAGTTATGCTTTGGGAACCGTTTCTAACGGAATTTTTATTTTATCGAATACGGGAAAATTAAATTATCATATTTCACAAAGCAAAGGACTGAGCAACAATACAGCTTTGTCTTTGTTTGAAGATAAAGATCAGAATGTTTGGGTGGGTCTGGATAACGGAATTAACTGCATCAATCTGCAAACGCCTGTGCATAGTTTTACAGACGATACAGGGGTTTTGGGAACCGTTTACGCCTCAATCTCTCACAACGGAATGCTTTATGTGGGAACAAATCAGGGATTGTTTTGTAAAAAATACCAAAGCAAAGATAATTTTCAGTTTATAAACGGAACAAAAGGACAAGTTTGGTCGTTGTTTGCTTATGATAATACGCTTTTTTGCGGTCATGATTCGGGAACTTTTATTGTAGAAAATACTTCGGCCAGAACTATTTTTTCTGGTTCGGGAACATGGAAGTTTGAGCCTTCGCCAAATAATAAAAACATTTTGCTTCAGGGAAATTATTACGGGATTTCGGTTTTAGAGAAAGTTAATAAGCAATGGAAATTCAGAAATAAAATTGAAGGTTTTAATTATTCTTCGCGTTATTTTGAAATCATGCCAAATCATGAAGTTTATGTAAGCCACGAATACAAAGGGATTTTTAGATTCAAATTGGATAATTCACTTTCAAAAATCAAAGAATTTCACACTTATTCTTCTCCAAAAAAAGGAAAAAATGCCAGTTTAACAAAATTTAATAATGCGATATATTACGCGTACAAAGGCGGAATTTTCAAATTAAATTTAACTACAAAACAGTTTGAAAAGGATAAATTATTAAGTTCTATTTTTGAAAAAGACGAATATACTTCGGGTAAATTAATTGTAGATCAGTCGAATAAAATCTGGTTGTTTTCTAAAAATTACATTCATTATTTTTCTGCAAGCAAACTGAGTAATCAGTTAAAACAGAATGTAATTCCGATTCCGTCTTCTTTAACGAATTCGATGCTGGGTTTTGAGAATATTACACAAATTTCAAAATCAACTTATTTAATAGGAACTACAGATGGTTATTATACGCTTAATATTGACGATTTGAGTTTTAAAAACTATGCTGTTTCTATTTCCGGTATTTTTATTAATAAGCAAAACCAGATTTTAAAGAATGTTGTTTTAAATGATGAAGGAAGTTTTAAATCAAATGAAAATAACATTACTTTAAATTACACCGTTCCGGAATACAACAAATACATCAACTCAGAATATCAGTATTTATTAGAAGGTTTCCAGAATGAATGGAGCGAATGGAGTACGAAATCGTCGGTTAATTTTAAAAATTTATCTCCGGGAAAATATACATTTAAAGTTCGTGCGAAATACGCCAATACACTTTTACAAAACACGGCAGCTTATACTTTTGTGGTTTTAAAACCTTGGTATTTAACTAATTTGGCGTGTTTTATTTATTTGCTGCTGTTGATTGTCATTGGTTATTTTATTAATAAAGCCTATCGTAATTTTTATCAAAAGCAAAAAGAGAAATTAATTGAAGAAAATAATCTTTTGCTTGAGATTAAAGAGCTTGAAAACGAGCAGCAATTAATGAAACTCAGAAACGAACAATTATCTCAGGATGTAGATAATAAAAATAGGGAATTGGCAGTGTCGACAATGAGTTTAAATAGCAAAAACGAACTTTTGGCTTTTATAAAAGAAGATTTAAAAAAGACTTCGCAAGATGATAATAAAAACATCAAATCTGTTATAAGAACCATCAACGATAATATTACCGAAGAAGATTCCTGGAAGGTTTTAAAGAAGCATTTGATAATGCTGATAAAGATTTCCTAAAGAGAATTAAACTGCTGCATCCATTACTTACTCCGAATGATTTGCGACTTTGCGCCTATCTTCGACTCAACCTTTCATCCAAAGAAATAGCGCCATTGTTTAATATTTCTGTACGAAGCGTTGAAATTAAAAGATATCGTTTGCGTAAAAAAATGGATTTGCAGCACGAAATCGGTTTAGTCGAATATATTCTCGCTGTATAGGAAGTCAGAAATTCCTTCAAAAACGCCTATACAACACCACAACATTAACGTTTTCTTGTATTTATTACACTTATTTGTTAAAGAAATTAACATTATGATTTTCTAGGTAAACCGTGTTATTTTTTATCATATAATAAATTTAAGTATTTTTTTTGTGATGTATGTTTTTTGTTGTGGTTGGTTTTGTCGTATTCTTAAAAGTATAGGATATTTTAGCTTCAATAAAAAACTAACTAATTATGAAACCAAAATTATTATTAATAGTATTGTTACTGTTTACATCTTTTGCGTTCTCGCAAACTTTTGATGTAACCGGAACTGTACTGGATGGCTCAGGTTTATCATTGCCGGGCGTAAATGTAAAAGTTAAAAGTTCGTCTCAAAGCACAACCACAGACTTCGACGGATCTTTTAAACTTAGCGGTGTTTCAAACGGCACCACACTTGTTTTAAGTTATATTGGTTACCGAACGCAGGAAGTTGTAGTTACAGTACCAAAAGTTACTGTTAAAATGACTGACGATACCAGATCTTTAGACGAAGTTGTTGTGATAGGGTATGGTAGCCAAAAGAAAAGAGAACTAACAGGAGCAGTTTCTGTTCTGGATAGTAAAACACTTGATATCCTGAAACCGGCAAGAATTGAGCAGGCGTTACAAGGAACAATTTCCGGTGTAAATGTTACAACACAATCCGGAGCTCCAGGCGCGCCTATAGACGTTCGTATTCGTGGTATTGCTACAAACGGACAAAACGGACCCACTACTATTATTGACGGCTATGTTGGAGACCTGAATGTTTTAAACCCGAACGATATTGAAACCATAACGGTTTTAAAAGATGCTCAAGCAGCTATTTATGGAACGATTGGTGCAAACGGTATTATTTTGGTTACAACCAAAATGGGAAAGAAAAACTCAAAAACAAGAATCTCTTTTAATAGCTACACCGGATTTCAGGAGGCTTCGAGAAAATTGTCCATCCTTGATGCTACAGAATATGCTTTGTTATTAAATGAAAGTTATGCCAATGGCGGAAGAGCAATTCCTTATCCAAATGTAAGTGGCTTAGGAAAAGGAACAGACTGGCAAAAAGAAGTTTTAGGGAAAGGCGTTCCGTTATTAAACAGCGATTTGACCATTTCAGGAGGATCTGAAAAAATCACCTATTCTATTAGTGGCTCACACCTGGATCAGGAAGGTATTGTTGGCGGCGATAAATCAGGTTACCTGAGAAATACTGCCAGAATAGCATTAGGAGCCGATTTGAGTGATAAATTCAAACTAAAAACGAATGTAATCTATACCTATTTTAATAGAAAAACAATTAATGAAAACGGATTAGGATCTGTATTGTTTAATGCTTTAAACGTGCCTGCGACATTAAGTCCGTATGATGCAAACGGCAATTTTACATTAGTGCCAAGCACAACAGGATTTGGAACAGAAATTATTAATCCGCTGGCACAAATAGAAAACACGTACAACGATTATAATTATAAAAAACTAAACGGAAACTTTGGTTTAGATTATAAAATTTTCAAAGGATTTGTGTTATCAAGCTCCATAGGATTTAATACCGCAAATAGTGAAAGCAAAACATTTGATCCACAAATAAGTTATGGAGGAAAAGTTTTTGATGTTCAGAGAAGTTCTGTAACGCAAAGAACTGTAAACGATAATGACTATTCATTTGATATTTATGGAACTTATAATACTAAAATAGCAGAGAACCATAATATTACAGCAACATTAGGTAATACAATCTATAAACAATGGGGAAATTCTGCCGTTGCAACAGGTTATGATGTGCCCAATAATTCATGGGAGTTTGCAGATCTTTCTTTAACTAAAGGTTTGCCAACTGCTTTAAATACGGGTGGTTACGTTTACGATCAAAGAAGAATTTCTTATTTTGGAAGAGCACAATATGATTATAAAGGAAAGTATCTTTTTTCGGCAATGATCAGACGAGATTCCTCAACAAAATTTGGCCCGGGTAATAAAGTAGGATATTTTCCGTCTTTTACAGCAGGATGGGTTGCTTCTGATGAAGGTTTTTTTGGAGAATCACAAACGTTTAACTTCTTAAAATTCAGAGTTAGTTATGGAACTTTAGGAAATGATCAAATACCGAATAACGGGTATTTAAGTATTTTAAATGGTGAAGCAACTTATGTATTTGATGGTTTATTAGTAAATGGTGCGGCAACGGGACAAATACCAAATCCGGATTTAAAATGGGAAGAAGCCAAAAAGTTTGATGTTGGTTTAGATTTAAGATTATTCAATGATAAAGTTTCTGTAGTTGCAGATTATTTTATCGATACCAGAAAAGATTTATTAATACCAAATATTCCGGTTTCAGGAATTATAGGAGTTGGTGCTCCGGGGGCAAGTGCTCCAACAATGAATGCTGGTACTGTGAGAAATTCAGGATTTGAATTTGCGATAGACTACAAAGAGAAATTTTCAGATTCATTTTCAATGACATTAGGTTATAATGTAACCTTTCTTAAAAATGAAGTTATAGAAGTAAATAACGGAACCGGTTTTATCGAACAAGGTTCTTTTGGAGTAGGTCAACCAGCTGCAGCACGCATGGAAGCCGGAAAACCAATTGGATATTTTTATGGATATAAAACCGATGGAATTTTTCAGAATCAGGCCGAAGTTGAGGCTCATCCATCGCAATTAGCTCTAGGAGCAAATGCTTCTCCGGGTGATATTCGTTACGTAGACATAAATGGTGATGGAGTAATTGATACCAAAGACAGAACAGATATTGGCGATCCAATCGCAGATGCTACAATGGGTTTCAATATTCAGTTAAATTATAAAAACATTGATTTTGCCGTATATACATTTGCATCAGTAGGAAATGATATGGTTCGTAACTACGAAAGAACACTTTCAGATGCCAATCGTCTTGATTATGTTTTAGACAGATGGACAGGTGAAGGAACAAGTAATTCTGTACCAAAAGTGACTACAGGAGCTACGGCAAACAATGTGTTATCAGATTATTTTGTTGAAGATGCATCTTATCTCAGAATTCAAAATGTACAATTAGGATATACACTTGATCCGAAAGTGACTCAAAAAGCTGGAATTACAAAGCTAAGACTTTATGCCGGAGTAAATAATCTATACACTTTTACTAAATACAAAGGGTTTGATCCGGGTGCTTCATTTGGACCTACAAATCGAGACGGAGTTTCTCAATCGCCAATTGGTGCCGGAATCGATTACGGATTTTATCCTGTTCCAAGAACTTATTTATTGGGCTTAAACATTAATTTTTAATTTCAATTAAAATGAAAAAATATTTATTTACTACTCTGGTAACGATAACATTAATTCTAACTGTAACAACTTCTTGTTCAGACGAATTTGTGAATCCAAAACCTGAATATTCAATCGACTCTGAGAATTATTTTAATTCTAAAGAAGATTACGATCAGGCATTAATTGCCACTTATGATTTGCTGCAATCAACATATGTAAATGTTTTATTGGGAGAAATTGCTTCGGATAATACATTGGCAGGAGGAGAAAGTCCTACAGATGTAATTGGTTTTCAGCAAGTAGACGATATGATTCACACTGAAGTAAACAGTAACTTAAGAGATGTCTGGAACTGGATGTTTGCCGGGGTTCAAAGAGCGAATTATATACTAGAATTTCAAAATAAAACAGATTTTGCAGGAAAAACACAGCTTATAGCCGAAACTCGTTTTTTAAGAGCATATTACCAATTTGAATTAGTAAAATGGTTTGGTGGTATACCGATGAAAGGCGATGTTAGGTTTAAAATTGGAGATGAAAAAACAATTTCGCGTTCATCAGTTGCAGAAGTTTATGCTTCTATCGAAGCTGATTTGGTTTTTGCGTCGGCAAATTTATCTCCAATTGCAGCTCAAAAGGGCAGGGTTACAAAAGGGGCTGCTCAGGCATTATTAGGAAAAGCGTATTTGTTTCAGGGTAAATTTTCGCAGGCAGCCAGTACTTTGCAAGCTTTAATAAATACTTCACCTTATTCCTTAGAAACAGATTATAATAAAATGTTTGAATTAGATGGAGAAAACGGACCAGAATCTGTTTTTGAAGTACAGTATACAGATGTTGAAGGAGCAGGTTTTGGTTGTTTACAATGTAGTGAAGGAAACGTTGCCGTAGGTTTTAGCGGAATCAGAAATTATTCAGGACCAGTTTTCTCTTCCGGATTTAGTTTTAATCTTCCTACTCAGGAATCATCAGATGCTTTTGAAACCGGAGATAAACGTAAAGCTGTTGCTATTTTAGATATTGCGGCTTGGGCTGGGGCTAATAGTGGAGTAACTTATGGAAAAGGAAATGAGGATACAGGATTCTTCAACAGAAAATATCTTCCAAGAAAAAGAAGTTCAGAGGCTGCCGGAGATTTGAATCTAACAAACCCAAACAACTACAGAGCAATTCGTTATGCCGATGTTTTATTAATGGCTGCAGAAGCTTATAACAGAGGTGAAATCGATGATGCAAAAGCCAGAGAATACCTTAATCAGGTTAGAAGACGTGCTTTTGGAGATAATAATCATGATATAACAGCTTCAGGAGCAGCCTTAACAGATTTTATTTTAGCAGAAAGAAGATTAGAACTTTTTGGAGAAGGACATCGTTTTTTCGATTTGGTAAGAACCGGAAAAGCAGCCGGAACTATTCCTGGTTTTACAGCTAACAAAAACGAGTTATTTCCGCTTCCAATTGAAGAAATTCAGTTTGCAAATGGAAATTGGGAACAAAATCCTGGATATTAAAAAACATCAATTATGAAAAAATTACATTCTATTATAAGTCTTTTCGTTTTGACAGTATTTTTTAGCTGCTCAAGCGATAACAGCGATATTGATTTAGAAGGTTTAGGCGCTCCGACTAATGTATCTGCTTTGACCACAGTAACACAGGACAATACAGGTAAAGTTACCTTTGTGCCAAAAGGCGAAGGCGTAACACAATACAAAATTAGTTTTGGAGACGGAAGCGCAGATTCTGATTATATTGGAGCCGGATCAACAGTTGCACACGTATATAAAGAAGGCGTTTATAAGTCTAAAATTACGGCAATGGGACTTAACGGAAAAACTACCGAAGTAGAAAAAGAAGTAGTAGTTTCGTTTAAAGCACCAGAAAATTTAGTAGTTGAAATAACAAATGATTTAACGGTTTCTAAAAAAGTAACAGTTAAGGCAACAGCAGATTTTGCTTTGTTTTATGATGTTTATTTTGGAGAAACAGGAAAACCAGATCCAATTTCGGCAAACAATGGCGAATCTGTTTCGTATACATATCAAAACCCGGGAGTTTACACGATTCGTGTGGTTTCAAAAAGTGCTGCCATTAAAACAACAGAACATACAGAGCAATTTGAAGCAATTTTAATTTTGGCACCCACTTCTGCAGCACCAACACCAACCAGATCTGCGGCAAATGTTATTTCATTGTTTAGCGATGCTTACACAAATGTACCAATGAGTACCTGGAGAACTTCATGGTCTGATGCTGTATTAGATGATATTAGTATTGCAGAAAATGCAGTAAAAAAATATTCAAATTTAAATTTTGTAGGCGCAGAACCTACGGCTACAATAGACGCTTCGGCTATGACATATCTTCATATTGATGTATGGTCTTTAGATTTTTCAGAATTCAGAATTAAATTAGTTGATTTTGGAGCAAATGGCGTTTATGAAACAGGAGGAGATAATGTAGAACATGAAATTAAAGTTACAGCTCCGGAGCAGGGAAAATGGGTAAGTTTAGATATTCCTTTAAGCGATTTTACAGGATTAACAACCCGCGCCCATATTGCACAATTAATTTTTTCAGGAAATCCTAGCGGAAGCCATACCGTGTACATAGATAATTTTTATTTCTATAAAGAACCGGCAGAGGCAATTAAATTACCACTTGATTTCGAATCTTCTAATTTAACATATGCCTGGGGTGGTTTTGGAAATGTTGATGCAGCTATTATTGCAAACCCAAATAAAACCGGAACTAATGTTTCTGATAAAGTTTTAAAATTAGACAAAAAATCAGGAGCAGAAACCTGGGGAGGAGCAAGCCTGAATTTAGAAAATACGCTTGATTATACAAAGGGAACTACTGTAAAGATAAATGTCTGGTCGCCTAGAGTAGGTACTGATATTTTATACAAAATGGAACTTTCGACCTCTCCAAAAGATGGAAACGGTAATCCAACGGTATTTATAGAAGTAAAGGTAAAAACTACGGTAGCAAATGCATGGCAGGAATTAACCTTTGATCTTACAACGGCACCAGGTTTTAGCACAGGCATTAAATACGACAGAGTAATTTTATTTCCGGATTTTGGAAAAACGGGGGCAGGGGAAACTTTTTACTTTGATGACATCAAACAATCCAATTAAAAGAAGAAATCATGAACAAAAAAATAATCATAAAGATAGTATCCTTATTTACGATTCTCCTTATGGCGGGTTGTCAGAAAGATGATTTCGCATTTGGGTCAATAGATACGCCAACAAATCTTCAGGTAACTGCTGAAATTGTTGGAAAAACAGCCGATGCTCCAGATGGAGACGGTTCAGGAATGGTAAAATTAACAGCAACTGCAGATAATGCAATTTCATATAAATATGTATTTAGCGACGGAACTTCAGAAAATTCTCCAAGCGGCAAGTTTACCAAACGTTTTACAAAAACAGGAGTAAACACTTATACTGTAACGCTCATTGCTACAGGCAGAGGAGGAGTAGCATCAAATATTACGCTTGATGTTACGGTTTTAAGTAACTTTAGTGACGATGAAGCCGTTCAGTTTTTAACAGGCGGAACTTCTAAAAAATGGTATTGGTCAGCTTCAGAACCAGGGCATTTAGGCGTAGGTCAAAATGATGGTGATGAGACTAAAAATTTCTATCCAAACCATTATCAGGCCGGAGCTTTTGAAAAAGCAGGTTCGCCGACAAGTAGTTGTTTGTATGACAATGAATTGACTTTCTCTCTTGATGGTGATCAATTAAAATACCAATTAAATAATGGAGGCGCAACATTCTTTAATACTGCATTTGCAAGCGTAGCAGGAGGAAGTGGATCAAGTGATTCTTGTTTGACTTATGATACCGGCGGAATAAAAACCGTTTCTTTAAGTCCTTCAGAATCTGTTGTGACAAAAAATAAAGATCATGCTAAGCAAACTCGCGGAACAATGATGAATTTCTCAGACAACGGATTTATGGGGTATTATATTGGTCAGAATTCATATGAAATTCTATCTATAACAGCCAACAGAATGGTAGTTAGAGCTGTAATGGGCGGTAATGCTTCATTAGCCTGGTATCATATTTTTACGACTACAAAACCAGTTCAAAATACAGGCCCAGAGGTTGATTATACCAATTTGGTTTGGTCAGACGAATTTAATGTTGACGGAGCTCCAGATGCAACAAAATGGAATTACGATCTAGGAAGAGGACCTAATAATGATGGCTGGGGAAATAATGAAAAACAAAACTATACAACTTCAGCATCAAATGTTATTGTTGAAGGCGGAAGCTTAAAAATTACCGCTAAAAAAGAAGCTTCCGGAGGTGTAGATTATTCTTCGACAAGACTAAAATCGGATGGTAAATTTAAGTTTACGTACGGAAAAATTGAAATCCGCGCCAAATTGCCTATCGGAAAAGGAACATGGCCTGCAATCTGGATGCTTGGATCTAATTTCTTAACCAAACCATGGCCGGCTTGTGGAGAGATTGATATTATGGAACACGTAGGAAACAATCAAAACGTGATTTTAAGTACGCTTCATTATCCGGGACATTTTGGCGGCGGCGGAAACACGGGTTCTAAAACGATTCCAAATGTTTCGACAGAATTTCATGTTTATAAAGCAATTTGGAGTCCGGCATCGGTAACTACTTATGTCGATGATGTACAAATTCACAAAGTTGCCAATGATGCCACTCTTCCGTTTAATAGCGATTTCTTCTTAATATTAAATGTAGCGATGGGAGGAAATTTAGGTGGTACTATTGATCCCGCCTTCACACAATCGACAATGGAGATTGACTATGTAAAAGTTTATCAATAGATTATAATTAATTAGTAGAAAGTATTAGAAGGTCAGTTCAAGCTGGCCTTCTAATTTTTAAAATTTTAAAACTATACGATGAAAAAAATAGTTGTACTAATAATGTTCTTAATGGTTAGTTTTTGCTTTGCACAAAAGGTAGAGAGAAAACTAATTTGGGAGGAAAATTTCAGTAAAAAGAAAATAAACGAGTCCTTCTGGAATTTTGAACTCGGTGATGGATGTCCAAATTTATGCGGTTATGGAAACAATGAAAGACAAATTTATACCAAAACCAATCATGAGATCAAAGACGGTAATTTAATTATCGAAGCCAAAAAAGAAGGAAATAAATATACTTCGACAAAAATTACAACCAAAGGCAAAAAAGAGTTTTTATATGGCCGTATCGAAGCAAGAGCTAAACTGCCGATAGGTCATGGTTTATGGCCGGCATTCTGGATGCTGGGTGCCAATATTGATGCCGTTAAATGGCCAAAAACAGGCGAAATAGACATATTAGAATATATTGGCCGCGATCCGCACATGGTATATACTACATTGCATACACAAGATAGCCACGGAAACACAATCAATACAAAAAGAACTGAGTTTCCAACTATAGAAGAAGGGTATCATGTTTATGCCATTGAATGGACAAAAGAAAAGATTGATTTTTTTGTTGATACCACTTTGGTATATACCTTCAATCCCGAAGTTAAAAACGAAGATACGTGGCCTTTTAATAAACCATTCTATATAATTGTAAATTTAGCAATAGGAGGTAATTTTGGAGGACCAGATGTAGATGATTCTATATTGCCTCAAAAGTATTATATAGACTATGTTCGTGTCTATCAATAAAAAAATAAATACTAATAATACTATTAAAAAGAGGTGTAAGTTGTTTAAAATAAGATATTTAAATTATTTATGCCTCTTTTTTTAATTTGTTAAAACATTCTAATTCTTTCATATTATTAAGCACTTTCGTGGCAAAGTTTAATTTTAATGTATCTTATTTGTAATTTTATTATTAATTATTACTCCATTCATTTGCTTTTTAAAAAAATATTTGTTAAATTTGGACTCAATATTAACATAACTCAAGATAGGCCTATTACATAAAATTACTTTTTAGAAAAATTACTCCAAATTTTAATCAAAAACTAAAAAAGTAGTATTATGGCTGATCTGCATATTCCAGACGCTCTATTGGTAAAAAACTATGTCGAAGGCAATGAAAATGCCCTTGCGACATTGATAAAAAGGCATGAGTCTAAGATATATGGATTTATATATTCTAAGATAGCTGATAGAGATATTTCAAATGATATTTTTCAGGATACATTTATTAAAGTTATTAAAACTTTAAAATCCAATTCATATAATGAAGAAGGTAAATTTTTACCTTGGGTTATGCGAATTTCTCACAATTTAATTGTAGATCATTTCCGCAAAACCAAAAAATGCCAATGTATAGAGAAACAGAAGAGTTTTCTATTTTTTCAATTATGTCTGATGATTCATTAACCATCGAAAATAAAATGATTTTTGATCAGGTTGAAGTAGATCTTAAAAAGATAATTGAAGAGCTTCCTGAAGATCAAAAAGAAGTTCTTGTAATGCGTATGTATCAGGATATGAGTTTCAAAGAAATTTCAGAACTTACAGGTGTAAGTATCAATACAGCATTAGGAAGAATGCGTTATGCCTTAATGAATTTAAGAAAAATAATTGATAAACATCAAATTATTTTGACCAACTAATAATATTTTGAGCATTAGTGCGTTATACTATTATAAAACATTTTTGATAGTATGGCGAAAATTTACTCTAAGAAAGCATTAGCTTCTAAAAACTTAAAACCTAAGAAAGAAGTAGTTTCTTTTCTATTAAACTATTCACAAGCTCTTACAGTTGTGAAAATTGAAGATAAAAGTTTTGAGATTATAGCTAATTAAACAGCCCACTACTTTGGTCGGATGTTTATTTCGAAAGAAAAAACCAAATGGTCGTTTTGGTTGAAAGCTCACTATTTGTATGTAAATACAGGTAGTGAGTTTTTTTTGCCGTAATTTTAAGTCTCTTTTTTCTGTTATTGTTATCGTAATGTTTTCTAACTTTTAATAAAATAATTTTCAGGATCTCCTCTTGATTTAATGCCTGAGTTTGTTAAAGTTTGATATTTTAAGTAATTTTTATTGATTTATTCAATATTTGTTTTATTTTAGTTAAAAAGTTTTTTTTATTCAAGTAAATTACTTTATTGAAGAGTTTTTCGTATTAAAAAACTTTGAATACTAAAAATTGCTCAAAAGTAAGCTAAATATCAGGTAAATAAATGTTTAACCAATAACCAATAATATATGAAGAAAAATTACACTACTCTATTTCATTTTATTTGTTGTGCATCTTAATGTTATTGTTAAGCAAAAGATTTTTTTGCGTACTAATACTATAAGTGCTATTTGTCCCCAAAAGCGACTATAAATAACCACAATAGCCGTTCAAATCTATTTAACAACCAAACTAAAATGAAATGAAAAAGAAACTAAAAATATTATCAATTTTACTATTGATAAACTACGCAGCATTTGCGCAAAAAGAGGAAATCAAAGAAGCGCAATCTTATTTTGATAAAGGAAAACCTGAAGAAGCTTGTGCGATTTTAAAAAAAGTAGAATACTTAGTAATTAATGCACCCGATGAGGTAAAATCCGATTTCTTTTTTACAAAAGGAAATGTTTATAAGGATTTGGCAACCAAAAACATAGATGCTGCAGCAAATTTCGCAATAGCTTCTGGTGCATATCAGGATGTACTTTTGTATGAAAATGATTCCCGCAATTACAAATACGCTTTTAAAGCAAATTTAGCTTTAAAAGAAATGAAGTCTAAACTTGTAGATGGAGCATACAATGATTTTAAAGCAGGAAAATACAAAGAAAGTGCAGATAAGAGTAACGAAGTTTACCAGTTTGATAAAAAAGATACACTAAACTTGCTTAATGCAGCTTCGGCTTCCTTAGCAGGCAAAGATTATTCTTCTGCAATTAAATATTATGAGAAACTAAAGAAAATAAATTATAGCGGAAAAGGGATAATGTTTTACGCTACCAATAAAAAAACAAAAGCAGAGGAATCTTTTATTTCCAGAAGCGCGAGAGAATCAAATATCGCTGCTGGTCTTTATGAAAAGCCAAGAGATGTTTGGCCACCTTCTAAAAAGGAAGAAATTTTAAACTCATTGGCATTTTCTTATATGGAAACAAAAGATTATACCAATGCCGAAAAATATTATGAAGAAGGAATACAGTTAAATCAAAACTGCATAGACTGTTATATCAACCTAGCTTATGTTAAAATCCAATTAAAGAGAGTATTAGTAGATCAGATGGCTTTACTTGGGAATAGTCCGCAGGAGATGAAAGAATACGATAAACTAGATGCTAAAAAAGATGAAATAGTACGAAGTGCCATTCCATATCTCAAAAAAGTATTAGTCATCGAACCAAAAAATGAAGACGCCTTTAAATCACTTTTAGGAATTTACAGATCACTCGATATGACGACAGAATATAACGCATTGAAAAGCAGTCAATAAAGATACAAACACGAATTTCACGAATTGGCACTAATTACTAGTTTGTGAAATTAATTTCGCAAAGTAAGTTTAACAATTTAGATTTGGTGCAAATTAGTGAAATTCGTGTTATAATATTATGTATCACTTTTAGATTTTCTTTTTAAGAGCTTCTTCTATTATCGATTTTTTGCCAATTGTTCTCGTAATAATATCTTTCTCTAAACTCCAGCCTCTTGCAGGTGAATATTCACGTCCATACCAAATAATTTGCAAATGCAAATCATTCCATGTTTCTTTAGGAAATAATCGTTTAGCATCTTTTTCAGTCTGAACCACGTTTTTTCCATTCGAAAGATTCCACCTGTACATTAATCTGTGAATGTGCGTATCAACCGGAAAAGCAGGAACTCCAAAAGCCTGAGACATTACCACACTTGCTGTTTTATGTCCAACAGCCGGCAAAGATTCCAGGGCCTCAAAACTCTGCGGAACCTCACCATTATATTTATCAATCAAAATCTCAGATAAGCCATGAATTCCTTTCGATTTCATAGGTGATAATCCACACGGGCGAATAATTTCCTTAATTTCTTCCACCGACATTTTCACCATATCATACGGATTGTCAGCCTTGGCAAAAAGCAAAGGCGTAATCTGATTTACACGAACATCAGTACATTGCGCAGATAACAAAACAGCAATAAGTAAAGTATAGGGATCTTTATGATCTAGTGGAACAGGTATAGTTGGGTAGAGTTCTTTTAACGTATTTATAACAAATTGTACGCGGGCTTCTTTATTCATTTCCGTATTTTTATTGATGTAAAAATAGCATAATTTTCATGATGTGCCTAATCCAGCTTTCCGTTACAACTCCTCATTGTTAAAGTAACATTTTTAAGCATTAACAAGAGCTTCTTCCAGTCGCTTTCTTAATGCAAAAAATGTAAACTTTCACAATTCCGGGGTTTTCACTTCAATCTGGGGCATGATAATTATAAATTGTTAATTATGAATTGCAAGTTATAAGTTATAAGTTATCAATGGAAGATATTGAGCCCAATCTATAATCTTGACTCTTTATTCTATGTTCTAAAAAAATCTGAAATAGAAAATATTGAGCCCAATCTATAATCTTGGCTCTTTATTCTATACTCTAAAAAAATCTAGAATAAAAAAATATTGAGCCCAATCTATAATCTTTACTCTTTATTCTATATTCTAAAATAAAAAATCTAAAATAAAAAATCTAAAATAAAAAAATATGACAACATTAAAAGCAGGCGATAAAGCACCAAATTTCTCAGGAACAGATCAGGACGGAAAAACACATAAGCTGGCAGATTATGCCGGAAAAAAGTTAGTAGTTTTCTTTTATCCAAAAGCAAGTACACCGGGCTGTACCGCAGAAGCCTGTGATTTAAGAGATAATTTTGAGCGTTTTAAAGCCAATAATTATGAACTTTTAGGAGTAAGTGCCGACAGTGCAAAAGCACAATTAAAATTCAAAGACAAATACGAATTCCCTTTTCCATTATTAGCAGACGAGGACAAGTCTGTAATCAATGCTTTTGGTGTTTGGGGGCCAAAGAAATTCATGGGAAAAGAATACGACGGAATCCATAGAACAACTTTCGTAATCGATGAAAAAGGAATTATCGATGAGGTAATTTCCCAGGTAAAAACAAAAGAACACGCAGCGCAGATTTTGAAATAGGAGATTTTGTTTCAGGTTTCACGTAGAGACGCACAGCAGTGCGTCTTCATATTGTGTTAAACGCACTGCTGAGACGGGATCTTTGTCAAAGTTTAAAACTTTGACAAAGATTAAACGTAACAATTATCAGGCAAAGACAAAAAAATCCGTGTTAATCTGCGTTTTCGCAACGCGAATCCGCGTCATCTGCGTTGAACCAAGATTGTAGTAAAACCTGAAACAAAACAAGCATGAAACCTGAAACAAAAATTTAAAAAAATCCCCGAAGAAAATTTTCGGGGATTTTTTTAAGCGTTTTGTTCCAGTTCCTTTTCCGGATGATATCCAAAAAGGTGGTGTTCCTTTATAATTTCCGGAATACCGGCAGGAAGCATATGTTCCCAGCCTGTTTTTCCCTGATTGATCATTTTTAAAACTTCGCGAGAGAAAACCTCCAGATTATTTGGGTCATAATTGGCGATATCCACTACTTTTCCGTTGAATTTAAAGAATTTGTACAATTCTTTCATCCTTGGATGTACTTTTAAATTGCTTGAATTCATTAATACACCATTTTCATCTAGCATTGGGTATAAGAAAACTTTCATATCGCGGTAGAATAATTTACCGAAAGCTTCCAAAATTCCTCCACTTAAATGACGATAATATTTCTCATCAAAAATATCAACAAGATTGTTAACTCCCATCGCCAATCCCATTCTCGCTTTGGTATAATTAGCAAAATATTCAACCACTTTATAATATTCCTGAAAATTTGATATCATAACGGTTTGACCAAGCGAACAAAGCAATTCGGCTCTGTCCATAAAATCGCGCTCATCAATTTCACCATCCGAACGTAAATTGGAAAGTGTAATTTCGAAAACGACTAAAGTATTGTCTTTTTCAACTTTATTTTCTTCGAGAAACATATTTAATGATTTCTCGTACATATCCATATTTACTTTCGTAACCGGGCGGAAACTTCCTCTTAAGGCAAGTAAGTTCTTTTTATATAAAATCGCAGCCGGAAGAATATTTTTTCCTTCAGGATTAAACATTACCGCATCAGTCATTCCGTTTTTAACAAGCTGTAAACTCATCAAACGGTTGTCAACATCAGCAAAACGTGGTCCAGAGAAGTTAATAGTATCTATTTCAAGCTGGTCTTTATCTAAGTGATCGTATAAATAACGAAGTAATCGTTTAGGGTCATTGTATTTGTAAAAAGCACCATAAATTAAGTTTACACCTAAAATTCCTAGTGTTTCCTGTTGTAGTCTGGCGTCAGTTTCCTTAAAACGAATGTGCAGGATAATTTCGTTGTAAGCTTCGTCCGGTTCAATTTGGTAACGAATTCCAACCCAGCCGTGACCTTTAAATTGCTTGGCAAAATCTATTGTGGCAACCGTATTGGCGTAACTAAAGAAAAGTTTATTAGGGTGTTTTTCACGGCTCAAACGTTCTTCAATCAATTCACCTTCAAAGGTCAACATTTTTTTAAGTCGGTTTTCTGTCACGTAGCGTCCGTCGCCTTCAATACCGTAAACGGCATCACTAAAATCTTTATCATAGGCAGACATTGCTTTTGCAATAGTTCCCGATGAACCTCCGGATCTAAAAAAATGCCTAACCGTTTCTTGTCCAGCACCAATTTCAGCAAATGTTCCGTAAATATTCTCGTTTAAATTAATGCGTAACGCTTTGTCTTTTATAGAAGGAATCTGTTCGATGACCTTGTCACCTTTGAGTTTTATTTCTGTACCCATTTTATTTTAAATAGATTTGTTACAAAGTTAGCAAATTAGGCTTCTAATGAAAGAGAAATAATCCCTATTTTTGTAAAAAAAACAAGTTCAATTGAAGATCTATTTTTTAGGTACCGGTACTTCTCAAGGTATTCCAATTATTGGAATCGATCATCCTGTTTGTAAAAGCACTGATGCTAAGGACAAAAGGCTCCGCGTATCCATCTGGATTACGTGGGATAATCATTCGTATGTCATAGATTGCGGGCCCGATTTCAGGCAGCAAATGCTTTCTTGCGGCTGTAGGCATATCGATGCGATTTTATTCACGCACGAACACGCAGATCACACGGCAGGTTTGGATGATATTCGTCCGTTTAATTTTAGACAAGGCGAAATTCCGGTTTACGCGCATCAGCGTGTAATTGATAATCTAAAACGCCGTTTTGATTATGTTTTCGAAACCGTAAATAAATATCCCGGTGCGCCAAGCGTAAAAACCATCGAAGTTGTAAATGACAAACCTTTTGCTGTTGGCAATAAAATGGCAATTCCCGTAAATGTAATGCACGGTGAACTACAGGTTTTTGGTTACCGAATCGATGATTTTGCTTATTTAACAGATGTAAAAACAATTGATCAATCTGAAGTTAAAAAACTACAGAATTTAAAAGTTTTGGTCGTAAACGCCTTGCGTGTAGAACCTCATGATACACACTTTAATTTACAGGAAGCACTTGATTTTATCAATCTGGTTAAGCCCGAAGTTGCTTATTTAACCCATATTAGCCACGTTTTAGGATTTCATGAAGAAGTACAAAAACAATTGCCTAAAAACGTTTTCCTGGCTTACGACAATTTAGAAATTACAATTTAATTATACCTACAAAATGAAAAAATCCTTAATGCTTTACCTTTTTATCCTTGCGATATTAATGAATATTTTTACTTACATGTTTTATAGCCGCGAAGTAAAATTTGGTGAAGAGAGATATGAGAAAACTACAAAAAAGCTAAGAGATAGTATCAATTTGGTTTCAGGTCAATTAGCCGAGGCGGATTATTTTTCCCTGTCTCATAATGAAAATGCGCAAAATTATTTTGACAACAGCGCTTCTGGCGGGAAAGTAATTTTATACGAAAAATTAATTCCAATTGTAACCGAAAAATTATTAGACCTAAATTCCAATCCAAAAGGGAATCCTTATACAGGACAGGATATGATTGATGGCAAGAAGTTTATCATCAACAAAGTCAAAATCTTAAATCACAGATGGATTATCGTTGATTTTAGTAACGGAGAATTATGGGGCGAAGCCTTATTGAAATACTTTGTTAACGATGACGAAAGCATTTCATTCGAAACAAATCAATCACTTTTATACCAAAAATAAGAAAGATTTTTCCTATTTTTGTGTTTAATCAATAAATAGGAAAAATGAAAAAAGTATTTTTATTTTCAGTTATTATAGGTCTTTCATTTTCTTGTGCCAAAAAAGTATCTCAAGAAAATAAGACAGAAACAAAACCCGAAAAAGTAATGGTTGGTGGTGATGTTGACAGTCACGGTTGTAAAGCTTCAGCAGGTTACACTTGGTCTATTGTTAAAAACAAATGTATTCGAATTTTTGAAGGCACAAAATTATCACACGTCGAAGAAAACGGAAAAACATATACAACAGCTGCTTACGTAGTTTTCGAAGGCAACAAAGCAGAACTTTTCTTAGATACTCAAAAAGAATCGATCATTTTAGAAAGAAAATCTGAAGGAGATTCGTGGGTAAAAGGTGATTATCAATTAATCCCTTGGAAAGGTTATGTTTTGAAAAAAGCTGGAAAAATAATTTATACAGGACAATAAAGTTTACAGTCGCAGTTTTTGGGGCTGAAAATTGCGATTTTCTTTTTATTATTTATTTGGAAGTAGTTTTATTTATTTTCAAAATAGGGTAGACTGTCATTGACAATTGTTTTAATTTCAATTTCATTTTCCAATTTAGATATTAAATGAATATGATGATCTCCATTATGAGGGTCTTTTATTATGATATTCTCACATATGAAATCATTATTTAGATTTTTCTTCTCAAACATTTTACAAAATAAGTTACTTCTAAATTGAGCATCTGAAATATTCTGACGATTTTTATTTTTGGTAATTGGATCGTTACTGCAATAAAAGTATAAAACAACATTATTTTCATCAAGAAACTGTTGAATGGCTGATGAAAGTGAAACAAAGTTTTTCCGTTATTTATTTGGTTTGGTGTTTTCATTACCTCAATTGTAATATCTACAATAGGTAAAATAAAAGTTTCCGGAAGATGATATTTGTTAAATTCTGTGAATTTTATTAGATATTGAAATCCTTCAACCGTTATATACGGTATAATTCTATCAAGCATTTTTTATTGGCAAATTATTTTTTCGGAAAATATTTTGCCCAATCAGCACGCATTTGTTCTTTACGTTCTTCCTTAGCTTTACGTAAATTCCTTAGATTGTCTAAAAGACGATCAGAAGGTTTGTCGATATGAATAGTTGAAGTTTTCATTTGACAAAGTTACATAATAATTACGAAAGAATAAATCTAAATAATATATGTAAAAACTTACAAATTGTAATTTAGATTTATTTAAACGCATTCAATTAAAATAAAAAAAAATTATTCCGCCAGCCAATTCTTAAAATCAAAGAAGTTTTGCGGAGCAACACCATGCCCAACAGGATATTCTTTATAAGTAACCGGAATATTTAATTGCTCTAAAACAGCAGGTGTTTTTCTTGCCCATTCGATTGGGATAACCTGATCTACAGTTCCGTGAGAAGCGAATATTTTTAAGTTTTTGAAGTCGTTTTTCTCGAAACCATCTTTGATAATTTCATGGTTAAAATAACCACTCATCGCTACAACTCTCTGTACTTTTTCAGGATAAGAAAGTGCAACAGAATAGCTTAAAATAGAACCCTGACTAAAACCAACCAACGTTACATTATTAGTATCAATTGGATAATTGGCAACCAATTCATCGATAAATTTTGCTATTACATCACGAGAAGTTTTCGCTTGTTCGTTATCCGAAAATTTATTCTGATCGGCATCAAAATTAATTGCATACCAGGCATAAGCTCCGTATTGTAAATCATAAGGCGCTCTTGCCGAAATGATATAATAATGATCAGGAAGTTCAGTAGCAAACGAAAATAAATCGGCTTCGTTGCTGCCATATCCGTGTAATAAAAGTAAAACAGGATTTTTATCTAAAATTACTTTTGGTTCTTGTATTTTATATTCTAAAGATAAATTCATTCTTTGGAAGTTATGAGTTATAAGTTTTGAGTTATGAGATTCCTTAAAGTTGATATAGTGTAATATAAAATCAGTTTTTATCTGCGTTTTTGCTTGCAAATCCGCGTCATCCGTGTTCAAATTAATACGCTAACAAAAACAGATTCGCTAAAGCGAAAACGCGGATTTTAATTGATTTCTTTTTTGTTGGAATTTAAATTTTACCCAATCGATTTAAACCACTTTTGAAATATATTTCCAACTAAAGGGATCGGTCTCATCTGTCCCTGAATAGCACTGAAAATTCCATAAGTCCATAAAATAGAAATACAAATCCACATTGGGAAAGTGATAAAAAAGCTGTCAAAATTACTGATTATAGCTCCGAAAGAAATAAACGTAAGCGATAAACCTAAAGCCTGACGAATATGAAAAGAAGCAAAACTATTTTTATTTTCAGAGTTCATGGACATTGCAATTAAAACTCCAATAATTAAAATATAACTGGTAATTGCGATTGATTTTCCCTCTTCGATTGAATTATTCATTGTAATTATTTTGTGATAACAAGTTGGTTTTGATTTGAAATTCCGTAGACAGAACCTTTAATTTCAGTTCCTAAAAAGGCAGAATTTTTAGATTTTGAAAGAATATTTTCTTTAGTAAAAGTAGACGTTCCTTCCGGAGTAAAGAAAGTAAAATTAGCTTTTGAACCTTCGGCAATTGAAGTATTTTCAAGACCAAAAACTGTTTTCCCTAAAGTTAATTTTTCAATTACAGTTTCAAGTGGTAAAACGGTTAATAAAGCTCCAAAAGCACTTTCTAAACCAATTGTTCCATTTTTGGCTGTATCAAATTCCATTTTTTTGAATTCAATATCAATTGGATTATGATCTGAAGTAATCATATCGATAGTTCCGTCTAAAACAGCATTTATAAGTGCTTTTCTATCAGCTTCGGTTCTTAAAGGCGGAGTTACTTTAAAACGAGTATCAAAGCCTTCTAATTTTTCATCTGTAAGAACCAAATGATGTACAGCGACGCTACAAGTTACTTGTAAACCTTTTGCTTTTGCTTCTTTAATTAATTCGACCGATTTTGCTGTAGAAATAGTAGGTATATGAAGTTTTCCTCCTGTATATTCTAATAAAAACAAGTTTCTCGAAATTTGCAGTTCTTCGGCCAGAGTCGGAATTCCTTTCAATCCTAATTTTGTAGAAACAATTCCTTCATTCGCAACTCCGTTTCCTTTTATGTTTGGATCTTGTGAATAAGTGATTACCAAACCATCAAAATCCTGAACATATTGCAAAGCGATTTTTAGCAAATTGGCATTGTCAATACTTTTATTATAATCTCCAAAAGCGATCGCTCCGGATTTTTTCATGTCAAATAATTCTGCCATATCTTTTCCTTCACTTGCTTTTGTTAAAGCACCAATTGGAAAAAGTTCTGTAGCAAAACCATTTGCTTTATTTTTTACAAAATTTACCTGCGATTGATTATCGATAACAGGGAAGGAGTTCGGCTGTAAAGCAATTGCCGTAAAACCACTTTTTGCCGCAACGTTCAATCCGTTTGCAATAGTTTCTCTGTCTTCATAACCTGGTTCTCCAAACGAAACGCTGCTGTCAAACCAACCCTGAGAAATATGCAGATTATCTAATTTTACTTCGGTTGAATCATCAATATCAAGAATCGAAGTTCCTATTTTTTCAATTAAACCATCTGAAATTAAAAGATCAACAGTCTGGTTATGAAACGGACTTTTTGAATCTATAATTTTGGCGCTTCTGATGATTATTTTCATATGTAGATTTTTTTTATTCAAACATTAAATGTTTTATTTCTGCCATTAAGGAATTAAGTTAGATTAAGAAGTACTAAAACTTTATTATCTTAATCTCTTAATGGTTCAAAAAAAGTAAAACGTTATGTTTTACTTTACAAATTTGATGATCGCCATTTCTAATGCTAAAAATAACAGTGCAAAGATAACAAACCATTTCCAAATTTGGCTGTCAGTTCGCTCAGTTTGTAGCGTGTTAAAAATGGTCGAAAGAGTATCTGCAGTTTTAAAATCTGAAACTACGTTTGTATTTACCTGATTTAAATCGCTTTCACTTCTTTTATAATTAAAACTCAGGTTTTCGACTGATTCTTTTTTATCAAAAACGCTATAATTTCCCGAAGTTTCAGGAAAATCATTGAATGTTAGTTTAACTTTATTATTCAATATTTGCTGGATCGGAATAAACGAATCATCATTTCCTTTTACTTCTAAAATGGCGTCTTTGCTCAATAAAACATCAACAAAATAAGGCTGATTGTTGCCAATCGTTAAAGCGTTTACACCTGTTTTTTGATTATTTTGTCCCATTTTATAAAAAAGCGGAACAATTAAAGGTGATTGCTGAAAATTTGAATTTGTTGTATTTATAGGTGCCGAAAAAATAGTAATTCCAGAAACAGGATTTTGAATCATTGTTACAAATACACTTTGATCTTCATAAGATAGAACGGCGGGATACGCATTTGAAATATCAAATGATTTACTTGTTTTCGGATATTGAAAATTAGTAATTTTATTTTCGAAAACGCCTGAAAACAAGGGATGATCAAAGTTGATTTTGGTGATTAATTTGTCTTTGTTTTCAAGGTTTTTAAACAGAATTTTTCCAAAATTGCCTAAAAAAGTATTCAGGTTTGAAATGGAACTTTTCTCAGCAGGAATCACAACCAGATTTCCACCTTTTGAGACAAAGGCCTTTAAAGTGGTTTGTAAAGCCTGAGGAACTTCAATTAATTCATTCAGAATAATAGTGTTTTGTTTTTCTAAGCTATTATAATCTAAACTACTGATAGAATAATTACTGTAATTGAATTCGGCAGAAGTATAAATTCTGGATAAGAAATTACTTTTTTCAGGTTCGCCAATGCTAATTACATTTGTTTTTTTAGCTTTTGAAATGCTGAAATAAAGTTTGTTGTCGTAAGTAAGGCCATTATCTTCAATGGTAACATATCCGTGAAAAGCTTCTTTTGGAATCGTAAAATTGATTTTCTTTTTCTTCGAATCAAAATTAATTATCGTTTTGGCAATCAATTTTTTCTGATTGTACAATGCCATCGAAATGGGTTTAAAATCTTCACCGTAAGCAGACAAATTAATACCTATTTCGTAGAAATTTTCTAAAGTCTGATTGATGAAAACACTGTCAATCGAAACGTTGTTTTTTTGTTCGGCTTCCGGAATTATGAAATACGGCTTTTCTTCGCTATCAATATTTTTTACATCTTTTTCTGCTAAACCAACAGCATCTGTAATAATAACAATGTCTTTTTTATGTGCCGATTTATGGGCTTTTATTTTCGCCATTATTGACGAAAGTTCAAAAGGTGTTGCGCTGTATTTTAAGTTTTGTAAAGAATTTTTAGAGGCTTTAATATCTGTATTCCAAAAATTTTCGGTGTTTGTTAACAACGAAAATTGTGCAGTTTCGGGCGTGTTTTCCAATAATTCCTGAACGGCACGTTTTAATAGTTCCCCTTTTTTTCCTTTTGCCTGCATACTAAACGAATTGTCTAAAACAATGTACATTTCGTTTGTTGCATTTTTGCTGTCTTTGGCTTCAAAAAATGGCTGTGCAAAGGCTAAAATTACACATGTAAGTAACAATAAACGTGTCGCTAATAATAGTCTTTTTTTGATTTTAGAACTTTTTCGTGTTTGTACGGCAAGTTCTTTAAGGAAACGGACGTTTGTAAAAAAAGAGGTTTTAAAACGTCGTAATTGAAACAAATGAACCAAAATAGGAACAATCAATAAAAAGAGAAAGTATAGAATTTCGGGCTGTTTAAAGTGCATTCTGGCTTTGATTTACTTCGCTACGTTTTGTTTTTCGCGGAGATATTGGTCAAAAATACAAATTTTTAGTTAAACCTTACAGGGATATTTTTTAAACCATATAAGTAATATAAGATATCATAAGTAAAGCTTCATTATGAGTCAATTAAATGAACTTATCTATCTTATATGGTGAAAAAACACAAATCCCAGTTTAAAAAATGTAACTTTTGGAATTTCATTTGTAACAAAAAAGAAACTTTGTAATAAGAATATTCAGTATTTTAGCTAATTCAAAAAACTATAAAAAAACTATGAAAAGATTGTATATTTTGCTTTTTTCAATTTTAGCTTTTACGAATATGGAAGCACAAAATAAATTTAATTTATTGGTAGGAACCTATACCAATACTTGCGATAGTAAAGGAATTTACGTTTACGATTTTGATGCTAACTCAGGAGATTTTAAATTAAAAAATTCTACAGAAAAAGTGGTGAGTCCAAGCTATTTATCAGTTTCTGCAAATAATAAATTTATTTATGCGGTAAACGAAAACGGAACTCAAAGTTCGGTAAGTGCATTTGGCTACGATTCAAAAACCGGTAAACTTAAATTATTAAATACAAATGCTTCATTAGGAGCAGATCCTTGTCATTTAATCAATGATGATAAAAATGTAATTATTGCTAATTATTCCGGCGGAAGTATTGCTGTTTTTAAAAAGAATGCTGATGGCAGTATAACAGAAGCACAGCAATTAATTCAGCATGAAGGAAAAGGACCAAATGCAGCGCGTCAGGAAAAAGCGCACGTGCATATGGTAGTTTTTTCTCCGGATAAACAATTTGTTTTATCGAATGATTTAGGGCAGGATAAGGTTTTTATTTACAAATACAATGCAGCTTCAAAACATGAAATCCTGACTTTAAAAGGAACTGTTGATGTAAAAGCAGGAAGTGGGCCAAGACATTTAACGTTCAGCAAAGACGGAAAGTTTGTTTATCTGGTTCAGGAATTGGATGGCACTTTGACAACTTTTAGTTATGATAAAACCGGAAATCTAAAATTAATTGCCGAAACTAGTATTCTTGCAAAAGGTTTTACCGGAGGAACTGGTGCAGCGGCAATAAAAATTTCACCTGACGGAAAATTTTTGTACGTAACTGATCGAGTTGATGCTAACAATATTTCGGTTTATAAAATTCTTAAAAATGGAAATATTGAATTGGTTGAACAACAAAGCACTTTAGGAAAAGGGCCAAGAGATTTTGCAATTGATCCTACGGGAAATTTCCTTTTAGTTGGACATCAATATACAAACGATATTATCATTTTTAAAAGAGATAAAATCACTGGAAAACTTAAAAATACCGGAAAAAAGATCGAATTGTGTTCGCCGGTAGGATTGATTTTTACGAAGATATAGATTTAAGAAATTCCAATAAAAAAATTCCAAATTCCAAACGTTGCTAACAATTGGAATTTGGAATTTTTTTATTGGAATTTATATTTTACTTGTCCTTATCTTTTCTTTTCTTATCTCTCGTTTTCAACATGTTTCTGTTGACAGAACCGTGTGTTTTCTTTTTTGTTTTTGAAGGCCCTCCAAGATTGACTTTCTTATTTTTTTTAGCCTTATCATGAAAAGCACCTTCACCGTCCAGTTTTACTTTTTTCATTAAAAACTTAATTGGCTGTTTGTCTTTTTCAGGTTCGATTAATTTGGCTGAAATTTCGACTTCTTCAGGAAATTCTGCTATTTCAAGTTCCTGATTCATTAAAACTTCCACTTCCACTTTAAATTCTTCTTCACGAGGAGTGATAAAACTAATTGCAGTTCCTGTTGCATCTGCACGACCTGTACGACCAATTCTGTGCATATATAATTCAGGAAATTCCGGAAGTTCAAAGTTGATAACGTGAGAGATATTCGAAATATCCAAACCTCTCGCCATAATATCAGTTGTAATTAATCCGCGAAGATTTCCTTCCTGAAATTCAGCCATTGTACTCAAACGATAATTTTGAGACTTATTCGAGTGGATTACTCCAAATTGTCCTTCAAAATGTTCTTCAATTCGCGTATGAAGCATGTCTGAAATCTTTTTATTATTAACGAAAACCAAAACACGTTCCATGTTTTCGTTTGTTTCTAATAAATGTTTTAACAGGTTTACTTTTGTGTTAAAATTAGGAACGTTATAAGTAATTTGAGTAATATTTTCAAGCGGAGTTCCTGAAGCAGCAAGTGTAACTTCTTCCGGAAAATCAAAAAAATCATTTAAAACAGCATCTACTTCATCCGTCATAGTTGCAGAGAATAAAATGTTCTGACGTTTGGTTTTCATCATCGCCAAAAGTGCTGTCAATTGCGTACGGAAACCTAAATTTAGCATTTCGTCAAACTCGTCAATAACTAATTTTTGAGTTTCATCAAAACGAACTACAGCATCAAGTGCCAAATCCATCATTCTACCCGGAGTTCCAACTAAAACGTCAACTCCTTCATAAACAGCTTTTTTTTGTGTATTGATGTTTACACCACCAAAAATACCAAGCGTACTAACCGACATATATTTGGTTAATTTCTCGATTTCATCTACAACCTGAACTACTAATTCACGCGTTGGAACCAGAATTACAATTTTTGGCGTATTGGTTGGGGTAAATTTGTATAATTTTAAAAGAGGCAATAAATATGCAAATGTTTTACCGGTTCCGGTTTGCGCAATTCCCATCATATCGCGACCTGACATAATCACAGAAAAGGATTTTTCCTGAATAGGAGTTGGCGTAACAAATCCTAATTCGTCGATTGCTTTTTGTACTGATTTTGGAAGATTGAATTTTTCGAAAGTGCTCATTTACATTAAATTTTGTGCAAAGGTACACTAAAATGGCGGTTAGATTGCTAAAATTTTCGAATCATCTCATAATCAAGTGATTTAAATCGTTGGTTGTTAGGTATAAAACCCTTCAAAAACTATATTTATTGATGAATTTAAAGCTTAAATGAAAAAATAAAAAGTATCCATTAAATGATTGGTAATTTCTTTTTGAATATTTTTGAAAAAACTGGAACAAAATCTTCTTATATAAAATACAATGGCAACATTTTCGCAAACAAATATAAAATGCAAAGACGTAGAAACGGTATTGGCAGAGTTAAAAAAGTACTTGCCGACAGGCAGAGAGATCTGGCTTGACACAAGAAAGGAATGGTTTTATAATCTGCCACACGATGAAAATTTATCTGAAGAGAAAAACATAACTCTTGTAATTTCAAAAAACCTGAGTAAAGACTGGGTTGAAGTTGAGTTTGACTTTCAGGGTAATTTATATTTATATGACGAAATTTTAAGGCGTATTTCAAAAAATCTGGAGACGGATATTTTGTTAGCTTATTACCAGTCTACATCTGGAGATGGAAGATTGGCAAAATTTAAAAATGGACAATTGGAATTGTCTTTCTATGAAAAATCATTTTATTATAAATTTCATAGTGATGATTCTCCCCCTATAGACAGACTTTATCTTGCAGACAATTTTGGAGTTATGAATTCTAATATTGAAATGATTAAAAATGCAAAAGTGGGAGAAGATTCTGGATTGATTGAATACGATCTTATAAATGAGTTTTATAAATCAGGAGGTTGGGTGCCTGATTTACATGGAGATTTTTCAAATGAAGATTATTTACATGTAGAACAATTAAAATAATTTTCGGTTTTAAAATTAAAATCCTTCAAAAACACCCAAACCAAACAAAGCAAAATCATATTTTACAGGATCATTAGCGTCCATTTTGCGAAGCTGTAAGTCTAGTTCTGCCAATGCTTTTCCGTCGTTTTGCTTTCGCGAAAGTATTCCAAGTTTGCGGGCTACGTTGCCGGAATGAACATCAAGCGGGCAAGATAATGCGGCTGGCGAAATGGTTTTCCAAATTCCTAAATCGACTCCTTTTGTATCCTGACGAACCATCCAGCGCAAATACATGTTGATTCTTTTTGCTGCGGAATTATTTAAGGGATCTGAAATATGTTTTTGTGTTCTTGGCAAATGATCGATTTCGAAGAATATTTTTTTGAATTCGCTGATACTTTTCTGTAAACTGTCTTTTTCCTGATTTTTGGCGAAAACAATTTCTAAGCCGCCATGATTTTTATAAATGTGCTGTAAACCTTTTATAAAACCACTAAAATCTTTTCCGTTGAAGGTACGATGTACAAAATTTTCGAGACGTTCCAGATCGTTTTCAGAGTGTGACATAATGAAATCATAAGGCGTGTTACCCATTAATTCCATCATTTGATGTGAGTTTTTGATGATCATTTTGCGGTTCCCCCAAGCAATTGTTGCGCTTAAAAAACCGGCAATTTCAATATCTTCTTTTTGCGAAAATAAATGCGGAATCTGTACAGGATCACTTTCTATAAAATCCTGATTGTTATATTGAATGACTTTTTCGTCAAGAAATTCTTTGAGTTCTTTTTTGTTCATGTTGAAATGAATGTTCTTGTTTATTCGGGTGCCCTAGCCCTGATGGGAGGGAAAATCCTTTTGTGCCGGGGTTCGGCACAAAAGATTGGAAGGACAGCAGGAAATAGCTCCTAATCCTAATTACTAATCTGTCCGTCGACCATTACGAGTTTTCTATCAGCCATATTGGCCAATTCTTCATTATGGGTTACGATTACAAAGGTTTGTCCGAATTCGTCGCGAAGCTGAAAAAATAACTGATGTAAATTTTCGGCAGATTGTGTGTCGAGATTTCCGGAAGGTTCATCGGCAAAAATAACATCTGGTTTGTTGATTAAAGCTCTTGCTACGGCAACTCTTTGTTGTTCTCCGCCCGAAAGTTCGTTTGGCTTGTGATTGATTCTATGTGATAAACCTAAATATTCCAACAGTTTTTTTGCTTCTTTTTCAGCTTCTGCTTTTGATTTATTGGCCATAAAAGCGGGAATACAAACATTTTCCAAAGCTGTGAATTCAGGTAATAATTGATGAAACTGAAAGATAAAACCAAGATTTAAATTTCTGAAATTGGATAAGGTTTTGTCTTTTTTGCTTTTCTTTTTGAAATATCGGGTGTAATAAATTATCATGGAAATAATAGGTAATAACAGAATACCAGCTGTTATTAACCTTAAATTATCATCGTAGATTTTAGCTCTGAAAAACAAAAAACAAACGATCAGAATTATAACGTAAATGAAACCAGTCCAGGTAATAATCTTGAATGTTTTTTCTTCTTTTGAATTGTCAGTTTCTACATCTTGTAATTTTAATACATTCTCGCCGTTGATACTTAATGATGATTCAGTATTTATTTCGGGTTTATCTAAGGTTCCTAAAATTTGTAATAAAGTAGTTTTTCCGGCACCGGAAGCACCAACAATCGAAACAATTTCTCCTTTTTTAATATGTAAATCAACTCCTTTTAAAACCTCGAGTTTATCGTAGAATTTATGTATGTTTTTTGCGTGTATCATTTTGAAACTGTTTCTACAAAGAAACAAAGATTCTGCCGATATTAAAATGTGTTGTAACAGAATTTTATGAAGAATACAATTTGTGAGATTATTGAATTTATTATTTTACATTTATGATAAAATATTTAAGGAAATGAAGGTAAAAATTCGACTGATTGTATTTATAATTACAATTCTAACCCTATTTGTTAGTTGGAAGGCATGCTATGAGGATAAGTTTGTAGTCTATAAAGTAGATTTGAAAAAACAGGATTTAAGGCTGTATTGGAAAAATGAAAAAGGAGAAAATTTCGGAAGTATTCAAAATCTGAAAAACTGGGTTGAAATGAATAATTTGAAACTTGGGTTTGCAATGAATGCCGGAATGTATAAAACAGATCATTCGCCTCAGGGTTTGTATATTGAAAAGAGAAAAACTTTATCAATATTGGATACGACTAAAGCTACAGGAAATTTTTACTTGAAACCAAACGGCGTGTTTTTTTGAAAAATAATAAAACGGCTGAAATTTGTACGACAGAAAAATTTAAAAATGACAAGAATATTGCATATGCAACACAGTCTGGTCCAATGTTAATTATTGACGGTCAGATTCATCCAGAATTTAAAGTAGGTTCTAAAAATTTGAATATAAGAAACGGAGTTGGTATTCTGCCGGATGGAAAGGTTGTTTTTGTGTTATCTAAAGAAGAGGTTAATTTTTATGATTTTGCAGTCTATTTTAAAGATTTGGGATGTAAAAACGCCCTGTTTTTAGACGGATTTGTTTCGAGAGCTTATATACCGTCAGAAAACTGGATTCAGACCGATGGTAATTTTGGTGCATTATTTGCAGTAACAGATAAGAAGTAAAAAGTTACTAGTGGTAATTAAGAAAAAAATAGCGGTTAAAAATAAATTTACTTAGTGAATTATTTTTAAATTCGATTAATCTCTAAATAAAACAAAATGCAGGATTTGAATGTTGCGAATGACGAAAGAATGAGAAAGCTTCTTTTAGGGCTTCTTTTTGATGGTATCGGAATGATTTCATTTTCGATTCCGGTACTTGGTGAATTTTCAGATGTAATCTGGGCGCCAATTGCGGCTTTTATTATGAGCAGAATGTACAAAGGAACAGTAGGGAAGGTTGCCGGTTTTTTGACTTTTGTTGAAGAAATAATTCCGTTTACAGATATAATTCCATCATTTACAATTACGTGGATTTACACTTATTTTTTTCAAAAGACCAATGAAGATGTTTAGTCTTTAAACATAAATCCCAATCCCATACTTTTAAGCATTCTTTTTTCGAAAGCCCAAAAGAAACGAAATTGTCCAAAAACAGTTCCAATAGCAACCAATAAAACCTGATAAATTGGGAAAATAATAATTAGCCTAATTAAAGTAAACCAACCTCCAAAATCTTCTTTTGTAATGCCTAACCATACACAAAAAGGTTTAGATAACCATGCAGATGCCGATCCGGTGATGGCAAAAACGATAAATATGATGACCAATTGAAAATTTGAGGTGATGCCCCAACGTTGCTTTAATTTATTCATTTTTATTAGTAATGATTACAAATATAGCAACATTATCTTGATGGTACATATCCCCAAAGCTTTTGTTTGTAAGTATTTTGAAAATAAATCATGTAGTTGTAAATTAGATAATTTACCTCGTAACCGTACTTAATAGTCGGGTTGTAATTAATGCTCATTTCATACAAGTCAGGATTGTAGCGTTGTGGTTGTAAAACCCTGTTATTCCATTCTGTAATATACAAATTGTTCTTGTTTTCCAGATAAGACAGGGAATGATAATTTCTAGGAAAAGCTCTCGAAGCCAGCCAGGTACTAAATCCGTTATCAATAATTATGACTTCATATTCGAGAGAATCATTTGCAATTCGAACAGTATCATTTACGGCAACATTTTGTTTTACTACATTATCAGCCGTCTTTTGAGACGTTGAACATGCAATAATCGTAAACAAAACAATTAATATGTAAATGCAGTTTTTCATACCTTAAAGTTACGGATTTTTTTTAAGATGCTATCCCGAGGCTTCGGGACTGAGATTCTAAGATGCTAAGTTTTTTTTGTTACTTAAAAAAAAGCTGTTTGTATTATACAAACAGCTTATAAATATTTCGACAAAGATTTTCACAACCTTTGAGTCTTCGGATCTCAGTCCCGAAGCCTCGGGATAGCATCTTAGCACTTAAAAATTATTTACTCTTAAAAAGTCGCCCAATAAATCCTGAAATCCCACCTTTGCTTTGTGTTACTACCAAAACATCGGCAACATCAACTTTTCCGTCTGCGTTTTGATCTAAGCCAAATTGCATTCCGTATTTAGAAATAGTATCCATAATGCTTGATGCCTGACCACTGTTTCCTGAAATTGAACTGATGATATCCGAAATTTGAAAACCACTATCATTTGGGTCTTTTGCTTTATTTACTAAAGAATTTAAAACTTGTGGAATCATACTCGCCGCAACACCGGAAGAAGCTTCACTGCTTAAACCAAATTTTTGGCCCAGACTTCCTGATAATTGCTGCGTAATTTGCTGAACAATCGGATTAGAACTGTCTATTGATGATTTTCCACTAAACAGACCAGCTAATTGTTCTGCACCACCTTCTGAAGCAATTTTTTGCAATCCAGCAAAAATAGAATTACTTGTTTCATTTACAACGGCCTCGTTGTGTTCATTTGGGACTGCATTGTTTTTTACAATGGCATCACCTCCGTATTGTTGTACTAACTGCGTTAATTGTTCAAACATGATATTTAAAGTTTAAAATTACACAACAAAATTAATAAAAAAGAAAGGGATTTACTACAAAAAAATGCAGTAAATCCCTCTAAAGTTAATCTTTTTATTTTATAATTAGCTCAACAAAGAAATAATTTGTGAGGCTAATTCAGTACCAATTCTGTCTTGTGTTTCTCCTGTTGCAGCTCCAATGTGTGGAGTCAACGAAATTTTAGTATGCATTAAGATTGCCATTTCTGGTTTTGGCTCGCTTTCAAAAACGTCTAAACCAGCAAAAGCAACTTTTCCTGAATCTAAAGCTTTTACTAAAGCAACTTCATCAATAACACCACCACGAGCACAGTTTACGATTCCAACACCGTCTTTCATGATTGCTAATTCTTTCTCTCCAATGATGTAACCATCCTGAGCAGGAACGTGTAATGTAATGAAATCAGCTTCTTTAAACAATGATTCTAATGATTGAGAAACAACTGTCGTAGTGATAGACTGGCCATCAAAAAACTCTACTTTAATATCTACAGATGGAATAAAACTATCTGCAGCGATAACTTTCATACCCAAACCAAGCGCCATTTTTGCAGTAGCCTGACCAATACGGCCAATACCAACAATACCAAGAGTTTTTCCTCTTAATTCAACTCCGTTTGCGTAAGCTTTTTTCAAACCGTCAAAGTTTGAATCTCCTTCAAGAGGCATATTTCTGTTAGAATCATGTAAAAAACGAACACCAGAAAATAAGTGTCCAAATACCAACTCAGCAACAGATTCTGATGAAGAAGCCGGTGTATTAATTACGTGAATTCCTTTGCTTTTTGCATAATCAACATCGATATTATCCATACCAACACCACCACGACCAATAATTTTTAATCCAGGGCAAGCATCAATAATATCTTTACGAACTTTGGTTGCACTACGAACCAAAACAACGTCTACATTGTTTTCATTAACAAAATTAGCCACTTGTTCCTGAGCTACTTTTGTAGTTATAACTTCAAATCCACCTTTTTCTAAAGCCAGAATTCCACTTTTAGAAATTCCATCATTCGCTAATACTTTCATTTTAGTTTATGTGTTTATTTGGTTAATCGTTAAATCGTAAGATTCGTTAATTAACATATGTGATATTTTTTCTTTTTTGTTTAGGAGCTAATCCCGCTATCCGTTCCAATCTTTTATTTTTTTAAAGAAAAAAACAAAAGGATTTCCACTTCTATCGGGGCTAAAAATCCCGTATTCATTATAAATTTTCGTGTAAACTGAAAACTAAACTTTAGCTTCCAAAGCTTTCATTACATCTACTAAAACCTGAACACTTTCGATAGGCATAGCATTGTAAATAGAAGCTCTGTAACCACCCACAGAACGGTGTCCTGGTAATCCTGAAATTCCTGCGGCTTTCCATAAAGCATCAAAAGTTTCTGTGTGATCAGCGTTGTTTAGCAAGAAAGTAACATTCATTTTAGAACGATCTTCTACAGCTGCAGCACCTTTAAATAATGGGTTTCTGTCAATTTCAGTATAAAGTAAATCTGCTTTTGCATCGTTTAATTTTTCAACAGCAGCAACTCCACCTTTTTCCTTAATCCATTGTAAGGTTAATAAAGAAACGTAAACAGCAAAAACCGGAGGTGTATTGTACATGCTTTCTCCTTTAATATGTTTAGCATAATCTAACATACTAGGAATTGTTCTTCCGTTTTTCTCTAAGATTTCTTCTTTAATAACTACAAGAGTAGTTCCAGCAGGTCCCATATTTTTTTGAGCTCCGGCATAGATTAAATCAAATTTAGAGAAATCCAAATTGCGTGAAAATATATCAGAACTCATATCGCAAACAACAGGTACGTTTGTTGCTGGAAATTCTTTCATTTGAGTTCCAAAAATGGTATTGTTACTTGTACAGTGAAAATAATCTGCATCACTTGGTATTGTGTATCCTTTTGGAATATGGTTGTAATTTTCTTCTTTTGAAGAAGCTACAACAACAGTTTCTCCAAAGTACTTAGCTTCTTTTATAGCAGCTGTTGCCCATGTTCCTGAATCTAAATAAGCAGCTTTACCGTTTTCTTTCATTAAATTATAGGGAGCCATTAAGAATGCTGTACTTGCGCCACCTTGTAAAAATAATGCCTGATATCCTTTTCCCTGAAGTCCTAAAAGTTCTAAAGCAAGGGAGCGAGCTTCTTCCATTACTGCAACGAAATCTTTGCTTCGGTGCGAAATTTCCAGAATAGAAAGTCCTGAATCATTAAAATTTAATATTGCTTTTGATGCCTTCTCAAAAACTTCTTGAGGTAAGATACTTGGTCCTGCGCTGTAGTTGTGTTTTTTCATGGTTGTTGTTAATAGTCGGAAATTTTAAAGATGCAAATTTCGGCAATAGGAGCTGAAAAAGCGATAAATTATTCGAAATAATTAAACATTTTTTTACTTTGTTGTTAACAAAAACGTTATAGTATCAACGTTATCTGCATAATCCCACAATTGAGGATTTTGTGTTTCTCCGAACGGAATACTATTTTTAATTAAATCGTTGCTTACGATGCATTGAATTTGTTCGGAATCAGTTGTAAGACGACTTTGCAGATCTTCGATGTTTTCATAAAATTCATAAAAAACACTGGAAATAGGAGAGGCGTAACTCGAATCTTCTTTTAAAGTAAGAAAACCATTGTCTAGTAATTTGAAGTTACTCATTAAAAAAACTGCTTTATTGTAATCGTAATTATTAGCATATTTTTCGTAGTGAATAACATCCTGATATTTGAAAATAGCCTGAAAAAAGCATCAAAAGAATAGCCTTTTGGAACAAAAAGTTTAGAAACATTGCGACATCCCAAACCAAAATACCTGAAAATATCTTCACCCAGCGCTTCTAATTGTTCATGTGTTTCTTTTCCGTTTAAAACAGCAGCCGAATTTCTATTTTTTCGAATGATTGATGGTTTATCTTTAAAGTAATATTCAAAATATCTGGCTGTATTATTGCTTCCGGTAGCGATTACGGTATCAAATTTTTCCAATTTACCTTCTACAAAAGTGATCTTGTCTTTTAAGCTTTCATCAACAGCAATCAAATATTTGGCTAAAAAGGGCAATAAATGCTGATCATTTGAAGAAGTTTTGATTAAAGCTTTATTTCCGGTTATTAAAACGGAAAGAAAATCATGAAAA
The DNA here is from genome assembly GCF_979258275.1 of Flavobacterium sp. AC274. Classification (NCBI taxonomy): domain Bacteria; kingdom Pseudomonadati; phylum Bacteroidota; class Flavobacteriia; order Flavobacteriales; family Flavobacteriaceae; genus Flavobacterium; species Flavobacterium sp. AC274. The sequence goes on along the minus strand of NZ_OZ409852.1, from coordinate 4,351,823 downwards.
CCTACTAGCGGAATATTTCCGGCTAAAATCAGTGCTACTGTTTTTTCTGTTTTATCGTTTTGAGAAAACTCAGATGAATAGTTTGATAACCATTTGTCGATATTTTGTTCTGTCAGGGCATCTGCCCAGGATTTTATAGCAAAATATACTTGCTCAGGCGTATACCATCCATTATGAGATTGTGATAAAGTGATCAGCTTTTCGAAATCATCAAAAAATAAATCATTATGAAGAACATCTGATTTTTTGATTGTATCCTTTTCAGAAAATTGTTTTAGAAAATTTCCTAATTCAACAAAAACACTTTTTTTTGTTTCTAATGTCATAATGTTTGTTTATGAAGAGTTTTGATTGTAATTTTGCACAAAAATAAGCTATATTAAGTTATAAGACAAAGCAGAATAAAATCTTCACATTATTATTTCTCAACTTGTAACTTTTAACTCATAACCAAGAAAAAAATGGCAATAATTATAACTGACGAATGCATCAATTGTGGGGCTTGCGAACCAGAATGCCCAAATACAGCAATTTATGAAGGTGCCGATGATTGGAGATATAAAGATGGAACGAGTCTTAAAGGAAAAGTAATTTTACCAGACGGAACTGAGGTTGACGCAGATGATGCTCAAACGCCAATTTCTGACGAAGTATATTATATTGTTCCGGGAAAATGTACAGAGTGTAAAGGTTTTCATGATGAGCCTCAATGTGCTGCTGTATGTCCTGTAGATTGTTGTGTACCAGATGATAACCACGTAGAAGATGAAGAAACCTTGTTGAACAGACAAGCGTTTTTACACGGAGAATAATATCTTTAATTCAATTTAAAGATCAAAAAATCCTGAGCTTAGCTGTTCAGGATTTTTTTATTTACGAAATATAAGTTTTTTATTATTTTTATACTGTATTATGCTATTTATAATGATTTATTTTGTTAATTTGATGGCAATATTTAAATAATTGCCTATGAGAGGACTGCTGCTTTTATTTGTTATTTTTGTTAATACTGCCATTTTTGCTCAAAAAGTGGAGTATTCTATTGTCGTAAAAGATATTGAAACACAATTGCCAATAGAAAATGCAACTGTGCTTATTATGAAAACGAAACAAACCTTAATAAGTAATCAGGACGGAAAGGTAACTTTTGAATTGGAAGGTGCATCTAATGTTCAGGTTTGGGAGACCAATTACGAGAAAGTGACACTTCGTTGGGGATCTTTAAAACCGGATTTATTTGTTGTTTATCTTAAAAATAACAACAATAAATTAGAAGAAATTGTAGTATCCAAAGAAAAACCGGAAAAAAATCTTCAAAGAATTGTTTCTAATTCGAGGGAGAAATTGGCCAATGCTTACCGATTAAAAGTCTATGTAAGAGAGTTTTTTATGCTGGATAATAAATATTCTTATTATAATGACGGATTGGTCAATTTTCAATTTGACGGCGATCAAAAGAAATCAACAACAACCTTATTAGTAGAGCAAAACAGATCTTATGGTTTGATAGAAGAAGATGTAAGCGCTGATTTAAAAGGCTATAATTTGAATGATATTATGGAGAATTATTCAAATTTAAAATATTTTGATCCTCTTTTAGATTCAAAAACGAAGAAAGAATATGAGTTTACAACAACAGGACATCCAAATAATAAGGATTATTATATAATGTCTGTAACGCCGTTGGATAAATCTAAAAAGGCACTGGATACTTTTGAAATTATTTACGATCCGACAAAAAAGTTAATTGTAGAATTCACCATTATTATAAAGCCTGGTGATCTTGCTCAAATAGAAGAACAAACAAAAGTAGGTTCAAAGAATGTTACCAGATCACAAGTTAAAGTGACGTACAGAATTGATGATGAGGATTATTATTTACTAAGCTCAAATGAAGAAATTGCGTACGATCTTATTTTAAAAGATCAGGTTAAAAAAAACATTCAGGTTCGAAATAACTTTATCACAACAAATTTTAATAGACAAAACTTTACTTATAAAGAAAGTGACGTTTTTAAGGAGAAAACCCTTTTCAATAAAAAGAATAAAATTCTAACTAAATATTGGGACCTTTCTGGATTTACGGCTACAGAGGAAGAAAAAACATTGATAGAAGGATTAGAATTTAAAATGTAAAGTAAAAATCCCGAGTTCGAAACTCGGGATTTTTTATGTTCTTTTTTTGCTACAATTACATAAGTATCATAAGCATATGTTTTTCGGTCGATAGTTTTTATTATTTCGAAATTATTCAAATATAAAAAAAGCTGCATTTCGTTAAGTGTGAAAACGCGAACGGTCGAAAAATCATTTTCTATAATTTCCTTTTTGCCATCCACCAAAGTATAATATTGAGCAGTCCATTCGAGCATAAAATTTTCTAATGAATTATTTGTGTCCCAATGACTTTCTCTGATATAATTGACGTTTTCGTATTTGGCTTCGTGCGTAATAATTGGGTTTTCTTTGGTAAAAGGAATAAACCTGTTGGCGTCTATAAAATCAAAAATAATCACACCGTCATCGTTTAGGTTTTTATGCAGCGAATCAAAAGTTCTGTTCATGTCATCATTTGTAATCAGATAACTTGTAGATCTTCCGGTAATTAAAATAGTATCTACGGGATTATTGAGCTTAAAATCACGCATATCGCCCTGAGTAAAAGAGCAATTTGAATTTCGTTGTCTGGCTATTGCAATCATATCGTCGCTATAATCCAAACCCTGATAATTTTGATTGTTTTGGTTGAATCTTTTTGCAAGATTTCCGGTTCCGCTTCCAATTTCAAGAATGCTTGACGCTTTGTTTTCCTGAATAAGCTTGTTGTAAAAAGCATATTCTTCATCATAATCAACAAAAGTCTGGTACATTGCATCGTATATCGCTGCCATTTTCCCATCATATAAATTTGCCATAATTTGAAAATTTTAATATAAAAATATAAAAAAGGGCTGTCATAGCGACAGCCCTTTAGCGTTATTAACCAAATTTGAATTAGAATTTATAATTTACAGATAAATTAAACATCGTTCCTAATTGACTAAAGTGTGAACCATCATACGTCATTCTTGAATAACGTTGGTTGAATGTAATTAAGTTAGATTGTGCTTTAACTTGTGCAGGATCTGCTAATAATGCAGCTCCAGCTTCATTTTCAGCTACAAATTTCCATTCTGGTAAAATATTAAATAAGTTGTTTACATTTAATGCGATTGTTAGTTTTTCGGTAGCATTAAAATTTACACCTAAATCAGTAACGATTTTAGCAAGGAATTCTGTTTTAAGATTGGCTGAATCATCACGTTCTGTTTCAGTACTTCCAGGAACTCTTACTAGTTTTCCATCTGCATCTCTTACCTCATTAGAAACTAAACCATCCTGATTAAAAGTAGATTCTCCGAAATAAGTATTATTAAGAGAAAAACCAAATTTTCCAATTTCATAGTTTATTCCTAAAATCCATTTTGTTTTAGGTCTTGATGTAAAGGTCAATGAGTTTAAAATATCACTGAATGAACTGTTGTTTTTTATGCCAGAGATTCTTTCATTTTCAAAAGTAACATTTCCTGATAAATTAAAACCTAATTTACCTTCTCCGATACCTATATTACTGTAACCTGCAACAACATCCAATCCAGAAGTTCTTGAATCAAAAGCATTAGAGAAATACGCAACTTCACCAATTATTTCTCCTGTAGGTAAAACTTCATATTGTCTGTCTCCTAATGTTACTCTGTCTTCTATTTTAATATTGTAGTAATCAACAGTTATATTGAAATTTTTAAAAGGTTTTGCCCCAAGACCAACTGTTATACTAGTTGATTTTTCTGGCTGTAATTGAGAAACACCTAATTTGCGAGCCTGAGGTGAAACGTTATTAATAATTCCGCTCACTTGAATTCCTTCACCTGGAACAAAAGAATATTGTGATTTTTGAGTATAAATCTGGTGTAGTGTTGGCGCTCTGAAACCTGTTGAAACAGATCCTCTAAATGTAATTTTATCATCCAGGAATTTATATCTTGTACTGGCTTTCCAAACTGTTGCACCACCAAAATCACTATATTCTTCGTGACGAACAGTTCCGTTTAATAAGAAGTCTTTTGTAATATCAAAAGCGACATCTAAATAAACACCAACGTTATAACGATTCCATTTTCCTGAGTTTTCAGGTAAGTTTCCGGCAAAAGAATCTGCTCCGGCTCCATCCCAAGATGCCTGATCGCCTTGCATAACCGTAAAAGACTCTGATCTAAACTCAGAACCGAATCCAATACTGATTTGATCAGATACAATTTTAGAAATATCAATATTTCCAACAATATGATTAAAAGAAGTTCCTCCCGGTTTAAACGAAATTGGACTATTTTCTCTGTAAGTCTCATTTCCATCTGCATCAAGAATGCTGGATCTGTTTACAGAATTATTAACGGTATAAGTTTGTTTATTACCACCAACGGTAACACTCGCATCTGTATTCCATCCATTTTTTACGTTTTTAAATCCAAGTGTACCATTATAATCACTTAAATCTCCTTCAAAAGTTGGTCCGTATCCTTCATAAGATGGATTGGCTGGATCGCCGTTTCCAAATAAATCATTAAGATAAGGATCCCCCGATAAAGGTCTCCAATATGGAGTTCTGAAATTGGCAAATGAGTTTACTTTTTTGTAAACATAAGCAGCATTATAATACAAATTAGTATTTTCACTAATTGAGTTTCCACCGTTAATTAAGAATTTTGCTGCTGCAGTTTCCGGAGAACCATTAACGTTTCTTGCATCTGGGTATTTTGCTAAAAATGACTGAACATCAGCGATATCAGCACCAAAATCTCCAGCATCTCCTTCAGCGTCTACAGTTCCGGGTCTGTTAGCTAAATTTACTTTAGAAAAATCTATAGTATAATTTAGGAAACCTTTTTCGCCTACAGTTGTCCCTTGGTTTAAACTAACACCCAACATTTCTCCATCACCTTCAGAAGTAATTCCGCTTCTTACAGTTACAGATCCATCAGTATTGTTTTTCTTTAAAATGATGTTCATTACTCCCGCAATCGCATCAGAACCGTATTGCGCAGAAGCTCCGTCACGAAGAATCTCCACTCTTTCGATCGCATCTGTTGGAATCGCAGAAATGTCTGCACCCGTTTCTCCACGTCCCGGAGAAGTTTGTACATAAAGTAACGAACTTAAGTTTTTACGTTTACCATTAATAAGAATCAAAGTTCTACTTGGTCCTAAATTTCTAATCTCATACGGATCCAGTAATGAAGTAGCATCATTTACAGGAGTTTGTACTGTATTAAAAGATGGAATCTTGTATTGCAGTGCTTTATCAAATGAAGCTTGTCCTGTAGATGTTAAGTCCTTCGAGGAGAGTACATCAATAGGTAATGGAGATGTAGTATTACTTCTCACTGCGGTTCTGGAACCCGTAACGACTACTTCATCCAGATTTTGCCCTCCTTCTTCAGATAAAGCAACGTCAATTTGTGGAGCATTTGCCAGCCTGGTTACGCTGTTGTAGCCCATGTAAGTAAAAATTAATGAAGCGCCCTCTTTAACTGTAATTTTATACGACCCGTCAATATCGGTAGAAACACCGTTATTAGTACCCTTTTCGACAATGTTAACACCAGGCAGCGGAGTGCCTGTATTGTCTTTTACTACACCAGAAATTTGCTGTTGTGCAAAAATGACGACCGTGTTAAATAGGAATAATAGAATTGCAACTTTTTTCATGTTTAATCTAATTTTGGTTAAAATTTGTACGTTGGTTTGTTAAATAATATGATAAAAATAGGGTTATTTAACAAAACATTATAAAAAAGTTTGATTTTTTTAAGAAAAGTAGTAAAAAAACATATATCGTCATTTTTTGTTTACTTAAGAGGTATTAAATCTTATATTTGCAAAATTTTAAGGCTAAAAGCTATCATTTTAGCAAAAAATTAAAAAGAAGAAAAAACGTTCAAATCGGAAGCTAAATATTTGATATATAAATCAATAATTACGGCGTCTGACAGAGATAAAATCAAATAAAAAACAAATATTATCTACATATGAAAGCAGGAATTGTAGGATTACCAAATGTTGGAAAATCGACTTTATTTAATTGTTTGTCGAATGCAAAAGCACAAAGTGCGAATTTTCCGTTTTGTACAATCGAACCTAATATTGGTGTTGTTAACGTTCCGGATCCAAGAATCAACAAATTAGAAGAGTTGGTAAAACCAGAACGCGTGCAAATGGCAACTGTTGATATTGTAGATATCGCAGGTTTGGTTAAAGGTGCAAGTAAAGGTGAAGGACTTGGAAACCAGTTTTTAGGAAACATCAGAGAATGTAATGCCATTATTCACGTTTTACGTTGTTTTGATAATGATAATATTGTACACGTTGACGGAAACGTAAACCCAATTCGTGATAAAGAAACTATCGATATCGAATTACAGTTGAAAGACTTAGAAACCGTTGAAAAACGTTTGGAAAAAGTTAATCGTGCGGCTAAAACCGGAAATAAAGAAGCACAGACTGAAAAAGCACTTTTAGACAGAATCAGAGAGGCATTACTGCAGGCTAAATCAGCTCGTACTATTGTACCTCAGGGTAATGATGAAGAAGTTTTAATGGAATCTTTTCAGTTGATTACTGCAAAACCAGTATTATACGTTTGTAATGTTGACGAAAATTCAGCTGTAAACGGAAATAAATATGTAGATCAGGTTCGTGAATTAGTAAAAGACGAAGATGCAGAAGTTATTATTCTTTCGGTAGGAGCAGAGGCTGATATTACAGAATTAGAAAGCTACGAAGAGCGTCAGGTTTTTCTTGAAGATATGGGATTAACAGAGCCGGGAGCATCAGTTTTAATTCGTGCAGCTTACAAATTATTAAAACAGCAAACTTATTTTACAGCAGGTGTAAAAGAAGTTCGTGCCTGGACGATCAACATTGGAGCTACAGCGCCTCAGGCGGCCGGAGTTATCCATACTGATTTTGAAAAAGGATTTATTCGTGCAGAAGTTATTTCATACGAAGATTACGTTCAGTACGGTTCAGAAGCGAAAGCAAAAGAAGCAGGAAAATTCAAAGTAGAAGGAAAAGAATATATCGTAAAAGATGGTGATGTAATGCACTTCCGTTTCAACGTTTAATTTTTTTTCTTTTAGAGAATAGACTTTAGAGAATAGACTTTAGAGAATAGAATAAAGAATAAAGAGAATAGATAGAACTGCTGGAGAAATTCAGCAGTTTTTTTGTGTTTAAAAATTACAAATGTCAGGCTGAGCGGAGTCGAAGCCCTTCAAAGTAGAAAGCCTTCGACTCCGCTCAGGATGACATTCGTTTTCAAAATAAAATCTGCAAAATCTGCGTGAAAAAATAAACACAACATAAAAATAAAAATCCGTGTAAATCCGCGTTTTCGCTTTAGCGAATCCGCGTCATCCGCGTTAAATTTTTTAACACAATCCAGTTTCTCCCATCAATAAAAATCAATAAAAATTTAGAGTTTAATTTTTTGGCTCAAAAATTGGTTATCAGAAAAAAGTATATTTTTAACAACCAAAAACAAACCAATCAAATGCTAAAAACTTTCAAAATTCTGGGCTGGGCTATTCTTGCCATTATTACTTTTCTTGTCCTATATATAATTGCAGTTTATCTGATTTCTAAAATTACCGTTAACTCTGATAGCGCATTTATTAAAGAACAAAAAACAATTCCAATTTACATTCTCTCCAACGGCGTTCATACAGATATTGTCGTTCCTGTAGTAAATGATATAAAAGACTGGCGTAACCAAATTCAGTTTAGCCAAACACAATCCAAAGATTCTTTAATGAATTTTATAGCTTTTGGCTGGGGTGATAAAGGTTTTTATCTCGACACGCCGGAATGGTCAGATTTGAAAGCCAGTACAGCCTTAAAAGCTGCATTTGGTGTAAGTTCATCAGCGATGCACACTACATTTTTCAAACAATTAAAAGAGGGTGAAGATTGTAAACGAATTTTAATCTCTAAAGAAAACTATCAAAAGCTGGTTTCTTATATTTCAGACAGTTTTAGTAACCCAACAAATCCGGAATGGATTGAAGGACACAGCTACGGAAAAAAAGATGCTTTTTATGAAGCAAAAGGAAGTTACAGTCTGTTTTATACTTGTAACACCTGGGCGAATAGTGCGTTGAAAGCCGCCAATCAAAAAGCCAGTTTATGGACGGTTTATGATAAAGGGATTTTTTGTCATTATAAATAAATCGCCATGAATAAGATATTTTTAATTTTTGTTTTAATTCTTGTTTTAGCTTCATGTAAAAAAGAAGAAGCTTTTAGTGTTGATGATTTTTTATTTTATTTTGAAAACCCTCAACCTATAAATGATTCGGAATTGAATAGCTTTCCTTCTAAATTTAAAGGAATATATATAGGTAAAGACTCAATTTTTATAAGAATTGAAGAAAGCAGAATTTTAAGAGAATACTATTATAAATTTAAAGTTCATAGACAAAAAATGGATTCCTTACGATCTGAATATGATCTTGTTGATGGGGATTTAATTACAAAGGATACAAAGGATAAATTTAAAGTGTATAAAAAAGGTGATTCGATAGAATTAGTAAAGAAAAACATAGACACATTATTCAGATTGTCTTACAATCAAAAACTAAAACGTATCAATGGTCAATTGGTTTTGAATACACGAGATTCTGTTTTCTGGAAAATTAGAATAATTTCATTAGAAAAGAATATACTTAGATTTAAAGATATTTATTTACCAGAAGATTTAAAAAAATTAGATTCACTTACAGCGATTAAAGGAAAAATGTTAGACTCACTTTCGTACCTAATAAAGCCAACTAGAAGAGAATTTAAAAATATTTTGAAATTAAAACATTTTGGTGGTGATCGGGAATATAAAATAGTTACTGAGTAAATAACATGGTAAAAATGTAAAATTTGCTCAAAAAGCAACAATTTAAAATTTTAACTTATTGTTTAAATTTGAGAGAATATCCAAAAATCGAAGTATCGTGAAAATTAAGAATATATTCTCCAAAACGTGGTTTCTGCTCAAGAATACCTTTTTAGAATTTAATGATGACAATGCTATTAAACTTAGTGCAGCATTATCCTATTATACCATTTTTGCATTGCCGCCCTTATTGATTATTATCATAACAATTTGCGGTTTTTTCTTTGGTGAAGAAGCAGTAACGGGACAATTATACGGACAAATTAATGAGATGGTTGGAAATGAAGCAGCAATTCAGATTCAGGAAGCTATAAAAAACGTACAACTTTCCGGAAGTAATGTTTTTGCAACCGTTTTTGGTATAGTAATGTTATTAATAGGGGCTTCGGGGGTTTTTGCAGAAATACAAAGTTCCATTAATTTTATTTGGGGTTTGCGAGCAAAACCAGACAAAGGCCTTAAGAAATTCATACAAAACAGATTAATGTCATTTTCAATGATTGCTTCGGTTGGATTTTTAATGCTCGTTAGTCTTTTGGTAAATACAACTCTAGATTTGGTAAGTACCCGTTTAAAAATATACTTCCCGGAAAGTACTGTTTATTTGTTTTACGTCGTAAATATTTTCATTGTTTTGGCTAGTATTACGCTTCTTTTTACCATTATTTTCAGAACATTGCCAGACGGAAAAATAAGATGGAAAGATGCAATTATCGGTTCATCAGTTACGGCTGTACTTTTTATGATTGGTAAATTTGCTATAGGATTTTATTTAGGAAGCTCTACAGTGGCGTCAGTTTATGGTGCGGCGGGTTCTGTAATTATTATTTTGGTTTGGGTGTATTATTCAGCAATAATTCTGTATTTTGGGGCAGAATTTACAAAAGTCTACGCTAAGTCATACGGAGGAAAAATTTATCCAAATGAATATTCAGTAGAAATACAGAAAGAGATTTTTGAAATAGAAAAATAAGATATTACCACAGATTTTACAGATTAGAAGGATTTCGTTATGATATTTTTAATCTGTAGAATGTAATCTGTGGCAAGAACTTTGCTGTCAGATATAACACAAATACCACAATATGAAAATTATAGCCTTTGGAGGAAGTAATAGTCAACAATCAATCAATAAAAAACTGGCAACTTATGCTGCAGGTTTAATTGAGAATGGAGAAGTTGAAGTTTTAGATTTAAATGATTTCGCAATGCCATTATTCAGCGTTGATTTAGAGAAAGAAATCGGTCAGCATGAAAAAGCAAAAGCGTTTTTAACCAAACTGGCAAGCGCAGATATTTTAGTCGTTTCTTTGGCTGAAAATAATAACAACTACTCAACAGCCTTTAAAAATATATTCGATTGGTCTTCCCGAATTACCAAAGAAGTCTTTCAGCAAAAACCAATGTTACTAATGGCAACTTCGCCAGGTACAAGAGGCGGAGCTTCTGTTTTAGAAATTGCGCGTAATGCTTTGCCAAGATATGGAGCCGAAATAAAAGCTACATTTTCGTTACCGGCCTTCAATGCTAATTTCGATTTAGAAAAAAATCAAATTTCTAACGCCGAATTAGACAAAGAATTAAAAGATATTATAAAAGATTGTTTCTAATTTATGACACCAAAAAAGATTATTTTTTTACTCCTTATAAATGTTATCTTCCTGTATTCTTCATTTGCACAAAAATATAATGCAATTGATAACATCGTTTTAAAATACCCAAAAAGTTTTAGTACAACCGAAAAATTGGCAGAGAGAATCGAAAAGGATTTTACCTCTGATTACGACAAAGCGAGAGCAATTTATAGCTGGATTGCTCTTAATGTAAGGTATGATTATGCTGCTTTTTTGAATCCGCCAAAAACACAGAGCTTTAGCTATCGTTCAGAAGCCGAAAAACAAAGAAAGATTCAGGCGCTGAATGATCAAATGGTTGAAAAAGCATTTAAGTCTAAAAAAGCCGTTTGCGAAGGTTTTACGGTTTTGTATCAACATTTAGCTTCATTAGTTGGAATTAAATGTGAAATTGTTCGCGGAGATTCTAAAACCAGATTAGTAGATATTGGACGAAAAAATACTTCTTCAAATCATGCATGGAATATGGTTTTGATTGATAAAAAATGGAGATTGGTAGACGTTACCTGGGGCCAAGGCTATTATGACAGCAGCAAAGGCCGAATGGCAAATGATTTTTCTTCTGTTTATTTTGATACCGATCCTGATTATTTTTTTGCCAAACATTTCCCAGATTCCGAATCGTATTTAGGTAATAAATTAAGTAAAGAAGATTTCTTAAACGGACCTTTAATTTACAATAAAACCATTGAGAAAGATTATAAAATCAAATCGCCGGATTCTGGAATAATTGAAGTAAGAAATGGCGATAAAATCACTTTTGAAATTAAAAATATTTCAAAATCAGATCAGTTTTATTATTTAAATAAAAGAAATCAACCCGTTAAAATCACTAACGGAAGAGAGAGAAAAGGCGGTTTAGAGTTTCAGATAACTTTTGATAATACAATAGGAGAGTATATTACTTTTTTTGTAGACACAAATAGTATTGCAGCATTTAAAATAGTTTCCAAGTAAGAATTTTTAGCAAAGTTGATTTATATCATTTTCTTCTTTTATCGAATTGGCGTATCTTAGCTGTTACGGATTTGAAAAAAATATAGCAACTTGCCTTATGGAAACAACTTTTTTGAAATCAATTTTAGATAATGATTTCTACAAATTTACGATGCAGCATGCCGTAATCAGACTTTTTCCAAAGGCTAAAGTGCGTTATGGATTTATAAATCGCGGCAAACATATTTTTCCGCCCGGTTTTGCAGATTTGCTTCGAAAATCGGTTGATGCCATGGCAGATTTGCGACTAACAAAAGATGAAAAGCATTATCTGTCACATTACTGTCCGTATCTCGATCCTACTTATTTAGATTTTTTACAGGGATATAGTTTTGATCCGGCAGAAGTTAAAATTACTCAGGAAGGTTCAGAAATTAAAGTTGTTGTAGAAGGTTTTTGGTACCGAACCATTTTATGGGAAGTGCCTTTAATGGCTTTGATTTCTGAACTTTTTTATAAATCAAATCACTTAATTCGACTGAATGATGAGGCTATAAAAACGCTCACTAAAAATAAGATTGACAACTATAATAAATTAGGAGTTTCTGTTTTAGAATTTGGTACAAGAAGACGTCATTCTTACGATGTACATGTTTTGGTTAATGAAACACTGCGAACTTTTGGCTCAGAAAGTTTCATCGGAACAAGCAATGTCCATTTTGCCATGCTCAACAACAAGCGCCCTTTAGGAACTCACGCACACGAATGGTTTATGTTTCATGCCGCACAATACGGTTTTAAAATGGCAAATTCGATAAGTCTCGAACATTGGACACAAGTTTATGGCGGTGACCTCGGAATCGCTTTAACAGATACATACACAACAGATATATTTTTCAATCAATTTGATAAAAAATACTCTAAACTTTTTGATGGTGTAAGGCACGATAGTGGAGATCCTGTTGAGTTTGCCCAAAAAGTAATCTCTCATTATATCAAAATGGGGATTGATCCAAAATCTAAAGCTATTGTTTTCTCAGATTCGCTTAATTTTGATAAAGTAAAAACGATCGCGGACTTTTGTAAAGACAAAATTAAAATGTCATTTGGCATTGGAACCAATTTTACCAATGATGTTGGATTGCCTTCCATGAATATGGTGATAAAATTAACCGACACAAAGCCAGATAATACCCATTGGCAGGGCGTCGTGAAGCTTTCTGACGAAAAAAACAAAAATACGGGAACTCCCGAAATGATTGCTTTGGCAAAAGAAGTTCTGGGAATCAAATAGTGCTTTTTTATTTTAGAACGGATATTTTCTACTTTTAAAGGCTGTATTATTTTAAAATCAATTTAAATAGAATTCAAAGCTGTTATTATTCGTAACAAAAAGAAAATACGCTTTTATTTTTTAGCTAGAAATGGTACATTAGCCGAAAATCCAATTCATTTATGCTAGAGCAAAATCAATATAACGAAGATAATATCCGATCACTCGACTGGAAGGAGCATATTCGTATGCGTCCGGGAATGTATATCGGAAAATTGGGAGATGGATCTTCGCCGGATGATGGTATTTATATTCTATTAAAAGAGGTTTTAGATAACTGTATCGATGAGTTCGTCATGGGCTCCGGAAAAACGATTGAAGTTACCATCAAAGATAAAACGGTTTCGGTTCGTGATTACGGACGTGGAATTCCGTTAGGGAAAGTAGTAGATGTAGTTTCGAAAATGAATACCGGAGGAAAGTACGATTCTAAAGCTTTTCAGAAATCTGTTGGTTTAAATGGTGTCGGAACAAAAGCGGTAAATGCACTTTCGAATTATTTTCGTGTAGAATCTGTTCGTGATGACAAACAAAAAGCAGCAGAATTTTCAGGAGGAAATCTGGTTTTAGAAGAAGATGTAATCGAGACAACCAAACGTAAAGGAACAAAAGTAACTTTTACGCCAGATGAAACAATCTTCAAAAATTACAAATTCCGTATGGAATATGTTATTAAAATGGTCAAAAACTATTGTTATTTAAACAATGGTTTAACGATTATTTTTAATGGCGAAAAATACATTTCTGAGAATGGTCTTAGAGATTTATTAGAAGAAACCATTAATGAAGATGATTTAGAATATCCGATCATTCATTTGAAAGATCATGATATTGAAATCGCTTTAACACACAGTAAAACACAATATAGCGAAGAATATCACTCTTTTGTAAACGGACAAAATACGACACAAGGAGGAACGCACTTAGCGGCTTACAGAGAAGCAATTGTAAAAACCATTCGTGAGTTTTACAACAAAAATTTTGAAGCTTCAGATGTTCGTAAATCGATTGTAAGTGCGATTAGTATTAAAGTTATGGAACCGGTTTTTGAGTCTCAGACCAAAACAAAATTAGGTTCTACAGATATGGGTTCTGATGATGGAACGCCTGCGGTTTCGGTTCGTACTTTTGTAAATGACTTTGTTAAGAACAAACTTGACAATTATTTGCACAAAAATCCGCCAACAGCAGAAGCTTTGTTACGCAAGATTTTGCAGGCAGAACGCGAAAGAAAAGAATTATCAGGAATTCGTAAACTGGCAACAGATCGTGCGAAGAAAGCCAATCTTCATAATAAAAAATTAAGAGATTGCAGAGCGCATCTTCCGGATACAAAAAACCCTAGAAACTTAGAAAGTACACTTTTTATTACCGAGGGAGATTCGGCTTCCGGATCGATCACCAAATCGCGTGATGTAAATACACAAGCCGTTTTTAGTTTGCGTGGTAAGCCGTTGAATTCCTACGGAATGACGAAAAAAATCGTCTATGAAAATGAAGAATTCAATTTATTGCAAGCCGCTTTAGATATTGAAGACGGACTGGAAAAACTACGTTACAACAATATCGTAATCGCAACCGATGCCGATGTCGACGGAATGCACATTCGTTTGTTGTTGATTACTTTCTTTTTGCAATTCTTTCCTGAATTAATCAAAGAAGGACATTTATACATTTTGCAAACACCGCTTTTCAGGGTTCGAAATAAAAAAGAAACCATCTATTGTTATTCTGAAGAAGAGAGAAGAGATGCCATCGAAAAATTAAAACCAAAACCGGAAATCACCCGATTTAAAGGTTTGGGAGAGATTTCTCCTGATGAGTTTAAGAATTTTATTGGAGAAACGATTCGTCTTGACCCAATTATGATGGATAAAAATACTTCGATAGAGCAATTATTGTCTTTCTATATGGGGAAAAATACCCCGGACAGACAAGAATTCATTATCAAGAATTTGAAGGTGGAGTTGGATACGATTGAAGATGTTGCTATTTAAAACAAAGAATTACAGAAGAATTTTTTAGTATTTATACTGAACAAAATATATGAAAGACGAAGAAGACGATAACATAATTCCAAACGAAGACGAAAATAATTCAGACGAAAACCAGCTTGATGAAAATCAGGAAGGAGACGATGAAATTATTGACGTAGACGCTAAACATTTTGAAGGACAGCATTTTTACGAGAATCAGGAAGAAGAAGGAGAAGACGTTATTACGAAAGTAACGGGAATGTATAAAGATTGGTTTCTTGATTATGCTTCTTATGTAATTCTTGAACGTGCAGTTCCGGCAATTGAAGATGGTTTTAAACCGGTTCAACGTCGTATTATGCACTCTTTGAAAGAGTTGGATGATGGTCGTTATAATAAAGTTGCCAATGTTGTAGGACACACCATGCAGTATCACCCTCACGGAGATGCGAGTATTGGTGATGCAATGGTACAGATTGGTCAGAAAGATTTATTGATTGACTGTCAGGGAAACTGGGGGAATATCTTAACGGGCGACGGAGCTGCGGCTTCTCGTTACATCGAGGCACGTTTATCTAAATTTGCTTTGGAGGTTTTATATTCGCCGAAAATTACAGATTGGGGAGTTTCATACGATGGTCGTCGTGCAGAACCAAACAATCTTCCGGTAAAGTTTCCGTTGCTTTTGGCACAAGGAGCAGAGGGAATTGCGGTTGGTCTTTCGACTAAAGTTTTACCTCACAATTTCAATGAATTAATTGATGCTTCGATCAAAATTTTAAAAGGAAAAGCATTCACATTATATCCTGATTTCATGACTCAGGGTATTGCCGATGTGTCAAATTATAATGACGGATTGCGTGGTGGACGTGTTCGTGTTCGTGCGAAAATTTCACAATTGGACAAGAACACTTTGGTGATCACGCAAATTCCGTTTTCGACCAATACGACTACTTTGATTGACAGTATTTTGAAAGCCAATGATAAAGGTAAAATCAAAATCAAGAAAATTGAAGACAATACGGCGGCTGATGTTGAAATTTTAATTCACTTGTTTCCAGGCGTTTCTCCAGATAAAACTATTGATGCTTTATTTGCTTTTACAGCTTGCGAAACTTCTGTAGCGCCTTTGGGTTGTGTTATTGAAGATAACAAACCTTTGTTTATCGGAGTTTCTGAAATGTTGAAAATTTCGACTCATAGAACAGTAGATTTACTTCGTCAGGAATTAGAAATTCAATTAGAAGAATTAAAAAATAAATGGCATTTCTCGACTTTGGAGAAAATCTTCATTCGTGAAGAAATGTATATTGATTTCAAATTGTATTCTGATAGGGAATCTCTTTATAAATATTTATACGACCGATTTGATCCTTTCAAAAAATCATTTGTCAGAGAAATCAACGATGAAGATTTACAGCGATTGACTCAGATTCCGATGATTCGTATTACCCGTTTTGACTCTGATAAAGCCGATGATTTTATCGCTAAGTTAGAGGATGAAATGAAGGAAGTAGAGCATAATTTAGAAAATCTGACAGATTTTGCAATTGCATACTTTACTAAATTAAAAGAGAAATACGGAAAAGGCCGCGAGCGCCAGACAGAACTTCGTGTTTTTGATAATGTTGAGGCTACAAAAGTAGTTTTAAGAAACACAAAATTGTATGTAAATCGCGAAGAAGGTTTTGTGGGAACAAGCTTGAAAAAAGACGAATATCTTACCGATTGTTCTGATATTGATGATGTTATTGTGTTTCTCCGTGATGGAAAAATGCTTGTAACAAAAGTTGATGCAAAAACATTTGTTGGAAAAGATATTATCCACGTCGCTATTTTTGATAAGAGTGATAAACGTACGATTTACAACATGATTTATCGTGATGGAAAATCAGGGCCTTCATACATTAAACGCTTTAATGTGTCGGGTGTAACGCGTGATAAGCCTTATGATTTGACCAATGAAACAGCTGGTTCCCAAGTGGTTTATTTTTCACATAATCCGAATGGGGAAGCAGAGGTAATAACAATTTTATTGCGCCAGGTTGGAACGATCAAGAAATTGAAATTTGATATTGATTTTGCCAAACTAGCCATTAAAGGACGTGCATCAAAAGGAAATTTGGTAACCAAATATCCTATCAAGAAAATTGAATTAAAAGAAAAAGGAATTTCGACTTTATTGCCAAGAAAAGTTTGGTTTGATGATACTGTAAAACGTTTGAATGTTGATGCAAGAGGAGAATTATTAGGTGAGTTTAAACCAAGTGATAAAATCTTGATTATTAATCAAAGTGGTAAACTGAAAGTTATAATTCCGGAGTTATCGACACATTTTGATGAAGATATGATTGTGTTGGAAAAATGGAATCCTAAGAAACCAATTTCTGCTATTTATTATGACGGAGAAAAAGAGCGTTATTATTTGAAACGCTTTTTAGTTGAAAATGAAGGAAAAGAAGAAAGTTTCATTACAGAACATCCAAATTCGCAATTAGAAATTGTTTCGACAGATTATCGTCCGATGGCACAATTGGTTTTTGCTAAAGTAAAAGGAGTTCAAAAAGAAGATTTACATATTGATGTTGAGGAATTTATAGCTGTAAAAGGTTTTAAAGCTTTAGGGAATCAGTTAACAACTGAAAAACTTAAACAAGTTAATTTATTAGACCCGCTACCTTACGAAGAGCCTGTTGAAGAAATTCCTGAAACGCCGGAGATTTCAGAGGATGATTCGGTTGAAACAGAATTAGATGACGACGGCCAGATTGGTTTAGTTTTGGAATAAATTTTAAAAAAGCGCTAAGATTTTCTTAGCGCTTTTTTTACAATATCTTTTACTGATATCTTTTATCAGTCAGTGTTTTCATAAAGGCAACAAGAGCCTTTTCTTCCTTTTTATTCAACTTTAATTCATCAAAAGGAAGTGTTTGGTTTTCTACTTCATATCCCAGACCTTTTCCACCACCTTTATTATAAAAATCAACAACTTCTTCCAGAGTTTTGAAAACTCCGTTATGCATGTATGGAGCTGTAATTGCAATATTTCTAACTGTCGGAGTTTTAAATGCTCCAATTAGCTGCGGCATTTTATTATATAAATAACGACCAGAATCCGGACTCAGTTTTTTTCCGTTTGCTTCAGCAGGAGTTCCAATAACTTCATGTTCAGTTTTTGAGTAGCCTGGAGGAACAGTTCCGTTAAACAAAGGCGTAAAATGACAGGTTGCACATTTGGCTTTGCCCATAAAAAGATTCATTCCTTCAATTTCTTCATTATTCAATGCATTTTTTTCTCCTCTCATATAAAGATCAAATCTCGAATCAAAAGAATTTAAAGATCTGACATAACTGGCAATAGTATTTTGAATTTGCCACGCCTCAGGTTTAGTAGTTTTTGGAAATGCTTTTTGAAATAATTTTATATAATTCAGATCTAATAAAATTTTTGCATGAATACTTTCCATAGAGCCATGCATTTCATCCTTATTTTGAATAACATCAACACTTTGCTTTTCTAAATCCAACTGACGCATATCCCAAAATTGAGCATTTTGTAATGAAGCATACGTTAGTGTAGGAGTGTTTCTTGCCAAATTACTTCCCGTTAATGAAAGATTTGTTTTTAAGCCATCTGTAAAAGCTTTTTCAGGATGATGACAAGAGGCACAACTTCTGTCATTGTTTTTAGAAAGGCTTTTGTCATAAAATAATTTTTCTCCTAAAGTTGCTTTGTCAGCCGTAAAATTATAATCTTTTGAAAGAACAAATCCGTTTACATCAAAAGCATCTTGATCAAATAAAGTAGCAATAGTAGGTTTTAAGGGACTATTCTTTGTTACAATTTTTATATTCTCCTGCTGTTGAAAAAATTAATTTTCTTTGAAATTGGATTTAAATACTCAGTTATAAAAAAGGCCCTGTTGAAAGCGTTGAAGTTATTATTGTCAACACAATACTTTTGGGCTTTAAGTGTTAGCTTTCTTAAATCTGCCAGTATTTTACTATTTGGGTTTATTTTTTCAAATATAACCGGAATCTCTATTAAGCTTTGACTTGTTTCAGGAATTGAAGATTGTAAAATAGGACTGTCAAAACCAGTGATTCCTAAAGCAATGATTCTGTAAACGTTTTGCTGTACCGCATCTAAAACATAATTATTACTAATTGTTATAACTTCAAAAGTGCTTTGTAACTGTTTAATATTCGATTTAAAAATATTGAGTTCTCTGATTAGATTTTCTTTATTTTCAATTTCATATTCAGGATAGATCAATTCTTCTATTACCTGAAAACCATGGGGTTCAAACGACCTGTTTTCTTCAAGTTCCATTTCGTCCAATGCAGGTCCATTCATAAACCTGGCTGTTTCAGGAATAAAATATTCAATCGCCCATTCTGTTTTTTTATAAGCAAGACGAGATTTTTTAAATTGTTCCAGAATTTCTTTT
The DNA here is from genome assembly GCF_979258275.1 of Flavobacterium sp. AC274. Classification (NCBI taxonomy): domain Bacteria; kingdom Pseudomonadati; phylum Bacteroidota; class Flavobacteriia; order Flavobacteriales; family Flavobacteriaceae; genus Flavobacterium; species Flavobacterium sp. AC274. The sequence continues at coordinate 4,332,513 of NZ_OZ409852.1, read as the reverse complement.
TGTGATTTATTATGATCTGCAAGATTTATAAATTTTTCAATTTCATTGTTTAATTTGCTTAAATCAACTAATATATCCTGTTTAATGGTGGTTTGTGAAACCTTATTTTCTTTGCATGAAAAAAACAAGCAAAGCGATAAAAAGAGAAGAATAAAATGTTTCAATTTCATAATATTACTATAAAAGAAAACAACCCTTATTTTTAAAATAAGGGTTGAATTATTTAGATTAAAAAGATTAACGTTGTACGTTTCTGATAATTACAGTCTGACCGCCTTCTTTATTTGTATTAATTCCTGAACCATCTGCATTTTTAAATGCATCGCTCTGCCATGTATGAGGATGAATATTTACCGTAAAAGTATCCGGAACACCAATAATATCTGAGATATCCTGCATTGCACCAAATTCCCAGCTTCCAAATCTCATTTCACCCGTTTGATTGTACAATGTATTCCACGCTGCATCAGTTCTTTTATGGTTCATGTTTAACCAAGGCTTATTTTGTTTTGAAGCGATATTATACTGCCAGATATAAGAATCGTGTTTGGCATCGGCATAATAGCTGTCACCATCTTCCTGAATGTAAACATAATTTTCTGTAACACATAAATTATCAGGATTAATAATTCCCGTTCCTGGAGTACTGTCACCTTCAACAGCCAGCTCTAATGTTCCTTTTAAAGGATCATTGGCATCCATTTTTAATTTATAAACTCTTCCCCACATTGTGTAGCCTTCAACAGGAACGTTTGAAGTTGCCTGACCTGTAGCCGTAAAATAAACCTCTCTATTATTGCTTGCACTACCTTTTCTGTAATCAACGTCTTCGACTCTTGAAAAACGGATAGCACCCAATGCATTTACAGTTGTATTAATTACAGCACCGGTTAAGTTTTTAGCATCCGGAATTTCGACAAATGAAACTGGGTATGAATTGTTTAAAGTCATTGTAGTTTCTACCTGATTTCCGTCTGTTCTTTTTAAAGCATACAATTTTCCGTTAGATAGATCACCAACAGTATTGCTCATATACATAATTAACTGACCGGCACTTGCGTGAGAAGTTGCATAAGATTGATCTTCGCCAATAATTATAACCGTTTTTCCCGGATAAGCTTCCTTTGTTAACGGAACTGCATTTTCCATAGCCGCTTTTCCTAAAGCAGGTAAAACTCTGTCGGTTCTGCTTTTGTCTGTAGACAATCCCAGAGGATTAATTCCGTGAACCATACTTTCCTGACCACTTTCTCCAGCTGTTAAAAAGATAGGGCCAAATCCATGAACCTCAGGAGTTACCAAAGTTGCAGAACACAAACGTGTTAATCCGCCAATTCCGTCAACAAGATAATCTCCTTTTACAGGTTTAAAAGTTTTATCAAAATAAACTCGTGAAACCGATTGCAAAATTTCGTGATTCGTAATCATGATGTAACCTTCTCCGGTTGGATTTTTCATTAATCCTGCACCGTCAGGCTGCGCACCGTAAATAAAAGCTGGCGATTCTGGTAAAACATCGGTAGTACTGATTAAAGTACTGATTTTAAGATTTTCGAAGCCAGTCATTGGATATACAAAAGCTGGAACTTTTGAATGTGATGTAAAATCAATATCTGCATTGACATCGTTAGAAGAGTCTTTTGAATCATCATTTTGGCAGCTAATTACAGAAAGCCCTGTAAAGCCCAGTAATGCTACTGATTTTAAAAAGTTAAATTTCATAATAGTTTGTTTTTTGTTTTTTAACAAAGCTATCTTTCAAAATCAATATAGATGTTATGCTAGTTTTTTCTTTTTGCTAATAAAAATAAGGTATATATTATTAAATAGTAAATAATTGATGCTAAATGTAAATTTTAGCTTCATAAAAAAATGTGAATTATTTGAAAATCTGATTTAAATTAATTTCTTTTTTCTCTTTTAATTTCTTTACAATTTTCAAAAACGCAATGGCAGTAATATAAGCGTCGCCTAAAGCGGTATGCCTGTCTTTTTTAGAAATATCAAATTTATCGGCAAGATCATCTAAGGTATAATGATCCTTTCTTTCAAATAAATGCGATTTAATTAAAGTCTTTTTATACAAATGTGCTGTATCTAAAGTTTTGTTCGTTAAAGCTGGTAAATTATTTCTTTCCAGTGCTTTATTAATCATTGTAACATCAAAAATAGTGTGATGTGCGATAATAATTGAATCGCCTAAAAAAACTAAAAATTGCTGTAAAGCTTCTAATTCATTAGGACGTTTTAAGACAAAATCTTTCAAAATACCATGAATCTGAGCAGTCGATTTGTCGTAATGATCTTGTTGAATGTAAACTTCAAAACTATCCTGAATCGATATCATATTATTTTGCAAAACCAAGGCGCCAATGCATAGTATTCTATCATTGTCATAATCAAAGCCTGTAGTTTCTGTATCTAAAACAACAAATCTCGTTTCTTCAATACTGATATTTTCATCAAATAAATTATCTTCTTTTTTCCAAAAATTAAATAAACTCATATTTATACCACATTTGAAACATTAAATCTAATACTAATCAATTCCTGAAGTTCCTTGATCGTTTTAAAAGTCCTTTTGAGTTTTATTTTTTCCATTTTTGATAAAGATTCCAATGCTATAAATTGGCCCGAATCATTATGTAAAAGCCCTTGTTTCGTTCTAAATTTTAATAACGCTTTAAATGAATAAGAACAGGACAAATACAGCTCTCTATTGTTGGGTTCCAGTTCGGCCAATTTTTCAAAACGTTCGGCAGTATTGCTGATAGATTTTACAGAGTGTGATAAAATCAAAACTCGTGCTGCATCCGTAAGCGGCATTAAAGCGCGTCTTTTAATATCAAAATTATCTTTATTTGCACCGTCTTGTTCTACTAAAAATTGCCTGAAAAAGCCTGTTGGCGAAGGACTCTGTAAAGCGCCGCTCACTAAGTGAACATAAAAAATAGGGTTTGCTTTTACATTTTCAAAAATAAATTCAGAAAGTTCATTAGTAATCTCTGTATCACCATAAGTAACACTATAATCAAAGAAAATAAAAGAGAGTAAAACCTCATTTTTTCCCGGATTCGTAATCCAATGATGCACCTGGGTTTTCCATTCGTCCAGACTCATACACCATTTTGGATTCGATGCCATCATTTCTGCAGGGCAATAATCGTAGCCAATATCAAAAAGACCTTTATTAACAAGAGCGGCAAATTTTAAAAAATAGACTTTTGTTTCATCCCTAAAAACTTCCGAAACATTTTCATATACAATTGCATTATCCTGATCAGTATGCAGCATTTGTTCGCTTCTTCCTTGACTTCCAAGTGCCAGCCATGCAAATTTTACTGGTGGCGGACTGCTCATTTTTTCGATACAAATTTCAATAACGCGCGTTGTACAGGCTTCATTCAATTCGGTTATGATTTTTGAAATCAATGTCATCGGAATGTTTTGATCTAAATATCCCTGAAGCAATTGCATAATTCTGGCACGAATAGGTTTAATTTCCTTTGCTTTTTTAGCTCTTTTTAAAGCTTTTATCAAAACAGCAGGATTATTTCCCAACGCCACCATTACATCATGTTTGGATAAAATACCAACTGCTTTCGTATTTACAGTTCCGTCTTTTGTAAGACATAAATAGTTGATGTTGCTTTTCATCATTGCCATTTGCGCCTCTGTAACCGTCATTTTTTTAGGATACGTAACCACAGGCTTTGTCATAATCGTTTCGGCTGTAGTCAGGATCGAATAATCACCGGTGACAATCTTATTACGCAAATCTTTATCGGTAATAATACCAATCGGAAGCATTTCATCAACAATCAAAATTGCACCAACTTTTTTCTTATTCATGATTTTCGCAATATCTCTCGCTGTTGTCGACGGACTGCAAGTCACAATTTTCTTCGAATATTTTATAGGCTGTAAATCGAAAGAATCTTTTGTAGAATGTAAATTGTCGTTTCCTAAATCGTCGCCGTATAATTTATCTTTATGAATATCCGAATAAGGATTGCGAGTATTTGAAGCGTAACTTTCAATCAGGAAATTACCAACATTTCTGTTTTCCAGTGCATACGGCTTAAAAACAGCAATTGGAATCGCATAAAGAATACTTTCTTCATGAGCAACGGCTTCCATAATATAATTTTCCTGTGCCAAAAGCGGACGCAATCCAAAAATATCACCTTCATCACACATGTCCAAAACATTGTTTTTAGAACTTTTTTTAAGTGCAATTGCCCCTTTATGAACCACATAAAAAGAATCGTGCGTTTTATCATTTTCTGCAAAAATAACAGCGTCTTTATCTTTGTAAACAATAGAAATTTGCTCAGATAATTTTTCAAGATCCTTTTGATGCATAAAATTAAAAGGCGGATAATCCTTTAAAAAGTCGGCAACTCTATGTGAAATCGTGTTTTTCATGTGTAAGATTTGAGTTGTAATTTAACATTTAAAATAGAAATGTAAAAGAAACACATTAAAATATTTGTATTTTACAAAAAAGGCACAAAAACACCAAGATATAAACTTTGCGTCTTTGTGCCTTTGTGGCAGAATTAGTAGTTTATTTAATCAATTTTATAAACCTTCCCACGTTGTTTTTCTTCAGAACCCACCATTCCAAATTCAAAAGTATATGAATCTTTAGAAGTATTTAAAATCTTCATGCTGATTGCTTTTTCCTCAGCCATGTTTTTTGGGTGTTTTTTCTGCAAAACATATTCGCAATCACTTACCCAGCGAATTGTTGATGTGTCTGTTTTCCCTTCAAAAGTCTCGATCTCGATATTGTCTTTACGTTCAAAAACGGTTGTTTTTTTAACACCATTTACTTCAAACTCAAATTTGAATTTTCCGGTTTTAAAATCTTTGCAATTGTGTTCTGCGTTATAACAGGAGAATAATGTGACTAACGGTAAAAGAAATATAATTTTTTTCATTTTAAATATAAGTTGTTTTTTTAGGAGCTATTTCCTGCTTTCCATTTCAATCTTTTTGTTTTTAAAGAAAAAACAAAAAGGATTTCCATTGCAATCAGGGCTAGTGATATGCTTTGTGTCGCCTCAGAGAAGTCGAAGGGTCTTATTTCAATCTCTTCAATTCATCATCGGTAAAGTTCTTGATTTCTTTTTCTTTGGCAAACTTTTCCGCATTGTAATTTCCGGATTTATTTTTCGGAATAGATAAACTATCCCAATCTCCATTTTTCAATTGTTTTGCATAAAAAACAATTTGCCCTACATGATACGGATAATGAGCCAATTGACGATTTATGGCTTCAATAACGGTGTGCCCTTCGTTTCGAATATAAATAATATCTGAAAGCTGTTCCGGGTTTAAACTGTTTAAAGCATCAAGAAAACAATCCCAGCCTTTGTTCCAAACATCGAGAACTTCTTCTTTAGATTGTAAATCATTTTCAAATTCAGCATCACGATTGCGCCATTTTTTTCACCATCTGATGTTAGAAAGTCTGTCCAGCGCGATAACATATTGCCGGAAATGTGTTTTATAATTGTTGCAATACTATTGGTGTCCTCATTTACAGAAACAAAAAGCTGTTGCGGTTCTAATTGGTCGATGGATTTTTCGCCGAGCATTTTATAATAAAGAAATTGCTTTTTAACACTTTCTAAATAGGATTCATTAGCCTTCATGAATTTATGTTTTAAAGACATTAATATTTCGCTCCGATGGAGCTGCTAGCAATGGATTTATTGTTTTCTATAAATATATTGCCCCAATGGGGCGCTTTATTAGAATTTTGTAATCAAACCACTGAAAATAAACTCCTTTAGGAGTGTAATATTTATAGAAAATTATTTATATCCAGAGGATTCAGCCTCGTAGAGGCGACATAACTCAACGTAATCAAACAATTTTAATATCATATTTGTCTAAAAGTCCCACAATTCCATCATTCGAAAATTGCGCTTTCCTCATCGGATTAAATTCCGGATCTATTTTATAATTATAGGCAGTTTTAAAATTCACCGCAGCCAATTGTGTATCGTTAAAAATAGCACCTTCCAGATTGCAATTATCAAAAACCGAACTTGTTAAATTGGTACCGATAAAAGTTACTTCTCTAACCGAACAATTTATAAACTTGGTTTTAGGCATTTTTTTATTCGAAAAAATAGCATAATCCAAAGTACATTCTTCAAAATAAACCTGAAACAAAAAATCATCACATTCGTTAAAAGCGATTCCAAGAAGTTTACAATTTTTGAAAGTCACATTCTTTAAACTCGTGCTGAATAAACTTGTCATAGACAAATTACAATCAATGAATTCACAGTCTAAAAAAGTGTTATAACCAAAATTACTGTTTGAGAAATCACAGTTTTTAAATACACAATCTTCAAACTCCCGATTGTTTATTTTTTTGTCGATATAAACGACTTTCTCGAATGTTTTCTGAATGTGAATTAGGCTTTCCATGAATGTTTTTTAGGTTTTTGAGGGTGTATTATATGTTATTTTAGATTGCTAAATACACCAAATTATTTCCTTGCCCATTTTTTAGCAATTTCTTTGGCTTGATCTTCAGTATAAAATTTACCTTCTTTTATATTTTTTAATGAATTTTCAATTTCTAAATTGTAATTATCATTAACATCTTTTTTTTCGGTTTTCATTCTTCTCCAATTCATATGTTTTTTTAAGATACAAATTAGTCATTAAACAAACCCTTCATAATAATTTTCAATCCATAAAAAATCAAAAACATAGCACTTAAACAAGCTACAATTCCAATTCCTAAAACCAGATAATGCCAGTTTGTATGCTGATTCTGAAAAGCATTATATATTAAGGAAGGTCCAATAAATAATAGCGGCAATGAACCTGATAGATATTTAATTCCTTTTCCCAGTAATTCTTTATTTGTTGCCATTTTTTAATTTTTGTTTTGAAAAGTTTCAGGTTTCAGGTTTTTTTAGTTTCAGGTTTTACTTTGCGAAATCTTTGTCAAAGTTCTAAACTTTGACAAAGATCGACATCAACTTTGCGATCTTAAAAAACTTTTTTTAACTCAAAGCTTTGTGATCTCTGCGAATCCCGATTGCTATCGGGATTGCGAACTTTGCGGTAAAAATCATGCAGTTAAGCAAACATTCTAGATAAAACCTTTTTACTTATTATAATTATCAACAGCATTCCTAACACTGCCATATTTTTTCAATAATTTAGAACCTTCTTCATATGAAACCGGAATTTCTCCCATAATCATTTTTACGCCACGATCTACCAATTTGATGTTACTCAATTGCATATCGACCATTTTATTTCCTTTTACTTTTCCAAGCTGAATCATGGCTGCAGTCGAAATCATATTTAGAACCAATTTCTGAGCAGTTCCGGCTTTCATTCTCGAACTTCCGGTAACGAATTCAGGACCAACCACAACTTCAACAGGAAACTGAGCCGTTAAAGCCAGCGGACTTCCCGCATTATTGGTAATACATCCCGTAAGGATATTATTTTGATTGCAAGTTTCTAAACCACCAATAACATAAGGCGTTGTTCCAGAAGCAGCGATCCCGATAACGACGTCATTTGCGCCAATATTATTAGCCTGTAAATCAATCCAGGCTTGAGTTGCATTGTCTTCGGCATTTTCTACAGCACGACGAATTGCGGTGTCGCCACCGGCAATAATTCCGTTTACCAAATCAAACGGAACACCAAAAGTTGGCGGACATTCTGAAGCATCAACAACGCCTAAACGCCCTGAAGTTCCAGCTCCGATGTAAAAAATTCTTCCTCCTAATTTTAATTTAGCAACAACTTGAGCCACTAAAGCTTCGATTTGAGGAATTGCTTTTTCAACCGCATTTGGAACGGTTTTGTCTTCATTATTAATATTAATAAGCAATTCATGAACCGACATTTTTTCTAAATGTTCGTATTTTGATGCTTGTTCTGTGGTTTTTATAAACGTCATTTTTTGTCGAAATAGTTATCCTCCAAAATTAAACTTTTTTATTCCAAATCAGGAAAAAGTACAAGCCAAACTCATAAAGATTTTTAATCTTTTTTTGTTGACTTTTCTTTTGAGGAAACTAGTTTTAGAATCTTGTTAAAAGAACTAAAATATTATATTTGTTAATTAATAAAAGAGAATGGATAAATTAGATTTTCTGCAAGGGATTGGTAAGATCTCTGTTTTTGTTTCTTTACTGCTGGCCTTTTTTTTATTAACGGTTAAAACCGAAAATAAATTGGCGAACAGATTATTTGCCTGGTTCTTTATTTTCTCGGCTGTCGATCTCAGTGGATTTTTTATTACTACTGTAACGAGAACTCAATTAAATTGGGAGATTTTCAGGTCAACTGCATGTTTATTCGGAATGCCTTTGTTTTATCTTTTTGTACTGGCGGTTTGTTATTCTGATTTTAGATTACAATGGAAACATTTAGTGCATTTACTGCCCTTTATAGTTGTCAATTTAGTTTTTATTCCTGGAATTTATTTAAACCTTGACACAGATAAAGATACTTTTCTTTCAAGGTTTAATCAATTGCCTGAGATTTATTTTATCCAGATTTTAATTGAATTTCAATATATATTTTACATTGTCAGCGTATTTTTGATTTTAAAAAAATATCGTGATATCTATTTAGAAAATTATGCAAATCCGAGTGCAGCAACTTATAAATGGCTTTTTCAGATTACTTGTGTGTTTCTTACTGCACATTCAATTGTGGCATTAAAAAATGTATTGCGTTACAGCGGATTTAGGGAAATATTTGTTTGGGCAAATGTACTTGTAGGAAGTATCGCTTTGTTTATAACCTGTTGGTTTATAATGAAAGCGCTCAATCATCCAGAACTTTTTAGAGGAGTTAATTCTAAACTAAAACTAACAAAAGAGATTCTGCCGGAAGTTGATGATAAATCTGTTTCAACAAATGTTCAGGATGATTTGATTACGGGTCAAATTTCGACTTTGAAACAATATATGGCGGAGAAAGAACCTTTTCTTGATCCGTCGCTTACGATTCAGGAATTGGCCAATCAAATTGATATTCCGGTTCGGGATTTATCGGTTTTGATTAATCATAAAATGGATCAGCACTTTTTTGACTTTGTGAATGAATATCGCATTCAAAAAGCAATGAATATTTTGAAAGATCAGTCTAAAAATCAGCTTACGGTTTTAGAAATTTTATATGAAGTAGGTTTTAACTCCAAATCTTCGTTTAATACTTCTTTTAAAAAATACACGAATTTAACGCCGACAGCTTACCGAAACGCTTCATAATAAAGGTTTTGTAAAAAGTCGTACGTCACACGCAATAAAGTCGAACCAAATTCTTCAATAGAAAATGGTTCGACTTTTTTTTGTCGGTCGATTCCGGAAAATTTCTAAGGCAACTTTGCTTCAAATTAATCGAAACAAGTTTAAAAATTAGAAATCATGAAAAAACCAAACCTCCTTATCTTTTTATTATTGCCTTTATTTTGTATAGCACAATCAACATTAAAATTAAAAGGAAAAATAACAAACGAAATAGCTTCCTTAGAATGGGCTGATGTTTCAATATCAAATTTAGAAGGGAAAATTATTGACGGAACGACAACCAAACAAGATGGAACTTTTGAATTCAATCTTAAAAATGGTTCTTATAAAATAAATATTAGTCTTTTGGGATTTGAAGAATACGAAAAAGAAATTTCAATAGAAAAGGATATTGATTTGGGAACCATCATCCTAAAAGAAAATACAAACAATTTAGTCGAAGTTGTCGTTCAATCCAAAAAGAAAACAGTCGAACAGAAAACAGATCGTTTGGTTTACAATCTTGAAAATAATGTTACTAATGTTGGAGGAGATGCGTTAAGTGCTATTAACACCGCGCCTGGCGTTGTGGTGCAGAATAACACGATCAATATATTAGGAAAAGGAACTTCGCGAGTTATGATTGACGGAAGAATTATTGAACTAACAGGCGAAGAACTGAATAGTTTTTTAAAATCGATATCGGCAAGTGATATTAAGAATATTGAAATTATCAGCAATCCGCCGGCAAAATATGACGCTGAAGGAACTGGCGGACTGATTAATATTATTATGAAAAAAGGAGTTCGTGATTCCTGGAAAAATACGACGACAGTTTCTTACGATCAAAACAAATTTGGTGTTTCTACTTTAAGAGATAATTTCTTTTACAATAAAAACAAGTTTAGATTTTCTGCCAGCGTAAATGCAAAAACGGGTTATATAAATGCTACTGACGATTTAAAGATATATTTTCCTGACGGACTTTCGCATATGAAAAGTGTAACGAAGGTAAAAACGGAAAACCTTTCCGGAAAATTGGCTTTAGATTATGACCTTTCTGAGCGTACTACGATTGGTTTTCAATATTTGAATGACAGAAACAATCCTGATTTTAAATCGGATATTTCGATTCATAACTACAATACTCAAAATCAATTGGACAAAATTACGTTGAATAAAAGTAATACCGATAGAGGATCAGGAAATCAAACTTATAACGCACATTTGATCACTAAACTGGATTCTTTAAAAAGAAAACTATCTTTTGATGTGGATTATTTTAATTACGATTCAAAATTCGACAGAAATTTTATAGCTAATAATTATACGCCAGATATGATATTTACAGATGTAAATCAGGCGGGAAGAAATATTTCGAATCAGGATATTGACAATTGCAGTTTTAAGGCTGATATGGAGCATCCGTTTCAGGCGATCAATTTGTCTTACGGCGCAAAAATGAGTTTTACAAATAGCATTAGCGATGTACTTTATTACAATACAATTTCGGGAAACCCTGAACTAGATCTAAACCAATCAAACCGATTTAAATACACCGAAAATAATCAGGCGATTTATATAAATGCAGATAAAAAACTGAATGAAAGATGGAATTTTCAATTAGGATTAAGATTGGAAAATACACAGACAAATGGGTTTTCTGAAACGATGAATCAAACGACAGAAAACAATTATTTGAAGTTGTTTCCAACATTTTATGCTTCTTACAAGAAAAATGAAAATAATACATTCAGTTTAAATTATGGAAAAAGAATCAACAGACCTCGTTTTGATTTACTAAATCCGTTTAGAATTTACATTAGTAGTAATAGTTATTCTGAAGGAAATCCGTTTTTGAAACCTTCTTTTAGTGATAATTTTGAGTTTGCACATTCTTATAAAGAAATCCTGAGAACAAGTGTTTTTATTAATTCTGTTACAAATGGTTACGGTGTTTTATTTACTTCAAATCCTGAAACAAATACACAAATTGTAACACGTGAGAATTATTTTAAAAATTTGAGCTACGGAATTGGAGAGAGTTATTCGGCAACTTTTGCAGATTGGTGGTCAAGCGAAAATTCATTATACTTTTTAGGGGCAAAAACTGAATTTATTAAAGATATCGATGCAACGCCATCAAATAGTTTACAAATTGATTTTTCGACAAATAATACTTTTATATTAGGGAAAACTACAAAGCTGCAAATTGACTTTGCGTACAGCACACCTTTTAAAAGTGGTTTGTATGAAGTGGGATATACATCAAGTTTTGATATTGGTTTTAAACAGGATTTGTTTAATAAAACGATGCAGATTGCATTTTTAGCAAATGATATTTTTAATACGTCTTACTTAAAAGATTTTACTTCTGTTGTTAATGGTGTAAAACAAGTTTATGACCAAAAAGAGAGCAATCGATTTGTACGTTTGTCTGTGGTTTATAATTTTGGAAACAAAAAGATAAATGTGAAGGAGAGAGCTTTTGGAAATCAAGAGGAGAAAAAGAGAACTGGAAACTAATTAGATAAATTAGAAAATTAGTCAATTAGATAATTGAATTATGAAAATGGATGCACTGGATGTTCTTTTGTTTTGTTGCGTGAGGGATAGGAGCAATCCGCCGCGGCGGAGCGGATAGCCCGACCGAATTTGCAAAAGGCGCTCATAAGCGGCTTGTTAAATAGCGCCTTTTGTGAATTTGGTCACGCCCTTATTATAATAGAAATGCCAATAAAATTCCGAGAACGATCATGGAGACTTTGGCGATATTGAATTTATGTCCTTCGCTGCTTTCAAAAATAATAGTCGATGAAATATGAAATAAAATACCAATTACAATGGCTGTAATTTCAGTATAATAGTGATTTAAAACGGGTAAATATTCTGAAGCAATTGTACCAAGCGGCGTCATAATGGCGAAAGTAAGCATAAAAGCAAAAATGGCTTTTTTGTTTAAACTTGCGTTGATGAAAAACGTGGTTAAAATCACGGCAATTGGCAAATGATGAATCGCAATTCCAACCGCTAAACCATGATGATGGCTTACCGGAAAACCTTCAAGAAAAGCATGAATGCACAAACTAATAAATAATAACCACGGAATTTGAGACATTTGTGCATGCCCGTGAACGTGTCCGTGTTCGGCACCTTTTGAGAAAAACTCCAGAATGATCTGAAATAAAATCCCAATCATAATAAATAAACCAATATTGTGATTGTGAGATTCGTAAACTTCAGGCAATAAATGCATTACGGTTAACGATAATAAAAAAGAACCACTAAATGCCAATAATAGTTTTAGATTGGTTTTGTTTTTTGGTTTTAAAAACAAAGCCACAGCATAGCCCAGAAGTACAGAAAATAAGGGTAATAAATAGTTCATCTTTATTGTTTAATCGTTGATTCGTTTAATCGGTTAATTGTTTTTTTGCTTAGCGATTAAACGGTTAAACAATTAAACGATTCACCAATTTATTTAAAAATCATGATTAATCGTTCGCTTTCGGTTTTGTGGAATTTTTTGAGTTTGTAGTCTCCAAAAATATCCAATAGAAAAATTCCGGCTTCGGCCATTAATTCTTCAAAATCTTTTAGGGTTAAAGCTTTTACTTTTTCGGTAAAATGGTATTTTCTGCCTTGATCTTCAAAATCTATTTCCTTAAAAATATGACCGTCCTGAACATATCTTTTTATTTTAAAATCGATGTCTTCAACAGTTTTAGTTTCTTCTGGTACCAGGGTTTCAATTACCTGATTAACATTCATGAAATCAATTACGGCAAAGCCATATTCTGATAAACTTTCCTTAATGGCTTTTAAGGTCGTTAGATTGTCATCGTCACTTTCGAAATAACCAAAACTGGTAAACAGATTAAAAATTGCGTCGAATTTTTCTTCAAAAGGTTCGCGCATATCATGCACTTTAAAATGCAGGGTTTCGTTGCTGTTTTTATTGGCTTCGGCAATACTGTTTTCAGATAAATCTGCTCCTAAAACATTAAAACCAAGTTGATTTAAATAAATAGAATGGCGCCCTTTTCCGCAAGCTAAATCAAGAACTTTTGCTTTTTCGGGCAGGTTTAAATAATGCGTAAGATTATCCATAAAAATCTGCGCTTCTCTGTAATTTCGGTCTTTATAAAGAATGTGATAATACGGAGTATCAAACCATGATGTAAACCAGTTTTCTGTGTTACGCTCCTGATTTGGTGTTGATGAGTTTGGTGCTTCAGACATTTATTCTATTTCAATTAATTCAAAGTCCGGCAAATTTAGTGTATTTTTGCCGAAAAATAACTATTTCGTGACGATACCTGAATAATCAGATGTGTGTATGCGATCGGAGTTTTTTTTAAACAAAAATAAAGATGGAAGAAAATTTTAGAATGATAGCCAAATGTTTTTTTGGTTTTGAGGAAATATTAGAAAAAGAATTGCGTGATCTTGGTGCGCAGGATGTCGAGAAAGGGGTAAGGATGGTGAGTTTTAAAGGTGATAAAGGTTTTATGTACAAAGCCAATTTATCGCTAAGAACAGCACTTAAAGTTTTAAAACCAATTTACTCATTTAGAGCTAATAACGAACAGGCTTTATATAAAGGAATTTCGGGTGTAAACTGGTCTAAGCTATTAAACGCCAACCAAACTTTTGTTATTGATGCTACAGTGCATTCAACATATTTTAATCACTCAGAATTCGTTTCTCAAAAATGTAAAGATGCAATTGTGGATCAGTTTAGAGAAAGAACGGGACAACGCCCAAGTATTGATAAAGCTTTTCCTGATTTAAGAATCAACGTTCATATCGATAAAGATCAGGTTTCGGTGGCTTTGGATACTTCAGGGAATTCATTGCATCAGCGTGGTTACAGAACGGCTACGAATATTGCGCCAATCAATGAAGTTTTGGCAGCAGGAATTTTGTTGTTATCAGGTTGGGAAGGACAAAGTCACTTCTTAGACCCAATGTGCGGATCTGGAACTTTTCTTGCAGAAGCAGCTATGATCGCTTGTAATATTCCGGCAAATATCAATAGAAAAGAATTTGCTTTTGAAAAATGGAAAGACTGGGATAATGATTTATTCGATCAGATTGTAAACAGTTTAATGAAAAAAACAAAAGAGTTTCATTATACTATTAAAGGTTTTGATAAAGCTCCAAGTGCTGTTAACAAAGCCAAAGACAATATCAAAAATGCCAATCTTGACGATTACGTTACTATTTCTGAAGATAACTTTTTTGATACTGAAAAAGCTGTTGAAGGAAAATTGCACATGGTTTTCAATCCGCCTTATGATGAGCGTCTGGATATTCATATGGAAGAATTCTACAAAAATATTGGTGATACTTTAAAGAAAAGTTACCCGGGAACAAATGCCTGGTTTATCACGGCAAATCTTGAAGCACTAAAATTTGTGGGATTAAAACCTTCAAGAAAAATTAAACTTTTCAACGCAAGTCTTGAAGCCCGTTTGGTAAAATACGAAATGTACGAAGGAAGTAAGAGAACGAAGTTTCAGGTTTCTGAATAAATTAGGTACAAAGAGACAGAGATTCAAAGCGACAAAGGTTTTTCTTTGCACCTTTGCACCTCTGTAACTTTGAACCTTTAAAAACAAAAAAATGTCAAAACTACAAGTAAGAGCTTTTTTATATCAATTAGGATGTTTCGCGATTTTATTTATTTTAGGTCGCTTTTTGGTCGCAACGTATACACAATTAACCGGACTTTGGATTCCGATGACGGCTTTTATTGTGGCGACTTTGATTTCGCCTAAATTTCAGGCGGTAAAAACAAAAGACGGTGAAAAGCTGTTTATGAAATGGATTTTTATAAAAGGAATTAGAGAAATAGGTTAATTTAGTTAGCCACAAAGGATTATAAAGATTTTTTTTCACGCAGATTTTGCAGATTAAAATTTAGATAATTATCTGCGTGCATTTGCTTAAATCTTTTTAAAATCTGCGTGAAAAAATATTTACACAATGCTTTGCGAACTTAAATTGTGTATATACAACTTAAATCTTAGTGAACTCTGCGAAAAACCTTTGCGTTCTCTGCGTTAAAAATAATTAAGTAATATTTAAAAGATAGTTATTTATGAAGATAATTGGACTTATAGGTGGAATTAGCTGGGTTTCTACAGCAGATTACTACAAACTTATAAATCAGGGAATAAATGAGAAAATGGGAGATTTAAACTTCTCAGAATGTTTACTTTATTCTTTCAATTATGCTGATATAAAAAAGAATAACGAAAACAACGATTGGGATTCGACTTTTAAGATGCTTTTAAAAGGCAGCCAGTTTTTAAAAGCAGGTGGAGCAGAAGCCATTATTTTATGTGCTAATACCATGCATTTAATTGCTGATAAACTTGAAGAAGCTATTGATTTACCAATAATTCATATTGCTACAGAAACAGCGAAAGAAATTCAGAAGCAAAATCTTAAAAAAGTGGGTTTATTGGGAACCAAATTTACAATGGAACTGGATTTTTTAAAGATAAACTTATCGCTCAGGGAATTGAAGCTATTATTCCGGAAAGTGAAAATGATAAAGATTTTATTCACACCACCATTTTTGAAGAATTAGGAAAAGGACTTGTAACTCCCGAAACCAAAAAACGTTATCTGGAAATTGCAAGCGAATTAATAAAAAGAGGAGCTGAGGGTATTATTTTAGGATGTACCGAAATTCCGCTAGTGATTTTACCTGAAGATGTTGATGTTCCTGTTTTTGATACAACTCTGATTCATTCAAAAGCCGCAGTTGAATTTCAATTGTCTTAATTAAAAAATATAAAATTTAAAAGCCACTAATTCACGAATTAAATAATCAATTCGTGAATTAGTGGCTTTTATTTATTTGTAAAAATTATTTCTTTGGACTGCTTTTTTGAATTTCAGGTATAATTACTTTTTTCTTATAAAGCGGAATAAAGTAAGAAACAGTATAGTTAAATCCAATTCCGAAATTACCATCATATGTCCTGTTGAAACCTGGAATATAAAGATTATCAAAGCCATCAGGTGTTTTATTGGCTACCAAAAGCTTTAACTGAACAGAGAAACCTACGAATACATTATTAAAAACTTTTGCTTTTAAACCTGCTGTAACTTCAAGCCATCCTGCTGTTAGGCCATCAAATTTTTGTCCCGCAGCAATTGCAGGTTCTTGACCCCAATAAGGATTTGCGTTATATATTTTATAACTGTTCAATTGCTGGCTAAAGGTACTAAAACCACCACGTAAACCTATGCTTATGATGTTTTCCATATCAAGCCAGTTTTGGTATAGGTTATAATCAAAACCACCTTTAATATATGTCCCTGTTGCGGTAGAATTTAATCTGTCGTCGTCTGTAGTTTTATCTTCAAAACCAAGTTCTGCCGCTATGTAGTATTTTTTCGTTAAACGAAAATCACCTACAATTTCAATTCCTTTATAATCTTTATCATATAAACCACGGGTTAGTTTATACAAATCGACACCCACGCGCAAACCATAACGATTTGTTTTTGGAGGAACAACAGTATCAGTTTTTGCTTCCTGAATTACTGGTTTTGTTGCAGCTTTTGATTTTTCCTGAACGATTTTTTTTGTTGCTGTAGAATCTTGGGCGTTGACCAAAAACATTGAAAGCAATAAGCAAATACTAAAAGTATACTTTAATGTGTGTTTCATCTTCGTATTCAATGTTAAGATTTATTGGGGCGATATTTTGCATCCATAAACCATCACTGGTAGGATCTGTTTGTTCGTAAGGTGTTTGAGTATCCAGTTTAAAAATAGTTTTAAAACCACAAGCTCTTGATACATACACATTTTGCCTGGTATAATTAAATTTTAATTTATCAGTATTAACCAAATCTGCATTTGTATTATCTGAATTTAAAATAAAACTATAAGTGACTGTATCTTCATCTGTTTTTAATGGAATACCAATAGAATCACCGCTGGTAATGTACTTTTCGTCATCAAGGGCACTTTTGTTGAAAACGATTCCTTCCGTTTGTCCGTCGCCAATTACTTTTAATCTTGTTACTTTTTTCTTTACAGTTGGATTATTAATATCGTAAAACGAAATTATCAATCGGGGAGTAGTTGGTGTATTTGCGTCACAAATGTCATCCTTCTCGCAACTTGATAATCCAAAAGCAAAGAGTAATAAAAATGAGATTATTTTTTTCATTTATAATTTAGTTATCGAAGTTCTAAAAGTACAACATTTTCAACATGATGCGTTTGCGGGAACATATCAACCGGACGAACACGGGTTACTTTGTATTTTTCATCCATTAGAGCTAAATCGCGTGCTTGTGTAGCCGAGTTACAGCTTACGTAAACTACTTTTTTAGGAGCAATTTTTAAGATTTGATCAATAACGTCTTTGTGCATTCCATCTCTTGGCGGATCTGTAATAATAACGTCAGGTTTTCCATGCTGTGCGATAAAAGCTTCATTGAAAACTACTTTCATGTCACCAACAAAAAACTCGCAATTTGTAATATTATTGCGTTCTGCATTTGCTTTAGCATCCAAGATTGCTTCCGGAACACTTTCTACGCCAATTACTTTTTTTGCTTTTTTAGAAACGAACTGAGCAATAGTTCCTGTTCCTGTATATAAATCATAAACAGTTTCGTCGCCTGTAAGTCCGGCAAAATCGCGTGTTATTTTGTACAATTCATATGCCTGATCAGAATTGGTTTGGTAAAATGATTTAGCATTGATGCTAAATTTCAAACCTTCCATTTCTTCCAGAATATAATCTCTTCCTTTGTACAATTTTATATCCTGATCGTAAATAGTATCATTTTGCTTCGAATTTACGACATATTGCAATGAAGTAATTTGCGGAAATTTCTCGTATAAATGATCCAGAATAAGTTCACGATTTTTCTTGTCATTTTCAAAGAACTGAATTAAAACCATGATTTCTCCCGTTGAAGCAGTACGAATCATAAAAGTTCTTAATAAACCTGATTGTTCTCTTGGGTTAAAAAATGCCAGATTATGTTCGTTGGCAAAATCTCGAATTTCGTTTCTGATCGCATTTGAAGGATCTTCCTGCAAATAACATTTTTGGATATCAAGGATTTTATCCCACATTTTCGGAATATGAAATCCCAGTGCGTTTCTGTTTCCTAAATCTTCAGTACTTCCAATTTCTTTTTCGGTTAACCAACGGGCGTTAGAAAATGAAAATTCCATTTTATTTCTGTAGAAAAACTGTTTTTCTGAACCTAAAATAGTTTCAAATTCAGGAAGTTCAACTTTTCCAATACGTTGTAAGTGATTTTTTACTTCATTTTGTTTGTAATACAGCTGTTGGCTGTATTTCATGTTTTGCCATTTACAACCTCCACAAACTCCAAAATGATCGCAAATAGGTTCAATGCGATGTTCTGATAACTCATGAAATTTTACGGCTTTACCTTCGTAATAAGCCTTTCTTTTTTTGAAAGTTTGTACGTCAACCACATCTCCCGGCACGACATTCGGAATAAAGATTACTTTTCCGTCAGGAGCTTTCGCAACTGAAACTCCTTTTGCTCCGGCATCAAGAACCGGAATTTGATGAAAGACAACTTTGTCTGTATTTTTTCTTCCCATAGCGCAAAAATAAGGGTTTGTAAACTTTTACAAATTTAATTTTCAAAATATTTTACCAATTTTATCAATTTATTGAGTTTAATAACGTTTAAAAGGTAACTTTGCCTTTGCAACAATCCCCAAATGCTGCATTTTTAACCTATTTGTATTGTTTTTTTATGAAGTTGTACCACAAGCTTTCACAAATTAGCTTTTTAAAAAAGAGTTATGCCTTCAAATTTTTATTTGTTGCGTTTATTGGTATACATATTCCTCTAATCGGAATTTTGTTTTTTGTCCTTTATTATAATAGTGCTATCTCTCCAACTTCTATTTTAGTTTTTTCTTTGATAATGACTTTGTTGGCTACTTTAATAACATTGTTGATTTTGAATCAATTGATAAAACCTATAGCAATTGCATCAAAATCTTTGAACGATTACAGAAACAATCGAAGATTATCTGTTTTACCAACCGGATATTCTGATGAAGCGGGATTGTTAATGTGTAATATTCAGGAATCTATTTATGAAGCCGAAAGTTTTATCAACGAAAAACAGGATCTGATTTATATGCTTTCGCATGATTTGAAAAACTTTGCAGGAAATCCGCAAGGTCTGGCAAAATTAATTATTGAGGAAAATCCATCACAATCTGTAAAAGATATGGCTGCTTTAATTTGCGAATCGACTGATTTGCAATTTAGATATATTGAAAACTTTATTAAGTTGTTAAATGAACAAGATCAGGTTGTAAGACTGAATCAGGAATTGAAAACGATTATTTTCCCGAATATTTTGCCCTTTATTAATGAACAGGTTGAGCAGCGTTTATTGGATAAAAATATAAAATTAAGCCTAAGTGTAGAATTGGAAGAAGCTAAACTTAGAATTGATGAAGGTTTATTGATTCAGGTTTTGGTTAACTTAATAAGTAATGCTATTAAGTTTTCTTATTTTGATAGTGAAATTAAAGTAAGAATGTACATTGAAAATGACCAGTTGATCATTACTGTTACTGATAACGGAATTGGTTTTGATAAAAATCAAATTAATGAATTGTTTAAGAAATTTACCAAAATGAGCCGATTAGGAACTGCAAAAGAAACTTCAACCGGAATTGGTTTGTATTTATGCAAAAAAATAATCGAAAGAAACAAAGGTGAATTAACCGCTGCCAGTGAAGGTAAAAACAGGGGAGCAGAATTTAAAATTGTATTTGAAATTTAGTTTTTCCTCCTTTTTATAATTTCATAGTTGATAATTGTGAAGAAATAAAAACAAGAATCGGCTGTAATTTTTCCAAGAATAATTCCGAAGAAATAATTTCCGCATAAAATCGGCATCCAATACATGCAAAATGGGCGAACTACCAAAAAGTCCAAAAAGGCAGGATATCCAAATTCTAACGCCAGGTTTTTTATAAGAGATATAACATCTTTCAATGTTGTAGTTTTTTCTAAAATCTTATTTTGCCTCGCTAATTTCCTGTATGAAGTAAAGATAATTACACCATAAAAAGCAAAATATTCTGCAAACGTAATCAAATATGCAGTTGTTAATCCGCTATAAATTTTACTGAAAAGTGATGTTAAAAGTGCAGCACTTGTACTCGCTAATTCAGCATATTTATATCGGTTAAACCATTCTTTAAAATTTGATTTTGTAAGCATTTTTTTGGAAGATACTAAGATTCTGAGATGCTAAGGTACTAAGATTACTAGCAAAGTTCTAAAAAAACTTAGTTCCTTAGTATCTTAGGATCTCAGAACCTTAAAAAACTACCATAAGTGGTGAACAGAAGGTTTTATGTATTCCTCATAAATAGCGTTCATAGCCGAAATTTTTTCAGGAGTTAATTTTGGCTGATCATAAACTGATAAATTAGACAAAACATGACTTGTTTTTGAGGCTCCCGGAATAATACAGCTAATATCTTCAAAACTTAAAATCCATTGTAAAGCGTATGGAGCCAGATTTTCAGCTTCAGGAAATAAGGCTTTTAATTCTTCAACAGCTTTCAAACCTAAATTATAATCGATTCCCGAAAAAGTTTCACCTTTATCAAAGGCTTCTCCGTTTCTATTAAAATTACGATGATCATCTGCTTCAAAAGTTGTTTTTGCATCAAATTTACCCGTTAAAAGTCCGCTTGCTAAGGGAACTCTGGCAATTATTCCGATATCTTTTTTTCTGGCTTCTGAGAAAAACAATTGCGACGGACGCTGACGAAATAAATTAAAAATAATCTGAACCGTTGTAACATTCGAATATTCGATTGCTTTCAAAGCTTCTTCGACTTTTTCGACGCTTACGCCAAGATTTAAAATCTTGCCCTGATCTTTTAAACGATCAAACATTTCGAAAATCTCAGGTCGGTAATAAACTTCGGTAGGAGGACAGTGTAGCTGAATGAGGTCCAGTGTTTCTAATCCCATTCTTTTTAAACTGTCTTCAACATATTTCTGAAGCACTTTTGGCTGATAACCTTCATTTACATGCGGATTAATTTGTCGCCCACATTTTGTAGCCACATATATACGCTCAGATCTTGAACGAACGACACGCCCAACGGCAGTTTCGCTCAATCCATTTTCGTAAACATCGGCAGTATCAATAAAATTAACGCCGTTATCAATTGCAGTATTCAAAAGTTCATCTGCTGTTTTATTATCAAACGCAGATCCCCATTTTCCTCCAACTTGCCAGGTACCAAGTGAGATTTCTGATATATTGAAGTTTGTTTTTCCTAGTTTTCTGTAGTTCATTTCTTTAAGGTTGAGAGGTTCATAGTAGCAAAGGTTCAAAGGTTTTTTGTAGAGGCGCACAGCAGTTCGTCTTTTTTGCCCACAGATTTTACGGATTGAGCAGATTAACACAGGTTTTTTAAAGTTGTAAGAATTTGAGTTTCTAAGTTGCTGATTTTTTAGCTCAATAAGAAACTTAGAAACTTAGTGCCTTAGCGACTTAGTGGCTAATTCCTCAATCAAATAAATCCGAAGATAAATAACGGTCGCCGCGGTCGCAGATAACGGCAACAATAACTCCTGATTCTAATTGTTCGGCGATTTTTAGGGCAACTGCAACAGAACCCCCGCTGCTCATTCCGGCGAAAACGCCTTCTTCAAGAGCTAATCTTTTTGTCATTTCTCTGGCTTCTTCTTCGCTTACATCAACAACAGTATCTACTTTTGAAGCATCAAAAATTTTCGGTAAATATTCTTTTGGCCATTTGCGGATTCCCGGAATTTGAGATCCGTCGCTTGGCTGCGCACCAATGATTTGAATGGCAGGATTTTTTTCTTTTAAATAAGTCGAAGTTCCAATGATAGTTCCCGTTGTTCCCATTGCCGAAACAAAATGCGTTACAGTTCCGTCAGTATCATCCCAGATTTCCGGACCTGTAGTTTTGTAATGCGCTTTCCAGTTATCATCATTTGCAAACTGATTTAGCATCAAATAACCACCTTGAGCGACTTTTTTATCAGCATAATCACGCGAACCAATAATTCCTTCGCTGGCAGGCGTTAAAATTACTGTAGCGCCATAAGCACGCATAGTTTGAGTACGTTCTTTTGTAGAATCTTCGGGTAAAACCAGTTCTATTTCAATTTGAAACAATTGCGCAATCATTGCAAGAGCAATTCCGGTATTTCCGCTTGTAGCTTCAATTAGTTTATCTCCTTTTTTAATGTCACCTCTTTCAAGAGCCGATGCAATCATATTGTAAGCTGCTCTGTCTTTTACGCTTCCGCCCGGATTATTTCCTTCTAATTTCAGTAAAAGTTTTACGTTTTTATTTTTAACCAAATTGACAGTTTCCATCAATGGAGTATTTCCAATTAGGTTTAGCAATTTCTGTGGACCCATTATTTTATTTCTTTTATTTTAACTTCAGTTGTAGTGGTATTCATGACAATAGAACCTGCAGGAATAGATTTTGTTACCCATGCATTTCCGCCAATAATGCTGTTTTTGCCAATTGTAGTCTGACCACCCAAAATAGTAGCGTTGGCATAAATGCAAACATTTTTTTCTACGGTTGGATGACGTTTTGCATTTTTCATTTCCTTGCTTACGCTCAATGCACCAAGTGTAACTCCCTGATAAATTTTTACGTTTTTTTCAATCACGGTAGTTTCTCCAATAACAATTCCTGTTGCGTGATCAATAAAAAATGGCGAAGCAATTTGTGCACCGGCATGAATATCGGTTCCGGTAATACGGTGTGCATATTCGCTCATTAATCTCGAAAACAATAACAAATCAAGCTGATATAATTCATGGCTTAATCTGTAAATCGCAATGGCATAAAAACCGGGATAGCCTAAATAAACTTCATCAATACTATTTGATGCCGGATCATTTTCTAAGATATATTCTGCATCCTGATTTAGTTTTTCCAGAACACCAGGCAATTTTTCCAGGAAACGATCCCAGATAGATTCGCACATATTTTGAGGCTTTTTACAGGCCAGAACAGCTATTTCCTTAAAACGTATTTCGAGTTCGTCTATACTTTCGTCTAAAGGCGCATTTGAATCAAAAAGAGTATAAAAAAGCTTTTCGGTAAAATCTTCAGTTTTAGTTTTGATTCCGTAATTTATATTTAAATGGCTTTTTAAAGCTTTTATATTCTCTATGATGGTATTTTTTGACACAATTATAAAAATTGGATGAATAATTTTGAAACGTTAAAAGTAAGGCGTTTTTTGTAAATAAAGGCACGAATTAACTAAAGAAATTTTGTTTTAAGAATTCTATTTGTGATAAATAAAAGATTTTTGAAAGGCAATAATTTATATGATTCTTAAGAAGTTAAATGTGTAATTTAGCCAGTCAAATATATTAAAAATGAAAAATAATCAGACTTTTAAGAGCGCTATTTCTAACCTGTCTTTTCCTGCAAACGAAAAAGTTTCAGGAAAATCTATCCATGATCCTATTTTAGGACTTATTATTCAGGATCATCCTTCTTTTTGTGATGCTGATTTTATTGCTGTTAAAGAATTAAATGACTACCGCCAGAAATATGTTTCAAATTATTTATCTACAGAAATTGGTACATTATCTGATCTTGAAAAAAGTGTTATTACTTCTTTAAAAGAAGATAAATCAATTGTAAATATTGTTGAAGATGAAGAAGAAACTAGAAGTTTTGGTCAAAAAATAGCCGATAAAGTGGCAGATTTTGGCGGAAGCTGGACTTTTATAATTTCGTTTTTGCTTTTTATTGTCATTTGGATCAGTTCAAATGTTTATATTTTGGTTAACAAAGGATTTGATCCTTATCCGTTTATTTTGCTGAATTTGATTCTTTCGTGCATTGCGGCATTACAGGCTCCGGTAATTATGATGAGCCAAAATCGTCAGGAAGAAAAAGACAGAACCCGTGCCAAAAAAGATTATATGATCAACCTAAAATCAGAATTGGAAATCAGAATGATTCATGATAAAATTGATCATATGATTATGCACCAGCAACAGGAATTAATCGAAATTCAGAAAGTACAAATCGAAATGATGAACGATATTCTGAATCAGATTAAGAAATAATTCAGGTTAAAAAATTAAAAATAAAAGTGTTTGAAGTAATATCCGACAACCATAAATAGGCCATTTATGACAGCCGAAACCCAAAGCATTTTTTGATTTTTTTTTGATTTTTGGAAAAGATATAAAGCTCCAAATCCGAAAAATAAAAGGGTAGAATAAAGTGCCGGATACATCTTAAAAGCAGCAAAAAAGTCACCCTGAAAAAGTAAGAATAATGCGCGTTGAAAACCACAGCCCAGACACTCGATTCCGAACAGCGTTTTGAACAAACAAGGCAGCATAAATTTCTCTAAATTCAAAGTGATTATTTTTTACAATTTTACAAAAAAATATCCGATAACATTTCAAGAGGTAGGAACTAGTATTTTAAAGTTTCATACTTTTGGATTCTTATACTTTAAAATATGAAAGCTTTTAAAATTTTAATAATGATACTTGCCATTTCGGTTGCCTTATATGAGCAGGTTTCGGCAGAAAAAAATATCTATATTATGGTAATTGCTATTGCAGTTTTCATGTATGGAATGATGCAGCTGAGTGCAAAAACGCCAAGTAAAAATCAAGAAAAAGAGGAGCATGATGTTGAATAAAGGAGATAAGGTTTCTGTTTTAGACGAAGCCATAAACGGAACAGTTGTTTCTGTAAAAAATAAGGAAGTTTTGATCGAAACTGAAGATGGGTTTTTGATGACATTTTTTGTCAATGAATTACTTAAAATGCAAGATTCCAGTAATTTAATGAATTCTATTAAAAGAATTAATTTAGAAGAAATTTCGAAAGAGAAAACGGAGCCAAAACCGAGAAGTTTTGTAAAAGAAAAGAAAGATAAACGCGAAATTGCTGCTCCGGAATTTGATTTGCATATTGAAAAACTGGTTCCTAATAAACGTGGAATGTCAAATTATGACATCTTGACTCTGCAGACAGAAACAGCAAAAAGACACATCGAATTTGCGATTAGAAATCGAATTCCGAAAATTGTTTTTATTCACGGAGTTGGCGAAGGAATCTTAAAAGCGGAACTTGACTTTTTATTAGGCCGTTATGACGGAATAGATTTTCAGGATGCCAATTATCAAAAATATGGATTGGGAGCAACAGAAGTTTATATTAGACAAAGTAATAAATGAGATTGTTTATTGAATTGAAAAAACTCAAAATAAAGCATAAAAAAACATCCGTTTTTAAAGTCAATTTCGATGAGAAATCAATTTTAAAAACGGATGTTTTTTTGTAAGAATTTAAAGCTTTGAAAAGAACTGGATTGTCTTAGTTTGTAACACTTGTTGAAAACGATCCAATTGCAAAAGTGTTCCCTAATCTAAAGCTGCTGTTTCCTTTTTGAAGTGTTACATTTTTAAGTACAATAGTGTGCTTAAATGCATTTGGTCCATCGGTAGTAGTTGTTACTTCAATAGAACCATTTGTGTCTGTAGCTCCAGTCCATGTTTCTTTTAAAGATGGAGTAGATGGAGTAGTAGTCTGGCAAAAATAATCTTCGGTCAAAGTACTGTTGTAAACTCGGTATAAAAGTTTATTATTGGTAGCACCTATTACCGCAGTTCTTGGCTGATTTAATGGAGTAACAGTATTTTGAATTAAACCAGATTCTACAGCATCAATTGTTATAGCTGCTCCAGATACAATAAAATTATAAATTTGTCCTGATGTACTACATTGTGCGGCTGTTTCATCAAATGTTAAATCTAATGTGGTTTCCAATTTTGTAGAAAAGTCTCCAAATACAATTTCGGGTACAGTTACATCGACACCGGAAACAGAATAAGTAACATTTTTAATTATAATGTTATGACTATATCCATTAATTCTCGTAGCATTATTAGCGTCGGCTTCTGTTACTTTTTGTACGGTTTCTATTTCTATTAACCCTGATTTAGCATACCATTCATCGATAACTTTAGGTGATGTTGGCGGTATTAAACTACAAATGTATGTGCCTGCTATTGTTCCGTCATAACCTCTGTAAACAAGTCTGTAACTACTATTGTCAATATTGTATTGATTTGGCACGCCTACGGGTGTTGGGTTTTCAGGAAAAGTATTTTCAGGTACTTGTAATAGTAATGATTCCTGAGTTTTAAGTTTATAAACCAATAAATTCTCATCAGTACAGCTTGCAGAGTTTGTAATTGTACTAAAGTCAACGTTATCAACAGTTATATCACCATCATCGCAACCATTTAATAAAAAAGCGAATAACAGTAAGCTTGCATATTTTCTCATCATAATTTTATTTGGGTCAAAAATAGTGAAAAATTTGGCAAATGATATTTAAGAATTCACAATTGATATTTCTTAACTTTGCACCAATGAAAAAAGTATATCTCGATAACGCCTCAACTACAGCCATGCGACCTGAAGTTATTCAGGAAATGACAAAAGTGATGACTGAAGATTTTGGTAATCCCTCATCTACGCACAGTTTTGGACGAAATGGAAAAACTATTTTAGAACTTTCCAGAAAAAGTATTGCTAAACAGTTAAATTGTTCTGCACAGGAAATTATATTTACATCTGGCGGTACAGAAGCTGATAACTGGATTCTTCGTTCGGCAGTTGAAGATTTAAAAGTAACCCGTATTATAACTTCAAAAATTGAACACCATGCGGTTTTATATGCTGTTTTAGCTTTACAATCAGATTATGGTATTCAGGTTGATTATGTTGATGTAAATCATGACGGAAGTATCGATTTAACCCATTTATCAAGTTTATTATCTGAGGATAAAAAAACGATTGTCAGTTTAATGCACGTAAACAACGAAACAGGTGCTATTTTAGATCTTGACAGAGTTAGTGTTATTTGCAGGCAATACAATACTTTATTTCATTCAGATACTGTTCAGTCTGTGGGTAAAACCGAAATCGATTTGCAAAAAACTACTGTTGACTTTATTGTTGCAAGCGCGCACAAATTTCATGGACCAAAAGGAATTGGTTTTGTTTTTATTCGTAAAAATTCAGGTTTGCAGCCACTAATTTTTGGTGGAGAACAGGAAAAAGGACTTCGGGCAGGAACCGAAGCGGTACATCAAATTGCCGGAATGGCAAAAGCCTTGTCTGTTTCCTATGAAAATTTGGAGGAAGAAAGAAAATATATTTCCGACTTGAAAATGTATCTTATTCAACAATTAGAAATTCATTTTCCGGGTTTTAGAATTAACGGTAGAAAAGAAGATTTTTATAATATCATCAATATTATTTTGCCTTTTTCTGAAGATAAAACTTCGATGTTATTATTTAGTCTGGATATGAAAGGAATTGCTGTTTCCAGAGGAAGCGCCTGCCAGTCGGGAAGTATAAAACCTTCGCATGTTTTAAAAGAAATGCTTTCGGAAACGGATTTGAAATTACCAAATCTCCGAATTTCATTTAGTCATTATAATACCAAAGAAGATATTGACTGGCTAATTCAAAGTTTGAAAACTCTTTAAAAAGGGACAAAGAGACAGAGTTGCAAAGGTTCAAAGATTTTTAGAGTATAGATTTTATAATCTAAAATCTACACTCTAAAATCTAAAATTACTTACGAATCACTTTTACCTGCGAATCATTTGTTAGTTTTATAATCGTAGAAGGTTTTCCTGCAACTTTATCCTGATTTAATTTTACAACATAATCAACACCTTTAACAATTTCAGGGTTAATATCTTTAAATGCAATTGGAGTGGGCTGCCCAGAAATATTAGCCGAAGTCGAAACCAATGGTTTTTTCATTCTTTCTAATAATTTAAAGCAAAAAGGTTCTTTTACTACACGAACTCCCAATGAATTATCTGCTGCAATAATATTTGGAGCGACATTTCTTGGTTCATCCAAAATTAAGGTTGTTGGTTTCTCAGACAAATCTAAAATCT
The DNA here is from genome assembly GCF_979258275.1 of Flavobacterium sp. AC274. Taxonomy (NCBI): domain Bacteria; kingdom Pseudomonadati; phylum Bacteroidota; class Flavobacteriia; order Flavobacteriales; family Flavobacteriaceae; genus Flavobacterium; species Flavobacterium sp. AC274. The sequence continues at coordinate 4,304,182 of NZ_OZ409852.1, read as the reverse complement.
GCCAGGCAACTTCAGGAATATTTTTAAAAACATTGTACATCATTTTTTCACCATTCATCAAAACAATCATGCTTTGTGTTTCGGCACGCTGTTTAAGTTTGTATATTTTGGCAACAGCTTCAGGATTTGTAGCATCACAACCAATTCCCCATACAGTATCTGTTGGGTAAAGTATTATTCCGCCTTCTTTAATAACTTCATAAGCATTTATTATTTCTTCGTTCATTTTTATTCTGTAATTATTTGCTTCGTTTTCAGTGATTTTGATATTGGAGCTCCAGTTAAAATTAAAAAAAATAGTGACCAATTTTTAGGTTTAAAAATGCTACTAAAAAAATATTTTAGAACTAAAAAGTATAAAACAATTTTATATCCAAATAAACCATAATGTTTTCGGATAATATAAAGCAACGAAATTTTTAATTCTTTTTTGATTGCCAATGATTTTTCAGTACTCGCTCCGTGAAGATGGATAAATTCTGCGTCAGGGATTAAATAAGCAAACTTGGACCTATTAGCTAATCGGATGCACAGATCAGTTTCTTCATAATAAAGAAAAATATTTGTATCAAAACCTCCTGCATCATAAAAATCTTTAGCTCTAAGAAACATAAAACTTCCTGGAATAAAATCCACTTGTAATGGCTGTTTATACCGTTTTTTTCTTTTTGGGTATTTCTTTGGATTAATGGTTTCTAGAAAATTTCTTCCTAAAATTTCTCTCATTGGAGATGCGAAATGATCTAATGAACCTAAAAAATCTCCATTCTCTTTATATGCCTGCGCACCGGCAATACCAATATTAGCGTTCTTTTCTAAAGCATTTTTAACAATTAATAAACAATCATTTTTAAATAATGTATCATTGTTTACAATAGCTAGATATTTAGCATTGGCGAATTGAATTCCAAACATGTTTCCTGCACCAAAACCTGTATTGATACGGTTTCTGTGAAGTTCCAGATTAGTGAAATCTATTTGTTCACAAAACAATTTTAGTTTCAAATAATCTTCTTTCTTCGAACAATTATCAGTTATAATTATTTGATAATTAATGGTTTTTGAAGTTTTTTCAATTATAGATCGAATACAATTGATACTGTGGTCGCTGGAATTATAATTGATTAAAATTATGGCTATGTCGAACATCATAAATATTTATTAATTCCTTTTTCTATAAAAGTAAGTTCCTTTTCGATGGTTTGCCTTTCAATTTCATTATTGATTTCGAGATGGCTCTTAGATTGCTCTTTATGATAAATATGATAAGCTATTCCAGAATATTTTAATCTTTTTCCTTTAATTCCAATGTTATGCAGTCTTTGAATCATTTCAGAATCATCCATTCCCCAGCCTACCAGGCCTTCATTAAAGCCATTAACTTTGATAAAATCTTCTTTCCAGAAAGACATATTACAACCTCTGAGTTTTCTGGAACGTTTATCAATACTTTTTACAAAATTCATAAGAAAAGGTATTCGGATCGTTCGGCCTCTTTTTTTAATTCCTTTGGAAAATAGACCGAAATGAATATTTTTTTCGAAAACAATTCAGGCAATAACTTCTCTTGAATATTTACACGTGAACCAAACAGGTAATGTCCTTTTTGAGCAAAAGTTAAATGATCTTCAATAAAATATTTATTCATGATAATATCACCATCAATCTCAACAATGTAATCATATTTTGCAGCAGCAATTGCTTTATTCATAATACATGGCTTTCTGTTTTTTATATCTTCATGCCAAATATGAATCAAGGGAACTGGAAATGTTTTTTGGAATGTATTTATTAATTTTTTAGTGTCATCGCTCGATCCATCATCAGCAACGATAACCTCATTAGGTAAAACAGTCTGATTTAATATGCTTAATAGCAATAATTCTAAGGCCTGTGGCCAATTATATGTAGGAGTTATTAATGTGCAGCTCGTGTAGGACATGAAAGTAAATTTTTGAGGTAAAAATACACTAAAAAAATGAAGTCTAAAATGCAATACATAGATTTGTTAGACTTTAAACGATATTTGATGAAATATATCGTAAATCTTTTTTAGAAAAGCAGACAGTAATTTTTTTTTTCGTATAAATAATTTTGATTCCTAAATGAGGCTTTTTGATGATAGAAAAAGTATAAATATTTATTATTGTTCAGTCCGGCAATAGTGCCAATGACATTTATCGAACTAAAAATTGAACTTTTGCACAATATATTTTTGATTTATTTCGAGCAATTTATCAAGATTTATTCTTTTCTTAATATTCATATAACACATAATAAAATATTGATAGCACATAATTATATTAAAAAGTTTAACGACAATGAAAGAAGACTTTTTAGATGCAAAATTTGTTAACTGACAAGATAAGTTTGAAACTCAAATAATATTGTTTTTAAAAGACATTTAGTTATTTTTGAACTGTAATAATTACAGTTCCTCGTTATGTCTATAAAAATCAGTGAAAAATTTAAACCCGAAGAAAATAATTTAAAACTAATTATCAATAATTTTCAGACTTCGGGTCAGCTTTTTGGAAATGGTGATCGAAATAAAATAAAATTGTTTGAACTGAACGGAACAACAATCAATATCAAATCTTTTAAAATACCAAATATTGTAAATAAAATTGCTTACAAATATTTTCGAAAGTCAAAAGCAAGACGTTCGTTTGAATTTGCAACTATTTTATTAGAAAAAGGTATTGGAACTCCGCAGCCAATTGCATTTCTTGAAAATTTTAATGCTATTGGGTTAAAAGACAGTTATTATGCAAGTGAGCATTTAATTACTGAATTGACTTATAGAGAACTCGTAGAAATTCCTGATTATCAGGATCATGATAATATACTAAGACAGTTTTCGAAATTTACTTTCGATTTACATCAAAAAGGGGTTGAGTTTTTAGATCATTCACCAGGAAATACTTTAATCAAAAAAACGACTGACAATAAATATGATTTTTTTCTGGTTGATTTAAACCGAATGAACTTTCATGCCGATATGACTTTTGAACAACGCATGAATAATTTTAGACGCTTAACGCCTCATAAAGAAATGATTGCAGTTATGAGTAACGAATACTCAAAGTTTTATAAAGATAAAACAGAAGCTGAAATTTTCGACACTATGTGGAAAGCAACGGTAGATTTTCAAGAAGAATTCGCCAGAAAGAAAAGACTGAAAAAGAAGCTTAAATTTTGGAAGTCTTAGCTTGTTTAATAATTTTTTTAAGTTCCTGATAGCGTACAAAAACGCTTAAAGCATTTAAATAACATATAATAATTCCTTTTCGGCCATCCAGAACTCCTAATCGTAAAAAATACTGATTTAAAAATTTATAAGCAGGGCGCAGATAGAAATGATAAAAGCTTGGTTTTGTGTTTTTTATAAATTGTTCCTGTGCTTTTAATTTTCCATAAAAAATCATTTTTTGCTTATATTCATTGTAACTGGAATACGAGTAATGATTTAGTTTATGTTTTAATTTTTTAGTTTTTCCGTTTACGATTAATTTTTCATGCACAATTTTATTGACATTATAATATGCATGTTCTTTTTTGAAAAGTCGGATGATTTTGTCAGTTTGCCAGCCGCTAAAACGTATTTTTTTGTTTTTGAACATAAAATTTCGATAAACAAAATAAGCAGAAGCACTTTCTTTTTGATTTATTGTAAAATCTATTTCCTGTTTAAGTTTTGGCGTCAATCTTTCATCGGCATCAATAAAAAGAATCCATGAATTTGTGGCGAGACTTAATGCAAAATTACGTTGTAAGGCAAAATTATCAAATGTGCGCTGAAATATTTTTACATTTTTAAATCCTGATACAACCTCAAAAGTTTTATCGGTACTAAAAGAATCTACCACAATTATCTCATCGGCAAAAGCCAAATCATCAAGAAGTGTTTTTATATTCGACTCTTCGTTGTAAGTAATGATTAAAACTGTTAACCGCTGTTTTTCTGCCAAAATCATTTTATTTTGTGCTAAGATTTTGGATTAAAAAAGACTCAATTTTAGCTGCAAAAAATTCTGGTTTAAATTCTTTGTATAAAGATAAGGCATCTTTTTTGAGTATTTTTTCAGTTTTATTTTCAAATAAATCAGGACGATAATCTTTTAGATGTACCGATAGATGATGGATTCCGTCTTCAAAAGTGGCCCAGATTTTCTTTTCAATCCACGGAGAAAAAATAATAAACGAAGGTTTTTCGAGCGCTTTTGCCATATTTATAGCTCCTCCGTCATTACCAATTATAAAATCGCATTGATTTACAATACCAATAAAAGAGCGTAAATCCCCGCCTAGTAAATCAAAATAAATTTTTTCCTGAGTTGAAGGTTTGCAGGCATTAAAAACAGTTTTAGCCTCTTCGAACTGCTTTGGGAAATAATTAAAAAGAATATTTACATCGGCATTATCAGCTACATAATCAATAACTTTTGCCATGAAGTCTAAAGGATATGTTTTTAGCTTTTCACTTCCCAAAAGACTAATCATAACTGTTTTTCGATCTTTTCGAACCAGATGTTTTTCAAAAATTGCAATTGCTTCCTGATTTTCTTTTTCTGAAACAAACAATTTAGGAATTGGATCTATTTTAATTTTTAAATCCAAAGGTTCCAATAACGAAAGTCGTCTCTCTATTGCTAAGCCCAAGTTTGTTTTAGGAAAAGGTTCAAATGGAACATTATCTGTATATAGAAAATTTCTTCCCGGTTTTTTATATGATATTTTTCTTTTAGCATTACTTAATAAAACCAAAATCCAGCTTTCTAATTTTGAATAAGCATCGATTAACAGATCGTATTTTTCTTTACGAATCTGAAATGCAAGATTTAATAATTCCTTTTTGCTTTTTCGATGTTTTTCTTCAAAAAGAATAATATTATCAATACTTGAATTGCCTTCCAAAACAGGAGTTGTTGAGGAATAAACCAAATAATCGATTTGAGCGTCAGGATAGGCAGTACGCAAATTGTTGCATATAATGCTGCTGACTAAAACATCACCAATCATTTTTTGCTGAATTACAAGTATCTTCATAGATAGAATTAAATCTTTTTAAGCGATTACAAATTGAAGCAAAAAAATCCAAATTCCAATCATATTATTGACCGGAATTTGGATTATTAAAATGTAAATTTTCTTTTATCTTAAACTTTTATACAGCAACATCGTACTCACGAAGTGCATTGTTTAATGAAGTTTTTAAATCCGTAGATGGTTTACGAGTACCGATAATCAAAGCACAAGGAACTTGAAATTCTCCGGCAGCGAATTTTTTAGTGTAGCTTCCAGGAATTACAACAGAACGCGCAGGAACAAAACCTTTCATTTCAACAGGTTCGTCACCAGTTACATCGATAATTTTAGTTGAAGCAGTTAAGCAAACATTGGCTCCAAGAACTGCTTCTTTACCAACATGTACACCTTCTACAACAATACAACGAGAACCAATAAAAGCACCATCTTCAATGATTACCGGAGCAGCCTGAAGAGGTTCTAAAACTCCACCAATTCCAACTCCGCCACTTAAGTGTACATTTTTACCAATTTGTGCACAACTACCAACAGTAGCCCAGGTATCAACCATAGTTCCTTCGTCTACATATGCACCAATATTTACATAACTTGGCATCAAAATTACACCGCTTGAAATGTAAGCTCCGTAACGTGCCACGGCATTTGGTACTACACGAATTCCTTTTTCAGCATAATTTCTTTTTAGCAACATTTTATCGTGATATTCAAAAATACCAGATTCCCATGTTTCCATCTTTTGAATTGGAAAATACATTACAACAGCCTTTTTTACCCATTCGTTAACCTGCCATTTGTCACCAACTGGTTCAGCACAACGTAATTTTCCTGCATCAACCAATTCAATAACTTCTCTAATAGCATCAGTTGTTGCTGTTTCTTGTAATAAAGCTCTGTTTTCCCAAGCTTGTTCAATTATAGTCTGTAAAGAATTCATAAGTTTTAATTTTTTGCAAAGATAGCGTATTTGGGTAAAAGCAAAAAAGTAAAAATCTTTGAAAATATTACAGATGTAACTTTTTGTTTTTAATTTGATAAATATTGCGATTTGATTCAGCTTAATAAAAATCAGAAACAGCCCCTAAAAGTTTTTTTAATATTAAAATATGACATAAGTCAGGTTTTGTGGTTTTCCTTCAACTTAATTTCGCCGCATAATTCAAACATTAAATGAATTATCAAATGCCAATCTCAGAAACAAATTTACATACATATGAATCAGGAAAATCAACTTCAGAGACAACAGCGAACTATTATTGATAAAGAGGTTTCGTGGGACAAAACTCAGGTTATTATGAGTAAAACAAATGCATTTGGCATTATAGAATACGCCAATGAAGTATTTGTCGACGTTTCGGGGTACGAAGATTATGAATTAATGGGGCAGCCACACAATATTATACGCCATCCGGATATGCCAAAAGTAATTTTTAAAGTGCTTTGGGAAAATCTAAAAAACGGAAAAAACTTTCATGCAATTGTAAAAAACTTAGCCAAATCTGGAAGGTATTATTGGGTAATTACTGATTTTGAGATTTCGTGTGATGAAAATGATGTAATTGTAAATTATTTTGCAAGAAGGCAAGCTGTGCCTCAGGAAGTTGTTGCCTTGCATATTGAGCCGTTGTATAAAAAATTACTGCAAATTGAAGCGGCAAGCGGAGTAGAATTTAGCGAAAAATATTTAATTGGTTTTTTGGAAGAAAAAAAGAAAAGCTACGTAGAATACATCAAAGAGTTGATTTTTGAACATGAAAAAGGTCATGCAAAATTTGCTCAGTATGAAGAACAGCATATTGAAGAAGAGGAAGAAGAAAGAGGTTTTTTTAAACGTTTATTTAATAGATAATATTTTTTTTTAGGTTTTAGATATTTGAATTTTTAGGTTTTTAAATATTTGGGAAAAGGATCCGTTTTGAGTTTTCAAAGCGGATTTTTTATGAATTTAAATTTATATTTTTTCTGGTTGCCGAGAATTCGAAAAAAAACTAAAATAACTTATCTTTGATAAAAATTAAAAAATGCCAAGAATTCTCTCTATAGACTACGGACAAAAACGAACAGGAATTGCCGTTACTGACGAAATGCAAATAATAGCGTCGGGTTTAACTACGATTCCAACTAATACTGTAATTGATTTTCTGAAAGATTATTTTGCAAAAGAAAAAGTCGAAGCTGTTTTAATTGGAGAACCAAAACAAATGAATGGTCAGCCTTCAGAAAGTGCTTCAATAGTCAAAGGATTTGTAACTCATTTCTCGAATATTTTTCCGGATATGAAAGTTGTTCGTGTAGACGAGCGCTTTACTTCAAAAATGGCATTTCAAACCATGATAGATAGCGGCTTGAGTAAAAAGAAACGTCAGGACAAAGGTTTAATTGATGAAATCTCTGCTACAATAATGCTCCAGGATTATCTTTCTTCAAAACGATTTTAGTTTTTTTTAATCATAATCTTATGATGTTTTAATTTTTAGAAAAACATAACTTTTATCATGCTATTTTAGTTTTTTTTTGCAATTATAAAAATTACCTTTGCACTTTAAAAATAAATTACTGTTATGCCTGACAATACAATACGTTCCAATAGTGAAGTAGTGCTTATTGGAGCTGGAATTATGAGCGCAACTCTTGGATTAATTTTGAAAGAGCTGCAACCTGATATAAAAATTGAAATTTACGAAAGATTAGATGTTGCTGCTGCCGAAAGCTCTGATGCCTGGAATAATGCAGGAACAGGACATTCTGCTTTTTGTGAATTAAATTACACTCCCGAAAAAGCTGATGGAAGTATTGACCCTAAAAAAGCAATAAGTATAGCAGAATCATTTGAGGTTTCACGTCAATTCTGGGCGTACTTAGTACAGCAAAACAAAGTTCCGTCTCCTGATAATTTTATAAAAAGTGTTCCCCATATGAGTTTTGTCTGGGGAGATAAAAATGTAGAATATCTTAAAAAGAGATTTGAAGCTTTACAAAGCAATCCAATTTTTTCTCAAATGACATTTAGTACTGATTTTGAGCAATTAAAAGAATGGATGCCACTTGTAATGGAAGGAAGAGAAGCTAATGAAAAATTGGCTGCCACACATATGGCTATTGGTACCGATGTGAATTTTGGTGCATTAACCAGAAGCATGTTTAATTATTTAGAAAAACTGGAGGGTGTTTCTTTACACTTCAACCATGAGGTTAAAAAACTAAAACAACGCGAAGATAAATTATGGCGAATTAAAATTACTGATTTGGCTACTGGTCAAAAACGTAAAGCATATACCAAATTTGTTTTTATTGGAGCAGGTGGAGGTTCATTACCATTATTAGAAAAAGCAAATGTTCCCGAAGGAAATGGTTACGGCGGTTTTCCGGTAAGTGGGCAATGGTTGAAATGTACCAATCCGGAAGTTATAGCAAAACATCAGGCAAAAGTATACGGAAAAGCAAGTGTTGGTGCTCCGCCAATGTCAGTTCCGCATATTGATACACGTGTAATTGATGGAGAGAAAGCACTTCTTTTTGGACCTTTTGCAGGATTTTCGACACGTTTCTTAAAAAACGGATCTTATCTTGATTTACCGTTATCTATAAAAGCAAACAATTTAATTCCGATGTTATCAGCGGGATATCACAATATACCTTTAACAAAATATTTGATAGAGCAGGTTCGTCAGTCTCCAAAAGACAGAATGAATGCACTTCGTGAATATTTACCGACGGCACGCTCTAAGGATTGGAAATTAGAAAGAGCGGGGCAGCGTGTTCAGGTTATTAAAAAAGACGAAAAAGAAGGTGGAGTTTTAGAATTTGGAACAGAAGTAATTAATACACATGATGGAACTTTAGCCGTTTTATTAGGCGCTTCTCCTGGAGCTTCAACAGCAGTTTCGATTATGATTGATTTAATTAGCAGATGTTTTACCAACCAAATTAAAACACCGGAATGGGAAGCTAAAATGAGAAATATGATTCCTTCTTACGGGAAAACATTAAATGATAAACCAGAGCTTTTAGAAGAAATCAGAAAGCATACTTCTGAAGTTTTAAAATTGAATAATTAAGATATTTTAATTCTTATATAAATAACAAATCCAGATGAATTAATCTGGATTTGTTGTTTTAAGATCTTTCGTGTTTTTCAAAATTTTCTCTGCAAGATTGCTCATCCAGATTAATTGTTCGATAACCATAGAGGCTTCCTGCATTTTAGCCTGACGCGTCTCTTTATCAAGTTCATCATCTGTAGCCAAACGATTAAAATTGATGCGTTTTAGTTCTTCAAATTGCAAAGTCACATCTTCTTTATCAAAAAAAGTATCGGTTACAATTGCTTCATTTTTTAAAATTGAAATAGAATGATCGAGATTTGATAGAATTGTCTTTATAATATAATTAAACGATTCTGAGGCAGAAGTTGTCTGATGCGATTGAATATAAGTTGATAAAGAAGCCAATGCAGAAAGTACAGAATGATTTAAAACTACTAATTTGTTCACCAAAGGCATTGTTTTTTGTTTTGATTTTGGCTCTTGCATCATACGTTGAAACGAAGTCATTAAATTTCCAATTTCAACAAAGGCATGTTTTCTGGCTAATCTGTAAGAAGTAGGAACTTCTCCTTTTTTATTATAAAAATCGGCAATTTCTTTTAAGTAATTTCTATTAGAGCGTATAGAATTTTCAATATGTATCGGTGTATTTATAAATTCCCATGCCGGCCATAAAAACTGATTGGCCAAAAAGGCCAAAACAGCACCTGTAAGCGAATCTAATATCCTAAACTGGATAACTTCAACAACATTTGGTGTTAGAATTCCATAAATAAAAACCACATACATTGTTACAAAAGTGGCACTTATTTTATAATTGATTTGTGTAAATGAAATTCCGAGTAACATACAAACAATAGAAAAAATACTCAGTGCAACATGATTCTGAACCAATGAAACAATTCCGAAAGCAAGTAATCCTCCTAAAATAGTTCCGAAAATTCGATTATAAGATCTTTCTTTTGTCAAACCATAACCAGGTCGCATAATTACAACGATAGTTAGCAAAATCCAATAAACATTTTGAAAAGGAAGAAATTTTCCAACAATAAAACCAATCAAAATAGTAATCGTTAAACGTAACGAATGCCTGAAAATTGAAGATGAAAAACTCATATTTTCTACCAATGTCCGAAACGGGTAATATTGAGGTGTAAGGAATTTTTCTAGTTCTTTATCCTTATCTTTTAATTTATAAGATTGCATTGCGAGCGAAAATGCCCTTTGAATAGTCTTGATTTTTCCAACTTGATTTTTTGCATATTTAAGCATGTTGGTTAACATTAAAACACCTTCGGCAGCTGCTTCTTTTCCTAATGTTTTTTCATAATCAAAAATGGCAAATTCAAGTGCGTCAAGCTCATTTTTCAAATCATGTTTGTCAACATAAACGGCAATGTGATGTACATTTTTAGAAAGTTTTTTTAAGGTCGAAGCCAGTTTATAAGCGACATTCTGATAGGTGCGTAAAACTTCCGGATGCTTGTCAAATTTTTCATGAAGTTTACTATGATCAAATGAGGTATATAATGCTAATTCCTGAATTTCGATCAAAGTAATAAAAACAAGTAACATTTTTCTGTTCTGACTGGTTGCCGCAGAAGTATTTTGATTTCCAATAAGTACCTTTCTTAAATCTTCATTAATTAAATTTAATTCTACCTGAAGCGCTAATTGTTTTTCAATAATGGCGGTTCTTTTAGCTTCGGGACTCCATAAATCACCTCTTAATTTTAAATATTTTGCCGTTAATTTAATGCCTTCGGCAATCTGCAATTCAACATACTTATAAGGTTGTACAAAATGAAAAACAAGTGATACTATTAGATATAAAATACCTCCAATAAAAATAAGACCAGCATATTCAATAGCTTCCCAACCCTGATGTAAATGCCCAAATGATAACGAAATAGAAAGTAAAGCAGAAAAAGATACTAAAGTTGCTCTTTGCCCGTAAACAGAAATCATCGAACATAAAAAAAGTAATATGGCTAAAAACGGATAAAATAAAAACGGATACGGATAAGCAAAATTGACCAATAAATTAACACCCGAAACAATAAAAGAAGCAACTATAAGTCCTTTGATCTTATGCTTTAAAGTACTCGGGATATCACTTGGGTATGTGAAAAAAGCACCTAAAGCAATTGTAAAACCAAGTTCAAAATATCCCAGAAAGTTCAAAATTAAAACAGGAACAACAGAAGCAATAGTTACTTTTGAAGCATTTAAAAAAGAAGTGCTGTTGGTAAATTTCGTGATACGTTCGTACATATAATCAGGTTTACTAGCAAAGGTAAGAATTGTACGAATAACTTTGGCACAATTATGGATGAGTTTTTGAGCATAAAGCAAAAATGAGATTAATCTGTGTTTACAATTATTCATTGACTATTTTTTACTATTTTTGCAAACTGAATTATAAGAATAAATTTTCGATCTTTTTCAGTAGATAATACTTAAATTAATAGTAATGATTTTACCAATTGTAGGATATGGTGATCCTGTTTTAAGAAAAGTGGGTGAGGCGATTACGCCAGATTATCCCGGTTTAAAAGAAACAATAGCAAACATGTACGAGACCATGTACAACGCTTATGGCGTAGGTCTGGCTGCACCCCAGGTTGGTATAGCGATTCGTTTGTTTGTTATTGATACGACGCCTTTTAGCGATGATGAAGATGTTTCGACAAAAGAGCAAAAAGAGCTAAAAGGTTTCAAGAAAACTTTTATCAATGCTAAAATTGTTAAAGAAGAAGGTGAGGAGTGGAGTTTTAACGAAGGCTGTTTAAGTATACCAGATGTTCGTGAAGATGTTTACAGAAAACCAACTGTTACAATTGAATATTGTGAGGAAGATTTTGTAATGAAAACCGAAGTTTTTGACGGATTGATTGCAAGAGTTATTCAACACGAATACGATCATATTGAAGGTGTTTTGTTTACAGATAAAATATCTTCTTTGAAAAAGCGTTTGATTCAAAAGAAATTGAAAAATATTACTGAAGGTAAAACTTTTCAGGAATATAGAATGAAGTTTGCAGCGGCAAAAAAAGGAAGATAAAAACGATGTTCTTAGCGAAGAACATTAACAAAAAAGAAATTCTTAATACTAATTTTAATAAACATGAATTTAGAGAAAATTTTAGCCATTTCTGGGAAACCGGGTTTATATGTATTGAAAGTGCAAACTCGTACAGGTTTTGTGGCAGAATCATTAATTGACGGAAAAAAAATTACAGTAAACTTAAAAAGTAATGTAAGCTTACTATCTGAGATCTCAATTTACACTTACGAAGGAGAAAAACCTTTAACAGAAGTAATGCAAATTATTGCGAAGAAAGAGAAAAATGGTCAGGCGATTTCGCACAAAGAAGATAATGCTGCATTAACAGCTTACTTTAAAGAGATTTTACCGGATTTTGATGAAGAAAGAGTTTATCCTTCAGATATTAAAAAAGTATTAAACTGGTATAATACACTTCAGGCAAAAGGTTTAGTTACAGATTTAGCTCCGGCTCCCGCTGAAACTGCTGAAAAAGCTCCAGTTGCTGAAGAAAAACCTAAGAAAGCTCCGGCTGCAAAAAAAGCAAAAGCTAAAAAAGAAGAATAGTAAATATCTTCCATTAAATATACTAGTCCTGTTAAGAGTTTTCTTAACAGGATTTTTTACTTTTACAACATTAGGTTTACAACCCAAAAAAAACATCAAAATGAGTAAAGAACTTCAACTTCAGGCTTTCGAGAGATTATTAATTATTATGGACGAGTTGCGCGAACAATGCCCTTGGGATAAAAAGCAGACTTTGCAAACTCTTAGACATCTGACAATTGAAGAGACTTATGAATTAGGAGATGCTATTTTGGACAATGACTTAAATGAAGTAAAAAAAGAATTAGGAGATTTACTGCTGCATATCGTTTTCTATGCAAAAATAGGCTCAGAAACAAATGATTTTGATATTGCAGATGTCTGTAATGAAATTTGCGAAAAACTAATTCATCGCCATCCGCACATTTATAGTGATACGGTTGTAAAAGATGAAGAAGAAGTAAAACAAAACTGGGAAAAACTAAAACTAAAGGAAGGTAAAAAATCTGTTTTAGAAGGAGTTCCAAGAAGTTTGCCTGCACTTGTAAAAGCAAGCCGAATTCAGGATAAAGTAAAAGGTGTAGGTTTTGATTGGGAAGAACCGCATCAGGTTTGGGATAAAGTTCAGGAAGAACTACAAGAACTACAAGCAGAAGTTACTGCAGGCGATCAGGATAAAATAGAGGCTGAATTTGGAGACGTATTATTCTCCATGATTAATTATGCCCGATTTTTAAATGTAAATCCTGAAGATGCTTTAGAGCGAACAAATAAAAAGTTTATTAAACGTTTTCAATACCTTGAAAGTAAAGCAGGTGAATTAGGAAAACCTTTAATGGATATGACACTTGCAGAAATGGATGTTTTTTGGAATGAAGCTAAAAAACTCTGATTAATCAGCTATTTTTTTAATGCTTTTACATTTTTAAGAACAATTTTTTTACCAACCAATTCTATCAATTCTAATTTATTAAAATCAGATAATAAACGAATACAGCTTTCAGTCGCAGTTCCGATCATACCGGCTAATTCTTCTCTGGTAAGTTGTATTTTTAATGTTTTATCAGCGTTTTCTCCATAAAAATCATGTAAATAAAGCAATGTTTCTGCCAGTCTTTGTTTTACAGTTTTTTGTACCAATGCAATTTTATCATTTTCAGATTCTTTCAAATCCTCACAAACAGATTGCATCAACTTCATAGAAAATTGATTATTGTTATTAAAAAAGCCAATGATTTCAGATTTTGGAATAAAACAAACTTCCATATCAGCAACAGCTTTTGCGGTTAAATTAGCAGGTTCATTGCTAATCATAGAACGCTGCCCCAAAAGTTCGCCAGATTTAACGAGTTTTATAATTTGGTCTTTTCCGTTGGCGCTCAGCTTTGAAAGTTTTCCAACTCCATCCTTAACACAAAAAACACCATTGGTTACTTCACCTTCCTCAAAAATGGAGTCTCCTTTTTTAATGGTATAAGTAGTTTTGCTATTGGCAAGTTTAATGACTTCGTCTTTATTTAAGGCTTGTAAAGAAGTAAGCTGTCGTACGATACATTGGTCACATTTATTCATGACAAGAAATTTTATGCAAAATTAACCAATATTAGTATCTAATTACATAATAATTTGATAAAAAAAGCAATAAAAAATGTACGGCAGTAATTTGCCTTTTTTATTTTATTAAATTAGAATCATAATTTATTAAACTATGATAAATGTCATATTTATAGTCTTTTGCAATTTATAAACTTTGCATAAGTTAAAAAAAACAAATTATGAACGAGCAAGGTTGTTTTCATTGTGGCTTGACCATAGATAAAAATGAAGAAATCAATTTTGATGAAAAAAATTTTTGTTGTAATGGCTGTAAAACAGTTTACGAAATTTTTAGTCTTAATGATTTAACCTGCTATTATGATTTTGAAAAATCCCCCGGCGCTACTCCACAAGATATTCAGGGCAAATATGATTTCCTTGATAATGAAGCCATTTTGTCAAAAGTGCTCGAATTTCAGGAAGGAAACACAGCTATTGCTTCATTAAACATTCCTCACATTCATTGCAGTTCTTGTATCTGGATTCTTGAAAACCTAAACCGATTACAGTCAGGAATAAATATTTCTCAGGTTAATTTTCCTGAAAAGAGAGTTCGAATTACCTATAACTCAGAAATTGTTTCTCTTAAAACAATTGTGTATTTGCTAAGTTCAATAGGGTATGAGCCTTATATTAGTTTAGAAAATTACGAAACAGGAAAAAGCAATATTGACAGAACGCTTACTTATAAATTAGGAGTTGCTTTTTTTGCTTCGGAAATATAATGTTGCTGTCATTTCCTGAATATTTTGAAATAAAAGAATTTTGGCTCGACAATTATAAACCTTTCTTTAGAGCTTTAATCTTTATTCTGTCATTGCCTAGTTTCTTATATTCGGCAAGTGGTTATTATGTTTCTGCCTATAAAAGTATTAAAGCAAAAATGTTAAACATTGATATTCCTATCGCTTTAGGGATTATTGTCATGTTTATCCGAAGTACTTTTGATATGATTATGGATTATGGCCCCGGCTTTTTTGACAGCTTAACAGGTTTGGTTTTCTTCATGCTGCTCGGAAAGATGTTTCAAATTAAAACCTATAGCTTTTTAAGTTTCGAAAGAGATTTTAAGTCCTATTTCCCTATTGCAGTTACCAGAATTAATCAGGATATTTCTGAAGAAAGCGTTCCTATATATGATATTTTAAAAGGCAATCGTTTATTAATTAGAAACCAGGAATTAATTCCCGTTGATGGAATTTTAATTAGCGAAAAAGCCGAGATCGATTATAGTTTTGTAACCGGAGAAGAAGTTCCGATAACTAAAAAATCGGGAGATAAAATATTTGCAGGAGGAAAGCAAATTGGTAAAATTATCGAAATGGAAGTTTTGCATTCGGTTTCACAAAGTTACCTGACACAATTGTGGAGTAATGAAATCTTTCAAAAAATGTAGATCAAAAACATAAAACTATTACAGATGTAATTAGCCGATATTTTACACCAATATTATTATTAATTGCTTTTGCAGGTTTTGGTTATTGGATATTTATTGATGCCAATATTGCTTTTAATGTTTTTACTGCGGTACTTATTGTAGCATGCCCTTGCGCATTGGCTCTTACGGCGCCATTTACTTTTGGAAATATTCTGAGAATTTTAGGAAAGCGAAAATTTTACCTGAAAAATGCCTTGGTAATAGAACAATTAGCAAAAGTTGATACGATAGTTTTTGATAAAACAGGAACAATTACAACGAATAAAAAAGCCAATATTACGTATGAAGGAGATTTAATTTCTGAAGAAAATAATGTGCTTATCAAAAATGTACTTCGGGCTTCAAATCATCCTTTAAGCAGAATGTTATATGATTTCTTACCGGAAACAAAGAAAATTAAAACAGATGATTTTCAGGAAATAACCGGAAAAGGAATCCAGGCAATAATCCAGAATAAACAAATTCAGATTGGTTCTGCTGAATTTGTCAGGAATTCGGTTTCAGATACATCCGAAATTGAAAAAACTTCACTCCATATTAAAATTGATAATGTTTATTATGGCAGGTTTGTATTTAAAAACCAATATAGAGAAGGTTTGCAAGAGTTGTTTTTAAAACTTAGTAAAACATATCAAATCAAAGTATTATCAGGTGATAATGATGGAGAAAGAGAAAGTCTTGAAGCTATTTTACCTAAAAACACAGAGCTAATTTTTAACCAAAAACCAGAGCAGAAACTTGATTTTATAAAGAAACTTCAGGAAAAGGGGCAGAATGTGATGATGGTTGGGGATGGTTTAAATGATGCCGGTGCTTTGGCGCAAAGTAATGTTGGAATTTCTATTTCAGAAAATGTCAATGTTTTCTCTCCGGCTTGTGATGCAATTTTAGATGCAGGCGAATTTTCGCGACTCGATTATTTCCTGAAATTATCGCATAAATCAATTTCAATAATCAAGATGAGTTTTACTTTATCATTGCTGTACAACGTTGTTGGTTTATCTTTTGCCGTTACTGGCAATTTACTTCCTTTAGTCGCGGCTATTATTATGCCATTAAGTACAATTACGATTGTAAGTTTTGTGACTTTTATGTCTAACTATTTCAGCAATAGTAATTTAAAATAATTATAAATAACAATAAGGTAATTTTTCCTACTTTTAGGATATCTTTTCAATCATGATAATTATCATATTTTACAAGCCTGTTACCTATTAATTTTGTTAACATAAATTTAGGGTATGAGTGTCATTTATCTATTAATTTCAGTAAGTATTTTTGTCGCAATCTGTTTCTTTATTGCTTTTATTGTCGCTGTAAAATCAGGACAATATGATGATGATTATACACCCTCGGTCAGAATGCTTTTTGATGACGAGACCAAAATTACTTCAAAAAATAATATTTCACCAACCGAAGAAAAACAAGTATAATTATGGAAATGGAACAGTTTTATTACGACAACAAAATTGTAAAAAAATTCATTTACGCCACTATCCTTTTTGGAGTTGTGGGTATGTTAGTGGGGCTAACCCTGGCGGTTATGTACCTTTTTCCCAACATGACAGATGGGATCTCATGGCTTAGTTATGGTCGTTTAAGGCCTTTGCACACCAATGCGGTTATTTTTGCCTTTGTTGGAAATGCATTTTTTGCGGGTATGTATTACTCGTTACAGCGATTGCTAAAAAGCCAGAATGTTTAGCGATTTTTTAAGTAATTTGCACTTCTGGGGATGGCAGCTTATTATTGTTGCCGCTGCTATTACTTTGCCTTTAGGATATACTTCTTCAAAAGAGTATGCTGAATTAGAATGGCCAATTGATATTGCCATAGCGTTAATCTGGGTAGTAATGGGAATCAACATGATAGGTACAATGTTAAGACGTAGAGAACGTCATTTGTATGTAGCTATTTGGTTTTATCTTGCTACGTTTGTAACAGTTGCTGTTTTACATATCTTCAATAATATCGAACTTCCGGTTTCAGCCCTTAAAAGTTATTCAGTTTACGCAGGAGTTCAGGATGCACTTGTACAATGGTGGTACGGACATAATGCAGTTGCTTTTTTCTTAACGACACCATTTTTAGGTTTAATGTATTACTTTGTTCCAAAAGTAGCCAATAGGCCAATTTATTCTTATCGTTTGTCAATTATACATTTCTGGTCTTTGATCTTTATTTATATCTGGGCCGGGCCGCACCACTTATTATATTCAGCTTTACCAAACTGGGCGCAAAACTTAGGAGTAGCATTTTCTATTATGTTGATCGCACCATCTTGGGGAGGAATGATCAACGGACTTTTAACTTTAAGAGGTGCGTGGGACAAAGTGCGTGAAGAGCCGGTTTTAAAGTTTTTCGTAGTAGCAATTACCGGATACGGAATGGCAACTTTTGAAGGCCCGATGCTTTCGTTAAAAAATGTAAATGCTATTGCACACTATACCGACTGGATTATTGCTCACGTACACGTTGGAGCTTTAGCATGGAATGGTTTCATGTCATTTGGTATCATTTATTGGTTAGTTCCAAGAATGACAAAAAGTAAAATATTCTCTACTAAATTGGCTAATTTCCATTTCTGGATTGGTACATTAGGAATTATATTATATGCATTACCTATGTATGTTGCAGGGTTTCTTCAAGCCTCAATGTGGAAACAATTTAACCCTGATGGTACTTTGACTTACGGAAACTTCCTTGAAACCGTTACGCAAATCATGCCAATGTACTGGATGAGAGCAATAGGAGGTACTTTGTATTTAGTTGGTATGCTTACATTGGTTTACAATATTATCATGACAGTTAAAGCTGGTGAAACTGTAGAAGATGAATTAGCTCAGGCTCCGGCATTACAAAGAATAAGCAGTGGTAGAATAAATGGAGAAAAATTCCATTCATGGTTAGAAAGAAAACCAATCCAATTGACCATTTTGGCAACCATTGCCATTTTAATTGGAGGTGTAATTCAGATTGTACCAACAATTATGGTAAAATCAAATATTCCAACTATTTCAAGTGTTAAACCGTATTCACCTTTAGAACTTGAAGGTCGTGATTTGTATATAAGAGAAGGCTGTGTAGGCTGTCACTCACAATCAGTTCGACCATTTAGAAGTGAAGTGGAGCGTTATGGACCACAATCAAAAGCAGGTGAATTTGTATACGATCATCCATTCCTTTGGGGATCAAAACGTACAGGTCCTGATTTGTTGAGAATTGGTGGAAAATATAATGACAATTGGCATTTTAACCACTTTTGGAATCCACAAAGTATTTCTGCAGGTTCAATTATGCCGGGTTATAAATGGTTATTCGATAATGAACCAATGGATATTTCTTTAACTCAAAAGAAAATGCAGGCGATGGTTTCTTTAGGTGTTCCGTATTCTGAATCTGAAATTTCAAATGCGCAGCAAACATTAAGAACTCAGGCAATATCAATCGAGAAAAACTTAGAAAACGACCCTGATTTTGTGAAAAGTTACGAGGAAAGCAAGAAAAATGCTGCTGCAAGAGGAGAAAAATTTGTTCCGATGAATGAAAGAGAAATTGTTGCTTTAATTGCATATATACAAAGACTTGGAACAGATATAAAAGTAAAAGAGACTAAATAATAGTATTATGTTCGAACAAATAAAACACAATATGGAGAATATATCGGGTATCGAAATTTACCCGATTCTCTCTCTGCTGATATTTTTCTTCTTTTTTGTATTCTTAGGTCTTTGGGTCTTTACATATAAAAAAGAAAAAATTAATGAGATGAGTCAAATACCTTTAGATGAAGGAAGTAGTTTAATTTCAAAAGATATTTAAAATGAAAAAATTTTTCCCAGTATATGTAAGAGTACCGGTGATTTTCTTCATCGTTTTCGGATTGATGGAGTATTTTATAGATTCAGGCGACAGAGCCGCTTTTATAAAATACCCAATGGTTTCAGTTTTTTTATTTGTATTTCTCTTCATTCTAATTGCAATTGAAATTACGTTAAGCGCTGTAAATCGTGTGATGTATCAATTAATGTCACCGGAAGAAAAGGCTCAGGCAGACCATGAAAACAGTTTAAGTCTAAAAGAAAGTACCTGGTACAAAGACCTAATGCATAAGCTTACTAAAACGCAGCCTATCGAAAATGAAGGGGCTTTGCTAATGGATCATGATTATGACGGAATTAAGGAATTGGATAATAATTTGCCGCCATGGTGGGTTTATCTGTTTTATGCCTGCATTATTTTTGGAGTAATTTATGTTGCCCGTTATGATGTTTTTGGTGCCGATGATCAGGAAATGGAGCTTAAAAAAGAAATGGCTCAGGCGAAAATTGATGTTGATGAATATCTTAAAACAGCACCTGATTTGATGGACGAGAAAACCGTTGTTTTGCTTACGGATAAAGAAAATTTAGATGTAGGTAAAGAAATTTTTACAACAAATTGCGCTGCTTGTCACAGAGCTGACGGTGGAGGACAAATCGGACCAAATTTAACAGATGATCGCTGGATTTTAGGAGGCGGAATTAAAAACTTGTTTCATACTATAACAAATGGAGGTCGTGATGGTAAAGGGATGATTTCATGGAAAGGAACCTTAAAGCCTAAAGAAATTCAAAAAGTAGCCAGTTATATTTTGTCTTTACAAGGAAGTGATCCAAAAGATCCAAAAGAAGCAGAAGGGGAAGTTTGGGTTGATGAAAACGCTCCGCACCCCGATATAGCAAATGGAAAACCAGCTGATAGTACAGAAGTTAAAAAATAATAAGTCATGTCAAATTTACCAGACGAAGCATTTAGAGATACCATTGGAACGATTGACGAAGGTGGTAAGAGAAAATATATTTTTCCTAAAAAACCGTCTGGTAAATTCTATGATTATCGAAAATGGGTTAGTTATGTGCTATTGGCAATATTAGTTGCTAATCCGTTTATAAAAATAAACGGAAACCAATTTATGATGTTCAATATTTTGGAACGTCGTTTTAATATTTTTGGTTTTCCATTTTGGCCACAAGATTTTTATCTTTTTGTAATTTCAATGCTCGTTGGTATTGTTTTTATAATATTGTTTACAGTAGTTTTTGGAAGAATATTTTGTGGGTGGATTTGCCCGCAGACTATTTTCTTAGAAATGGTTTTTCGTAGAATAGAATATTGGATAGACGGTGATCGAGGTGCACAGCTGCGTTTGTCAAGACAAGAGTGGAATGCAGAAAAAATTCGAAAAAGAGTCATTAAATGGATTATCTTTTTTCTGATTTCTTTTGGTATTGCCAATGTTTTTCTTGCTTATTTGGTAGGAAGCGATACTTTGTTTTTAATGATTGAGCAAGGACCTATTGCGCAAGCCAGTAATTTTATTGCGTTACTAATTTTTACAGGCGTTTTTTATTTTGTTTTTGTCTGGTTCCGCGAACAGGTTTGTATTATTGCCTGTCCTTATGGCCGATTACAAGGTGTACTTTTAGATAATAAATCGATAAATGTCGCGTATGATTTTGTACGAGGTGAAAAAGAAGAAGGACGTGCCAAGTTTAATAAAAAGGAAGACAGGGCTACTACCGGAAAAGGAGATTGTATTGATTGTCATCAGTGTGTGCATGTTTGCCCGATGGGAATCGATATTAGAAACGGGACACAATTAGAATGTACAAATTGTACGGCTTGTATTGATGAATGCGATTCTATAATGGATTCTGTTGGTTTGCCCAAAGGACTTATTCGTTATGCATCTGAAGATGAAATTGCAAAAAAGGAACCTTTTAAGTTTACTGCCAGAATGAAAGGTTATACTGCAGTTTTATTTATTTTATTAAGTGTTTTTGTTGGAATGCTTTTTTTACGTGCCGATGTTCAGGCTATTATTTTGCGTTTGCCGGGACAGCTTTTTCAACATAAAGGGGATGAAATTAGTAATGTTTACACCTATAAGATTGTCAATAAAACAATGAAGGATTATAATGATATTCATTTTGAATTGATTGATCAAAAAGGAGATATTAAAAATGTTGGTAGTGAGCATTTTAAAATTATAAAAGAAGGAATTTCACAAGGAACTCTTTTTATAGAAATTGATCAGGCTATTTTAGAAAGTGATAAAACCAAAGTAAAAATAGGTATTTATAACGGAAATGAGTTGCTTGAAACCACCACAACAAACTTTTTAGGACCGCGAAGTTTTAATTAAAAAATAATACCATGAAAATAAATTGGGGAACCGGAATAGTGATAGCATTTGGGTTATTTATGACCTTTATTCTATATTTTGTTTTTGAAGTACAGTCAAATAGTAAATATGATAATGATTTGGTTGTAGAAGAATATTACAAACATGACTCGCATTTTCAGGATGAAATGGCCCGAATTCAAAATGCACATGATTTACAGCAAAGACCAACTATAAAATATGTTGCGGACGGAGTAGAAATAATTTTTCCTGTAAAATTTGAAAGTGATAAAATAAAAGGAAACATATTATTATACAGACCTTCAAACAAAAAATTCGATTTTAATACGCCTATCGCTTTAACAAAATCTTCATTATTAATTCCTAAAAACAAACTCATCAAAGGCCGCTGGGATGTTAATATGGAATGGCAATACGATGGTAAAAAATACTTGTCAAAAGAGGTTGTTTATGTAAATTAATAAGATGAAAAATGTTGTATTCTGCTTTCATATTCGGACTAATTAGTAGTTTTCACTGTATAGGAATGTGTGGTCCAATTGCCATGATGTTGCCTGTAGATCATCAAAATGAAGTGAAGAAAACAACTCAAATTGTTACCTATCATATTGGCCGCTTAACAGCGTATGCAACAATTGGGTTAATCTTTGGATTACTAGGGAGAGGTTTCTTTCTGGCGGGGTTACAACAAAAAATGTCTATTTTTATTGGAATATTGATGATAATCGTTGTTTTGATTCCGGAAAAAATATTTTCAGAATACAATTTTTCAAAACCCGTTTATAAGCTCATTTCAAAAATCAAATCTAATTTAGGAAGTCATTTTAAAAACAAAAGTTATAAATCGCTTTTTATAATCGGGCTTTTAAATGGCTTTTTGCCATGCGGAATGGTGTATGTAGCTTTATTTGGAGCAATAGCAATGCAAAGTGCGGGTTATGGAGTTTTGTACATGCTTTTATTCGGATTAGGTACCATTCCTTTAATGACGGCGGTAGTATATTTACATTCTTTATTAAAAATGTCTTTTAGAAATAAAATACAAAAAGCAATTCCTTATGTTGCTGTGATTATTGGTATTTTGTTTATTCTTAGAGGTTTAGGACTTGGAATTCCGTATTTATCTCCATCAAATATGAGTTTATTTGTGCAGCAAATGCCTAATTGCCACTAAATCTAAACTGTCATAGAAAACAAACTGGTTTCTGGAGATTTTCTTTTTAAATGTAAATCAAAAGCCATACAAATATTGCGTACAAAAGGCCTTCCGGCTTCTGTAATTTTAATTTTATTTTCTTCAATCACAATTAAATTGTCGTTTTCTATTTCTTTTAAATCTGAAATTACATTGCCAAGATCTTTAAAATAAAGGTTTTCATTGCTCCATGAAGTTTCAAATTCGCATGTTAGATTTAGAATATGTTTTCGAATAATCAAATCCTCATTATCAAGAATGTGTCCTTTTACAACAGGCAATTTATCCCATTCTAATAATTGATAATAATCTTCCAGGTTTTTAGTGTTTTGTGCAAAACTGTACCAGCTATCGCTAATAGATGAAACACCCAAACCAATCATTAATTGTGTTTTTGAGGCGCTATAACCCATAAAATTTCTATGGAGTTTTTTGTTTTGAGATGCTTTATACAAACTATCTGATTGTAATGCAAAATGATCCATTCCAATTTCGTGATAACCATTTTTAGAAAGTACTTGTTTTCCTATTTCGTATAGTTTTCTTTTTTCGGCATCTTTAGGAAGATTCTCTTCATTGAATCCACGCTGACCATTTCCTTTTATCCATGGCACGTGTGCATAGCTATAAAATGCTAATCGGTCTGGTTTTAATGAATTTGTTTTTTCAACCGTATCCACAACATCTTCAATTGTTTGAAATGGCAGTCCGAATATAATATCGTGACCTATAGAAGTGTATCCAATTTCTTTTGCCCAAAAAGTTACTTTTGCAACATTGTGAAAAGGCTGAATACGATGAATTGCTTTTTGTACTTTTTCTGCATAATCCTGAACACCAAAACTTACCCGGCGAAAACCTAAATCATATAATTTTTTAAGTTGTTCGTAAGTTGTATTATTTGGATGTCCTTCAAAACTAAATTCGTAATTCTCTGCCTTATTGGCAAAACAAAAAATGCCATTTATAAGATGTTCTAAATTATTTGTTGAGAAAAATGTTGGTGTTCCTCCGCCTAAATGTATCTCTTTTATTAAGGGCTTTTCCGGAAGTAATCTGCAATAAAGGCTCCATTCTTTTAGCAGCGCTTTTATATAAGTTTCTTCAACTGAATGATTTTTTGTGATACGTTTGTTGCATCCGCAAAAAGTACACATGCTTTCGCAAAAAGGCAAGTGAATGTACAAGCTAATTCCGTTTTCTGAATTGCTTTCTGAAAAAGCTTTCTGAAACGATTCTATCCATTTTTCCTGGCTAAAACCAGCTTCGTTCCAATACGGAACAGTTGGATAGCTCGTATATCTTGGACCTGGGACATTGTATTTTTGGATCAGTGAAATTTTCATAAGAGTACATTTTTGGACTATCAAAATTAATTTACTTGCTTAAAACATAAAATGATAAATGTCATATTTATCGTAAAAAAAGAGACTCAAAATGAGCCTCTTTTTACTGAATTAAATAACTAACACTAAATAGAATCCTGAATGATTTTAAGCCATTTTTTTGCAAACTGATGATCTTGATAAGCACTTATTTGCTTAATTCTGTCGTCGTCAAAATCGTAGAATGGAATCGTGATTTTTTTGATGTTTCTTTTTCCTGAAACTCGAAATCAATTTTTAAGATTGTATCTGAATTTCCGTCAGTAGTTGGAATTAATTTGCAGGATGAAACCGTTTTTAAATCTACAAACGTTGATTCTTGTTTATTGGGATTGAAATTCATTAAAATAAATTTTCTGTTTTTTTGATCAATCGTCAGCGTTTTATTGCTTTGAGATTCTGTTAAATCAAAATCTTCCGGATTTACCGGATTGAATTTCTTTTTGATATTTAAGATCTTTGATTTGTTTGCAGCACTTGTTCGTGCAGAAAAATATACCGGAATGGCTACTATGATCGCAATCACAATACCAATTATAGTTACACTTGTATCCATTATGTTTTTAAATTTGAATTAAATTACATGAAATAACAAACTGTTTTCGTTGTTGAAAACGGCCTGATTAATTTTGGAAGAAGATATTCTTCCCGATAAGTTTCATTAATTTAATTACCAGAAATAATGGAAGGGATAGAGCAATAAAGATATTTTCTTGCTCTGATTTGAGAATTGATTGGCAAAATTTGTTGTTGATTTTACAACCTGATGACCGGGAATTGTCATCAATAAAGTTTCAAACCATTTAATTAAAACTGATTGGCTTGTTTTTATATTAGCCGCAAAATGATAACTGGCTTGTGGTTGTATAAATTCTGATGTGTCAACATTTTCTACTGAAAAGGCAGGATTCGTTTTTTTATTTTCAATTTTTGGTACACCAGCTTCACTTGCCTGAAAAGCAAATAAAGTGATGATCAAAAGTGATACAAAAATAATTGTTTTACGAATCCAAATCATGGTGGCGAAATTAGTTCATAAAATACAATAAACGAAACTTTAAAATGCTAATTAATGTTAAAAGAAGACATATCTATCCCCAACAAATGTAAAAAGTCGAGGATAAATCGTGTTATTGCTGCATTTTAAAATAATAATCGGCTGAATGTTTTCCGCCTCCATAAATCAAAAAGAAAATACAAAGTAATAATACAGCTATTGCCAAAATTAAGCTTTGAGAATGCATGTGTCCCATAAAATTTACAAGGACAGCTCCAAATAAAATTGGTAACTGAGCAGCTATTGCCCAACGGGTTAGCAATCCAAAAACAATCATAATCCCGCCAATCATGTGAGCTGGTGCGATGTAATGCAAAAGAAACATTCCGCCGCCAAAGCGATCAATAGGAGAAATCAAATCATGTAAATACTGGACATTCGTTACAAATGAAACTCCTTTCATAAATAAAAAAACACCCAATATAATACGTACTAAATCTACTGGTAAATAAGTGTGCGAATTGGCCCATTTATTTAAACTTTTTACATTTTCCATGATACTACGCTGATTAAAAATTACATACTAAGTTACTAATTTTTAATGAGATAGTTATTTTTTAGAGACTTAAAAATAAATTATGCATTATTTTTTTACGCATTTTTTAAAAAACTAAACCTGAATTACACCTAAATTAAAAGGTTTTTGAATAGGGGCATGGTTGGCAGCTTCGATTCCCATTGAAATCCATGTACGTGTATCTAGCGGGTCGATAATAGCATCTGTCCATAATCTTGAAGCAGCATAGTAAGGTGAAGTTTGCTCGTCGTACCGTGCTTTTATTTTATTGAATAATTCAGCTTCTTTGGTTTCGTCTACGATTTCTCCTTTCGCTTTAAGCGAAGAAGCTTCAATTTGTGCTAATACTTTTGCAGCCTGAGTTCCGCCCATAACAGCAAGTTCCGCACTTGGCCAGGCGAAGATTAACCTTGGGTCGTATGCTTTTCCGCACATGGCATAATTTCCTGCTCCGTACGAATTACCTACAATAACAGTAAATTTTGGAACTACTGAATTACTAACTGCATTTACCATTTTGGCACCATCTTTTATAATTCCGCCATGCTCAGATTTTGACCCAACCATAAAACCGGTAACATCTTGTAAAAATACCAACGGAATTTTCTTTTGATTGCAATTGGCAATAAAACGTGTCGCTTTATCGGCACTGTCAGAATAAATTACACCGCCAAACTGCATTTCTCCTTTCTTTGTTTTTACAACTTTTCTTTGATTGGCAACAATTCCAACAGCCCAGCCGTCGATTCGGGCATAACCTGTTATGATAGTTTGGCCATAGCCATCTTTATAAGCTTCAAATTCAGAATTATCAACCAAACGATTGATAATTTCCATCATATCATATTGCTCGTTTCGGGCTTTTGGCAGAATTCCGTAAATGTCTTTTGGTTCAAGAGTGGGTTTTTCAGCTTTGATTCGGCTGTAACCGGCTTTGTCAAAATCACCAATTTTATCTACAATATTTTTTATTTTATCAAGAGCGTCTTTATCGTCTTTTGCTTTATAATCTGTCACGCCGGAGATTTCGCAATGTGTTGTTGCTCCGCCTAAAGTTTCATTATCAATAGTTTCTCCAATGGCCGCTTTTACGAGATAACTTCCGGCAAGAAAAATACTTCCGGTTTTATCTACAATCAAGGCTTCGTCGCTCATAATAGGCAAATAAGCTCCTCCGGCAACGCAGCTTCCCATTACGGCAGCAATTTGCGTAATTCCCATGCTGCTCATTTGGGCATTGTTTCTAAAGATTCTGCCAAAGTGTTCTTTATCAGGAAAAATTTCATCCTGAAGCGGTAAATAAACCCCGGCACTATCCACTAAATAGATAATAGGTAATCTGTTTTCCATGGCAATTTCCTGCGCACGAAGATTCTTTTTTCCTGTAATAGGAAACCAGGCTCCGGCTTTTACAGTAGCATCATTGGCTACTACAATGCATTGTTTTCCTCGAATATATCCTATTTTAATGACAACTCCGCCAGAAGGGCAGCCGCCATGTTCAGCATACATTCCGTCTCCAACAAATCCTCCAATTTCAATACTTTTTGAATTTTCATCAAGCAAATAGGCGATACGTTCACGCGCTGTCATTTTGCCTTCGGCATGTAGTTTTTCAATACGTTTTTCTCCTCCGCCCAATTTTATTTTGGTGAATCTTTGTTTTAATTCAGAAAGTAATAGTTTATTGTGATCTTCGTTTTTATTGAAGTTTAAATCCATAAGAAATTGTGGTTTTTACAAAATAGTGTTGGCTAATTTACAAAATCAATTGAAACTAGCATAATAAATTAATCCGTTTGGTATAATGCGTAAAATTTAATTAAACACATAGAAACATAGATTTTATGTGTTTGAAAAGTAAATCAAAAGAAACTCTTTTCTAACACATAGTCCCGAGGCATAGGGATTTGTTGCTATTTGAATTTTTAAACTAAATTCACTTTTTTAACTTAATTTGCTGTTTCATACTAATTGGTATTTTTTATGTCTAAAGCTGCAAACACCCGACTTACAATTCTTCAAAAAGCATTTGAATTGATTTATTCAAAAGGGTATCAAACCACGAGTATCGATGACATTATTGCGACAACTCAGGTTACGAAAGGTGCTTTTTATTACCATTTTAAAACAAAGGACGAAATGGGGGTTGCTATTATTGAGGAAATTTTAAGACCTACAATGCTGGAAGGTTTTATAAAACCAGTAGAAAATTCAGCAAATCCAATTGAAGATTTTTATAACATGATTTCGTATTTACTTCTCGACGATCCTTTTTTGCAGGTAAAATATGGATGCCCGGTTGGAAATTTAACGCAGGAAATGACGCCGTGGAATAACCAGTTTAGTAAAGCTTTGACTGAATTGGTCGATCAATGGAAAATTACTATTGAAAAAGCTGTTGCAAATGCTCAAAAATCAGGATTAATAAGGAAAGATATAAATGGCGAACAAGTTGCTTATTTTATAATGTCCGGTTATTGGGGAATACGAAATTTTGGTAAATTACAAGATAATAATTCCTGCTATATTGTTTATTTAAAAGAGTTTAAGAATTATTTGAATAGTTTAAAATAAATTCGATTTCAAAAACATACTAATTAGTATGTTTTTGAATATATTTGCATTGTCTAAATCAAAAAACAATGTATCAAACTCTTTTAATTTGCCATTCTTTTCTTAGATGGTTCGTATTAATAAGCTTATTGTATTCTATATTCAGGGCTTATAAAGGTTATTCCTCTCAATTATTATTTACCAAAACTGATAATGCTGTTCGACACTGGACGGCGACAATTGCTCATATTCAATTAATTTTTGGGATTTTAATTTATGTACAAAGTCCGATCGTGAAATATTTTTGGAAGAATTTTTCAGAAGGAATTCAAAATTCTGAAACTGCATTTTTTGGAATACTTCATATTTTCCTGATGTTAACCGGAATTGTTTTAATTACAATTGGTTCGGCTCTAGCCAAAAGAAAAAAGCAGACAACGATAAGTTTAAAACAATGTTACTGTGGTTCTCAGTTGCCTTATTGATCATTTTTATTGCGATTCCCTGGCCATTTTCTCCATTTTCAAACCGACCTTATTTTAGATAATTATGAAACATTTATTTCAAACAAACATTGGAAGATTACGAATTATTGGATTTTTAGAAGGAACATCTTTATTGATATTATTATTTATTGCAGTTCCTTTAAAGTATGTTTTTGCAGAACCATTTCTGACCAGAATTATG
The DNA here is from genome assembly GCF_979258275.1 of Flavobacterium sp. AC274. Lineage (NCBI taxonomy): Bacteria > Pseudomonadati > Bacteroidota > Flavobacteriia > Flavobacteriales > Flavobacteriaceae > Flavobacterium > Flavobacterium sp. AC274. The sequence continues at coordinate 4,274,880 of NZ_OZ409852.1, read as the reverse complement.
GGAACAATTCATGGCGCTTTATTTTTGCTTTTTATCTTTAATACAATAAGTGTAGGAGTAGAGCAGAACTGGAAATTTAAAGACACAACATGGAAAGTACTTTTAGCCTGTATAATTCCGTTTGGGACTTTTTATATTGATGCTAAAATTCTAAGTAAAATTGGAATAACGTCTCAACAGTAAAATCAATTTAAATTATGGTTTTAGTATTTAAAACAAATGTCAATTCTTCTTCGAAAGTAAAAAGAATTGCTCCAAAATTGAATACCCTATTTCCGAATTCGAAATGGAATTTTGATCTTGAGGATTGTGATCGAATTTTACGATTTGAATCGGATAATGATATTATGAAAGAGATTATTTTTTTGATGAAAATTTTAGGTTTTGAATGTGAAGCCTTGTAAATAAATCTTTCACTTATGTATAAAGCAAAAAAAACAGAAGTAGACTTCTGTTTTTTTTATATAATTGTTTTTAGATTATTTCTTAGAATCGCAAACCATTCTTTTTAGAATAGCCCATTGTTTCAAAGCATCACGAGCTTCGACTGCAGGATATCCTAACATGGTTTTTCCGGCAGGAACATCTCCTGTAACACCAGAACCTGCGCCAACAATAGCACCGTCACCAATTGTAGTATGGTCTTTTATAGAAGCGCTTCCGCCGATTATAACTCCATTTCCTAAAGTTACAGAACCGGCCAAACCACTATTTCCGGCCATGATACAAAATTTACCTAGTTTACTATTATGTCCAATTTGAACTAAGTTATCAATTTTACAGCCATCACCAAGAACAGTAGAACTAAATTTTCCACGATCTACACAAGTATTTGCACCAATTTCAACTCCGTTTCCGATAATTACGTTTCCAATTTGTGGAATTTTCACCAAGCCTTTTTCACTGCAAGGACGGAAACCGAAACCATCTGCACCAATTGTTGCATTTGGATGGATAATGCAATCGCTGCCAATATGACAACGCTCACGAACCACAGTTCCAGACCAGATAATTGTATTTTTACCAATAGTACATTCATCAAGAATTGTCACGTTTGGATAGATGGTAGCATTAGCCCCAATTTCTACTTTTGGACCAATATAACAACCTGCACCAATTCTTGCTCCTTCACCAATAATAGCTGTTTCATCAACTGTTGCAGTTTTGTGAATATTGCTATGGAATATTGGAGTAGGCGGGGCAAAAAGGGCTAAGATTTGAGACATAGCCAAATCAGCATTTTTTACCTTAATAAAAGCACGATTGTCTCCCGGCTCTATCGAAATGTCTTCGTTTACGACTGCAATTGAGGCTTTTGAGCCTTCCCAGTATTTTTCATATTTTTTATTTCCTATAAATGAAATTTCTGAAGTTGTAGCTTTTTCTAGCTGCTCTGTTGCTGTAACGCATTGTGAAGTTGTGCCATAAATTACACCATTAATTACTTCATTAATTTCTTGAATTGAATAGGATTTCATCGAATGAATTTAATAGATTGTGGGGTTATTTTTTGCCAAATAAAATCAATTAGATTCGAATTACCTAATCTTATTTTGAAGTTTTTTAAATTCTTTTTTAAATAATAGTTTAAATATTACAAAATTAACATAAAAGCTATTAAAATATTGATATGTTTTTAATTTAATGAACTTTGTTTAAATTTAAATTAATGCTCAAAACATCTTTTTTAAATAAAATTATCTGTCATAATTAGTGCTGAAATGTTTTCTATTTGGTTGTTTTTCAATTTGATATAAACCAATAAGAGAATACACACTCTTGCAGTTTTTTATAAAATAAACGAGTATTCAGTTGTGTGAATTTTTTATTTTTTTTCAATTGCGAAAATTCATTTTTAATGTTTTTTGAAATTTATCGACAAAAACGGTAGTTGAAGTTTTAGTTAAAAAAATGAATAATCTTAATTATAGAGATTTATTTTTAAAAGCTATGAAATTTGCAGGACAATTCTTCTATTGTGCTTTTTTATTTTTAATATATAACGCTTCATATTTAGTTCTTTAGAGTGAAAATAAGAAACTAAAAAGCGACTCATTTAATTAAAAATGAATCGCTTTAAAAATGAAGTAAAGGTTATTTACTCTTTTATTTTAGAAAGAGAAACCGCATTTATGCAATAACGTAAACCGCTTGGTTCGGGACCATCAGGAAAAACGTGACCCAAATGCGCATCGCAGGTATTACAAACTACTTCAACACGAATCATTCCGTATGATTTGTCGGCGTGATATGCAATTGCATTTTCCTGAATTGGTTGTGTAAAAGAAGGCCATCCGGTTCCTGATTCAAATTTTTCGGAAGCATCAAAAAGCACAGTGCCACAACATTTACATTCGTAAATTCCCGGATCAAATAAACTGCACAGTTCAGAGCTAAAAGATCTCTCGGTTCCTTTTAAGCGTGTTACCTGATATTCTTCAGGAGTTAAAACTTGTTTCCATTCTTCTTCGGTTTTTTCCACTCTTTTTTCAGGAGTTGGATTTCCGTTATTCGAAAAACGAATTATATCTGCCCATTTTATCATAATCGTATTTTTTTTAACCATTAAGACATTAAGAAAAATAAGTCTTGGTTCTTTATTATTTTAAACCATTAAGATATTAAGTTTAGCTTAATGAAACTTAATATCTTAATGGCTTAAAGAAAAATTTTAAATGTTTTAAAATTTATTCTTCCTCTTTTTGTCCCATCATCATTAAGAAAGCTTTCAGAAACGGATCAATATTTCCGTTCATTACACCGTCAACATCGCTGGTTTCATAACCTGTACGAACATCTTTTACCAATTTATAAGGCTGCATTACGTAATTACGTATTTGCGAACCCCATTCGATTTTCATCTTTCCGGCTTCGATATCGGCACGTTGTGCTTGTTGTTTTTTTAATTCAATTTCGTACAACTGAGAACGTAACATTTGCATGGCACGTTGTCTGTTATCTTGCTGAGAACGCGTTTCAGAACATTGAATCTGGATTCCGGTTGGTTTGTGTACCAATTGTACTTTGGTTTCAACCTTATTTACGTTTTGTCCTCCCGCACCACTAGAGCGAGACGTTGTAATTTCGATATCGGCAGGATTAATGTCAATTTCGATACTATCATCAACAAGAGGATAAACATAAACAGATACAAACGACGTGTGACGTTTGGCATTACTGTCAAAAGGTGAAATTCGTACCAATCTGTGTACACCATTTTCTCCTTTTAAGTAACCAAAAGAATAATCACCTTCAAATTCTAAAGTAACCGTTTTAATACCGGCAACCTCACCTTCCTGAAAGTTCAGTTCTTTTATTTTATAGCCATAACTTTCTCCCCACATCATGTACATACGCATTAGCATTCCGGCCCAGTCACAACTTTCGGTTCCGCCGGCTCCGGCAGTAATTTGAACAACAGCGCTTAAACTGTCTCCTTCATCAGAAAGCATGTTTTTGAACTCGATGTTTTCAATATGATCCTGCGTTGTTTTGTAATGCTCGTCTAATTCTTCTGCAGAAAGTTCTCCTTCTTTATAAAAATCATACGCCAATTGCAATTCATCAGTAAGTTCGATTGCTTTGTTATAATCTTCGATCCATTTTTTCTTGTTTCGAAGGTTTTTTACAATGATTTCGGCTTCTTTTGCATTGTTCCAAAAGTTGGGTGCGAAGGTTTTTTCTTCTTCGTTGGCAATTTCGATTAGCTTGGCATCGACGTCAAAGATACCTCCTCAACGCACCAAGGCGCTCCACAATACCTTTTATTTGTTCGGTAGTTGTCATAAATTAATATTAGTTTTATATGTTTTTTATAAATATTACGTTAATTTGGTTCTAGGATATTCCCAAGTTAAAATTTACTAAAACTTGCCAAGAATAACTATAAGTAATACGTAATTTTGTTGTACAAAAATAAGATATAGTTTTTAGAATATGGAAATAAATTTAATTAGCGATACCATTACCAAACCTACCTATGAAATGTTGCAGTATATGTTTAACGCTCAGGTTGGTGACGATGTATACAAACAAGATCCTACAGTTATCGAATTAGAGACAAGGGTAGCTGAGTTTTTTGGTATGGAAGCAGGACTTTTTTTCCATCCGGAACTATGGCCAATCAAACCGCAATTAAATTACACACACAACCCGGAGAGCAATTAATTGCCGATAAATATGCACATGTTTATCATTATGAAGGAGGCGGGGCTTCTTTTAACAGCGGTGTTTCATGCTGTTTAATAGATGGAAATAGGGGAATGATCAATGCAGCGCAGGTTGCAGCGGCAATCAATGATCCTGAGTTTTATCACAGTCCGTTAACGAGTTTGGTTTGTGTAGAAAATACAACCAATAAAGGAGGCGGTGCTTGTTATGAATTAGAAGATTTAAGAGAAATAAAAAAGGTTTGCGACGACAATAATCTGAAATTTCACTTAGATGGCGCCAGAATTTGGAATGCATTAGTTGCCAAAAGACAAAATCCGAAAGAATTTGGAGCAATTTTCGACACCATTTCTGTTTGTTTATCAAAAGGATTGGGCGCTCCTATAGGTTCTGTATTGTTAGGAAGTAAAGCTGATATTCACAGAGCGTTGAGAATCAGAAAGATACTAGGCGGAGGAATGCGTCAGGTTGGTTATTTGGCTGCAGCAGGATTGTATGCTTTGGCACATAATATCGAAAGATTAGCCGAAGACCACAGAAGAGCTAAAGAAATTGCAGCAGTTTTAAGCACGAAACCATGGGTTGCGGCAATTGAACCTGTTGAAACCAATATTTTGATTTTTTCATTGGCCGAAGGTTATAACGATCAGCTTTTAATAGAAAAACTAAAACAGAAAAATATTTCCATCAGTTCAATGGGACATAATAAACTTCGTATTGTAACACATTTAGATTACAGAGAAGTAATGCATACTTATGTGATTGAAACGCTTCAAAAGTTTTAGGAAGAAGGTTCAAAGTGGCAAAGGTTCAGAGGGATATAAAAAAAGATGCACAGTTTTGTGCATCTTTTTTTGTTTAAAAGTTTACAAAATCAAAAACCTTTGAGCCTTTGCAACTTAGAACCTTTGTACCTTTATTTAAACAAATTATCCATTCCTGGAATCATTGGCATATCCATTTTGGCAACAGCATCAAGTTCTCTTTCGTTTACGCTTGTTGCTTTTTCGATAGCTTTATTTAAGGTTACAATTAAATAATCTTCCAATTGTTCTTTATCTTCAAGTAAAGAATCATCAATAGAGATTGATTGTATCTTTCTATTAGCCGTTAATGTTACTTTCAATAATCCGTCAGCACTTTGCTCATCAATTAAAACAGTATCCAGACGTTTTTTGGTATCTTCAATTTTTTGTTGGGTTTCTTTAAGTTTTCCCATCATTCCCATTAAATCCATTTTTGTTGATTTTTAAATTATTTCAGACAAAATTACTATATTGCTGTATTATATCAATACAATATTTTATGAAAAAATTAATTCTGTTCTATTGTGTTTATAGTATTTTTGCCTCGACTTATATAAAAATTAATGCTCAACCAATGCAAAACGATATATCGGCTCCACAGGCCAAAGTAATTCCAAAATCACTAAAAAAGCACAAAGAAACCAGAATTGATAATTATTTTTGGCTGAATGACAGAGAAAATCCAGAAGTTATTGATTATTTAAATCAGGAAAATGCATACTACGAAAGTATGACTTCGCATACAAAAGGTCTTCAGGAATCTTTATACGAAGAAATGAAAGGCAGAATTAAAGAAGATGATTCCTCTGTTCCTTATTTCTATAATGGTTATTATTACATTACTCGTTTTGAAACAGGTCAGGATTATCCAATTTTTTCAAGAAAAAAAGGAAGCCTTTCGGCAGATGAAGAAATTATGTTCAATTGCAATGAATTGGCAAAAGATCACGCTTATTTTAAATTAGGTGGATTAAGTATTAGTCCGGATAACAAATTTGCCACTTTTGGAGTTGATATTGTAGGGAGAAGAATTTATACTATTCAGATAAAAAACTTAGAAACCGGAGAAATCCTTGCAGATAAAATCGAAAATGCAACCGGAGGTTCTGTTTGGGCAAATGATAACAATACTATTTTTTATGTCAGACAAGATGAAGTTACTTTGCGATCTGATAAAGTTTTCAGACATAAATTAAATACAGGTTCAGAAAAAGATGTTTTGGTTTTTAATGAAACAGATGATACTTTTAATGTTTCAATAAGTAAAGAAAAATCAAGAAAATATATTGTTATTGGTTCCGGAAGTACTTTAACAACAGAATATAGAATTTTAAATTCAGATAATCCTGATGGTGAATTTGAAGTATTTCAAACTCGTGTTCGTGGTTTAGAATATAGTATTTCCCATTACGAAGATTCCTTTTATATTTTAACGAATAAAGATAAGGCAACCAACTTTAAGTTGATGAAAACGCCTGAAAACAGAACAGAAAAGAAATTCTGGAAAGATCTTATTCCGCATCGCGAAGATGTTTTATTGGAAGATATCGAAATTTTCAAAAACTATTTAGTGGTAGAGGAGCGCTCGAACGGTTTAAATCACATTCGAATTATGCCCTGGAACGGCGAGGCTGATTACTATTTGCCTTTTGGAAGCGAAACCTATAATGCTTATACAACAACCAATATTGATTTTGATACAGATGTTTTACGTTACAGTTATCAATCGCTTGCAACGCCATCGTCTGTAATTGATTTTAATATGAAAACCAAAACCAAAGAAATCTTAAAAGAGCAACAGGTTTTAGGTGGAAAATTTGACAAAGAAAATTACATCGAAGAGCGCGTTTGGGCAACTGCGAGAGATGGAGTTAAAGTTCCAATTTCGATAATTTACCGAAAAGGATTACAGAAAAACGGCAAAAACCCTTTATTGCTTTATGCCTATGGTTCTTATGGGATAACTATGGATACTTATTTTTCTTCTACACGACTTTCTCTGTTAGACCGCGGATTTGTTTATGCCATCGCTCATATTAGAGGTGGTGAAGATTTGGGAAGACAATGGTATGAAGATGGAAAACTGTTAAAAAAGAAAAATACCTTTACAGATTTCATTGATTGCTCTAAATTTGTAATAGATGAGAAATACACTTCTGCTGATCATTTGTATGCAGAAGGAGGATCTGCCGGAGGACTTTTGATGGGAGTTATTATAAATGAAGCCCCAGAATTGTATAATGGTGTTATCGCTCAGGTTCCTTTTGTAGATGTTATTACAACAATGCTCGACGACAGTATTCCGTTAACAACGGGAGAATATGACGAATGGGGAAACCCAAACAATAAAAAATATTACGATTATATGTTGTCGTACTCACCATACGATAACGTAAAATCACAACAATACCCAAATATGTACGTTTCTACAGGACTGCATGATTCGCAAGTACAGTACTGGGAACCAGCAAAATGGGTAGCCAAGTTGAGAAATTTAAAAACAGATAATAATCTTTTGTTCTTAGATACCAACATGGATGCTGGACATGGCGGTGCTTCAGGCCGATTTGAAGCTTTAAAAGACTTAGCAAAAGAATTTAGTTTTTTATTAGATTTAGAGAAAATTAAAAGCTAATTAGAAATTTTTTGTTAAATTTGCAACCTATCAAGGTCATTAAAAATTACCTTCGATTAACTATTTTTTTATGAAAGAAGAAATAAATGCTTACAATAATGTTTTAGAGTTAATAGGTAACACCCCACTTATTAAGCTAAATAAAATCACCGAAGAGTTAGAAGGAAATTTCTACGCAAAGGTAGAAGCTTTTAATCCGGGTCATTCCTCAAAAGATAGAATCGCGTTATATATTATTGAAGAAGCCGAGAAAAGAGGAATACTTTCTCCAGGAGATACCATAATCGAAACAACATCTGGTAATACAGGTTTTAGTTTAGCCATGGTAAGCATTATAAAAGGTTATAACTGTATTCTGGCAGTAAGTTCAAAATCATCGAAAGATAAAATTGACATGCTGAGAAGTTTAGGAGCTAAAGTGTATGTTTGTCCCGCACACGTTTCTGCAGATGATGAGAGATCATATTACAACGTTGCAAAACGTTTGCACGAAGAAACAAAAGGTTCAGTTTACATCAATCAGTATTTTAATCAATTAAATATTGATGCCCATTACAACTCTACAGGTCCAGAAATCTGGGAACAGACAAAAGGACAAATTACACACCTTGTTGCTTGTAGCGGAACCGGAGGAACAATCTCAGGAACTGCAAAATTCTTAAAAGAGCAAAATCCAAACATTAGAATTCTAGGTGTAGATGCTTTTGGTTCAGTATTGAAAAAATACCACGAAACAAAAGAATTCGATAACAAAGAAATTTATCCGTATCGTATTGAAGGTTTAGGAAAAAACCTGATCCCATCTGCGACAGATTTTGATATCATCGATAAATTCATGAAAGTAACCGATGAAGAAAGTGCTCACTCTGCAAGAGAAATCACTCGTAAAGAAGGTTTATTTGTTGGATATACTTCAGGAGCAGTAATGCAGGCGATTAAACAATATGCAGAAGAAGGAGAGTTTACAAAAGACAGTAATATTATTGCAATCTTCCCTGACCATGGTTCTCGCTATATGAGTAAAGTATTTAGTGATGACTGGATGAACGAACAAGGGTTCTTTGATAGTATCAATGAAGAGGAAGTTCAAAAAATTGAATTTGTAAAGTAAATTAAAAATTACTTTTTAAAATATATGACTCCATTCGTGTAAACGAATGGAGTTTTTTTTTAAGAATCGTTTTACAAATCTATAATCTTAATATTGTTAAATGTTAAAATGGTTTGATTGAATGAGAATAACGTATTTATACACAGGAAGTGTTTGTTTATGTTGAATTAAATTTATAGTTTTAACAAAATTTATAATAGTATAAAATAATTTAATTAAGAGTTTTAAATAATCAATTTTGGTTATTTGACGGTTATTTAGGTTCGTTGTCGACTAAATTTTTAGTCAGAGACATTATAATATAGTTTAGTATTGTTAAAATATAAAGTTTTAAATCCCCAAACATCTATAAAATATGAAGAAATTATTACTAACATTAATGTTTGTAAGTTTTTTAAATACTAATGCCCAAAATCCCATTCAGGAGTTCAAGTTTGATGGGAATTTAAAAAGTACCGATAATACAATTTCTTTTTTGGGAACCCCTATTTTTGTAAATGACAGAACAGGTGCTGTTAAAAGTGCTCTGAGATTAACTAATAAAGGTTTTGAAGTTGTAGTAGGTGATCTTCCGCAGGGGAATAAACCAAGATCAATATCTGTATGGGTGAAATTTAATGCTATAACTACACCAAATTATATTCTGGGTTATGGCAGCGCAGCAAATGCTCAATACTTTGGTTTACTGCAACAAACGGCATCCGCAGGCAATTCTGAGTTAAGCCTTGCAGGCTGGGGAGCCACAAATGATGTAATTGTTGCGGTTCCGCTTGCTAAAGATGTTTGGTATCACTATGCCATCACTTATGACGGAAATACCTCAAAAATATATCGTAATGGTGAATTATTAAAATCAGTTGATGGAATTTCACGATTAACAAAAGGATATATCTTAAGACTCGGAGAACTGAATACAACAGTTGGAATTAACGCCGATATAGACGATGTAAAAGTATATACCGTTGCTATGACGGATGAGCAGGTTATGGAGTCTTATAATAGCTCAAAACCAACGAATGCTGTTGTAGCATCTCAAAGTGCTTCAGCTCAAAAAAATGCTCCTGTAGTAGTAGAGAAAACTGCAGCTCCTATAAAAATGACAGCTCCGGCAACTGCATCAGCAACAGATACAAAAAATGCATCTAAAATTGTTGAGGTTTTTTCACAAGGAACAAAAGTAGCAGGGGCAAATGCTACAAATATTGGTGATTTACCCGAAGGTACCTATTTGTTGAAAGTAACAAATAATCCCGCAAAAAAATAATTTAAATGCATATTAAATAAAAAGCCTTCTAAAGTTTAACTTAAGAAGGTTTTTTATTTTCGTTATCTGGTTTCTTAGTTTTAAAAACTGCAAATTTCGTGTATTTTCGGGTTTTGTAAAATAAAAGGAATAGAGTGAAATTGGTTTCTAAACTTGCTTGTATTATTCATTTTAATATCGATAATTACCTCCTAAACAATAAACAAATAAAATTTATGGAAAATAATTCTCAAAATTTAATGGGTAAATGGGGATGGGTAAGTATTGATGAAATAAAATCAGAAAACTTCAAAAAATATTTGGACCCTCAAACAGCTAAAATTATTACTTCTTTTAACTTTTCTGATTTTGTATTTAAATGTATAGAAATAGGAGAAGATAATTTTTTAAAATTAAAATCTTCAGAAACGGAGTTAGTGTTAAAAAAAGAGGTATTTAGATTAATGCCAACAGAGCCTAAATTCAAGCCTTTGGAAAAAGTGAATTTTTATAATTCAAAAAATATTCTTGAATTCGGAACAATTAAAAATATAAATTGGCATAATAATGACAGTAAGCATATTTATTTAATAGAGGTAAACGGTAAAATGAAAACACAAAGATATTATGATGAAGATTTAGAAATTAGTGAATAAAAGAGATACAGTTTTAAAAATAAGATTACTTCTATATTGGCTTATTGCTTTAAATTCTACTGATATTTATTTGTATGAACTTCAAGTTTTAAAATAAGAGGCTTTTGAAATTTGACGGATACAAAGTCTTCATAATTAACCCACAATGCCAAACTCTATATCTTCTATTAGTGATCCCCAAAAATATCCAGTATCATTTTTTAATAAATCCTCATCTATCTTTAATAGCTCTGTTTTTAAAAATTCAGCATATTTTTTATGATTGCAATTATCTCGATAATTACCAAATTTTTCTTGTGGAATATCAATTTTCCATAAGCTGTCGTAGATATAAAGCTGTTGTGTTAAATTTTTAAGAGATTTTGAAATAAAAAGATCATGATCTCTCATTATGTTCCCTGACTCCAGATTGAGAATTATATTACTATCATATGATGTTTTCCCAATTATAATTTCGGATTTTGATAATAGGCAAATAGCATCAGTAAATTGAAAACTTAAAATATCATTTGGTAATCCAATCTGCGAAATAATTAAATTGTCTTCATATGTTAAGTCTTGACTTAAATTCTCATCAATTGTTCTTGTAATTAAATTAGAACTGAAATATTCGGTTATCTTATTTTCAAATATCATTTTTAAATTTTATGGAAGCGATTGATTTTTAATATATTATTCTTAATAAAATAACTATTTTTATCTTCTTTTGCAGATAAAATATTTTCTATTTCTTTAAAATTTATACTTGCAACAATATTTGTTGTTGATAAATCATCAATGCTTGCAAGGAAGATTCCTTTTATTATTTTTTGATTTTCTAAAAAGCCTTTTAAATATATGTCTTCTATTAATTTAACAGAGAAATCATTAGGTAATGTTTTTTCAAATTTTTTAATAATAGATTCTGTGTTCATTATCCTTTATTTTTAATTTTTTCGATTATCTCGTCTGTTAATAATGGATTTTCCCATATTCCAAGTATATATGTAATATCTTCTCCTAATTGATCTTCTGCTGCACTACGAGGTTGAGTTTCTAAATTCCATCTATTAAACTCAATTAATATATATTCTTTTGCTTCTTCTTCAATTAAAATAATTTCTCCAGGAGTATTATATAGTGAGTTGATTTTTAACGCACTTGAAAAGTACCCTTTATGAATTGCATGTTCTTCAATTTCAAATCCGTATGTTCTTGATAAAAAGGATAATTCGTTTATATTAAAATATTCGTTTGAATTTACAAATGGATTAACTATTAATTTTTTTCGATAAATTTTCTTTTTCTCAGAAGATATAATAGCTCCATTCTCATTTATAAATTTTATTGAAGGTCTAATCAATTCTGTTTTTATAGAAACTATATCTTCTGTAATTTTTTCAGAACCATCACCAAAAATTTCAGTTTGAATACAGTAAAATTTATCTATAGGTATCATTTACAATCAATTTCAAACATTGTTTAGAATGGTAAATTTACTGAAGATCTCCTGACTTTTCCGGAATTTTTTTCTGAGGCAAAGATGGAAATAATAAAACCTAATGGTTTGAATAAATCAAAAGTGACTAATTTTTCTCCATATTCCTTTTCAAAGAGAAACCCTTTTGAAACTAAATAATCATCAATTTTTTTAGAAAATATATGCTTGCTTTTTTATGTTTAAACTATAGTCTAATGCCATTGTATGTCATTTATTATAGATATTATTTTAAAGTAAGTACTTATAAATTGATTATCTTTTTTTGAAGGAGTTCCATTTCTACCTCATTTGAATTGTAATGCTGCCCTCTGTAAATCCATCTAAAAATATTAGGATAAAGTAACTCGTCTGCAATATTTCTTTTATCTATAATTTTTTCTTCTTCTAAATCATAGGTAAAACACAAATTAGAAAATGCCTGAATAACTTGAATTTGTGTACTATTAATTAAATATGCCCATTCGATATCAACATCACTTTCAAACTTTATTTTTTTATGTTGTAAAGTTATTAAGTCAGTTAAAATCAAACTTCGGGTATTAATTAATAAATGTTTCTCAGGATAAAAAAACTTCCCACAAAACCGTCTGTAGTTGTATTTCCGTTCTCTCTAAAGTATACTGTTAGACTGGTTTTGGTAAAATCTGAAGTATTAATTAAAAAGATGCCATTGAACGGAAAAAGCGCAAAATTTTTGGTAGGATGGTGCTCTATTTTATTTTTGTTACTTGCTAAACATTCAATTGTTTTTGTCGAAAATAATTCTTCCGTTTTATCTACGCCATCAATTAGTATGGAGTAATACACAAGCTCCTGACCTCGATTAATTTCGGCCCAGCCCATATACTTTAGCTCTATTTTTTCATTTGTATTTTTAAACAAGCTTAGTATCTCAATTTTTTGTAATTCTATCATCTGTGATTATGAAAGCTTTTTTATTGAAAGAAATAGTTAGTTTTTTTAGAATAGTTTTAACAATGAAAAAGCCTTCCAAAATAAAATTCAGAAGGCTTTTGATTAATTTTTTTCTGTTGTCCAGGCGCGTAAGCTTTGGCGCTTTTGCTTCCTGACATTTTTTTCGCTTGTCCCGGTGGCATTTTTTTCGGTCCACCATCGTTATGCACATGTGCAACACAGCTAATAACGCTAAGGACTACAAACAAAATAACCATAATAACTACGGCGAATTTTGTGTATTTTGATGTCTTCATAAAATGTTTTTTATTTTTTTGTTTTTGGAATTGCAAATATAAGAGATTATGTTTTTTTTCTTGAAACCTTGAATCTATTTAGAGTGTATATAGACAGTCAAAGATTATGAATTTGAAATAAATGTAAAAAGCCTTCTAAAGTTTAACTTTAGAAGGCTTTTCAATTATTAGTATTATTTGTTTTTTTAGCTTATAACGCTTATAACAACAAATAAAATCACCAGAATAATTACGGCGAATTTTGTGTATTTTGATGTCTGCATGATATTGTTTTTAAATTATTTATTCTTCTAATTGCCGCAAATATAATAGTTTATTTGAATTATTAATCTTACAGGTATTTAAATTAACCATAAATTATAAAAATCAAAAAATATTTTTATTTCTTCCCAACCTTTTCGGGAAAAACATTCTCTATATAAGTAGAAAGCATTTTGAAATGATTTTAACTTAAAAATATATACTATGAAAAAGAAATTCACCTTAGAAATAGCAAGTCCTTGTTCTGAAAATTTTAATAAAATGATTCCGAATTCAAAAGGTTCGTTTTGTAATTCGTGTGCTAAAAACGTAATTGATTTAAGTAGTAAATCAAACTCTGAAGTAGCCAAATTTATTGCAGAAAACAAAGGTAAAAACATTTGTGCACGAGTAAAATCAACACAGTTACAAGAAGAATTTGCATATAATGAAACATCAAAAATCAACAATTTTAAATATGCCGCAATTGCCGCATCTGTTTTATTAGCCTCGAATGTTTCAGCGCAAGAAAAAGAGCCAATTCAAACCGAAATTACTTCTCCGAAATTAAATAATCACATTGTAGGTAAAATTGCCTTTAAGCAGCCAGTTGAAGAGGAAGTTTCAATTATTGTAAAAGGAAAAATATTAGATTCAAAAACAAATAAACCTTTAAATAATAAAACATATCCAAACTTAATGCTGACTATAAATGATTCACCAACTCCGTTTAAAGTAAATGCAAAAACGGGTGAATTTGCTATTCCTTTAAAAGTTTTAAAAAATAGTGATAATCTTTATCTTAGTGTTGTAAGCGGTGATTATTATTTATCTAAAACAATACCTTTTGATATAAAATCTGTTAAAGGGAATGTTTTAAAACAAGATATAATTATTGAAACAGAAGAGTTGACTAAAGTTATGATACTGGGCGGATTGGGAATTAATTATATTGATAAAAAAGCAAGTAAAGAAATCTGATTTTTAAAAATAAGAAATAAAATAAACGAAAAAGCCCTGAAAAATTCAGGGCTTTTGATATTTATAAAAAGAAAAAAACTATTCCTCTTTCATAGTATGATAAACGTTCATAACGTCATCATCTTCTTCAATTTTTTCGATTAGTTTTTCAACGTCAGCGATTTGAGCTTCTGTAAGTTCTTTAGTGATTTGCGGAATACGCTCAAAACCAGAAGATAAAATTTCAAGACCTCTGTTCTCTAATTCTTTTTGTAAAGCTCCAAAGCTTCCAAAAGGAGCGTAGATTAAAATTCCGTCTTCATCTTCAAAAACCTCTTCGGCACCAAAATCAATTAATTCTAATTCTAATTCTTCAGGATCAAGATTTCCTTTTGCAATTCTGAAGTTACAAGTATGGTCAAACATGAATTCAACAGAACCCTGAGTTCCCATTGTTCCGTTACATTTGTTAAAGTAGCTGCGAATGTTGGCTACAGTTCTATTATTGTTGTCAGATGCAGTTTCAATTAAAATCGCAATTCCGTGAGGAGCGTATCCTTCAAACAGAATCTCTTTATAGTTGGCAGTATCTTTATTACTTGCATTTTTTATCGCGCGCTCCACATTGTCCTTAGGCATGTTAGCGGCTTTTGCATTTTGTATAACAGCTCTTAATCTAGAATTGGCATCTGGGTTAGGACCACCTTCTTTAACGGCCATAACGATATCTTTACCAATTCGGGTAAATGTTTTAGCCATTGCTGACCAACGTTTCATTTTTCTTCCTTTTCTAAATTCGAACGCTCTTCCCATTACTAATTTTTTATTTTGAGATGCAAAAATACGGTTATTCCTTATTTTTCCAAAATCAATTTCAATTATATTTTTGGTTAAAAAGTTTCAGGTTTCAAGTTTCAGGTTTTTGTTGACTTCAATAAGATCAAAAATCAAAATTCTAATTAAGAATTTGAGATTTTTTATTGACTTGAAACTTGAAACAAGATATTACTTAGCCGCATTAAAATCTGTAATAATATTTACAGCTTCGTTTAAATAAGGATTTGTTCTAAGATTATCAATCTGATATTGATTGATTGTTTTTTCGGTCGGGTAGGCGCCTAATAGAAACTGGTTTACACTCGAATTATAAACATCGAGCGGATTATTTTCGTCGTTGAATGTGTTAATCTCAGACCAGATATAATTTACGTTTTTTTCTGTTTAAAAACCGCATCCAAAGTCATCGGGATTTCAGCTTTAGGAACATTCACCATTTCATCAATTTTTAAGTTGATTTTTTTGATGTTGTTAAAGTAATAATTATCCGCAAGTCGGAGCGTACTGCTTTTAGCAATTTTATCAATAATACTTCTTTTTACATAAGTTTTATATTTTAAAAGTGATTCTATGCTATCATTTTTTATAGCAGTCGGAAAATCGCTTTCCTTTTGATAAATACCTTCATAAAATTCCGGAAGCACAACATCGGGTTTAACCCCAATATATTGATGGCTTTTACCCGTAACCCTGTAAAATTTATTAATGGTGATTTTTAAGAAATCAGTATTTTTTCCTCGTCAAGCGAAAGAATAGTCTGCATAGTTGCTTTCCCCAGCGTATTACTGCCTAATAATAACGCACGATTATAATCTTGCAATATCGAAGAAAAAAACTCGCTTGCCGAAGCAGTATTGCTATTAATCAAAACAACCATCGGGCCTTTGTAAATAACGCCTCGATACGGATCATTAATAATCGATTTTTCTTGTTTGTTATCAACAACAATCGAAATAGGACCATAATCAACAAACATTCCCGCAAGTTTTATAGCTTCCTCCATAGATCCGCCGCCATTATCAATTAAATCAATAACAAGACCCTTAATATTGTCTCTTTCCAGTTTTATCACTTCGCGGGCAACATCGTCGGCACAGCCTTTTCGGCTATTTCCATCTAAATCAGCGTAGAAACTCGGAATTTTAATATAACCAATTTTGTTTTCTTTGCCCACTATAAAACTAAAAACCGAATTTTCTTCGTCTTTCATCACCTGCTTTTCAATATAAACATCAAAGCTTTTGCCTGAATTACGTTTTATGGTCAGAACAATACTTTTGTTCGATTCTGATAAAATCATGGTAGAAATTGATTCTAATGAAGCACACGAAACCTGCAAAGTTTCCTTATGATTGGATACCGAAAGAATTTGATCGCCCTTTTTTATTTGTCCCGTTTTAAAAGCCGGACCATTCGGATCAATTTCATCTATTATAATTTCGTTTTTCTCGTTTAGGTTTACGGTCATTCCCAATGATAAATGCTCTTTTGAGAGCGAAGCAACAAAACTCGATTTCGAGTCATTGCTAAAATAAGCCGTATGCGGATCAAAATACAGGCAAAAGAAATTGTATAATTTTTCTTCCTGTTTCAGATTATTTTCCAAAAGCGTAGTAATTCGGCAAATTTCATTAGATAAAACCAATTTTCTGGATGCCAATTCAATTGATGTAAAATTTACCTTAATAGAATCCAGATTATCACCTGTTTCTGCAATATCATCTAATATTTGATAGCGAAGTTTTTTAAGCCAGACTTTCTCCAGATTTTCTTTTTTGAGATAAAAATCAAATGATTTTTTATAAAACCTAATCGTATCTTTTTTACTATAATCGATAGTTCCTGAATCTATTTTTTCTAAAACAGCTTTTGTTCTCAAAAGGCCTGTTTTATATTTATTTGTAATATCTGCTAAAAAACTACAATCATTACTCAAAATCATGTCGTCGAGTTTCAAGCGGTATTTTTGCGCCATCTCATCATATTCACTTTTAAAGAAGATATTTCGTGACGGATCTAATTCATCAATAATATTGTCAAAAACAAAAATAGACAAACTATCATTTACCGGTTTTGGGCGTATATGTTCGGTTTGAATCAGGGCATTTATTTTGTTTAATATTTCGCATGTGGGATCACCACTCTGACTAAACAGAATGTTTGTACCTAACATTAATACTAATAATATTCTTTTCATAAAAGGCGGAGATCAATTTGCTATATTAAAATTACGCTTATTTTTTGACACCATTTTATATTTTTTCGAAAATATCTTACAAGAAAATCATTTTTTTATTGCTATTATTATAAAAGTATTCGCCACGAATTCACCAATTCTTACAATAAGAAATTCGTGAATTCGTGGCGAAAAAAAGCATCATTTAAGTGATGCTTTTAAAATTTATGTAAAAATTATTTCTTGTAAAAAGGCAATTTAACCACTTTTGCAGGAACATCATTTTTTCTGATTCTGATAAAAATATCGCTGTCAACAGCAGTATTGTTTACAGTAACATATCCTAAACCAATTCCTTTATTCATAGAAGGCGACATAGTTCCAGAAGTTACAACACCAATTACAGCACCTGCAGCATCTACAATTTCGTAATCGTGTCTAGGTACGGCACGTTCCTGCATTTCAAAAGCAACTAATTTTTTAGAAACACCTTCTTCTTTTTGTTTTTTCAAACTTTCAGAATTCGTGAAATCTTTATTAAATTTCGTAATCCAACCCAAACCGGCTTCAAGTGGAGAAGTCGTATCGTTGATATCATTTCCGTACAAACAGAAACCCATTTCAAGACGCAAAGTATCACGAGCTGCCAAACCAATTGGTTTAATTCCAAAAGCCGCTCCGGCTTCAAAAACTTTATTCCAAACCTGTTCAGCTTCGCTGTTTTTACAGTAAATTTCAAATCCGCCAGAACCTGTATATCCTGTAGCCGAGATAATTACGTTTTCGATTCCGGCAAAATCAGCCACTTCAAAATGGTAATACGGAATCGCTGCTAAATCTATAGAAGACAAAGCCTGCATAGCCTCAACCGCTTTTGGACCCTGAATTGCCAATAAAGAATAATCATCAGAAAGGTTTTTCATTTCAACACCCATATCATTGTGCGATGAAATCCAGTTCCAGTCCTTTTCGATATTCGAAGCATTTACAACCAGTAAATACTCTTCCTCTTTCATTTTATAAACAATCAAATCATCTACAATTCCGCCGTCATTATTTGGCAGACAAGAATATTGCGCTCTACCAATCGTCAAAGTCGAAGCATCATTCGAAGTCACTTTCTGAATCAAAGCCAAAGCATTTGGACCCGTCAGCAAAAATTCACCCATGTGCGAAACGTCAAAAACGCCCACACTATTACGAACAGTCTCGTGTTCAGCATTCACGCCCTCATAAGTAATAGGCATATTATAACCAGCAAAAGGCAGCATTTTAGCTCCCAAACCTTCATGTATGTGCGTAAGCGCAGTATTTTTCATTGTGTTGATTTATAAAATTGTGTCGCAAATTTATTCAAAAAATATCTAAAAATGATAGTCTAAATTATAAATTTCGCAATAATATGAAGCAATTCCAGCTTTCCGTTACAAGTCCTCATAAAAAAAGCAAAGTTTCTAATGTTCCAAAAAGAGCTTCCGTTGGTCGCTTTTTTAGAACAAGAAACTTTTGCTTTTTTACTCCGGGCTTTCCTCTACAATCTGGGCTAGGGATTTACGTTCAAAAGAAACATTCACTTATTCGAATTTTATGTAACTTTAAGTCATAAAATTTTCTTCTTATTAAAATTAAGGCAGAATGTACAGGCGTCACCAAATTTAAAAATCCGTTTTTATCCGCGTTTTTACGAAGTAAATCCGTTTTATCCGCGTTACAATTAACCACAATCCATAAGTAATTAAAAATAAAATATTAAAATAGATAATAAGCCAAATGAAAGATCCATTTTTAATTACAAAAGAAGAAATTCTACAATTATATAAGCCAGTAAATCCTAACACACATAAAGGACTTCAGGGACACGCCGTAATTATTGCCGGAAGCTACGGTAAAATCGGAGCAGCCGTTCTCGCATCAAAATCCTGCTTGAAAACAGGATGCGGACTCGTAACCACTTTTACACCAAAATGCGGTTATCAGATCCTTCAAATTTCCATTCCCGAAGTCATGGTTGTCACCGACGAAAATACCAATTTCATTACACATATTCATCTTCCATTAATTCCGCAAGCTGTCGGAATAGGTCCCGGAATAGGGAAGGAGTTAGGAACACAAAAAGCACTATTCGAATTTTTAAGAATCAACAAAGCGCCTTTAGTTCTTGATGCCGATGCCTTAAATATTTTATCAGAAAACCAATCCTGGCTCGAATTAGTTCCCGAAAATACTATTTTGACACCACATCCAAAAGAACTCGAACGGTTAATAGGCAAATGGAATTCAGAATCTGAAAAGTTTCAAAAAACAATTGCATTTTCAGAAAAATACAAAGCAATCATTGTCATGAAAGGCGCGCCAACCTACATCATCAATCAAAGTAAAATTTACGAAAACACCACCGGAAACGCGGCACTCGCAACAGCAGGAAGCGGCGACGTCCTAACCGGAATCCTGACTAGTTTATTGGCACAAGGCTACGAACCAAAGTATGCCGCAAAACTTGGCGTTTTTCTCCACGGTTTAACTGCAGATATTGCGTTGCCAAAAACAGGATATCAATCGTTTACAGCCTCAGATATTATTAAGAACTTAGGAAAAGCTTTTTTAGAATTAGATAATTAGAAAATTAGATAATGTGACAATTAGAAAATTAGATAATGAAATCTTATCTATCAACTTTTGTCTATAAACTAAAGTTTACATTAAAGTATAGTCAATAAAATTCGGCATAGTTGTGTCATCTCGATGGAGGAGAGATCACACACGGAACTCTACAAAGATTGTCGATTCAGTTTGCGGAGCTTCTAGTGTGATCTCTCCTCCGTCGAGATGACAAAAAAGGCAGCAAATTGTTAAACATCAAGCTTTGCGACCTTCCAAAAGCTAGCAAACTTAGGAATTTAACCTTAGCGAACTCTGCGAAAAAACTTTGTGATCTCTGCGGTTAAATCCCCCAATAATCTAAAATCTAAATTCGTAAGTTTGTATTCTCAGTAAATACTGCTTATGAAAAACTTCGATCTCAGATCCGTAAACGTTACCCGTTATATAACGCCATTACGCGAAGGCGGTTCCTTACCCGCTTTGGCAGAAGCCGACGATGATTTTAAATACGTCTTAAAATTTAAAGGAGCCGGACATGGCGTAAAAGCTTTAATAGCCGAATTAGTGGGCGGACAAATTGCAAAAGCCTTAAAACTACAGCTTCCTGAATTAGTTTTTGCCAATCTCGACGAAGCCTTTGGAAGAACAGAAGCCGACGAAGAAATTCAGGATTTACTGCAAGGAAGTCAGGGATTAAATCTGGCACTTCACTTTTTATCCGGTGCAATAACTTTTGATCCTGTTGTAACAACTGTTGATGATAAATTGGCATCGCAAATTGTTTGGCTGGATTCATATATAACCAATGTTGACAGAACTTTCAAAAATACCAATATGCTGATTTGGCATAAAGAATTATGGCTAATTGATCACGGAGCATGCTTGTATTTTCATCATTCCTGGAACAATTGGGAACAGCATGCCAAAAGTCCGTTTGCATTGATAAAAGATCACGTTTTATTGCCACAAGCCTCACTTTTAAAAGAAGTAGATGCCGAATTTAAAGCACTTTTAACTAATGAAATTCTGGAAGAAATTGTAAACACAATTCCTCTGGAATGGCTGCAATGGGAAGATACCGACGAAACTCCGGAAACCTTGCGAAATGTATATCTACAATTTTTGCAAACCCGATTAAATAATTCCGAAATCTTTGTAAATCAAGCCCAAAATGCAAGATAGTCACTTATATGAGTACGCCGTAATTCGTGTAGTACCAAGAGTAGAACGCGAAGAATTCCTGAATATCGGAATCATTTTGTTTTGCAAAAAAGCCAAATTTATAAAAGTATTGTCTCACATCGACGACGACAAAATTCAAACACTTTCAAACGACTTTGATATTGAGCAATTGCATTGCAACGTTACCGCATTAAAGAAAATCGCAGCCGGAGATAAAGATGGCGGACCAATTGGCGAAATGGATATTCCGTCGCGTTTTCGTTGGTTAACCGCGATTCGTAGTTCGGCAATTCAAACATCAAGACCACATTCTGGTTTGTGCGAAGATTTAGAAAAAACAATTCAGAGATTATTTGAAGAATTAGTTCTTTAAAGGAGGCTCAAAGCAACAAAGGTCCAAAGGGACAAAGGTTTTCTGTAGAGACGCACAGCAGTGCGTCTAACATAAAGTTTACACGCAATCAATTAAAAAACTTTGCTCCCGAAGCCTCGCGACTGCTACTTTGCGCGATTCAAAAAACAAAGGTTAGCGAACTTCGCGGAGATAATGAAACCAGATAAAAAATACCCAGATTTATAATAAAATTCCAATCAATTTAAATCTGCTCAATCTGCAAAATCTGCGTGAAACAAAAAAAATCTGTACAAAATAAAAAAGTCAAACCCTATAAGAATTTACACTTATAGGGTTTGACAAAACTAAACTAACTAACTCACATTCTCTAAAACCATAGTTTCAAGTGATGAATTTGAAACTATGAAATTTAAAAATGAAAATTTATTAAAACGATCCGCAAACATTTCCGCCTAAAGTTGGTCCTGCATTTGCAGAAACATCAGCTTTAACAGCAGTTTTATCAAGTTTTACAATTGTGTATGGAGGTGTAAAAGCGGTTTTGCTTCCTGCTTGATTTCCAGATGTATTAGTGAAAACGTTATCAACTGCTGTAACAGCTGTATACCCCGTCATTAAATCGATAGGAGTTTTTACACCCTCAAAAACGTTTGATTCTACACGAATATCAGCTTCAAAACCTGCAGCGATACATTTATTGCTCACAGTACTGTTAAAGAAACTATTTACGATATGCACTTTTCCAAAACGAACTCTTGGCATTCTTTCTTTACATCCCGGAGCCCACCAGCAACGAGCGAAAGTAATTCTTAGTTTTCCACGATCTCCCGTAGCACCGTCGCTTGAACCAATTAAGTTAGAATATCTGTGATCATCTGATCCTCCTGAACCTCCTGCTTTTGGTGGTTTTAGGTAGTGGAATTTAGAATAAGTAACTGAAATATAATCTGATTTGTTTTTGATGTCAAAGTTTCCGTCTACACCGTCTCTGAATTCGCAGTGGTCAACCCATACATTTGTACATTCGTCAAGAATTGCATTATCCCAACCATCAGTATCATAAGCACCAGGACCTTCAAAAATAAGGTTTCTGATAATGATGTTTTTACATCTTTTGATGTTAATGATTCCAGAAGCATCTTTGGTTTGATTAGTCGAAACCAGTTTTGCACCGCTTGCACCATAAATAGTTTTACCGGTTTGATCCTGAAAAGACAATCTGGTTGTAACAGTAATAGTTCCGCTCACTTTAATAACCTTTACAGAGCTGCTTTCAATTGCAGATTTCAATTGAGCATAAGTAGTAACAACTGTTTCAGCAGCACTTCCACCACCGGTTGTACCACCATTTTGAGAAGCCCATCCCGGAACCTGTGCACAATTTCCAATTTTTGCTGTCAAATTACCCGAAGCAGGTGTAGTTTCTACAACAGCGCTTGCATCTGTTGATGATGCAATTTCTTCGGTATTACAACTTGTAAAACCTAAAGTAAGTGCCAATACCAAGACTGACAAATTTAATTTTAATTTCATAATAATTTAAGTTTGGGGTTTTTTGTTAAAATATTTAACAGTACAAATCTGCTTATAATAATTGTTAAAAAAGTTGAACAAGTTCAATATTTTGTATTTTTTTCGGATAAAATATTTTTTTAACAATTGTTAAGAGACAAAAATATCAAAAGAAGTATTTTTACGTAATCGATTACATCATTTTTAATTCATTCAAATACTTACGCCCCCAAGTAAGAATAAAAGTAAAAACACATGTACAAAGCCCTCAGATTAAACATTGAACGTAAAATTAACTTAACCGAAGAAGAATGGAAATGCATTACAGAAAAAACAGAATTTATAAAACTGAAAAAAATGAATTCCTGCAAATTCAGGACTCAAACAGTTCTTATGAAGGATTTATTTTAAAAGGTGCTTTTAAAACCTACATTATAAACGACAGCGGAGGAGAAAGCGTCATTTTCTTCTCTTTTGAAAACGAATGGATGTGCGATCTCGAAAGTTTCTATCATCAAAAGCCTACAACCTACAATATCAAGGCCATAGAAGATAGCGAGATTTTGGTAATTAGTAAAGCCAACAAAGCACTTTTGTTTGAACAAGTACCAAAGCTGGTACAGTTTCATATTATTATGGTAGAAAAAGCCAACATCAACATTCAGCAAAGACTTTTAGATGTTTTAAACAAAACCTCAAAACAACGGTATTTGGAGTTTGTAGAAAGATATTCGCATAAGATTGATAAAATCAACAACAAAAATTTATCATCTTATTTAGGTGTTTCACACGAATTTCTGTCAAAGATTAAAAAAAGCTGCTGAAGAAAGTTACTATCCCGAAGCTTCGGGACTGAGATGCTAAGGTTCTAAGTTTTTCTGTAGAGGCGCACAGTAGTGCGTCTAAAATCTCGCAAAGTCGCGAAGACGCAAAGAAATTAAACTTGGCGCCTCTGCGATTTTGCGAGCATATTGCACACCAGCTTAAAAAAAAACTTAGTGCCTTTGTGTCTTCGTGGCAAAAAATTAAATGCCCTTCTCTAAATATATAAACTCCAAAGGCTTATCAGAAACATTAATATGTATATCACTGGAAGGAAAAGGTTCTCTTTCTCCGGTTTCAACATAACCGTGGCGTTTGTACCACGCAATAAGCTCTGAACGAACCGAAACTACCGTCATAATAATACTCGACAATCCCAGAGTTTTAGCATGCTTTTCACCTTCAGCCAATAGCTTTTTCCCGATACCGCTATTTTGTAATTCTGGTGAAACGGTTAACATTCCCAAATACAATTGCTGTTCTTTCTCGACCAATAAAACCGACCCAATAATTTGATCGTTTTCGGTATATTTCAGGAATGTATTTTTAGGATCAGCAATGATTTCTGTTAATTCTTCTTCCGTTGTTCTTTTTCCTTCTAATAAATGAGCTTCTGTTGTCCAGCCTTTTTTAGAAGTTTCGCCTCTGTATGCGGAGTTGATTAAGGTTGTTAATGATGGAATATCTTGTAATTTTACTTTTGCGATCATGGAATGTTTATGCTGTAATTATAATTTTTTTAATATTTTGAATTGCCTCCTGCTTTAGCTGGAGGAACAAAATTACAATATTGAAAAATGGCTTTAGCCAAAATTATTGAGTTTTTTGCTAAAGTCAATTTGATATTTTGATTGCATTAAAGATTTTTTCTGCGACTGATATAACTACAGTGATTCCAATATTCCATAAAGGCAATCATTAGAAAAATGGAGCATTATATTTTCCTTTTTTTATTTTCAATGACTAATAAATCATAAGGTTCCAGATAATATGGCTTTTCATTAATTTTAATAACCGTTGTATGTAAAGAAAATAAAAGTACTATTTGAGCATTACAATTCTGATTACTCTGTGTTATTTACAGTTTGTGATGGCCTATTTTTTCAGAAACCATCCAATTAAAATCGATACCTTTTGTATAAGAAGTCACTTTATCGTCCGAATTAAATTCCATGATTTCATATTTCGTATATACTTTTTTCTCTTTGTTTACCTCAATATCTAAGCTGTTATCAAGCATAACCAAATATCGATGGTAACCCTTAAATTTGGTAAACTCCGAAGGCACTTTCTCTATTGTAGCACTGCTTATTCTGAATACAAAATCTCTATCGGTATAATTTGCCGTTTCCGGATATATCATATATTCATATGTCAATCCACCACTCCAAATAGCAGATGTACAATCTTTTTTAGGAAAAAGGCGTATGTTCATTTTTTATTATTTTAAAATGAATGTTGGGATTTGGGAGGTTTTCTCTCTTTGTGTTCATGAGCGGGATGCTTGCGCAATCGAGGAAATTATTTGTTTTTTTGAGATTCAAGCCATATCAATTGATTTTTAATTCTTTCAATAATATCTAAATCATTATCATTGTGAATATCTCGTATAGTATAACTTGCATTTCTTGGTTCGCTTGTTTCGTTAAATTCATTAATATTGAGATTAAAAAGCGCCTGACCAAATCTTTGACTTGGATTTTTTTCTAAATACGATTCTAACAAATCAAGTATAATTTTATGTTCCTTTTTCATTTGAATTATTTTGGCTTAAATTATCTAAAAATTGTAATGGATAGGTAGTAAAATCTTAGCTGCCGATATATCTAAATTCTAGTTTTGGCATTCTTGTAATTAGACATTTAGGCCAAATATGTTCCTCAGTAAGTTTGGTTTTTATATCACAATATGCGCATTTTTTCATTGAAAAAAAGTTGATTAAATAGTAATATGTAGTCACATCAAATTGCTAGCGCGAGCGTCCCGCTCGTGCCCGTTCCAATTATTGGTTTTTGAATTTCTTTGTGTTCACGAGCGGGACGCTCGCGCTAGCAGGGTACAAAACCAATTTTAAATTCAGCCAAATGCCCAAATCTCGTGTAACGGCTGTTATACGCTGGCAAATAGTACTTTGTTAATCTCTTTATCATTGTAAAATTTCCCGCTACTATATTCCGTTTCAATTGCGTATAATTTTCTTTGTGACTAATTGGAACGGGTACGAAGTCGGGAGACTTCGCACAGCGATCATAACACTTTGCAGAGCGGGGAAAATTTGCTAACATAAGATTTTAAAAATATAAATTAACCCCAATAGGATTGACTAGCTAGTATAATTCTTCTTTCGTAGAATTTATCCAAAAATAAGTTTGGAATTACCCGTTCTGCAGCATCTGTGAGAATGGTAAAAAGAGAGCGATACTGATCATACTGTCCGTCGCAAACTTCTCGCCATAGATTAGGTCGATATCTAGTCCATATACTTAATATGTAAAATAACTTAAAATATAATAAAAGCATATCATCAATTCCTAGCAATTGTTTTATTTGGCAATCATTTGCTATAGGTGAACTATATTTTGGATTAAAATTAATTAACTCACTTGGTATATTTTCGCAAATAAATTGTTCATTAGGAGAAGAATTTGTTTTTTTATATTCAAAAATAAATTCTTTAGGTAAATTTAATATATTATTTATTTGTTCAGATTTTAAAAAGTCAGTATTTTGGTTTTCATCAATCGATATTGAATATTTGCCTTTATTTTCATTATATTGATTTATTGCAAAATAATTTAAATAGTTTGGTTGCTCTTGGAAGATTTCTACATAGATATTTTTGAGCTCAGGTATTCTTGAAAGTAAATCTTTTAGTGAAATTAGTTTATGAATTTCTATTTCGGGTATGTCTTTAAATTTTTTATAATTTTGAGGCATTACAATATTTTCAAAATTATAACCAAAACTTTTTAAAAGTTCTTTGTAAAAACCATTATTACAACAATAAATAAATTCATCATTTGCTAAGTCAAAGGTTGGTGAATTGTAAATTGATTTTAAGCCATGACCACCATTTTTAGAAAAATTTTCAATACTTTCTAATGTTAAATCATTTGCCACATTCCCTATCATTAAAGCACTTAACAAGTTGTATGTACCGTAGTAAAGAGAAGTTAAACTAGGGGTTAAATTTTTTGAATTGGATTGACTAAATAAATCTCTCGAACTTCGAATACAAAATGCAACTCCTTTTGCTTTTTCAATAATTAATTTTTCAGATAAATTAATATTTTGATTTGAGCTTTTGATTTCTAATTGTTTTTTAACACCATTTAAAGTTGTTAAAATGTCAATTCTGTCCCAAATAGCTATTTTAGGAGTTTCAGTAAATATTCTTTCATATTTCATATAAGCTAAATTAAGAATTTGGATTTGAATGAAACATTTTTTTAATTCATTAAATTTTCTTAAATGTAAATAATTGTAAACTCTCCAGCAAGAACAATTAAATGCATTATGTTTGTGGCGTAATTCTTTTTCGATATTTGAAAAACCATTTTTTTGTATAACCTGATCGATTTCTCCAGTTAGAATTTGTGTAAGAAGTTTTTTTTCATTTTTATAATTGACAAACAGATTGGGGTTGTCTAAGATGAATCGATTTAGATGTGGTCTAAGTGGCATTTTTCCATCAAGACCTTTAAAAATAAACATTGAGCCCACATCAGATGCCTTGTTTCCTTTTTTATATTTGTTGTCAAATTCATTTAAATCACTATAATACCAGTCTTTTTCTGTTTGATGTTCCTTCCAATGAACAGGATTCATTTTTGTTATTCTTATAGTCTTAATTTCCTCAGATTTTAATAGTTCAAGATTAAATGAAAACAAAAAAGGACCATATTTATTTCGTCTATTAAATTCTGTATGGATATCCATTACATCTAAGAAAATATCATCATAAATATTGAATTTTTTATCTTTTGAATCAGAGTACTGAGGAGTTTGAAAAAGTTTATTGTCGTCTACATATTTTCTTGATAAAAGTTTTTTTTCATTTAGAAAAGTTATAGAAGTAGAAATTGTATTAGCATGATATAAATTAGATATCCCTTTCTTTGATAGTATATCATACAATTCGAATTTATTTACGTCAAATTCTGATGCCATTTTTTATTTGAATATTATAATGTTTTTTTGAAGTGAAATACCAATCAAACATAATCATTTCTCTTACAAAAAGCTATTTTAAAATAATAAAAAGCCACAAATTACATAAAAAAGCAATTCGTGGCTTTAAAATTTTATAAAGAAAAATTATTACCCCAAAAACGCCTTCAATTCCTCATAAGTCTTAATCTTCACACTAACTTTCTCCTCATTCATAACACTTTCAATTTGTTCCGGAATCGGAAGCGTAATTCCTAAAGCAGGTTCAACCACATCAAGAAATTTAATTGGATGAGCCGTTTCTAAGAAAACACCAATCGCATTATCGTGTTTTTGTAATTCTTTTTTCAAACCTAAATAACCAACAGCACCGTGCGGTTCTGCGATGTAACCGTCAGCTTTGTAGATGTTTTTTAAAGCTTCCAGCGTTTCTTCATCAGTATAACTGTAAGATGAGAAATCTTTTTCGAAAGCCTTTAAATCGTTGTTATACAATTCCTGAATTCTAATAAAGTTACTTGGGTTTCCAACGTCCATTGCGTTAGAAATTGTCGCTTTAGAAGGTTTTGGATCGTATTTTCCGTTTTCTAAGAATCTTGGTACTGTATCGTTTACGTTTGTAGAAGCAACGAAATGTTCAATTGGCAAACCTAATTTCTTCGCCATAATTCCGGCACAGATATTTCCAAAGTTTCCACTTGGACAAGAGAAAACCAAAGGTTTGTTTTGGCTTTTCAACGCTTTGTAAGCAAAGAAGAAATAAAACATTTGAGGTAACCAACGCGCAATATTAATAGAATTCGCCGAAGTCAGGTTTTTATGCGCCAGACTTTCATCCAAAAACGCTTTTTTCACCATATCCTGGCAATCATCAAAAACACCGTCAACCTCAAGTGCTTTAATGTTTTTTCCTAAAGTCGTCAATTGTTTTTCCTGAATGTCGCTCACTTTTCCTGAAGGATATAAAATGACAACATCAACGCCGTCAACGCCAAGGAATCCGCTGGCAACCGCACCGCCCGTATCTCCTGAAGTGGCAACTAAAACGGTATTTTTACTGTCTTTTTTATCTTTATTAAAATACGCCAGACAACGTGACATAAATCGCGCTCCAACATCTTTAAAAGCCATTGTTGGCCCGTGAAATAATTCTAAGGAATAAATGCCGTTTTCAACTTCCACAACCGGAAAATCAAATGATAAAGTCTCAGCAATAATCTCTCTTAAATGATCCTCCGGAATATCATCGCCTACAAATTGCTGAATCACATCATAAGCAATATTATGATGCGTTAGATTTTCGATTACATTAAAAAATGCCGGATTTAAAGGGGTAATATTTTGCGGAAAATACAATCCTTTATCGCTAGCTAATCCTTGTATTACAGCTTCTTTAAAAGAAACTTCCGGGGCATTATGGTTTAAACTATAGTATTTCATGGTTTAATTTTAGATTTTAGACTTTAGATTTTAGAAAAAAGAGGATAGAGTATAGAAAATAGACTTTTCTTTAAATCGAATTCCAATTTTTTATCCCGAAGCTTCGGGACCAAATTCCAATAATTATTATTCGGTTTTTTTGTCATTTCGAGGAACGAGAAATCACATCCAGAGAGCAACGTACTGTGTGGTTACGTTATGTGATTTCTCCTCCGTCGAAATGACAAACTGTGTGTGTCATCTTTGTGTGCTATACTTTGCGGGACTTCTCCTGAAGTCTCGGGACGCTCAGTCTGACAAACGTGACACACAATTTTTAATTTTTAATTATAAATTTTTAATTCTTTTAAAGAACACGAACTCCATCCGGATTAATCTTCGAAACGTGAATTTCATACGGCAAATTCATTTTTTCGTAAACATCGCTCATGGCTTTGGCGATTTGGTCGGCGGTATTTTTTCCTCTGCTTAAAGCAAAAATCGACGGACCAGAACCTGAAATTCCGGAACCTAAAGCGCCGTTTTCAAGAGCTGTTTGTTTGATTAAATCAAAACCCGGAATCAAAACGCTTCTTAAAGGTTCAACTATTTCGTCATGAAGCGAACGCCCAATCAAATCGTAATCTTTGGTGTATAAACCGGCAATTAATCCGCCCACATTTCCCCATTGCATAATCGCGCTTTTTAAGGAAACCGTTTGTTTCAATACCGAACGTGCATCTGATGTTTTTAACTCAATTTGAGGATGAACCACCGTGGCAAACAATTCTTCCGGACTGTCAATTCTGATAATATCAAGCGGAGCATAACTTCTTACCAAAGTAAATCCACCTAAAAGGGCAGGGGCAACGTTGTCGGCATGTGCGTTTCCACTGGCTAGTTTCTCGCCCTGCATTGCAAATTGCACCAAATCTTTACGAGAATACGGTTTTCCTAATAATTCATTGATTCCGAAAACTGCTCCGGCAGAACTTGCGGCGCTGCTTCCAATTCCGCTTCCTGCTTTTATGTTTTTATAGATCTCAATTTCAAATCCAAAATCTATCGGATTAAAATGGCTTTCATAGGCTTCTAACATGGCCAAAGCCGCAACTCCGGAAACATTTTTCTCCGTTTCCATAGGCAAATCGGCACCGACAATTTTAGTAATACGAACGCCTTTTTGATCTGTTTTTCGAACAATCATTTCATCGCCCGCATTGTCTAAGCAAAGTCCAAGTACGTCAAATCCGCACGAAAGATTCGCGATTGTTGCCGGGCAAAATAGTTTAATTTGTGTCATTTTTTATAGGTTCAAAGTGGCAAAGGTTCAAAGGAACAAAGGCTTTGCCTATAGATATTTTTATATTTAGGTTAAAAGGCTCAGAGAGGCAAATAGACAAAGTGAAAACCTTTGAACCTTTGCACCTCTGTGCCTTTGTACCTTCTAATCGTTCCCAATGCGAATTACATCCGCAAAAATTCCTGATGCCGTAACTGCAGCTCCGGCTCCGGCGCCTTTGATCAATAGCGGCTGATCTACGTAACGATCTGTGTAGAAAAGTACGATATTGTCTTTTCCTTCAAGATTGTAAAACGGATGATCTTTTGGGATGAATTGCAGTCCTACGCTTGCTTTTCCGTTTTCGAATTGCGCTACGTATTTCAATCTCGAATCTTTCGCTAAAGCTTCTTTATAGATGTTTTCAAAATGTTCAGCGTGTTTGGTTAACGAAGCAAAAAAGTCGTCGTTGTTTGTTGTTGCCAGACATTCTGCAGGCAGAAACGATTCGTTTTCGATGGCATCAATATCCATTTCGTAACCGCTTTCGCGAATTAAAATCAGGATTTTACGTGCCACATCAATTCCGCTTAAATCAATTTTTGGGTCTGGTTCTGTAAATCCCTGAACTCCTGCTTCTTTTACAACATCGTGAAAAGAATTTTTCTCATCAAAATTATTGAAAATGAAGTTTAAACTTCCCGATAAAACCGCCTGAATTTTATGCACTTTATCGCCAGATGCAATTAAGTTTTTTACGGTATCGATAATTGGCAATCCCGCACCAACATTCGTTTCAAACAAAAACGGAGCGTTGTATTGACGAGATAAACTTTTTAGTTTTTTATAATTATCGTAGGCAGATGAACAGGCAATTTTGTTGCAAGTTACAACCGCAATACTTTGTTTTAAAAATTGCTCGTAAGTTTCAGAAACCGTTGCATTTGCTGTAATATCTACAAAAATACTATTACGTAAATTCAGTTCTTTGGCGCGCTCTATAAAAGCTTCTTTATTGGCTGGTTCGCCTTTATCCAAATCGGCCTGCCATTCTTTTAACGAAATTCCATCTTCATCAAAAAGCATTTTTCTGGAGTTTGATAAAGCAATTACGCGAACATTTATCTTTAAATTATCTTTTAAAAATTTCTTTTGAGTATGAATCTGTTCGATGAATTTTTCACCCACATTTCCAACACCCATTACAAACAAATTCAGCTGTTTTGTGTTTTCTTCAAAGAAATTTTCGTGTAACGTATTCAACGCTTTTTTAACGTCTCTTTCGTTAATTACAGTCGAAATATTTCTTTCAGATGCACCTTGTGCAATAGCACGAATGTTTACGTTGTTTTTTCCTAAAGTACTAAACATTCTTCCGCTTAAACCCTGGTGATTTTTCATGTTTTCACCAACCAAAGCAATAATACAAAGGTCTTTTTCGACAATGGCAGGATCAATTTTGTTTTGAAGAATCTCTACTTCAAAAGCTCTGTTAATCGCTGCTTCGGCATTTTCAGCATCAGAATTTAAAATTCCGATACAAATCGAATGCTCAGAAGAAGCCTGAGTGATAAAAATTACGTTGATTTTTTCCTGAGACAATACTTCAAACAAACGTCTTGATGAACCTGCAACTCCAATCATTCCGGGACCTTCAAGTGTTACAAGCGAAATATGATCGATATGACTAATTCCTTTTACAACCGTATCTTTTGATGAAACATGACTGGAAATTAAAGTTCCTTCAGCTTCTGGTTCAAAAGTATTTTTGATTAAAATTGGAATATTTTTTCTTAAAACAGGCTGAATCGTTGGCGGATACAACACTTTGGCACCAAAATGCGATAATTCCATTGCTTCCTGATATGAAATTGCAGCAATTGGCTGAGCTTGTTTTACGATTTTTGGGTTGGCAGTAAACATTCCGTTTACATCTGTCCAGATTTCAAGTTGATCAGCATCAAGAGCTCCGGCGATAATGGCGGCTGTATAATCAGAACCTCCACGACCAAGAGTTGTAGTGATTCCGTCAAGCGTTAGAGCTATAAAACCCGGTAAAATATTGATTTGTGATTCATTTTGACCGAAGTATTCCTGAATCAGCTGATTTGATATTTCGAAGTTTACAGCGGCTTTTCCAAAATCAGCATTTGTTTTGATGATTTCGCGGCTGTCCTTATAAACTACATCTTTATTAATTTGCTGATAAGCCTGTGCAATGATGTATGACGAAAGCAATTCTCCAAAACTTAAAATTGTGTCTGCCGTTCTTGGAGATAATTCGCCCAATAAAAAACAGCCGTCTAATAAGGTTTCTAAGTGATTGATGATTCTTTTTACGTGGCTTAGCAAACTGCTTTGCTCGCTTACGGGAATCAATTCTTTTAAAGTGTCAAGATGTTTTTTCTCGATTTCGGCAACAATTTCTCTAAAACTTTCATCGTTTGCAGCGGCTTTCGCAGCGGCTAATTGCAATAAATCAGTTACTTTGCTTAAAGCAGAAACAATAACAACTAATTTATCATTTTTAGATTTTTGATTTATAATTTCGAGAACGAGTTTTATATTTTGAGCATTGGCAACCGAAGTTCCGCCAAATTTTAATACTTTCATTTTGATGATTTTTTTCTTTTTTGCAAATGTTTTTATGTATCCAATGCCTTTCTTCTTTCATGAAAAAAGTATAGATAACCAGGATTATATGTAAAAATGTATACCCCTAAGGGGTAGTTGTTGTAGTAGAAGTTGTTGTAGCAGCAATTGCAACTCTTGTTTGAGTTGTCATTGTAGATTGATATTTAATACTGTTACTTTTCATTTTTGATTTTTCAAAAGTACAGCTTTTTATAAAAGTTAAAAATCTTTATTTCCTTTTTACGAATATTTTAATATTTCCAAAAGATCAATTTCAATATTGAGCATTTGTTAAGATTCGATCTTCAAAGTTGCCTTATTCGTATATTTAATGTGCTTTTGCCAATATAATTAGCCGTAAGGAACGGATTTATTTGTTTTGAAAAGAAGAAAAACACATAATTTAGTCTATATGTTAAATAGGAATCTTTTTTTGAAATGTAAGTTTCACAATGCAAAATCAAGAAGAAGACCGTTTTAATACCAATTTCGATTATGAAATAGGCAAAAGGAATAAACTGAAATTGTTTAAATTTTAATTATTATGAACAAATGTTGCTTTTTAATATTGATTTGCTGAATTTTGATGCCTTAAAATAAATATTACCATGAGAGAAGTCCATTATATAAGTACCGAAACATTGAATTTAGAAAATTTACAAGAGATCATTGTAAACCAAAAGATGCTTGAATTATCTGAAGAAGCAAAAGTAAATGTTCAGAAATGCCGTGATTATTTAGATAAAAAAATGGCTTCACATTCAGAACCTATTTACGGGATCAATACTGGTTTTGGCTCACTTTATAGTGTGAAAATCTCGAATGAAAATTTATCAAAACTTCAGGAAAACTTAGTAAAATCGCACGCTTGCGGAACCGGAGAAGAAGTTCCTGCCGAGATTGTAAAAATGATGCTGTTTCTTAAAATTCAGTCTTTAAGTTACGGGCATTCAGGAATTCAGCTGCAAACTGTAAATCGTTTGGTTGATTTTTATAATAATGATATTCTACCCGTAATATATACACAAGGTTCTCTTGGCGCATCTGGAGATTTGGCTCCTTTGGCACATTTATCTTTACCATTATTAGGAGAAGGAGAAGTTTATTTTGAAGGTAAAAAAATGGCTTCTGCCGAAGTTTTGAAGCATTTTAACTGGGAACCAATTGTTTTGCAGTCAAAAGAAGGTTTGGCCTTATTAAACGGAACTCAATTTATGAGTGCTTACGGAGCGCATATTTTGATTAAAGCCTATAAATATTCGTATTTGGCAGATTTAATCGGAACTATTTCTTTAGAAGGTTTTGATGGAAGAATCGAGCCTTTTAACGAATTGATTCATTTTATTCGTCCGCATAAAGGACAAATTATTACAGCACAGCGTGTTAATGAGTTTTTGGAAGGAAGTGAAATTATTGCTCAGGAGAAAAAACACGTTCAGGATCCGTATTCTTTCCGTTGCATGCCACAGGTTCACGGCGCTTCAAAAGATGCGATTGATTATGTTCGAAAAGTATTCAAAACCGAAATTAATTCAGTAACTGATAATCCTAATATATTTATTGAAGCCGATCAAATTATCTCTGGAGGAAATTTCCACGGACAGCCGTTGGCTTTAGCCTTAGATTTTATGGCAATTGCTTTGGCAGAATTAGGAAGTATTTCTGAAAGAAGAACGTATCAGTTAATTTCGGGATTGCGTAATCTTCCGGCATTTTTGGTAGATAATCCGGGATTAAATTCAGGATTTATGATTCCGCAATATACCGCTGCAAGTATTGCAAGTCAAAATAAACAATTGGCTACACCATCAAGTGTTGATAGTATTGTGTCGAGCAACGGACAGGAAGATCACGTAAGCATGGGCGCAAACGGAGCTACAAAAGCGTTGCGTATTTTAGATAATTTAGAGCGTATTCTGGCTATCGAATTAATGAATGCTTCGCAGGCAATTGCTTACAGAGAGCCTTTAAAATCAAGTGATTTCATCGAAATGTTTTTAAGCAGTTACAGAGAAGTTGTGCCTTTGGTAAAAGAAGACAGAATCTTACATTATGACATTGAAAAGACGGTTTCGTTTTTGGACAGTTTCCAAATTGAAAACGATTTGTTAACAATGGCTTAACATTACCGAATAATATTGAAGTAATTTTGCACTATCAAAAATATAAAAATGTCAATAAACAGTATTTTCCAATTTTTAGTGCCGAAAGACAAGAAATTCTTTCCACTTTTTGAAGAGGCTTCAAGCAATTTAATTGAATTAGCTTCTAATTTACACGAAGCTGTAAATCTTCCATTGAAAGAAAGAGAAGTTCTTTTTCAAAAAATTGATGAGTTAGAGCAAAGAGGAGAAGACATTACACGTCAAACCAATCTTGAGTTGAGCAGAAACTTCATTACTCCATTTGATAGAGAAGATATTCACACGCTTATTACTTCTATTGATAACGTTGCCGATTATTTGCACGGTGCGGCGAGCAGAATGAGATTATATCAGGTTGATAAGATTACAAAATCGATCAGAAAAATGACTGAAATCAACCTTGAAGCTTGTCAAAACATCGACAGTGCTGTAAAAGAGTTGAGCAATTTGAAAAACATGAATATTATTAAGGAGGCTTGCGCCAGAATTAATAAATTGGAAAATAAATCAGATAACGTTTATAACAAAGCAGTTTTTGAAATTTTTGAGAACGAAACAGATGCTAAAAATATTATTAAATATAAAGAAGTGTTATCTGTTTTAGAATCAGCGACAGATAAATGTAAGAGTGTTGCAAACATATTGGAATCTATTTCTGTAAAACATTCTTAAATTCAATTTATTTCATTCTGAAGTTATAATTTATGACGCTACTTATAATTATTATAGTATTAGCCTTAATTTTTGATTACATCAACGGTTTTCATGATGCAGCAAATGCTATAGCAACCGTTGTTGCAACAAAAGTACTTACGCCTTTTCAGGCCGTACTTTGGGCAGCATTTTTTAACTTTTTAGCTTATTGGGTTTTCGGATTTGGTGTTGCAGATACTGTTGCCAAAACAGCGCACACTATGGAAATCAATCTTGTTGTAATTCTTGCCGGTGTAATTGCAGCTATTTGCTGGAATTTATTAACCTGGTGGTTAGGAATTCCTTCAAGTTCTTCACATACTTTAATTGGTGGTTTTGCAGGAGCAGCAGTTGCTCATGCGATCGCTGTACACGGTTTTTCAGGTTATATTGGCGAAGATGGAGCTACTCATTATTGGTATGAAATCGTAAGCTGGTATAAGGCCGGAAAAGATGGCGGAATGCCTTCGGGCGTTATTATCATTATTGCTTTTATTGTTTTAGCACCATTATTGGGAGCATTTGCTTCTTATTTAATTTCGATATGGTTATTAAATGCTTCTCGTAAAAGTATTTTTCCTAAGATATTTACTGTTGCTTTAATGATTGCTACAATTTGGGTTGTAAGCAGTTTAATGGTTCCATATTCAGAAATTGATAAACCTCGTTTTGACTCTCATTTTTGGAGTGTAGCTTTTGATCCGCACAATATTAAATGGTTTTTAGTTGCTTTTATTATCTTAACGGTAAGTGCTTTTTGTTTAATTTTCAGTAGTTTAAATCTACATCAGGCAGATGCTGCTTTGAAAAAAATGCAATTACTTTCTTCTGCTGCTTTTAGTTTAGGACACGGAGGAAATGATTCACAAAAAGTAATGGGTATTATTGCTGCTGCTGTAGCCGTTTATATCCATACAAACCCGGGAGTTCATATGGCTTCCTGGTTAGATGTTGTTTTACCAAATGATGATTTAGGTGTTAAAGGTGTAATGCCAGGCTGGATTCCGTTAGCATGTTATTCTGCAATTGCTGCAGGAACATTAAGCGGAGGATGGAAAATTGTAAAAACAATGGGTTCTAAAATCACAAAAGTAACTTCATTTGAAGGAGTTGCTGCTGAAACTGCCGGAGCTTTAACATTGTATTTTACAGAACACTTAAAAATACCGGTAAGTACAACCCACACAATTACAGGTTCTATCATCGGGGTTGGATTAACAAAACGTGTATCTGCCGTTCGTTGGGGAGTAACTGTAAGTTTGATCTGGGCTTGGATATTAACGATTCCTATTTCGGCTATTTTAGCAGGATTGGTTTACTTTGTTTTAAGTTTATTTATTTCGTAAACAGATTAATATAAAATGTGAGAGAGTAATCATCACATTTGTCAAAATATAGTAAGCCGCTTTCAATTCGAAAGCGGCTTTTTTTGTTTGTTGAACATCTTTTCAATACTTATAAAGTAATATATTTGATACAAATTCAATATACATTTATGATAGATCAAAAAACTTCAAATCAAATAGAGAGAATAAAAAAGAAGTTGGTTATAGCAAAAAATACAGATAAAGATTTAAAAGTATTTGCTGCCGATAGTCATGAATATGTTGTAGGTAAAATGGCAGATATTGCCGATATTTTGCAATTTGAAAGCAATTACAATGTTTCTCTTCCTGACTGTTACAAAACGTTTTTACTGCATATTGGGAATGGCGGAATATCTTATCAGAATTCTGCTGCCGGTCCTGGTTATGGAATATTTCCTCTAGGGAAAAATGTTGAGGAATTCATTTGTGCCAATCCGAAAAAATATTTAAAAGAAGGCTGTAAGTTAAATCCCGAAATGAGCGATGAATTCTGGAAAGATTTGACGAAAAATATAGATGAAAATGAAAATCTGTCTAACGAGGATTTTGATGCTGAATCAGGGAAATTATATTCGGGAATTTTGCCTATTGGAACTCAAGGCTGTACGTATTATTATGGACTTATTTTAAATGGAGAATTTAAAGGCAGAATTGTGAATGTTGATTTAGATCTTCAAAAGCCATTTTTTGTTTTTGAATCCAATTTTCTGGATTGGTACGAACGCTGGCTTGATGAAATTACTTCTGAAAATGAAACAGAAACAGAGTTATTCAATTATACATTAGGCGGTGTTGTATCGCATATTTTAAATGTTTATACTGCAACGGATGATGAAGAGATAAAATTAGAATGTTTATATGGAATCTTAAAAAAGAAAAAAATAGATTCGGGCGAATTCGATTTTCTGGAAGAACAGTATAAATCGGGTAGTTGTAAAATTAAAAAACTACTGCTTCAGGTACTTGTTAAGTTTAATTATAATAGGGCTTATCCTTATTTGGTAGATTTTGCCAAAGAAGATATTCTATCGGTTTTTCAATTTGTATTTTGGTATGCAAAAGATAAAAGTGCTGATTGGAAAGAATTTATCAAAAATAATATTGACAGAATAAACGATGAAGAAACCTTTACATTCTGTACTTATTTACTAAAAGAAATGAAATTCGATTACGGAGCTGTAATTGTTCCATTTGTATATAACGAAAATGAAGAAATAAAAAAGGCTGCTTATTATTCGCTTGGACAATTAGAAAATAAAAGTGACTATGTCGATACTTTTATAGTAGGTTTACAAGATAGCTCAAATAGGGTTATTCATGCGGCGTTGCAGGCTGTGAATGGAGTAAACGATAAAAAACTCTTAGTTTATTATAAGATGATTGCTGAGAAATTTCCAAAAGAGCAGGATTATATTTTATCCAATTTAAATCAAAATCTTAAGTTATTCGGATTGTCAACTACAACTATAAAAACCATTAACATCGATGTAATTAATGAGAAGAAATGGTTTGAGTTTTGGAAATAAAAAAGCGGGTTTCAGAATTAAATTCCAATATTTTAAAATTCCAAATTCCAAGGCAAATGTGAAAAGCACAAAGCGTTGGAATTTGGAATTTTTTATTTGATTTTTTTTACTTGAATTTATCTTTTCAGTTGGAATTTGGAATTTAAAAATATTGGAATTTTAATAAATTTTATTTTCTAAAATTCTTATGATTGTGCTTTCTTTTATAATGCGTTTGTTTCAGATTCTTTTTGTCTTCAGAAATTACACTGATTGTACCGTCAATTTCGAGCATACAAAGCTTTACATCGGTATAATGTTCTAAACCATGCTCACGCATCGCTTCTTTCAATTCGTCGTGTGAAATGTCTAATTTGCTTAAAGCTTTAAAATCGAGTTTTCCGTCGTGAATCAGGATTTCGGGTTTATCCAAAAGTAAATCGTTGAGCACTTTATATTTGTGCGTAAGTTTTTTTATAACA
This sequence comes from Flavobacterium sp. AC274, assembly GCF_979258275.1. Classification (NCBI taxonomy): domain Bacteria; kingdom Pseudomonadati; phylum Bacteroidota; class Flavobacteriia; order Flavobacteriales; family Flavobacteriaceae; genus Flavobacterium; species Flavobacterium sp. AC274. The sequence continues at coordinate 4,235,187 of NZ_OZ409852.1, read as the reverse complement.
AAGTTGATTACAAACAAAACCAAAGCCGCAACCAAACCTCCCCAAAGACTTGTATCGGGTCCCACCATGGCATTTTGAACGGAGTTGCTAATCAGTAAAATCAGAATTATATCGGCAGTGTTTAATTGCGAAAGTTCTTTTTTACCGAAAATTCTAAGTGCAATTGTCATGAAAAAATAAACAGCGGCGCTTCTAAGAATAATGTCTAAATAAGGGAAAACCATATTTTTTATTTAAAGTTAATAAAAAAGCTTTGTCAAAGTTTTAAACTTTGACAAAGCTGCTAAATTAATTATGTGTTGTTAAGTTTAAATGAACTTATATCAATTTAAAATTCTTCTCAATCGCTTTAATCATTTCTCCGGCAATGTCTTTATTTGTTGCACCTTCAATTCCTTCCAAACCTGGGGAAGAGTTTACTTCGAGTAATAACGGGCCTTTTGAAGAACGAATAATGTCTACACCTGCAACCTTTAGATCCATTGCTTTTGCGGCTTTAATCGCAATCTTTTTCTCTTCGGCAGTTACTTTTATAACAGAGGCTGTTCCGCCCAAGTGAATATTGGCTCTAAATTCGCCCGGCATTGCTTCGCGCTGAATTGCAGCAACTACTTTTCCGTCAATTACAAAACAACGAATGTCTTTTCCGTTGGCTTCTTTAATGAATTCCTGGACTAAAATGTTTGCATTTAAGCTTTTAAAAGCGTTGATAACACTTTCTGCCGCTTTTTTGGTTTCTGCCAAAACAACTCCTTTTCCTTGTGTTCCTTCTAGTAATTTTACGATTAAAGGAGAACCTCCAACCATTTTAATCAGGTTGTCAGTATCCAAAGGCGAATTCGCAAATCCGGTTGTCGGAATATCGATTCCGCTATTCAAAAGTAATTGCAGTGAATATAATTTATCACGTGATTGTGTTATAGCTGTAGCCGAATTTAAAACGAAAACCTTCAAAGCTTCAAACTGACGTGTTAAAGCGCAACCATAAAAAGTAATACTTGGTCGGATTCTCGGAATAATAGCGTCAAACTGATTCAATATTTTTCCTCCACGATAATGAATTTCAGGAGTTTTAGCATCCAGTTTCATGTAACATTCTTTGATATTCAAAAAATGCATTTCATGACCGCGCATTTCGCCGGCTTCCATAATTCTTTTATTGCTGTATAATTCAGGATTACTGGCCAAAAGTCCAATTCGTAAACCAGAACTTGCTTTTTCAGAATTTTGGTATAATTCTTTTAATGCTTCGGTTGTGGGTTGTCCCAGCATATATTTGTCTTCGGGATCAACCAATACACGTCCGCTCATGGCTTCACGGCCTAAAAGCATACGAAAACCCATTGAGTCACGATTGGTCAATGTCATTTCGATTGGCCATTTTGCATCGCCAATTTTTAAGTTCGTTTGAATAACATAACGATGTTCTCTAAACCCGCTTGAACTTTTTACAATTCGTTTATCAACCAGTGGAGCTTCACAATGAATAATGGTTTTAATATTATTCTGAATTGGGTTAATGTCGAATTTTACCCAATTGGCATCATTTTTTATAAAAGGAGCTATGTTTATGGCGTGCATTGCCGAAGTTTTTGCGCCTGAATCGACGCGAGCCTTGATTGTAGGGATTCCTAGTTCTGGAAATGAGCACCATTCTTCGCTACCTAAAATGACTTTATTTTGAAGCATACGTTATTATTTGTTATAAAATTTAATATTCAAAAGTAGCTATTTGCTTTTAATAAATATACGATTTTATCCAAAGAAAAAACCCGTTATGTTATAAAAACGTAACGGGTTTGTTATTTCTGTTATAAAATTTATCGATTTATAGATTTGTTGGCTCTTCGGCTTTGTGTACTTCTACAGAAAGCTCTTGAGAATCATCTTTCAAATCCATTAAGATTTCATCACCTGAATGTATTTTTGAGGTAATAATTTCTTCTGCTAACAAATCTTCAACATATTTCTGAATCGCTCTTTTTAGAGGTCTTGCGCCAAATTGTCTGTCAAAACCTTTTTCAGCGATAAATGCTTTTGCCTTATCAGTAAGACTTAATTTATATCCTAATTCAGCAATACGATTGTACAGTTTTGTAAGTTCGATTTCGATAATCAAATCAATATCATGTTTTTCTAATGCGTTGAACACGATTACGTCATCAATTCTGTTTAAGAATTCAGGAGCGAAAGTTTTTTTCAATGCATTTTCGATAATGCTTTTTGAGTTTTCATCGGCCTGAGCCACTTTTGCAGCGGTTCCGAATCCTACACCTTGTCCAAAATCTTTCAACTGACGTGCTCCAACGTTAGATGTCATAATAATGATAGTGTTTTTAAAGTCGATTTTGCGACCTAAACTATCAGTCAAATATCCATCATCAAGCACCTGAAGCATCATATTAAACACATCCGGATGCGCCTTTTCGATCTCGTCTAAAAGCACAACACAATAAGGTTTTCTACGAACTTTTTCTGTCAATTGTCCACCTTCTTCGTAACCTACGTATCCCGGAGGCGCTCCAACTAAACGAGAAATAGCAAATTTTTCCATGTATTCGCTCATATCGATACGAACTAATGCATCTTCAGAATCGAATAATTCTTTTGCTAAAACTTTAGCCAATTGGGTTTTACCAACTCCGGTCTGACCTAAGAAAATAAACGAACCAATTGGTTTGTTCGGATCTTTAAGTCCGGCTCTGTTACGTTGAATAGAACGTGCAATTTTCAAGACAGCTTCATTTTGACCAATTACTTTATTCTGAATCAATTCAGGTAATTTGGCTAATTTGTTGCTTTCTGTTTGTGCAATTCTGTTTACAGGAATTCCGGTCATCATCGAAACAACATCGGCTACATTATCTTCTGTAACTTCAATTCTGTTGTTTTTAGAATCTTCTTCCCATTGCTCTTGCGCAACAGCTAAATCTTTTTCGATACGTTTTTCATCATCACGAAGTTTGGCAGCTTCTTCATATTTTTGTTTTTTCACTACCATGTTTTTGTTTTCACGCACTTCTTCTAACTGACGCTCTAAATCCAAAATTTGTTTTGGAACATCAATATTAGTAATGTGTACACGAGAACCTGCTTCGTCAAGAGCATCAATAGCTTTGTCCGGTAAAAAACGCTCAGACATATATCTGTTGGTTAATTTAACACAAGCTTCGATCGCTTCCTGCGTATAAGTTACGTTATGGTGATCTTCATATTTATCTTTTACATTGTTCAAAATGGCGATTGTTTCTTCAACAGAAGTTGGTTCTACAATTACTTTTTGAAAACGTCTTTCAAGAGCACCGTCTTTTTCAATATATTGTCTGTACTCATCAAGCGTTGTTGCACCAATACATTGAATTTCGCCTCTTGCTAATGCAGGTTTAAACATGTTTGAAGCATCAAGAGAACCTGTTGCTCCGCCAGCACCTACAATAGTGTGAATTTCATCAATAAAAAGAATGATGTCGTCATTTTTTTCAAGTTCGTTCATCACGGCTTTCATTCTTTCTTCAAACTGACCGCGGTATTTTGTTCCGGCTACTAAACTAGCCAGATCAAGCGTTACTACACGTTTGTGGAAAAGAATACGTGATACTTTTTTCTGAATGATGCGCAATGCTAATCCTTCAGCAATAGCAGATTTACCAACTCCTGGTTCACCAATAAGAAGTGGGTTGTTCTTTTTTCTACGGCTTAAAATTTGCGATACACGCTCAATTTCTTTTTCGCGTCCTACAACAGGATCTAGTTTTCCTTCTTCGGCCATTTCTGTTAAATCTCTCCCAAAATTATCTAAAACCGGAGTCTTAGATTTTTTGTTTGACTTATTGGCTGGATTATTAAAACTACTTTCCTTAAGACTGTCATCTTGTCCTGAATCGTCATTGTATGATTCGTTTCTAGGCAAGTTTTCTAAGAATTCTTCTTCGTTTGGAGTCATATTTAAATATTGTTCTTTAGCTATGTCATAATCTATTTTTAGTTTATTCAACAGCTTGGTTGTTGGATCGTTTTCGTTTCGTAAGATACATAAAAGCAGGTGCGCCGTGCTAATTGACGAGCTCTGAAATACTTTGGCTTCCAGGAAAGTTGTCTTCAGTGCCCTTTCCGCTTGACGGGTAAGATGAAGATTTTTCTTTTCAGCATTTACTTCAACGCTTTGATTGGCCGGACTCAGTATTTCTACCTTTCTGCGCAAATGATCTAAATCGACTGCAAGGTTATTAAGTATATGAATGGCTTTACCGTTTCCATCCCTCAAAATGCCTAGCATTAGATGTTCAGTACCAATAAAGTCGTGACCCAAACGTAAGGCCTCTTCTTTACTGTAGGTAATAACATCTTTTACTCTTGGTGAAAAATTATCATCCATAATATATAATTGTAATTGTAAATTTAGTGAATTAGTCTTTGAAAAACAAAAACCATACCCTTCCGAATCTCCTGTCAGCTAATAGACAAAAAAAATAACAATAAAAGCGTTAAAAAACGCTTAATTTATTAACTAAAAAGTAAAATAAAGTTGTTAATAAATCATTGAAATAAGTGTAAGTAAATAGCTGAAAAAATTTCAAAAAACCGTATCTTGGCACGCTTTGAAACTAATATAATTATTAAACATAACAACTTATGTCTGAAGGAGAAAAGTTAATTCCTATTAACATAGAAGATGAAATGAAATCAGCTTACATCGATTATTCGATGTCAGTAATCGTATCAAGAGCACTTCCGGATGTTAGAGATGGCTTGAAACCAGTGCATCGAAGAGTTCTTTACGGAATGTATGACTTAGGAGTAACATCAAGATCTGCCCACAAAAAATCTGCGAGAATTGTAGGGGAGGTTCTGGGTAAGTATCACCCGCACGGAGATACATCTGTTTATGATGCGATGGTACGTATGGCTCAGGAATGGAGTTTACGATATTTATTAGTTGATGGTCAGGGTAACTTTGGTTCTGTGGATGGAGACAGTCCGGCAGCAATGCGTTATACTGAGGCGAGAATGCGTAAAATATCTGAAGATATTATGGCAGATATCGAAAAAGAAACAGTTGATTTTCAATTGAACTTTGACGATACTTTATATGAGCCTAAAGTAATGCCAACCAGAGTTCCTACTTTATTAATTAATGGAGCAACAGGAATCGCGGTAGGTATGGCAACCAATATGCCGCCACACAACTTAACTGAAGTTATCAATGGTACTTTAGCTTACCTTGATAATAATGATATTGAAATAGATGAATTAATGACCTATATTAAAGCTCCGGATTTTCCAACCGGTGGTATAATATATGGTTACGAAGGTGTTCGTGAAGCATTTAAAACAGGTAGAGGTCGTATTGTAATGCGCGCCAAAGTTGGTTTTGAAGAAGTTGACGGAAGAGAATGTATCATCGTTACCGAGATTCCATATCAGGTAAACAAAGCCGAAATGATCAAACGTACGGCTGATTTGGTTAACGATAAAAAAATTGAAGGTATTGCCAATATTCGTGACGAATCTGACAGAAACGGTATGCGTATCGTTTATATCCTGAAACGTGATGCTACGCCAAACGTAGTTTTGAATACCTTATATAAGTTTACATCATTACAATCCTCTTTTAGTGTAAATAATATTGCACTTGTAAAAGGACGCCCACAAATGTTGAATCTAAAAGATATGATTCACTATTTTATTGAGCACCGTCATGATGTTGTTGTTCGAAGAACTCGTTTTGAATTGCGTAAAGCAGAAGAAAGAGCACATATTTTAGAAGGATTAATTATTGCTTCTGATAATATTGATGAAGTAATTGCAATAATCAGAGGTTCTAAAAATACAGAAGAGGCTCGTGAGAAATTAATCGAAAGATTCAATTTGTCAGATATTCAGGCTCGTGCTATTGTTGAGATGCGTTTGCGTCAGTTAACAGGTCTTGAGCAAGATAAATTAAGAGCCGAGTTTGAAGAATTAATGAAATTAATTGAGCACTTAAAAGCTTTATTAGCAGACGTTAATTTAAGAACTAATTTAATTAAAGAAGAACTTGAAGAAATTCGTGAGAAATACGGAGATGAGCGTCGTTCTCAAATTGAATATTCTGGTGGAGATGTAAGTATCGAAGATTTAATTGCCGATGAAAATGTAGTAATTACAATTTCTCATGCAGGTTATATCAAACGTACCAACTTAACAGAATATAAAACTCAAAACAGAGGAGGAGTTGGACAAAAAAGTGCAGGAACAAGAGATCAGGATTTCCTTGAGCATATGTTCGTTGCGACCAACCACCAATATATGATGTTCTTTACCCAAAAAGGAAAATGTTTCTGGATGCGTGTTTACGAAATTCCTGAGGGAAGCAAAACCGCAAAAGGTAGAGCAATTCAAAACTTAGTAAACATTGAAAGTGATGATAAAGTAAAAGCTTTCATTTGTACACAAGACTTAAAAGACAAAGATTATATCAACAGTCATAATCTTGTAATGGTTACCAAACAAGGTCAGGTTAAGAAAACTTCTTTAGAGAAATATTCTAAGCCAAGAGTAAATGGTGTTGCTGCTATTACTATTAAGGAAGGCGACGAATTAATGGGAGCGCAATTAACAGATGGAGAAAGTCAAATTATCCTGGCAGTTAAATCTGGTAAATTAGTTCGTTTTGAAGAAACTAAAACACGTCCGATGGGAAGAACAGCTTCAGGAGTTCGTGGAATTAGCTTAAAAGATGATACTGATGAAGTAATTGGTATGGTTACTGTTGGTAAAAATGATGTTAACGATTCGCAAATTTTAGTTGTAACTGAAAACGGATACGGAAAACGTACCAAATTAGTTGACGAAGATGGAGAAGATGTTTACAGAATCACAAACCGTGGTGGAAAAGGTGTGAAAACACTTAACATTACAGAAAAAACAGGAAAACTGATTTCTATCAACGCCGTAACCGATGCTGATGATTTAATGATTATCAACAAATCAGGATTGACAATTAGAATGGCTATTGAAGATTTACGTGTAATGGGTCGTGCAACGCAAGGGGTTCGATTAATTAACTTAAAAGGTAAAGATTCTATTGCAGCCGTAACAAAAGTCATGAAAGATGATGTTGAAGAAGTTGTTGTTGATGAAGACGGAAACGTAGTTGGGCCAGTTATAGAAAGAATTAAGCCAGACTTAGAAGTTCTTGAAGACGATGGTACAGTTGAAGACGATGACGACGATACTGATGAACCAGTAGAAGACGAAGATGACTCTGAAGAAGAATCGGAAGAGTAAAAATATATAACCACGAAAATTAAAATTAAATACACAAATTGAATATTATGAAAAGTAAATATGTAATACTTGCATCAGCATTATTGATTTCGGTAGCTACTTTTGCTCAAAAAGATCAAATTAAAAGTGCTGAAAAAGCATTAAAAAGCGGAGATGCTCAAGGAGCAATTACGATACTAAAAGATGCTGAAAACATGGTGGTGAATGCCAAAGATGTTGAACAGGCTCAATATTATTTTGTACAAGGTAATGCTTACCTTGATTTAGCAAATAAAAAAGTAGAAGAAAGTAAAAATTTATCTTCAGCTGCTCAAAGCTATAATAAATTGATTGAAGTTGAAAAAGCATCTGGAAAACAAAAGTATTCAACTCAGGCTGCAGCTTCAATTACTCAAATTAAAGGTTTGTTGATTAATTCAGCAATTGCTGATACTCAGGCAAACAAACATGCTGACGGAGCAAAAAAATTGTATGATGCTTATTTGTTAGACAGAAAAGATACAATTAACTTGTATTATGCTGCGTCAACAGCTGTAAATGCTCAGGATTACGATACAGCTTTACCAATGTATGAAGAGTTGAAAAAATTAAACTATTCCGGAAAAGGAACAAGCTATACTGCAATCAACAAAGCTTCTGGTAATGAAGATGGTTTTAATACAGCTAGCGAAAGAGATTTGGCTATTAAACTAGGTACTCACGAAAAACCTAAAACAGAAGCAATTCCTTCTAAAAGAGGTGAGATCTACAAAAACTTAGCTTTGATTTTAGTACAAAAAGGACGTGTTGAAGATGCTAAAAAAGCAATTGCAGATGCAAGAAAAGCAAATCCTGATGATTCTTCTTTAATTCTTTCAGAAGCTAATTTATATTTAGAAACTAAAGATTTTGATACTTACAAAAAATTAGTTGGAGAGGCTTTGCAAAAAGATCCAAACAATGCTGATTTAGTTTTCAACTTAGGAGTTATTAGCGCAAATGCTAAAAACAATGCCGATGCTGAAAAATATTATTTGAAATCAATTGAAATTGATCCAAACTATACAAATGCATATCTTAACCTTGCAGCTTTAAAATTAGAGGCTGAGAAACCAATCATTGACGAAATGAACAAATTGGGAACTTCTGCAAAAGATATGAAGCGTTATGATGTTTTGAAAACAGAAAGAGAAAATGTTTTCAAAGGAGTTATTCCTTATCTTAAAAAAGCACACGAATTAGATCCTAAAAATGATGATGTTTCTAAAACATTATTAGGGGTTTACAAAGCTTTGGAGATGACTGCTGAAGCAAAAGCATTGAAAGCTACAATGAACTAAGGAATCCATTTCTTTACATAAAAAAAACCATTCGTTTCAACGAATGGTTTTTTTTATGCCTAATACTTTTTAAATTAACTTACTAAAGTAGCAGATAAAGTAATTGTAGTATTCAATAATTTAGATATCGGACAAATTTCTTTTGCTTTTGCTGCTGTTTTCTCGAATTCTTCCGCAGAAATAGAAGGAACTTTTCCTTTTAAGTCTAAATGAATTAAAGTAATTGTACCATCTTCAAAAGTTACAGTGGCTTCTGTAGATAAATCATCTGCAGTAAAACCTCCCTCATTTAGTAAAAAACTTAATTGCATTGTAAAACAACCCGAATGAGCTGCAGCAACAAGTTCCTCAGGATTTGTTCCAACACCATCTGCAAATCTGGTTTTAAATGATAATTGAGCGTTATCCAGGGTTGTACTTTGAGTACTAATTTTTCCAGTTCCTTCCATACCGGTTCCTTGCCAGTTAGCGTTTGCTTTTCTTGTAAATTTCATGTGATATTGTATTAAGGTTTATAATCTTTTGATACTCAAATATAATCAATATTTTACAGAATAGTTTTATGGAATTTAATTAGAATGTTAAGTTTGGGGTTGTTTAAGCTTATTTTGTTTCAGGTTTAAAGTTTCAACGTTTGTCAGGCTGAGCGGAGTCGAAGCCCGTTACTATTGGAAGATATTAAAAAACTTTATGATGTCTTCGGTTTGAAACACGATAAAAAAAGCTGCAATGAAAATTTTCAATGCAGCTTCTATATTTTAGGATTGAACTTAATGTTGCGTGGGTTTCGACTCCGCTCAACCTGGCAATTGCCGCTCAACCTGACAATTTAATTATTACTCAATCTAATAATTCATCTTATTCCTGACCTAAATTTCGTAATTGTTTCAGTTTGTCTTTCCAAACGTCAAGACTTTCTTTGTGAATAGCAATGTTTTTACGAACTTCAAGAACAATTGAATTCTCTTTTTTAGCGTTTTTAGTATTTGTAAAAAACTGAATGTTATTCTCTAATTGGAATATTTCGTTTTGTACTTCTTCAATTTTACGCATTAAGAAAATCTTTTCGTTATCTAATTTTCTGGTATCGTTACTTTCAGATAATGAATCAATTCTGTTTGAGAAACGCATCATTTCTGTTTCTTTTTTACTCAAACTTAATTTTTCGAAAAGCGCATCCAGAATTTTGTTGAATTTACCTTCGATATGACGTCTTGAAAAAGGAACTTTTCCAAAGCCTTTCCAGGTTTCAATATGTTGTTTTATTGCATCTAAATCTGTTTTGTGATCACCAGTTAACTGGTAAGCTCTCAAAATATCTAAATAAGCTTTTTTATTATCGAAAGCGGCAACTTCATCACCGTTTTCTTCAGATTTATGCTCTTTTAATTTATCAAAATAATGATTGCAGGCATCTTTGAATTCTTTCCAGATTTTATCAGAATATTTTTTAGGAACATGGCCAATTTGTTTCCATTCTTCCTGAATTTGCTTCATTATTGGAGTAGTGGCAGCAAAATCTGTACTTTCCTGTAATTCTTTGGCTTTAGCAACCAAAGCCATTTTTTTATTTAAATTATCGTTTTGGTCTTTTTTAATGTCTTTGTAAAACGAATTTTTAAATGAATTAAAGTTTCTAACAGCAGTTTTAAACGCGGCCCATGTTTCTTCATTTACTTCTGAAGGTACTTTACCAGCTGCAAAAAACTCATTTCTAAGTGTCTCAACTTTTTGTATTTGTACCAGCCATTGCGAATGCGAATTTACTTTTTCGGTACCCAGAACTTCTATTTTTGCAATAATTTCCTTTTTAACCTCAAGGTTTTGCTGCTCGTTTGCTCTTTGGCTTTCAAATAAAAGTTCTCTTTTATCATGAATTTTTTTAGTTAACTCACTAAATTTATTCCAAATCACATCACGGTGTTCTTTAGAAACCGGTCCGATATCTTCTTTCCAAATTCTGTGTAAATCCTGTAATTCACGGAAAGCTTTGCTGATATCAGTTTCATTAACCAATTCTTCAACACGTGCAATAATTTTTTGCTTTTGATCTAAGTTATATTTAAAGTCCAGATCTCTAGCTTCACGATCTAAATGCAGATAATCATAGAAATTTTCTACATGAAAGTGATAATTATTCCAAACGTGATTGTATTTATCTTTCGGAATTGATCCTGCATTTTTCCATCTTTCTCTTAAATCATTAAAATGTTTAAGTGTGTCTTTGATGTTTTCCTGCGGATTTATAAGTTCTTTTAGTTCTTCAACAATAGCAAGTCGATTCTCTAAATTTGTTTTTAAATTAGTTTGTAAATGTTTAAAATGAACATTTCTTTTTTCTCTAAAGATGTTGTAGTATTCGTCAAATTTAGATTTTAAAGGAGAATGATACTCAAATTCTTCATTCGGATCCTCTTTAGAAGCATTAAATTCTTCTTTTTTCTCCTCTATAAGATGGTTGTATTGTAATAAGAATGATTTTTTAATTTCTTCAATATGATCTTTTACAGACATTACTTTGTCTGTATTGACAAGTTTTTTCAATTCATCAACAAGCGCATCCATTGAAAAAGTGTCATAATCCTGCATAGGAATATCATGACGCTCTTTTAGCGTCTCATCTTCACTCTCTTCGGCATTCGAATTTGTAATAGCGTCTAATGCTGTTTGATGATTTGCTTCCTCAGTTTCATCGGCACTTTCTATTTCATTTTCGGGTGCTGTCACTGTGTCTGATGTTTCAATTGCATCATTTTCTATAGAATCACTAATTTCGATTCCAACTTTTCCGTCTGCCTCTTGCAGGTTATCATTCTTTTCTTCTAACATTTTAAATGTATAAGTATATTGATTTAAACATTGCGAAAGATAGTAAAGGTGTTTCTAAATACAAAATAAATCGTTTGTTTATCTGCTATTTTGCGGTGAAATTCTTATTTATTGAAGTGATTTAAGATTATGATACTTGTTTTTTCGCTTTATTTTTGAAGTAAATTTAAATTTAAAAACGATATCGTTTTAAGAAAAACAATTATAAAATAATATTTTAGTAAAGAAGTTCTTATTTTAATTAAAGCTTAAAACAGGATTAACATTCCGACTTCGATACCAAAATTATAAGACTTATGACTTCCAAAACCCACGCTCGGATGAATATAAGCCATATCGTTTGCTGTTATTCTTCTTCCAAATTCTAAAAAAGCATTGTTTGGAAATCCCTTGTTTGTAGCGTTATATCTAAAGGCAGCATCTGCAGCAATCCAGTTTTTTCCGATTATAAACATGAAATAGTTTTCAAATGAGGTTGTATTAACGTCGTCTCTATTGTCAGAACCTGCAAAACTAAGCTGGTTTTCTAAAGAAGAAATCCATAGTATTTTATCTTTCTTTAAATATTTTCCGTAGAAAACTGCGGGAGCGAAAACCCATTTTCCGGATCCGCGAGCGGGATCAGTTGCAGAATTAGAAATGACTCTGGCGCGAAAAGCAATTCCGCCATTTTGATGTTCTAAATAAGGAATATAACTAATTCCGGCACCAATATCACCAATTCCGGTTTTATTATCAGAACTTGAGTTGGTTGAAATTAAAGGAAGATCTAATCTTAAATTCCATGCTTTGTTGGCGATAGGATGTAAAAATCGAAGCTCGGTCGTATTAAATGACCCGGAATCTGTATCTAAATATTCATTAAATAATAAAATGGTTTTTAGATAATAATGATAGCGCGCCTCTGTATATACATTTTTGGCAGCTTCTTCAGTATCCTGAGCTTTTGCGAAAAAAGTAATAAAAAAATAGCAGTAAAAAAAGGTAGAGTTTTTTCATAACTACTTATAAATGAGTAGTCTAAAAGTACGAAAATTACCTTAATATTTTATCCTCTGCTGTTTTTTATTTATTCCATATTTTCCATGCTTTTTCAGCCTGAAAAATAAGCATATCATAACCGTTTTTAATTATTGCTCCTTTTTCTTTAGCATTTTTTAAAAATTGCGTTTCGGCAGGATTATAAATTAAATCGTAAGCGATGTGTTTATCTGTAAAAAACTCATACGGAAGATTAGGACAAGCTTCAATATTCGGACTTGTTCCTACTGGAGTACAGTTGATTATGATTTGAAAATTATCAAATGTAGTTGCATTTATCAAATCGTAATCAATAATATTTTCTTTTGCCTCTCTGGAAACAAAAGTATAAGGAATATTAAGTTCGTCAAGAGCAAAGGCAACACCTTTTGATGCGCCGCCTGTACCCAGAATAAGCGCTTTTTTATGATGTGGTTCTAATAAGGGCTTTAAAGACTTTTTAAAGCCATAATAGTCTGTATTGTATCCTTTTAGTTTTCCTTTTTTGGTGAATTTAATGGTGTTAACAGCCCCAATTAAGGCTGCTTTTTTTGATAATTTATCTAAAAACGGAATAACTTGTTCTTTGTAAGGAATTGTTACATTTAAACCATTTAAATCAGGATTGTTTTTGATTAATCCGCTGAAATGATTGATTTCAGAAATATCAAAATTTTCATAGCTATTGCCTAAAAAAACTTCATCATTAAACTTTTCAGTAAAATATCCTTTTGAAAATGAGTAACTAATATTACGCCCTAATAAGCCAAAACGTCTTTTTAAAATATCAACCATTATTGTTTTCTATGTTTCTCAATATAATTTCTAACCATTTTTTTGCCCAGACAACCGGAAATAAATCTTCGATTAAAATATAATTATCAAAGTTTAAACGTAACCCGTTGCTTAAATGGAATTTTGCTTTTGTGTTGTCCTGAATCATAAAATACAATCCGGCCAAACGATATTCTATTTCATTTTCTTCAGGAAAATACTCTGTAGCTTGCAATAAGGTTTGAATTGCGCTTTCAAATTCTCCTAAAAATTGTAAAATATCAACCCAGAATAACCAGGTATCCAGCGCATAATCACCAAATTCTACCGCTTTTCTGTATCCAAATTCTGCTTCTTCAAAAAGTTCATTTGTTTGTTGATCGTTGCATAACGTTTCCAGTACAAACGATTTTGATTGTCGATAGCTAATGCCTTATTGACAAAAAATAATGCTTTTTGAAAGTTTTTCTGGCGAACATGAAAATCAGTAATCGCAATCCAGCCTTTGTCTAAAAGGGGATCTTCATGTACTGTTTGGTTGTAATATTGAAGCGCTTTTACAGAATTTCCAAGTTTTTCATAACATTTACCAATTCGTAATAATGCATACGAAGTCGCATCGTCCAATTCGATGGTGCGGTTGTAGCTTTCAATTGCTTCGTTGTATTTTTTAAGACGCTCATAAGCTTTTGCTTTTTCCATAAAAGCACCTAGAAACTCATCGTCAATAAGTGTTGCATAGTCAAAAGCACGAATGGCGTTTTCGTATTCTTTTACCCCATAATGCAAACGTCCTAACTGATGCCAGGCGATTTCACTATATGGGTTTTTGTTGATATAATCGTTAAGATAAAGAATAGCTTCCTGATTTTGATCTAAAAATTCAAAACAGTAAACTACATTATACAGCGCAGATTGATCTTCTAAATCTTCTTCAAGACATTTGATGAAACTGTCTTTTGCCATCTCAAGGTTATCCATGAAAAGATATTCCATTCCAATCAAGTTGTACACGTCAGCGTAGTCGTCAGTATATTGCAAGGCAATTTTAAGCAATTCTACAGCTTTTTCGTGTTGATCTCTTTTAGAACAGATATTCGCTTTCTGTATGTAAATTTCCTCGTTGTTTGGTTCAATTGCATACAACTCATTTAAAAGCTTTTCAGCGATCTCAAGTTTGTCGTCATACACCAGCATTTCTACTTGTACTAATTTTAAGCCTGTAGATTTTGGGTGTTGGTCTAATGCAAGTTTTAAGGCCTTTTTTGCTAAATTAGCCTTACCTATATCTAAATAATGAAGAATAATTTCTTCAAATTCTTCAGAATCAAAAAAGAGTACTTTGTTAGTTTTTAACATCGACTCAAATTTGGATAGGGATAGGTTATAATCTTCTTCTTCGTTGCTTAATTGCATACTTTGTTTTATTTGAAATTAGCCTGTTATAAATTTAGGCAACCATATTATTGTTGTGTGGAATGGAAATTAATTGTTTTGAACAATTTAATTAACAATATGGACAGAATTTACATTCTGTTTTTAATCATAATCTTCTGAAATGTAAAAGATTATTCGTTATTATTCTTCTTTTTAATGTAAAGCTTTAATTAAGCTTTTTGTTGTCTTTTAATGATTTGATCCATAACTTCTAAAATTATGGCGCAGCCTTCTTTTATTTCTTCTTCAGAAATGGTTAACGGAGGCGTTATTCGTATCGCGCATCCTTCAAATAATAACCAGAATAAAATAAGGCCTTTGTCCTGACAGTTTAAAATAACTTCATTGGTTATTTCGGCTGTTTCGGTCATTGCGGCTAGCATTAATCCTTTTCCTCTAACTTCCTTTATCAAAGGATGTACCAAAAGCGATCTGAACAGTTTTTCCTTCTCTAATGCTTCCTGCATTAAATTAGTTTCAGTTAATTCCTGCAAAGTAGCTAAACAAGCTGACGCAATGACAGGATGACCCCCAAAGGTGGTTATATGCCCTAATTTAGGATTTTCTGTCAAAAGGTCCATTTTTTCTGCTGAAGCTGTAAAAGCTCCTACAGGCATTCCACCGCCCATTCCTTTTCCCATAACTACAATATCCGGAACGACATCGTAATTTTGAAAACCAAAAAGTTTTCCCGTTCTGCCGAAACCCGGTTGAATTTCATCGACAATCATCATGGCACCAACTTCATCACAACGTTTACGAACTTTCTGTAAAAAGTTATCGTGAGGCTGAATAAACCCGGCACCGCCCTGAATTGTTTCAAGCAAAATTGCTGCGGTTCTGGTTGTTATTTTTTGTAAATCTTCTTCGTTGTTAAAGGTAATAAAATCAACGTCAGGAAGCAATGGTCGAAAGGCTTGTTTGCGTTCTTCAAATCCCATAACACTCATAGAGCCCATTGTGTTGCCATGATATGCATTATGACATGAAATAAGCTGACTACGACCTGTTGTTCTTTTGGCTAATTTAAGGGCGCCTTCAATTGCTTCTGTGCCTGAATTAACCAAATATGTTTTATTTAAAGATTCCGGCAGGAGTGAAGCAAGTAACTTGCAATACTGAACGGCCGGACTTTGAGAGTATTCGCCATAAACCATTACATGCGAATATTTATCTAACTGATCTTTTATAGCCTGATTTACCCTCGGATGCTGATGCCCTAATGTGCAGGCAGAAACACCGGCAACAAAATCTAAATATTTTTTATCGTTAGTGTCGTAAATATAAGAGCCAATGGCGTGCGAAACTTCCATTCCTAACGGATAAGGAGAAGTTTGTGCCTGGTATTTTATAAAATCTGGATTCATTTTTTTGAGGTTCTAAGCTACTAAGATTCTAAGTTTTTTAGTTTTGGATAGAAAACTGAAAACTGCGACTGAAAACTACTTTTTTGCTTTGGCAGTTTTTGTCGTATCCGCTTTAGCTGTATTTGTTTTTACAGCAGGTTTCTTCTTGCCATAATCAAGTGTTTCTTTCCTGACTTTCATCGGGACATTTTCTTTTGCGTTTTCGTCTTTTCCTTCCTGAATTAATTTCTCATTCATTTCATTTTCTTCGGCTGTAAAAATATCATCTTTCGATTTTATCCTCTCATCTCCGCGCCAGACCAAACCTCTTAATTTACGGGCATTTTCGGGTAAATCAGCTTCGGGATAAATATCACCATCTACTTTATTGAAAAACGTAATGGTTTCAACCGCATTATTCTCTAAAATAAGATTGATTTTACTGCTTACATTTTTATTAATTCCGATGAGTTCATTCGCGTCATTTCTCATATAATAAATGACTTCGGTATTTTTGATGACGTCAACATCATGCAGTTTTCCTTCTTTGAATTTTCCAAATAAATTAAGTCCTTTTACTTGGTTAAAACCGGTACTGAGCGTGTCCCGCGAGACCAGAAATGTATTATTGAGAACTTTTAGTGAATCCAGTTTTTTGGTGTTATTATCACCAATTAAATGCATAATATCTCCGGTAATTTGATTTTCGCCATTCCATAAAATCGGATTTCCGATTAATTTTGTCAAAGCTGTTTTAGAATTAGAATGAATCGAATCACATTTTCCGCTCATGTCAGTTTTGTAAAAACGAACATTATTATAAGCTCTCAAAATGCGTTCGCCTTCTTTTCCTGTAACCATCAATTTAGTTCCGTGAATGTAAACAGAATCATTTTCAACCAGGTTAATCGCAACAGCTCTTTTTGTTACAAACATGGAATCCTTTAGTTTGTATAATTCTGCATAATGGCCTTTTACAATTCCTTTATTAATAGAATCCGTGATTTTTACATTTCGTGTTGCCGAAGCAAATTCGGTATTTCGATTATAAAATAAACTATCGCCTTCTATGCGCCTGTCATCATATTTTATATAAGAGTTTCGAACAAAATGGGCTATATTTTTCTTCGTATCGTAAAATCCTTTTTCGGTATAAATATAATTGGCTTTACTTGTAATTGTCGACGGGCCAAGTAAATAACTATGGCCTGAATTACTATAATAATCTAAATGATTTGATTTAATAACATATTTTGGATTCGTAATTGTCACTTCGGTTAAAAACTGAAACTTCTTTTGAGCAACATAATAACGACCTGATTTACTTACCAAAGTATTGTCTTTATTTACAATTGTTCCTTTTGAGTTATAAAAAACTTCCTGAACATTTCGGTCAAAATTAATGGTATCCGTTTGCAAAGTTGCGTCCGGAGAACTCATAACGGCATCTCCTGTGGCGAAAGCTTTTTTGAAATTCCCGTTATATTCGGCGTATTTACTATTAAGAAATAAAGTATCTCCCTGCACCAATTGTACATTACCAAAGGCTTTTAGATAGTTTTCTTTTTGAAAAAAATAAGCTTTATTGCAAGTTAGCACAACACCATCATGATTTACTTTTACATTTCCGGTTAGTAAAAGTGCATCAGGCATTAATTCCTGATTTACATCGGAATAATCAGCATTTTCGACAATAATTTTTTTAGGTGCCTGCGCAAAAATGCTTTGAACACTTAAAAACAGCAAACAATAAGATATGAAAAAGAGTAATTTCTTCAATTGATTAAATTTTTGTCAAATTTATGAAAAAGGTTACAACCTTTGAGGATATTAGGATTAATTTATATTTTTTATCAGGTTCAGAGGTTCATAGTGGCAAAGGTGCAAAGTAGTATCTTTTAACAAAATCAAATTTATAGACAATATATAGCGTAGAGACGCACAGCAGTGCGTCTAACCCAAAGAAGAGCAAGAAAAAATCTTGTGTCCCTATGAACCTCTGCCACTTTGAACCTTTTTTAAGTTACCAACAAAATTTGAAACTATTTCGTTGTAGTTTTATTTTTCAGCTTTAAATTAAAATCATTTCTTTTGAATTTTAAAAATTAGTCTAAATTTAAAAAATGGTTCCATGATTAATGAAATAAGCCTATAAAAACTAATTTCATTTTATTAAGATTGGAATTTGGAATTTAAAAATTGGAGTTTAAAGTGGATTATGATAAATAAAAGAATTTTGGTTGCAGGAATGGCTGCAACAATGCTATTTTCGGCATGTAAAACAAACGATTTGAGAATGAATACAGCAAATGAAGAAAATACTACAAATAAGAAAATTGTAGTATATCAGGTTTTTACACGTTTATTTGGAAATAAAAATACAACCAACAAACCTTGGGGAACAATTGAAGAAAATGGAGTAGGAAAGTTTAATGATTTTACAGATAAAGCGCTTCATGAAATTAAAGATTTGGGCGTTACTTATATTTGGTATACCGGAGTTCCGCATCATGCTTTGGTTAGGGATTATACAGCTTACGGAATTTCAAATGATGATCCCGAAGTAGTAAAAGGCCGCGCCGGATCGCCATATGCGGTAAAAGATTATTATAATGTAAATCCTGATTTGGCTGTTAATCCGGCAAATAGATTGCAGGAATTTGAGGCTTTAATAGCCCGCACACACAAAGCAGGTTTAAAAGTAATAATAGACATTGTGCCCAATCATATTGCCCGAAAATACGAAGGAAAAAATAATCCCGAAGGAGTTAAAGATTTTGGTGCCGATGATAATATAAATGTAGAATATAGTCGCGATAATAATTTTTATTATATACCGAAAAATCATTTTGAAATCCCGGATGGAGAT
Organism: Flavobacterium sp. AC274; assembly: GCF_979258275.1. Classification (NCBI taxonomy): domain Bacteria; kingdom Pseudomonadati; phylum Bacteroidota; class Flavobacteriia; order Flavobacteriales; family Flavobacteriaceae; genus Flavobacterium; species Flavobacterium sp. AC274. Next base: position 4,216,324 of record NZ_OZ409852.1, on the reverse strand, counting down.
ATTCCTTTAAACGGAGAAAAAAATCCAATGGTTGACGGTTTCTTTGATGAAAATCCTGCTAAATGGACAGGAAATGGATCTCGAAAGGTAAAACCGGATCAAAATGATTGGTACGAAACCGTAAAAGTAAATTACGGAATTCGTCCGGATGGCTCAAAAGATTTTCCTGAACTTCCTTCGGGATTTGATCAAAAGTCATATCAAGAACATTTTGCTTTTTGGCAGGATAAAGACGTTCCCGATTCCTGGAAAAAATTCAAGTCTATCGCTTTGTATTGGACAGCAAAAGGAGTTGATGGATTTCGTTATGATATGGCCGAAATGGTCCCGTATGAATTTTGGAGTTATATGAATTCGGCTATCAAAATGAAGAATCCTGATGCTTTTTTATTGGCAGAAGTTTATAATCCAAATGAATATCGCAATTACATTCGTTTAGGGAAAATGGATTATTTGTATGATAAAGTAGAGACTTATGACAAACTAAAAGATATAATTAGAGGGAAATCGTCGCCGGATGGATTATCGGATATTCAAAAAGGAATGTCGGATATTGAGCATCATATGTTGCATTTTTTGGATAATCATGACGAACAACGTTTGGCAAGTCCTGAATTTGCAGGAACACCCGAAAGAGGAAAACCTTTAATGGTGGTTTCTACGACAATCAGCACATCACCAACAATGATTTATTTCGGTCAGGAAGTAGGAGAGGCCGGAAATGAAAATGCAGGTTTCGGTACGCGTTCCCGAACTTCAATTTTTGATTATATTGGAGTTCCAAATCATCAACGCTGGATGAATGAAGGAAAATTTGATGGAGGGCAACTTTCTGAATCAGAAAAAAACTTACGTGATTTTTACAAGCGATTATTGAATTTTTCTATTAACAGTTCTGCTTTAATGGGGAGTTTTCAGGAAATTCAATCTGTAAACCGTCAGAATAATCCAGGTTACGACGAATCTATTTATTCGTATGTTCGTTGGTCACAAAACCAAAAACTAATAATAGTTACAAATTTTTCATCTGAAAAAACAAGTGAATTTGATTTGAAGATTCCAACAGATATTATTTTAAAATGGAGTTTAAAAGATGGAAAATATCAGCTAACAGATCAATTATATCAAAAGAGTTCTATTCAGTTAGAAGTAACAAATGGAGAAGGAATTGCAAGAGTTAAAATTAGTCCTTCAGAATCATTTATTTATGAGTTAAAATAGATTTCTCAGTTCGGGCGTGGTCGAGAACTTTTAATACATAAAAAAAGCTGATACTTAATTTGTATCAGCTTTTTTCTTTTATACTTTTCGAACCTTTTTTAAGGCTTCTATGTAGTTTTCGTTTACTTTTTCCCAATTGATATGTTTGTAAAAAGCATCAATATAACTTCCTTTTCTATTTTGATAGTCAAGATAGTAAGCATGTTCCCATAAGTCAATCCCTAAAATTGGAGTTCCCGGAACCAAAGCATTTCGCATCAACGGATTGTCTTGATTTTCGGTAGTAGTTACCTGAAGTTTTCCCAGTTTATCAACTACCAGCCAAACCCAGCCAGAACCAAATTGTTTTGTCGCCTGACCTTTAAACTGATTAGTAAGATTATTAAAAGAACCAAATTCCTTATTGATAGATCCGGCTAAAGTATCCTGAGGCGTTTGTTCCTTAGGTGTTAAAAGATTAAAGTACATCGTGTGGTTGTAATACCCACCTGCATTTTGACGAAGCTTGGCATTATTAAGATCTAACTTTTTTAAAATATCCTCAATTGGCATATTTTCAAACTCCGTAGACACAATCTCTTTATTCAGATTATTTGTGTACGATACATAATGTTTCGAATAATGCGTTTCTAAAGTAAGAGAACGAATTTCGGGAGCCAGTGCATCGTAAGAAAAAGGTAATTTGAGCAGTCCAAAAGAACCAGGCTCTGCTTTTACTTCGTCTGGAGAACCAATGGTTATTTTTTCCTCCTTTGTTGGCAAAGGTACTTCAACAACTTCAGTTAGCTTATTATTGTCGTTACAAGAAAATAATATTAAAAATGAAGCCGAAATTGTCAAACAGGTGATGATTTTCTTCATGATAGAAATTATTTTGATGTTAGAGAATTAATTATTGCAATATAATTTTCTTTTGCTTCATCAATCGAAATATGACTAATTTGTATCCATGCATTTGTTTTGAACGCATCGCGCAAATCAAAATTTTCAGATTGATTGTATACTGCGGTTCCAAAAGTTGCCTGTTTGTAATACGCATAAAGCCTTAGCTGCACATCTTGCGGCAGCGAGGCCTGAGTCATTTTTAAAGCAGTTTCTACAGCCTCTAAAAAGCGAGTATCTAAATCTTTTTGAGTCATTTATGCTTTTGTAGCGATAATGGTTTTACCGCCAATTGCTTTTTGGTTCAACTCTACATTAATTTCTGTACCTAAAGGTAAAAATAAATCTACTCTAGAACCAAATTTAATAAATCCGGCATCAGTACCCTGAACAACCTGCATTCCTTCCTGAGCGTAGTTTACAATTCTACGCGCCAAAGCACCTGCAATTTGTCTGTATAATATTTGTCCAAAAGTTTCATTTTCAATTACAACCGTTGTTCTTTCATTTTCTTCGCTTGCTTTTGGATGCCATGCTACTAAAAATTTTCCCGGATGGTATTTGCTAAATTTAATAATACCGTCCATAGCATAACGCGTAACGTGCACATTTATAGGCGACATAAAGATAGAAACCTGTAAACGTTTGTCTTTAAAAAATTCACCTTCGTAAACTTCTTCAATTACCACAACTTTCCCGTCTACCGGAGCAAGAATGTGATCGCTGTTTCTGATTGCGATTCTTTTAGGATTTCTAAAAAATTGCAAAATGATAATCAAAACTACAACGCCGGCAATTTGTACCAGCATTCTTAGCCAGGTAATATCAATGAATTTGTCAGCAATTAAAAGCACAGCAACTGCAAAAACAGTACCTAATAAAATGGATGGGCCTCCCTCTTTATGAAACATAATATAAAATTTGGTAAAATAAATATATAACTGGTGCTACAAATATAACACTATCTAATCGATCTAAAACACCTCCGTGTCCCGGCATTATCGAACCACTGTCTTTTACGCCTGCAATTCTCTTAAATTTTGATTCAATCAAATCTCCTATAGTTCCAAAAACACTAACAATGAGGGCAATTATCATCCATATTAAAATAGATTTATTGCTAAACTCAGGAGTAGGCTGAATATAAAATTTAGAAATTAAAAAACCTGCAAAAGCCGCAAAAACAACTCCTCCAAAGAAACCTTCAATGGTTTTTTTAGGAGAAATACGTTCGAATAATTTATGTTTTCCCATAGACTTACCAACCAAATAAGCAAAAGTGTCATTTGTCCAGATTAAGATAAATAGACCAATTATGATTTTTGGATTATAAGCTGCAATTCCAAAAGAAATTTTGACTATAAAAAGAAATGGTAACATTATGTATCCAATTAAGTAAATGTATTTTGATACTTTACTTATAATCTGAGTATCATCAAACAGAAACACGATACATTTTATGGAAATAATTAATGTAATAATGAGTAATACAGTGAATAATTTATCTGTATTAACGGTAAGAAGGGTGCTTTCTTTTAAAATTTTACTGATGTAACCTTCAGTTTCAGTTCTATAAAAACTGATTAAAGATACAATTGAATAAAAAAGCGAAACAAATAGTATAGCAAAGTACTTGTTGATTTTTACTAAATTACAAAATTCATAAGTTGCTATGACCAGAAATATACCAAAAAGAATGATAAAGCTCTCTGTAGAAAACAGAATTGAAGTTAAAAGTAAAGCGATATAAACAGCACCAGAAATGGTTCTCTTGAGTGTTTCATTCATCTTAAAGGTCCTCTAAAAGCAATAAATACAAATTCTTGGCAACACTTCCGTATTGTGTAAAATCTTCTTCTTTTGCTTTTTCGAAATATTTTATGGTGGTGATATTGGTAGGATAGTCTCTTTCGTATTTGCGTTTAATAGCGCTTAGTCCATCACTTTTCATTGGCAGCATCTGGCTTGTTGTGGCTACAATAACAATGTTTGGAGGTAGTTCGTTTGGTTTATTTTGTTTGATTTGTTTTGATGAAAATAAAATAGATCCTTCGTCAGCAATTAAATTTTCGCAGGTTGCAAATAAAAATTTTGGATTTGAAGGAGAAAGATATGATAATTTATTTTCTTCTAATAAGCTAAATAAGGCAGGTTCATAACATAAAACTTCTTTTTCAAACCAGTCGTTTTCTTCAAGGATATTTTCAAACTGTTCAGCTACTTCCTGTTTGTTTTCACAATACAAAAATTTACCGCCATTTTTCTTGAAATTAAAAATGAATCTTTCATCTATAGACAAATGACTATCCTGAACGGGAGAGCCTGCATATTCACTTTCGTTTTCTTCATCAGAAGCGGCGTCGCTGGAACCAAATATTTTTTGAAAAAATTCATTTTTATATGAAATACTTTACATGTTAATTGAAAACGTTCAAAGATAAAAAAATCTTAATTCAAAAGGCTATTTTGAATTAAGATTTTAATAAATAATGTATATTTCCTGAATAATTTACGAAACTACTTCTTCCAAGTTTTTGTCAAAAGTACGTTTTCCGAAAATCGTTTCTAAGTCATCTTTAAAGATAACTTCTTTTTCAATTAATATATCAGCTAACTGATTTAACTTGTCTTTGTTTTCCTGTAAAATTTGAATTGCTCTTTGGTATTGACCTTCAATTAATTCTGAAATTTCTTTGTCAATAACTTTCGCAGTTTCATCAGAATATGGTTTAGAGAAATTATATTCGCTTTGTCCGCTTGAATCATAATAAGTAACATTTCCGATTTTATCATTCAAACCATAAATTGTTACCATCGCACGAGCCTGACGTGTTACTTTTTCTAAATCGCTTAATGCTCCCGTAGAAATTCTGTCAAAAGTTACCTTTTCAGCAGCTCTTCCACCCATAGTAGCACACATTTCGTCCAACATTTGATCTGTTCTCACGATTTGTCTCTCTTCAGGTAAGTACCATGCAGCTCCTAAACTTTGTCCACGAGGTACAATAGTTACTTTAATAAGCGGTGCAGCATGCTCTAACATCCAGCTTACAGTTGCGTGACCAGCTTCATGAATTGCGATTGCTCTTTTCTCTTCTGGGGTAATAATTTTGTTTTTCTTTTCAAGACCTCCAATGATTCTGTCAACAGCATCTAGAAAATCTTGTCTATCTACTGCAGCTTTGTTGTTACGGGCAGCAATCAAGGCAGCTTCGTTACAAACATTTGCAATATCAGCACCAGAGAATCCCGGAGTTTGTTTCGCTAAGAAATCTAAATCAAGACCTTCAACTTTTTTGATAGGAGCTAAGTGCACTTTAAAGATTTCAGCTCTTTCGCGAATGTCCGGTAAGTCAACAAAAATTTGTCTGTCAAAACGACCGGCACGCATTAAAGCTTTATCAAGAACATCAGCTCTGTTTGTCGCAGCCAAAACAATTACGTTTGAGTTTGTACCAAAACCATCCATTTCTGTTAATAACTGGTTCAAAGTATTTTCTCTCTCGTCGTTTCCGCCAGACATATTACTTTTTCCTCTTGCTCTACCAACAGCATCAATCTCGTCGATGAAAATAATAGCAGGAGATTTTTCTTTAGCTTGTTTAAACAAATCACGAACACGTGAAGCACCAACACCTACGAACATTTCAACAAAATCAGAACCTGATAATGAGAAGAATGGAACCTGAGCTTCACCGGCAACCGCTTTTGCAAGCAAGGTTTTACCAGTTCCGGGAGGTCCTACAAGTAAGGCACCTTTTGGAATTTTACCTCCAAGATTTGTATATTTTTCAGGGTTTTTAAGGAATTCTACAATTTCTTGTATTTCCTCTTTTGCACCTTCTAAACCAGCTACATCTTTAAATGTAGTTTTGATGTCAGTTTTTTCGTCAAACAACTTTGCTTTTGATTTTCCAATATTGAAAATTTGTCCGCCACCGCCACCAGCGCCGCCTGACATTTTACGCATAATGAAAATCCATACACCAATAATAATGATGATAGGAAGAAGGCTGATTAAAATATCGCTCCAATTGTTTTTTTGAAGGAAGTTAAAATCTTTCAGTTTGCCTTCGCCAACCGCTTTTTCTAATTTAGTTTGAAAAATTTGGTCGTTACCAATTTCTAAAGTATAATGAGGACCTTTATTTGGTCTGTCAAAAATATCTTTAGCTACTTTTTTATTGGCAGCGTCTTTAAGAGCTGCAGCATTTAAGTATACTTCAGCTTCAGCTTTATTATAAACGATCACTTTTTCAATTTGTCCTTTTTCTAATAATACATTGAATTTAGAAGAGGTTAATTGAGCAGGTTCGCTTAAGTTAGATCCACCGGTTGCAAAACTTATAAATAAAAAAACTAGAAGTATTGCAGTATATATTAACCAGGGACTTATTTTAAATTTATTCGGATTTGGATTATTATCTTTAGCCATTAGAAGAAATTTTCTTTAGTATTTGTTTTCGATTGTAGTTATTTTGGCGTCACCCCAAAGGCTTTCGATATTGTAATATTCACGAATGTGTTTCTGGAAAACATGTACGACGATGTGCACATAATCCATAAGAACCCATTCCGCGTTATCGGTTCCTTCTACGTGCCACGGTTTATCTTTTAAGTCTTTTGATACTGTTTTTTGAATTGAATTCACAATGGCGTTAACCTGAGTGTTAGAGTTACCGTTGCAGATAACAAAATAGTCACAAACAGCCGTGTCTATCTCTCTTAAGTCAAGAATATCGATATCATTTCCCTTTACTTCTTCAATCCCTTTGATTATGTTCGCCAATAGAACATCATTATTAATAGTCTTTTTCGCCATGAATTATTTTATATGATTTTGTAAAGTTACCAATTTTTGTGATTAATTTTGAACCTTAACAAAATATTAAATTAAGTATAAATAAATTATTTTAATGAAACTAATCAAACTCGATGCCATAGATTCTACAAACGATTTCCTAAAAGCTTTAGCAAGTCAGGACGAGCTTGATAATTTTACCGTCGTAACGGCTGAAAATCAGACAAAAGGCAAGGGGCAGATGGGTTCGAAATGGCAGTCTGAATCAGGTAAAAACTTAATTATGAGTGCCTTGGTAAAGGATTTTCTATATAATAATGAACAGGTTTTTAATCTGAGTATTGTAGTTTCATTAGCCGTAATTGAAACGTTAAAATCTTTTGATATTCCCGATTTAAGTATAAAATGGCCTAACGACATTATGTCATACAATAAAAAAATTGGTGGCATACTTATCGAAAACACCCTCAAAAGTGATGGCAGAATCGTGTCAGTAGTTGGATTAGGCTTAAATGTAAATCAAACCAACTTCACCGAATTGCCACATGCGTCTTCATTGGCAGTAATTACCGGAAACACATTTGATAAAGATATTCTTCCTGCTTTAATCATCGACAAAATACAAGAGAAAATAGGATTATGGGAAACCAATTCAACCGATTTTTGGAAACAATATTTCAATACTTTATTTAAAAAAGGAATTCCAATGCCGTTTAAAAATGGAGCCGGGCAAAACTTCATGGGAATTATTCAGGGCGTTTCTTCCATCGGAAAAATTCAAATTTTATTAGAAGATGATTCTGTTTCAGAATTCGATATAAAGGAAGTTCAAATGCTATACTAAGTTACTAAGGTTCTGAGATGCTAAGATGCTAAGTTTTTTTATATATAATTTAGGATTGTCAAATAGAAACTTTGCGTCTTTGCGCGAGATAAAAATCTGCTTAATCTGCAAAATCTGCGTGAAAAATCATTTTGAATCACTGAAATCTATGGCATAAAAAAAGCCCAATCATTAAGATCAGGCTTTTCAAAATTTATAATTTACAATTAACAATTCACCATTAAAGTTTGGTCATATTAGTGGCCAAAGTTTCAATGAATTTGCTAATTGGCCCTTTAATCATCATGGCCATCATTGGGTTAAATTCACCCTCAAATTGCAATTGAACAGCGCTTGAAGCATCAGAAACACTTTCGATATTCGAAACTAAAGTAAAAGGAAGTTTATCACTTGCTGCACCCAAAACAATTTTGTTTGGCGCTACTTTTTCCTTCATTTTTAATTTTATTTCCGGCATACCTTTCAGTCCAAAAATAAAAGCATCTTCGCCAATTACTTCAAATTTAGCAATATTATCCGGCATTAATTTTTCGAAATTCTTTACATCAGTCAATAAATCAAATAAATCCTGAGCTGATTTCTGAACAGTAACTTTTGGACTTTCTAAGTTCATATTTTTATTTTTTTATTTTTTTGTTAAATCAAAAGTAAATCTAAAATCTACAATTTGAAATCTAAAATTATTTAACCGCAAAGTGCGCAAGGTTCTTTTTTGATTTTGATTGTAAATCTTTATGAATAAAAGTTCGCAAAGCTAAAATTAAAATAAATTCCAATTTTTTAAATTCCAAATTCCAAAATCTTGCATCTTGCTTCTCTTATCTAAAATCTAAAATTATTCCTCCTCCTGCATCCACGTCGATGGCTCTTCACTCCATTCCTGTAAAGTCGACTGTTGATCTTCGGTAATGTATTGTTTTTGAACGGCTAAGTCTAATAAATTTTCGTAATTGCTTAACGTAAACAAATCGATATTTGCATTTTTGAAGTTCTCTTCGGCAACGCCAAAACCGTAGGTAAAAATTGCCGCCATACCTTTAATGTTAGCACCTTCGTTGCGTAAAGCTTCTACAGCCATTAAACTGCTGTTTCCGGTACTAATTAAATCTTCTACGACAACCACGTTCTGACCTTTTTGCAAAAATCCTTCAACCTGATTTTGTCTTCCGTGTTTTTTCGCTTCCGGGCGCACATATACGAACGGCAATCCAAGGCTTTCAGCAACAAGTATACCAATTCCAATAGCTCCGGTGGCAACTCCGGCAATTACATCTGGTTTCCCAAATTGTTTCTCAATATTCTTCGCAAACTCGTCGCGAACGTAATTTCTTATAGCCGGAAATGAAAGAATTAACCTATTATCACAATAAATAGGAGATTTCCATCCAGAAGCCCATGTAAAAGGATTTTCTGGATTCAATTTAATTGCATTTATTTGCAAAAGTAATTCGGCTGTTTTTTCGGCAGTATCTTTATTAAAAATCATAGTACAAATGTATAAAGTTTTTGTGAACGACAAACCACTTTTTTTGACAAATGAAATCTCAAAAGAGACCGATTTTCAATTGTTCTTGTTAGAGAGTATTGATATTGAGCATCTTATAGTGAAAATGTTTCAAAATAAAATTCAAAAGGCTTATTTGTATTATCCTGACGAAAAGGAAATCATGAAGACCTTAAAAGCTAAAATTCCCGTAAATAAAGCCGGCGGAGGATTAGTTTACAACAAAAAAGGTGAAGTTTTATTCATTTTCAGAAACGGAAAATGGGATTTACCAAAAGGCGGAATCGAAAAAGGCGAAGAAATTGAAGACACCGCCATGCGCGAAGTCGAAGAAGAAACTGGCGTAGGCAAACTCACAATCACAAATAAACTCGAAAAAACCTATCACGTTTTTAAACGCAACGGAAAATACAAACTCAAAATCACGCATTGGTTCGAAATGCAATCTGATTTTGAAGGAACTCCGGTTGGTCAGGAAAACGAAGGCATCGAAAAAGTAGCCTGGCTAAATCCCGAACAAATCAAAGAAGCCTTAAAAAACTCCTACGAAAATATCAAGTTGCTTTTTGAAGAAGAGAATCAATTGCAGTAATAAATTCCAAAATTTTTAAATTCCAAATTCCAATATAGACCGTAATTAAGTTTCAGATTTGGAATTGGAATTTGGAATTTAAAAATTGAGATTTAAAATAATTTGGGCATGCCACCAATTAAAAAAAGGCCTAATCAACTTTGCGTTCATTAGGCCTTTTCTTAATTGCTGTCGGGCTATCCGCGCTACTTCGGTAGCTTGCTTCTATCCCTCATGCGGAGCTGCACTTTGAGAGTGGTTTTGTTTCAAGTTTCAGGTTTCAGGTTTTCCGCTAGCGCCAGATTGGGGCTCGCGTTAGCTGGTGAGATTTTTAGTTGTTTTTAATTATCCCAACTACAGGCAGATATTTCCCAGTTATCACCATTTCTTATAAAAATGGCTTCATATCCCAATCCTGCAAGATAATCTGAAGTTATTGAAAATTTGATTATCACAATTTCATAGTTTCTTAGAAATATGGGAGAAGAAAATTGAGCAATTGAGCCTCCATATTGTTTTTGAAATTCATTCCAACCATTTGCGTTGTCTTTAAAAATTTCATCAATTTTTTTGCTTTCAATAATTTTACAATTAGGAAAGAAATCTTCTGTCCAATATTTAATTTTTGGGTTTTTAATGCATTCACGGACATATTCTTTTTCATTGCTGTATAGCATTGGTGAATCGTAAGTTGAAGTACAGTTATTAACTTCGACAATTGTTGCAGTTTTATCAATATTTATATTACTTTCTTGTAGAAAATTTCTAAAAATATAGCTAATCACCAATTTCGTCTCATTTTTATATTTGTCATCAAATAGATTTTCCTGACAATAAACAAAATTTGTGAGATTTAATATTAAAAATAAAAGCAACTTTTTTTCATTTTTAGTTTTCTTTTGATTCCTCGTGCTAGTAAACGAAATCTATTACATAATTATACTTTATTCAAATCACTAATATTAATCCAGCCTTTCGTTATCTTTTTTCCGAAATAAGTACAAAATACTTTGTCGTTTTCTATTTTCTCAATACAAACAACATCTCCTTTTACTAAATATATTTTTGTTTGATTAGCATTTGATTGATCTTTATAAAAGAAAGATTTTGGTTTGTCGATATAACGAATTTGTGTCCAGTTTGTTTTTTTATCTAAACCAAATTCTTCAGGTTTATCGGCAAAATGCTGCACATTCCAGCAACCTCCATGTTCCTCGGGAAGTTTGATTTTTATGGTTTTATTGTTTATTATTTCAATTGTGCCTGAAATAATATCGTCTTTCTTATCTTCCGGATAATACGTTTTAATCGAGAATTTCTTTCCCGTAACTTTTCCTTCAATATAAAAAATACAGGAAAACTTAGGATTTTGGGTTTGTTCATCCAAACCGGTATAACTTTCAAAATAACCAGTCAGAATATTCGAAGATGCATCATACGAAAGTTTCATTCCTGAATCATATTCGCCCGAAATTAATTTTTGTGCAGATGATAAATTTGAAAACAGTAATAATAAAAGAGTTATAAAGATATTTTTCATATTTAATGTAATTTTTATTGACTTAGATTTTGCAGTTTTTACTTTTCAAATGATAATTATCTAATCTTTGTCAAAGTTTAAAACTTTGACAAAGATCTTCACGCACAGCTTTGCGATCTTAACCTCTACACAAAGCATTTCAAGCTAAAACAAAAAACCTTAGCGAACTTTGCGGTAAAAAATTAAAGCAATCGATAAACAGGATATTGCAAATACGCCTTTTCATAATAAACAGAGTGTTTATAAATCCAGTCCAACTGTGCTTCAGGATTTTTAGCAAACTCTCCGTCAGATTGTTTTTTGGTTTCTAATTCGGCTTTTAATTGTGGATTATCCTTTAATAATTTCGCTGCCGTATCTTCAAAAATATATTCAGAATAATGTTCTTTTTGCTGTAAAATAGGATCGAAGAAATTCCAATTAAAGAAAGAATCAACACCTTCCGGTTCAAAAGCTTCAACTAAATATTTTACACCTTTTTGATTTGTTGGAACCAAGTAATCTCCTTTGGCAAAAGTTATTTTTACTATTTTAGAAGTAATCTTTGTATTTCTATGAATATAATGCCCTTCATAAGCATTTGTAGCTGTTTTAAAATCGGCAATTCTATAACTTTCAACCTCAATAATCGTATCGTTTTTAAGTTGTTTAAATGAGATATTATTGTTCTTCAAAAGGTCAATAATGTTCCAATAACCTTTCGGAATGATATAAGCAGAAGGTATAACAACATCTTTTACCGATTGGAATTCTTTGATATACGGGACATCTTTTTTATACGGTTTGCTTCGGTCGTAATACAAACGATTTCCGGTTGTGGCTTCGCTTTTTTTGTAACCCGCTTCATATCCTAAAAACGAAAAAGTAGTTGCTTTTGTGCTGTCTAGTTCCCATTGCAAAGTGTATGACTTTTTGGGTTGATATTGTTCGAGATTTTTCACTCGAAGCTCTTTTATCTTCTGATAATTGGCATCGGTAAAATCCATTGTAGATTTCATGTATTCGTACGTCATTTTTACACGTTCGGTATATTTTTTTAGCATATGCGTTTCCACCACAAAACCAATTGTATTAAACAGCGAAGTATAACCCGTTGTATAACGCGGACTATCCACAAACTGACCGAAACCTTTGTCTGGTGTATCTTTAAAAGAATCTACATAAGGAGTTGTTTCGATTTTCTTTTGCTGTAAATCTTTGACCAAAGCCGGCATCATTTCGTTATTCATAAAATCGCCCAAAACGGTTCCCAGTTTATTATGCTGTGTCATAATATAGGTTAGTTTATATTGATAATCAGAACCGTTGCTTACGTGATTATCGATAAAAACATCGGCATTTATTTTCTGGAAAATTTCTACAAAACTCTTTGTGTTTCGGGTATCAGATTTCATTAAATCTCGATTCAAATCATAGTTTCTGGCATTTCCCCTAAAACCATAAATTTCCGGTCCGTCCTGATTGGCTCTTGTGGTTGAATTTCTGTTTAAAGCACCGCCAATATTATAAACAGGGATACAAACCAGAACCGTATTTTTTGGAGCTTTCATTTTTCCCGTTGCTAAATCTCTGTAAAATTGCATTGTTGCGTCGATTCCGTCAGGTTCTCCGGCGTGAATTCCGTTATTGATAAATAGAACCGCTTTGTTTTTCTGGATTTTTTCAAAATCAAATTCTTTTTCAGGATTATAAACTACCATATGCAAAGGTTCACCGGAATCGGTTAATCCCATTTCTTTCATTTGAATCGTTGGAAAATCATTAGCCAAAAGTTTGAAATAGGCTATAGTTTCGGGATAAGAAGCAGATTGATTTCCGTTTCCTTTCTCAAAAAAAGTATCGTATTTTTTATTGTTTTGAGCGGAAATAATTATTGTGAAAAGTGAAATGATAATGGTAAAAAGTTTCATGGTTTTGGTTTTAATAGAAAAGTCAAATATAAAGTTTTATTTGTTTCAGGTTGAAGTAGGAGTAGAGCAACTTTGGCATTTTTACCGCAAAGGACGCAAAGTTTTTTTTACTATAAAGCTTTTATAAAAGGTAAAGTTCGCAAAGCTTTGTAAATATAGCTTTGTGAACTTCGCCTTCGCCAAGATTGTATACGCCCAACTTTGTGAACTTTGCGAAAAACTTTTGCAAACTCTGCGGTAAAATTTGTTTCAGGTTTAAAGTTTGACATGCTGTGCGTTTTTTTACCGCAGAGTTCGCTAAGTTTTTTATAATAGATTGTGTTGACAAACACAGAGATCGCAAAGCTTTGTAAATATAACTTTGCGAACTTTGCCTTCGCTAAGATTGCATACGTACAGCTTTGTGAACTTTGCGAAAAACCTTTTTAAACTCTGCGGTAAAAAACGCACAGTATATCAAACCTGAAACAAACAAAAACCTGAAACAACTTTTTTTAACTACTTTTGCAAAATGAATAAAAATCACCATTCCAATAATATACTTTCGAATTTAGGCATTGAAAGCCTGAACGAAATGCAAGAAGTTGCTCAGGATGCAATTTTGAACGATAATAATGTTTTACTGCTTTCACCAACAGGATCAGGAAAAACATTGGCTTTTTTACTTCCGGTTTTAGAATTATTGCAACCCGAAATTCTTTCGGTTCAGTGTTTAATTTTAGTGCCTTCACGCGAATTAGGTTTGCAAATCGAGCAGGTTTGGAAAAAAATGGGAACGCAATACAAAGTAAATATCTGCTACGGCGGACACTCCATTGATACTGAAATCAAAAATTTAAGCAATCCTCCGGCAGTTTTAATAGGAACTCCGGGCAGAATTGCAGATCACATCGATAGAGATACTTTTAGAACAGATAAAATTCAGACTTTAATTCTGGATGAATTTGACAAATCATTGCAATTGGGTTTTCATGAGCAAATGTCTTATATCATTGGTAAATTAACAAAACTAAACAAACGTGTTTTGGTTTCGGCAACTTCAGATATTGAGATTCCGAGATATACGCGAGTTATCAATCCAACGGTTTTAGATTTTATTCCTGAGGAAGAAGAAAAAGCAAATCTTTCGATGAAAATGGTGGTTTCGCCAGCAAAAGATAAATTAGGAAGTTTGTTCAATTTACTTTGTTCGCTGAAATCAGAATCGGCTATTATATTTTGCAATCATCGCGATGCCGCAGAACGTATTAGTGATACCTTAAACGAAAAAGGAATTTATTCTACTTATTATCACGGCGGAATGGATCAGGAAGAACGGGAACGTGCTTTGATTCAGTTTAGAAATGGAAGTATGAGTTACTTAATCACAACAGATTTAGCGGCACGTGGACTGGATATTCCGGAAATGAAACACGTAATTCATTATCATTTGCCTTTAAAAGAAGATGAATTTACACATCGTAACGGTCGTACGGCACGTATGCAGGCTTCTGGAACGGCGTATATCATTATTCACGAAAGTGAAAAACAATTAGATTATATTGATTACGGAATGGATGTTTTGAATGTAGAAAATGCAACTACTTTACCAAAACCACCAGAATATCAAACTATATATATTAGTGGAGGAAAGAAAACAAAACTGAATAAAATTGATATTGTTGGTTTCTTTTCTCAAAAAGGAAAACTGGAAAAAGGCGATTTGGGTTTGATCGAAGTTAAAGATTTTATTTCGTTTGCAGCTGTAAAATACAATAAAGTAAAAGACTTGCTTAAAAACGTAAAAGATGAGAAAATGAAAGGGAAAAAGTTCAAAATTGAAGTTGCCCGCAAAGTTGTGAAGAAAGAAGAAGAGCGTTAAATTTTAAAAACAATCAGATTTTTTAATTAAAGGCACACGCTTTAGAGTTAAAATTTTGCGTATAATTTATTGATAATTAAAAAGTTGCAATATTTTTGCCTTAAGTTGAAATAAATTTAAACAAAAATCACAATTTAATGTTAATAAAAGAGTGTTTTTAGAAGTAATTTTTCATAATTTCGGCGTTTATTATAGTAGTACAAATTAACCCCAAATTCCGTTATGAAAAAGATTATTACCCTTGCCACTTTGTTCTTTAGTGTTGTTTCGTTTGCACAGATTAAGGTTCTTGAGACTGTTCCTGTTGAAAAATTAGGAAAAGTAAATAACAACTATATTCAAAAAATTGGAGATGAATATACTGTTTATTACACAAGTATTCAAAACGATGACGATTCTTCACCAATGAGAAAGTTTTCATTTAAAAATGTAAACAACGATTACAATAGCCTTTATAGTATTATCATGGGAGGCTTTACTGCAAGCCCTTTGTATGATATTAAATTAGAATTACCTAATAACTATATCTGGTTGCACTACACAGGAAGTGTTCTTCCTGAGAAAGCTACAGTTCAGTTTATGGTTTCAAGCAAAGAAGCTACTTCTGCAACAAGCAGTGTTTCTGAGCCATTCGTAAAAGATCAAATCAATAAATTATTCCAAAAATAATTTACTTCAAGTATAAAACTAAAAAAGGCTATTCAGATTTTGAATAGCCTTTTTTGTTTAGTTTCAGGTTTCAGGTTTTTTAGTTTCAGGTTCTAAACCTTAGAATCTTAGAAACAAAAAACTTTGTTCCTTTGCAACTCTGAGCCTTTGAACCTCAAAAAAAACTATATCTTCTTCACGTATTGCGTTATAATCACAATCTGTTGTCCGTCTACTTTTCCTTCAATGTATTCGGCGTTTTCGTGATCCAGACGAATGTTACGTACAGCAGTTCCTTGTTTGGCCACCATACTTGATCCTTTTACTTTAAGGTCTTTAATTAAAACGACAGAATCTCCGTGTTCTAAAATTACACCATTACTATCGCGGTGAACCAGTTTATTTTCGTCATCTTCACCTTCTCCGGTTGCTTGTGCCCATGCAAGAGTATCTTCGTCTAAATACATCATGTCCAGTAATTCCTGTGGCCATCCTGCAGCGCGCATACGGCTCAACATTCTCCAGGCAACAACCTGTACAGCAACGTTTTCATTCCACATACTGTCGTTAAGACATCTCCAGTGATTTAAATCTACATTATCAGGGTTTTCAATTTGGTCAATACAAGTTGCACAAGCAAATATGCTTTCGTCAAGTCCGCCTTTTTGAGTTGGTAATACCTGATATACTTTTAGGTTTTCCTCTGCTCCACAAAGTTCACATTTAGATCCGCTGCGTTTGTTTAATTCTCTTTCGATGCTCATTATTTCTGTTTGTTTAAAAATGCGAAATTACTTATAATTGCATTCGCTTGCAAGTTTATGTTTTGGGATTGGATTAAAAAAATGCTTTCGCTCATGACGGATTAAAATCCGTCGCTACAAAATAAATCGTTCCTCCGGAACTTATTGAATAGAGAGCCCGAGGCTCTGAACATTTTGTAGCGACGGAATTTATTCTGTTGGATAATAAGTCAAATCGTATTTGAGTTCCGTAGGAACGGATCGTATAATTTATGCGTTTAGATTGGCTATTTCTTCACCCTAACCGCATCCGGAACCAGCATTTCATACTGACCACCATTTCGCAATACATCACGCACAATACTTGAACTGATGTAAGAGGTACTTGCTGCAGTTAATAAAAAGACAGTTTCTATTTTAGACAGCTTTCTGTTGGTGTGTGCAATGGCTTTTTCGAATTCGAAATCGGCTGGATTGCGTAAACCTCTTAATATGAAATTTGCTTTTAGTTTTTTGGCTAAATCTATCGTTAAACCTTCATAAGTAATAACAGATATTTTTGGTTCATTTTTGAAAGTTTCTTCTATAAAACGTTTTCTTTCTTCAAGTGAAAACATGTATTTTTTTCGGCATTGACACCAATTGCGATTACGATTTCATCAAAAAGTGAAATTCCTCTTTTGATAATATCTTCGTGACCAAGTGTAATGGGATCAAATGATCCAGGGAATATGGCTTTTCTCATTTTTTTTAAGGTTCAAAGTTGTAAAGGCTCAAAGATGATTAAATAAAATTAAAATGTTTTGAAGCTTTGTTGTTGGAATTTGGAATTTGAATTTTGAATTTTGTAATTTATTCTAAGTTATTCTGAGTGTTTTTATTGCGGGAACCCATTCTTCTTTTTTGCAGATTTTACATCTGGCAGTTCCGGGTTTTTGTTCTTCGGTATGGCCACAAAAAGTACAGGCATGAATACCATCGGTTGCAATAATTTTGCTTTTTTTATTGAATGCAGCTGGCAAAATTGGCAAACCAAATTGTACCTCTTTATCTTCATAAAAAAACACACTTACTTCTCCGCTGGTTTCTATAAAAGCATGTTTTACCTGACCCAAATGTTCAATGGATCGTATACGAAGTTCTGAGAAAAATTCATCCTGCGCCAAAGTTTCTTTTTTGAAACTCGATATAGAAAATTTTCCGTCCTGAATTAAACATTCGGTTTTTCCTTCTATAAATTCTTCAAATTTTTTACTTTTTCCGGTAAGCCAGGTTACAGCGCGGTATAAAATAATGATTGTCAAGAAGACAATTGCTGCGGGTACAATTCCGACATCTTCATAAAACATCGGGTCGCCGGCTGCTGATCCAAGTGCAATAATAATTACAGTTTCGAAAATTGATAATTGTTTTACACCTCTTTTACCTGCCAATTTTAGCGTAAGCAGTAAAATAGTAAACATTACAGTTGAACGAAATATTACTTCCAGAATAAAAATTTCGGGGAGCTCGTTAAAAAAAAGTCTATTCCATTCAAAGATTTCTTTCATTTCTTTTAGTTGCTAAGGTTCTTAGATTCTAAGTTACTAAGTTTTTTTATTATATTAAAAAAGGTTCTGAAGTCTTAGAACCTCAGAACCTTACTATCTTAACATCTTTTAAGCAAGTGCTAATTCAATCGCATTGGTGAATAAATCTTCAAGAGAAATTCCGGCTGCTTTGGCTTGTTGCGGAATCAAACTTTCGGTTGTTAAACCCGGAATAGTGTTCATTTCAAGCATATGTGGTTCGTTGTCTACAATAATGAATTCGCTTCTTGAGAAACCTTTCATCTTTAAAACTTCGTAAGCACGTTTGGCAGTTTCACCCACTTTTTGTGTTAGTTCGTCTGAAATTCTTGCTGGAGTGATTTCTTGTGATTTTCCTTCATATTTTGCTTCGTAATCAAAGAAATCATTGTCTGAAACGATTTCTGTGATTGGTAAAACTTTAATTTCTCCTTTGTAATTGATTACGCCTACAGAAACTTCTGTTCCGTCAAGGAAACTTTCTATGATGATTTCGTTGTCTTCTTTGTAAGCCACTTCAATAGCGATTGGCAATTCGGCAGCGGTTTTTACTTTAGAGATTCCGAAACTTGAACCGGCTTTGTTTGGTTTTACGAAACATGGCAAACCTACTTTTTTTACGATTTCGTCTGTATTGATTTCGTCACCTTTATTTAAGTAATAAGAAATTGCCGTTTTGATTCCGTATGGTTTTAAAACCGATAGTAAATCACGTTTGTTGAATGTAAGCGCCGATTGGTAATAATCGCATGATGATTGCGGAATGCCTAATAATTCAAAATAGGCCTGCATTAATCCGTCTTCGCCCGGAGTTCCGTGAATGGCATTGAAAACACAGTCAAAAGTGATTTTTTTTCCGTCTACTGTAACAGAGAAATCATTTCTGTCGATTGGAAATTCAGCGTCGTTTTCGTCTACATAAACCCATTTTTCTTTAAAAATATGAATGCGGAATCCGTTGTATTTTGTTTTGTCAAGATATTGGTGTACTACGTTTCCTGAGATAAGTGAGATTTTATATTCGCTTGAATATCCGCCCATTATAATGGCTATGTTTTTCATTTTTATATTTTTGTTTAAAGTTTTATTTTGTTTCAGGTTTCAGGTTTTTTTGTCACAAATTCTCGACTTCGTTCAGTCTGACAAAACGATGTCTTATAAAAAAGAACGTCTTATGAAACCTAAAGCCCTAGCCCTGATGGGAGCGGCATCCTTTTTCTGGCTTTTTTAGCCAGGAAAAGATACAGCGGACAGCAGGAAACAGCTTCTGAAAAATGAAATTCCAAATTTTGAAATTCCAAAATCCAAATTTTTTTAATAATGGTAACATAGTATTACTAATATTACTTAAAACAAAATTATCATTTTTTTGAAACGAAATAGCTTTATCTTTGCGACAACTAAAAATAAATTTATGAGTTTACGTAAGTATTTAACTAGCCGTGTGTTTTTTTACAAGTATTGGGTGCGGCTGCTATTATTGCCGTTTTAGGCTATTTGTTTATGCATTGGCTGACTTTTACAACTGATCACGGACATGAAATTACGGTTCCGAATTTGTCTAAATTGACGGAGGAGCAAGTAGAATCAAAATTGGATGAATTAGACCTTGATTATGTGCTTTTGGATAGTGTTGATTACCGAAGCGGATTTCCTAAATACAGTGTTGTTGAGCAAGATCCGTTGCCGGGAACGAAAGTAAAAGTAGGTCGAAAAATATATATTAAAATCAATGCTTCCGGTTTTTCTTCTGTTAGAATTCCGGATTTAATCGAAAAAACGTATCGTGAAGCGGTTCCTACTTTGAAAGCTTTAGGGCTTGAAGAGGGAACGATTACTTATATTCCGAACTTAGGAAAAGATATGGTTTTGGAAATGCGTTATAAAGGAAGAAACTTAAAAGTTGGAGATCGTGTATTGAAAGCTTCTAAAATTGATTTGGTTTTAGGAGACGGAAAAGCGACTTATGTAGATGAAAGTCAGGCGACAGATAGTACAGCAGTGCCTGCAGAAACCCCACAAGATGAACAATAATATTGAAAATTTAGATCTGGAAGACGAATTATTCGAACATTTTAGATTTGAGGTACCTAAAGGTCAGGCGCTTTTGCGTATTGACAAATATTTAATGAATTTGATTCAGAATGCGACCCGAAATAAAATTCAGAACGCCGCAACTGAAGGAAACATTTTTGTAAATGATATTCCGGTAAAATCAAATTATAAGGTTAAACCTTTTGATGTCGTGACGGTTATGTTATCGCATCCGCCGTTTGAAAACCATATTTTGCCGGAAGATCTTCCATTGAATATTGTTTATGAAGACGACGCACTTTTGCTGATTAATAAAGAACCGGGAATGGTTGTGCATCCGGGTCATGGAAATTATACCGGAACTTTGGTTAATGCTTTGGCACATCATTTTGATAATTTGCCAATGAACAGCAGCGAACGCCCAGGATTGGTTCATAGAATTGATAAGGATACATCCGGACTTTTGGTTGTTGCCAAAACGGAAGCCGCAATGACGCATTTAGCAAAACAGTTTGAAGCTAAAACGTCTGAACGTGAATATATTGCCCTTGTTTGGGGAAATGTTGCCGAAGAAGAAGGAACGATTGAAGGAAATCTTGCCAGACATTTAAAAGACCGCATGCAAATGGCGGTTTTTGCTGATCCTGAAATTGGAAAACCTGCTATTACGCATTATAAAGTTTTGGAACGCTTCGGTTATGTAACCTTGATTTCTTGTAGGTTAGAAACGGGAAGAACGCACCAAATTCGTGCGCATATGAAACACATTGGGCATCCGTTGTTTAATGACGAGCGTTATGGTGGTCATTTGATTTTGAAAGGAACTACGTTTACAAAATACAAACAGTTTATTGAAAATTGTTTTAAAGCGTTGCCACGTCAGGCTTTGCACGCTAAAACACTTGGTTTTGTGCATCCAAATACAGGCGAAATGATGCGTTTTGATACTGAATTACCTCAGGATTTTCAGGATTGTATTGAGAAATGGCGCAACTACGGAAAGTCGCATAATATGGATGAAGAAAATTAATTTGATAATTTGTCAATTAGGCAATTAGATAATTTTATATAACACAAATTCCACTAATTTACACGAAAATTAATCTGTGTAAATTAGTGGAATTTGTGTTTTTATTTAGTTCAAAATGTTATTTATTGAATGGCTTTAATCGTCAAATCAATTATTTTGGCTTCTCCGTTTGTTATAAATCCCAGCTTTCCTTTTTGGCTCAGATTGCTTTTTTCCAGAGAACATTCTAATATAGTTTCGTTATCAACGGAATAGAATAATTGATTATTTACCACTCTTATTTTGACAGCGTACCATTTATTATTTTCTAATTTTAATGCTTTTTTAAATAAAGTTGGGCCGCCGCGCTTATTATATTCATCGCTTCCTTTTTTGTAGGTGCCTTTACCGATTACTATATTTTGATCAATTTTATAAAGATAAGTTCTGATGTAGTTTTCTTTATCGATGTTTAACATAACTTCAAATAAAGATTCTTTTGTCATGTTTACTTTAAAATTGATTTCGTAGTTTTTAGGAAGTTGTTTTTTAGATTCTATAACGCCCCAATGCATTGGTCCTCCGGTTCCTGTTAAAGTATCACTTGCAAGAATCCATTCTTTGGAATTAAAATTCCATTCTGATTTAAGTTTTGAGGTGTTTGTTATTTTATATTGTTTTTCTGTGGTTGAAATTGTGCTTGCGCATGAAGAAATTAATAATGCTATTGTTATTAATAAGAGGTGTTTAAAATTCATTTACGTGTTTTTAATTCAATTCTGAATGGTATTTTATTTTTCCGATTGATCCTGTCGGAGTAGGAATAAGTTCAAAAACAGAAGTAGGAGCGAGGCCTTGTTCTATACGATGTGAAACGTATAAAATACTCACGTTTGTTTCTTGTTTTATAGTGTTGATAAGCTGAATTACTAAATCTACATTTTCATCGTCCAGACCTTCTACCGGTTCGTCGAGAATTAATAATGGCGGATGTTTTAAAACGGCGCGAACAATTAACGCAACTCTTTGCTGGCCGATGGAAAGATCGATGAAACGTTTTTTTCTTAAATGTGTCATTTCAATTACTTCAAGCCATTGCGCAACAATTTGTTTTTGATGTGTGGTTGGTTCAATGTAAAGCCCGATAGAATCGAAAAATCCGGAGAGAATCATTTCTTCTAAAGTGTGACTTTTTTGAAACAAATCTGTCATTGAAGTGGCGAAGATTCCGATTTGCTTTTTGATATCCCAAACGCTTTCGCCGCTTCCTTTTTTCTTCCAAATAAAAATAAATCCTGACCAAAACCTTTTGGATTATCGCCTGTTATTAAAGATAAAATAGTGCTTTTTCCGGAACCATTTGGACCGATTAATTGCCAAAATTCACCTTGTTTTATGGTCCAGGAAATGTTGTCGACGATTTTTCGTTCGTCATAACTTACAGAAACATTTTCTAGTTTTATTAATACACTTTCGTGGAAGGAATGCGTTTCTATGGCTTTTGGAATTGCAGCTGTATTTAAGGTTTTAAAGTGGCTTTCGGTTTTTGAAATGGGATGCAGTTCAAATGTATTGTCTTTAATCTGGGCTTTATTGGGAACAAAATTTAATACGTCTGTAACACGATTTACAATTTGAATAATAGCAATAATATTGGATAAATCTTTTAATGATTCTGCCAAAATTACCCGCGAAGCCTGATCTAAATGATCAAACGGATTGTCGAAAATAATGAAATCAGGTTTTTGATTGATGCAATATTTTAAAAACTCTTTCTTGCGCTCTCCAGAAGAAAAAGTGCGTAGTTGTCTGTGTGATTCCGGAGAAGCTTCAACAGAATCGTATTGGTATTCTTTTTCGATGAATTTTTCAATTGCAATATCAGAAAACAAAATTCCTTTTTGATTGTTAAAAACGGCTAATTCTCCTTTTGCTTCGCCAGAAAGTATGGTTTCTATGAAAGCTTTTTTATTTACCAGATTTGATAAAAGTATATCCCAATGCTGCATTTTTGTTATTTATTTTTTTGCCACAGATTAAAAGATCAGCGCAGATTTTAAAATCATTTTAATCCTTTAATCTGTGGCAAATAATTATGAATTTTACTTCACTGTTTATGTTCTTTCTTGTGTAAACATGTCGCGATCGTTTCTCGACCATTCGCTCCATGATCCCACGTAAAGTTTTGGAATTTCAATTCCCGCATAATCCATTGCTAATAAAGTATGGCATGCAGTAACTCCTGAACCGCAATGTACAATTACATTTTCTGGGTTTATATCGCCTAAAATTTCAGTATATTTTTCAGCCAAAACTTCAGGTGATTTATAAAAACCATCTTCGTTTAAATTTTCACTAAACGGAACATTAATTGCGCCTGGAATATGTCCGGCGATTAAATCTAACGGTTCTGTTAAGCCATCAAAACGATTTTTATCTCTTACGTCAATTACGATATTTTGACTGTTATTTCGGGCTTTTTCGACGTCTTCAATATCGGCAACGGCTAAACTCCATTTTGTGATGGGATAGTTGTAGGTTGGTTCAATATTTTCAATTTCAGGACTTGTCTTATAACTAGCTTTTATTGCAGCCTGCAAACCACCATTCAAAACCTGAACTTTTTGATGTCCGATTGATTTTAACATCCACCAAAATCTTGCGGCAGCATTCGATCCGTTTTTGTCATCGTAAATAATAATGTGACTTTGGGGTGAAATTCCGAGTTTTGAAAGTACTTCTGCAAATTTTTCTAATGATGGCAAAGGATGTCTTCCGCCATTTGCAGGATTTTTTTCTACAGCTGCCAAATCTTTATTCAAATCGATATAGCGAGCACCTTTTAAATGTTCGTTTCTATAATTTTCTTCGGCATTTGCGCCGGCTCGTGCATCAATTAAAACAATTTCGGATGAATCTTTTAGATTTAAAAGTTCTTCGGGATTTATAATGGGAGAAAGTTTCATTTGGTATGGGTTTGTTTTCTGGTATTGCTCAAATAAAAATTACCGTTGTTTATTAATCAGGGATTTTTTCGATCAATATTTCATATTCAGCCTTATCAAAATAAGTACAGGTCATGGCGATAATATCCACTCTCCATTTTGCGATTCCGCATTGTGCTGCGTGATTACAAAAAGTAAGATAATCTGTTTGACCGTTCTGGTGCATTACCAAAAATTCGATAAAACGTTCTTTATTAGCAACAGCTTCAACCTTAATTTCAGTATATTTTTCGTCAGCACTAACATTGTAATTATTAACGCCGTAATATTCAACATGACCATCATTTACGAATGTATCGTAGCCTAAAACACCTAAAATAATTAAGTCTTGTATATAGTTTGGAAAATCGGCTCCGCTTTTTACCTTGGCATGTGCTTCTTTTATTTGTTCGATTGTAAACATGATATTTTAGTTTTTAGATTAGTAAGTGGAGTTTTTCTGCCACGACCCGAGCGATAGCGAACAGGCGAAGCAATTCACGAATTTTATTCATAAATTAATTAAAAATAATTCGTGAATTCGTGGCGAAAAAAAATAAAATTATTGTTTCAAAAATACAATTAATGGTTTTATAAATTGATCGAAAGATTCAATATGTGGTAAATGCCCTGTATTTGGAACTTCTATTAATTTTGAATTCGGAATTGTCTTTTGCGTTTTTTTACCTAATTCGGCATAATTTCCCATTGTTTTTCTAACTTCTTCAGATACAAATTGTTTTCCGATTGCGGTTTTATCTCTTGTTCCGATGATTAATAAAGTAGGACTTTTGATGTTTTTAAATTCGTAAACAACAGGCTGTGTAAAAATCATATCGTACATCAATGCCGAATTCCACGCCACCCGGTCGTAATTTGGTGCCGATGTCCAGCCCGCGCTAAGTTCTGCCCATTTCTGGAAATCTGCATTCCATTTTCCATCATAATAATTCGCCATTTGGTACTTTTTTATGGCTTCGTAATTTTGTTTTAATTCGCTTTCGTACCATGAATCTATGGTTTGATAGGGAACAACAAGTTTCCAGTCTTCTAAACCGATCGGGTTTTCCAATACTAATTTTTCAGCTGTTTCAGGATACATCAAGGTAAATCTTGTGGCTAGCATTCCGCCCATCGAATGCCCTAGAATAGTTGTTTTTTTAATTCCCAAATGATCTAATAATTTCTTGGTGTTTTGGGCAAATTGCTGAAAACTATACTGGTAATTTTCGGGTTTTGTTGATTTTCCAAAACCAATCTGATCTGGAACAATAACACGAAAACCTTCTTTTGTCAGGGCTTTTATGGTCGTTTCCCAATAAGCTCCGTTGAAATTTTTTCCGTGTAGTAAAACGATATTTTTGTTGTTGTAATTATCGGGTTTAATATCCATATACGCCATTTTTAAAAGCTGGCGCTGATTGCTCAATTCTAAAAACTGAACAGGAAAAGGATATTCGTAATTGGTTAAATTAATGTCAAGTGCTTTTATATTTTCTTTCTGCGAAAAACAGAGAAAAGGAAGGAGAAGAATTATAAATTTCAGATTTTTCATTTCAGTTTAGTGTTGGTTTGCTTTAACTATAAAATTAAAGTTTACCATTTTAAAAGCAAAACTTAAAATCTTAAAGTTATCAGAAAATAACAGTTTTGCATTATACCATAATCGACCATCTGGACACAATTATTATAAATCAATTTTAAACACAAATTGCACGAATTTGCACAAATTCTAATAGTTTGCTTAGTTTGTGAAAATAATTCACAAACTAAAATTAGTGACAATTCGTGCAATTTGTGTTTGCTTTTTATACTTTATATCCAGACGCTAGGCCATAACTGCAATAATATTTAAGGCAACTTCGCCCAATTTTTGATCACCAATAATTTCTACTTTTTGTTTTGCATCTTCCGGGGTTATTCCTTTTGAGAACAATAGCCAGGCATCATCAGGATTTATTTTAATAATTGCAGTTGGCTTTTCTTCAAAGGATTCAATAAATTCCCATTGTTTTTCTTTTTTAATTATGCTCCATTCACCTCCAATTTCAGTCTTTACAATCAAAGTTACAATTGTGCCTTTTTGTGCCGAAACATCTCGATAAGTGTGGGGTAAAGCATACATGAAAGTGCTGATAAACGGATAGAATAATTCTTTGGTAAAAAGTGCCTGTTTGCCAACAGCATTTCGAATTTGTTGTTGATGCAGGAATTTTTCGGTGTATTCCCGGGCAATATGAAACCAGTTTAAAGATGTTTCTTCGCCAGCCCAATCGACTGAAAAAATAGCATCTTCAAAAGGATCTAATGTTTTTAAATGAGCTGAATATTGTTTCCCGGTACTTTCTAATAATTCAATTATAACATTCGGGCTAAGTCGTTTTGTAGCGTTTGTCCAGGTCATATTGAGCTGATTTAAAAAGTCGACCAGATCACGGTATGAATTAATATTTTCGGGTTTTTCTCCAAAATAATGATCTCTTGAAAAAGATAAACCTCTCAGGTTTCCGTCAAGTAAATGTGAAGCAATATCTTTTACTATCCATTTTTTTGCCACAGTTCTGGCATTCCATTCATCTTCGGTTAATGATTTTAAAAGTTGAATTAACAAATCATCAAGAATAGAAAAAAGAGGTAAGGTTTTTATCGGAACAATTTCAGAAGATTTCATAAACTAATTCGCTTTTGATGTTTTTATGTCGTTATTTTTAAGTGTTACAACCTGTTGCGGATACGGAATATTAATATCAGATTCATCAAAACGTTTTTTAATACTTTGCAATAAATCGCAATACATCACAAAACCATCTGTAGAATTTTTGGCCCAGGCCCATGCTTTTAAGGTCACGCTCGAATCTGCAAGAGCAACAACGCGTGCTACAACCAAAGGTGTTTTTTGTTTCTTTTTTCGGCCGTTCTGGTATC
Source organism: Flavobacterium sp. AC274 (assembly GCF_979258275.1). Classification (NCBI taxonomy): domain Bacteria; kingdom Pseudomonadati; phylum Bacteroidota; class Flavobacteriia; order Flavobacteriales; family Flavobacteriaceae; genus Flavobacterium; species Flavobacterium sp. AC274. The sequence continues at coordinate 4,189,279 of NZ_OZ409852.1, read as the reverse complement.
GATAAAAAGAGGATGTTTTGCAATTTCATCTTTCATGATTTCCAACGCTTTGTCAATATCTGATTCGTAACCAATACCAATTTCGATGATTTTACAGCATTTTGTATCGTGCATATTCGTGTTTACAATAATCTGATTGCTAATGACGGAATTGGGAATAATGATCCGGTTGTTTTCGGCATCTTTTAAAACAACTTGTCTCAGGTTTATATCTTCAACCGTACCCACAAAATTGTTGATGGTGATTTTATCGTTAATTCGAAAAGGTTTGAAAATCACCAAAAAATACCGCTTACAATATTACTTAAAGCTTGTTGGGAAGCAAGACCTGCGACCAGGGAAATCATTCCCGCTCCGGCCAGAAAAGAATGCCCAATGATTTTAAATTCAGGAATTTGAATTAAAGCAAAAGCAAATCCCAGAATATAAATTACGGTAATAATTAAGTGTTTTAAAAACTTAAAACCAGTCGCATCATATTCTTTATTGCTTTGTTTTCGATACAAAAAATAGCGAAGTACTTTATCTGTTACAGCACCCAAAACAATGGTTGTAAGAGCTATTATCGCAATGAAAAAGCCAATTCTAAAGTCTTTTGTAAAATCGATCATGCGCTTTGAGTTTTGTAAAAATCCTAAAAAGTTAGAAAAGCTAATTTACGAAGTTTTCCAGCTATCAGCGTAATTGTTGTAAAAAGTATTACAAGACTCTTGCTGAAAAAAATATTTTTTGCTGATTTTGAAATTATAATTAATTGATAACTAATAGGATAAAGCAGGATAGGACAGGATGGTCTCTTTTGAGCTTATAAGTAAATTAGTTATGCTAACATATAACCAAAATTTATGAAAAAAAGTAACCAACCATTTAAGTTTTTGCTTAAATTATTTATGATCTACGGATTTATTAACAGTTTTGTTAATCTGCAGGCTCAGACATTAGCTTTTCCTGAAGCGACTGGTTTTGGGCGATTTACAACAGGGGCAAGAGGGGCTGCAAATCCTCAAATTTATTTGGTAACCAATTTAAACGACAGCGGTCCGGGTTCGTTTCGAGATGCCGTTAGTCAGGAAGGACGATTTGTGATTTTTAAGGTTGGGGGTATTGTAAACTTGCAAACTCAGATTGTTGTGGCAAGTAATACGACGATTGCGGGACAAACTGCAACAGGAGAAGGAATTGTGTTTTTAGGACCAAGAGTAACTTTTACAGGAGCCAATAATACGATTGCCAGATACCTTAGAATTCGGTATGGCGGAACTGCCCAAAATCAGGATGCATCCGGACTTGCAAATGGTGCCAATATGATTTTTGATCACATGACTTTTACTTGGGGAACAGATGAAGTTTTTTCTATCAACTGGGATAGTAAAGGAGTGAGTCCCGATAATATTACGATTCAGAATTCTATTATTGGTCAGGGATTGCATCGTCATAATCATTCGGCGGGAGGATTGATACAACCTTCGGGCGGAAAAATAAGTTTGATTGGAAATTTATATATCTGCAATAAAACACGTAACAATAAAATTAAGGGAATTAATGAGTTTGTAAACAATGTGGTTTACAATTGGGGAAATTACGGTAATACATACGGACATACAGAATCTGGTGATGCTTATATTATGGGAGGAGATTCTGCAGGAAGTTCTGATGTAAACATTATCAACAATTACTTTATTGGCGGACCAAATACAAGCAATTCACTTTCGACACCTTTTAACCGCGGAAACAATAATTTCTCCTTATACGGATCCGGAAATTACTTTGATAACAATAAAGATGGGGTTTTAAACGGAACTTTGGTTCCCGCAGATTTAACCGGATATCCTACAGGAGATATTTCTACGATATTATCAACTCCCTATGATTATCCAATGAAGAACACTGCTTTAAGTGCTCAGGATGCTTATAATAAAATAGTTTCAGATGTTGGGGCTTCTTATCCAAGACGTGATCAGGTTGATGATTTAATGATTTCTGATTTGATGTCGAAAGGAACAACGGCGACTTATGTTTATGTTCAAACAGATTTGACGACCCAATTTGGATTTATTAACGGCGGCGCAGGTCATGTTTACGGCGCTCCGGCTCCTTTGGATACTGACAATGACGGAATGCCGGATGCCTGGGAAGATGCAAATGGATTGAATAAAAACCTTGCTGATGCTTTATTGGTTAGTACATCGCAGGCGCCTTACCTGAATATTGAAGTTTACATTAACGGATTAACGAATGAAACACCGCTATCTTTTATTATTCCGCCATCAAATATAAATTTTACCAATGTAGTATCGACAGAAATTCCGATTGCCAGTTCTTTAACGGTTAACTGGATTGATGGAACCACAAATGAAGATAATTATGTTGTGGAGCGCTCAATAAATGGTACGGATTTTACAGTAATTACTACACTAGACGCTAATATTACAAGTTATAATGATACGGGTTTAGTGCCAAATACTACCTATTATTATCGTGTTAAAGCAACTAACAGTACTGAATCATCAGTTTATGAAACTACATCTTTAACTACACCGCCAATTCCGTTAGCGCCAACTAAGGCAGAGACTCCAAGCCCTGCTTCGGGATTTATTAATGCTGAATTGTCGGGCGGTAACTTAACTTTGAAATGGAGCGGGAGTTCAAATACAGTAAACTATGCTGTATATTTTGGCACAGATTCTTTAAACTTAACCAAATTAGGAGATGTCGCTTATAATGCAAATCCATCTTATCAGGTTACGGGTTTAAATTTCGCAGTAAATTATTATTGGAGAATCGATGCCGTAAATGATAAAGGAACAACAACGGGAGATGTGTGGAGTTTCCGTGCACTTACACCAAGTCTTGTTGGTCATTGGCCGTTTAAAGAAACTGTTTCTCAGGGAGAACAAATTACGGATATTACATCTTATACCAATCATGGTACTTTGGATATTGCTTTTGATAATGCCAATGTAAGAGTACCCGGAAAAGCAAATAATGCTATTGATTTTGCAACATCGGCAAATGATAAAATTATGGTGAAGATTCCAAATCAGGATCATTTGTTGTTTGATAAAAGTTCGTTTACGATTTCATTTTGGATGAAAGCGGCTCCGGCTTTATTGCCAGGTTCTTCAACCACGAGTATTTATGTTTTGTGTAAAGGTTCGTTTACCAAAAACACAACAACAGGAGCAACCGGCAGAAGGTATAATATAGAAATAAAGGGCGGACTCTTGCGTTTTGCGATTGATGATGATAAAACGAAAAAAGAAGTAACAACAGCCGCCGCCAAATATTTTACAGATGATTGGGTAAATGTTGTTATTATGAGAGATGTTCTTGCTCATAAAATGAGAATTTATACCAATGGCGTATTTTCTGCTGAATTGGATGAAACTGCCGTAACCGGAATTTCTGAAGAAACGGATTTAATAATTGGAAATATCGGAGAATTAGAACTCGCATCAGGAACTGCGCCTGCACCTTACAACGGACAATTTGATGAACTTCAGATATTTAATTATCCTTTAAACGCTACTGAAGTATTGGGATTATTTAATCAGGAATTTTTAAGTACCGAAAAATTTAGACAGCATAAAAATGAAGGAATTGTATATCCAAATCCCGTGAAAGACCAAATTTTTATTAATATTCCGGATCATGCATCGTCTTATGCAACGGCAACTTTGAGCGATATGACAGGGAAAATTATTCTGAAAGAAAAAATTACTTCTGATGGAAACGGAGTTTTTATTTTGAATATCGGCAATAAAAAGATAGCAGGAATGTATGTTTTGAATATTTCTTCGGAGGATTTAAACAGAACTTTTAAAATTGTGGCAGAATAACTTTCTAAACGCATAGAAACATAGGTTTGTATTGTCAAAAAAGAATACAAAAAGAAACGAGTTTCTCACACATAGTCAGCTATGTTTGTTTAGATAAGTAAAACGCCTTTTTAGGTTTTTAAAATCTATGTTTCTATGTGTTTAAATAAATTATAGTCAAAGATTTTTAATAAAAAAAACCGTTACATTGATTTGTAACGGTTTTGTAATTTATAAAAATCAGATTTTAATTTTAAAGTCCAACAAAATCATCACTTTTCGGGAAAATACTTAAAGCTTCGATAGCAATTTCCGGCGTTGGAGAAGCTAATTTACGCAATTTCGTATCCATCCAGGCGCCGTCTACGGTAATTACGGCACAAAGTGTATCGTCTTCTTTTCTAAATTCGTGAATGATAGACCAGCGCGAAGCATCGGCTTTCATTTTTGATGTTTTGGTATGAATGAATATTTTGTCTGAAAGTTTTAATTCTTTTCTAAAAACACATTCTTCTCTAAATAAAACAGGACCAAAACCCTGTGTTTGCATTACTCTTAATGTTAAGCCTAATTCTTCTAAAATTTCGATACGATGCTGTGCGCCAAAATCGTAATAAGCACTGTGACGAACGTGAAAATTAGGGTCAAGATCTGACCAGCGAAAAGATATTTGTTTGATAAATGAAGCCATTTTTTATTTATAATTTTATGAAAATCGAAATTACAAATAAAAAAGGAATGGCAACTTTTTTGAAAAGTTAAATCTTAAAAATACTCTGTTTTAAAAGGCGTAAAATCCTGTAGTTTTGGCAACGGCCGAATCATCATTTTCGTTTGGTTTTTTGTTTTCGGAAAATCGTCTTCGCCGTAAGGTTCTGTTGTTTTTATTCTGATTCCCGTGGAAAGATTAAAATCAATCATTCCCATTGTTCCCTGCCCGTCAGAATACACTTGGGAGAAACCAATTAACTCAAAATTTCCATTTTGATATCTGAATTTGTGTTCAAAATTTCCACGGATAAGTTCATTATGAATGCTTAAAATTCCTTTTATAATGGTGATTTCATAAAAAGAATTTCCGTTGTAATAACCGTTTCTCCCTTCTGGAAATTGCGGATCTATTGCTTTAATTGTAGAAATTATTTTTTTGAAAGTACCATTGGTTTCTGCGAAATAAATTTCGAGTTTGTATGGTGCGGTTTCACTTATAGTATCTTGTAAAACCTGAGCGTAATCAATTAAACCATCTTTGTTTAAATCACCTTTTACTTTTTTAATTTCTTTGGTGAAATTATTTTGGGCAGAAAGCATTACTGAAAAAAGAAAGACAAACGGAAATATAAACTTGGGCATTATAAATTATTTTAATTTTGATTCTTCAATGACTGAAATTGTTATGTCATCTTCATTTAATGATTGTAAAAAATCAGAGGCGTCAAATACTTCACCAATTGTTGTTACACCGGTTTTCTTCAATTTTCCTGATAGTATTCTGTTTACAGTTTCAACAACCAATGGTGCTGTAACGGCATATATATCTTGGCCTTGTGCCAAAATAGTTCTTTTTGTGTTGTTTTTTGTTGCAACAACTTCCAAACAAAAAAGCTGAGATGATCTGTTCTTTTCGTCGGTCGGTTTTGGTTCCGGAGTTTCTGCATTTCGAAGATCATCTAATGAGTTTTGACTTAGAAAAGTATTAATGGAATTTACTTTTAAATGACGCGAGATTGTAATAATTTCTGAAAGAGGCAAAGCCACCACATCTTTAATTCCGATTGGATTTTTAAAATCCCATTGTATTGGAGCACTCGGCTGGAGTTCCTGTAAACGGCTGTCCTTTAAGGTTAATCTTGTGTAATGATTTCTATCTCCTGTTAATCTTGTTCCTTTTGTAGGATGCCAGGAATCCAGGCCAATGTAAACATTTATCTCGTCAATTGTGTCCCAATCCTTAGTTATGGTGGTGCTTAATAAATCAGCCAATCCGCCGTAAAAAGCAACGGCAGGAATTACTGAAATTTCGCTTGATTTTGCTTTTTCCGAAAACTTTTCAAATACATCTAAAACAGCTTTTTGTTCGGCACTTAAATCTATATAATGAATTCCTAATCGCAAAGCTGATTGAATGATAGGTTCTGCCGTGTCTAAAAAAGGACCAGCGCAGTTTATAATAACTTTTGTTCCGAAAAATGCTCCGTCTAATGATTTTGAATCACTAATATCTGCCGCTTTTATCGCTGAATCCGGATATTGTTGCTGTAGATATAATAACTTTTCATAATCTCTTCCGGAAAGAATTAATTTGTAGCCTTGCCTTTGAAGTTCGGCTGTAATAAATTTTCCGGTATGTCCGTAAGCGCCATAAATTGCAATGCTGTTTTCCATTATTAGAAAGATTTATTTTGTTTAAAAAGACTGATTTATTTGGGAGAAAAATTAAATGGTTTCTAAATTATCCCATTCATATTCTATCTTATTTAATTTTAGATAATACGGGATAAGAAGAAAAATTTCGATTCGAATTTGAATATGACCGTCTCCAGTTGTAAAGGGAAGTATAAACATAGAAGCAATACAAATTACAACTCCGCAAATGGCATCTATCTTACCAATTGAGATTGCATTTGGTTTTTCAAACCAAAGAGAATAAGCAGCAAAACCTTTAAATGCTGCAATTGCTATAATAAAAAGCCCCGTACCGGTATACGCATTGTTGCTGGAAAAACCATAAATAGATAAGTCAATATTTGACATAAATAAATTACCAATTAGCGAGCCTACAGCACAAATACTCAAAAGCATAAAAATCCAGCAAAATGTTTTGATCCACCATGGCAAAAGTTTTCTTCTGATGACAGGAGGTTTTTCAAATTCGTTAAATTGGCTTTCTAATTCCTGATCCATTATATTTATTTTTCTTGTTTGTAAAATTATTTTCTTAAAAAACCTGATAGGTTATTCCAAATCTAAAAATTTTAGAATATACGGTATTTGTGCCTCCAACATATCCTTCCATATAATTTAGCAATCCGAAAGAATATCCCAGATAAACACCAAATTTTTTATAATCTGTTGATACCTGAATCCTCGGGCGAAAATCGGTACTTATTGTTTTTCTGTCTATAGAAGTTGTATAGTTATTTCCGTCTTCATCATTTGCGTCTCCGCATTCTTTAGTGTTTAAAATGCTGGCGAAATCAAAACCGGCTACTAAATCAATTGGTAATTTTGATGCATTAAAACGATATCCTATAAAAGGATTTGCATTTATGGTATTGCTGCTCATAATAGTTTTCCCGGAAGCAGGAACGTTATAACTATTTACTTCATCATACACAGATATAGAGTTTATCGAAGTTTTGCTTCCTATGTTTTCGTACCCTAAACCAATCCCATATATAAGATTAGCTTTTGTTACTCTTTTTAAATTTACAGAAACGCCGTAAGAAAGTACATTTTTTGAGCCATAAGGATTGTTTGTATATCCTGAATCTGAGTTGTTATAAAGATTTATAGACGAAGAAGATTCTGTGCTCTCTCCGGTAAAAGAAGAAAGTCCTGAATCCAGAGATACTCTCAATTCGGTTTTTTGGCAATATGAATTTGAATAGATTAGAAAAGAAAATGCAAATACAAGTAACTTTTTCATTAGGTTTTTGGTTTTGTTAATGGAACGCTAATGTAGCTAAAATTGTATTATATGTTATTTGCAAATTGTTATTCTTTTTGTTCTTCTTGTTTTAAATTCAGCTTTTTCACAATCCACGGAAGTGTCAGTCCCTGTCCAATAAGCGTTAAAAGCACAACGGCTACAGAAATGAATATTATGGCATTTCGTTGGGGAAAAGGAGTTCCGTCTTCGAGGAATTTTGGCAAACCTAAAGCGATTGCAAGAGAAACAATCCCGCGCATTCCGGACCAGCTGATAATGAAACTATTTTTGGTATCAAGTAAGGCGTGTTCGCTTACTTTTCGTCTTTTTTTGTCATTTTTCAGGAAATTTTTTTGAAGACTTGATTTCTGAAAAAATATCCTTACCATTCTGGTCAATAATGCTACAATAGTAATAATAAGTGCATAACCAATGTATGGTAAAATCATATCGTTATCAATATCTTTTAGGATATATCTAAAATTTAGTCCGATTAGGATAAAGATTAGTCCGTTTAGAAGAAAAATAATAATGTCCCAAAGGCTTTTTGAACTGTCTTTTAAGTTTTGAGGAAAAATTTTATTGCTGAAACGGGAAATAGCCAAACCTAATACTACAACAGCAATTACTCCCGAAACGTGAAGATGTTCTGCAATTAAATATGTTACAAATGGCATTAAAAGCATAAATCCAATGGTAGCATTGGTGTTTTTATGGACTTTGGTAAGAATTACGGATAAAATTTTTGCCATAACAAAACCAACTAAAAAACCTCCGCCTAATAATAATACAAAGTTAAGTGTGGCTTTCCAGATTATAAACGCAGAGCCCATTGCGGCTGCCACGGCAAAACGATACGCAACTAAGGCTGAGGCATCATTAATAAGACTTTCTCCTTCGAGTATTGTAATGGTTTTTTCGGGTATTCCTAAACCTTTTGTTATGCTTACTGCTGCAACGGCATCTGTAGCAGAAAGTATGGCACCGAGTACAAAAGATAGTGGCCAGCTCATGCCGGGAATCATGTAATGTGAAACGACTGCGATCCAAAATGTGGTTAGAAAAACCAATGGTATTGCCAAATTGCTTATTGTACCCAGGTTTGTTTTAAAATGTTTTGGAGAAATATTAAATGAAGCATCATACAAAAGTGGCGGTAGAAATATCAGAAAGATAATTTCGGGATTGATTTCGATTTCACCCATTGAAGGGATAAAGCCAATTGCGATTCCGGCAATTACTAAAAGAATTGGGTAGGGTAATTTTACTTTATCTGCAAATGCAGAGAGACCAATTACGATGGCGAGTATAAAAATAATGATGCTGTAGTTTTCCATTTTTATATTTTAGAAAAATGCTAATGTAAGTATTTAGGAATTTAATTGAAAATATTGAAAGACATTAAACTGTCAAAATAAGAATATGTTCTGATGAAAACGATTGTCCTAGCCCTGATGGTCCCGAAGCTTCGGGAGTCATCCTTTTTCTGGCTTCTTTAGCCAGGAAAAGATACAGCGAACAGTAGGAAACAGCTCCTTATAATGACACGTAAAGTACTGATATGCCATGATTGTCAGGTTTTGAAAATGTCATGTTGTCAGATGATTTTTATTGCGCCGACATGAAACTGACAATTTACTTTGGTTTTTTATATTGGCACAAAGATTGACTTATGCCACCTGAGTTATAAAATGTATATCAAAATTAAATATATAAAAAATGGGTAAAATAATCGGAATTGACTTAGGTACGACGAACTCTTGTGTTTCTGTAATGGAAGGTAACGAAGCAGTTGTTATTCCTAACGCAGAAGGAAAAAGAACAACGCCATCTATCATCGCTTTTGTTGAAGGTGGAGAAATTAAAGTAGGTGATCCTGCAAAAAGACAAGCGGTAACGAATCCTACAAAAACGATTGCTTCTATTAAACGTTTTATGGGACACACTTTTGCTGAAACTCAAGAAGAGGCAAAAGAGTTCCTTACAGTGTTGTAAAAGGTGACAACAATACGCCACGTGTGGATATTGACGGTCGTTTATACACTGCTCAGGAATTGTCAGCAATGACACTTCAAAAAATGAAAAAAACTGCTGAAGACTATTTAGGTCAAACTGTAACTGAAGCGGTTATTACTGTTCCTGCTTACTTTAACGATGCACAACGTCAAGCTACTAAAGAAGCTGGTGAAATTGCTGGTCTTAAAGTTATGCGTATCATCAACGAGCCTACAGCAGCAGCTTTAGCTTACGGATTAGATAAAAAAGGAACTGATCAAAAAATTGCTGTTTACGATTTAGGTGGAGGTACTTTTGACATCTCTGTTCTTGAATTAGGAGACGGTGTATTCGAAGTATTATCTACAAATGGTGATACTCACTTAGGTGGAGATGATTTTGACCAGGTTATTATTGACTGGTTAGCTGACGAATTCAAATCTGAAGAAGGTATTGATTTACGTTTAGATCCAATGTCATTGCAACGTTTGAAAGAAGCTGCAGAGAAAGCTAAGATTGAATTATCATCTTCTGCTGAAACAGAAATCAACTTACCTTACGTAACTGCTACTGCTTCTGGACCAAAACACTTAGTGAAAAAATTAACCAGAGCTAAATTTGAGCAATTATCTGATACTTTAGTAAAACGTTCTATGGAGCCAGTTGCTAAAGCATTAAAAGATGCAGGTTTATCTACATCTGATATCGACGAAGTAATCCTTGTTGGAGGTTCTACTCGTATGCCAAGAATCGCTGACGAAGTTGAAAAATTCTTTGGTAAAAAAGCATCTAAAGGAGTTAATCCTGATGAAGTTGTTGCTATTGGAGCAGCTATTCAAGGTGGAGTTTTATCTGGAGATGTAAAAGATGTATTGTTACTTGACGTTACTCCTTTATCTTTAGGTATCGAAACTATGGGTGGTGTAATGACTATCTTAATTGAGGCTAACACAACTATCCCAACTAAAAAATCTCAAGTATTCTCTACTGCTTCTGATTCTCAACCATCTGTTGAGCTTCACGTTTTACAAGGAGCTAGAGCAATGGCTGTTGATAATAAAACTATCGGTCGTTTCCACTTAGATGGTATTCCACCAGCACCAAGAGGAGTTCCTCAAATCGAAGTTGCTTTTGACATCGATGCTAATGGTATCATCAAAGTAACTGCTACTGACAAAGGAACAGGTAAATCTCACGATATTCGTATCGAAGCTTCTTCTGGATTAACTTCTGAAGAAATTGAAAAAATGAAGCAAGATGCTGAAGCTAATGCTGAATCTGACAAAATCGCAAGAGAAAGAGCTGAAAAATTGAACGAAGCTGATGGAATGATCTTCCAAACTGAGTCTCAATTGAAAGAGTTAGGAAGCAAATTAGCTGACGACCACAAAGTTGCTGTAGAGTACGCTTTAACTGAATTGAGAATGGCTCACCAATCTCAAGACATTCCAGCTATTCAAACTGCTCTTGACAATATCAATGCAGCTTGGAAAACAGCTACAGAAGCTATGTATGCTCAAGGTGGTGATCAAGGTCAACAAGCGGCTCCACAACAAGAGCAATCGCAAGGTGACAATGTTGAAGACGTTGAATTCGAAGAAGTAAAATAATTCTTCTTTAACAATAATGAAAACCGGACTAGTGATAGTCCGGTTTTTTTGTGGGGTATTTTTATGTTGTGGATTTAGATTGTGGATGTTTTTTTATAAACGTTATGTTATTAAACCGGACAGGTTTTAAAAACCTGTCCGGTTTCTTTTGCGGATTTTGATTATGGGTATTAGTTTTTTATAACCTTAATCACTTATAAATTAAGAAAGCGCTCTAAAGAATCAAATTGTTCATTTTTGCTATGAGAGATTTTTAAACCCTCAATATTTTCAAATATAGAAATTACTTTTTCACGTTTTAGTTTAGTTGGTTTTTCAGAAACGCAAGTTAAATAAGAACTCCACGGATATTCTATAGGATGTTGACAAAATCCATGATTTACAGGATTGTAATGAATGTATTTTATCACAGATCGTAAATAATATTCATTATCAATTAGTTTTCTTTTAAATGATCGTTCAAATAATGCTCCATGTCTATTGTATCCTTTATTGATTGCTTTTGTATAGGCGTTAAATAAATTACCAAAGGATTGATATGGTGCAATAATCTTTTTGCTTCCATTTTCTTGCTGATTTTGTAGAATCTCTTCACTTGTTTTAATTCTAACTAATAAATGGAAATGATTTTTGAGTAAGCACCAGGCAAAAGTTTCAGCAATTGGGTCGATATGTTTATTATATAAAGTTAAAAAATATTCATGATTTCTATTTTCTTTAAAAATATTTTCACTGTTAATTCCTCTATTATAAATATGGTAATATTTTCCAAATTCAAGTGGTTCAATTATTTGCATCGATTGGTTATTGGTTGACAAACCAGACAGGTTTTTAAAACCTGTCTGGTTTAATTAAAAGTAGTAAAAATAGTACAAATTAATTAATTGTATTTTGAGTTATCTCGCATCAAAATGACAATTGTCATTTCGCGTTCGAATTCTTTTTTGTAATATTACTATATAATTGACTTTTTGAATGAGAAAGATAAAATACAAGAAAGGGCGGAAGCTTCAACATATCACTTTAGAGTATACAGGCTCTCATAAAGATCATGAATCTGAGATGCAGCTTTTTGTATATGATAATGAAGACGTTATTGAATACGATAAATTCACGATTCTGGCTTTAAATACATGTATAGATTACTCTAAGAATAATTGGCTGAATATCCACGGATTAAATGATATTAATCTGATAAAAACGATTGGGGCGCATTTTAAAGTGGATGATTTTTTGCTGGCAGATATTTTAAATACCACTAAAAGAACCAAATTACAAGAGCAAGAGGATATCTTGTTTTTTAATATAAAATCGCTTTTGCCATCTGAATATTCAGATAATATAAGTGTCGAACAGCTTAGTTTTATTCTAAAAGATGGAGTTTTAATTTCATTTCAGGAAAAACGTAGTGACTTTTTTACCCACATTAGAGAGCGTCTTCGCACACATGCAGGAATTGTTCGCACAAAAAAAGTCGATTATCTATTGTATTTACTCTTGGATGCTGTAATGGAAAATTTTTACATTACAATTGAAGACGAAGAGGATAAAATTGAAGAATTAATCAATTTGACGAAAAAAGGAGCAGATCCGATTATTCTGGAAAAGATTGAAAATCATCGTGATAATTTCAATTTTTTAAAGCGAGCCATTGTACCGCTTCGGGATTCATTGTATTATCTTAAAACCATTAAAGATGATGATACAAATAAACTCATTCAAAAAGATACGTTTAATTTTTTTATCAGATTGCATCAAAAAAGTTTAGAACTTTTAGAACAAATTGAGTCCGATATGAGTTCATTAGAAAGCGCTTCAAATTTTTATTTTTCGGAACAAAGCCGAAAAATGAATGAGATCATGAAAACGCTAACAATCATTTCTGCAATCTTCATTCCGCTTACTTTTATTGTGGGAGTTTATGGAATGAACTTTGATTATATGCCGGAATTACGTGCCAGAAATGGCTATTTTATGGTCATGGGAGCCATGTTTTTATTGGTAATTGCCCTTATCATTTATTTCAAAAAAAGACGTTGGTTTTAACGTTTGTTTCAGTTGAAAATTTTTCATTTAGATTACCTTTGTTTAGAATCAATATAAATAACTATGAGTAAAGCAATATATATAGCCACAAGCGATCAAAATAGCGGAAAATCGATTATTACACTCGGTTTGATGAGCATTTTGATTGGTAAAACGGCTAAAGTAGGTTATTTTAGACCTATAGTTGAAGATTTCGTCGATGGAGAACAAGACAATCATATCGAAACTGTTCTCTCTTATTTTAACCTTGATATTAAGTTTGAAGACGCATATGCCATTACAAAAAGCAAGCTGATCAAGAAAAAAATAAAGGAAAAATAGGTGAGGTTCTGGATCTTATTATCGAGAAATATAAAAAGCTGGAAGAACGTTTTGATTTTGTTCTTGTGGAAGGAACAAGCTTTACGGGCGAAGGAACTTCAATCGAATTGGATTTGAATGTTTTAATTGCAAAAAATCTCGGAATTCCTACTATAATTATTGGTTCAGGAGTTGGTAAAACATTAGAAGAATTGGTAGACAGCCTTTATTTGGTTTATGATTCTTTCAAAATAAAAGAAGTTGAGGTTCTATCGGTTTTTGCTAATAAGGTTCAGCCGGAAAATATCGAGCTGGTTACGAAAAGCCTTCAAAAAAGTTTACCAGCGAATGTTTTGATCAATACAATTCCGCTTATTTCAAGTTTGAATAATCCGACAATGCAGGAAATTGTAAATGAACTGGATGCCAAAGTTTTATTTGGAGAAAATTATCTTAACAATGAAATCGGGCACTTTAGTGTGGGAGCAATGCAATTGCATAATTATTTAGTGCATTTGCATAATAATGCACTTGTAATTACTCCGGGAGATCGTTCTGATATTATTTTAGGTGCTTTACAAGCCAATGAATCAGCAAATTATCCGACTATTTCAGGAATTATTTTAACGGGAAATATTGTTCCGGAAGAAAGCATTTTAAAACTTATTGAAGGACTTTCTGCAATTGTACCAATTATTGCTGTTGATGGCGGAACGTATCATATTACAAACCGAATTGGTGCGATAAAATCTGAAATTTATGCCAACAACACCCACAAAATTGAAACTTCCATTACAACATTCGAAAAATATGTTGATAATGACGCGTTATCTGAAAGATTAATCACTTTTGTGCCGGAAGGAATGACACCAAAAATGTTTCAATACAATATGGTGAAAAGAGCCAAGCAGCATCGTAAACATATTGTTTTGCCAGAAGGAAATGATGACCGAATTATCATGGCCGCTTCAAGATTATTAGATATGGATGTGGTTGATATATCGATTATTGGAGATAAAAAACAAATTGAAAGTAAGGTTACAGAACTCGGAATAACATTTGATTTTTCGAAAGTAAATATTATAAATCCGAGCGAATCAAAAAATTATGAAGATTACGCCAATACTTATTATGAGCTTCGAAAAGCCAAAAATGTAAGTATTACAATGGCAAAAGATTTAATGGAAGACGTTTCGTATTTCGGAACGATGATGGTCTATAAAGGTCACGCTGACGGAATGGTTTCCGGAGCCGCGCATACAACACAACATACTATTTTGCCGGCATTACAATTCATTAAAACAAAACCAAATTCATCTGTAGTTTCATCCGTATTTTTTATGTGTCTGGAAGATCGTGTTTCTGTTTTTGGAGATTGTGCTATTAATCCAAATCCAACCGCAGAACAATTGGCAGAAATTGCTATTTCTTCGGCAGAATCAAGTTCAGCTTTCGGAATTGAACCTAAAATTGCCATGCTTTCGTATTCTTCCGGTTCATCAGGAAAAGGGGATGAAGTAGAGAAAGTAAGAGCCGCAACGGAGATTGTAAAACAAAAACGTCCTGATTTAAAAATCGAAGGGCCAATTCAATATGATGCCGCAGTAGATCGCGCCGTAGGAAAAAGCAAAATGCCGGATTCTGAAGTGGCAGGGCAGGCGAGCGTACTTATTTTCCCTGATTTAAATACAGGAAATAATACCTATAAAGCCGTACAAAGAGAAACCGGAGCATTAGCCATCGGACCAATGTTGCAAGGTTTAAACAAGCCTGTTAACGATTTAAGCCGTGGCTGTACTGTAGATGATATTATAAATACAGTTGTAATTACAGCAATTCAGGCGCAAGGACTTTAATTAATTATTAATGGTGAATTATGAATTATATTGTGTTATTATCTTAAAAAATCCGTTTTTTATCCGCGTTTTGCTTTAGCAATCCGCGTCATCCGCGTTCAAATTTGCGTTCTTAAAAAAATATAGGCTTAAGCCTTTTAGTAAAAAAACTTAGTGACTTAGTGCCTTCGTGGCAAAAACATAAAAAATGAAAATATTAATTATAAACTCAGGAAGTTCATCAATAAAATATCAATTAATGATTATGCCAACAAACGAAGTAATTTGTAGCGGTATGATTGATAGAATTGGTTTAGAAACTTCAAATGTTACGTTCAAAACAGCTTCAGATTCATTAGAAGAATTGCTTCCAATTGCGAACCATAAAGTAGGTTTGCAAAAAGTTGCCGATATGCTTTTAGATGCTGAAAAAGGAGTTATAAAATCGACTTCAGAAATTGGCGCAGTTGGGCATCGTGTGGTGCATGGAGGAAGTTATTTCTCTGACACAACAATTATAACAGAAGAGGTTAAAGAAAAAATAAAAGAACTTTCAGAATTAGCGCCTTTGCATAATCCGGCACATTTGGTTGGAATTACTGTTGCTGAAGAAATTTTTTCGGATGCAAAACAAGTCGCCGTTTTTGATACCGCTTTCCATCAGACAATTCCGGTTGAAGCCTATAAATATGCGATTCCAAATTACCTTTTAACAGAGAATAAAGTTCGTGTTTATGGTTTTCACGGAACAAGTCACAAATATGTATCTGAAAAAGCGATAGGTTATTTAGAAAATAATTCTAAAATAATCACAATTCACTTAGGGAACGGGTGTAGTATGACAGCGATTAAAGACGGAAAAAGCATCGATCATACCATGGGATTTTCGCCTGCAAATGGCTTAATTATGGGAACTCGCGCCGGGGATATCGATCAATCGGTAATTTTTTATCTGACTAAAAATTTAAGCTACACTGCAGATGAAGTAAATGCAATTTTACTAAAACAAAGCGGAATGCTAGGGCTTACAGGTTATAGTGATTTGCGTGATATTGAAGCAGAAGCCGAGAAAGGAAATAAAGACTGTAAATTGGCTTTATTAATGAACGCTTACAGAATTCGAAAATATATAGGCTCTTATACCGCAGCTTTAAATGGTCTGGACGCTATTATTTTTACTGCCGGAATTGGTGAAAATTCATCTTATATGCGAAAATTGGTTTGTACTGATATGGACTATTTCGGAATTGAATTAGATCAAGAAAAAAATCAGGTTCGTTCGAAATCAATCAGAGAAATTAGTAAGCCAAATTCAAAAACAAAAGTTTTGGTTATACCAACCGATGAAGAATATGAAATTGCCAACCAGGTTTATCAATTGCTTCAAAACTAAAATTTAAAATGTATTTTATAAGTAAAAAAGCTTCTCAGTTGAGAAGCTTTTTTACTTATAAAAATTAAATATTTGTCATTATCTTTGAATATAAATCTGAATATTTTGAAATCGATACTTCTAAAATTATTTTTCTTCTTTTTCATCGCTTCTCAAATTCAAGCACAAGAATTACTTCCTTTCGTTGAAAACTATAATAAATCAGATTACCAGGGTGATAATCAAATTTGGAATGTTGCTCAGGGAAAAGATGATGCGATGTATTTTGCTAATAATCACTACTTATTGCGATATGATGGTGTAATGTGGGAAAAATATACATTGCCAAATAAAACCATTATTCGTTCAATTATGATCGAAGGCGATAAGATTTATTCCGGTTCGTATAAAGAATTTGGTTATTGGTACAGGAAAGACGGTAAAATGCGATATGTTTCGATTACCAAAAACCTGCGTTTGTTTGATGAAAAAGATAACGAAGAAATCTGGAAAATTTTCAGATTTAATGGTTCTATTTATTTCCAGTCATTTAATGATGTTTTTATTTATGACGGAAAACATATTCAAAAAATTAAATTTCCATTTTTAATTTCTTATTGTTTTGTAATCAATAAGAATGTTTACGTTGCTTCTGTTGAAAAAGGTCTTTTTAAAATGGATGGCTCCAAAATTTCGAATCCAAAAGGTTGGAATGTTTTAAAAAATACCGTGGTACATGCAGTCGAAAAATACAATGACAAATTCTATATTTTTACTCAGAAAAAAGGAATTTTTATTATTGAAAACGACGGATTAAGGGCTTGGAATAATCCATTGAATGAAACATTAAAAGCAGCCACAATTAATATTGCTAAATTTATAAAAACAAACAAACTGGTTGTTGGAACCGGAAACAGGGGTGTTTTTATTTATGATTTTAATACAGACACCTATAAAAACATTGATAGAAGCAATGTTTTAATGAATAATTCTATTTTAAGTATTGGCTTTGATAAAGAAAATGATTTGTGGCTGGGATTAGATAACGGAATTGCGCATGTTGAAGTAAATTCGCCAATCTCCTTTTTTTACGATAATTCAGGAACGTTAGGTTCTATTTATTCTGTTGCTACAACTAATAAGGGATATTTAATTGCTTCAAATCACGGTGTTTTTGAATTTGATTCCGGAAAATTTAAAATGATACCTAACACACAGGGTCAGGGCTGGAATATTACTAAAATAAATGAAAAATATATTATTGGTCATAATGACGGAACATTTTCATATGATAATGGATTTTTAAGCAAGATAAATAAAGTAAGCGGAGGGTGGAATTTATCGAAAAGCAGCATCAATGATACTTATTTTCAATCTACTTATAGTGGCGTTTTGGTTTATGATAATCCTTTAGACCTTACTAAATATAAAGTAATTAACGATTTTACTAAACCAATTAAATACGTTGCCCAAAATAAAAAGAATGAAATTTGGGCAGCAGATAATTATCGTGGTTTGTATCGTGTTTTATACGACGATAACTATAAAACTAAGAAAATTGAGAATGTAACCCAGCAAAGTAAAATCAAAAATGACTTTGGAGTTAAGATTTTTGAATTTAGAAATGAAATACTCTTTTTAATCAACAATTCATGGTATACGTATAATTCGATAACCAACAAACTTGAAGAAAATGAATTGTTTAATGAAAATTTCAAGAACGTTTCTGATGTAATTGGCATAGATGAAGATCATTTTATGGTACTTCAGGATGGAATTTTATACCATATATATGTTAAGGGAAATAAATTTGTTTGGAATATTATTCAGGAGAAATATTATAAAGGAAAATTAATCAATGACAATCTGAGAATTTTTAAAAACAAGAATCATTATTTATTAAATCTTGATGATGGTTTTATTTCTCTTCAATTGAAGTATGAAAATAAGCAAAATACACAGATAAAAGTTGAAGCTTTTAATGATGGAAATCTAATTCCTGATGATTCTAAAATTAAATACAACACCGAGCTAAAAATTAATGTTATATCTGGAATTTATGGAGCCAGCAAACCAAATTTGTTTTATAAACTAAATAAAGGCAAAGATTTTAGTTCAATTTCAGATGGATTGATTGTGCTGAATAATTTGAGCAGCGGCTATCATTCAATGGTAGTCTATAAACACGATGGTGCTAATTATGACAAAGTATCAAGTTTTGAATTTAAAGTAGCTCAGCCCTGGTACTTTTCTTTTTGGATGATCTTATTGTATCTTTTAATAATTGGAGCGGTTTTATTTTTCTATTACAAATGGAATAAACTTCGTTATATGCAAAAATTAAAGTTGCAGGCCGAGGAATTAAAACATCAAAGAGAAATTCTTGAAATGGAGTTGAAGGCTGAAAACGAATTAAATATTCAGGAGTATGAAAAACATATTTTAGAATTGGAACTACAAACTAAATCATCCGAAGTTGCCGGAAAGTCATTGTCTATAGCCAAACAAAGTGAGATGATTGAAAATATCCAAAGTATTTTGGATTCTGAAAAAGATTTCAACAAACTTAAAAGTGAAATTAAAAAAGCAATAAAGATAAATGAAGTCAATAAACACGAGTGGGAAATTTTTGAAACCAACCTGAACCAAATTCATAATGAATTCATTATAAATCTTTCAAAGAAGTTTCCAAATTTAACTCCAAAAGATATAAAATTGTGTGTTTATCTTAAAATGAATCTTTCATCAAAGGAAATTGCCCCTATGATGAATATCTCTTTTAGAGGTGTAGAATTACACAGATATCGCCTTAGAAAGAAATTAAATCTCTCACAGGAAGAAAATCTGTCAAAGTTTTTATTAAGTCTGTAAGATTTGCATTTGTTTTTTACATATTTTATATTTTTCTACATCATTTTTTATAGAATTACAATACATCATTACTACATCATAAGGTTATGTTAAGGAAATGAAATTAACATTTAAAACTTTGATTTTTAGCACAATATATTAATGTTTTAACATAATGATGTAGCTATGTAGTAGTGGTATTTGATGTACTACAACGTTGTAATTGTTTAATTTGGCTCTACTAACTTAAACGATTACGAACTGTATGAAAAATTTTATTTTTAGCTTTTTAGCACTCTTGCTTCTTCCGGCTTATATGTCTGGACAAGCAATTAAAGGAAAAGTAGTAGACAGTAGTGGAATGGGAATTCCCGGAGCAGTTATTAGCGCTCCCAATTCACGAACTTCTGCTGATGCTGATTTCGACGGAAATTTTACAATAAATGCTAAAGTGGGTGAGATTATAAAAATCTCAATGCTTGGTTTCGACGCTGTATCTGTACCCGCAACAGCAGAACCAATGTCAATTACATTAAAAGAATCAGGTGATACTGCCTTGAAAGAAGTTGTAGTAATTGGATATGGTACAAGAAAGAAAATTGATAATACTTCGGCTGTAAGCTCAATTAAATCGGAGGAAATTACCAAAATGAAGGTTGCAAATGCATCGCAAGCCATACAAGGTAAGGCGGCTGGTGTTCAGGTATCTACTTCAGATGCGCCTGGAAGCACACCTTCAGTTGTAATCAGGGGAGCTGGTACTGCATTAGGAGGAAGAAATCCTTTATATGTTGTAGACGGTATGCCAACTGATAATATCAATAACATTAATAGTAATGATATTACATCTTACGAGATTTTGAAAGATGCTTCTTCATTAGCTATTTATGGAACCAGAGGGGCAAATGGAGTAATTATGATTACAACAAAAGCCGGAAAAGGGAAACTTACTGTAGATGTTGAAAGTTTTGCTGGTATTAGAAGCCCTTTGAAAAAAGTAAAAATGGCTAATAGTGACGAATATGTTCGCTATAGCAATGCTGCTTACAGTAACGATTTTCCACAAGGGAGATTCTCTGCAAATCAGCCTTATAATACAGATTGGTTAGATGAGATTACAAGAACAGGAACCTATACTCAAAACAACATTGCAATCTCAGGATCTTCAGAAAATGTAAAATACTTTTTTAGTGTTGGAAATTATGAAGAAAAAGGAATTTTAAACGGATCTGATTACGGACGTACTACTATCAGAAACAATAATGAGTTTAAACTTTCAGAAAAAGTTAAAATAACCCAAAATCTAAGTGTAAGTACTATTAAGAATACACCAATGCCTTTGAGTGCATTTACGAATGCTTACAGACAATCTCCACTAGTTCCTGTGCGTTACGCTGATGGGAAATATGGTGTGCCATTTGTTTCTAATGGAGTTGTAGCTGAAACCGGAGCATCTTTTAACAATGTTGGAAATCCGGTAGCTCAATTGGATTATACAAATGAGCAGCAACAAACTGTTATGTTGCAAGGTGGATTGAAATTAGATTATGATATTATCAAATCTTTAAAATTTACTTCACAATTCAATGGAGAATTTTATACCTACAAACAATATAATTATGTTGATAATTTAGCACTTTGGTTATCAGCTGATCCAACTCGTGTACAATCAGGTTACGATACTAATAGTTTGAACACAAACACTTTGACAAGAAACAGAGATCAATACTTTAACTGGAATTTGTCCAATTACTTTACTTATAATAAAGTTTTTGCTGATATTCATGACGTTGAAGTTACAGCGGGTATTGAGGCGAATGTACAAGGAACAAGAGAAAAGTTAACTATTGACAGAAAGAATGTAAATGCAAACTCAAATTACTGGTCTTTAAAAGATGTTAATGTTGCAGGATCTGTTACAGGTTTTAAAGATGAAGCTTTGAATCAAAGAAGACTGGCATCTTATTTTGCACGTTTTCAATATAAATTGTTAGACAAATATTTGGTTACAGGTACTGTAAGACGTGACGGATCATCACAATTTGCTGAAGACAAACGCTGGGGAACATTTCCATCAGTTGGTTTAGGTTGGATTGTATCTAAAGAAAGCTTCTTAAGTAATGTAGAACCAATTAATTTATTAAAAATTAGAGGATCTTGGGGTAGATTAGGAAATCAAAATGTGCCTCTTAATACTCAGTTATTAACTTCTGGATTAGATTATGGTGGTTTAGGTTCTGGTACTACCGTAAATTCTCAGGTAGATCCTAATTTATCTTGGGAAATTGTTGAAGAACTTTCAGGAGGTTTTGATTTTGAAGTATTGAACAGTAGATTAAAAGGATCTTTTGATTTGTATGATAAAAATACAACAAATACAATTTTGAATGTTAAGCCATATTCAAGCTCAGGAATTACTGTAGCTACACCTGCACATGTTGGAGAAGTATCTAACAAAGGTTATGAAATTGCATTACGTTGGGATGATAAAATAAACGACAATTTAAGCTATTGGGTAGGCGGAAATTTTTCTCATAATAAAAATGAGCTTACAAGCCTTAAAAATGTTCAGTTAAATCCAATTATTGGAGGAAGTTTAGGAAATGGTCAAAACACCAAAATTCTTGATAACACTTCTGTAGGTCAGCCATTAGGTAGTTTTTATATGTATGAGTATGCAGGAGTTGATCCAACAAACGGTCAAATGTTGTACTACAAAGCAGATGGTTCTAAAGTTGCTCAATCAGGATTAGACGAACTTAAAGACAAAAAGTATGTAGGTTCTCTTTTACCTACTTCTAATTATGGAGTTACTTTAGGAGTAAATTACAAAAACATCGATTTTTCTGTTGACGGTTACGGTGTTGGAGGATCAAAAGTATATAATGGAAAAAAAGCGCAGCGTTTTGGAGGTGAAAACATAGAGGCTTCAACAGCTCGTGATTTCTGGACACCAACTAATACTACAGCTTCTAATCCTGCACCTTCTAATTTAACTCCTTTTGCTTCAACTTATTACTTGGAGTCTGCAGATTTTTTAGAATCAATAACATTACTTTAGGATATAAACTTCCTCTTAAAGAAGATCAGTTTATTAGCTTTTGCCGAATTTATGTAAACGCAATTAACCCATTTATCACACAAAAATTCTCAGGATTTTCACCAGATGTTGTGTCTGATGGTAAGTTAGTTGAAGGCACTCAAGGGGTTGAGTTAGATGCTTACCCATCATTGAGATCATTTGTTATAGGTGCTAATTTAAAATTTTAATATCATGAAAAGATTATATATATCAATATTTGTGCTTTCTGGATTATTTTTTTCCGGATGTTCAGATGATTTTTTAGATGTAGATTCAACAGAAGCTATTCCGGCTGATCCGGCTTTGGTTAATAGTGATGCGGGAGCATCAGGTTTTGTAACAGCAATTTACAATCAATTTTTAGGCTGGGAAATGTCCTCTTTTGGGTGGAATGCAGTTTCAAGTATTATCTCAGATGATGCAGATAAAGGATCTGACCCGGGAGATGCTGGTGGAGATAAAGATATTGTTGATGCATTGACTTATAACGCTTCAACGCCATCATTTCAATCTACCTGGGAGGCTAATTATGCTGGAATTAACAGATGTAATCAGGCATTGGCAATGTTTCCTAAGTTAGATCTTGTAACACCTAGTTTAAAAGCGAGATTAACAGGAGAAGCGAAATTCCTGAGAGCTTTTATGTATTTTACTTTAGTAAAAGGGTATGGTGGAGTGCCAATTATAGATCATTTAGCTACAGTTCCAATCTCTGAGGATGATAGAAAAATGCAATTGACACGTAAAACAGTAGCAGAAGTTTATGCTTTTATAGAGCAAGACCTAAATGATGCTGCAGAAGCTTTGCCTTTAAAATCAGCTTATACAGGGGCAGATGTTGTCAGAGTTTCTAAAGGATCTGCATACGCTTTATTAGCAAAAGTAAATCTATATCAAAAAAATTGGCAAAAAGTAATTGACAATTGCGATAAAGTAACGGGTTATTCTTTAGTTTCTGATTATTCATTACAATTTAAAAAAGAAGGAGAATTTGGTCCAGAATCTATTTTCGAAATTAATGGAGTTGGTTCTACTTCTACACCTGGATTTGGAATTGGAAATTACTCTGTTTCTCAAGCACCACGTGGTGCCGGAGGTTGGGGATGGGGATTCAACACACCAACTCAAGGTTTAGCAGATGCTTATGAGCCAGGAGATGTTAGAAGAGAAGCAACTATCATTTTTAGAGGTTCAGTTTTATACGATGGTAGAGAAATACCATCAACTGTAGCAAATCCAAGATACAATTATAAAGCATACTCATCATCTTTTTATAATCAGGAATTTACAGATACAAATCTTAGATATTTAAGATATGCTGAAGTTATATTAATGAAAGCTGAGGCGCTAAATGAATTAGGTCAGACTGATGCAGCCATTCCATTATTAAATCAAATTAGACTTAGAGCTAAAATAGGAGAAACATCAGCAGTGTCACAGGCAGATGTGAGAACAGCAATCTGGAAAGAAAGAAGAGTAGAATTTGCTTTTGAGCATGACAGATGGTTTGATCTTGTTAGAACAGGACAAGCTGAAGCAGCCATGACAGCAGACGGGAAAAACTTTATTGTTGGAAAACATGAATTATGGCCTATACCAACTTCATTCTTAAGAGAAGCCGGAGCGCTTTCACAACAAAACCCTGGTGGTTACTAATTAAAATCTCAAAATCACTCCTTTCGAAACTTGAAAGGAGTGATTATTTTCAAATTCCCATAATTTTTTTATAATGATTAGAATTTCAGTTTTACTAATGGTTTTTACTTTTTTTGGTTGTGGTTCAAATACTGACAAACCAAAAGAAAATGCAGAAGAAAATACTGCAACGGAGAAATTATCTGATGAGCAACTTTTAAACGTGGTTCAAAAAGAAACCTTTAAGTATTTCTGGGATTATGCTGAACCAAACTCTGGATTAGCCAGAGAACGTTATCATCCAGATGGAATTTATCCTGAAAATGATTCGAATATTGTAACTACAGGAGGTTCTGGTTTTGGATTGATGGCGCTTGTTTCTGGAATGTCTCAAGGTTATGTTACCAAAGATCAAGGTGTTGAAAGATTAAACAAAATTGCAGATTTTTTAGGCAAAGCCGATCGTTTTCACGGAGCTTGGTCACACTGGATAGACGGAAATACAGGAAAAGTAAAGCCTTTTGGAACCAAGGATAATGGTGGAGACTTAGTCGAGACTTCATTTTTGGTTGCGGGAATGATTACAGTTCGCGAATATCTAAAAGACGGTTCTGAAAAAGAAAAAGCAGTAGCTCAAAAATATGACGCACTTTGGAAAGGAGTGGAGTGGAACTGGTACACAAACAACAAAAATGTTCTATACTGGCACTGGTCGCCAACTTATGCGTGGCAAATGAATTTTGCATTAGAAGGATACAACGAATGTTTAATTACTTACGTAATGGCAGCTTCTTCGCCAACTCATGGAATTGATGCAAAAGTTTATCACGAAGGCTGGGCAAGAAGCGGAGGAATCGTTTCATCAAAAACAAAATACAATCTTCCGTTAATTTTAAAACATAACGGAGCAGAAGAATTTGGAGGCCCGTTATTCTGGGCGCATTATTCTTATGTAGGACTTGATCCAACTCAATTAAGCGATAAATATGCGAACTATTGGGATTTAAACGTAAATCAAACCAAAATCAATTATGAATATTGTGTAGAGAATCCTAAGAAAGGCTACAGTGCTGATTATTGGGGATTAAGCGCTTCGTATTCAAGAAATCCTGATGGCTCAATAGGTTATAATGCACACATGCCAAGCAACGATCAGGGCGTTATGTCGCCAACTGCTGCTATAAGTTCGATCGTTTATACACCAAAAGAATCTATGGCTGTAATTCGTAATTTATACGATAATCATAAAAAAGAAACTTGGGGAAATGCCGGTTTTTATGATGCTTTGAGTTTACAGAATAATAACTGGGTTGCAAAACGCTATTTAGCAATCGATCAGGGACCAGAAGTTGTGATGATAGAAAATTACAGAACTGGATTATTATGGAAATTATTCATGAATGCTCCGGAAGTAAAACAAGGTTTAGTAAAACTTGGATTTAAATCAGGTAAATACGGTTTTTAATGGCATTTAAAATTAAAAATAGTATACCGTTATTGTTGATTCTTTTTTCTGTGATTGGTTTTGCACAAAGTGAGACAAACGGAAAATTGAAAACAGTTGTGGTGGCCAATTATGAATTAGGTTACGCTTTACATAAACCCGCCAATACAAAGGAGAAAAAATCTTTAATAGTTTTTATTTCCGGTGATGGAGAAAAAGGAACTGACATTGAAAAAGTGAAAATTAATGGGCCTTTAAAGTACTTAAAAACACATCAATTAGATACTTATGTTTTGGCGCCGCAATGTAAAGAAGGCGAAAAATGGAGTATTGAATCTATTTATGAATTGATTTTAAAAATTCAGAAAGAAAACAAAATAGATCCTAACAGAATTTATGTTACAGGTTTAAGTTCCGGAGGCTGGGCAGCCTGGAATTTGGCACTTTCGTATCCGGATATGTTTGCAGCAATAGTCCCAATTTCCGGTTTTGTTGATTTAATTGAATTAGAAAGTGCGTGTAAAATAGCCAATATTCCAACCAGAATTTATCACGGATTATTGGATGATGTGGTAAAAGTAGATTATGCAATTGCGATTTACAAAGAATTAAAAAAATGTAATGCAAAAGATGTTCAGCTGACCATTTTTGATGATGCAGGTCACGATAGCTGGACAAGAGTTTATGATAATCCGGAAATTTATGACTGGATGCTTAAACAGATTAAAACAAATACAAATAAATAAAAACAATAGAATGAAAAAGAAATTAGTCTTACTGTTTTTAGGATGTGCTGTTTTGGGTTACGCCCAAAAAAAGAACACTAAAAATGCAGTAAAAATTAAACCGAAATCTGAGTTTGTAGCCGAGTTAATTTCAAAAATGACTTTAGACGAAAAACTAGGGCAGTTAAATTTACCAACTTCTGGAGATATTACTACAGGACAAGCTAATAGTTCTAATGTTGCAAAAAATATTGCCGAGGGAAAAGTTGGAGGTTTGTTCAACATCAAATCGGTACAAAAAATTAAAGAAGTTCAAAAAATTGCTGTTGAAAAAAGCCGCTTAAAAATTCCATTGCTTTTTGGTATGGATGTTATTCACGGTTATGAAACTACATTCCCAATTCCGTTAGGATTATCTTGTACATGGGATATGAATTTGATCGAAAGAAGCGCGCAAATTGCTGCTCAGGAAGCAAGTGCAGACGGAATTAACTGGACGTTTTCACCAATGGTTGATATATCCCGTGATCCGCGTTGGGGAAGAGTTTCTGAAGGTTCAGGAGAAGATCCGTATTTAGGAAGCCAGATTGCAAAAGCAATGGTAAACGGATATCAACAACACGATTTATCTAAAAACAATTCAATTTTAGCTTGTGTAAAACACTTCGCTTTATACGGAGCTCCAGAAGGCGGACGTGATTATAATACAGTTGATATGAGTCATATCAGAATGTTTAACGATTATTTCCCACCTTACAAAGCAGCTGTTGACGCAGGAGTAGGTTCAGTTATGGCCTCTTTTAACGAAGTTGACGGAATTCCGGCTACAGGAAATAAATGGTTAATGACTGATGTTTTAAGAAAACAATGGGGTTTTAAAGGTTTCGTTGTAACAGATTTTACAGGAATTCCTGAAATGATCGAACACGGAATGGGTAATCTGCAAGATGTTTCGGCTTTATCATTAAACGCTGGTGTTGAAATGGATATGGTTGGAGAAGGTTTCTTAACCACATTGAAAAAATCTTTAGATGAAAACAGAGTTACTATTTCACAAATTGACAATGCGGTAAAACTTATTTTAGAAGCTAAATATGACTTAGGATTATTTGAAGATCCTTATAAATATTGCGACGAAAAAAGAGCTAAAACGGAGATTTTTACAGCAAGCAGCAGAAAAGAAGCAAGATCGATTTCTGCTCAGTCATTGGTTTTATTGAAAAATCAAAATCAAGTATTGCCTCTTAAAAAATCTGGAACTATTGCACTTATCGGGCCATTGGCAGATGCAAAAGAAAATATGCCGGGAACATGGAGCGTAGCTACAAAAATGGAGAATGCGATTTCATTATTAGCAGGAATTAAAGAAGTTGCGGGACCATCAACAAAAGTTTTATATGCAAAAGGAAGCAATTTAGATTATGATGAAACTTTTGAAACAAATGCTACAATGTTTGGTAAAACCTTACATCGTGATTCTCGTTCTAAAGAAGAATTATTGGCAGAAGCTTTAAAAGTTGCCAATCAATCTGATGTAATTGTGGCGGCTTTGGGAGAATCTGCTGAAATGAGCGGAGAATCAAGCAGCCGTACAAATTTGGAAATTCCACAAGCACAAAAAGACTTATTAAATGCTTTATTAAAAACAGGAAAACCGGTTGTTTTAGTTTTATTCGACGGTCGTCCTTTGGTTATTACAGATGAAGAAAAAACAGTTCCGGCAATTTTAAATGCCTGGTTCGCTGGTACAGAAGCGGGTTACGCTATTGCTGATGTTTTATTTGGAGATGTAAACCCATCAGGAAAATTGACAACAACTTTCCCAAGAAGCGTAGGACAAGTGCCAATTTATTATGCACACAAAAATACAGGAAGACCACTTTCTAATACAGAAGGAAAATTCGAGAAATTCAGATCAAATTATATCGATGAAAGAAACGAGCCATTATTTCCATTTGGGTTTGGTTTAAGTTATACTTCTTTCGAATATTCAAACCTGAAAATTTCATCTGATAAAATGAATTTCAGCGGAAAACTAAAAGTTACCGTTGATGTTGCAAACACAGGAAATTATGACGGTAAAGAAACCGTTCAGTTATATATCAGAGATTTAGTTGGTTCAGTAACAAGACCCGTTAGAGAATTGAAAAACTTTCAAAAAATAGCCCTTAAAAAAGGGGAGAAACAAACAGTGACTTTTGATATTACTGTTGAAGATTTAAAATTTTATAATTCTGATTTACAATTCGTAGCAGAATCTGGACAGTTTGATGTTTTCGTTGGTGGAAATTCAAATGCCGATAAGAAAGTTAGTTTTGAGTTAACTAAATAATTGGTTTGTTAATTAGAAATTGCCCTTCGTACTGGTTATACGGAGGGCTTTTTTATAGTTTTTTAGTCTTAAAATGTATTAAAATTAGTACGGATTTTTAGATCAATAAAAACTCAAATTTTTCAAATAATTTAATTTTCTATACAATGAAAACCATTAAAACATCTAAAATATTCCTGTTTTTGTTTGCAATAGTTGTTTTGTCTTCTTGTACGGCAAAGAAAAATGCGATTGTTGCGCATCGCGGAGCCTGGAAAACAAATAATCTTCCTGAAAATTCAATTGCTTCACTTCGACATGCGATTGATTTAAAATTGGCAGGATCAGAGTTTGATGTATGGAGAACAGCCGATGATTCATTGGTAATCAATCATGATGCTCATTATAACAAACTTCTTATTGAGGAAACAAATTATGCCGACTTAATAAAATTTAAACTTTCAAACGGAGAGAAGCTGCCTACTTTGCATGAATATATTACTGAAGGCAAAAAAATAATAACCACACACTTTTGGTCTGTGAAATAAAACCTTCGGAAATAAGTAAAGAACGAGGAAAGAAAACGGCGCTAAAAACTGTTGAAACCATCAAAAAGCTTAAAGCCGATAAAATTACGGGCTACATCAGTTTTGATTATGACATTCTGAAACAAATTAGAGAAGTTGACACTAAAACTTCTTTGCAATATCTGGAAGGAAATAAATCTCCAAAAGAAGTAAAATTAGACAAAATAACGGGTGTTGATTTCCATTATTCAGTTTTTGAAAAACATCCGGAATGGATCAAAGAAGCTAAAGGAAATCATATTACACTAAATGTCTGGACAGTTAATGATGCGAAAGTTATGGATTGGATTATCGAAAATAAATTCGATTATATCACAACCAATGAACCGGAATTATTGTGGGAAAGATTAAAGATTAAAGATTAAAGAATAAAGATTTAGAAATTAAGCGTTAAGAATACTTTTAATACATAACTCCTAACGAATAATTCATAACATAAAAATAAAAAAATGTATAAACTATCGTCTATATCGCTTTTGTTGCTTTTGATAGGATTTAATATCTCGGCGCAAAATTCCATTCCTGGAAAAACAGAATGGTTTGATCCTAATAAACCAGCTTCAACATATTGTAATCCAATAAATATTGGTTACAATTACACGACCTTTAACCACAACGGGATTCCTGAATCGCGTCGTTCAAGTGCAGATCCTGTTATTATTACTTATAAAGGCGAATATTATTTATTTGCTACCAATCAGGCAGGTTTCTTTTGGAGTAAAGACATGTCTGACTGGAAATTTGTATACGGAAGTTTTCAGAGACAGCCGGGAGATGATGACCAATGCGCACCAGCTGCTTGGGTGGTAAACGATACTTTGTTTTATGTTGGATCAACATGGAAAAAAGATCATCCGATTTGGAAAACAGCCGATCCAAAATCAGGAAAATGGTTGCGACATGTTGATAAAGCAATGTTACCAACCTGGGACCCTGCTATTTTTCAGGATGATGATAAAAAAGTATATATGTACTACGGTTCAAGTGGGAAATTACCACTTGTTGGCGTAGAAGTAGATTATAAAACATGGTTGCCAAAAGGAAATCAGGCAGATTATGCACAATTGTACGCAGCGACAGAAGTTGAGGATATTCAAAAACCTTACGGTCAGGCAAAAGCAGTTGTTGGTTTAGATCCTGCTTCACACGGTTGGGAACGTTTTGGACCTAACAATGATATGGAACCTGCACCCTGGGGTAATTTTATTGAGGGCGCATGGATGACCAAACACAACGGTAAATATTATATGCAATATGGTGCTCCTGCTACTGAATTTAAAGGATATGCAAACGGAGTTCACGTTGGTGATAATCCGTTAGGACCATTTGTGTATCAAAAGCACAATCCAATGTCGTATAAGCCCGGAGGATTTGTAATTGGTGCCGGACACGGAAACACTTTTGCAGATATTTACGGAAATTACTGGAATACAGGAACATGCAAAATTTCGATAAAAGACCGTTTTGAACGTCGTATTGATATGTTTCCTGCCGGATTTGATAAAGATGATGTAATGTATTCTAATACTTCTTATGGAGATTTCCCGATAAAACTTCCTACCGAACAACGCAATCATGAAAATGGAGCTTCTTCCGGATGGATGCTTTTATCTTATAAAAAAATGGCTACAGTTTCTTCTTCAGAAGATTGTATGGAAGTGGAAACACACAGAATGGATAATGGAGGCAAAAAAGTCTATGAAAAATTCTGCTACGGACCAACAAATTTAACCGATGAAAATATTCAAACGTATTGGTCTGCAAAAACAGCTAATCCGGGTGAATGGTTACAGCTTGATTTAGGGAGAAAAATGCAGGTAAATGCTTTGCAAATTAATTATGCCGATCATAAAGCAACACAATACAATAAAGCGATGGATATTTATTATCAGTATAAAATATTCATGTCTGACGATGCTGTAAACTGGACATTGGTTGTAGATAAATCTCAAAATGATAAAGATGCTCCGCATGATTATGTTGAATTAACAAAATCAATCGAAGCGCGTTACATCAAAATGGAAAACATTCATAATGCTTCGGGATTATTTGCGGTTTCAGATTTCAGGGTTTTTGGAAACGGATTGATGGCAAAACCAAAAGCTGTTTCTGGTTTTAAAGTAAATAGAAATACCAAAGATTCTCGTAATGCAATGATTTCCTGGAAGAAACAAACTGACGCAATTGGATATAATATTTATTACGGAATTGCCCCGGATAAATTATACAATACCATTATGGTTTATGATGAAAGTGCGTATGATTTTAGAGGTTTGGATAAAGACACAAAATATTATTTTACGGTTGAAGCTTTTAACGAAAATGGTATTAGTACAAAAACGAAGCTTATTGAAGTAAAATAATTATGTAACTATTTTTTCATAAAAGGTTGACTAAAATGGCAACGATTTATAAAAGAATTTGTTCCTTTGCATAGCTATCATGTAGCAGATTAAGTAACCCGAAAAAAGCCATTAAACCTATGAAAAAAACAATTCTTTTAACTGCATTAGTTTTAAGCGGATTGACATCTTTTGCCCAGTCAAATGATGAAAAAAATATTAAATTATTTTATAAAAAGGCCTTAACCGAGTCTAAAGCTTACACTTGGTTAGAGTATTTGTCTAACGATATTGGAGCTCGTTTATCAGGATCACAAAACGCACAGCTGGCTGTTAATTATACTAAATCTCAGCTTGAAAGCTTAGGACTTGACAAAGTATATTTACAAGAAGTTATGGTTCCGCATTGGGTTCGTGGCGAAAAAGAAAGTGCTTTTATTTTAAACGGAAAAGTTAAAACTGCTGTGCCAATTTGTGCTTTGGGTGGATCTGTTGCAACTGCAAAAACAGGACTTACGGCAGAAGTTATAGAAGTTCAGGGAATTAAAGAACTTGCCGAATTAGGAGATAAAGTAAAAGGAAAAATTGTGTTTTTTAACAGACCAATGAATCCTGAAAATGTTGAAACTTTCATTTCATACGGAGCTTGTGTTGATCAAAGATTTGCTGGTGCAAAAGAAGCCGCTAAACTTGGAGCAGTAGGAACAATTGTACGTTCGATGAACTTACGTTTAGACGATTTTCCTCATACAGGTGCACAAAGTTATGGTGATTTGCCAAAAGAACAATATATTCCAACAGCGGCGATTAGTACAAACGGAGCTGAATTATTAAGTGCGACCTTAAAAAGCAATCCGGCTTTAAAATTTTATTTCAAACAATCTTGCGAAACATTGCCTGATGTATTATCATATAATGTTATTGGAGAATTAACAGGAACAGTAACTCCGGAGAATATTATGGTTGTTGGCGGTCACTTAGATTCTTGGGATCTGGCTGATGGTTCTCAGGATGATGGAGCAGGAGTAGTACAAAGTATGGAAGTAGTTCGTATTCTTAAAAATTTAAACTACAAACCTAAAAATACAATTCGCGTAGTTTTATTTATGAATGAAGAGAATGGCGGAAAAGGTGGAGCGAAATATGAAGAAGTTTCAAAACAAAAAAATGAGAACCATATTTTTGCTTTAGAAAGTGATTCAGGCGGATTTTCACCAAGAGGTTTTTCAATTGAAGCAGACGATGCGAACCTAAAAAAATACAAGGATTCAGAGATCTTTTTGAGCCTTATTTAGTTCATAGTTTTACAATTGGACATGCAGGATCTGATATTAGCCATTTAACATCTAAAGCGATTGTTAAAGCTGGTTTAAAACCTGATTCTCAACGTTATTTTGATTACCACCACGCAGCAAACGACAAATTTGATGCTGTTAATAAAAGAGAATTAGAACTTGGAGCAGCAACAATGGCAAGCTTAGTTTATTTATTAGACCAAACCGGAATTGAAATGCCAAAGGCTAATTAATTTTAAATAGATATTTACAAAATGAAGCCGTCTCAAATACGTTTGAGACGGCTTTTTAATTTAATTCACAATTGATTCCTTAGAGTATAATATTTAATCACTTAAAGCAGTTTATAATTTCAAATTAGGGATAAAATGACATTTTTCTTTTAATTAAGTATGTACTATTAATCCTATTTTTTTACTTAAATTTGAAACCTTCTTTAGAGTTATTAATATGGCGACACGATTATTTTTTTCTTTTTTCTTATTCTTTCTTTGAGTATTCATTCACAATCGACAAAGGGGCTGATTGATGGTCTAAATACTATTAATGATCATCAGAAAAAAGTAGAACTCTGTCGAAAAATTGCTTTAAGGTTACAAAAATCGGATTGGGACAGAGCTATAAAATATATTGAATTAGCCGAATCTGAAGCCAAAAAAACAGAAAATCCAGAACTCACGCTGGCGTATGTTTATGTTACTGCAGGAAAAATGTATGCCTCTAAAGAAGTATTTGATGTTAGTTTGAAATATTATTTTAAAGCACATGATATTTACAGGCAAAAAAATAATATTGAAGAATTATCAAAAGTAGAAAACAATCTCGCCATTATTTATTCGCTCGGGAAAAATAAAGAAAAAGCATTAAAATATTTTTTAAACGTATATCACTATCAAAAGTCTAAGAATGATTCCGTTAAGCTCGTAAAAATTTTAAACAATATTGGTACTTTATATCTGGATAAAAATGTAGATTCTTCCTTGCATTATTACCAAAAGGCTGAAGCCATAAACGCAACGATAAAAGACAATACCTTAAAAATTTATGTCTATACTAATTTAGCGCGAGCGTATGCATTAAAAAAGGATGAACAAAATGCTTACTATTATTTTGACCAGGCTTTTTCTTTAGTAGATAAACCGGTTGATAATGCTGTAAAAGCCTTTGTATATGAATCTTTTTCGCAATATAAATTAAAAGAGAAAAACTATGATGCCGTAATTGTAAATGCAAAAAAGGCATTAGAATTAGGTAAAGATAATATTTACAGTTTTTCAGGTTTAAACCTTAATAAAATGCTTTACGAGGTTTATATAAGTACGGCAGATTATAAAAATGCGGTACATTATTTTCAGAAATATAATGCAATCAACGACAGCATTAATGTTGAAGAAAAAGCAGTAAATCTGGAAAGAATAAAATTGGAACAGGATTACAAAGTTCGCACACAAATAAAAACACTTATAGAACAAAAGAAACTCTTTAAGTATTCTGTGGTGGGATTGATATTGGTAGTTGGCATTTTGATTTTAATTATTTTACTCATAAAATATCGAAACAGAAACATTAAAAATCAACTGGAAAAAGAAAAATTAAACACCAAAATGCAAGGTTTAAAAGAAAACCTGAAAGCTAAAAATATGGTTCTGATAGGAAAAGCAATGTCAGAAATACATCGTACAGACAGCATTAATGAAATTCTTACTGATCTTAAACAAATTAAACTCAAAGCTATTAATAAAGAAATGCAGCAGGCTATTGATATAGTTTTAAAGCGTTTGGAAAAGAATTTAAATACCGATATCTGGAAAGAATTCGAAATAAGTTTTGAACAGGTTCACCAGTCTTTTTTTGATAAACTAAAAAACGATTATCCTTCCCTTAGTCCAAAAGACCGAAGATTATGTGCTCTTTTATACCTGGATTTAACAACAAAAGAAATTTCTCAGATTACCGGGCAGTCATTCAAAGCGATCGAAAATTCCAGAACAAGGCTTCGGAAAAAGTTTGATTTGACTAACGAAAAGGTAAATCTCTCCACTTATCTCAATACATTTTAAACCTAATAAATATAAAAAATAACCCAAACTAATCGTCTGATTTAGTTTGGGTTATTTTTTTTGAGTGTTTTTTGAGTGACAATTTTTTACCTGTGAGTGTTTTTGTAATAGTACTTTTTTCCAAAAATATATAGCGTCCATTCTACATTTACCAAATCGATGCAAATAAATTTAGAATGAACGAGAAGAAAAAAGTACCTCCTAAAAGTTTAGAACAGCTTTTGGAAGAAACAAAAACCCAAAAGGAAATCCTCTTAAAGATTCTTGAAAAAATAACAAAAGAAAATCCTGAAGATCAAACTCCAAATTGATTTTTAGAAAGGCACTTGAGTGGCTGCTATACCATTTAAAGTGCGATTATAACCAAACTAACCATAATATTAATTTTAAATTTAAAGAAATGAAGCAGATTTACCTCAAAACCAAGTGTTTGTTTGTTTTGTTAAGTTTCTTCGCCTGTTCCGTAGGAATGGCTCAGTCTCCTTTTCAAAGCGTAAAAAAAGATGGTGTGAAAATGGCTGTTGACGAGTCAGCACCAAATCAGACAAAAGATCAAGTTAGTAAGACAAATAATGATCCAAATTCTACTCAGAGTAACAATGCCGGCAATCTTCTAATTCAGGAAGAAGAAAAGATAAGTGGCAAAGAGCTTTCTAAAGCAGAAAGTGAATCGATAACAAAACAGCTACAGCAAAGCCAGCAATTATTTGGACAAAAACTAAATGATTCAGAGAAAACAAACGCACAGGATACTGTAAGCACGAAGGTTAAATCTTTTGCTAAATCATCAAGTTTAACTGCCAAAAACATATTCGAAGTTAAAAAAGAAGCTTTTGATTTGTCTGCATCAGATAAAATGCAATTAAAATCAATCTCTGATAATCATGGAAGAACACTGGCTACTTATCAGCAATTGCATAATTCTGTTCCGGTAGAAGGAGCAATTTACAAGGTTAGAGAAAATAAAACCAAGATAGACGCATTTGGTTATACTGCTAAAAAATTGTCTATAAGCAGCAGTTATAAAGTAAGTGCTACAGCTGCTTTAGAAAATGCACTTAGAAAAGTAAACGCCAAACAATACATTTGGGAAAGTAAAAAATTAGGTGCTTTACTTGATAAAAATATAAGTACAAAACCAGAAGGAGAATTGGTTTATGTTGGACCTAATTTTTCTTCGGAACTAAAGGAATATTACCTGACATGGAAATTTGATATTTATGCAATCAATCCGCAATCAAGCCAGACTATTTACGTAGATGCAAACTCTGGAAAAATAGTTCTTATTATCGACTTAAATCGAGATGCCAGTTTAGAAGGCCAAAGGCTGGGTAGAGGTAAATCAAGATACGCCGGAGATGTAACTTTTAATACCAAACAATATGCTGATGGTTATAGATTAGAAGGCCTGCAGGGAAAGTATAATGTGCCAATGTATACGATGAACCTGAATCACAATGATCAGGCTTCAGATGAAGTAATTACTGATTTTATTGATGAAGATAATATTTGGAATGAACTGCACAATAAAAATAATGATGAAGTTGCCATTGATATCCATTGGGGTATGCAGAAAACCATAGAATATTATGGTGAAAAATTTGATCGAAATAGTATCGACGATAAAGGAATGACAATTATTGGTCTCGCACATTTAGGCAATAATGTCGAAAATGCTTCATGGACTGGAGGATGGGCACAATTTGGAGATGGTTACGATACGCCTTATGTTGGATTAGGAATTACAGCTCATGAATTAACGCATGGCGTAACACGTTTCACGGCTGGTTTAATCTATCAGGGAGAATCAGGTGCTATGAATGAATCCTTCAGTGATATTTTTGGTGTTTCTGTTGAGTTTTATGTTGGAAAAGACAAAAAAGATGACATTTGGATGTTGGGTAACGAATTGTATACACATGGTAGTATGAGAAGCATGTCTAATCCGAAAGCCCAAGGACAACCTGATACTTATAAAGGAATAAATTGGGCAAATACATCAAACATAAATTACGATAATGGTGGTGTGCACATTAACAGTGGAATAACAAATTACTGGTTTTATCTTTTAAGTGAAGGCGGTCAAGGTGTAAATGATCTTAATAGCAGTTATGATGTTAAAGCTATTGGTATTACCAAAGCAGAGAAAATCGCCTACATAACGCTTACAGAGTATTTATCTCCTTCTTCAAACTTTAGTGATATGCGTCAGGCAACTTTAATGGTTGCAGAAGATTTATACGGATTAGGTTCTGAAGAATACAAACAAGTTACCAATGCCTGGTACGCTATTGGTATTGGAGCAGCTTATACAGACAAACAAATATCTCTTGTTTCTGTCGAAAAACCTTCTGCTGTTTGTGGTTCTTTAAAAGGGGATGAGCCTTTTTATATTAAAATTAAAAATACAGGATCTACTGTAATTAAAGCAAATGAGAGCTTAAATTACAAATTAAGATTGATGACACAAGGTTTTGGTGGCAGATTTAATGTTCTTTACACCAACGGTAGTACTATCAGTTTTACCAAAGATCTTAGTATAGGCGAAGAAACGACTATAAAAATTCAGGACAATATTCCTTATATCATTAGTGCTACTACAGTAAACTATGTAGAAGTAAAACTTGATTTTAAGTCTATCACAGATTTTGGACCAAAAGACGGAGTTACTTTTATTGGAACTTTAGTGGTTCCTCCGGCACAAAAAGATTTTGATCTTAAACTTATGGGGCTAAATCTTCCCGTGTACTCAGGAGAAGCTTTATCTGCCAATCATCCATTAGCAGTAACTGTTTATAATTTGGGCTGTCAGGATCTACCAGCTGGATCTCAATTAAAAGTTGGATACTTGAATACACTTTCCGGAGGCGAAACTATCTGGAAAGACATTACACTGGAAGCTGTTTTTAAAGGCAATTCAGAAATGATAATTCCTTTAGGTAATATTGATCTTTCAGCAGCTGGTTTGCATAATTATGAAGCTTTTGTAACCTATAGCCAGGATCCTATAACTACGAATAACAGTATTACAAATTCGGTTTATAATGGGGTTGTAACTCAATTTCCATATTTTCAGGATTTCGAAAAAACACCAGGCGGCTGGTATTCAAAATCAATACTTACGAATCAAAAATTTGTATGGCAGCAAACTTCTGTGATTTCATTTAGAGATACTAAATCGAAATATTTATGGGGTACTGTAAATTATGGCACTTCTGAAAAAATTCCGCCAAATTCTGATTTTACATTAGAATCTCCAATATTTGATTTCACCAATATTACCTCTCCATATGTTGAGTTTGATATGATTTATTTGTTTTATAAAGGATATGACGGATTAATTGTTGAATATTCTGAAGATAAAGGTCAAAACTGGAAAAAAGCTACAGGGATTGATTATCCAGAAACTTTGCAATACAATGATTTAGTAGTTGGTCCATGGTTTAGCGGAATTAATAATAATACTGATAAAAAACCAACAGGAATACGTTTAAATGAACTTGCTGGTAAAAAGGCCGCTATTCGATTTCGTGTAGTTACAGATAGTTATCCTAGTAATTTTTTAGGTGCTTTTATAGACAATATTCGTGTAAGTAATGCACCTTATGATTTAGAAGTTACGGCTGCAAAATTAGATGCCGGTTCCTGTACTGTAAACAATGATAATGTAACAATTAGTGCAAAGATCATTAATAATTTCGCAACCGCTAAAGAGCAGGTCAATGTAACAGTTAAAATTCTTGATAAAGAAAAAAATGAAGTTTTTTCTAATACTGAAAAAATGGCCTTAGTATTTACAAAATATAGAGATACGCTAACATATTCTATTTCAAATATTAATTTAAAAAGTATTGGTAAAAATACAGTTACGGTTTCAGTTTTCCCTGAAGAAGTAGCTCAGGAAGTTAAACCAGAAAATAATTCGATAACATTTGGTTTCGATAACTGGAATAATAAAGATATGAAGATAGATTCATTGCCTTATACAATGGATTTTGAAGATATCACCCAATACAAAGGGTGGAGAACTTCTGAAAATAATAATAGCGGAGGATGGAAATATGGAACAAGTACTGATTTAGAATCTCCGGGATGGCCTCTAAAAGAGCATACACATTTTATGGCGAGCAATGATGACAAATGCAATTGTGATGCATCAAATGATATGTTGATTTCTCCAGTATTAGATTTAAGCAAGTATAAAGAAGCACATTTGTCATTTGATGGTTTTGGAGACGGACAAAGACTTTCAGACGGATATGTAAAAGTAAGTACTGATGGAGGAAAGACTTGGGAACAGGTGTTTAAAATGTCTTATATCAATAACTGGATAGAATATCACGTAAATTTAACTCCATATGCAGGGAAATCTTGTGTTCTGGTTGCATTTGTACACAATGATAACGGATTGTTTGCCAATGGTTTTGCAGTAGATAATATTAAAATCAAAGACACGGCAGATTATTTACAGCTCTCCAATTTAAGTGTACCAGAAAAGGTATATGAAAATGTGCCATCACATCAATTTTTTATAAGTGCAAAGAATTTATCTTACAGTACAGTTAATAAGGCAACTATCGAATATCAAATTACCCAAGATGATACACCTGTGGGTAAACCAATCGTACTAGAAAGAAATGATCAGATATTTCGATATCAAACTATTGTTTATACAGTAGATGGTATACCGCAGTTACCAGCAGGAAATTATGGGATTACTGTAAAAGTAATTGCAGAAGGAGAACCAAAAGCGTTGGCAGAGGAGCTTATAGGAACTTTTCAGGTTTTGGAAAAAGCACCAACTTTAGATGTTGAAACTTTTTCTACTATATCAGCGGGATCAATATTTGGATCAAAAGGATTTGTT
Organism: Flavobacterium sp. AC274; assembly: GCF_979258275.1. Lineage (NCBI taxonomy): Bacteria > Pseudomonadati > Bacteroidota > Flavobacteriia > Flavobacteriales > Flavobacteriaceae > Flavobacterium > Flavobacterium sp. AC274. The sequence goes on along the minus strand of NZ_OZ409852.1, from coordinate 4,149,453 downwards.
TCTAATCAAAGTGATGAAAATTATCCATGGCGAGCAGTTGTTAAACCGGATAATGCAAATCTGGGTCTTCCTAAAAAAGATCATACTGGCGATATTGCAGCGCAAATGCTTTACAATCAACTAGAAGGTTATGCAGCTTATGGAGAATTAATCTCTCCGTTGTATAATTTATCTGAAAACACAACTGCTTTAGAATTTTATTACGGACTTGAAAGTAATTATAATAATGCCTTTATTATAGATGTTAAAACTGCAGGAGGCGAATGGAATGAAATATGGAGAGTGTCTAAACAAGGATTTTATAAAGACACTCAATGGCAAAAAGGGATAGTAAATTTAAGTAAATATGCAGGTAAATCTGTCATGCTGCGATTTAGACATGCCAAAGCAAGCGGATATTCTTATATGGTATTAGATGATTTAAAAGTAATCACGGATCCTATTTTAGATTTATCTGTACAAATATTGTCGCCAAAAGATGTATGTGGCGGGTCTGAAGTTAAAGTTAAGCTGACCAATGAAGGACAAATTGCAATTCAGGAAAAGGCAATTCAATTAAATTTAGAATATATCAATACAAATGAAACTATTTCAGAAGTGATTGAAGCAGCGATTCCGGCAGGTGAAAGCATAGAATATATTTTAAAAAAACAGCCTAAACTTGATACAAGTGGTGATTCTCATGTATTTAATATTATTGCAAAATTAGATAATGATCTTATTCCGCAAAACAATGAAATAAAAAACTATATCTATCAAGAGGTATCCGGAGATTTCAAAATATTTGATAATTCAGTAATTCATGGATATGAAGGTAAAAGTTTATACATCGATGCAGCGACGAATTTTAGGGCTAATAAATTAGAAGTTGTTTCCTATAAATGGAATACCGGTGATGTTTCTAATGGTATAGAAATCAATAAAGCAGGAGATTACACAGTAACATTAGTAATGAAAAACGGATGTAAGCTGACAGAAACCATAACTGCAACATTTGATACTTTCGAATCTGAATTGGAAAGTGGAGAGCTATGCGGTCCTGAAGTTGTTTTGTCTCCCGGAAAATACAAATCTTACGAATGGTTTGATGGCTCAACAGAACCAACTATTACGATAACAGAAAGTGGAGATTATTATGTAACGGTTTACAATGAAAATGGCATCGGTAAAATTGTTAGTACTACCATTTCAATTCTTGAAAACAATATCATACCCGAGATTCAGGTTGTAGGGAATAAAAAATTAACTGCTTCGGTTGAAGCTGTTTCCTATCAATGGTTTCTAAATGAAAGACCTATACCAAATGCAACCGAAAAATCTATAATCACAATTTGGGAAGGAAATTACAGCCTTCAGATAACCAATAATAATGGATGTAACAGTAAATCAAGTCCATTTGATTCAAAAGGTATGCTTGTTGGAAAAATAACAAATCCCTTTAGAGTATTTCCTAATCCGGCAGCTGATACGGTAAATATCTTTTTGGCCGATAAAAATGAAGGAGAAGCACAAATCAATATTTATGCAATGGATGGTAAAGCATTGTGGAATAAAACTTATGCAAGTATTCCGGCAAATATAAATGTAAGCGAATTAAATCCTGGAGTTTATGTTTTAGACTGTATCATAAATGGCAAGAAATATACAGCCAAAATCATTAAGAAGTAACAGCATTAAAGATAGATAAGGTAGCTCTCATTTTTGAGAGTTACCATTCTTAAACAAAGAAATACTATGAAAAAATACATACTAATTTTAGGCGCACTTTTTTTGGCGTGACTGTTATGGGACAAACTGAAAAAGTAAAACTAGGCGTGAAAGCAGGTTTAAATATCTCAAATCTTACTGTTGATGAAAGCGAATTGAATTCATCAGGTAAAACAGGGTTTACGGCAGGAATTATGGTCGAAATTCCTATGGCGAAGAATTTTTCTCTTCAACCTGAATTGTTATACAGCCAACAAGGAACAAAAATCACTTTTTCTGATGAAGAAGTAGCAAATTCTCACTATAAAAGTACTATTGAATTGAATTATTTAAATATTCCCGTAATGTTGAAATATTACGTAATAAAAGGATTAAGTGTACAAGCCGGGCCTCAAATAGGAATATTATTGAAAGCTAATAATAAATATCAGGATAACTTTTTGGGTTATGAAAATCAAGGGAGTTTTAATCTAAAAGAGTATTCGAGCGGTATAGATACTTCTGTAAACTTCGGTTTGGGGTATCAATTAAAAAATAAATTTTATACAGATGTAAGATATAATATTTCTTATTCTAATGTATTTAAAGATGGAAATGCAAATCGTTACATCGATAATAATATGAAAAACAAAGTTTTTCAAATAACGCTTGGTTATTTTTTACAATAATTCATTTTTCATTTTTGTTGAAAAGGAAGCCGTCTCTTTTTTGAGATAGCTTCTTTTTTTATAATTACAATTTCATTACGATCAAATAATACAACATTGTAACAGGAATATTAGACAAGAGAATTAAAATTTTAACCGCTATGTCTTTTCTCTGTTCTGTGAGTTCAATAAACTTATCAATAAGATGGAATAACATTATAGAGTTAAGTACTATTGCTGATGCCACAAATGGAAAAGCAACAATTAAAATATTCGGATTGGCATTTGTAACAATATAAAGTACAAATAAAATGGTGCTGACAATAAAACTGCCGATAGCCAATTCTGTCGATTGTTTTTCTTCAAAAGGTTTTTCAGTTGTTTTCATAAAATTAAATTTTAAATGTTTTTTGAATTGATTGAACAGGAATTAACAGCATTTTTGAAAAATCCAGATAATGAAAGGGAAGAGCTTGTTTGCCTCTTTTATATTGCTGAAAAAAATAATTGATATGGCGCAGATAAAAAGGAGTGCCCGAAAGAATAACCATAAATAAATACAAACTTCTTTTCCCGTTTCCTAAAAGATAATATTGCATTCCGATTTCATCAGCAACCGAAATTCCAGTGTTTGTTAAAACATGAATAATGTCGTGATCTTCCAGTTTTGGCTGAATATCAAAATGATTTTTGTAAAGGAAATTACCCAAACCAAACCCAAGAGAATCTACTGGATATTGTAATAATTCATCCTTATCAATTTCCCACGGAATACTCTTTTTAAAATACTTTTGATATGGTTTTCTGGACCATTCATACATTTTTTCAATAATATAATCTTTCATATAATAATTTTAAAAGTTCTTTGAAATTCAAAGTAAAATAATAAATAAAAAAGCTAATTTGAGTTTTAAATTAGCTTTGTATGTTTTTTTAATAAGTATCGATTACAGTTTTTAACAAATTAGAATCGGCTAGGTTAGAAGGTGAGACTACTTTTTCAGTAAGCGGAATATCATTTCCGTATCTTTCCTTTAATATTTTTTGAACTCTTTCATCTTTCAAATTAAAATCTTTTAATTCCTGTAATGGACACAATTCGATACCGGCTCCCGTTTTATATATTTTCCAGACCAATTCAGAACAGTAGATTCTATTATCCGTCCATTCAAAATAAGCATCATATTCTTTACCGTTAAATTGCTGTCCATAATCTTTCATCTTTTGTAAAGTACTTGCAGTCAAAATTTTTTCTGCATTTTTCAATCTTTTTACAACATATTTATTTTCCTTTCCGTGTTTTATCCATTCATCCAGCAGCGTTATTTTTACGGGCTGAACAGCTTCAAAAACAAATTTCCTGTCATTGATAAAGAAGATAATTCCGCAATGCGAAAATTTCGAGTTTGTCGCAATTCTCACCGCTTCACATTGCTTAGATTCTGAAGTTTGAAAAATAATATCTCCATCCTGAACTTTATCAGATAGCGTGGTTTGTGGTTTTGTTCCAGAAAACGGATTGTTAGGAAATACCAACGTTGCCACATACAAAGCACAGCAAAAACTAATTAAAAATGTAGTTCCTAAAAAGATGTATTTCATTTTTTTCATGTTGAATTTTTAAATCCTAAATATACTTTAAATTCCATCATTTCTTATTTCAGTTTTTTAATATTAACTAAAAAAACAAAAGCTATATAAAGTACTTTGAAATGCAAAGTAAATAATAAAAAAATAGCTGCCAAATAAAATGACAGCTATTTTATAAATATATTTTAAGAAATATTAGATTCTAAATATACCTCCAACAGCAATAATACGCTGAAAGAAGAAAAAATCTTGAGAAGCTTTATCTTCACTACTTGTTGTAGTTCTAATATCCTGCATGTTAATGTAACCACCTTTTAACTCTCCCTGAATGTAGAAGTGTTTGAAAAAAGTAACGTTGATACCTGCTTTTGCAGAAACACCATAACCAGAAACGTGAAAATCATCATGACGCTCTTTTCCTAAAAGTGTTGTATTTGTTTTAGGATATAAAACTCCTGCACCCAAACCTTCAGTTAAGTTAATTTGAACTTTATCAATGTTCGGAAGACTAAACAATTTCGAAATATCATCAAATCTTGAAACCTCAGTATTAATATAGTTCAAACCATCAGTATGTTCGTAAATTAAAAATGGAGTACCACCGTTAAGAGTACCGCCACCTTCCATAGCACCACCTTGAGACATGTCTACAGGTGTATTGTTGTAATTTCCATTGTAAATTGAACCAGCCTGATCTGCTGGCAAATTGATGTCTCCGGTAACATTTGCAATTTGATTTTGTGACATTACATATTTCATGTGGTCAACACCAATTGTAACACTATAATGATCACTAAAAAAATAACCTAATCTCAAATTAGTTTGCGGAATAGTCATGTTTGCAGGATTAATATAATCGACATGCCAGCCTTTCGGTTTGTCATGCGCCTGCATGTTATCAACAGTAAAATTATAATCTTTTCCTCTAAAAGTTACATCAGACTTTGAGTAGCTTTCTCTATTTCCACCCCACATTACAAAGAACTTTCCTTTATTGTGTGCTGTATATTTATTTTGTATTGCAATTTCTTCCTGAGCAAATGTATTTACAGCAAAACACATTAAAAAGAAAGGCAAGAATAAAAATTTATTTTTCAATGAATTGATTGTATAATAAAAATTAAAAGGCGTTTACAGTTTTTCTTATGGCAACTAACTTAGTCATTAGATCTTCAAAATAGTCTAAATGCAACATGTTAGCACCATCACTTTTTGCATTAGCAGGGTCAAAGTGTGTTTCGATAAAAATACCGTCAACACCCACAGCAATACCCGCTTTGGCAACAGTTTCAATCATATCAGGTCTTCCTCCGGTAACACCCGCAGTTTGATTAGGTTGTTGTAATGAATGTGTAACATCCAAAACGGTAGAAGCATATTGTTGCATAGTAGGAATTCCTCTAAAATCAACAATCATGTCCTGGTAACCAAACATTGTACCACGGTCTGTAACCATAACATTCTCATTCTGACAGTCTAATACTTTTTGTACAGCATGTTTCATGCTTTCTGGACTCATAAATTGTCCTTTTTTCAAGTTCACCACTTTTCCTGTATTTGCTGCAGCAACAACAAGATCAGTCTGGCGTACAAGAAAAGCAGGAATTTGTAAAACATCTACATATTGCGCAGCCATCTCAGCATCTTCATTAGTATGAATATCCGTTACGGTTGGAATATGAAAAGTTTCAGAAACTTTTCTTAAAATTTTTAATGCTTTTTCGTCACCAATTCCAGAAAAACTATCAATTCTCGAACGGTTCGCTTTTTTAAATGATCCTTTAAATACATAAGGAATCTGAAGTTTGTCGGTAATACCAACTAATTTTTCAGCAATCCTGAGAGCCATTTCTTCTCCTTCAATAGCGCAAGGTCCCGCCAATAAAAAGAAATTCCCACTATCAGTATGCTTAATTTGTGGAATATGTTGTATGTTCATAATATGATTTTTTGACAGTGCAAAGGTAGTTATGATTTATGAATACAAGATGAAGATTTAAGATTATTTTAAGAAGCCTCCCGATAGCTATCGGGACTGCCCGCTGCAATCTTTTTCTCCAAACCCTTTTTTTCTAGGTCTTTGCAGGAGCTTCCGCTGGTCGCTCTGCAAAAACCAGAAAAAATAGGCTTTCTCAAAAAAGGATTTCCGCTGCTATCAGGGCTAGAATTGTAGTGGAATTATAGGATTTGATTAGGAATATCTCTTCAAAACAGTTTCTCAATTATACCTTCAAATTAAATTCTGTTTCCAAAATAGCATCCAACTGATCATCTTCAAAAGAAATAATTTCGGCAATCCCGTTTGTCACTGATTTTAACGAATTTTTTGATAATATTTTTTTGCCCAACGGATTTTGTAACACAACAATTAATTTTTGGGTAAAAACCGAATCCGGATGCGAGTAATTGTAATAATTGGCAGGTTTAAAATCGATCCATCTTTGAGGATTAAGATCAAACGAATAGAGATTAGACCATTCTTTGCCGATTAGAATTTGCAGTAAAAATTCATTTTCTTCAGTTTTGACCAAAGTAAAAGTGTCAAAATCATGCTGAATCTCAGTTCTAATTTCACTCAGTTTTAAAGGTTTTCTAATACTGTTGCCGCCAAATCCCAAATCAATCAGATATTCTTCGTTTTCGATGGTAGCAACTATGGCCAAATGTGTTTTAGCATTCGGATCTGGATTTACCAAAGGGCGAACCGCAATATAATAATGCGGAAGACCAATTTCCTGAAGCATTAACGAAAAGATACCATTAATTTGATAGCAATATCCGCCACGTTTTTTAGTCACAATTTGGTTTACAATATCATCACCAATTAAGGAAATAACTTTTCCGGCCTGTACATCAATATTTTCAAAAGGCACACTAAATATCTGGCTTTGCATCAATTTTTTTATGCCTTTTAAATTCAATTTAATTTCTCCCTCAAAATTAATTCTCTTTAAATATTGCTGTAAATCGAAACTTGAAGCTTCAATTTTATGGTTTTTTGATTGTTCCATTTTATTTTTTTTGCATTTTATGAATACAATCAAAATTAAGGCATTTATGTAAGTAAAGAGATAATTTAACTTATTTTTCAAGGATTTTCAAAGTGATTGATTTCTATAAGTTTATAAAAAAAACTTAATCATTTTCAATTTCCCATGGCTAGCGCGAGCGTCCCGCTCGTGCCCGCAATCAAAATCAATTTAGATCTATTTGTAAAACAGTATGGTTATTTTCAGAATAATTTCGAGCAGAGCTGTATTTCCAATCTACAGCATCAGTTACAAAACCTGATTTTACTGGATTTTGATGAATATAATCAAGTTTTTGTTCAAAGACTTTTAATGACCAGATTTCAATTGGGTGATTGTCTTGTTGCCAAAATTGTCGATTTTTAACATTACTATTCTTTTTTCCGGCACGCTCCATCATCCAAAGCATCCATTCCTTTCTGCTTTCCTGGGGATTTTCTATAATTGCCTGAATAAGTTTTTTAGAAGTAAAACCTTTAAAATCTCTCATTAAACCAGATGGATCTCCGTTTCCTGAACGAAAAATTAAATGAATATGGCTAGGCATAATACAATATCCATAAATTTCCATTGCCTTATTCTTTCGACAAAAATCTAACGATTCAATTACTGTCCAAAAATACTCCTCTCGAGTAAATACATCAATCCAATTGACAGTTGCAAAACTTATAAAATATGCGCCTGTTTTTTCTCCAAATTTATATTTAGTACTCATATTTTTATTCAGCATGCGGGCACGAGCGGGACGCTCGCGCTAGCGAAAACAAGGAATTAATAATTTAAAATCTACTCCTTCTTCAAACTCAATCCCATCGGAACCATCAAGATTCCTTTCTCATAAATATTCAAATAAAGTATAACAGGTTTTTTTTGACCTTCCCATTTTAGTTCATAAACATTTAGGAATCCGGCACCCATATCGCTTCGTTTGGTCGGGAAGGGACAGCAGGTTTCTAATCTTGAATACGTGATTTTTTCGCCATTTGGTCCGGCTAAAGCATTCAGGAAACGAGTTTCGTTTAAAGCCTCGTCTCTCGTATTTCTGAAAAAAATATTGATCGGATAATCAGGATCATAACCGTATTTTTTGTCTTTACTAAAAAGCGTAATAACAAAAGTATTGTCTTTCTTTAAAACTAAATCAGGAGCATTGTCATCTACATTTTTCAAAGTCGATTTAGTACTTATACACGAAGTTGCAGTTATAAGTAAAATGATAAAAAAGCTATTTTTTTCATGGTTTAAGAGTATTGGTCGTACAAATGTAAAAGTAAAATAGTTTTGCCACAGATTAAGGAATTAAAAAAGAATAAAATAATTTGTTATAGGCGTAAATCTGTGTAATCTATGTCATCGACTTTAAAATTAAACTAAATTATTCTTCCTTTTGTGGATTCAGTTCTAATATTCCAAGTACAAGCAGATATTGTGCCACAAGATAAGTAAGCATAATAAAAAACGAGCCTTTTTCTATTGAAGTATGAAACTTATCAATTGCCAGAGTACTATCAGAAATGACAAAAATAACAGCCCCGTAAAAAACATATTTGTTTCCCGGTTTAGACCAGCTTAAAAAACCATTAAAAGCAAATAAAAGCATAGTTGAAATCACGAATGCATAAATGATTACAGGAACTTTTAAACTGCCCAAAGTTGGCAGTAAAAAAGAAATCATTCCTACGACATAAAGTAAAATAATAAGACATCCAACTCTAAAAACTATATTGTTTCTAATTTCAACGGTTTTTTGTTTGTTAAAAAGTGTACAATATAGGAGATGCGAAATCAGAAAAGAAGCTAAGGCCAGAATAAAATAAATTTCAGCGATATCTGCAAATAATAAAACAATATCGCCAATCCAAGAAAATGCTAATGCAGCTAAGAGTAAATTTCGCGACGGGAATCTTTTGTAAGCGTAAACCGCAAAACCTAATAACGGAATCAAAGTAGGTTTTAAATACAGATCCAAATATTCATATCCCAAAAGCAGCGCAAGCAAATAAATAAGGCTGATAAAAAATAAATTTTGAAAAATAAGGTGTGTTTCATAGTCATCAGGAATTGAGTGTTATACCGGGGGAGATTTAAAATCGATAGCTACAAAATAAATTGTGGCTATAAATGAAAAACTTAAAAAACTTAAAATGATGTAATTTGAAAATGGAAAAACCTGATTTAGCCCAAACCAGTCGCCATAATAAGAAATGATTGCAATGACAATTACAAAACGGAAACCTTCCCAAAAAATTGCATATTTACTTTTATCCATTAATTCACTATAACTGTAAATCGTTATCAGGATAAAAAAGCCATAAACAAAGATACTGGGCAAACCAATTTTGGCAATATTATCAAATAAATAAGTGACAAACAAAAGGGTAATCAACATTTGAGTAACCGACCAATAAACTAGTTTTTGTGAATTTTGAGTTCCGTATTTTTCAAAATCATACACATTTTCAATTTTATGGACAGGATATTTTTCTTCAAAATTTTCTGGTCGCCAGCCTGTTGGTTTAAACCAAATGGTAAATTTATCTTTCCAGTTTTCGGCACGCCAGGCATCTTTGATTAATAAAATAAGATGTTGGAAATTGATCTTAATCGGATTCCAGGTTTGCGCCGGTCTTGTAATGCCAAATACAGGCGGAACATCATCCATTTCTGCCTGAAAAGTACCAAAAAGTTTATCCCAAAAAATAAATATTTGAGAATGGTTTTTGTCTAAATATTCGGGATTTATAGCATGATGAACACGATGATGCGAAGGGGTTACCAAAATGTGCTCTATAAAACCCATTTTTTTAATATGTTTGGTATGATACCAAAATTGTAAAAACAAATGCAAAGGCAAAGTAATCGCGATCACTGTGGCCGGAACGCCCAATAATGCAGCAGGAATCAATAAAAAAGTAAATAAATTAACCAGACTCGCAATAGGCTGACGCAATGCACAGGCTAAATTAAACTCTTCACTACTGTGATGAATCGCATGTTTGTTCCAAAGAAAATTTATTTGATGTGCCAGTCTGTGGCTCCAATATCCGTAAAAATCAATAACAAAAAAGGCAATACAATAAGATAAAACAGAAGCTTCAAGATGGAAAACGGCAATTTTAGAAACCAGCCATTCATATGAAATAAAAGTCAGGCTTAAACCCAAAACATCCTTTACAGAATTGGTAATTCCGGAACTGATGCTTGAAACACTGTCAATTAAAGGCGCAGTGTCTTCTTTTTTATAGATGCCGTATATTTTTTCAATTATAATTAAAACTAAAAAAATAGGCGTAGCGATAATTAATATCTTTCCATATTCTTCCATAAAAAAAATGTTATAAAATATTCAAATATAGAATATTTTATAACATTTTTTAAATTATTCACAATTAAACAATCTCTGCGCTAAGTCCTGCTTCTAAAAGCTGTGTACATTGAGGTTTAAGTTTGTCCATCGGACCTGTTTTTACCGTGCATTTTCCGTTGTAATGTACAATTAAAGAACATTGTTCTGCTTGCTCAGGTGTATGATTACAAACGCGCATTAAAGTATCGATAACATGATCAAAAGTATTTACATCGTCATTATAAACAATGATCTCGTTATTAAAACCTGTCGCTTCTTTCTCGCGAACTCTTTCTCTTACTTTTTCTTTAGTACTCATGTTTTTTAGGTTTTTGTACTGTTTGTAATTACTATCTAATTTACGTATTTTAATGAAACCCAGTTGTTTCTTTGAAATTTTTTAACATAAGTCAAACCTTTCTCCGTGCAGGAAGCATCAATAAACGGAATATCTTCTTCATAAAAACCGCTAAAAAGTATAATTCCTTTTGGGTTTAAAGAATCAACATAACTTTGCATATCGTTTAGCAAAATATTACGGTTGATGTTGGCAATAATCAAATCGTATTTTTTTCCGGCCAATAAAGCGGCGTCACCTTCATAAACGGTAATGTGTTTGCAGTTATTGCGTTCAGCATTTTCTATAGAATTCAAATAACACCAGTTGTCAATATCAATAGCATCAATTGGCTGAGCGCCTTTCATTTCGGCCAGAATGGCTAAAATTGCAGTTCCGCAGCCCATGTCTAACGTTTTTAAACCTTCAACATCCATTTCTAATAAATGCTGAATCATCATGTGCGTTGTTTCATGATGACCGGTCCCGAAACTCATTTTTGGTTCGATTACAATATCAAATTCAGCATTGGTTTTTTCATGAAAAGGAGCGCGTACGTGGCATTTTCCGTCAACATCAATCGCTTCAAAGTTCTTTTCCCATTCCTCGTTCCAGTTTACCTGATCGATTTCTTCAACGGTATATTCAATTTTAAATTCTTCAGATTCTAAAATATAAATGTCATCCAGAATATTCTCATCCCACAAATCTTTCTTCACATAAGCCGAAATTCCGGTTTCTGTTTCTGTAAAAGTTTCAAATGCTTTTTCGCCTAATTCAGCAATTAAAATTTCTGATCCGGGTTCTTTCGGTTCAATCGTAAAATGATATCCTAAATATATATTCGACATAAATAATTTTTTTGCAAAGGTAAGAATCCAAAGTTGAAGTTCTTTAAAAATAAATCATATTCTCTAGAAGATTAATGTTAATTTTGATTCAAATTTCTACTAATTTAATTTATGAAGAATATCATTTATATTTTACTTTTTGCAGTTTTAAACGGCGCTTCGTGTGAGAACGACCACGAAGTAATCCGATCTTTTTGTTATTGGAAAACTGATTTAAATTTTCAGAAAGAAGATGATTCTTTAATGAGAGAATTGGATGTAAAACACCTATATGTTCGCTTTTTTGACGTAGATTGGAATCCGTATGCAAAAGAACCTTTACCGGTGGCAACAATTGGAAATGTCAGTTTAAACGAAAGCAATCCTGATATTACACCAAGTGTTTTTATTACCAATGAAGTTGTTTTACAATCGACTAAAAAGCAATTGGATAGTTTGGCGGTTAGAATTGCACAACGCGTTAATCAAATTGGTGTAAAAATGAACGAAACAAAAGCAGATGTAATCGCTAATGCAATTGTTTACCCCAAAGATTATTACAAACAAAAAGACTATAAACGAATTAATTACGATTCGATAAAAGCGTTAGAATTAGCCAAATTAAAAGTTGATTTTAAGGAAATTCTAATTGACTGTGATTGGTCTGAAAAATCTAAAGACAATTATTTTTATTTATTAAAACAAATCAAAAAAGGTTTTCCAACAGCGCAAATATCTGCTACAATAAGACTTTGGCAATATAAATTTGCAGAAAAAGCCGGAATTCCGCCAGTAGATAAAGGTTTGTTGATGTGCTATAATTTGACAAAACCAGACGATTTTAAAACCAAAAATTCAATAGGAACAAGCAACGAATTGGCGCAATATATTACACACGGCGAATATAAACTCAAACTCGATATTGCGTTGCCGTTATATAGCTGGGCAGTTGTTTTTAGAGGAAATCAGTTTAAAGGAATTTTATCAGATTATGATCAGTTACTGAAAGATTCGATAAAATTGAAGAAATCAACTGAATCTAAATATGTTTTAGAAGATGATGTTTTGGTTGGGCAAACTTATTTGCGAAACGGAGACGAGATTAGAATCGAGAAAATTTCTGAAGAAGAATTAGATAAAATGATTTCGATTGTAAAAGATAAAATTAAGATTGATAATCAAACCAAAGTGACGTTTTTTTCTTTTGATAAAAAATACATCAACGATTATGGAACCCAAAATATATCCAGCTGTTATGCGCGTTTTTAGTAGTTTACTTTTTCTTTTAAGCCTTCAGGTTTCATTTGCCTGCGGATGGAGTGTTTCGCCGGAAACCAGCAGATTGGTATTGTTTAAAGCACAACGAGAAGGTTTTTTTAAACTCACGCCGTTTTATTATTCTGCAGATTATTACTATTCGACAAATACAGTTTCGGGCGTAGATCAGGAGCTGAATTGTTTAGAATGGCAGAAGAAACTTGGCAATCAAATTAACCCAAAAGATGTTCACACGATTTTGTACGAAACAGATGCTGAACAATTTGAAAATGCTTTTGAATCTAAATCATTAAAAAAAGCGTTCGAAAAAAACACTTTTATTGAAGCTTTATTGTTGCCAAAAAACAAAGTCTTTTTAAACTATATTTTATTTGCTAAAAAACTTGAATATAACAGTAATATCGATGTAAAATGGGAATCCTGGGAACAAGTTGGTTATAATAGCAAGGATCATAAACTAGCAGATTTAGAAGATTTCGAAAAGAAAATTAAAACTGCAAAAGATCCCTTTTTAAAACAGCGTTATGCTTTTTTAATTCTCAGATATAGTTTTTACGCTCAGGATAAAAATGAAGTTATTCGCTTATACGATACTTATTTTGCAGAAAATAAAAATACAATTCTTCAACCTTGGGCTTTGTATTATAAAGCCTTATGTATTGATGATTTGCCTTTGCAGAATTATTTATTGAGTAAAGTTTTTGCTACTTGCGAAGAAAAATCATTTGCCGTTTTACAGCATTATAACTGGAAATTAACTGCCGAAACTTTGGCTTTGGCCCAAAATAATGAAGAACGAAGTGTAATTCTGTCAATTGAAAGTTTTCGTAATCCGGCTCCCGATTTAAAAACAATCAAAGAAGTTTACGAATTGAGTCCGAATAGTTTGAATTTAAGTTTTTTAATTGGGAGAGAAATCAATAAACTCGAAGACTGGATTTTTACACCACAATATACCACAAACGGAACCCCATCGGTTGTGTTTGAAGGAACGGACTGGTACGGAGATTACGTCAATGCTAAAAATGAAAATTTCAATAAAGATATTCTGTATTTAAGAGAGTTAGAATATTTTCTGATTGCTATTCGAGAACAAACGTCTGGTGAACAAAAAAAGTATATAACCGCTGCAATTGCACAGCTTTGCTTTATGGATGATGATATCGAGTTGGGAAAAAAATATACCAATATGATATCTGATAAAGCCAATGCATCGATACAAATGCAGAAAAATATTCAGTTGGCATTAGTTTCCTTAAAACAAGATGATTTGAAAAACGAAACAGTGCAAAACCAACTTTTTAAATATTTTGATGCTATTGAAAATTTAGTTGAAACCGATAACGGATTATTCAAAAACTTATACAGTTTATATAGAATAGCAAGCGGCGAATTCTATAAAAAAAATGATTGCGTTACAGCAGGTTTATTAATGATGAAATCGGATCTTAAGAATGAAGGAGAATATTCAGGATATTATAATACTCCTTATTTCTATAACTACATTGGTTATTTTGAACGAACTGCAACCGTTGAAGACGTTGATAAATTGATTGCATTACAGCAAAAAGAAGATAAAACACCCTTTGAAAAATACATTTGTTCCGGAACAATTGCACCAAATGTTGATTATTACAAAGATCTAAAAGGAACAATTGCTTTCAGAAACAATGATTTAGAATTGGCTTATGAAACCTTTTCAAGTATGCCCAAAGATTTTTGGGAGAAGAATTATTCCTTTACAGATTTTCTAAATGAAAACCCTTTTACACCCAAAATTCTGCAAAAACAAGAAGAACGAAAATTTGATTACCGTTTTAATAAAGCCGAATTTATTGCAAAATTAATTCAGTTGAAAAAGCAAAACACAGCGTCGGGCAATCTGCAATTGGCAAATGCGTATTTTAATGTTTCTTATTTAGGAAATTCCTGGATGATGGTTGCCTATGACTGGACATCTGGCGAATCCTATGTTGATTATGTTTATGGAGATAATTCTGAAAAAGAAAAAACATACCAAAAAGGCAATTATTACAGTTTAACAATGGCAAAAATGTATTATGAAAAAGCCTTGAAAATGTCTAAAAATAAAAATGAAAAAGCTCTGGCCAGTTTAATGATTTTTGAATGTAATTATTACAATCATTATGCTACTATTATTTCTGCCGAAGAAGAAGAAAAAAATCCATTTAGAGCAGGGAAGGAGCTTGTAGATTTTTATTCACTTTATAAAACAACACCAACTTTTAAAAAGTACAATTGCCCATTGTTGCAATCATTTATAAACTAATTTTTTTCCACCATATAAGTTATATAAGTAAATATAAGTATGATTTTAAACTAAACTTATATTTACTTATATAACTTATATGGTTTAAAAACATAAAAAAAGCGCTCACATGGTGAACGCTTTTATAATATAACAGATTTTAAAATCTTTTTAATTTTGTAATCTGGTGGCTAAAATGTTTTAGATAGCCGTTACAATTGCTAAAAAGTCTTCTGCTTTTAAAGCAGCACCTCCAATTAAACCACCATCTACGTCTGGTTTACCGAAGATTTCTTTAGCGTTATCAGGTTTTACAGAACCACCGTATAAAATAGAAACTTCATCAGCGATATCAGCTCCAAAAGCCTTACGGATTGTTTCTCTGATAAATTCGTGCATTTCCTGCGCTTGTTCAGGAGAAGCAGTTTCTCCGGTTCCAATTGCCCAAACTGGCTCATAAGCTAAAACAACTTTAGACCATGATTCTTTTGCAATATGGAAAATTCCGTCACGCAATTGGTTTTCAACAATGTTGAAGTGATTTCCAGATTGACGATCTTTTAGTTCTTCACCAAAACAGAAAATTACAGTCATATCATGTTTCAAAGCTGTATCAACTTTGCTTGCGATCAATGCATCTGTTTCGTGAAAAATAGCACGACGCTCAGAGTGACCAAGAATTACTGTATTTACACCAATACTAGTTAGCATGTCTGCAGAAATTTCTCCTGTAAAAGCTCCGCCTTCCGCTTGGTGAACGTTTTGTGCAGCAACACCAATAGTTGTATTTTTTACTTTAGCAGCAGCTGCTTGTAAATTTACAAATGTTGGGGCAACAATTACTTGCGCAGTTGTTTGTGCTGGTATTTTTGTAATTAATTCACTTAATAATTCTTCAGTTTGTCCTGCGTTTTTATGCATTTTCCAGTTTCCTGCAACAATCTTTTTTCTCATTTTGGTAGTTTTTATTATTCTTTTTTTGTTTTTTATTCTTGTATTAAATTGAATCCAGCATTGACATTGAATTTTGAAATTGTCATTACCATTCAAATTTTATTTTAAACCTTTTAAAGTTTCATTGATTTTATCAAAATCAGTTTCTATGGCGCGGTATAATACAATTTTACCAGTTTTGTCAACGACAATGTATCTAGGAATCCAATCAAGATCAATTGCTTTTCCAAAAACACCTTTCATACCGTCGTTCATCATAAAATGATCGCCTTTTAATTCGTGTTTTTCAATTCCGGCTTTCCATTTGTCAGCCGTTTTATCTGCCGAAAGGAATAAGTAAGAAACATCAGGATTATTCGACTGAAGCTCTTTTAATTTAGGCATTGCTTTTACGCAATCACCACACCAGGAAGCCCAAACTTCGATAACCAAAGTTTTTCCTTTGTATTTTTTAAGAATGTTCTTGAAAGAAGTCTGACCTCCATCAAGGGTTAATAATTTTTCAGACAAAGCTTCTTTTGAAAAACTTGTTTTCTGAGCTTGTGAACATGAAAAAGTAATAAATGCAATAACAATTAGCGCTATTTGTTTCATATTAAAATAATATTTGTAATGTACTTTAAATTGCTTTTCAGGAAATGAATCTGCAAATTCAAATCAGAGCAATTTCATAAATTAAGGTTCCGAACAAAGTTAAACAAACAAATCGAATGCCAAATGGAGATTAACAAAATTTGAAGACTCGTTTATTTTATCACAAAACGGGAAATTTCGGTTAAAAAAAGCGCTTTGAAATCGTAATAGTTCACTTGAAAAACTTGAAATTATATTATATTCCGGAAAATGTTTTCTAAAGAAAATGAGAAAAAAGATATTTTTAATGAAAGAAGGATTTTTTTGAGCCAAAAAACGTCAGATTAAAGCAAAAAAAAGACTTCAATAAAATTTTCTAATTTAGAATTTACTGAAGTCTTTTAAATATGATTTTTAGAATTTAATTCAAATCATAATTACCATTTGCCCATTTCTTGCTTGGAACAATCCATTCGTCTAAAGCTTTATATAAAAAACCGTGTTTTAGATTGGTATGCAATTGGATTTGCTTGAAATGATTTATTTTTAGTTTGGAAGTTTCTTTTCGTTTTGTAGCATCAACACCATAAATATCTGATTCTTCATAAATGGTCAGTATATTTCCACAGAAATTAATATCCGGAATTTGTTCGATATCGCTGTCCATAAAGCATCCAATAAAAACAAAATTTACATCTGGATTAGCTAACAAAGTAGAAACATATTCTGCAATATAACCACCTTTTGAAGTGCCGATTACTGTAATTTTATTTGGAGGAATACCTTTTTTAAGAAGTTTTTTAATTTGTTTTACTGTTTTTTCAGCATAGTCATATGCATTAGTGTTTTTCTTTCTTTTTTCGCTGATAACAATAAAATTATCTTTTTTAAATGAATCTATAATCTCGTTATACTCTGCTTTTCCATATTCAGGATGGGCAACACTTAAATCGTTTTCTTCGACAAATTTATTATGAAAGAAGAAGATGTAGCGTTGGTCTTTGTTTGCGGTTTCCTGGCTAAAACCCACAAAACCGGAAAGTATAATTATTAAAGAAGTAAAAAAGAATCTTGGTAATTGTTTCATAAATAAATTTGTTTTTGAAATAGTTTTAACAAATATAAAGAACAAATTATGTGATTTATTTTTCTTACTTAATTATTTGCACAAAAAAACGCCAATTCAATTATATAGAATTGGCGTTTTTTTATGTTTTCTAATTTGAATATTTTATAACTTCAAATCATCAACATCATTATAATGAACTTTCTGAATCACAGTTCCGTTTTCTAAAACCACAATACTAGGATTTGCTCTTTCGATTGTTTTTAAAGTTGTAGCATCGCAGAAATAAAAATCGACATTTAATCCATATTGTTTTTTAGCTTTTGCAATTTCATCAGCTCCGGAAGCAGTCATAGCGATAACTTTGTATCCTTTTGATTTTGCCTCTTTATTTACATCTTCCAACTTTTTCATTCCTTCAGGATTTGATAAAGTCAAATCGTAGGTTACAAAAATCAATAATTTTGGTTCTTTCAGCAATTCTTCTTTATAATCAGAATCGTCTTTTGTCATCGAAAAATCATGAATTGGCGGAACATAACCTTCTGTAATTACTTTATCCTTTCTGTCAACAAAAGTGGCACCTTCCGGAATATTGGCTAGATCTTTTTCTGTAAATTCTTTATCAACACCATTTACTTTGTAGATAAAAGTCATTTCAACTACCGATTTTGGTGCACCTTCCGGAATTTCCATACCTTTCTCGATGTTGCTTCCTACTTTAAACGGACGGAAATCTTTTATAGGATTATGGTTTAAAACCCAAACAGCCATAACAACACATAATACGATAGCAATTAGCGTAATAATATTGGTAACCGTCTTTGAGAATAAACGTTTTACCAGCTTTTTATTGATGAATAAAATCAGAATAAAGAAAAGTAAAACAATATCTTTTGTAAACGATTGCCAAGGAGTTAAGTGTAAAGCATCTCCAAAACATCCACAATCTTTAACTACATCAAAATAAGCAGAGTAGAAGGTAAGGAATGTGAAGAAAACAATTAAAAGCAATAAAGCCCAAATGGTAAGTTTTGATTTGTAACCCACCAATAACATTACGCCCAAAACTACTTCTAAAATCACTAAAAAGATCGCCAAACCTAAAGCCAAAGGTTCTAAAAATGGCATATTGAAAACCGGCTCACTAAAATATTCTGCCAATTTATAAGAGAAGCCAACCGGATCATTCAGTTTAATTAATCCTGAAATGATAAATAATACGCCGACAAATAATCGGGAGAATTGAGTAATGATGTTTTTCATGGGGGAAAGTATTAAAATTTAAATCTCAATAAAGAAATTCCAAAATCCAATTCTATAACTTGGGTTTTGGAATTTAAAAATTGGAATTTTATTTGTTTATAGGATTTAGGATCAAAGCAAAAACAGAATAATTAATCATATCCTGATAATTCGCGTCGATGCCTTCAGAAACTAAAGTTTTGCCTTTATTATCTTCAATTTGCTTTACGCGAAGTAATTTTTGCAGAATCAAATCCGTCAATGAACTTACTCGCATATCGCGCCACGCTTCGCCGTAATCGTGATTTTTGGCTTCCATTAACTCTTTGGTTAACTTAACTTTAGCGTCGTATAATTCGGTTGCTTTTTCTACATTAAGATCAGGTTGGTCAACAACGCCTAATTCTAACTGAATCAGGGCCATGATCGAATAATTAATGATCCCGATGAATTCTCCTTTTTCATCTTCATCAACTTTACGAACTTCGTTTTCCTGTAAACTTCTGATTCTTTGTGCTTTTATGAATATCTGATCGGTTAATGATGGCAATCTTAAAATGCGCCATGCACTACCATAATCTTTCATTTTATTGATAAATAAAGTACGGCAAACCGTAATTACATTATCAAATTCAAGGGAAGTATTCTTCATTTATTGCTGTATATTTGCTAAAATTTCTTCAAAAATAAGGATAAAATTAAAGAGTTTATGAAAAAAGTTTCAAGTTTAAAGTTTCAGGTTGAAGTAGATTGCGCAAGCTGAGTAACTTGAAACCTGAAACAAAAATAACTTGAAACAAAAGTTGTGAAACTTGAAACTTGAAACCTGAAACAAAAATAACAAGAGATGCTAATTAACTGCAAAGGCCAACTAATTGATTTGTCGATTCCTAAAGTAATGGGAATTTTGAATGTAACGCCAAATTCTTTTTTTGACGGTGGAAAATATAGTAATGAAGACGAAATAATCTCACAAGTAGATAAAATGCTTTCAGAGGGAGCAACATTTATTGATATTGGCGCTTATTCAAGCAAACCAAGTGCCGAATTTGTTACCGAACAGGAAGAAATTGACCGAATTGTTCCTGCCATTGAATTAATTTTAAAGCATTTTCCGGAAGCTTTATTATCAATCGATACTTTTAGAGCCGAAGTAGCAAAAGCAAGTATAGAAAGCGGTGCAGCAATTATAAACGATATTGCGGCAGGCGAATTAGACGATAAAATGTTTGATATGATTGCAAAATATAATGTTCCGTACATTATGATGCACATGCGTGGAAACCCGCAAACAATGCAGAGTCTAACGCAATATGAGGACATTGTAAAAGAAATACTTTTCTATTTTTCTGAAAAAGTAAAAAAAGCAAGAAGTCTCGGAATTAATGATTTAATCTTAGATCCCGGTTTTGGTTTCGCCAAAACAACCGATCAAAATTATGAAGTCATGCAGAAAATGGAACTTTTTAATGTATTAGAATTGCCAGTTTTAGTCGGAATTTCCAGAAAATCAATGATTTATAAAACGCTTGGTAGTACAGCGCAAGAAGCCTTAAACGGAACAACGTTTCTGAATACCATTGCATTGACAAAAGGAGCTAAAATTTTGCGTGTGCACGATGTAAAAGAGGCGACGGAATGTGTGACTTTGTATAATAAAATGAGTTTGTAAGTTGAATTTAAACGGTAGATTTGTCATTTCGACGGAGGAGAAATCACATCCAGAGAGCGACGTACTGTATGTCTTCACTTATGTGATTTCTCCTCCGTCGAAATGACATACTTTGTGTTAAAAAAAACAAATAATATGAAATACTTTAGTTTAATTATCACTCTTTTACTTTTTTCCTGCGAAGAAAAAAAGACGTTCTACTTCCAAAATCAAATATTTCAATCGTTAAAAACGTCGAAGATCTTTCACCAATTTACATCTTTTTTAAAATTGATGGAAAAGATACAATTGCAGAAGTAAACCGAAAAAACAGCATTATTTCAACCAACTGGATTTTCAATGTTGACAAACGTTTACCGTTAAGATTGGTAATTCCGGAAGTAATAAAACTACAGGAAAAAAGCGTGGCGAAAAAGCACACAAAAACGAAAAAGCCGAGAATTATTATTCCTACGCAGATTCTGTTGGAAAGAATTTAGCCTTTTTGCCTTTCACGAAAGTGTATTATAAAATGGAAAAACCAAATAAAGAAAATTTTGTATTTCGTTTTAGAAAAGGAAAAGAGCAAGTTTTGATGGGAAATAAGGAAATAAAAATATCAGAAATATTACAACGTTTTTATAGTATAAAGTTTGAAAGGGTGCCGGATGTCGTATTTTTATTCGATAAGAACATGAGTTATGAAGAATATATCCAACATAAAATTTTACTGCAAAAATATGTGTCATACAATCTTGATAAGCTTCCTGTAGAATTCATCTTCTAAACTTGAAACAAATAAAACCTGAAACTAAAAAAAACAAAGCTTTTCTATTGATGATGATAAGGTTCATTTCTTAAAATCGTAAAGCCGCGATACAATTGTTCGATAAAAAACAAGCGAACCATTTGATGCGAAAACGTCATTAACGAAAGCGAAATTTTACCTTGTGCTTTGCTGTAAACCGTATCGGAAAATCCGTAAGGACCACCAATTACAAAAACCAAAGTTTTGATTCCCGAATTCATTTTCTTTTGCAATTCTTCAGAAAAACCAACGCTGGAGAAGTTTTTACCGTTTTCATCCAATAAAATCAACTGATCTGTCGGCGTTAATTTGGACAAAATCAATTCGCCTTCTTTTTCCTTTTGCTGACTTTCAGATAAATTCTTTACGTTTTTAATATCCGGAATTATCTCCAAATCAAATTTGATATAAAACGACAAACGCTTGGTATAATCGTCGATTAAAGTCTGCAACGATTTATTGTCGGTTTTGCCAATGGCTATAAGTTTGATATTCATATTTCTATTTTGTTTTTTGCCACTCCCGATAGCTATCGGGATTCACGAATGAGTACGAATTAAAAATAAATAATCTGTGTTAATCCGTTCAATCAGTATAATCAGTATAATCAGTGGGCTATTTTTTATTCTCAAAAACGGTTTCAAAATGTTCTACAATAGGAAACGGTTCATAATAATGATGCAAAATATTTTTCCATTCCAGATAAGCTTCAGAAGTTCTAAAACCTACGGTATGATTTTCGAGTGTATTCCAGTCAACCAATAAAAGATATTTATTTTCGACTTCAAGACATTTCTGTAAAGTATGACCTAAATAGCCATCAATTGATGAAATGTATTGACTTGCTTTTGCAAAATCAATTTCAAACTGATTTGTTAAATCTGGTTTTACGAAAAGGAATGCGGCTTCTAGAATCATAATTATATTTTTTTACGCAGATTTAAGCAGATTTTATTTTTGATATTTTGTCATAAAAAATCTGTGTTAATCTGCTTGATCTGTTTAAAATCTGCGTGCAATTTACACTCAGATTATAAATTTAGTTTTTAGAAAATTTCCCTTCAAAAGTTTTAAATCTATTATCCAAATCTTTGATTAATTGCTTTTTAACCGCTTCATCCTGAATAAAACTGTAATTAATACTGTTGTAAACGTATTGTTTTATAGTCGCGTATGAAACATCAGGATATCTTTTTGTTAATAAAACATATTGTTCCGTCATATTGGTTCTTAAAATTCCGGCATCATCGGTACTGATTACAATTGGTACATTAAATTCTTTGTAAAGTGTAAACGGATGACGGCTATCTTTTACCTTCAAAATAAACTCATTACTAACTAAATTAATCTCAATTGGAATATTGTTTTTTGCCATGTAACGTAATAAATCATATGAATTTGCTTCGTATGCAATATCAACTCCGTGACCAATTCTGTTTGCTCCGGCAATATGAATCGCATCGTTAATATGCCAGGTTAAATCTTCTGGAAGAACCAAACCTAAAGTTAATTCGCCCGCGTGAAGTGTGTATTTTACGCCTGGAAATTTTGAGTGGCAATATTTAAAACATGACCATATGTAGCCAATAATCTTTCATAGAATTTTCACCGTGTTCCGGTGAAACGATGTTTACGCCCGCAACCAATTTGCTGTCGTTGGCAGAGATAAATGCAATCGTCAGATTCTTAAATAAATCAACAGGATCCATAAAACGAAGTACAAAATTTTGATAACGCATGGTAAAACGCTCATCATCAATTTTTAAGTCTTTATGAAGTTTTGCTATAAAATTAGTATTGAAATCTGTTGCATATTTTTTAGCGTCTTTTTTCTGAAGTGATTTATACAAATCGTCTAAAAGTTTTAGAACTGCTTTTTCATCTTTTTGAGATGAAGCCTGACGCAATTTCGAATTAAAATCAGATAAATCAGCTACATTCATATCGCACGGAATCGTTGATAACTGTGTTTCGATATAACTTACATTTTCTGCAAGGGCGCGTTTTTTTAATTCGAGCATTCCTTCGGCAAAATGACCTTGTATAGTTGGTTCAAATTTTTGAAAAGAGTCAAAAAACTGATCATCAGAAGGCACAGAACCATTATAATCTTTAACCGACCAGGTTTGCATTACTTGCTGTTCGTAAAAAGCCAGTTTGCCTTCGTTTTTAAGGGAGGAGAAAGTGTGCCAATTCCCAATTTCAGGTTTTGTTTTTGAAACTGCCATCGTTTCTATATTCAGATAAAAATCTTCTGCAATAGCTCTTTCCAAAAGAGGTTCTGCATAAATTGATCCCGAAAAATGATGGTGTAAATCGCCGCCTTTAGGCATTTGCTGAAAAAAAGCTGTTAAGAGAGCTTCGTTATTTCTGATTTTTTCTAAATAATTTTCAGCCGATTGAGAAAAGCCGATTTGCGCTATGAAAAAAAGAAAAGTGTAATTATCCTTGACATACTCTAAGTTTAAATTACATGCAAATGTAAGAGTTTCGGAGGAGATTAAAAAATTTGATTTAGGATGCGGGTTTAAGGTTGCGAATTTAACCGCAGAGATCACAAAGTTTTTTCGCAAAGTTCACAAAGTTTATTGTGGAGTGTTTGTAGAAAAGTTGGCAAAGTTCACTAAGCTTTGCGCCATTTTTGTCATCTTGACGGAGGAGAGATCACACTAGTAGCTCGACAAAGATTGGTGATTTAGATTACGGAGTTTCGAGTGTGATCTCTCCTCCGTCGAGATGAGATGTAAGACGTTATAAAATGCGAAAGACGCACTGCTGTGCGTCTCTACAATAATATTCGTTAGAAAAACCTCTGAACCTTTGTACCTCTGTAACTTTGAACCTTAAGAAAACAACACATCACGAATTTCCTCAACCTTATCAAAAACGCTTTTAGCAAAAGGACAAAGCGGAATAATTTTTAAATTATTGGCTCGGGCATATTCTACAGCGGCCATAACAAGTTTTTTACCAACGCCTTTTCCATTAAATTCTTCACTTACTTCCGTATGATCGATGATAAATTTTGAATCTCCAGCCCAAGTATACGTCACTTTTCCGGCTTCTTTTCCGTCTTCTACAGCTTCAAAATAGCCTCTTCTTGTATCGTTAATTTGTTGAATTTCCATGGTAATTATATTAATGTGGTTTTAATTTCGATTGAATGTGTAAGTGTTTTATGAATTGGGCAACTATTTGCTATTGTTTCCAATCTTTGTCTTTGTGTTTGGTCGACTTCGCCAATTACTTCAATTTTTCGAGTAAATAAAGATACATTTCGATCAGAATCTCTTTCAAAATCAATTTTGACATTTATTTCAGATACATCCCATTCTTTACGATTGATGTACATTCGCAAAGTAATTACGGTGCACGAAGCCAATGAGGCAGCCAAAAGTTCTGTTGGATTTAAGCCTAAGTTCTTCCCGCCCAATATTTGAGGTTCATCAGAAATTAAAATATTTCCACTGGCAGATGTTACTTCCGTTCGATACAAACGCGTATCAATTTGTGCAGATATAGTATCCATATTATTTGATTTTAGGTTCTGGTAAAGGCACAAATTCAGTTTCGCCCGGAACTTTTGGAAAAGTTTGTTCTCTCCAGTCTTGTTTGGCTTTTTCGATTAGGTTTTTATCCGAAGAAA
Source organism: Flavobacterium sp. AC274 (assembly GCF_979258275.1). Lineage (NCBI taxonomy): Bacteria > Pseudomonadati > Bacteroidota > Flavobacteriia > Flavobacteriales > Flavobacteriaceae > Flavobacterium > Flavobacterium sp. AC274. The sequence continues at coordinate 4,124,477 of NZ_OZ409852.1, read as the reverse complement.
CAAAATTCCAAAAGATAAAATGTTCTTCAGGAAATGGTGTTCCGCCAAAAATATAAACAGTAGTATTTTCTGCTAATTCAAACTCACATAAAGTGCTATCGCTTGTAATTAAAATTTGTTTTGGCTCATAGACATGTTCTCCGCTTTTAATGCTTCCTTCCAAAATATACAAGCCGCTTTCGCCAAATAAATCTTTGCCAATATTTATTTTTTTAGCCTCTGTACTTTTAATTTCAATAAAATATAACGGACTATAAACAGGAACAGGCGATTTTTTTCCAAAGGCTTCTCCGGCAATTAATTTGTATGAAACGCCATCTTCTTCCCAACTCGGAATCTCATCGGCTTCTATATGGGCAAAATTCGGATCCATTTGTTCTAATTCTTTTGGCAAAGCAACCCAAATTTGTAAACCGTGAAGCATTTTATCCGAATGTCTTAAATATTCCGGTGTTCTTTCAGAATGTACGATTCCTTTTCCGGCTGTCATCCAGTTTACGGCGCCCGGTTTTATTTCTAATTCTGTTGCTAAACTATCGCGGTGCATAATACTTCCTTCAAACAAAAATGTCAATGTAGAAAGCCCAATGTGCGGATGCGGAGGAACATCCATATTTTCATGATCACTTAAATGTGCCGGTCCCATATGATCGATAAATACAAATGGCCCAACGGCTCTTTTTTCACGGAACGGCAATAATCTGCCTACCATAAAATTGCCAATACTGGCAGAACGTTCTTCGATAATTAAACTGATATTTGACATGGTATTTGTTTTAGTTGAAAGCAAAATTACAGTTGTAGTCACAATCTGCAACTTAATTTAGATTAAGAAACTTGTTTTTGAATTATAAAAGTAAGGAAAATCATTTATTAAGTTTTTAGGAGTTTATTAAATTTTGATTTATCCTTGAAAGTCTCGGAGAGAGGAAATGTTTATAGAAAAAATAAATGACAAAGTTACATTAAAAACCCCATCGGGGTGAAATAACTGTAGTCTGATATCGCTCCGCTGGAGCTTTCTGCTAAAATGTTATTGTTTACTATAAATATTATACTCCGCTGGAGTAAGATTGACTAATTGAAATTATTCAACTAATTCAAACTCCAATGCTTCACTTTCAGTTCCGTTAATAATAATAGACAATTGATGCATTCCTGTATGGAAAACCCTCGTTGTAATCAGTTTAAAAGATTGATTTCTCTCAACTTTGGTTAATTGATTGGGCTGATAAATTTTCTCACTGATTTTAAAGACTTTTTTTGCCAAATGTCCTTTTGATTTTTTGTAATGAACGGCGTATTCCAAACGAATTGTTTTGGCCTCGTTATTTTTATTATTTAAGTGAAATTGAAACTGCAGATAATCTCCAACTTTCACAATTGGCGTTTTGATTTCAAAGTTAGAAAGTTCAATATTTGTGCTTTCTAAACCATAATGGCTCAGAATTTCAGGATGACCTTGTTTTAATAAAGTTCTGCAGCCGTGTTTGATAATCGCGTCGGTTTCTTTGCTTAAACCGCGCCATTTCTTAGCAATTTCTAATACAATTTCAGGATTATCTTTTACAATATCATTTAAGTTATTGGCAACACTTCGGCGTACATATTCTGACGGATCATTTTTAAGATTTTCTAAAATTGGCAGAATAGAAGCAGGGTCTTTTTTCAGAAACGGAATCGCCATTGCCCACGGTAATCTTGGACGGCTTCCTTCACTTGCCAAACGTCGCACATGATGATTTTTATGAAATGACCATTTTACCATTTCGTCTATCATTTTTTCCTGATATTTTAAAATAAAAGGGCGAACGGCAAATTCGCAGCTTATAAATTGTGTGATAGATACTAAGGCTTTTGCCGAAGTTTTAAAGTCGTCTAAACCGTAAGTTTCTATATAATCAGCAAAAAAGATGAACGCCAGATTTCCGTCGGTAAAATTATTTTTCTTTAAATTTTCGATGATTTTATCAATTAGAGAAACCGCTTCAGGGAAATTTTGAGGCATGAATTGATGCAAAACAACTGTAGTATGTTTCATGCGTTCTTTCCATTCCTTTTGGGCAAAATTGTTTTCGTAAATGGCTTCGATGAATTTTTGTTTATCGAATGTTGAATGTACTTCGGCAACGGCCTGACCAAATTTTTCGTAAAAAGTAACGGAGTAAATATCTTTTATTAATCCCATGATTTTGTTTGAATGAACTTCAAAGATATTTAATGTTTTTTGTTTTGAAACATTAAGTTTTTATTTTTTGAACCATTAAAAGATTAAGAAAAATTAAGCTTTATCCTTAATGAAACTCAATATCCTAATGGTGGAAAAAAGAAGTATTTATTGTGTTAATTTTTTTTCGAAGAGTCTAAATTTTCAAATCCACAAAATATGTTCTACTTTAGCATCTTATAAAAAATTAATAAAAAATGATTAGCGATATACAATTTCAAACGGAATTACAATTATTAATTAGCAACGCAATTCGCGAAGATGTTGGTACAGGAGATTATAGCTCATTGGCCTGTATTCCTGAAACGGCACATGGTCAGGCTAAATTATTAGTAAAAGATCAGGGAATTATTGCCGGTGTTGCAATTGCTAAAATGATTTTTGAATTTGTAGATCCAAAATTAAAAGTGAAGACTTTTATTGAAGATGGAACGCATGTGGAATATGGTGATGTGGTTTTTGAAGTTTCGGGAAGTTCGCAATCGATTTTAAAAGCTGAAAGAGTTGTTTTGAATACCATGCAGCGTATGTCTGCAATTGCCACAAAAACAAGTCAGTACGCAAAACTTTTAGAAGGTACCGGCGCAAAAATATTAGATACCCGAAAAACGACACCAAATTTTAGGGTTGCAGAAAAATGGGCAGTAAAAATTGGAGGCGGAGAAAACCACCGTTTTGCGCTTTATGATATGATAATGCTAAAAGACAATCATATTGATTTTGCAGGCGGAATTACGCTTGCAATTAAGAAAACAAAAGAATATTTGAAGACCAATAATTTAGATCTGAAAATTATCGTTGAAGCTAGAAATTTAGACGAAATTCGTGAGATTTTATTAAGCGACGGTGTTCATAGAATTCTAATTGACAATTTTAATTATGAAGATACTAAAACAGCTGTAAGTTTAATTGGTAATAAATGCCAAACAGAATCTTCAGGAAATATCAATGAAAAAACAATTCGTGAATATGCTTTATGCGGTGTAAATTATATATCGTCCGGAGCATTAACACATTCTGTTTACAACATGGATTTGAGTCTTAAAGCTTTCTAATGAAGTTATGAGTTTTGAATTATAAGTTATGAGTGAGGTTTGCAATCTAAAACCTGAACTCTAAAATTAAAATCATAAATATGTCCCAAGAGATAGAAGCCCGGATTGAAAAAGTTCCTGTATTGCGTTCTGTAGTAAGGCTTTTAAAGCAGATAAAATTACCGTGGTTAGAAGGCTTTTCTTTATACGATTTGCTCGAAATGTATACTTTAGGTATTCTTGAGGGTGCATTTTCGTATCATGCGAGTGCCGTTTCGTTTAGCTTTTTTATGGCGTTATTTCCTTTTGCACTGTTTATTTTGAACTTAATTCCATTTATTCCAATTGATAATTTTCAGGCAGATTTTTTGTTATTTGTGCAGCAAAGTGTTCCGCCAAATACCTACGATGCTATTAATAAAATTATCAGTGATATTTTAAATAATAGTCACTCTGGTTTATTATCGTCAGGATTTTTACTTTCTATTTTTTTAATGGCAAATGGTGTAAACGGAATTTTAAGTGGTTTTGAATCGTCCAAACATGTTTTTGATAAACGCGGTTTTTTTAGTCAATATTTAGTGGCTTTGGCGATTTCACTTGTAATGACCATTATATTATTTGTAACCGTGGCTACAATTGTTGTTTTTGAGGTCTTTATTCAAAAAACAATTATTCAGGATGTGTTAAGTGATAACATTCCGCTGATTATTTTAGGGCGATATGCGTTTGTTTTGGTAATGATTTTGGTAACGTCTTCAATATTATTACGTTACGGTACAAGACAATACAATAAAGTGCCTTTTATTAGTATTGGGTCAGTTTTTACAACGGTCTTAATTGTTATATCTTCGTTCTTTTTTGGGATTTGGGTTATAAAATTCTCAAAATACAACGAACTTTATGGTTCTATTGGCACATTATTAATTCTAATGTTTTATATTTGGATAAACTGTATGATTCTGCTTTTAGGGTTTGAATTGAATGCTACTATCAGAAAATTAAAACAAAAAAAATAAATAGTATGAAAAATTGGATGTTAACAATTGGATTGTGTTTTCTAACCTTAGGCACAATTCAAGGCCAAAGTGTCATTGGAAAATGGAAAACAATTGATGATGCGACTGGAGAAGCTAAGTCAGTAGTAGAGATTTATGAAAAATCTGGAAAAATTTATGGTAAAGTAGCAGATATACTTCGTGCCGATCATAAAAAAGATATATGTGTCAAATGTGAAGGTGCAGATAAAAACAAACCTATTTTAGGAATGGTGATCATTAACGGACTTAAAAAAGATGGTTCTGAATATAGCGGAGGAACAATTCTGGATCCTACAAACGGAAAAAAATACAAATGTTATATTGAACTTGAATCTGCCGATAAACTAAAACTTCGCGGTTATGTTGGGATTTCTATCATGGGAAGAACCCAATACTGGACGAGAGTAAAAAATTAATTTTATAATTAAAATGCGAAAATTAGCATCAATAATTTTATTCTTAGTTGCGCTGTCAAACAGTTTTGGACAATCTAAGAATTCACCATTACAAATAAGTCATCTTACAGGTGACTTTTATGTTTATAGGACCTTTCATGATTATAACGGAACTATGATTTCTGCGAACGCAATGTATCTTGTTACAGATAAAGGAGTTGTGCTGTTTGATGCACCATGGGATAAATCGCAATTTCAACCTTTGTTAGACACTATTAAGGCAAAGCATAATAAAGAAGTAATTATGTGTTTTGCAACACATTCTCATGATGACAGAGCGGGAGGTTTAGACTTTTACAGGCAAAAAGGAGTAAAGACTTATTCAGGTAAATTAACTGATAATATTCTTAAAAAGAATAACGAGAAAAGAGCTGAATTTATAGTTCCTAATGATACTATATTTACTGTTGGCCAGCATACTTTTGAGGTATATTATCCGGGAAAAGGTCACGCACCAGATAATATCGTGGTTTGGTTTGATAAAGAAAAAGTACTTTACGGAGCTTGTTTTATAAAAAGTGCAGATGCAAAAGATTTGGGTTATCTGGCTGATTCTGATGTCAAAGAATGGAAAAAATCAATCGAAAAAGTAAAGACGAAATTTAAAAATCCAATCTATATTATTCCGGGTCATGAAGACTGGACAAATACAGAATCGCTGAATCATACTTTGAAATTGGTTGATGAGTATCTTGCTCAGAAATCTTCGGCTAAAAAATAATTTTTAATTCCATAAATATCTACATGTTTTTTGTCGAAGTCGTTCTACCACTTTCTCTAGCCAAAACCTTTACATATCGTATTTCTGAGGCTGAATTTCATTTCATTAAAAAAGGAATAAGAGTCGCGGTGCCTTTTGGTAAAAGTAAAATCTATACGGCATTGGTAATTGATATTCATGAAAATGCTCCGACTTTATATGATGCCAAAGAAATTCATCAAATTTTAGACGAAAAACCTATTGCAACCGAAATTCAGATTAAACACTGGCTTTGGGTGGCGAATTATTATATGTGCGGCATTGGCGATGTGTATCGCGGTGCTTTCCCAAGTGGATTATTGCTGGAAAGTGAAACAATTATTTCGCATAAAACAGATGTTGTTGTAAATCAAAACGAACTTTCTGACGAAGAATTTTTGGTTTATGAAGCCTTGCAGCAACAGAGTTCCTTAAAAGTTCAGGAGATTATTTCAATTTTAAATAAGAAAAATATTTTGCCGGTTCTTCAAAAAATGATGGCCAGGGATATTATTGTTTTAGAAGAAGAAATAAAAGAAAGTTACAAACCAAAATTGATTCGCTATGTAAAATTGCATAGTAAATACGAATCTGATGAAGGTTTGGGACAATTGCTTGAAATATTAAAAAGCGCCAATAAGCAAAAAGAAATTGTTTTGGCTTTTTTCAATTACGTGCTTCAGAGAAGAAACCAATAACAGTAAAGAAACTGGTTGAGATTTCGAAATCTACTTCTGCAGTAATAAAAGCGTTAATTGAAAAAGAAATTTTTGAAGAGTATTTTCTGCAACACGACAGGATTTCTTTTGATGGAAAAGCTTCAGAAAAACAGTTGCAATTAAGCGATGCCCAAGAAGGTGCTTTTACAGCAATTAAAGATAATTTTCTGGAAAAAGAAGTTTGTCTGCTTCATGGTGTAACATCAAGCGGTAAAACAGAAATTTACATCAAATTAATTGAAGAATATCTAGAAACGGGCAGACAGGTTTTGTATTTACTGCCTGAAATTGCGCTTACGACTCAATTAGTTTCTCGTCTTAGACTTCATTTTGGAGACAAAGTGGCGGTTTTTCATTCAAAATACAGCAATAACGAAAGGGTAGAAGTTTGGAAACAAACACTCGAAAATTCTGAAAAAGCACAAATTGTAATAGGAGCAAGATCGGCTTTGTTTTTGCCTTTTACTGATTTGGGTTTATTGATTGTAGATGAAGAGCATGAGCAGACTTTTAAGCAAACAGATCCGGCGCCTCGTTATCATGCGCGGGATGCAGCAATTGTTTTGGCTAATTTTCATCAGGCAAAAGTTCTTTTGGGGTCTGCAACGCCAAGTATTGAAACCTATTTTAATACGCAAACTGCAAAATATGGTTTGGTAACGCTTACAGAACGTTATAACAATGTTCGAATGCCCGAAGTTGTTTTGGTAGATTTAAAAGACAAACACTTTAGAAAAAAGATGACTGGGCATTTTAGCGATCTTTTAATCGAAGAAATAGCCGAAGCTTTGTCATTGGGTGAACAGGTAATTTTATTTCAAAACAGAAGAGGATATTCACCTATTATTGAATGTATGACTTGTGGGCATGTTCCACATTGTCAGCAGTGTGATGTGAGTTTGACTTTTCATAAAAATAAAAATCAATTGCGTTGCCATTATTGCGGTTATTCGATTGCAAAACCAACGCATTGCCATAGTTGTTCGAGTATAGATTTGACAACGAAAGGTTTTGGAACAGAACAAATTGAACAGGAGTTAATTTCTCTTTTTCCGAATGCTAAAACCGGAAGAATGGATCAGGATACAACGCGGGGCAAATATGGTTTTGAAAAAATTATTGATTCCTTTAAAGGCCGCGAAATAGATATTTTGGTAGGGACGCAAATGCTGGCTAAAGGTTTAGACTTTGATAACGTAAGTTTGGTGGGTATCATGAATGCCGATAATATGCTGCATCATCCTGATTTTAGAGCTTTTGAACGCAGTTTTCAAATGATGACACAAGTTGCGGGGAGAGCAGGAAGATCAGAAAAACAGGGTAAAGTCGTGATTCAGACTTATAATCCAAATCATAATACAATACAGCAGGTTACTACGCATAATTATGCAGGTATGTATAAGGAACAATTGTATGATCGTCTGATCTATAGGTATCCTCCTTATTTCAGAATTATAAAGTTAACTTTAAAACATCGGGATTTTGATAAATTAAAGGAAGGTTCTATGTGGTTGTATCAGGTTTTGAGTCAAAATCTAAGTATGCCCGTTTTGGGACCGGAAGAACCTGCAATTAGCAGAATCAGAAATGAATATATCAGGACGATATTAATTAAGATTCCGCAGGAACTACATTTAGGGAACACAAAAAAAACTATTCAGAAGATGTTGAATAGTTTTGAGGCGGTTGCTCAATACAGAGCTATAAAAGTTACTGTAAACGTCGATTTTTATTGATTAAGAAGATGTGGAGAGTGCTTTTACCAAATCTTCTTTTTTGTTTCGGCTTAATGGAATTTTGGTAATTCCAATTTCGGCAAATTTGCTGTTGAAACGTTCTACTTTATCAATATTAATGATATAAGACTTGTGTACCCGGATAAATTTATCTTTAGACAGGTCGTTTTCAAAAGATTTCATTGTTGAAAGAACCAAATTACTATCATCTTCGGTAACAACTCTTACGTAATCTCCAAAAGCTTCAATCCATTTGATTTTGGCTGTAAAAATTTTAAGTTTTTTTAGATTGCTTTTGATAAAAATATGTTCGCCTTCTTCTTCTTTTACCTCTTTTTTAAGTAGATGCATATCAATTGCTCTTTTTACAGAAGCATTGAATCGGTCTACTGCAATAGGTTTTTGCAGATAATCGGTGGCATCATAATCAAAAGCTTTTAGAGCATATTCTGCTTTAGAAGTTATAAATATAATTTGTGGTTTAGTTTTTAATCCGTCCAGAAAATCAAAGCCATTTATAACCGGCATTTCTATATCAAGAAATATTAAGTCTATATTATTTAAGGAGATACAGCTTTTCGCCTCGATTGCGTTCGAAAAGTCACCAATTAAATGCAAGCCTGGGTGATTATTGACTAATTTAGCAATAATTGTCCTCTGTATAGAACTATCATCTACAACAACACAATTTAGTTTCATAACATTTAAATTTATATAAATCAGGATAGCAGTAGTAAATATATTAATTTTTTTAGGAAAAAAACTAAAGTAGATCTTTATTTTTTACTTTACATCGAATAAACGTAAAAAAGAGTTGTTTATTTAAATATAATGATTACTTTTGCACCCAATTTTAACAAATAAATATTGTATTTATGAATCATTATGAAACTGTTTTCATTTTAAATCCCGTTTTATCTGAAGTTCAGGTGAAGGAAACAGTAACGAAATTTGAAGAATTTCTTACTAGTAGAGGAGCTGAAATGGTGTCAAAAGAGGATTGGGGTCTGAAAAAAATGGCTTACGAAATCCAAAACAAAAAAAGTGGTTTTTATCACTTATTCGAATTCAAAGTAGCTGGAGAAGTTCTAATTGCTTTTGAAACTGAATTTAGACGTGACGAAAGAGTTATGCGTTTCTTAACTGTAAGTTTAGACAAACATGCTATTTCATGGGCTGAAAGAAGAAGAGCCAAATTAAAATCTACTAAAGCTTAATTATTATGTCTACAATAGAGCAATCTGCAAAAGGAAAAAAAGACGGAGATATCAGATATTTAACGCCTTTAAACATTGAAACTAACAAAACTAAAAAGTATTGTCGTTTCAAAAAATCAGGAATCAAATATATCGATTATAAAGATGCTGATTTCTTATTGAAATTCGTTAATGAGCAAGGAAAAATTCTTCCTCGTCGTTTAACTGGAACTTCATTAAAATACCAAAGAAAAGTTTCTGTAGCTGTAAAAAGAGCTCGTCACTTAGCTTTAATGCCATACGTGGCCGATTTATTAAAATAATTAAAAACTCTAGTCGCTGGTTTCTGTTATGCAGAACCTAACTTCTAAAATATAAGGACAACAACATGGAACTTATTTTAAAACAAGACGTACAAAACTTAGGATTTAAAGATGATGTAGTATCAGTTAAAGCTGGTTACGGTCGTAACTTTTTAATTCCTCAAGGATTCGCGCATTTAGCTACACCTTCTGCAAAGAAAGTTTTAGCTGAAAACCTAAAACAAAGAGCACACAAAGAAGCTAAAGTTGTTGCTGATGCAAAAGCATTAGCTGAAACTTTAAAAGCTCTTGAAATTAAACTTACTGCAAAAGCTGGTGGAGAGAAACTTTTTGGTTCTATCACAAACATCGATATTGCTGAAGCTTTAGAGAAATCAGGTAATGCTATTGATAGAAAATTCATCACTAGTGGTATCGTAAAACGTACAGGAAAATATTCTGCTAGCATCCGTTTACACAGAGATGTTATCGTTGATTTACCATACGAGATTATCGCTGAAAAATAACATTTTGTTAACTTCTTGTTAATAAAATATAAAAGCCACTCTAACGAGTGGCTTTTTTTGTCTAATTTTGAGGGAAATAACTCACTCAAAACTAAGAAAATGAAAAAAATCTTTGCATTATTGTTATGTTTGCTGGCCTTAACCGCGGTCACGGGACAAACAACAACTTCGAGTATTAAGGGTATTGTAAAAAGTTCAACCAACGAACTATTGCCTGGTGCTAGTATATTAGCCATTCATACTCCGACTGGGGGTAAATATTCTGCCGTTTCAAATGAAGATGGAAGGTTTAATATTTTGAATATGAGAATTGGAGGACCTTACAAAATTGTTGTAACTTTTGTGGGCTTTCAAGATCAGGAATATAATGATATCTATCTTGATTTAGGAAAACCATTTAATATAGATGTTCTGCTTGCAGATGCGAGCCAGGCGCTGGAAGAAGTAAAGGTTGTTGCTAAAGACAAGGTTTTTAAAAGCGGAAAAACAGGTGCCGAAACTACAATTGGCAGAAGAGAATTAACGGCACTACCAACCATTTCAAGATCTGCAGAAGATTTTACACGTTTGGAGCCAACTGCTAGCGGCGGATCTTTTGGAGGAAGAAATGATCAGTATAATAATTACTCTTTAAATGGTGCGGTATTTAATAATCCGTTTGGTTTGGATGCTGCAACTCCCGGAGGGCAAACGGGCGCTCAGCCTATTTCATTAGATGCGATCGAACAAATTCAGGTGGCAACCGCTCCTTATGATGTTACTTTATCCGGATTTACTGGAGCTTCTGTAAATGCAGTTACAAAATCCGGAACAAATGAGTTTCATGGTACTGCATATGCTTTTTACAGAAATCAGGATCTGACCGGCGATAAAATTAAAGGAGAAAAAATATTTGTGCCAACATTAGAACAAACTCAGGCAGGTTTTAGTTTAGGAGCTCCTATTATTAAAGATAAATTATTCATTTTCGGAAATTTTGAAATTGATAAAAGAAGCGATTTAGGTTCAAATTTCGTTGCGAATAATAATGATGGTGTTACAGGAATTAACGAATCAAGAGTTTTGGAATCTGATTTAATTGCGGTTTCTAATGCTTTGGCAGGTTTGGGATATAATACAGGAGCTTATCAGGGTTTTATTCATGAATCAAACTCAAATAAAGGAATTATTAAAGTCGACTGGAATATCAGCGATAATCATAAATTGGCGGTTATTTATAATTTCCTTGATGCTTCAAAAGATAAACCTGCGCATCCAACAGCTCTTGGTTTTAGAGGACCGAATGCTTCAATTTTACAATTTCAAAATTCCGGATATCAAATTAATAATAACTTAAGTTCTTTTTTAGTTGAATTAAACTCAAAATTCAGTGAGAAAGTTTCGAATAAGTTTCAGGCAGGATATTCGCATTTTAATGACTACAGAGTTCCGTTCTCTGTTCCGGCTCCTGTAATTAATATTCAGGATGGAGCGGGTTCTAATTATATTATTGCTGGTCATGAACCATTTTCGATCAACAATACTTTAGATCAAAAAGTAATTCAAATCACCGATAATTTGACTTATACAGTTGGAAAACATGCTTTTACTTTTGGAACTTCTTTTGAAAAATTCGGATTTAAAAATTCATTTAATCTGGGTGGTTACGATAACTTTGGAAATCCGAATGGTTATGCGGGAACTTTTTTCACTCCCTATTTCACAACACAAGATTTCTTAAATGATGCTGCTCAGCCTTATGCAACCAGTATCATAGCGCAAAACCTTCAATATGCTCAGGATGTTTTTAATACCAAAAGTAACTTTGAAGTAGGTACTGATGGTGGATGGAAACTGGCGGAATTAAATGTAGGACAATTGGCCTTTTATGCACAGGATGATATTAGTGTAAGTGATGATTTTAAATTGTCTGTAGGTTTAAGAATTGATAAACCGTTGTATTTTAATACAGCAGATTTGATTCAGAAATATATAGATACTGATAATGGAGGTTCTAGAAGAGATAATAGTATTGATTATTATAATCCGCAGACAGGTCAGGCTGTTAAATTGATTTCTACAGATTTACCAAGTGATAGAATTCTTTGGTCGCCTAGAATTGGATTTAACTGGGATGTAAAAGGCGATGCTACTTCTCAACTTCGTGGAGGATCTGGGATTTTTACAGGAAGAATTCCGTTTGTTTGGTTAGGAAACCAGGTTAGTGGTGCCGATGACAGTTTCTTTCAAATTATGGATCCGGATTATAAATGGCCACAAGTCTGGAGAAGTAGTTTAGGATTTGATCACAGATTTGAAAGTAATTATATTGTAACAGTTGATTTATCTTATAATAAGGATATAAATGCGGTTCAGGTTCAAAACTGGGGCTTAAAACCGCCAACCGGAACTTTAGCTGGTGTTGACAACAGAGCCATTTATGTTGCTGCAGATAAAGGAGCAAACAATGCTTATGTAATGACAAATTCTGATAAAGGAAGTGCTTTTAATGCTTCTGTTAAATTGCAAAAAACTTTTGAAAACGGTCTGTATGCAAGTGTAGCTTATAATTATTTAAAATCTAAAGATGTAAACTCTATTGAAGCTGAAATTACGGGAGATGCTTTTTCTTTTAATCCTGCATTAGGAAATGTAAATACTGCAGCGCTTTCGAATTCTAAATATGGAGATAATCATCGTTTTATAGGGGTTGCATCTAAAAAATGGAAATACGGAAAAGATAAATGGGCTACAACAGTTTCAACTTTTCTGGAATATGCTCAGGGCGGACGTTTTAATTATACCTATGGAGGAGATATTAACGGAGATGGTTCAAGTGTTAATGATTTAATTTATATCCCTACAACTACAGAAATTGCAACGATGAATTTTAGCGCTCCAGGACAAGGAGAAGCTTTTGATAAGTTTATTTCTCAGGATAAATATATGAGAGACAGAAGAGGACAATATGCAGAGCGCTATGGGGCAATATCTCCATGGAGAGGAAGATGTGATATTAAATTATTACAGGATTATAATTTCAGGGTTTCATCTGCATCCGAAAAAACGAACACGATCCAGTTTAGTATTGATATTTTGAATTTTGGTAATTTACTTAATTCTGATTGGGGAGTTGTTCAGGTTCCTACGAGTGTTCAGCCAATTGGTGTTACAGTTGCGGGAAACACACCAACTTATACCTTTAATAATACGCAAACCAAAACGTTTAGTTATGATGCCAGCTTAACATCCAGATGGCAGGCTCAATTTGGTATCAGATATATCTTCTAGTAAGTAAAAAAAGTTATAAATTTGCCCTCGCATTTGTGAGGGCTTTTTTTATGGATTAAAATTAGTTATAATCTATTTAAGCTTTTTTAAAGCGTTTAAATCAAAGAAAAAATAAATGAAATACGCAAGATTAACAAAAGAGCAATTTGATGAATTGCACGCAGAATTTGCTAGTTTTTTAGCAACTCAGGCAATTGATAAAGCTGAGTGGGATTCTATTAAAGAAAATAAGCCGGAAGTGGCAGAACAGGAGCTGGATGTTTTTTCTGATTTAATTTGGGAAGGTGTTTTGTCGAGAGCTGAATTTTTAGAGCATTTTTCTAAAAATCACATCTTTTTGTTTCAATGTTTTGAAACTCATGTTCAATCAATAGTATTGAAATCATTAGTTCCGGATACTGATTTTTTAACAAAAGAAGGGTTGCAATGGCTGAGCGATAATATGTTTACTGAAACAATTGAAATGAAAGTAGGTAAGAAAGTTTTTACTGAAGATAGAAATGCCTCAATATTTGAATTAATTCAGCAAGGGGCTTTTTTAAGTGACGGACAACTTTTTAAACAAATTAACACGATTATTGAATCGTAATCGTTGTAGTTAAAATTAAAAAAGGTAAATGGTTGATGTTAAAATATTTACCTTTTTTAGGTTGTTTAACTTTTGTTTAAACTTTTTTGTTTTTTTTACCCCGTATTTTTACCTGTTTTTTTCGAATTGTTTAAAAATGTCATCTCTACACTTGTTATTGTAGGTTTTACTTTTCAATTTTTTGTATTTATGTTGATTTTAAACATGTTACCAAATTAAAAAAGTAATCATAAACTTACATTTTTGTATTTTTACGAAAAAATATGGTTTTATTTATGATTTCTATAACAGTCCTTTTTTTGATTTAATGCCTTGATTTTATTGAGATTTATATCTTTTTTGTTTTTTTGAATTTTAGTAATTTAAAAAAGATAAGAGTTTTGTACTTGTTTTATATTTAGGTTTTTCTTAATTTTAGTAAAGGAAAAAAGTTAAACAAAATGGGTTTGTACTTTTTGAAATAAAAAACAAACAGCAAAGGCATAATTGAATTGGTTAAAAAAAATGAACTTAATTATTGTTTTTGAGGTTGATTAAAAGCTGAAGATTTAATATAAACTTAATTCATTTACTTATGGAATTGAAATTTACTCTTTTTATCAAGTTTGCATTAGGTATTCTTATTCTTCTGTTTTTATTTATTTCTCTTTTGGGTAAAATTCAATTTACTCCAAAATCTATTTTTAATTCATTGGCAAATTTGTTTTATAAATTTAAACATAATAATAGCTTTTTATTTCCAAACCCCAGTAGAGGATTTGTTAATGAACAGCATTGTTGCGTTTCATTTTAAATTCAATGTGTTTTTGCATAAAAAAATCATGATTCAATTTTAGAACCTAAATTCTAAATAAACAAATTGTAGATCGCCTAATCAACTTTCTATAATATTGGATCATACTCTATATTATTAAACTCCCCCGCATTACTTAACCTATAGTTTTCTTTATGAAAATTAGTTCAGGTACAAATCACTCCGTTTGGAAGATTGATTCAGATCAATATTTCCTAAAGTTTTGAGACATCTTTTATTCGTTTGGGATAAAAAGTGCTCTTTAGTATATTTTGATATATACTAAACAATATAATTTTTATAAAATCTAATTTAAAATTTTAGTTAGGTAAGGTTTTAAATTTCGGTTTAACTAGTTGATTATTAATTTTTTTATGATTGCTTAGGCATACGTGCCTATCGCAACAGGTGTTTTATTGTCCATTTTCTAATCTTCCAAATTATGAAAAAATTCTTTACTTTTTGTAATCTCATCTTCCAGAAGAGATTGTTAGGACTACTTTTTTTATTACTTCTATGTAATAATGCATTTGAGCCGACCTTTTGTAAACCAGCATCAAATACGAATAGTATTTCTGGTGTATGCATTGGTTCAAGTGTAACGAACTCTACAGATGCCTACGCGAAAGATGTAGGCTTAACATTATTCGTTGTGGATAAAAATTCTCTTTAGTGTATTTTGATATACGCAATACAATTTTTTACAAAATCTAATTTAAAATTTTAGTTAGGTAAGGTTTTAAAATTTGATTTAATCAATTGATTATTAACGTTTTTTATAATTGCTTAGGCATACGTGCCTATCGCAACAGGTATTTTATTGTCCATTTTCTAATCTTCCAAATTATGAAAAAATTCTTTACTTTTTGTAATCTCCTCTTTCAGAAGAGATTGTTAGGGCTGTTTTTTTTATTACTTCTATGTAATAATGCATTTGGACAAACCTTTTGCAGACCAATATCCAACACTAATAGTGTTTCCGGGATCTGCCTTGGTACAAGTGTAACTAACCCTACAGCGGCCTACGATAACGACGCAGGCTTAACGACATTTACAACTCTGAGTACAGTCGTCGGAGTATTGTGTTCTGCTCAGGAAACTTTGGTTCTCAATCAAACAGCAAGGGCAGGCGATCAAATTGTTTTGTATGTTGGTAGTGGTGCAGGTTTGCTTAATCTGTCCTTATTATCTACAGGTACAATTCAGCCTAAATTGAACGGTACAAATTCCGGAACTGCAGTAGCGATAAATAATCCGCTGCTGAATCTGGCATTATTACCGGGAAACACTATTGGAGTATTAAGATATACGCTAACAGGTGATACCAATCAGGTTCAAATTCAGTTAGGAGGCTTAGTAAGCGTGCTGACTGATTTAAGAATTTATGATGTTCGTTTAGAATTTGCTCCTCCAGCAGTAACAGGAGGTTTAAATCAAACGATTTGCTCTGGAAGCTCAACTACATTAACAGCTACTCCGGCTGCCGGAACTACAGTAGCATGGTATAGCTCACCAACTTCGACTACAGCTTTGGCAACTACAAATTCTTATGCTACGCCAGTTTTAACTGCTAATACTACTTATTATATTGGTGTTACCAGAGCAGCGGGCTGTGAAGGAAATGAACGTGTACCTGTTGTAGTGAATGTGTCAAATCCTGTTGCTCCTGCGATTAGTACAACCGGTACGGCAATTTGTTCGACTGGTGCAACACAACAAACTACATTATCAGTTGTTAACCCAATTCCGGGAACGACTTACAATTGGTATAATGTAGGTTCGGGAGGTGTGGCTTTAGCTTCAGGAATTACTTACTCTCCAACTGTTCCTTTGGGAACTACAAGTTTTTATGTTGAGGCTGCAATAGGAAGCTGTTTGAGCCCTGCAAGAACTCAGGTAGATGTAATTTCGAATGCTGTTCCTGCTCTTCCAACGGTTTTAACGCAAAGTGTTACTATTCAATCTGGACAAAATGCTACATTAACCGCGGCAACTCCTCAGGCGGGAGTTACATTAAATTGGTATGATGTTGCAACAGGCGGAACGGCACTGGCTATAAATACTCCAACTTATACAACTCCGGTTTTAACAGCAACAAAAACTTTTTATGTTGAAGCTCAAAGTGCGGCAGGAAACTGCGTAAGTGCAACAAGAGTTCCTGTAACAGTAACAGTTATACCATCAGCTTTAGGAGGATGTTTAGAAGCCGGCAGTCAGCAAACACTTCAAAACGGTTTATGTTTGCTATGCAGCAGTACGAATCCTAATAACTCTGTTGACGGAAATAGCGCAACAGCAGCTAGACTTACGATTCCCGTTGGTTTAATTAACGGATGGGTTCAACAGACCTTACAATTTAATAATCCTGGCAAAGCGGGCGATATTGTTGATGTAGAATTAGAATTGCCTGGCGGACTTGCTGATCTTCAATTATTAGGAGCGGTTAGTTTGGCAACTTATAATGGAGCAACTTATAATAATGACAGAATATCAGTTACGAATCCGCTGGTAACTTTACAATTATTATCAGGTGATCGTTTTAGAGCCAGTGTAGTTGCAGGTGCTAATTTTGATCGTGTTGAAATTCGATTAGGAGGTTTGGCAACTGTTTTAACAAGTTTAGATATTTATCAGGCAACTTACAGATACAAAGCACCAACTATTACAGGAAATACAACTATTTGTAGTGGGCAAACAACCACCTTAGTTGCGAATATCGCAGTTGGTGAAACTATTAATTGGTATAGTGCAGCAACTGGCGGTTCATTACTTGCTAGTACCGCTGCTTATACAACACCAGCTTTAACAGTTCCAACGACTTATTATGTAGAGATCGCAAGAAATGGCTGTGTTAATAGTGAGCGTTTTCCGGTATTAATATCTATTGATAATCCGATTGCTCCGGTTATTTCCGCAGGCGGTACAACAATTTGTAGCGGTCAGACGACTGTATTAAATGTCGATACTCCAGTTGCAGGAACTGTATATACTTGGTATGATGCAGCTTCAGGCGGAAACTTATTATTTACAGGAAATTCTTTTACAACACCGAATTTAACTGCCAACACAACTTATCATGTTGAAGCCGGAATTGGAAGTTGTTCAAGTGCCATCCGTACTTCGGTTACTGTAACGGTTAATCCGTTACCGGCAACACCAATAGCGGCTTCGTCCAGTGTAATTATTCAATCAGGGCAAACTGCAACTTTGCAAGTATCAAGCCCGGATTCTAACGTTACATTTGATTGGTATAATGTACCAACTGGAGGAACAGTATTACCTGCCGGAACAGGAACAGCTACTTATACGACTCCTGTTTTAACGGCAAATCAAACTTATTATGTAACTGCCAGAAATACAACTTCAACTTGTATTAGTAGTACCAGAACGGCGATTAATGTTATAATAAGTAACACTGTAAGTACTTGTTTGCAGGTAAATGCCCAGGTAACTTCAAGAGGTGGACTTACGGGATGTTTATTATGTGGTTCGGCAAATGAAGGAAACTCTATTGATGCGAATTCTGCAACAGCTGCAAATCTTTCAGTTCCTCTTGGGTTAGTAAATGATTACATACAACAAATGCTAACATTTTCTACGGCAGGACACGCGGGCGATATTATAGATGTAGAATTAGGAATTCCAGCCGGAATTGTAAATGTAACTGCTCTTTCTTATATTAGCTTAAGAAGTTATAATGGAGTAACTCCAAATGCTGATCAGGTTAATATTGGATCATTAATTGATGTTCAATTATTATCATCTACTCGTTTAAAAGCTAGTTTTGTGGCAGCAGGACCTTTTACAGCTGTTGAAGTTAGACTGGGTGGCGTGGCTACTTTATTAACAAGTTTAGATATTTACGGAGCTTCTTACAGATTCAATCCTGCAACAGTTACTGGTGCTGCGTCTTCAATTTGTAGCGGACAACCGGTAACTTTAGCAGCTAGTTCAACAGTAGCAGGTGAAACATTTACCTGGTATGATGCTCCAAGTGCAGGAACTCAGCTTTCAGCTACAGCATCATATACTACACCAAATTTAACAGCAACAACAACTTATTATATAGAAGCAACACGTGACGGAGCTTGTACTAATAGCGTTCGTCAACCTGTAACGGTTACTGTGGCGCCATTTGCAACTGCTGCAGATGTAACGATAGTAAGTCCGCAGGAAGCTTCATGTGCTGGAGAAGTTACATTATCTCCTACATCGCCTTTGGCAGCAGCGCAATTTAGATATTATACAGATCAAAATAAAACACAGGAAATTATAACAGGAACTTCTGTTGCAGCGCAGCCGGGAGTAACTTTTACAAAAGATCCAACAACCGGAGCATTAGCAATCGCAGGTTTAAATGCTGCGGGAGCTCCTTATAATTATTATGTTTCTGTTTCAAACAGTGCAACTTGTGATAATGACATCAATACTTTAAAACAAGTAGTGGTTAATTTTCCAACAGTTACACCTTTAGTAGTAATTGGTACACCTTTAGTAGGTTGTGGTACTGTAAATTTAGCAAATGCCATTACAGGTTTTGATACATCAGGAAACACAACATATACTTTTTATGATCCATCAAATAATGTTTTACCTGCAAATGCTGCAGCAAATATAAATACAAGTGGTGTTTACTCAATTCAGGCTCAAGGTAACGGTGTTACATGTCCATCTGCTATTTTACAAGTAACAGTGACTATTAATCCGTTGCCAAGTTTGGTTGTAACACCTTCAATTTCAGTAAATGTAGGAGCTACAGTAGCATTAAATGCAACATCAGACGGAACTTTGGCCTGGTTTGATCCACAAGGAAATCCTGTAGCCGGGCCACCGTATACAACAGGTGTTTTAAATACTCCCGGCATCTATACTTATACAGTAGTTGCTACAAGCGCTTTAAACTGTACAGTTACAGGAACGGTTTCTATCAATGTTATAGATCCTGCTGCTTGTCAGTCTTTAACCGAAAGAGTTTATGCTACTGCACAGACTTCCGGTTCGATTGTAACAGGAGGGGTTTCTAACGGAATAAATGCCGTTGACGGAAATCCGCAAACATTTTCGACTATTACAACAGGATTAGGACTTTTAGGAGTTGGTACAACCTGGCAAACTTTAACCTGGCCTGCAAATATTGCAAAAGGAACTCCGGTTACTATTAAATTAGGATCTGAGTATAGTGCAGTTGCAGTAGGACAAAACCTATCAGTAGTTGGAACTTTGAACGGAGTTGATATTGGACCTTTACAATCTGTTTCGGGATCATTATTAAACTTATTGTCTGGTGATAATAGTTTCGAATATACTTTTGTTCCGGCAAATGGTTCCGGACCTCAGGCTTATAATGGAGTGAGAATTCAGTCGGCTTCTTCTTTAAGTGTTGCACAAAACACAAAAGTATTTGATGCTTATTACAATATATCTGTTCCAACAGTTACCTGCACACCTGGAGATATTCAGGATATTTATTACGGAGCAACAGATTTAGGCCTTCCAATAGGAGCATTAACCGCTACAGTTGGAGTTGCTGATTCATTTAACGTTGCTGATAATGATATTACCACTTTTGCAACAATGTATAGCGGAGTTGGTGCTTTGGCTGCAGCCGATTTAACAGTAGCCTTTAAAACACCGGCAATTGCAAGTGATACATTAAGAATAGTGGTTTCAAAACCAGGTGTTTTATTAGATGTTAATTTATTGACAGGATTTAGTATTCAACGTTACTTGGGTAATGTTGCAGTAGGAGCTCCTATTCAAAATACAAGCACACTTTTAAGCGTAAGATTATTACCGGGAAATACAATGTCAATGGTACTTGTGTCTTCTCAGCCAGAGCCTTACGATCGCGTTAGAATTCGTTTTGGAGGAGTTGCAGGAGTTTTAGAATTCCTTAGAGTTCATACTGTTGAGCGTGTAGGAAATACAAAAGTCATAGGCAGCGATCTTAATAATAAAGTAACAGTTTGTCCGGGATCACCTGTCACACTGCAAATTCCGGCCGATGCCTGTTCTACTTATAAGTGGTACGATTCGCCTACGGGAGGTTCTGTAGTAGCAACGGGAGTTACTTATACAATTCCAGGCACATTGGCTGCAGGAATTTATAAATACTACGTACAGCCTGTTCGTTATGGTTGCGAAACTTTTGCAAGAGGAGAAGTTACTGTTGAGGTTAGCGCTTCAACTCCTGAAAATGCTTTAACAGATATTACGTTAAACGGAGCTCTGACAACTTCAATTTGTTCTCCAACAGGAACCGTAACTTTAGCAACGAGCGTAAGCGGAACAGCAACCTTAACAAATCCAATTTACTATTGGTATAGTTTTGACGGAACAACAGCTCAGTTAATTCCAGGAGAAACAACTCCACAATTAGTTGTGACTGGTTTAGTGCCCGGAACATATACTTATTATGTAGGAGTTAGTTCAGATGAATTTTGTCAAACTGCTGAAGCAGACAGAAAACAAATAACATTTACAATATTGCCTCCATCAAATGAAACTGATATTTCAGTTGATGATATAACAGTTTGTCATGATGTAGCTGCGGTATTGACACCAACAGCACCTACACTAACAAATCCGGTATTTACATGGTATTTAGATAATGCTAAAACACAACCAATTACAAATGGAGCTGTAATAAGTGGAGCAACTTATACAATTGATGCAGCCGGAGTTTTAACAATCACAGGTTTAACCCGTGCTGTAAGTCCGATTACTTATTATGTGGGCGTTTCAAGTGATACAACTTGCGAGAACATTGCAGGAACACTTCAGGCTGCTACTGTAATAATAAACGATCCGCTTACACCAACCACAACAGATGATACACAAGATTTCTGTTTGGTAAATGCGCCAACAGTTGCCAATATTCAGGTAAACGAACCAAATGTAGTTTGGTATAGTACCGCAACAGGCGGAACAGCGATTCCTCCAACAACAGCTTTAACAAGCGGTGTTTATTATGGAGCTATTCTAGATCCTGTAACCAATTGTGAAAGCTCAGTTCGCTTAGAAGTTACAATAAACGTAAGTGATCCTGGCACACCAACCACTACAGACGATACACAGGATTTCTGTTTGGTAAATGCGCCAACGGTTGCCAATATTCAGGTAAACGAAGCCAATGTTGTTTGGTACAGCACTGCAACAGGCGGTGTAGTAATTCCATCAACTACAGCTTTGTCAAACGGAATTTATTATGGAGCTATTCTAGATCCTGTAACCAATTGTGAAAGCGCCGTAAGATTAGCAGTAACAATTACAGTTACAGATCCATTAACACCAACCACAACAGATGATACTCAGGATTTCTGTTTGGTAAATGTGCCAACGGTTGCCAATATTCAGGTGAACGAACCAAATGTAGTTTGGTATAGCACTTTAACAGGCGGAGTGGCAATTGCGCCAACCACCGCTTTGGCAAACGGAATTTATTACGGAGCCATTTTAGATCCTGTAACAGGTTGTGAAAGTTCAGTTCGTTTAGCAGTAACAATTTCAGTTACGGATCCGGGTACACCAACCACAACAGATGATACACAAGATTTCTGTTTAGTGAATGCGCCAACAGTTGCCAACATTCAGGTAAACGAAGCAAATGTAGTTTGGTATAGCACTTTAACAGGCGGAGTGGCAATTGCGCCAACCACAGCTTTGGCAAACGGAGTTTATTACGGAGCTATTCTAGATCCTGTAACCAATTGTGAAAGCGCTGTAAGATTAGCAGTGACAATTACCGTTACAGATCCGGGTACTCCAACCACAACTGATGATACACAGGACTTCTGTTTGGTAAATGCTCCAACAGTTGCCAATATTCAGGTAAACGAAGCCAATGTAGTTTGGTATAGCACTGCAACAGGCGGTGTAGCAATAGCATCAACTACAGCTTTGGCAAATGGAATATATTACGGAGCTATTCTAGATCCTGTAACAAATTGTGAAAGTGCAGTAAGATTAGCAGTAACAATTACAGTTACAGATCCGTTAACGCCAACCACTACAGATGATACTCAGGATTTCTGTTTGGTGAATGCACCAACGGTTGCCAACATTCAGGTAAATGAACCAAATGTAGTTTGGTATAGTACAGCAACAGGCGGAACAGCACTTGCACCAACAACAGCTTTAGCAAACGGAATTTATTACGGAACCATTTTAGATCCTGTAACAGGTTGTGAAAGTTCAGTTCGTTTAGCAGTGACAATTTCAGTTACAGATCCTGGTACGCCAACTACTACAGATGATACACAAGATTTCTGTTTAGTGAATGCGCCAACAGTTGCCAACATTCAGGTAAATGAACCAAATGTAGTTTGGTACAGCACTGCCACAGGTGGAACAGTCCTTGCACCAACAACAGCTTTGTCAAACGGAATTTATTACGGAGCTATTCTAGATCCTGTAACCAATTGTGAAAGCGCTATAAGATTAGCGGTAACAATTTCAGTTACGGATCCGGGGACACCAACCACTACAGACGATACACAAGACTTCTGTTTGGTAAATGCACCAACGGTTGCCAATATTCAGGTAAACGAAGCAAATGTAGTTTGGTATAGCACTGCAACAGGCGGTGTAGCAATTCCATCAACTACAGCTTTGGCAAATGGAATATATTACGGGGCTATTTTAGATCCAGTAACCAATTGTGAAAGCGCCGTAAGATTAGCAGTAACAATTACAGTTACAGATCCATTAACACCAACCACAACAGATGATACACAAGATTTCTGTTTGGTGAATGCGCCAACAGTTGCCAATATTCAGGTAAACGAGCCAAATGTAGTTTGGTATAGCACTTTAACAGGCGGAACGGCAATAGCATCAACCACAGCTTTGGCAAACGGAGTTTATTACGGAGCCATTTTAGATCCTGTAACAGGTTGTGAAAGTTCAGTTCGTTTAGCAGTAACAATTTCAGTTACCGATCCTGGTACGCCAACTACTACAGATGATACACAAGACTTCTGTTTGGTAAATGCATCAACGGTTGCCAATATTCAGGTAAACGAAGCTAATGTAGTTTGGTACAGCACACCAACGGGCGGAGTTGCTATTGCGCCAACCACAGTTTTAGCAAGCGGGGTATATTACGGAGCTATTTTAGATCCGGTAACCAATTGTGAAAGCGCTGTAAGATTAGCAGTAACAATTTCAGTTACGGATCCGGGTACACCAACCACAACAGATGATACACAAGATTTCTGTTTGGTAAATGTGCCAACGGTTGCCAATATTCAGGTGAACGAGGCAAATGTAGTTTGGTATACAACTGCAACAGGCGGTGTAACAATTCCATCAACTACAGCTTTGGCAAACGGAATATATTACGGGGCTATTTTAGATCCTGTAACTAATTGTGAAAGCGCTGTAAGATTAGCAGTAACAATTACTGTTACCGATCCATTAACACCAACCACAACAGATGATACACAAGACTTCTGTTTGGTGAATGCACCAACAGTTGCAAACATTCAGGTAAACGAGGCAAATGTAGTTTGGTACAATACTGCCACAGGTGGAACAGCAATACCAGCTACAACAGCTTTGGCAAACGGAGTTTATTACGGAGCAATTTTAGATCCTGTAACAGGCTGTGAAAGTTCAGTTCGTTTAGTAGTAACAATTACAGTTACAGATCCATTAACACCAACCACTACAGATGATACACAAGACTTCTGTTTGGTAAATGCAGCAACAGTTGCCAATATTCAGGTAAACGAAGCCAACGTAGTTTGGTACAGTGCCGCAATAGGCGGAACAGCACTTGCACCAACCACAGTTTTAGCAAGCGGGGTATATTACGGAGCGATTTTAGATCCGGTAACAGGTTGTGAAAGCTCAGTTCGTTTAGTAGTAACAATTACAGTTACAGATCCAGCTACTCCGACGACAACAGATGATACACAGGATTTCTGTATTTCTAATGCGCCAACAGTTGCCAATATTCAGGTGAACGAAGCAAATGTAGTTTGGTATAGTACATCAACAGGTGGAGTTGCAATTCCATCAACTACAGCTTTGGCAAACGGAATTTACTACGGAGGAATTTTAGATCCGGTTTCAGGTTGTGAGAGTACTTCAAGATTACTTGTAACAGTAACAATAAATAATCCTACCGCAACACCAACAACTACAGATGAAACACAGGATTTCTGTTCAATAAATGCACCAACAGTTGCCAACATTCAGGTAAACGAAGCAAATGTAGTTTGGTACAGTACTGCAACAGGCGGAACAGCAATACCAGCCACTACAGCCTTAGCAACAGGAATATATTATGGAGCTATTTCAAGCACCATAGGATGTGAAAACCCTGTAAGATTAGCAGTTACGGTAAATGTAAATACACCAGGAATTGTTACTACAACAGATACAACACAGGAATTTTGTTTATCAGCAGCGCCAACAGTTGCTAGCATTCAGGTAAACGAGCCAAATGTAATTTGGTATGCTACTGCAACAGGAGGAACTCCATTAGCAGCAAATACAGCACTTACTGCAACGACCTATTATGCAACAACGGTTAGCAATACAACAAATGGTTGTGAAAATGCGACACGTTTAGCAGTAGAGGTTAGTTTCATAAATGATGCTTCATATCAAATTACGGCAAGTGACGATACACCATGTGTTTTCCAAGGCGTAACCTATTCAGTAGCAAATGGAAAATCCGATTATGTTTGGTCAATTACAAGCGGAACCGGAACGATAACTGCTGGTGGAGGAACTTCAGACGGATCAGCAACAATTTCATGGGGAGATGTTGGTACAGGAACAGTTTCCGTAACCTACACCAATACATGCGATGAAACTACTACAAAAACACTAAATGTAACAGTAGCGACATGTTCAGATCTTACGATAACGAATACAGTTAGTAATCCTACTCCTAATTTTGGTGAAGAAATAGTATTTACAATAACAGTTAATAATGTTGGCGAAGGAACTATTCTCAACACAATTGTTAGTGATTTAATTCCTAGTGGATATGAATTAGTTTCAACTTCTACATCAAGCGGAGTGTACGATCCTTTAACCGGACTTTGGACAATTCCAACTTTGAATGCAGGAGAAAGCGAAACACTAGAAATCAGAGTAATTGTGATGCCAAACGGTGAATATACAAACGTATCAACGATCGAAATTTCAACTCCTTTAGATGTTGATCCAACAAACAATACGGCCTCAGCTTTTGTAGAACCAGTTTGTTTAACGGTTTACAATGAGTTCACGCCAAATAGTGACGGAGCAAATGATCTTTTCAGAATTGATTGTATCGAATCATATCCAAACAACGAATTAAAAGTATATAACAGATATGGTGCATTAGTATACAGCAAAAAACATTATGAAAACGATTGGGACGGAACAGCAAATGTATCCGGAGTTATAAATAGAGGAGATATGTTGCCAACAGGTACTTATTTTTATGTGATAGACATGGGAGACGGAAAGGTTAAAAAAGGATGGTTATCTATCATGAGATAAGCACCATAATTAATCCTCTAATTAATAAACTAAATAAGTATCGTTATGAAACTATATATAAAATCATTAGAAACATATTTAATCTTAATATGTTCTATTATAACATTTAGTGCAAGTGCACAACAAGATCCGGAGTATACACAATATATGTATAACACTATGGCCGTAAACCCTGCTTATGCAGGGTCTACAGGAGCCTTAGAAGCAACACTTTTGTATCGTTCACAATGGATTGGTATTGATGGCGCGCCAGAAACACAATCCTTCTCGATTCACGGACCACTTGCCAATGAAAA
The DNA here is from genome assembly GCF_979258275.1 of Flavobacterium sp. AC274. NCBI lineage: Bacteria > Pseudomonadati > Bacteroidota > Flavobacteriia > Flavobacteriales > Flavobacteriaceae > Flavobacterium > Flavobacterium sp. AC274. The sequence goes on along the minus strand of NZ_OZ409852.1, from coordinate 4,098,052 downwards.
TATCGGTTTGGGATTAAGTGTCGTTAATGACAAAATTGGTCCGTCTGATGAACTGTATCTTGATGGAAATTTTGCCTATTCAGTACCTCTTGGTTATGAAAAAAGATTAGCCTTCGGACTTAAAGCCGGTATGAGAATGCTAAATGTAGACTGGTCTAAAGGAAGATATTACAACCAAAACGATGTTTTATTAAACCAAAATATCGACAACCAAATGAAATTAGCGGTTGGAGCAGGGATCTATTATTATACAGATAAGTGGTATTTAGGAGTTTCAATTCCTAATTTTATAGAAAACAACTATTATGATGATGTACAGGAATCAGTAGATTATGATCGTTTACATTATTATTTAATGGGAGGATATGTTTTTGATTTGAATCCGAATTTAAAATTCAAGCCTGCATTTTTAGTAAAAGCAGTGAGCGGAGCACCGCTTACTGCTGATGTTTCGGCGAATTTTATGATTGCAGAGAAATTTGTAATTGGTGGAGCTTATAGAACAGATGATTCTGTAAGCATCCTGGCTGGTTTTCAAATCTCCAGAAGTTTTTACATCGGATATGCTTTTGATTACACCGTAAGCGAATTAAACAAATACAACGACGGTTCGCACGAAATCATATTGCGTTATCAGTTTAACAAAGGCGAAAGTAAAATTAAATCTCCTCGATTCTTCTAAAAGTAAATCCCATGAAAAAACTATATATCCTAAGCCTGGTATTGAGCTTCACGATTTGTTTAGCTCAGACTACCAATTTAAAAAAGGCCGATGCGTTGTTTAAAAATTATTCTTATGCTGATGCTTCAAAAGCATACGAGGAAATTTTGGCAAACATCAAAAATCCTTCGGCACAAACGTTAAAAAACGCTGCAGACTCGTATTACTTTATTTCCGATTCAAGAAATGCATTGAAATGGTACAAAAAGTTATATGAAGCCCAGGGAAATAATTTAACAGATATTTACTACCTGCGCTATATTCAATCGATGAAAGCCGTAATGGATTACGATGAAGCAAACAGGGTTACAAAAGAATATCTCGATAAAAAAGGCGACAAAAACGAGATCAACCGATATCTGGTTCAAAAATACCAGTTAGACAGTCTATCGAAATCAAAATCGCTTTATGAAATAAAAAACCTTGCTATAAATAGCAGTAAATCTGATTTTGGAACGACTTATTTTCAGGACAAAATTGTTTTTACTTCTGCGAGGGATACAACAAAATTTAGCGAAAAGTTGTACACCTGGAACAATCAGCCATTTCTGAATTTATATGTTGCAGAAAGAAACCCGGCCGATGCAAGTTTGTTTAACGAAACGGTATTTTTACCAAATGTTATGTCAAAATATCATGAAGCTACAGCCACTTTTGATGCCAGCGGAAAAACAATTTACTATACCTCTAACATTGTCAAAAAAATAAATTGGTTATAGACGAAACTAAGACCAATAATTTTCAGATTATAAAAGGAACTTTAGATGGAAATAAATTGGAAAATCCGCAAAAAGTATTTTTTGATAGCAATGAGTATTCGGTTGGGCACCCATCTTTAAGTGAAGACGGACAATGGCTTTTCTTTGCATCAGATATGCCAGGGGGAGTTGGTGAAAGTGATTTGTATTTTGTAAAAATTGCAGCAGACGGAACAATGAGTTCGCCACAAAACCTGGGACCAAAAATTAATACTATTGGTAATGATGTTTTTCCATATTTCAGTAAAGGAATACTCTATTTTTCTTCAGACGGACATTACGGATTAGGAGATCTTGATATTTATGAAAGCAAATTTTTACCTGACGGAAGTTTTTCAAGCCCAAAAAATCTCGGACCTCCAATAAACAGTAATAAAGATGATTTTGCTTATATAATTGATAAAACAGGTCATGCAGGATATATGTCTTCCAATAGAGAAGGAGGAAAAGGCGATGATGATATTTATTCCTTTATAAAAGGAGATCCGGTTTGCAACCAAACTATTTCCGGAATTGCAATCGACAGAAAAACCAGAAAACCGCTTACAGATGTTACCATTATGGGATACAACTCTTTCAGCGATGTTTTGGGAGAAGTAAAAACCAATTTTGAAGGTAAATATGCATTGGTAGTTCCGTGCGGAAAAACAGTTAAAATGATAGCAGCAAAACCGAATTACAGCAGCGACGAAAAAACGGTAGAAACCACAAATGAAAACGAAGGTGAAATTCCGAACATTAATTTCGAACTAAGTAATTATGATGATTTGGTTGTGAAGAAAAAAGGAGTCGAAAAAGTCGACGTAAACCCAATTTATTTTGATTACGACAAATCTGATATTACCCCTTTGGCAGTTGAAGAATTAACAAAAGTAGTTTTCGTCATGCAGAAGTTTCCTAATATCCGTATCAAAATTGAATCACATACAGACTCTCGCGGAAAAGACGCTTATAACTTAAAACTTTCAGATAACAGAGCAAAATCAACCCGTGATTATCTTATTTCACAAAATATTGATGCTTCACGAATTGAAAGTGCCATTGGTTATGGCGAAAGCCGATTAATCAATAAATGTAAAAATGGAGTAAAATGTACAGATGCAGAACATGTACTAAACAGACGTTCTGATTTTATCATTATCCAAAAATAAAACCTATTTCTATTTAAAACTTTTTTATCAGTCCTGATAAATGTTAAAACCATTTGGAAGTTGGTTTTTGTTTGATTCTTTTTAAGATTTGTTGATTCTTTTAAAGAATAATGGACAAGAAGAAAATCAAGTTGCATCTTTTTGCAACTTGATTTTTGATTTTAAAACTTTCAGGTTTTTAAACGCTTTTCAACAAAAATATCCTAATTTTGAAGTTACAGTTATTCTAAATTACAATCAGCACCATTTTAATATTTTTATGAGTATTCAAGACACAATTCAGGCTTTAAGAAACGAACTTAACCAACACAATTACAATTATTATGTACTTGATAATGCCACAATTTCAGACTATGATTTTGATATTAAATTAAAGGAGCTGCAGGATTTAGAAAATAAACATCCCGAATTTTTTGATGAAAATTCCCCAACGCAAAGAGTAGGAGGAACAGTAACCAAAAATTTTAAGACCATTGCACACCAATATCGCATGTATTCTTTGGATAATTCTTATTCAAAAGAAGATTTAGTCGATTGGGAAAACCGAATTCAAAGAGTTCTGGGAAATGTTGATTTACAATATACCTGTGAATTAAAATACGATGGAGCGTCTATAAGTATTTCATACGAAAACGGAAAATTAGTCCAGGCTTTAACCCGCGGAGACGGTTTTCAGGGTGATGAGGTTACAAATAACATCAAAACCATAAAATCTGTTCCGTTGCAATTAAAAGGCGATTATCCGGATAAATTCGATATTCGTGGCGAAATTATTTTGCCATATAAAGGTTTCGAAAAAATGAATCAGGAATTAATCGAAATTGGCGAGACTCCTTATTCAAATCCAAGAAATACAGCATCGGGAAGTTTAAAATTACAAGACAGTGCTGAGGTTGCAAAACGGCCTTTAGAATGTTTATTATATACAGTAACCAGCAACAATTTGCCCTTTTCAACACAGTTTGAAGGATTAGAATCTGCAAAAAAATGGGGTTTTAAAGTGCCAAGCGAAGCAAAATTGGTAAATAACCTTCAGGAAGTTTTCGATTTTATTGATTATTGGGATGTACACCGTCACAAATTACCATATGAAACCGATGGAGTTGTAGTAAAAGTAAACAGCATTCAGCATCAGCAGGAATTAGGTTATACTGCAAAATCACCACGCTGGGCAATTGCTTATAAATTTAAGTCAGAACAAGTTTCGACCAAATTAAATTCTATTACGTATCAGGTTGGCCGTACCGGAGCCATAACGCCCGTTGCTAATTTAGTGCCGGTTCAATTGGCAGGAACCATTGTAAAAAGAGCATCTTTACACAATGCAGATCAAATTGAGAAATTAGATATCAGAATAAATGATACCGTTTTTGTTGAAAAAGGAGGTGAAATTATTCCGAAAATCATTGCAGTAGATTTAGAAAAACGTCCTGAGAATTCAGAGCCAACACAATACATTACATATTGTCCCGAATGTCATACCGAGTTGGTTAGAAATGTTGGGGAAGCCAATCATTATTGCCCTAATTTTTACGGTTGTCCTCCGCAGATTATTGGACGAATCCAACATTATATTTCAAGAAAAGCAATGGATATTGAAGGTCTTGGCGGCGAAACTGTTGCCTTGCTTTTCAAAAATGGCTTAGTTCATAATTATGCCGATTTATACGAATTAAAAGTAAATGATATTTTGCACTTAGAAAGAATGGCGCAAAAATCAGCCGAGAATTTGGTAAACGGCGTTGAGAAATCAAAAGAAATTCCGTTTCAAAGTGTTCTTTTTGCGCTCGGAATTCGATTTGTTGGAGAAACCGTAGCCAAAAAACTAGCCAAACATTATAAAAATATCTATGCGCTAAGCAAAGCTACTTTAATGGATTTAATTTTAGTTGATGAAATAGGGGAAAGAATTGCCAGAAGTGTAGTTGAATTTTTTGAAAATGATGAAAACCAAATAATAATTGAACGCTTAAAAAGTTACGGAGTTCAATTTGAAATTGTTGAAAATATAAATCCGGATGCAACAGAAAAATTCATTGGAAAAACATTTGTCGTTTCAGGTGTTTTCGAGCAGTTTTCAAGAGATGATTTAAAGAAAACAATCGAGGACAACGGGGGAAAAGTGGGAAGTTCAATTTCTGCAAAAACAGATTTTGTAGTTGCCGGAGATAATATGGGGCCAGCCAAATTAGAAAAAGCCACTAAATTAAATATACCTATATTATCTGAACAGGATTTTATAAATAAACTAAATGAAAGCGAATAAACCGTCGTTAATTTTATATTTTTTAGCACTGCTGTTTACAATTATTTTTAATTGTATGCAGCATGATGTTATGGCAGTTTACGCTAAATCTATTGTGTTGCCTGCTATTTTTTTTACTTTTTAATCAGTAGTGATTATAAAATAGGAAAAACCGAAGCACTAGTTTTCTTATTTTGTTTTATTGGCCAGGTTTTCGAATTGATGGATGTAGAAATTTCAGAAATTGGCGGTGTATTAAGTTTTCTGATTGTTTATATATTGCTTTTAAGAATTTTCATTACCAGACACGAAAGAATAAAATTCAGGAAAAGAGATATTTTGCCAATATCAATAGTAGTAATTTTTATTGTTTATTTATTGATTTCTGTCCTGAGTTTGCAATCAGACAATATGAAAAAGTTTAACTGGCTTTATACTTTTTACGGAATAATTCTAAGTCTTTTATGTTATTATGCATTTGTAAATTACATCACAAAAGGTACTTATATAGCTTTTTTAATGAGCCTGATGGCTATTAGCTATATGTTGTCGGATATGTTTTTTATTTTCTGCGAATACTTCTCGTACTCCATTGTACTTATTTTAATTCGTGATATAACCCAAATTCTGGCATACTATTTTATGGTTGCCTATTTTCTTAAAAAAGCAAAATCGCATAAAAAAATGTTATACGATAATTGATTTCCCTTGGTTTGTATGTGCTTTATTCTTATCAAAATAAAAGTCAATTCGGCCTAAATTTATTCCGTAACAGCCCACTTGGTTGACTAATACATTTTCGCCCGCTTTGTTTTTTACGATCGTTGGTTTATCTAAAAAAGTATGCGTATGTCCGCCAATAATCAAATCAATATCCTGAGTTAACGCTGCGAATTTTAAATCAGAAATTTTAGATTCATCTTCTTTGTAGTTATAACCTAAATGCGAAAGACAAATTACCAAATCACATTTTTCTTCCTTCTTTAATAATTGTGTCATATCCTGTGCAATTTCTACAGGATTATTATATACAGTTTCCTTATACATTTGTTTGTCTACCAAACCTGCAAGCTCAATTCCCACACCAAAAACGCCTACTTTAATTCCGTTTTTATTGAAAACTTTGTACGGTTTTACAAGCCCGTTCATTACCGTATTCTTAAAGTCGTAGTTTGAATTGATAAACTCAAAAGTTGCATGAGGCATTTGTGCATACAAACCATCAAGACCATTGTCAAAATCATGATTCCCAATAGTTGAGGCATCATATTTCATCATACTCATTAATTTAAACTCCAATTCTCCACCATAATAATTAAAGTACGGAGTTCCCTGAAAAATATCGCCCGCATCCAATAAAAGCACATTTGGGTTTTCTCTGCGAATAGTTTCAATAAGTGCCGCACGACGAGAAACACCGCCTTTATTCGGATTAAGAGGATCATCAGCCGGAAAAGGATCAATATGACTGTGAACATCATTTGTGTGTAAAACAGTTAAATGCTTAATATCGTTAGTTTCAAAACTGCTTAATGATAAACCTAAACTTAATAAGGCAGTACTTGCAGCTGTTTTTTCGATAAATTCTCTTCTTTTCATTGTATATATATTTTCAGGAAAGATCTTGTAGCTTGTTTTTTTGCCACAAATTGCACGAATTGGTACTAATTTTTTTAAAATAATTCGTGAATTCGTGGCTAATTTTTTTATTCTTCAGTAATTCGAATATCTCTAGGAACCGGAATTGTATCAATTTCCTTAAAATAATCAATAAATACATTTCGAATTTTATAATTTAAATCAAATTTTTGAACACTTTTAGCAAAGAAAACCATGCTGTCACCGCCATTAGCCAAATAGTCATTTGTGACAACATAATAAATTTTATTAAGGTCAAGAGGTTTTCCCTGAATTAAAATGTTTTTTGCAGTCTTGTCTTTTGCAATTGTAAAAGTCATTCCAGACAATGGCTGTGCTTTTTGTACCTTAATAATATAAGAAGTTATTTCAAGAATCTGTTCTCCTTTTAACGCCATTACGACCAGACTGTTTTCAAAAGGCATAATTTCAAAAGCAGTTCTGCTAGTCACATTTCCTTTAGGTAAAACCGCTCTTATTCCGCCATGATTCAGTAAACATAAATCGATACTTTTTTTCTCACGGGCTGTAAAAACAAGATTTCCTCTTTCTATACAAACATCAGCCATTAAATTACCAATCGTAGTTTGCCATTTTCCCGTACTTTTATCCAAAGTTTCAGGACAATATGCCAGAACACTGTCCAGATCTTTATTAATATGATCTCTATATGGTTTTATGAAATTCTCAATTTCAGGGGTTTCGGCCTGTTTTTCGGTAACTGGAAGCTGCTTCCCTTCGATTTTTGTTAAGTTGTAGTTTTTGTTACTGCAGGAAACTATAAAAAAAGTGTTAAGAATATAACAAAAAGTTTTAAAACTCCGTTATACTTTTTTAGATTTACCATCTTAAATGCGACTTAAATAATTAATTTTGTAATTTGTAAAAGTACTATGTTTTTAAATTATATAAAGGAATTTTTTGTAAAAAAATCATTAAAAAATAACTTACATAAAGTAAAAAACGAAGTATTTACAAGTAATATACAAACAATTGGATTGCTGGTTGATGAAAGTAAAATTCGATATTCTAAAGAGTTAATTAACGAATTAATCTTAAAAGGAATTAAACCGGAGAACATAAAAATTGTTCAGTATAGAGGCAAATTAAAGAAGAAAAAAACGTATTCAGAAACTACTTTTGGTAAAAAACATATCAATTGGAAAGGCAGAATTACGGTAGATTTCTTAAATGAATTTGTCGAGACAGAATTTGACCTTTTGATTAGTTATTATGAAGTTGAAAAACCAATTTTGATGATGATAACCAGCAAATCAAAAGCGAAGTTTAAAGTCGGGTTTGTATCAGTCGATGAAAAATTAAATCGATGGATGATAAATACTGATTTAGAGAATTATAAACTTTTCATTTCCGAATTGTTTAAGTATTTAAAAAGTATAAAATAAATTATAAATAGAATATGCAATCATTAATAGGAACAGGCGTTGCACTTGTAACACCATTTAAAAAAGATTTCTCAATTGATTTTGAAGCGTTACAGCGAATAGTAAATTTTTCGATTGATGGAGGAGTTGAATATCTTGTAGTAATGGGAACAACGGCAGAAAATGCTACCCTGACACAAGACGAAAAAGAACAGGTAATTAATGCGGTAATTGATATCAATAAGGGAAGATTGCCAATTGTACTTGGTGTTGGAGGAAACAATACTATGCAGGTTGTAGAAGAATTAAAAACAAGAGATTTTTCTGCTTTTGAAGCTATTCTGTCTGTTTCACCATATTATAATAAACCAACTCAGGAAGGTATTTATCAGCATTTTAAGGCTGTTGCCGAAGCGTCTCCAATTCCGGTAATTTTATATAATGTACCAGGAAGAACGTCAAGTAATATGCTGCCATCGACAGTAGTACGTCTTGCCAAAGATTTTGACAATGTAGTGGCTATAAAAGAAGCTGCCGGAGATGTTGTGCAGGCAATGCAATTAATAAAAAATGCGCCAAAAGATTTTCTTGTGATTTCAGGAGATGATATGATCGCTTTACCAATTGTTTTAGCGGGTGGAGCAGGTGTAATTTCCGTAATCGGGCAAGGTTTTCCTAAAGAATTTTCAGAAATGATTCGTTTAGGACTTAATAAAAAAGTAAATGAAGCGTTTAAAACACAATACTTTTTATCAGATTGTATTGATATGATTTTCGAACAGGGAAATCCTGCAGGAATCAAACAAGTGTTTCAAGCCCTTGGTATTGCTGAGAACACAGTACGTTTGCCATTAGTTTCTGTAGACGATTCGTTGGCAAACAGATTAAACGAATTTGTAAAACACAGTATCAAAGTAGAGCAGGATTAAGGGTATTTTAATATACCAAAAAATATTTTGTAGTAGCTAAATTAATAACTAAATTTGCCACCGGAACTTCGGTGTGATTTTGCTTTGGCACAATTGTCTAAGAAATCATAATAAAAGTAAGAAAATGAAAAAAATAGTATCTCTATTAATTGTTGTTGTCCTTTTTTGTTCTTGTAGTGATTACCAAAAAGCATTGAAAAATGAAGATGTTGCGGCAAAATTTGAAATAGCAACAAAAATGTATGAGGCAGGTAAATATAATAAAGCTATTCGTCTTTTTGAGCAACTAGCGCCAACTTATAGAGGTAAACCTCAGGCAGAGAAATTGTTTTATATGTTTTCTCAGTCGTATTATAAAACAAAACAATATTATTTGGCCGGTTATCAGTTTGAAAGTTTTGTTTCTGGGTATCCACGAAGCGAAAAAGTTCAGGAAGCAGCATTTTTAGGAGCTTTCAGCTATTCAAAATTATCACCAATTTATAGCCTGGATCAAACAGATACAGTAAAAGCGTTAGAAAAATTACAGGCTTTTATAGACAATTATCCAAATTCAGAATATCTTCCTCAGGCAAATGCAGCCGTACAGATTTTGAACGGTAAACTTGAGAAAAAAGCATACGAAAATGCAAAAGGGTATAATACGATTTCAGATTATAAATCGGCATTAATTGCGTTTGATAATTTTATCGCTGATTTTCCCGGAACACCTTTTAAAGAAGATGCATTGTTTTACAAATACGATTCAGCATACCAATTAGCAATAAATAGTGTTCCTTCAAAAATGCAGGAACGTTTAAATGTTGCCAAAGCAGCTTACAATAACTTAATTAAGTTTAACAGCGCTACAAAATACATAAAACAGGCAGACGAAATGAATGCCAGAGTTGAAACTGATTTACAAAAATTTACTAAATAAAATAAAGTCATGGATTTAAAAAAGACGAATGCTCCTGTAAATACAATAACATACAATAAAACAGTTATTGAAGAGCCAACAGGAAATGTGTATGAAGCAATTACCATTATGGCTAAAAGAGCAAACCAAATTAATTCTGAAATTAAAAAAGAATTAACTGAGAAATTAGAAGAGTTTGCTACTTATAATGACAGTCTTGAAGAAGTTTTTGAAAATAAAGAACAAATCGAAGTTTCTAAATTTTACGAAAAATTGCCTAAACCACACGCTTTAGCTGTTCAGGAATGGTTAGACGGTAAAACTTACCACAGAGGTTCAAACAAATAATATAGTATAATGTCAGTTTTAAACGGAAAAAAATTTTACTGGGAGTTTCTGGTGGAATTGCAGCGTATAAAACAGCCACATTAGTACGACTCTTTATAAAAGCAGGTGCACATGTCCAAGTGATAATGACACCTGCTTCTAAGGATTTTGTAACTCCACTTACGTTATCTACGTTATCAAAAAATCCTGTACACTCTACCTTTTTTAATGAGGATGATCAGGATGCAGTTTGGAACAATCATGTTGAATTAGGTCTTTGGGCTGATTTAATGATAGTTGCTCCCGCAACTGCCAATACATTATCTAAGATGGCAACAGGAAACTGTGATAATCTTTTAATTGCTACTTATTTATCGGCTAAGTGTCCTGTTTATTTTGCTCCGGCAATGGATCTGGATATGTACAAACATCCTTCAACACTATCAAGTTTTAAGGCTTTAAAGCAATTTGGTAATGTCATGATTCCTGCAGAAAATGGCGAATTGGCCAGCGGTTTATCCGGAGAGGGAAGAATGGCAGAGCCTGAAAATATCATTGCTTTTCTTGAAGCTGATCTGGAAAGTAAGTTGCCATTAAAAGGAAAAAAATACTAATAACAGCCGGCCCAACATATGAAGCAATAGATCCTGTACGTTTTATAGGTAATCATTCTTCTGGAAAAATGGGTTTTGATATTGCAAATGCCGCAGCCAATTTGGGTGCCCAGGTTATTTTAGTTTCGGGACCAACACATTTTAAGGCAAAAAACACTTTAATTAAAGTAGTAAATGTAATTTCTGCACAAGAAATGTACGATGCCTGTCATGCACATTACAACGATGCAGATGTTGCGATTGCTGCTGCTGCCGTTGCTGATTATAAACCTAAAACAGTTGCTCTTCAAAAGATTAAGAAAGCTGCTAATGAGTTTTCGATTGAACTCGAAAAAACAAAAGATATTCTGCAATCATTGGGAGCCATTAAAAAAAATCAGTTTTTAATTGGATTTGCTTTAGAGACCGAAAATGAAATTGAAAATGCTAAGTTGAAAATTCAGAAAAAAAACTTAGATTTGATAGTTCTTAATTCTTTGCAGGATGAAGGTGCAGGTTTTAAAAAAGAAACCAATAAAGTTACCTTTATTGATAAAGATTTTAAAATTGAACCAATGGAATTAAAAACAAAAGAATCGGTTGCGGTTGATATTTTAAATAAAGTAATTTTACATTTTTCTTAAATACCACAGATTTTTTAATCAAAAAACGGAATAAGAATAGCTAAATCGAATTTCGATAAAGCAAACATTACCTTGTATGAACAATAGAATAGTTACTCTTTTAGTATTTTTAATATTTGGCTTTGCCCAGGCGCAACAGCTAAATTGTACTGTAACTATAAATACTGAAAGACTCCCAAACCCTAATCAACAGGTTTTTAAAACACTTCAGACCTCATTATCTGAATTTGTAAATAAAACAGACTGGACAGGAGCGCTTTTAAAACAAAATGAAAGAATTAATTGCTCAATGTATATTACACTTTCGTCAAATAGTTCAGACCAGTTTACAGGTACAATTCAGGTGCAATCTTCCAGATTAATTTATAATTCGACATATTCTTCGCCTGTCTTAAATTATAATGATAAAGACTTTAATTTTACTTATACAGAGTATCAGCCTTTATTGTTTAATCCAACTACATTTGAATCAAATTTAGTATCTGTTATCTCTTTTTATAGCTATATAATTTTGGGATTAGATGCCGATACTTTTCAAATGGGTGCCGGAAGTCCGTATTTTGAAACTGCTCAGAATATTGCAAACGTTGCGCAGCAAGGAGGTTCTAAAGGCTGGAGTCAGACTGATGGACTTCAAAATCGTTATTATTTAATAAATGATTTAGTTTCACCAACATATAGTGATTTGCGTCAAACCAGTTTTTTATATCACACAGGATTGGATAATATGACTGTTGATTTAAAAACATCAAAAGAAAAAGTGAAATCGTCTATAGCATTAATAGGGAAATTAAACTCAGTTAAGCCAAATGCTTTTTTAACCCGGGTATTTTTTGATGCTAAATCAGATGAAATTGTTTCTATTTTTTCTGGTGGGCCAAGTATTTCGGTTACAGATTTAACAGACGTTTTGAATAAGGTTTCGCCATTAAATTCTACTAAATGGTCACAAATTAAATTTTAATTGACTTTTCAATTTTAACTTTATTCATTAATTTTATTTTCACATATTTATCCTATGATAACTTCGCTGTCGATTAAAAACTACGCCCTGATTGAAAAATTGTCTATTGATTTTTCAAAAGGTTTTTCTATAATTACAGGTGAAACAGGAGCTGGTAAATCTATTATATTAGGTGCTTTAGGATTGGTTTTAGGAAAAAGAGCCGATTTGACTTCCTTAAAAAATAAAGAAGAAAAATGCGTAATTGAAGCTCATTTTGAAATTTCAAAATATAACTTAAAAGAATTTTTTGAAGCAAATGATCTTGATTATGAGGATGACACTATAATCAGACGTGAAATTTTGCCTTCGGGAAAATCACGTGCTTTTATAAACGATAGTCCTGTAAATCTTCAGGAATTGCAAGACTTAAGTTTGTTTTTGATTGATATACATTCGCAGCAGCAAACTCAGGAATTATCAGATGAAAGTGTTCAGTTTAAAATAATTGATGCCATTGCTAATAATTTTGATACAATTTCAGCTTATCAAAAATTATTAAAAACATATAAATCAGATAAATCTAAATTAAACGCTTTATTAAAAAAGCAAAGTGATTCTGGCAAAGAACAGGAATACAATACTTTTTTATTGAATGAATTGGTTGCCGCCAAATTAAAATCAGGTGAACAAGAAGAATTAGAAGCCGATTTTGAGAAGCTTAATAATGTTGAAATTATTAAAGAATCAATTGATAAATCATTAGTAATTGCAAACGAAGAGCAATTTGGTGTTTTTCATAATCTGAATGAAATCAAGGCTTCTTTGCAGAAAATCACACCATTTTCGGTAGAGTATCAAAATTTATTTGAAAGAATTACAAGCATAACAATTGAATTTGATGACGTTTCAAGAGAATTGCAAAATGCTTCTGAGAAATTATTAAATGATCCTGAAAAATTAGAATTAACCAACCAAAAATTGCAGTTAATTTATAATTTACAGAAAAAACATCAGGCAAATACTGTTGGTGAATTATTGGAAATTCAGGCAAATCTTGAAAATGCAGTTATTGAATTGGGTAATATAGAAGAAGAAATTGAAATTCTTTCGAAAGCAATTGAGCAAAAAGGGCAGGAATTAGATGTTTTTTCAGAAACAATTCGCCAAAACAGACTAAATTCAATTCCGGTATTATCAAGCCAGTTAATTTCTATTTTAGAAACATTGGGAATGGCAAATGTTCGATTTAAAATGGAACTTTTGCCATCTGAAACGTATTTTCAAAATGGTAAAGACGAATTGCAATTTTTATTTTCTGCGAATAAAGGAACTGATTTTGGTTTACTGAAAAAAGTAGCCTCAGGCGGAGAAATGTCTCGTATTATGCTGGCTGTAAAAGCAATTTTGGCACAGTATTCAAAATTGCCAACTTTAATTTTTGATGAAATTGATACTGGAGTTTCTGGAGAAATTGCCATTCGAATGGGCGAAATCATGAAAGAAATGAGTGCAAAGATGCAGATATTTGCCATTACGCATTTACCGCAAATTGCAGCAAAAGGTGATTCTCATTTTAAAGTGTTCAAATCTACTGTTGCAGATGATACACAATCAGAATTAAAACTTTTATTGCCGGATGAGCGTATTACAGAAATTGCACAAATGCTGTCGGGAGCCAATATTTCTGATTCGGCATTAAATCATGCAAAAGAATTATTAAATTAAGATATAAGGTATAGGTATGGAAAGTTTAAGCTTTTACGAAAATCAATTTATTAAGGCAGATTCATTAATATCTGAAGGAAATATTGCCGACGGAAAAGAGATGCTGGAAGAAATATTATCTCAATATCCTGATTTTGGAAAAGCCCACAATCATTTAGGATGGATTTATTATAATAAGTTAAGTAATTATGATAAAGGGATTTATCATTATAAACTGGCGATGAAATTTGAGCAAAAATATCCTGCCCCTTATTTAAACTACACTTATTTGTTAATAGATATTGGCCGATATGCAGAAGCAAAAGAGCATATTGATTTTACATTTAATAATCTTGAAAATGTAGATTATTCTTCATTTAACAGTGAATTAGGAAGGATGGCAGAGTACGAAAGCGATTATATTGCGGCATATAATTTCTATAAATTAGCGAAGAAAAATGCTTTAAATCCAAATTTTATAGACAATATGAATGCCAACATGAAAAGGGTTAAGGATAAAATGTCTATTTTTGAAAAATTAAAACTGAAATTGAATTAATACAATAAATAATACAAGATGATTATAGAACCTAGAATGCGAGGATTTATTTGTTTGACTGCACACCCAAAAGGAAGCGAGCAAAATGTAAAAAATCAAATAGAATATATAAAATCAAAAGGTCCAATTAACGGAGCAAAAAAAGTACTGGTTATCGGTGCTTCAACAGGTTTCGGATTGGCTTCAAGAATCACAAGTGCTTTCGGGTCTGATGCAGCTACAATTGGAGTGTTTTTGAAAAACCGCCAGTTGAAGGTAAAACGGCTTCTCCGGGTTGGTATAATTCAGCAGCTTTTGAAACTGAAGCTCACAAAGCAGGTTTATATGCAAAAAGTATCAATGGAGATGCTTTTTCAAATGAAATCAAAAGAGAAACTTTAGATTTAATAAAAGCAGATTTAGGACAAGTTGATCTTGTAATTTATAGTTTGGCTTCGCCAGTTCGTGTGCATCCAACTACAGGAGTGACGCATCGTTCTGTTCTAAAACCAATCGGACAAACATTTACAAATAAAACAGTTGATTTTCACACAGGAAACGTTACAGAGGTTTCAATAGCTCCTGCAAATGAGGAAGATATTGAAAATACTGTAGCAGTAATGGGAGGTGAAGACTGGGCTATGTGGATTGATGCTTTAAAGGCTGAAAATTTACTGGCTGAAGGAGCTACAACAGTTGCTTATTCTTACATTGGGCCATCATTGACAGAAGCTGTATACAGAAAAGGTACAATTGGTCGTGCAAAAGACCATTTAGAAGCTACTGCATTCTCTATTACAGATAGTTTGGCATCAATAGGAGGTAAGGCTTATGTTTCTGTAAATAAAGCATTAGTTACCCAGGCAAGTTCTGCAATTCCGGTTATTCCATTGTATATTTCTCTTTTGTATAAAATTATGAAAGAAGAAGGAATACATGAAGGTTGCATCGAGCAAATCCAGCGTTTGTTTAAAGACAGATTATACTCAGGATCAGAAGTTCCTGTAGATGAAAAAGGAAGAATCAGAATCGATGATTGGGAAATGCGTGATGATGTTCAGGCAAAAGTAGCTAAACTTTGGTTAGAAGCAACGACTGAAACTTTACCTGCAATTGGTGATTTGGCAGGATATAGAAATGATTTCTTAAATCTATTTGGTTTTGAATTTGCAGGAGTTGATTATAAAGCCGAAGCAAATGAAGTTGTAAATATTGAAAGCATAAAATAAGTACAAATTAGTACTACATATAAGAAACCATTCGTTGCGGCGAATGGTTTTTTTGTTAATATAACATATCTTTGCTGAAATTTTGAAATTTAAAACAATCGCCACTTTAATAACGCATATTCCATTATGATTTTTTCTTTAATTATACCCGTGTATAATCGTCCGGATGAAGTTGATGAACTTTTAGAAAGCCTAACCAAATCTGATTATAGTGAAGCTTTTGAAATTGTTCTGATAGAAGATGGTTCTTCCATTCCCTGCAAAGATGTTGTGATGACATATCAGGGAAAGCTAAATATTTCTTATTATTTTAAAGAGAATTCAGGGCCGGGAGATTCAAGAAATTTTGGTATGCAAAAAGCCAGAGGTGATTATTTTATCATTTTTGACTCAGATTGTATTATTCCACCAAATTACTTAACCGAAGTTCATAAAGAGTTAGATAAAAATTATGTAGATTGTTTCGGTGGACCAGACAGGGCATTAGCCAGTTTCTCAGATATTCAGAAAGCCATTAACTTTGCAATGACTTCGTTTCTTACAACAGGTGGAATTCGTGGAGGATCTGAAAAAATCAATAAATTTCAGCCTCGCAGCTTTAATATGGGGATTTCTAAGAAAGCATTTGAGGCTTCAAAAGGTTTTGGAAACATTCATCCTGGCGAAGATCCCGACTTATCTATTCGTTTATGGAACCTTGGCTTTCAAACCAGACTGTTTCCTGAGGCTTTTGTGTACCATAAACGCAGAATTGACTGGGAAAAATTTGCTGTTCAGGTAAACAAATTTGGCAAGGCAAGACCAATATTAAATAGTTGGTATCCAGAACATAATAAGCTTACCTTCTTCTTTCCGACCGTGTTTATATTAGGTTTATTATTAGCTTTTTTACTGTTAATTTTTAATATTGATATTTTATTACAATTATATTTCGTATATTTCGTTATAATATTTCTTACAGCAAGTATTCAGAATAAAAGTATCAAAATTGGATATTTATCTGTTATTGCTGTCTGGAAACAATTTTACGGATACGGAACAGGCTTTTTAGAATCTTTTATTAAAATTATCCTTTTAAAGAAAAAACCACAAGAAGCTTTTCCTCGTATGTTTTTTAAAGTATAGTATGACAAAAGTTATTGGTTTGACAGGAGGAATTGGTAGTGGTAAAACAACCATTGCAAATTACTTTAATGAAATGGGAGTTCCAGTTTATATCGCAGATGATGGTGCAAGAAATGTAATGAAATCTGAAGATATTATTGATCAGATAAAAAGATCATTTGGTGAAACCTTATTTGAAAATAACATTTTGAACCGTGCTAAACTTGCTGAAATTGTATTCAATGATAAAGATAAGCTGGCTGAATTAAACGCAATAGTACATCCTGCTGTAAAAAAAGATTTTGAGGTATGGTTATTGCAACATAAAAGTTACCAATATGTAATTTATGAAGCTGCTATATTATTTGAAAGCGGGCGTTATAAAGAATGTGATTTAATTATAACAGTTACTGCGCCCGAAGAAATTAGAATTGAAAGGGTCTTAAAACGCGACAATACCACAAGAGAACAAGTTTTAAGCCGAATGAAAATGCAATGGAATGATGAAAATCGAATTTCCAGAAGCAATTTTGTTATTAATAACGATAATCTTAAAAATGCTAAAGAAGAAGTTGTTAAAATTCTTAAAATTTTAGATATTAAACAAAATCAGTCTTAAATGTTAATATTTGGTTAATGTATTATTTAGTATATTGTTAAAATATTAATTTTGTTTCGATGAATAAATTATTTTTTAGAATACTTGTTTTATTGATGAGTTTGTCCTTAATAGGGATAATTCTGGTTCAGGTATTTTGGTTCAACTCTTCGTTTAAAAATAACGACGAACAATTTAAATACCACGTTACCCAAGTGATTGGGAGTGTTGCTGATAAACTTGAACAGCAGGAAGAGTATAGTTTTTACGACAAATACAATCGCATAAAAGACAGTACAGGTAAAATCCCAAAGAAAGAAGATTTACTGGAAGTTCTTTACGTTCAAAGAAACACAAAAACAAATAAAACAATTGTTTATTCGAATACACTTACGTCTGAAGATTACGACATAAGCGGATCGCTTTTTAATAAAAAGTTTAGCAGCGAAAGATTTAAAAATTTTAGCTCTAAAAGAGTAACTGAAATTTATAATAACAATAACAATATCGATAATAATGCTTTAGGACAAAGTATTATTCCGGATTTAAAGATTGAAAAATCAGGAAGTCTTGATATTTTAAATAAAGTTCAGCAACAGATTCAATATAAAGATATTGCTTCTCTAACTCCAATCGAAGGAAGAATTACAAAGGATAAGCTGCAAAAACTATTAAAAAAGGAACTGGAAGAATACGGCGTAAAAACCAAATTTGAATTTGGAGTTCTTAATAGTGGTTTAGCAACAAAAATAAAATCTGATGGTTTTCATTATGATAAAGATGCGAGCTATCATATACCAATATATACTGATAATGAAGGAAATAGTAAATATGAACTATTTATAACTTTTCCTCACAAAAAGAAATTTTTATTATCAGAATTATTGAGTATCACAATATTGTCAATCGTTTTTACGCTGATAATAATTGTAGCTTATACGAGTGCATTGAATCAATTGTTACGTCAAAAGCATATTTCTGAAATCAAAACCGATTTTATAAATAATATGACGCATGAGTTTAAAACTCCAATTGCAACAATAAACTTAGCGCTTGATGCGATAAGAAACCCCAAAATTATTGAAGATAAAGAAAAAGTTTTTCGCTATCTTCAAATGATCAGAGACGAAAATAAAAGAATGCATGCTCAGGTTGAAAATGTTCTCCGAATTTCTAAATTAGAAAAAAGAGAACTTGATATCACCAAAGAGCCAACTGCTATTCATGATATAATTGATGATGCAATTGAACACGTGAATCTAATATTAGAAGATCGACACGGAACAGTTGTGAAACATCTAAATGCCGCGAGAACAACATGTTTGGTAAATGAAGTTCATTTTACAAACGTCTTGGTAAATATTTTAGAAAATGCAATAAAATATTCTCCGGATATTCCGGAAATTGAAATTTTTACAGAAAATGTTAAAGACATGATTCTGATAAAAGTTAAAGATAATGGACTTGGTATGAGTAAAATAGCTCAAAAAGAGTTTTTGAGAAGTTTTACAGGGAGCATACCGGAGATTTACATAATGTAAAAGGACACGGTCTAGGTCTGGCTTATGTAAAAAGAATAGTTGAGGATCACAATGGTCAAGTATATGTTGAAAGCGAAAAAGGAAAAGGTAGCACCTTTATAATAAAAATACCATTAATAAATTAAAATATGGAAAATAATAACAAAAGAATACTTTTAGTAGAAGATGACCTTAATTTTGGGGCAGTTCTTAAAGATTATCTAATGTTAAATGACTTTGAAGTTACTTTAGCTAAAAACGGTATGGAAGGTTTCGAGAAATTCAAGAAGGACGTATATGACTTATGTATTCTTGACGTAATGATGCCTTATAAAGATGGTTATACTTTAGCCAAAGAGATTAGAGAGAAAAATAGCGAAGTGCCAATTATATTTTTAACTGCAAAATCTATGAAAGAAGATGTGTTAAAAGGGTATAAAGCAGGAGCTGATGATTATTTAAATAAACCTTTTGATTCAGAAGTTTTATTAATGAAAATCAAAGCTATCATTCAAAGAAAATCGGCAGATACAAAAGCAGAGCAAGTTCAGTTTGAGTTTAATATTGGTAAATTCCATTTAAATTCTAAACTTAGATTTTTAACTTTCGAAAACGAAGAGCCAATAAAACTATCTCCAAAAGAAAACGAATTACTTAAAATGTTAATTCTTCATGAAAATGATTTAATGCCAAGAGAATTAGCATTAACGAAAATCTGGAGAGATGACAACTATTTTACTTCAAGAAGTATGGACGTGTACATCGCTAAATTGAGAAAATACCTAAAATCTGATGAAGATGTTGAAATTCTTAACATTCACGGAGAAGGTTTCAGATTAGTTGTTAAAAGCAAAGTATCTGAATAAGTTATAGAATAACAAACTAGTTCATCCAAAAAAAGAAAGCTCTGAGAAATCAGGGCTTTTTTTATGCTCAAATTTTAGTTTACTGCTTAAAGATTTCACGTCAATAATACTTTTTTGAGCATCGTTTGTCCTAGAATTGAAGTGATAAACGTTGCGAAAATTGGAATTTGGAATTTATTTTTGAAATTTAATATTAAGGTATAGTAGTTTGTTTTCCAGATACATAATTCTGTTTTTACATTTTTTAAAATTACCTTAATTATTTTTAAAGAGATTTTTCTTAAAATAAATTTGGAAAAACAAAAAACAATTCTGAATATTTGCAAACGAAAAAATAATAATAACCCTTTAAAAACGAAGAAAAATGTTTGTACTTACATCAGCATCTCAAAGCTTCACACCAAACGAATTTGGTGAAGCGCTTCTTCGTGGCTTATTTCAATCTTAGAAAGTAATTTTTAGATATATAAAAAAGCCCGAAGACATTTAGTTTCGGGCTTTTTTTATTCTAGACACTTCAAATTTTCCCGAATAATCGATTTTTATTATTTATCCGTATGGATAAAATGCCGTAGCCAGTTTGGTTACTAATTTAATACGTTATAATTTTTTTATGGAAAATTATACAGTAGAGGAGTATGCTTTATCCTCTCGCTTTAAAACTAAAAGGAGAAAGAAAAGAGCAGTAAAAGAAGATTTTGAAAAACAATTAATTCAGTTAAGAAAGCTTGAAGATCAACTCTGGAAAAAACGTAGAGATTTACCACTAGTTCTATTAAAAAGTCCTTATCAAAAAGGTTGGCAACGCAATTTTGTATTAAGAGATGATATTAAAAGATCAAATGAATCTTCTTTTTACCAAATTTTACTGGAGAAGATTAATACGGTTCAGTATTCTTCTGAAAAATCTTTTAAGAAAAAGAAAAAGAGGAAAAGAAAACATGTATATGTTGAAAAACTTCAAACAGTAAAAGAGTTTTCTGAATCAGAATGGAGAAGTCCAAAATTAGCATTGACAGAAAAAGAGAAAATGCATTTTTATAAGAGGGAACGATGGTGTCCTAATTGTAAACGTTATAAAATTCATTATGTATTTAATGAACCATGGCGTTATGTATTTAGCGTTAGGCCCAACATGATAACGCATACTAAAATGGTTGATGAACTCTTGGAAAGTGAAATTCGAATTTTAGACAATTATATTGTAAATCATAATTTACGACACAAAATAAACAAATTAGTTCTGGGGAAAGCTCGTTTTTCGGGGTATTATCAATATGAAAACCCGAAAGAGAAAAACCCAATTAAAAATAAAAGCCTGCATGTATTGTATCAACAATATGCAGATGAAAATGATATAAATCATGGGAAATAAATTATCCGGAAAAGACCTGATTAAGTTAGGCTTTCCAAAAAACAATTCAATAAATATTGCTCTTGGGCAAATAAACAGATATAGAAAAAGAGAAAAAAGAATCCATTTTAGCAGAAGCCAAAGAAGTTTTGCTTTATCCTGAAAAATTTGAGGGAAATGGGACATGGGGAAAAGTAGCTGAAGGTTTAATCAAGCCGGTTCAGGTTCGAATGCACCAGCTTAAAATAACACGTGCTCCTTTTACCATTTTTGGTGAAAATGAAATTGATCAACAGGCAAAATTCCAGTTGTATGATTCGTTAAAACTGCCAATTTCAGTTGCGGGAGCTTTAATGCCGGATGCACATTCAGGGTACGGATTACCA
This sequence comes from Flavobacterium sp. AC274, assembly GCF_979258275.1. NCBI lineage: Bacteria > Pseudomonadati > Bacteroidota > Flavobacteriia > Flavobacteriales > Flavobacteriaceae > Flavobacterium > Flavobacterium sp. AC274. The sequence continues at coordinate 4,076,518 of NZ_OZ409852.1, read as the reverse complement.
ATTGGCGGAGTTTTGGCAACAGATAATGCCGTTATTCCTTATGGAGTTGGAGTTGATATTGGCTGTCGAATGAGTTTGTCAATTTTTGACTTACCAGCGTCGCATTTTAAAGGAAAAGAGCATCAGTTAGAAGCAATTTTAAAAGACAATACCAAGTTTGGAATGAACGAAACACATGCCACAAAAGCTGATCATGATGTATTTTACAAAAGTGAATTTCAGGATATTCCGTTATTAAAGAATCTTTTACCAAAAGCGTATAAGCAATTGGGAAGCTCAGGCGGAGGAAATCATTTTGTAGAATTTGGAATTGCAAAGATTGACAATCCGGAAAACGAATGGAAGTTAGGAGCTGGTGAATATTTCGCCGTTCTTTCGCATAGCGGATCGCGTGGTTTAGGTGCTAATATTGCAAAACATTACACGTATTTGGCAACGAAACAATGTCCGTTACCAAAAAATGTACAGCATTTGGCCTGGCTTGATTTAAACACACATGACGGTCAGGAATATTGGCTGGCGATGAATCTGGCAGGAGAATATGCAAAAGCCTGTCACGATGATATTCATAGAAGAATCGCCAAAGCCATTGGAAAAAGGGTAGTGGTAACCATCGAAAACCATCACAATTTTGCCTGGAAAGAAATGGTAAACGGACAAGAATGTATTGTGCATAGAAAAGGAGCAACTCCTGCCGCTGAAGGGCAATTGGGAATTATTCCGGGATCGATGACGGCTCCGGGTTATATTGTGAAAGGGAAAGGAAATGTTGAGAGTTTAAATTCAGCCTCGCATGGTGCAGGGCGTTTATTTTCTAGAGCTAAATGCAAAAGTACTTTCACACAAAGTGAAATTAAAAAGGTTTTGAAGGCAAACGATGTCACCTTGATTGGTGGGAATATTGACGAGGCTCCGATGGCGTACAAAGACATTACAAAAGTAATGGCTAATCAAACGGATTTAGTTGAAGTTCTGGGAACTTTTACGCCTAAAATCGTTAGAATGGACCGCTAAAAAGAAATTAAAAATGGAAAAAATAATTCAGATAACGGCGGGTCGCGGACCTGCTGAATGCACTTGGGTAGTTGCCCAAGTGCTTAAAAAAGTGTTGGAAGAAGCTCAGGAGCAGCAATTGGAAACGACATTATTACAAAGAGAAGTTGGTTCTGAAAATGGAACTGTTGAAACGGCAACAATTGCTGTGAAAGGAAAAAATGCAGCAACATTTGTAAATTCCTGGGTTGGAACGATTCAATGGATTGGACAAAGTCAGTTTCGTAAAATGCACAAACGCAAGAATTGGTTTATAGGTGTTTTTGAGATTGAACCGGAAAAAAATGCGTCAATTTCGGAAAATGATATTCAATATCAGGCCATGCGAAGTTCTGGTGCCGGCGGACAACACGTTAATAAAGTAAGTTCGGCGGTTAGAGCAACGCATATTCCGACAGGAATTGCGGTTGTAGCAATGGACAGCCGTTCACAGCACCAAAACAAAAAACTGGCAACAGAAAGATTATTAAAAAAATTAGAAGACGAAACTTTGCAACAACTTAAAAGTTATGTTGGAAAACAATGGGAGAACCAACTGAATGTTCAGCGTGGGAATCCGGTTAGAACTTTTACAGGAAGTGATTTTAAGAAAAATAAAGTGCTTAAAAGTTACAAAGGAATTCGACAGAAATTAAAAACAGATTTAAGAAATGAAAACAATTGATAAATACCTTTTTCAGGCTTTGGATAATTACCCGTATTCGCTTGAAGAAACGATTGAATCTTTAGATTACGCTTTTTCGTATGATGCAAAAAATACGATGGTTTTGTGTTTGTACGGAAGAATTCAGGCAGAGCAATTATGGAATTATGAAGAAGCTAAAAACTATTTTCAGGAAGCTTTGGCTATTAATATTCATGCTCTTGAAGTATATCCTTATTATTTACATGTTTTAATTTTGAATGAAGATTACGAAGAAGCGCAAAAGCTGATTGATTTCGCTTTGACTATAAAAGGAATAAATAAATCTGAAATTTTTGTAAAGAAAGCAATTCTTCTTGAAGCTCAACAAGAGTTTAAAAAGGCTTTAAAGGAGATTAAAAATGCTAAACTTACAACTTTACAATTTGCTTTTGATTCTGATATTACTGACGTAGAGAAAAGAATTAAAGGTAAAATTGAGTTGCTTGAAAAGAAAAAGAAGCCAAAGAAATCGAAGAAAGATTCAAAAAAGAAATCAAAATGATTTTTGATTTAAAAACAGAAAAACGATGCAATATATTTAATTGCATCGTTTTTTTATTATACTGTTTTAATTAATATGTAGTCCCTACGGGACATTTTGCTTGTCGGTATCAATTTTTTCTACCAATATTTAACTCCTAGCGGAGTATGATCAGCAATTTCTATAATAAGGTTTATTTGACTTCCAAAAAATATCTCGTAGAGATTATATGTTGGTAGAAATAATTGACAAACGATACATGATGTCCCGTAGGGACTACACAATCTTTACTATTGAAATTTATTATTTCCAATGTAATTCTAAAGCAAAACATGTCTTTTCCCCTTTTGTAATGCTAAATGTCGCGGTTGTATGGTCATCATCTTCGCTTTCGTGAATTACGACATTATCTTTAAGCGAAAGCTCTTTCATGAAGTTCATTTCAAAGCTTTTTACTTGTTGTTTTAAAATTCTTTTTTCATCAACGTGATCAAGGCACCACTCTAAATATTTCACGTTATTAACGTGATTTACAATGTCTAAATCTGATAAATAAACTGTTTTTTCAAAAATAGCTCCTTTTTCGTGATTGATATTGATTTTTGAAAAACCTTCAGTTGTAGCCCGATTTTCAGGAAACAATTCAAAATGTTCATAAGGCAGAGCCAAGGCTTCCGGACGGCGCAATTGTGTATTGAAAACTGCCCAATACGTTTCACAGCCTACTATTTTTTTGCCATTTACATACATTTCTAAGGCACGAACGGAACGAGAATTTTCTAAACTATTGATCCATGTTTTTACTGTAACTATGTCCTGCCATTTTGGTAAAGCGCTAATTTCAACACGCATTCTGCTTAAAACCCAGGCCTGATGAAATTCCTGCATATCAAAAAAGCTGATGCCGCCAACTTCGGAATGTGCTGCAGCGGTTAACTGCAAAATATTACACAAATCGGTGTATTTTAAGAAACCGTTTGGCGTACATTGTGTAAAATTGATTTCCCAGTCTTTGCTTAAAACTGATGTAAAATTTGGAGATATTGGCATTTTGTAATTTTAGATTTATTTTAGAGAATAGAATAAAGAGTAAAAAAAAGACTTTCGATTTTACTTTATAAGATTTTCTATATAATTGATTATATTTTTTCTGTCTGTCACGTAATCAAACCATTTAGTGTTTTCATTTCGTTTAAACCAGGTTAATTGTCTTTTGGAGAACCTACGGGTGTTTTTTTTGATTTCATCTACAGCAAATGGCAGGGTGAATTCTCCGTCAAAATAACTAAATAATTCTCTATAACCCACTGTTTGTAATGCATTTAATACTTTATTAGGATACAAAGTTTTTGCTTCTTCTAATAAACCTTCGTTCATCATAATGTCGACACGTTGATTAATTCGATCGTAAATCACTTGTCTTTCGGCTTCTAAACCAATTAAAACAGGAGTGAAGTTTCTATTGTTTTTCTTTTGATTTAGAAAAGAGGAGTATGGTTTTTGTGTTCCAATGCAAACTTCTACAAAACGCATCATTCGTTGTGGATTTTGTAAAGTTTGTGGATTTTCTAAATTTATTTTTTGAAAATATTCCGGATCTAAAAGTTGTAATTGTTCCTGTAAATAATTGATTCCGAGTTTTTCGTAATTAGAATTAACTTCTGCCCTTACGGAAGGATTAATTTCAGGAAATTCATCAAATCCTTTTAAAATTGCATCAACATATAAGCCTGAGCCACCAATTAAAATTGCAAATTCGTTTGTTTGAAATAATTCTTCTAATTTTAAAAGTGCTTCTTTTTCGTAATCACCAACAGTATAATTTTCGAAAATAGATTTATTTTGAATGAAATGATGTGTGGCAGATTGTAATTCTTCCTGATTTGGAACTGCTGTACCAATTGTCATTTCTTTAAAAAACTGACGGCTGTCACAAGAGATTATTTCGCAGTTAAAATGTTTTGCCAAAGCAATACTTAAGGCTGTTTTGCCTATAGCTGTTGGTCCGACAATGGTAATTAAGTATTTCATATTTTTTAGCCCAGATGGAAATGGAAACCCCGGACTTATGTTTGTTCGTTTTTTTTGGGATAAAAGAGCGACTTTAGAAGCTCCTTTTATGCCTTAAAAAAACAACAAAGATAAGGAGGAGTTGCAATGTACAGCTGGATTAGCTTCTTAAATTAATTATTTGGCAATTCTGTTCCACATTCGTAACAGTATTTTGCGTTATCAAAATGTACTTGTGAATTGCATTTTCTGCATGTTTTTTTTCCACTGACGCTATTACTGTTTTTTAAACTGCTTTTTGCAAATTCAGCTGTAACGATTCCGGTTGGTACGGCTATGATTCCGTAACCCAAAATCATTACTAAGGCTGCAATGAATTGTCCTAAAGGGGTTTGTGGAGAAATGTCACCATAACCAACAGTTGTTAATGTTACAATTGTCCAGTAAATACTCATCGGAATGCTTGTAAAACCAGATTCTTTTCCTTCTACTAAATACATTATTGAACCGATTATTATGGTGCTTATCAGAACAAAATAAATGAAAACAAGAATTTTTTCTTTGCTGGCGTCAATAGCTTCCCGAAGCTGAATTGATTGATGCGATATCTGCGGAATATGTAATATTTTGAATAATCGGAAGAAACGTAAAGCTCTCACGATAGAAAGTATGCTCGCTCCCGGAAAAAATATTGACAAATACATGGGTAGAACGGCGAGTAAATCTATAATTCCGTAAAAGCTAAAAATATATTTTACAGGTTTTTGAATCGAAATTATTCTTAAAATATATTCAATAGTAAAAAATACCGTAATGATCCATTCGCAAATAATAAGTTGTGTGTGGTATTTTTGATTGATTCCCTGAACGGTTTCCATCATTATCAAAAGAACACTTAACAATATCAATCCCAAAAGCACTAAATCAAACATTCGCCCTAAAATGGTGTTTGTGCCATAGAGAACAATCTTGATTTTTTCTCTGAATTGTTCGTATTTTGATTTCATTTTTTTCATAAACCACAAATATAATGAAAGTTTTTATTTGTTAAAAATGAAGTATTTTGACTGATTTGCTTTTACGAACGTAATTTTGAATTATGTTTTTTACGTCGCGATTGTTTTGCATTGGAATTAAAATATTTTTCAAGATGTCGATATTCATAATCTGATAATTCAAATCATAATAAGCATAGCCTTTATATTGCCCGTTTTCGATTAATACCGCACTTCTTTCGTTAACATTTCGTCCTCTGTCAATGATAATCATGCTTTTGTTCTCAAAACTGTGTTCTGATATAAATTGTTGTACACGACTATTATATTCTTCTGCACTAATTTCGCCAATACAGGCACCGTCGCATTCTTTTATTTTATATTGAAAACATTCTTTTTTGGATTGATATAAACCTGTCAATTTTTGGCATAAATGATATTTCGCAGTGAATTTAAACAGTATATTTTTACCTTCCTGTAAAGAAATAAAGGATGTAATTTCTTTTTTACGTCCATCAGCTTTTTGAAGTTTTAGATTCAGATATCCGTTCGAATCTTTTTCGGCATATAAGGCAAAGGGGAAAAAGTCTTTTTCTGTGATCGATTATGTCTTGGTCGGTTTACTTTTATTTCTTCACTTTCTTTCAATAAAGCAATTAATTCGCTTCCGGTTTCATCATAAGTAATGGTAAAAACTTCTGCCTGAATCTTTTTGCTTTTGGTTGTGATTCCGGTAAAATGCTGATTTACTCTTTTTCGAATGTTTTGGCTTTTGCCGATATAAATTAATGTACCGCCTTCATTATAAATATAATAAATACCGGTTTTAGAAGGCATTTGTCCCACTAAATCCATTAATTTTGGAGATATTCCTTTTTCGACTTCGAGTTTTATAAAATCTTTTACGATTGTTTTTTCGAGATCTTTTTCAAGAAGCATTTTGAATAGCTTTGTTGTTGCCATTGCATCTCCGCTGGCGCGATGCCTGTCTGCCATCGGGATTCCGAGTGCGCGAACCAATTTTCCTAAACTATAAGAAGGCTGTTCCGGAATTAATTTTTTGGCAAGTTCAACGGTACAAAGGGTTTTGGCTTCAAAATCATAGCCTAAACGTCTGAATTCTGTACGTAAAATTCGGTAGTCAAAAGAAGCGTTATGAGCAACAATAATACAATCTGAAGTGATTTCTATAATTCGTTTAGCAACTTCAAAAAACTTAGGGGCAGATCGCAACATGGCATTATTAATCCCAGTTAATTTTACCACAAAGGGCTGAATCGGAATTTCGGGATTTACAAGACTAATGAATTGGTCAACTACTTCGTGTCCATCAAATTTATAAATGGCGATTTCGGTAATTCCTTCTTCATTAAACTGTCCTCCAGTTGTTTCTATGTCTAGTATTGCGTACAAATTTAGTTTTCGGTATTCAGGTATCAGTATTCAGTTTTGTTGTAGAGGCGCACAGCAGTGCGTCTAACGATAGTGGATTTTTGATTAGCGACCTCCAAAAATGCTGCTTCCAATGCGCACCATTGTGCTGCCACATTCTATAGCAAGTTGGTAATCGCCGGACATTCCCATTGATATTGTAGATGCTTCTTGTAATGCATCTTTTTCTTTTATGGAATCAAAAATCGATTTTAAATGTTGAAATTCTTTTTTAATTTGGTTTTGATCTTCTGTAAATGTTGCCATTCCCATTAAACCTAAGGTACGAATATTTTTGAGTTCTTTGAACTCAGATGAAGAAATAAGTTCATTTAATTCGTTTTCGTCTAAACCAAATTTAGTTTCTTCTTCGGCAATATGTATTTGAAGCAAACAATCAATAATTCTATTATTTTTTAAAGCTTGTTTGTTGATTTCCTGCAATAATTTTAAACTGTCAACACCATGAATCAAACTCACAAACGGTGCCATAAATTTAACTTTATTCGTTTGGACATGACCAATCATATGCCATTGAATATCCTTTGGCATTTCTTCCCATTTATCAGCCATTTCCTGGATTTTGTTTTCTCCAAAAATACGCTGACCGGCTTCGTAGGCTTGCATTAAGTCTGAAACGGGTTTGGTTTTAGAAACTGCAACTAATGTTACATGTTCAGGTAAACTTACTTTAATGCTATTTAAATTCGATGCTATTGACATTGTATTTATTTTTTATGAAAGGATAAACTGCTTAGAAATTTTCTCAGCCTTTTTACTTTCACTGTAATCATAAAAACCTTCTCCGGATTTCACGCCTAATTTCCCTGCTCTCACCATATTTACCAATAATGGGCAAGGAGCATATTTCGGGTTTTTAAAACCTTCGTACATAACGTTTAAAATCGCAAGACAAACATCAAGACCAATAAAATCAGCTAATTGAAGCGGTCCCATTGGGTGTCCCATTCCTAATTTCATTACCGTATCAATTTCGTAAACGCCGGCAACTTTATTATATAACGTTTCAATGGCTTCGTTTAGCATAGGCATCAAAATTCTGTTTGCTACAAAACCAGGATAATCGTTTACTTCAACAGGAGTTTTTCCTAATTTTACAGATAAATCCATGATAATTTTAGTGACTTCATCACTGGTATTGTATCCGCGAATGATTTCAACTAATTTCATAATTGGCACTGGATTCATAAAATGCATTCCGATAACGCGTTCAGGATGTGCAACTACAGCTCCAATTTGTGTAATGGATATTGAAGAAGTATTCGTCGCTAAAATTGTATTATGAGAACAAGCTTCGTTTAATTGTTTGAAGATATTTAGTTTTAACTCTACATTTTCTGTAGCGGCTTCAACAACCAAATCAACACCAACAACTCCGTCTTTAATATCAGTATACGTAATAATATTGGTGATCGTTTTTGCAACATCTTCCTGAGTAATGGTTCCTTTAGACAACATTCTGTCTAAATTAGCGGCAATAGTCGCCATTCCTTTATCTAAGGATTTTTCAGAAACATCAATAAGTTTTACGGTAAAACCACTTTGTGCAAAACTATGAGCAATTCCGTTACCCATTGTTCCTGCACCAATTACAGCTATAGTTTTCATTTTATATATTGGTATTATATTTATGATTTAGCCACGAATTCACCAATTAAGTAGTGAATTCGTGGCTATTTTTATTTTTAAAATTATATTATTTATCGAAACAATCAATAATCTGATACGCAACTCTTAAAGCATCTGTAGCTTGTTCTAATGTAACTACAGGTGTTGTATTTGTATTGATAGCGTTTGCAAATGATTCTAATTCATCTAGAATTGCATTATTTTGCTCAACATCAGGATTTGTAAAATAGATTTGTTTTTTTACACCTTCGGCATTTTGCAGGATCATATCAAAATCTCCGGGAATTTCCGGCGCATCTTTCATACGAACTACTTCGCACTTTTTCTCTAAAAAGTCAACAGAAATGTAAGCATCTTTTTGAAAGAAACGTGTTTTACGCATGTTTTTCATTGAGATTCTACTCGCTGTTAAATTGGCAACACAGCCGTTTTCAAATTCAATTCTTGCATTGGCAATATCCGGAGTATCACTAATTACAGAAACGCCGCTGGCGTGAATATCTTTTACTTTTGAATGTACAACGCTCAAAATAGCATCAATATCGTGAATCATTAAATCTAAAACCACAGGAACGTCTGTACCACGCGGATTAAACTCGGCCAAACGATGTGTTTCTATAAACATTGGATTTTCGATCATGTTTTTTGTTGCAATAAACGCGGGATTAAAGCGCTCAACATGACCAACTTGTCCTTTTACGTTGTATTCTTTTGCTAAAGCTATAATTTCTTCAGCTTCTTCAACAGTATTGGCAATTGGTTTTTCTATAAAGATATGTTTTCCTGATTTGATGGCCACTTTTGCACATTTATAATGAGAAAGTGTTGGCGTTACAATATCGATTACATCCACAGCGTGGATTAATTTTGCAATTGTGCTGAAGTTTTTATAGCCAAATTCTTTTGAAATTCTTTCGGCATTTTCCTGATTTTCGTCGTAAAATCCAACTAATTCGTATTTGTCAGATTGTTGTAATAAGCGTAAATGTATTTTACCAAGATGACCAGCACCTAAAACTCCTACTTTTAACATGAGAATGTATTTTAAACAAAAATATAATTTATTTGTTGAACGTGAAAATGAATGTAGTAAAGATTTAGCGATTTAATAATTAAAAATCAATATTTGATTTAGTATTTAGTTTATTAATTTTACCAAAATAAAATAAACCTATTTTGAAAGACACTGCCAAACATCAAGGACTTCGTAATCAATTAGTAAGCACTTTAGAACAAAAGGGCATTACTGATAAAGCAGTTTTGGATGCGATAAAAAAAATCCCAAGACACCTTTTTTAAATTCAAGTTTTGAAGATTATGCTTATCAGGATAAGGCATTTCCTATAGGAGCGGGGCAAACTATTTCGCAGCCGTATACAGTTGCATTTCAATCGCAATTATTAGAAGTAAAAAAGGATCATAAAATTCTGGAAATTGGCACCGGATCTGGCTACCAAACCGCTGTTTTGTTTATGCTTGGTGCTAAAGTTTATAGTATAGAAAGACAAAATGAATTGTTTAAAGCAACTTCAAACCTGTTTCCAAAGTTAAATATTCGTCCAAAACATCTTTCGTTTGGAGACGGTTATAAAGGTTTGCCAAATCATGCTCCGTTTGATAGTATTATCGTTACGGCGGGTGCACCTTTTATTCCCCAGGCTTTAATGGCACAATTAAAAATAGGAGGAAGGCTTGTTATTCCGTTAGGTGAAGACGTGCAGATTATGACATTATTAATTCGTAAAAATGAAACGCAATTCGAAAAACATGAATTTGGAGAGTTTCGATTTGTTCCTTTATTAGAAGATAGAAATTAAAGAGAAAGCCCATTTAGTAGGGCTTTTTTTATTGCGTTATTATTTGTAAAGCCCGGTTTAGGCTTTCTTTTTCAATTCTGAGTATATAATTTATGAAAATAGATTTATCATTCTTGGCTTGACTTTCTTCCAAAATAGATAAATATTCATTTTTGCTGTTTTGATCTTCTTCAATTGACGCAAACGCATAATTATTTTGAAGTAAAATCCAATTTAAAATCAAATTCGCCATTTGAAGATTTCCTTTTTCAAATGGATTTGTTTCCAGTATTTTTAAATACACTTCACATGCAAAAATTGTGGGATGAAAATTGTTTTTATTTGTTTCACACCAATTAAAGAGCAAATTCATTTCGCGTGTAATCAATGGATCATCTTTGTACTTTCCTGTTTCAGATTCAATTCCTTTCAAGATCAAGTTATGAATGATTAGAAAATCTTTTTCGTTTAAATGTGTTTTCTTTTGGCTTAAATCTTTAATGTATAAGGTAGCTTCTTGAAAGTTAATAGCTTCAAGATGATTTTGTATGCTTTTTCCAGCAATAGTTAATCCATCGTTTATAACAAATTTAGTTTCTTCCAGTGAGAGAGAATTTCCATTTAAGGAAATACTTTTAAAGATAAATTCTAATTCTAAAGTCTTAGAAATTTGTCGTAATTCAAAATGATTAAAGGATTGTAGTTTATTTTTTAATACTTCAATTTCATCTAAAATTGTTTGTACAGAAGATATAATTATAGCGTTTATTTCTTTTTTAGTGTTTTGAATTTCCTGTTCTGCTAAAATCAAAGCCTTCAAAGCAAACTCTTCATCGCCAATTTCATAAAGAATTTTTTCTTTAAGCCACGCAATCATTAAAGTTTCATAGTCAATTTCTAAAAGCTGAGAAAGTTTTATGATTTGATCTTTGGTTGGTTTTCTCGTTCCGGATTCAAATTTACTTATCAATGCCTGATCAATACCAAGAAGTTGTGCAACTTCGCGAGTCTTTAATCGTTTTTCTTCCCGTGCAATTTTTAAAAGTGATTTCATTTTGATGAAAATTTAAGTCTTGACAAGTTTAGTCATTTTTAAATGTACAAAAAAAGCAATATTTTATTATTGCTTTGTGTAATTTTATTTTGGAGGCAAAGAACCGTCTTTTCTCATTTCAGCAACAACTGCTTGCATAATAGCATCAACAGTTTGTCCTAAATCTGTCACATATTCTGATTTTGTTGTTCCTGTCCAGATCAGTTTATTTTCTTTTAATGAAAAAATATTGGTTTCGACCATATACGATGTGGTTTCCTGATAATATCCCGGATCATAAAAACTAGGAGAATACATTCCGTACCAATTTCCGAAACCGTAACCATAGACATTTGTATACATTCCGTCAAAACCCCCGTAATACATTCCGGTATAAGTTCCCGGAACATAATTGGTTTCTTTTTCCGTGCTTACTAAACGCATTGTAATCACTCCGTCGAAATTCTCATCTTGCAGGATTTTTAATTTTTGCTCTTTAGTAAGTTGAGAAGTACTTTCGTTTAGATATTGATATGAAGTTTTAAAAATTTCATTACTGGCAGCAATTCTATTTTCTGCCGTTCTTCTAGAAGCTTCATCTTTTACCAGAACAACGACCAAAACTTTTTTAAAATGTTCCTGTGCCACAGTAATTTTAGGATCTCTCCAACTACTTACAATAGAAGTATTACTGCCACAACCTGAAAGTATAATAGCAGCCAATAGAATTAAGTACTTTTTCATATTTTACTAATTAGAGTTATTGTAGTAAAAATAAGATAAAATATTTAAAAATTACTCTTTTATAGTAATTAGATTTAGTTGTAAGCTTTTTTAATTCTGTCTAAATCTCTTTTCGTGTCTTGTTCTTTAAGAGATTCACGTTTGTCGTAGTTTTTCTTTCCTTTACAAAGACCAATTTGCAGTTTAGCTAGACCTTTTTCGTTGGTAAATAATTTTAACGGAACGATAGTTAATCCTTTTGCCTGAACACTTTTATGAAGACTTTTTAATTCTTTTTTATTTAAAAGCAATTTTCGCTCACTTCGGGATTTATGATTGAATTGATTTCCAAACGTATATTCTTCGATATAAGTATTAATGGCAAAAAGTTCCAGGTTACTAAATTCGCAAAAACTCTCTGTGATATTGGCTTTTCCTAATCGTATAGATTTAATTTCTGTACCGGATAAAACTATTCCGGCAGTATAAGTGTCGATTATCTCATAATCAAATCGAGCTCTTTTATTAAGTATATTGACTGTTTTTAACATAGTGTGCAAATGTAAAACAAAATTGAAAACTTTAGTAGTCCTAAGTTAATTAAAAATGGGAATATAAGATAATTAAAGATTTTTTTAATCTATGATTTTAATCATTTTTAAGGAAATGCCTTCCTGCTAAGTTTGTTAAATAATTTAACTAAACTTTAAAATGAAAAAAATTGTAACATTAATTAGTATTGTATTAGTAGGTTTAACCGCAAAAGCTCAGGAAACAGGCCAAGGATTAAAAGGTGCCTGGTTTGCAACATCTCAATTTGGTTATCAGCAAACTAAAACCGCAGATAACAAAAACACAAATTTATCTGTTTTACCAATTGTAGGTACATTTGTAACCCCTTCGGTAGCTGTTGGAGCAGCTTTTGGATATATTAATATTAAAGCTGATTCAGAGGGTAAAACTGCAGCAAAAACAGATTTAATTGTAATTGAGCCATTAGTAAGAAAATATTGGAATGTAGCTGGTTCATTGTATTTCTTTGGTCAATTGGCTTTGCCTGTTATTACTGGGAAAGAAAAGGAAAGTGACTTAAAAGTAAATCAATTTGGTTTGTCTCTTTCAGGAGGATTTGATTATTTCGTAACGAAAAACTTTTCAGTCGAGTTCTCTTATGATTTAGCTAATTTTACTTCTACAACCCTTGATCCTAAAATTGGTGAAAAAACTACAGTTACTAATTTTGGATTAGCGCATGTGGCAAATGTAGACCCATTTTATAATACAGCATTGGCAGGAAGTAATCCAAATCTAACTTCTCCACTTTCTGTCGGATTTAAATTTATATTCTAATAGTAGTCGATTGAATTAAGTTTGAAATCATTAATTTTGTAAAATGAAAAGACCATACTTTTTGGAGTATGGTCTTTTTTAATATTATAAAAGTAAAAAAATGCAAAATCAATCTAAAGATCCCTTACACGGAGTTACTCTTCAAAAAATAGTAGAAACATTAGTAGAATATTATGGTTTTGATACCTTATCAGAATTAATTCCTATAAAATGTTTTATTTCCAATCCGAGTATAAAATCCAGTTTAACCTTTTTAAGAAAAACGGATTGGGCACGCAAAAAAGTAGAAGATTTATATCTAAAAACGCTGCCTAAATTGGCAAAGTAATTATAATTTATACGAAATCATTACTCCGCCACGATACGGCAACCATTCACCGCTTTTGTTCCAATTCGCTGCCTTTTCATATCTTCCCGGAGTTCCATCATTGTAATATCCATGATAAAATCCTTGGTGCCAGCCACCTCCGGCAAAAATATCTATAAGAAATTTATCATTTAGTTTGATGTTGTACCCAACTGAAACACCCAGTCGGTAACCAAAGCCATGCTCATATTTATTTGAGTCAAAATAATTCCATTTTTGTATTTCATAAATATCGGGTCCGGCATGTCCGCCAACATAAAATCCGTTATATTTTTCTTTAAAATGATAACGAAGTTCAGGTGTCAAAGTATAAAACTTCATTGGGCTATGACCGTTGAAGGATTCCCAAAAAGAAGCCATAATATCCACACTAAAAGTAAGTTTTTCTCCAACGCTTGTTTCAACTCCAATATTAGGTATGCCTACTATAGCCGTGGCGGCATTGAATTTAATATAAGTCTGACTTTGTGATTGAATAGAAAAGAAAAGAACAAACAGAACAAGTAATTTTTTCATAAACAAGATTTTCATAGTGATAAATAAGTTTTTTAAACTTATTTCGGGTGCAAATATAACGCAACAAATACTTGCTGTATGTTAAAAAAAACAGAGTATTTCATTATATTTTTTGAAATAAAATCTTTAAAAGTTTACTTGTCTAACAATGAGTAAATTACTTTGTCCAGAAAGCGACCTTCATAAAATTCAGATTCTTTAAAATGAGCTTCTTTAACAAAACCGCATTTTTGCAAAACTTTTTCTGACGCAAAGTTTTCCGGATCGATAACAGCTTCTATAGAGTGCAATTTTAAATCATCAAAACCATATCTGTTTAGCCTGTTTACGGCTTCAGGAATAATTCCTTTTCCGTGAAATTCAGGTAATAACATATAGCCAATTTCAGCGCGATAATTTTCTGGCTGCATCCTGTAAAAACCAATGATTCCTAATAGTTTAGGGCTTTCTTTTAAAGTAATTGCCCAATTGATTCCAACATTGGTTTCAATTTTTTCTTCGATCATGGCAATATGTGCGAGTGCATCTTCGGTATTTTTTACCAAAGGTCTCGGAATGTATTTCATAGTTTCCGGATTCGAGCGCAATTCAAAAATTTCGTTTGCATCGTCATTCGTAATTCTTCTTAAAAGTAAACGTTCGGTTTCTATAGTTGGAAATGGAGAAAAGTTAAAATCCAGCATTTTTTTATTTTTATAATATTTGTATACTAAATTTTGAGTTAAATGTTTGTTTGGCATCTAAAATCAAAATCCCTTCTTTTTCGAATAAATCACCTGAATTTTCGGACGTGTCTGAATAACCAAACCACGGTTCAATACATACAAACGGAGCCTGATCTTTTGTCCATATTCCTAAACTAGGGAAATCTGCAAAATCAACTTTTATATAAGGTTTTGAATTTTCCAAGATGGTAAGCGAATTAGATTCTAAAGTTTTAAAAACCAACGCATCATTTTCAAACAATTTATAATTCAGCGGAACCAGATTTTCAATAGTTTGCAAACTTTCTGTTTTGTTGGAAATCAGATCATTTTCTAAAAGAGAATATTTTAAATCTTCTTCTTTCTCAAATTTAAAAGAATAATTCTCAAAATTTTCAGGTAAAGCAATCGCCGGATGTGCGCCTATAGAAAAAGGCATTTTGGTTTCACCTTTATTAATTACTTTATATGCAATGTCTAAAGTGGTTTCATTCAGCGTATAAATCAGTTGCAATTCAAAATCAAAAGGATATTTTTTCAGTGTTTCACTATTGGACTGTAATGAAAAAACGGCATTGTTTTCGGTTTTATCAATTAATTGAAATTCCATATCACGCGCAAACCCATGTCTTGGCAATTGATATTCTTTTCCATTAATAATATAAGTATTGTTTTTTAAAGTTCCGACAATCGGAAAAAGAACAGGAGAATGTTTTCCCCAAAAAGCAGGGTTTCCTTCCCAGATATATTCTTGGTTTTGATTGTCTTTTAAGGAAAACAATTCAGCTCCGGCATGTTTGATAGAAGCTTTAAGCGTTGAATTTGATATAGTTGTATTCAAAATAGTATAATTGAAAGAAATTAGTTTTAAAAGTGATGTAAATATATTTTATAAAATTTAGTTTTTTAAGAAAATCGCTTAAATTATTTTTTTGATAAATTTTTGCTAAACTTTAATTTAAGGTTAAATTTTTCTCTGTAAATAGCTTTTTTTCATTAATTTGCTACATAAACAGCTAAAAAATATGAAAAAACAATTCTCAAAAGCCTTATTAACCATGGCTTTGTTTGTAGGGATTTCTTCTGTTTCGGCGCAACAAACGCCAGCTACAACAGCAGTTACCCCTGTTAATAATTACAATTACCACGATGCTTTTGCACCACATTTTTACACTAAAAATGGTACGCCAACGCGTTCTGCCAGCGGTCAGCCGGGAGTTGAATATTGGCAAAACAGAGCCGATTATCAAATAACGGCAAGATTAAATGCTACATCAAATGAAATTAGTGGTACAGATGAAATCACGTATACTAATAATAGTCCTGATAAATTATCATTTGTCTGGTTAAATCTAGATCAAAATTTATTTAAAGAAGACTCAAGAGGAAATGCTGTTGTGCCTTTAACAGGAAGCCGTAACGGAGCGCAGGGTCAGGTTTTTGAGGGAGGAAATAAAATTAAATCGGTGAAGGTAATTTCTGGAAAGAAAAAAACAGAAACTGATGTAAAATATGTAGTTACAGATACAAGAATGCAAATTTTTCTTCCGGAAGAATTAGCTTCAAAAGGAGGATCTATAAAAATTAAAATCGAGTTTTCATTCATTGCACCTTTTGAAGGATCAGACAGAATGGGAGTTTTAGAAACTAAAAACGGAAAAATCTTCACAATTGCACAATGGTACCCGCGTATGTGTGTGTATGATGATGTAAGAGGCTGGAATACTGCACCCTATTTAGGAGCTTCTGAGTTTTATTTAGAGTATGGTGATTTTGATGTAAAAATCACAACTCCTGCCAATCATTATGTTGTAGGTTCTGGTGAATTATTAAATGGATCAGAAGTATTTTCTGCTGAACAATTTAAGCGTTATGGAGAGGCCAAACAAAGTGATAAAACAGTTGTAATTCGTTCTGCAGATGAAGTTGCTGCAACCGCAAATGCAAATGCAACCGCTGAAAAAACATGGCATTATCAAATTAAAAATGCACGTGATTTTTCATGGGCATCGTCTCCGGCCTTTATTTTAGACGGAGCAAAAATAAACTTGCCAAGTGGTAAAAAAGCATTGGCTTTATCGGCTTATCCGGTAGAAAGTTCAGGAAATGATGCATGGGGACGTTCTACGGAATATACAAAAGCATCTATCGAGAATTACTCAAAAAGATGGTTCGAATATCCTTATCCTGCAGCTACAAACGTAGCAGGAAATGAAGGTGGAATGGAATATCCCGGAATTGTTTTTTGCGGATGGAAATCTAAAGGAGATGATTTATGGGGAGTTACAGATCACGAATTTGGACACATTTGGTTTCCGATGATTGTAGGTTCAAACGAGCGTTATTTTGCCTGGATGGATGAAGGTTTTAATACTTTTATCAACTCAGTAAGTTCTTACGATTTTAATAATGGAGAGTACAAACAGCCAGCTTCAAACTTACATGAAGATGCAGAATATTATACAAGTCCAAAATTAGAAACTATTATGAGCTCTCCTGATAATATGAAGGAAGCAAATATTGGTGTATTATGTTATGCAAAACCAAGCGCAGGATTGGTAATTTTAAGAGAGCAGGTTTTAGGAGAAGAGCGTTTTGATAAAGCATTACGTACTTATGTAGAGCGTTGGGCTTACAAACATCCAACTCCGGATGATTTTTTTAGAACAATTGAAAATGTTGCCGGAGAAGATTTAAGCTGGTTCTGGAGAAGCTGGTTCGTAAACAACTGGAGATTCGATCAGGGAATCAACTCTATTAAATATGTAAAAAATGATCCTGCAAAAGGAGTTGTAATTACAGTTGAGAATTTCGACAAAATGCCAATGCCAATTGTTTTGGATGTAAAAACAAAAAGCGGAAAAGTAACCAGAGTTAAATTACCTGTAGAAATCTGGCAGCGTAACAACGATTGGTCTTTCAAACATAATTCTACAGAAGAAATTGAAAGCATCACTTTAGATCCTGATCATGCTTTTCCTGATTATAATGAAAGCAATAATGTTTGGAAAGTGGGAAACGGTAAAATTGAAAAAGATATTATCCTAGATGGTTATTTAGGAAATTATGTTACTACTAAATCGCCTTTGACAATTGAAATGACAGAGAAAAACAGCGTTTTAAGCGCAGAACTTCCAAACTATCCAAAATTTAGTTTATCTCCTGTTGCAAATGAAAAAGATACATTCGAATCAAAAAGAGCAGGTTTAAAATTCAAATTTAACGAAGCAAAAACAGGTTTTGATATGATTGTTTTAGGTAACGGACAAGTAATTCCGTTTACTAAAAAATAAAATCACAAAATCTTAAAATATTCAAAACCCGATAGTTATTGTAGCTATCGGGTTTTGTTTTTTAGTTTGAGGTTTCAAGTTTCAGGTTTCAGAAAAAAACTCAGTCCCGAGGCTTCGGGATAGAATCTTAGCAACTCAGAACCTTAGAAAAAACCAACATTCCATTAAAAAAATGTTAGAATTTTATTTTTTTGTTTTGTAAATTAAAAAATAGTGTACTTTTGCACCGATGAATAAAATAAGTTTACATATAACTTCTTTGTCACGGACAAACTCACCTGTAACTTCTCCCGAAGTACGGATACTATCTCTATAGTATTCACAGAGTTTTTCGCCGCGTATTTATTTATATTCATTTTTCATTTTGAAATCACATAATTTGTCCATTGGACAAACATATCCTAAAAGTATATCTTATTTTAATTATTTTCTAAATCAACTTTTTGATTTTGAGAATGTTACTTCTATTTTGTCTATTTTTATTGGATTGATTTCGAGATTTCAAACTAAACAATACGTTTTAATTTTTAACTCTAACTTCAACTATTGAAATGAAAATCTCTATTGTTGTAACTCAGGAAGAACACTTCAAATTCGCACAGGAAATTTGCGATACGATAGAATCATCTGCCTTATTAAGAGGTACAGGGATTGCTAAAAGAACTCCTGAATACATTCAGAAAAAAATGTCGAACGGTGATGCAATGATTGCTTTGGCAGATGGAAAATTTGCAGGTTTTTGTTATATCGAAAGTTGGGAACATGGAAAATTCGTGGCACATTCTGGATTAATTGTGCACCCGGACTACAGAAACTTAGGTTTAGCAAAACAAATAAAATCAAAGGTTTTTGATTATTCGCTGCAAAAATATCCAGACGCAAAAATATTTGGTATTACAACTGGTTTGGCAGTAATGAAAATCAACTCTGATTTGGGTTACAAACCAGTGCCGTTTTCAGAACTTACAACAGATCCGAGTTTTTGGGCAGGTTGTAAAACCTGTACCAATTTTCAAATCCTACAAAGCAAAGAAAACAAAATGTGTCTGTGTACAGGAATGCTTTATGATCCAAAAGACAAGCCAAAAGGTCCGCCGAGACATCCTTTTAACGAAGCTGTTTTGAGCAGATTAAAGAAAATAAAACAAGCCTTATTCTTAAATAAACTATTGTCGTTTATTTTTTTAACCTAAGAATAAAACAAAAAAGAAATCTCAAACTTGCTAAATACGAAAGTATTAGCCTAAATTATAAAAAATGAAAAAAGTTGTATTAGCTTATAGTGGAGGATTAGATACCTCGTATTGTTTGAAATATTTAAAAAATGAAAAAGGATACGAAGTTCATACCGTACTTGTAGATACAGGAGGATTTAGTGAAGAAGAATTAACAGCGATCGAAAAAAGAGCTTATGAATTAGGAAGTGCGCAACATGCCAACCTAACCATCATAGACAAATATTATGATAAAGCTATAAAATATTTGATTTTTGGAAATGTATTAAAAAACAACACATATCCATTGTCAGTAAGTGCAGAGCGTGTTTTTCAGGCAATTGAAGCCATTAAATATGCTAAAAAAGTAGGAGCAAGCGCCATCGCACACGGAAGTACAGGTGCAGGAAATGACCAGATTCGTTTTGATTTAATTTTTCAGACAATTGCGCCTGAAATTGAAATCATCACACCAATTAGAGATTTAAAATTGTCAAGACAAGAAGAAGTTGATTATTTGGCTAAAAACGGCGTTCACTATTCTTGGGAAAAAGCACAATATTCGATCAATAAAGGGCTTTGGGGAACCAGCGTAGGAGGAAAAGAAACTTTAACTTCGAGCCAGCCTTTGCCAAGTGAAGCTTATCCTTCGCAATTACAAAAAGAAGGGGAAGAAAAAGTGACTTTACACTTTGAACAGGGAGAATTAGTTGCTTTAAACGGTAAAAAAGATGTCCCTGAAAATAATATTGTAAAGCTTGAAAAACTGGCAAATGCTTATGCAATCGGCAGAGATATTCACGTAGGTGATACTATTATCGGAATTAAAGGAAGAGTTGGTTTTGAAGCTGCTGCACCTTTAATTATCATCAAAGCACACCATTTATTAGAGAAACACACGCTTGGTAAATGGCAGCAATACTGGAAAGAACAACTAGGAAACTGGTACGGAATGTTATTTCACGAAGGTCAATTTTTAGATCCTGTAATGCGTAACATTGAGACATTCCTGCAAGACACACAAAAAACAGTGAACGGAACTGTAACGGTTTCATTAAAACCATATCATTTCTCGCTTGACGGAATCGAATCTAAAAATGATTTGATGAACACAGGTTTTGGTCAATACGGAGAAATGAACAACGCCTGGACATCTGACGATGCAAAAGGATTTATTAAGATTTTAGGAAATGCACAAAACATATTTTCATCTGTAAACCATTTAACTCATGATTAATATCGGAATAATTGGTGGTTCGGGCTACACGGCCGGAGAACTTATCAGAATATTAATGTATCATCCCAATGTAAACATCGATTTTGTTTATAGTACTACAAATTCGGGTAAGCCGCTTTCTGTAGCGCACCACGATTTGATGGGAGATATTGAAATGAATTTTACTGATAAAATAAATCCGGATGTAAATGTTGTTTTCTTATGTCTTGGACATGGAAAATCGATTTCATTTTTGCAGGAAAATCAATTTGCAAGTCATACAAAAATCATCGATTTAGGAAACGATTTCAGACTGAACAAAGACGCTCATTTTGAAGGAAAAGATTTTATTTACGGTTTACCCGAATTGAATAAAGCAGAGATCAAAAAAGCGAATTATATTGCAAATCCGGGTTGTTTTGCGACAGCTATTCAGTTGGCTTTGTTGCCTTTGGCGAAAGCTAATTTGCTAAATAATGACGTTCATATTAATGCCACAACCGGAAGTACCGGCGCAGGAGTTGGACTTTCAGAAACGTCACATTTCAGCTGGAGAAACAATAATATGTCGCATTATAAAGCTTTTGAACACCAGCATTTAGGAGAAATTTCAGAAAGCCTGGTTCAGTTGCAGGATGATTTTGAAAGCGAGTTGCTTTTTATTCCAAACAGAGGAGATTTTCCAAGAGGAATTTTCGCAACTTTATACACAACATCCGACGAAAGTCTGGAACAAACCGTTGCCAAATACGAAGTTTTTTATAAAAATGAACCGTTTGTAACCGTTACAACGACAAATATCAATATGAAACAAGTTGTTCAAACCAACAAATGCATCATCAGTTTAATGAAAAAAGGAAACCGGATTTTGATTACCTCAATCATTGACAATTTAACCAAAGGTGCTTCAGGACAAGCGATCCAAAACATGAATTTGATGTTTGGACTGGAAGAAACCACTGGTTTGCATTTGAAACCAAGCGGATTTTAGAAAAAAATTGTTTCAGGTTTAAAGTTTCAAGTTCCACGTTATGTGCATAACTTGAACAGAAATACTGAAACTTAAATCAGTTTCAAGTTTAAAATTTCACGTTCTACACAACTTGAAACATGAAACTTGAAACAAAAAAACAAAAATTAAGATGAATTTATTTAATGTATACCCACTTTACGACATAACACCTGTAAAAGCATTAGATTGCACAATTACAGACAATAATGGGGTGGAATATTTAGACTTATATAGCGGACACGGTGTGATTTCGATTGGCCATACGCAGCCAGATTATGTTGAAAAACTTAAAAATCAATTAGATCATTTAGGATTTTATTCGAATGCCATTCAGAATCCTTTGCAGGTAGAATTGGCTCAGAAATTAGGAAAACTTTCAGGATTAGAAGATTATGAATTGTTTTTATGCAGTTCCGGAGCTGAAGCAAACGAAAATGCATTAAAATTAGCTTCTTTCCATAATGCAAAATCAAGAGTTGTGGCTTTTCATAATTCTTTCCACGGAAGAACTTCTGCAGCTGTTGCTGTTACAGACAATAAAAAAATTGTTGCGCCAATCAATGCACAGCAAGTTGTTACTTTTTTACCATTAAACCAAATCGAATTAGTTGAAGTAGAATTAGCTAAAGGTGATGTTTCTGCCGTAATTATTGAAGGAATTCAAGGAGTTGGAGGTTTAGACCAAGGAACAACAGAATTTTTTCAGGCTTTAGAAAAAGCATGTAAAAAACACGATGTGGTTTTGATTTTAGATGAAGTGCAATCAGGATACGGAAGAAGTGGAAAATTCTTCGCATTCCAACATCACGGAATCAACGCTGATATTATATCAGTAGCAAAAGGAATGGGGAATGGATTTCCGGTTGGAGCCATTTTAATTTCACCAAAATTTGAAGCTAGTTTCGGATTATTAGGAACCACTTTCGGCGGAAGTCATTTGTCTTGCGCAGCAGGAATCGCTGTTCTTGATGTAATGGAAAAACTGAAATTACAAGATAATGTAAATGAAGTTTCGGCTTATTTCTCAGAACAAATTAAACAAGTTCCTGGAATTAAACAAGTAAAAGGAAAAGGTTTAATGCTTGGAGTTGAATTCGATTTTGATGTTTCTGCTTTAAGAAAAAAACTAATTATCGAGAAACATATTTTTACAGGAAGCGCGAACAACAAAAATCTGTTAAGAATTTTGCCACCGTTAACAGTTAAAAAATCAGATATAGATACTTTTATTGTAGCTTTAAAAGAGAGTTTGGAAGAGCTTCAAAATTAGTTTGCCATATACTATTAATTCGTTTAATCGTTTAATTGGTTAATCGATTAAACGAATTAACGATTAACCAATTAAACCAAAATAAATGAACCCATTATCAATCGAAAAACGCAATCTCGTTTTGCACTCTATGGCAAAGCTGGTCGAGCAGGAGCGGAGTCAGATAATTCTAACCAATCAGGAAGATTTATTAGCTTACGATGGTTCAGATTTAGCGATGGAAGAGCGCCTGAAAGTAGATAATAAAAAAGTCGACGAGATGATTTTATCCTTAAATCAATTGGCTTCACAGGAAGATCCGGTTGGAGTTGAGCGTTTTCATTTTGTTCATGATAATGGAATCAAAGTAGTCAATAAAACCGCAGCATTCGGAACCATATTAATTATTTACGAATCTCGTCCAGACGTTACAATCGAAGCGGGTGGAATTGCTTTTAAATCCGGAAATAAGATTTTATTAAAAGGAGGAAAAGAATCTTTAAAATCAAACTTAAAGATTGTTGATTTATGGCATAAAGCTCTGGAAGAAAATGGAGTTTCGAAAGATTGGGTGGAGTATCTAAATTATAATCGTGCAGAAACGCAGGCCTTTTTGGAAAAACCAACTCAAAAAGTTGATTTAATTGTTCCGAGAGGAGGAGAAAAACTAATTGAGTTTGTGAAACAACACGCCACTTGCCCTGTAATTGTAAGCGGTCGCGGAAATAATTTTGTTTACGTTCATCAAAATGCAGATACCGATTTGGCTTTAAAAGTAATTTTGAATGCTAAAACGTCTAAAATCTCAGCCTGTAATGCTTTAGATAAAGTTTTAATCGATTCTAGATTACCTAATTTTGAAGGTTTTGTTGCCACGTTAATCGAAGCTTTGGTTGAATCTAAAGTTGAAGTAATCGTTGATAAATCATTGGAAAATTTCGAAAATACCCAAACACTTCAAAACGAAGATATCTGGTACGAAGAATTTCTGGATTATAAAATCGTCATCGGAACAATTGATTCTGAAGAACATGCAATCGAAAAAATCAATAAATATTGTGGCGGACATTCGGCAGCAATAATTACAAGAGATGAAAATGTTGCAAAACAATTCATGGAATCTATTGATGCAGCTGCAGTTTATCACAACGCATCAACCCGTTTTACAGATGGCGGACAATTTGGTCTGGGTGGAGAATTAGCCATAAGCACCGATAAATTACATCAACGCGGACCAATTGGTTTACAGCATCTTGTAACCAATAAATGGTACGTTTACGGAGAAGGACAAATCAGGTAATTGAGATAATTAGGCAATTAGATAATTAGATAATTTTAGATTGAGGATTTTAGGTAGAGGATTAAAACGATAATGATTTCAGATTTTAAAATTGGAATTTGGAATTTAAATTTTGGAATTTATTAAAGATAAACCTTTGCGCCCTTTGCGATAAAAATAAAACTTAGTGTCTTTGAGCCTTCGTGGCAAAACCAAAACAAAATGAGCAAAAAACGGATTTTATTAAAAATAGGAAGTAATACTTTAACCAAAGAAACTAATCATATTTCGCGGGGAAAGATTGAAGATATTGGTATGCAGATCGCCGCTTTAAACAAAGATTACGAATTTGTAATCGTGAGTTCAGGAGCAATTGCAGCCGCAAAACAGTTTGTAAAACTCGAAAGCAAAGGCAAAGAGATTGCATTGAAACAAGCTTTGGCTTCGATTGGACAACCCCATTTAATGCGGATTTTCCATGAGAATTTCAGCGATTTAGGCTTGTTGACATCACAATGTTTATTGTCTTATTCAGATTTCGAAAAAGATCAGTCGAAAGTCAATATTGTCAATACCATTAATGTTTTGGTCGAGAACAATTACATTCCGATTATTAATGAAAACGATACCGTTGCCACAGATGAGATTCGGTTTGGAGATAATGATAAATTAGCGGCATTAACAGCAGTGCTGCTAAATGTTGATATTCTGATTATTGCAACAAATACAAACGGAATTTACACGAAAGATTCTATTCATGATGAAAATCCTGAAACGATAAAATTGGTAAACGATCTAAAAGTATTAGAAAAAGAAATCGGAGAATCAAAATCATCACACGGAACAGGCGGAATGCAGTCAAAAATCGAAGCAGCCGGAATCGCAAAAGCAGCCAGCATCGAAACCTGGATCGTAAACGGGCTAAATGATAATTTTATTTTAAAGGCGTTGAAGGATGAAATTTCGTTTACTAGGATTGTGTGATATTGAACGCGGATTAAACGGATTCGCTATCGCGAAGACGCTGATTTAAACGGATTTTATATATTATTTTAATTTTTATATAGTATATTTCGTTCAAAATTGGAAAAATGAAATTATTGCATGAAGAGTTAACTGATGTCATTATTAAAACTTTTTATGAAGTGTATAATGAACTGGGATATGGTTTTTTAGAAAGAGTTTATCAAAATTCGTTATACTTAGAATTAAAAAGTAAAGGCTTAAAGGTTGAAGCTCAAAAGAAAATAGAAGTTTATTATAAAGGAATTGAAGTTGGACAATATTATGCCGACTTGATAGTAGAAGATTTAATTATATTAGAACTAAAAGCAGCAGATGGTATAGTGAAAGAATTCGAAAATCAAATTTTAAATTATTTAAAAGGAACAAATTGCGAAGTAGGTTTGCTTTTAAATTTTGGAACAAAACCAGAATTTAAACGAAAGATTTTCGAAAATAATAGAAAATTAAGAATAGAGAAATCCGTATAAATCAGCGTCTTTGCGATAGCGAATCTGTTTAATCAGCGTCTAATTTTAGACACCAACTAACAAAACAAAAAAACAATGAATTATATTTCAATACAAGATATCGACTCATTATCAAAATGGGTAAAAAGCGCGTTAAAAATCAAGAAGAACCCGCTTAAAAATCAAAAATTAGGCAAGAATAAAACCTTAGGAATGTTATTCTTCAACCCCAGTTTAAGAACGCGTTTGAGTACTCAAAAAGCGGCTTTAAATTTAGGAATGAACGTAATGGTAATGAACTTTACCAACGAAGGCTGGACATTAGAATTTGAAGACGGAGCTGTAATGAATTCCGGTGCTTCAGAACATATTAAAGAAGCGGCGGAAGTAGTTTCACAATATTGTGATATTATCGCCATTCGTGCTTTTGCTGGTTTAGTTGATAAAGAAAAAGATTATGCTGAAACTGTTATTTCAGGATTTTTGAAACACGCAACAGTGCCAATTGTAAACATGGAAAGTGCCGTTCGTCACCCGATGCAATCTTTGGCAGATGCCATCACGATGGAAGAATACAAGACTAAACATAAACCAAAAGTGGTTTTATCTTGGGCGCCGCATCCAAAAGCTTTACCTCAGGCAGTTGCAAATTCATTTGTAGAAATGATGCAAATGCAAAAAGACATGGATTTTGTAATCACACATCCTGAAGGTTACGAATTGAGCCCAGAAATTACAAAAGACTGCAAAATAGAATACGATCAAAACAAAGCTTTCGAAAATGCTGATTTTGTTTACGTAAAAAACTGGAGCAACTTCAACGATTACGGGAAAGTAACCAATACAGACTCAAACTGGACCGTTACGGCCGAAAAAATGGCTTTAACCAATAACGGAAAATTCATGCATTGCCTTCCGGTTCGTCGTAATGTAATTGTAAGCGACGAAGTTATTGATAGCGAGAATTCAATCGTAATTCAACAAGCGAATAACAGAACGTATTCAGCACAATTAGTTTTACAAAAGATTTTGAAGAAGTTATAAATAAAGTTGCAAAGGCACAAAGTTGCAAAGGTTCAGAGGTTTTTACAAACTGAATCTAAACTTTGTTCCTTTGTTCCTCTGAACCTTTGAACCTCATGAATAAAGTTAAAGTAATAAAAATAGGCGGAAACATCATCGATAATCCAACCGAATTAGAACAGTTTTTAACTGATTTTTCTAAAATAGAAGGATATAAAGTTTTAGTTCACGGTGGAGGAAAATCGGCTACAAAAATGGCCCAAAGTATTGGTTTGGTACCTCAAATGATTGAAGGGCGCCGTATTACAGATGCTCCAATGCTTGATGTTGTCGTGATGATCTATGCCGGACAAATCAATAAAGATATTGTCGCACAGTTGCAGGCAAAAAACAACAATGCAATGGGATTTTCGGGAGCTGACGGAAATTTAATTCAGTCAATAAAAAGAAATCACCCAACAATTGACTACGGTTTTGTAGGCGATGTAAAAAAAGTAAATACAGCTTTGTTGAAAACGTTGCTTGAAGCTGGAATAGTTCCTGTTTTCTGCGCCATTACACACGATAAAAACGGACAACTTTTAAATACTAATGCAGATACCATTGCGAGTGAATTATCAATTGCATTATCAGAGGTTTTTGATGTTACACTAACGTATTGTTTTGAAAAACAAGGAGTTTTGCAAGATTCAGAAGACGATTCATCTGTGATTACAGCAATAAACGAAGAATTATACAATAAACTAAAAACAGAAAAAGTAATCCATTCCGGTATGATTCCGAAACTGGATAATTGCTTTAATAGTTTGTCAAGAGGTGTTCAGAAAATCAAAATCGGACATCACAAAATGCTTCAAAATCCAGATGTATTGCATACAACAATTACGTTATAAAAGATATAGCCACGAATTGCACAAATTTTTACGACTTAAAATTTAAAAAAATTAGCGAAAATTTGTGTAATTCGTGGCAAAAAAAGATAGCTGCGGAAGTTGTTTTAAATATTAATTTTAGAAATTTGCGCAAATTAAAAATGTCACAGATTTAATTAAAAACATTGTGACTTCGTCCCGATAGCTTTCGGGATCGTGGCAGAGAACCTACACCTATGAAAAATATAGCAACGCTTACCAAAGAGGCAATTAACTTATTGAAAAATCTAATTGAAACCCCTTCATTTTCAAGTGAAGAAGATCAAACAGCACTTTTAATAGAAAATTGGTTCAATCAAAACGAAATTCCTTTTAAAAGAGAAAACAATAATGTGTGGGCTTTCAATAAATATTTCGACGAGAATAAACCAACACTTTTACTGAATTCACATCATGATACCGTAAAACCAAACCAAGCCTATACAAACGATCCGTTTAAAGCCATTGAAAAAGATGGAAAACTATTCGGATTAGGAAGTAATGATGCCGGAGGATGTCTGGTTTCGTTATTGGCAACCTTTGTTCATTTTTACGAAAATCAAAATTTGTCACATAATATCGTAATTGTGGCTTCCGCCGAAGAAGAAAGCAGCGGAAAAAACGGTTTAAACAGTGTTTTAAAACATTTACCAGAGTTAGATTGCGCCATTGTTGGTGAGCCAACTTTAATGCAACTAGCTGTAGCAGAGAAAGGTTTGTTAGTTTTGGACGTAAAAGTAAAAGGAACTGCAAGTCACGCCGCGCATCAAAACGACGATAATTCATTATACAAATCAATTCCGGTAATGGAATGGTTTAAAAACTATAAATTCGACAAAATCTCTGATGTTCTGGGTCCTGTAAAAATGACCGTAACGCAAATCAGTGCCGGAAAACAGCACAATGTTGTGCCGTCAGAATGCGATATGGTTGTCGATATTCGCGTAACAGATCGTTATTCAAATACCGAAATTTTGGAGGTTGTAAAAGCCAATGTAAATGCCGAAGTTACGCCCAGATCAATGCATTTAAACGCATCGTCTATTCCGGTTGCGCATGGTTTAGTACAAGCCGGAATTGCTTTAGGCAGAACAACATACGGCTCACCAACGCTTTCAGATCAATCGGTTTTAAGCTGTCAGTCTTTAAAATTGGGACCAGGAGAAACGCTGCGGTCACATTCAGCAGATGAATTTATTTTCATTAACGAAATTGAAGAAGGAGTCGATTTGTACGTTAAAATACTAACAGATTTCTTTAAATTATAAGAAAAGAAAAACCGCCACGAATTCACGAATTATTTTTGATAATCTTTGAAGATATAAATTCGTGAATTCGTGGCGAAAAAAATCTATGAAACTTTGGGAAAAAGGAATACCAACAGATAAACAAATCGAACATTTCACAGTAGGAAATGACCGTGAACTTGATTTAGTGTTGGCAAAATACGATGCTTTAGGTTCTATTGCACACGCCAAAATGCTTGGGCAAATTGGTTTATTAACTCAGGAAGAAACTACTTCTTTGGTTGATGCCTTAAACGATATCATTGCAGATATTGTCGTTGGAAATTTTGAAATCGAAGATAGTTTTGAAGACGTACATTCTAAAATAGAATATTTATTAACGGTAAAACTTGGCGATGCAGGAAAAAAATCCACACCGCGCGTTCTCGTAACGATCAGGTTTTAGTTGATGTTCATTTGTATTTAAAAGACGAATTAAAAGCTTTAAAAGAACAAGTAAAAACATTGTTTGACTTGTTAATGGAATCGGCAGAAAAGCACCAAAATGTTTTATTGCCAGGTTATACACATTTGCAAATCGCAATGCCATCATCATTCGGAATGTGGTTTTCTGCTTATGCAGAAAGTTTAATCGATGATGTAACGATGTTGAATGCGGCTTCAAAAATTGTAGATCAGAATCCGTTAGGTTCTGCAGCAGGTTACGGAAGTTCGTTTCCAATTAACAGAACGTTTACCACTCAGGAATTGGGTTTTGAAACCTTAAAATTCAATGCTGTTGCTGCACAAATGAGTCGCGGAAAAGCAGAGAAAACTGTTGCTTTTGCCATGAGTAGCGTTGCAGCAACTTTATCAAAGTTTGCAATGGACGTTTGTTTGTATATGAGCCAGAACTTTGATTTTATCAGTTTGCCGGCACATCTTACAACGGGTTCGAGCATTATGCCTCACAAGAAAAACCCTGATGTTTTTGAATTAATCAGAGGAAAATGCAACAAAATTCAGGCACTTCCATACGAAATCACTTTAATTACCAATAATTTACCAAGCGGTTATCACAGAGATTTACAGCTTTTGAAAGAAGGTTTGTTTCCGGCACTTCAAAACTTAAAAGCCTGTTTGGATATTGCTATTTTTTCGGTAAAAGATATTACGGTAAAAGACAATATTTTAAAAGACAAAAAATACGATTATCTTTTCACGGTTGATACTCTAAATGAAATGGTTGTAGCCGGAATTCCATTTAGAGATGCATACAAAGCCGTTGCAGAACAATTGGAAGCAGGAACATATCAATCTCCAAAAGAGACAAAACACACGCACGAAGGCAGTATTAATAATCTGTGTCTGGATGCTATTAAAGATAAAATGAAAGCCGCTTTTTAAAAGTATTTCATTCATAAAAAAGGCCGATTTGTATTTGCAAATCGGCTTTTTTATATAAGTTAAAGTTAGTTAACTGTCTAGCTTATTTACAGTTTAATCGGATTTGCGTAGTAAAATACACATGATATTTTTAAATTCAGGAATTCTATTACAACTAAAAAAATATTTTTCTAAAAATTAATAAAAAGCAAAAGGTTTAAAGTACTTATTTTCTGATAGTTAATGTTTTTTTTAATTCTGACTGCTCAAATTGGCGGTTTTTTCTGTTAAAATATTATTAAAATTTTTCAATTTTCAGATTATATTCGCACCAAATTTAAAAATTTATGAAAATGAACATTACAAAAAAATTTGCAGTAGTATTATTTATTTGCGCATCAATCTTCACTGGTTGTTCGAGTGATGATGACAAAAATGAAACTGAAGTTGTTGATACAGCAACTTTAAAAACTTTTAAAGATGTAACTTTTTCTTTAGATTATTCTGAAGGATTTGATGCAGGACGTTTCTTCTCAACAGAAACTGGTAAATCTTATAAAAAGAGCCAAATTGACGCTGCTACTTTGCCAAAGGTTGATATAGCTTTTTACGGAGGTAGTTCTTCTTTGAATTTTTTCGTTAGCCCTAATGATTCAGAAGATGGTCTTGGTAGTACGGCAACAAATACTGATTTCATTAATTATGTTACAAATCAGTATACTATTGACCAATTCAATAAATTGGAAAAAGGAGAAGATTTAAATAGTTTAACTATTACTGATGATGGTGAAGCATTTCCAGATAGTAAATTGCCACTTGTAGTTTTGTTTAAAAATGCTGCTGGTAAAAAAGGAGTTATCTACGTTAAATCTGTAACTAGAGTGGGTTCTAATCCTAGAATTGTTGTAGATATTAAAATCCAAAAGTAATTAAGAATCATATCTAAATTATAATATTTAAATGCGCCAGTAGTTTCTGGCGCATTTTTTTGAATAAATCAGTTCTCAATTTTAAATAGAAAAATTCAGGCGAAATACATACATTTGAATAATTAGTTATCTTAAATTTATACTATGATAAAATTTGAAGAGCAGGCAACACAAAAACTTTTAGATAAAAATCTAATTACTGAAAATCAATATCAGGAAATTACAACTTACCGCGGTCTGAATATTTTTTCGCTTAATGCCGAATTAAAATTTTTTCTCTATTTATCTGTTTTACTTTTTACTTCGGGAATTGGAGTCTTAATCTATAAAAACATTGACAGTATTGGGCATATCGCTATTCTTTCGATTCTCTTTGTACTTATTTGCGTTTGCTTTTATTATTGTTTTAAAAATTCAAAAGGATTTCAAAAAGCAGAAACGGTTTTCGAAAATCCTGTTTTAGAATACTTGGTTTTGGCCGGCAATATTTTGACTTGTATTTTTATAGGATATCTACAGTTTCAGTATGAGGCATTTGGTACGCATTATGGTTTGGCAACTTTAATTCCAACAATAGTCAGTTTTTCCTGTGCTTATTATTTTGATAACAAAAGCGTTTTAGCCATTGCAATAACTGGTTTGGCAGCTTATATTGGGCTTTCGGTAACACCTCAGGATTTATTAAAAAACATTAATTTTTATGAAGACCAAACTTTAAGCTATTCAGCAATAATGTTAGGCGTGTTACTGATTTTATGGACAGTTTATAGTTCAAGAATCCAGTTAAAAACACATTTTAATATTATTTATCTAACTTTTGCTTTGCATATTATAAGCATTGCAGCAATTAGTAGTCTGATCAATTATTTTGAAGATATAGTCTGGTTGTTTTTTGTGATTGCTTTGGCCGGGTCTTCTTATTATTTCTATAAAATCAGCTATGAATATAAGGCAATTTCGCTATATGTCTTTATGAT
This sequence comes from Flavobacterium sp. AC274, assembly GCF_979258275.1. NCBI lineage: Bacteria > Pseudomonadati > Bacteroidota > Flavobacteriia > Flavobacteriales > Flavobacteriaceae > Flavobacterium > Flavobacterium sp. AC274. Next base: position 4,044,537 of record NZ_OZ409852.1, on the reverse strand, counting down.
TATTTACGCTTACATCGGGATAAACATATTCATTTTCAGAGTTTTAGAATTTATGGATTTTCGAGATTTATGGATATTTATTATTATAGCACTTCCAATATATTTTATTGGTTCTATAATATTGTTTATTAAACTAATTAAAAATTTCAATAAAGAAATTGCAGCATGATAGTATACGATAAAAATTTATTAGATAATTTAAGCCTTGTCGAAGAGGCAAAGTCTTTACAATCGGCTGGTTTTATTAGTAAAGAACAAAAAGATTTAATCAAAAAAGAATTACCGGCTTTTAAAAGGCAAAGTAATATTTTGGTGCGATTAGGATTCTTTCTTTTAGGAGCATTTTTATACATTTCAATTTGCGGTGTAATTTCATTAGTGGGTTTAAGCGGCGAGAGGATTTTTTTGAAATTTGCTGCTATATTTTTGCTGTAGTTGGTTTTGCTGTCGCAGAGTTTCTGGCAAATCAAAATTATTATGAACATGGTTTAGATGATGCTTTTATTTTAGGAGCGCTCTTAAATGTAGGTTTTGCTATTGGTATTACGACTGAAGGCTATGAAATAGTAATTGCTTTTTTTGTTGCAATCGCTTCATTTATGATGTATAAAAGATATTTGCATTTAGTGTCAATGCTTATTTTCTGTATTGCTGTTTCTGCACTTTTATTTTACGGAATGTTTGAGTTTGGTGCCATCGGAAAAGCAATACTACCATTTATTGCTATGCTATTTGCCGCAGGTTTTTACTTTTTACTAAAAACTTAATCAATAAACTAACTGAAAGTTATCATTATAAAGGTCTTTTGTGGGCAAATACTTTCTGTTTAATTTTGTTTTATCTTTCTTGTAATTATTTGGTAGTAAGAGAACTTTCAGCAGAACTTTTAGGAAATGAAGTTCTTCCCGGACAGGATATTCCGTTTTCTTATTTCTTCTATGCTTTTACGTTTATTGTTCCGGCTATTTATTTGGTACAAGCTATAAGGACCAAAGACAGAATTATGCTTTGGATTAGTTTTTTAGCCATCGCTTTTTCAATTTACACAATACGATTTTATTATTCTGTTTTGCCAATAGAAGTGGCGCTAACACTAGGCGGAATGATTTTATTTACGGTAGCTTATTTTTCAATAAGAAAATTAAAAAATAATGAAGTTGGAGTGACTTTTAAACCGGACAGAATTAATAACTCAAATGCTTTATTGAATGCCGAAGCTTTAATTGTAGCGTCGACTTTCGGTTTAAAACCAGAAGTAAAAACAGAATCTCCAATGGAATTTGGAGGGGGAGGTTTTAGCGGAGGAGGCTCCGACGGAAGTTTTTAATTGTTTTACCATTAAGAGATTAAGAAAATAAAGTTTAGTCTTAATGAATCTTAATCTCTTAATGGTGAGAAATTTAAATTTAATGTTAAACTTTACTTTTCAATGCTTCTGCATCAATATCGCTGTGTGAGACATCATAAACCGCTTTTCCGTTTTTGATTAAAATCAATTGAGGAGATTCGTGATATACATTAAATTTTTGCGCAATTTCATTCGAAATATCACGGTGTGCAATTAAATCAAGAAAGTAAGCATCAACGGTATCATTTAATTCAAATTCACGTTCAAATTGTTTTAAAGCCATTCGGCTAATACTGCATCTTGTGCTATGTTTGAAAATAACAACAGGCTTTTCATTAGAAATAGCTTCAATTTCCTGTAGCTGTAATACATCAGTCAATTCTGTCCAGTTTACATTGCTTTTAGGAGAATCTGTATTCTCTGAATTTCCGAAGATTGAATTTAAAAAACTCATATTTGACTTGTTTTATGACTTTTTGACGTTAATAATTAGCTAAAAAGCTATTTTAAGTGCCATTTTGTCTGTAATTTTAGTATGGAATGTATTTTGAAATATAGAAGCAAAGTTAGCTTATTTAAAGTTTAAAACTTAATGCAATAAATTCTAATTTTAATTTAATCGAATATCAAAAATAAAAAAATCAATCATAAATCGTAAAAAATATGAACATAAATAAATTTACAACTAAATCGCAGGAAGCCATTCAGCTTTCACAGCAACTCGCACAACGCAACGGGCAGCAACAAATAGAAAACGAACACATTTTTAAGGCTATTTTTGAAGTAGATGAAAATGTAGCGCCTTTTATTTTGAAGAAGCTCAACGTAAATGTGCCTTTGTTTTTGCAAATTTTAGATTCAACAATTCAGAGTTTTCCAAAAGTTTCAGGAGGAGATATCATGCTTTCCAGAGACGCCAATAAAGCTTTGAATGAAGCTGAAATTATCGCGCAAAAAATGAACGATGAATATGTTTCGATCGAACATTTAATTCTGGCAATTTTCGATTCGAAAAGTAAAGTAGCCCAAATTTTAAAAGATCAGGGCGTAACCGGAAAAGCCTTAAAAGCTACAATAGAAGAACTTAGAAAAGGCGAAAGAGTAACTTCAGCATCTGCAGAAGAAACCTATAATGCCTTAAATAAATATGCTAAAAACCTAAACGAATTAGCAAAAACAGGAAAACTGGATCCCGTTATTGGGCGTGACGAAGAAATTCGTCGTGTATTGCAGATTCTAACCCGCAGAACAAAAAATAACCCAATGTTAGTGGGTGAACCCGGAGTTGGTAAAACTGCTATTGCAGAAGGTTTGGCGCACAGAATTGTAGATGGCGACGTGCCTGAAAACTTAAAAAACAAAATTGTTTTCTCACTAGATATGGGAGCGCTTATTGCAGGTGCAAAATACAAAGGAGAATTCGAAGAACGTTTAAAATCAGTTGTAAAAGAAGTTACCGCTGCCGAGGGAGATATTGTTTTGTTTATTGATGAGATTCACACGCTTGTAGGCGCAGGTGGAGGTGAAGGCGCAATGGATGCGGCAAACATCTTAAAACCGGCTTTGGCTCGTGGAGAATTAAGAGCAATTGGGGCTACGACTTTAGATGAATATCAAAAATATTTTGAAAAAGATAAAGCCTTAGAGCGTCGTTTTCAAAAGGTTTTGGTTGATGAACCGGATACTGAAAGCGCGATTTCAATTTTACGTGGAATCAAGGAAAAATACGAAACGCATCATAAAGTTCAGATTAAAGATGAGGCAATTATTGCGGCCGTAGAACTTTCGCAGCGTTATATTACAAATCGTTTTTTACCGGATAAAGCAATCGATTTGATGGACGAAGCAGCTTCTAAATTGCGTATGGAAATCAATTCTAAACCAGAAGAACTAGATGTTTTAGATCGTAAAATCATGCAGTTGGAAATTGAGATCGAAGCCATTAAACGTGAAAAAGAAGAAAGCAAGCTGAAAATCCTTCACATGGATTTGGCAAATCTGAAAGAAGAACGCAACGAAATTTATACGAAATGGAAATCTGAAAAAGATGTTGTAGACGGAATTCAGGCTGTAAAATTAGAAATTGAAGATTTTAAATACGAAGCAGAACGCGCAGAGCGTGACGGAGATTACGGAAAAGTAGCCGAAATTCGTTACGGAAAAATAAAGGAAGCACAAGAGCGTCTTGATGTTTTACAAAAACAATTACAGGAATATCAATCTGGTAATTCATTAATTAAAGAAGAAGTTACCCGCGAAGATATTGCCGAAGTTGTTGCAAAATGGACAGGAATTCCGGTAATGAAAATGCTTCAGACAGAGAGAGAAAAGCTGCTTCATCTTGAAGAAGAATTGCACAGAAGAGTTGTAGGTCAGGAAGAGGCAATCGAAGCTGTGAGTGATGCCGTTCGTAGAAGTCGCGCGGGTTTGCAGGATATGAAAAAACCAGTTGGAACATTCTTATTTTTAGGAACAACCGGAGTTGGTAAAACCGAATTGGCTAAAGCATTGGCAGAATATCTTTTTGACGATGAAAATGCCATGACGCGTATTGATATGAGCGAATACCAGGAACGCCACAGTGTGAGCCGTTTGGTTGGTGCTCCTCCGGGATATGTGGGTTATGATGAAGGTGGACAGTTGACAGAAGCTGTTCGTAGAAAACCATATTCAGTGATTTTATTAGACGAAATAGAAAAAGCACATCCGGATACTTTCAATATCTTATTGCAGGTTCTTGATGAAGGCCGATTGACAGATAACAAAGGTCGTTTAGCCGATTTTAAAAATACGATTATCATCATGACATCTAACATGGGAAGTCAGATTATACAAGAAAAATTTGAAAATCTAAAAGGAAGTGTCGAAGCTGCAACAGAAGCTGCAAAAGTGGAAGTTTTAGGATTATTGAAACAAACTGTTCGCCCGGAATTTATAAACCGTATCGACGAAATCGTAATGTTTACGCCGTTAACAGTTGATAATATTTCAAGAATTGTGAGTCTACAACTGAAGAGCGTTAGCAAAATGCTGGCTTTACAAGGCATTACAATGGATGCAACTCCAGAGGGAATCAAATATCTTTCAGACAAAGGTTATGATCCTGAATTTGGTGCAAGACCGGTAAAACGTGTGATTCAGAGAGAAGTTTTGAATCAATTATCAAAAGAAATTCTCGCGGGAAATATTACAACAGACAGTATTATTTTAATTGACGCTTTTGATGGTAAATTGGTTTTTAGAAATCAAACACAATCTGTTGAGTAATTTTTTTGTTAAAAGATAATGAAAAACACCAGTCGTAAAGATTGGTGTTTTTTTTGCGTATTTTTTATGATTCTTTACATCGTAACAATATTTTCCGTAAGAAATTAATATATATTTGAAGGAAATAAGTAACTATCAATCCAATTATATGAAAAGAAACCAACAGACTTTTTTATTTTATTTATTACCAGTATTTCGTTTATTACCAGTAGTTATTCACAACAAAGTGTAGTAGTTGCCGGAGGAAAAGCTGAAGGTTCGGGAGGAACATCGAGTTATTCGATAGGGCAAATTGTCTATACAAGTTTATCAGGTACAGATCAATATGTTGTGCAGGGTATTCAACAGCCTTATGAAATAACTACATTGGGAAATGAGGAATTTACCGGAATCAATCTTGCCCTGACTGCATATCCAAATCCTACTGTTGACGTGCTTAATTTAGTGGTAACAACAGATAAATGGGATAATCTATCTTATAATTTATTTGATATAAATGGAAAAACAGTCTCCAAAAATTCACCCATTACAACCTCTGAAACAACTGTTCCTATGCAGGGATTAAATCAGGGAATTTATTTTCTGGCAGTAAATAGTAGCAACAAAACAATCAAAACTTTTAAGATTATAAAAAAATAACATTTTAATCAGCAGAAAAACATGAAAAAAATTACTCTCGCATTACTATTATTAAGTTCTTTTACAATTTTATTTGCACAGGCTCCGCAAAAAATGAGTTACCAATCTGTTATTCGTAAAACAGACGGATCATTGGTTATAAATACTTTAGTAAGTATAAAAAGCAGCATTTTATTAGGTTCGGCAAGCGGTACGGCCTCTTATGTAGAAACACAAACTACAACCACTAACAATAATGGATTAGCAACAATAGAAATAGGAGGCGGAACACCAGTTACGGGAACTTTTGCAGCCATAGATTGGGGTGCAGGATCACATTTTATAAAAACTGAAATTGATCCGGCAGGGGGAAGCAATTATAGCATTAGTGGTACAAGTCAGCTTTTGAGTGTGCCATATGCATTATACGCGGGAAGTAGCCAAAATAAAGGGAAAACGAGTATCGTAATTACAGGTGATATTACAGATGAGCAGGCAACAGCCAAAATAGTGGCTGAATTTGGACCAAATACAGAAAATGTTTATGTTAATGGTACAACAAATTTGACAACTTTAAATTTAAGTGTAATAAAAAATTTAATAGAATTAAATATAAGCGATAATTTAAAATTAGCAACCATAAATTTAAACAGTCTTACTGAAGTTTATAATGATTTTAGAATAGGTAATAACGAAAAACTTACTTCAATTTTAATTCCTGTTTTAAAAACGATACACGGATTTGATAATGATATTGTGGGGAATTCATCTTTAACATCTATTTCCTTACCAATGTTAACTAATGTAAAGGGAATTTATTTTAGTAGTAACCCTATTCTTAGTTCTATTGATTTACCATTATTATCTTCAGTTTACGCCAGACAAGGAAGTCTTAATTTTAATAATAATGCACTTCCAAGTTCTCAGATAAATTTGATTTTAAATAGAATCTTAAATATTTCTCCATCTTCAGGAAAATATATCCAATTGCAAGATCAAAACCCACCTGCCTCACCTACAGGACAGGGGATTATAGATAAAGCAACTTTGATAAATACAGGTAATAGCGTTTCAACAAATTAAATTTTTGAATCATTTTGATTTAAACAAAAACATCAGCCAGGCTGGTGTTTTTTTGTTCATAATAAAATCCGTGAATCATGAAACTTTTTTCAAAATTCATATAAAATAATTTTCTTTTTGAATTCTGATATTTACTATAACTTAAAATCAAACGTTATGAATAACTTATTTAGAGGATTATTGGCTGGTTACGGCGCAAAAAAATTAGGAGGCGGATGCTTCGGAACTATTTTTGTATTTATTATTATTTGGGTGCTTTTAGGGCAATGCAGTCATTAATTTGTAGAAATTAATTAATTTAAAAGTATTAAATTCGCAAAAAATAAAAATAAAATGGCATCAGGTTTTTTCGTACTATTAGATGATATCGCAGCAATTATGGATGATGTTGCAGTAATGAGCAAAATTGCAGCAAAAAAAACTGCCGGTATTTTGGGAGATGATTTAGCTGTAAATGCCGAAAAAGCTTCAGGATTTGCATCATCAAGAGAGCTTCCGGTGTTGTGGGCAATTAGTAAAGGTTCACTTCTTAACAAAATTATCATTTTGCCAATTGCATTTTTATTAAGTGCATTTTTACCCGTTGCAATCATTGTAATCCTTGTACTTGGAGGATTATTTCTGGCATACGAAGGAGCAGAAAAAATATACGAATTTATTTTTCCCCACAAGCACGAAGAATCAGAAGGAATAACAGAAGAAGTTTTAACAGAAGAAGAAATTCTGGTTGTTGAAAAAGGTAAAATAAAGTCAGCAATTGTAACCGATTTTATATTATCTGTCGAAATTGTAATTATCGCTTTAGGAACAGTAATCGATGAGCCTTTGATGCAACAAATCGTGGTAACATCAATAATTGCCGTAATTGCAACAGTTGGAGTTTACGGTATTGTCGCTCTGATTGTAAGAATGGATGAAGCGGGTTATAAACTTATTAAATTTAGTAAAAGAGAAAAAAGTATCTCAAAATTTATAGGTAACATATTGGTAAAAGCGCTTCCATTGATTATTAAAAGTTTAACCGTAATTGGTACAATTGCATTGCTTTTAGTTGCCGGAGGTATCTTCGTTCATTATATTCCATTCTTCCATCATGTAGTGCCTGCAATTAAACTGCCTTCTATTTTAAAAGAATTTGTAATCGGTCTGGCATTAGGATTTGTCGTTTTAGGAATTGTAAATCTTTTCAAAATGATATTTAAAAAGAAAGAAGTGGCAAAATAATTGATAGTATAAAACGTTGATTTGTTGTTGATTATTTTTAAAAATTCAATTTTAACAATTTTTTCAAGCAACCAAAACAACTTATTAGTATCTATGTAAAAAATAAGAATAAACAATCACCCTATGAAAAAATTTAAATTACAATCCATTGCACTTATAATGTTATTCGTAACTGTGTTAACTTCATGCAGCAGTGATAATGATACGGCTGAAGATCCAAAAGTTATTTATAAAACAGCTTATGCGACATCTGTTGTAGGTCCTACAACTGGAAAAGTAGGTCAGGAACTTAGTTATGATATAGAGTTTACGTCGGAAAATGGGTGTGGAGAATTTCACCAATTAGTAGAAGTAGAATATAATAAAGTTCTGGTTTATCAGGTAGAAGCTCAGTATCCTATAGCTACTTGCGCAAAAACAACTCCTGAAAGAAGAGTAACAGTATATAAAATTACTCCACAAACTAAAGGAACTTTTTATTTAAGACTTGCCAAATCAGAAACAGAATACATTTCAACAACAGTTGTTATTGAATAATTTATTTTAATAAATTAATATTTTAAAACCGTTTTATAATTCATTTTATAGAACGGTTTTTTTATTTTTTGAAGCAGAAGAATTGTTTTCAAAAGAACATCAGTCCCGCTATTCGCTATATCTTTTTCTGTCCGCCGCGGCGGACAGAAAAAGGATATCGCTGCTATCGGGGCTATAAGAGACGTTTAGTTTTCATAAGACCGTATTAACTCCCTTTGCCATTCCTCTAAAAATTACTATTTTTGCACTTCTAAAATTTTATGTCATGCCGAAAAGAAAATATAAAATAGCCGTTGTTCAGTTGAATCTTAACGACGTAGCCGAAAATAATCTTAAAAAATGTATCAGCTGGGTAAAAGATGCAGCCAATAAAGGTGCCGAAGTGATCTTATTACCTGAATTATATAGCAGTCATTATTTTTGCCAAAGCGAAGATGTAGACAATTTTGCATTGGCAGAACCACTTTACAGTACTTCATTTATTGCTTTTAGCGAATTGGCAAAAGAATTAGGAGTTGTAATTATTGTTCCTTTCTTCGAAAAAAGAATGGCCGGAATTTATCACAACAGTGCTTATATTATAGATACAGACGGAACAGAAGCTGGTTTATACCGTAAAATGCACATTCCGGACGATCCTCATTTCTATGAAAAATTCTATTTTACTCCGGGAGATTTAGGATTTCAGGCAATTGAAACCAAAAAAGGAAAAATTGGAACACTAATTTGTTGGGATCAATGGTATCCTGAAGCAGCTCGTATTACAGCTTTAAAAGGAGCAGAAGTTTTATTTTATCCAACAGCAATTGGATGGCATCCAAAAGAAAAAGAGCAATACGGAGAAAATCAATATGGCGCATGGATGAATGTTATGAAAGGTCACGCTGTTGCTAATGGAGTTTTTGTTGCCGCTGCAAACCGAATAGGTCTAGAGCAATATATTGATGGAACTGACGGAATTCAGTTTTGGGGAGCTTCATTTATAGCCGGTCCTCAAGGAGAAATTTTAGCTCAGGCATCTCACGATAAAGAAGAAATTTTAATTGCCGAAGTTGATTTGGATTTACAGGAAAATGTGCGTCAGAACTGGCCATTTTTCAGAGACAGAAGAATTGATGCTTTTGGGGATATTACAAAAAGAGCGATAGATAAATAATATGTTTTAGATAAATAAAAAAAGGACAAAATGAAAATTTTGTCCTTTTTCTTTGCAAAGAAAAAGGCGGTTTCAACTATTTGAAACCGCCTTTTTTTGAAATTAATATAGATTCTGATTTATTATTTCACTTGAAAAGTAACTCTTCTAACGATTTGACGTGCTTCTTTAGAATTTTTATTCACAGAAGTATCTTCACCATTAGCGATTACATTAAGTCTCGAAGCATCGATTCCGGCATTTGTTGCCACTTTTTTCACGGCTTCAGCTCTTTTTCTTGATAATTCGGTATTGTAACTTGAATTTCCAATTTCGTCAGCATATCCAATGATATCTGCAGATTTTCCAGGATTGTTTTTCAAGTATTTCACTAAGAAATCAACACCAGATAAAGACGCATTCGTTGGTTTAGAAGAGTTAAAGTCGAAGTATACATTTACGTATCCACCGTTAATTAATTCTTCTACAGTATTGTTTGTTAGATTATTATCGCCTTTTTTAGCATAAGTTTTGTCTAAATAGCTTTCTAATTCATCAGGAACACCATTTTGGTTGGTATCGATAGATTGTCCTTTTGTATTTACAGCAACACCAGTAATACTATTTGGTTCTAAATCGTATAAATCAGCAACGCCATCTTTATCAGTATCTAAAAGTCCATTTTCGATAAGGCCAACTCTGTCTTCTAATTTATTTAATCTATCATTTTCTTCCGCATACCAGTCAGCATGTTTTTCATTTTTACCTAAGTAAAAAGTCAAACCAACAGATGCGTTTAATAATATACCATCTAATGATCCTGTTCTTGCTTGTCCCATTCCGTCAAAGTTCCAGTTTTGTCTTCCATTTACAATTCCGGTTAAATCTCCTGTTAAGGCAACTCTGTTACTTAATTTAATTTGTCCTGTTAATCCCAAAATCCCATGTCCCATGTAATCTTGTCCGCCATACCCGGTTTCAGTGCTAATTTGTGAAACACCAACACCACCATGTGCTAATATGCCTATTGTATTTGTCCAAGTCTCAAAATTTAAAGCTCTACCAAGGTTTATTACACCTTGTAAACTTGTTCTAACATATCTGCTTTCAAAGTTTGGTGTGTCATCACGTTCCTGGAATTGATCATATCCCACGTCTAATTTCATACCAAAAGTTGGACTAAACATATATCTTACCCCAAGGTCTGCGTGGAAAGGGTTAAGTGTAGCGGTAGAGTAACCAGGAGTCATAGCTCTCAATGGTTTTCCGACACCGCCATTCAATTCAATAGACCATTTGTTATATGCAGGTATTTCAACAGAAGGTTGATTAGATGTTGTTGCCACATTTTGAGCTCCAGCCGCAAATGATAATAGTAAAATTGATATGGAAGCTAATTTCTTTTTCATGATTCGTTTAATTTTAAATTTGTTTTGGTGAGGTATTTCTAAACTCACCACAAATTTAGAATATGAATTTCAGAATCAGCTTCTATATATTTAATGTCAATATTATATAATTTCCACCTTTTAATTTGTTTTTGTGAGAATATGTTAAATAAATCTAAAAACAGGGGAAAAAGCAAAAAGCGAACAAAGTATTTTGTCCGCTTTTTTTATTAACTAAGTATAAATTTACTTTAAATCAGGCTGATAAATTTTAATAGTTCCATCACCTTCGCTGCTTACAACAAGTAAACTTCTTTTAGTTGGACTTTTTGAAGCAGGAATAAATAAAACTCCTTCTGGTGCATCGCCAGTTTTTACGGTTTGCAAATATTGTGGAGATGCAGGATTGGTAACATCATAAGTCATAAAAGCATCAGATCTTTCAAGACCAACAAACAATATATTTTGATTTCCCATTTTTGCAACAACAACAGCTTCCGGCTCAGAGCCTTTATCATCACTACGTTTATCATCATAAGTTCCTAATTCATTTGTTTTTTTGTCGACATCATTTTTACTGTCATAAACGATTTTCCCGGTATTTCCATTCCATATTGTAAAAGAACGTGTACCAAAAGCAACCATTTCATCCAGATCTCCATCTCCGTCAGTATCGCCCATATCGGCAATAAGGTTTAATCTTCCTAAATTAGTTTCTAATTTTAAAGTAGCAGCATCAGGAAAAACAGTAGCGTCTAATGTCATGTCTTTCATTCTCTTGATATCTGTGTTTGCAGTGTATTCTCTCGCATCACCTTCATTAACAGTAACAAAATAAGGAACATTGTTTGCAGAAAAATGACTAATAGCATCAGGCATAAACATACCTTTTACTTTCCACGGATTAAAAGCAATTTTATCATCTTTATCGCTTACGTCAATCGCATTGTCTGCCGTATTAAAATCTTTAAAACCTAGCGGATAAATTGCTGTAATAGTTTTTGAAGTTAAATCAACTTTTGCAACACCATTATTTTCCTGCAAGGTTATCCATGCCGTTTTAGAATCATCAGAAATCGTTACATATTCCGGCTCAATATCCTGAGCAAAACTTTTAGCAACTTTTGAAATTCTGAATCCGTCTTTTTTCAAAGTTTCGGCCTGACCGCTAAAAGAAGCGAAATCAAGAGTTGTAACGGCATAATTATTAGCTACTTCTATAATGGAAATTGTTCCGTTTGGATCCTGAGAATAATCAGTATTTGGTTCACCTTCATTTGCAGTCATGATATATTTTCCGTCTGGCGAAAAAGTAATCATATCAGGTAAAGCACCCACAGTAACTTGCTTTATTAAACTATAATCGGTCGTGTTAAAAACAACAACTTTTCCGTTTCCTTGTTTATTAATGGTTGATTCCAGTGCAACAGCCAGTTTCCCGTCATAAACAGAAACACTATTTGAAGCACCTTCATAAGAAGTTAAATCAATTTTACCAATCTTAATCGGTTTTGTCGGGTCAGTGATATCAATTACATCAATTTGATTTGTTCCGCTATTGTTTACCGTAAATAATCTTTTCGTTTTTTCATCATAAGCCGAAATTTCTGCAGCAGCTTCTCCGCCAATCGTTATAGAACCAATTTCTTTAAAGGTTGCAGGATTTTCATTTACAACAACTTCCGGTTCTTCGTTGTTAGAATTCTCGTCATTATTACAGCTTGCAAAAATGGTTATTAATGCTAATAATGAAAGACTTACTTTTTTCATATTACTTTAGTTTTTAGTTTTGCCAAAAGTAATTAGCGATTGTAGCGTGTATATTAAGGCTTCATTATTTAATCTTTAACTTAATTTTTAGACGATAATGCTACAAATATAGATTTGAAGTCTTTTAAGCTATTTTATAATCCTTACGAATGATTATCTTTGTACTCTTTAATTTAGAAACTTTTTTATGACCACAAATAATAGAAGATTTCCGGCAGAATGGGAAAAACAACAAGGAATTGTATTGTGTTTTCCGCATAACGGAAATGATTGGCCGGGAAAATATGAAGCAGTTCAATGGGCTTTTGTAGAATTTATTAAAAAAGTAGCCACTTTTGAAACCGTTTTTTTGGTCGTAGCCGATGAAAAATTAAAAGAGAAAGTAGCAGGAATGCTTGAAAGCGCTCGTGTAAACCTTGTAAATATTTCGTATATCATTCATAAAACAAACAGAAGCTGGATGCGTGATTCCGGACCAATTGTTGTAAAAAATGGTTCGAAAAGAGAAGCATTAAATTTCAATTTTAATGGTTGGGCGAAATATAAAAATTACCAGTTAGATAAATTTGTTCCGAGTAAAATTGCTGATTTTATTGAAGTTCCGCTTACACAAGTAATGTATAAAGGAAAACCGGTTATTGTTGAAGGTGGTGCAATTGATGTAAATGGGAAAGGAACACTATTAACTTCTGAAGAATGCTTGATGCATCCATCAATTCAGGTTAGAAATAAAAACTTTACCAAAGAAGATTACGAAGCTGTTTTTAAAGAATATCTTGGCGTAACAAACGTAATTTGGTTAGGAGACGGAATTGAAGGCGATGATACGCACGGACATATCGACGATTTATGCCGATTTGTAAATGAAGATACCATCGTAACAATCGTTGAAACAGACAAAAATGATTCAAATTACAAACCTTTACAGGATAATTTGAAACGTTTGCAAAACGCAAAATTAGAAGACGGAAAATCGCCAACAATTGTAGCGTTGCCAATGCCAAAACGTGTTGATTTTGAAGATCTAAGATTACCGGCAAGTTATGCTAATTTCTTAATTCTCAATAATTGTGTTTTAGTGCCAACATTCAACGACAGCAACGATCGTGTGGCTTTAAATATACTTTCAGAATGTTTTCCGGATAGGGAAGTAATTGGAATTAGCTGTATCGATTTCATTTGGGGATTCGGGACTTTGCATTGTTTGAGTCAGCAGATTCCTGCTTAATTTTTTGCTCCCCAAAGCACAAAGACACTAAGTTTTTTAAGTTTAAATTTATTCAATAACTTCAAGTTTTTAACTGGAAGGAAAAATAACCTTTCTTAATATTATTTGGGCTGTCACTTTTATTGGCAGCCTTTTTATTGACATATACTTAACATACTGGCTGGCGAACGTCCCAATAACATTCTTATATTCGTGTATTCAATAAATGCAGAAATGCAGATTCAATTTTTTTATGAATAAAATATTTTTTATCTTTTCCATGCTTTTTGCAGGAACTCTTTTTCCACAGACTGCTCCACAAAAAGAACTTACATTTGCTACCTATAATGTGAGTATGGAATCTGAGAATTATTTTCCAAGAGGCACAAAGGGAAATTCAGAACAGGTATTGATCAATCAGCTTCATTCAGGAAATAATGTTCAAATCAGAAATATAGCCCAGATTATTCAGACCGTAAGACCGGATGTTATTCTGCTAAACGAGTTTGACTACATTAAAAATCCTAAACTTGGTGTAAAGGCATTTATTAAAAACTATTTAAAAGTGAGTCAAGGCGGAGCAAAGGCTATTGATTATCCGTATTACTATTACTCAACCGTGAATACCGGTCAGTCAAGTCCTTACGATTTGAACAATGACGGAAAGTTGGAAAATTTCGGAAATGATGCCTGGGGATTTGGTATGTATCCAGGTCAATATGCGATGATGCTTTTGTCAAAATATCCTATTGATGTTAAGGCAGTCCGCACTTTTCAAAATTTCAAATGGAAAGATATGCCAGGGGCATTGCTTATCAAAAAGCCGGATGGATCGGATTGGTATAGCAAGGAGGCATGGGAGCTTTTTCCATTATCTTCCAAATCTCATTGGGACGTTCCTGTTAAGATTAACAAAAAAACGGTTCATATTTTAGCCAGCCATCCCACTCCTCCTTCTTTTGATGGTGCTGAAGATCGTAATGGGAAAAGAAATCATGATGAAATCAGATTTTGGAGAGACTATATTTCAGACAATTCTGCTTCGTACATTTATGATGATAGAGGCGTAAAAGGCGGTTTGCCTGCGAATTCTCAATTTGTTATAATGGGTGATCAAAATGCTTCGCCGGTTGAAGGTAACGCTATTACTGAAGGTATAAAGTCATTACTTGCTCATCCGAAAATTAATAGCGAGTTTACACCTGCCAGTAAAGGTGGTGCTGAATACAGTCCTGAAAATCCTTTTGGTGTTAACCATACAGCCTTTTGGAGAATGCGCGCTGATTATGTGTTACCTTCTAAATTTGGTTTTAAGGTTATCAACAGCGGTGTGTTCTGGCCTGCAAAAGTTGAACTAATGTCAGAATTGGTTGAAAAACGTGAATCAAGTTCAGATCATCGTTTAGTTTGGGTGAAGGTTCTTTTGGAGTAAATAACTCTTTCTTGTATCAAACATAAAAAAACCTTGGTTCTCACCAAGGTTTTTCTATTTTTATATTTCTTCAGATTTTTTATCTGCTCTTCAAGGTCTGATAAAAGGAGGCAATAGTTGACTGCAAACTTCACCAAAACCAATTCTAACTTCGGCATTTTCGCAGAAACCTCTAATGATTACCGTATCATTATCTTCGATAAATTTACGTTCGCTACCATCTTTTAATTTAAGTGGATTTTTTCCGCCCCAGGTTAATTCTAACATTGAACCAAAACTATCCGGAGTTGGACCAGAAATAGTTCCTGAACCCATCATATCGCCAGAATTTACACGACACCCATTGGAAGTATGATGCGCCAATTGCTGTGCCATAGACCAGTATAAATATTTGAAATTTGATTTAGAAACAACAGTTTCTTCCTGATCTTCAGGTTGTATTGAAACTTCTAAATGAATATCAAAAGCTTTTTTTCCTTTAGTTTGTAAATAAGGAAGCGGCGACGGATCTTGTTTAGGACCTTTAGTTCTAAAAGGTTCCAAAGCATCCATAGTAACAATCCACGGAGAAATTGACGTCGCGAAGTTTTTAGCTAAGAATGGTCCAAGAGGCACATATTCCCATTTCTGGATATCGCGCGCGCTCCAGTCATTCAATAAAACCATTCCGAAAATATAATCTTCGGCTTCATATGTAGGGATATTTTCCCCCATTATATTAACGTCAGTTGTTATAAAGGCAGTTTCCAATTCAAAATCTACTAAACGAGACGGGCCAAAAACAGGGTATTTTTCGCCTGCAGGCAAAGTTTGTCCCATTGGTCTGTGAACCGGAATTCCAGAGGGAACAATAGTTGAACTTCTTCCGTGGTATCCTACAGGAATGTGTAACCAGTTTGGCAACAATGCATTTTCAGGATCACGAAACATTTTACCTACGTTTGTAGCATGTTCTTTACTGGAGTAAAAATCAGTATAATCACCAATTAAAACAGGCAATTGCATCTCGACATCGTCGATTTTAAAAATAACAATATCTCTGTCTTTTGTTGAATCCCTAAGTTTTGGATTTGTTTCGTCGAAAATTTCAGCGATACGGTTTCGAACCAAACGCCATGTTTTTTTCCATCAGAAATAAAATCATTTAGCGTGTCCTGCATGAACATATCATCGGTTAAATCTATTCCTTCAAAATAGTTTAATTGTTGTAAAGCCCCTAAATCTATAGCGAAATCGCCAATTCGAGTTCCTACTGTAACGACATTTTCTTTAGTAAGAAATACACCGAAAGGAATATTTTGAATAGGGAAGTCACTATTTTCTGGTACTTCTAACCATGATTTTCTTTTGGTATCGTTGGCGGTTATTGGCATGTGAATGTTAATTATTTGTTGAAAAATTCTATGTCAAATATATCATAATCTAACAGTTTGACAAACGTTTTTTTGTATTTTTGCAGGAAATTAACGAAAAACGAAAAAATGCAACGCGACGAACAAATTTTTGACCTTATACTAGAGGAACAAGACAGACAAATTCACGGATTAGAACTTATCGCTTCTGAGAATTTTGTAAGTGATGAAGTAATGGAAGCAGCTGGTTCTGTTTTAACTAATAAATATGCTGAGGGGTATCCTGGCAAAAGATACTACGGCGGTTGCGAAGTAGTTGACGTTATTGAGCAAATTGCTATTGACAGAGCAAAAGAATTATTTGGTGCTGAATATGCAAACGTACAGCCTCACTCAGGTTCACAGGCAAATACAGCAGTTTATCACGCTTGTTTAAATCCTGGTGATACTATTTTAGGTTTTGATTTATCTCACGGTGGTCACTTAACTCACGGTTCTCCGGTAAACTTTTCAGGTCGTTTGTACCGTCCGGTTTTTTACGGCGTAGATGCAGAAACTGGCCGTTTAGATTATGATAAAATTCAGGAAATTGCAACAAAAGAACAGCCAAAACTAATCATCGCAGGAGCTTCGGCTTATTCTCGTGATATGGATTTTGAGCGTTTCAGAAAAATTGCTGACAGCGTAGGAGCAATCTTATTTGCTGATATTTCTCACCCGGCAGGTTTAATTGCTAAGGGATTAATGAATGACCCAATTCCACATTGTCATATCGTTTCTACAACAACACACAAAACATTGCGTGGACCACGTGGAGGTTTGATCTTAATGGGGAAAGATTTTGAAAACCCACAAGGATTAAAAACTCCAAAAGGAGAAATCAGAATGATGTCATCTTTATTAGATCTTGCAGTTTTCCCTGGAAATCAAGGCGGACCTTTAATGCACATTATTGCTGCTAAAGCGGTTGCTTTTGGTGAAGCGCTTAAAGATGAGTTTTTTACATATGCTATGCAATTACAAAAAAATGCAAACGCTATGGCAGATGCTTTTGTAAAAAGAGGATACAAAATTATTTCTGGCGGAACTGATAACCACATGATGCTTATTGATTTAAGAAATAAAAATATTTCTGGTAAAGAAGCTGAAAACGCATTAGTAAAAGCAGAAATCACAGTAAATAAAAACATGGTTCCGTTTGATGATAAATCACCATTTATCACGTCTGGAATTCGTGTAGGAACAGCTGCAATCACAACTCGTGGTTTAGTTGAAGAAGATATGGAAACTATCGTAGCTTTAATCGACAGAGTACTTGCTGACCACACAAACGAAGCAGTTATCGAAGAAGTAGCAAACGAAGTAAACGAAATGATGAGCGAAAGACCGATTTTCGTATACTAATTAAAAAGGTTGAAACTTAATTGTTTCAAGTTTCAGGTTTCAAGTTTAAAGTTTTGTGACGCGTAATAAATACGTAAACAAAACTTTAAACTTTTTTCGTTCCTAAAAGAACTTGAAACAAAGAAAACTTGAAACAAAATAAACAAAAATATTATGGGTGTATTAAGATTACAATTGCCAACAGACCCAAGATGGGTAAATATTGTAGAAAAAAACATTGAAGAAATCCTGACAGATCACGCTTGGTGCGAGCAAAAAGCAGCAACAAACGCTATAACCATTATTACCAATAACTCTGAACATCAGGATTTGGTTAAAGATTTATTGGCTTTGGCCAAAGAAGAAATTGATCATTTTGAGCAGGTTCATAATATAATTATCAAAAGAGGATTAAAACTAGGCCGCGAACGCAAAGACGATTATGTAAATGAATTGTATTTATATATGAAAAAAAGCGGAGACGGAAGTCGTGTTTCTGGTCTTGTAGAAAGATTATTATTCTCAGCCATGATCGAAGCCAGAAGCTGCGAACGTTTCAAAGTTTTATCTGAAAATATTCAGGACGAAGAATTGGCCGTTTTCTACAGAGATTTAATGGAAAGTGAAGCCGGACATTACGTTACATTCATCACATACGCAAGAAAATATGGCGTTGGAATTGACGTAGAAAAACGTTGGAGAGAATGGTTAGCTTATGAAGAATCGATCATTACCAACTACGGAAAAGGCGAAACGATTCATGGATAAATTTATTAAAATTCCAATTTTTTAAATTCCAAATTCCAAAATTGAAGAAACTTTGTGAATCTCTGAGACACTTAGTGTATCTCTGCGAAATTTCTAAAATAAAAAATCCGCATAAATCCGCGTCTTCGCTTAGCGAACCTGCGTCATCCGCGTGCCATTTTAATTCCAAATTTACCACAAAGTTTGGCAATCTAAAATCAAAAATTCTTACATTTGAAAGTAACCAAACTCCAAACTCATGAGAATAGAAACTGATCTCAAATTAGGATTTAAAGATGTAATGATCAGACCAAAAAGATCAACACTAAAAAGCAGATCTGAAGTCTCTTTAGAACGAAATTTTAAATTTTTGCACAGCACCACAAATTGGACAGGAATTCCGATTATGGCAGCGAACATGGATACAGTTGGAACCTTTGAAATGGCAGAAGTTTTGGCGAAAGAAAAACTTTTTACAGCCA
The DNA here is from genome assembly GCF_979258275.1 of Flavobacterium sp. AC274. Classification (NCBI taxonomy): domain Bacteria; kingdom Pseudomonadati; phylum Bacteroidota; class Flavobacteriia; order Flavobacteriales; family Flavobacteriaceae; genus Flavobacterium; species Flavobacterium sp. AC274. The sequence continues at coordinate 4,025,564 of NZ_OZ409852.1, read as the reverse complement.
TTCACAAACATTATTCACCAGAAGAATGGAAGACTTTTTATCGAAAGTTACACTGGATTTCTACGATTATATCGCTATTAGTACCGGAACCGGAAAAGAGGATTTTGCTAAAATTGGTCAGATCATTACAGAAAATCCTTTGCTTAAATTTATTTGTATAGATGTAGCAAACGGATATTCAGAACATTTTGTTCAGTTTTTAAAACAAACCCGAAAACAATATCCTGATAAAGTTATTATTGCCGGAAATGTCGTTACCGGCGAAATGGTCGAAGAATTATTATTGGCTGGAGCCGATATCGTAAAAGTCGGAATTGGACCTGGATCTGTTTGCACAACGCGTGTAAAAACCGGAGTTGGATATCCTCAGCTTTCCGCAATTATAGAATGTGCCGATGCTGCTCACGGTTTAGGTGGACATATTATAAGCGACGGCGGTTGCAGTACACCGGGCGATGTAGCCAAAGCTTTTGGAGCAGGATCCGATTTTGTAATGCTGGGCGGAATGTTAGCCGGACACATAGAAAGCGGAGGAGAGCTGATCGAAATTAATGGCGAAAAGTTCAAGCAATTTTACGGAATGAGCTCAACAACAGCAATGGACAAACATGTTGGCGGAGTAGCAGAATATAGAGCAAGTGAAGGAAAAACAGTTAAAGTTCCTTTTAGAGGAAAAGTCATAAATACAGTTTTAGACATTTTAGGCGGATTAAGAAGCACCTGCACTTATGTTGGTGCTTCAAGATTGAAAGAATTAACAAAACGAACGACTTTCATCCGCGTAAGCGAACAGGAAAATCAAATTTTCACCAAATAATAAAAGCATTTTATATAATATGATTACAATTACAGAAGCAACTATAAGCGATATTAAACAAATTCAGAATATAGTACATATAACATGGCCAATTACTTACGGTGAAATTTTATCTAATGAACAATTAGATTATATGTTGGATCTTTTTTATTCTGATGAAGCTTTAACTCTTCAATACAATAAAAAAGAACAATTATTTTATATGATTTATGAAGATCAAACTGATAATATAGGATTTATCGGAATTGAACATAATTATAACGGAGAAGCTGTAACCAAAATTCATAAAATATATCTTTTACCAGAAACTCAAGGAAAAGGAATTGGTAAAAAAGTGATTGATGAAATTGGAATATTAGCCTTAAAAAATAATTCAAAAACGTTATTATTAAATGTAAACCGATTTAATTCGGCTTTAGGTTTTTATAAAAAAATAGGTTTTGAAGTTATTGATGAAGTAAATATTGAAATTGGAAATGGTTATTTGATGGAAGATTATGTGATGGAAAAGCCATTGTGATTATTCTCAATGATTGCATTTATTCTTTTTATAGATTAAAATAGATAACTCTATCTATTTTTATATCTTTGACGAAAAAAGAAAATGAAACAGAAAAGCAGTGTAAAAGAACGAATCCTTGATACAGCATCCCATCTGTTTTATCACCAAGGATATAACAGTACAGGAATTAATCAGATAATTTCTGAGGCGGGTATTGCGATAGGTTCACTTTACAAACATTTTCAATCTAAAACCGATTTGTTGTATCATTACCTTGAGCAACAGGAAATGGAGTATTTTGCTAATCTCGACGATTATTTGAAAGAGGAAAAGCAACCACTAAAAAAACTTCTAAAACTAATCGATTATCGTGTAAAAATGCAGGAAGTAGCAAACTGTTCAGGATGTCATTTTATAAAAATTAATGCTGAAATTGGACGAGAGGATAAGAAAATAGAGCATCTTATTGCAAACCATAAACAGCGTCAACGAGATTACATTGCGTCTTTAATTAATGAAATTAGCGCCATACAAAAGCTTCCAATGGAAAAAAATATTCTGGAAAATAGTATCTTTTTAATGATAGAAGGCGCCGCAGTATCGGCAAGTATATATGGAAATACTAATGATTTTAAAGCTGTAAAAAAAACTATTAATCAACTTTTCTAATTTTTTTAATTAAAAATAGATAGACTGTTCTATATATTATGAAAAATAAAAAATACATTTCATTGCTTATATTGCTATTGGCACATTTGCTTACTATTTTGGATATTTTTATTGTAAATATCGCTATTCCGTCTATTCAACAGGGACTTGGCTCAAGTAATGGAAAAATCCAATTGGTTGTTGCAATGTATATGGTTGGGTTTGCCTCTTTCCTAATAATTGGTGCCAAAACAGGAGATTACTTTGGGCGAAAAAGAATTTTTATTTTAGGCATAATTCTATTTATGCTTACTTCTGCAGGATGCGGCTTTGCCGCTACAACAGATCAGCTTATTGTATTGAGGTTTTTTCAAGGAATAAGTGCCGGCTTAATGTCTCCACAAGTGCTTTCTTATATACAGGTTCTTTTTATAGATCATAAAGAGCGTACGTATGCTATTGGATGGTACGGAATTGCAATTGGTATTGGCACCATGTCAGGACAGTTTTTAGGTGGTTTTCTTGTAGAATTAAAACCATTTTTGATTGACCAATCTTGGAGATATATCTTTCTTATTAATGTTCCTGTTTGTGCATTATCTATTGTACTTGCCATTCGCTATCTTCATGAGTCTAAAGATTATTCTTCTACAAAAATGGATTATTTAAGTGCCTTTGTATTATGTATAGGACTCGTGTTATTAATTTTTTCCATTGCTGTCGGATTGGAACAAAGCGATTTGGTTACCATTACTTTTCCTATATCAATAGTATTTCTTACGGCTTTTCTATACAGACAAATGAGAAGAAAATCAATGAAAAAAGAACCATTATTAAACATGGAACTTTTTACTAACAAGAGTTTTAATATGGCAGTTTCGGCGGCGGCACTTTTTATGATTATGCTTGATGCTTATTTTTTTGTGCTTGCGATTTTTTTACAGGATGGGCTTCGACTGTCTCCAATGCAGGCAGGATATTTTATTGTATTTCAGGGAAGTGGTTTTATTTTCGCCTCTTTTTTTCTGCCAAATTGGTGCTGCGTTTTGGTAAAGCTGTACTAATTTTTGGAGTTTTGCTTCTTATGATTGCCCTGATTTTACAGCTGGTATTATTTTACTATCAAATAATTGATTTTAAAGGATATGTAGTGATGTTACTGCATGGCTGCGGTGTTGCATTAGTTTTGCCTTCATTTGCCAATATCGCGCTAAAAAACTTACCCCAAAATATGATTGGAAATGCCTCTGGTGTTTATTCTACCTTACAGCAATTGTTTGGTGCTTTGGGAATTACAATAACAGGAAGTGTATTTCTTTATTTCAAAAAAAGAAACACAGATTTTGAACATTTTTATAATGCTTTTTATTATGGAACTTTTATCCATTTGTCTTGTTTAACAAGCGTATTGCTGATTTTATTTTTTTTACCAGAATCAATTCTTCCAAAACATAAAAATAATAATAAAAATCAGTTATAACTTCTCCTTAACTCACCACAATATCATGCTTAAACAGCAACCCTTTCACGTCTTTCAAAGCAAAAACAGCTTTCTTTAATTTAGTTTTCGATGGATCAATAGTGTAATTGTAACTCGTTTTAAAATCGGCTTTGTTGGCGATAGCTTTGTCGAATTCGGATCGGTATAAATCACAATTCTCGAACAAAACACTTGTAAGGTCGGTTGCCATAAAATCTACGGCAATTAAACTGCAATTGGTAAACGTCGTTCCTTTAATTTTTAAAGTATAAAACTTCGAAAAATCCAAAATGCAATCGTGAAAATGGACTTCGAAAATAAGTTTGTCGCACATCGCAAAATTCACTTCTTTAATTTCACAGCGATTAAATGTAGCAGTTCTGAAAGCTACATAATTGATTTTGGCTTCATTAAAAATACAATCATTAAAAACACAGTCAATAAAAGTGACTGCGAGAAAAGTACAGGCAGAAAAATTACAATTATTAAAAATACAGCATTCAAAATCCTTAAAATTAAGATCGTCCTTACCATAAGTAATGGTATTATATTCTTTATCAAGGAAATATTCTGATTCTTTTTTCAATGCTGGCTTGCTGATTATTTTAAAGCGAAATTATAATAATTAAATCAGATAATTGATTTCTTTTAATACTTCTCTTTTATAATGTTTACTTGAGACATCGATTTAATTTGTAAGTATATTAGTGTAAGATGTTGAAAATAAGACTTATATTTACGGTAAGGTTAATTATTATTCCAAAAAATTAAAGCTTTCAAATGGTAAAATTTTTAAAAAATAATCTCTTTCAGAAAAAATATAAAATCTTCGGATTGTTATTTTTCATTTCTTTTACCTTATTTGCTCAAAACGATTCTATCAGTAAAGAACTTTGCCCGCCAAAAACAATATTAGAAATCTTTAAAAAGAGAGATTCTGTGTATGTTGTTAAACCCGTAAAAAACAGTTTCTTTTTAATTATTCCGGCAATCGGCACGCAACCTGCAACAGGCTTTTTTTGGTGGTGTGGCTCAGTATACTTTCAAAGGAAAGCAAAAAGCAGATAAATATTCAATAGCAAATCTCGGTATCACCTATACCGTAAAAAATCAATGGCTGGTAAACGTCAAGAATAATATTTTATTAAAAAATAACAGAATTTTTTTAAGCGGAGATTATCGAATATATCTTTTTTCACAGCCTAATTACGGATTAGGAACTAACATCATTCCGCGAAAGCGTAATCAGGATCCAGGATTCAGTCTTGATTCTCTCGCACAGCCAATGGATTATAATTATTTCAAATTTCATCAGACTGCCTCATTCGAAGTAAAGAAGAATTTTTATGTTGGAGGAGGTATCAATATCGATTGGTATTCTAAAATTTCAGATAAGGAATTAGATGTTGAAAACGGAAAATTTACGTATCATTACGATTATAACCAAAAGTATGGTTTTAATAACTCAGAGTATTTCTTGACAGGCGTGAGTCTAAATTTGGTATATGATTCGAGAGATAATCAGGTTAATTCGACTCGTGGCTGGTTTGCCAATATTAATTATCGGTTCAATCCTGTATTTTTTGATAATCAGCGCTATAGTAATGTTTTGTATACCGAATACCGTAATTTTATTCCCCTTTCGCAGAAAAACGAACGCTATATTTTGGCCATTTGGACTTACGGGCAATTTGTAACCAGAGGAAAATTGCCTTATTTAAATTTACCTGCAATTGGCTGGGATCAGCGCAGCAGGAGTGGAGAAGGCTACACACAAGGATTGTTTAGAGGAACGAATTTAGTTTATCTGGCAACAGAATTTAGATTCCCAATAACCTGCAATCAAATGTTTAGCGGAACCGTATTTACAAACTTCGTAACTACAAGTAATCCGGATACCAATACAAAACTCTTTAGCTCAATTCAACCTGCAGCTGGTATTGGATTACGAATTTTAATTGATAAAAGCACCAGGACTAATCTAATTGTTGATTACGCTTGGGGAAACCAGTCAAAAGGCTTTTATCTGAATGCGGGAGAAACTTTTAAAAACATTGCTTCAAACTGTTGATTGTAATTTTTTTAACCACATAGAAATATAGCTTATAGAAATGAATAAAGACGTTTCACTTGTATTAATCCCGATAGCTATCGGGACTATGTGTGAGAAACTAGTTTATTTTTATAATCTTTTATAAGCAAAGGAAATCTATGTTTCTATGTGTTTAATTAAATTTATTTAAATTCAGGAAACAGATTACTCAATGATTTTACTAACTTTAATAATGAGAAGTTCATTTTTATCACCTAAAAATTGATTTCTTCACAATAAATTCATAATTCTAAATTATTGTGATTTATATTTTAAACTCAATTGTTATTTTTGTTAATAATACCTCTATCAATGAAATTACTTATAGTCGAAGACGAACCAAATCTACTCTCCATTTTACGCAAAGGTTTCGCTGAAAACAACAATGATGTCAGCGTGGCTCTTGATGGTAAAACGGCTTTGGAAATGATTCAAAACTATACTTTTGATGTAGTAATTTTAGATGTGATGTTACCCGACATTAACGGAATCGAGATTTGCAGAAGATTACGGGCTGATAAAAATTTCGTACCAATTTTGCTTTTAACAGCGCTTGGAACTTCAGAAAATATTGTGACCGGACTCAACGCCGGAGCCGATGATTATTTGGTAAAACCCTTTAAGTTTGGCGAACTCGATGCAAGGGTAAATGCCTTAAACCGAAGAGCTCATCAGGAAACTGAAAAAGCAGATACCATAATAATTGGAGATTTAGAAATAAACAGCCAGGCAAAAACAGTAAAACGCGAAGGAGAACCGATTGTTTTAACCGCCAAAGAATTCAAATTATTGTATTATCTGGCCAAAAATACGGGCAGAATTGTATCCAGAGACCAGATTTTAGATAATGTCTGGGACATTAATTTTGATATGAATACCAATGTTGTGGATGTTTATATCAATTATTTAAGAAAAAAATAGACAAACCTTTTACAACCAAACTTATTCATACCATGAAAGGTTTAGGTTACGTTATACAAGAATAAAATGGATATAAGAAAAAAATTACTTTTACTTATGTTGCACTTTCTACATTTAGTACACTGTTACTGTGTGTTGTAGTTTTTGTATTATTTCGTGAAAACAACAGATATCATTTTTTAAAAAGATTAGAAGACAGGGCAAAAATCGTAGCTTCAATTCATTTTCAGGACGATCCCGAAAAAATAAAATATTACAGTAATCTTAAAAAAAACGGACTGGAAGAACTTATTGAAGAAGAAGAATATGTTCTTAAAATTAACAGTGCCAATAGTTTTGATTATAACACAAAATTAAATTTACCCAATTCATTTTATTCTACTATTCTCGAAACTGGAAAAGACTATTTTGAAATAAACAGTAAGTATTATTTAGGTCAGGTTTTTACCGAAAACAATCAGAAATATATTGTAATAGTGGGCGCCAGAGACCGACGCGGAAAAACTACAACCGTTTACATTATAAAAATATTGGTTTTTGGCGGTTTTGCTTTTATAATTCTGGCTTTCTTTTTAGGCCGTCTGCTGGCCAAACGCGTGATTAATCCTGTGGCGAGAATTACGAGAGAAGTAAATAGAATTAGTGCTTCAAATTTACATAACAGGTTGCCTGAAGTGAAGAACTCTGATGAAATTTCAGATCTTACCCATACCTTTAATGATATGCTGGACAGATTGGAAACTTCTTTCGAAATTCAGGCAAACTTCATTAATAATGCTTCTCACGAATTAAAAACGCCAATAACAACGATTATTGCCGAGTCTGAAATTATGCTTTTGAAAGAAAGAGAAGTTTCAGAATATATCGAATCATTGCAAAATATTTACAGCCAGGCTTCAAGATTAGGAAATCTAACCGAAAGTTTATTAAAACTTACTCAAACAGGTTACGATGGCAAAAAACAAGTTTTGGATATCGCGAGAATCGATGAATTGTTAATGGATGTAAAATCAGATTTGGATAAAATTTATCCGGATAACCGTGTAAGTATAAAAATGAATTTTGTGCCTAAAGATTCTAATTTGTTTTTAATTCCCTGCAATAAACCGCTTTTAGAACTGGCAATCAATAATATTATTACAAACGGTGTAAAATACTCCGATAATAATGAAGTTTTTGTTACACTTTCGGCTAATACAGAATGGATTAAAATTTCGATTAACGATATCGGAATCGGAATTCCGCCAGAAGATATTCCGCACTTATACGAACCTTTCTTTAGAGGAAAAATTGCTGCCAAATATATTGGCTACGGTTTAGGACTTCCTTTGGCATCCAAAATTATCCGAATGCACGATGGCGAAATTCAGGTACAATCCGAACAAAACAAAGGGACAATCGTAACCATTACTTTTAAGAAAAATATCAAAAAAAACATCAAGAAAACCAACATTAAAAATTCTAATGTTGAATCTTAGGAAATTCTAATTTTAGATTAATACCCTTCTAATTTACACGATGTTATTTTGTATGTATAAACTAAACGATTATACATATGAAAAATTTCCTTATACCTACCACATTAGAACAAGATACTATCAGCGCTGTAAAATCAGCAGTTAATCAGGCAAAAAACACCAATTGTGAGATTATATTAATGATGGTTTCTGATACTCCGGATACTTTCTCATCTTCACAATTCTTGCGTGAAATGAAAACAAGCCTAACCACAAGCCAGGAAGAAGTTCTTGAAACGTGCCGTTACATTATCTCACACACAGATAATTGCAAAATAAAAGTGCACAACCAATACGGACTTTCGGCACCTATTTTTAAAGGAATTATCGATGCCTTTGCCATAAAACTGGTGATTCTGACACATTCTTATAAGCAAGAAACAAAACGTATTCATCAATATGCAGTAAAATTGGCAGGGAATCAAAAATGCCCAATTTTACATCTAGGTGCAGAATCCCTTAAAAACGATTTCAATAAAGCACTTTACATCGAAAATGCAAAAGCAAACATGCATGTAAAAGATGTTCAGCAGTTTTTAAGCAAAAATTTCTCTTATGAAATTGTAAGCCAAACGGCCAATTTTGATGACAATTACGAACAATTTGCACCTTATTTGTCTGAAGCCATTTCAAAATATGATATTGATTTATTGGTAGAAACCCGTAAAGGAGAAAAAATCAAATTCAAAAAAACAAAAAAAGAAAGTAGCACAGATAAATTAGGGCTTCCTGTTTTATCGCTATACGAAGAGCTAGCTTAATAGCTTCTTTTTCAATAAAATAAAGTTTAACTTAAAACTAAAGATATGTTATTAAAGAAAAGAATTCCAATGAGGTACGTTCTCGGAAAAATTAAAGTGGAATTAGGTCTTGTAGTGGCTTATACCATATTATTTGAAGTTTTTCACCATTATTTCATCAATATTTCTGTAGATATTCCGATTGCAATACCAACGATGGTTGGTACCATTATATCCTTATTATTAGCCTTTAAATCCAATCAGGCTTATGACAGGTGGTGGGAAGCAAGAATTATCTGGGGATCAATCGTAAATGAATCCAGAACGTTGATTAGACAAGTATTAACGTTTTATAAAGACCCTGATTTTTCTGTTGAAGCCAATGATTTCAAGGAGAATTTCACTAAAAGACAAATAGCCTGGTGTTATAGTTTAGGACAGGCTTTGCGAAATAAAGATGCCATAAAGCCCATCAAAAATTTGATAAGTGAAGAAGAGTTAAGTTTTGTAAAAAATCATCAAAACGTTCCAAACGCGATCTTGTTACTGCATGCTAGAGATTTGCGTAATGCCAGAAAAGACAAGCGTTTCAACACTTATCAGCAAGTAGAAATAGATAATACATTAACAAGATTATGTGATGCGATGGGTAAATGTGAAAGAATAAAAAACACGATTTTCCCAACCACATATAGTATGTACATCAGAATGACATTGTGTTTGTTTATTATTTTATTACCTTTTGGATTAATTGATTTATTAAGCTGGTTCGCAATACCCTTAATTACAATTATTGCAGGAACTTTCTTTTTGATCGAAAAAATGGCAATTCACTTGCAGGATCCTTTCGAAAACAGACCAACAGATACGCCCGTAACGGCTATTTCTCAGGCAATCGAAAAGAATTTAATGCAAATGCTAAATGAGTTTCAGGTTGAGTTTGACATCATTAAAGAATTTGATCTCAAACCAGAACCTGCAAAACTTACCGGAAACGAGTACTTTGTTCTTTAATTATATTAGTCTATTTAATTGTAAACCAGACAATGCTTTTGTGTTGTCTGGTTTTTTTATTTTTAGAATTGGAATTTGGAATTTAATATTTGAAGTTTAATTTAAAATTTGGAATTTGGAATTTCAAAATTGGAATTTAAATTTTTAGAGCTAATCCCGCTATCCGTTTCAATCTTTTGTGGCGAACCCCGCCACAAAAGGATTTCCACTACTATCGGGGCTAGGGCACTCGTTTTCATAAGAAATATTCTTGTTGAGTTTCGAAATGACAAACTCAACACACATCAAACCCGACAGGTTTTTAAAACCTGTCGGGTTTATCTCGATTAGCAAAAAAAAGTGTTTTAAGTTTTAAGCAATTTTCCCAAAGTCTGTATCGAATGTCGTAATTCATTTGTCCAGGGCAAACCAAAACTCAAACGCATACAATTCGAAAACTGATCCTGAAAAGAAAAAATTCTTCCCGGTGCAAAACTGATATTATGTTTCATCGCCAAATGATAAAAAGCCGCCGTATCGATGCTTTTATCCAATTCAATCCAAAGAAAAAACCACCCTGAGGCTGACTCACTTTTGTCCCTTCCGGAAAAGATTCTAAAACCGTATTAATATAATTATTGCAATTTTGATGCAAGATTTGGCGTATTTTACGAAGGTGATTTTCATAACGTCCGTTTTTCAAAAAATCACCCACAACTTCGTGCGTAATAGTAGGCGAGGAGAGCGTGTGATAAATTTTATTTCGCAGAATCTGCTTTTTGAATTTCCCCGGCGAAACCCAGCCCACACGATAACCCGGCGCCAAAGTTTTAGAAACCGAACTGCAGCAAAGCACAATCCCGCTTTCGTCGTAGGTTTTGCAATTCGTTGGTCGGCTTGAGCCAAAGTACAAATCGCCGTGAATATCATCTTCAATTAGCGGAATATCATAAAATTCCATTAGCTTCACCACTTCTTTTTTATGTTCTGCAGGCATCATACTTCCAGACGGATTGCTAAAATTACTCATCAGCAAACAAAGCTTTACTTTTTTTGTAGCAAGCGCCTTTTTTAAAGCGTCCAGTTCAATTCCCGTTGTCATATTTGTCGGCAATTCCATAATATACAAACCGAGTGATTTAGCCAATTGCAAAATCCCAAAATAGGCCGGACTTTCTGTAATAATAGTATCGCCAGGTTTCGTTAAAGTCATTAAACAATGTGATATAGCACTTGTACAGCCTGGCATTGTAATAATATCATTTTCGGTCAAAGAACCACCCCAAGTAAAAGACCAGCGTGCAATTTCTCTCCTTAAATTAAGATTTCCTGCACTTCCTCATAACTCGTTCCGCTATTTGCGAGCTGACGCGTAGCCTGAATAATTCCCTTGTTCAATTTCGCAATTGGTAAAAGCTCATTCGACGGAAAACCCAAAGAAAGCATAGTAATACTTTTATCCGTCATATTGCGGTAAACCTGATCTATTAAGTCCTCACGATCAATGTTCAGGCATTTCAAAACCGGACTGCTCGGCGAAGGTTCCGTAATAATTCTGGCCGAAGTATTACTCACATAATAACCCGATTGTGGTCTGGACTCAATCAAAGATCGGCTCTCCACTTCATAATAAGCCTTGCTTACCGTACTCATGCTGTAACCCGTTTCGGCTACAACTTCACGAATAGAAGGCAGTTTATCGCCAACACATAAAACCCCCGATTTTATTTGCTTTTCAATTCGGTCGGCAAACTGCAGATATAAGTAATTAGAATTTCTCATAAAAAAAACTGTTATGGTGCAATTTACAAAAACTGTATCTGTATTGCTTATTTATTTTTAAGAAATTTGTTTCATCACAAAACAAACCAAAAACAATAATCCGTGAAAACAACAAAATACTACATCGCAGCCATAACGGCGTACACCATTTGGGGATTTTTTAGCCTTGTGCTAAAACCAATTCACGAATATGCCTCTTTGGATATTCTGTTCTTTCGTGTTTTTAGCTGTAGTATTTTAATGTTGCTGATTTCTTTTGCTTTCAAACGAAAAAAAGTAAAAGAAACCATCGAAATCTTCAAAGCATTACCAAGAGCAGAAAAACGAAAAGCACTTTTATTAAACATTGGCGGAAGTGTTTTCCTGATGTTAAACTGGTTTACATTCATTTATGTAATGAACCATGTTAGCGTAAAAGCAACTTCGTTGGCCTATTTGGTTTGTCCAATTTTAACAACTCTATTGGCGTATTTTCTTTTGCATGAAAAACTAAGCAAAACCCAATGGATTTCTGTCGGATTAAGTATTTCCGGTTGTTTACTTTTGTCTTATGCCGATATTATGGATATGTTTTTCAGCATCATAATAGGTTTTACATACGCTTGTTATTTAGTAAGTCAGCGTGTCAATAAAGGTTTTGATAAGTTTATTATTTTAACCTTTCATATCACATTGGCAGCCTTGATATTATTGCCTTTTTATCCGGCGTACAGCGGTCCGGTTCCAACAGAATTTAAGTTTTATTTCTGTATCGAAACCATTGCCATTTTGTTTACTATTTTCCCGTTGTTCCTGAATTTATATGCACTTTCCGGCATTAATTCATCAACAGTTGGCATGTTGTTAAACATAAACCCAATGATTGCTTTTGGGTTGGCAACTTTTGTCTATCACGAAAACATAACCGTATTACAAATCACAGCTTACAGCATTATTTTTATAGCTGTTATAGTCTTTAACTCGCATCATCTTTTTGCGCTAAAACAAAGATATACACCAGCTTCAAAAAGCGCTTAAACTTTTTGCCACAAACTTCACGGACCTGAAAACTCCAAATTGACATAGTCAAATTTCATGAATAATGACATTTGATGAACATTCGTGAAGTTGTGGCTAATTTTATAAATTAATTTAGAAGTTTAAGTTCAATAAATTTTCCGCCACGAATTCACGAATTTAGTTTATAATAATTCGTGAATTCGTGGCGATTATTTTTGAAGATGTAATTCATAAAATTACCAGAATCTTAACAGGATATTTAAACAGGAATGAGTATTTTTCATTTCTGTTTTTTTATGCGATAATGCGTGAAAAAAGTTGCCACGAATTACACAAATATTCACGAATTAAAATTTAAAAAAAATTAGCGAAAATTAGTGTAATTCGTGGCAAAAAAACAAAATAACCAGATTCAAATTTTATGAAAAATACCAAATTGCAAGCCTTCATTCCGTTATTTTATTTAGTATGGTCAGACGATCTTTTAACACAAAAAGAGTTTGCTACCATTCAGACATTTATAAATGATTTAACCTGGCTTTCGCCGGAAGAAAAACAACAGCTTCTTTCTAAAGTTGATATTTCAAATCCGCCTACGCGAAATGAACTCACACAATGGAAATTGGATATTGAAAAAAGTATAAAAGGTAAATACTCCATAAAATCAGTTTTTGATATTGCCGAAGCACTTTCAGAAAAAGACATAGATATTTCGAAGTTAAGACCGGAATTTTTAAAACTCGAAAATGATTTGGGTGTTTTGGGAGAAGAAGTAATTCAGAACTTTAAAACAAAAGCAGAATCCTTTACAGCGACTTCACAAACGACTTCTAATTTTGATATTCAGAAAATAACAGATCTTTTAGACGGAAAAGAAGCTGCGATTATAAAAAAGGTAAAATCAGTAATTTCAAGACCTGAATTTGCCTATGAAACTTCCACAGATATTAACGTTTATCGTCAAACTGTTTACAATTGGTGTAAAATTTTAGCCGAAGAAAATCTAGGAAATATGGCATATCCAAAGCGATACGGCGGAGGAGAAAACATAGCAGATTATTTTGCGATTATGGAAACGTTGAGTTACCATGATTTAAGTTTGGTGATAAAATTCGGCGTTCAATTTGGATTGTGGGGAATGAGCGTACAATCTTTAGGAACCGAAAAGCATTATGCTAAATATTTAAATGATATTGGTTCGCTAAAAATCCCGGGCTGTTTTGCCATGACCGAAACACATCACGGTTCTAACGTAAAAGGATTAGAAACCACCGCAACGTACAATCATAACGATCAAACGTTTACGATTCATACACCGCATGAAAAAGCGCAAAAAGAATATATTGGCAACGCAGCCGTACACGGACAAATGGCTACTGTTTTTGCTAAGTTAATTATTAACGATCACGATTATGGCGTAAATGCTTTTGTGGTTCCGTTGCGTGATACAAACGGAAATACCTTAAACGGAATTACCATTGGCGATTGTGGGCATAAAATGGGATTAAATGGCGTTGATAACGGAACAATTCGTTTCAATCAGGTTGTGATTCCAAAAGAAAATATGCTGGACAGATTTGCTTCAGTAAACGAAAAAGGAGAATTCGAAAGCCCGATTCCGAGTGATAACAGACGTTTCTTTACGATGCTAGGTACTTTGGTTGGTGGCCGAATCGGAATTCCGCGCTCAGCTTTGGCAGCAGCCAAATCAGCATTAACAATTGCCATTCGATACAGCGATCAACGTCGACAATTTGGTCCCGAAGGCGGATCTGAAGTTCCAATTTTGAATTACAGAATGCACCAACGAAGATTGCTTCCGCATTTAGCAAAAACCTATGCGGTTCATTTTGCATTGCAATATCTTACGAAGCGTTTCCTGAATAAAACCGAAGCCGAAATGCAGGAAATTGAAGCTCTTGCAGCCGGAATGAAATCGTATTCAACCTGGAGTACCAGAGATATTTTGCAAGAATGTCGTGAAGCTATTGGAGGAAAAGGATATTTATCTGAAAACAGAATCGACGATTTAAAAAACGACACTGAAATTTACACCACTTTTGAAGGTGATAATACTGTTTTGATGCAATTGGTTGCTAAAAATCGTTTGGCTGAATTCAGAAAAGCATTTGGAGAAATGGGGTCATTGGGAATCATCAATTATGTGTATGAAAATGCAAAAGTGGCGATTTCTGAGAAAAACCCAATCGCGACCAGAAGAACAGATGATGAACATTTATTAGATTCAGAATTTCATTTGCAGGCCTTTATCCATAGAGAAAAAACAATTTTGGCCTCTGCAGCCCGACGTATCAAAAAATTGGTCGATGGCGGTTTAGAACCTTACGATGCGTTTAATGTCGTTCAACATCAAATGATCGATGTCGCTCAGGCCTATTTGGAAAGAATTGTTTTAGAGCAATTTCAGGAAGCCATAAAAACGGTTGAAGATGAAAAATCAAAAGAAATATTGACGAAATTATACCAATTATATGCGCTTTCGCAAATAGAAAAAAACAAAGCATGGTATCTTGAAGACGGTTATATGGAAGCTGTTAAAACAAAAGCAGTTCGTAAAATAGTCAACCAGCTTTGTTGGGATATTCGTCCCGATGCAGTTGCATTGGTAAACGCTTTCGATATTCCGGAGAGTTGTTTGGCAGCGCCAATTGCTGTTAATTGAGAATATAGAATATAGAATATAGAGTAAAGAAAATAGACTTTTTTAAGCGCTTTGTCAAAGTTTTAAACTTTGACAAAGCTTTTTTTTAGCCACGAATTTACGAATGATCATCAAAAAAAGTTCGTGAATTGGTAGCGAAAATTTTACCGCAGAGAACACAGAGGTTTTTCGCAGAGTTCATTAAGATTTAAGTTGTGTTTGCACAATCTAAGTCCGCAAAGCTTTGTGAACTTTGTGTTTTTATTAAACTGAGCATATTTAAAATACTTTGTGATCTCCGTGGTAACTTTTTTCTTCTCCACAGGTTTTCAGTATTATTAATTGATCTATTGCAATAAAACAGCTTAAAATTAAATGAACTTATATAACTTATATGTTTAAAAAAACTACCAGCTTCCCTTCAAACCTTCTTTAAGGGCGCTGTTGTATTTCTCCAAATCAAAACTGTACAAATCGGGTGCTTTGTGGGCGCCGCCTTTGCGTGATTCGTCTAATTTGGTTAGAATATCATAACGAAGTATTTTGCGATAGAAATTCCCGCGGTTCAATTTTTTTCCTAAAATAGCTTCATATAATTTTTGAAGTTCCGGCATCGTAAACTTATCCGAAAGAAGATTATAACCAATAGGATGATTATTTAATTGTTCACGAAGTGTCGAAAGTGCTTTATCTAAAATGGTTCTATGATCCATCATAAACAATGGAAGATTTTCAATAGAATGCCATTGCACATTTGTAGAATATTCGTCAATAACTAAATTTACTTTTGAATGTTCAGCCAAAGCATAATATCCAATAGAAACAAAGCGCTGTTTGTTCCAAATCGTGTCATGGTAGTCTGCAAAAGCATCTTCAGAGCGATGCAGGTTTCCAAAAGTATAAAACTGCTGGAGATAAATATTTTCGGTTCCGGTTCTGTCTTTTAAAATGCGAACTGCCGCATCATCTACGTTTTCCTCTTTTTTTACATATCCTCCGGGAAGTCCCCAAAATTCCTGATCCTTCATTTTTACAGTCAAAACATGAAGCGAATTTTCATGAAAGCTAAAAATAGCACAGTCAATAGAAAGCGTCGGAATATATTTTTTAAACGCTTCTTCAGATTGTTGTTCAAGTAATTTCTTAAATTCCATTGTATTGATTTGTTTTCAAATTTACTCTTTTTGAAAATTATAAATCCGTGTAATACTGCAAAATTTCAAAAATTTCCTTTAAAATCAATCCTTTTAACTCTTTTTTTATTCTGATTAATTTTTAATTAAATATTTATTCGACTAAGAATATATTAATTTTTATGGTTTCCATTTGTGATAAATGAAAATTTAAGGGATTTTATTTGTTGATATGAAAAAAGTAATTAATATTGCTTCATAATGAAGCAATGAAATTTAAAATACTACAACTTTACTATTTTCAACCACTTTCTAAATTTCCAATTATGAAAAAAACAATTATAAAAACAGCGCGATTATCACTTTTAACCGCGTTAGTACTTTCTAATTTATCATGGAATACCATCCCAAATGATGAAACGAATCCGCCGCTTATAACTATTAAAGGATTTACGTTTGCCGATTTTAACCGAAACGGGAAATTGGACCCGTGGGAAGATACACGCCTTTCTGTTAATCAAAGAATTGATGAAATTATCAAAGCTATGACCAATGCAGAAAAAGCAGAACTGCTTATTGGTACCGGAATGCCCGGAATTGAAGTTTTAACGGGTCCCGTTGGAGATTCTAAACAAGGTTTGGTTCCCGGTGCTGCGGGCGGAACTGCTGCTTTTGAAAGATTCGGAATTCCCGCAACGGTCGTAGCCGATGGTCCAGCCGGTTTAAGAATCGAGCCAACGAGAGAAAATGATACAAAAACGTATTATGCAACGGCATTTCCGGTTGGTACCGCTTTGGCTTCGACCTGGAACAAAGCGCTTTTGGAAGAAGTTGGAAAAGCAATGGGAAATGAGGTAAAAGAATATGGTGTTGATGTTTTATTAGCTCCGGCTTTAAACATTCACAGAAATCCTCTGAACGGAAGAAATTTCGAATATTATTCTGAAGATCCGTTGATTTCCGGAAAAACCGCCGCCGCAATTGTAAACGGAATTCAGTCGCAAGGCGTTGGAACTTCTATCAAACATTTTGCTGTGAATAACGAAGAAACCAACCGTTTAACGATTAACGCGCACGTTTCTGAAAGAGCAATTAGAGAAATTTACTTAAAAGGTTTCGAAATCACGGTAAAAGAATCACAGCCGTGGACTGTAATGTCTTCATATAATAAACTGAATGGCGAATATACATCTGCCAGAAAAGATTTGATTACCGAAGTTTTAAGAAACGAATGGGGTTTTAAAGGCATTGTAATGACGGATTGGTTCGGAGGTTTTCCGGGTTTTGAAAGTATACAAAAAGGCTTAAGCTCTGATGTTGCATTACAAATGAATGCCGGAAACGACCTTTTGATGCCGGGAATTCCGGTTCAGAAAAAGCATTATTAGAAGCTTTAAATTCTGGTAAATTATCTCAGGAAGTGGCCAATGCAAATGCGAAACGAATTTTAGAATATATTTTTCGTACCCCAACTTTTGCAAAATACAAATACAGCGATAAACCAAACTTAACTAAAAATGCCGACGTAACCAGAAATGCTGCAGCAGAAGGAATGGTTTTGCTTAAAAACACAAATAATGCATTGCCTTTTGCCAACAAACAAAAAGAAGTTGCGCTATTTGGTGTTACTTCTTATGCCTGGATTACAGGCGGAACAGGAAGCGGAAGTGTAAACAATAAGCACACCGTTTCTCTTTTAGAAGGTTTAAATGCAGGAGGTTACAAACTAGACAAAGAACTGGTTGATTTGTATACGCTGCACGCTGAAAAAGAACTTGCAGCTGAAAAAGACAGAAGAAAAGCAAGAGGAATTTTGGCTTTGCCTGAAAGACTTCATGAACTAAAAATGGACGATGCTTTTATGGCTAAAAAAGCAGCAAGTTCTGAAATTGCATTTGTGACTTTAGGAAGAAATTCAGGAGAAGGCGGAGACAGAGTTGTGGATAATGATTTCAACTTGGCGAATGAAGAAATTGAAATGCTGGATAAAATTTCAAATGCTTTTCATGCCAAAGGAAAAAAAGTAGTCGTTATTTTAAATATCGGTGGCGTAATTGAAACGGCTTCGTGGAAAGATAAAGTTGATGCTATTTTACTAGCCTGGCAGCCAGGTCAGGAAGGTGGACATTCTGTTGCAGATGTGGTTTCAGGTAAAATAAATCCGTCTGGAAAACTGACGATGACTTTCCCTGTGAAATATACGGATACACCTTCGGCAAAAAACTTTCCGGGACTTCCGGTTGATAATCCAAAAGAAGTAACTTATCAGGAAGGTGTTTATGTTGGATACCGTTATTTCAATACATTCAACATTAAACCATCTTATGAATTTGGTTTCGGAACTTCTTATACAAATTTTGATTATACAGATGTAAAATTAAGTTCTCCTATTTTTACCGATAAACTAACGGTTTCTGTTACCGTTAAAAACACCGGAAAAGTGTCTGGAAAAGAAGTGGTTGAAGTGTATCTTTCGGCTCCATCAAAAACTATTGATAAACCAAAAGAAGAATTAAAAGCTTTTGGTAAAACCAAAGAATTAAAACCGGGCGAAAGCCAAACGTTGCAATTGACTTTATCTCCAAAAGATCTGGCTTCGTTTTTAGAAAATAAAAGCGCCTGGATTGCAGAAGCCGGAACGTATAAAGTTTTGGTTGGAGCTTCATCTGAAGATATTAAAAAAACAGCTGAATTTTCGGTACCGAACGAACTTACAGTTGAAAAAGTAAAAAAAGCTTTTGAAGCAGATGCTAAGTTTACAGAGCTTAAACCTTAATTACGAGTATATTTTTGGTTAGATAAAAATGGATTAAGGCTACAAATTCCGCTTGAATATTCAGATTTGAATAAACAAGTGGAATTATTTTTTTATAACAAAATGGTAATGAAATTAATTTAATAATATCGTTGTATTGTGATTTTAGGTTTTAAATCATGGTTTTATTAAAATAACTGGCTTTTTCAAAATCTTTGATATTGATTGAAATTACCGGAACTTCAGAAAGAATTTCATTCAGTTTAGTTACAATTGCTTTTGATAATTTTGATTTTTGATCTGTATTTCGACCTTCCATAATATATCCAAAGACGTGAATAAAATCGTCTAAACTATTTCCGTTATTATAATAGCTAAATGGATTTATGCGGACCTTAATTTCAGAAGCAATAAAAAGATCCGTAGACAAAGCGGCATCAAAAACTTCCTGCATTATTTCATCAGCAGATCTCATTCGGATTACGTTTTCGGAACAATCAATAATAAAATGTGGCATGTTGATATTAGTTTTAAGTGTAGAAATTCAGTTTAAAACAAAATTAGGAAAACATTAGTTGGAATTATTTAAAAATGACTTTTTATAAAACGTTTTTATTCTATTTTTTGTTACTAAATTCAAATTTTACGACTTACTAAATAATTCATTTTTGTTTGCGCACTTTCTTATATTTGTAAGTCTCATTATATCTTAATTGGTTTGAAAAATTATCTGTTGTTTTGTTTGTTCGTTCTTTTAGGAAATCCTGTTTTTGCATCGGATAGTACAGATACTATTTTGAAGAAACTAAACGACGCCTTAAAAAACAAACAGCGATATGTAGAGCTTAAAGAAGAGCGCATTTTAAATTTCAAAAAATCAAATCGGCAGATTTAAGCAAGGAACAGGAATACAATTACAACAAAACTTTATATACAGAATACCAAAAATTCAATTCAGATTCGGCTATTTTTTATGTAAAAAAGAACCTGAAAATTGCCGAAGAACTTCAAAACAAAGAGCTTTCAGATTTAGCCAGCATTCAATTGGTTACACTTTTCTCTTCTTCGGGAAAATACCGCGAATCTGAAGCCATTTTAAAAAGCATCAACAAAAAAACATTATCAAAAACATTGCTTCCTAATTATTACGTGGCGTATCGCGAATTTTTTGAACATTATGCCGCCAATAGCTATGATATAAAATACATCGAGCAAATACGAAAATACCGTGATTCGTTGCTAATGGTTTTAGATCCCAGTACTTTAAACTATCAGATTAATAAAATTCAGCAGCGAATGTCTGAGGAAAAAATAGACATTTCGCGAAAACAATTACTGGATTTATTGAAAAATACCAAAGAAGATAATCCGCAATATGCCATGATTACTTATCTTTTAGGCAGTATTTATGAGGGAACACATCAATTAGAATTACGAAAAAAATACTACGCACTTTCTGCCACTGCAGATATTAAAAATGCCAATAAAGACAATGCATCGCTTCAGGAACTGGCTTTGGTTTTTTATGAAGTTGGCGATGTAGATATGGCGTACAAGCTTACACAATCAGCAATTGAAGACGCGTTGTATTGCAATGTACAATTCCGAACACTTTTAATGTCAGAAGTGTATTCGATCATCAATACGGTTTATTTAGAAAAAGAAGCCAAAAGAAAAACAGAATTGCAATTGTATCTTTTATGTATCAGTTTGCTTTCTTTATTCTTGATTGTAGCGGTTATTTACGTTTACAAACAAATGAAAAAAGTTTCGAAAATCCGTGGAGAATTATACGAAACAAGTCAAAAACTGGCAGAATTAAACAAAAATATTACCGAAACCAACAATCAGTTGCAGGAACGTAATTCGCAATTATCAGAATCGAATCATGTTAAGGAAGAATATATAGCGCATTTTTTCAATCTTTGTTCGGCTTACATCAATAAATTAGAAAACTATCGCATTATTCTAAACAAAAAAGCGACGGCAAAACAGTTTGATGAAATTTATAAAATGCTAAAATCAACCACTTTGGTCGATAATGAATTGGAAGAATTATATAAAAACTTCGATATTATATTTCTGAATTTATATCCCACTTTCGTGAAAGACTTTAACGAATTGCTGATTAAAGAAGAACAAATCGTTTTGAAACAAGGCGAATTGCTAAATACTGAACTTAGAATTTTTGCTTTAATCCGACTTGGAATTACAGACAGCGTAAAAATTGCTGCCTTTCTTCGTTACTCTTTAAGCACAATTTACAACTATAGAACCAGAGCTCGAAATAAAGCCGCAGTTTCGCGAAATGATTTTGAAGAAATGGTCATGAAAATAGGTTTAATTTCGCTGAAAGTGTAACGTTTTGTTTTAAAACCACTACTTTTTTTGGGCTTTAAAGTTTATTAAATATTTGTAAATCAATATTTTAAATTTTTATTTCACTACTTTTTTTCGTTTAAAAATCTCATGCATACTATAACGTTTTAGCTTTACAATATTATTATAGGGTACTTTTGACACAAAGCTATCTTATATATAAATTAATGCTTTAATAAATTATAGTTATGTTTAAAAACGTTAAAACAATTGTTGTTTTACTTTTGTTGGCTTCGATTGGGATAAATGCCCAAAACAAAGTTCCGGTTTATCTTGATGATAAAAAGTCGATTGAAGAGCGTGTCGCAGATGCACTTTCAAAAATGACAACCGACGAAAAAATTGCCATGATTCACGCACAATCTAAATTTAGTTCGCCGGGTGTTCCGCGTTTGGGAATTCCGGAAAACTGGATGACCGACGGACCACACGGAATTCGTACCGAAGTTAAATGGGACGAATGGGATCAGGCAGGCTGGACAAACGATTCATGTATTGCTTTTCCTGCTCTTACAGCGCTTTCTGCAACCTGGAACAAAGAAATGGCTTCTTTATACGGAAAATCAATTGGTGAAGAAGCACGTTACCGTAACAAAAATGTATTATTAGGACCTGGAGTTAATATTTACAGAACACCATTGAACGGTCGTAATTTCGAATATATGGGTGAAGATCCTTTCCTGACTTCAAAAATGGTGGTTCCTTATATTAAAGGAGTTCAGTCTAACGGAGTTGCGGCTTGTGTAAAACATTTTGCCTTAAACAATCAGGAAACCAATCGTAACTCAGTAAACGTAATTGTGGACGACAGAGCGTTATACGAAATTTATCTTCCGGCTTTTAAAGCTGCAGTACAAGAAGGCGATGCTTGGGCCATTATGGGATCCTACAATAAATATAAAGGACAGCAATGTTGCCACAATGAATTTTTGTTAAACGATATTCTTCGTGGAGAATGGGGTTTCAAAGGAGTTGTAGTTTCAGATTGGGGTGGCGTTAATGATACCAAACAAGCGATTCATAACGGTTTGGATATGGAATTTGGCTCCTGGACAAACGGACTTTCATGGGGAACAAGCAATGCTTATGACAACTACTTTTTGGCAAAACCATATTCGATTATGATTGCCAGAGGCGAAGTAGGAACGAAAGAATTAGACGAGAAAGTAAGCCGTATTTTACGTTTATCTTTCCTGACAACGATGAATAAAAACAGACCTTTTGGATCTTTCGGAACAGAAGAACATGCAAAAGCAGGTTTGAAAATTGCTGAAGAAGGAATTGTTTTGCTTCAAAACAACAATAATATTTTGCCAATCAATCTTTCTAAAACTAAAAAGATAGCTGTAATTGGTGAAAATGCCATTAAAATGATGACTGTTGGTGGAGGAAGTTCTTCATTAAAAGCAAGATATGAAATCACACCACTTGAAGGTTTAAAGAAAAGAATTGGCAATCAGGCTGAAATTGTTTACGCTCGTGGTTATGTGGGAGATCCAACAAGTAATTATAACGGTGTTATCGCAAAAGTAAGTTTAGAAGACAAACGTTCTGTTGCTGAACTAACCGCAGAAGCTTTAAAAGTAGCTAAAGATGCTGATATTGTGCTTTTTATTGGAGGTTTAAACAAAAGCGACAATCAGGATGCAGAAGGCCACGACCGTAAAGGATTAGAACTTTCGTATGGTCAGGATAAATTAATCAGCGAATTGACGAAAGTAAATAAAAATAT
Source organism: Flavobacterium sp. AC274 (assembly GCF_979258275.1). Lineage (NCBI taxonomy): Bacteria > Pseudomonadati > Bacteroidota > Flavobacteriia > Flavobacteriales > Flavobacteriaceae > Flavobacterium > Flavobacterium sp. AC274. The sequence continues at coordinate 4,002,412 of NZ_OZ409852.1, read as the reverse complement.
AGTTTTTGTAAATATTTCAGGAAATGCTGTGGCAATGCCGTGGGTAAAAGAAGTTCCGGGAATTGTGCAAGGCTGGTTTTTAGGTACGGAAGCAGGAAATGCTTTGGCAGCCGTTTTAGTTGGAGATGTAAATCCGTCTGGAAAATTGACTTTTACTTTCCCAGTAAAATTGTCTGACAATGGTGCTCACGCTTTAGGAGAATTTCCTGGTGGTGATGAAGTTAAATACAATGAAAGCATTTTTGTAGGATATCGCTATGCCGACAAACAAAAAGCAAAACCATTATTTTCTTTTGGTCACGGATTAAGTTACACGACTTTTGAATACGGAAAAGTGACAGCTGATAAAAAACAAGTTTCTGTTGATGGTAAAATTACGTTTTCTGTAAAAGTAAAAAATACAGGAACTCGTGAAGGTTCAGAAGTTGTTCAGCTTTATATCAGTGATTTAAAATCTTCATTAGTTCGTCCGATAAAAGAATTAAAAGGTTTTGAGAAAATTTCGCTTAAAGCGGGAGAAGAAAAAACAGTGACATTTACAATTGATAAAACAGCTTTGAGCTTTTTTGATGATAAAAAACACGACTGGGTTGCAGAACCGGGCGCTTTTGAAGCAATCGTTGGTGCATCTTCAACAGATATAAAATCTAAAGTGGGATTCTCACTTCAATAGTTTCATTATTTCTAAATTGGTTGGTTGTAAAGCTGCAATTGTAAAAAAATTGCGGCTTTGCTTTTAGAATTATTTTACGTTAAAATAATTTTTACCATTAAGATATTAAGTTAATTAAGCGTTGTAGTTAAAGAACTAAAAAAATTAAGTTCAACAAGCTTAATTAACTTAATCTCTTAATGGTTCAAAAAATAAAAACTTTATTGTTTTAAAATTAATTATATAATTGAGATAATTTGAAAATTAGATAATTGTGTAGCTTTGCGAACTTTTTACAAGTTTTCAAAAATTTTCATTGAGATCTTTGCTGTTAAATTACCAATCAAAAAAACTAACCATCAACCATTAACAATTAACCATTTTATGAGTTCAACTTCTATTGAAATTCAACCAAAAAAGCATTACGAAATCCTGGACGGTTTACGTGGAGTAGCGGCTATTTTAGTTGTAGCTTTCCATATTTTTGAAGCTTTTGGCGGCGGAAATCGTTTTATACAAATTATCAATCACGGTTATCTTGCCGTTGATTTCTTTTTCCTCTTATCAGGATTTGTTGTTGCTTATGCGTATGATGATCGCTGGGTAAAAATGTCGCAATGGGAATTTTACAAACGTCGTTTAATACGTTTACAGCCCATGGTAATTATGGGTATGATCATTGGAGCTATTTTCTATTATTTTCAGGCGTCGGATATTTTGTTTCCGATGATTGCCGGAATGGAAGCCTGGAAAGTGATTCTGACCATGGTTATTGGATTTACATTATTGCCAATTCCGCCATCATTAGAAATCAGAGGCTGGGGAGAAATGCACCCGTTAAATGGACCTGCATGGTCATTATTCTTCGAATACATTGCAAATATTTTATACGCCTTAATCTTCCGTAAGTTCTCCAATAAAGTTTTGGGCTTTTTTGTTCTGATATTTGCCGGATTACTTATTAATTATACCGTTTTTGGACCAAAAGGAGATGTTATTGGCGGATGGTCGTTAAATCTGGAACAAATGAATGTTGGTTTCACTCGTTTATTGTATCCGTTTTTTGCCGGAATTTTGCTTTCTCGTTTAGGGAAATTAATTCACATAAAAGGCGCTTTCTGGGTTTGCAGTATTTTAATCACAATTGTGCTTGCCCTACCAAGATTTGGTGACGAAAATAGTTTATGGATGAACGGTTTATATGAATCTATCTGTATCATTTTAGTTTTTCCTCTTATTGTTGCGATTGGTGCGGGCGGAGAAATTAAAAGTGCTTTTTCGACTAAAATATGCAAGCTTTTAGGAGATATTTCATATCCAATTTATATCACACATTATCCGCTAATTTATTGGTTTACAGCTTGGGTTGTAGATAATAAAGTTTCAATTGGAGATGGTTATGGTGTTGGAATTGGAGTTTTGATTGCCAGTATTGTAATGGCGTATTTATGTTTGAAATTGTATGATGAACCGGTTAGAAATTGGCTTCTTAGAAGGAGCAAAGGTTCAAAGTAACAAAGGTTCAGAGGCTCAAAGGCTCAAAGGTTCAAAGGCTCAAAGGCTCAAAGGCTCAAAGGCTCAAAGGCTCAAAGGTAATAGAGTAAACATCAAATTTTACACATTCCAAATCGTAGAGATGCACAGTAGTGCATCTACGCACAGGATATCGACAAAGAATGTAAATGATGAAGATGATGATTTTAAAAAAGGGATGAAACATTTTTATATGTTTCATCCCTTTTTGTCTATTTTCTTTGTGGATATGCATTGTGTAGACGCACTGCTATGCGTCTCTACGATTATGCATGTCTCTACAATTGTAAACGTAAAAAAACAACAAAGGTTCAAAGGAAAACTTTGTCCCTTTGAACCTTTGCATCTTTGAACATTTAAAAAAAACTTATTCAATAACCAATGCTCCTAAAGCTTCTTTACTAAAACCTTTCAATTGATCTGTTTTTCCGGCTTTGATTTTGGCAACCCAATTAGGATCAGATAATAATGGTCTTCCCACAGCAACTAAATCAAAATCGCCACGGTCGAAACGTCTGTTTAATTCTTCTAAAGAAGTTGGCTCAGAACTTTCTCCTGCAAAAGCACCGAAGAAATCACCAGAAAGACCAACAGAACCTACAGTAATTGTTGGTGCGCCTGTTACTTTTTTAGCCCATCCTGCAAAGTTCAAATCAGAATCTTCGAATTCAGGTTCCCAGAAACGACGTTGAGAACAATGTAAAATATCAACACCAGCATCAACAAGAGGATTAAGCCACGCTTCTAATTCCTGTGGATTTTTAGCCAGTTTATAATTATAATCAGAAGGTTTAAATTGAGAAAAACGCATGATAACAGCGAAGTCATTTCCAACTTGTTTTCTGATTTCTTTTACCACTTCAATAGCAAAACGATTACGTTCCGGCAATGTTTTTCCACCGTAAATATCAGTACGCAAATTCGTTTCGGCTCTAAAAACTGATCGATTAAATAACCGTGCGCACCGTGAATTTCAATGGTATCAAAACCTAATTTTTTGGCATCAGCGGCAGCTTTACCAAAAGCAATAATAGTATCTTCAATATCTTTCTCAGTCATTGTGTTTCCGTTGCTGAAATCTGGTCTGTTTAATCCTGAAGGACCTTCAAAAGGAACCGGAGGAACCCATCCTGAATGGTGATTATCCATAATTCCCATATGCCAGATTTGTGGTCCCATTGCACCGCCTGCAGCGTGAACTTCTTTAATTACTTTTTCCCAGCCGTTTAAAGCTTCACCATAAAAATGAGGTACATTTCCGTCATTAGATGATGAAGGTCTGTCGATTACAGTTCCTTCAGATAATATTAAACCAACTTCACCCTCAGCTCTTTTTTGATAATAAGCGGCTACTTCATCAGTTGGAATTCCGTTTGGAGAAAATGAACGCGTCATTGGCGCCATTACGATTCGGTTTTTAAGATTTAACGTTTTTAAGTTAAATGGAGAAAACAGGTTGTTTGTACTCATAGTAATTTACAAATTAGATTGAATTAATTTACTGAGTGCTTCAAAGGCACCTTCGTTGCGTTTATAGTAAGTCCATTGTCCTACGCGTTTGGATTCTATGAATCCGGCGCGTTGTAAAATAGACAGGTATTCTGAAACTGTTGATTGCGTTAAACCGGCTTTGGCCTGAATTTGTCCCACACAAACGCCGTGTTCAAATCCGGCGTGCTGAAGCTGATCCGGAAAGTTTATTTCGGGTTCCTTGAGCCATTCCAGCATTTGCAATCTGGACTTATTAGATAATGCTTTAAAGATTTCTATATTTTCCATGGTGCAAATATATCGACTTTTCCCGATATACCAATTTAAAGATTTTTTTTAGGATAATTTTAAGAAGGAGAGGAGAAAGTTTATATTTGTTTTGTGGATTAATATTGCAAAGTCGCGAAGTTAGTTTCACGCAGATTTAAAAAGATTTAAGCAGATAGTATTTATATTTTTTTAAATTAAATCTGCCCTAATCAGCTGAATCTGCGTGAAAAAATCTTTTAAGCATTTATTTGAAGCATAAAAAAACGATGCGACTTTGTGAGAATTGAAACGAACCCCAATAAATAACTTAATCGATTATGAAAAAAACTTTACTTATTTTAGGATTATTATTCTGTGTATTAACAAGTTCGAAAGCTCAGGTTATTGGAACTGATATTGGAGATATTGCACCAGAAATAGATCTTCCGGATCCAAAAGGAAACAACGTTGTGCTTTCTTCTTTAAGGGGAGATTTGGTTTTGGTTGATTTCTGGGCATCATGGTGCGGGCCTTGTACGAAAGAACATCCTGAACTTATAAAATTATACAATACTTATCAGGGAAAATTTTCGATTTACAGCGTATCTATGGATACTAAAAAACCTTTATGGCTGGCAGCAATTGCCAAACAAAAATTACCATGGACTCAAGTAAGCGATTTAAAATACTGGACTTCACCAGTTGTCGGCGATTATATGCTGCAATCAGTTCCGCTAAATTTTTTAATTGACAAAAACGGAATTATCGTTGCGAAAAACATTCATGGAAATGCATTGAATGAAATGGTGAAGAGTATTTTAGGGCAGTAGCATTTTTTTGTTTTAGGTTTCAAGGTTCAGGTTTTGGATTGCGAAACTTTGTCTATATACTAAAGTTTACACAAAGCGGATAAACGTTAAACCCGACAGTCCCGAAGCCTCGGGATAAAACCTGTCGGGTTTAATCGCTTTACGGAGAAAAACTTATTTTGAACGAATTGCCGATCTTTGTCAAAGTTTAAAACTTTGACAAAGATTCTCCTAAAACCTGAAACAAAACAAAACCAGAAACAAATCAATTTTATGCAATCAAACCTCAGTTTGTCTGAATTTCGTAGAAGATTGACCGATAATACAGAAATTGGTTCTCCAAAAGCAGCATTGGGGCAGGTTAGAGTTTTTCCTTTATCTGGTGCAGTAAAGCCTTTTTATGGATTTTTTGATGATAACAGTTTTAGTCTGACTGTAAATTCATTAAAAGCATCAACATATTATATAATAAATGGAAAGTATAAAATAGTTAATGATAGAGTCACAGTAGATTATATTGTGGAATCGGGCAATAAATACCAGCAATTTTGGTCACACTATTCTCCAATAATTTTGATTGTGGCCATTAATATATTTTTTCTCTTTTTCGCAAGAGGACTAAGACGAGCGTCTACAATTGTGAATTTGTTTTTACTTTTTTTGGCTTTCTATTCGAGATGGTATGAAGAGCGGAAGAGACAAAAATTAGAAAAAAAGTTTATCAGTGTTTTTGAAATAAAAAGATAAGTACAATGTTATTGACTTTTTACATCTGAATTACTTTTCAGCGCATTTTTTCTATACGAAGAAGGATTTTTCCCTGTATGTAATTTGAATATTCTCGTAAAATGGCTTTGATCTGAAAAGCCTGTCATGTAAGCGATTTCAGTAAGCGTGTAAGTTGAATTCTGAATAAGATTTATGGCTTTTTCGATTCTTAATTTTCGAACATATTCACCAAAATTTAAATCTTCAAAGTATTTAGAAAACTCCCGTGATAAATAAGAAGGATTGAGTTCTAAATCATTTGATATTTTTTTAAGATCGAAAGTAAATTGTGCGTCAATTTGATCCTGAATTATTTCTTTTAAATCTTTAACCCAGGAAGGCGTTTTTTTACCTGCTTTTTTTCGTTTAAAAATTTATTATAGACTTCATGAAGCAAATTTTCAAAAGGGCTATTTTGCAGATGATTTTGTTTGTAAAGATGCGTAGCCCAACTGTAAAGTGCATCGTAGAGAATCATTCCGTTTTTTAGCAATTCTAAATCGTCTGTGATATTATGAGAAAGTCCGGCAGAAATTGCCCAAAGGCCAGCCGATTCTTTTGCAATTTCATGTCGGTCTGTATCCGCGCCACGAACAATTTTTGCCATAATTAAAACCGCAGGATCCTTAATTTGATATTTTTTAATGATGTAATCAAAAGTGCATTCTTCATTATAATGCGTAAATTCGACATCAGGAATATCAAAAGGAATTGCGTTTAATTCTTTTGCTTTGGTAATAACTTCATTAAAAGGAACATAAAAAAAATCAGCTTCGGGATCAACAAATTTTTGAATCAGCCATGGACAAGCAATTCTGTCAATCTTTGGCCTTTCGCGTGTGATCCACTTCATTTTTTATATTGCTTTAAATTAATTCAGCCCATCAATAATACTTCTAACGCCTCCAAAATTGGTTTTTAGCATTTCTCTTACCTGAAATTGTGTTTTATTTCGGGTCACGCTATCCCATTCTTTAAAATCATAAACGTGAATATTTTTCGCATACGGATTGGTAACGAAAGAAAGTCTTGCGATTGAATATTTAAAATATTTTAATTGATGCGAAATATGTCGGTTGGGAACAACGATAAGAATGGTTTCAAAATCCAGATAATTTTTAGGCACATCGTCACGTTCGGTCAGCCCGAGATGCTCAAAAAAGCGATTATTTTTTGATCATTAAGTTTGTCAATTTCATGGTCTATACGCTTAATAGTGCTAAGAAGCGTATCTTCATCTTTAATAACACTCATGGTACTACTATTTTTGTTGAATTTCTATCTAAAATTACGCCAAAAGAACAAATTTGACTCAAAAACTGCTAGTAGAATGATTCTAAATTTTTAAACCCTAATTCTCAGGGGGCATTTCAGTACAAATAAGCATGATTTGATAAAATACTATTATTTTAATCAAATTAAAAACAATATTTTTATCGCTATTTTACAACCATTATCCGTTAACCACGTTTTTATGAAAGCTATTTTTTCAAAAGGAATTCTGTTCTGTATTATTTTTTTGATTTTCTATTCTGCTTCGGCACAAAATAAATCAGAAAGAGATTTGACTCTGATCGATAAAGATTGGCGATTTTCATTTGGACATTTATTTGATACCGGGAAAGATTTTGGTCATGCAACGGGATATTTTTCCTATTTAACCAAAACGGGATTTGGAGACGGTCCGGCGTCGGGCAATTTTGATGACAGGGCATGGAGAAAACTAGATCTTCCGCACGATTGGGCGGTTGAACAATCCTTTAGCGAAAAAGCGAGTTTTAGTCATGGTTTTAAAACTGCGGGAAAAGGTTTTCCTGAAAAAAGCATTGGCTGGTACCGAAAAAAATCAGTATCCTGGAAAGTGATAAAGGCAAAATTATTTCGCTAAAATTTGATGGCGTTTTTAGAAATTCGAAAGTGTTTTTTAATGGCTATTTCCTTGGAACAGAAGAAAGCGGTTATAATGGTTTTGAATATGATGTAACGGCGTATGTGAATTATGGTGGAGAAAATACCATCGTAGTACGTGTAGATACCTCGATGGAAGAAGGCTGGTTTTATGAAGGTGCGGGAATTTACAGACATGTTTATTTGAAGAAGACGAATCCGCTTCATGTGGCGCAAAACGGAACTTATGTAACTTCTGAAATAAAAGAAAATAAAGCAGAGGTTTCAGCTGAAACTTCTATCGAAAACAAAGGAAATTATAAAGGAGCAATTGAAATTGTTCAGACGATTTTGGATGCTCAGGGAAAACAAATTGCAACGGCTTCTGAAAATGGAACTGCTCCAAATTTTTATAAAACAACAAATTATATTTCAAAATTAACGGTCAATAATCCATTATTATGGGATATTGAAAATCCGAATTTATATCGTTTAATAACTGAAATTAAGCAGGAAGGAAAAATTATAGACCGTTATGAAACTTCGTTCGGAATTAGAACCATAAAGTTTGATGCTGAGAAAGGTTTTTTCCTTAACGGAAAATCGGTAAAATTAAAAGGGACAAATAATCATCAGGATCATGCAGGAATTGGAACGGCGCTGCCGGATGAACTACAATATTTCAGAATTAAAAAACTGAAAGAAATGGGTTCGAATGCTTATCGCTGTTCGCATCATCCGCCAACGCCGGAACTTCTTGAAGCCTGCGATAAACTGGGAATGCTGGTTATTGATGAAACCCGTTTGATGGGAATTAACGATTATCATTTGAATGATTTGGAGCGAATGATTAAACGCGATCGAAACCATCCGAGTATTTTTTGCTGGTCGGTTGGAAATGAAGAATGGAATATTGAAGGTAATATTACAGGTGAACGTATTACGAATGTGATGCAGGAATTTACGAAAGGTATCGACGCTACAAGACCTGTAACGGTGGGAATTAGCAGCGGTTTTAAAAGCGGAATTTCATCGGTTGTAGAAATTATGGGATATAATTACATGGGCAACGGCGATATTGATGCACACAGAAATCAGTTTAAAGAACAACCGGGAATGGGGACAGAGGAAGGTTCGACTTTTGCAACACGAGGTGTTTATTTTACAGATGATGCCAAACATTACCAAAGTGCTTACGATAAAAAACCGCGCCCAAGTTTTTTTAGTATTGAAGAAGGCTGGAAATTTTATGCTGAAAGACCATATTTAGCAGGAATGTTTATCTGGACGGGTTTTGATTATCGCGGAGAGCCAACGCCTTACGGCTGGCCATCGGTTACTTCGTATTTTGGGATGATGGATGTTTGCGGTTTCCCGAAAGACAATGTTTTCTATTTGAAATCGTGGTGGGGAACTGAACCTGTTTTGCACATTATGCCTCATTGGAACTGGAGTACAGGAAAAGAAATCGATGTTTGGGTACATTCTAATTGTGATGAAGTAGAGCTTTTTCTGAATAAAGAAAGTCTTGGTAAAAAGAAAATGGAACAAAACGGACATTTAGAATGGAAGGTAAAATATGTTCCGGGGACGCTTGAAGCGGTTGGTTATAAAAACGGAAAAAAGGTGCTTTCGGACATTCAGAAAACTACAGAGAATGCTCAAAATATAAAACTTTCTGTTGATAAAGAAAACATTTCTAATGCAAACGTTGTGGTTATTACAGCTGAAACAACAGATGAAAAAGGCGCACATGTACCAACTGCAAATCACGAAATGACTTTTTCTATAAAAGGCGGAAAGATTCTTGGAGTAGGAAACGGAAACCCAACTTCATTAGAAAGAGATAAATTTATTGATAACATTGAGCTTCTTGCTATAACTAATTTTGAGGAGAAGAAATTGGCTTCGGCTACTATTCCTAACCAAATTACTGTTGAAGCAGATAATAACTGGAAAGAAGCTTTTAAAGACAGAGATTATAAAAATCAGGCTCCTGCGTATGTGTATCGCGGAAAATTTGATTTAAAGAACAATATTAAAACCAATACAGTTACTTTCTTTTACAAAAAAATCGGAATAAACGCAGTCGTTTTTGTGAACGGAAATAAAATTCCGGCAAGTACAGATGATGATCAAAAATATATTTTGAATGCGGCTGTTTTAAAACAAGGTTTAAACACAATTCAAATTATTGCGCCGCCTTTGCAAAAAAATAAAGACTGGGATGTTATGAATACAGATCCGGGAATTATTCAGGTAATTACACCTGCAGAACAATGGAAACGAAAATTATTTAACGGATATTCTCAAATCATTATTCAGAAAGACGAAAATGCAGCCGAAGTTATTTTATCGGCTACAGCCAAAGGATTAAAAACGGGAACTGTTAGTGTGAAATAATTTTTTTAATTAAAAATTGAGAATTAAAAATTAACTTGAAGTTAGTTTTAGAAAATCAAGGTTTTTTCACCTGCATTTGAACTAAGTGAAACGCCTTTTTAAACGCAAAGATTCTATGTTTCTATGTGTTTAAATGCGCATAACATAGTATTGTGAATCTTAGAATTATTTTAATTTTTAATTCTCAATTTTTAATTTAAAATAAAAAGCTATGTTTCTATGTGTTTAAATAAAACGCACCCAATTGAAATTACTTTATCCAAAAAATATTTCCTAATATTGATATTTCAAAAGATTATAGCTTTATAAATTTTTAATAAAATTCTCAAATGTTAGATAATCTCGCGTTTTATATAGGTATCGTCATTGTTATTCTTTTCCTGATTATGGCGAGCAACAAAATAAAAGTTGCTTATCCGGTTTTATTGGTTTTGGCGGGACTGGCGATTAGTTTTATTCCCGGAATTCCAAAATTACGTATCGATCCCGAACTTATTTTTTTCATATTCCTTCCGCCATTATTGTATGAAGCTTCATGGAAAATCTCATGGAAAGAACTCTGGCGCTGGCGACGCATTATAACCAGTTTTGCTTTTTTGGTTGTATTTTTTACAGCACTTTCTGTTGCACTTTTTTCGAATTATTTTATACCGGGATTTTCACTCGCATTAGGTTTTTTGCTTGGCGGAATTGTTTCACCTCCTGATGCCGTAAGTGTGGGCGCTATTTTGAAATTTGTAAAAGTACCCCGCCGACTGTCTTCTATTTTAGAAGGTGAAAGTTTGTTGAATGACGCCTCATCGCTGATTATTTTTCGCTTTGCGCTAATAACCGCAGGAACGGGACAATTTGTTTGGTATAATGCTGTAACGAGTTTTGGCTGGATGGTAATTGCGGGAGTTGGAGTTGGCGTAGCAATTGGTTTTATTTTCATGAAACTGCATAAATATTTGCCCACAGATGCCAATATAGATATCGTATTTTCTATCGTAACGCCTTATGTTATTTATCTCGTTGCCGAGGAAATTCACAGTTCTGGTGTTCTTGCCGTTGTAAGTGGCGGATTATTATTATCGAATAACCGGCTTTCGTTTTTAAGCAGCACATCGCGATTGCGCGGTGTTAATGTCTGGGAAAGTTTCTGCTTTATCCTCAACGGATTAATTTTTATGTTTATTGGTCTTGACTTACCCGAAATTACTTCGGGATTGGGAGATGTGAGTCTTTCCTCAGCGATTGGTTATGGTCTTTTGATTACATTGGTTTTGATCATTGCGAGATTAATATCTGCTTATGCGGCTGTAATTGTAACTTTGATAGCCCGAAATTTTATAACAGTTGCAGATTCCAGACATCCGGGTTACAAAGGAATTGTAATTATTGGCTGGTCAGGTATGCGAGGTGTTGTATCGTTGGCAGTGGCGTTGTCGATTCCGGTTTATGCGCAGGGCGGAGCAGAATTTCCGCAAAGAAATTTGATTCTCTTTATCACCTTTGTCGTTATATTGACCACATTGCTTTTACAAGGACTTACGTTGCCGTGGCTTATTAAAAAACTTAATATGCCGGATCCTGATTTAATTATGCCCGATGATGAAATGTATAATAAGTTAAGGCGAATGCTTTCTCAACAGGCTCTGAATCATTTAAAAACGAACTACAGCCAACATCTTGAAACTGAAAAAGTACTACAACAACTGGCTACAAAATGGGAAGATGCAAGTGTTTCTAACAACGAAGATATTTTAATGACCGAAGAGGCCAAAAAAGTTTACAGAGAAATATTAAACCTGCAAAGACAATGGCTTACCGATAAAAACAAAGATCACCGAATTGATGAAGAAATTGTACGCAAGCATATTTTGCATTTAGATCTTGAGGAAGAGAAATTGCATTTCCTTTAAAATTTGTTTCAGGTTCAGGTTTGTTTTGTTTCAAGTTTCAAGTTTCAAGTTTCAAACTTTGTCTATAAACTAAAGTTTACACATAGTTTTGTCATCTCGACGGAGGAGAGATCACACGCGTAACTCTACAAAGATTGGCGATTTTGATTGCGGAGTTTCAAGTGTGATCTCTCCTCCGTCGAGATGACAAACTGAGCGTAAATTAGTAACGTATATCAAACCCGACAGGTTTTTAAAACCTGTCGGGTTTATTACGCAAACCTGAAACCTGAAACAAGACTATTTAATCTCTTTCTTAACCATTTTCCAACTTCCTTTTTCTTTAGAATAAGTCTCAGTTATAAAAACATTTTTAGCCTCTTTTCCTTCAAGTTTAATTGCTTCGATATAAGTTAGTACAGCCATATTTTCATCAGAAGAAATAATTCTGAAATCTTCGGTATTTAAAGATTCATTTTGCTGTGATAAAAGTCGCAACAAAGGTTCTTCTTTAATGTATTTTGTTAGTTCAGAAGTAGAAACAGGTCCATTGTGAGTGGGGTAAATTGTTTTTACTTTATTATCTAATGCAATTTTCTCGATTAGTTTTAAATTTTGATCGGCGAGTTGTCTGTTTTCATGATAGAAATGTTCTCTTACATGGTGACCGTCAGGTGCTAAACCTCCGCCTTGCGCTTTAAATGTGCCTACGAAAGCATCTCCAACAAAAAGATTATCGCCAATTAAAATCAATAAATCTCCGGGAGTGTGTCCGCCTTTTATTGGAATTATTTTTCCATCAAAACCAAATTTTTTAAGATCGATATTGGCATTTTCGACAATAATATCAGGCGTAAAAGCGGGATAATCTAAGTCGGAATACTGGCGAAGTCTTGTTCCCCAAATGCTCACGTCTTCAGATTTTGATAATTCGGTTTTGCCTGAAGTAAATTTGTTTAAATCGGCTTTGCTTCCGGCAATTTTGGTTTTGAAATTTTGCTGAAGAAATCTCGCATTTCCTGCATGATCGCCGTGTCCGTGTGTAACAATGGCAAGAGCAATATTTTCGGGTTTAAAACCTAATTTTTTGATAGCACTTATCAAACTATCCTGATATCCTGCAACGGGAACTCCGGTATCGATTAAAATTAGTTTTTCTGAATTTCCTTTTACCAGATAAGCCTCAGTAAAATAGTTCTGAATATGGAAAATCTGAACTTTACTATTGTCTTTGTTTTGTGCCGTAATGCTGAAAGTGATAAATAAAAACCATAGTAATAATGAAAATATTCTCGTATGGTTTGGGTAAATCGTCTTTTTCATTTTTATTTGAATTAAATTATTTTGTCGGTATTGACAATGCAAATTTGAGACAGAATAAAACGAATAAAAATGAACTGGTTTAGGAAATAAGGTTGAACTGGTTTAACTTTTTGAAGTTTTTCTGTTGCGAATTTTACTTAAATATTCCGTACTAAAACCAAGATAAGAAGCCAAAGCATATTGCGGAACGCGCTTTGCAATTGCCGAATATTTGCTCATGAATTCGTCGTAGCGTTCTTCGGCCGTTTTGGTAAAATTAGATAAAAGTCGTTTTTGGTGAAAAGCCAATGAGCGCTGGGTAATAATGCGTTCGAATTTTTCGAGTTTCGGAATTTCCTGCAAAAATTTCTGTTCGTCTTCGTATTCAATTTGAATTAAAACAGAATCTTCCAAAGCTTCTACAAATAAAGTTGCAGGTTCCTGATAAATCAAACTGCTGTAATCAGAAATCCACCAATCTTCGATAGCAAACGAAAGTGTGTGTTCTTTTCCTTCATTATCGACCAAATAACCTCTAAATGCGCCTTTTACAACATAACTTTTGTGTTTGCATACAAAACCCGGCTGCACGATAAATTGTCTTTTTTTGACTTTGGTAATCTTCAAAAAAGTCGCCAGATGCGTTTTTTCAGCGTCTGTCAAATCAACGTATCTTGATATATAGTCTATTACGGGTTGTACTTCTTTCATGTAACAAAGATAAAAAAGAAAAGGGTTTGTTTTGTTTCAGGTTCCAGGTTTCAATCTTTGTGGACAAACTAAGAACAAAAACCCGACAGGTTTTAAAAACCTGTCGGGTTTATTGAGCAAAGTGAAAACTTGAAACCTGAAACCTGAAACAAAAAAACTTCTTGACTTTTATTTGATTTTCATAACTTTGCAAAATGAAAGAGCAAAGCGCATGTCAGGCAACAGAACTCGGAATTAACGATTTAAAGTTAAAAGGGTTTAAGGTTTATGAGATAAATGGTGATGTAAGTAAAATTCCAACCTATAACCGCAGGGATTATTACAAAATTTGTATTAATACCAGCAAAAGCCTTATTCATTATGCAGATAGAGGAATCGAAACTGACGGAACTATTTTGTTTTTTGGAAATCCGCATATTCCATATTCGTGGGATACACTTTCACCTACTTATGAAGGATACGCCTGTGTTTTTACCGAAGATTTTTTAAAGGTAAACGACCGCTCTGAGAGTCTTCATGAATCGCCTTTGTTTAAAATAGGCGGAACTCCAATTTTCTCATTATCAGCAGAACAGAAAGTTTTTGTAGACTCGTTATTTCAAAAAATGATAGAGGAACAAGAAACAGATTATGTTTTTAAAGATGATTTAATGCGCAATTATATCAATTTGATTTTGCATGAATCGATGAAAATGCAGCCGTCAGAAAATTTCTTTAAACATAAAAATGCTTCTTCACGAATAACTTCTTTATTTCTGGAATTGCTGGAAAGACAATTTCCCGTTGAAACTAAAGATCAGCCACTTGTTTTAAAAACTCCACAAGATTATGCTCAAAGTCTTGCCGTACATGTAAACCACTTAAATCGTTCGGTTAAAGAAGTGACCGGAAAACCTACTACAGCACATATTACTGAACGAATTATTGGCGAAGCCAAAGCCTTGTTACAACACACAGATTGGAGTATTGCCGACATCGGTTATTCACTTGGATTTGAATATCCGAGCTATTTTAATAATTACTTTAAAAGACTTACCGGAACAATTCCGAAATCGTTAAGAATGTAAATTGTTTCATATTCTTAATTTTTTGTTTGATTATTGTTATCTCGGGTTCGCTTTACTAAAGTAATTTTGCGTCGAAATAATTAGTATTAATCCTTTATCGGTTTTCTGCGAACTAAATAAAACTTCTTAAAGCACATTCTTGCTTTGCTGATTTAGTTTTCCCGATAGTAAAAAACAAATAATTATGAAAACTACAGAAAATCAATTAAATGAAATTTTTCCTAAAGGCGATTTGGCTTCGGCAGATTACTTTACGGGAAAAGCCTGGGTTAAAATGCTGGTGCCAAACGACCCAATTTTAAATACTGCAGTTGGTAATGTCGTTTTCGAACCCGGTGCAAGAAACAATTGGCACACACATCCCGGAGGACAAATTTTGATTGTAACGCACGGAACAGGTTACTATCAGGAAATTGGAAAACCAATTCAATTGCTAAAGGAAGGTGATGTGGTAAATATTAAACCCGAAGTTAAACATTGGCACGGAGCATCTCCAGAAAGCGAATTTACCCATATTGCCATCAGTACAAATACTCAACTGGGAATTGTAGACTGGCTTGAGCCTGTAACTGATGAACAATATAATAGTTTTTAATAACCAAACTCAAAACCAATTATTATGTCAACAACTTATTCTACCGTTATCGAAGAAGGGAAAGTTCCCAATACTTATATGACTGGTGATGTTTCCTATAAAAAACAAACCAGCGATATTCACCCTGAAAATACAATGATCAAAGAAGTAACTTTTGAGCCTGGCGCAAGAAGCAACTGGCACGTAAATGCAAGTTTGCAATTGCTTATCGCGACAAATGGAATTGGTTATTTTCAGGAAAAAGGCCAAGCAATACGATTACTTCATAAAGACGAAGTGGTTACTATTTTACCGGGAATAGAACATTGGTACGGTGCAACGCCATTTAGTAAATTCTCTTACATCATCATCATCACAGAAGTTGATAAAGGCTCAGGAAGCTGGTTACAAAGCGTAACCGATGAAGAGTATTTTAGTTACGGAGTGAAATAAGATTCTAAGATGCTGAGTTGCTAAGGTCCTAAGTTTTAATCTTTGCGACCTAGCGCCTTTGTGGCTATAAAAAGCAACCTGAAACAATGAAAACAAAACTTAAACCCCTTAAAATGGAAACAAAAAACATAAAAGCCTTTGGTACAGAAGCCGCTGAAGCACCGTTACAAACATTAGACATCAAACGAAGAGGCGTATTGGCACATGATGTTGAAATCGAGATTTTATATTGCGGAATTTGCCATTCTGATTTGCATTCTGCCCGTAATGAGTGGCACGGAACTATTTATCCAATTGTTCCCGGACACGAAATTGTGGGAAGAGTTACAAAAGTTGGCGAGCATGTAAAAAACTTCAAAGTGGGTCAATTAGCCGGAGTAGGTTGTATGGTTGATTCTTGCCGAGAATGCGAACATTGTAAAGAAGGTTTAGAGCAATTTTGTGAGCCTGGAAATACATTGACATTCAACTCTCCTGATGCTCATTTGGGCGGACAAACTTTTGGAGGTTATTCTGAAAGTATTGTTGTTGATGAAAATTATGTATTGCATATTTCGGATAAATTAGATCTTGCCGGAGTTGCACCTTTACTTTGTGCCGGAATCACAACTTATTCTCCGTTAAAACACTGGAAAGTAGGTCCTGGACAAAGAGTAGGAGTTGTGGGTATTGGTGGTTTAGGACATATGGGAATCAAATTAGCGAAAGCTATGGGCGCTCATGTTGTTGTTTTTACGACTTCATTATCTAAAACCGAAGATGCAAAACGTTTAGGCGCAGATGAAGTTGTTTTATCTACAGATCCTGAACAAATGGCAAAATATGCCAGAAGTTTACACTTTATTTTAGATTGCGTTTCGGCTCAGCATAATATAGATGAATACCTGAATTTACTAAAAGTAGACGGAAATATGGTTTTGGTTGGAGCGCCAATGGAACCACTTCCTGTAACGTCTTTCAGCCTTTTAATGGGAAGAAGAAGCTTCGCCGGATCAAACATTGGTGGAATCGCTGAAACTCAGGAAATGCTGGATTTCTGCGCCCAACACAACATCACCGCAGATATTGAATTAATTGGAGTAAACGATGTAAACAATGCTTACGAAAGATTACTTAAAGGAGATATTAAATATCGTTTTGTGATTGATATGGCTTCTTTAAAGTAGCTAAGGTTCTAAGTTCCTAAGATGCTAAGAAAAAAACTTAGTTACTCAGAATCTTAGCAACTTAGTATCTTAAAAAAAATAACCCCTTAAGCAATTCAACTCTTAAGGGGTTTCTCAAAAAAATACCAGTACCAATTATTTTATTTTTTGTCCAGTTTTTGTTTTAGCATTTTGGCATGTTCTAAATGTGCTGTTAAACCAGCGATATTATTAGAAGCCCAAAGTCTAATATCTGCATCTTTTGCGTTTTCAGAAGCTTTTTTAAGCTTATCAATTGCTTTTTCATGACCATCAATCATCATGTCAGCAAATTTTTTGTCGAAATCAACACCAGTTTTTTCGTTTAGTTTGTTGTATTCTTCCTGACCATCTTCAGTTAACGAAGTTGGTAACGTAAAGTTTTTTGTTTTAGCCAAAGCACTTACTTCAGATGCTGATTTAGTGTGCTCATCAACAAGCATTTTACCAAAACTTTTTACCTCTGCATTTGTACTTTTAGTTTGTGCCAATTTTCCAATTTCGATTTCAGCTAGGTTAATTTCAGCCTGATCTACTAAAAATTCAGAATCATCTTCTTTGCTGTCGATAGAGTCAAATTTAGCTTCGTTAGCATCTTCAGCAACCTCTTTTGGATCTTCTTGTTTAGTTTCGTTTTTGCAAGAATTTAAAAATATAATGATTAGTCCGGCGCCTAAAATAACTTTTCCTGCTAATAGTAACTTTTTCATGATTTTATGGTTTAAATGTTATGATGTAAAATTATATAGGATGTAGATGGAATGTTTTACAGCATTTTTAGATAATGTTATATTATTTAGATGCCTGCTTATAACTCATAAGTAATTAACCGCCACTATTTTTTGTATGAATATATTTTATATTTTGGTACCCATAAAAACAAATAAATATTCTAATGATAACTGCCATTTCAATTAAAACAAATAAGACTTTCGCGCATAATTTTATTTTATCTCTGTTGCTTTTCTGCTGTAGCCTTGTTGCATCTTCTGCATCAGCCCAACAGATCACTTTTAATCCAAAGAAAACAGACAACGGATTAATTTTTGGTTCACTTACGTTTCCAAAAGAGAAAGCAAAATTTAATGGTTACTTTTTACAGATAAGTTATAAATCTACTGATCCAAAGTTGGCTAGAAAAAACTTTAAAGAAATACGATTTAGTCCGGCACAAATTATTAGAATGAAGCATAAAGGAAATTTAGATAATGGATTAACTTACCTTTTTACTATTGAAAGACCGGCAGGGGATTATGAAATTAGTGGTATTCGACTTTTTTCGAATAGTGGTTTTGCAGTCTTGCAAAGAAATGATAATATAGGTGGGTTTTCAATTCCGTTTACAGTAAACAAAGGAGAAATTTTGTACGTTGGAAACATACAATTTAATGAATATGCTGCAGAAAATGAAACAGTATTTAGTTATCAAAATAATTTTGAAAAAGATCTTTCCGGGATTAAGGAAATACAGCCTTTTGTTTACTGGGATGCTGCAAAGAAAGATGATTTAATAAATATTGTATATCATAAAGAGAAATAACGATCAATCAATCCTTCGCTAGCGCGCGAGTCTTTTAAAATTATAGTTTGTGTTCACGAGCGGGACGCTCTAGCAACAGACTTTGCGAACAAGGCTTTAGAATTAGATTAAAAGAATAAATAACAAATGGATCATTGAAGAAGTAGAGAGAACGTGGATTGCTTAATTTCCATTTTTTTTAATATCTTTTATTAAATAAACAAACATTGAAAATAAATTACACTTTAGATCGGGAAGATTATAAAAAAGCAGGAACAGAATTAATTACGAAAAGATACATATATCTGATAACTTGCTTTTCTCTAATTTCAGTTATAATTAGTTATGTATTAATATACAAAAACTTTAATTGGACAGAATTTTTATTTATTTCAGCTATTTTTTTCTTTTTTGCCTTGATTGTCATTAGTATTATTCCTGATTTAATAAAACATTCAAAAATCAAAAAACTAATAGATTCACAACCTGATTTATTAGGGGAAAAGTCTTTAGAAATAAAACCAGATGGAATAGAATTTAATAATTTTTATAACAATGTTGTCAAAGTGTATAAGTGGCATACTGTTAAAAAGACATATATCACGAAAAATTACAGTTTTATAACTTTAAAAAATAGGACTTCATTTATCATTAAAAATGAAGATTTAAAAGAATCTGATTTTATTAAAGAATTAAAATCAAAAATTAAAACTTCTTTTTAAAAATTATATTCTTTACGTTCTCGCAACAGCAGAAAACCGAATCAAAATGAAAAACCTACTTAGATTATTGTTATTAATTTTCTTCTCGAATGTTCTGATAAGCTGTGATCCTTCGCAGCATATTTCATTTATAAACAAAACAGATTCTGATATAAAGATTAAAATTAATTTAGATCGTAAAGTAAAAGATATTCAACTTTATCAAAATGCAGAACATGATTCGATTGTTTATAATTTAAAGAAAAGTGACACCGCTACAATTTATTGTGGAATTGGAACCTGGTCAACTAACGAAACTGTAAAATTTGCCAATTCGATAAATAATCTTGAAATTGAAACAAAAGACACTAAAACTATTTACAAGTCTAAAAAAGCCATAAAGGATATTTTAGATAAAAACATAAAAGGTATTTTGGTAAAAAGTCTTATAGAGATTAATATTGAATAAAGAGATACTAGTAAAAAACAAACAAATAGAAACCATGCCATCAATAATAAATCAAAAATCAGTCAAAATATTTCTACGTTTGGCACTTTCAATCTGTTTTCTTTCGGCAGTTGCAGATCGATTCGGACTTTGGAGTAAACAGGTTTCAGCTTGGGGAAATTGGGAAAACTTCGTAGCATATACCAAAGTATTAAATCCGTTAATTCCTGAAAGTTTGATTAATCCGGTTGGAATTATTGCTACAGCAGCAGAAATTATTTTTCCTGTCTTTCTGCTTTTAGGTTTTAAAACAGAATTGTTTGCCAGACTTAGCGGATATTTATTATTGCTTTTTGCATTATCCATGACATTTTCAACAGGAATAAAAGGCGCTTTTGATTATTCTGTTTTTACATCTGCAGCAGCGGCTTTTGCTTTGAGTTTAATGAAAGAGAAATATCTTGAAGTTGATGTTATCTTGATAAAAACAAATTCCAAATTTTAAAATCCCAAATCCAAAACGCATAACCCATAGAGAATGACTCATAACTCATAACTTCAAAACAAAAAATCCCAATTCGCAAGAATTTGGGATTTTTTGTTTTTAAACCCTTTGATGTATAGTTAATTATGAAAGTATAGGAAAGAATTATATAACGAATTTCGGGCTGTTTTTAAAGAACTTTGGTAGTATATTTTACTGAATAATAACCACAAAATTTAATCGTCATGCAAAATTCAGGAATTAAGAACAAAGAACATTACGAGACTCTTATACACAAAGTTTTAAGTAACGAAAAATATGGACAAACTGCTAATTCTTCTAACGCTGGAGAAAACGTAAGAACAAAACCATATGAAGAATGGACCAAAGAAGAATTGTATCAGCAAGCCAGAAAAGTGGGTATAGAAGGCCGTTCTTATATGAACAAAAGAAACTTAATCAAATCATTACGCAATAACTAGAAAACGAAATTTATTTCTACCACATATTATGAATGCCAAACTCTCTCAGGAAAAATTAATGAAGCAATTGATACAGTCACCTCAATTGGTTCTCGAAAAATTAGATTTAGTTTACGTAAGCGATCATGTACTTACCATAGAACGCTGTAGAGAAGGCGAGAGTTTTATCTATAAAAAAAATGGAAGATGCGTGAAACAAAAAAGCGAATTAAAACGCTTTAGCAGTCTTGTGCTTCCGCCAGCGTGGGAAAACGTACGAATTGCAGATTTATCAAACGGCCATCTTCAGGCTGTTGGAACCGATGTTAAAAACAGAAAACAATATCGTTACCATCCGAAATGGAATCTCATCAGAAATCAGACTAAATTTTATAAAATAGCCGAATTTGGAAAATACCTCCCAAAAATAAGAGAACAGGTTGATCAGGATCTTGCTCAGAAAGAGTGGTGTAAAAACAAAGTTACAGCACTTGTAATTCGCTTAATGGAAGAAACGCATATCAGAATCGGAAATGAAAAATATGCAAAAGACAACAAATCGTACGGACTTTCGACATTAAGAAAAAAGCACATTAACATTGACAAAAATACGCTACGTTTTGAATTCGTTGGAAAAAAAGGCGTAAAACATACTATAACAACCAGAAACAAACAACTGGTTAAACTGGTAGGGCGATGTGAAGAAATTCCGGGTATGGAAGTTTTTAAATATTATGATGAAAATGGCGAACGCAAAGTTTTAGATAGTCATATGGTGAATTCTTATCTGCATGATATTACAGGGAAATATTTTAGTGCCAAGGACTTTAGAACCTGGGCTGCTTCTTTAATATTTTTTGAAACTTTAATGGAAATCGGAACAACGACTGACGAGAAAGAAATTAAAAAGAATATTCTGGACGCTTTTGAAACTACAGCCGAGGCTTTGGGAAATACCAAAAATGTATGTAAAAATTATTATGTGCATCCGCTCATTGTGGCGAGTTATGAAGATGGATCAATTCAGCAATATTTTGATCGCGCAAAAAAATGCCGAAGCAATCAGCCGCATTTTTCGCACTCAGAAATTGCTTTTTCAGAATTAATAGGCAATTTTCAACCCGAATTTTCATAATAAAACGGATTGAGCTAATAATTGAACGTTTTGAGTTAACAGTTTCCTTTTTTATGTAGCAACTTTGAGAAATATAAAAGGATTCAAGTTGGGGACAAAACGACACATTACCATTGGTACATGTGTCGTTTTAATTTAAACTAATAATCTAAATAAAATGGGAACAAAAAGTGGCGCTTATCAGGATGTTTATATCAAAAGAGATGACAAAATGGTAAGCTTAAAAAATGATGTAACAGATTTTTGTGAGAAATATATAAAACCTGTTCATCCTGAAAATTGGGATTGGTCGGTAAGAGATTTTGAAAATCCTGAAAATGATCCAACAATCGATGAAGCGCGTGCTATTGCGGCTGTCGTTTACAGAGATTTAAGCGAAGATAAAGATACAGATGTTGATCTTTCGACTATGGATAATGTTGAAGCTATTAAGGCTTATTTGAATCCAAAAAGCAAGCACGAACGATTTAATATGGAAGAGTTTGCCTTTGCCTTAAAAGTAGAACTTGAACATGGCAGGGTAAGAGACGTAAATGTAACCAACAATCATCCGTTTTTAACCGCTATGATTGCGCTTGCACACATGACAGAAAGTTTAACGTACTATAAAAGGCTGGCCGTTATGGAAGCACAAGGCGAAATTTTTGAGATTATGCGTAAAATCGAAAAATCTGAAACGGGAAAAGAAGAATGGTATAGAGAATTGGGCAAAGCCGAAATTGAATTAACAGAGGCGCGATTAGGTCTTGCAGAACGTTTGGAGAGAATGGACGATATCCCAACTTTAACTAAAATTGGGGACTAAAAAAACTGCTTAAGGCAAAAAAACGCCGTTACTAATTTTAGTAACGGCGTTTTTTTAATCTATATTTTCGATTAGAATTTTCTAGGATCGTTATCATTATAATCATCTCCAGAATCTTCTTCCTCGATTTCTCCCGGTTCCAAATCGTCTTCTAAATCATCATCGTCATCATCAGGATCTAATTCCTGTAAATCCTCATCTGATTCTGTTAATTCTTCAGAGTCTGAAGGATTGTCGAATTCATCGTTAAGGTTATCTGCATTTTCATCATAAAGAAGATCTCCTGTAGTGTGCGTGTGATCGTCAAGTTCTTCTTCTTCTTCTTCTCTGTCATCTTCATATTCTTCCTCATCTTCCTCATCAAATTCATCTGCAGAATTGGTAAAATCATCATTTACATTATCTGATGGATTATCAAATTCATCATTTAAATCATCTGCATCATCTACAAGATCGCCCGGTTGATGAAAATCGTCATCCAAATCGTCTAAATCATCTTCATTTGTAATACGTTCCTGATCCGGAATGGCTTTATTAGGATCATATCCATTTATAGTAAAACCATAATTTTTAACATCACCCTGATGACTAGCTCTTCTGATTTCGTCATTATTATAGAGCTTCTCGTTCATAATATTGTTTTGTCTGTTTAAATTTTGATTTCGCGGATCTCTATTTTCTACAGTACTATTTCTTTTATCAGTAGTTTCCATGACAAGTTAATTTTATTGTTCGTATAATACAAATCTAATTACTAAGGTGTAGGATTGCCTTATAGAATTAAAATCGCTAATTCTATAATTCACAGATGATTATATTGTAAATAATGTAAGAAATACTATAACTGATTGCTACTAATCAAAAGTACTTTTACAATTATTAATAACAATTAAATTATTTATCATGGAAACTAAAAATAAGAAGCAAACTACGACAAAAAAAGCTGCACCAAAACAAACAACAAAAGCAGGAGTAACAAAACCAAAATCAAATGCTGCATCTGGACTTACAGAACTGTTTGAAGATGGATTAAAAGACATTTACTGGGCAGAAAAAGCTTTGACAAAAGCGCTTCCGCTAATGGCAAAAAATGCAACATCTGCAGAACTAATTGATGCGATTACAAACCATTTAACAGAAACTGAAGAACATGTAACCAGATTAGAACAAGTTTTTCAAAGTATTGGTAAAAAAGCAACTGCAAAAAAATGCGATGCAATGGAGGGGTTAATTGAAGAAGGTAAGAGTATCCTTGAAGAAACTGAAGTTGGCGTTGTTCGTGATGCGGGAATTATTGCTGCCAGCCAGAAAATCGAACATTACGAAATTGCGACTTATGGAACTTTAAGACAATTTGCAGAAACACTTGGTCTTACAGAAGCCGCTTCTTTATTAGAATTAACTCTTGACGAAGAAAAAGGCGCAGATAAACTATTGACAGAAGTTGCTGTAAATGCAATTAATGTTGAGGCTGCCGAAGAAGATGAAGCTTAGTTTTCAAAATATCTAAAAAGTGCAGTAATAAAAGCTGCACTTTTTTTCATTTTTTAAAATTTAAATCAAAAAATATTATTCATTATGCCCGAAGGTCCGTCTATCGTAATTCTGAAAGAAGAAACTGAGCAATTTGCAGGCCAAAAAGTGATTTCTGTCTCCGGAAACAGCGCTATTGATTTAGAGCGAATAGAAGGTAAAGTTGTAGAAGCGATTAAAACCTGGGGAAAACATTATTTAATTTGTTTTGATGATTTTACGGTTAAGATTCATTTGCTAATGTTTGGCACTTATCGGATTAATGAAAGAAAAGAAACCGCACCCAGATTAAGTCTCGTTTTCTCAAACGGAGAACTTAATTTTTATACCTGTTCTATTAAAATTTTAGAGGGTGATATCAATCTGCATTATGATTGGGAAGAAGATGTAATGAATATTAAATGGAGTCCCGAAAAAGCAAAACAAAGTCTGGGGAAAATTCCGAACCAAATGATTTGTGATGCCGTTCTGGATCAGAATATATTTTCAGGAGTTGGTAATATTATTAAAAATGAAGTTTTATACCGATGCCATGTTCATCCGGAATCTTTAACAGGGAAAATTCCACACGATAAAATAGTCGAAATAATTGATGAATGCTCAATTTACAGTTTCGAATTTTTAGATTGGAAAAAGAAATTTGAATTGAAAAAACATTGGCTGGCACATACTAAAAAAACTTGTTTGAGATGCGGTCTTCCTTTTATAAAAAAACATACCGGTATAAAAAAACGCCGTAGTTTTTTCTGTACCAACTGTCAACAATTATACATATGAAAAAAGAAATACACATAGGGTGTTCAAGTTATAATAACCGTTTTTGGAAAGGTATCTTTTATCCTGAAGATTTACCAACCAAACATTGGTTCAATTTTTATTGCCGGCATTTTAATACCTATGAAATGAATGGTACTTTTTATAAATTTCCAACCATCAGAATAATGGAAAACTGGTATAAAAAAGCGCCGGATAATTTTCTTTTCTCAGTAAAAGCCCCCAAAGAACTCACGCACATTAAAAAGCTTGTGGATTGCAAAGAGTTAATTACAGAATTTTATAATGTATGCGATGATGGTTTAGAAGAAAAACTGGGTTGTGTTCTTTTTCAGTTTCCTCCAAGTTTTGATTATACCGAAGAAAGACTTCAAACTATTATTAAAGTATTGGATAAAAGCTTTAAAAATGTAGTTGAATTTCGGCATAAAAGCTGGTGGAATCAGGAAGTATGGAATGCTTTTCAACAATACAAGATAACCTTTTGCAGTGTAAGTTATCCAGGATTGCCAGAAGATATTTTAACCGAATTTCCGCTTACTTATGTTCGTTTTCACGGAAATAAAAAACTATTTTATTCGAGTTATTCTTCTGAAGAATTAGAAAATGTAAAAAAGAAAATTGAGGATAAATCAGGTTTCGTTTATTTTAATAACACAGCAAGCGAAGCAGGAATTTTGAATGCTTTGGAGTTTAAAAATATGCAATTAACTGTAAAAAATTAACCGCAAAGTTCGCAAGGATTTAAGCAAGGTTCGTAAAGTTTTTAAGCTTTGCGTAGTGCCCTTTGCGTAAATCCTTGCGAACTTTGCGGTTAAAATTTATGTGTTTGAAAATTACAATTTCAAACTTCCCTCAATTCCGTCATCCATTGTTTTTCCGGTAACAAAAGCGGCGGTCATTTTTGCAATGGCAACCATTTTTCCGTTTTTATTGTTCCAGTAATAACCATCTTCCGGAATTACTTTAATAACGCTCAAATTTGGATCATCCTCGCCGCCTGGCATCCATACTTTTATAATAGGATCATATAATTCGTGAATTATTTCAGGATTGTACAAAATGCTGGCAGTTCCATGTAAGGTTAAAAATTTATCATGCGGTTCAGAAAAAAAGATTTCAACCGTTGGATTTTGTGTAATCTCTGCATTTTGACTGCTGTTTCTGTCAGATAAAAACCAAAGCTGACCCAAATCGTCAATTTTTTGAACAGACATTGGTCGCGATTGTAATTTATTTTCAAGATTATAAGTACACAGCATGCAGGTTTTTATATTTTCTGCAAGATCTTTTATTTTATCTACAGCAAATTCGTTTGTAAGGTCTTTATGATCTCCCATGGCTCTATATTTTAAGTTATTTGTAAAGTTTTTTTAATACTAATTTGACCGTCGTACAATAAGGTATTTTTGAAAAATTATTATTTGTAAAGTTGCTGTTTTTTAGATTTTTAGTTCTTATAGAATTAAAATTATAAGTTATGAGATTTCTATTAAATTGCTTTTTTGTGCGAATTTAAAATCAATTGTTATATTTTATTTATTTGAATTATCTTTTTTATTTGAATTATCTTTGGTCCGTAATTATACCACTTTCACATATATGACAGATTTGACCGTATTTTATACCGATGATGATGAAGATGATTTGAGCATTTTCGCCGATGCTGTTGAATCATTGCCTAAGAAAATTGATCTTTTAACTTATAATGGCGGAGAGAAATTATTAACGGCAATTTATAATCCGCCGCCAACTCCACATGTTGTTTTTTTAGATTTAAATATGCCTGGTAAAAATGGTTTTGATGTTTTGGCAGAACTTAGAAATTCGGAAGATAAAAAAGACATTCCAATTGTTATTTTCTCTACCTCAAATGAGCCTGGTATTATAGAAAAATGCCGTATACTTGGGGCTAATTTTTTTATTACCAAGCCAGTTTTAATGAAAGATATTGTAAAATCTATAGAACATGCTCTGGAAATTGATTGGAAAAACTTCGTTCCTGGACCTAAAAACTTTGTTTATAAATCATAAACACATGGTATAACAGATAAAAAAAACACCAAATTCAAATTGAGTTTGGTGTTTTTTTATTTTATTCCGGTAAGTAAATTTCAAAAGTTGCTCCTTTGCCTTTTTCGCTATGTGCGCGAATTATTCCTTTATGGTTTTCGACGATTTTTTTAACGATGGCTAAACCAATTCCGGTTCCGGAGAATTCACTTTCGGTATTTAATCTCTGGAAAACCTCAAAAATTCGTTCCTTATATTCATCAGCAAAGCCAATTCCGTTGTCAGATATTGTAAGATGATAATACATTTTATCAGGATAATCAACGGGGATTTTTGTTTCGTAACCTTTAATTCTCCTGGCCTTAATTTCAACATACGGATCCTGGCCTTTTTTAGAAAACTTTAAAGCATTCCCGATCAAATTATGCAGTAACTGTCTAAACTGAAAAGGAATAACTGTCGCTTCTCCCAAAGGATTTAAATTAATAATTGCATTGGTTTCTTCAATACGTTCAGAGAAATCACTGATAACTTCTTCGGCAATTTCATCCAGATTCACTTTTACAAAAACCCTGTCGGCCGAATTTGTTCTGGAATAGGTAAGGAGATCCTGAATTAAAGTCTGCATTCTTTTTGCCGAAACTTCTATACGGCCTAAATATGTTTTGGCTTTCGCCGAAATATTCTGTTCATCCAAATCGGAAAGGCGACTGGCAAAAGTTTGTATTTTTCGTAAAGGTTCCTGCAAATCGTGGCTGGAAATGTAGGCAAAGGATTGTAATTCAATATTCATATTAATCAAATCCTTGTTTTTTTGCTCCAATTCGGCCGTACGTTCGTATACTTGTTTTTCGAGATTTTCGGTAAAATTTTTCTGATCCTGAATATCAGTACTTGTTCCAACCCACATTTGTATATTTCCCTGTGTGTCTTTTTGCGGAATTGCGCGGCTTAATTGCCAGCGGTATTTACCATCATAACGACGAAAGCGATGTTCTAATAAAAAGTCTTTTCCGGTAGTAATGGCATCTACCCAAACTTTGATGTTTTCCTGGCGATCATCAGGATGAACAATTTGCAGCCAGCCATTTTTTTCGATGTCTTCACTTTTAAGCCCCGAATAAGAATAAACAGACTGATTGAAATAATTTATATTGCCCAATGCATCACTTGTCCAGATATGCTGTGGCATAGAATCGGCAAGAAGCCTGAATTTCTCTTCGCTTTTCATCAATACCTGATGCGCATTTTTTTCATCGGTAATATCTATAATAGTACCGATCATTTTTGCGGGTTCGCCATCTTCATCAAAAAATATTTTTCCGTGTGCTTTTATCCAGCTAACCGAATGATCGGGTTTGATAATTCTTGATTCATATTTATAAATGCTGGTCGTCAGCGCAACCTCATATGCTTTTTCCAAGATTGGCTTGTCATCAGGATATATCATAGTCAGAATTTCGGCTCTTGTTACCTTTGTTTCCTTTTCAAGACCAAAAAGCGAAGGTAAATTCTCAGAATAAATTAATTCCTGTGTTGGTATATTCAGGTCCCAGGTTACGATTTCGGCAATTTCGGCTGCCAAACGCGCTCTTTCTTCTGCATCTTCAACTTTTTTTCGGGCTTCAACTTTATCTGTAACATCATTAACAGTAACCATTACTCCTGATATCTCGCCATCTTTTTCAAACAAAGGAGTATATTGATAATCAAGGTAAAATCTCTCCAGTTTTCCTTTAATATCTACATAAGCAACAGCTTCTTTTTCTTTTATAATCTTTGCGTTATTTACAACGTCGTCAAGCAGTTCCGGATATTTTTGTTCGGCGAGTTCAGGAAAAACTTCCAGAATTGGTTTTCCAATAGTTTCTTCTTCCGTTTTTTGCCAAATAACATTCATCATCGTGTTATTGGCCATTTCAATAGTGTGATTTTTTCCTCTAAAAATGGCCATCGCAATTGGTGATTGCATAACTAATTTTCTAAAAGCGGCTTCACTTTCAGATATAAAATGACGTGTTTTTACAGTTTCTGTAACTTCATAAGCGGCAACAATAACTCCCGAAATAATATCGTTTTCTTCTTTTAAAGGATGAAAAACCAAATTAAAATAACATAATTCCTGTTTTCCGTAACGGTTTAATGTTACCGAAAATTCATCTGTAAAATAAGGATTTCCGGTTTCAAGAACATTCAAAAGAAGTGGCTGAGCAGTTTCTTTGGCTTCGGGAACAGAATCAAATAAAGGTTTTCCCAGAATATCGTTTTCCTGCTTATCAATAATTTGTAAATAAGTAGGATTGGCCATATCTACAATCAAATCCTGACCTTTTAATATGGAAATTCCAAGCGGAACCTGCTGCACTGTATTCCTAAATCTTCTCTCGCTTTCTTCGATTGTATTTCGTGCAATTACCTGCGACGTGACATCATTGGCGAGAGCTACAATACCAGAAATCGTTCCATCTGGTTCTTTCAAAGCTTCATATACAAAGTTTATATACACATCTTCGACT
This sequence comes from Flavobacterium sp. AC274, assembly GCF_979258275.1. Taxonomy (NCBI): domain Bacteria; kingdom Pseudomonadati; phylum Bacteroidota; class Flavobacteriia; order Flavobacteriales; family Flavobacteriaceae; genus Flavobacterium; species Flavobacterium sp. AC274. Next base: position 3,973,057 of record NZ_OZ409852.1, on the reverse strand, counting down.
GTTTCCTTACGGGGAAGCCTGACCAGACGTTCGTGTGCTTCAAATTTTTGTCCGGTTTTGTAAACATTTTCAAGAATAGTTTCTAAGCCTTGCCCTTTAGCCTCCGGAAGTCCTTCAAAAATGGGTTTGTTAACTACTTCATTTTCTTTTCGTCCCCATAATTCGAGCATAAGGGTATTTGCAATTTCAACGATATAATCAGGACCTCTAAAAACACACATTGCACTTGGTGTCTGCAAAATGTTATTGAGATAGCGTGAATTACTTTCTTCTAATTTCCTAACTAATTTTACTTTTTCGGTTGTTTCATTACAAATAACCAAAACACCTGCAGGTTTTCCGGATTCGTTATTTACGGGGCTATAACTAAAAGTCCAGTAAACATCTTCTATTTTTCCGTTACGATATATAGGCAATAATTGGTCTTCATGCCAGGTAGCTTCACCTTCTAAAATAACCTGGTCTATAAGCGGTTTTATAAAATCCCAGATTTCCGGCCAGGAATCTACACCTTTTTGACCTAAAATAGAAGGATGTTTGCCATCATTACCCAAACTTGGCCGATAAGCATCATTATAAAAACAAATATGATCCGGTCCCCAAAATAAAAACATTGGAAATTTTGAATTTAGTAAAAGTCCCAATGTTGTACGCAAACTTTGCGGCCATGTTTCGACTGAACCTGCAGCAGTTTTGCTCCAATCTTTAGCACGGGTTAATGCTCCCATTTCGCCTCCTTTCGAAAGGAAATCCTGATTCATATCTATCATGAAAGTTTATTTTCTTTTTTACTTTAAGTAACCAAGGTCTGTTAATAATGTTCAATAAATATACTAATTTATCAAGAAAACTGCACAATTTTTTAAGTGAATTAGGCAAGTAGTAATTAAAATTTAAATTTTTTAATTGAGATAAAATTTAAATCTTTTGAGTTAAGCATATCTTTTTTTAATGAAGAAATTTGAATAAACAGATTGCTAACATTTAACTAAAAATATCAGGTCATGAAAAAGGAAATGTCAAAACACGAAACAGACTATATAAAGAAATATGAAGAAGAAGGATATACAAGCAATTTTTTGTTCGATAACAATTCTCTAATAGATTCAGAAACAAAACAGGTTTATAAACCTGAAGATATAACTATTGTAGCCCATCACCGTTATGAAGGAATGAGCGATCCGGATGATATGTCGATTTTATACGTTATAGAAACGAAAGATAAAATAAAAGGAACTCATTTAATTGGTTATGGACCAATGGCAGATCTGGAAGAAGCAGAATTCTTTAAAGATATCCCTGAAGAGAATTACGCTCAAAACTCAGATATAAACGAACTGACTTAGACGTTGGACTATTTTATTTTGCAGGAAAGCAGTTATTCGGGATTAATTCCTGAATAGCTGTTTTTTTTATAAGATTAATTGTAGTAGGATGATTTAACCGCAAAGTGTCCAAAGGTTTACGCAAAGACCGCAAAGTTTTTTTATTGTTAGGTTTTTATAAAAATAGCAAAGACCGCAAAGCTTTGCGATCTTATATTGTATAAACACAACTCTTAGTCACTTTGAGAAAACCTTTGCATCTTCTGCGGTAAATTGATTAATCCCAACAGTTTTTAAACGTAAGATATTAATTATGAAAAATCTGCCTGAAATTGTATAATAAATTGGCTGTAGATATGTACGAAATTTGAATATTATAAAACAGGAATGACAAACCTAATAAATAAGTAATAATAAGATTGTACATAAAGAAGTACTAACCAATTTATTAAGCCAAACCAAAATGAAAAAACTTTACTTAAATACAGGAGAATTCAATACAATTTTTAATGATCTTGCCGATAGTTTCGGAGGTGAATTAACCACTAATAATAATGACTACAATTTAGCTATAAAATCAAAGTGGGCAAAAGGAAAAATTACGGGAACTCATTTTGAAAAAGAAATATCATATATGCATTTTGACCTTACGTTTCATAACGAAGTAAGTTTGAGCATAGAATCTTTTCAGGGAGCGCCAATATTTTTTGCTTATTGTGAAGAAGGAAGCCTAACACATAGTTTTGGTGCCAATGGCGAGAAAAAAAGCCTTAAAAAACAACAAACCGGTATTTTAAACAACACATCTACAATCAATAGCGTTTTGTATTTTGAAAGTTTCAAACGCATTCAGTTTTCATTGATCGTGATGCCTTTAGCGGTTACTTTAAAAGAAGAGAGTTTTGAATTGATTTCTCATTTGAAAAAAGTTTTTACAAGCGAATCCGGAAATTATATTTATATCGGACAGCAAAATCCAAAAATTACTCAAAAGCTAAAAGAACTTCATACGATTCCGCAAAAAGGAGCGGTTAGAAGTTTGCTTCAAAGAAGTATTATGAGCACGATTCTGGATCTGGAGATAGCCCAACATAGTTATAACTATGCGACAATGATTGCTCCGTTTATGAATTTGGCGACAAAACAATTTGATGAACTAAAAAGAATTTCGAACATGAATTTTTCTGAAGTTTTATTCTCAATTGGTCTTGGACGCAAAAGTTATTTCCCAAGATTAATAAAAGAGAGATATCATACATTAAACAAACATTATCACCAAAATTCGCTAGCTAAAACAGCCTAATATAACCTTTAACTTGTAAGATCAAAAAACAGCTTTTATATAAGCTGTTTTTTTGTTTATTTATATTTCATTCCTTTAATTTATAAATCGATTCTAAAAGAATTAATGTTAAATTGTATGAAAAAACGTATTTTATTTTAAATATTATTTTTAATTATAAGAATTTTACTATTTTTATAAAAAAATAACATTTAAAATTGAAGTACTTTGACATCAGCAAAATTGTTTCTTTTAGGCATGGAGCGGGAATTACTATGGGTAGACACAAATTATTACAGATATGTAGCAAGAGACGGTTCGCCTAGCAGTAATCTTGAAGGAGGATTGCTTCGGTTAAGTTTTGTTTCACAAGAAAGCGATGATGTTTTTTGGCATAATATAGTCAAAAAAGTCGATAAGGAAACAGAGAGAATGGAAAAAGGAGAAATACATTTTTATAGCAAAGGAAACGAAGATAGTGCAATAAGAAAATATAAATTTAATGATGCTTATTTAGTAGAATTTTCAGAAATATTTCATTCCTGGGGAACAGAAAATATGCAAATTATTTTGACAATTTCACCTGCGATTCAAAATTATGGTTATTCACAAGACTTTGTAAAACATTGGCAGATATCATCGTTACCAACTCAGCCCACTTATTATCAACCCAAACAAGAAACCGAAGACCGTATTATATACATAAACGGACATTTTTATAATAAAGATGGTACTTTTGAAGGTAAAATAAACGAACCTGATTTTGAAGGAAGTGTAGAGGATGTTTATGTTTGTGATGGGAAATCAACCCAAAAAATAAAAATGGAAATGATTTGGTAACTTATAATAATACTAAATTGTTGAAAGAAAACGATGTGAAAATTACTCATGAGAAATTTATAAATTTAGCATCAATAGCATATGGAGAATGTTCATTAGAGTACAATTTAGATGTTAAATTGGAATTATTTGCTATCGCATATGTAAATTTTAAGCATCCAAAAAATGTAGCATATGGAAAAGATAGTGCTGGGGCTATATCATTTAGAAAAAGAGAGAATGAAAAAAGGAATGGTACTGTAATGCAGACAGCGTTAGCAGCAGTTATTAATGCACTTACTGATGGTAAAGATTATAGCAATGGCGCAGATTCATGGGATGGTGTTGACGTATTGACAGGAAGATTTGATGCTAAATGGAAACAAGAAAATCATTTTAGGCAAAGAGTACATGGCAAAAGAAAAGGAATAACCGATCCTAAAAATTTGTCTCAAACTTTTTATAGTAATGTAAAAAAAGCATTAGAAAATAAAATTAGCAATCCAAAAATAAGTGAATCATTGCAAAAAGATTATCAAAATAAACTTGACAATTTAAAAGACCTAATAATTTATAAAGAGGAATACGAAGTTGTAAACAAACAAGACAAACTTAAATACACACCTTGTTTTGAGATATTAGCAACGCATGCCGGAAGCATTTTTTACAAAGAACTAAAATAATTATGAAAAAATATTATATAATATGGTTTGTATTAATTGTAAGCAATTTATTTTCTCAAAATAAAAAGTATGATACAATATTGTTTAAAAATATTAAAATTGATAATCGGGAATTATATTTTGAATATAAAAATTTCAAAGATTTAGAGACAATCTACGGGAAATTGAATAATAATTTAAAAAGAATGAAAACTACGGAAAAGATTCCTTTACATTATAATTCAAAGCTTATCAATTCATTTTCTAATGATGAAGTTTCATTATTAATGACTAAAAATAAGGCTTTTGTGGATTATTTTGATTTTGAATTATCTAAAAAAACTGGAATTATTTATTATAAAAATAAGAAAATCATATTATCTAAAAACCTGACATTATCTCAATTTAAGAAAGTTTTTAAAAACTCATATAAAAATGCATCAGGATTACCAGTGACTCCACTTGAGAGAGCCGCTTTTATATCGGCTTTTATAGTAAACAAAAAAAGGACAGGATATATTAGTTTTACATTTTACGATAGTAAATTAATCTCATTTTTTATTTCTGATTACAAACCTGAGAATTTTTAATCAAGGTAAAAATGTTTCCAAAATAAAAACAATAATTACTGATAGTACTTCTACTGACACTATTTTGGATTCTTATTCTAAAATTAATTTAAGATAAGTTATATCAAATAATGATCACTTAATACAAGCGCCCTGCTCGTGAACAAAAAGAATGGCAGCTATCTAAATAAAACCGCCTACAAATCAATTCAAAAAATATCAACCAAAAAACAATAAATTGAAAATAAAATTCATTTTACTAATACTACTTTTCTGCAGTTGCAAAAACTACACCTTTGAAGGTAATGTTCATGATTATGACACAGATAAACCGCTTAAAAATGTAGAAATTATCATTAACAATAATATAACCCGAACAGACAGTTTAGGATTTTTTAGCTTGAAAATAAATTCAAATTCTGCGAATATAATATTGAAAAAACAAGGTTATGCTACAAAAAAGCTATATCGAAAATCAAATGCTAAAGAAGAAACTCATAATGAGAATCTAAAGAATCCTGCTATTTATTTATACAAACGCGAAAGTGATTTTTATAGCAAAATGAGATAAAGAGGAAACAGTTTTTATAAGCTGTTTTTTATTAGTTAACTTTCTTTTTCATAATAAATAATAAAGTAAACCATTATCAAATTCAGACATAACGAAACACTGTTGGTGATGATAATTGGCATATCATTTTTAAGAATACCATAAACAACCCATACGGCAATTCCGAAAGTTAAAACACTGAAAGTTAAAAGAGAAATTTGTTTTACTTTTTTTGTTTTCCAAACTTTCACGATTTGTGGCACAACGGATATTGTTACACAGATTCCGGCGAAGAGTCCAATAATATCGGTTAAATTCATAAGCCCTTTATTTAAATCTATTTTTTCAGGATAAATTTTTCTATCAAAATTCCAGATTAAATTTAATTCTTCTTTTCTGATAAGCTTAACTTCAATACATAAAAGAATATCTCAATAAATTCTGATTTTATCTTATTTGAATGAAAATAGCTACGTCAAAAGTCGATTTGAGAATTTACAGGATAAATCTAATATCTTATATATCACACTAAAATGGAAATTCTGAAACTCAACATGGGAATTATGAAACTTATTTTAATTACGATAAAAGAGGGAACTTCTTTTTTTTATAAATTTGAAAGTTTGAGCGAATCTTTTTAAAAGAATAATCAACTTTTAAAAAATATAATCAATTTTAATCCGAATTAATTAAAATTTAATTCATAACGTTTTACTCCCCAAATAAAATGATATTAATTGTAGATGATATTCGGGCTAACATAATTGCCTTAAAAAAAACACTTGAACTGCATGATATTGAGGTTGACACAGCAGAGTCTGGAGAAGAAGCTTTAAAGAAAATCCTAAAAACAAATTACTGCCTTATAATAATGGATGTTCAGATGCCCGGACTTGACGGCTTTGAAGTAGTAAAAATTCTTTCCGGAAATAAACGCACCAAAGACATACCGGTTATCTTTTTATCGGCGATAAGCATCGAAAAAAATACATTTTTAAAGGTTACGAAACAGGAGCTGTCGATTATATTACAAAACCTGTTGACACTGATTTATTGATCTTAAAAGTAAAAACTTTCCTTAAAATTTACGATCAGCAAAATCAATTGAAAGTCATGAAAGACTTACTTTCAAAAGAGATTAAAATTCGTAAAGAAGCTCAGGATAATTTAGAAGTTAAAATCAGCGAGAGAACAAAAGAACTAGTTTCTAAAAATGAAGAACTGGAAATGAAGAACCACGAATTGCAGCAATTCGCCTGGGTGGTTTCTCATGATTTAAATGAGCCAATCCGAAAAATTCAGATCTTTATTAAAATTATAAAAGAGCTTTATTTAACCACAGATGCAAAAGGAATTGATTATGTGGACAGAACCATAAAAGCTGCTGAAAGAATGCAAACACTTATTACAGACTTGCTTGCTTACTCGCGACTTTCCTCAAAAGTTAAACCTGAAAAAACAGACTTAAATGTTGTATTACAGGAAGTTCTGTCGGATTTTGATTATTTGATAGAACGTAAATGTGCGGTTATAAAAACAAGCCAGCTGCCAACAATAGACAGTATTCCGAGCCAGTTGCGTCAGGTTTTTCAGAATTTGATTGGAAATGCACTTAAATTCTCCGGAAATGTAGAAATTCCGATTATTGAAATCACTTCTGAATTAATAAAAACGAAAGATTTTGACAGCGAAATTGCTCCTGATGGAAAATTTTGCCGAATTACTGTAACAGATAACGGAATAGGTTTTGACGAAATTTATCTCGACCGCATCTTTATTATCTTTCAAAGTCTTAACGACCGCCAAACTTATGAAGGTACCGGGATTGGTCTGGCCATTGCAAAAAAAATCGTCGATAAACACAACGGATTAATCACCGCAAAAAGTCAATTAGGCAAAGGCGCCAGTTTTATTATCATTCTTCCCCTACAATACGAAAACTAAATCAAATCGGATTACAATTTATGAAAAACAACTTTAAAAGAAATTTACTAATCAGCTCCCTGGTTTCATTACTTGTATTAATGATCAGTTCTACGGCATCGTTTATTAGTATAAAAAACTTATTGAAAAGTAATTTTTGGGTCAACCATACCCAGGATGTTATTTACAACTTAAACCAGGGGTCTTCGTCGCTTACAGATGCCCAAACCAGTATGCGAGGCTATCTGATAACCGGAGACGAACAATTTGTAAACAGATATAATGCATATGAAGCAGAGTCAAATGGTTATTTTGATAAGTTAGATGAACTTACAACTGATAATCCGTCACAGCAAAAAGCTTTATTGCAATTAAAAACCCTTCGATCTAATTTCTTTAAATACTTAAATAATCAAATTGTAAAAAAACGACTAGGGAAAAACAATACTACATTCGACTTAAACGAAGGAAGAGCCATGATGGACGAACTTCGTACTTATTTTAAACGAATTGAGCTGAGCGAGCAAGCCCTTTTAAAAGAGCGCAACCAAACTTCAGAACGTTATGGAACGTATAGTACCATTTTAATTATTGTGGCTTTTATTATTGCATTTTTGATTTCGATCGTGTTTTTAATCAGAATTTTAAAAGATTACAACGAACGTTCTGAGCTTCAGAGAGAATTAGAACAAAAAGATATAGAAACTGCTCAAAGGATTGAAGCAATCAGTTCTATAGCATCAAATATTTCAAATGGTAATTACGATATTCGTGTAGACGATACAAAAGCAGATGCATTGGGAAGCGTTGGAGAATCTCTTAATAGCATGAGTGGTGCGCTAAAACAATCTTTTAGTTTATTATCAGAAAAAGAGTGGATACAAAGTGGTGTTGCAGGTCTTAATAATGTCATGCTAGGTGATAAATCGTTGAAAGAACTCGCAAAAGATGTTATCGAATATTTGTGTCATTATACAAACAGCAGTGCCGGTGTTTTTTATGTTATAGAAGGTGATGAACTTGCTTTTACGGCAGGGTACAGTTATATTCCGACAAAAAGCAGAGAAACGATTCAAAAAGGCGATGGCCTGTTAGGTCAGTCGATTATTTCGGGCGAGCTTTTAGAATTAAGAACTATTTCTTCAGATTTTATTCATATAAATTATGCTTTGGGCGAAATAAAACCAACGCATATTGTGGCAGTTCCGTTGATCGATAACAGGGTAGAAGGAGCATTGGAACTGGCGAGTATTTATGGTTTTTCTGAATTGCATTTAGAATTCCTTAGAACCATAGCAAATAATATTGGTATTTCCATCAAATCAACGCAAAACCGTAAACGTGTTATGGAGTTGTTAGAAGAAACCCAATCACAATCAGAAGAATTACGTGTTCAGCATAGTGAATTAGAAGCAATTAACGCCGAATTAGAAGCACAAACAGAAAAACTGCAGGCATCTGAAGAAGAACTTCGTGTGCAACAGGAAGAACTGGAGCAAACCAACGAGGAACTTTCAGAAAGAAGTGTTTTATTGGAAGAAAGAAACAACGAAATTCAAAAGAAATCAGAAGCATTGGAACTAACCACTCGTTATAAATCAGAGTTTTTGGCAAATATGTCGCACGAATTAAGAACACCTTTAAATTCTATTTTACTTTTAAGCCGATTATTATCTGAAAATAATGGCAAAGGCATGAATAGTGAAGAAATTGAATTTGCAAAAGTGATTCAGAGTTCAGGGAACAGCTTACTTGGTTTAATTGATGAAATTTTGGATTTATCTAAAATCGAAGCCGGAAAAATGGAGCTTGAATTTTTAGATGTTTCTACTAAAGAAATTACAGATACACTTTCCAGTTTATTTTCTCAGGTTGCCAAAGAGAAAGGAATCAAATTCGAAATTATGTCTAAAGATGCTCCAATTGTCATTAAAACAGACAAAATGAGATTAGAGCAAATCCTGAAAAACTTAATTTCAAATGCTATTAAATTTACAGATAAAGGTTCTGTAAGTGTCGAAATAAAAATAAACGATGACGATGATAAAGTAATCTGTTTCATTGTAAAAGATACAGGAATCGGAATTCCGTTAGAAAAGCAACCGTTAATTTTTGAAGCTTTCCAACAAGCAGACGGTTCTACAAAACGTAAATATGGAGGAACAGGCCTAGGATTATCCATTAGTAGAGAATTGGCAAAATTACTTAGAGGAGAAATTATTCTGCATAGTAAAGAAGGCGAAGGAAGCTCGTTTACTTTATGTTTACCCGTTTACGGAACAATCAGCAAAAAAATAATTGTTGATAAAGCGCCGCCGCCAATGGAAATTTCTACAGTTGAAACTGAAGAATTGAAAAAGATAAAAAATAAATATTTGTCTGCCGTAATTCCTGATGAAATTGAAGATGACAGAGATATAATTACCGAAGAAGATAAAGTTATTTTGATTGTAGAAGATGACATCAATTTTGCACAATCACTTTTGGCATTTAGCAGAAAAAATGGATATAAAGTTGTAGTTGCAGTTCGCGGGGATTACGCTCTAAATTTTGCCTTAATGTATAAACCGGTAGGTATTTTATTGGATATCGAATTGCCAATAAAAAGTGGTTGGGAAGTTTTGGAAGAATTAAAAAACAACATTCAAACCAAACACATTCCCGTACATATCATGTCATCGCACAAACTAAAACAGGAAAGTTTGCTTAAAGGGGCTGTTGATTTTCTTGACAAACCAGTTGCTTTTGATAGAATTCCGGAGGTTTTCATGCGTATCGAACATATTATTACCAAAGAATCCCAAAAGGTTTTAATTATCGAAGACAACCCTAAACATGCCAAGGCATTAGCTTATTTCTTAGAAAGTTATAATATTAATTCTGAGATAAAAAGTGAAGTTTCTGAAGGTTTAAAAGCATTGAATAAAACAGAAGTTGATTGTGTGATTCTCGATATGGGAATTCCGGATAAACAAGCTTATCAAATTTTAGATGGCGTTAAAAAAAGCCCGGGATTAGAAAATCTTCCCGTAATTGTGTTTACAGGAAAAAGCCTTTCGCTTAAAGAAGAAGTAAAAATTAAAAAATATGCTGATTCTATTATCGTAAAAACAGCACATTCTTACCAAAGAATGCTCGATGAGGTTTCGTTGTTTTTACATTTAGTAGAAGAAAATAAAGGACAAAACGGCAAAAAAGAAAGCTACAAAAAACTAAATTTACTAAACAATATTTTACATGATAAAAAAGTATTGATCGTAGATGATGATGTTCGTAATATTTATTCATTAACAAAAGCGCTCGAAGTCTTTAAAATGAATGTAATTACGGCATTCGATGGTAATGACGCAATAAAGGTATTAGAAGAAAATCCCGATACTGATATTGTTTTGCTCGACATGATGATGCCAAATATGGACGGTTATGAGACTGCCGAAAAAATAAGAACAATTCCTAAATTCCTGACCTTGCCATTAATCGCCGTAACAGCAAAAGCAATGACAGGCGACAGAGAAAAGTGCATAAAGGCAGGAGCATCAGATTATATTACAAAACCTGTAGATATAGATCAGTTATTGTCGCTATTGCGTGTGTGGTTATACGATAAAATTTAATGCATAATTGCTGAAGAGATATGGAGAAAAAACGACTCTTGATTATTGATGACGATTCAAGAAATATATTTGCTTTGGTAAACGTTTTGCGTGCCAAATCATTTGATTGTTTGTCTAGTTTAAGTGCCGAAGAGGCAATACGATTATTAAACACAGACGAACACATCGACGCTATTTTAATCGACATGATGATGCCCGAAATGGATGGCTATGAGGCAATTCCGATTATAAAAAATATTCCGTCACGAAAAAACACATTAGTTGTTGCCGTTACAGCCCAGGCTATGACAGGCGACAGAGAAAAATGCCTTGAAGCAGGCGCAGATGATTATGTTTCAAAGCCTATAGACGTAGATAAATTGATGAACGTTTTAAGTAAAATTTAAAATTGTTATGATAGAAGACATTGAGTTAGAAACCCTTATAAATGATATTTACGAATATTACGGTTTTGACTTTGGAAGTTATTCTAGAGCATCATTAAAAGGCGCGTTAACAGACTTTATCATTTAGATGGATTCAGTAATTTTTATGAGTTTTTATCAAAAGTTAGAAACGATTCTGATTATTATAAAAGATTAATTGACGAAATTACTGTAAACGTTACAGAAATGTTTCGGGATCCGACTTTTTATAAAATTGTCAGAACCGAAATATTGCCCCTGCTTGCCACAAAACCATTCATACGTTTGTGGCATGCAGGATGTTCCACCGGCGAAGAAGTGTATTCGATGGCCATAATGTTAAAAGAAGCGGGACTTTTGCACAAATCATTGATATATGCCACCGATATTAATTCGAAAGTATTGGAAACAGCCAAAAAAGGTATTTTTCCTTTACGAATGATGAAAGAATATTCAGAAAACTACAGAGATTCTGGCGGGCAGGAAGATTTTTCAAGCTATTATATCGCCAATTACGGCATTGCAAAATTCAATGATGAACTGGCCCAAAAAATGGTTTTTTCGCAGCATAATCTAGTTTCAGATAATTCATTCAACGAATTTGATTTTATTTTATGCCGCAACGTTTTAATCTATTTTGATAATGATTTACAAAAAAGAGTCATCAATTTATTTGATTCAAGTTTAGCAGTTTTGGGTTTTTTGGCACTCGGAACCAAAGAAACCATAAAATATTCGATATCTACAACTAAATACAAGCAGTTAGAGAAAGAGAAAATATGGAGGAAAGTAAAATAATATCGAACAAAAGAGTAATTATTATAGGAGGATCGGCGGGAAGTTTGAATGCAATATTACAAATTTTACCCGATTTGCCCGTATTTAAATCTTTTGCGCTCGTAATTGTCCTGCATCGAAGAGGAACAGATGATTTGACCCTCGAAGAATTAATAACACTTAAAGCCCAAACCGAGGTAAAACTTATTGAAGACAAAGTGCAATTAATGCATGGATTTATTTATGTTGCACCTTCAAACTATCATTTATTATTTGAAAAAGATGATTTTTTTGCCCTCGATACTTCAGAAAAAGTAAATTACAGCCGACCAAGCATTGATGTTTCTTTCGAATCTGCCGCAGAAGTTTATGGTTCTAACCTAATCGGAATTTTACTTTCAGGCTCCAATACAGACGGTACAGAAGGATTAAAAGCCATTCAAAACGCAGGAGGTATCGTGGTAATTCAGGATCCAAAATCGGCAGAAATGCCTTATATGCCTTCTAATGCCATTTTAAATACTACTCCGGATTATATTTTAAGCACCGAAGAAATATTGAAATTTATAATTTCTATTGATAAATAATTATGTTTTTTAATATTCAATCCTGCAAGGTTTTCGAAACCTTGTAGGTATTACTATATTCAATCCTGCAAAATTTCACAACCTTTTATGTATTACTATATCAAACCTACAAGGTTTCAAAAACCTTGCAGGACGCTAACCGTCGTCTTAAACATTATCATTTCCATAACGATACCATAAACCAACTCTCGGTTATAATCTATAAAATTGCAAATGAAAGTATTCCCAAACTTTCTAATTCTCCATTTGCAAAAACATAACCTATGATTTCCAAAATACTTTCCCTTTCTAAAAATTCAATTCTATTTCTGTTTTTTATTCTTTGCATCAATACTATTTCAGCGCAAAAACAAACCAAACTCGATGGTGTTCAGATCGCTTTTTTATCAGATGTGCATTTGCAGGATTTATTCGGTAAATTTTCAGATAATGATTATCGGGGTGTTTTAAATCCAAAAACAGGAAAATATACTTTATTGAGAACTATGGCATCTCAATTGCATTCGACCCGAATATTCAACGAAAACTATTTTGCTTTTATCGCCGCTCTAGATGATATTGCAAAGCGAAAGATAAAATACGTCGCGCTTCCCGGTGATTATACAGATGATGGTCAGCCCATTCACGTGCGCGGATTAGAAGAAATTCTGGATCAATACAGAAAAAAATACGGAATTGAATTTTTCATTACAACCGGAAATCACGATCCTGTTGGGCCATTTGCACAGGAATCCGGCAAAGAAGATTTTTTAGGCAAAGAAGGTAAAAGCCAGCCCATTTATAGCAAAGAAGGCCTGTATAAGCCAAATTTAACTATTGAACAGCCTGTTGTAATAACAGCCGATATTACTAAAATGGGTTATTTGGGAATTACAGAAGGCTTGAAAAATTTTGGTTTTTATCCTAATGAAAAATACAAATTCTGGGCAACACCTTTTTCAACTTATACAGCTGAAAATTATAGTTTCGGAAAAGGATCAGAAGCTGCAAAATTATCAAACAGAGTTTATGAAGTAGCACCAGGCTACGAAGTTCCGGACGTAAGCTATGTTGTTGAACCAGTTGATGGACTTTGGCTTATGGCGATAGATGGCAATGTTTATATTCCCAAGAAAAATGCTACGGCAGACGCCAAAGATTCTAAAAATTACTCAGAAGCCAGCACCGGATATAATAATGTACTTTCGAATAAAAAACATTTAATAAAATGGGTCGAAGAGATTTCGGCGCAAGCCAAAAAACAAGGCAAAACCTTAATTGCTTTTAGTCATTTTCCGATGATTGATTTTAATGATGACGCTTCTGCAGAAATAAAAGAACTGCTTGGACCAAACAAATGGCAATTGAACAGAGTTCCGGTTGAAGAAGTGGCGCAAACTTTTGCAGATGCAGGTTTAAAAATTCATTTTGGCGGACACATGCACATTAACGACACCGGAATTCGCACCACAGCAAAAGGCAATACATTGGTCAATATTCAAACGCCATCTTTGGCGGCGTATATTCCCGCTTATAAATTATTGACGATTCAAAAAGATAATCTAGTAGATATTCAAACCATTACAATTGATAAAGTGAAAGGTTATAATGAACTTTTTGATCTGTATAAAATGGAATATCAGTTTTTAGAATCGCAGCATACTAAAGATATTTGGAACAAAGCCATTTTAGAAACCAAAAACTACCACGATTTTACCGATTTTCATTTGAAAGAATTAGTTCGCCTTCGCTTTTTATCAGATGATTGGCCTTCTGCTTTCAAAGATTTTTTCCTGCATATTTCTGCTTCAGAGTTATTGGTTTTAGCTAATATTCAATCCGATAAAGACTTTGATTTTATTCTGAAAAACAAAGAAAGTACTGCAAAAGAATGGGCAGAAGCAGAACAAAAAACAAACAAGATATTAGCCGAAAACAATATCAAAAAACAAGATTTAAACTGGACGGGTTATGATTTTCTGGTCGATTTTTATCGTTTTAGAAGCGCTGATGAATTGGCTCTGACCGATGTTGGCGAAAAAAGAGCCAAACAATACAAAGTTCTGTCACAAATGTTTTTCGAAAATCATAAAGAAGATACTTCAAAAGAAAAACCTCTTCAAAATCAACTTCGATTATTTTTAATCATCTTCAATAAATTCATGCATGAAGTTCCTGCCGATCATTTTAGTGTTGATTTGAAAACGGGAAAAATTAAAAGTTTGAAATGAGAAAAAATGGCACGCGGATGACGCGGATTTAAGCGGGTTTAGCGCGGATTTTTTGTTTTTTTTATGCTCACACATCGATTGTCTTCCTGAGCGAAGTCGAAGGACACGCTAGTAGCTCTACAAAGATTGATGATTTTGATTGGAGAGTTTCTTGCGTGTCCTTCGACTTCGCTCAGGATGACATAAAATGAGAATAAAAAAATCAGTGTCAATCCGTTTAAATCCGCGTCATCCGCGTACCATTTATCTACAATTCAAAAAAAAAGTTTCAAGCTTTACATAACGTAAAACCTGAAACTTGAAACCTGAAACAAAAAAAACTTATTTAACTCCATTGATCGGATCAACCCTCACATAAGTTCCGTCATCGTATTTTATTTGATAAGGAGAATCGAAAAACGTACTTGGCAAATAATAATCAGTTGTTATGATTTGTGCTCCAGATTTTTTAGCGGCTTCAAAATGCGAATAATCATTTTTGCGTGCTTCTTTAGTATCAGAATCTGCACGGGTTCTGATGATATATCCTTTTTTAACTAAATCGGCAATTGTAGGATCTTCAGAGTTATTGCGGAACAAAGTTGCAGCTTCCGGTTTTCCGGGTTCGGCATTAATAAAAACGGCGCGTCCTTTTAACGATGGATGATTCAGAGCATATAAATCTCTTTTAGCTCCGTTGTTGTCCAAAATAAACAAGAATTTCCCTTTTGCTTTTTTAAGCGTTGGCCAGTTGTTGTTTAAAACCGCTTCTTCAAGGGTCTTGTATTTTCCGCGCACCATATCCGGCGTTATCAATTTATTTCCTAAACCTTTTCGAAGTTCTTTATCCAATGCATCAAACAATTCGGGTGTAAATTTCTCTGCTTTTGTACCTAAAAAACTGTCGTCATCTTTTGGTTCCAGCGTAATAAAAACCGGAACGTGATCAGGATTTGCGTCAGACCATTTTTTTAATTCTGCCAGGCAGCTTTGAAGTGTGTAACAAGATGTTCTAAAATCAATATCTATCATATGAAAAACTTTAAAACCTGGTTTTTTCATTTCGCCGTTTGGGTCATAAGCTTCCTGAGATTTTGCAAGGTCCAAACCTTTTGGGTGCGCATATTTTCCGCCCTTTGCATCGCCCTGAACATCGATTTCAAGATTGCGTAACCCTTTATTTAATTGATCTGTAAGGCTAATGTGTGTGTATTGTAAGCCTTTTAGAGAACGTGAAGTGTCTTTTGCCTGAATTGTATTGTACAAATCGGTTTCAATGGCATGTCTGTAACTATTGTGAGAACCAATAACCTGTAATTGGTTAATTTTTAGCGTGTCATTTTGTGCCTGAGCAGCGTTAGAAATCGCGCCGGCAAGAAATAATGTAAACAAAATTTGTTTCATGATTTTTAAGTGTAAAATTATTAATACTGAGGACGCAGCAAAAGAAAATTACCTTTTTTGGATGACACTAATTTAAAAATAGTATTTGATTTATGTGTTAGTTAAAGAAAAAGAAATCGCAAATCAATTATCATTTTTATTTCAAAAACGTAGTATTAATAAAACAAGCTTATTGATTTCTTAATTGAAAGATAATCTTCAGGAAAAAAACAATGGTATAACATTTTATTATTTTACATCAACAAATGCCACCCAGATAACCTATGAAGAATCCTGAAATTTTTGAAGAAACGTATACGCTGTACTGGAAAAAGCTAACGGCTTTTTCGTATACGATGACTCAGGATAACGACTTGGCACAGAATATTGTTCAGGATGTTTTTGTCGATTTATGGGAAAGAAAAAATGATATCGAAATCAATGCTATCGAACCTTATTTGTTCAGAGCAGTAAAAAATCAGGTTTTTAAACATTACCAAAATAATAAGTTCGACAAGACAATTCTTGAAGATAAATTCGAAGATTATGTAATTGATCATTTTGCAACGATCGATCCTGAATTGATGGATTTGCTTTACTCTTTATTAGACAAACTTCCAGAAAAAAGAAAAGAAGTTTTGCTGATGTATAAAATGCAGGATATGACGATTGATCAAATTGCCGATGAACTTGGAATATCGAAACAAACGGTAAAAAATCAAATTTCTTCGGGATTAAAACAATTGCGCGAAGGCCTGAAAGACCTTGCCTGGCTTGCTCCATTCATTATTTTACATCAAAAGTTTTAAGATAACCTTCTGTTAATGGTTTCATAATATTTCCGGATAGTACGATTTTATGTTTCCGGTACTTATAGGTAATAATAAGTATTATGATAAAAAGAATCAAACACAGTTTAGAATATCTTGTTGATAAAAGCTCTCGAAATAAAACATCAAAAGCAGAAGAAAATTTGCTGAATGATTTTATTTTAAGCGAATATCAAAATTCAAAATGGGATGATAATGTAATGGGAAATTCTAATGAAGTTTCTCAAAATATATATGAAGGAATTCAACTTCGAACAATGAAGAAGAAAAACTTCAATTCATATTTAAAATATATGGCCGCTGCCAGTATTCTTTTTCTTGCCGGTTTGGGATTTTTCTTCAAACCTGACTTTTCAATCGAAAAGCAATTAACATTTAAAACAGCAGACATCCCCAAGTCTATCCAATTAAGTGATGGCTCGAAAATTTATCTGGCAGCAAATTCATTATTTCAGTATCCGGAAAAATTTAGCGGAAGCGAAAGAAAAGTTTCTTTACTAAAAGGAAATGCATTTTTTGAAGTAGCCAAAGACAAAAAACATCCTTTTATTATTGCATCCGGCGAAATTAAAACCAGGGTTGTAGGGACTTCTTTTCACATTCAAATGTCAAAATCAAAATGCGAAGTCATTGTCGTAACCGGAAAAGTAAATGTTACTTCAAATGGTCAAAGCGTTGATTTGCTTCCCAATCAGGAAGCTTTGTTTGAAGATAAAAAACTAACTAAACTACTGGCAGACAAATCATTTTTGGTCAATTGGTATGCGAGTGATGTAACGCTAAACCAAACTACACTTAAACAGGTAATTACCATTTTACAATATAAATACGGAGTTTCATTTCAATACGATAATGAACTTGTATTAGCAACGCCATTAACGGTGTTCATAAAGAAGGACGCAACATTAGAAAATGTTTTAGAGCAAATCAATTATATCACAAACCTAAAATTTAAAGTTTATGGCGAAATAGTAAAAGTGAACTAAAATCAAAAAAAGCAGTTGCTGAGAACAACTGCGATTAATAATTAAGTATCGAAAAACCAATAACTTAAATCATGTATTTTAAACGAATCAATTTAAATCTTCTAAAGGGAATTTTCTTTTTAATTCTGGCTTTACTGTGCGTTCAAAGCGGTTACAGTACAACTGTTCTTAAAAAATCAAAAATAGAAAATAAAATAGAAAAAGCAACTTTAGTATCTATTTTTTCAAAACTGAGTAAAAAAACGGACTATAAATTTAGTTATGGACAAGCAATTATTGCAGATAACACAACCTATACGGTAAATTATGGCAACGAATCTGTTGATGTAATTTTAAGTGATCTTTCTAGAAAAGCTAATTTCAATTATAATATTAACGGAAAATTGGTTTTGATTCAGAAAACAATTGTTGTCGTAAAAACAACATCTGAAGCAGAAAAAATTAAAATTAAAGGGAAAATTATTGACGAAAACGGAGTACCAATGCCGGGTGTAACGGTTTTGGAAACTGCTACAAAAAATGCTACTGTTTCTAATTTTGATGGTGAATTTGAACTTTCTGTTACAGAAGGAAAAACGATCGAAGTTTCGTATTTAGGATATAAAACAAAAACGGTTGGCGTACAAAAGAATTTCATGACAATTCAGCTGGAGCCAAATACATCAGAGTTAAGCGAAGTTTTGGTTGTAGGTTATGGAAAACAATCTAAAAAAGATGTTACGGGAGCTGTAACACAATTAGAAGCTGCAAATTTTAAACAAGGAGTTAACGTTTCTGTAGATAATTTAATTCAGGGAAAAGTTGCCGGTGTTCGTGTTGTTAACACAAGCGGTGAGCCGGGAGCTGGCGTAAATGTTACCATTCGTGGAGTTGGATCTATCAGAAGCGGAAGTACACCTTTGTTTGTTGTAGATGGAATGCCGTTGTCTAACGATGACGTAAGCCCAACGGGAAGCAATGTTGGTTTTGGGGCATCATCTGCAAAAAATCCATTAAACTTTTTGAATACAAGTGATATCGAATCGATTACAGTTTTAAAAGATGCTTCTGCAGCGGCTATTTATGGTGCGAGAGGATCTAACGGAGTTGTTTTGGTTACAACAAAAAAAGGATCAAAAGGGGAGGGAACATTAACTTTTGATTCTTATATGGGAGTTTCGAAAGTAGCTCACAAATTAGATGTTTTAAGCGCAGAGGAGTACAGAGGCGCTATTAAAGATCCGGCTTTTGATCATGGTGGAAACACAGACTGGCAGGATGTAATTTACAGAAGTGCCGTTACTACAAACAACGCTTTGTCTTTTGCAAAACAAACAGAATCAGGAAATTATTATGCATCTGTTGCGCAAATGGATCAGGAAGGAATTATTCGTAACAGTAATTTCAAACGTCTTTCGGGTAGAATTAATGCGGCGGAATCATTTTTAGACAACAAACGTTTAAAAATAAAAGTGAATCTTACAGCGAGTGAAACTAAAGATGATGGAGTTCCTACAAGTGATGACGGTGGTTCTAACGGGCAATTAATTGTACACACTTTGATGGCAAACCCAACAAGATCTGTTTTTGATGCTAATGGAAAATACACCAACTTCAACATGAACGCGCATTATAATCCTGCTTATTTATTGAGTATTTATGAGGATCAAACGCGTACGTTGAGAGTTTTAGGAAATTTTGAAGCTTCTTTTAGAATCATCGACGGATTAGAATATAAATTAAACGTGGGCGTAGATCGTTCCAGCGCTGAACGTAATACGACGATTTATCCAAACTTAACCGATTTGAATCCAAAAGGAAAATATGTTCAGAATAATTTAGATTCTAAAAACTCTTTGGTTGAGCATTATTTGACGTATAATTTATTGTTGGACAAACATAAATTTGAGGTTTTAGGCGGATTCTCCTATCAAAAATTTGAAAAATCAGGAACAAGTTTCAGTATCGACGGAATTTCTGCTCAGGGAGTTGGTATAAAACCATCTATTAATCCTGGTTTTGCAGGAACGCAATCAGGAACTACAGGTTATGCTCAGGAAAATGAATTACAGTCTTATTTTGGAAGATTGAATTATACTTTCAACGATAAATACCTTTTAACTGCTTCGATGAGAGCCGATGGTTCTACTCGTTTTGGTGATAATAATAAATACGGATACTTTCCTTCATTTGCTTTGGGATGGAATATTTCTAAAGAAAGCTTCCTTGAAAATGTTACGGCTATAAACAATTTAAAATTGAGAGCGAGCTGGGGACAAACAGGAAATCAGGAAGTTCAAAACAAATTGACTAAGGCAAGTTATTCATTATCTGGACCTGACGGATATTATTTGTATGATGATTTGAATTTGGTAAACGGAGTTTCGGTAACCAGAACTGCAAATCCTGATTTAAAATGGGAAGTGGTAACACAAGCCAATATAGGTGTAGATTTTAGTTTATGGAGTGATAAATTGTACGGAACTGTAGATTATTTTAACAAAACAACTACAGATGCAATTTTAAACGTTCCGTCAAGCCCTTTAAAACCAACAACAACAGTTTGGACAAACATTGACGGAAAAATCGTTAATACAGGTTTGGAAATTATGTTGGGTTCAAAATTAGTTAATACTAAAAATTTTACCTGGAATGTTGATGTAAACGGAGCAACATTAAGAAACAAAATTGAAGATTTACCGGTTTCAGAAATCTTAACAGGAACTATTTCAGGGCCTGGACAATCTGGAGTAAATGCCAATATTTACAAAAGCGGTTACGCAGCCGGTTCTTTCTATTTGTTAGAGCATACCGGATTTGATGATAAAGGTGGAAATATTTTTAAAGATCAAAACGGGGACGGTAAAATTGATAACAGTGACAGAATTATTATAGAAGGGGCGTTGCCAACTTTTTATTACGGACTTAATAGTGATATGACGTATAAAAACTTTAGTTTCTCATTCTCAATCATTGGTCAAACGGGTGGTTATTTATTGAATAATACAGGATTGAATGCCTTAAATATCAATAATTTGGCTTCGGACAGAAACGTTGCTACAGGATATTATGAGTCTGGCGCAAACGCAACAAATGCACCGATTTTATCAACACTTTTCTTAGAGAAATCAGATTTTATCAGATTAAATACAGCGCGTTTAGGATACAATTTTGATTTAAAAAACGTAAGCTGGTTAAACGGATTAACGCTTTATGTAACAGGGTCTAACTTAATAACAATTACAAATTATACAGGTTACGATCCGTTAATCAACAGTCCGAAATCGAACGGTGGAAACCAATCTATTGGTATTGATTACGCTGCTTACCCAACTTCGAGAACTTTCAGTTTTGGAGCAACTTTAAAATTATAATTTATCATGAAGACAAAGACATTTTTTAGCATAAAAATTTTAACAATATTCTCTTTTATTTTTCTCTTAAATAGTTGCACAGATCTTGATGAAGCTGTATTGGATGAAAAATTAGGAACCGACGCTACAGATCCTGCAGGTTCGCTTGCCGCAGCTTATGACAGACTTGGAGACGGAACTTTTACAGATCACGGAGCTGTTTTTGCCATGCAGGAATACACGACAGACGAAGCTATTTTGCCAACTCGCGGAAGTGACTGGGGAGATGGTGGAAAATGGAGAGACATGCATGAATTTACATGGAGTTCCAGTAATGCAATCATTGTAGGTAACTGGGATTTACTGACAAACGGAATTACACGTTCTTTGACTGCAATTAAGTCGGCAGAAGAAAATACTTTTCCTGAAAAGGCTTTGTTTTTGGCTGAAGCAAAAGCACTTTTAGCATATTATACTTATACAACTTTAGACCTTTACGGACAAGCTCCTTTTAGAGATCCATTGAATGTAGATGCACCTTTGCAAATTTTAAAAGCAGATACTCAGATAGATAAATTAATTACTGATGTTGAAGCTTTAATCCCTGATTTGGCCGACATTGGTACACAAAGAACACACCACGGACGTTTTACCAAACAAGCTGCTTATGCTTTTTTAGCTAATATGTATTTGAACCGTGCGGTATTTAAAGATCGTTACAATGCAGGATCAGCTTTTAATTTTAATGAAGCGGCGGTAACAGGCAGTACAGGAACAGATATGGACCGTGTTATTTATTACACTTCTTTATTAATCGATTCAGGAAAATTTAGTTTAGAAAGTGATTTCTTCAAAAACTTTGCAAGAGATAACGAGAATGGAAAAGAACTTATTTTTGCGATTTCTCAAAAGATAGATTACATCCGTAATGGTTCAAACAGTTTTGCGTATGTGTGTATGGAGCGTAACCAAAGAACATCTGCTGGAAACAGAGGAACAAATGCAGCTTGTACAACAGAAGAATTTTATAATTCATGGAATGGTAATCATGATGATCCTAGATTTCAACAACATTATCAATATGCTGATGGAACGTGGTTTATGAATGATGGAACAGATGTAAGTGTTCCTGCAACAGACATTGTACCAAAAAGTAGTCCAGCTACGCCTTGGTTCCATTTTAACAGAGGTATTCAGTACGGGCCTCAATATGGTCCTGTATTATTAACTTCGGCAGCTTTTGAAATGGTAGGAAACCGTATTAAAGTTTCTCCGTTGGTTATGGAAAAAAGTACGACTACAAAAATGGATTTTACACCAAAATTAACCTTTGCAGATCCTACTAAGGCTGTTTTTGCTCAAAACGAAATCAATCAGGGAGCTCGTGTTTTTAAATATGAATTTGATCCTGAAGGAGGAAATGGAAACAGTAATGTTGATATTCCGCTATTCCGTTTAGGTGGAATGTACGCTATGAGAGCTGAGGCTTATTTTAGAAAAGGAAGTGTAGGTCCTGCAATGGATGACTTGAATAAATTGCGTACCAGCAGAAAAAGAGAATCATTGTACGGAAATGCTCCGGGAATAGCACTTACGGCTTTAGATTCAGAGCAATTGTATAAAGAATTAGGTTTCGAATTATATTGGGAATTACAAAGAAGACCGGAAAGCATCCGTTTTGGCAAATTTGATTTGGCGGGAACTGCAAAAGCTGCTTCTCAACCTTTCAGAAGAGTGTTTCCAATTCCGCAAACCGTTATAGATCAGAAATTGTTTAAACAAAATCAAGGTTATAATTAAGTTTTTGTGTTAGTTTATTTTTTTAGTAAAAAGCCTGCTCGTGATTTGAGCAGGTTTTTTCTTTATATAAATGTTTTAAAACTTCTGTTCGGCAGCTTTGTCAAAGTTTTAAACTTTGACAAAGCTTTTTGAGTAAGTAACCAGTGCAGTAACCACAATCTTGTCATCCTGAAGGAGGAAGGATCTCCGCGAGTAGCTCGACAAAGATTGGAGCTTACTTATTGTCTTGTCAGGCTGAGCGTCCCGAAGCTTCGGGAGAAGCCCACGTTCCAATTGGAGCGCCCTTCGACTCCGCTCAGGGTGACACACGATAGAATACATTAAAAATTACATTAAAACTTATTTTTTCTCCTCAGGCAAAATAACCTTATACATTTCAGCTTCTTCTTTTGCTCTTTTTTGAGCAGCTTTTCCTTTTCCAATAGGTATTCCGGCGGTTACATACAACGATCGATTGTATTGGTTTGGTCCGTCGCCTTTCATTACAGGAACCAATCCGTAATAATACTGAACCGTAATGTTTAAGCCATTTCCAACATTCATGTGATAACCTGCGCCAAGAGCAATTCCGGCATCAATAACATGTATTTTATCTCTGATATTGTTTTTGTAAACAACATCTTCCTTATTATATTCCTGATGAAATTTATCAAAAGCTTTTGCCAAAAGTCCTAATTGCGGACCGGTTTTCAGGTAAATATTATTTTTGAATTGATATTTGATTAAAATTGGAACATTAAAATACCGAATTTCTCTATCGACTTTTCCTCCCGCAAATGTATTATCCAGATTAGCATCGTCTAAAGAATAAACAGGCAATCCGTGCGCACCCATTGGCGATTTTACAATAACTCCGGTATTAATCATCCATGCAGGATTTTTTTTAGACCGAATATCAAAATAAAAACCAAGATTAAAACCCAGTTCCGTTCCTGAAGTTTCCATATTAGAAATCGTCGAAAAATTAAGACCGCCATCCAAACCAAATTCTAAAAAGGGCGAGTTGAGTTTATCTCCAAAAATCAAGGAAATTAATACCTGCGATCGTGCCGAAGTCATACAAAAGAAAGCGACGAGTAATAATAAACCTTTTTTCATAAGAATAGATTAAAGTCCAAAACGATATTGAAGACCACCTAAAACCTGAGTACGGCTACCTAAAAAACCACATTCTACTCTTAACATAATATGCTTATTGTATTGAAATTGAGATCCTACAATAAAATTCCACATATCCTTTGGTCTTTTTTGAAGCGAATATTGAACAGATGAATTATCTATTGTACTTATAGCGCCATCCAATGAAGTTAAAATGTTCCCTGCAGATTCCAGCGCGCGGTTTGCAGTATTATGTTTGGCAATATTTGCCGGATTATTTTGCTGAGTAGGTGTTAACGTATCCCACCAATTATCGACTTTAGTTTGGTTTTCATCAACTTTTGCAAAACCGTTATCTACTTTTTCCTGAAGACCATTTACATCAAAAATATCCGAGAAAGGAATATTTCCTTGTGTGTCACCGGAGATATGAACTCTAAAACCGCCAACCCAAACAGCAATATTTCTGTCTGGTTTAGGTAGTTTAAAAGTTTTACCCAATCGTGGTCCAAAAACATAAGAAAAAGCAGGTTTGTCTAACGCGCTCACGTCGCTCCAGGACATATTCATATCAAGTGCCAGCCAACCGCCGCCAATACCAATTGTGGGAGTTAACCCAAATCCGAAAGTAGTGATGTCAAAATTTGCTTTTGTATTAAAACTGGCTATTTGCGACCAGTTATTATCGGCGTCAGGTACCCATATTCCGGCATTAATTTTTGTTGTTGATGTACCTTTACCAAAAATCCCATAAATATTTAAAAAAGGAAGCAGCCAGATATCAGGCCTAATGGTCAGGGCTCCGGCTTCTACAGTAGATTTATCAAATCGTACAATTTCATCTAAATTATATTGAGGACCATTATTAAAACCAACTTCAAGACCATTGATTACAATCTCAGAATCCTGCCAAAAATAATTAACCGAAAGTCCGGCAGAGTAGGGCAGTTTGTAACCTTTTTGAGCTACTTTTTCACCCCAAATAGGTAAGGCATAGGGGTATTCTTCTACTTTAAGGCTGTCTTTAAGCTGTTGATTTTTTTGTCCAACAATTTTTTCGGTATAAACCTGACCGAAAATCTGGATACTGCAAAATAATAAAGAGGCGAATATTAGTTTATTGTATTTCATTGACTTAGTGTTATAACGTTAATTAATAGAACTGCGTAAAATAAATAGGCACTAATGTAATCTTGGAAATCTTGTTATTTCAAATGAAATAATTGGGTTTAGTTTTTAGGATGTTTCTGAATTCTGTAGCCAGAATTATATGTTAATTATTGTTAAAGTTAAATAAATTTTTCTTGAATTTGTACTATTTTTCTAATAAAATAATTTTTAATGTTTTAATAAAGTACTAGTATATAGGATTATGTGTATACGTTAGTGTAAGCAGAAAACAAAGAAAATGGATATTTTAGAGAGAAAACTATTTTACCTTATTCTGTTGTCTTAATAACTTTTGCTGGATATGACTTTAGTTGATAATACTAAAATTTACAATAATGTAAAATTTACATTATTAACTAAAACCAGTAAAAATTATGAAGACCAAATTAAAAACAATCTCTAAAACAATATTGTATGGTTTGATAATGACCTTATTTAGCTGTCAGGACGATTCATTGACATATGATCAGTCAGTGAATCAGAGTATTCAAATTAGTAAAGCAAAAGAATGGTTTAAAAATTACAAGTCTAAAGAAAAATTTCATCCTGCATTTGAAGCTGTAGAATTTCAGTGGCAATTGTCTTCTGAAATTATATTAGAAGACGGTTCTTTTGCAATTGGTGTTCCTGTTAACGATATTCTTAAAAATCCGGATTATAAAGGACAAAAAATGATGTTTTTGTATCCTGATGAAAAAAACTATATTGCAGTAGTGCATGAGTTGCTTCCAGAGTCGAATACTGTTTCTAATGATTATAATGTAAAACCACAATTTGAAGATTTGGGTTATTACAGTGGATATATAATAACGTGGGATTTACTATATGGATTTGTAAAAGGAGCTAAATTTGAGAATGGAATTTATGTTAATGATGTACAAGCTTGGATTATTTCTACCGATGGTAAAGTAGTTTTGCCTAACAGCACAACAGGCAAAGTTGCTCCGGCGATTGAACTTGATGAAGTTGTTGTAATTGGCGGTAGTGCCCCTTCAAATCCAATTGCTATAAAAAAAGATTTTAGCATTGCCGGTGCAACTTCAGGAGCGACAGGATCTGGAACAGGTGGTTATATTAATTCTCCTGGAACCGGAGGCGGAAAAACAGGTGGAGCGACAACTCCGAGAAAATATATAAATATTATAGATTTGCTAACAGGAAAGGCACAATGTTTAAATAGCTTACTGTCTGAAGAAGGAAATGATTATGTACAAAAGTTATTGACACAGTTTAAAGGAAATTCTGAGTTTAATGTTAAGATTATTTCTGTAGATAAAATAATTTCAAAAAAACAGGTTTAGAGATCAATGGTATTACTTCGCCTCCTGATGGAAGAAACATAATTATTGAAATTAGTACTTCTAAAGCTAACAGCAATTCGGCTTTAGAAACTGCAAGGGTTATTCTGCATGAATATATTCATGCCGATATGTTTAGTAAATTAAATACAGAAAATTATAAGAATAATGAAGAAGTTTTAGATTTTAAGAGAACATATGATACATATCAGGGAGAGCAACAGCATGTCGCCATGGCTACATTGTATATTAACAGCATGAAGAAAGCTTTAAAAGAGTTTCATAAAAATGCACTTCCGCAGGATTATAATAAGTACATTCAGTATTATGGGGAAACACCTAGCGATGCCTTTTATGAAGCTTTTGCATGGGGTGGACTAAAATCTGCTGATGTAAAACCATGGAATGACCTGCCAAATACCAGAAAAGAAGAAATAAAAAAACTTGCAGCAAGAGCGGCAGGGTTTAGTAAAAATGTACCTTGTTATTAACTAAAAATTGATTATGAAAGTTTATATTTCAATTCTTGTACTTTATTTTTTTACAGTAGGTAATTTACTAGCTCAGGAAAAAGACACACTATTTTTCAGCATAGATAAATATTATACAACATCACCTACTTTAACATATTATGATCCTAATAAGCCCTACACTGAGTGGGTAAAAGATAGAAAAGACCAAATGAAGCATACTAAAACCAATGGTACAGTAAACTTTATAGGCAATGGTTATTTGATTAAAAATTTAAAACCAAAAAAATACTGTCTATCAAAGATTTTATAGAAAACAGAAAATTTTATCATGATGGAAAATACAATGAGATAGTAGATAAATGGAAACTAAAAGATTATTTGACAGATAAATACACTATATTTTTTATTAATGGGGATGAATTTATTCAACCCAGATATTTAGATTATAATTCATACCCATTGCGTGATGACGAAAATAATTTTATTGATAACAGAGTTAAAGACACTCTATTTTTTAAATTAGACAATAGTTACATATCTCAATCAAAGATAGATCCCACTTTCTATTTACTTAAAGATGATAGAAAGAATGAATACTTTTTTTAAAGAAAAAGAAATTATTAAAAATCAACAAAGTAAAAAACTACTTTCCCTAAAAGAATTTGCATATTCTTCAAGGTTTTATAATAAAGATAAAAACTATTTAAACGAATATAATTTAGCAGATTATTTAAACAATTATGTTGTTTTTTTAGTTAACGATGACAGGTCAAAGTACATTAAAGTCTATGCAGGTATTATGACCGAAGATTAATTATTTTATTAAAAATCATGAAAAAAGCAATGACAATAATAAGCTTAATAATGATATTAATATCATGCAAAGCTCAGGTTGTTAATGGAGATGAATTTATTCAACCACTAGATTTACAGTACAATTCTTATTATTCATATCACGATGAGGACACAAGTGTTATTGATAGTAGGGTTAAAGACACTTTGTTTTTTACTTATGATAATAAGTACATAAGCGCAG
Source organism: Flavobacterium sp. AC274 (assembly GCF_979258275.1). Classification (NCBI taxonomy): domain Bacteria; kingdom Pseudomonadati; phylum Bacteroidota; class Flavobacteriia; order Flavobacteriales; family Flavobacteriaceae; genus Flavobacterium; species Flavobacterium sp. AC274. The sequence continues at coordinate 3,944,950 of NZ_OZ409852.1, read as the reverse complement.
ATGTAGAAATTACACCACATAAATTTTATTTAGTTGATGGTAGTCCACCAAATAATGGTACTTTTTTCTTTGAAAAAATTAATGCTATTGATGATTTAAATGCAAAACGAATATTATCTCTTAAAAAATTTATTAGATCCTCGCAATTTTATGACAAGAATAAAAAGCCAAAACTGAATGATTATAAGCTTTGGTTATATTTTAATGGTTACGTGATTTTTTTAATTAAAAAGGACCACAAAAAAACTAAATATATTGAAGTGAAATCTTTTTTTATAATAGAATAATTTAACCCTCAATTATTACAATTGAGGGTTTCTATTTATCCTTTTTTTACGATAGATTGAAATTGAATTATGAAAGTTTAGTCTTCCCATCCGCAAAGCGTTAAACCATAACCTTGCGCCTGAGATTCAGATACTTTAGTTAATTCATGCCTGCAGGCCGTTAAGCCACGACAATGTTCTTTATAATGATATTTTTTTGCACCCGTTGGCCCGCAGATATATACCTTAGTCTCAACAGGCCGAAAAGAACTCAGAACTATAAACAGCAGGATTGTACTATATTTCATTTTAGCAGGTTTGGGAGTTAGGCAATTATTCAACTTTTAAGTAATATTCATTTCCATTTTTGTCAGTGGCTTTAAGTTTTCCGTAATCAATCCATTCCGTGTTAATTTCGATATCATTAATTGTATCAAATAGTAAAATTCCAGCGCCATATTTGCCTTCAACATTGATGTTTCCGTAAACAGAATCACCTTTGGTATTCACGCCTTTTACATCATAATTATACTCATAATGACCGGAGTTTCCAGTTCTGTATTCGTATTGATATTCTGTGTCTACATGATACGTTTTTGCCTCCTGAGGCGTAATTACTTTACGATCATCAGGTGTGATTACTTCTTTGTAAAACGATTTTATTTCAGGTGGTGGAAGTTCTCTTTTGCAACTTAAAAATGAGAGAACAAAAGCAAATAATGTAATTTTAGATTTCACAGGCATTTTTTGATAAATGTAATTAGAAGGAATGTTTTGGGATAGCGTAGTTATACGTGATTAATTAGGTTTTTTTAAGATGAAGTCCTGAATAATTTTCTCCATATTAGATGGTAAATCAGCATTTTTAATTTCAAAATGCTTTATATTCATTTCTGTAAACCATTTTGTCCAATATGCCTTGATTACTTTTTCTTCATACGGATTTTTTTTATCAGGATTAATACCTAAAACCAATACTTCCAAATTTGATAAATTACCCTCAATTTTTATAAAACCAAAATCCTGTTCATCAAATTTTTCTTCCAATTTTGTGTATTTAAGCCGTTTTTCCGAATCAGTTCCGGTGTAATATAAGAGGTTCTTTTACCTTCTGTTACAATCGTATTTTCATGAAACATATATCCATCTGTCAATACAATTAATATATTTCGATATTTATCTTCCACACATTGATCTTTTACTTTAGTATCAAAAAAATTCCAAATATCAGAACCAATATAATTGTCATCTTTTATGGCAGAATTATATATTTTGGACGTTTTAGAAGCATAATTTTCATTGATAGAATTCAAAAAACCTTTTGAAACATTATTTTTATCAATAGCAATTTTTAAATTTTCTGATATCAAATTAATTTTCGGATCTAAAGGTTCCGGATTAAAAAACAATTGCATTTTATCATCAATTTGCCTGATTCTTTTAGTTTTTAAATGCTGCGTAAAAGCTTCAGAAATAGATTTTATATAACCCAAATCTCTTTGATAGTATTGCATTGTGAGATTTGGATTTTTCTCGAGACTAATTCTGTCTGATAAATCTAGCAGAATGCTGATATTGTAATTTTCTGTTACTGGATTTTTTGTTAGAGTTTCTTTTTCATCATTCTTTTCTTCTTTGCATGAAAAAAATAAAATCAATAATAATGACATTGCAATTTTTAGTAAAGTACTTTTCATAATATTAGTTTTTAAAATATACTAAATGTTGAAAATCAGGATCGACTAAATTTAATCTGCCAAGATGTTGTTCAGACGAATCTTCACAACCTTCAAGTAATTCTACTTTTTCTTTATGAGGTAAAGCTATTTCTGTATTTATAGCCTGAAACCAACCTTCTTTATATTGATGATGATAATGAAGATATTCTTTTACAGGAAAAACAAAACCGTCGATTTTCAATTGTAGTTCTGATATTTTACCATTTATAGTTACGATTTGCTCTTTAAAATCATTGATTTTATTAATATAATCAGTTTTTAGTTTTTCAAAATTTAATAAATTTTCTTTTTTGCCTCGAATAAAAGCTCTGATTTTATCAATATTTTCAAATTCTTTCATCACAAAATCAAATACTAATCCCCAGATAATATACACCACGAATCCTGCAAAAATAATCATCCAGAATTCTGCTTCTCCCAATGCAATATTTAAATTATAAGGAGACGATTCTGTTGTTTTATTAAATTCATATATCTTTTTTTCAATTTGATAGGCTAATAAAGCATCAAACAAAAAGGTAGTTATAAAAAGAGCCATCATTCTAATTATATTTTTATAACCTTTTGTTTTTTGTACCATATGAATAACATAACCTAATCCCATAAATACAAACGGAATTGTTACTACCAAAACTCCTTCAAGCCAGCTTGCTTTAAATGAATTGTTTAAAGCGTCAGCATCAAAAATTGCTGCAGTTAAACTGTCATCAGCAAATTCTTTGAAGAAAGCAGAATAGGAAGCAGAAATATAAAACACCAATAAGTAAAGCGTAATTGGTAATAAAAGAAATAAGCCAATATAAAACTGCGCCTTTAAACCTTTACCATCTTCAATTCCGTACTTATCAGGATTGCGTTTTACTTCGATGATTTCGGTTTTGATCAGATCAATTTGGTCATTAATATCTTGTTCTTTCTTTTCAAAAATACCAATTGCAGCTTCCGATTTTTTGAGCTCAGTTCTGTTTTTTTCCTGTTCTTCGCGATAAGGCTGTTTTAATTTATCTTGTTCCAGTTTCTGTTTTCTGCATTGATCTTCAAAGCTCATGTATAAATTTTGAAGGCATGCTTTTAAAACAATTGGTTTACCTGTTGCTTTTACAGATGCAGCAAAACCGCTTTGATAATAAGTTATTCTTATTTGTTCTCTGTCATCTTCGTTTTCCTCAAAAACAACAGGAGAATCTTCTGTTTTTTTAAGACTAAATAGTTGTGTAAGTGATTTCATAACTTAAGCGTTTAATTGACTAATAATTTCTTCTTTCTGAATATTTTTCTGAACGCAGTCAATCAAATAATCCGATAGATCATTGATGTTTTCATCCAAAAAATTAAATTTTCTGCAATACTTTTTAAGCATATTTAATTCGTCTTCAGTAATCTTTCCGTCTGCCCAAATAATTCTCGTAAAATCATATAAATATTCAATTCGAGTGTTTAAGTCTTCCGGAATAAGTAATTCTGTGGTAATTGGATTGAGAAAAAATTTATCCAGTTCTTCCCTCGGAATCCCGCGTTCATCGGCAAAATGATATAACATTTGCAATTCTAATACATCAAACTGATCATCGGATAATGCCATTTGATACAATCTTAAAAAATGGCTTTTTAATTCTAGTGTTATCATTGTTTAAGATTTTATTTTAAATTTTCGCATGCGATTCCATCACTGTCAGAATCCAGGTTTTTATAACAGCTTTTATTGCTATCATAAGTTGCTTGTGCTGCAGCACGACTCGAAAAATCGCCGCATGTTTTTGTTGGACAATTTGAACTAGATCCACCTGCGTTACTCGTTGTTTCTCCTGAATCTGATGATTCTGAACATGAAATTATTAATCCCAATAGTAGTATGGCTAAAAAAATTCCTGTATATTTTATTCTGCTGTTCATTATATTTAATGTTTTCATATTATATAAATTAAAAAGGTTATTATTCCTGTAAATGCAAATAGTAACATGCATCCGCTATTTTGATATCGTACTCCAGATATACCTGTTTTTAGTGAATATCCGTTTTTACCAAATGTTCCCATTTTTGTTCTTAAACTTGGAGAAATTCCGGATTGGCTAATGTTTAATCCAAGTCCTCCTCCAAGCTTTATTCTTTTTTGAAATCGAAAGCCCATGAGTTAATTACATTCAGGTAATTCTAATAAATTGTTTGTAGAAGTTGTGTCTGCCTCAGTTTTTAAGTATTCGTTGCCAAGTGAGGTTTCTGCAATAACTACATTTACATTGTGTCCAGCTTTACTAACATAAAATTTCCAAGTGCCGTCCTTAATTCCTTTTATGGCATCGTTTAAAGATAATCCCCATTTAGTTCCATCATTATTTAGTCCACCAATTCTTAGAATACGTTCATGTATATTATATCTGTCAGATTTATTGATACATTTAATTTCGTGTGATGTTGCCATTTTTTTGATTTATTTAGTTAATAATTTAATTTAATATAGTTCCAATTTCAACTTCGTAAGTTTCACAGTTTTGAATATCAAGCCCCATTACATCGACGGTTTTTTCTGCACCAGCAGCAAAATTTGCTGCATTACCAATTCCTGTACCAACAATATTTCCGTTTTTGTCATAGAAAGTTGCTTTAAGGTCAAGATAAGTTATTAAGTCTGAGGTATTATTTTTAAGACGACAATGAATTGTATATGAACTCAGGGTTGGCTCATATTTTGCAGATTGTTTTAAAATTTCAACATCTGGTATTGAATTGTCTGTATCTATAACATTTGAGAAATTATTTCCCGAATTATCTTTTGATTTAGTTTTTTTATCATCGATACTTCCAAATGCGATAAATATAAATCCTGCAAGAGCTAATGCAGAAAATAAATGTTGTACTTTTCTTTTCATAGGTGTAATAAATTATTGGTTATTGATTTTTTATAAATTATAAAAGGTAAAATTGTTCCTAGCAAATACATTAAAAGATCTAAAATGTCGAAAGTGCCAGGTATTATTTTGGTTATTTGGGCCAATTCTGAAATAATTGAAATTAGAGGTATGCTAAAAATCCAAAATAGATTTTCATATGTTACTTCATTTTTCCAGAGATATAACATTAGGCTTATGTATGAAAACAGCCATAAGCCATCTGGTAATGCATATAAAATTAAATTGGGTAAATTGTATGTATAATTAGTTGTATAGTTCCTAATTGTTTTTATAAAACTTAAAATTTTCAATGATTCAAACCAAACAAACATTCTTAAGCTTGAAGCTCTAAACAAGATATAAATTAAGCTTCCGCAGGATAATGTACTGATATGACCGATATATAATTGGTTTAATTTCATGATTTGTTTCTTAGTAAAGCCAAACTTAAACCTATTTAAAACCAGTATTTTACGGAAAACCATAATCCAAAAAAAATACATTTCAAAGCAAAAAAAGCTCCCTAAGGAGCTTTAAAAATTAATAGAGGATCTAGTAGAGATTTCTAAATAATCCCCATATCTTTTGTGATGGAAACCAAATGAACTGTATTTGCAGCCTTAAAAAAATCTTTTAGTTTTGAGATTCTTTTTTCGATGGTGCTTTTGCTGTTTGGTTTTATGCCTAATTCCTGAAAAGTATTGGTAATATCATCCTGCATAATTCCCAGAGATAAATGTTTCAGAATCTTGATATCCAGATCATCAATTTCGTAATTGCTTTTTTCCTGCAAAGCAAAAGCAACTTCCTGAGAAATAAAGGTTTCGTTTGAAGTATACAGTAAATTGATCGCCTTTTTTAGATCTTCAATACTGTTTAGGCCTTTTAGAACAAAAGCATCAACTCCCGCATTATCAAAAAGCGATTTTATACGGTAGCTTTTATCTTCTACCGAATAGACTATAATTTTAATATTAGGCTGTAATTCACGCACTTTTTGTACCAATTCATCGCCATTAGCAATTTTTAGTTCGCGATGGTCTGTTTTGAATGAAAGGTCACTGATTAATAAATCAAAAGGTTCGTTATCCTGAATTGCTTTTCGCACTTTCAGTAAAGCTTCATCACAGTATTTTGAATGCTGAAAATTTTCAATATTTACATCTTTTAAGACTTGCTGAATTCCTAAATTCATTGCATCAAGATCTTCAGCTATTATTACTTTTTTAAACATAGGGCTTTTATTTTGGCAGTTTTATATTGACTCTAAAACCTTTATCAGGTTCAGTGTCAAAAGTAATAGTTCCTTTTATGGCCAGAATACGGTTTTCCATATTTTGTAGACCATTTTTCACAATTTTATTTTTTTCGGCACCTTTTCCGCGATCGGCATAATTTATAAATACAAATTTTTGATCGCTGTCAAAAGTTAAAGCAACTAACGGCGCGTGGCTATGTTTTTTCATATTGACCATCAATTCCTGTAAAACTCTGTAAATGGTTACTTTTTTTATTTCGTCAATTTCGTTCCAAATTACTTTTTCGATGTTGTTAATAATCACGTTTGTCGATTTGCTGTTATAGGTAGAAAGCATTTCTTTCAAATTATCAGAATAATTTACTCCGGTTTCAATATCATTGTTTTCTCTCGAAATTCCGCGAACGCGCGTATAAATATGATCCAGTTTTTGAATCAAAGTATCTTTTGTGTTTTCTACAGATAAGGGCTGTGTTTGTGTAAAAGTTATGGCGTTAAAAACATCATTTGCCAATTCATCATGAATATCTTTTGCAATTCTGGTTTCGGTATCATAAGCGGTTTTTATTCGTATAATTCTGTTTTTATTTTTGTAATAACGTACAAGAACGACAATTACAATTCCCAGAAAAATAAAGCCAATAAAACCAACTATTTTTTGATATTTTGCTTCCTGAAGCGCCAGTAAATTCTCTGCCTTTTCTAATTTCAGTTTCTGGTTTTCGTCTTTTTCCTTTTTAGAATCGTATTTAATCTTCGCAAATTTGTTTTTAAAATTGTTGCGAATTTTGGTAATACTATCATTTAAGGAGATGTATTTTTGAGCATATTGAGTGCCTGAACCATTTGAAATTAAAAGAGACAATGCTTTTAAACGTTCATCGATACTATGAAATTTGGTTGCAATTTGATATGCATTCTGAGCATTTTGATTTGATTTTTCCGAATCAAATTTTGCATAAAATTCTGCTAAGTGTAGGTAACTTTCGATACTGCCGTAAGTATCATCAATTTGTTTTCTTAATTCAAGCCCTTCATTCATAAATTGAAGTCCTTTAACGGAATTTCCATTTTTAAAATAAGCAAAACCCAGATTGTCCAAAACTCTTGCCTTAGTTTTTGCAAATTCTTCATTATTTGCAAATTTTTGATTTAAGATAGATTCTAAAATTTCAATTGCTTTATCGTATTTTTTTGTTTGATATAAACAACGGCAACATTATTTAGAGGGGATTGTCTAAAAATTTCATTTTCAGCATCTTTTATCGCCTGGTTATAATAGAAAATAGCATCATCATAAATCGAAAGCTCTTTATCTGCAATTCCAAAAAGAGTATTGATAGCTACTATATAATTATGATCATTTTTAACGTATGGAAGTGCCTCTGTTAAGGTTTCTTTACTGCCATAATAATCACCGTTTATTTGCTGGATACTAGCCATTTGAATTAAGCTAAAAACAATATTGGCACTATCTTTTGAACCTTCAAATACTATTTTTGATTTGTTGAAGTAATAAAAAGAGCTATTAAAATTGTTTTTTTGAAAATTGTTCATCGCTTTTTCCTGCAAAAACTTGCCTTCTTTTTTAGATAGACTGGGCTGAACTTTTACTATAGTTTTCTCTTTACAGGAAATAAAAAAGAGAAAAATAAATAAATAAAAAAACGGGGATCGTAGCATAAAAGTTACTTTCCCCGAATGTACTAATTATCTTAGTACTTTATTAAGATTTACCAATTATTATTTTGGTGGTTTAACAGGCACCGTATCATCACCAGGTCCATCAGGCGGAGCGTCTGCTTGTATAGCAACAGGATCTTTTTTTGTTTCAGTTTTTGTTTCTGCAGTTTCGAATTCATCAGCTGTGCAGGAAAATAAAGTTGTGCTCAAAAGAGCGAATGCGCTTAATATAAATAAGTGTCTCATGATTATAAGTTTTAGAAATTAAGCATAGGTATGGCTGTCCGGAATCGTTCCGAATCTTGTTTGGGCACAATACCTATGCGTGTTTTTGGTGGGAAGTGAAGTGAGTAGAACTATAAAATTTTATTTATACTTCCCGGGATAAACTCCGCTTTACGGTTTTCCTCACTTTTAATAGAACTAGTTTTGTATTTTTGTTTTATTCGATATCGAACAAGAACTAATTCTGAAGCAAAGGAACAACGCTTATGAGCCTGTGTCGATACGGAATTCCTGAAAGTCTTACCTTTACTGAAAATCCCGGAAAATCCTTGAAAAATCCTAAAAATCCTTATGGCCTATGCAAAAAAATACTCAAATAGAAATTGAAAATGCCTATAAAGAAGCTGTTAGAAATAAATATATAAGTGAAAAAATTGAGGGACAACATTCAGATTATTTAATTAATCCTTCACAAGCTAGTTTAAGAGATTTATGTTGGGAGATTTTTAGTTCAAGTCCCACGATCGATGATATAAGTGTATACCGTAATTTTTTTAAAGCTGAATTTAATTCTAAAGAAGAGGACGTATCTATTACATATACTAATAAATTTAAAAAAGTGGGCGCTTTTTTTAGAGGAGATAAAGTACCTGCTAAAATGAATACAGTAAATTTTGCTGCAATTTTGGTAGATTTTGAAGATCGTCCATTTAGTAAATTTAAAAAAGGAGTAGAAAGAAAAGACTCTTCTGAGATTAAACAAATGGATGATGAAGGTGTACAAGAATTAGAGGAAAAGAATTCGCCAAGTAAAAACGATGAGAAAGATTCAACTAAGAAAGAAACACCTCCAAAAGAAACACCTACAGGTAAATTGAATCTTTTTAGACTTTTTAAAAGATCAAAAAGAACATTAATAGGAACTGCCGTAATTTTTGGATTGATAGCATCAACAATCTGTTTATTAGCCTTCAAAAAAGGTTGCATGCAATGGTCTGATAATCATTATGAATTGGTATACTGTGATAAACCAATGGAAGGAAATTTAAATGAGGTAATTTTAAGAGACGATAATCTTTTAAATTTCAAAAAGTTAATAGTTTGCGATACAACAACTTGTTTTAAACCAGATGGAGAAGCAATTGTATGGTATGCAAAAACAGGAGACAAAGCAGATTTTTTAATTCAAATGGAAATGGAAGACACCCAGAAACAAAAAGATCATTAAGACCTATTACAGAATATATCAAAGGAAAATATAAAGGCGATTGCCCAACAAAATAACGTCACGTCTAAAACCGGACAGGTTTTAAAAACCTGTCCGGTTTATCGAAAAGAATAAAAAAGCGGATATACCAATTAAGTATATCCGCTTTTATATTTAAATAAAAATTCGAGAAAATTAGTGAAATTCGTGGCAAACAAACATTCAACGAAATTCGTGGCAAACAAAACGTTACAAAGAAATTCGTGGCAAACTAAAACTAAGCCACAATTTCCCCACCATTAATATGTATAAATTGTCCTGTAATATAACTGCTATCTTCACAAGCCAGAAAAACATACGCAGGCGCAACTTCTGAGGGCTGACCGGCTCGTTCCATCGGATTATCTTTTCCGAAATCTGATACTTTATCGAAACTCGCAACTATTAAAGGTGTCCAGATTGGGCCGGGAGCAACTCCGTTTACGCGTATTTTCTTTTTGGCTAACATCGTTGCTAACGATCTTGTAAAACTTACAATAGCCCCTTTTGTACTTGCATAATCTACCAAATGTTCGCTGCCGCGATAGGCAGTAACCGAACTCGTGTTGATAATCGTATCACCTTCCTGCAAAAAAGGCAGTGCAGCGTTTGTGATATAGAAATACGGGTAAATATTAGTTTCAAACGTTTCGTGAAGCTGTTTTGAAGTTATTTTTTTTAATTCGTCCTGAGGGAATTGTACAGCCGCATTATTCACCAGAACATTAATTTTTTTAAATTTTGTATGGCATTTTTTTACAGCTTCTTTACAAAATTTCTCGTCTTTTAAATCTCCGCTGATAATCAAACACTGCTGACCTTCTTTTTCGATCAACTCTTTTGTTTCAAGAGCATCTTTATCTTCATTAAGATAAACTATGGCAACATCTGCGCCTTCTCTGGCAAAATGTACAGCTACACTTCGGCCAATACCGCTGTCACCGCCGGTTATAAAAGCGACTTTTCCAAGCAGTTTTCCGCTTCCCGTATAATTCTCCCTGATAATTTCAGGTTGAGGATGCATTTTATGTTCATCTCCCGGCAAATTCTGCTTTTGTTCGGGAAATTTCTTTGGTTTTTCTTTTTCCATGATTAATTATTTTTTGGGTCTTTATCAACTTCCTAAAATAGTCTCATTTTCAATAATAAGGTGACCTGAAAAAATCAAAAGTTAGCGCAAAAGATCACGAAATCAGATTCATAAATTGATATTCTGTAAAATTTAACTGATAAAATATAAGAGAAAAAACAAGCCTCTGATTTACATTTGAGTCAACGTAAAAAATGCCTGATTAACTTTAAAAAATCAGCATTAAAAAATTCGACTGAATTAAAAATTACCATAATTTAATTAAAGAAAAAATGATACATCAAATTGATACAACAGATAATGTTGTTGCTTTTAGAGCATTAGCAGAAGTTACTAAAGAAGATTTTCAAAGAGTGGTTGTTCCGGCTGTAGAAAAACTGGTAAAGCAATTAAACGAAATCAATTTTTTATTGGTTTTAGATACTGATCTTGAAAATTTTACCGCTGGCGCCTGGCTTCAGGATGCCATGATCGGACTTAAACATTTGGGAAAATGGAACAGAGCTGCTATTGTTTCAGATTCTGAAGAGATTATTTCTTTCACAAACGGATTCAGTTATATCGTTCCGGGAGAGTTTAAAGGCTTTAAAAAACTGGAATTCAATAAAGCTTTAAATTGGGTTGAAGGGAACATTTAGACATAAATTCCAAAAAATAAATTCCAAATTCCAAGCTAGACTTTTAGATTTTTTGGAATTAGGAATTTGAATTTAGATTTTTTTGGAATTTAAATTTATAAAAAACTTATTATGAGGTCAATATGGACAGGTTCGATTAGTTTTGGGTTAATCAATATTCCCATAAAGATGTTTTCTGCCGTGCAGGAGAGCTCGCTTGATATGGATATGCTAGATGCAAAAGATCATTCTAATATTAAATTCAAGCGTGTAAACGAAAAAACGGGCAAGGAAGTTACTTTTTCCAATATTGTAAAAGGCTACAAAATTGATGATAAATATGTAATTGTCGAAGACGAAGATTTTGAAGCTGCAGATGCCGTTAAAACAAAAACTATTGATATTCAGAGTTTTGTTGACGAAAAAGAAATAGAAAGTATTTATTATGAACAGCCGTATTTTCTTGAACCTGATAAAGGAGCAATGAATGCCTACGGTTTACTTCGTGATGCATTGGCATCTACGGGAAAAGTAGGAGTGACGAGTTTTGTTTTAAGAAATAAAGAAAGTCTGGCGATTTTAAGACCGTACAAAAATATAATTCTTTTAAACCGAATTCGATTTGAGCAGGAAATCAGAAGTACAGACGAACTTAAAGTTCCGGCAATTTCAAAAAAGAATACCAAAGAAATGGATATGGCGCATAAACTTATAGATCAGCTTACCGAAAAGTTTGATATTAGTGCCTACAAAGACGAATACACAGCCAAACTTTTAAAAATAATTAAAAGCAAAGCAAAAGGTAAAAAAACAAAAGTTCCGGAACTTAAAGTTGTACACAAACAAAGCGATGATTTATTAGACATGCTAAAAGCAAGTTTAGAGAATAAGAAATCGTCTTAAAAGTTATGAGTTTTGAGTTATGAATTATGAGTTGAATGTCATTATATAAAAAGAGACAAAAGTCTATATAAACTTTTGTCTCTTTTTTATTTTAATTAAAAATCAAACGCATCAAGCTATAATTCAAAACTCAAAACTCATAATTCATAACTAACTTTTAACTCCCAATCCATAATTCTTGATAATTTTCTGGATATTGGCTCCTTTGCCTAAAACAGGCGCCCACAAATCACCTTTTTTCTCAAATCTTGGCAAGACATTTTTAATGGTAAATTGCGACGGATGCAATTTTGGAGTTACTTCGCTCCATTCTAAAGGCGTTGAAACTTGCGTTCCGGGCACGGGGCGAACAGAGTAGGGTGCGGCCAAAGTTTGTCCGCGGCGATTTTGCAGATAATCCACATAAATTTTATTGTTTCTTTTCTTGATGCTTCGTTCCAGAGAAGTAATTTCGGGAATTCGTTTTTGAATTTCTGTAGCCACTAATTGTGCGAAAATTTTAATCGAATCATAATCGTATTTCGCGCCAAGCGGAATATATACATGCAAGCCCGAAGCTCCCGAAGTTTTGCAGTAACATTCGGTTTCAAATTCGTCCATAACCTCTTTTACGGTTAAGGCAGTTTGTACAACTTCTTCAAATTTATCTTTTGAAGGATCAATATCGATTACAAGCCAATCCGGATTTTCAATATGTTTGATGGTTGAATTCCAAGGATTTATGTCAATACAGCCCAAATTTGCCATATAAAGCAAAGTCGCTTTGTCATTGCAAATTAAATAATCCAGATGTTCATCATTGGATTCTGAATATACTTTTTTAGTTTTTAACCACGACGGAATTTTATCCACATCAACATCTTTCTGATAAAAACTTGGGGCATCAATTCCGTTAGGAAATCGATTCATAGACTGCGGACGATCTTTTAAATACGGCAAAATAAAATCAGCAACTTCATTGTAATATTGCACAATTTCGCCTTTTGTAATTCCGCTTTCAGGAAAATATATTTTGTTTTGATTGGTAAGATGGAGCGTTTTTGTACCCACCTTCAAATCATAATCTTTTTCTTTACTCGTTTCTGGTTTTTCTTTAGCCGTTTCTGGTTTTTCTTTAGTCTTCATAACTTCCGTATTTAAAGTTTTGGTTTTTGAAGTCAAAAAAACTTCACCTGCTTTTTTATCCATTCTCAAACCAAGATAAACAGGATGTCTTAGTCGCATGTCATCCGTCCATTCTGTAAATTTAACCTGGCAGACAAATTTTGGTTTTAACCATTGTATCTTATCCCGAAGTTTTATTTTTTGTACAACCGGAGATTCCTTTATAAAATTGGGTTTAAATTTAGTGTATAAATCCTTCAGTACTTCCTCAGTAAATCCGGTTCCGCATTTACCAATATATTCCAGTCTTTTACCGTAATATTGTCCTAAAAGCAAGGCACCAAAGTAGCTGCGGGAATTTTTGGGTTCAGTAATTCCTATAATAACAGCTTCTTCCTGCTGTGCAATTTTTATTTTAAGCCAATTATTGCTTCTTTTCCCGACTAAATAAGTGCCATTAGCTTTCTTGGCCATTATACCTTCGCTATTGTTTTTTGTGGCAATTTCTAAGCTTTTAAGTCCGTTTTTGATAGTATGTTCAGAGAAAAAAACATTCGAAAAAGAATATTTGTCCAGTAACATTTTTAAAAGCTCTTTTCGTTCAAGTAACGTTAAATTGACAGTAGAAAAACCATCCAGATTTAAAATATCAAAAACATAATATTTTAAATTTCCTTCGCCGGTTTTAAGATAATTTTGAAGGTGCTGAAAACTGGCTTTTCCTGCATCATTTTCAACGACGACTTCGCCATCCAGAATAACTTCATGTTTTATTTTTTCAAGTTCTTTTAAAACAGGTTTGAAGTTTTTATCAAACGAAAGTTCGTTTCGGCTAAACAAATGCACTTCATTTGGTGTAATAGTAACGAGAGTACGGTAACCGTCATATTTATTTTCAAAAACCCAGTCAGGATCATCAAAAGGTTTGTCAAAAATATTTGCCAGCATTGGCGAAACAAAGCCTATATCTTCTTTTTTGTCTGTTTTGGTTTTTATCGTTTTGGTTTTCCTGGGAGTAGTTTCTTCGGAGGTATCTTCATCTTCAATTTCATTTTTTTTGAAGCACTTTCCGTTTTTTTCTCTAACGATTCTAAAGTCTGATTCGAGAGAACTGATTTGTTTTTCTTCAAAATATCTTCTTCCGTGGCATATTTGTCCTTTTTTTTAATCAAAAGCCAGGCATTTTCCTGTTTGCCATGGAGTTTTACCAAAGAAAATTCGCCTTTGAGTTTTTTTCCTTTTAAAACAAAACTCAAATGGCCTTTGTGCAATGCGGCTTTTAATGCTTTTCTGGCCGAAACAGCATCTTCATCTGCAGTAGTATAAGTTCCATTATCCCAAACAATAACATTTCCGGCGCCGTAATTTCCTTCTGGAATTGAGCCTTCAAAATCCTTATAATCATATGGATGATCCTCGACCATCATGGCAAGTCGTTTTATTTCGGGATCCATAGACGGACCTTTTGGTACGGCCCAACTTTTAAGAACACCATCCAGTTCCAGCCTAAAATCATAATGCAAATGCGAAGCTGCATGTTTTTGAACCACAAAAATGAGGTCTTTTTCAGATTTGCCAATTTTGCCTTCAGGTTCCTCGGTTTGCTTGAAATTACGTTTTTGGTTGTATTTGGAAAGTGACATAATAAAGTATTTATTAGTTCATACTCTGTTTTTTTTAAGTCTGTTTTAAAAAAATGTACTTCCAAGTTGTCATTCTGCTATTTAATTTTAAAAACTAAAAACAAAAGTGAAACCCGGAAGTACAAATCTATATTATGCGTGTTCATTTATATTATCAGCATCAGAATATCCTGAAGCAGCTTTTTCGTCAGATGATTTTTTGATTTTTTTATAAATTGCGGTTGCCAAAATAGGTAAAGCAAGACCGGCGATCATTGCCCCGGTTTTTTGGTGGCCTGCTTTTTTTAAAACCGCACCGGCAATTAATGTTCCTACTCCTGCACATACCAATTGTTTAGTAGAAAAACTTAGCGCTTTGTTTTCTAATTCTTCAGGAATGATCCCGTGTAGTAATGGATTAATGAAATTTAAATTTTCCATGATTTTTTGTTTTTTAATTTAACATTTGTAAAAGGTCTGACTGGTTATTCCATCAGATTTTATTTTCTAAATCTTCTATCTTTTAGTATCGTCTGAATTTTCTATATGTTTCAAATCGTTCTTTTCTTTTAAAATTCGATTTGGATTATCATGTGTAAATTCTTTTGCCATTTTGGTGTTTTTATCAGAATCTATTTTTGATTTTAAGAGATTCTCTACTGTATCTTTTTCAGGACAATTGTCATTATCCGGATCGTAATTCTTTTCGACCATGACGTTTTCGATTTAAAATTTCTAGTATTTCCAAATTTAAGGACGTAAGCTTATTTTTTCTTTATAGAATTTAATTTTCTAATTATATAATTATCAGGGTAACAGTTGTGTTTGCTGAGAATTTACCTGAAAAATTTTATAAATTTAATCATTAAAATATAGGAATTTTTCGCATAAACTGTACGGTGAAAATTATATAATTTTTAAAAAATATTTTGTAATGTTAAATTTCTTAAAATTTTAAATCTTTGTTTAAACATTTTTACCACCATAAATAAGGCAGTAATTATGATGTGTTTTTCGATCTTATTTTATAACTAAAAAAGAACTATTATGAACCAAAAGGGACCTATTGTACTTATAGAAAATAATCAGGGAGATCGTAAATTATTTACACAAATTTTCTCTGAATTAGAAATTTCTAATAAAATTTTATGCTTTAATTCGGGGAATGATGCTTATAATTATCTGACAACACATGATGTTTCAGCATTTTTAATTTTTGCAGATATTGTTCTGCTTCATATGGATGATAAACAAACAGCTCATATTCCGTACAAAAATCTGAGTATAGAATTAAATTGTCCCTGTTTGTTTTTTACAACTGTATTTAATCAGTGTTTTGTGCTTGATGTACATTCAGTACCAACACAAAGTTACGTTGTAAATCCTTATACGTACGAAAAATTCAAAGAAGTTATTCGTACTATAGTCGAATATTGGAGTAAAACGGAATCTATAACCCAATATGGCAAAAGTAAAGGCCAGAAAGATGTAGCAAATTAGAAACAAAAAAGCGGTAAATTATGTTTACCGCTTTTTTTATGGTATAAAATAGTGTTTGAATTAATTGAAAGGAAGATAAATAATGATATTTGTTCCTTCGTTTATTTTGCTTGAAACTTTTATAAAGCCGTGATGATTGTTGACAATTTTTTGTACCAAAGTTAGTCCAAGACCGCTGCCGTTATATTGATCGCTATTATGCAATTTGTAAAAAGGTTCAAAAATTTTAGTTTCATAATTTTCAGCAATACCAATTCCGTTATCCACAACACAAATCTTGATATAATGTGTCTGCAGATTTCCTCCAACTTCGGTTATTTCTTCATTTGTAGGCTGTTGCGAACTTATTTTTATTTCAGGAACAACATTTTCTTTTGCGTATTTAATTGAATTAGAAATTAAATTGGTAAACAATTGCTGTATTTGATGGGGAATAACGGTTAATTGCGGAAAAGGATCAGTAATCACAATCGCATTTTTCTCTGCAATTACATCTTTCATATCATTGATTATTTTCTTTAAAAGTAAATTCAAATCTGTCTTTTTAAATTCTTTTTCGATAAAATTAATTCTCGAATAATTGATCAAATCGGTAATTAACTGACTCATGTTGTTTACCGAAAACAAAACGCGTTCTAAATTATGTCTGCCGCTTTCTGATAAGTTCTTTTCCGTATCAAAAACTCTTTTGCAAAACATATTAATTTTTCGCAACGGCTCCTGTAAATCATGACTTGCCGAAGAGGTAAACAATTCTAACTGTTTGTTATATCTTTCTAATTCTGCATTTTTAGTTTTAAGTAATTCATTTGTGACACTTAAATCTGTAATATCTTCGAGTGCCAAAAGAATCATTCCTTCCGGTTTTGATTTTGCAATTTTTCGTGCATTCACCATCATTACTTTTTTGCCAATTCCCGAACAAAAGGTGTCAACTTTAAAATCTTCAAGAATGTTTTTTTCTCCCAGCATTTTAAAGATTTGTTCTTTAAATTCAGGGATATCCCATTGACAGTCGCCAATTTCAAAAAAGGAATGCTCTTCAGTTTCTGCTTCTGTAGTTTGAAAATATTTGTAAAAGGCAGGATTGGCACTTTTTATAATAAAATCCTTATCGATAATAAGCAAAGGCTCGCGAATTGTTTTTACAATCGATTCAGAATAATTGCGTGTCGAAATAAGCTGTTCCTGACGATCCATAAGTTCATCATTTACACACATTAATTCTTCATTATTCGACTGAAGTTCTTCTGTAGAAGTCTCCAGTTCTTCATTCATCGCCTGAAGTTCTTCGGTACTGCTTAATAATTCTTCGTTTGTAGTCTGCAGTTCTTCAAAAGCAGTCTGTTGTTCTTCGGTAACGCGTTTAATGTCTTCGCGCATCTGATTAAGCTCTTTTTCCAGTTCCTTAATTCGTTGCTTATCAGATGTACTTGAACTTAATTTTGCATCATTGTCAATTTCCGGAACAGGTTTTTTATGAAAAAGAACCATCAAATGCAAATCATCATAAGGAAGCGTAAGTATCTCAAAAGAAGCCAGATAATCCTGATCCTTAACTTTGATATTTTCTTTTATGAGGTTTTCCTTTTCTTTTTTTACTTTCAAAAGTGCATTACGAAGTTCAAAACTAATGCCTTCACGTGCCATTTTTAGAATATTAAAATTCGGTTTACCCGGAGAAGGCAATAAAAACGGACTTGTATCTCCATGAAAATGAACAATTTCTGAATGCTCGTTGATGATAACACTTGCGGGCGTGTATTTTGAAAATAAAATATCTGAAGTTATTTTTTTAAAATCAGTTTCCGGGACATTTTTTACGTCGTGGTTTGTCGTTTTTTCGCGCGCAGTAATATGTGCAGGCTTAAATACTTCGGGTACATAACGTCCCGGAGCAAATTTACGTGTGTATATTTTTTCATGTTTGCCTACATTTTCAAATAAATTTGCAGCATTGTTTGCTGTCTCTGATTTTCCAAGAAATAAAAAACCTTTTTCCTTTAAGGAATAATGAAAAGAACTCAATACTTTATTTTGTAAAAACGGATCAAAATAGATTAAAACATTTCGGCATGAAACCAAATCGATCCTGGCAAAAGGCGGATCTTTTATAAAATTGTGAACAGCAAAAATGCACATATCACGAATTACCTTATTGATATGATAATGCCCATCTCTTTTTGTAAAATAATTGTGCAGTCTCGTTTCAGAAATTTGCTGTACATCCTGGGGCGTATATAAGGCCGCTCTGGCTTTTGCAATGCATTTTTCGGAAATATCCGAAGCAAAAATCTGAACTCTGACTTCTTTAAGGTTTTTTTGAGATAAGTATTCATGAAGACAGATTGCCAATGAATACGCTTCTTCACCAGATGCACAGCCTGCTACCCAAATTCTTAAATTATTATTTACGATATTATTGATTAGCTGTGGAAAAACCAGAGTAGGCAAGGTTTCAAAGTATTTTTCGTCTCTGAAAAAATACGTAACCGGAATCAAAAAATCGTTAAAAAGCGCATCTTGTTCGTTTTTATCATTTCGAAGAATATTGTAATAATCCTGTATAGTTTCTCTTCTTAAAATAACCATTCTGCGGGCAATACGCCTTCTTATGGTAGGCTGTTTGTAATGACGAAAATTATTTCCGGTTCTTAAAAAAACCAGATTTATAATTTGATTGAGAATGTCTTCTTCCTCTTTCGGAATATGTTCCTCTTCGCTGTAAGCATGATTGGTAATATAACTTTTGCGAATTTCGATTAATCTGGATGCAATTTGTTCAGGATCCAATATGTAATCGATCACATCGGCATCTATGGCACTTTGCGGCATTCCCTTAAAAGCAGCTGTTTCTGGCTCCTGCGCAATTGTTACTCCGCCAAATTCTTTAATTTTTTTAACCCAATCGTACCGTCAAAAGCGGTTCCGGAAAGTATTACCCCAATGGCAAAACTTTTATGTACCTGAGCAAGCGATTCAAAAAAGATATCAATGCTTTTATTTGTTTTATCACTGCGTGTTCTTTTGTAGAGTTTTAAAACTCCGTCTTCGGCAATTAAATTATTGTTCTCCGGAATAATATAAATATGATTCGGAGCCAAATTAATATCATTAACGATCTCATGAACTGGTATTTTAGAATGCTGGGCTAATATTTCGGTTAAATTACTAGGATAATCCGATGATAAATGCTGTACGATAACATAAGCCATTCCGGAATTTTCGGGTATGGTTTTAAGTACTTTTTTAAAGGTATCCAAACCTCCGGCTGAGGCTCCTATACCAACTACGGGAAAATCCTGAGTTGTTTTTTTGGGCGTGTATTATCAGGAATATTCATAAAAACATATGTATTAATATGATAAAGGTATGAATCCTTTTACAATTAAAAAAGGAATGCATGAAGTGGAAATCTTATAAAAATGAAAACTTTAAAATATAAGCAGGAGTTGTAATTCTTTATAAAATTTGTACATGTAAGTTTAATTATAAAATATAAATAGTTTATAATCAAATTATTAATTGTAAAAATCAATATTATGAAAAATTTATTTTTAACATGTGCAATGATTATGTTTCTAGGAAGTGCAGCTATGGCACAAGATACCCAGAAAAAAAGCAATCTAAAAGTACGACAGATACTACTACCGTACAAAAGACGAACAAAAAGAGTACAACGACTTATAAAAACGATCCTGCCCATAAACAGCATACAGATAAGTCTAAAACAACAAGTCCTTCTACTCCCAATTCTACAATACCCAGAGATACTACAAAACCCGGATACGGAACCGGTTCAGGAAGTGATGGCGGCGTAGGAACAGGAACTGATACAAAAAAGAAACCATAATGAAAAACTGAAGATGAAAAAGCCTGTAAATATTTACAGGCTTTTTGTTTAATCAATATCCATGTTTAAAGAATCCTGATGTTTTATTACTGCCGCTTCTTTTTTGTTTTTGTTTTGGTTTTGGTCCCTTCTTAGATCTTCGTCGTCACAATAACCGCTGCAATAGATGTTTAGAAACGAAATAGCAATAATAAAAAAGATAAGTTTTAAGTTTAAATGTTTCATTTTGTTTGATTTTTATGGGTTTATTCTTAAGGATTAAAACAAAAATATAAGTGGCAATAACTTCAGGTTTACATAATTTTTTCAGATCGTTATATAATTCCCATTTTTATACCTTTAAAAAAGGATTTTATGTTCTTCTTCCGACGTTTCTATTTTTTTGATTTCGACTTTTTCTTTCTTAATGGCTTGTCTCAATAAACCAAAAAGACTCATATAAACATTGGCAACAAAAACCAATGCAAAACCTGCAATAATATAGCCGCGCCAATCATCTATTAAAAGTTTGTAATCACATAAAGCAATAAAAAATATAGTGACATAATGACTAAAACAATATTCACAGGTAAACAGATAAAAGGCTTTTCTGGTTAAGATTGTTCGCCCATTTTGAGAACGTTTTACACACCATTCCCGAGGTTCCTTAAAAATTTCTTCATGAGTTACAGTCCATGCAATGCAGGATATGGGAATGGCAAGAATAAAAAGCCAGACAATTTGAGTTGCAATATCCATTTTTATACGTTTTTAGATTAAATTCTATGAAATCAATCTTTTAAAGATACGATTCGTCTGATTTTTTGCCTTTATATAGTTTTCTGTTAATTTTACAGAATTTCGCATACCAAAAAGCCGTTACATATTTAAATATAACGGCTTTCGGTTTACAATTTTTTGGGCATTATGTCATTCGCGCGGATGATTTTCGTGAAAATGTTCATCATTTTCTTCCAGTTTCTCATCATCGTTATTGTCAAGATCTCCATCTTTCTCAATTTCCTGATCCAGATTTTCTTCGTTGCGTTCAGGATTATCGTTTGTAGACAAGTCGTCTTCATCAATCACACGTTCCTCATTCGGAATATTTTCATTTCGGTTAAAATCATTTGTTTCATGATTTACATCATGCAGCTCTTCATCTTTATATTGAAGATCATCTTCCTGATATTTATGTTTATCGTTATCAAATAAATCTTTTACCGAAGCATCATTGTGTGTTTCTGTAATAGTATCGTCGTGGTGAAAATTACGTTCAACTTGCCCGTAATTTTTATTGTTTTCATTTTTCATAGCAAGTAAAATTTGAAATTGTTTTAATTGATAAAGATTTCTCATATTCAGTGCAGAATGTTTCAGGTCTGTAAAAATGTTCTTTACAAAGCTACTATTGAAATTACTTTAACTTATTACAGAAAAATCAATTGTATTTTCATAATTAACAGTTGATCTTAATTTATTTCCATTCATTACTTTATAGGCAACAATGGAAATTATTGTTTGATTATCAAATGTTTAAATATTGTAAGCTTTGTAAACAATCATGTAATGGCTTGGTTTTGTTTGTAAATTACTTTTGTTGAACGATCAACTGTCATTTTGGCCAAATGAATTCAGATCAAATCACGATACTACTTAAAAATATAAAACCCATAAAAAATGAAAAATTCCACGCCAAACCATGATCATTCAAATGATAAAGAAAGAGATCTGGATATCAATAAATCAAATGCCGAAAATCAGTTTCTTACCACAAATCAAGGGGTTAAAATAAACGACAATAATAATTCTGCAAAAGCCGGCGAAAGAGGCCCATCCTTATTAGAAGATTTTATTCTAAGAGAAAAAATTACCAATTTTGACCATGAACGCATTCCGGAACGTATTGTACATGCCAGAGGTTCTGCAGCACACGGTTATTTTGAACTTTACAAACCATTAGACAAATATACTAAGGCGGGTTTTTTAAACGATACGAGTATTAAAACACCGGTTTTTGTTCGATTTTCTACAGTAGCGGGTTCAAGAGGTTCTACAGATTTGGCGCGTGATGTACGCGGATTTGCCGTAAAATTTTATACACAGGAAGGAATTTTTGATTTGGTAGGAAACAATATGCCTGTATTTTTTATTCAGGATGCCATGAAATTTCCTGATTTAATACATGCCGTAAAACCCGAACCGCATAACGAAATTCCGCAGGCAGCTTCTGCACACGATACTTTTTGGGATTTTATTTCGCTAATGCCAGAATCCATGCACATGATTATGTGGGTAATGAGCGATCGCGCAATACCAAGAAGCCTGCGAATGATGGAAGGTTTTGGTGTGCATACTTTTAGATTTATAAATGATAAAAACGAATCTCATTTTGTAAAATTTCATTGGAAACCAAAATTAGGAACCCATAGTGTTTTATGGGATGAAGCACAAAAAATATCCGGTAAAAACTCTGATTTTCATAAACAGGATTTATGGGAAGCCATAGAATCTGGTAATTTCCCAGAATGGGAATTAGGAGTGCAGATTATTCCCGAAAAAGACGAACATATTTTTGATTTTGATTTACTCGATCCAACAAAATTAGTTCCCGAAGAACTTGTTCCGGTAACGATTATTGGTAAGATGACATTAAATAAAAATCCTGATAATTTCTTTGCAGAGACAGAACAGGTCGCTTTTCATCCCGGACATGTTGTTCCCGGAATTGATTTTACAAATGATCCTTTATTACAGGGACGTTTATTTTCTTATACTGATACACAATTATCAAGATTGGGAAGCCCTAATTTTCATGAAATTCCCATTAACCGCACCATTGCACCAATGCATAATAATCAGCGTGACGGACATATGCGTCAGCAAATTGCAACGGGCAGAGTGAGTTATCACCCAAATTCATTAGGAGGCGGATGTCCGTTTCAGGCAAAAATAGACGAAGGAGGATTTGCAAGTTTTAATGAGCGAATCGATGCGCATAAAGTTCGCGACAGAAGTGCCAGTTTTTCAGATCATTTTAGCCAGGCAACGCTTTTTTACCAAAGCCAGACCGATACAGAACAAGAACATATTATTAAAGCTTTGACTTTTGAATTAGGAAAAGTAGAAACAGTAGTCATTAGAGAAAGAATGCTTGGTTTATTATCAAGAGTAGATCCTATTTTGGTAAGCAAAGTATCGAAATGTTTAGGTTTAAAAGTACCAAAAGAACTCGAAAAACCTATTAATCATGGAGTAGGAGCAGATGCCGATCCTAATAAACACGAGCCGACTTTTGTAAAAAGACCAACAGAAACTTCAGATTCCTTAAGTATTTTAAAAAGTGAAACCGGTAAAGATTCTATTGTAACAAGACAAATCGCTTTTTTATGTGCAGATGGCGTAAATGCGGCATCAGTAAACAATATGAAAGCAGCTTTAAAAAAGGCCGGGGCGGTTGTAAAAATTATAGCGCCGCATTTAGGATCCATAGTTTCTGAAGATGATTCGGAAATTCCGGTTGATCAAAGTTACCTAACGGCAGCTTCTGTACTTTTTGATGCCGTGTTTGTACCTGCCGGAAAAGGAATTCTGGATCTAAAAAACAATGGCGATGTCAAAGAATTTCTTACCGATGCTTACAAACATTGCAAGTTTATTGCCGCCGAAGGTCAGGGAATAGAGATACTTCCGTTTGTTAATAATAATAATTCAGAAAAACCTATTAGAGATGTTGGTATTTTGGTAAGCGATCAAATAGGCGATGAATATCTATCGGCTTCTTTTATTAATGCATTGGCCAACCACCGTTTTTGGGAAAGAGAAGCGAATTTGTAAATTACAGTAAACTGAAACTAAATTATTTTGACATGTAATAACTTTTAAATGACTCAATAATATGCCAAGTGAAAAAGTAATACAGTGCTGCCAGGCACTAATAGAGAAAAAATGGACGATAAGTTTTGTAGAAAGCGCATCGGCAGGAAAACTGTGTAATGAATTTTCTACCGTTATTAATTCAGGACAAATCTTAATTGGAGGTCTGGTTTGTTATCATGTATCGATGAAAGAAGATTTACTTTTGATACCAAAAGGAACTATTGAACAACACACGGCGGAATCTGCCATTGTAACAAAATTAATGGCGCAGAATTTCCATCGTTTTGTTACTTCGGATATTTGTGTGGCCTTAACAGGATTAGCAAGTCCAGGAGGAAGCGAAACTCCTTCAAAACCCGTTGGAACTATTTTTGTACATATTATTTTTCCGGATAAAGAAATAGCAAAAAGATTTAAATTCGATGGAAATCCGGAACAAATTATCGCACAAGCCGTAGATGCAGTCGCAAATTTGGTCTATGAGGAGACTCAGCTTTAAGAAGTTGTATAAAAACAAAAAACCGTTAGTTTTTGCTAACGGTTTTTTTATGTTTTTTGAAGTAAAGTTTTATTCAACTCTAAATTTGCCATTTCCTGATAAATCTGCATCTCTAAACAAGTCTTCTTCTTCCTCTTCTTCATAAATATCATTTTCTTCTTCATCATAATAATCCTCAAGCTTTTGGTCAGCTTCTTCCTGATTTTCATCATTCGTAATAGCATCGTCCTGATTGATGATTTTTTCTTCTTCATCAGGGTTTTTAGCAAATCTTGGGTGATGGCTGTCTGTTTGGCTATAAATACTCAAATCATCTTCCAAGTCCCAATATCCTAACTCTTGTATGCTTTGTTCTCTGGCGCTAATCGTAACATTCTCTGAATTATGAAAATTACGGTCGCGACGACCGTAATCTTCTCTTTTTTCTATTTCCATAATACTATTTTTATGAAATTAATTTTTTTAGAATTCGCTTTTTTGTCTGTTGCAGACTTCGCATTGCTTTTCGAAGTAGTAGATTTCATATCAGATTTTTTGTCCGACATTTTTGCACCTGTAGTGCTGCTGGTTCTGTGATTTGAAGTATTCATAATAATAAGGTTTAAATAATTAATATTACAAATTTAACCGCTATGATTTTTAAATATTTACACAAAAATGCTTCATAATTTCATAATTTACAGGTTGTTATAAAAAAAATGCACTTCAAAAATATATGAAGTGCATCTTATTAAGTAATATTATAGTCTTATTTAAAGCCTGCTATTCAATTCATCCAGCTGGTTCTTTAAATTGATACCTTTTACGGTTTTAAATTTGTTTTTTGAATTTGATGTTTCAGTTAAAGTCGGAATTTCTATTTCAATAACAGTTCCTGATTTGGGCTTAGATTCTATTAAAAACGAACCTTTTAAATTATGAATTCGGGTTTCTAAATTAATATAACCAAATCCCAGAATATAATTTTTAGTATGAAATTCAGTTCCATTATCTTTAAATAAAAGGCTTAGACTATTGTCTACAAGATTTAGCTGAATTTCGATTTGTGAAGCTTTTGCATATTTTATTGTATGGTTTAAAAGCTCGTGAACTATTTTAAAAACTTCCATTTGAATAAGTTCATTAATAGTATTAATGTCTTTTTTCGGAAAAGTAAGAAACGATATTTTTAATTGGCTCGCCGCACTTAAATTGATGATATATGTTTCTAAAACTTCGCAAAACTTGTCAGGACTAAATTTCTTGGGAACCAAAGAATTAGATAAGTTTCGTACTAGTTTGTAAGTTTCTTCCAGTTGCAGATTAATCTTCGTAATGTTTTTTAAATTACTATTATTCAGATGATTTAGCTGGAGTTTTACAGCAGCCAAATTTTTGCCGATCGTATTGTATATTTCCTGCGAAATATGCTCACGTTCTTTTTCCTGGCCATTAATCCAGGCTTTAATCAAATTTAATTCCTGTTCTTTTAGCAAACTGTCTATTCTTTGAGAATTGATTTCTTCTTGTTTGCTGTTTAATAAACGTTGTGCGCTTAAACTTCTGTAAGTTTGAAATAAAAGCCCCGAAATCAAGATCAAAAGTGACAAAAAAGTAACGATAATAAACAATTGTGTATCCTGTATTTCATTACTTGCAAGCAAAAAGTTCTTGACAGAATTGCTTACAACAGCATTAAAAATGAGAGAAGCATGTGAATTGTGAATTGAAGAAGAAATAAGCAGTTTTGTACTTTCCGTTTGCGCCTGCAAACCAATTGATACAAATAAAAACAACAATAAATAAAGCCTTTTAAAACAAAGTACCATACATTTTAGTTTTATAAATCAATAATAAAAACATTACAGTTAAAGTCTTGTAAATTTGGGGTTTATAAGAATAACGCAACTTTTTTTTGCGGCTTAAAATTAGTGTAAAACAATTAAAACAGTGTCATTTTTGCTAATTATTTTTTAAATCGGATTCTCTGCATTTGTAAACTTAAAATGCAGTATTTATTTCATTTTTAATAAATTATATCATCAAATCATTTTTTTCGTAATCAAATGGCTATTTTTTACATTTTTTAAAATTTTTAAGGCATTTTTAAGTTGTACTTATTTAGTTGAAAAACAAGCAGTTTAAAATAAATGTGAGCTTTTTATTATAATATTGAAAAGTATAGTACTGCAATAGCCAATATGTATTCGTAAATTAGTAGCCAAATAATATACCACATGACAGTACTTACATTTACCCTGATTATGATTCTGGGTGCTTTTTTAGCCGGTTTTATTGGTTCATTATCAGGACTGGGCGGCGGAATAATTATAATACCACTTTTAACTGTTGTGCTGGGCGTCGATATTCATTACGCCATTGGAGCGGCTTTAGTTTCGGTCATTGCAACTTCTTCAGGATCTGCGGCGGCATATGTAAAAGAAGGAATAACGAATATGCGTTTGGGAATTTTTCTCGAAATCGCCACTACAATTGGCGCAGTTGGCGGGGCATTACTTTCTGCTATTGCACCAACTTCTTTCATAGCCGTTTTATTCGGATTGACTTTAATTTTCTCGGCTATTAATTCCTTAAGAAAAAAAGAAGAACATATTGTTTTAGAATCAAGTCCTTTAGCAAAAAAACTTCATTTGCAGGGAACATATCCTACGCACGACGGACAAGTTGTACATTACGGAACCAAAAATGTAATTGGCGGTTTTAGCATGATGGGACTTGCTGGAATGATGTCTGGTTTACTGGGTATAGGTTCAGGAGCTTTTAAAGTTATTGCGATGGACAATATTATGCGAATTCCGTTTAAGGTTTCTACCACAACCAGCAATTTTATGATGGGCGTTACCGCAATGGCGAGTTCTGTAATCTATATTCAAAAAGGCTATATAGAACCCGGAATATGCATGCCTGTTGTAATTGGGGTATTATTTGGCGCAATGGCCGGAGCAAAAATATTGGTGAGAACAAACCCTAAAAAACTCCGCATCTTTTTTGCGTGCCTGATATTTGTATTGGCAGTAAACATGATTTATAACGGACTTAATGGAAAAATCTAAAACTATGACACAGGAAAAATTTGGAGAAAAAGATTTTCAAACCATTATAGGTAATTTATTGCGCTACGGTGTATGGATTTCATTATCAGTAGCTTTTATTGGCGGAATTGTTTATTTGATGCACCACGGCAGCGACATCGAAGATTATTCGGTATTTAAAGAAAACGACAGAAATATTTTTGAAGTATTTGCCAATGTTTACAACGGCGTCATTCACGGAAGTGGAGAATCGATTATCTTTTTTGGAGTAATATTGTTATTTCTTACGCCGGTATTTCGTGTTTTGCTTTCGCTGTTTTCTTTTCTTTTAGAGAAAGATTATCTCTATGTTGCTATTACTGCGATTGTCATCGGAATAATTATCCTTAGTATTTCATTCGGATTTTCGCATTAAGAAAAGATTTTAGATTTTATTTCACGCAGATTTGGCAGATTTGAACAGATTTAAATTTGGATAATCATCTGCGTGCATCTGCTAAAATCTTTTTAAAATCTGCGTGAAAAAATATGAAGTGAAACGCTTTTTTTGAGATAGTTATGAGAAAGATTTTTAATTCTCAATTTTTAATTATTTCCCAATAATTTCCTTGCGATGTAATGTGCCCCAATCTTTCAATGCCATAATTACATGGGTAAGTGATTGGCTGTGTTCCGTTCGCGCGTATTCAACTGTTGGCGGAAACGTATCATAAACCGTTCTTGTTACCAATTTATTTATTTCCAGATCTTTAAGTTCTTTCGAAAGCATTTTATCGGTAATTCCGTTAATGTCTTTCGAAATCTCCTTAAATCGTTTTGGTCTGTCAGATAAAGCAATTAAAATCGGCAATTTCCATCTTCCGTTTAAAACTTCTAAAGCATCCCTTACCGGCAATAATGCGGCCATGTATTCTTGTGGTCTATGGGCAAATTCTTTTATTTCGTCGTTTTTTATCATACCAATTGTGTTACTATCCTCAAGGATAGCGCTATCCTTGAGGATAGTACTATAAAAGGGATAGTAAATATATATAAGTTTGTATCATAAAACAAATTAATAGATAATCATGAGCAAAAGAATTTTGAATATAACGACAAGTTTAAAAGGAGATGCTTCGTTTAGCATCAAATTGTCAAACGCCATTTTAGAAAAATTGACAGCAGAATATCCGGAAAGTCAGGTAAAAACATCTGATCTTTCTAAAGCGCCTTCACCATATTTAAGCGGATTGGATTTGGCGGCATTTTACACGCCGGCAGATGCACATACAGCAGAACAGCAAGAAACTATTAAATATTCAAATGAAGCGATAAGAGATTTATTAGAAGCCGATGTTATTGTAATTGGGGTACCAATGTACAATTTCGGAATTCCCGCAGTTTTAAAAGGATGGATTGATCAGGTTGCAAGGGCAGGGGCAACATTTAGTTATGCTGATGGTTCGCCAAAAGGATTGGTAACGAATAAAAAAGTGTATTTGTCAATTGCTTCAGGAGCTATATTTTCTGATGGCCCGTACAAAGCTTACGATTTCTCAGAACCGTATTTACGTGCCGTACTTGGCTTTTTGGGAATGACAGATATTACTGTTTTCCGTGTTGAAGGAACAGCAATTCCTGATTTTGCAGAAGGTGCTTTACCAAAAGCCTTAGCAAGCGTTGAAGAATATGCGTTTTAATAATTGTTAATTGTTAATGGCTAATTATATTCCTGCAAGGTTTTCAAAACCTTGTAGGTATATTTTTAAAGTAATAGGATCGAATTTTAAGTTTTAGGAATTATAGCAGTTAATAATTACCTTTAATAAGACTTAGAAATACCTACAAGGTTTTGAAAACCTTGCAGGATCGAATTCAAAATTCATCATTAATAATTAACCATTAATAATTATTTCTCAATAATCATAGTAATCCCTTGTCCACCTGCGGCGCAAATAGAAATAAAACCTTTTCCGGAACCTTTTTCGTTTAGCAATTTTGCCATAACGCCAATAATTCTTCCGCCTGTAGCTGCAAACGGATGTGCGGCTGCCAGACTGCTTCCTTTTACATTTAGTTTACTTCTGTCGATAGCGCCAAGATTTTTCTTTAATCCCAATGCTGTGGTAAGTTCCGGGCTTTCCCAAATTTTTAAAGTAGCCAAAACCTGAGCTGCAAATGCTTCGTGAATTTCATAAAAATCAAAATCCTGCAATGTTAAGTTTGCTTTTTCAAGCATTCTTGTCGCTGCAAATACCGGCGCAAGCAATAAATTCTGTTGGTTTTTTACATATTCAATGGCGGCAACTTCGGCATGTGTGATGTAAGCAAGAATTGGCAAATTATGCTCTTTTGCCCATTCTTCGCTGGCCAAAAGAATACTCGAAGCGCCATCAGTAAGCGGAGTAGAGTTTCCTGCTGTAAGCGTTCCGTTTACTTTATCAAAAGCCGGAGAAAGTTTTGCCAGTTTTTCAAGCGTACTGTCTTTTCTAAGATTATTATCTCTTTCAAGTCCGTTAAAAGGCGTAATCATATCATCAAAAAAACCTTCGTCGTATGCTTTTGCCATATTCAAATGACTTTGAAGCGCCAGTTTATCCTGATCTTCTCTCGGAATCTGATAATATTTAGCCGTAATTTCAGTATGTCCGCCCATCGAAAGTCCGGTTTGAGCTTCTTCATTTCTGGGAACTAGCGGAGTTAAATCTTTTGGCCTCAATTTTAAAAATATGTTTATTTTTTCTCCCAGCGATTTTGCTTTTCTGGCATCCAGCAATATCTTTCTCAGCTTTTCGCTCACAGCAATAGGCATATCACTAATAGAATCGACACCGCACGCAATTCCCGAATCAATTTGGCCCAAAGCAATTTTATTGGCAATATAAATAGCACTTTCAATACCGGTATCACAGGCTTGTTGTAAATCGCAGGCAGGAGTAGCAGGATCAAGAGCCGTTTTCATAACACACTCTCTAATCAAATTATTATCCATTGTGTGTTTAATTACAGCACCGCCAGCAACTTCTCCAAGTAATTCGCCTTTCAGGTTGTATTTTGCCACAAGACCATCAAGCGTTGCCGTCATCATTTGTAAATTACTAACGTCTGAATAAAAAGTATTTGCCCTTGCAAAAGGAATTCGGTTATAACCCACAATGGCTACTTTTCTAATTTTACCCTGATTTTCCATAGTAATGATTTAGTTAAATTTATATTGGATATTTTAATTTTATTTGACCGTAAAAGCATAATCGTAAACAAAAATCACAGACACTTTTAATCCGTTTGAACTTGTAATACTGAACTTTCCGTTTAAATCTTTACTAAGTCCTTCCATTAGTTTCATACCAAACGAATCGTATTTTTCAATATCAATTTCTCCTTCAATCCCAACGCCATTATCGGCAATTTCAAGTAAAAATGAATCACCCTGAAAATGTTTTAGCGAGATGGTAATTTTTCCTTTTTTCTCATCTGTAAAAGCATATTTTATGGCATTTGTAATGGCTTCATTTAAAATTAAACCAATCGGAATCGCCTGCGCAACATGCATTTCAATATATTCAACATCAACTACAAAACTGTAATTTGTGTTGTAACTGTCTTTTAAATAGCTGATAAGTTCCTTAATATATTCCGGCATTTTAATGCACGAAAGCCCTTCTGACTGATACAATCGCTGGTGAATCAGCGACATCGAATTGATTCTGTTCTGGCTGTCTTTTATCGCATTTACAGCCGATTCTTCTTTTAAATAAACAGATTGTGTGTTTAATAAACTCATCACAACCTGCAGATT
Source organism: Flavobacterium sp. AC274 (assembly GCF_979258275.1). Classification (NCBI taxonomy): domain Bacteria; kingdom Pseudomonadati; phylum Bacteroidota; class Flavobacteriia; order Flavobacteriales; family Flavobacteriaceae; genus Flavobacterium; species Flavobacterium sp. AC274. The sequence goes on along the minus strand of NZ_OZ409852.1, from coordinate 3,913,788 downwards.
ATTTTTTACACGATGATGCACTTCTTTCAAAAGCCATTCTTTTTCCTTTACAACATTCTGCAGGATTTTATTTTTCTTTTCAATTCTGCTTTTACTGATCTGGAGCTGTTTATTAGTCTCTTTTTTGTTTTTATAACTTCTAAAAATCAATGCCGTAATAATAAGTACTAAAATTAAAACTAAACCCGCAATAAGTTTTACTACTTTGTCATTTTTTATTTTAACTTTTTGAAGTTCACTTTCATTCGTTAATAATTGAATGTTTTTATCCTTTTTTGCCGTTTCGTATTTTATCTGCAAATCTGAAATCTGATAAAACTTTACATCATTAAAAATACTGTCTTTTGCTTTTTGATATTTTTTAAGATTGGCTATTGCCGAAATATAATCCCCGGATGCCGAATCTAACTTGAAAGCCATCATATGACTGTTAATTATCATATTAATGTCTTTGATAGAAGCACCCAATTTTTTATTGCGATCCAGATATTCTGCCGCCAGTTGATAATTTTTAGTTTTAAATAAGTGATTTACAATGTTGTTATTAATTTCAAGATTCGAAATTACGGGTAAAAGCGTTTTATTCTCTTTTTGAAGTTCTATTAGTTTATTACAATATTTATCGGCCAGTTTATACCAGCCCAAATCATCATAAACAGCAATATAACATATTTGAAGCCAGATTAAATCCCTCGCATCGGTTACCTTTAAATCTTTAACCTTTGTGTCTAAAAATTGTTTGGCTTCTTTTTTCCTTCCAAGTTTCAGTAAATCTTTAATAATATAGCTCGCGTTGTAAAAAGGTAAAAATTCAGAATACAGCTTTAAACTGCCATCAAAAGATTTTTGGTGGTATTTTAACGCCAGTTCATAATTTTCCATTTTATAATACGTAAGCGCCAGATTGGTATAATCTTCTGTCATATAATAGACATCCTTATTTTTTTCCCCAATTTCTATAGAGATCAGTCCAAATTTTACAGCTTCGGTATACAAACCCAGTTTCGAATACGTTTCGGCCAGATGACTGTATAAATTCTGATTTCTAGTATCGCCAATGGTTTCATATATAACCTTGGCTTCATTAAATTTTTGAAGAGCCGCTTTAAAATCTCCCATAAAAAAATAATGACCGCCATAATAAAGTAAAATATCCGCAATTTGTTGTTTAGAACCGCCTTTTTGAAAAGCCTGATAAGCCTTTTCAACCACTTTTATTCGTTCGCCAATCTCGCTGTCAAGACTATAATAATTGGTCAGTTCCCGGTAAGCTTCGCCTTCGAGCCAGGAAGTATTGTTTTTTCTCGCAATTTCAAAAACCTTCTTAAGTTCTCTTTTGCCTTTAAAAGGATTTCCGCCTTCGCGATATATTTGTGAGTATAAAATATGACTCATCCATTTCCCCCTATAAAACCTGATTTTGTCACTGATTAATTCAGCTTGTTTGGCAAAAACATAACTGCTGTCCATATCGGCTTTTTCTTCACCAACTTTTGTAACATAGTATAAACTCAGTTTTTGTAGTTTTAAAACACGTGCGGTATCATTTAGTTTTGTTTTTAATTCAGCTTTTATTTTATCACTTTCTTGTTTTAATAAGGGTTGCGACAAGGCAGTAAAACTCAATTGAAAAAGAAAAATTAAAAAACAGTTTTTAAGTAAATGATACATAAAGAGTATAGTTGAATGCTGTAATCAGTTTTAATTTACTACTGCATAAATAGTTGCTGAGGCTAATAAATTTGCTTGTCAGAAGATATAAATCTTACTACAGGATAGCAAAGCTATGTCATTTTTTGATTAATATCCTTTTGAAAACAAGAATTTGACCATAATTATCTTTTAAATATTTCAAAACTAAAAAAGTGCATGATTAGTAAAAAAGCCAATCAAATTTTGAATTAATAAAAGCTTTAAGATTGATTTATTGCAATTGAAAATTTATATAACGGTAAAGAAAAACAAAGCACAATATTAAGCAACAATTACTGAATATAATAAACACATCATAAATTAGCGATATATCGTAAATTTCAATTAAAGAAAAAATGGTAAAGAGCTTGTATTATAACCGTTTAAAACTTTAGGTATCTTTATTGAATAGAGTGTTGACGGAAATAAAAATCAAAAAAGGATTTGAATATGAAAGCAGATACAATTTTATTCAACGGAAAAATACATTCCTTCAACACCAATTATAAAAACGCAACAGCGGTCGCTATTAAAGACGGAAAATTTATTGCAGTTGGCAGCGATAGCGAAATTGTAGAATATAGTGATGCGTCGACAAAATTGATCGATTTGCATCAAAAAGAGTCGTTCCCGGACTAAATGATTCCCATATTCATTTGATTCGCGGCGGATTAAATTATAACCTTGAATTGCGTTGGGATGGAGTTCCGTCGTTAGCAGATGCAATGCGAATGTTGAAAGAACAGGTTGACAGAACGCCATCGCCGCAATGGGTGCGTGTAGTAGGAGGCTGGTCTGAATTTCAGTTTGCCGAAAGACGCATGCCAACCCTTGAGGAAATTAATGCAATTGCTCCCGAAACACCCGTTTTTATATTGCATTTATACGATCGTGCCTTTATGAATCGCGCGGCATTAAAAGTAATTGGTTTTACCAAAGATACTCCGGCGCCTGCTGGAGGAGTGATCCAAAAAGATGCAAACGGAGAACCAACAGGTTTGATAATTGCTTCGCCAAATGCCATGATTTTGTATTCGACTCTGGCAAAAGGCCCAAAACTTTCGTACGAACATCAGCTTAATTCGACCCGTCATTTTATGAAAGAATTAAACCGTTTCGGAATCACAAGTGTTATTGATGCCGGAGGTGGATTTCAGAATTTTCCGGACGATTATAAAGTTGTCAATGAATTAAATGAAAAGAAAGAACTAACCGTTCGTATTGCCTATAATTTATTTACGCAACGCCCAAAACAAGAGTTTGAAGATTTTGATGAATGGATTCAGGAAGTAAAATTATATCAGGGCGATGATATGTACCGCCATAACGGAGCGGGGGAAATGCTGGTTTTTTCGGCAGCAGATTTTGAAGATTTTCTGCAGCCAAGACCCGATCTTCCGGAAAATATGGAAGCAGAATTAGAAAAAGTAATTCGGTTATTGGTCGCAAATCGCTGGCCTTTCAGACTTCATGCAACTTATAATGAAAGTATTACCCGATTTTTGAATGTTTTCGAAAAAGTAAACAAAGAAATCCCGTTTAATAATTTGCCATGGATATTTGATCATGCCGAAACGATCGACGAACGCAATATCGAAAGAGTAAAAGCTTTGGGCGGCGGAATCGCAATTCAAAGCCGAATGGCGTATCAGGGCGAATATTTTACAGATCGTTACGGCGCAAAAGCTGCCGAAAACACACCACCAATCAAGAAAATGCTTGAAATGGAAATTCCGGTTGGCGGAGGTTCAGATGCAACAAGAGTAAGCAGTTACAATCCGTGGGTTTCAATGTATTGGCTTACAGTTGGTAAAACCGTTGGTGGTTTGCAATTGTATAATGAAAGCCGTTTGAGCCGCGAAATTGCGTTACAGCTTTATACACAGGGAAGCGCCTGGTTTTCGCAGGAACAAAATAAAAAAGGAAATATTGAAACCGGAATGCTGGCAGATCTTGTGGTTTTGGACCGCGATTATTTTACAGTCGACGATGAAAACATTAAAAATATAGAATCGGTTCTTACAGTTGTTGACGGAAAAATTGTGTATGCAAAAGGAGATTTCTCTTCGTTTTCACCGCCATCAATTCCGATACTTCCGGACTGGTCGCCAACCAATATTTACAACGGTTATTATCACGCCGAATCGCACAACAAAAATGCCATTGATTTAAAACTGAAAAAATCAAATTCAACTGTAAATAATGCTGCACAAATTCATTGCTGTTCCGGAAGCTGTGATATTCATGCCCACGATCATAATGCTGCACGACTGAGTACAGTTCCGGTCAATAATTACAACGCTTTTTGGGGCGCATTAGGCTGCTCATGTTTTGCTTTTTAATACATTAAAAATGGAAATAATTAAATTACTACTTTATTCAGATGTTGGAAGCGACATCAACAACATTGCTTTATTGGTTTTTAGAATTTTAATTGCTGTTGAATTGTTCAGGGTTCACGGAATGAAAAAATTCAGGGTCGAAAACGGAGAACGCGAACATGTACCCAATCCGTTGCATTTACCGGAAAAACTAAATGGTTTAGTTGCCACGTTTTCAGATACTGTTGTGCCCTTTTTTATCATTCTTGGCTTAGGGACAAGATTGTTCATTTTGCCCACAATTGGTGTTACAGCAGTTGGATATTTTGTCGTTCACAGAAAAGATTCTCTTGAAGTTAGAGATGTTCCGTACATATACACCGTCACTTTGCTGTTTTTATTAGCATTGGGCGCAGGTACTTATTCTTTAGATCATTATATTTTAAATTTACTATAAAACCAATTAAAATCATGCAAACTCAAATCGGAATCAAGCAGGAAAATTTATCAAAAATAGCACATTCATTATGTCAGATTTTGGCCGATGAATTTATTTTATACACCAAAACCAGAAAAGCACATTGGAATGTTGAAGGTGATGATTTCTATAACAAACATTTGTTTTTTGAAGAACAATACAATCAGATTGATGAAATAATCGATGGCGTTGCAGAAAGAATCAGAATGTTAGGTCATTATGCACCGGCGACATTAAAAGAATTTCTGGAATTGACACATCTTACCGAACAAACAAAAGAAAATAACGACAGTAAAGGATTCATCAAAGAGCTTTTAATAGATCATGAAAGTATTATTATACACTTACGTGAAAATATTACTGTTTATGCCAATGAATATCAGGACTTAGGAACAAGCGATTATATTACAGGTTTGATGGAAACGCATGAAAAAATGGCGTGGATGTTACGCTCTCATTTAAGATAAATATTAAAATAAATAGTATGGAACAGCCTAAAAGCATTTGGTACATCACATTACTGCTTACTACAATAGCCGGTTTTTGTGATACGCTGACTTTTGTTGCGGCAGACACTTTGTTTTCTGCCCACGTAACGGGAAACTTTATTGTTTTTGCGTATCAGGTCATTAACGGAAATGATGTTTATGCCTGGATAAAATTATTAACGTTTCCAATATTCATTATTTCAGTAATAATTGGCGGTTATATTGCTGCAAAATCCAGCTTAAAATATAGAATATTGTTTTGGGAAGGCTGCATTTTAACACTCAGCGGATTATTGGCAGTTTTATTCCATTATTTAAAAATGGATAATTTATGGACCATGTATATCATAGCCATGCTAATTGTCTTTGCGATGGGATTGCAAAATGCTTTTGGTAAAATCTTCAGCAAAGAAACCCACGGCCCAACTACCATGATGACCGGAAATGTTACACAGGCAGCGCTTGATATTGGTACTTTATTAAAATCAAAATTTAAGGACGCCAACAGTCAGTTAAGTTTTAAAAAGCAATTTGTAACCATCGGAGGTTTTTTACTTGGCTGTTTTTTAGGTGCTATTGCCGGAAAAACATGGGGATTGATACCTGTTTTGGTTCCGGGAATATTTATGATTTTTTGCTATTTAAAAAACAATCATATCAAAGTGGAAACAAAGTTATGAGTTAAATAACAGAGCTGCAGGTTATGTATAAAGAAAGTTGCCTTAAAAAATTTCATATACATTTTTGGTTCGTGATCCTGTTCTGGATTACGAATCAAAACCTTTTTATGCAAACCAATACCTTAAACGATCCGGTTTTTATTCATGAAATTGAGCACTCTCAAAAAACAATTGTAAAACCCAATAAAGCTTTCTTCTTTTTTGATTTCACACAGATTTCACTGGCTTTTGATATTTTAAATTATAAAGACATTAAAAAAAGTAATTTCTATCAGGAAACTGCAAAATACCATGTTGTAATAATACTCGGATTACTTTTTTTAATTTTTGTTATCATCTACAAATGTTATAGTTCTAAAAATGAAATAAATAAGGATTTAGTTTTAAAAGAGGAAAAAATTAATGAACAGAGTATAAGCCTAAAAAAACTACTTTTGGATAAAGAATGGCTGCTAAAAGAGCTTCATCATCGTGTAAAGAACAATTTGCAGGTTGTAATTAGTCTTTTAAACACCCAGTCGGCCTATCTTGAAAATAAAGATGCACTTTTGGCCATACAAGACAGTCAAAACAGGATGTTTGCGATGTCACTGATACATCAAAAACTATATCAAAATGATAATTTATCTACGATAGACATGCACTGGTACATTCCTGAACTGGTAAGTTATTTAAAAACTGTTTTTGATGCAGATCATAAAATTGCTTTTTTGTTAGATATAGATCATGTCGATTTAGATGTGGCGCAGGCTATGCCTTTGGGCTTAATTTTAAATGAAGCCATCATAAACGCCCTGAAATATGCATATCCTGAAACACACAAAGGCGAAGTGAAAATTTTGCTGAAAGAAAAGCAGGATAATTTATACCAGCTTATTATTTCGGATAATGGAGTAGGTGTTCCAGATTTTGAGTTAAAAAACAGAAACTCGCTTGGTATGAATTTAATGTACGGATTAAGCAATCAAATTGATGGTTCTTTTGAAGTCGAAAGTAAAAACGGACTTTCGGTTATATTAAACTTTAAGAAAAATGGAATCAAATCATAAATAATGAAGGAGAAAATTTTAATTGTTGAGGATGAATTTATTGTCGCAAATGACTTAAAAATGATTCTGGTAAAATCAGGTTACGAAGTTTGCGGAATTGCCGCATCTGTAGAAGAAGCCCGAATTTTGATTGACGCACAAAAACCAAATTGGGTTTTACTCGATATTATTTTAAAAGGTGACCTTACGGGAATTGATCTTGCCTGGGAATTGGAAACCAAAAAAATTCCTTTTTTATACATCTCTGCCAATACCAATCATTCTATTTTAAATGCCGTAAAAGAAACCCAGCCTTATGGTTTTTTGGTAAAACCGTTTAGAGAACGTGATTTGTTTGTAATGCTGGATATTGCACGATATAAATACAGCGTAGAAAACGGAAATCTCAATAATGCTACTTCTGGAAAATCTTCATCAAAAGAAAATAAAAAGATAGAAATCATTGGCAAAAATAAAAAACTGCTCGATTTAATGCAAAAAATTGAGATTGTGGCGCCAACAGAAACTTCTGTAATGATTTTGGGAGAAAGCGGAACAGGAAAAGAAAAAATTGCCCACTTAATTCATTCTTTATCGCCAAAAAAAGCAAAACCTTTGGTGGTTGTAAATTGTGCTGCATTGCCGGAATCTTTGATTGAATCAGAATTATTTGGTCATGAAAAAGGGGCTTTTACCGGAGCAGATACTGTTAGAATTGGAAAATTTGAACAAGCCAACGGAGGAACTATTTTTCTGGATGAAATAGGAGAGCTGCCACTAGATTCGCAGGTAAAATTATTAAGGGTTTTACAGGAAAAAGAAATCGAAAGGCTTGGCGGCGAAAAAACAATCAAACTCGATGTCAGGGTTATTGCGGCCACAAACAGATGTCTTCCGTCTGAAGTTGCAGAAGGAAGATTTAGGCTGGATTTATATTATCGGTTGAATGTTTTTCCTTTAGAATTGCCAACTCTCAAAGAACGAAAAGAAGATATAGAAGATTTAGCCTATTATTTTCTCCATAAATATGCAGAGAAAGCCAAAAGGAATATCAGAATAATTTCAGATCATGCCTTGCGACAATTGCAGCAATACGACTGGCCGGGAAACATTAGAGAATTAGAACATTTGATAGAACGAAGTATTTTACTGGCAACAGGAAATGAAATTACAGGATTTGATATTTCAAATGACATTCCGGCCATAAAAAAGAAAATGATAACGAAATCTTATCCATGGCAGATATGGAAAAGGAGCATATTTTGAATGTTTTAAAAGCAGCCAACGGAAAAGTATTTGGTCCGGGCGGAGCGGCAGAAATGTTAAAAATTTCGCCTTCAACTTTATATTCAAAAATGAAAAAACTCAACATAAAACAAGGTTACTTTTAATGAACTAATTTTTAAACGGTAAAGTATGTTTTCATTAACCCGAATATACAGCGATGAGGCCGGAGAAAGTCATTTTGAAGATGTGATGATTCCGCTTATAGATAATGGTGAAATTGGATTTCTCTCAGAATCACAGCCCGTCAAAAATATTATTTTCAGAGAAGTTCTGGCTTCATACGATTATAATTTTCATAACGCCCCGCAAAAACAATATATCATTTTGTTGGACGGCGGTGTAGAAATTGAAACTTCTTTGGGAGAAAAAGAAGTTTTAAAACCGGAGAGATTCTTTTGGTAGAAGACACAACCGGAAAAGGACACAAAACTAAAAATATAGAAAACAAGCCCAGAAAATCTATTTTTATTACGATTTGATGATTAAGTAAATCATTATTGATCTTAAATTTACTTCTTTTTCTGAAATTATAAATATGGACAAAACAGAAGCAATATTAAAATCAATTCAGGAACGCGAAAAAGAACACCATCTTTTACTTTCTTTAAGCAGCAGTTTTGCCAATGTTTCTGCCTACAATGAACTTTCTCCAATTGTAAACGGGCAATTAAAAGAGACATTATCTTTTGATTATTTTGCTATTGGAACAACAGACAGCAGCGAAAAACAATATTATTTGTTTTACCACAACGATCAGAAAATTTTTAGGGCAACCGAGAGAAAATTGTACGATACCCAGGATGATCTTTTTAATATTGCAATGCAATCTGCAGATCCTGTTGTATTCGATAATGTTTTTTTAAACAAAAAAACAAAGTCTGATTCTTTTATAGCAAATATAAATTTGCAGGGAATACGCGAAATGGCAGCAATACCTTTGCAATACCATAAAAACAATCCTTCGGTTTTATTTCTTTTCTTTAAAAAAACACAAAATCTCGACAGAAATGCCATCCGATTGCTTAAAGGTTTGTCGATGCCTTTAGCCTTAACGGTTTCTAATATTTTGATCAAACACAAAATAGAGAATGCAAATATCTCGTCTCAAAAGCTATTTCAATCTATTGATGAAAGTCAGAATCAAAAAACAACCGAAATTATTGGAGAAAGCACTCAGATCAAAAAATAAAAACCCTGATCGATCAGGTGGCACCTTCAGACAGCGGAGTTTTAATTTTGGGCGAAAGCGGAACAGGAAAGGAAGTCGTAGCCCGCGAAATTCATTATAATTCATCCAGAAAAAATCAACCGATGATTAAGGTAAATTGTGCTGCAATTCCGGTGAATCTTATCGAAAGTGAATTATTTGGACATGAAAAAGGAAGTTTTACCGGCGCGATAGAAAAAAGAATCGGGAAATTTGAATTGGCCAATAATGGTACTTTATTTCTGGATGAGATTGGAGATCTTCCTCTGGAAATGCAGACCAAATTACTACGCACACTTCAGGAAAAGGAAATTGAAAGAATTGGGGGCAAAAAAGCCATAAAAATAAATGTTCGCATTATAGCCGCAACCAACCGCGATTTGCAAGTCGAAATGGCAGAAGGGCGATTTAGAAAAGACTTATTTTACAGACTAAATATATTCCCAATAATGATTCCGCCGCTTCGAAACCGAAAAGAGGATATCGCTGATTTGTGTTCTTATTTCCTGAATAAATACGCTCAAAATACCAATAAAAAAAATATCGCATTATCTGCAAATGCCTTAAAAGCAATACAAAACCATTCCTGGCCCGGAAATATCAGAGAACTGGAACATTGCATAGAGCGAAGTATTCTTTTATCAGAAGGAGCCATGATAAACGATGTAAGTTTTTTATCAGACAGCGAACAAATTCTAGCGCTTAATAATTTTAATGCGTTTCAGGTAAAACCATTAAAAGAAATTGAAAAAGAATACATTCTTAAAATTATAAAAATTTGCAACGGCAGAATTTCTGGTCCAAACGGAGCGGCTGTAAAATTGGAAATTCCTTCGACAACCCTGGTTTCAAAAATGAAAAAACTCGGAATTAAAAAAGAACATTTTTCTGAATGAAACGGGATGTACTAAAACATTTTTTAAAAACCGATAGGGTTTAATGTAAACAATAATAAAAAATCGAATTGTAAATCTATGATATATCGTAAAATAGTATCATAGGTATGATTGTAAATATTTGATTTATAAATATTTAAAATTAAGGTATATGGTTTGGATGTAAACCTATGAAACCTTAATAAATAATTATAAATCATGAGTACAAATCAAATTACCATTTCAAATGTTGCAGATGATGCAGCTATTTCAAAAGAAATCAAAGTTTTTCTTGCAGCCTTAAATTCAGGCGGCGGCGATCCAATCGAGTCAATGTCACCTCTTGATGCAAGGCAAGTTTTAGTTGGTGCACAAAAATCAGTTGAAGTTGATTATTCCGGAATTCAGGAATCTGAAAAAACAATCGAACAGGACGGATTTACTATAAAACTAAATATAGTTGAGCCTGAAGGAAACACAAAAACATTGCCTGCTTTTATTTTTATTCACGGCGGCGGATGGGTTTTAGGAGATTATCCAACCCATAAAAGAATGGTTCGTGATTTAGTAGTTCAGTCAGGAGCAACCGGAATTTTTGTAAATTATACACCTACACCAGATGCAAAATATCCACAAGCTGTAAACGAAATCTACGCAGCAACAAAATGGATAGCCGCAAACGGAAATCAAATTAATGTTGACGGAAGTACAATTTCTGTAGTTGGAAACAGCGTTGGCGGAAATATGACGGCAGTAACGGCATTAAAAGCAATCGAAAATAACGGACCAAAATTGAAATCTCTTATCATGTTCTGGCCAATTGTTGCTGCTGATTTTGAAACAGATTCTTATAAGAAATTTGGTAAAGACCGATTCTTAACTACTCCTTTAATGAAATGGATGTATGATTTGTACACGACAGATCCTGCAGAACGCGCGCAAATCTATGCTTCGCCACTTAATGCCACTTTAGACCAATTAAAAAACTTTCCGCCAACATTAATTCAGGTTGCAGAAGCAGATATTCTTCGTGATGAAGGAGAAGCTTTTGGAAGAAAACTGAACGAAGCAGGAGTATCGGTAACCACTATTCGTTACAACGGAACCATTCATGACTTCGGATTATTGAATCCGCTGGCTCATATTCCTCAAACAAAATCATTATTTGTTCATGCTGCTGCCGAACTTAAAAAATACCTTTTCGAAAACTAATAAACTCAAACATGAAAACTAAAAATAGAATAACAAATTTGTTATTGGTATTCGTATCAATAAGTTTACTTACATCTTGTGCCAAAAAAGAAGAGCAAACAACCGAAAAGGCTGAAACGGCAAAAGCAAGAGCAGAATATATTGAGGTGGAGCCTAATGTGAGATTGCATATTACCGATGTAGGCGAAGGAAAATCTGTCGTTTTAATTCATGGTTATCCGTTAAGCGATGCTATGTGGGAATATCAATATCATGCTTTGGTCAATGCGGGTTATCGTGTTATTGGTATTACTTTAAGAGGTTTTGGGCAATCTGACAAGCCTTATGGTAAATACAATTACGATCAGTTTGCAACAGATATTAAAGCGGTTTTAGACCAGTTGGATATTAAGGATGCAACAATTGGCGGACATTCTATGGGGGCGCAATTGCGTTGCATTATGTTGCAAAATACAATGCAGCCCATATTAATAAGTTAGCCTTATTTGCTGCAGCAGCGCCTTGCCATACAAAAAAGGCCGATTATCCTTATCCGTTTTTTACAAAAGAAGATATCTCAAAATGGGTAGAATTAAATAACAATGATCGTCCGGCTTTACTGGCAGCTATTGGCGGTTATTTTACGTTATCTCCAACATCAGTTTCTCCGGGAATAGGAGCGTGGCTTGGCGGAATCGAAATGCAGTCTTCTCCATATGCAATGGAACAGGCTTTGATTGCTTTGCGCGACGAAGATTTAAGAGATGATTTGCCTAAAATTAAAGTGCCAACTTTAATATTTAATGCGAAAGAAGATAAAATTGTGTCATTTGCCTTGGCAGAACAAATGAATAAAGCTATTGCAGGTTCTGTTTTAGTTCCGTTTGAGAAAAGTGGACACGCTTTATTTGTAGAAGAAAAAGATAAATTCAATGAAGAGTTTATAAAATTTCTAAAGAAATAGGCGAATTATTTAATTCAGTTACAAAACCATATTGATCCTGATTTTTTTAAATTGAGGTCGGTATGGTTTTTAATATTAAAATTTATAAAACAAAAACAATGGAAAACTCAAATTCAAAACCATCATTTGATACTGTTACAGAAGCGCTTCGCTGGTTAGGCGAGCAAGGGTTTACAAAAGATTTCAATATTGCAGAAGATTGTATTTTGTACAACAACGGAAAGCAGTCATTATCGCCGGAAGAATTTAATATTGACTATTATTTTCGTTTTGAAGGCGATACAGACCCGGGAGATGAAGATATCGTTTATGGAATCAGCTCGGTTAAATATGATATAAAAGGCGTTTTAATGAGCGCTTTTGGTGTTTATGCTGATACAATCTCAGATGAAATGATAAAAAAACTGGCAGTCCATTATTAAGAAGCCAGTTGATATAATCAGTTTTCGTTGCTAAAAATGCCGTCCTTTTCTTTAAACGCCCAAACGGCCATTGCTTCGATAACCGGCAATAAACCTCTTCCGGAATTACTCAGTTTGTAGGTTACAAAAGGAGGCACGACCGGTTTTGCTTCTCTGATAACAATACCGTCTGCTTCTAATTGTTTCAAATGCTGAATCAGCATTTTTTCGGTTATAGCCGGAATTGTTCTTTTTAATTCGCTGTAACGCATAGTGCCAATTGATAAATGGTGGATAATAATGGGTTTCCAATAGCCGCCAATTTTTTCCATTACATAAGTTACCGGACAAGTGTCTAAGGCATATTGCTTGTTTTCCTGTATAGTTGATGATTCTTTAATTGCTGTCATGATGCATACTTTAGGGTAAGTACTTGTATAAAAGTAAGTACAAATATACCTTTGTTTCTATAAATAAAAAACAATTTAAAGATGAAAATTATAATTACAGGTTCTTTAGGGAATATAGGAAAACCATTAGCGCAAAATTTAATTGCTTCAGGGCATGATGTTACAGTAGTAAGCAGTAATGCTGATAGAAAATCGGATATAGAAAACTTAGGCGCAAAAGCAGCAATTGGTTCTGTTAGTGATGCTAATTTTTTGGCAGAAACTTTCGCCGGAGCTGATTCCCTTTTTGCGATGACGCCACCAAATTTAGGGGGTTCGAATATAATTTCGAATACCGTAAATGCAGGAAAAGCTTTTGCAGAAGCAATTAATAAAGCAGGAGTAAAGCGTGTTGTTATGTTAAGCAGTATTGGTGCTGACTTAGAAAAAGGAACCGGTCCGATTGCCGGATTGCATCAAATCGAAAAAATATACAATGGATTAGAAAATACAGCGGTGACTTTTTTACGTGCCGGATTTTTCTTTACTAATTTGTATAACGATGTACCAATGATAAAAGGAGCAGGGATTGTGGGAGCTAATTATCCTGCAAGTCTTAAAATGCCATTTGTACATCCAAAAGATATTGCAGCTGCCGCAGCCGAAGAATTACAAAAAGACACAACCGGAAAAAATATCCGTTATATTATTAGCGACGTGCGCACGCCAAATGATGTTGCCAGTGTTTTAGGAAACGCGATTGGTAAAACCGATTTACCGTGGATTGAATTTACAGATGAACAATCTCTACAAGGAATGACGCAAGCCGGGTTACCGGAAGAAATTGCAAATATGTACACCGAAATGGGTTCAGGTTTAAGAAGTGGAAAAATTGCAGCGCATTTTTTAAGCAATAATTTTTCTGTTGATGGAAAAATTAAATTAGAAGATTTTGCAAAAGAATTTGCTGAAAAATTTTAATTCATAAAGTTGTAGTCCCTACGGGACAAAAAACAATATGAAAAATAATGATTTTCTACCAATATGTAATCTCTCCGAGATATTACTTCGGAAGTCCGCTAGGAGTTAAATATTGGTAGAAATTAATAAATGTACACAGATAAAATATCCCGTAGGGATTACATATATTGAATTAGTAATTTGAATAAGTAGAATATATAAACCTAATTTTGCTCGAACACTTAAAGTTATTGTTTAGTATAATATTGAAAATCAACCTATTAATAAGGGTTAAGTGGTTTAATGCAACTAAATTGCATATTTGTAATATCACAAATCAGCTCAATAAAAAAGCCGTCAAATTAATTATTTGACGGCTTTTTAAATATAATCGAATTAGTTTTATGTTGAAAAAGTTAACCCTTTAGCTTTAAAATTACTAAACAAAGTCTGACGGGCACCGCTAACAGTTTCTTCAGTTTTGTAAATACTGCACCAGAATTTGATTTGTATTTTATATTTCCCTTCAGAAATCGAAGTGTAGTAAATTTGCGAAGGTTTGGCGTTATTTACAAGTGGAAGACTTTCCAGAGATTTGTTGATAGTTTCGTTGATGGCTTCGGGAGTTGTTTCGCCGGTTATTTCAATTGAAATATCTACCAGTTTAAAATTATCAGTATATGTCCAGTTCGTAATATTCTGCGATAACAAATTACCATTTGGGATAATAATTTCGGCACCATTTGGCGCATTGATTTTGGTTGTACGCAATCCCATCGATTTTACACGACCGGATTCTGAACTAATATCAATAACATCTCCAATTTGGATTGGTTTATCAAAAATCAAAATAATACCCGATACGAAGTTGTTCACCACGTTTTGAAGTCCAAGTCCAACACCGACACCTAACGCTCCTAAAAGAATGCTTAATTTATCCAGAGGCATTCCTGAAGCGGCAACCGCCAAAAGATATCCGATGATTAAAACAACAAGTCGCGTAATAAGCAATTTTGAGTGTTGTCTTTTGTTGATGTTTTCTTCGTTTTCGTCGTCAATTTCACCAAAAAAGTAAGCGACATATTTTTGAAGTAAATGCGCAACCCAGATAATGATGAAAAACAAAATAATGTTTCCTAGCGTAAAAGTGATGCTTCCAATGGTGTTTGGATGACTAAGTAAAGATCCCAACGAAGTTCGCAGCGATTCCCAGATATTTAAATTTGAAGCAATCACAACAAGCCACATGTAACTAATTACGATGATAAACGGTTTTTTAAGCGTTTCAGATAAATGCTCGTGATCAAAAATCTTTTCGATTCCGCGTTTAACTCTTGTAGTGTAGATTTGTAAAATGATGATTTCAAGAATTATTTTCAAAAGAACACTCAATGCCACAATCTGCGTAAGCGAAATAAAAGCGGTTAAACTTAACATGTTTGAGATTGAAACTCTTCCAAAAATATTGTGCAATATCGAAAGCACATTCAGCCCGATAAAAAGAATCGTAGCCCATTTAAAAAATCCTTTGATGTATAATTGCTCTTTTAAGGTCTTAATTTGTACTAAACCATATCTTATGCCCAAAATATTAATTACGATAAAAGAACAGCGTTGAAATAAGCCTACAGTGATAAATAGATCTAAGAAGCAAAGAATAAAAAACAATCCTAAAAGTAAAAGCCAGTTTCTCATCGAAACTCCAGACCATTGATTTTTGAAAAGTATCGTAAGAAGTCCCAGTAGAATCAGGTGAAGAAACTCAATAAACAATGCCGGAGCATATAAATTACCCACAACGGCAATATTAAGTCCAATTACGGCAACCGGAATGATGATACCTCGGTTTAGATATTTGAAATTAAAAAGCGATAAATTTTCAGCGTGCCCGTTTTCTTTCAGGTATTTCAAATTGCGAGAAATATACCAGCCCATAATTCCCATAAAAAATAAAAGCGTAATTAATCCACCGGCGCGATAGCTTAGGTAATATGCCGCGACACTTTCTTCGATAATTACTTTTGCGCCGATATTTTGCGCTACTTTTTCTTTTGGCACAGAATCGTTGATGCTCCACAAAAATGGATATTCTTTTTTGCGCATGCTAATTCCAGACTGTTCGAGTTTATTGTCTACAGCAATCAAAGCATTTGATACTGCAATTTTTCTTTCTACAGTCAATCGTTTGTTGTTGTTTAAAATTCCCTGATTTTTCGTCATCAGGCTGTCTGTCGCTTTATATCTGCTTCTAAGATTGGCAAATTCTTTTTTAAACTGCTTGCGGCGAATCGTATCTTTTATCAGCGTCATCAGGGCTTTATCCTTGCGCAGCTCGATAAATCGGCTCTTGATTTTTTCAAGATTCTGATTTCTCAGGTTAATCGCCGTATTTTGTTCCTCAAGTTCCAGCTGAATCTCTTTTAGAACAATGCGATACATTTGCTGGTTGCGCGCATTTGGGTTTGCGCCTTTCAGGCTGTTTAAAATTAAATCGAGTTTGCTTTGGGTTCTTTTGATTTCGCCAAACAAGTGATGACTTGCGCCATCAAAATCGGCATCGTTAAAAGCAGTTTCCATAGCGGCACTTGCTTTTTCAATCGCCATCAAATAATCGCTGTCGGTGGCGCTGTCTTCAAATAACTTTGAACGCGTTTCTTTTTTCGGAGTTTCCGTTTTTGGATTTTCCTTTTTTAAAGTGTCCGTTTGCGAATAGGAAAGTGGCGCAAAAAGCAATCCGACAAACAGAGTCAATAAAGCAATAAAACTTCTTTTTAAAATCATAATGTTTTGTGTGAATTTAGGGTTTCCAAATTTAGATTTTTTTGGTAAACTTTCGGTACAAAAATAGAAGATTTAAGGTGAAGTTTATCTTAAGATTTTGATTGAGTTATTGAAAATAAAAAAGTAAGTTTTTTTAAGACCTTATTTTTCCTTTTTATACTCAATTTAAGAATGTAACTTTTGTGTAACTTTTTTATAAATATATTGTAAACCAGGTTTTTAAAATTAATTACTTGAATATATAATCTAATATTGAATACAAAAAATCCAATTCATAAAAATTGGATTTTTTGTAAGTTTAAAAGAAGGTTTTCCGATACAAACTTATACTACGGATTTAATTTTCATCCTCCAAAAACAATAAACTGTTATCGAATTTATGCCTGCTAAAACCCAAAGAACAGGACTGCTGAAAAAGCCATAATAACTCCTTCCATTGGGGATTTCGATAAACGGAACTGTTATTAAAGCATCTAAAAGCAATGCAGTCAACGACATTATAATCCCGAGCAGCAATCCGTGCAGTTTTATTCCGTTTTTATAATAAAATAATGCACTTTCATTTGCGTATAATACAATGAATATCATATATTACAGCTTGTGATTTAAAGGAACCATTTATTATTGGAACAAAACCTAAAATATAGAAACTAAGACTCACACAAAGCCATACAAAGATACCTGGCAGCAGAATTTTAAGATACTTCATCAGACTAAAACTAGACATTTATAGCATTCCAGATTCCGGTTTTTGCTGCTTCTTTTGCGTAGGCTGAAAAGTCAGTTGCTTTGCGTCCAAGCACCTTTTCAATGTCATTTGTTACAGAAGAATTTCTCCCGTCTAAAACCTGTTCAAACAGATAATTAATCAGCCAAATATGATCTTCCGGAACCTGATATTCCTGTAGCATTTGGGTATATTCTTCTAAACTTAATGCCTGAAATTCAATTTTTTTATTGCTGGCTGCTGCAATTTTGGCAACAGCTTGTGCGAATGTTAATAGTTCCGGACCTGTAAGTTCGTAGGTCTGACCGTTGTGTTTATCCTGCAAAAGACACTCTGTAACAACATCCGCAATATCATTGGCATCTGTAAAAGGTTCGAGTGCTTCTGCTCTTGGCAAGGCCACAAAACCGGCTAATATTGGGTCTAGAAAGAAACTTTCACTAAAGTTTTGATTGAACCAGCTTGCTCTGACAATTGTCCATTTTTTGGCTGTGTTTTTTACTATTTCTTCACAAACCTGCGCTTCTTTTTCGCCCCTTCCGGATAGTAAAACCATTTTTTGAACACCAAGTTTTGAGGCTAAAAAGGTAAATTTCTGAATGATTTCTGCTGCCGAGGGAACTGCTAAATCGGGTTGAAAAGTGATATAAACAGCATCTGTTCCGGTTAAAACAGCATTCCATGTTTCAGGATTTTCCCAGTCAAAAGGTGTTTTTGCAGTACGCGAACCTATTTTAGTTTCGACATTTTTATTGTTTTGCAAGCGTTCAATTACACGGCTTCCTGTTTTTCCGTTAGCTCCAAGAACTAAAATTTTCTGTGTTTTCATATCAATATCTTTTAAAGTGAATACTGATACAAAGGTGTTTAGTAATGAATCAAATCATTTGTTGCAAAAGAATTATGATTTGTTTGAAAAGCATTTTTGTCTGACGTCATTTGGTCGGGTCCCAAATTTTTTAAAGAAGGCATTTGAGAAAGAACTTAAACTTTCATAACCTACATCCCAAGCTGCTTCCTGGACTGTTTTGTCAGTATTTTGCAAAAGTTCATAAGCTTTGTTTAGTCGCTCTTCCTGAATGTATTTGAAAACCGGAATGCCAAATAGCTCCTTAAAGTTCTTTTTTAACTTGTTGCTGTTAAGTCCAACCATTTTAGAGAGTTGTGTAATCGATGGCGGTTGCGAATAGTTATGCGTTACGATTTCTTTGGCCTGAAATAATTTGTTTTTATCTTTTTCCGAAAAATCACTTTTTTGATCGCTTGGCAGTAATCCATAAAAGTGAGAAAGAAGCTCGTTTATCTGGCTTTTCAAAAAGAGCAATCTCGTATTTCCGGTATAAGTTGTATTGAAGATTTTTTGAACAGCAAGCTGCATATCAAGCGTCATATAAAACGAAGGACCTTTTACGAAATGTTCTTTCGGATTTAATAAATCGGGCAAATGTTTCTCAAAAATCTCTTTTTCTGCCTGAGATAATAAGTGCATGTTTTTTAGTTTAGAAAAAATACTAATCGACTGTAAAGGTTTATCAGGTTCAATTTTATGAGAGAATTCTACCTTTTGATTTCCAAAAAAACAAATCGCCAAACCGGTTGTATTGGTCAGGTATTTGGTTTGCTGGTTGTGTTTTATTTCCAATTCGACATTTCCCGAACCATAAAAAGCAAATCCTACGGCATCACCATCAATTTCACATTTCTGGATGAATGTTTTTTCGGCATTCGATTGTTCAATCAAAACAATAAAATCATTCAATTCGATAATATCTGTTGTCATTGTTTGGGTTGTTTTGAATTAAAATTGATTTTAATCTTTTGATTTATTGGAATTTGCAACGCTAATATAAATATATTTTGAAGACGCTCAGATCTTTAAAAATGACTTTTTTCATTTTTTGATGTTTCAAAATAGCATAATTGATGTTTCATTTTATAGAATGAAACCTATTTGTAAGATTTTGTGTAAGAGTTATTTATAATTTAGTGAGTACCAAAAATAAAGTGTTTATCGGATTGTTTCGAATCTGTTTGTATTGTTTTGAGGATTTAAATTTTACCTAATTATTAAATACAAAATCATATTTATGTCTCTTCCTAACGAATTATATAACGCAAAATTTGCCGAATATATAGAATCTCTAAAGATCTTGTATTTGATAGATGATAAATTTAAAACCATGTGTGATGATTATTGTGATAGTAAAGCGAATACTGAAAAATACAGGAAAAAGTTTGAAAAAGACTTTCGCCATAAATTAGAATTTGAAAATTTATCGAAAGAATTAGAAGAAGAAATACTGATTTATCTTATCAGAAAAGAATAATAACAGAAACCCATAAAATCAAGAATTCAAAATCAAGTAGAATCAAAGAATAAAATAATTATGAAAAAAGGACTTTTTATGATAGTGGTATTCTGCACTTTTTTTATTGTTTTATCCTGTAAAAAGGATAAAAAAGATGAAAATTTTGCCGAAGTAATAAAATCAAACACCTCAGATTCAATTGCAGCAACAGATATTGGATGGCCGCGCGAGGTAAGCCTTAATGGATCGAAACTGGTTTATTACCAGCCACAAGTTGATCAATGGAAAGATTTTAAGGAAATAACAGCAGATGTAGCCTTTTCTCTCACTCCAAAAGGCGGAAAAGAGGTTTTGGGCGTTGCTTCTATGAAATCAGAAACGCTGGTGGATAAAGATACCAGAAATGTGTTTCTTAAAAATCTGACAGTTACAGATGTGAGATTTCCTGCTCTTGATGAAAAATCAGAACCACAGATGGAAAAACTCTTCAAAGAACTGATTCCAAAAGGAGGAAACCCAATTGCCTTAGATCGTATTATGGCAGATTTAAGCCGTACCAACAATCCGCCAAAAGGTGTGGCAGTAAAAAATGACCCGCCGGAGATTTTTTACAGTGCTAATCCATCAATTTTGCTGATTGTTCAGGGCGAACCCGTTTTGGCTCCAATAGAAAAAACAAACCTGAGTTATGTGGTAAATACAAATTGGGATTTGTTTTTTGATAAACCTTCAAAAAAATACTATTTATTGGTCGAAAATGTATGGCTTACAGCCACAGATTTAAAAGGAAAATGGGCAAAAACACAAAGCCTGCCAAAGGAAATGAGTAAGTTACCTTCTGGTCAAAATTTTGATGATGTCAAAAAAGTAGTGCCGCCACCAACCGTAAATGAAAATCTTGAGGTTTTCTTTAGCAATAAACCTGCAGAACTTATTGCAGTAAATGGCGCTCCCAAATTTGTAAAAATACCGGGAACGCAATTGATGTATATTGATAATACCGATAATGATGTTTTTGCCGATGAAAAAGACGGGCAATATTATGTTCTGCTATCAGGAAGATGGTTTAAATCTAAAGAATTAACCGGGCCATGGAGTTATGCCACGACTAGTTTACCTGCAGATTTTGCAAAAATCCCAAAAGATTCTCCCCGTGCAAGCGTATTGCCTTCCGTACCTGGAACTCAGGAAGCGTCTGATGCCGTATTATTGGCTCAGGTACCTACAACGGCAATCGTAAAAAAAGCTGATGCCGAAGCTAAAGCAAAGGTAAATTATGACGGAGCCCCACAGTTTAAGTCCATTGAAGGAACGTCGCTTCAATATGCGAGCAATACGCAGGAAAAAGTGATAAAGGTCGGGGATTTATATTATCTGTGTTTTCAGGCAGTTTGGTTTATGTCTACAACGCCAAACGGTCCCTGGAAAGTTACAAATTCAGTTCCAACAGAAATTTATACTATTCCGCCAAGCTCTCCGGTTTACAATGTTACTTATGTTACCCAGACAAATGTTACAGATACAACTGTAGAAAGCAGTACAACAGCGGGTTATTTTGGTGCTTTTATAGTTGGTGCCATGTTTGGCGCCATATTAACTTATGGAACAGGGTTTTACTATCCGCCGTATTTTTATTATGGCCCGATGTATCCAATCTATCGTCCATGGCCTTGTACGTACGGTGTTGGAGCAGTTTATAATCCCTGGACAGGCGGTTGGGCGGCCGGAAGAGCCGTTTATGGTCCTTACGGATCGGCAGGAAGTGCTGCATGGTATAATCCTGCAACCGGAAGATATGGACGTGCAGCGAGCGTGCAAGGCTGGTATGGCGGTCGTACGGTGGCGCATGCTTACAATCCGTGGACAGGAAATTATGGTGCTACAGCGCAGGGACATAACGCGTATGCACAATGGGGACATTCTGCGGCGTCAAATGGACATGATTGGGTGCAGTCAGGACACGTAACCACAAGAAGGGGAACTGTAGTTGGGTATCAAACTTCGGGAGGAAAAGAGGGTGTAATTACGCATCACAGAGGTGGAGGAACTACTGTACGTACGGATAATGGACTATATGCCGGACATGACGGTCATGTTTATAAAAAAGACGCCAACGGGAACTGGAGCCATTATAATAACGGAAACGGAGGCTGGACTCAGGCCGGAACTTTAGGATCTACGCAACATTCGGGAGATAAAATTCAGAATGCGGGAAATAAAATTCAAAATAATAATCTGCAAAAACAAGACAGAGTTTTAGGTGAACCCAATAAACCACTTGGTGAAGCAGGTCATTCCAATACAATTGATGGTCTAAATCATTCTGATTTTGCAAGGGACAGAGGAGAAACACAAACGCGAAATTTTCAAAATTTACAGCGAAGCGGTGGAGTTAATGGCGGCGGATTTAGAAATGGTGGAGGCTTTAGAGGCGGAGGCGGTTTTAGAGGACGCAGATAAAAATATTTTATACTTTATTTTGGTTAGGTTAGTTATTGGCAACAGAGTTTAGAATTCATCTTCTAAACTCTGTTTTTTTAATTTATATCTGTTGAAATTCAACGTATTCCAATATAGTCCACGGTTTCAACCGTGGGAGACGTATGATAAACACATCACGAACATCTCATGAAAACGCAATAAAGAAAAACATAACGTGATAATGGATTGCGCTCCAACGGTTGAAACCGCTGGCTATGTTTGCTATGATTGCGTTAATGTGTTGTTTTTTTAATAGTTATTCCTAAGTTCCAATTCAGCAATAATCTGCTTTTTCATTGTGGTATGAACATAATCTTTTGCTTCAGCGTACGAAACATTGTATTTGCGTTGAATATCTTGTAAATGAATAGGAAAAGGAGCAAGGATTTTATCATAATAAACATCAAGTTCGCTTTCATTTGGCATTTCAAACTTTAATCTTATTTGAAATCTCCTCAATAAAGCGGTATCAATGTTATGATAATGATTTGTTGCACAGATAAGTAAGCTTTCGCTAGGAAAATAATCCATCAACTGAATAATGGTGTTTACGAGACGTTTCATTTCTGCAACATCTTTGTCTTCGCTGTCACGGCTTTTTCCTATCTGATCAAATTCATCTAAAAATAAAACTGCTTTTTCGCGAATTGCTTTGTCAAAAATAGCTTTTACATTTTTAGAAGTTTCTCCAATTCGCGCATTAATTAAAGTACTTAGATTGATGATCACGATATTTTTGTTCAAAGCTGTAGCAATCGCTTTTGCAGTTGTTGTCTTGCCACAACCGGAATGCCCGTGTAGCAGTATCTTATTGTCAACCTGAAGATTATATTTTTTTAATTCGTCAAGATATTGATGCTCTTTAATGGTTTGCAATAAAGCATCTTTGTTTTCATCACTAAAAAGTAAATCATTCAAAGCAATTTTTTCAGTATCATTTACGGTGAGTTCGTATAGATTCATTTAGATTTTATTTGCTGCAAAATTAGATTTTATTCTGCAATATTCTCATTCCATATTTCTTTTCCTAAAAGCCGGTTTCCAAAGATAGAAGTTCCTATTCTAACCAAATTTGAACCTTCGGCTATAGCCAATTCCAAATCCTGTGACATTCCCATTGAAAGCTTCAAATCGGTTATTCCTGTTGCTTTTTCGGCATAAATATCATCTCTGATTTCTTTTAAAAGGCGAAGTGACGGCAACATTTTTTCTTTTTCTACATCTAATAAACCAATTGTCATTAACCCTTTGATTTTTAAAGTGTCATACTTTTTTATTTCTTTGATAAAAGGAATTACTTCTGCAGGAGATAGTCCAAATTTACTTTCTTCAAATGACGTATTGACTTGTATAAAAACATCCAGATTTCGGTTTTCTTTTTGCAATTGTTTGTGTAATTCCTGTGCAAGGTTCAATCGGTCTAAGGACTGAATGCAGGTT
Organism: Flavobacterium sp. AC274; assembly: GCF_979258275.1. Taxonomy (NCBI): domain Bacteria; kingdom Pseudomonadati; phylum Bacteroidota; class Flavobacteriia; order Flavobacteriales; family Flavobacteriaceae; genus Flavobacterium; species Flavobacterium sp. AC274. The sequence continues at coordinate 3,890,089 of NZ_OZ409852.1, read as the reverse complement.
ACGTATTTCAAAACGTCTTTTATTTTGTTGGTTTGCAAATGCCCAATAAAATGTCGTTCGATATTTAAATCCTTTAATTCAGCATCTTTATCGCGGAATTCCTGCATTTTATTTTCCCCAATTAAGCTTTCTCCGGCTTCAATTGCAATTCTGATTTTTGCTGCAGGAACAGTTTTAGTGGCCAGTAAAAGCTGAACATCTGATGCTTTTCTGCCAGAAGCTTTACAGGCATTTTCAATGCGGGCGTGAACCTGTTTCAAATTATATAGGATATTCTCTTTCATAGTACAAAATTACAAATCATCTGGAATGTGTTTATGATCCAGTTTGTGCTATTTTATACAGTCCAGTTTTGAGGTGATTTTTCTGTTTTAAAAATTATTGCTGGACCAGTAATCGCTTATAAATGATAAAACTGGATCATTTAATGGTTAGGTATCCTGACTAATTTTGTCTCAGAAAATAAGTTTAACTAAAAAACAAATCAAATGAGTAAATCAATTTTTTATCATGCAGGCTGCCCGGTTTGTGTAAGCGCAGAACACGACATTTTAAATTTAGTTAAAGATGTTGAAGTAGTCAATATAGGAGAAGACAGATCCCGAATTGCAGAAGCTCAAAAAGCAGGTATTCAATCTGTTCCGGCTCTGGTAACGCCAAACGGAAATGTATTGCACATTAATTTTGGTGCTTCAATGGCAGATGTAATTGGCTGAATAAAATACCTCTCTGGACTATTGCAGAGAGGTTTTTATATCATTTTAAGAAAAATAAATCATTAAAAACATATAAATATAACATTATGAAAGTAGCAGTATGGGATACTTATGTAACCCGAAAAGACGGAAAAGTGATGCATTTTGATATTCTTGTTGACGAAAATACAACCGACACAAAACAGGTTTTTGAATATGGTAAAAGTTACCTTAAAACGGTTTTACAAGATGGTCAGCCTTTAACTTCAAACGAATGCAGATTTTGCCACATCGATAAAGCGCCAGCGGATATTGAAAATCAGATTCTTAAAAATGGATTTTCGATTATTGAAATGGAGAATTGTTATTAATTCAATTTGTGTTTTAAAGTTTTTCTCGCAGATTTTAAAAGATTTTAGCAGATTTAATTTTGATAATCATCTGCGTATATCTGCTTAAATCTTTTTTAAAATCTGCGAGAAATAAAAATCTTTTTAATCCTATAATTAACGTATTAATGTTATAGACTGACTTTCAGTTTGTCTGTTTAGAGCTTTGTCAAAGTTTTAAACTTTGACAAAGCTTGAAAACGCAACGCATTAATCTTATAGACTGGAAGTTTGGGGGCTTTCAGTCTATTTTATTTGTTATTATTATGAAAAATATTTTTGATTTAGAGATTCAAAACAGCCATATTGAAGGGAAAATTGTAGCTGGATTTGAGCGTTTGTCGCAGGTTTTCAAGGTTTTGTTGTGGGAAAAGGCAAAGAAATATGATTTAAGTCCAATTCAGATTCAGCTTTTAATATTTATAAAGTATCATTCTAAAAATAAATCGACCGTAAGTTATTTAGCGAAAGAATTTAATTTGACAAAAGCCACTGTGAGCGATACGGTTAAGATTTTGGAACACAAACAATATATATCGAAAGAAATACAGCCTGACGATTCCAGAAGTTACACAGTTGCATTAACGCCGAAAGGCCTGGAAATAGTGCTTTTAATCGAAGACTTTACAGATCCGTTATACGATATGGTGGCTTCAACAATTAAAAATGATAAATTGATTTTGTGGAGAACTATTAGTTCGTTACTTCAGCAATTGAACCATTTGCAGATTATTAATCTTCAGAATACGTGTTCTAATTGCCATTATTATTCTGAAGAAAATAAAGCGAAATATTGTCAGTTGATGAATATCAAATTAGAATCAAATGATATTAGAATAGATTGTTCTGATCATAAACCTACCATCTGGACACAAATAGTATAATCAATTTTAAACACAAATTTCGATACTTAGCTTCGTTTCTGAAATTAATTTAACGAACGAAAATTAGCGGCAATTAGTGAAATTCGTGTTGTTTTTATACTTATGTTCTCGCAGTAGGATCATAAACCTGCGCGTTTACAGCAATTTTGAAAGTGCTATAATTCCTTCTTCCATTTGTTGTTCGGTTAAAGAAGCATATCCCAATCTAAAACCAGAAACGGGGTTTCCATAACTAAATTTTTCAGGATCCATTAGTTTTATGCCTTTGCTTAGCAATTTTTCACAAACTGCTTTTGTATCCGTTTTAGCATTTGGAACCATCCAAAAAGCCAAACCGCCTTCTGGTTTTGTAAAGGTAACTTTATCTTTAAGGTGCTGATTGCAAAGCATTTCGAACAAATCTCTTTTCGTTTTATATATCAGATTGGTTTTTTTCAGATGTCTTTTGATTTTTCCTTCGTTTATAAGATTCAAAATGGCTTCTTCCATAATATTATCTCCTTGAACATCAATCATTTTACGGTGTTTGGCTACTTTTTGTACGATTTCGGCAGAACTCGCCAAATAACCAATTCGCAATGCCGGAGCGACAATTTTGCTTAAAGTACCAATGTAAATAAAGTTTTGAGCATTACTGTAACTGGAAATAGGTAAAATAGGACGCTGGCCAAAGTGGAATTCATTATCGTAATCATCTTCAATAATTGTAAAACCGTATTGATTAGAAAGTTCGATAAGTTTTAATCTTTTCTTTAAACTCATCGTAACCGTCGTTGGAAATTGATGATGTGGTGTAACATAAATGGCTTTTATAGTATTGTATTTTTTTAAATACACTTCGACTTCATCTACATTCAAACCATCCGAAGCCACATTTACGGGCAGCAAACTCGCGCCGGCATTTTCAAAAGCTTCCCAGGCAGGTTTATATCCGGGATTTTCAATCATCACATAATCACCATTTGTAAACAGAGAATGTGCCGCCAGATACATCGCCATCTGACTGCCACGGGTAATGCAAATTTGATCGGGAGAAACATTCATTCCTCTTTTAAAATTCAGCATTTGCACTATGGCTTTTCTAAACTCAATATCACCAAGTTCGTTGCTGTAACCCATTATTTGCCAACGCGATTTTCTGTTAAAAATCTCTCTGTAGGCACGAGCCAGATCATTCATAGGAGCGAGACGGCTGTCCGGAAGTCCGTCATCAAAAACAAGATGCGGTTTTGCTTCTTCGATAATTACACTAGTTTTTTCCTGATTTTTTGCACTTCGAATAATCTCTGGCAATATATCGGCGATAAAAGTTCCTTTCCGATCCATCGTAATTAACCAGCCTTCGGCAATTAAAACGTCAAGTGCTTCAATTACTGTATTTCTGTTTACGTTTAATAAACCTGCAAGCTGTCTGCTTCCGGGTAAAGCGTTGCCACTGGTTAAGTTACCGGATTTAATGGCATTAATTATAGCATCGGCAATTTGCAGATAAAGTGCTTTATGTGATTTTTTATTCAACTGAATTTCAAATTCCCAAGGTCGTAACATCTGGACTATTTGTTTATGTTTGAAAGTTGCAAAACTAATAGTCCAAATTTACATTTTTTATACCAATTCCAACAATTTTTCGGTAGTGATTACTTCTGCAAATTCGCCATTTAAACTAGCGAGAGAAGTTTGGTGAATCAATTCCGAATCGAATTTTTCTCCATTTATTCCAATTCGGTCAAAAGTGGCGGTTGCATCGGCGATAAGCAAATTGTCGTATCCGTAATTTCCTGCCATTCTGGTTGTTGTAGAAACACAATGATTTGTGGTTAAGCCCACAATAACAAGGTTTGTAATTTTTTGATTATCGAGCCTTTCTTTTAAATCTGTTCCAATAAAAGCGCTATTGACGTTTTTTGTAATTACAGGTTCACCGTCAATTGGTTTTGCTTCCTCTTTGATCTCAAACCCCGGGTTTGAAGCGTGAAGTTTTGAATTTGGATGTACAGAACTATGAACAATATGAAAAACAGGTAGTTGAAGTGACCTCCATTTTTCAAGGATTTGAGCAATTTTAGCTTCTGCATCTTTATTATTTCGGTTGCCGCCCCAGTAATCTTCGTCATTAAAACCTTTTTGAACATCAATTAAAATTAATGCTGCATTTTTTTCTCTAAGTTTCATTTGTATCTTTTTTTAAGTGTTTGAGTGTATTTATTTTAACACATAGAAACATAGATTTTATGATTTTGAAAAAAGTAAATCAAAAAGAAACTTGTTTCTTCACACATAGCTATGTGTTAAAAACAATTACACCTAAACAGATTGTTTTTAATTGTTGATACAAATGTACTTGTGAACTAATTACAGAAAAAGGACAAACAATAGTCGTTTTGAGACCAACTATTTGAAACTATAAAGACAAACACAGATTTCACTAATTGACACTAATTAATTTGTGAAATTAATTCAACAACTAAGTTAACAATTGAAATTTGTGCAAATTCGTGCAATTTGTGTTTTTTAAGACAGTATCATTTTAAGTGCAGTTGGCAAGGCATCAAGGTGTTCTTCCAGCACAGCTCTTAGTTGTTTCGAAGTTTTGTAGCCACATAAATGGGCAATATGTTCTATTTTATAATCTGAATTCGCCAGCAGACTTTTGGCTTTTTCAATCCTTAGTTTTGTGCGGTATTCGGCGATAGTAATTCCGGTTTCTTTTTTAAAAATACGCGTTAAATTTCGCGGACTTACATAAACCAAATCGGCCAGAGAATCAATAGTTGATGTTTTTTCTAAGTTATAGATAATCCAATCCTGAATAGTATGAATTTTTTCGTCGCGATGATTTCTGTTTTGCAAATAAACGCTTTCCTGTTCGTCAGTTCCGTTTCGCCGTTTATAAACAACAAGTTCCTTGGCAATTTTATTTGTAATGTCTTTTCCGTGCCTTTCTTCAATTAGAAATAGAGCCAAATCAATTCCCGTTACAATTCCGGCACTCGTATAAATATTCTCTGATTTTGTGAAAAGTGTATTTTTTTGAGGTTTTAAAAGCGGAAAATCATTTTTGAGTTTTTCCAGAAGTTTCCAGTGTGTTGTACATTCTTTATGATCTAAAAGTCTTGATTTTGCCAATAGAAATGCTCCCGTACATACACTGCAAATCGTGGTTTGGTTCGCATTTGCTGTATGCAGCCAATTAAAAAACAAATTATCCTCCTGAAGTAAATCTATTTGTTGTGTACTAAATCCCGAAATAATAACAATATCATCTTTTTGCGGAGCAGTTTTAGAAAAATGAACTAAAGAAGAAAGTTCTAAACCTGAATTTGATTTTATGGAAGATTCACTGCTAATAAACTTCAGTTCATAATCAAAACCCAGATTATTGGCTTCCTGAAAAACTTCGACAACACCGCTTAAATCAAGTAAAGAAATGTCTTTAGGAATATAAAAAAAACCGTAGATTTTGATTTTGTCATTTGAGAATGGGTGCTTTATTTCAATTTTTCCTTAAAAAAATCAATTGTTCTTGTCCAGGATAGAGTAGCAGCAGTTTCATCATATCTTGGTGTTGTGTTATTATGAAAACCATGATTTACGTTGGGATAAAAATAAGCTGTATTTTCGACTTTATTTTTATTGAGAACTTCCTGAAACGCAGGCCAGCCTTCGTTTACGCGTGTGTCTAAACCAGCGTAATGTAATAATAATGGTGTTTTGATTTTTTCAGCTTCTTCTTTTGTTGGCTGTCCGCCGTAATAAGGAACTGCGGCTTTTAAAGTTGGTATTTTTACCGCCAGCATATTCGAAATCCATCCACCAAAGCAAAAACCTACTACACCAACAGAGCCGTTGCAGTCTTTATGCGATTTGAGATATTCGTATGCGGCAATAAAATCTTCCAGCATTTCTTCGCGGGTTCGTTTCTTTTGCAATTCACGTCCGTCGTCGTCGTTACCGGGATAACCGCCTAATGGCGATAATGCATCCGGAGCAATAGTTATGAATCCTTCTATAGCGGCTCTTCTTCCAACATCTTCGATGTAAGGATTTAAACCGCGATTTTCGTGAACAACAATTATTCCGGGTAATTTCTTTTTGTTATCTGATGGCTGAGACAAAAGCCCTTTAATGCTTCCGCCTCCTTTTGGAGAATCATAATTGATGTAGCCGCTTTTTATTCTGGGATCTGTGGGCTGAATTAAAATACTGTCGACATAATTGGGTGTCATAAAGCTTAAAAGCGATGGAAGTGTAAGTGATCCAACCGCAAAAATGGAAAGTTTTTCTACAAATTGTCTTCGGTTGATTTTATTATGCGCATAATCGTCATATAAATCAAATACTTCCTGACTGATATCTTCTTTGGTTAATTTTTCCATGACTTTAATTTTGAAACTAATTTAAGAAATAAACTGCTTTATAATTCTTATTGTTTCAAATAAAGAATGAAAAGGCCTAAATTTTATTCGCGAGTAATTCTTTTAACAAGGTACTGACACTTACAGATGCACATGCGATACCTTCATCGGCAGCACCATAATAGATATAAAGTTCGTCATCAATTAAAACAGTTCCGGTTGGAAAACAAACGTAGTTTACATATCCTTTTAGTTCCCAGGGCTGATCGGGAATAAATAGAGGATAAGGTAAGCGTGCAATTTCTTTTGTAGGGTTATCAAGGTCTAAAAGTGCAGCGCAAGCCACGTACATATAGCCGTTTATAGTATCGTGAACGCCGTGATATATTAAAAGCCAGCCGTGTTCGGTTTCTATTGGCGGTGCGCCGTTGCCTAAATAGCTTAATTCGTGTGTAAATTTTGGATCTAAAACAATATGATTTTTAAAATCAAGCATATATTCTCGCCAAAATTCGGGAGTTAATTCATCAAGAGTGTTTACGGCAGCCATTTGAATTCCGGGACGAATGCGGTGTAAAAAGTGTAATTTTCCGTTTATTCTTCTTGGAAAAAAACTACGTTTTTATCCCAGACATAAGCGCTTCCGGTACTTGGCTGAAAATATTTAATATTTAAATCCTGTTGATTTTTGATAAGTGACCGAAGTTCATCGCCGCTCATTTGCGGAACTATAATACCATGTTTCTCAAAAGTTTTTAAATCTTTGGAAGTGGCAACGCAGCCAAAAGCATTTGCGCCGTCGTAACCGCAATAGGAAAGATAATAAAGATCATCAATTTTCACAATCCTCGGATCTTCAACGCCGTATTCTTCATTTGGCATTTCCGGAACAATTACAGGATGGTCGTATCTTTCTTCGATAGTAAGGGGATCAGAAAGCCGGCAATAGCCTATTGTAGAATGATTTCCTAAAGCAACAGCTCTGTAAAAAATGTGAATTTTTCCGTCGACCGCAATAACAGCGGGATTTAAAACTCCTTCAACTTCAAAATCTAATGCTGTTTTTGTAATAATTAATCCGTGTTTACGTATCATAATCTCCTATTTTGGAATCTAAAATTACCTAAATTTAATGAGCTTAGATTTACATAAAATTTTAAAATTGTTTCATAATTAGAAGAAGTCTGCCACGAATTGCACTAATTTTCACGAATGAAAAATTAAACTTTTGGGAGTGAAATCAAAAAGAAAATTAGTGAAAATTAGTGCAATTCGTGGCCAAATTTTTTTACTTTAAATGTTTGGGTTCCTGAATTTCGCCATTGCCAAAGGACCAGTTTTCTAATCCATTATTTTCTAAAAGAACGATGATTATATTGTTAATGGTAATTTCAGTTTCGGAAGAAATTGTAGTAGCAATTTTATGGTATAATTTCTTTTTCTGTTCTAATGTTCTTCCTTGTCCTGCAATGATTTGAACGTAGATTATGTTTTCAGAATGTGAAATTCCAAGATAGCTTTCAGGATATTTTATCTGATGTGTTTCGAGTTCTTCAATAACATGAAAATAATCATCTTCCGGAATATGAAATTCTGCTATTAATGACTGATGAACTGATTGTGAGATTTTATTTTTTGTTTCCTGCGAAAGTTTCTTAGGAAGACTGATACGTACAAATGGCATTTCTTAGTTTTTATACAAAGATAGAAGCTCTGTTTGAAACATAATAAAAAACTTAAATTTTTAGCCACGAATTCACGAATTTTATAAGTAATAATTCGTGAATTCGTGGCTAATTTTTTCTTTCTAAAAGTATTTTTTTACAAACTCTTAAGCTTCTTCATAAATACAGGAAACACGTCATTTAATTCGTCAAACAACGGATTTTTGCGGTGTTTCAGTTTGATTTCACTAAACAATTTCAAACCAAGTGCAAATTGTGTGGCTTCAGAATCATTTTCGAATATATTTTTATCTTTTATTCTTTCAATAATACTAAATATTTCGTCGTGATTTGTAAACTCTATTCCAAGTTCTTTTGCCGGTTCAGTTTGACCGTCTGCATATTCTTTCAGGCTTAGTGTAAGATAATATTTGTTTGCTCTTTTTTCCATAACATTTAATCTATTTAATCCATTTATCGACAATTGCCTTAAAGGTTTCTTTGTATTGTTCGCCAACAGTTATTTCGGCTTTATCGATAAATATTGAGTTTTTACTGATGGCGCTTATTTTTTCGAGAGACACAATATAGGAACGATGCACTCTCATAAATTTTGATGATGGTAATTTTTCTTCCAGTGCTTTTAAGGAAATCAGTGAAAGGATGGCTTTTTGAGAATCGTCAAAATGTACCTTTACGTAATCTTTTAAACTTTCGATATAGGTTATATCTTTAAGTGAAATTCGGACCCATTGATATTCCACTTTTAAAAAGATAAATTCGTCATCTGCCGTAATAGGCTGATATTGGTTTGAAGATTCTTCTGTTATTTGTAATACTTTATTGGCAGCACGCAAAAATTCTTCGTAACTAAAAGGTTTTAAAAGATAATCTATGGCATTTACACGATAACCTTCAATAGCATAATGATTATAAGCTGTTGTAAAAACAATTTTTGGGACTGCTCCGGGTTGTTCCTGCAAAAGTCTGGCAAGCTCCATTCCGCTTAAATTGGGCATATTAATATCCAAAAAAACAAGATCGGGCTGTTTCTCACGAATTAAAGTCAGGGCTTCAACGGCATTATCACAACTCGCTGTTAATTCTAAAAAAGGGGTTTGATCAATAAAGGTCTGCACCAATTTTAATGCGAGAGGTTCATCATCGACTGCTATACATTTTAATACTGTCATTATTCTAAAGTTATTTGCAGTTTTACATTATACATGCCATTTTTGGCTATTCCGGCGGTTAGCGAATGCCTGTGCGGGTAAATTAAATGAAGCCTGCGTTTTGTATTTGTTAAACCGATACCACCTTCATTGGGCGTGGCAGATTTTTCAAAATATGTGTTTTCGACTTCAAATTCAAGATTGCTGCCATTTTGCCTGAGCGAAATATGTATTTCACTTTTGTCAGTAGCATGAACACCATGTTTAAAAGCATTCTCTACTAAAGGTAGTAATAACATTGGAACAATTGGGTAATCCTGTATTTTTTCCGGAATATCTGTTGTAATCGTTAATTTGCTGTTGGCACGAAGTTTCATCAAAGCAATAAAATCTCTCATAAATTCGGCTTCTTTCAGCAAAGTCGTAGTTTCTTCGGTACTATAAAGTAAATAGCGCATCATTCTGCTTAAAGTATGCAGCGCATTTCTAGAATCTTCGATATCAGTATAAGTAAGGGAATAAATACTGTTGAGCGAATTGAAAAAAAGTGAGGATTTATCTGTGCTTTCAACATTGCCAGTTCGGCCATTGTTTTATCCTGTTCCAGTTTTTGCTTGTGTTGCGCGGCTTTCTGCCAATACTGTAACATCGATAAACTTGTACTGATGCCTAAAACCATTAAAGTCAGCATAAAAGCATAATTATCAAAATAAGGATTTCTATTTTTTTAAAACCCAAAACAAGACTCACTTTTGCATGAAGATCTGTTTGCGAAGTATAAAAATAGGCGATAAGCTGCATGGCTACAATTGCGAGAAAAGCCCAGATTAAAAACAGAGAAGTATTGTCTTTTATAATAGTTTTTGGAACGATGATTTTAGCATTAGAATAAAATATGATAATCAGCAAAAAGAGTACAATAATCTGCCAAAGCCAAAAAACAGAAGGCAGAATTACATTCCAGGTTAAAGGAATGTAAAACAACATTAGAAATCCCAATAACAACCAGCCGAGAAGGTGTAATCCTGCAAATAAATAGGGTCTAAAGATGTTTGTCCACATTATATTTTCTTTTTTTAAGGGCAATATTACATTTTATTTGAATGCAATTTTAAAGCAATCGCTATAGAGAGATTTACAGCCTTTAAAAACGATATTAGAGCCGACGAATTTTAAAATTAAACACTCGTTTAATTTAAATAAAAATCCATCGGTTCTAAGGTTATCTCTATCGATTGTGCGTCGCTCTTCGTCTATTCGAAAATTTTTACGTAACTTAATTCATTTATTTTGTTAGCGTAATTATAGAAATCACATTATATCCAATGAATAAGCAATCACTTTTAAGCATTTTCGCAGCATCTGTTATTATCGTCTCGTGTGGTAAAAAAGATGACAAAGCAGCTCAGGCCGCTGCTGCAGGACAAGTTAAAGAATATAAAACACTGGTAATACAGCCAGAATCAGCAACTTTAAATACTGATTATCCGGCAAGTATACAGGGACAGCAGAATATAGAAATTCGTCCTAGAGTAGAAGGTTACATTGACAAGATTTATGTTGATGAAGGTGCGGTTGTAAGAGCAGGACAGCCTTTGTTTAAAATCAGCGCTCCAGAATATGAGCAGGAAGTTCGTACCGCAACAGCAAGCATTAAAAGTGCTCAGGCAGCGGTAAGTTCAGCAAAATTGGCTGTAAATAAAGTAAAACCGCTTGTTGAGAAAGAAATCATTAGTAAATACGAACTGGAAACAGCTCAGTATAATTATGATTCTGCTTTGGCAACTTTGGCTCAGGCCAATGCAAGTTTGGTAAATGCAAGAACTAATTTGGGTTATACTACGGTTACAAGTCCGGTTGATGGAGTTGTAGGATCAATTCCATTTCGTTTAGGAAGTTTAGTAAGTTCAAATAATGCCGAACCTTTAACGACAGTTTCCAGTATCGGAAACGTTTATGCGTATTTTGCAATGAACGAAAAAGTACTTTTAAGTTTTAGTGAAGGTTCCGGAACATTGGCACAAAAAATTAAACAATTGCCACAAGTTTCTTTATTACTTTCTGATGGATCAATTTACGGAGAAAAAGGAAAAATTGAAACTGTAAACGGATTAATTAATACAGAAACTGGTTCTGTAAACATCAGAGCTCGTTTTCCAAACCCAAGAGGAATCATCAGAAGCGGAAGCAGCGCAACAGTTAGAATTCCGACTCAGGTAAAAGAGGGATTAATTATTCCGCAAAGTGCTACGTTTGAGCTTCAGGATAAAATTTTCGCTGTAACAGTTGGAAAAGACGGTAAAACCAAAAACGCAAATATTACGATTTTAGAAAATAAAGCCGGAAATTATTATGTGGTAACAAGCGGTTTAAAAGCCGGAGATCAGATTGTTTTAGAAGGAGTTGCCTCTTTAAAAGAAGGAACTGAGATTAAAACTCAAAATCAGAATGCTGAAACTGTTTACGCAGACTTAAAATAAAAATACATGTTTAAAATATTCATTCAAAGACCTGTACTCTCGACAGTAATATCGGTTATTATTGTCATTTTAGGTGTTTTAGGGCTTATAGAGCTTCCTATTTCCCAATATCCTGATATTGCCCCGCCAACGGTAAACGTTTCGGCAAGTTATACAGGAGCCAACGCAGATGTGGTACTTAAAAGTATCGTAATTCCGCTGGAAGAGCAAATTAATGGTGTAGAAAACATGACTTACATGACTTCTACAGCAACAAATGATGGTAATGCATCTATAAAAATATTCTTTAAAGTTGGAACAAATCCAGATTTGGCTGCGGTAAACGTGCAAAACAGGGTTTCCAGAGCCACCAGTTTATTACCTGTAGAGGTAACTCAGGCCGGTGTAACAGTTACGAAAAGCCAGAGTAGTAACTTGTTGATATTCTCGCTATATAGCGATGATAAAGCTTACGACCAGACTTTCCTTCAAAATTATGCGAAGATTAATCTTGTCCCTCAAATTCAGCGTGTCGTTGGGGTAGGAGATGTAACCGTTTTTGGTGCAAAAGATTACTCGATGAGAATTTGGCTAAAACCAGATATCATGCAGCAATACAAATTGATCCCAAGTGATATTTCGGCTGCTTTGGCAGAACAAAATATCGAAGCTGCACCGGGTAAATTTGGTGAAAACGGAAATCAGGCTTTTCAATACGTAATTAAATATAAAGGACGTTTAACAAGCGCTCAGGAATTTGGAGATATTGTTATAAAATCTGTTGGAAACGGACAGGTTTTACGATTGAAAGATGTAGCAAAAGTAGAATTAGGATCATTGAGCTATTCTTCGACAATTAAAACAAACGGTGTAGAATCTGCAGCGATGGCAATTAGCCAAACGCCTGGTTCTAATGCCCGTGACGTAATTAACAATTCTAAAAAGCTAATTGAAGAGGCAGCAAAAAATTTCCCAAAAGGAGTGAAATATACGCTTCTTGTGGATGTTAACGAAAATCTGGATGCTTCTATCGAAAAAGTAATTCATACTTTGATTGAAGCTTTTATTCTGGTTTTCATCGTAGTTTTTATCTTCCTTCAGGATTTCAGATCTACATTAATCCCGGCAATTGCAGTTCCGGTTGCGATTGTAGGAACATTTTTCTTCCTGAATTTATTTGGATTTACGATTAACTTATTGACGCTTTTTGCAATGGTTCTTGCCATTGGTATTGTGGTCGATGATGCGATTGTGGTCGTCGAGGCGGTGCATGCCAAACTCGATCACGGTTATAAATCGGCTAAGAAAGCTACAATCGATGCGATGGATGAAATTTCTGGAGCAATTATTTCGATTACATTAGTAATGGCGGCGGTATTTATTCCGGTTACCTTTATTACAGGATCTACGGGAGTTTTCTACAAACAATTTGGTATTACGTTAGCAGTTGCGATTATTCTTTCTGCGATTAATGCCTTAACATTAAGTCCGGCTTTATGTGCTTTATTATTGAAACCACATGCAGACGATCACAAACATAAAAGTTTTATTCAGCGTTTTTATACGGCGTTTAACGTTGCATTTGATAATGTAACAGAGCGATACAAACGTTCGGTAAGTTTTCTTTCTGTTAAAAAATGGATTGTATTGGCTTCGATTTTAATTGCCGGTGCAGCTTTATTTTATATGATGAAAACCACACCGTCTGCTTTCGTTCCTGCGGAAGATCAGGGAACTGTTTTCGCCAACATTAGTTTACCGCCATCAGCTTCGATGGAACGTTCTGATGTAATTGCCAAAAGAGTCGATAGTATTGCTAAGACCATTCCGGGAGTTAAAAATACACTTCGTATTGTGGGGCAAAACTTTACAGCCGGAGCAGGTAGTGCTTACAGTATGGTTATTGTAAAATTGGAAACCTGGGACAAACGTGAATTAAGTGTTAATGATGTAATTGGTCAGCTTTTTGCCAAAACGAGCGGTATTCGTGAAGCTAATATATTCTTCATTTCACCGCCAACCATTCAGGGATTTGGACAAAGTGGTGGATTCGAATTCCAATTACAGGATAAAGGAGGCCATACAACGGCCGAATTCTATAAAGTAAATGTTGATTTTCTGGAGAAATTATCAAAACGTCCTGAGATACAATATGCTACAACGCCATTTAATCCTGGTTTCCCTCAATATATGATGGATATAAATTTGGCAAAAGCCAAAGATGCAGGAGTTCCAATCAATACCATTTTGTCTACAATGCAAGGGTATTATGGAGGTTTGTACGCTTCGAATTTCAATAAATTCGGGAAACAATACCGTGTCATGATTCAGGCATCACCAGAATTTAGAACTAATACAGAAGGACTAAATAAAATTTTTGTTAGAAACGCTTCAGGAAACATGGCGCCAATTACAGAGTTTGTAAAAATGACAAGGGTTTTTGGTCCGGAATCTATTTCAAGATTTAACTTGTTTACTTCGATTTCTATTACAGGAGCGCCAAATCCGGGCTTTAGTTCGGGAGATGCCATTAAAGCGATTCAGGAAGTTGCGGCCGAAAATTTACCTGCAGGTTATGGATATGAATTTTCAGGTTTAACGCGTGAAGAGTTAGCATCAGGAAGTGAAACTATTTTCATCTTTATATTGTGTCTTGTATTTGTTTACTTCTTGTTAAGTGCTCAATATGAGAGTTATATTTTGCCTTTTGCTGTATTGTTCTCTATTCCGTTTGGATTGGCCGGAGCTTATTTGTTCTCGATCATATTCAAACTAAACAGTAATATTTATTTGCAGATTTCCTTAATCATGTTGATTGGATTGCTGGCGAAGAACGGTATTTTGATTGTTGAATTTGCTTTGGACAGAAGAAGAAAAGGATTGCCAATTGTTCAGGCTGCTATTGAAGGAGCTGTAGCGCGTTTGCGACCAATTTTAATGACCTCTTTTGCTTTTATTTTAGGACTTGTGCCTTTAATGTTTGCTTCAGGAGCCGGAGCTGTTGGTAACAAATCGATTGGTACGGGAGCTGTTGGAGGTATGTTAATCGGAACCATTTTGGGAGTATTCGTAATTCCGGTATTGTTTATCGTTTTCCAGACTTTACAGGAAAAAGTGAGCGGACCTGCAAAAGATGGTTACGATGAAGATGATGATGAAGAAGTTCAATTGATAGAAGCTCATAAAGAGTAGTAATTTAAAAGACAAAAAATGACTCATAGTTCAAATAAATATATTTTAATGGTAATCGCAGCCACGCTTTTAAGTGCCTGCGTTACCAAAAAATACGAACGTCCCACGACACTTTCTACAGAAAAGCTGTTTCGTGATCAGGCTGCTGCCGATTCTACCAATCTGGCGAATATGCCTTGGCAAAGTGTTTTTAAAGATGCAAAATTGAGTGCCTTAATTCAGAAAGGTCTGGATCAGAACCTGAATTTGAAAAATGCAATTGAAAATATTGTTCAGGCTCGTGCCAGTTTACGCCAAAGCAAATTGGCTTATTATCCAAATTTAAATCTGGATGCCAATGTAACACGCACCAAACAATCAGAAGCAGGACTTAACTTTCCGGCGGGAATCAATATTAATACTTTAACGACAACCTATAAATTAGGTTTAAGTACGTCATGGGAAGCAGATATCTGGGGAAAACTTAGCAGTACTAAAAGAGCAGCTTTGGCCACTTATCTTGCTACAGATGCTGCAAAACAAGCGGTTCAAACCCAATTGATTGCTGATATTGCCAATAATTATTTTTTATTGTTGTCTTATGATAAATCACTTGAAATTACCCAGCAAACTTTAGAAGCCCGTGTTAAAAATGTAGAAACAATTAAAGCCTTAAAAGAAGGTGCAATTGTTACAGGTGCTGCCGTGGTACAAAGTGAAGCCAATCGTTATGCTGCCGAAGTATTGATTCCGGACATTAAACAAAACATTCGTGAAACCGAAAACGCTTTGAATATTTTATTAGGACAAGCTCCGGGACCAATCGAAAGAGGCGTTTTAGGAGAACAGCAAACTCCTGATAATCTGGCGATAGGTTTACCGTCTCAGTTATTACAAAATCGTCCTGATGTTCGTCAGGCAGAGTTTAATTTCAGAGTTGCTTTTGAAAATACAAATTTGGCCAGAACCTATTTTTATCCAAGCCTGACGCTTACGGCTAGTGGTGGGTTTTCGAATTTAGAATTGAAAAACTTCTTCGATAATTCTATTTTTTATTCGATAATTGGAGGATTAACACAGCCACTTTTTAATCAGGGTTTAAACAAAGCAAGATTAACAACGGCGCAATCGCAACAATTACAAGCATTAAATAGTTTTCAGCAGAGTCTTTTGGTTGCCGGACAGGAAGTTTCGAATGCGATGTATTCGTACCAAATGGCGGTTGAAAAAGAAGATTCGAGAGAAAAACAAATTGAATCTTTAGTAAAAGCAGTTGATTTTACACAACAGCTTTTAGAGTACAGTTCGGCGACAAATTATACTGATGTTTTAACATCAGAACAAAATCTTTTATCGGCACAATTGAACGGTATAAATGATAATTTGCAAAAGCTGCAGGCTTTGGTTGATTTGTATCGCGCTTTAGGCGGTGGATGGAAATAAAGTTCTTAAAAATATTGAGTTGAAGATTGAAATTTGATAAATAGTATCGGTTAAAAAGCGGTGTTCGTCGATTGGTTTAGAGGTTCTGTATAATGAGTTCGATAAACCTGAAAAATAGCATTACTTTCGCTTTATTCAAATCAAATTTAAACTTAACAACTAAAAAAATGAAAAAATTAGGACTTGCTTTAATGCTTTTAATGAGTGTTTTTGCACATGCACAAGTATCAATAAACGTAAATATTGGTACACCGCCAAGCTGGGGACCTGAAGGAAATGATGAAAGCAGATATTACTATTTGCCGGATATTGATATCTATTATGATGTTGCTCAAAGCCAATATATTTATGAAAATAGCGGTAAATGGGTTCGTGATAAAAGATTGCCTTCAAGATACAGAAATTATGATCTTTACGATGGTTACAAAGTAGTTTTGAATGATTACAAAGGAGATTCTCCTTATTCATACCATAAAAAACACGTTACCAATTATCCAAAAGGTTATAAAGGAAAACCTCAGAAAACCAGAGGAAACAAACCTGACAGCAAGCAAAAAGCGAACAAGGATAACGCAAAAAAGGATAATGCAAAAAAGGGTAGTTCAAAAAACTCAAAAGGAAATAATTCAGATAAAAATAAGGATCATTCCCACGGTGATCACCACTAATTAAAAACATGACTTAAAAAACGCCTCAGAAATGAGGCGTTTTTTTTGTTTGGTATCTGAGTCATCTTTGTCAAAGTTTTAAACTTTGACAAAGATTGTCGGTATGCCTTGTCATCCCGAGGAACGAGGGATCTTCACAAGAAATTCCGCAAAGTAACCCAATCTTTGTCGAGCTACTTACGGAGATCCCTCGTTCCTCGGGATGACAAAAATGTGGATAGTAAATGTAAATGTAAATCTTTGTCAAAGTTTTAAACTTTGACAAAGATTGGCGGTTATTTTGTAAAATATTATATTCGTACTCTTCAAAAACAAATATAAAACCAGAAGAAAGTAAATTTAAAAAATGGAGAATATCACAGTAATCATCATGTTGTTATTCGGGGTTGCATTCCTGAGTCTTTTAAGTAAAAGGTATAATTTCCCGGTTCCTATTGTATTGGTTCTTTGTGGTGTTACAATTAGTATCATTCCCGGGCTTCCGGTTATTGCATTAAATCCCGAAGTCGTTTTTATTATCTTCTTACCACCGCTTTTGTATCATGCAGCATGGTATACAAGCTGGTCTGAGTTTAAACAAACCATTCGCCCTATAACGCTTGCGGCTGTTGGGCTGGTTCTTTTTACAACAGTTTCTGTTGCAGTAGCCGTACATTATCTTATTGATGATATTTCCTGGCCGTTGGCTTTTTTACTGGGTGCGATTGTTTCACCTCCCGATGCTGTTTCGGCGACAGCCATAACAAAAGGACTAGGCTTGCATCCACGCCTTATTGCGATCTTAGAAGGCGAAAGTTTATTGAATGATGCAAGCGGACTTGTAGCTTACAAATATGCACTTGCAGCTATTACAGCGGGTAATTTTGTGCTTTGGCAGGCAGGATTAAATTTCTTTATCATGTCAACATTAGGAATTGCCATTGGTTTAGTTGTAGGGTATGCGATGAGTATCATTCATAAAAGGTTTGTGTGCGACGATGTTATCGAGGCTACCTTAACACTTTTAACGCCTTTTGCTTCTTATTTAATAGCAGAACATTTTGAATGTTCGGGAGTTTTGGCGGTTGTAACTACCGGTTTGTTTCTTTCGGCCAGATCAGGAACTATTTTTACGCACGAAAGTAGGATCATGACCAATACAATCTGGAGCGTGCTTACGAATATTCTAAACGGCTTAATCTTTATCTTAATCGGACTTCAATTGCGTCAGATTATTTCGGGAATTGGCGATTATTCTGGTCTGTCATTGTTTATTTGGGGAGCTTCTGTGAGTGCTGTGGTTATTTTAGTCCGCTTTTTATGGGTGGTTCCGGCAACATTGGTTCCAAGGTTTCTCAGTAAAAAAATCAGACAAAAAGAAGAATTCGATTATCGCAATATGATTATTTTCGGTTGGTCCGGAATGCGTGGCGTTGTATCCATGGCGGCTGCATTGGCGCTTCCGTTAACAATTAATAACGATACAGAAGTATTTCCGTTGCGAAACCTTATTATTTATCTGGTTTTTTGTGTGATACTTTCGACTTTGGTAATTCAGGGGTTGACACTTCCGTGGGTAATTAAAAAATTAAAAATTGAGCGTTATTCTATTTTAGCTGAAGAATATGAAATTCGAAATAGTATTGTTTCTCAAACTATTACACATATCGAAGATAATTTTTCTTTATTGAATGATGATTTGCTTCATAATATCAAGAGTAAATACGAAGTAAAATTTAATCGTTTGCAAAAAACAGAACTTCCGGCGAATTTCTTCGGAAAAGGAAATGTAATGGGAGGGCAGATTTTTAACGATTTTACCAAATTACAAATCGATTTACTGAATGTGGAACGCGCAAAACTGGAAACAATGCATAAATCAGGTTCTGTAAACGAGGAAATTTTCAGAAAAATAGAAAAAGAACTTGATTTGGAAGAAACGCGTTT
Source organism: Flavobacterium sp. AC274 (assembly GCF_979258275.1). NCBI lineage: Bacteria > Pseudomonadati > Bacteroidota > Flavobacteriia > Flavobacteriales > Flavobacteriaceae > Flavobacterium > Flavobacterium sp. AC274. The sequence goes on along the minus strand of NZ_OZ409852.1, from coordinate 3,871,263 downwards.
GTGGATGGAAATGTATGAGGAGTAGCGTTTTAGATTTAGCTGTAAAATTAGACAAGTTTTATGCTAATTAGCGATAAAAATAATTCGTGTAGATTCGTGAAATTCGTGGCGTATTTAACCGCCAAGTTCGCCAAGTTTTCTATTCACTACAATATTTTACCACAGTGGAAGAGGAAAAAACACAAAGTTCGCAAAGCTTTTTCAATATGTAGCTTTGCGAACTTTGCCTTCTTTATAAGATAAAACTTTGCGTTCTTTGCGTAAAACCTTTGCGCTCTTTGCGGTAAAAAAGACTTTATCCCTTACGAACCAAAGGAATAACTTTTGTTCCAATGAATTCTATGGCGCTCATTAATTGATTGTGTGTAAGTCCTGCGTTATCCATTTGAAACGTAAATCTCGAAATACCTCCAAGCGATTCGCTATGAGTCAAAATTTTCTCGGCAACACGTTCCGGACTTCCCACAACTAAAACACCTTTATCGTCAATTAAACCATCAAATTTATCTTTTGTTACAGGTGGCCAGCCGCGTTCCAGTCCTAATTTTGTCCAAAGCTCGGCGTAACCCGGATAATATTCTTCGATTGCTTTTTCGGTAGATCCTGAAACATAACCCGGAGAATGCAAACCTACTTTTAATTCTTCCGGTTTATAACCGGCTGCTTTTCCGGCTTCACGATATAAATCGATCAACGGGCGAAAACGATACGTTTGTCCGCCAATAACGGCCACCATTAAAGGCAAACCAAGCGATCCTGCACGTACAAAAGATTCGGGAGTTCCGCCAACTCCTAGCCAGATTGGTAATTTTTCCTGTAAAGCTCTCGGGTAAACGGGCAGGTTATTTATTGCAGGACGGAATTTTCCTGACCAGCTTACAAATTCATTGTCACGAATTTGTAACAACAACTCTAATTTCTCTTTAAAAAGGGTATCATAATCATTCAGATTAAATCCAAAAAGGGGATATGCTTCAATAGAAGATCCGCGGCCTACGACGATTTCGGCCCTTCCTTTTGAAACTAAATCTAAAGTAGCAAATTCCTGATAAACCCTAACCGGATCTGCAGCGCTTAAAACACTTACAGCACTTGCCAATCGTATGTTTTTTGTTCGCGCAGCCGCCGCACTCAATATTACAGCTGTAGCCGAATCTAAAAATTCTTTTTTATGATGTTCTCCAATTCCAAAAACATCAAGGCCCACCTGATCGGCAAGCTCAATTCTTTGAAGCAATTGCTCCATAGCATCAACACTACTAAGCGTATTATTGTCGCCATACATTGCCGAAGCAAAACTGTCTATTCCTATTTCTATCATTTAGTAAAGATATTAAATTCTCTTTTAAACACGAATTTCACTAATTAACACAAATTTAAATTAGTGAAAATTAGTGAAATTTGTGTTTTATAAAATGCTACTGTTTCACAATATGAATTGCTTTACTGCTTTCATTATTTTTAATAAAATAGACTCCAGAAGCCTGATCAGAGATGTTAATCAGATTTCCTGTTCCTTCCTGAATTTTAGCTCCTGATGAGGAATAAATTTTCCATTCCATTTCCTTTGAGAGATGATAAACTCCTTTTGAAGGATTCGGGAAAACGATTACTTTTTTTGAATCTTCTGATGGGAAATCAACATCAAGAGTGCAACTATGAACCATATAAGTAATCTCTTTTTTGTTATTTCCTGCCGTATTAGTCACGGTTAAAGAAACGGTTTTGTCGCCTTCTGTGCCATATAATATAGTATGTGGTCCAACTCCGGTTGCGGTTGTTGGTGTTGCATTTTCGCCAAAATTCCAGAGATAAGTATCCACTGTACCAATCGAAACAGAGGTAAAAGTAACCGCACTATTGATACATCCCATTGATTGATTAACTTCAAAATCAGCAATCGGAGTTGTTGCATTTCCTGATAATGAAAATTCCATTTTGTTCACGTTAACGTCGGCTTCATCAAACCAAAGCGTGATCACATGAACGCCCTGAGTTAACGGAATATTTGGAATGGTAATCGTTTGCCATGCCTGAAAACCGGTTGTATTAGGAACCGCAAATCGACCGGAAACATTTACACCATCAACCTCAATATGAAGTGCTTTATTATTGTATGGTGTTGCAACTCTTAGTTTTACGTCATAATTTCCGGTTGTGTTTACTTTTGCTGTATATTTAAGCCATTCGTTTTTAGCTACATACGAAATATTAAATCCGCCTTCGTTACAAACTTCGGTTCCTACGCCGTCTCCTGCTCTGTAAGCCATGTCTCCACCGCCATTACTGTCAAAAAAAGCAGAAGGTCCAATATCATAGTTTTCAGCTTCAATAAGTCCTGGAATTTGTGCAATTAATCCTTGGTATGGTGCAGAAGGAAGCGCTGTTGCTGTATAAAATGCGGTATAAGTTATGGTTCCCGTTACTGGTGCCTGAAAATTCTGGTTTACAGTTCCGCCCTGACTCCAATGATCAAAATCATATCTAATATTACCAGCATATTGTGGAGTTGGCGCATTAAGTGTTTGTAGTTTTGCATTGGCTACAACTTGTTTGGTCGAAGGTGCAGTAACCGGTTTTTGATTGAATTCTAAATTAAGTAATGCTGGAGAACTTGTTACGGTAACATCAACCAAATTGGGTTTTATGTCAACAAATTTTGTTGCGGTTAAGCCGTTGCTGTCGGTTACTTTTACGGTAAACCTGTACCAAACGTTTGGTGTTTTTTCACCTTGATTGGATGCCACAAATGTTCCTGATTTCACCCCTTGCGGGCTTGCACCGGGATGTGAATGTCCGGCTCCGGGAATATCTTCGTGAAAAAGATCCATACTCCATGAAAATGCACTTGCAGGCAATACGCCATCTTCAATATCTGTTGCTGTAGCTTCAAAATTAACAACATCATCAGCATTCCATTTTAGGGTGGCTAACGGAAATTTAAGATCTACGGTTGGTGTATTACTAAACGGTGTTACCGTAAGTGTTGCCGGATTACTCGTTATGTTTCCTGCAGTATTAGTTACAATAACTTTGTATTGTCCTGCATTTGCATTGGTTACATTTGCAATCGTATAACTGGCAGCCGTTGCTCCGTTGATATTTACATTATTAAATTGCCATTGATACGTTTGTCCCACGCCGCTTGCCGTAACTTCAAAAGTAACCGGTTTTGTGGCCATTATAGTTTGTGATTGAGGATGATTGACAATAGTTGGCGCAGCAGTTTCGATATAATCTAATTTGATTAAAGAACCGTTATTTCCGTAAGCGCAGTAATAAATATAGCCGTCGTTGCCTAGCATCATTCCAAGTGCCTGCTGTTGCGGAGCTTCGTAAAATTCGGTAGAAACCGGATCTTCAACATTGGGATCAAAAGACCGAATGGCATTTCGAACAAAATCCTTAATGATAAATTTGCCTGCAAGATTAGGATAACGCGGCGTCGTTGGGTTGTATAAAAGTCCGTTTGTTAATGCATTTCCAATAGTTCCGGTTCCGTAAGTAAATATGGGATTGGTAAACAAATTCGTTTCCGTTTGTTTTCCGTCACCGCCCTGAGGATGTCCCCAGGCATAATTACGAATTGTTGGATTGCTGATTTCGTTGATTTCTTCCCACGAAGTTCCAACATCCAAAACAAATAATTTATTGGCTGTTGTATTTGGTACCAATCGCCACGGATTTCTAAAACCGTAAACCCAGATGCTTTGTCTTTGTATAGAACCGCTTCCGTAAAAAGGATTTCCGGGTGCTGGCAATCCGTTTTCTGTCAAACGTAAAATTTTTCCTTTATAAGTATCTAAATCCTGCGAGTTTGTATTTTGCTGACTATCACCAACAGTTACATACAAAAATCCGTTAAAGAATTTTAAATCTCCACCGTTATGAAATCCACCTCCAATAGGTTCTAACAATAAAATTTCCTGTCTCCCTAAAACCTGATTGGCTGCATTGATTTGTATTCTTTCAATTCGGTGTCTGATTACACCTGCATCATCAATAGAATAAAAAACATAAATGTAACCGTTTGTAGCAAAATCAGGATGCAATGTAAGTCCAAGAAGTCCTTGTTCAGCATCTGTAACAGTAGTAACAGTAAAAACGGTTGAAACAGCATTGTTTTGAAAAACCTTGACAATTCCGCCTCTTTCAGCAATAAAAATCCGACCGTCTGAAGATTGTTCTAATGACAAACCTTCTTTAATAACCGCCGTAGGAGCGAGGGTTTCTGTAATGTACTGGCAATTTGCCTGCCATGAAATCAGTAAAAAGAAAGCATAAATGAATAGCGGCTTTAATTTTTTCATCTGATTTAATCTAAGATGTAAATTTTTTTCATAAGTTATTTTTAGTAGATTGTGGTAAAGGGGCAATCAAAATTAACATTTTTTTTACTACTAAACCTATTTTTTGTTTGATAAAGTATTTAGCTACTGAATGGGTGTAAGGAACTAGTAAGCAATGGGTTATAATTAAATAATTTGCAAAAATTATTATTTATTTTAAGATTTTTAATAAATTTGATGTAGCAATTTCTAGCCAATAACCATTATGGGAAAACTCAAGCGACCGGTTTATCTGAAACCGGGTACTGATGATTTTTTTAAAATGCTGCAACAAGAAGTGAAAGAAACCGTTTTAAAAAATTCATCATTATATCTGGTTAATATATTTAAGTCACTAGGACTTTTAATGCTCTTTTTTCTGTTTTACTCTTGTGTGTTGTTATTTGGCAATAGCACGCCATTACTTTTCCTTTTTTATATTTTATGCGGCATCACGATGATCGTACTTTTTATAAATGCATTTCACGATGCAGCGCATGGTGCGTTGTTTAAAAAAACAAAACATAATGAATGGTTTACGTATTCTTTAGAACTTTTTGGAAGTAATCACTGGCTTTGGATACGACGGCATATAGGTCTTCATCATGCTTATCCAAATGTTCCGGATTGGGATATTGATATTAAACAGAGCGACATTATCAGGATTTTTCCAACCAGTCCGTTGTTCAACTATCACAAATACCAACACATTTATATGTGGTTTATTTATCCGCTTTATAGTTTGAATTGGATTTACATTCGGGATTTTAAAGACTTTTTTGGAAAGAAAGACAATTATATAAAGAAAGTAGTTGATCAGATTCCGAAAAAAGAAATCTATATGTTATTTGCAGCAAAAGCATTCAATCTTTTCTATTTGCTTTTTATTCCGATGATGGTTTTAAATCAACCTTGGTACATTGTTTTAGGCGCTTGGTTTGCAATGCATTTATGCGGAAGCATGTTAGGCGTAGTTGCTTTGGTATCAACACACGTAGACGAAGATGCTAATTTTCCTGTAACAGATGAAGAAGGAAATCTTTCTGCAACCTGGGCATTACATCAAATGATTGTTACCAAAGATTTTAGTACAAATAGCAAACTGGCTAATTTTTTATACGGTGGATTCACACATCACGTGGCCCATCATCTTTTTCCGGGAGTTGGTCATACGTATTATCCTTACATCACACCAATTATAAGGCGTTATGCTCAGGAATATGATCTTCCTTATACTTCTTATCCTTTTTACCATGCGGTGCGATCGCATTTTAGAATGCTAAAAAATAAAGGTGTAAAAGAAAATATTTTGATGACGGGAGAAATATAAGCTCAAATTATAAAGACAATTTTTTACATTCTTCTTCCAGAATGCCAAAAATAAGTGTGGGCGGTTTTTTCCATTTTTTGATAGTTTCATCTTTGAGTAAAGGATATTGTGAACTAAAACCACCAATATCACCCGAAGCCAAACCAATAATGATTGTGTTAATTTTTTGATGTCTAAAGTTACATTTAACCTCTCACACATTTTATCAATAAAATTTGTTTTTATGTAGTTAACTACGTAGTTTTGTATTGTAAAAAAATAAAAGATATGAAACCGTTAATTATTCCCATCCAAAATGAATATTCAGAAGCTGCAATAGATTTAATATTAAACATTCAGCAGAAAGAATTTAATGTTCCGATTACCATACAAGACCAGCCGGATTTATTAAATATAAAAGATTTTTATCATGCCGGAGGCGGAGGTTTTTGGGGCGCTTTTGTAAATGATGAATTGGTAGGAACTATTGCTTTAATAAAGTTTGATGAAAAAGAAGCAGCCATTAGAAAAATGTTTGTAAAGAAAGAGTATCGCGGAAAAGAATTCTCGATTGCCCAAAAATTATTAGATACTTTAATTCAATATGCTAAAGAAAACGAAATCGATGACATATATTTGGGAACCATTTCTAAACTAGAAGCGGCTTTGCGTTTTTATGAGCGAAATCATTTTGTTGCCATCGAACAGGAATTGCTTCCGGAGAAATTTCCGTTAATGAAACCAGACCATGTTTTCCGTCATTTACCTTTAAAATAAGAAGAATGAATATAATAGATGAATCAGGAATTTTAGCCCTTTCAACGCGATTGCAGCGTTTGAGCGAGCAATTGCGTAAAGACGGAGCTTTGCTTTATAAAGAATACGGAATTGACTTTGAACCCAAATGGTTTCCTGTAATTTATACATTATATCATAAAGAAGTTTTAAGCGTTGTTGAAATCGCCAACGAAATTGGTTACACACATCCTTCGACCATTAGTTTATTGAAAGAATTGGAAAAACAAAAACTTATTAAATCTAAAAAAGACAAGATCGACGAACGTAAAAGATTACTTCAGTTAACCCCAAAAGGGCAGGAGCTTATCGAAAAAATGAAACCCGTCTGGTCTGTAATGACAACTATTTTAAGTGATATTGCTGATAATCAAAACAACTTACTTCAGGCTATTAACGAAGCCGAAAACAAGATATTGCACCAGAGTTTTTTGCAGCGGGCTTTGCAATTGAAGAGTGAGAAGGCACAATAAACTATTTTAAAATATTTATTTTTGTAAGTTTTGTATTATATTTTTTAAAAATATATTATCATTGCATAAAAAAAGCTTTGATAAATATTGAAAATTACGATACTACCTTTTCAATAAAAAATTCTATTGTTCAATACCTTTTTGAAAGTTCTGGGCAAAAGAAGCTTATTAAGGGAGTTCAATATTCTAAATTTGAAACTAAGAGTGGAGAAACTGTATATAATTTAGGTTTTGGAGATTATGATTCTGAAACCAAAGGAATATTTGATAGAAAAAGTAGTAATAATGGTGATGCAAGGAAGGTGTTTAATACAGTTTTGAATACAATTCCTAAATTTTTAAAAGAATTTCCAGATTTTCCCATTTTCATTCAAGGAAGTGATAGTCATAATTCATTTGAAGAAGAATGTAGAAGTTCTTGTTCTAAAAATTGTAATATAATTTGTAAAAATAAGGACAGAAGAATTAGAACATATATTCATTTTTTAGATAAAAAAATTAAAGTTTTTTCAAAAGATTACACATTTTATGGATTTGATGAAAAGAAAAAAACGTTTGTTGAGTATGAACCCAAAAATAAATATACAGCAATACTCGTTTATAAGAAAAAATAGATAATTTTGTATAATTCCAAGATTTATGGTTATGAGAAACGAAGAAAAAATAGTGACAAAATTAAATGTAATCCCTATGTCTAAAGCTACTGAGAAGAGACTTTCTAAAGTTTTGGATGAAATTAAAGGGAAAGATTTATTTCCGGAAAAAACGGAATTTGCAAAAAAAACATTGCAAAACGTAAAATTACCTATGTAAATTCTTAGTTAAAATATAAAAAAAGCGATCTCGAATAGATCGCTTTTTTATTGATATTTGTAGAAATTATTTTAACTAATACAATGCTTTTCATTGAAAAAAATCCCAATATACAATCAAAGTCCCGAAGCCGTTGGCGGTATTTTTGTTGCCTATCATTCTGCTGAAGATTTAGCCCGTTTCGATGATAAATTAGAGGTGCATCGGGATGATTTTTTTATTTTTTGTACTTACCAAAGGGCAGGCGGTTTTGAAATGTGATATGATTGATATCGAAATAAATCCTATTAATGTAATGATGATAAAACCGCTTCAAATTCATCACGGGCAGGATGGTTCAACAGATGCAGCGGGATATTATATAGGCGTAGCACCATTTCTTATTCCAAATAACTGTATTGAAATTTTTCAGAATCTAAAAATTGCAGAACAACTCAATACCATTGATCCGGCGTACCGGGAAGAACTTTTAGATACCATTGATTTACTGCATCGTTCTTTTAAAAGCTCAAATCCTAATAGAACACAGATCATTAACGGTCTTTTTAATGCCTTAGTTTATAATTTAGCGAATATATATTCAGGCTCAAAAAATGAGGTAAAGGAATTAAAAAACCAATCAGGATTAATTTATGCCAATTTCAAAAAACAGCTTTCAGAAAATAGTTTTTTGGAAAGCCCTTCTTATTTTGCAAAGAAATTAAATATTACTACCTCACATTTAAATGATTGTGTAAAGGCTTCATCGGGAAAATCGGTTACGTACTGGCTGCAAAATGCTATGATTACCGAAGCACAAAGATTATTGTATTATACTGAAAACGAAGTAAAAGAAATAGCTTTTATGTTAGGATTCGAAGATCATACTTACTTTTCAAGGTTATTTAAGAAAATTACGGGCGTAACGCCACTTGCATTTCGGAAAAAATTCCGTGAATAGTCCAATCATCTCCATTTCTTATGCAATGTATTTTTAATGTTTTAGCTTCAATTTTGAATTGAAATTTAAAACATATAAATTATGAATTCTATGCCCAAAATTATTGGTGATTTTATGGAAGTAGCTTTTAGCAATAAAATTTGCAAAGTAAAAGTTACTACAGTAGAAATGCCAAGTCTTAATATAAAAATAATCGCATTCAAAGGTGTTTTTCCTCATGTAAAATTTAAAATCGGACAAGCAATTGTCATCAGAATAGATGAAACCAATTACCGAAATTACACGCCAAGCAAATGGAATAGCAAAACAGGAACTTTCGAAGTGATTTTTCATATTCATAACAATGGTCCTGGAAGTGAATGCATTAAAAACTTACAACCAAATGACCAGATAACGGTTGGTTTACCGAGAGGTTTTACTGTTTTTAATACAGCGGCTAAATATCATTTCTTTTTTGGAGATGAAACCTGTATCAGCGTTTTTAATAGTATGAAAGACGAAATTAACCGCTCTGAAAATAATTATTTAGGCATTTTAGAATTAGATACAGAATCGACAGAAGTACCGAAAAAATTAGGACTCATTACAGACATCGTGCAAAAATCAGTAAACAAAGCAGAATTTGCTATACAATCGCTTCACAACTTAGACACTGAAATTTGGAACTTATGGAAAGACGGTCAATTTTATTTGTTGGGAAATGCGAAATCAATTCAGGCTTTTAGAAAAGCGTTAAGAGAAAAAGGTGTTTCGAACAAGAATATTTATACCCAGCCGTATTGGGCAGAAGGGAAGGTTGGGCTTTGAGATTTTTAGCTTTTGAATTTAACCGCAAAGGGCACAAGGATTTACGCAAAGTACACAAAGAAAATAAACTTTGCGCCCTTGCGACTTTGCGAGCCTATTTCGCACCAGCTTAAAAAAACTTAGCGAACTTAGCGTAAAACCTTTGTGCCTTTGCGGTAAAATCCTTCAATGTTATAATTTAAATTGATATTTAATTATCTTTATAAAATAAAATTATAAGCAATGACCATTCAGCAATTAAAATATATCGTAGCCTTAGACGAAGAACGCCATTTTGCAAGAGCCGCCGAAGTTTGTATGGTAACACAACCCGGACTTACGATTCAGTTAAAAAATCTCGAAGAAGAAATCGGAATCAAGATTTTTGATCGCAATAAAGTACCGCTTACGCCAACGTTACTGGGAATTGAAATAATCAATAAAGCCAAAAAGATTCTCCGTGAAGCCGATGAAATTCGAGATTTTGTGGTCAATGAAAAAAATCTGTTGGAAGGAGAATTAAAACTTGGTATTATTTCGACTTTATCGCCATATCTGATTCCGTTGTTTATTAATGCGATGAGAGAAGCGACGCCAAAAGTACGTTTCATCATTCGGGAATCGAATACGGGACAATTGATGAAAGATTTAGAAACCGGTGCCATTGATGTCGCAATTATGGCAACGCCTACAGGAAATACGAATTTAATAGAACATCCTATTTTTAAAGAGCCTTTTGTGGCCTATTTGAATGAAACCCATCCAATGGCAAACAATGATTTTTATGAATTACAGCCCGGAGATAAAACTGAATTATTGTTGCTTCATCACGAATTCTGCTACAACGCACAGCTTTTAGACATTTGCGGATTAAAAAATTCAGACAAAATAAAAGAGCAGTTTACGTACGACATCAGTTCGATCGAAACCCTAAAAAATCTCGTTCGCGCACAATTGGGTTTTGCTATAATTCCACAGCTTTCGGTTATGAATGAATCGGCAAGCGGACTTTTTAAACCCTTTAAAGAACCAATTCCGGTAAGGGAAATCAGTTTGGTAGTTTCAGATTCGTTCTCAAAGAAATTACTCTTAGAAAAAATGAACGAAGCCATTTGGAATTGCCTTCCGGATTCCCTCAAAAAAGATTTCGCTTATCGAAAAATTCGTTGGAACGACTCGCCTTATTTTGTGAAAGAAGTCAGCAAATTTTCATGAAATTCCAATCCCGAGGTGTCTGGATAAAATTCCAAATTCCAATTTTTAAAAAGAAATTACAAATACAAAAATTCCAAATTCCAAATCTGTTGCGATTGGAATTTGGAATTTATCCTATTGCACATTTTAGGCATCTTTGTCAAAGTTTAAAACTTTGACAAAGATTTTAGGTAACAATAATCTCAATTTAAAACTCCTAGTTTGGAATTTGGAATTTAAAAAGATTGGAATTTAATTTCTAGAAGCTTCAATAATCACATTAGCAACTTTTACCGGCTGAGACATAAAAACCACGTGACTTCCTTTTATCTCTGTAATTTTTGTATTAGAACGTTTGTACATCGCGCGTTCGATATCAGGGTTGATGCTTTTATCTTCTGTAGCAACAATTCCGTAAGAAGGTTTGTCTCTCCAGGCTGCTTTTGTAACAGGAGTTAAAAAACCTTTTGCGTGAAAAGCACCTTGCGAAGCATACATAAATTCAGCTTGTTCCTTACTGATATCTGCAGCAAAACCCGCATGATATTTCGCTTTATCGTAATATACGATTCCTTTTTCGTCTACAGGCAATACACCGTTTTCTGGAGCAGGAGGCGCAGTTTGAAGCCATTGTACAGTAGTTTCTCCGTTATCAGGCTGTAAAGCTGCGATGTAAACCAATGCTGCTACTTTTGGGTGATTTCCGGCTTCAGTAATTACAGTTCCGCCCCAAGAATGTCCAACCAAAACAGTTGGTCCGTCTTGTTTGTCAAGCGCAAGATTTGTTGCAGCAACATCATCTTCCAAAGAGCTTAACGGGTTTTGAACGATAGTAACATTGTAACCTTTTTTAGTCAAAACTTCGTAAAGTGCTCTGTATCCAGAACCGTCTGCGAAAGCACCGTGAACCAATACTACATTTTTAATTTTTGGAGTGACAGTTTTAGCCTGCGCATTAACATTTACAGCAGTAAATAATAAACTTAAGATCAAAGCGGCGAACAAGAAATAACGATTCAATTGTTCTTTTATATATAGTGTTTTCATATGTTTTAATTTTAGATTGTTTTTAAATTCCAATTTTTTTAAATCCCAAATTCCAAATTGAAATCCAGGCCGAAATAACTTTAACAAAATTGGAATTTGGAATTTTTTATAATTGATATTTATTATTTAATTGGCATTTGGAATTTAAATATTGGAATTTAGTTTAAAGTAACAGATAACGTAATTTCAGTATTTAACAATTTTGAGATTGGACAAATTTCTTTTGCTTTTTGAGCAGTTTGCTGAAAATCTTCTGCAGAAATTCCAGGTACTTTTCCGGTCAATTCTAATTGAATTAAAGTGATGGTTCCGTCTTCGAAAGTAACTTTTGCTACAGTATCTAAATCTTCCGGAACAAAACCGGCTTCAGAAAGTAAAAAGCTCAATTGCATGGTAAAACAGCCAGAATGTGCCGCTGCGATTAATTCTTCAGGATTTGTACCTACACCTTGCTCAAAACGGGTTTTAAAAGATAATTGTGCTTCGTTAAGCGTTGTACTTTGTGTACTAATGGTTCCTTTTCCTTCCATTCCTGTACCTTTCCAGTTTGCGTTTGCTCTTCTTGTAAATTTCATGATTTCTATTTTTTAAAGTTGTTTTTAATTATTTCAAATCAGTTGTTTGATTTTGATGAAGCAAAGGTATGGCGAAGGTGTTTATTAATCAAATTAATAATTTTTAAGGGTTATTAAAAATATTTATAAAGTTTAGGTAAGCCCTATATTCATAGGTTATAATTAAATATTAAAAGCAGAATAATGTAAAACATATTTTTATGGAGTTTATGGCTTTCCTCTTTCCCCTTAAGTATATATTCAATACTTTAGCACTCATAATAAATTCAAACAATAATTGCTTAATGGCAGCCGAACAAAAACAAAAATTAGAACAACAACTCTGGAATATCGCTAACACACTTCGTGGGAAAATGGATGCTGATGATTTCAGGGATTACATATTAGGTTTTATTTTCTACAAATACCTGAGTACAAAAATGGATTTGTATGCTAATGAAATATTGAAACCAGACGGTTTGACTTTTCAGGAAATCGATGGACATGCTGACGAAGCTTTATTGAAGCAGGAATTAAAATCATTGGCGATTGACAAACTCGGCTTTTTCTTAGAACCATCTGAATTGTTTTCTGAATTGGCACGAAGAGGAAACGCAGGAGGAAAAAACAATTTTATTTTAGGCGATTTAGCAAAAGTACTTACCCATATTGAGCAAAGTACAATGGGTACTGAAAGTGAAGAAGATTTTGGAAATTTATTTTCTGACTTAGATTTGACTTCTCATAAACTAGGAAAATCAGAATCTGATAAAAACGAATTGATTGTAAAAGTACTTGTGCATTTGGATGAAATTGATTTTGATTTAGAAAATGTCGACAGCGATGTTTTGGGAGATGCCTACGAATATCTAATTGGAAAATTTGCTAGTGGAGCGGGAAAAAAGCAGGTGAATTTTATACGCCGCAACAAGTCAGCAGTATTTTGGCACAATTGGTAACCGTTGGAAAAGACAAACTTAAAAGTGTATATGACCCTACTTGTGGTTCAGGTTCATTATTGTTACGTGTTGCCAAAGAAGTAAAAACTGTAAATGCTTTTTACGGGCAAGAAATGAATCCTACGACGTACAACTTATGTCGTATGAATATGATTATGCACGATGTACATTACAAACGTTTTGATATTAAAAACGAAGATACTTTAGAACGACCACAACATTACGATATGCGTTTTGAAGCTATTGTTGCTAATCCTCCTTTTTCTGCAAATTGGAGCGCAAGCCCTTTGTTTATGAACGACGAACGTTTTTCTGCTTACGGAAAATTGGCTCCAAGTAGTAAAGCCGATTTTGCTTTTGTACAACACATGGTGCACCAGCTTGACGATAACGGAACAATGGCAGTTGTCCTGCCTCACGGTGTTTTATTTCGTGGGGGTGCCGAAGGACACATACGTGAATATTTGATAAAAGAAAAAAACTACTTAGACGCTGTAATTGGTTTACCTGCCAATATCTTTTATGGAACCAGTATACCAACTTGTATTTTGGTTTTGAAGAAAAAAGGGAGAATCCAAATAACGTTTTGTTTATTGATGCCAGCCAGCATTACGAAAAAGTAAAAACCCAAAATATATTGCGTACAGAGGATATTGATAAAATTATTGACGCTTACAAAAACCGCGCAACAGAAGAAAAATATAGCCATCTCGTAGAGACGCAATTCATTGCGTCTCAAGATTACAACCTGAATATACCTCGATATGTAGATACTTTTGAAGAAGAAGATGCAATAGATTTGAAAGCGATAACTGCCGAATTGCGAGAATTAGCAGTGCTTGGTAAAACTACGGATGAAACAATCGCTGATTTTTGTGATGAATTAGGAATTGAAAGACCATTTTAATGAGTGCAGTAACTTTACATAATATAGAAAAGATAGTACTTGCTCCTAAATTGAGATTTAGAGAGTTTGAAGAAGAATGGGAATTGAAAAAATTCGGGGATTTTACAACAAATAAATCTGGAAAATTCAATCCAGCAAAAGAAAATTCTTTTACTAAATGTATTGAAATGGAACATATAGCTCAAGAATCGGGTAAGTTACTTGGCTTTATTGATGGAAGAAATTTGGGAAGTATAAAAAACAAATTTATTGAAGGTGATATTCTATTTGGTAAGTTGAGGCCTTATTTAAGAAAATATCTTGAAGCTCCTTTTGCCGGTGTATGTTCTTCTGAAATATGGGTATTAAAAGGAGTAAACGTAGCTAATCCTTTCATTTATCAAATCGTGCAGTCTGATAAATTTATTGAGTTAGCAAATCAGTCTAGTGGTTCAAAAATGCCACGTGCAGATTGGAATGTTGTAAAAAATGGTCTTTTCTCTATTCCAGCCCTCCCAGAACAACAAAAAATAGCTTCTTTTTTATCTGCACTCGATAAAAAAATACGGCAACTTTCCCGCAAAAAAGAATTATTAGAACAATACAAAAAAGGCGTAATGCAACAATTGTTTTCTGGTAAATTGCGGTTTAAAGATGAGAATGGTAAGGATTATCCGGATTGGGCGGAGAAAAGTTTCTTCGATCTTTTTTTAGAAATACTTGATTTTAGAGGAAGAACTCCACTGAAAATTGGAATGGAATGGGGTGGTAAAATATTGAGTTTGTCGGCAAATAATGTTAAAAATGGATATATTGATATAAATGCAGAAGGAAATATGGGTTCAGATGAACTTTATCAGAAATGGATGGGCAAAGTAAATCTTGAAAAAGGTGATATTGTTTTTACAATGGAAGCTCCACTAGGTAAAGCACTTCTTATTCCTGATAATCAAAAATATATTTTAAGTCAAAGAGTTGTAGGTTTTAAAACAATTGAAGAAGTTAGTAATCTATTTTTAATTCAATTAATTTGGGGGAGAAAATTTCAAAGTGATATAGAAAAACTTTCAACTGGTTCTACGGCTAAAGGGATTAATCAAAAATCTTTAAAAAAAGTAAAAATAGCGCTTCCATCCCTTTTAGAACAACAAAAAATAGCCAATTTTTTATCAAGTATCGATACAAAAATAGCAAGTACCAATAAACAAATTACCCAAACACAAAAATTTAAAAAGGGTTGTTACAGCAAATGTTTGTGTAATTATGAATAGAAAAATTATAGACTATATAGTTGTAGAAGTTAGGAAAGCTAATTATGAGGAAAACCAATATTATTCCCAACCAAATAAGAGAAATGGTCTAAAGTTAGCTTTGACTCTAAAAAATATAGAAGATGAAATTGTAATCCAGGAAAACAAAAAAATACTTCTTGAAGAAGAAATTAAATACGTTGATACTCTTTTGCAAACAGTTAAAGATTTTTCAACTTATAAAGTAAGTATAGACGAAATTTTATTTTATAAAGCAAAATACAATAATTCACATCCCCTAGAATATTCACGCAATTTAGAGGATGGCTATAAAGCAGAATTCTCTAAAAAAATTAAAAACCATCAAGGAAACATCGTAGCTATTGCTAAAAAAATTGCTGAAGCAAAAAATGAAATACAGAAGCTAAAAATTGAAGAAAGTGCACTTTTAGATAATAATCAAAATCTCGATTTTGAAACTTTTCGTACCGATTTTGAAAAAAGTGTCATCTATTATTTAGAAAAAGGATATGAACTTCAAGGTGGCGTGTCAATCGCAAGGAAAGACTCTTTTGATTTTGTATATTGTCAGGCAATGGTTAAATACGAGGAATAGGGGAGAATAAAGTTGTACTTAGAGCTTTTGAATTATTGCTAGATTGCAGTGAAGCGTATTAAATAGGACTTATTCCGACTTACGAAGCAGATGTTATTAAATTTGAAGGAAAAACAGATTTTGATATTCATTTTCTTTGCTGGGAAAAAGTTCATGATTTTTGCTTAAAAGAAGAAAAATTAGAAAAAGTGGTAGATATTTTTAAATTTAATAAAGGGCAAATTTTTTAATAAGAAAATTAAATTATATTCTATGAGTCATCAATCCGAAGCTGTCTTAGAAAATAACTTAATCAAGCAATTGATTGATTTAAAATATTCATCTGTAAAAATTGTCGATGGAGAAGCTTTGGTTTCTAATTTAAAAAATCAGTTAGAAATTTTTAATGAAACTACTTTTACAGCAAAAGAGTTTGATGCAATTTTGAATCATTTAGCCAAAGGAAATGTTTTTGAAAAAGCCAAAACGCTTCGTGATCGTTTTCAATTGACTAAGGAAGATGGTACTTCTTTTTATGTTCGTTTTTTTAATACTGAAGATTCAAGTCAAAATCTATATCAGGTTACAAATCAAATAAGTTTAGAAGGGAGTTATAAAAATCGTTTTGACGTAACTTTATTAGTCAACGGTTTGCCTTTGGTACAAATAGAGTTGAAACGCTCTGGAATTGAAATTAAAGAAGCTTTCAATCAAATCAATCGCTACCAAATGCATTCCTTTTGGAGCAATCACGGTTTATTTCAATACGTGCAATTGTTTGTTATTAGCAATGGTGTCAACACCAAATATTTAGCGAACAATAAATTACAATCTGTTAAGCAAACCTTCTTTTGGGCAGATGTCAATAATAAAAATATCACGGAATTACCTGCGTTTACTTCTGCCTTTCTGAATCCTGTTCATTTGGGTAAAATGATAGCGCATTATATCGTAATTAACGAAACCCACAAAGTAATGATGGTGTTGCGTCCTTATCAATATTTCGCAACAGAAGCTATTATATATCAGGTTAAAAACTCTAGTGACAATGCTTACATTTGGCATACAACTGGTTCTGGAAAAACATTAACTTCATTTAAAGCAAGCCAAATTTTGATGGAATTGCCAGAAGTTTATAAAGTTGTTTTTGTAGTTGATAGAAAAGATTTGGATTATCAAACTATGAACGAATTCAACGCTTTTAAAAAAGACAGTGTTGATGTTACTGATAATACACAATCCTTAATCAGGCAATTAACTGATAATACAAAATTGGTATTAACTACTATTCAGAAATTAAACAATGCTGTTTCAGAACGTTTTAAAGGAAACATTGAACCTTTGAGACATAAGAAAATCGTTTTTATTTTTGATGAATGCCACCGTTCTCAGTTTGGAGAAACTCACGAACGCATTACAAAATTCTTTGAAAAAAGCCAATTAATAGGTTTTACAGGAACACCCATATTTGCAGAAAACGCTTCTAAAAATGATTTAGGAAAACGAACTACTAAAGATTTGTTTGGCAACTGTTTGCATAAATATGTGATTACCGATGCAATTCGTGATCAAAATGTATTACGTTTTGGAATTGAATATATTGGTAAATACAGAAACAAGAGCAATACTTTTATAGATATTGAAGTCGAAGATATCGACAAGCAAGAAGTTTTAGATTCGCAAAAAAGAATCAATAAAATTGTTGACTATATTATAGCTTATCACAATCAAAAAACATTTAGCAGAGAGTATTCGGCACTTTTAGCGGTAAGTAGTATTGATAATGTGATTCAGTACTACGATCTTTTTCAGCAAAAGAAAGAAGCGGGAGAACACGATTTGCGTATTGCAACTATTTTTACATACGGTACTAATGAAGATTCAGACGAAGCACAAGATTTTCTTCCTGCTGATGAAGTAGATTTTGATGTTTTGGCAGAACCACGAACTCTTTATGAATCCAGTCATACAAGAGACAAACTCGAAAAATACATTGGCCATTATAACGCAATGTTTGGCACGAGTTTTACAAACAAAGACAGTTCGTCATTCGAAAAATATTTCCAGAATATAAGTAAACGATTAAAAAACCGTGAAAAAGAAAATTTCAACAATGACCAAGATCGCTTGGATATCGTCATTGTTGTCAATATGATGCTTACCGGTTTTGATGCCAAGAAAGTGAATACGCTTTATGTCGATAAAAACCTAAAGCAACACGGCTTAATACAAGCTTACTCACGAACAAATAGAATTTTAGGAGAACAGAAGTCGCAGGGAAATATTTTGTCCTTCAGAAATCTTAAAAAGGCAACAGACGATGCAATTACTTTATTTTCGAATAAAGATGCAATAGAAGTTGTTACTATGCCTGATTATGAAAAGATAGCAGAGAAGTTTGATGAAGCATTAAAACTGTTGAGAGAAATTGCACCAACTTCTCAAAGCGTAAGTTATTTAGAAAATGAAGAAGAAGATGCGCAATTTGTACAAGCTTTCAGGAAATTAATGCGAGCCATGAATGTGTTGCAATCCTACTCTGATTTTAATTGGGAAGATTTACTGATTGATGAGCAGGAATTTGAAGACTACAAAAGCAAATATCTTGACTTGTACGAAAAAGTAAAACAAGACAATCAAAAACAAAAAACTTCTATACTTGACGACATTGATTTTGAATTAGAATTAATTCATAGGGATCAAATCAACGTTGCTTACATTCTGAAATTATTAGCACAATTGAAAGGAGCTAAAACTCCTAATGCAGCTGCGACACAAAGAAAAGCTATAATTGATTTATTAGGTGGCGATATTCAATTAAGAAGTAAAAGAGAGTTAATTCAAAAATTCATTGATGAGAATATACCTCATATAAAAGATGGTGATTCTATCGAAGATGAGTTTGAAAAATTCTGGCAAGATCAAAAAGTTTTAGCATTAGGAAAACTCTGTGAAGAAGAACATTTAGATAAAGCACAATTCAAATCTTTAATAGATGCTTATATATACAGTGGTCGAGAACCTATAAAGGATGAAGTTTTTCAATGTTTAGATAACAGACCTAGCATTTTGCAGGCAAGAGTAATTGGCGATCGTATAATTGCAAAAATGAAAGAGTTTGTAGATGTTTTTGTTAAAGGAATGATGGCTTAAAAGATTTAAATAAAATAATGCGAGAAATTCTCGTTATATTTTAAATTTCATTCTCAAAACTGTAAGAAAATTTTAATATTTTAGCATAAAAAAACAGTTGAACAACATCGATATTTATGAAACCAATTTATCAATAGAAAGTACTATTGTTCAATATCTTTTTGAGAGTAAGGGCGAAAAAAGCTGATAAAAGCCGTTCAGTATTCGGGGTTTAAAACGCAGACAGGTTTGATTATGTATAATCTGGGTTTTGGCGATTATGATTTTGAAACCAAAAGTATTTCAGACAACGAAAGCAGTAATAATGGCGATATGCGAACCGTGTTTAATACGGTTTTAAATACAGTGCCAAAATTTTTTCAGGACAATCCGGGATTTCCTATTTATGTGCAGGGCAGTGACAGCTCCGATTTGTTTGAAGAAGAGTGCCGAATTTCGTGCTTTAAAAACTGCGATGAAGCTTGTAAAAACAGAAACCGAAGAATAAGAATCTATACGTATTTTGTCAATAAACACTTTGCAGCGCTATCAAAAGAGTATCTCTTTTTTGGATATGACGAACAAAAAGAGACCTTTGTTGAATATGTTCCGCAAAATAATTACATCGCTGTACTGGTTTATAAAAAAAATAGATAATTTTGTATAATAATTGACGTTTGTATTAATAATCAATTAAATAGGAGAGTGATGGAAAATAAAAAAGTCGATAAAGTCACAAAAATCATTTCTATGTCAACTGCAACCAAGAAAAAATTTCGAAAGTAGCAGACGAGATAAAAGGGAGAGATTTGTTTACAGATAAAATTGAACTGGCTAAAAAAACGTTACAGAATTTAAAATCATTACCCATTTAGATTTCTGTTCTTTATAAAAATAAAAAAACGAGATTATTTCTTTTTAGAGATAGTCTCGTTTTTATTTTTTTAAACCGCAAAGTTCGCAAAGCTATATATATTTAATCGTGCGAAGTCGCAAAGAAAATTAAACTTTGGGTCTTCGCGATTATAGGTAGGTATTTTCACTTGGACTTTCGTTTTGTCCAATAGAATTTCCGTCGTTTTCAGCACAACTTAAGTTTGATGAAGAAGTTTCAGGCAAATCATCCCAATGACCCCAATCTCCTTTATAGGCTTTGCGATAGGTAAAATCATTGTTATAAGCTACACAAATTTCGCTGTGTAATGAATCTACTTTGTGAATTTCGCTATGTTTTATTGACTTTTCCATGATTGTTTGTTTAGATACGCCAAAAGTACAGCAGTAGTTGCCTTTAGATTTATATATAAACCCGGAATAGTTATGTAATTCACATGTTGTTAGTTGTTTATCGATAAATATCACTAAATTTTTTCAGGATTTAAATAGATTTTAAGATATTAAATTCCATTATAAAGTATTTTACTTCATGTATTAGTCTATAATGAATAGAAGATCCTTCTTTAAGGTTCCCAAGAAATATGATAAAGTCAGCAGGAAATAGCTCCATAAAAAAACGAGACCATTTCTCCTAAAAGAAACAATCTCGTTTTCATCAGCATAAAAAATCAGAAATATAAATTACCCGTGAGCCGCTACAGAAACATCAGCCCATTCTTCCCAGGTTGCTAGTTTTTGCGCGTAAACATGTTTGGCTAATGGCAGCGCCACTTTTCCTAAAAACAGGCGTAAAGGTGGGTTTTGAGCATCAACCAATTTAAGGATGGCAGGTACCGTAAATTCCGTTTTTCCGAAAGTATCAGGATCATGTCCTTCTGCAATGGCTTTTCTCATTCCTTCATAATCATCGATGATTTCGCTGTTGAAACCGTTACCCCAAATATCTGTAAAATAGCCATTTGGTTCTACCAAAGTAACATTGATTCCGAATTGTTTTACCTCTTGAGCCAAAGTTTCAGTAAGACCTTCAACGGCAAATTTAGAAGCGTTGTAAAGACCTAAATTTGGTAAAGTTGCGATTCCTAAAATAGAAGAAACCTGAATAATATGTCCGCTTTTTTGGCTTCTCATAATTGGTAAAACCGCTTGAGTTAGCCAAAGAGTTCCAAAGAAATTCGTTTCAAATTGTGCTCTTGCTTCACTTTCGCTTGCTTCTTCTACCGCTCCGTTTAAGGCATAACCGGCATTATTGATTAATACATCAATTTTCCCGAAGTGTTGTTTTACTTTTTCTACTACTGCAATCGATTCTTCGCGATTGTTTACGTCTAATTTAAGCGGTAAAATGGCATCGCCATATTTTGCTTTTAAATCGTTTAGTGTATCAATATTTCTGGCTGTTGCAGCTACCTGATATCCTTTTTCTAAAAATGCTTCTGTCCAGGCTTTTCCAAATCCTTTTGATGCTCCTGAAAGTAAAATTGTTTTTGACATGATTTCTAAATTTTTAATTGTTAATTATTAATGGTGAATTGTAAATTTTGTTTAATCGTTTATTTGTTTAACTGTGTATTTGATTTTTGATATTGATTTTTAAAAATGACTGATCGGTCATTTTTTGGATAAAAAAAGTTAATAGCTTTTTCTTCAATCATTTCTTTTAGTGTTCTAATAATCACTTTCATTTTATCGTTGCTTCCGGACGTTCTCGAAATAAGATTCCCGCCTTCTAGCATGGCAAAAATTATTGTTGCAAAGTCTGAGGCATTCCAATCTGGTTTAAATTCGCCGTTGGCAATTCCTTTATTGATGCTGTTTTCTAATATCTGCTGTGTAAATTTAATTCCCCCGTTTACTTTTTCTTTTACAATAGGGTTGGTGTCATCAGCTTCCATTCCAAAATTCAAAAGAGGACAACCGCCTGTAATTGGTGGATTTAGTGGGTTATTAAAAAAATCAATATAAATGAACAATTCTTCTTTTGCCGTTTTAGCTTTACTGATCGCAGCCAGGATTTTATCACCCAAAACCTTCATGTTATGATCTACGGCAGCGCAGGCCAAAACTTCTTTGTTTTCAAAATGAACATACATACTTCCCTTTGAGAGTTTGGTAGCCTCCATAATATCGCTCATAGCTGTTGCTGCAATCCCTTTTACATTAAAAATAGGGGCGGCTTTTTCTATGATAAATTGTCTGGTTTCTTCTCCCTTAGACATGATTTTATATTTGTTCGTTTGAATTACAATGCAAATATATGACCGATTGGTCATAAAAAACAAATTTATTATGATTTATTTGTGATTTTCATCGTAGATAGATTTTTGTGACGAAGTTTTTTGCCACAGATTTCGCAGATTAGAAAGATTAATTTATATGTGCTAAATAGCCACGAATTCACGAATAATTGCGTATATAATTATAAAAAATTCGTGAATTCGTGGCTAAAAAAATCTATGTTTCTATGTATTAAATAAATTACACAAAGGCTTATTTATCAGATTCTAAAACCTTTTTTACCACATTGGTTTTAAATAAATTAGAGTAGGCGCGGGCAATTAATCGGGTTTGTGCTTCGTTCCAGATTTCACATTGTACGTTTACAAATTGTCGGCCTTTTTTTATGATTAATGTTTTGGCTAAAATAGTATCACCCACATGAGCCGGAGCAAAATAATCTACGTTTAAGTTTATGGTGGTGTAAAAGTTTTCTTCATCCAAAGAAAATAAAGTAGCACCAATACAATCATCTGCAATAGCAGCCGTAACGCCTCCGTGTAATGATTTTATGGGGTTCGACATTTCTTCTCTTACCACATATTTAAAAGTTACCGTTCCTTCTTCGGCAACCACTACTATAGGTTTCATCCAAAGCATAAAAGGCGAGGGAGAAGCCGTAAATTCTCTATCAAGGTGATCTTGTAATACTTGTAATCTAGTTTTTCTTTCCATAATTGTTATTTATTATTTGCAAAATGTTAGATGTAAAAATGAAAATGAAAATGTAGTTTGTGTTTGACATTTACTTCTATATTTTACCTCTAACTGTTTTTATACTGATCGGTATATTTTTAATTTAAAAAAAGTTACTCTAAGTCATTAATAATTTTATTTAGTGAAACCATAATCGTTGGTAAATTGTTAAAATTCCCGGTCACTTTTGCAATCATAACAGCGCCTTCGATAATGGCGATAAAAGTTAGGGCAATTTGTTCGGGATTAATTTCTTTGGCTTTAAATTCGCCAACAAGAATGCCTTGCTCAATAAAGTATATGAGTTTTTCTTTCCACCAAAGAAGCGCTCTTTCCACATATTTTTTAAGAATCGGATGTGTATCATCAGCTTCGGTAGCCGTATTCAAAATCGGACAGCCGCCGCTTGTAACTTTTAAATCATAATAATTAGAATACAAACGCGGATAAACCATTAATTTGTCTTTAAAGGTTTTTTGTTTCTCAATTTCATTGGCAAAAGTATCCTGCAGTTTTTTGATATTGTATTTAAAAGCAGCTATTGCCACTTCGTCTTTATTTTCAAAATTGCCATAAATACTCCCTTTTGTAAGTCCGGTAGCATCAGTAATATCACTCATAGAAGTACCGCTATATCCTTTTGTGTTAAAAATAGGCGCAGTTTTTTCTATAATAAATTGTTTGGTTTTTTCGGCTTTACTCATAATAAAATGATTTGAAAGCACAAATATATACCAATCGGTATAATTTTAAAGCCTTTTTAAAAAGAAATAAATTTTAAACTCTTTCTCTTTGATTTTTAATATGTTCCCGATGAGAAATTCCCCACTTGATCATCTCCGTTATAATTGGTCCAAAAGATTTGCAGTAGTCGGTTGATTCATAAAGTATAGGAATCTTTGCATCACGATCTTCAGTTCTTTTTACGAGATTATTCGATTCCATATCTTTCAATTCTTTCGAAAGCATGCGCGAAGTAATTCCGGGAATACTTTGCAGAATTTCTGTAAAACGCGTATTGCCATTACAGATAGAATTGATGATGGGCAATTTCCATTTCCCGCCCAAAACATATATTGTATCCTGAAGCGCCTGAAACTCTTCTTTCTGATTTCTAGCCATGCTGTTTGTTTTTCAATAAAAGTATAAAAAAGATTTTATTTTTATTTTAAACCATATAAGTGATATAAGTAAATATAAGAGCAAACCTAATTAAAGCTTCTGTTAGACTTATATCACTTTTAAAATTAATCACCTATTTTGTTAAATTTTTATATGAGCTTACATCACATATAGCTATGTTTGTTGATGCAAGTAAAACGCCTTTTTTAAGTTAAATAAACTATGTTTCTATGTGTTTAAAAAAATATGCCCAACAGATTAAACTTATATCACTATTAAAATTCATCACCTATTTCGTCAAACTTTTAAATGAACTTACATCACTTATATGGTAGAAAAAATAATTCCAGTATACTCCATGATACCATTAAAAAAGCAATATGTTTTCCCATTTAACTTTGTCCCGTTAATTTAAAAAACATAAAAATGGACAATTTAAAAAATAAAGTTGCTGTAATTACCGGAGGAAATAGCGGAATAGGTTACGCAACGGCAAAACAATTAAAAGAACAAGGTGCAACGGTTATCATTACCGGAAGAAGAAAAGAAGCGATAGAAAAAGCAGCTTCAGAATTGGGTGTAACAGCTATTGTAGCAGATCAGTCGAATGTTGCAGACACCGAAAATCTGGTTGCCAAAGTAAAACAAGATTTCGGGCAGGTTGATATCCTTTTTATCAATGCCGGAATCGCCGGTTTAGGTACAGTCGAACAAACTACCGAAGCTTTGTTTGACAGTATCATCAACATCAATTTTAGAGGAGCGTATTTTACATTAAGCAAATTCATTCCTATTTTAAAAGATGGTGCTTCGGTTGTATTTCTTTCTTCAAACACAGCGAGTATGAGTGGTGCAGGATCATCTGTTTATTCTTCTAGCAAAGCAGCGCTAAATTCGGTTATGAAAATTGCAGCCTTAGAACTAGCACCAAGAAAAATCAGAGTAAACTCCGTTAGTCCGGGACCAACAGAAACCGAAGTCATGAACAAAGTAGGTTTAGACAAGGAAACCATTAAAACCATTATGGATGTTGTGGTAGAAAGTAAAGTTCCCCTAAAACAAATGGGAACCACTGAAGACGTTGCCAAAATGGTTTCGCACCTAAGCAGCAACGCCTCAAAATTTATCACCGGAGCCGATTTTATTATGGACGGAGGGATGGTATTAGCATAATTTAAGGTTCAGAGGTTCATAGCGACAAAGGTTCATAGGCTTTGCTTTTTGGAATTTGGAATTTAAAAAAATTTGGAATTTAATTTTCATTAGGAGCTATTCCTGCTGTCCTTCCAATCTTTTGTGCCTCCCGAAGCCTCGGGACCGGCACAAAAGGATTTTCCCTCCCATCAGGGCTAGGGCACTCGTTTTCATAAGAAATAATTAAATTTAAAACCTTTGTCTCTCTGAACCTTTGCTACTTTGAACCTTCCTCAAAAAAAACCTTTGTACCTTTGTTCCTCTGAACCTTTGTACCTTTTCTCATGAAACAACTCTTAAAAGACCACATCTCCAAAACCGTTTCATTAACAGATGAAGAGTTTGACTATTTCTTTTCGCATTTTAAACCGCAGTCTTTCAAAAAAGGCCAAACGATTATTAGTGTAGGTGATAAGGTTGATTGTGAGTATTTTGTAATTTCGGGTTGTGTAAAGGCTTTTTACATTAACGACGATATTAAAATGTATATCCTGCAGTTTGCAATGCCAACCTGGTGGACATCGGACTACGCGGCTTTATACAATCAAACAAAAGCAACTATTAATATAGATTGTATTTCTGATGTAGAATTGCTTTGCCTTTCCAATGCCGATCGTGAAAAACTTTGTGCCGAATTTCATCAAATCGAACACTTTTTCCGTTGGCGAACCAACAAAGGATATGTTGCATCCCAAAAACGCCTTTTATCTTTTATGAATAATAATGTCAAAACACGTTACGAAGAACTTTTGGCATTATATCCTCAGCTTTACAACCTTGTTCCCAAACATTTAATCGCTGCTTATCTAGGTGTTTCCAGAGAAACTTTAAGTAGGCTTAATAACTCCTGATTTTTTTTAGCCACAGATTTCACAGATTAAAATGATTTTTTTCACGCAGATTTGGCAGATTTTATTTTTTTGAGTCTAGTTTGTCATTTCGAGGAACGAGAAATCACATCACGTAACCATTACGTAACCACACAGTGCGTTGCTCTCTGAATGTGATTTCTCGTTCCTCGAAATGACACAAAATGAGAAAAAACTTCGCGACTCTGCGCGATTAAAAACAAATACAACAAATAAAAAAATCTGCTTAATCTGCCAAATCTGCGTGAAATAATACCCCAAAACCCGAATGTGATCTACATCACGTAACCAACTTCCATAGTCGCCGTTCCTTTGTACTGTACTTTAAATACAACAACAATTAAATACAATAACAATGGAAACAACAAATTTTAAAATCGTAAGCGCAAACAGCCAAATCGATTGGACCGGAAGAAAAGTAACCGGCGCACATAATGGAACAATTGGTATCAAAGAAGGTAATTTTATCCTGAATGATGGAAAAATAAATGGTGGAAACATCATCATTAATACTTCGACAATAAAAATTCTGGACGTTACAGATCCGGCTACAAATGCACAATTTGCAGGACACCTTGCTTCAGATGATTTTTTCTCTATCGAAAAATTCCCTACAGCTACATTGGATATTCTTTCAGTAAAAGAAATTTCAAACAGCACTTATCATCTTGAAGGCAATCTTACCATAAAAGATATTACACATCTTGTTGGTTTTGATGCCAAAGTAGAAAACAGCAGTAACGAAATTAAACTTTCCGGTAAACTGGTTATTGACCGTACCAAATACGATATCAGATTCCGTTCTGGAAATTTCTTTACAGATTTGGGAGACACATTAATCTACAACGACTTTGACTTAGATTTTACTATTACTGCCGAAGCCGTACTTTCTGTACAATCTAAAAACTAAAGCCATGCCTTACGTAAAAATCGAATTGACCCGCGAAGGAGTAACCCGCGAGCAAAAACAAGAATTAATAAGCGGCATAACCAATTTAATTACAGATGTTTTAAATAAAGATCCGCATTTAACACATGTCGTGATTCAGGAAATAGAATTAGACGATTGGGGTTACGCAGGAGATCAAGTATCAGTATTAAGAGAAAAAGGCATAACAGCCGATAAAAAATAAAGATCATGAAAAAACAAACTATAATCGTTACCGGAGCAGCTTCTGGTATCGGAAAAGGAATCGCTAAATACTTTTTGGACAGAGGCGATAATGTTGTCATCAATTCAGTAACACCAAGTGCATTAGAAAACACTTATAAAGAATTTGGAGCAGGTGATAACCTGGCCATGTTTGCCGGAGACGTAAGCAAAAAAGAAACAGGAGAACAATTGGTGAAAATTGCTCTTGAAAAATTTGGTTCAGTAGATGTATTGGTGAACAACGCCGGAATCTTTGACAGCAAACCATTTCTTGAAGTTGATGAAGTTTACTTAGATAAATTCCTGACTACAAACTTTAAAGGAACTTATTTTACAACACAATCCGTGATTCCGCAAATGCTAAAACAAAAAGACGGCGTTGTAATTAATATCGGAACGCCGTTGGTAAACCACGGTTTAGGCGGATGGCCGGCTTCAGCTCCTGTTTCAAGCAAAGGTGCAATTCATGCGCTTACCATTCAGCTGGCAGCCGAATTTGGAAAACAAAATATCCGTGTAAATACTGTTGCGCCTGGCGTTATCCGCACGCCAATGCACGGCGACAAAGCCGATCAGAATGCAGGTTTACATTTGCTAAACAGAGTTGGTGAAATCGATGATGTGGCTGAAATGGTGTATATCGTTGCCAAAAGCACGTTTATTACCGGATCAATCATTAATGTTGATGGCGGTAAAGGTGCCGGACACAATTTAAACTAATAATGAAAACTTTTTTATTAATTGCTTTTATGCTCTGGAATTTACAGGGCATAAAAGCACAAAACAAGATCACAATGGAAAATCAGGAAGATGTTGCAGCAATTACAAATGCCATTGAAAACAATTATTTGAAAGGCATTTATGAAGGAGATGTAAGGATTTTGGGAAGCATTTTTTATCCCGGAACATTGGTTTACGGTGATATAAAAGGGCAACCTTATTTCAAGACAGTCGATTTATATCTCGACGGCGTAAAAAACAGACAAAGTCCGAAGGATTCAGGAAAACCTTTTAAAGGAGAAATTTTGGATATTCGGGTTGTAAATTCAATAGCCGTAGCCGAAATTAATGTTAAAATGTACGACTTTTATTATCGGGATTTTTTATCTTTTCATAAGATTAACGGAAAATGGCTTATTGTCAATAAAATGCTGACTGACTTAAGTCAATAATTTTAAACGAAAAAGCAATGTGGAATCATACAAAAATAACAGAATTATTGGGTATTGATTATCCAATTATGCAGGGGCCGTTTGGCGGGAATTTATCTTCGGTTGAATTAACTGCAACGGTATCCAACGCTGGCGGATTGGGCGGATATGGTGCTTATACCATGAGTCCGCAGGAAATTTTTGAGGTAGACAAACAAATAAAAGCGGCAACCAATAAACCGTATAATATCAATCTTTGGGTTTCAGATCATGATATTCCGCAAGGTGGTTTAACAGACGAAAAATTCGGTAAAACCATCGAACAGTATCAACCTTATTTTGATGAAGTTGGGATTCCGTTACCGGAAAAACCAGCGCCGTTTCAATCCAGATTCGAAAATCAGTTAGACGTAATATTAGACATTCGCCCAAAAGTATTCAGCTTTATGTTTGGCGTGCCTTCGGCCGATGTTTTAGAAGAATGCCGTAAAAAAGGAATCATAACATTTGGTGCCGCAACAACTCTGGACGAAGCCATTTTTCTGGAAGCTGCAGGAGTTGATATGATTATTGCTTCGGGTTTTGAAGCCGGCGGACACAGACCTTCTTTTTTGGCTCCTGCCGAATCATCCTTAACGGGAACTTTTGCTTTAGTGCAATTAATGAAAGAAAAAATAAAAGCACCCATCATCGCCGCCGGAGGAATTGCAAACGGAAAAGGTGTTGCAGCAGCTTTGGCATTAGGTGCAGACGCTGCCCAAATAGGAACCGCATTTCTTGCTACCGATGAATCGAATGCATTACCCATTCACAGAGAAATGTTATTTTCTGATGCAGCAAAATACACCACTTTATCAAGAGCCTATACTGGCAGACTCGGACGCGGAATAACCAGCAGAATTGCAAAAGATTTAATTGGTAAAGAAGAAAATATTCTGCCTTTTCCACTACAAACGACTTTAATTTCGCCATTGCGAAAAGCAGCGCTCGACCAGCAAAAATGGGATATGATTTTATTTTGGGGCGGACAAATTTCTCCCATTTTAAAACACAGAAAAGCAAAAGATTTAATGCATTCGCTGATTGAAGAAACTACAAGTTATTTCAATGATTTGAAAGGTTAATTTGATAAAAAAGAATTGAGACGAGGCTGCCCAAAAAGGTAGCCTTTTTTATTTTCGCAAATTAGTACCAAACCCGACAGGTTTCGATCCCGAAGTTTCGGGACTGCTGGGTTTACCCTAAAACGTATCAAGGAATATTCAAATAGATGTAGTCCCCACGGGACAATTTTGCGTGCGGTTATTTTTTTCTACCAACATGTAACCTCTACGAGGTATTACAATAGATACTCCTTTAGGAGTTACATATTGGTAGAAATATGAATTGTAGTTTTTAGAATGTCCCGTAGGGACTACATAATTGCGCAAACCTTTGTCAAAGTTTCAAACTTTGACAAAGGTAAACCCAGATAACCGAGTATTACAATATCAACACCAAACTTTCAACTTCTTCAATGTCCATTTCAGCATTAACTTCGTCCATTTGACTTATTTAATGATTTTAAAACGCTTGTTATCAAAATACTTTTGACAAAGAAATTAACTGATAACAAATAATTTAAATCAAAAAAATGAAAACAATTCAAAAAAACAAACGCAGTTTTCTAAGCACAATTGCTACAGGAACTTTTATGCTGATTGCCGCTACAGGCATTGCACAAAAAAATCAGACAGCAACTAAAACCAGCGACGCGTCTATTAGACCTTATCATATTAGTATTTCGCAAGATGCATTAACAGATCTTCACAATCGTGTCAATGCGACAAGATGGCCGGATAAAGAAACGGTTACCGATCAGTCACAAGGAGTAAAACTACAGCAAATTCAAAGCCTTGTAAAATATTGGGGAACTGATTATGACTGGCGCAAAACAGAAACTAAGTTAAATCAATTGCCACAATTCGTAACAAACATTGATGGCTTGGATATTCAGTTTATCCACATCAAATCTAAAAACAAAAATGCTTTGCCATTAATTATTACACATGGCTGGCCGGGTTCTTTCTTTGAACTTATTAAAGTAATCGGACCATTGACTGATCCAACATCTTATGGAGGAAAAGCCGAAGACGCTTTTGATTTGGTGATTCCGTCAATGCCAGGTTACGGATTCTCAGAAAAACCTACAGGAACAGGTTGGGGGCCAGAAAAAATTGGGAATGCTTGGGATGTTTTAATGAAACGTTTGGGATATAAAAATTATGTATCTCAGGGAGGCGATTGGGGTTCTGTAATTGCAGATGCCATGGCGCGTCAGGCTCCACAAGGATTATTGGGAATTCACGTAAATATGCCTGCAACAGTTCCGGCTGATGTTGCAAAAGCACTTAAAGACGGAGATCCGGCTCCTGCAGGATTATCTGTAAAAGAAAAAGCAGCTTTTGTTTCGCTGAATAAATTATACACAAAAGGCGGCGGTTATGCAGGAATGATGGTAACACGTCCGCAAACTTTAGGCTACGGATTGACAGATTCTCCTGTTGGATTGGCGTCATTTTTCTTAGACAAATTCAACGAATGGACATATAGTGGAGGAAATGCCGAAAAATCACTAACCAAAGATGAAATGCTGGATGATATTTCATTGTATTGGTTAACAAACACAGCCAATTCATCGGCACAATTGTATTGGGAAAACAATACGAACAACTTTAATGTGGTAGAACAAAAAATACACGACATTAAAATTCCGGTTGCTGTAACTGTTTTTCCCGGAGAAATCTACCAGGCACCAAAAAGCTGGGCCGAGAAAGCATACAAAAAACTGATTTATTTTAATGAAGTAAACAAAGGCGGACATTTTGCTTCGTGGGAAGAACCACAGCTTTTTACAATCGAACTTCGTGCAGCTTTTAAATCATTAAGAAAATAAAAACTCTTGTTGAGGTGAAATAATTTCAGGATTTAGCCTGTCCATTTCAACTTTTACTTTGTCCGGTTCACCTTTTTTGTGATTGTAAAAGGATGGTAATCGCGATACTTTTGACGAAGAAATTAACTAATAATCAAAACATTAAATACAAAATATTATGAAAACAATAAATCAAAAATCAGCTTTAGTACTTTCTAAATTAATTTTAATTGCGGTACTTTTCTTTACAACAACACAAATTTCTGCACAATCAGATAGTTCTCTAGGAACATTAAAACAAATCAACGCCGGGCTTTTAAATGTGGGGTATACAGAGGCTGGTCCGGCAAACGGAAATGTAGTAATACTGCTTCACGGCTGGCCTTATGATATACATAGTTATAATGAAGTAGTGCCTGTTTTAGTTGCAAAAGGTTACAGAGTAATTACACCTTATTTAAGAGGTTTTGGAACAACTCGTTTTCTTTCGGATGCTACTTTTAGAAACGGTCAGCAAGCCGCATTAGCAAGTGATATTATTGCTTTAATGGATGCCTTAAAAATTAAAAAAGCGACTATAGGCGGATTTGACTGGGGCGCAAGAACGGCGGTAGTTATGGCGGCACTTTGGCCGGAACGTTTAAACGGATTGGTGTCTGTAAGTGGCTATTTGGTTGTAAATCTTGAAGCGAACTTAAAACCTTTAAATCCGCAAGCAGAGTTAGGCTGGTGGTACCAATATTATTTTGCTACCGAAAGAGGAAAAATCGGCTACAGCCAAAATACATACGAATTCAATAAACTGATCTGGAAAATTGCGTCACCTATTTGGAATTTCGACAAAGCCACTTACGACCAAACAGCACAATCATTCAATAATCCGGATCATGTGGCAATTGTAATTCATAATTACAGATGGAGACAATCACTTGAAGGGGGAGAATCTAAATATGATGTGTTGGAAAAACGTTTGGCCGAAAGACCGGCAATTACAGTTCCAACAATAACAATAGGAAGCGATTTTGACGGCGCTTTCGCAGATGGAAAAGCCTACGCCAATAAATTTACAGGCAAATACGAACACAGAATTCTAAAAGGCATTGGGCATAATGTGCCACAAGAAGATCCAAAATCATTTGCTCAGGCGATTATTGATGTGGCGAAATAATAAATTCCAATTTTTTATCCCGAGACTTCGGGACCAAATTCCAAAATTTAACCGCAAAGTCCGCTAAGTTTTTTATGGATTGCGCTTAAATTTAACCACAGAGAACACAAAGATTTACACAAAGAACACAAGTTATATAAACACACAGCTTTGCGATCTCTGTGTTTTTATAAACCTTCACTATAAAAAAAACTTTGTGTACTCTGCGGTAAAATTACACGCTCCAAAAATCAATTTCAATAACAAATTCAATAATCTAAAATCTAAAGTCTAATATCTAAAATTAAATTAATCATGAAAAAAGTCTTATACACAGGAAAAACACACACAACAGGAGGAAGAGAAGGAGCATCACAAAGTTCTGATGATCAACTAAACATTAAATTAAGTTCTCCGGGATCTTCAAGTCCGGGAACAAACCCGGAACAGCTTTTTGCTGCGGGTTGGTCTGCTTGTTTTATTGGCGCAATGGGAATCGCAGCCGGAAAATTAAATATAAAACTTCCTGCAGAAACCGCTGTAGATGCCGAAGTAGATTTATGTAATGCAGATGGCGAATATTCATTACAGGCTCGCTTAAACGTAAGTCTTCCGGGAATCGATGCCGAAACTGCAAAAAAGATTACCGATATGGCACATCAAACTTGTCCGTATTCTAAAGCAACAAGAGGGAATATTGATGTTGAAATTAATATTCTGTAACACCCAAGTATCTATCCTGCAAGGTTTCCAAAACCTTGTAGGTTTGATTTTTAACGTGTAGATCAATCATTCTAAACTCATTATACCTACAAGGTTTTGAAAACCTTGCAGGAACGTATAAAAACACACAACATGAAAAAAATAAAATTAATACCCATTTTAAGTGCATTATTTCTTCTGGCAGGAATAACTGCTTTTGCACAAAATAATACAAATAAAAAAGGTTTTGCCGTTCTGGAATTATTTACTTCAGAAGGATGTTCAAGCTGTCCGCCCGCAGATGAATTGATGGGGAAAATTCAAAACGAATATCAGGATAACAATGTTTACGTATTATCTTATCATGTTGATTATTGGGACAAACAAGGCTGGAAAGATGTTTTTAGCAATGCTAATAACACCAAACGACAATATGATTATGCCCAATTTCTGGGGAAAGAGCCTATTTATACGCCACAATTAATCATCAACGGAAAAGCAGATTATGTAGGTTCACAAGAAACAATTGTTAGAAACGCTGTAAAAACAGCACTTTTAAAACCTGCAAATGTCGATGTATCCTTACAGGCGAATCAAACCAATACCAATCTTACAGTAAATTATAGTATTGAAGGAAATACCAAAAACAGTAAATTGTTGATCGCCATAGTTCAAAAATCAGCTAAAAGTAATGTAAAAAGAGGAGAGAATGCACATCGCGTTTTATCGCATTATCAAATTGTGCATCAGTTAAATTCAATAGAAATTGCAAAAGATAAAAAAGGAACTTCTGTAATTCATTTGCCTAAAAATTTCAACACCAAAGATTTTGAAGTAATTGGTTTTGTTCAGGATCTCAAAACCGGAAATGTTTTAGGGGCAGATAAAGCTGTCTTTCAATCAATATAAAAGTTTTTGTTTCACGCAGATTTTGCAGATTTGAGCAGATTTAAATTTTAAAATCATCTGCCTGAATCTGCTTAAATCTTTTTTAAAATCTGCGTGAAATAAAACACAATATAACTTCGCAAAGTCTACAAATAGCTTTGCGAACTTATATTTTTACAAAACTTCACTTATAAACAACTTCGCGAACTTTGCGTAAAATCTTTGCGAACTTTGCGGTTAAAACTCAATATTCTATCTTTGACAAGCAAGATAAAAACAAACACAAAAAATGGAAAAAGTAAAACGCTTTCAGGTATCGCGCCGTGTTATATGGGGAAGCTCCGTTGCGCTGGCGATTCTTGCTTCAATACCCAAATTATTTGATGCTTTCTCTACAGCTTCAGACATCGTTATAAACTCATCAATAACCTTGATGTTTTCGATGTTTATCTGGTATTATAATATTTACAGTCTGCCAAAATTTACGTCACAGCGTACCCATAAGAGTTTATTCAACTGGAAACTGCTTTTAAGTGTTTTAATGGGAATCCTGGTCATGGTTATTTTGGTAATTGCACATCAGGAATTGTTTCAGGTATCCAAAATGGATGCGCCAATTATGTTCGAATTACGAGGTGTTTTAATCAATTTAATTGTTTATATGTTTCTGCATTTGTTATTTCAAAATTATCAGACACAGCAAATTGCGGTAGAGTTAGAGCGTACTCAGGCGGTAAATCTGGGCGCACAATACGAATTGCTGAAACAGCAGGTAAATCCGCATTTTTTGTTTAACAGCCTCAACACTTTAAAATCGATGGTTGATATTCAGGATCCGCAGAGTTCTGATTTTATTCTCAAATTATCTGATTTTTACCGTTTTACGCTCGAAAGCAGAAAAATGGATTTAATCTCGCTTCGCGAAGAACTTCAAATTTTAGACTCCTATGTTTATCTGCTAAAAGCCCGTTTTGAAGACGGATTTGAAGTGACAAACGAAATCGATCCAAAACAATACGATTCGGCAATTCCGCCATTTTCATTACAATTATTAATAGAAAACTGCATTAAACACAATGTTGTTTCATTAGATAAACCTTTGAAAATTAAATTATATACCGAAGGTGATTTTCTGGTGATCGAAAACCAGATTCAGCTCAAAAGAGGCGCATTATCCACAGGCGTTGGTTTGGATAATATCAACCAGCGTTTTATGCATTTGATACATAAAGAAATAGAAATAGACAAAACCGAAACTACGTTTAAAGTAAAAATACCCATGATTTATGACTATCGTAATAATTGAAGATGAAGTAAAAACAGCCAAAGCACTTGGTCAGCTTATATTGAGTATCAGGCCAGATGCCCAGATTTTATCGTACATACAAAGTATTGATGGAGCGGTGAGTTATCTTCAGGAAAACGACCAGCCCGATCTTATTTTTATGGATATTCAGCTCGCAGACGGTTTGTGTTTTGAAATCTTTAAAAACGTTGAGGTGTTATCGCCCGTAATTTTCTGTACCGCTTTTGATGATTATGCGATTGAAGCTTTTAAGTCAAACGGAATTGATTATGTACTAAAACCTTTTTCGAGAGAAAGCATTGCGCAGGCGATTAAAAAAGCGGGAGAATTGAAGAATTTTTTCCAAAGAAATAAAAAAGCCATGCCTGATTTTGATTATTTACTGACCAGAACAGGCGAAAATAAAGGCAAAAGTAGTTTTTTGGTTTTTAAAAATAATAAATACCAAACCGTTTTAACAGAGAATATTGCACTGTTTTATATCAAAAATGAAACCCCAACTATATTGACATTTGATAAAACAGAATATCAAATTACACAATCCTTAGATGAGGTTCATAAACTATTGTCGACAACTCAGTTTTTTAGAATCAATAGACAATATTTGATCAATTTTTCGGCTATTAGAGAAGCAGAGCATTATTTTTCGCGCAAGCTGATTATCAAATTAACAATTCCTACCGAAGAAAAATTACTGGTAGGAAAAGAAAAAGCAACCGCCTTTTTGAGCTGGCTGGAAAACAGATAATTATTTCAGTTTTTCGATCGCATTTTTTATGGCGATTTCATCATTTTCCTGAAACATAAAACAGCTCAGAAAGAATAAGATAGAAAGAACAATGGCAAAGACGATTAAGATTGGTTTTTTCATGATTTTTTTGTTTAAAGATTTTACAAAAGACTAAGTCATAAAAGTTTTTTTCACGCAGATTTTTTTAATCTAAGCAGATTTACGCAGATTATTAATATTTAAATCTGCTCAAATCTGCGTTATCTGCGTGAAAAAAATCATTTTAATCCTTTAATCTGTGGCTATATTTAAAATGTTCAACGAATATTACGCAGCAACATAAGTCGCAGTATATAATTTTCTAAACATTAAATAAGTAACACTCACCATCACAAAAGCAATAATAGCATCGGTTGTAGCACCAAAACCAAATACCGCCAATTTCGAAAAGAAAGCAAAAATGATGTCGAAAAAGATTCCCGCAAATACCCATTCTTTCAATCGAAGTAATTTATTCGGAATCAACAAAGTGATAATTCCAGAGATTTTCATTACTCCAAGAATGTAAATAAAGTGTGCAGGATAACCCAGTTGTTGTGTAATTTCCCAAACAATTTTATTGGTTGTAAGTTCAAAAAATCCGCTTGCGCCAAACCATAAAGAAGTTAATACTACGCCAGTCCAATAAATAATTTTTGTTGTTTTTGTGTTCATGATTTTTATATTTTTAATTATTTGATGAGACAAAATTGCGTTGAAAGCAGGAAAATAAATAGTGTTATTTTGCTGAACCGGACAAATTAAAAGGTGAAATAGGCAATCTCAAACCTGATAAGAATTCATTGCCAAAAAAGAACTTTATTAACAAGAATTTACGATTTTTAAAATTCCATTAGTTTTAT
Source organism: Flavobacterium sp. AC274 (assembly GCF_979258275.1). Taxonomy (NCBI): domain Bacteria; kingdom Pseudomonadati; phylum Bacteroidota; class Flavobacteriia; order Flavobacteriales; family Flavobacteriaceae; genus Flavobacterium; species Flavobacterium sp. AC274. The sequence continues at coordinate 3,834,254 of NZ_OZ409852.1, read as the reverse complement.
ATTTGTAATGAACATTTGCCCATAAAAGCCAAATACCATTTGTATGAAAGAAATCAAAGCTTTTACAATTATTGTTTTTCTGTTGCTGGCTTTCTCCTTAAAGTCTTATAGCCAGCAAGTAAAGCTGATTAATATAGACCAGCTTCAGGAAAGAATGAAAGTAGGAAAAGACACTACTTATGTTGTTAATTTTTGGGCAACCTGGTGCGCACCCTGCATTAAAGAATTACCTCATTTTGAAAAACTTACTGCAGAACATAAAACAGATAAATTGGCTGTATTATTAATAAGCGTTGATTTTAAATCGAAACTTACTTCAGCAGTTGTACCATTTGTAAAAAGAAAAAATCTTAAGAATCAGGTATTTCTGTTAAACGAAAGCAATCCGCAGGAATATATCGATCGCATTGATCCGTCGTGGTCGGGGAGTATTCCCGCGACATTATTCATAAAAGGCGATAAAAGAAAATTTATAGAAAGCGAACTTACCTACGAACAATTACTAACCGAATATAAAAAACTATAATTATGAAAAAGTTTATCACACTTGCACTAATTTTTAGTGCCTTTCTAGCTCAGGCACAAGCTCCAACTCTTAAAGCCGGACAGCCAGCACCGGATTTTAAACTGAAAAATGTTGATAATAAAGAAGTTTCTTTTGCCAGTTATCCAGATGCAAAAGGTTTTATTGTGGTGTTTACGTGCAATACATGTCCGTACGCAAAAGCATATGAACAAAGAATTATCGATTTGGATAAAAAATTCAAGCCACAAGGATATCCTGTAATTGCCATAAACCCAAATGATCCCGAAGCATCAAAAGCAGACACTTTTGATAAAATGCAGGATTTGGCAAAAGAAAAAAATATGCGTTCCCTTATTTATTTGATAAAGGACAAATCGTTACAGATCAATATGGTGCAAAACATACACCACATCTTTTTGTAGTATCAAAAACCGCAAAAGGAACTGTTGTAGAATATACAGGCGCTATCGATAACGATCCTGAAGGAACTAAAGACGAGAAAACGAAATATGTTGAAGATGTAATTGCATCATTAAAAAACAATCAAAAACCAGCTATAACCGAGACTAAAGAAATTGGCTGTACGGTGAAAAGAAAAGCGAAAGCGTAATTTTTTATTGTTTTTAAAATCATTAGGCTGTCTGAAAAGGCAGCCTTTTTTGTTTTTATGTCATTTCGTTTTTTATGATGAAATTGATTTTTTTCAGGAGCTAATCCCGCTATCCGTTCCAATCTTTTATTTTTTTAAAGAAAAAAATAAAAGGATTTCCTCTTCTATCGGGGCTAGGGCAATCATTTTCAAAAGAATGTTTTCGTCTAGTTTGTCATTTCGACGCAGGAGAAATCTCCGCAAGAAACTCCACATAGTTATTCATTTATCAGGCTTAAATTATAAATTCAAAACGCATTGTCTTCAATTCTTCTAATTTATTTGATGTAGTTTTTACAGTTTTGACAATATCTAATTTTTTGTCGATAGAATATTTTGCACCAGTTTTGGCATCTCTAAGTTGTCTTATTTTATTTGTAAGATTTTATTTGTAAAATTAATTATTTCTTTTAAATAAATCCCTTTTACATTCCTTCATTTTACTTACATCTTTTTACTATTGGTCACATTGATTATAAGAAAATAACTATTTTTTCACTATAAATTATTATATAAATCAATTTAATTACTAATTTTGTTTAGAACAAATCTAAATAGTAATGAAAAATTTCCTGATTGCCGATTCTGAAAACCTACATATAATTGGATTGAGGCACACACTAAAAAAGATGGTGAAAACACCAAATTTAAGAGTAGTAAATTCAAGAGAAGAATTGTTTAAGAGTTTGGAAAAAAATGATGTCGATTGCCTGATTATCGACCCCAATAATATCTTTTTGTTTTATGATGACGATTTGAAAATTATCAAAACCAATTTTCCTAAATGTAAAATCATTATTCTGTCTTATTTTAAAAACAAACAAACCATTGATAGTTTTTTAAAAGATAATATAAACGGCTTTATATCAAAAGATTGCAAAGAGCAAACAATTTATGATGCCTTGTATAAAATTCAAAACGGAGAACGTTATTTATGTCCCAAAACATTAAATGCGCTTATGGATGTTTTAGTTTTGCCTTCTGCAGATGATGAGAAACTAACGCTTAGAGAATTCGAAATCCTGAAACAAATAGCACAGGGAAACAATGGTAAAAACATCGCTTCTGATCTTTTTATAAGCATTCATACCTTTCGTACGCATCGTAAAAACATTATGAAAAAAACAGGCAGACACACTACTTCTGAATTGATTCTCTACGCTTTAGAAAAAAAATAGCATAATTTTCGTATAATTTAAAGATATTTTATGTTTTATTTCCTACTATATATGAGGTATTTTATCTACCTCATATATAGAAACAATTTTCGCTTTTTTGTGGTATTGATTTAATTTTCTGACAAATATACATTTGCTAAAATTATTCTTTAGAATCAATCTAAATAAATACCACAAATGGAAGCACAAGAAAAAGTAATAACATTACCTCAAGAAATTGTAATTGATAATGTGCATGTAAAGCATGTTTTTTCGAACAATAATAAATCGATTGGGATTTATAGAAAAAGCATGAAAAAGGCCATTAAAACAATTGGAAATCACTTAAAAGAGAGAAATACCCCATTTACCGGCACAAGTATTTCTATTATAAAAAGAAAAATTGACAACATTTATCTCGAAGAAAACAAAAAAGGCAAAAGTCTGGATTATGTTTTAGACGAATTAAAAGATATTTATCTCGACGATTGTATTCATTTTCATAATCCCAAGTACATTGCGCATCTTAATTGTCCAATTCTTACGCCAACACTTGTGGCAGAAGCTTTTATATCTTCCCTGAATTCTTCAATGGATACCTGGGATCAAAGTACCGGGGCAACTTTTATCGAATTGAAACTGGTGGAATGGACGCTTGAAAAATTAGGTTATCCAAAAAATGCCGATGGAATTTTTACCAGCGGAGGAACGCAATCGAACATGATGGGTTTGCTTTTGGCAAGAGACCATTACATCAAAAAACATTATGGAATTGACCCAAAAATGGATGGATTACCGCCTGAAGCTTCAAAATTCAGGGTTTTATGTTCCGAGGTAAGTCATTTTAGCTTGAAGAAAAACCTGAGTTTGCTTGGTTTAGGACAAAATGCAGTAATCCCGGTTGCGGTAGATCCTGATTTCAGGATGAATACCAATGCATTAAAGAAAGTAATTCAACAGCAAAAAGATTTAGGGAATATTCCGATCGCTATTGTTGGAACGGCCGGAACAACTGATTTTGGTTCGATTGATCCGTTAACTGAAATAGCTGCAGTAGCCCGCGAAAACGACATTTGGTTTCACGTTGATGCAGCCTACGGCGGCGGATTATTAATCAGCGAAGCTCACAAACATAAACTCGACGGAATCGAATTATCAGATTCAGCTACAATAGATTACCACAAAACTTTTTATCAGCCTGTAAGTTCAAGCGGATTTTTTATGAGAGACAAATCATTTGTGGATTATATAAAATACCACGCTGATTATCTAAATTCTAAAGAACAGGAAGACGAAGGAATTCCAAACATGGTAAAAAAATCAATCCAGACAACACGCCGTTTTGATGCCTTAAAATTGTGGTTTACACTACGAATGATCGGTACAAAAGGTTTAAGCTCTTATATGGATAAAGCGATTGAAAATGCACAGTTTACAGCCAACTTACTGCGCCACAGAGACGATTTTGAAATCATTCATAAACCTGAAATAAGCGCTGTTGTATTTCGCTACACACCATTCGAAAACGGAACAGAAACATCGTATTGCGGCGTAAACAGTTATATCCGTAAAGCGATTTTTAATGAAGGAAAAGCCATCATTACAAGTACAAAAGTCTACAATGAAGTATTCCTGAAATTCACCCTTTTAAATCCGCTAACAACGCCTCAGGATATCGAAGAAGTTATCGATTTGATTGTACACCACGGAAACGAATATTCATTAAAAAATTAAAATTATCATGACAAATAAAACATACGATTTCATAGCTGTTGGAGTAGGACCTTTTAATCTTGGTTTAGCCTGTTTGACAGCACCAATCGAAAATCTCGACGGTTTATTTTTTGATAAAAACGAATCGTTCAACTGGCATCCGGGCATGTTGCTGCAGGATACGACATTGCAGATTCCGTTTATGGCCGATTTAGTGACTTTGGCAGACCCGACGAGTCCGTTTAGTTTTTTGAATTATATCAAAGAACAAGGCAAAATGTATTCGTTTTACATTCGTGAAAATTTTTTATTGTTAAGAAATGAATACAATCAATATTGCCAATGGGCGATTAAAAAATTACCAAACGTATTTTTTAATACCGAAGTTACGGCAATAGAATATGATGAGAATCAGGAACTTTATATCGTAAATACCGTTTGTACAAAAACAGATGTAACGACAATTTATAAAACAAAAAGGATTGTTTTAGGAACCGGAACTGCACCGCACATTCCGAAATCCTGCCAAAATTTAAAAGGAAAAGCAATTCATTCATCGACTTATATTCAGAATAAAGCGGAACTTCAAAAACAAAAATCAATCACGGTTTTAGGAAGCGGACAAAGTGCTGCTGAAGTTTTTAATGATCTTTTGCAGGAAATTGATGTTTACGGATATCAGTTAAACTGGATTACAAGATCGTCGCGCTTTTTCCCGATGGATTACAGCAAGTTAACGCTTGAAATGACGTCTCCGGAATATGTGGATTATTTCTACAACCTTCCTTCAGACAAAAGAGATCATCTGCTAAAAAATCAAAAATTATTGTACAAAGGAATCAACAAAGACTTGATTGCAACCATTTTTGACACGATTTACAACAAAAAAGTAATTACAGAAATTGATGTAAACCTTAGAACAAACGCTGCTTGTACAAAAGCTTCTTTTGATGAAAATAAGCAATCGTTTGAATTGGAACTGCATCAGGTTGAGCAAGATAAAAAATATCGCCATAAAACCGATGCCTTGGTTTTAGCGACAGGTTACGGTTATAAATTGCCTCAGTTTTTAGAAGGCATTGCCAACAGAATTCAATGGGACGAAAAAGGACGTTTTGCCGCCAACAGAAATTACAGCATTGACAATAATGCCAGTGAAGTTTTTGTTCAGAATGCCGAGTTACACACACACGGTTTTGTTACGCCCGATTTAGGAATGGCGTGTTACAGAAATTCATATATAATCAAAGAAATTACAGGAGTTGAACATTACGCGATAGAAACCAAAATTGCTTTTCAGGAATTTGGTGTTCCGGTGTCAGAAGTTATCGAATCTCCGGTATTTGAAACAATCGAATAATTATGGAAACAATTCAGAAAAAAGAGAGTTCTGGCGATCGATATTGCCAGAGGTACGAGCGTGATTTTAATGATGATGATTCATACCATGCTGATTTACGGCACAATTGCGACCCAGACAAATACTGTTTTAGGAGAAATTATCCTGTGGTTAGGCCGCGGAACTACGATGTTTTTGGTTAGTATGGGAATTTCTTTTGTGTTATCAAGACGACAAAGTTTTCTGGCCGTTTGCAAAAGAGCCTTATATATTCTGGCGGTTGGTTACGGAATGAATTTTTTGAAATTTCTGGTTCCTGAATTCATTTTTGGTGGACTTCCCGAAGCTTTTGTTTCGGCTTACGGCTTAAAATCAGGGACTTTAGAAACAGGAATTTTCTTTTTGCTATTGGGCGATATCTTGCAATTGGCCGGAATCACTTTGTTTATCATGGGATTGATCAATCATTTTAGTAAAAGTAAATACGTGCCACTTGCTGTCGCCTTATTAATTATTTCCGTTTCAAAAGAATTAAGCGGATTTAGAATCGGTATTCAAGGTTTAGATTACATCTGCGATTTGTTTTTTAGCAATCAATTTAATGTCTATTTCCCTGTTTTTCCGTGGAGTGCGTTTATCTTAATCGGAATGTTTTTGGGAAGATGGTACAAAGAACTAAACGAAAATCAGGAAGTATTTTTTAAGAAAATGTTATTTGTCGGACTTGGGTTTATGGCTGTTGGCGGAATTTTAAATTTCTCTAATCCTGAATATCATTTTGGAGATTATTACCATTTAGGACCAGGCGGAAGTATTTTATTACTTGGATTAAATCTGGTTTTATATTGGTTTGTTAACATCGTTGTTCATTTGTTTAAAGAAAACAATAATGTGTTTAATGTGCTGATTTTCTGCAGTAAAAACGTTACGAGTTTATATGTAATTCAATGGGTTTTGATCAATTGGGGAATGTATGTTTTTGGCTTCTGGCAACATGATCAATGGATTGTTTTAGGTTTATTTCCGGTTGTTATCGGAACCAGTCTTACTGTTCAATTGGTTTACAACGAAATCAAAACACAATTACGCTCTAAACGCAAAAATCGTACTGAAGTACTTGTAAATAGTTGAAATCATTTTATTAATATGTAAAAAGGTTTTATCGTAGAGGTGCACAGCAGTGCGTCTTCGCAAAGTATTTCTGCCACGAATTTCACCAATTACCACAAATCGTTACGTTTAATTAATTAGTGAAAATTAGTGTAATTCGTGGCAAACTTCATTTACGAATGAAGTAAATATTAATTTAAATAGTATAAAAAATGAATACATATAATCCTATTTATAGCACCACAATTCCGGATTTCGGTACGATAGATTTTCGTCCGTTGCAATTGGAAACTGATGCAAGGATAATTCATGATTGGGTCAATCGTGATTATGCCCAATATTGGGGCATGCAGGGAAAAAATTAGAAGAAGTTCAGTTAGAATATGAAAAAATAACCAAAGAATCGGATGTTTTTATCGGATTGGTAAATGGTGAAGTTTCCTTTTTACTGGAACGTTACAATCCAAAACAAGATATAATCAGAAATTATTATGCCGTTCAGGAATATGATTGCGGAATGCATGTAATTGTGGCACCGTCAACAAAACCTGTACATCAATTTACCTGGCATATTTTTTCGAGCATTATGAAATTTGTTTTCAGGGATTTAACCATTCAGCGTATTGTGGTTGAACCGGATATCAGAAACAAAAAAATGTTTGACATCTGTCACCGCGTAGGTTTTGAAGATGCGCATGTTGTCAATTTACCACATAAAACGGCCTTGCTTGCTTTTTGTACGCGAGAACAATTCATCAAAAAAATAGATTCATTTAACCTTAATTATACCGAAATGAATACCGAAAACCAATTAGAATTTCCCGAAAAAGCCATTACACATATACAGCCCGAAGTTTGGGAAAAAGCCAATCGTTTATTGATTAAAAAAGCCATTTGTGAGTTTTCGCACGAGCTTTTAATTGAACCCGTTTTAGAATTTGGCGTACAAAACACAAACAAATATTCACTGGTTTCTGATGATAATTCGGTGAAATATACGTTTAAGGCGCAAGAGCTTGCCATGAATCATTTAAATATAGAAGTAAATTCTATTTTAAAATACAAAAATGAAAAAAAGGAAGCTTTGGATGCAGTTGATTTTATTCAGGAATTCAGAAACAGTTTAGGAATTTCAGAACAATTATTGCCGTCGTATATCGAAGAAATTATCAGTACACTTTACGGAAGCTGTTATAAATTATTAAAGGAAAATTCTACTTCAAAATCATTGGCCAATTCTGATTTTCAAACCATTGAACAAGCTATGATGGAAGGACATCCGGGATTTGTGGCCAACAACGGACGAATTGGCTACAACAGCATGGATTACAAAGCCTACGCGCCCGAAGCCGGAAACCCGTTTAAGATTTTATGGCTTGCCGGACATCGCGACAGAACTGTTTATGCGGGAACAAAAAAACTGGATTACGATACTTTGATTCAGCAGGAATTAGGTGTAGAAACCATTTCAAAATTCAATACTACAATTAAGGAAAAAGGACAAAATCCGAATGACTATTTCTTTATTCCTGTGCATCCGTGGCAATGGTTCAATAAACTAGCCAATTTGTTTTCGCCGGAAATTGCCAAAGGAAAATTGATTTGTGTGGGTTACGGACCAGATTTATATCAGGCACAACAGTCGATCAGAACCTTATTTAACTTAAGTAATCCGAAGAAATTCTATACCAAAACATCACTTTCAATCCTGAATATGGGCTTTATGCGTGGTTTACCGGTATTTTATTTGGGAACTGCGCCGGAAATGGCCGAATGGTTAGATCAGCTTTTGAGCGGTGACGAATATCTGCAAAAAGTTGGTTTTGGAATGTTGGGCGAAGTGGCTTCTGTAAGTTACATCAATCCGTATTTTGAAAGCTTTGGAAAACACAATCCATACAACAAAATGATTGCTTCATTATGGAGAGAAAGTCCGGTTGCGAAACTCAAAAACGACGAGCAATTAATGACAATGGCAGCGTTTTTACATTTAGATAAAGATGGAAATTCATTATTGTCAGAAATTATAAAAGCTTCTTCGTTATCAATAGATTCATGGCTTTCAGAATATTTCAAAGTTTATTTGAGTCCGTTATTACATTGTTTTTACCAATACGATTTGGTTTTTATGCCACATGGCGAAAACCTGATTCTAGGATTAGAAAATCACGTTCCGGTGCGTTCTTTCATGAAAGATATTACCGAAGAGGCTGTGATTTTAAATCCAGACGTAGAAATCCCGAAAAACATAGACAGAATTTATGCTGAAGTTCCCGAAGACGTAAAACTATTATCGATTTTTATTGATGTTTTTGATGGATTTTTCCGTTTCATGTCTGCCATTTTGGTTACGAGTGATAATTATTCTGAAGATCGTTATTGGGAATTGGTGGCAGAATGTATCTCTGATTATCAGGAAGCTAATCCGCATTTGGAAGCAAAATTTGAGAAATACGATTTGTTTGCCAATGAATTTCAGTTGTCTTGCCTAAATCGTTTGCAATTGAACAATAACAAAACCATGATTGATCTTGACGATCCTGTGGCGTTGTTACAATTTCAGGGAAAACTGCAAAACCCAATTGCGCCGTATAAAAAAATAATCGCTTAAAACCTTAACAGATGAATAGTATAATAACGCATCCGGAAAATGATGTCGCGACAGATGTTGTTTTTGTAAAAACGATTCCCGGTTTAGGTGTTTTTGAGCTGCGACCAATTGATATGGAAAACGATATTCCGTTGATTCACAATTGGGTCAATCGTGATTATGCCGTTTATTGGGAAATGAATGGTTTTTCTGTAGAAGAAGTAAAAAATACATATCACAATATTCTTGAAAAAACGCAGGTTTATATCGGCGTTTTTAATAAGGAAGTGGCTTTTTTATTAGAATGTTACGATCCTCAAAATGATATTATAGGTAAATATTACGAATCGCAAAAAGGCGATAAAGGCATGCACATATTGGTCGCACCGTCAGAAAAAGTAATCCCGAATTTTACCTGGAATATTTTTACCGTAATTCTCGACTTCATTTTTTCAGATTCAAAAAGCCAGCGCATTGTGGTTGAACCCGACGCAAGAAATCATAAAATCCATTTGCTGAACAAAAGAGCAGGTTTTGTATTTCAACACGTTTTAGAATTACCACACAAAAAAGCGCATTTAGAGTTTTGCACCCGTGAAGACTATTACAAGGCATTACAATCGGTTTAATTTATGAAAATGGAAATACCAACCCAGAATATACAGCACTTAACAAAACAAAATTGGGACAAAGCGAATGCGCTTTTGCTCAAAAAAACGTTAAGTGAATTTGCACACGAATTACTTATTGTTCCTGTTTTAAAAAGCGATAATTTATATAGTATTTCTTCGCCTGATAAAACAGTTGAATATACTTTTAAAGCTTCAATTTTAGCCTTAAATCATTGGTCAATTGCCATTGAATCAATTAAAAAGACAAAAAACGGGATTGAATCTCCATTGCGTTTATTAGAATTTATAATTGAATTTAAAGATCATTTGGGTATCGGCGAAAGCCTTTTACCAACGTACTTAGAAGAAATTACAAGTACGTTGTACAGCACTGCATATAAAATTGCGAACGAAAAATACAATTCAAAAGATTTATTAGGACTTGATTACCAAATCATTGAACACGCAATGACAGAAGGGCATCCGTGTTTTGTGGCCAACAGCGGTAAAAACGGTTTTAATATTGAAGATTTTGCGGCTTTTTCTCCGGAAGCCAATGCGCCTGTACAATTGTTATGGCTGGCAGGCCATAGGAGCAAAGCTACTTTTACGGCAATTGAGGAATTAGATTATCAAAAAGTTTTAGAACAGGAATTAGATTCTGAAACGATTTCACGTTTTGAAAATGTATTAAAATCTCAAAATTTGAATCTTGACGATTATTATTTCTTTCCCGTTCATCCGTGGCAATGGTTCAATAAACTGGCTTTGATTTTTGCGCCGGATATTGCCGAAAATCATTTGATTTGTCTGGGTTATGGAGAAGACGAATATTCTGCACAGCAATCGATTAGAACGTTTTTTAATATTTCTTCGCCAGAGAAATTTTACGCAAAAACAGCACTTTCTGTCATCAATATGGGTTTCATGCGCGGACTTTCGCCATATTATATGGAAAGTACGCCTGCAATTACCGAATGGGTGGCGAATCTGGTTGAAAATGATGCTTATCTGCAACAAAAAGGATTTACTTTATTAGGCGAAGTCGCAACGCTTGGCTATCGCAATTTTTTATACGAGCCTTTGGGCCGAAGTATTCCGCATAATAAAATGCTGGCCGCATTATGGCGCGAAAGTCCGATTCCGAAATTATCTAAAAATCAAAAGATTATGACAATGGCTGCTCTGTTGCATGTGGATCAGTCAGGGAATTCTTTTGTTAGTGAGTTGATAAAAGAATCGGGAATTAGCGCCAAATTGTGGGTTAAAAGTTATCTCGACGCTTATCTTTCGCCATTATTGCATTGTTTTTACCAGCATGAAATGGTTTTTATGCCACATGGCGAAAACCTGATTTTGGTTTTAGAAAATCACGTTCCCGTAAAAGCCATCATGAAAGATATTACCGAAGAAGTAATGATTTTTAATGGAGAAATTCCGTTACCGGAAAAAGTAAAACGCATTCACATCAACATGAAAGAAACGTTGAAAATCTTATGCATTTTTAATGATGTTTTTCAGTTTTATTTCCGTTTTCTTTCGGCCATTTTAGCAGAATCTAACACACTTTCTGAAGAAGATTTCTGGTCGTGCGTTGCAGATTGTATAACGCAATATCAGGAAGATCAGCCACATTTAAAAGAGCAATTCAAAAAATACAATTTGTTTGTTTCTGAGTTTGATGCTTGTTGTTTAAACCGTTTGCAATTGCGAAATAATAAGCAAATGTTAGATTTAGCAGATCCTATTGACAGTCTTCAGTTTGTTGGGAAATTAAAGAATCCTGTGGCGGCGTTTATTTCGGTTGTTTAAAATATTTCCCGAAAGTTTTTTTGTGAATAAAAAATAAGACGACAATTCAGGCATAAGATAAATTTCAATGTCTTTCCAAAAAACGTGACAATATTGAACTTTATCTCGTTATTGATTTTATCTCATTCAGAAACGTCGTCTTATCCTTACATACGATCAAATCGTGAAGTTGGTTTTTGTTTTATCGAAAATTTTTAAAATTTTAAGTTTTATTAAGAACGAAGGGAAATTTAAAACAAAAAATAAGCTGTGTCTTTTGATTAAAGACACAGCTTATTTATCGTTCAAAAAATGATTATTTCACTACAGTAGCTTCAAATTCTACTTTCAGGGTTTCAAACAGGCTTTTTACTTCCATTAAACTTGTAGCTTGCTGAACACCATGTTTGGCAATCCAATCCTGAATGATATTGAAATGTGGCCAAAGCTCATTGGTAGCGGTTGTGTAAATAGTTAACCTGACAATTCCTTTAGGTTCATATCCGGCTTTGGCGATTACCGTTTCAAGATTATTCAGGGCCAATTTTATTTGCGATTCCATGTTTTCATTGCTCGAAGTTCCGTCAGCATTTACGGCGGCTTGTCCTGATACGTACAATGTTCCTTCCGGATTTTTAACTTCTACGGCCTGGTTATAACTACGTTCATTTTGCCATTCCCAGGGATTGATGATTCTTTTTTCCATTTGTTTAGCTTTTTGTGCGAATATTGGCATCGCGGTTAATAATAGTAATGCTAAAATTTTTGATGTTTTTTTCACGATTACAGTTTAAAATTAATACTGCAAAGTTGGGTATAACATCAGGAAAAAGTTCTTGACATTTCTCACGATTATGAAGTGAGGTATGTCACATTTTGAGAGAATAGAGAATAGAGAATAGAGAATAGAGAATAGAGAATAGAAAATAGAGAATAGAGAATAGAGAATAGAAGAAAGAAGAAAGAAGAAAGAAGAAGAAGAAAGAAGATAGAGAAAAGTATTAATGAAATCTGTGAAATCTGCAAAATCTGCGTGAAACCAATTTTTCAGCCCAATTATAACACAGAGTGAGATTGAAAACGGAAACTAAACGTTAAGAAGATAAACGGCTCAGGGTTTCGCGGGAAACGCCCAAATAAGAAGCTATCAGGCTTTTTGGAACACGCTGAAAAAGTAAAGGATATTGTTTAAGAAGCTGTTCGTAGCGCTCTTTAGAATTTGATGTTTGCCAGGAAATAATACGGCGCTGTGATCCCAGAAAACCAGAAGTGGCTTTTTCGAGAAAAAAGCGTTCCATTTTTTGTAAACCATCGCAAAGCTTTTTATAATCTTCGAGTGTACAGCAAAGAACTTCTGTATCTTCCAGACATTCGAGGGACATTGTGGCTTCGGTTTGTGTAAAATAGGCATAATAATCGCTTTCCCACCAATCTTCCATAGCAAAAGAAACAATGTGCTGTTTGGCCGAACTATCGGTATAAACCAACTTTAAAAGTCCTGAAATAACAAAATAAGAATACTTAACAGGATCGCCTTCCTGAATTAAAAATTGGTGTTTCTTGAATTTTTTAGTGGTAAAATGAGAAGCCACAAACGCAAACTCATCATCGGTAAGCGGAATTATTTTTTCGATATGTTCTCTAAGATTTGCCTGCATAGTAGAAGCCAAAGTTATTGAAATATTTTCTATTCAGTTATAGTAATACCATATTGAATTTTTGCCTCTTTGAAAATTGATTTTAGCATATCGTATTTTTGATCACAATATTCACCAATAGTTAATTTCTTATCACTTGTTCTATAATTATCACAGCCAAAACAAAGTTCAAGCCAGGCAATTATTGTGTTGTTATCATCCAGAAAAAAGATCGCGTTTCTTGGCATGTAACATCCGGCTTGTGCTATTGCATAAGGTTCTTTTTTATGTGAGTAATTAAAAATAATATCTGTTAATTGATTTATTTGTTGTGGAGTCAAATTAGTAATTTCGTCATATAAGTTTGATGCCAATGTATCTTTTCCGATTACAATGGAATTAATATAATTCATGAGATCATGTCCCACAGTACCGTCAGATTTGTCTTTAAAAGAAATAATTTTGATTTGTGCAGCTTTAGAAAAGGAAAGTGAGTTAATCTTTCTTTTTCTGAAAGGTTTTTTGTTCGAATGCATTGAGCATTTTTCTCGTATTGAGATTGCGAAAAAGAATATTGAACTAGTAAAATCGTCAGAAATAGAAATTTTCTCATATGAGATTGAGTTTTTTGCCAGACGAAAATACAAATTTATAGAAACTATCCTAAAAATAATTTGAATGCTTTTTTAAGATAGGCTTTTTCGGGTTTGTTGATTTCTTCGATGACGTGAACCCAGCTTTTTCGAGACTTACTTTTTTATAAAAAGCCAGAATATAAGACCAGTCGGCGTTTGGATTTTCGGTTTTGCGATTTAGGGAAATTTCGATAACCGTAAGCCATAAAAACCAATATTGACCGTTTTTAAATTCGGTAATGATGGTTTTTAAAACAGGATCATTTCCGTTTTCGATAAATCGGGAATAACTTAGTAAACCAATTCTGAGCGTGTTGATGTAATGTTCTGCAATTTTTGCATTTTTGCTGTTGTTTTTGGTTAGTTTTATGGCGATTTGCAAAAGCTGTAACACTTCTTTCTTTTGATCTTCGGGCGATTTGTTGAGATCCAGAAACCATAACGCATCGACGTAACTATAACCCGGCCAGAATTTAAACGTACAATTTTGGTACAAAACACTATTGATTTCCTTGTTCTGAAGTAATTCTGAAACCTGATTTTCGTCGTTACTATTTACGGCAATCAAAAGTCGGCTGCCTTTAATTTGCGGTTCCAATTTTGAAGAATGTACCAACGCCTTGCCAATCATAAAATCTTTGGTAATACTGACCGAAGTATCTCTTTCACCAATCGTCATCGCGCCAACGCTTACGGCACCTCTGGGCAACAAATAGAAATTAGGATCAGACAAAGTTTCATTTTCCAGAAAACATTCCCTATAAATACTCGCCAAACAATTAATAAGCACCGAATAATTCGTCGAATAAACCAACAAACAATCAGAAGATATATTGCCTTTTAACCTGTTATCATCGTTGATACTTTCAAAAGCAATATCATAAAACTTCAAAAGTAATTCCTCTGCTTTTTGATGCTCTTTCTCAATCATTTTGGTAAAACCGAGAAGGTCTATGTAGGCTAAAATGGTTTCCATGAAGTTTTTGTTGTGGAAACTAAATTAGGGAAAATTATTGGGAATTTTTGGGTGTTGTGGTTTTGAAGTATTTTAGATTTAATTATTTAAAAATGGTCTTATTTTGATAGTATAATGACATCTAGGTCTTATTATGGGATAATCTTCCTTCTATATTTATCGGAATGCTATAAACGATAAAATATGAGATCAGCCAAATTATTTATTCTGGGAGAAGAGCGGGAGTTACTCTGGACTTATATGGATTATTACAAACACATAGCAGCAGATGGTTCACCTACAAGTAATCTGGAAGGAGGATTACTAAGATTATGTTTTGTTTCGCAGGAAAGCGACGACGTTTTTTGGCATAATATGGTTAAAAAAGTCGATAAGGAAACAGAACGAATGGAAAAAGGAGAAATACACTTTTATAGCAAGGGAGATGAAGATATTCCCATACGGAAATATAAATTTAGTGACGCTTATTTGATAGCACTTTCAGAAACATTCTATGCTTACGGAACAGAAAATATGCAGACTGTTTTAACCATTTCACCCGCAATTCAAAATTATGGTTTTGAATATGATCTTGTAAAACATTGGCAAGTATCCAAAATTCCAACTGCGCCCGTTTATTATGTGCCTAAAGAAGAGAAAAAACAAACCAGGGTAAAAACCATAAAGCGCATAACACCTTTGGATTTTGGTTCTGACAATGATGGCAGCGGAACAGGCGAGCAAGAAGGAATGTTGTATGGCAAAGAATATGAATTTAAAGTTACAGAATATACTCAAGAAACACCCGATGATAAATCTCAAATTAAATGGGCAATTAAATATCATAGCTTGTATCAAAACAAATGGATAGAAAAAAATAGTTCTGTGACAGGTGATACCTTGAAATTTTTCTTAAATGAAAAAGACATGTGCGGGCGTTTTGTGTATTTTCGTGCTTATATACAAGATGCTGAAAGTGAAGGGGAACTTAAGGTTTGGAAACATAATAGATTTAGGTGGTTTGATAGGATGATGGTTGAAAAAGAAATAAAAGAGAGAACGGATGATAATAAACCTTGGTTAGTCAATCAATCAGGAACATCTTTATGCGGTATGGCATGTATATTTTATCTTTTTGCAAAAGATCAGCCAGAAGACTACAAAAAGTTGACAAAGGAACTTTTTAGAACAGGTGAAGCAAAATTTAATAAGTATACAGTAAAACCAAGTATTGAAGTTTTAGAAAAAAAGATCGACCGATTTGGTTTTCCAATAGGTACAGATAAAATGCCATTAATTGATTATATAACTATGGCAGGAACACGAAATACAGATAATCCAAACTATAAAGGAGGGAATGAAGAGTTTCAGGCTATTAACTGGCCACCTATAATGCACACTCTATGTAAAAGTCTATTAGGATATAGTGAAGTAAGTTCAAAAGGTGTTTATAATCCTGTGGCACCGTTGCCTTATACAACATCAGATATTCAGATTAAAATAAATGACATTAATGATCAAATTAAAGCAGGTTATAAACTAATATTAATGATAGATTCAGATTTAATTGAAGATGTCTGGGATTATAGCTCCGCAGACTTACATTGGGTAGTTTTAGAATCGCCTATAACATGGAATTATACACCAAAATTTTTAGGATCAAAAATAGATGAAATAGATTTTAGAGTATACTCGTGGGGCACAAATCCGTTTGATCCTGCTAGATATTTAAAAAATAAAATAACATCTAGTCATTTTATGAATAATTATAACGGATATATAAAAATCAAGTAATGAAGAAAGTAATGTTATCATTTTTGGGAGTAATAATTGCGTTTATTGTTTTTCGCTTTTTTATTATTAAAATAAATAATTATACAAATACAAATGAATGTAATTCATCTAGATTTGTTGCTAATGGTGAAAGGATTTATTTACATTTCATAAATTTAAATGGAATAAAAAAACAAATTCTTTTCTTATAATCATAAAAGGTAGGAATAATAAAACAAGACAAATACAATATTTAAAAGATAAAGTATTAGAGACTTATTTTACAGATGATAAAATATTAAAAGATGATACTTTAATAATAAAAAATATAAATAGTAGAGAAATTAAAGTATATGATTTTAAAAATGAATCCAAATGCATAATGGCAGGAAAAAGAAAAGGACAATACTATTGCACTCTTTTATATAAAGATAACTTTCATAATGAAAATTATTATAAAGATGATTCTGAATCTATAAATTATATATCTATAAATCTTAATTAACTTAGGACTGCTATATTTCGTGATTAGTTTACTTCAAATCGTTAATAGGATGTCGGGAAAATTGATGATGTTATCGAAGAAATGAGAGACATCATTATTAATCCAGAGATATTTAGTACTAATTATTATGGATATGTTTATGGGAAATAAATTTATTATTGGTTTACTCATAGTTATTTTTACAAGCTGTAACAAACATGTTGATTGTAAAGTAGAAGATATTCATGAAATTCATTTTAAAGGATTCAATAATTTTAAAATAAAGAAAATTTCATTTGAAGATTTAAATAACCGTACAAATAATTTAGAATATCTGAATCCAGAGTTTGTTAATACTGCTTTTGGAATACGAGAATTCGAAATAAACCAACTTACTTCTAACTCCTTAACAAATGGTTGTATCGTTATAATTAATGATAGCCTTAAATATAAGATAACTAACATAAAAATGGAAGAAGTTTATATTGAAAAAAAGACTATGTGGAATACAAAATTATACGGATGTAGTTTAAAAGAATATAGATTAAATGATTCTTTGATCGAAAGCCATACAGATATAATAATATATAAATAATCTGAAAATTAAACTTGTGATGATGGTGTAATCATTGAATTTAATGGGTACAAAATAAATGAAGTTGAAAATCTTGAAATATTCATAATCAAAAAAGAAAATTTAAAAAGAAAATTAGATATCAAAAAATAGATTCATTATTATCAAATGATTTATCATATTATTTAAAGGATAAAATTTTAAAAACAGATACTTTATTAATAAAACTAAGAAATAAAGAATTTAAAATTTATGATTTTAAAAATGAAGGCAGAAGACAAAATGCAGGAATAGATAAAGGAACTTATTATTGTGATATATCTTCTTTAACAATAAATTCCAAAATAGATAGCTTACATGCTACTAATAGGATTATTATACATCAAATTGAAGATTAAAATAATTATAGTAATAGTGTATAAAAAAAACTTCAAATCATTTTATGAATAATTATAATGATATATAAAAATCAACTAAAAATGAAGAAAGTAATGTTATTATTTTAGGGAAATAAGAAGATTATGCGAAACCCGACAGGTTTTTAAAACCTGTCGGGTTTGCTATCATTAGGGTGTCGTTAATTGATTCTAATTTTATGTCATTTGAAATGACAAGATTTTGTAAAATCCTTTTTTTTGATCAATAATTTTTAAATAATCTTCTTAACCCCAGGAATAGCTACCAACAATCCGCCAAAAGCAAAACTCCCCACAACTATCAACGGTGAAACTACAAGGAGTTTTAGGGCAGGATCTACAGCCCAGTTTCTTGCGGCCAAGGTGAATGCGACAATGACTACGGGATGAAAAATATAAGTCGCAAAGCTGTAGCGGGATAATTTGGCAAGCAATGGCGTTGATTGGTTCCATTTTGTTCTTCCTTTGATGAGCAGGACGGTTAAAATGGAAAGTCCGATCCATTGTTCCCAGATGGCGTAGAGTAATTGTTGCCAGTGAAAACCTCCTGAATACCATTCGACTGGCATTTTTACGGTGAGTCTGATCACGAAAAAGACAAGAAAAAAGACCAAACATAACCATGAAGAAAGGCTAAGACGTTTTCTGGTTTTTTCAGAAAGCTGTTGGAACCAATTGTTTTTGGAAGCCAATAATCCGATCGTGAAAAAGGTGATGTATTGCGGGAAATGACCTAATTGAAATCCGAATGGTTTGAGCACCCAGCCTACAGGAAATATAATTCTAACGGCAAAACTTACAAGTCCTAATACGAGTGCAAATAAAAGTATGGTTCGTGATGTGGGAACGGGCAATGTGTTTTCGAAACTGATTTTGAAAACTATTTTTGCGATTACATAAATAAAGGTAAACACAAGCAAAGCCAATACAAACCACATTACGCCAACATCGATCCAGGTATCGTAACCGCTTAAATACTGCAAAAAGGTAATATGGTGCCCTTTAGCAAAATAATACACGAGATAGCTCGTAAAAGGAGAAATTACAAGGGAATAAAATACTAACGGAATTCCTAAACGAATTAAGCGATCGGTAATGAATTTAAAAGTGCCTTTTTTGGTAAAAGATGAATCGGTAAAATAGGCGGCAAGCATAAAGAAAAAGCCCATAAAAAAAGACTGGTTCACGCTAATAAACATTTTTACGGGAATTAGCACGCCAAAAATCTTAGTGGGTTCTGTATAATACCATCCATCTGAAGTGCTGTAGGCTATAAAAGTGTGGTGCAAAATAACCAATATAGTCAATAGTATTTTGATGTTGCTGATGTAAACAAGCTGATTTGGCTCTTGTAAATCTTTAGATAAAGTTGCGTTTTGGGTTGTCATAACAGATTTAATTTAGTGTTTCTGAGGACAAACCTACAACAAGAAAATACGATTGTAAGCGGCCTTGTTATCACTAACAAGCTTTTGTGATGAACGACAAGCTTAGGCTATCTGCAGGTTTCGGAGTTGGTTGTAACAATTGTTGAAACTCTCAATCTGGTTTCGGGAAACGGGAACTTTTGCATCGGTATTATGAAACGATAAAACGTATCCCTGAGAATTTCCGCTTACTTTTTCGATCTTAAACATATTGACTAAATAGGTTCTGTGGCATCTGAAAAAATGCGGATAATCGGCGATTTGTTTTTCAAATTGTGTGAGCGAAATTCGTTTGAGTTCTACAGTCGCTTCTTCGTTGTTTGACTTTGTGAGTTCGATATAATTACCATCGGCTTTTACAAATAACAAATCTTCTAAGTTTAAAGTAAAATCATCTTGTTTGACTTGGGTATTGATAAAAAGGGTAGGAGATACTGCTGTTTTTTGTGTTTTGTTTTCAAGAGGAGTAAACTGAAGCACAAAAGGAGATCCTTTTTTGACTTAAAATAAAAACCAGCCATTCTGAGGAAAAAATAAAAAAGGATTCCGGCAAGAAAACAGTTTCGTATTTCTTCATACAAATAACGCCATGACCAGTTATTTGGATTGTTATATATTAAATCGCGCATTAAAAAACTGGCAATTCCGGACAAAAGCAAAAATAGACCAACGTGAATATATTCTTGCAGCAATGTCCAGTTTTTGAGTTGGTTTTGCTTGATGTAATTGTAAGTTCCGAAATATAAAAACAAGATTAATGCAGGTGAAAAAGCGTGAAAAAAACAAATCAAAAAATAATTAAGTCTGAATTCAGGCTCATAAACGCCAAATGGTGCAAACAATAAAAGAAACACAAAAATCGAAGCAAAGACAATCGCAGAACTTTTCACGAGATTTTCTGGCTGATATCGGGTAGGATATTCAATTTCGTTTAATAAATGCTCTTTATTGATGTAAAATGGCATGGAATATTTGGCTTGGTTCGGGATTAAAAGTACAAAAATAGTTGTTATGAAAACGGGTGTCCTAGCCCTGATAGAAGTGGAAATCCTTTTATTTTTTTCTTTAAAAAAATAAAAGATTGAAACGGATAGCAGGAAATAGCTCCTAAAATTTTTCCTCAACTTAATTGACATACTTAAAAAGCCTCCCAAAATCTCTCGATTTCAGAAGGCTTTTTAAATGAAATACCTAAATTTATTTCTTTATTCCTTAATTACTTTTTCGACTTTAATGCCGTTTTCAGTTGTGATTCTGATGAAATAAAGTCCGTTTGCTTTGTTTGAAATATCAAGTGTTGTATTGTTGTTGCTTTCTATTTTTGTTTGCAGAATTCTTCCCTGAACGTCAAATAATTCGATAAGTTTTATAGTATTGTCGCTATTAATATTCATATTTCCCTTTGTAGGATTAGGATATAATGCCACACTTTTATCAACTTCGAGATCTTTGGTTCCTAGATTTTTAAAAATAGTTTCGGCTTTATTGGTTTCAATTGGCGCGTTATAATCAAAGAAAATATCGGCTTGTTTTTCAACCTTGTCATTGGTAATCAGATCGTCCAGAGTTTTAATTTTAAATAAAATATTGCCATGATTGTTAACAGGCGGATCCTTTGCTGTAAGTTTTGCTTTTTTAGCCGTACCTAAATTGATGTTGGTAAAAATAAATTCAGCAACATTGCCGTGAATGTTTATTTGAGACGGATGTGAAGTATCCAATAACTGAAGCGAATTAATGTCGTATTTAGTTTGATCGATCGTTACTTTTACCACTACATTCTCTGCAGGGGCCGTTCCTGTGTTCTCAAAATTGATTACATAATGTAAATACTCGCCAATGATACTCGGAGAAACATTTTTTCCTTCAAGACATTCGATATCATTAGGATCATAAGAACCTATCACAACCTGATTGTAATTAAATGTATTATCTGCCGGATTAAGATCACCTGTAATTGGGTTTATTGTCGCTGTAAAATTCAATACATCATCTATGTTTACGGGAGGCGTTTGTACGGGTGTGTTTACATTTAGTCCAAAATAATTACTTCTGCTTTCAAATGGAAGTAAGTTGCTGTAATTCCAGCCCAATAATCCCGGGCTTTGCACATTTGGAGCCAAAGTTGCCAAACCATAATGCATTAAGTTTTGATTGTAGTTAAAACTAAAACTTCCGCTTGCGGTTTGATTTCCTTTGTTTCGAATTACGATTTCATACCAGGCCATAAATCCAGGTCTTGCAGGTACAATTGGCACAATAACAATTTCGATATCGCTTTGAGATCCGTTTGCGGTAATACAAAAATCCTGAGTTGCAACATGATTGTTACTATCTGCAAAAGAAAGCAACGGATTAACCGGAGAAATACTGAAAAGTGTTGGGTTTTCAAGATGTGGTGTTAGTGAAAAATTTCCTGCACCGGTATAAAAAACATATTTTCCGCTGGTTTTGGTAAAGGTTTCATTTTGCGTCGTGCCGTCATGAAGTCCAACTTTCAAATTTGGCTGTTTGGCATCTGAGGCATCACAACCATTGTTGTCAAGGTCAAAAGCAATTGTTCCTGTAATTGTATTGTAATTTCCGCCCGGTGTAAATGAGCAATACGAGTTGACTTCTACATTTGATAAGCCTACAGTTAACAGATAGTTTTTTGTTGCGATAATATCTGCTTCGTCCTGACAAACAAAAGCCAGATTTGTATTGGCATTGCCTAAAAATAAAGTTTCGGTTTTTCCGTTTTTGGCAAAAATCATTTTAAGATTTGGATTGCTGCTGGCAGATAAAGTCTGGAAATTTGTAAAACCAGAAAGATCGATGTTTTCTAAGGCACTTCCGTTTACGTTTAGGGTTATAATATTTGGTGAATCAGAGAAATCGATGGCTGTAATTGGTGTTTCAATACAAAAAACAGACGTTAATGCACTGCAGCCTGAAAGGTTAAGAGAAGAAACAGTATTATAACTGCAATCCAGGCTTTTTAAATTGGTTAAACCAGCAACATTCAACGATGTTAACGGTGCTTTTTCAAGCGGTTTTCCACTTATAGAAAGCATTTCAAGTGCTGTACAGCCTTGAACATTTATTGATGTTAATGCGGTACTAATATTACCAATATACTTTAGTGAACTGCAATTTGAAAAGTCGGCAGTAACAAGATTCGTATCAACTAATGAAACATTATTTAATGCCGTACAACCTGAAAGATTTAAATTTGTAGTTGGATTTTCTCTTAATTCCAGAATTTCTAAATTCGTATTTCCGGAAAAGATTTAACGACGGAATTTGATTTGAATTTAAAAAAGCATTTTTCAAATTAGTTGTTCCGGTTAAGTTTAAACTCGAAATAGCATTTGTTGAAGCCTGAAGCTGTACAAGGTTTGGCGAGGTACTTAAATTAAGTGCCGTTAATTGATTATTAGTACAATTTAAATTGGTTAATGCGGTACAACCCGTAAGTGGTAATGTTGTTAAGGCATTATTTGACACATTTACATCTTTTAAAGCACTACAACCTGAGAGATTTAAGGAAGTAAGCGTATTATCCGGAAACAATATATATTCTAAACTTGAACAGTTTGAAAAATCTGCGGTTGTTAATACTTTCGTTGAATTAAAGGCAGATTGCGGAAAATTAAGCAACGTACAGCCTGCTGCATTTATTGAAGAAAGATTGGTATTATCTTCGATTAGAAAAGTAGTCAGTTTTGTTAAACCCGAAACATTTATTGATGTTAACTGATTGTTTACGGCGTTGAAATATTCTACATTCGGGCATCCAGTTATGTCCAGAGCTGTCAAAACATTATCTGCGACATAAAACTCTTTTAAAAGAGGAAGATTGTTGACATTAAAAGTAGAAAAACCTGGATTTTGCTGTGCGAGAATAGTTGTTTGCAACGGATTATTTGAAATGTTTAAAGTTTCAAGTAACGGATTTTCCATAAAAGATGCGCCTGTTAAAGCATTCATTCCAGAAACGGTTGCTGTTACCAAAGTTGGACTTTTTACAAAAAGCGTTTTTAAATTCGGCATTCCGCTTAAGTTAATCGATGTCACGCTTATTTCTCTAAAACCTAATTCGGTCACATTTGTAAAACCTTCAATTCCCTGAATATTGGTTACTTGCGGAGCATTGGCGCCTTCTATCCAAAGTTTGTCAATTAAAGCCGCTTCAGAAACTTCGATCTCATTATTAAAATTGGTGTCTATTCTCGTAACGGGAACACCGCCCGAAGATGCTGTAAAATTATTTGCACCGCCATTTACCAGCATGGCTTTAAAGGTAGTATCTGTAAAAGTAAGGATCTGGGCATTTACCAGACCGGTAAAAAGCAAGATCAGTAAGAGTAATTTTTTTCTCATAATTATTATGGTTTGAGTTGTTCGTTAGAAAATTTTGGGGATGATTTTAAAGTGAATTGATTAATTCCTGCAATTTTTCTTTTTTGCTCTGTGCAATCGGAATATTGGCATTATCGGCCATAATCACATAGCCGCCATCTGTTTTAATGTACGATTTGAGATACGATAAATTGATTAAATGCGATTGATGAATGCGTTCAAAACCGTGTTCTGCCAATAATTCTTCATATTCCTTAAGTGTTTTTGATATCAAAACAGGTTTGTGGTTTTTAATGAAGAATTGAGTGTAATTTATTTTGGCTTCGCATCGAATAATATCCGAAACTTCAAATAAATGAATTCCGTCACTTGTTGATAAGGCAATTCTCTTAAAATTGTCGACTTTTTTACGGATGTTTTCCAATAATAAATCAATGTTTTCAAACGAATTATTTTTTCCCACTGCTTCTTTTATTTTGGACATTGTAAGCTGCAGTTCTTCGGGATCAACAGGTTTTAGAATAAAGTCTAATGCACTAAACTTAAAAGCTTTCAGGGCATATTGTTCGTGTGCGGTAATAAAAACAACATGCGATTTCAGTTTTCCGTTTGCTTTAGAAAGACGTTCCAGAATATCAAAACCGGTTCCGTCTGTTAAATGAATATCCAGAAAAATAACCTGCGGATTCAGTTTTTCTATTGCAGCGATTCCGGTTTTTACACTTTCGGCTTCGCCAACAATAAAAATATCATTTGTGTATCGTTCTAAAAGCGCTTTTAGTCCGGTTCGTAAATGCTTGTCATCGTCGATTAGTAATGCTGTTATCATGGTTATTTATTTATGCTTTTTGAAATTGATTTTGAAATTGAAAATTGAAATTGCAATTGCCTTTTTGATATTGATATTGTTTTTCGAATTAAGACATATACTGAATTGGCAGGTATAAAGTAACTTTTGTCCCTGTTTTTTGTTGTGCCGAATTAAGTTCGATAATCTCTATTTTAGCCGATTTGGAAGTGATCGATTCCATAATCTTCAAACGCTTTTTGTAATTTCCAACGCCATAGACTGATGTGCCGTAACGGAGTTTTCTTTTAAAAGTTTGGATTCTGATAAACCAATTCCGTCATCTGTAATCGTGCAGATTAATTGTTCTTTCTGAACATCAAAATTCACACTGATTTTTCCTTTTCCCTCTTTGGGAACCATGCCGTGCAGAATCGCATTTTCGACAAAAGGCTGAATCAGTAAAGGCGGTAAACCCATATTAAACTCTACATTTTCTGTTGATTGTATTTCAAATTCAAACTTGTCATGAAACCTAAGCTGTTCGAGTTCGAGATAATTCTGTAAACTTTCAATTTCTTTATCAATGGGAATCAATGAACCTTTTGAATATTCTAGCGTGAGACGCATTAATTTTGAAAATTTAGACAGATATTTTAAAGCAGAGTCAGTTCCGTTCTGCACAATAAAACTCGAAATAGAACTCAGACAATTAAAAACAAAATGCGGATTCATTTGTAAATGCAGTGCTTTCTGTTCGTATTCGGCTACCTCTTTTTTAAGTGTGAGCTGTCGTTTAACCTGCATTCTGTTATAAATTACAATGCTTAAAACAATTAATAATAATATTGCCAGTATCGAAAAAATAACGAATTGCGTTTCTCTTTTATGTTTTTCAAAAAGTAAAGCTTCTTTTTCCTTAAACTCATAATTCATTTCTGCACGGGCAAATTTCATATTAATTTCCTGATTTTGAATACTCTCACGTGAGCTTACGTAATTTTTGTAATGGGTTAACGCTAATTTTGTTTCATTTAATGATTCATACAATTCGCTTAGCAGTTTTTCGGTATGATAGGTTTGATCCTGAACATCGATTTCTTTTGCATACTTTAATGATTTTAGTGCGAAAGAAAGTGCTTCGTTGTATTTTTTCTGTTTTTGTAATAATAAACCAATATTGTACAGAGCAAGCGAAGCGCCAAATTTATTCTGAATTTCCTCGTATAACGTTAATGATTCCTGATAATAACCAAGTCCCACAGACAAATTATTTTGTTTGGTATAATAATCTCCCAAATAATTATTTAAAAGCGCAGATCCGCGTTTGTTATTGTTTTTTTCGAAACCTTTTTCTGCTTTTTGATAATATTCAATGGCATTTTTGTAGTTGCCCAATTCAAAATAAATTACACCAATATTGGTCAGCGTCATGGGCGCATTTTGTTCGCCAAGAGCGATTTGTATTTTTGAAGCTTCTTTGAGATAATGCAAAGCTTTAGGGTAAATTTGCTGTGATTTATAAAGGACTCCCATGTTGTTGAGCACTTTAGAAATGCTTTTTTCTTCCTTAATTTCCTGATATAATAACAAAGCCTGTTCGTAATTTTTCAACGATAATAGATAATCGCTTTGTTCTGAATATACTACGCCAGAACTTGCATAAGCTCTTGCTAACCCTTTTTTATATTGTTTTTGATCAGAATTTTGGTTGAGACATTTTTGAAATTCGGTTTGCGCTTTTTTAAAATATTGTAGGGCAGCAGGATAATTGCCCAGAATGATAGAGGCATTTCCTTTGTTGTTATAAGCAGTTGCAAGACCAAAATTATATCCTGTTTTAGTGCTTAAAAAGGCTGCTTTTTGTGCATAAAATAAAGTGGAATCAGTATCAATTTCCTTATATAAATCAGCGATTGCATTATAATGATTAACTTTTGAGGTATCTATTTTGATAACACGCAAAATTCGTTGCAAACTATCAATTTGACTATTTTGAGCATTTGCAATACCGCCAATAAAACTGAGCAATAAGAAAATGGTTAAACGTAATTTTAGATTCACCTGGTTTGGTTTTTTGGTTGTTGTGAGACAAATGTATAATTTGTTTTCAACTATCATAACACCAATTATTATTTACACCGTTTTGATTATTATTTGAATGTTTTGGATTATTTGAGGAATAATTTAACCGCAAGGTGCGCTAAGATTTACGCAAGGTGCGCAAAGTTTTTTATGTTTAATCACGCAAATATAAAATTGAGTATAAATTTTACCGCAAAGGACGCAAAGTTTTTTTGCATATAAGATTTTATAAAATTGCAAAGTTCGCAAAGCTTTGTATTGATTAAGCTTTGCGAACTTTGCATTGTATTAGCACATTAAAAAATAACCTTTGCGAACTTTGCGATTAAAAAATATTATTTCTTTGATTCGAAAAATATATTGGTATTTATTACTATTGCTGTTCGATGATTTTAATGATTTGTTTGGGAATTTCTTCAAAACCTTCAATAGAATAGGGTTTAATGAGGTAACCTTTTATACCAAGCAAATCGCATTTTTCTTTATAAGCAGGATTTATACTTGTCGAATAAATAAAACACGGAATACTTTTTAATGTTTCGGTATTTAAAATTTGTTGTAGCGCTTCAATACCATCAATTATAGGCATATTGATATCGGTAAGAATAACGTCAGGAGTTGCATTGGAAGTGTTTTTTAAATAATTTAAAAGTTCTTCGCCATTTGACACTAAGCTAACTTTATCAAAATCAGGATTTTTATTAAAGATTTCAGAGATTACATCGGCGTCATCTTCGTCATCTTCGGCAATAATAATGTGCAGATTGTTTAATTTTGTCATTTTATATTGGAAAATAAAGATTAAATGTGGTGCCTTCGTTGAGATTACTTTCTACAGTTATATTCCCGGAGTGATTTTCCATGATTTTTTTGCAAATGGCAAGGCCAATACCATTTCCGGAATATTCATTCTTAGCATGTAAACGCTGAAATATTGTAAAAATTTTGAGCAGATGATTTTTTTCCATTCCAATGCCGTTATCCTTTATTTGAATTTTTACAAATTTATCAGCAGATTCAAAATCATCAATTTGAAAAATTTGTATAACAGGAGGAATATCTGTTTTACTGTATTTAATTGCGTTTGAGATTAAATTAGAAAAAAGTTGTCGCATTTGCACTTTTGAAGCTTGTAATACAGGGAGTTTTCCTATTTCAAAATTAGCTTTTTTATCATTAATTATAATTTCCAAATCCTCATTAACTTCAGCAATTATTTCAACCAGGTTTACCTGTATACGCTCTTCCTGTGCATTATGTGAGGAATAATTTACCAAATCATCCACGAGAGAATTTAATCTTAAAGCAGATAATTTCATTACATTCAGATATTTAGTATCTGTTTCTGAAAGATCTGTTTTGTTGATTCTTTCATTATACATTACTATTTTTCTAAGCGGTTCTTTAAGATCATGGGATATTACATGAATAAACTCTTCAAGATTAGAGTTTATGCGGTTTAGTTCGTTTATTTTTTCCTCAAGCTCTTTTTGATGCTGAATTAAAGCATTTTCGTGTTTTTTCTTTTCGGTTAAATCAGTAACGACAATTCCTAATCCCTGTACAGATGGTTCAAGATCAGTTACAGATATTGATGCCAAAAAAGTTTTAGTGCTGTAATTGGTTTTAAATAAGATTTCGTGTGCAGTTATGCCGTATTTCAACGATTCGATAAGAGCAGTAAAATGATCCGAATTATTAAAATATTCCTGTAAATAGTTTCCAATTATTTTTTCCGAAGGTACGCCCAAAAGCTCAGAAAAATAATCGTTGCAGTACAGGATCAAACCATTCCTTGAAATACTCAAAGCGCCCTGCCTGAATTTTTCAATTAAAAGCCTGAAAGTATAATCTGCGGTTTCAAGAGAATAAAGCTGTGGTGTTCCGTTATTGCTTACTACTAATGCATCAACATCTCCTGTTTTAATGGCCTCAACAATACTATTAGACTCATGAAGTTCTTCTTTTAATGCTGCTATCTCTTTTAATAAAGATTCGATATGTTTGTTGTTATCACTCAAATTTATTCCCTTAAGTTTAGTATTTGTAATACTTTTTCCCTGTCTGACAAATCACCTAAAATGATTCTTCTTGGTGCAGGACCTATCTTAATCAATGTTGGTATGGCTACAATTTGATGTATTACGGCCTGTTCTGTATCCCGACTTATATCTATAATTTCCAGTTCGAAATTACCGGCGAGATATTTATCACATATTATTCGTAAATTTTCTATTGCATGCCCTGATTTTACAGACATACCCGAAACAAAAAGCATAAACTTATGTTTTTCCGGTTTTGTAACATCAGATGAGTTGCTCATTATAACGCTTTTAAAGGTTTAATATTGAGCCCCACCAAAACTCTTTCTTCATTAGAAAGATCCCCAATTATTTTACGAATTGGTTCAGGAAATTTTCTGACCAAAGTAGGAACGGCCAGGATTTGATCTCCTTCGGCCAACTGCGGACTTTTAAGTAAGTCTATAATTTCGATACTATATTTACCCGCCAAGTATTCTTCGGCGTATTTTTTTATATTTTCGAGTGCTTTAATCGACTTTGGTGTCTGACCTGCGATATATAGCAACAATTGCCATTCGGCTACAGCTTCTTTTTTCATTTTATTGCTATTTTTTTAGGATTCAGTTTTTCCTGCAACTCTTCTGTTGCTTTTAAGATACTTAATTCTTCTTCTGCCGATTCAAATTCGTTTCGAAGCGCTTCAATATTAGCTTGAAGTACTTTGCGTTTACGCTCAATTTCTCTGTCTTTTCTGCTAATTTCATTTTGCAGTTTAATATCAGACATTGTTTTCTTGAACAAATGCGATTTTCTCGCTGATCCTGTAAGTATTCCCTGCGGGCCTAATTCTATATCAAGCAGTTCAATTCCTTTATTTGTAATAACAAATTCTCTAACCTGATTAGAATGTCCCATTCCTCTGGCTTTTACAATAAAAATTCCTCGGTTTCTTTCGCCAATTCCTTCCATATCGCGTACCGTAATCCAGGTATCAACTAACGATGATACAGATTCTTCGGCAAGATCAGGTCTGAAATTGTCTGTTTGTTTGTTTAAAGAAGTAAAAAGTGCCGTAATATTATTTGCTTTTAGCATATCTATAAGCCTTACCAGCATCGAACGAACTTCCTGCTCGCTACCAACATTAATAAGATTACTTATAGGATCGATTACTATTGTAGTTGGTTTAAAATCTTTGATAAATTTTCGTAGTGTAAGCAAATGCAGCTCAAGACCATTTAAGGATGGGCGGGAAGAATGAATTTGCAGATTACCTTTTTTGATATATTTTCCAAGATCAACACCTATAGATTTCATATTGCGAACCAATTGCTGTGGTGATTCTTCAAAGGCAAAATAGATAACACGCTCGTTATTTTCACATTGTTTATTGGCAAAATAACATCCAACCGTTGTTTTTGCTGTACCTGCAGTTCCGGAAACCAATATATTACTTCCTCTGTAAAACCCACCACCCTGAAACATGTTGTCTAATCCGGGCACTCCCGTAGGAATTACATCCGAAGAAACTTCATTATTCAGTTTTAATGATGTGATAGGCAATACCGAAATTCCGTCCTCATCAATTAAAAAAGGATATTCATTGGTACCATGAGTCGATCCGCGGTATTTTACAATTCGCATTCTTCTGGTCGAAACCTGTTCGATAACACGATGGTCTAAAACGATAACACAATCCGAAACATATTCTTCCAGTCCCTGACGCGTAAGTGTTGCTTCTCCGCGTTCGCCTGTAATAATTGCCGTTACGCCTTTGGTTTTAAGCCAATGAAATAATCTTCGTAACTCAGCTCTAAGAATCGCCTGATTGTCAAGACCTGCAAATAAAGATTCGATCGTATCCAGCACCACTCGGGTTGCTTTTATAGAATCGATGGCATGTCCTAATCTTATAAATAAACCGTCGAGATCATATTCTCCCGCTTCTTCAATTTCCGATCTTTCAACTCTTACATAATCCACTACAAGCTTTTTATCTGCTTTTAGTTTTTCGAGGTCAAAACCAAGTGATTTGACATTTAATGTAAGATCATCCGAAGGCTCTTCAAAAGACATGAAAACTCCGGGTTCGTTATATTCTGTAATCCCTTTAATAAGGAATTGCATAGATAACAATGTTTTTCCGCAACCTGCACCACCGCAGATTAAAGTTGGTCGTCCTTTAGGAAATCCACCATCTGTAATCTCATCCAGGCCGTCTATTCCTGAAGGAGTTTTTGGAAAAATAAAACTATGTGATTTTGTTTGTTTTTGCACGATATAAAATATTCTGTTTACTCAAATATACGTTTTCCTACAATATTTAACATTAACATTTATTAAAGATTTAACAGCTGTTTAAATAATTTTGAGGTCATTATTTAGAAAAAACTGCCTTATTTCACGAATAATAAATGATTAATGCAAATACTCTCGAATTACTATTGAAATTAAGAATTTTTTAAATCAAAAAAAGAAAGCTGAAGAATATTTTTACTGATGATATTTTTTTCAGCTGTTGTTTTGGCTAAGCCAAGAGCAGTTTCAAAATGCTGATGCGCTTTTTTATTGTCAACATCGGTATATAAATTTCCGAGTAAAGAATAATAGAAGTGATTATCGGTTAAATTGAGTTTTTCGGCTTCAATAATGGCTTCTTTTTTACCATTTACTTTTGATAAGGCAAAAGTGCGATTTAAAGCCACAATTGGTGAATATTCTAAAATAATCAAATTATTGTACAATTCCAGAATATGCTGCCATTTTTCGGGAGAATCTTTTTTCTGTGTATGCCAATAGGCAATTCCGGCTTCGAGATGGTATTTAGAAAGTGTATTTCCGGTTGAAGATTTACTTAAAAAATACGTTCCTTTATCGATTAATTCATGATTCCAAAGTAATTCATCCTGATCCTGATATAAAATAATTTCTCCGTTTTCTGAAGTTCGTGCTTCAAATCTTGAAGAATGAAAACACATCAAAGCCATTAAAGCATTCGTTGCAGGTAAATTGGTACTTTCATTCTGAATCAATAAATAGGTGAGGCGCATCGCTTCTGCACAAAGATCTTTGCGTAAAGTAGTATTTTGCGATGTAGAATAATAACCTTCAGAATACAGCAGATAAATCGTTTTTAAGACCGTCTCAATTCGGTCGTTAATTTCTGCCGAATTGGGATGCTGAATTTTAATGTTTTCTTCTTTGAGTTTTTCTTTGGCGCGATTGATTCTTTTGTAAATTACTTCTTTATTAGATAAAAAAGCGTCTGAGATTTCATTGATTCCAAAACCGCATAATAAGTTTAGCGCCAATGCAATCTGAGCTTCGTTTGAATTACAAGGATTACAAACCGTAAAAATCATCGCCAATTGACTATCGGCAATATTTTGTTCCGATAAATCAATTTCTGTTTCCGGATTATTAAGAGGTGTATTGTATTTTATTTCGGTTACAATTTTCTTTTCAAAAACATCATTTCGTTTAAAATAATTTTTGGTTTTATTTTTCGCAACCGTATAAAGCCAGGCAGTCGGATTATCCGGAATTCCTTTTATTGCCCAGGTTTCGGCTGCAGCCAAAAATGTATCGCTCACAATATCCTCAGCAATCTCAATATGATGAATACCAAACAGATTACTAAGTACCGAAACTATTTTTTGGTATTCTGTTCTGAATAAATTTGGTATGAGTTCTTTTTCCATCATAAATATAAAATTTCAAATTTTTTATCCCGAAGTCTCGGGACCAAATTCCAACATAAACTGCGGTTATTGTAACCGTAAATCTTTGTCAAAGTTTTAAACTTTGACAAAGATGCCTAAACTCTTAAAAAAATTCCAGTCTTCTATATTGGAATTTGGAATTTAAAATTTGGAATTTAAAAATTTACCGCCATTCTAATCTCCACATTCCCGCCTAAATTCAAAACTGGGCAATTTTGTGCGATTTCGGCAGCTTCGTCGTAATCTTTAGCTTTTATGGTAATCATTCCGCCAATAGATTCTTTGATTTCTACATACGGACCGTTTGTTACGTTTTTGTTATTGGTTACAATTTTCCCTTGTCCGTCCCAGCGTTGTAACGGTCTTGCCAGTTTATCTTGTGCAGCCAGACTTCCGAACCAATTTTGCCATTGCTGAAAATGCTGCTGCATTTCTTCCGGAGAAGGCTGTATTTCTTTAGTTGTAAAATCTCTTCTGAAAATTAATAAAAACTCGTTCATTGTTTTATGTTTTTAAATTAAAAATTTAGAATTAAAAATTAAAAATCTTTTTAATAACTATGTATTGAATATTTTTTCACGCAGATTTAAAAAGGATTTAAGCAGATTCATGCAGATAATTTTCAAAATTTAATCTGCTCAATCTGCCAAATCTGCGTGCAATAAAAATCTTTTCAATCCTTGAATCTGTGGCTAATATTTTTTTCACTGATTTTAAAAGGATTTAAGCAGATTCACGCAGATAATTTTCAAAATTTAAATCTGCTTAATCTGCCAAATCTGCGTGAAATAATAATCTTTTAATCTGTGGCTATAAAAAAAGCTGTTTTACATTGAAGACATAAATTTACTATTTTACCTCAAATAAAAAACAGCTTGATTTATTTATCCAAATTGCCCCACTCTGTAAGAACCTACGTTGTTTGGAAAAGCAAGATTTAAACGGTTCCATGTATTGATCGTTGTAATAGCCAAAGTAAGATCGATCAATTCTTCATCAGAAAAGTGTGCTTTTGCTTCATTATAAACATCATCAGATACATGACAAGCTGTTACGGCTTCTGCATAGGCAAGAGCGGCTCTTTCTTTATCTGTATAAAAAGGAGTTTCTCTCCATGCACTCAAACCAAACAAACGTTGTGGGGTTTCGCCTGCCGCCAAAGCTTCTTTTGAATGCATATCCAGACAATAAGCACAACTATTGATTTGTGATACTCTAAAATCTACTAAATCTACAAGTGATTTTTCAAGACCTGATTTTTTTAAATAAACAGTAATTCCAAATAAAGGAGTTAATGCTTTTTGACCTTTTTCGAATAAATTAATTCTAGTTTCCATTGTGTATAGTTTTAAATGTTATACCCTAATGACAACCGAACTTTCAGAATTGGACAAATTTTTAGAAAAAAATAAAAAAAATATTTAACCGCATCCCGAAGCCTCGGGACGCAAAGGTTTTTAAAGTGTTAACAATACATCCCGAAGCCTCGGGACGCAAAGTTAAATCAACACAAAGCTTTGTGAATTCGGTATTAAACATAGCCCACGGTTTCAACCGTGGGAGACATGAATGATAGAAATATATTGCGTTCCAACGGTTGAAACCGTTGGCTATGTTTTTAACCGCAAAGAACACAAAGATTTTGCGCACGGTTTCAACCGTGGGAATTGTGATATGAAAATATAGCGCACGGTTTCAACCGTGGGGGACATGTATGTGGAAATATATTGCGTTCCAACGGTTGAAACCGTTGGCTATGTTTTTATAATCTGTAAAGTTTGCGGTAAATCTGTAAATATTTGAACAGAAACGCCATTGTTTATTGGGACAAAATGTGTGTACTGTATACCAAATTGTATAAAATTTACACACACTGTTTTGTTGTGAATCCAGATAAATAGCTCTATAACAGCGAAAAAGCATAATGGCATAAGGGTTGCTTACTGAGATAATGTGATTCTGTATACAATTTTAATAAAACAGAACACAATTTAATTAAAAGCCATTTCAGATAAAAATAAAATAGAAGACAAACATGGAAAGTGAAACAATTATCTCAAAACAATTTTATTCTTCAAGTGATACCAGTAATGTAGAACAAACTTTAAAAAGTTCCATTTTTCGCATTAATAACGACACTACCACTAAAAATATTGCACGAACATCAAACCCATTAAATTTATTTGTACTTGCGGGTACTTTTATCTTAATGTTTGCAGGTGCTTTTGTGGTTTATCTATTACAAGACGACTTTGATCAGTTTCAATTAGACAGAATCAATTCAACATGGGGTTATCCTTTTTTAATCGTAACCATATTATTGTTTTTCTTTCAAATAGGAGCTTTTCTTTATAATGTATATTTATTTTTCAAATACAAACCAATCGAATCCGTTAGTGATGAATTGTTGCCAACAACTACCATAATTGTTCCTGCATACAACGAAGGGAAATTAGTTTGGGATACTTTATTAAGTTTAGCAAACAGCGATTATCCAGAAGAGAAAATGCAGTTATTAGCTATCGATGATGGTAGTAAAGATGATACATGGTATTGGATGCAGCAGGCAAAAATTAAATTGGGAGATCGTTTAACCATTTTCCAACAGCCTGAAAACAGAGGAAAACGTCACGCACTTCACCGTGGGTTTGAATTAGGAACAGGAGAAATTTTTGTAACTGTAGACAGCGATTCTATCGTAAAAACAGATACTTTACGAAATTTAGTGAGTCCGTTTGTTACAAATGAAAAATGTGGAGCAGTTGCAGGAAACGTTCAGGTTTTGAATAATAAAAAAGCGATTCTTCCTAAAATGTTAAACGTAAGTTTCGTAATGAGTTTTGAATTCATGCGTTCTGCAGAAAGTATGTTAGGATCTGTACTTTGTACTCCTGGTGCTGCTGCAGCTTATCGTAAAACAGCTGTTTTTGGATGCCTTGACGAATGGATCAACCAAACTTTTATGGGACAGCCTTCGGATATCGGCGAAGACCGCGCTATGACAAACATGATTTTAAAACAAGGTCACCACGTATTATTTCAGCGTAATGCTACAGTTTTAACAAATGTTCCAGAAGAGTACACAGGTTTATACAAAATGTTCATTAGATGGGCGAGAAGTAATGTGCGTGAGAACATCATGATGTCTAAATTTGTTTTTACAGATTTTAGAAAAGGATCAAAATTCGGGTCAAGATTATTGTTTGTAAGCCAGTCAACGAAAATGTTAATGTCTTATCCATTTTTAGCTTTTATGTTCTTTTTTATTGCCATTCACCCGGTATTGTTTTTGAGCTCTACATTACTAAGTATATTAATCGTATCTAGTTTCCCGGTGTTCTTTTATGCAAAAAGATATAATTTAAGAGAATCACTTTGGGCATATTCATATAGTCTTTTTTATACCTTCAGTTTATTCTGGATCACGCCATATGCAATTGCAACAGCAAATAAAAGAGGCTGGTTAACACGTGGTTTAACCGAACAAAAAATAAAATAAAAACTCTAAATAAAAACTGCATTAAAATTAGAATAGATTATTTGTTTGAAAGACTCCTGCTGATAAAGTAGGAGTTTTTTTATGGAGTTAAAGTATTACAATAGAATTATGAATTATTGAATAAAAAAATAACCCAAGGTACGTAAAGCGGATAATTATATAGGAATGGATCTATAATTTTGCATCAAATCCTAACAAAAGGTTTCAAATACCCAATCTAAAAAAAATACCATGTCTGATTTTTTAAAACAATTTGGAGCAGATCTTCAAAAAAATGTACCAGGTTTTATTGCAGTTTCTGTAGCTGAAATTAAAAGCGGAATATCATATCACTCACAATCTGTAGTGGCTGATTTTGATCCTGAATTAGCATCTGCCTATAATCTTGAAGTAGTTAAAGCAAAGATGAATGCCATAAAAGCACTAAGTCTGGAAGGACAAACAATTGATAATGTAATGATCACCCTAACATCTCAAATTCATATTATTGATGTATCAGATAATGGAGATTATTTTATCTATCTGGCAGTAGATTCTACAAAGGCAAATTTAGGAATGACAAAATCTATTCTGAATAAATACAAAAAAGAAATTGAAGAAAAATTGTAATACTATTTTTTAGTATTGAAAAGGGAATATCAGTTGGCGTATTCCCTTTTTTTGCCTAAAATTCAAATACTAATAATGCTGCTTTATTCGGATTGATTTATATTTAATGCGTAAAACATAAATTGTATAAATGGAGTTACGTAAGTTTTTTGAAAAATATCCGGATGAAGAAACCTGTATCGAAGAATTTAAAAACAAACGTCTAAAAAGCGGTTTGGGTTGTAAAAAATGCGAACATAACCAACACACTTTTCGAAGAACTGATTTAAAATTTCAGTGCAAAAAATGTGGCACTCGAATAGGACTTCGTTCTGGAACCGTGATGGAAAATTCAAATTTACCATTTAGGCACTGGATGATTTGTATTGAATTGATGACACTTTCAAAACGAAAATTTTCGGCATTACAAATTCAATATTTATTAGGGCACAAACGCTATGAACCAATTTGGTTAATGGTTCAGAAAATTCATCTCGTCATGCGCTCAAGAGATAAAAAATACAGATTAAAAGCTTATGCTGATTTTGACAGCGAATTTTTGAAAGAAATAGAAAAAAACAGCATTCTTCAAAAAAGAAAGAACAGCGGTATTTAGTAAAAAACCAAAAAAAACTGTAAAATTTATTCTTTTAGTAAAATCAGGAATTATTTACAACTAAATGTTCTGTGGAGATATTTATTTCGCCCGTTAATAGTTGTATTAATAATTAAATTATTACATTTGGTAAGAGGCAATAAGCATAAAACGTTATTTATTGGCATCATGAATTTTTTATAAAGTAATGCTTAAGTAATACCACAATATATTAGGAAAAAACATTAGAATGTTGTCTAATAAATTCCAAAAATTTAAAACCAATGGCATATAAAAAGTTTCTACAAATCGATGACGATTTAGATGATTGCGAATTGTTTATGGAAGCACTTAATGCGGTTTCTCATTCCTCATACACAGGAATAAATGATCCTGTAGAAGCTTACCAAAAGCTTTTAATGATGGAAATAAAACCAGACGTAATTTTTCTTGATCTCAATATGCCTGTTATGTCCGGTTTAGAACTTTTGACCGAAATAAAAAAACAGGACGTACTACAGCAAATTCCAATTATTATTTTTTCGACTTCACAGCTTGAAGATATTAAACGAGAAGCAAAACAGCTTGGGGCACACGATTATATTTCGAAACCAAATAATTTTAACGACTTAAAACAAATTTTAAGAAAGTATGCTTATGAATCAAAGCATTCCTAAATTTTTATTTTCTTCGAATTATATGATTTTACTCAAAACAGATAACTTAAAAAACTAAGTACAGCTATCTGTTTTTTTTACTATTTTTATTTACAGAAATAAGTCAAGAGTAATCTATGTATGTTTAATTTTCGAAAATGAAATTATCCACCCAAATCCTTTTAGCATTTACACTGATAATTTTGCTCTCTGTTGCAGACTCATATACCAATTATATGATGTCAAAAAAAGTGCAGTTAAACTCCCATTTTCTATCCAGGTCAGAAGAAATAATCCGTACTTCAAACAAAACCCATAAAGCAATTATCGAAATGCAAAGTGCCTTTAGAGGTTATTTGCTTACAGATGATCGTGTTTTTTTAGATTCTTATTTTAGAGGCCTTAAAATTGTACCGCTTTTAGTAAATGAGCAAAATTTGCGTATTGGTAATGATAATTCGCAGCGCGTTATTTTTGATTCGATTAATACGCTCCATAATAATTGGCTTCATTATTCTGAAAAACTCATTCAGGCCAGAAAACAAAATCCTAATTCTTTTAATAATTTCTTCGAAAATTCACTAAAAAAACACATCGGTAAAAATATCAACGATGAAATCTCCAAAAAGTTCACAAGATTCGACCGAATAGAATATAAAAGAAGAAAACACCATAGCGAAGAGTTACTTATTTCTCTCAGGCACACCCGAATTTTTTCTCTCATTTTCCTCACTTTGACTATTATAGTAGGGATTTCCAGCACGCTTTATATTATGGAAATTACGACCAAACGAATTTCTTCGATGGTTAGTCTCGCCGAAAATATTTCTAAAGGAAAATTCACAAGTATTGAGGATACCAGAAATGATGAATTAACGGCTTTGGCATCATCATTAAATAGTATGTCCGGGAAACTCGATAAAAATATCCACGAACTAAAAAACAGAAACGCCGAGCTTAATAAGTTTGCTTATGTCGTTTCTCACGATTTAAAAGCGCCTATACGTGGAATTCATAACGTAATAACCTGGATTGAAGAAGATTTGGATGGAGAACTTTCTCCTGAATTAAAAAGATATTTAGCTATTATTCCGCAGAAAACCAGAAGAATGGAAGCCCTAATTAATGGTTTGTTAGATTATGCACGACTCAATATTAAAGTTCCGCCCGAACATATTAATACCAACAATCTGGTGCATGAAATTGCAGATTCGATTGTGCCAAGGAATTTCAAATTAGAAATAGGACATTTGCCTGAATTATTTACAGAACGAATAAAACTCGAACAGGTTTTTGCCAATCTAATTAGTAATGCCGTAAAATATACCACCCGCGAAGATGCCGTAATTGAAATTAGCTGCAGAAAATATTCTCATTTTTATGAGTTTTCGGTAAAAGATAACGGGATTGGTATTGCAATAGAATACCATCAAAAAATATTTGAAATATTCCAGACACTTCGCGAACAAAACGAGCAGGAAAGTACAGGTGTTGGACTTGCAATTGTTAAAAAAATTATCGACGATCAACAAGAACATATTATTGTGATCTCTAAAGTTGGAGAAGGTACAGAATTTATTTTTACCTGGAGAAATAGTTAGAATTATGAAAAAGCCGACCATTTTATTAGTAGAAGACGATGAACTCGACATTATTAGTGTAGAAAGATCATTAAAAAAATTAGAAATTGAGTATGAACTTCATTCCGCTTACAACGGTATCGAAGCCTTAAAACTGTTGCGAGATCCGGACTTAAACCTGAATCCGCAAGTGATTCTTTTGGATATTAACATGCCAAGAATGAATGGAATAGAGTTTTTGAAAGTGCTTCGGGAAGATGAAAAACTGAAAAATTTGAAAGTTTTTATAATGACCACTTCTTCCGAAGGAGAAGATCGGTTTGCGGCAGAAAAACTGGGGATTTCAGGCTATATCATAAAACCTCTAAATTATAATGACAATACCAAAAGATCAGATTCTATGGATGCTTTTGTGCAATTTCATTTAAGGAAGATTTTGATTGAAAGTATGTGAGAAGTTCGATGTTAGGCGTTAGAAGAAAGAAGCAAGATTTTAGAAGAAAGATTTTAGAACAAAGAAGCAAGATTTTAGAGAATAGTTATAAGCTATAAACAATAGATTACAAACTATAAACAATAAACTATTCAGGCAAAAGATAAATTTAATTCATTTTAAGAATTATGAAAAAAGCAAATGAAGAATTCGAAGAATCTGTTTTAACAGATGCTGAATTTTTAAAAATTTTAATTAAAGTTAAAAACGGAAATTTTACACAGCGTTTTCCAACAGATCAAAGCGGTGTAAAACGTTCGATTTGTGATACTTTAAATGAAATTATAGATCTTAACGAACGAATGGTTTTTGAATTCCAGAAAGTTGGGAAAAGTATTGGTAAACAAGGAAAACTAACCAATCGTGTAGCACTTGATGGCGCCAGAGGTTCCTGGAGTTCTTGTGTAGATTCTGTAAATACTTTGATTTCAGATCTTGTGCATCCAACTATTGAAATTGCACACGTAATTACATCGGTTGCAAAAGGAAATTTATCTCAGGAAATGCCGCTTTCTATCGAAGGAAACCCACTTCAGGGAGAGTTCCTCAGGATTGCAAAAGAGGTAAACGGAATGGTAAAACAGCTGAATTTATTCTCGATGGAGGTGACCCGTGTGGCGCGTGAGGTAGGTACAGAAGGAAAACTGGGAGGTCAGGCAAAAGTGCGAGGTGTAGGTGGAGTTTGGAAAGATTTGACCGATTCTGTAAATAAAATGGCGTCTAACTTAACGGGTCAGGTACGTAATATCGCCGATGTAACAACCGCCGTGGCAAAAGGAGATTTATCTAAAAAAATTACCGTAGACGTAAAAGGAGAAATCCTCGAATTGAAAAATACGATCAACACGATGGTGGATCAGCTGAACTCCTTTTCATCTGAGGTAACCCGTGTGGCGAGAGAGGTAGGAACCGAAGGAAAACTGGGAGGTCAGGCGCAGGTAAAAGGAGTTGGGGGAACCTGGAAAGATTTGACCGATTCCGTGAACCAGATGGCATCCAACTTAACAGGTCAGGTACGTAATATTGCCGATGTAACCACGGCCGTGGCAAAAGGAGATCTTTCGAAAAAAATTACCGTAGACGTAAAAGGAGAAATCCTCGAACTTAAAAATACGATCAACACGATGGTGGATCAGCTGAATTCATTTTCTTCTGAAGTTACCCGTGTGGCGGTAGAGGTAGGATCTGAAGGAAAACTGGGAGGTCAGGCGAGAGTGCGAGGTGTTGGTGGAGTTTGGAAAGATTTGACCGACTCTGTAAATCAAATGGCATCCAACTTAACAGGTCAGGTGCGTAATATTGCCGAGGTAACAACCGCCGTTGCAAAAGGAGATTTATCTAAAAAAATTACAGTAAACGTTGCAGGAGAAATTCTGGAACTTAAAAATACGATCAACACCATGGTGGATCAGCTGAACTCTTTTGGTGCCGAGGTAACCCGTGTGGCACGTGAGGTAGGTTCAGAAGGAAAACTGGGAGGACAGGCAAAAGTAAAAGGTGTTGGTGGAACCTGGAAAGATTTAACCGATTCCGTTAACCAAATGGCATCCAACTTAACGGGTCAGGTGCGTAACATTGCCGAGGTAACAACGGCGGTGGCAAATGGCGATTTATCTAAAAAAATTACAGCCGTTGCCGAAGGAGAAATCTTAGAGCTAAAGAAAACCATTAATACGATGGTGGATCAGCTGAACTCATTTTCATCAGAGGTTACGCGTGTGGCACTTGAGGTTGGTACAGAAGGAAAACTGGGAGGTCAGGCAAAAGTAAAAGGAGTTGGAGGAACATGGAAAGATTTAACAGATTCGGTTAATCAAATGGCATCCAACCTTACAGGTCAGGTGCGTAATATTGCCGAAGTAACAACGGCCGTAGCAAAAGGAGATTTATCACGCCAGATTACCGTAGATACAAAAGGGGAAATTCTGGAGCTTAAAAATACCATTAATACCATGGTGGGGCAGCTGAATTCCTTTGCATCTGAGGTAACCCGTGTGGCGCGTGAGGTTGGTACCGAAGGAAAACTGGGAGGTCAGGCGCAGGTGGAAGGTGTTGGTGGAACCTGGAAAGATTTAACAGATTCGGTGAATCAGATGGCATCGAACTTAACAGGACAGGTGCGTAACATTGCCGAAGTAACTACGGCGGTAGCAAAAGGAGATTTATCGCTCCAGATTACCGTTGACGTAAAAGGAGAAATCCTTGAGCTTAAAAACACAATTAATACCATGGTGGATCAGCTGCGAGGCTTTGCTTCGGAGGTAACAAGGGTTTCTCGTGAGGTAGGAAC
This sequence comes from Flavobacterium sp. AC274, assembly GCF_979258275.1. NCBI lineage: Bacteria > Pseudomonadati > Bacteroidota > Flavobacteriia > Flavobacteriales > Flavobacteriaceae > Flavobacterium > Flavobacterium sp. AC274. Next base: position 3,792,204 of record NZ_OZ409852.1, on the reverse strand, counting down.
AGAAGGAAAGCTTGGAGGTCAGGCGAATGTACCGGGAGTTGCCGGAACGTGGAAAGATTTAACAGATTCCGTTAACCAGATGGCGGGTAACTTGACCGCTCAGGTTCGTAATATTGCCGATGTGGCGATTGCTGTAGCCAACGGAGATATGTCCCGAAAAATTACCGTTGACGTTCGTGGAGAGATTCTTCAATTAAAAGAAACCCTGAATACAATGGTGGATCAGCTTCGTGAATTTGCCTCCGAGGTAACTCGTGTGGCGCGTGAAGTAGGAACCGAAGGAAAATTGGGAGGTCAGGCAAATGTACCGGGAGTTGCCGGAACGTGGAAAGATTTAACAGATTCTGTTAACCAGATGGCGGGTAACCTAACAACTCAGGTACGTAACATTGCCGAGGTTACAATTGCCGTGGCCAACGGGGATATGTCGAAAAAAATTACGGCCGACGTTCGTGGAGAAATTCTTCAATTAAAGGAAACCGTAAATACAATGGTGGATCAGCTTCGTGCCTTCGCATCAGAGGTAACTCGTGTGGCGCGTGAAGTTGGAACGGATGGAAAATTGGGTGGACAAGCGTTCGTTCCCGGAGTTGCCGGAACGTGGAAAGATTTAACGGATTCGGTGAACCAGATGGCATCGAACCTTACGGATCAGGTGCGTAATATTGCCGAGGTAACAAAAGCCGTGGCAAATGGTGACCTTTCGAAACCAATTACCGTTGACGTAAAAGGGGAAATTTTGGATTTGAAAAACACCTTTAATACGATGGTGGAACAGCTAAACTCGTTTGCATCCGAGGTAACTCGTGTGGCGCGTGAGGTGGGTACCGAAGGAAAACTGGGAGGACAATCTGAAGTAAAAGGGGTTGCCGGAACCTGGAAAGATTTAACCGATTCGGTTAACTTGATGGCTTCGAATTTAACATCGCAAGTACGTGGAATTGCAAAAGTTGTAACATCGGTAGCAAAAGGAAATCTAAAACAAAAATTATCCATTGATGCCAAAGGAGAGGTAGCACAATTAACAGATACAATCAACGAAATGATTGATACGCTGGCAACTTTCTCTGATCAGGTAACCACTGTGGCGCGTGAGGTTGGAGCAGAAGGAAAACTGGGAGGTCAGGCGAATGTGCCGGGAGCTTCCGGAACGTGGAAAAACTTAACAGAAAACGTAAATCAGCTTGCGGCGAATTTGACAACGCAGGTACGTGCGATTTCTGAGGTAGCATCGGCGGTAACGCAGGGAGATTTAACGCGAACTATTGGTGTTGAAGCAAAAGGTGAGGTTGAGGCCCTAAAAGATACAATCAACCAGATGATTTCGAACCTGAAAGCGACAACGTTACGTAATCAGGAACAAGACTGGCTGAAATCGAATTTAGCGAAATTTACCCAAATGCTTCAGGGGCAAAAAGAATTGAATTCGGTTACCAAAAAATCCTTTCGGAGCTGGCGACGGTTGTAACCGCTCAGCACGGACTTTTCTATATTCTGCAGGAAGATGAGGAATTCATGGATTCTAAACTGAATTTGATTGCATCCTACGCATACATCAAAAGAAAAAATTCGCCTACGCAATACGCAATGGGCGAAGGATTAATAGGTCAGGTTGCGGTCGAAAAAGAAAGAATTATTTTGAGTAATGTTCCTAAAGATTACATTAAAATAAACTCCGGACTTGGAGACGCAAAACCAAAAGACGTTATCATTTTACCGGTATTGTTTGAAGGACAATTAAAAGCCGTAATCGAACTCGCATCGCTGGATACTTTTAGCGAAACGCACTTAGATTTCCTTGAAGGATTAACAGAAAGTATTGGTATTGTATTGAATACGATTGAATCGAATTCAAGAACCGAAGAATTATTGGTACAATCACAATCATTGGCAAGCGAGCTAAAAAGCCAGCAGGAAGTATTGAAAAATACGAATGAGGAACTGGAAGAAAAAGCATTCTTATTAGCGAATCAAAAAGAAGAAGTAGAGCTTAAAAACCAGGAAGTCGAAGTGGCAAGAAAAGCGTTGGAAGAAAAAGCTGATCAGCTGACTTTGACATCCAAATATAAATCAGAATTCCTGGCGAATATGTCGCACGAGTTAAGAACTCCGCTGAACAGTTTGCAGATTTTGGCGAATGAATTAATTGCGAATCGCGACGGAAATTTATCCGAAAAACAAATTCAGTTTGCGAAAACGATCAACTCTTGCGGAGATGACCTTATTCAGTTAATTAACGACATTCTGGATCTGTCAAAAATCGAATCAGGCTATATTTCAGTTGATTATAACCCGATTAGTTTTGATGAAATCAGTCACTTTGTGGCTTCTACTTTCAACCCGATTTCAGAAGCAAAACATTTACGTTTCAATATTATTATGGATGAAAATCTTCCTGAATTGATTGAAACAGATTCGCAGCGTTTAAATCAGATTTTGAAAAACTTACTTTCAAATTCATTCAAATTCACCGAAAAAGGAGAAGTAAAACTAAAAATTTACAAAGCAGATAATAACTGGAAAACGAGTAATATAAATCTCGAAAATGCAGAAGCGGTAGTTGCTTTCGAAATTTCTGATACAGGAATTGGTATCTCTAAAGAAAAACAAAACATAATATTCGAAGCTTTCCAACAGGCCGAAGGTTCAACAAGCCGTAAATACGGTGGTACAGGTTTAGGATTATCCATTAGCCGTGGACTTTCTGATTTATTAGGCGGAAGTATCGAGCTGGAAAGTGAAACCAACATTGGTAGTAAATTTACCTTATTCCTTCCATTAAAATACGTTCATATTGCTGAAATTGAAAACATTGACGTAACAGAAGAAACAGATCTAAAAGGCCGCATTAAATCGTTGCCGTCAGAAAGATTTAATCGATCTGATATTGATTTGTTCTTTGTCGATGAAGTTGGTGATGACAGAACCGATATTAAACCAGGCGATAAAGTTTTACTGATTGCAGAAGATAACTTAACTTTTGCGAAAATCATGCTCGAACAAGCACACAATAACGGCATAAAAGCTATTGTTACCACAAAAGGAAACGACGTTATTGACTTTATCAATCAATTTCATCCGCATGCCATTACGATGGATTTGAATATGCCGGACACGAGCGGCTGGAAAATTCTGGACCGATTAAAAACCGATTTTAATTTGCGTCATATTCCGGTTTATATAATTTCCGGTGAAGATGAAAGAAACAAAGGTCTTAAACGTGGCGCAAGAAACTTCCTTCTTAAACCCGTTAAAAATGACTCGCTAACAAATCTTTTTAATGATATTCATGATTTTAAAAACAAGAAAACCAAAAACCTGCTCGTTGTAGATGATAATGAAACCGATCTTCAAAGAATACTCGACGCTGTACGTGGGGATGATATTCAGGTTTTAAGCGCAAAAACAGCCAAAGAAGCGGTTACTTTAATTAGCAAAAAATCATTTGATTGTATTATCTTAGATTTGGTTTTACCGGATGCAGACGGTTTAGATCTTATTACAGATCTGGAGAATAACATTGCAGGGCAGGAAACCGCCATTATTATACACTCAGCAGGAGATGTAAATAATAAACAAAGGGCCAGATTAAACAGGTTTGCACATAGTATTATTTTAAAAAGCTTCGATTCTCTGGATGAACTTGTAGATCAAACGGCATTATTTATGCATCGTGTGCATAAGGAACTTCCGGAACAAATGCGCGAAAGAATTGAGTCTTTCTATTTGAAAGAAGATGTATTACAGGGCAAAAAAGTGCTTTTGGTTGATGATGACGTTCGAAATTTATTTGCATTAACCACGGCCTTAGAGCGTTATGGCCTTGATGTAATAAGTGCAGAAAGCGGTCAGGAAGCAATTGATATACTAAACAATGACGAAGCGATAGATATTGTTTTGATGGATATTATGATGCCGGAAATGGACGGTTACGAAACCATGAAACGCATTAGAAAAGACGAAAAACATAAAGATCTGACAATTATTGCGGTAACCGCAAAAGCGATGAAAGGCGATAGACAAAGATGTATCGAATCCGGAGCTTCAGATTATATGACAAAACCTGTAAATGTTGAACAATTATCCACGTTGATGCGTGTGTGGCTTAAATAAGATATTCAATGAAAAGTAACATTGCAGATAATCCAATCAAAATTTTGATTGTAGATGACAAAAAAGAAAATCTGCTTTCATTACAGGTAATTCTCGCCGACAGAGGTTACAAATTTGTCGAGGCATCTTCCGGAAAAGATGCCTTGAGAATTCTATTGAAAAATCAGGATTTTGCAATTATATTAATGGACGTGCAAATGCCCCTGATGGATGGTTTTGAAACCGCTGAATTGATCCGTCAAAGCGATAAATTAAAACATGTTCCGATTATATTCCTGACTGCTAATATGAACGCCAACGAGTATATTTTTAAAGGATATCAATCAGGTGCGGTAGATTATATGATTAAACCATTATCTCCGGAAATTTTGCAGGCCAAAGTAATGGTTTTTACAGAATTATTTAGAAAAAATCAGGAACTGCGTGCCAAGGAAGAAGAAACCAGAACCTTAAACGAAATCATTTTAAAAGCCAATACAAAACTTGAAGCTCAATATGCGGCGATAGAAAAACATGCCGAAGAACTCAAAAAGAAAAATACAGAACTGGATGCCTTTACCTATATTTCAAGTCATGATCTTCAGGAACCATTACGAAAAATACAGACTTTTACAAATCTGATACTTTCAAATGAGTATCCGAATTTATCTGAAGACGGAAAAGCAAAATTCAACCGAATTTTGTATTCGACAAACAGAATGAGAGAATTAATCAATAGTCTGCTTACTTTTTCCCGCACCACTATTGTCGACAGGAGTTTTGAAACCATTGATCTCAATAAAATTGTTGCAGATATTCAGGAAGCTTTACAGGAAAATATTGCAGAAAAAAATGCTGTAATTGAAACCGATTTGCATGGATTGGCGTGTATTATTCCGTTTCAGTTTATGCAACTATTAGAAAATTTAATTTACAATTCCATTAAATTTGCCAAAGAAGACGAATCTTTAATTATAAAAATTAGCAGCCGTGTAACAGATGGGGCAGAGCTGGACGAAAAATTAGTTCCAAATAAAAAATACTGTCATATTCGCTTTGCTGACAACGGCATTGGTTTTGATCCTCAGCACAATGAAAAAATATTTGGTGTTTTCCAAAAATTACACAGCAAAGATGTTTACGAAGGAACCGGAATTGGCCTTGCCATCGTAAAGAAAATTGTTGAAAATCACAACGGTTTTATCACGGCAAGCGGAGAACCAATGAAAGGGGCGACGTTTAATATTTATATTCCGCATTGATTATAATTTTTTTCAGGAGCTAATCCCGCTATCCGTTTCAATCTTTTATTTTTTTAAAGAAAAAAATAAAAGGATTTCCACTTCTATCGGGGCTAGGGCAATCATTTTCATAAGAATATTTTCGTGTAGTTTGTCCTTGCGAGGAACGAAGCAACCTCACTAACAATAGTCGACAAAGCTTGTCATTTAGAATATTTTCGTACCGTTTGTCATTTCGAGGAACGAGAAATCACACTAGAAACTCCGCAATCAAAATCGCCAATCTTTGTCGCTCTCTAGATGTGATTTCTCGTTCCTCGAAATGACAAACAGTACTTTTAATCATTCTTTTTTATTAATTTATTGATAACAAAACCACATTGTTATCAATAAAAGAATAACACAGAGAAAAAAATCCGCTAGGATTTACATATTGGTAGAAAAAATAGAAATTCACCCCAATAAAAATATCCCGTAGGGATTACACCTTTTTAAACCTCAAATTTTAGGATGAAATTTAGCAATCTTAAAATTCTTCGATTTAATAATCTTCCCGTTATCCGTAATCATTACGCAGGAATATTGAGGATAGTTATTGATTAATTTTAATCCCGCATCTTTTCCTAAAACCATTAACGACGTACTGAAACCATTTGCCATTTCGGCATTTGGGCCAAAAACAGTAACACTGCAGAGTCCTGTAGACGGATATCCGGTTGCAGGATTGATAATATGCGAATATCGCTTTCCGTTTAAAATAACAAACTTTTCATAACTTCCTGACGTTGTTACAGCACCATCATTTAAAGGCACAACGGCAAAAAGTTTATTAGTATCAAAAGGATTTGTCATTCCGATATTCCAGTCTTTGCCATTTGGCTGTTTTCCCCAGGCCGTCATGTCGCCAGAGCCGTTTACAATTCCCGCTTTTATTCCTTTGCTTAGCATCATATCACGGCATTTATCGGTTGCATAACCTTCGCCCAAAGCGCCAAAGCCAATTTTCATTCCCTTTAATTTTAAAAAGATAGTCGATTGAACACTGTCGAGAATAATATTCTGATATCCCACTTTTGCAACAGATTGTTTGATCGCTTCTTCCGTTGGCATTGTTGTCATCGAACCATCAAATTTCCAGATTCTGTCCATAGCGGCAAAACTCACATCAAAACCGCCATTTGTAATTTTCGAAAACTGAAGCGCTCTTTGCGTTAATTCAAAAACCTCGCGGTCTACTTTTACGGGTGCAATTCCCGCATTTCTGTTTACTTCAGAAACCTGAGAAGTTGGTTTCCAGTCAGAAATCAGGTTTTCTATCCTTGTAATTTCTGCAATAACCGTATCAATTGAATTTTCTGCTGTGAGAGAATCTTTCGCAACAATGCTAATATCAAAACGGCCTCCCATAAGCAGTGTTGTTCTTTTACGCAAAATTTGTGCATTTGATGTAAAACTACAAAGCACTAATAAAAGAGTTGCGAAATATTTTGGGTATGATTTAGTTTTCATAATTATTTATTTTTCACGCAGATTTTATTCTCATTTTATGTCATTTCGACGGAGGAGAAATCACATAAAGTAAAGATACACAGTACGTCGCTCTCTGGATGTGATTTCTCCTCCGTCGAAATGACAAACCAGACTTAAACATTAAAATAAAATCTGCTCAATCTGCCAAATCTGCGTAAAAAATCTTTTTAATCCTTTAATCTGTGGCTAAAATTTAATAACAATCTGCAAGAATCTGTTTATGAGTTTTATAATACGCAAGGTCGGTTTTGTTTTTATCCATGCAAATGGTTTCCAACACTTTTTCGACATCCTGCTGCATCGCAAGCGAACCACAAATCATGATTTTTCCACCGTTTTTCAATAAATCGACAAAGAAATCAGCATCTTTTCGAATCAAATCCATAACATAACATTGGTTTTGCTCACGCGAAAAAGCAATGTGAAAACTTTTCAGGTTTTTGCTTTGAATTTGATTTTCTGCAAACTGTTTGTATTGGGCAACAGTCTCAGTTTCATTTCTAAAACCGCAGTATAAATGCGTTTCTGTTTTATTTTTGTTTCCTTCAATCATTCCCAGAAATGGGGCAATTCCCGTTCCGTTGGCAATCAAGGCAACTTTTTGAGCTTTTTTAGGAAAATGAAATCCTTCATTATGAACAATTCTCGCTTTGATAACAAAATCAGCTTCAAGATTGTACAAATATCCCGAACCAAAACCATGCGGATGCAATTTTACAACCAATTGTATGTTGCCATTACTTTTACTAATTGAATAAAAACGATCTCTGCCATCTCCGTCAGGATAAATAGCCAGTAAATCTCCCGAAGTAAATTTAACTTTTTTCCTCGGTTTTAACGTCAGCCTAAAAATATGATCCGTTTCAGATAATGCTGTTTTTTCTACCACCATCATTTTTTGCAATCCGGTTGGTTTTTGCGCATACGTTGCCGGCGCTGTCGCGAGGTTTATTCCTGTTTGTGTGTTCCAGTTTTTTACCCAATCTGTAAATTGTGCCGGTGATTTGTCGTCGATAGTGTGCAAATCTAAAATTCTGTTTGCCCAATTTTGTTTGATTAGACAATTGTCTATTTCTTTGGCAAAACCACAAAAATCGGCGTATGATTTAGAACCAAATCCAACAACAGAAACATTAACCTTTTTTTCTGCGGATATTGATTTAGCAACGTTAAAAATTTACCTCCGTTTGAAGGCGCATCGCCCAAACCATGTGTTGAAGAGAAAATGATAATATGTTCGGCTTCCGGAAATGCCGTATATTGGTTTAATCCCCCTAAATAAGAAGAATATCCGTTGGCAATCAATTGTGTATGAATGGCATTGGCGAAGCGAAAAGTACTTCCGTTTTCTGATCCTGCAAGCAGAATAAAACGGCTATCTTTGGGTTTATGTTTGTTTTTAATCTTGGTTTCCCTTCGTTTTAAAGTCATCGAAAATCCCGAATATATAAAGAACAGAATATTTAATGACGCCAAAGCCAAAACAATTGCCCAAACCATATTCGCACGGCCTGTATGAAGATCAAGACTTAAATTCTCAAATAAAACGGTAGTCGGGTAGGGTGCATCGCTTACAATTTGTCCTGTAAACTGATTCACTTTTAGTTCGCGATCGTTCAGTTTTAGTATAAAAACTTCTTCGGGATCTTCTGTATCAAAAGGGAATTCTATTTTTTGAACCTGAGAAAGTTTTGTCTTTTTGAAAATGTCAAAATCGGCAATATTCTTTTGTTTAGAATCTTTTGTATCTGCTTTAATTTCTTTCGGCTGGATTGGCTTTTCGGTGAAAACCTTAAACCTAAGCATCGAAAGATAAGTACCTGAAAGTGCAATAATAAAAATGGGAATCAACATGAATCTTCCTAAAACAACGTGATAATATTGACTGAAATTATCTTTGACTATTTTAGAAAAAAATCGGCGAAAACCTTTTTGCCTTTGTACCACTAAAGCAATACCGGAAATGGCGATTAGAAAAAGCAAAAACGAATTAACGCCAATAAAAAATCGTCCGGTTTCATGCAAAAAAAGCGAACGATGAAGCGAAGTTACCCATTGTATAAACTCGCTTTTCTTTTGAGTTTTGCCAATAATTTTTCCCGTTTGGGGATTTATGCAGGCATCAATATCATTGCCATCGTCATCAAGACCTTTTAGGGTTGTAAATTTGTTGTGATCGATACTAATTTCAGTCACTTCCATATAGTTTTTACGCAATATTGGAAGCGTTTGTGCAACAGTCAAATCATCAAAATTTGTCACGCCATAAGGCTGTATTTTCTCTTGTGCAGCGTCTACGGCAAGTACAGTTCCTGTAACTGATGCCAGAATTAGAAATAGAGAAGAAAATACAGCGAGAGTTAAATGCGCGTATCTCCAAACGGATAATGTCATTATGGCTTATATCTTATTTAATTTTACATATCTGATGTATCCTTTTCCTTCAGTTTTTTCAGCGATTCCCTCTGTTGTAAACGGAATTTCGGCATCGGTTACATGATATTTTTGGTCTTCTACGGCAGTTTCAAAACGAATTTTATAGCCTTTGTCAAATTTCGAAGCTTCAATTTCAAATGTAGTTACGCTTCTGTCACCACCCGTTACAGAAGCGCCTGTTTTGGCACTGATATCCGGTTTTTTAGCATAAAATTTATACCATTCCTTGATGCTTTTGTACCATTTTTTGTCATCGCCCATTACATATAATGTTTTTTCGTATTCTCCTTTAGGATCAATAAGCGATACTACGATATAAGCGCCTTCGCCTACGTAATTAGACATTTGTAAAAGGCATTTGTATTTGTCAGTTTGTGCAGCTGCCTTAAATGAGAAAAGACACGCGAATACTGCCACAAGGCAGATTTTTGATAATGATTTCATGTATAATTATTTACTTTAAAAACTCAACCGATGTATTATTTTTTTCAGGACTTCATTCTCTTTTGCCAAATCGTAGGCAGTTTCGTCAAACTCGGTTTTAATTTCTTTTTTTGCGCCTAATGCTACCAAATATTTTAAAATAGCATCGTCTTTTGCCACCATAGCCGCTTTATGCAATGCAGTTAAACCTTCTTTGTTTTTGGCATTGAGATCAATATTAAGTCCTTCCAGTTTTTTTAGCAGGTTAATATTGTTTTTGATTACGGCTGTATGAAGTACGGTGTTTCCATCTTTTTGAGGCGTTGCGAAATTTATTCCTTTGCTTTTTAAAACAGCCAGTTTATCACCAAAATCATCTTTTTGCGATGCTTCACCAGAACTTCTGAAAGAATCTACAAGATAAAAAGCCAGATCATTTCCCTTAGTATCTTTCACATTAATATCAGCTCCTTTACTTAAAAGAAACGAAACAATTTCTGCAGAACTGCCTTTTACAGCTTGTGTCAACGCCGATTCTCCTTTTGCATTTACGGCATTAATGTTTTTAACCTTTAGCAGTAAAGTTTGCAATAATTCCAGATCTTTTCCTTCTGATGCTAATATAAAAGGAGTATTTCCGTCTTTATCGGTTTTGTTTACATCAACACCTTTGTCAATAAAATACTTTACAATTTCAGACTGTTTTTCTTTGCGTGCCAATATATGAAGAACCGTTTGCCCGTTTAAAGCCGTAACGGTTGGTTTTAATTTTAAATCATCTGCCAGATATTTATAAACTTCAATAGGATTGGCACTGCGACGCATTCCCTGAGCGGCAGAAATTAAGGCATAATCTGTATATTTTACACCTTTTTCAACAAGGGTTTTTAGCTGTGCAATATTTCCTGCTTTTGCAGCATAATCAAAAGCCGTGTATCCGTTTTTATCAACGTCTTTTAGCGATAAACCTTGTGATACCAGGTAATTTGTTGTTGTAAGATCTTTATCGTTCGGGATAGCAAGTAATAATAAACTTGCTCCGTCGTATTTCTTTTTAGGATCAATTCCAGCTTTAAAAAAAGCATCATAAGTAGCAGGATTTACCACTCCTGTACCAGAAGCAAATGCAATAGGTGTGGCGGCGTGGCTGTCTTCCAGATTAATATCAGAACCTTTTTTTATAAGATATTCTACCAATTCAGCATTTCCTTTATAGGCCGCCCAATGTAAATAGATACGACCGTCGTGTGTAAGTTTGTCTACTCCGTTGCCCGGAAGTTCGATTAAATACTTCGCAACTTCGTTTGAAGCGCCATTATTAATTGCCAAAACGGTTGGATCAAATGCAAATTGATTTAATTCTGTTGGATTATTTCCTTTGTCAATTGTAGATTTTAAAGTGGCTAAATCTGGAGAAGTTTTCCAGAAATTAGCATCCAGAAGCTTGTTTTGCTGGGCATTAACAAAAAGCGAAGCAAATAATAGGACTGCAAAGATTGTTTTTTTCATATTGGAGATATAAGCAAATGGGTATTTATGTAATGAAATTTCCACTTTGGGATTTCGAGGGCGAAAGTTATTGCTTATTTAGAATATTTCCAAATAATAAAGAATAAGATATAATTAATTTTATGGGGTGAAGATTTTAACCGCAAAGTTCGCAAAGGATTACGCAAGGTTAGTAGACTCAGCTTTGCGAACTTTGCCTTTTGTATAAACTTAATTTAAAAAAACTTTGCGCACTTTGCGGTAAAATTTTTCTTACACTATAAATTGCTGTATAAAAGCTGAATCGTATGAAAATCGTACGATCCACCAAAATACTTATTAATCACCTGCTCAAATACAGGCTCTGTATTTTGAATGTTGGCAAACAAAGTCATACTCGATTTTAATTTTTCGGCATCGGTGTCACCAAGAATTTCCAGGGCACTTTTTTCATTGGTATTAATGAGTTCCTTAGTAATTTCAAGAAGATGTTTTCCAAGAATAGGATGCTCCAGATAAGCCATTGCCTCATCGGCATTTTTGATCTCGTAGAACTTTGAAGTATCGCTCGAACCTAAACCTTTTATCTGCGGAAAAATAAACCACATCCACGGAGATTCTTTTTTCCCTTTCTTAATTTCTGCAAGTGCAACTAAGTACAATTTATTTTGAGCGTCTAAAAAGCGCATCAGATCATTTGTGTTGTAAGCCATTCTGTATTGGAATATTATTTGGGGTCAATTTGGTGGTAAATCTAATCAAAATATATCTTGATTTACATTACCAAATCTTTATAATTTACTTTTTTTCCGCGGAATTGCTGGGCTGTAAAAAAAATCTTATGGGTTGCGATTAGTGTTTAGTGATTTTAAAATTTAAGACCTGATTTTTAGTTTATATGATAAAAATTGAGTGTTGTCATGTTGAATTATTATTGAAACGGGAGTCAGTAATAAAAATAAAAAGTTAAGATATTTGTATTTTTAGACCGATCGGTCTATATTTGCAGTGTAAAATTTAGAAATCATGAGTAAAGCAGAACGTACCAGACAATTTATTATTGAAACATCGGCTCCTTTGATTAATAAAAAAGGAATGGCGGGAACTTCATTAACTGATATTATGGAAGTTACCAAGCTTGCAAAAGGCGGGATTTATGGCAATTTTGAGAGTAAAGATGAAATTTGCAGGGAATCATTTTTATATCTAAGATCGCAATTGGCCGGTAAACTCGACACGGCAGTCGCGCAGGGAACTTCGGCGAAAGCCAAACTCTTCAACTTATTAGGCGTGTATGAAAATGATAAAAATATGACGGAAGGCTGTCCGATATTAAATTTCGGGATCGAAGCCGATGATACAAACCCCGTTATAAAAGAGCAGGTAAAAAAAGCGATCCTGGCTGCCCAGAAAAGATTTTATAACATTATTGAAAACGGAATTAATAATAAAGAATTATCAGCAGAAATAAACCCGGAACATTTTAGCATTAAAGCTTTTGCCATGATCGAAGGCGGTATTTTATGCCGAAAAATATTGGGAAATAATGATCAGATGAAGATTGTTCTGCAAAGTATAAAAGACGATTTCGAAAAATATGTTCTTTGATTTTAAACACGAATTTCACGAATTATCACGAATTATTGGTTCGTGAAATAATTTCACAAACTAAGTTAACCATTCAGATTCGTGTTAATTAGTGAAATTAGTGTTTGTTTTTATAATCATTTTTTTGCAAAATTATAGACCGATCGGTCTACTATATTACTAATTAATTTAATAAAATGAGAAATTTACAAGAAAACCATCAGGGTTTTAGCACCAAATTAGCATTTGCTTTAATTCCGTTATCGGGATTTGCAACAGATATTTATTTGCCATCGCTGCCGGCTATGGCAAAAGATTTACAGGTTTCGGCAGGAGCCATTCAGCTTTCGCTGGTCTTTTTTATGTTTAGCCTAGGAATTAGCCAGGTTTTTATAGGAAGCATACTCGATAGTTTTGGGCGTTTTAAAATTAGCATTGCATCGCTTGCCGTTTTTTCGTTAACCAGTTTTGTAATTGCATTGGTGCCGGATATTTATGTTATTTATGCCATGAGAATTATTCAGGGTATTGCCATTGCTTTTATTGTAATTGCAAAACGTGCTTATTTTGTCGATCTTTATTCTGGCGAAAAATTAAAAAGTTACATTAGTTTATTTTCAATCATTTGGGCCTGCGCGCCTATTATGGCGCCATTTTTAGGAGGATATTTGGAGAATATTTTTGGATGGAAATCTAACTTTTATTTTCTTGGCGGATTGTCATTATTGTTCTTAATTCTGGAACTTCTGTATAGCGGAGAATCTTTAAAATACTTTCATGAATTTAAACTAAAGTCTATCGCACAAACGTATACAAACATCTTAAAATCGCCCGATTTTACATTGGGAATCATAATTCTTGGTATTTGCTTTGGTCTTGTTGTAGTGTACAGTTTATCGAGTCCGTTTATTGTAGAACGTGTATTTGGGTATTCTGCCGTTACTACAGGTTACAGTTCGTTATTGTCAGGTTTAGCCGTTATGATGGGCGGAATCACGGCTAAATCTCTTATTCATAAACCTTTGGCTAAAAAAATAACTATTGCGGTTTCAATACAGTTTACTTTGGTTTTACTTATGATTTTTACCTCTTCAATAGCAAGTAATATTTATACTTTAATCGCTTTTACAATGGGAATCAATATGTGCGGCGGCTTTATCTTTAATATTATTTATGGCTATTGTTTAAGCCGTTTCTCTAAAAATGCCGGAGTTGCCAGCGGACTTACAGGCGGTGCAACGTATATGGTGAGTTCGATATTTAGCTATGGATTTGTCAATTTATATGCCGTTAAAAGTCAGTTTTTATTGGGATTAACAAATATTTCTTTGATTTTTATTATCGGTATTATTTTTATTGTTTTTAATAGATACAGAGCGGTGCATCTTGCGACTGTTAAAAGTTAAATTCCAAAAATTAAATTCCAAGTAAAAAAACTCAAATAAAAAATTCCAAATTCCAATATGAGTTGGAATTTGGAATTTTTTAATTTGGAATTTTATTGATTTTATCTTTTCTGAAGGTTCATAAATGCTACAGCAAATAAGATCAATATTACACCAATCCATTGCAGAAAACTTACAGGTTCATCGAGGAATATATAAGCAATTGCAATAGAAACAGGAATTTCGACAGAAGCAATTATAGCTCCCAAACCCATTCCGGTTAACGGCATTCCTTTGGTAAAAAGTAACGGTGGAAGTATGGTTCCGAACAAAGAAAGCAAAATACCCCAGCGCAGAATAACAGCAAAGGAAAAATCTGAGTTGATCGACGTATTAAAAATAAAAGCGACTACAATACAGCCTCCAATAATCATAAAAAGACTTCTTTTTAACGGAGGAAAATGCAGTTCAACATGGTTGGAAGAATACATTGTTGCAGTATAAGACATTGCAGCCAGAATGCCGAACAAAAAACCTTTCCAGTTTATAATTACTGATTCCTGAAACAGGTTTGTGGCAAGGAATGTTCCTGCCAAAATGATGAAAACAGAAATTATCTTACGCAATCCGGGCATTTTTTTATGCACCGCGATTTCAAAAATAACACCCATCCAAACAGTTTGCATTAATAACACAATGGCTACGCTAACAGAAATATACTGCACTGAGAGGTAATAAAAAGTGCTTGTTAAACCAAGTGAAGTTCCTGCAAATATTAGCCTGAAAGTACTTTTTAAGTTTGAAGTTTCAGGTTTTAAAATCGGTTTTTCTTTGCGAAATAAATTCAAAATTAAAAGTCCGATAAAGCCAAGACCATATTGTGAAATCGTCACTTCGGCGGTTGTAAAACCTTCTTGGTATGCCATTTTCACAAAGGTTGCCAGCATGCCGTAACTTGTGGCTCCAAGTGCAATAAAAAGGCTTCCTTTGAGTACATTATTTTTCATTTCGATGTTTTTATTTGATCAATATCGCTGATTAAAGTTCACTTTCAATAAGAGATTTTATACTTTGATTTGCATCTTCTGCAGACTGTTGTAGTATTTCAGGACTCAGCGCTGAACCGTTAACAGCTACAAAATGAATATTATGAATTCCCATGATATTAAAAACCGTTTTTAAGTAATCGCTTTGAAAATTCATATGCTCGTTAAATTCTCCTTTTTCATACCCGTGAGAACCTCTTGAAAGCATTAAAAAAAGAGTTTTATTTTCAAGTAATCCAATGTAGGGATTCGCGATATTTTCAGGATTGAGTTTCCAGGTTTCGTTAACCCTTAAAACCTGATCAATGTAAGCTTTAAGCGCACTTGGAATCGACCAGTTATACATCGGGGCACCGAGAACAATAACATCCGCCTGACGTAATTCGGCAATATAATTATCACTTTCTTTTAGTGCCTCTTTATCTTCTTGAGATCTTGCATTTTCGGGTTTGAAAGCTGCAGAAATCCAGTTTTCGCTAATATGAGAAACAGGATGATTGCCCAATTCACGGAAAGTAATAAGAGAGCTGTTATGAATACTTTTCCATTGTTCAACAAATACTTCAGTAAGTTTTCTGCTTTGAGAATTAAGCGTTCTTGCGCTTGAATTAATGACTAATATATTTTTCATTTTTAAATAATTTTCAGCAAATGTATCCTGATTTTGGATTAACTTTGTATGCCAATTTTGATAAAAACTACAGCCCAGATGTTGCCATATAAATCTTTAATTCAAATTGATCGAAACATTCCTGTTACTATTTATATACAGGTATGCAACAGCTTTATTTCTTTGATAACAAATGGTACACTGCAGCCGTCTGATATATTACCAAGTTCGCGTATTCTTGCCGAATTAATTGGCATTAACAGGAATACGGTAAAATTGGCTTATGAAGAATTGATTAGTCAGGGCTGGGCAGAATCTGTTGAGAGAAAAGGTGTTTTTGTACTTTCGAAATTGCCTGTAATCTCAAAAAACAAACTTCCGGAAACCAATAAAAATAGTAGTAAAGAAGAATCATTTTTGTGGACCAATAAATTTAAAGAAGCCCGTCCGGTCAGGAATTTTCAAAAAGCCGGTCTCAGCATAGACGATGGATTTCCAGATGTGCGTTTGGCTCCCGTAGATCAGCTTATGCGGGAATATCGAAGTCTTTCGAAGAAATTTTACGGAAAAAATTTCCTGAAATATGGCAGTTCAAAAGGATCTGAACATCTCCGTATTTCGATTTCTAATTATCTTTCAAACACCAGAGGCTTAGCTGTTTCTTCTGAAAATATCCTGATTACAAAAGGCAGCCAAATGGGGATTTACCTGACGGCTCAATTGCTTTTAAATCCGTCTGATGTTGTAGCAGTTGGAACTTCGAATTATAGTTATGCCGATGATACTTTCAAATATACAGGTGCTAATTTAGTGCGTATTCCTGTTGATGCTAACGGAATGGACATTGATTATTTGGAGGAAATTCTGCAAAAGCAAAAAATAAAAGTAGTTTATATAATTCCGCATCATCATTTTCCAACAACGGTAACACTGAGTATGGAACGCAGGTTAAAACTGTTAAACCTGGCCAGAGAATTTCGTTTTGCTATTATCGAAGACGATTACGATTTTGATTACCATTATGAAAACAAACCGTATTTGCCTTTGGCAAGTATTGATCACAATCATAATGTCATTTATATTGGTTCGATTTCCAAGACATTTGCGCCAGCCTTAAGAATCGGTTTTATGACCGGGCCTTCCGTTTTTATTGATGCTGTCGCTTCTTTAAGAGAATTAATTGACAAACAGGGAGATACACTTCTGGAAGATGCATTTTCTGTTTTGTTTAATAATGGTGAAATGGAAAGGCATTTTCGTAAATCGCTAAAAATCTACAAACAGCGTAGAAATGTTTTTTGTGATATTCTGCAGTCAGAATTTAGAGATACAATTGAATTTGAAATACCAGAAGGCGGCCTTGCAATCTGGTCTCATTTTGATTCTAAAATTGATTTGGTTAAGATGTCTGAAAACGCCTTAAAAAACGGACTTTCTATCGATAATGGAAAATTCTACAAAAATGAATCGTTTGTTACTAACGCCATGAGATTGGGTTTTGCTTCACTTGAAGAAAAAGAAATGGTGACAGCTTTAGGTATTCTTAAAAAGGTAGTCCGGTAACTTTTCTGGGCTAGTCTTTATTTTAAAATTGGCATATTTTGTATCCGGATTGTTGCTCTAATTTTGCTGTAAAGAAAACAAGTTATGGGCACAACTTCAAAAAATGAATTTACTGCAATACTATCTTTAAGTAAACGAACTCTCACCAATATTATGCATACGCAAAATGTTTTGGCTGAAAATTTCAACGAGATTTTAAAATGTTTTGATTTATCATCGGAACAATTTAATGTTCTGAAGATTTTAGAGAATCAAAAAGGCAAGCCAACAAATATGTGTGAAATTCAGGAAAGAATGATTTCGAAGACAAGTAATACAACTCGCTTAGTCGATAAATTACTTCTAAAAGGATATGTTACAAGAGAAGTTTGCAGTAAAAACCGAAGAAAAGTTGATGTGTTCATTACTAAATCAGGAATGGAAATTTTGAGGGATTTAAAACCCGGAATGGATGTTTATGAAGAAAAACTTTCTCATAAACTGACTTTGAAGGAATTTGAAAACCTTAATTTTTTATTAGAAAAATACAGAACAGCTTAAATAGAAACAATAATTATATAAATTTTAGAAAAATGAAAACAAGAATTCGTATTGACAAAGTAGAGCCTGCAGGATATAACGCCATTTTAGGATTAGAAAAATTTATTGAAAGTACTTCTTTAACCCGCACTCATAAAGAGCTAATTAAAATTAGGGCTTCACAAATAAACGGCTGTGCTTTTTGTATTGATATGCACACCAAAGAGGCGCGTAAAGCCGGCGAAACAGAACAGCGTATTTATGCCTTAAACGCTTGGCGCGATACTCCGTTTTTTACAGATGAAGAACGTGCCATATTAGCCTTAACAGAAGAAGTTACTTTAATTAGCCATCATGTAAGCGATGCAACTTATGAAGCAGCGGCTAAAGTTCTTGACGAAAAATATCTTGCACAAGTAATCTTAGCTATCATTACTATTAATGCGTGGAACAGAATTGGTATTTCTACGAATCTTATTCCGGCTTAATACTTATAAGAATATAAAACTAAAAACCCTCATATCGAGGGTTTTTAGTTATTGTAAAAAAATACAATTAAAATATAAAAAATGTAACAATTTATGATATCTGCGGTCTTTATGGTGAGGTTAGTTTTAACGAATTCTTCAAAAGTATGAAAACTCAAATTTATAGATTTATTGTTTGCATTTGCGGACTTTTTTTAATTTTCTCTTCGAAAAATGCCGCGGCACAAACAATAGATTCCATTCCTCCGGCAAATCAACAGCAATTTTTAATTCATTCTAAAGCAATTAACGAAGAGAGAACAATCTGGATTCATACTCCTCCAGAATACAACGCTTCGACAGATACTTATCCGGTTTTGTATTTGCTTGACGGCGGAAGTCATTTTAAGTACGTTTCAGAAATGGTCAATTTTCTTTCTGATTTTGAGACTAATTTTATTTCAAAAATGATTATTGTAGCAATTCCCAATACAGAACGCGGAAGGGATTTTACACCAATATTTGATTCAAAAGAAAATGGAGCAGATAATTTTCTCCATTTTATAAAAGACGAACTTGTTCCGTACATCGACAAAAACTACAGAACACAGCCTTATCGAATTCTTGAAGCACATTCACTTGGCGGACTCTTTGGAATTTATGCCAATGAAAATGCGCCAGAATTATTTCAGGCATCAATTTTTATTAGTCCGGCTTTGACAGGTGATAAAAACAGAGATAAAGTAATGGAAGAATACGCCTTGTATCTTAAGAAAAATAAACAGCTTTCGAGAAAGATTTTTGTATCAATTGCCAATGAAGATAAACAGGCTGTTGACTTATTAACGAAACAATTAAAAATGTTTGCCTCAAAATCTTTTCAATGGAATTATAAAGAATACAAAGAAGAAAATCATTTTTCTGTGCCATATAAAAGCATGTATGACGGACTTCGGGTTATTTACAAAAATTGGCATACGGAAGCTTTTTTAAACTCAAATAAAATTTTGTATAAAGATATTGAAGAGCATTTTAAAAAATTATCCAGCGAATTTGGCTATAACATAAATCCAACGGAAGATTTTATAAATCAACTTGGTTATCAACAACTTCGGTTTAAACATATTGATGAAGCTATCGAATTTTTTAAGCAGAATATCAAACTGCACCCAAATTCATTTAATGTTTATGACAGTATGGGGGAAGCTTATATGATAAACGGACAGAAATCTTTGGCTATTGAAAATTATGAAAAATCAATTGCAATAAACCCACAGAATGAAAATGGGAAGGAAATGATTAAGAAATTGAAGAATAAATAATTTCGTATCTTAGCTAATAACACAATTAAAACCAATACAAAATGCCCTGGAATCCTGAAATCTATAATAAATTCAAAAACATTCGTTATCAGCCGTTTTATGATTTAATCGATTTTATTAAACCGATGGAATCTATGAAAGCCATTGATTTGGGATGCGGAACAGGCGAACAAACGGCGATTTTGGCAGATAAATTTTCAAATGCCAATTTTTTGGGAGTTGATTCTTCTGATGAAATGCTGGAACAATCAAAGTCATTAGAAACAGCTAATTTACATTTTAAAAAAGCGACTACAGAAGAAACAATTGAATCGGGAGAAAAATGGGATTTGATTTTTAGCAATGCCGCTTTGCAATGGTCAAACGATCACGAAATATTGTTTCCTAAATTAATAGAATTAGTTAATCCGCAAGGACAATTTGCGGTGCAAATGCCAGTGCAGCCAGAAAATAAACTCAATAAAATCCTTTCTGAATTGATTGATGAAGAACCGTTTAAATCCTATCTAAACGGTTTCAAGAGAGATTCTCCCGTTTTGAGTATTGATGATTATGCACAAATACTTTTTGACGGCGGACTTGAAGATATTCAGATCATGCAAAAAGTATATCCAATTATTGCCAACGATCATGATACCCTTTATAATTTTATTTCGGGTTCGGCATTGATTCCTTATATAGAAAGACTTGACGGAGATGAGAGAACACTTTTTATTAAAACTTACAAAGAGAGAATAGCAGCTGAATTTCCTAAACTTCCTGCTATATATTCATTTAAAAGGATTTTGCTTTACGGAAGAAAAGCTTAATAATCATTTTAATCGCAAAGTGTGCTATCCCGAAGCTTCGGAGCGAAGATGCAAAGTTTTTTTGCTGTAAATTATTTTTCACGCAGATTTTAAAAAGATTTAAGCAGATACATGCAGATAATTTTGCAAGTTTTTTAATTAAAAAATCTGCTTAAATCTTTTTAAAATCTGCGTGAAACTAACATTTAACTGATTTCTTCATTATAAATCCTGTAAACGATAAACTTGCAATAATTAAATTGATTCCGAATAAATAATTTTTGGGTTAAGGAACAGGGAATATCTTAATAATTAGGTATTCCCTTTTTATTTATATAATTACACTTTTCGTATTACAAAAAAAGAGTTGAAAACTTGATAACTATTCTTTTTTAATGAAGTAAATTGTTGTAAATAAGATATTTATATTTATTTTTCTACAATAATTTAGATTAAAATGATTTAATTCTTCATTTAATTTAAAAACAAAATCAAGCTCTTTTTTTCTTTTGAAAGAAAGGATTTTGGCAAGAAAAAGTCAGTTTTTTGAAAATTGCTGTTGATAAGTGTTTTTCAAAAAGGAAAATTTGAAGGCGATTTTCCTGTTGATAACTTTATTTAGATTCTTTATAAATAACTGATAATTCGGGCATTAGCCAAACTAATCTCCCTGTTCATAAAAACTAATTTTTTGGTCTGTTTCAATAGGATGACAGCTGTTGATAATTGGCTGGTTTTTTAACATCAAAAGGATAACAAAAAAGCAACAGTGGCTTAATTTTGTAAGTATAGAAACGCCGTTATTCCCACTTCGTAACTGGCTTTTTATTCTTGTTTAGTTCATTATTAAATACTATATATTATGTCTATTTTCGATAAGAGAATCAACTATAAACCTTTTGAATATCCAGAGGTACTACAATTTACAGAAGCAATCAATAAAGCATATTGGGTGCATACCGAAGTTGATTTTACTGCTGATACACAGGATTTTCACTCTCATTTAAATGTAGCCGAAAAAACGGCAATCAAAAATAGTTTACTGGCAATTGCACAAATTGAGGTGGCGGTAAAAAGTTTTTGGGGCAACATTTATGAGCATTTTCCAAAACCTGAATTTAATGGTTTGGGAAGTACGTTTGCCGAATGTGAGTTCAGGCATTCTGAGGCTTATTCGCGTCTTTTGGAAGTTTTGGGATATAATGATGAATTCGAAAAATTAATGGACATTGAGGTGGTTCGTAAACGTGTAGATTATCTTTCGGATGTTCTTAAAGATACACGTTCCCAAGACAACCGAAAATATATGGTATCACTGATCTTATTCAGTATTTTGATCGAAAATGTATCACTTTTTAGTCAGTTTGCGATTCTTTTATCGTTTACAAGATTCAAAGGTTATATGAAAAATGTAAGCAACATTATTGCCTGGACTTCTATCGACGAGCAAATTCATGCCAATGGCGGAATTTATATCATCAATAAAATACGGGAAGAATTTCCGGATTATTTTGATGCCGATACTTTAGAAATGATTAGAGAAACAGTAAAACATTCGATAGGCGTAGAGTCTGATATTTTAGACTGGATTTTTGAGGAAGGTGAAATCGAAACGATAAAAAAAGCAGATTTAGTAAACTTCATGAAATTTAGAATTGATGAAAGTTTAGGACAAATTGGGATTCCAACGATATTTAATGTTCCTGCAGAAGACTATAAAAATATGGCTTGGTTTGAAGAAGAAGTATTTGCAAATAGTCTTGATGATTTTTTTGCAAAAAGACCGGTAGAATATACCAAACATGACAAAAGTATTACTGCAAACGACCTTTTTAAACGGAATATATTATGAGTACATTACATACAACCGAAACAAATATTCCGCCATTAAGTTATGCCGATAACAAAATGTGGTGGAAAAACTCTGAAAGTGAACAAATATTAAATCGTGGTTATCTTTTAAAAGGAGAAACCGTAGAGGGTGCGATTGACAGAATTTGTACTGCTGCTGCAAAAAGACTTTACAAACCCGAATTGAAAGATTCTTTTGTAGAAATGATCGAGCGTGGATGGATGAGTATTAGTTCACCGGTTTGGGCGAATATGGGAACAGAACGCGGTTTGCCAATTTCGTGTTTTAATGTTCACGTTCCGGATAAAATTGAAGGAATTACCCATAAATTGGGAGAAGTTATCATGCAGACCAAAATTGGCGGCGGAACGTCTGGTTATTTTGGTGAATTACGCGGACGCGGAAGCGCTGTAACGGATAATGGAAAAAGTAGTGGAGCGGTAAGTTTCATGAAACTTTTTGATACTACGATGGATACGATTTCGCAAGGTGGCGTTCGCCGAGGTGCATTTGCGGCTTATCTTGATGTGGACCACCCGGATATTGAAGAGTTTTTAAAGATAAAAAGCATCGGAAACCCTATTCAGAACCTGTTTACAGGAATTTGTGTACCAGATTACTGGATGCAGGAAATGATTGATGGTGATGTCGAAAAACGTCAGGTTTGGGCAAAAGTATTAGAAAGCCGTCAGCAAAAAGGATTGCCTTATATCTTTTTTACTGATAATGTAAACAAAAACAAGCCACAGGTTTATAAAGACAAAAACCTTCCTATTAATGCCAGTAATTTATGCAGTGAAATTATGCTTCCGTCAGGAAACGACGAATCATTTATTTGCTGCCTTTCGTCTATGAATCTTGAGCTTTACGAAGAATGGAAAGATACCGAAGCCGTAAAACTGGCCATCTTTTTCCTTGATGCTGTATTGCAGGAATTTATAGAAAAAACAGAAGGAAACTATTATCTTTCTGCAGCAAATCGTTTTGCAAAAAGACACCGCGCACTTGGACTTGGAGTTTTGGGATGGCATTCGTATCTGCAAAAAAATATGATTCCGTTTGAAGGATTGGAAGCTAAAATGAAAACTACGGAAATCTTCAAGCACATTAGTGAAAAAGCCGATAAAGCATCTCAGGAATTGGCACGTATTTATGGTGAACCGGAACTATTAAAAGGATACGGAAGACGCAATACTACGACGATGGCGATTGCACCAACAACCTCATCATCTGCGATATTAGGACAAACTTCTCCGGGAATTGAGCCTTTTAGCAGTAATTATTACAAAGCAGGTTTAAGCAAAGGGAATTTTATGAGAAAAAATAAATACCTAACCAAATTGCTTGAAGAAAAAGGTCTTGATAATGAAGAGGTTTGGAGAGGAATTATGTTAAACGGCGGAAGCGTACAACATATGGAGCAGCTTTCGCAAACAGAAAAAGATGTATTTAAAACCTTTAAAGAAATCAGTCAACTTGAAATAATTCAACAAGCTTCAATAAGACAAAAATTTGTAGATCAGGGGCAAAGTATCAATCTTAATATTCCTTCAGAATTAGCGATTAAAGAGGTGAATCGTTTGATTATTGAAGCGTGGCAACTTGGAATTAAAAGTTTGTATTACCAACGAAGCCAAAGTGTATCTAAAGAACTTGTTACAAGTCTTGTTTCCTGTAGCAGCTGTGAATCGTAAATTAGAAGCCAAATACGACAAATCTTGTTTTGCAAAAAACAATTATTGGAAGATAATGTCAATTTTGGGCAATTAATGTTTAAAACTTTGTTTAAACTTTGAATAAAAACAATCCCATTTCGCAATGAAGTGGGATTTTTTATGTCTCAATTTGAAGAAATAACTTATAATATGTTAAAATAAAAATAACTTCGGATTTTAACATATTGTTTATTAATATGTTGATAAATAATGACTTATAACTGCTTTTTACCTATGCGCCAAAACAATTAATAGCTATATTTGAATATTATTATACGTCTAATAATTTAAAATATTAACTATGGAAAGAGCTATAAAACTAAAAGTTCGCAAAGAGCTGGACAGCCAACAGCAGTTGAATATAATTAAATTAAAAGGTAGTTTAATTTCTAAGGGCTATACGGAAATCATTCATATTCTTGATCAGGACGATGAATTTCATATTAATTCTTTCGAAACCCCAAAAGAAAGCACTACCGAAGTTCAGGAATTTATTGCGGCTTTCATTAACAGAGAAAATTTAGCAGACACTATAACTGTTTTCAGATAAACAGATCGCTATTTAAAACCAAAAGCCATTAATAAACCAAATGAATATTATATTCAAACCTTTATCGTTCACAAAATGACAAAGTAACCAAATCAAATTTAAATCAATAGAAAAAATCAAAAGCCTTCAAATTATGAAGGCTTTTTTAATTGCTTATAATTGTTGTGTAATACATTTTGGATCGAGAATTTAATTATTGCGCAGTGCGTGCATCAACTCTTTTTTTGTCATTTTCGATCTTCCTTTTATATCCGCTTTTTTAGCTTCGGCATACAAGTCCTGTTTGCTTCTGTCTTCATAGTCACCACTTTTTCCACCTCTTTTTTCGGCTCCCTGACTATTTGATATACGCGCAGATTTTTCTTTGCTGTAACCTTTATCGCGCAGTGCTTCGTATTGGTCCTTGTCTTTAATTGAAGGACCCGGATCTCTTCCTGGCATAATAATACATTTTAAATTTTATAATAATCGTTTTTTCTGTCTAGTAATCAGATCGGTCTTTTTCGTCAAAATCCTCTTCAAAACCGTCACCATCACCGTCGTCATCTAAATCTTCATCGATATTCTGGTCAATATCTTCATCGTCCAGATCATCCTGATACGGATCGTAGTCGTTTCTGGTTTCTGTATCCAAATCCGATTCTTCATAAACAGAATCAGAATTGTCTATTTCGTGCTGATTAATTGCAGGATCCTGGTTTTCCATAGTTTCAGAATTAATTCCCTCGTCTGCTAATTGAAAATTGTGACCTTCCAGATCAAAATTTTCGTTTGGTTCTTGTATCATAATTTGAATTTTTAGAGTTATTTATTTTTTTAAAGACGATTTTTTATAATCGGTATGTGGTTTTTCATTACTTCTCGACGATGTCGTTTTTGACTCGTGTTTTTTATCTGAAGTTCTGGAACTTTCAGCATAACTGTTTTTTGAAGTATTCATGATAAAGAAAGTTTAAAGTTTACATTACAAATCTAAAAACCATGAATATCAAATACTTATACTATTTACCTAAATATTTATATTATTTACTGAATAAGTAATTGTAAATCTGAGTATTACTGAAAATACATTTAATAATTCTATAAGATTTAGGAGTAATTGTATAAAAATTTGCTTTAGCTGAATTTTATATTTGAAATAGTACTAACAGAAAAATTTTAATATTATGAAGACTTTATTTAAATCAAAAATTGTATTGTTTTTACTTTTTGGAGGACTTTTATTTTCTTGTAAAAAGGCTGATGGAAGCAATACAGGAAATTCCGAAAATGATACAATTACTACAGAAACAATTGATACAGTAAGTTCTGTATCAGACAGTACAACTGTTAATTCTGCCACAAATGGTACGACCGGTGCAACAGGCGAAGGCTCGACGGGATCAGGATCTGCAGGAACTACACAAAAAGGAAATAGTTCTCTAAATACAGATTCTACGAGTACTGCAAAAGGCAAATAAGCGACTTATTATTACTTTTTTATTGATTGCTAATTTCACTCCCTCAACTTGATTAATTCTGAAAAAGCCTGTAATAATTAATTACAGGCTTTTTTAATTGGAGAAAATTATATTTTAAACAGACTCCAAATACGCTTTAAAATTTAGGATATCGTCTTTTACCAGTTTTTCAAAATAAGGATTAAGAAGTTTTGCGGCACTTTCTCCTGCAACGCCCAATGGTGCGTGATATGAAATAGTAACATCAATCTCTGTAGCGTTTCCTTTTGGTTTAAAAGTTACTTTTCCGGCATTTTTAATTGTAGAATCGGGTAGTGAATTCCAGCTGATTAATTTTTCTTTTTCATCTTTCACAATTTCTGCCTTCCATTTTATTTTTCCAATTCCAATAGGTCCTTTGGCTGTCCATTCAGAGGTAGTGTAGTTTAGAGGTTTTACAGATTCAAGATGATTCATGAATTTTGGTAAGTTTTCGAAATCACGCCAAAACGCATATACTTCACTAATAGGTTTTTGAATCACGCTATTAATTCGGATGTTTACATTTGATGCTTTGTCATGTTTAAATGATCTACTGCATCGTAAACAGGGCAATACCCGGAAATTCCTCGTAAAAGCATTGATCCGCCGACACCAATTTTTCCGGCATTTTTATTTTCTTTGGATAAACCGGAATATAAAAGATATGCTCCGCTTGTAACCATTAAAACTCTTTCGAGAGTAGATACATTTGTTTTAAGTTTTGATTTTTTTTGTATCGAAGCTGATGTATTTGTTTCCATAATTTCTAATTTTTAATTTTATTATTTATTTTAAGAATAGTTATAAGAAAGTTTTGTAAACCAAAAAAGCAACCAAACCGAAAATAACATGCGCGATAAATAGCTGTGTATAATATCCCTTAAAATCGATATTGGGTTTTTGCGGAATAATTTTGAATAAAATCATCCAGCCCAAAATGCCTATAATACCACTTATTGCACCAAAAAGTAATGCAATTCGCCACGAAAATTCTACAACATCATACAGCCACAAATAGTGATATATAATAACAAAAAAAGCTC
This sequence comes from Flavobacterium sp. AC274, assembly GCF_979258275.1. NCBI lineage: Bacteria > Pseudomonadati > Bacteroidota > Flavobacteriia > Flavobacteriales > Flavobacteriaceae > Flavobacterium > Flavobacterium sp. AC274. The sequence goes on along the minus strand of NZ_OZ409852.1, from coordinate 3,765,066 downwards.
CGATAATATAATGTAAAATCCATGCTAATACTCTTTTTGTTTTTAGAGATACTTCGATGTGAAATCTTGTCAGGATGTACGTAAGTAGTACAGGCTCTTTGTATAATTCTCTTACGCTTGCCGAAACGGCATAACTAAACAGCGTCATTACGCTTGTTGCTGCGATGGAAGAAATGAGGATTTGTAAAAATGCATGAAAGTTCATATTAGTACTTTTTGAAATTAGGTTACTTAAAAAATGTACTTCCAGGTCATCAACTTTATTAAAGTATCAGCATGAAAAAAACAACGTTGAGACAAGGAAGTACAATATCTTTATTAGGTTTCATTACTTGGCAGGACTTTTTTTAATCGCTATTTTATTCGAGAATTGACGCGGATGATTTACCGGATCAATTTCTTCAAGATCCTGATCAATATCTTCGGTTAACGAAACATCTCCGGAAACATAATCTTGTCTTTTTTCATTATCAGGATTTTCGTTGTCTTCATCATCTTGCTTGTCGTTTTCTAATGAGTCATCATTATCTTCAGCATCGCTTTTTCCAAAACCATCATCATTTCTGGCATCTCTTTCATTTTGTAATTTTTCATCCTCACTCAAATAATCCTCATTCAAATCATTGTCATAATCCTCATCAGGATTTGTGCGTAAATCATTGTCATTTTCATCGTCGAGTTCATCATCACGATCCTGTTGATTACTAAAACTTCGATTTAAGTTCTGCTCTATGTCATTGGTGACCGAATTATCAAAAGGGATAGTATCATTTTTGTTAGATGGATTTGTATTGTCTTGAAAATCCGTGTCAGTTTGACCGTAATTTTCTTTTTCTCTTAAGTTCATAATAGTCAATTTTAAGTTTTTGTATGATTGTAAAGTTACACGTACAGAAAATCAAAATTTTATAAAACAGATATTTTGTAATTACATAATTTACAGTATATCAGTTGTTTTTGTTAGATTTCGAGAAATGTAAAGGGATAGGCAGCTATTATCAAATAGGTAATTATAATAATACTCATAAGAAAAATAACGACCGTAAGGATTGTTAAAAGCATTGTAGAATATAAATATTCGCCACGCTGTAAAAGTCTGTGTACTTGTCTGTATTTCCAGTAGGATAACAAGATGGTAATAGCGCCTGTAAGTACTAAAGAGATACCAATAGATATAGTTAGTCCATTTTTTGGAATAGTTGAATCTTTAAAAAACGTGGACGGTAATTGATTGACAAATAATGAGAACTTTACAATTACGAAACCAAATACCATAATTCCGATGCCAGTACGAATCCACGACAAAAACGTGCGTTCGTTTGACATATACTCATTAATCATATTATTATTTTTGTTATCCACGATATTCTTATTTAGTAATTTTAATATTTTGCTTTTATTTAAAGTATTATCAGCCTGTGCCTGCTGCTTTTTTCAAAGATTCTGCCATAGCCTGGGCATCTTTTTCGTAAGTGCTTTTGTAGTACTCTAAAAGCTCGGCTTTGGTCTTTTTTGCATCTTTGGCATGGCCTTCCCAAATAACGCCAAGTGAAGTATAAGGCGGAACCGTAACACCAATACTGCAAAAGAAATTCGCAATATTTCCCGTAATATGTTCTACACCATCTGAATCGCCTGTTACAATTACACCGCCAATTTTTCCGTCAAGCGGAGAATCTTTTCCGCTCAAAATAATGTCGTAAACCTCATCAAGCCTTTCAATGCATCTTTGCAGTTCAGAGGAGTGATTGTTCCACCAAATAGGTGTTGCAAATAGTAAAATTTCAGCTTGCAGAATTTTGTTGTAAATATCTGGCCAGTCATCTTTTGTGTCCATTTGCGTATAAGTCCCGGGAACAATATTGTGATCAACAAGTTTTATTATTTCGAATTCAATTTTTTGCCGGATCAGATATTTAGCAAAAAAATCTACAAGAATTTCTGTGTTAGATCTGCCTTTATTTTTTAAGGTGGCAAGTAGTATAATAGCTTTCATGTGTTTTTATTTGATATGGATTTTGGATAGGTCAGTTTCTGCAGGACCGTTGATGACGATACCTTCTGCGTCAAATCGTGAACCGTGACAAGGACAATCAAAAGATTTTTCATCATTATTCCATTGTACGATGCAGCCTAAATGCGGACAAACGGCAGAAAATGCTTTTAAGGCATTGTCGTAATCCCGATAAACGGCAATTTTATTTAAGCCTGAAGAAAGTATTGCGCCTTCTCCCGCTGGTAAATCGGCTGTGTTTTTTAAATCAGAGCCTTTTATCCAGTCCAGATATTGTGAAGCCATGTTGCTTGCTTCTTTAATAAAATCGCCGGTCGTTTTTAAGGTAATTCTTGACGGACTATACAAATCTTCCCATTTGTTTTTAATGCCCATAATGCTGTCACAAATAATCATGGCACCAATTGTTGTGTGTGTCATTCCATTTCCGGAATCTCCGGTAATGATATAAATATTGTCATCGCCGGGATTTTTCCCCATAAAACCTAAAGAATCCACAGGTTCCATCACCTGGCCAGACCAACGATAGGAAATGTCATCCGGCATTGGAAAATAATTTCGTGTCCAGGTCTCAAGTCTTTCGTATCTTTCAAATTCAGAAATCCCTTCTTCATCTGCTTGACCCGTTTTGTGATCTTCACCTCCGGAAATTAGTAAATCATATTCGTCATCATAATTTTCCAAACGAACATAATGATAAGGCTGAGAAACCCATTTTGATTCCTGATCGCCGGTGTCCCACCAAAGCGAGTAGGGAAGCTGTCCTTTCGGAATTTTGGCTCCAATAACATAAGTTCTGTACGCGTGTTGTTTGGTGTGCATTGTTAAAACATCATTTATAGGCGTATTTGTTGCCACCACGATATAATCTGCAGAAAAAGTAAAACCGTTTACTTTCGCCCCTTTTTTGTTAATATCTTCTGCACGAGCTTCGGTGTAGATAATTCCGCCAAGAGAAACGATAGCATCGGCAAGTCCTTTAAGATAGTGCAGTATATGAAATTGTGCCTGATTGTTAAAGACGATGCATCGTTGTTTTTCTGCATTGGCCAAAGCAGGAATTTCTTCTAAAACAGAAGTCTGCAATCCAGCTTTTTGTGTCGCCTGAAATTCTTTATCCAGATTTTCTTCCTTGTCTGTAGGATGCAGAAATAAGTAACCGTTAACTCTTTTAAAAGAGCAATCGATATTTAAGGAAGTAACAATATTTTCAATTTCGTCGATAGCAGCTGCATGACTTTCGGCAGCAAGTTTTGCATTTTCTTCGCCAAAGGTTTCTTCAAGAAAAAAATAGCGATCATCGAGCGCGCAGGTTAAATGTGCCGTTGTACGTCCGGTTTCGCCGCTGCCAATAAAACCATCTTCAACAAGTACTACTTTTTTACCTGCTTTTAATAATTTATAAGCAGTTGTTAATCCCGCAATTCCACCACCAATTATCAATACTTCCGTTTGAATATCCTGATCAGGTTTTTTAAAAGAAATAATGGGAGCAGAGTCAATCCAAAATGAAACATTTTCACCCGAAGTGATGCTGGAGCTTTTTAAGGTATTGTTTGATTCATCCATAATGTAATTTTTTAGAATTTAGAATTTACAGGAGAAATTTAAAATCTGTATAAATTCATTTTTAAGAGGTTGATATCAAAGCTACTAGCTATAAAAACAAAACGTTTACAAGTTTAAAGAGAAGTTTTATAAGATTTTCAGTTATGTTTTTAGGTAACAAGGGATATTACGTAAATGCCTAAAAACAAATAAGGCTGTCAATTGACAGCCTTATTTGTTAGTGTTTGAAATATTTTTATTTATTACTGTTTTTTAAAGCATCCAGTAATTCTACCATATCTACCACAGCATAAGTCGACGAATAATCTGAGACTGCATAAGGTAATATAAGACTACCGTTGTGAATAATCGCCCCGCAGGAATACACAACATTGGGTACGTAACCTTCTCGTTCATCTTCCAGAGGTGAAAGTAAAGGTTCTTTAAGTCTTCCAATTTCTTTAGAAGGATCATCAAGATCAAATAAGGAAGCACCAATACAATAACATCTCATGGCACCTACACCGTGTGTAATAACAAGCCAGCCTTCTTCTGTCCAAAGTGGCGATCCGCAATTTCCTATTTGGGTCAGTTCCCACGTATATCGGGGTTCCTGCAAAAGAATAGGAGTGTTCCATTGCGTTTGTCTGTCAGAATACATGATGTAATTATTAACACCATCGATTCTGGAGAGCATTGCATATTTTCCTTTTATTTTTCTTGGAAATAAAGCCAGGTTTTTATTTTGAGCACCAGCACCGTGCAGAGGCATTACCCTGAAATTATAAAAATCCTCGGTCGAAATAAGTTTTGGAAGTATTGCATGACCATTATAGGCTGTATAAGTTGCCATGACGCGGGTAGAGCCGTCATCATCGGTGAAACGTACAAAACGGGCATCTTCAATACCACGGCTTTCAGAATCGGAAATTGGAAATATAACACGTTCTGTTATATCAGAATCATGCTTAAATTGTAAATCATAAAAGGAATTTGCCAGCCAGATGATTTCTTCAAGTGCTGTTCGTCTTTCCTGACGTATAGAAGGATCCAGCAATGCATCTTTTACCATACTTTTTAAAACAGCATATTCAAATTCATCCGGTAAATCCTGCATGATTTGGGTAATATATTTGTCCTGCGTATGCATTTCTGAAAGCTTTAATAAAAATCTTTCTTTGTTATATAAGCTTTTGTGTTCAATCTCTGCCTTATCAATGTTATTACCGTTTTTCATTATCTGCAGATTATTGTCTTTATCGAGAATTCCTCGTCTAAAAACAATAGAAGAAATATGACCTTCTCCTGTGGCACGAAACGAAATAATAACGCGTTTTGCTCCTGCTTCCAGACCAGACTGATCAAAATCTTCGATAATAGACGGATTGAAAATTGCTGCAGATTCAATAGCATATTCCATTGTGCAGAAAGAACCTATAAGCATTTTTCTATCTACAGAAAGTGCATCATAGTCTATTTGCATTCCTTCGATAATGTATCTGATTTTTTCGCAATGTTTGAAAAATATATTCGAGATATTTCGGTGACGCCTGGCAAATTCGCGAAGTGTTTGTTCCAGGGTTTGTAAAACCTGTTTTTCGTCAAGCAACATTATGCGGCTTACCATTTGTTGTGTCCGTTCTTCACCATTCATAAAATATCGTGCAACAACTCTTTTAGAATCTGGGGTAAATTTTATATTTTTTCGAATGATTGGTACTCGCATAGTTTTGTTTTTTAATTACAGTAAATAAGTATATTTTTTTTAAGTAATGCTTTTCAGGATTACCTGTTTCGTTTAGATAAATATAGAAATACAGATGTTTAGAACAGGAACAGTATTTTTCTATTACTATTTCTAAGTTAGTAATTTTGTGAACGAAAAAAAACTTAATTTTTTATTAAAACTTTATGTCGATGCTTACTTGTCAAACTGCTTTTAGGAAAAATCAATTTGTAAAGGCTGAATTGTATGTAAAGAGGGAATATCAAATTTACAAAAAAGAATAAATAAATTATTTATAATTGTTTGATTTTCAATAAAATATTTTTCATTTCTAAATAAACCTAAATGTGTAAAAAGAAAAAAACGGGATAAAAGAGGTTTTCTTTTTTTCCCGTTAATTAATTGAACTAATAATATTTATAACTGTAAACTTTATTCTTTATACAAAATAATAACCGCTTTGTAACCTTTACCAACATTCCATTGGCTTGATTCGATAGCTACTCCCTGATCATCATAAACCTGAAATTCAGCCGTATTTGGCGAGGCAGAACCTTCATTCAGAGCTTCAAAATCAATTTTATTGATCCCTTTTACTAAAGTTATTTTGAATCCCTTAAATTCTCCATCAAGTGAAACTTCCGGTTCAATAACTTTATCATTAAGGTAAACTTTAATTTTATCACCATCTACAAAAGCGGCATCTCTATAACGAATTGTCGATGTAATAGATTTTGTTACAAATCCTCCTAAATATTCATTTCGACGATAAAAAATTCCCGGAACGTTGGCTTCTCTTTTATATAGAACATTATTATTAAAAAGTTCATCCGGATTAATTTTTAAAGTAACCGGTTCTTTTGGAATTGTAGGATCATCTGCTTTTGGAGCGTCTTCCGTTGGCGGAACAGCTTCTTTATTGTCTAAATTTTTAGATTGGATTGGTTTATTTTTATTGTTGAGTTCGTCCTGTGCATATCCATGCATTGAAACACTAATGATGATAATCAAAAACAATATTTTTTTCATACTTTTTAAATATTTTAATCTCTTTATATAAACATTTAATTCTGGCATTTATTGCCTTTAAGAGAATTGGTTTTTTAATAATTAAGGAAAAGATGGTTTTAAAAAACTTTACCAGATTTAAGTAACATTAAACCTTAATTAAAAGCATGAAATTTAAAATCCATTACGACTTTCAATTTGAATATAAGGTTCAGGATTTAGGTTCAATAACAAAAGCGTTTAATTGCGCCATTTTTGCGTTCCTAAATTTCCAGACGTCACAGTAATCGTAAGCTGTTATTTTTCCGTTTTCATCTTTCATTTTGATTTTGCCAATTGCAATAACAAAGTCATCTTCGGCCACTAAATTTGCTACTTCAAAATTTGGCGGTTCTTTGTAGGCGGTTTTCATCCAGTTTCTAACGGCTTCTTTTCCTTTTAAAGTTTGCTCGCCGGTAAATGTCCATTCAGTATCATCGGTGCAAAAGGCCAGAAAACCTTCATTGTCGCCTTGAGTAATGGCTATGTTAGCCTTTTTGAGTATTTCTTTATTATCAATTGCACTCATACGATTCTAAAATCAGGATTAGTCAATTTTATAACCGTCGTCTGCAAAAGTTTCCGGTTCACGATCATTTTCATCATAATCTTCTACTAAATCATCATCCAGATCGTCTTCATTTAAATCTTCATCTTCATCTAAATCATCTTCGTCAGGATCATCTTCATTTAATTCGCTTTCGTCATAATTTTGTTCCAGATCTTCCTGATCGTCTCTTTCAAGGGCATTCGAAAACTCGCTGTCTAAATAACTCTGATCTTCGTTTAGAAGCATTTCCTGCTCAAAAGTATTTTCGTCACCAATATTTTGTTGTTGGTATTGATCAACATAACTTTGGTTTTCTTCTGTACTATTATTTTCGTTTTGATCGTAATATTTGTTGCTATCTGTTGTCATAATAATGGTTTTAAAGTTTGATTTATTATTGCTGTATTTTAGCTTTCAATCAAAATTAACCTCAAAAACAACAAATTGTCTTATAGCATTAACAGAAAAAATTACTTAATTATCATTGTTTATCATTGCCTAAAAAAGAATTTTAGTTACATGTAATGTCTAAATATTTTAATTAAACACATAGAAACATAGATTTTATATTTTTGAATGAAGTAATTTAAAAAGAAACTCGTTTCTCACACATAGTCCCGATAACTATCGGGATGTGTTAATGTAAGTGAAACGCCTTTTTGAGTTCAATAATGCTATGTTTCTATGTGTTAAAAATTGCACCCAATGGTTACTGTTATTTATTATTTGTGCTATTTGTTTTTTCCAGAATAAGTGCAATTCTTTCTTCAATAGTTAAGTCGCCGGAAATTTTTAAAATCGGAAACGGAATGGTTTTTAGCCACTTTTCATGAGCATTAAAATTTCGGCTTGCAATACCTGTATGGTTATCATAATCGGTTGCCCATTCTATAAAATCTTCAAATTGTTTTATTCTGGCCGGATCAGTATAAATAATGTTTCCGTATCGTTCAAATTCTCTTTTCTTTAATCTTTCAATTCTAATGGCAGGAGGAATCCAAAGAAAAACTACCAGGTCAAAATCAGGAAATACATTTTCTCCCCATTCAAAAATTGATCCTCCTAAAATCCAGTTTTTTAGATTATTCAGGTCTGTTTTTATGGTGGAATTTCTTTCGTCAGGATTTCGTTTCACTGTAAAGGGAGGTTCGGTAGTTTCCCAAAAATAATTGTCACTATCAAAATAAGTCAGACTAAGTTTTTCGGCCAATATTTTTCCTGTTGTTGTTACGCCGCTTCCGGAGGCACCAAAAATGTGAATTTTCATCTTTAAGAATTGCTACTATTTGACCTCAATATTACAAAATCTTTTATTGTTTTGGGTTTACAAAAGGACACTGGAATTGTAATATCACCAGAAATCAAAAAAGAATTTGCGAATATTAATAAATTATTAAATGAATAAATCGAAAAAATATCAATAACCGTTTATCTTACATTTGTAAGGGTCTTCTTTAACAATTAAAATTGCATCATGAGTTCTAATTTGGTATTAAGGTTACGAGAGGGAGATGATTCCTGTTTTAGAGAAATCTACGATTTATATCATTTTAAAGTATTTTGTTTTGTAAAAAAATATACTGCACAGCTGGCAGATTCAGAAGATGTTACTCAAAACGTCTTTATTCATCTTTGGAAATATCGCACAAAATTAGACCCAAACGTAAGTCTGGAAGCCATTTTATTTAAAAGTTCGAAACAAGAGATCTCTAAATGGTATAAAAAGCAAAACAGGATTTTTTCTGTAGAAAACGAACAGTTGATTAAAGAATTGGATTCTCCCTCAGAATCAGACGATGATATTGATTTAAAGCTGGAACAAATACAATTATTATTAGATCAAATTCCCGAAAAAAGAAGAAAAATTTTTAACCTTCACAGGTTTGAAGACTTAAGCTATAAAGAGATTGCCATTGAGATGAATATGTCACCAAGTGCGGTTGCGAATCAGATATCGAAAACGCTGCAGTTTCTTAAAAAGAACTCGGTGCAAAATCATGAATTGTATTGGTTTGCGTTGTTTTTTATGAGTCAGCAAAACCTAATTTCGTAACATTCTGCGCGATTATTTTTTACAGTTTAAAATGTATTGAAATTGCTGTTTTTTTGCATCATTTCAGGTCTTTTAGTATTTAGTCATGTTATTACAAATCTTCTTTTGCATTAAGAAAACGTTAATAGTAATGTTGGCCTATGATATTTGATTCATTGGAAATCTAATGTAGTTGTATCGATAAGATTAGGTTTAATTTTCAACAACAAACATTTAAATTGTAATGAAGTCAAAAAGATTAAAAGACGAATGGAATGCAATACCAAACAGAGGAATTCTTCCTGGTGAAACTTCATCTCGTATGTGGAAGAATATTCGAAATGTTACTGTTGATAAATACAAAAACTTTTATAATTGGACAGCAGTTGCCTGTGCCGTATTTGTTCTTGGAATTGGTGTTTATAGTTTGATACCTCAGGCTAAAATTGAAATTGCTTCGACAAAAACATTCAATAAAGATATTCGACTTTTGAATTTGCCTGATGGTACACGCGTCTGGCTAAATGAAAATACAGAAATTGAATATCCTAAGGAATTTACAGGAAAAGAAAGAACAATTACTTTAAAAGGAGAGGCTTTTTTTGAAGTAAAGCGCGATCCTTCACATCCTTTTGTTATTAGCTCAGGACCTATAAAAACTACTGTTTTAGGTACTTCTTTTAATATTAAAGCTTACGATCACCATCAGCCGGAAGTTAACGTGAGAAATGGAAAAGTAAAAGTAGAAACGGAAGAAAATACGGTTTTCCTGCTACGCGGAGACAAAGCCGTTTATGGCGCCGGAACTTCGATGGTGTTTAAAGAAAAAACAAAAGTTCTGGAACCAAAATGGAAAAAAGTGTTGATGTACGTTGATGATTTGACGCTGGAAGAGGTGATTACTAAGTTGAAAACCGATCATCATTTTGAAGTGACTTATCTCGATGAAGATCTACGAAACTTAAAAATGCAGGGAACGCTGGATACGAGACAAGGTTTTTATGAAATGCTGCAGACTATTGCATTTGCATTGGAAATTAAGATTCAATCGACAGGAAATAAGACTTATCTCATTAGTCACTAAATATAAATTACAGACATTTTAGAATAACATTTTAGCCAAAATCAACTTTGAGCTACAAGGCAAGTATTGCAATATTTAAAAAATTTAACCCAAAATATCATATAAAAATTAATTCTAATAAACTAACAATTATCAATTATGAACAATGATTTTTCCAGGCAGTTTGCCATTTGGATTTTGTTTTTCGGTTTCCTTTTTGGAACGCACACTATTTATTCGCAAACCGGCACCGTTTCGGTTGATTTTAAAAATTCTACGCCTCAAAAAATAATAGATAATTTAAAATCCCAGACTCCGTATCAATTTATCTATCAAAAAGATCTCGATTTGAGTTTGCCATTAGTTACATTAAAAAAAGACAATGTTTCTATCGACGAAATTTTGACGGATTTGCAAAGTATGACCAATCTAAATTTCAGAAGAAATCAAAATAATATAGCCGTAAACAGTAAAGATACGGGCAAAAAAAAAGAAAGGAAAAGTAACGGGTAAAGTTGTTGATGTAAACGGACTTTCGCTGCCAGGCGTAAATATAAAAGTGGCGGGCCTTAATTATGGCGTGCAATCTGATATTGATGGTAATTATGTTCTGGAATTAGAACCGGGTGATTATACCATCGAGATAAGCGCTATTTCGTTTCAAACACAAAAAATTACGGGTGTAAAAGTGCTCGAAGATCAGGAAACGCCATTGGTTGTGTCATTAAAAGAAGATACACAATCATTGAAAGAAGTCGTGATTATTCAGGATTATAAAAAAGCTACAGCTTCGGTTGAAGGAATGTTGCTGCAGCAAAAAAAGCGCCTCAATTTTCTGATGGTATTTCTGCCGAACAAATTGCCAGAACGCCGGACAGAGACGTTGCAAGTTCATTAAAACGTATCACGGGAGTAACAACTGTGGGTGATAAATACGTGGTGGTGCGTTCTATGGGCGAAAGATGGAACCAGGCTGTTATGGATGGAATTGCCCTGCCAAGTACAGATGCCTATCAGCAAAACTTTTCTTTTGACATTATTCCAACTTCGATTGTAGAAAGTATTGTGGTGAGCAAATCGGCCACTCCGGATATGTACGCGAATTTTGCCGGAGGTTATGTGGAGATAAAAACAAAGGACATTCCAAAAGAAAATTTCACCAATTTTTCTATCAGTACTTCATACAATAGCAGAAGCACGTTTAAAGAACGACTTACAAAGCAGGAAGGCGATTATGATTATTGGGGATTTGATGATGGAAGACGTGATTTTCCTAGTGCCGACAATCTAACTGCGCAAAATGTAAAAAGTGATGCAGCAGATCCGAATATTTCTATCCGCGAATCAAAACAATTTACAGAGGATAATTTAACTACTTATAAAACGTATGCGGCTCCCGGTACTACACTTCAATTTGGTATTGGACGAAATTATAAATTACAAGACAATAATAAATGGGGATTTACAGGGTCTTTAATTTTTAAGAATACGCAGGAAAAATTAGATATTGAGCATACAGAAAGAGGGAAATACAAAAGCAATTCAGAGTTTTCTGCAGACAACGAAACTGTAGCATATTCTACCTTTAATAAATACGGGTTTAAGAATTCCGGAGCTACTTATAATTTTAATTCAACTTTGGGCGGAATGTTTAATGCGGCAATTCAGTTTGATAATCATAAAATTACAGCCCGTAATACTGTAATGCATATTTATAACAGTCAATTAACCCAAATTACAGGCTGGGATAACGGAGTTCCGATTGATGATATATTGGATAAAACTACATTGGCCAGAACAGCAGAGACTAATTATCCGGTTTATACGACTTTTATTCAGAATAAAATTGAAGGAAATCACAAGTTTAATAAGCTTGAAATCAACTGGTATGGTGCTTACGGAAATGTTACAAAAGACACTAAAGACGCCACATTTATAAATATGGACCGAAGAAAAATTGGTGACGATATGCTGGTTTATTACGATGTTTATAATGCAACCCAAAATATTAGAAGAAGTAATTTTAAAAATGACGAGATTGATTATAACGCAGCAATTAATTTTAAATACTCATTTAATTTTAGTGATTCTTTTACAAACGATATCAAAGCCGGATACTTCGGGACTTATAAAAAAGCAACCAATCAACAGGTATCCGTTAAATTAGAAACCTTTGGTCAGGAAACTGACAGAGGAAATATTTATGGTTCACTGAAAGAATTTTTAGACGGATCAAACTATTACTACGGTGGTTATGGCTGGTTTGGCGGCTTTAAATATGGTAATCAATATGTTGGAGATATCAAAGTACATTCGCCGTTTTTAATGCTTGACAATAAAATGGGGCGCTTTGTACGCTTTGTCTGGGGCGCCAGAGCAGAAAGTTACCTTTACACGCAAATTGAAAGTCAGTCTATAGATTCTGGTAGTTTTGAACAAGAACAAAAAGATGATAAGTTATGGCAATTTTTACCCTCAGCCAGCTTGATTATTAGCCCTACTAATAAAATGAATGTTCGATTAGGGTATAACAGATCTGTTTTACGCCCTCAGTTTGCAGAACGTTTGAATATCCCATATTTTGATCCTATTCGTTCTTATTTTATATATAATTATACCGGTGGAATTGTTTCAAGTGTTGCCAATAATTATGATTTTAAAATGGAATGGTTTCCTTCCGGTGGTGAAATTTTGTCCTTTGGTGTGTATCATAAAGATATAAAAGACCCTATTGAAAGTGTAGGAGCACTAAGTTCATCATTAGAAAGAAATGTTTATAACATAAACTCCTATGACGCTAAACTTTGGGGTTTTGAAGTAGAATTTTATAAAAGTCTTTCCTTTTTAGGCGAAGGCCAAACCCTAAAAAACTTGTTTATTAACGGTAATGCTACTGTAAATTCTACCAAGGTAAGATCGTATCAAAGATTAGACGGATCTGGTATTCTGTATGAGGCAAACAGACCATTGTATGGGCAATCGCCGTACAGTTATAATTTTGGTTTAGACTATGTGGGTGAGCGTTTAGGATTTAGTATTAAGCATAGTGCTGTTGGCGATCAATATATACTGGTGGGATTTGAATACGGTGCCGAGGAAATTCGTAAACCTTATGGTATAACAGATGCGCAGGTGAGTTATAAATTCTTTAAAGAAAGAAACCTGGAATTAAAATGCAGTCTAAAAAACCTGTTTGATACCAGTATAGAAACATACAACAACTTTAATAGTTACAGTAAGAGACAAGACGTTCCTATTGGATCTAACCCAAGGGAGGGATTTGCTCTTGGAGCCGGAGCGACAGATAAATTCGATCAGGATATTGATCAGGAATTATTTAAAGCAAAAAACGGAAGAACGATAAGTATATCCATTAATTATTCCTTTTAAATATTTAATAATCAGGAAGATTTTGGTGCTTTATGGCGGTGATTGTTATGCATATTAAGAAACCGTTAACAATAAAATCAGGGGATGATATTTTGATTTTTCAAATGCTAATGTATTTAGTTGTAAGTATTAGATTTCTTTTTTGTTTAGTGCATGAAGCAAAAATGGAATAAAGTACTTTAAGATGTTCTCTAAATAATTTGATATAAATTTTAGAAGAATGGAAAGCAAACCTTTTACTGCGTTAAAAAAATCCTATGAGTAAAAGACGGAATATTAGGTATAAACCCCGATGGTAAAGCGGGATCGTTTATAGAAAAGAACTTTACCAAAAAAGAGAAAGACCTGAGGAAAGATATTTTGCTGCTCTCTCCAAAGGCCTAGTTTGTAATTGCAGCAAATATAGCATTAAATAAATTATTATGAAAAAATTTTTTCTATGTGCAATGATTGCTCTGGCTGTGAGCTCTTGCCAAAATGATGATTCAACTGCTGATTCTTCTTTTTCTATGAAAGCTGCTGGTGCTGACTACAGTGGATATCCTGGAACAGTACAAACTGTTAGTGGGGATATTACAACAAACACTACCTGGACAAGCGATAAAGTTTGGGAAATTGAAGGTGTAGTTCGTGTAAAATCTGGTGCTACATTAACTATTCAGGCTGGTACATTCATTAAGGCAAAACCTTTAGCCGTAGGAGTTGCTACAGGAGTTCTTGTAATTACTAAAACAGGTAAAATTGATGCACAAGGAACAGCAACTGCTCCGATTATTTTTACAAGTTACAATTTATTAGACGGTGCTGCTACTACAGCTACTCCTGGAGATTTTGGAGGTGTTGTTATATTAGGTGACGCTGTTGTAAATAACGGATTGGATAATAACATTATCGAAGGATTAGGAGATCAGCCTAATGTTTCTGATTTTTACTATGGAGGTTCTAACAATGCTCATAATGCAGGAACTTTACAATATGTTCGTATCGAATTTGCAGGACGTATTATAACTACTTCTCCTGATATAGAAATCAACGGATTAACATTTGGTGGAGTTGGTTCTGGTACAACAGTTAACCACATTCAGGTATCATACGGTAGAGATGATTCATTTGAGTTTTTTGGAGGAACAGTAAGTGCTACACATTTAGTTTCTTTTGCACCGGATGATGATAACTTCGATTTCGATTTTGGTTACACAGGTACAATTACAAAAGCGATTGCAATTGCTGATAGTAATTCTAGCCACAGTTTGAGCAGCGGAAATCCTGATTCTAACGGTATTGAGTTAGATAATAATGCTTCAGGAACACCTGCTACAACTGGTATCATTACACGTCCTGTTCTTAATCAATTGTCAATTATTGGTGTAAGCTCAACTACAGTTGCTGATTTATACGAAAATGCTATTCACGTACGCAGATTAGGACAAATAAGTTTAACTGATGCAACCGTTACAGGATACAACACAGGAGTTAGATATGAAGCTCCATCAACTCAGGCCAGTTCTTCTTATTTAAGAGTATCAATCCACGGGTTTGATAATGTAGCTCTTCCAGCAGGAACAACTTTCTCAGGTTTGGGTACAAGTATTTCAACTGCAAATCCAGCTCCAAAATGGGGTCTTACACAGCCTTTCTTTAATGATGGCGTGCTTAATTTAACAGGAAGTACTGGTGCATTTAGAACCGAAGCTCTTTGGACTAACACTTGGACAAAGTTTACTAATTTTTAATTTATACAGAGGTTAATTATTAAAACTACATGGGCAGATCTGTATCTGCCCATGTTTTAAAATAAAATTTAAAATTTTAAAAAATGAAAAAAAATCTACTTTTAGTATTATTTATAATGATGACAACAATAGCATCTGCTCAATTTACAATATGGGAAGATGATTTTGATGATGCTGATGTTTCTGACTGGACTTTATTAGACAGAGATGGGAATGGAAGTAATTGGTTTGCAAGAAAAAACATTCAATTTGATGCAGGTACAGGTGGTGTTATAGACGGTACTATTGATGTTTTAGGTACTTATAATATTGATTTAGCGAATGGAGGAACTCCACTTGAAACTACCGAAGATAATTTTGCAATATCACCTGCCATTGATGCTTCTTTTTATTCCGGAAAACTATCCTTGATACTACATGCACAAACTAGTATTTACGACGCTAATCAGGATCTTTTTGTATATGGTTCTACTTCGCCGGATCCTGCTACATTTACACTTATAAGTACAGTAACTTTAGAAAGAACATCAGCTGAAGAAGCAGAGTTTAAAGATTATACGGTAGATATTTCCGAATTTACTGGAGAAACAGCAGTTTACATAGCATTAGGAACTAAACTTGGTTTTCCTTTTATTGGTTACGAAATTGATAAAATCTCTGTTACTGCCGAAACACTTTTGGGTGTTGATGATGTTGAATTAGAATCTCAGATTTGCAGAATAAACCAAAATCCGGTTCAGGAAAGTTTACAATTGCAATTGGCAGAACAATATCAAAACGAAGAAACAGCATTAAAAATTTATAATGCAAACGGAATTTTAGTTAAAGAATCTCCATATAAACCAGAAAATTTATCAGTTAGCGATTTGCCACAAGGCTTTTATTTCCTTGCAGTTTCTAACAATGGTGTTTCTAAAAAATTAAAATTCATCAAAAAATAAATTTGGAATTTTTATGATTTCCGATACTTAAAACCTTTACAATAAATAAAACTGAATATGAAGAATATCTTGACAAGAGTATTAATTTTCTCTATCATAATTGCATTTTTTGAATCTTGTACCAACGACGAATTGATTCCGTATTATGGTACAGAAACCAATGTACCCGGAAAAGTCGTTATAACAGGTTATAGCGCCCTGAATGATTCTATACAAATAAATGTAAACGGAAAACTTATTGAAATAGGGAAAGAGAAAGATAAAAAAACGGCTTTCACAAAAAAAATTGAGACAGAGTATCAGTTTGTTTATTTTGGGGATAAA
The DNA here is from genome assembly GCF_979258275.1 of Flavobacterium sp. AC274. Taxonomy (NCBI): domain Bacteria; kingdom Pseudomonadati; phylum Bacteroidota; class Flavobacteriia; order Flavobacteriales; family Flavobacteriaceae; genus Flavobacterium; species Flavobacterium sp. AC274. Next base: position 3,748,698 of record NZ_OZ409852.1, on the reverse strand, counting down.
TCAAAAACTTTTGAAATAACTGATAAAGCAACAAAAAAGGTTTTTCGCAGCTATAATTTTACTGCCGAAAAAACCATTGATACAATCTCGTTTTTTGCAAAAGAAAACATCTGGATAGAGAACATTTCAGCAATAAAGCCAGGGGTTTTAAGTAAAACAGGAAATACGGGTTATAAGTTTATATTTCCTACTCAAAATTTATATTCTAAAAGCGGATATGAAGGGAATCTTGACGGAATCCTGCGTAAAATTAACGGCCAGACAATTGGTAAAGTTGAGAATATCAACAAAGATCAATTTAGTTCTTTTATTGAATTTCCGTATAGTTCGCCTCCTACAATTTTAATGGAATTGGTAAAACACGGAACAACAGAATCGTACGTTCCGGGAAAAAAGGTTATCGTTATTTTAACCATGTCTGTTAACAAATCTAAACTAATAGTTTTAGATGAAAAACAAGACGCAAACGGTGCTTTTGCCAGCGTAGACGGAAATTTAAATTTGGTAGATTATTTTGTTTTTAAATAAAGAAAATAATATCGGGAATAATAAAATTGAATTCATATTTATAGATTTTAAAATGAAAAATAAAGCGTTAAGCTATCTTTTTTATGGCATTATTCTTTTGATAGAAGTTATCATTCTTTCTTCCTGCTCTTCAGATGATCCGGAGCAGGTTTACACAGAAGGAACAAATGAATACACCAATGAATGGATGTACGGGCAAATGAAAAAATATTACCGTTGGAATGACGCTATGCCAAATCAGGGCGATTTATCAGTAAATCCCAAAGAGTATTTTGCAAGGTTATTAAAAACAGATGATGTTTTTTCGTATGCGATGCATCCCGCTTTACCGGAAACCGCACCAAAAAGCCTGCGGCAAAATTTGGATTTGATATTTCGTTTATGGAATATCAAGGCAAGGTTCTCGGGGTAATTTTATATGCATTGTATGACTCTCCAGCCGAAAATAATGGTTTGGCAAGAGGACAATTAATCACAAGTGTTGATGGTGTCGAATTGACTTTAAATAATTACGACAGCCTCTACAAAAATATGACAGCAGCAACGCAATTAAATTTAAAATTAATTTCATACTCAGCTCAGCTGGGGTTTTACAATGAAAAACAAGTTGCTATTTCTCAGGGTTTCTCGTTTACACAGCCACTTTTAAGCCAGGTTATTACAAACGGAAAAACTAAAATTGGTTATGTCGAAATTCCGCATTTTGATGTTGGTATGGCAAAATTATTCCTGCAGACTTTTCAGGAATTAAAAAGCAAGGAAATAACAGAATTAGTTTTAGACCTTCGCTACAACGGCGGAGGAGATATAGCTTCGGCAACGGCGTTAAGTATTATTTTGGCTCCCAACATAAAATCAGGTGATTTGTTTATCGAGTTTGAAGGAAATAAAAACGGTGGTATTGTAAAACAGTCTTTTCAGCAGGCATTAGAAAGTAATGAAAAAAGTATAACCTTTGAAGCACTTAAAAACACGCATCCCAATATTCAAAAAGTATATATTTTATGCGGAAAACATACTGCATCGGCTTCAGAAATAATCATAAACAATCTAAGTCCGTTTATAAATGTAATTGCGATAGGTGAGAAAACGGTTGGTAAAGACGTTGCAGGATTTCCTGTAGAAGATGACAGAATTTCGGGCAAAAAAGGCTGGGTTTTATATCCTTCTATCTATAAATTATTTAATGCAAAGCACGAAGGAGGTTATTCTGCGGGAATAAATCCTTCAATTAATGCAGATGAACTTGAAAATCCTGAGGTCTTTGCGTTAGGAAATCGTTCTGAAGTTTTATTAAATACAGCTATAAATGCAATATCAGGAAACGCAGGCAAAGCAAAAATGGTAAAATCGCACGCATTACCGCTTTCAAAAGTTTATACCGATGCCGATCCGTTATTGGTTACTCCGTAAATTAAAATTTCCATTCAATATCCAGAATTACTATGCAAGGAATAAGTTCTGCAGAACATCGAATTTTATTGGCCGCATTCCGTAAATTTGAGTACATGTCAAAAATTGCCGGCGACAAAATAGGAGAGACAGAAGATGCAAAAACAAGAAAGGCAATGGAAGAACTTGACTTGCTTTATGACAAGTTCCAAATCTTATTTGGCGAATTGGAGAAATGCACCAGAGATTATGAACTCAAAAAAAATCTACACGAAGCATTATCAACAAAAGTATCCGAAAATTAATGCCGGCGATGCAAAACGAAAATGATACGATCAATTAATTGAATAACCATTTAAAATTTTTAAGTGGTTTTTGTCTTTTTAACCTTTTTCAAGATTACCTCTTATTTTTATTCAAAATTTATTTATATCATAATATAAATGTTATAATATTTTTTATGTCTCTTTTAATTTTGATTGCTTTTAAAGTCAAAAAAGAAGTTTGTAATAAAATATAAATACTCAGATTATCAATTATTTAAGGTTTTCAATGTTAAGCTTTCACTCAAACTAAAAGCTTAACATTGGACAATGTGTATTAACAGTATATTTGTTAATAATTTGATAACATTAAAATAAAGTAAAAATAACTTTAATGCTAAAAAACACGTAAAATCCTAAAATAATACATGCCGCATGAAAGAAAAAGACATTACAAACACTCAGGACCAAACAGAAAATAGCAATTTGATTACTACTGATGAAAACACAACCAATGTTGAAGCAGGAAATGAAATAATTGCTGAAGAAACTGAAACTAAACCAGCAAATACAAAAAAGAAACCCGCTGCTAAAGTTGTTAAAACACCAACAGTTACAACATCAGAAACAGCAGAACAAAATGAAGAAGCAGTTTCTACTGAAGTTTCAACAGAAACTGAGGAAATTGTTTCAGAAGAGGGAGATAAATCTAATACTAAAAAGAAGAATAAAAAGATGAAAGAAAAGGAAAAAGAAAAAGAGAAAAAGAAAAAACAAGTAGCTAAGAAAAAAGAAAAAGCGAAACTGGATAAAAAGAAAGACAAAGCTAAAAAAGCAAAACAAAAAGCTAAAGCGAAAAAGAAAGCTAAAGCGAAAAAAGCAAAAGATAAAGCAAAAGCGAAAAAAATTGCTAAAAAGAAAGCTAAAAAATCGAAGTCAAAATCGAAAAAGAAAAAATAAAAAATAAGCCCTGAATTTCAGGGCTTATTTTTTTATAGCTATTTCACAGCTGCATTTTTTAACTTTACCTGTTTGATAAGATGTAATGAATCTGTAATAAGTGATTTAATTTCCAAAGAAGGAATTTTGGCAATTTCAGCAGCATTTTTTGTTAGTCCGTCAATGCTCATCTTAGCAAATAAAAGATCACTTTCAAACGATCTTAATATCGAATTTTCTAAAATTGTATTCTTTTTATAGTAGTAAATGGCATTATGTAGATCTTCAATTTGTCCGGTAAAATCAAAAATAGCTTTTTTAGAAACCGCGCGACTATAATAGCTTGAAAAGTCCAGAGGATTCGCTTCAATTGCTTTGTCAAAATCTTCGATCGCATTGTAATGATAATCCATTTTTTGCAGACAATTTGCTTTTAATTTGTAAGCTTCGTGATAAGAACCTGAGCTAATAGCATTGTCTAAATGAATGATAGCTTCTTGAAACTGGTTTGCGGCATAAAGTTCTTTTCCTTTTTCAAAATGAACAGATTCTTCGCCGGCAGTAATAGATTTTGAAAATTTTCCTCTAATTTTTTCGAGCGTTAAATTGTTGAACCACTTCATATTTTTTGGTTTTTGGTTGGTCATAATTGTAATAGCAAGGAAACGATTTATAAAATTGGGGAGGATTTAAAGATAATTAAAATTTGGAATATTTAGAGTTTATTGTTCAGATAAAATATAATATTTTGAAAAAAAAACGATTATAAAGTATTGTTAAACATTGTTTTAGAATATAATAGTCGCGCGATCTACTGCTATGAAAGAGATAAGCGAAAATTTGTTTTACACAATCAAATCTCCATTTTTAGTCAATACATCCAGGTTGGCAGTAACTAATTCTGTGGCAGTATAACCAAATTGTTTTTTGAAGGCAAAAGAAAAATGAGAAAGGTTTTCAAAGCCAACTTCATAGCAAACATCTATGGCTTTTTTCTTGTTTTTTGTTAGCTCATAATGTGCTAATTCTAATCTTTTTGCAGTAAGCCATTTTTGAGGAGTAGTATTAAAGTATTTTCTAAAATCTCTATTAAATGTCGATAAACTGCGGCCGGTTAAATATCCTAAACGGTCTAATGGCATATTAAACATAAAATTGCGTTCCATAAAATGTACTAAATCAATTTTTCCGGGTTCCTCAAAATTTGCGAGAATATTATCTATTTCCTTATCAATAGTTCTCAAAATAGTGATCGCTTCGGTTATTTTGAGTGAAGCAATATCTTCCGGAAGTTCTGTCATATCAAAATACGGAATCAATGAAGTAAGACAGCTTTCTAATAAGGGATGATTATTATAATAGTTTATTTTTGGAGAGATTGAAGTTTTGGGCTTAATATCGAGATTTGCATAAAAATCTTTAAGTCTGGCAGTAGTTAAATGCATTACCACCGTTTTGTGCGGCTCACCATCTTTTGGATAATTGATAATAGTGGCCAATTGATTTCTGGGAATAAGAAAAATATCTCCTTTTTTAAAAATGTGAATAGTATCTGCCTGAACAATTTTTGTTTCCCCCGAAATAAACCATACCAGCATATGCTGATCAAATATGATATCTGATTTAAAAAACTTGTCTTCATAACAAGAAAGCTTAATATCCGGAGTTATATATTTTGCCTCAAATTCCATTTGTCTGCGATTATTAAGTTTTATAAAAATGTAAGAGACTAAATAAATAGTTATTTGGAAAACACATACACCAAATTTATTAAAATTATATTTGTAATAATGTTGCCGCCAGTAAAGCCGACAACATTATTTTAATTTCATTAGCTAACCTTGAATGTAATTCCACTCATTTTTTCACTAAGTATCCATAAACGTTTGGCATTATCTTCATCCAGCGAATATAGTTTTACACCAGATGATATTGCCGTTTCGGTTGCTATTGGAGCGACCTCTACATCTTCGCAGTAAACACCTCCAACAGTATCAAGAAGAGCAGTTGTGGCACACCAGACAGTCGTTGCGGCACCTTGTGGAATCGTTTTTAAGTTGGCTAAAATCTCCGGCAAAATAGCACCATTTGCATCACAGAAACCCATTTTTTGAAATAATTCTAATGATGCTTCTCTGCCAAGTTCAGTTCCATTAATAGATCCCGGGTGAAGAGAATAAGACCTTACGCCAAATTCTTTACCACGAGTATCCAACTCAAGAGCAAATAAATTGCAGGCTGTTTTTGATTGTCCGTATGCCTGTAAAGTTTCATATTCCCTGTGTAGAAAATTAGGATCATCAAAATTAAAAGGAGCAAATTGATGTCCTTGCGATGATACATTTATTACCCGTGCAGAATTTGCTTTTTTTAATGCAGGCCACAATCTCGCTGTAAGCTGAAACTGAGCTAAATAATTTGTAGCCAATTGCGATTCGATACCACGATTGTCTCTTCGAAAAGGAACCCACATAATGCCTGCATTATTAATAAGTAAATGCAAAGGTCTTTCTGACTGCAAAAACTTTTGTGCAAATGCATCTATAGAATCAGGGTTCATTAAATCCATTTCTGCCAATTCTATATTGGGTATATTCTGTAAATTCTTTTTTGCTTTTTCAATATCTCTGGCAGGAACTATTACTGTTGCTCCGGCAAAGGCAAGAGTTTTGGCAGTTTCTAAACCAATGCCTGTATTTCCGCCGGTTACAATAGCAATTTTGCCTGTAAGATCAATTCCTTTTATTACATCATTTGTTGTTGATTGTGCATTAAATCCAGAACCAACCGGATTTTGCATTGCTCCCTGATAATTATTACTTTCCATTTCTTATAATATTTAGTTGATTATTATAAGGCAAAGTTATCGGTAAGTTAAAGCAATGAGTTTGTTCAAAATGTCATTTTACTTTGTTTAAAATGTCATTTTGTTTTTTAATTAAAAGATGTAGTTTGTTATTCTTTATTTGTGCGGAAATAAGTAAACTTTTGAAATAGCTACAGCCATTCTCCATAAGTATCATAATCATCTTGTAAATACGTTAGATACTGAACCATTCTTGGGTTTTCTCCCTTGTTTGGCGTTGCACAATGTGGCAGCGCATTATTCCAGATTATAAAATCACCAGCCTCGCCAATTATCGGTTCAGCTTTTAAGGTTAAAGCTTTTTCTCTTGGATTTTCATTTGGCAGGAGATCATTTAGCCAATCATTTATAATATTATGAAATCCCGGAACACAATGAAAAGCACCATCATTAATACCGCAATCACTAAGATAGAGTAGTCCCTGCAATCCAAATTTTATGGGCTGTTTTAAGCTGGTATCCCAATGAAGCGGACTTCCTAAAAAACGAAAATCTTCGGTTTCGGGAGGATTAAAACTTACTTTATCTATCGTTTTGTATATTTTGGTTGTCTTATAAAGCTGCTCATAAGCTTTTTTATTCTTGGAGAAAATCTGTTTTTGTTTAAAGTTTCATGATTCGAAAAATTAAGCATTAATCCTTTTTGATCCTCATGTCTTTTATACCAGCTTTGTTTATCATTGGGATCCATTTTTAAGAAATCCCAAATAGCTTGTTGGGTATCTTTACAATCTTGTTTTGAAATAGCATTTTTTACAATCACATAACCATTTTTATTCCAAAATTGAAGATCTTGTTCTGAAAGCACTTTATCTTCAAAATCTTCAATATTAGTATTTTCATTTTTTAACCTATTCGTAACCCAGATTCTAAAGGTTTCAAAATCAGGTTTTTCAAAATACAAAAACTGCAAAACATCTTCTATACTAATACCCAATTGATATAAAGTTTTAATTTCACTGTCCCAGGTTTGGGCAGTGTTTGCAGAAGTATGGCCGGAGGGATGCAAAGTACGTTCCCATAATTTTTCAAGAATAGTCCAGGGCATGGTTTTTTGGTGGTTTATGTTTTGAAGTTTGGTTGTTTAATTTTTAGTAATTTCAAAAATAAGCTATTTGATGCTTTTGATCTAAAGTAAAAATACCTGTTTTGATCTACAGTCTATTTACTTTTTTGCTTTTCTAGTTTCAGTTCAATAAAGTCATTCCAGTTTCCATCTTGAGTCTGAGCGTACCAATTACCTGTTATTAAAGTGCTTTGATCATTAATGTTTCCTGTAAACTTCAAATTTTTTCCTTCGATATTAAATTCATTTTTTACTAACGAACTTGTCATTATTCCATCTTCACCTTTTGAATCAAAATATTGTGTTTTAGCCTTATCCATTGAGTTTTGTAACTTAAAGATTTCAAATGTTTCACTAATATCGTTCCCCATTTTTACTTTTGCTTTATGCAAAATATAATTTCCATCAAGTATTAATTCGTAACTGTCAATACCGTTTAATTCCAGATTTTCATGACCTGATTTTATATTTCCACTGGTTTTCCATATACCAACAAGTCTTTTAAAATTGCTATTTTCTATCTTATCCATTTTTATTTCTTTTTACTATTACCAATTTACATAATTAAATAAAATATGTAATATGTTGATTTGTATTTAATTGTGTAACAAAAAGTTAAAATATTGAAACAAATAAAACTTACATCTAAGTAAATTTGAGAAAGCTTTATATAAATTTAAAAAATTACATTATGAAAACTATATTCAAATTCAAATTATTAGTGTTTGTTCTTTTAATGGCACTCACTTTTTCTTGTAAAACAAATTCTGCTTCAGGAACTTCTACAACAACAGATTCTGATGCTATAAAAGCAGGAGACAGCACATCATTAAATTCCGGAACAAGAGGCACAACTCGAAGCAATGAAGGTAATGAAGACGGAGATCCAGCTCCGGGAGACAGAGAAACCCCTAAAAAATAGCATTTTTTGCTAATTGAAACAAAACAGATTTAAGTTTTATAAAAAACTCCATTTAGTATGGAGTTTTTTTATTTTGAAAATTTCTTAATTCATTTTAATTTTTAAAAGTAATGGCTGTATGTCTACATAGTTATAAGCTAATTTTCTTTATTTTTGTTAAGGAACTTATCAAAATTATGGAGCATTTACGTAAACATATAGAAGCAATAACACCAATTACCGATGAAGAATTTGAATATATCAAATCTTTTTTTCTGTAAAAAAAGTACGTAAACACCAATATTTAATTCATGAAGGAGATGAGGTGAAATATGATTTTTTAGCCATATCCGGTATCTATAAAGTTTTTTATCTGGATAATCAGGGCAAGGAATATATTGTTCAGTTTGCTCAGGAAAACTGGTGGATGTCTGATTATTATGCTTTTTTTAAACAGCAAAAAGCAGAAATGTACATTGAATGTCTTGAAGAAGGCGAAGTGATTTGTTTAACACTCGACTCAAGAGAAAAATTAGCAGCTGATCTTCATCAGATGGAACATTTTTTCAGAATAAAACTCACCAATGGATATGTTGCTTTACAACAAAGAATTAAATTGCTTTTATCCAGTAATCCGCAACAGCGTTATGAAGAGTTTGCCAAATCATATCCAAGTCTGTTGCAAAAAATCCCAAAAAAATTAATTGCTGAATATCTGGGAGTAAGCCGCGAAACATTAAGTCGATTATACCAACATTCGTAGATAATTTTTTGATCTAAAATAAATCATCAAATGGAATCAGGAGCAGAAATACTTTTAAAATCAGTTAAGGAAATTTGTCCTGATATTACTGATGATGAGCTTTTTCTGTTTGCTTCAAAACTTACAATTGAAGAATTAAATAAAAAAGATTTTTTTGTTCCTATCAACAAAGTTCAAAAAGCAATTGGTTTTATTGCCAATGGCTTAGTGCGCTCTTCTTTTATCGACAATGATGGAAATGAAATCACCGTAGGTTTTTATGCCAAAGGTGATTACGCAACGCATTATCCTGCTTTTATAACACAACAGCCAAGTAAATATTCGATTCAATGCTTAGAACCAACCACTATGGTCTGCATTTCATATGAAAATTTGCAATGGATCTATGAAAACTTATCGGGCTTTGAAAAATATGGAAGATTAGTTGCCGAAGAAATTTTAAAACGTCAGCAGGCTCGTATTGAAAGTTTCATATTTCAAACTGCCGAAGAGCGTTATCTCGATTTTATAAAATGCCATTCAGATTTGTTTAACAGAATATCCGTATCTCATCTTTGCAGTTTTTTGGGAATTGAAAGACAGTCACTTACAAGAATTCGTCAAAAATTAGCCCATAAATAGTTTTTGACACATTTGTGTCAGGAGTACCTTTTGATTATTTAAAATCTTTGCAGTGTCAAATTAAATGAAACTGCAATGAAAACGAATATCTTACTTATACTAGGGCATCCTTCTGAAAATTCTTTTTGTAATGCATTATTAGACGCTTACAGAAAAGGAGTAGAAACTACAGGAGCAAACTGTAAAACGATTTATATCTCTAAATTAAATTTTGATGTAAATCTTTCTGACGGATATAAAAACGGAGAAACTTTAGAACTCGAAAAAGATTTAATCCAATCACAGGAACTTATCTTGTGGGCAGATCACGTTGTTTTGTCTTATCCAAACTGGTGGGGTTTCATGCCCGCTATTACCAAAGGATTTATAGACAGAATTCTACTTCCGGACTTCGCATTCAAACATCACTCAGGAAAAATATTTCCCGAAAAACTCTTAAAAGGAAAAAGCTTAAGACTCCTCGTTACGATGGACACACCAAAATGGTGGTTTTACCTCATTTATCGTGCATCACAATATCAAATTCTCAAAGACATTGTTTTTGGCTACGTGGGATTTGATCCTGTCAAATTTTCAACTTTTGGTTTTATGAGAAAATCAACAGAAAACCAAAGAAATAAGTGGTTGAAAAAAGTAGAACAATTAGGAAAAAAGCTTAAATAAAATAATCAACTATTAAATTAAACATCATGAAAAATTTAGCAAACGGGCACACAGTTGCTCAAATCAATCCAACAAAAGGTTTTAGAATTCACTTATTGGTATTTGTATTAACGATTCCGATCATTTGGGCAATATGGTTTTTTACAAACAGAACTTATTTATAGCCATTATGGCAAACTTCAGCATGGGCTGTGGGTTTACTGTTTCATTATTTGGGCGTTTTTATTTTCAAAAAGAAAAATCATTAATCTGAAATTATTGAAAGTGATTTCGATCACACATTTTTAGTGATTTGCCTCATTGGCGCGAGGCTGATTGTGGTAGTAATTTTGGTTTATAATTAAGATCATTATCAGCAAGTAATCTTTAAAAATAATAATCCTTAAACATTTAAAATTATGACAGCAAAAACAAATCTCTCTATTTCTCAAAGAGCGTTAGTAATTTTTACAACGTTGTTTATGTTAGCAAGTGCGTTTGCAAGCGCACAAACTTCAACTAAACCTGAAGAAAGTGTTATAGTGGCTAAAATTACTCGTTACGAGGTAAAGAAGGAATATCTGCAAAAATTTGAAAAAGCTATAAGAGACTATGTTCTAAAATCGCTTTCAGATGATAGTAATATTATGGCAGAAGCTTATTTTGAACAAGATAATCAATCAGTTATTTGGTTATTCGAGCGTTGGACAAATCAAAACAAACTGAATAAATTCAGGAAAAATTCAGAGTCAAAAGCAGTAATACAATTAGAAAACTCTGCATTAGCAAAGCCTGAAAAGGTAATCAGCGTAAAAGATTTAGAACCTATTTCTAAGCAAGAATGGCGAAGAGCCAGCAAAGCAGAAGATAAGCAATTAACCATTATGCTTTTTGTGGATGCAAAGGCAGGCACAGAGGAAAACTTCAAAGCTGTTTATCACATTGCAATGCCAGAATTTCGAAGCGAACCGGGCGTAGTAACTTATCAGTTATCTCAGTTAGATAATGATAAAACCCAGTTTGTGACTTTTGAAAAATTTAGAAGTAATGAAGCTTTTCAGTATCATCTCAATTTTCCGCCCATTCAACCTGTACTTGATTATCTCAATACGAGTATAAAAAAGCAGCCTTTTCAGGACGGAATTCACAACCTTATCGAATTTGCACCGCTTATTCGTGAATAACAATTTTAAACAGAACAAGTAACAATTAAATCTAAAGAAAAATGAAAACAAGTAAACAAATCATTGTAGCAAGTATAGTAAGTCTATTTGCACTATCAAACGCAGAAGCTCAGGTAACAGTAAAAACTAAAGAAATGAAAACAAATTATTCTAATGAGTTAGAAGTTGTAAATCAATTATCTACTCAATCGGCAGTGGTAAATATGCCCGTAACAAAATTATTGAATGCACCAGGAAACGAAGCCTTAAAAGCTTTCTTTTTACTCCTGTAAAAGACAAAACGGTTCTTAAAGGAAAAAAATAGCTGTTCTTGTAGCAGACGGTTTTGAGGAAATTGAATTGACAGGTCCAGTTTGGTATTTTAAAGAATTGGGAGCAGAGGTAGAGATTATTTCTCCAAAATTCAATCCGGCTCCTGAAAGATACGGGCTTGCATTTCCTGAAATGTCAAAAACACATGTAATGGCTATTCAGTACTTACAGCCAGTGGGCTGGATAAAATTTGACCGCACGGCAGATCAGATTAAAGTAAGTGATTATGATGCTGTATTTATTCCCGGTGGAGCCTGGAATCCGGATAATCTTCGCTATGATAAAGATGTGATAAAATTTATTCAGGATTTTAATAAATCAGGAAAATTAATTGCAGCTATTTGTCACGCTCCGGTAGTATTGGCATCTGCTGATATTTTGAAAGGAAGAAAATTAACAGGTTACTGGAACATTCAGTCAGATTTAAAAAATGCGGGCGGAATCGTTTTAGAAGAAACCGTTGTAACTGACGGAAACATTATCACAAGCAGACATCCTATTGATGTAGCAGATTTTTCAAGAGCTGTTGAAAGCTGGTTGATTAAAAAATAATTTCAAGAGATTTGATAGTGAAGAAACAGCTTTTTCTTCACTATCAAATCATTAAAAAAATACAATAATAGATTTCAAATTAAAATTGAATATGAAAACAGATATATTTAAGCCGGCACAGATTGGCTCTTTAGAATTAAAAAATCGTATTGCAATGGCACCAATGACAAGAGCAAGAAATGAAGATGGTATTCCCAACGAAAATAATGTTCTCTACTACAAGCAACGCGCAGGAGCAGGATTGATTGTAACAGAAGGAACAGCAATTTCTGCAACAGCAAAAGGAGTACTTTACATTCCGGGATTGTATACACCACAACAAATTGAAGGCTGGAAAAAAGTAACCAATGCGGTACATAAAAAAGGAAGCATTATATTTTCTCAATTGTGGCACGTGGGCAGGGTTTCTCACACTTCAAATCAACCAAACGGAATCGCGCCCGTTGGTCCATCAGATATTCAGGCAAAAAATACTTCGGCCTGGGGATATAACGAAAATGGTATTGAAGGTTTTGTAGCAGCATCAAAGCCCAAAGCACTTTCGTCAAACGAAGTAAAAGATGTTGTAAACGATTTTGTAAATGCTGCAAAAAATGCAGTTGAAGCAGGATTTGATGGTGTAGAAATTCATGGCGCAAATGGTTATTTGGTAGAGCAATTTTTAAATCCTTTTGTAAACAACCGCACAGATGAATATGGAGGAAGCATTGAAAATCGTTCCAGATTTTTATTAGAAATTATTGATGCCACTATCAAAGCTATTGGAAATGAAAAGACAGGCATCAGATTAACGCCATACGGAGGTTTGGGAGATTTGCCTCATTATGATGAAATAGAAGCAACGTATCAATATTTAGCCAAAGAATTAAAGAAAAGAAATATAGTTTACATCCATTTAATGGATCAGCAATCTAAAGGAAGCCATGCATTGCCAGAGGGTTTTATAGAGCGTTTTCGTTCCTGGTATGATGGTTTAATTATTCTTGCCGGCGGAATGACCAGAGAAAAATCTGAGGAGCTTATCGATGCGGGAACAATTGATATTGCGGGATTTGGAGAACCGTTTATCTCTAATCCGGATTTAGTAGAACGTTTGGAAAACAACTGGGAATTAACGCCGCCAAATCGTGATTTGCATTATGGATTAGGAAATCACGGTTATATAGATTGGAAAACTTATAAAGAGCCGGCAACAATTTAAATCTGAATAAAAGCGGTAACAGAGACAGTTTTGTTACCGTTTATTAACGTTGAAATTTGCTTTATTTAGGTTTGAAATTTAATCCGGATATTGTTATTGATTAATTTTTTAAACTTAACATTCTGTATTACTTTTGATTAGAATAGTATTTTTTATTTATGAAGAAGTTTAAAATTTCTAAAAGATAAAGGAAAAGTGCCTTGAAATTCATCAATATCTAGTTATATGGAATTGCCTAAGATACCTTTTTATGAAAAATACAGTCTCATTTTTAAAGCAATTGTTGCTGGTGGAGCAATGGGTTTGCTTTATACCGCAGTTAGTAATGCCGGAGCAGATTATCAATATCTAAAACTTTTGCCCGGTACCATTATTGGAATTTCTATTGGTTTTATTGTAATTATTTTTGAGAAGACACTTACTCATCTAAATAACTATTCCTTTTTGGGAAGTATGATTTTAAAAGCACTTATTTATAGTTTCTGTATACTATTGTTTTTGCTTTTTTTCGTGATTGTTTTTGCAGAGATTTTGGGTCATCTTACCTATCAGGAAGCTTTAAGTAAATACATTAATAATCGTCTTTTTGAAGATTTTATCTTTTCGCTTGGTGCATCAATTTTCCTGATTTTGTTTTTAGAAATTAGCAGTTTGTTAAGCAACCGATTTTTTTCTAATTATTTTACAGGTCGATATCATCGTCCGATGCAGGAAGAGCGAATTTTTATGTTTGTCGATGTCAAATCATCCACCACAATGGCAGAAGAGTTGGGAGATATTCTGTATAGCAAATTACTTCAGGATTTGTTCAACGATTTTACCGATGCCATTTTGGCTTCACGTGCAGAGGTTTATCAATATGCCGGAGACGAAATTATTCTGACCTGGAAAACAGCAACGGGTTTAAAAGACCAGCGGTGTTTGTATTGCTTTTATCTTCTTAAACAATGTATTAAAAACAGAAATGAATATTATTTAAAAACTTATAATAGGATTCCGAAGTTTAAGGCCGGAATGCACATTGGAAATGCTGTAACAACCTGGGTAGGAAAAGTAAAAAAAGAAATTGTTTATCATGGAGATCTTCTTAATACAACGTCAAGAATTCAATGCAAATGCAATGATTTTAATCATGATTTTGTTATTTCTGAGGCCATAAAAGAAGCTCTGCCAAAAGATTTACCTGTAACTTATATGCATCAGGGAGAAATACTTTTAAGGGGAAAGGCGCAACCAATGAAACTTTATACTGTTGATTTTAGTATTGACGAAATTTATTAGTCTGCCTTAATATTGTATTAGAAATTATTATTTAAAAAATTAAAATTATGAAAGCATTAGTTATTGGTGCAACAGGCTCAACGGGAGAATTTCTGGTTGATGAACTTTTGGCAGATAAAAATTACGAATCTGTTACCATTTTTGTAAGAAGAGCAACAGGTAAAAAGCATCCAAAACTCGTAGAAGAAATTGTTGATTTCTCCAACATAGACAATTATAAAGATTTGATTGTAGGCGATGTCATTTTTTCGTGTTTAGGAACGACGCTCAAAGCAGCAGGATCAAAGGAAAATCAAAAGAAAATAGATTTTGATATTCCTGCAACATTTGCAAAATTAGCCAGAGAAAATGGCGTTTCCTCTTTTGTTTTGTTATCTGCTTACGGAGCTACTTCAAAGAGTAAAGTTTTTTATTCGAAGATAAAAGGAGAACTCGAAGACAGCATTGCAGAGCTCAATTTCCAACAGTATATTATTTTTAGGCCAGGATTGCTTTTAAGGGCAAATTCTGATCGTTTTGGAGAATATGCCATGGCAAAAATATTAAAAGCAGTTAACTCAATTGGCTTATTTAAAAAGTTCAAACCCCTGCCAACTGATTTGCTGGCCAAGAAATTAGCAAAGGCACCAACAGTGCTGCCTAAAGGCACTTCAATTATCGAACTTGATAAAATATTCAGTTTTGCCAATATGTAGGACAAAATGTAAATTAATACATTCATACTTATTTTTATAAAGATAGTTATATCTTTGCGCCAGATTTTGGTCTATTTTTCTTAGAAAAAAATAGTTAAAAGGGAATCAGGTGTAAATCCTGAACAGACCCGCTACTGTAAGTTCTGTATAAGTCTTTAAACGTTACCAATGCCATTGTCCCGATCTCGGGATGAGAAGGCTGTTTAAAGATGGAACAAGTCAGGAGACCTGCCACAATCACATAGTTTAAGACTTTCGTGGAATAAAGTTGAACAACAATAAACGGACCTGTCATTTTATGGCGGGATTCTTTCTTATTGCTTTTTTGATTATTACATCCCGAAGTTTATTTAATTAAATAAGTGATGTATAATACAAAAAAAATACTTTTATTCATTGTTCTGTTATCTCCTGTTGTACTTCATTCTCAAGTATCTAATGATAGCTTGCGCGTTTTAAAAGAAGTAATTTTAAAAGGAAAACCCTATCAGGAAGTAATTCCTGTACAAAACCTTTCGGGAGTATTGCTTGAAAATCTCGCCAGTCATAATGTTGCAGATGCACTTCGTTATTTTGCCGGAACTCAAATTAAAGATTATGGCGGTCTTGGCGGACTAAAAACCGTTGATGTACGCAACATGGGTACACATCATGTGGGTGTTTTTTACGATGGGATTCAATTAGGCAATGCCCAAAACGGAGTTACAGATCTGGGAAAATACTCGCTAGACGACATGGAATCCCTAACCATGTATAACGGGCAAAAAAGTGAAATATTTCAGTCTGCAAAAGACTTTGCGGCCGCTTCAACTATTTATTTAAGAACAAAAAGACCTGTTTTTTTAGAGGCTAAAAAAACAAATGTATTAGTGCGTTTCAAAACAATGTCTATCAATTATTTTGATCCGTCTTTTAGATGGGAACAAAAGTTGAGTGACAAAGTTAGCCTGAGTGTAAGTTCTGAATACATAAAATCGAATGGGCAATATAAATTCAGGTACAAAAGAAATAATCTGGACGGAACTGTGGCTTATGACACCACTGCAACCCGACACAACAGCGATATAGAAGCACTAAGATTTGAATCCGGTCTTTATGGAAAAATAAAAAATGGTTCGTGGGATGCAAAAGTATATTATTATGATTCTGACAGAGGAGCTCCCGGCGCTATTGTCGAAAATAAATTCTCAGACGGTTTTAGGCAATACGACAAGAATTTTTTCTCGCAAGGAACATTTATAAAAGACTTTACCAATAAATATAAATTTCAGGCAAAGGCAAAATATGCCTACGATTATACACATTACGTGGCCAGAGATACTACAAATGTGCTTGGTGAAACCGTAACCGAAGGAGCGCAGTCAGACGATAGTTATTACCAGCAGGAATATTACTTCTCGGCCGTAAATATGTACAGTATTTTGCCAACCTGGGATATTTCGCTTTCTACAGATTTTCAATACAACAGATTAAATGCAACCAGAAAAGGAATTAAAACTTTGTTTTCTTATCCACAGCGTTATACAGCATTGTTTTCTCTCGCAAGTTCTTACAGGGTAGGCAAATTTAAAGCTTTAGGAAGCGTTGTTGGTACACACGTGCATGAAGAGGTTCGATACAATGCAAAAGCGCCTGATAAAACAGAGTTTACTCCGGCATTATTTCTCGGATATACACCTTTTGCAGCTTACGATTTTAATCTTAGAGCATTTGCAAAACGCATTTTCAGAATGCCCACTTTTAATGATTTATATTATACAATGGTTGGTTCAAGTACTTTAAGACCTGAATATATGAACCAGTATGATGTTGGGTTTACTTATAATTTACCTGTTAAGGAAAGCTTTTTTGACAAATTTTCTATTCAGGTCGATGGATATTACACCAATACAAAAGACAAAATAATCGCCGCTCCAACAGGAAATTTGTTCCGATGGATGATGACCAACATGGGGCAGGTAAAAGGCCACGGAATAGAATCTGTTATTAATATGGGGATGCATATTAATAAATTGAACCTTGTTGCAAATCTAACTTATACGTATTCTGAAAGTCGCGATTATACCAAATTTGGAGGCTTGGAATTGTCTTCTTACGGCGATCAGATTCCGTACACACCCTGGCATAGCGGGTCTGGAATACTAAATGCCAATTATGAATCGTGGAATTTCAACTATAGTTTTATCTACGTCGGAAAGCGATATAATGGCAATGTAAACAACATCAGAATCAACGAAGTACAGCCTTGGTACACACATGATCTATCGGTACAAAAAGCATTTGCAATTCATAATTACAAATTAAAAGGAACGGTAGAACTCAATAATGCACTCAATCAGCAATATGAAGTGATTTACAATTATCCGATGCCGGGTCGTACACTAAAATTTATAATCAGTATTGAGCTATGAAAAAGATAACCGCAAAATTAGTACTCCCTTTATTTATAGCCCTTGCTTTTGTTTCGTGTAGAGAAGAAGAAACCATTTTTCCATCTTCGGATGTAAGTGTTGCTGCACCCAGAAGTGATGGCAATATAGAAGGTTTTTATCTTCTAAACGAGGGAAATATGGGAATGAACCGGGCAAGTATAGATGTTTTTAATTACAGAACAGGAAACTATACAACCGATATTTACTCAGAACGCAACCCGACAGTCGTAAAAGAATTAGGCGATGTTGGAAATGATATTCAAATTTATGGCAACAAGGTTTACGCGGTAATAAATGTTTCTAATAAAGTAGAAGTCATAGATAAATGGACGGCAAAACGCATCAGGAAAATTGATATTCCCAATTGCCGTTATGTAACTTTTTATAAAGATAAAGCATACGTGAGTTCCTATTCAGGTCCAGTTGCTATTGACCCTAATGCAGAAATTGGTTTTGTTGCCGAAATTGATACCACATCATTAGAAATTAAAAGAAAAGTTACAGTAGGATACCAGCCCGAACAAATGGTGGTGCATAACGGTAAACTTTATGTTGCTAATTCCGGAGGCTATAGAGTTCCTAACTACGACAGAACAGTTTCTGTAATCGATCTTGAAACTTTTACCGAAATAAAGAAAATAGACGTAGGTATTAATCTCTACGGTATGCAAATAGACAGCAGAGGAGATATTTATGTGAGTTCAAGAGGGGATTATTACAATACGCCATCCAATCTTTTTGTAATAGATACCCAGATCGATGAGAAAAAAATGCAGTTGGATCTTCCGGTTTTAGGAATGTGCCTTGTCGACGATTTACTTTATTTCTACAGCGTTCAGTGGAGTTACCTCACCAATAGCAACAAAATTACTTACGGGATATTAGACACCAAAACCAAGAAAATTATTACCGATAAAATTATTACCGATGGCACAGATAAGCAAATCATGATTCCCTATGGACTCCAGGTAAATCCCGAAACCAAAGAAATCTACATCACCGATGCCCAAAATTATGTAGTAACAGGATATATCTACTGTTTTACCCCCGAAGGAAAATTAAAATGGAAAACTACAGCAGGAAATATTCCCGCACATATCGCTTTTATAACCAAAAAATAAAACCAGAAACATGTATTACAGATCTTTAAAACATTTAAAGTTATTACTGCTTTTTTCTTTGCAACAGTAATCTTAACCAATTGTTCTGACAGCGATAACACACAGCCAGATAAAGAACAAGTTGAAAACAATGAATATAATGCATCGCGTTTTGCGATAGTGTCTTTAAGTTCAAAAGTAAGTGTTGGCGCAGATGCTACTTACAGTTGGACGGCAGTAAATGTTTCTTCAGAAAATTACTCTTTGACTAATAATAGCTCAAAAGAAGCATTATTTGCAGCAACAGAAGTTGGGACTTATGAATTTATAGTTACCATCAATGACAAAGGAAATACAAAAACAGAAACAGTTAAGGTTTTTGTAAGTGCAGAAGCTAAAGAATTAAAAAACTACATCGCAAAAGTATTCGAATTTAAACCGGCTCCGGGACAATTTGTCAATGATCTTCCTGTGGCAAATGATGGCGACACGACGGAGAGAATATTAAGCAGAGCCAATTCGTATCTGGCAAAGAAAAACGGAGATCTTATTTCGCTTGGCGCATTTGGCGGTTTTATTGTTTTTGGGTTTGATCACACAATTGTAAACCTTAAAGGAAAGCGTGATTTTAGAGTTCTGGGCAATGCTTTTTGGGCAGATGCCAATCCGAATCTGAATGCAGAATTACGTGGCGGAAGCAGTGAAGCGGGCGTTATTATGGTTTCTTACGACAAAAATAAAAACGGACTTCCGGATGATGAATGGTTTGAAATTGAAGGTGGCGGACATAAAATGGCTAAAACAATTCATAATTATGAATTAACCTATCACAGACCGGATCCAAACAAAACACCTGTTCCGGGAGGCGGAACCGGAACCGTACTTTTTACAGATATGGAATACATTTATTGGACAGATAATCAGGGTAAGAATGGTTATTTGGCACAAAACAATGCTTACAATCATTCATTGGATTATTGGCCGAAATGGCTTAAAGATCAGGAAACAATCACTTTTAAAGGAACGCGATTACCCGATAATGCTGTAGATGAAAGCGGAACCGGAAGTTATTTTGTTCAGTATGCTTTTTTATACGGTTACGCAGATAACGCACCAAATGCCGATGATGATTCAGGAATAGACATTAACTGGGCCATAGATAAAAGCGGAAAGAAAGCAGAACTTCCCGGAATTGACTTCGTAAAAGTTTACAACGGTCTTAACCAACAAGCGGGATGGCTGGGAGAAACTTCAACAGAAATAATGGGTGCAACGGATCTTCATCTTTTAGGAGAAAATATCCCTACACGATAAATCAAACAGTATCAGAACCAAAATTATTATATCAGAAATTATGAAAAAAATGTTACCCATTTTTTATTGCTTGTCTTCGCATTTGCGTTTATCGGATGCAGCAGTGATAACGATAAACCGGATGAAAATGCCAATGTAATTGAAATTACGCTTCAGGAAAAATATGAAATTCCAACATTTACGGTTTTAGATATTGCAGCTTCTGATGCCGGAAGTACTGCTAAATACGAGTGGATCATGACAAAAAATCCTGTTAACCAAGTAACAGATTCTATTGTTGGAAACTCAAAAGATTTAAGATTCACAGCGATTTATGCAGGTTCTTATGAATTTACTCTGAATGTTACAGCGGCAGAAAAAAAGGAAGCAAAACGACAACTGTAACCGTTACAAACGAAACTTCAAATTACAATCCTTACATAACAAGCATTTTTGATTTTGATCCCGCACCAGGCATGTTCGCCAACGATTTGTATAAAGATGGCAATTCTAAAGAAGACGTAATGAAAACGGCTTTGGGCAGAATCAACGAAACCAGTGTAGGTTACCCATTAGATTTGGGAGGTTTTGGAGGTTCTATAATTGTTGGTTTTGACCATACTGTTGTTAATGTGGCAGGAACCGAAGATTTTAGAATATATGGAGGAGATGTATCAAATCCAACATCATCTAAAGCAAATCCGCCGGCACCGGGATTGATTTATGTGGCTTATGATAAAAATAAAAACGGAAAACCCGATGCAGACGAATGGTATGAAATTATTGGAAGCCAGCACTCGAAAGCCAATACAATTAAGAATTTTAAAGTTACCTACCATAAAAAAGCTGCAGGAGAACCTTTGGTAACATCGAGTGCTCTTTTCTTAGATTATGAACATGTTTTTTGCGAAAACAATCAGGAAGAAACCTACTATTTGGCTAGACCAAGAGCTAAAAAGGAATTTTACCCTTTATGGGCAACACAAACTACAGTTACTTATGAAGGCCTGAAACTAGATGTAGATTTTGAAACCGCACGTGCAGGTCAGACTACTTTGTGGAATTCTACTCCTCCGGAATGGGGATATGCAAATGCAATTAACCCGAATATTGATATTGACTGGGCAGTAGATAAAGACGGAAATAAAGCCAATCTTCCGGGAATCAATTTTATTAAAGTAGTTAACTGTGTGAGTGAACCAATGGGACTTTGCCAGCAGCAATCTTCAATGGCGACTGTATTTGCAGGAGCAGGAGACCTTCATATATTAAAAAAATACAATCTAAAAAAGCAAATAAGTAAGACCATGAAAAAGTATTTAAAGTATAGTTTATTTCTAATCGCTTTTGTTTGTTTTTACGCGTGCAGCAATGACGATCCAAAGCCGGAAGAAGTTATTGAAGAACCTGTTAAAGACCCAACAATTACTATAAAATTAGCTTCAGATTTTGCAATAGAACAATATAATGTTACAGAAATAACTCCGGAAGTAGTAATCGAAAATGGTGACGGAAAAACTGCCAAATACCAATGGTCAGTAAAAGTTTCTGATAAAGATGGTGTTGCAAAAGATTCTGTCATCGGCGACAGCAAAACTTTATTATTTATTACACCAAAAGCAGGTGATTATGTGTTAGATCTTACGGTAACAGTAGACAAAATTGTAAAGCAGGCTTCCACTAAAGTTACGGTTTCAGAAACCGGAAAATCATATACAGCAAAAGCATTAACACTTGTAGATTTTTTACCAGCACCAAGCTTTAGTGTAGCGAGTTACACTACAAAAGAAGAAGCTTTTCAGCAAACTCAGGCAACTATAAAAGAAGGCGGTTCTGTTTATTTGGGAACATTTGGAGGATATATTATTACAGCGTTTGACCACACAGTTGTTAACGCTTATGATAAACGTGATTTTACTGTTCAGATGGCAACAGGAACTACTTCGATTAAATATTCTCCCGTAAGTATAGCCGTAGCTTATGATGCAAATAAAAACGGAATTGCTGATGAAAACGAATGGTATGAAATAGCAGGAAGCGAATATTATAAAGCTACAACAGTTAAAAATTACGAATTAACTTATCATAAACCTGATGCCACGGCGAGCCCGGTAACCGGAACAGCAACCTGGCAGTATGATACATCCTATCTTCCGTGGACAGACAACCAAAACGGATCTGGTACAATTACGAAAACCAATAATCGCAGACGAGTTAATTATTATCCGGTATGGGCAGCAGATACTTATACTTTAAAAGGAACAAAAGTAGCTATACCGGTAAAAGATGTAAGTGATGGTGCCGGTACAGCTTATAACGTTGGAACTTTTGAATGGGGTTACGGTGGTATTAAAGATCCATCAATAGACATCAGCTGGGCAGTTGATAAGGATGGAAAAAAAGTGCATTTACCGGGAGTTGATTTTGTAAAAGTATATGTGCCAACATTTACAACATTGGGAGCTGCAGATTTATTAACGAGCGTTTTTCAGGAAGTATCGGATTTAAATTTTCCAAAGAAGTAATTATTAATACTGTTGAATTTGAGATAATTAAGAATGAATATTAATCCATAAATTTTATAAATCATGAAAAAAGTAGTTTATTTTTTGACATTCGGTTTGATGTTGGGATTTTCGTCCTGTAGTAGCGACGATGATGTTTTAGGCAGCGAAAGTAATTCGGCAGTAAAAACGTCATCAAAAACAGCAAAAATCGCTGTTACAGATCCTTCAATAGGAACCACGACGACTCTTAATCTTACTAGTGCTTTATTAAGCAGCGGTATTACAACAACAGGAGGAAAGTACTGGCAAAACACTTATGTTTCTAACACGAACCTAAGTGTAGATATTTTTACATTTTCGCACACTGCGACATCTTCGGGTTATAATTATTGGGATGGTTTTATTGTATCAAATGTAAATGATATTACAAATTATGGCTCTGGTTCAGGTTCGGGCGGATCAGATGGCTGGGTGCCTCATCAATGGGGAACTATGGCAGGAAGCGGTTTTGGAACTTCTTCTTCAACTGCACCGGGAACACCGGGAACTTCGGGAGATCCTTATATTGTAGCTTATTGGTCGAGTTATTTAGATCCTCAAAACCCTGAAGGAAGCACCTTTAGCGAAAGCGGTTTTTCTAACTGGATTAAAATTGGAAATACAGGAATATATACTGTTGAAGGTTTAAAAATCAATATGCATCCATGGCCCTATTACGGCTGTTTGTATGGCGATGGATTTGCTCAGCCTTTTGCTTCCGGAGATCATTTTGAATTATTGATTTATGGTGTTGATGAAAATGGAGTAATTACAAATCCGGTAACTCAGAGTCTGGCAGATTATACAGGATCATCTTTGGTTATGCCTACTGGTTGGATTACTGTTGCAGCCAGCAAACTTCAGGCTTTAGGAGACGTTCAATACCTTGTTTTTCAAATGGCTTCAACAGATTCAGATCCTCTTTACGGAATGAATACAGCGGCTTATTTCTGTTTAGACAAGCTTTCTGTAAAACGTGTAGATTAATTTAAGCAGTTTGTTTTAACAGATTCGTTTTATGATCGGTCTACATTTTTAAGCATCAGGAATAAATAAAAAGTCCCATTTCAAATTTTGAAATGGAGACTTTTTTTATAATACAACACATCAAAAAAATATTAAAAAAATTGCCCTTACATCTACTAAAACTAGTGTACCAAAATTATGAAGGAGAATAGTAATTCTAAATTTTATGAAAATGGAAAAATTCATTTTAAAATGATAAAAATCGCGCTGCTGTTGATTCTCTTACTTGGATTTACAGCGTGTGGAACTGATAGAGAAGAAGATTTAGGAAATGAAAATCCGACAGAAATACTTAAAGAATCATATACAATAGACCGTTTTAAAGTTCTGAATATTATTACAGACTTGCCCGAAAACTCACAATTTACGTGGAGTATCAATGACTCTGTAATTTCTCAGAATGCAGAGCTGGATTTTATCAGTCCGTATTTAAAAAATTATCCGCTGACTTTAAAAGTAGAAACAAACGGAGTTGTAAAAACATATCAATCTATTATTAATGTCACAAAAGAGACAGGAAATTATAGCAAATACATATCCAATGTATTTGATTTTCGTCCGGCAATAGGTCAGTTTACAAACGAAATTCCGGAATATGTGACCGGAAATACAGAAAGCAATCTTATCAGCGCAGCAAAAAAATCACTTGTCGGGTCAAATTCTACCATGATTTCACTAGGCGGTTTTGGTGGTTATGTTGTATTTGGTTTCGATCATACGATTCCGAATATGAATGGTCGTGATTTTAAGATTTTAGGAAATGCTTTTTGGGGAAATGATGCCAGCGAAACCCGTTCAGGATCTTGCGAACCCGGAATTATTTTAGTCGCCTACGACAAAAATAAAAACGGAAAACCCGATGAAAACGAATGGTACGAAATAGCAGGAAGTGAATATTTTAAAAATACAACTGTAAAAAATTATACCATAACCTACTTTAAAACAGACGCTAATAAAGCTCCTGTTGCCGGAGGTGAATTTTGGCAAGCCGATGTAGAGTATATCAAATGGCAGGATAATTTAGGCAACTCCGGATACAAAACACAAAATACATTTCACAATCAAAGTTATTATCCATTATGGATTTCTGATGTATCATATAGCCTTAAAGGGACAAAAATCGAAGACAATTTTTACGAGCAAAGCGGTACGGAAAATGATTGGATGGGCAAATCTCTTGATTTTGGCTATGCAGATAATGCCCCAAATAACGATGAAGCCTCTAATATCGACATTTCCTGGGCTGTAGATAAAAACGGAAATTATGTAAAACTTCCTGGTATAGATTTCATCAAAGTTTATACAGCAGTTAATCAGGAAGCTGGCTGGCTGGGAGAAGTTTCTACAGAAGTCGCCGGAGCTTATGATTTATACCTTAATTAATAGAATTTTAAATTAAATATAATATGAAGAAAAACTACTTTTTACTAATGTTGTTTTTTGCATTTCTTACAAACGCACAAGTAACATCAACAGATTATACCAACGGATTTTTTATGGTCAACGAGGAGTGGTTTGGTCATACCAACGGATCTGTAAATTTTATAAATAATGATGGTACTGTTAATTACAGGGTTTATAGTAGTGCTAATAATAGCCAGGCTTTTGGTGCAACAACCCAGTATGGAACAATTTATGGAGATAAATTTTATTTCATTTCAAAACAAGCCAAAGATGCCGGAGATACTAATTATACTCCAGGAGGAAGGTTGGTTGTTGCCGATGCAAAAACGATGAAAAAAATTGCCGGATTTGATGTTATTGGCGGTGACGGACGTTCTTTTGTGGGGGTTAATGAAACAACAGGCTATATTGGTGCATCAAATGGAATTTATCTGTTTGATATTGCCAACATGAAAGTAGGAAGTTTGATAACAGGTACAGGTGGTGGACAGATAGGAATTATGATTCGTACTTCTCAATATACCTTTGCCGTAAAGCAAAATACAGGAATTTTAGTAATCGATCCAAATACTAACGCAGTAATAAAAACAATTTCGGGTTCCTTTCATTCTATTGCTCAGGTCAAAGACGGAAGCATTTGGGGAATTCAGGATCAAAAATTAATCAATATTGATGAGCTGACTTTTACAACAACGCCATATACAATTCCAACCACTAAATATATAGGAGCCTGGGGAGTATGGAATGCAGGAAGTTTTACTTACAGCAACCAGCAAAATGCTTTGTATTGGATTAATTCTATTAATGGTTTTACTTCGGGAACACAAATCGTGAAATTTGACGTAACGGAAAAAACATTCAATGAAAATTTCGCGTCAATTCCGGGGCAAACAGCAACTTACAAGCAAATTCCTTATGGTGCAGCATTGCGTATTGATCCGGTTTCTGGTCAGTTAATTTTAAATACAACAGAAAACGGATTTGGAGCACATTTTCAAAAAAACTGGATTCATACTTTTGATATTACAGGAAGTTTAATCAACACTAAAACTTTGGATGATTATTATTGGTTTCCTGCCGTAGCGGTTTTTCCTGATAATGATGCACCAATCGTGAGTACTGCTTTACCTTCAGAAGTTTCAATAAGTGACCCGACAATAATTAATTTAAAAACAGTTGTTTCAGATGCAGATAATTTGTCTGAAGCTATTGTAAAAACAGTAAAATCGAATAGTAACACAGCTATTGTTTCAGCAGAAATAAATACAAGCGATGAGTTACTATTGACACCTAAAATTTCCGGAGAAACAACAGTTGTAATAAGTTTCAATTCTAATGGTAAAATAGTTGAAAAATCGATAAAAGTTAATTCGACAATTAATTTAGGAATCGGTGATTTTAAAAAATTGGAATTAGGCATTTATCCAAATCCCGTTTCTGATATTCTGAATATTATAACAGAAGATGAAGTTTTGAGCGTAACAGTTTATGACATTTCAGGAAAATCAATCATGACAAAAGCTAGCAATAACCAAATTGACGTAAGTGATTTTGTAAAAGGAATGTACATCATCAATATCGTAACAGACAAAGCAAAATACACACAGAAATTCATTAAGAATTAATCAACATATTAGGTTTTAGATTAAAAAGAACCCCCTTTTACTAAATTGGTAAAAGGGGTTTTCGGTTTATAAAACAGAATAATGAAGTGATGTAATTTTGATATCCGATTGAATTATTAAAGCGAAATACCAGCAAATATGTGTTAAAGTTAAATTTTTGAAAGAATTTTGGCTTATCAAATAGTCATTTTGACTATACATTTGCCCAATTATTACGATAAATTGTTTTAAAATTATAAAAGAGACGGGAGATGATAGTTTTAGGGGACAAAGAATATTACAAAGGAATTGGCCAAATTAATTTTGAAGGAAAGGATTCAGATAATCCTTTGGCATTTAGATATTATAATCCAGAGCAAATTGTGGCAGGCAAAACAATGCGGGAACATTTTAAATTTGCAGTTGCGTATTGGCATAGCTTTGGAGGAAACGGCGCAGATCTTTTTGGGCAGGCCACTCACAATTTTTCGTGGAATGAATTCAGAGAACCCATTCAGGCGGCAAAGAACAGGGCAGATGCAGCATTTGAATTTATAAGTAAAATGGGTTTTGATTATTTCTGTTTTCACGATTATGATTTGGTACAGGAAGGACAAAATTTCACACAATCAGAGTTGCGATTACTAACAATGACTGATTATTTAAAAGAAAAGAAAGCAGCTTCCGGAATCAAAGTTTTATGGGGAACAGCCAATTGCTCTTCTAATCCGCGATACATGAACGGAGCCGCAACAAATCCTGATTTTAAGGTTGTTGCAAGAGCAGCTGCTCAGGTAAAATTAGCTCTGGATGCTACAATTGCTTTAGATGGTGAAAATTATGTTTTTTGGGGAGCACGTGAAGGATATCTAAGTTTACTTAATACCGATATGAAACGCGAACTGGATCATATGGGAGAATTTTTATCCAAAGCAAGAGATTATGCGAGACAACAGGGTTTTAAAGGAAACTTTTTAATCGAGCCAAAACCAATGGAGCCTTCTAAGCATCAATATGATTTTGACTGTGCAACTGCAATTGGTTTTTTACGAGAATATGGTCTGGATAAAGATTTCAAAATAAATGTCGAAGTCAACCATGCAACATTGGCACAACATACTTTTCAGCATGAGTTGCAGGTAGCAGCAATGTCAGGTATGTTGGGCAGTATTGATGCCAATAGGGGAGATTACCAAAATGGTTGGGACACAGCACAATTTCCAAATAATATACAAGAAGTTACAGAAGCTATGCTGGTTTTCTTAAAAGCAGGCGGTCTGCAGGGTGGCGGAGTAAATTTTGATGCTAAAATAAGAAGGAATTCAACAGATGTAGAAGATATTTTCCTGGCACATATTGGCGGAGCCGATGTTTTTGCCAGAGCTTTGCTTGCTGCAGATAAAATTATAACATCTTCTCCTTATGAGAGTTTACGACAACAGCGTTACAGTTCTTTTGACAGCGGAAAAGGAAAAGAATTTGAAGAAGGAAAATTAAATTTTAAAGATTTGTACGATATTGCCATTGAAAATGGTGAACTCGAATTGCAGAGCGGAAAACAAGAACTTTTCGAAAATATTATCAACCGATATATATAGTTTTCAGCTTACCATTAAGATGGAATTGAACATAAAATCAAAATCCTGTTTCTTATGAAATAGGATTTTTTTATTTTGTGAACTAGTAAGAAGAGCTTATAAAGGATTGCTTCATTACTTATTTCTTTCCTCATATTCTTTCACTTGTTTTTTTGTAGAAAGTCCTTTCCAGCTCAATTCAAGTATTTCAGTCAGCAATTTTCTGTTGTAGTTGTGTATCCACATGCAGATGTAAGGATAAGCTTTAAAATGATCCGGTAAGTGAAAAATTTCAGGATGACTGTCTAAATACTTATCGCGTATGTCAAAATCAAGCCTTATCGGAATAAATTCTCCGCTGTCATGAAGTCGGCACATTAATTTTCCCCGTACTTTTACAGATGGAGTTCCTTCATGCGAAACACTTTCTTCGGTATTAGGAAATGTCAGGGCAATATTCTTTACTACTTCAAAATCGGCATAGTTAAATTTCATCGCTTGTCTATTATTTGTTACGTTTATTTTAATCAAACATTTAATAATCAATTACAAAGATCAGAAATTAGTAACTATTCTTCACTGTTTTTTTCTTTAAACAGCGTCCTCTAGGTTCATCGCCTTCATAAAGTACAATTTCAGAATGGAGAAATTGAGCGGCTTCGGCAGAATCTTTTACTTTAGTAGCACTTCGTTCTAACATGGCCGATTCAAATTCATTTAAAACACTTTTTCTTATTCCCACTTTTCGCCATTGAGACCTGGGATTACATCCTTTTGAGATTCCCCGAGCCAATGTAAGTGCATCCAGCAACGCCTGATTTGCACCTTGCCCTTTAAATGGACTCATTGGGTGAGCGGCATCTCCAATTAACGTTATTTGTTCCCCTTTTTCTAATAATTCCTTTTTGAGTAATTCCCTGTCATACACAGGATAACCGGAAATCTGTTCTGCTAATGTTGCCGTCATAATTTGCGGAATAGGGTCGTGCCATTGCGTTCTGCGGCAGGCTTCTTCCTTAAGTGCCTGAGGCCCCTGATCGCTTAAAGCCTTAGCCTCATCTTCTGTCATTGGAAAACTAAGCTGCCACATCACAGAATCTGCTGTATAAGGCATGATGTAAATTCGCTCATTTCCATTAGCGGTCTGAAATACCGTAGCAGAGTCTAATAAAGAACTGTTTACACCTTTTAGAGAACTTAAAGGGCAAATCCCCAATATTACAATACAACCAAGATAACGCAAAGGAGTACCATCTTCGCCAATCAATAACCTGCGAACAGAACTTCGAATTCCATCGGCTCCAACTACAAGATCTGCTTTGGCGGTTTTTATTTCGCCATCTACCTGAAAATTAAGCTCAACGCTTTTATCACTGGATTCTTTAAAATTTATTAATTGATGTCCCCAATGTACAGCATCATGTCCGCCTAATTGCTCCAGTAGCGCCAAACGCAAAGATTGTCGTGCAATATGAATATTGGTGCGTTTGGGAGCCGTTTTTGCATCTGGATCTATCCATTTTCTAATTCCCCATTCGCCAATTACTTTTCCTTCTGTAGTGTGAACCAGATGTTTTGTAGAAATCACGCCATCTTTCAACGAGAAAATACCCAATCCTTCAATTGCTTTACTAGCTTGTTGTAATGTAAGTCCGTAACCCTGAGATCGGGCATTGAAGTTGCTGTCGCGCTCATAAAGCGTAAAAGGAATTCCCCGGTGCAGGCAGGCTACAGCCAGAGCAACGCCGCCAATTCCGCCGCCAATAATAGCAACATGAGGATAGTTTTCTTTATCTGCAACCGGAGGAGTAACAGAAGAAAGCAATCCGGATCCCGAACAATTTAAACAGGTATATAAATGCGCTTTAGGACGAATAGGAGCAGTTCCTTGACCGTTTGTTTTTTCAAATTGCTCTAGTGCTGTTTGATAAAGTAGTCGTACTTTTTTACTAAGTCTTTGACTTTTTTTGCCTCGTCCCTGACATTCCGGACAAAAAGTCCAGCTTCTTTCTTCATTTTCGATTTTATCCACGTCCTCTTTTTTCACTTGATTTTACTGCCTTTTATTAGAAAAAATAATCTATAAGTTTATTTTTTTACGACGTTGGCAGTTGGCAAATTTAAGCAAAAGATTACCAGTACAAAAGTGCTGGGGAATTTTCGAAGAAAACAGAAACAGTCACAAAAAAAACCGCCTGATTTACAGACGGTTTTACGTTATTCGTTTCGATTAGGATCGGTAAATTCCTCATCGTCTTCATCTAATTCATCTGGCGTTTCATCATCAAATTCCTCTTCAGGTTCTTCGTTATCAAATTCCTGAGGATTCTCTTGATTTATTTCTTCGGTACTTAAATCATTTCCGTAATCCGGCTCTGCATATTCTGTTATGGAATGATCTGTTGAAGGAGATTCAATTTCCATTCCCTTATTTATTTTATCATCTTGAAAATTCTGGTCGTCCTGACGGTTGTTTTCTAATTCATCTAAATTCATAATATAATTTTTTAAATTATTTGTAGTTACAGTTTACGGATAAGAGAACTTCTTTTTCCTTTTATAAAATTAGGAAAGATGCCCTGCTGTATTTTACAGTTATTATACTATGTAATTATATAATTTACAGTTTATGAGATGATTATAATTTGGTAATGGCTTTATTCGTTTTCTTTTGAATAATAAATTGATAGACAGATCCTGCAATAAATAATATCAAAAGAAGTAGTAATGTTTTACCTATCAAAGGATCATTGATGTCTTTTGCCAAAGGATGCCCAACCGGAATACGGGTAAACGTTTCATTGACCGTAGGCAGCATAGACAGTAAAAAACTAAAAGAAAGGGCGAAGTTTTCAAAATAGCGTGCTCTGCCGCTTTCCTTTTTTCGGGAATAAAGAAAATAGGCCGCCAAAATTAAAATTACAACAAGTAACGACAAAACATGACCCGGGTTAAAACCACCATGTTTTGATAAACCCAAAGCAGTTAATGAAGTAATCAAAGTGGTATAAAAATAGATCTTTCCCGTAAGTTTGCTTAAATCTATTTTGCCATATTTTATGAATGATATAAGTGCGGCCACAATTGCAGCAACACCAATAAGGGTGTGAAAAATCCCTAAATTTGATAGTCCCATCTTAATTATATTTAAAAATTCTATGTCATTATTGACAATGCAAATTTGCAATACAAAAAGTGGAATGATTTTGTAAAAAAGTTCAATTATTTGGCAATTCGGTTCAACTGAAATAAACTTTTGTCTATTGCTTGTTATTTAAATTCAATCGATAATTTGTAGGTGTCATTTTGTATTTGTCGTGAAAACTTTTGGTGAAATTCGCCAGATCATTAAAACCGCAATCAAAAGCAATATCGGTTATGCGTTTATCAGAAAACGAAAGAAGTTCGGCTGCATTTTCAAGCCTTTTTGTCTTGATATAATTGGCCGGAGAAGCGTTGTACAATTTTGTAAACTCTCTTTTAAAGGAAGAAATACTAAGATTGGTTTTCTGTGCCAAATCTTCAATACTAACCTGCAAAAATAAATTGGCTTCTATAATTTGTTTAAAAGTATAAATAGTTGGCGAAAAAAGCTGGGACAATATTACCTGTATCGTTTCTGCATTTTGCGTCTGCGATAATAAAAGTATGATTTCCTTTAATTTTAAAATCAGAATTTCATCATTTACCAAAGATGGATTTTCGAAATAAAATAAAAGTCCTTCAATATATTTCCGAATCAAAAAGTCATTATTTATTTTTTCGTTTGACTGATTTGTAACGTTATTTTTTGGTTTTTGAAGCAGGAAAGGAAGTTCCCGATCATAGATTTTTTTTAAAATATCAGAATGAAAACTAATAACAACAATTTCATTGGAACTGTTTGAATTTGAATTGGTTATCTTTTTTCCTGTATTTAAGCAATTTAAAAGTACCGAATAATTTCTGGGGATATCAATTTGTTCTTCATCTACATGAAATTGAATATCACCTTCAAGAGAAAATAAAAAACAAGCGTAATCTGAAACAGGAAAATCAAATTGAAATGGCGTTTTTATTGCAACTTTTTGCATTAGGGTTTTTCCAAACAAATCAATTTTTTTATAATCAGTAACCATTTATATGAAAATATTTTTTGTGTGAAATTGTAAGAATGACATGTTTATTATTCACCAATTTCGATTTTGAATTTGATGTTTGTTTTTCTTCCGATTCAAAATTAGGCAATTAAAAGATTGGTTTCGTCTTTATTTTTAGTGCTATTTTTATAAGTTTTAGCAAGGATTGTATAAAGATAAATAACTCTATATCAAGTAATTTTAGGAAAATTAAAATTTACGAGATATGAAAACGAATAATCAAAATTCAAATCACTCTGATAAAAGTGGATTTGACAATCGAAGTGACACCAGAAAACATCAATATAAAGAACATGATGAAGTTCTGACAAACGATGAAAATTATGATGTTGACACTAAAAAATTTAAAGGTAAAGAAGAACCTGAATTAGATGATAAACTGAACAATGAAGAGAAAAAATAAACTCTTAGAAAAACGTCTCAAAAATAGAATTTGAGACGTTTTTTTTGCCTTTTATTTCCATTTTCTTACGATTAAAAAACACACAAAATCTTCTGAAAAAAACAGGCAAAATATTCTGAAAAAAACATGCTATTTTAGGTTAAAAAATGATGATTTTTCCATTAAAAAAAAGTACATTTATGGCTTTAAAAATACAAGATAAATTACTTAATAATTCATTGTAAATGAGGGTTTTTGCTAGATTTTTCTTAAACTTTTGTTATGGTGAATTTGCATGAGATTTTAGAAATAGATTCCAATAATTTTGAGTCCGTAAAAGACATCATTTTTGAGTCAAAATTAATAGATGAAAAACTGTTAAATTTAGAAAATGCCGTGCTATTTATTAAGTATAAATTAGACCGGAATAAAGCTAAAGTTTTTGTCAAAAAAGAAGATGATATTCCTGTAGCATTTATAGTACTTTATTATAAAGTAAACCCACTTTCTAAAATAAAATACAATTGGCATATTTCATATTTATATGTCAAACCAGATTTTAGAAGAAAATATATTGGTAAAGAAATTATAATGAAATGTATTGATTATGCTAAAAAAACAAAAGTTGATCATATTTCCTTAAATACGGACACTGAAAATTATGCTGCACACCAGCTTTATGAGAGTTTTGGTTTTGTCCGGAAAAATTTTATCTCTAACTATTATTATTACGAAATGAAATTATCGTATGAACAATAAAAGAGTTTTCCTGAAATAGCCTGCCTATAAAATCTATTATTACTTATTACCCAAACCTATATTTTATGATTACAACATTACTTAAGAATTATTTAAAAAATTTCAGTCAGTTTTCTGTAGAGGTTAAAGTTTTAGCCATTACAACTTTTATTAACAGAATAGGTGCGATGGTTGTACCGTTTCTTTCTAAATACATGATGGAACAACTTCATTTTACCTACGGTCAGATCGGATGGGTGATGGTGTTTTTTGGTGTAGGTTCTTTTATCGGAACCTGGATTAGCGGTAAATTATCTGATAAAATTGGTTTTTATAAAGTCATGGTTTTTAGCTTATTCACAAGCGGACTTATCTTTATTTTGCTTCAGTTTTTAACAACTTTTTACAGTTTTTGCTTCGGGGTTTTGTTACTAACCACAGTTTCAGATATGTATCGACCGGCAATGTTGGTTTCACTGGATACTTATGCGACCAAAAACGAAAGAACAAAAGCCTTATCGTTAATTCGATCTTCGGTAAATCTGGGTTTTATGTTTGGCCCGCTGATTGGCGGAATCATTATCACTGTTTTAGACTACACTTTTTTATTTTACATTGACGGCTTAACCTGTATTTTGAGTATTTTGTTATTTGCTATTTATGTAAAAGAGAAAAAATTGCCTTTTAAACTTAATAGTTTCAAATATTTAAAAGAAGGAAATTCGATTTTGCAGGACAAACCTTTTTTGATTCATCTGGTTGTTACCTTAATAACAGGTATTTTGTTTTTTCAAATGTTTACAACTCTTTCTCTTTATTACAAGGAAGTATTCAATTTTACAAGTGTAGAAAGTGGTTTGTTTTTAGCACTAAACGGTGTATTAATATTACTTTTTGAACTTTCTATTGTAAGTTATGTAGAATCTAAAAACATCAATAAACTTTTAATGGTGTCGTATGGCGTACTGGCTATGGCGGTGAGTTACTTGTTTTTGTTAATCGAACACAGCATTTTTGCCCTGATAGCAATGATGGTTTTTATGACTATCGGAATTATGCTTACTTTCCCTTTTGCAAATTCATTTGTAAAAAACAGATCTCTTAAAAAACAGGAAGGTAAATTTATGGCTGCTTTTACAATGAGTTATAGTGTTGCCCATATTTTAAGCACAAAAACAGGTATGACAATTGTAACTGATTATGGATATAAAGTCAATTGGGTATTTTTAACCTGTTTAGGATTTGTAGGTTTTCTTTTGGCTTACCGTTTGGTTTTTATTGTAACAAAAGAAAGTGAAACCATCAAGAAGAAAATTGTCAACTCGCTTTTTACGACTACTGCTAAGTAGTTTAAAAATAACCGCAAAGTTCGCAAAGCTATTTTTATTTAATCTCGCAAAGTCTCAGAGTCGCAAAGAAAAACTTAAAAAAAGAAAAACTTTGTGACTGCGACTTTGCGAGAAATAAATTAGCGATCATTGCGTAAAACCTTGCGCACCTTGCGGTTAAATTTTTATACAGTCATTATAAAAAAAGCTCGTAGAAATTACCTTTCAACGAGCTTTTATATTTTGATTTATATCCGGATTTTCACATAACAAATAAAAATCAGCTTTAACAGAAAACGATTTTATGGAGATTTCTGATTTAAAATCGATTACATTTTTTCAGTAATATCTTTTTTAAATTTATTCAAAAGAGCTTTAGTCATTCCTAAATTTGCTTTACTTGAATCTACAGCCAAATAAATAAAATATTCGTTGTTTTCTGAAATATCAATAATGTGAATTTGATTTGTTAATGAAATCATGATATCATCAATTCCCTGGTTTAATCCTAAAGCACTAATGGCATTTAATTTTGCTTTTACTACTTCTAAGTTAAAAGCCGAAGCCAACTCAGGATCGAAACTAGCAACAGCAGAGTCACTAAAATAAGAAATACCACTTTTAATTTCGGTTACTGCAACTGCAATATAACCTGGAATGTTTTTTTTAACTTCATCCCCAAATTGTTGTAAAAAATCTGACATATTAAATTGTTTTAAATTATTGTTTGTATTTGTTAATAGCGTCTAATAGTTTGAAGACAATTAAACAGAGATTAAATTTATTTTTTGAAAGCTGTTTTTATGAGACTAGAAATTATTTTTTATTTTTTTGAACGGTCTACAACATAAGAAACCAGCCATGCAATTTGTCCTTCTTTGGCAAAATAGATTTTCTTTGATTTCAAATCAGGAATACTTTCCAGGCAGGCAATTAAAATATTGTTTCCTGAAATTAAATGTTTCTGGCTGTACGTGTTTATGACCTTATCTGCTTCTCTGCTGGTTTTGGCTAAATTTTCGTACTTAACAAAGTTGTTTTTCAAAATAGCATCATAATTTACAATGTCTTCCATTTTTAACGGCAGAAAATGATCGTCGCTATTAGTATTGTAGTATAAAGTTACAAATGCCCAAATTGCTCCTCCAGACAGGTATATCTTCTTTTTTTGAAGTGATATTGGTTTAGTTTTAAGCATTTCCCTAATTTTTCTCTCAAAACAGGCGAGTATTCAAATGATTTTTCTTTGTATACCTGCATGTCATTTGTTTCTCTCGGAATTACAATCGTTTTATTAATTGCTTCTGTAAGAGTGATAGTACCGTAATCTAATTTTAAAGGAAAAAACTCAAATTTGTTGCCGTTAAGTACATCGACATATCCGCCTTTTGTATTACCTCCGCCTATATCCAGAACAATAGCATCCTGATAATCAGAGGGAGGAATAGAACCTTTTAAAAGCATTTTGCCTTCTGTCTCGGCAGTAATAAAATCAAGATCTTTGTTCGTTACTGCTTTTATTTTATCAATTAAGGTTTGCTTATTAGCGGCGAGTGCAACTCCGGAAGAAGCTACAACATAAATATTTTCATCAGTAACACCGTATTTACTTTTAATTTTCAGAAGATTTTCCAAAACCACAGATCCGGCCCTTTCTATGTCCTCTATAGCAAGATTGCCATCAATGGCGATGCTTCGGGCAATACCAACATTTTCTGTCCAGTATCCCAATATATCGTAGTCTCCTTTTTTAATATTATTTACATCGATTATCGAAATTTTGATTCCCTTACTTCCAATTTCAATTCCTGCATAGCGGCTATCCTGAGCAATTGCCCCAAAAGAAATGAAAAGAATAAAAAGTAAAAAGTAAGCTTTCAAAAAGTATTTATTTTGCATACGAATTCTTAGTATTAATTTTTAAGCGCTTTTGTATTTTCAATCAAATACGTAATTTTATTACTTACGGTTTATTAATTCGATAATTATATATAAATAGTTTTTGGTTTGGTTTGGAACTGCCCTAATTATATAATATCGAGCAACTATAATGCTCACTCTGTTTTACTTTTTAATAAAATAGTTTAGTATATTTTTAAAATAAAAGAGCGTGCAAAAGTCACCTTTAAATGCTTAGAAATTTGTAGCAAAATTTTAAACATGCTGTAGAATTAATTCTACAATCGTTCCAGGATTTTATTCTATAAGTTAAGTAGTAATAATTTCTTTTGAAGTGAGAAAAATTTCAAAACATTTGGTAAGAAAACACCGTGAATACAGTACAAACAGAAGAAACTTCAAAAATAAAAATGAAGGAAGAAGTAAGATTTTTTCGAGAAAAAATTTGAGAGACTAAACTGAAAAAACACTGAATTTTCAGATTTTGGAAAAGGAAAAAAGGGGGAAGTAATTATGTTTAAAATTAAAAGAAAAATTAATTTTTATACACATTCAAAATTTCAATCAGTTTTACGATATTATTGATGCCGAGTTTATCAAAAATTCGCGTTTTAAAAGTACTTACGGTAGACATTTGAATGTTTAATTTATTCGAAATTTCCAGGTTTCCGTCTCCGTTTACCAAAAGTTCGGCCACTTCAATTTCTCTGTCGGATAGTTTTTCTAAAGGGTTGATTGGTTTTTTTAATAAAGCATTCTCCAGGATTATTTCCTTAACGACATCACTTACGTATTTTCCGGTTTCAAGAAGCGATTTTACGGCTTTAATAATCTCTTCGTCTTTGCTGTATTTATTTAAAAAACCATTTGCACCTGCATGTATGTAACGTAAGGCATAACGGGACTCGTCATAAGCCGAAAACATCATTATCAACAAATTTGGGTGGCTGGATCTGATTTCTTCAACCATTTTGGTGCTGTTTCCTCCTGGAAGGTTTATATCCAGAAAAAGTAAATCCTGTTTTTCACTCAATTTAGTGAGTAAATCTTCAAAACTATCAGCATGCGTTACAGTTACGCCGTCGAAAGCTTTTTTCAATAATACTGAAACTCCGTGTCGAACTACGCTATGATCATCGACCAATAATATCCTTAAATCTTTCTTCATTTTTATTATATTAAACTGCCTGTAACTAAAAATAAATTTTAGAAAAAAAAGCGGGCAAAACCCGAAATTATAATTTTGTTTAAGGAAGAGGTCGTAAAGTTAAACAACAAATATAGAATAAAAGAATAAAAAGAAGCAGAATAAAATTAGAAAATTTACAATTTCTTAATATATTCCATATGGATTTGATTTCAAAATTTTTTCGATAAACCAGAATTTTATTAATTTAAGCAAAAAGTAAAAGCCTTCAAATCAGTTGATTTTGAAGGCTTCTATACTCGGTTTATATTATGATTTCTTATAATTTGATAAATTCAAGAATATCCTTATTAATGGTTTCTGCTTCTGTAGTTGGCATACCGTGAGGAAATCCCGGATACGAAATTAGTTTTCCGTTTTTCAAAAGTTTAGCCGCTCTTGGTGCCTGATTAAAAGGCACGATCTGATCGTCTTCTCCGTGCAAAACCAAAACAGGAATATCTAAGCTTTTAAGATCTTCTGTAAAATCTGATTCAGAGAAAGCTTTTATGCCTTCATAATGTGCCAATACAGAACCCATCATTCCCTGACGCCACCAATTGTGTTTAATACCTTCCTGAACCTGTTTTCCTTCGCGGTTCCAGCCGTAAAAAGGTATCGGAAAATCATAAAAATATTGCGCTCTGTTAAATCCTGTGCCTTGTCTTATTTCATCAAAAACAGACAATGGAACACCTTCCGGATTTGTTTCAGATTGTATCATTATTGGTGTTACGGCACTAATTATTACTGCTTTTGCAACACGTTCTTTTCCGTATTTTGCAGCATATCTTATTACTTCACCGCCACCGGTTGAGTGACCAACGTGAATAGCATTTTTTAAATCAAGAGCTGCGGTCAATTCAGCGATATCAGATGCGTATGTTTCCATATTGTTTCCTTCAGAACTTTGACCAGAACGGCCATGTCCGCGGCGATCGTGTGCAATTACGCGATATCCCTGTTTAAGGAAAAACATCATTTGGGCATCCCAATCATCGCTTGATAAAGGCCAGCCATGGTGAAAAACAATTGGTTGTCCATTTCCCCAATCTTTGTAATAAATCTCTGTTCCGTCTTTTACTGTAAATGTGCTCATCTTTTTTTCGTTTTAGAATTAATGATTATTTATTTGTTTTGATTTCTGATACAAATTTACTTAGGCAGGAGCGGGGCGTCGATTAATGTAGATTAAGAAATAAATATAATCATTTTTAATTGTTTGTAATTACCTGAAAGACTTTTAATTAAGGGATAAAAAGTTTTTTTAAAAATTAAAAAACAAACAAAAAAGCCCATTTCTCTCGAAATGGGCTATCTAAAAAACAAAATTCAAAAAATTAAAACGTCTTCACATCAATTCCGTGCTCTTTTGCGTAAGGCAAAGCAAGATCCCATAGTTTTTTATATTTTGCTTCAAAAACAGGAAATGTGTTAGCCTCCATGTCAGCAATTGCTTTGTCTACCGTTTCTTTTGGTGCTTTTTTATCCATTAAACGGGCAATTTTTACATAATCATTTTCATATTTGTTCTTCACGAAATTAAAAAGATCAAGCGAAGCATCAATCATGGGTTTGGTTTCGTCTGTAGGTTTTAGGTCTTCGATCTTTTTTATAGATTGATTGAGGTAGGCAACCTTGAATCTCAAAATATGATCTTCATAAGATTTTGCCGGAAACGTTCCTTTTTCGTCAAAAGCAATAAGCTGATTGGCGTTTTTGTTTTGTTGCATTGTCTCAAAATCCTTAGAACCAAATTCCATAAATAAATTTGTGTTTAAGGCAGATATATCGAAATATTCTTCTGGTGTATTTTCCATTTTGCACGATTGCAAAACGATTAAAAGTAAAAATGCTATCAGTATATTTTTTGTTTTCATTTTCATTTTCATTTTCTTTTTTTATAATTATTTCTCTTTTATATGGCGTATACTTAATAATGATTCACAATAAATTTTATTACTGATAGCAATATGATTGTAATTATTTTTTAACACATAGAAACATAGTATTATTGAACTCAAAAGGCGTTTCACTTGCATTAACAATCATAGCTATGTATGAGAAACGAGTTTCTTTTTGATTTACTTTTTTCAAAATTATAAAATCTATGTTTTTATGTGTTTAATTAAATTTTTAAGGTATTATACCCAACGAGTTAATACAAGCAATAAAGCGGTAATTAAAGTTATCATGTTAATTCTGTATTTATTCCATTTCAATTTGAATTAAAGCCATTGCAGACTTCTGGCTTCCTTTATCAACGCCTTTATTCCATTGTTCTACAGCTTTTTCCTTTTGACCTAAGATATAGTAATAAGTTCCCAGAAGAGTATAACCTTCAGGTTCCTCCTGCGAAATTATTTTATTTCCAAG
The DNA here is from genome assembly GCF_979258275.1 of Flavobacterium sp. AC274. Taxonomy (NCBI): domain Bacteria; kingdom Pseudomonadati; phylum Bacteroidota; class Flavobacteriia; order Flavobacteriales; family Flavobacteriaceae; genus Flavobacterium; species Flavobacterium sp. AC274. The sequence continues at coordinate 3,708,462 of NZ_OZ409852.1, read as the reverse complement.
GGAAACAATTTCAGGATTCAGTTTTTTTGGTTTTGTATTTTTTTCAGGATTTAACAAAGCATCCATGCCCTGATCTTCGATAAGCAGGATTCCAAAATAATCCATACAGGCTTTACTTAACCCCTCATTGCAAAGTTTGCTTATTTTTTCTTTTTTTGCTTTGGCTGCATTGTCGTCCATCATCATTTCGATTGCCATTTTTTCGCTGGATATCTTATAATATTCATGTAACAAAGCGGCTTTCTTTTTAGACAAAGCTTCATTTTTTCGATTATTTGCTACAATGGTATCTTTTCGAATCCATGTTTCATTTTCGACCCAGTTTGAAGCTCCAACAAGGGTGTTGTTTTTTATTTTAAATTTAAAAATGCTTTTATCAGGATATACAATCAGCGAATCGCCTTTGGTAAAATAATCACCAGTTCCGATTCCTGTAATATTTACTTTTCCGTTGCCATCAAATTCAAAAAAAGAATACATATTAGAATCCGATTTTGCCTGATAATATCCCTGAATATTATTATCAATAACCTGACCGACTGCCAAATTTGAAAATGAAACTACAAGCAGTAAATAATAGAATTTTTTCATGATTTTGATTTTTTGATACAGTGTTAATTCAATAAAGCCAGTATTAGACGTAGGTTTCATACTGGCATTTAGTAATTACTTAATGAAATCAAATTTATCAGTAAATAATTTTCCCACTACAGGAACCGGAATTTCCTGCTCATTATTAGCATTGATGATCCCCATAATCCATAATACTAAAACTACAAGATTTACCAGACTTAAAATGCTTGCCAACGTTGGTACTACAGCTGCAATAATTGTTAAAGCAACAGAAATTACAATTCCTAAAATAGCAATCCCTAAACCTTGTTTAAGATGAAATCTCGTTAAAGAATCTTTAACTGTTAATTTATTGTAGTTTACGTAAGCAATAACCCATCCGATAATAGTAATGTACGAAATAATTGAAAGCGTCTTTTTGTTCATGATTTTTAGTTTTAAATTCAAGTTCAAAACTAATCATGTATTGATCAAAAAATAAAATCTTGTATATACTAACCATCTACAGCGGTCAATAGAGTATCTATTTTGTATCTACAAGAAAATTATTTTACAGATAAAAAAACGCCATAAGTGTTGATTTTACTGGACAGAAGTAATATAAGTGTCCAAATCGGTTTCGCGGTCCAGATTTAATTTTTGTTTAATTCGGTATCGCGCCATTCGCATGCTTTGTGTTTCAATATTCATGTGATTGGCAATTTCTTTGGTACTCATTCCTAACTTGATGTAACCGCAATATTTAAAATCCAGTTTAGTTAAGGTGCCCGAAGCTTTTTCCTGTAAAGTCGAAAAAAAGACAGGATTAGTATTGGCAAGACTTGTTTTTAATAACTCAAATTCATCATCAACTTCCATGCTTTTGTCGATCGTTTTTGAGATTGTTTTTATATCTGATGATTTCTCAGATTTCATCATTGACAATTTATTCTGAATGTCTTTTAAAATCTCATTTTTCTTTTCTAACTGCAGGTTATTGGTCATTAATTCCTGCTGAAGTTTTATCTTTTCCTGTTCATTTAACTTTTTTTCCTGAATGGCAATTTGAAGTTCTTTCTCTGTTAATTCAGATTCCAGTAAAGCAATCATTGCTTCTTCTTCTTTTATTTTGGATAAAAGAGTAGCTTCTTCATTGGCTTTTTGGAGCAAAAGGTTGGTTTTTATATAAGATCTTTGTCTAAAATGATACGAACGCAGCATAAAAAGAAGCATAAAAAACACCAGAACAACAAGCGCCGTATACAAATAATTTATCTTTTTTCTTGATTCAATATTATCTGTAAGCAATTGAATTTGCTGTGATTTTTTCTCCGTTTCAAAACGAACGGAAGCGTTGTAATCCCTGGCTCTGTTTTCTTTTTCCATCATAACTGCAACCGCTTTGTCATAGAGATTGAAATATTTTTTATAAGAAGCAAAATCATTTTTGATCTCTGCCAGATCCATGTAGTTTTTATAAAGCAGGGCAAAATATCTAGGGTTTATCTTTGGATGTGTTTCAATAATATCAGACACTTTTTTCAACACCTTTTCAATATTTGATATATCATTTAAGTTCGTATAAAATTGCGCTTGCTGGCCATACATAACCATAAGTTGCATGGGCTCGTTTAGTTCGAGACAAACGGCTTCTGTTTTTTTTAAATGTGCTAAAGTTTTTTCGGGTTCGGTTTCAAAAAATGATACAAGTAAAGGCTGGTAAGATTTAAGCAGGTTCTGCCGTAAGAGCCAATAATATTTCCTTTTCTTTTTTCATTTTCGAATATAGCAATCGCTTTTAGGTAATTTTTTTCTGCAGTTTTGAGTAAATCCGGATCGGCAGGAGTTTTTTGCTCTGCGTCTCTTACCAAAAAAAGCGCCCAACTGGTTAAACCATTGGCAATATTAACCTGATTTTTACTTTCGTAAGCCAAATCTAAAGCCTTTTTGTTGTATTTTTTAGAGAATACAAGATCGTTATGATCGATATAATAAGCACCCAGATTTTCATATCCGTTTACCAGCTTGTCATATCGTATTTTGTTTTTTTCAAAATAGGCCAATGACTTTAGCATGTACTCAATGTATTTCTCTTTATTTCCAATAAATTCATTTTTATAGGCAATGGCATAATTGGCGTATGCGATGGCCTTTGCATCTTTTGATGCTGTGGCTAAAGTATAACTGGAATCGGCATATTTGATTTGCAGTGAAACATTATCCAGAAATCGGGCAACGTCTGAAAGTGATTCATAAGCAATGGCTTGGCTTTTTATGTCGTTTTCTTTACGAGCCATTCTTAATGCTTGATTTGCATAAGAATACGCTTTTATGGTATCAGTTTTTTTATAACAAGAACTAAGCTGGCATAAGTAATCACCTTTTAGTTCGGGAGATAAAGCTGCCTGCTCAATTAATTTAAGCAGTTCTTGTTTGGATTTTTGTGCATGAGAATTATGGGTAACAAAGAAACTGAATAGGATTATATAGAAAATGTTCTGAAGGCTTTTAGTCATAATTTCAGATCGGTTGTTGGTATTATATTGAAGAAAAAATCTTTGTTTTTTTAACGGAAATAATTCCAATTTAGGATAATAATAACGCCTAAAGAATCTGTATTTCCAGATTGGAATCAGAACCAAAGATATAAAAATAGTAGTAGTAAAAAATAGCAGACAGTTATAAATAAGAAAGCAGAAGTCAGTAGTAATTCATTTTATCGAATTACAAATTGCTTTTTTATAAATTGAAACTCCTGATGATGGAAATTTCAGGAGTTCCATTATTTAATTTTGGAAGTTTTTAATTTAAACTTCTGTATTCATTGGGCGTGTTGCCAACATGCTGTTTAAAAAAACGTGTAAAATGCTGTGGATATTTAAATCCCAATTCATACGCAATTTCATTAATGGTTTTCGAGGAATCGAAAATTTTATTTTTGGCGGCATCAATAATTTTATTTTGAATGTATTCCTGTGCCGATTTTCCGGTTTCTTTCTTTATTAAATCACCAAAATAATTGGGTGATAAATTGAGTTCGCCCGCATAATGTGCCACAGAAGGCAAACCCAAAGTATGTGGTTTATCCGAAGAAAAATAGCTGTTTAGTAATTCTTCAAATTTTTCGACAATTCCTTTATTGGCGTTATCTCTGGTGATAAATTGGCGATCATAAAAGCGTTCACAATAATTCAAAAACAATTCGATATTTGAAGCTATAAGTTTTTTACTGTGTTTATCGATGGCTTGTTTTAATTCAATTTCAATTTTAGAAAAACAATCCAGGACAAGCTGTCTTTCTTTTTCAGATAAATGCAGGGCTTCGCTGGTATTATAACTGAAAAAATTATAGTCATTCATAAGTTTTGCCAGTGATGTACCACGAATTAAATCAGGATGAAAAACCAGTCCGTGTCCTGCCGGCTGGTAATAATCAATTTTATTTTCTACATCAATGGTCTGACCTGGTGATACAAACACTAAAGTTCCTTCCTGATAATCGTAATAATTACGTCCGTATTTTAAATCTCCGCAATTTACTTGTTTTAAAAAGATACAGTAAACCTCAAAGTTCATTTTAGAACCAGTTCTTGGTTTTGCTTTCGAAAAATCGATTATGCTTACCAAAGGATGTAAGGTTTCATGATTATTAAAGTCATTGTACTCACTAATGGTTTCAAAGTTAAATACTTGTTCCATGTCTTTTATTGTTTTGTTGTACAAATTTAAGGAATAGATTGTAGCTTTAGTATTAGTCTGTCCTCAATCAGTAATCTTGGTAGAAGATTCCGTAATCTGTATACCAAAGGCCTCATATTTACTTCGGAAATTTGTAATAATAGAATTATAAAGTATTAAAAATCAATTTACAATGTACAATATAAAATTAAATAACGGAGTAGAAATGCCCATTTTAGGCTTTGGAGTATTTCAGATGCAGGATATGGCAGAATGCGAACAGGCTGTTACAGATGCCATTGAAACAGGATATCGATTAATTGATACTGCGGCTTCTTACATGAATGAACAGGCTGTGGGGAATGCGATTAAAAAAAGTAATATAGCAAGAGAAGAACTTTTTATTACGACAAAACTCTGGGTAAGCGATGCAGGATATGAAAACACAATAAAAGCTTTTGATAAATCACTAGAATTATTGCAATTGGATTATCTGGATTTATACCTCATACATCAGCCTTACGGCGATATTTATGGTTCATGGCGTGCGATGCAGGAATTATATAAGTTAGGGAAAGTAAAAGCAATTGGGGTTTCCAATTTTCATCCTGACAGAGTTATGGATTTAGTTGCCAATACAGGTTTTATTCCGGCAGTAAACCAGATCGAAACGCATCCTTTTCACCAACAAAATGAAACCCAGAAATTCCTTCAGGAAAACAACATACAAATAGAATCCTGGGGACCTTTTGCAGAAGGAAAGAATGAAATCTTTACCAATGAAGTTTTATTAAAAATTGCAGCAAAATACAATAAATCAACCGCACAGGTTATTTTGAGATGGCTGATCCAAAGAGGTGTAGTTGCTATTCCGAAATCAGTTCGTAAAGAAAGAATGGCAGAAAATTTCAACATTTTTGATTTTGAATTAGCTCAGGAAGATTTGAATGCTATTCAAACTTTAGACACAAATGCAAGTCTGTTTTTTGATCACAGAGATCCAAATATGGTAAAATGGCTGAGTGAGCGCACATTAAACAGATAACGAGAAATAAATAATTCAAATTATTAAAGACAAAAAAATGGAAAAGAGAATATTAGGAAATAACGGACTTGAAGTATCTGCATTGGGTCTGGGTTGTATGGGATTAAGTTTTGGTTACGGAAAACCAACAGAAAAAAATGAAGCGATTACCTTAATAAGAGCCGCTTATGAAAAGGGTGTAACTTTTTTTGATACAGCAGAATGTTACGGACCTTTTACAAACGAAGAAATTGTAGGCGAAGCTTTAGCGCCATTTCGTAAAGAAGTAGTCATTGCAACCAAATTTGGTTTTCAGGATGGCGATTCTAAAAAAGGATTAGACAGCAGTCCGGCAAGAATAAAAGCTGTTGTTGAAGCATCGCTTAAAAGATTAAAAACAGATTATATTGATTTGTTTTACCAGCACAGAGTCGATCCGAATGTACCTATCGAAGAAGTTGCCGGAACGGTAAAAGAGTTGATTCAGGAAGGAAAAGTGAAACATTTTGGTCTATCGGAAGCGGGTGTGGAAACCATTCGCAGAGCGCATATTGTACAGCCCGTTGCAGCATTGCAAAGCGAATATTCTTTATTTTACCGTGAACCTGAAAAAGAAATTATTCCTACTCTGAAAGAACTAGAAATTGGTTTTGTGCCTTTTAGCCCATTAGGGAAAGGGTTTCTGACCGGAGCCATAAATGAAGAAACAAAATTTGAAGCTTCCGATTTTAGAAACATTGTACCCAGATTTTCTGAAGAAAACAGAAAAGCAAACCAAACTTTGGTTGATTTAGTAAAATCAATTGCCTCAGAAAAAAATGCAGCGTCATCGCAAATTGCTTTGGCTTGGCTTTTGGCTCAAAAAACCTGGATTGTGCCAATTCCGGGAACTACAAAACTGCATCGTTTAGAAGAAAACATTGGTGGCGCAGCAATTCATTTGAGCAAAGAAGAATTAAATAATATCGACAAAGCGCTTAAAAATATAGAAATTGTTGGGGCGCGTTATCCACAGCAATTGCAGGAAAGAGTGGGTAAATAAATCAGCTGTATGAAAAAATCAGCAGTATTCTTATTTTTAATAACGACACTAGTTTGTTTATTTTCAGGCTGCAGTAAAGCACAGGAAAAGCCTCAGGATGAAAAGGAATCCCTAATGGACAAAAATATTTTGATCGTGTATTTGTCACGAACTAAAAACACAAAAGCGGTTGCGACGATTATCCATAAAAATGTTGGCGGATCTTTGGTAGAACTCGAATTGCAAAATCCTTATCCTGAAGATTATAAAACAATTGTGAGTCAGGTTGCCAATGAAAACGAAACTGGTTTTCTTCCTCCGCTAAAAACAAAAATCGAAAACATTGAAAAATATGATGTTGCTTTTGTGGGGTTTCCAACTTGGGGAATGCAGTTACCGCCACCCATGAAAAGTTTTTTGAAACAATATAATTTAGAAGGAAAAACAGTTATTCCGTTTAATACGAATGCGGGTTATGGAATTGGCAGCAGTTTTCAAACGGTAAAAGAACTTTGCCCGAAGAGTAAAACATTAAAAGGTTTTTCTACAAAAGGCGGAATCGAAAGAGACGGCGTATTATTTGTAATGGAAGGCGAAAAAGAAAAAAATATTCAGGTTGAAATTCAAAATTGGCTGAAGAAAATTGGTTTTCAAACAAATGAATAACAGTAGTTTAAGAAATAGCTATTTTGTGAATTAAATAATTAAAAATCAATTGCTTGTGTTTTTTTTGTAAATTAGAAATACAGAACCTCACCGAAATAATTGTAAATCCAAAAATCAGACTTCATTATGATACAATTAACCGTAAATGGCAAAACCGAAAATCTTGACGTAAGTCCCGAAATGCCTTTGTTATGGGCAATACGCGACACACTTGGTTTAACGGGAACTAAATTTGGCTGTGGCGTTGCACAATGTGGAGCATGCGTTGTCCATCTGAATGGCGAAGCTGTACGCTCGTGTGTTACAAAAATGAGCCGTGCCGAAGGTAAAAACGTAGTTACTATAGAAGGATTATCTGAAAATAATGATCATCCGGCACAAAAAGCCTGGCAGGAAATAGACGTACCGCAATGTGGCTATTGTCATTCGGGACAAATAATGTCGGCTGCTGTTTTGCTTCGCGAAAACCCAAACCCGACAGATCAGGATATTGATGATGCTATGGCAGGAAATATTTGCAGATGCGGAACTTATCCGAGAATTCGCAAAGCGATACAACTCGCTTCACAAATGCAGGAAAAAAATAAAATCTGATCCGGAAAATAAAACAGAGCTTATGTCGACAAAAACTAAAATTATATTGATAGCCATAATACTGGTTTCCACTATTGGACTGGCATTTACCGTTTCGATGCATCGGATAACGGAAAAAGAATATATTGGCATTACGCCGATAAAAAAAGACAGTTTAGCCTCTGTCGCGGCATTCAAACAAGTTTATAAAGTACTGATGAGTCCACGTTGTCTTAATTGTCATCCAAAAGACGATATTCCGCTTCAGGGCGATAATAGTGTGGTACACACAATGCAGCCTAAACGAGGAAAAGATGGAAAAGGCGTATATGCGATGAAATGCGCCAATTGCCATCAACCCGAAAATAGTCCCGGATTACACACGCCTCCCGGAAATCCGGAATGGCATTTACCGCCTGCTGATATGAAAATGGTATTTGAAGGTAAAACAGCCCACGAATTAGCCAAACAGCTTGTAAATCCTGAACTTAACGGACATAAAGACCTGGAAAAACTAATCGCTCACGCAGATGACGGATTGGTAAAAGCAGGCTGGAATCCCGGAAAAGGAAGAACAGTTCCGCCTTTAACGCACGCCCAGTTTAAAAAAGCCTGGATTACCTGGCTTCAAACCGGCGCTTATGCTCCTGCAAAATAGTATTGCCCTAATTTTAATGATGATCTGATGACAAAAAATAACAACGTAGATACTACAAGAAGAAATTTTTTAAAACTAACGGGTTTGGGAGGCGCTGCACTTTGTCTTGGTTTTTATTTTCCTGCAGATGGCGTTCCAACGCTTGTACGACCTTCTGAATTGAGCGAATCTGATATCGAATTATGTCCGTGGATTATTATCAATCCCTCCGGAAAAGTAACTATTGTGAACCACAGGGCAGAGATGGGACAAGGCTCGTATCATTCGGTTCCGCAAATTGTAGCAGAAGAATTAGAAGTTGATATGAAAGATATCAACGTTATTTTCGCTATCGGAAACGAAAAAAAATACGGCGGACAAGTTACCGGAGGAAGTTCAACAATTCGGTCTTCTTATAAAAACCTGCTTAAATTAAGTGCAACTGCAAGAGAAATGCTAATTGCTGCCGCTGCTGCGAAATGGAATGTTTCTGTTGCAGATTGTTATGCCGCATCCGGACATGTGATTCATAAACCATCCGGAAAAAAAGCACATTATGGTGAACTTGCTGTAGCTGCTTCAAAATTGCCGGCACCAAAAGAACCAAAGCTAAAGAAGATATCCGAATACAAATTAATTAGAAAACCACTAAAAAGAATCGATACACCATTAAAAACCAATGGTTCATTAATCTTCGGACTAGACAAAAGAATTCCGGGAATGCTGTTTGCTTCGGTAGAACGCGACCCTCGTTATTTTGGAAAAGTAAAAAGCTTTGATGCGAGTAAGGCATTAAAAGTTCCGGGTGTAAAACGCGTTTTTAAAGTAAATATGGGCTATTACGAATACATCCGTGAAGGCGTTGCCGTAATTGCTGATTCGACCTGGGCAGCACTTGAGGGAAGAAAAGCCTTAAAAGTAGAGTGGGATACAAGTGGTTTTAAACATTGGAGTACACCGGAAATTTTTGAAAGTCAACATAAATTATTGAAAACTCAGGAAGGATTGCCGCTTAAAACGCAGGGAAATCCAACTGAAATATTATCAAAAACAACTAAAAAAATAGATGTAGTTTACCAAACTCCGTATCAGTCACACGTTGCTATGGAACCGATAAACTGCATTGCACATTATAAAAAAGATTCGATTGAAATTTGGGGCCCCATACAAGCTCCGGGTTGGATTCAGGACGATATAAGTAAACAATTTAAAATTGATAAAGAAAAAGTGATTGTGAACATGACTTTTCTTGGAGGCGGTTTTGGAAGAAAAGCAATGATCGATTATCCAAGCGAGGCTGTTGGCATTTCAAAAATATTGGGGGGCCCGGTTCAGGTTGTCTGGACACGTGAGGATGATGCTACTTTAGGACCATTTCGCCCCGGGATTTCGTACCGCTGTGAAGGAACAATTGCCGATGGAAAAATTGATGCGCTAAAATTTAGAATGGCAGGACAAAATAATGATCACTGGCGCGGAGGCTCAAAAACAGAACCCAACCGAAGCACCAGCGAGGGATTTTTGAAACCGTATTACGAAAGCATTAAAAACTTAAGCATTAGTGATGTTCTTTTTGAAACCACAATCCCCACAAGTTTCTGGCGATCAGTATATGCGTCTACAAACGGATTTGCCTATGAAAGTTTTATTGATGAAATGGCACACGAAGCTAAAAAAGATCCCTTAGATTTCCGTCGCGAACATTTGCAGGAAGAGCGCTGTCAAAAGTTAATCGACAAAATGAAAGAAGTGTCAGGCTGGAAAAACAGGTCAAAAAATGAAGGCTTTGGTGTTGCCATTACAGAATGTTTTAACTCAACTGTTGGTCATGTTGTCAAAGTTTCTAAAAACCTTCATGGTGGGGTTAAAATCGATAAAGTCTGGGCTGTAATGGATTGTGGCTGGTATGTAAATCCCGACATCATTCATGCTCAGGTCGAAGGTTCCATTGTCATGGGATTGGGTGCAGCGACTACGCATCAAATTACATTTAAGGATAACGTTGTAGAACAGCATAATTTTTATGATTATCCGTTACCGAGAATTAACGAAATTCCGCCTATAGAAGTATATATTATAGATAATGAAGAAGATGCGGGTGGAGTTGGAGAACCCGGACTTCCGCCTTTTGCTCCGGCTTTAACCAACGCCATTTTCGATTTAACCGGAAAACGAATCAGGACTTTGCCGTTTAAGCTTTCGGAGGTTTAACACACATAGCTAACTATGTGTTAGAAACGAGTTTCTTTTGGATTTACTTTTTTCGAAATTATAAAATCTATGTTTCTATGTGTTTAATTAAATTTTTATGCATTTACATCCAATGGGTTCATTATATTCATAATATAAATCCTGTTTCTATTGAAACAGGATTTTTTTAAAATAATTTCCGAACATAATTTTATGTAATTCCTTATAAAAAAGAGAATATCTCAATTTTAAGGCTAAAATTTTCTACATTCTTACTTATTATCGGTTTAATTTATAAACTTCTCATCTATACATATTCTTGATTTTTTATTTCAATTTAAAATTTAAAATATTGATTATCAATATTTTGATGTATTTTAAATAGCCTAAGAATCTTGATTTTTAACATATCTTTTTTATAATTTCTTTTTTAAATCTAGTTTCGTTATGTTCTTTTTTTAGGAACTACCTTACTAATTTAAAACCACAGATTATGAACAATCAATTACATTCAACTTCTTTTAAAAGAGAAAAATATTTCCATATCGTATGGATTTTTTTCATTCTCTTAACCTCCAATTTATACGCACAGCGCGGTTATTATGATGCGCCGTATAAAAGGTACGAAGCAAACGCAGGACAATTGTCGAATGGCGCTGCAACTACTTCAAAATCATACATTCAGGCAGATCTTCAGTCTGAAGCTACAGACCAGCAATGCGTGAATATGTCGGCTACGAATGCTACCGTGCAATGGACACTTACAGAAGCCGCAGATGGACTTGTGATTCGCTACAGCGTTCCCGACGGACAATCGGCTACTTTGGGCGTTTATAACGGAAACACAAAAATTACCACGCTGACTTTAACTTCAACCTGGTCGTGGGAATATTTGTGGAGCAACGGGAATCCTAATAATAATGGAATCACAAATCAAAATCCAAGAATGCGTTTTGACGAAGTACGTTATAAACTTCCGGCAAAAATTTCGGCATCGGGAACATTAAAACTGGTAAGAGAATCAGGAAATGTTCATGTCGATTTTGCTGAGATGGAGCCAGTTCCTACCGCTCTTACAGCACCAACAGGTTCAGTAACCTATACCGGAAACGGAAGCGATCTTCAAACCTTTATTGATGCAAACGGCGGTAAAAAAATATTTGTTCCAGGCGGAGTTTATAATGTAAACCGCGAACTGTATTTTGGTGTTGCCAATACCTCATTAATCGGTGCGGGAATGTGGTATACACAAATTAATTTTACCAATACCAGCAGTTTAAACGGTGGATTGCGTGCAAATGCAGCCGGAATTTCGTTTACAGATCTTTATTTAACGACCAATTCGGCTTCTAGAAGTAATTCTTATAAAGCAATAAATGGGGTTTTTACATCAACTTCAATTGTAAAAAATATTTGGGCAGAACATTTTGAATGCGGTGCCTGGATTGCACAATACAATACAGGAGGCCCGGCAATTGCAGATGGATTTACAGTATCACATTGCCGTTTTAGAAATAATTATGCTGACGGAATTAATCTTTGTAAAGGAACGGCAAACGCAATTGTAGAACATTGCAGTTTTAGAAACAATGGCGATGACGATCAGGCAATCTGGTCTGCTGATGGACTGGAATGTATCAACAACACTTTTAGATACAATACTTCCGAAAACTGTTGGCGTGCCTGTGGTTTAGCTATTTATGGCGGAAAAAATAACAAAGCTTACAATTTGATTATAAAAGACAATCTGGAAGCAGGAATCAGAGTAAGTAATAATTTTCCCGGAGCACCCTTTAACAATGACGGAATGCATGAAATACACGATATCACAGTATCAACCTGCGGAACTTTTAATGATACTTATAACAATCCTGTAGCTGCGGTAGATATTTTTAGTGCTACGAATGCGGGAACTCAGGTTAAAAATGTTCAGTTGTACAATATTGATATTTTAGATTCAAGAAATGATGCAATTTCGATAAGTAAAAGATCTGGTGATGGTATTTATAATCTTAGTTTTAAAGATATTACCGTAAATGGAACTGGGAAAGAATTTCCAAACAATAATGCCCTTAACAGAAATTGGGGCAGAGGCTATTTTGTACTTATAGCTGGTTCTCCTGCCGGAAACGGAACGTATTGTAATATGAATTATTCTAATAGAGGCGGTAGTGCAACGACTGATCAGGAACTTAGCGCTATTGGTACTTTTTCATGGACACAAAGTACAACCTGTTCTGGCACACCAATTATTGCGGTTACAGGAGTATCGGTTGCACCGTCGACAGCTACTTTAGGCGTTGGCGCGACACAACAATTAATACCAACAGTTGCTCCGGCAAATGCAACAAACAAAACAGTGGCTTACAGTTCTAATAATACTGGGGTTGCAACCGTAAATGGTTCAGGTTTAGTTACTGCAATTGCTGCGGGATCTGCAACGATTACCGTTACAACTCAGGATGGTGCAAAAATTGCGACTTCTGCAATAACGGTAACTTCATCAAATGTAGCCGTGACAAGTGTGAGTCTTAGTCCGGCATCGGCATCATTATCAGTTGGATCAACGCAGCAATTAACGCCAACAATTCTTCCGTCTAATGCAACTAATAAATCTGTTTCATATGCTTCAAACAATACGGGCATTGCAACGGTTAATGCTTCTGGTTTGGTAACGGCAATTTCAAACGGAACTGCAACAATTACTGTAACTACCGCAGATGGAAATAAAACAAGTACCGCTATAATTACAGTTAGTACAGCAACAGGAAACTATTTTACCATTAAAAACAAATGGACAAATAATTATTTATACGATGCCGGTGCCAATGTAGGTTATGGTGCAACTGTTGCCAACAACAATTACAAATGGCAAAAAGTAGCTGTCGACGCCACTTATTTTGTATTAAAAAATGTAGGTACCGGAGATGTAATGCATATTGAAAACCTAACAGGAGCCGTACAATGTAGTGCTGCGGGATCTGATTGGTGGAGTGCACAATGGTTAAGCGAAAATGTGGATGGTACTTTTGTACGAATTAAAAACAGATGGCAGACCGGAAGTATGATTCATATCGAAAACCTGAATGGTTCTGCTCAATATGCTGGAGGACAAAACAATTGGGAAAGCGCACAATGGCAATTTCAAAGTACTTCGACAGCTAAAAAAATCAATGATGCAGAAATAACAATAGAAGATAACCTGATTAGTATTTATCCAAATCCTTCTGTAAACAAAGAATTTAATATTGTCTTTCCGGAATTAAAAATTGGTGATACCGCAACAATAACCGTTACGGATATAAACGGAAGAAAGGTTTTGATAAACCAACTGAATACATCTGCAAAAATCAATCATAATTTGGCTTCAGGAATTTATGTTGTTACAATCAATTCTAATGATTTTAATGTTTCTAAAAAACTGATTGTAAAATGATAATCGAAAAAACTGATTAGAATTTTAAATAGTCTCTACAGAGAGGAAATGCCAGATCAAAAGATCTGGCATTTTTGTTTATTACTTTGTCTATTTTGGTTTCCATTTATAATATGAAACGACTTTATTATTCTTAAAATCTTACTACAACAAATCGCTTTTTTCATTGCTAAAGAAGTAGAAAAAGCCCATTTTATAGGTAATGAGCTAGTAAAACAGCTCCGAAAAACGGTAATATTTGCATTGATTTTTCATTTGTTTAGGAAAAATCTTAATGGATTTAAGAAAACGGTAAGATGTTAACTGCTTTGTTTATAGATAATTAAACTTTTAATTAACATTTTTTTTGCAAAAGTTATGCTTAAATTTTTTGAGTTAATATTTTTAATTTACTTTTGTTCTATCAAATTGGTAGAATTTAAATTAAGGTAATAAACACAGCTGTTAAGGACTTTCGAATACATTTATTTGAACAAGAACAGATCATTTTGGGTATTTAAACATTATGGTTTTTTGCTGTTAAAAATTCTTTGGCTTTTAAATAATACAATTTTTTAAAAGATGCATCCTAAAATTTCTTGAGGTTGAAATCTATCAAAAAAAATTAAAAGAATAGTAATCAAAAAAATAAGTAAAATGAAAAAACGAATGTGTTGTAGATAAAAAAAGAAACTGTTTCTGCTGCAACAGAAATGGTGAAGCTTAAATAAATTGTACATCTCTATAAGGAAAGCTAATGATTTAAATTTTTGGCTCACCTTATTCAAACTAAAACTAAGTAATGAAAAAAATATTATATAGATATGCATGGTTATGCATCTTGTTGATTTCTATTGGTGTTAATGCCCAAGAGACCAAACCCTTAATTCAGTCAAAACTCGAAGGAATAGTAGTGGATGCGGTTACAAAAGACCCTGTTATTGGGGCTTCAGTAAACATTAAAGGTACTACACACGGTGTTCAGACAGATTTTGATGGGAAGTTTTATTTCCAAACCGGACAAAAATTTCCTTATTCTCTTGTAGTAAGTTACATGGGATATAAACAAACGGAAGTGGTAGTAAATGCAAATTCTGTTGTTATTGAACTTACACAGCAAGAAAATGCCTTATCAGAAGTAGTGGTTACCGCACTTGGTATTACAAAAGAAAAAAATCTTTAGGTTATACTACTCAATCGCTTAAAAACAAGGATTTATCAGATACAAAAGAAACCAATTTTTTAAATAGTATGACCGGTAAATTAGCCGGAGTACGTATTACAAATTCGCAGGGTGATATGGGATCTTCACGTATCATTATTCGTGGAGAAACGTCTATTGGCGGAAATAACCAGCCTTTGTTTGTGGTAGATGGAGTTCCGGTAGATAACACGCAATTTAGCAGCTCAGGTGGTGTAAATGCTTCTCGAGATTTTAAAAACGCAATTGCCGATTTAAATCCAAATGATATTGAAACATTAACAGTATTGAAAGGTCCTAATGCGGCAGCCCTTTACGGATCGCGTGCGGCGCATGGTGTTGTTTTGATTACTACAAAATCAGGAAAAAATCAAAAAGGACTGGGTATAAGCTTTAGTTCAGGAATCACTATTTCTCAAGTGGCTACATTGCCAAGCTTTCAAAATACTTTTGGACAAGGATCAAATGGAAGATTCAGTTATGTAGATGGTAAAGGTGGCGGTATCAATGATGGTGTTGATGAAAGCTGGGGCCCTAAAATGGACGGGCGTCTGATTCCTCAATTTAATTCAAATGGTGTAGCAGTGCCTTTCGTGGCTCATCCTAATAATGTGAAAGACTTTTTTAATACTGGTATTACTTATGAAAATAGTGTTTCTGTAGGAAAATCAGATGAAAAATCAGATTTCCGTTTAGGAATAAACAATCAAAAACAAACAGGAATAGTACCTAATAGTGAAGTAAATAAAACAAACTTTACTATTAATTCTAATTATCAAATATCTGAAAGTATAAAAGTAGGGGTAACAGGAAATTATATTGTTACTGATGCTCCGGCACTTCCGGGTGGTCCATCGGGTAACCGTGCTGCGGGTGTAATGCTTCAGTTTCTTTGGTTCGGACGTCAGGTAGATATCAATGCACTTAGAAATAACAGAGATGTTAACTGGAACAACAGTTATTATAGCAATCCATACTGGAATGCGTATTACAATACTACAAGCCAACAGCGTAATCGTTTAATTGGAGATATTCATTTGGATGCAAAACTTGCCGAAGGACTTAATTTTAGATTCCGTACCGGAGTTGATTATTATAACGATCGCAGAAAATACGAGATTAAATATGGTACAAACGGAACTCCTTTTGGATCGTATGCTGAAGATGCTTATACTGTAAATGAGCAAAATACAGAGGGTATTTTTACTTATACTAAAAAACTAAACGATGATTTTAGTGTAGATGCTCTT
This sequence comes from Flavobacterium sp. AC274, assembly GCF_979258275.1. Classification (NCBI taxonomy): domain Bacteria; kingdom Pseudomonadati; phylum Bacteroidota; class Flavobacteriia; order Flavobacteriales; family Flavobacteriaceae; genus Flavobacterium; species Flavobacterium sp. AC274. The sequence continues at coordinate 3,692,255 of NZ_OZ409852.1, read as the reverse complement.
GCGGGATTCAATATTCGTAATCACAGTGATGCAAACAATTATCAAAAAGCACCCCGTTTGGCTGTGCCTGATTTGTATACGCTGACGAATTCAAGAGATCCGTTAACGTCATCAAACACCTTATCAAGATTAAGGGTTTATAGTGCTTATGCTTCGGCTCAATTTGGTTACAAAAATTATGCATTCTTAAATGTAACAGCACGTAATGACTGGTCGTCTACATTGCCAAGCAACAACCGCTCTTATTTTTATCCTTCTTTTAATGGTAGTTTCGTAGTTTCTGATGCTTTTAATTTAAAAAGTAACACACTTGATTTCTTAAAAGTACGTGGTGGATGGTCTGAAGTTGGTAATGATGCAGATCCGTATCAATTATCTACGGTTTATAATTTCCAAACGGCATTCGACGGAAATCCGATTCAAACTTCTTCACAAAAGAAACTTAACGAGAACCTGAAACCGGAAACAACACGCTCTACCGAATTAGGTTTAGAAGCTTCTTTCTGGAAAAACAGACTGCATTTTGATTTTGCTTACTATAACACAAATAGTTTTGATCAGATTCTGGAGATTAAAACAACTGCTGCGAGTGGTTACACTTCTCAGTTAATCAATGCAGGTAAAATAAACAACCGAGGAATCGAAATTCAATTGGACGGAACTCCTGTTCAAACTGAAAACTTTAAATGGAATATTGCTGGAAACTACTCAAGAAATATAAGCAAAGTAGAGATTCTTGATTATGAAGGAAGCATTAAAAACTACACAATTGGTTCTTCAGGAGGTGTTGATGTATTGGCATCTGTAGGACAGGCTTACGGAGCACTTTACGGAACAGCTTATGAGCGCGATGCCAACGGAAATATAGTAGTAGGAGCAAACGGATTGCCTAAAGCTGATCCAACAAAGAGAGTATTAGGACATTATACTCCAGATTATTTAGCTGGTGTTACCAACACATTGACTTACAAAAATCTTGAACTTTCATTTCTTGTTGATGCTAGTGTAGGTGGTGAGATTTTTTCAGGAACTAACAGAACGGGTACTTATACAGGTGTATTAGCAGAAACGCTGCCGGGGCGTGATGCTGCCAATGGCGGATTAAATTATTATGTAACGACAACGGGTACCACAAATACGAAAACCCTGGTTTCAGGTGGTAATGCGCCATCAGGAGCAGTAATATATGATGATGGAATGATTTTTAAAGGAGTATATGCTGATGGAACTCCAAACACTTCAGTTCTTAGTGCACAGGAATATTACAAAGCATCATACAATATTAGCGAAGCATATATCTATAGTTCAACTTTTGTGAAACTAAGAGAAATAAAATTAGCTTACAATTTCAATAAAAAATTTGCAAGAAAGCTGGGATTAGATGGAGCCAGTATTACTGCAGTAGGTCGTAATTTGTTGTTTATTTATAAAGATGTACCGAATATTGACCCGGAAACAGCTTTTAATACCGGAAATGCTCAGGGATTGGAGAGTTTATCTTTGCCAACAACGAGAAATTTCAGCCTTAATGTTAATCTTAAATTTTAAAACACGCAATCATGCTTAAAAAAATAGCCTATATAACGCTCTTTGCATTGTCATTGAGCTCTTGCAGCGATACGTTGGATGATATTAATAAAAATCCAAATGCAACCGAAACACCATTAGCGCCTTACCTGTTAACAGGAACATTAAAACAGGGAGCTGATTTATATTGGGGAGACGTTAATAACTTTAACTCATCTTTATTATTTGTTCAGCATTGGGCTAAAATCCAATATACTGAACCGGACAGATACGATGTATCTAATGCTTCTTTCACCACTTTATGGGATAAAGGTTATTCGACTTTGATAACCGATTTGAACACCATTATAAATTTTCCGGATGCACAGGCAAATTCAAATTATAAAGGAATTGCATTAACGCTGCGTTCATGGACATTCTTATTGTTAACCGATGCTTATGGAAGCATTCCTTACAAAGAAGCAGGTTTGAAAGTAACACCGGCATATAATACTCAAAAAGAAGTATATACAGGATTACTTGAAGATTTAAAACAAGCCCAGTCTTTGCTGGCTACAGCAAATGGTACCGTAACCGGAGATTTGGCTTATAAAGGAGATGTCTTAAAATGGAAAAAACTGGTAAATTCGCTTCGTTTGCGTATAGCGTTGAAAATTGCTGATAAAGAACCTGTTTTAGCAAAGCAAGCTGCGATTGAAGCAACAACAGATCCGGCAGGAGTGATTAGCAATAATAGCGAAATCTTTAAGTTTGTTTACACGAGTTCACCTCAGCAAAATCCAGCATCAGCCTGGTTTGAAACACGCGATGATTTTCGTATTTCAAAAACTATGGTCGATAAATTATATGAGTTCTCAGATCCGCGCTTAGCTGTTTTTGCTCAATTGCCATCAGATGCAAGCGTAGGGAAATATGTTGGAGGAGCCAATGGATTATCAAACAGTGATGCCAATAGTCAGGGTTTTGCCAAAACATCAAAACCGGGAACTTATTTTCTAACTTCGGCATCGCCGGCTGTATTTGTTTCTTATTCTGAAACACTTTTCAATCTTGCAGAAGCGGCAGCACGTGGTTATATTGCCGGAGATGCAGAGCAGTTATATAAAAATGCAATTACGGCATCTTTAAATCAGTTTGGTATTACCGATGCAACAGTTATTGCTAATTATCTTAATCAGCCAACGGTGCAGTACGATGCTACAAATTATGCCAAATCGATAGGTACACAAAAATGGATTGCATTTTTTGGACAAGGTCTTGACGCTTTTGCAGAATGGAGAAGACTTGATTATCCGATATTAACAGCCGGCCCGGCTACAGTTTTGGACGGACAGATTCCTTCGCGTTTCTTCTATCCGGGTACAGAGCAGTCATTAAACGGAAATAGTTATCAGGCCGCAATATCTGTTCAGGGAAAAGATTTGCTTACTACAAAACTATGGTTTGATGCCAAATAAATAAGTGTAAATAGTATTTTATAAATGAATACTATTTATTGAAAATGAAAAAGCTAAATCGAAAGATTTAGCTTTTTTTATATCAAGAACTTAGTTTTTCTGTGCTTTTAATTCTTAAGCAATGTTCGGTTCCTAAATACAATGGATTTCCGTGTTTTTCTGACCAGAAGCCATCCAGTACATCTTTGGTTATACAACGATAAACGGCGACACCTTTGTAGGTTTTCCTGTCATCACCTTTATAGCTAAAATTAATAACTAAAATATTGTCTTTAAAGAAACCGTGTCCCTTTTGCTGCTGCGTATCGTTAATAAGCCACAGTGCAACAATTCGGTTATTTTCATCCAAAGACAAATTCAAAATACCTTTATAGTTTATTTCCTGACTCTCATCCTGATTACTCCCGGAAATGGAATAACTGCCTATTAAATCTTGTACTGTCATTATATTTATTGATGCTGAAATTAGCGTTTTCTGAGTTATTTTGAGGTGCAAATTTGAATAAAATATAGAGAATAAACAATCATAGTTAGGGATATTTGAGGTGATGGAAATGTTCTGGTTTAGGCATGTGTTCTTGTTTTTAAATTTTTGATAATTTCTAAATATCTATTTTCAAAAACAGACTGATCAACAGGTAACACAACCGATCCTTGCTCTCCGAAGAATTCTTATGAAACTCTGCGAAGTCTCCTGATTTCGCACCCGCAAGACTTCACAGTGGGGATTTTATCTCAATCCTTTAATAACTTAACTTTGTAAGTTATAGCTTATTTATGTAAGAATATTTCCTATATTAGCTATTCTGAATATAAATTATAATAAAAGATTTTGAAGCAAAAAGATATACTGGAATTTTGGCGAAATATTGAAATATTCAATCTACCGGATTTTAATAATAATGCTGCCTTGTTAAAAACAGAGCAAATATTTCCTTGGGTTTTAAATAAAACAGCTGCCAAAAAAATTATGTTTTGCAACACACTTTAATTTTCGGAAGATTAGAAAAGAAGAAGATTGTGGATCAAATTGATCATTTTTTGAATGGTGAAATTACAAAGGGAGACTGGGAAGAAACTATTTCCGGATATACGTGTCTTTCAGCATTAATTCTAGATCAGGGAGGAAGACCAGATGAAAAAAGTTATGTAACGGCTTCATTTTCTTTTGGAATAAATGCATTAATAAAAAAACAAAACTTGTCTGTTGTGTATGCCGATCTGGAAAAATCAAAAGAAGATTTTGAGATCAGATATAATATCCCTGAAATTATAAATAACAGCGAAAATGATAAAAAAGAAGAGCCTTCAAGAAAAGGAGATATTATTTCTTGGGCACATTTAAATGAAGAATTAGATTATCTGCATAAACAATTTGATATATGGAATAAGGAGGATATAAAAATTTATATGTTTTCTCAGGAAGTTCCCAAAGACAATAAATCAGATACTAGTTTTTTAAACAGTTTTTATTTAAGTGATTTAAATTATCTCTGTAATTTAAATGAGAAGGAATATAGTAAAACTTTAAAAGCTTATCTAAACTTATCTGTAGATACATCTATTCGAAAAGATATTATTTTAGATAAAAATCAACTGTTTGCCTCTGTAAATCCAAAATTAATGCAGGCTGGCAGATGGCCTTCTAACATAGATTATAGTTTATACACTGCACAACTTGGAGCAGTCAACGACTTATTTTCAGAAAATGAACCCTTTGTAAAAGGAATCAATGGACCTCCGGGAACAGGAAAAACGACATTACTATTAGACGTAATCTCGGATGTTATTGTTAACCGAGCTAAGGTTATTGCTAAATTAGGTTGTAGAGACATTTTTGAAGGAGGATATAATAAAGTAGAAAAAGAAAATGGTTTCAATTTATTTTCTTTTAATCTAAAATCAGATTTACAGAATAATTTTGGAATTGTGATTGCGAGCAATAATAATTCGGCCGTTGAAAATATTACAAAAGAACTTCCTGCTAAAGAGAAGATAGATTGCATTATATTTCCTGATGCAGATTATTTTTCAGAATGCTCAGAGAGACTAATTTCCGTAGAAAGCTGGGGTACGCTAGCAGCTGCGCTAGGAAATAATCAAAATCGGCATATTTTTAAAAATGCTATTTGGAAGTCAGATAAAGAAAATCAAATTTTAGGTCTTGAAGACTTATTGTATAATGTTTATAAAGATAAAGAAAATGATTCAACAGCTTATAATCAGGATTTATTCGAAGAAACAAGAAAAAAATTAAAACAACTTCATGAGGAATTTGAATCATTCATAAATAAAGTAGAAAAATTTCACAACTCATTACCTGTTTTTATTGAGGCAAAAAATGATGAAATTATTTTGAAAAAACAGATTCGGAAAACAGATTCGGAAATAGATAAAAATCTCGAAATAAAGAAAGAATTAGATAATAGTATCAAAAATGAGCTTTTAGAAAGCGAGAGAATTCAAAATGCTTTAACTGTTATTAAATCAAATAAACCCTCGTTTTTCTTTTTTCAAAAGCTTTTTGGAACCAAATCATTTAAAGAATGGAAAAAGCAAGCTGATTTATTTTTAGTTCAGTTTAGTGATTCGCAAAATGTTTTAAAGATCTTAAAAAAAGAGCTATCACATACGGAAAAAAAGATAAAAGATTTAGAAACTAAAAAGAACAGGTACCAGGATAATTTAAAGGATAAATTAAAAATAATCGATAATTATCAGAAACTTAATATAAAAATTAATACAGATTTTGGCATTGAAAATAAGCAATTGTTTACTGAAGAGTTCCATCAATTATCTTTAGAAGAAATTCATCTTCGAATGCCTTATTATTCACCAAAAATTGCAAAATTGAGAAGTGATATTTTTATTCAAAGTCTCAACTTGCATAAATATGTTATATTATCTAATGCAAAAAAGGTAAAAAACAACCTCAATCTGTTTTTTGAAATGATCCTTGGCTGGGTCGAAGTAGAAGCAAAACTAGCTCAAAATTTATGGGATACCTTTTTTCTTTGCATACCAGTTGTTTCTACTACTTTAGCTTCAGCAAGCAGATTATTTCCAAACACAAATGAGAATCAAATCGGTTGGTTGTTGATTGATGAAGCAGGGCAGGCTACACCACAATCTGCTGTAGGAATTATTCACAGATCAAAAAGATGTGTAATTGTAGGTGATCCATTGCAGGTGGAACCTGTAGTTACTATACCGGCAAACTTAGTTGCAAAGTTACGTCAGTTAAGTAACGTTGATTTGTTATGGTCTCCCTTACAAACCTCTGTACAACAACTTGCAGATAGAATTTCATTATCTGGTACCTACATGCAAAATGGAACAGAGTCAGACCCGATATGGACTGGTTTTCCTTTGAGAACACATAGAAGATGTGATGAGCCTATGTTTTCTATAGCAAACAAAATTGCCTATAGCGACCAGATGGTAAAAGCTGTTAAAGAAAATTCTAAGGAAATTTTTATAGGAGCATCTCAATGGTTTCATGTTGAAAATATAAATCCACCAATAAATAAACATGTAATAATTGAAGAAATTGATTTGCTGAAAATTAAAATTACCGAGTTACTTAATAGCGGTTATAGTGGTAATATTTATGTTATATCGCCATTTAAGTCGGTTGCCGGAGCTTGTGATAATGAATTTAGAAAGATAGAAAACGTATTCTGCGGAACTGTTCATAAATTTCAGGGAAAAGAAGCTGATATTGTATTTCTGGTTTTAGGAAGTGATCCTAAATCATCAGGAGCAAGAAAATGGGCTTCACAAAAACCAAATATTCTGAATGTAGCATTGACTCGTGCCAAAAAAAGATTATATGTTATTGGTAATAAAAAGTTGTGGAGTCAATGTGAATATTACAAAGAGATGAACAATGTGCTAAGTCAGAATTAGTGAAAAACATTATAAAAGCATAGGTTGCCTTAATAAAAACTCCGCAAATGTCTCTAACATTGCGGAGTTTTTTTATTATTATATGCTTGTAAATTGTTTAGGATCATAAAAGAACTTTTCTGATTTTATAAGTTCTTCCTGCCAGTTTTGATACGCGATTTCTTCAATTTCAGAAATAGTTCCATTTTTCCATTCAAATCGAAAATACCATCGAATAACAACCTGATCACCATTCATAAAATAGGGACGAATACATTTTGATACTAAAGATTTGACTTTTAGAAGTGTATTTTTTTCGTTAGCAACAAGATTATCTCTGCCGACACGTGGTTCTGACTGATTTTCCTGCATAGAGGCATCAATAGTGTAGAATTTTTCAATCGCTTTATCATGTTCGTTAGATTCAACCATTGCTATAAATTGTTCAATTGTTTCTGGTTTAGGCATGTGTTCTTGTTTTTAAATTTTTAATAATTTCTAAATATCTATTTTCAAAAACAGACTGATCAACAGGTAACACAACCGATTCAAATAATTTCATCAAATCTTCTGAATGGCTTGCTGCTTTTTTGTCTGGATGTTGTACTGAATAAATTTTATCCATAGAATTGCTTTTAATTCTGTTTCATTTTCATTCCACATTTTCATTTCAACCAGTAAAAGATTGTCAGTATATTGAATAAGCTGAGACTCAATTAATACCGTTTCCATTGTAAAAGCCGGTTTCAAATAACTGATCTGATTCGATGCAACAACCCAGCTAAGTCTCGTCGTTTTCATATATTCAAATATGTCAAGGTCATAGTTTTCAGCAATTTGATCCTCACGCACATTAATAAAATATTCTAAATATTTAGAATTGTTCAAATGATTAAAAGGATCACAATCCTGAAACCTTACTTTTCTTTTTGTCTTTAATATTTTTTCCATTTTTATAATTATTACATCAAATACCGATCGGTATCTGAAAGGTTAAAAATTTTTATTTGCTGATGCTTTCGATTATAGTTTGATCTATAAAACCCATTGCGTCATTTATGTAAGCTGGGTCATTGTGGGTAAAAGTCAAAAGAGAACTGCCTTCAATTAAGGATAGAATTATTTTAGCATATTTATCAGGATCGGTATTTGGTTTAATTTCATTATTAGCAATGCCATCATTGATAATATTGGTTAAACCGATAGTAAATTTTTGAGATAAATTTTGCGCTGCTTTAAACAATAACGGATTAATAAATTTGGTATCAACTCCTGCACGCAACATCGGGCATCCGCCTCTGTCTTTCACCAAATCATAATAACTGCGTTGATATTCGGTTATGGTATGAAGCTTATTTAAACTGCCTTCTTTGCTGGCAACCAGCTTGAATAAGGGAGTTATTGCAAGGTTTACATTTAGTTGAAATGACTTTAATGCTAAATCTTCTTTATTCAAAAAATTACAGTAAATCGCACCTTTTGTAAGACCTGTTGCCTTTGTAATATCTGTCAGGCTGGTTCCAACATATCCTTGTTTGTTAAAAATAGGAGCTACTTTATCTAAAATAATTTCAGAAGTATTCATAATGTTTGCTTATAGCGATTTATGACAAATATAGTACAAATACCGATCGGTATGTGTAAATACAATGAAAAATTTTCAACTAAAACAAGAAGTTCTAAGGAGGATAGATTAATAATACAAAGAAAATAAGTAAATTGTATGTCTATTAGATGTCTTAAGATAATTCAACATCAATAGACTAATTAAAGTTGAATTTTTATATATGAAAAAGTTAACCCTGAATCTTCAAAGCAATTTTTCAAAAGGTCGATTTTTATGTTTAGTATTTACAGCCGTATTTCTTATTTCCGGTTCTATATCTGCCCAAAAAAAGATATGATGGTTCGTATTGCAGAAATTGAAATTTATCCCGAACATTTAGCACAATATATAGCCATATTAAAAGAAGAGTCGGCTGCTTCTGTAAAGTTAGAACCCGGCGTTTTGGCAATCTTTCCTATGTATCAAAAAAGTGATTCTACTCAAATAAGAATAATAGAAATATATAGTGATAAAGATGCTTATCAGGCACATTTAAAAACACCGCATTTTCAAAAATATAAAACCACAACAACTAAAATGGTTAAAGCATTAAAGTTGGTAGAAATGAATACAATTGATCCTGAATCTATGAAAATGGTGTTCAGGAAAATAAATGAATGATAGCCGCTTATACAAGATTTCGAAATATAGCTGATAAATAAACACTTGGCAATGAGTGAATAATAATTTTTTGTTTAATAAAACAAGAAGTTTCCTTAAATAAAAGTAAAAATGATGTATTTTTGCTGAATATATAAATCAAGCAAATAGTTGAAAAGGTTTTTTATCTTATTACTTTCTTTTCTGATTATGGCACCGTCATTTGGCAGTTTGTTTATATATGCTTCCTTCAAAATGAATCAGACAGAGATCGCCAAAACGATTTGTGTACAGCGTAAATTAGCTTTTAACAGTTGTAATGGTCGATGTGAACTTCAAAAAAGCATCAAAAAATATTCTGATAACGAAAGAAAAATGCAGGACAGCTTAAAAGAAAAAACGGAGCTTGTATATGTTCAAAATACACTTGAAGTTAATTTTGATATAGTTCCTGTAATCGAATCAAAAAATAATTCTTCTATTTTGTTTGAAAAGAAACCAATAGGGGCTTCTAATCTTACATTTCATCCTCCTCTCTATTTCGCATAGATCAATCTTTCAAATTTAAAATTTTGACATTGTAACTATTTCAATGTTACTGTCTTACTTGTATTTAAACACAGCATTTTTCTGTTTCTTATTTTATTTGAAAACTATTGATCTTAATTGATTAATGCAATCTATTTGTGTTTTTCGATACCTCTTCAAATTCACTGCACAAGCTTATGTTTGATTTTCAGCTTATGTCTTTGTGCTCATTTTAAACAGTTTTTATAAAATTCATTTTAATGAAATCTTTTAATTTTTTAGTAATCGCAATATTTTTTGTGATTACTTCCTGTACAATCGACAAAACAGATTACGAAGCAGAAATAGACTCTGAAGTTCCTGAATATTATGAATTTAAAGAAGCTGTTTCTTTGACCAGCGGCATTTATAAAATTAGTATTGAGGCCTTAAACGGAACTTTTTACAGAGGTTATAATGAGCTTCACTTAAAAGTTACAAATACGCAGACTAATCAAAATGTAAGTGCCTCCGAAGTTACTTTTTTGCCTGTAATGACTAATACTGATGGAAATACAAATTCATGCCCACATCAATATAATTTAGAATATAATGCTTCAAATGGCTATTACAATAGTTATTCTGTATTTACATCAGAAAGCGCAACAACTGCAAGCTGGAAATTATACGTGAGTTTTACAGTTGAGAATCAAAAATATGAGATTAATAAAGAGGTTTCTGTTGAAAAACAAAGCAACAAAAATCTTAATATGACGGCTTTTACAGGAAAAGATAATGAACAATACTTTATTGCATTGGTTTCGCCACAAAAACCAACAGTTGCAGAAAACAAATTGGTTGCCGGAATCTATAAATACAATAAGCCAGCAACTCCCGCAGGAACTTTTCCTGATCCGTCGCAATTTTCTTATTCAGCAGTAACGGGTTATACCTTGAAATTAGATCCAAGAATGCCCGAGCCTTCAATGGGAAATCATTCTTCGCCAAATAATCAGGATTTAACACAGCAAAGTGATGGTTTATATCATGGCGTAGTCAATTATACGATGACCGGAAACTGGACATTGAATTTAATTATGATGAATCAAAACGGATTGATCTTAAAAGGAACGGTTGTTCCAACAGATTTTACACCCGGAGTTGAAGGTGTAAAAAGTGAACTTTATATTGATACTTTATTTTAATATCATGAAATATATATCAATAGCATTACTTTTTTTGGAATATCTGTAACTGCCCAAAATGCACATGTACATCATGACAGTATAAAAAATCTGGAGGAAGTAACCGTAAAAAACGCTGCCAAAAAGAAGATCGAAACAGAGATGAAAATGGCAGTTTCGGTAGATGAATTTTTATCTTCTTCGGATAATATAAGTTTCATAAAACGTGGCGCTTATGCGTGGGAACCCTTGCTAAATAACATGAGTACAGAACGTTCGACGGTTACCATTGACGGGATGCATATTTTTGGAGCCTGCACCGATAAAATGGATCCGATAACATCTTATGTAGAAAGCAATAATCTTGCTGCAATTGACATTAAATCAGGGCAGGAAGGAAGCCTTCATGGCGCGACAGTAGCCGGAAGTATTGATTTAAAAGAAGAAGCACGCCATTTAGCACAGAAAGAAAATGGAATGGAAGCTATCAAAGCGGATTTGAGTTTAATAATAAACAGTTTTTCAATCTTGGAAATGTCTCTTACTCAAGCAATAAATTTGTTGCTGATGGAAGTATTTCGTATAGAAAAGCAGATAATTATTATGACGGGAATGATGATGAAGTAAAACATTCACAATATAAAAAATTTAATACCTCGTTGGGTTTCGCGTACAAAACCAGTGATTTATCATCGGTTAGATTAGATGCGATTTTTGATATGGCAAAGGATGTTGGCTTTCCTGCATTGCCAATGGATTTATCACTTTCGAGAGCGCTAATAACTTCGGCTTCTTATAAACAATTATTTAAAGAAGGTTTGGTAAGAGTTATTGATAGTAAGGTTTATTTTAATGCGATAGAACATTATATGGATGATACAACGCGTCCTGAAAATCTGGTTCACATGGATATGCCGGGCTGGAGTACTACATACGGACTGGTTTCTAAAGCAAACGTAAAAAAGAATAGTTATTCTTCTGAAATACAATTGAATGCATACGATAATTTGTCGATTGCAGAAATGCGAATGTACCCGCAGGATAGAAGCAAGAGATCAATGTTTGCTTACAGCTGGCCGTGGGTTACTACGAGATATGGCGGACTTTCTATGAATAATTACTGGGACATTTCAGAGAAAAGCCAGCTGAGTTTAGGCGGATCTTTAGGAGTAAATTACAATTATTCTAAATATGTAGAATTCAACTGGATTTTTCATCCGGGTGCGCCTCAGGAAAAAACGAGATTTTTACCAAGTTTGCATGCAGGATATCAATTGGATATTGACCAGTTTAATTTTTCTGTTGGAACAGGTTACGGACACAGAGCACCTTCTGTTTCTGAAGGTTATGGATATTACATTTACAATAGTTTTGATCGTTATGATTATATCGGAGATCCAAATTTAAAAAATGAAATTTCGTATGAAGGAAATGCAAGCGCAGGTTTTAAAAATGAAAGATTAAGCATTCAGGGAAAAGTAAATTATTTCTACATCCAAAATTATATTATTGGCAGGGTTTTAAGCATGGGAAGTCCGATGAACTATCAATCGGTTGGCGTAAAAGGGTATACTTCATTAGATTATGCAACGCTTTTTAATATGTCGATGAATGCCGCTTATGATATTTTACAGCACTTACATTGGAAAGGAACCCTAACTTATGCACGCGGAATGGATGATAAAGAAGGAAACCTGCCTTTTATTCGTCCGTTAAGTTACCAGACTTCTCTTCATTTTATGCATAAAAATTTTGGTATCCAGACTTCTGTAAATGGTGATTTTGCACAAATTAATTACAGTCCGGAATACGGAGAAGACCAGACATCTGCTTACACCATTTGGAATATTTCTGCCAATTATACTTTCAAAATTAATAAAGTAAAAACGGTTGTTCAGGTTGGTGCAGAAAATTTATTAAATGAATATTACAGCACTTATGCAGATTGGGGAAATATTCCGAGAATGGGACGTAATATTTTTACTTCCTTAAAATTCAACTTCTAATGATGAAAAAAGTTTTTAGTATCACAATGACAATGCTGTTTCTGCTGGTTTCTTTCCAGCAGGCATTGATTATTGTACACTTTAAACTGAATCAAAAGGACATTGAAAAAGAGTTTTGTATTAATAAAACTAAACCTCAACTGCAATGCCATGGTAAATGCCATTTGAAAAAAGAGCTTAAAAAATCAGAAAAAAACAACGATTTAGAACTTAATGGTATCAGTAAAAAGATTGATTTTGTTTTGATTTCGGAAATAAAATTTAAGCCTGAAATCTTAAAAAATATAAATTCAACTAAAATATTAATTTATAAAGAAGGAATTCATTTTGAGCCTTATCTGGAAATCTTTGTACCGCCGCCTCTTTTTAATTGCTGTTAACCAAGACTCAATAAATAGAATTATAATAATTAAATTAATAAAAATGCAAAATTTCAAAAAATACCTTTTGTTGTCAGTGGCTATGTTGGCATTCGTATCTTGCTCTAGTGATGATGATACTCCTGTGGCAAACAATGTGACGCTGGAATTCAATAATACTTTTAAAAACACTACTATCGTTTTAGGGAATGCAGCTTCAACTTCTGTAACAGCCAATACCTCGGCTGCAGGACAAGTGCATCATTTTTCAGAATTAAAATATGTAATCAGTAATATCCGCCTTATAAAAGACAACGGGGATGAAGTTCCATATAACATAAATGATTTGGATAAAGGTGCAGCAGTTATCGATCAGGCAAAAACGGCTTCTTTAAGTTATGTTTTAAATAATATTCCGTCGGCGACTTATAAGCAGATTAAATTTGGTTTAGGAATCAAACCGGAACAAAATACTTTAGACCAGGTTAGATTTCCTAATTTCTATGCAGCTGCAGGCGCTAACGATACAGAAATGATGTGGGAATGGGGAAGTGGATACCGTTTTACAAAAGTAGAAGGCTTTTATGATACCGATAATAAAGCAATGTCAATTCACACAGGAAGTACTGTTGAAGGAACTGAAGGAGCTTATACTCAGGGTGTAAATGCATACAGAGATATTACTTTAAATCTTAGTACAAAGGCAATTGTTGGAAGTAAAGCACCAAAAATTAAAATTGCAGCTGACTTTGATAAATTGTTAAGCGGAAAAATCAATACAATTACTTTATCTACAGGAACGGGGATGAATGATAATGCAACTCCAAACGTTCATACTGCTGCTCAAATGGTGAAGTTTGTTGATAATTTGGGTGGAAATGGTTCAAGCGATATCAGCGGAATGTTTTCTGTTACTGCCGTAGAAAACTAAAACTATATTTTAGAGTCGTCTTGATGTAATTTGAGACGACTCTATTTTTTAATTCATTTCTAATGAAAAAAATAATTGTTTTCTTATCAGTAATATCGTTATTAACATCTTGTAATAATGATGATTCTGAAATGATTTATATAAACAATCCTGAAATTACATTACATATTCCTTCTGGATTTCCGGAAGTGAATAGTTTTGTGCGTTTAAATAAACCAACAAAATATGGTGTAGCATTAGGAGAAAAACTTTTCTCTGAAAAAAGATTCAGTACAGATAATACTATTTCCTGTTCCAGCTGCCACATTCAGTCGAATGCTTTTGCAGATCATAATCCGCAAGCGATTGGAATTGAAGGAAGAATTGGACTGCGAAATGCACCATCACTTCAGAATTTAATGTTTATGAAATTTTATAATTGGGATGGAAGTAAACTTCAGCTCGAAACGCAGCCATTAGTTCCCATTATAACTCATGAAGAAATGGATTCTTCAATTCTGGAAGTAATAGAGAAAATTAAGGATGATCCGGATTATAAAGATTTGTTCCAAAAAACATTTGGAGATGAAAGTATTACACCCGAAAGAATTTACAAAAGTATAGCACAGTTTGAGTACACGCTAATTTCTGCCAACAGCAAATATGACAAAGTAAAACGAAATGAAGGAGAATCCTTTACCACAAGTGAAGCGAAGGGATATGAGATATTTCAGCAAAAATGCGCAAGTTGTCATGGTACAGAATTATTTACAGATCAAAGTTTTAGAAATATTGGCTTTCCTGTAAACACAAATACCAATGAAGCCGGACGAGGAAGAGTTACGGGCCTTGCTTCTGATTATATGAGTTTTCGGGTTCCTACTTTAAGAAATATCGAATATACAGCACCTTACGGAAGTTTTGGACAGTTTTCTACCTTAAAATCGGTTTTAGATTATTTTGATAATGGCGTTTTAGAAGCCGATAATCTTGACCCGGTTTTTAAAAATAATGGCAACAAAATACCACTCACCGAAGAAGAAAAGAGCAATCTTATTTCGTTTATGAAAACACTAACGGATAATCATTTTTTGGGGAATTAGTTCATTTAATTTGATATCGTGAGTTTTACCTCCCAAAAGTTATATTTTGTTATTAAACGGGTCTATTTTTTTTAATTTATTAAAAATGAAATAAAAAAAGAAAGTTTTTAAATTACATTGATTGATTTGTTAGCTTTGTATAAGCACCAAAAACTTTTTTATCATGCCTGTAATTGAACAATCAGAATATAATTTTCCTCCGATTATTCATCGGAACAGGCATATCTCTACTATTTACGCTGCTTTATTTAAAAAGTTTGAAGTTCCGGGATACACAAGAGAAAAACATGAATTAAATGACGGGGATTTTATTAATATAGATTTTATTCTAAATGATCCTAAAAAAGCAGTGATTTTGTGCCATGGCTTAGAAGGTGATTCCCGCAGAACTTATAATAATAGCTGTGCAACTTATTTTCAGGAGAAAGGTTTTTCAGTTTTCGCCTGGAATAACCGTACCTGCGGAGGAGAAATGAACCGATTGCCGAGACTTTATCATCATGGCGCAGTTGATGATCTTGATGAAGTAGTTCAGTTTGTCCTGAAAAAAGGATTTGAAGATGTTTATTTGATTGGATATTCAATGGGAGGTGTTCAGCTTTTAAATTATTTTGGCTGGACAAAAATGGATGAACGCGTAAAAGCAGGAGTTTCCATTTCAGTGCCTACTCATATTGCTACAAGCGCTGCTGTACTCAAACAAGGGTTTAACAGGGTTTATTTAAAGAATTTTACAATCGATATTAAAAAAAGCTAAAATACAAAGCGGCACAATTTCCTGATTTTATAAACCGTGATCAAATTGACAGTATTACTTCTTTTGATGAAGTGGATCATTATTTTACAGCACCACTGCATGGTTTTGCCAGCCGTGACGACTATTATCAACGTGTTTCTCCAGAATTCTCCCTTAAAAATATTACCATTCCGGTTTTAATTATTAATTCTCTCGATGATCCTTTTTTGGGAGAAAGATGTTACCCAACTGCTATCGCAAAGGACAGTCTGTATGTGTATCTTGAAACCCCAAAGTACGGAGGACATTGTGCTTTTCCACTGCGCAATTCAACGTATTCATACGCAGAGACAAGAGCCTACGAGTTCTTTAAATCTTTTAAATAACCTCTGGAATGTTACGAACTTTTAGCATTTTTTAAACAACCACTTGCGTTAAAGGATATAAAATACAATTCAAATTATATAAATGTTTAGTTTATCATATTTCTAAATTTGAAATATAACGAACAAACAATAATATTATGAAAACGCTATCTAAATTAAAAATTGTTTTAACTGTACTGATAATAGGATTTTTACTTTCATGTAAAAATAATAAAGATGGGTATAGTGATGAAATTGACACTAGACAAACTCCCGATACTACTGCTGCAGACACCACTGAAAATAAAGGTTCAAATACAACCGGTACAAATACAACTGGCGCAACAGGAACTGAATCTGAAGGGGTTACCGGAGCGGGAAGTATTTCGGACCCAGGAACTGCTACCAAGAGAGAATCTACTCAGGGTACAGGAAGTGGTCCCGGAGAAAGTGCTAAAGATGGTTCAACATATACTTCATCTCAAACTAAGGATACCGTAAGCACGAAACAACCTGTAAAAGGAACCAAAAAATAATGTTAGTTTAGTAGACAGACATTTATCCAGATTGAAAAATATTCAAATTAAGTACCGCTGAAATAGAAGTTTTAACCTAAAAAAAACAAGCTGCCATTGGCAGCTTGTTTTATATTATCAGATTAAAAATTAGTGACTTTCACTGTTTTCAAACCCAAGAATTGTAATCATATAAGGAGTTTTTGAAACCTTAATTTTCTTCGTAATTTCCATTAAAGTCAAATTCAATTGCAATAACTCTCCCGTATTTGGAGATGTGATGTAAGCAAAATTCTCTGTTAACTGGATTTGTGGTTTTAAAGTAGCGTCAGTTGCAGTTTCGGCGATGATCTTTCCTTCTTTTTCAACTGATAAACTGTTTAGGTTGAATAGTTTGAATTCTCCGGAATGCAATAAAATTCCCAGTTTGCTATCATTGTAGCTTACTTTACATTGCATGATAGTTGTATTTTGCAAAATTGGTTTAATTGTGCTGTTTGCAACATCAATTAAATAAGCTCCTTTTGCGGCAGTGTAACCTACAAATTTCCCTTTCGTTGAAGTTTCTAAAATACTTCCAAACCAGGCAGTTCCAAAATCTTCAGGAAGTGCAATCAATTTTTGTTTCCCTGTACTTTCAACCACAAGAACTCCACTAGCAGAACCAAAAACAGCATAAGTTCCATCAGAAGCATTTCCGTGAATTCCTTTGGTAACAATTGTGGCATCAAAAAGTGTTTTACCGGTATTGTCTATAATTTTTACTTTTTCAGGAAGCGTTCCTGTAATCGAATTATCCTTTTCAGTAATGGCATAAGCTCCGTTAGTAAAAGTCGCCATTGCACCGTGATGCGCCAAAAGCCCTGCATTTATCACTTTAAATACCGCACCTGGAGTATTAATTTCAGCTTCTTTTGCCACAGACAATGTTCCATCACCATCATTAAAAGTCAATAATTCGCCTATTTTACTTTTAAAATGTGTTGGCAAAAGTGATTTTCCTGTCAAAGCACCAAATTGCGGAAGACCGTCTAAATCAACATGATCGCCATGACTTTCAAAACCGCTGTCAAAAGTTTCAACCGTGTTGTCAGCTCTATGCACTATTCCTGCATATCTGCCAGATTCTGTAGTATAAAGAGCAGATTTTGCAAACTTTGCATTAAAAGAACTTGTTGTGGCATCAACCGGATTTACCAATGTAATTTCATTTGTTTTTTCATCAGAAAGTAAAATTCTAAGGTATTTAAATTCTGAAAGCGTTTCGTCGGGAGTTTCAACATTGTTGTCGTCATCATTACTACAGGAGATTATGAAAGTCGATAAAGCAAATAAGAAAATCAGTTTGAAATAATTGTTTTTCATTGTAAAATGTATTTAAATTAATATTTGGGTTTAATTAGAAACTAATGGTAATTGGCATCGATTTATAGACGCTCAAATTGTATGTGGTATTTTTATAAAGAATTACCCAATTGTATTGACCGGATTGCCATGATTTATCTAAAGTTGTTGCTTCGCCAATAGCATCTTTATCAGCGCCAATAGTGATGCTTTCTCCGCCCCATACGTCATTTATTTTTTGAAGCGTAGCAATTTTTGAAGCAGGAGCAAGGCCTTTATGTTCAACTTTTGAAATCACAATTACTTTTTTAAAATCAAGATTATCAATGCTTTCTGGATGGTAATTCAGGCTTTTTTTGATTAAACCAGAATATAAAATTCCGTCGCCCACAATCTGGCTAACCTGCGCATGGGCTGTAAGCAAATCATTTTTTTTGAAGATTAATTCCGGCTCCACCCAGGTTTCCATATAATAAATCAGATCGTCGTTTCTGGAAATCATATCGCGTCCTATTAAAGGATCAGCAGGCATATTCGCGGGATCTGTAATCGTAATTTCTTCCTTAATTTCGAGTTGGGTTCCATTTTCATCCAAGACAATAAAATAGAAATCAAATTTACCTTCGGGAGCATCTGCAGGAATCGTAAAATGTTTATGTACATTGGTGTTTTTTGTTCCGATGTATTCAGCCCACTTAAACTCCAGTTTCCAGTCTTTTGTGTAGGTTTCTCCACTTTTCGGAAGGATTTTTAGCTGTACATCGGCAATTTTATCGCCAGCAACAACATCGGCATTAAAATGAAAATCACGACCAATTAAGGCTCGTTTGTTATTGGCGGTTCCAATTTCAATGTTTTCAGCTGTGGGTTTTGCAGCTTCCGGGTTTTCATCATTATCACAGGCAGTAAACGAAACAGCCACAATGGATAACAGAAGAAATAATTTTACTTTTTTCATAAGATTTAGGATTTATTAATTTGATTTAAAATTTTTATTGATGAATTAAAAACGGCACTTTTACCGACAGAATAATATTTCGGCTTGCCTCAGGAAGTTCGATTAACCGGTAAAAACTCGTGTGATTGAGGTATTTGGTATTAAACAGGTTTTGAACCTGCAGGCTGATTGTAAAATCCTGTCTTCCGGTTTTTAATTTAGTTCCTAAAGCAAGGTTGAAAACATTACTGCTCGCGGTTTTCTTTTCGGGAGGAACAATCTGGTTTTGCGCAGCGGTATAACGATAATCAAGCGAAAAATAAGTATCTCTTAAATTCTTGATTTCCGGACTGTACGTCATCCCAAACAAAACCGAAGCAGGAGGAGAGAAGGGAAGTGTATAACCTTTTTTGTTTCCAGATAATTGTTCAGAATAAAGATATTCGGCCAGAATTTCGACACTTAAACCAGTCATAAACTGATAACGCGTTTGCAATTCCCCACCGTATCGCATAACTTTACTTTGCTCATATTCAAATACCTGATTTCCTGCTCCGTAATAAATATCATGTTGCGAAGTGGGATTCAGATAAATATAATTGGGGAAATAATTAAAAAACGGACTCAGTTGAAAAGACCATTTATTTTCCTGCCATTCCATACCAAAATCTAATTGATACGAACGTTCTGCAGATAAATCAGGGTTTCCTTTTTCAAATCTGAAATAATGATAATTGACACCGTTTGAAGCCAGTTCTTTTGCAATCGGCATTCTAAAACTCGTTCCCAGATTTGCTTTTAACGCCAGTTTCCCCGGATTATAATTCACTCCCGCTGACCAATTAAAACTTTGAAATGTTCTGTTCAAATCATCTGAACGTTTTAAATATTGAGACGTTGTCTGACCATTTTCCGTAATTTCACTTAGAAACCAATCGTTGTATTGCTCCATTTCGATTTTACCATAATCGAGTCGAACAGCGCCATGAAGCAGCCATAAATCACTGACCTGGATTTTATCATAAGCAAATAATCCCGCCGTAATTTGCTGGAAAGCAGGAATTAAAAAACTCCAGCCATTAATAGTATTCTGCTGTTTTTCGCCATTGATTCCAACAGTAAACTGATGTTTATTTATCGAAAATTCATCTTTAATTGCGATAGAAAAAACTTCTTTATAGTACTGTCTTTCCAGATTATGAGGTGCATACATATCATCAGGATATAGGGGCGGCATAAAACCATGATTGACATAATGGCTCCATTCGCGACGGAAATTCTTCTGAAATCCCAATTGTGTTTCCAGCTGATGATTTCCTACCTGAAAAGAAGTTGTATTACTGATTTTAGTATGTGTTACTTCCTGGAAAGGCATCAAAATATCACGGCTCGATTTGTCGTGAAGTTCAGCATCAACATTTCGAGGTTCAAGTCCGTGTGCATTGGCAAAAAAGCCGCTTTTACTATAAACATTACTCGCATATAAAACCGATTTAAATTTTTCGGAAACATATCCTGTACTTGCATGCAAATCGAGTTCGCGTCCTGCGGTATTTCGCAGGCGATTTTTATACAACGGAACGGCATAATTGTAAACATGAACCGTATCTGTGGGAACACGATAATCGCCGTAATCCATAACCGTCATTCGGGTATCGAAAAACCATTTTTCATTGCGCCCAAACAGATTAATCGATCCGCCAAATTGTTCGTTGTTACTTTTCCCGGTAAAATCAATGCTTCCGCCTAATGTGTTTTTTGCAGGCACGGGAACGGGTTTTATATTGATTGCTCCGCCAATAGCATCAGATCCGTAAATAAAAGAGGAGGGACCTTTGATAATTTCGACACGATTTACCGCATATTGATCGATTTCTAGTCCGTGATCTGCGCCCCATTGCTGGCCTTCGTGTTTAATGCCGTTTTCAACCACAATAACCTGATTAAAACTGAGTCCGCGGATTAAAGGTTTTGAACCTCCGGAACCAATGGAAATCGTTTTAACGCCGGGAATTCTCTGTAGCGATTGCATCAGGCTTCCGCCGAGATTTCTCTGGATAAAACTGCTGTTTACGGTTTCGATATTTAGCGATTCTTCTTTTTTTCGGCGAAAGCCAAAATTATCGGAAACAATCACTTCTTCTAATTCTTTTATGTCTGGTTTTAAGAAAATATCCGGTAATAAAACGGCACTTTCTTTCAGTGAAAGCTTTATTTCATAAGGCAGATAACCCGTGTAGTTTATCGTTAAGCTTTTCGAATTTTTTGGAATATTTGTAAAATAAAAACGACCCTTTTTGTCTGTAATTGTGGTTAAATTACCGGGCTGAATAATAACGGTAAGACCTTCCAGCGAACCCCTTTCACTGGAAAGTACTTTACCTGATATACGAATAGATTGCGCTGCAGTTTTTGAAACTATAGCAAAACAAAAAAGCAGACAAAAAATTCGGAATCTATTTAATTTGGTTTTATACATCAAAATCAGCTTATAAAATTTTAATGCTTAAACCTTTAATGGTCTGCCAGCCTTCTTTATCCGTCAGGCGGATTAAAAAATGATAATCTCCGGGATCAATATCCTGTGGAATGCTGATTTCCTGAACGGCCTCGTAACTTTTTTGCCCGGCGGGAATTGTTACAGAATTAATATAAAGCAATGGATTTACAGGTTTTTTAATTGGATCTGATACACAATCATTGACTTCTGTACTATGTGTATGATGATCAAAATTGTGGTGAATATCAAGACTGTAAGAACCTAATTGGGCATTGTCTGTAAATTTTGTTCTGAAGGTGATTTTTTGTCCGCGTGTAATTTCACTGCATTGCACAGGAAAAGTATTTGAAGCAGAAATATCAATAACCGGATATTCTGTGTCAATTTGCTCATTATCGCTTGAACAGGCAGTAACAAAAAAAGACATTGCAAGAAGCGAAAAGGCAATTTGTAGTATTTTCATGTTTTTTGATTTGGTCTGGATTGTATTCATAAATATTAAATTGGGTTACGAAAGAAAACGATACAACAATACAGCACAGCTATTTCAGAATAGCAATGATGGCATTACGTAATTTTATAAACTAATGGTGTGATTATGCTCTAATAAGCATCTTGGGAAATAAGCGTTTCACTTTTGAAACCAAATAAGAATTCAATATCAATTTAGAATTGAAATCTATTTTACCTGGTTTAAAAACGTAACATACGGCATGTGCCTAAATGGTTTTTAGGTTTTTATTTTGAATTGAATTTGAAGCCGAATTTATAATATCGAATCAGTTTAATTCTGTCTTAAATTGTTATTTATGAATATAGAAATCCTGAAAGCAATGAAACTTTCAAAAAAACAAAGACATAAAAAACAATTAGGTTTTCGACAGCATTCAATTCTAAATAAAAAATGCGTGTACATCATCGTGAAATGATTGCTTATTAATTTAAATTCCGGGTGGTGCACGAAGCGCAAAAAGGGATCCTTTAAAAAAGGAAGAGTAGGCTTTGAAATAAAAGCCAACATTTGTAGTAATGCTAAAGCTTTTATAAAAATCAAAATGTACAAAAGAGAATGTACTAACCGGACTAAATTTAAAATGACAGATCGAACATTCTTCAGTAGAATGATCGTGTATTTTAAATTCGCTTTTATCTGAATGATGTTGTATTGAACTTTTATGTGCAGAATTATGATTCTGTATATGTTCATAAGAATGTATTGCCGGAAATAGTATTGCAAATACTACCAGCAGCGGCATAAAAAGAGTAATAAATTTAAATTTCTTTTTCATTCTGAACAATCGTCAGTACAAATATAAAATTCTTATTTTTAAATGCAACTTTGTTTCATTAAAAAAAATATTATTTATTAAAATGAAGATGTTTTTTAAGCTGCTTAAACAATTAAAATAGTTGTATTTTTGAGATATGAATTAAAAATGTAATTAAAATGAAATTGTTAGATGCCCTAAAGTGGAGATATGCCACGAAGAAAATGAATGGAAAAGTTATTCCTCAGGAAAAACTTGATTATATATTAGAAGCCGCAAGATTATCACCTTCATCATCTGGTTTGCAGCCTTATCAAATATTTGTTATCTCAAATAAGGAATTATTAGAAAAGATAAAAGCAATTAGTTTTGACCAAAGTCAAATTACAGATGCATCTCATTTATTAGTTTTTGCAGCCTGGGATGGTTATTCTCTGGAAAGAATAGAAGCTGTATTTAATAAGACGGTTTTGGAACGCGGTTTGCCATTAGATGCAATGGATGCTTACAAAGAAAGGCTATGGTCAATGTACGAACCTTTAGGTCAGGAATGGCATGCAAATCATGCGGCCAAACAAGCATACATATCATTTGGTATAGCAATCGCGGCCGCCGCTGAGCAAAATGTAGATGCTACACCAATTGAAGGATTTTTGCCGCTTGAATTGGATAAAATATTAGAATTAAATAAACAGGGTCTTAAAAGTGTTGTATTGCTTCCTTTAGGATATAGAGATGAAACCGCTGACTGGCTGGTAAACCTAAAAAAAGTGAGAACTTCAATAGATAAATTCGTTACTTTTATTTCTTAATTATAAGATGTAGAAGTACTACAATTAAATTTGCTGATACACTACAAAAGAATAAATAATAGGAAAAAATTCTTTTCTATTCGTATATTTAAAATTGTAAAATAATAATAGGATCTATGAAAAAAATAGGATTTTTATCATTTGGGCATTGGGCCAATCATCCATCCTATCAAACTCGTACAGCGGCTGATACATTGCTTCAGTCGATTGATCTGGCTGTTGCTGCAGAGGAAATTGGTTTAGACGGTGCTTATTTCCGTGTTCATCATTTTGCAACACAGCTTGCTTCGCCTTTTCCTTTACTTTCGGCCATCGGTGCTAAAACGAGTAAAATTGAAATTGGAACGGGCGTGATTGATATGCGATATGAGAATCCGCTATATATGGTGGAAGATGCTAGTGCTGCAGACTTAATTTCAGGAGGACGTTTACAATTAGGAATCAGCAGAGGATCGCCGGAGCAGGTCATAGACGGCTGGCGCTCTTTTGGTTATGAACCTAAGGAAGGTGAAACTGATGCTGATATGGGTCGCAGAAAGGCTTTAGAATTTTTGGATGGTCTTAAAGGTGAGGGATTTGCAGAACCAAACCCGTATCCGATGTTTCCAAATCCGCCGGGATTATTACGTTTAGAGCCGCATTCAGAAGGATTACGAGATCGTATCTGGTGGGGAGCAGCCTCTAATGCCACAGCTATCTGGGCAGCCGAAAACGGGATGCACCTGCAAAGTTCTACCCTGAAATACGACGAAAATGGTAAACCTTTCCATATCCAACAGGCAGAACAAATCAGGCTGTATAAAGAAGCCTGGAAAAAAGCAGGACATGAGCACCAGCCAAGAGTTTCGGTAAGCCGTTCTATTTTTGCACTGGTCAACGATCAGGATAAGTATTACTTTGGTAATCAGGCTAAGGGTTCAGACAGTTTTGGTAATATTGAAAGAGATAAACGGGCAATCTTCGGAAAAAGTTATGCAGCTGAGCCGGATAAACTCATCGCAGAGCTGGCTCAGGATGAAGCTATTCAGGAAGCGGATACAATATTGCTAACCATTCCAAATACATTGGGCGTTGATTATAACGTACATATATTGTCTTCTATACTAAAATATATCGCCCCAGAACTGGGTTGGCGTTAAAACGATTTAAGATTTCATATGTCTCTTAACTAGAAGTCCCATTCGCCGCGGCGAATGGGACTTTTTACGTTGTTCCAAATTAAAACAACTTAATTTCCTACTTATTTATCTAACGGTTTTTGTTAAAAAGAGTGATTTTTGAAAAATAAATTCATGTAAAGTTCATGTTGTCAAATATTTATAATATATTTAACTTATGAAAGATGGGAATTGTGTAAAATTTATTGATAAATTTGCAACATCAAAATATAAGTAAAAATAATATTTGTGATAAGGCAATCCCAATCTGCTGTTTAACTTAAAATTTACTGTTGCGTATGAAAATATTTTTTATGGCACTGCTTTTTTCTTTAACTTCTTTTACTACTTATAATGTAACAGATAAAAAAGAAATGTTATCTGAAGTTGAATTCGCACGACTTACAAATCATGTAAGCGAGATCAAATCTTTTACTTCTGCAAACCGCACTTACAGCAAAAAAATTGCTTTTCTTGTAGATATGAAAATCAAATCAGGAAAGAATCGTTTTTTTGTTTATGATCTTGAGAATGACCAGATAATTGACCAGGGGCTTGTTGCACATGGTTCAGGATCAGAGACAGGAATAAAAGGCGATATTCTGCAATTTAGCAATACACCAAATTCTAACTGTTCTTCACTAGGCCGATATTCTATTGAAAAATCATATAGTGGTGTTTTTGGTAAAGCTTTCAGGCTTAATGGTCTTGATGAAACTAATAGCAACGCATTGAAAAGAGCTATCGTATTGCATCGTTATAAAGAAGTTCCTGATGAAGAAAAAGAATATTATATTATAAACAGCCATGGCTGCCCTATGGTAAGTGAAGTGTTTTTTAAAAGACTTGAAAAAGTTATTGAGAGTTCAAATTCGAAAATAATGCTTTATATGTATTATTAATCAAACATAAAATTGTTACAATACTAAAAAACAGTATAAAATAAAAAAGAGCTAATTAGCTCTTTTTTATTTTATATATGGATCAATAATACTTCTTTCTAAACCAGAAAGCAACATTAACCAGTGCAATAAGCGCTGGCACTTCTACCAAAGGGCCTATAACTCCTGCAAATGCCTGACCGCTGTTTATGCCAAAGACGCCAATAGCCACGGCAATTGCAAGTTCGAAATTGTTTCCTGTAGCGGTAAAAGCTATTGATGTTGCTTTTGAATAGTCTGCCCCAAAATATTTTCCAACAAAAAAGCTGATGATAAACATAATAGTAAAGTATATCACCAATGGAACGGCGATACGAACAACATCCATAGGAATTTGAACAATCAGTTCCCCTTTAATACTAAACATCACTATGATGGTAAAAAGCAGAGATATTAGGGTGATTGGGGAAATAAACGGTACATATTTAGTTTCAAACCATTCGGCTCCTTTTATTGCAATAAGGGCATAACGGCTTATAACTCCAAGTGCAAACGGAATTCCCAAATATATCCCGACACTCTCGGCAATCTGACCAATACTGATATTTACTTCAAAACCATTATATCCGAAATAGGGTGGAAGAATAGTAATAAAAATATAAGCATATACGCTATAAAGCAGTACCTGAAAAATACTGTTCAGGGCAATAAGACCCGCAGCATATTCCCTGTTACCATACGCAAGGTCGTTCCAAACTACAACCATGGCAATACAGCGCGCCAAACCAATTAAGATCACACCGATCATATATTCGGGATAACCATTTAAAAAAAGCAAGGCCAATGCAAACATTAAAACAGGTCCCACAATCCAGTTTAAAAATAGCGAGGCCACTAGAATTTTAGTATTCCTAAAAACCTGTCCCATCTTTTCGTATTTTACTTTTGCCAGGGGTGGATACATCATCAGTATGAGACCAATAGCTAAAGGAATATTGGTTGTTCCGCTTGAAAAAGAATTGATAAAATTTCCGCTCGAGGGAATAAAATAGCCAATTGCTACACCAAGAGCCATAGCCAGGAAGATCCAAAGCGTTAAGAATTGATCCAGAAAACCTAGTTTCTTGCGTCCTACGGCAGGCGCACAGTTATTTGCTGACATTTTTATTGTTTAATTTGTGAGAATACATAAAACATTTCGGTTCCAATTTGAAGACTGCGTTCCAGATATACCTCTTTTTGCTTTGGTGTGCCATCTGATATCTTTGGATCTTCAAAGGTTATTGGAATACGTTTTTCTGCACCTGCAATAAAAGGACAGCCTCCATCTGCCTGTGAGCAGGTCATTATGGCAACAAATTCACTCTCAGGATTAAAATCATCATCATAGGTTTTAGAAAAGCCAATAACCGGGAGTTCATTCGATGCAAACTTTATGGAATAAACTGGGTTTTGACCTTCTGAAATAGCTTTAACTTTAAATCCGGAATGCTGCAGCGTTTCAGCTACCATCGGAAACAGGGTAGTAGCCTCAGTGCCTCCCGAATAACAGGAAACATTTTGTATGTTATAATTTGCAGCTGCGGTCTGCGCCCAAACCTGAGACAAATGACTTCTTCTCGAATTATGTGTGCAGATTAAATTTAGTCTTATTGGCTGTTTATTGTCGACCTTGTTTTGAATATAATCAACTAAAGGCTGCAGTATAGTTTTGCGTTCGTCAGAGATCTGATTAAAATCAAATGAATTAGTGGTATTTTTTATTTCAGTAAATAACATAGTTTGTTTGGTATTTATAATAGATTTTTAATGGTTATTTAAAAATTAGCAACAACCTGATCCGGGTGCGCATGAATTTGAAGAATCAGGATTTAACTGAGCTAATTTTATCTTAGATTTATCTGTTGGTATCCCGCATTGTTCCTGAGCAAGACAGGCAGTTTGTTTATTAAGTAAAACAAAATTTTTACCATTAAAATCTAAATCATATTTACCAATTGTGGTGTCCTGATATTCAACTTCAATTTCATAATCTTCAATACCCAGAACCTTTTCTGAAAGTTCAATGATATGAATCAGTTTTTGTGGTTTAAGTCTATGCTCGTAATCATTAGCATCCCAAAGCTGAAAGTTTACAACAGTTTCTTTTCTTACTGTTCCTCCACAGTCAATAAAGTTTTTAGTAATCAAGCCAACTTCTGTTACATGGAAATATTCCGGAACAAAATTTCCATTAGGCAATTCAAAATTTACTGCCTCGACTGTTTTTAATACTTCTTTAATTTCTGAAAGTTTCATAATGTGTTTTTTTTAGTTTTTGATGTGTTTACAACAGAATTATTAATTCTTTTTACCGCATTTTTTTATAATTAAATACTTAATTGATAAGCTGGCTTCTTCTTTCCAGCAGAACAGTATCTCTCCAGATTCCATTTTGTTTTCCAATTTTTTCCCGAATACCTAATGTTCTGAATCCGGCTTTTTCATGGATACGCAGACTAGCTGTATTTTCTGGAAATATTCCCGCCTGCAGCGTCCATATCCCTTCAGTTTCACTCAAATGAACCAGTTCTTCTAAAAGTGCCAGACCAATTCCTTTACCCGAATGCTCTGGATCAACATATACACTTACTTCGGCTACACCTGCATAAACGCATCTTGAAGAAACTGGTGTGAGTGCTGCCCAGCCTATAATCAGGTTATTACTTTCGGCAATAATTCTGCAAGTAGCAAGGTGTGATTCGTTCCAGTCTTGCCATGAAGGAGCGCTGGTTTGAAAAGTGGCATTGCCGGTATTAATTCCTTTTTCATAGATTAATCTAACCTGCGGCCAATCTGTATCCAATAATTTTCTGATTTCCATAGTAATTAATTTAACAGCACTCGTTTCTCTTTTTTCTAAATGAGCACTGATGTGTTCAAAAAATCCTTTTATTTTTTCCAATCCCGGTTCATTTATACAATAACAAATAGAGTTACCGTCAATACTGCCTTTTATTAAGCCTGCACTTTTAAGTTCCTTAAGATGTTGCGATACTGTTGGCTGAGATAGCGGCAATTCATTAACTATATCTCCGCAGATACAGGCATCTACTTTTAGTAAATATTCCATAATCGCAATTCTGGCTGGATGCCCCAAAGCCTTAGCTAAAACCGCAAGTTCGTTTTGATTGTCTGTAAAATGATCTGTTTTTGTAGCTCCCATTGTTTTATATCTATATTGCAATATTACGATATTGTTTTGAAATGGGAACATGTTTTTACAAAAAATATTTTGATTACTTGTTTATTGCTATTTGGTTGAAATAAAGCTAACTCTAAAGCCTGTAGATAGTTAAAAACCAGAAAATAGGAATTAATACAAAAACTGGACTATTAACAAGTTAGTAATCCTAACTACTTTTGTACTTGTAATTAGAATGTTTAACATAATTAATTTCATCAATGTCAAAATTTCATCTCAATACTCAGGAATTGCTTCAGGGAGAATTCAAAGTAAATAAGGTTAATATAGCGTTTGTATTTCAGGTAAATTGTCCGGGTTGTTTTATATATGGTTTTCCTATGATGAACAATCTTTATAAATCATTTAAGGATAATGTTGGCTTTATTGGAGTAGCAACTGCTTTTGAAGACTTTGAATATAATAACGAAGCCAACTTAAAGCTATTATTAGAAAACGGTACATTAGTTGGAGAAACCAAAAAGTATTACAATACAAATTTCGGGCTTTCTAACTATTTAGATATTCCAAACTTTCCAATAGCTTTTGATACTATTACATCTTCTGAACAATTACTTAATTCAGATAAGATTGAATTAATTTGCAATATCATTCCCAATTTTGAAAATTTTTCTGAGAACGAAAAAGAAATTTTATTGACAAAAATAAAGTCATATTATTCCCAGATACCTGTAATAGCAGAAACATTTACACTTAATCAGTTACAAGGGACTCCGTCATTTATTATTTTCGATGATAATTATAATATATTAGGAGTGTATTTCGGGCATCAAAATGAGGATATATTAAAAACTAAATTAGAAAATTTGCTATCCTGATTTTTTGCAGGGCTTTTAGGTATGAACTCAATGATTACCGTGGCTAAGTGTTATAGCTCAGCAACGACTCTTCGTGCCACCTTCAAAAAATTGCTAATTATTTAAATATCGTAAAAAAATATTTACGATTCACGAAATTTAGCAACTCAATAAAAATTATTTATTTGTAAACTACTGATAATGTGTTGTTTTTTATTCAGGCGTAAAGATTGCTATAGTTTTAAATGTTAAGCAATTAAGTTAAGATTTACTGATTTAAAAACTAAAAAGCAGTAAGCTGTACTTTATTCATCACTAAAAATTTAATATTATGACAAAATCAAAATCCATAATTCTTATACATGGAAACTTTGTGAATGATTTAAGCTGGGCAAATTGGAAAAGCCACTATGAGAAAAAGGGGTATACAGTTTATACGCCAGCTAATCCTGGACATCAGGGCAATCCTGCAGATTTAAGAAATCACGTTCATCCGGAGCTTACTAAAACAGGATTTACAGATGTAGTTGGCAACATAGCCAAACTGATCGACAGTCTGCCTGAAAAGCCATTAATCATTGGGCATTCTATGGCGGGAATGGCCGTAATGAAACTGTTGGAACTAGGAAAATCTGCCGCCGCGGTAAGTATTGACGGAGCGCCGCCCAAAAATGTATTTCCTCCGTTTCAAACCCTGAAGACTGTACTACCTGCATTTGGCTTTTTCTCCGGCAAAGATTACTATATGGGAAGCCGTGAATGGTACAATAAAAGTTTTTTAATACCCTGCAGTCTGAAAGCGAAAAAGCGAATGCTTTTGCCACTTACGCAGTGCCGGAGAGCTTTAAAGTAAGCCGTGAACTGGTACTGAACTCTTTTCTAACATTGATTTTAAAAAACCGCACGAACCAATTTTATTTATTGGAGGGGGAAGCGACAATATTTTTCCTGCTTCCCTTACAACAACTTTAGCAAAAAAATACAAAGATAAAAACAGCCGTGTCGATCTGAAGATTTTTCAGGGGAAAAGCCATTTTATCTGCGGAGAAAAAGGATGGGAAATTGTTGCAGATTTTATTTTGGACTGGTACGAACGTTTATAATTTTTTGGTGAAATTTTATTAAATCAAAATTTGATTTTGGAAATATAACAACTTCTGAGGGAAGTTCTTCAATCACTATACATAAGTCCGCGGATTAGAAGATTAAAACACTTTCGCAGGTTTTTTCAGCAAAAACCTGAAATCGCATGGTATAAAAACACATCGAATTTGTTTAATCTTCAAAATCCCGGGATAAATATTTCTCTCCTGATACCACATTTACCCCCTGAAAATTCATTATAGAACCGAAGTCTGTTTTAAAAGAATCACGGCTGTCGGTTTTTTTAAGACTTAAAAAACAATGTATGCATCAGATTACGACAAAAACGGTTATGTTTATTTCGGGGGCTTTTGTGAGTCATTATTATTGGGAGCAATGGCTTTGGTATTTTAAAAGCAAAGGATACAAAGTTGTAGCTCCGCCATGGATCCATAAAAACGATGCTCCGGAAAATTTGAGAGACACAAATTCCTCTAATAAAATTGGTTCAATATGTTTGTCTGAACTTTTATGCTATTATACCGAAATTATAGAACAGCTTCAGGAAAAACCAATTTTAATTGGTCATTCTTATGGCGGTCTCTTAGTTCAGCTGCTTGTTCAGCAGGATTTTGCAGCGGCTGGCGTTTGTATCAGCTCTTTTCCACCAGCAGGCTTATCTTTTAAAAAATTTCTATTTTATAAAAATATACTCCAATTTGTGCACCTTTTTTTTTCAGATAAAAGTATTGTTTTGCTAACGTTTAAAAAGTGGCAGAATATTTTATATAATGCTGCATCCGAAGAAGAACAGATCATCGAATTTGAAGATTTTATAATCCCAGAATCAAAAAGGGCTTTACGCGACCTACTGTTTAGAAATACAAGAGTAAACTTCAAAAAAAAACATGTTCCCCTTTTTTTTATAGCAGGATCGGAGGACAAATTTGTTACTTCTAAAGCGTTGTATTGGAATTACAAAAAATACAAAAACTTTCATTCTATCACCTGTTACAAAAAACTAGAGGGCAAAGATCATTTTTTGATATTGGAACCTCAATGGGAAGAAACCGCAGAAAGTATTGTAAAGTGGCTTGATAAAATCAGTTAAATTTTATTGATCTCGAGTTTTTTAATTTAGCGTTGAGGGATTAATATCTAAAATTTCAGCTGCACCTCCGGAACCCGACACTTTTTCATTGCATTTTTTTAGAATATACAAAATATAATCCCTTTCATTTTCTACAATAGTTTTTATGACAAGTGTTTTATTCTTACAATAAAGCAATATCAATCTATGGGAATTTTGTAAGATCCTGCTGTAATTAAATACTTTGTACGCTCTTCTCATTTGTATCTTTAATTGTGTTTAAAAACTATTTTATAATCAAAAGAAAATGAGTTATGGCAGAAATTAAAATTGAGAAAAAAAGGCCGATATGGCCATGGATTGTTGCATTACTACTAATAGCAGCACTTATATACTATGTTTTTGTAAATGATCATGAAACTCATAGTGAAAACAGTGTAGAAATCGAAAACAGTACAAGTGCACAGTAGAACAGATAACCGGAAAACAGTGGGCAATTTTGTCCTTTCGCTATTGTGAAAATTAAAAGAAATAGTTTTCTGGAGTTAACAGACAAATAAAAACAGTATATAATACTATTTAAAAAAAATTATGGAAAATAAAGACAAAAACTTATACAGACTGGACGAACTATCTGATTATAAAGTTGCTTCAAATTATTCTGATGTAAGAGGGTGGAAGATCGTAGACGCAGAAAACCATACAATTGGTAAAATTGATAATCTATGGGTGAATAAAGACATGCAGCGCGTGGTTTATCTGGATGTAAAATTAGATAAAAAATTAATAGATGACCACCGTAATGAAGTGCGTGATGTTATTGCAAACGACAACGGAAAGGAGTTTATCTATAAAGAAGGAGACAGCCATATTATTATACCAATTGGATCTGTAAACATAAATACAGATACTAAAATTGTTATGGCAAATAGTATTGGATATGATACTTTTAGAAACACAAGCAGATATAATACGCAGCATAATTTTGACAGGGAATATGAAAGAAGAGTAATGAAGTCCTATTATCCTGAAAATGATCCTAACTATGATAGTAATGATGATGCTTTTTACAACCGCAGGGAATTTGAAAATCGCTAGCCGGTGATGCTAATTGGTATATCTTAAATTAGGTATTTACTGTTATAATAAAAATAAGAAAGATCAAACGTTTTATAATGTTTGATCTTTTTTTAAGTAACCCAAACTGTGTGGTTTGAATTGTGTTAAGATAAAACTTCTATTTTTGGTTAGATATTAAAGATTCAATTGAAGCATCCTTAATTAAATCGGCTACTTTTTCTGGCTGTGAAGTATAAATTGCGTGACTGCCGCCTTTTATTTCAACAACTTTTTTGCTTTTTGCCCGTTTTGCATAAAATCTTTCCAGATCCGGATTTATAATCCTATCCGAATCAGCTACCATATACCAGCTTGGTTTGGTTTTCCATGCTGCTTTATTTACAATTCCCTTAAAAATTTTATCGGCTGTTGGAACCTGAGAGTTTGCCATAAATTGGGCTTTATTGATTTCAAGGTCAGATGCGAAATCTTCATGAAATTTTTCCGGATCTATATAATCTATTCCGTCATTTCCTTTTATCAGGGATTTATATGCTGAAGGAAATTGTTTTACTAAATCCGACCTTGATTCACCTTCTTCGGGAGCATGAGCTGCAATATACACTAAACCTGCTACTTTAGGATTATTACCAGCCTGTGTTATTATGACACCGCCATAGCTGTGTCCTACTAAAATACAAGGGCCGTCCTGCTGCTCTATAATTCGGTTAACTGCCGCTACATCATCATCAAAATCTTTTAATGAATGCTGTGTTACAGATACTTTGTAGCCCTGTTTCGTTAGAATAGTGTAAACTGGTTCCCAGCCAGAACCATCTAAAAAGGCGCCATGTACAAGAACAATGTTTTTAATATTTTGAACGGTTATATTTTGTGCTCTTGAACTCATTAAAGGAATAAGAAAAATTAATAGTAAAGTGTAAAACTGTCTATTTTGTCTTTGGTTCTTTTTCATAATATCAGTTTTAAATATTTAAAGTAAATTTAAGTTTTTAATTAGATTTTTATTTAAAACACCAAACTAATTTATTTAAATATCAATAAGTTAACGTTCAAATTCAATCGAGATAAACTCCGGTATACATCCAAACCTCTTTAAGAAGTACAGTGTTGTTTTTGGGTGAAAAAGGTAGTGCTCCAAAAGTTTATAGCGATAAAAATGCCACAACTGACTACTATTACATAATTTTGTACGACATAAAGTAACCAGTATTTTAATATTATACTATGAGCAATACATTTTCTGACAATAGCCAAATTGGAACAGTATCTACGTTCTCTGATCTTGTACATACTGATTTTAAGGGAGAAATGAATGCGCTGTGCTGGTACAGAAATTTAGATGGCGATTTTAAAGAGATTGTTGCCCAGTTATCTTTAAAAGAAAATATAGCAGAAAATATAACAGAAGTTCATCCTGAAGATCTAATCGCACTCCAACTCTCAGAAAAAGGAAATAGAGCAAGAGAAATAATCTTAAATGATTTACAATTATTAACTGATTTTGGAGCTTCGCCGGCTCTTAATTTACTGAAATGTTACGAACGTGATGATGAATTTGATTTCATATCCACAGATGTGTATTCGTTTCATGTTGATCGTTCGCCCATTGCAACAGATACTTTTTTATGTACTTATCACGGTGCGGCAAGTGATATTGTTTCGAATTCGCAGGCTGAACAAAAAATCCTGATTCCGGAAATTCGAACAAAGCTAAAAGAACTACACGACGGACCAACAGAAGAATTCGAAGACTTTTTAAAAGAAAATTATTTTGATTTGCATTATCAGCTGCATACAGATGCAGAACCTATTAATTTAGGATTAGGACATCTTTGGCGCCTGGCCGTAGATCATCCAAAACAACAAGTGCTGCCTTGTATTCATAGAGCACCAATAGAAAATGATGGGGAATATCGGTTGTTGTTGATTTGTTGAGGGGATCGTTGGACAGTTGCATTGCTGTGCGAAGTCTCCCGACTTCGTACCCGTTCCAATATTCTATAATGTGATACTATTACTTTTACAAACTTCTCTTTGTTGATTTTCTATGCGGGTGCGAAGTCAGGAGACATTCGCACAGCTTTTCATAAGAACTCTTCAGGGAGCGGGGGATTAGAATTTTTTTATATATGAAGCCTTTTTTATATAAAATTGTGATAATTGAAAATTCTATTTATTTTTACTATAGAAAGTTGTTAGTAAATAGCTATTGTAAAGAAATTAACCAAAAAAAAACTTAGTTACTCATATAAACTCGAAATAGGTGCGCGAGGTATTGAATCGTATGAATTGAGATTTTATAAAAATGAGAAGAAAATAGTTGGAATAGGAAGAGGTTTTGATGGTTGGACACAAGAAACTTTAGATAATATTATTGAAGAATTCGAAAACTTAAATATTAATAAAATAGAATAAATGAAAACAAAAAATAAAATAATAATTCTAATTATAACTTCTGTAATTGGAATATTCTATTCAATATACTTGTTATATAGCAAAAAGGGATATCTCACTACCAATGATTATATAGCTTTAAGTGTTACCTCTATATTTGTAATAGGATTGGAATATTATTTTATTAAAAAATGGAAAAAAGAAGAGAAAGATTAAGATTCAAAAAAATGGTTTCTGTCGCATATGGGAATAACTTTTATCTTTAGAATTTTAAATCCGATCGCTCGTATACACACAACGATAGCGCGGAAATTCTTTCCGTGCTCGTTCCTATATTAATATAGCAGTTTTTTTAATCTGTTAAGATATACTTTGCGGGCACGGATTACAAATCCACGCGATCGGGGTTTTCAATAATTGGTGTAATTGTATAGACTATATGAGTATAAGCTTTGAATTTGACATTTTTCCTGTACTGATCTTCAAGTGACTTTAGTTTGACAGTGGATGATTTAGAGATAAAGTTTAATTTTTGAAGCGTTAGCTTGATATTTAGGTCTGAAACTCCCATTTCGATCATTTGCGCAGTAAAGTTATCAAATCCTTTAGGAATATTCATTTTGTGCACATTAATAAAGGCATCGTTTGCTTTTTTATATTTTTTAGACCTTTCATAAATAGTGTCAATATAATGTTCAGATGCTTTATGATTGAAATTAACAGTAGTTTCAGAATTCAGAAATTGCAGAAGATTAAGCTGGTCAATACTATTTTTATCATTTAAGGTTATTACCTGCTCTTTTTTATCTCCGAGTTTATAAATATTGGGATCATATACAACTAACATATACGAATCATTCAGAGGCAAAAAAAGCTGTAATCCTTTTAAACCAAAATCTCTTTGGCTGCCGAATTTCCAGTTCCTTTTTTCTAAAAACTGATTGTAGAGGACTAGCGGATTATCTGAAATAATAAAAGGATTTAAAGTTGTATTTTTAATGAGTTTGTATTTCAGGTCTAAAAGATCAGAAGCTAGTAGTTCTGTTGATTTCAGCGAGTTTAGTTTACCGTTAGCAGTCTGATGTTCCTTTAATCCAGGGATCATATCAGTAGGAACATTGCCTTCACTGACTTTAGACTTAGTGGTGGGAAGTTTTTGCTCAAAACTATTTAGAATTTTGAAATGAATAGGATTTCGAAGGTCTAAAGCAACCATGAAATGCAACATTTTTAAATGCTCCCGACTTTGAGCAATCGGCAGTTTTTCTTTTTCCCACATTTCCCTGAAGATTGAAGCGGAATCTGTTTCGAGCTGTGAAAGCCAACTTTCTAAATTTCCGTCTTTACCATAAAAATAATCACTACTGAGCTGTGAAGAGATTGTTACTTTACTTTTGAAAAGATTCAGCTGAGTATTGAACATGCCAATGGTTTTTCCGTTGTTTTCATAAGAGAAGAAACGTTGGAAAAACTGTGGTACAAAATGCTGGTTTTTTGTAATATGTTTTTTCTGCTGAGTCATTTATATTCTGCTTATGAGTACTTGAAATTTGGTTAAAGAGATCATTATCATACTCTGACTATATCACTTTTTAAAATCCATCCTATTGTTTTGATTCCGCTTGCATTTGTAAATTCGATATATACAAAATATTGAGAATCGCCAATAGATGTTATGATCTCACCATACACTAAATAAGTTTTATTTTGGTTGTAAATACTAGGCGTCGAATGAAAATATGCTTTCTGTGTTATTACTTTATAACTAATGTCGTATTCTAAATTTGATTTATTATAATAATTTTGATTGTTTTGTGGATAATAAACTTTGTTCTGTGAAGAATAAGAGCTTAAATATCTGTTGCTTATATATCCTTCGTAAGTGTCATAACTATAAGTATAAGCATTATATTTTTTTACACTTACTTTTTCCCAATTACCAAAATTGTGTAATGATGTAATTTCATCTCCGTAGCTTAATCTATTGATTATGTTTTTCCCAATTTCTGGACTTGCTCTCAAATTGACCTTTGTAGTATTTATATATTTTTTGGATGAAGAATTAGTTGGTATATTACTTTCTTTTTCCTTTGTTCTGTAATAACCACTTACATAAGTTCCGTCATTTCGATGATATCCATCTACCCATTCTGTCTTTGTATTAGTTGAATTTGTGTAATTATAATTACTGCTATAGGATGAATTATCATACGAAGTGTTGGGGTTATAATTTCCCGGATAACTATAGTTGTCAGTGATAGTGGAATTAGGAGCTGTTCTTTGGTGAGGCTGAACATAGGTGCCATTACTCCTGTAGTATCCTTTTACATTAACTTGAGGATATGAGTTGACTGTAAATATGAAAAGAAATAAATAATAAATTTTTTTCATTTATTTATGGAATTATTAGAATTTTAAACAAACATCGTTCATAAAAAGGACAATATAATACGTAAAAATACCTGATTTAGAATATTAAAAGGTTATAAAATTTTACCTGAAGTTTATTTTTTAAGTGATTTGGTAAGGAATTGTATAAATTGAGGTCAATATTAACTTTGAAAATTTTTTAATTTTTTGTTTCTAAATAACTATACATATTTCTTATTTTCTGTTTTTCTCTTCTGTATCGGCTCTGTCAAGCATTCTCTGATAAAGATTTGTTTTAAGATAATGTGTATCTTCACCGAGATAATAATAGTCTGTGATAAAATCAACAGATAATTCAAGTATACTTTGAATTATTAGGAAATATTCAGGTTGAAAAATAATAATAGTATCATCCTGCAAATTATCATCATATTTAACAAATTCTTCTTTGAAGTTTCCTGGGATATTATTTATATGATCTACATATTTATAGAGTGGCTCTAAGATTCTTATTTGGAACAGAGAATTATTATGATTTCTAGATACCATACCTTCCAATGTTTTTTGATAAATCACTGATAATTTATGTGTACGTGGAGCTTGTGTACCAATTAGTGATAGATAAGCTTTACAAAATACTTCTACGTAAAATAATGTATTGTGAAATAAAGCAGGTGTGAGTTCACTAAGATATCCAAAAGTATAACTATTAACATCATAAATACGTTCATTTTTCATAGTTTCAATTGACTTCTCCATCAATAATGATATTACAGTATATTGATTAAGACAGGCATTAACAGCACTATTGCTTGTAGCCTTATTTTTTGCAATTAAGCCAAATGTGCTAATCCAAACGTATTCAAATTCACTTTCTGCAATATGTAGGTTTCGTTTGTTATCAAAAAAATAATATTTTTTTATAAATTCCTCGTAATCAATTTCTAATGATTCAAGTAATGCAATAAATAGACTTCTTTCCGAAAACTTAAATTGATTTGCAAATAATTGTCCTTCGGTAAATCTCTTCACTAAGTCATTTAATTGATTTTTATCGGAAATGACAATGTACTCTTCGTTATTTTTTCTCATACAATAAGTTTTTATTTATATACATTTAAAATCTTTATGTTTAGGCATATATAAATTACTCAAACATTTAATCAAAGGTAAAATTATACTGCGCAATTATTTTGCGTAGAAGCTTTACTATAAAAAAATTGAAAAATAATTTTCCAAAACAAAAAAAGAGACTCGAAAGTCTCTTTTTGTAATTAATATATCTTCTATAAATGATTATTTATTGATTAATTTTTCAAGCCTTACCATCATTTCATCTTTCTCTTTCAACATACGCTCGTACAATGCAATTTTTTCATCATATAATTGAACAATTTTTTCAATTGGATTAAATGTACAGTGTGGGTTAACTGCATTTAATGT
This sequence comes from Flavobacterium sp. AC274, assembly GCF_979258275.1. Classification (NCBI taxonomy): domain Bacteria; kingdom Pseudomonadati; phylum Bacteroidota; class Flavobacteriia; order Flavobacteriales; family Flavobacteriaceae; genus Flavobacterium; species Flavobacterium sp. AC274. The sequence continues at coordinate 3,653,089 of NZ_OZ409852.1, read as the reverse complement.
TGATGTGTCATTACTTGTAAAAGTATTAGAAATAATATTTACCGCCTGTTCCTCATCAAAATTCTGAAAAGCTTCAACAGGAATTTTTAATGCATTTGAGATTTGATCCAATATATCATCTTCAATTACATCTTTTTGCTCCAGCATAGAAATTTTCTTTTGGTTCCAGTCATTTCCCAGATCAAAAGCCAATGCTTCTTGTTTGATGCCAAGCATTTCTCTGAAGCGTTTTACGTTTCTTCCCTGATGTATTTTCTGTTCCATAATGAATATCAATTTTTCTAGAGGCTCAAAGATAAAGCCATTTGGATAAAAATCCTGAATTTCAAAGATAAAAAAATATCTCAGAAAACATCACTTTTGTCAGATATTATATCCGCCTTTTCGAATAGATTATCCTTTGCAAAGAATGGACTTTCGCTGGAAAATTTTATACTTCCGTACTATGAAAAAGAATAAAGTATCCTTAGAAACTAACTTTTGGGCAGGGATTGTGGCAGGAAACCCCTTTAAGGCAATTGATGCCTTTTTTACCTTTGCACGTCTTGATTATTATAAACAAAATTTAACCGAAGTGGTAATTTACAGCTATAAAACAAAAGTTTACAAAGAAGATAACCCTTCTGATGTTTTTGTCTTTTATACCGCTATCTTTTCTTTTCTCAAAGTTTGTTACTGCCTGCAGGAGAAAAGCAAAAAATGGAAAGTAAAAAAGTCTTTGCGCTCTGAAACAGTTTTTCATTTTACTTCATTGACAAAGGAAGAATACGACAATCCTTTTATTGTATTTCAAAAAGCATTTGAAGAAAAAACGCTTAAAGAATTTGAATTCTTTTTATGTCTAATCGCAGAGCTTTCATTGTCTCCCTATGCCGAAGATCCAGAAACTGACCTAACAACGCCCTATATTCATTTAATCAAAATGCTCGATGCCGTGGAACTAATCAGAGAAAGGGGAGTTGAGAAAATCAAGAAAAAGTATCAGATTTCTGTAACAAAGTAAAATATCCTTATCCCAATTTTGAAATACACAGTTCTATAAGCGGATTAGGGGTAAACTCTTTTTTGGCTACTAGGTTTTTTTCTCAGTCATTTTGGTTTTCAATTCTTTTGTTACCTGTTTTACGAATTTGTCTTTGTCTTTTTTGGCTTCTTTGATTGTCGCTTTTAACTCGGCTGGCATTTCGTAATATTTGTCAGACCAAATGTAAATTTCCATAATTATGGGCAATAAATCAATTCCTTTTGGTGTGAGTTTGTACAAATTTTTTGCTTTACTGTCGGGGTGTGCTGATTTTTCAATTACACCATTTTCTTCAAGTCCTTTGAGTCTTGATGCTAAAATATTGGTTGCAATGCCTTCTTCCGATTTTAAAAAATCGTTATAGGTACATTTATTTCCGAATATTAAATCCCTGATAATGAGTAATGACCACTTGTCGCCAAATACGTCAAGTGAGCAACTCAATGGGCAGTCTGATCTTTTTTTTCTGTTTTCATAAAATATTTTAAAAAACAACTTGCATTTTGAAAGTTGTTTATATATTTGCACTTGCAATTTGCAAGCAAATTTACAAATTAAATTTTAAATCAAGTAATCATGAATAAAACGATTTTAGTAACAGGTGCTTCATCAGGGTTTGGCCTGTTAATAGCAAACAAGCTTCACAAAAGCGGATATAATGTAATCGGTACCAGCCGCAACCCCGAAAAGTACGCATCAGAGTTGCCTTTTAAAATGATAGCATTAGACCTTGATTCAGAACAATCAATAAATACTTTTTCAGAAAGAATTTTCAAGGAAATAGGACAGTTAGATATTCTTATCAATAATGCTGGCTTTTTAGTTTCCGGTATTGCAGAAGAAACTCCTATTGAGCTGGGAAGACAGCAATTGGAAACTAACTTTTGGGGAACCATCAAGGTAACGAATGCCGTATTGCCCTATTTTAGAAAACAAAAATTCGGCAAAATAATAACGGTGGGTTCAATTGTAGGGCTTGTTTCGTTTCCCAATGCGGCATATTATGCAGCTTCCAAACACGCATTGGAAGGATATTTCAAAGCATTACGTTATGAATTGAATGAGTTTAACATTAGTGTTGCTATGATTGAACCTGCTGCTTTTAAAACAAGTATTTTAGATAACTCATCGTCAACTTTAAATAAAATTGAAGATTACAATATACTGAGAGGTAAGATTGAAAAATTCACAAACACTTTGGTAGAACAAGCCGAAGATCCTGCAATGGTTGCAGAAAAAGTGCTTAAAGTTGTACAGACGGCTAAACCTAAATTTAGAAATATTGTGGGTAAAGGCACTTCTGTTCTGATAAACCTTCAACATTTTGCTTATGGAATTTTGGAAAAAAATGTTCTTAAACAATTACATAAATCCTAAAATAAAATTCATATTTTTAAATGATAGATTACGGCAAAAAAACGGGGCAAAAGAAGATTTTTATCTTTTGTCCCAGTGACCTCGACTGGATTGCAATTTATTACTAATGGTAAGCATTATGTAATATATAATCGTATTAATCACAAAATCCCTTAATAATTCTATTTAATTTTTCTTTGCTTTCGTAATCTCCATTGATACTATCCATTTCTCTTTGCGATTTGAACCATTCGAGGTTGTTAGTTTTAGTGGTATGGTTCCATATCATTTCATAATCATTCATGTATTTATATCTAATATAAATCACTCCGTTTTTTACAATATATTCTTGATGTTCTCTTTCTAAAACCCACTTTATGTTTTTATAAAAATTTGGCGGAATTTCGTTTGGTTTTGCGATTTTAAATAATTGATTATGAAATGTTTCTGAAAAATATATTGGTCTATGTAAAACCTCATTTACAAGTACAGGGCGAAGTTCTACATACCTGTTTTGCCAATAATAATAAACTGAGAATAAAATAATTAGAATTGCTAAACCTATGTATGTTTTTCCTTGTTTATTCCAAAAAGGATCTCCAAATAATTTTTTGTAATCTGAAGGATCTAAATTAGTTTTTGTTTTAAAAAAATCTTCATTCATAATTTTGCATTGCTAGGTAATTAGTTATCTCTCAAATTTGAGATATGTAAATAATTATCAAAGCCAGAATAAGGTTTAAAAACATTGCTAAAAGTTTAAATAAATATTTATGTTTAAATTTTGGTCCGGCGCAGATTATTAACTAATCGAATTAGACTTTTTTTGATATTAATTACAATATTCTTTTTTAAGAAACCGATTGTTTTTTTATCTGTATTTTGCTTTTTTGACTTATTTCCATATAGGATAAATTGCAAATGTTATCTTTTTAACTTGTTTTAGTAGTTTTTTACTTATATTTAAGATGTTTTTAATAGAATTTACTCTTTTTTTTAATATTTGTATTTTTTGTATTAAATAGGTCAGTTGGCTATTAAATTATTATTTTTTATTTTAAATTTATTTCAAGATTGAATTATTTGTATTTATTTTAGTTAATAAATATTTTTAATGTTTTTATTTCGACTATTTTTTGTTTATTGTTTAAATAAAATACAAAGCAACCGATTGTTTTATTAATTGTTTTTTTATATTTGTTAGTAATATAATTACCTCATACTGATTCACATTGAGTCAATCTTTTTTTAAATCAAAATAATAACTGAATAAATAATACCACTATGAACTAATCAATTAGAATACAAAAACCATTAACTATTTAAACCAAATAAAAAAAACTATTAATATGAATTTAAAACTCAAAATTGCACTAATCGGACTGCTGATCGTGGGCAGTCATAGTATAATGGCACAATCAAAGACCATTAACGGAGTGATTACTGACCCTTCGGGATTTCCTTTACCAGGTGCCAGTATTAATGTAGAAGGAACGCAGAATAGCGCATCAACAGATTTTGACGGTAAATACTCTTTAAAAGGGGTTAATCCAACCGATAAAATAACTTATTCCTATGTTGGCTTAATCTCACAGACAATCACAGTGGGTGAAAGAAGTTCAATTAATGTTACTCTTGTTCAATCGACACAAAATTTAAATGAAGTAGTTATAGCTTATGGTACTCAAAAAAGAACCAAGATTACAGGAGCAATTTCGACTGTAAGTTCAAAAGATATTGCTGCGGTACCTATTACTAACGCTGAATCTGCACTACAAGGACGTGCAGCAGGGGTTACAGTTGTAAATGGTGCACCTGGTTCGAATCCCACCGTTAGTATTCGTGGTCTTGCTACTATGGGAAACAGTGCTCCTTTATATGTAATTGACGGGGTTTTAACGGGTAACCTTTCTGGATTAAGTCCGAATGACATTGAGAGTATATCTGTTTTAAAGGATGCTTCTACCACAGCTTTATATGGTTCTAAAGCCTTTAACGGTGTTATTGTGGTTACTACTAAAAAAGGAAAAAAAGGTCCGGGACAGCTAACCTTTAGCACTTACGTTGGCGGACAGGAAGTGACAAAGAGGTATAATGTTTTAAATACCCAGCAATATCTTCAATACGCTAAAGATTTAGGAAGTGATTTAACAGCAAGAGCGGCCGAATTTGGAAATATAAATACAAACTGGCAGGACCAGATTTTTCAAACGGGAATTATGCAGGATTACAATTTGAGTTTTTCAAATGGTACTGAGAATTCTACAAGCCGTTATTCTGCTGAATATTTAAAACAGGAAGGGGCTATTATTAATACAGGTTTCGAACGTTATTCTTTTAGAGCAAATAATACGCAGGATATTGGTAAGCTAAGAATAGGAAGTAACATTGGCGTTTCTTTTAGTACTATTAACCCTGAGCGTTCTGCAGGAGGAAGAACATTATTAGAGCATGCAATTAAAATGGCACCTTATTTTCCAATTTACAATGAAAATAGTTTAGGCGGCTATCAAGGACCTAGCGCTATAGATGGTAATGACGCAGAAAATCCTGTTCGTGTGGCTAATTTAGGATATCAGAAAATAAATAACTTATCCATTATTGGAAATATTTTTGCTGAATTAGAAATTTACAAAGGATTGAAATTCAGATCACAAGTTTCCTTAGATTATTATACAGGTAAAGATCATACTTTCGTTCCGAGCTTTCAGGATGGTTCTTATCACAAACAGGCATTTTCTACAACAAACGAAACAAATTCTCAAGGCCAGACTATCGTTTTTGATAATAGTTTAACTTATAAAACAACTATCGCAAACAAACACAATCTTGAAGTGTTGGGAGTTATTACTAAAATTGATGGAAAATCACAAAGTGTAGCAGCCGGAAGCCGCTATTATATTTCAGACGAAATTGATCAGCTGCGCTATAATGAGGGAAGTTTAGGATCTGCCAATTACGAGGAAAAAAACATCGGTTATATTGCCCGTATCAATTATGACTATGATGAAAAATATATCCTGGCTGTTTCAGGACGTAGAGATGCATCTTCACGTTTTGGGGCTAATAATCGCTGGGGAAATTTCTATTCTGTTGCTGTAGGATGGAATATTGCTAAAGAAAGTTTTATGCAAAATTCTGTTTTTAGTACATTAAAACTTAGAGCCAGTACAGGAACGACAGGAAACGACAGGATAGACAATTATCAATATAGTGCTACTTTATTGGCAAATTATAATTATCCAATTGGAGGCGGGAATGCGCCGGGTGTTTCTTTGGGAGTTGCGGCTAATCCAAACTTAAAATGGGAGTCAAAACTAGACAGGAATATCGGTTTAGATTTTGGTTTTTTTGATGAAAAAATAACGGGTTCATTTGAATATTTCAATAATAAAAGCAGTGATATTCTTTTTGCAGTGCCTCTTGCGGCTTCTGTTGGATCTGCGGGCGGCGGAACTCAAATTCAAAATATTGCAGACGTAAAAGTAAGCGGTTATGAATTGTCAATTGGTTTTAATGACAGAAAAGGAGATTTTACATGGTCTGCTTTGGCTAATTTGGGAACAAGCAAAAATGAGGTAGTGAGTTTGGCACCAGGAGTTACAAGTGTATTAGGAGGTCCTTCTGCCAGAGCAGGTTTAGAAAATTTCTCCAGATTAGAAGTCGGACAGCCATTATTTTATTTTTACGGATATCAAACCAATGGAATTTATCAAAATCAAGCAGAAGTTGATGCTGTTTTTGGACCTGGGCAGACTACGATTAAACCGGGTGATATTAAAATAATTGACAGAGACGGTAATAAAATCATAAATGCAGATGATAAAACAAATATCGGAAATCCATATCCAGATTTCACTTACGGTTTAAACCTGAGCGCAGCCTATAAAAACTTTGATTTCAATTGTTTTATAACCGGGGTTGCAGGTAACGATATTTATAATGCAAACACTTTTGATCTAAAAGGAATGAACCGCTTGTTTAACTCCAGCACAGATGTTTTAGACAGGGCAAATGTTGTAAATGGCGTTGTTACAAATCCTTCGGCTACATTACCAAGAGCACAAGGAGCAGATATCAATTGGTCTTCAGCAAACCAGCGTTATATAGAAGATGGTTCTTACACCAGATTAAAAAACATCGCTATTGGATATACATTATCAGGAGATTCTTTTAAAAGCTATTTTTCAAAAGCAAGATTTTATGTAAGCGGACAAAACCTTATAACAATTACAAATTACTCAGGTTTAGATCCTGAAATTGCCCGTGCTGATGCAAATGCAAATTCAGCTGGTATTGATTTAGGAAGATACCCACAGCCGAAATCGGTGATTTTTGGAATTGATGTTACATTTTAATATTTAGAGACGATGAAAAAAATTAAATATATACTTATAGTGCTGTCCGGAGTTTTAAGCATAACTTCATGTGACACGAGCGAATTAGAATTAGCTAATCCTAATACCTTATCGCCTGAAACTTTCTTTAAAACCGAAACACAGGTGCAGTCTGCCGTAAATGCTTCGTATGCAAATCTTCAGACAAGAGGACTCTATGGCAGAAATCTTTTTTCGCCATGGATCTTATGGGACATGATGCTTTAGGAAACCCGCAGTTAGAGGGTAACAAGAAACCTTTTCAGGATTTTTCTTTTAACGGAGGAAATGATATTATTCAATATTACTGGGAATCTTGTTATACAGGAATCTCCAGAGCTAATTTTGTGCTGGATAACGAGCCGAAAATCAATGCTCTTCCGGATAATGTTTTATCTCAGGAAAAAAAGAATAAATATTTAGCAGAAGCTCATTTTTTAAGAGCGTACTATTATTTTCTGCTAGTAAGACGTTTTGGTGATTTACCAATTTATAAAACAGGCACTATAATCGGGAACGCCAGAAGCCCAAAAGCAGAGGTATATGCATTGATTGAAGAAGATCTTGTATTTGCAACGCAAAATCTTTTGCCAAAAGCTTCAGAATCGGCAGGAAGAGCTAACAGAGAAGCGGCTTATGCACATTTGGGCAAGGTATTGTTATATCAAAAGAAATACAATGAAGCTTTAACAGCTTTTAATAATGTTACAGGTTACAGCCTTGAAGATAAAGGTAATTTTTACAACAACTTTATGGAAGAAACAGAACATGGTAAAGAATCTATTTTTGAAATTGAGTTTGACGAGAAAAACGGAACTGGTGATCAATGGGGAGCTGTTGGTGATAGTGGAGGAACAGGTTTTGAGGAGTCAACACTTAGAGGTCAGGAATACGGAAATCTTAGCTGGTACAATGTTTATCCGTCAGATGATATTTTAGATTCGTATGAAGCAGGGGATAACCGTTTTGGAGATACTTTTTATGTGCCAGGATCATCTTATTTAAAAGGAACCAAGGTAATGGTAGCAAGTAATTTTACTACCTCTGCAGGTATCAGAAGAGCGGGCTGGAAAAAATATCAAAACTATTACACAAGAGAAGATGAAGCAACGAGATCAAGCATTAATTTTAAAGTAATGCGTTATGCAGATGTATTGCTGATGAAAGCCGAATGCGAAAACCAAAGAGATGGCGGTTCGCAGACAGCAGCTATAGCATACATTAAAGAAGTGCGAGACAGAGCAAACCTGACAACTACTATTGCACCAACCAAAGACGCAGTTTTTGCTGCAATTGTTCACGAACGTCAGGTAGAGTTTGCTGGAGAACAGTCTCGTTTTGATGATCTTATAAGATGGGGTATTGCAAGTACTGTATTACAAGGAACAGGTTTTACTACTGGTAAAAGTGAATTATGGCCAATACCAAACAGGGAAACATCTTCTAATCCTAAAATAAAACCAACAGATAATAATCCTGGTTATTAAGATAATTTAAATTTTGGTTAGTTTAAGTTAAGTTGGATAAACAGCGCATTTCACTGCGCTGTTTATTTGTTTACAGAAATGCAGCTGAAGAAAAACGAATTGCATTTTCAAATTATTTAATTAAGTCAAAAAATGAAAAATACAGATAAAAAAAATCGAAGCTTAAGTTTAGTTAAAATTTCAGCTTTGGTAATGATCTTTATATTGACTGCTCCCGGTTTAATTATAGGACAGAATAATAAGAAAACGGATAAATCAGAACTCAAAAGACCTCAATATCGCAATCTTTTTAAAGAAGCAGGGTACAGCCAGATCGAAATAGATAAGAAATTAGCCAAAGCCTATTACGATGTTTTTGAAGGACCGGATAAAGTTTATTTTGAAGAAGGGGATTCATTAGGATATGTCTCTGATGTTAAAAATAAAGATGCCCGTACCGAAGGAATGTCATACGGAATGATGGTTGCCGTTCAGCTCAATAAAAAAGATGTTTTTGATCGTCTCTGGAGATGGTCTGTTAAATACATGCAGCATCAGGAGGGACCAAGAGAAGGGTACTTTGCGTGGAGTGTAAATCCAGAGACCAAAAAACAAAACTCTCCCGGTTCTGCTTCAGATGGAGAATTGTATTATATAACCAGCCTGCTTTTTGCTTCTAATAAATGGGGTAATAATACAGGAATAAACTACTACAAAGAAGCAAGAAGAATCCTAGATGCCATGTGGAAAAAAGACGGAACCGGCAATGTGCATAATATTATAAATACAGAGCATAAGCAGATTTCATTTGTGCCGGAAGGAGGAGGTTACAATTGGACAGACCCTTCTTATCATGTTCCTGCATTTTACGAAATATGGGTATTGTATGCCAAAGACGGTCATGAGAAGTTTTATAAAGAATGCGCCGATGTTTCGCGTCATTTTTTACATAAAGCCTGCCATCCTGTAACGGGGCTAAATTCAGATTACACCGAGTTTAACGGTGAACCGCACCCAACACCCTGGATGCCTCCGGGATTCCGTTATGATTCCTGGCGTGTTCCTATGAATATAGCAATGGATTATACCTGGTACGGAAAAGATAAAGAATGGCAGGAAGATTATGCCAAACGATTTCAAAATTTCCTTAGATCCAAAGGATTAAATACATTTAAAGATCAGTTTAATCTGGATGGTTCTGTTCCAGAGTTTATTCTTCAGGCTGGTCCGGTCAAAAAACTAAGACATTCGATTGGATTAGTAGGAACTGCAGCAACAGCATCATTAGTAAATAAAGATAAAGCAAGTATAGATTTTGTTCATGCTGTTTGGAATGCCAAACTTGAACCTTATGAAGACGGTTACTTTGATCCTTATTATGATGGATTAATGTATCTCTTTAGTTTAATGCATCTTAGCGGAAACTATCAAATTATAGAACCAAAGGGTTAAGTGAATTTAATCAGCCATGCGTAAAATATATTTATAATCCACATTTTAAAACACAAAACCTTCTTTTTTGAAAATATTCATAAAAAGAAGGTTTTGTGTTTTTTTGCACTTTCTATAATAAATACAATTACTCATTATCCTTGTTTAAATCATTTTTCCTTTCATCATTGGTAATGGCGTCATTTTTATTTATGATGTGTTCCTGATCTGTTTTTTCTGATTTGATTTTAAATTCGTCCTGATATTGATATGGATCTTCATCTCTGGCATAATTATCATTATCAACAAGAGTATTTTGGTCTATATAATCAGGATCACTTTCTCCAAATTCTGTTGTATCTTCTTTTTGAACGACTTGGTGTAATTGATCTTCGTTTAGGATGTTATTACCATCAACCAAAGTATTTTGATCAATAAAATCGGGATCTGTTTGACCATATTCGGGGTTGTTTTGCTTTTCCATAACGTTTGTTTTTTATAATTTACATAATTACAAATTTACCATAGGTTCCATCCCAACTTCTTATAGAAAAATAAATTATAGTTGCATAATTATTAGCTATGTACATGTAAAAATTAATCTTTACCAACTCTGGTTTTGTTTAGCCATATTTCTATCATCATCTTAATAAAGAATGATTTTAGAATTGTTGACAAAAATAAAGTCTGCTCACACCACGGCGCGAGCAGACTTTATTTTTGTTGTTATTTTAAATAAAAAGAGCTACTTAGTGATTAACCATCTTCATTGCTTCTTCACTATATCGCTCTCCAATTATAGGATATTTATTAATTAACTCATTAATAACTGTGAGATCAGCGCTTGACAATTTAACTTCAATTGCACCAACATTCTCTTCCAGATAATTTCTTTTCTTGGTTCCCGGAATAGGAATTATATCTTCACCCTGCGCTAACACCCAAGCCAAAGCTAGTTGTGCGGGTGTACAATTTTTGGAAGCTGCAAAAGCTGCAAAATTTTCTATAAGCTTATTGTTGTTGTCAATATTTTCACTTTGATAGCGCGGAAGCGTTCTTCTGAAATCATCAATGGCAAGTGTATCCACATTAAGTTTATTGGTAACCAGACCACGCGCCAAAGGAGAATAAGGGACAAGAGAGATACCAAGCTCACGAGTAGTTTTTAATATTCCGTTTTCTACATCTCTTGTGAGAAGTGAGTACTCACTTTGAACAGCAGAGATTGGATGCACAGCATGCGCTTTTCTTAAAGAATTGGCAGAGACTTCACTAAGTCCGAGATAGCGCACTTTACCTTCTTTTACTAAATCTGCCATTGCCCCAACAGTTTCCTCAATCGGGACATTTGGGTCAACCCGATGCGCATAATAAAGATCAATTGTGTCAATTTTCAAACGCTTTAGGCTCTGTTCAACTGCAACTTTCATCCAGGCAGGAGAGCCGTCAAAGTAGGTTCCCGAAGCACTGCTTGGCCCCGCAATTCCATCTTTAAAACGAAATCCGAATTTTGTTGCGATAAATATCTTATCGCGGTTAGGGACAAGGACTTTTGAGATGAGTTCTTCATTGGCACCGTTGCCGTACATATCGGCCGTATCCCAAAAGTTAACCCCCAAATCAAGTGCTTTCTCCAGCGTTGCCAGACTTTCTTTATCGTCTGCCGGACCATAAGCAAAGCTCATGCCCATACAGCCTAAACCAAGTGCTGATAGTTCCTCACCGGTGGTTCCGAGTTTTCTGTATTCCATTTTTTATCTAATTTTGTTTCTACAAATGTAAACCTGAAAACACAGTCGGGACTTATAGCGATCAAACAGTTAATTATAATATTCAAACAGTTATTCTCAGCTGAGTTGGTGCCAAACCGGTGTGCTTTTTAAAAAAGAGTGTAAAATAAGAAGGATATTCAAAACCAAGGCTGTAGCCAATATCGGCAATATTCCAATCTGTGTACTGCAATAAGGTTTTAGCTTCTTTAATAATACGATCTGCAATATGAGTAGATGTAGTTTTTCCTGTAATTTCCTTTACCGAACGATTAAGATGATTGATGTGTATGGATAAAGAATTGGCATAATCTGCCGGATTTTTTAATTTTAATGTGAGTGAAGGAGAGTCAATAGGAAACTGTCTTTCGAGCAATTCAAGAAATAAAGCTGATACCCGGGAAGAGGCATTTGTATAAGTATGAAAATTTGTGGCAGCATTATTTTTCATGGCCTCATGAATTATCAGATGCAGATAGCTGCGCAGAATATCGTACTTATGCGGATAAGTAGAAAGCATTTCGGCTTGCATCTTCATATATATGGCTGAAAGCTCCTTTAATTGAGTATCATCGGGAAAAAATATCGGATTACATCCAATTTTGAATAAAGGAGAATCCAGTAAGCTATTCATGCGTTCGCTATGCTGTATAAAATCTTCGGTAAACAGGCAGTACCAACCAGACTGATCCTCAGATTCTGCTTCCCACGAATAAGGCACCACAGGATTAGAAAAGAGTAGGGCAGGTTTGTCAATCTGTATCCATTTGTCGGCATAATAAATCTTGCCCTTGCCGATGATTAGAGAAATCTTGTAAAAATCCCGTCGGCTGTAAGGACTTACTTCGGCACATGATTCTCTGGTAAAAACATTAATATGGCCGATCCCGGCATTATTAAGTGGCACATTTACAGGTGCATGGTTTGGCAGTCGTTTATAAAATTCGCTAACGGTTTCTGCTTGTTTCATTGCGTAAATTTATAAAAATAAAATAAACCTTAAAATAGGGAATTATAATTTAACAAAGCAGTTGCATGTGATTTTTTATCAAGATGCGTATTTATTTTCATCTTCTGTTGCTGGCAGGTTACTTCCGGCGCGGCAACCAGTTTTACATTAAAAAAATCAAAAAAACGTTTTACGTAAGCCTGTTCCAATAACGCATTGGTAACTTACGTAGGTTTATCGAACCTTACCATATAATTTGATTTTGTATAAAAAAACTGCTGAACTTATCGGGTTCAGCAGTTGCATGTTGTAATTGATTCTACAAAAAACTATTGATTGTTTTTCAACCACTCCAAACGTCTTTGATCCGGAAGGTGCGTAATTTTAAAATCTTCGAAAGTAGCCGTAAAGCCTTTTCCATCAGGACTTGCAGCCATCATACCCACTTGTACTGTTTTAAATTCCGGAAAATAAGCGGTATTAGTCATTGTATAATTAATCCCATCAATAGAATAAAAAATCTCCAGTGCATCTAATCGGCGTACGGCCTTCATCCATACATTTTTAGGTTTTTCTTTTAAGCCAAGAACACTCCATGAACTTTTATCGATAGTATGAACAGTACTAATATTATAAACTCCGTCTACATATTCGACACCAGTTTTCACGTAATTGTTTTCATCAATTCGAAGCATAAGGCAAACCTGATCGAATCTGGTCTTATAAACACCGCTCATTTTTACAACAACTTCAAACTCGCCACTTCTTTCTGTATAGAGAAAAGGTCCATCGTATACTGTAAATCCGTAGTGGCTTTTGTTCCAATAATCAGATTGTGGTGTAACCTGCATAGTAAGTTTATTGTCTTTTATTTCCCAGTCAGCTGGTTCATTGAGCCAGTTCATTGAAGTTAGTTTTTGAGCGTTTCCTTTTACAGCCATAATGCATATACATATTAAAACTAAGTGAATTCTCTTCATGATTTCTTAAATTTGGATTTTATTAATAATTTACAAAGAATGTAATTTGAGTTTTTTGCAGCAATAGTTAAATATAACCATTTTTAAAATCACTCTAATCTCCTTTCTTATAACTTAGTACAGTAATAACGAATTATAGTTATGAATCCTATCTCGAACTTAGAAGACAAATTTTCTTTTGAATCAATAGACAGCCCTGAAAAGCGTAAAGAAGCATTAAATGAGGCTATAGTAATGATGGAAGCCTACGTGAAATTAGATAATTCAGTAGCTGTACTCTCAGATTTAGCTAGTAATAAGAGCTATATATTTGCGGGTAATTTTGGTCGTTTTTTTGATATTCATACTTCCGGATTTACAACAATTGATTCTATTTGGGAAGAGGACATTTATAACCGCATTCATCCTGATGATCTTTTTCAAAGACATCTTTTGGAACTGGAGTTTTTTAATTTCTTAAAGACAATATCTTCTGAGGAAAGGTTAAATTATGCTACAAAATGCAGAATTAGAACCTTAAATACTAAAAAGGAATACCAGTATATTTTGCATCGCAGTTTTTATATGAAAAACAGTTCAGAAGGCGGATTGTGGCTTGCTGTGTGTCTATATAATTATTTATTAGAAAAAACAGCTGGTGTAAATGGTATAGAGGGAAAAATTATTAATACTAAAACAGGAGAAATCTTTTATGTAGATACCTATGAAAATTGTGTTGATCTTTTGACTTTGCGTGAAAAAGAAATTTTAGTTTTAATTAGTAAAGGTATAATTAGTAAAGAAATTGCTGCGAAACTCAATATCAGTATTAATACTGTAAACAGGCACAGACAAAATATTTTGGAAAAACTAAATGTAAATAATTCTATTGAAGCAGTTCGAACAGCAGGAGCTTTAAATTTGTTGTAAATTATTGGATAACTGCGAAGTCGGCAGACTTCGCAGTGCAAAGGTATTTAAATTAATTTCCCATTCTGAAATCAGTAACACTATTTTGAACTAAGCTTAAATCTTCAAAGTAGCTTAATGAACCTTTGTCAACTGGACATTGGTTACTAATTCCTACCCAAATTTCAGATGGATAGTTGTTTTTGTATAAGCGTACCATGTGCCAGTCTTTTTTATCATAAGAGTAGTAACTAGCAATTGTTTGTGTATCTGAAGAGATTTTCATGTAAATAGATGGAGTAGTTACGATATCATGATTATTATCGTCAGATGTACCTATGGTTCTAACACTTACTACACGATGTTTTCCACGTTCGTCTTGTTCAAAACATAGTTTTTGCCAAAAATTATCATTCACATAAATATACAATACGCCGGCATTGTACAAACCTTCTTTTGTAAATTCAGGAGTTACTTTTGAAATTAAAGTGAAAGGTTTTTTATTGTCAATTTTGGATAACAAAATAGGAGCGGTGTTGTTAGATAATTTTTCGTTTGGATCACAAAAATAATCCTTTTTGGCTCCCGCTTTAAATGTTACTTTTCCATTAGCATCTGCTGTAGCAAGTGTATCTGCACCATTAACCGATTTCGTAAAATGGATTCCCGAAATGGTAATATCGCATGTTGTTCCATTTACACGTGCCGAATCTTGGTTTGTGGTTTTAGTTTCGTTTACGGTTTCGGTTTCGGCTGTAGGTTGATTCGATTTATTCTTGTTTTCGCAATTGGCAAAAAGAGCAATAACTAACAACGCGAAAATACTAGTGATTTTTGTTTTCATAAAAGATATTGTTTTTATAATTAAGGGTAGATTATTTAATCCACTAAAAAATATTTAGCAATACAAATGTATAGGAACTCTAATCTTGTAACAATAGTCAAAATTAACCATTTATTACTACGATGAGTATTTTGAAAAATAATATTTACACACTGAAAGTTGCTTTATTAGGTTAAATATTATGCAAGTTGTACACTCAACGGTTTACAATTAATCTTTATATTTGAAAGATTAAAATTAATAAAATGAGCGAAAAAACGAAACCTTATGCCTTAATAACTGGCGCCAGCAAAGGCATTGGAAAATCTATTGCTTATGAATTGGCTAAACAAGGTTATCCACTATTGCTTGTTGCAAGAAGTGATGAGGAATTAAAAACGCTATCTGATGATCTTCAAGCTAAATACGGCATCAATGCTCCTTTTTTATCGATTGATCTTTCGACAAATGGTGCATCGCAAAAAGTAACCGATTGGATAAAAATGAATAACTATCCAGTTGGCATTTTAGTAAACAATGCGGGTTATGGTGTTTGGGGCGATTTTAGTAAGTCTTCTCTAACCGATCAGCTTGGCATGATGCAACTTAACATGAATGTAGTTGTAGAGCTTTCACATTTATTAGTACCCATACTTTCACAAGAAAAGCAAGCCTACATTTTAAATATATCGAGTACTGCTGCATATCAAGCTGTACCTACGCTGGCTATTTATTCGGCTACAAAGGCTTTTGTTTTATCGTTTACCCGTGCCTTACGTTTTGAACTTGCCCAAACTTCAATTTCAGTAACCTGTTTTAGTCCTGGCCCGGTTGATACTGGTTTTGCTTCAAGAGCTGGTTTAGACGCTTTTAGTAAAATGGCTGAAAAGTTTAATATGCAGCCTGATGAAGTTGCAAAAATGGCTGTAAAAGCCATGTTCAACAAAAAATCAGAAGTTATTCCGGGTTTTACAAATATCATTTCGGTTTATGCCAACCGTATACTACCAAAGGCTTTTATCGAAAAAATGGCAGCCGGGATTTATAAAATTTAATTTTTTCAAAAAAATAAAAAAAAATCTTTGCAAATGAGAAATTATATTACATTTGTATAAATGTCTACTAATTCTATAGAGTATATCTAATATGAGAAATGAGTTTAATTTTACTAAAGATCGAATGCACGCCAACACTATGCGAATGTGTTGCTGTTGTTGCTGTTGCTAATCCTTTAGATAAAATTTCAAACACTATTATTTCATTTATTAAATATATTTATTATGGTATCTTCTTATAAAACTTTTACGCTTACTGAGCAATTAACTGCTGAGCAAATCAACTTTTTTAACGAACATGGTTTTATCCATTTCAAAAAATTTATAAATCCGGAAACTGTTTCATCCATCATTGATGCGTCTAAACAAGTGGAGCAAAAATGGATTCACAATGACCTTCAAAAAGTAAATGGAGTTCCTATTAAATACGGAAAAGATTTAGATGGTTCTCCTATTGTTCAACGTTTTGCTTTTATCAATCAACATCATCAAACCTTAAGCGGTCTTTTACTTGATCCAAGATTTAATAGTTTATTACCATTGGCAGGCGATGGTGCAAGATTAGGTACTGAAGAAAAAGACGGAATGGTTTTCAATCATTATATCAATGGGCCAGAAAGTAAGTTTACTAAAATGGGCTGGCATACAGATGGTTTGCGAGATATTTTTTATGGTGCAAAATTAAACCCGATGCTCAATGTGGGTATTCACTTAAGCACTTTACAACCCGAAAACGGCGGCCTTAAAATCATTCCGGGTACTCATAAACAAAGTATTTATCAAATGCTTTTCCGTAAAAAGTACTTTTTAGATAATAAACCCGATCCACAGGAAGTATCCATCACTCCGGAAGCTGGAGATTTAACCATTCACGATGGCCGTTTGTGGCACAGAGTGGCTGAATCCTCTATCCGTGGCGAAGACAGTAGAAGGAGAGTTATTTATATTCCAATTATAGCAGGAAAATATGCTCCTAAAAACGAGAACAGCCCAACGGTTTTCTATCAACGTTTTGCAGGTATTGTTAAATAATTATGCTGATTGTCCTCGCAGTTAGTTATCTGGTTAGATCAGGTAAACTAAAAAGAACCACCGATTTCTTTAAAAATACGCAAAGAAAAATAAAATTGAAAATTATAAAACTAGAATTGGTATAATACTATCTGGCTTATAAATATTGCGATATTAATGAGAAAAGAAACACAGGTTGAAGATCATAGTGCAATTGTACAAAGAACATTTTCAGACCGTAAGCGAACTAATATTTTAAAAAGGGCTGAACAGTCAACGATTGTATTTTTGCTGCCAAAGGTGCCTAAATTCATTTCGCCAAACGTACTCACTTTAATGGGTACACTGGGTTCTGGATTGGTTTTTTTAGCTTTTGTTTTAGGTACTTATTTTACAAACTGGTATTTGCTTTTGGGTATTATCGGTTTGGCTATAAATTGGTTAGGCGATTCTTTAGATGGAAGATTGGCTTATTATAGAAATATTCCACGTCGTTGGTATGGTTTTGCACTCGATATTATTGCCGATTGGATTGGTATTATACTTATAGGCTTTGGCTACTACATTTATGCCAAAAATGGCACACAAATAGTAGCCTTTGCTTTTGTCGCATTGTATGGCTGGTCTATCATCATCAGTCAGTTACGCTACAAAATCACAAATGAATACAGTATAGATTCTGGCGTTGTTGGCCCAACAGAACTTCGATTTATTATTGCCTTAATTTTAATTATAGAAGTTTTATTCCACGGATCTATTACATATCTGGCCGGCTTAATCACTTTTATATTGTTTATAATTAATGTAATAGATAGCTTAAAACTTTTAAAGCTGGGCGATTTAAAAGATAAAAACCAAGACTGATATGTTCCCGAAAAAATCTATTTTCACTTTTCTACAAGCACAAGTTGCGGCATTTTTAGGTGGCATTACCGATTATGGCTTAATGATTTTATTAACAGAAGTATTTAAATTGCATTTTACCTTTTCGATTCTAATCTCCGGAACCGTTGGCGCCATTGTCAATTTCAGCATCAATAGATTTTGGGTATTTAAAAAACAATGTGGTTATAACAGCCGCATCAATAGTCAGCTTTTTAAATTTGCGTTGGTTGTATTGGGAAGCATTTCCTTAAAATCATTTGGTACGCTTATTTTGCAAAAAGTATTTCAAATCGATTATAGAATCGGAAGATTAATCACGGATAGTTTTGTTTCTTATGGATTTAATTATCCATTAATTAAATATTGGGTTTTTAGGGTAAACGAAAAACAGAATGCAATTGAATAAAATTAGTATATCAATAAACAGTTGGGTGTAATTTTGTGGTTTTTCTGTTCTAACACATAGTCCCCAAAGCCCAATGTCATTAAGTTAAGGAATTAGTAAAAAGACAGAGAAGTAACCACAAAGTTTGTCATCTCGACGAAGGAGAGATCACACTAGTATTTCCGGTCAGATATTCGCCAATCTTTGTCGAGTTTCTTGTGTGATCTCTCCTTCGTCGAGATGACAAGATTGCGGATTCTGAAAGAGTTAATCTGCATTAAAACATGTGAAACGCTTTTTTAAGCGTCCTGAATCTATGTTTCCAGCCTGCACTGAGCGGAGTCGAAATGTGTTTAAAATATTTGCAATCAATGAAAATTTCGTTTATGAATAAATTACCATTTAAAAATTTTAGAAAATCACTAATTGTTATAACGATCTTAGTAAATATAATTTCTGGTAATCTATTGGCACAAACCAAAAATCCATCACCATTACATTTCCCAACGCCTAAAAATATAGATAATATGCTATTTTACATTCAGCGAGATCCGAATATAAATACTGCTATTTATGCCATAAACTACCAGGAAAACGGAAAAATAGACAAAAGCAATCCTATAAAAGCGTATTGGATTCGATATGCTGAGAAAGGAGAAAAAAAGATTTTAGTTATATACAACGTAAATTTGCATACGGAATAGAAAGTAAAGCCTCAAATAATGAGGAGTTTGAGCTTCAATTTGTATCGTATAAAAAATTACCCTTAACCTTGAAAAAGATAGATTCAGATCAAAAATATCATGTTTTTGTAAATGTAAATCAGAAAAAAATTCAGGTAGAAAAAATATTTGTGCGCATTGAAGGAGGTTCTTTTTGGTTACCCAATGTAAAGTATGCCGAAGTTACCGGTATTGATGCTTCCTCAAATAAAACAATTACGGAAAGAATGTTATTAAAATAAGATGCCTATAATATCTACAAAGAAAATTTTTAAGAATAAACTCTAGTTGAATAATTACTTTAGTTAGACTGTCTTATCCTTATGATACTGCAGGAGCCACTGTTCCATTCGTTGGAGGAGTCTTACTTCTTTTGGGTCACCCATTGGGTTTTCAAGTCCGTTTATAGTCCTGCTTATGTTAAATTTTTTATTTTCAAACTTACAGGTAAATTTCGGAAATTCATTATGGGTAATAGTCCAATGATCGTCGGCTGTTTTATTAATTGCAAATTTTTTCATTTCACGGCTGGGCAGTTTGTTGTATTTGAATTATAAACGGTAATGTGTTTTGATTATTATGGTTGAATCAGGTAGCTGTAAATATACGATTGTTAACAATAATTGAGACTGTATCTCTTAGAGTCTTAATTACAATTACTAATGTCTTGTGTGTCTCATTTGCTTTAATATTTGAAGTTTTAAGGATGCACACGACAATAATAGGCAATGATAAGCAAGATCACAAAAGCCACTGTGCAATAACTCTCATTTGCGAAAACTAGAATTTATTTTTTTAAGTTTGCTGATGGGCCGCGATTTATCACAAAACATACAAAATTAATAGGATCGCTTTAAACCTTTCCAGCCTGTTCGAATTAAAAATTGTTCCCAGGAAAGGCTTTGCGGATTAACTTTTTTGCTCCATTGTAAATCGCGATTTTCTGCAAAATAACCATATTCAACAGCATACTCGGCCATTCCAATTATCTCCTCCACTAAAGTTTCATTGGAACTGAATTCTGGAAAATGTTTCAGAAAATCGTTTCGCGTATATGCCGAACTGTACATAGCTTTCTTGCCCGTAACCTTTATAAAAGTATCAACTATTTCCTGAGGCGATAAAATATCACCAATCACAGGTAATGAGCTGCCTGCATATTTATCTGCATTAGAGAAAATTTCTAAAACAGCTGGACCTGTAGCAGTAAGAGGATCAACAAACGGTGCACGAAAGTCTTTTGGTAAGTAAATTGGAAAGACAAGAACATCATCTTGGATAATCGGGGTATAAAATTCGAGGAAGTTCGTATAAAAAAAGGCCATATAAATGAATGAACTTTTAATTGGCAGTGTTCGTATATACGTCTCAATATTGGCTTTGTCGGTGAAATGG
The DNA here is from genome assembly GCF_979258275.1 of Flavobacterium sp. AC274. Classification (NCBI taxonomy): domain Bacteria; kingdom Pseudomonadati; phylum Bacteroidota; class Flavobacteriia; order Flavobacteriales; family Flavobacteriaceae; genus Flavobacterium; species Flavobacterium sp. AC274. Next base: position 3,632,574 of record NZ_OZ409852.1, on the reverse strand, counting down.
GGCGCAAACTTTTTCCTGACGTAATTCTATCAACATTTTCCAGGCTGCTAAAAATTAGGTGCTCAGCTTTTGCGTCAAGTGCTGCATCTGCAAGCTCCTTTCCCAATGCAAATTCATGCGTTTGCGGAGGTACAATACTGGGTGTTATCAAAAAAATGCCGTATGAGCCACGGAAAGCCTCTACAAAATCTTTTTTATAACCCAAAGCAAGAGGTATACTAATTAGTTCAACTCCTTGTTCTATCAGACTTACTGCTTCCGGAGAATCGAGTCTTCTGGTAATACCACGTACTTGATATTGTCCGCTCTGTATTAGGGACTGTGCAACGCTGTAGCCTTGTTTTCCTAAAATACCAACAATGGTAATAAGCGGTTTGCTACTTTTAATACTTGATTTGGCTGCGCTAAAATTTTTTTCCATAAGTTCTATTACTTTGATTAATTTTGGACTATAAAAATTATAGTTGCAAAACTATTCATAGTTAGATAAATTTGCAATAACTATCTATTTGGATAGTTGGTCTAAAAAAGAAGTTTATGAAAATTGAATGTCAAAGTGATTATATAAAACTGGATAGCAAATTGTACCCATGCACTGTTAGTATAGCTATGGATTTAATTGGTGGAAAGTGGAAAGCGGTTATTTTGTATCATTTAAAAGACACCGATAAACGGTATAGTGAACTTAGAAGAGATATTCCGGCTATTACAGAAATGACTTTAAGCCTCCAGTTAAAGCAGCTTGAAAATGACGGTCTTTTATCACGCACTGTTGAAGGGAAAAACCTCCGATAAAAGTTGTCTACAGTTTAACAGATTTTGGAAAATCCTGCATTCCATTACTAAATGCAATAACGGAATGGGGAAATAAGGCTGCCATACATAAAGGTGAATTTGTAAATCACAAAATACTTTAAAACAGTAGATTGTAAATTTTAACAATCGCATAAAGGGCCATAAACGATATCGCTGGCCGTTAATTTGTAAATGCTTTTAAGATTATTGCCTGGTGGCAATTTTAGTAAGCATTTAAATAGTACTTTTGGAAATTGTAAAACCGTTTTGACATGATAAATTCTGAAAACCCAGTTGGAACTACTAAAGACTTAAATGAAATCGAGCCAGTAAAAATTATATTGGCTGAGGATGACAAAGATGATCAGGAATTATTTAAGGAAGCTCTTGATGCAACAAAAGTTCCTACTGAAGTTATTACAGTAGACAACGGCGAGGAACTGGTTAATGCCTTAAAGGATGGGTCTGAACCAAAACCTGATATTGTTTTTATCGATATAAATATGCCGATTAAAGGAGGTAAGGAGGCGCTGGAAGAAATAAAAAGCGATCAGGAACTGAAGGAGATTCCTGCGGTTATGCTCTCGACTTCTAATAACCCTAAAGATATTGAAGATACTTTCAATAAGGGAGCAAACCTGTATATACAAAAACCAAATTCTTTTAGCAGTTTTATTCTCATTCTGAAAAAAGTATTTATTCTGCACTGGACAAAAGCTTTAATGAATCCGGTTAAAAATATTTTTTTTGTTTCTGAAAAGAATATATCTCCGAAGGATTAAATAGGTTTTAATCGAACCCATTTCCCTTGCAGTACTGAAAGTAAAATTATAATTACAGCAATCTTTGTGTTTTTTAATAAAGAATCGATCACCACTCAGATATTTTAATTGTTTATTGGCAGGTAGACGTTAAATACCGCTCCATTTTCATTGCTTTGTAGGGCGTCAATTTCACCATTATGATTCTGGACAATTTTTTTGCACATAGCAAGTCCGATTCCTGTGCCTGCAAATTCACTTTTACCGTGCAGCTTTTGGAATATATTGAAAATTTTCTCTGTATCTTCAGGCTTCATGCCGATGCCATTATCAGTAAATTGAATTTTATAATAAGCCAGCCCTTCTTTTAGATTTACTGACTGGATCTCATCGGGAGAGGCAATACTACAATGAATATGAATTTTGGGCTGCACACCAGGGCGTATAAATTTTAATGCGTTCCCTATCAGATTAAAAAACAGCTGGGACATCTGCAAGGGAATGCCTTTGATGACCGGAAGCGCATTCCATGTAACTTTAGCACCTGTGCGCGCCATTACTACATCATAATCTTCCAGCGCATTTTTGGCCGTATCATCAAGGTTTACCGTAACGAAATTGGCATCGTCTTTCGGCAGGGCAGAATAGGCGAGCACATCTCGAATAAGTTTGCCCATACGGCTTGTGGCGTCTTTTATTTTATCTATGTATCCTAGTGATTTTTCGTCAAGATGTTCCGTGATTTTGCCCTCCAGCAACTGCACAAAGGTGCTGATTTTGCGAAGCGGTTCCTGCAGGTCATGCGAAGCTATGTAGGCAAACTGTTCCAATTCCTGATTAGAATGTATCAATTGCACGTTGGTCTGTTCCAATTCTTCATTTGTAGCCCTTAATTCCTCTATAACAGCGCCAATTTCTTCGGTACGCTGCTGTATCTGGTTTTCCAGTTCCATCTGCAGTTCCATCTGGATGGTAATATCCTGGGCAGTCCCGTTCATACGGACAGGTTTGCCCTCGGGATCAAAAACAGTTTTACCCTGCGCATGCAATATTCTTTTCTTTCCGGTAGTGGGATGTATTACCGTGTAGGTCTCATCATACAGCCCTCCTGAAGCAGGATTCAGTCCCCATGCCACGGCATTTGCTACTCGTTCGCGGTCTTCTTCGAGCAGAATCGGTATAACTTCATTATAGTCCTGGGCGGCAGGATCATATCCAAACCATTCAATAAGACGGTCTGAATAGGTTAACCCGTTTGACGCCACATCAATACTCCATGTGCCAAGCTGGGCAAGCTCAACTGCGCCTCTCATGTTTTGTTCGGCTTCTTCCAGCTTATTGCGCGCAATTACCTCTTCGGTTACGTCAATAGCCGTACAGATGACACCATGGATTCTGCCTTTTGCATCGTACAATGGCTTGTAAGTGTAATCATAATAACCGTAATATGGCGAACCATTCTTAACAAACATGATGCGGGCGGCGGTTTCGGTATGAATTTTTCCCGTATTTAAAACATTACTATAGGCCTGAAACAGATGCGTCTCTTTTATTTCCGGTACTGTTTCAGTTATAGGCCTGCCGATAATCGAATCTCCTTTGCCAAATATTTCAAGCATTTTCTCGTTGGCTTCGCGTAAAACCATTTCAGGTCCGGTGTACACCAATTTCGCCACCGGTGAATTATAAAAAACGGTACGCGCAAATTTTTCGCTTTCTTCCACTTTATGCCTTTGATTGACCTGCACTGTATTGTCCATTACCCAAACAGCCACTTTTTTTACATCTCCGGAAGCATCTTTTAAAGGGGCATAAACAAAAGTCACGTAACGAGTCTCTTCCTTTCCGTGTCTGATCAGCTCAAGTTCAGCCTCATTGACAGAGTAGGACTTCCCTTGAGAAATAACATCCGCCAATGCACTTTCGTAGTAGGAGCGTACTTCAGCGAAAGTATCCCAGTAAAAATGACCAAGGATTGCTTCTCGCGGTTTTCCGGCCACTTCTATAAAGCTGTCATTTACAATTTCGGCAACCAGCGTTTGGGCATCTAAAACGCAGATGCCGACCGGCGCATTCATAACTAGTAAATAGAGTTCCTGTTGATTTTCGATATTCATATACTTTAGATTAAATAAGGGAGCAGAAGATTCGAAAGTTCTTTGATACTGCTGGGTTTGTCAGGAAACCGCTGGCACCTTCAGCTTTGAGCTTACAGCTGTTACAGAATCCGAAGATGTAGAAAAAATAATTAAAAGAATAATTACTGGTATATCCTGTAAACCTGCTGTCGCTTTTAAGTATCCTGAAATTCTTTGCAATGCTTCGGACGCATCAGTAAACGAAACCTAGCTAACAGCATCGGATAATTGAGTTACTGCCGTGGCAAAAAAATCAATATCGTCATCGTCGTCATCAATGTAAATTGTTTTATATCTCATTATAGAAAGTTAATAATTATAATGAAAATAAAAAAATATTTTATTGAATCCTTAGATTAGACTATTATAATGATACGTCACTTTCCTTATCGATTATGTTTTCCACATTTCTAAATATTAGTTTACAATGTTTTTAATTATCATAGTGGTAAAAGTACAAGTAAAAAAAACTTTAATTTATAATATCGAAAAGGAGGTTTATATAATTATCATTGATTAGTCCCAATTAGACCTATGAACAAAATCCAAACTGTTGGAACTAATTAAATGTAACAGTATTGTATAATTAAAAGTAAAAGCAACGATATATCGTTGGCAGTCAATTTTCGTATATTTTAAATTTAAATAAAGAATTATCAATACCTTCGTTAAGCTGATTAATTCCAAAAAAAATGCTCTTAAAGCACTACAGAATAATTCTGTTTCTCCTTGTATGGTTTACATTTGGAGAAGTAAACGCATTGGCTTTTTCGAAGAGCACAATGGAGATAGGAATTGTAGAAAAAGAGCTGTCTAATCTGAGAAATGACCTGGCTCAAGAAGTAGTTTATAACGAACTGCAAGTAAAAAAAGCAGAAGAATTACTAAGTAAATTACCTGAAAGCACAGACAAAATAAAAATTTTATTAAAAGTAAGTGACTGGTATGAAGCTTCTTACAATAACCCTAAAACATTGCAAAAGGCATTTCAATATGCTGAGGAAGCCCTTCGGATAAGCCAGATACTTCATTCTAATATTTATTCTGGTAAATGTTATCTTCAACTTTCTATGGTCCAGGAGTTGAGAAATAACAATTCGATGATAGAAGTCAACGCCAGAAAAGCAATAGAAGTATTAACCAAAACAAATCAAACAGATGATTTGGGAGAATCATGGGTAATGGTTTGGTCAGCTAAAATGCGTACTAATGCACCAATAGCAGAGAGATTAGATCCAATTTTTAAAGCAGCTTCTCTATTTGAAAAGTCCGGAAATAATAAAAGAAGCGGTGACTGCTACAGAGAAATCAGCGAATTGTATTTTTCAATCTCAGATTTTCACAACGCTCTAAATTCACTCAAAAAAGCTATATTTTTCTATAAAAAAGCCAATCTTAAAGAAAGCGATATTTATCCTATTTCCTCCAGACTCAATATTATCTATGAAACTGAAAAGAAAAGCATGGATATTATCAAACTTAAAAACAAAACACTGTTGCAGCAAAGCAAACTTAAAAACGAAGTGTTTTTACGTAATTCCATGGTCATTTTTGTTTTGCTTTTACTTATAATACTTGGATTACTTTATAAAAGTTTTATGTTTAAGAAGAAAACAAACAAGGTACTCGAAATACAACAAAATGAAATCAACAAAAAAATAATACACTGCAAAAGCTGGTCGTTGAAAAAGAATGGCTTTTGCGTGAAATTCATCACAGAGTAAAAAATAACCTGCACATGGTGGTCGGTTTGCTTGCAAGTCAGACTGAATTTTTAAAAAATGAAGAAGCTCTTCAGGCAATTAATAGTAGTCAGAACAGAATTCATGCCATGTCTTTAATCCATCAGAAATTATATCAATCAGAGAATTTATCGATAATTGATATGCCGTCTTATATATTTGAATTAACAGAATATCTAAAAGATTCATTCGAAATCAGAAAATCAATAAGGTTTGTATTAGATGTTGACAGCTTTAATCTGCCTTTGTCCCATTCAATACCTATTGGACTAATTTTTAACGAAGCAGTTACAAATGCTATTAAATATGCTTTTCCAGATCATAAAAACGGATTAATTAATATTTCCCTTAAAACAGAGGATCATAAAAATTATATTTTAATAATTCAGGACAATGGTATTGGTCTTCCTGCGGATTTTGACCCTTATAACAATCCTTCATTGGGAATAAAATTGATGCATGGACTTTCTGCTGATATCGATGGAAAGTTTCTAATTACTAATGCAAATGGTACTAAAATAACGCTGAAATTCATTTTTAACGAAAATAGTTCTCATTTATAATTTCGATAAAATGGCAAAACAATTAAAAATACTTATAGTTGAAGATCAGTTTGTTGAGGCAAATCATTTACGACTGATGCTGAAAAAAGCCGGACACTCTGTTATTGGGATGGCAAGGTCAGTTCCTGATGCTAAATATTATATTGCAGAGCAGAGGCCGGAATTGGTATTATTAGATATTTTCCTTTCAGGAAAAGAGACCGGTATTGATCTTGCCGAAATACTCAAAAACGAAAATATTCCTTTTATTTATCTCTCTGCCAACTCTAATGAAGAAGTTCTTAGCAAAGCTAAACTGACTCATCCCCAGGGCTTTTTGGTAAAACCTTTTAGAGAAAAAGATTTGTTGGTAACAATTGAAATTGCCGAATATCACCAGCAATATGGAATAGAATCATCAATTAGAAAAGAGCTTTTGTTTCAAAAACAATTAAAAACTATAGTAACGAAAAGCGGTACCTGGGATGAAAGGGTTCTCAATATTATTACCGCCCTGCAGTCTCTTATTTCTTTTGATCTTGTAATGGCTGTTTTTTATATGGAAAATAAATTATCCAGCAGAGTTTTGGGTTACGCAAGAACAGGTTTACACGAATATCAACGAATAGGAATTGAGGAGTTGCAAAATATTACCGCCTTAAAAGAATCTGAGATTACTGAATTGAGAAACAAAAGCAGCGTCGAGACAGATGCGACATTCTATAATGGTCAGGATTTTATAAAAATATGCGATAAAACCCCTATCAAAAAATTGATTGCGACCTCAATGAATATGAAATCGAATCTCATGCTGCCGGTTCCCTTGACATTGACAGAAAATGGCGGGCTATATCTGTCTTTTTTCAGCAGGCAGACAGACAATTACAATAAAAATCATTTAACGCTGTGTGAAAGACTTCAGGAGCCTTTGATTTTTGCAATTGAAAATTTGATCAGTCATGACAAAAAACGGGATAAAAAAACACTTCTTCTGAAAATATTGTGTCAGTTAATAATATAAAAGATGCAGGTTTTGAATCGATCATTGGTAAAAGTCCGGCGTTGTTAAAAATATTTGATCATATTTTACAAGTTGCTCCCGCCGATACAACAGTTTTAATTACCGGGGAAAGCGGTACTGGCAAAGAGAGTATCGCCCATAGTATTAAGGAACTTTCAAATAGAAAAAATCAGCCGTTTGTAAAAATTAATTGTTCAGCACTTCCCCAAAGTCTGATAGAATCAGAATTATTCGGACATGAGAAAGGATCTTTTACCGGTGCAGCAGAAAGACGAATTGGTAAATTTGAACAGGCAGATAACGGCACTTTGTTTTTGGATGAAATTGGTGATATGCCCTTAGAAATGCAGGCAAAATTACTGCGGGCAATCCAGGAAAAAGAAATTGAACGTGTTGGAGGAAATGCCTCAATAAAAGTTAATGTGCGAATTATTGCAGCTACAAATTGTAATCTTGAAAAAGAAGTTGCTGACGGCCGTTTTAGACTTGATTTATATTACAGGTTAAATGTGTTTCCAATTCAGCTGCCCCCTTTAAGAGAGCGGAAAGAAGATATTGGACTTCTTGCCCGTCATTTTATTGCTGTCTATAGTTCTAAAACGGGAAAAAATGTGACCGAAATATCAGAAAGTGCTTTAAAAAGTCTTTTATTGTATCAATGGCCAGGGAATATTCGTGAACTCGAAAACCTTATTGAAAGAAGTATTCTTTTGGCAAAAACAAATACCATAGAGCACATTCCGCTTCCGGCTTTTGATGACGCTAAAATAAATACTAAGTCAAATGACTGGTATTTTAAAACTATTCAGGAAAACGAAAGGGAGCACATCATCAATGTGCTTGAAAAATGCAATGGAAGAATAAGAGGTATCGGAGGAGCATCAGAAATCTTAGGATTACCGCCTACAACATTAGCTTCGAGAATGCAAAAATTGGGTATAAAGAGAAGCCACTTTTAAATGATGAATTATGAATTATGAGTTATGAATGAAAAGTAACGCGTAGTTGAAACGTAAAATGTGCTTTTAATTTTTTTTAATATTATTATTTGTATTGTATATTTTTCAAATTGCTTTCTACTTTTACTTCTAACTCATAACTCAAAATTCATAACTCAAAAAACGATATTAAGTTGCTTTATTTTCGTTGTACGACGAAATATAGTCGTTCCAAATTTCAATTTAAATATTTAATTAATTGAAAATCAATTAAGTACAAAATAGGTTCGGTTTTAGTTTCTTCTTTGGCATAACATTAAAAAAAATGTATTATGCTGACTGAAAACCCTACTACAATACTTTTTATTACAGGTGCATTTGTAAGCAATAAATGCTGGGATGACTGGAAAGTCTTTTTCGAAAGTAAAGGATTTACAACTCTGGCGCCAGCGTGGCCGTACAAAGACGCTCCGGCTGCTGTTTTACGAGATCGTCATCCAGATCCTCAAATTGCCGGTCTACGCTTGACCGCTTTGATAGATCATTTTGAAAATATCACAAAAAACCTTCCTCAAAAGCCCATAATAATCGGCCATTCTATTGGTGGGCTTATAGCTCAAATACTTTTACAGCGTAATTTAGCCTCGGCCGCAATTGCCATACATTCGGTTCCTCCTCAGGGAATTATGACCTTTAAATTTTCATTTTTAAAAGCCGGCTGGGGACCGCTTGGTTTTTTTACCTCTGCAAAGAAAACTTTCTTAATGACTTTTAGCCAATGGCAATATGCATTTACTAACGGAATGCCAGAAGAATGGCAGGAAAAAGCATATTATGATTCTGTTATTCCCGAATCTAAATTAATCGTGCGAGATACCATAACCTCGGCTGCAAAAGTAGATTTTAATGCTTCTCACAATCCATTATTGTTAATTGCAGGATCTGCAGATCATACTATTCCCGAGTCACTTAACTATTCTAATTACAAAAAATATACGGATAAAAATTCTATTACAGATTTTAAGGTTTTTCCCGAAAGAAATCACTTTGTTTTAAATCAGCCGGGCTGGCAGGAGATTGCAGTCTTTATACAAGATTGGATAGGAAAACTGCCAGCTTAAAAAAATATAATAACCAATTATTCTAATAACCAATTAAAATTTTAAATTATGAAAACGAATTTATTAAACACTACTTTTTTAAACTTTAAAAGTAAAACAGTCCACATTTTAACCTTTTTATTTTTACTAATGGTTTTAATATCCTGTAATAAAAAAACAGAAGAAACTACTGTAACAGAAACCACACCTGCGACATCATCCGAAACAACTCAGGCAGTACCTGCAAATCCACCTGCAAATTTCAAACATGCCTATGAAGAAGTAAATGGAGTTAAAATTCATTACGTGATTGGCGGAAAAGGAGATCCGCTGGTATTGGTTCATGGTTTTGGACAAAACTGGTACATGTGGAATCGTTTACTTCCGGAACTTTCAAAACATTTTACCGTTATCGCTCCGGATTTAAGAGGTGTTGGGGAATCTGATAAGCCAGAAGGAGGTTATGACAAAAAAAATATGGCAAAAGATATTCATGAACTGGTAAAAAAATTAGGATACAATAATATCAATCTGGCAGGACATGACATCGGACTTATGGTGGCTTATGCTTATGCTGCACAATATGGAAGTGAAGTTAAAAAATTAGCTTTGATGGATGCACTTCTTCCTGGTATCGAACCGGTTTGGTCGCAGGTTTCGGCTTCTGCATGGTGGTTTGGATTTTTTGCCTGGCCAGCTTCGGGAGATATTGTAAAAGGAAAAGAAAAAGAGTTTTTAACCAATTTCTGGCCAATGGTAGGACATGTTAAAGACCCGTTTACTGCTGAGGAAACGGCTGAATTCGTAAGAGCTTACGCTGTTAAAGATGGTGCGAAATCAAGTTTTAAATGGTTTGGAGCATTTCCGCAGGACGGGAAAGACAATTTAATTTTGGCAAAAACAAAACTTAAAATGCCGTTGCTTGCTATGGGAGGAGAATATTTTGCCGCAGCTTTCTTAAAAGAGCACTCTAAATTGGTTGCAGAAAATGTAACCGAATCTAAAATTGCAGGTTCAGGACACTGGTTGGTTCAGGAAAATACAGCTCAGGTACAAAAAGATCTTTTGGCATTTTTCCTTGCGAAATAAAGCTCTAAAATAAACAGACCAATTAAATCTCATAAAATGAAACAAATATTTATCATACTATTATTTTTCTTTGGTCTGTTAATGCAGTCTCAGGAAAAAGCCGATCTGATTATTTACAATGGAAAAATTGCAACCATGCAAAAATCAGGCGAATTTGTGCAGGCGTTGGCAATAAAAGACGGGATTATTCTGGAAACAGGAACTTCAAAAAGTATTCTGGAAAGTTATAAAACCTCATCTGCAAAAAGCATCGATGCAAAAGGAAAAACGGTTATTCCGGGTCTAAACGACAGTCATATTCATGTTATTCGCGAAGGCTTAAATTATAATGCAGAATTGCGTTGGGATGGCGTAAAAACCTTAAAAAGAGCTATGGAAATGCTCAAAGAACAAGCAGCCAGAACACCGCCGGGAGTTTGGATCAAAGTAATTGGAGGCTGGAATGAATTTGGATTTGAGGAAAAAAGACAGCCAACCATTGAAGAAATAAATGCCGCAGTACCTGATAAACCTGTGTTTATAACCTATTTATACGGCAAAGCTTTTTTAAACAAAAAAGGAATCGAAGTTTTGGGTTATACCAAAGATACACATTACGAAGGAAGTGTTCTCGAACAAGACAAAAATGGAAACTTAACTGGATTAATGTTTGCAAAAGAAACTCCAAAAGCCATTTATACCACTTTGGGATTAACCACAAAATTAACTCCCGAAGAAAGAATCAACAGTTCACTTCAGTTTAATCGTGAACTCAACCGTTTTGGATTAACGTCTGTAATCGATGCGGCAGGAGGTTCTCAAAACTTTCCTTCAGATTATGCAACTTCTATGGAATTGGCCAAACAGGGAAAACTAAATCTTAGAATCTCATATTATCTCTTTGCACAGCAAAAAGGCAAGGAACTTCAGGATTATGAGAAGTGGGTTGCCGAAACGATCATTAATAAAAATGATAATCTTTTGACAGCCAATGGTTATACCGAAGAAGGGGCAGGAGAAAATATTGTGGCATCTGCAGCAGATTTTGAAAATTTTCTGGAACCCAGAATTGTTCTTTCTGATGAAATGGAAAAAGATTTGGAACCTATAATTCGCTTGCTTGTTAAAAACAAATGGCCTTTTCGATTGCACGCCACTTACGGCGAATCGATTGACAGAATGCTGAATGTATTTGAAAAAGTAAATAAAGAAATTCCGTTTAACGGATTACGTTGGTTTTTTGACCATGCAGAAACCATTACACCTCAGGAATTAGAAAGAGTAAAAGCATTAAATGGGGGAATTGCAGTTCAATTCAGAATGTATTTTCAGGGCGAATTGTATGAGAAAATGTATGGCGCCCCAAAAACACAATTGCCTCCGATAAAAAAAATGCTCGAAATGGGAATACCTGTCGGAATGGGAACTGATGCAACCCGTATTTCAACTTATAATCCCTGGATGGCGCTGCATTGGCTCATTACAGGAAAAACATTAGGAGGAATGCAGTTTTGGCCGAAAGATCAGGTTTTAGATAAGTTTACTGCACTTCAATTATATACTTCAGGCAGCGCTTGGTTTTCAGGTGAAGAAAAAGAGAAAGGAAAACTGGTAAAAGGAATGTATGCCGATTTTTCGATTTTATCAGAGGATTATTTTACAGTTCCAGCCGATAAAGTACGAAATATCGAATCGGATCTGACTGTTGTAAACGGAAAAATTGTTTATGGAGCAAGAGATTTTAAAGTATTTGATCCTGTAATTGCACCTGTAATTCCGGATTGGTCGCCGGTGAAATATTTCGGAGGATACGCTAAAAAACTTTAATCATAAATAAAATTCGTTGGGTGTAATTAGTTTTAATATATAAAATGCAGACTTTAAAATAAATGCCACAGATTAAAAAGATTAAAAAATCTGCTTAATCTGCCAAATCTGCGTGAAAAACTAGCACATAGATTTATGTGTTTTTAAACCAATTATATCCAATGAATTTAATCAAACAAAATCTATAAAAATTTAGATCATGAAAATTCAAAAAATAATCTCTGCATTGACAATTATCATGTTGTGTACATTAGTGAATACAACGGCTTATGCACAATTTCCAATGCCCAGTCACGTACCCATTTGGGACGCAAACAAAGTGACTTTAAAACTGCATAAAATTTCAGAAAATGTTTATGCCGTATCTCCAAGTACAACCGAAACCGAAACCACAAAAGGAATTGCGCAGGCAACTTCGGCAGGCTTTATTGTGGGCGATAAAGGGGTTTTGCTTATCGAAACGATGTTAAGCAAAGGATTATACGATCAGCTTTATAAATTAATACGATCTGTAACGCCAAAACCTATAGTTTATGCTATAAATACAAGCGATCACGGCGATCATTGTTTCGGAAATTATTTACTTCCAAAGGAAACAATTGTCATTCAGAATGAATTCTGCAAAGACAATCTGGCTAAGAATTATGATAATATCAAACAGTTTATGATCATGCTTTTTGGAAAAGGAAGAGGAATTGAAGAGAGCGTTTACCGTCCTGCCGACATTACAATAGCCATCAACCAAACCATGAAAATTGATATGGGAAAAGGCAATATCGTTGAAATTATAAATGTGGGAACCGCGCAATCTCCAGCAGATCTTTTTGTGTATTTAAAAGCGCCTTCAGGAAATGTGTTGTGGGCAGGAAATCCTTTTATTGCTGAGAGTCCGACAATTCCGTGGTTATTTGACGGCTATTTTTTGGAACCGGTTCAAAACCTGAACAAAATTTACAATATGATTTCTGATAAAGATATTGTAGTTCCGGGACATGGTAGAATTACCAATAAAGCAGGAATTAAATGTACAATAGATTATGTTACGGCTTTGCAGTCTAATGTTGAAAATGCCGTAAAAAAAGGTTTGACATTAGAAGAAACTAAAGTTGCTGTAACCATGAAGGAATTTGATAAAGGATATGAACTTTTTAACTGGCTTCATTTCAATTTTAATGTTCCAAATGCATATAAAGATATTAAGCAAAACGGGGTTAAATAATTAAAAAATAACCCTGTTGGGAGTAATTATTTTTAAACACATAGAAACATAGGATTATTGAACTCAAAAAAGACGTTTCACTTGCATTAACAAACATAGCTATGTGTTAAGAAACGAGTTTCTTTTTGATTTTCTTTTTTTCAAAATTATAAAATCTATGTTTCTATGTGTTTAAAAATAATCTCAATAGCGTGATAATAATAAAAATTGAATTATGAAAAACAAAATCCTATTAGTGGTTTTATTGCTTTCATTTTCTGGTTTTGCACAGCGGTACCCTGATTTTAAATCACTTCGGTTTGATGAGAATTATAGTGTTTTGGAAAATGATACAGTAAGCAATGACTGGTATAAAACAGTAAAATTTCTGCCAATTTCTGCTTCTAAAAAAACGTATATCAGTTTTGGGGGCGATATACGTTTTCAGTACTTCTATGCTAAAAATGAAAATTGGGGCGATGGTCCGCAGGATAACGATGGTTATGTTTTAGGAAGATATTTGTTTCATGCCGATTTTCATGCAGGAAAATTTTTCAGAGCTTTTGTTCAGACACAAAGTAGTATGGCAGATGGCAGAATTGATCCGAATCCTGTGGAACAAAACCCACTGGAAGTACATCAGATTTTTACTGATTTCAATATTATAAATGAAGGCAGCAAAAGACTTATTTTAAGAGTAGGAAGGCAGGAACTCACATACGGATCTCAACGTTTGGTTGCCGTTAGGGAAGGACCGAATAACAGGCAGTCGTTTGACGGAATTAAAGCAATTGTATCCAGACAAAATTTTACAACCGATTTGTTTTATACACATTACGTTGTCGCGCACGATGGTATTTTTGACGACGACTCGAATAAAGACCGACAATTATGGGGAAGTTATTTGGTGTTTAACAAAATACCAATTATCAAAAATATTGATGTTTATTATTTAGGTTACGAAAGAGCCAATGCAGCATTTTTTGACGCAACAGGTAAAGAGAAACGACAATCTGTTGGAACAAGAATTTGGGGAAAAACAGAAAACTGGCGTTATGACGCAGAAGCTGTTTACCAATTTGGTGATGTTGCTGACAAAAACATAAGTGCCTGGACAGCTTCAATAAATGCAGGATATCGTTTTAATACCGTCAAATTTCGTCCGGAAATTGGTTTTAAAACCGAAATTATAAGTGGAGACAAAACGGCGGGCGACTCTAATCTGCAAACTTTTAATCCGCTTTTTCCAAGAGGTGCTTATTTTGGACTAGCTTCTGTAATTGGGCCATCGAATTTAATTGATTTTCATCCTTCATTGAGTCTTGAAATTGTTAAAAACGTCGATTGGGTTATTGATTATGATATGTTTTGGAGATACAGCAGCAACGATGGTATTTATGCACCAAATACAGCATTGATTTATCCCGGAGACACAACGACAGAAAAGAAAATCGGAAACCAATTAGAAAGTGAAATCATCTGGGAGCCTAATCAATATCTGTATTTCAGGCTCGAAGCGACTTGGTTTCAGGCTAAAGATTATATAAAAGCATCAGGAACCGGTAAAAACATATTTTTTACGGGAATTACGATGCAGCTCCATTTTTAAGTTTTAAAATTGAATTGCATCAGAAACATTAAAAAATCTCATTATGAAAAAAGCTGTTTTTAAATCAAAAATGGAAACAATAATATTAATAACAGCAATGCTATTGATTGGTTTCTCGGCACAAGCCCAAGTATACTCTGAAGAAGAAATAAAAACAAAAGAAACCGTAGAGAAGTTTTTTGGATATATAGGATCTAAAAACCCGGAAGGAATTGCTTCCATGGTTTCAGAAAAAGTAGATTGGTATATTTTCGAATCGAAGTATATGCCGTGGACAGGACATCGTTCAAAGCGAGAAGAAATTTCAGTGCTGTTCAAAACACTCTTTAGTTATTTTGTTGACGGAAGTGAAAAGCTGGAGGCGAAATCTTTTTTATTGAGAGGAAATGAAGTGGCTGTCTTTGGCTTTGTTGAAAGAACAGTGAAAAAAACGGAAAACATTTCAAGATGCCTTTAGCGATTCATATCACGGTTGAAAATAATCTGATCTCCAAATTTTCACTTTATGAAGAAACGCTGATTATTGAAAAAGTACTTAAATAAAATCAAGAGATATGAAAGATAGAAGAACATTTATAAAACAAGCAGGTCTTGCTGGTCTCGCGGGATTCGTTCCGATAAACCCATTGCTGGCAAGCGATCTCAAAACAGATAAATCTGTACAAGATGAAGTTTCTAGTACCAAATGGCCTGACGGATCGCGTTTGGTAGTATCGATATCTATGCAATTTGAAGCAGGCGGACAGCCTGTAAATGCTGAAAGCCCATTTCCGCAAAACATGCAGAAAGGATTTATAGACCTTCCGGGCGAGTCCTGGTATCAGTATGGATATAAAGAAGGAATTCCCAGAATGCTCGACAATTGGGATAAATTTGGAATCAAGGTTACCTCGCACATGGTTGGTTCGGCAGTATTAAAAAATCCGGAGCTTGCCAAAGAAATTGTACAAAGAGGACACGAAGCTGCAGCCCATGGTATGGACTGGGCGACGCAATATTCTATGCCGTATGAAACAGAAAAAAAGTTTATCAAAGACGGTGCAGATGCTATTAAAAAAGTTACCGGTTTTGAACCTGTCGGCTATAATGCAAATTGGTTAAGACGCGGAACAAATACATTGGAAATTTTACAGGAACTGGGCTTTAAATACCATATTGATGATTTAAGCCGTGACGAGCCTTTTTTATTAAAAGTAAAAGGAAATGATTTTGCAGTGGTTCCGTACACCATTCGCTGTAATGATATTGTGTTGGTAGAAGGCAAAAACTTTAGTGCAGATCAATTTGCGCGTCAGGTTATAATGGAATTTGACCAGCTTTATATAGAATCTGAAAAAAGCGCCGACAAATGTCAATAAGTTTTCATGATCGAATAGGAGGGACACCGCAAATGGTCGCAGCCACGACACAAATCCTTAGTTATATTCAAAAACATAAAGGAGTTAGTTTTAGACGAAAAGACGAGATTGCTCAAATGGCTTATCAGGATAAAAATATCATTAGAGAATGATTCAAAAGCACTTAAAAGACAATTCAACATTTAAAATAAACAATTATGAAAAATGAAAGCAAAACGTGGTTTATAACAGGAACTTCTCAGGGAATTGGTCTTGTTTTAGTCAAACAACTATTGGCTCAAGGATTTAATGTTGTTGCTACTGCAAGAAATGTAGAATCGCTTAAAAAAGCGGTCGGCAATTCGTCTGATCAGTTTTTACCATTGCAGGTCAATTTGATCAGTGAAGAAAGCGTAAAGCAAGCTGTTAATTCAGCGATTGAGCAATTTGGCTCTATTGAATATTTGGTCAATAATGCCGGTTATGGTTTAATAGGCGGAATTGAAGAAAGCTCGGATGTTGAAGTTCGTGCCAATTTTGATGTAAATGTTTTTGGTTTGCTAAATGTTACAAGAGCAATTTTACCTCATATGAGAGCCGCACAATTTGGACACATTATAAATCTTTCTTCTGTTTTTGGCTTAATTGCCGGGGCAGGCTGGGGAATTTATTGCGCTACTAAGTTTGCCGTAGAAGGGCTTTCTGAAGCACTTGCACAAGAGGTTAAGCCATTTGGAATTAATGTAACCATTATAGAACCCGGTTATGTACGTACGAACTTTTTAAATAGTTCGTCATTAATTGCTTCGAAAAATCCTATTGAAGAATATACAGCTATACGTGAAAGTGTAAAGGCACATCAAAATGATATTCCGGGCAATCAACCAGGAGATCCTGAAAAAGTTGCCGAATTAATTATAAAAGTAACACAAAAAGCAGAACCACCGCTTCGTTTGCTGACAGGATCTGATGCATATGGATTTGCTACCTATAAAATTGATTCGTTGAAAAATGAAATTGAAGCAAATAAAGAACTTACTTTTTCGACAGATTACAAGTTATAATTCAAATACATAAATAACAATTATAATGTTTTCGTATTGATCCATAAAAAAAACCCATTTCGTAAGAAATGGGATTTTTTAGTTTGTACCTATTGATGTCAAGTATAAATATCATTTCCTAATAGAGCGGTGCTGAGAAAAGCCTTGCCATAAATATCTTAGCGGAAGCGATTTATCCTTCTACTGTTCCATTGCGTCATTGACATAGACAGGGATAGCATGTGAATTTAAAATCTACTTTAAAAATAAAAAACTGGCTCAATTCTTTAAATTAAGCCAGTCTTGATCTTGCAAAAAAACTAATTACTAGTTACAGAATAACTGTTACATGTAAAATTTGCCCCATTTCCGTTTGTCCCATAACAGGATGAGATTTCAAATCCATATTGTATGTCTCCAACGGTGACATTACCAAACCATCCCTTGTTTTTTATCCAATTATAGATTGCTTTTGCATCTATTGTGCCGCTGTTGGTTTTTGTCGTGCGTAAAAATGAATAAACATTATTAGATCCATTGTTTCCGCGGAATACGTTCCAGGTGTGACCACCTATGCTTTGGTTTGTGTATACCGGAACAGAAGCACCAGTTGATGAATAATTATAAGAAATTGGTTTTACATTTCCTGAACCGTCCGAATTTCCTGTGTAGTTTAACCACAGCATTATTTCATTGGCTTTATTGCTATCCCAAAGATCATAAGCAGACACCCATGCTCCACCACTTGGAGTAGTTGCATTAAAGCTGGTACTAAGAGTGTTGATTGTATTTAACACTTTACCTACATATTTGGTTGAATTTGGGTATGATTTAATACCTGCAGTATTTGGATGGTTTGCCCAAATACCCCAATTACTGTAATTATTTGCCCATATGGATTGGCTTCCTGCACCAGAACCCCATATATTATTATAAACGGTATAACCGCCATTTGACCAACTAGCATATTGATCAGATGATGACCATGCAGCTTTAACTTCTGAGTCATTCTTTACCTCGCTTGTTTCGCACCCTATAAACATTAGGCTTAATACTACAAATAAAATTGTTTTTCTCATAAATTTTAATTTTTAAGGTTAAATAATTAGTTGTACTAAGGTATTGATAATTAAATATTTATATTAATATTTATTAAAAACATGCTTATTTTTAAACAATAATCATAAATAACGGATTTTAACGCATTAAAATTTAAAAATATTTTTTAGTTATGGTAAAAATGACTATATATAAAATAAAAAACTGAGAATAATATAATTTGTAAATAATAAAACAGACTTATTCTCATTATCGTAAGAATAAGTCTATTTTTTTGTAGTGAAAATAAATTGTTTATCAATGTGTTGTTATGGTTAATAACAACTTCTAGAAGAGAATTAGTTTACTTTCCTAAATTTGAAACCCATATGTTTCCTGATTTTCCAGCACCCATTTCTACATAAGTATTACTCATCATGGCTTTACAATGGTCTTCGCTGTTTTTCCAGCCTATTACAACTTCGGCAGAAGTACTGTAATTGCGAGCAATCACTTCACCTACGTATTTTCCGGTATAACCAACAGCAGCGGCTCTTTGTATAGGACTTGTCCCTTCAGGCGATATATGCGCGAAATAATTACGTGCATTCATATCCTTAGCATAATTAATAGCTGTTTTTGTTAATAATGTATTGCTTACCAATGCAGGTACAGCAGGCATATCATCGGATCCACATTTACATCCTGTTGTTCTAAGTTTATTTATTTCAATCAAAACAGAATCAGTAACGTCTGTCCCATCAATGAGAGTATCATCATCATTACTACATGAGATAAATAATAAGGAGGTCAAAAGAATATAAATAACACGCTTTGGAAACATAATAATTGATTATTTATTAAGGAGGTATAAAAGATATTTGTTTTATTGTTTTAAGATTTTCTAAAATTAAGGTTCTTTGCTTTTATTATTGAAATTTTTTCTCAAAAAGATAAACAACAGTTTAGTTCATCACTTGTAACTCTACGGGGAAACCAAACCGCTGGGTATTTACATATTCATACGTATTAAATGGGGGTAAAAGAACATAAAAAAAGCTCCAAATCAACAATTTGGAGCTTTTTTATTTGTGACCTCGACTGGACAAATTTCTATAAATTTTATGGAAGATTAATGTAAAAATTGTGTCACTTTTACCAGAATTTGCACCCTATTTTAGATATACTTTTTTTAATTGTCGCAGAACGAACCAATTTGCTTTAAATGCCTTTCGGTCTGGTATTTATTAAAATTGTCCCATTTTGGAGCGGTACTTGTTTTTTGTCCGTACATGGCATCCAGGCAAATGTTGTTGTCCTTGTATTTGTCATGTAAAACAGCTAAAATTTTAAAGAAAAATTCATCCAGCATGATGATGGCTTCAAATTCTGATTTTAGGGTACTGTAATTAGAATCTGAAGGATTTAATAGTTGCAGTAAATTTAAAAGCTCTTTCTTTTCTTCTTCATTGATTTCAGTGGCATAACCCGTTTTTAAGGTTTTAAAGACCAGATTATTCCAGGCTTTGCTGTCATGTCCCCATTGCACATCAGGCAGGTTCAGGGAATGTTCGCAAATTAGAATAATAGAAAAAAGAACATCATTTAAATACTCCGCCGGGAATTCGTCAAAGCTTCTGAATTCGAAACCGCTCTGGTACATTTTTTCCTGATTAAAATCAAGCCCCACTTCCGAAAGCATTTCATATTCCATATCGGCTTCAATCTGATCGCGCCACCAGATATTTTCTTCTTTTGTAAATTTCAGTAGTTTTCTAAAATTGTCTACCTTATAGGTTAGAATTTTACCTTTTGGCATTGATTTGTTATAAGTCCCAACACCAATGTAACGGGACATGGCATTTCGCATTGAACCCAAAGTGAATTTTTTGTCTAAACTGTATTTATCACTTATCACGCCCATAATATCAGGGCTTCCGAGCGTGGATATGAAAAAAGGCTCAAACCACTGTAATAGATAAATGGCGTTAGCATGTGTTTTTTCAAAATCATTGTAATCCACAATTCTGCTGTCTTCTGTTAATGACGGTAAGGTGATATGAAAATGGTAGGTTCCGTTATTGAATAAAACCAGGTTTTCCTGATTGGTCATAAACATATTAAGGCCGTTATTATAATCCGGAAAATTTAATTTTCCGTTTAACACAGACGATTCGTTGATTTTATCCAAAAACAGTTTTTTGGTAGCTTTCAATTCTTTGCAGGAATCAGTAATTGTTCTGTTTTCAAAATATTTGGTTACAAATTCAATAGAATCACCATCAAAATGCACTGATCCCATCGTTTTGTTTCTTTGGGTAATCATACTCTGAATGTTGTATGGCTGATCTTCAAGGAAAAGTTCCATGATCGATTTGCCCAGATATTCCGGATTTTCAATCGGTTCTGCGATCGTCTCACCAACTTCCGTATCGATTACTGTTTTTACTGGCGATAATGTCTTGTGCTGATAATTGATATCGAGCTTTTCCAGCGAATGACTGTTCATCATTCGGCTTACTTTATAGTTTTCAGTCAGGTTAAAAGCTTTTTTCAGCATAGGAGCCAGGCTTTCGGGTTTATAGCATTTTCTGTAATCAATACTATATTTCTCAAAGCCAATTTTTTCTTGTATAAATTCACCAGAAACTATTAGGGGTTCTTCAAACTGCATGTAGGTTTCGTTTTCCAATCCTATTCCCCAATAATATTTTTTTGTCTGATTGTCTTTCATTTATACTTACTTTCTTTTTTAAGGTTATTTTAATTTATAAAGTCATTTTTATTCAGAAATACAAATTCAATCTGTTAAAACCAGAGACAAGAAACCTATAACGGATTAAGCATATTGTTGCCTCCATTATAAAAGTTTTCGTTTACTTTTAAAAATATAGGAATTTATATTTTAGATTTTTTGCAATTTTATCGACTGAAACATCAATTTAGAAGTAAAATTTTATGATAAGGTTATAAAATTACTTTCGTTATCAATCACTTTTGTATCAATAATTTAGGTAAGAGAATAGCTAAATCACAACTTTTGCTGTTCTTGTTTTTTCTAAGTTGCAAAAATAGTTTTTTATTATCGTATTTCCAAGTAGTTATCTCGTTGATAATCAATATT
Source organism: Flavobacterium sp. AC274 (assembly GCF_979258275.1). Classification (NCBI taxonomy): domain Bacteria; kingdom Pseudomonadati; phylum Bacteroidota; class Flavobacteriia; order Flavobacteriales; family Flavobacteriaceae; genus Flavobacterium; species Flavobacterium sp. AC274. The sequence continues at coordinate 3,611,293 of NZ_OZ409852.1, read as the reverse complement.
TTTTTAGAATGTTTAACGATATGGCGAATTGCGTTTTTATTCGTGATAATAAAACACATACGAGGAATACAAATCATCATTCCACCAGTCTTTTCTCACCTCCGAAAAGTAATTGTAATTCAGTTTTCCTGCCTGTGACTGCAGCGGATATACGACAACGCCATTTTCGCGGTACGCTTTATGCAGCTCAGTTTCGGGAACCACGGGAACAATGTGTCCGGAGAGACCTTTTTCTCTTCTCTTGGCGCAGATTATTCCAATTCCGCCATTGGCATTTACCTTATTCTGAATTTCATCAACAGTAGAAATTCTTTTCCATCCAAAATTTGGTCCCCATTCTAAAAACCAGTCGTGTATGGCACTGGAATAGATACGGTCTACGGTTTGTTCAAAAACAGCTTCTACATCTTGTCCTTGTATAATTTTTTCAAGGGATTCGGGAGTCCACCAAACGGTTGGAAGATATACTTTAGCAAAATAGCAATAATCATAAGAGTATACATTGCAATAGGTATCTTCTACAGTTCTTTGATATCTAAGACTGGTTTCAACGTCCAGTTTATCAATTATTCGGGCAATACTTTCTTTTTTACTCGCTGTATCTGTCAGGTCCCTGTAAGGAATGGTAGAATCCATTATCGGTTTTTCTTTCATTTCCATAGAATCCAGCCTCGATTGCAGATCTGGTAACAAATTGGCTTTCTTAATTTGAATATTCGATAGTGTATGATCATCTAAAGGTAACGATGCTACTGTTACAGTATGTTTTTTCATCTTGACTGCTTAAAATTAATTGACCTGACGCTGCTAAATTGATTAATTATACAGCGAAATTTGATTAGCCAGCGGGTAAATGTAAGGATTTTAAGTTGCTAAAGAGTTTTAGAAAAAGACAAATTACAGAAAATTGTGTGATTATTTTAATTGTTTTGCCCTTTTAAACACAAAAAAGCATACCATTTAGTACGCCTTTTGCTTTTGAAACTATGATAGATTTCGTTAATATTTGTCCTTTTTACTTCCTCTTGGTATTTTGGTTTGGATGTCCTGTTGATGATTGATGTAAATTCGTATCTTAGGTTGTCAGAGAATTTATTAGAATGCCTGTGTAAAGCTAATAGTTATCCGCGTACCATTTTCCTTGACATAATTCATATTATTAGACTGCCATTGGGAGATAACCGAATAATAATCTTTATTAAATAAATTTTCGACACCAAGGCGAATTGTACTTTTTTCTTTTAAAGTATAGCTTGAAGAAAGATTAAAAGCCGTGAAAGATTTTATTGGACCAGTTCCGTATGTGTAAGCGCCATTAACAGGCTCAAATCTGTCCCTGCCGTTTGTACTTGTCATTTGTAGAAATATTGACCAGTCTTCAAGTGGTCTAAAAACAGTATAAGCTGCTATTTTTGGCGGATTTATACGATCTCCTCCTAAATATACTTTTTTATCTGTTAGTTCGCGTTTTCCTTCCGTAAAGGAATAATTTGCTCCAATATCAATTTTTGGATGAAGACGATACTTTGCTGAGAGTTCAAAGCCATAAATTTTTTCAGGTGAGCGGGAAATCTGTGGATTACCATCAACATAAACATAAGACGCGCCTAATTTTGATGTACTGTAATAAAAAGCTCCTTCGTAAGAAAGTTTAGCCAGTGATCCGGAGAATCCAAATTCATAATTATTAGCCGTAACCGCTTTTATGGATGTATTGCTAACTGTATTTTCTTTGGCAGCGCGAAGTACCAGACCTAAATCAGCTACGCTGAAACTTTGAGAAAAACTAACAAAAGGTTTAAAAAGAGCCCATTTTGTATAACGCAGTCCGGCATTAAACATAAGGGCATCGAAATCCAATGCTCCGCCATTTACGGCAGTCCCGCCGCCTACATAAGTTCCATTTACATAATTACGAATACCAATAGTAGTGTAATCCGGTACATCGATATTTACATTCTCAAGCCTTAAACCTGTTTTTAATACCAAGTTCGGTCCAAACATGTTTTTAAGCTGAAAATAAGGTGCAATATTCGTCATATTCATTTCAGGAATTACCAGTCTTCCATCCGTAAGATGTGTATCTGTTATATCCGAAAGAATATCCAATCCATAAGTTAAATTACCTGATATAAGAGAACTGAATTCGTATGGTGTGTTTAAATTTAAGCGAAAACCCAGTTTCTTGCTTTGTGTTGCAGGCTGTCCGTTATTTTCAAAAAAGTCACTGTAGTTGATTAGTGTAAGATAGTCCTGAAAGTAAAGCGTTGCGTTAACATCCGTATTTCCAATTAAATTTTCACTAGTATAACTTAAACTTGCATTATGGTTATAAGGTGTTCCTTCAGGTTCCCCCGGGCGCTGTCCTCTAATTCCGGTAGTTGGCGAATCAAAATTACCGTAAATACCGGCTTTTGCTATATAATCGGTATGCTGTGTACTCTGAAAATAGTTATACATTAATTCCAGGCGGTTATTGGTATTGATATCATAACCAATTTTTGCAAAAGCATTCCAGTTTCTTAGATCATTCATTCCGTATTCCGGAGAAAGTACTCGTCCTTTCGAATCCCGATAAAGTCCCGTCTCTTCATAACGCCCACTGACTACGTAATCGAATTTCTTTATTTTTCCAGAAAAAAGCTGGGAAACAAAAAAACCGGCGGTTCCTTTAGGCTTTATAAGAGAGAAAGCTGTTCCTGCCTCTGTTGATCCGCTAATCGCTTTATCAGTATTGGCTTTTTTGGTAATATAATTAATCAAACCGCCGTCTGAACCATTACCATAAATAGCAGTTGCTCCCTTAATTACTTCTACACGCTCTAAAACAGTTGGATCAAGAGATCGCATGTCTTTGGCGCCATCTCTTAAAGGTGTACTTTGAGGAATACCGTCAATCATAACCAATACACGACGGCCTCTTAAAGTCTGTCCTAAATTCTGAGTTCTATTGGTAGTAAAACCAAGACCTGGTACGGATGCCCCCAGGATATCACTAAGATTAGAACTAATGCTTAATTGTTGCTGTATTTGTTTTTTGGATAATAAGGTAACTGAAGAAGGAACTTCATCTAAAACCTCTGCCTTCCTTGATGCGGAAACAACAATTTCCTGTAATTCATTATCAGCCGCTGGCTTATGAGTCAAAATACTATCCTGACTTTGTGGATCTGTTTTTTTATCTTTTTCGGTTTTAGTGTTTGATTTAGAAATTTGCTGTGCAGAGAGTGAACTTATAGTGAAGCACACCATTAAAAGTAGCGTATAAATTTTCATTGATATTATTTAGACTTAATTTAAATAGTTGCAAATATATAAAAATCAATGACAAAATCAATTGAATAATACATGCTTATTAAAGGGCGTTGGCGGGCTGGATTAAATTTTTGTTAAAAAAAACACTAACGCCGTAAATACAGAATTTCTTCAGATTTCATGTTGAACTTTGCCTTATTAATCTTTAACAGTAAGAACTTATTGTCTTAATTTAATCTGTTTTCTATGAGGAAAAACTACGTTTATTTTTTATTCAACAAGCGTAATTAGTAATTTCTAATCTTTTTAAAATGTTAAAAACCTTCCTCTTATTCCTTTTTGGTATGACTTCGATTTGTGCACAAAACACAATAAGTGATACAATTGCTGTACAAGATACCGTACCTAATTTAAAGTTTAATTACAAACAATTAATCATTCCCGGGGTTCTTTTGGGATATGGATTTATTGGTTTGGAAAGTGATCAGCTTAAGAGTTATAATTCAGAAATTAAGGAAGAAGTAAATGAGGATATTGATCATAAAGTTTCTATTGATGATTTTTCTCAGTGGGCACCCGCAGCTTCAGTTTATGCACTTAATGCTTTTGGCGTAAAAGGGAAAAATAACCTAAAAGACCGCTCTATTATTTTGGCCAGTTCTTATTTAATGATGAGCGCTTCGGTATTTGCCCTGAAAAACATTACTAAAGTTGAAAGACCAGATGGGTCTTCGAATAACTCATTTCCTTCTGGACATACAGCTACTGCTTTTGCGGGAGCCGAATTTATGTATCAGGAATATAAGGACCAATCAATTTGGTACGGAATTGCAGGATATGCAGTGGCAACAGGAACGGGACTTTTTAGAATGTATAATGACAGGCACTGGCTTACAGATGTTGTTGCTGGAGCAGGTATAGGAATATTAAGTACAAAAGCTGCTTATTGGATATATCCTTATCTGCAGAATAAGGTCTTTAAATCCTCAAAAGAAAATAAAACCACATCGATGATTATGCCTTTTTATAACGGAAAAGAATTGGGATGCAGTTTCGTAAGGCAATTTTAAAGCAGTATATAAATTAAGAATTACAAAAATTAATTTCCATAGACAGATTATGTAAGTCTCTCTATGGAATTTATGTTTTTTATAAATGAACAAGAACCTGCAAAGCGTTGGGAAGTATGCTTACTTTTATTTCATTTGTTTTTAAATTATACTGTTCTCCGTCAATTTGGGCATCAATGAAGATTTTGGACGGCATTTCGATTTGAATATCTTTTACTAAAAAGTGTCTTGCCTTTTCAAATTTTTCAATTGAATTTCGAAGCACATGATAACCCAGCATAATTTTTTCAGAAAAAGACAATTTCGGTATAATAATCATATCCAATAATCCGTCGTGAAGACTTGCTTTTGGAGTTAGGCTCATGTTATAACCCATTTCGTTTGAGTTAGATATGAATAACATCAAAGGATCTGTTTCCACAATCTGATCGTTAAAATGTACAATGGTTTTTTGCGGTTTAAATTCTAAGCTGGAAGATAATGCAGCCTTGATATAAGCGGGAAGTGTCCTTTTTCCTGCTCTCTCATATTTTTTTATAATCATGGCATCAATGCCAATACCCATATTGCTGAAAAAGTATTTGTGATTTAGCTGTCCCACATCCATCGCTGTTGCATTTCCTTTTTTAATGATAGCAATTGCTTTGTCAAAATTTCTGGGAATGTTTAAGTTTGAGGCCAGCCCGTTTCCTGAACCTACCGGAATAATTCCTAACTTAATTGAAGTTCCCACAAGGCATGAAGCTACTTCGTTGATGGTTCCGTCTCCGCCACAAGCAATTATATAATCGGGATTGTGTACAATAGCCGCTTTTGTGAGCACTATGGCATGCTTTTTTTGATTGGTATAATCAATTTCAATTTTATATTTTTCTTTCGGAAATTGACTTAAAAGATAGGAAGCAGAAAGGTTATGTTTTCCGCTTCCGGATATAGGATTGATTATAAAATGAATGTAAATCATTATTTTAAAAGTTTATTGGTAAAAAGAAAATCGGCAGTCTGGTACCATGAAATAGTTTCTTCTAAAAATGATTGATCGATAGTAAGAGCTTTAAGACTATTATCTTTTTTGTTCCATGAGTAAAAGGCTTGTTTCTTCTGATCTGATAAAATCATTACCTTTTCCTTTTTCATCAAAACCAATTTGCGATACGTTCCCATTAATGCTCTTTGTTCAAAATTGGCATCCAAAACATTTTTCCCAAAAAAATCAGATTCATAGTTCCAGTGAAACAAAGAAAAAAGAGTAGGCCATAGGTCGATTTGCGAACACTGTTTGGCTATTTTTTGATTCTGATTCTCTGGTAAATTCACAATGAAGGCCGGAATATGGTAATTGGCAACATCTATTTCATCTTTTCCGGCGCTGCTGGCGCAATGGTCTGCAATGATTACAAATACTGTGTTTTTAAACCAGGGTTTTGTTTTGGCTTTTTTGAATAATTCTTTCAAGGCAAAATCGGTGTATTTTACCGCTCCTTCACGGCTTGTTCCCGATGGAATATCAATTTTTCCCGAAGGATAAGTAAAAGGCCTGTGATTGGATGTTGTCATTACAAAATTAAAAAATGGCTTTCCGGCTTTGTATTGTAAATCTGCCACTTTTAGCATTTTATTGAAAATGTCCTGATCACAAATTCCCCACGCATTTTCAAAAGTAACTTCGTTATCATTTATATTATGGCGTACGGTTTTGATTTCGTCGCTCAAAACGCTTCCTCGTCCACGATCATAAATCGTAAATCCGTTGCCTCCAAAATAGGCATTCATATTATCAAAATAACCATCTCCGCCATAGAAAAAATTACAATCGTATTTTCGGGTTTTAAAAACATTAGAAACCGTATATAGATTTTGGTTATTAGGTCTTTTTACAATGCTCTGGCCCGGCGTGGGAGGAATACATAAGGTAACGGCCTCCATGCCTCGAACCGTTCTGGTTCCGGTGGCATATAAATCCTCAAAGAAGATACTTTTTTGGGCGAGACTGTCCAGAAATGGAGTTATGTTTTCCTTATTTCCAAACTCCTTAAGAAAACTTCCGCTAAGGCTTTCGACCAAAATAAAAACGACATTTTTGTTTTTAAGGGAAGTGGCACTGTCTGTTATTTTTCTATGAATAGAATAATCACTTTTAAAATAAACAGCATTATCAGCTGCCAGTTTCTTTCTTATAACACCAAAAGCTTTGTCGTTATGAATTGAAGTATAGAAGTCAACATATTTCATCTGGTTGTTTCTAAAAGCAGCAAAAAAGGAATAAATTCCTGATTTTGAAATTTCAGAATTATAGCGGTTTGAAGACCATTCCGCCTGGTTATTGCTAATAAAGAAACCAAAAAAATAGCCACAATAATGGATGAGGATAAAACTGAAAGTCTGGTTTTTAAAGTTGATTTTGAAGTAAAAGTTGTTGTAAAAGCTTTTTGCTGATAAAAAAGAAACAGAAATGCTGCACTTAGCAGTAAAACCCCGCCAATTAGCAAAGGAAGCGGATAAGATTGTTTGATATTGGCTACTACTTCATGCGTATAGATAAGATAATCAACGGCTATAAAATTAAATCTGGTTTTAAATTCATCCCAAAATGTCAATTCGGCAAAAAAAGTAAATACAAGAATAAAGACGGTGAGTGATGTGAAAAAATAAATAAGGACTTTATCTACAATAGATCCAATCCATTTATTGGGCATTAGACTATAATAAAATATACTGCAGAGTGAAATGAAAGTAACAGTACCAAAATCAAAAAACAAACCTGTAAAGAATGTTCTTAAAATGGAAATTAAATTCCACGAAACTTCGTCATATTGCCATATAAAAAAAGCAATTCTCAGCAACAGTGAAAGGATTAAAAACCAGATAATGAAATGAAACAACAGCGAATATCTGCCGTATTTTGAAGATAATTTATTCATATATTTTTAGTATTGAAAAGCAAATTTTATAATCCAATTCTGAATTTATTTTGAATTTTGGTTTTTATTGGGAAATCAGAATTTATAGCTGTAGCCAAAGCGAACTACTTGTGTCTCATAGTAATCCTTGCTGGTGTAGCGGAAACCTTCACCCTGAATTTCCTTTTTATTACCAGTGTATTGAAGATATCGGTGGCATTTATGAATACTTCGCCTTTTCCTTTCTGCACAGTCTTTTTTACGCCGAGATCTGTAGAAAAGCGAGAGTCAATTTTTCCCTGTGGAATAATGTCCGGTGCCAGATAAACCATAGCAACCTGTACGGAAAGTGTTTTGTTAAATTGAAAAGTATTATTCCATTTTACATTTCCCGAAGTTGCTTCCTGAAGACTTCCGCTATAAGTTGACGCAACTGGATATAAATTGGTAATCGTAAAAGCGTCTATTGTATTTTTATATAAATTTCCATTCAGATTAAAAGAATACCAAGAAGTGAGTTCTTTTGCGTAAACAAGCTCAATGCCAAAAGAAGAACTTTCCATGGCATTCTGAAACACATTATAAATGATAGGACTGCCGGGAACCGTTGTTGCAATTCGGGTAATTGTACCGTTTACAACTCTGTAATAGAGAGAACCTAAAAAATAGCCCTTCTTAAAATCGGTTTTATACCCCACTTCAAAAGCACTTGTGTACTGCGGACGAAGGGCAGGATTTCCTACTTTAATAATTTCAGCATCATCGTATTTAGGAAAAATACGAATATCGACTTCATTAGGCCTGTCAACACGGCGGTTGTAAAAAGCGGTAAATTTATTTTTATCATCTATTTTGTAAGCAAGCTTAACACTCGGAAAAGGTTCTGTATAATTATAACCGTCACTTTTATAAGTAGGGTGATTGGGGTTTACCTCATACTTTAGCTGTACATATTCATAACGCAGTCCCAACTCAGCTTCAATTCTTTCTGTTTCATAAATATAGTTTCCATAAACAGCAGGAATGATTTCTTTATAAGTGGCCCAGCCACCTGCATTGGCATCGATAGGGAGTTTTCGCCTGGAAAAACTGCATGTTGGTTGGAATTTCCCGATTTCTAAATTTAATTCCCGTTTCAAAACGACCGTATTTTAAAGGCTGAACATAATCTAAATTCAGATCGATTACTTTTTCATCTGAAAGTAATTTAAAGGCATCTTGTCCTGTAGAAGCTGGCAGAATATTATCAAAGAAATATTTTTCATCTTCCTGATGGTACGTGTAATTAATTCCCGCATTTAATTTTCGCCCAGCTTGTCTAAATTTATGCTGGTAAGAAGCGCTTGCCATCACGGTTGTCTTAAGCTCATCTTCTAAAAATTGCCATAAGCGCAAACGCTGAGAATAATCTTGGTTAAAAAAAGGCTCATCTCCGTGATCGATAATTTTTTCGCTTCCAAATAATCCGGAAAATGAAAAAGTGTTTTTGTCATTATAATTCCAGTCGATTCCGGTTTTAATAGTCGTAAAATGCGTGTCGCGATTTCGTTTGGTTTGCTGGTTAATTATGGTGCCATCATCATAGGTTCTGGTTACAAATTCATTTTTGTTTAGGGTTTCGGTATATAGGTAATCGGCTTGTAAATAAGTGTTTACTTTGTTTTTTCTGTAATTTAAAGAGAGGCTCGGATTGATTTTTGGCGTCATGTGATATTGATTGCGAATGGTGGGAAGATTCGCCTGACGCTCCCATAATGCGCCATAACCCGAACTGATTCCAATTTTACCATTTAAGCCTTCCTGTTTATTTTTTTTATAAATGATATTGATGATTCCGGCATTTCCGTTTGCATCATATTTAGAAGAAGGATTATTAATTATTTCAATTTTTTCGATGGCAGAAGCGGGAATATTATCCAGTCCTGACTGGTTTCCAAATCCTGTTAGCGCAGTTTGCTTCCCGTCAATTAAGATGGTGACTTTATCATTTCCTCTTAACTGAACTTTACCATTCTGAACCGTAACACCGGGCAAACTCTGCATCGACTGCAAAACTGAACCTCCGCTTTGCGTAATATTATCAGCGACTGCAAACACTTTTTTATCCATTGTAACAGGATTTTTTTGCATGTTGGAGCTTACCATTACTTCAGATAAAGTATTGATGTCTTCTTCAAGTTCGACAGTTCCAAGATCCAGATAATCAGAAAGACTGCCAACAAATACGGACTTTGATTTTGTTTTAAAACTAATTGAAGTTACTTCCAGCGTAAAATTTCCTGAATTTACTCCTGTTATGGTAAAGCGTCCATCTTCGCCGCTAACGGTTCCGAAGAAAATTTTAGAATCTTTTGAAGATTTTAAAACAACATTGGCATACGGTATTGCAACTTTGGATTTACTATTGGTAAGAATTCCCGAAAGAATTACTGTTTTTTTCTGGGCAGATAATTGCATTACGGCTATTAGCAGAAAAGAGAAGAGCAGTAGTGTTTTTGATTTCATTTGTACTATTAAAAAAAGAATAGTACAAAGCTCAAAAGTGATTCTGTAGGAAGTTTGAATTTTTAGAAAATCACCTCAAAAATATGCAGATTTTCAGTAAAAGAATAACGGATATCCCAATGGTTAATTTCGCAGATTTTTTTGATAATTGCCAGTCCCAGCCCATTTCCCTGAGATGACGGATTTACTTTTGAAAAACGGTTAAAGATACTCTGCGCTCCCAGCGGTGTTTCCTGACCAGTATTTACAAATTTAAGCGAGTTATTCTCTATTATAATATCTATTACACCATTTTTCACATTGTGACGAATGGCATTCAGGAATAAATTATTAAGCAGCACTTCTGTAAGTGCCGCATTTCCTTTTGTTGTAATGATATTTATAAAATGTGTATTGATTTTTATACTCTTGGATTGTGCCTGTTCGATAAAAAAGTCGAGGTGTTTATCAATATATTCGTTGAGAACAATAGTATCCTGTTCCAGATAACTTTCATTATCAATTTTAGAAAGTAAGAGCAGGTTTTTATTGAGTCTGTTCAGTCTTGAAACATCTTTATTGAGAGATCCCACCAACTCAGATTGTTCGCGGGTTAAGTCCAATTGCTGCAGCGTGTCAATTTTAGTCTGAAATAAAGCTAAAGGGGTCTGAAGTTCATGAGCTGCATTTTCTACAAATTCTCTTTGACTTTTATAAATAATAATGTTTTTTTCTATTAAGCGCTCCAGACTTTTATTAAGCCTGTCAAATTCATCAATATCTGTTGCAATAAATTGTGGCGAATTGTTTTTATCAATTTCAAACTCCTCAATCTGGCTCAGTGTATTATAGAAAGGTTTCCAGATTTGTGCAGCCGATTTTTTGGATATCCAGATAATCCCTGTCAGCAGGATAATGATGATAAAAAGGAACATGAACGCAACGCTAATGACCATTCCTTCCATTTCTACCAGATTACGCTTTTCTATATAAGTATACTTTTTTCCGTTTATTTCTACCGGGGCATAAAGTATGCGAAAAGGCTCTTTTTCATTGGCTATGGCTTCAAAAATCATCTCACCAACGATGGAATCTTTGGTTACGCCCATATCGGGCACAATAGTAACATTGTGATTGTATTTGTTCCATGCCGCAATGTCAGCAGCTTTATAATTGCTATGGCTCTCATTTACAAAAGCCCCTTTATGAAAAAGCAGTACTTCATCTGTTTCATAAATGTAGAGCCATTGGCAGGTATAATAAAATACCGGTGCTGCTATTAAAAGTATAACAACAGCATAAATAAGAAAACTGTTGGTTGTTTTAAGAAGTAGTTTTTTATTGCTCATTTTCCCATTTGTATCCTAAGCCGTATACTGTTTTTATATAATCTCCGCTGCCGGCCTGAGTTAGTTTCTTTTTAAGATTTTTGATATGGGCATATATAAAATCATGATTGTCCAGCATATCTGCCATATCACCGGAAAGATGTTCTGCAATGGCAGATTTTGATAATACTTTATTTTCGTTGCCAATTAAAAACAAAAGTAAATCTAATTCTTTTTTGGTAAGATCCAGTTTTATATCATTTACAGCTACTGTTTTGGAGAAAATATCGACCGCAATTTCATTAAAGACAACACTATTACTTCCTTTAAAATTTTTACGACGTATAAGCGCCTGCATGCGAACCAATAATTCAGCCAGATGAAAAGGTTTAGTCAAATAATCGTCAGCGCCCAGATTAAATCCCTCCAAACGCGTTTCAAGGTTTTCTTTTGCTGAGATAATAATTACGCCTTCGGTTTTATTTTTAGCTTTTAACTCTTTTAAAATATCAAATCCATCACCATCCGGCAGCATAAGATCCAATAAGATACAGTCATAATCATAACTGTCTATTTTGGTGAGTGCCAAATTATAGTTTTCGGCGGTTTCGCATTGAATGCCGTTTGTTTTAAAGTAGTCTTTGATGCTTTGCGCAATTTCGCGCTCATCTTCAATAATCAAAATTTTCATGCTGCAATTTACAAATGAATTCTGAAGAAAAACTGAATAAAAGGGTTCTTAATTAAAATTTAATAATCCTAAAATGTTTTAAAATAGCAGATTGTAAAATTCTTACCATCGTATGAAGGGGCTATAAAAGATGTCGATTTATTTTGTTCACCATGAAATAATTTTCTTGAAATATAGGGATTCATCCAGTAGGCAATTTTGGTACTCAGAATTCCAATTCCTGCACCTGCGGCTACATCTGTAAGCCAGTGCCTGTTGTTGTACATTCTAAATATTCCAGTACCTGCAGCCACCGCATACCCCGCCACGCCGTACCATATGGATTTGTCTTTATATTCCTGATATAAAAATTCAGCGCCCGCAAAAGCGATAGCAGTATGGCCAGAAGGAAATGAATTGTTGGAAGATCCATCCGGGCGTTCTACATTAGTAATCGACTTCAAAGCAAAAACAGTTCCCACGGTTATAATAGTTGAAGTCGCCAGAATTACAGATCGGTCCCGCATATTATTTTTTCCCTTGACCCCAAACGCATTAAGCGCATAAACAGAAACAGCAGGAACATATCTTGAAAAATCATCTATTGTAACCTTTTGATCAATGTCCTCTGTAAATTCGTCACGGATTTGAAAGTTGAAACTTTTTATCTGGCCGCTTTCAGCTCCCCAAAAACCATATCCTATTAAAACTCCCGGAATGATAAGCTGTTTGTAATTAAACCTGATATTTTTAACGGTATCATTTATTATAGAATCCATTGGAGAGGCATTTTGCCCTAAAGTAGAGTAGGATAAAAACTGTAAAATAACAAGGATAATTATTTTTCTCATCAAATGATTGGTTTGTTGTTGCTAATATACATTGATCAGTCTTTATTAAAGGTATTATTATTTTTAAGTCAATACCAAAATATAAGGTAGAAATTTAATTATAATATTACACGTAAGATTATTTCATTAAATAAGTATAATATTTACCCGAAAACATTAAAAAGAAAAGATCAGAATTAAAGTACTGCCAATAGTCTCTAACCGCAATCGTAGAGATTTTGGCAAATTGAAGTTTCATTTTTTACGAAGAAATTATGATTTTATTTTGGATGTCCCATTGGGGATTGATAAAACTCATAAGATCGCTTCATGCTTCGAACTCAATTTGACAGTTATTGATTTATTGTGTTTTCTGTTTTTAAAATCCCCTAGTGCCACGATTCTGCAATAAAGCTTATATGACTGAGATATCTTTAAAAATCGCCTTTATGTTTTGTGGTAAAATTTGAGGCAACTCCAGTAATGCGAGAAATTATTTAAGTAACAATAGTTTAATATTCTCTAAAACTAGTTTAGGCTCGTCAAGTTGGATAAAATGCCCAGAATTTACTGTGGTAATATGTGTAAAATCAGTTACTCCGGCCTTTAGAGATTGGTGGGCATCATACCATTGTTGTTTTGATGCGGCATCATTTTGGGCATCAATTTTCATACTTGTCAGTATAATGGTTGGAACATCAGGTAAATTAGGCAAAACTTCCATATATTTAAAATCTTCAATTAATTGCAGAGTTTCAAGTGCTATGCCTGAATTTGCGCCATAAGTAATTTTATAATTATTATAAAATGTATTTAGTTCGTCTTGCGAAATATGATTTTTTTTCGTGAGAAGAATCAACGAATAATAATCCTGCAACTTTTGCAGGATTTTTTATTGCATAATCTCTAATAATCATTCCTCCTAGTGAATGACCTACAAGTACTACTTTTCTGCCTTTTGCAAATTGATCAATAACTGTTTCAAGCTCACTTCTTAATTTATTAATATCTCTGGGCTCAGTATTGAATTCTGATTTCCCATAACCGGCTCTATCGTATAGTAAAACGTCAGAATCTAAAAAATCAGCGATAGATAAAATCTCAGAAGATTTTCCGCTGCTGTACCAGGACGTGTGATCATTACCATGCCCGGATTCAAAAACAACCAGATATTTTGAGTTTTTAGCTACTGTATAGGCCATGAGTTTATGAGTTCCTAAATTCACTGTAGTTCCCGGATATTCGGCAGTACTATTTTTATCATCATCGGAACAAGAAGTAAAAATAAGAGCAGAAATAGTGAGTATAAAAGTACATAATAATGTAACGTTTGTGGTTTTGTTTGGATTTAATTTCCGGGATGCTTTTGTAAAAATCATGTGTGTATTTTTTAGTAAATAGAACACAAATATTGCTATAATTTAGCCATTATAGGTTCTGATTTATGAATCAGAACCTATTTAAAATAAGCTGCAAAGCCACTAACACAGAAAAAAAATAATAATAGTGTAAAAGAGTTTATATTAAAAGGTTAGATTTTTTAAATTCAGACGGGGTCTGATTGGTACTTTTCTTAAAAGTAGTATTAAAGACCGTTTTAGAATTGAATCCAACTTCAAAAGCAATTCCCATTAAACTTAAATACTGCATACCGGGATCCTGAATCATTTTTTTTGCTTCTTCGATTCTGTACCTATTGATAAATTGATAAAAATTTTCGTCACAGCCATTATTGATGACATAAGAAAGCAGATGAGATGAAATATCCAATTGAGAAGCTAATTTAAATAAACTCAATTCAGGATTCAAAAAAGGTTTTTCATTGTCCATTATGTGAATTAGAGCAGATTTTATTTCTTGTAAATCCTTATCAGAGATCAGTTTTTTGGGTTTGCCTTCTAAGCCAGAACTCTCAGAAATAATGGTGTCGATTTGCTCTTTTTCCTGTTTATTAAGTGGATAATATTTTTTTTGTTTTAAAGAAAAATAGGAAATATAAAAAATCCCGAAAAGATAGATAGCACTAGCGATAATGTCAAAAAAAGCATAGATTTTTGCTAGTTTAAAAACATTATCAATTAACCACACCCCAGTTATGATTAATACACAAACTACTACTTTTTGTAGCCATTTTAAATTGGTTTCCGATGTGTTTGAAGTGTACAGAAGTAAATTCTTTTGATAAACTGTGATTTCTCTATAAGCAGCAATACAATAAGCAGCAACTTGACAAGAGAAGACTAAATTAAAAACAGTAATAATTATAGCGGCATTTTCTTTATCCTCTGCTCTAGGAGGATCTTTTATCTCTATTAGGAGCGAAATTGAAAGCAGTACTAAAATTATAAAAGCAAATACAAAATGAAAAAGATCTCTTATTTGCCATTTTCTATTAGGCGTAATAAAATAAATTACACTAAAATAGAAAACCGGAGCTACGATAAAATCCACTATGCCCAAGAAATCATTTGTAATCCTTCTTATTTTTAGAAACTCCGTTTTTTCTAACAGATCATTAAACTGAATAAGGAAAATGCATAAAATAAAAAAACAAACCATCGATTAACTTTACTGTTTGTCTGATTGATATTTGCAAAGATTAAAAATGCCAGCAGTAAAGTAGTTCCTGCAACAAAAAAGCTCATTAGTTGGTCCATATAAAGCATTTTTTAGCCTAGTATAGGTTTCGATTGTTTTTCTAAAAAGGATAAAATTACTAAATAAATGCAGATTCTAAAATTATCATTTTTTAATTTTTCCTCACTATCTGGGAAGTAATTGGCTCTCCTCTCTCTGTAAAAACATCGTCGGCATAGTAGTTTTGAAATTGCATAGGGAGACCAACACCAGTTGTAAGAGATGAAGTTGTCTGCAGATGATAATGCAGATGCGGCCCTGTAGAATAACCGCTGTTTCCAGCCAGACCAACCTGCTGACCTCTCTCTACCGTATCTCCGACCGCTACTATTATAGAATTCTTTTTTAAATGAAGCATAAAGGAAAACTCCCCATTCAAATGATTAATAATAATATAATTCCCTAACGATTGCTTACTGTTTTTAATTCCGGGAACATTATCCTCAATTGCGTTTTCCATCGCTATTATCTTTCCGTCTCCAGGCGCATTCAAACGTTTCCCAAAACAATAATAATCTTCATTTTTGGTTCCGTCTCCTGTATTCCCTCTTCTGTTTATTATATGAACAATGTCCAGTGCATATCTCTGGTGCCGGTTAGGCATAAAATGATGATTTAATTCTAGAGATTTCCCTCCTGCGACTATATACCAGTCGTCTTCAAAAGGCAATTCTAATACTGTTTTTGTCTTGTAATTTAAATAGATGTCTTCATCGTATTTTCCTTCATCACCCATAAGCATGTCTGCACAGGAGGTAAATAAAACCATAAAGATAATTGCAAAAAAGCATCCCAAAGATTTGATTTGTTTCATAATTAAAATTTATAGTTAATACCCAGATTAAATTGATGCTGCAGTTCTCTGTATGCACTTGGCACCTGAAGCCTCGCATAATTAAAATTATAGACTGCTTTTACATCAAAATGATTAGAAAGCTTATAACCATACTCCAATTCCCATAAAACACTTTGATAGTTGTCTATGGTATAAAACTTACCTTCTGCGTTGGTAACTCTAAGTAACACTACAGGAAGAGTTAATTTTGATGATAAATATTGTTTTTCACTAGATTGGTATCTAAATCTACCCGTTATTCCAAATTCCTGATGTAGCGTATAATAATCCTCATTATTAAAAGAAGAAGTGTTTGGATTGCTATAAATAGAAGTATTGGTCTGTGATTGAAGTCCTCCATATATAACAAATCGATCTTTATCATAAATCTTTTTGAGATAAGAAAAACCCAACCCGACTTTCGCAAAATCATTATTGAGATTGGAAAGTTTATCGGTTTTTAGTTCAGATGAAAGATAATCCACCTTAATTTCAAATAGATTTTCTTTTTTACTAGTATGTGTATAATTTAATTTATACACCGAGCCTTCATACTCATACATTGACACTGGCGCAAACTCGAGGTTTTTCAAATAGCCAAAATTATAGCCTGTCGAAAATTCCAGCTGGTTCTTTTTTCGGTAGTTTGTGCTTGGACCGAGACTGCAGACAAAATCGCAGTCGTAAAAATGAGTCGATTTAATTTCATATAAATTGCAATGATTAAGTTGATTATGATGGCAAACCTAAATGAAATAAAAACCGATAAAGTCCAAATATATTAAGACTGGAGAAATCCGAACTTATTTATTGGTATTCCGAAAACTGTTTGGTGTCATACCTGTAGATTTTTTGAAGGCATTGTGAAATGTTGTCTTCGAAGTGAATCCAGATTCTAATCCTATTGCCAGTAAGCTGTAGTTTTCATAGTCTGAATCCAGAATCATTTCTTTCACGGCTTCGACCCGATAGTTATTTATATAATTTGCAAAGTTATCTCCCGTAATCATATTAATGAGTTGCGAAACATATCCTGCACTTATTCCGAGCTGTTCTGCTACTTTTTCTCTGTTTAGATTGCTATCTTTATAAATTTGATGCTCTTCGCAAAGTATTTCCAGCCTCTTAAAATAAGGGTTTTCTTTTGTAAAGAGATCTAAACCATTTGTATCATTTCCTTTTTTAAGGATTACTTCTTCGACAGATATTTCATCTTCTGACAAAGTCTTTTTATTTAACAGTTCTTCTATTCCTGCTTTATTGTCGGCCAGCCTGTATCTAAACACACCATAATAAGCTGTGCAATGAATTAAAAATGTAGCAAACAATGCCAGAATCTGCATAACATACGAAAGATCATATTCAAAAAGCAAGCCTGTCAGAATAGCCACCATCCAGGAAAGCATTAATACATAAACCAAAAACCATAAAAAAGTGATCCATTTCTTTTCCTGTTTATCTTTTGAAAATTTAATAAATCCGAAGGTATAAACAGCCATAAAGGGCATAAATACCAGAACAAGATAAAAATCAAAACTTCCAATAGTTTCTAAAATGCTTTTAAGAAAATGCGGAATTGTAAAAATATGCGCTACAGCATCGCAGTCATAAAAAACATTTGTAATGGCTGAATATAGAAACGGTGCATACAACCATCGAATCTTTTTTGAATTTCTGATGGGATGATTCAACTGATGTATAACAAACATAAAAATTAAAACGGGAAAGAGAAATGCCCATTCGACATCATCAAGAAAATGCAGGAAAGGTATACTGCTGTAAAGATCAATTATTTCAAAGACGAGGTTAGCAATAAGAATAGAAAGCGTAAATATTGCATAAGCCAAATATTTATTGGCTTTGCTTTTGAATAATGGTGATTTTAAGATTATTGCTCCTAAAACTATTCCTTGAAAAATTGCTGTGTTAAAAAATATTGTAAAGATCAATCTATATAGCTGTTGTTTAAATATACTGATGCCATAATGCTTCCAGTACAAAATTATTTTTAGTCTATTGCCTACATTTTATTTCACGAAACTATACTTAATTCATTTCATTTTATGTTAAAGGAAATACAATTAAAACTAAATAAAAAAACAATTAATAAGATCCAGAATTACAAATTATGAAGTCGCGATTCTTTAATTATTTTAGTTATGGAAAAACCAATTTTTTGATTCAATCGAGCAACCATTATATTTTAAAAATGAGAGCAGGAAATTCAAATAATTATGAAATATTAAATCATTTAAAAATGAGATTTCATTTTCTGAAATTGAACAGTAACTAGAAAAAATAGGATATTATAAAGTCATAGTTTCTCTTCATTCTTAGTGTTCGAATCCTGTTAAGTTATCGAACGATAAATCAACTATTTGTGTTATTTTTCATATAAATATATACACTGATGCAGTTGACTCTTAGTATTATTTTAGAGAAAGAAATAAAGGCAAAAAATAATTCAAAGTTATCGTATTTAGTAGAAGGGGTAAAAAAATGGAGCCAATTGTCAGCGATCAAAGTCTATAACAAGCGTTCGTTTTCAAAGATTAAAATTCGACGGTGTAAATATTTCAACAATATTGTAGAACAGGACCATGGATTTGAAAAATGGAGAATACAAAACGGGTTAGGCTTTAAAAGCTTTGAATCGGCCAGACAAACATTGAGTGGAATTGAAGTTATGCATATGCTTATAAAGAATCAGATGGTCAAACCAGGGATATCTATGTTTAAATCAATCTACAAATTTTCGGGCTAAATTTTAAATTACTTAAATTCTTATATTTGATTCTGACAGATGCGACAGAACCCCAATAATATATCATACATCAAATTTTGTAAAACTATGCTTTAAAAATTAATTCTGTCATTTGATGTTAACAATAAATGGTCAATTCTACTGATTTTTATAAAAAAAGATGGCGTCATTTTTCTTTGGTTGACGCCATCTTTTACTCATCGAGTATTATAATTGAATAAGAAATAAAGATCTTACTTAATGTTCAGAAGCAGATTGAATTTTATGTACAGCAGTATCATTTAGAAGGGCAAATATGAATCCAAAGATTAGTGGTACTGCTAATTCTAAAAGTGGCAAAAGTTCAATTTTAGGGTGAATACCAAAAAACACGATAAGTCCAAGAAACCAGGCAGGGATAGTACTTAAGCTTTTTATTTTTGAAATGTATGCCAATGAACCAATGAAAATAAATATGGATAAAGGCAGGCCAAATGCACCAAGATAGCCACCAAAAAACATTCCGGTTAATTGGATCATAGCGCCCATTACAATTCCTAAAATAATTTGAATAAAAGCAAAGGTTGAGTTTTTGATATTTCTGCCAAAAATGTAATAACTCACCCAGGCAATAAACATAACCCAAGTTGGCCATTGTGCCGCGAACGATATGGAAACAGCAACTGCTCCAAAAAGGCCAAAAATGATGGCGGTCTGAAAAGTTTTCATGAGTATTTATATTTTTAATTGATTAAACTAATTAGTATGTCTGGGAGTTATGCCATTCCGCCATTAACTCCAATGTTTTGAGCTGTAATCCATTTAGCATCGTCGCTGGCTAAAAAAGCAACTGTCTGTGCAATATCTTCCGGTTCTCCAAGGCGATTAAAAGCAGAAAGTGAGGCCAATCTATCTATAACTTCCTGTGGTTTTCCGTTTGTAAAGAGCTCTGTATTTGTTGGACCGGGAGAGATAGAGTTAATGTTGATTCCTCTTGCGCCAACTTCTTTAGCCATTACTCGGGTTAATTGTTCTACAGCAGCTTTTGTAGCGACATAAGTGCTGTATGTAGGCAACATGATTCTATTTACAGAAGTAGAAAAATTGATAATACTTCCATTATCCGCCAATCTTGTGGCAGCTTCTCTAAGGGTGTTGAAAGTTCCTCTTACATTGATATCAAATTGTCTTGTAAAATCTTCGTCTGTTGTGTCTTTTACCAATTTTGTAATCATAATACCGGCATTGTTTACCAATACATCAATTTTACCGTAATGAGAAATGGCTAAGTCAAACATTGCTTTTACTTCGTTTGATTTACTAACGTCTGCCTGAACAGCAATAGCATCGCCTCCGGCATTTTTAATTGCATTCACAGTTTCTTCTGCAGCTTGCAGGCTGCCGGAATAATTAACGATAATTTTTGCGCCTCTTTCGGCTAAATTTTTAGCTACTGCTGCACCAATTCCTCTGGAAGCTCCTGTTACCAGAATTACTTTGTTGTTTAAATTTTTCATAATTATCTTTTTTAATTTATTATTTGTTGTTTTAATCTGTTGATACAAAGATTGCTATTCTTTTATTTTTAAAAATGCAAATCCTAAAGGATTGCGTATACATTTTAAAGATTGCTTCTACGGTTTATTCTAAAAAAAGAAAACCTTAATAATTTGCCTGTCCTATATCTAGTCTTGTAATTTTTCCCTCTTTATTGATTTGAAATTTGAAATAAGTTTTAAAATTACCCCACACATCACTATGAAATTTTCCGTAAATGTCAAGTGAATTATTCTCTGTTTTGTCGATCGAAGTAAATTGTTCATGTCCTAATGCTCTTCCAAAAAAACTTTTAAAATTCTTTTTATTCCCATCATCATACAGTTGGGCATCTTCAGTAAATAATGAAAACCATGTAATTTCATCGGCATTTTGCAAAGCCTCAATGGCTTTTTTTACCGTTTGATTTTTTATTTTATCTAAATTCACTTTCTCTAATTTATTTGAGGCATGCCCGCAGGTGAGGCAAGTAAAAAGCAGCCCCATTATTAATGTTTTCATAGACGGTTTGATTTTAGTTTGTAGCCCCACCATTTACCAATAAGTGTTGTCCGCTTACAAAAGAAGATAAATCACTTGCAAAAAATTCAGCCACATTTGCTACATCTTCCACTTCTGCCAATCGTCTCATCGGGCAGCTGTCTAACAGCTGTTTTCTTAGTTCCGGATAGCTGTCTGCTTCTGCAAATATTCCAGAGTGATCTACAGCAAATGGGATAATTGAATTCACGGTTACACCTCTGTGTCCTATTTCCTTAGATAAAATATCGACTAAATATCTTGGTGTAGTTTTACTTCCTCCGTAAACAGCCATTCCGGGAACAGGGAAAGAAGTAGTACTCGAAGCGATGTAAATAATTCTGCCGTTATCTTCAACATGTTTCGCAGCCTGCTGAAGCGTAAAATAAGTTCCTTTGGTATTAATAGAAAATACTTTATCAAATTGTTCTTCTGTGAATTCAGTAACAGGAACTTCTACCATTTCGATTCCTGCATTGGCTACTACAATATCAATTTTTCCAAATGCTGCTTTTGCCTCTGCAAACAATCTTTCCAAATCGGCCACTTTGCTCACATCAGCCTGAACAGCGATTGCTTTTACCCCCATTGCTTTAATAGTACTTAAAACCGCATCTGCCGAAGTTTTGTCTTTGGAATAATTAATTACGATGTCTGCACCCATTGCTGCATATCTTTCTGCAATTGCTTTTCCTAATCCTCTAACCGAACCTGTAATTACCGCTACTTTGTTGTTTAATTTTTTCATGATTTTAATTTTTTAAATGATTTTAAAATGTTGTTTTAATTTGACAGGACAAATGTATGGCGGTGGTAAGCGTTGAATATTGTAAGAAATAAAGCATTGTATGCAAATTTTAAATATTTAAAATTTGCAGCTGAAGTTTTTCCAGAAATGGCTTGGGTATTAATAAAAAAGCCTGCAAAATTTGAATTTGCAGGCGTGATAATTTTTAGCGAGTGGTTTGTTCCTTTCGATAGAGTACAGGAGAGGAATTGGTATGTTTTTTAAAATAATTGCTAAAATGTGCCGCTTCTGAAAAACCTAGCAAGAAAGCAATTTCTTTAATTGAGATTGTTGAATTTTGTAATAAAGATTTGGCTTCCGATATTGTTTTATCGGCAATCCAAGTGGCGATAGGTTTTCCTGTTTTGCTTTTTATTACCGTGCTCAAATAATTGGGATGCAGATTTTGGACATTGGCATAATCCTGCACTCTAAAAACAGTCTGAGTTTTACCGCTGCTTAAATCGCGATAATGCTGTTCTAATGTGCGCTTAAAATCTTTTACAATCTGTGAGGATCGATTACCTTCATATATAGGATTATAATCTTCCCAAAAATATTCCTTTATCTTTATTAATAACACCACAAACAAGCTGCCTATTATTTTGTATTTGTATCTGGAATTGTTTAAATATTCCTTATGAATTTGAAGATAGAGTTGTTCAATTTGCTGATAAAACACTGCATTCAATATTTTAGGCTGTACCGTTTCGGTCAATAAAAACGAAAACTCATTAAAAACATCCTGATGTACATTTTCTTTCAGAAATGTTTCATCAAAACAAATTAGATAAATTTCATCAATTGTGTTCCATTCAAAGGTTCTGTAATTACTTGGGTTTGTAAAATAAATAGATCCGGGTTCTGTCAGGAAAGTTTGATTGTCAATGGTGTATTGTCCGGAACCTTTTTTTACAAATAGAAACGAAAAATAGTTGGGTCGAAATGGAGGCGATTTATAAGGGAGCTCAAAACCGACATCGTTTAAATTAACTACAGCGAAGCCGGCTTTAGGGTCAAGCATATCTACCGATACACCTAATTCGATGTACAAATCATATAATGATCTCGTGGCGGTATCTTTTTCACTCATTGTAGATTGGAATGGATTAATACAAATCTACTAAATTTGAGCTTTAAGAAATTATGTGATTCATTTTATTTCATTTAGAAAATTAAGTTAGAGAAAAAGTTTATTATTATTTTTTATACCAGTGTAATTTGTTCTTTAGAATTGGAGTAAATTTTCATCTCTTTCCAATTATAAATCTTAATTTTTTCTGTCTGATTTAAAGAAGCATTATTCATTGCTTTTGCAATTTCTTTTCCGTCGATTTCTTTGTAATCAGTCTGTCGGCCAATAAAAACAGGATGAATAAGTTTCCATATTTTCATTCCAATTTTTTCGAACGGACGTTTATCTTTTCGATTTCCAACAATCATTGTAGGTCTGAAAATATGGGTGAATTCAAAATCTAATGCAATAATGTCTCTTTCTGTTTCTCCTTTTGTTTTTACATACTTGAATTTTGAATTTGGATTTGCTCCGGCTGCTGTTACCAGAAAAACAGATTTTGCTCCATTTTTTTCAATATTTTTGCTGCTATAACAGGATAATCATGATCAATTTGATAAAATTCAACTGAGTTTTGTTTGCTGTTTTGAATGGCACCAAGCGCAATAAAAACAATATCAGCACTAATTTTTTCAATTAACCCAGGCATAGAATTAAAGTCTCCTACTAAAATTCTCAACTTGGGGTGGGTAGTATTTAATGGTTTCCTTACAACAATAGTTACTTCTTCGTAAATTGGATTGTCTAATAATTCCAAAAGTAATTCAGAACCAACAAAGCCACTAGGTCCAAATAATATCGCTTTTTTCATTTTATTGTTTTCTAAAATTGACATTATTTTGTTGTAAAGTGAAGTTGAAGAATATTTTGTGCAATTAGTTTGTTTTCTTTTACTTCAAGAATTTTATCAGCGGGGATTTGACTAACAAGAAGTGCTCCCGATGCTGTTAAAATTGGAAGATAGTTGATGTAAAATTCGTCTGCATGCCCTTCTTTAAGAAAAGATTGATAGGTATAGGCACCCCCGGCAACAAATATTTTTGAATATCCTTTTGTTTTATAAAATTCCATAACCGCATCTATATTCTTTAAAACGGTAACACCTTCTAGTTCTTCTTTGCAATTTGCCGAAAGTACTACAATTTCTACTCCTTTAAAGGCTTCAAGAGCATTAGGGTTACTGGAAAAGAGGCGGTATGTATTTAATCCGATCACCATATTTCCTGTTTGGTGTGCTAAACCTATACAGTCCTGGAATAACTCGACTGGTATTTGATAATTGCCTTCGCTTGTCAGTAAAATTAGTCCATTAGCTGAAACGGCTACATAAATAATTGTTTTCATTGTTCATATATTTTTAAGCAAAATTACTTCGCATTAAAAGCATAAAATTGTACACAATGGACATTGAAAAATTAAATGGAACACAGCGGGCCAAAATATTTAGCTCTTAAACCGGATAGTTTTTTAAATTCTCTTGCAAAATGAGCCTGATCGTAATAACCAGATTGATAGCCAACATGTGTTAACGAAGGAGTGGTTTCTTTTATAATCAATTGCCTGGCTAATTCAAATCGGGCTAAACGCCTGTAGGTTTGAATATTAACTCCTATTATCTGTTTAAACATTCGGGATAAATGACGATAGCTTATCTCTGTTCCTAATGCTATTTTATATTCAGGATCTGCTTGAATAGTTGCTGCAAGTTTTGCAAAACAAAAAATTTGTTCGGTAGTATTATTAAGTAAACCGGTAAAAAAAGTATCTAGTAAATTTTGTCTTTCTTTTGTATTTTTTGTCAGTTGAAGCGCTGTGGCAAGTGAGTCAACAGACTCTCCAAATACATCTTTTGCATCAATAATAGTATTAGTCAGAAAAGAAGTCTGTGTAGTATTTAAAATAGAGAAAACGGCAGGACAACAATGAACTATAATAGTATCAATATCATTTTCATCAGGTTGTATTGTATGAATACTATCATGTAATCCTACTATAGCAACAATAGGGCTTAATTTGTCATTTAATTTTGTTTTTTTGAAATTAAATATAAAGGAAGCATTAGCACTTGGCCATAAATTTTTTTGCAGTATTTTTTCACTTGAAGAAGAAAAATGAATGTATTGATGAATGTAGAGCAGCAGTACATCTCTTTCCGGGGTATTTATTTCATAGTGGTATTGCATTGTACTTTCTGATTCTTTCACAAGATTTATGGACAACTGGTAATTTGATATTTAAGGTAAGGCTTTAGGAAGATAGAATTTCCAAAAAGAATAACAAATTTACGAATTTATCTTGCGATATAACCATAATTAATAAACAGAAGATTTATTGCGATGTAAAAAAATGGAATAAATAGAATTTGAATTTGATCGTAAGTAGTTTCCCATGAGTTTTAGGGATTGTGAATATTTTTAGTTTTAAAACTTTACTATTTTAAGAGTTTCATAAGATTACAGAAAGGTCAAATAGCAAGAAAAACGCATAAAAAAATCCCATTTCATAAGAAATGGGATTTTAATTTTGTGACCTCGACTGGACAAATTTCTATAAATTTTATGGATGATTTGAAGAAATTGGCTTACTACTGGTAGGGCATGACTTTCAGCGGCTTGAGCAATTTGGTTTGGATGTCCTGTTGGGGATTGATGTAAATATTGATTTGACTGCAAGAAAAAGTTATAATAATCTATTTTAAAGTAGAACAAACTTCCTTAACTTTATGTGGCAAATTTGAAGGCCACTCCATTTGCGATTTGCCACGATTTTTGCCACAAAAATAAAATCGTTTAGAATTTAAATCTTAACAAACTTAAATGCTTTTTTATAAATCAATATTTTTGACGTAGTTTTATACCGTGATTTGTCTAATCCTTTCGCATGCGAAAAAATAAAAATAAGATACCTGTTAATACTATGGATAATACCTTCAGGTTAGGTATTTCAATTGATAAAAACAGTATTAAAAAGTCTGATTTTAAAACTTCGAATCAGGAAGAAGAGGCAACTCAGGCGCATCGGGATGAAGGATACACATTTCATATCCTTGAACAAGGCGAGGTTACAATTGAAATCGATTTTCAAACCTATTGTATTTCGTCTCCGGCAGTAGTATACCTTCATCCAGATCAGGTACATAAAATGCTGGATATTGATGATATTATTGTGTGTACAATGTCTATTAGCAATGCAAACCTAAATGAAGGATACCTAAAGATATTAGAAGATCTTAGCCCGACCGCTCCATTATCCTTAAGCCGCGAAGATTCCTTAACCATATCGAGCATCTTTTTGCTTTGTCTTAAGTTTTACAGACAAAAGGAGAATAAAATGTATTTTCCACTATTAAAAGACAGTTGTAATACATTGATTGGTTTTTTACTATCACAATTTTTAATTATAAAAAAGTTAGAAGATAATTTTTCAAGATTTGATAAAGTGGCCAAAACTTTCAGAAAATTGCTTGAAAAAATTACTGTACTTTAAAACGTCCTGGTGAATATGCTGCTCTACTGCACATTTCTACATCTTATCTAAACGAGTGTGTAAAAGAAAGTACCGGCTATTCTGTTTCTTACCTTATTCAGGACAGAATCATTTTAGAAGCGAAACGTCTTCTTTATCATACTGATAAATCTGTAAAAGAAATTGCCTTCGAACTTGGATATTCTGATTATCCTTATTTCACGCGTTTATTTTCTAAAGTAACAGGAATTTCGGCAATAACATTCAGAAGAAAAAACCACGATTAGTCCAATCCTTACTTTGTTTAACCATTTTTTGTACGCAGTAAATCGATGAGCTTTGCAGTGTAAATATTAATTAATAAAGGAAATGGAACTAAATAAAAAAGTGCTGATATCAGGAGCAAGTTTTGCTGGGTTAACTACTGCTTACTGGATGAATAAATTTGGTTACAAGGTAACTATTGTAGAACTTGGTGATGCGCTTAAAAAAGGCGGAACACCTGTTGATATAAAGGATCAGACAGTGGAGATTGTAAAACGAATGGGACTTTTTGAAGAGATAAAGAAGCGCAGAATTGGTCCTGAAAAGTGGGAGTTTAAAAATGCCAATGATCAAACAGGCTACAGGTTGATATTAAGGCAGCCAGGAGAAGAATTGCCCGATGATGAATTTGAAATCGAAAGGGATTCATTACTAAGCATGATGTATGAGCAGATAAAAACAAATGTAGAAATCCTATTCAATAACAGTATTGATGCAATACATGAAACTCAGGATCATATCGAAGTATCTTTTAAAGATGGCTCTACAAATCAGTATATTTATGTCTTTGGATGTGATGGAATACATTCTGCCGTCAGGAAAATTTGGTTTGGACAAGAATCTGAATATGCTCACTATTTAGGGCAGTATTTTTCTATTGCCGTGGTCGATAAACTATTGGTTGAGAATGGCACGTATCAAATGTATGCGGAGCCAAATAAAGGTGCGGCGCTTTATGGCCACAATAACAAGACTGATGTGATTTTTACTTTTAGGTCTGAAAACGAGATTACGTATGATTTTCGAAATCAGAAAGAGATCAAAGAAATTGTATCGAACCAAATGAAAGGTATGGGCTGGCGATCTGATGAACTTCAATCGGAATTATTGAATTCCAACGCATTTTACTTCGATAAATTCTGCCAGATAAAAATGCCGTCCTGGACAAAAGGCAGAGTTGCTTTGGTCGGTGATGCAGGATACTGTGCTTCCCCAGCTGCAGGAATGGGCGGCTCATTGGCAATAATAGGAGCAACTGCTTTGGCTGACGCATTTGCTCTATGCCAAAATGATTATCAACAGGCGTTTGATACATATAACAAAAATCTCAGATCATTTATAGAAGAGGTACAGGCAGATGCTGTGCAGACTTTAGATAAATTATTACCCCGCAGTGAAGAGGAAGTAATGACCATGTGGAAAGATGGGATTTCATTTTAAAAATCAATCTTAAGCAATCGAAAACAATCTCGGAGATAAACATAATTTCAGCTATATTCGTTGTGTTCGAATCTTGCTAAGTTATCACATAATAAATTTAAATTTATCTAATTTTTCATGTAAATATGTATTCTTTTGCAATTTGCTTCTTTATTTTTAGCACGATTCTAAAATAGAAAATAAAAGCAAAAATGATTCAAAGTTATTTTATTTAATAGTATGAATAAAAAAATGGCGTCAATTGTCTTCAATTGACGCCATTTGGCTGTGGTGACCTCTACGATACAAATTCCAAAACATTTTATGGAAGATTTGAAGAGATTGGCTTATTGGAAGTAGAGGCTGTCTTTACATGTCTTCAATATTTTGATTTAGATGTCCTGTTGGGGATTATTAATAAACTTTAGTTATCATTTCATCTATAGGTAAACGAACTTTTTTCATAGCTGCCATATAGTCTTTTTCCGAATCCCGATATCCTAAAGCGAGGATAACGGTAGAATGCAGCCCTTTTTCTTTTAAACCCAAAACGGCATCGATAGTCGCGGCATTAAATCCTTCGATAGGAGTGGCGTCCACTCTCAATTCTGCCGCAGCAATAAGTGCAGTTCCTAGTGCAATATAAGCCTGTTTGGCTGCCCAAAGAGCTTTTTGTTCTGCGTTAATAGCGCTGAAATAGGAATGCAGTCCATTTCTAAATCCTGATAAGGCACCAGCATCAAGACCTCTTTGTTTCTCTGTCATTGCCATGTAATCGTCAATGTAAGTCGAAGACATGTCAGTGAATGCCGCAAAAACCAGCAAATGAGAGCAAGAGCTAATCTGTCCATTATACGAATCAGCACCTAATTTCTTTTGGATTTCCGGGTTGCTTACAACAAAAACACGATAAGATTGCAGACCACAAGAAGATGCTGAAAGATTTATAGCCTCTAAGATCTGATCGATCTTCTCTTCTGTTACTTTAATGTTATTGTAAGCTTTTGTGGCGTAGCGCCATTTCAAATTTTCTATCAAATTCATTGCTATGTCTGTCTTAAATTTTGGCAAATATAAATTTATTTGTTTTGTTTTTCGAGGCTTGAATTGCTATGGGAAACTTCAAATCAGTCATATCCTAGTTCTCTAAAGAATAATTATCTGTTTTCCTTTGTTATTATATTTATAAAAAGATTAATAATCTTAAAAATAGTGTTAAAAAAGAATAATTATCTGATTTTTTTTGTTTTGTGAAATATTAAATCTTTTATTTTCAAATTTGCAGGGTAAAAAACTAAACCTTGTCATCAAATGAAAGCGAACATACAAGAAGATTTAAGAATAAGCGAAAAGCAAGATATTGAAAACACCCAGAATAATTTTGCATTCACATTAGAGAGCACTTGTTTAGATGAAAACTATCACCCCTCAAGTCAAACGCGTTTGACAACCAATTTTGCAAACCTGGCTAGAGGAGCTAATCGCCAGCAAAACTTACGTAATGCCTTAAATATGATTAACAATCGATTCAATGCATTGGCTCATTTGGATAATCCAAAAGCTGATCGTTACCTTGTAGAACTTGAAATCATCACAGTAACGATGAGTATTAATGATAAGAATGGTGTTAACAATCTGCCGTTGATTGAAGTTTTAAAAACGAATATTTTTGACCACAAGACTAGCCAGCGTATCGAAGGTATTGCCGGAAATAATTTTTCGTCTTATGTTCGTGATTATGATTTCAGTATTTTATTGATCGAACACAATAAAAATAAAGCTAATTTTTGTATTCCTGAAAATTTTGGTGATTTGCACGGAAAACTTTATAAGTGTTTTGTCAATTCAGCCACTTATAAAGAGCACTTTAAGATGTCACCGATCATTTGTCTAAGTGTATCGAGCAACAAAACTTATACTCGCACTGAATATCAGCATCCGGTTCTGGGTTTTGAGTATCTGCAGGATCAGTATTCTATCACTGATGAATATTTCTCTAAAATGGGCTTAAAAGTTCGTTTTTTCATGCCTTCGAATAGTGTGGCACCGATGGCTTTTTATCATTCCGGAGATCTGCTTGCTGATTATACTGATCTTGGATTAATCAGCTCAATCAGCACGATGGAAACTTTTCAGAAGATTTATCGCCCTGAAATTTACAATGCAAATTCAGTGGCTGGGAAAATCTATCAACCTACTCTTAAACACGAAGATTATTCACTGACTCGCGTGGTTTACGACCGCGAAGAGCGTGGCCGACTGGCTGTTGAACAGGGTAAATATGCAGAAGAGCATTTCATTAAGCCTTACAAAAGTCTCCTGGAACAATGGTCTGCTAATTTTACCCTTTAATTGATTACAACGCATTAAAATTATACTATTATGAAGAAATTATTATTACCTACCTCTATTGTTGGAAGTTTACCCAAACCTGCCTGGCTTGCACCGCCCGAAAAACTTTGGTCACCATGGAAATTAGAAGGTGATCAGCTACTTGAAGGAAAACAAGATGCGTTGCGCATTTCTCTGCAGGA
This sequence comes from Flavobacterium sp. AC274, assembly GCF_979258275.1. Taxonomy (NCBI): domain Bacteria; kingdom Pseudomonadati; phylum Bacteroidota; class Flavobacteriia; order Flavobacteriales; family Flavobacteriaceae; genus Flavobacterium; species Flavobacterium sp. AC274. The sequence goes on along the minus strand of NZ_OZ409852.1, from coordinate 3,581,140 downwards.
ACAACAATTGGCAGATCTGGATATCATTTGTGACGGCGAGCAGACACGCCAACATTTTGTAACGACTTTTATCGAGCATTTAAGCGGTGTAGATTTTGAAAATCGTAAAACAGTAAAAATCCGTAACCGTTATGACGCGAGTGTTCCAGTGGTTGTAGGTGAGGTTGCACGTCAAAAAGCAGTTTTTGTTGAAGATGCTAAATTTTTACGTAAACAGACTAACAAGCCTATAAAATGGGCATTGCCAGGCCCGCTGACAATGGTAGATACCTTGTACGACGACCATTATAAAAGCCGGGAAAAATTGGCGTGGGAATTTGCGAAAGCACTCAATGAAGAAGCAAGAGAACTTCAAGACGCAGGTGTAGATATTATCCAGTTTGATGAACCTGCATTTAATGTGTTCTTTGATGAAGTAAACGATTGGGGAATGGCAGCATTAGAAAGAGCCATTGAAGGTTTACATTGTCAAACTGCGGTTCATATTTGTTATGGTTATGGAATACAGGCAAATACTGATTGGAAAAAGACATTAGGTTCAGAGTGGCGACAATACGAAGAAATTTTTCCGAAAATTCAAAAATCTAAAATTGATGTGGTGTCTTTAGAATGTCACAACTCCAATGTGCCTTTAAATTTAATGGAACTTGTTCGCGGTAAAAAAGTAATGGTCGGTGCCATTGATGTGGCAACCAACACTATCGAAACACCAGAAGAAGTAGCTGCTACCCTGCGTAAAGCTCTTGAGTTTGTAGATGCCGAAAATCTTTACCCTTCTACAAACTGCGGTATGGCACCGTTATCTAGAGATGTAGCCAGAGGCAAGTTAAGTGCTTTAAGCGCAGGAGCAGAAATTATACGTAAAGAACTTGGGATTTAGTCTCAATATATTAATAATGAATTCCGTGCCTCCACGGAGGAATAATATTTAAACACATTGAAGAAATTATTAGAAGTATTAAAAAAAGCAGGTTTCGACGGTTTCCTGTTAATGATAGCCACCATGATTCTGATGGCTTATTTTTTGCCAAAGCCAGGTATGGTCAAAGAACCTGTTTCGCTGGAGGAGATTGCCAATGCAGGCGTTTCGTTGATTTTCTTGTTTTATGGCTTACGGCTAAGTGTTGAGAAACTAAAAGCCGGACTTTCCAACTGGAAAATGCACATTGTCGTTCAGTTGACAACCTTTTTATTTTTTCCGCTCATTGTTTTGGCATTTCGCCCGTTGTTTGTCAATAACGGCTTCGAGTTGCTTTGGCTGGGCGTATTTTTTCTGGCAGCATTACCGTCCACAGTTTCATCTTCGGTGGTCATGGTTTCCATTGCTAAGGGAAACATTCCTGCAGCCATTTTCAATGCAAGCATTTCCAGTTTGATTGGAGTAGTCGTTACGCCTCTCTGGGTTGGGCTGTTTATTGCTTCTGCGACAGGCGATTTTGATGTCACTCAAATCGTCATAAAGTTGATTCTTCAAGTTTTGCTGCCTGTCATCATTGGCATAAGTCTCAATTCCCGTCTCGGCGCCATTGCCGAAAAATACAAGAAACAGCTCAAATATTTCGATCAGGCAGTTATTCTAACGATTATTTACACGTCGTTTTGCAAGTCATTTTCCGAACATCTTTTTGAAGGCTTCACTGCCCTTGAACTTGCCGGACTCGCTGCAGGGATGATGGCGTTGTTTTTTGCCGTATTCTTTTGTGTCGGACTACTGAGCCGCCTGCTTGGTTTTTCAGATGAAGACCGTATTACTGTCTTATTCTGCGGTTCTAAAAAGTCATTGGTACACGGCACCGTTATGTCAAAAGTACTTTTTCAGCACAGTACTATCACCGGCATCGTATTGCTGCCGCTCATGCTTTACCATGCCTTGCAATTGATTGCCGCTAGTATCATCGCTCAGGGTATGGCTCGACGAAAAAAAGTATAATTTTATTTAGGACGTGGCTCTTTATCTTTTTTTGATAAAGGGTACCAAGGATAACGCTCCCTGCTATAAAATAATGCCTTTTAGATTTTTATACTGTGAAGATAAACGCTGCAGTATGTTATGTTTTTAACTTGCGTAAAATAAGATTTTTGTATTGTTTTTCGTTATATTTGAAGAATTTTATTCTGATTTAAAAATAAAATAAACCTGTTTAAAGTAATATTCTATGGAGCAGATAGATGATATTGATCTTCAGTTATTAAATATACTTCACGATAATTCTAAGTATACAGTAAAAGAGCTTGCTAAGATGGTAAATCTTTCTGCATCGCCTGTTTTTGAGCGAATTAAAAGATTGGAAAACAATGGTTATATAAAAAAATATATTGCCCTGCTTGATGCAGAAAAATTAAACAGGGGATTCATTGTTTTTTGTAATATCAAGCTTAAACAACACGATCGTAATATTGGCAATCAGTTTGTTAGTGATATTATGAAAATAGAAGAAGTTGTAGAATGTTACAATATCTCTGGTGATTACGATTTTTTAATGAAGGTTTCTGCCAAAGACATGAAGCATTATCAGGATTTTGTGTTTAATAAATTGGGATCAGTTGAAAGTATAGGGAGTACCCAAAGTACCTTTGTTATGTCGGAGATAAAAAATCTCTACGGATAGTTCCGCGAGCAACGATAGTACGGAAATTCTTTCCGTGCCCGTTCCTATATTAATAAAAACTGGATTTTCTTTTTTTAAATTTGTTAGGATATATTTTGTGGGCACGGATTACAAATCCGCGCGATCGGGAAAAAGAAAAAATAAAAAGGGCTCTGAAGGAGCCTTTTTGCTATTTATTATTCAAATATTTTATTTCGCCTTCTGGCTTTGGCTTTATAGAAATAAACTCGATATAATCGAAACTTTTTAGATCAATTCTAGTGCCTTCCGCAATTACCTTATGACTCATTGTCCAATCGGGACTACCATAATAGATTGTCATAATATCTACTATAAAATCTGAAAGAAGCCTATCGATCGCTTCAGCTCTTACATTAATTGTCAGATAAAAAACATTCATAGACAGGTTAAAACTCAAACCATATTTTTCTTTATAATTAGCAATGCGCACAAATTGATAACCTAAGTCGGTATCGGTTATTTTTGTAATTATCTGTTCATATCTTTTTCTCTCAGTGTAATCTTCACGGCCTGGCTGAGCAATCGAAATATCTATTTTTTTTAGCATGAGGAGTGAAAGAACAAAATCATATTCCAGTGAATACTGAAAGTTTATAATGTGCAACAGCTCAAAAAGATTAATGAATTCGCGAATCTTGGGAAGAGAGCTGTCTTTATGAGACTTTATAAAATCGAGAAATTTATCTTTAGATCCAAAAATCTCAACGACGGTATCCGAAATTTTAAATGACGTATTTGAAAACGAATCAAGTTCTGTTAGCTGGACGCATAAAAGCTCAATACTGTTTCGCGACCAGAAGTCTTTTAAAATATTATTTATTTTTTCCTGATCAACTAGCTTGGCTCCATGATATATGTTAAATGTTCTGAAATTATTTATGTCCCATAGAATGGTATCAAAAGTGGATAGATAATTTGTATATAATTCAATAGTTCTATTAATTATGTAATCCTCTTCCAGATGCCAAAGTTCGTTGAAGTGCTTAACTTTCCAAATTGTGCTTAGTAATATAAGCTTTGTCCCCTCGTTAATTGAAGTATTAGAAAATATAGATTCATCAATCCATTTACGATACTCAGAAATTCTGCCTTCGCCAAGCACATCAATTAGTTCAGAAGTAAATTTATCTATAAGCTTGTAAGTATCCATATCATATTGATTCTTAAGACCGTTCATTTCATAAATAATGACTAGATACTCAATAATGCGTTCTAACTTAGTCTGGTCATTAGTTGAGAAATAGCCTAGCCGCCCGATCAGTTGTTCGGATTTGCCTTGACCCTGAATTTTAAGCAAGTTATCTTTTATTGAGAGCTTGTCAGCGGTAAATAAGGCTTCAAATTCGGACTGTTTAAAGAAATCTGCAAAGATACGCTGTTGGATCAGCATTTGAAAGTTATTGGCAAATTTGATGGAGTCTTGTCCCTCAGGATTATTTTCTTCTCCAAAAAGGTATGCTAAGGTTTTAATTAGTAGTACCTTATCGTTTCTGCTGACTTTTTCATAATCGGTTTTATACTCCTTTTTATTATTTAGAATTTGATCATAAAACTGGTATTTATCCAAATACCAAATACTGTTGATTGATTCATTGGCTATCGAGCTAAAAACATCTTTAACAAGATCTCGCTCATCCTTTTGAACTTTTATTAAATTATAGGTTCCTTTTGACCTATCAATAGTTAAAAAGTCTCCCCTATTGTCATTTAACTGTTTTAAAACCTGTGGGAATTTCAGTTTAAAAAAAGTAAAGTTTATAAAATCTTTCAGGTTCAGATATGCAAAATCTTCCTGGAAAAGAGAAATATCGTATTTAATTTGATTTACAACCCTTTTGACATCTCTAAAATTTTTCACATAATCTTCAAAGAGTAAATAGGGCTCCATTAATGCTACCCTTAACCTAGGTTCTAGATCCTTAGGAGCTGGGCTGAATGGGCGAAGCATTTCCGTTGTAAAATATTGTTTTAGTGCACTATTGTCTATTTCAGGTAGGTATATTTCAAGCTGGAAGAACTTATCTACAAACTTTGTATCGAGAATATTTCCTTTTTCGGTCAGGCGTTTTATAACATACTGTTTGTCCATGGCCAATACAAAAAAGGTATTAATAAAGTTTGCAGTATTACGAATAAGCTTAAGGGTCTGCAGAATTTCTTTCTGGCTGAGACGGTCCAAATCATCAATGAAAACAATAATTTTTTTGTCTGTTTCTAAAAGCATCTTATTAATGTTCTCGTAGAGCTCGCAGGCAGAAGACTGCGCAAAATTTGTGATGTGATTCTCCAAAAAGGTGCTCAGGCTTTTGTTTTGGTAGAGATCTGTCAATTTTTGAGAGTAGTCAACTATTTGATTAGAGAGTCTTCCATTATAAGGTGATAATGCATTACTCAGTAAGGTAAAGAACTCGTTTATAATTTCATTCTCATTGTGATTTAGATAGGGCAGGAAATGAATTGAGATTATTTCATTTTTTTAAATTCCTCAGAGGCATCAATTTTAGATTTAGTCATCTGGATGACGCTGGATTTTCCATTTCCCCATGGACCAATGAGCCCAATAGATATTGATTTTGGATGTTTGTCGCTTAGTAATATATCAGTTAGTTTGCCAACAGTGGGAGAGAAGTCAACTAGGTCCTCAGCCTCAGTGGAGATAGGATCGTCGCCTGTTAAAAAATTCATTACTGGCACTAGTTTTTTGCGTTGTTTTAAATACCAGCCAATGGAGTTAAAAAAAAGTAAAAAAATATAAGTGTGAGTATTAATTCAATATATTGAACAGAAAAATAACGGTTAGAAAGCGCTGCATGGAGGTTCCAGTTTAATCCATTGCCATTGCACCGGTAATATAAAAATAATAGAAACGATAGGGAAATAAAAATGTACTCGGCTGCCGTTGGTATGTATTTATCTGTTACTAACTTTATAAATAAAAATCCTGTCGACAATATAAAGGCAATTATTATAAACAACTGCAAATACCATACATTATAAGAGGGGTCGGACATTAAAAATGTTTCGATAAATAAGCTTATATGCTTTTGGAAATAAAGGAAGATAAATATAATTACAGCAACAGGTATGGTAATGCTGATGTTTTGAAAAAAATCGCGTAGAAATCTTCCCATAGTCGGTATATTGATATTTGCGGAATTAAACTTTTATGTAAATATACAATTACTTCTTAACTAAAAAATTCGTAATTAAAGTTACATTTTTCATATTTACTTCGGATAGAGAAAATGAAAATACATCTAAAAATAAACACTTGGTTATCATTGTATATTTCTGATTATTTTAGCAACGTTTTTGTCTATTACTCTCGATAACGAGGTTTGCTGTGTTGAAAAAATAATCTTACATTATCAATACAAAACCCGCTCTCTGAAGTCTTCCTTATTAATGTAATTAAATAGAACAAACACCGTTAAAACAAATAAAGAGACTTCAAAAGTCTCTTTATAGAATTTATATATCTTTATAAATAATTATTTATTAATCAATTTTTCAAGCCTAACCATCATTTCATCTTTCTCTTTCAACATACGCTCGTACAAAGCAATCTTTTCTTCGTGTAGTTTAATAAATTGATCAATTTGATTAATGGTAGAATTGTAAAATACAAATGCAGTTTGCTGACAATTGTCAAATGTATTAGAAATAATATTTATTGCTTGCTCTTCATCAAAATTCTGAAAAGCTTCAACTGGAATTTTTAATGCGTCTGAGATTTGATTAAGTATATCATCTTCAATTACATCTTTTTGCTCCAGCATAGAAATTTTCTTTTGGTTCCAGTCATTTCCCAAATCAAAAGCTAATGCTTCTTTGTTTGATATCAAGCATTTCTCTAAAACGTTACCCAAATGGGAGCTTTTTTTAGTCTTTAAAAAATAAAATTTTATAACTTTCTTTGTTATCTGTTTCTACTAACCAAATACCCTCATCACAAACTATACTTTCATAATATAATTTTTTACCATCTTTCGATACACTTTTTACATAACTCATTACATTAGGATTTACAATCATAGCTACAAAAGTCATCTGTGAGAAAACTTTATTTTTAAATTCACCGCTAACGTAGCTATTATTTATAAAAGCTTTATTTTTTAAATTACTTGTATTATTATTATACTCAATAAAATTAATTTTTGAAATAGATCCAGTCAATTTATCGACCTTTGTAGAATATGAAAATTCAGTAAAATCATTAACTGAAACTGAAAAAATTAAATCTTTTTTATACTCCAATAAATTAATCTGTAGTCTAGAACTTGTATGTATTTTTTCAAAAAAATCTTTACTAACAATAGCATTAATAGATTCCCATAATTTAGTACCATTTTTATCAAACTTATAAATATAAAAACCTTTTGGAGTAGTTACTCCACCTATTATTTTAGTTGCTTTTTCACTAAAAGCTCCGTAAACAAAAATATCACCTGTCTTTTTATCTTCATAGTAATTATTTACAGATAATGTTCCTAAACCAGATGCAGCCGCTGTGAAAGGATTACCTGGCTTTTCTTGAGGTGACACAAAACCCTTTGGTCCTCCAGAATTATCTGATGTAATGAAAAATTTATTATTAAGTTTTAATGTCAGAGATATTTCATTTATTTTTTTGCCTACAAAATCATAAGTTGTTTTGTATAATATTGTAGTTTGAAAATCTGCAGAAACAGATTTTGTAATGATATCAAAATTTTCATTACCGTTTAATTTACAAATAAAAGATGTTTTATAATCTTGTTCTGCAAATGCATCACCCTTTAATAGAGATAAATTTGGTTTTTCTAATTTAAATCTTTTCCTTGCATTGTTAGCAATCTCAATGCTTTCTAAATAAATATCATCTTTTTCAAAATTAATTATATCTTTTTGTTTTTGATTTGTAAAACCAAAATCATGAGAATCATTGAAAGAAGCATCAAAAAACATGTCTGACGATCTATCTTCAACAGCGCATAATACGCTATTATAATCATATCGCCCAAAATAACTGGTATTTAGATCTTCGAGCGTATCATAATTAACAGGGAAAACATTCTTATCCTGAAAAAATTTATAATTAGCCTTCTTAATTTTTGTAGCATCGTTTGCTTTATAAGTATTCTCTGTGACTGAAAATGTAGGACTCATTAACTTTTCATTTTCAAAAAGAACAGATTTTTTTCCATTGACATCAAAGCTTAAAGCATTTGTAGTTATGTAAGAAAATGACATTGAAATTGGCCAACCTTTATAAACTACAATTTTTTTAGAATTTGGTAGGTATTGAAAAGTAATTGGTTCATTTCTATCTTCATATTTTTCTTCAACAATTACCGCTTGCGCAGACATATAAATTGTAGAAAACATAGCAATACTTAAAAGTATTTTTTTCATAAATTTTGTTTTTTATTTTAATTTACCTCAAAAATAAAATAAAAATTAACAAAAAAAATAGTCAAAATAATTATCATCATAAAATTCGTAATTTACCACATCACATAAACATAAATCAATATCATCATGGGTACATTTTTTATTATCGTATTAGTATTCGCGTTCTTTATACTGATGTCTTCCTTTTTTACAGTAAAACAACAATCGTCTGTAAAGAAATAAATTAAGTTTTAAAGTCCTTTGAGTAACAATTAATAATAGCAGATATGTAGAGGAAGATTTAAATAATGATGAAATCCTGCACCAATTTCTAAAATGTTGATATAGGCTTACCATTATAAATAATTATCTTCTTATTTGTTTAAAAAACTTCTTTACTACTCCGTTTGCCTTGAATTTTAGAAAGCTAAAATTTCTGCAGCTTCTTCCAGTGTAACATCCATTCCTTCATCGCTGAGCATTTTCTGTACCTTGCGTGGTGTAATTTTTCCTTTAACCTTTTCTTCTTCAAATTCCATAAGCTTAAATTATTGTTAATATAAGGATAAGGAATTTCTGCAAGTATAATATTTACAGGCTTTTGAAGTGGTTTGAATCAAGTAGAGTAATTCAACGATACATACAAATCATCAGAAATTAGAAGTATTAACTAGTTAAAATATTAGGTAAAAGACAAAAAAAGCTAAAACTTTTGTTTTAACTTTTTTTTAAGAAGTGACCTCGACTGGATTCAAACCAGTAACCTCTTGAGCCGTAATCAAGTGCGCTATTCAGTTGCGCCACGAGGCCTTTTGTTTTTCAATAAGGTATTTTTTATACCTTTGTTGATTGCTGTTAGCGGGTGCAAATATAGGCATAAATGTGACATATACAAACGAAAAATAACATAAAAATAAAAAAAAATGAAGATTGAAAATTATATACGTGATATTCAGGGTTTTCCAAAAGAAGGAATTTTATTTAAAGATATCACTCCGCTACTAAATGATCCTATTGCAAGAGAAGAATGCCTTAAAATATTATTAAATTCTTTAAACGGACAAAAAATTGATAAGGTAATAGGAGCGGAGAGTCGCGGTTTTTTCTTCGGAATGTTATTGGCTGATCGTTTAAACGCAGGTTTTGTTCCTGTACGTAAACCTAAAAAGCTTCCTTTTACAACAATTTCTGCTTCTTATGAATTAGAATATGGAACTGATTCTTTAGAAATACATATTGACGCTATCAAAAAAGGCGATAAAGTTTTAATTCACGATGATGTTCTTGCAACCGGCGGAACAGCAAAAGCACTTGCCGACTTAGTAAATGAATTAGGAGGCGAAATTGTTCAGTTTAATTTTTTAATGGAACTTTCTTTTTTAAATGGAAGAGAAAAAATAAAGGATAATCCTATATTTGCTGCAATTACCTATTAATGACCCAAATCATTTTAAAATAAACCTACTACTATGAAGCAACTGTATTGTGTGGCATTACTTGCCGTATTATTTTCCTGTAAAGACAATAAAGAAACTACTGCTGAAAATTTGAATAATAACATTCAGAAAGATACAACAGTTGTAAAGAATGTAACTGATAATTCTTCAGATTTAAACCTGAAAAGTAATTTAAGAAGTGGCGAGAAGCTACAGCTGGAACAGGTTTATGAAGATACTGTTCAATTTGTTAATTTTGATGGAAATGGAGATTATGCTTTATTTACGGTTCAGAAAGACAAAAAACTGATTTCGTTTTATACAGATCTTGCAAATGCCAAAGCTTTTAAAAGAGGAGATTTACTTGATGTATCCTGGAAAATGGATACCATTTATGAAGCCGGCGAAGGAGAAAAACTGGAATTTGCAGAATGGCTTGTAAATGCAAAAAAATAAAAGATGGAAATGTGAGTTTGTTTCGAAAAAAACATCCTAAACCAATAAAATACTATTCAGAGAAAAACGATTTTACAGCAGATTTTAAAGATCATATCTACGAACAAGTCGAATATTATCTGGCAAATTCTAAAAGCGAACTGGTAAAAAGTACTATAAAAGATGCAAACGCCGATTTAAGCTATTCGATTGAAGAAAGAGACAGAGAAAACCATTCTTATATTGTTTTAGGAATATCGAATGATTTTGAGCATCATACGAATATAATTCAGTGGTTATATCTTGATGATACAAACGGTAAATTATACGAATACGACTTACCAAACGATAGATTAATTCCGTTTGATTAAGTTCAAAAAAATTGTCTTAGTGATTAAACTAAGACAATTTTGTGTTTTATAGCATATAGCACTAAGCCTATTCTGGTTTTAATTTCGAGTTTATCAAATAAACACTCTCTGTAGCCATCAATTGTTTTTGGGCTTAAACACATTTCCGAAGCGATTTCTTTGTATGTTTTCTCAGTGCAGGCATGTTTTATGAAAACAATTTCTTTTTCTTTTAAATTGACTTTTTTGAATCGTCATTGGCTTTCTTCACTAGCATTCCGGAAACCAATTCGGTGAAATAAAAACCTTTTTCGATAACAGATACAATACCATCCTTAAATATTTCGGGTGAAGTATCTTTTAATAAATATCCTTTGGCACCGTTGGTAATCATTTTTATAATAACTTCTTCGTCGTCATTTACAGAAAGTGCAATAACTTTAAGTTCCGGTCTGTTTTCCTTAATCCATTTCATGGTGCTAATGCCATCTAAAACAGGCATATTTACATCTAGTAAAATTAAATCCACATTGGTATCTACATTTTCCTGTAAGTAGGTAATAAATACTTTACCATTTTCAAAGCGGTTTATTACTTCAAAATCTTTAAAACTATTGATCAAAAGTTCAAGCGATTGCGAAAACAGTAAATGATCATCTACAATAATAATTTTGTTTTTAGGTTTCATTGGTTTTAGTTAAAGGGTATTCTAAAGTTACGGTAGTTCCTGATGCGTCTGATTCCATAATTAAAGTAGCTCCAATTAATTTAGCTCTTAATTTCATATTGCCCAATCCCTGGCCTGAATTTGTATTGAGCGCGTCGTAACCAATTCCGAAATCCTTAATTTTCAGGCAAAAAACGTCGTCTGTTGTGGTAATATTTACTTCAAATTTATCACTGTGAGAATGTTTTAGGCTATTATGCAAAGCTTCCTGAAAAATTCGGTAAATAAACAAATCATGTTCTCCGCTAATCTCAGGTATTTCTCCGGAAAGAGTATATTTATACTGAATGCTTTTTAGTTTTTTTATGCGCTCTAAATCTTGTTTTATGGCTTCGATAAAATTGCTTTGCAGTAAATTATCTTTATTGATAATTCGGGACAGAATTCGAATTTCGTCCAGCGATTTGGCTAATATTTCTTTTAAATCACTTAATTCACTTTGCTGAATGGGTTTTTCGCTGTTGAGATACATATTAAGCTGCATAATACCAACTGAGACGATTTGCCCAATATTGTCATGAAGTTCTTTACTGATTTCAGAAAGTGTCTGATCTTTTATTTCAATTCTGGTTTTGATTAATTCTGATTGAAAATAAAGATTAGCTTCCATTTTTTCAACGAGATAATTATTTTTTTCTTTAAGAAATAAAAGAATATGACAAGCAAAATGATTAGTAAAGTTAAGAAAACTATACCTAACAAAATAACTAATAATTGTACTTCTTTTCGCTCCATAAAAACCCGATGATAAAACAACTATGCGCTAAAAAATTCAGAATAAACAATACCAGACTAAAAATGGATTCATCCTGTTTCACTAAGAACCATTTTATGGCAAGCATGAAAGGTAAAAAAGGCACATGAAAAACCAGAATTCCCAAGATATACCAAAAGAAAACTGATTTTTTAAAGTTTAATATTTTGTCTGAATTAAAAATTTCTACCAAATATAAGCAAGATAATATCATAACTACCAAAACGCCTACGGCAAAACTATAAATAAAAGAGTTGTTCATGTCTTTTTCAAAAAATAAAAGGTTGAGAAAAAAGAAAACACAAACAAGATTAAAAACAGCATGGCTGATATTTTGTTATTTCGTTTTGGCAAAAGACTCCTGATAATCAATATGTAGGCAGAAATACTGATGAGCATGTAAAAATTATATACATAATAATTTAATAAACCTGTCCAGTACGTAAAATAGTAGCCAACAATTTCTATAAGTATCGAAAACCAAATTAAAATAACTAAAGATTTTGCTTTAGTATCAGGAAGTTTGTGTAATGAAATCAAACCAATAATTCCTGATAATAAAGCAAAATAGATAACATAAGATCTTAAAAATTCAAACATAAATTTTTTTAATATGTTAAACTTGGCGGTCTGCCAATATTTCCATAATTCATTGGTTCAAGGCTTTGTATATCGCTTGGTGCATCATCTTGTATGGCAACAAAGCTTTGAATTTTTGCAGTATTGGCAGCCTCTATTTTTTTACCAGTCGGGACTAAAAATAAAGTTGTTTGTCCTGCTTTTTCTTCGTGTTTTTCATCTTCAGGATAAACGCCAAAATAAAAACGAATGCCATCTACATTGTATCCATCTTGTGCGCCCTGAGTTTTTACATAATGAATGTAACTTTCTAAAGCTTCTATCGAATACCAAATGGCATTTGCTTCTTCTTTTTCTTTTTTGGCAGACTTACCGGTTTTTAAATCGGCTTTCTTTTTGTTGTAATTTACGTTTAATACCTGAGCAAATTCTCTGGTAATTAACTGACTTGGTTTAGCGGGAGGGTTTTTCATTTTTTTTAATGTAATTGGTTAAAGGTTTAGTTAACAATATTTTTATTAAATATTTCTGCCAAAAGTATTTTAATCGTTGCAGAAACACAAGGGTGAATTTACCCTTTTTTCATTAGGTTGAATTATTTTAAAAACAGGTTAAAGTGCTGTTTTATAGTTGTTTAATAAGAATTACTTTTGTATTGTTTATTTTATGCAAAAAAACAAGCAGATAAAATAAATAAAAACCACCATCAAAAATAATTATAAATAAAAAGTATGAAAACTATAAAATTTGGACTCAAGTCAAGCGAAGTTTATTACCTAAATGAACTTCTGGAAAAACTAAAATACAGCGTTATTGTTTCTGATTACTTTGGGACTGAAACAAACAAAGCCGTTAAAGATTTTCAGCTAAAAAATAATTTGGTTGTAGATGGAATTGTAGGGCTTAAAACGTGGTCTGCACTTATCGAGAAAAGCAAAGAAGAGTTTTCTTCGAATAATAAATTGCTTTCAGAACAAAATCTGATTGATTTTTCAAAGGCTCACAATCTCGAATTGGCTGTTGTTAAAGCTGTTAATGAAGTTGAAAGCGGAGGGAAGGGCTTTTTAGTAGACGGGCGTCCGAAGATTTTATTTGAAGGACATATTTTTTGGAAAGAACTCGAAAAACGAAATATAGATCCCGCTAATTATGCCAACGCCAACAATCAGGATGTTTTATATAAAAATTATACAAAAAAGTATTATTTGGGAGGTGCGGCAGAATATACGAGACTGGAAAAAGCAATACGTTTAAATCCTGACAAGAAATTTAGTGATGCAGCAAAATGTTCGGCATCGTGGGGTTTGTACCAAATAATGGGTTTTAACGCAGTTTCTATTGGTTATGCATCTATAGATGAATATGTGAAAAAGATGTACTTAAACGAAGGTGAGCAATTAAAGGCATTCGGTATGTTTTTGGCAAAGAATAATTTGATTGGTCTTTTAAAAAACAAAAAATGGGCAGATTTTGCTTTGAAATATAATGGCCCGGCTTATAAAACAAATAAATATGATGAAAAATTGATGAAAGCGTATGCTAAATTTTCTGCTTAAATAGGTTTTGTTTCAGGTTTCAGGTTTCAAGTTTGCTTTTCTTTGAACATAATTTTTACCGCAGAGTTCGCTAAGATTTACACAGAGTTTCGCAAAGAGATTAAAATAAGATTTACGCAAAGTTCGCAAAGCTTTGTGAACTTTGCGTAAATCTTAGCGAACTCGGCGGTTAATTACACGTTCCAACAACCTGAAACCTGAAACCTGAAACAAACAAACAAAAACAAACCCGACAAGTCTTTAAAGCCTGTCGGGTCTGAATTATGTATAAATAAAATTTTTATCTCAAACTAGCTCCCAATTCTGTTTCGAAAGTTTGCTGTAGTTTCGACATGATTTTATCAATTTGAGAATCTGTAAGCGTTTTTGTATTATCCTGAATAGTAAAACTTAACGCATAAGATTTTTTGCCTTCCGGAAGTTTATTACCTTCATAAACATCAAATAAATTAATGTCTTTCAAAAGTACTTTTTCCGTTTGTTTTGCCAAATTATAAATGCTTTCGTAAGTTGTATTTTGATCAATTAACAAAGCTAAATCTCTACGAACTTCTGGATATTTAGGAATTTCAGAATATTTAATTTTTCCTGTAATGATTTTTAAAACCAAATCCCAATTAAAATCAGCATAATAAACATCTTGTTTAATTCCGAAATGTTTCAATATTGATTTTTTTACAACACCCATTTCTACCAATGTATCATTGTTATAGCAAATAGAAGTTCCTTCAGAGAAAATATCCGATTGCACCGGCGCATTTGAGATTTTATCAATTCCCAAACGTGATAAAATTGCACTCACATATCCTTTTAATAAAAAGAAATCAGTCGATTTTTGCGCATTTGTCCAGCTTTCTTTATTTCTGTTTCCCGAAATTGACAGCGACAAATGTTTGTGTTCTTCGTAACCATTTAGGTATTTATGGTATGATTTTCCGAACTCAAATAATTTTAAATCCGAATTTCTTCTGTTGATGTTGTATGAAATTGCTTCAAGCCCTGAAAATAATAAAGACTGACGCATTGTAGACAAATCACTACTCAACGGATTAAGCATTGTAACATTATGTTCTTCTTTTAAAACAGTAGATAATTTTGCATAAGCTGCTGTTGTTAAAGAATTTGCCATCATTTCATGAAAACCTTGAGAATTCAATTGTGATGCAATTACATTTTGTACTTTATAATCTTCAGTTCTTGGTGAATTAGAAACTGTTGCATTGAATTTTTTAGAAAAATCGATGTTGTTGTAACCGTAAACTCTTAGGATTTCTTCAATAACATCAATTTCACGTTGAACGTCAACACGATAAGCCGGAATTGTTAATCCTAAACCAGAATCAGAAACACTGTTTACTTTAATATCTAAAGAAACTAATATTTTTTTGATGGTATCTTTAGGAATTTCCTGTCCGATGATTTTGTAAACGTGACTGAAATTTAGTAAAACCGAAAAATCTTCTACTTTTTTAGGATACACTTCTACAACGTCAGATGTGATTTTTCCACCCGCTACTTCCTGAATTAAAAGGGCAGCACGCTTTAAAGCATATTCTGTAATCGTTGGGTCAATTCCTCTTTCAAATCTAAAAGAAGCATCTGTGTTTAATTGATGTCTTTTTGCTGTTTTACGAACGCTAACGGCATCAAAATAGGCACTTTCTAAAAATATAGTTGTAGTTCCGTCGGTAACACCAGATTTTTTCCTCCAAAAACTCCCGCAATACAAAGCGGTCCTTTTTCATCACAAATCATTAAATCTTCTGCATGCAATGTTCTTTCGACATCATCAAGAGTTGTAAATTTAGTTCCTTCCGGAAGTGTTTTTACAATTACTTTTCCGTTGATTTTTGCTGCATCAAAAGCATGTAAAGGTTGTCCTAATTCGTGTAAAACATAATTAGTAACGTCAACAATATTATTTTTTGGAGTTAATCCAATTGCTTTTAAACGATCTTGTAACCACGCTGGTGATGGTCCAACAGAAATTCCGGAAATTGTTACACCACAATATCTTGGCGCCAAATGAGAATCTTCGACACTTACATCAATTTTTAAAGTACGCATGTCAACTCTAAAATTGCTTACAGAAGGCGTAATCAATTCTACGTTTACACCACGCTGCAGCATTCCTGCTCTTAAATCACGTGCGGTTCCAAAATGGCTCATGGCATCAGCACGATTTGGTGTTAAGCCAATTTCGAAAACTTCATCATTTACAATTTGAAATACTTCAGCCACAGGAGTTCCAGGCGTTAATGCTTCATCCAAAACCATAATTCCGTCGTGGCTTGAACCCAATCCCAGTTCATCTTCGGCACAAATCATTCCGTGACTTTCCTGACCGCGAATTTTTCCTTTTTTTATAGTAAATTCTACACCGTCTTTATCGTATAAAACTGTTCCAATAGTAGCAACAGGTACTTTTTGTCCCGCAGCTACATTCGCAGCTCCGCAAACAATTTGTATAGGCGCTTCAAGACCGATATTTACGGTTGTAACTTTTAATCTGTCGGCATCAGGGTGTTTTTCGCATGTTAACACGTGTCCTACAACAACTCCTGCTAAACCACCTTTTACAGATTCATATTTTTCGACAACTTCAACTTCCAGACCCAAATCTGTCAATAATTCCGAAGTTTGCTCAGACGTCCAGTCTGTTTTAATGAATTGTTTTAACCAGTTGTAAGATATTTTCATTTTAGTGATATTATTCTTGAATAAGGGTGTAAATATAAGGATTGATCGTGGGAGTTGGAAATATTTTTTTGTTTTTTGATTAGGATTTTTTTTCAAAAATAAATAATTAAAGTTTGAATTTAAAAAGAAAGAGAGAACCTAAGTTCTCTCTTTTATAAATTAAAATTATTTGGTAGTACAGACTCCGGCGTGTACAATTAACCAAAAAGTGCCATCACCACTATAAGTTAAATTGTAATTATCTAGCATTGTATTGTTTAATGTATGTTGATTTCCAAATTGACCTGGCGCCGCAGTTGTAGGAGGACTATCAGATAAGTAAACATGCGTTTCTGTAAATACAGTTCCCGGATTTGTTGCGTTGATTTCGATACCTATATTGGCACCCTGAATAGTAACCGTAACTGTTCCGGCCAAATATCCTTTAGTAATATCATTTTGTCCTGCTCCGGCATATAAATTATAAGTATAAATGCCATTTTGTGCATTGTCATAATAATTTGCCCAGCCCCATTTTTCTGAGATTTGTAAGGCATTAAAAGTATAGTTTCCGTACATATACGCTGTGTCGCAAGTTGTTACATCAGGAGGAGGCGTTGTGCAGGTTCTCAGGCAATAATTAAAATAAGTTGCCCAGTTTTTTCCGGGAAATTTAATATCTCCGGCCCAGCCAGTTTCAGTTTTTACAATAGTTCCGTTTACGACATTTTTCATGCTTGAATGTGCTGCAATGTAAAAACATTTGTTTGCATCGAGAGTTATACTGGAAATCGGGATTGTAAAAGTGTAGCTCTGAACTAAAGGGTTAAAAGTCTTTTTATACGGAAATTGTCCGGGAACAGGGTTTCCATTTTGGGTTGGAATATTGGCATAAGCACCAACAAATAAATGTAGTTCGCTAAAATACCAGTTGCTAAGTGCAGTATAGGTTACATAAAGATTGGTAGCATCATTTTCAACTAAAATTTTTCCCGAGTTTGTAAATTGCCCGGCCATAATGTTAATTGAAACAGGATCACATTCTGAATAAGTTCCTTTGGAGGTTAAACTGGAACTATTCGATTCTTTAGCTTCTGTTGGAGTCTCGGTACTTACAGGATCGTTAGCACAATTGACAGAAACAAAAGCTAAAACCAGCATTAAAATAATCTTTTTCATTTTAATAAGGAATTAAATTAGTAAAGAAACAATTCAATACCATCTGCGCAGATTTTTAACAGGCATATAAATTATCGATCACAAATTTTATCGCTTATTATTAACATTTCAAAATATAATCGTTTAATGTATTATTTAGGCGATTAAAGGTTTGTTTATTAGTGTATTAGATTACCAATATATGATTTAAAGTGTTTTGAATTGAGTATTTTTCATTTTTATTATTAATATTTTATTAAATAGATATTAAAAGCTGGTTATAAAAATGAATATGTAATTTTTGTGCTATTAAATGAATGAAAAGTGCTATTCTATTTCGATTCATGAAGGTAAATTTGAAATGAATCAAAAAAATAATATTATGAGCAATACCACAGAAAGACCTGAATTTAAGGCAAAATACAATAATTATATAAATGGAAAATTTACAGCTCCTCTTAAAGGAAAATATTTGGATGTCATTTCGGTAATTGACGGAAAAGCATTTACACAAGCCGCGCATTCGGGAAAAGAAGATTTAGAATTGGCCGTCGAAGCTGCTTATGAGGCACTTAGACCGTGGCAAAAAATGTCTGTCGCAGAAAGAAGTATATTATTAAATAAGATCGCTAAAAAAATAGAAGATAATATAGAATATATTAAAACCGTACAAACTCTTGACAACAGTAAATTGATTTATAAAAAAGCCGCGTCGGATATTGCTCTGGCAATTGATCATTTCAGGTATTTTGCAGGTTTAATTCGCACAGAAGAAATTTTAATTGCCCAGCTTGATTCTAAAATTGTTTCTATTGTATTATGTGAACCATTAAGTGTTGTTACAAGAGTGATTCCGTGGAATTTCCCGATTTTACTGGCTGTCTGGAAAATTGCTCCCGCATTGGCAGCAGGAAATACAATTGTTTTAAAAACCACCAAAAGACTACCTATTTCAATATTAGTTATAATTAAGTTAATCGGAGCCGTCCTTCCTCCGGGAGTTCTAAATATTGTAAACGGTCTGGATATCGAACTTACAGATTCATTAAAAGCAAATAAAACTGCATTTGGGAATTTATCTGCTGAAGAAAAATTTCCAGATATTTACTATCCGTCTGTGGCAGATCATGATGATGATTTTTTTGATAAAGCTATTGAAGGCGCTGTCTTATTTGCATTAAATCATATATTAATCAATCAGGATATTAATTAGAAAGGAGCAAAGGAGCAAAGGTTTTCTGTAGTTAGATCTGAAAAACCTTTGCAACTTTGAACCTCTGTCCCTTAAATAAGTAGCTCTAAACCTTAAAAAAGATTAATTGACATGCAACATCTGATATTGTTTTGGAGTAATTCCTTCATACTTTTTAAACAATCTTGTAAAATAATTAGCATCTTCAAAGCCAACTAAATAACAAACTTCATTAATTTGTAATTCAGGATTTCGGAGTAATTTTTTAGCATGTTTTATTTTTTCATTTAAAATATATTCAATCGGACTCATTCCCAGTTCTCGTTTGAAAAACCTGTAAAATGATACGTTACTCATACAGGCTTTTTCACTCAGACTTTTAAGATTAATATTTTCTTTTAAATTGAGTTTGATAAATTCAGTAATTTCAAAAATCAGGTTATTAGACTGGATAATCATTCCTTTGTCTAAAGCATGTAAGTTTTGAGTTTGTATAATCCGAATCAGTAATTCCTGCAAAGTCAGGTCGGCCAGGGCATCTTTTGTAATCGAGGGGCTCATACATTCCTTAAGAAGTTTATTCATCGTTGTCGCCAGATCAGCATTATTATAAAAGTAATAATTTTGATAATCTAAGTTCCAATATTCATTATGAAATTCTTTTGGATAATGTTCATTTAAAAAATTTAAAGTATCAGTTATTTTCGATTTATCAATTGCTAATGCCAGACATTGTGTTGGTTTTTTTCTGATGCTTCGGGAAAATCGATTTTCATTTCTACGTTTGAAGGAATTATAACGGTTTCTCCGGGCAGATAATCAAACGCGGGATCGTCAAAAAGATGCATTGTCTTTTTTCCTTTTAACATACTTGTTATAACAAAATCATTAAATTTTAGCGGCACCAAACTAGAAGATTGGTAAGTTTCAAAAATATTTAACTCACATTGATTTAGTGTGTAAACTGTTCTGTTTTCAACAAGTGTTTTTAATGATTTTTCATTCGACAAATTTGGAGGAGTGATGAGAAAAGGTTGCTTGCTCATTTAATTAAATTTTTAGGTGTATTTTTTAAATTTAATCAAATAAAACAAAATTGTAGGATTTAACTTTCTCTTAAATCAATTCTTCAACGTGCTTTTTAATGTTTTCAGAAATCTTTCTGGTTGGCAAATCATTTTCATCATCACCAAACGGATCTTCGATTTCTTCGGCAATAAGTTCTAAACTCGCCAAAACATAAAAAATAAAAACGACCACCGGTGCAACATAATATCCCAGACTAATTGAATATCCAAATGGCAAAGTCATCGTGTAAAAAAGATGAATTTTTTGATAAAAGCACTGTAAGAGTAGGGAATAGGTGTGTTTTTAATACGCTCGCAGGCTCCACAAATATCGGTGAAAGATTGTAATTCTTCGTTTAAAATAATCAATTGATCGCCGGTAATTTTTTTGTCATCATACAAATCATTGATTTTATGAAACATCATTCTTTTCAATTGATTCGGTTTGTGTTTATGATGATCAATTTCCAAATCTACATCTTCAAAAAGCTGCTTGCTCGTATCTACATCTTTAAGATGTTTGTGCAAAATATCGGCATACATTGGAATGAATTTCCTGAAAAATTTCCTGTCATTCTCGTCTTTTAGCATTGCCGAAAGTTTAATCGCAAGATTACGGCTGCTGTTTACCAGACCGCCCCATAATTTACGTCCTTCCCACCAGCGATCATAAGCCGTATTAGTACGAAATACAAGCAATAATGAAATGACAAAACCAAGCATTCCGTGCATAATAGGAATGTTGTGTATATAGTCATTTTTACCAAATTTAAAATATTCAACTTCCAGATAACCAACCGTTGCCGCGTATATTCCGATAGCAAGCATAATGGGCAATAACTTTCTAACAGTATCAGATTTATGAAAATGGAATATAAAAGTAAACCAGTCCTTGGTATTGTATGAGATCATTAAAGTTTGTTTTGAAACAAATTTACTTAAAAATTAATAGTTCCCGCCAATTCTTTTAATGCAATTTCGGATAATTTTGCTTCGTATTGCGCATTGCTGTAACGTACTTTTGCGTTTACATAATTAAGCTGTGCCGTCCTGAAATCAATCGTTGTTATTGTTCCAATTTTGAATTTATCCAAAGTAATATCCAAATTTTGTTTGGCAATCGCTTCGTTATCTTCTTCAAGATCGATTAATTCTAAATTGGTCAAATAGGTTTGAAAAGCCGTGCTTAATTGTGTGTTCAAAATCATATTTTGCTGCTCAATTGCGATTTGAGAATTCTCGATTTGCAATTTTGCGACTTTTTCATTTCGATGCTGATTAAAACCGTCGAATATGTTAAGCGTTGCATTAAAACCATAATTTAAACCTTTTGAAGATGCTGAACTTGTAAAACCCAAACTCGACTGGCTTTCAGAAAAATTATAACCAGAGGTTAAGTTTACAACAGGATAACGGTCTGCTTTTACTTGTTTAAGCTGCAATTCGGCAATACGTTTGTTGATTATTTGAGCTTCGAGAGCCGGATTTTGTTTTTGTGCCAAATCCATTAAATTAGCTAAAACCAAAGTACTGTCAACTGTAACCAGATCAGTAACTTTAAAGTCAATTTTTGGATCACGCGCCAAATATTGGTTCAATAAAATCTTGGCATTCGCATAAGATTCTTTTTGCCTCAACAAAGCAACCTGATCTGAATTTAAATCAACCTGAGCATTTAAAACCTCTAATTTTGAAGCTTTTCCAATACTGAAACGGTTTTGTGCCAATGTCAGTCTTTGTTTTGAAATTACAATAGTTGTGTCCAAAGCCGATAATTGCTGCTGCTGTAGAACCAAATCATAATAAGAAGAATTGACCTGGCCAATTTTTACCAAAATGGTTTGTTTTAACTGAGAATCACCAAGCTTTTGAAGCTCTTTTAACTGATCTAATTTTGCAAACATTTTCATACCGTCAAAAACCGTCCAGCCTAGTGTTACACCATAATTTAAACTGTTGTTTTTTGCATTATCCAAAGAGGTTGATGTACCATCCTGACGTGTTTGCGATGAGTTGGTAATGCTGTTATTATCAACAATTGAGGCAGTCGCAACGGGCAGCATTCCTGCATTTCCAATAGTTACGTTTGTCTCGCTTATCTGGGTGTTATTTTTTGCAATTTTAATTTCAAAGTTATTCTCCAAAGCTATTTTCATAGCATCTTCAATAGTCAGCGTTACTTGTGCATTTATTTTTATAATGCATAAGAAGAATAATAAACTGCTAAATAAAATTTTAATATTCATATTGGTTTTCTTTTGCTGTAAATTCATGAACCAAATCAGGAATTTACAGCCAATAAATTATTTGTTACTTTCTCTTTCGTATTCGTCAATATGGTCAAATTCCGGATAATGTTTTCTGGCTTTAGACCACATTAAATAGATTGCAGGAATAACAAAAAGCGTCAATGCTAATGAAAAAATTGTTCCTCCAACAATTACAACTCCCATTCCAATTCTACTTGTAGAAGCCGCTCCAAGTGACATTGCAATTGGCAAAGCTCCTAATGCGATAGCTAAACTGGTCATCAAAATTGGACGTAAACGCGCTTCTGAAGCTTCTAAAATAGCCTCAAGTTTTGGCTTGCCCTGTTCTCGCAACTGGTTGGCAAACTCTACGATCAAAATACCGTTTTTGGTTACCAAACCAATAAGCATTACGGTACCAATCTGGCTAAAAATATTCCATGTCTGGTTGAATAGCCATAGAGAAAATAATGCACCGGCAACAGCCATTGGAACAGTTAAAATAATAATTAACGGATCTATAAAACTCTCAAATTGAGCAGCCAGAATCAAAAATATTAATAATAAAGCCAACCCGAAGGCGAAAGAAGTATTGGAACTACTTTCGACAAAATCTCGCGATTCTCCACTTAAATCGGTTGTAAAACTCTGATCCAGAACTTTAGCTTTAATTCGATCCATTTCCTCAATACCATCGCTGATACTTTTTCCCGGTGCCAAACCTGCGGCAACAGTTGCAGACATATAACGGTTATTGTGGTATAATTGCGGTGGATTACTTTGCTCTTGTATTTTTACAACATTATCCATCTGAATCAACTGACCGGATTTGTTTCTCACAAACATCGAGGTTAAATCCAAAGGTTTCGAACGGTCTTTTTGATCAAACTGACCAATTACCTGATATTGTTTTCCGTTTTTAATGAAATAACCGAAACGCTGACCGCTTAAAGAAAGCTGTAAAGTCTGCGCAATATCCATAATTGATATACCTAAACTTTCGGCTTTTGCACGATCAATACTTACGTTTATTTCAGGCTTGTTGAATTTCAGATTTACATCGGTCGTAGAAAAAACATCACTTTTACCGACTTCTTCCATAAAAGCAGGAATTTTTTCTCTAAGTTTATCAAAAGTTGGTGCCTGAATAATATACTGAATCGGAAGTCCGCCACGTCTGTTTACAGAAATTGTAGGCTGTTGAATTACAGATGTTTTAGCGTCTGGATATTTTTTAGTCCATTTAGTTAATTTATCAGCGATATCTTTTTGAGATCTGGCTCTTTCATCTGGTTCTTTCAGCGAAAGCCTAATAAAACCTGAATTTGTTGCAGATCCTCCGGAACCTCCTGCGGTAATAACTAAACTAACTTTTTTCTCCGGAATAGAATCATCAACCAATTTTGACATTTCCTGCATAAAACGGTTGGTATATTCATAAGAAGAACCTTCTGGAGTGGTCATACGCATCGTTACAGAACTACGGTCATCATATGGAGCTGTTTCTTTTGGAAGAATGGTAAAGAACAGATAAATCAATCCAAAACAAACAATCAAAATAGGGAAACTGATCCACTTTTTATCCATAAAACGGCCAAGAGAATCTGCGTAACCGCTGTTTAATTTTTCAAAAAACGGTTCTGTTTTAATATAGAATTTCGATTTTTTCTGTTCGCCGCCTTTCATCAAATAGGCATTTAGCATTGGTGTTAAAGTTAGGGATACAAAGGCAGAAATTAATACCGCGGCACCAATTACGACACCAAATTCCCTAAAGAGTCGGCCAACGAAACCTTCTAAGAAAATTACAGGTAAAAATACCGCAGCAAGTGTAACCGAAATCGAAATTACAGCATAAAAAATCTCGTTTGATCCTTTTATTGCCGCTTCAATTGGCGACATTCCTTCTTCGACTTTCTTGAAGATATTTTCGGTTACCACAATTCCGTCATCCACCACCAAACCTGTAGCCAAAACAATTGCCAATAAAGTTAATACGTTGATAGAGAATCCGAAAAGCCACATGATAAAAAACGTAGCAATTAAGGAAACAGGAATATCAATTAAAGGTCTGAAAGCAATTGCCCAGTCTCTAAAGAATAAATAAATGATGATAATTACCAGAATGATTGAAATTCCCAATGTTTCGGCAACTTCAAGTACTGATTTCTTTACGAACAGTGTATTATCAAGTGCGATATTAAGTTTAATATCTTTTGGGAGATCCTTTTTTAAAGCTTCGTATTTTTTATAAAATTCAGATGAAATATCTAAATAATTAGCTCCCGGCATCGGCACGATGGCTAAACCAATCATTGGAAGTCCGGACGATGTTAAAGAAGTTTCAATATTTTCAGGGCCTAATTCGGCACCTCCAACATCGCTTAAGCGAACAATTTTATCACCATCGGTACGAATGATAATATTGTTGAATTCTTCCGGTTTAGAAAGATTTCCAATTGTTTTTACGGTAAGTTCTGTATTGTTTCCTGTTAGTTTTCCTGATGGCAGTTCTACGTTTTGTGCGTTTAAAGCATCGCGAACATCAGAAACAGTACAATTATAAGCATTTAATTTTATCGGATCGATCCACAAACGCATCGCATAACGTTTTTGTCCCCAGATTTGAACACCACTTACTCCTGGAATAGTTTCTAAACGCTGCGAAATAACATTTTCGGCATAATCACTTAATTCTAAAGGGCTTCGGCTGTCACTTTGAACTGTCATCGAAATAATAGATTCACTATCAGCATCAGCTTTAGAAACTACCGGAGGCGCATCAATATCCTGGGGTAAACTTCTAACGGCTTGCGAAACTTTGTCTCGAACATCGTTTGCAGCTTCTTCTAAATTTTTATCTAAATTAAATTCTATGGTAATATTACTGCTTCCCTGATTGCTTGACGAAGTAATATTTCTGATTCCATCAATAGCATTTATTGCTTTTTCAAGGGGTTCTGTAATTTGTGATTCAATAATGTCAGAATTGGCTCCGGTGTAGTTGGTTCTAACAGAAACCTGCGCCGGATCAATAGAAGGGAATTCCCGAACACCCAGAAAGGTATAACCAATGAAACCGAATAAAATAATCAAAAGATTCAGTACAATGGTTAAAACGGGCCTTCTTATACTTGTGGTTGATAAACTCATGTTTATATTTTAGATTTTAGATTTTGAATAAGGAAAATAGAGTATAGAGAATAGATTTAAGATTTAAACTTCATCATTATTAACTTATAACTCTTAACTCATAATTCAAAACTACTTTTTTACGTTAACTTTTATAGGAGCTTCATTTTTTAATGACATTACACCACTTGTAATCAAAGTGTCGCCTGCTTTTAATCCTGATAAGATTAAGATTGAAGCATCAGTTCTTGTTGTAGCGTCTACCATCACTTCTTTGGCCTTGCCCATATTTGCGATATAGACTTTTTTACCATCCTGTATTGGTATGATAGCCTCAGAAGGAACTACAATAGCATCTTTAATAATGCTTAAAGGCAGTTTTACATCGGCAAATGTTCCGGGAAAAAGTTTTCCTTCAACATTATCGGCAATCGAGCGTATTTTTAAAGTACGGGTTGCGACTTCAACTTCCGGCTCAATGGCGTAAATTTTTGCAGTATATATTTTATCAGATCCCGAAACAGTAAAATCAATTATAGAACCTGATTTTACTTGCGAAGCATATTTTTCGGGAATAGAAAATGTGATTTTTAATTTTCCGGTATTAACCAATTTTGCAACCAAAATAGTTGGTGTAATATAAGTTCCCGGTGAAATAGAGCGCAAACCAATTTTTCCTGAAAAAGGAGCTTTCACAGAAGTTTTGGCAATTTGTGCTTTAATTAATTGTGTTTGAGCTTTCATTGATGCGTAATCTGCATTGGCAACATCAAACTCTTCCTGGCTTATAGCTTCTTTTTGCAAAAGTAATTTTGCTCTTCTTTCGTTTTCAGCGGCTAAACCTTCTTTTGTCTGTGCCTGCTTTAACTGAGCTCTTAATTCAATATCGTTTACTTTAAAAAGAACCTGACCTTTATTTACATATGTACCTTCAGTAAAATAAATCCCCTCAACAATTCCCGAAACTTCACTATGAATTTCTACTTGTTCATTGGCTTCAATAGATCCTGATAATGATAAATTATTATCAAAAGTTGAAGTTTGAACAACAATTCCGGTTACAGTTGTAGGTTTGTCTTTATCGCCGAATTTTTTAGATTCATCATTTTTACTTTTGTTAGACATCACTCTATAAGTGATAAACCCTCCGAGTACTATAATAATAAGGGCGTAAATTAGGTTTTTCAGTTTCATAAACTTGAGGTAAAGATATTTTTTTGGTGTTTTTAGTAGCTCGCAAATTTAACTTTTTGTATTGAAATCAAAAGGCGTTAGCTTTTATTTAACAATAAATTTAAACAGCTGTTTAATAGATTATTTGGGCAAACTTTTGCCTTTAGACTGGTTTTTTGATAAAAGGTTTAAACTGAATTTGATTTTTTTCTGTTAAAGTTAACAATTTTTGGACAGTAAATATTTAAAATATTTATAATCAATTGATTAGGTTTTTTGAATGGTTTATAATAATTCTAAACAAATATTTTTTTCACATTTTGTATGATTTATTTTGCAGTTTATCGTTTTTATTTGTAACATTGATAAGCTTAAACAAAATGGTAGTTTTTTGTGAGAATATTAATGTTTTCGGCGGTTAAGTGTTAAATTATGTAAGTTTTTTATTTAAATTTAAGTTAAAAAACTGCTTTTTTAAAACTATTTAATTAACAAGTGTTTATTAATTGTTTGCTTTTTAGATAAAAAACTACCCATTTATGAGAAGAAAAATACTCGTTGGTTTATGGATTTCGTTATTGTTTTGTGCTATTTCATTTTTGTTTTGGCAAAATGAAATAAAGTATACTTTACCCACACCAATTCCTCAAAATTTCCACCAGATAGCAATAGGAAATAAAGTCGACTTAAAATGCTGTATCACTGATAACAGACCTGTTTTTATTCATTTTTTTAATCCAGATTGTCCATGTTCCCGATTTAATATTCCGCATGTAAGTGGATTGATTAAAAAGTACGGAGACCGGATTAATTTTAAAATTGTTGTACTGAATAAAAAAAGAATTTTACCATAGAAGAAATTCAGAAGAAGTTTGATGCCAAAATTCCCGTTTATTTTGACGAAAGCATTGCTAAAAATTGTGGTGTTTTCTCAACTCCGCAAGCCGTTATCGTTGATCCGTCGCATAATTTGTATTATCGAGGAAACTACAATAAAACAAGATATTGTACTAATGCCGACAGTAATTATGCACAAATGGCATTAGAATCATTATTAAAGCAAACCAAAACTCCATCATTTGATGCTTTAGCTCTAAGAGCTTACGGATGTTCATTACCAAAATGTTCTAAATAAATCTAACCTTAACCAAAATTACCAAAATTATGAAAACAAAAGCCAGTTTAAACGAACAGGATTATTTGCACAGTTTTATGTCAACAATGACGCAAAAGTCTGATACTATTATCAATTATGTTCTTGCAGCCTATTTCTTTCTGGGAATTGGCCTTTCCTTTAAATACGACACCTTTGAAATTGGAGTAGGAGTGGGTACATTAAATCTCCTTATGTATTATTCTGCAAAACTTTTACTTAAAAAATCAAATTTTTACCAGTATGTTTTATCCGTTGTACTGGCTATTTTTATGGCACAATACATTTACCAGATGCACGGTTTGTTTGAAATGCATTTTACAGTATTTATTGCCAGTACGATTCTTATTATTTATCAAAACTGGAAATTACAAATTCCGCTTACGCTTTTGGTTGTAATACATCACGCAGGTTTGGCTTATATGCAGAATTTTGTTTACCAGGATCCAAATGGTTTACAAATTTATTTTTCGCAGGTAAATTTTGATGTGGAAACTTTAATTATTCACGTGATATTGGCGGCCGTAGTATTTTTTATGAATGGTTATTGGGCTTATTATTTTAAAGAACACAGCCAGAATCATATTTCTAAAATATCTGACGAATACGAATTGGAAAACATCAAATTGGCTTCGGCAAAATACAGTTCACTTTCTGCAACTAAAGAATACAACGATTTTGTTCACAGAACTACTTTAGATTTAAAACTTCCTGTAAGCTCTGTATTAAAATTGATTGATGTTTCTAAAGGACATACTGACAATGACCAATTGCTGAGCTACTTGGAAATGATGAGAGACAGTGCCAAAAAAATTGATGATTTGGTGAATGATATTCACGTAAAATCAACCAATAGCAGAGGTTAAAATTGAGTAGTTTCAATACTTCGACGATTTCCAAATCAATTTTAACTTAATCTTATTTTATGTCCAAACACGATTTTGAATCGGCAAATACTATGCTGACAGACTTAAAAAACTCTTTTGATGTTTTCTTAAAAAATGATGTTTCGTCAAAAACAGAATTTAAAACTGATTTTGGTAAAGAAGTTACTAAAATTTTTGATGAAAACCAGAATAATCCAAATGCAAAAAAATTAGATTTTCAGTATAAAAAAATCATTCAGATAGCAAACGATATTCAGCATTTAAAATCTGTAAATGATGATACTTTGCCAGACTGGCTGGAAGATGAACTGGAATCTGTTTTTAAAAAAATCAAAGACTTATTAAAGATTTTAGAAGAAGAACTTAATTAAAATAAAACGTAAGAAATATCATTTATACGTAAAAACGTAAGACATATTAATTTTAAACACAAGATTTATGGATACCAGAATTACTCGCCCGACTCCATCTGATAGAGAAGTTGATTGGAATAAAACTAAAGTGTTACTAAGTAAAACAGATACAAAAGGAACCATTTTATATGCCAATGAAGCTTTTATCGACGTTTCTGGTTATGATGAATTTGAGCTGATCGGACAGCCGCACAACGTTATACGTCACCCGGATATGCCAAAAGTTATTTTTAAATTTTTATGGGATAGTATTAAATCAGGCAAAAATATTCATGCGATCATCAAAAACATGTCTAAAACAGGCAGATACTATTGGGTAATTACCGATTTTAAAATCATTGCCGATGAAGATGGAGAAATTGTTGGATATTTTGGAACCAGAAAATCGGTGCCTGAAACTATTATTGTAAAATTTATAGAACCTTTGTACAAAAAACTAATACATATTGAAGAAGTTAGCGGAATAGGGGCTTCTGAAGATTATTTGACAGGTTTTCTTGAAGAACGCAAAAAAACATACATGGAATATGTTGATCATCTGGTTGCAACAGGCAAAGACGACAAAAATAAAGTAAGTAAAGGTTTTTTTAATGGTTTTTTTGAAAAGAAAAATACAAAAAAATAACAGTAAATTATTTTGAAGATTAAAACATAACGGCGTACTTCATTGTATCGATAAAATTATTCAACTTCAAATTTGCTCCCCAACAAATTTAAATCAATCTTACCATGCGGTAAATGAATGTTTGATACAGTGAAGTATTTTTTTTAGGCTCAAAGTGGCAAAGGTACAAAGGCACAAAGATATTGAGAACCTACGCTTTTAATTTTAAGTTTGAAATTAAACCTTTGTACCTTTGCGCCTTTGTACCTTAACTAATATAATTCCAAATGTTTTTCTTCTTAGTTAATTCTATAAAAACAGCTTTTAGGGTTGCATGCTCAGGTTTTTGGAGTGGTGCGTCATTTTTTAAAACCATCATGGCATAATTTCTGGCTAGTGCCAAAATATCACGATCACGAACAATATCAGCAATTTGCAGATTTAAAACACCGCTTTGCTGAGTTCCCATTAAATCTCCGGGACCGCGAAGTTTAAGATCGACTTCGGCAATTTCAAAACCATCATTTGTTTGCACCATTGTTTCCATTCTCGTTTTACTGTCGGCACTTAATTTATGGCTTGTCATCAAAATACAATAACTCTGTTCGGCGCCACGACCCACGCGGCCACGCAGCTGGTGAAGCTGAGACAAACCAAAACGTTCGGCACTTTCGATAATCATAACACTGGCGTTGGGTACATTTACACCAACTTCAATCACAGTCGTTGCGACCATAATATTGGTTTTCCCTTCAGAAAAACGTTTCATTTCGGCATCCTTATCCGCAGGTTTCATTTTTCCGTGCAAGATTGAAATTGAATATTGAGGAAGCGGAAAATCACGTGAAATACTTTCGTAGCCATCCATCAAATCCTTAAAATCCATTTTTTCTGATTCCTGAATCAGCGGATAAACAATATAAATTTGTCTCCCTTTTGCAATTTCATCTTTCAGGAATTTCCAGACCTTCAATCGGTTACTATCAAATCGATGAACCGTCTGAATTGGTTTTCTGCCGGGAGGCAATTCATCAATAACAGAAATATCCAAATCGCCATATAAACTCATCGCCAAAGTTCTGGGAATAGGCGTGGCAGTCATCACCAAAACGTGTGGCGGAATATCATTTTTCTTCCACAGTTTAGAACGCTGTTCAACTCCAAAACGATGCTGTTCATCAATTACAGCCAAACCTAAATTTTTGAATTTTACTTTATCTTCCAACAAAGCATGCGTTCCAATCAAAATATGTAAACTGCCGTTTTCAAGTTCTTCATGAATTATTCTTCGGGCTGCTGTTTTGGTCGAACCCGTTAATATTTTTATGTTTAGGTTTAAAGTTGCAGCCAATTCTGATAAACCAATAAAATGCTGATTGGCAAGTATTTCTGTTGGTGCCATCAAACAAGCCTGAAACCCGTTATCGATTGCCAAAAGCATGCTTAAAAATGCCACAATTGTTTTTCCGGAACCTACATCACCCTGTAATAATCGGTTCATTTGGGCGTTACTTCCCATATCAGAACGGATTTCTTTAACCACACGTTTTTGTGCATTTGTAAGTTCAAAAGGCAAATGATTCTGGTAGAATTCATTAAAAAATTCACCAACTTTAGTAAACGGATGTCCCTTTATTTTATGTTTTCTAATGAGGTTTTTAGTGATTAATTGCAATTGAATAAAAAACAATTCTTCAAATTTCAATCGAAATTGGGCTTTCGCCAAAGCCTCAGTACTTTTTGGAAAATGAATATTGAATAAAGCGGCTTTTTTTGAAATCAGTTTTAATTCTTCGATTAAATAAGCTGGAAATGTTTCAGAAAATAATGCCTGGGTTTCAATAAACAATTGCTGCATCAATTTATTGATCGTTCGGTTCGAAATTCCGCGATTTGTGAGAGTTTCTGTTGAAGGATAAACAGGCTGCATCGCAGAACGAAGGCTTTTTTCGTGTTCGCTTAGCAACTCAATTTCCGGATGCGCCATACTAAACTGACTTCCGTAAAGAGAACATTTTCCAAAAATCACACAAACTTCATTTAGTTTTAGACTCTCACGAACCCATTTATGTCCCTGAAACCAATTCAGGTCAATTTGTCCTGTATCATCAACGAAAGTAGCAACTAAACGTTTTTTATTTTTTGCAAATTCAACCGTTTTAATATTGATGATTTTTCCAATAATCTGAACTTCAGAGCCTGTGTTTTGCAGTTCATTTATTTTATAATAGCGCGTTCTGTCAATATATCTATTTGGGAAAAAATTAATCAAATCTCCATATTTATGAATGCCCAATTCCTTACGAAGCAACTGACCACGGCTTGGACCAACACCTTTTAAGTATTCGATTGGGGTTTCGAGGAGATTATTAGACATTTTTTAGACTTCTTAGATTTTAGTCCCGAAACTTCGGGATAGACTTTAGAATATAGAAATTAAGAATATAGACAAAAGTCTTTACTCTATATTCTTTGTTCTATATTCTTTTCTCTTTAGGATAGCGAAGATAGATTTTAATTAGGAATTTTAAAAACGAATAATTACAATAAAAAAATGTAAGAAAAATATTGTTTTATATTTTTTTATTGTATTATTGTAAGATTAATTTTATACTAAACTATTAAACCAGCATCAAAATGAATAATAAAATTCTTTATTTACTAATTGTTTCATTCTTTTTGTTATCCAATTCAAATTTATCAGCACAAAGTCAAAACATTACCATTTTATCAATAGAAAATTCAGATAGAAGTGTTGATTTATTATATGAAAAGAAAAATCCGGGAAGTTATACACTAACCCTTGAATTTTCAAATTTAAGTAATTGTAATGTTAGTACTTACGAAAAAGTAGTAAGCGATGATTCAGGATTTATTATGAAACTTGAGCCATTAAATAAAGATCAGGATATTACTTATTCGATGCGATATTCTGCAACTTTAGGAGCTGTAAATCCAAAGATCGATAATTTATTTCGTTACATACTTCCTTTCAAAAATGGCAAAAAAATAAAAATATTTGAATCAGAATCTGCAGGTGAAAAATATTTTGGTTTGAAAAAGTCTGTAGATTGGAAATCGTATGCAGTAGCTTCAAATAAGCCAGATACAGTATATAGCATGAGAAAAGGTATTGTGGTTTTGATAGATAATCAATACAACGACAATTCTCTTTTAGACGCTCAATTTACTTCCAGAAGAAATCAAGTAGTGATAGAACATGAAGATGGAACTTTTGCAATGTATAAAGGTTTCCAAAAAGATGGAATCTTTGTAGAACTTGGACAGACAGTTAATCAACAGACTGAATTAGGAATAATTGAAAAATATAATTTGAAGAGCTATAGATTAGATTTTGATGTTTTTTATCTGTCTCAAGATGTTGTAAACTCACAAAACAACCAATCTTCACCTGATGCTAAAAATACATATCAATATTTTCCACCTGTTTTTTACACTCAGGATGGAAGAAAGCGCCTGGAATCTGGTAAAGAATATACTGTCTTTGTAAATGAAAATATTTAATAAAGAATTTAAAATCCGGTGAGAAAAAATTTATAAGAAAAAAATATTCTTTAAAGTGAAATTGTTTCTTTAATTGTTGCCAAAGTTTAAAAACTATATCTTTGAGTTTTAAATTTTGAAAAATGACAACACATTTAGCACTTCTACGCGGTATCAATGTTTCGGGGCACAATATGATGAAAATGGAAGCTTTGAAAACAATGTTAGAAAATATTGGTTTTCAAAACGTGAGAACGTATCTACAATCCGGAAATGTTTTTGTAGAAAGCGAAGAAGAAGCTTCAAAAGTGGGATTTATGATCAAGCAGGAAATTTTTAAAGTTTTTGGACACGAAGTTCCTACGATTGTGATTACGAAAAAAGATTTGGAATTGTGTTTTGAAAACAATCCGTTTTTTAAAGAAAAAGATATAGATACCAAAAAACTCTATGTTGCTTTTGTTTCAACTGTTTTGAAAAAAGAAAACATAAATGACCTAAAAATCAGTCAGTTTAAACCTGATGAAGCAAGTATAGACGGAAACAGAATTTTTATTAAATATGAAATTGGAGCCGGAAAAACCAGATTAGAAGGTAAATATATTGAGAAAAAACTAAATGTTATAGTAACAATGCGAAATTGGAATACGGTTACGAATTTGCTTAAAATGTATGATGAAAATTAGAAAATGTGTCAATTAGAAAATGAGATAATTACAAAGCGTTCTAAAATTATCAAATTGATACATTTTCTAATTGTCTAATTTAGTTTTTAGGTATCAAATCGCAATACCAAAATCCAAAATTAAAAGGATCGTCTGTATTTGTATCGCAGGCTGTATTTGAAGTATCTTCATTTCCGGATTTTTCATATTTTCTATAAACAATTTCTCCAATTTCAAAATTTATGGGTTCTGAAAAAATAGGTCCGTTAAAAGTAAAAGTATGGAATTCGCCGCTTTCTCCGCATACATCTACATTATCGGGTAAATCATTAATGAAATCCTGATCGATAATTCGCCCCACAAAACTTTTATCTAAATAACGTTCGTTTACGCAAACTACAATAGTTTTAAATCCCAAAGTAATAAATTCCTGTATTAAATTTTGCGTTGGAATTTTCCAGATAGGAAAAACACCTTCAAAACCAATTCTAGCCAATTGATCTTCACGATATTTTCGTAAATCTTCGAGAAAAATATCTCCAAAAACAGAATGTGTAATTCCTTCGTTCTTTAATTCCGTTAAAGTTTCTGTCATTACATTTTCGTAAACTTCCATGGATGGCATTTCCGGAATCTGTAAAATTTTTAATGGAATTCCGATGCTTTTCGATTGTGATTCTAACAATTCGACCCGAACACCATGCATTGAAATTCTCTGAAATTGCTGATTTACGCTTGTTAAAAGATATTCGATCTCATATTCAGGATTTTGAAGTATTTTATATAATGTAATTGCAGAATCTTTACCGCTGCTCCAATTGAATATGGCTTTTTTTTGTTTTGACACGATGTTGTAATTTTCTATCGTAAACATACAAATTTCATTCGATTTGTTGATTAAACCTTTGTAACTTTGGGATTTTGCCACAAATTTATTTTCAATGAAATACATCCTACTATTATTTACCACTTTCATATTTGCACAACAAACCCAATTTGTCGATTTTAAATCGGTAAACGGACAATTGAAATTAGATGCCAAAGAAAAATCTG
The DNA here is from genome assembly GCF_979258275.1 of Flavobacterium sp. AC274. NCBI lineage: Bacteria > Pseudomonadati > Bacteroidota > Flavobacteriia > Flavobacteriales > Flavobacteriaceae > Flavobacterium > Flavobacterium sp. AC274. The sequence continues at coordinate 3,546,371 of NZ_OZ409852.1, read as the reverse complement.
TTTCAGGATCTGTAGATTATGAATTTGAGGTTCTAAAACCTTTGGATACCATAAAATTAGATGCCAAAAATATGGAATTTTCTAAGGTTGCAATCAACCAAAAAGAGGCGATTTTTGTTAATACAGGAAAACAATTGCAAATTATTTACAATTTTGAAAAAGGGCAAAATCATCTGACTTTTGATTATGTTGTAAAACCAAAACAGGCTTTGTATTTTGTATCTATCGAAAATGCTGAAGTTCAAATCTGGACACAAGGGCAGGGAAGATACACCAGCAATTGGTTTCCGAGCTTTGATGATGTGAATGAAAAATTGATTTTTAATCTGGGGATTACTTATAATAAAGAGTATCAGGTTGTTTCAAACGGAGTTTTGAAAGATAAATCGTCAAGCGGAGATTTAGTTCATTGGCAATACCAGATGAAAAATCCAATGAGTTCTTATTTATTGATGCTTGCCATTGGAAAATATGACAAGAAAGAATTGATTGCGAAATCTAAAATTCCGTTAGAATATTATCTGGAAAATAAGGATGTAAACCGTTTTGAACCTACATACAGATATTCGAAACGTATTTTTGATTTTTTAGAAAAAGAAATAGGGGTCAGTTATCCATGGGAAATTTACAGAGAAATTCCGGTTCGCGATTTTCTATATGCGGGAATGGAAAACACAACTGCAACACTCTTTGCAACCCGTTATGTGGTTGATTCAATTGGTTTTGAAGACCGAAATTATACTAATGTTGACGCGCATGAATTGGCACATCATTGGTTTGGAGATTTAATAACAGCTGAAAGCAGCACACATCATTGGCTGCAAGAAGGTTTTGCAACCTATTATGCTGCTTTGGCCGAAAGGGAAATTTATGGTGACGACTATTTTTACTCGAAATTATACGACACAGCTCAACAAATAAAATTTGCTTCGAGAACTGACACAATTCCGGTTTTAAATGCCAAAGCAAGCTCGCTTACTTTTTATGAAAAAGGTGCCTGGGCTTTATTTGTTTTACATGAATCAATTGGCGATAAAGCATTTAAGAATGCCGTAAAAAGTTATTTAAAAAAATATGCATATCAAAATGTGAATACTCAAAACTTCTTTGATGAAATTAAAAAGGTTTCGAATTTTGACCTCGTTCAGTTTCATAAAACCTGGTTAGAATCTACTGTTTTTGATACTCCTGCAGCAAATGCTTTGTTGAGTAAAAATAAAGCAATCCAAATTCGCTTAGAAGTTGATAAATTGAAAAAGACACCAATAGCAGAAAAGTTGGGTTTTTTAAGAAACACTTTGAAATCAGATGTTTATTATGCAGTTAAAGAAGCAATTGTTGATCAGTTAGAAAATGAAAAGTTTGAAGCAAAGAAAGAACTTTTGCTCATGGCTTTACAAACCAATAATATACAAATTCGGCAGGCTGTTGCGACTACTTTAACCAAAATCCCGGAAGAATTTAGATCAGAATATGAAACTTTATTAAATGATAAATCATATCAAACGCAGGAAATTGCTTTGTATTGGCTATGGAAAAATTTTCCGGATCATCGCACGGCTTACTTAGATAAATCAAAAAAATGGATAGGTTTTAATGATTATAATCTTCGTACTATGTGGCTTTCACTGGCGTTGTCAACTCCGGATTATGCTCCTAATTCAGAAGATTTAATTGCTGAACTAATTTCGTTTTCTTCTAATAAATATGAAGCTACGACACGACAAAATGCTCTTGATAAATTAATCGCATTTAAAATAATTAACGATCAGGTTCTCAGTAATTTGGTTAGTTCTACAACGCATCATATGTGGCAATTTTCGAAATTTGGAAGAGACACGATTCGATTTTTATTAAAAAAACCTGAAATGCGTGCTTCATTTGATAGAATTTTACCTAATTTGACCCCCGATGAACAGTTTCAATTGAATCGTTTGTTGAAGGAGTAGAAGAAAGAGAATGGAAAATAGAACAAAGAAAATAGAGCAAAGAAAATAGATTTTTGCGTGTAGCTTTTAGTCTTTTTTCTATATTCTTTACTCTATTCTCTAAAAAAAAGCCCAAAAACAAAATAAATACCTACATTAAATTTATGAGAGCATTGGTTATTTCAGGTGGTGGCAGCAAAGGCGCATTTGCCGGCGGAGTTGCACAATATTTAATAGAAGAAAAAAATCACGAATATGATTTGTTTCTGGGAACTTCAACAGGAAGTTTGCTGATTCCGCATTTAGCCTTGGGGCATATTAAAAAAATTCACTCTGTTTATACCAATGTTACCATGTCAAGTATTTTTAATATTTGTCCGTTTGTGGTTAAAAACAAAGATGGAGTTGATATTGTAACAATAAACCACTTTAATGTTTTGCGTCAGTTTTTTAAAGGGAAAAGAACATTTGGCGAAAGCAAAGGTTTAAGAAAATACATTAAGAATAATTTTAGCCTTACTGATTTTAATAAGCTGAAGAAACTGAATAATGATGTTATTATTACCGTAACCAATTTTACTAAAAACGAATCAGAATATAAATCTATAAAAGATTGTAGTTATGAAGAGTTTTGTGACTGGTCGTGGATTTCGAGTAATTATGTTCCGTTTATGAGTTTGGTTGAAAAGGACAATTGTGAATATGGTGATGGAGGATTTTCCAGTTTGGTTCCTATTCGTGAAGCCATTAACCGTGGAGCCACAGAAATTGATGTAATTATTTTGGAAACTGAAGTGAATATGGATAAAATGGTTATTGGAAAAAACCCGTTTTCGTTAATGATTGATTTGTTCCGAATTGCCCTGGATCAGGTAGAGAAACATGATATTGCTATAGGAAAACTTATGGCAAACAACAAAAATGTGAAACTTAACTTATATTATACTCCGACAAAACTTACAGATAATGCGCTTATTTTTAATAAAGAAGTAATGAAGGAATGGTGGGAGCAAGGTTATGAATATGCTCAGAATAAATCTGAGGTTATGAGTGATAATAGGTAATTTTAGATTGTTGATTTTAGATTTTAGATTGCTACGGTAATCTAAAATCTAAAATCTGAACTCTAAAATATTTTAATCCTACCACAGATCTGCAACCTCATTCTTAATATATCCCAAAGCAGCATTACTAGGAGATTGTTTCTCTAATAAATCATTCAAAATCACTTCACGTAATTTATCTGCGCTGTCAACACGGTCACTCATGGCAGCTTTACGAATAATTTGAATTGTTGAGTTTTTAGCTGTTGTGATGATTGTCCAACATTCATCAGACATGTAAATTTGTTGTGTTAAATTATGCTCGAATTCTTGTTCGATTTGGTCGATTACGAAGTTTTCATAATCGTGTTTTTCGTTTGAAATTGGCGCAATTCTAATCAATAATTTTGTTAGGTTGATACGCTCTAAATATAAAGTCATACGTTCGTAAGCCTGTAAACGTATCGGTAAAGATTGTTTCTGATATTCTTTATTCAATAAAAAAGCACGTTTTCTATCGTTGTTTTTAATATGTAATTCAAAAAAACTGTATGCTACAAATCCTGTCACAATGGCGGGTAGGGTATAACTGGCTAATTCTATAATTCTTGTAAAATCCATTTGAATAATTTTTCAACAAAAATATACTTTTTGAGGAGAAAACAACATTATTTTTATTGTAATAAATGAAATGGAAGTCTACTTTTGTGCACAATTCTTTAAACCTGCTGAAACCCAATAGAAATGGAATCATACATCATTGTTTTACTTTGTTTAGCTGCTTTTGCTGCAGGATTTATTGATGCCATTGTTGGCGGCGGCGGACTGATTCAAACACCAATGGGTTTGATTTTATTACCTAATCTACCGGTTTCAACCGTTATCGGAACTTTAAAATTACCTGCTTTTACCGGAACTGCTTTTGCAGCTTTTCAATATTTGAAAAAAGTAGTGATTCAATGGAAGTTGCTTTTGATAATGATGTGTTTGGCGGTTCCATCTGCGTTTTTAGGTTCTACGATTTTGACGATGGTAAGCAATGATTTTATGAAACCATTATTACTTATCGTTTTGTCGTTATTGTTTGTTTACACTTACGCAAAGAAAAATTTTGGTCAGCATGTTGAAAAAGACCATTCGGCAACAACTCAGATAATTTATGCAGTTGTAATTAGTGTAATTGTTGGTTTTTATGATGGTTTTATAGGTCCTGGAACGGGCAGTTTTTTTGTAGTTGCCTTTATCGCTTTATTGGGCTTTGATTTTTTGCATGCTTCTGCAAATGCCAAAATGGTAAATCTTGCCACTAATTTTGGTTCGATTTGCTTGTTTATGATAAAAGGAAAAATCATTTGGTCAATAGCAATTCCGATGGCAATTAGTAACGGACTAGGAGGATGGCTTGGTGCAAAACTGGCAATAAATAAAGGAAATGGTTTTATTCGAATTTTCTTTTTAGTTGTGGTAATTGGGACTTTGATACGTTTTGCTTATGATGTGTTTTTTAAATAGAGTTGCTAAGATACTAAGTTGCTAAGGTTCTAAGTTTTTAGCATGAATCTTAGAACTTTGGCAACTTAGAGGATCAGCAAGCTTGTTTAAAAGAAGCGAAATGTTTGAACTTAGCCCCGATAGAGGCGGTATCCTCGAAGTGAAACGAAGAGATATAGCCGAAAGCGGGAATGTAGCCTGAAAAAGAGCCCTTTGTTTTGCTTCGGACAATCTTTTATAATGACTTTATTCACTAATTTTAAAATATCTTAGCAACTTAGAACCTTAGTACCTTAGTATCTTTCTTTTTACATCTATAATTGCTATTTTTGCATTAAAAGGAGAAAAATTTCATGCAAAAATATATTGACCAGCTCAACGAAGCGCAACGAGAACCCGTTTTAAAGAAAGATGGGCCAATGATTATTATTGCTGGTGCAGGATCTGGAAAAACCCGTGTTTTAACAATTAGAATTGCTTATTTGATGGCGCAGGGTGTTGATGCATTCAACATTTTATCACTTACTTTTACGAATAAAGCAGCCCGTGAAATGAAACACAGGATTTCGGATATTGTGGGTGCAACTGAGGCTAAGAACTTATGGATGGGAACTTTTCACTCGATTTTTGCCCGTATACTGCGTTCAGAGTCAGATCATTTGGGTTATCCTTCCAATTTTACCATTTACGATTCACAGGATTCGGCGAGACTTATTTCTTCGATTATTAAGGAAATGCAGCTGGATCGTGATATTTATAAACCAAAACAGATTTTAGGCCGAATTTCGAGTTATAAAAACAGCTTGATTACGGTAAAAGCCTATTTTAATAATCCTGAACTTGTTGAAGCCGATGCAATGGCAAAAAGACCAAGATTGGGTGAGATTTACCAGCAATATGTAGAGCGCTGTTTTAAAGCCGGTGCGATGGATTTTGATGATTTATTATTGAAAACCAATGAATTGCTGACTCGTTTTCCAGAAGTTTTGGCGAAATATCAAAATCGTTTCCGTTATATTTTGGTTGATGAGTACCAGGATACAAATCATTCTCAGTATTTGATTGTTAGGGCTTTATCAGATAAATTTCAGAATATTTGTGTGGTTGGAGATGATGCCCAGAGTATTTATGCTTTCCGCGGCGCGAACATTAATAATATCCTGAATTTCCAGAAGGATTATGAAGGTGTTGTAATGTTTCGTTTGGAGCAAAATTACCGTTCGACACGAAATATTGTTGAAGCGGCAAACACTATCATGGAGCATAATAAAACCAAACTGGATAAAGTAGTTTGGACAGCGAATGATTTTGGAGCAAAAATCAAAGTTCATCGTAGTTTGACCGATGCCGAGGAAGGACGTTTTGTAGCGAGTACCATTTTTGAACAGAAAATGCAAAATCAGCTTCATAACGGAGCTTTTGCAATTTTGTATCGTACTAATGCTCAGTCGCGTGCGATGGAAGATGCTTTAAGAAAACGTGATATTCCGTATAGAATTTATGGCGGATTGTCTTTTTATCAACGTAAAGAAATCAAGGATGTTTTGTGCTATTTGCGTTTGATAATTAATCCGAAAGATGAAGAAGCGTTGATTCGTGTGATCAATTATCCGGCGCGTGGAATTGGAGATACAACTGTTGAAAAACTAACTATTGCTGCCAATCATTACAAACGCTCGATTTGGGAAGTAATGGTGAATATTGATAAAATTGATTTGAAACTGAACACGGGAACAAAAAATAAATTGAATGATTTTGTGACAATGATTCAGAGTTTTCAGGTAATCAATGAAAATCAGGATGCTTTTTATATTACAGATCATGTGGCTAAAAAAACAGGTCTGGTTCAGGAATTAAAGAAAGATGCTACGCCGGAAGGAATGGCAAAAATTCAGAATATCGAAGAACTTTTAAATGGTATAAAAGATTTTACTGAAGGACAAAGAGAAATTGACGGGGCAAGAGGAGCACTTTCTGAATTTATGGAAGATGTGGCACTTGCAACAGATTTGGATAAAGATACAAGTGATGAAGATCGTGTGGCTTTGATGACAATTCACTTGGCAAAAGGGCTTGAATTTCCACATGTATTTGTAGTGGGTATGGAAGAAGATTTGTTTCCGAGTGCGATGAGTATGAGTACCAGAAGTGAATTGGAAGAAGAACGTCGTTTGTTTTATGTAGCTTTGACCCGTGCAGAGCATCAGGCGTATTTAACTTACGCACAATCTCGTTACCGTTGGGGAAAATTGACAGACAGCGAACCATCTCGTTTTATTGAAGAAATTGATCCGCAATATTTAGAATATTTAACGCCTGCAGAAAGTAATTATCGTTATAAACCAATGATTGATGGTGATATTTTTGGTGATGTTGATAAATCAAAATTACGATTAGCAAAACCGGTTGGTGGAACTCCGCCAAAACACATTACGGATAACGAGTCAAAACCTGATTTGAATATTCGAAAACTAAAACCTGTTGCTGGAAATGCGCCAACTTCTACCGGTGCAAATTTATTCGACAGTAAATTAACGGTTGGAAATGTTGTTATGCATGAACGTTTTGGTAAAGGTGAAGTTGTTAATCTTGAAGGTGTTGGTGCTGATAAAAAAGCTGAAATAAAATTTGAGGTTGGTGGAATTAAAAAGCTATTGCTGCGATTTGCAAAGTTGGATGTTATAGGGTAAAAAAAGTTTCAAGTTTCAGGTTGCTTGACTTTGAAGATAAATTTAACCGCAAAGTTCGCAAAGATTTACGCAAAGTTCAGCAAATAAATTAAGCTGTGTTTACTTTAAAGTTCACAAAGCTTTGCGTTTATTTTGTAAAACTTAGGGAACTTTGCGGTTAAACGGACTTGAATAAACTTTGGAACCTGAAACAAAATTAAATTTTAAACAAAATTAAAAAATGGCCGAATTTATAAAAATATATCCTGATAAACCTAGTGAAGCTGCAATTGCAAAAGTTGTAAAAGTGCTTAAAAATGGAGGTTTGGTAATTTATCCAACAGATACTGTTTACGGTTTGGGCTGCGATATTACCAATTCTCGTGCTTTGGAGAAAATCGCAAAAATTAAAGGAGTGAAGTTAGAAAAAGCAAATTTTTCATTCATTTGTCATGACTTGAGTAATTTATCAGATTATGTGCGTCAGATTGATACTTCTACTTTTAAAATTCTAAAAAGAGCTTTGCCTGGACCTTATACATTTATTTTACCCGGTAATAATAATTTACCAAAAGAATTTAAAAAGAAAACTACTGTTGGTATTCGTGTTCCTGATAATAATATTGCTTTGGAAATTGTTCGCCAATTAGGAAATCCAATTGTTTCGACTTCTATTCGTGATGAAGATGATGTAATTGAATATACAACAGATCCTGAGTTAATTTTTGAGAAATGGCAAAATCTGGTTGATATGGTAATTGATGGTGGTTATGGGGATAATGTTGGTTCGACAATTATAGATTTATCTGAACATGAACCCGTTATTGTAAGAGAAGGAAAGGGTGATATCGATATTTTGTAAAAAAATACTGAAATAGTATAATTATTTAAAATATTTAACTAATTTTAGGATAGTTAAAATTTAGTTAGTTAATTTAAAAATAATGCTATTCTTAATTAACATTTAATTGGTTATTAAAAAGAGTTAAGAGTAAAATAAAAGCAGGTCAATTGACCTGCTTTTTGTATATTCTATAAAATGAAAAGCCAGATTATTTAGCTTGTTTTTTCATTTCTTTTTCAATCATATCGTAGAATTGATCGATTTTTGGCATAACAACAATACGAGTTCTTCTGTTACGTGCTTTGTTTTCAGGAGTATCGTTTGCAACTAATGGAATGTATGAACTTCTACCAGCAGCAATTAATTTTGCAGGATTAACACCAAGGTCATTTGTTAATACACGAACGATAGAAGTAGAACGTTTAACACTTAAATCCCAGTTGTCTAACAAAACTCCGTTGCTTTTGTAAGGAACGTTATCTGTGTGACCTTCAACCATACATTCAAAATCAGGTTTGTCGTTTACAACTTTTGCAACTTTAGCTAAAACGCCTTTTGCTGCATCAGTTACGTCATAACTTCCACTTTTAAATAACAATTTATCAGCGATAGAGATGAATACAACTCCTTTTTCAACATTGATTTCGATATCCGGATCGTTGATTCCAACTGCACCTTTTAAACTTGTAACTAATGCTAAAGTTACACTGTCTTTTTTAGTAAGCGCATCTTGAAGTCTAGAGATTTTTAAATCTTTTTCTTTTAAGCTTTCTAAAGATTTTTCAAGGTTTTCAGCACCTTTTGTAGTTAAAACTGTTAAATCTTTCGAGCTGTTAATTAAGTCTTGATTGTGTGCTTTATAACTTTCAGCTGTTGCTGCTAATCCTGCTTTTTCTTCTAGACAAGAATTTAATTTAACTGTGCAAGAGTTTAATAAATCTTGTGTCTCTTTTTGTTTAGCTTCAAGCGCCGCATATTCCTTTTTCGATACACACGAAGTTAAGGCCATTAATACTGATAGTGCGATAACTATTTTTCTCATAGGTATTATATTTAATTAAACGTTGATTACAAATTTAGTTTTTAATATTTTGATTACTGTTAAAGATTTCCTTAAATACAGTCAATTTCTTAATGTAATACAAGTAAACGATACTTTTTACGGTATAGTATTGCTGTATCTGAAAATCTTTTCGCTCGCGTAAATATTTTAAAGATATACAATAAAATGAAAAATGCGCTTTTAAAATAGCAAAAGTATGTTTAAATTTTCCTTGCGTAAGAAAACGGATGCCGGCAATACCATCCAAAATCATTCGGAAGAAAATCACAAAAAACAAACCCTTTTTGGGTAAATTTTTGACTAACATCAATAGTGAATTTCTGAAATTCAAAAATGTTTTTTTAGGGTTTCCTTGTTGTAATGTAGCACCTCCAACATGATAAACAACTGATTGTGAGTTGTATTTAATTATATGACCTTCATTTGCAGCGCGCCAGCATAAATCAATTTCTTCCTGATGTGCAAAAAAAGTTTCATCAAATCCTTTTAATTCATCATAAACCTCTTTTCGAATAAAAAAACAAGCCCCGGATGCCCAGAATAACTCGCAATTATCATCGTATTGACCGTTGTCTTTCTCTAGTGTATCAAAAATTCTTCCGCGACAAAATGGAAAACCATATTTGTCTATAAAACCACCTGCTGCACCGGCATATTCAAAATATTCCTTGTTTTTAAAATCCAGGATTTTAGGCTGAATTATAGCGGTTTGTTTTTCAGAATCAAAGGTATCAATAATAGGTTTTAGCCAATTTTCTGTTACTTCAATATCAGAATTAACTAAGGCATAAATTTCTGCATTTACCTCTTTCAGGGCATCATTGTAGCCTTTTGCAAAACCGTGATTACCGCTGTTTTTTATGATTTTTATTGTTGGAAAATTTTGCCTGACAAAATCTATCGAATTATCTGTAGAAGCATTATCTGCAACATATATAGTGGCTTCCTCTGAAAATTGAATTATTGAAGGTAAAAATTGTTCCAACAATTTAACTCCGTTCCAATTTAAAATGACAACAGCTATTTTATCCAAAAGTATTTTTTATTATTTAGTAAATTTCTTTATAATCCGGTAAAGATTTTAAAAACTCATATTTTTCGTTTTCAAAATCCATCTGACAGTAATAATGAGTCAGACCATTTGTGACTTTCAAAAATCGTGCCTGCATTGTCATATTATAACGGGCAATTTGATCAAAAGTTGCTTGTGATATTTTTACCTCTGGAGCTTTGCACTCTACCAATATATGTATAGAACCATCCGAATTAAAAACTACAATATCATACCGTTTTCGTAATCCGTTGATTGTTAAAACTTTCTCTACATTTATGAGTGATTTTGGGTATTTTTTTTCATTCATTAAATAATGAACAACATGTTGGCGAACCCATTCTTCGGGAGTAAGAATGATAAATTTTTTCCTGATTTCATCAAAAATAGACACTTTATTTTCGCTATTTTTGAATCGGAAAGTATATGAAGGAAAATTTAGCTTTAACATAAAGCAAAAATATAAAATAAGTTTAAAGATTATGGTTTTCAATCTGAAATCTGAAGTCTAAAATCTGCAATCAAAATTAAATGGACGAAGTTGTAAAAATTGTTAATGATATAAAGGCAGGAAATATAAAACCAATTTATTTTTTAATGGGCGAGGAGCCTTATTATATCGATAAATTATCTGAATATATTGAACAAAATATACTTTCTGAAGAAGAGAAAGGATTCAATCAGACTGTTTTATACGGAAGAGATGTTTCTGTTGAAGATATAGTTTCAACGGCCAAGCGCTATCCTATGATGTCTGATCGTCAAGTTGTTATCGTGAAAGAAGCACAAGATTTATCCAGAACAATTGATAAAATCGAATCGTATGTAAATAACCCAATGGAAACAACTGTTTTGGTTTTTTGCTACAAATATAAAACGCTTGACAAACGTAAAAAAGTCACTAAATTATTAGCGCAAAACGGAATTGTTTACGAAAGTAAAAAATTGTACGAAAACCAGGTTGGTGATTGGATTAAGCGCGTTTTGGCTGGAAAAAAATACACAATTGATCCAAAAGCAAATGCCATGCTGGTGGAGTTTTTAGGAACTGATTTGAGTAAAATTAATAATGAACTGGAGAAACTTCAAATCATTTTGCCGCAAGGAACGATGATTACGCCACAACATATTGAAGAAAATATTGGTTTTAGTAAAGATTACAATGTTTTTGAACTTAGAAAAGCAATTGGTGAACGTAATCAATTGAAAGCCTATAAAATTGCAGAAAATTTTGCCCATAATCCTAAAGAATATCCTTTGGTAATGACAACCGGACTGGTTTTTGGATTTTTTGTTCAGCTTTTAAAATACCACGGACTTAAAGATAAAAATCCTAAAAACGTAGCGGCGGCAATTGGCGTAAATCCTTATTTTTTAAAGGAATATGATTTGGCAATTAAAAATTATCCGATGCGAAAAGTGAGTCAGATTATTGGGGCTTTGCGTGATGTAGATGTTAAAAGTAAAGGAGTAGGAGCAAATGCTTTACCACAATCAGATTTACTAAAAGAAATGCTTTACAAAATATTTAATTAAGCCGTTAAAATTCACGATATTTGCCTTTCTAAAAATTTTACTACTTAAAAATAATAATTACACAATTATGGGAATGAATAAAAATACCGTTTTAGGATGGGCTACTTTTATAATGATACTTATGGGATTATTGCTTATAGGTCTTGGCGCTTTTAGATACAGAGATGTTTCAGGCTGGGGGTTTGTAGCAGTAGGTGTTGGTTTTTTTGCTAATGCCTGGGTTTTTAATGCATTAAAAGGTAGAGTCTAAAAAATATTAATTGCAAAAATCAATTGCAATACACAATCAATAGAAAATAATTAATTAAAATAAAAACAAACAAATGTCAGACGATAAGAAAGTAATTTTCTCAATGCAGAAATTGAGTAAGACCTATCAGGGAGCAGACAAACCAGTACTTAAAAATATTTACCTGAGTTTCTTTTATGGTGCTAAAATTGGTATTTTAGGACTTAATGGTTCAGGAAAATCTTCTTTATTAAAAATTATTGCAGGAGTTGATAAAAACTATCAGGGAGATGTTGTTTTTCAACCTGGTTACACTGTAGGTTATTTAGAACAGGAACCAATTCTTGATGATTCTAAAACAGTTATCGAAATTGTTCGTGAAGGAGCTGCTGAAACTATGGCAGTTTTGGAAGAATACAATCAAATTAATGATTTATTCGGTCTTGAAGAAAACTATTCCGATCCTGATAAAATGGATAAGTTGATGGATCGTCAGGCTGCTTTGCAAGATAAAATTGATGCTCTTGGTGCCTGGGAAATCGATACAAAATTAGAAATCGCAATGGATGCATTGCGTACACCAGAAGGTGATACACCAATTAAAAACCTTTCTGGAGGTGAGCGTCGTCGTGTAGCTTTATGTCGTTTGTTGTTGCAACAACCTGATGTATTACTTCTTGATGAGCCTACCAACCACCTTGATGCTGAGTCTGTTCTATGGTTAGAGCAACATTTGGCACAATATGCAGGAACTGTAATTGCGGTAACGCACGATAGATATTTCCTAGATAATGTTGCTGGTTGGATTTTAGAGCTAGATAGAGGAGAAGGTATTCCGTGGAAAGGAAATTATTCTTCTTGGTTAGACCAAAAATCAAGCCGTATGGCACAAGAAGAAAAAGTAGCTTCTAAACGTAGAAAAACGTTGGAACGCGAGTTGGACTGGGTTCGTCAGGGAGCAAAAGGCCGTCAGACAAAACAAAAAGCACGTTTACAGAACTACGATAAATTATTAAACGAAGACCAAAAACAGCTGGATGAAAACTTGGAAATCTATATTCCAAATGGTCCACGTTTAGGTACGAATGTTATTGAAGCAAAAAATGTAGCCAAAGCTTTTGGAGATAAATTATTATATGATAATTTAAATTTCACTTTGCCACAAGCCGGAATTGTTGGAATTATCGGACCGAACGGTGCTGGTAAATCGACCATTTTTAAAATGATTATGGGTGAACAAAAAACGGATAGCGGAGAATTTTCTGTTGGAGAAACGGTTAAAATCGCTTATGTAGATCAGTCGCACTCTAATATTGATCCGAATAAATCAATCTGGGAAAACTTCGCCGATGGTCAGGAATTGATTATGATGGGTGGAAAACAAGTAAACTCAAGAGCTTATTTATCTCGTTTTAACTTTGGTGGCGGAGAGCAAAATAAGAAAGTTTCAATGCTTTCAGGTGGTGAGCGTAACCGTTTGCACCTTGCAATGACTTTGAAAGAAGAAGGAAACGTACTTTTATTAGATGAGCCTACGAATGATTTAGATGTAAATACACTTCGTGCTCTTGAAGAAGGTTTAGAGAATTTTGCTGGATGTGCCGTTATTATTTCGCACGACAGATGGTTCTTAGACAGAATTTGTACGCACATTCTAGCTTTCGAAGGAGATTCTGAAGTTTATTATTTCGAAGGAGGTTTCTCTGAATACGAAGAAAATAAAAAGAAACGTTTAGGTGGCGATTTAACTCCAAAACGTTTGAAATACAGAAAGTTGATTAGGTAGTTTCTGATGAATTTTTAAATTAAAAATCCCAAATTCCAATTATAAAGATTGAAGTTTGGGATTTTTTATTGGAAAATTTCACCCAAATGTCACTCTGAGCGAAGTCGAAGAGTAAGGAGCTATTTCCTGCTATCCGCTCGTATCTTTTATTTTTTCTAAAGAAAAAAATAAAAGGATACCGCTTCTATCAGGGCTAGGGCACTAGGTTTCATAAGAATTTTTTCTATCAATCGTATTCTATGTCAGACTGAGCGAAGTAGAAGTCCCGCAAAGAAATAATGTAAAGTATATATTAAGATTGTAGAGCTACTTACGAAGATCCCTCGTTCCTCGGGATGACATAAAATGAGAATAAAAAATAAATAAAATCTGTGTAAATCGGCTTTATCCGTAAAAATCCGTGGACCGATTTTTATAAAAACTTTGCCTTCAATTCCGGAGTAGGAATCATACAGTTTTCTTTTTTACCATACCATTTGTAGCGGTTTTTAGCAATGTAATCATAAATATAGTTTCGAAGTTTTTCCGGGAATATTTTTAAAACAGAAATCAAACTATAAATTCCGCCAAGTTCTTCCGCAATTTCAATAGCCGCCGTTGATTTATAATAATAAGCAACACCAGGATTGTATAAAATGATACTATCAATCTTATTTTGGTCAACACCAATATATTTACAAATCTCAATTCCCAATTCTGATTGCAATGCTACAAAACGAAAAATATCTTTTTTATCATGTTTGATGATAAACTGAACTGAACTGTTGCATAAATTGCAAACACCATCGAAGAGGATTATTTTTTTGTTTTCTGGAAGATTTTGCATTTTGTATATTTTAGGTAAAACTTTGACAAAGCTGGATACGTTTTGTCATTTCTGAGAAGATTGTGTTTTTTCAATGTATCGATTAATTCTATTAAAACTAAAATTATTATAAATTCTATAAATCAAAAAACGCGTCCATAAACTGTTTATAATTAATTTTATAAAAAATTACATCTTCCAAATCGTATTTTTTAAAATCAGTTCTTAAATCGCCTTATTTTAATTTTTGACTAAAATTTGACATTTCAATGCTGAAAAACCCCAACAGAAAACTGAATACTTATTTCTTCCCGGCTTCAACAAATTCCAATTCATCCAAACTTACTTTCGAAGTAAAAATCCCGTAATTTACGGTTGCTTTATTTTTTTCGATAGAATCAATACTTCCAACAGATCTTCCGTCAAGCATTCTTACTCTGTCGCCAACTTTTAAAATTGGTTTTGGTTTTTCGATAACGGGTTTAAGTTTCTTTTCTTTTTTCTCTTTTCTGATTTCTTCAACTTGAACTGAAACTTCGGCAATAACTTCTTTTTTCTTTTCGATTATAGCTTTGGCTTCTTTTGGAGTAGCTTTTTTACGTTTTGAATTTTCAATTTCTATGATTTTCAAAAATTCTCCAATAAGTTCTTTTTTGTTTTTATTGTTGAAATATTTCTCTGAAATATCTTCGATTTTCTGACCAATGTAAATTGTTTTCTGGTTGCTGTCATATAATTCCTGATAGCTTTCCAGTTTCTGTTTGATTTTTACATTGATGTTCTCCATCTTTTTGCTTTCTTCACGAGCTCTTGTTTCTTCTTCTTTAAGATTTATAGAAGTTTTTTCCAATTTAGATCGCTCTTTTTGAAGTGTTGCAATGGTTTTATCAAAACGAACTTTTCCAACTTCGATTTTCTTTTTGGCACGATTAATCAATCCAAACGGAATTCCATTTTTCAAGGCAACTTCAAAAGTAAAGGAGCTTCCAGCCTGACCTAAAGCCAGTTTATACATAGGCTCAAGCGATTTTTCATCAAACATCATATTCGCATTTGTAGCAAAAGGCAATTCGTTTGCAAGGATTTTCAAGTTTGAATAATGCGTTGTGATAATTCCGAAAGCTTCACGATGGTAAAATTCTTCCAAGAAAATTTCAGCCAAAGCTCCACCCAATTCAGGATCAGAACCAGTACCAAATTCATCAATTAAAAACATGGTTTTCTTGTTGCATTTTTTAAGAAAATAATTCATGTTTTTTAATCGGTAACTGTAAGTACTCAGGTGATTTTCAATAGATTGATTATCTCCAATATCCGTTAAAATCCTATCAAATAAGAAAGTTTCACTGCGCTCGTGAACCGGAATCAACATCCCTGATTGCAACATCAATTGCAACAAACCAACCGTTTTAAGCGAAATTGTTTTTCCTCCCGCATTAGGTCCTGAAATTACAATAATTCGGTTATCTTGTTTTAATTCAATTGTTTGCGGATGTGTAACTTCGTTTTTTTGTTTGTTATTCAAATATAAAATAGGATGATACGCTTCTCTGAAAAACAATCTTCTTTCTTCAGTAATAGTTGGTAAGATTCCGTTGATTCTGTTAGCGTATTTAGCCTTTCCTGCAACAACATCAATATCACTTAAAAACTCCTGATATTCAATTAATATTGGTAAAAACGGACGAATCTGATTTGATAATTGCTTTAGAATTCTGGTAATCTCTTCTTTTTCTTCGTATTCAAGATTCGCTAATTCTCTCGAATATTGTAATGTAGCTTCAGGTTCGATGTAAGCAATGCTTCCTGTTTTAGAACTTCCTAAAATAGAGCCTTTTACTTTACGGCGATACATGGCTAAAACGGCTAAAACGCGTCGGTTTTGAACAAAACTTTCTTTGATATCATCTAAATAACCTAAACTATTGTTGTGGGTAAGAGCAACTCCAAAACTTTGGTTTACTTTTCCGCGAACGATATTCATATTCTGACGAATACTCAATAAAGCAGGCGAAGCATTGTCTTTGATTTCTCCATATTTGTCTACAATAGCATCAATAAGAGTAACAATATCTTTAGTATATTCTACTCTTGAAGCTCTTGCATTTAAATTAGGATAATAATCGTCGAATTTTTTTAGGAAATTCAATAAAAAATTTGCTGTTGATGAAAGCGTTGCAATTTTTCTAAAACTTCCAACTTCCAGGAAACTGTCTTCAATAGCCAGAAATTTTATTTCATGCGTGATGGCATCAAATCCGTGATTTGGAATTGCGTTATTATTTTCAAAAGACGAAACATATTCTGATGTTTGCATTAAAGCCTGCATCAAAGTTTCTTTATCTCTAAATGGTGTTATTTGTAAAGCTTTTTCTTTTCCAATATCGTTATTACAGCCTGCAGAAATGGTTTCGAGAACTGTTGGAAATTGTAAATCTTGTAATGTTTTTTCGGTAATACTAATCATTTAATTCCTTTAATAAAGTACGTACAAAAGTACAAAAATAGTATGATTGAATTCGACAAACTTATTGCCTAAATTTTATGGCTTTGTAAATATGATTTTACTTAAAAATTTCTGAAATTCGCAATAAAAATTATCATGGACATAAAAATGCATTCTTCGTGGAAACCAGTTTTAAATGAAGAATTTGAAAAATCCTATTTCAAAGAATTAATAGACTTTGTGAAATCTGAATATACAACCAAGGTCTGTTATCCAAAAGGCGGACAAATTTTTTCAGCTTTTGATCATTGTCATTTTGATCAGGTAAAAGTTGTTATTATAGGTCAGGATCCTTATCATGGACCTAATCAGGCCAATGGATTATGTTTTTCGGTTAATGACGGAATTCCGTTTCCTCCATCTCTTCAGAATATCTTTAAAGAAATCGAAACTGATTTAAATAAGCCAATGCCTAAAACAGGTAATCTGGAGCGTTGGGCAGATCAGGGAGTTTTTCTCTTAAATGCTACTTTAACAGTTCGACAAGCCGAAGCAGGAAGTCATCAGGGAAAAGGCTGGGAGAAATTTACAGATGCTGTTATTAAACAAATTTCTGCTGAAAAGGAGAATGTTGTGTTTTTACTTTGGGGAGGTTTTGCACAAAAGAAAACCGCTTTGATTGATGCATCAAAGCATCATATTTTAAAGTCGGGGCATCCATCACCTTTAAGTGCAAATAGAGGATTTTGGTTTGGAAACAAACATTTTAGCCAGACGAATGAATTTTTGAAATCGAAGGGAATGAAAGAGATTGATTGGTAATAAGGGTAGATTCTCAAATGAATTTAAAGTTATCTTAGTTGTTTTTCTTTAATTTTTCATATTTGTAATAATTATTAATCAGAAAAAAGCTTTTAAAATAATTGTCTAAAAATTTATTTTTGAAATTCAATTATTAAATTTAAATCACTTATAATCAAAGAGATTATCTTTGTTTTTTGGTTTTAATAATAAAAATTAGCTTTAAAATTTAAATCTATTTTTTTGGTGTAAACTAGGTTTTGTAGTGGTTAAAACTACTTTTGCATTTTTGATAAAAATGCCACCTATGAAACAAAAACTACTTTTAATTTTTCTTTTTTTTCTTTTTATATTTCTTCTGCACAAGAAATAATTATTGTTCCTTCTAATCAGTATAATATTGACATCAACAAGTCACTCATTGTAACCAATCTGGGCGTAAATTATGTTAACACTACATGGGAAGGTCAAAAAACTTCTATCACTTTGGATATTAATTATAATTTTGAAGTTCCTGTTAGTGTAATTAAGGTAGGGACTCCATATAGCTTAATTAATCCTAGCGATAGCAAAAAATACATTCTTTATTTTACCGCATTGCCTTTAATTACAATTACTGCTAATAGTGAAATTGTAAATGAACCTAATGTATTAGGTAATTTTAAATTAATTGAGAGCAATCAAAACATTATAACTTCTGATATAGGAATACAACTTAGAGGAGCTTACTCACAAAGTTTACCTAAAAAATCCTTTGAAATTGAATTTTGGGAAGATCAAAATGGTACCGAAACTCATGATGTTAGCTTATTGGGCATGCATTCTGATGATAGTTTTAATTTGCAAGCAATGTATAATGAATCTCTTAGGTTTCATAGTAAAACTAATAATGATTTATGGAAAATGATACACGAGCCATATTACCTGAATTTAGAACCGGAAGTAGTAAGTGGCATTGAAATGAAATATGCAGAACTATTTTTAAATGGTGAATATAGAGGGATATATTGTGTTGGTGAAAAAGTAAATAGAAAATTATTGAAATTAAAAAAACATAATGGAAATATAAGAGGGGAACTCTACAAAGGAGATCAATGGGGAAATAGTTCAACTTTTACATCTTTAATTCCATATAATAATGATGACTTATTATGGGGTGGTCTGGAGTACAAACATCCAAAAGAAGTAACAGATTGGAGTAATTTATATCAATTTGTTGATTTCGTGATAAATGAGACAAATAGTAATTTTTATGCTGAGTATAAAACTAAATTTGATCTCAAAAATGCAGTTGATTATTTTATATTTCTTAATTTACTTAGAGCTACAGACAATAGAGGAAAAAATTTATATATAGCAAAGTATACTGCAAATGAACCTTATTTCTATGTTCCATGGGATCTGGACGGAACTTTCGGAACTATATGGAATGGCCAACATGAAAATATTACAAATGACTTATTATCTAACGGATTTTATAATAGGCTTTTAAACGACTGTTCAGCTAATGGTTTTCGTGAAACGCTAAATTTGAGATGGCAGGAATTAAGAAGTAAATTAATTACTCATGATAAGTTAATGGATATGCTTACAAGTAATTATAATATCCTGAAAGAAAATGGAATTTATGAAAGAGAGCATCTTGCCTGGCCAGATTATAATGCTAATGAAAATGAAATAGATTATATTTCTAATTGGCTAACCAACCGATTGTCATATTTAGATATTAAATTTTCTGAAACTTGTAATACTTTGGATGTAGCAACATTTGATCAGGTTTCTAAAACTTTAGTTTATCCAAATCCAACTTCGGATATTATTAACATTAGTACAATTGATAACCTCAGTCATTATTTATCGTTATACGATGGTACTGGAAGATTAATATTCTCAAAAAAATCCGAAGGCAATCAGGATCAAATTTCAATTAAAGATTTAAGCAAGGGAATTTACTATCTTAAAATAGTAGATTCTGAAAATAAAGTTGATGTGAAAACTATTATAAAAGAAAAGTAAAAAAGAAAGCCAGTTATAATTAACTGGCTTTCTTTTTTACTTTTTAACAATCTCGTCTAAAACAGCTTTGTTTTCGTAGTTAATTACTTTTAAAATAATTTCTTGATTCTTAACTGTTTTTCCTTCTATAATGTAAAGTTTTCCTTTTTTTAGCGGCACATTACTTTGGTCAAAATCAACATCTCCGTAAGTCAATGTGTTTTTTACATCTGCGGTATCAACCCATTTTTCGTTCAAAGTTTGAATTGCTTTATCAGAATATTGAAAAGGTTTGGTTCTTAAGTTATTTAAAACTCTGGCATTTGGAAAATAATTGCAACGGGTATCTTTTCCGCTAAAAACAAGGGCTACAAAAAAGCATCCCATAATAAGACCAATTAAATAATAAGCAAAACGATGTACGAACTTCATGAGTAAATTTTTTGGCAAAGGTACATTAAAGTTCTTTTAAAATACAAGTAAATTAATATCGTTATCCGGTAAATCAAACCATTCGCCAATTGCTTTATTTGTTAGGATTCCGTGGTATAAGTAAACCCCGTTTTTAAGTCCTTTATTGCATCTGATCGAACTTTCTAAACCGCCCTCTTCGGCAATTTGAAGTAAGTAAGGAGTTAAGATGTTACTTATTGATAATGAAGCAGTTTTGGAATATCTTGACGGGATATTTGGCACGCAATAATGCAAAACATTACTCTTTATAAAAGTTGGTTTTTCGTGTGTAGTAACTTCCGAAGTTTCAAAACAGCCACCAGTATCAATACTAACGTCTACAATTACGGCACCTTTTTTCATATGCTCTACCATTGTTTCTGTAACAATAATCGGGCAGCGTTCTTTACCGCGCATTGCACCAATAGCAACATCGCAACGTCTTAAAGCTTTTAATAGTGCTTTTTGCTGAACTGTAGAAGTAAAAATTCTTTGATTCAAATTATTTTGTAAACGACGTAATTTTGTAATCGAATTATCAAAAACTTTTACGTTTGCACCAAGACCAATTGCGGTTTTTGCTGCAAACTCGCCAACCGTTCCGGCACCTAAAATTACAACTTCGGTAGGAGGAACGCCGGTAATATTTCCGAATAAAAGCCCTTTTCCAAACTCATCTGTAATCATTAATTCTGATGCAATTAGGATAGAAGCTGTTCCTGCAATTTCGCTTAAAGATTTTACGGCCGGGTAAGAACCGTCTTCATCTTTGATATATTCAAATGCAAGTGCTGTTATTTTTTTCTGCGCTAACGCTTCAAAGTATTCTTTCTTTTTGGTTTTTAACTGAATAGCCGAAATTATAATCGTTTCGGGATTAATCATTTTGATTTCAGCCAGAGTAGGCGGCTCAACTTTAAGCAACATTGGGCAGCCAAAAACTTTTTTAGTGTCTTTTGTTACTTCCGCGCCTGCGTCGCTATACTCTTTGTCAGAATAGCTTGAACTTTCTCCGGCTCCTGACTCGATCATAACGCGGTGTCCTTCGTATGTTAACGAATTTACTGCGTCTGGTGTCAGGCAAATACGACGTTCCTGATAACTAGTTTCCTTCGGTATTCCTATGAAAAGTTCTCTTTTAAATCGGCCAACTTCAAGCTTTTCTTCTTGTGGCAACAATTGTTGTTTCGTAAATGGAGTTAAGGTTATTGACATGGGTTGTGCGAAAAATTAGAGGTACAAATTACGTAAAAAGTTTTAAAATTAGTGCAAATTTTCTGCTAATACTAAAAGCTAATATTAAGGAATTATTTTTTCCATTTTAAGATATATTGTTTCACAGAGATTCACGAAGTTTGCACAAAGATTCGCAAAGTTTTTTAAAGAAATCTTTTGTGTTTCTCTGCGAAAACTTCGTGAATCTCTGTGGAATAACTTTTAAACTAATTCGAGCTTACGTTTCCCATCAGTCAACAATTCAATTGTAACTGTAGAATGTTCCTCAGGAATTAGATTTGCAATTTTTTCAGACCATTCAATAAAACACCAGTTTCCTGAATATAAGTAATCATCAACTCCCATATCAAGCGCTTCGGTTTCTTTGTTTAATCTGTAAAAATCAAAATGATACACTATGTCATTATTAAAGGTATAGTACTCATTAACCAAAGAGAAAGTCGGGCTGCTTGTGGCATCTTCAACTCCTAAACTTTTGCATAATTGTTTGATAAAAGTAGTTTTTCCAACACCCATTTCTCCGTTAAAAAGAATGATTTTTTTAGGATTTTGAGCTAAAATCTGCTCTGCTACTTCTTGAATCTGATCTAATGAAAAAACGATATTCATTGCTTATAATTAGTATTTTTTGCCACGAATTTCACTAATTTTCGCAAATTTTTCACATTGAAATAAAAAAAAACAATTCGTGAAAAATTAGTGAAATTCGTAGCTATATTTTTATTTTGGGTTGAATACCAAAAACGGAATAATCATTTCTTCTAACGAAATTCCGCCATGCTGATATGTGTTTTTATAATAACTTACATAATGATTATAGTTGTTTACATACGCCAGAAACAAATCATTTTTGGCAAAAATAAACGAACTGCTCATGTTTATCGCTGGCAAACCAATTTTTTTAGGTTCTTTTACCACATATACATCTTTTTGTTCGTAAGTTAAACTACGACCTGTTTTATAACGCAAATTTAAACTTGTATTTTTATCTCCAACAACTTTCGAAGGGTTTTTTACATTAATCGTTCCGTGATCTGTAGTCAGTATTAATTTGAAACCCAAAAGTTGAGCTTGTTGAATAATTTCTAATAATGGTGAGTTTTTAAACCAGCTCAATGTCAACGAACGATAGGCTTTATCATCAGAAGCGAGCTCTTTTACAACATCCATTTCTGTTTTGGCGTGCGATAACATATCTACAAAATTGTAAACTACAGTTACCAAATCATTGCCTTTTAGGGCTTTAAAGTTTTCGGCTAATTTTTTACCACCTGCATAATTGGTGATCTTAAAATAATCTTCTTTTATATTTAAACCTAAACGTTTTAATTGTGCCGATAAAAATTCGGCTTCATAAAGGTTTTTTCCTCCGTCTTCAACATCATTTTTCCAATATTCAGGAAATTTTTTCTCCATTTCAACAGGCATTAAACCTGAGAAAATCGAGTTTCTGGCATATTGGGTAGCAGTTGGAAGTATGGAGAAATAGGGAACTTCTTTTTCTAACTTGTAATAATTAGCAACCACGGTTTCAAAAGATTTCCATTGATCGTAACGTAAATTATCAATTACAACAAATAAAACAGGTCTGTCTTTCTTTTTAATTTCAGGAACAACCAGTTCTTTAAATAAGTTATCAGATTGGATTGGCCTGTCGGCTTTTGGTTCGAACCAATCTTCATAATTTCTTTCAATATATTTTCCGAATTGAGAATTGGCTTCAACTTTCTGTGATTCAAGGATTTCAATCATTCCCTGATCGTTAATATTTTCAAGTTCTAATTCCCAAAAATCAATTTTTTGTATAATTCTACCCAATCTTCATAAGAATTAACCATGGCCAATTCCATCGAAATTTTTCTAAATTCTTTTTGATAATCTAAAGTAGTTTTCTCTGAAATTAACCTCGAGTGGTCCAGATTTTTCTTTAAACTCAATAAAATCTGATTTGGATTTACCGGTTTTATCAAATAATCAGCAATTTTAGAACCAATTGCTTCTTCCATTATATATTCTTCCTCACTCTTGGTGATCATAATCATTGGGATGGCCGACTTTTTTTCTTTCATTTCAGAAAGGGTTTCCAAGCCGCTCATTCCAGGCATATTTTCATCCAAAAAAACAATATCATAATTGTCTTCATCAAATAAAGCTATGGCATCCAGGCCGTTATTACAAGTTGTTACTTTGTAGTTTTTCTTTTCCAGAAATAATATATGTGGCTTTAAAAGATCGATTTCATCATCAACCCAAAGTATTTTAATCTTATCCATAAACAAATTAATTTTAATGCAATTTAAAGGTATAGAACTTAAAAAGTATTAAAAATAGTATAAAATTCAGAATAACAAATTCAGTTTTTTTTCAAAATTAATTTTAGATCTATTTTAATTAAGGAAATTAATAAGGTGAAATCGCATTTTTTTAAGTTAAAAACTCAAAGCTGTTTATACTTAATTACTTATATTTGTTGACCAAAAAATAACCAAATAGTGACCCACATAAATAAATTAAAAATATTTAATGACCCCATTTACGGGTTTATTTCCATCCCAAACGAACTTATTTACGATTTAATTCAGCATCCGTATTTTCAGCGTTTGCGACGTATTTCGCAAATGGGATTGTCTTATTTGGTATATCCGGGAGCCAACCATACCCGTTTTCATCATGCTTTAGGGTGTATGCATTTGATGCAAAAAGCTATTGAAACACTTCGATTTAAAGGAGTTGCAATTTCTCAGGAGGAAGAATGCGCTTTGCTGATTGCTATTTTGCTGCATGATATTGGACATGGACCATTTTCGCACGCCATGGAAAAAAGTATTGTAGAGGATGTAAATCACGAAGCTATTTCTTTATTATTCATGAATCAGTTAAATGATGAATTTGATGGTAAATTGAGTTTAGCAATTCAGGTTTTTAAAGGTCAATATCATAGAAAATTTATGTTACAACTGATTTCAAGTCAGTTAGATATGGATCGAATGGATTATCTTAAACGTGATAGTTTTTATACCGGAGTTGCAGAAGGAAACGTAAATTCTGAGCGTTTGATTCAGATGATGAATGTTGTTGATGGCGTTTTGGTTATTGAAGAAAAGGGAATTTATTCTGTTGAAAAATTTCTGCTTTCAAGACGATTAATGTATTGGCAGGCATATTTGCATAAAACTAGTCTGGTTGCCGAATTAATTTTGATGAAGGTTTTAAAAAGAGCCAAAGAACTTACATTAAAAGGAGTGAATTTGCCTTGCAGTGAACCTCTTTTGTATTTCATGAAAAACAAAATTACATTAGAGAATTTTGATGCTGAAAAATTGGATTTATTTTCTCAATTAGATGATTTTGATATTATTAGCGCTTTAAAAGCCTGGCAAAAACAAGATGATTTTATACTTTCTACATTAAGTAAAATGATCATTAACAGAGATTTATTGAAGATAAAGTTGAGCGCGGAAAAGATTCCGATGGAAGAATCCCAATCTTTGAAAGAAGAGTTTGCAGAAGAACATCATATTTCGGCTGTAGATGCCGGATATTTTATTTTTAGAGGTAAAATAAAAAACCAGGCATACAGTAAAGAGGCAGAACCGATACGAATTTTGAAAAAAGATAAAACAATTGAAGACGTTGTTGAAGCCTCTGATCAGTTGAATTTGAAATCGTTATCTAAGTTGGTCACAAAATATTACATCTGTTTTCCAAAACAACTTATCTAAAATTAACATTTAAAATCTATTTTTTATATTTTTGTCGCGATGAAATTTACAGCAGAACAAATAGCAGGAATTTTAGAAGGAGAAGTTGTTGGGAATCCCAATGCAGAAGTTTCTCGACTTTCTAAGATTGAAGAAGGCGAGGAAGGATCGCTTACTTTTTTGGCTAACCCGAAATATATCAACTACATATATACTACAAAAGCGAGCGTAACTATTGTTAACGACAGCTTTGTACCCGAAGCCGAAATCACTACAACTTTAATAAAAGTGGAGGATGCATATGCGTCTTTTTCTAAACTTTTGCATTTTTATAATCAGGTAAAATTGAATAAAAATGGAATTGAAGCTCACTCTTTTATATCTGAGGGGACTAAATATGGAGAAAATCTATACTTAGGAAGCTTTAGTTATGTAGGTCAGAATGTAGTTTTGGGTGATAATGTAAAAATATATCCAAACAGTTTTATTGGTGATAACGTTGTTATTGGCGATAATGTGTATATTTTTGCCGGGGCTAAAATATATTCTGAAACCGTAATTGGCAATAATTGCACCATACATTCAGGAACTATTATAGGTGCAGATGGTTTTGGTTTTGTACCAAATGAAGAAGGTGTATATAGTAAAGTACCACAAATTGGTAATGTTATTATTGAAGATAATGTAGATATTGGTGCCAATACTACAATAGACAGAGCAACTCTGGGTTCTACGATTATTAGAAAAGGAGTTAAATTAGACAATCAAATTCAGATTGCCCATAATGTAGAAATAGGTAAAAACACTGTAATTGCTGCTCAATCAGGCGTTGCGGGTTCTACAAAAATTGGCGAAAACTGTATGATTGGCGGGCAGGTTGGTATCGCAGGCCACTTAATAATAGGTAATAATGTAAGACTTCAGGCGCAGTCGGGAGTTGCAAGAAACATCAAAGATGATGAGATTTTGCAAGGTTCTCCATCGCTTGGATATGGTGATTTTAACAAATCATACGTTCATTTCAAGAACTTACCTAAAATTGTCGCCGAACTGGACGAATTAAAAAAACAAATAATAAACCCAAAAAATGGAAATAATGGTTAAACAGAAGACCATCAAAAATGAAATTTCGCTAACAGGAGTTGGATTACACACTGGAAAAGAAGTTACAATGACTTTTAAACCAGCTCCAATTAATAATGGTTTCACTTTTGTAAGAGTAGATTTGCAAGGACAACCAGTGATTGAGGCTGATGCTAATTATGTTGTTAATACACAAAGAGGTACAAATTTAGAAAAATTAGGTGTAAAAATTCAAACTCCGGAACATGTTCTGGCTGCATTAGTTGGATGTGATTTGGATAATGTTATCATAGAATTAAATGCTTCTGAACTACCAATTATGGATGGTTCTTCAAAATATTTTGTTGAAGCTATAGAAAATGCCGGTATCGAAGAACAAGATGCTAAACGTAATGTTTATGTGGTAAAAGAAGTTATTTCTTTTACTGATGAAGCTACTGGCAGCGAGATTTTGGTAATGCCAAGCGACGACTATCAGGTTACTGCAATGGTTGATTTTGGTACTAAAGTTTTAGGTACGCAAAACGCAACAATGAAAAGCATTGCCGATTTTAAAGATGAAATTGCAAATTCAAGAACTTTTAGTTTTCTCCATGAATTAGAATCTTTATTGGAGCACGGATTAATTAAAGGTGGAGATTTAAACAATGCTATTGTTTATGTAGATAAAGAAATATCTGAGTCTACAATGGAAAATCTAAAGAAAGCATTTGGCAAAGATAAAATTTCGGTAAAACCAAATGGTGTTTTAGACAACCTTACGTTACACTATCCAAACGAAGCTGCACGTCATAAATTATTAGATGTTGTGGGAGATTTAGCTTTAATTGGAGTTAGAATTCAGGGAAAAATTATTGCTAATAAACCAGGGCATTACGTAAATACTCAGTTTGCTAAAAAAATTGGCAAAATCATAAAAATCGAACAAAGAAATCATGTTCCTGTTTATGATTTAAATAAAGAGCCGTTAATGGATATTCACAAAATCATGGCGATGTTACCACACCGTCCACCGTTTTTGTTGATTGACAGAATTATCGAAATGTCTGATCGCCATGTAGTTGGTTTGAAGAATGTTACGATGAATGAAAATTTCTTCGTAGGACATTTCCCGGAAGCTCCGGTAATGCCAGGAGTTTTAATTGTTGAAGCGATGGCTCAAACAGGAGGAATTTTGGTTTTAAGCACAGTTCCGGATCCTGAGAATTATTTAACGTACTTTATGAAAATTGACAATGTTAAATTTAAACATAAAGTATTGCCTGGAGATACATTAATTTTCAAATGCGAATTGATTTCTCCTATTCGTAGAGGAATCTGTCATATGCAGGCAAATGCTTACGCAAATGGTAAATTAGTTACCGAGGCAGAATTAATGGCACAAATTGTAAAAAAACAATAATAATTTAATCAAATTTATTGTTTACGTTTGTTGCCCAAATTAGATTATTTTAATAAAATATAAAAGATACAGATGAATCAACCATTAGCATATGTTCATCCTGGCGCTAAAATCGCTAAAAACGTTGTAATTGAGCCTTTTACAACAATTCACAATAATGTTGTTATTGGTGATGGTACTTGGATTGGTTCAAATGTGACCATTATGGAAGGCGCTCGAATTGGTAAAAATTGCAATATTTTTCCAGGAGCGGTAATTTCTGCGGTTCCACAAGATTTAAAATTTGGTGGCGAAGATTCTCTTGCTATAATTGGCGACAATTGTACTATTAGAGAATGTGTTACTATAAATAGAGGTACAGTTGCTTCAGGACAAACTATTCTGGGAAACAATTGTTTAGTAATGGCTTATGCACACATTGCGCATGATTGCGAGATTGGAAACAATGCTATTATTGTAAACGGAGTTGCTCTTGCAGGTCACGTTGTGGTAGGAAATCATGCCGTAATTGGAGGTTTGGCAGCGATTCACCAATTTATTCATATTGGCGATCATGCTATGATTTCTGGTGGATCTTTGGTTAGAAAAGATGTTCCGCCATATACAAAAGCAGCAAAAGAGCCATTGTCTTATGTTGGTATCAATTCGGTTGGTTTAAGAAGAAGAGGATTTAGTACTGAAAAAATCAGAGAAATTCAGGAGATTTACAGAATTTTATACCAAAAAAATTACAATACAACTCAGGCTTTAAGTATTATTGAAGCAGAAATGGAAGCTACTCCTGAGAGAGATGAAATTTTAGATTTTATCAGAAATTCATCCAGAGGAATCATGAAAGGTTATTCAGGAAACTATTAAATAAAAGTTTAATCGTTTATTTGTTAATTCGTTAAGTCGAAAACAGATAAACGATTAAACGATTAAACAAAATACTAAATAAAATAAAAACAAATGGCATCTACATCAGATATTAGAAACGGATTGTGTATTAAATTCAATCATGATATTTATAAAATTGTTGAATTTCTTCACGTAAAACCTGGAAAAGGACCAGCTTTCGTAAGAACAAAATTAAGAAGTTTAACTACAGGAAGAGTATTAGATAATACATTTTCTGCAGGACACAAAATTGACGATGTGCGTGTAGAAACACATAATTACCAGTTTTTATATGCTGAAGGAGATGAGTTTCATTTTATGAATACAGAATCTTATGAGCAAATTTCTTTGAATAAAAATATTCTGGATGCTCCGGGATTGTTAAAAGAAGGTACAAGTGTAATGGTTCAGGTTAACACTGAAACTGATTTGCCTTTATCTGTAGATATGCCATCTTCTGTAGTTCTTGAAGTTACTTATGCTGAGCCAGGAGTAAAAGGAAATACTGCTACAAATGCAACAAAATCTGCTACGGTAGAAACAGGAGCAACTGTAAATGTTCCTTTATTCATCAACGAAGGTGATAAAATTAAAATTGATACAGCTTCAGGTTCTTACATGGAGCGTGTAAAAGAGTAGTTTTTTAATTAGATAATTTGTCAATGAGTCAATTAGAAAATTGATGCAGCAGCAGAAAATTGAATAATTTTGTTTTCTAATTGACACATTTCTTAATTGACACATTCTCTAATTGACAAATTTTCTAATTATAAAATATGAAATTTCCAAAAGTTCACTCTTTACGAGAAATTGCAAATTTGCTTGACTGCGAATTTATAGGAGACCAAGACTTTCCGGTTTTAGGTATGAACGAAATACATGTTGTCGAACCAGGCGATATTGTTTTTGTTGACCATCCAAAATATTATGATAAAGCTTTACAATCTGCAGCGACTATTGTTTTAATTAATAAAAAAGTAGATTGTCCTGAAGGTAAAGCACTTTTGATTTCTGATGATCCTTTCAGAGATTTCAATACCCTAACCAAACATTTTAGACCTTTTCAGGCAACAACTGTCTCGATTGCTCTTTCTGCAAATATTGGAGAAGGAACTGTAATTCAGCCTAATTGTTTTGTTGGAAACAATGTAACAATTGGAAAAAACTGTATAATACATCCAAATGTTACTATCTACGATCATACTGTAATTGGCGATAATGTGATTATTCACGCAGGAACTATTTTAGGCGCTGATGCTTTTTATTATAAAAAACGTCCGGATGGTTTTGATCAGTTAATTTCTGGTGGTAGAGTAGTGATCGAAAATAATGTTGGCATTGGTGCACTTTGTACCATAGACAAAGGTGTAACAGGTGATACAACAATTGGAGAGGGAACTAAGCTTGATAATCAGGTACATGTTGGTCATGATACAGTTATCGGTAAAAAATGTTTAATTGCTTCACAAACCGGTATTGCTGGTTGCGTTGTTATTGAAGACGAAGTAACTATTTGGGGACAAGTTGGTACCACAAGCGGTATTACAATAGGAGCGAAGGCTGTTATTATGGGGCAAACAGGTGTTACTAAATCTGTTGAAGGCGGAAAATCTTATTTTGGAACTCCAATAGAAGAATCAAGAGAAAAGTTAAAACAATTAGCCAATATCAAAAAGATTCCTGAAATTCTAAGTAAATTGAAGTAATATGTCTATAAAAGAATTTGTTCAAAAATTTTATAAGTCGGATGCCTTAATTGATAGCGAAATCATGAAAACTTATTTGCATCCCGATGTAAAGTTGGATTGGAATAGTACCAAAGGATTGATTGAGATGGATTATGATTCGATGCTCGCAATGGCCAATGAATTAAGTCGTGCTTATGTGCGATCTAAGGTGAGAATTAGCCATATAATTGCCGAAGATGATTTAGTTTCAATACGTTACTCACATTTCGTGAAAACGATTGAAAACCCACGAGAAGAAATGTTATTAGCTCATTTTGCTACAATTTGGCAAATTAAAGATGACAAACTTTATCGCGGTTATCAAATGAGTCAATTTTCTTAATTTTTTTGACGACAAAAAGGTTAAAATAGATTACAAAACCTTATTTTTGCAACACAATTTTAAAAACTACATAAAATATATATCATGAGTGTTTTAGTTAATAAAGATTCCAAAATAATTGTTCAAGGATTTACAGGAAGCGAAGGAACTTTCCATGCTTCTCAAATGATTGAGTACGGTACTAATGTTGTTGGTGGTGTTACTCCGGGAAAAGGAGGAACTAGCCATTTAGATCGTCCGGTTTTTAATACAGTAAAAGATGCTGTAGATCAAGCTGGAGCTGATACATCTATCATTTTTGTACCGCCGGCTTTTGCTGCTGATGCAATTATGGAAGCTGCTGACG
This sequence comes from Flavobacterium sp. AC274, assembly GCF_979258275.1. Classification (NCBI taxonomy): domain Bacteria; kingdom Pseudomonadati; phylum Bacteroidota; class Flavobacteriia; order Flavobacteriales; family Flavobacteriaceae; genus Flavobacterium; species Flavobacterium sp. AC274. Next base: position 3,515,514 of record NZ_OZ409852.1, on the reverse strand, counting down.
CTGGAATTAAAGTAATTATTGCTATTACAGAAGGAATTCCTGTAGCAGATATGATTAAAGCAAATAATTATGTTAAAGAAAGAAATTCTAGATTAATCGGGCCAAACTGTCCGGGAGTTATTACTCCGGGTGAAGCTAAAGTTGGTATTATGCCAGGTTTTGTTTTCAAAAAAGGAACTGTTGGTATCGTTTCTAAATCAGGAACTTTAACTTACGAAGCTGCAGATCAGGTTGTAAAACAAGGTTTAGGAATTACTACAGCTATCGGTATTGGTGGAGATCCAATTATTGGAACTACAACTAAAGAAGCTGTTGAATTATTAATGAACGATCCAGAAACTGAAATCATCATTATGATTGGTGAAATTGGTGGTCAATTAGAAGCTGATGCTGCTAAATGGGTTAGAGCTGATGGTAACCGTAAACCGGTTGTTGGTTTTATCGCCGGAGAAACTGCTCCTGCTGGTAGAACAATGGGTCATGCAGGTGCTATTGTTGGTGGTTCTGATGATACAGCTGCTGCTAAAAAACAAATTATGAGAGACAACGGAATTCACGTTGTTGATTCACCAGCTGAAATTGGTAAAAAAGTAAAAGAAGTATTGGGTTAATCTCCAATGTTTTAAATAACAAATTCCAAAAAAGTCTCAATATTTGTTGAGACTTTTTTACATTTTTAAAATGTAGAGGAATAAATTAAAAACTTAGCAACTCAGTTTCTTAGAACCTCAGAAGCTTAAAAAAGAAATATGTACAAAGAATTAAAAAAGTTTAAAGTAAGCAACAGTTTTACTTTTACAATCGAAGATAGTTTAGAACAAGTTTGTAATGCTCCCGAAGGTGGTGCAGGAATTTTTGTTGTATATGCTGTTGAAGGTGATGCGAAAGAATTAATAATGGTTGCTTCTACAGGAACTGTTCAAAACGACGGGACTTTGAAAAGCAAAAATGGAGGTTTATACGATAAAATCGTAAACGGACACCAATTTGCAAAAACAGGAAGAAAATATTCATGGCCTGCACAAATGAAATTAGAAAGTATTGAAGCTCTTGAAGTGGTTTGGTACGAAACTTTTAATGCAGATGTAAAAGCAATTCCAACTGCAGTTGAAGGACAGGTTTTACAAAATTTCTTAGATGAAAATGCAAAATTACCAAGATGGAATGTAGCTTTCTAAAAGCTGTTTAAAATAAAATTTCACGAAAAGCCTTGCTATTTATTTAGTAAGGCTTTTTTTATTAAGTGTTAGGATTTAAATTTTGAGCGTCATATATTTAGCATCCAAAAACAAACCAAAAATATGATAAAAAACTACTTATTATTACTGGCTTTATGCTTTTTTCTTCTATTAATGCTCAGATAATTAATATTCCTGATGCTAATTTTAAGGCAAAATTGCTTCTTGCTAGTACATCAAATCAAATTGCATCAGATGTCAATGGTTTAAGCATGAAAATTGATACTAATGATAATAAAGAAATAGAGGTTTCTGAAGCGTCTAAAGTTGGATATTTAACACTTACTAATTCACAATTAAGCTCTTTAGAAGGAATCTCAAATTTCAGTAATTTAAAATCATTGCAATGTGGTTCTAATTCATTGACAAATCTAAATGTTACAAATTTATCAAAATTAGAAATTTTAAGATGCGATCGTAATTTACTTACTTCTTTAGAAATAGGTGGTTTAACTGAACTTATTGCTTTATTTTGTGATGGTAATAGGCTCACAAGCATAGAAGTGGCCGGATTAAGTAAATTGGAGGCAATAAATTGCGAATACAATAAATTGACAGAATTGGATTTGACTTCTTCAAAGAATCTTTATTATGTAATTTGTGCTTCTAATGTTTTAACTTCATTAAAATTATCAGGTTTGTCTAAGCTCAATAATATTGATTGTCAATTTAATACTCTTAGCACATTCGAAATTAAAAATTTGCCTGCATTGCAGCGTTTAAATTGTAAGGTGAGTTTCTCTACAGTAACAATAGATCTTAGTGGTGTACCTAATCTTACCTGGTTAGATTGTAGTTCTAATAAGTTTACTTCTTTGGATGTGAGTAATTTAACTAAATTAAAGTATCTGGATTGTGGCTCAAATAAACTGACAACACTAGATGCAAGTAATTTAAAAAGCCTTACTGAATTATTATGCTGGAGAAACGAATTAACTAGTTTAAATGTAAATGGACTTGCCTTATTGGAATCTCTTAATTTTTCTGAAAATAAATTTACATCATTTACAGGAACGGGGCTAAGTAAAATTAAAAGCTTAGATCTTAGAGGAAATAAATTGACAAGCCTGGATGTTTCATCGTCAACAAGCCTTGAATCTTTATTTTGTTCTGAAAATTTATTGACGTCTTTAAATATTACTGGTTTAAATAATTTAAAAATGCTTTATTGCAATAATAATAAATTTACCAATTTAGATGTTACCGGTGCAGGAAAACTGAATTTTTTCTATTGCAAAAATAATATTTTGACTAGTATCAATGTAAAAAATTTAGCCAATTTAACAGAGTTATATGTAGATACTAATCAATTGACAACTATTGACTTAACGGGTTTGACGAATTTAAGTAAGCTTTCGTGTTCTGCCAATAAATTCGCCGATATAAATTTGTTGGGACTAAATAATTTAACCGCTTTTTATTGCACGAGTAACGAATTAACTAAAATTGATTTAACAGGTTTAAGTAAATTAACGATTTTAGCTTGTGGAAAGAATAAATTAACCAATTTAGACCTGTCAGGTTTAAGTAATCTTATTTCCTTAAATTGTAATTATAATCAATTTTCTACATTAAATGTTTCTGCACTTACCAATTTAAGAGATTTCTATTGTACTAATAATCAAATTACTGACTTAGATCTTACTGGTCTTAGTAATCTTGGATTATTGGAATGTGATAATAATTTGTTGACAAAACTGAATGTTTTGGGACTAAAGAAATTACAAATGCTTTCATTCAAAAATAATACTGTTGAAAGTATTGATTTAACTGGATTGCTAAATATTATAACATTCGATTGTACAAACAATAAGTTAACAAATTTAGATTTTTCGACTGTTATTTACACTCCACAGGATGGTTTTATGGGGCCGGGGACATATATCTATGAATATGCAGATGGAAGTGCTATGTTTACTACTATGTGCGATTATAATTTAAATGATAATCAATTTGAGTTTATTAATTTAAAAAACAGTAATGACTTTGAAGCTGTATTTTTAAACAATCCGACTTTAAAATATATTTGTGTAAATGATAATAAAATCCAGGATATTGAAAAATCTATTAGTAAATATGGATATACAGATTGTCATGTAAACTCTTATTGTTCATTTAAGCCAGGAGGAACAAACTATGTTATTCAGGGAAATATTAGAATAGACAGTAATAATAATGGCTGCGATGCTTTAGATATTCCAGCTTCCAACCTTAAATTTGTTATAGATGATACGATTAAAAACGAAAGTATTATTAATAATTCAACAGGCAACTACTTAATTCCCGTTTCAGAGGGAAGTTATAAAGTAACGCCAATATTAGAAAATCCTGATTATTTTACGGTTTCACCAAGTTTTGTAAATGTAATTTTTCCATCGATGGCGAGTCCTTTTGCCCAGGATTTCTGTTTAGTACCTAATGGTTCTCATAAAGATTTGGAAATTAATATATTACCAATTCAACCAGCAAGACCTGGTTTTGATGCTAAGTACAAAATCATTTATAAAAATAAAGGAAATTTAACGCAATCTGGTTCAGTAAATCTTGCTTTTGACGATTCTACTTTGAATTTTGTTTCTACTAATGTTACTTTTTCCAGTCAGACAACTGGGGCTATTGCCTGGGATTTTACAAATTTAAAACCTTTTGAGTCTAAGGAAATTGAAATTGTCTTAAAAGTAAATACTCCAACACAAACTCCTGCAGTAAATAATAATGATATTTTAAGATACACTGCTAAAATAAATTCTGCTATTGCAGATGAAATAGAAACGGATAATACTTTTGAGTTAAACCAAACAGTTGTAGGTTCTTATGATCCAAATGATAAAACGTGTCTTGAAGGAAATGTGATTAAACCAGAATTAATTGGAGAGTATGTTCATTATTTAATACGTTTTGAAAATACCGGAAATTATCCGGCAGAAAATATTGTTGTAAAAGACATGATCGATTTATCAAAATTTGATATTGCAACTTTGGTTCCCACAAGTTCAAGTCATTCGTACACCACTAAAATTTCTGATGGAAATAAAGTAGAATTCATCTTCGAAAAAATAAAACTTCCATACGACGATGCTCATAATGATGGTTATATTGCTTTTAAAATTAAAACATTGCCAACATTATCCGTAGGCAATTCGTTTACAAATGAGGCAAATATTTATTTTGATTATAATTTTCCAATCTTAACTAATAAAGCAACTTCTACATTCAAAACTCTTGGTACTAAGGATTTCGATTTTTCTAATTATTTTAATATATATCCAAATCCTGCAAAAGACGTTTTGAATATTTCCTTAAAAAATAATATTGAAATAAATTCGATTTCAATTTATGATGTATTAGGACAATTGATAATTGCTGTTCCAAATGGTAAAAACGTTTCTACCATTGATGTTTCAAGATTGAGAGCAGGAAATTATTTATTGAAAATTAAAACAGACAGAGGGTCTTCTGTTGCAAAATTTATTAAGGAATAAACTTATAGAACTATCTGTAAAATCTCACAATTGTAAGGTTCTTCAAATAAAAATATTTTTTAACATTTATTTAAGAATCCTGATATAGTCAAAGGTAAGGAGCGGTTTCTAGATTAAGAAACCGCTCCTTTTTTGTAAATAAATTGCTTTTATATTTTTGCTTTTATATATTTATCGAACAATACGAAAGAATAATGTTAAAATACTATTCTGTTTGTATTAAGAAAAGCCTGTTTTGATAATTCCCACGCCCGATAAATATGAAAAGCCAAACTTTAAACAATAAGTTTTTAGATGATAATACTCTTTGGAGTAATTTAAAAGCCGGTGATGAAAAATCTTTTTCTCAACTTTTTGAAAGATATTATAAGGATTTAGTTAGTTATGGAAATTCTCTTTCTCCTTTTGAAGAAAAGGTGCAGGATTGCGTACAGGATGTTTTTGCAGATGTCTGGGTATATAGAACTACATTGCAGGAAAATGTTGTTGTAAAGGCGTATTTATTATCGAGCGTAAGAAAAAGAATTGCCCGTTTATTTCAAAGAGATCATATTTTTCGCAAAACAACTTCGACAGAAGCGATCGAATTTCTTTTTGACTTTTCTATAGAAAATGAACTCGTTGAAGATGAAGTGACTGCAGAACGTGTTTTATATTTGAATAAATTACTTAACGATTTGCCCCCTCGTCAAAAAGAAGCTTTATATCTGCGATATCATCAGGGATTTGTTGTAGAACAAATTGCAGAATTATTAGATGTTAATTATCAATCGGCAAATAACTTATTATACCGCGGATTATTGAGCCTTCGTAAGGAATGGAAAGGCAATTTGTCCTATATTTTACTGCTATCTTCAGTCCTTTTTTGAATTTCTTAAAAAAAACTTAAAAAAAATCATAATTAAGTGAGTATGTAATAAGAAAAGTGTCCTCTATGTTTTTGTAACCCTAATTCTAAGATGCAAAAACGTAATACTTATACCGAAATCGAAGATCTTTTAGCTGATCAGTCATTTCAATTGTGGATTTTATCTAAAATTGATGAACAAGGCTGGGAGGAATGGACTTTAGAAAATCGTCAACGAGCCAAATTAGTTGAAGATGCAAGACTTTTATTGTTAGCAATGAAAGTTACCGATGTTAATCTGTCTCAAAATGAGATTCATGAAGCATTGGAATCTACCTGGAAAAAAATCGAAGAAAAAGAAGATTTTAATAATACGAGATCAAAAATTTTCTATCTGAGAAAATATTGGTTAAGTGGCGTTGCAGCTCTTTTAATCATTTCACTATCATCAGTTTTGGCTTTTAGAAATAATAGCTTGATCAACAATACTGTTGTCACCTATAATGAATTGATAGAAGAAAATAATGAGGGATTAGTTGAGCAAACCAATAATTCGGACATTACTCAAACTATCACATTATCTGATGGAAGTTCGGTTTTATTACAGCCAAAAAGTAAATTAAGTTATCCTAAAATCTTTACCGGAAATGAAAGAAAGGTCTATTTATCCGGCGAAGGTTTCTTTGAAATTAGTAAAAATCCCAAAAGCCTTTTTTTGTTTACGCAAACGAAATTGTAACAAGAGTTGTTGGTACTAGTTTTAGAATTAAAGCTTATCAGGACCAGCAAAATGTTGAAGTTCTTGTTCGCACCGGTAAAGTAAGGGTAAAATCCAATAGTTTAATTTCGAATGCTACAGATCATGAAGTCGTACTTCTTCCAAATCAGGCACTTCGGTTTATTCGTAAAGATTTGGTTTTTAATAAAATAACCAATATTACAAAAGATGAAGCTTTGGTTCGTAGTGTTGGAAATATCGAACAATTAAGTTTTGAGTTTAACGATATTCCGATTGCTCAAATTTTCGAAACTATAGAACAAGCTTATTTAGTTGATATTGATTATCCTAAAGATAAATTAAATGATTGCCATTTGACCACATCACTTAGCGATCAGCCACTGCCGGAGAAACTTAAAATTATTTGTAAAAGCATTGGTAACGATACGAGTTTTGAAATGAATGGAAATCAAATTACCATAACATCAAAAGGCTGTAACTAAAAAATATTATTCAAGAAATTTAATTAAAACCCCTTAAACTAAAAATTCATAAATGCCTATGTAAGAATAAAATACATAAAAAAAGTGCCGAAATGCTGTAACATTATCGACACTTAAATTAATTGAATTGCTTTCTGTAAAAAGTAATTCATAGTGTTTCTTAAAATACACTCGAACAGTATTAATCAAAACAAACCAAAATTATGAAAAAACCAGTTGTTAAACAACGATTACTCCACCGAATCATGAAAATAACGCTATTTCAGTTTGTCTTAGCACTTGTATTTTCAAGTGTTACAATGGCGAACAGTGTAAATGGACAAAGAAAACTAGATACAAAAGTTACGATTACTGTTTCAGATTTAACTTTAGATAATGCTTTATCTAAATTGCAAAAATCTGCACATGTAAAGTTTTCGTACAATTCAAGATTGCCGCAATTGAACCAAAAGTTACAATTGAGGCCAATCAGGAAGTTTTGTCTAGTGTACTTAATCGAATTTTAAAACCCTTTAATATTACTTTCTCTGAGGTAAGTAATCAGATTATTTTACAGAAGGACAATTCATTAGAACCTTTTTCGAACTTAGATAGTAATAATTCTTTATTTGATGTGCTAATGGCAGGGCCTATCATTAAAGGAAAAGTTACTGATCCGTCTGGTGTGCCGCTTCCTGGCGCAACAGTTATGGCTAAAGGAACTAAAATTGCTGTATTAACAGATTTTGACGGAAATTTTTCTATCGAAATGCCTGCAAATAGTACTGCTTTAGTAATTTCTTATGTTGGAATGGAAACTAAAGAAATTGGTATTGAAAATACTTCGCCTACAGTAATTTTGAACGAATCAGGCCAAAACCTGAAAGAAGTGATAGTTACAACAGGTTACGAAAAAACATCAAAAAGAACTTTTACAGGAGCAATCAGTAAAATTTCGGGAGCAGAATTAAAAGTAGACGGGGTTGTAGATGTGAGCAGAATGATTGAAGGTAAAGCTGCCGGTGTAACAGTACAAAACATTACAGGAACATTTGGTACAGCTCCAAAAATTACAGTTCGTGGATCTTCTTCTATTTTTGGAGATACAAAACCGCTATGGGTAATTGATGGTGTTGTTCAGGAAGATATTATCAATTTGACATTTGCAGATTTAGCGTCTGGTAATTCAGAGACATTATTGAGTTCGTCTATTGCTGGTTTAAATGCAAATGATATTCAAAATATTGAGATTTTAAAAGATGCCTCAGCAACTTCTATTTATGGTTCAAGATCATTAAACGGAGTTGTAGTTATTACTACAAAACAAGGTCGTAGAGATGCACCTTTAAAAGTGAGTTATTCATTGGAACAAACTGTTAGGGCAGTTCCAAATTACAGCCAGTATGATATCCTGAATTCTCAGGAATCTATGAGTATTTTCAAAGAAATGGAATCTAAAGGATATCTGGATTTACCATCAACTGTAAATGGAAGATACGGAGGAGCTTACAATATTTTAGGTAGAGCAATAAATACTTATGTGCCAGAAACAGGTGGTTATTTGGTTAATAATGATCCTGTTAGCCGTAATAATTTCTTAAAGAAATACGAACAGGCAAATACAGACTGGTTTAGTGTATTATTTAGACCATCTATTACACAAAATCACTCTTTGAGTTTTTCTGGCGGTGGTAAAAACAATACATTTTATGCCTCTTTGGGGTATTATACAGATCCGGGATGGACTATTGCCGATGATGTGAAACAAATCTCATCAAATATTAAAGGTACATTTTATGTAAATGACAGATTAAATGTTACACTTTCTACTATGGCTTCGGTTCGTGATCAAGGTGCACCTGGAAGTTATGAAAGCGAAAAAGATGTCGTTTTTGGTAAAGTAACTCGTGATTTTGATATCAACCCATTTAACTATGTATTAAATACAAGCAGAACTTTAAGACCATACGATGAAAATGGTAATCTGGAATACTACAGAAATAACTGGGCTAAAATGAATATTATCAATGAATTGGCAAACAATTTCATGGAAATTCAGGTTAAAGATATTCGTTTTCAATTGGATTTAGATTATAAAATTAATCCACACTTAAACTATAATTTAACAGGTTCTGCACGTTTTGCGAACACAAGTCGTGAGCACAAGATTATGGAAAATTCAAACGTAGTTGGAGCTTATAAAGCTGGAACTCCTGATGGTGAAGACGGTGTAAATACATTGGTTAGAGATCAAAATATATTTTTATATCAAGATCCGAATGATTTAACGGCTCCTAAAGTTTCTGTATTGCCAAATGGTGGTTTCTTAAGAAAATTTACAAATGACATGACTTCTTATAACTTAAGAAATAGTGTTAGTTATAGAAATACATTAGATGATAAACACGAATTAGAAGGTTTATTTGGTACAGAATTAAGAGTTGTAGACAGAGGCAGTGATAATTTTACCGCTGCAGGTTTACAATACGACAGAGGTTTAACTGCTTTTACAGACCCAAGATTAATTGAAAAAATTATCAACGGAGGAGATTCTTATTACGGATTTAATGAAGAAAAAGAAAGAACAGTAGGTTTCTTCGGAAAAGTTGGTTATACGTATGATCGTCGTTATACAGCTTCTGTTACAGGACGTTATGACGGATCAAATAGACAAGGAAACAGTGATTCATCAAGATGGCTGCCAACTTATACTTTTAGTGGAAAATGGAATGTTGCCGAAGAAAAGTTCATGAAAAATGTTGAATATGTAAATACTTTAGCTTTAAGAGCTTCTTACGGACTTACTGCAACTGCAGGACCTGCAACAAACTCATTGGCGATTTACAAAAGTTATATCACAGATCGTTTTGGTCTTGACGACAGAGAATCAGGGATTAATATTGAAGAATTACAAAATGGAAATTTAACCTGGGAAAAACAATTCGAAACCAACATTGGTGTTGATCTTGGAATGTTTAACAACAGAGTACAGTTTACTTCGGACATTTACAGCCGTAAAGCTTTTGATTTGGTTGATTATGTAATCACTTCTGGAATTGGAGGTCAAAGAATCAGACAAGGAAATAATGCTGATATGGAAACCAAAGGTCTTGAGATTGGTTTTACAACCAAAAACATTGATAATCGTGATTTTAAATGGTCTACAACACTTAATTTTTCTGTTTATTCTCAAAAAATCACAAAACTTGAAAATACACCAACTGCATTTGATTTAGTAGATGCAAACGGAGGAAATTCAATTGGTCATCCAAGAAATTCATTGTATTCTTATCAATTTACGGGTTTAAATAATCAGGGATTACCAACTTTTATTCTACAAGACGGAGCAGATAATAATATTACAGAAGCGAATTTTCAGGACAATTTGGATGTGACTAAATATTTGAAATACGAAGGTTCTATTGAGCCAAATAAATCACTTGGTTTAGCCAATACATTTACATATAAAAATTGGTCTTTATACGTATTCTTTGTAGGGTCAGGAGGTAACAAAGTACGTTTAAATCCTATTTATGATAGTACTTATGATGATTTAACAGTATTCACTAAAGATTTTACAAACCGTTGGATTAATCCGGGTGATGAAAACTTTACAAACGTACCTGTTATTGCAGACAGACGTTTGAATGCAAATTATGGAGGAGAACGTACATTGGCAAGAGCTTATAATACCTATAATTATTCTGATGCTCGTATTGCCGATGGAGATTTTGTAAGGCTTAAAAATATTTCATTAAGCTGGGAGTTTCCTAATGATTTCAAGAAAAAATTAGGATTAAGCACATTTACTTTAAAAGGATCTGCAGTTAACCCATGGTTAATTTATTCAGACAAAAAATTAAATGGTCAGGATCCTGAGTTCCGTAATTCTGGAGGTGTTGCTATGCCGGTTACGTCTCAATACACTTTTACTTTAAACATTTCATTATAATAGTTCAAAAACATGAAAAAATTAAAAATAACTTTATCGCTATTAATACTTATGAGTATTACTAGTTGTGATGATTTCTTGTCAGAGAAGCCAGATAACAGAACTGAAATAGATACCCCGGATAAAATATCAGAAATATTAGTGGGAGCGTATCCTCAAATGAGTTATTTTGATATTGCCGAAACAATGTCAGATAATGTTTTTGATAGTGGTATGGCGGAAACATTAATAAAAAACGAACAAAATTATAATTGGGAAATTCAGACAGAAACAACTGATATTGATACTCAGGCCTATTACTGGGATGCTTGCTATAAAGCAATTGCACATGCAAACAAGGCTTTGGAAGCAATAGATCAATTGGGAAATACAGCTGACTTAAACCCTCAAAAAGGAGAAGCACTTATAGCTAGGGCTTATGCTCATTTTATGCTGGTTTCATTATGGTCGCAACGCTATAACCCTGCAACAGCTTCGACAGATTTAGGTATTCCATATGTTACAAAACCTGAAACAGAATTAATAACAAAATATACAAGAAATACTGTAGCTGAAGTTTTTAAATTTATTGAAAACGATATTGAAGAAGGTTTAAAATATGTTGCCAATGATTACAAAGAACCAAAATTTCATTTTACTAAAAATGCTGCAAAAGCTTTTGCAAGCCGTTTTTACTTAGTAAAAGGAGATTGGGACAAAGTAATTTCTTTATCTGATGATTTAGGAAACAGACCTACTGGCAAACTAAGAAATCATTTAGTATATGAAGGTATAGGTGTAAATGACCAAAGATTAGCTTATGCAAGTAGTGATGCCGAAACAAATCTATTGATAGTTTCTGCAAATTCTATTGTAAGCAGATCGTATTACTCAAACCGTTTTTATCTTTCAGGTCCACGTTATCAACAAATATTTGGACCAGCGACTAATATTTTTGCAAAAGCGTGGTATTATAACTTTTATTCATCAAATAGTAGTATAACTGTATTTCAGCCTAAATTTTACGAGTATTTTAAATACTCAAATGTTACGGCAGGAATTGGAGATCCGTATGTTGCTGAAGTTTTATTAAGCAATGACGAATTTTTCCTTAACAGAATTGAAGCTCACGTAATGAAAGGCGAAATAAATGTTGCCAATGATGAGCTTGAATACTTTTGGTCAACAAGAACTGTAGGCTATGCAGCAACCGATAAAGTTACAGAAGCAAAAGTTGTAGCAAAATATCCAGTTATTGCCGATGAATATACTCCATTCTATGCAATATCTCCCGTACAAACATCGTATGTAAAAGCAATTGCAGAAACAAGAAGAAGAGATTTTGTACATGAAGGAATGAGATGGTTTGATGTAAAACGTTTTAATATCGTAGTTAATCACGAAACTGCCAACAAACCATTAAACACATTAGTAAAAGATGATAAGCGAAGAGCATTGCAAATTCCGCTTCATGCAACAAATACAGGTGTAGAGTTAAATCCTAGATAATCTTAAAAGCAAATTCTTATGAAACTAATAAAATATAAAAATATAGCATTATTACTTCTTGTTTCAATAGTTGCAATTTCATGCGCACAAGATGAGCAGCCGGGTGATAGTCAATTAGATTATACACAGCCCGAAAAAACAGCATTGGATAACTGGATTGCAACCACTTATTTAAATCCATACAATATTAATGTACAATATAAATGGAATCAAAATACAGTAGACAATAGTCGATTTTTATTTCCTCCAACAGTAGAAAAAGTTCAGCCAGCGCTTGAAATTGTTGAAACAATATGGCTTAAAAGTTATGCCACAGTTGGTGGTGCAGATTTTGTTAAAAAAATTGCTCCAAGAGAAATTGTTTTGGTAGGAGGTGTAAACTTGAATAGTGTAGGAACCAGAACACTTGGTATTGCAGAAGGAGGACAGCGTGTTACTTTGTTTGAAACAGATTATATAGACCAATCAGATCGTGAGAATGTTTCAGAATTTATTCATACAATACAACATGAGTATATCCACATTTTGAATCAGCACAAACCTTTTGACGAAAAATCATGGTCGGCCATAACTCCGGGAGGATATGTAGCAGATTGGTACAATTATGAAATTCCCGAATCAAACGAAATTGGATTCATTACAAGTTATGCAAGATCAAATATTAACGAAGATTTTGCTGAAACAGCTTCAATGATATTGATCTATTCAAAAGATGAATATGCTGCTTTTCTGGATGGTATTGAAGACCCTGCAGCTTATGCAGCATTAAAAGCAAAAGAAGCATTGGTAGTGAAATATTTTAAAGAAGCATTTGATATGGATTTTTATGCATTACGAGATGCCGCTGAAATCAATACAAGTACTGTAATAACTAATTAAACCAAGTATTATGAAAATTAAAAATATATATATGTTCTTATTTGCAGCATTTTTGGCACTGCAATTGAGCGCCTGCGACAATAATACTGATGCAGAACCAAAATTTGATCAAACACCAACTGAACGATTAAATGCCCAAAAAGCAGAGTTGAATGAAGCATTACTTTCTTCTCCGGAAGGCTGGAAAGCAGTTTATTTTACAGATAACACCGTTTTAGGTGGCTATACGCATTTATTTAAATTTGCTGCTAACGGAACTGTCGAAATGGCTTCTGATTTTGATGATGTTGCAAAAACGTATCTAAGTGAAGTTAGTGAATATCAGATACAGCTAGGAAGTACTGTAAGTCTGGTATTTACAACAAAAAACAAAATACACTTATTATCTGACTCAAACGATTACCCAATTGATGCTTTAACATCAGAGGGATATCGTGGTGATTTTCAGTTTTTGTATTACGGACAAGAAAATGGTGAAATTATTTTTAGAACAAATAGAAACAACCAGGAATTGCGTTTTGTAAAAGCAACAAAAGGAGATTGGGATGACTTAGTATTAAATTTTGATATGATTCCAAATATCATTGGAGACCCAACATTAGGGCTTTACAGAGGTTTGGAAGTAAATAACGGAACAATTAAAACAACTTACGATTTTAATCCGTTTTCTACAGTAACACGCCACACTACAATCACCGACGCCGCAGGTTCATATGATATGGGTATCGGTTATGCGCCAAATGGTTTGGTAGTTAGTCCTCCCGTAGTTGTTGGAAATCAGAAACTAAGCAATTTTATTTTTAATGAAACCGATGGAAGTTTTACAGCTACAGGAACGGGTGGTGTGAGTGCATCGATAAAATACTCTGATGTTCCGTTTTTACTTACTGATGATTATAAAATACTTCTTTCAGGAAGAGCATATTCGAGATTTGGTTACTATACAGATGATTATACTGTAGATGCACCCACTAATTCAGCATTGTTTAATGAAGAAATAGCAAAAATTGATGCTAATTTACCTGCCGGTCAATATATTACTGGTGTGCAGTTGTATATGAACCACTCACTTGGAACTTTTATTTACTACACTTTCGCTGGACGAACAGCACTTCAGCATTTTGTTGATGTACAAGAAGATGTAGCTGGTAAAAAAATCATTTTAAAACATAAGTCCTGGAATGGAAATACAACAGCAGCCACACCTGCATTTCTTGCAAGTTTTGATAGTTACCTTATGGACCCTAACGGAATATACGTTAAAAAAGAAAGCTTTAAATTAGGATATTCAAATACAGTTTACACATTTAAAAGTTTATCAAGTACATTTAGAATGACTACTTGGCAGCTTAACTAACAGTTTTAGTTTTTATTTATTTTGAAGAAAAAGCAGCTCAAATTTTGGGCTGCTTTTTTAACTTAAACTTCACACTTATGAATATGGAAAAGTATATCACACAAACAAATATCACATTATTTTTATGGGGCCCAATACTCCTTGTAATATCACGGTTCTATCCGGATTATACAACATATTATTTATATCTCTCTATGATCGTCATGATTACATTTATGGTTTTAAAGATGATAAAACAAAGAAAGGAAGACAAACTAAATAATACACAAGAGTTTAGGGCATCTGTTTATAAAATGTTTTTTATGATGTTGGTAGCGCTAATCGTTTTCTTTTTTATAACAAAGTAATATATGAAATAACAGTTTTGGGTTTAATTTATTTTGAAGAAATGAAGCTCCTATAGAACTGCATTTTTTTATTATTATTAAAGATGAAATCTTACATAAAATCATTTATATCGAATTTAATTGTTATATTTAAATTTTGAAAATGAGGCATTTATACTTGTTTCAGTGTCTGAAACTCAACGGACATAAAAGGATTGGGAAAACCAAAAAAAACAAACAACCTAAATTATTATGTTAAAAACAATTTTAGATTTTAAAGGAATTGAGAAACTTAGTGTAAGCGAACAAAAAAACACAAAGGGAGGAGACCAGACAGTTTGTACTATCCCCTATACAGCACTTCCTTATAATGGCCCATGTGTTATGCTTCCACCGGATTTACCAACTGGAGAAGTATAACGAGTATAATAATTTTAAACAGAATAACCAGTAGATTTTCTACTGGTTATTTTTGTTTAATCTATTTTCGACAATAAAAAAATTACATTATCATTTAAATGATTTGCAATTGTTATTTTTTTAAAAAGGGAATTATCATATATTTGACATGTCATTCAAAGCCCCCGAATGATTAAGATTTTTCTGTGATTAATTGCAGAAATAACTAAAATAAATATTAATATTAATTTTGAATATGAAATTACTAGAAGGAAAAGTTGCCATCATTACAGGCGCTAGTCGTGGAATTGGAAAAGGAATTGCAGAAGTTTTCGCTAAACATGGTGCAAACGTAGCTTTTACATACAGTTCATCTGTAGAGTCAGCTCAGGCTTTAGAAGCAGAATTGAACGGTTTAGGAGTTAAAGCAAAAGGTTACCAATCAAATGCAGCTGATTTTAATGAAGCGCAAACTTTTGTTGACGCTGTTTTGGCAGATTTTGGAACAGTTGATATTTTAATTAACAACGCCGGAATCACAAAAGATAATTTATTGATGCGTATGTCAGAAGCTGATTTTGATCAGGTTATAGCTGTAAATCTAAAGTCAGTATTTAATATGACAAAGGCAATTCAAAAAACATTCTTAAAACAACGCGCAGGTTCTATTATCAATATTAGTTCAGTAGTTGGAGTATCAGGAAACGCGGGACAAACAAATTATGCAGCCTCAAAAGCCGGTGCAATTGGTTTTACAAAATCTGTAGCATTAGAGTTGGGTTCACGTAACATTCGTTGCAATGCAATTGCTCCGGGATTTATCGAAACCGAAATGACTGCAAAATTACCGGAAGATGTAGTAAAAGGATGGAGAGACGGAATTCCGTTAAAACGTGGCGGAACTACAGAAGATGTAGCAAATGCATGTCTTTTCTTAGCTTCAGATTTAAGTGCTTATGTTACAGGACAAGTACTTAATGTTTGTGGAGGAATGCTAACATAACGTACTGTCCCGAAGCTTCGGGACTAAGTTACAAAGGTTCAAAGGTTTTAGTAATCAGTTTTATCTGGCTCTAGAATAAAAACTGGACACAACGTAGTCACAAAACTGACTTTAAAATCTGATTACTGTAAACTGATACTGAATACTAAATAAATATGACTACAAATACGATTCTGTTAATATTACTATCTTTAGTAATCGCTGGAGGCTTGTCGTATTTTCAATATTTTTTCAAAGCCAAAAACAAATCCAATGTGATTTGGTTTTTGGCTTTTTTACGTTTTTTATCCATTTTCGGATTATTACTTTTATTGATAAATCCAATAATGACCAAGAATTCCCTTGAAATTACCAAAACACCTTTGGCAATTGCAGTTGATAATTCAAGTTCGATAGTTGCCTTAAAATCAGACGAAAAAACTGCCGAATTATATAAAGCCTTGGTTTCAAATCCTGCACTTAAGGAAAAATTTGAAATTCAGTCCTATCAATTCGACGCAGATTTTAAACCTTCAGATAAATTTGATTTTAAAGGAAAACAAACCAACTTAGATGAAGTTGCCAAAAACTTAAAAAGCATCAACAAAAACCTGATTTTTCCAACAGTTATAATTACTGACGGAAATCAAACTACAGGAAACGATTATGTATATCGCTTTGATCCTGTCAATAAAGTTTATCCTTTGGTTGTAGGAGATACAACTACATTTTTAGATTTAAAAATCAATCAGTTAAACGTAAACAAATACGCTTTTCACAAAAATAAATTTCCGGTTGAAGTTTTTCTGCAATATGCCGGAGATAAAACAATAAATGCAGATTTTACCATTTCGCAAGGAAATTCGGTTGTAGCAAAAGAAAAAGTTTCTTTTTCACCATCTAAAAAAACAGCCACTTTAAATTTACTTTTACCAGCAGATAAAGTAGGCTTACAAATTTTTAAAGCAACCGTTTCTGCCAATACAAAAGAGAAAAACAGTTACAATAACGTCAAGAATTTTGCAGTCGAAATTATCGATCAAAAGTCGACAATTGCAATAGTTTCGGCTATAAATCATCCTGATATTGCAGCTTTAAAACGTTCGATAGAAGTTAATGCACAGCGTAAAGTGATTTTGGTTAAACTAAATGATATTAATCAGTTACAAGATGTTTCTGTTTTAGTTTTGTACCAGCCAACAACAGCTTTTAAGGCGATTTTCGACAACAATAAATTAGCCGGAACAAATACCTTTATCATCACCGGAAACAATACCGATTTTAATTTTTTAAACCAACAACAAAACAATTTGGTTTTTAAAATGAGCAATCAAAGAGAAGATTATTTAAACGAATTTCAATCGCAATTTAATTTATTTGCAATAGATAATATCGGATTCGAAAATTTTCCGCCGTTGCAAAATCCATTCGGGACGATTACAACAAACGGAAATGTTTCAGTTTTACTTTCGTCTAAAATTAGAAACGTATCTACAAATGCTCCTTTATTAGCTTTCGCCGAAAATCAGGGAAAACGAACCGCTTTTCTTTTAGGAGAAAATAGCTGGAAATGGCGTATGCAAAGTCATATTGATAATCAATCCTTTGATAAATATGATGTTTTTGTAGATAAGATAATTCAGTTTTTGGCAACATCAACTTCAAGAAAGTCATTAGTTGTAACACATGAAAGTTTTTACAATTCAGGAGAAGCCATTGTGATCAACGCGCAATATTTCAATAAAAACTACGAGTTCGACGAAAAAGCAAGATTAACAATCACCGTTACCAATGCCGAAACTAAACAAGTTAAGAACTACGATTTATTAAAAGGAAATAATTCTTTTTCAGCAAATCTGGATGGTTTGCAAGCCGGGAAGTATAATTTTACGGTAAAAGAATTAAACTCAAATACCGTTTATTCAAGTCATTTTGAGATTTTAGATTTTGATATCGAAAAACAATTTGTAAATCCTGATGTTGTAAAACTGAAACAATTAGCGCTACAAACCAACGGAAAGGCCTTTTTCCAAAATGAAGTTGATGATTTGATTAAAACTTTAATAGAAAACAAAGAATACAAATCAATCGAAAAAAATATCTCAACAAAAACACCGCTTATTGATTGGGTTTGGTTGTTGATTTTGATTGCTGCTTTATTGACAACAGAATGGTTTATTAGGAAATATAATGGGTTGCTTTAATAGTTACAAAGTTTCAAAGTTACAAGGAAACAAAGTTTTACTTAACTCCAAACATAATTAAAATGAATGATGTTCAAAGTATTTTAGATGAAATGTTGCCATTTGTGGAGACTTTACTAAAAGAATATGGAGAATTTTATCCAGTATCAGCCGTTGTAAATATTGAACAAAAAGTTGAACATGTTATTCTTGAAGAAGATGAAGAAAATGACAATCCAAAATCAAATTCAGTAATAGCAGAACTAAAAAAAGAATTACGTTGGAGAAAAGATGAATTTCTGGCTATAGCAATTTTTTATGATGTTAAAGTAAAAGAACAACAAACTGATGCTATTGCTGTTTTTGTTGAGCATAAAAAAGAAATGGAAGCTTTTACATTTTATTATCCTTATGAATTGGTAGATAATGATTTAATATTTGGAAAATCTTGGAAAACGATCGAAAAAATGCAAATTTTTGAAAATTAGAAAAGTAATATTTAAAAAGATCAAGTTATTTTTTTGTTTGTAACTGCTTTTTAAAATCATAATGGATTGTTGTAGCTTCGATAAACATTTAAATTAAGTAAAATCTAAAATTTTTAATATATGCTAGATTCATTCAAAAGTAATAGTAAAGAAGATGTTGTTTTTAATAAGTTTAAAATACAACTTGAAAGCAAAGGCTTAACTATTGATTCTATTGATAAAGATGGATTTATTCTTATAAATGTAGAAGAATCTGAATTAAAAGTAAGTTTAGATAATATTAGGCGCAATTACGAAAGAGATAATGATGATAGTTATATTACCGATTTAGTTAATACAATTGTTTCACATTCATCAAAAAAAGAAGATTGGGAGAATATAAAAGATAAAATTTACGTACAATTTTTCCCTAATGACTTTGAGTTTGAAAACCTGATATATGAAAAGGTAACAAATGAATTTAGTAAAGTTTTTATGCTAAATACTAATAATAATTTTTCATTTATTTCTGATGATGATTTGATAGACTGGAACTTAGACTTAGAAGAACTAAAAAATCAAGTTGATTTAAATTTAGATACTTTTTTAGATAAAGTTCAGATAGAGATTGAAGATGTTGATAATCATAAACTAGGCATGATTCATATTGAAGAAGTTTGGCTTAAAAGTGCTTGTCTCTTTTCATCAAAAATTAAGGATTTAGTTAAAAATAATATTGGTTTCCCATTTTATGCTGTTATTCCTGTGAGAGATTTTTGTTATATCTTTGGAGAACAAGATTTTGGGTATTTTTCTGAACGTCTTGGTTCTGTCGTAGTTGAAGAATATGAGAAATCAGGATATCCAATTACAACTGAAATTTTGAAATTTTCAGAAACTGGAGTTGAAGCAATGGGAAAATATTAAATAACATGGATTTCCGCCTAAAAGTATTTTACACCGTTGCACTCCGCCTTAATTTTACTAAAGCGGCAACAGAATTGTACATTACACAGCCGGCAGTTTCGAAACACATTCAGGAACTCGAAGAAACCTACAAAACTAAACTTTTTGAACGAAACGGTTCTAAAATTGCGTTGACTCCAGCCGGAGAAATTCTGCTAAAACATACCAAAAATATTTTCGAAGTTTATCGTAAAATCGACTTTGACATGAGTTCGTTTAGTAGCGAACGTCAGGGATTGTTAAGGTTAGGAGCCAGTACAACCATTTCACAATATATTATTTCTCCCGTTTTAGCACGATTTCACCAAAAACAGCAAGATATAAAAGTCAATTTACTGAACGGAAATACAGAACAAATCGAAAATTCTTTAATCAACAAAGAAATCGAAATTGGCATTGTAGAAGGACAATCAAAAAATCAGTCTATAAAGTATATTCCGTTTTTAAAAGACGAATTGGTTTTGGTTTGCAGTAACAAAAATCCTTTAGTAAAACAAAATGAAATTACTGTAGATGATTTAAAATCAATGAAATTCATAACCAGAGAACGTGGCTCAGGAACACTTGAAGTTATAGAATTTGCTTTAAAACAAGTTGGGGTAAAATTATCTGACTTACAAATCGAAATGCAATTAGGAAGTACAGAAAGTATAAAGTCTTATCTTTTAAATTCAGATTGTTTTGCTTTTATGTCCATTCATGCAGTAGATAAAGAGTTGAAGAATAAAGAGTTGATTGTTTTGGATGTTGAAAAATTATCTGTTGAAAGATATTTTTATATCATCACATTACTCGGAAAATCAGACGCCTTGTCTGAATTATTCATTCAAAATATTTCTTCTTACTATAACCTGAAGTTATAGCCGATTGTATTTTACGATTGGCGTTTTCAATATAAAGGGCAGACCTTTGTAAGGTAAAATATCAAGTACCTTATTTTGAAAACGAAACAACATACAACAGCACATTTATTTGAAGTTAACCTTTATATCCAACAAGCCGTTTTTGCATTGGTGATTATTTTGTGTTTGTTTTCGATTATTTCTCCGGCAATTGCTTTATTGCTAGGCGTTTTGATCGTAAATGTTTTCGGAAATCCATTTATTGCCTTCAATCATAAAGCCATTACTTATTTATTGCAATTTTCTGTGGTTGGTTTAGGTTTCGGAATGAATGCAGCATCGGCCATTTCAGCCGGAAAAGAAGGTTTTTTATTGACTATACTTTCTATTTTCAGCACCTTAGTTTTTGGAACGCTCCTAGGGAAATGGTTAAAAACAGACAGAAAAACATCACATCTAATTTCATGCGGAACTGCAATTTGTGGCGGAAGTGCCATTGCCGCAATTTCTCCCGTAATTAAATCAAACGAAAACCAAACTTCGATTGCCCTTGGCGTTATTTTTATTCTGAATTCTATTGCGTTATTTGCCTTCCCATTTATTGGACATCAGCTGGATTTGTCACAAAAAGAATTTGGTTTATGGTGCGCTATTGCCATTCATGACACAAGTTCTGTAGTTGGTGCGGCAAATAAATATGGCACTGAAGCTTTACAAATTGCAACAACTGTAAAGTTAGCCAGAGCCTTATGGATAATTCCAATTTCGCTTTTGACAGCTTTACTTTTTAACAAAAAATCTGAAAATAGCGGAACAAAAATCAAGATTCCTTATTTTATTGGTTTGTTTATTCTGGCAATGCTTTTTAATACTTATGTACCTGCAACAGCAATCATAGCGCCTCAAATTGTGGGTATTGCTAAAATTGGTTTAACAATAACTTTGTTTCTAATTGGTGCAACATTAAATATAAACA
The DNA here is from genome assembly GCF_979258275.1 of Flavobacterium sp. AC274. Lineage (NCBI taxonomy): Bacteria > Pseudomonadati > Bacteroidota > Flavobacteriia > Flavobacteriales > Flavobacteriaceae > Flavobacterium > Flavobacterium sp. AC274. Next base: position 3,493,930 of record NZ_OZ409852.1, on the reverse strand, counting down.
CATTAAAATCAGTAGGAGTGAAGCCTTTATTTCAGGGGATATTTTTATGGATTTTTATTGCAGGTTTAAGTTTAACCGCAATTCTATATCTGAATTAATTTTTTATTTCACCATATAAGTTATATAAGTTCATTTAATATATTATTATTTGCTGCTTTTATTAAAAAAAGAATTCAAAAAACAAATAAAGCTTTAATATGAACTTATTTAACTTATATGGTAAAAAAAGATTATTTTATTTTCACAACCGGCTTACCAACAACTTTATAACGTTTGCCGCTAAATGTATATCGCTTTTCGATGGTAAATGTAAATTGCTTTTTTGTTTTAGCCATTTGTGCCACTTCATCCGGTAAACTAACTTCAAATTCTGCATCAGCTCCCGGTTTATGGTAGGTACCAGTTGTAGTGATAAGAATATCTCGGAAATATTTTTTATTGTTATCATTTATAACCTTATACGAACTGGACCAGCTTACGTCTTCAACATTTGTAAGCTGATATTGAAAAGCTTCCATGATGGGTTGGTATTTACCATCCAAACCAACAACGAGATACAATGTTCCATCAAACGGACCACCGCCGCCGCCATTTACATGCAACAACGTAAAAGCATACTGATCTTCTCCAATTTCTAAAAGTTTAGGTTTAGGAGATTGTGCAAAAGCCCCGAATGCAGCAACAGCAGGTTGAAAAGATCTCATTTCCCACAGTTTATCATTTTTGGCAAATTTAGCAACGCCTAAAAGACCGCCGGTAAATCTGCTGGTTTGTAAACCATCTTCATCATAAACAGAATGATTAAAAAACAATAATTTAAATTGATTTCCTTTAGAATCCGTATAATCAATATTAGAAAGAAGTCTGGTTGCAACACCTTGGTTATAAGGAAATAATGGATCGGCTTCTTCACCATTAACATCAACATAAGAGGTAGGTTTGCAGCTTTTGCATTTCCAGCTTAAAAAGTATTATGATCAGAAAGATTGTATAGTTTTCCGGGAAATAATTTTTGCATTGCTTTTGCAGGATCCAACGGATCAGCAATAGACAAAGTTCTTTTGGGATTTAAAATGGTATCGCTAACACTTTTCAATTGCACAATATCATCTTGTGCCGAACAAATAGAGGTAAATATCAAAAAAAGAAAACTCAGGCGAATAAGGCGCATATATTTAATTTAGAATAAAAAGAAAACGAAGTTACAAAGAAACTTTTAATATGAACTTATATCATTTATAGGGTTTAAAAAATTATAAAAATTAAATTTACACAATATTTGCAAGTATTCTTTTGAATTATATTTAAATGAGATAAATTTGCCCCCTCAAACAAATTTACAAATGAAAAACTTTAAAATGAAATCAAAACTAATCGCTTTTTTTGCATTAGGGATTGGATTTTTGACATTATCATGGGGAATCGTTGGCCATGAACGTATTAACAAAGCTGCAGTTATGGCTTTGCCTCATCCACTGCAAGTATTCTTTTATAATCATATTGATTTTATTACACAGGAAGCTTCGGTTCCGGACATTCGTAAATACGCCCTGAATTATAAAGAGGAGAATCCGAGACATTATTTTGATATGGAAAATTTTGGTTCGGCTGATACCTGGCCACAAACTATGGAAGAGGCAAAGAAAAAATACGATGCCAAATTCCTGAACGACAACGGAATATTGCCTTGGTATATCGAAGATTTAATGGTTAAGTTAACCAAAGCTTTTAAAGATAAAAACAGAGCAGAAATTTTATTTCTTGCTGCAGATTTAGGTCATTATGTAGGTGATGCACATATGCCATTACATACGTCTGCAAATCACGACGGACAATTGAGCGATCAAAAAGGGATTCATTCACTTTGGGAAAGCAGATTGCCGGAATTGTTCGCAAAAAATTATAAATTAAATGTTCCTCAGGCGCAATATTATGAAGATGTTCATAAAGCAACCTGGGATATGATTAATGATACACATAGTTTAGCCCAGCCTTTATTGGATATTGATAAAAAACTAAGAACTGCAACTCCTGAAAATGAAGTTTTTAAAATGGATGCAGATGGAAAAGTATTGAAAACCAAATACAATACGGCTGTTTTTTCTGATGAATATGCTAAGAAACTGCATAAAGATTTAAATGGAATGGTTGAAAGCCAAATGAGAAAAGCCATCACAGCAACTGCGAGTTATTGGTATACGGCCTGGGTCAATGCCGGAAAACCTGATTTAAGCGATTTAGATTCACCAGCGGTTACACAAAGAAACAACCAGGCATTAAAAGACGATTTAAAACTATATCAACAAGGAGATCTTTTTGGTATGAAAAATCAGAACGACTAAGAAAAAGTTTTTTTAGTTTCAGGTTTCAAGTTTCAGGTTGAAATGCGAATAATAAATGCTGAAAATTCTATCTAATAAAAAGAGCCTCAAATTCATTAGAATTTGAGGCTCTTTTTTTAACTCTCTTTCCGTTTATCAGAAATTACAAAATTATACGGTTAAATTGGAATTTGGAATTTTAAAAAATTGGAATTTAAAATTTTTGATATTTTTTATTCTTCAACAGGTAGGATGCCGATTGATAAAAAGAAACCGCATTATTTACTAAATCAGTTCTTTCTGTTTTCAACGGAATTTCATCATAATAAATTTGATAATCATCCTGAACACCAGCTTTTGGCTTTAATTTTAAGTTGAATTGCTTTACTACTTTTTTCGGAGATAAAATGGTCAAAACATTATCTTTTATCAAACCTAAATCCTGATAAGTTGCAATAAATGCACGTGGTTTATAATCAGGTTTTAAAACGTCCTGACCGAAAAATTTACTTTCATAATCAAAATGTAAAAGTCCGAAAAGCGTGGGCATTAAATCAATCTGCGACATTAGTTTATTGCATTTTTCCGGTTTTATATCAGAATTGTATATAAAAGCCGGAATTCTGTATTTGTCTAACGGAAGTTGAGTTTTTCCGGCACTTGAAGCACAATGATCTGCAACAATTACAAAAACGGTATTCTTAAACCACGGTTGTTTACTGGCTATTTCAAAGAATTTTTTCAAAGCAAAATCTGTATATTTTACACCGCCATCACGCGATTTTATATCACCCGGAATATCAATTTTATTATTCGGGTAAGTAAAAGGTCTGTGATTACTCACCGTCATAATATGATTGAAGAAAGGCTTATTTTCCTTCGCCTCGGCATTCATTACTTTTACAGCTTTATGGTACATGTCTTCATCACAAACGCCCCAAACGTTTGAAAATGTGATTTCTTCTGGTGAAAAACTCGATTGATCTACAATTGTGTAACCATTTCCAGAATAGAAATCCTGCATATTATCAAAAAAAGCATCTCCGCCATACATGAATTTTACATCGTATCCTTTTTGTTTAAAAACAAAGCCTGTAGAAAATTTATTTTTATTGTCTTCCCTTTTACAACACTTTCACCGGCGGTAGGCGGTAAGCATAAAGTAACAGCTTCAAGTCCTCGTACAGTTCTGTTTCCGGCAGCATACAAATTTGTAAACTGTAAACTTTTTTGAGATAAACTATCCAAAAATGGCGTTATATTTTGTTCATTTCCATATGCTTTCATGAAATCTGCACTCAAACTTTCTATCGTAATTAATACTACATTTTTATGATTTTCAGTAGAATCACTACTTATTGTTTGCTTTGTGTTTTCTTCAGTAATATTAGGAAATTGCTGTTTTAAAACAGAAAAAGCTTCTTTTTCGGGAAGTGTTTTGTAAAACTTAAAATAATCTAATTTGTTATTTTCAAATGCGAGATAAAATTTATATAACCCATTTGCCTGTAATTCATTAACGAAAATATTTTTTGAATTTTCAGTTTTGGCAAAAGTAGGAATAGCAATTAGGGAAATTGAAAATAAACCAAAATAAAGGACTGTAAGTTTTATTTTTTCGTTTAATGTTGGAATCTCATTGATGAAATTTTTAGAATTTTTGAGAATGAAATAGGTAACAATTCCAGTAATCAGAAATAAAGCCGAAAATAGAGGAATGACAGGATAAGACTGCATAATATTTCCAATAACTTCATTGGTATAGATAAGATAATTTACAGCAATGAAATTGTATTTTACTCCAAATTCGTTCCAAAAAAAGTATTCGCTTAAACCATTTTGAAGAATCAGTAAAACATATAAAAAGATCACAAAAGCAAACAGCCAAAACCTTATTTTTACTCTTAGTTTTGGTAAAAAAAGCAAAAGGGCAAAAAGTATTGTTTTAATTCCGATAAAAATTAAAACAATTTTAGGCAAGGCACCTCCATATTCATCAAAAATACTTTTGCCCGAAGCCACATATAGAAACAATGCAATAAAAATTCCAAGAATAATATATCCAGAAGGTTTGTTGTATTTTAAATTGGAGATAAAAATCAAATACATCCATAAAAATATACTGGCAACAACAAAAACAAAAACATCAGATATTAATCCTAAAGTAAAGATTTTCAGGCTTTCAAAAAATGTAAATGAGCTTTGTGTTATCGGATGAAAAAACAAAACAATTCGCAACACAAAACTTATAATGAAATAAAACAAAGCAAGGTTGCAAAAGGGAGAAAGCTTCTTATATAACGTCATGATACTATAATTTATGCAAAATTAATTTTGGCAGATTAATTCAGGATTAAGCTGGCTTTTACCTTACTTAGTGTTAGCTTAATATTTGCTTAAGATCTTTGAATTTGGTGTATTACGGTGAATTTTAGGTATTTCTGAATTATCTTTGATTAATAAAAAAGGGAATACATTATAATCTTAATTAAAAATTGGATGCATATTTTAATAGTTGAAGATGAGTTAGGAATTGTTCAGTTCCTGCAACAAGGCCTGCAAGAAGAAGGTTATCAGATTACTACGGCAAATGATGGCTCAAAAGGGTTTGAATTAGTTCAGAATCAAAAGTTTGATTTAATTCTTCTTGATTGGATGCTGCCAAAAATTAATGGTCTCGATTTATGCAAAGCCATTAGATTTAAAGATCAAAAAACACCCATTATTTTTTGACCGCAAAAGATACTGTTCAGGAAACAATAGAAGGTTTAAAAGCTGGTGCCAACGATTATATTAAAAAACCTTTTAGTTTTGAAGAACTGGTGGAACGAATTAAAATTCATTTTAGAAATCCTAAAGAAGCTGAAATTCTGACCTTAGGTACAATAAAAATCGATTTATCTAAACATATTGTTCTTAAAAATGAAGAAGAAATTTCGCTAACCCAAAGAGAATTTGAGTTACTGACTTATTTAATTAGAAATAAAGGAAAAGTTTGTAGCAGAAATCAGATTTTAAAGGATGTTTGGGATATTAATTTTGAATATGATACCGGTGTAATTGATGTTTTTATGAATGCTATTCGCAAAAAACTCAATTTAAAAATTGAAGAAGATTATATAAAAACAATTCGCGGTATTGGTTATATCGCCAACGATCTATAAATGAAACAACTTTCTTTTAAAAATAGAATAGCCTTAAATTATATTATTACAACTGGTTTACTGATTTTAGTAGTTTTCTCAGTCATTTATTCTATTGTAAAACATACTGTTTACAGCGATATTGATGAAAATCTAAAAGCTGAAATTAAAAACCATCTAGCAGAAATTAAAGTCGAAGGAAACAAAGTAATCCTAATTGATAAAGAAGAGTGGGATGAACGTGAACACAATACTGTTGATGTAAATCCTGTTTTTGTTGAATTCCTGGATTTAAATAAAAAGATTATTGAAAAAGCACCCAATTTAAAGTCGCAAGCGCTTGAATTTAAGGATTCTGTAGAAGATTACGAACTTTTTGATACCAAAATGGGAGATCACGCGATCAGGCAAATTCAGGTTCCGCTACATGTAAAAAACAAAAAAATAGGATATATAATTGTAGCTATGTCATTGGCCGATTCAAAATCGGTGCTTAATAACTTGTTTGACATTATGTGCTTGTCGTTTCTGGCAATTTTATTATTGCTGTTTTTTATAGCGAGATTCTTCGCTGGCAGAAGTATAAAACCCATAAATTCGATAATTAATACTTCGAGAATTATTACAAAAGATAATTTAAAAATACGGATTCCGCTGCCTAAAACGCGGGATGAATTATATACACTTTCAGGAACAATAAACAATTTATTAGAGCGGATTGAAGACACAATTGAACGTGAAAAACAATTCACATCTGATGCTTCACATGAATTAAGAACGCCTTTAACCGTTATTAAAGGAACACTTGAAGTATTAATTCGTAAACCTCGTGATAATAAAGAATACGAAGAGAAAATAAACTATTGTATTAAAGAAGTAGATCATTTAAACACACTCGTAGATCAGCTTTTATTGATGGCTCGTTACGAAAATCAAAAGCAGAATATACAAACAGAATCGGTATATCTGAATGCTCTTATTTTGGATGTTTTAACCTTAAATGCAGAGAAAATAAAGGTTAAAAATCTCAACATTAAATTTGATGCCCAACAGGATTTTTATGTAAAATCAGATAATTTTTTAGTAATTACTATTTTAAGAAACTTATTATCGAATGCTTTAAAATATACGAATGATAATGGCGAAGTTTCGATTTTACTTTCGGTACAGAATAACAAAACAGTCTGTAAAATTTCTGATAACGGAATCGGGATTGAAAAAACAGATTTAGAATCGGTTTTTAGTCCTTTCTTTAGATCTGGTTCGACGGAACATCCGGAAATTAAAGGAACAGGATTGGGGCTGTCTATCGTAAAAAGAATTACAGAATTGCTTCAGGTGGAGTTTAAAATTGATAGTAAAATTGGAGAAGGAACCACGGTAATTTTGATATTCAGCTAAATTTTGAAAACGTTATAGTAAATTGAAAAAATGTAATAAAACTAGTAGCTGTGAACTTTTTTAACAATAAACTATCGTTAAGTTAAATTAAAAATTGCTTTTTTATGAAATTATCTTTTATATTTGCAACCGAATCAAAGAATAAAACAAAACACAAATCATGATTTCAATTCAATTACATCATCATCATTTTCATTATTGCTCTCAGGCGATGTGTTAATGGTATGCATGTAAATCATCATATTTTAAAACCCGTTTGAGTACATCAAACGGGTTTTTTAATTCTTATCCTTTGTACTCAAACTATTAATTCAACAAAAACTAAAAAAATGAGTACTTTAAAAATTGCAATTCAAAAATCAGGTCGTTTAAACGAAGACAGCATTCAGATCTTAAAAGATTGCGGAATTTCGATCAACAACGGAAACGATCAGTTAAAAGCAGAAGCTTCCAATTTTCCTTTAGAAGTTTTATACTTGAGAAACTCAGACATTCCTCAGTATTTAATTGATGGAGTAGTAGATCTTGCCATTGTTGGTGATAATTTATTAGTAGAAAAAGGAAAACATATTGAAGTAATTCAGAAGCTTGGATTCTCAAAATGCAAAGTTTCTGTAGCTGTTCCTAAAACTTTTGAGTACAATTCGATTCAGGATTTAGCAGGTTTACGTATTGCAACTTCATACCCAAATACGGTAAACGAATACTTTAATTCTTTTGGTTTAAGTGTTGATATTCACCAAATTTCAGGTTCTGTAGAAATCGCACCAAACATTGGTCTTGCAGATGCTATTGTTGATATTGTTTCAAGCGGCAGCACTTTATTCAAAAACAATTTGAGAGAAGTCGAAGTAATTTTGAAAAGCGAAGCAGTTTTAGCCGTTTCACCAAAAGTTTCTCCTGAGATTCAAAAACACATCGATACTTTAAAATTCAGAATACAATCTGTTTTAAGAGCCCGAAATTCAAAATACATTTTAATGAACGTACCAAACGATAAAATCGATGAAATTGGAAAGATTTTACCGGTTTTACGAAGCTTAACCGTTTTGCCATTGGCTCAGGAAGGCTGGAGCAGTGTACACTCTGTAATTGATAAAGACACTTTTTGGGACGTAATCGACAAACTAAAAGAAGCCGGAGCCGAAGGAATTTTAGTTTGCCCAATTGAGAAAATGGTACTGTAGAATTTAAATTCCAAATTCCAATTGAAAAAAGCTTCGACTTCGCTCAGCATAACAGAAATATAGACAAGAGCTTTGCGAACTTAGCGTTTTTAAAGACAAAGAATAGTAAAAACCTTGCGCCTTTGCGGTAAAATTATACAGCATGAATAAAATAGACAATCCAAAACCAGAAACCTGGTCAGAAATATTAAAAAGACCAACCAAAACAATCGATGATATCGAAGTTACGGTAAAAGAAATTTTTAAAGAAGTACAGAAAAAAGGAGATGAAGCTGTTGCAAAATACACTTCAATTTTTGATGGAATTACTTTGGAAAACTACGCAGTTACTCCTGTAGAAATTGAAGAAGCTATTAATTTGATTTCAAACGAATTAAAAGAAGCGATTCAGTTAGCAAAAGACAATATTTATAAATTTCACGCGGCTCAAAAAACGGACAGAATTTCTATAGAAACAATTGAGGGAGTAAATTGCTGGCAGGAGAAACGTCCAATTCAGAAAATAGGATTGTATATTCCGGGTGGAACGGCGCCTTTGTTTTCGACCGTTTTAATGCTTGCTGTTCCTGCAGAAATTGCAGGTTCTAAAGAAATTGTATTATGTTCGCCACCGGATAAAAACGGAAAAATAAATCCGGCAATTTTATACGCAGCCAATTTGTGCGGCGTTACCAAAATATTAAAAGTAGGCGGTATCCAGGCGATTGCCGGAATGACCTTTGGAACGAAATCAATCCCAAAAGTATACAAGATTTTTGGACCGGGAAATCAGTTTGTAACTGTGGCAAAACAATTGGCAACTCAGTTTGGTGTTGCGATTGATATGCCGGCAGGGCCCTCAGAATTGTTAGTTGTGGCCGATGATACTGCCGTTCCTGCATTTGTGGCTTCAGATTTATTATCTCAGGCAGAACACGGAACAGACAGTCAGGTTATTTTGGTTTCGACTTCGAAACGATTAATTGATGCTGTCGAAAACGAAATTCAAATTCAAATTGAAGAGCTTCCGAGAAAAGAAATTGCCAAAAAAGCAATTGAAAATTCAAAATTGATTTATGTGCAAAACGATCAGATCGCTTTGGATTTAATCAACGAATATGGACCGGAACACTTTATTATTTGTTCAGAATTTGATGATTTCTATTGCAACGGAATCGTAAATGCCGGTTCGGTTTTTATTGGGAATTATACGCCTGAAAGTGCAGGAGATTATGCTTCCGGAACCAATCATACTTTGCCAACAAACGGATATGCAAAGAATTACAGCGGCGTTAATCTGGATAGTTTTATGAAATCAATGACTTTTCAGAAAATAACAGAAAAAGGAATTCAAAATATCGGGAAAGCGATCGAAGTTATGGCAGAAGCCGAAGGTTTGCAGGCACATAAAAATGCTGTTACTTTGAGATTGAAGAGTTTAGAGTAAAGAAAATAGAGTATAGAATAAAGAATCAAGAGGCAAGAAGCTAGATGAAAGAGTAAGGATTAGATTTTAGTCTATATTCTTGCCTCTTGATTCTTTCCTCTTCTGAAAAATAAAAAAAATGAAATTCGATATAAATACAATAACACGTGAAAACGTAAAAACATTAAAACCGTATTCTTCTGCGCGAGATGAGTTTGAAGATTTTGATACGGCACAAATGATTTTTTTGGATGCAAATGAGAATCCGTTTCAAAATGGTGTAAACCGTTATCCTGATCCGCAGCAGAGTTCTGTTAAGGCGATTTTGGCAAAGAATAAAATGGTAAAATCAAGTCAGATTTTATTAGGAAACGGAAGTGATGAAGTTTTAGATTTACTTTTCAGAGCTTTTTGTGAGCCAAAAACAGATAATATTATCTCACTACCGCCAACTTACGGAATGTACGGTGTTTTGGCAAACATTAATGCGGTAGAAAATAGGGAAATTTTGCTTTCGACAGATTTTCAGCCACAAGTAGAGAAAATTTTAGAAGCTGTAGATGAAAATACAAAAATCATTTTTTTATGTTCGCCAAATAACCCAACAGGAAATTCTTTTTCTGATGAAAGCGTGGTAAAATTGCTTCAAAATTTTAAAGGTTTGGTTGTAATTGATGAAGCTTATATTGACTTTTCGGGCAAGGAAAGCTGGTTAACAGAAATTGATGAATATCCAAATTTGGTGATTACACAAACGCTTTCAAAAGCATATGGTTTGGCTGGAATTCGTCTGGGAATTTGTTATGCATCAGAAGCTGTAATTTCTGTTTTAAACAAAATAAAACCTCCTTATAATGTAAACGAATTAACGCAGCAAAGAGCAATTGAGCGTTTAAAAGATTCAGATAAAATAAAAGAAGAAATAGCTTCTATTATTGAGCAAAGAGAAGAGTTGCTTAAAGTTTTACTTGAAGTAAGTTTTGTTGAAAAAGTTTACCCAACAGAAGCTAATTTTGTTTTGGTAAAAGTAGACAATGCTAACAAAAGATACGATGAATTAATAGCAAAAGGAATTGTAATTCGTAACAGAACTACACAGCCTTTATGCGAAAACTGCCTGCGTTTTACGATTGGAATTCCTGAGGAAAATGCTATTTTGATTAAAGAATTAAAGTTATTAAGCTAGAAAAAATATTAGCCACAGATTTCACAGATTAAAATGATTTTTTTCACGCAGATTTGGCAGATTAAAGTAGATTTATTTTGATCTTTAATTATAAATAATCTGTGTGTATCTGCTCAAATCTTTTAAAATGTGCGTGAAATAAAATTTTACGTAATTAGTGGTAAAAAAATTGAATTGATAAATATCTCGAAAACCGTTTTGCGTGAGGGATAGAGGCGGTATCCTTTTGTGAAGTGGAACGGAACAAAAGATATAGCCGAAAGCCCGACCCGGAGGGACACGCCCAAAATAATAACATATGAAAAAAGTACTTTTTATCGATCGTGATGGAACGATTGTTTTAGAACCTGAAAATTACCAGTTAGATAGTTTGGAAAAACTAGAATTTTATCCAAAAGCTTTTCAATATTTGGCTAAAATTGCCAGTGAATTAGATTACGAATTGGCAATGGTAACCAATCAGGACGGTTTGGGAACGGATAGTTTTCCGGAAGACACGTTTTGGCCAACGCAGAATTTTATTTTAAAAGCCTTTGAAAATGAAGGAGTTTTGTTTGATGAGATTTTTGTAGACCGATCTTTTCCGGAAGATAACGCACCAACACGCAAGCCAAGATCAGGAATGTTGACAAAATATCTTGATAATCCGCAATACGATTTGGCGAATTCTTTTGTTTTGGGAGATCGTTTAACGGATGTTGAATTGGCGAAAAACCTTGGCGCTAAAGCGATTTTCATGAATATGACAGACGGAATTGGAAGTAATGAAATTTCATCGAAAAGAGAGGAACTGAACGATACAATTATCTTGCAGACAACAGATTGGAAGAGGATTTATGAGTTTTTAAAACTCGAAGCTCGTTCGGCATCGATTACACGTAAAACCAATGAAACGGATATTTTTATCGATTTGAACCTGGATGGAACAGGAAAAAGTAAAATCGAAACTGGAATTGCTTTCTTTGATCATATGTTGGATCAGATTTCGCGTCACGGTCAAATGGATTTGGAAATTTTGGTAAAAGGTGATTTGGAGGTTGATGAACACCACACGATTGAAGATACCGCAATTGCTTTAGGCGAAGTTTTTGCAAAAGCATTAGGAAACAAATTAGGAATTGAGCGATACGGATTTTGCCTTCCGATGGATGATTGTTTAGCGCAGGTTGCTATTGATTTTGGTGGAAGAAACTGGCTGGTCTGGGAAACGGAATTTAAACGCGAAATGGTAGGTAAAATGCCAACAGAGATGTTCTATCACTTCTTTAAGTCCTTCTCTGACGGTGCAAAGGCCAACATCAACATCAAAGCCGAAGGAACAAACGAACACCACAAAATTGAAGCGATTTTTAAAGCTTTTGCGAAAGCGATAAAAGTAGCGGTGAAAAGAGATACAGAAAAAATGATTTTGCCTTCGACAAAGGGAATGCTTTAGGTTAAAAATTGTTTCAAGTTTCAAGTTTCAAGTTCTGCACAGCAACCTGAAACCTGAAACTTGAAACCTGAAACAAAAGATAATGAAAATAGTAATTATAAATTACGGAGCAGGAAATATTCAGAGCATTATGTTTGCTATTGAAAGACTGGGTTTTAAAGCTGTTTTGAGTAATAATCCTGAAGAAATTCTGGCCGCTGATAAAGTAATTTTTCCCGGTGTAGGCGAGGCGAGTTCAGCGATGGCTAAACTTAGAGAAAGCGGTTTAGATAATTTGATTCCGAAATTGACACAACCGGTTTTGGGTATTTGCCTTGGTATGCAATTGATGTGTAATTCGTCTGAAGAAGGGAATACCAAAGGTTTGGGGATTTTTGATGTTGATGTGATTAAATTCACATCAAAAGTAAAAGTGCCGCAAATGGGATGGAATCAGATTTATGATTTAAAATCAGATTTATTTAAAGGAATTTCGGAGAATGAATTCATGTATTTGGTACACAGTTTTTACGCCCCAAATTGCGATGAAGCCATTGCTACTACGGATTATGAACTGGAATATGCTTCGGCTTTACAAAAAGATAATTTCTACGGAACTCAGTTTCACCCGGAAAAAAGCGGAGCTGTTGGGGAGAAAATACTTGATAATTTTCTTAAGTTGTAAGTTATGGCTAAATCATTTATTGATAATTCAACAAAAAAACTAAAAGAATTAATACTCGAATATGAAGATTTTCTGAAAGACGATTTGATCGAATATAAAGCAAATAATTTATGTACTAATGCTTGGCATATTTTTGATTGGATCCTTGTCGAATTTAGAAATATTCATGGCTATTATAATATTGGAGATTTAAGAAATTCATTATATCCAAGATGCAACTCTTTGAAAATCATGCATGATATCGCAAATGCTTCAAAACATAATAACCTTGATAGACCTAAAGCATCAATACGAACAACTAATATGCATGAAGGTGATTTTTGTAAAGCTGACTTTTCAAGTGATGATTTTGATGTTTCAAGATTAGAAATAGAATTGGAAGATGGAATGATATTGAATTTCAATGAAGAAATTAAAAATGTTATTGAATTTTGGAAAAGTTACTTCAATAATGATTTAGAAATAGATTTGAATTAAAAAAGAATAAAAAAACAATAGTTTTCAGAAAATCTAAAATCTGAACTCTAAAATCTAAAATATCAAAAATGAGAATAATACCAGCCATAGATATCATCGACGGAAAATGTGTTCGCTTATCAAAAGGGGATTACGATACCAAAATAATTTACAACGAAAATCCGCTTGAAGTAGCGAAATCATTTGAAGCGCACGGAATTGAATATTTACATTTAGTAGATCTTGATGGAGCAAAATCGAGCAAAATCGTTAATTATAAAATATTAGAACAAATTGCGAATCAAACCAGTTTGAAAATTGATTTTGGCGGAGGCTTAAAATCTGATGACGATTTGAGAATTGCTTTTGAAAGCGGTGCAAACCAAATAACCGGCGGAAGTATTGCCGTAAAAAACAGAGCCATTTTCGAAAAATGGATTTCAGAATACGGATCGGATAAAATTATTTTGGGCGCTGATGCAAAAGACGAAAAAATTGCAGTTTCGGGTTGGTTAGAACATTCAAATGAAGATTTGATTCCGTTTATTCAGGATTATCAGACTAAAGGAATTCAGTACGTTATTTGTACCGATATTGCAAAAGACGGAATGCTGGAAGGACCAAGTTTTGATTTGTACGAGAAAATTTTAGCAGAAGCCAAAGGTGTAAAACTAATCGCTTCGGGTGGAATTTCAACTTTTGACGAATTACCTAAATTAGCTGAATTTGGCTGTGAAGGAACAATCATTGGGAAAGCGATTTATGAAGGTAGAATCACGCTTAAACAATTGGAGAACTATATAATTAGAAAATGAGAATTAATTAGATAATTTTTTGGATTACGCTTAGAATTATCAAATTTTCTAATTGGCACATTAACACATTAAACAACAGATTTATGATAACATGTCACTTAAAATACGTTATAGATCCTTATCAATTATCCGTTTTTGAGGATTACGGCAAAAGATGGATTAAGATTGTAAATCGTTTAGGCGGACAACATCATGGTTATTTTATGCCATCGGAAGGTGCAAATAATATTGCTTATGCCTTATTTTCTTTTCCGAGTTTAACAGCTTATGAAAATTACAGAAAGCAAATGTTTTCGAAAGATGATAAAGAATGTGTGGAAGCTTTTAAACTTGCAGAAGATACAAGATGTATTATCAGTTACGAAAGAACGTTTTTGAGTCCTGTGTTTGAATAATAAAATTAGAGTATTGCGCAAAGACGCACAAAGTAAGACACAGACATTCGCTAAAAATCTTTGTGCAACTCTGCGAAGTCTTCGTGAATCTCTGTGAAACAACTAAAAAAATGTTAGCAAAAAGAATCATTCCTTGTTTGGATATAAAAAACGGAAGAACAGTAAAAGGCGTTAATTTCGTTGACTTGCGTGATGCGGGAGATCCTGTAGAACTGGCAGAAATTTATTCGGCTGAAGGCGCAGATGAATTGGTTTTTCTGGATATTTCTGCAACGGAAGAACGCCGAAAAACGCTGGTGAATATGGTGCGAAGCGTTGCAGAAAAAATCAATATTCCGTTTACGGTTGGCGGTGGAATTTCATCTGTTGAAGATGTTGAGATCCTTCTGAATAATGGCGCTGATAAAGTCTCTATTAATTCATCGGCAGTAAAAAATCCGCAATTGATTAATGATTTAGCCCAGAAATTCGGAAGCCAATGCGTTGTTGTCGCCATAGACGCCAAACAAATTGACGGACAATGGATTGTGCATTTGGTTGGCGGAAAAGTTCCAACTGAATTAAATCTATTCGATTGGGCTGTAGAAGTGGCAGAACGTGGTGCAGGTGAAATTTTATTCACTTCGATGGATAATGACGGCACTAAAAACGGTTTTGCAAACGAAGCTTTGGCTAAATTATCAACTTTAATTAATATCCCGATTATTGCTTCTGGCGGAGCGGGAAATATTCAGCATTTTGTTGATTCTTTTAAAGAAGGAAAAGCAGATGCGGCTTTGGCGGCGAGTGTTTTTCACTTTAAGGAGATTGAAATTAAGGCGTTGAAAGAAGAATTGAGGAAGAATGATATTGAGGTTAGACTTTAGAAAATAGAAGTAAGAAGATAGAACCAAGAGAATAGAACCAAGAGAATAGAATAAAGAGAATAGAATAAAGAGAATAGAATAAAGAGAATAGAATAGAATAGAATAGAATAGAATAGAATAAAGAATTTAGCTGGGAGATTTAAAGCCGAAAGTCGAATTCTAAAAGAAATAATCATAGAGTGTAGAAATCTAAAATCTGAACTCTAAAATCTAAAATAATTATGAACATAGATATAAAAAGCTCACACGGATTGATTCCGGCAATTATTCAGGATTCTGAAACAAAGAATGTTTTGATGCTGGGTTATATGAACGAAGAATCGCTTCAAAAAACAATTGAAACACAAAAAGTAACTTTCTTTAGCCGATCTAAGCAAAGACTTTGGACAAAAGGCGAGGAGAGTGGCAACTTTTTGAATTTGGTAAGCATCAAAAATGATTGTGACGGCGACACACTTTTAATTCAGGCAAAACCTGTTGGTCCAACCTGTCACACAGGCGCAGATACTTGCTGGCAAGAAGAAAACAAAGAAAACTATGGTTTTATTTCTGATCTTGAAAACACGATCAAAATTAGAAGAGAAAACGCTGATTCTGAGAAAAGTTATGTGGCTTCCTTATTCGAAAAAGGGATCAATAAAATTGCTCAAAAAGTGGGTGAGGAAGCGGTAGAAGTTGTGATTGAAGCCAAAGATGATAACGACGATTTATTTCTTAGCGAAAGTGCTGATTTATTGTTTCACTATTTGATTTTATTGCAAGCCAAAGGTTTTCAATTGAATGATGTTGTGGATGTTTTGAAGAAACGTCAGAAGTAGTTTAAAGAAAGTAATTAATCTTTGTCATGGTACGCAGATTACACGGATTTGCTAAAGCGAAAACGCAGATTCATACGGATTTTTTATTTTAATTGTCATTGGTAGCGAAGTTGAGTATCAGACTGAGCGAAAAGTCGAAGTCCGTTTGCTGAATAACTTTGCGGGACTTCGACTCCGCTCAGTCTGACAATAATAAAAAGAAAAACCCGTGTTAATCTGCGTTTTCGCTTTAGCGAATCCGCGTCATCCGCGTCCCATTAATCGCTATTCCACAAACTCAAAAACTGCAAATTCCTGCGGTTGATGAAAACCAAATTTTAAACTCTTATAATATTGTAATGCAAGATATTCTGTTGTGTTACCGTAATCAATTCTAAAAGCATTTCCATTCCATTTTGTGCCGACTTTTGGTTGGGTAAAATTGCCATTTTTTATCTTTTCTAAACTCGAAAAAGGAATTTTAATTTCAGTACAAAAACCTTCGGGAGTTGTTTTACTTACGGCTTCCATTTCTGAAATATCAAAAGCCATTGATGCTTTCCAGCCACCACAATTTGATGATGGGCAATTGATTAGCATATCGTAATTTGCAGAAAAAGCATTTACGCCAATTTCAAGATAATTTTGCCCGTTTCCGTCAGGATCCAGAAAAATTTCTACCAAATCATCCGTTTCATATATTTTAGAATCTTTCTTTTGTGAACTTCCAATTATTGTAGAATCTTCAGTACGATAGGCGATATAAAGGTTTTTGTCATTCCACGAAAGTGAAACAAATGTATTTTGAGTAGCTTTTTCTCCCGAATTGTGAATTACAAACGGACCTAAAAAAGGTTTTTTCCAGTCTGATAAGTCACCATCGATCATTATTTTTTCATTCGTTTTATAAATCGGAATGGTTTGCGCATAGTTTATCAAAGAAAACATTAAAAATAAAAAAGTGACAATTTTTTGAATTTTCATAAGGCGTGTAAATATTTTAGTGGACCAAAAAACAAGTAAATTTTAATATTAAGTTTTCTGAAGATAAAATGCAAAATTATTAAAAAATTGATTCGAATGTTTATTTTTGTTGAAGACTAAATTCAGTTTAACAGCTTATTTATCCCAAATTCATCAATAATGAAAAAATACTTCGTTGGCGTTTTTATCGCTTTTTTGATTGGTTTTTCTGCCAATGCTCAAGGACTTTTAAAAAAGTCCGGAATTGCTTTTACACATCAGGATACACTTCGCGGAAGCATCACAAAAGAAAGAGCCTGGTGGGATTTGAAATACTATCATCTTGATATTAAAGTAAATCCGTCTGAGAAAACCATTACAGGATCTAACACGGTTCGTTATACTGTTTTAACAGAAAATAATACGATGCAGATTGATTTGCAGGAACCAATGCAAATTTATAAAGTGCTTCAAAATGGAAAAGAATTAAAATTTGAAAGAAATGGAAATGCATTTTTTATCAATTTAATTGAAAATCAAAAAATAGGAGAAACAAAAGAGATTATAATATTTTACGGAGGAAAACCAAAAGAAGCCGTTCGCCCGCCGTGGGATGGAGGACTTACCTGGAAAAAAGATAAAAACGGAAAAGATTTTATTGCTTCAACTTGTCAGGGATTAGGCGCCAGTGTTTGGTGGCCGTGCAAAGATCATATGTATGATGAAGTGGAAAATATGCTGATTAGCGTAAATGTTCCGGGAGATTTAACGGATGTTTCTAACGGCAGATTGCAAAGTGTGAAAAAGCAAAAAGATGGAACTAAGACCTTTAACTGGTATGTTTCGAACCCGATAAACAATTATGGAGTTAATATTAATATTGGAGATTACGTAAATTTCTCTGAAAAATATAAAGGAGAAAAAGGCGATTTAGATTGCAGTTATTATGTTTTACGTGATAATTTGGCTAAAGCCAAAGAACATTTTAAGGATGCACCAAGAATGCTAAAAGCGTTTGAAAACTGGTTCGGACCTTATCCGTTTTACGAAGACAGTTACAAGTTGGTAGAAGCGCCGTATTTAGGAATGGAGCACCAAAGTAGCGTGACGTATGGAAATAACTATACAAAGGGATATAATGGCAACGATATGAGTGGGAGCGGTTGGGGATTGAAGTATGATTATATTATCATTCATGAATCTGGTCACGAATGGTTTGCCAATAATATTACGTATAAAGACATTGCTGATATGTGGATTCATGAAAGTTTTACAACTTATTCTGAAGCGCTTTTTGTGGAATATTATTATGGAAAAGAAGCTGCGAATGAATATATAAGAGGAATTCGAAAAATGATTACCAATAAAAAACCAATTATTGGTTATTACGATGTTAATGTTGAAGGATCTGGAGATATGTACCCGAAAGGAGCCAATATGATTCATACAATACGTCAGGTAATAAATGATGATGCAAAATGGAAATCAATTTTAAGAGGCTTGAATAGTACATTTTACCACCAAACAGTTACTACAAAACAAATTGAAGATTACATAAGTACGCAAGTAGGAATTGATTTTAGTAATGTCTTTAATCAATATTTAAGAACGCCAAATGTGCCTACTTTTGAATATTATTTTAAGAATGAAAAATTAGTTTATCACTGGATAAATTGTGTCGAAAACTTTGATTTGCCATTAAAAGTAACTTTAAACGGTGTTGAAACCTGGCTTAAACCTACACCAGACTGGAAAATGGAAGATGTAAAAGGAGATAAACCAACTCTAATTGTTGATAAAAACTTTTATATCACAGAATTTAATATTACAAATTAGATTTCTAATATATTTAGAAAGAAACCCAACAAGTTTAATATTTGTTGGGTTTCTTTTTTATCCCTAAATCATAAAATTTGAGAAAACTTAATTCGAATGTTTACTTTTGTGAAGATTAAGTTCTATAAATACGTTATTATTTCAATTTCTACCATTATGAAAAATTACTTTGGAGGCTTTTTTATTGCCTTTTTGGTTTGTTTTACTACAAATGCCCAAGGACTTTTAAACAAGTCTGAAACGGTTTTTACACATCAGGATACACTTCGCGGAAGCATTACAAAAGAAAGAGCCTGGTGGGATTTAAAATACTATCATCTTGATGTTAAGGTAAATCCTTCTGAAAAAACGATTACAGGTTCAAATACCGTTCGTTATACTGTTTTGACTTCGTATAATAAAATGCAGATCGATTTGCAGGAGCCAATGCAAATTTACAAAGTAACACAAGACGGAAAAGAATTGAAGTTTAAAAGAGACGGAAATGCTTTTTTTATAGATTTAGCAGCTGCTCAAAAAGTAGGTGAAACGAAAGAAATCGTAATTTCATTTGGCGGAAAACCTAAAGAAGCCATTAAACCACCATGGGACGGAGGAATTACATGGAAAAAAGATAAAAACGGAAAAGATTTTATCGCTTCATCTTGTCAGGGTTTAGGCGCAAGTATTTGGTGGCCAAACAAAGATCATATGTATGATGAAGTAGAAAATATGCTGATTAGCGTGAATGTTCCGGGAGATTTAACGGATGTTTCTAATGGAAGGTTACAAAGCGTTAAAAAACAAAAAGACGGCACTAAAACCTTCAATTGGTATGTTTCGAACCCAATTAATAACTATGGTGTAAACATTAATATTGGTGATTACGTTAATTTTTCTGAGAAATATAAAGGCGAAAAAGGTGATTTAGATTGCAGTTATTACGTTTTGCGTGATAATTTGGCTGTAGCCAAAGAACAATTTAAAGATGCACCAAGAATGCTAAAAGCGTTTGAAAACTGGTTTGGACCTTATCCGTTTTACGAAGACAGTTACAAATTGGTTGAGGCACCATATTTGGGTATGGAGCACCAAAGCAGTGTAACTTACGGAAATGAATATAAAAATGGTTATTTAGGCCGTGATTTAAGCGGAACGGGCTGGGGATTAAAATTTGATTTTATCATTATTCATGAATCTGGTCACGAATGGTTTGCGAACAATATTACGTATAAAGACATTGCTGATATGTGGATTCACGAGAGTTTTACCAACTATTCTGAAAGTCTTTTTGTGGAATATTATTATGGTAAAGAAGCCGGAGCCGAATACGTAAGAGGCTGTAGAAAAAACATTCATAATGACACGCCAATTATCGGACATTATGATGTAAATAATGAAGGATCGGGAGATATGTATCCAAAAGGTGCAAATATGCTGCACACGATTCGTCAGATTATAAATGATGATGCAAAATGGAAATCGATTTTGAGAGGTTTAAACAGTACGTTTTATCATCAAACGGTAACTTCTAAACAAATTGAAGATTATATCAATACACAATCAGGAATTAATTTCAACAGAGTTTTTGCTCAATATTTGACTACAACTCAAATTCCGGTTTTTGAATATATTTTTAAAAATGGAACATTAGGTTATCATTGGACAAATTGTGTTTCGAAGTTTGATATGCCGGTAAAAGTGAAAATTAACGGTGTAGAAACATGGTTGAAACCAACAACAGAATGGCAATCTGAGAAAACTACTAATGAAAACAGAACTTTAGAAGTTGATAAAGATTTTTATGTGACGAGTTCTAATATTGTTGAATAAACTTTTTTAAAATTCCAATATTTCAAAATCCCAAATTCCAATTGATGGAGTTTGGGATTTTTTATTGTGATAATTTTACGCAAAGACCTTTGCGCAAACCATTTGGAATTTGAGATTTAAATATTGGAATTTTTATTAAGATTTCTTCTTTGTGTTAATTGTATTATTTGTACGAATATTACCGTTTTATTTTTCTACTTTAGATTCTATTAATCTGAAAATGAATAAATAAAGCGTAATCCGAAAAGCTTAAGAGTAGGAAACAAAATCAAATCAAACAAATCATGAAAAGTTTAAAAAACCTAAAAAACATTGAAATTTTAAGTAAAAATGCTCAAAAATCTATTTCAGGAGGTATTCCCTTATGCGTCATATTATGCGGCGAAGCTGGAGGGGTTATTTCGAATACGCCGGGTAGAGGAGATGTTTGTCAGCCGGGAACAACGGTTTGTTGTTATTGTAGATAAAACGCCTTAAAAGTTAAACCCGACAGGTTTTTAAAACCTGTCGGGTTTCTCATATGCGTTGGAATTTGGTCCCGAAGCTTCGGGATAAAAATTTGGAATTTTACAGATTAACGGCTATTCAACTTCGCCTTTTCCTTAATAATATCAGCAATTTTTCTATTCTCGATTTTGCTTTCCAGCCAGGAAATAATGTCTAAATAAAGGAAAGCTCTCTTTTCGTAAGTGTTTTTTTCAAGTTCTACAAAACGGGTGTGCATTTTTTTGAATTCCTTTTTAATATCTGCAGGATAAAGGTTATTCAAACTTCTCAGGAATTTAATAATCTCTTTTTGAACTTCATGTAAGTCGTTCATTTTTATTAGAAACTTATAGGTGTTTTTAATATTATTTTCTAAATAATAATCTTTTCCTAATTCATAATGTGCGATCAATGACAAAAGTCTGGCGAAACACATTAAGTCTTCTCGCATGGTTAAGTTTTTGTTATTGATAATTTTATCTAAATAATAAATGCATTCTGTGTATTTCTCGTTTCCAAAATAAATAGAAGCAATTTTATAGAAAAACAACATTTCGTGATGTTCATCCAGATGTTCGCTGTGAATTTTTAATTTGTCTAATATCTCCGGAATCAAATATTCGCTTTCGGCAAAAGTACCTTCGAGAATATGTAAATTGAGTTTGTTATTGTAGATATATAAAAATGATAGCGATGCAATGTTGTCATTTACAGGAAATTTAGGATCCTCAATGGTTTCCTCCATAAGAGTCAAATATTTCTTGAAATTCGATTTGTATTTCAACATATATAAAGACTCTAAAAAGTAATGATTCCCTTTTAGAAAAAACACCGGATTTTGATAAATCATATTCGGATTATCATAAAACAAGGTAACCCATTTATAAGCGTATTTGTAACTCGCCAGAAAATCCTGAACCAGAAAACTGCGCCAAAGATTTGCATTGTAATACCAGTATTTCTCGCGGAAACCAAATTTGCTTTCGTCTAGTTTTGCAATATGTTTATTAAAATAAT
Organism: Flavobacterium sp. AC274; assembly: GCF_979258275.1. Lineage (NCBI taxonomy): Bacteria > Pseudomonadati > Bacteroidota > Flavobacteriia > Flavobacteriales > Flavobacteriaceae > Flavobacterium > Flavobacterium sp. AC274. The sequence goes on along the minus strand of NZ_OZ409852.1, from coordinate 3,471,745 downwards.
CGTCAATATATTTATACTCTTCATCGCTTTTTACGTAACCTGTTTTTAGCATGATTCCGTACAATTGCAGTGATAAATTTGATAATTTGCTGGAGATTGTATTTCTGTAATTCAATTCTTTTGCCTGAACAACCAATTCATCGGCGCGGCCCTGAATACTTCGTGTAATATATTGGGATTCTATTAGTTTTTCGAACTCAACAATTTCATACGCCATATATTTTTCATCATTTTCAAGCGCAACGATTTTTGTTTTATCCAGGATTTTCAAACTCTGTTTGTATAATCCTTTATTATAAAGAATAACGGCAAAATCTATTTGTTCACGTAATTGATAGCGAATATTCTGGCTGGGAATATTGAGTCGAATACTCACTAAAATTTGTTTGTACAAATATGATTTTAAGTTAGATAGCTGTACTTTTTTGATGATTCCGCTTTTTAAAATAAGCTTTTCATCGTAGGTTTCAGATTTATCTAAAATGTTGAATAATTCGATGAATTTGGTGTTCGAACTTGTTTCTAATCGGCTTGCAAAAATTTTAAACTGTCTTTTTTCAGATTTCGAAAGCGATTTTATTAATACAAATAAGAAATCTTTTTGATGGTTAGCCATTGTAAAATATAATAGTGTAACTTATTGGTTTTTAGTTATTTAATACGTTATAAATTGTGTTATAAACAGTATAATTTCATTAAAATGAATTTCGTACTGTAGAAGTACAATATATATTTGTTATCAAGATGTGAAATTACATTAAATAAATGAATATGAATAGAGAGAAAGTTCAAATTTTTGACACCACTTTGCGCGATGGTGAACAAGTTCCAGGATGTAAGTTAGATACTAAACAAAAATTAGTTATCGCAGAACGACTTGACAAAATGGGAGTTGACGTTATCGAAGCGGGTTTTCCTGTGTCAAGTCCGGGCGATTTTTTATCGGTCTCTGAGATTTGTAAAATTGTAGAAAATGCAACCGTCTGCGGACTAACAAGAGCCGTAAAAAACGACATTGATGTTGCTGCAGCAGCTTTAAAGCATGCTAAAAGACCTAGAATCCACACTGGAATCGGAACATCGCAATCTCATATACTCCACAAATTAAATACCACACCAGAAGATATTATTGCAAGAGCAAAATATGCTGTAGCACACGCAAAATCTTATGTAGAAGATGTTGAGTTTTATGCAGAAGATGCCGGAAGAACCGACAATGCTTTCCTTGCAAAGGTTTGTGAAGAAGTAATTAAATCGGGTGCAACCGTATTAAATATCCCTGATACCACAGGATATTGCTTACCTGAAGAATACGGAGCAAAGATTAAATATTTAAAAGAAAACGTAAAAGGAATCGAAAACGTAATCCTTTCATGTCACTGTCATAATGATTTAGGAATGGCAACTGCAAACTCTATTGCAGGTGCGATAAATGGAGCTAGACAAATAGAATGTACTATTAATGGTATTGGTGAAAGAGCCGGAAACACAGCACTTGAAGAAGTGGTAATGATTTTCAAACAGCATCCCTACCTTAATTTAGACACAAACATCAATACAAGAGAATTGAACGAAATGAGTCGTTTGGTTTCTGAAAGTATGGGAATGATTGTTCAGCCAAACAAAGCAATTGTTGGTGCAAACGCTTTTGCGCACAGTTCAGGAATTCATCAGGATGGTGTTATCAAAAACAGAGCAACTTACGAAATCATGGATCCGCTTGATGTGGGTGTAAATGAATCATCAATTATCCTTACAGCAAGAAGCGGAAGAGCTGCTTTGGCTTACCGTGCTAAAAAAGTAGGTTACGAGCTTACAAAAGTACAATTAGACATTGTATACATCGAGTTTTTGAAATTTGCCGATATCAAAAAAGAAGTTGTTGATGCTGATATTCATCAGATTATCGAAGCTGCTAAAATTCAGGACGAATTAGTTAGAAGCTAGTTGGGAAGAATATAGAATATAGAATATAGAAGAAAGAGAATAGAAGAAAGACGAAAGAACAAAGACAAAAAAAAGATTTAAATACATAAAGAACGAGACGTTATGAATTTGAAAATAGCTGTTTTACCTGGAGACGGAATTGGACCGGAAGTAATTTTACAAGCCAAAAAAGCTTTATACGCTATTGGTGAAGTGTACAATCATGAATTTGTTTTTGAAGAAGCGCTCATGGGAGCAATCGCAATTGATAAAACAGGAAATCCGTTGCCGGAGCAAACGCTAAATCTTTGTTTAAATACTGATGCTGTTTTATTTGGCGCTATTGGCGATCCTAAGTATGACAATAATCCAAATGCAAAAGTGCGTCCGGAGCAGGGATTATTAAAGCTTCGTAAAGAACTGGGTTTGTTTGCCAACATTCGTCCTATAAAACCTTATAAATCATTACTTGATGCTTCTCCTTTAAAAAGAGAAATTATCGAAGGAGCTGATTTTACTATTTTCAGAGAATTAACAGGCGGTGCTTATTTTGGAGCAAAAACATTAAATGAAGAAGGAACACACGCTTCGGATTTATGTGAATATTCAGAAGAAGAAATCACGAGAATTGCACATTTAGCTTTTAAATCGGCACAAAACCGACGCAAAAAGCTGACAATGGTAGACAAAGCGAATGTTTTGGAAACCTCAAGATTATGGAGAAAAGTAGTTCAAAAAGTGAGCGAAAATTATCCGGATGTTGCTTTAGACTTTTTATTTGTGGATAACGCAGCAATGCAGATTATTTTAAATCCGAGACAATTTGATGTGATTTTGACAGAGAATTTATTTGGAGATATTTTATCAGATGAAGCCAGCGTTATTACAGGTTCTATCGGTTTATTGGCTTCGGCATCTTTAGGAGAAAAAAATGCTTTGTTTGAGCCAATTCACGGTTCTTATCCTCAGGCAAAAGGAAAAAATATTGCCAATCCAATTGCTTCTATTTTATCTGCAGCAATGTTGTTAGAGCATTTCGGATTATTTAAAGAAGCAAATGTGATTTACAAAGCTATTGAAAAAGCAATTGAATATAAAGTAGTTACTGTTGATTTAAAACCAGATTCAAAATTCGGTACAAATGAAGTAGGGGAGTTTGTTTCTAATTTTATTTTCAGCAAGGATGATCTGTTATATTTTAGAAATGACAACGTTCATATCGGACAATCAACAATTGTTTAGTTTTTTTATTAAAAAATTGAAATAAATAACAAGAAGTACTGTAAATGTTGAGATTTTATTTTTTTAGTTCTTAAAGTTTTCATACTTTTGTAACACTAAAAAATAAATGATGCAAATCTCAATTATTATTACTTCTGTCATTGTTGTCAATGTGTTTAGCACATCTGCATCGGGAATGGTATAAATATAATTGAAAAACTATATTAGAAACCTTCCAAATACTGGAAGGTTTTTTTTTGAATAAAAATTAAAAAAATAATACAATAATGGAATTAAATAAGTACAGCAAAACCATCACTCAAGATCAAACACAACCTGCAGCGCAAGCTATGTTGTACGGGATTGGTTTAACTGAAGAAGATTTGAAAAAAGCACAAGTTGGTATTGTTAGCATGGGCTACGATGGAAATACTTGTAACATGCACCTGAATGATTTGGCAAAAGATGTCAAAAAAGGTGTCTGGGATGCAGATCTGGTCGGACTTATTTTTAATACCATTGGTGTAAGTGACGGAATTTCAAACGGTACCGAAGGAATGCGTTATTCATTGGTTTCTCGTGATGTTATTGCAGATTCTATTGAAACTGTTGTGGGAGCACAATGGTACGATGGTGTAATTGCAATTCCGGGTTGTGATAAAAATATGCCCGGAGCCTTAATCGCAATGGGAAGATTAAACCGCCCGGCGATGATGGTTTACGGAGGATCAATTCACTCTGGAAAATGGAAGGGTGAATCTTTGAATATTGTATCTGCTTTTGAGGCATTAGGAAAAAGAGTTAAGAACGAAATTACTCCTGAAGATTTTAAAGGAGTTATTCAAAATGCATGTCCCGGAGCTGGTGCTTGTGGCGGAATGTACACAGCAAATACAATGTCTTCTGCAATTGAAGCATTAGGAATGAGTTTGCCATACAGTTCTTCAAACCCTGCTTTGAGTCAGGAAAAAAGAGACGAATGTCTGGCTGCAGGAGAAGCAATCAAAATTTTGTTAGAAAAAGATATTAAGCCAAGAGATATCATGACCCGTAAAGCTTTTGAAAATGCTATTACAATTGTAGCGGTTTTAGGAGGTTCTACAAACGCGGTTATGCACTTAATTGCAATGGCTCACGCGGTTGATATCAAAATTACTTTGGATGATTTTCAGGCAATTAACGACAGAACACCAGTTCTGGCTGATATGAAACCAAGTGGTAAATATATGATGGAAGATATTCATGAGGTTGGAGGAATTCCTTCTGTAATGAAATATTTATTGAAAGTAGGACTTATTCATGGAGATTGTTTAACAGTAACCGGAAAAACAGTTGCTGAAAATTTAGCTTCAACTCCGGATTTACAAGACGGACAAGAAGTAATTCACGAAATTCAAAAAGCATTAAAGCCAACAGGAAATATTCAGATTTTATACGGAAATCTTGCTTCTGAAGGTGCTGTAGCAAAAATCAGCGGAAAAGAAGGAGAATATTTTGAAGGTCCGGCTGTAGTTTTTGAAGGAGAATTTGAAGTAATTCCAGGTTTACAAGCCGGAAAAATAAAACCGGGTAATGTAGTCGTCATCAGGTATTGTGGACCAAAAGGTGGTCCGGGGATGCCTGAGATGCTAAAACCAACATCGGCAATTATTGGTGCCGGATTAGGAAGCAGCTGCGCTCTTATTACAGACGGCAGGTTCTCTGGAGGTTCACATGGCTTTGTCGTAGGACACGTTACACCAGAAGCTTTTGATGGTGGTGGTATTGCACTTGTAAAAGATGGTGATTTGATCGCGATCGATGCAGTAAAAAATACTATCGACCTGAAAATATCTGACGAAGAATTTGCAGCGAGAAAAGCGGCTTGGGTACAACCGCCGTTAAAAGTTACAAAAGGAGTTTTACTTAAATATGCCAGATCGGTTTCAAGCGCTTCAACAGGTTGCGTTACCGATAATTAATTAAATAACAATATCAAATCAATGACAATTACAATATCAAAAATCAAATAGCAATAAATCAAAAATCAATTTAAAATTTATAATTAAAATTGAATTTTGCCATTGCCATTGAATTTTGAAATTAATTTTTGACATTGATAAAACAAAATATACTATGAAAATATCAGGGGCAGAAGCCGTTATAAGATGTTTATTAGCAGAAGGAGTAGACTTGGTTTATGGATATCCGGGAGGAGCAATCATGCCGGTTTACGACGAATTATATAAATTTCAGGACCAATTACACCACGTATTGGTTCGTCACGAACAAGGCGCAACACACGCAGCTCAGGGATTTGCAAGGGCTACAGGAAAAGTAGGAGTAGCAATTGCAACTTCTGGTCCGGGAGCTACAAATTTAGTAACCGGAATTGCAGATGCGCAAATCGATTCTACACCAATGGTTTGTATTACAGGTCAGGTGGGGAAACATTTATTGGGTTCTGATGCTTTTCAGGAAACGGATATTATCGGAATTTCAACTCCGGTAACAAAATGGAATTACCAAATTACGGAAGCTTCAGAAATTCCGGAAATCATTGCAAAAGCATTTTACATAGCACGTTCTGGACGTCCGGGGCCTGTATTGATTGATATTACTAAAAATGCTCAGTTTGATGAGTTTGAATTTAGTTACGAAAAATGTACTTCAATCAGAAGCTATATTCCGGTTCCGAAATTGAAATTAGATAAAGTTGCCGAAGCTGCAGCCATAATCAATAGCGCAAAAAAACCTTTTATTGTTTTTGGTCAGGGAATTATTTTGGGTCAGGCCGAAGAACAATTAAAAGCTTTTATTGAGAAATCAGGAATTCCGGCAGGATGGACAATTTTAGGACTTTCGGCTTTGCCAACAGATCATCCTTTAAACGTAGGAATGTTGGGAATGCACGGAAATTACGGTCCAAATTTATTGACTAACGAATGTGATGTTTTAATCGCTTTGGGAATGCGTTTTGACGATCGTGTAACCGGAAATTTAAAAACATATGCAAAACAGGCCAAGGTAATTCACTTTGAAATTGATCCTGCAGAAGTAGATAAAAATGTAAAAACAGAAGTTGCTGTTTTAGGAGATGTAAAAGAAGCTTTAAATGCTTTATTGCCTTTAATTGATGCCAAATCACATGATTTGTGGCATAATGAATTTAAGGAATTACATAAAATAGAAGTAGAAACGGTTATAAACGAAGAATTAAATCCAACGAATAACAAAGGAATTTCTATGGGAGAAGCCATGGAAATGATCAATAAACACTCAAAAGGTGACGCAATTATCGTTTCAGATGTTGGTCAGCACCAGATGTTTGCCTGTCGTTATGCTAAATTCAATACTACTAAAAGTAATATTACTTCAGGTGGATTAGGAACAATGGGATTTGCACTTCCGGCTGCAATTGGAGCCAAAATGGGAAGACCAGATCGTGAAGTTGTGGCAATCATTGGTGATGGAGGGTTTCAGATGACAATTCAGGAGCTAGGAACCATTTTTCAGACTAAAGTTCCGGTAAAAATTGTGGTTCTAAACAACGAGTTTTTAGGAATGGTACGTCAATGGCAGGAATTGTTTTTTGATAACCGATATGCATCAACAAATATGATTAATCCAAATTTTGTTGCTATTGCTGAAGGATATTATATCAAATCTAAAAAAGTAACCCAAAGAGAAGATCTTGACGCAGCCGTTGCAGAAATGCTGGCATCAAAAGATTCTTATTTCCTTGAAATTATGGTGGAAAAAGAAAACAATGTTTTCCCAATGATTCCAACAGGAGCTTGTGTTTCAGAAATTAGATTAAGCTAGGAAAAGTTTCAGGTTTCAGGTTTTTTTTGTTTCAGGTTGTAGAACTTGAAACCTGAAACCTGAAACAAAAAAACTAAAAAACAACATGGAAGATAAAACATTTACCATATCGGTATATTCAGAAAATAATGTGGGTTTGTTGAATAGAATATCAGGAATATTCTTAAAGCGTCACATTAATATATTAAGTCTAAACGTTTCAGAATCAGAAATAGAGAATGTTTCACGATTTATCATTGTAGTAAATACAACAGAAAAATGGGTTCAGAATATTGTTGGGCAAATTGAAAAACAAATTGAGGTTATAAAAGCATTTTATCATACAGATGAAGAGACTATTTATTTAGAAAATGCTTTATTTAAAATCGCTTCAAGTTTGTTGTTTGATGAGAAACAGATTCAGAATATAATTAAAGACAGTCAGTCTACAATTGTAACGGTTTCGCGAGATTTCTTCGTGATTTCAAAATCCGGAAGACGTTCTGAAATTGAAGAATTGTACGCTAAATTCAAACCTTACGGAATTATGCAATTTGTGCGTTCGGGAAGAATATCTGTTTCAAAAGAAAAAATGGAAATTTCAACATTATTAGAAGCCCTAAAATAGTATCAATTATAAATTACACTTATTAAATATTTAAAAGAAAATGGCAAATTATTTCAACACACTACCACTTAGATTACAATTAGAACAATTAGGCGTTTGCGAATTTATGGAGCAATCAGAATTTGCAGACGGAATTGCTGCATTAGCCGGAAAAAAAGTTGTTATTGTAGGTTGTGGTGCACAAGGTTTGAACCAGGGATTGAACATGAGAGACTCTGGTTTGGATATTTCATATGCATTACGTGCAGATGCAATTGCTGAAAAAGAGCATCTTACAAAAACGCTACAGAAAACGGATTTAAAGTAGGTACTTATGAAGAATTAATTCCAACTGCTGATTTAGTTTGTAACTTAACTCCTGATAAACAACATACTGCAGTTGTTACTGCAATTATGCCATTAATGAAACAAGGTTCAACTTTAGCTTATTCTCACGGATTTAATATTGTTGAAGAAGGAATGCAGATTCGTAAAGATATTACTGTAATTATGTGTGCTCCTAAATGTCCTGGTTCTGAAGTTCGTGAAGAATACAAAAGAGGATTTGGTGTACCAACTTTAATTGCAGTTCACCCTGAAAATGATCCAAATGGTGCTGGTTTAGATCAGGCAAAAGCATATGCTGTTGCAACTGGAGGTCACAAAGCCGGAGTTTTAAAATCATCTTTCGTAGCAGAAGTAAAATCAGATTTAATGGGTGAGCAAACTATCCTTTGCGGATTGTTGCAAACTGGATCTATTTTATGTTTTGATAAAATGGTAGAAAAAGGAATTGAACCTGGATATGCTTCAAAATTAATTCAATACGGATGGGAAACTATCACAGAAGCTTTAAAACATGGTGGTATTACAAATATGATGGATCGTTTGTCTAATCCTGCAAAAATTGAAGCTTACGAAATTGCTGAGGAATTAAAAGACATTATGCGTCCGTTATTTCAAAAACACCAGGACGATATCATTTCTGGAGAATTCTCTAGAACAATGATGATTGACTGGGCAAATGACGATAAAAATTTATTGACATGGAGAGCTGCAACCGGAGAAACTAACTTCGAAAAAACACCTCCAACTGATGCTCAAATATCTGAACAAGAATATTTTGACAATGGAGTTTTAATGATTGCAATGGTAAAAGCCGGAGTTGAATTGGCTTTTGAAACAATGACTGAAGCTGGAATTATTGAAGAATCAGCTTATTATGAATCATTACACGAATTGCCTTTGATTGCTAACACAATTGCAAGAAAGAAATTGTTTGAAATGAATCGCGTTATTTCGGATACAGCTGAGTACGGATGTTATTTGTTCGATCACGCTTGTAAACCGTTATTGGCTGAATACATGAAAAATGTTGAAACAAACATAATTGGAAAACCATTTTCGACTTCAAACGGAGTAGATAATGCTATTTTAATTGCTGTAAACAAAGAAATCCGCCAACACCCTATCGAAGAAGTAGGAGCATGGTTGAGAGAATCTATGACAGCAATGAAAAAAATTGGATAATAAATTGGGAATTACCACACAGTCGAATGTGATGGGATTTGCACTGTATCATTATTTTATGTAATATTTTGAATTAGTAAGCACTTATTAAAGAAAATTAGATATAGATGCATATTGCATTCACTTAACTTCGGTGAGAAAGTTAAGTGAGGCTAATCCCTAAATGAAGGGGCATGTTTAAAACTAAATATGCTTGTTGAAATTTCTGTTTTAATTAATAAAGCTGCTGCTATTTTCAAAATGAAGCAGAGTATTGTAATACAGAATTACAAAATTAATTGTTATTGAAATTGTTAAAATCAAAAGGCATGATATTTATTTATCGTGCCTTTTTTGTAAAATGCATTTTTAGTTCAAAACACATATTTTTATATTAAACACATAAAAAAGCTCTATTTTTTTTTTAATATGTGTTTTTAATTGATAAAATTTATGAATTAAATAATTTTAAGAATACGTCGATATTTAATACATTTATAAAAAAATTCCAAAAACATATGAGTTATTATAAAATTGAAAATTTAGAACAATATTTTAAACATTACAATAAGTCAATAAGGGAGCCGAGGAAGTTTTGGGGAAAAATAGCTGAAGAAAATTTTACCTGGTACCAACAATGGGATAAAGTAGTAGATTTTAATATGGCCGAAGCCGAAGTAAAGTGGTTTACTGAAGCTAAAGTTAACATTACCAAAAACTGTATTGACAGACATTTAAGCAAAAGAGGTGAAAAAACGGCAATTATATTTGAACCAAATGATCCCTCAGAAACTGCTTTACATATAACGTATAACGAATTATACGAAAGAGTATCAAGAATGGCGAATGTTTTGCGCGAGCAAGGTGTTCGTAAAGGAGATCGCGTTTGTATTTATTTACCAATGATTCCTGAATTGGCAGTTGCCGTATTGGCTTGTGCCAGAATTGGGGCAATTCACTCTGTTATTTTTGCAGGTTTTTCTGCATCTGCTGTTACAGCAAGAATTAACGATTGTGAATGTAAAATGGTAATTACTTCTGACGGTGGATACAGAGGAAACAAAACAATTGATCTTAAAGGAATTGTAGATGAAGCATTAGATACTTGTCCTACGGTTGAAAAAGTTTTGGTTGTAAAAAGAACTCAGACCGAAGTTAAAATGAAAGACGGTCGTGACGTGTGGTTACAGCCATTATTGGATGCAGCTATTGATAATAGTGTTGCAGAAATTATGGATGCCGAAGATCCTTTATTTATTTTGTATACTTCAGGATCTACAGGAAAACCAAAAGGGATGGTTCATACTACAGCTGGTTATATGGTTTATACAGCTTATACCTTTAAAAACGTATTTAGCCACGAAGAAAATGATATTTTCTGGTGTACTGCAGATATTGGATGGATTACAGGTCACTCATACATTTTGTACGGACCTTTATTAAACGGAGGAACAACCGTAATTTTTGAAGGTGTGCCATCTTATCCTGATTTCAGCCGTTTTTGGGATATTATCGAAAAACATAAAATCACACAATTCTATACAGCGCCAACTGCAATCCGTTCATTAGCAAAAGAAAGCTTAGATTATATTCAAAAATATCCTCTAAAATCACTTAAAGTTATTGGATCTGTTGGAGAGCCAATCAACGAAGAAGCCTGGCACTGGTTCAATGACCACGTTGGAGATAAAAGATGTCCGGTGGTTGATACCTGGTGGCAAACTGAAACCGGTGGAATCATGATTTCTCCGATTGCTTTTGTAACACCAACAAAACCAACATACGCAACTTTGCCATTACCGGGAATTCAGCCAGTTTTGATGGATGAAAAGCGCAACGAAATTGAAGGAAATCAAGTTGTTGGTAGTTTATGTATTAAATTTCCGTGGCCGGGAATCGCCAGAACAATCTGGGGAGATCACCAGCGTTACAAAGACACTTATTTCTCTTCTTTCCCTGGAAAATATTTTACAGGAGACGGAGCTTTAAGAGACGAAGTTGGATACTACAGAATCACTGGTAGAGTTGATGATGTTGTAATTGTTTCAGGTCATAATTTAGGAACAGCTCCTATCGAAGATGCAATCAACGAGCATCCTGCAGTTGCAGAATCTGCAATTGTTGGTTTCCCTCACGATATAAAAGGAAACGCATTATACGGTTATGTAATTTTGAAAGAAACAGGAGAAGTTAGAAATAAAGAGAATCTGTCTAGAGAAATCAACCAATATATTTCAGACCATATTGGACCAATTGCAAAACTAGATAAAATTCAGTTTGTTTCTGGTTTACCAAAAACACGTTCAGGAAAAATTATGCGTAGAATTTTACGTAAAATTGCAGAAGGAGATTTCTCTAATTTCGGAGATACTTCAACATTATTGAATCCTGAAATTGTAGAAGAAATTTCAAAAGAAAGAATTTCTTAATTCTGATCTTATTATAAAATAAAAAATGCCTCTTAAATTTAAGAGGCATTTTTGTTATAAGTCTTTCTTGGTCATCTTTGTCAAAGTTTTAAGCTTTGACAAAGATTTAGCACCAAAGCGTTTCTGTGTATTTTTTTGTCAGACTTAGCGATCCCTAGGCTTCGGAGAAGTCCCCGCAAAGTATTTCTATTTAGTTTGTCATTTCGAGGAACGAGAAATCACATGATTTATTCCGTTTCTAAAAGCGCCAATCTTTGTCGAATTTCTAATGTGATTTCTCGTTCCTCGAAATGACAAAAGCACCAAGTAAAAAAACTACTTAATTCCCAATCGAGATTTCAGCTTCAAAAACAAAAGTGCAATTCGATAAGCATCTTCAGAAGAAGAATTTCTGTCGCTTTTCGGAATTTTAAAAATTTCTCCTAAATCGTCTAAAGAAAATTGTTTGTCATTAATGTCTGTTAATTTACGATACATCATATCAACATCTAGTGCTTCATTTTTTAATCTTCCACAATCCAAACGTTCAAGAGCGCTGTTAAGCATTTCGATATCAAAATTAATATGATGGCCAACTAAAACAGCATTGCCTATAAAATTAATAAAAGCTTCGAGAGCAGCAGGCTCTTCCATTTTTATCATTTTACTGTCAATAATAAACTCATTAGAAAGCCCATTATCATGCAGGAATTTATATTGCAGCAAAACAGATTCAAAACTGTCCTTGATGACAACACCGTCGTCAACAACTGCAAAAGCTCCCAAAGACAGAATTACATCCTTATTCGGATTTAAACCTGAGGTTTCAGTAGATAAAACTACAAAACGGTTAGGCTTTGTTTCGAATTTGGTTAAATAATCCTTCCAGAAATCAGGATATTCTTTATTAATATTTTTAATCCAGTCTAACATACTTTATGAAAATTGCGTAAGTTGAAATTTGCTCTTGATTAATTCTTCAAGATCTTTCATTGGTGTTAGAGCATTTTTTAATTTCTCTCTATCTGTTTTTGATATTTCTTTTATATTGATATATTGCCCGGAATCATCATTTTTTAATCCTTCAACAGTTCTAAATTTTGATAAAGTTAGAAAAGCTTCGGCACAGCTTAAATATATTTCTGCATTTTTAGAATCTGTGATTGCTAATTGCTTGAATCTTAAATAAGTATTTTGAATTCCTTTTATGTTAGAATTTAAAATCAATAAACGCGCACCATCAATCAAAGGCATTAAAGCACGGGTTTTAATGTCAAATTTCCCTTTTTGCGGACCTTCTTCTTCAACAATAAATTTTTTGAAGAAACTCAAAGGAGAATTTCTTTTTAAAGCATCATTTCCTAAGAAATCAAAGAATAAAGTATTGTTAACTGCATTTTTGAAAATTACACCTTCAATTGCTTCTTCAATTTTTGGTTCACCAAAAACGATCTCATAATCAAAGAAAATACTACTCAAGTCATTACTGTTTTCACCTGGAGTATTCATCCAACTGTTGTATTGTTTTGTCCAGTCAGTCAATGATTTACACCATAACATATTGCTTCCCATATGTCCGTTAGGGCAAAGTTCATAACCTACTTTTTCAAGTATTGCAGTTGTTCTTTTTGCCAGCCTCAAAAAGTAATCTTTTACGTCTCTGTATTTCTCAGGCGTAACATCCTCAAAAACTAGAATACTATCCTGGTCTGTCAATAAAAGTTGCTCTTTACGTCCTTGACTACCAATGCTTAACCACGCAAATCGAGCAGGAGGTGAGCCTAAATCTAAAATAGACAATTCTACCGCACGTTTAATTATTGCCAAATTAATTTCACTGGCAATATTGCTGACATGTGAAAGCGGAATATTTTTTTGAATCGAATTTTGTATCAAATCAGACAAACGATCACGAATTTGTTTTAAATCTTTTGGAAGCTGCGAACGTTTGATTTCTTTAATCAAAACCCCTGGATTACTGGCCTGAGCTACAATTAAATCATGTTCAGAAATAATTCCCTTAACGGCAGATTTACTCGTTCCATCTTTGGTAACACATAAATGGGTTACATTGTGTTTTAGCATAAGCAGCTGTGCCTCAGCAAGCGATACGTTCTCTAAAACGGTAACAACCGGTGACGACATGATTTTGTCGATGGTTTCAGTAATAGGATAGCGACCTGTAGCAATTTTCGAAGATAAATCGGCATCTGTAACAATACCAATTGGGTTATTTTTTTCAGTAACTACAATATTATCTACCATAGATTCTGTCATTAAAATAGCCACATCTTTTACAATGCGGTTTGCTTCTGTTTTTAATGGCGAATTATTATAGGTAAGTGTCTGCAAATATTGCATTTCTGATTGCTGATCAACATAAAATGAAGTTTCAGAAGTCATTTTTCCGTTAGAACCCGAACTTTCTTTTGTATGTCTGGAATTTACAGCAAAATTTTCCAGTAAAAAATTTAGAACATCAGAATTATTGGCTACAAAAGGTCTGAAAACCGCAATAGGAATAGCATAAATAATGCTTTCTTCACGTGCTTTTGCAGTCATCATGTAGTTATTTTTGGCAAAAAACGGACGTAATCCAAAAATATTTCCTTCATGACATTTATTAATAATAGTTTCCTCGGCATCTGCAATTGTAGTCAGATTTATAACGCCCGAAGCCACAACATAAAAACTATCATGCAGAGGATCGTTATTTTCAAACAATACTGCGTGTTTCTCTAAATTGATAACACGAATATTACTTGCAATATCAGCTAATTCCTGAAAAGTTAAGTTGTTAAATGGCGGGTATTCTTTTAAAAAATCTGCAATATGCTCAGCAATTGTATTCATATGTTTGATAATTTTTTTAAAGTATCGAATGTAAAAATAATAAAATAAAACCTTACAATGAAAGCATCTGGATTAGAATATATTAAATATTAAAAATATGTTAATTTTTATTGATTTAAAGGGTTTTAAACGGTATTTTTTGTTTTTAATCGATAAAATTTAATGAGATTTTTGAGCAGAATTAAAAAGAAAAGAATGTGCCAAAATTTAAATTGTAATTTTTGAAGTTTTAAAACCTTGAAGTGGTTTTTGTAATTTCTGATTTGTTTTAAATCTAATTTTAAAAACTTACATTATTGTGAAGTTACAAGAAGCAGAGTTTTATTAATGAAAAGAAGTTTCTATAATGAGTTGATATGGAGTGGTTCTTGAAAAAGTCTATTTTACATAATATAAATTATAGGTCAAAAAGAATTAAGGTAATAACAACCTTTAATCGTATAATTTGCTTAAAATCAATTCTTTTGGAACTAAGTCAGATCCGCCTCTTTTTTCGAATTGAATACGTTCTTCACTCACAAAAAGAACTGCACTGGCCGATGAACCATTTTTAGTTTTCATACTAATTTGAGCTTTTTCCCCAAGCACATAAACATATCCGGTAACTTCCATAACGCCGCTACTCAAATTTGCATCATCACTAATCACTTCGGCAGTTCCATAAATCTTGTTATTAGATTGCGCCAGATTAATTTTAAAAATATATTTTTTGCTGCAGTCTTTGCAATTTTCAGTGCTCCAGGTTCCGGTGAATTGATTTGATTGTGAAAATGCTGAAAAAGAAATAAATAATATAAAATGGATAATTTTTTTCATAAGAATAAAAACTTTTGAATAATCATTTTCAAATATATAAAAAAAGCATCCACGGTTGTGGATGCTTTAGATTCTTGTGAAGAAAAATTTTATTTAAGTTTTTTCAAATAAACTGATTTTCCGTTTAAAGAAACTTCAATTTGATTCGTTTTTTCAGAAAAAGTTGTTCTTAAAGCATTTCCTTTAAAAATTTGAACATCACCATAGACTTTTCCAGTTTCATCAGAAATGTATTCAAATAATAATTTTTTATTATCTGGCTCAATTCCTAATCTGTAGCTTGAAAATTTAGATGTTGTTAAATTGAATTCTTGTTGTGTATCAATAATCTTTCCATCAGCATAAAAATTGGTAACTGATTTATTTAAAGTGATATCAGGATAATATTTATTTACTTGTTCAAGTAATGCATACTGCGCTGGATTTGCATCTTCAATTTTTGTTGTAATAGATTGTGCAAATGACATTGTTGTAAAAATTAAAGCAAATAATAAGGAGAATTTTTTCATAATTTTAGTTTTTAATAGTTATTGTTTCAAAACAATTTTGAAACCTTACATAATAACCACTTTTTTCATAAAAAGTAATTAATATCTATAACAAGGTAGTAAATATTTATCTTTGCACGAAATTAAAAGCAACATTTTAAGAAAATGACAACAAAAAAATATATTAAGCTCATTCTGATTTTAGGTTCTCTAACTGCACTTGGTCCTTTTTCGATCGATATGTATTTACCTGGATTTTCAGGTATTGCAAAAGACTTACATACAACTGTAGCTAAAGTTTCAATGAGTTTATCCAGTTATTTTATTGGAATTTCTGCCGGACAATTGCTTTATGGTCCATTACTGGATCGTTTTGGGCGTAAAAAGCCTTTATTTATTGGTTTACTCGTTTATATTATAGCTTCTTTAGGATGCGTTTATGTAACAGATATTGATGCTTTTATATTTTTACGTTTTATTCAGGCAATTGGTAGTTGTGCTGCAACTGTGGCTTCAGTTGCTATGGTGCGCGATTTGTTTCCTGTAAAAGACATTCCAAAGGTTTTTTCATTATTAATGTTAGTTCTCGGGCTTTCGCCGATGTTAGCGCCAACAATTGGAGGTTATGTTACCGAAGATTATGGCTGGCATACTGTATTTTTTATCCTAATGTGTATGGGAATTGCTATTTTAATAGCTGCACAAGTTGGTTTACCAAATAGTTTTAAACCAGATACTTCGATTTCATTAAAACCTAAACCAATTATAAATAACTTTTTAAAAGTGCTTAAAGAACCGCAATTTTATACTTATGCATTTACAGGTTCCATCGCTTTTTCGGGCTTATTTACTTATGTAGCGGCCTCTCCTATAATTTTTATGGATATTTATCATGTGGACGCTAAAACATACGGATGGATTTTTGCTTTTATGTCAGTAAGTTTTATTGGTTCAAGTCAATTGAATTCTGTTTTATTAAAGAGATTTTCGAGCGAGCAAATGATTTTTGGAGCTTTAATTGCTCAATCTGTAATAAGTATTGTTTTCCTGATACTGGCATTAAATAATCTTTTAGGTCTTTATGAAACTAGTATAATGTTATTTTTATTCTTGGGTTGTCTGGGAATTTCAAACCCAAATACTGCCGGACTTACAATGGCGCCATTTGCCAAAAATGCCGGAAGTGCTTCGGCCTTAATGGGCGCTATTCAATTAGGATTGGGAGCTTTAGCTTCTTTTGCAGTTGGTGTTTTTGTAAAAAATTCTGTTGCCCCAATGGTTATTATCATGACTGCCACTACAATTATAGCCTTTATCGTTTTAAATATAGGAAAACGTTTTATAAAAGAAAAAGTAGAAATTTCTGGTGACGATGATATTGTTGTTGGACATTAAATTTTTTAAAATTCCAATTTTAAAATTCCAAATTCCAATTGTAGGTGTGATAAAAATGACAAACTGAAACTAAATAAAAAGGCCAGAATCTAAGATTCTGGCCTTTTTATTGGGATTTGGAATTTCAAAAATTTGGAATTTAATTCAAATTTATTGTCTTTTCTCTGGTCTGATAATCATTCTAAGAGATTGATCTCTTGCAAAATAAGCTACCATCCAATTCCAAAATGTATTAATTCTGTTTCTGTACGTTATCAAAGAAATTAAATGGATAAACAACCAAATAACCCAGGCAAAAAATCCATTGAAATGCCATTTCGGACTTGGTAAATCTACTACGGCTTTGTTTTTACCAATAATTGCCATTGAGCCTTTATCATTGTAAACAAACGGTTTAAGCTGTTTATTTTTAACTGTTGCTTTAAAATTCTTGGCTAAATTTAAACCTTGCTGAATCGCAACCTGCGCCACTTGTGGATGTCCGTCAGGAAAATTTTTATCTCCGGCCAAAATTGCGGTATCACCAATAGCATAAATATTTTCGAGTCCGTTCACTTTATTGTACTGATCTGTGGCCATACGACGACCACGTCCATAACTTTCTTTCGGAATTCCTTCAAAAATTTTAGCTGAAACTCCCGCTGCCCAAATTAAATTCTTGGTTTTGATGGTGTCTCCATTTTCAAAATGAACCGTATCATCCACATAATCAACAACTCTGGTGTTTAGTTTTACTACAACGCCTAGTTTTGTAAGTGCTTCAAGAGTATCTTTTTGAGAATCTTTACTCATTGGCGCCAACAAAGCATCTCCTCCATCAACTAAATAAACATTACTGGCAGAAGTCTCTAATTCAGGGTATTCCTTAAGCAGGATGTTTTTTCGCATTTCGGCAAACATTCCCGAAACCTCTACTCCTGTTGGTCCTCCTCCGGCAACCACAATTGTCAATAATTTACGACGCTTGCGAATATCTTTGGTAATAGCAGCTTTTTCAAGATTTTTAAGCAATGCATTTCGCATTTCGATGGCATCATTTAAGGTTTTCATCGGAATGGCGTTTTTCATCACGTTTTCCATACCAAAATAACTTGTTTCAGCGCCTGTGGCAAAAACAAGATAATCGTATGTTAATTCGCCATTATTTAAAATTATTTTATTTTCGGCAGGAACTACAGAAAGCAGTTCTCCCAAACGAAATTGTAGATTTTTTTTACCGGCAAAAAACTTTCTGAAAGGATAACTAATACTTGATGGTTCTAAAAAAGCAGTAGCAACCTGATATATTAAGGGTGGAAAAAAATTATAGTTATTTTTATCTACAAGTGTTACTTGTATTTCAGGCTGATTAACAAGTTCTTTTGCAAGATTTATGCCTGCAAAACCGCCTCCTATTATGACTATATTCATATGTATTTTTATTTAAGTAGGATTTATGAGTACAATTGTTTCTGCTTATAGCAGTTCTATAAATTTAACATTATAATTCCAAATACAAAAACCAATTTTGAGTTTTCTGTTAAAAAATTATGGAATTAATTGGTCAATTTAAGTTTCATCATAAGGTCGGTTTGCTCATCATCACCTAGTTTAAAAATGTGTTTGTCAAATTCTACAAAACCATTTTTTTGGTAAAAATTTAAGGCTCTCCCGTTTTCCTCCCAAACGCCAAGCCACACGTATTCAGCGCTTTTTTCTTTTGCAATTTCAATGGCTTTGTCGTAAAGTATTTGTCCGACTTTTTTTCCGTGAAATTCTTTTGAAACATAGATTCTCTCAATTTCAAGAGCTTTGTTATCTTTCAATTCTGTTTGAGAATCTCCAAAGTTGACTTTTAAATAGCCAATTACTTCATTTTCAAGTATAGCGAAGTAAAATTCAGAATCTTCATTGGTAAGTTCGGCAGTTAGTTTTTCATATGAAAATCCTTCATCCAAATAGGCTTCTAAGTTTTCTTTAGAATTATGTTCAGAAAATGTTTCCTCAAAAGTTTGTCGGCCAATCTTTTGTAAGTCATCAATTTCGTTAATCGAAATTTTTTTATAATAATATTTGCTGCCATTTCAATCGTATTTTATAGTTCAAATTGTCATTTGCTCATAAAAATACAACATAAATTGGCTAAATCAAGTTATCGAAATATTACTTTTTGAATTTTTTAACAGGTTTTTCTGCGACTTCAACTTTGTTCTGTAAAACGTAATTTGCCATTAGTTTTTCAATTAATTCATCCTTAGTAAGATGGTGAAAAACTGTTTTTACATTCGTTTTTAAATCTGCTGAAAGATCGTGATTTGGTTTTGTTTTGAAGATTTGTTTTGCCCATAAAAGCATATTATTTTCTTCTAAACTTACTGCTGAAGGTTTTTGGAATTTAGTAAATTTAATTCCTAATTCTTTTTCAAATTCCGGAATTTCAACTGTTTCTTCCTCTTGTAAAACCGTTAAAGAAAGTCCCTTTGCTCCTGCCCTTGCGGTTCTTCCACTTCTGTGAACGTAGTTTTCATAAGTATCAGGCAAGTGGTAATTTACCACATAAGATATTTCTTTTACATCTATTCCTCTCGCAGCCAAATCGGTAGCGACCAAAATATTAATATGTCCTTCACGAAATTGTTCCATAATTCTATCACGAATTCCCTGAGATAAACTCCCGTGAAGCGCTCCGGATGAAAAACGATTTATAGCCAGATTTTTAGCTAATTTATTTACTGCAGCCTTTGTTTTACAGAAAATAATTCCGCGCTCGCCATCTTTTGAGTTTAAAAAATGCATTAAAACATCTAATTTTTCAATTGGGTCAACCACAATATATTCATGATCAATTTCTTGGTTACCAACAGTTTCCATATTGGCACTAACCTGAACTACATTTTTATTTAAGTAATTCTGAATCAATTGTTTGATTGTTCCCGGTAAAGTTGCTGAAAACAATAAAGTGCGGTGTTTTTTAGGAAGTTCAGCAACAATTTCGTCTAAACTTTCTTTTAAGATTGAAACCATTTCATCGGCTTCATCCAAAACTAAATATTCTGTTTGTTTTAAATCAATTGCTTTACGCTGAATCAAATCGATTAAACGTCCCGGTGTTGCAACAACAATATGTGTTGGCTTTGTAAGGCGTTCAATTTGTGGCTTAATGGGGATTCCACCACAAGTTGAAGCTATAGAGATATTCGGAATATGTTTTCCGAAATCATCTAAATTTCTAAAAATTTGTTGTCCAAGTTCTCTGGTTGGCACCAAAATAATAGCCTGGACAATTGGTAATTCTGTATCAACTAATTGCAATAAAGGCAATCCGAATGCGGCTGTTTTTCCCGTTCCGGTTTTGGCTAAACCTACAACATCATGAATTTCATTTAAAAGAAGCGGAATTGTTTTTTGTTGAATTTCTGTTGGTTCAACAATGTTCAACTCGTTTAGAGCTTTTAAAATTGGTGCTGAAACTCCTAATGATGAGAATTGTTTAGACATTTTTTAGTTTTGTTTTTATTGTTTTTTTGTTTCAGGTTTCAGGTTGTTTTTCTTTGAGAATAATTTAACCCCAAAGCAAACTTGAAACCTGAAACCTGAAACTTTTTTAACCTTCTTCCTATCAATCCGGTTCGTTCATGATTTTTTCACGGTATTTTTTACCGATTAATAAAGTCATATTCTTTTTGTAATCTTCAACCAGCCATTCGCGGTAGTTTTTACTGCATTGGCTTAAGCATTTTGCATAACGTTTGATACGGCATTCTATATCATCATCCAATTCTTTTCCTAAAGATTTTGCTTCTTGTAAAGTTTCGGTATTATCAACACACATCGCCGCATGTTGTTCTAACGATTTGTCTAATACTACTTTAGAGCGTAAATTTTGTTTGATAATAAGTTTATGTTCTTCATCAACATCAAAAGTAACTTCAGCAGTTTTACTGAATTTAGCTCTTAATTCAGGTGGCATTGTATATTTAAAATATAATTCGATTTCTGTATCGTCACGTAAATTCTCCAAATAAAATTCAGGTGAT
Source organism: Flavobacterium sp. AC274 (assembly GCF_979258275.1). Taxonomy (NCBI): domain Bacteria; kingdom Pseudomonadati; phylum Bacteroidota; class Flavobacteriia; order Flavobacteriales; family Flavobacteriaceae; genus Flavobacterium; species Flavobacterium sp. AC274. The sequence continues at coordinate 3,450,723 of NZ_OZ409852.1, read as the reverse complement.
TTAAAGATATGCTGCCAGTTTACCGGTTCGCTCCACAAACCAAAACGCGCTGCATTATTTCCCAGATCAATAACCGTAAATTCATCTTTACCAGGTAATTTACGAGATCCACGACCAATCATCTGGTAGTATAAAGTTAACGATTTTGTTGCTCTGTTTAATATAATAGTTTCTACGGTTGGCTCATCAAAACCAGTTGTTAAAATTCCAACCGAAGTTAAAATTGCATCCGGAGTTTTCTTAAACCAGGCCAAAATATCTTTACGTTCTTCAGAACTGCTTGTGTTATCAAGGTGTCTGATGTCGTAGCCCGCTTCTCTAAAAGTTTCATATACATATAATGAAGTATGAATACCATTGTTGAAAATCAGGGTTTTTTTACCTAATGAACGCTCTGTATAAGCATGCAGTAATTTTTCCTGCATGATCGTATTGGTATACAAATCATCAGAAGATTTTACGGTATAATCTCCATTAATACCTACTTTTAATGATGTTAATCCCACATCATAACTGTAGGTTGTAGCGCGCGCCAAAAATCCTTTGTCAATTAATGAGCTAATTGTGTCTCCCACAATAAGTTCATCATAACTCTGGTGCATTGGTAATTTTATATTAGAACTCAAAGGTGTTGCTGTTACTCCAAGAATAAAAGCATTTTTGAATGAGTTTAATAATTTTCTAAATGAATTGTAATGCGCCTCGTCAATAATAACCAAACCAATATTGTCAAGATGTAATTTCTCGTCATTGATACGGTTTTTTAAAGTTTCAACCATCGCCACAAAACATGAATAATCGTTTTGATCAGGCAGTTCTTTTACTTTACTATTGATGATTTTATTAGAAACACCAAAGCCTTTCAACATTTTTGAAGTTTGCTTACAAAGTTCTATACGGTGCGTTAAAACAACTACTTTTTTATCATTATTCGCTAAATAACGACGAACGATTTCAGAAAAAATTACAGTTTTTCCTCCACCTGTTGGTAGTTGATACAATAAATGATGTTGAGCTGGAGCATTGTCTAAACGTTCAAAAATGGCGTCGATATCGCCTTTTTGGTATGCATAAAGTTCTTTTTTCTCTTCTCTTTCTATTTCTAAAGTGTTTTGAGACATTGTTTATTTTTGGATTTTTGCAAAAATACATCTAAAAAACAGTTATCCATCCTATTTTAATTTAAAATAAATGATTTTTTTTAATAAGATTTTTTATGAGAAGTGTTTTTATAAGTCGATTTTGTCAAAAATTATCTCAAAATCGTATTTGTTTTTCCATTTTTGTTGAATAGTTTGCTGTTGGATCGCAATTATTCTTGTTTTAAATTCATTCAAAATTCCATTCGAAATAACAAAATTTAACGCTTGCTCAAAAGAATTAAACATACTTTTGTAAAATAATTCCTGCTTAATAAAATTATTAGATGAGAAAGTTTGCGCTATTTCGATATTATACAACATCAAATCGGCAATAATAAACGAATCAACACCTAATGAAATAAAATGTTTGATAATTTTTTGCGCAACAGATCGCCTCATTTTTGCTTTAGGACGCCATTTTGCATTTGGCTTTTTTACAGGGAAATATTCGTGCGAAATTTTGACTTTGCTTTCCTGCAATAATTTGTCTTCTTTTGGATTAAAAGCAAAATCATAATAGACTTTTACCGGACTAAATTTCTCGTACAATTCGATGATTTGTTCCTCAAGTTGTTCTTTATTTAAATCTGCTAAATATTTTTTTAAATCACGCTTGCTCATTATCAAAGTTTAAGGTTACAAAGTTAAATTACTTTTAGCATTCATACTCTAATAATCAACCATAATACTTAATTTTGCCGGATTAAATTTAAAAACCAAATATATGCTCAAGATTTTTAAGGTTACCGCAATTTTAGAAGGAATTTCCTATTTAGTTTTATTCGCCAATATGCTTATCATTAAAACAAACAATCCTGAACTTTATCATACATTATTACGTCCTTTAGGAATGACTCACGGCGTATTATTTATCGGATATATAGTGTTGGCTTTTTTACTGAAAAAATCTCAAAACTGGGATTTAAAAACTTTCGGAATTATATTGATTGCTTCACTTATTCCGTTTGGAACTTTCTATATCGAGAAAAAATATTTAGCAAATAATGCATAAACCTTTGGATAAAATATTCAACTTTTTATATCCGCTTTTTCGGGATTGGGGAATGAGCCGCAATTTTGCGTCCTACACTAGTCTTGTTTTTAATATTGCCATTATGGTGGCTTTGGCGTATGCCATATATTATCTTGCCAAGTTCGTTTTGGTTACGCTTACGGCGGTTTTTGCCCAGCGTACCAAAACCAAGTTTGATGATTATTTGGTTCACAATAAAACCACAAAATATACCGCTTATTTAATTCCGTTTTTCTTTATTTATAAAGCTGTTCCGATTATTTTAGATAAATACGATTATTGGGAAGGTCTTTTTGGGAAAATAGTTGGTGTTTACATCGTTTTGATCACTTTATGGATCATCAGAACAATTTTTAATTCGTTACGGGATTATTTAAAACAAAAACCGGAATACAGCGATAAACCTATTGACAGTTTTGTACAGGTTATCATGATTGTGCTCTGGATTTTTGGTGTTGCACTTATTATTTCGACTTTATTCGGAATTAAAAAAGGCGAATTACTGACTATTTTAGGGACACTTTCGGCAATTATTATCTTGATTTTCAGAGATACTATTTTAGGATTTGTTTCCAGTGTTCAGGTTGCTATAAACGACATGGTTCGTATTGGCGACTGGATTACAATGGATAAATTTGGTGCCGATGGCGATGTTATCGAAATCAATTTAACGACTGTAAAAGTTCGAAATTTTGATAATACTATTACCACGATTCCAACATATGCCTTGAGTTCAGATTCGTTTCAGAACTGGCGAGGCATGCAAAAATCTGATGGAAGACGTATTAAAAGGCATGTTTTGATAAAAAGCAGCAGCATTCGTTTTCTTCATAATGAAGATTTGAATCAGATGAAAAAAGTACAGCTCATTTCATCTTATATAGAAACCAGACAGGCCGAAATTGAGAAATACAATGCTTTGCACGGTGTTGATAAAAGCCTTGCACTGAACGGTAGAAACATGACTAATTTAGGTTTGTTCCGAAAATACATCATGCAATATCTGGTAACGCATCCTGGTTTAAACAAAGACATGCATATTATGTGTCGCCAATTACAATCGAGTGCGCATGGAGTTCCGTTAGAAATTTATGCTTTTTCGAGCGACAAACGCTGGGCAAATTACGAATATATTATGGCTGATATTTTTGATCATGTAATGGCTTCGGTTATTTATTTTGATTTAGAAATTTTCGAATTGCCATCGCAAATTGGACCTTTAGATTAAATAAAAGTTTCAGGTTTCAAGTTTCAGGTTGCTTTACTTTGAACTAAGGTCTATACGTATATAGTAAACCCGACAGGTTTTTAAAACCTGTCGGGTTTGTCATTTATAGAACTTGAAACCTGAAACGTGACACCTGAAACTACTCTTTTTTCACTTCTTCAAAAATAAATTTTGGATCGTTAAAACTCAGGGTTCCCTGAATAAAGCAAGGAAGATTCATGAAAGTGCCAATGACACCATTTCCAAGTAGTAATTTATTTTCTTTTTTAAGCAAAGCCAATGGAACTCTTTTCCAGCTTCCTCCGTTAGAAATATAATGAAAATCTCCCGTTAAAGTATTTCCTTTTATATCTCCTCTTACATCGCCGGAATCTTTTCCTGTTTTGTAATACGATATTTCATAACGTCCGTAAAAACGTTTATCACTTATACTAATGTCTAAAGTTGCTGTATCGCTGCCACTTACAGCCCGATAAAAAGCACGATTATATTTATCTTTTTTCTCCTTAGAGTTACAGGAAATTAGAAAAACGAACAACAAGCAAACGATTAAAAGTTTTTGAAACATTTTGAGTATTTTTTTTCGGTTAAAATCTTATAATAAATTAAAGTTAAGCTTAAATAAACTTATGTGGATTAGTTGGTAAAAAATTAATTATAATGAGTTTCGTGTTTTATTTTTTTAAATTTAAAGAAAAAACATGGCAGATAGAGACACTTTTTTAAAAGAATTAAGGGGAGAAACTTTAGGAACTGTAAGTGCTCAATCTTCGGCAGATGAGTTGTTTCAAAATCAGACGATTAGGCCTATTTTAAAACTCCAAAATGATTTGTTTATTGCCGTTTTTATCAACTACGTAAACAAAAACAAAGCTGATTTTTATTCGTACACAGTCGAAAAGAAATTACAAACAATTGAAAACTCCATTCAAAAGGATATTAAATTCCGTAATTCTTTAAAAGGAATTGTTATGGCACTTTTTACCATTGAAGAATACGATACTTATATTCAAAATTCATCAAGTCTAAACAAAAGAATGATGAATTTATTAATTGACCGATTGAAAAGTCAGATGCAATTGTTTGAGTTGGAATCGAATTCGAAGTAACCTATAAAATGATTAAAACAGCTTACCATTACTTATTTTATAGAACTTACGAAGTTATTTTAAAAACCAATCAATCTTCTTCTGAATCATCTTCAGCAAGATTGTTATCTATATTATTTTTTATAAATATTTTCACAGTATACTTCTTCCTTTTTAATAGTTACCGCACAATTTCTTTTTATGTTTTTATCATAATTGGAGTTGGTTTATCGATCTTAAATTTATGGTATTTTAATAATGTTCGGCACAATGATATTATTTCTGAATTTAAAAATTATAAAGTAAAATTAGCATACAAATATTTAGCCGATAGTTATCCTTATCTATCAGGTTTGTTTTTTTTAATTTCTATCAGGGTTAATTTTAGTACAATTCTTTATTATTCCGGAATAATTGTTTTGATAAAACTAATTTCCTATTTCTGGAAAGCTTAATTTTATATGATAAATATATATAAATGTTTACCAAATTCAGAAATAAATTCCCGATAAGCGACGAACGCTGGATCGAATATACAAGCTATTTCAATCGCCTTGAAGTTCCTGCAAAAACAACACTTTTAGAAGAAGGCGAAGTTTCAAAAAAGCTATTTATCATAGAAAAAGGTTGTATCAGAGTTTGGTTTAACAATAACGGAAAAGATCTTACGACGCAATTTTTCTTCGAAAATCAAAGTGTAGCTTCTATTGAAAGTTTCATAAAAAAGTTTCCAAGTCCGGTGTTTATTGAAACCATTGAGCCATCTGTAATTTGGTGGATTTCTAAAAACGATATGGATAAAATTCTGGAAGAAGTAAAAGAAATTCCGGAGTTAAGAGATCGTTTCATCGATATGATTTTTCAGCGTACATTTGATTATATCAGACATTTTGTTTCATTTATAAAAGACTCCCCTACTCAGCGTTACCTTACTTTAATTGAAGAAAAACCTCAAATTATACAACGTGTTCCTCAACATTATATAGCTTCCTATCTTGGTGTAACTACGGTTCATTTAAGCCGAATAAAAAGCAAATTGGTTCATAAAAAATAGAGAATTTCAACATACTATTTTACCATATAAGTTATATAAGTTCATTTAAGCTTGACTTATAATTACTTATATAACTTATATGGTTTAAAAACATAGCACTTGTATTTATTTGATAACAAATGTTATCGTCGGTACACAAACTGCTATCTAATTTTGCATCATAAAATTAAATAATTATGAAAGCAGCAGTAGTTTATAAAAAAGGAGAAATGCCAAAATATGCAGAAATTGCAGAGCCAATTGTACAATATGAAAATCAAATTCTAATTTCGGTTAAAGCCGTTGCAATTACCAATCTTGATAAAGGAAAAGCCAGCGGAGCACATTATTCATCTGAAAAAGAGAGTCAAAACGGTTTTGTAGTTGGCAGTGACGCAATTGGTTTACTGGAAGACGGAACAAGAGTTTATGCCCGCGGAATTAGTGGTACAATGGCTGAAAAGGCAATTATTGATAAAAATATATTTGTACCATTGCCGGACGGAATTAGTAATGCAATTGCGGCTTCAATGCCTAATGCTGTTGCAGGTTCAGCAATGGCTTTAAAATTTAGAGCTCAAATTAAACCTGGTGAAACGGTTTTAATAAACGGGGCAACCGGGTTTACAGGTCAAATGGCGATTCAGATTGCGAAACATTATGGAGCAAAAAAAATTATTGTTACAGGAAGAAATGAAAAAACACTTCAAAGTCTTTTAGAATTAGGCGCTGACGAAGTTATTTCACTTAAAAAAAACGATGAAGATTTTATTGCTCAGCTAAAAGCAATTCACTTAAATACGCCTATAGATATCATTCTGGATTATTTGTGGGGACATCCGGCAGAATTGATTCTTTCTATTTTAAAAGGAAATGGAGCATTCACAAACAAAGTAAGATATGTAACTATTGGAGGAATGGCCGGTGATACAATTCAATTGTCATCAGGAATTTTAAGAAGCGTCGATCTACAGTTATCAGGTTCAGGTTTAGGAAGCTGGGCAAAAGAAGAAGTCAAATTATTGTTTTCAGAAATTCTTCCGGAAATGTTTCTTCTGGCAGCTCAAAATAAACTTAAAGTAAATATTGAACAAGTAAGTTTAGTTGATATTGAGAAAATATGGAATGCAGAAAATATTGATGGACAGCGATTTGTAGTAATTGTCTAAAAGAAAAAGGTTTGATGAAAGTAATTTTATCAAACCTTTTTTAATTAAGTTTTAGAGTATCCCTTTAATTTACATTTACTTCAAAAGAAACTGTATCATTTATTACTGTTTTTTCTTTATCATTAAATTTATATTTAACTATAGCCCTTATATTATTAATTCCTTTTTTAGTTAAAACTTCTTTCACATCAATAGCTGTTGTTGAAGTTTCTGTAATTATTCTTTTAATCTTGGTATTACCAATATCAAGATTTTCTATTTTAAAACTGCGTTTGGTATTAGGTATGTTTGCTATTAAATAATTATGTTTTAGAGTGTCTCCAACTTTTAAAACTTGATTAATTTTTATTTTAAATCGCTCTTTGTGTGCTATTTTATATTGATATGTTTCCATTAATGGATAACCTTCGTAACTTTTTACATTACTTTGCTCATCAAAACGAACAATAAAGGCTGATTTTCCAAAATCATCGTATGATGTATACCGCTCAATTTTTCCATTTCTATAATTAAAAATTGTCTCAATCGATTTGTTATTATTTCTCTTATCTATACTCTCTATATTTCCATTATCAAAATAAAAAATAATAGGACCTATTGATTTCCCATTTTTATATACGCCGGACTTTATTTTTTCTCCATTATATTTACGAACTATATATTTTCCATCTAAAAGAGTATCTTCATTTTTAATTAAATATTCTGAAAAAACAATTTCTTTATCTTTTGGAAAATATGTTTTCAGTACACCTCTTTTTTCATTTTCTTTTTTACAAGAATAAAGTAAAAATCCAAATAGCACAAATAAAATAAAGAATTTACGAACGTTTTTCTTTTCTATTTTAATCATTTTTTTCTGTTTTAATAATTATCCCATTAACTGATTTTTCTGTCTTTTGAAGAGTATTATTTGTACCTCCATAATAAAGAGTTGTTGTAGTGTCATTTTTTATTTGTTTAAATTCCTCCTTTTGTTCTTTTACCTCTCCATATATAGTTTTAGTAGCATTTGCACCATTATCAACAGCATTTATTCCATCATCCACTTTATTTTCATAGGTTGGTCTTCCTCCATTGGTTCCTTTTCCTTTTGATGTACTTCTATTTACCTCAAAACCTAGTATTGCAATAAGAGCTTCAAATGCTCCTCCAAAATCAATCCATTGTACATTTCTTCCTCCTGTGCGCAATGAACTTGGATCTTGATTATTTCCTCCATCAGAAAATGAGATTCCGTTACCTTTGGGAAATGAGTTTCTTTTGCTAAAATCATAATGTATTTCTCCGTTGTAAGTTATTTGTTTAGTATCTCCATCGAGTAATAATCTATCACCATTAGTAAACGTTTTTCCCCAAGTATGTCCTAAATTAGAATAGCCATCAATTTCAGCATGCCCATCAAGCCAAATTATTTGCCCTGTTATTTTATTTCGATACCAGTCAAATGGGCATTCTCCATAAAGATTAGCCAATCGCAATAAATCATTATTACTATATTCCTCTGTATTATAGCTTTCAGTTTCTTTCAATGATCTGTTAAAAAACAAATTTTGATTAAAATCACTAGTTTTTCTGGCATCTAGCATTTTCTCCAACACGCTTTTTGTTTCCCATATATCGTTTTTCAAAAAATCTTCTCTATCAAATGGGTTTCTTTGTTTTTTGCCTCCGGATTTAAAATTTCTAAACATGTATATTTTTGTAAGTTATTACTTAATTTTTTTACAAGTTTAGAAATAAAATATTTGATAATACCAATATTAGGTGATTTTATGTATTTTCAAAATTAGAAAGGGTGCACGAAAATTTTTCATACACCCTAATTTATATAATGATTAATATTTTTAATATTCTAATAATTCTTTTAGAACTACCTCAAAACGATTTTTGGGTAAAAATTGATCTTCAAGTGCTTTTGTAAACGGAATTGGAGAGTCTAAACTTGCCACTCTTTTTACCGGAGCGTCAAGATATTCAAAACATTCTTCCATGATTAAGGCCGAAATATCGCTGGCAATTCCACCAAACAAGGTGTCTTCCTGATATATAATTACTTTTCCGGTCTTTTTAACCGATGCAAAAATAGTTTCCGTATCCAAAGGCTGTAAAGTTCTTAAATCAATTAAATCAGCTTCAATTTCAGGATTATTTGCCAGAGTTTCCAAAGCCCAGTGAACAGGTGCTCCAAAAGAGATAATAGTAACTGATTTCCCTTCTTTTAAAAGAGCTGCTTTTCCTAACGGAATTGTATAATAATCTATTGGAACATCCTGATAAACACTTCTGTATAATTGTTTGTGTTCAAAAAATAATACCGGATTAGGATCGTTAATAGAAGTATTTAATAATCCTTTTGCATCATACGGAAAAGCAGGATAAACCACTTTTAACCCCGGAGTTTTTGTAAACCAGGCTTCGTTTGTCTGTGAATGAAAAGGTCCCGCCTGAGTACCGCCGCCGCAAGGCATACGAATTACAACATCGGCTTTTTCGCCCCAGCGATAATGTGATTTTGCCAATAAGTTTACAATTGGATTAAATCCTGTTGAAACGAAATCAGCAAACTGCATCTCGACAACAGCTTTATAGCCATTAATAGACAATCCCATTCCGGCAGAAACTACTGCACTTTCGCAAATTGGAGTGTTGCGTATTCTGTCTTTTCCAAAAAGATCAACAAAACCTTCTGTTATTTTAAATGCACCACCATATTCTGCAATATCCTGACCCATTAAAATAAGACGATAATGTTGTTGTAATGATTGTTCAAGACTGTTTCTGATGGCATCTATAAAACGAATATTTCTGGTTTCAGATTTTGATTTAACTTCTTCATATTCAAATGGTTCGTAAACATCATTTAATTCTCCGCTGTAAGTAGGCACAATCTCAGGTTCAGCATTTGCAATAGCCAATTGCTCGTCAATTTCCTGCTTAATTTCGGCTCTCAATGTGTTATCATATTCTTCCGTAAGAACTCCTTCATCGAATAAAAACATTCTGTAATTGTCTACAGGATCTTTTGTAGCCCATTCCTTCATCATTTCTTCAGGCACATATTTAGTACCGCTTGCCTCTTCATGACCACGCATTCTAAAGGTTTTAAACTCTAATAAAACCGGATGCGGATCTTCCTGCATTTCTTTTTTTAACTGTGTTATTTTGTTATAAACTTCAATAATATTATTTCCGTCAATAATATGGCTTTCTATACCATAACCAACACCTTTATCTGCGAGATTTTCGCATAAATACTGCTCATTTGTTGGAGTCGAAAGTCCGTAGCCATTATTTTCGATAACAAACATTACAGGCAATTTCCAGACAGCGGCAATATTCAGCGCTTCGTGAAAATCACCTTCACTTGTTGCGCCTTCACCAGTAAATACAGCTGTTACTTTTTTATTTTTTTGAAGTTTATCTGCAAGGGCAATTCCATCTGCAATTCCTAACTGCGGCCCCAAATGCGAAATCATTCCTATTATATTATATTCCTGGGTTCCAAAATGAAAACTGCGATCCCTTCCTTTTGTAAAACCATTTGCTTTTCCCTGCCATTGCGAAAAAAGTCTGTGCAACGGAATATTTCTTGTAGTAAAAACTCCAAGATTCCTGTGCATTGGTAATACATATTCTGTTTCATCCAAAGCTGCAGTAATCCCTACAGAGATTGCTTCCTGCCCTATTCCTGAAAACCATTTGGATACTTTTCCCTGTCGGATTAAGATTAGCATCTTCTCCTCGATTAATCTGGGTTTTAGTATTTTTTTGTACAAATCAAGTAATTGAGGATTGGTGAGATTTTGTCTGTAAAAAATCATTTAGGTTTTGTTTTTGTAGTTGCTTTTGAATTTATAAAAATATAAAAAAATTAACATTATTAGTTAAATAATTAAATGCTATGAAATGTAATTTTTTAATCGGTCAAAAGTAGGAAAAATATTCATAATAATTATTCACGTTAAAATAAAATTTAAAGGGCAAAATAAGGCGCTAATATATCTTCAAAATTAAATAAACCTTCTTTTTTGTCGGTTAGATTTTCGGCAACAAAGACAACGCCGCTTCCAAAAGCTTCGCGCGAAATACTTTCATGAATTAGTCTGACGGTTTGAAAAGGAAATCCGAAAACCACTTCATGTTTACCCACAATTCCGCCGGCTCTTACAGAGTTTATATCTTCTTTTTCCAGATCCAGAGTTTCTGCAATTTTAAGGGCTGTTCCTGAAATTCCGTCTTTGCCTTTAAAATGTTCTTCAATGATCTCAATATCAACCCAGGGAGCGATTTTCTTTAGAAATTTAGAAGCAAATAAGAGATAATTTACGCCAAGTGTAATGTTCGGACTCCAGAATACGGTTGTAAGTTTTGAAAGCGATTTTAAAAAATCCTTCTCTTTATTACTATAATGAGAAATAGCTGAAATTATTTTGATTTTTCGCTCACTTGCCGCTTCTCCGTAAGTATAAATTCCTGATGCAGATGAAAAGTCAATTATGACATCAACAGGCTGATTATCCAAAAGTTCTGGTATTGAAGTTGTCGAACTCGAATATATTTTTCCTGCTTGATCAGAATTAATTCCGAGATATTCAGCTGTATTGCGATTTTCTAAAGCGGTATTTCTTTTTAAAACCCATTCGAGAGAAAATTTTTTGTTTTGCAATAATACTGATGCCACTGCTTTTCCTGTTTTTCCAAATCCTATTAATCCTATTTTCATAATATTATTTTTTATAAAAATAGATTTTTTAATTAGAAAACACAGGCATTATCACTATTATTAACATGTTTTTATCGTCTAAAGACGGTTAAAATGCATTATAATCAAAAATAGATTTTACTGTTTAATGGTTAAATTATTACGTTTAAATTCAATTTTATATTAATTTTTAAAATTCAAATCTAAAATATTATCTACCTTTGTTATTGTAAGGAATTACCGTTCCTTATTCTTTTTAAATAAAAAATGTAAAGTATGCAAAACATTCCTAGTGTAGACTTACGTGATTTCCTTTCGGACGACCCGAAACGTAAACAAAAATTTGTAAATGAAATCGGCAGTGCATTTGAAAACATTGGCTTCGTAGCCCTAAAAGGTCATTTCTTAGATGATCAGTTAGTAGACGAACTTTATGGCGAGATTAGAAAATTTTTCGCTTTGCCAATAGAAACTAAGCATAATTATGAAATTCCCGGAATTGGCGGACAAAGAGGTTATGTTTCTTTTGGAAAAGAACATGCTAAAGGACGTAAAGAGGGAGATTTAAAAGAGTTTTGGCATTTTGGTCAGTATGTTGATAAAGACTCAAAATATGCTGCAGAATACCCTGATAATGTTGAAGTTAAAGAGTTACCACGTTTTAATGCAGTTGGTAAAGAAGCGTACCAAATGCTTGAAAAAACGGGCGTTTATGTATTAAGAGCCCTTGCCTTGCATTTAGGTTTAGATGAGTTTTATTTTGATCAATATGCAAAAGAAGGAAACTCTATTTTAAGACCAATACATTATCCACCAATTACTTCTGAGCCAGAAAACGCAATTCGTGCGGCAGCTCACGGAGATATTAACCTGATTACGCTTTTAATGGGAGCTCAGGGAAAAGGATTACAGGTTCAAAATCATGATGGCGAATGGATTGACGCTATTGCACAAGATGATGAATTAGTAATTAATGTAGGTGATATGTTGTCAAGACATACCAATAATAAATTAAAATCAACTATACATCAAGTAGTTAACCCGCCAAGAGAATTATGGGGAACTTCTCGTTATTCTATTCCGTTTTTTATGCATCCCGTAAGCGATATGCGTTTAGATTGTTTAGAGAACTGTATTGATGCTGAGAATCCTAAGAAATTTGAGGATATCACTGCAGGAGATTATTTATACGAACGTTTAGTAGACTTAGGTTTAATTAAAAAATAAACGTAAATTAAATCCCAATATTAAAATTCCAAATTCCAAACTTAATTATTGGAATTTGGAATTTAATTTTTAAAAACCAAAACTATTGTAATTTATTTTTTAGAATTAAAAAATTATGGACTTACAAGACCAATTAAAAAATTTATTTCCCGATCACGTACAATCAAATGAACCTGAAGAAGTTCAGCAGGAAGATCATGTTCTTTACATTCAGAAAGAACCTATGATTTGTAAATTTGAAAAACGAAAAGGAAAAGCAACTACCATAATTGAAGGCTATGAAGGAAGTGATGAAGATTTTAAAATCCTGGCCAAGGAAATTAAAACAAAGCTTAGCGTAGGCGGAACTTTTAAAGACGATTCAATCATCATTCAAGGCGATTATCGGGATAAAATTATGGCAATTTTAAAAGAAAAAGGATTTAAAACAAAAAGAGTTGGAGGGTAATAAAATCCCAATTTTTTAAATCCCAAATTCCAATGTTTAACCGTGAAAATTTAACCGCAAAGTTCGCTCGAAATATTTCTAAGCTTTGTAAAAAGGCAAAGATCGCAAAGTTTTGTCATGAATATTTAGATTTCTAAAAATTGGAATTTGGAATTTGAAAATTGGCATTTTAGAAAAACCTTAGAACCTTAGTACCTCAAAAAAAATGATAAAATCATCAGAATTAATACTTAATCCAGACGGAAGTGTTTATCACTTAAACCTTCTTCCTGAACATATCGCACACGATATAATATTTGTTGGAGACCAAAACAGAGTAGAGAAAATCACTCAGTTTTTTGATTCGATTGAATATTCTACACAGAAAAGAGAATTTAAAACCCAAACGGGAATCTATAAAGGAAAAAGAATCTCAGTAATGTCAACAGGAATTGGTCCTGACAATATTGATATTGTTTTAAACGAATTGGATGCTTTGGTAAACATCGATTTAAAAACGCGTTTGCCAAAAGAAAATCTAACTTCTTTAAATATCATCAGAATTGGAACTTCGGGTTCGCTGCAGGCTGATATTCCGGTGGATAGTTTTGTAATGTCAAAATTCGCACTTGGATTAGACAACATGCTTCGCTCCTATTTAATTGATGATGTTTCAAACATCGCTCTTGAAGATGCTTTTGTGACACATACCAATTGGGACATTCGCAAAGGAAAACCATATGCGATTGCCTGTTCAGAAAAACTGGAAAAAGTAATTGAATCTGATAAAATTTTTAAAGGAATTACAGCAACTGCCGGAGGATTTTACGGTCCGCAAGGGCGTGTTTTACGTTTGAATATTCAGGACGAAGAATTAAATAATAAAATGGATAATTTTACTTTTAATGAGGAAAGAATCACTAATTTAGAGATGGAAACTGCGGCTATTTACGGGCTTTCGGCTCTTTTAGGTCATAATGCTTTGTCATTGAATGCTATTATTGCGAATCGTGCGTCGGGAACTTTTAGTGAAGATCCGTATAAAGCTGTTGATGAGTTGATTACTTATACATTAAACAAATTAGCTCAGAAATAATTAGATAATTTATGGAAGAAGCTATTTCTAAATTCGAGAAATTATTGGACGAAAATGCACCTTATTTTCCAACAATTGACCAGGTTATTTTAGAAGAAAAAAACCGGAAAATGGTCTAAAAAAGAAATATTAGGGCATTTGGTTGATTCTGCAATTCATAATTTGGTTCGTTTTACAGAGATTAATTATGTAGAAAAACCTTATCGACACAGACCATATAATCAGATAGATTTAGTAAATTTAAATGAATATCAAATAATGGATATTCATGATTTGACAGAACTCTGGCTTTCAATAAATAAACAAATTGTAAGACTTATGAAATCTGTTGATGAAAAGGCTTTAGATTATAAAATTATCCTGAGTGATGAATCTGTAATAGATTTAAGGTTTTTAATGACAGATTATGTAGATCATTTAGAACATCATATCAGGCAATTACGATCTTAAAATTAGAGAATTAGAAAATTAGATAATGCTTGAATTTTTGAATTATCTAATTTTCTAATTGAGACATTTTCTAATTATAAACGGTTACAACATTAATAATGACAGAAACACATAAAAAAATACTATTTAAATATTACAGCACCTACTTAGAAGAAATTGTTTCAGAAACCATGTGGGCTGAAATAATTGATTCTGAAAAAGGGTATTACAAACTGGATAACATTCCGTTTTTTGGACCTTTGATTGCAACAGATGATATTTTTCGCGCTGAATATGATGAGGATGAGAAATGTTTTATTCATAAAGAAACTATACAAAATTCAGGAAATTCAATTATTCAGATTTTAATTTTACAAGAAGGTTTTGACAAAGAAATCATCAGAGAGAAATTAAAAACGATTAATTGTGTTTCAGAAGCTTTAAACGATACGTTTCTGGCTGCGGAAATTGTAAAAAGTGTAGATTATTCTATTGTAAAAAGCCTTTTGGATGAATACGAATCGCTTTCGGTAATAGAATACGCAGAACCTTGTATATCAGAGAAACACAGAGCAGATTTAATGAAAAACTAATAAACGACAAACAAACTTATAATACGCATACCAAACAACTTAACTTAAACTTAAACCTAATGAAAACTGTAAAAATTGTAGGTGTTCCTGAACACTTCAATTTGCCATGGCGTATATGCATCGAAAATGGCGAATTTGAAGCTGAAAACATTGATTTGCAATGGACAAATATTCCCGAAGGAACCGGTAAAATGTGTCAGATGCTTCGTGACGGAGAAGCTGATATTGCGGTTATTTTAACAGAAGGAATTGTAAAAGATATTATTGCAGGAAACCCAAGCAAAATTGTTCAGATATATGTGCAATCGCCTTTAATTTGGGGGATTCACGTTGGCGCAAAATCTGATTTCCACACTATAAAAGATCTTGAAAATAAAAAAGTTGCTATTTCCAGAAAAGGTTCCGGATCAGAATTAATGGCGTATGTAAATGCCAATAATCAAGGCTGGGAAACCGATAACTTACAATTTGAAATCGTAAATACTATTGATGGCGCTGTTGAAGCTTTGACAAATGGAACTGCCGATTATTTTATGTGGGAACATTTTATGACAAAACCTCTTGTAGATCAGGGAGTTTTTAGACGTGTTGGTGACTGCCCTACTCCATGGCCTTCTTTTGTAATTACGGTTCGTGACGAATTTTTGAAGAAAAATTCAAAAGCGGTCGAAAAAATTCTGGAAGTAATTAATAAAACTACACACGATTTTGCGCAGATTCCGGATATTGATAAAACTCTGGCCGAACTTTTTAACCAACAGCTTGAAGATATTCAGGAATGGTTAAAGCTAACACAATGGTCGCAAAAACATTTAAATGAAAAAGCATTCGATAAAATTCAAAATCAATTATTTGATCTCGGAATTATTGATAAAAAAAGTACTTTTGTTGAAACTGTAAAAGCGCTGTAAATACTGCTTTTGATTCTTATGATAAAATTTCCTAAAATTGACTTTCCGCAATTAAAATCCAAATTACAGGTGAAATCACCCTGGGACAGGATTATTATTAGCGTTTTGAGTCTTTTGATAACGATACCCATTTTTATCATTCTGCATCAAAACCTGATCGAGTTAGAATGGGCCTTTAATCTGGATCGTGTTTTTATGTTTTTGTTTGTTTTTGCTGCAGTATTTTTTCTTTTGATGTATTTGCGAACAATTATAATTGCCTGTATTGCAATATATTTATTGGTATTGGTTTATGGTTCGATAATAGGAAATTACGGTTTCAATGAGATTTCAGAAGATTATAATTCAATGATTTATACAATGTCGGACAATCCGTATCCTCAGGATATTATTGTGGCAAAGCTACTTCCCTTTCCAAACAAATCATTGATTATTAGCGCTATAGAATATCAAAATCCGAAAGTTCGAAACTTTGCCATTATGGCTACTACAAAGCATTTTAAAGGCATAAGAGGCTATTCTGATTATAGAACAACGATTCAGTGCTTTGCTGTTTTTAAAGAAATAAACAGTCGCTGGAATTACGTAAACGACCCAAAAGAAGGCGATTATATTGCAACGGCCAGCGAATCGTTAGAATATTTTTCGGGAGATTGTGATGATCATTCTATTTTGATGGCGGCGGCGATTCGGTCAATTGGCGGAACTCCAAGATTAATCCATACTAAAGGACATATTTACCCTGAAATTCTAATCGGTTCTTCCATCGATTTAGAAAAGGTAAACTATTTGATAAAAAATGTACTTTTCCCCAAAGAAAGTTACAAGCAAAAACTACATTACCATATTGATGAGCGTGGCCAGGTTTGGCTAAATCTTGATTATACTGCCAAATATCCCGGCGGGCCATTTATGTATGAGGAAATTTTGGGAGCTTTAACGCTTAATTAAGGCGCTAAGGTTCTAAGAGGCTAAGTTGCTAAGTTTATTTGTAGATTCGATCTGCGAGCCTTTTTTTGATTACATGATTTTATTAATTGTAAGTTTAATCTTTTGATTGTTCTTATAAATATTTGATTTTTAGATTTTTAATTGAAATTATTTTTGTAATTTCATATTATCTAACTTTAATCACAAAATCATGAAAAAATCTAACTTATTTATCTTTGGGATTGCATTATTAACTATCATAATGGTTTCATGCAAAGGGCGAAACAAACTGGTAAATTCCTGGAAAATTACCGCTGTTGAAGCAAAAATGCCTCTTTCTGATTCTCTGAAAAATGTAATTTTAACTAACGGAACTTTAACGTTTACAAAAGACGGACATGTGACGGGGTTTTTACAGGGAGAAATAAATAATGGTACTTACGCACTAACAAATGGGGGTAAAAAACTCGTAATTAAAGACGAAACCGGAACCCCATATCCTTGTGAAAGTATCATTACAGATGATAAATTGATTTTGGATAGTAAGGAAATGAAATTAACACTGGACAAAATTTAAGCAAAAGAAAAACTTTACTAAACCATACAAAATCTCCTTAACATCATTGTGTTAAGGAGATTTTTTTAAATAGCTTTTAAAAATATTCTTTGTTATCCGCACTAATATAAAATTCGACACTTCAAATTTTTGGATGACGGAATGTAATAATGATTTAATGTATTTGTAAATTATTGAATTGAAAAAAAGAGTAATTTGTTGCCTTAAATAATAAACCACAAATGATTCAAATTTTTGAAAAGAACAAAAATCATATTCCCTATTTAAAAAGGATATTTCTTGAAGTTCGTCAAAAAACATTTTATTGGCTGGAGGATATTATCGAGTACAATCTTGATGATTTTGACCGTGAAACTGCAGGAGAATTTGTTTTAGTTGCTGTATTAAATAATAAAGCCGTTGGATTTATTTCGTTATGGCTTCCCGATAATTTCGTTCATCATTTATATATTGATGAAGAACATCAGCATAAAAATATTGGAACAATTTTGCTCAACGAAGCCATTAAAACTATGAATTCGCCTGTTACATTAAAATGCCTGATACAAAATACCAAAGCCGTCGAGTTTTATAAAAAGAAAGGATTTATCGAGAAAGAAAAAGGTTTTTCTAATCATGGCGAATATATTTTGTTTCTGCTTGAAAAATAAAAGCAGGATTAGTTTTTACTGTTGACATAGGGTTGTCATTCAGCCCTTTTAGTTTTGTAGTATAACTTTTAAAAATGATAAAATCAATCAATTACCAAATTACGATTAATCATAATGCGATAAATAAAAACAAAATGGAACAGAATGATTTAGAAACTTTTTGTCCGGCCAGCCAAAAAGACTGGAGAGAATGGCTGATTGAAAACCATAACTCAAAACAATCTATTTGGCTGGTTTGTTATAAAAAACAAGCCAATAAACCCACGATTAACTGGAGCGATGCCGTAGACGTAGCACTTTGTTTTGGTTGGATTGACAGCACGAGAAAATCTATTGGAAATGATACTTTTATCCAGTTTTTTACCCGAAGAAAACCCAATAGTGCGTGGTCTAAAATAAATAAAGCAAAAGTAGAACGCCTTATTGAAGACGGATTAATGCAAAAAGCCGGCTACGAAAGCATTGAAAGAGCAAAAGAAAATGGTTCGTGGAATATTCTTGATGAAGTTGAAGAATTAACGATTCCTGAAGAACTGGAAATCGCATTTGAAGAAAATCCGGGTTCAAAAGATTTTTTTATGAGTTTAAGCAAATCAGTAAAAAAAATGATTTTACAATGGGTCACTGTCGCTAAAAGACCCGAAACCAAACAAAACAGGGTTAATGAGATTGCAACGCTTGCTGCTAAAAATTTAAAACCAAAACAGTTCTAAAGATTATTATGTAACATTTTATGAAATTAGTTACTAATACTAAAATGTTTCACTAAAACAGTAATTTTTATGGAAAAAATATCAAGACGTTCTTTTGTGAATAAATTTGGCGTTGGCGTTGGCGCTTCGGTTGTATTGACTACGCTTCCTCCTTTTTAGAATTGCCTGAAAATCAGCAGGAAATTTATACAGGCAAAAAAATCAACATAGCCCTTTGCGGATTAGGAAATTACGCTGGTCTGCTGGCTCAGGGAATTCAGGTTTCTGAATATTGCACTCTTGCGGGAATTGTTACCGGAACACCTTCTAAGGCTGAAAAATGGAAAAAACAATATAATATTCCTGAAAAGAACATCTACAACTATCAAAATTTTGATGAAATAATTAATAACAAAGATATTGATTTGGTGTATGTTGTGTTACCAAATGGCCTGCATAAAGAATTTGTTATTCGTGCTGCAAAAGCCGGTAAACATGTAATTACCGAAAAACCAATGGCGGTAACTGTAAAAGATTGCGACGAAATGATCAAAGCCTGTAATGATGCAAATGTTCAGCTTGCAATGGGGTATCGTTTGCATTATGAACCTTATCATTTAGAAATTAAACGATTAGGTCAAAATAAAGTATTAGGACAAGTTCGTTTTATTGAAGCTTCACTGGGTTATAAAACTTACGATACAACTAGTAAGGCCAAAGTAGATAAAAAAGACCGTAACGAATGGCGATTGACGAAAGCACTTGGCGGCGGCCCATTGATGGATTTGGGAATTTACTGTATTCAAAGTGCGCGTTATGTTTTGGGCGAAGAACCAATTGCTGTAACAGCCCAATTTGGAACTGTAAATGATAAAGACAGATTTTCTGAAACTGAAGAAAGCATCAGCTGGCAAATGGAATTTCCCAGTGGCGCGGTTGCCAATTGTAATACTTCCTGCGGTTTTTATGTAGACAGATTTTACGCTTCTGCAGATGAAGGTTTCTTCGAAATGAGTCCAGCACTTAGTTATGGCCCGTTTGTAGGGAGAACTTCAGAAAAAGAATTAAAATTTCCTGTAATAAACCAACAAAAAACACAGTTGGATGGAATCTGTAAGGTATTAGTAGAAAATAAAAAATTACCGGATCATATTACGGGCGAAGAAGGCAAAAAAGACATCAAAGTCATTAATGCGATATATAAAGCTGCCCAAGAAGGAAAGAAAATATTTTTATAATTCGGAAATAGAATAATAAAGAAATAATTGTAGCTCAAAATAAATAACCTCCAGAGTAATCAGTTCTGGAGGTTAAAGAATGGGCATAAATAAAAATAAATAAGGAAAATACCCATTCAGACAAAAATGAACCAACTAAAAATTAATGGAAATTATGAGCTTCACCATTAAAACCTTCCTTATTATTATCTCCCCATGATTTTGCAAACTTTTTAAAAGCTTCTTTTTCTGTTCTTGAAAGTTCGCAATGACATTGCCAATTACCAAATTGATCTTTATAAACTAGTTTTTCGTTAATCTCGTATTTTTCCTGATGTTCTATTTCTTTTATTTCAACAATCATTTTACTGCGATTTATAGTTTTGGCTTATAATAGAATTACATTGTTTTTAAAAGCTCTGTAATAGCAATCTCCATTTTTTTATAATCTTTTCTAATTTTATCAGTTATTTCACTTTTTCGGTCACCAGAAAGACTCATTGTGATAAATCTTTTTGATATACCATATTTTTCTTTGATACGATTAAGGATTTCTTTATTGTAAGTATTTTTCTTTTTCGTTTCTTTGTCCATTGCTTTGTTTGTTCCCGTTGTAAGAACAAATATATAGACAATTGTTTATTAAAGCAAATAAAAAAGTAAACTATTTCCTATATTTTTATGAAAGCCATTGAAAGATTTTATCAATACCTTGAATATAAAGGTGTTAAACCAACCAGATTTGAAAAAGATTGCGGACTCTCTAATGGTTATTTAGGGACGCAATTAAAACGGAACGGCACTTTGGGCGAAGATGTTCTGAATAAAATAATAGACAATTGTCGAGATATTAACCCTGTTTGGCTACTTTCAGGGCAAGAAACTATGCTCAAAAACATACCTTATGAAACAAATTCTGATATAAATTTTGTAAGTGAAGAACCTGCAGAATACAATAAACAGCTTCTACCTCTTTATGATATAAAAACATTATCATCTGCCGAAGCATTATTTAAAGACACTAATAAAGAAATACCACTTGGGCATATAACAATTCCGAACCTGCCGAAATGCGATGGCGCAATTTATGCCAGCAGCGACAGTATGTATCCCCTTCTAAAATCGGGCGATATAATTTTGTATAAAAGAATAGCAGCCACAATCGAAAACATTTATTGGGGCGAAATGTATCTTGTTTCTTTAATAAATGATGATCAGGATGAATTTGTAATGCTGAAATGGATTCATAAATCTGAAAAAGGAGATGAATTCATCACGCTTTCTTCAGAAAACAAACATCATCAGTCAAAAGATTTCAATATTAGTACTATTAAAGGTTTGGCATTAGTAAAAGCCAGTATCAGAATAAATGCTGTGTATTGATTTACTTAATCGTATAGTTTTTAAGCGCTTAACTAAACTACTTTAAAGAAATTTTTAAACATTTTAACTAAAATATTTTGCGCAGTCAAATAACTGCATTATATTTGCAGTCAAATAACTGCGCAATGGAAATTCGAAGAGATGTATTTCAGGCAATTGCCGATCCCACACGTAGGGCAATATTAAGTCTGGTCGCCATACAAGCAATGACGCCGGGCGCTATTGCCGAGAACTTTGAATCGTCAAGACAAACGATTTCAAAACACATTCAGATATTAAGTGAATGCGAATTGTTAAGCCAGACCCAAACAGGCCGGGAAATTTATTATCATTTAAATCCTGAGAAAATGAAAGAAATAGACCAATTTATTGAACCATTCCGCAAAATGTGGGACGACAGATTTAATAAACTCGAAGCTATCATGAAAAACTACCAACCTAAAAAGTAGCATACTATGGAACAAAAAACAAAAATTGCAGCAGAAGATGACAAACAGGAGTTAGTAATTACCAGAGAATTTGATTTGCCTTTGGAATTACTTTTTAAAGCTTATGAAGAACCGGAAATTGTGGCGCAATGGATGGGAACAAAAGTAATTAAACTCGAAAATAAAAAACATGGCGGTTATCAGTTTGAAACTTCTGACCCGAACGGAAATGTGGTTTTTAAAGCAAATGGAACCATTCATGAGTTTACTGTCAACGAAAGAATTATTAGAACTTTTGAAATGGAAAACTCTCCTTTTGCAGTTCAGCTTGAATTTTTAGAATTCGAAAAAATTACAGAACAAACTAGTAAACTTACTATGCAAATTGTTTACAAAAGTATAGAATTGAGAAATCAAATGTTGAAATTACCATTTGCACAAGGATTAAATATGGCACATAACCGTTTGCAGGATGTGGTAAATAAATTAAAATAAAAATTAAACATTTGATATTTAAAACTTTAAAATATTCTTTAACTTAATTTAAAACCTCCATTTACATTTGTAAATTTCAATGTTTAAAATAGTAAACTTAACCGATTAAAATAAAATATCATGACAAAAAGAAATAAGATTATCTATTGGATTGCAACAATTTGGCTTGCTCTGGGAATGACATCAACAGGAATTGTACAAATAATAAAATTAAAAGAAGAAGTTGATATGATGACACATTTGGGTTATCCGCTTTATTTTTTGACGCTTCTTGGTGTGTGGAAAATTTTGGGTGTTATTGCAATTCTAATTCCTAAATTTCCGTTATTGAAAGAATGGAGTTATGCAGGTTTCTTTTTTGCAATGTCGGGTGCTATTTTTTCTCATTTATCTGTAGGCGATGATGCTATTGCGCTTTTTGGACCAACATTATTAATTGTTTTGACAATAATATCCTGGTATTTCAGACCTGCAGACAGAAAAGTTACGGCTTAATTTAAAAACAATTAAAATGAATCCTAAAGTTGATTTTTATTTTGATCAGGAAAAAAAATGGCAAAAAGAACAAGAACAATTAAGAGAAATTGTTCTTGAATGCGGTCTTGCAGAAGAATTAAAATGGGGCGTTCCCTGTTATATGCATCAAAAAAGCAATATCGTTTTAATTCATTCCTTTAAAGAATATTGTGCGCTTTTGTTTTTTAAAGGGGCGTTATTGAAGGATACAGACGATATTTTAATTCAGCAATCTGCAAACGTTCAGTCAGCACGCCAAATCAGATTTACAAATCTGCAGGAAATAATAGATTTAAAATCAGTTCTTAAAACTTACATTTTTGAAGCTGTTGAAATTGAAAAAGCAGGTTTGAAAGTACATTTAAAAAAGACAGCAGAATTTCCGGTTTCTGATGAATTTCAACAGAAATTAGATGAAAATCCAGAATTGAAAACGGCCTTTGAAGCCTTAACTCCCGGGAGACAAAGAGCTTATTTACTTCATTTTTCGCAACCTAAACAAGCAAAAACCAGAGAATCAAGAGTAGAAAAATGCATACCCTTAATTTTTGAAGGAAAAGGATTAAATGATTAATATTTCTTACTTTTAAAAGAAAAAATAATATGAAAATTCAGGAAATACTTGCGCAGCTTAAAGCGCTGAGCAACGAAAAAATGATTGCTCATAATAAAAAGTTTGGTGCCGGCGATAATCAGTTTGGTGTTAAAATGGGTGATATTCGTGCCTTGGCAAAAAAAATAAAAACCAATCATGAACTTGCTCTCGAACTTTGGGACACCGAAAATGTTGATGCCCGATTTTTGGCAACTTTGCTTATTGATCCAAAAAAAATAACAAAAGAAGAGATAAACAGACTGGCAAAATCTGAAAAATTCCCTCACGTTGCCGATTGGCTCTATACCAATGTAATTAAACCATATCCGGATAATGAAACCTTGCGAATCGAATGGATGCAGGCCAAAGATACCATGCAAGCCCGCGCAGGCTGGAGTCTTACGAGTGGCGCTGTTGTTAGAAATCCTGATGTTCTGGACTTCCCTGCCCTTCTCGACCGCATAGAATCTGAAATGCCAAAAGCGGCTCCCGAAGTACAATGGACGATGAATAATACTTTGGCAAATATCGGAATCAATCATCCTCAATATCGGGAACGCGCACTTAGCATTGGCGAAAAATTAGGTATTTATAGAGATTATCCTGTTTCTAAAGGTTGTACTTCGCCTTTTGCACCTATTTGGATAAACGAAATGGTGAGCAGACAAAAGTAAAAATTGTCCACTCACCTATTTATCATAACTTTTAAGGAAAAGTAAAATGGAAAAAACGAATCATACAGAAAATAAAGAACTCCGAAGTACAAAAATATTTAATGCTCCGGCAGATATAGTTTGGGAAGTCTGGACAAATCCTGAACATATAACAAATTGGTGGGGACCAAATGGTTTTACCAATACGATTCATAAAATGGATTTTGAAGAAAATGGCGAATGGAATTTAACCATGCATGGTCCGGATGGTACTAATTATCCAAACAGAAGTATTTTTAAAGAAATTATTTCGCTTAAGAAAATCGTTTTTGAGCATTTCAATCCGCATTTTATCACAACCGTTTTATTTGAATCCAAAGGCAAAGAAACCTTACTAGACTGGTCGCTTTTGTTTGATTCTGAAGAAATGTATGACATCATCGTAAAAGCGCATAAAGCTGATGAAGGACAAAAACAAAATTTAGAAAAACTGGAAAAATATTTAGCAGAAATGCTTAATAAATAAAATACAACATTATGAAAAACAAACTATCAGAATCAGCATCTGAAGAATTACTTAAAGTGCTTAAAAAACGTTTTGAAGATAATATGAACCGTCATCAAGATCTGGTTTGGGATAAAATTCAATTAAAATTAGAAGCAAATCCTGAAAAATTGTGGTCACTTGACGAAATGGAAAGAACCGAAGGCGAACCGGATGTTGTGGGGTATGATAAAAAAACAGACGAATATATTTTTTATGATTGTTCAGTAGAAAGTCCAAAAGGTCGCAGAAGCTTTTGTTACGATCATGAAGCTCTCGAAAAAGAAAAGAAAACAAGCCCAACGACAGCGCATTAAATATGGCCGAAAATATGGGAATCGAACTTTTGACCGAAGAACAATATCGCGAACTTCAAAAACTTGGAAAGTTTGATACTAAAACATCAAGCTGGATTGTTACGCCTTCAAATATTAGAAAACTTGGCGGTGCTTTATTTTCAGATTTTCGTTATGATACTGTTTTTGTGTATCATAACGGTGCTGAATCGTATTATGCAGCCAGAGGATTTCGTGGTTCTTTGCGAGTTTAAAATACAAAACGGCTTCATGTTTAATGAAGCCGTTCTTATAATGATCTAATCTTTTTTATCTTTTAGAATTTTACCTTCTTTCGTAAATTCCAAATCAATTTTATTGGTTAAATCGACATCCAGATCTTTATGACCGTAATCTATATGCGTAATTTTTTCGTTTGGATGATTTTTTGCCACATAATCTTTTACAGCTTGCGGAATAAAATCGGTTGGAATTGGTTTATCGTCTCCATCAACCTCGCGATATGTACCATCTTTCCAGAACTCTACCTCTGTTCCGTCTTTTAGTTTTACTTCGTAACCCTTTTCGCCGTGTTCAGCATCTTTTTTAGCGATATCAACAGTTGTCTTGCTAAAATGCTTTTTAGAAACTCTTGTGCCGGTTGTGGCAGTTCAGAAACTTCTATTTTCTTTTGGGCGTTTGCCGATATTATAAAGCCAAATAATGATACGGCTAATATGATTTTATTTTTCATGATTTGTGTATTAAAGTTATAATACTCACTAATTTACGATAAGAAAAAATGCATTCAAATCACTTTAAGAAATTTTTAGATTTTTTTTAACGATTATTTATTCCGATTTCCTGCAAGGTTTTCAAAACCTTGTAGGTATTTGAATTTCGATCATATTATTTTGCAGGTCTAAAATTATACCTACAAGGTTTTGAAAACCTTGCAGGATTAAAAAACCTATTTTTTTTGCCAAATGACAAATTCAGAAAAAATAACTTTGATTATCTTGCAGTATGAAAGAATTTATAGATTATATATTGCAGTTTGGTACATTAAATCAACAGCAGATTCATTTAATTTTAAAGAAAATCACAACCTTAGAACTTCAAAAAGACGACTATTTTTCTGAAGCCGGAAAAATTTCCAATCAGGTTGGTTTTGTTTTAGATGGAATTGTTCGGGTTTGTTATTACAATAACAAAGGCGAAGAAATTACTAAATATTTCATTGACGAGAATAATCTTGTAGTCGATTTAGAAAGTTTTGAAACCGAAACCCCTTCATCTGCCTACGTTCAGGCTGTAAATGATTGCAAAATCCTTATTTTTTCAAGAAAAGACTGGAGAGAACTTTCGGATACTATTGTGGGCTGGGATGCGATTGTACACAAACTTATTTCGAAAGCATTACGACAAAAAGTAGAAAGACGAAGCCCGCTAATATCTGAAGATGCTACGACGCGTTATTTAATGTTTTTGGAAATTTATCCCAATATCGTAAATCGTGTTCCGCTTTCGTATGTTGCTTCGTATCTTGGTATTACACAATCTTCTTTAAGCCGAATTAGAAAAAACATACGTTAAATTTGCTTTTTGCCATTTGGCAAATGATTCTATTTTTAAACGATTGAAATTTGCCTTATTAATTTTAAAATAAGAAAAATGAAAACAGCATTAATTACAGGAGCCAATAGAAGCATCGGATTAGAAATGACCAAACAACTTTCAAAAAAAGGATTATTTGTTTATTTAGGATCCCGCGACCTGGCAAAAGGGAAAGCAGTTGTAGCCGAATTAAATCAAGACGGATTTGAGAACATCAAAGCCATCGAAATTGATGTTACAAAACCGGAATCGGTTTTAGCAGCTCAAAAAATAGTTGAAAACGAGAAAGGAAAACTGGATATTTTGATAAACAATGCCGGAATTAGCGGCGAGTTTCCTCAAAGTGCTTTAGATACTTCTATAAATGATATTCAGAATGTTTTTGATACCAACTTTTTTGGAGTAATAAGTGTTACACAGGCATTTTTAGAATTGTTGAAAAAATCAGAAAGTCCAAGAATCAGCAACATCACTTCGGGGCTTGGATCATTGACTTTGCACAGCGATCCTAATTGGAAATATTACAATTTTAAAGCCACAAGTTATATTACTTCAAAAGCCGCTTTAAACGCTTACACCATTACATTGGCTTACGAACTAAAGGATCTGCCGTTTAAAGTTAATGCAATTGACCCAGGTTATACGGCGACAGATTTTAACCATCATTCTGGTCCCGGAACCGTAGAAAGTGCGGCAACTTTTATCATCAAACACACTTTGACAGATGAAAATGCGCCAACAGGGAAATTTTTCAGCAATGATATTGAGGATAGTTCAGAAATGAGTCCGTGGTAAAAAATAGTTCTATTGTTTTAAATAAGAAAAACTTCATTATTTTTAATGGAGTTTTTTTGTGGGCTGATGTCTGCGAATTAATTTTATGTTTTATAAAGTTTTACATTTTCAATTGAATATAAAATCAGATAAATATGGAAGATAAAAATAATCAAACAGACACACCAAAAGTAACCGGGATTGGCGGTATTTTCTTTTTTACAGAAAACCCAAAAGAAACCAGAGAATGGTACGCTCAAAATTTAGGACTTGACGTTAATGATTGGGGTTCAACCTTTGAATCCAGAAACTTTAATAATCCTGACGTGATAGATTCTCTGCAATGGAGTCCTTTCAAAAAAGATGATGCGTATTTTTCTCCATCAAAAAAAGAATTTATGATCAATTACCGTGTTCAGAATATTGAAGGTCTTGTTGCTAAACTTAAACAAAATGGTGTCACTGTTCTTGATGATATTACAAGTTATGATTACGGAAAATTTGTTCATATTATGGACACCGAAGGCAACAAAATAGAGCTTTGGGAACCTTGAATTACAAAAATTGAAGCTCCATTATTTCTAATGGAGCTTTTTTTATTCTTTAAACCAGCTTTTTAATGACTTTTTTTAGAATTGGAAATCATACATTTAATTGAATTATCTATTCGAATTTTGATATGATTATTAATTTATATAATTTGCGATGGCTTCAAATCTGGCACTATCGCCGTATTTCACTTAATCTGAAAGGATATATAAAAGAATGAATTCCAACAATACTTCCGCAGTAATTCTGCCAACAAAACAACATTTTGAAATTCTTGACGGATTAAGAGGTATTGCCGCTTTTGCTGTTGTACTATTTCATTTTATGGAATGGATTTATACTGATCCCAGTAAAAACTTTATCGGACATGGTTTTCTGGCTGTGGATTTTTTCTTTTGTCTTTCCGGTTTTGTAATTGGGTATGCTTATGACGATCGTATTGCCAAAATGGGGCTTCGTAAGTTCTTTATTTCAAGAATAATCAGACTGCATCCGTTGGTTGTAGCAGGATCAATTTTAGGATTGCTGGCTTTTTTGTTTGATCCTTTTGGAGGTCATCCTGAATTGTACAGCAACGGAAAAATTATTTTGACATTTATTTGCTCATTATTCATGATTCCTTTACCGGTAATAGCCGATCGTGGTTTTAATCTTTTTAGTTTTAATGCGCCTGCATGGTCATTATTTTGGGAATATATTGCCAATATTGTTTACGCATTTGTGCTTTATCGAATAAGCCGTAATTATTTGTTGTTGCTAACAATAATAGCTGCTATTGCTATTTGTTATGTAAGTTATAGTTCCGGTAATTTGTTAGGCGGCTGGAGCGGCCCCACTTTTTGGGACGGCTGTGCCAGGATATCTTATTCTTTTTTAGCGGGATTGCTTATATATCGTTCTAATTGGATCATCAAAAATAAACTTGGATTTACGGGTTTGTCAATATTATTATTGGTGGCTTTTATAATTCCATTTTCAAACTGGAACTGGTTATCTGAGACTATAGTTGTTCTGTTTTACTTTCCTTTACTGATAGCTTTGGGTGCAGGAGCAACATTATTGCCTAAATTTAAAAAGGTGTGTGTATTTTCAGGAAATATCTCCTACCCTTTGTACATGACTCATTACGCTGCGTTATGGATGTTTGGCAATTATTACACAAATTATAAACCTGATAATACGCAACTTACACTAATTGTTATTTTCGGACTTATTTTGTTGGTTGGATTTGCTTATTTGGTAATGACAACTTATGACATTCCCGTAAGGAAATATTTAAATGAAAGGTTTGTAAAACGAAAAGTTTAAAATATTTAAAAAACATTTTGCGAAAAACTCCATTAGAAAATAGTGGAGTTTTTTGTTTCATACCAATTCGACTACAAGATTCTCCAATCTAACTACATAAGACAAAAAACGGCAACCGAATTTTGTACTTCATTATAAAAAGAAAAAAATGAATAGTGCAGAAAAAAATTGAGCGGTAAAGTTGTCGTTATTACCGGAGCAAGCAGTGGAATTGGAAAAGCGATTGCATTGAAACTTGCAGAAAATGGTGCCAATGTGGTATTGGGCGCCCGAAGAAATGAAAAGCTTTCGGCATTAGCAAATCAAATAAAAAAGGCCAATGGAAAAGTAGAATATGTTGTAACTGATGTTAAGAAAAAAGAAGATTTGCTTAATCTGGTTCAAACAGCAATCACTGCCTATGGCAAATTGGATGTTATAATAAATAATGCCGGTATTAGCGAACTTAGCCGAATTGATGATTTGGATATTGAAGGTTGGGATGAAATGATTGATGTAAATATTAAAGGTGTTTTATATGGAATTGCCGCTGCTATTCCGTTTTTTAAACAGCAAAAATCCGGACATATTATTAATATAATCTCTACTTCGGGAATAAAAATTGTACCAATGCAAGGTGTTTATGCAGGAACTAAAAATGCAATACGCACTATTGCAGAAGCATTTAGACAAGAATCTAATGGAGAAATACGCATTACAGGAATTTCTCCCGGAGTCGTGAATACAGAATTTGTAGATAACATTAAAAACGATACAATGAAATCTGTAGTAAAAGAAAACATGAAAAAAATGGCAATTAGCCCCGATGCGATTGCAAATGCTGTTTTATACGCTATTGAACAGCCTTTGGATGTTGAAATTGGAGATATTGTTATTCGTCCTTCGGTACAAAATTAGCTTTCGCTAGTGTATATTAAAGTATTATTGTAAATTTATTTTTTAAGATGAAACAAGATAATTCAAACATACAGACTTTTAAAAGTATCTCTCAGTTGCTGTCTTATCTTCAACTGCCAGGACCAATGCACCCTCTTGTTGCTCTGGTCAATTATGATGATGTAGTGTTGAGTTCGTTTGAAAAAAATCAAAAGATTTGTCTTGATTTTTATAAAATTTCATTCAAAACCAATTTTAAAGGACAAATAAAGTACGGACACGGATATTATGATTTTGAAGAAGGAGGTTTAGCATTTTTAAAACCAAATCAAATCGTGGTTTCTTCAGAAAATTTAGAAAGCTACGAAGGATATTCATTGTATTTTCATCCTGATTTTATTAGAAATTACCCTTTAGGAACGGCTATAAATCAATATGGTTTTTTTTCGTATGCAGTTTCAGAAGGATTATTTTTATCTGCAAAAGAAAAGAAAATCATTCGAAATTTATTCAATACGATAACAGACGAATTAGAGAATAGTATTGACCAATTCAGTCAGGATGTTCTGGTTTCTCAAATAGAATTATTATTAAATTACAGTAATCGTTTTTACAATCGGCAATTCATTACCCGAAAAACAGTAAATCACGAAATAGTAAATGCTTTGGATAACCTTTTGCAGGAATATTTTATAAAAGAAAACAGTTTAGAAAAAGGTTTGCCATCGGTACAATTTGTTAGTAATCATCTCAATTTATCGCCTCGTTATTTAAGCGATATGCTGCGATCGCTCACAGGTCAAAACACGCAACAATACATTCAAAATAAGTTAATCGAGCAATCTAAAGATTTACTTAGCTCAACTTCATTGTCTGTAACAGAGATTGCCTACAAACTGGGTTTTGAGCATCCACAATCATTCAGCAAGCTTTTCAAGATAAAAACAAACCAATCTCCTTTACAATTTAGACAGTCCTTTAACTGAAATATTTTAAATATAAAACTTTTACCAATTGAGAAAATACCAGAAAAACAAGAAGATACTCCAGTTGAAACTAACCTATATAATAGTAATAACTTTTCTTTTTAATTGCAGTAATCTTCTTTACTCACAAAGAAAACATGTAATGGAAAGAAAAGAAAATGATATTATTATTAGCGAATATATAAAAACAGGAAAATATATTTTAAAAGATAGTAATGGACAAGTTTTATTGCAAGATTTAAGAGGGATGCAAAACTTAGGTGGCGGATATCAAGCGATAAACTCAAACAACGAATTAATTTACTTTTCTATAAATAAAGGCACTATAGAGTTAAAATCAGATGTTAATGAAATTAAATATATTGATTTCACTTGTGGCACAGTTCCTAATTATCAAGTCTCTGTAAAAGAAACTTTAAATCACTTTGAAATTATATTAAAGACTGATAATGCTATGGTTAACCAAGAAGATACAGTGGACATAATAGGTCAAATATCAAAAAGTGATGCAGATGATTGTTTCTTTATAAATTATGAAAAAGCATTTTCTTACGAGAATTATCCGGAAACAAATAGACTTTTAAATATTAAAAATGAGAATGCGAATTCTGTTATATTCAAGAAAAAGAATCTTTATGGAATTTTTCAAAAAACAGAAGCAATATACAGTGAAATAAAAATTGTTAATCTTATTACGAAAATCAAGAAAGACAATTTATATTCCTATTACGAAATAAATAACACTCCAAAATACAAGGAATTAGGTAATTTTGTGGGAGTATATGCGCGGTTTGAATTGCCTAATGGCAAAAAAGGATACTTGACAGGATCCGGTTATGAGTATATGGATGAATAATACTGTGCTAAATTTGTAATTCACAGTTTCTTAAGTCTATGAAAACAACCAAAATATAAAAAAATAAGCCGTCTAATGGACGGCTTATTTGTATGTTATCGAATTATTTTTAGATAAGCACTATAAGGATCATCTTTAAGAGAAGTTCGCAGATAAACTTCGTTTTCGTCTTTTGTTTTTAAGTCAAATTGAATTAAAGCTGCATCCGAATAATAAAACAGGGAATCATCAACTGGAAATTCAAAGTTTGAAATAGGATTGGTTGTTAATTTTGCTTCGGATGCTATTTCACCGTTTGATAAATCTATTTGAAAAAGTTTTTTCTTGCGGGTATATCCCCAAAGATTATCACTTTCCTCTGTAATGTATTCAACATTGTCACCTTTAAAATCAGTTTTCCATAACTGCGTTCCTGTTTTTGAATCAACAGCATATATAGAAGAAACTTCCTCACCTTGTGCTGCCAAATATATTTTTTTGTCTTTGCAAACTATACGTTCTTTGACACTATGTTGATTTTCATCTAATTTAAATTCCCATAAAATATCAAGTTTATCATGACTTAAGGCAAAAAGAATATTTTTTTCGTTTGCTATAAATATATTTTCACCATCTGTTACAGGTTTTCCGTAAATAGCTTCCTGAAAGGTTTTTTGATTAAGAAGTTTTCCTGTATTTGCATCAAAACTGTAGAAACTAGTTCCGCTTTGCGTAAAAATTTTATTGTCAAAAAAGAGAACCGGAATATCATTATTAGGAGAATCTAACTTGTAGCTCCATAGTAAACTGCCATTTTTTATATTAAGAGCATAAATGTTATTATTTTGAGCCGTTATATAAAGCTTTCCATTATTTATGGTTGGAATTTGATTTTTTAGTACAACCTGATCTGTAATAGTACCTATTCTTGATTTCCAAAAAACATCACCGCTTTGGTTATCCACTGCAAAAATCTCACCGTTAATAAACGGAATATAAACAACTCCATCTTGCAGTGTTATTTTATTAGCGCACATTTCAGTATAAGCATCTGTAGCTTTTACAGTCCAGTTGATACGTTCGGCTTCTAAATCAAATGATATAAGAGAGCCGTCGTAATCATAAATTAGGATTGATGTTTCGTCTAATGGAACTTTTGTAATCGGATTTATGACTTTATTAGTAACCACATCATTAGATTTTTCAGGCGCTGAGATGGTTGGCGTTTGCCCAAATATATTTATAAGACTAAATACAAATAAAAGAGTTATTAGTGTTTTTTTCATTTTAAAATTTGGCGTTTATGATTTGATTTCTTTCTCAGCAATAAATTTGCCAAATAAATAATATCTCTGTCAAATGTAGTAAAAAAATATTATAGCATTTTAGAAGATATATGCCTTTGAATTGTAATATAAAATGAAATATTGGTAAAATTGAGTTTGTGATTGATCTAAAACTTTCTTTCGAAAGAAATACCATTGAATACATATACACCACTTGGACTTGCTCCTCCAAACCACAATTCTCCTTGTTTACTTCTGTATATAGTCCAAATATGTTTACTGTCAAGTCCGTCATCTTTGGCAAAATTTTTCACGGAAGTGCCATTATATTTCCATACACCAGATCCTACAGTCCCAAACCAAATATTTCCTGAAGTATCCTCTCCAATGGAGAAAACTCTCTCAAGAGAATTGCCTTTGGTGTCCTCCTTTTTTAGTTTTTGTTGTGCTGTAAAATTGATTGTTTCTTTTCCATCATACTTAAGAACGCCAATTCCATTATTAGCAATCCAAAGATTCCCTTTGCTGTCTTCCATTATACTACGTATATGCAAAGAACCAGTTTGTCCGTTTAGTCCCAGATATTGATTGTCTATTATTTTAAAATTGGAGCAATTATAACCAATTACGGCACCGTACATTCCAAACCAAATTGTTCCATTTTTACCTTTCACGAAAGGCGTTGAAATGTAATATTTAAAGCCATCCCCAGGTTTAGGCGTCACAGGAAACAAGCGATAGGAAAGCTTTTGTCCTTCATATTGATACACTCCTGGATTCTTTTCAAGTTTATTGTAGCCCTCAATTTCATCCCCTTTAAACCAAAGGTCATTTTCGTTTAATTGCCATTCGTTCTTTGAAGTGTAATTTCGTTTTTTGTATATAGATAATTTTTTTCCATTATAAGTACTCAACCCTCTCCCACATTCAAACCAAATTATACCATTTTTATCTTCATAAATATTCCTGACCTGATTGTGACTTAATCCGTTTTCTGTCGTGAAATATTGGAGCTTGCCATTTTTAAGCAAACATACTCCTTCGTTGTAGCTACCAAACCAAATATTTCCTTTGCTATCTTCTAAAATTGAACGGACTCCCGAGGTATATTTCAATCTTATGTCACTGATTTTACTTTCAATTGGTTGAGTATTATTTTTAGCCTTATTTGATTGACTTTGATTATTACAAGAAATTGTTACAATAATCAAAAATGTGTAGTAAATGTTAAGTATGTATTTCCTGTTTAATTTTACTTTCATCTTAAGGATATTTTTCATAATTCACAATTTGTATATAACCAGATAATGCATATCATACTTATTATATTCAGTATGCAATGTACCATAAAGTTTTAAAAAAGAATATTTGGGATTTATATATTTTTTGAGCTAACAAAAATATAATCTAGTGAGGTTTGCAAGAGATATAAATAAAAAACGCCACTGTCTTCCAATGGCGTTGTTTGTCTTTATGTGGGCTTTCAGGGATCGCATCGAACACTTAATTGTAATTCTGACGTTTTTTAAAGGTTTAAAGTGATTAGCAGATCACGTTTTTGCCACAGATTTAAATCTTCATAAATTGCTGATCTAAAGAATGATAAGCTCTGTGCAGATCGAAAAAGTGAACTAAGGGTAAAACAATATGAGTATCAGTTTTTCTACATCTTAATTTTAACCTAAACGTTTTAAAATAAGTGATCGCAAACGTTCTTCATGCTCCTCTCCCCAATTCCCAATAGCTGCAATTACAGGAATTAGTGTTTTTCCAAAATCTGTCAGGCTATATTCGACTTTAGGAGGCACAACAGGGTAAATAATTTTTGAAACAAGTTCATGTTCCTCTAACTCCTTCAGCTGAATATTTAAAACCCTGCGTGAAGCATCTGGTATTTTACGCTGCAATTCACTTGGCCTTTTATGGCCTTCATTAATAAACCAAAGCAAACGTATCTTCCATTTGCCGTAAAGTACTTCACCTATTAGGTCAAGCCCGCAGTTTAAGTTAGGTATTATTTTTCTTTCATACATATTACAAAAGTAATCCTATGTTCCTATATGTGCAATAGGGGAATAATTTATCCCTATATGAATCGTAACTCCGTACTTGTGAGGAAGTAACATACTTCCGAGATTTGTACAATAGAAATTTAAAATACAACATAAGATGGATTATCAAAACGAATTATCAGGGAAGATTGCCTTAGTAACAGGAGGCACAAAAGGAGCCGGAAGAGCAATTGCAGAAAGACTGCTACAAGCTGGGGCAACGGTTATTATCACTGCAAGAAACGCACCGGAAAAAGAAAACAGCAAGCTGCATTTCATTCCTTCCGACTTGAGTAAAGCAGAAGGAACACAAAAAGTTGTCAGCGAAGTGCTGTCGGCTTACGGAAGGCTTGACATTTTGGTGAACAATCTTGGTTCTTCAACAACACCTGCCGGTGGCTTTACTGCATTATCTGATGAAGATTGGGAATCAACCCTACAGGCTAATTTGCTTGCTCCAGTTCGACTAGACAGGGGATTTTTACCTCAAATGATAGATCGAAAAAACGGAGTTATTATTCATATAGCTTCTATTCAAGGAATACTACCGCTATATGACTCCACTTTGCCTTATGCAGCTGCAAAAGCAGGATTGAGAAACTATAGTAAAAGTTTATCGAATGAAGTTTCACCTAAAGGTGTTCGGGTGCTGACTGTTTCTCCCGGATGGATTAATACAGGAGCATCTAAAGCTTGGTTGGCTGAGATTGCAAGAAACGCCAATAGCACTGTAGAAGAAGCACAGCAAGGCGTAATGGATGCATTGGGAGGAATACCATACGGCAGACCTGCTGAGCCGGAAGAAGTAGCTGAATTGGTTGGTTTTCTTGTCTCTCCGAGAGCCATTTATTTATCAGGAACCGAATATGTAATCGATGGTGGTACTGTACCAACAATTTAATAATCTTTAAAAATAATAACAATGAACTTACCAAAAGTATTAACTGACTTGATTAAAGCACAGAACGAATTTGACGCCGTGACGTATGCCAATTTGTTTTCAGAAACTGCCGTAGTCTTTGACGAAGGTAAAACGCATAACGGAAGACTTGAAATAGAGCGTTGGATCGATCACTCAAACAAGAACTACCAATCAGTGATGAAACCACTGAAATATACCGCAAACGGCACAACAAGCATCTTAACGGCAGAATGTTCAGGAACATTTCCAGGAAGCCCTATCGCGCTAAAATTTCACTTTGATATTGTTGATGAGCAAATTCATCATTTAAAAGTAACAGATTAAATATAGAAGAGAGTGCAACTGTTTACTATAAGTTATTTAAACAACAAAAGCCATTGTAATCCAATGGCTTTGTTTGTCTTTATGTGGGCGATGAGGGGTTCGAACCCCCGACCCCCTCGGTGTAAACGAGGTGCTCTGAACCAGCTGAGCTAATCGCCCTATTTTACTAGGCTGCTATCATTTCGTGATTGCGAGTGCAAATATACAGCTAGAATTTGTATTTGCAAGCATATTTATAAAAAAAGTGAAATATTTTTTCACATTAGTATTTATCAATCTGTTATTCAGTTTTTTAAAAAGTAAAGAGAATTTATCTTTTTCTTATTTATTTAGTTAAAAAACAAAATCTTAAACGGAATCGATAATATTCTTTTGTATTCATTTGCCAGAGTCATACATTTGCATACCTTAATTGTATTCAAATGGCAAGATTTCAAGAAAATGATTTACCGAAAGCTAAATTAGACTCTAATTCAATTCAAAAAGCACTTAAAATTTTTAAATACGGTAAAAATCACAAATGGAAATTTTTTCTGGGATTGATTTTTTTATTATTAACCAGCGCCACTGCCCTCGCCTTTCCAAAATTAATGGGAATGTTAGTTGATTGTGTTACCAATAAAAACCTTGCTAGAGCTAATGAAATAGCTGTTGGGCTTATGGTGATTTTGGTTCTGCAAGCTGTTTTTTCTTTTTTCAGAATTTCTCTTTTTGTAAATTTTACTGAAAACTCATTATCCAATATTCGTTTTGCATTGTATGAGAATCTGGTAAAACTTCCAATGTCTTTTTATTCTCAAAAGCGTGTTGGAGAACTTAACAGTAGAATCAGTGCTGATATATCTCAGTTACAAGACACTTTTACAACTACAATTGCCGAGTTTTTGCGTCAGTTAATCTTAATTATTGGAGGTTTTGTTATTTTAGGAAACATTAGCCCAAAATTAACCTTAATGATGTTGGCTATTGTGCCGATTGTAGCTGTTGCTGCAGTAGTTTTTGGAAGATTTATTCGTAAATACGGAAAAAAACACAAGATAAAGTAGCCGAAAGTCAGGTAATTGTTGAAGAAACATTACAGGGAATTAGTAATGTAAAAGCTTTTGCCAATGAATGGTACGAAATTCAGCGTTATAA
This sequence comes from Flavobacterium sp. AC274, assembly GCF_979258275.1. Lineage (NCBI taxonomy): Bacteria > Pseudomonadati > Bacteroidota > Flavobacteriia > Flavobacteriales > Flavobacteriaceae > Flavobacterium > Flavobacterium sp. AC274. Next base: position 3,413,025 of record NZ_OZ409852.1, on the reverse strand, counting down.
AAATAAGATTAAGGAAATAGTAAAAATTGCAATTAAAGGCGGTCAATACCGTGGTTATTTTGCGTCGTTTATTATTCTTTGTCTTTTTGGATGTGTTGTAGCCGTTGTTTGGTACGGAATCACCCTTACGATCAAAGGCGAAGTTGAAGGCGTTGGAGATTTAATTTCTTTTGTTCTCTATACTACTTTTATTGGAGCTTCTTTTGGAGGAATCGCCGAAATGTACGCTCAAATTCAAAAAGCGGTTGGAGCAACAGAACGTGTTTTTGAATTATTGGAAGAAATTCCGGAAGATATTAAAGCAAGTCCTAAAGCTTCTTCTTTAGAAAAAATAAAAGGAAATGTAAGTTTCAACAATGTAGCTTTCAGTTATCCTTCCCGTAAGGAAGTTCAGGTGCTGAAAGAGGTAAATTTTAAAGCCGAATTTGGTCAAAAGATCGCAATCGTTGGCCCTAGTGGAGCCGGAAAATCAACTATATCTTCTCTTTTACTTCGCTTTTACGATATTACATCGGGAGAAATCCTTGTAGACGGAAAAAACATCTACGATTATGATTTGGAGAATCTTAGAGGTAATATGAGCATTGTTCCGCAAGATGTAATTTTATTTGGAGGAACCATTAGAGAAAATATTGCCTACGGAAAACCGGATGCAACAAATGAAGAAATCATGCTGGCCGCAAAACAAGCCAATGCCTTAAATTTTGTGGAAGGTTTCCCGGAAAAATTCGAAACTTTAGTTGGAGAACGCGGCGTAAAATTATCAGGAGGTCAACGTCAGCGTATAGCAATTGCACGTGCACTGCTTAAAAACCCAAGTATTTTAATTCTGGACGAAGCTACGTCTTCATTAGACAGTGAGAGCGAAAAACTGGTTCAGGAAGCTTTAGAAGTTTTAATGGAAGGAAGAACAAGCATTATTATTGCGCATCGCCTTTCGACCATTAGAAATGCTGATAAAATTTTAGTTCTCGATAACGGAAAAATTACGGAAGAAGGAACGCACCAGGAATTAATAAATCTTGAAAACGGAATCTACAAAAACTTAAGCAATCTTCAGTTTAGTAATTCTTAAAAAGGAAATTCCAATTTAAAAATTCCAAATTCCAATACAAAAAAATCCATTTGCTTTGCAAATGGATTTTTTTTGTAAAATGTAAAATTCAGAAATATTATTTTCCTTTTCTTCTATTACGTTCTGCTTTAATCATAGATAATTCGCGGCTTGTTTGCCCAGCAACTGAAGTATTTTCTTCAGCACGACGAATTAAATAGGGCATAACATCTTTTACAGGTCCAAACGGAAGATATTTTGCTACGTTATAACCGTTTTCGGCCAAATTATAGCTGATATTATCACTCATTCCGTACAATTGTCCAAACCAGATTCTGTTATCGTTTTTGGCAATACCTTTTTCCTGCATCATTTCCATCAATTTATAAGAACTCAATTCATTGTGAGTTCCTGCAAAAATTGACATTGTTTCTAAATGGTCTAACATATAATGTACAGCAGCATCATAATTAACATCTGTTGCTTCTTTCGAAATACAAATAGGCGAAACATAATTTTTCTCTTCTGCTCTTTTGTTTTCTTTTTCCATGTAAGCGCCGCGAACCAATTTCATTCCAATAAAAAATCCTTCATTTTTGGCAACTTCATGTAATTTTTTCAAATAATCCAAACGATCCCAACGGTACATTTGTAACGTATTAAAAACGATTGCTTTCTCTTTATTATATTTACGCATCATATCGGTAACCAAATCATCGGCAGCATCCTGCATCCAGCTTTCTTCACCATCAATCAATAAAGCAACATCTTTTTTATGTGCTTCGCTGCAAACATGATCAAAACGAGCTACTACTCTATCCCATTCTGCTTGTTCTGCAGCAGTTAGTGTTTGTTTTTCTCCTAATTTTTCATACAATTCAAAACGACCAAAACCTGTTGGTTTAAAAACTGCAAACGGAATTGCCAAACGTTCTTTAGCAAATTCAATCGTTTTTAAAGTCATTTGTAAAGCAGCATCAAATTGCTCTTCTTCTTCTTTTCCTTCAACTGAATAATCTAAAACAGACGAAACGCCTTTTGTAAACATTTTGTCTACCACTGTAATACAATCGTTTTCGTTTACACCACCACAAAAATGGTCAAAAACGGTTGCACGGATTAATCCTTCTACTGGAAGATTTGCTTTTATAGCAAAATTGGTAACAGCAGTTCCTATTCTAACTAAAGGCTGACTGTCAATCATTTTAAAAAGAAAATAAGCTCTATCGAGTTCTGTATCACTTTTCAACGAAAATGCAACTTGGGTGTTGTCGAATATTTTTTCCATTAAGTTTATTTTTTGTGCAAATATAGATAGAGTTTTGATTATTGTTCAGTTATAGAGGTGTTTTTTTGGTTTTACTTATGTTAAAACTCAATTAAAACTTAGATAATTAATTTAATGCAAATTTTCTATTGATTGAGCGTGAATAATAAATTGATTGCTGGAAATTATTATTATTTTATTGTTGTAAGATATTTTTTAGAAAATAAAATGTAAGTTTTTATTTATAAATGTATCTTTGTGAAAATTTATTACGATGGAAAAAAGTATCAATCTAAAATCAATTCTAAACAAAGGTTCATTAGTTCCAAATTATATTGTGTTACTCTTTATAGGAGCAATTTTATTAATTGATTTTTTACCCCATTCTAAAACTATAGATATACTTTATCCTCAATTTTTATATCTGTCGATATTAAATTTTGTAATGTCTATTTATTTATATTTCAATGTAAGAGAAATAACAATAGATGTTATTTCTTCCATAAAAAGATCTTATTTGTTTTGGGCCTATTTTACATTTATAATTCTTTGCGGATTATCAGTTCTTGCAGCAAAAAACACGACTTTGGTAATAGAAAAATTCATAGAATTGATAATTGCTTTTTGTCTCCTTATAAATTTGACAATCCTTTTAAAAAACAAACTTCACCTACTCCCTAAAATTATCCTTATAATTGGCATTGCCGCTTTTTTTCAATCTGTTTTAGAACTTTATTACTTAAAACAAAAAGCAAATCAAACCACAATAGTGACAGCACTTGGCTTAATGGCTGAAAGAGCAGGAAATATCAATATTTTGGCAGCAAGTTTAATGATTAAAATTCCCTTCTTGCTAATTGGGATAACGCATTTTTTGGGGCTTAAAAGAATCTTTTTATTAGTTACCCTTTTATTCGCAACAACTACTATTTTTTTAACGGGAGCAAGAACAGCACTTGTCAGCATTATTTTAATTTATATTCTATATGTTATTTATTATTTTAGAACATATTCTTTTAATAAATCATCATTTTACAGTTGTCTTACATTTATAATTCCGGTTATATTCTCTATCGGAATAACAAATGCTATTTTTAAAAAATCTGAAAATAATGATCGTTATACTTCTATAAATAACAGAATAAAACAAATTAATACTTCAGATGCTTCAGCAAACCTTAGGCTTTTGTTTTGGAATAATACGCTGCAATTAATTGAAAAACACCCAATAAACGGCGTTGGTTTAGGAAATTATAAAGTAGAATCTATTCCTTATGAGAAAACTCAAATGGATGATTCATCTATTTCCCTTCATTCTCACAATGATTTTTTAGAAATAACTTCTGAAACAGGAATCATTAATGGTTTGCTTTATATTTCCATTTTTGCATTTGTTTTTTTTGTAAACGCAAAACGAATTTTAAAAGCAGAGGATATCGAGACAAAAACAATAGCCATTTTAGTATTGATGCTAACCGTAGTGTATGTAATGGACTCGCTTTTGAATTTTCCAATGTTTAGACCTACAATGCTGATTTTTCTATGCTTATTATTGGTTTTAACAATAGTAAATACTCCAGAAATAAAGAGCTTCGAATATCATTCAGGCAAAAATAAAATTTATTTGGCTTTACTTCTGATTAGTGTTGTTACAACTTATTTCACATTTTTAGGATATAAAGCGTCAAACTTAGAATATGTAATACAAAAGGACAATCAAAATTCTTTTGTAAATAGTGTTCTTACCGGAGATGAATTAATTAAAGAATTGCCTAAATACAAAACAACACTTAGTACTGCTGAATCATTTTATGAATATGCCGGGATTTATTATATGAATGAAAAAAATATAATGAGGCTTTGAAGTATCTCTCTAAAGCAAATAAAATAAATCCGCATTTTGGGCGTATAGATTTTTATAAAATGCTTATTTCTAATGCAAAAGAAAACAGAGACAGCGCCTATATTTATGCCAAAGAAGCATTTTATTTGCGTCCAAGAAATTTAAACTTCTTTAAAATGTCAGCACAATTTGCCCGTGCAAAAGAGGATACGCAGGAAATATTAAAAGAGCATAAATTGATTACTCAATACAGAAAAATTCCTCAAGCCTGGCAAATAGCGGCAGAAGAACTTCAAAAAGCAAATTATGACAGTAATAAAACACTAAATTTTATAGACCTTGGACTGAAAGAATTTCCTGGAGACAGTATTTTGACGAAGCAAAAAAAGGACATTTTGGTTGGCAATTATATTAAAGAAGGACGATCTCTTGTAGATAAAGATAATTCGGGTAAAGAATTAAGTTTTTATATGAAAGCTCTTAAGATAGATCCTCAAAATGCTGACATAATGCAAAATATGGCCTTCTATTATTATAATAAAGCAAATTATAAACAATCATTATTCTATTTTTTGAATGCATTAAAATACAAAAAGTTTAATTCGGGAAGAACAGAATTCTTTATAGGGAATTGTTACTTAAAGCTTAATGACAAAGAAAATGCCTGTCAGTATTTCAATTTGTCCAATTCTAAAAACTTTCCTGATGCAAAACAGCAAATAGTTCAAAATTGTAAGTAATAAATCTCATCTGTACTAATACACGTGCAAATTCAAGTTTTATGCTATCTATACTGATTCTTTTTAGGGATTATTTTGTTTAAATTATAGAAAAACTTTGGACATTATTTAGTTAAAAATGCCTTATTTTGTGGTTTCAATTAACCAAAGAAATATGCAATCTATTCAAGCCAATAATTATTTAGTGCATTTCAACCAAAATGCATATGAAGCTTTAAATACACATTTAAAAGACAATAAATATTCAAATTTGTTTATCATAGTTGATAATGAGACAAATGAGCATTGTTTACCAAAATTTTTGCCTTTACTTGAAACCGATTTAACGATTGAAATAATTGAATTTGAATCTGGCGAGGTTAATAAAAATATTGAAACTTGTATTGAAATCTGGAACGTTTTAACGGAACTTGGTGCTGATAGAAAATCTCTTATAATTAATCTTGGCGGCGGCGTTGTCACGGATTTAGGCGGATTTGTAGCTTCGACTTTCAAACGCGGAGTTGATTTTATTAATATTCCAACTACCTTATTATCTATGGTTGATGCTTCTGTTGGAGGAAAAACTGGTGTTGACTTAGGAAATCTTAAAAACCAAATTGGAGTTATTAATGTACCTCAAATGGTCTTGATTGATACAAATTATCTTGAAACTTTATCGCAAAGTGAAATGCGCTCTGGTTTGGCAGAAATGCTGAAACACGGCTTAATCTACGATGCACCATACTGGAAACAATTTTTAGATTTAAAATCTATTGATTATGCTGATTTTGATGAATTAATTTATCGTTCTGTAGAAATCAAAAATGAAATTGTAATACAAGATCCAACAGAAAAAAACATTCGTAAAGCCTTAAATTTTGGTCATACTTTAGGTCATGCCATAGAAAGTTATTTTCTGGAAAGTGAAACTAAAAAAACATTATTACACGGTGAAGCAATTGCTGTTGGAATGATTCTTGAAAGTTATATTTCATGGCAGAAAAATTTAATTACAGAAGCAGAATATACTGAAATCAAAAACGCAATTAAAAACATTTATGACTATGTAGCGTTTGAAGAAAATGACATCGATCCTATCTTAGAATTACTTATTCATGATAAAAAAAATGAGTACGGATTGATTCAATTTGCACTTATTGAAGGAATCGGAAAAATAAAAATTAACCAATCCGTTGAAAATAAATTGATTCTGAATGCGTTTCAAGATTATAAATCTTAAACTTTTTTTAATTAAAACCATTGCTTTAGGTATATATTATTTTTTACATTTGCCACGATGAAAACAAACAATAAACAGAGAAATTTTAGTTCTTATAGAAACCGACTCAATAGTTCTTTACTAAGGATGTTGAACCGTTTTTATAATAGCAAAAGTCCGTTTTGTTTTGATGTTTTCTCATGCTCAAAAGCAGAACACGAAAAACTGCAAATTATATTTGCCAATATCAGGGTTTGAATTTAAGATTATTATCGTATCTTAAATTAAAAAATTACAATCCTAAAATATTGAAAAATAAATGAATACAAAATATTCTGACCTAATAAATCAAACTTACTATTTTCCACAAGAGGAATTTAAATTAAATAAAGACAACTTACAATTTCACAATATCGATTTGATGAAATTAGTTGAGCAGTATGGCACGCCATTAAAATTTACTTATTTACCTCAAATTTCTGAAAATATCAATAAGGCAAAAGCCTGGTTCAGAAAATCAATGGAAAAGAATAAGTACGAAGCAAAATATTACTATTGTTATTGTACAAAAAGCTCTCATTTTGAATATATTATGAATGAAGCTTTTAAAAACAACATTCATATTGAAACATCATCAGCGTTTGATGTTAATATTGTTGAGAATTTGTTAGAAAATGGTAAAATCAACAAAAGTACTTATGTTATTTGCAATGGTTTTAAAAGAGATGAATATATCAGCAATATTGCGAGATTAATCAATAACGGACATAAAAATACTATTCCGATCATTGACAACTATGAAGAACTTGATTTGCTTCAGGGAGAAATCAAAGGAAAATTCAAAATTGGAATTCGTATTGCAGCTGAAGAAGAGCCTAAATTTGAGTTTTATACTTCAAGATTAGGAATTGGATATAAAAACATTGTTTCGTTTTACAAGAAACAAATTCAGGAAAATGAAAAGTTAGAGCTTAAAATGCTTCACTTTTTTATTAATACCGGAATAAATGATACAGCATATTACTGGAATGAGTTAGTAAAATGTATTAAAGTATACATTGCGCTTAAAAAGGAATGCCCTACTCTGGACGGATTAAACATTGGAGGCGGTTTCCCTATTAAAAATTCACTTGCATTTGAATATGATTATCAATACATGATTGATGAAATTATCAATCAAATTAAAATCGCTTGTGATGAAGCTGAAGTTGATGTTCCAAATATTTTTACAGAATTTGGATCGTTTACAGTAGGTGAAAGCGGTGGTGCTATCTATCAGATATTGTATCAAAAACAACAAAATGATAGAGAAAAATGGAATATGATTGATTCGTCATTCATTACTACTTTGCCGGATACTTGGGCTATAAACAAACGTTTTATCATGCTGGCGGTTAATCGTTGGAATGATACTTACGAGCGGGTTTTATTAGGAGGATTGACTTGTGATAGTGACGATTATTACAATTCAGAACAAAATATGAACGCTATTTATTTGCCTAAATACAACAAAGAAAAACCATTGTATATTGGTTTCTTTAATACTGGTGCATATCAGGAAACTATTGGAGGATATGGAGGTTTACACCACTGTTTGATTCCGCAGCCTAAACATATTTTAATAGATCGTGACGAAAACGGAATTTTAGCTACCGAAGTTTTCTCAGAACAACAAACTTCTGACGATGTATTGAAAATTTTAGGATACACAAAAAAAATATAAAAAAAACCTGCAAATTAAATGTTAATATATATAAAATTGTTAATTTGCAGTATCATGTAAAAGGTCAAACTTTTAATTCAAAAAAAAACAAAAAAACAAAAAAAAATGAAAGGACCTATCAGTCAGTTTATTGAAAAACATTATTTACACTTTAACTCTGCTTCTCTTGTGGATGCTGCAAAAGCATACGAACAACAATTAGCAAACGGTGCTAAAATGATGGTAAGTATGGCTGGCGCTATGAGTACAGCAGAAATTGGTAAAATTTTTGCCGAAATAATTAGACAAGATAAAGTACAGATTATTTCTTGTACCGGAGCCAATCTAGAAGAAGATATCATGAATTTGGTTGCACACTCTCACTACGAAAGAGTGCCTAACTATCGTGATTTGACACCAGAAGACGAATGGGCTTTGCTTGAAAGAGGATTAAATCGTGTTACAGACACTTGTATTCCTGAGCATGAAGCATTTCGTCGTTTGCAAAAACACATTTATAAAATCTGGAAAGATGCTGATGATAAAGGTGAACGTTATTTTCCGCATGAATTCATGTATAAAATGCTATTATCAGGTGTCTTAGAAGAATATTATGAAATAGATTTAAAAGATAGCTGGATGTATGCAGCAGCAGAGAAAAATTTACCTATTATTGTTCCGGGTTGGGAAGACAGTACAATGGGAAATATCTTCGCTTCTTACGTAATCAAAGGAGATTTGAAAGCTTCTACCATGAAATCCGGAATTGAATATATGACATTCCTTGCTGATTGGTATCCAAAAAATAGTACTAACGGAATTGGATTTTTTCAAATTGGTGGTGGTATTGCAGGAGATTTTCCTATTTGTGTTGTTCCAATGTTGTACCAGGATATGGAAATGCATGATATACCGTTTTGGTCTTATTTCTGCCAAATTTCAGATTCAACAACTAGTTACGGATCTTATTCCGGAGCAGTTCCAAACGAGAAAATCACTTGGGGTAAATTAGATATTAAAACCCCTAAATTTATTATTGAGTCGGATGCTACAATTGTAGCTCCATTAATTTTTGCTTACTTATTAGATTTATAGGATATTTATGAAAAGAGTTATAGTAGACTACGCTAAACTTACCAATGAAATTTTAAACCTTTTGGTAGAAAAATTTCCTGATGGTTATGATGATTCGGATGTTATCCGTTTTAGAAATGCTAAAAACGAATTGATCGAAGCTGTTGAAGTACGTACTGAAGACACTATTTATTTAGTAAAAATTAGTACTAAACTTGCTGACAGAATTGAGAATTACGATGAAGACGATGATATTGACGTTGATGTTGATACAATCGAACCAGTAAAAGGTCTTGATCTTGACGATGATATTGATGACGACGATGATGACGATGCAGTAGACAAACCAGATACAGATGGCGGAGATGACGACGACGACGATGACAGAGACCCAGATGATATCGCTGATGACGATGATGAAGACGACGAAGATTAATTTATCTCCTTCAAAATAAAGTAAAGGAACTCTATACGGAGTTCCTTTTTTATTTTGAATACTAAAATCATGTATTTTTTTATAAGTAAAATCTTATATTTATAATTTCTTTAATATATTTACTTTCGCAAATAAAAGCCCAATGAATTCAGATATATTACACGCCAAACTAAAAGAAAATTTTGGTTTTGAAAAATTCAGACCTAATCAGGAAACCATAATCAACACTATTCTTTCGGGTCAGGATACTTTGGCTATTATGCCAACAGGTGGCGGAAAATCGATTTGTTTTCAATTACCGGCTTTGGTTTTACCAGGAATTACAATTGTAATTTCTCCTTTAATTGCCTTAATGAAGGACCAGGTAGATAGTTTAAAGACCAACGGAATTTCAGCTTGTTATATAAATAGCAGCCAATCCAGCGAAGAGCAACAATTTTATATAGAGAATTTAAAATCGAATACTTTTAAGCTTGTTTATATTGCTCCGGAAAGTTTATCCTATTTAGATGTTGTTTTTAACGAATTGACAATCAGTTTAATTGCTATAGATGAAGCGCATTGTATTTCATCCTGGGGACATGATTTTAGACCGGCATATACTAATTTAGGATATTTAAAAAGCCGCTTCCCTTCTACTCCAGTGCTGGCTTTGACAGCTACTGCAGATAAAGCGACGCGTACTGATATTACAAAACAACTAAAATTAAGAAATCCGAAAACTTTTGTCGCATCCTTTGACAGAAAAAACTTAAGCCTTGAAGTTCGTCCTGCATTAGATCGTGTTAAACAAATTATTGATTTTGTAGAAAGCAAACCCAATGAATGCGGAATTATTTATTGTCTGAGCCGAAAAACTACAGAAGAACTTGCCGAGAAACTGCGAAATAAAGGAATTACGGCAAAAGCATATCATGCGGGTCTGGATAATAAAGTTCGTGCACAAACACAAGATGAGTTTATTAATGATGATTGTCAGGTTGTTTGCGCAACGATTGCTTTTGGAATGGGAATTGATAAATCGAATGTGCGCTGGGTTATTCATTATAATTTGCCTAAAAATATTGAAGGCTATTATCAGGAAATTGGCCGTGCCGGTCGTGACGGACTGCCGGCAGAAACAGTTTTATTTGAAAGTTATGCCGATGTAATCCAACTTCAGAAATTTGCTTCAGAAGGATTAAATTCTGATGTTCAGCTGGCAAAACTGGAGAGAATGAAACAATATGCAGATGCTTTAAGCTGCAGAAGAAAAATTTTACTTTCCTATTTTGGTGAATTGGTTAATGAAAATTGTGGTAATTGTGACATTTGTAAAAAACCACCCGTATTTTTTGACGGGACTATTTTGGCTCAAAAAGCATTATCGGCCATTACTCGTTTGCAGGAATCTGAGCCTTTGGCAGTAATTGTAGACTTTTTAAGAGGCTCGAAAAACGCATATATCTACGAAAAAAATTATCAGAGCTTAAAAACGTACGGAATTGGCGCTGACATTTCGTGGTATGACTGGAATCAGTACCTTATTCAGTTGATTAATCTGGGATACCTTGAAATTGCCTTTCATCAGCACAATAAAATTTTGCTTACTCCTTTTGCCAAAAAAGTTTTATTTGAAGGTGAAAAAGTAAAATTGACGACGGTTGTTAAAAAAGTAATTGATAAAAACGAAATCAAAGAAACAAAAGCTAAAACTGCTAAAAATTCACTTTTTGAAATACTTCGAAAATTACGCTACGAAATTGCAAAGGACGAAGAAGTTCCTGCTTATGTAATTTTTAGTGATGCTGTATTAAGACAAATGGAAATTTTGCGCCCAATGAGCGATGAAGAATTTCTTGCCATTGATGGTGTTGGTAAGGCTAAACTTGAAAAATATGGTCAGGAATTTATAGATGCAATTGTTTATTATGAAAAAGTAAAAAAAGCAAACACTAAAGCTAAAAAAGAAGGCAACACTTATAAAACAACTTTAGAACTTTTCAAAAACGGAAACAGCGTTGAAGAAATTGCAGGAAAACGAAATTTAGGGCAAACAACGATTGTGTCGCATTTGGCAAAACTATATGTAGATGGAGAAGATATAGATTTAAGTTCATTTGTTACAGATAGCGAAGTTCAGCAATTACACAAGGCACAAGTTGAACTTGAATATCCAACAGCATTAAAGCCATATTATGATCACTTTGAAGAAAAATTATCTTATGATAAAATTCGTTTTGGTCTCGCTATTGTTGAAAGGAATAAATAATTGCGGGTAAAAGTCCTTGCGAGGAAATTCTAAAAAAACAAAAAATCCTGTGAAGTTTATTTCACAGGATTTTTTTATGCTAAATATTTGAACATTACAAATACCTTTCTTCAAAAACTTTTTGATGATGTTTTTGATGACCAATAATTACAAAACCTAAAGCACGCACTGAAATCTGAATGTTAGAAGCAGTTCCAATACGTTTAAGTTGTTCTTCAGATAAACTTTTGTAAAATAATAAATTTGAATGCCTTAGCGCAGATAATTCTGTTAGTAAATCCTGAATACTTCTCCCATTTGCATTGGTATTGTTTGCATAATCATCTTCTTCAAAACTTGCCAAAGCAGTTTTGTCATTTCTTGAAAAACGTAAAGCACGATAGGCAAAAATACGCTCGCAATCTATTAGATGCTGAATAATATCTTTAATTGTCCATTTTCCTTCTGCGTAGCGATAATCAAATTTATCCATTGGGATATTTTGAACAAACCGGATAAAATCATGCAGAGAAATCTCTAATTCTTCTATTAGGTTTACCTCTCCGGCTTCACGAATATATGTTGCAAATCCGCCTGAATATTCATTTTCTAATAATTGGTTTGAATTCATTTCTATTACTTTTTGTTATAAAATAAATTAAAATTCTAGTCTTAGGCTGAGTTTCTACTCGCGTTTGTATTTCCGAAAAGAGATCTTGTTACGATTTTTTCGTAAACTTTAATCAACTCTTCATTATTGCCATTTTCTTTGTTTAGCTCATTAATTCTCAACAAAGCATATTGCTGTATTGTCAACAATGGCATAACGATACGTTCTCTTATTTGAATAGAAGCTATACCATCAGGATAATTTTCCATCAATGTTTTATGACCTGCAATTTTAAGCAAAAGACGTTTTGTTTCTAGAAACTCGTCGTAAATAATTTGCCAGAATTCACCAAATTCAGGGTCTTTTTTCATGTAAGCTGTTAGAGGAAAAAATGATTTTGCCAATGACATCATACTATTTTCAAGCAATGTTCTAAAGAATAATGAATTATGATACAAATCACTTACTTTATCCCATTGATTATTGTCTTCAAAATATTTCAACGCAGTTCCTACTCCAAAAAATCCCGGTACATTTTGTTTCAATTGACTCCAAGAACCTACAAAAGGAATTGCTCTTAAATCAGCAAAATCCAATTGTTCAGATTTACTTCTTTTAGAAGGACGGCTTCCAATATTTGTTTTAGAATAATACTTTAACGTACTCATCTTTTCTAAATACGGAATAAACTTTGGATGATTTTTAAAACTTAGGTATTTATCATATCCTAAACCAGCCAATTGAGTTAAAATCTCAGTTTCTGTAGCAGTTAACTCGTTTTTCTCTTTGCTAAAAACCTGATTCGTTACACCGGCACTCAATAAGTTTTCGATGTTATAACGACAAGAATCCAGAGTTCCGAAATTTGAACTAATCGTTTGTCCCTGAACTGTAATCTGAATTTCGTTATTTTCAATTTTTGGCCCTAAAGACGCATAAAATTTATGTGTTTTTCCACCACCACGAGCAGGAGGTCCACCACGGCCATCAAAAAAAATAGCTTTAATGCCATATTTTCTTGAAATTTCCGTCAATGCAATTTTAGCCTGGTAAATACTCCAGTTTGCCATTAAATAACCACCATCTTTAGTTCCGTCAGAGAAACCAAGCATAATAGTTTGTTTATTGCCTCTCGCTTGTAGATGTTTAGAATATTCAGGATTTGTATACAACTGCTCCATTATTTCATGTGCATTCTGTAAATCATCAACTGATTCAAAAAGCGGAATAATATCAACGGTAGGATTTTCCCAATTGTTCAAACGAATCATGGCAAAAGTTTCCATAACATTCAGCGCACTTTCGTTATTACTAATAATATAACGGTTAGCACCAAATTCTCCATTATTTTGCTGAATCGTTTTTATAGCCTGAACAGATTCTAAAGTAGATCTGGTAATTTCATCTTCAAAATGTTCAGGATTCAATTCTCCTTTTACTTTTGATAAAACAACCAGTTTTTCTTCTTCGGATAATTCATAATAGTTTTCAGGGAAAATTTTCGAACCTGAATTCAAATAATAATTTACAACATCTTTGAAAACGGCGTTGTGAATTTTACTATTCTGGCGAATATCCAAAGTCGCAAAATGGAATCCGAATAAATTAATTTTTACTAAAAAGGCATCCAATTCATCTAAATACAATGATTGGTGTTTTTCAATAATAATGTTTCGAATTGCATTAAGCTGAGATAATAATTCGTCTAAAGTAATATAGATTTCTCCTTTTGAATAAAAAACAGAACGATAAAGTTTTTGTTCAAGATCTGATACTAAAGTATCTACCCCTGAGAAAGTTAGCTTTCTTTTTAAACTTCTCATTTCAACATAATAACACTTCAAAATCGAAGTACGCAAACGTTCAGCAACTTTCAAAGTAATTTCAGTTGTCACAAAAGGATTTCCGTCACGGTCTCCTCCCGGCCAAAAACCAAGCTTGATTAATTGGTTTTGAATAGCATTTCCGTGAAGGATATTTTTTTGCAGATAATGTACAATTTCTCCGGATGTTGCATAGAAAACATTCTCCAGATACCAAATCAAACTTACCGCTTCATCGTAAGGATTTGGTTTTTCATTTTGAATAAATGGAGTTTTACCCAGCTGAGCCAGTAATTGTTTAATCTGCAATAGATTATTCAATCGAATTGCTTCGGTTAAATCATTTATAATTCCAAGTACCGGACCTGGATAAAATTGAGTAGGATGCGCCGTTAATACCGTTCTTACATTGAAATTTTCAAGAAATTCAATAAGATCGTCGTCTTTTTCCTTTGCATCTGATTTTTCTTTGATATCACGAAGAGAACCACGCCCTTCCATATTGTTTACAACCGGAAAAGCAGCATCTTCAATGGCATCAAATAACACAATCTGACGTTCTATGTATTGAATAAATCGAAACATTAAATCGATTTTTTCAGTTTCAGTTGCGTTATTTAAAAATTTATTAGAAAAGAAATCAAAAATTTCTTTTGGTGTTTCCTGTTTTTTAAAGCCCGTTTCGCAAGTTTCTGTAAATAAAGGAAGTAAAACTCCCGTATTATCTATAGAATCAAAAGGTAATGTTATAAAAACACTATTATAAATGTGGTATTTTGAGAGAACATCTTGATTAAAGCGCTCAATTTTGGGTAACGTATACATAATCGTGTTATAGTTGGTTGGTTAATTGGTCATAAAAAAACCCCAAGAATAAACTTGAGGTTATATTTTAATATAGCATTCAAGAAAATATTACATATTTTTAAATATAGTATGCATCAAACGCTTCTTATCGTTTATACTTTCTTCTAATGAAATCATTGTTTCTGTTCTGTAAACGCCTTCGATATCGTCGATCATGAAAATAACTTCCTTCGCGTGTTTCGTATCTTTCGCTCTGATTTTACAGAAAATATTGAATTTCCCGGTAGTTACAGAAGCCACAGTTACGAAAGGAATTTGGTTTATTCGCTCTAATACAAATTTAGTTTGAGAGGTATTATTAAGAAACACACCTACATAAGCAATAAATGAATACCCTAATTTATCGTAATCTAAGGCTAATGAAGATCCCATTATAATTCCTGCGTCTTCCATTTTTTTTACTCTAACATGTACTGTTCCAGCAGATATCAATAATTTTTTTGCAATGTCAGTAAACGGAACTCTCGTATTGTCTATTAACATATCTAAAATCTGGTGATCTACTTCATCTAAACGAAATTTACTCATAATTCTTTAATTAATATTACTAATTGCTATAACAAAGTATAAAAATATGTATAAAAAATAACAAATTCACATAAAAATTAACTTTTTGTCAATCCGTTAACAAATTTAACATTTTTATTTAAATAAAAATTTGCTTTTTGATTCAATTTCGGAATGTTATTAAAGTCATCTGTATAATCTGCACCTTGAGCATCATATTCATAATGACCAAAATAATTTTCCAAGTCGCCTACTTCAACTATGTAAGCGTTAAACTGAATCTTATTTTCAATCAATTCTTCTTTGTATTGTGCGACAAAATTCGTAATAATTTCGATACCATCATAATTTATTTTGATGTTTTTATACATAAAATCATAAAAAACGACTTTATTTTGTGAAATATTCAAATAATCATTAATTCGATTGTCAACTAAATCGTTTTCGGAAAGAAGTTTAAAACTCGAAATTAGTGAGAAAAATAGGATTTTTCGGGTAATTTCTCTTTGATAATCGTTCGGAAAATGACCAGCTTCAAATAAAATAGTTGGAACTCCTAAGAACTGAAAGGTATCTCCAATACAATTAATATTGAATGAATCATCAAAACGTCCCACCTGTCCCGGAATATACTCCTGTAATACATCATTAAGGCCTGCAATAAGGTTTATGGCTTTTAATCTGTTATCATTTATATCACGAGCTTCATTATAAGATGGTGCCAAAAAAGAAACAGTTGCCGGTTTACCGCTATCTCCCGCGCCAAAAATTGTGCGCTGATCATGAAGATTAAAACAATAATGAGGTTTAAAATCTTCAAATACTTTCCTTAAAATAATACTCTCTGGCTGAGTCAGATTCTGCGAATCTCGGTTTAAGTCAATTTTATTGGCATTTTCACGAGTATAAAGCGCCGCCCCGTCAGGATTTAGAATTGGAATAGTGTAAAAAGTAAACGTTTTTAGCATTTTATCTGCAAAATCCGACTTGCCGTTTAATACATTAATAAAATCAAAAAGCGCTTTGGTTGTAGTGCTTTCATTTCCGTGCATTTGAGACCATAAATAAATACGAGATTCTCCTGTACCAATTTCATAACTATATATAGGTTTGTTTAAAACCGAATGTCCAATAATTTTTACCTGATTATTAGTATTTAGTTTATCTAATAATGGCTGAATATGATCTAAAGTTAGATAACGTCCCGCAATAGATTGCTCTTTGTATTGATTAAATAATTCTTCTAAATTCATTGTAATTTGATTAGTTTACAAAAGTAAACATCTTTATTTTTACAATTGTAAACATCGGGAATTTGAAATTATTTAGAAATGTAAACAGTTTTTAAGCTCTGAGAATTGTTTTTTAAGACTTCGTTGTTAACATTTGTTACTTCTGTTAATAAAACGTATTATATTATTGAATTTCAATTAATTAAATACTATTACTTACAGTAAAATCGAATGTTTTTTGATCTTAACTATCTGATTTACTATTGTAAAATTGCTTATTTCATTTATTATGATTACATTTGTAAACATTACTTTTTAAATATAGAATTTACAATGGTAAACATCGATGATTTTGTAAAAAGGCTCGAAATAATACTTGATTATTATGCTTTAAACGCCTCTTCTTTTGCTGATAAAATTGGTGTGCAGCGATCTAGTATGTCTCACCTGCTTTCTGGTAGAAACAAACCAAGTCTTGATTTTGTTCTTAAAATTTTGGATGTTTTTCCAGATGTAGACTTGTATTGGATTTTAAATGGCAAAGGAAGTTTTCCTAAAAATGAGGAAGAAACTGTAAATTCTAAAATTGAAAATACCGTTGAAACAGAAAAACCTTCTGCCCCTATTCCATATAATGAAAATGAAGTTTCGAAAGATTTATTTTCAGGAATGAATAAAAAAGAGGAAAGTCAGGAAAAAAGATATTTTTCAGAATCTAAAAACTCAAATCTAAATTTAGAAGAAGGTGAAATCGAAAAAATTGTATTTTTTTATAAAAACGGAACATTTAAGGTATATAACCCATAATCTAAATTTTCGCGTATTTTAAAAATTTTTAATTTTTTTTCAAATAAGGGATTCTCACGGAATCAAAAAAACAAACTAAAATTTAGATTTGAACACCATTCTCCGGAATTTTTCCTAAGACTCCTGTAAAATGTAATTTCAAAATTTCAAGATCGGCTTCATAATTCCCAGTTGGCTGAAGAGGTTTTCCAAAATTCACTTCTTTCTTTCCCCAGTTAAAAGTTACCGGAACAATGGGTACATTTGCTTTAAGAGCAATATAGTAAAATCCGGTTTTAATTTCCTTCACTCCTTTTCGGGTTCCCTCTGGAGCAACAGCAAGACGAAAAACTTCTTTTCTGTTAAAAATAGCAGCAATAGAATCCACCTTATTTAAACCACCGGTGCGATCTAAAGGTTCTCCACCCATATATTTAAAATAATAACCAAACGGAAAAGTAAACAATTCCTTCTTTCCTACCCAGTTCATTTGCAGTCCGGAGATTCCGCGGGTTAAAACTCCCAAATAAAAATCATGATTGCTTGTATGAGGCATAACCATCAAGACACATTTTTTTACTTCAGCATTTTCGATACCCACTATTTTCCAGCCCATTAGCTTAAAAAAAGGAATTTGTATAATTTTTTCTTCATTAAAGTCAATTATTTCGTGCAAATTAAAAGATTTTAATGGTAAATTTGAGTTAAAGCGCAATAAAATGATTCAAAAAATATTCAGTTATCTTATCCCTATAAAAATATTCAAAAAAATCAGCCAGAAGCAAAGTGATCGAAGTTACCTGGGCAAATGGCGAATTAGTTTTAGATTCTGAAAACACCAATTATTCTTATGGAAGTCTGCAGCGTATATTAAGGTACGGATTACGAAATATTGGTTATGAAACCATTCTTAAGATGGAACATATTTTGCTGTTGGGCGTTGCCGGCGGAAGTGTTATAAAAACTCTCGTAGACGAAGTTGAATATAAAGGTAAAATTACCGGAGTCGAAATTGACCCTGATATGATTCAGATCGCCAATCAATATTTTAATCTTGACCAAATCAAACAACTCGAAATTATTATCGACGATGCTTTTGAATTTGTTTTAAAAACCAAAGACAAATATGACTTGATTATTATTGATGTTTTTGAAGATATAAAAATGCCCAATTTTTTATTTGAAAGTTTTTTTGCAAACCGTGTTTTTTCATTATTAAAAAACAAAGGAGTTGTCCTTTTTAACACCATGATTTTGGATGAAGCACATAATGTTAGAAATAGAAAGTATATTTCAGAAATAAATAGTAAATTGTTTTCCTCAAAAATGTTGCCTCGTGTGGAGGTTCATAACGAATTAATTATCATCGAAAAAGTCGCCTAATTTGCTATTTTATGAAGACCTTAGTTTCTATTTTAAAATCCTTGCCGCCTACTAAAGTTATTGATTCAAGTATAGATTTCTCAAAATATGTAGCATTAGATTTATCAGTTACCAACAAAGGACTAGTCGAAAGTAAACCTTTGACTGCCGCTGATTTTGAAAATTTTATAACCAATTATTTAAAAAAGAATAATGCCGAAATAGCTTTTGGCGGTTATATTGAAGGACGGAACTTATATCAAAGAAGTACTATTTTTAAAAATGAAAATCTTCCCGAACGTAATATCCATATAGGTTTGGATTTATGGGGGAAAGTTGGAACATCCATTCTGGCTCCGCTTGATGGTAAAATTCACAGTTTTAAAAATAATGAAGGTTTTGGTGATTATGGCCCCACTATTATTTTGGAACATGAAATTGAAAATGAAAAATTTTATACTTTATATGGACATTTATCGTTAGAAAGTATAGAAAACATTACCGTTGGGACAGTTTTTAAAAAAGGAGATCGTTTGGCAACCTTTGGAAATTCTACAGTTAATGGAGATTATGCACCTCATTTGCATTTTCAGATTATAAATAATATTGAAAATTATTACGGTGATTATCCAGGAGTTTGTAATATAAACGACTTAAACTTTTATATTGAAAACTGTCCCGACCCTAACTTATTATTAAAAATAACATAAATAGTTATGAAGAAAGCAGGATTGATTATATGTTTGTTATTGCTAATTGGTTGTAAATCGAAAACCATAAGCAGAGACACCGAAGATTTAAAAATTAAAAAAGTTGTTTCGGCTGAAATTAGTTCGGCACAGCAACAAAAAGCGTATGATTTGGGTAAACGGGTTTTAGAAACCTGCAACACATCAAAATTTAAACCTTTTAACGAAACCGAAGTCACACAATCTGTAATGGAAAACACGACAGAAGAACGTTTGACAAAAACCTGCCAAAAGTTTCGACAATATTATGGCAGTTTTATTGATTTGAAATTGGATGGTGTTTACAAAACAAAACAAGAAACAATTTATCGCTATCATGCATTATACACCAAAAAAGTGGCAAACAAAGAATTGCGTGTTTTTGTAAATGAAGATAATTTAGTTTCTGCTATAAAATCAATGGATTGGGATGAAAAATTCGAATCTCAAATAACAGACTAAAAATTAACTTATGAATTTAAAATTCCCTCTTTTTGTGTTATTGTTTCTTTCGACTTTGGTCAATGCTCAGGAAACCATGATTGTAAATGGCTCTAAACCTTTTTCGGCAACACAAAATTATACTTTTATCTGCGAAAAATACGCCTACACCGGAGAAGCCAATGTTCAGATTGCAAAAACAGAAAAAGGAGGAATTTTAAAATTAACAATTGCTACAGCAAACGACAAGGCCCGAATTGCCGGAGGAGTTTATGTAGATTTGGCAAACGCCGATGTAATAGCCTGTGTTGACAAAAATGTAAAAGAATATGCCGATGGCAAAACGATTTCCTATTATTATTTTACACCGGCAGAAATGAACAAGCTTAAAAATACTGATATAAAAGGAATTAGGTTTATCATTACCGGAAACTCAAATACCTTTGGCAATCAAACCGGATATTTTACAGCGGTAAACAAAACCAATTATTTTTCTACAGCTTTCGACCAATCAAAAAAAACATTCAATACAGCAAAAGAAATTAGCGTTTTATAAAGATTTTTTCTTCTAATAAATCTTATATTTATGCCCTAAATGAATTTTATGAACCCAAACGAAAACTTAATCACCAAATTCTACACAGCTTTTGCCAACGCCGATTATAAAACAATGAGTGAATGCTATCATCCAAAAATTCATTTCATTGACCCCGCTTTTGGCTTACTAAAAGAAGAGCAGGTTTCTTCCATGTGGCAAATGTTACTTTTAAAAAGTAAAGGCAATTTAAAAATTGAGTTCTCAAATGTTAAGGCTGATGATTTTACAGGATCGGCAAATTGGGTTGCAACTTACAATTTTAGTAAAACCAACCGAAATGTTATTAATAAAATTTCTGCCGAATTTATTTTTCAAGATGGTTTGATTATTAAACACACAGATAATTTTGATGTTTGGAAATGGTCAAAACAAGCTTTCGGAATTAAAGGACTTTTACTGGGCTGGACAGGTTTTTTTCAGGATAAAGTAAAAGAGCAAGCCTTATTATCACTCAAAAAATTTCAGCAGGCAAAATAATTTTGATAATATTATTTAATATAAAAACCCGACTTGTTTTGAAAAACTTGTCGGGTTTGTTTTTTTAGAAGCAGAAATATCAAATTTTCAAGACTACCTGTCCCGCTTTCGCCTATATCTTTGTTCGTTCCTCTCAAAGGATACCGGCTCTATCGGGGCTAGATTAGAAATTTTGTAATTCATTAGAAATTTATTTTAAAAAAATCCCTACACATTATTTCATTTATAAATCTTCACAACATTTATCGAAATATTTACCGCAATATTTTATTGGCAACGTATATCGTAGAGACGCACAGCAGTGCGTCTAACACATTGTTCTGGTCAATTAAATATAGTAAATTGAAACGTACACGCACTACTGTGCGTCTCTATGGTAAATCTTTGCAAAAAAATTATGATTTAAACCACTTTTCTACCAATTCATCTTCAAATGAATTTGCATTTTTATGGATAAATTCGTTTGAATTTTTTCATAAGAATAATCTAAAGCCCAGGTTTCATGGTTTTCAGCCAATTCTTTTATGCTATCACAAACAAATTTAATTTCTTCATCAGTAGTAGTTGGGTGAATAGACATTCTGATCCATCCCGGTTTTTTGATCAAATCACCAATCGTAATTTCGTTCACCAATTTATTTGAAGTTTCCTGATCTACGTGAAGTAAAAAGTGACCGTAAGTTCCGGCACAGCTGCATCCTCCTCTGGTTTGAATTCCGAATTTGTCATTCAATAATTTTACACCTAAATTAAAATGTAAATTTTCAATAAAAAAAGAAACAACACCCAAACGATTTTTATGTTGGCCAGCCAGAATTTTGATATTTTCAACAGATCCTAATTCGCTAAAAACATAATCAACAATTTCATGTTCACGCTGTAAAATGTTTTCAATTCCCATTTCTTCCTTCAGCTCAATTGCCAAAGCAGTTTTTATAACCTGCAAGAAACCCGGAGTTCCGCCATCTTCACGATCTTCAATATTGTCAACATATTTATGTTCGCCCCATGGATTTGTCCAGCTTACAGTTCCCCCACCCGGACAATCGGGAATCATGTTATTGTATAATTTTTTATTAAAAATCAAAACACCCGAAGTTCCCGGTCCACCTAAAAATTTATGTGGCGAAAAGAAAATCGCGTCTAGATAAGCTTCAGGATCAGCAGGATGCATATCAATTTCTACATAAGGTCCTGAACAGGCAAAATCTACAAAACAAACTCCATTATGTTTATGCATCAATTTTGCCGCTTCATGAAAAGGAGTTTTCAAACCTGTAACATTTGAGCATGAAGTAATCGAAGCGATTTTAATTGTTCTATCAGTATATTTTTCTAACAATTGCTCAAGATTATCCAGGCAAAAAAGTCCTTTTTCGCAAGAAGGAATAATTTCAACATCTGCAATTGTCTCTAACCATGATGTTTGATTAGAATGATGCTCCATATGTGAAATGAAAACAACAGGTTTTTTTTCGGCAGGAACTGTAATAAAATCCTTTAAGTTTTCTGGAATTTTTAAACCCAGAATACGCTGGAATTTATTGATAACGCCCGTCATTCCTGTTCCATCCGTAATCAAAACATCATCCTGATTTGCATTAGTATGACGCTTGATAATATGTCTGGCATGATGATACGCTTTTGTCATGGCAGTACCTGACACAGTAGTTTCTGTATGTGTGTTTGCTACAAAAGGCCCGAATTCATTAAGAAGTTTCTCTTCAATTGGGCGATATAATCTTCCACTTGCAGTCCAATCAGTATAAATAATCTGTTTTTTACCGTATGGAGACATAAATTCCTGATTTATTCCAACAATATTTTTTCTAAAATCCTGAAAATATGTTTCTAAGCTGATGGTATTATTTTTGCTATTCATTATTTTGCCTGAGTTTGATTGCAAATATATTGCTTTTTTATAGAATTGTGAATTTATCAATTATAAACTTCAAACATTAAATAACCTTTTAGTATCTTTAATTAAATAGTCTTTTTTTGAATAAATTATCATAATATTCTATCGGATTAATAGGGCATATAAAACTTTAACTATAACATTTATGGGAAATTTATCAGTAGCCACTTTTGGTGGAGGATGTTTTTGGTGTATAGAAGCTGTGATTCAGCGTTTAAAAGGAATAGAATCTTTAAAATCGGGATATTCAGGAGGATTTATTAAAAATCCGCCATATCGAGAAGTTTGTACTGGCAGAACCGGTCATGCCGAAGTCATACAAGTTACATTTGATCCTGACATAATTTCATATCATGATTTGATTTTTATATTTATGACAAGTCATGATCCAACAACATTGAACCGTCAGGGAGCAGATGTTGGTACACAATACCGTTCTGTAATTTTGTATCATGATGCAGAACAAAAAGCAATTGCCGAACAGGTTTTTGAAGAAGTAAAAGGCTTTTATGATGATCCAATTGTATCGCAATTAGTTGAATTTGAGGTTTTTTACGAAGCCGAAGAAGATCATCAAAATTATTACAATAACAATCAGGATGCACGTTACTGCCAAATAGTAATTGATCCGAAAATACAAAAACTAAAAAAATGTACGCTAAACAATTAGCAGACTAAATAAAAGTTTTGTAAAAAAATTAAATGATTAAAACATTTAATTTTAGAATTAACCATTAAGAAATTAAGAAAAATTAAGTCATACTCTTAATATAACTTAATCTCTTAATGGTAAAAAAACGCAAATGAAAAATTTAAAAATAAATAATCGGTTTACAGATGAATTACCCGCAGATCCGGATGAAACAAATGAAATTCGCCAGGTTAAAAATGCGTTATTCTCATACGTAAATCCAACAAAACCTACTGAACCAAAACTAATTCATGCCTCTGAAGAAGTTGCTGAATTGGTTGGAATTTCTGTAGATGAAATTCTGTCAGAAGCCTTTTTGAATGCATTTTCAGGAAAAGAAATTTTGCCGGAAACAAAACCTTACGCCATGTGTTATGCCGGACATCAATTCGGGAACTGGGCTGGACAATTGGGTGATGGACGTGCGATTAATCTAACTGAAGTTGAACATAATAACGAGTTTTTTACCCTTCAGTTAAAAGGTGCAGGAAAAACTCCATATTCCAGAACCGCTGATGGTTTGGCTGTTTTACGCTCTTCGATAAGAGAATATTTATGTGCCGAAGCCATGCATTATTTGGGAGTTCCCACTACCCGATCACTATCGCTAATGTTGTCTGGAGATCAGGTTTTGCGTGATATATTATACAACGGAAACCCTGCTTACGAAAAAGGTGCCATTGTTTGTCGTGTTGCTCCGTCTTTTATTCGTTTTGGAAGTTTTGAAATGCTTACAGCCCGAAATGAACTTAAAAATTTAAAGCAATTTGTTGAATATAATATCAAACATTATTTTCCGGAAATTACAGGCGAGCCAAAGGAACAATATTTACAATTTTTCAAAAAAGTTGCAGATACCACCCGTGAAATGATTTTGCATTGGCAGCGTGTTGGTTTTGTGCATGGTGTAATGAATACCGATAATATGTCAATTCACGGAATCACAATTGATTACGGCCCGTATGGCTGGCTAGAAAATTATGATCCAAACTGGACACCAAATACAACTGATAGTCAAAACAGAAGATATCGTTTTGGCAATCAGCCTCAGGTTGCTCAATGGAATTTGTATCAATTGGCTAATGCACTTTATCCTTTAATCAATGAAGCAGAACCTTTAGAAAAGATTTTAGAAACATACATAAATGATTTTGAATCTGATTATAAAACAATGTTTTTAAGTAAATTAGGAATCTTTACTTCAACTGAAACTGGCGATAAATTAGTTACCGCTTTAGAAACTGTTTTACAATTATCTGAAACTGATATGACGATCTTTTTAGAAATTTAAATAAAATTAAAAAAGAAGATTCTGTAGAAAATGCTATTGAAAAAATTCAGGATGCTTTTTACATTCCTGAAGAAATTTCAGCAGACATTTTAGAATCCTGGAAAAAATGGTTTTCAGTTTACCTCGAAAGATTAAACAGTGAAACATTATCTGATCAAGATCGTGCACAAAAAATGAATACAATTAATCCAAAATATGTACTGCGAAATTATATGGCACAATTGGCCATCGATGCTGCAGATCAGGAAGATTATTCGTTGATAAATGAATTGTACTTGCTATTGCAAAAACCATATGATGAACAGCCGGAATTAGAAAAGTGGTTCGCAAAACGACCAGATTGGGCACGCTCAAAAGTGGGTTGTTCTATGCTTTCTTGTAGTTCTTAAAAGTTTTTTGCCACAGATTAAAAAGATTTAGATTTAAAAAATAGCCACGAATTCACGAATGATTGCGTTTAATATTTCAAACAAATTTGTGAATTCATGGCGAAAAAATAATCCTTAGAATCTTTTAATCTGTGGTAACTTTTTTTACTTCGAAGTAATATAATCCACAATCATATTCGCATGAATGCGGGAGTTTTCGATAAACCATTTATGCGTCTGCATTCCACCGCAAACTACTCCTGCCAAAAATAAACCTTCAACATTTGTTTCCATAGTTTCGGGATTATAAGTTGGTATTTTTAGCTCATCATTAGAAAGCTGAATACCCATTTTTTCAAGAAAAGTCAAATCTGGTTTATATCCCGTTAAAGCAAGAACAAAATCATTTTCAATAGTAACTTTACCGTTTGGAGTTTCTATTTCAACTTCATTTTTCCTGATTTCAGTAATATTCGATTGAAAATAGGCTTTTATACTTCCTTCATCAATTCGATTTTCGATATCTGGTTTTACCCAATATTTTACACGATTATTGATTTCATTTTTGCGAATCACCATCGTTACATTAGCTCCTTTTCGCCAACATTCTAAAGCAGCATCAACAGATGAATTATTGGCGCCAACAACCAGAATATTTCTAAAAGCATATTCGTGAGCTTCCTTATAATAATGTCTAACTTTGGACAATTCCTCGCCTTTTACTTTCATTTCTATCGGAATATCGTAAAAACCTGTAGCGATAACAACATTCTTGGCTTCATAGGATTTTTTGTCAGAAGTTATTTTGAAAACCGAATTCTCTTGTTTTTCAACACTAATTACTTCTTCAAACAAATTAATGGAAAAATTAAAATAGCGATGAATGTTTCGATAATATTCTAAAGCTTCCTGACGACCGGGTTTTGGTGCAAGGCAATTAAAAGGGATATTTCCAATTTCAAGTCGCTCGGCCGTTGAAAAAAAGTCATGTACAACGGATAATTGAAAATACTATTTACAATTGCACCCTTTTCAATAATTAAATAACGTAAGTTTTTCTTTTGAGCTTCAATTGCGCAGGCTAATCCAATTGGGCCGCCTCCAACAATTATCAAATCGTATTCTGTCATAAATCTATTATTTTTCCCAATCTTTAAAGGGATTTTTGCTCAAATAAGCATTGTAATATCTTTTATCATTAGTAACTTCTTCTCCAAGCCACTCCGGTTTTTCAAAAGATTCTGTTTCTGATTCCAATTCAATTTCAGCCATTACCAAACCTTCATTTTCTCCATAAAATTCATCTACTTCAAAAACATGTTTTCCGGCTTTTATTTCAAAACGTGTCTTTTCGATTTTACCTTTTTCGCATAATTTTAGGAGTTCCAGCGCTTCATCAAGCGGAATTTCATTTTCCCACTCAAAGCGCGACATTCCACCGTGATGCCCAATTCCTTTTATTGTAATAAATCCCTTAGCTCCCTTTATTCGCACGCGCACCGTTCTTTCGGGAAGTGAACTCAAATAACCTTGTGCAATTTTATTTTGAGTAAAAGCCTGTTCTTTAAAATCATTTGATTTTACAAGAAACTTTCTTTCTATTTCAATCATTTTAACTCCAAATTAAATTTTTACTGCAAGTTACTCATTTTAATTCAGTTTGAAATTGCATTTTATCAATACATTCTAATCAATTTAATCCTGTAATCATCTCAAAAATAGAATGTTATATTTTAAATAACTGATTACTAAAGCATTTTGTATTTATTTTTTTGTTAATTTTGATAGGATCTAAACTTCATTACTATGTCTAAAAAAGCACTTTATCTATTAGGCATTGCTATAACAATTATTTTAGGCACTTTTTTATACCTTAAATTTTGTTGCAATTGCAGTATGAAAACGCCAACTGTTGCTGTCGAAAAAACACCCGTAGCCGCCAATGATACTACTATGGTTCGTTTTATTCTTAATGGTTCCGGAATTGATTTTCGCACCGGTGATAACCTTAAATTCCTTAAAAACAGTGCTGCATTAATCACTCCCGTTAGTGATTCTATTGGAATTGGAATTGAAAATCTTAAAACATTTTTAGCTTCAAATTCAAAACAAAAAGTAATAATTACAGGTTATGCTATTTCTGATGAAACCAACAACTCCACTTTTGAAAATCTCGGGCTCGCAAGAGCAAATGAGGTTAAAAATTATTTTGTTTCTAAAGGTTTAACGGCAAGTCAGTTTGATACAAAAGGGGAAATTATTAAGAATTGGAAAATGATTTCTGATACTCTTATTGGTCCTGTAGAATATAATTTTCCTGCTTTAGATACCACTACGGTTGTTAATAATGAATGGAATACTTTAAAAGAAAAAATCAATTCTGATCCTTTGATTCTACATTTCAACACCAATAAAGCAAGTGATAATTTAAACGCGGTTGAAAAACAAAAAGTAACTGATATTTTGAAATACCTGAAAAATGTTAAAGACGCTACGGTTTTAATTGTGGGGCATTCTGATAATGTTGGAAACCGTGATGCAAATGTAATTTTGGGACAAAAACGTGCTGATTTTTCTAAAAATTATCTGGTAAAAAATGGAATTGATGCCGAACGCATTACAACCGAATCGAAAGGTCCTGATGAGCCAATTGGAGAAAATACAACTGCCGAAGGCAAAGCCAATAACAGAAGAACTGTAATAACGATCAAATAATAATCAAAAATATACTATTATGAATATACCTTGTATTTTAATACCTGTGCTAGTGGGATTAATCTGTGGAATTTTAGGTTACTTACTAGGGAAAATGAATTCAAAAGGAGATGGTTCTCTTGCAGCTGATTTACAAGCCGATTTGGATGCATGCAAAGCACATACAAAAAGCCTGAATACCAGAATTTCAGCTCTGGAAGCCGATTTGGCGGTAAAACTATCCACATCACAAACAACTCAATCATTTGCAGCCAGTACAACTCCGGTTTTTCTTTTTGATCAGGATTTGGCGGCATCGGTTTGCAATAAAAAAATAGAAGAGAATGATTTGAAAATTGTAGAAGGAATCGGACCAAAAATTGAAACTCTTATGAATGCCGCCGGAATCAATACATGGCAAGAATTATCAGAAGCATCTACCGAAAAACTACAGGCAATTCTAGATGCAGGAGGAGAAAATTATGCGATTCACAATCCTAGTACGTGGGCAAAACAAGCTTTACTTGCCTATGAAGGGAAATGGCAGGATCTGAAAGATTTACAGGAAAACCTAATGGGAGGAAAAGAATAAAAACCAAATATTGATTAAACCTTAAAAACTGGTCAAAAGCCAGTTTTTTTTATGCTTTCTCAAGAAAACCAGAATCCCAGTTTTTAGCCTTATTATACCATAATTGACCATTAGAAACTTCAAGCGGGCAATCAATATTATTATTGTAAAGTGCGCCTGTTCCTAAACCTTGCGGCATTTTTGAATTTTGCAGAAAAGTCCATTGTGCAATGGCGTTTAACCCAATGTTACTTTCTAATGCTGATGTAATCCACCAACCAATATTATATTTATCTGCTAATGTTATCCATTCTTGTGTTCCTCTAAAACCTCCAACAAAACTTGGTTTTAGAATGATATATTGCGGTTTAATTTCCTGCAGTAATTTTTCTTTTTCTTCGAATGAAAAAACGCCTATTAATTCTTCGTCTAATGCAATTGGAAAAGGTGTTGTTTCACACAAGTCTTTCATCGCTTTAATATTGCCTTTTTTTATAGGCTGTTCAATACTATGTAGTTGAAATTGATTTAGTTGATTTAATTTATTTAAAGCTTCATTTAAAGCAAAAGCTCCATTGGCATCAACACGAATTTCTATTTGTTCTGCAGAAAAATGACTTCTTATAAACTGTAATAATCCCAACTCTTTCTGAAAATCGATTGCTCCAATTTTCAATTTTATACAATTAAAACCATCTGCTAATTTCTCTTCAATTTGCTCTTTCATGAAAGAAGCCTCTCCCATCCAAACCAATCCGTTTATGGTAATTGATTGAGTAGTATTGGTAAAATCTGAAGGAAATAATAAATACGGATTTTCACTTTTAAGGGATAAAAAAGCCATTTCAATTCCAAATTGTATAGACGGAAATTCTAATAAAGCTTCCCAAAGTGCCGTTTCTCCTAAATGAACATTCTGGCATGCCCAATTTAGTTTTTCTTCATAATCATCACGATCATCAGCACTTAAACCGCGCAAAATACCACACTCGCCTATTCCTTTTTTACCGTCTTTTTCAAGAACAATAAACCAGGTTTCTTTTTCTGTCATAATGCCACGCGACGTTCCCGACGGGCGTTTGAATTCGAGCATGTATTTGTGGTAAGTTGCTTTCAAGTTGGTATGTTTTTAAACCATATAAGTTATATAAGTTCATTTAAATATTGCGTAGTGGCTAACTTAAATTTACTTATATAACTTATATGATGGAAAAATTTTTAATTATAAAGTTTTAAAACTTTATCAAAATCTTTTGATGGTAAACCTGCTTTTTGGAAAGCGGCAAAATCCAATTTTGTTTTTTCTGTCCAGCTTAAACTGTCAGTAACATTTTGAGTCTGATATTTTTTATAAATCGCTTTTGCTTCGCTATAATCATCACTAACCAAATAAACATGCGCCAGGTTTAATTTGACTAATAGTTCTGTATCGTCTAACTTCTCACCTTCTTTTAATGATTTTATGGCTTTTGCATATTGCTTAGTCAAAATATAACAATAGCCTATAGAACTGTAGTCCAGTGCAGTTGCTTTTCCGTCATTAATTATGGTATTTAATTTAGGAATTGCTTC
Source organism: Flavobacterium sp. AC274 (assembly GCF_979258275.1). Taxonomy (NCBI): domain Bacteria; kingdom Pseudomonadati; phylum Bacteroidota; class Flavobacteriia; order Flavobacteriales; family Flavobacteriaceae; genus Flavobacterium; species Flavobacterium sp. AC274. The sequence continues at coordinate 3,382,942 of NZ_OZ409852.1, read as the reverse complement.
ATTGTATTTTTGTTGCTTTATTAAAACCGAAGCCTGAGTTCTCAAATCATTATAAACATTTTTTGAAATGTCAGCATCTTTGTAGCAAGCGTTACCAAAATCTTTATAAACTTTGTTTTTTTCGATTGGCAATAACTTTTGAAACTCTGAATAACGATATTGTTTTGTTATTTTATCCATAATGCAAACACAAAAATCATCAGAATTGGCCATTTTTTGGGCCATTGTAGATGTTTTGCATAAGCTTATAATTTCGTTTTTATTGTCCTGATTCCAACCTCGATTTAGTTTTGTATCCACCCACGGCACAACTTCCAAAACTATTTTTTGATTTAAAACCCAGTTTTTACTGTGAAAACCAAACCATATTGTGTTTACGTTTTGTCCCAAACAAGAGGATTTATCTAGCGATAATCTTTTCGCATCTTTGCTTACAGCATCAACCTGAGCGTAACAAGCCTTGTCTGTTTTACCGTCTTCAATATATTTTTTTGCATTTTCACCCGAAGTAAATAATGCGTAAGTACAAGTATCGTCTCCGGAAATTTTTGACATTAAAAAAACTGCTCCGGCAGAACCCTGACTTATTCCTGTAGGATCCGGAATTGCTTTTAATACTGAAACTAAACTATTTGCCATTTGTTGGTTTTCGTCCAGAAGAGTAATTCTGTACACAATTTCGGTTGTTCCAACAGGTAAATCTTCAGTTGTCAGCGTGATTCGGTCACGTGCATAAACAATAATTTCTTTTGTCGTGGCGCGTTCTTTGTCCCAATAACCATCTTTTTGTGCAAAAGAGTTATAAGAAACTGTCATTAAAAGAAATAGGGCTATTTGTTTTAAATTCATTTTAGAAAATTTAGTTTAAATATTTCATGCAAATTTCAAGCCTAATTTTTTAGCATTCCCTGAATTCTTTTTTCAGCTTCTTCTTTTGTAATTCCTTCATAATAATCTTTTACAAAAGGATGGTCAAAATCCTGATGAGGAAAAATTTCCGGTCTGTCATTACCACTTTTGGTTACAACGGTTGTAGGAACGCTATTTGAAAATTTATATTGTGGAATATAATTGCAAAGCCATCCAAAATATTGTGTTTCATGATTTTCGTTATCAAAATTTTCGAGATAATCTTTAAAACTTTTTTCGCTTAAAGAAACCCAAAAACCATATTCAAGATCTTCACAATGGTCATTAACTTTTTGAATAAGAACACATCTGACAAATCGATCTACATGATCCGGATATTTAATTACACAAAAATCCTGATCTATCACAGCTATTTCTTCCTGTTCCTGAGGTGAAAGATTGTAAAAACTGCTAGGGGAATTATAGGTTAGTGCAGGCCAACTCTCATGTTCTTTCCCACAGCATTCACAAATAAATTTAATATTATCCATATTTGATTAACGAAAAAAATCTTTTTTAAACTTTGATAAAACATGTTCTTTTGTGGTCCCGGATATTTCGGGAACCACAAAAAAACATAGCTAATAGTTTGGAATCAGTTATTAATTACAATTCAATAGATTCTCCAATCTCTAAAAGCATTAAATCTTTTCCTTTATCGAAAAATTTGCGAATAGATTCTTCTTTGTTGATTTCGATATAACCAAAAGTATCAAAATGATAACCTAAGATTTTATCACATTCTACAAAATCAGAAGCAATTATGGCATCTTCAACATCCATTGTAAAATTATTTCCAATTGGAAGAATTGCCAAATCTAATTTTGTTCTTAATGGAATCAGTTTCATATCCATTGTAAGCGCTGTATCTCCGGCAATGTATATGTTTTTATGTTCACCTTCTATTACGAAACCACCAGGATTTCCTCCGTAACTTCCGTCAGGAAAAGAACTTGAGTGAATTGCGTTTACATATTTTACTTTTCCGAAATCAAAATTCCAGCTTCCGCCGTGATTCATCGGATGTGCATTAAGCCCTTGTTTTGCGTAATAACTTGTGATTTCTGCATTAGAAACAATTACTGCATTGGTACGATTTGCAATAGCTTCAACGTCAAGAACGTGATCGCCATGTGCATGCGTTAATAAAATATAATCCGCTTTTAATGTGTTTATATCGATTGCTGCCGCTTGTGGATTTCCTGTAATAAAAGGATCAACAATTATGTGTTTTCCTCCCACTTCGATACCTAAAGAAGCATGTCCGTAAAATGTAATTTTCATTTGATGAGTTTTTAAAATTGAACTTTATTTTATCTTCCGCCTAAGAAGAGATTAACGATGATGTCTGAAATCAGCGAAATCATACATACCGTTAATAATATAGAAAGTAAGAATGTACTAAGTGCGAGTTTTTTTAATTCCGGATCTAATAACTTAGGATTCTGGTTTTTATAAACAGTAATTAAATGTTTGGTTAAAGGTATATAAGCCAATAAAAACAAATATTGATCAAAACGATAATCACTCAATATCGCAAAAACCACAACCAAAAGCATAGCTGTTATAATCAAAGCAAAATGATAAATTTTTGCTTTTGCTCCACCCATTTGAACTACAATTGTATTTTTTCCAGATTTTTTGTCTGATTCTTCATCACGCATATTATTGAGGTTTAAAACTCCAACGCTTAATAAACCAATTGAAACTGCAGGTAAAATTAAAATAGGATCTACTTCTTTCGAATATAAAAAATTTACTCCCAAAGTACTTACAAGTCCGAAGAATACAAAAACAAAAATATCTCCAAAACCTTTGTATCCGTAAGCAGAATTACCAACTGTGTAACGAATTGCAGAAGCAATTGCAGCAATTCCTAATAGTAGAAAAAATATAGAATATCCGAAATTACTTTCTCCAAAAGCAAAATATATTAAAATAATTGCTGATAAAAAGGTCAATATCGAAGTAATTATGATGGCTTTTTTCATTGCCTGCGGAGTAATTACTCCACTTTGTATGGCACGTTGCGGACCAACTCTGTCAGCATTATCAGTCCCTTTTACACCATCTCCATAATCATTTGCAAAATTGGATAAAACCTGCAAACCAAGTGTCGTTAAAAGTGAAAAACCAAAAATTTTCCAGCTAAAAACTTCAGTTGGTGTATTGATAGTTTCGGTTGGGTTTGATAGGGCATAAATACTTCCTACTATTATTCCGGAAACTGATAAAGACAATGTGCGCAGTCTGGCGGCTTCAATCCAATGTTTCATTTATAATTTGTTTTGTTTAATTTTTGTTTCAGGTTTCAGGTTTCAAGTTTTGGATTTCGCAACTTGAAACCTGAAACTTGAAACAATTTTTAACTTCTTATGGCAACCATTTATTTTCTCCGAAATTTGGTTTTCTTTTTTCTAAAAACGCATTTCTACCTTCTTTTGCTTCTTCGGTCATATAGGCCAAACGTGTTGCTTCCCCTGCAAATACCTGCTGACCAACCATTCCGTCATCGGTTAAATTCATTGCAAATTTTAGCATTTTTATAGAAGTTGGTGATTTTTGAAGAATCTCCTGAGCCCACTCATATGCAGTATCTTCAAGCTCATCATGCGGAATTACGGCATTTACCATTCCCATATCCATTGCTTCCTGAGCAGAATAGTTTCTTCCTAAAAAGAAAATCTCACGTGCTTTTTTCTGTCCGACCATTTTGGCCAGATAGGCAGATCCGTAACCACCATCAAAACTAGTCACATCAGCATCAGTTTGTTTAAAAATAGCATGTTCTTTACTAGCCAAAGTCATGTCGCAAACCACATGTAAACTATGTCCGCCGCCAACTGCCCAACCAGGAACAACGGCAATAACCACTTTAGGCATAAAACGAATTAAACGCTGCACTTCGAGGATATTTAAACGGTGCTGGCCATCTTCGCCAACATAACCCTGATGTCCACGCGCATTTTGATCCCCTCCGCTGCAAAAAGAATAAACGCCATCTTTTGTTGATGGTCCTTCTGCAGAAAGCAAAACTACACCAATCGAAGTATCTTCTTGTGCATCGTAAAAAGCCTGGTATAATTCTGAAGTTGTTTTTGGGCGAAAAGCATTTCTAACATTTGGTCTGTTAAAAGCAATTCTTGCAACTCCATTACATTTTTTATAAGTTATATCTTCAAATTCTCTGGCAGTAATCCAATCCATTTCTATTTGTATCTTTTAAATAATTATAGTGTAAAAATAAACCATTTTTACATTTTTACCTACTCAATTTACTTTAAGTCTTTACTAAATTGTGGCTGAATGTTAACAAATAGTATTTACTTACAAAAAATAACATTATTTAACATTCGTTTTAAAAAAAGAAGTAATTTTACGCCCTAGAAATCAATTAGATACATTTATTTCATTGATTTCAGATTGATTTTCTTTCACTGATTTATTAACCTAAAAAATGATTTTTTTGAGAAAATTTAAAAAATTTGTCGCTCATTTTTTTGGGGTTTTGAATACTAAGACTTTAATTGATGGGCAAATGGTTTATGCATTTGTAAAAACTCAAAGGAGAGATAGTAACACCTAAGGTTAAAAAATAGAATTGTTTGCTCAATTTGTCTAACAAGGATTACGATAATGGGGACTTAATTAAAATTGAAGAACTTTCTATAAATATAAATATCAAACAAACCAAATGGTTCTGCCGTGAAATTGATTTTTTGCTTTTGATGCGAATGTTATAAGCTATTTAAAGACATACCAATCACGAAGATGATTTCTAAAATTTTTAAAGTCATTATCTTAATGATTGATTCGAATAATTTTATTTCTGTTTTTTTTTAATTACAATTTTTTTAAAACTAGAATAAAAAGGGAAAGGCTACTTGTAATGAGTAGCCTTTCTTGTTATAAATGGTTAAAATTCCAAAAAATAAATTCCAAATTCCAATGCAAACCGGATAATTTAACCGCAAAGTTCGCAAAAGCTTTTTATTGTAAGATTTTATAAAAAAGTTCGCAAAGCTATATGTGAACTTCGTTTTAATCTTAAGCTTCAATTATGCGATGCTACATTGGAATTTGGAATTTTATTTTTTTGGAATTTTAAAGAATCTATTCTTCTTTTACAAGATAAATCCCGTCTTCTTTAATTTCGATGAGTTTGTCTTTATATAAAGCTCCTACAGCCTTTTTAAAGGTTTTTTTGCTCATTTTCAAGACTGTTTTAATATCTTCGGGATGAGAATTATCATTTAAACGTAAAAAGCCTCTGTTGGCACGCAATTCATCTAAAATTTTCTCTGCATTTGGCTCAATACTTTGATATCCCTGCACTTGCAAGGCAACATCTATTTTATTGTCAGGACGAATGTTTTTAATATATCCGCGCATTCTGTCGCCGGTTCTAATCGCGTCGTCATACACTTCATCTTTATATAACAAACCTTTATGTTGCTCATTGATGATTACATTTATTCCTAATTCGGTAATATGTGAAACAATCAAATCAACTTCTTCTCCTTTTTCAACTGTAAGCTGATCGTTCGACAAAAATTGGTTCAATTTACTTGAAGCTACCAAACGATTTGTTTTTTCGTCCATATAAAGGTAAACCAGGTAACGTTTTCCTTTTTCCATTGGACGCGCCTGTTCTTTAAACGGAACCAGAATGTCTTTTTCCATTCCCCAATCCATAAAAGCACCAACCTGATTGATATAATTTACTCGCAAAAGAGCAAATTCATTCAATAATATATAAGGCTCCAGAGTTGTTGCAACCGGACGCTGTTCATGGTCTAAATAAACAAAAACAATAAGTTCTTCGCCTATTTCAAATTCATTGGGAACGTATTTATTGGGTAATAAAATGTCGTGAATTCCTTCGGGATCTTTTTCAGGATTCCCTAAAAACAAACCAACTTTGGTATCACGTAATATAGTTAGTGTATTGTATTTTCCTATTTCAATCATATTCTAAGTTTCTAAGCTGATAAGCAACTAAGTTTCTAAGCCGCAAATGTACGAAGTTTGAAAATGGTTCACAGAAAAATATTCCAGATAAAAAGGAAAAAGCGTTATTTGCTTCATAAATTTTGTTTTATAAAAAGAAAAAGCACCAAATTAATGGTGCTTTTGTATTTAATCGTTTTAATTTATTTGTAAACACTTTCTTTTTGAAGTGTACTGTCAATAGATAATAAACTACTGCTCTGTATTTATGTTTGTTTGCTTTGCCATACTTTTCTAAAACTGCATGAATTGCAGTATCTAATTCAGGACCGTTTGGTAAACCTAATTTTTTTATTAAGAAATTTTTCTTAACCGTATCTAATTCTGATTGTTGGCTTCCGGCAACTGTAGATGCGTCTGAGTTGTATATAGACGGTCCGCAACCTATTGTTACTTTAGTCAATAAATCCATATTTGGCGTTACACCACATTTTTCCTTTAAATCTTCTGCATACTTTTTAATTAATTCTTCTCTTGCACTCATAATAAATAGTTATTGATTGTTATTTTTAAAAATCAAACTTACATATTTATTATACAATTACAAAAAATTTAACCCAATTTAACTTACATTTTATAAATTAGATTAATTCCTTAAAAAATTGATTCAAAATGACATTGTTTTCAAAAGTGGGTGTGAAAATTTCCAGAATACTCGCAGCATTATTTTGATTGTATAATGAATGAATATTCTCGTTTAAAGAGTTCAAATCAGTTGCTGTCAAGTAATTCATTTTATACATCTTAGCCAAATGTTCAGCCGTTAATTGATGTGATGTTTCAAAATAAGTATTAAAAACAGGTTTTTCTTCATGACCCGGCAAAATCCTGAATATTCCTCCTCCTCCATTATTAATCAATATAATTTTGAAGTTATTTGGAATATTAGAATTCCACAAAGCATTACTGTCATACAAAAAGCTTATATCGCCGGTTATAAAAACATTTTGCTTTTTACTCCCTACCGAAGCTCCAATTGCAGTTGATGTACTTCCATCAATTCCGCTTGTGCCACGATTACAAAATACTTCGATAGAACTATCAATATCAATTAATTGTGCGTATCGAATTGCAGAGCTATTGCTTATTTGCAATTGACTGTTTTTTGGTAAGGTTTCAATTATTTTTTCAAAAACCTGAAAATCAGAAAATGGTATTTTACTTAGATATTCTTGTTTTCTTACCTTTCGCAAATCGTAAATCTTATCGATTTTAGAAAAATAATCACTTTCAACAAATGCTGTTTTCGAAAGCAAATCGGTAAAAAAATCATTTGGCTGCATTACAATATGTTTTGTTTTTGCATCAAATGTATCGTAGGCCCGCAAAGTATCTATGTGCCAATGTTGTTTTGGTTTGTATTTTCGTAAAAAAGCCTTAATTCTTTTCGAAACTATCATTCCTCCAAAAGTTATTAAAATTTCTGGTTGAAAGTCTTCAAAATCAACATTTTCAAATGGAGTAATTAAAGTATCGATACTATTAATAAAACTTGGATGATGAAGATTAGAAGTCGTTTCTGTCAGCACTACGACCGAAGGATCGTTTGCCAAATTTTGAACAATTTTATCATCAATAGTATTGGCTTCGTTAACACCAACCATAATTAATTTTCGCTTGGCAGAGTTCCAGACTGAAACTAATTCTTCGCTGTTTTCTATTGTTTTTGTTCCGATAATTTCTTCGGAAACGGTAATTTTTGGATGGATCGAAAGTGTATCTACGGTTTGATAAAGCGGTTCTTCAAACGGAGCATTGATATGAACAGGACCTTTTTGAAGAATCGCCGTTTCAATCGCTTTATTGATTTTTAAATCATTTTCTTCTGAAGCTTCTTCAGTTAAATTAGCATTAAAAACAGAATGATTCTGAAAAACATTTTCCTGACGAATCGTTTGTCCGTCACCAATATCAATTTTACTTTGCGGGCGATCTGCTGAAATAACGATTAAAGGAATCTGGCTGTAAAATGCTTCGGCAAAAGCGGGATAATAATTTAATAATGCTGATCCTGAAGTACATATAACAGCTGTTGGCTGTTTAATTTGCTGGGCTATTCCCAATGCAAAAAAAGCGGCACTACGCTCGTCTGCAATACTGTAACAGGTAAAATTAGGATTTTGGGCAAAACCTATTGTTAAAGGTGCGTTTCTTGATCCCGGAGAAATTATAATATTGGTGATTCCTTTTGCTAAACAAATTTCGATAATGCTTTGTGCAAGCGGTATTTTGGGGTAAATCATTCTTATAATGTATTATTTTTATAAAGAAAATCTTTAAGAGTAAGATTAACTTTTGATGTTACAAAGTTACAAACTTCGTACTGGATTTAACTTATAAATTAGGAAGATATTAAGACAGCTTTTGTAAAAAGAGGATATATTTGTGAAACGAAATTCCTAGTAAAAATTATAACATGCGTTTCTTATATATACTTTTTATATTCATTTCAATTCAAACAGTTAAATCTCAAAATCAGTTTATTCCTGATGATGTTCCTTATAAAACAGCTTTAGAAACTGCAAAAAATACAGGAAAACCACTTTTTATAATGCTTTATGCCGATTGGTGCCCGCATTGCAATCAAATGAAAAATGAAGTTTTTAGCGATGCAGCCGTAATGGATTTTCTGAAGAAAAATTATGTCTGCGTTTGGAAAAATATTGAAAAGGAAGAAGGTATTGCGCTAAAAGACAAATTCAATACTAAATCATTACCCACTTTTTTATTTTTGGATGATAATGAAACGCTTTTGTATGCTTTAAAAGGCGAAATGAAAAAAGGTGATTTTATGAGCGAGGCCAATTTTGCTTTGAATCCTAAAATGCAATTGCCTTATCTGGAAAAAGAGTTTTTAGCCGATAAAAGCAATTCAACTAAGTTTTTTGCTTATTTAAATACTTTAAAAAAAGGAAAAGACCGAACTGAATTATCGATTCCGACACATATTTATCTTGAAATGCAATCAGATGCTCAACTAGTTAGCGAAACAAACTGGCGCATTATTGCCAATGGTGTTACTGATATTAATTCGAGGGAATTTCAATATGTTTTAAAACACCAAAAAGAGTTTGCCGCCGTAGCTTCGCAAAATCGTGTTGATCGAAAAATAGAAAGTATTGTAACAGAGTTATTGCGCCCTTATGTAGATAATTTGGATACGATAAACTATTATAAACAAAGAGAAATTGCAAAGTCAATTCGTTTGCAAAAAACAGATTCACTCGTTTTTAAATTTGATTTAACTCTGGCCGAAAGAACCGAAAAATGGCAGTTTTATAAAAAAGTTACACTTGAGGATACTCAAAAATTAGTTTGGAGTGATGCCAGCTTCCTAAAAGATATTGGACAAACTTATCTGAAACATATTACTGACGAGGAAAGCCTTAAAAAATCAATTTCGTGGGTAAAACATTCTTTGGAATTAAATGATTCTTATGATGGTAATTTACTGACAGCAAGGTTGTATAATAAAATAAAAGATAAAAAATCAGCTTTAAAATACGCCAAAGATGCCAAAACAATTGCAAAGGAAATGAATTGGAATTCTAAAGATGTTGATGTTTTACTGGCAGAATTAAATAACAAATAAAATTCCAAAATATAAATTCCAAATTCCAATTATAAACATCATGAACATAATACTCAGATCCGCAACTACAGACGACTTAGATAAAATTCTTGAAATTGTAAATCATTCTATTTTACATACAACGGCAAATTATAGTTATGATATTCAGACTCTTGAAGTACAGACAAAATGGTTTGAAGATAAAAAAGCTAAAAACCTGCCTGTTGTTGTGGCCGATTTAGATGGCGAAGTAGTTGGTTTTGGCAGTTACGGACAGTTTCGCGAAAAAATTGGTTATCAATATACTGTTGAACATTCTGTTTATGTTGTAGATCATGTAATAGGAAAAGGTATTGGTTCTAAATTACTGACAGAATTAATTCGTTTAGCAAAAGAACAAGGCTACCATGTAATGATTGGCGCCATTGATGCTGATAATGCCGGAAGTATTGCTTTTCATGAAAAATTTGGTTTTGTGGCTACGGGAACGATTCGTGAAGTGGGTTATAAATTTGGTCACTGGCTTGACTTGGTATTTATGCAGTTGATATTAGTTTAAACCGCAAAGCTTTTTACTAATGTAATTTTGAACGCGGATGACGCGGATTCGCAAGCGAAGACGCAGATGTTCGCGGATTTTTCTCATAGTTTCTCAAATTTCTACGAAAGAGAATCACATCCAGAGAATGACATACTTTATGTTCATTTATATGATTCTCTTTTGTCAAAATAGCGTGCTTTTGAAAACATCTTTCAACATACTATTGCTATTATTTACTCTACCAGAAAAAAATCCGTACTAATCCGTGTTTTCGCTTGCGAATCCGTGTCATCCGCGTTCAATATCTCTCCAATATAAACTTTTGTAGATGTCGCAAGTGAGATTGCTTCGTTCCTCTCAAAGACGTTTTTGTCGTAAAAAAATCCACAAACTTGAGAAATTCAAATTTGCGGACTTTTAGGTTTGATAGTTTTCTAATTAACTTTTTATCCAGTTGATAACTTCAGGATCTGTTGGTAAAGTTCTAGGTTTGATAACTTTAGCCAATTCGCCTTTTTCGTTGATTAAATATTTTTGAAAATTCCATTCTACTTCAGAATCCTGTAAACCATTTTTAGATTTCTGAGTAAGGAATTTATATACTTCGCACATATCATCCCCTTTTACAGAAACCTTGTCCATCATCGGAAAAGTTACTCCATAATTTTGTTGGCAAAAAGCACCAATTTCTTCATTTGTACCTGGTTCCTGAGACGCAAAATTGTTTGCCGGAAAACCTACAATTACAAAACCTTTATCCTTATATTCTTTGTAAATTGCTTCAAGATCTTTGTATTGAGGCGTTAATCCGCACTTTGAAGCGGTATTTACAATCATTACTTTTTTACCTTTTAAAGAAGCAAAATCAAATGAATTTCCTGATAAATCTTCAACTTTAAATTGATAAATAGTTTCTTTTGTCATGACTTTATCCGTTTTAGGCGTTTTTGTTTTATTAGTTTGCGCTTGGTTTTGGCAACTAAATAAAAGTAGTGCGCCATACGCCATTATTATAATTTTTTTCATGTTTAGATTTTTTATAAAATTAATCAAAATCAGTTTCTTAAAGAGATTTTGGTTGCTTATTTTTTCTTAATCATAAGTTAAATAAAAAAATGAAGCCTAACGTTAATCACTCGTTAGGCTTCTCCCCATACAAACAAATCAAACCATGAAATTAATTTTATATATCTTTTTTATTTAAATTATAGCTGATGCACTGCGGTTATGATGAAAATTCTTTGTTCCTGAATTGTTAAACTTCCAAATACTTTCTGATTGGTGTTTACAATTTTTCAAATGGCTTATTTTCCTGGTTGTTTTATAATTCAGGAAAATTTTCAGTCTGGAAGTCCGAGTAGCATCAACTATAAAATTTTATAAATCCTGACTTATAACTTTCTTATAAGAACTGTTATTTTCTAAATTATCTATTTGATGTATTGTTGAAGAACTATGTCTAACAATACCTTTACGAAGAATAGTATCTGTGGAATTTGAATACTGCAAAACACTAGTTAAGGCAATGATCAATATTTTTAATTTATTTATGTTACTCATGATATTTTTTTTGATTATTAAATTTCTTTTTAATACTCTTAAAAGGCTCATACTAATCTTATATAAATCAAATTTTTAACCGGCTTTTATCTTTAATATTTTAATATGTATTATTTCACTTACTTTTATAATGGTATATACGAAACAGATTAAATTTTGGTTTTAAAAAAGTAAAAAAAAGTAAAAAAAATCGTTATTATTTTTAAAAGCCTTATTTTTAAAGGGTTGAGAACAATAAAAAAAAGTATTTTTTTCAAAAAAAATAAATTATCTTTATGTCATTGTAATAAAATATTTCCTAAAATTTTGTTTAAGCTTAAAAACCAAAATGTATGAGTCAAGAAGAATTATTAGTTTTAATTTACAAAAAAGACGAAAGAGCTTTTACCCATTTGTATGATATGTATTCTAAGAGTTTGTTTTCGGTCATCAATGTTCTCATAAAAAACCGTGAAGAAGCTGAAGATGTTTTGCAGGAAGTTTTTGTAAAAATCTGGAAAAATATAGATTCGTATAACGAAAGTAAAGGTCGTTTTTATACCTGGATCCTTAATATAGCTCGTAATACGAGCATAGATAAGTTAAGATCTAAAAATTTTAATAATAGCCAAAAAAACCTTTCTTCGGATAATTTCGTAAATCTGTTAGATGACAGTAATAAACTCACTAATAAAATTGACACCATTGGAATTCAGGAATTTGTAAAAAAATTGAAACCAAAGTGTATTGAAATTATTGACTTATTATTTTTTAAAGGATATACACAACAAGAGGCGTCAGAAGAACTGGCAATTCCGTTGGGGACTATCAAAACGCAAAACAGAAACTGTATTAACGATTTACGTAATTATTTAAAAATATAATGGAAGCACAAGAGTATATAGAATCAGGAATTTTAGAACTTTATGTTTACGGTTTATTAACCGAAACAGAAAATCTGGAGATAGCCGAAATGGCAAAGAAAAATCCCGAGGTTGAACAGGAGATCCTTGAGATAGAAAGAGCTATTATAGCTTTATCATCAAGTTTTTCACCTTTTCATTCTGTAGCTAATTTCGAAAAGATAAAAGCACGCCTAGAGCTGAAACATGGCAAAGTAGTAGATATGAAACCGGCATCAAACTGGTCTCAATATGTGGGCTGGGCTGCTGCAGTTTTAATGCTTTTGGGGCTTGGATATCAAACTTTAGAATTAACAAAAACCAAAGAAGCTATTGCAACTGTTGGTAACGAAAAGAATAAAATTCAGAGAGAGTTTGCTTATTTAGATCAGCAAAATAAAGAAACAGAGAAAAACCTAACCATTGTTAGAGATATCAAAAATACTGGTGTAACACTTGGCGGTCAGGCGGTTTCTCCAACATCTTTTGCCAAAGTATATTGGAACAAAGACACCAAAACGACTTATATTGATGCTGCAGGTTTGCCAAAACCTCCAAAAGGCATGGTTTATCAGGTATGGTCTTTAAAATTAAGTCCGGTTCTTACACCTACAAGTATTGGTTTACTGGATAATTTTGAAGAAAATGATCAAAAAATCTTTGCTGTAGAGCAAACAGATTCTGCTGAAGCTTTTGGAATTACGCTTGAACCTGACGGAGGAAGCGCAACGCCTACAATGGAACAATTGTATACTTTAGGAAAAGTATAAGATATAATTTTAAACAAAATTTAAAACGCATATTAATTTATTTTAATGTGCGTTTTTTTATTATTTTTAATTCAAAACACTAACAATCAAATATATGAACGGAAATTTACTTTTAAGAATCGCAACTGCAATCATACTTCTCTCCCACTCTGTTTTTGGAATTTTCAATAATGGTATAAACGATTTTGGAAATCTATATCTTAATCAGATTGGCTTTGCGCCGTTTGGTATTTTTCTGGCATGGTCAATAAAAATTTCGCACATCATTGCTGCTATATTGTTATTAATAAACAAATATGTTAAGCCTGCAGGTTTTGTAACTATTTTTATTTTGATAATGGGGATAATTTTAGTTCATTTTAAGGAAGGTTGGTTTGTTGTTGGCGGTGGAAGAAATGGTGTAGAATATAACTTTTTGCTGATTTTCGTTTTATTAGCCATTATGTATCCAAACGGTTTTAAGAAATCTTAATAATTTAAAAGTTTTAGAATATGGAAATAACCTGTAAAAATTGTAATCAGACTTTTAAAGGACATTACTGCAACAATTGCGGACAACCTGCTGATACGCACAGAATAAATGCACATTTTTTATGGCATGATATTCAACACGGATTATTGCATTTTGATAATGGGATTCCTTATTCAATTAAACAATTGTTTCTAAGACCAGGACATTCAATTCGGGAATTTATAGAAGGAAAACGAATAAGGCATTTTAAACCTTTGTCTTTAGTTGCCGTTTTGGGAGCGCTTTATGGTTTTTTGTATCATTATTTTCATATCAATTTATTTCAGGCTTCTGCAGATTTAGAGATTGATTTTAATGATTATAATGAGTGGATGGCTACTCATTTTGCCTGGGTTACGATTGCTACAATACCTATTTATACTATTGGAACTTATATTGTTTTTAGAAAACAAGGCTATAATTTTGTCGAATTATTTGTATTGAACACTTTTAAAGCTTCACAAAGACTTTCTGTGCAAATTTTGACATTTCCCATTCTGCTATATTTAAATAATATACATCATGCTGAGAGGTTTTCGACTATAACTTATCTTCTTGGTGTTATATTAATATTTTGGACAAACATTCAGTTTTTTAATAAAATGTCAAGAACAAGAGCTTTCTTTTTGACGATATTGAGTCACGTAATTTTTTGGGTTGTTTTTATAATAATACTACTTATAATTCTTGCCATGCTTGGAAAACTTCCCAAATAATTAATTACAAATGATTACTATTTGAATGTTCTAATGAAACCAAGTGCCTAGCCCTGATGGGAGGGAAAATCCTTTTATGCCGGCCCCGAGGCTTCGGGGGCACAAAAGATTTGGAAGGACAGCAGGAAACAGCTCCTTATTGAACTACTGATCAAAAAAAGGTTCAACTTTACGCTGAACCTTTTAGGAGAATTAATAATTTGCTTTCTGAAATTATTTATTTTTTTGCTTTTACAGCTTTTTTGCTTTTATAATACTTATTGTATTTTGGATATGTTATAAGTGCAATTAAGGAAATAGTCCCTAGTGAATAATAAACCCAGCTTAATGAATGTGCTTCTCCACTTGCGTAAGAGTGCAGACCAACCAAATGGAAATTTACGCCATAATACGTAAACAAAATCGATACAAAGGCGTACATACTCATTACGTTGAAAAACCATTTACTACGAAGCGATGGTACAAAACGAGCGTGAATTACGAATGCATATATCATGATTGAAATTAATGCCCAGGTTTCTTTTGGATCCCATCCCCAGTAACGTCCCCAGCTTTCGTTGGCCCATTGTCCTCCAAGAAAGTTTCCTATTGTTAACATAATCAAACCAATAGTCAAAGCCATTTCGTTGATATAAGTGATTTCTTTGATATTCAATTCCATTTTGGTTTTGTTTTTCTCATTAGTAAAGAAAATCAATATCAGGGCTACAAAACCTAAAATCATTCCAAGTGCGGTAGGGCCGTAACTTGCCACAATAACTGCAACGTGAATCATTAACCAATATGAATTCAAAACAGGTTGTAAATTGGCAATTTCAGGATCAATCCAATTGGCGTTTGATGCCATAAAAATCATCGCTGTTACAAACGCTGCAGATGCCACAGTAAGTTTCGATTTTCTGTCAAAAGCCAATCCAAAAAACATTGTTGACCAAGCTACATACACAATGGCTTCATAAGCATTACTCCACGGTGCGTGACCCGAAATATACCAACGGGCAATTAATGCGACTGTGTGAAGTGCAAAGATTAACCCAATTAATATATGAAAACCATTTACAGTGATTCGTAACCATTTTTTATCGAAAAAGATACTGAAAAGTGTAAAAATCAACATGAAGATTCCTGAAAGAGAATACCAGTAAAACATTTTTGGTAAAATATTATAAGTATTGTACGCGATTTCAAGGTCAATTTTTTGTTCGCTTGGGCGTACTTTACTTCCAAATTTCTTCTGGAAACCATTAATACTTTCAACCAACTGATCGGCAGTACCAAAATTTTTAGAAATAGAACCGTTGTTTAATGCACTAAAATACATTGGAAGAATTTGTTTTACATATGTAGAATCCATTCCTTTTAAGCCTGCATTATTCAATTCTAAATAAGAGATCCATTTATTGTTTGGGTCATTAGGAATAGGAAATATTCTTAAAATACTTCCGCTTAATGCCGATTCCATTAAATTTACTTTTTTATCCGCTTCGATAAAATCTTTCTCAAAACTATTTGGATTTCCTGCTTTGTAAGCAGCATCTAAATAAGGTGCAAGCTTATAATTTCCGTTTTCGTCAAAAAACTTTACAAACGGAGCTAATTTTGCTTTTCTGTCAACACCAATAATTTTACGAATACTATCATCTTTTGTATTCAGGTAAATAATAGGAACCTGAATCCAAACCTGGGCGTATTGCGTCATAGACAAAAATACCTGATCAGAATTCATTCCATTATAGGTATCGCTCTGACTTACTTTTCTCAATAATTCAGATGAAAAAGTATTGATAGGTTTCATTCTACCTCCTGCATCCTGAATAATCAAACGTCCAAATTTTGCAGCATGTTCTTTAGGAGCTTTATATATTGTCAATAAAGAGTCAATTTGTTTTTGACTTGGCGGAGCTGTAACGTGATTGGCGTGATCGTTTGGATCTTCGTTATGCGAATGATTATGTTCATGAACATGAGGCGCTTGCGCAAAGCCATTCAAACTAAATAATAAAACAAAAATGGTAATTAGTTTTTCTTTTTTCTTTTTCACTGCTTCTAATTTGCGTTTCAAATCTGCAAAACGAGAATGTTTGGTAAACATAATAGCCATCAAACCGAAGAACAACATAAAATATCCTAAATAAGTAATTGAAGTTCCCCAGAAATCGTGGTTTACAGACAATACAGTTCCTTTTTCGTCGGGATCAAATGATGATTGAAAGAATCTGTATCCTTTATAATCTAAAACGTGGTTCATATAAATATCAGCATCAAAAGTTTCTGTAGAATCCTGAACGGTTACTTTACTTTCAAAAGAAGAATAACTTTTCTCAGTTCCAGGATATTTGGTTGCTATAAAATCGTTTAATTTTACTTTAAATGGCAAAACATAGGCTTTACTTCCGTAGAATAAAGTGTATTCAATTTTTCCTATTTTAACTGTTTGCGGTTCACCAATACTACCTTTAGAACCTAAAAGTCTTACTTGTTTTTCTTCACCATCAGCTTTAACTTTTACAATTAAAGCATCGTTATGAGATTTTGCTTTATAGTCATTATTTGACTCATAATCAACGATTCCTCTAACAGCAGGATCTGGAAAAACGATTCTAATATCACCAATACTATATAAAGATCGCATCATTAACGGCTGTACATTATCTTTCGTAACATCACCTTCAAGCTTATCAGCCATTCTCATAAAACGTCCTTCAAAAGGAGTTTGAATGGTGTATTTTTCGCCAGTTGTATTGATATTTATGGCACCATCTGTTGGTTTATTTAAAGCAAATAAAACATTATGAATGTTTTGAACTTCACCTTCTTTCAGGAAATGTTCTTCACGTCCGCCTGCTCCTGCTTCTACCAATTTAAGGTATAAAGTTCCATTTGCACTTGGTTTTATAGTTTCTTTAGCGCCCATGATATATTTGTCAAAAGTCACTTCAAAAGGAGTTTCATCAAATTTTCCTGAAATACTAAAATCATTATTGGTAACGGGTGATAACAAAAGGCTTTTTCAAAAACCCTGCGTTTCATTTCGCCTTTATATTCACCATCAGCAAGAATGGTTATGAATGTTTTATCAGAATAAATTTGGTTTTCGGCAGCGCCTTCGCGAATTGGCATCATACCTTCGTAACTAATATAACGTGTAATAAAAGCTCCTAAAAGAATAAAAATAAAAGCAATATGAAGTAATAAAGTTGCCCACTTTTCTTTTTTTAATAATTGATAACGTTTGATGTTTCCGAAGAAATTGATCAGGAAGAAAACCATTATGGCTTCAAACCACCAGGTATTGTAAATTAAAATTCTGGCTGTATCGGTATTGTATTTACTTTCGATAAAAGTTCCAACACCCATTGCTATTGCAAATGTTAAAAAAAGAACGGCCATTAATCGTGTAGAAAACAAAAAAGAGAATATTTTTTTATCCATTTTTGAGGAATTACATTGTATAAAAGTGCCACAAAAGTACTTAAAAATGTTGAGTATCGATATTTGCCATTTGTTAATTAAAACCAAAAATAGGCTTAATTTAATTTGATGTTTTCATCTTAAACAAGTTAAATACTACAATTAATCTATTTTAGAATTTCTTTGAAAATGAAAAAATTTCATTAGATTTGTGTAATCGATTACATTTTTAATTTATATTTGAAAACCAAGATTTATTTCAGAATTAATAAAAATCAAGATTCAAAATAAGAATTACAGCTATTAATAACCACACTCATATAATTTCGAAATGAAAACTAACTCAACTAACTTATTGTGCATTCTCGCAGCTTTTTTAGCGACTTGTTTTTCAGGAAGTATTCAGGCTCAAAAATCAAAAACAACTGATGTTTATCCTGGCATTGAATTTAAAATGTCGAAAGTTCAGGAACCAAAAATCCCTAATAACTCCGTCAATATAAAAGATTTTGGAGCTGTAAACGGCGGTTACACTCTTAATACAAAGGCTTTCGCCGATGCTATAGAAGCTGTTTCAAAAAAAGGAGGCGGAAAAGTTGTTATTCCGCCCGGAATATGGCTTACAGGACCAATTATTCTGAAAAGTAATATTGAATTGCATGCAGAAACCGGAGCATTAATCAAATTTTCGACCGATAAAAGTCTATATCCTATCATAGAAACCAGTTTTGAAGGTTTAAATACATGGCGATGCATCTCTCCTATTTATGGTAAAAATCTTGAAAACGTTGCTTTTACAGGAAATGGTGTTTGGGATGGTTCAGGTGAAGTTTGGAGACAAGTTAAAAAAAGCAAACTAACAGAAAGCCAATGGAAAAAAGTCATTGCTTCTGGAGGAGTTTTAAATGAGAAAAAAGAAAGCTGGTATCCATCAGAAACTTTTATGAAAGCTTCTATTGGTGCCGATCAAAATGTGCGCCTTGATTTAAAAACAAAAGAACAATTTGAAGCTATTCATGATTTTCTTCGTCCGGTAATGGTAAGTATTCAAAACAGTAAACGAGTGCTGTTTGACGGACCGGTTTTTCAAAATTCCCCGGCATGGAATATTCATCCTTTAATGGTTGAAGATTTAATTGTTAGAAACGTAACCGTTCGCAACCCATGGTATTCTCAAAACGGAGACGGTCTTGATGTTGAATCCTGTAAAAATGTATTGATCGAAAATTCCAGTTTTGATGTTGGTGATGATGCTATTTGTATTAAATCAGGAAAAGATAAGGATGGTCGCGATCGTGGCGTTCCCTGCGAAAATATCATCGTAAGAAATAATATCGTATATCACGGACATGGCGGCGTAACAGTTGGAAGTGAAATGTCTGGTGGTGTAAAAAACCTTCACGTATCTAACTGTACTTTTATGGGAACTGATGTTGGATTGCGTTTTAAAAGCACACGCGGACGTGGCGGAATTGTTGAGAATATCTATATTTCAGATATTTTTATGACCGATATTCCATCGCAGGCAATTTCTTTTGACCTTTATTATGGAGGAAAATCTATCGCAGAAACTTTGGCCGAAGGTGGAAATAAAATTAATACAAAAGCGATTCCCGTAAATGAAGAAACGCCTCAATTCAAAAATATTTCGATTAAAAACATAACGATTTCAGGAGCTTATCAGGCTGTATTTTTACAGGGTTTGCCTGAAATGAATCTTGAAAATATTGAGATTTCAAATCTAACTGCAAAAGCAGAAAAAGGTTTTTCTATTATAGATGCAAACGGAATTAAAATAACAAATGCCAAATTAGACATCAAGAGTCCAACCATTTTTGAAATCTATAACGGAAAAAACATGTCATTAAAAAATGTTGAATTCAACTCGACTTCTGCAAAAGCCGTTACTATAGATGGCGCCGCAAGTGAGAAAATTGAATTGGTTTCTTCTAAAGATGTAAATTATTCTAAAACAACAACTATTGGTGAAACTGTTTCTAAAGGAGCGGTGAAAATGTAAAAGAACAAAAAAATATAACCCAGCTTATTAATACTAATTTACGCTGGGTTATATCTTTAAAATTATTTAGATAATGTGTTTTTCTTCAAAGCCATTATTTCTTCATTTTGCTTTTTATTTTCTTCTATCAAACTTTGAATATTCTTGTTTTGATCAATCATATAAAGTGTCAATTCCTCTATTTTCTGCAAAAGCTTGGCATTCATTTCGCCTAGATTAATACCGTTTTTAAGCACTTCTTCTTCATTTGGAATATTTTCTAAATGTCCTTTTTCATTAATATGTTTTTCAACTTCTGCAAGCGTTGGCAAATTGTATTCCTTTTTAAAAACAAAGTCAGACCAGCCAAGCAAATCTACTTTCACTTCTTTGGAATGAATTGTGCCGTTTACGTCTAGTTTATTACTTGGGTTTATTTTTCCAATACCAACGTTGCCATAATGATCAATTCTCATTTGCTCTTGGTTGTCATTAGTATTAAAAGATATCCCTCCTCCACTAGTACCGCTACCTCTAAAAAAATTAATAGAACTATTTGTAATATTATAAAAACTATGTTCTATTGAGAAAGATTTACCGTTTACAATTGAAGTATTATATCCTCGTACTCCTAGAAAAGTCCCATCACCAACAGAATCACCTTCTGGCAATCTGGCAAATACTGCTGATAAAATACCATTTCCAGTATTTTTTGCTACATCTAAAACGGCTCTTGGAGTATTAGTTCCAATACCTACATTTCCATCATAGTTCCATGTCATAACGTGTTGATCTGGTATTGAATTTGTATTTGCATTTCCATTAATATACAAATCAAGCTTACTTCCATACAATCCACTTCCACCATGTCCTATACGAAATTCAGCATTTTCATTATATGAATAATTTACCGTACCATTTCTAGAAAGTTTTAAAATTGATTGAGTTGGGGAGATTTGTCCTGCTGGTACACTTGTATTTACAGTTTCTCTTATTTCTAAATTACTAGTTGGGTTTAAGGTTCCTATACCAACATTACCTCCATCAGTTGGGAAAAAATTTTGAGCAAAACTTATTTGAGATAAGACTAATGTAAGTAGTAATATTTTTTTCATTATCTTGATTTATTTTTTAAGTTCCTTAACTATATTTTCCAATTCTAATTGTCTCATTTTTACTTCAGCATTCTCTTTCTTCATTTCAATATTCTCTTTTTTCATTTCAATCATGTAAAGCGTCAATTCCTCTATTTTCTGCAAAAGCTTAGCATTCATTTCTCCCAAATTAATACCATTTTTAAGCACTTCTTCTTCGCTTGGGATATTTTTAAGATGTCCTTTTTCATTAATATGTTTTTCAACTTCTGCAAGAGTGGGCAAATTATACTCTTTTTTGAAAACAAAATCAGACCAGCCAAGCAAATCTACTTTTACTTCTTGTGAATGAATGGTACCTTTTACATCTAGTTTATTGGTTGGGTTTGCTTTTCCAATACCAACGTTACCATCTATTAGAAAAAGTTCATCCATATATCCTTTTGAATAAGAACTTAATACTAATCCCATTCGTGAATCATTTCCAGAAGCAAAAGTTAAATAACTTCTTATTTGAGGTCCTTGTAAGTCATTCCCGTAAGCAGTGAAAATAATTTTATTACCCTTTCCTGCAATGTTTTCATAATTTTTTAAGATTAAATCTTTATTAATCCCTAGATTACCATTAATACTTTGATCTCCAGTGAAAGTATTAGTTCCTCTAGTTGCAAATTCTATCCAGGACGAGCCATGGGAAGACAAATTAGCTGAAACAATTTTTCTAAAAAATAATCTGTCATTTTCAGAAAATGAAGATGATATTTGCATTTGATAATTGTTTTCCGGATTCGTGTGTCGGGTTACTAATAAATGTTGCCAACCATCGTATGAACCATCAGGAGTAATTCCTATTGGATTGTAACCATTGTATAAACCTGATTTAAGAGGAACATTAAAATCATTAATTTGAAGTGCATGTCCGTCTCCAATTTGTTGAGAAAATGATATTTGTATAACACAGAATATTGCCAAAAATGTAATTGTACTTTTCATTTATATTTTTTTAAATTATTAGAGCCAAAAATAAGTAAAGAAAATATTTATCTAAACTTATTAAAAATATTTTTCTTACTATTTTTAAGATAATAAAGAGATGATTTTAATTTTATGTGTGTTGATTAATAGGTTATATCCATTCAAAAAATAATGCTAATTTTGCGTTATGATTAAAATAACGTTAATTGGTTCCGGAAATGTTGCGCAGCATTTGATAAAAGCTTTCGCTAAAAGTGAGCTTGTTGAAATTGCACAGGTTTTTTCCAGAAAAAAGAAACTCTAGCTTCTTTGATTGAATTTGATAAAATTGTAGACGATTTTCAGGATTTAAAAGAAGCAGATCTATATATTATCGCTGTTACAGATAACGCAATTTCTGAAGTTTCAGCACAATTACCTTTTAACAATCAGCTTGTTGTTCATACTTCAGGAACTGCATCAATTGATACTTTAGACGCTAAAAATCGTAAAGGCGTTTTCTATCCCTTACAAACTTTTTCTAAAAATAAAGAAGTTGATTTTTCGGTGATTCCGATTTGTCTGGAAGCTGAAAACACATTTGACTTTCGTGTTTTAGACACCGTAGCAAAAAGTATTTCAAAAGCTGTTTTCCCTATAAATTCAGAGCAGCGTAAGGCACTTCATGTTGCTGCCGTTTTTGTGAATAATTTCACCAATCATTTATATCAGATTGGTCAGGAAATTTGTGAAGAGAATAAAGTTCCTTTTGAAATATTGAAACCTTTAATTCAGGAAACGGCTGATAAAATTAATACTTTAAATCCAACTGAGGCTCAAACCGGACCTGCAAAACGCAATGATTCGACTACAATTGAAGCGCATTTGGAATATTTGACAAATGAAAATCAAAAGAATATTTATAAAATACTAACACAATCTATACAAAATAATGGCAAAGAGTTATAAAGAAATAATGAACGATATTACAACATTTGTTTTTGATGTTGATGGCGTACTTACAGACAGTTCCGTTTTTGTAACCAGCGAAGGCGAAATTCTTCGCACGATGAATATTCGTGATGGTTTTGCCATGAAAGCAGCTGTAGAAAGTGGCTATCATGTTTGTGTTATTTCTGGCGGAAGCAATGAAGGTGTTCGTGTTAGACTTCAAAATTTAGGTATTAAAGACATTCATTTGGGAACTCCTAACAAGGTTGAAACCTTTAAGGAATACACTGATACTTATAATATTAAACCGGAACAAGTTTTGTATATGGGCGATGATATTCCTGATTTTCATGTTATGAAATTAGTAGGATTACCAACTTGTCCGCAAGATGCAAGTCCTGAAATCAAAAATATCTCCCGTTATATCTCTCACGTAAAAGGCGGACGAGGTGCTGCACGTGATGTAATCGAGCAAGTGATGAAAGTACAGGGAAAATGGATGGAGTATTTTAATGGTCAGCACGACTAATAATTATAAACTATTAATGATTTTCGTTGTGGTAAAAAGCCTTTGAACCTTTGTCCCTCAGAACCTTAGAACCTTCAAAAAAAATGAAATACCTTAAACTCATTCGTTACCAAAACCTGTTAATGCTGGCTTTTATGCAGCTTTTATTTCGTTATGCTTTTTTAAAACAGCAGGATATTCCTTTGGCTTTGGCCGACTGGCAATATGGGTTATTGGTTTTAAGTACCGTTTTATTAGCGGCAGCGGGATATGTAATTAACAATATTCTTGACGTTGCAACAGATAGAATTAATAAACCAAATGACGTAGTAATTGGCAAAGGCATTTCTGAAACCCGCGGTTACAATATTTACATTGGGTTAAATATTACAGGTGTTGCCATAGGCTGTTATTTATCAAATGTGATCATGAGACCAACTTTTGCCGTGATTTTTATATTGATTGCTTCGGTACTTTATTTTTATTCTACAAGCTTAAAACAAATTATGGTTTTAGGAAATTTTGTAGTAGCCGCTGTATTGTCATTTAGCGTTATAATTATTGGTGTTTTTGATCTTTTTCCGGCTACAAATGCTGAAAATCAGGCACAAATGGCGAGTATGTTTTCTATATTAATTGATTATGCCTTGTTTGCATTTATGATTAATTTTATTCGCGAAATAGTAAAAGATATCGAAGATGTAAATGGTGATTATAATCAGGGAATGAACACTTTACCAATTGCAATTGGAAATAGCAGAGCTGCAAAAATAGCCTTAGGATTTGCTATTATTCCTTTCATATTGTGTTTACTTTACATTAATAAATACTTTTTAGAAAACAATTTATATATCGTTACTCTGTATGCTTTTGCTTTTGTTTTAGCACCGCTTTTATACTTTATAGTAAAAACATTTGGTGCAAAATCACAAAAAGAATTCCATCATTTAAGTAATGTTTTAAAACTGATTTTGCTTTTCGGAATTTTATCAATTTTGGTTATTACCTTAAATATCAAGTACAATGCTTAAAGAAAAATTAAAAAAATATACTTTAATCCTGGCTTCGGGATCACCACGCAGACAGCAGTTTTTTAAAGATTTAGACCTTGATTTCGAAATCAGGTTAAAAGATATCGAAGAGATTTATCCACCGGAATTAAAAGCTGTTGAAATAACCGATTATTTGGCTGAATTAAAAGCCAGCGCATTTGAAGGTGAACTAAAACCAAACGAAATTTTAGTAACCAGCGACACCATTGTCTGGCATCAAAATAAAGCTTTAGGAAAACCTAAAAGTGCCGAAGAAGCTTTTGAAATGATCAAATCAATGTCGAATACTACACACGAAGTATTTACATCGGTTTGTTTTAAAACCAACTCTGCTTCTACCCTAATTAATGATGTAACAAAAGTAACCTTCAAAGATTTGTCTGACGAAGCTATTTTATATTATATAGAAAACTACAAACCTTATGATAAAGCCGGAGCTTATGGCATTCAGGAATGGTTTGGTTTTATGGCAGTTGCAAAAGTTGAAGGCTCTTATACCAATGTTATGGGCTTGCCAACAGCTAAAGTTTACGAATATTTGAGTACTTTAGTGTAAAAATTTATTTATGTTTTCTTTCAAAGAATATAGCCAGGAGATCTTAACCACCGTCATTCTACTTTTAGCCTTAATGGCATTACGCGTTATTATTGCAAAATTAATTCGTCGTTATGCACATTCAAGTCAATTATTAGAACATCGAACTAATTTGGTCATAAAGTATATTCACATATTAATGAATATATTAGTAACAATTAGTTTAATTGTTATTTGGGGTGTTGATACCAAAGATATTTTTATTACCGTTTCTTCAATTGCTACCGTTATTGGCGTTGCTATGTTTGCGCAATGGTCTATTTTGAGTAATATAACTTCAGGAATGATTTTGTTCTTTTCATTTCCCTTCAGAATTGGCGATACTATTAAAATTCATGATAAAGATTTTCCCATCGAGGCAGAAATAGAAGACATTAGTGCTTTTCATGTTAATCTTCGAACAAGAGACGGCGAAAGAATCATTTTCCCCAACAATCTACTGCTTCAAAAAGGGATTTCAATCATGCCAAGCCATTATGAAGATAAAGAGTTTTTTGACTAAAATTTATAATGGGAATCTTGTAAAGTAATATAAAAAACGTACAACACAATTTTGTGAGAAATTAAGGAATTTTGTTTAGATCAATTTTCGATCCATGTAACTTAATTTCTATACCAATGATTCGAACAATAAAATTGCCATTTTACGCTAAACTTTCCTTCATTCTTATAACTTTAATTTGTTTTGCATTTATATTTTGTGTCGGAAAAGATATCATTACACCCGTATTGATGGCCTTTTTATTTGCCGTTTTATTACTGCCTATTTTTACTCTTTTAAACGTAAGACTTAAATTTCCCAGACATCTTGCCGCAATACTTTGTGTTTTAATATTTGCTGCATTTATTGTGGGCATATTAGTTTTTATATCTTATCAGGTCAAAGATATCGCCAACGATTTTGATGCTATAAAGAAAAACGTTAATGTCTTTATAATTGAGGTACATAAGTTTGTAAAAGACAATTTTCATATTAGTATTGGTGAACAAAAAAATACCTTGATACAGTCACCAAAGATTCCGTTAAAAACGGAGGTGTCGTTACTTTGGGTTCTGCAATACTATCTATCACCGATCTTTTAATAGATTGTACTATTATTCCAATTTATACGTTTTTGTTCTTGCTGTACAAAGATCATTTTATTCTTTTTCTGGCAAAATTAGTCAACAAAGAAGACCATTCTGCTTTAAAAGATATATTAGGGCAAATACGGGTTTCTATAAATAATTATATTGTTAGTTTATTGTTAGAAATGATTGTAGTTTCCATTTTGACTGGTTTAGGGCTTTGGATTGTAGGCGTCAAATATTTTATTCTATTAGGATTAATAACCGGAATTTTAAACCTAATTCCTTATATAGGTATTACAATTGCGGGTATAATAACTCTTTTGGCATCTTTATCCGGAACGCCCGAAACATCTGTGTTTTTAAGTATTCTGTTGGTAAATCTCGTTGTTCAGTTAATCGATAATAATTTACTTGTGCCTTTAATTATTAATTCTAAAGTAGAAATTAATGCTTTTGTATCTATTTTGGGAATCATTGTTGGAGGAGCCGCTGCCGGAATTTCAGGAATGTTTTTGGCGATTCCGCTTTTAGCTATTTTGAAGATTATTTTTGAAAGAATCGAATCGTTGGAACCATGGGGATATTTAATGGGAAATCATATGCCGAGAAAATTTACATGGAGAATCAGAAAACTCAAAATTGAAAATTAAATAATAAATGGTTCTTTTAAAAAATATGAGGTTTATTTATCTTATATTCATGTAAAAATTATCTGTAAAAAGCCCACTATACTTAATGTTCCGAAACTTTAAAATAATACTTTCTATTTCACTATGCTTTTTTTGCAGAGCATTTGTGCGCAGGTAGATAAGCCTAAACCGGAAACAAAAAAAGATAGTGCGGCAATGTATAAAAAAATCCAAAACTATTCTAAAAAACACAAGTTTACCAAGACTTTGCACAAATTACTTTTTAGAGCCAATAAACCTAAAAAGAAAGAAGCTGAAATTATAGAAAAAGATACGGCCAATTACGATGGTAAAATTATTAGAAATATAACTGTAGTAACCTTAGATCCATTTGGTCATTCGATAGCAGATACTACGGCAAGACCTCGAAATTGGGGAGAACGAACTGGTAATAAACTTCATCTTAAAACTAAAAAAATAGCGATTTACAATTTATTGCTATTTAAAAGAAATGTTCCGTACGATTCTTATAAAGTGCAGGAATCTGAGCGTCTTATACGTGCGCAGCGATATGTAACAGCAGTTCGAATTACAAAGCAATTAGCGAGTCCGGCATCAGATTCTGTAGATGTTACCATTCGCGTTTTAGATTCCTGGAGTACCATTCCAAAATTCTCCATATCAAGCAGCCGGGTTTCTGTGGGATTTAAGGAAAAAGATTTTTTTGGTTCAGGCCAGGAACTTGAATATCGCTTTACCAATCGTTTTGATGACGGCCAAAATGCCAATGACGTTATCTACACAATACCAAATATCAAAAACACCTATATTAGTACCAAACTAAGATACAATATGGATTTGGATAATAATTATTCTAAAAGTATTGATATTGAACGTGATTTCTACTCGCCATTGACCAAATGGGCAGGCGGAATGTTTTTTGCACAAAATTTTAGAAGAGATACGCTTCAGGCGCCTTTACCTGATACCACATATGCTTTTCAGCCTTTTAAAAATAATGTACAGGATTTCTGGGTGGGAAAAGCATCAAAAGTTTTTGAAGATGATAATAATGGCGTTACCAATTTAATTGTATCTGCCCGTTTTCTGAATGTTGATTATACGGAAACGCCATCCGATTTATATGATCCAACACATTTTTATTCAGATGAAAAACTGCTTTTAAGCGGTATCGGAATCAATACCAGAAAATTCGTCAAGGACAGTTATATTTTTAGGAACGGAGTAACAGAGGACGTTCCTATTGGTAGAATTTATGGCATTACGCTTGGTTATCAGTATAAAAATAAATATTGGCGGCCCTATGTAGGAGCTCAGTTTTCTTTTGGAAATTACTATGACTGGGGATTTTTAAGTACCAATTTTGAAGCCGGAACTTTTTTTCATCAATCAAAAACGTATCAGACTTCGTTTTTATTTGAATCGAATTATTTTACCAAATTATATAGTATAGGAAATTGGAAATTAAGACAATTCGTAAATCCAAAACTGGTTTTGGGTGTAAATCGTGAGGAAATTATTGGAGACGAACTTAATTTAAATGAGCAAAATGGTCTTGCCGGATTTAATGCTGCATTATACGGAACCAGTAAAGCGGTTTTGTCATTGCAAACACAAACTTATTCTCCGCATGCAATATGGGGATTTCGTATGAATCCGTTTTTTAATTACTCCATCGCCGTGTTAGGAAGTCCGAATGATGCCATGTTCAACAACAAAGCTTATCAAAAAGTAACAATTGGCTTATTGATCAGTAATGACTATTTAGTTTTCAGTTCCTTTCAATTATCCCTGTCATACTATCCAAGTATACCGTTACAGGGTGATAATGTATTCAAAACCAATACTTTTGAAACTACAGATTTTGGTTTACAGAATTTTGAGCTTGCAAAACCAAGAATTGTTGAATATAAATAATCGATTTTATCTTCTTGTTTTTTGTAAAAAAAATGAAAAAAAAGTACTTTTTTAAAATTTCAGTAACTTTTTAAAAATCAATACATTCCCAGTACCGTAGCGGTTTTACATCGACGAAACGTGTATTTTATTCGTCAAAATACAAGCTGTTTTCATTTTTGGCACAGTATATGAATATCGTTAAATAACATTACGATTAATATAAAAAACTAAACAAAATGAAAACAATTAAAATAGCAATCGCGGGATTATTTCTTTTGGTTGCAAATGCCACACAAGCCCAGGTATCAGTTAATGTAAATATAGGATCGCCTCCAGCTTGGGGACCATCGGGTTATTCTGAAATGGAATATTATTATTTGCCGGATGTTGAAGCGTATTATGATGTTAGAGCTTCACAATTTATTTATTTTGGAGGAGGAAGATGGGTTAGAGCAACTCGTTTACCAAGACAATATCGTAATTATGATTTGTACGGAGGATATAAAGTAGTTTTAAATGATTATCATGGAAGAACGCCTTATACGTATTTTGACAGACACAGAGTAAAATATTACAAAGGATATCATGGTGCACCACAAAGACCATACAGACCAAGACCGGTTTATGGTTACAATGATCGTCATGACCACAGAGATGACAGACGCCACGATAACAGACATCATGATAAACATGATAGACACGATAAGCACGACAGACACGATCACGATGATCACGATGATCACCGTGGAAGAAGATAATTAATAGCCAATTTTTTTAAAGGAGAGTATCAAAATAATGATACTCTCCTTTTTATTTTTGTTTTTTTCTATATTTTCATCTTAAAAATCGGATCGATTTTTGAGCATTAACATTTCATTTAAATACTGTTCCATAAAATAATTAGTATTTTTGAAGCTATTTCAAAAAACAATCAAATCACACCATGCGAAAAATACAGGTTCAATTAATTCTTTTATTTTTTATAGGTTTTCAAATCTCTTTTGCACAACAACCTCAAAAACCAAGTTCTGTAGAAATTTACAATCAAATTAAAAAACTAAACTTTTTAGGTTCTGTATTATATATTGCTGCACATCCGGATGATGAGAATACCCGTTTAATCTCTTATATGGCAAATGAAATGAATGCCAGAACAGGATATTTATCATTAACTCGAGGCGATGGAGGACAAAACCTAATTGGACCGCAATTGCGTGAATTATTAGGCGTAATAAGGACTCAGGAATTAATCGAAGCAAGAAAAATTGATGGTGGAGAACAGTTTTTTTCACGTGCCAATGATTTTGGTTTTTCTAAAAACCCAGACGAAACTTTACAGATTTGGGATAAAGATAAAGTCCTTGCAGATGTTGTCTGGACAATCAGAAAATTTCAGCCAGACGTCATCATTAATAGATTTGATCATCGTTCGCCGGGAACTACTCACGGGCATCACACATCATCAGCAATGCTGAGCATTGAAAGTTATAAACTAACAAATGATCCTAAAATATATCCGGAGCAATTAAAATATGTTAAACCATGGCAGGTAAAACGACAGTTTTTTAATCCTTCGTGGTGGTTTTACGGAAGTCAGGAAAAATTTGATGCCGCTAATAAATCGAAGTTTACCAAACTGGAAACAGGTGTTTATTATACCGGAATTGGAAAATCGAATCAGGAAATTGCCGCTTTAAGCCGCAGCCGTCACCAATCGCAAGGTTTTGGAAGCACAGGTGTTCGTGGAAACGAAACCGAATATCTGGAACTTATAAATGGAGAAAATCCAAAAGATCGTGATAATTTATTCGACGGAATCGACACAACATGGAACCGTGTTAAAGGAGGTAAACCTGTTGGAGAATTAATTTCTAAAATTATTTCAAACTATAACTTTAGTAACCCATCTGCCAGTATTCCCGATCTGGTAAAAGCCTATTCGATGATTCAGTCTTTAGAAGATGATCATTGGAAAGAACTAAAAACTAATGCAATAAAAAACATTATTGCCTCTTGTTCCGGACTTTATCTGGAAGCTGTTGCCAGCGAACAGGAAGCAAGTCCGGGAAGCACTGTTAAATTAAGTCTCGAAGCCATAAACAGATGTTCTGTTTCAATGGAATTAACAAGCGTAACAACTTTGCCGGACAATAAAACTACAGTTCAAAACAGTATTTTACAAAACAACAACGATCAGAAAATCAACCTTCAGATTCAGCTTCCCAATACAATTGAATACACGCAGCCCTATTGGCTAAAAGAAAAAGCAAGCATAGGAATGTACACGGTCTCTAATCAGGAAAATATTGGAATTCCTGATATTATCAGAGAAGTAAAAGTTGTTTTTAATGTAAAAATTAATGGCGTTGAAATTCCGTTTGAGCGCATTGTTGTTTACAAATACAACGATGGTGTAAAAGGTGAAATGTATAATTTTCTGGATATAGTTCCAGAAGTTACGACTTCAATTTTAGAAAAAGTTTTACTTTTTGGAAGTACAAAAAGCAAAATGATTCCTGTAAAAGTTCGTGCAGGAAAAGACGATATCAAAGGAAATCTGAAGCTTGAATTACCAAAAAGCTGGGCAGTTTCTCCAAAAGAAATTCCGTTTACATTAGCAAAAAAAGGAACAGAACAAACTTTCTATTTTGAAGTTACACCGCCAACACTGCCGGAAGAAGCTGTTGCAAAAAGTGTTGTAACCGTTGACAACAAACGTTTTGACAAAGATGAAATTGTCATTGATTTTAATCACATTACCAAACAAATGGTTTTAAAATCTGCCGAATCAAAATGTATTCGAATTGATTTAAAAACTTCAGGAGATGCCATTGCCTATATTATGGGTGCAGGTGACGAAGTTCCGGAAAGTTTGACACAAATGGGTTATAAAGTTACGATTGTAAAACCGGAAGAAATTACGCCTGAAAAATTAGATTCATTTAGTACCGTTATTACCGGAATCCGCGCTTACAATACCGTAAATGCATTAGCAAACAAACAAAAAATACTTTTTGATTTTGTAAAAAGCGGTAAAAACATGATTGTTCAGTACAATACTTTTGGCAGAACTGTAACCGATCAGATTGCGCCATATCCCTTAAAAATATCAAATGATCGTGTTACCGAAGAAAATGCAAAAGTTACTTTTTTGGCACCAAATCACCCTGTATTAAATACACCAAACAAAATTACGTCAAAAGATTTTGAAGGCTGGACACAAGAACAAGGTTTGTATTATCCTAATGATTATGATGCTGCCTTCACTCCTATTTTATCATCGCATGATAAAGGCGAATCTGCTAAAGATGGCGCTTTATTAGTAGCACCGTATGGAAAAGGATATTACATTTACACAGGTTTAAGCTTTTTTAGAGAATTGCCGGAGGGTGTGGCCGGAGCTTACAGGTTATTGTCGAATATTATTTCGCTGAAACAGCCAATCGAAGCGCCTAAACAAGAACTAAAAAAATAGAGATTTCAAGAATATGGAAGCTAAAAAAACAAAAAAATGGAAAAAAAGCTACACCTACGTTTTGGTAGCCAACGCAATTTATATTGTGATTTTTTTCTTAATCATGCAATTATACTCATAACCTATGCAATTATTTGATTGGATCGTACTGATCGTTACGCTTTTATTTATTGTTGGTTATGGATCCTGGAAAACCAAAGGAAGTAAAAACGTCGAAGATTTTATTTTAGGAAACAATGAAACTCCCTGGTATACAGTTGGTCTTTCGGTAATGGCGACACAAGCCAGCGCTATTACCTTTTTATCAACTCCCGGGCAAGCCTATCACGACGGAATGGGTTTTGTGCAATTCTATTTTGGATTGCCAATTGCTATGATTGTAATTTGTTTGACATTTATTCCGCTTTATCATAAAAATAAAGTTTTTACAGCCTATGAATTTCTAGAAAAGCGATTCGATTTAAAAACGCGTTCTCTTGCTGCTATTCTTTTTTTAGTACAAAGAGGTTTAGGAACAGGTCTTACCATTTATGCTCCTGCAATTATTTTATCGGCTCTTTTGGGTTGGAATTTAACTTTTATGAACATCATGATTGGTGTTCTTGTAATTATTTATACATTTTCGGGAGGAACAAAAGCTGTAAACGTAACCCAGAAACAGCAAATGTTTGTAATTATGTCCGGAATGTTTATCACGTTTTTCCTGATTTTGCATTATTTGCCAAACGATATGACTTTTAACAGTGCAATGCATATTGCCGGTGCAAATGATAAAATGAATATTGTAGACTTCTCTTTTGATCCCGAAGAAAAATATACATTTTGGAGCGGTATAACAGGCGGATTTTTCTTAGCCCTTGCCTATTTTGGAACAGATCAATCGCAGGTTGGTCGTTATTTATCAGGAAAATCGATTCGCGAAAGCCAAATGGGATTAATAATGAACGGACTTTTAAAAGTTCCCATGCAATTCTTTATTCTGTTAACCGGAGTTATGGTTTTCGTGTTTTTTCAATTCAATCCGGTTCCGTTAAATTTTAATCCGAATAACAAAATTGTCATTGAAAAATCGGCTTTTAAAGAAGAATATCATGCCTTAGAAAAGAAATTAAGTAAACTTTCTGAAGATAAAAAAGTAATCAATTTATTGTATATTGATCAGTTGAATCAGGATTATGACAATCCAATTTTACGTAAAGAGTTAGTTGCTTTATCCAATAAAGAAAAAGATTTACGCGACCGTGCCAAAGAAATTATTTCAAAAGCCGATAGTAATAGTGAAACCAATGATAAAGATTATGTGTTTTTTCATTTCATTTTACATTATTTACCAAAAGGTTTAATTGGTTTATTATTAGCTGTAATTCTTTCGGCAGCAATGTCATCAACGGCCTCAGGTTTAAATGCATTGGCTTCTACAACAGCAATTGACATTTACAAACGAAATCTGAAAACCGAAAAATCAGAGAAACATTATTTGAATGCAACCAAATTCTTTACCCTTTTCTGGGGAATTGTAGCCATACTTTTTGCCTGTGTGGGAACTTTGTTTGAGAATTTAATTCAGCTTGTAAATATTATTGGTTCAATCTTTTACGGAACTGTTTTAGGAATCTTTTTGGTTGGATTTTATTTGCGCCGTGTACGAGCAAAAGCTATGTTTTGTAGTGCTGTAATAAGCCAGACCACCATTTTTGTTATTTATTATTTCCTGATTTACCGTCAGGAAAAATTAGGTTATTTATGGCTGAATTTTATTGGGGCGATTTTGACGATATTACTGGCATTGCTGCTGCAGTTTTTGCTTTTTAGAGACAAACCGGATGCTGAGGAAGTGGTTTTGGAGTAAATACAATTATCAAATTACACAATTTCGAGATATTGAAAATATTGTTAAATGACAAAAGAAGATTTTTTATTCCGTTTAAAAGATGCCAGTTTAATTGCTTTCGAATTTGCTGAACGTTATATTAAAGATAAACTGACTACTGATTTTAAGTATAATATAATTTTTACTCCAGCAAATACTAACGGAGACATTAGTCAATTTGATATTTATCCAGAAGACGAAGGAATAATAAAATTAAATTTAACTGATTATGAAGTTGTGGATTTACTTTACAGAAAAAATAAAATTCCAATATGGATTGACATAAACGTTCTTAAATCAAATAGGAAAAGTACAACCTTTAACCTTTTCTGCGCCGGAAGATATAGTGAGAATGAAGATGAACTTTATTATAACGATGCCAGATCTGCACCATTTGGTATTAAAAGCCCAACATTTCCTTTTGGTTATAAAGAAGGTGAAAAGTTTAAATTGCAACAAAAAAATAGTTTTAGAAAATTATACTTTAAACTTTACTGTATAAGAAGAAGATTATTTTATTAAAATTTAATTTAATTTCTTTAATTTGGTTCAGAACTTCCATTAAAATTGGGATAGTCTAAAACATAACAAAATGTTTCTCTAAATCATTTCCTTAAATGAAGAATAAAAGACAAATCCTAAAAATATTAAAAAGAGTATGGTTTACCATTGCTATTTTGTTTACGATTTGGTTGTTTTATTCTTATCAGGCTAAAGATGTTCCAGATTCCTATTTCGAAAGCAGTTCTAAAATATCAGTAAAAGACAGCGATGATTATTTTCTGTTTGAACCAAAGCAGAAATTTGATAAAATCTTTATTTTCTATCCCGGCGCAATGGTCGATCCAAAAGCGTATGTGCCATTATGCAGAAAAATTTCAGAAAACGGAATCAAAGTTTATCTGATAAAAATGCCCTGGAGATTAGCTACGAAAGGTTATGAAATTCCAAAACAGCTTGATTTATTTGCCGATAAAACCAAAACCTATATTTTATCGGGACATTCGCAAGGCGGAAAGATGGCTGCTCAGTTTGTAAGAGAAAATCCGGATTTAATTCAAAAACTGATTTTGATTGGAACAACACATCCGCGAGATATTTCATTGGCAGAAAGTAAAATTCCCATATTGAAGATATACGGTTCAAATGACGGTGTTGCCGATGAAAAAACAATTTTTAAGAATAAATCTAAACTTCCTGCAAATACAAAATTTGTAAAAATTAAAGGTGCCAATCACGGACAATTTGGCTATTATGATTTTCAATTGGGAGATGATTCTGCAACAATTTCCCGTGAAAAACAACAGGAAGAAACACTCCGTCATATACTTAATTTTATAAGTAAATAATTGTATCATAATTGTAATAAAAAGACTATTTTAGTATTTCCAAAATCTAGCCCTTAAACAAATAAAGAGTTTAAAATACTGATTATCAATTCAAAATTAGTTACTAGAGTAATTTAACTATAAAATTAGTAAATGAAATTTTCAGATGATATAGAGAAATTACTTCCGCTAGGTTATATCTTCCTTGTAATAATGGGGATATTGAAGGACAGTTTTTTTTATTATCAATTAGGAATAAACATTTTAAAATATTCTACAATAATGGATATTTTAATGAGTCCAATTGCTGAATTTACTTCAAATCCTATAATCTTAACCGCCATAATTCTATTATTTGGTTTGCATTATTATTTGCCCTCACTATTATTAAAATATAATAATATTAGATTCGTACAAAAAGCATTTGAATTAAAATCTACAGAAGGTTTGTCAATAAATGAAACTAAAAGTTATTTCAATAGTATCGCAATAAAATCTCTGGCAATTTTTTTATGCTCTTTTTTTCTTGGTTATGGGGTTGCGGGAGGATATTTTACATCAAAAAAAATTAAAAATGATAAGATAAAATACAACTATAAATTAAACTATAACAGCGGAGAATCGGAGGAAATTTATTTGATAAATACAAACTCATTATATTATTTCTACATAAGCAAAGGAAGTAAAACCATAGAAATAGCTCCATTGGCATCTATTAAAAATATAGAGTTAACAGATAACAAAATGCTTGGATTAAATTCTATAAAATAATTCGGATTTTACATGCTGTTATATTTTAAAAAAATACATAGAATTAAATATTTATAAATCAAACCTTAAACAAAATGAAAGACCTACATAAAATCAGCAATAAAACCAAAGCTGCTTTCATTTTGCTGATTGTGATGCTGATTATTATTTTAAGCAATTTCAATACGCTGCAAAACTCTAAAAAGGTAAATGAAAATATCAATGGGATTTATAAAGATCGTTTGGTGGTGGCACATTATATTTTTCAATATTCAAAAGAACTTCATTTTATAAAAGCCGAAGCAGAGAAATTGAACCTGAGCGATACTATTAAAACAGATGAAATTATTAGCACATTAAAAGTAATTCATTCGATAGACCAATTATACGAAAAAACAGTTTTGACACCAACAGAAAGAATATTTTTCCAAAATTTTCTAAATTCTTGTAATACAATTAATAAGCAAACCCAAAATAAAAATTGGGATCAAATTGCAAAATCAAGCGAAAAAGCTTTAAAAACTTTAGAACAATTATCCCAAATTCAAATTACAGAAGGAAAAGTAAAATTAGCCAGCGCAAATGCTATGTATAATGACAATAACAGTCTAGGCCAGCTTGAGATCGCTTTGCTTATTGTTTTGGGCGGAATTACTTTTTATTTATTAATTGTCAAAAAAACGAAGCGAACTATCAAGATTCCGGAACCACCGAGCATGAATTAGTTTATTATTTCAGTTTTCTGTCTTCTTCTTTAATAGCAAGATCGTTTATACTGGCAAATCTTTTTTGCATTAATCCGTTTGAATCAAATTCCCAATTTTCATTTCCGTATGCTCTAAACCAATTTCCGTCAAGATTTTGGTA
This sequence comes from Flavobacterium sp. AC274, assembly GCF_979258275.1. Classification (NCBI taxonomy): domain Bacteria; kingdom Pseudomonadati; phylum Bacteroidota; class Flavobacteriia; order Flavobacteriales; family Flavobacteriaceae; genus Flavobacterium; species Flavobacterium sp. AC274. The sequence goes on along the minus strand of NZ_OZ409852.1, from coordinate 3,345,999 downwards.
TTCGTACTCAAAACGAACCGCAATTCGATTTTCTGTATGTGCCCAATATTCTTTTTTTAGTTTATAGTTTCTTTCTTTATTCCATTTTTGAGTCAGAAAGGAAACGATTTCCTCTCTCCCATTTACAAACTGGTCTCTGTTTCGCCACTCACTATCAATAGTATAAGCTTTTGAAACACGTTCCGGATCCTGGCTATTCCAGGCATCTTCCGCCAATTGAATTTTTTCTAATGCCGTTTCGTATGTGAAAGGTGGCAATGGTAGTTTCTGTTCCATTTTTATAAAATTAAAGTTTTAATTATTTTTTTAGATTGTTCTATAAGATCGTTTGATTTAAATAACTGACTTTCGATAATACAGCTTTCAAAAAGCAAATAAACATGGTCTGCAATAAGATCGTTATGGATAAGATTCTTAAAATAATTCCGCAAGTCTGATTTATGACTTTGAATTACATTGAGCACTTTTGTATTATCAGAAGGAATTTCAGAAAGCAGGTTTAAAAAACTACAGCCTCTAAAATTTTCTTTCTTATTCATATAAATCAAAAAACCAAACGAAGCCTGAATTTTTAATTTTGGATCTTCTGTGTTTAAGGTGAAATTTTCCAATTCATTAAACCAGTATTCATGACGCTGATTTAAAAAAGCAACACACAAATCTTCTTTTGATTTAAAGTGTTGATAGAAGCTTGCTTTTGCCACTTTCGCCTCTTCAATAATCTGATTGATACCAGTGGCATTATATCCTTGTTTGTGAAATAAAACAAAAGCTTTGTCTAAAATTCGTTCTTTGGGTAACATTTGTGTGATGAATTAGAAATACAAATGTATGGAAAATTCAATACAAACAGACAAGTCTGTCTATTTATTTTTAAATAGATTAATACTGTCATTTCGAACGAAATGACAAAAAAAGAACGTTTTCTAATTAAAAAAAGACGCAAAAAAATCCCAAATTCCAAAGTCAAAGCTTTTGGAATTTGGGATTTATCCCGAAACTTCGGGATTGGAATTTTAAAGCATTATCTGCTCCACTCCGCAATACTATCTTTATTTAATTTTACGTAATCCTGATTATTAGCAGTTTCGGCAGCAGCCAATGAAGCTTTTGCAGTTTCAACGGCACCTTTTTTATCTCCTTGTTTTGCCTGGATCAACGATTTTAATCTTAAAATAAAATAAGGTTTTTCAGTACTCATATCTAGAGATTTATCTACATAAGTTCTTGCCGTTTCGATATTTCCGTTTGATTGAAATAAATATTGAGATGCAGCAAAATAATCATTTGCTGTTGGTCCGCCTAAAGTTTTTTCAATACTTGCAATCGCATTTTTTGCAGTTGGAACTTCAAATTTTAAAGCAACATGAGAGTTTTCCCAAGCCATTTCTAAATATCCGAAGTTTGGATCTAAACCATTAATTCCAATTGTAAATGTCTCAACTGGAGTTGGTAAAGCATCTTCTTTTACAGTGGTTCTTAAAACAACATACGATTCATTCCAATTTTCAGGTAATCCCCAGTTATCTGTAGAAAGATAAAAAATCACTTCCCAGCTTTCGATTTTAGGAATTGTATATATTGCATATTTTCCCTTTTTTAATGTTTTACCATCAATAATAACATCATCGCTAAAATTAATGATTGTATTTTCGTTAGCCCCTGTTCTCCATAATTTACCAAACGGAACTAAATTTCCAAATACAGCTCTTCCTCTGGCACCTGGTCTTGAATACGTAACTTCAACATCAGTTAAACCTACAGTTTGTTTTATATAACCTTTCGGACTCGCTTGTGGTGTTTTTATTTGTGCTTCTGTAGCAAAAGGAGCCAAAATAATGGCTAATGCAATAAGTAGTTTTTTCATTTCTTGTTTATTTTGTTTTGCCCAAATTTACAAATTCAATTAGCGAACAAATGTTAAATATTATATAATTCAAGCGCCTAGCTGTGATATTTTTTGTGCGTTTAATTCATTAAAATGGTTGATAATTAAATCAGCAGCAGATAAATCCTGCATTTTAGAATGATGGCTGTTATAACCTACACAAAACAAGTTTGCTGCTTTTGCCGCTTTCACTCCGTTTGTGCTGTCTTCAATTACAATACAATTTTCTGCCGGCGCCACAGACAATGATGCTGCATGAAGAAAAATGGCCGGATTAGGTTTTGATTGAGGAAAATCTTCTCCACTTACAATATGTGTAAAATAGGGATGCAAATTAAATCTTGTAAAAACACGATCAATCGTTACTTTTGATGCTGATGAAGCTAATACCAACTGTATTCCATTGGCATACAGATCTTTGATTAAATCTTCCACACCTTCTAACAGATACAAATCTTCTTTGGTATCAAAAGCATCATTAAAAATATTCCTTTTTCTCTGAATCAAATCTTCAACTTCATGTTCAATCGTTGGGAAAAAGCCTTTTAAGGTTTGAAAAGTATTTCGGGTCGAAAACCCAGTAAACGAAGTATACATTTCTTCGGTTACTTCGATATTCAATTCTGTAAATTGTTTATAATAAGCATAACGATGAACGGGTTCTGTATCGACAATTACACCGTCCATATCAAATATTACTGTTTTTATCATTTCTTTTTTAAGTTTCTAAGGTTCTGAGGAACTAAGATTCTGAGATACTGAGGTTCTAAGTTTTTTAGCTAAGTTTAAAATCTTAGCAGCTTAGAACCTTAGCATCTTAGTATCTATTTTTTCAGCAAATATCTAATTACGGTTTCGGCAGCGTGAAGTCCGAATAATCCTGGCATATAACTGTTTGTTCCGTAAAATGACTTTTTGAAGTTTTTTCCGTCGGTTAATTTTAAGCTTTTTTCGTCTTGAATTTCAGAAGAGAAAACCACTTTTAATTTGTTGATTTTGACTTCTTTCAAACGTTTTCTGATAGTTTTAGAAAAATAGCAGTTTATTGTTTTAGAAATATCACTCACTTTTACTTTCGAAGCCAGCATTTTTCCACCAGCACCCATACTGCTTATGATTTTAACTCTTTTGCGTTTGGCTGCAATAATCAAATTTAATTTTGGTGTGATACTGTCAATACAATCCAAAACATAATCAAATTCTGGAGAAACAATCTCAAAAGCACGTTCAGGAGATAAAAATTCCTGTATACGAGTTAGTTTCAATTCCGGATTAATATCCATCAATCGATCGCCAACAATTTTTATTTTTGGCTCACCAACTGTCGAATGCAATGCCGGCAATTGTCTGTTTATATTGGTTATATCAACTACATCGCCATCTACAATTGTCATACTCCCTACTCCTGCTCTTGCCAAAAATTCTGCTGCAAATGAGCCAACTCCTCCTAAACCAACTACTAAAACATTCGAGTTTTGCAAGTTCTGTAATCCTTCTTTTGTAAATAAAAGCTCGGCTCTTTCTGTCCACTCTGCCATATAAAATTCTTTTGTTTATTTCTTTATGTTTGTTTTCTTTGTTTCAGGTTTCAAGTTCCGTACTTGTGCTCAGCTTTGTCAAAGTTTAAAACTTTGACAAAGCTTCATTCTGAAATACTGTTTTAAAATTAACTGAGATAATATCTTGTAACTCATTAATTCTTATATTTTTATAATCTGCTGCTAAATTGTAAACCTGTTTGATACTTTCCTCTACCGTATCAGTTTCCAGAAAAAAACGATCGTTTGGAATTTGTTCGAAAACCGTTTTCAATTCCGGATTTCTCAATAAATATTTTCCAAACGAAAGATAAAATCCATCCTTAATAAGCTGATTTGCAGTTTGGGCATTTTTTGAAAAACCATGCACAATCATCGGAACTGAAATTTTCATTTCTTTCTTGATCGCGGTTATTTCCTGAAAAGCCGCAACACAATGAATTACAACGGGTTTCTTATATTTTTCGGCTAAAGCCAATTGTTTTTTAAAAACTATAATCTGCTCTTGTAACGGAATATCAATTCGTTTATCCAAACCACATTCGCCAATAGCCAGACAATTGTTGGTTTGCAATTTCTCTTCAATAATTTTCAAATCGGCATCAACTCTGTCTCGTACAATATACCAGGGGTGAATTCCGACAGAATAAAACGGAATTGCAGCATTAAATTCCTGCGGATATTGATTAACCAGTTCTAAAATATCAGGCTGGTTTGTAAATTGATGCGTATGAAAATTAAAGAATTCCATTAATGAAATGTTTTAACTCCGGCTTTAACTTCTACTTTCAAATCATTTTCTAAAGGAACCAATGGACATGAATACTTGTGATTATAAGCACAATACGGATTATAAGCCTGGTTAAAATCGACTGCAATTGTATTTCCCTTCGGAATTTTCAAATCAATATATCTTCCTCCTATATAACTTTCTTTACCGCTTGTTAAGTCAGAAAATGGTAAAAACAAATGATCTTTGTATGCTGCCGTTTTAGAAAGTTCGATATTTCTGTAAACGTTCAATTGCAGGGCAACACCGTTTAAGGTAAAATACAAAGTTCCGTATTTAATATATTGTGGAGTTCTTGTTCCTGTAGTTTTCATCTCAAAGACTTTTTCATTCTTTGCTTTTACAAACTTTGCATTCACAAAATATTTTGCATCTATAGGATAAAAATCTAAAGCTTTAAAAGTCTTTAAATCTTCTTCCATAAGCGGACTAGTCTTAGGATCAGCATATTCTGAGTTTATTGTTTTCTGAAATTTTTCTGTTTCTTTCTGATCAAATTTTTTCTGACCGAAACAAAAATTAACCAGTAACAATACTAAAAAAGAAATTACATTTTTCATCTTTGAAATTTTATGCAAAAATAGTTTAAAAGTAACAAAGCACCAACCGCAGGAAGTGACAAAGTTTCCTAACTTTGTTGCAAATACATATTTATAATGCTCAGAACTGCTTTTACCCACTACATCAATAATTTTAGAGGATTTTCAAGAGAAATTTGGATTCTTACCCTGATCACTTTTATTAATCGTGCCGGTACAATGGTACTTCCTTTTTTGTCAAAATATTTAAAGGAAGATTTACATTTTACTTACAATCAGGTGGGTTGGATTATGGTTTCTTTTGGATTAGGATCGATGTTAGGTTCGTGGTTAGGAGGAAAACTATCAGATAAAATCGGGTTTTATAAAATCATGATATTTAGTTTATTTACAAGTGGGGTTTCGCTATTTCTTGTACAATATATTACCACATTTTGGGCGCTATGCGGTGCTATGTTTGTTTTAATGACTATTGCAGACATGTTTCGACCTGCAATGTTTGTTTCTTTGGGCGCTTATGCAAAACCCGAAAATCGTACCCGCGCATTGACTTTGGTACGTTTAGCAGTAAATCTTGGTTTTGCTGCAGGACCTGCTTTGGGAGGTTTGATTATAATGGGAATTGGTTATCAGGGGCTTTTTTGGGTTGATGGTGCATCTTGTATCATTTCGATTTCCATTTTTGCTTTATTGGTTAAGGAAAAGAAAAAAGTAAACCACGGTGATAAAATGGAAATTTCGACAGAAATTAAATCGGTTTTTCACGATCGTATCTTTTGGGTTTTCTTGTTTGTGAGTTTTATTACGGCAATGATTTTCTTTCAATTATTTACGACTTTACCTTTATATCATAATGAAAAGTTTGGCTTAAGCGAATTTCAAACAGGATTATTAATGACTTTAAACGGACTCTTGATCTTTGCTCTTGAAATGCCAACTGTTGGTTTTATGGAGAGAAAAGCTTTCCCTAAAATTAAAATCATTATCCTGGGATCGTTTATTATGGCTTTGAGTTTCTTTTTACTACTTATTAATGTATGGGCTGGTATTCTGGTTATTAGTATGATTTGTATTTCGATTGGAGAAATTCTAACATTTCCTTTTTCGAATGCTTTTGCTTTAAGTCGTGCTCCACGTGGTCAGGAAGGTCGATATATGGCACTTTATACTATGAGCTTTAGTTTGGCTCATATCGTAAGTTCAAAAGTTGGTTTCGAAATAATTTCTCGTTTGGGTTATCAAATCAATTGGTTGTTTATGGCTTGTATTGGTGTTGTTGCTACTTTTTGTTGTTTCTGGATTAGGAAAGCTTTAGTAGACGAGAAAATTAATTAAATACTGGTTTGTGTGATTTTACCGCAATGCGTTAAGTTTATTTTTTATAGAATATGTTAAAAGACAATGCTTTGTGGGATTTTACCGCAAAGTGCGCGAAGATTTACGCAAAGTTCGCTAAGTTATTTTTAAGGTGATGTGTTTATAAACACAAAGTTCGCAAAGCTTTTTCAATACAAAGCTTTGCGAACTTTTTTTATTTTATAAAAACACTTTCAAATAGAAACTTTGCGTACTTTGCGGTAAAATCTCATTAAACATTGAAAATCAATCAATTAAACTCGTATTTCCTATACTTAAAACATAATCAAACGTATTTTTTAGTTAAATAACTAAATTTATAGTTGTGTAACTAAAAAAATAGTTGTAGGTTTGAATTAAAATTAGAAAACATGCAAAAGTTAACCAATAAGGAAGAAGAGATCATGCACATTTTATGGAAGCTTAAAAAAGCTTTTGTAAAAGAGGTTCAGGCAGAAATTACTGAAGATCAACCACATTATAACACACTTTCGACAATTGTGCGTAATTTGGAAGAAAAGGGATATGTGGCGCATAATGCTTTTGGAAACACACATCAATATTATCCAATTGTGAGTATTGAAGATTACAGAAAAGGATTTATGAGTACTGCAATCGACAACTATTTTAATAGCTCTTACAAAAGTATGGTTTCGTTTTTTGCTAAGGAAGAAAAAATTTCTGCTGATGAATTAAGAGAAATCCTTAATATGATCGAAAATCCTAAAGAAAAGTAAGAAAAAAATCAACCAAAATAAAATAACCTTTTTATGGAAGCACTTTTCATATTTGTCGCAAAATCAAGTGGATTATTAATATTGTTTTATCTTGCTTATCATTTTTTATTACGCAAGGAAACATTCTTTAATAGTAACAGATGGTTTTTACTAATTGGTTTGATAACTTCGGTTGCATTGCCCTTTTTAGTTTACACCAAAGTTGTCTGGGTTGATCCTACTCCACTGCCAAATTTTAACTATTCACCAACTTACGTTCCACAAAGTATTGAAAAAGAATCATTTGTGATAGACTGGAATTTAGTATCTCTTGCTATTTATGCCATTGGATTTTTGGCTTTTATGCTAAAGTTTGCTCTTGATTTTTATAGTTTAAATTCGGTTTTAAAAGGTAAAAAAGTACAACAACAAGCTGATTTTAAATTTATTGACATCAAAGAAAATATTGCGCCTTTTTCTTATTTCGATTATATCGTGTACAACTCATCAATGTACAGCGAATCTGAATTAGAGAATATTCTGGAACATGAAAAAGTGCATAGTGATCAAAATCATACTATTGACGTTCTAATTTCGAGAATCTTTTGTGTCCTTTTTTGGTTCAATCCAATCATCTGGCTGTACAAAAAAGCGATTTTACAAAATCTTGAATTTATTGCCGACAGCGAAGCCACCAAAAAAATATCCGACAAAAAAGCGTATCAATACACGCTTTTAAAAATAACAACACACGAATCATGTGTTGCAATTACCAATCATTTTTATCAATCATTAATCAAAAAACGAATTGTCATGTTAAACAAAAATCAATCAAAAAAATGGAATTATTGGAAGTATTACACCATTATTCCGGCACTTGTAGCCTTTGTATTTTTATTTCAAATCAAAGTTATTGCACAAGAAAAAGAAAGTAAAGAAAAAACAGAAGTTGTTGAGAAAACAGATCCTGTTGATGTTTACAAAATTAATAAACATACAACAGATCAGGATCTAAAGGAAATCGCCGAAGAGTTAAAGGAAAACTACGATGCTGATGTTGTTATTTCGAATGTAAAAAGAAATTCAAAAGAAGAATTAACATCTATTAGAATCGATATCAAAAAAGAAAATGAAGAAACCCAAACTCTTCAGATTGAAGGAGATCAAGCTATTAAAAAATGTGGAATTGTCGTATCTGTTGAGAATGACGGTTCTAATAAAATAGGTATACTTACGGATGATGCAATTGATAAACCAATAAGTATTGAAAATCGTAAGATTGAGATTAGAGAAATTAGAAATCAAGTGGGTGAAGTAACTTCTCCGACACCTCCGACACCGCCAACAATGCCAGTGTTTCCAAACGGGCCAATGCCTCCCGCTCCGCCTATTGACATGTCTAAAATGCCAAAAGCACCAAAAGCGCCAACCAACCATAACGATAAAGCAGCCATGAAAATTTTTGAAAAAGAATTGGCTGAATTCGAGAAAAAAATGGAAGCATTTGAACCTGATATGTCTGCTTACGAAAAACAAGTAGAAGAAATCATGGCAAAACGTGAAGCCATTTATGACAAAGAAATGGCAAAATATGATCTTGCTATGGAAAAGTTTGATGCTGATATGGAAAAATTCAATCAGTACGTAGAAAAAACATACGGCTCAAGCAGCGACGAATATGCTAAAAACATGGGAGAGTATGAAAAAGGCATGAGAACTTATGAAAAATATATGAGACAGCAAGAAAGGGATATGAGAAAAGCTGAGAAAAATAAAAAATCATAAGATTTATTAAAATGAAAGAAACATTTTTTATTGCAACAATATTGTTCATTTTAAATTTATGTTTTAGTCAGAAAGAAATGAACGGAACAAAACTGAATATTGATCATTGTATCAAAAAAGTAATAGAAATAAAATTAAAATAAATAATATATGGAACCAGTGAACAAAACACTGGTTCTTTTTTTAGCTTTTATTTTTCTGTTCAAAAAATTTAACCCAATATTTCTTTAAAAACGAAACAAATATTTAATACGAGAGTCTTTTAATTATAAACTAGCACGAATCTGTTAAATAGAACATTAAGTCGAAATCAAATGAAAAAAATAATTTTAATAGTACTGATAAGTTCTTGTTTATCTTGTCTGGCACAGAAACAATTAAATAACTTATCCGAAAAAGAAATTGTGGCATCAATGGATAAAAATGCCACAATTTTATTAGAAAATTCCAAAGCCAATTCCGTTTCTATTGGTATTGTAAAAGATGGTAAAACATTTACCAAACATTATGGCGAAATAGATAAAGGAAAAGGAAATCAAGCTACCAATAATACCGTTTTTGAAGTTGCTTCGATAACCAAATTATTTACCGGATTATTAATGGCTCAAGCCATTACAGAAGGAAAAATAAGTCCGGATGACGATATTAGAAAATACATAACAGGTTCATATCCTAATTTGGAATATCAGGGAAACCCAATTAAAATTAAAGATCTGGTTTCATTTAGAACCGGGTTTAATAAAGATTTACCGGATAATTCAAAATTCAGAAATAATCCAAGCGATAGCAGTTATCTTGATTTCAAAAAAATGGATGAATCCTATTCGAGAGAAAAATTCTTTGAAGATTTAAAAACAATAAAGCTGGATACTTTACCGGGAACTAAATTTAAATATAGTAATGGAAGTGTACAATTGGCTGCGCATATGCTGGAGAATATCTTTCATAAAAGTTACGAAACACTTTTGAAAGAAAATATTCTGTCTAAACTCAATATGACATCGACATTTTTACATCCTGATAAAAATACCATTATTGCAAATGGATATAACGGTAAAATCCAAATGCCAATGCTGTCTGATAATCTTTGGGGAGCGGCAGGATATTTAAAATCTACTTTAGGTGATTTAACCAAATTTATTGCTTTTGAATTGAATACAAAAAATAAAATAGTTCTCGAATCTCAAAGAAATCTATCAAATTCTGATAGTGATTTTAACGGTTATTTTTGGGATGGCATACAAGTTGACGACAACGGAAAAAACTGCTGGAAACACGGAGGAGCTTTTGGAACACAAAATATGTTTTTGGCTTATCCTGAACGTGGTTTAGGAATTTCTATTATTGTAAATATCAGTAATGAAAAAACAGCAAATGCATTAGGAAATGCCATAGTAAGCTTGTCCCACGATTTATTGATTAATGAAAACAGCAAAAAAGAAATTTACGGTTATAAAATTAGTAACAACAATGTTGTTTTTACTTATCAGCATGATAAGGCGCTTGATGCTAGTTTAGTAAAAAGTGTTTCAATTGCCGGCTCTTTTGACAATTGGAACCCGAAGGATCAAAAGTATCAAATGGTTCGAAAAAACAAAGATACTTTTGAGATTTCAATTCCAAAAAGCCAATTTGAAAATGACAAAATCCGTATGTTCAAATTTGTTATCAATAAAACGGGTTGGATCGAAGCTCCTGAAAATGCTTTAAATGTTGAAAATGGGCCAGATAAAAATTTGCTTTTGAAGATTGAATAAAATGTCTATTTGAATCTTTAGAAAAAAAAATCCCAAATAAAATTAACTTTTTACAATCTTAAAAATGAAAGAAACTTTTATTATATCAACTCTCCTATTGACTATTAATTTCTGTTCTGGTCAAACAAAGGAAACGACTACAAAACAAAAAATAGATGCATACATTAAGGATGTAATAGCAATCAATGAAATTCCTGGTGCAGCTTTGGCGGTCATAAAAGATGGGAAAATTATTTATGAAAACTATTATGGAAAAGCTTCTTTGGAAGAAAATAAACCAGTAGATCAAAATACAATATTCAAAATTTTCTCGACATCAAAACTAATTACGAATGTTGGCATTTTTCAACTTATAGAAAACGGAAAATTATCTTTAGAAGATGAAATTTCTACATATTTAGACAATTTACCCAAAGAATGGCAAACCATAAAAGTCAAGAATTTATTAACTCATTCTTCTGGTTTACCAGATATTATAAAATTTGATGACATACCAATTACATTACCATATGATAAAAGAATAGAATTATTGGCAAAAAAGCCAATGGAATTTTCTACCGGAAATCAATACAGTTATAACCAGACAAATTATTTGTTTTTGGCAAAAATTATAGAAAAAATCACTGGTTTAACGTTTGATCAATATATTTTGCAAAACCAATTTTCGAATGTAAAATCGGGTGTTTATCTTTCTTCTAACTTTGGAGAAGTGTTTCCAAATAGTGCTTATAGATACTTTTTTAACAGGCAAACCAATACATATGAAAAAAGTGTTACAGACAGCGGCAAAGATTCTCATTCTTCAAATGGAATAAATATTTCTCTTACGGAATTTATTCGATGGAATCAAAACCTGGATAATAATAGTTATTTAAAAAGCGAAACAAAGCACATTATGTGGGAACCTTTTCAATTTAAAAACAAATACAATTTTGGATATGGATGGGGAATTTATCCTGTAAATAATATTTTTACTTATGGATTTAGTGGCGGAAATGAAACTGCTTTCAGAAAATTTACCAAGAACAATTTGACTGTTATCTTTTTATCAAACGGACATAAATATTCTGGTGTTCAGGATCAGGTTGTTACTCATGTTGCCGGAATTGTAGATCAGGCTTTATATGACGAATATGCCATTACAGATGAAAAAATAACCTTCGATTTTTTAAAACTGGATTTTAATAAAGCAGAACAAAATTATATTGCTATCAAAAAACAACATCCTGAATGGAATTTTGAAGAAAGATTAAATACCATTGGTTATGCATTAATGACTTGCAAAAGAATTAATGACGCCATCAAAGTTTTTGAATTAAATACTAAAGAAAATCCACAATCCGGAAATGCTTATGATAGCCTTGCAGAAAGTTATTTTACTGATAAACAATTTGAAATTTCTAAGCAAAATTACCTGAAATCATTAAAATTAGCACCTGACAATAATAATGCAAAAGAGATGCTGAAAAAAATAGATACCATTTTAACTAAAAAATCTTAAACCTGTAACTCAAAAAGACTTTGCCGAAACGCAAAGTCTTTTTTTATATCTTTGACGAAAATTAACCCACCATGTATAAAATTTTAGCCAAAATAAATAAACTACTTTTACCAAGCTTCACTAAGCAGGGTTTGGATATTGCTAAAGCAAAAAAATGGCAAATGGCAATTATTGGTTACCGTGCTTATGTAACGAAACGTGCTTTGGGATAGTTTATAATCCAATATTTTTGTAAATGTTGATTTATTTTCAACACAGCTTTCTATTTGAATAAATTAGAAAAATACATCTTCTTAAGCTTACTACAAGTTTGCGTTCATCATAATTTTCATGAAAAATAAAGAATTCAACATTCCTCCTGTTCCGGCGGTACTTTTAGCTATTATTAGTGTACAGTGTGGTGCAGCCATTGCTAAAACCCTTTTCCCTACAATAGGCGCAGCAGGAACGGCATCTATACGAATTGGGATTTCGGCTTTGATTTTATTATTGGCTTACAGACCAAATTTAAAAGCAATTACACGTGAGCAATGGAAAATTGTAGTTCCGTATGGTTTAGCATTGGGATCCATGAATTTGATATTTTATTTAGCAATAGAAAGAATTCCAATTGGTTTAGCGGTGACTTTAGAATTCATCGGACCGCTTTTGGTCGCCATAATTGGATCAAAACGTTTAATAGACTATTGTTGGATATTATTGGCCGCGGCAGGAATCGTTTTAATTGCACCATGGTCAAATGAAAGAATCGATCCGCTGGGCGTTTTGTTTGCCCTTATCGCCGGAGGTCTTTGGGCTGCTTATATTGTTTTGGGCGGAAAAATATCCCGAATAATGAATGATGGTCAGGCTGTTTCTACCGGAATGTTATTTGCAGCGATTTTAATATTACCATTCGGTTTTTACGAAAACGGATTGGCAAATCTTACTCCAAAACTTTTCGGAATGGGTGTTGCGCTTGCTCTTCTGTCGAGTGCTATTCCGTTTACTTTGGAGATGAAAGCTTTGGGTCAGCTTCCTCCACGAACTTTCAGTATTTTAATGAGTTTAGAACCGGCAGCAGCCTCTATTTGTGCTTTTATCTTTCTGCAGGAAAACTTAAGTTTTTACGAAATTCTGGCTGTTTTTTGTGTTGTTGCTGCTTCTGTAGGATCTACATTAACCGCTAAGAAATAGATCTTTTAAATTCCAATATTTTAAAATCCAAATTCCAATTTACTTTTGTGAAATTTTACAGAATAAAAAATTCCAAATTCCAATTTAAAAATTGAGATTTGGAATTTTTTAAATTTGGAATTTAAAATTATTACATTTTTGGCAGTAAAACTGTATCTACAACATGAATTACACCATTAGATTGGTTTACATCTGCAATAGTAACTTTAGCTTTGTTTCCGCTTTCGTCGCTAATGTATAAATCTTTTCCATCCATCCAGGCTGTTAAAGTTCCGCCACTTACAGTTTTAAGAGTAGCTTTTCCTTTACCCGCTTTAATTGCTTTTGCAATATCAGATGCATTCATTTTTCCTGCAACAACATGATAAGTTAAAACAGTTTGTAATGTTTTGATGTTTTCTGGTTTCAATAATGTCTCAACAGTTCCAGCCGGCAATTTGTCAAACGCGGCATTTGTTGGGGCAAAAACGGTGAATGGTCCTTTACTTTGTAATGTTTCTACTAATCCTGCAGCTTTTACAGCGGCAACAAGTGTAGTATGATCTTTTGAATTAACTGCATTTTCAACAATATTTTTATTTGGATACATTGCTGCTCCACCAACCATTACTGTTTTTTGTGCGAAAGATGCAAATCCAAATCCTAATGTTAAGATTGCTACGGCTAAAAATTTTCTAGTTTTCATAATTAATATTTTAAGTTATAAGCTCATTTACGCCGTAACAATGGTTTTGGTTTTGCTAAAAAAATAAAAAAGATAAAATATTATTGTAAAATCCTCAAAATATACTGTAAAACAAGACTTTAATAGATTAAATTATTTTTGAAATATTTTAAAAACCAACTCTGTTTTGCTTCAATTTTATTATTAACTTTCATAAAAAATTAATCATTTATGGAAAATCTACCCAAAAAAGTAAGAAGTAAAAAGTTAAATACACGAGTTGATTTAACGGCAATGGCTAGCGTTTCTTTTTTATTGATTATCTTTTTTATGGTAACAATTGAGTTGGCGAAACCGAAAATGATGAACTATTACTTGCCTAATTGCTATGATGAAGTTCATGATATTGGTTGCAATAAACCAGATGAAAATCGTATTTTAACTTTGTTATTGGACGAAAACGATAAAATGATATCTTATATGGGAATTTTAGAATCTCCTATACAAATGCCCAAACAGATTAAATATGGGAAAAGTGGAATTCGACAAGAACTATTAGATAAAAATCGTAAAGTTCATGAGTATTCGGCAAATATGGGAAGACCTCAGATTGGTGTTACAGTTATCATAAAACCAAGTAATAAATGTAATTTTAAAAATTTAGTTGATATTTTAGATGAATTACAAATTACGGGTATAAAGTCATTTTCAATTGTAGATTATTATACACCTGAAGAAACAAAATTATTAGCTTTAAAATAATCTAAACTCTACATTCTAAAATCTAAACTTATATCACTCCCATTTTCTGCATTAAAAAAGTAGCGCTTTTGTTTTTGCAAATACCCGGACGCAATTTATAATCAAAATGGAGTTCATTATTTTGAATTTCGACTTCAAAACATTGGTTCGTTAAAGTAGCAGGATATTCATTGGCTGTTAAGCAAACTTCGATATCATGTGTGGCGATCGCCCCTATTGCTTTTTTTACAATAATCTTTTTTACGACTTCAATAGTTCCGTTACGTTTATCATCAGAATTTGTTCCTCTTAAAATTTCATCTAATAAAACAAAAGCCGGTTTATCTTCAAGCGCATCCATAATTTGTTTCAAACGCTTTATTTCGGCAAAAAAATACGATTCGCTATCCGCCAAAGAATCTGATAGTCGCATTGAAACTAAAACTGGAAGTGGATGAATGTTAGCCTTTGAAGCACAGACAACAGAACCTATTCCGCCTAAAACCATATTAATACCTAAACTTCTTAAGAAAGTACTTTTTCCGGACATGTTTGAACCAGTCAGAATCATGAAAGATTGCGGATAAAAATGAGTGTCATTCCCTACTCTGGTCGCAGGATTTAATAAAGGATGGCTCAAATCTGAAAATTCAATTTTGTATTCAGAATTAATTTCCGGAAAAACAAAATCAGAATTATTATATGCCAAATTCGCCAAGCTATTTAAAGCTTCAAATTCACCAATAATAGCAATCCATTTTTCCAGTTCATCAGAATAGTTTTCTTTCCATTTTAAAAGTGCTTTTAAAACGTGGAGATTAAACAAAAAAGTTCCGTTGAACAAAATAGCGGTAACAAAGTTGCTAATTGTATCCATTCTCGAAAACAGTTCTGATAAATCTTTTAGATGTTTGCTTGCAGTTGCATTTTTAAAAATAAGCTTTTGCTGCAAGTCAATTATTTTTTTAGACTGAAATTTTTCCGTTTCAATTTTCTCCACCAATAAACTGTATTGTTTGATGATTTTATCAACATTGTCTGCTTTGGCAATTTCTGATTGAATTCGTTTTAATGATCTTCCTAAAACAATCATATTGGCTATAAAAATATAAGTCAGATACGATAATAAAATTGTTTTTGAAGTGATAAAATAGGCAATTAACGTTCCGAAAAACAAAGTTGGAAGAATAATTGAAAGTGCAAGTAAAATTTTAGATAAGGTATTATTTTTAAATGAATTCCAATGAATTATAGAATCATAAGAGTTTTTAGAATCATTGCTCACCATTGCCAAAGCTAAAAACTCCTGCCTCCAGTCTATTTTTGTTTTAAGCTCATTAACGGCTTCCTGATTTTCTAAAATAGTATCATTAGAAAACTGTTGTAACAAGTTATTCGCCAATGTTTTTTTACCGATAAAAGTCGCTGTTCTGTTTAGATTCTGAAACAAGGAATGTTCTCCAAAAATATCTAAATCGTATGCATAAGGATGATGAAAATCATTGAATTCTATTCCGTTTTCAAAAGGAATTTTTTCTCTTTTAAGAAAGAAATTTCATTTTTATTAATTTTTAAAAGTGCCGTTGTAAGCTGTTTTTGAAAAGACAAACGCGAATGAATTCTCATCAAAAAGATAAAACCAACAAAAGATAGAAAAGCAAAAGCAACGTACAGGATTACATTTGTTTTGATGTAATAAAACAACAGAAACAAACAAGCAAAAATGCTTAAAAGCCTTAGTAAACTTAAACTATTGTATCTTTTATTGATTTTATTAAGAAGTTCCGAATAATGCGCAACTTTGTCTTGATATGAATTCATTTTATTGATTTGATGAAATACAAATATAGGTTTTAGATCATAAAATCAATATTAAAAATGGACCGAATTTAATCTTCATGCATAATTAAAACGGGTACTGAAACCTCTTTGGTTATTTTTTTGAAAAACTGGATTCGAAAATACTTTCAAAAAAAGATCTTTTATGCGTTATGGTCGTCAATATATCTATGTCTTTATAAAGTATAAAATCAAGAATAGTTTCTTTGACTTCATCACTCGGTAAAACTAGAAATTCAATGTTTTCGCCGGCAAATTCTTTTTCCCATTCTTTAATGGTAACATCAGAAACATCTGAATTTGAGGTTTTAACGTATAAACTTTTTACTTTGGCATTTGTTTTTTTGGCAATTTTCAATACTTTTTTCAGTTCTTTTTTATCTTTTTCACGGTAACGGGTTGTAAATCCAATTGTTTTAATTTTCTTGAATTTAGCATCAACAGGAATGCATAAAACAGGAACATCAACTCCGGAAATTACAGAATTTGTGTTTGATCCGAGAAAGAATTTTGTCCAGTCAGAAGCACCTGTTGTTCCCATAATTACAAAATCAATTTGATCTTCTTCAACGGCATTTTTCAAATTGTATAATAAATCACCATCCATCAGGCGGTGTTTTATCACTATATCGCTCAAATTTCGTTCGGCCGCAATAGTTTTTAATTTTGGGATTTCACCTTTGAACATTTCAAATTTTGCCAACTCTATGGAGCTGTAAACTGTGGCATAATTTTCAGGGAAAAATTGGCTATCGTATACCGGAATCTCAAAAGTATGTAACAAAATAAGCTCGGCATTCACAATTTTTGCAAATTCTAATGCATGTACAAACGCATTTGTTGCTGCGTCAGAAAAATCGGTTGGAAATAATATCTTTTTCATTCTGTTTCAGTTTTATAAAGTTCTTCTCTCAAATTTAATCATTCTAAAAACAAAACACCCTGATAATTATCAGTATTTTAACATTAAGATATGGGGTAAATAGTGCTTTTGCGAATGAGTTCCGGTTTCGGAAATTTGTGCCTTTTTTTATACCTTTGCACCATGATAAATCAAGATTCTATAGTTGCATTGGCAACACCATCCGGAGCCGGGGCTATTGCTATAATCCGAATTTCAGGTTCTGAAGCAATCACTATTGGAAATTCGGTTTTTAAATCGATTAAAAATAAAGATTTAACCAAACAAAAAACACATACCCTGCATTTGGGTCATATTGTTGATGATGTAAAAACGCTGGACGAAGTTTTGGTTTCTGTTTTTAAAGGACCCAATTCTTATACCGGAGAAGATACTATCGAAATATCCTGTCACGGATCAACTTATATTCAGCAGCAAATTATTCAATTATTATTGAGAAAAGGCTGTAGAATGGCCGATGCAGGAGAATTTACATTGAGAGCTTTCCTGAACGGAAAGCTGGATTTATCACAAGCCGAGGCTGTTGCCGATTTGATTTCATCTGATAATGAAGCTTCACATCAAATTGCGATGCAGCAAATGCGTGGTGGTTTTAGTAATGAAATTGCCAAATTGCGTGAAGAACTTTTAAATTTTGCGTCTTTAATTGAGTTAGAATTAGACTTTGCCGAAGAGGATGTAGAATTTGCAGACAGAACCCAGTTTTATGAATTATTAAACAGAATTGAATTTGTTTTAAAACGTTTAATCGATTCATTTGCTGTTGGGAATGTTATTAAAAATGGAATTCCGGTTGCAATTGTTGGTGAACCGAATGTTGGGAAATCTACTTTATTAAACGCTTTATTAAACGAAGAACGCGCTATTGTTTCTGATATTGCCGGAACAACCCGAGACACTATTGAAGATGAATTGGTTATTGGCGGAATTGGTTTTAGATTTATTGATACAGCCGGAATTCGCGAAACTAAAGATGTTGTAGAAAGCATCGGGATCAAAAAACTTTCGAAAAAATTGATCAGGCGCAGGTTGTTATATTTTTGTTTGATGGTTTCAAGTTTCAGGTTTCAGGTTCTGACTATATTGTAGAAATTGAAAAAGTTAAAAATAAATACCCTCTAAAACCAATATTAGTTGTGGTAAATAAGGTGGATTTATTAAGTGAAAAAGAAATTGAAACTATCAATGAAAAACTTGAAACTTTAAACTTGAAACTTTTAAAGATTTCAGCTAAAGAAAAAATTGGTGTTGACGAATTAAAGAATGAATTACTTTCTTTTGTAAATACGGGAGCGTTGCGAAATAATGAAACTATCGTAACAAATACAAGACATTACGATTCTTTACTTAAAGCTCTGGATGAAATTACAAAAGTGAAATTCGGTCTGGAAACAAATCTTTCAAGTGACTTAATTGCTCTTGATATTCGTGAAGCTTTATACCAATTTGGGCTTATTACAGGCCAGGTTTCTAATGATGAATTGCTGGGGAATATTTTTGCTAATTTTTGCATCGGAAAATAACAGGACAGAATAATTTTGTGATTTTTTTCAAGACGAGACAGGTAACCTTACACCAAACCAGGTACATCAATACAATATAAAAACAGAAAAATTATGGAAGAATTATTATGTAAAAAGCCCTACTATTGTAAACCAATAGCAGGACTAAAATATGACTGTAAATCTATTTTAGGATTAAGTATAAATATGTAAACTTTTTTCAGGACGAGACAAGGGTATTTTGGATAACAATGACTAGTATTCATTTTTTGATGGGTTTAAAATTCTAAAGATAAAAGTTATTCCCATATGCGACAGAAACCATTTTTTTGAATCTTAATCTTTCTCTTCTTTTTTCCATTTTTTAATAAAATAATATTCCAATACTATTACAAATATAGAGGTAACACTTAAAGCTATATAATCATTGGTAGTGAGATATCCCTTTTTGCTATATAACAAGTATATTGAATAGAATATTCCAATTACAGAAGCTATAATTAGAATTATTATTTTATTTTTTGTTTTCATTTATTCTATTTTATTAATATTTAAGTTTTCGAATTCTTCAATAATATTATCTAAAGTTTCTTGTGTCCAACCATCAAAACCTCTTCCTATTCCAACTATTTTCTTCTCATTTTTATAAAATCTCAATTCATAAGATTCAATACCTCGCGCACCTATTTCGAGTTTATATGAGAAACTAAGCTCTTTTTGGTTAATTTCTTTACAATAGCTATTTACTAACAACTTTCTATAGTAAAAATAAATAGAATTTTCAATTATCACAATTTTATATAAAAAAGGCTTCATAAAAAAATAAAAATTTCTAATCCCACAATAAGAATAAAAGATATAAAATAAACTATAAGATTAAACCCTGTGGTAACTAAGAAAAAAAGGAATTAAATACTATACCGATTAATAAAAGTTTTAATGATATTGATGAAAGACTTAATTTGAAAATCATTTTTATTCTTTTGTTATTGTTTCATATCCCGATACTCCTCCTTGGATTAATGCATTTGCATCTAAAAAAGCATCAACAGTATTTGCTCCATTCTCTACCGCTTTTTCTCCTCTACTTAATTGTTTCAAAGCATCAACTGTGCCCATTACATTTCCTCCTTTTCCCATAGTTCCAGGTATCCAGCTTGCCATTCCCTCAACAAAAGGAGCGTACTCGCTACCTGTTTGTCCTGCTATAAGTCCTGGAATAGTACTATACTGATGAAGAACATCACTTGGCTTCTCACTAAATGAATCAGCCATTTGACTAATTCCAATTGACACTTCACCAATTGTAAAGGGTAGTGCAAGTCCAGAGGCTCCACCAGTTTCAGGTATTGCGGTAACTGCACCAACTGTTCCAACAACTCCAAAAAATGTATTACTTAATCCATTCATAAATAGATTATCATCACTCCATGGTTGCATTGCAGGTCCGTACTCACCAGATGGTACATAATTATCTTTATTTCCTCCAACATTTACATTATCTAGTTCTATAGTATTACCTATATTTTTAGCTCCAAACATCCCAAACCATGTTGTTGTCTTAGAATCATACACCCAACTTCCATCTTTATCTGAATGTACAGTTCCCGTTTTTGCATCAAATCCTACAGGCGGATAAGCCATCATTCCATCTGGGTCAATAAAATACACTGGATTATCAAGGGCATATGTGTAAGGACTAAATTTACGAGATTTTTCAGCTAAGGGATCAATATTCATCCATCGACCGAGTGCAGGATCATAATTTCTAGCTCCGTAGTCGTAGGAGTTCAGCCCCAGTTCGTCTTGCAGTTCCTTGCCGTTGTACTTATACTTCTGCGCCGTACTATTTCCTTTAGTTATATTATTAACATAATTATATCCTTTTTGCTTTAATCCAAATGGGTAATAGTTGTTTTCTTCCTGAATTACAAGATCTTTATCATAACTTAAACGAACGTTACCTAAATGGTCTTTGTATTGGTAAATATAATCAAAAGCTCCTGAATTATAAGAGATGTACCCCTCAGGTTGAGAGAAAAATTTCAGTTGGCTATTTTCATAGATAAAACTACCTGTATAATCAGTTATTATGCCATTTACAATCTTTTGCTGTTTTGTTCCTGTCGCATCATAATAATATTTTATGTTCTGGCCGTTTATTGTCATTTCATCAGGCAGATTCAAATGATTGTAACTTATGGAGGTAATTCCTTTATTGGTATCAGTTTTCATATTTCCATTGGCATCATAGGTATAATCTATCGATGGGTCATCTCCTGAGCCTATAAAATCATCTTTAAATCCATATGTTTTATTCCCTAAATCAGATACAATTTGGAGTTTATTGCCATTGTCATAGCTATAAGTAAGATTATCCATTTCGCCGAAATGTGAAGGAATATTAATATTAGGAACTGTACCTCCTCCAACTATTTCTCCATTTCTGTTCAGATGCATGATATTTCCATTTTTATCATAACTAAGACTTTCGTTAAACTTATTTAAATTATCAGCTGCATTTCTCAGCCTGTTCAGCTTATCATATGTATAGGTATAGTTTTTAATGCTGGAATCATCATTTGCTGTTTTCCAGAAAGTTTGGCTTATGTTTCCGTTAAACAGTTTTTTATTAGGATCGGCAATATCATTATATTTAATTTGAAAAGCGAACAAATCACTTCCCATAGCATTTATATCATTAATATTTTTAAGCCAACCCCTAATATTGTATTTGTAATCTACTGTTTGTAATCGGCTTTGCGAAGCTTTGTTTCCAATTCCTTTGCTTACTAACTGGCCTAATTCATCATAGGTGTTAATCGTAATAACTTCTGGGTCAACCGCACTATTTATAGACTGAGTCTGCCTGGTCAGTCTGCCTGCCTGATCATATTCATATTTATCAACAATAGTAGTTGTAACACTATTTTTAATATTTGTTGATGTTGTTTGTTTTACTTTCCCCTGAAAGTCAAATTCACTCTTTACGATGCTTGTCGAATTTAAGTAATCATTTTTGCTGTAATTGTAAAAAGGCCTGCTCTTGTTATCATAATAACTCCAGCCCGTGATCCAGTTATTAGTACTTAGAATGCGGATTCTACTTCCTGTCGAAAGTCCTTTTACATTTGTAATAGCACCCAGAGAAGAAATATCTGTCGGCATAACATCAAAGTTATAATCGTCGTAATAATGTATGGTAAATAAATTAATATTAGCATCATTAATATTAGGGAAAGCATTATTACTATAGTAAACAATTGTACTGTTTATAGTATTGGCAGTTTGTTTTTGCTCGAAAAGTGTATTATTTTCATCAGCAAAAGACTGTATTAAGGCACGGGTCGTTTTTACTGTATTTTTATATTCACCTGTATATACTACTCTGTCAAAAACGTCATATTTAGTAAAGAGCCATTTGTTTTCAGTTCGTAAGTTAGCATCCTGAGTCAAAATAGGTTTGTCTTGTTTGTTATAAATAATATATTCCCAATCTTTTCCAGGCAGTTTCTTTTCAATCAATCTGTTTCTTTCGTCATATCGATATTGATAACATAAATTATCTAAAGTGCTTTGACTGCCATTGTCTATAACCGCAGAAAAAGTACTGCCTGATTTGGCATGAAATCCGTCAGTTAATCTAATATAATTAGATGCTTCTAAATTTAAAGCAGGGCTGCCAGGCTCAACAACTGCAGAAGATTCTATATGATCGTCTATATTTACCGAATCAAGAAGATCAGCAGCCTTAGGAGGAATCACAAAACTCAGATTTCCAAAATCATCATAAACATAATACGTATCATGTTTTTTGTTGGTTGTTTCTGTTCCTACAATTCCATAAGTTCTTTTTAAAACAACTTGGCCTTCTTTGTTTTTAAATTCTACTGTTGCCCCTTCCGCTTCTGTAGAATTTGTTACAGGATTTGCCGTAGAGTTTTCATCAAAAACAATGTTTTTAGAGAGCATAGTCTGAGCGTACGACCCTGATTTTTTTAATTTGGGCACATATACATTATTTTCGATAACAAAATCTACTGCGAACAGTTGTACTTCCTCAGGAGCGTTTGTCTTATAATCCATTTTTATCTCATGCCCCTGACCTATCATCCAGTCTTTACCTGGAGCTGCCTGTTTCAGAACGCGGTTAAGCGGTGAGGGCTCAAAATCTTTTTGAGAATAAGGATTCGATGCTGCCGGATTGATATCTGCCGGAAAATGACTCGCATAATAAGTTTTGGTTGCTAAATCAATATCTGCTGTTCTAAATGCACCACAGCTATTTCCATCAGTATAAGGCAGATATTCCTTGTCCTGTCTTCCATAATCATCATAACCTATATGTGTTATAAGGTCAACATTATTGATTCCCCCGGCTCGTATCTCTATTTTCTGTCTTGGCCTTCCTATGCCGTCATAATAAGTTATGGATTCCTGTTTTTGATTGTTAGCAAGCACATTAATATCCGTGCTTTCTATTAAAGGAACAATAGTATGAACATAGCTCTCTTCATTGCTAATACCATCACAATTAAAAGGCTGCAAATTAATAAAAACATCTGCAGAGGCTGGAGAGATGCATCCCGAGTAATTCGTTACCGTAAAATTATGCACGATACCAGCTTTCAGTCCTGTTATATTGGCAACAGGACCGGAACCAATAAAATTACCAGGATTTATTCTCCAGCCATTTGGTAAACCTGTCAAAATAACACTTCCTGTAGCAGTACTTAAAGTAGGATGTGTTATTGTACCTACAATTGGCGCAGTAGGTGTAACTGGCTGTGAATTAATAGTGAAAGACGTTAAAGGAGATGAAATATTAAATTCAGATGTCGCTTTTATGGTGTAGCTGCCTTGTGGTGCTAAAACCTCTGATCCTAATATACTTACATCCATTGATGGAATCACAGTATAACTATAGGAAGAATTATAATTGACAATTGTGAATTTTCCTTTACTGTTATTACAATCCGGCTGTATGATATCAGTCAACACAGGAGCATCTAAGATAGATGATTGTGCATTAATGACCACATTTGCCGAAGCATTTGACGTACATCCGGAAACATTTGTAACTGTAAAATTGTAAGTAGTAGAAGGATTTAATCCCGTTATGGTTGTTGATCCACCTGTTCCTGAAATATTTCCGGGATTGATAACCCATGTGCCAGAGTCTGGAAGACCTATCAAAGTGACGCTTCCGGTTGGGGTTGTTACAGTAGGTTGTGTTACATTGTAAATTGTTGGGGCAGGAACACCAACAAAATATTGTACACTGCTCGATTCATCACTCCAAATACCATTTGCACGTCTGGCTCTCAGGTAATATTCAGTACCCGATGTTACAGTTATAGTGGATGAGGAATTGGCCGTACTGGTTCCTGATGGGGTAGTCTGCCAATACCAGGTAATATCCTGCCCGCTAGTTCTTATATTTCCCGGGGGTCGTTTCTTTGCAGGACAACCTGATTGCATCCCGAACTTAATACAATTGGAGTATCTGGAGTTGCTGGGGTTGGAAGTACAGTAACATTTAGTTCTGCATAATACTGATATGATTCATCCCGCCTTTGATACAAAACATATACTTTTTCCTGATTTGGTGTTCCATCCCAATATACTTCGGCATCCGGTTGATAACTTTCATTTACATATGTTAAAACAGAACCATCATCCACTATCATCCAGTTGTAATTATAATATTGAGATATTGAAGGAGTATAATTGTCCATAGCATCTTTTAGATAATAGGTAACAACATCCCCATAATGAACAGTCGTGGGACCTTCTAAATACAACTGGCCCGTTACCTGTGCCTGAATTTTTGATGAGTTAAAGAAAATAATCATCACCAAAACTACAAAAACCAACGTGTTTTTTATCTTATTATGTGTCATTTTAAAAGTTTAAATTTTACAATAACATGCCGCAGCTCCTGACATCATGTGTCAATAGTACTGTGCCTGATTTGTGAGGTTATTTTTAGTTGGTGAAGTGGTATTTATTGGCAGAAAGAATTTTTTTATCTTTATCCTTAACCTGCTTCAAGCGTCCATAGGTATCATACTCATAATAAGTCGTGAATTCTTTAGGATCAGTCATGCTTGTAATTCCTATTAAAGAATCATAAGTAAACGTTGTCACCATAGCATTGGGGAAACCCGCTCTCAAAAGTCTTAATTTATTGACAAGATTATTTTCCGTGGTAGAATTCGTTTCTCCAAATGAAGCAGAAACAGCATCATTAATAAGAGTCTGCTGGGCAGGGGTTATACTGTTTGCCTGGCCACTTAAAAAGCTTGCATTTTCAATTTTGGCAATAGGGTATTTTTTATCATATCCCCAGATATAGCATACAGATGTTTTTCCTCTAGGAGTAACTTGCGTCGGATTCCCTTTTTCATCGTAAAGATCATAAGTGATTTCGGGATTTGGGCTATAATGTGAATCTTTATTTAATCCGTTAAAAACAGAAAACTGCAACAGAGGTAGCGGCGTGCTTAATTCGGTTATATAATTTTGGTCAGGAACAAAATTAGCATCGCTTTTTTTATAGGTAAGCACAGTGCTGTTAATTATTTTTTCATTTTTTAAAGTTGTTTTTTCAACTAAAGGAGAAATGACATTTGCATTATTCATCTGGTTGTAAATCCCTGTATTGATGTTAAAAGGATACAGAAATTTCTGAACAAGATTTTCGCCTTTAGAATTCAATAACGAAGACTCTTTTATAAATGAGGGCTTGTTTATATCGTATTTGTTAGTTATAGTCTGAACAATACTTGTTCCATCATCAAAAAATAATTCTTCGGTCGTAGTTTTCAAATTTTCTACACCGATAGCATATTTTTGTGTCTTATAGCCAAAAAATGATCCTGCATCGTATTGCACGCGTTCTAGTTCCTCTTTGGCAATTGCATTAGAACTAGATTTTGATCGGTCTTGATCTTGGTTTGCTTCAAGTCCATAAAAAGTTTTATACTTAAAAATTGATGTATCATAGATTTCATCTACGATATACTCTTCATAGTCGTAGTTTGTTTTTCTAACTTTCAAATACGTGTTATTGTTACCTCTTTTATACTCAATTTTTTGAATTATATTATTTCCTGACCAGAAATTAGATGGATCGATGGCAAATTTGTTTCTTTTGTAGGTGTAATGGCGAGTATCAAAGTTATAATCGTAAATCTTGGGAATATTGTTGTAGTAGTAGTTTTCAATTTTACCTATATTGTTTGCTACATCACCTATATATTCAGTCACTTTATCATAATATACCAATTTGTTTAAAAAAGTATAATATCGAGAAGGAAAATAACCACTATAACTCCTAGTTTTATAGGTTACATTAGCCGATTGATTTCTGAATGACGGAGTACCGTGAGCGCCACCGAAAATGATAAAATTGTCTATAACTTTCCAATCTGTAGCTGTTTCCTCGAATTCATTTTTAAAATATCGATCCGGATAAAGATAACTAGGTATTTGTCCTATTCCATCTTCATTTGAACCATAAGTATATTCCTTTTTCTTTATTTCTGTACCATCTTTATCTTTTTCAATTACTCTCTGAATTCTTAATCCTCCACAATCTTTTATTGGGTTGGTACCATCATTATATAAAGCCATAATTTTATTACCTTCATATTCAAATTCGCTTTTTCCACCTGTTGGATAGGTAATTGTTTTTATCATTCCAATTTTCATATCCTCAGGATTACTAAAACGGTTATTATTAATTCCTATCTCATTTGAAAAACTCATGTTTGCCGGTCCTGCCACGCAACCGCCTACAGGATTAGAAAATGCGACATTTACTGTGTCTTTTGAAATTAAATTTTCAATCTGAGAATTATAGTACCCCCAATAATCACCACTATTGGCTAATTTTTCTGCATGGGGAAGCTTATTCAGATTGTAATAATCAAATTTATATTTTTCAATTATTTGGTCATTTTTGTCTTTAATTTCAAAAGAATTTAAATAACTGGGCTTTTCACCGCCAGGATTGATTATGTCAAATTTTATTTTTTTAAAATTTCAATATTATTTTTAATTTCAATATTATTTAGCAGAAATCCATTGATGTCAGGAACATTTTGTCCATAATTAAAATTAATAGTTAAATCATTGTATGTTAGTTTTGTTAAAATACAGGCTTCCTGATTACTATACGGAGGCATATTGTAATTTTTTACAAAATAATTTCTATGTAAATCCCAACCAATAAGGTCATACAAAACAGAATTACTACACAGGTTCATATCATTTGAAAAATAATTCATTGCTGTAGTTAATTGGTCATGTATAATAAGTGGTGGCAATGGACTATTTCCGTTTAAAGATGTTTTTGTATATTCAAATTTGATAATATCCTTTTTGTTAGGAGCCATAATTGAATTTAACACCCAGCAAGTGACAGAATAGTATTCCTGATCAAGTTCATAATTTTGATTATTTAAATCACTCTTCCCAAATTGATATATATATCCTAAATCATCAGTTAGCTCTAAAGAGGTTATATATAAACGGCTACGATAAAGATATTCTGAAGTAGTTCTAACTTTATAAGGCTGATACGGCATAAATGCGGCAGTTTTATTACCATTTATGTCGTTTAATATAAATTTTCCACTTTTCCCATTTGGCAAAGAGAAGGTGAATATGTCGTATTCAGTATCTTCATATTTACCATAAACACCAGGTCTACCAACTTGACTCAGATCCTGAGTTTGAAAAATATAATTATTATTGAGATAATCCTCGTCATTGGTACCTCCGTATAAAGTGATCCAATCTGGAACATAACCTTCTGAGACTATACCTTGTTTATGATCATTCCTTTCGTCAGGATATCCTCTAACTTCTCGACTAATAAATCCGCCTATATTCATTACCCATTTAAGACCTAATACACCATTTTCAGTAACATTTGCTTTGAGACCCGAAGCATGAAATTTTAGATTTAAAGGGATTTTAATGTCTCCAAAATTTATTTCATAAAGAGGTAATGAAACATCAACTAAACCGTTTGATAATTCAACTGGATAATCAGCGAATTGTTTTAAAAGATGCACTTGAGGAGAATTTATTTTTTCAAGTGCCGAATTTTGTGGATTTGTAAATTGACTTTGAGATAAACTTTTGATTGATAATAAGGTAATAAAAAATAGTAGAATTTTGGTCATAGTTTGGTGATTGAGATAGTTTATATTTTTGGTTATTATTAAAAATGCAATAATTTTTAATTAATGAAAGTGTAATTTTAGAAAAAGAAAATAATCTTCTTGTTTAAGAAATGAACTTAAAAATGAGGATGTGATGTCAAAATAATATATAGTACGGAAATAATCACAAAACACTAATAGTCCAATATTATTGATTAGTTTAAATTGATTGTATTTCATAAAATACAAATACTTTTTCGTGTTAAAATTTTTATAAAAATAATAATTAAAATTTATCATACAATAATTTGGATGTGTATTTTTTACAATTGTTTAAAAAACTTTATAGCTCTAACAAGTAATATTTTTTGTAAATTATTCCAACTACTGGATTAATGCGTTCTTAGAAAATATTTCAACAAATTGAACAAATATATTCATTGAAAATTTATAGGATTTGCTTGTAATTATTTTTTATTATTTTATTTAGATAACTACTTTTCTTGTACCTCTGGACCTGACAATCCCAGTAAATACTGAGAATTTAATTTCTGTATTAGGAAATAGCAGGACAAAATAACACAAAACAAACAAACGGGTTAGAATACTAATAAACAATACATTAACCCGTTTGTTTTAGATAATTTACCTATTCAGATATAAATATCCAGCCTTTTCATGTGTAGTAGATCGCTTGTCCTTATATCTTAATATATAATAATAGGTACCTTCTTCTAATTCGTTTGAGTATTTACTAGAAAAAGCTCCTTCTGATATGCCTCTAAAAGCGATGTCGTTGTTATTATAATGATTTCTCTCGAATACCAAAATTCCTAAACGGTTGTAAATCTGCACTGTATTATCCGGATAACATTCTAAACCCTGAATATAGAATCTTGAGTTATTTTGATCTCCATTTGCAGAAACAGCGTTAAAGATTTTGATCAGACAATCACCAAATTCTAAAACAGTTGGTCTTTCACCATTAAAATCGCTAAAATCTGACTTGTCAGTAACAATTATTCTGCTTTTACTATTTCCTGATGCCATTGCCTGATTGCTTATAGTCCCGGCATTCAGATCTGCCTGAGTTAAAACATAGGTTCCTGTAATGGAAGAATTATCCATTTGCCCAATAGCTAAATCGATCGGACCACCAAATATCGCAATTCCAGGTAAAGGATCAGTAACTGTTATGTTTTCAAGATCAGAGTTTCCTTTATTTGCTATTTCGAAGCTATAAGTTAAAGTTTCACCCACTTCTGTATATCCATTTCCATTATCATCGTTAAAAACCGCTTTCTTAACTATTGCAATAGCAGGAATTTCTACAAAAACACGCACTGTTGCTGTACTGCAATTAGATAAATTAGCCACTTCACATATTTGATAGTTGAAGGTATAATTTCCTGCCTGTGTACCTGGCGCTACATCAATTGTACCATCAGTGTTAATAGTAATTCCAACAGGAGAATCTATAGCTTTTATTATCACTTGCGAAGCAGTAACAGGAATACCGTTTATTTTGTCATTATCCAAAACATTCCCTATTTCTAATGAACCATTAATACCGTCCGCATTCCATGTAGGATCTCCTGCTGCCTCCAATAGTGCTGCTGAAATTACTAGAGTTATCGTTGCCGGACTTGCGTCTATGCCTCCCTGGTTATCTCTTGCAGTAAATATAAATGTATCATTACCAACAAATGTTCCACTAGGATCATAAGTGAGCATTGCTGCCTGCGCTGTTGTCAGTACCTGATTTTTTGTTACCGGAACACCTGATAAAGCCAAAACACCGTGAACTGGTAAACTTAAGATGGTATAACTAACGATAGTTCCATCAACATCTGTTGCCGTTAATTTATCGATAGGTGTTGCGCCGGATGTAGATAATATTGCTGTATTTACATGATCAGCTGCAACCGGATTATCATTGACAGCCCTAACTCTAATGAGTTGGTTTGCTGTCGCGGTTCCACCATTCCCATCGCTTATTATATAAGGAAAACTGATGGGCGTAGCCGAATTATAGTTAGCATCCGGCGTAAAAGTAATCACACCTCCTATTATCTTTACTTTCGCATTTGGTACAATTATCACTTGATCAAAACCTGTTAAACTTGTTCCATTAATTGAAGTGATAGTCAATGTATCACCATCAAGATCTGAATCAAGATTTAATGGGTTCAATGTTGCCGTTTCGTCTTCTGCAACTGTATAAATATCGTCTATTGCAACCGGATTATCATTGACAGCCGTAACCGTAATAAGCTGGTTTGCTGTAGCAGTTCCTCCATTACCATCGCTTATGACATAAGGAATGTTTATGGCTGTAGTCGAATTAAAGTTTTTATCTGGTGTAAAAGTTATCACGCCTGCAGCCGATATGTTTATAGTGCCGTTCGATACAGCAATAACCTGTGCTGCACTTGTTAATGTCGTTCCATTAATAGACGTTATACCCAACGTGTCGCCTTCAAGATCTGAATCAAGATTTAATGGGTTCAATGTTACCGTTCCATCTTCAGTAATTGTATAAATATCGTCTACTGCAACGGGATTATCGTTGACAGCCGTAACGGTAATATACATGTTTGCTGTAGCGGTTCCTCCATTTCCATCGCTTATTGCATAAGGAATACTTATGGTTGTAGCGGAATTAAAGTTTTGATCTGGTGTGAAAGTAATCACACCTGTAGCCGATATGTTTACTGTTCCATTCGCTACGGAAATTAACTGTGCCGTGCCGGTTAAAGTGGTTCCATTGATGGACGTAACATTCAATGTGTTCCCATCAGGATCTGAATCAAGATTTAAGGGAGTTAATGTCAATGTCACATCTTCCGCAACTCTGTAAATATCATCAACCGCAACTGGCACATGATTGATATTTGGATTGACAGAGCTCGAATTATTTCCAAGGTTTGGATCATGCTCAATTCCTGTTATAGTAGCTGTATTGTTATAATTACCTGTAGCATTTACTCTTGCAACGATATTCAGCGTTGCAGTAGCTCCGTTAGCAAGACTACCAATATCCCAGTTTGGTGATGACCAGGTTCCTGTTGACGCCGTTACGCTGACAAAAGTGTAACCAGAAGGAAGAACATCTATTACCGAAACTCCCGTTGCAGCGCTTGGTCCGGCATTGGAAGCAGTGATGGTAAATGTAATGTTATCTCCAATATTTACCGTGTTATTGCTAATGGTTTTCGATATCGAAAGATTACTCTGCACTACTGGTGTGGCAGTTGATGTATTATTTGGTATATTAGTATCCGGATTATTCCCGGTAATGGTAGCTTTATTAGCATATATTCCTGAAGCTTTAACTGTTGCAACAATTGACATTGTTGCAGTTGCTCCGTTGACAAGGTTACCAATATTCCAGTTTGGTGATGACCATGTTCCGATAGAAGGGCTTGCACTAACAAAGTCATAACCCGATGGAAGTACATCATTTACAATTACTCCAGTAGCCTTATAGGGTCCATTATTTTTTGCATTTATTGTAAAAATACTAGTACTTCCGATACTTGGATTAAGATTATCCACTGTTTTTGTAATCTCCAAATCCAACGGACAAATTGCAGTCTCAAAACTTTTTAAGACTAATGATGTACCTCCACAAGAAGTAGTTACTAAATATTGAACCACAACAGTACCTGATGCGGTAAAATTTAGCGTATTTCCGGTGAGGTTTCCAGGACCGCTACGAATACTTAATCTACCTCCTGCAGGAGTTGGATCTAATAAAACAGGATCATTAACGCAATATTTCATACCAGGTCCTGCTCCAGCAGTAACAGGTTGAATAATAGGAAGTGACTCTACACCACAAATTTGTACTGGAGCTGTGGCAAAAGTATAATTTATTTCATTTGTATCTATATTACTGCCATCGCCCATACTTCCATGGTATCTATGGCCGACGTATCCAAATTTAACTTCACAATCTTTAACGATCATTGAGGTGTGCCCCCGGTTTCTACTGCCAGAATATGATCTTGTCCATTTAAACCATTAGGAATAACAGGGTTTGAAGTGGAACCTGTAGTTCCAAGTAACAAGCCATTATTACCAAATGCGTAAATACTTTTACTGTTGTTAATCACATTTATGGCGCCATATTGACCGTCATGTTCCTGCGGGCTAAACCATTTAATATCATTCATCACAGGACCTGTCGGAGAAGAATATCTGGGTTGTACCCACGATAATCTGTCAGTAACCGTCCAATCTCCCAGCTCCTTATTA
This sequence comes from Flavobacterium sp. AC274, assembly GCF_979258275.1. Taxonomy (NCBI): domain Bacteria; kingdom Pseudomonadati; phylum Bacteroidota; class Flavobacteriia; order Flavobacteriales; family Flavobacteriaceae; genus Flavobacterium; species Flavobacterium sp. AC274. The sequence continues at coordinate 3,313,849 of NZ_OZ409852.1, read as the reverse complement.
GAATTTTCACCCATACTATATAAGTTACCGTTTGTTGCTAAAATATAGTACGATCTTGCTGTCCCGTTTCCAGTCGAACCAATCATTTTTGGAGTTGCATTCAAAGGCAGTGTCATCTGTATCGCCCTGGCTTGACTTGGAATAACAGGCGAGTTATTTCCCAATAAGACATTATTCCCCCAAACATATATAGTACCGTCTGACTTCAATGCCATAAGTCCATCGTTATTTCCTCTACAGGCAACGACACCCGTCAAAAATGGATTTCCGGTATCCGAAGTTGTTACTTTGTACCACGTAACAGCATTTCCCCTTCCTCCATTACCTCTTACAGTTGATGTTTGTGAAAGTACCCACACATCTCCACTACAAGTTGTTATGGCCAATGTCTTGTATGTCGCAAACATCATTTTAACATCTTGGGGATTTACACCAGTAGGCAGACCATTTGAGTTGCCATTTATAGTGAGTTTTTGAAAAGCTGTGCTTGAGGTAATTGCAGCGCTAAGAACGATTCCTTCTTTTGACCATGCATATAATCCATCTGTTGCTAAAATAATAGCCTGAATATTACCCGTAGAATTACTTCCCAAAGCAGCCTTGAGAGGGATACCTGTTAATGCCGGAAAGTTTAATGTATTTATCGTTAGAGGTGCTAATACATCTGTAGTTCCGTCATTTGCAATTTTTTCTCCCCAGATCTGGAAAGAACCATCAGAAGTTCTTACAACTGTGCTATGAAAACCCGAGACGAAATTATCATATTCTATTGTTGCAGCATCATTATTTGACTCACTTCCAAAATTGGATAAATTAGTGTTTGAACATCCTACAATTGGTGTAGCACATTGACTACTCGCAATTTGACTGAATATAAAAAAACAAAAATGAAGCATATTTTTTTTAAGTTTGATCTATTATCTGTTGATCTATTATCTAAGGGAAAATATCGTATTGGCATAATTTTCGGATTATTTTATCTGGGGAAATTAGATAATCGTTGGTTATTCAATTCATAAAACTCTTAACTTGATTTTCTTTACTTTTATTTTAATTGCAAGTACTTTTTTATTCAATTTGTGATACGGGGATGCTGTTCATACAATAATTAAGTAGTAAAATTACGACACTTTACTATTAGTGTACTTACAATTAGTAATTATATAATTACATAATTGCCAGCTGGCAAAACATCAATATTTCAAATTACTTATCCCAACATTCAGCCAGTTAAAATGATATTCAGTTATCATTTTAGATTTTATTGAACGCCTGAAAGTTGAACTTAATTTTGATGAAAAACAGGTTATTTAATGGTTTCAGCCAGTGATGTAAATCTTTGGCTGAAAAACAATTAAACAATAAAAGCGCCAAATCAATGGCGCTTTTTATAACTTTATATATTTAAAATTTCATTTTCTGAATTCTCACAGCATTTAAAATTGCCAATAAAGCCACTCCAACATCTGCAAATACAGCTTCCCACATCGTAGCCAAGCCTCCCGCACCCAGAATCAAAACAATTCCTTTAACAACAAAAGCCAGCGTAATGTTTTGCCAGACTATCTTGCGCGTTTGCTTTCCTATATTGATTGCCATTGGTATTTTACTGGGTTTATCATCCTGAATTACAACATCGGCTGTTTCAATTGTTGCATCACTTCCTAAGCCGCCCATTGCAATTCCTACTGTACTTAATGCCACAACCGGCGCATCATTAACACCATCACCAACAAAAGCTACTGTTTCATTTTTAGCTTTTATTTCATTAACCTTATTTACTTTATCTTCAGGCAATAAGTCCCCAAAAGCATTACTTATACCTAGTTTATTGGCAACAAACTGCACTACAGTGTTTTTATCCCCACTTAGCATTGTGGTTTTAACCCCCATCGATTTTAGTTTATCGATAGTTAGCTGTGCATCCTCTTTAATCAAGTCAGCAATAGTTAAATATCCTGCAAACTTTTTATCATAGGCAATGGCAATCAAGGTGTAAACAATAGAATCTGGATCAATATCATACGGAATGCTAAATTTGTCCATCAATTTAAAATTGCCCACATGAAGTTCTTTTCCGTTGATTTCAGCTTTTAATCCATGCCCTGCTATTTCTTCTACATTTTTAAGTTCAATGGAAGGATCAATTGCGCCTACGTGATTATGAATGGCAGTAGCGACTGGATGGGTACTTTGGCTTTCTAAAGCATTAACCATTTTAAGTATTTCTTCTCTTTCAAATTCATTTGAAATAATAACTTCCTGAACCATAAAAACTCCTTCAGTCATGGTTCCTGTTTTGTCCATTACTACATTTTGGATATTGGCAATACTGTCCAAAAAGTTACTACCCTTAAACAATATCCCGTTTTTACTCGCTGCACCAATTCCTCCAAAATAACCAAGCGGAATACTAATTACTAAAGCACAAGGGCAAGATATTACCAGAAAGACCAATGCCCGGTATAACCAATCATTAAAATCATAGTTAGCCACAAAAAAATAAGGCAATAAACAAATGGCAATGGCTAGAAAAACTACTATTGGTGTATAGATTTTGGCAAATTTTCTGATGAATAGCTCCGTTGGTGCTTTTTGAGCTGTTGCATTTTGAACCATTTCTAATATTTTGGAAAGCTTACTGTCATTATAGGCAGTAGTTACTTTTACCTGAGCAATGGTTGTTCCGTTTATCATACCCGCCAAAACGGTTTCACCTTTTACTTTAGTATCTGGCTTGCTTTCACCTGTTAGAGCGGCGGTATTAAACGATGCTTTCTCTGATATTAATTCTCCGTCTAATCCTAGTTTCTCCCCGGATTTAAGCTGTATAATAGTTCCAATACTTACATCTGCTGCTTTTACGGTTTGTACAAGATTATTCACTAAAATACTAACTTCGTCAGGACGTTGGTCCAACAAACTTTTTATATTTGATTTTGCCCTGCTTACTGCCAAAGTCTGAAAAACTTCGCCAATAGTATAAAATAGCATTACTGCGACTCCTTCCGGATATTCACCAATGGCAAATGCTCCAAGTGTAGCAATACACATCAAAAGAAATTCAGAGAAAAATTCGCCTTTTGTTATACTTTCAAATGCTTCTTTTAAAACAGGAATTCCAACAGGCAAATAAGCTATGATATACCAGCCTAATCGCAAATAGCCTTTAAACCAGTTTTGTGGAAAATAATTATCAAATACAATGGCAATTATCAACAAAATGAAGGATATAATAGCAGGCAAAAACATCTTAAATAAGCTATCATCAGCATTATGTTCATGATTGTGCCCATCATCATCTAAATGGCTGTGATCTTCATGTGCAGCACAGCATCCGGTATTCTTATTCGATTTTTTATTGTTTTTTTGTTCTAATTCGCAACAAAGTTGTTTCCCATCTTCGTTATATATATGTTCATGTGCCATTTTTGAACTCTTTTTTAGGATTTTTTATCAAAATCATTTAATGCCTAAGTTAAGTATTTTAAAATCTATTTATATATATATTTTGTTTAATGCTCGTGTTCACCACCGCCTTTTATTGCTGATAATAAATAAAAAGCGCCCTTGAAAACTATTCGTGCACCAGAAGGTATTTCATCTACAAATTTTACCTCTGTAAAACCAAGATCTGTTGTTCCGGGAATAACTTCAATAGCTTTAAAATGAATTTCATCCTGTTCTTTTTCTTTGTTCGCACTTTTCTTCTTGAGGTGATTTTGTTCCTGAATATAAACAAAATATTTATCACCATTTCTAACAATAGCATCTTTTGGTAATGCGGGAACAGTTGCATTTGTGATATTGATGTTTGCCGAGACATACATTCCCGGAATTAAATCTTTTGCATTGGCAGGATCTATTTTTGCATGTACTGCTACCGTTTTACTTTCATTCGAAAAAGATTTATTAATTCCGAAGATTTTTCCTTTAATAGATTTATTCGATTGATTCGTTAACACAAAATCAATCACCTGCCCAACAGAAATAGAACCCAGATCTTTTTCATAAACATTTAAGTCTAAGTGCATCTGACTGTTATCTACTACTTCAAATAAAATCAGTCCAGTTTCTGCAAATGCTCCTTTTGCAATGTTTATTTTGCCTACATAACCACTAATAGGTGCTACGATAGGAACAAGTGAGCTATTGCCTTTGGTGCTTACATGCAAAGTTTCGAGTTTATTTTTTGCTGCCTGTGCTCTTGCTCTCTCTGCTGCCAGTTTTGATTTTACTTCCTGAAAAATTTTCCGTGGATTTACATTCTCATCACTCAGTGTTTTCTGGCGATTATATTCTAATTGTAAATATTCAATATTTGCTGTTGCAGAATGATAATCTTCCTGCATCTCGATTACTTCCAGATTTTGAATGGTTGCCAGAACTTTTCCCTTGTTGACATAAGTGCCTTCTAAAACAAAAATATCTTTAACCGTTCCGCCAATTAAGGTTGCTACTTCTGCAGAATTTTGTGGCGGTACCGTTGTATAACCGTTTGCTTTTATGATTTTGTTCAGGTTTCTCTCTTCAACCAAACCAGTTTCGATTCCAACGGTTTTAAATTGATCAGCCGTTAATGCTACTTCCGTTTCAGATTTTTCTTCTTCATGTGTTTCTTCGGTTTTTTTATCCTGACAGGAAGTGATTAAAAAGAGACTTAAAACCAGTATCAATAAATTGATTTTAGCTGTTATTGTTGAAATATTATATTTTTTCATTTTGCGGAATTTATTTATTTGTAAGGGATGGAAACTGTAATTCGATAGCACTTTGGTTAAAGGAATGTGCTGCTTCTGCATACTGTTTTTTAATGTCAATGGCCTGATTCAAAAAACTGATGTACGACCAATAGCTCATATCACCATTAGCATAACTTTTTTCTGCCGACTTTATAATCTGATCCGCATATTGTGTTCCTTCATTTTGATAATAGGTCAATGCTTTTTTTGCTTTTCAAAATTGTTCTGTAATTCCTGCATTTGAAAATTCAAAGCCAGTTTGTTTTTATCTAATGCAAGCTCTGACTGCGAAATACTTATAGAAGCTGCCTGTGCCTTGGCTGTATTAACTCCTCCAAATAACGGAATTTGAAGCCCTGCCGTAAAGCCCTGAAACAAAGATTCTGTATTGATGGTTTGGGCAAAATATCCCAATCCTAATTTTGGCGTACGCATAGCTTTAAACGTATTGGCTTCTTTTTGATATACCGAAATTTGCTGATTATAATAATCTGTAACCAGACCCTCTGCTTTTGATTTTCCTTTCTCATTTACATCAGAATAGAGTAATGTGGTATTGGTATCCGGTACTATATTTTCATTAGTTTGAACAAAAAACTGAAATTGCTTTTGGTAAATGGCCATATCGTAACTAAGCTGCTCTTTTTGCGTTTCGATCTCTTTTACCTTGGCCTTGGCACTAATAACCTCGATATTGCCACTTTCTCCGGTTTTGAAACGAAGCTCTGCGTTTTTGAGGAATTTGGTATAAATATCATTCAGTTCAGAATTCAGCTTTTGGATTGAAATACCGTATAGATATTGATAATAAGACAGCGTGATTGCTTTTTCTATTTCATATTCAGATAATGCTTTTCGCTTTTCAGCCAGCTTGACCAGTTCTTCTTGTAATTGTCGATTGGCTTTGGTAATTTTTCCTATCGGAAAGTATTGCTGAATCGAAATATTATGATCAAAATCAACACTGTTGAATTGGCCTCCCTGATATTGAACATTAAGCGGATCTGCCTGGAAAGCTGTCTTTTTAAGAGCGGTTTGTTTCTCAATTTCCTTATCGGCAATTTTTAAATCTATATTGTTAGATTTCCCTATTTCAATTGCTTTTTGTAAACTTACCGGTTGTGTCGTTTGGGCAAATGAAATACTCGTAAAAAGCAATAACAATGCGATGGTAAGAGGTTGCGATATCATTTTTCTTTTTTTAGTATTGTTCTCCAATAGCAGATACAGAATTGGCAAAACAATTAAGGTCAGCAGGGTTGCCGAAAATAATCCGCCAATAACTACTGTTGCCAATGGCTTTTGTACTTCTGCCCCTCCACTGGTTGATAATGCCATTGGCAAGAAACCCAGAGATGCAACGGCAGCTGTCATTAATACTGGTCTTAGTCTGGTTTTGGTTCCAAGGAACACTCGTTGTAGCGGATCTGTTATTCCTTCTGCTTTAAGCTGATTGAAATACGAAATCAGGACAATTCCGTTTAATACCGCTATTCCGAATAAAGCAATAAAACCAATTCCAGCCGAAATACTAAATGGCATACCTCGCAACCAAAGTGCAAAAATTCCTCCAATAGCTGATAACGGAATAGCTGTAAAAATTAATCCGGCTTGTTTGAAACTATTAAAAGTAAAAAATAATAATATTAAAATTAATCCCAAAGCAATTGGCAATGCAATTGATAACCGTTTTGTGGCTTCAATTAAATTCTCAAACTGTCCTCCATAAGTAACATAATAGCCTGCGGGAAGTTCAAAACTTTTATCTAGTTTTTGCTGAATTTCCTCTACTACACTTTTAATATCACGACCACGAACATTCAGTCCGACTGTTATTCTTCGCTTACCATCTTCACGCGAAACCTGTACAGGACCTTGCTCATAATTAATGGAAGCCACTTGCGAAAGTGGTACCTGCTGCCCATTCGGCAATGGTATAAATAAATTGCTCACATCGGCAATATCGCTTCTGTTATCGGCATTCATTCGTACTACAACATCAAACCGCTTGCTTTCATCGTATATCTTACCTGCAATCTCTCCTGCAAATGACGAACGAATAATGCGATTAATATCGGATATATTCAAACCATACAAAGCGATTTTATTATAATCATATTTGATCGTAATTTGTGGCAAACCAGTAACTTTATCTGCTTTTAAATCTCCTATTCCTTCAATGTTTTTTACTTTCGAAATGAGTTCGGCTGCTTTTGCATCCAGAATTTCTAAGTCATCTCCAAAAATCTTAATTGCAATATCACTTCTGCTTCCGGTCATCAATTCATTAAAACGCATTTGAATAGGTTGTGAAATCTCAATGTTTACTCCGGGAATAATTTCCATTTCTTTTTTCATCGCATTCGCTAAATCTTCCCAATTTTTGTATTTTCCTGACCATTGCTTTTTATCTTTAAGAACAATAATCAAATCTGCACTTTCTATTGGCATTGGGTCTGTTGGTATTTCACCGCTTCCAATTTTAGCTACAACGGTTTTAATCTCAGGAAATTTATCTTTTAAAATTTTTTCATATTCCGTAGTAGTCTTTATCATTTGGGTTAGAGAACTTCCGGTCATAATAGTAACATTTAGTGCCAAATCTCCTTCTTCGATAGTTGGAATAAATTCTCCTCCCATATTTTGAAAAACAATGACTCCCAAAATAAATAAACCAAGAGCAATACCTAATACTGTTTTTTTAAAGGCCAAAGCCTTCTCTAAAAATGGTGCGTAAATATTCTCCAGCCACGCCATCATTCGGTCACTAAAGTTTTCTTTGTGTTCTGTATTTTTAGATAAAAACATAGCACTCATCATGGGTACATACGTTAACGAAAGAATAAAAGCACCAATAACAGCAAAACCAACTGTCATGGCCATAGGTTTAAACATTTTTCCCTCTGTACCAATAAGAGCCAAAATAGGCAAGTACACGATAAGAATAATGATTTCTCCAAATGCAGCACTATTTCTAATCTTAGACGCTGAATTATATACTTCAGTATCCATTTCTTCTTGTGATAAATTATCTTTTCTTTTGAGTTTCTGCAAATGATGCATCGTAGCTTCAACTATGATAACCGCGCCATCGACGATGATTCCAAAATCAATCGCTCCCAAACTCATTAAGTTTCCACTTACGCCAAAGGCATTCATTAAAATAACGGCAAAAAGCATCGCCAGTGGAATTACAGATGCTACAATTAAACCTGCACGAAGATTTCCTAAAAATAAAATAAGTACAAAAATAACGATCAATGCTCCCTCCAATAAATTTTTACTTATTGTTCCAATAGCGCTATCAACTAATTTCCCTCTGTCTATGAAGGCTTCTGCTACAACTCCTTCTGGAAGGCTTTTATTTATTTGGATCATTTTTTCTTTAATACGCGCAACAACTGCACTTGAATTTTCTCCTTTAAGCATCAAAGCCAGTCCACAAACAATTTCTCCCATACCATCTTTAGTAGAAGCACCATATCGAAGTGAAATGCCTTCCCGAACTTCTGCAACATCACGAACCAGAACCGGAGAACCATTACGATTTTTGACTACTACGTTTCCTAAATCTTTTACACCTGTAGCCATGCCGACTCCGCGAATAAAGTAGGCATACTGGTCTTTTTCGATATAAGCGCCCCCCGTATTTTGATTGTTTTTCTCTAAAGCATCAAAAATTTCAGTGATGGTTACGCCTAAACTATTTAAAGTATTTGGATTGACAGCTATTTCATATTGTTTTAATTTACCTCCCCAGGTACTAACATCTGCTACGCCTGCTATTCCCTGCAATTGCGGAATAATAATCCAATCCTGTATGGTTCTTAATTGTATCGCATCATACTTATCTTCATATCCTTTTTTGGCATACACATCATATTGATAAATTTCTCCTAAACCAGTTGTAATAGGCGCGAGTTCAGGAGTTCCGGCATACGCAGGGATATTCTCTTCTGCTTGTTTTAAACGCTGAAATATTTGCTCTCTGGCCCAGTAAATGTCAACATTATCTTCAAAAACCACGGTCACTACCGATAACCCGAAACGAGAAATACTACGAAGTTCAATGACTTTAGCAACGGTTTTGACAGATTGCTCAAGCGGATAAGTAATTAATTGCTCTACTTCCTGACTGGCCAAAGTTGGCGCTGTAGTAATAATCTGAACCTGATTATTGGTAACATCAGGCAATGCATCTAGTGGTAATTTTTTAAGCGAATAGCTTCCCCAGGCAATTAATACCAAGGTAAACAATAGTATAATGAATTTATTCCTTATACTAAACTGTATAATTTTATCTAACATTTGAATATATAATGAAATGAGAAATTAAGACAATAAATTGTCTTTAAATTGTGTGGAAAGTCCACAAATCTCTAACCGAATCCCGAAACTTCGGGACGGCCAACATTATACTATTTGAGGTGGCTGCCAAATACTTCCATAGAAATTGGAAGCTAAAACTGAGATGTAATTTGGTAACGGACGCTTAATCAAAGACCCTATAACATGAAAATCAAAATTAATTGCAGATGCATAACTTAACACTTGCACTCCACAACAACTGCATACGCAAAATGGTGAGCACAAATCATTTTGTGTGTCATGCGAATGATCAATATGAGTTTCAGTAAATTGAGCTGTCTTTTGCGCAGCATTATTCATTTCCATATCAGCACACGGCATGAAGGAAATAATAAGAATGATAAAAGACAATATGATATTGGTTGTTTTCAATACAGTAAAAATACTATTTATTCTATTACAAAATTAAATTATTTAAAGTGTCTGCTATAAAAATTGGTAACCTTGGCTTTTATCAATCCACAACTCTTTCGATCTGCATATTTGTTATCTTTTTTTGAAAGCCTTAATGACTCTGGCAAAAAGTCCGTAAACATAAAATAACCTCCAAAATCAAATAACTTTGGAGGTTTGTAATTGTGATGAATGCTGATGCGCTCCATTTATTTCTTTATAGATTAGAAATATTTGGCATCGCTTCAAATTGCCATCTGATATATTATTTCAAATTATCTTTAAAGAATTTTTCTAACTTATCAAAAGGAATCACATTCACTTTATCATACAAATCAACGTGAACTGCATTTGGGATAATTATTAATTCTTTTGGTTCATTTGCCACTTTAAAAATATCTTCACTAAAATATCTTGAGTGCGCATTTTCTCCTGCGATTAAAAGCATTGGTCTCGGCGAAATTTCTTTTACATAACTTAGTATTGGCATATTCATAAAAGATATTGGATTAGTCACCAGCCAGGCTCCGTTTGAGTTTACAGAGTTAGCATGAAAACCACGTGGCGTTCTGTAGTAATCAAAATATTCTTTTATAAATTGTGGTTCATCGCCTTTCAATGTTTCCGGTAAATTTCTTGGGCCATCTGCCGGTTTTCCGTTTTCTGCATCTTTCCAACGTTGCTCACCCAGATTTTCTAATGTTTTGGTTCTTTGTTCCAAAGTAACAGAATCATTGTAACCCTTCGACATTACTCTGGTCATATCATATAAACTTGTCACAGCAACCGCTTTAACTCGTTTGTCAATTGCTGTGGCATTCAGGGCAAAACCGCCAAAACCACAAATCCCTATAATTCCGATTTTGTTTCTGTCAACGTTTTTTTGCAATCCTAAAAAATCAACCGCGGCACTAAAATCTTCAGTATTAATTTCCGGAGAAGCTACATTTCTTGGTTCGCCACTACTTTCGCCTGTATAAGATGGGTCAAATGCTACAACAGCAAAACCACGTTCAGCCATAATATTGGCGTATAATCCTGATGATTGTTGTTTTACAGCTCCGAAAGGCCCGCTAATTGCTAATGCAGCTAATTTTGTGTTTCCGACATTTTTCGGAAGATATAAATCTCCGCTTAAAGTAATACCATAACGATTTTTGAAACTTACTTTTTGACGGGTTACTTTATCACTTAATTTGAAAGTATAATGTTCTTTTGATGTATTCATTTTTTCTGATTTAGATTTTTTGTCTTGCGAAAATGCTTGCAATGTTAAAAGAAGCATCATTGTAATAATCAATGTTTTTTTCATTTTATTAAATTAAATTGTTTTTAAAATTTTTGCAGGAATTCCGCCTACGATCGTATTATCGGGAACATCTTTAGAAACTACCGCTCCTGCTGCGACAACTGAATTTTCGCCAATCGTTACGCCCGGCAAAATGGTAGCGTTGGCACCAATCCAGGCATTTTTTTTAATGAGAATTGGTTTTGGAATTAGAGAATGTCTGTCTTCGATTGAAGTTGGGTGACCTTCGGTAAGCAAACTTACTTTCGGAGCTATTAATACATTTTCTTCAATAGTAATTCCGCCCAAATCAAGAAAAACGCAATCGAAGTTGATGAATACATTTTTGCCGATTTTGGTATTTTTTCCATAATTGATATAAAACGGTGTAAATACAGTTACACTTTTGTCAATCTCAGATGCTGTGATCTGGCTTAAAAATTTTATGATTTCAGCAGGATCTGACGAATTATTCATCTGAAGCAATAATTTCTTTGTAGCAAAAGAAGCTTCACGCATTTTATAGGCATCTTTATCTGCTGACGAAATGATTTCGCCATTTCTTAATCGGTCGAATATTGTTGTTTGCATCTGTTTAATATTTAAAAACACAAAATTAAACACAAAGCCTCGCAGTGACTTTACTGCGAGGCTCAAAGAATCTTTCTGACAGGCTCAATACATTTAAGAAACAGGTCTTGTTTCGATAATCAGGAAATGAGCGACACGGTCTTTGATGAACCATTTTCCATTTACAAATACATAACTGTCATCATATTTCACACTGTAATCAGTCAAAATATCTTTTCCTTCAATTTCTCTGATCATTTTGATTTGAGTAAATGAAACTCCCGAAGCAGTTTCGTTACCGATTTTTACAGTATGTTGTCCGTTCAATGTAAAATAGGTTTTTACCAAAGAAGCATGATGGTTAAAATCTTTTTCCATATTTTCTCTTCCGGAAACATCGGCTACCAAAACGCCACCCATATAAACTTTATAGGTAACATCCGGTGTTAATAAATCCATCACTTCAGCAATTTTTTTATCATCACCTAAATAGGCATAATCATCAATTAAGCTTCTAAGTTCTTCTTTTGTTTTTAAAATCTCTAGGGTCATAATTTTGTCGTTTAATTCAAATTGAAAATTTATTTTGTGTAATTATTACAAGCCAAAATTATATTATATTTGCTTACAATTTATTAGTGATTACCTAAAGGTTAGCAGGTAATAAACAACATAGTTATGGATGAAGTAAAAGAAAATCAAGTAGATAACAAAGCATTTACAGAAGATTGTCATAAAGTTTTAATGGCAGTTTCAGACGCTTTATATGCCATTGGCGGCAAATGGAAACTGATGATTATCATCGCCATGGCAAGAGGAAATAAACGATTTACCGAAATTCAAAGACAAGTTACAGGAATCTCTGCAAGAGTTCTTTCCAGCGAATTAAAAGAACTGGAAATGAATGGTTTTATCATTAAAAAAGTAGAAAATGGATACCCTGTAAGCATAGAATATGAACTTCTGCCCTACAGTCATACGCTTGAAGAAGTTGTAGGAGCCATGACAAAATGGGGAATGCAGCATCGCGAAAAAATTAAAAGCGAACATTCTTCGGGAAAATTAAAAAAAGATAAAAAAGTCTAAACTTCCGTTGGCGAAATTCCGTATTGTTTTTTAAAGGCGGTTGAAAAATGAGATGGGTTTTTAAAACCAACTTCCATATAAACATCTTGTACTTTTCTGCCTTCTTCCTTTAGTTTTATGTAAGCCATTTCCAAACGTTTTTTTATCAGCCATTTTTGAGGTGTAAGGCTGCTTATTTTTTTAAAATCTCTTTTAAAAGTGGCCAGACTTCGTCCGGTAAACGATGCGATTTGTTCCATTGAAAGTTCCTGATTATAGTTTTCGTTGAGGAATTCCAAAAGGTCAATTTTCCAGGGTTCGGCAAAGTCAAAAAGTATTCGATAAAGCTGTTCACTGCTGTTTAGTAAAGCATAAATTCCTTCCAGCAATTTTAAATGTGTAACACCTTCCGTTGGTTTTATGTTACTGTCAAAATAAGGGGTAAGCGATTGAAATAAACTTTCTATTGCAGGAGTTGTATCTAATTTGAAAACCGTTTGATCGGTAACTTCTACAGCTTTCGGAATTTCAGATTTATTCATTTTGTTGTAAAAATCACGCAATATATTCCGCTTAAAAGTCAATGAAATACCTTTGTATAAATCCTCGCCTTTGCTGTTTTTATACATTTTCAAGCGATGATCTCTTCGGATAAAAGCACAATCACCAGCCTGTAGTTTTATTTTTTTGTTTCTGTCCTCTATAATCTGTTCTCCGGAGTACAAATAAACCAAAACGTGTTCGGGCGTGGCGTGAATACACTTTTCGCTATAATCACTAAAACAGGACAAGAATATTCCTGAATAGCTTAATGTTTTTAATTTATCTTCTTGCTGCACGTCCATAATTTCTAGTATTGTATCACTAACGTACAAAATTAAAATTTATATTTCAGTATCGCTTTGTTGTAAGGTTCATATTGTCTTTCTCTAAGGCTCAATTAGATTATTGGCAATTACTCAAAAAATACTTCTAAAGGAAACCTAAAAAAGAGCTGTTGGCAAAAACAGCTCTTTTAGGGTTTCTCAAATGATGTACAAGCTTACTAATTCAAATACTTCTAAAATAATAATGTTTGAAAAACCAGTATTGTATTATTTTAATTTAAAGTTCCCTACTCCTTCTTTTAACCAATTCGTATAAAATTGAATATCCGGATTGTAAGCTGTTGGCTGGTTCAAAGATTCTCCATTATGATTGGTTAAAACATAATAAGGCTGGGCATTGGTTTTGTATTTCAGGATTTGAAATTCACTCCATTTCTGACCAATATATTTTAATTTTTTACCTGTTATTTTTGATACAATCTGCTCGTTTTCTGCAAGTGGTCTTTTATCATCTACATATAACGAAATGACAACAACATCATTTTTTAACTGCGATAAAACCTGTTGATCCGGCCAAACGCGTTCTTCCATTTTACGGCAGTTTACACAGGCATATCCTGTAAAATCGATCATAACGGGTTTGTTTACTTTTTTGGCGTAGGCCAAACCAGTTTCATAATCATGAAAAGTCGTGATTCCGTTTGGACCACTTTCTGCGCCTTCCGGCAATACCTCTTTTGAATCATTTGAAACCGCTGTGTTTCCAAAACCATTTGGCGATTCACTATATTGTTTTGCCGGCGGAAAACCGCTGATGTATTGCAATGGAGCTCCCCAAAGTCCTGGAATTAAATACACTACAAAAGCCAGAACTGCAATTCCTAAACTCAATCTCCCAACAGAAAGATGGGTTACAGGAGAATCGTGCGACAATTGGATTTTACCAAATAAATACAAAGCCAAAACAAGGAAAATAGCGATCCAGATAGCCAGAAAAACTTCTCTTTCTAATAAATGCAATTGCAGAACTAAATCGGCATTGGATAAAAATTTAAAGGCTAAAGCCAATTCTAAAAAGCCTAAAACAACTTTTACAGAATTAAGCCAACCGCCAGATTTTGGAAGTGAATTCATCCAGCCCGGAAAAGCGGCAAAAAGTGTAAACGGCAAAGCAATAGCCAATGAAAATCCAAACATTCCGATAATGGGTGCCAAACCGCCCTGACTTGCTGACTGTACTAACAATGTACCCACAATTGGTCCTGTACACGAAAAAGATACTATCGCTAAAGCCAAAGCCATAAAAAAGATACCGATAACCCCACTCTTCTGTGAATTGTTATCGACTTTGGTGAGCCATGAACTTGGCAAAACAATTTCGAATGCACCCAAAAAGGAAACCGCAAAAACAACCAATAATAAAAAGAATATCAAATTGAAAACGACATTTGTTGCCAGTGCATTTAAGGCATCTGCGCCAAAAAGTGTGGTTACCAATGTTCCCAGTGCTACATAAATAATGATGATAAACCAGCCGTACAACAATGCATTTCGAATTCCGGCTGCTCTGGTTTTGCTTTGTTTGGTAAAAAAACTAACCGTCATTGGGATCATCGGGAAAACGCAAGGTGTTAACAAAGCTGCCAAACCTCCCAGAAAACTCAATAGAAAAACACTCCAGATATTTTGTTCTTCCGGTGCGGGAACATTTTTTACGGCAACAACCGCTTTTTTGACCTCTGGTTTAATTACATTTTCTTTTACAGTAGCTGTTGCAATTGTATCGGGATTTGTGGTTTTAGTTTCCACAATTACTTTTGTTTCTTCTTTTAAATTATCTTTCGGAATTTCAAAAATAAACTCTCTTTCCGTTGGCGGTAAACAGCTTTGATCGTTGCAAACCATAAATTCGATGGTGGCATTTATCTTAAAAGCTTCATTTGTTTTTCGCTCTATTATTTGTGTAAAAACAGCTTTGGTTTCAAAAAACTTAATGCGCATATTAAAAACCGGATCATCAACTTCATGTCCGTTTGGTTCTGTAACGCCACCTTTTACCGTATAATTTTTAGATTTTGCAAATTTAAAACTCGTTGGCATTGGTCCGTTTGCAGGAACTTTTTGAGAATAAATGTGCCAGTTTTTTTCTATTTGGGTTGTAATACTTAATTCATAAGTATTACTATCTAATTCTTTTACAGCTGTTTTAAACGATACCGGATCGTAAATTTGAGAAAATGCGTTTTGAAAACTAAAAAGTATCAAAAACAATAAAAGTAATTTTTTCATAGCAGGAAACATTTCATGATCGATCCAATTAAGGAAAGTCCATAATTAATTGATAAAACGAAAAATAGTTTAGATAAAGAACCTTGGTAATCAGGTGTTTTGTGGTTTTCAATCTTTGTCAAAGTTTGAAACTTTGACAAAGATGATCACCTAATATTACTTTTTATATCGGCTTAAAATCCATTTGCCGATATCGTCCAGAACTTCGGGAGCAAAAACTTCGTCTATTTCTTTGACTTCTTTCTGTGTACAAGCAGTGCAATGCTGGTACATGTGATTTAATCCCGGATAAATTTTAGTCGTCAGGTCTTTGGTTTTCAGATATTTTTTGAATGAATTTACATTCTCTACCGCCGGAACCTGAATGTCTTTGTCTCCATTTCCTATAAATACCGGAATTGTAATTTTGGGCAAATAATCTTCAGGATTGTAATGAATGGTGTATCGATACCATTTTTTATCAGCATCTCTTGAATATCGGTAGGTAAAAGTCTCATCACGCCTGTCTGAAAGGTATATTTTTTCAGTATAACCGAATCCTGCATTTGCATCCAGGCTTTTGTTTTTGCTTCAATAACAGGCTTTGCAGATTCGTCATCTTTTGTATTATAAACAGCTTTGAATAAAATATTATACAACTCCATTTGTTTTCCCACAACTTCATCTGTAAAACCATAACTTTTAAGAATTGCCGTATTTTGCAAGTTCAGCATTTCGAGTCCGCTTACTCCTACTCCGGATAAGCTTATCATGAATTTTACATCTTTATTTCTCGAACTTACAATCGAGGCAATCATTCCGCCTTCACTATGACCAATTAAACCGATATGTGATGCATCGATAGTTGGATCGTTTTTTAGGTAAACAATTTCTTCATCAATATCGTCGGCAAAATCTCCGGTTGTTGCGATTTCAAAATCTCCTGTTGTTTTACCAATTCCACGGTCGTCAACGCGCAAAGAAGCGATTCCGTTTTTTGCCAGATAATCTGCTAAAACGGTAAAAAATTCTCTTCCTACATACGTATAATTACGATCATGCTGTCCTGTTCCTGAAATTAAAATAGCAACCGGATATTTCTTTTTATTTTTCGGAAGTGTCAATGTCGCTCCATACGTCAGTTTGGTATTTTTCCCTGAAAAGGTAAAATCTTTCACTTCATACGGATATGGTTTTTGCGGATGCTGTGCAAAAAACAACGGTTTAATTTCGTTTTGTTTCTTTAAGATAATTGTCGCATTTGGAATCGAGTAATTATTAAAAATCCCAGTAATTGTTGTTTTCTGCGGATTGTATTTTCCTTTAAAAGTAAACCCATACATATCATTTTTAAAGGAAACACTATCAGCAACAATTTTTACGGCAACTTTAGATTCTGAACCTAATTCAGGAATACTAAAGGCCAGGGAATCTATTTTACTATCAAAATCTCCAGAAACCAATATGCGGTACGATTGATATTGTCCCTGCCAGATGGTTTGTGAAAAACCAGTCTGACAGCACAATAACAAAATGCTGAGATATAAAAAATTAACAATTTTCATTTTCTAACCTTTTTAACTAAATTATTTTTTCTCAGCTTTTAAATATTCTATAATAATCGAAATTTCATCGGCAAGTTCTGTTGGGCTTCCAAAATATCCATTAGACATCCATCTTAATTTTCCGTTTTGATCGATAATCATTTTTTCAGGAATTCCCGAAAACTGAAATGCTTTTGCATACTTTTCATAGACTTCGTCAAATTTTCCTGTTTTTGGATTTTTTCCATCATACAAAATTGTAAAATCAAAGTTTTTCTCTTTTATAAATGCCTGTGTTTGTGCTTTAAAATCTTTGATATATTCCTGTGTATCTACAAAATAGAAATTCACATTAGGATCTTGTTTGTATTTTTCAACAGCCATCTGCATTCCCGGCATTGCATTTTTACAAGGTCCGCACCACATTGCCCAAAAATCAAGTACAACAATTTTTCCTTTATGATCGGCTAATTTTACTTTGCCTCCTTTGCTGCTTTCTAACTCAAAACCTTCAATTGGCTTATTGATAAGTTCTGCAATCAATTTGGTTTTGTGTTCCTGAATATTAATGTCTGATTTAAATGAATTGACATAAGCTTCAAAACCTGCTTCTTTTCCGCCTTCTTTTAAATAAATGGCTTTTAATGAAGCGAGCATTTCCGGAGTTGATTTGTTTTCTCTAATGCTTATAGCCAATAATTCCTTAGCGTCCAGCGTTTTTCCTTCTCTTAAAAGCATTCTTGTATACACTTCATTATACGAAGCGTCTTTATACCCGTAAAACGGCTTAACTTTATCTAAATACCTTCTCTCTAAATCATAGTTTTTAAAGTATTCCTGAAGTTTTGCATACGTAAAATATTCTCTTGCCGCATAATTCAATGCCTGAGCCTGCCATTCTTTTGGAGATAATTTTTGAACAAATTCTTTTGGAACATACGCTTCTCTGCTTTCCATTTCAGGAATAATTATATCGGCGTATTTTTTTAATGTTTCTAAAGATGTTTTTTCAACTCCGTCTTCATTTCTGTTAAACGGAATTGAAATTAAATGCCACGAATAATCTAATACATTATAGAACGAAACTTTTTTTACGCTGTTGATGGCAAAGTCGTAATCTTTGTTTTTTACGATATAATTGTAAGCGATTGCCTTGAATAATTTATCGCTGAAAAGACTTTCTGTCTCAGTAACAACATCTAAGAATTTTTCTTTTGGAAAGTTCTTTTCAAACTCGTTATATTCTTTTACTTTTTTATCAAAATCTTTTTCCATAAACATTTTTTTGATTTCAATATCGCGAGCCAAAACCCCTTTTGGATATTTTTTCAAAATTGCCTGTTGTACTGAGTCTATAAAAGCTTTATTAGCCGTTGGCTCTAATAAATTCAATGTTCTGGTCACATTGTACTGATCCTGATTATCTAATTCATTAGTAAGTATAAATCGAAGTTCTTTTTTAATACGAGGAGAAAAATCACCGCCTCTAACTATTTGAGCTACTTTTAAGGCAGGATAAAAATCTTTTTGCGGCTTTCCGGATGGTATTGCAATTCATAATTTACCCACATTACGGCAACAGAATCATTTTTAAAAGCTGATTCATCAACAATATTCGGAACATCATCTGCAAAAACTTTATTACGCAGCATTCCCCAACCAATATAAGCACCCGGAGATTTTGGAAGCATCCAGCTGTAAGTAGTCAGTCCGCCTTTATCTACTAAAGTATCCGAAGTAAAAATAAAAGTCACTAATGACGCATGATCTGAAAGCTTTACTTTAGTCTGCCATTTTTTATCTGCATTAGCTTTTAGATTGATATCCTTAATTTGCCATTTGAAATTATCGTAAGTATAAAGTCTTGCCGAAACTTCTTTTGCATTTTTTAAAATCGTTTGTGAAGGGTCGTATGTAATGGTAATTTCTTCACCCGGATTTGGTTGCTCTGGCGCAACATCAAATGTTTTAACTTGATCTTGCGCATATATAGAAGCATTCGCAACTATAAAAAGTGCTAATAGTTTTAATATTTTCATTTTTTTGATTTTATAAGCACGCCCATGTAGGTTTTTAGGCGTGCTGTATACTATTGAATTTTATTAATTTTGTTGTAAATCAGGGGCGTAATCAAAGTAGATTGCCGCAAAAGGAAACTGGTAACGGGCTCCGTTTGGTTCGATACTAAAAGTTTCATTTAAATAGGTGCGTGTAATGGTTTTAGCAAAACGAGGATCTTTATTTAAACGTTTCAAATCAGCCCATCTAAATCCGCCTCTTCCCATTAATTCTTTTCGGCGTTCGGCCAAAACTTTAATAAGGGCATCATTGGCATCAACGGCAGTTAAATCGGTATAATCTGCGGCTCTAAAACGACTTTTTCTTAAGGTATTAATCGTATTCATTGCTGCTCCGACACTTCCTGCTCTGGCTTCACATTCTGCTTTAATCACATACATTTCAGGTACAGTTGGCCCTGCGTTACGTCCGTCTCCAGATAAAAGCTCTTTTGAGTAAGCTCTTCCCTGAGTTAGAGTTCCAAAAGTCATATCATTTAATGATCTTGTATACAACTGATATCTAAGATCGTTTGTATCAAATGAATTTAATAACTCGTCACTTAATGATAAAACCATTGGAGAATACATATAATTACCTGATTCTTTTGCCAGTATATTTTCAGGATCCTGAAAAGTTCTCGGCCATGAATAATCTCCCAGATTTTGGTAATCTTCCATATTCAACAGGTTGTTTTGCAGGGTCAATGCGGCTTCTGCACTTTGCTGTGCTTCGGCATAATTTCCCATATACAAATTGGCTCTTGCCAAAAGCGCATAAGCAGCAGCTCTTGACGGAAACCAAACGTTTCTTCCTGTTTGTACGGCTTTTAATCCTGATGTAGTAGCTTCTGTAAGATCTTTTATAATTTGATCATATACTTGTTTTACTGATGCTCTTGTAATGTTTTCGGTTACTGTTGGCTCAGTTAAAAGTGGAATTCCCGGATCTGTCGCCGCTGTTGCAGGATCATACGCTTTAGCAAATACATTTGCCAGGGTTAAAAAGATGTAGGCTCTGTGCACCTGTGCTTCTCCTTTTATGGCTAAACGCTCAGCATCTGTACCATTTGTACTGGTCATTACTTCAGAAATAATTACGTTGCAGGTGTACAATGACATGTATAATGAATTCATATTACTGTCTGTTTCCCCTACCGGAATAATTTCATCAGCCCATTTATACGTTTGTACATAAGGTCTGTTGAAGGCAGATCCAGAATAATTCTGCTCGAAATAAGCGGCATGATCATCACGCATTACAATATCATCCGAAGCCATATCTATTAAACCGTATGTGCTGTTAAACGTGCTGGCTCCCTGAAGTAAATATCTGTAGTTTGCTGTTTCTTTGGGAATTAGTTTCCCTTCGGTTTGTATGTCTACGTAATTATCACAACTTGTTAAAAGTGTTGATAAAATGCCTATATAAATTAAATATTTTTTCATCGTTGCAGCTTTTAAAAGTTAAAATTGAATCCTACTGAATACATTGCTGTTGGAGGTAATTTCATGGTGTTTCCCGTATATGGCAGAAAATCAGGGTCTAAATCTTCTTTGTTTTTTCTCCAGATAATGCCCAGATTTCTTGCAGAACAAGTCAATGAGGCGCTATTGATAAAAGTATTGGCAAACAATTCTGATAAATCATATTTCAATGAAACTTCTTTAAAACGCACATGGTCTCCATCAATTACACGGTTATCACTAAAAATATAGCGTCCGTAACTGTAGCCTGTCATTCCTCTAACACCCGGAACATTTGTAGTTGCTTCGTCTCCCGGATTTCTCCATCTCTCATCAATTTCTGCCGTTAAATCATATCCATTAAATGTTCCGTATCTGCTTACATAATTGCTAAATGCTGGTTTAAACAATACATAATCTAATTTATAGGTTGCTAGAAGATATAGAGAAAGTTTTTTATAACTTAAATTAGCACTTAAACTTCCGTAATATTTTGGTGTAGAACTTCCCATGTATTTCATGTCTTCAATATCAGTCAACAGTGCATTTGGCTGTACAATGTTTCCTTCTTTATCATAAACCTGAGTTGCTCCCGAAGCATTTAAACCTGCATTTCTAAAAGCAAAAACACTTCCTGTTGGATATCCTACCAATGGTGCTGTACTTCCTGAACCGTTTAATATATTGGTAAAATTGGTAAATCTTGAATCGGTTACCTCATTTTCGTTGTAAGACGTTACCAAATTCAAATCAAAACTAAAATTTTTGGTTTTAACAATAACACCGTTTAAATTCAAATCAATTCCATGCCCTTCTAAAGTTGATGCATTTCTCACTAACATATTGTTTGGAGTACCATAAAATGGCGAAACCGGAAATTCCATAATTAAATCCCTGCTGTCTTTTTTATAATATTCTACAGTTCCGTTTAAACGATAATTAAGAAGACTGAAATCTAAACCAAAATTCATGATTCCTGTTTTTTCCCAACGCAATGCCGGATTGGCTGCCGCCGAAACAAAAGCAAATGGTTGTTGTGATAATCTGTCAACATCTCCAAGAGAAATACTTGTAAAAGGGAAAGTGCTCAAACTAATATTCCCGTTATATCCATAACTTGCCCTAAAAGCCAAATTATCAAAAAGGGTTGCGCCTTTCATGAAATTTTCCTTGATGATATTCCATTTAAAACCTGTAGACCATAACGGTGTTCTTCTGTAACTTTTATCTACACCAAAATTATTATAGTCATCTAAACGCGCACTTCCTGAAATGGTATATTTGCCATCATAAGTATAAGCTGCATTACCATAATAAGACAAAAAGCGGCGTGTTGCACTTTTTAAGGTATTATTGTAACTAACGCCCTGAGCATAACCATAAATTGTGTTAGGCATATTAGATGGAAGATCAATAGAAGTCTGAGCCGTATCATTGTAACCAAATAATGTTCCTGACTGATTAGATTCTTTAGTTTCTCTAAATTCAATACCTCCCATAGCATCAATAGAATGTTTATCAGCCAAAAGCGTGTTATAGACTAACTGTCCTCTGGCAGTATAACTGTCTTTACCAAATCTTGAACTTTGATTTATGCCTCCTATCGGAACTCCATAAACAAGTTCATTAGTTGCCGGATCAAGATAGGTATACTGGTTAACAAAATCTCTTGCAAAAAAAGTATCCGCACTAGATAATTTCCTATTATCCAGATTAGAAGTTTCGATATAATAGGCTCCAACTGCATCCAAACCTTTAAACAAAGGTGCCGTAACCGAAATATTGGCAGAGTAATTTCGCTCTTTTAGATTTGTGTTTGCATTATTTAATTCATCCATATAATTGTAAGTCCACGGCAAATATCCCTGACTTTGAAGTCTTTGGGTATCTGCACTATAAAAACGTCTATCGTATGAAACTGAATTTCCGTTAGCATCTACAATTTGGTCATAAGGCAAATACGTTGTTAAAGACGAACCGAGCGGCGTTAATCCTAAACCATTTTGATCATAATCAAAAATAGACCCTTTAAAACTTGTGCTTACTTTTAAATAATTAAACATTTTAAAATCCTGGTTTACAGTAAATGTCATACGTTTACCACCAGTACCAATAGCCTGCGTTTTTTCGTTAGAAAAAGAGGCCGATGTAAAATACGTATAATCATTTTCGCCTCCGCTAAAGGAAAAATCATAAGTATTAGATTCTGATGGACGCAATAAATACTGACTAATCTGGTCATAATTATTTCTCCCTCTTAAAATATCCAACTGCGCATTTTTTTCAGCAGCCGTTATTGTACCTCTTTTTTCCTGAAGCATTAATTCAACTCCCTGACTTACAGGTGTTGAATTAAAAAGACTAAAAGCCATTGCCGGATCTGTAATAATTCTTTTATCTACCAGTTCCTGCTCTAAATTTAAAACCTGAGAGGAGTTCATTAGTGGCAAGCGCGATAAAGAAGCTTTATCTGCAATAGCATAATTTTGAGAAGCACTAAATTTTGTTTTCCCTCTTTTTCCTTTTTTGGTTTCGATTACCATAACGCCATTTGCAGATCTTGCCCCGTAGATTGAAGCGGCAGCAGCATCTTTTAAAAACGTTATTTTCTCGATATCTTTAGGATTTATCGTTCTGATATCCAATTCCGTTGGTGTTCCGTCTAAAATAATCAATGGCATACTGTTGGCGTTATAAGTCGACTGGCCTCTTATTCTAAAGTTGTAACTTCCCTTGCCCTGATTTTCGCCAAATAAGTTTCCGTATACAAATGAGTTATCAGAATCTAAAACGTCGATTGCCAAACCCGCAACCTGACCTTCTAATTGGTGCATTAAGTTTGAAACCGGAATTTTCTCCAAATCTTTTGCCGTAATTACAGATACAGATCCTGTCGATTTGTTTTTTGAAATTTTCTGATAACCATTATTCACGACAATTTCGTTCATTAAGGCTACTTTTTCTTTTGCTATTATTGTGATATTGGGCCGACCTTCAAGAAAAACATTTGTTGTTTCCACGGTTAATCCTGTAACTTCGATAATTGCATCTGTTGGCACATCGTATAAAACGAAGCTTCCGTCAAAATCGGTTACAGCTCCAATTTTGGTTCCTGTTACCCAAACATTTACGCCCGGATAAGGGTCTTTCTGCGCGTTAAGGACTTTTCCTTTAACCTGAATAGATCCGGTAGTTTTATTTTCGGGTCTTGAAGAAGTGACAACAATAGTTTTGTCCTGAATAGAAAAAGAAAACTGCTGGCCTTCAAAAATAATGGCTAAGGCTTCCGGAACACTTTTTTTCTGAATATTCAGGTTGACTGGTTTTGCATTCTCTAATATCTTCACATTATAAAAGAAAACATATCCTGTTTGCTTTGTAATACTGTTAAATACAGTTTGAAAACTTAAATTATTACCATCAATAGTCACTGTCTTAGTGCTTTGTGCAAAAGAAAAACAGCTAAGAAGAAGCAATAATATAAGGTATAGTTTTTTCAAATTGCCAGTTGTGAGGGACAGGAATTTTTCTATTTGGGAAGAATTCTTGTGTGGTTGTAATTTTTGATTGGTTAAAAATTTCATTACTTTTGAACGGTTAGTTATTAAATAGGATCGGTTAATTTTATTTAGAACTACGCTATACATACCCACAGCGCTCCAACGCTATGGGTATTTTTTTGCGTAAAGTTCTTGCGGCACTATATTACTGTGTCACAATCACCTCCTTTCCTGAAACTTTAAAGTGAACATCTTTGCTTTCAAGCATTTTTAATACCTGATTTAGTTTTAAGTCTTTTTGAATGGCACCCTGAAATTTTTCATCCGGAATTTTTCCTTTATAAATTACTTTGACATCATACCATCTTTCGATCTCCCGCATGATTTCATCATATTTTGCATTTTCAAAATAGAAAAGTCTGTTTTTCCAGGCGATGGCGAGTTCTGTATTTACTTCGGCAATTTTCATTGTATGCCTGTCGATTGTTACGGTAGTTTGCTGACCCGGTTTTACGATCATTGTATTATCGTCTTCGGTCACTTTGATTTTTCCTTCTAATAAAGTAGTTTTTAAAACCGGTTCATTTTCATAAGCCCTGATGTTAAAATGAGTTCCTAAAACTTCAACCTGCTGTCCGTTTGAGAAAACCTTAAACGGCATTTTTTCATTATGCGAAACTTCAAAATAAGCCTCGCCGGTTAAAACAACCGATCTTTCGTTTCCATCAAAATAAGTTGGATATTTTAAGGATGAACCAGCATTCATCCAGACATTGGTTCCGTCTGGCAATGCAATCTGAAAAGTTTTTCCGTTGGGAGTAATTAGCGTATTGTAGGTTGGTTTTCCGGTATGCTGATCGTTATTTTCATCATATCGAATGCTTCCGTCTTTATCTTTGGTAATTACCACACTTTGCTGGCTGGCGACAACTCCATTTTTCTGATCATTCAAAATTACTTTTGAACCGTCAGATAAAGTAAGCACTATATCATTAGAATTTTGAATTGTCTCTTCGGTTTCAATTGTTCCTTTTCCGGAATCAATTACGTTTGTTTTGGTTACTGTAAAATATCCAATTCCTAATAATAAAACCACAGATGCGGCAATGGCATATTTATAATACGATTTTCTACTTTTCTTAGGAGAAATTCTTTTGTCAACTGCCTGCCAGGCTTTATTAAGATCAAGTTCGGCTTCGCTAATTTCAATTTGGTAATTTTCCTTAACCTTTTCAAAATATTCCCTGTGCGAAGCTGACTCCTTGTACCATGTATCAAAAATCGATTCTTCTTCTGGGGAAAGAGTATCGTTTATTTTCGCTATGATGATTTTAAATTCCATTTTCAGAATCTCTTTAAATTAACAATTACTTAATGTAATATATTAGCAAGACAACCGAAAGATGAAAATGGGTGACAAAAAATTAATAAAAAGTGAAAAAAAGTAAAATTAGCCTAAAAAGCAAAATTTAACTTACAACAAGGGAGAAAACAAACTAAGCAGCAATGGTATAGCCTGATTGATTTTCTGTTTGGCACGTTTAAGCTGTGTCTTTACCGTGTTGACAGATATATCGAGCTTTTCTGCTATTTCGATGTATTTGTAATTTTCGACAAATTTTAGTTTAAAAATTTCCTGCATGCTTTCCGGAAAAGTTTCAATGATTTTTAAAATCTGGGTATATAAGATTCTTTTTTCTTCTTCAGAAATCATTTCAAAATCTTCTTCCCACACTAATATCGAGTTAAGATCGATTAAATTAATATCGTCTGTAATTTTTAGGGATTTAAGATAGTTCAGGCATTTATTGCGAACCATGGCATACAAATAGGCTTTTAAAGAAGATTTAATCTCAATATCGCCGGAGTTTTCCCATAGTGAAATAAAAACTTCCTGCACAACATCTTCACTCGCATCTTTGTCGTATAAAAAGTTATTGGCATACAAAACCATCCCTCTATAAAAATGATTAAAGACATTATTATAAACGGATTTATTCTTATTGCGAAGCTCTTCTAAAACTATATTTATTTCCAAAGTGAGAGTTAAAAAAATAATATGTTTGTGCAAAAAACAAATCTATATAAATTTAATTTATCCTGAAATATCATTCCAATTTCTTTGAATACTATCAAAACTTATCGCCAAAGTAGAACAATAATTGAGTAATAATAAAAAAACGAGATTTTAATTATTATAAAAAAACAATATTAGTACTTCTCTTACTCAATTCTGATATTGCATTAATACTATTAATCTTAGGCGATTTTTAAACTTAATACTATATGTACGTAAATTTCTCTTTTTAAGTTCCTGTTTTTCTGTTTAAAATATAAAGAAAACAAATTAATTTCAAAAAATGAACACTGTTCAAAAAATAATTTTATATTTGCAGAATAAATTATACAAATGAGTACTGCCGAAAGAAAAGCACGTGAAAAAGAAGCCTTAAAACTACTTATTCTACAAGGAGCCAAAAAACTCTTTTTAGAACGCGGTATTGAGCAGACAACCATTCGTAATATTGCTGATGAAATAGATTACAGCGTAGGAACTGTATATGTGTATTTTAAGGATAAAAATGCCATTTTACACGATTTGCACTCTATTGGCTTTGACGAATTAAGCGGTTATTTTAAAGAATTATTTTCGATAAAAGACCCTATGGAACGCCTTAAAAAAATGGGGTTTACCTATATTAAATTTGCCCTTGAGAATACAGAAATGTATGATTTGATGTTTATCGTTAAAGCGCCCATGGAGTTTATTGAAACCTCTGAAAAAGAAGCCTGGAATGAAGGTGTTGGCACTTTTGGCGCATTAAAAAGTACCGTAGAAGAATGTATGAATAAAGGCCATTTTAAAGGCAATACTTTAGAGCCTTTATCCTTTATGATCTGGAGCATGGTGCATGGCATGTGTTCTCTTGAAATACGCCAAAGAACAAAAGGTGTAAAATTCTCTAATCCGGATAAAATCTTGTTTGAAGGATATAATGAATATTTAAAAATAATAGAAAAGCTTTAAATTTTTTTGATCAAAAAAATGAACAATGTTCAACTAATAAACAATGTACAATAAAATGAAAAAAGTAATAACCCTAACGCTTTTTTGTTTTGGATTTCTAGGATATTCCCAAAGCAAACTCGACAATTACATCCAGATAGGATTAAAAAGTAATGAAGTCATCAAACAACATAATTTTGACATCAACAAAAGCATGTATGCGCTTAAAGAAGCTCATGCCCTGTTCTACCCCACTGTTTCCTTAAATGCCAATTATACCAAAGCAGATGGCGGAAGAACGATCGATATCCCGATTGGCGATATGCTGAATCCGGTTTACAATACCTTAAATCAGATTACCAATTCGAATGCATTTCCTTCTTTGCAAAATCAATCTGTGCTGATTAATCCGGATAATTTTTATGATGCCAAAATTCACACTACAATGCCTTTATTGAATTATGAAATTATTTATAACAAGAGGATTAAAAGCCAGCAAACTTCTTTACAGAAAATAGAACTTGAAATTTACCAGAGAGAATTGGTTAAGGAAATCAAAATTGCCTACTATAAATACCTGCAATCTATTGAAGGGATTAACATTTATCAGGATGCTTTAAAGCTGGTTAAGGAAAACCAAAGAGTGAACCAGTCTTTATTTAAAAATGATAAAATAAACCGTACCGCAGTTTTGCGAAGTGATAATGAGGTAATTCGCATCGAAGCAAACCTTGAAACAGCAAAACAAGTAAACAGCAACGCCAAAACTTATTTTAATTTTTTAATCAATCAAAAATTGGATAGCGAAATTGAAATTGATGCAAACGACGAAGCTACGCCTACTATTTTGGTAAATGAAAATACATCAAACCGCGAAGAGCTTTCAAAATTAACTCAGGTTAGCGAAATCAACAGTAATGTCAGCAAACTTACAGAATCGTATTGGTATCCAAAATTAAGCGGTTTTGCTGATTTTGGTTTTCAGGATTTTGATTTTGAAGTCAACAAACAATCCAGATATTATTTTGCAGGAGTTGGTTTAGAATGGAATATTTTTTCTGGCAACAAAAACAAATACAAACTAAAACAGGTTGAAGAAGACAGTAAAAAAATAAGTTCCCAAACCGATAATGTGAGACAGCAATTACTGCTTCAGTTTCAGGTATCCCAAAACAATCTCAAGTCGGCTCTGGAACAATTTAATGCAGATAAAAATCAAAAAGAATCTGCCAAAAAATACAACGATGACATCACCAAATTATACAAAGAAGGTCAGGCGATTTATATCGAACTGCTTGATGCACAAAATCAATGGGTTAATGCCCAACTCAATACCAATATCTCACTTTATAATTCCTGGATTGCTTTTGCAGAATTAGAAAGAGCCAATGCCACTTTTACTTTTAAATAATCCCAAAAACAAAAATTATGAAATCAAAAATTTACGAATACCTAAATAATAATTTTATACATAAAAAAGCATTAGCAATATGTCTTTTTGTATTTCCTGTTTTTTATGCGTGTCATGAAGAAAAAAAGAGACGAATCAATTTGAAAACAGCGAAACTGTTGCCATCAAAACAGCGACTGTCGAATCTCTTTCCTTAACGAGCAATATAAATGCCTCGGGTTTAGTTACTACTGAAAATTCTGCTAATTATGCTTTTAAAATTGGCGGCGTAATCAATAAGATTTACGTAGAAGAAGGTCATTTCTTCAAAAAAGGACAACTTCTGGCCACTTTGGATGCTACCGAAATTAGCGCAGGTTTAAACCAAACAGATCTCAATGTAAAAAAATACGAACGCGATTATAACCGTGCTTACAATTTGTACAAAGACAGCGTCTATACTTTAGAACAGCTTCAAAATACAAAAACCGGTCTGGACATTGCCAAAAAACAAAAAGATGCCGTAGCCTTTAATGCGCGTTATGCCAAAATATATGCAACTGCCAATGGTTTTGTATCGCAAAAATTAGCCAATGAAGGCGAAGTTGTGGCGCCCGGTTCTCCAATTTTAGCCATAAACGAAACGACTCAAAACAATAATTATTTATTAAAAATTGGTTTGACAGACAAAGAATGGGCTGCCGTAAAATTGGGGCAAAAAGCCATTGTAACCCTTGACGGTTATCCTGATAATCAATTTAATGCAACTGTTTTTAGAAAATCGCAGGCGGCAGATGCGGCACTTGGCTCTTTTCAGGCCGAATTAAAACTGGACATGAAAAACAGCAAACCGGCTGTAGGCATGTTTGGCAAAGCCGAAA
Organism: Flavobacterium sp. AC274; assembly: GCF_979258275.1. Taxonomy (NCBI): domain Bacteria; kingdom Pseudomonadati; phylum Bacteroidota; class Flavobacteriia; order Flavobacteriales; family Flavobacteriaceae; genus Flavobacterium; species Flavobacterium sp. AC274. The sequence continues at coordinate 3,284,482 of NZ_OZ409852.1, read as the reverse complement.
TACGTACTGATGCGACAAAAGATGTCATTACAATTCCGTATGATGCTCTTATTGAAGCCGATGGAAATAAAGCTTTTGTATTTATTGTAGCAAACAACAAAGTAAAAAGACAGCCTGTTTCTATTTTTAAATTTGAAAATAATACGGTTTATATCAAAGACGGCCTGCAAAAAACAGATCAGATTGTGATCTCCAACAGTGCTTATTTAAATGAACAATCAACGATCAAAATCATTAAATAATCATAAGATGAAGATAACAAACTTTGCCGTTAAAAATTATCAGTTTACGCTGATTATATTTCTTCTAGTGTCGGTTGTGGGGTATATCACGCTATTTTCGATGCCAAGATCTGAAGACCCTTCTACGCACCCGCCCCAATATCTTATTACGGTTATTTATCCCGGAACGAGTCCGAAAGATATGGAGGAACAAGTCGTAAAACCTATTGAAAATAAAATTTACGGACTTGAAAATATCGATAAAATCTTAACTACCGTCGAAGATGGTGTTGCCGCATTTCAGGTAAAATTTAAATACGGAGTTGATGTTGATAACAAATATCAGGAAATTTCGACTGAAATGAACGCGCTGAAAAACAGTGAACTTCCAAAAGATATTTATCAGATTAAAACAGAAAAAATTGCTTCTTCTGATGTAAAAATTCTTCAGGTGGCTTTGGTTTCTGAAAATGCTTCGGATAAAAAATTACGCAATGAAGCGGATGAATTAAAATCAAGACTTGAAAAAATTACCAATTTAAAAGACGTAAAATATTCCGGCGTACCGGAACAGGAAATTCGAATTGATCTTCAATTGGATAAATTAGCACAATTAAAAATTCCGTTGAATGTGGTTATGGGAAGCTTACAAAGTGAAGCCGCCGATATTCCCGGAGGAAGCATTGATCTTGATACCAAGGTTTTTAATGTGAAAACAAGCGGGAAATTTAAAAATGAAGAGGACGTTGCCAATACGGTTATTTACAACGCAAACGGAAAAATAATCTACATGAAAGATGTTGCCGAAGTAAGCTACAAATCTCAGACCGTAGATCATATTACCCGAATTAACGGACATCGCTGTGTTTTGGTTTCTGCCGGAATGAAAGACAATGTAAACATAACGGATGTTAAAAAACAATATGACCCAATTGTAGCCGAATTTACCAAAGAATTGCCGCAAAACATTAAATTGATTAACAACTTTGATCAGGCGAATATGGTTTCGCAGCGTTTGGGGCATTTGGGTTTTGATTTCGGGCTTGCCATTTTTCTCGTTATTATTACGCTTTTACCTTTAGGATCAAGAGCTTCTATAATCGTGATGATTTCGATTCCGCTTTCATTGGCTTTAGGATTAATTGCCATGAATGCATTAGGTTTTTCTTTAAATCAATTAAGTATTGTTGGTTTGGTTGTTGCGCTGGGTTTACTGGTGGATGACAGTATTGTTGTTGTCGAAAATATTGAGCGCTGGCTTCGTGAAGGCCACTCAAAAATGGAAGCGGTTTTGAAAGGCACAAAACAAATCGGAATTGCTGTTGTAGGATGCACCGCAACGCTGATTATTGCGTTTTTACCTTTGGCTTTTCTGCCCGATGTTGCAGGCGAATTTATCAAAAGTCTTCCAATGGCGGTTATTACGAGTGTTTTAGCGTCTATGGTTGTTGCCTTAACATTGGTACCTTTTCTTGGCAGCCGATTTTTAAAAACACACGATCACGCCGGTGGTAATATTTTTCTTCAGTACCTGCAAAAATTTCTAACGAGATCGTATCGTGATATTATGCCAAAAGCGTTACAATATCCTAAAACAACCATTGCAATTTCATTGTTATTGAGTTTTACAGCCTTTGGATTATTCAGTCTTACGGGATTTAAATTGTTCCCCACTTCTGAAAAGCCAATGTTTTTAATCAATATAAAAACACCGCTGCAATCGAATATTTCAGAAAGCGACAGGGTTACCAAAATGATAGAAGCAGAATTAAAAAACCATAAGGAAATCGCTTTTTATACTTCAAATGTTGGTAAAGGAAATCCGCAAATTTATTACAACATACATCCACAGGACAGAAAACCTGATTTTGCACAGATTTTTGTTCAGTTGGAAGATGAAGCAAAACCTTCTGCTAAAACGGAATTGATTGAAAATTTAAGAGAGAAATTTAAAACAATGCCATTCGCCAAAATCGAAGTAAAAGATTTTGAACAAGGTCCGCCGTTGGAAGCCAATATCGTGGTACGTTTATTTGGTGAAGACCAGAAAGTGCTTCGAAAACTGTCTTCTGAAGTAGAAAATATTTTAAGAAATCAGGAAGGAACAATTTACGTTAACAACGAACTAAATACGTATAAAACCGACGTTAAGGTAAAAATCAACAAAGAAAAAGCAAGAACGCTGGGTATTTTAACAAGTGAAGTCGATAAAGTGATTCGTCTTGCTGTTGCGGGATTAACCGTTGGAGATTATATTGACGATCGCGGCGATGCCAGAAATGTAACGCTCACGCTGCCAAGAGATAAGTTTGCCAATCTTGACGCCTTAAAAAACTTGTATGTCAATAATATTCAGGGAACTCCGATTGCGCTGAATCAGATTGCGACAATCTCTTTTGAAACTTCGCCAACAGCAATCAATCATTTTAATAAATCCAGATTCTCAAAAGTTACTGCAGTTTCTAAACATGGTTTTTATGCAAATGATTTGTTGGTAGACATTGTTCCTAAATTGGATAAATTAAAAATGCCAAAAGGATATTATTACAAATTGGCGGGTGAAAAAGAATCTGAAGGTGATTCGCTGGGAGGTAATTTTCTTTCGGTCATTATTTTGAGTACTTTTTTATTCATAGCGGTTTTATTGCTGCAGTTTAAAACCTTTAAAGGAATTATCATTGTATTGTCTATCATTCCGTTAGGAATTTTGGGTGGCGTAGTATTTTTGTTAATCGACGGAAGTCCGATGTCATTGGTGGCGATTATTGGTTTTATCGGCCTTTCTGGTATACAGGTCAAAAACTCACTTTTGCTGGTCGATTTTACCAATCAGTTGCGACAAGAAGGACATTCTATTGATGAAGCAATTGCTATTGCCGGCGAAACCCGTTTTCTGCCCGTTGTATTAACATCAATTACAGCAATCTGCGGACTTATTCCTTTGGCATTAAACTCAAATCCATTGATTGCGCCATTGGCTATTGTATTGATTGGAGGTTTGATAAGTTCCACTATTCTTTCCAGAATTGTTACACCGGTAATGTATAAATTAATACCTCCTAATCTTGATATTGAATAATTAGGATTGAAGAAGATTTGATAAAATGGAAATAAAAAACATTTTTTATAATCTACTAAATTACGCATCAAAAACAAAAAGGCTGTCAGACAGCCTTTATTTGTTTTTGTATAATAGCCTACTTTTATTGGGTAATTTTAAGTCTGAAAATCTGCAAACAATTTGCTGCCTTCTTCGTTGTCCTCAATAATAACAATTGTCCTTTTTATTCCTAAATTACTTTAACAGCGAAAGTATTTTAGTGAATACTTCATTATTTTCATATACTCCCTGAAAATCCTGCGAATGTGGCCCATAAGAAAATATAGGCACCATCGTGGCAGTATGGTCGTTTGTTATAAAGTCTCCTTCTATTTGGTGCTTTTTGATGTTTCCCTGTGGAATACCAAATCCGGAAGTTTCATGATCTGCTGTAATGACAACTAATGTTCCTTCGTTTTTATCGGCAAAAATAAGTGCCTGAGTTATGGCTGTATCAAAATCTATTGTTTCAGCTACTATTCCGGCAACATTGTTAACGTGACCAAAACTGTCAATTTGTGCGCCTTCGACCATTAGAAAAAAGGGTTTATTTTTTTTACTTAAAAATTCAAGGCTGTATTTTGTTGCATCTGCCAATACTTCTCCTCTTCCTTCTAAAACAGACGGCACTCTGCCCTGGGAAATAAAAACACCAATAGTATCAGCAGTTACGGTCAGCATGTCTTTTACTGATGGCAATACTTTAAATTTAGAATCTAATGCAATATTCTTAAAAGTAGAAGCCCCGCCTCCAACAAATAAGTTCAATTTACTCTTTAACAAATATTTAGCAATTACCTCTGTATTAGACCTTTCTATTGTGTGAGCATAAAAAGCAGCGGGTGTTGCTCCCGTAATTTCATCTGTTGTTATAACACCTGTAGAAAATTTTCTTTTTGTAAAATTTCCAAAATATTAGTGATGGGTTTTTGCAAACTATCTGTTCCAATGGCTCTGTTATTTGTTTTTTGACCTGTTGCCAATGCTGTTCCTGCAGCAGCAGAATCTGTTGTAAAATCGTCGGCAGATTGTGTTTTTATAAAACCAACGCTTTTTAATTGTGTTAATGACAATGCGCCGTTATTCGCCAAAACAGCCGAAGATATTTGAGATAAACCATTTCCGTCTCCAATTAAAAGAATTACATTTTTAACAGAACTGTTTTTTTGATCTGTTTTGTAAGTAGGTTTATAAACTGTTGAAGAATTTGCGGCTGTTATGAATCTCTTTGGTAAAAATCCAAGATATTGAACACAATTGTAAGGTGTGTCTGTGTTGATAATATCTACTCCTAATTCTGAAAATGCTTTCCAGGCACTTTTTGTATCCGGAGCACCCCAAAAACGGAATGGTTTATTGGTTGTTTTTGCTTTAGAAATAACTGAACTTACACGATCGTGATCTTCTTTTGTTAATTTTCCTAATCCATTCCAAACAGAATATTTTTTAAAATCTACACTAACCATCGCGACTTTTTCCCAATTTTCTTTTGAAATTGATTTCCCTAATTCCTGAAAATCAAAGTAAATAAAACTAGGATATTTTGTATAAGAATCTGAATTTGGTCTGTTTCCCGAAACGATGATTTTAATATTCTGATCTTCTGTGATCGTTTTATATTTATTTAAAACAGAAACGAGTTTGTTAAGTGTTGGTTCAGCATCCGTTTTAATGTCTATTAACAAAAATAATTGCTGCTCTTTTTTGTACTGCATTTTTAAAGCAGTTTCCAAGGGTTTTAAATACAAAGATTCTAATGTTCTCGAAGCGGTAATATTTTGCTGATCGTGAGCAACATATAAATCATTGTCTTTCAAAAAAATATCAGCTTCTATAGACGTTGCTCCGTTTGAATATGCATCCCAAAAAGGAATAGTATGATTGTAATCGTTGTGTGAATGTACTTTTACTAAATCTTGAGAATATATTGAATTTCCTGCTCCAAATAATAGTAGGAACAAGCTAATGAATAAAAATGATTTTTTCATTTGAAATAAATTAATGAATTGAAAAAAGCAATTGGGTATTGGGACAAAAAGGGTATTAGCGTAAATCATTTGCTTATTCTGACATCAGAATAAATTGATATTTTTTCTATCAGATTGTAGGTTTTCTGAAAGAAGAAAAACGTAAAAAAACAGGGTGCTTTAAAAATTCTAAACACCCTTGTTTTTAAAAAATAAACACAAGAAGGCTGCTGATTATATAGCAATGGCAAAAATGAACAGCCTTCAATTCAAAACAATTAAACAAATTTTTAATATCCTTTATTTTGTACTAAATATCCAGGCGTGTTTGAAGCTCCATCAATTGCTACCTGTGGAATTGGGAACAATCTGTGGTTTACATCTACATCTGATTTTTCAGTCCATTTATCTTCAAAATGGTTAAAACGAATTTGAGTAGTTCTTCTTAAACCTTCCCAATAAAATTCAAAACCATATTCTCTGTACAAAATATCTAAGTTAATAGCCGTAAGCGCAGCAGGAATTGGAGCACGTGCCGTTCTTGAAGTTCTCACGATATTCATATCGGCCAATGCTTCACCAATTTGTCCTTTTCTTAATTTAGCTTCGGCACGCATCATATAAATTTCAGCGTATCTAAGCAATACCATATCTACACTGCTGTATGTGTTTCCATCAGGAGAAGTATGGCTAAATTGATATTTAGACACTCTGTATCCGGCAGCGTGCGTACTGCCTTCGTTAGTAAAATCAACTTTAAGGGTAAGGTTCACATAACCTACGTTTTTGTCAGGTCCGTTTCCTTTAATTTGCTTAACCGGATAAATTCTGTATCCGCCATCGCATTTATAAAAAGCTCCATTGGCATCTTTTCTTGCTGCCCAAGGAATACCTCTCATGATTCCTCTGTCAATTTCAAAATCCTCAGCTTTTACACAGTAATAATGATTTTCGTCATTTAATGGTGAAAGTCCCGTAAGATCTTTTAAGTTGTCCGGCACTTTTGCATTATTTTTATAAAATCTTGAATCAGCATCTGCAGGATCTACGCTGCCATAAGCATCAACCCATGTTTGATAAAAATCTGACGTAATCGCCGGACCATCTGTTCCGTCTACGTTAATAGATTCTGGTCTTGCGAACATTGATCCCGGTATTGACCAGTATGCCCAACGGTTATGCTCGTCTGCCAAAACTCCACGCTGATCTATGGCAAAAATCAATTCAGGGTTTGAATTATTAGCATCATCAAATAAGTCAAAATATTCTGGAGATAAACTGAATTTACCTGAGTTTATAATGTTGTCAGTATATTTAATCACTTTATCCATATCTGCTGCTGCAAATGCAGGCGTTCCGTAAGGATCACGGTAAACAGCAGCATTTAAGTACAATCTTGAAAGAAGTCCCCAAACTGCAGACTGCGTCATTCTGCCCGGTCCTCTTGTAGTATTAATAACATCGGCAACAGACAACAACTCACTTTCTATATAAGAAACGGCGTCTTGTCCTCTCAATATTTCTGAGGTACTGGCCGATGATTCTTTTTTAAATACAAGTCCCCAGCTGTCCAATGTCTGCATATTTAGATACGCTCTCAGGGCTTTCATTTCGTAAAGCGCTCCTTGTGCTTCTGTATTTCCACTTTCTGCAAGAGGAGTCAATACTTCAATAGCAGATAATGTTCTCGAAATGTTTTTGGTAAGAGCATTCCAGGTACTTGTAACCAGGTCGTTGGTAGGTGTTGTAGTGTGCGCGTGTACGGCTAAATATTTACCTCCATCATACCAGTCAGTTCCTCCTCTGTATGGTAAAATACCTTCGTCACTTGCAATTAACTGCAAACCAAAATTGTTTGTATGATACCATGTCGATTTTAATTGACCGTAAGCGGGAGCAATTGCACCACTAATTGCCTCTGCCTGTCCTGCCCCATTTAAGGATTCGTCAAGGACATTTTCTTCTAAGTCAGTACAGCTCCAGGTAAAGAATAAACTGAATGCAAGTCCTGCTATTATTATTTTATTTTTCATGTTTTGTTATTTTTGATTAAAATGCTGCGTTTAAGCCAAATACAATAGTTCTGCTTCTTGGGTAACTGAAATAATCAATTCCAAAAGACTGAATTTCGCCTACTGAAGTTCCAGTATTAATTTCAGGATCATAACCGCTGTACTTTGTGATTACAAATAAGTTTTGTCCTGTAACCGAAAGACGAATGTTGTCCATTATATTATCAAGTCCGATTGTTTTTGGGCTTAAATTGTAACCCAGAGTTGCATTATTTAATCTTAAGAAACTTCCATCTTCTAAATATCTTGTAGAAACTGTATTTGAATTCGTAGATGCTTCGTTTAAATACTGCGAAGCCCTGTCTGTAGTATTAAAAGAATTTGCCAAACTTCCTCTGTTGAATGAAGACATTGCAACGTGGTTGTAGATTTTATTTCCCTGAGCTCCGTTAAAATTAGCTCCAAAATCAAAATTCTTATATTTCAAATTCAAATAAAACGCATAAATATAATCCGGTAAAGCACTTCCTGCAACGACACGGTCATTGTCCAGAATCTTACCATCGTTATTTGTATCTTTAAATTGGTTTAAACCATCAGCACCAATTCCGGTAAATTCAAGCATATAAAAAGAACCAATTGGCTGTCCGTTTAACACACCGTTTATCGTTGCTCCGGATTGTCCGCCTCCCTGTGCTCCTCCTGTAGTTAAAATTTGATAAGGTGAATTTTCTACTTTGTTGTTTGTAAAAGAGATATTTCCACCAATGCTATATGAGAAATCTTTGCTTTTGTCGCTGCTGTAATCTAAAGCAACCTCAATACCGCTGTTTTTGATTTCCATATTTGGAATGTTTGTCCAATATTTTGATGTAGGCTGAATTGGGTCTACCGGCGCTACTTCTAATAAAATATTCTCTGAAACTTTGTTGAAATAATCAACAGTACCTGATAATCTGTTATTTAATAAACTAAAATCTAAACCAATATTGGTTTGTGTTGAAACCTCCCATTGAATATTAGGATTGGCTAAACGTGTGTAGATTGAACCATAAGGATATCCGGCTAAATCTGTAGCAGATGGATCTAATGGATAAGTATCATATCCGCTGTTGCTTTCTGTGTAACTTGCTTTTGTAATTTTAGAAGGAATCTCCTGAGAACCTGTCTGACCCCAGCTTGCTCTTAACTTAAGATTGTTAAGAATTTCAGATTCTTTTAAAAAATCTTCATTCGTAATGTTCCAGCCTAAGGCAACAGATGGAAAATATCCATATCTGTTATTTTTACCAAATTTTGAAGAACCATCGGCACGCATCGTTGCTGTAAGCAAATATTTGTTGTCATAGCCATAGTTTAATCTTCCAAAGAAAGACTGAAGCTCATTTTCTACCGCAGATGAAGACTTGGTTCTAAGCTCAGTAGCTGCTTCGATTTGATTCTTTGGTTCAACACCATTGTCAGGGAATCCCTTAAAGTCGTAATTCTTTTGGTTTACTTGTATTTTCTGGTAAGACTGACCCGCCAAAACTGTAAAACTATGAACATCTTTACTAAAATTATACGTCAGTGTATTTTCGTATAAGATATTATTATTAGTAGTTGTAATATTGTTCAAAGTACTTTCGGTTGTATTAGTTGCCGAAGTATATGGTAAAACTTGTACGTCTCTTTCAGACATAGAATAATCAACACCAAGATTAAATTTGTACGTTAACCCTTTTATGAACTCATAAGATGGCGCGATATTAGCCAAAATACGATTGTTGTTGGTTTCATCAGAATAAATTCTCTGACTGATTAAAGGATTTACAGCATCATTGCTTAAGTTAACATTTGGTTCTCCATTCACAGAAATTGCATCAGTTGGGTTCATTGTCAACATGCTGCCCACTACACTTCTGGCGTCTGGTCTTGAATTTTCAAGTTTTGTTGCTGTCATGTTAAAAGCAACATTAAACTTATCGTCAAATGCTTTTTGGTTTAAATTTAAACGTCCGGAATAACGTTTTAAATCACTATTTTGTAAAACACCTTCCTGATTGTCTACTCCTACAGATGCTGCATAAGTTGATTTATCTGTTCCTCCGCTCATTGAGAAATTAACGTTTTGAGAAACTCCCGTTCTGGTTAATTCATCCTGCCAGTCTGTATTTGCTCCGCCGTCTTGTAAATTTCCGTTTACAGCAACAACTTGTTTTCTAAATTCATCGGCACTAAAAACATCAACTTTATTAGCCAATGTTGAAAATCCGGTGCTCATAGAAAGGTTTATTTTAGTTTGTCCTTTCGCTCCTTTTTTAGTTGTAATTACAATTACTCCATTTGCAGCTCTCGAACCGTAAATAGCAGAAGCAGATGCATCTTTAAGTACCTCAATACTCTCAATATCTTGCGGATTGATAAAGTTTAAAGGATTTGAAGCAACTCCATTGTTTGTGTTATCCAAAGCAAAACCGTCTACTACATAAAGCGGTGTTGTTCCTGAGCGTAAACTTCCTACCCCACGAATAATTATATCTTGTGAAGCACCCGGCTCACCACTTGCCCCAACAACGTTAACCCCGGAAACTTTTCCCTGAATCAATTGTCCGGCATTGGCCACCACTCCTTTGTTAAAATTTTCACTTTTTACAGAAGCGATAGCTCCGGTTACATCAGATCTTTTTTGAGAACCGTAACCTACAACTACTACTTCATTTAAAGTACTAACCTCTTCTGCAAGAGAAACAGTCAATTTTTGACTGCCAGAGAAAGAAACTTCTTTTGTTTTAAATCCTACGTAAGAAAAAACTAAAACACCATCATTTTGGGCTTTAATTTTAAAATTCCCATCAAAATCTGTCGTAACAGCTCCTTTTGGTTCTCCTTTAATATAAACAGAGACCCCTGGTACGGGTATTTTTTCAACATCAGAAACTACTATTCCTGATACAGTACCCTGCGCAAAGGAATGCGACATACATCCTAAGGCAAGAATTAACAATGCGTAAATTTTTTTCATTTAAATACTTTTTTAGTTTTGCCAAAAGTATTTTATGGATCCCGGCAATAGGAGGACTTTTGTATTTCAAAAGTGGACTTTTATTGCAATTTAGGACAGATTTAACGGTAAAAAAGGGTAATTTTAGTTCATTAACATTAGGCTAACTTTCTGTAAATGCAGCCCTAACAAAAACCTACGCGCTATATTCTTTATATTCCTTCGGACTTTTGCCAAAATACTTTTTAAATGAGCGTCCAAAGTATTTCGGATCGTTATATCCGCACTCAAAACTGATCTCAGATATGTTCAGTCTTTTCGTTTTTAGCAAAACTTCTGCTTTTTGTAATCGAAGCGACATTAATATATCCAAAGGAGACTGATTTAGGGTTTCTTTAAACAAACGATAGCATTTTACCCTCGAAATTCCCAATTGCTCCACAAGCATTTCTACATTAAAAGACGGATTTTGTAATTCTTCCTTAATTATTTCTAAAGCCCTTTTTAAAAGTTTTTCATTTGGTGTAATATGTTCATTATCTTCCGTAAGAATCTCAAATATTTTTTGCTGAATTTTATATTCTCTCAAAGGCTCTGCATTTTGATTGATCAGGCTATCAATTTTCTTTCTGATAAATGATGCTCTCACGGGCAATTTAATGTGTGTGTCGATACCAATTTCTAATAATTGCTCGTCTAATTCATAATTAATATCTTCTGAGATATAAATCATGGGGCTTTTTATATTGGTATTTTCTTTGTTTGTTTTTAAAAAATGAATCAGGTCATTGGAGAATGCTGCCTGATAAAAAACCAAAGCGGCTATATCAATCTGCTTTGTTATTGCATTTAAATTAGAAACCGAACTTTCAAAAATCAGGTTGTAATTTTCGCTTTCCAAAACCTGATTTGCGGCGGCATTATTAAATTGATCACCAAAAACCAAAAGACATTTTTTATCGGAAGAAAACTGATCTTCATAATTAAAATTTTTCCAGGAAATTGTTTCTTTAAAGTTAGTTTCAGGATCAACAACTTCTATCGGAATTAATATTGTGGTTTGAAATTGTTCTTCTGAAGATGGAATCAATTCTCCTTCCAGATCTTGTATTAAAACCTGTAAAGCCCTGAAATATGGACTATAATGTACAATATTGTGCCAATTGTTCTTTAAAATTACACTATCAGAAACTGCATTAATTTTTAAAAAATTATTTTCATACGTAATTGCAATGCTTAAAGTGCTGTCTCTGTCTGAATACTTGCAGAAATCATTAAAAAAATACTGCAATGCCAGTTTTAAACGCAATACATCAATAACAGCAAAACAATCTGTTTTGTCTATTTCACAATTAAAATTAACCTGATTAAACTGCAGCTCTTTCTTTAGTTTTTCAACATTATTTTTTAAAACAGGGAACAAATCGGCAGCTGTTTTCTTTATGGGGCCAAGATCTTTAACGTGTTCAAGGTAATTCCATTCAGAAATAAGGTTCATCAATTTACCAGATTGTGACATCAGGGCGCGCTGGGTTTCAGTATCCTTTTTAAACGAACTTGAGATTTCAATTATTCTCGCTATCGGATCCTGAAATTCTGCCAGCATAAAAGTCTTAAATTTTTCAATTTCAAAATTTTCGTTTTTAAAATTGCTGTGCAGAATCAAAAGTTTCTCTTTTTGTTCTTCTATTTTTTTATTTTTTTTATCCAGTTCTGCATTAATTTCTTCGAGGTTTTTTTTCTGCTTTTCAATAACATTAGTTCGTGCTTTTACAAGTTCTTCAAGATATTTTTGCTGCTCAAGCGCTCTTTTATTTTTGACATAAATTACTATTACGCAAACAAGCAATATAAAACCTGATAACAGGATATAAAACAATACCGATTCATAAAATGCTTCGGTAATGTGAAGCGTAAAAAATGCTGGTTCAGGAATTCCGTTTTTGCCCTGTTTTATCATAAAGGCATAATCTCCGGAAGATAAATCAGTATATTCGATTTTATTGTTAGCACCCAAAGAAATCCATTGGTCATCATTTCCTTCGAGCTTGTAATAAATATCGCTTCTTTTGGCTTTTGGAAATAGTATAGGTATTATTTCAATTTCCAATTCATTATCACTAAAGCTTTTTTCTATTTCTGCCGGATAATTTTCATTACCATCGATTTTTAATTTTACTCTTGCTTTTGAATTTCCGGTGTGAATGGTTCCCGGATTAAAATAATTAAGTCCGTTTATGCCTCCAAAAAACAAATTCCCCTTTGAATCCTGATGATAAGCTCCTTCAGAAAATTCGGGCGCCTGCCAGCCGTGATTCGGGTTATAAGAAGTTATGGTATATTTTTTCTTGTCAATAGAAGCAAGTCCTTTTGTGGTGCTAATCCAGATTTTATTTCCATTATCAATAAGTCCATAAACCATATGACTTGGCAGTCCTTCAGACTCTGTAATATTTTTTATTACCCCGGTCTTTTTATTAAAAACGGTTATACCTCCCAAAGAAGCAATCCAGTAATTATCTGATTCATTATCTACAAAAACAGAATATACACTATTGCCTAAAATTCCATCTTTGGTAGTGATTTTTTTAAGGCATTCGTGGTTAAATTAAATACAATCACTCCATTATTTTCTGTCGCCAGTATAAGGTTTTGATTGTTTTTTTTGACGCATCTTATATTGTATTTATTTAATAATTCCTGGCCTTTAAATGTTTCAAACTTTCCGGTTGTCAAATTAAATTTGGCCAAACCTCCCCAACATCCCATCCAAAGCTGTTTGTTTTGATCTTCAAACATAGAATAACATCTGTTAACGGGCATTCCTTTAATATTGCTTGTTTCATAGCTGGTACATTTAGTATCCGAAATACGTAAAATTCCTTTGTAAGTTCCGGCCCAAACTGTTCCATCGCTTGACGTAAACAAAGTTCTTATTCGTTCCCAATCCGGACTTGAAGCGGCTTTGTCTATTTTAAATTTTTCATATAAGTGGCTTCTGTCATTGTAGCAATAAAGTCCTCTTGTATAATAACCCAACCAGATTTTTCCTTTACTGTCTTTGGTAACTGCTCTTATTGTTTCATCCGGCAGATTAGGTTCTTTTATAGGATGCGGCATAACAGAATTTATTTTTTCAGAACCGGTAAATGCCATACTCAAACCGCCATCTTTTTGCCCTAACCAGATATTTCCAAAATCATCCTCATGAAGCGTTTCTATTTCATTATTTGTAAAGGAATATGGCGCATACAAATCAGAAGTAAAATGTTGTATGTTATTTTCATCAGATTCATTTGTAATGATATACAATCCGTTTTCACGAGTGGCAAACCATATATTTCCTAGCTTGTCTTTTAAAATATCGTTGATAATAAGTTTAGGATATTTTCTAAGCAAAATACTTTTTAGATTTTCAAAATCTGTTCTTTGCACATTATTTTGAGATATTTCAACAAAAGAATTATTTTTAAATTCATAATAAGCCGTACTTGTTTCTACTACTATATTTCCCTTTTGAGACAAATGAATCCCTTTTGGAGTACTTTTGAACTTAAATGCTGCAAATTCATCATTTCCAAGATATTGGTTTACGTTACCTTCTTTTGTAATGAGCCAGATTTGCCCAAGGGCATCTTTTTGCAATTTTGTAATGTAGTTACTTGAAACTGTTTTATGATCTTTAAAATTGTTCTTAAAAATCTTAAAGCTGTAACCATCAAAATAATTCAGACCGTCCCAGGTTGCAATCCACAGGCCGCCATCTTTATCGCTTTCTATATCAAGTACCGAATTATTTGATAAGCCCTGGTTTGTTGTAAAGTTTTCAAATTTTATCTGTTGTCCAAAAGAATATAGTGTAGAAAGACAAAATAGTAGTAATACTCGAATCATTGTATATTATTTAACTCGCAAGTTTACAATTGCAAGTTAATTTAAACATGAACTGTGTGTTAAGTTAAAAATGAAGCGAAATGTAAAATACATTGTAACAGTCTTGATTCTTTTAAAATAAAAAAACCTGCAATTGCAATGCAGGTTATATTTATAGTAAAGTTCCAGTTGTTTTTTATAATCACGAAGTTTAGTCGGCTTTATATTTATTATTCCAATATAACATTAGGAGTAATGTAACAATTATGCACGAAGCAGTTCCCTCAAAAAACAAACACAAAGAATATGTTGCTACCGATGGCTCGCCTCCAAACATAAACGCTTCAGATAATGATTTTACGTATTTGTCACCTCCTTTAGCATAACTATAAATAAGCAATGCTATAATACTAATAACCACTCCTGTAAAAGAAGTTACCATAGCCGAAATTGCGTTGGGAACAAAACTGTTCTTACCATCAGCAAGATTCATTTTTAAAGTTCTGTTTACACCATAAAAAATAAAAAGTACATTTAATAAACGCAGATAAAATAGATGAGCAAGATTTAAAACTTCCAGCAATAAAAAGAAAGCAGCAATTCCTAAAAATATATAAATCCCGTTAATAATTTCTCTAGGTATTTTCATAATAAGTTATTTTTAGTTAAAAAATGAACATTGTAATAGGCCAGTAATTTTATATCTCAAATTAAATAAAAATGAAAGAGAAAAATTCTACTATTCCATGCCAAAAATTACAAAATGTCCATAAATTCTTAAATACAACTTCAAAGTAAACAACTGATAATAATACAATTAAAGATAAAAAAAGTGTAATTTATTCTTATTTGTTGTCTATAGATTTGTAATGAACTCAATTGCTAATTAATAAGTGTAGTCCCTACGGGACAAAAAATGGCACAAATAAATTGATTTCTACCAATATGTAATCTCTCCGAGATATTTTTATTACTCCGTTAGGAGTTAAATATTGGTAGAAACGAAAGGCACGCCCTGAATATCCCGTAGGGATTATACTTTTTTTATTAGCAACTTGAATTAATTATTAACTATAAACTTATTATTATGAATACTTCATACCACAGAAACGACAGATCAGATAATCAGGCGAATAAATCTGAAACCATGGAGAGCAAGGATACTATACTAAATCAGGATCAGGCTGATACTTCCGGAAAAAGAGATCAATATAATGAGAAATCTAATGAGCATCCAATTCAGCATAGACTGGATGATAACGATAATATTGATCCCGATTTTCAAAAAAACACCAATAGACCGCAGTATCTGGATGAAGATTTAAAAAAGGATAATGATCCCGACAGAAGAACTTTGGATGAATATAATGCAACTACTGCCGAACCTGAAGATGATGATACCTATACAGAAGATGATGTAAATAGATAAATCTGTATATAAAAATCGGGATTTTATAAAAAGTAATTTAAACCGTTGGACAAAATCCGGCGGTTTTTATTTTGCTGATAACAATCTGTTATTTACGAAAATATGCTAATGTATTCTTAATCATTTCTTTTTGAAATAAGCGTTTTAAACTATTTTACCTAATTTTACAGCAATCCAAATCTTATCAAATGAAACGTTCCGGCACAGCAGATCTTCCTTTACATTATGGGCATGTTCCATTGTGGCTTGCTGAACGAATGTCTAAACTTGGTTTTGCCATTGTAGAAACGATTGCTTTAGAATTTTCTACTTCTGAAGTAATAAGCAAACTAAGTAATCCTTTTTGGTTTCAGAGTTTTGGTGCCGTAATGGGCATGGATTGGCATTCTTCGGGCATTACAACTTCTGTACTTGGAGCCTTAAAAAAATCAGTAAACCCGCATTCAAAAGAATTGGGAATATATATTTGCGGAGGCAAAGGCAAACATTCCATGCTAACTCCGCAGGAACTTTTATTTGTTGGCGAAAAAACAGGCCTTGACGGAAATAATCTTGCCAATTGCAGCAGACTAACTGCCAAAGTTGACAATACGGCCATTCAGGACGGATTTCAATTGTACCAGCACAATTTTATCGTTGATAATAAAGGACAATGGGCGGTTATTCAGCAAGGAATGAATCCTGACTCGCAAACTGCCAGAAGATATCATTGGCATTCGCAAGATTTAAAATCCTTTATAAATGAGCCACATACCTTTATTTATGGCGAAAATCAAGGCATAATCTTAAATCTTACGGCTGAGGCAGCCACAAAATCCAGAGAAGGCATTTTAGAATTATCTAAAGAATCTCCAACAAGAATCATGAAAGAAATGCAGCATCTTTCTATGCCTGCACATCACGATGTGAGAATGGAAGATGTAAATATGAAAAGATTGGGTGCAATGTTATGGGCAACCCACGAAAATAAACCGGAAGATTTTGAAGAATTATTGCTTTTGAAAGGAATGGGGCCAAGAGCTTTGCAATCGTTAGCATTGGTTAGCGAAATAATTTACGGCACTCCTACCCGATTTGAAGATCCGGCACGTTTTTCTTTCGCTCACGGCGGAAAAGACGGACATCCGTTTCCTGTTCCTGTAAAAATTTATGATGAGACAATTGATACTTTGCAAAGGGCAATTAATCGTGCTAAAATTGGAAATAGTGACAAAATACAGGCGATTCAAAAATTATCAGAGATTTCAAGAAAAGCCGAAGAAAGTTTTACACCCAATTCTAACTTCGATGCCCTGATTCAACGAGAACGCGATGAATCGCATAAATATGGAGGAAGAACTATTTTTGGTGATGCCAAACCTCCAAAAAGCAAACCTTCAAACCCTAATAATCAATTGGAATTATTTTAAACTGATAACAGGTTTCAGCAAAAAAAATCCCATTTCGATAATGAAATGAGATTTTAAAACCCTTTGTAATTGTTTTAACACATAGAAACATAGATTTTGCATGCTCAAAAAAGGCGTTTCACTTGCATAACAAATCCCGAAGCTTCGGGACTATGTGTGAGAAACAAGTTTCTTTTGGATTTACTTTTTCAAAATCATAAAATCTATGTTTCTATGTGTTTAATTAAATTTTATACATTACACCCAACGGGTTAAAAAAAGCGTTTTTTTATTACCCGAGCTCAAACCATTTTTGCACCTCTTTTTCAATATTTTCTCCAATTATAACATTCTCAAATTCATTAGAAGAACTATTGTATTTGTAATCCTTTTGCCATTCCTGATAATTTTGCGCAACTTGCTTTACAGCATCACAAATAAACAAAAGTTCTTCATTTGTCATGATTGGATGCAGAGATAAACGAACCCATCCCGGTTTATTGGTTTGATTTTTCTGAAGCAATTCGTTGGTAATTTCCTTTGATTTTTCTTCGTCAATATCAAACAAATAATGCGCATACGTGCTGGCGCAGGACCAACCGCCACGAACCTGAATTCCGAAACGGTCATTTAAAAGTCTCACAACCAAATTGTAATGAATGTTTTCAATTATAAAAGAAACGCAGCCAATTCTTTCGGTTGTAATATCTCCTAAAATAGATAAACCCGGAATTTTACTAAACGCTGCATAACAAAGATCAAGCAATTCTTTTTCTCTGTTTTTTATGTTTGCTACTTCCATCTGGTCTTTTAGTTCCAGAGCCAAAGCAGTTCTTATTACCTGCAAAAATCCCGGAGTTCCGCCATCTTCTTTTACTTCTATTATGTCACTATATTGGTATTCTCCCGATGGATTTGTCCATTTTACGTTTCCTCCGCCCGGATTATCGGGAATGTTACTTTTGTATAATTTTTCATTAAAAACCAAAACCCCGCAGGTTCCGGGACCGCCCAGGAATTTATGTGGAGAAAAGAAAATCGCATCCAATTGTTGTTCAGGATCTTCGGGATGCATATTAATTTTTACATAAGGTGCCGAAGCTGCAAAATCAACAAAACAAAAACCACCATTTTGATGCATGATTTTTGCCAATTCATGATAAGCCGTAATTATTCCGGATACATTTGAGCAAGCAGTAAAAGAGCCGATTTTTAGTTTTCGGTCTGCGTATTTTTTTATTTTTTCAGCGAGAATTTTGGGGTTTACCAAATTGTTCTCGTCGGCAGGTAAAATAACCACATCGGCATTGGTTTCATACCACGGAACCTGATTAGAATGGTGCTCCATGTGCGTAATAAAAACAACTGGTCTATCTGTTTTATCGATAGTTTCAGAATGCAATTTATTATCGGCAGTACGCAACCCCAGATAACGCTGTAATTTAGATAAAGCTGCTGTCATTCCGGTTCCTGTGGTAACCAAAACATCAGATTCATTAGCATTAACGTGTTTTTTAATTATTGCCCTTGCATGCTGATAAGCATACGTCGAAGCTTTTCCGGTTTGACTTGAAAATGAATGCGTATTGGCAATCATCGGGCCTATTTTATTGAGCATTATATCTTCAATCGGAATATATAATCTTCCGCTGGCAACCCAGTCAGCATATAATAAATTTTGCTTTCCGTAAATGGATTCAAAAATGTGATTTACTCCTATTGTATTTTCTCTAAATTTCGAAAAATACTTTTCTAATTGGCTTGTTTTTACTTGCTTCTCAATAACATTCATTTCCCTATCATTTTAAATTAACATATTTTATTTCTGGTTGAATCTTTCAAAGATTTCAAATTTTCAAAGTGATTTTTTATGGTTTTGTAGCCGATTTTTTACCGCAGAGAACGCAAAGATTTTTATCTAAGAATGCCTTAAAAAGCACAGAGTTCGCAAAGCTAAATCAATACAAAGTTTTGCGCCCTGAAGCTTCGGGATGTCTTTTATAAAAGCTAAGAATAAAAAACTTAGCGTTCTCTGCGGTAATTTTTTTCTTTCTCCACAGGTCTTGGGATTGATCCTATTTCATAATAATTTAGTTTAAAATTGAACATACATATCCCTGACCAATTGGAAATGGTCTAACGTAACGTCAATAAAGGGAAATAGACTGGAAAAAATTACCTGCCGTGCATTCGAAAAACTAAAAAATTGTTTTCCCGGGATAGCAAATTGGTTTCTTTAAAATTGGCGTATAATAATAGCTCAGCTTTCATTTTAATGATAAAAAAATTAAATATTGATGAGCTTATTCAGATTTACTAAAAGAAATCTTTCTTATCTGTCCGCCGTAGCGGAAGGATTTAGCACCTTATTTGGCAACAGGTTGCTAAGACATCATCGGGCCTATTCCCTCAGTCTTTCTGGATAAGTCATGTAGAAATTTTCTACTCTGCAAATATATATAAATTCTATCGAATTAATATAGTTTAAAACTGTTTTTTTTAATTTTTAACAATAAATAAAGTATTACGCATTGTACGATCTCTTTTCTGAACAATAAACACTTCAAACAATTGACATAAATCCTTTGTTTCTATGACCTATTATTTAGTTGAAATGAGCATCTTTGCATATCGAAAAATAAACTTATTTAATGATAAAAATTACACCCGAATTATCTTTTCCATTAAAAGATGTATTATTCTCATTTGCATTAGAATCTGAAGCAGCAGATGTTTTTGTTGGTCAAAATACGCTCATTACCGGAATCGGAAAAGTAAATGCAGCTTATGAATTAACTAAAGCTATTCAGAATAAAAAACCATCCTTAATCGTTAATCTTGGATCAGCAGGAAGCAATTCTTTTCAAAAAGGCGATATTATTTGCTGTACTAAATTTGTGCAAAGAGATATGGATGTGAGAGGTTTAGGGTTTGCGCAATATGAAACTCCGCTTTCTGATTTACCAATGATTCTTAACTATGGTTTGGCAATGGATAACCTGCAAATAGGCATTTGTGGAACAGGTGATAGTTTTGAAATGGGTCATGCCACCAAAATCTACGACGTGGTAGATATGGAAGCTTACGCCCTTGCCATGATTGCCATGAAAGAAAATATTCCGTTTTTATGTCTAAAATATATTTCAGATGGTGCAGATGACAATGCCGCTGATGATTGGGTTATTCAGGTTCACAAAGCCGCAGCAGCTTTTGGAAACATTTTACAACTCAATAAGAATAATATTTCGCTATAATTTAGTTTTAGAAAAAAGATTTAAAACACGGATTTCACGAATTTGCACGAATTTTTAATGTTGATCTAAAAAAAATAATTCGTGCAAATTCGTGAAATCCGTGTTTTTTTTAACTTTATAAACATTACCAACGGTTTCAACCGTTGGGAAATATAATATTTTATTCTGCATGTCTCCCAAGGTTGAAACCTTGGGCTATATTCATCTCTCTTTCTTTCTTCTATTCTCTTTCTTCTATTCTCTTTCCTCTATTCTCTTGCTTCTATTCTCTTCCTTCTTAATGCGATTTCTTCAAATATTCATCAAATGCCTTATTTGGATCTGAAGTTGCGTATTCATTTTCCGGTTCCGGAATTACGTGAATCTTTGAATCTTTTAAGGATACAATGGCAGAACAAACATAGACCCCTATTTTTCCTTCGCTGTATTTAAAATCCAATAAAGTCAATTTTACCACTTCATTGATCGATACTTCGTAATAATTTCCGTGACGGATTATTTTAAAATAGATTTCTTTTTTGTCGACAATTTCAAATTGATTCGTTTGAATATTTTCGAAGATGAAATTGTTTTTGACGTCTTTTTCATTAAATCCCCACGCTCGAAACTGGACAAAACCATTTACAAAATCAATCGAAACATAATAGGCAGTTCCTTCTTCATCACACTCAATTACAAAGCCTGTTTTTCCCATTCCTTCAACCGCCAGTGTTCCTTCCCACACAAAATCATTGGATGGTTTTTCAAAACAAAAAACTTCATAACCGCTTCGGCATCCAAAGCGCCACTTATTTTCATGTTCTAAAACAAAATTTGCAGATGGATTTCCTAAAATAGGCACCGGAATTGGTAAATTCTTTTGCGCAATTGTTCTCTGATAAATCGTTTCCCAATGGTGATAAGTTTTTAATAAAAGTCTGCCGCTGGTATCAACATCTAATTGTTTTGGTGGCGGAATTACGCGATGTGTGTTGACATTTCCTCCCACAAAATAAAAATTGTAGATCAAAAAATAATCGCCTTCTTTTACAATTCTTGCAGCATAATTACCTTGTGGCATCAGCACATTATTATGAAAAGCATGATATTCTCCCTTAAAATCAGGAGAGAACCAATAACGAACTTTAATATCTTCGCGAATCGAACCCAATAAATAATGCATTCCTTTTATTTCGACTACACAAGGGCATTCCACATCATCATATACATACGGAACATGCAGCGGCTTTTGAAGCACAAAACCAGTAGCTTCTCTTTTGCTACACCAATGCACCCCCTTCTATAAGTTGGTCCAATGGCACTTCTGGCGCAAATTAGCAAATAATCTTCGCCTTCAAATTCATACTTATACGGATCTCTAAAACTAATCCATTCGCGGGGATTATTGGCCGAACTTTCATAATAAGGTGCCTGACTTTTTAAGGGAAGACCATACTCGTTTTCTTTCGTCCAATGAATTAAATCCGGAGAAACTGCCCTGCCCACTTTTTGCATTATTCCTTTATCCTTGCGCTTTAATCCTGTATAATACATTTCGTAACCTTCTCCTGCGGTGTTTTTACTTACATGCATCGTCCACAACATATCGTCATCCCATTCTCCGGGATCTCCAACCCATAAAGCATTTTTTACTCTTTTCCAGGAAAGACCATCACGCGATACGGCATGTGCAATATAATCGTGATTAGGAATAATCAAATGAAACAAATGATGAAGTCCGTTTTCATCAATAAAAACATCAACATCGCCTATTTCCCAACTGCTAAAACCTGAACCTGAATACATATTATTTTATTATTTTATAATGTTTTAATCCTTCTAAAATTCCTAAAGATGCAGAGCTTTTTGCCACAAAAATACTTTTGGTTGTTTCATAATGATCTAATTCCATACTTCTGTTTCCTACAATAATTCCTTTTATTGCACCTCTAAACATGTCGATATCATTTCCTGAATCGCCTGCCGCAATTACGTTAGACAAAGGAATTGCCCATTTACGGCATAAAAATTTAATTGCGTTTCCTTTTGAAGCTCTTTTTGGAATAAAATCCAGAAATTGTCCGTGACTCGGAATAATGTTTATTTTATACCATCCCTTTCCTAAAGCTTGGACTAACTCTTCATGATCGTATTTTTCTTTATCATAATAATAAGAGATCTTAAAAGGATTTTGAGCTTCATCTTCCTGGAGTTTCATCCAGGGAATTTCTTTTAAACGATTTTCAATATCGTCTCTTTTCCATCTTCCTGATAAAAAAGTCGCCCAGCCTTTATCTAAAATGTAATCTGTACCATTTGTATAATAAATTTCGGTTCCAACAGAGCAAATAATAAAATCCGGTAGCGGAAATTGTTCTTCATCAATCACTTTTTTAACCAGCGCCAAATTTCTTCCGGATGCCAGGGCAAAAGCCATTTTATTGGTACGATTTACTAAATGCACTTTTAATTCTTTTAAACCCGGATTATTTAATTTGGGTTCAATCAGGGTTCCGTCAATATCCGAAACCAATAAGTTTTCGACTTTTCTTTTTAAACGCTCAATATTAATATTGGGATAGTGCCTGTTTTTAATACCGGAACCAGATGAAAGCGTCAGATTCTCATTAATTAACTCAACATATTGATTAACATGACTTAACCAACTATAATGTTTTTGAATATTGATGGCTCCGTTATTCGAATAATATTTCCATTGATTTTCATCGGTCAATATATTTCGCACCGCTTTTTTAATTTCATTTACATCTAAAGGATCTACTAATATTCCGTTTTGACAGGTCGGAATAATTTCAGATGGTCCTCCGTTTTTGGTCACCACAACAGGTAAACCAGAACTGGCTGATTCTATTACGGTTAAACCGAAATTTTCGTGCAGCGTCAGATTGACAAAAACACCTCTTTTTTCGGCGGCATAACGGTAAATAATCGAAACTTCATTTTCTACATCATGCTTTTTCGGAATTGCCATTTTCCCGTATAAATCGTACTTATCCATTAACAGCAGTAAATCTGTTAATACGTCTTTTTCTGATTCCGGCATTTGTGAAATATCTTTTCGTATACCTGCAAAAATAACCAGATTAGCGATGCTTTGCAGTTCTTTGTCTTTGCCGTAAACTTCAATAAGTGTATGAAGGTTTTTATGGCGATCTGGCCTTGAAAGTGCCAAAATAAAAGGCTTGTGGGGATTTATAAGAAACTTAGAAATGGTTTCTGCAACCCAGTATTTTCTTTGTTCTTCTTCCATTTGCTTATCTAAATCCTGTTCAAGATGATAATAGGGAACAAATTTTCTGGTATCGATACCAGGAGAAATGGCGTGGTATTTGGCTAAATCAAAATTTTTATACGGTTTATAAGTTTCAATTTCCTGCTCTGTCGAAGTAACAATAAATTCTGATAGTTCGAGTGTTCTTTCTTCTGCGGCAATTCTGGCTTTAAACTTAAATTTCTTTTCGAGTTCCTGTTCGTCTATCCCGCTTTCCAGCAATTTTTTTCTTTTATGAAAACCTAAAGAATGTCCGGTATGAGCAAAAGGAATATTTAAGATTATCGATAATTCGCTGGCCACATAACCCGCATCTCCGTAATGCGAATGAATCCAGTTGGGAAATATGTCATGAACTTTAATATGCTGAACAATTCCGTTTACAAAAGTGTCAAGACCATCCCATAATTGTTCTTTCGGTTTGTATTTTTTCCCTAAAAAGGGAATTCGCCTTATGGTTAATTTTTCATTTACTACTTCAATAGGTACTGCATATTCTGGAGAAAGACTGCGATCGTCAATCAATCTGGTAAATAAATCAACATGCTCTACATCTGCATGTTGTGATAAAAATTCGGCAAGTTCGTATACATATTTAGTTTGTCCTCCATTATCAGCATCTCTGCCAATCTCAAGGCCTGAGCCTTTCAAAAGTCCGTGAATATTGATCAATGAAATTCTTAATTTTGTCATCATCTTTTTTATTAATTTGATTTTAAGGTACGAAAAATAAAGCGAACTGACCCGAAATCTGAGGAAAAACAGACAATTTAAATCAAATCTGTAAAAATTATGGCAATAAAAATGTATTCACATCAACAAAAAAACGATGAATATTTCATCATGTAAATCTTTGATTTGCAATAAATTTCTCTTTGATTATTAAAGTATAATGGTAACCTATTGAATAGTTTTTGAGTCAACATTCCCCATGACCTGAATAAGTTTGCGTAAATTTGCCAAAACAGCAATTTTTAAAATGAATATAAAAAGGTCAGAGATCAAAAAATTATTGAAAAAGCAGAAGACAAAAATTTATCTTTCCGCGTTTTTGATTTAGACAAAAACCATATTGAAAACTATCAGCAGCCTCACAAAAATGATCACTTTTTGATTATTATTGTAGAAACAGGAAAAGTTGATGTTCAGATCGAAGACAAAATTCATTTTCTAAAAGCCGGAAAAATTTCTATCATTTTTCCGGAGCAAATTTGCTTTATTTCTAATTTCAGTAAAGATTTAACCGGTAAAATAATTTTATTTGAAGAAGTATTATTTTGTTCCGATATATTAAAGAATGAATTAAGTCCTTATAATGTAAATCTTTCTGCGAATCTTAATTGTACGGCACTTCCTGTCCACGAATTTGAAGAAGCGATTACGCTTGTAAAAAGTATCCAGAATATTTACAATAAACCAAGTCTTGTTAAAAAAGAACAAGCCCGTTTTTACATTAAAGTTTTTTTATTGGGACTTATAGAATCTATTCACGGACAACATCCTGTATTGCATCAAAAAACAAATCAGCATATTTATATTGGTTTCAAGAAACTCTTAAACCAACAATACAGAAGCGAACGTACGGTACAATATTATGCTTCTCAGCTTTCAATTACTCCTAAAAAACTCAACGAAATAACCAAAAAACATTGTGGAGAAACGGCCATAAATGCGATTCATAACCGCATTCTGACCGAAATCAAAAGACAATTATTGTTTTCTGATCTTTCTCACAAGGAAATTGCATTCGACCTTGGATTTAGTTCTCCATCGGCACTTAATAAATTTGTCAGAGCAAAACTAAAAGAAACTCCTACCGAACTGCAACAGGAATTGGCTCAAATTTATACCGCATAGTCTTGTTTGTATAACATCCTGCCCTGCCCGCACCTTTAACTTTGCATCAATAATTAAATACTATTAAAGATGAGCAAATTATTTGTTGCAGGAGAGGTTTTCCACGGTCCGGGAAGTCTTGAAGAATTAAAAAATATAAAAGGTAAAAAAGCTTTTGTTGTAACCGGCGGAAGTTCTATGAAAAAAAGCGGAACGCTTGATAAAGCTGTAGCTTTTTTGAAAGAAGCAGGAATTGAAACTTTTGTTTTTGATGGTGTTGAAGAAGATCCGTCATCTGCTACAAGTTTTAAAGGTGCAGAAGCTATGCGTGCGTTTCAGCCAGACTGGATTGTAGGTATTGGTGGCTGTTCTGCTATTGATGCAGCCAAAACAATGTGGATTTTTTACGAACATCCTGAAACTGAATTTGATTCGCTTATCAAACCTTTCAGCGTTCCGGTATTAAGAAACAAAGCTAAATTTATTGCAATTCCTTCTACAAGCGGAACTGGTACTGAAACAACTGGTTTAGCGGTAATTACAGATCGTGAAAAAGGGGTAAAATACCCAATTGTATCTTACGAATTAACTCCGGATATTGCTATAATCGATGGCGAAATTTGTGCGTCTATGCCTGCTCACGTTACATCAAATACAGGATTGGATGCTTTAACACATTGCGTTGAAGCTTACGTTTCTAATATTGATGATAATTTTGCCGATGCATTATCAAAAGGCGGATTAGAAATTGTTTTTGATAATCTGGAAGAAGCTGTAAAAAATCCATCAAATATTACGGCTCGTCAAAACATGCACGACGCTTCTTTTATGGGAGGTTTGGCTTTTAATAATGCCTGGTTAGGAATTGTTCACTCATTATCTCATCAGGTTGGTGCTTTATACGGTATTCCACACGGAAGCGCAAATGCTATATTTTTACCGAATGTTATTCGTTATAATAGCGTCGCTACGAATAAATTTCCGTCATTGGCAAAAGTAATTGGGTTGCAAACTGCCGAAGAATTGGCGCAGGCAATTGAAGGATTAAGAAAAAGAGTGAATAATATTTCGTCTCTAAAAGAATTCGGAATTTCAAAAGAAGACTGGGATAAAAACCTGGATTATATTGCAAACAACGCATTCATTGATCCATGTACAGGTTTTAATCCGCGTGTAACCAGCGTAGAAGATTTGAAAGATATTTACAACGCCTGCTACGAAGGTGTCGTTTATGCAAATGATGCTGTATTGAATTAATTCTAAAGACAAAACAATACTTTATAAACCAGACATTTATTTTATTTGTCTGGTTTATTTTTTAATAACATCTCTATTTTTCAATTATCTTTTTTCGGTGTTCTATTCCCCAATCTGTCAGATTATTAATTATTGTCTGCAGGGTTTTGCCATGTTCCGTAAGCTCGTACTGAACACTTATTGGCTGCGTTTCCAGAACCGTTCGCCTGATTAATTTGTTTACTTCAAGCTCTTTTAATTCTTTACTCAGCATTTTGTTTGAAATTCCAACTACATCATTCAAAATATCCGAAAATCTTCTTTTGTTATAATAACAAACAGAAGAAATAATAGCTATTTTCCATTTTCCGCTAAGCACATCCATTGAATCCTGGACTGCCATCATCTCTTTTTTGTGCTTCTCTTTTTCAGGTACTTTACACTCCATAAGGTTACTTTGTTACTTCAAGGTTACTGTTACTTTTAGTTACAAAGTTACTAAAATAAATTAATCTGCTCTAAATTTGCCTTTGTAAAATCATAAAAATAAAAACATGAATAAATTAAAAAACAAAGTAGCAATAGTTACAGGCGCATCAAAAGGAATTGGAGCTTCTATAGCTAAATATTTTGCGGCAGAAGGAGCCAAAGTTGTTGTCAATTATGCATCAAGTAAAGATGATGCTGATAAAGTTGTAAAAGCAATAACAGATAATGGAGGAACAGCTATTGCTGTAAAAGCCGATGTATCAAAAGAATCAGAAGTAGCTATATTATTCGAAGAAACAAAAAATGCTTTTGGCACATTGGATATTTTGGTAAATAATGCCGGTATTTATCAATATGCCCCAATCGAAGAATTCTCAGCAGATTCTTTTCATCAGCAATTCAATATCAATGTTTTAGGATCATTACTAACCATTCAGGCTTCTTTAAAATTATTTGGCGATAAAGGCGGTAACATTATCAATATCAGTTCTGAAGCAGGCAAAACACCGCTTGCAACAGGATCTGTTTATTCTGCGACGAAAGCAGCTTTAGATGCCATTACGATTGCATTGTCTAAAGAATTCAGTGGAAGAAATATCCGTATCAATTCTATTTTGCCGGGCATTGTAGAAACTGAGGGTTCTCATACTGCAGGTTTCATTGGCAGTGAAGCCGAAACAAAATTTGTTGCCAATACACCGCTTGGCCGTACAGGACAACCGGAAGATATTGCAAAAGTAGCTGTATTCCTTGCTTCTGATGATGCTGGTTGGATTACAGGAGAAAAAATTTCCGTTTCCGGAGGTATTTACGGTGTATAAATCTTCCTCAAATTATTAATAATTAAATATTCAAGATTAAAAGAAAATGAGCAAATTAAAAAATAAAGTAACGGTTGTTACAGGCGGTAATAGCGGTATTGGATTTGGTATTGCAGAAGCATTTAAAAACGCAGGTGCCGTTGGTACAATTACCGGAAGAAATGAAAAAACACTGGATGTTGCCGTAAATGCTTTAGGCAAAGATTTTATAGCAATAAAAGGTGATGTCACTAACAGTGATGATTTGGAAAATGTATTCAAAAAAACGGCTGAAAAGTTCGGAAAAATTGATGCTTTGGTAGTAAATGCCGGCGGAGTTGTAGATTGTGTTCCTATGGGAACCATAAACGAAGTTACTGAAGAAAGTTATGACAGCTATATGGATCTAAATTTGAAAAGTGCTTATTTTACAGTACAAAAAGCGCTTCCGTATTTAAACGATGGCGCTTCTGTCATACTTATTGGTTCAAGTGCAGCACATCGCGCTGCTCCAGGAATGGCTATTTATGCAGCGGCAAAAGCGGCCATTATATCTTTGGCCAAAGGTTTATCTCTGGATTTGCTGCCTAGAAAAATACGTGTAAATACACTTTCGCCGGGTTCTATTGATACACCCGTTTTTGGAAAATTGGTACCGGAGGAACAATTAGAGCAGGTAAAACAAATCTGGATTGATATTACGCCTGTTGGCAGACAAGGACTTCCATCTGATATTGGAAACGCTGCTGTATTTTTAGCATCAGATGATTCGGCTTTTATAGTGGGTACCGAAATCCTTTCAGACGGCGGTATTACCAATATTAGTTTGATGAAATAATATTTCAAAACCTGATTCTCTAAAATCCAAAAAACCTCCAAAGTCAATGACTTTGGAGGTTTTAGTTTTTAGAAAATGAATTTAAAAAAAACACCTGACATAAATTGTTTTATATGCCAGATGTAATTACAAATCAACCTTAACAACCTAATTTTTATTGTACCAAATAAGCTACTTTATCTGCCTCACAAAGCCTGAAATACCCAAAAGCATAATTATTGACATCATTTGTATTGATAATATTACCTCTGATGTTACCGGGAGGAATAGAAAATGGACTTCCTCCGTATACTTCTAAAATTAAATTCATGTAATTATAGAAGTTCTTAGAAATACCGCGATGTGTAATTTCAATCGTATGCCCGGACTTTAGTTTATCTTCATTCGAAAATCTTGTGTTTATTTCATTTCCGTTAAATAATTCATCGTCTGTTAGTTCATATTCCGGAAAAATTAAAGATTCTGTTTTATAATCTGTGAGATAATAATTGACTGCATCAGCCGGATCTTTATAATAATAGGTAACTTCAATTACATCTTCGCCTCCAAAATCAGGAACCATCTCTTGTTCTACACGATCAATTGGTGTTACCGAAGTCAACTTTTCAACAGCCGTAAAACTTTGCCCTTCTGCCGTAACGTACAAGGTATAATCCATGCCAATAACAGGAACAAAATTAGTGCATACATACAAGCCCGCTTCTGTCTCATTGAAGGTAAAAACATCACCATTAGTATTTTCAATTCGTACTTGAGCGCCTGAAACTTTTGGTGTTGTATTATTATAATAAGGAGCCGTTTTACTAATTTTTATGGTTTGCTCGTTACCGTTTGTTCCTTTTTGCCAAATAATTTCTGCATCTACCACTAATCTTGTTTCCCCGGTTTCCAGATCAAGCGTTACAACATCTTCACAAGAAGCAAAAAACAGTACGAGAAACAGGCTAAATAAAGTCAGTGCTTTACTTTTAAAATTATATTGTTTAAACCTTTGCATATTCATTAAAATTTAAAATTATAAGAAATACCAGGTACTATTCCAAAAATAGACAGTCTTCTGGTTTCATTCGCTCCCGTATCTTCGTTTGTTGCAAACGTCATCGAAGCGGCATTTTTTCTATTGTAGATATTATAGATGCTAAATACCCAATAGCTTTGCCAGCCTTTCTTTTTATCCGGTTTTGGCGTATAAGTTGCCGCCAAATCTAAGTGATGAAAAAGTGGCAGTCTGTTTTCATTTCTCAATGAAAAATTAGGAATATTGATTCCTCCAAACTCATAATACCCATTTGCATACGTTACAGGCTGACCTGATTGTAAGGAGAAATTAGCATTAAAAGACCATTTCGGATTATATTCATAACTACCTACAATATTCAGGTTATGCATTTTATCATATCCTGATAAATACCAATCGCCATTTGCAATTCCTGGTTCGCCTGGGGTTCTGCCGGGAGTTTTTTGTTCTGCCCTTGATAAGGTATAAGAAACCCAACCTGTAAAATCACCTGTGTTTTTTCTAACTAATAATTCCAAACCATACGATCTGGCTTTACCATTCAAAATAACCTGTTCTATATTATTGTTTGCCAATATATCGGCACCATCAATATAATCAATACGATTTTGGATATTCTTATAAAACAATTCGGTTTCAAGAGAATAATCTCCATCTTTAAAATTCTTAAAATATCCAACCGCATATTGATCCAAAAGCTGTGGTTTTGTAAAGGGCCCGCTTGGTGTCCAGATGCTCATTGGCAATGGCGACTGTGTATTGGATAAAATATGAATATATTGCGCCATTCTGTTGTAACTTGCTTTTACCGAAGTATTGTCGTTAAAAGCGTACGACAATGCTGCGCGCGGTTCCAGATTATCAAATTTACTTATGGTTGCCCCACTTTTATATGAAATGCTTCCGGTTGGAGTTCCTTCTTCATAAATATTATACAACGGATTGTAAACTACTGCCTGCCCATTTTCGTAAGTGTTGATAGTCTCGCCTCCTAAACGATAAAACATACTATAACGAAGCCCGTATCTTAGATTTAATTTTTCTGTAATATTATGTTCAAAGTCAAGATAAACTGACGATTCAAAAGCATATTTTTTATCAAACTGTTTGTAATTAAACTGCGAATCTGAGCTTGTTGGCTTTACAGTTCCCGGGTTAAAATCATAATATTGACCGTCAATTCCGTAGTTAAGTTTCAATTTTTCTGTTACAGCATGGTTCCATCCGTATTTAAGACCGTAGCTTTTTATGGTGTTGTTCCATTCAAAATTTTCTGTAGAAATTTCAAGATTAAATTTATAATCACTGTAGAACACCGCTAAATTGGTATTGATTTTATCAGAAAATTTATGTTTCCAGTTTAATATTCCCATTGTATTTCCGTAAGTACTGCCAAAACGATCGTTTATATCGAAAACATCATTTCCTAAATATCCTGAAAAAGCAATCGTATTATTGGCACTAAGGCGATAATTTAATTTAGCATTAATGTCATAAAACATGGCCGAATTACTATTATCAGACAGCTTCAAAAATAAATGAGCGTAAGAAGCACGACCGGCAATAAGAAAAGAACCTTTTTCTTTCTGGATGGGTCCTTGTACCAATAAACGACTTGATATCAAACCAATACCACCATTTACCTTGTAGTTTTCAAAATCTCCGGTTTGCTGGCTAACATCAAGAACCGAGGAAACTCTTCCTCCAAATTTAGAAGGAATCCCACCTTTATATAACTCCAGTCCGCTGATGGCATCTGCATTAAAAACAGAGAAAAAACCAAACATATGAGAGTCACCATATACAGGAGCTCCGTCTAAAAGAATTAAATTCTGATCGGCAGCACCTCCCCTAACATTAAAACCTGAAGAAAGTTCTCCTGCATTTGTAACTCCCGGCAATGTCAATATTGATTTTAAGGGATCCGGCTCACCCATAGCAGATGGAATTCTCTTTATTTCTTCCATAGTAAGCTTATTTACACTCATTTGTGTATTTCTTACATCAACCGCTTTGGTGTTGGTTATAATAACCTGTTCCAATTGCTGGCTGTCGGATTCCATTTTAAAATTAATTTTTTCATCATCAGAAACTGTAATTTGCTTTTCCTTATTTTTAAAACCTACATAGCTCACCACAACAGTGTAAGTTCCTTTATCCAATTCTAATGAAAAAATTCCGTTTTTATCGGTCGTAGCACCTGTTTGCAGTTCTTTAATAAAAACATTTGCACCAATAACAGTTTCATTGTTATCGTCAAGTACCTGACCGGTTAACTTTTTTTATTCTGCCTGTATTAGTTTTAGAAGCTTTTTGCTTTACGAAAATATTATTGCCTACAATCGAAAACTGAATCGTAGTGTTCTTATTAAGTTCATTAATAAGTTCTTTGATTTCGATATTTTTAAAGGTGTTTTTTTGATTAAAATACTTTTGACTTGTATTAACCTGATCGGTAAAGGCAAATTTAAAATCGGTTTGATTTTCAATTTGTTTAAAGAATTCTTTTAAGGTTACCGTTTTGTCAACAGTTACAGTTATGTTTTGAGAAAACATGCACCAACTGAATAAAAAAAGCACGCTGAAATTATATGCTTCATGAATTTTTGTATTTTTGAATATTATTAAATGGAATAGTTTTATACTATCCTGACTATGAGGAGGATGTTTAGTTTCGCGGCTAGTGCATCCTTTTCTTTTCTATTGAAAAGTAATTTCTTTTAATTCGTCATTTACTTCGAAGTTTAGGTTATACATTTCTGATATTAATTGAACAATTGTTTTTAAATCCTCTTTTTTGTTTATTCTTACTGTAATTCGCTGGTTGTAATATTCCTGCGGAATTGTCATTTTATAACCGTAATTTTCCTCAATATAAGTTCCTAATGCGGTTAATTTTTCATTATCAAAATCAATAAACCTTTCAAATTCATCTACTTTTGCTATTTCGTTTCCATACGTAAATTTGTCGCCGGGTTCCAGTATCCATTTTTTATCCTGACCTTTTACATTCATCTGGACGCTTCCTTCATAAAGTGCTATAATGGCCCCATTTTTAGTATATTCTTTTACAGTAAAACAAGTTCCTAAAACAGTTGTTGTGGTTTCATTACAAAAAACCTGAAAAGGATGTTTTTTATCTTTTTTTACTTTAAAATAAGCTTCTCCGTGAATTTCAATTTTTCTGTTGCTTTCAAAATTATTGGCATATACAATTTTAGAATTTGGGCTTAATTCTACTGTTGAACTATCCGGCAGGAAAACAGTTTTTATTTTTGAAGTCGTATTTTCAATTACATTAGAAGCCGCATAAACATTTTCCTGCAAAGGGCTTCTGTTAAAATAAATTCCGGTTCCGATAAGCATGAAAATTATAACTGCCGCCGCTGCTGCATAACGCCAAATTTTAAAATCCTTCTTTTTTGGAGCAAAGGCTTTAGATTGAAAACTCTCCCACGAAGCCTCTTTTTCAGCATCAGAATGTAAATTGGGAGTTTCGTCCCAGATTTTTTTTAATTCTTCTTCTATTTTTTTCTCATCCATGTCTTTGAGCGTTAAAGTTTCTGACAATAAAATCCCTGCTTATTAAAAACACCATACACCATTTCCTTAATGTCTCTGTTGGTTTCGATTCTTAGAATATGATTTGAATCTTCCAAATCAAAATTCATGATACAATCAGAAATAACAAATTGAAGAAGTGCTACAATAAACCTTGCCTCTTCCCTAGTTGTAACATCTGTTTTATAAGCCTCAATTTCCATTTCTATGTTTCCGTTTTTATATATAACAAACGAGAACATAAAAGTTCCTAATGGTTTTCGATTTTTTTCTAATAAATTTACTGGCGAGATAAATATGATTGGCTATGGTCTTTTCAGAAAGATCCGTCATCGCTGCAATCTCCTTATAGCTAAGGTTTTCCAGTTTATGTAAAGTAAATATTTTTTGTTGCTGTTCCGGAAGCTGATTTATGAAATTATATAATTTTTCGCTTCTTTCTTCAAAAATTCCCGTATCAATCTCTTCTTCTGCGATTTCAAATTGCGAAGGATCAAACTGAATTATTTTATTTTCTCTGTTAAGGTGATTGATAATGATGTTTTTGCATATTACAAACAGTTGTTTATCAAATAAAACATCTTCGTTCAATAATTCTCTTTTATTATATAATCTTAAAAAAGTTTCCTGAACAAAATCCTGCGGGGTAAGAACCGTAAAATTAAAACGTCTGGCAATGTTTATCAGTTTATCGTAGTATTTTAAGTAAGCTTCCTTGAAAGAAGCCTCATTACCTTTTTTAAACTTAATATAAACTTTTTGTTGTCCATAACGTAAATATGATAATTAGTCTAAACTCAATGTCCAGAATAATATTGCCTTCTAAAGCTAATTGCTTAAGACAGCCTTAATCATTTCTTTAGTAAATGCTAAGTTGCAAAGAACAGAAATTTATTCGAAAATTATTTAATAGAAAAAATATAAATCAAAGTTTCTATCATTTAATTAGATTTTATTGGGTTTGCTAACGTATTTATTGTCTTTTACAAAAAATCTCCAGGGTAAAAAAGCATCTTCCTGCGCATAGGCAACACCTACGCGCGGACCAGACACGATAGCATCATCAGGATATTGAATCCCATGATCTTCTACCCAGATTTCTTCGCCGCCTAAATCTTTTTTATTGAAAGAATTATCAATTCCCAAAGCCTTCGCCGCAGAACCCGGACCAGATGAAATAGCGCTTTTAGAAACAGGCATTTTCCGTCTCAATTCCATAATTTCCTGACCAATTAAAGGTTCAATTGCCCGAATTAAAACCGCGTGAGGTTCGCCATTTACAGAAGTTACAATATTAAAAAGATGATGAATTCCGTAACATAAATACACATACGAAACCCCGCCTTCACTATACATTATTTCGGTTCGGTTCGTGCGTCGGCCGCCATAAGCGTGAGAGGCTTTGTCTATTTCGCCAAAATAGGCTTCTGTTTCAACGATAATTCCTGCGGTTATTTGTCCATCAACTTGCGTATAGAGAACTTTCCCAAGCAAATCTTTGGCTAAAAAAAGCACATCGGGATTGAGATAATAGGATAATGGTAATTTCAAAACTGAATAATTTAATACTTTAATATAAAGATTTGCAGACTTCTAAATTAATTTAAAAGCACTTCATTTTATTACCAAATTAACCTATTTATAATAAAAAATCATTAGTATCTCTAAGATTTTTTTGCTAAATTGGATATATGAAAACAAATCCGGATGTAGTAATTATAGGCGGCGGTCTTGCAGGTTTGACAGGAGCCATACATTTGTCAAAAAAAGGATTAAAAGTAACCCTTATCGAAAAATCCGATTATCCGCGTCACAAAGTATGCGGTGAATATATTTCTAATGAAATTCTGCCCTACCTTCTATGGCTTGGTGTTGATGTTTTACAATTGAAGCCAACCAATATTTCTAAATTTGAGTTTACTACACAAAGTGGTAAAATGGCAAAAACCACACTTCCATTGGGCGGTTTTGGTGTAAGTCGTTTTGCACTCGACAATTTTCTATATCAAAAAGCATTAGAGAACGGCTGTACCATTATCAATGAAACGGTTACTGATGTTTCTTTCAACAATAATACATTTACAGTTACAACTCAAAATCAGGTCTTGCCATCAAAAATAGTATTGGGTGCTTTTGGAAAACGTTCTAATTTAGATCAGGTTTTATCCCGGGATTTTATTACTAAAAAATCGCCCTGGTTAGCCGTTAAAGCGCATTTTTCGGGAGATTTTCCAGATGATGTTGTGGGCTTACACAATTTTAAAGGCGGTTATTGCGGTGTTTCAAAAGTAGAAAACAACGTTATAAACATTTGTTACCTAGCTGATTATGCCACTTTTAAAAAATATAAAAATATAGACGATTACCAGCAAAATGTACTTTATAAAAACAAGCATCTTAAAAACGTTTTTGAAAACAGTAACTCTGTTTTTGAAAAACCATTAACGATAAGTCAAATTTCTTTTGATAAAAAACTGCCTGTAGAAAATCATATTTTAATGATTGGCGATACGGCGGGTCTTATTCACCCGATGTGTGGTAACGGAATGGCAATGGCAATGCACAGCGCCAAAATAGCTTCAGAATTAGTGCTTGATTATCATAATGGTAAGATAGCATCACGTGAATTATTAGAAGAAAAATACATCAAAGAATGGAATAAGAATTTTGCAAAAAGACTGCTTATGGGACGGTTTTTGGCAAAAACTTTAACCTACAAAACAATCACCAATGTGTTTGTTGCAATAGTAGCTTCAATGCCTGCACTATTATCTGCAATAATCAAACAAACACATGGCAAACCTATAGCAATCGAATAATGAGCATAAATACCAAATATAGAACACAGGAAGCCGAAATAATGGACGATTTTTCGCTTCAGGGCAATGAGCTGACGGCCGCGCTCGATCAAATTGCGCGTATAAATCAATTTCTTGGAGGAAATAATCTCACGCTTAACGGCGTAAAAAAATTATTAAACAAAGCTGATACTACAAAAACCATCAAAATCGCAGATATTGGTTGTGGCAATGGCGATATGCTGCGAATGTTATCAAATTACGGTCAAAAAAACAATATCAATTTTAAACTTATTGGCGTAGATGCAAATGCTTTTACTATCAATTACGCCAAAACACTTTCAAATTCATACCCGAATATTGAATATAAATGTATCGATATTTTTAGTGAAGATTTTGCATCTCTTCAGTACGATATTCTTCTGTGTACACTTACACTTCATCATTTTTCTAATGAGCAAATATTAAATATTATTACTATCTTTAGTAAGAATGCTACTATTGGTGTTGTGATAAACGATTTGCACCGCAGTAAATTAGCTTACAGGCTTTTTGAAATAATTTGCTCTGTATTTAATTTAGAAAGAATGTCTCGTGAAGATGGTCTGGTTTCTATTTTAAGAGGATTTAAAAAAATGAACTGGAGGAATTCTCCAAAAAACTAAGTTTAAAAAACTATACCATACGTTGGAAATGGGCTTTTCGCTACCAATGGATAATTACTAAAATATGAGTGTAAAAATAGTTACTGTTGCAAAACAACTACCACAATATTCAAGAACAACAGCCGATATACTTCCGTATTTGGATGGATGGCTTGATGGGCAGGAAGAGCGTTTTATAAAAAAAGTAAAAAAAATATTTGAAGCCGCCGCTGTAGACAAACGCTATTCGATAATGGATCCTGTTGAAGTTTTTACAGCGACATCTTTTGAAGATAAAAATGATATTTACAGTCGCGAGGTCATTATTTTGGGTGAACAGGTTTTAGAAAAAGCACTTGAAAAAGCAGGCTGGAAACCGCAGACTCTCGATTACATTATCACGGTAAGCTGTACCGGAATCATGATTCCGTCGCTGGACGCTTATCTTATCAATAAAATGAAACTGAAACAGGATATTGTACGATTGCCGGTTACAGAAATGGGTTGTGCTGCTGGTATATCCGGAATAATTTATGCCAAAAATTTCCTGAAAGCCAATCCCGGAAAACGCGCTGCGGTAATTGCGGTTGAATCACCTACAGCTACATTTCAGCTCGATGATTTTTCGATGCCGAATATTGTAAGTGCAGCCATTTTTGGTGATGGAGCAGCTTGTTGTCTTTTGTCTTCTTATGAAGAAGATAACGGTCCGGAAATAGTGGCCGAAGAAATGTATCATTTTTATGATGCCGAACATCTGATGGGATTTAAACTGACTAACGGTGGTTTGCAAATGGTTTTGGACATTGAAGTTCCGGACACAATTGCTTCACATTTTGACGATATCATTCATCCATTTCTCAAAAAGAACAACTTAGAAATAAGAGATCTGGATCATATGATATTTCATCCAGGAGGCAAAAAAATAGTAACAACCGTAGAGGCACTTTTTTCAGGATTAGGCAAAAATATTGATGATACAAAAGAAGTGCTTAAACAATACGGCAATATGTCCAGCGCAACCGTATTATATGTTTTAGAGCGTATTATGGACAATAAACCGCAAGCAGGAGAAAAAGGACTGATGCTTAGTTTTGGGCCCGGATTTTCGGCACAGCGTGTTTTACTGCAATGGTAATTATTTAGAAAAAACAATTATGGAACTAAACAATATTATAGCACAACTACCCTACAGCGATCCGTTTTTATTTGTAGATGAATTACTGCATGTTGATGAAAATGGCGCAACAGGAACGTTTACTTTTAGAGAAGATTTAGATTTTTACAAAGGTCATTTTAAAGATAATCCTGTAACTCCGGGCGTTATTTTAACCGAAACTATGGCTCAGATTGGCATGGTTTGCCTTGGCATTTATTTATTAAAGGATGACTTGAAAAAAATACTGTAGTTGCTTTTACATCAGCAGATATGCAATTTTTAAAACCTGTTTATCCTAATGAAAAAGTAACCGTAACTTCTCAAAAAACATTCTTTAGGTTTGGTAAACTTAAATGTGATGTTGTGATGAAAAACGAAGCCGGGCAAGAAGTCTGCAAAGGCATTGTAGCCGGAATGATTACTACAAAATTATGAGTAAACGTGTTGTAATAACAGGCTTGGGTGTAGCGGCTCCAAACGGGGTTGGAATTCCTGCATTTACCAATGCGCTAAAAAAGGGTATTTCAGGAATAAAACATGACGCTCAATTGCAGGAACTCCAGTTTTCCTGCCAAATAGCGGGTAAACCGGAAATTAGTGATGAACTGAAATCACACTATTTTACTGAGCTTGAACTACGCGGATTTAATAGTACGGGGATTTTATACGGTGTTATTGCGGGCATAGAAGCCTGGAAAAATGCCGGATTACCTATAGAAAACAACAATGAACCCGAT
This sequence comes from Flavobacterium sp. AC274, assembly GCF_979258275.1. Lineage (NCBI taxonomy): Bacteria > Pseudomonadati > Bacteroidota > Flavobacteriia > Flavobacteriales > Flavobacteriaceae > Flavobacterium > Flavobacterium sp. AC274. The sequence goes on along the minus strand of NZ_OZ409852.1, from coordinate 3,245,868 downwards.
TGGGATAACGGAACTATTTTTGGCTCAGGAACTTCGGGAATTGATAAATTTCGCGAAAGCATTTATAAAATAGACGAACTGCAAACCCGAAGATTAGGAAGCACTGTTGTGGCTCAAACCATGAATAGTGGTGTTAGCGCTTATCTTGGCGGTAAACTCGGACTTGGAAATCAGGTTACTACAAATTCATCGGCCTGCTCAACGGGTACTGAAGCTATTATAATGGCGTACGACCGTATTCGATCCGGGCAAGCAAAACGCATACTGGCAGGCAGTACGGGCGATAGCGGCCCTTATATTTGGGGCGGATTTGATGCTTTAAGAGTATGCAGTTCTAAATTTAACGATAATCCCGAAGAAGGTTCCCGCCCCATGAGTGCCACAGCTGCAGGTTTTGTTCCCGGCAGCGGCGCCGGAGCATTGGTCATAGAAGATCTGGAAAGTGCCTTACAACGGGGCGCAACTATTTATGCCGAAATATTAGGCGGCAACGTAAACTCTGGCGGACAAAGAGGGAACGGAAGCATGACCGCGCCAAACAGCGATGCCGTACAGCGATGCATTACAACTGCAATTACGAGTTCCGGTATTTCTGCAAATGAAATTGATGCCATAAACGGACATCTTACAGCCACCACAAAAGATAGTCTGGAAATCGAAAACTGGACAAAAGCATTAAATCGAAATGGAAATAACTTTCCGTATATAAACTCTCTGAAAAGCATGACAGGACATTGCCTGAGTGCCGCAGGAAGCATCGAAAGTGTAGCGACCGTTTTACAGCTTTACGAAGGTTTTTTGTTTGGAAATACAAATTGCGAAGATTTACATCCGGAAATTACTGCGCTGGTAGATGCATCAAAAATACCTTTAAAAACAATAAATAAAGATCTTACTATAATTGCCAAAGCAAGTTTTGGTTTTGGAGATGTAAATGCCTGTATACTATTTAAAAAATTTGAAAACTAATCAATCATGAATAAAGAAGAACTTATTGCAAAATTAAAAGAAATCATAAAGCCTTATACCACAAATACCGAGGCTTATGATAATCTTACAGAGAAAACTGATTTTATTAATGATCTAAATATTAATTCGGCAAACCTTGTGGACATTGTACTTGATATTGAAGAAGCTTTTGATGTCGTAATCGACAATACAGATATGGAGCGCATGCTTGATGTAAAAACTGCCGTAGAAATTATAGAAACTAAACTTGCCGCAAAATGATAGGTAATGATGTGATAGACATATTACAATCACGTCATGAAAGCAACTGGCAGCGCAAAGGTTTTATTCAAAAACTTTTTACAATTGATGAGCAGTTACTTATAACCCATAATCCTGAACCTGAAATTATGGTCTGGACATTATGGAGCATGAAAGAAGCTGCTTATAAAGTTTATAACAGGCAGACAAAAATTAGAGAATACATTCCCCAAAAACTAGTTTGCAAGATATTATCACAACAAAATAATGCCGTTTTTGGTCAGGTTATTTGTTGTGAAAACATCTATTTTACCAAAACAACTTTGTCAAAAGACATTATTCATAGTATTGCAACCCACAATTTACATGATTTAAACAATGTCACCGAAATTGAAAGAAAAGAAATCCATAAAGACCATAACGGTATTCCGCACTTGCTAAATATTGCTTTAAATAAATTTCAGAATGTTTCGATTAGTCATCATGGTCGTTTTGAAAAAGTGGTTACGATTAACACTCCTTTTCATTAATAAAACAACTTAAAGTTTTATAATCCGTTTTGAAAATTATTGAATCCGTTCCATATTATAAAATGAAACGTATTATATCTATTTCAACTATTGAAAAAGGGAAAATGGCTTTAATTTAGATGAAATTAAAAATCAATTTGCGATTCAGCTATTAACTTCTGAAAATACCTCAAATGCAAAGAATTTCATTTACATTACTATTCTTTCTGTTCTGTTTATTGGCATCTGCACAAACCAAACCAATAGATACTACGGCAACCCCTGCTTCCGCCAAAAATATTGATTTTAATGTAATGCCGTATATCAACTACAACAGAACGCTTGATTTTATGTTTGGGGCAATCCCGATGATGATGTACAAAATAGATAAAACAGATACTATTTCTCCCAAATCTTTATCAGGATTGTCTGCCGTTTATACCACCAATAAATCTTATTTTATAAGCTTGTTTAATAAATTTTATTTTAAAGAAGACAAATGGCGTGCACAATTGTTTTTTGTAACAGGCGATCATAATTCACAATTTTATATGGATGATCTCGAAGCGCCGGATTTTTATGATTACGGAACTAAAACAACGATCGTAAACACGAGTCTTCAGCATAAAATAATAAAATCTTTATACCTGGGAATTGGCTATTCGTATGCGCATTATAACACAAAATATGAAAATGATGTACAACCTGCTTCTATTACCCACACCAATGGTTTACAACTGATTACATTATATGATACCCGCAACGCCGTTTATTATCCTACCAAAGGTGATAAAATAAGATTGCGATGGATTACTTACCCGGAATGGTTTGGAAATGATGTGAATGCCAATAAAATATTAACTGAATACAATAAATATTTTCCAATGCGAAGCGGAACTGATGTACTTGCCGCTCGTTTTTCGGGAAAATTTGGATTAGGAAATATTGCTTTTGAACAGCAGGTTACCATTGGTGGAGAAGACATTAGAGGATATTCAGAAGGAAAATATCGTGGCGACGGGCTTATAGCTTTACAAAGTGAATATCGCTATAATTTTAATAAAAAAATGGGACTCGTAGGTTTTGCAGGAATTGCTACTATTTATGGTTCTGATACAGCAGATTTCAATTGGAACATATATCCCGGAGCCGGTGTAGGTTACAGATACAGAGCTTTTAAAACAGAGAAATTTAATGTTGGACTTGATGCTGCGGTAGGAAAAGGAGATTGGGGAATTTACTTCCGTATCGGCGAAGCTTTTTAAAACAATTTGCATTCGTTTTAAAATCTCTCACAAATCAAAAAATGGGAATTATATAACAAAAAACAAAAATTATATAAAACCGTCTTATACTGTCGAATTATTTTTATAAACTATCCATTATTAGACAACAGATCTTATAACGTCAAAAAATACGAATCATTAAAAGTTCAAAATCAAACTATTGTAACAAATACATAAATGATAAAAAATTATTTAAAAGATTTAAAGGTAATAAAACGACACTGCATGAATTATGTGGATATTGTTAATAATGATATTTAAAAACGTAGAAAGCTTGTTATAAACAAGTTTTTTTATCCCTATATCTTTTAAAAATAATCATAAACTTATATTATTAATGAGTCAAATTTAGTTTCGGGACAAGGAAAACCAAATTACTTAAGAATAGAAAAAGTCAACCAAACATTTTATAAATGAAATATAAAAATATTTTGCAAATCGATGATGATTTTGATGATTGCGAATTTTTTCAACAGGCTTTGGAATCAGTATCAAATGCCGTATATATGGCTTTACATAATCCTGTCGAAGCTTTGCAAAAATTAACAAACAGAGAAATCAAACCCGACATAATTTTTCTGGATATCAACATGCCTTTAATGACAGGCATTGAGCTTTTGGCAGAAATTAAAAAAACGGAGTCTATCAAAAATATACCTGTTATTTTATTTTCGACCGGACCAGCACCAATTGCTTATCCCAAAGTACTTGGCGCAGAAGATTACTGGACTAAACCTAACAATTTTAACGAACTAAAAAATCTTTTAAAAGATATAGTCTGAAACCTATTTAAGTAACAACCAAAGAAAATGACGCCCAAAAAGCGTCATTTTTTATTATCCGAATTCTATTTAATTTATCTTCATTATCAATTTCTTACCTTCAGTTTTATTTTCCCGAAGCATTTGATGTGCTTTTTTAATGGTAGCAACTTCCAATGGACCAATTACATTAATTACAGGCGGTTTTATTAATTGTTTTTCTAATAAACCTTTTAGCTGCTCCAATCCATTTTTATAATAATCATATCGTTTTTCAAGACCATATGTATAATTTGAAATATTCATTATTGTAGCCCCTTTCCCAAAAAGTATTTCGCGGGAATATTTGGTCGTGAATGCAGTAACATCGAGATAAGTTCCGTTCGTTTTTAAAAGTTTTACAACGATATCCGCGATTGCATTTCCTACTAAATCAATCACAAAATTAAATTTTTTAGCCGCATTTAAACGAAGTGCTGTTTCCTCTATCGAATCAATTTTGTAGTTTATAATTTGATTTTGGTTTACGCCCATTTCTAGTAATGAAGCAATACTTTGATCATTTCCTGCAGTTACAATAAAATTATGATAACCGTTTGCAATCAACAATTTAACCAATATATTACCTACCCCACCGGCTGCTCCGGTAATCAAAATAGAATCTGTTTTAGATGCCTGCATTCTATTTAAACATTGCAGCGCTGTAAGTCCGGAAGAAGGAATTCCGGCAGCTTCTTCAAAAGAAATGTTTTTTGGCAAATGCACTGCAATTTCTTCGGGGATACAAATAAATTCGGCATAAGTCCCGTTAGATCCCATACTTCCTGATCCGGAGAAAACTGCATCTCCTATTTTAAAACTAGTGACTTTTTTCCAATCGCGGTTATAACTCCGGAGAATTCCCTGCCAAGAATTGGCGAATGCAAATACTTTTTTCAGAGCCGCCTTCTGTCATTTGATAATCCACGGGATTAAATCCAGAAGCGATGATTTTTACCTGAATTTGATTTTCCAGCGGTATTGGAGTAGCTACTTCTTCCAGAATAAATTCATCATTTTTATATACTATTGCTTTCATATTTATTGTTTTATTATACAAAAATATAGCGCTAATACCTTATTTTTGTTATGGGTTAACCTAAGGTAACCGGTTACCAAAGAGAAACTAGTATGGCAAAAATCAATGATAACGGAATAGTTCGGGAAGCAAATTGTTCAGAAGAATTAATGGCAATGCGCGATAGTCTTGATGTTTTGGGCGGCAAATGGAAACTGATGATTTTACGTTTCCTAACCAACAGAACACATCAGGTTATTCATTTTAAAAAAATGCAGCGCGAAATTGACGGTATTTCTGCTAAAATGCTAAGCAAGGAACTTAAAGAATTAGAAACTAATTTACTTGTTAGCAGAACAATACAGGAAACCAAACCCGTTACAGTTGCTTACGCTATTACAGAATATGGAAAATCTGTTTTACCCGTAACCGAAACACTGGTAAATTGGGGACTTACCCATCGAGAAAAAATTATAGATTCTATTGGTAAATAATTTCTTAAAACTTAGTAATCAATTTATTAAATTCAATATGTAATAAAACCAAATATTGGTTGCATATTATAATTTGAAACCTGTTTTTAAACGTATTTTCTCACTTCATTTGTTTTAGTATATAATTTTACTTAATGAGAGAAATAATACTATCTAAAAAACAATTGATTATGAAAAAAATATCTATTTTAAAACTATTATTAATTTTATTCTCTTTTGTTCTAATATCAGGCTGTAAAAAAGAAATAAAATTAGAAGAAGAAAAACATTCAGAACTTACTACTGAAGAAGCAAAATCACTGGCTAAAGATGCTTATTTATTTGGAATGCCTGTTGTTTTTTTGAAAAACAATTTGACTATCAGTCGTATACTACTAAAAGCACCAAAACAAAAGCACCTGTAAATCATTTTTTGCATTATCGGGCATTTGTTGATGCTTCAGACAAATCTGTAGTTGGTTTTAATGTAGATAATTTATATTCTATTTCAGATGTTGATCTCTCCAAAGAACCTTTGGTTTTATTTGTTCCGCAAATGGGAAATCGGTTTTGGCTAATGCAAATTATTGATGCTTGGAATGGTGTTCCTGCTGCGCCAGGATCCAGAACACACGGTAACAAAGGTGGTACTTTTGTTCTTGTTGGTCCCGATTTTATGGGAGATTTACCAAAGGGTATAGAAGTTATAAAGTCCCCTACCAATTTGGTTATTATTGGCGGTAGAACGTATTGCGCAGGAAAATCTGATTATGCAGAAGTAAACAAATTACAGGATCAATATAAATTGGTTCCATTATCACAATGGAAAAAAATTATGTTCCTCCAACTAATGTTCCTTTAAAAAAAGATGTTGATGGCACTACTTTGGTAAACAAACAATTTAACTCCTTAACTGCTGAGCAATTCTACAAAAACCTAAATAGATTAATGGTTACTAATCCTCCGTATGCCAGCGACTCTGTTATGGTTAAAAAAATAGAAAAACTCGGTATTAAACCCGGTTCTGATTTTTCTTTAAGCACATTTAAACCAGAAATAGCTAAAGCAATTGAAGAAGGTTATGCCGAAGGTTATAAAGAGATGATGAAAGAATCAACTCAATTAGGAAAAATTGTAAATGGCTGGTCGCTGACTTATGACATGGGAAAATATGGTACAAGATATGCTTACAGAGCCGCCTGGACTTATTTTGGAATTGGAGGAAATATTCTGGAAGATGCTTTTTATCCATTGGCGCAGACTGATGCTGATAAAAATCCATTAGACAGCGCGAACAAATACACCCTTACATTTACAAAAGATCAAATTCCACCTGCATCGGCTTTTTGGTCGCTGACAATGTATGATTTTGATGCTTATTTAGTTCCAAATAAGTTAAATCGTTATGCACTTGGCGATCGCAGTAATCTTAAATTCGAAAAAGACGGTTCTCTTACTCTTTATCTGCAAAATACAAATCCGGGAAAAGAAAAAGAAAGCAATTGGCTGCCAAGTCCTGCAAGCGGAAAATTTAAAGTGGCATTACGCCTTTATGTTCCGAAACCTGAGGTTATAAAAGGAAAATGGATACCACCAGCAATTCAAAAAGTGAAATAATTTTTGAATCATTAAAATTAATTTACAACAACGAATTTAAATGATCGCAAGGAAAATAAATCGTTATGGCTGTACCTTCGTTTGGTTTAGATTCAGCGCGAATTGTTCCTCCACAGGTTTGCATTATTTTTTTGCTCAATGCCAAACCAACTCCCGAACCACTGTATTTTTCTTGTGGATGTAATCGTGTAAATATTTTAAAAATAGAAGCGGCATATTCTTGTTCAAAACCAATTCCGTTGTCTGTAAAAGTAATCCAGTGACAATAAATTTGAGTTGAAAAATTATAAGGTTCCGGTTTTTGTGAAGCTGTTACTTTAATAACAGGCAATCTGTCCGAAGATGCATATTTTAATGAATTTTGCAGAATATTAGAAAACAGCTGTTTCATCAAAAAATGAATTCCATGAATTTCAGGCAGATTTTCGTATTCAATTAAAGCGCCACTTTCAGTAAATGATTCTTTCATTTCATCGAGAGTAAGCTCCATAATATTGTTTAAATCAATTTTCTGAAGTGCATCTTTGGTATATTTTATGCGGGTATATTTTAGAATATCCTGTAACAAAACCTGCATTCTGTTTGCTGAATTTGAGACACGCTGTAACGAATCATAAACAGATTGAGGTGGAACATTGTCTATTTCGAGAAGTAATTTAGAAATAATAAGCTGAATTTTTCGTAAAGGTTCCTGCAAATCATGTGTACTGATCCAGTTGATGTTTTCCAGTTCTGAGTTTGTTTCTTTTAAAACTTCACTCTGACTTCTATATTTCTCTTCTTCCTCACTCAGCATCAATAAAATAATCTGATTGTGAAGTACGTGCGCGTAACTTGCCGCTGCATTTATTTCGGGATGAAGCCACTTACTACTTTGGTTTTTAACAATTTGTTTCCAGATATTAAACGAATTTCTGGGATGAAGTCCATTATTGTCTTTGATAATGGCTTTTTCCGGATCTCCTCCCCAATTTATTTCAGATATAGTTTCTGGTCTGTACCATACAATACTATTATCATTTCCTAAAGAATGGTAAATAATTCCGGCAACATCGGGATTATCATTAAATTCCGGAAAATAATCTGTTAGTTTATTGGTAGTGAATATTCCTTCTTTAGCAAAATAATTAATTTTTATATTGATTCGCCCAATCTGATCATCAGAGGGTGTAATACCATGTTTGTATATTTTGTCTCCAACGCAAATAGAAACACCCGTTGCATTACAAAGATTTAATAACTCAGGATCTACACAAATGGTTGCAAATGATAATGGATCCAAAGGCAGATCTAAACCTGTTAGATGTTCCAGTGCCAAAGATGTTTTGCGCGCAATTTGATATTCATCTGTAGATTGTCTCAAATCAATTTGAGAACTAATAAATTGTCCCTGAAGTTTTGCTGCAAGCCTGATTTCGGGAGAAATATTTTTTGCCGAATAATGGTGGCATGCAATTAACCCCCATAATCTGTCATGATGAATAAGAGAAATTGTTAGTGTAGCGCCAACGCCCATATTTTTAAGATATTCGACATGAATTGGCGATGTACTTCTTAAAATTGAAAGACTCAAATCGAGGTTTTTATTTTCCCGATCATCAATCGTAAAAATCGGAACGGGTTTGTAATTCATATCAGTTATCAATCGCAACTGATTTTTCATATACAATTCTCTCGCCTGTGCCGGAATATCTGTATGCGGATAATGCAATCCTAAAAATGACTCTAAATCTTCCCTGCAATTTTCGGCATAAACTTCTCCATTATAATCGGCATCAAAACGGTAAATCATAACACGATCGTAACCGGTTATTTCACGTGTTCCTTTTGCTACAAGCGCACATAAGTCCTTCAAACTATTTGTGCTGTTCATATCGGTTATGAACTGAATCATTTGAGTATATAATTCAGCAGTTTTCTCTTTGCCTCCAAAATGTGGTTCGGCTTCAAGAACATAAACATCATGACTTTTGTGAATGCTCAATTGAAATGATTTTCCCAAAAAATCAATTTCAAGCGGAAAAATCAGTTGTTTTTTGTCACCATTGATATAAGTAATAATTTCTTCTTTTGCCTGAACTCCGAAAGTGGCGCAAAAATCTTTCCCTATTATATCTTTATAAACTAAATCAACGAAGGCTGAAATATTTTCGGTACAAAAATCTATTTTCCAATCTGCAGTAACGCCAACCAAAAAACCATGTGGCTGAATACTTCCCGGGATATGTATGGGTTCATGCTCGCAGTTTGTTAACGTAACAATATCCCTATTTACAATATCTCTAATTTTCATTTCTCTCTTTCTTCACAAAATGATCATGAATACAATCAAAGGCATAAATTGCTCCTTTAATTATTTCATCTTCACAGTTATTTTCTTCCTGATATTCGGTTAATACATTCAAAAACGATTTCCAATGACTTCCCGTTTTGTTGCCATATCCTGTAAAATACGAAACTCCTTTACCTTCATCAAGTCCTTTTATTGTTTCGATATTTTTCAATATAAATCGACCTCCCAAAGAAGAACCTTCAACAACATACAAAATACCCAATGCAAATGGTATTGTTATATTTTCAGTATTAAAAACAGTACTTGCCACGGGCTCATTATAATTTAAAAAAGCAAGATCTTCTTCTATTAAATGCTTCTTTTTTCTTTCTCTTAAATCATGAATATTACCTGAAAGCAACGGAAAAATATTTTCTTCTACATCATAATGAACGTCGTACATCAATTTTAAATAATGTGCATAATCTTCTGTTTTCATTTTGGGTGAAAGGATAGAAGAAGACACGGGTAAATTTTCCAGTCTTTTATGCGCACCGGCTGTTTGTGTTTTAAGCGTATGTAAAAAATCTAAGGATAAGGAAGAATTCAAATCTGGGGCCATTTTGTTTGTATTAATTTTCTTGACTTATACAAATATACTATTTTGAAACATTTTTTATTCTATAAATTGATGATCAAATATAGTATTAATAAAAAGAAAAAGCGCTAAACCAAAAGATTAGCGCTTCCTTATTCAGAAATGAGATAAAATTTATATTACCATCCTTTTACAGCTCCGCCCTTAAATTCGCGAACAGCTGCTTTTTCTACTTCAACAGATTGAAAAGCTTTTAAAAATTGCTTTACTTTTTCTTCGTTTTTATTGTCTACTCTGCTTACTACAAGATTTACATAAGGAGAATCTTTGTCTTCAACAAACAAAGCATCGGTTGCCGGAACTAAACCTGCCTGAGATGCAAAAGTATTGTTGATAATGGCAATCGTTACATTTTCGTCATCTAAAGCTCTTGGTAATTGTGGCGCTTCTAACTCTAATATTTTCAGATTTTTAGGATTTTCTGTAATGTCGGTTACTTTTGGAAGCAAACCAACGCCATCGCGAAGTTTCAACAAACCGTTTTTCTGCAAAAGCAATAAAGAACGTCCGCCGTTTGTTGGATCATTCGGAATAATAATCGTGCTTTCGTTTTTCAATTCAGAAAGGTTTTTGATTTTTTTGGAATAACCTGCAATTGGGTAAATGAATGTTTTTCCGATAATTGCCAGTTTGTAACCTCTTTGTTTTGATTGCTCATCAAGATATGGTTTATGCTGAAAAGCATTGGCATCGATATCTCCCTGGCTTAAAGCTTCGTTTGGAATAACATAATCGTTGAAAGAAACCAACTCTACTTCAAGACCGTATTTTTCTTTAGCTACTTTTTTAGCTTCTTCGGCAACTTTATATTCTGGTCCGGTTGCAACTCCGACTTTTATAAAATGCGGATCGTTGTTTTTACTTTTTCCGCAATTAACCAATGAAAGTGACAAGGTTAAAACGGCGATTGTTTTTAAAAAATTATTTTTAGTAATCATGTTTTTATATTTTAATAATTAATATTTATATGTTGTGTGTTTTTTACCGCAGAGAACGCAAAGGTTTTTCGCAAAGATCACAAAGATTAAGTTGTGCCAGCACAATTTAAAGTTCGCAAAGCTTTGTGAATTTTACCATATAGTCTTGCGAATTTAACCGCAGAGAACGCAAAGGTTTTTCGCAAAGATCACAAAGATTATTTTGAGTTGATTCTCAAGAAAAGTTCGCAAAGCTTTGTGTACTTTGTGTTTTTACTAAACTTAGAATAATCAAAAACTTTGTGTTCTCTGTGGTAAAATTTCAAAGCAATCTCAAAGTAACCACAAAGCTTTGCGTCCCGAGACTTCGGGATGCCTTTTCACAAAACTTCGCAGAGTAAAAAAACTTTGCGTGCTTTGCGGTAAAAATCTCAAAGTATTATCTCAAAAGTATTATCTATGATCAAAGCGTTTTGATAATGTATCGCCTGCAAACTGAATCAGGAATACCAAAAGTACCAGCAATGCCAATACAGAATTCATCGTTACGGCATCATAACCAATATATCCGTATTGATAACCAACCTGCCCTAAACCGCCTGCTCCAACTGCTCCGCCCATTGCAGAATAACCTACAAGTGTAATTAAGGTAATGGATGCTGCATTTATTAACGATGGCAAAGCCTCCGGAAGCAATACTTTGTACACAATTTGAAAAGGTGTTGCGCCCAATGCTCTTGCCGCTTCTATTAATCCTGATGGTAAACCCAGTAAACTATTTTCTACAAGACGGGCAATAAACGGTGCTGCGCCAATACTTAACGGAACTAATGCTGCACTTACGCCAATAGAAGTTCCTACAAGTGCGCGTGTAAACGGAATCATCCAGACGATTAATATGATAAATGGAATGGATCGGAAAATATTAACCAAAACAGATAAACTTCTGTTTAAAACGGGCTGATCTAATATTTGATTTTTTCGGGTAAGGAAAAGTAAAATTCCGGTTGGAAGTCCTAAGGCGAAACCAAAAAAGCCTGACACAAAGGTCATTACTATGGTTTCCCAGGTTCCTTTTACTAATAATTCAATAATTGCTTCAGACATAACCTATGATTTCTGTTTTAATATGTTTTGAAATAAAATAATCAATTGCCGCTTGGTAATTTTCGCGTTTACCGGATAATTCGATCAGCATAACCCCAAAATTAACTTCTCCGGCCTGATCCATTTGAGCAGAAATGATTTTGAAATCGGTATCAAATAATCTCGAAACTTCTGAAATAACTGGCTCATTTACCGATTTACCGGTCATTTCAAGTCGCAACAGCGGGTTTAAAGTTCCGTTGTCTTCTTTTTGAAGTTTGTCCTGATAAACAGACGGAACATCAAGATGTAAGGAAGAAGCAATAAACTCTTTTGTCAATTCATGTTTCGGATCGGCAAAAATTTCACCTACACTTCCCTGCTCTATCAATTCTCCGTGACTAATTACGGCAACCTCATCGCAAATTGATTTCACCACTTCCATTTGGTGTGTAATTAGTAAAACTGTAATGTTTAAACGACGGTTGATGTCTTTTAATAATTCAAGAATTGATCTTGTAGTTGCAGGATCCAATGCACTTGTGGCTTCGTCGCACAAAAGTACTTTTGGGTTGTTTGCCAAAGTTCTGGCAATAGCCACTCTTTGTTTTTGCCCTCCTGAAAGACTTGCCGGATAATCGTTTGCTTTTTCTCTTAAACCCACCAATTGCAATAATTCGAGAACACGCGTTTCAATAGTTGCTTTTGAAGTTCCTACTAATTCTAACGGAAAAGCAACATTTTCGAAAACAGTTCTTGATGAAAGTAAATTGAAATGCTGAAAAATCATTCCAATTTGTCTTCTTTCAATTGCCAGTTGAGAATTTGATAATTGCATCAGCGATTTTCCGTCAACGATAATTTCTCCTGAAGTTGGTCTTTCCAGTAAATTTACACATCGAATCAATGTGCTTTTTCCTGCTCCCGAAGTACCAATTACACCAAATATTTTCCCTGGCGGAACTTTAAGTGAAACATCAGCCAAAGCAGTAACAATTCTGTTTTTCTGATGAAACGTTTTGGTAACATTTTTTAATTCAATCATTATTTTAATTCAAATTAATTTGCATTGTAAGTGTCTTTTTACCGCAAAGAACGCTATGTCATTCGCAAGGTTCGCTAAGTTTTTTTTATAAGCTTTGCGAACTTTGCGGTTTTTATTTGCGCGCTTTGCGGTAAAATTTTAAAACAAAAAAACCTTTCAACGATTATGAAAGGCTTTTGTAATAAATCATATTATTTTTTATATAAGCCAGACATTTTATCGCATAACAGCAGCACAACACTTCATCATGTTATGGCTATAATGGCTAAAATTCTGGATCTCGTTTTTCATTGCTGCGGCAAATTTAAAGAGATAATTTGAATTTGAATGCATAAAAACGTAAAACTTTTTAAACCCTATCAATATAATAGACTAATTACGGAATTGAGTAGTATTTGCTAAATATTTAACAGAATAATTTTAAGGTTTTCAATTAATTATTGATTACAATTTAATTGTAAAACATTGGCTCCTAAAGGTTGTTCGAGTTTGCGTTCTAATTTTTCATTATGAATGGTAATATAAATTTCCATAGAGCCTGTTCCTACTTTTAAGGCCAGAATATGTCCGCCATAAGCATCAAACTTATCATCGGTTGCTACACCATGAACGTGAATGGATGGTTTTTCTTCTTTCCAGGCGATTGATCCGGTTAAACTTCCCATTTCGACTTTATTGAAGGTTTTGGGATTGAATTTCTTTGCATTAAAATCATAAAAACCAAAAGTAGCGTCGCTTGCAAAACCAATTCCGGTAAAGTTGGCTGAGGGGATTTGTTTTTCTTTTGCTAAATTTTCAAGGTTAGCCAAAACATCATCTCCTTCTCTTAAAACCATTAAATAACCATAATCTGTTTTTGTATAGCGACATTTTTCGTTATCTGCTTTTTCTTGCGTATGTGCTGCAAGTAGTGCCATACCTATTATTAATATAGCGAATATTGTGAATATTATTGTTTTTGGTGATAAGTTCATATGGTGAATTTTTAAACAAAACCTGCAGTAATTATTACTGCAGGTTTTTCTGAATCAATAACTAACATTATAAATAAATTGAATCAATACATAGATTTATTAATCTATTTGCTGTTTTCCTATTTCGGAGTTGTAGTTGCTGTTGTGTCTTTTACAGCTGTTGTGTCAGTAGGTACCATTGTAGTATCTACTGCGGCGGCATTGATACTATCAACTGTAGTGTCTGTTGAATCGTACGTTGAATCTGCCGGGACAGTGTCTGTCTTTTTGCATGAAAATGCAAGTCCTGCTAAAATAACAAGTAAGGCAACTTTGGATTTGATAAGTGTTTTCATAATAATACGGTTTTTCATTGATAACTAATTATTCAAATTTAGACTTTGATTACATTAAATTTCTTACATAATTATTTTTAGTTTTTACAAAATATTACATGTAAAAAACTAAAAAGCAACAAGTTAATCAAGAAAATAAGACCTTAGTCTTTATATTGAAATACAATATTGCCTCCTTTATTAAAACTATTTACTAGTGAGTTTCAAATAAAAAAAGGTGCATTACTGCACCTTATCATGTTTATTAAAAAAATCGTGAATCTTCCGGACTATTTTTTATCAATTTTATAGAGTCTTCCACCATCTGTAACGGCGTATAAAGCTCCATCACTTCCCTGGGTTACATCTCTAAATCTTTGACCTTCGCTGGCAAGCAATCTTTCTTCGCCAATTACTTTATTATCTCTAATGGCAAGACGAATAATATGTGTTGCGCTTAATGAACCGATGAACAAATTGTTTTCCCATTCTGGTACACGGTTTCCTGTGTAAAAAGTCATACCACTTGGAGACACAACAGGATCCCAGTAATAAACAGGTTGTTCTAAACCATCTTGTTTTTGAATTCCGGCTCCAATTTTCTCTCCGCTGTATTCAATTCCATATGTTATTGTTGGCCATCCATAATTAGCTCCTCCTTTAAGGCGATTAATTTCGTCACCTCCACGTGGTCCGTGTTCGCTTTCCCAAATGTCACCTGTAACCGGGTGAAGTGCTAAGCCTTGTGGATTTCTATGTCCGATAGAATATAATTCAGGTAATGCACCACTTTGGCTAAAAGTTGGATTGCCTGATGCTGCCTGACCTTCTTTAGTTATTCTAATCACTTTACCAAGACCTCCTGTTACGGATTGAGCCAATGGTCTGGTTTCAAGAACAGAACGTTCTCCGGTACTAACTACCAGATTTCCTGTTTTATCAAAAAGAATTCTTCCTCCATAATGAAGCGTACTTGGGTTTGCAGGATTCGCATGATAAATTACCGTAGCGCCTTCTATTGTTTTTTCGTCATTTGCTAATCTTCCTTTTGCAACTGATGTTTGATTTCCTCCTGTTACTGCTTCTGAGAAAACCCAATAAATCATTCTGTTTGTAGTAAAATCAGGATCGAGCACTAAACCTAATAGTCCGCCCTGTCCCGCAGGATTTACAGCCGGAGCTCCGGTAATAGCGGCACTAACCACTCCTTCTTTAGTTACAATACGGAAGGTTCCTGCTTTTTCAGTTACTAATAATCTGCCATCAGGAAGGCTTTTTACACCCCATGGAGCAGTTAAGTTTGTTGTAATCACTTTTCCTTCATAAGGAGTATTTGTCTGTACACCATTAATACGGGTCTGACCTGTAAATGCAGGAGCATAAGCTGTATTAGGTGTTTCTGTTTCTACCGGATTTGTAATTGTACCGGGATCAGTATGTGGAATTTTGTCATCGTTTGAACAACTCGTAAGAGCTAATAATGCACCCGCAAGGATAGCAAAGATGTAATGAATTTTTTTCATGGTATTTGGGAGTTTAAAAATTAAAAAAGGTTTATATATAAATAGGTTAACACTAATTGAATAAGAATTTTACTTCATTTTCTTTTCGTAGGTTCAAATTTCTTAACTTTATGAATATAAAATCTTACATAATTTAACGCAAAACTTATACAATTAATTGTTTGATTCTAAAATAAACCTACAAAATTGATAATCCGACGATTTAATTGTAACACTAAAAATTTATTTCATGACAGTAAATTCCTATTCCATGACATATTAATCTAGTGCATTGTATGAGATATTTACTTTTAAACTGAAAAAATAAATTATTCATATAAATAAAGAGTAAACGAATATCATTTGACAAAAAAGTGAATAATTATTCCGTTTTCTATAAAAAAATAAGTAAAAACTTGCTTTTTTGAGACAAAAACAGGTATAAACACCTGTATATTAAATAGATATAAAAAGTAACTTAGCATTATACTAAAAAACTTTCAAATATATCTTTTACTATACAGATAAGATGACAAAACCAAAACAAAATTTATTAACTATCTAATTTTTAAAACCATGGAAGAATACATTGCGACCATCAAAGCTTTTGCTTTTAATTTTGCACCAAGAGGCTGGGCATTTTGTAACGGACAAATCATGTCCATAGCACAAAACACAGCACTTTTTTCGTTAATCGGAACAACTTATGGCGGTAATGGCCAAACAACATTTGCTTTGCCTGATCTAAGAGGCAGATCTATTGTACACCCTGGACAAGGGGCTGGATTAAGTAATATTAACTATGGAGAAGTAAGCGGAACTGAAAGCGTTACTTTAACAATAAACAATATGCCAGCTCACGGACATCCTATTCCTGCATTGGGTCTTACTGCTGTTACAACTATTAACGCATTAACCGGCGGCACAGTTAGTAATGAAACTGATGGCGGCAACAATTCATTTTCAAGTGGAGGCTCTACAGCAAATGTGTATAGTGAGCCAGGAGGTACTGCTACTCCTATTAAAGGAGCAACAACAACTGGAACAACTGCAGTAGGCAATACTGGTATTGCAGGAGGAAATAATCCAATTGGTATAAGAAATCCTTATTTAGGAGTTTACATGAGCATTTGCTTAGAAGGTATTTTTCCTTCCAGAAATTAATAAAATATGAAACAGAGGTATCTATACCTCTGTTTTTTTTAATCTCATTTTATGGATAACGACATCAAAGTAGGAATTTTAATTCCAAAATCGCAACAGTATCCTACATTAGATAAAGATTTTATACGAGGCTTAAAACTTAATAATCTCAAAGTAAAATTTTTTGTGGAGAGTATTGGTATTGGTTCCAGCGAGAAAGTAATAATTGAGAAAATACAAAAATTAATTTTTCAGGAAGAAGTATCTGTTATCATTGGCTTTTTTGGTCATAATAATATAATGGAGGTTTATAATTATGCTTCACAAAATGATATTTTATTACTGGCTGCAGATCTTGGAGCGACATTACCTTATGAAACCACCACACCAAAAGGAGTTTACATTAATTCGTTTGGATTAACGGAATCCTGTTATCATTTAGGCGGCTATTTAACAGACAAAAAATTGCAAAGAATTGCAACAGCCAGTTCTTTTTATGATTCAGGTTACGGTATGCTGTCGGCAATTGAATATGCTTTTCAGGAAAAAACGAATTTTTCAGGACATTATATTACTCCTTTTGTTCCCAGAGAAGATGAATCTTCACAAATGGATCAATCTATAAATGCTCAGGAGCCTGATGCTGTTTTTGCTTTTTATAGTGGTTTATATGCTCAGGAAAATGCTGATTTTATAAGCCAAAATAAAATTACTCAAAAGTATCCGTTTTATGTTACTCCGTTTTTTATTAATGATAAAATTCTGGATGATTATAAAAATGACCCTCACGAGCTTTATGTAGTAAGTTCCTGGATGCAAAATGATAGTGACACTGCAGATTTTACTATCGAATATAAAAAAGCATATGCAGAGAATCCGTCGGTTTTTTCTATTCTGGGGTACGAAAACGGACTGATTTTAAAGAACATTCTTCTTAATGCTGATAACAATCTTAGTATTGATTTTTTAATTGAGGAGATGAACAAATTAAATATTACCGGGCCAAGAGGCAATATTCGATTTGATAAGGACACCAACAGAACCATATTTAATCATTACATCTATGAATTAAATATTGATTCTCTTAATACTATAAGCTTTAAAAAAATTGAAACATTGATAAATGACGGACATTTTATTAAGGCTTCTACTTCATTTACTAAGCCAGATAAAATAGGCGGCTGGCACAATGCTTATCTATGTCATTAAACTAACATTATCTATTATGAAAAAAATTACTATTATTCATTATGCTCTTATGTACATTTTTTGTGCATCAAAATGCAAAGTCACAGACTTTAGCAGCGGGCGATATAGCTTTCATTGGCTACAATACCAGTCCTCTGGATGGCTTTTCTTTTATTACATTAAAAGATATACCTGCAGGTACAGTAATCTATTTTACTGAACGCGGCTGGGGTAACGGAACCTGGGTAGCAGGAAGTAACGAAAGCCATTTACAGTGGATTGTGCCCGGACCAGGACCAACTCCTGTAGGGACAGTTGTATCTGTAATGGAAACGGCTGATGATACATTTACAGTAACAGGAACAACGGGCATTGGTTATGCTCCTGGTTTTACTGGTTTTAATCTTTCTGCCGGTGACCAGATTTTGGCTTACCAGTCAGCAAGTGGTGTTTTACCTATTTTACCAAATTTGCCCACTTTTATTGCAGGTATTCATGGAGAATATAATTCTGCTGATTATGATGTGACAACTAAATGGAATCTATCAACTACAAGCGGAGGTCCTGGAAGTGCTCAGCCATTAGGATTAACCAATGGTTTAAATTGTATTTCTTTATTTCCTGCACCAGGTCCTGAAGTTGCAAATAGCAAATTTACAGGAACATTAACTGGTACAGCTCTCGATATAATGACAAGTATTAATACCTATACAAATTGGTCTCATAACGGCACAGTAAATTATACTATAACTCCTGTAAGTTACCCAACTCCGGCAATTACTACCGCAGTCGCACCAACAGTTACAACTACCGCAGCCGGAACTATTAAATCTGTTTCTGCAACACTTGGTGGTGTGGTATCCGCAGATGGTGGTGATGCTAGTATTGTAAGAGGAATAGTTTGGGCTACAACAGCAAATCCTGTTATTGTTACAAATAATACTGTTCAAATTGGAACCGGTACAGGAACATTTTCAAATGTTATAACAGGACTTCCTCCTGCTACAACTATTCATTTTAGAGCTTATGCAACAAATAGTGGAGGTACCGGTTACGGAAGTGATTTAACCTTTACTACAGGAGCGGCTTTGAGTACCTCATCAACTCCACAGACAAATATTAGCTGCAATGGCGGTACTAATGGTTCTGCCTCTGTGGTAGTAACTGGCGGTACTACTCCTTATACTTATGCATGGGCTCCATCCGGAGGAACAAATGCAGCAGCAACAGGACTTGGTGTTGGCTCTTACACGGTAACCGTTACAGATGGTGAATCGACACAAATTACAAGAACATTTAATATAACACAGCCACCAGTACTTAACGGAACTCCGGCTACAACTCAAGTAGCATGTTTTGGAGGATCTAATGGTGTTGCCAGTGTTACAGCATCCGGAGGTACTCCCGGATATACTTATTTATGGAATACAGGAGCAACAACTTCTGCTATTACCGGACTTACCGCAGGAACTTATAGTGTGACAATTACAGATGCGAATGCATGTACAAAACTTGTAAGTAATATTATAGTGGCACAGCCAGCTGTTTTATCAGCTTCTCAAGGCACAATAACTAATGTAAGCTGTAATGGAGGTGCTAACGGATCTGCAACTGTTACAGCTACAGGAGGCGCAGGAGGATATACGTATTCATGGTCTCCATCTGGAGGAACGGCTGCTACAGCATCGGGACTTTCTCAGGGAAATTATACGGTTACGATTACAGATGCTAACTCATGTCAGGTAACTCAAAATTTTGCAATCTCACAACCTACTCCATTTTCTGTAACAACTTCACAAACTGATATATTATGTAATGGAGCTGCAACAGGATCTGCAACAGTAAATGTAACAGGCGGAACTGGTGCTTATACGTATTCATGGTCTCCATCTGGCGGAACTGGTGCAACAGCAACAGGACTTACAGCGGGAACTTATACGGTTACAATTAAAGATGCTAATCTGTGTCAGACTACAAGAACTTTTACTATCAATCAGCCAAGTGCATTGATAGCAACACCGAGTGCACAGACAAATATTGGATGCCGTGGTGATGCTACAGGATCTGCAACGGTAAATGTAAGTGGCGGAACGGGTGCTTATACCTATTCATGGGCGCCATCTGGCGGAACTGGTGTAACAGCAACAGGACTTACAGCAGGAACTTATACAGTTACGGTTACAGATGCTAACGGATGTATAGCAACACAAACTTTTTCAATTACTCAACCGGCAGCAATTTTATCTGCCACTACCGCAACAGTTGGTGTTAGTTGTTTTGGAGGAACTAATGGATCTGCTTCTGTAACAGTTTCAGGTGGAACACCAGGATATACTTATTCATGGGCGCCTCTTGGTGGTACTACATCAACTATTACAGGAAGACCTGCCGGAAATTATACCTGCACAATTACAGATGCAAATGGATGTACATTAGTTAAGAACTTAACAATAAATACGCCTCCTCTATTTTCGGCAACTGCAGTAAAAACAGATGTTTCATGTAATGGAGGTACAAATGGTACTGCTACTGTAAATGCATCAGGAGGTACTCCGGGTTACACTTATTCTTGGTCGCCATCTGGCGGAACAGGTGCAACGGCTTCAGGTCTTGTGGCAGGAACCTATACTGTCACTGTTACAGATGCAAACACATGTCAAACCACTGCAACCGTTACTATAGGTCAACCTTCAACTTTAGTAGCCTCAACAGCAAAAACTGATGCACTTTGTAATGGAAGTGCCAGCGGAACAGCATCAGTAATTGTTTCAGGAGGAACAGGAGCATATTCATACGTATGGTCACCTTCTGGCGGCACGGCTGGTACAGCAACTGGATTAGCAGCTGGAAACTACAATTGTTTAATTACAGATGCTAATGGATGTACTTTAACTAAAACCTTTACAATTAATCAGCCTGCAGTCTTAAATGCTACTACAACGCTAATTAATGCTACTTGTACAACTGGAGGTCAGGCAGCCGTAGGACCTGTAGGTGGTACCGCACCATATAATTATCTATGGTCACCTTCTGGCGAAACTACGCAAACAGTAACTGGATTAAGCAATGGAAATGTTAGCTGTTTAATTACAGATGCTAACGGATGTACAGTTACAAAAAACTTTACTGTAACCACAACAAATACATTAGTTGCTACAACATCTCAAACAGATATTTTATGTAATGGAAGCAATACAGGAACAGCAACCGTTGTGCCTTCTGGTGCTCCTGGTCCGTTTACTTATGTTTGGTCACCTGCCGGAGGAAATGCTGCAACAGCAACAGGACTTACTTCCGGAAATTATTCTGTAAGTATAACTTCTTCAAATGGCTGTTCAATTGTAAAAAACTTTACAATAACTGAACCTGCTGCTTTAACAGTTACACCTTCACAAACAAATATTTCATGTAACGGAGGATCAAACGGATCTGCTTCGGTAATCGTAACAGGCGGAACGGGAGGTTACACTTATTCATGGTCACCATCTGGTGGAACTGCTGCAACTGCATCTGGACTTAGCGCCGGAACTTACACAGTAACTATTACAGATGCCAACTTATGTCAGACAACACAAAGTTTTACATTAACTGAGCCAGCTGTCCTGGCTACTACATTCTCTCAAACAAATGTTTCCTGTAATGGAGGGTCTAACGGATCTGCTTCTGTAAATGCAACAGGCGGAACTGGTGCCTATACTTATGTATGGTCTCCATCTGGAGGAACGGCTGCAACAGCATCTGGATTATCTGCAGGTACTTATACCGTAACTGTAAAAGATGCTAACCTATGTCAAACTACAGCGGTTGTTACTATAACAGAACCTAATATACTTGCAGCAACAACATCACAAGTTAATGTTTCTTGTAATGGACAAAGTGATGGTTCTGCGACAGTAAACGTAACCGGTGGAACTAGTTCTTATACTTATTCATGGGCTCCATCCGGAGGAACTGCAGATACAGCTTCGGGCCTGGCAGCAGGAACTTATACCGTAACGGTAACTGATGCAAATAGCTGTACAGTAACACAAACTGTAACTATAACTACAATTCCAGATGTAACCTTACCTGTACCAGATGTAACAAATCTTCCTGATATTACAAATTATTGTTCGGTTTTACCGGCCGAAATTGCTATACCAACAGCAACTGATAATTGTTCGGGAATAATAACTGCAACAACAAGTGATCCTTTAAGTTATACTGCAGTTGGTAATTATGTTATTAACTGGATTTATACTGATGATAGCGGAAATACTGCATCTCAGCAACAAAATATTAATGTAATAGCTTCTCCTTTAGATCAGGTAACTTTTACCGATGCAGAATTTACTTATAATGGAAGTGTTCATACGATAGAAGTTGCTAATCTTCCTGCCGGAGCAAGCGTAGTTTATACCACTACTCCATCAACAGGAACATCAAACGGAGCTGTCGATGCTGGATTTTATACAGTTACTGCAATAGTATCACCTTCTGTAAGTTCGCCAAATTGTTCACCAATTACACTTACTGCACAGCTTGAAATCAAAAAAGCACCTCAACAAATTACTTTTGGAGCTTTAGCAGCGAGAATCCTTGGAATTAATAATGATTTCAGTTTAGAAGCTACATCAAATTCAGGTTTGCCAATTCGTTATTCGTTTACTTATACTTCTGCACTTCCTCCGGCAAACGTATCTGCGAGTGGTTTAGTGAGTATGATAAGATCCGGACAATTGGTAATTACTGCTCATCAGGATGGTGATGCCAACTATTTGCCAGCCGTTTCTGTTTCTCAAACTCTGATAATTAAAAACAACGATGTTTCAATTACAAGTATCACGATCAATGGTGAAGTGTATAGCGATCCCGCAAAAAATATTACGTATGTAATGGAATGTGGAGAAAACAATCCAAACATCGCTATTTTAAACAGTACAAATGCAACAATAACGCCATCTGCTAATTTTACGGTGCAAACTCCTAAACCGGGAATTTATACACAAAACGTAACCATAACTTCAGAAGATGGAAGTACTACTGCTAATTATACGATCAAAGTAGAAAAACCATTTGGTTTCTATGATATTGTGAAACAAAAATTCAACAATGTACTTCTTGTAAACAACAATCCTCAAACAAATGGCGGTTATGAGTTTACTGCATACCAATGGTTTAAAAACGGTCAATTGATAGGAACCGGTCAATATTATACTGCAGGAAATGATTCTAATAATGTATTGGATCCAACTGCATCATACAGTGTAAAAATGACTACTAAAGATGGAAAAGTACTTCAAACTTGTGGATCGACAATTACAATACAAAATTCACTACAAGCCAAACTTTATCCTAACCCTATTGAAGTTGGAAAAGTACTTACCGTAGAAGCCGATTTTCCAGCAGAAGATCTGGCAAATATGCAGATTTCACTTTATTCTGTTTCAGGAAAACTGGTTAAAACAGTTCAGTCATCTTCAGTAATAACTGAAATACAATTACCTGCAACGACTGAAAGCAATATGTATCTCGTAGTTCTTGAAAGTGCGAACATAAAAAAATCATTCAAAGTAATTGTAAAATAAATAAACCCGCCAGTATCAGATAAAAATGGTACTGGCTAATATAACTTTAAGATGAAAAAATATATAAGCAATCCTATAAAATCATTAACCATAGCCGGGCTTTTAATAATATGCCTAAATAGTTATGGCCAGGATAAAAAGCAGGAAATATCAATCTCTGTAGGCGGGCCTTTTTCCTTTCTGAAATATAATTCAGCTGGCGAAACAGTACACGGAAATGGTATTAATGCAGGAATTCGTTATTCTTATTATTTAAACGAAGGTTTAAGTATTGGAATTGGTGTAGAATATCAAACTTATAATTCTGATGCAAAATTTGGTTATTTGGCAGGACAATATATGACTACAGATGCCGAAGATGAAAATTTTCAGTTCAGATATAAAGCAACAAATCTAAGAGAAGAGCAAAAATTGGGCTACATTAATATTCCAATAGGCATTCAATTTGAAACTCCGGGAACATCACAATTGTATGTTGCAGCCGGGGCAAAAATTGGATTTGCAACAAGCGGAACTTACGAAACCAAAATGCAAAATCTAACTACAAGCGGTTATTATCCGCAATATAATGTAGAATTATTTAGTCCTGCATTTGCCGGTTTTGCCAGCACAGATAATGTTACAGCCAACAAACAGGATATTGATACAGATGTATCTTACTCTGCGACTTTTGAAACTGGTCTAAAACAAAAAATCGGAGACAGAAGTTCTATTTACATAGGTGTTTATTTAGATTACGGCCTAAATAATATCTATGATAAAAACAATAATAAAAACCTGGTGCAATACAATCCTGAATTGCCCGTGCAATTACAATATAGCAGCGTATTGGAAACTCCATATGCAAACGATGTGCGATTAGTTTCGTATGGACTTAAATTACGATTTGCCTTGCGTTAATCTTAATTTAGTTAATTAATGAAGCCGGTTTCTTGGGGGAAACCGGCTTTGTTTTTTATTTAAAGAACAAATTTTTACAAGATCGATTTTTGTTTATTTTTCAAATATCCTAATTGGAATAAAATGCGGATTATTGGAACGTAGACGCACTGCTGTGCGTCTCTACGATATAGATTGAACATAATTTGTCGTGAACATTTGAATAATATTTTTCAAATATTCTAATTGGAATAAAATGCGGATTATTGGAACGTAGACGCACTGCTGTGCGTCTCTTCGATATAGATTGAACATAATTTGTAGTGAACATTTGAACAATAATTGCCGAAATAAAAAAACATAAACATCTAATACCACGTATCCACACAAAAAATATCGCACAAAAATATCTACACAACGCATATTGTAGAGACACATATCTGCACAACGCACATCGTAGAGGCGCACAGCAGTGCGTCTCCCGCAAAGTAACCACACAGTTTATAAAAATTTTCAACTTGCAACAAAAAAAGCATGCGAAACCGCATGCTTTTCAATTAGAATTCTAAAAAATATTAGAATTTATAAGTAACACCAACTCTAAAATTTCTTGGAGCTTCTGTTTGCCAGTAATAAGCATTAAGCCATTCATAATAAGATCCACTATAAAGGTATTTATCCAAAATATTAAACACATTAGCAGTAACTTTTACTTTTCCAATTTCATAAGACAAACCTCCGTCAAGTTTAAAATAGTCCGGCAATCTTTCTGCTCCCGGGCTCCATGTATCAGTTTGACGTCCTGCAAGGAAAGTTCCTCCAATAGAAGCGCCAAATCCTTTAATTTTCCCGCTTTGAACAGTATAATTTAACCACGCATTTGCGGTATGTTTAGCATATCCGGGTACAACTGAACCTACAGTTAAAATATTAGATTCTGTAACTATTGATTCTGTAAAAGCATAATTTGCGATAAGATTCAGTCCGTCTAATAATTTTCCTCTCACATCAAATTCAAAACCTTCAGCTCTTTTTTCTCCTAATACAATTTTATACGGATCATTTGGACCATTGTTAGGATCTGCTGTAAGTTCATTTTCTTTTATAATTCGGTAAGCTGACAATGAAGTATTCCAGGATCCGTCAAACCAATCTTTCTTTATGCCAAATTCGATATTACTACCAGTAAGAGGTTTCACTTTATCTCCGTTAAGAATTATACCAGATTGAGGTAAAAATGCCTGATCATATAATCCGTAAACCGCCAGATTATCTGTTATAGAAAAACTAATACCCGCACGTGGCGTAATATGGCTATCTGCCTGAGTTTCTCCCCAACTTGTCTGGCTTATCCAGGTATATCTTGCCGCAAGAGTTACTCTTAATTTGTTTTCAAAAAAACCTAACTCATCCTGAACATAACCGGCAGCATATTCTGAACTCATGATTCCACCCGCAGCAGCAGCCCTAACACTAAGAGGTGTTGTATGATCAAAATTAGGAAGTCCGTTTGATGGAGTTCCATAATCCGGGTTATTTACATTAAACGGATCGTCTACTGTATCAAGATCATGAGATTGTCCCCAATCTGCCATATAATCTTTACTTGCTAAATCTATACCTCCTAATACTTTATGAGTGATTGGTCCCGTATTAAATTTTCCGTTAAGAAATATTTGTCCTAAATACATATTGCTTTCCGCATCCCAAATACCAACATTTCTAATAATTTCACCGGTACCTAAGCTCCCATCAACAGTTGGTCCTACCATACTTGGCCATGAACTGTATCCTTGTTGTAAATATTTAAAATAAGAAGTTTGTGCTGTAAGTTTCCAATTGTCATCAAACTTATGTTCAAACATCAGGTAACCACTGTGATCCTGAATATTAGTATCCGGCAATCCTGGCTGTGTCATTGTAAAATCTACAGGAGTTGTTGCATATCCTCCGGAATCAGCACCAAAAACATAATAAGAACCAACTTCGGTCATATTTGCATACTGAAAATTATATTCTGCAGTTAATTTTGTTTTATCATCAATTTGATATGAAATTACCGGAGCAATTACATAACGGTCGTTGTGTTCAAAAGGCCTGTGAGAACCTTTCTTTTGCGCAGCTCCGTTAAATCTGTACAATAATTTTCCTTTTTTATCCAGTTTCCCGTCAAGGTCAAGACTTACTCTGTAAAAATCATAACTTCCAACTAAAGCAGAAACCTCCCCTTTTGTAATTCCGGTTGGCTTTTTAGTCACCACATTATAAAGTCCGCTTGGATCACCACTTGAAAGCATAAATCCTGCAGGCCCTTTTACAAATTCAATATGATCTACAAAACTCATATCTTCAGTAAGTGGTCCCCAGAAAGAAGATACTACGTTGAAACCGTTACGGAAAGCCTGAATTTGAGAACCACGCATTGTAATATTGGTGTACAAATCGCCCCAGTGTTCTAAACGCACAGCACCGCTCACGTTACGAATAACACCATCACTCATACTTGTAATTTGTTGATCTTTTAAGGTTTGACCACTTACAATCTGAATGTTTTGCGGAATTTCAAGTACCGGAGTTTGTAATCTTAAAGATAAAGAAGGCTTATCCTGTTTGTATTTATTTTTTGTAATTACTACTTCATCAAGATCTTCTTTGCTCTCAGAAAGAGAGAAATTTTTAATTGTTGTCTGACCAGCAGTTACGACAATATTATCTTCTACAGAATTTATGCCAACTGATTTTATACTAATTGTATAATTTGCCGGCTTTACATTTTTTATCTCGTATTGCCCCCTATCATTGGTAACTGCATTGTATTTTGTTCCTTTAAGACGAACAGTAATATTATCTGCAGGAGTATTTCCGCTAAGGACAATTTTCCCGGTTACTTTTCCCGTTTCCTGTCCTAACATTGTTAATGAGGTCAGAAACAATAAACTAAACAGAATTTTCTTTATGGTTGTGATGTTCATTTTGGTTATGATATTAAAATTTTCTGACAAAAGTAATTGCTAAAATCTTTTTATCCAAATTATTTTTACTCATTCTAAATAAAAACAGTCTTTTAATTGTAAATAAACCTTCATAAAAAAAGCGGATGATATTATCTTCATCCGCTTACAGTTCTTAAAATAAAGTGAGTTTTTAAAAAGAAAACCAAAGTTTTACATCCTCACCAATTGTTTCTTCTTTTATTACATTATCAAACTCATTTGTACAAGGATTATATTGATAATCCTTTTGCCATTCTTCATAATGTAAATTCACTTTTTGAATGGCGTCACAAATAAATAAAAGCTCCTCATTTGTCATTGTTGGATGTAATGATATGCGAACCCAACCCGGTTTATCAGTCAAGTTTTTCTGAAGAATTCCGTTTGTAATTGCTTTTGATTTTTCTTCATCAATACCAAATAAATAATGAGCATAAGTACTTGCACAAGACCAGCCGCCACGAACCTGAATTCCGAAACGATCATTTAAAAGTCGTACTATTAAATTGTAATGAATGTTTTCTATAACAAAAGAAACACAGCCAATTCGCTCTGTTTTTAAATCTCCCAAAATACTAAAACCCTTTACTTTTTGAAGTTCTGAAAAACAAAGATCCAACAATTCTTTTTCTCTGTTTTTCATGTTTTCGATTCCCATTTTTTCTTTTAGTTCCAAAGCCAAAGCAGTACGCATAACCTGTAGAAACCCCGGAGTTCCACCATCTTCTTTAACTTCTATGGCGTCGCTATAATGGTATTCACCCCAAGGGTTTGTACATTTTACATTTCCTCCTCCCGGATTATCCGGAAAATTAGATTGATACAGTTTTTCGTTAAAAACCAAAACACCGCAAGTTCCGGGACCGCCTAAAAATTTATGTGGAGAAAAGAAAATTGCATCCAGTCGTTCTTCCGGATCTTCGGGATGCATATCGATTGGAACATAAGGTGCCGAAGCCGCAAAATCAATAAAACAAAATCCACCGTTTTGATGCATTATTTTAGCCAATTCATAATACGGCGTAATGATTCCCGTAACATTCGAACAAGCCGTAAACGAACCTATTTTTAAACTTCTGTTGGCATATTTTTTTATTTCTTCGGATACTATTTTGGGATCAACCAAATTGTTTTCATCGGCAGGCAAAACCACAACATCTGCTATAGTTTCGTACCACGGAACCTGATTAGAATGATGTTCCATATGTGTGATAAAAACCACTGGCCTTTCATCTTCATGAAGTAGTTGCAGACTATAAATATTATCTGCAGCACGCAAACCCATTATTCGCTGTAGTTTAGATAAAGCTGCCGTCATTCCGGTTCCGGTTGTCACCAAAACATCAAATTCATTGGCATTTACATGTTTTTTAATTAGATCTCTCGCATGATTATAAGCATAAGTTGAAGCTTTTCCCGTCTGGCTTGAAAATGAATGTGTATTGGCAATCATGGGGCCAATTTTAGTACACATGATTTGCTCAATCGGAGCGTATAATCTTCCGCTGGCAATCCAATCTGCGTACAACAGTTTTTGTTTTCCGTAAATAGATTCAAAATGATGATTTACGCCAATTGTATTTTCTCTGAATTCAGAAAAATATTCTTCGAGCTGACTCGTTTCCGGTTTATTCAAAATAGTATTCATTACTTTTATATCTTAAAAACAACTTATTTTTTAAAGTTTTTAATTCCCGAATTCAGCCAATTGTAATAATTTTCAATATCAGGATTATAAGCTGATGGTTCTGTTAAATTTGCACTATTATGATCTACAATTACATAAAATGGCTGTGCGTTTGCTTTATAGGTTTTTATTTGTAAATCGCTCCATTTGTTACCAATTGTTTTAATTTTTTTCCTGTAGTTTCAGATACATATTGCTCATTTTCAGGCAGCTCTTTTTTATCATCAACATATAAGGAAATCAAAACCACATCATTTTTCAAAACGCCCAAAACTTTTGGATCAGACCAAACTAATTCTTCCATTTTACGGCAATTTACACAAGCATAACCTGTAAAATCAAGCAATACCGGTTTGCCTGTTTTTTTGGCAAACTCCATTCCTTTATCATAATCATGAAAGGTGATAATATCCTGCGGACCATATTCTGCACCTTCGGGTAAGCTTTCGGTATTTGCTGTTCCTGTATTTTTAGAAAACCCAACTCCGTATGGAGATTCACTGTAATGCATAGGCGGCGGAAAACCACTAATTAATTTTAAAGGCGCTCCAAAAAGCCCGGGAATTAAATAAATGGTAAAACTTAAAACAAGCAATCCTAAACTTAATCTTCCAACAGAAATATGATTTAAGGGTGAATCATGAGGAAGTGTAATTTTTCCGAATAAATAAAAAGCCAATGTTCCAAAAACAGCAATCCAAATCGTTAAAAACACTTCTCTTTCCAACCAGTGCAATTGCAGAACCAAATCGGCATTGGATAGAAATTTAAAAGCCAAAGCCAATTCCAGAAATCCTAAAACTACTTTAACGGTGTTTAACCAGCCACCGGATTTTGGCAAAGCATTCAGCCAACCCGGAAAAGCTGCAAATAATGAAAAAGGCAATGCAATCGCTATTGAAAATCCTAACATTCCAACAATTGGTGCAATTCCGCCTTTTGATGCTGCTTCGACCAATAAAGTTCCCACAATTGGGCCAGTACATGAAAATGATACAATTGCCAATGCCAAAGCCATAAAGAAAATACCAATAAGCCCTCCTCTGTCTGCTTGCGAATCGACTTTGTTGGCTAATGCATTGGGCAGCATAATTTCGAAAGCGCCCAAAAACGAACAGGCAAAAACGACCAACAAAACAAAGAAAACAATATTAAACCAAACATTTGTGGAAAGCGCATTTAGAGAATCGGCACCAAAAACCGCTGTTACAATCGAACCTAATAAAACGTAAATAATTACGATTGAGAATCCGTAAATTAAGGCATTTTTAATTCCTGCAGCTTTCGTTTTACTTTGTTTTGTAAAGTAACTTACTGTCATTGGAATCATTGGAAATACGCAAGGCGTTAACAAAGCAGCAAAACCGGATAAAAATGCTATAATAAAAATGCTTAACAAACCTTTTGAGTCATTCTTTTTATCAGTATCAATTTTATCTTTTTTTACAGCAACAGTTTCTTTTTTTGCAGTAACAGTTTCATCGGCAGAAGCCACATTCTTAGCATTCGGAATTTTAAATACCAATTCTTCCGAAGACGGTGGCAAACAATTGCTGTCATCACAAACCATGAATTCAACTTCAGCCACAATATTCGAAACAGCATCCGAAGTGAATTTTATTTTTTGTGTAAAAAGTGCTTTATCTTCAAAATATTTAATTTTCATATCGAAGATTTTATCAACTACTTCGTGTCCTTTTCCTTCGGTAGTTTTACCCAATAATTCGAAGTTTTTCTTTTTGAAAGTAAAAGCCGTTGGCGATGGGCCGCCTTCTTCAATATATTGTCCGTACAAATGCCAGCCAGCTTGTATTGTGGCTTCGGCTTTTAAAAGATATTCTTTTTCCGAAATTTTTTCAACCGCTGTACTCCATTTTACGGGATTGTACATTTGTCCAAAAATGCTTCCGTAAAAGAGCAGCATTACTGTTATGATGATATTTTTCATTTGGTTATTTAATTTTTTTCCTGTTTGTGATTTATATAAATACATAAAAACATAGGTTCAAAAACGACATAGGTCGCCCTTGCCCAAAACAACAGATCTTAAAAGCTCAGCGAAAAATTTAGATTTTCCGGAAACTTCCAAAATTGAATTTTAAGTCTACGTGTAAAATGTAAAGAAATTGTATTTTTTAAAAGAGCTGTCGGCAAAACAGCTCTTTATGGTCTTTCATAGAAAATGGCTTACTAATTCAGATTCTAAAATGAAAAATGAAAGACTGCTATTAAAATTTATTTTTGTTTAGGTTTTCAGAGTTCAGCGTGCTACAACTTTGTCAAAGTTTAAAACTTTGACAAAGTTACTTGAGGATTACAAAAAAGCTATTTATTGCAAAGGCTTACCATCCTTATCAAGAGACCCGGATTTAATGATAATCATTTTATCTAACTGAATGTATTTCCTGATAGCATCGTTTACTTCTTTCAACGTTACTTTCTCGATATCTTTTGGATATTGTTCGATATAATTTGGCTCTAAACCTCTTTCGATAAAACTCAAAATTGTTCTGGCCATACCGTTTGTAGTTGACATTCCTACTTTAAAACTTCCAATTAAATTGGTTTTCTTGTTCTCTAATTCTGCTGTGGTAATTCCGTCTTTTACCCATTTATCAACCTGAACCATAGTGGCATCCAATCCTTTTTGAAATAAAGTTGGGTTAAATGATGCATTAACAAACCAATATCCTCCGGTCGTGATATTTCCGCCTAAACCAGATGAAATACTATATGTTAAACCATCATTATCACGAACAGTCTGCATTAAACGTCCCGCAAAACCGGCACCTAAAGTGTAATTAGCAATGTAAAACGGAATATAATCTGCGTCGGCTCTTTTTAAACCTGTGTATTGCCCAATAAATAATTCGGCACTTGGTTTTTCAGGAATAGTAACCACTTCTGTTTTTGATGCTGCTTTTTGAGTGTCATTAAATTTCAATGTTTCAGTCACACCGCCATTCCAGTTTTTAAATGATTTTTTTAAAGATGCAGCTAAGTTTGCCCCTTCTGTATCGCCCACAATTACAAAGTGCATAGATGCAGGACCGAAATATTTTTTATGAAATGCTTTTACTTCATCAAGCGTTGCATTTTTGATATTGGCTAAATCCTCTTCAACACTTAAACTGTAATTTGGATTTCCTTTTTCATAAATCGCCTGTGATAAAGCAATATCTCCTCTTTCACCCGGATCGTTTAAGTTTTGCTGTGTATTTCCGGTAAATTGCATTTTCAGGTTTTCAAATTCAGTTTTGTCAAATAATGGCGAACGCAATTCTTCTGCCAATAGAACAATAACCTGATCCAGATCTTTTTTCAGACATTTAAAACCAATATTGATTTTCGTATTTGATGCACCAATATTAATGTTTACGCCTAATTTTTGAAGTTTTTCAGAGAATTTGAATTTATCATTAAGCGTAGTTCCTTTTGATAACAAGGATGTTGTTAACGAAGGAATCATCGAATTTTTAGTTTCACTGGCAAAATTTCCTAATGAAATACTTGCTGAAACGGTAACAAAATCTTTGGCAGAAGTTTTTACAGAAACCACATCGATTCCGGCAATTTTTTCTCTTTTATAAGATGATGCTCCTTTTTCAATTGCATTTTCAATGTTTTCATCAATAGCTTCTCTTGCAGTTTTTTGTTCCGATGAAAAAGCTGAATGACTTTCTTCTAAATGATTATGATTTGAATCTCTATAATAAAACGGACCATTTTCTGGCATAAAATTCCCTGCTTTTGCCTGATCCTGTCCTTGATTTCCTGATTGTTTCGGAATAAAATATCCTGTTGTACTTTGATCTTCAACTAAATATTTTTGAGCCACACGTTGCACATCGGCAGGCGTTACTTTTTTTAGTCGGTCAACTCCTGTTACAAAATCTGTCCAGTCACCAGAAGCAATTGCTTCATTCAATTCTGATGCAATAACACCAGAACCATCACGTGCTAAAATAGTCTGGGCACTAATTTTTGCCACAACACGATTTACTTCATCCTGCGTTACGCCTTCTTTTTGAATTTTAGCTACAACCTCACTTATTTTAGCATCAATATCTTCATGTTTTGAGGTTGTTGGAAAACCAACGCCAATGGTAAAAAGTCCCACTTCTTTAAAGTTCGTTGCACTGGCATACGCGTAAATTCCCATACGGCTGTCTACAAAAGTCTTGTTTAAAATCGCCGAAGGTCCCGAGCCAATAATTTCACCCAAAATATTTAAAGCCGGTAAATCTTCATGTAAAGCACCCGGAATTTTATAAGCTTTGTTTACAACGCCCAATTCTCCCGGTTTTTTAACTACAATTTTACGAGGCCCATATTGTTGAGGTTCTTCTGTATACGGCTGTGGCATTTTGTTTGGCGCTTTGGTAATTTTACCGAAATATTTCTCAACTAACTGAAAAACATTTTCTTTTTGAAAATCACCAATAATGGTCAAAGTTGCGTTATCCGGCCAGTAATAAGTGTTATAAAAATTACGTAATACTTCAATTGGTGCTTTTTCAATATCTGATTTCCAGCCAATTGTCGAATGATGATACGGGTGTGCAATATATGCCGAAGCCCAGATTTCTTTGTCCAATAAACTATTTGGGTCATTTTCGCCACGTTCAAATTCGTTACGAACGACTGTCATTTCTGCTTCTTTATCTTCTTTTAATAATAAAGAATTACGCATTCTGTCGGCTTCGATTTCTAATGCCAAACCAATTTTATCACTTGGCAAAGTTTCAAAATAATTGGTACGATCATACCAGGTTGTAGCGTTTAATTGTGCTCCGGTATTTTGTAGAACATCAGTAATTGTATTTCCGTTTTTTTATTGAAAGCTGTAGTTCCTTTAAACATTAAATGTTCAAGAAGATGCGTTGAGCCAGTGTTTCCTAAAACTTCATTTTTAGAACCTACACGATATACAATTTGAACGGTTGCAACCGGAGATGCATTATCCTGCAAAAGCAAAATATTCATACCGTTTGGTTCATATAAATATTCTTCGATTCCACCTAACTCTTTTATTTTCTTAAAGTTAACAGATTTATTTTGCGCTGAAATTAAGGTACAAAACGCTAATGAGCAGTAGCCCAAAAAGATGTATTTTTTCATTTTTTGTGATTGATATGTTGTTTTTTAGATTGTGATAACTTTCTCAAAGTTAAAAACTTTGAGAAAGTTTAACTGCCTATTTTGTATTATTTAAGACTTACTGAAAATTTCTTTCAATTTTGACTGAAGCGCTTCTTCTCTAAGATTTTTAGCAACGATTTTTCCGTCAGGTCCGATTAAATAATTTGTTGGCACTAATTTTACGCCATATAAAACAGCGGCTTCATTCTTCCATCCTTTTAAATCAGAAACATGTGTCCACGTTAAACCATCTTTTTCAATTGCTTTTTGCCAAAGATTCTTTTTATCATCCAAAGAAACTCCTAAAACATCAAATCCTTTGTCATGGTAGGTTTTGTAAGCTACAACCACATTTGGGTTTTCTTTTCGGCATGGACCGCACCAGCTTGCCCAGAAATCTACTAAAACATATTTTCCTTTGTAATCTGAAAGTTTAACCACTTTTCCGTTTACATCGGTTTGAGAAAATTCCGGAGCAGTTACACCAACAGCGGTTTTGTCATTAAGATCGATTGCTTCTTTCAACTGTTTTCCGTAAACTGATTTTTGTACTTCCGGAGATAAAACAGCGTAATACGTTTTTACCTGTTCCGGAGTTCCGTATGATACAATTCGGTCATTAATTACTAAAGCTGCAGCAATTTTATCTTTATTTTTTCTGATAAATTTATCGGTTAAACCATCTGCAAAAGTTTGAAGATCTTTCCACTTTTTATCCATCATCGTTTGCTGTTCAGCAGTCAGTTTTGCTTTTCCGTTTTGGGTTAAAGAATCTGATAATTTGTAAACAGGACCGGCAATACTTTGTATTTTTTTGAATTCGTTATTGTAATACGACTTGTAAATATCGTTTTGCGTTGCACCGCTTACTTTAGCTTTAAAAATAGAATCTTTTTTAGCTTCAACTTTTATACTTTCATTATCTAAAAGAAAAAATGCACCATACTCTTCTCCTTTTAATTTAATGGTATATAATAATGGTTCTGAAACTTTTCCTGTAAATGTAAAAGTTCCTTCTTTATTGATTTGAGCAGAATCTGCTATTTTTTTGTTTCCTTTTTCATCTGTATTTTCCAGATAAACAGTTCCTTTATCTAATCCGGCAATTGTACCGTTAATAGTAAATCCTTCTTCTTTTTTAGAGCATGAAGAAAGTGCGGTTAACATTGCCAATGCAGCGAAACCAGATTTTAAGATTGTACTTTTCATGTTGTTATTTTTGTGTTTATTATTTTTTTTAGTCTCAGTTCAGTCTAGGTTTTCAGTCGCGGATTGAGAACTTTGTCAAAGTTTAAAACTTTGACAAAGTTGCTGAAACTGAATACTACTTACTTACATTCTGCGTTATCGTTCCGTTTCCTGGGTTTTGTGTAGCGCCTAGCGGAAATGGCATTGTCCATAAATGCGATTCTGATGATAATGTGTAAGTATTTCCGTTTGCTGTTTTGGTGTAACTTACTTTATAAACGCCTTCAGCATTTAAACGACGCGCATCTGCAAAAGGAATCAGCGTGTTATTAAGTTCGTTATTTTTTGTTCTAAAAATAGCATTCAAAGCCGTAGTTTTATCAGTAGTCGAAATATCCTGATAAGAAGCTGGCAGAATACGCGTTTTACGAACTGTATTTAAAACATCCAAAGCCTCACTAATTTGCCCTGCACGTGCAAGGCATTCGGCTTTAATCAAATACACTTCAACAGTTGTGATGCCTCCAAAATTAAAAGCACCGGATAAGGTTCTTCTGTAATACGTTTCTGCACCCACTGTATAAATTTTCCAGCGAGAGATAAATTTGGCATCTCCAGTTTCAAAACGCTGTGCACGTTCTACCGGAATACTGTTTTCTGTGGTTAAAGTAGAAAAAGTACCGTGACGAAACGTATAATTTTCTACATAATTATACCCCATTGGAGATATGGTAGTGGTATACGAATTTGGAGCATCAATAATGGCTTTATTTGTATTGTAATAGCCTATCCAGTCGTATAATTTATTGTTTTCTGCTAATGCTAAATCTGCATATTTCAGGGCTTCTGTATAATTATTCATTTGCAGATAAACTCTTGCATAAAACGCATAACCGGCACCCAAATTTGGATGTAAAGCTGTTTGAGAAACTTTCGGCAAATATGGCAGTGCGTCTTTAACATCATTCAGAATAAAATCATACATTTCCTGAATTGTAACTTGTTTGTTTGGTGCATTAATATTGGCACTCGTTATTAACGGAACTGATAATTTTACAGAAGCTGTAGAAGCGACATAAGTATCAGCATAAAAATTAACCAGATTAAAATAATTCATGGCGCGCAATACTTTTGCTTCTGCCCAGACTATTCTTTGTTCAGCTTCGGTTGCTTTAGTTGTAGTTAATGCATTTTCGATAATTAAATTAAAAGTCGAAATTCCGGCATAACTTGAATAATAAGCAGTTTCGTCTGATACCTTCAATGCAATTCGATCTGCATTTTCGTCCCACATATAATTTGCATTATACAATCTATTGCTTGCTAAAGAGGCAACAGTTACATACTGATCGTTTAATAATTGTGACGCTCCGGTAATATCAACTCTGTGATTCGTGTATTCGTCACGCAAAAAAGCTTCATAATCTGCTAATGTTGTTGGTGATTTTGATCCTTTTGGAACATCGCTCAAATAATCTTCGCAAGAGACAAATGTTAATCCTAAAGCTAATAAACACGCTATCTTTTTATATATATTTTTCATCGTCTGGTCTTTATAAATTAGAAATTAACATTTACACCCAAAACAAAACTTGGAGAAGTGAAACCGCCTAAAATGAACTTAGCATCTCTGCTTTTTGCAAAAGTATATACGTTTTCTGCGTTTAAATTGAAACGTATGCCGTCTAGTTTTACTTTTTTAATAAGTGCCGCCGGCATTTGGTACGCTAATGAAATGTTGCTTAACCTTACATTTGAAGCATCCAGAATATTAATATCTGCATACGAATAAATAGTACGGGAATCTGAATTAAATTCAGGATCATATTCGTAAACTGCTCTCGGAATATTTGTAAAAGCTTCGTCACCAGGCTGCATCCAACGATCGGCAATATGATTGTTTACTACTGTAATATCAGTTACGTAACCTCCTGCTGCTCCATTGTAACTATTATTTAGCATTGGAAGAAATGAATTTCTTACCTTGTGTCCTAACTCATAAATGAAAAGTGCAGAAAGCGAGAAATTCTTATAATTAGCAGAAGTATGGAATGAACCGCTATGCGTAGGAACTGTTGAACCATAATCTTCAATCGCTTCTAATTGTCCCGGATTGTATTTTACTGCTGTTCCCGAAGCATCATAAACTTGCGGAATTCCTGTACTGCTTAATCCTGCCCATTTATAGCCATAAATAGAATTAAAGTTGGTGCCTACTCTTGGAAAAGAATCAGCATGATCTAACTGCAGGTAATAAACAGGAGCTTTTACATTTACATAATCTACGTTGTTTTTGTTATTTGCATATAAAACAGCCGCGTCCCAGGAAAATGAAGGTGTTTTTATGATTGTTCCTCTTAAACTAACTTCGATACCTTTGTTAGTCATTTCTCCGTTATTGATTTTATAAGTAGAATACCCCCATCCTTCTGTTGGAATTCCCTGGCTGCTTGCTAATAAGTTTTCGCCTTTTTTGTTATAATAATCTAAAGTTCCTCCTAATCTGTTTTTGAAGAAGGAGAAATCTAAACCAACATTGGTTGTAGTTGTTTTTTCCCAGGATAATTCCGGATTTGGTCTTGCGCTAACTGTCCCCTGATTACCTCCAACATTTGGATTAGAATTATAATAAGCTGTTAAATACGGTGCAGAATCTTTAGCAATATTTCCACCAATACCATAAGAAACACGAACTTTTAGTGCGTCTACCCATGAAGCAGTAAAGAATGATTCTTTATCGATATTCCATCCGGCTCCGGCAGACCATGTAGGCTTATTTTGATATTCGCTGTCTGTTCCCCAAAGATTAGAACGGTCCCATCTTAAACTTCCTGATACTGAATACTTTTTATCATAAGTATAACCTCCTGTTCCATAAACAGAAACGTAACGGTTTAATAATTCTTTTTCTAATGAAAAATCGTCTTGTATCATAGATCCGCCAAAAACACTTCCGTATACTTTAAGAAGATCTGCCTGATTTACCGGTGCAAAACCTAAAGTCTGAGCATCATAACCATAACGTGTATTAGTATTGAATTGTAACTTAGTGTGACGAATTTCCATACCTCCAATAGCAGACACATCATGTTTTTCGTTAAAAGTTTTATTGAAATTTAACTGTTGGCGGAAATTATAAGCATTTGTAATTTGCTCTGTATTTTTTATAATATCTCCGTAAGGCAAATTATAAACTGCTTTGTTATTGGCAATTGTCACCATACTATTTACCTCACTTCTTACGTAATACGAGTCTTTATCAAATAACTGGTTTGCACGATCTGAGCCAAATTCGTATTGAAACATAGCATTATAAGTAAATGCATTACTGAATTTTACATTAAACTTGGCAAATGTTCGGTTTAAGAAACTTTTATTTTCTGTAAGATTTCTTCCCAGCTCATCCATTGGTGTAATGTTCATACCATAAAGACCATAGTTTTTGATAGAATTTAGCGTAAAAGCATTGTAGCGGGATTCTGGTGTAGAAACAAAATTAGTACCATCATTATTAACCAATTGATTATACGGCTGATACTTAAATCCAGGATTATTTGGAACAGAAGCTGGATTTGTAGGCAGATAACTTTGCGTATCACCTTTTCCAAAATTGGTATAAGATCCTAAATCCAAAGAAAGCCAGCTGTTAATCTCAGTTGAGTTTTTTAAGTTAAGACCAACTGTTTCGTTTTCAGAATACATATCTTCAAACTGATTGCTTTTGTATGTCAAAGAAGCATTAAAAGTATTTGTTTCTGTTG
Source organism: Flavobacterium sp. AC274 (assembly GCF_979258275.1). Classification (NCBI taxonomy): domain Bacteria; kingdom Pseudomonadati; phylum Bacteroidota; class Flavobacteriia; order Flavobacteriales; family Flavobacteriaceae; genus Flavobacterium; species Flavobacterium sp. AC274. Next base: position 3,206,640 of record NZ_OZ409852.1, on the reverse strand, counting down.
CTTTGCCTAAACTAAGATTATGCTGTAAAAAATATTGATCACGTTTAGCATATTTAGCTACATCGTCATAATATTTATAACCTTGAGAGCCAAGCTGATCTAAACGACCATTCATTTCTGTTTGCGAAATATTTCCTGCATAACCATTTAAAATAGTCTGCATTCCTAAACTTGTAAATACAGCATTATTAAGCAATGATTGTGAATAAGTATTTGCATTAGCCGTTTTTAAATTAGGGTTTCCGTCTGCCCATCCTCTTTCTAAACTGATAATATCTGCAGAATCTGTTAGGTTTCCTGTGTAATTTCTATAGGGAGTAATTGTTAAATTACTTGAAAATGAAATATTTGTTTTTCCTGCTTTTGCTTTTTTAGTTGTAATTACCACAACTCCATTAGCTGCACGGGCACCATAGATAGAAGAAGCAGCTGCATCTTTTAAAACCGTAATCGTTTCAATATCTTCTAAATTCAGGTTAGGCAAATTTTCTTCTATAGTAGCATAAGGAGTTAATTTTGTATTCTCTACCGGAAATCCATCAATAACATATAAAGGTGTACTTGTACCGGTCATAGTAGTTGTACCACGAATTTTTCCATTTTGATATCCAACGATACGTCCTTCCAAAATGTTATTTAAACTACTTAAACGTTGCTCCTGAAAATCCTTTGCTTTTAAACTAGAAAAAGATCCTGTCGCTTTTTCTGCACTAATGTCCTGATAACCTGTTTTTAAAACAAGACCTTCTAATTCCAGAACATCTTCCTTCAAAACAACATTTATAACACTTCTGCCCTCAACTTTTATTTCCTGTCTCTCAAATCCTAAATAGGCAAAAGCCAGAGTAGTTTCACTGCTAACTGCAATAATCTGATATTCACCATTAAAATCAGTCTGCACACCTCTTCCCGAACCGTTATCAGAAATCGCGGCACCTACTAAAGGCATTCCTTTTTCGTCTGTAACTCTACCTTTTACGATAAAATCCTGAGCTTCATTTACAACTGGTTTGGGTTTGGTTTCTTCCGGTGCTTTTTTGGCACTTAGAATAATATGAGATCCCGAAATTTTAAAATCCGTTCCCGTATTATTAAAAATTACGCTCAAAATATTTTCCATCGAAACATTTGTTAGACTAATGTCTATCGTTCGATCAAGATCAACAGATCTAACATTGTAAACAAATCTGTAATCTGTAGTATACTCAAGCTTTTCAATCACTTTTGCAACAGTCATATTGTTTGCATTGAAAGAAATCTTCGCTTTTTGTGAGTACGAAATCCCAGCGTGCATTACAGATAAAGTGGTCAATAAAAATATTGTAGTCAATTTCATTTTCAAATCAAATTTCAAAAAAGGCTTATCAAACCTAATTTTGTTCAAGAGTTTTTTCATACTTTTAAATGTTTTTTAGTGTGGTTGGTTAATTAACTGATCGCATTTTTATCTACCGGAAAATGTTGGCGCATTTTCCGGTTCTTTTTTAAACACGATCCTTTTAGCGGGATTTTTGCTTCATAGGCGTTTTTTAAATTTTAGATTCTTATTTAATTTTAGATTGTTGATTTTAGATTTTAGATTCTGTATTAATTCTATTTTCTATTTTCTATTCTCTTGCTTCTTGCTTCTTGCTTCTTTCCTCTTAACCAAACTACCTAATCACAATCTCATCTTCATCAATCTTATAATCAATAGCATAACTGTCGCTGAAATATTTTAAAACCACTTCTATAGGTTCATTATCAAAACGGGCGTTAAAAATTTCTTTTCCTAAAGCTTTATTTCTGTTGATGAAAGTTACATTGTAATGACGTTCAAGTTTTTTAATGATCGACGCAAAAGATTCATTTTTAAATACTAAACTGCCTTTTACCCAAGCCGTATAATAATCTGTATTTACTTCTGCCTTTGTAATTGTCGATTGTCCTTTTACATTCGTTCCTTTTAATCCCGGAGTTAAATAAACCTGATTTTCGTTTGTTTTTTGACCTTTATAAAGCGAAACTTTACCTTCAACCAACACAATATCGGTGCTTGTATCTTCTGTATACGAATTCACGTTGAATTTAGTTCCCAAAACTTCCACATCAACTTCCTGAGTATTAACCGTAAACGGATGCGCTTTATCTTTGGCAACTTCAAAATAAGCTTCTCCGGTTAGAAAAACTTGTCGGCTTTTATTTTTGATAAACTGAACCGGATATCGCAACGATGTTCCTGAGTTCAAATGCACAATGGTTCCGTCTGATAATTGAACTTCAAACTTTTTACCGTACGGAATCTTCAAAGTATTATAAACCAATTCTCCGCTCGATAAGGTATTTGTATAAACCAATTTGCTTTTGCTTTGTTTTCCTATTATGTTTCCAAATTTATCGGTAACATTTCTCTCTTCAGACGGATCAATCGTTTGTTCTGATTCGTTACCAAATTGTAAAACAATATCATCTTCTCTCGGAACCACAACATTATCTTTATGATGAAATAAAGTCGAATTTGTATAGAAATAAAAACTACCCAAAACCAATATCAATATCGCTGCATATTTATAATAAGAGGAGAATCTTCTTTTATAGAAAACATTTTTCTCACTTTGAATTCTTTCGGATAATTGTTTTTTCACTTCCGTTGAATCAAAAGTGTACATGACCTTATCAACGGCATAATTTGTTTTTACAAACTCTTTAAATGTGATTTTGTTCTCGTCCTTTTCAAGCCACTTTGTTAACTTTTCAATTTCTTTTTGATCGGCCTGATTGGTGATGTATTTTACAATTAATCGTTCTGACTTTTTCACTGTCATTTTAGTTATTTTTAATATTATTACGAAGCCAAAAAACAAAACCCTAACAATTTGATAAAGTTTTTTTCATTTTGATGAATTTTATGTTTTTCACAAGTCTTTTCTCTCAATAAAACTATACTAATTCAATAGAAATAATAAGGTAAATGATTTATCTTTGCTTTTTTGCTCCTTTTTATTTGTAATAAAATTCAAGTAAAAAATGGTAAAACACCGATTCTGAGCGAAATTAAGCTACTAAATGAATCCTAAAACCCATTAATTTATATATTTGTTTCTATGAAAAATGATGATTATAACGATAACAACGTACTAATTGACGCTCTGAAAAACGGAGATGAAAAAGCGTATGCTTATTTAATCGATACTTATCATCATAAACTTTGCGTTTATGCAAACAGTCTGGTAAAAAACATTTACAGCGCCGAAGATATCGTACAAAATGTTTTTATTAAAGTTTGGGAACAGCGCACCAGATTAAAATCAGATCATGCCCTTAAAAGTTTTCTTTATAAATTGGTTTACAATGAATTTATTGATTTGTACAGAAAAAACCAATCGTTGTTTTCTCTGGAAAAATCGTATTATGATGCTTTAAATTCTATTGTTTTTGAAGATGATTCAGAATCATTTCAGCGTGTTTTAAATGTTGTAAACAAAGAAATTCAAAACTTGCCGCCAAAATGCAAAGAGGTTTTTATTTTGAGCAAAAAAGAAGGTTTAACCAATATAGAGATTGCCGAACATCTTGACGTCTCTGTAAAAACAGTCGAAGCTCAAATCACGAAAGCCTTCTCTATTTTGCGTACTTCTCTTGAAGAAAAAGTAAAAAATGTGCTGTTTTTATTATTCGGAAAAAAGAAAAAACTGGGATTAAATTAAAGTACAGCATTTTTGTCCCGAATGCACAAATTTCCACTAATTTAATCTTTGTAAAAAAATATTCTGCCACGAATTTCACGAATTATCACGAATTATCACGAATTAATTAGTGTAAATTCGTGAAATTCGTGGCAAACAAAAATCATTTTAATCATTCAATCTGTGGCAAAAACTACCAAATCAATTCGTGCAAATTAGTACAATTCGTGGCAAACCAAAAAAAATAAAAAACTAGTTCTAATTTATTTCTATATTTGCAACCAAGTTGCGTTATTTACCACAAAAATATTTTCCAAAATCAAGAATGAAGAAAAAGAAATTTTTAATAATTAATCTTTTAATGTCGTTGACAGTATTGTTCGCCATGCTGTTTCAAACGATACATTCTTATGAGCATGTTTATAAGCAATTAACAGAGAAACCGTGCGATCATAAATACAGCGCTCATAAAAATCAAATTACACACAGTCATAGTGTAGAAAATAATTGTCCTGTTTGTCATTTTACATTTAGTACTTTTATTTCAAATTCATTTCATACTTTTTCATTTCACAAACAAGAGGTTTCAACTTTAACTGTATTTTTCTACAGTAAAAAAACTTCAACATTTTTTAAGGGCAGTCTCTTTGCTTTACGAGCGCCTCCTACTCTATTTTAGTTTACTTAACGAAATTTATTTAGAATGAACTTTTGCCTTATTTAAAAGCAAAGAGTATCACTATTTCATTTTTTTGATGAATTCTATTTTGGCGAATAGAACAAAATCTCAAAATGTGTTTTCTCTCTTGAAGAAAACTGCTTAATTCGTTAGTAAACAACACCTCCACTTTTATATAATACACTGATTAATAAGCTTTAATAAAGTTTATTGATTCGATAATCTTATTATTAAAATTAAATCCCAAACAAATATAAAACCATGCTTACAGCAGAAAATCTGACTAAAAAATACGGCGATAATATTGCCTTAAACAGCTTGAATTTAACAATTAACAAAGGAGAAATTTTTGCTCTTTTGGGACAAAATGGTGCCGGAAAAACGACAACAATAAACCTTTTTCTTGGATTTATAAAACCAACGCAGGGAGAAATTAAAATCAATGATATTTCGGTTGTAACCGATGCTGAAAAAACAAAAAAAGATGTGGCTTACATTCCCGAAACTGTAATGTTATATCCCAATCTTACTGGTTTAGAAAACCTTAAATTCTTTTCTTCCCTTGCCGGATTTAACTATTCTGTCGGAGAACTGACTTATTTTCTAGCAAAAGCCGGTTTGCAAACCAAAGCTCACGATCAAAATCTTGGAGGATATTCTAAAGGAATGCGACAAAAAGTGGGAATTGCGATTGCGATTGCCAAAAAAGCAAAAGTGCTTTTATTAGACGAACCTACAAGTGGTTTAGATCCAAAAGCTTCAAATGAATTCTCTCAAATCCTCAAAGAACTTTCTGCAGACGGAACGGCGATTTTAATGGCAACGCACGATATTTTCAGAGCGCGAGAAGTCGCAACACATATCGGAATTATGAAACAGGGAAATCTGGTAACGGTTATTGAAGCTGAAAAAATTTCGGCCAATGAACTGGAAGATTTGTATTTACAAACGGTTTAAAAGGAAAGATTTCCATCAACATAAAAATGAAACAGCTATTTTCCTTTATATTTTTAATAATTGGGACACATTACGTACAATCTCAAACCAATAAAATTAATGATAGTATTGCTAAAGATTCCATCAAAACAGAAGCACTCAACGAATTGCAAACCGTAGAAATTGTAGGCCGGTCTACCAAAAAATACAACAGCGATTATTCTTTTGCAGCGACAAAAACAGCGGCATTAAACAAAGATATTCCGCAATCTATTTCGACTGTCACCAAAGAATTAATTGCCGATAAAGCTGCTTTTTATCTCGCCGATGCCGTAAAAATGACAAGTGGTGTAATTCCGTCAAGTTATTACAATCAATACACCATTCGCGGAATCAGCCAGAATGAAGAAGGTCAGATCATCAACGGAATGCGAACGCGCCAATATTATTTTCTTCAGCCTTTGACCACAAATATTGAACGTGTTGAAGTAATAAAAGGTCCGTCGAGTGCGACATTTTCTTCTGTAGATCCGGGCGGAAGTATTAATTTGGTTACCAAAAAACCTTTGGCGACAGACCGAAAAGAAGTAACTTTAAGTGTCGGAAGTTTCAGTACTTTTCGGGGAACATTAGATTTTACGGGACCTTTAAACGAATCAAAAACACTTTTATATCGCGTAAATGCAGCGTATCAGGAAGCCAAATCGTTTCGTGATTTAGTGGGCAATAAATCGTTTTTGGTTTCTCCATCGTTCAGTTATATTCCCAATGAAAAAACGGCTATTAACGCCGAATTAATCTTAAGCGATATGACTGGAATTCTGGATCGTGGTCAGCCAATTTTTGGTGCTGTTGCCGGAGTTACCAATTTAAATAAAACACCAATTAGTTTGAATTTGGGTGCGCCAAGTGATTTTTTTAAGTCGAAAGAACTTATTATGATGACCAATTTTGCGCATAAATTCACTTCAAAAATTGGTTTTAATGCCCAATATATGAAACAATCCTGGACAGAAGATCTTCAGGAACACAGAACAACAAATGCTTTTGCGGTCGATATGAACAATCAGCCCGTAACCAGTTTGGCGATGATGCAATTTGTTCAGCGCGAGCAATATTGGAACGTAGACAATTTAAGTACTTATTTTAATTTCGACCTAAAAACCGGAAGTCTAAAACATAAATTACTGGCGGGTTACGATTTAAGCAGTTGGAACAAAACCAAAGGCGGCGGACAAAATGCAGCAAGAGGATATTTATTAAACGACGGAACTGTTGCCAGCACTTTTGTTCCTGCAAACGCTTCAAACTACCAAACCATAACGGTTGACGGTGTTGTATTGCCAAAACCAAATGTAAATTTTTTCAACTTAAATAATCCGGTATACACCGTTCGAAGCCCCGAAGATTATACTTTGAATGTGAGAACAGCCCTTCCATCGGCATTAACGACAACCAATGCCATTTATATTCAGGATATGATTCAGTGGGAAAGATTTACTTTTTTGTTGGGTTTGAGAAACGAGTGGTTTGAAGACATTACAAATTATGAAACCAACAACGAACTAAAAGTAAAAAAACAAGCTTTACTGCCTCGTGTTGGTGTTACTTATGCTGTAAATAAAGCTATTAACGTATATACAACTTATCTGGAAGGCTATCAGCCACAATCGAACACGGTTACTTTAATGCCGCAAACAGGTACTTTACCAGCCGGAAGTTTATTTGATCCGCTTGAAAGTAATTTGAAAGAAGCAGGTTTAAAAGCAACCTTTTTGGACAACACAATAAGTTTTAATGCAGCAGTTTACGAAATCAATCAGCGTAATATTTTGATGAATGCCAATGATCCTGCAAATCCTGATTTATTGGTAACAAGAGGTGCCGAAAGAAGCCGTGGTTTTGAGTGCGATTTGGCGGGATATATCACGCGCGATTGGCAAATCAACGCTTCATACAGTTACATCGATGCCAAAATTGTAAATGATCGTGATGCTTCGTTAATTGGCGCAAGAAAACAAAATACACCAAAAAACAGCGCCAATTTATGGACACGCTACAATTTTAACTCTGATTCTGTTTTAAATGATTTTGGAATTGGTTTGGGAATGCAGTATCAAAGCAGCAAAATTCCTTGGTTTACAAGAGATTTTACCCTTCCTGATTTTACCGTTTTTGATGCCGCTTTATATTACAAACCCACTAACAGTAATATGCAAATTGCCATTAATGCGGGCAATATTTTCAATAAAACCTATTGGCTGGGTGCACAAAATTATCTGCGTTTATTTCCTGGTGCGCCACGAAATGCAACGCTTACTTTAACTTATAAATTTTAATAAAAGCCATGTCTTTACACGTAGAAATTTTAATTGCAAAACATTTAAAAAATTCAGCTTTTAAGAATTCGGCTGTTTTTATAATTACTTTTTTTATTGGTATTTTACTCGCTTACGCCGTTTTTTCAGGCTGGGAAAATTATACCAATCAAAACGAAACCAGCGCAAAATATCAGCACGAATCCCGCGAAGACTGGTTGAAAAATCCGGATAAAAACCCGCACCGAATGGCACATTACGGCAATTTTGCTTTCCGAAAAAGTACTTCACTAAGTGTTTTTGAATTTGGAATGGAACCGTTTTTTGGAAATGCCATTTTCCTGGAAGCTCACAAACAAAATACAGCCAATTTTTCTGAAGCCGGATTCTCTAACAGTATGTTACGTTTTGGCGAAATTAGCATTGCCATGATTTTGCAAATTTTATTGCCTTTGCTGATTTTTTCTTCGGATTTAATTCGGTCGCCGCCGAAAGAGAAAACGGAACTTTAAAACTGCTTTTAAGTCAGGGAATTAACTGGAAACAGCTTTTGTTAGGTAAAACTCTCGGCATTGCTGCTGTAATTATGATATTGTTTATCCCAACAATTATCGTTTTGGTTTTCATTTGGTTAGTGCTTCAAAACTTCACCATTTCATTTGATGAAACGATTAAGATGATTCTGTTTATTGTATTTCATTTTTTGTATTTAATATTCTTTTGCGTCATCGCGGTTCTGATTTCTGCTTTAAGCAAAACCTCAAAAAAAGCTTTGATTTCCCTTATCGGAATCTGGCTGCTTTTTACGATTATTTTACCAAGAGTTACACAGGCAATTGGCGCTTATATTTTTGAAGCTCCTTCCAAAATAGAATTTAACAGCAATATCGAAAAAGATATTCTGAAACAAGGAGACAGCCACAATCCGAATGATTTGCATTACAAGGCAATCAAAGATTCATTGCTTGCGGTTTACAAAGTCGATTCGGTTCAAAAATTGCCTTTTAATTATTCCGGTTTTATCATGACCGAGGGCGAAAAAATAAGCGCCAAAATTTACAACAGACATTTGGATACTTTACTTCATGTTTACCAAAAACAAAACAGTTTTTCCAGAGCCATGTCATTTTTAAATCCGTATATCGCGATGAAAAACCTCTCTATGGCCTTGTCAAATACCGATTATGATTCGTATATCGATTTCCAGAAACAAGCCGAAACCTATCGCTATAATATGGCTCAAAAAATGAATGCTTTACAAATTAAATATATCAGTAATGATAAAAGTAAACCGGCTTTAATTGGCAAAGATCATTGGGCAGAAGTAAAGGAATTTCATTATGAACCAAAAGGAATCCGGGCAATTTTAAAAAATGAAATCACTTCGGTCATTTCTCTTTTTCTGTGGATTAGTTTACTGTTTATTTTCATCAAAATAGCCTCAAAAAATCTTAAAGCCATTTAATATGTTAGCATTACTATTTAAAAATTTCATTCGATCGAAAGGAACAAAAATTGGATTATTGTTTCTATTTCTTATCGGATTTATAAGCCTTTTAATTGGAAAACAATTTCAGGAAAAACAAACTAAAAATATCGCCGAAGCTGCTGAATATCAAAAAGAACATATTGCGCGAAATGCAGCTTTTCATAAAGACGAAATTGGGCTTCTGCTCTATTATGTCAAGTTTTCGCTAGTCAATAAAACTTTCCCGATAAACAGTTTGGCAATTGGACAGCGAGACGTAAACCCGTCGATTCAAAGTGTTACGATTCGTGGTTTAGAAGGGCAGAAATATGATTCGGAATTAAATAATCCGAGTAATCTTTTATTAGGAAATATTGATTTTAGTTTTGTTTTGGTTTATCTTTTTCCACTTTTAATAATCGCTTTTACCTATAATATTGTTTCTGAAGAAAAAGAAAGCGGAACCTGGAAAATTGTAGCAACACAAACTGATAATACATTTTTATACATCATTAAACTATTCTATATTAGAATTTTAAGTTTAATTGCATTACTAACAATTGTAACTTTGATTGCCATTTTTATACTGAATATTCCATTTAACAAATCACTTTTTACATTTTACACAATCAGTATTTTGTATCTTCTTTTTTGGTTTTCGGTTTGCTTTTTTATTGTTTCATTGCAAAAGAATTCAAATTTTAATGCGGTTATTTTGTTAACAATTTGGCTGTTTCTGATTATTATTTTACCGGCAACAATCAATACTTATATTGTAAATAAATATCCGGTTCCCGAAGCTTTGGAACTTACATTGAAACAGCGAAATGCCTATCATGAAAAATGGGATATGGATAAGCAAACAACGCTTGATAAATTCTACAAGCATTATCCTCAATTTAAAAGTTATCCTTTGCCGGATAAGGAATTTAGCTGGCTTTGGTATTATGCCATGCAGCAAATGGGTGACGACGAATCGGCAATTCAGTCAAAAGAATTAGAAACCAAGCTGACACAAAGAAATCAGGCAAGCCAGACAATTGCACAATTTATTCCGACTTTGCACACACAGATTCAGTTGAATGAAATTGCAAAATCTGATTTGGGAAATCAACTTTTGTTTATGCAAAAAACAAAAGACTTTCATGAAAAAATGCGATTGTATTTTTATCCGAAGATATTTGATAATGCTCCGGTAGAAAAAGAAAACTGGTCTAAATTTAAGGTTGAAACTTTTAGTGATAAATCAGAAATAAGTTTTACGAAGTCTTTTGTTCCTTTACTCCTTTTCAATTTATTGCTGATTGGTTTTGGATGGCGAAATTTTAAGCGTAACGTTTTTTAACCGCAAAGTACGCTAAGCTTTATGGTGAGTTTTACCACAGAGATTCACAAAGGTTTCCACAGAGATTCGCAAAGATTGTACAAAGCTTTGATAATTTATTTCGCGCAAAGTCGCAAAGCCGCAAAGTTTATTTTCTTTGCGGCTTTGCGACTTTGCGCGATTAATAGAACAGCTTTTAATAAAACCTTGCGCTCTTTGCGATAAAAAAACTTTGCGTACTTTGCGGTAAAATACACCCCAACGATAAATGAAAAAAATAATCTTAGTAAGCTTACTTGTTATTGCGGTTTTCTACATTCTTAAACAATTCGTTTACAAACCTTATGCATGGAAAAAAGCAATTAATAGTCCGGAACATAAACTACAATTGGGCAGTTTTATTTTTAGCAAAAAAAGAGGCTCAAACGGAAGCCAAAGCATGCAGAACTATTATTTTGCTTTTAAAGTAATTGAAATAAACGGCGATTTGGTAAGACTTTCGGTAATCAGAAAATTATCTGATAAAAATAACCTTTTGCAATCTGATTTTTCGACTACAAAAGAAGCTTATAAAAACTTAAAACAAAACATTCAAAATCTCACGATTACCGGAATACTAACAGAAGATTTATACAAAATTGATGGCGCAACATATACCATAAACGACTATTTAATAAGCAAATATCCAGATCTAAAAAAGTCGAGATATTATTATCAGGATATTCCGGCGACTAAAAAAAATACCACTGTACCAACAAATCCGGACGATCTGATTACGTATTATGATTTAGTTTATTCGAAGGAAGAAATCATTAAAAACGGCAGACTTTCTCCGTATACAATGACAAATAGAACAAAAGGCGAAATTGATACAGGATTATCTCAAGATATCGATTTGATAATTAACTAATGATTTTATTCACCATATAAGTATATAAGTTCATATAAACTTTGCGCAGATTAAAACTAAACTTTAATTAAGACCATATAATACTCTCTTTATAGGTTAAATATTTTTTCATGATATAAGTTCATAAACTTTTACAGTTTTTTAACCATACAAGTTTGTATAAGTTTAAGTTTGTGATTAATATTTGATGACCTATATTAAGCTTTAAATTATCCCAAAGTTTATATGAACTTATATAACTTATATGGTGGGAATTTTTTTTTACGCTTATTCTGAATAATTTTTCTGTAAATATTCTTTATTTGAATTTTATTTAGAATTAGTATAAATAATATTTTATATTTGCCGGATTCTGAGCAAAACGAGTAGTTTTTAAAAATTACTTATATTGCTTTTCCAAAAACAGAAATCCGTTTCGATGATTGATAATAACAGTTTTGAACTTAATCTTTTTGAATCTTTTAAAAAAGGAGATCAGGCTGCATTTACTTATTTCTACGACAAATATTTCCGCCGGATTCAGGCTTTTAGCGTTCAGTTTGTTTATGATAAAGATGAAGCAGAAAATCTGGCTCAGGAAGCTTTGCTTTATTTATGGCAAAACAGGGAAAGTGTTGATTCTATAAACGGAATTCAATCTTTTCTATACACTTACGCCAAATCAAAATGCTTAAATATCATAAGGCACAACAAAGTTAAAGATCGGTTTAAGAATGATGTATTAAATGTAAAAGAAAATGAACTTAATATCGAAATTCTGAATTCGATAAGTTTTGACACTTTAGAATTAACCGAATTAGAACGCATTATTCACGAATCGATCAACGAACTTCCAACTAAAACCCGAGAAGTTTTTATAAAAAAACGATTCGAGAACAAAAAAATGCAGAAATAGCAGAAGAAATGCAAGTGACTTTAAAAGCTGTAGAAGCCCATATGACAAAGGCTTTGAAGATTTTAAAAACAAAATTATCTGATTATTTATTTTTACTTTTTATTCTTATTTGTAATAATTAAAAATAAAAGGTAGGGTTTTTTATTTCTGAAGTGTACTTACTAAAACCAAAAGATTAAAAACCAAAAAATGATATCGGAAATAATCTATAAATATTTATCGAACGAAGCTTCAGAACAGGAAATTCAAACTCTTTTTGAATGGATCGATGCTTCGGAAGAAAATAAAAAACAGTTTATAAATTTAAAAAAGACCTGGGCAATAACTTCGTTGTCTGAAGATTTTTCGAGTGAAGCTATTCCTGTAATTTCAATCAAAAAGAAAAACAAACTAACAACCTACTTAAAATTTGCTGCCGTATTTTTAGTCCTCTTCGGATTAGCAAAACTAGCTTTTAATTATAGTCAAAAAACAGCATCTTCAAAAGAAATTGTGTTAGAACTCGCAGACGGAAGTTCAGAGTTAATTACTTCAAATAACCAATCGAAAGTAGTAAATGACAAAGGAGATTTGATTGCCAAAAAATTTCCAAATCAAATTATTTACTTCGGAAAAGTTCAGGACCAGGAAGTGGTGTATAATACACTTAAGGTTCCGTACGGAAAAAGATTTAAACTACAGCTTTCAGACGGAACGGTTATTAGTTTAAATTCGGGAACTACTTTAAAATATCCGGAGCAATTTGGTGTAAACGGAAAAAGAAATGTTTATCTGACCGGTGAAGCTTTTTTTGAAGTGGTCAAAGACAAAACGCATCCTTTTATTGTGCACGCCAACAAAGTCGAAGTTGAAGTTTTGGGAACAAAATTTAACGTAAGCGCTTATCCTGAAAGCCCAACAGTAAATAGCACTTTGGTCGAAGGAAGTATTCAAATGGCAGAAGCCGAAAACAAATCAAATGCTGTTTTATTGGTGCCAAACCAAATGGCGACATGGCAAAACAATTCGAAAAAAATCACCACCAAATTCGTAGATACAAGTATTTATTCGGCCTGGACAAAAGGCGATATTGCTTTTAAAGATACCCCATTTTCAACTATTGCAAAAATTATAGAGCGCACTTATGATGTAAAAATCATCAACGAAAATTCTGATTTGGCCAGACAGAATTTTACCGGTTCTATAAAAATTAGTGAGTCGAGCGTCGAGAATATTTTAGAATTGCTAAAACGCGACACTCCATTTAATTACGCAATAAAAGAAAATACTATTACTATTACCAATATTCCATAATTAACTAAAAACATGACATTTACGATACCCAATTTAAGGAAAATGCTATTTTTCCTAGCCCTGTTCATATCTGGTTTTAAAGGTTTTTCCCAGAATAAAACGATTACTTTACATGAAAAAGAGCAGCCTTTAACTGTAATTATTAAAGCTATCGAAGAGCAAAGTAATTTCAGAATCATTTATAATGCCCGTAAAATCGACGCCGATCAAAAAGCGTCTATTGATGTAGATAATGCAACTTTAGAAACTGTTTTGACGCAATTGTTTAAAGGAAAAAATATTTCGTTTTACGTTCAGAACAAGCAGGTTTTACTAACTAGCTCCACTCCTGTTTCAACAGATAATTCTTCGCAGGAAACAGAAAGATTCATTACCGGAACCGTTTATAGTGCCAAAGACAAACTGCCTCTTCCAGGTGCCACAATTCGCATAAAAGGAACTGGAATGGGTGCTGTAACCGATTTTAATGGAAAATTTGCTTATCAGCTAAAAGGAAATAACATCAATAATCTTGTTCTGGAAGTTGCTTTTTTAGGAATGATTCCACAATCTCAAAAGGCAGAAAACAAGAAAGATTTTGCGTTTTATCTTGAAGAATCTGTAGACGAATTAAATCCCGTTGTGATTACGTCATCTTACGGAACTACAAAACTGAAGGAAGAAATTGTGGGGAGTATTTCCACAATTACAGCTAAAGATATTCCGGTGCAGCAAGCCTCAGAAAGCGTTGATAAAATGCTGGAAGGACAAATTGCGGGAGTTTTAATTGAAAACACTTCTGGAGTTGGTGGTCCTGTAAAAATAAATATTCGTGGACAGGGAAGTTTGAAATCGTTAAGTAATTCCATTTTAGGTACATCTACTCAACCTTTAATTATAGTTGATGGTGTAATTATGAGTGAACAAACTGGAATTGACAGCCAATATTTTGACGGAGGAAGACTCGCAGAAGGATTGTCAAATCCATTGGCAATGATTTCGCCTGATAATATCGAAAATTTCACTGTTTTAAAAGATGCCGCAGCTGTTGGTATTTATGGTGCCGATGGTGCAAATGGTGTAATTTTGATTACAACCAAAAAAGGAAAATTAGGAAAAGCTAAATTTGGTTTCTCCAATCAGCTTGGTGTTTCTTCTGCAATAAATCAAATTAAATATTTAAACGGAGAACAATATACAGAAGTAAGAAATCAATATTTAAAAAATACAACTTCCGGTTATGTTCCAGTTGCTTACAATGGTGTTGATACAGATTGGTTTGGTTTATTAAACAGATCTGGCATTTATAATAAGTATAATTTTAATGTTTCAGGAGCCACTTCAAAATTCTCTTACCGAACCAATATTTCTTATTTAAATATTGATGAACCACAAGTAGGAAATACTACAAAACAGCTTAATGGAGGGATAAACTTAGGTTATCGTGCATCAAAATGGGATATTAATTTATCGCTTAATCCTAGTTATATTAAAAAAGATGCTCCAAACATCTATTATGATTTTGCTTATTTGCCCACTATATCTCCATACAATGCTGATGGAACTTATGCCAATTTAGGTGTATCCGGTGGTAATACAGGAGGAAATCCATTGGCAGCAATTGAGCAAAACAAAAATGAGACTGAATCACGTGGACTTTTAGGAAGTTTGAATGTAGCTTATGAGCTAAATAAAAACATAAAATTCTCTACTTTATTTGGAATGGATTATGTTGATAAAGTTCAGGATCGCTGGTTCTCTGGCGAAAACGAAAGCGGGCAAAATAACGGATCTTTTATTTTAAATGGCACTACTTATCCAAACTGGGGAAGACGACTTTTTAATAACCGAAATTCAACCAAATGGAACTGGCAGGGACAAATGCTATATAATAAACAAATCAATCCAAATCATGGTATTGATGGCGTAATAGGCTTTGAGCTTTCTGAAGAAAAAACCAATTTTGATTATGCATCGGCTTCCGGTTTTTCAAATCCAAATGTAATTAACAGAGTTGAAGACGCCATTCAGGATGATGACACCACAACTCCGTTAGTTGATGAAAGAACGACCAGACAAGTTAGAGGATCTGATTTTAGTAATAATTCAAGAGTTTCTTTATTTACACAAATCAATTATAATTATAAAAAGAAATATTACGCTTTAGTCAATTTTAGACGTGACGAAAGTTCTGTTTTTGGAGATGATACCAACGTTGCTTACAACAGCGGCGCAGGTTTGGCCTGGATTACAAGCAACGAGGATTTTTTAAAATCAAGTTCATGGATAGATTTATTAAAACTTAAAATTAGTTATGGCTCAACAGGAAATTCGAGAATAGGTTCTTATCGCTCAAAAGGACTTTATACGCTTTCGCAAAATGGATATAACGGATATCTTGAAGCTAATCCAAGTGCAGCACCAAACGGAAATCTAAGCTGGGAAAAAAACCTAAAATTTAATACAGGAATTGATTTTAATGTATTTAATACTGTTGAATTATCATTAGAATATTATTATGATGACTTACAAGATTTGATTACAAGTAGAAATATCCCAACTGAAACAGGATATGGAACGGTACAATTAAATGCTTCAAGCATGTATAATAAAGGTTTCGAATTTTCAACGCGAATAAAATGGTTTCAAAAAGGTAAATTTAAGTGGACATCAGCATTTAATATATCAACTGTAGACAATAAAGTAACCGAGTTAGTTGGTTTAGGAAGCAACTATTCTATCGCAAACCTTGCACTTGCACAAAAAACAGGTTACAGTACCACTACAATTTGGGGTGTAAACTGGGTAGGAATTGATCCTGCAACGGGCAGAGATCTTATTAAAAAAGATGGACAGCTGTATGATTCTACGACTTATGCAAGAACATTTAGCGAGGCTGACTGGGTGCCAATTGGAGATTTACAGCCAAAAGCTTTTGGTGGTTTCAGCAATTCTTTTTCATTAAACAATCAAATTACTTTATCAATTAATGGTGCTTTCCAGTGGGGTGGAGATAAATTGGTTTCAGAAGAAATAGTAGCAAAATACAGAACTTCGTCAAACAGAAATATGTCTGTCAACGCTTATGATTATTGGAAAAACCAAGGAGATATAGTTTCACAGCCTTCTCCTGGAGATAATACCATAATTTCTAACATGAGTAAATATGTTTATGATGCTTCGTACATTAAAATAAGCAATATTAACCTGAGCTATAATGTTCCTTTAAAAAACACTTTTCTTGATACATTAACTCTTTTTGCAGATGTTTCTAATGTGCTTTACTGGTACAAAGAAAAAAGTCCTTCCGGGATGAATGGCATTAGAGAATTTAATTACACTTATCCACAAGCCAGAACTATTTCGTGTGGAATTAATACTAAATTTTAAAAAGATGAAATACTTCAAAAATATAAAGAGGTTTAAGTTTCTTATGCTTTTGGCAGCAATTTGTTTGCTGCAAAGCTGTAGTGATTTTTTAGAACAGGAACCTGGAACTCAAATTTCAATTACTGAGCAATTAAAAACGAAACAAGGTGTTTTACAGGCTTTAAATGGTATATACGGCGATCTTGAAACGGATGTTAGAGGGGAACGTTTTGCTGTTTATGCAGATTTGCAGGGGGAAACTTAAAATTTAGTCCATCATTAACAAATGGTTCTCAAGGACAATTGACTATTCCGACTAACATTAAAAATCTGTATTCTTTTGGAGATATTGCTGATGAGTCTAACTTCTCAATTTTTTATGGCGATAGTTATGATATTATCAATCAGGCCAATTTAATTTTAGAATTTACAGATGCTTTAACAGACGCCACTGAAGCTGAAAAAAACCAGATAAAAGCCGAAGCTTTAACAGCAAGAGCATATGTGCACTTTTTATTGAGTGAAATATACAGTCAAAATTATGGTTATACTGATGACGCATCACATTTGGGAATTGTGTATAATACAAAATCTATTACCGAAGGAATTCAATATCCTTCGAGAGAAACCGCTGCAAACACTTATTCCTTAATCATTAAGGATATAACAACAGCTTTAAATCTTTATTCTGACAGTTCACTTTTGCAAGGTCCGGTTTATTCCTTTTTTAATACTAAAAATACAAAAGCACTTTTGGCAAGAGTTTATTTGTCTAAAAAAGACTGGAAAAATGCTTATGAAACTGCAAATGATGTAATTGTAAATTCTGGCGTAAGCTTAATGAATTCTGCTGATTATATTGCGCAATGGGAACAACCCGATCTTCCTGTTTCAGAAGTTTTATTAGAATTTTCGATTCCAAAAGGTTCAGACGGAACAGCCAGTGGATCATTATCTTCCTATTTTGGTTATACCAGCGATGCCAGTTACTCCAATTATGTCGCATCGCAAGACTTATTAAGTTTGTATGAAACAACAGATATTAGAAAACAATTGTTTTTAGAAAAGCCATTATCAACATTGGTCAACAATCAACAAATCAAACAAAATTATTATTTTACTAAAAAATTTCAGGGAAATCCGGGATACGTTGCTTTTAGATTGAGCGAACAATATTTAATTCGTGCCGAAGCAGCATTGGAACTAAATAATACTGATCAGGCAAAAAAAGATATTAATACCATAAGAACCCGGGCAAATGCAAGTGAATTAACAGATACTGAAGATTTGAAAGAGGCATTGTTTCTTGAGCGAAGAAAAGAATTGTGTTTTGAAGGTCATCTGTTTTTTGATATTGCCAGAAATAAAAAAGATATTTCCCGTAATGATGGCTGTATATCTCTTAGTTGCGGTTTAACCTATCCGTCGCCAAAATTTGTATTGCCAATACCACGAAGCACTATTATTGTTAACCCAAACTTAAAACAAAATGAATCATATTAAAATTATAGCTGTAAGTATCGTTTTAACGTTATTTGCTTCATGTTCAAAAGATGATTACAAATTAGATTCTAAAAACATAGATCCCTTTATCAGGTTTAATTTCCAGACTACAAGCACTGGTATTCCGTTAGAATATCCAGCAATAAATACTTCATTATTGCCTGCCAGTACATACGATAATAAATCTGTGAAAACTTTAAAAATACCAGTAACACTAACCTCTACAAATTTAAAAAATGCTGTAGAAGCTTCTTTTAGTGTAACAACAACCGGAAGTGAAGATGATTTTACTTTAAATCCTGTTGATAAATTATTATTTGAAGGAACAAAACTTACTGATACCATTTTTCTTTCTTTTGATAAAAGATGGCAGCCAAATCAAAGTATTACACTAAAACTTAAAGAAACTTCAGATCCGGCAATTCACATTGGTAATTTGAATACATCTGCGGTAAATGACGTATTTACAGTAAATTTGGGAGAAATAAGCACGACTTATACTTTTCCTGTAAACCGAATTAATATTAAAGGAGTTGCCGGAGAAACAGTAGATTTTAAAATCAATTTCCCAAATGGATTCTTACCATCTGAGATTGAAAATCTTGATATATTTACATTTCTTAATGGTTTTGAATATTCTTTAACACACGATGATTTTGGGGATGACAGAAGCTCAATTACGTATCATTTAACGCTTTTAGAAGATATTCAAAATGATGATGTTCGTTATGTAACTGATATTACTTTAAACAATACAACAAATTACACCGCTACCGGAAATACTATTCTACAAATTATAAAACCAATTAAATCACCAAGAGATGTTCAGGCCAATCCGGCATCTAAATTTTATGATTTATCAAATCAGTTTTACCTGACTTACGGCGAGCATTGGTTTGATAAAAGCGGTACATGTGCATGGCAGACTTTTAATGCCTTTACGTTTCCTTTAGTAGTAACAAAAGACAACGAAAATGCTATTTTATATAGTGATAAGGGTACAACCAATACCGCTGATGATGTTTATCATGACGCTTTTATAATTGGATTTAATGTTGTAACCGGAACAAACACAACAAATTCATTTGGGTTAAAAAGATTTTTTCTAACGAAAGTACAGCAGCGCAATATTCTCCCGGATTTAATATTACTTCGGCTCTTGAATTTTTTCCAACAAATGGAAACAGCAAAACCGATGGAAAAGTACTTGTTATTCCGCAATATATAACGATTGGAACTACTAAAGTATCTCATGTTATTGCTATAGCTGGTGAAGGAACTTATAAAGAAATTAGTACCGGTTTGTTTGAAATTTCTTTTGAGTTAAAACTAACCAATGAGGAACTTTTTGGAGGAACGGTTTCTACACAATATAAAATGTATAACAACAAAACATATCCAAAAATAGACCCAATAAACGACGCTTGCCCTAAAGAAGTTACTCTTTAAGTTTTAAATTAAAAAAGTTTCAAGTTTCAGGTTTCACCTTCTGTCACAACTTGAAACCTGAAAATTGAAACAAAAAATAAATATGAAATTAAAAACCTTAATAATACCTATCGTCCTTCTCCTAAGTTTAACAGCTTACAAAAGCGTTGAACAGCCAGATTATATTGATATTACAGAATTAAGAAAACTGTATTCAGGCGGTGATGCTTCGAAATGGCCTGCGGCAGAATTACACGAAAGTATCGATAAATCTAAATTTGAGGATATTGGCGTTTTGCCTGCAGTTCCGTATCCGGATTACAATCCGTATTCGAAAGAGAAAGAAGCTTTGGGGAAAATATTGTTTTTTGATCCGAGATTGTCTTTGAGTGGACAAATTGCCTGCGCTTCCTGCCATAATCCTGAATTGGGCTGGACAGATAATTTGACGCGTTCTTTTGGTCATGATCGCCAAACGGGAAAACGAAATTCGATGACGATTTTAAATTCGGCGTATGCCAAAACTTTATTTTGGGACGGCCGAGCTTCCAGTCTGGAAGATCAGGCACAATTCCCGATTGGAGATCCATTGGAAATGAATGAAAAACTAACGATTGCTGTTGATAAAATTGCAAAGATTAAAGGATATAATGCTCTTTTTACAGATGCTTTTGGAGACAAAAAAGTGAATCTGCAAAGAATTCAATATGCCATTGCTACTTTTGAAAGATCTATTAATAGTCCGAAAAGTAAATTTGACAATTTCATTAGTGGAAAATCTGAAGCATTTACAGATGCTCAGGTCAAAGGTTTGCATTTGTTCAGAACCAAAGCGCAATGCATCAATTGCCACAACACGCCTTATTTTAGCGACAATGAGTTTCATAACGACGGTCAAACTTTATTCGGAACTAAAAATGAAGATTTTGGAAGATATAATGTGACCAAAGATGTAAAAGATATTGGAAAATTCAGAACGCCAACACTTCGTGAAGTCGCCAACACAAAACCCTGGATGCATCACGGACATTTTCCGTCTCTGTTAGATGTTGTTGAATTGTATAATGGAGGAAATCCCTCTCCTATTCAGAAAAAATATCTGGGAACGGCAAGAGATTCCCTGATTCCAAAAGTAGATCCGGTACTTAAAAAATTAAATTTAAACAAAGAAGAAATCAGCGATTTATTGGCTTTTATCGAAACATTAAGCACACCAACGAGACGTATTATGACGCCAATAATGCCAAAATAAATTATTTGATAAATTGTGAATGCGCCCCAAAGTTCCACAATTTTAAAGCTCGTTTCATTTATATGAAACGGGCTTTTTTATTTCCGTTAATCTTCTTTCATATCATTTTTTTATAATCTTATCAACGTATATAATCACCTTTTCACGATAATACGAGTGCCGTTTTTTAAATTTGATCTAAAGAAAAAACACCTCACATGAAACTAGAACAAATACAAATTCAGACCAATAATATTCAGAAAACAACTGCATTTTATCAGGACATTCTTGGGCTTTCCATCATAGAAAAAAACTCAAAATGGGTTACAATTCAGGCAGGGAATTCTATTTTAAAATTTATAGAAAATTCAACTTTTAATTCTATTTATCATTTTGCTTTTAATATTCCGGAAAATAAACTTGAGGAAGCTATCGAATGGTGTAAAAACAAAGTGGGGTTAATTGTAATTGAAGATCAAAACGTGATCGCCAATTTTGAGGCATGGAATGCCAATGCGGTTTATTTCTATGATAATAATGGCAATTTATTGGAGTTTATTTCCCGATATGATCTTGAAAATGCTTCAACAGAAAATTTCAGTTCTAAATTAATTTTAAACATTAGCGAAATTGGAATTGTAACCGAAAATTCGTTGGAATTAGGAAATCAATTAATCGAAAAACATGCGTTAGAATTCTTTTCTAAAAATAATAATAGCGAAGTTTTTTCTGCTCTGGGAGATGATGAAGGTTTACTAATTATCGTAAAACCAAACAGAAACTGGTATCCAACGCAAACTCCGTCTCAAAGTAATCCAACCGAAATTAGAATTCAGAATAATGAAAATATTTTCGAATTAATTTTTTAAGCATTTCAAATAATTTTATACGAAATATATACACAATGTATATCGTAGAGGCACACAGCAGTGTGTCTACGCAAAGTATATCAACAAGGAAAACAAAGTCCGTTTCATTAATTTGAAACGGACTTTGTTATTTTTTATTGAACGAATTTCACTACAATCTTGTTTCATTTTCTAAAGTGAAACCAAGTTGCGGCGTTTAAATACTTTTTCTAAATAACTAAAATTAATTTTGAATTATAATTTTAAAATCCCCTGTTAAGTCTTTAACAAGAACTAATTACAAATCAAATTAAAACTAAAATTATGAAAAAGTGTAATCTATTATTCGTTATTTTTTTATTTTCAATTTTTGCAAAAGCACAAACTTCAAACTCATTTCTGCTTAATTTATATGCAGGTTATGCCTTTCAGGATAAAGTAGAATATGATAACTCTTATGCTTATGTAGAAGACGGTTTTGAATATGGTATCGGTTTCGAGTATTTTATTGTAGAAAATAGTTCTATCGAATTAAAATACAACAGACTCGATACAAAATTGCCTTTATATGGTCCCTTAGGAACGCAACTTAATGCCGGAGATGATAAAGGTGCATTAAACTATATTTTAGTTGATTACGCACATTATTTTGATATTGGTTCTAACGTGATGCCCTATCTTGGTGCCGGTGCCGGTATTACTTTTCTTGAAACACCTCAAAGCGGAACCGAAAATTATTTTGCCTGGGAAATAAAAGGTGGTGTAAAAATTAAAACTTCTTCGCCTTGGTCTATCAATTTAAATGCTTATTTGCAATCTATGTCCGCCTCAGTTGGTACCAGTTATTACTGGACTTATTATGGTCCGGTTGGTGTAACAGATTTTGTAGCCACCTATCAATTTGGTTTAGGAGCAACTTTAAGTTATGATTTCAGTAAATAAAAAATAATCTATCAAATATTTTTCAACTAAAATAAAACTTCAAATTATGAAAAAATTATTTCTATTGTCAGCCCTTCTTATTTCTACGATCTTATCTGCTCAATCTACAGATGATGTGATACTTGTGCAAAGTCTTTACGGAAAATCTAAAGGAGATATTATAAAAGATTATTTGAATTTGGCAGAACCACAAGCTACAGCATTTCAGGCTGTCTACGATAATTATGAAGCCGAGCGCAAAGCTTTGGGTCAGAAAAAAATACAACTAATAAACGACTACGCTATCAATTATGATAAAATTACGGATGAAAAAGCAGATGAACTGGCAAAAAATAATTTGAAAAACAATGTTGATTTTGAAAAGCTTTTATCTAAAGCTTACGGCAAAGCAAAAAAAGCAATTGGACCAATTAATGCTGCAAAATTTATCCAGTTAGAGCAGTATTTTCAAACTACAATACGATCTGCAGTTCAGGACGAAATTCCGTTTATTGGAGAATTGGAGAAAACGAAAAAATGAGTTTTGAATTATAAATTATGAGTTTTGAGTTAGTAGTGAAAAATCACAAAATTTAACTCAAAACAATAACTTATAATTACATTATAATAGAAAAGGCTGCCGTTTAAACGGCAGCCTTTTAACTAAAATTACAAGCCATAATTTATAACTCATAATTCATAACTAACTCTTACTTTTTAATAAAACGTTTGATCGTTTTAGTTCCATATTTCTCAAAAACAATAAGATAAATTCCGTTTCTTAGACCCGAAACATTTAGATTATTGTCGTTGATTTTTTGTGACACAACCAAACTTCCTGTTTGGGAATCTACCACGCTTACGTTTCCTCCCACTACATCTGTAGTAAAGAAAAGTATATCTGTAACCGGATTTGGATATACGTTTAAAGCAACTGAATTTACCTCATCTTCAACAGTAATAGACGAAGCTACAGGAGTTGCTGCTGCGCCAATTTTGGTAATCCTGATCCAGTTAATGTTCATTCCCGTATTTTGAATATAGATTCCAAAATTATAAGTTCCGGCATTTACGCTAACCGTTTGTGTTACGGTTTGCCAATTTTGCCATCCTCCGGTATTGGGAATATCAACATTTCCTAAAATAATTGTGCCACCGTTTAAATCAGATGATAATCTGCCACCTGCAACCCCGCTCGCTATTCTGTATTCAATTAAATAAGAACCTGTTGTTGGGAAATTAATATTATTATAGGCCAGCCAATCTCCCGTTTCTGTATAACCAACATTTGAGCCTCCGCCCGTATCCGTTGTAACTTCGGTCTGAATTCCGCTCATAGCAGAATAATCCTCAGCCTGAATTAGGGTTGAAGTTTGCGCAGTTGTTGTTGAAATTAATTTCCATTGTCCGCAAATCTGTCCATTATCCTGCCATTGCTGTACGTTGGCACCATTTGTTGTGCTTGCACCCGCAACCTCAACTAATTTACCGCTATGTCTGGCAATAATTTTATAAAATCCATCTCCGGTAGAAAACAATATAAACTGTTGATTTGTAGTTCCGTTGTACGGATATTGCTCTACATTGGCACCATTGTCTTTATTAAAATTATTTACATCTAAAGACTGACCGCTATGATTGGCAATAATTTTATACAAACCGTCGCCTAAATGGGTGAACGTAAACTTTTGATTTGTAGCCGAATTTGCAGTTCCCTGAGCCACATTGGCACCATTTGATAAACTTGCATTCCAGACATCCATGTTTAAACTGCTGTTTCTGTTTTGCAAAAAGAAAGTTTGATTTCCTAAAGTGGTAACTCCGTTTGCAAGAATTCTAATCGAACTCACTTTATCATTCCAGGTTGTGTTCAAACAAGAATTATCAGAATTAATTACAGTTGAAGCTCCCGTAAAATTATCGTCCTGATATAAAATTGCCTGAAATCCCTGCGTGATTCTTAATGAAGAAATATCATCATTTAAAATTCCCAAAGAATTTAAACGTGCTAAATTGTAATCACCAATTGTTAATCCGCCAGAAAATCCGGTGTAGTTACAATCTTTATAAGCCGTAATCACATCTGTTGAAGCAGCTATATTTCCTCCCGGCGGAATTGTTCCTGTAACCGTATAACTTCCGATAGAGCCATAAGCCGAATATCCGCCATAACCAGCACTTCCGGCACCGTTGCCATCAACACCAATAAAGTATTTTCCAGCTGGCAAATTCACATTCATAGAAGCGTTTAAAGCAAACGGATCAGAGTTCCAGTACGTTCCCATTTCTGCTCCCGCTGAATTGTATAAGCGAATTAAAAGATGCAGATTTCCATGTCTGGAAACGGTATTTGCATTGATCGAAACATTTCCTCCGCCTGTTGTAAACGTAAAGAAATCATAATCGGCTTCGCTGGAAATAATTCCATTTTTTGGTTGATGGCTCCGCTTGCGTTATAATCTAAAGTGGCTGCAGAAGCTGTAGTGTTTCCGTAATCATCTCCTCTGTAACCTACTCCGAATTTATTACTTGCAATAATCGCAACATCATCTTGTTTGTTGTTAGCATAATCGTATTCGCCTTTACTCCACTGAACCACAGGTCTGTAATATCCTGCACCCATAATTGGCGCCCACGAAGTATTGTTTATCCCTACGAAATAATCTTCTGCAGGATTTGTACGTCCGTCATGGCCAAGGTCAAAAGTATGGCCAACTTCATGCGCAGAGGCATCTCCACCAGATTTACCCGAGGTAATAAATACCCAGCAAGGTACATCGTTGTCCCAATTGAAGGAACCAATATACGCTACTCCCCCCGCCCCCGGGGCCGCAGTATTGGTTGGAGTTACCACCACACGCATTCTTCTGTTTCTTGGGTATGAGTTAAAAACAGCTTCACTTGTTGTAACATTCACGTTGAAAGGTCTGTAGTCTTCAGCGACCACTTCCCAATGTTCCTGAACGGCTGCATCGCTCATTCCGGATGGCGCTGCGTTGATCGCGTTTCCGTTGTTCCAAAGATTTCCTGCCGGCATATTGTATCCGTCAAAATCTAAAAAAACACAGCCTGCCGCACCAGGTAAACTTTGCAAATTCAACAAGGCCTGAGCAATTTGAGCTGCTGCTGTTTTACTTGTTATTTGACTTTTTTCAGGAACATTTTCATAGTTCACGCAAATCAGCGTATTGATATCTACTTTCGATACAAAAGCATTTCCGCTGGCGTCCGAATAATATTTGTAAGCTTCTTTTGTTTTCTTTAAAATAATGTGACCTTCCAGCGATTTATCCATCACTTTAATATAAAAAGACGATTCTGGAACATTCTTAATTTCTCCAATCAAAAACTCACTTGAAGCATCTGATTTTTTGTAATTGACTTTTGCGTCGAAGTTTTTACGCTCCGCCTGAAGCAAAACGGTTTTCTCAGCCGTACTTTTTGAAGCCGTAGTTGCGAGTCCGTTCTTTAAAGTGTTCATAAAAGTTTTACTTGAACCTAAAGAAGTCTGCGCCACGGCGAAACTGCTAAAAGCAATAAAAACAAATAAACTTAACCGAAATCTGTAATTGTTTTTCATATAATATTTGAGGTTTGGGGTTACTTTTTAAAATATTGTGTCATTTATTTTTCACGCAGATTTTGCAGATTGAGCAGATTTTATTCTCATTTTTGTCATTTCGACGGAGGAGAAATCAAATAAAGTGAAGACACACAGTACGTCGCTCACTCGGTGTGATTTCTCGTTCCTCGAAATGAAAAACCACACGGAAAGAGGCTAAATAAAAATCTGCCACAATCTGCAAAATCTGCGTGAAAAAATCTTTTTAATACTATAACACAGCTAATGAAATTTTTAATTTTTAATTCTCAATTTTTAATTAAATCCTTATTTCTTAATAAAACGTCGCACCGTTTTGATTCCGTCTTTTTCGACCAAAATCAAATAAACTCCGCTTTTTAAACCGGCAACATCAATACTGTTTCTATTGGCTTTTTGCGAAGAAACAGTAGCGCCATCCTGAGAATTGATAATGCTTAAATTTGCTCCTATAATTTCTGCAGAAAAGAAAAGCTCTGATTCTGTCGGATTTGGATAAACAGTCAAACTTTCAATTTTATCTGTTGAATCTGATTTTGCTGCTAAAGCCGATGCCGATTTCGTGATTCTGATCCAGTTGATATTCACACCCGTGTTCTGAATATAAATTCCGAAATTATACGTTCCGGCGTTTAAATTTACGGTTTGAGATACGGTTTGCCAGTTTTGCCATCCTCCGGTATTCGGAATATTAACAGCACCAAGCTGAATCGTTCCTGCACTTAAATCTGAAGAAATGATTGCTCCGCTGACACCACTTGCTACTCTGTATTCAATTAAATAAGAACCAGATGTTGGAAAATTGATGTTGCTGTAAGACAACCAGTCAGCCGTATCGGCATAACCTACATTTAAACCTCCGCCTGTATCTGTGGTTGCTTCGGTTTGAATTCCGCTCATGCTGATATAGTTCTCCGCTTCAATCAATATTGAAGGAGAAGAATTGGTTACTGCCCTAACTCTTACAGAACTAGCAATATCATTGAAACTATTAGCCACCAGACACGTATTATCTGAAGTAATAATAGCAGAAGAACCAGCAAAATTATCATTTGCATAAAGCACTACTTCATAACCGGTTTGTACTTTAAGCGAAGAAATATCATTATCTAAAATTCCTTTCGCCTGTAAATTAGCTAAAGTATAGTTGCCAGCTGGTAAACTCACAGCATATCCGCCATAATTGCAATCTTTATACACTGTGGCAACACCACTTTGCGGTGTGTCATAAAAGGTTTGTCCAGCCAGATTTCTTCTTTTTCAATCCTTGTGCTTTATAACTGGCAACCAAAGTATTAATCTGAGCCAGATCTACTGCTGTGTTTTTATAATATAAAACCCAGTCGGTCATGAAAGTATTTTCTCTGTTACCAGTTCCGATACCTAATACATTGTTCCAAATCCAGTTTGCAAATGCGATCTGCATCGTACTTCTGGGATAAACCGAAAGACCTGCCTGAGTTTCATTGTCTGTAACAGAATGCGTTGCAATAAGCGTGTTATCCATATAATATCTAATATTCACGCCATCTGTACATGTAGCAATAAAGGTATGCCACCCGGCTAATGATTTTTGCTGGGTCGAATAGGTTTTCCATGGCTTCCATGGATTTGCGATATATTTGTGATAAGAGGTTGTATATCCTACTCTGTTATCCGGAGAAACACCCCATTTATCAGCAGCCATATATTCAATGATATCCAATTCACTATATTTTGAACCATCCTGAGCAAGTGCTGAACTTACAATGGTAAAAAACGTCTGTATATTGGCATCTTTACTCGCAAAAGCTTCATCTGATAAATATACTCTTGATGCATACGTTCCTTCAAAATATTCATACGAACTTTCTATTCTGGAATGTGTTATCGCTTTTGACTGACCATTAACGGTTGTTTTTAAAGTCATTAACTTATTCGATGCGTCATTCGGGTCTGTAATAAAATTAACGTTATTACGGCTGTAAGTGGCTCCTTCCGGAGGTCCACTTACGCCATTAATAATTTGCCATTTGTTAAACGATGCCAATTGCGGATCTGTATTACCGGAATAATTAAAATCATCAAACATGATAACCTGAGCCTGGCCGCTTAAAGCAAAGAAAATAAATGTTAGTATCAGTAACTTTGAATTACTTAAGACTTGTATATATTTCTTCATCCTTATTTTTTAATAAAACGTCTTACCGTTTTAACTCCGTCTTTTTCTACCAAAATCAAATAAATTCCGCTTTTTAAACCTGCAACATCAATACTGTTGCTGTTGGCTTTTTGTGAAGAAACCGTAGCCCCATCCTGAGAATTGATTACGCTCACGTTTGCTCCTGAAATTTCTGCAGAAAAGAAAAGTTCACTTTCTGTTGGACTTGGGTAAACGGTTAAACTTTCGATTTTGTCTGTTGCAGCTGATTTTGCAGCTAAAGCCGAACCTGATTTTGTGATTCTGAACCAATTTAAATTAAAACCTGTATTTTGAACATATATCCCGAAGTTGTATGTTCCTGCATTTACGTTTACGGTTTGAGTGATCGTCTGCCAGTTTTGCCATCCTCCGGTATTTGGTACATCAACAGCACCAAGCTGAATGGTTCCGGCACTTAAATCAGAAGATAATCTTCCTCCTGAAACAGCACTCGCTACTCTATATTCGATAACATAAGAACCAGATGTTGGAAAATTAACATTGTAATACGCCAGCCAGTCTCCCGTATCTGCGTAACCTACATTTAAACCTCCGCCAGTATCTGTTGTTGCTTCGGTTTGAATTCCGCTCATTGAAGAGAAACTTTCGGCCTGAATTAAAGTTCCGCCGCCAACTGGTGGCTGACTTCCCGTAATAACCTGATTTACGGCTGTCAATAAAGATTTTGATCCGGTTGCATCTTGCGATAATTCCCAAATCATAACACCACCCGCATTTTGAATTGCGAAAGTAGTTTTTGCTTTTATGGTTGGTATTCCGTTATAATAAATCGTATTTCCTACCTGATCCTGATTTTCTGCTCCCGGATATTGTGCTACAATATTCGCAAAAGAAATTCCCTGATTAGCAGAAGCTCCAAAACCATAACCGTAAAACGGAAGTCCGATAATGGCTTTACTTGCCGGTAAACCTCTTCCTGTCCAGTAATTAAACTGGTTTACAGCCATACTGTACGGAGAGTGCTGTCCTGGATTTCCTGGTGCCCAAGGACCTGTTGCATCGTACGCCATAATGTTGATCCAGTCATAAGCCGCAAAAGTAGATGAAGGCACATTGGCACCACCGTAACCTTCAGAAAGTGCTGCTGTAATTTGTTTTCCTCCTGAATGCAATTTATTCGCTAAAGCAATTACAAACCCTCCGTAATCACCGTTAATTGCAGGGCCTTCTAAATCTACATCGACTCCGTCAAAATTATGCGCTATCACATAATCGTAGATCTTTTGGATAAAAGCTGTTCTGTTGCCAGGCGTAATCAAATTAAAATAATTATCACGAATAGCGCCACCTTCAGAAATTGCGCCTCCGCCAAGCGAAACAAAAACTTTTACGTTTTGAGCGTGAGCCGCATTAATAATTGTGTTTGATCCTGAATTGAAAGTTAAATATCCGTTGGCATCCGGATTTTCAAACGCAATATTTATGTGCGTTAATTTGCTGTACTGAATAGTGCTCGAAAATGAATTCAAATCAATCCAATTGGGAATGTAAGCGATTACTTTTTTTGGGCGATTGATAAATTAACTACACCCAGAACCAAAATTAAGATCCATTTTAGCTGGATCACTTTGTAATTGTTTTTCATAGTAACATTTTTTAATAGATTAATAGATATTTAATTTTCGGGGAGAAAATATAATTTTAGATTTTAGACTTTAGATTTCAGATTATTATCTAATCTTAACCTAAAGTCTGCGATCTAAAATCTCTTTTAAAACTATTTTTTGATAAAACGTTTTACCGTTCTTTGGCCATCTTTTTCTAAAACAATTAGATAAATTCCTTTTTTAAGTTGAGAAACATCTACGCTGTTATTGCTAATTTTTTGTTTTGAAACTGTATTTCCACTTTGAGCGTCTACAATACTTGCATTTTCACTGCTTACAGCAGTTGTAAAATAAAGTGTGCTTTCTGCCGGACTTGGATAAACGTTTAATGCCGTATCTGGTCCTTCTTCAATTGTTTCTGTCGAAAGTGTTTTTGCAGCTAAACCAGCACCCACTTTTGTGATTTTAATCCAGTTGATGTTCATTCCCGTATTCTGAATATAGATTCCAAAATTGTACGTTCCTGCATTTACGTTTACTGTTTGGGAAACCGTTTGCCAGTTTTGCCATCCTCCGGTATTTGGGATATCAACATTTCCTAAAACAATCGTTCCACCATTTAAATCAGAAGATAATTTACCGCCAGTTACACCACTTGCAACTCTGTATTCAATTAAATAAGAACCTGTTGTTGGGAAATTAATGCTGTTATACGCCAACCAGTCGCCTGTTTCTGTATAACCAACATTCGAACCTCCTCCGGTATCCGTTGTTGCTTCCACCTGAATTCCGTTCATGGCTGAATAATCTTCAGCCTGAATTAAAACAGGCGTTTGTGAAGATGTTGCTGCAACCAATTTCCATTGCGCACAAGTTTGTCCGTTATCCTGCCATTGCTGTACATTGGCACCATTTGTAGTGCTTGCACCAGCAACTTCTATTAATTTACCGCTGTGTCTGGCTACAATTTTATAAAATCCGTCGCCTGTAGCAACCAATACAAATTGCTGATTTGGTGTTGCATTGTATGGATATTGCTCTACATTGGCACCATTATCTTTATTAAAATTATTTACATCTAAAGACTGACCGCTGTGGTTAGCAATAATTTTATACAATCCATCACCTAAATGCGTGAATGTAAATTTCTGGTTGTTTGCTGAGTTTGGAGTTCCCTGCGCCACATTTGCAGCGTTTGCGGTACTTGCGTTCCAAACATCCATATTCAGATTACTATTTCTGTTTTGAAGATAGAAAGTCTGATTTCCTAAAGTGGTAACTCCATTTGCCAGAATTCTGATCGAAGTTACTTTGTCATTCCAGGTTGTATTCAAACAAGTATTATCAGCATTAATTACGGTTGAAGTTCCTGTAAAATTATCATCCTGATACAAAATTGCCTGAAATCCTTTTGCTACTTTAAGTGAAGAAATATCATCGTTTAAAATCCCAAGAGTATTTAAACGAGCCAGATTGTAATCTCCAATCGTTAATCCTCCTGAAAAACCTGCGTAATTGCAATCTTTATAAACCGTAATAACATCTGTTGTAGCAGGAACCGAAGGAACTGTTCCGGCATATCCTCCAAAAACAGCAATTACTTTTGTTGGCTGTGGTGTATGAAGAGATGGCGACTGATCTGCAACATCATCATAAGCAAAACCGTAAGCCAAATTATCAATGCTGATTCCCGGTAAATGCCAGAATTTAGAATAATGATTGGTTGGATTCACCTGATAAAATTTCGAAGCATCGTACCAGTTTTGCTGACCCGGATTTGGCGTTGTGGTATTCACAACATGTCTGTTTATTGCCGCCGTTAATTGTGCCTGAATAACCAAATCTAAATCTCCATCAACCAATCTTCTGTCCAGAACGCCTTTTCCTTCAAGTGCTTCCTGAGTTGTAGGTCGGTTCTGAACTCTTCCTGTACGGCCTACAAATCCACCGGATTGTCCCACCATTTCCAGTTGTTCTCCAATAACTCTTCCCTTGAAAACTCCCGCGTCTCCGGCATAAAATATTAAGTCTTCGTTTTTATATTTGTTCCAAATGGCATCAATATAAGATTTTAAATAATTAGCCTGAGGTCCTACAGTAGTCCCTCCTGTTCCATCTGCAAAAGCAGGCGTTTTTGAAGGTGCCGTAATTTCTCCCGTTGCATCATTTACACAACCCTGAAATTCTGATGGTACATTGGCTTTAAAAGCAGCTACGATATCAGCATGTTTTTTTAATTCACCCACTTTTTTCTGATATCCGTTTGCACCGAATAACTCTAATCCCATTGGATATTTATATGAATCCACACGTGAAGGATTTCCGAAGAAACCATATTGATTATTTGTCAATTCGATGATTTCATATAAAATTCCCTGATTTGGATCTGTAACATTCAAAGGATTTGGCGAAGTATATCCTGATGGCGCACCATTGGCACCAAAAAAGTAAAAATACAATTGTTGCCCTTTGGCAATAAAAACTCTACAGCCTGCGATTAAGGGCAATGTGAAAGTTTTGTTCGGGATTTCACTTAACTTGGTAAAACAAGCCGCATATTTTGAGTTTTGTCCCGGGCCGGTATTCCCGCCAATTGTTGGTCCTGTAACAGTATTATAAGACGGACTCATTGGCAAAACCTGACTCGTTTTGGCATTGACCCAAACGTGATTTCCGGTTGTATAATCGATACCTACAATGGCAACGTACAATTCGCTGTCATTAAATGTAGAACTATTTGTGATTGTAAAAGGTATGGCACCCTGGCCGTACATAAGGTTTGAAAACACCAGAAACAGTGTTAACAAAGATGATATTCTAAGTTTAATTTTATTCATATCTAATTATTTTGGGGTTACTTAAATAGTTTTCAAATCAAAAATTGCTTTTGAAAAGCGTTTATTGATCCGTAAAGTGCAATGCTAAAACTAACAAAGACATTGCACCAAACGGATTCATAATTATTGCTTAATCAGTTTTTTAGTCCAGCTTTTTTGATCTGATTTAATATTCAGAATGTAAATTCCTCTTGTTAATCTGCTAATATCAATTACGCTTTCCTGTGTATCAGCATCTACTTTTGTTTGTATTAAAGCTGTTCCTGAATTATCATAAATCGTAATCACTTTATGATCTAATTTTTCAGGTAATGAAACCTGAATATAACTACTTGCGGGATTTGGATACATTACAAATTCTGCATTGGCAACTTCGGCTTCGTCCACAACATTTGTTATTTTAGCTGATGATGCAGATCCGTAAGCTTCAATTTCAAACAATGAATATCCGTACGGAGCCAGCGCTTTTGCAGTACATAAAATTCTCAGGTATCTTCCTGTTCCGCTTACCGCTAAATCATCTGTTCCGCCATCACTTGCAGTTTGCGTATTTATGGTTTCATTTTCTGTGAAAACATTATCTGTAGAAAGTTGTATTTTATATTGGGTTGCAAAAGCCGCTTCCCATTTTAAAACCACACGATTAATGTTGTAATTAGATCCTAAATCAACATAAATCCATTCGCTTGCATTGGCAAAACTACTCGCCCATCTTGTTGTTGTTGCGTCACCGTCTGTGGCTTTCGCCGAAGAATAAGTGGCATTTTCTTCTGTTGAAGCTATTGCAGTTTTGGCCAAAGCCAAATTGACATTGTTATTTGGAGGTGTAATATTTCGAACAATTACGTCGCTGAAAACTCCCGTTGCCAAAGTTCCATTTGCATGGGAAGTCACGGCCATTCCCACATAAATCGTGTTCGCCATTGCAATCGTTCTTGGTGTTCCAAGTTGTGTCCAGGTAGTTCCGTTATCCGATGAATAAGATGTAAATACATTTCCTGAACGAACAATGCGAAGCCATTTTGGAGTGGTTCCCGCCGCTCCCTGTTGAATTGTTGCTACAGAAACTGCATCTCTTGATAAAAACTCTACTCCTGCAGCAGCTGTAATTGTGGTCATAGCATGTTTAGAAGTTGGCGTAAGCGTTTCTCTAAACATCACTCCTGCTTTTGCATAAGTATTGGTATTTGTCAATGAATTTACTCTGGCAATAATCTCAGCATCGCCTGTAATAGATTGATTTACATATTGAAACTGATCACTTGATTCCCAAATATCAGTTCCTGAACCTTTTATAGTGAAAGTTCCGCTGGCGTGTGTTGCTTCTCCCGCCGGAGTTACAGCACCTAAATCTGTGCTTACCCAAGGCGCAGGTAAAGTTGCCGGAGGATTTTCTGTAGAAACTAAATTTAAAGCTCTTAAATTATCAAAATAATAGGTATTTCCTGAATTTGTTCCAGGTTCAAATAAGAATACAAAACGATTTACATCGCTGTCTAATGTAGAAGCGTCCGGAGTACTTGCATATGTAAAAGTTACGGTATGCCATGCATTGCTTTGTTTTACAACACCTTGGTAAATGCTATGTCTTCCCGCAGGATAATTGGACGGAATCGAAGCGCTGCTTTCTGCCTGCCATGAAATTATAGATCCAACCGGCGCTGAAGTATACACATCCATCGCAAACTTTTTAGTTCCTGATTTGAAATCTCCAATATTGGTTAAAGTGGTATTGAACGAAAAATTATCATACAATTCAGTTGATTTTCTAACATATCGCCCAACATTTGAAGAGGTATTAATTCCGCTTTCGTTTGGATTTGCAACGTTTGCAGTATAAGTTCCGATGGCATCTCTAAACGTAATATTATGTGTGTTTTGATAATCTTCGTACACAACGCCCGGCGTAAAAGTGTCCGGTAATTTGGTTGAACCAATTCTGATATTATCAAAATAATAAGTGTCGCTTGTGTAAGAACCTGAATTAAATAACAATACCATTTGGTTGACTGCCAGATTTGAAGTTCCTGCATCAGGACTTGAATTGTAATAGAAAGTTAGTGTTTCCCATTGATTTTGTTTGGTCGTGATCGCTACATAGTTACTGTTTCTTCCTATTGGAAAATTCGCAGGAAGCGATGTCGCACTATTCTCTAAATTCAAGCTTACAACTGTACCAATTGGTGCCGAAGTATACACATCAATCATGATTTTATTGGTCTGATTTTTCAATAAACCGGCATCTTCGATTGTGCTTTGTGTATTGAAAAATAAAACGTCGTATTGCTCGGTTACATTTCGAACATAACGTGCCACATTCGCGGAAGCGTTAACTGAATTTGCTCCCGGATTTGCTACTACAGAATAAGTTCCAGTCGTAGTTCCTTTAATGATTTTATTGATTCCGTCGTAGTTTTGCAAAACATCGGTCGCAATAATTGGCTTTTCCGGTGCCGCTTTTGTTAGCAGATTATCAAAATAATACGTCGCTCCCGAATTTGAATTGGATTCAAAAAGAAAAACTACAGTATTGATTGTCAATGCACTTGTATTAAGGTCGATTACTTTTTCGAATTCAAATTCGATTGTTTCCCATTTGTTTTGTACCGTTGTTGTTGCTTTGTAACCACTATGTCTTCCTGACGGAAAATTGGTAGCGGTTGTTACCAAACTATTTTCTAATTGCATGGAGATTTTTGTACCAACCGGTGCAGATGTGTAAATATCAAAAGACATTCTTTTTCTTCCGTATACATAATCATTTGCATTGCTAATTACCACGTTTTTAATATTCATAACATCATATAATTCAGATGAGTTACGAACATATTTCCCCACCAAAGCAGAAGTATTTATTCCTGTTGCCGATGGGTTTGCTGTAGCTTCTGTTAAAACTCCCGTTTTAAGACCATAAACTATATTTCGGTTCGATTGAAAATCTTCATGGATTTTTTCGACCGGCAAAACGGCTTCTGTTGCTACGGCCAGTTTATAAGTATTTGAAGTACATCCTGAAACTGTTGTAGCTACGGCAACATCTCCTCCGGATGTTCCCCAGTTAACCGTAATGGTATTTGTTCCTTGTCCAGATGTAATACTGGCACCTGCAGGAACTGTCCAGTTGTATGTGGCACCGGCAATCGCATTTAAAGAATACGTTTTATTAGTTTCGTTTTGATACACTTT
Source organism: Flavobacterium sp. AC274 (assembly GCF_979258275.1). Taxonomy (NCBI): domain Bacteria; kingdom Pseudomonadati; phylum Bacteroidota; class Flavobacteriia; order Flavobacteriales; family Flavobacteriaceae; genus Flavobacterium; species Flavobacterium sp. AC274. The sequence continues at coordinate 3,170,499 of NZ_OZ409852.1, read as the reverse complement.
TGCATCACCAACTACGCCGTAATTAAAACTTCCGCTGTAAACACGGACATAATCTACTTGTAATTTTGCCGGAAAGTCTGCCGGAATTGGCTCAACTCCCGCACCATTTACACTGGTATAAGGCGTTCCTAAACTACCAACGGCCAGATTTAGAATAATATAAAACTGTTGCTCATTAAAAGGCCATCCGCCGTTTACTGTTGTTTGTGGCGTTGCGGTATGAAATAAATTGCCATCAATAAACCATTTGATAATATTTGGTCCCCATTCTACGGCATAGACGTGAAATTCATTAGACAAATCTGTTGGCGATGTATAGCTTCTGCCTGTATAATGATATCCGCCTCCGTCATAATGAATGGTTCCATCTATTGATTTTGGGTTTCTGTGTTTGGCTTCCATGATATCAATTTCGCCGGTATAAGGCCAATTTGACGTTCCTGCTGGCAACATCCAGAATGCCGGCCAAGCTCCCATTCCGTTAGATAACTTCATGCGGGCTTCAATTCTTCCGTACTTTATGGCATATTTTCCTTCAGTAGTTAATTTGGCTGAAGAATAGGGCTGTTGCGGAAATGATGTACTTGGCTCGTATTTAGCCTGAATATTCAAATAACTGTCTGCACCTTCTTTGACAATTGTCGCTTGATTTGGATCATAACGCTGAGCTTCTGCATTTCCAAATCCGCAAAGCGAAGGACAGCCGTTTCCGGAAATACTTTGCCATTTTGTTAAATCTACTGTGGTTCCGTTAAACTCATCAGCCCAAACTAAAGTGTTGCATTGTGCCTGAAGTTTTAAAAAAGGTGTAAGAAAAAATAGTATTAGAATAATACACCTTTTTAAAAAATAGTAATTACTTCCCGGTGGTCGGCCGAAAGAAAAGTCTTTTTGTTTCATTTTTTTTAGTTTTTTGTTAGTAAAGCTCATTAACACAATAAATCTTCTATTTTTTAAAAAACAGTTCTATATTGTATTAATAAGATGACAATATTAACAAATAAACTATCGAAGATGTCAATTTTGAGGTACGGTTTGACTACGGTGTTTGTAAAAAAATGTAATAATCAGCTTTCAAAAACCGTAAAACTACTTAGGATTTTACTGATAGTGAAAAATTGCTTAGCGGTTGGTTTTAGAGAGAAAAAGCTTGAATTTATTTTGTAGGAATGCGTAGTGAAATGTTTGCCACAGATTAAATGATTAAAAAGAATTATAAAATCTGTCCTCATTTTGTAATTTAGAACAGGATGCGTTAAACCCGACAGTCCCGAAGCCTCGGGATAAAAACCTGTCGGGTTTGAAATGCCGATACTTTTTGCGTTTAGTTTGTCATTTCGAGGAACGAGAAATCACATAAAGTTAAGACACACAGTTCGTCGCTCTCTGGATGTGATTTCTCGTTCCTCGAAATGACAAAACAAGATGAAAAACATTCTTATGAAAACGAGTGCCCTAGCCCCGATAGAAGTGGAAATCCTTTTGTGGCGGGGTTCGCCACAAAAGATTGAAACGGATAGCGGGATTAGCTCCTGAAAAAAGATTTGGCTTTATCATAGAAATCGAAATGACAAAAAAATCCAAACTAAAAATTCAAAATAAACTCCGTAATATTCGCATCTGACGAAAGTTGTAATTTCTTGCGAATGCGATATCGGGTGTCTTCCACCCCTCTTACGGAGATTCCTAAAAGCGGCGCAATTTCTTTGGTATTAAAATTCATTCGCAAATAAGCACACAGACGCATATCACGGGGAGTTAATTCTGGAAAACTCGTTTTCAAGCGTTGCATAAAATTATCATGAAGCTGGTTGAAAATTTCTTCAAATTCATTCCAATGCTGATCTCCCTGAAGTTCGTGATCAATCAATCGGTTTATTTTGGTTAATAAACTGAAATTTACATTAGTGTCATTCTTTTTATCAATTTGTCCGATAAGTTCTTTTATCGAAAGCAAAATCTCATTTAAATGGATAAGATTCACAGTACTAGAAGCTACTTTTGCATTTTTAAGATTAATGGTAGCTTCGAGGTTTTCGCGCATAATGGCCATATTTTCCTGTTCTAATGCCAGTTTTTGTTCGTTTAATTCTGCTCTGTTTCGCAATAATTCTTTTTCCTGATTTAAAATCAATTGTTCCCGATCGCGCTCGGCAAGATTTTTTTGATATTTGATAATTGCATAAATCAAAACACCAAAAAGCAGCAAATACAAAATATAAGCCCAGCTTGTACGGTACCAAGGCGGTGAAATTTCAAATTTAAAAATAGCTTCTTCGCTTACAACATCGTAAATATTTTTTGCCCTTACGTGAAAAATATATTCGTTTTCAGGCAAATTGGTATATTCTTTTTCGGTCTGCAAACTCCAATCCGACCATTTTTCTTCAAAACCTTCCAGCCAATATTCGTACTTTGTAGCATCGGCTTCATCATAACAAAGTGAAGCAAACGAAAAGTGCAAAGCGTTATTAGAATGTGATAAAACAGGAATGAGTTCATTTTTATCCAATTTTATATTATTAGGAAGTACATCATATCTACTGGAAAACAATAAACTATCTTTTGGTAAAATACATTTCACCTCAGAAATAATCGCTTTATACTTTGCCTGATAACTTTTATTTTTGGTTGCGTTATAATGAATTAAGCCATCCTGAGTACCAAAAAAAACATCGCCATTTGTAGTGGTCTGAATGTTTTCGAAACCCGGAACATATAAATATCGAAGTTTTCTAAAAGGCAATTCTTCTACAGTAAAATTTCCATTTGCCTGTCGGGTCATTTTCCCTGTATTTTCTCCGGAAACATACCAGATATTATTTTGATTATCTGCTTTAAGCAATCGAATATGATTTTCCAATCCCAAATACTTTTTAAAAACCGCATCGGGAATCATTTTTTTTGATGTGTCGTCTTGTTTGTAAATACCTTTTGTAGTTCCGAAAAGTATTTGATTGTTAATTTTAAACGTATTCAAAAACAAACTAGAAGGAAAACCACTTTCCTGATTGTAAAACTGAAGATCTGAAACTGCATCAAATGTTTTATTGAATTTAATTTTATAAATTCCTTTATAACCATGAGCTAGCCAGATACTTTCGTTATCAGTTACAATTATCCTGCTGCTTTCCTGAAAGTTTTTAATTTTATGCTGATATACCCAGGAATCGTTTATTTTTTTCAACAAATGCATTCCGTTATAACCGCCAACTAATAATAAATCAGGACGATTTGGAATATTTATGCCTTGCCACGCCCCATCAGTTTTTGCCAGTAATTGAGCCGAATTTCCTTTGATTTCATAGATTCCGTTTTTTTCAAAAGCCAATAATGATTTACCAAAAACGCCAACATTCCACACATTTTCAGACATTCCTGAAATGTGTTGGAAATGTGTGTTTTCACGCTTTCCGTTTTTATATGCTTGCCAATCCATCCAAAATAAACCGTTATCTGTAGCGATATATAATTTATTTTGATAAATCTGGCTGCAATATATTTTAGTTTCTGAACTTGATGTGTCTAATATTCTGGACAAAGGCGAGGAAATCTGAATTAATGAAATACCTTCTTTTAAAGTTACCCATAAATTGCCTTCTTTATCCGTTTTAAGATTTGTAACATATTCATTTTGCAGCCCCATTTGCTTATTAATGTGCTGAATTAAATGTCCGGTACTGTCAATAACTATCAATCCGGATTGTCGTGTTCCAATTCCTAAATAGCCATCGGGAAACAAAATTGCGGTCGTAATTTGATACTGTTTCAATAAATAATCAGCTTCTGTAACAAAAGGTTTTATTAGATTATTTTTATAAATGAAAAGACCATCTTTTTGGGTTAGCAACATTAATCCGTCTTTAGTTGCAAAAGCTTTCCGAATTTTCATTCCCAAAAATTGTTGTCCTTTTTCTACAGGAATTAAAACATCATCTTTTAACTTCAACAAACCCTTTCTGTTATCTAAAACATAAATAGAAGTGCCAACATTAAAAAACTCATCAAAATTTGAAGTAGATTCTATTACCTTGATTTTATTGTTCTTATAAATAAATATTTTTTCGTTTGAGAAAAAAATCACTTCATTATTTCGAACAACCGTATGTAAAACATCGCCAAAATTTCTGGACGAAACCGGAAGTAATTTTACAAATGAAGTATATTTATATTGCCCGTTTGGCAACTGAAAAGTATAACCAAAATCGCATTGCGCCCCTACATATATTCGATCATTTTTATCGATTGCAAGCGACCTTACCATACTTTTATTTTCTGGCTGTGTAACAATATTCCATCGCACGCCATCAAATTGCATAATGCCAAAATGATTGGCAAAAAACATCATTCCTTTTGAATCCTGCAAAACATCCCAGTTTTCTGAAGCTGCCTTGTATGTTTTTGGATTATAATTTGTAATAAACGGAACCCCGATTTTTTTTATTTGCGCACTTATAATAGCAGGCAAAAAAAAGATCGATACAACTAAAAATCTAATTATACATTTTGTCATTTTGTTTCTGTCTGTAGGTTATTTTTTATGGTCGTGAGAAAACCATAATCCTAAAAACAACAGCTTGGGATTGCTGTTTTCAGGCAAAAAAAATTGTTTTATAATGCTTTCAAAAATTATAATTTGATAATTTCCAGGGCTCTAAAAACAATTATATATAATCAAATATATAAAATTTTATTTTATTGTAACAAATTACATTAGAATTAGATAATTTGATAATGCGGTTAATTAGATAATTGGGCAATTAGATAATGAGATAATTTTAAACACAATCTTGTCAGGCGGAGTCGAAGCATCGTGAACATGAAGTTTTGTAAAAAGCTTTGTCAAAGTTTAAAACTTTGACAAAGCTAACTCAGTATAAACACAAAACCCGACAGGTTTTTAAAACCTATCGGGTTTAGCGCACTATTGTCATTGCGAGGAACTAAGCAAACCTGAAACTCTATTTCAAAAGATTTTCTAACTCTTCATAACTATTAAAGAGAATTGCACCTTCGTTTGCTAAGTCTTCATTGTTATAGCCATTCGCAAAACCGTAGACTTTAAATCCGCCGCTTTTTCCTGCCATTACTCCTGCTTTACTGTCTTCGACTACAATGCAATCTTTTACATCAAAACCCATTTCTTTTGCTGCGTGCAAAAAAATTCCGGGTTCTGGTTTCCAGCTATTAATTTGGTAGGAACTAAATATTTTATTTTCGAATTTATCCAATAATCCGGCAACTTCAAGATTAAGTCTGATTTTATCAACGGGACCGCTTGAAGCCACGCAATACGGGATTTTTAATTTTTCTATGAATTCAACTACGCCTTCCATAGGCTTAACCTGTGTTTTAAAAGCTTCAAAACTTTTTATACGATATTCATTTTCAAAATTCTCCGGAAGTTTTTTATCTATTGTAGTTTCTATATGCTGAAAACATTCTTTTAAATTACGGCCGTTAAAATCGCGGTAAGCATCTTCCAATTTCATTTCAAAACCATGTTCGGCAGCCATGTCCAGCAAAATTCCGTTACCTATTTTTTCAGTATCTACGAGAACGCCATCACAATCGAAAATTACACATTTAGTATTCATATTTAATTTTTACATTTTAATTATCAAATTTGACAAGAATGTAAATTACAAAATAAATTTTAAAAAGTCTGTGAAATTAAAGTGAAGCAGATATTCTGGAAACAATCTGAACTATAAAATCAGCCTGAGCCGGGTTTATTTTCTTTAAAGCTTCTGCCGTTTGAAACCATTCTGCTCTGTCAATTTCAGGAAAGCTTTTCATGCTTCCGGACTTGGGCGGCCATTCGATTTCAAATTCATTACTTTTTATTAAAGTAACGTCAATATCAAATTCTAAAGCCCAGGCAAAAACTGTTTTTCCTGATTTGAGTTTTACAGGTTCCAGTTTAATAAAATCTCCATATGCTTCAAAATCTGTTTCTTCGAGAAACTCACGCTGGGCGGCAACTAATCCATCTTCATCATCTGAAAACTCTCCTTTTGGAATCGACCAGCTTTCTAAGTCCTTATTTTTCCAAAATGGACCACCAGGATGAACTAATAAAAAATAAATCGTTACATCTACAAATTTATAGAGTAATAAACCGGCGCTTTGTTTCATTTTTTTGATATTATAATCTTAAAGATAATTCTTTTTATTTAGCAAAAGTTCAATTTGATATTATTTCAAAAGTGATTCTGTTTAGTCATGATTTACCATTTGGCGATAAAGCATCAAAACACCATTTTTATCTCTTTTCCAGATATTTGTGCTTTTTCCGGTTACGGTTGCTTTTCCTTTTTTCTTGTCCCACGAAACATCTACATAATAATAGCCATATTCTATAACAAATTTATCGAGAGCAATCATTTTACTTGCCTTAATTTCTAAAAAATCAATTGATACTCCATTTGGTTTCTCATGTTCAACAAAATAAGGTTTTATATTATCCATACCTATCAGCATTGGCGTGTCATAAGTCATGTATATCGCATCATTTGCAAATAACTCTGTAGCATGTTTCTCCCCTTCTCTTTTTGTTACAAGTTTAGCAATAAGATCATTACGTTTATTTACTTCATCAGATACTGATTTGTTTACCTTTAACTTTGGCATATTACTGGCCTGCGGTTTTAAGAATGAAAAATTAGATTTATCTATTGCGCTATTGGCTCCCCAAATTTCTGATACAAGTGTTAGACTCTCCTCTTTCTCAATTCGCCATACATTCATGTATTTTCCGTCATAAACAAATAAAGTACTATCAGGTTTAGTAAAATTATTGGTAAAAGTTCCTATTTCTACTAAGTGATTTTTAATTAATAAAACTTCGTAAATAGTACGTTTATACGAATTTATCTTAACGTTATCAAACCATTGCTGATAGTAGTATGCTATACCATATTTTGAATATATTGCCTTATAGTATTCAGGCATGCAGGTTGGCTCATTTTCATCATAATATTTCATTATGACATTGATGTCTTTATTTACAAAAGCATCTGCTAATTGAATATTTACAGAATTTAACTTTTCTTTCCAGTAGTCAATACTTTTAGCTGTTTGATCCTGTGCAGACAACTTTAGAAAACTCAGGAAGATTATTGTAATCAACAAATATTTTTTTCATCTTTTCTAATATTTAAATTGATATACTAAAAGTAATAAATAACTTTTAAAACACTACAATACAGAATATTAAATACAATAAATAGGTTTTTATATTAACTGCTAAAATTAAATTTTTGTACATTTTTATACCATATTTGTATTTATATCTAAAGTTTGATTTGTAATTTTAGAAAGTCATAAGCAATTCATGACACTAAAACTTTCTAACGAAAATTAAACCACAAAAAATTGAAAAAGTATCTTTTACTCACCGTAATTCTGGCAAGTAATTTTGTCGCTCATTCTCAAAACAAAATTATAACCGTGATAAATTCTCTCAATATTGAGAGGGAATTTGAAACTGTTGAACTCACAAAAAAATCACTCGGATTACCTGATTCTGTAAAACTGGAAGAATTTGCCATAAAAGAAAAAAACAGTGATTTATTTCTCGAAAGTCAAGCTGTAGATAACGATGGCGACGGAACAATGGATGTTTTATTATTTCAGCCGAAAATAAATGCTTCTTCTCAAAAAGATTTTGAAGTTGTTGTGGCAAAAAATACATCAGCAACAAAAAATAGTATTTGCTATTCGAGATTTGTTCCTGAAAGAACAGACGATTATGCCTGGGAAAACAACAAAGTTGCTTTTAGAACTTATGGTCCTGTAGCACAACAAATGGTTGAAAATAAGATTGAAGGCGGAACTCTGACCAGCGGAATTGACGCTTGGTTAAAGAGAGTCGATTATCCTATTATTAATAAATGGTATGAAAAAGCCACTAACGGAACAGGAACTTATCATAAAGATACTGGCGAAGGTTTGGATAATTTTCATGTTGGAAACAGTCGTGGCGTTGGCGGAATAGCCGTGAAAGTTGACAATAAATATTATTTTTCCAAGAATTTTATCAGTTGGAAAACTATTACAACTGGTCCAATCAGGACGAGTTTTATTCTAACTTATGCCGATTGGGATGCTAAAGGAAATAAAATAACTGAATCTAAATTAATTAGTCTGGATTATGGAAGCTATTTATCCCGATTTGAAATTTCAATTACAGGTACAAAAACAATAGCTGCAGGATTAACACTTCATGATAAAAAAGGAACAATTGGCACCAATATAAAAGAAGGCTGGTTAAGTCATTGGGAAACAATTGACGATTCTGAAATAGGAACTGGTTTAGTTGCTCCAAAAAACACTTTAACTAGTTTTGATAATTATCTTACCAATGATAAAGACTTAAGTAATTTGTATGGAAACTTAAAAGTAAAAGACAATAAAACAATCTATTTTGTTGGTTTTGGATGGAAAAAAGGAAGCCCGCTTCAAACCAAAACAGAATGGGAAACGTATTTGAGTTCTTTTGCTAAAAAGATTAATAATCCACTTGTTGTGAAAGTAAAGAAGTAATCTAAAACATTTTTTAGAAACGAATAAAAAAAGTCCCACATTGTGGGACTTTTTATTTAGAAGAAGTTATTTATTGTTTGATAAATTTCATGCTTGAACTTCCTTTATCTGATTTCACTTTTACAAAGTAATTACCTGTTCTAAGCTTTGAAACATCAATAGTTGAAACTGATTTTGCATTTGGAACAGCTATTACTAATTGTCCTAAAATATCAAAAATAGCTAATGATTTTATTTCTATACTTTGAGTTGCAGTAATATTTAAAATATCTTTAGCCGGATTTGGATATAAAGTGAAATAATTTGAAAACTCGAAATCCTGAGTTCCCAGAGTTTTAAAAGTTGAAATGGCTTTATTAGTTAAAATCGGAAAATTATAATCAAAATAAATATTAGCATCGTTGGTGAATGAATCTCCAACAACGAGTGTCGGTTTGGTCTTAATTTTAAAAGCAATATAACCATCATTAGTTGCATCATCAAAAGGAAGATTTATATTTTCGAAAATAAATTCTACTTTGTTTCCTTCTGAAATTTTGGTTACAAATGAATGACTTGAGCTTGTTGGCATTAAGGTTGAAACATCAAATTTATCCAAATCAATCATGTCTTTTACTACAATATTTTGAGCCTGATAAGTTCCCGTATTTTCAAAACGAATTATATAATGAACGTATTCGCCTATTAAACCTGGCGTAATAACTGAACCTTCTAAACAAGTTTTATCGTTTGGATCATAAGATCCTACAACTGTTTGATTTAAGGTGAAATTATTATCTAAAGGTGTGTCATCTGTAAAGACAGACACTATGGATGTTTTAAATGATAAAGTATCTCCATTGTTTACCGGAGGAACCGCCGTTGGAGTATTTACTTTAAGTGTAAAATTAATTTCTCCAGATTCAAAAGGTTTTAGATTACTAAAGTTCCACGATAAATTATTTAATGCTTGAGTCGCAACAGGATTTGTGGTAACCAAATCTAAAACAGCATCATCAAAAGTTAAATTTACAACACCTGATTGTGTTGTATTTCCTTTGTTTTTGTAAATAATTTTATATGAAGAATTAAATCCGGGTATAGCCGCAGTAATTGGTAAAATTGAAAGCTCTAAATCGGGATGGCTACCATTTGCAGTTATACAAAAATTTTGTTCTAGCGGGCTTATTTGTCCCGGAAAAGTAACATTGAAATCCGTTGGCGAAATATTAAAATAAGCTGGGTTTTCTAAAACCGGAGTTATTGTATGAGAACCAACTGGTAAGTAAATTGAATAATCACCATTTACATTAGCTATTATGCTGGCGTTATTAGTTCCATCTGATAAGCTAAATTTTAAATTTGGAAGACTTAAATCTGAACCATCGCAACCATTATTATTTAAGTCAAATTTATTAATTCCCTGAATGGTATAATAGGTTCCAATTGGTTTAAAAGAACAGTACGAATTTAAATTGCAATTAGTATAACCGTATTTAGTAATTAGGGTTTGAACATCTGCTAACTGACTCTCGTCTGCACAAACGTATTGTAAATTAGGATTTTGCGAGAAGTCTAAAGTTTTTCCCTCATTGCTTCCGTTTCTGATAAATAATGAGGTAAGCTCATTTTGATAGCAGCTAAATTGTTCTATTTTATTTAAATCACTTAAATCTAATGTATTCAATTGGTTATGATAGCACTCAAGATTTAAGAGATTTGTTAATCCGTTTAAATTTAACGAAGCTAATTGATTATAACCACATTTTATCCCCTTAAGATTTATTAATCCATTTACGGTTAGTGTTTTTAATTGATTATCTGTACAATTTAACCACTCCAGATTAGCTAAACCATCTAAGTTTAACGACGGAATATAATTTCCATCACAGTATAACTCTTTAAGATTAACCAATCCATTGACGTTCAATTCCATTAATTGATTTGAAAAACATGTTAAATTTACTAAGTTTATCAAACCGCTTACGTTTAATTTAAGCAATTTATTAATTTGACAAGATAAACTAGTTAGACTTGTTGATCCGGTAATGTTTAGTGTGCTTAATAGATTTCCTCCACAACTTAAACTTTTAAGATTGATTAAATTGCCTGCATCGAATGTTTGTAATTGATTACCTTGACATTGCACATTTTTAAGAGCTGTTAACCCATTTAAATCCAGGGATGCCAACTTATTGTTAGAACACCAAAGATCTGTCATATTTACTGCACCGCTAATACTTAATGACGTTAGGTTCTTATTACCTGTACATTGAACTTCTTTTAAATTTGATGATCCATCAAGTATTAATGTCGTAAGGTTTGAATTTACAATATTAAAGTACGTAGTACTTTGAATAAAAGAATAGTTTAAATAAGTGAGTTTTTGAAGTAGATTAAAATCAATTGAATTAAATATTGGATTGTTGCTACAATTCAAATACTCAAGATTTGTAAAGTTCTCTAATCCTTGTAAAGAATTAATATTTGAATTACTAATGTCTAAAAATTTTAAATTTAGTGCTTCAGAAGTTTCGATTTGAAAATTTGAGTTTGTATCAACATTTAATGATATCAACTTCATTTTAAGATTATTGTCTGGAATATTGATAACCTGTGCATTCAAACTATTAAAAAAGCATAAAGCAAAAGCCAAAAAGTAGAGTTTCTTCATATATAGAATTTTATTACAAAAATAACTTTTTAAGACAATAACACAACTTTATTTGTTAAAATGTACTAAAACTAAAAATAAAGAACAAAAAAAGTCCCACAGTAATGTGGGACTTTCTATAGAAATGTAGAGACGCACTGCTGTGCGTCTCTACTAAGAATTATTTTTTCTCAGTTTTTTCCATTTTAGCTTTCAATGCAGCTAATACATCATTGTTATCTCCTAAAGTTGCAGCTGGTGCATTTGTAGTAGAGTTAGATGAAGTATTTTCAGTTGCAGCTTTCACGTTTTTCTCTTCTTCTTCACGGAAGATAGCAGTGTGAGAAGCAACTACTCTTTTGAATTCTTTGTTGAATTCGATAACTTTGAAATCAGCAGTATCACCTTTTTTCAATTTCTTTCCGTCTTCTTTTTCAAGGTGACGAGTAGGAATGAAAGCAACGATATCATCTCCAAATTCTACAGTAGCTCCTTTGTCAACGATTTCAGAAATTTCACCATTGTGGATAGTTCCTACAGCGAAAGAATCTTCGTATTGATCCCAAGGATTAGCAGTAGTTTGTTTGTGACCTAAAGATAATTTACGTCCTTCAACATCTAATTCTAATACAACTACATCAAGTTTCTCACCAACATTTACAAATTCAGATGGGTGTTTGATTTTCTTAGTCCAAGATAAGTCAGAGATGTAAATTAATCCATCAATTCCTTCTTCTAATTCTACGAAAATACCAAAGTTTGTAAAGTTTCTAACGATACCTGTATGTTTAGAACCTACTGGGTATTTAGAAGTGATGTCAGTCCATGGATCTTGAGTCAATTGTTTGATACCTAATGACATTTTACGGTCATCTCTATCTAAAGTTAAGATAACAGCCTCAACAACATCTCCAACTTTTACGAAATCCTGAGCAGAACGTAAATGAGTTGACCATGACATTTCAGAAACGTGGATTAAACCTTCAACACCTTCAGCAACTTCAATAAATGCACCATAATCAGCGATTACAACTACTTTACCTTTTACTTTATCACCAATAGTTAAATTAGCATCTAAAGCATCCCATGGGTGAGCGTTTAATTGTTTCAATCCTAATTGAATTCTTGTTTTCTCATCATCGAAATCAAGGATTACAACGTTTAATTTTTGGTCTAATTCAAGAACTTCACTTGGGTGGTTGATTCTACTCCAAGAAAGGTCAGTAATGTGAATTAATCCGTCAACACCACCTAAGTCAATGAACACACCATAAGAAGTAATGTTTTTAACAACACCTTCTAATACTTGTCCTTTTTGTAATTGACCGATGATTTCTTTTTTCTGTACTTCGATATCAGCTTCGATAAGCGCTTTATGAGATACAACAACGTTTTTGAATTCGTGGTTAATTTTTACCACTTTGAATTCCATCATTTTGTTTACATATACATCGTAGTCTCTAATTGGCTTAACGTCAATTTGAGAACCAGGTAAGAAAGCTTCAATTCCAAAAACGTCAACGATCATACCACCTTTAGTTCTGCATTTTACAAAACCATTAACGATTTCTCCTGTTTCGTTTGCAGAAATAACTCTATCCCATGATTTAATAGTACGTGCTTTTCTGTGAGATAATACTAATTGACCTGTTTTGTCCTCACGGATGTCGATTAATACTTCTACTTTGTCACCAACTTTTAAGTTTGGGTTGTAACGGAATTCGTTTAAAGAAATAACACCTTCCGATTTTGCGTTGATATCAACGATAACGTCTCTATCTGTAATTCTAACAACTACACCTTCAACTACTTCTTCTTGATCTGTAGCGATGAAAGTTTTTGAAACTAGTTCTTCGAATTCTTGTAAGTTTTTCTCATCTACTGCATCAATTCCTTCTTGGAAGTTATGCCAGTTAAAATTTGCTAAAAACTCTTCTTGTGATTTTAATTGTTCAGACATGCTCTGATAAAAAATTTGTATTCTGTATTTCTCGAGTTTCTTAATGCAGTAGAAAAAACAGAAGTTGTTTTACATAAATAGTTGATACCTAAAGGAAACTCTTCTTTGCCAAAAGGACTGCAAAATTAATACATTTATTTGTAATGGCAAAATAAAACCAAATGATAATCAATCAATTATTCAGGAGCAGAAGATTTCAGGTTTTTCAAGACGTCCAGTCCCGCTTTCGCTCCTATCTTTTATGGTGAACGCCACCATAAAAGGATATCCGCTCTATCGGGGCTAGATTAGAGGTTTTAGTGTTTTTAAAAAACCCAACCCTTCCTTATTGACAAACCCGACAGGTTTTAAAAACCTGTCGGGTTTACTATGCGCAACTATCTTTGTCAAAGTTTTAAACTTTTACAAAGTTTTACGAAACCTGCAAATTCTGATTTTCTATTTTCACATTAAAACTAATTTCAGCTTTTAGTGCTTTGAAAACCTTAATTATAGTATCAATTGTTGCGCTATTTGCACTGGTTTCCAATTTAGAAATTTGTGCTTTTTTCACACCAATTAATTCTCCTAATTGCTCTTGAGTAAGGTTTCTCTCTTTTCTTGCGGTCTTGATCATTCTTCCTAAAATATCCATACGAAGTTCATATTCATATTGATCTCTATCAGGTGTACCAACTATACCAATATATTTATCTTTCATTTCAGAAAGAGAGTACGACTTAATTATTTTCTTTTCCATAATTTTGTTTTTTACTTATCTTGCAAATAGCGAATCCTTATTTTATTTGCTCTTTCAATCTCGTCAGTTGGAATTTTATCCACCTTTTTGAAAAAGCCATGAGTTGCAAAAACTAAAGTTTGTTTATTATCCGTTTTATCCCAAAATGCTAATAGCCTAATTTGAGTACCTCCAAATCTCACTCTAAATTCCCAAATCTCATCTTTCAATTTTTTAAATAATCTTGGATCATGACTTTTCTCTGCCAAATCAATATTATAAAATAATTTATTAATTATTTTTCTATCAAGTTTTGATATAAACTCATCAGCCTCTTCTAAAAATTTTGTTTCAAAATATTTCATTCAAATTGCATATAACAAAAATACCACAAAAGTTTCTAAATTTAGAAACTTTTGTGGTATTTTATATTTATTAATATTCTTTGTTCAAATACTTGTTATCAAAGCCTGAACGACAACAAAGATAATAGATTATTTCTTATCTCTCTTGATCCAAAACAAACCTCCCAAAACAGAAACAGGTGCAAAAACAAAAATTGCCAGCAATTGCGTCCAGGAACTGCCACTCGATTTAAAAAGTGAAAAAGCAGCAAAACCAGCCATGATAATAAAAAGCACATAATTAACTTTTAAGTTTCTCGCCTTTGAAATTAATTGAGCAACTAGTCCACTTATAAACGAAAAAACAGTTCCGTAAACAAATGTCAAAACCATAAATAACTTCGAAGCATCTTCATGCGGATTAACTCCTGAAAATTTAAAAAGAAATATAGAACTAATTACAAAAATAGCATACCCAAGAATAACACCTAATATTTGCTTTATCATGACTTAAAATTTTAAAACAATTAAAATCAATAAACTACAAAGTATAAAATTACCAAAATTAAAACACAAAATAAAAATCCAAAAAATTGAATTTGCCTTCATTGACGATAATTAATTACATAGTTTTCAGGATCAATATAGTGCTTTACAAAAATTGCCGGATCTATACTAATATCAGGTCTGTAATATGCTGTTCCTAAAACAAAAGCCCTAATCAATTCTAACCGGTTAGAATAAATCATTGAAAAAAAGTGTTTTCCCAAAAATGCATCATTATGAACTATAACTTTATCATTAATTAAAACCGGCCAATAAAACTGATCAAACACTGCTTTCATAGGCGTATTTGAATTAACATCATATTTTGGAGATTCCAAAATGTATTCAACTTTTTCTTTTTTAGCGAAACAATTCCACGGTAAATCTTTTACAATAGCATTACTAAATTTATTTAGATAACGAATTCCTTTTTCATCAATTATAGTTGTGGTGTACATTCTTTTTTTATAATAAAATAGCAATGCCGAAAAACTTACTAAAGCAAATAGAAATATCAAAAAAAAGCAACCGTAGCAATTTCATCCAATCCGGTTTCATCAGAAGAATTAGTCATTATAAAAATTATTCCCGCCAGAAAGAATAACAGAAAAAACACTCCAAAAAGCCCAATTAGAACATTAATAAATACCATTGGTTTCGAAGTAACGGCTTTGAACGGCGGTAGTGATTTTTTTATCTGATTTTGCATTTTTAAATATATGATAAAATAATAAAAGAAGAAACCCGACAGAATTTAAAATTTGTCGGGTTCTTTATAAAATGAAATAATCTTAATGACTCAAATTTTCTATTTCTTTCGGATCATGTTTATGTTTAAATAAAATAGCAAAAGCAATTGCAATAACTAAAGCGTAAGCTGCAAACGACAACCAGATGGTGTGCCAGTCTTTCATTAAAATTGGATTTGCAAAAACTCCATCTGTAGAAATTGAATTTCCCTGATTTTTTACAAACTCTAACATTTTTGAGTTTGAAGAATCTGTTTGTAAAAATCCGGCTAATTCAGCTGTATTTGAAAACGATTTTGTAAAAAAACGATCAATTGCCCAGCCCGAGGTTAAACTTCCTAAAACTGCTCCTACTCCATTGGTCATCATCATAAATAATCCTTGTGCTGATGAACGTATTTTAGAATCGGTATTGCTTTCTACGAATAACGAACCTGAAATATTAAAGAAGTCAAATGCCATCCCGTAAACGATACATGACAAGATAATCATCCATAAACCTGTTACAGGATCTCCAAAGGCAAATAATCCGAAACGTAAAACCCAGGCAAGCATACTAATAAGCATTACCTGCTTGATTCCGAAACGTCGTAAGAAAAACGGAATTGCAAGAATAAACAATGTTTCAGAAACCTGTGAAATCGACATAATAATCGTCGAATATTTAATTACGAAAGAATCTGCATATTTTGGAAAATGTTTAAACTCATCCAGAAATACATCTCCGTAAGCATTTGTTAATTGCAAAGCGCCTCCTAAAAACATAGAAAAAACAAAAAACAAAGCCATTTTATAGTTTCCAAATAACTTAAAAGCTTCTAAACCTAATGTTTCTGTTAATGAAGCATCTTCTTTGGTCAATCTTTGTGGCTCACATTTTGGCAATGTAAAAGCATAAATTCCAAGAATTAAAGCTCCAATTCCTGCAATATAAAATTGATATTCTGTGGCTTTACTTCCGCTTAAATTGGTAATCCACATTGCGGCAATAAAACCTATAGTTCCCCAAACACGAATTGGCGGAAAATCTTTTACAATGTTTTTATTATTTAATTTTAATGAAGTATATGAAATTGAATTACTCAATGCAATTGTGGGCATATAGCAACACATTGCTGCAAGCATTACATAAATAAAATTATCAGGAGTTGTAACTTGTGCAATACCAAATAAAACTAAAGCATATGTTATATGCAAAAAGCCATATAATTTTTCGGCATTTACCCATCTGTCAGCAATAATTCCGGTTAAAGTAGGCATAAATAAAGAAGCAATTCCCATGGTTCCGAAAACAAGACCAAATTGGGTTCCTTCCCAATTTTTAGTTCCAAACCAATAATTTCCAATTGTTATAAGCCAGGCTCCCCAAACAAAAAATTGAAGAAAGCTCATTATAATCAACCTGTTTTTAATGCCCATATGATGAATTTGTCTTTAGAAATAAATGAAGCGGTAAAACTACCATTAAAAATGATATCTACAAAAAATTAAACCGTTTTAACAACGTCATTTATTAATTCTAAAACAGCAGCAAATTGTTCTTCTCTGCTTAAGTAAGAATTATCTATTTCAATTGCATCATCTGCAATAATTAAAGGAGAATCTTCGCGGTGTGTATCTATATAATCTCTTTCTACTACATTTTTTAAAACATCTTCATAAGAAACATTGTCTCCTTTTTGCTGTAATTCATCAAAACGTCTTTGCGCGCGGGTTTCGGCACTGGCAGTCATGAATATTTTAAGTTCTGCATTTGGAAAAACTACAGTTCCTATATCCCTGCCATCCATCACGATAGCTTTGTTGGTTCCCATTTCCTGTTGTTGTTCAACTAATTTGGCACGTACTTCAGAAACCTCGGCTACTTTGCTTACAAAACTGGAAACCTCAATTGTTCTAATTGGTTTTTCGACATTTTCACCATTTAAATACATCTCAGCAAAACCTAAATCAGCATTGTATCTAAACTCTAATTGAATTTTTGGTAAAGATTCAATCAAAGCTGCTTTATCAAAAAAATCAGCACCAATAAACTCATGCTGCATTGCAAAATAAGCCACAGCGCGGTACATTGCTCCGGTATCTACATATACATATTCAAGTTCTTTTGCCAATTGTTTTGCCAAAGTGCTTTTTCCTGTTGATGAAAATCCGTCGATAGCAATAGTAATCTTTTTCAATGTTTTATGTTTTAGTTTTTATTATTTTAAGAGTTTTCAATAATAAATACACATCAAAATATTAGATTCTGATGCATCAATTATTTTGGCTATTCTTTCAAAGTATCTTTTACTGACCATTGGACAGCCATAACTATTGCAAATGTAGCCATCTTTCTCGTTATATGGAACATCATAATAATAATGAAAAACAATATCTCGTTTGAAGGCATTATTATTTGTTTTATCTAAACCATAGAGCTTATACGCTTTTCCAAATTTTCCGGAATAACAACCTCCAATATAATAACTTCCTAAAGAAGTACTTAAAGAATTCTGGACATTACTAAATTTTAGCTTTCCCTGAATACCGGTTTCAGAGCCGGAACCATGCGCAACTATACCTTTATCTATAATTTTATTTTCTTTTAAATCATAGACAAAAAATCGATTTTTGCCAGATGGTATTTTCATATCTATTAAAAAGACAACATCCTTATTATACTTGGTATCATTACTGATTATTTTTTTTATTTTATTAACATGAGAATTGATTCTGTTGTTTCTTGCTACTTCAAAATCAGGTTTTAAATCCTTATAGATAAACCTATAAGCAATAAAAACTAACAATATAAGAAGCAGGACAAAGAAGAGTTTTTTCATGAAAATTGCAAAAAAAATCTTTTATAATCAAAAACAAAAACTGTTTTTAGATCATAAAAGATTTATGTGAGTTTTATTTTATCCAAACGAATAAAATTTTAATAATAAATATCTAAAACTATTTTCGATTTAGAATTATCAATTATTTTTTCTATTCTTTTAAAAAATTGTTCATTAACCATTGGGCAACCTTTGCTACGTGATATATAATAATCTTGTTCTTCCTCTGGAACTGCAGAATAATGATGTAAAACTATCGCTCTTTTTAAAGCATTGCTATTGGTCTCATCTAATCCGTTTAGTCTGTAAGCTTTTCCAAAAATCCCTTTATAACATTTTTCGATCGAATATCTTCCTAATGCGGTACAATTAGAATTTGGTTCATTGCTAAATTTTAATTCCCCTCTAACCGGAGTTTCAGAACCTGATCCGTGTGCTACAAGTCCTTGGTCAAGAATTTTATTGTTTACCAGATCGTAAACAAAAAATCGATTTTTACCTGACTTTATTCTCATATCTACTAAAAAGGCGATCTTTTTACTGTACTTCGAATCAGTACTAATCACTTCTTTTATTTCATTTAACTGATTATTAAATCTTTCGATTTCGGCATCAGTCATGTTTTCATTTTTAAAATTTAATTTTGAGGTATTAAAAAAACCTGCAGTAACAAAAAGAATCAAATAAAATAGCTTCATAAATTACCTAATTATTGAAAGTTTAAGATTAGTCCAAAAAGACTCGAATTACCCGCTAATGTGTATCGTGAATATGAATAATTAAATTTTAAACGGTTCATTCTTAAACCGAAACCCAAAGAGATGCCCGAGAAATTACGCTGATCATTAATTCTCAATTCTTCACCTCTTCTAAAGTTGTAACCTAAACGTAAATTAACTGCTTTTTGCGGAAAAAGTTCTGCACCAATAACAACATGTCTTAAAGCATTATTTACAAAGGAAACTTTCTCTTCACTTGTTGTTCCGTCGATATTGGTTTCACCACGCACGGGATTCGAAAAGGAAACGTTCCATTGTTGTAAATTTTCTAAAGAAAGATGCCAGCGCAGTGGCACATGCTCTAATTCCTGCGACACTCCTGCAATGATTTCAAGTGGTAATTTTTCATGTATTCCTGAATATGTTGTAAACTGAGTTCCAATATTTCGGATTACCAATGCGAAATTCAAATCATTTCTTTCCACAATATATAAAAAACCTAAATCAATTGCGCCTCCAAACGAATTATAACTTTCTAATGTTGAAGTTATTAACTTCGCATTTACTCCAACATGAACATCTGTAAATGGTATATTGTATGCATAACCTAACGATAACGCTGCTTCACTACCTGTAAAGTCAGATGTTGCCTGACCATTTTCATCGTAACCTTCAAATGTTCCGTAGTTAATATAGCTTATTCCGGCATGAAAAGTTTGTACATGTCGATCATAAGTATAAGCATAAGAAGCAGTTCCATAAGATGCTTCTCCATAATAACTACCATAATTCATAGCCAGATGATTGTCCATATCCTGGTTTAGGGTAGCTGGATTAAACATGACCTGATTAACATCTTCATCATAAATCGTTATCGTTTTACCACCTAACGCCGCCTGTCTGGGTGATGTCGTTAAATTTAGAAATTCATAGGTGTAGCGCCCACCAATTTGTCCGAAGGAAACCGAACAAAATAGTATCATAAAAAATAAAACAAATTGTTTTACCATATTTTTTTTGGCGTTCCTATATGGGAATAACGCAAAGACAAAGATAAAATTATATAACTTATAAAATAATTTTATATGAAATTCCAATTGAAAAAAACACCAAAAATTAAATTCCAAATTCCAATTTAAAAAGAAAGTCCAAAAAGAAAATTCCAAATCCCAATTGAATTGAATTCAAAAAAAAAAAAAAAACCAAATCCCAATCTTTAAGTAAAGTTTGGAATTTGGAATTTTTAATCCCGATAGCTATCGGGATGGAATTTACAATTGAAATTTTTTATTTCAATGTTTTAGCATTTTTTACATTTTGATCTGTCAAAGCCAAAGCCAGAACTTCGCTCATTTCTTTTACATAATGAAAAGTCAAACCTTCTAGATATTCGGCTTTAATTTCATCGATATCACTTTTGTTTTCGTGACATAAAATGATTTCTTTAATACCTGCTCTTTTTGCAGCTAAGATTTTTTCTTTGATTCCGCCAACAGGTAAAACTTTTCCACGAAGTGTAATTTCTCCTGTCATGGCAAGACTCTTCTTTACTTTCTTTTGTGTCAATAATGAAACCAATGACGTTAACATTGCAATACCGGCACTTGGTCCGTCTTTTGGTGTTGCACCTTCGGGAACGTGTAAGTGGATATTATATTTTTGAAACAATTCTACACCTAAGCCCAATTTTTTAGCATTTGCTTTAATATATTCCAAAGCAATTGTTGCAGACTCTTTCATTACATTTCCTAAGTTTCCGGTAATTGTTAAAGCACCTTTACCTTCAGAAATTAAAGATTCTATAAATAAAATATCCCCGCCAACACTTGTCCAGGCAAGACCTGTAACAACTCCGGCAACATCATTATTTTCATATTTATCGCGCTCTAATCTTGGCACACCCAAAACAGTTACAATATCTTCATCTGTAACTTTTTTGTTGTACTCCTCTTCCATAGCAACAGCTTTTGCCGCGTTACGAATAACCTGAGCGATTTTTGTTTCCAGATTACGTACACCAGATTCACGTGTATAACCTTCTACGATTTTCTCTAATTGTTTTTTTCCAATTGTCAGATCTTTCGAAGTTAATCCGTGTGCTTCTAATTGTTTTGGAAATAAGTGTCTTTTTGCTATTTCAACTTTTTCTTCAATTGTATAACCTGACATTTTAATTACTTCCATTCTGTCACGCAATGCTGGCTGAATCGCCGACATATTGTTTGAAGTAGCAATAAACATAACTTTGGATAAATCATAACCCATTTCAAGGAAATTATCATAAAAAGCATTGTTTTGTTCCGGATCTAAAACTTCCAATAAAGCTGAAGACGGATCGCCGCTATTTCCACTTGATAATTTATCTATTTCATCTAAAATAAAAACAGGATTTGATGTTCCGGCTTTTTTCAAACTTTGTATGATTCGACCTGGCATGGCGCCAATATAGGTTTTTCTGTGTCCGCGAATTTCTGCTTCGTCACGTAAACCACCCAAGGAAATACGAACATATTCACGTCCCAAAGCTTCTGCAACAGAACGACCAATAGACGTTTTACCAACTCCCGGAGGTCCTGTTAAACAAATAATTGGCGATTTCATATCGTTACGAAGTTTCAATACAGCCAAATGTTCGATCATTCTTTTCTTCACTTCTTCAAGTCCAAAATGATCTTTATCTAATATTTTCTGGGCAAATTTCAAATCAAATTTATCTTTAGAATATTCGCCCCATGGCAATTCTAAAAATAACTCAAGATAATTTCTTTGAATACCAAAATCCGGCGATTGCGGATTCATTCTACGCATTTTAGACAATTCTTTTTCGAAGTGTTTTTGCGTTTTTTCATCCCACTTTTTGGTTTTCGCTTTCAGTCCCATTTCGTCCATTTCTTCCTCTTGCGAAACGCCTCCCAATTCTTCCTGAATGGTTTTCATTTGCTGGTGAAGAAAATACTCACGTTGCTGCTGATCTAAATCAAAACGAACTTTTGACTGAATGTCATTCTTCAATTCTAATTTTTGCAGCTCAACATTCATGTAACGCAAAGTTTCAAGCGCACGTTCTTTTAATCCGTTTATCGATAATAAATCTTGCTTTTCTTTTACCGATAAATTCATGTTTGAAGAAACAAAATTGATCAAAAACGATTGGCTTTCAATGTTTTTAATCGCAAAAGTTGCTTCTGAAGGAATGTTTGGACTTTCTTTTATAATTTGAATAGCCAATTCTTTTACAGAATCTAAAATGGCCGTAAATTCACTGTCATTTTCTTCAGGACGTTTTTCTTCAACTTCTTTAATAGTTGCTGTCAAATAAGGTTCTTCTGAAACAACCTGGTCAATTTCGAAACGTTTTTTTCCTTGCAAAATAACCGTAACATTTCCGTCAGGCATTTTCAAAACGCGTAGAATTCTGGCTACAGTTCCTATTTTATGAATGTCATCTTTTGATGGATCTTCGTCTTCTTCATTAATTTGAGAAACAACTCCGATGATTTTTCCACCGGCATTTGCATCATTAATTAGTTTTATTGATTTATCTCTTCCTGCAGAAATCGGAATAACGACACCCGGAAATAAAACGGTATTACGTAAAGGTAAAATTGGTAACGAAAGCGGAAGTTCTTCATTGTTCATTTCCTCTTCGTCTTCCGGAGTTAATAATGGAATTAATTCTGCTTCTGAATCAAATTCTTGAAGTGACAGATTGTCAATAGTAAGTATTTTATGATTTGACATAATATTATATAAGTCGTTTTGTCATTAAAAGTTAAATTCTAACTGCAAAGTTAACCTTAAATACAACAGTTTTTGTTAAAAGTGTAATAAGTGTTTCGTTTACAACGTAGGCCATAAAAATAGACAATCATTGTGCCAAATGCAAAATAGTCAGTTTTGAAATTTATCTTTTCTTCCTTATTTATCTTTTATAAAATCCTGGATATAAAAAAACCCGAAAGTAATTTCGGGTTTTTGTTTTATTATAGTTACTCTAATTATTTTAAAGAATAAGAAACTAATTCGCTTACTGTACTTCCAGAAGTCATTTTAATTATACCAACATCTTTGGCAACCCAATAGTCTACAGTTACAGAACTTGCGGTTTGTCCTTCCATTTTTGTTTCCATAAGAAATTTAAATTTAATTACATCCTTATATGAAACACTATTAACTGTTGCTGTTGCACCTTTTTCTAAAATTGTACCTGTATAGTTAACATTTAATTTTATTACAGGAACACCCGGGAAATCAAATGAAGTTTCTTGTGTATAACTTCCTGTCCAGGTTTTATTTACTTCTAAATAATCTTTAAAGAAAACGAATTCATAACCACTTGTTTTACCTGTAATACCATTTGCATTGTATATCACATCAGCGATTTTAATGTAATAATCTCCTTTAACTTTTTTGATGGCAGCAGTAGCGCTTCCTTCTCCTTCATCCTGAGCAAGTGAAAACTGATTGAATTTAAAGTAAGTGTCGTCATTTACTTTTTCTGAACTAACAATTTTCATTGTACTTTCTGTTCCGTTTTGATCCATAACCCATTGGTTATTAACTGCCGTAGGCCAATAATCTCCTGTTGAAGCTTCTGCAGTGTCCTCATTATCCGAATCATTCGAACAAGAAATAAATAACGAACTTGACATCAATAATGCCAATAAAGCAATACTTTTAATTTTTCTCATGGTTAAATTTGTTTTTAGTGCTCCAAAATTAACATAAAAAACGATTTTTTTAGCATTTTTTTAACAAACTAATTCCTCAAAACAAACAATTCCGTAATGTATTATATTTCAGCATTTTAAACTTAATCCTTATGAAAATAAAGTATGTTTTAAGAACTACTATCGAAATAGACTTAAAATATTTTAAAAAAATAATCAAAACTGTAACAAACCAAAAAAAGCAAAGTCATTATAAAAAACTAGCAACCATTACTTGAATATAACTAATCAAAATATCGAAGAATTAATTGCGCTTTGCAAATTAAATAATCAAAAGGCGCAATTTGAAATTTACAATCGTTACTGTAAAGCTATGTACAATGTAGCTTACAGAATTGTAAAAGACGAACATTTTGCACAAGACGTCATGCAGGAAGGTTTCCTGAAAGCTTTTACAAAAATTAACGATTATAAACAAGAAGTTGCATTTGGAGCCTGGCTTAAAAAAATCATTATTAATTATAGTATTGATTTTTATAAAAAAAATAATGCTTTCCAAATGGATGACCTGAATAAAACACTTTATAAAATAGAAGAAAATGATGATTTTTTTTCTGAAAATATCGATTTAAATTCACTTAAAGTGAAACAAGTTTTAGACGCTATTTCAGGTTTAAAAGATAATTATCGAATGGTTTTGACGCTTTTTTATATTGAAGGTTATGATCAGGAAGAGATTAGTGAAATCTTAAACATTAGTTATGCAAATTGCAGAACTACGTTAAGCAGAGCTAAAGAAAATTTACGAAAAAAATTAGAGGATATATGAAAAAGGAAAATGACAATTTAGACGAGTTATTTAAAAAATTGGAGAATCAATGGGATGTTCACGAAATGAGTTCTGATCATCAGGTAGATTTTTTGAATAAATTAAATAAAAAACAGCCACAGAAAAAAATTATGCCGGTTGGGCCATTGCGGCTTCGATAGCTTTATTATTAGGGATTTCTGTTTTGTATAACAATAACGAAAAACCTAAAGAATTCAAATTTGCATCGCAGGAAACCAAACGCACAGATTCTATTTTTAATATTTTAATCGAAAATGAACTTGTTAAATTAAAAGAAAAGAGCTCGCCTGAAAATGAACAAATCATAAATGATGCTTTAAAACAAATGAAAGTTTTTGATGCTGATTATGAAAAAATCATAAAAGAAGTTCAGAAAAACGGTGAAAACAAACAAATCATTTATGCGATGATTAGCAATCTGCAAACCAGAATCTCCTTTTTACAGACGGTTTTGCAGCGTATCGAAGAAAATGAAAATTTAAAAAACACAACTCATGAAAAAACATTATAACATACTTATTTTATTCATCTTGCTTCCTTTTTTAGGGTTTTCAAATGATGATACGGTAATTTCAAAACAAAAAAACATCAAAAAAACGTATATCGTAAATTCTAATGCAGGAATCGATATCGAAAATAAATACGGAAACATTACTGTAAGTACCTGGGATGAAGATAAAATTGATCTTGATATTACTATAAAAGTAACGGGAGGAAATGAAAACTGGGTAAATGAAAGACTAAATAGTATTGATATTGATATAACTGCCTTAAAAGGATTGGTTTCTGCGATTACCAAACTTGGAAATTCTTCTATAAAAAGTGGTGGAAGCAGCAATAGCTTTGAAATCAATTATGTGATTAAAATTCCGAAAAACGGAACTGTAAAGCTGGATAATAAGTACGGTAATATTACAATTCTGAGTTTAGAATCTACAACTGATATTTCGTGCAAATACGGTAAAGTTAATTTAGGAAAGCTAAACGGATCCAATAATCGTGTTCATATTGAATATTGCCAAAACTCAACTATTGACTATATCAAAAACGGAACTATTGAAGCTCGTTATTCTGGTTTGAAAATCGTTGATTCGGGTAATTTAAATTTAGATACAAATTATACAGATTTGGTTATTTCCGAAGGACAAAATATAAAATACGATTGTAATTACGGGAACTTTAGGTTTCAAAAGATAAATTCATTCTCAGGATCTGGAAATTATCTGACGGTTAATATTGCCGAAATTTCAAATAGTGTCAATCTGGATACCAATTACAGCAAAATAAATATATCAACAATAACAGATAAGGCTAATAATGTCAACATTAACTCAACTTATTCTGATGTAGCCTTGGGGTATGACACTAATTACTCTTTTGATTTTGATATTAATACGAGATACGGAAATATCAAAAGCGATAATTCTCTGGATGTTTCTGTTACTGAAAGCAAAAGCACCAGTAAAAGAATAAGTGGTTTCAACAAGAAAAAAGGTCAGAATAAAGTGGTAGTCAATTCAAATTACGGCAGCGTGTCATTAATCAAAAAACAATAATCAAAAATCAAAACAATGAAAAAATCAATTCAATTATTAGTTTGTGGTGTATTTTTAGTGAGCTTTATTGCTCATGCACAGTGGTCATCTAATGACAAAAATAAAATAAAAGGCAATGGCAAAGTGGTAACCGAAACCAGAAACACTGGTGATTATGATGCTATTAAAGTTGGTGGTTCTTTTGATGTAAATCTTGTAGCAGGAAAAGAAGGAAAAATTACTATTAAGGGAGAAGAAAATTTACTATCTGCTATAAAAGTTGAAGTTGAAGATAATGCCTTGAAAATTTATGTTGATAAAACAATAAATATCCGACCAAGTTCCGGACACAAAATTGAAATTACGGTTCCGTTCGAAAAAATTTCTGCGGTAAGTCTTTCTGGTTCAGGAGATTTAAAAACAAAAGATCAAATTAAAAGCGAGACTTTTGCTGCGAAACTGGCAGGTTCAGGAAACGTTAATTTAAACGTTAATTCAAATGATTTTGAGTTGAGTTTAAGTGGTTCCGGAGATGTTACTCTAAAAGGTTCTGCAGATAAATTTACTTCAAAACTTGCGGGATCAGGAAATGTAAATGCTTCAGATTTAAAATCAAAAACTGTTGAAGCCAATGTTTCAGGTTCTGGAAACAGTACTGTAAACTGCGAAGGAAGTTTAACTGCCAGAGTTGCGGGTTCAGGAAATATTAAATATTTTGGAAACCCTGAAAAACGTGACGTAAAAGTTTCCGGATCAGGAAATATTACAAAAGGTTAATTCAAAAAAAGCTCAATACTAAATATATTACAATCATCAATCCGTTTTAAAACGAACAAAATCATCCTTTTTAGTATTGAGCTTTTTCTATAAATTTTCTACTTAAATAACAAAACTAAGTCAGGTGTTTTATTAATTTAAAACGCCTTTTTTTGGCACTCTTCGTAATAATAAAATACCTACTGTAAAAAATATTCCTAATACTACAATTGCATATCTGGGGCTTCCGGTAATTTGATCAATGGCGCCGTAAACACACATTCCAATTACGATTCCTATTTTTTCGGCAACATCATAAAAACTAAAAAAAGATGCTGTATCATCAGATTCCGGTAATAATTTAGAATAAGTAGATCGTGATAAGGCCTGAACTCCTCCCATTACAAATCCTGCCAATGTAGCCATCGCATAAAAATGTATTGGCAGCCAGATAAAATAAACAATAACACAAAAAATTACCCAAATAGAATTTATTACAATTAGGGTTGGAATATTGCCATATTTTGCAGAAGCTTTTGAAGTTAGAACGGCTCCAATAACAGCTACTAACTGTATTAATAAAATACAAATAATTAAACCTTTTGTGCTATCAGCCTGAGATGGCCAGTCAATTTCCTGAGCACCAAAGTAGGTTGCTGCAATCATAACGGTCTGTACAGCCATACTGTAAACAAAATAACTGCTCAAATATCTTTTTAAGGAGATGTTTTCTTCCAGTAATTTCCATACTTTTTTTAATTCTTTAAAACCATTAAAGATTACATCTTTATTTACTTTTTGATCTTCTTTTTTATTTCCTTTTGGTAAATAATAATAAGTATATTGACTAAAGCCAATCCACCAAATTCCAACCATTAAAAATGAATAGCGCATTGCTTTCATAGCAGCTTCGCCTTCAGTCCCTGTTATGCCAAAAATTTTCGGTTTCATGATCATCGCAAGATTAACAATCATTAAAATAACACTTCCTATATATCCTAAAGAATATCCTTTGGCACTTAATTTATCTTGCTGTTCAGGAAAAGCAATATCAGGCAGGTAGGAATTATAAAAAACCAAACTTCCCCAAAAACCAATCAATCCCAAAAAGTAAAAAAGTAAGCCGATGTATATGTTTTCAAGGTTAAACCAATATAAACCCATACAGGACAAAGCTCCCATATAGCAAAAGAATTTCATAAATGTTTTTTTATTCCCCACATAATCAGCAATACCAGATAATAATGGCGAAATAAAAGCAACAACCAAAAATGCTGCAGCTGTAATAAAACTGATTAAAGCAGAATTTTTAAGATTCATTCCGAAAACATCTATATAATGATCTTTGTCTGAAAATAATGCTTCGTAAAAAATTGGAAAAACGGCCGATGAAATAACTAATGGATAAACTGAATTTGCCCAATCGTAAAAAGCCCATGCATTTAATAATTTTTTATCTCCTTTGTTTAAATCTGCCATATTTATGAATTTGGTTGCTAAATTATTTCTTTTTTTCTATAATTGGATATAATATTCATAAATCGTACATTATTAAATTATTATTTAATCGCAATTAATTGACTTATTGACAAATACAAAAAAAAGCTACTCTGAAAGAATAGCTTTTATAATTTTTTGATATTAGGAAATATTGTTTATCTGATAACACCAACTTTTGCAGCTGTCGCCCTTGCATCAGGAATTAATGCTTTTAAATTTGCAATTCTTGTTGCGTCAGAAGGGTGTGTACTCATAAATTCAGGAGTTCCCGATCCACCAGATTTAGCCGACATTCTGCTCCAAAATGCAATTGAATCATCGGGATTGTAACCTGCAATTGCCATAAGTGTCAAACCAATTTTATCGGCTTCACTTTCATTGCTTCTGCTAAATGGAAGCATTACTCCTACTTCAGAACCAACTCCGTAAGCTTGCGAAAATATGGCTCTTGTTGACTCAGATTTACCGCTTGTTGCAGCATCCAAAGCAACTCCTCCAATTTGCTGCAATTGTGCTGCACTCATTCTTTGTGCTCCGTGATTAGCCAATGCGTGAGAAACTTCATGTCCCATAACAGTTGCCAAACCTGATTCATCCTGAGTGATTGGCAAAATTCCTGAATAAACCACGATTTTACCTCCTGGTAAACACCAGGCATTTACTTCTTTATTTTCTACCAATTTGTATTCCCAACGGTAATCTTTTAAATATTGCGTTTGTCCTAAAAAAGTTAAGTATCTTTCTGCAGCAGCTTTAATTTTACTGCCCACAAGATCTACTTTTTTAGCATCTGCAGTTCCTGTTATAACTTTATTTTCTGCAATAAAAGCATTGTATTGTTGAAATGAAGTTGGAAATAACTCACTGTTTGATACAAAGTTAAGAGTCGATTTTCCTGTTACAGGATTTGTCGCACATGCAGCTAGTAAAAGCGCCGCAAAGGCGGTTAAGAAAAAGTAATTTTTCATGGTCATAGATTTTAATATAAAATAAAAATACGATTATTTTTAATAGGTATTTTTATATAATTAAAACGAAACGTATCATAATTATTATTATTGTCCGATAATGTGTAATTCCGCAAATTCTTTATCAATAATCAGGAAATGATTTTCTTCGAATCTTTCACTATCAAATTCTACTTTTTCGTTATCAATCTCTATTTCAGTTACTTTGAATGGTAATCCAATTAAATTAATTTTATATCTACTATAAGGTGTATCGTATTTTCCTTCTTTATGCAATTGAATAATAAGTTCTTTTTCTTTTCCGATGGTTCTAAAAGATAAAAAGCTGTATCGGCCTTTTTTATAATCGTAACCATCTTGTGCATCTTCGTAAACTACTGATTTTTCCTTACCATTTTTATAATATAAATCCAGCGTTAATTCATCAAATTCAAGTTCACCTACATATTGCTGTACAGGATATTTCGGGATAATTGCTCCTGCTTTTACAAAAACGGGAATTTCATCAAATTTGGTATCGATCCAAACTTCTCGTCCGCCGGTTGTAAACTCATTTGTCCAGTAATTGTACCATTCTCCTCTTGGAATATACATACGTCTTCCTAAAGAATTAGGTTCAAGAATTGGGCAAACTAATATTTGATTTCCGAAGATAAATTCATCGTTACGATAATGTGTCTGGGTATCATCCTGATCGTAGTAAACCAATGGTTTCAGCATTGGGATACCTTCTTCTATATATTGCCAAAACATGGTATACAAATAAGGTAATAACTGATAACGTAAACTCACAAATTTTCGGGTAATATTGATCACTTCTTCATCAAAAGCCCATGGTTCCTGATTGCCGTGATCTCCGGAAGAATGTGTTCTGCAAAAAGGATGAAAAACACCCAACTGAATCCAGCGTGCATATAATTCTCCTGTTGGCTGTTCTGCAAATCCACCAATATCAGAACCTGTAAAGCCCATTCCTGAAATACACATTCTTTGTACCTGAATATTGGCAATCCATAAATGTTCCCAAGTTGCTACGTTATCACCTGTCCATGATGATGTATAACGCTGCGCACCTGAATACGCCGATCTTGTAATTACAAATGGACGTTTAGGATATGCAAAACGCTTTACTCCATGATAAGTGGCACGGGCCATTTGTGTACCATAAATGTTGTGTGCTTTTCTATGGCTACAAGGATTACCATCGTACATATGACGTACATCCATTGGAAACGTTTTATTTGGAACTTCCATAACTGCTGGTTCGTTCATATCATTCCAAACCCCTTTTACACCAAAGTCCGAAATTAATTCTTTAAATAAGCCCGCCCACCATTCTCTCACTACTGGATTTGTATAATCCGGAAAATTACATTCTCCCGGCCAGACTTTTCCTTTCATGTAAGGTCCATCTGCTCTTTTACAGAAATAATCTTTTTCAAGAGCTTCCTGGTAAACCCAATAATTTTTATCAATTTTAATTCCCGGATCGATGATTACAATTGTTTTAAAACCATCTTCGGCTAATTCTGCAATCATTCGTTTTGGGTCGGGAAAATATTCACTACTCCAGGTAAAACATCGAAAACCTTCCATATAATCGATATCCAGATAAATAGCATCACAGGGGATTTTTAATTCTCGAAATTTTGAAGTGATTTCTTTTACTTTGCTTTCCGGATAATAACTCCATTTGCATTGATGGTAACCCAAAACCCAAAGTGGCGGTAATTCTGGTTTACCTGTTAAATCAGTATAAGTTGTAACAACATCCTGCATTTGTGGGCCATAAATAAAGTAGTAGTTCATTTCACCACCTTCGGCCCAAAAACTGGCTACATTTCTTCTTTCCTGACAAAAGTCAAAGAAAGTTCTAAAGGTATTATCAAAGAATATCCCGTATGATTGTTTGTTATGTAAACCAATGTAAAAAGGAACAACTTTATACAATGGATCTTGTTCTTTGTGAAAAGCGTACTGATCTGTCGCAAAATTTTCTAATCTTTTGCCTTTTAAATTCATTTGTGTGGCTTTGTCGCCAAGACCGTAAAAACATTCTCCATCTTTGGATGATTTACTCATTTTTACGATATTTCCGCCATATTCATAACTTTCTTCCCAATGAAAACCAAGCTCATCTTCAAGAATTAGAAAATCATTGAGGTCATAAATAGACAAACGAAGATCCTGTTTTTGAATTTTACACTTTACTTTACTGGTTCTTATTTGAAAATAAGTTTCCTCTTCGGTTAATTCTAAAAAATTATAACCATGCAATTGTGTTTTATCTATTGCGTATGAAAAGTCATTACTGAAATAACCTTTTGTAGTAAATCTAAATCGAATTAAACTGTCTCGAAGAATAGTGACTTTTAAGATTACTTTATTGTCTGTATGAAAAAAGATGGTATCTCCTTCATGTTCATGCGAAACAATTTTTGATGGATATAAATCGCCTTTATACTCTAGTGCTGTATTTGTAATCATACGCTAAATGAATTAATTATATAACTCCAATCTTTATCTCAAACATACAAAAAAACTTGATAAGCCTCTCTGAATAAAAGGATTATTCACGAAAACGATTTTTCTGAATGACTATCAAATTACATCTCAAAAAATCAGTAAATCGATAATTTAAGGATACAAAACTGATAAAATTGCATTGCGAAATAAAGATTGAATTTTTATTGAAAGGAATAAACTGTAACGCTTAAGGGAGGTAAAGTTAATTCTACAGAATAATCTCTTCCATCATAGGAAACAGTTTGAACTTTTAATGTTTCTGAATTCCCTACTCCACTTCCGCCATATATAATTGAATCGCTATTAAAAATTTCTTTTAATTTTCCTTTTTGCGGAATTCCGATTCTATAATTTTCTCTTATCACTTGCGTGAAATTACAAACAACAATTACATTTTCTTTCTCGTTATTTCCTTTTCTGATATAAGACAAAACGGCATTTTGATGATCTGAATAATTTATCCATTCAAAACCTTCGCCAGTAAACTGTTTTTCATATAATGCAGGATGAGTTTTATATAAATGATTCAAATCTGTGATTATCTTTTTTATACCCAAATGATAATCATATTGAAGTAAATGCCAATCTAAACTTTTCTCGAAATTCCATTCATCACTTTGTCCAAATTCTGACCCCATAAACAATAGTTTAGTTCCGGGATGTGTAAACATATAACCGTATAACAAACGTAAATTGGCAAACTTTTGCCATTCGTCACCCGGCATTTTATTAGCAATAGATTTTTTTCCGTAAACCACTTCATCATGTGAAAATGGCAACATAAAATTTTCGGTAAAAGCATACGTCATCGAAAATGTCAAATCATTTTGGTGGTATTTGCGATAGACGGTTTCTTTCTGAAAATAT
Source organism: Flavobacterium sp. AC274 (assembly GCF_979258275.1). Taxonomy (NCBI): domain Bacteria; kingdom Pseudomonadati; phylum Bacteroidota; class Flavobacteriia; order Flavobacteriales; family Flavobacteriaceae; genus Flavobacterium; species Flavobacterium sp. AC274. The sequence goes on along the minus strand of NZ_OZ409852.1, from coordinate 3,137,790 downwards.
TTTAAAGTATCGTGCATCCAGCCCATCATCCATTTCATTCCAAAACCTAAACCTCCGGTAAAAGTTGGTCTCGATACCATTGGAAAAGAAGTACTTTCTTCTGCAATAGTTTGAACTCCGTCAAAATTAGCATAGATAACTTCGTTAAATTCTTTGAGAAAGCTTATAGTATCTAGATTCTCTCTTCCCCCATAAATATTAGGTTCCCATTCACCTTCATTTCTCGAATAATCAAGATATAACATCGAAGCTACAGCGTCAACCCTTAAGCCATCAGCATGATAATTTTGCAGCCAAAAAACAGCATTACTTATTAAGAAAGCACGAACTTCATTTCTACCATAATTAAAAACCAAACTTTTCCAATCCGGATGATAGCCTTTTCTACGATCAGGATGTTCGTATAAATGTGATCCGTCAAAAAAGCCTAAACCGTGTGCATCATCCGGAAAATGTGATGGAACCCAGTCTAAAATAACGCCAATTCCAGCCTGATGCAGCTTATCAACCAAAACCATAAAATCCTGAGGTTTTCCAAAACGGGAAGTTGGCGCAAAATATCCAGTTAATTGATATCCCCATGACGGATCGTAAGGATATTCCATAATTGGCATAAATTCAACATGTGTAAATCCGGTTTCTTTTACATAATTAACCAAATCATCCGCAAGCTCTAAATAGGTTAAAAACCGATTTTGATCACCTCTTTTCCAAGATCCTAAATGAACCTCATATACAGAATAAGGCTTATCCAGCTTATTACTTTCCTGACGTGATTTCATCCAGTTTTCGTCTTTCCAGTTATAATCCAAGTCCCAGACAACCGAAGCCGTGTGAGGTGGTTTTTCACAATATAAAGCAAAAGGATCTGCTTTTTCGGTTACAACGCCATCAATATTAGATTGAATTTTATATTTATAAAGTGCTCCTTTTTCTATATATGGAATAAATCCTTCCCAAATTCCGGAAGAATCCCATCGAACTTGCAATAAATGTTCTCCTTGTGTCCAATAATTAAAATCACCAACAACAGAAACTGATTGCGCGGTTGGAGCCCAAACGGCAAAATAAACACCTTTTTCTCCATTGACTTCAATTAAATGTGCTCCTAATTTTTCATATAATTGGAAGTGCTTTCCTGCTTTGAATAAATCAATATCAAAATCAGTAAATAAAGAATGCGTGATTACTTTAGACATATTTGGTTTTTAAGGCAATAATTAATTTTGAATTTTTATTCAATTCTGAAATTATCTGAGAGAATTGCGCCTTTTTTAATAACTACAATTCCATCTTTTATGCTGTATAATTCGTTGGTAAAATTATCTAAATGTTTTCCTCCGCTTATGTGAACATTATTTCCTATGCGGACATTTTTATCTATTAAAGCATTGCTTATAAAACAATTATCCCCAATTCCAATATGGATTTTATTAATAGTACTTTCATGATTCATTTCATCAAGATCCTGGTAAAAATCATTCCCCATCACATAACAGTTTTGCAACACAGTTCCTGTACCAATTCTGGAACGAATACCAATTACAGAACTTATTATTTCTTTGGCATTAATAATACAGCCTTCAGAAATCAATGATTGATTTATAATTGAATTTCTAAATTTTGATGGCGGTAACAATCTTGGTCTTGTAAAAATTTTATTCTCATTATCAAACAAATTGAATTCCGGAATATCAGCAGTTAGACCAATATTAGCTTCAAAAAATGATTCAATATTTCCTATATCCGTCCAATATCCTTCATATTGATAACTTAGAATTTTATGTTTTCCAACGGCTTGCGGTATAATTTCTTTTCCAAAATCTTTCGTTTCAGTATCAGACATTAAATCTTCCAGCAATTGTTTATTAAAAATGTAAATCCCCATTGATGCTAAATACTTTTTACCTTTTTCCTGCATTTGTTCACTTACCTCAGATTCCCATTCAGGCAATAAAGATGCATCTGGTTTTTCTATAAAAGCTTCAACACAATTCTCGTGATTGGTTTTAAGAATACCAAATTCAGGAGCATCTTTGGCATTTACAGGTAAAGTCGCAATAGATATCGCAGCATCTGCAGCAATATGCGCTTCTAACATTTCGTTAAAATCCATTTGATATAATTGATCTCCGGATAGGATTAAAGCATGATCAAATTCATGCTTTTGAAAATGCGACATACATTGTCGAACTGCATCTGCAGTTCCCTGAAACCATGTTGGGTTATCAGGTGTTTGTTCTGCTGCCAAAATATCAACAAATGACTGACTAAAAATACTGAAATTAAAAGTGTTTTTGATGTGAGCATTCAAAGAAGCAGAGTTGAACTGTGTCAGGACAAATATTTTGAAAATATCTGAATTGATACAATTTGAAATTGGAATATCCACCAATCTATATTTTCCTCCAATTGGTACTGCAGGTTTTGATCTCGTTTCTGTTAATGGAAACAAGCGGGAACCTTGTCCTCCTCCTAAAATAATGGCAACGACATTTTTCTTTTTAAATTTCATTTTTCTCAATTATTAGGTTGTATATCTCGATATATTCTTGGCAAACTCTTTCCCAGGAATGATCAATGGTCATTCCTGTTTTTATAACTTTATTGAAATTTATTTTATCATCGTATAATTTTACAGCACGATTTATAGAATAACAAATATCACCAACCGAGGCCTGATCATGACAAATCCCGTTACCATTATCGCCAAAATCAACTACAGTATCACGCAGACCTCCCGTTCTCCTGACAATCGGAATTGTTCCATAACGCAACGCATACATTTGATTTAATCCACATGGCTCAACTCTTGAAGGCATTAAAATATAATCTGAACCTGCATAAATCAGATGTGCTAATTCTTCATTATAACCAATGAAAACATTGTAATTTCCCTTATAATCATTCCGTAGCTGCATTAATTGTTCTTCAATTAGGGAATTTCCAGAACCCAAAATCAAAATATTGATATTCTCAAAATTTTCCGACAAGGCCAATGCCGAAGCCTGAGGCAATAAATCTCCTCCTTTTTCCTCAAATAAACGCCCAATAAAACTAAAAAGAGGTTTTCCGGGATCTAATTCAAATTGCTCACACAAGTTTTCCTTGTTCATTTGTTTTCCAACTTCAAAACTATCAATCGAATAATTTTTTACAATCATCTTGTCTTTAGAAGGATCCCAAACTTCTATGTCAATTCCGTTTAAAATACCTTTTGATTTACTTTGAACCGAATTAAATAAAGACTCTAAGCCATTTGCTGAATAGTTTATTTCGTTTAAATAACTCGGAGACACCGTCGTAACAGCATGTGCGCATTTAACTCCAACAGCCAATGAATTCAAAGAACTTCCCCATTCCAGAAAGCCAACATGAATTAAATCGAACTCAGGTAAATAATGTAGTTTATCAAAACCAAACCAACCTTGATATAAACCGTTATGAATTGTAATTACCGTTCTTACACTTTTTAAACTTTCATATTTATAAGCATATTTTAGCAAAAATGGAACTAATCCAGTATGATGATCATGACAATTTATTACATCCGGAATTGTTTTTCTGGCTAAAAGCCAATCTAATGTTGCGATTTGAAAAGAAAAAAACGCTCAATATCATCTTCATATCCATAAATATTTGGCCTGTCAAATAGTTCATTAATTTCTATCAGATATAATTCATAACCGAGTTTATCCGAAGTTTCTTTTAAAACACTAAAAGGAAAATCAAAATTCCCTAATTTAACATTTCCCCAATGAACACATTCAAAGTTATTTTCTTTTCTAAATTTTGTATCATAAAAAGGAACCACAACTCTAACAAGATTACCCGCAGCTGCTTGATATTTAGGTAATGCACCAACAACATCGGCTAAACCACCAACCTTTACCATTGGATAACATTCTGCACTGATATGAAATATTTCCATGTTAAAATTTTATAGGCCTAATAATAAAATTAATTCTCAAATTATTTTTTAAGCAAGCATTTATTAATATGTTACTTTTATGTTTTTTAAATTTAGGAAAAAATAAACAAAATTAAGCCTCAAAAAAATATTTATTGATATGACAAAAAATATAACTAATCCTACTAAATCATTAAAAATTCCGCAGTTTATAATTATATCCTGTAAAATTTGTGCTTTTATCTCAACAAAATTAGTTACGTCATATGCTGCAAGGTTATTTACAACTCCCATAAAACATAAAGTTCCAAAACGGGAGCTTGAAATGGATATAAAAAGCATTCAAAATAAAATCTATATTCCTAAAATTGACAAAAGTGTAGTAACTTATAAATATGGAGAAAGTAATCGTAAAATTTTATTGGTTCATGGATGGTCAGGAAGAGGAACACAACTATTTAAAATTGCTGATGAACTTTTAAAACTGGGCTATTCTACAATTAGCTTTGATGCACCCGCACATGGAAAATCTAAAGGAAAAACTACCATCATGTCTGATTTTATTGCATCAATATTAGAAATTGAGAAACAGTACGGTCCGTTTGAGGTTGCTATTGGTCATTCACTTGGAGGAATGTCGGTACTAAATGGAATTAAAGATGGTTTACAAGTAAATAAAGCAGTAATAATTGGTAGTGGAGATATAGTGCAAGATATTTTAGATGATTTTACTGCTAAATTAAGTTTAAAACAGGAAATTAGTGAACGATTACGTAATTTGTTTGAAGAGAAATATCAGGTAAAAATGGACGATTTCTCAGCATATAAAGCCGCACAAAAAATGGAAATTCCAGTTTTGGTAATACATGACAAAGATGATCCCGAAGTTCCTGTAAAAGCAGGAATTCATATTCACGAACAACTTAAAAACGGGATTTTATATATTACTGAAGGTCTCGGGCACCGAAAAATACTTGGAAATCAAAATGTGATAAAAAAGATATTAGAATTTATTTAAAGTGCTTAAATTTGTGTTAGTTACATTTTTAATTGTATAATTCTAAAGAAAAACAAAATGGATTTATTTGGAGAAATATCTGATTGGGAAAGTAAACTAAAACCTCTTTTGAAAAAATATAAAGGAAAAAAACACCCTTTGGATTATCAAAACATCTATCAATTGTTGGTGATGGTAGTTCTATCAGCACAAGATTCTGATGCAAACATTAATAAAATTGCTCCACTCTTATTCAAAAAATATCCCACTTTAAATAGTCTGTCTAAAACTGATTTAGAGACATTTACTCCCTATATAAGTAAGGTTCGGAATTATCCAACAAAAGCACAATGGCTTCTGGAAATTGCTAAGTTTATTAAAGATGATAAAGACATACCTTTAAATATGAAGGAATTAACAGCTTTAAAAGGTATTGGTAGAAAATCTGCAAATGTGATTCTAAGAGAAAGTCACAAACCAGCAGAAGGAATAATTGCAGATTTACATGTAATACGTGTAAGTCCAAGAATTGGTATAATAAAAGAAAGTAAAGATGGAAATAAGGTTGAAAAAGATCTTATGCAGGCATTACCCAAAAAAATATGGTCAGAGATAGGAATGGCTCTCTCCTTCTTAGGACGGGAAACCTGCAGACCTAAACCAAAGTGCGAACAATGTCTAATCACAGATTCTTGTCATTACTATCTAACAGAAGTAATATAACTATTTTTTTCTTCTGGTATCAATTAAATAGATAATCTTCCATGAATCTTTTTCTTTGAATAAAGTAAAAGCATTAACTCCCGAGTGGCTCAATTTACCATTTAAATAAAATTCATAAGGAGTCCAAACATGCGCCATACTTCCATCAATCTGGATATTATAGTTCAAGATTTTCTCCTCAAATTTTAAATTAGAAGGTATTGAAGCGATAGACTTGTAGAATTCCTTTATATTCTCTTCAGATAACTTATTTCCTTTGGTTACACTTTCACTAATAGATTGCAAAATAAGTTTATCAGAACAAACTGACTTTAATTTAATTGTGTCTTTGTGATGAAAGGCTACAAAAAAAGATTCAATGGCTTTCTGTACATCCTGTTTTTGTGCATTTGAAGACAACCCAGCAAACATTAATATTACAATAAAATACATTCTCATAATTAATACTTTTTCTTAAACTCAAACTAACTTATCTGACATAAAGATATAAAAGATAATTTATGATTAATAATAAGAATGTGTAGAAGAGCAGACTTTAAATACATAATAATATGGCTCATAACAAGCTATTTATAAAACAAAAAATCCCCATCAAATAAATGATGAGGATTCTTCAAAGAAAGGCGACGACATACTCTCCCACATAACTGCAGTACCATCTGCGCAGGCGGGCTTAACTACTCTGTTCGGGATGGGAAGAGGTGAGCCCCGCCGCAATAACCACCTTAAGGTCGTTGTTACTTGAGGTAACTTTTAATTATTAATTATCAATTATAAATTGTTAATTATCAATTAAACAATATCTTAACATACTGAGATAAAGAAAAAAGTGTTTTTTAGAAAGTTTCTTCTCCCGACCGTAGTCGGGAGAAAAGGTGTACATAAGCTTACGGATTATTAGTACTACTCGACTATGACATTACTGCCTTTACATCTATAGCCTATCAACGTGGTCATCTTCCACGATCCTTAAAAGAAATCTCATCTTGTGGTGGGTTTCGCGCTTATATGCTTTCAGCGCTTATCCCTTCCAAACGTAGCTACTCTGCGGTGCCCCTGGCGGGACAACAGATACACTAGAGGTTTGTCCAATTCGGTCCTCTCGTACTAGAATCAGATCCACTCAAATTTCTAACGCCCACAGTAGATAGAGACCGAACTGTCTCACGACGTTCTGAACCCAGCTCGCGTGCCACTTTAATGGGCGAACAGCCCAACCCTTGGGACCTTCTCCAGCCCCAGGATGTGACGAGCCGACATCGAGGTGCCAAACCCCCCGTCGATATGAGCTCTTGGGGGAGATCAGCCTGTTATCCCCGGCGTACCTTTTATCCTTTGAGCGATGGCCCTTCCATGCGGAACCACCGGATCACTATGCTCTACTTTCGTACCTGATCGACCTGTATGTCTCTCAGTCAAGCTCCCTTATGCCATTGCACTCTACGCACGGTTACCAAGCGTACTGAGGGAACCTTTAGAAGCCTCCGTTACTCTTTTGGAGGCGACCACCCCAGTCAAACTACCCACCAAGCAATGTCCCCCGCAAAACGGGGTTAGGCCTCAGATAAACAAAGGGTTGTATTTCAACAATGACTCCACAACGCCTGGCGACGCCACTTCACAGTCTCCAACCTATCCTACACATCATTTATCCAAGGTCAATACTAAGCTATAGTAAAGGTGCACAGGGTCTTTTCGTCCCACTGCGGGTAAACGGCATCTTCACCGTTACTACAATTTCACCGAGCTCATGGCTGAGACAGTGTCCAGATCGTTACACCATTCGTGCAGGTCGGAACTTACCCGACAAGGAATTTCGCTACCTTAGGACCGTTATAGTTACGGCCGCCGTTTACTGGGGCTTCAATTCAATGCTTCTCCGAAGATAACATCTCCTCTTAACCTTCCAGCACCGGGCAGGTGTCAGGCCCTATACTTCATCTTACGATTTTGCAGAGCCCTGTGTTTTTGATAAACAGTCGCCTGGACCTCTTCACTGCGGCCAGCTTGCGCTGGCGACCTTTCTCCCGAAGTTACAGGTCTATTTTGCCTAATTCCTTAGCCATGAATCTCTCGAGCACCTTAGGATTCTCTCCTCAACTACCTGTGTCGGTTTACGGTACTGGTACTAATTACCTGAAGTTTAGAGGTTTTTCTTGGAAGCCCTTAGGCGCACTATCTCTTTGTCCGAAGACTCCGAGTACTATCGTATTTCCCCAAGATCTGTGGATTTGCCTGCAGATCTTATAGGTAGGTACTTCAACGAACTATTCCGTCAGTTCGCGGCGCTTTCATCACTCCGTCACCCCATCACAGTAATTAGTAGTACGGGAATATTAACCCGTTGGCCATCGACTGTCCCTTTCGGGTTCGCCTTAGGACCAGACTAACCCACAGCTGATTAGCATAGCTGTGGAAACCTTAGTTTTTCGGTGTGCGGGTTTCTCGCCCGCATTATCGTTACTTATGCCTACATTTTCTTTTCCAGCCAGTCCAGCATACCTTACGATACACCTTCAACCCTGCTGGAATGCTCCCCTACCACTTAGAGTAAACTCTAAATCCATAGCTTCGGTAATACACTTATGCCCGATTATTATCCATGCTCGTCCGCTCGACTAGTGAGCTGTTACGCACTCTTTAAATGAATGGCTGCTTCCAAGCCAACATCCTAGCTGTCTGGGCAGACAAACCTCGTTCTTTCAACTTAGTGTATATTTGGGGACCTTAGCTGATGGTCTGGGTTCTTTCCCTCTCGGACTTGGACCTTAGCACCCAAGCCCTCACTGCTGAGAAACATTATATAGCATTCGGAGTTTGTCAGGAATTGGTAGGCGGTGAAGCCCCCGCATCCAATCAGTAGCTCTACCTCTATATAACTTAATTCAGCGCTGCACCTAAATGCATTTCGGGGAGTACGAGCTATTTCCGAGTTTGATTGGCCTTTCACCCCTACCCACAGGTCATCCGAAGACTTTTCAACGTCAACCGGTTCGGACCTCCACACTGTGTTACCAGCGCTTCATCCTGCCCATGGGTAGATCACACGGTTTCGCGTCTAACACTACTGACTAAAGCGCCCTATTCAGACTCGCTTTCGCTACGGATCCGTGGCTTAACCACTTAACCTTGCCAGCAACGTTAACTCGTAGGCTCATTATGCAAAAGGCACGCCGTCACCCCACGAAAGGGCTCCGACCGCTTGTAAGCGTATGGTTTCAGGATCTATTTCACTCCGTTATTCACGGTTCTTTTCACCTTTCCCTCACGGTACTGGTTCACTATCGGTCTCTCAGGAGTATTTAGCCTTAGCGGATGGTCCCGCCAAATTCAGACAGGGTTTCACGTGCCCCGCCCTACTCAGGATACCACTATCTATTACACTTGTTACCCATACGGGGCTATCACCCTCTATGGCGTCACTTTCCAGCAACTTCCGGTTCCTTGTGCATAAAATGTCGTGGTCCTACAACCCCAGCACTGCCGTAACAGCACTGGTTTGGGCTAATCCGCGTTCGCTCGCCACTACTTACGGAATCACTTTTGTTTTCTTCTCCTCCGCCTACTTAGATGTTTCAGTTCAGCGGGTTTGCCCACCTATCGGTGTACTATGTCTTCAACATAGTGGGTTGCCCCATTCAGGTATCTGCGGATCAATCGGTGTGTGCCCGTCCCCGCAGCTTTTCGCAGCTTATCACGCCTTTCATCGCCTCTGAGAGCCAAGGCATCCCCCATACGCCCTTATTTTGCTTATTGTACCAATCTTAAAATTAATTAAGACCGTTTTTTTTGTCTTTTGTTATTTGTATTGCTACTATAACAAAAAACGCTTTCTACTTTTTATTATTTTCTTATCTCAATATGTCAATGAACTTTTATTGCCTATCTTTATAGACAATCAGTGGAGAATAACGGAGTCGAACCGTTGACCTCCTGCGTGCAAGGCAGGCGCTCTAGCCAGCTGAGCTAATCCCCCATTTTAATTAAAAATTAAAAATCGTGAATTAAAAATTATGAACTTTTTGATTCTTAATCTTTCAACTTCTAAAATTTCCTTTTTTCTAAGTATTTCAGTCTTTTTTAATTTTTAATTCTCAATTTTTAATTAAATTACCAATTGAAATTCTTAAAAAAGTAGTCCCGGGCAGACTCGAACTGCCGACCCCTACATTATCAGTGTAGTACTCTAACCAGCTGAGCTACGAGACTCTGTTTTACTTAAAATTTATTATTTGAACTAACAGCAAGAGTAATTGAACTTCGTGATTCAGAACCTTCTAAATTATCATCTTTTTTCCCCATCGTGCATTACTGCTAACAATTGGGGCTCTAGAAAGGAGGTGTTCCAGCCGCACCTTCCGGTACGGCTACCTTGTTACGACTTAGCCCTAGTTACCAGTTTTACCCTAGGCAGCTCCTTGCGGTCACCGACTTCAGGCACCCCCAGCTTCCATGGCTTGACGGGCGGTGTGTACAAGGCCCGGGAACGTATTCACCGGATCATGACTGATATCCGATTACTAGCGATTCCAGCTTCACGGAGTCGAGTTGCAGACTCCGATCCGAACTGTGACCGGTTTTATAGATTCGCTCCTGGTCGCCCAGTGGCTGCTCTCTGTACCGGCCATTGTAGCACGTGTGTAGCCCAAGGCGTAAGGGCCGTGATGATTTGACGTCATCCCCACCTTCCTCACAGTTTGCACTGGCAGTCTTGTTAGAGTTCCCGACATGACTCGCTGGCAACTAACAACAGGGGTTGCGCTCGTTATAGGACTTAACCTGACACCTCACGGCACGAGCTGACGACAACCATGCAGCACCTTGTAAATTGTCTTGCGAAAGATCTGTTTCCAAACCGGTCAATCTACATTTAAGCCTTGGTAAGGTTCCTCGCGTATCATCGAATTAAACCACATGCTCCACCGCTTGTGCGGGCCCCCGTCAATTCCTTTGAGTTTCATTCTTGCGAACGTACTCCCCAGGTGGGATACTTATCACTTTCGCTTAGCCACTGAGATTGCTCCCAACAGCTAGTATCCATCGTTTACGGCGTGGACTACCAGGGTATCTAATCCTGTTCGCTACCCACGCTTTCGTCCATCAGCGTCAATCAATTAGTAGTAACCTGCCTTCGCAATTGGTATTCCATGTAATCTCTAAGCATTTCACCGCTACACTACATATTCTAGTTACTTCCTAATAATTCAAGTCTGGCAGTATCAATGGCCGTTCCACCGTTGAGCGATGGGCTTTCACCACTGACTTACCAAACCGCCTACGGACCCTTTAAACCCAATGATTCCGGATAACGCTTGGATCCTCCGTATTACCGCGGCTGCTGGCACGGAGTTAGCCGATCCTTATTCTTACGATACCGTCAAGCTCCTTCACGAAGGAGTGTTTCTTCTCGTATAAAAGCAGTTTACAATCCATAGGACCGTCATCCTGCACGCGGCATGGCTGGATCAGGCTTGCGCCCATTGTCCAATATTCCTCACTGCTGCCTCCCGTAGGAGTCTGGTCCGTGTCTCAGTACCAGTGTGGGGGATCTCCCTCTCAGGACCCCTACCCATCGTAGCCTTGGTAAGCCGTTACCTTACCAACTAGCTAATGGGACGCATGCTCATCTTTTACCGTTGTGACTTTAATAGTGGCTTCATGCGAAGCTGCTATACTATGAGGTATTAATCCAAATTTCTCTGGGCTATCCCTCTGTAAAAGGTAGATTGCATACGCGTTACGCACCCGTGCGCCGGTCTCTGGTTCCGAAGAACCATACCCCTCGACTTGCATGTGTTAAGCCTGCCGCTAGCGTTCATCCTGAGCCAGGATCAAACTCTTCATCGTATATTGTTTGTCTTAATTAAATCAAGACTAATTATTATGCGACGATTCTCTATCGGTTCTTTTCAAATCTCTCGATTCCATTACTCTTATTCTTTTGTTTTGAAATCTCTCTCAAAACGGCTGTCAATTCAATATGTCTACGAACGTGTTTCAATTTTGTTTCGCTTGTGTTTCAAAGCGGGTGCAAAAGTAGAAAACTTATTTCTAACTGGCAAATGTTTTTTGAAGTTTTTTTTAAGAAATTTTAATTTCCTTTTTCCTCATCTTACCTGCCAATCTGTCAATGAACTTTCCGTGTTTTGCGGGGTGCAAATGTAACTTCTGTTTTTAAATCTCACAAGCTTTTTTGAATCTTTTTTTGAAAAAAATTTTCTTTCCAAAATCCGTATGCTTGTCAGTATTTCTTAGAACGTCTGTCGCTGTTGCGGGTGCAAAAGTAGCACCTTTATTTACATTTACAAGCCTTTTTTTTATATAATTTCAATCTTTTTTATAAAGCACTGGTTTTGCGTTTTTTACAATTCAAAGTTTTTTTTGATCGGATTGGGGTTTTGTGGATTTGTAGCGCTTTGTGTGGGTTTGGATGGGTTTGCCGCAAAGGCACTAAGGCCCGAAGGTTTTTGTTTTCTTCCTTTTTATTGGGATGGAAAAGGCACAAGAGTGCGTTTTGGGATGGTTTTTGTTTCGCGCAAAGTCGCAAAGGCGCTAAGTTTTCTTCTTTGTTCCTGAATTTTCCTCTCTTTATCCAAATGTTTTCTTGAAAACTACTGCCCTAGCCCCGATAGTAACGGAAATCCTTTTGTGCCGGGGTTCACCACAAAAGATTGTAGTGGATAGCGGGAAATAACTCCTTCTAAAAACTAAATTTCAAATTCTTCAAACTCCAAATTCCAATCAGTGACGTTTCAGCTTCAGTTCAGCAGGATAAAACTAACTTATATAATTAAGGAATCTTATCCTTATATATAGGTAGCAAAAAATAAACCCGACAGGTTTTCAAAAACTGTCGGGTTGTAAAGATTAAATTCTATTACTATATATAGGTATATTATTTTTTATTGAGTGTTTTTGCCTTTTCTTCCCAATGCTCCATCAAATCATTATAATTAACTGGATTTGCAGGTTTTTGATTTATTAATCGACCGGATTCAAATGCTCTCACGAGAATGGTTTCTATTAAATAGTCTTCATTGGCTTCATAAGGCTTATATTCTGTTTTTAAACTTATGTCAAATAAATTGGCCGTGGTATTTGAAACAAATGCCTTGAAACCACTTTTTAGAGTTCGAATTAATTCATATGTTGTAATTCCGGTTTGACGATGAATTAATTTTACCAGAATTTGACCTTGTTTTCTAGAGAGCTTTTTAAGTCGTTCTTCAAATTCGTTATTAAGGTAATCTTCTACAATTTTAAAATATTTCTTTTTCTCACGATTTGTTTTTAAACGCGCCATTCCTTTATTTAATGCTGTCAATCTATCTGATGCTAATTTTGCGTACGGATAGGTTTTATAAACTCTGTTTTGAAGAATCAAAAATTGTTTCTGCGCTTCGGGGTCCAGCTTTTCTTTAGATATTATAATCTCTGGCAACTCGATTGTATCGTTTAAAATAGAATCTTGTTCGGTAAGGATATATCCCATTTCCTGATTTTCTTTTGGAGTAACCTGAGCCTGAGTTGTAAAAGAAACCGATATAAAAAACAAAATAATGTAGGTAAATCTCATAGAGTCATAATTTAAATGTAAAATTATATATTTATATACAACTCTAATACCAAATTTATAAATTAGCGCAAAAATATTTTTATGAGTACGAAATCTATCTTAAAAGATACCTCTATTGCTTTTCTGGAAAGTTACCTAAATAATGCCTCTCCTACTGGTTATGAAAGTGAAGGGCAAAAACTTTGGATGAATTATTTAAAACCTTACGTTGATACTTTTATTACGGATACTTATGGTACTGCTGTGGGAGTTATTAATCCTGATGCTCCTTTTAAAGTTGTTATTGAAGGACATGCTGATGAAATTTCCTGGTATGTAAACTATATTACTGATGATGGTTTATTATATGTAATTCGCAATGGTGGTTCTGATCATCAAATTGCGCCTTCTAAAAGGGTTCATATTCATACTAAAAAAGGAATTGTAAAAGGAGTTTTTGGATGGCCTGCAATTCATACTCGTTTGCGTGACAAGGAAGAAACTCCAAAACTGAGTAATATTTTTATCGATTTAGGCTGTGAAAACAAAGAACAGGTTGAAGCGATGGGTGTTCATGTAGGTTGTGTGATTACATATCCTGATGAATTTATGATATTAAACGAAAATAAATTTGTTTGTCGCGCTATAGATAACAGAATGGGCGGTTTTATGATTGCCGAAGTTGCCCGTTTATTGCATGAAAATAAAAAGAAATTACCTTTTGGGTTGTATATTGTAAACTCTGTTCAGGAAGAGATTGGTTTGCGTGGTGCCGAAATGATTGCACAAACTATTAAACCAAATGTTGCAATTGTAACTGATGTTTGTCATGACACAACTACTCCTATGATCGACAAAAAGGTTGAAGGCGACCTTAAAATGGGAAAAGGCCCTGTTATTGCTTATGCACCGGCTGTACAAAATAAATTACGAGATTTAATTATAGATACTGCCGAAGAAAATAAAATTCCGTTTCAACGCAGTGCGATTTCAAGGGCCACTGGAACAGATACTGATGCTTTTGCTTACAGTAATGGTGGTGTGGCTTCGGCTTTAATTTCGCTGCCTTTACGTTATATGCATACTACTGTAGAAATGGTTCATAAAGAAGATGTTGAAAATGTTATTCAATTGATTTATAAATCTTTATTGAAAATTGAAAATAATGAGACTTTTTCTTATTTCAAATAAAAAATAATTTTAAACGTCAATTCGGTTATTAATTGGCCGAATTGACAAATAAAAAAACAATATGAAAATTTTACTACTCGAAGACGATTTTACTTTATCTAAAGAAATCTCAACATTCTTTACTTTAAAAGGATTCGAGTGTATTCCTTATTATGATGGTTCATTATTATTGAAAAAATATTTTCCGTATGAATATGATTTAATAATTCTGGATATTAATGTTCCCGGAATCAATGGAATCGATGTTTGTAAAGGTATTCGGGAAGTCGATAAAAAAACACCTATTATAATGTTGACTGCTTTTAGTGAAATTGAAGATAAATTGACTTCTTTTGATAATGGAGCTGATGATTATTTGGTAAAACCTTTTCATTTTGAAGAATTATATGCCCGAATTTCATCTCTTTTAAGAAGAAAAGAGATTCCGCAACAGGTTGAGAAAAAAATTTCTATTGAAGATTTAGAAATATTCGAAGATGACATGAAAGTTTTTCGCTCTGGCGAAGAAATTAAATTAACCCCAAAAGAGTTTAAACTTATTTTGATTTTGGCTCATGCCAAAGGAAAAGTGCTTTCTAAACAATTTATTGCCGAAAAACTTTGGGATTATCATATAGAAACAAATCAGAATACAATTGAAGTTTACATTAATTTTTTAAGAAAGAAAATAGATAAAGACCACGAAATAAAATTGATTCGAACCAAAATTGGCTACGGCTATTATTTAAGCAATCAGGAATGACTTTAAAAAACCGGATATCACTTTTAGTAAGTTTATTATTTACAATCCTTTTTGGGTTGGCTTCTACATTGATATTTGTTTTATATTCTAATTTTAGAAAAGAAGAATTCCGTGATCGATTAGAAATAAAAGCACTTTCTAATATTAAATTACTGGTAAACGTTAAAGAAGTAGACGATCAGCTTTTGAAAATGATTGATCAAAATTCCATTAATAAATTGTATGATGAAAAGACATTGGTTTTTGATTCTCACTTTAAACTTATTTATAGCAGTATTGATGATGCGAAAATTAACTGGTCTATTGATGATTTAAAATATTTAAAGAAAAATAAAACTTTTTTAAACAACAGGGCGATTATGAAGTTTATGGTGTTTTTTATGACACTAAAGACAAAGACTTTTATGCCCTTATATCTGCAACAGATGATTATGGTAAACGAAAATTACTTTTTTACGATACACCTTAATTATATCTTATATCTTTTTTACTTGTATTTGTTGGGTATTAACTTCATTCATGGTTAAAAAGGCGATGAGTCCTTTAAATATATTCCATCAAAAAATTAAAAATATAAACGAGAATAATCTTGATACCCGTATTGCTTCTAAAAGCAATAAAAATGAAATTGATTTGATTGCAAATGAATTTAATTTCATGATGGATCGCATCGAAATATCGTATCAAAAACAAAAAGAGTTTACCGCACACGCTTCGCACGAGCTTAGAACTCCCCTATCCAGAATTACATCGCAAATTGAAAATACTATTGAAGATTCGGCAACTTCTATAAAAGGTAAAAACTTTTTAAAAACTATTTTATCTGATGTGAACCAATTAACCGAATTAATTAATTCGTTATTGATTTTGTCTAAAATAGACAATAAAAATCATGAGAATTATGAAATTCAAAGAATGGATGAGATTTTATTTTCTGCTATTGAAAATTTAAATAAAAGCTTTCCTGATTTTGTTATTCTTTTTGAAATGGAAGAAAATGAAAATCTGGATACTGCTTTAGAAATAAAAGGAAATAAAAATCTGCTGGAAATCGCTATAAGTAATGTTCTGAAAAATGCTTGTGTTTACTCTGATAACAAACAAGCTATTGTAAAAATTAGTATTGAAAACAATGATCTTATTATTTCAATTTCTAATATTGGAAAGACTTTAACGGAGAACGAACAAAAAAATCTCTTTCAGCCTTTTATGCGTGGCGAAAACTCAAAAGGAACTGCAGGTTTTGGGCTTGGATTACGCATTGTAAACCGTATTTTAACACTGCATAACGCCAAAGTTATATATAATGTCCCTTTTGAAAACACCAACTTATTTCAGTTGATTTTTCATTCAACTTAAATTTTTAAGGTCTTTTTAAGTTCTTTCTTAAGGTGTCTTAAAGTCTCACGATAGCATCTTTGTATCAAATAAAACCGATACAATGAAAAAGTTATTTGCAATACTACTATTGATTTTAATACATCCGGTAGGTTTCGCACAAAAGCCATTCACTTTAGAAGAGTGCGAAAGTCAATTTCTAAAAAACAATCTTTTCCTGCTTGCATCTCAATATAATATTGATGCTTCGAAAGCACTTACAATTCAGTCCAAAATTTGGGAAAATCCAACAATTACTGCAGAATTAAATGCGTACAATCCTGAAAGAAATCAATATTTTGATATTGGAAAAGAAGGACAAAAGGCATTTGGCATCGAGCAACTAATTTATTTAGGTGGAAAAAAACGCAATGAAATTAAATTGGCGCAAACTAATGAGAAATTAGCCGAGCTACAATTTAATGATTTATTAAGGACATTAAAACTACAATTACGCAAAAGTTTCTATACCGTTTATTACAATACAAAAAGCCTTGAAACGACTGACGATCAGTTAACTCATATTGAAGATTTAATCAACTCCTATTCTGTTCAGGTTCAAAAAGGAAATATTCCTTTAAGAGATCTTGTTCGTTTGCAATCGTTATATCTAAATTTTAAAAACGAACGAATGGAAGTTGTAAATAATAATATTGAAGAACAGGGAAACCTGAAATCATTATTGAACTCACAAGAAAATATAGTTCCTCAAATTTCTAAAGAAGAATTTAATAAATATCTAAAAGAAATTCCTTTTGATCTTAAAAACTTTCAGGATGAAGCCATTGTAAATCGCCCTGATTATCTGGCCAAACAAAAAGACATCGAAGTAAATGAACTGAATGTTAAATGGCAAAAATCACTTTCTGTTCCTGATATTACTGTGGGCGCAAATTATGACCAACGCAGTGGCGCTTTTAACAAGGAAGCTAATCTTACACTTGGAATTCCTTTACCGCTTTGGAATAAAAACAAAGGAAATATAAAATATGCCCAAACCATTTTAGAGCAATCAAAAGTCGAAAAACAAAATTTTGATCTGCAATTGCAAACCGAAATTACATCGGCATGGAACAAATGGGATGAATCCCGTAAAAACTACATTGTTATAAAACCAACAGTAAATTCAGATTTTGAAGCTGTTTACAACGGTATTTTAACCAATTTTCAAAAACGAAATATCAGTTTACTGGAGTTTACAGATTTCATGGAAAGTTATAATCAGGCTGCTGTTCAGTTAAATGAACTAAAGAAAAGAGTAGCACTTTCCGGGGAAGAATTAAATAGTACAATCAACAAAGACTTATTTTAAAACTAAATAAAATGAAATATAAACTAATTATAGGAATTGCTCTTGTCAGTCTATCAATTGCAAGCTGCAAAAAGAAGTTGAAAACCCTGAAACCAATACTTCTTTTGCATTAAGTGATGCAATGCTAAAAACTACTACAACAGCTGTTGCACAAACACAATCTGTAAAAAATGAATTAAGTTTTTACGGAAAAATTACAGCTGACAATAATAAAATGATAGACGTTTATCCCCTTGTTGGTGGAAATGTAATCAAAGTAAATGTAGAACTTGGAGACTATGTTCGCAAAGGTCAGGTTTTGGCAACTATTAGAAGTACTGATGTTGCCGATTTTGAAAAACAATCTATCGATGCAAAAGGTGATTTATTAGTGGCCAAAAATAAGTTGAAAGTAGCTCAGGAATTATTCGACGGAAAATTAAATTCTGAAAGTGATGTTTTTGAAGCAAAATCAGAAGTAAATAAAGCACAGTCTCAATTAAGCAAGATTCAGGAAACTTATAAAATTTATAATATTAAAGCAGGATCTATTTATGAAGTTACAGCTCCAATTAGTGGTTTTATCATCCAAAAAAGTATCAATCAGGATATGCTTTTAAGAAACGACCGCTCTGAAAATATTTTTGATATAGCTGAAATTAGTGAAGTTTGGGCATTAGCCAATATTAATGAAATCGATATTAATAAAGTAAAATTAGGAATTGATGCTGACGTTACAACTTTAAGTTATCCTGATAAAGTTTTTAAAGGTAAAGTCGATAAAATCTTTAACGTGATTGATCCTGAAACAAAAGCTATGCAAGCTCGCATAAAATTGCATAATCCGGATTTTATGCTAAAACCGGATATGAATGCAAATATCAAATTATCTTATAATGAAGGAAAATCAATGATTGCCGTACCCAGTAAAGCAATTGTTTTTGATAAAAGTAAAAACTTCGTAATGGTATTTAAAGATCGTCATAATATTGAAACCAGACAAGTTGAAGTCTATAGTGTTGTTGGTGATGTCACTTACATTTCGAATGGTTTGAAAGAAAACGAGAAAGTTATTACAAACAATGAGTTATTTATTTATCGCGCTTTAAACGAATAAGACATGAACAAATTCATACGAAATATTATTGCTTTTTCGCTTAAGAATAAAGCATTTACCTTCTTTTGGGTAGGATTACTGGCTGTTGCAGGATTTATTTCTTTTAAAAATATGCCAATCGATGCTTTTCCGGATGTAACGAATACTCAAATTATTATCATTACACAATGGAATGGAAAAAGTGCTGAAGAGGTAGAACGTTTTGTTACTTCTCCTATAGAAATCTCTATGAACTCGGTACAAAAAAAGACCAGTGTTCGTAGTATTACCATGTTTGGATTATCTGTTATTAAAATTATTTTTGATGATGGTGTCGATGATACCTTTGCACGTTTGCAGGTAAACAACTTATTAAAAAATGTATCGTTACCAGATGATGTAGAACCAGATGTGCAGCCACCTTATGGGCCAACCGGTGAAATTTTCAGATATATTGTAAAAAGTGACAGTCGAGATAGTAGAGAGTTATTAACTTATCAAAACTGGATTATTGATAAACAGCTTCGTTCTGTTCCTGGTGTTGCCGATTTAAATGTTTTTGGAGGTCAGACTAAAACTTATGAAGTTGGTGTTGATCCAATAAAATTAGCAAAATACAACATTACGCCGCTTCAGGTTTATAATGCTGTTAATGCAGGAAACTTAAATGTTGGGGGAGATATTATCGAAAAGAATGGACAGGCATTTGTTGTACGCGGTGTCGGGCTTTTAAAATCCATTCAGGACATTGAAAATATTATTGTAGATGACGCTAACGGTAATCCAATTTTAGTAAAAAACTTAGCTTCTGTTTATGAAAGTTCAATGCCAAGAGTTGGACAAACCGGTATAGGCAAAAATGACGATGCCGTTGAAGGAATTGTTGTAATGCGAAAAGGCGAGAATCCACAGGAAACATTGGCATTGATTAAAGCCAAAATAAAGGATTTGAATGACAATGTTCTTCCAAAAGACATTAAAATAGAGACTTTTTATGACCGTGATAATTTGATGAATTTCACGACAGAAACAGTAATGCATAACTTATTTGAAGGTATTATTCTTGTAACATGTGTCGTGTTTCTTTTTATGGCAGATTGGAGAACAACTTTTACAGTTTCAATTGTTATTCCGTTATCGTTATTGTTTGCCTTTTTGTGCCTGAAAATGATGGGGATGAGTGCCAATTTGTTGAGTTTGGGTGCAGTCGATTTCGGAATTATTATTGATGGTGCGGTGGTAATGGTCGAAGGATTATTTGTGGTATTGGACCACCGTGCACATCAATTAGGAATGACGGCATATAATAAAATTGCAAAAGGCAGTTTGATTAAAAAAACGGGAGCAGAAATGGGGAAAGCTATTTTCTTTTCTAAATTAATCATTATAACTGCTTTACTTCCAATTTTCTCATTTCAGAAAGTGGAAGGGAAAATGTTCTCACCGTTGGCTTATACTTTAGGTTTTGCCTTAATGGGAGCGTTACTTTTTACTTTGACATTAGTACCGGTTTTATCACATTTACTTTTAAATAAAAATGTAAAGGAAAAAAACAATCCTTTTGTTAATTTCTGGGATCGAATAGTAAGTAAAAGTTTTGCCTGGACATTTAAGCATAAAGTAAAAACTTTAATCGCTTCGACAGCTATTCTAGTAGCAGTTTTCTTTTCGGCTACGTTTTTAGGAACTGAATTTTTACCTCAATTAAACGAAGGCGCTTTATGGGTAACAGCAGAATTGCCAATGAGTACTTCTTTACCGCAAAGTGTAGAAACAGCCGCAATGATTAGAAAAGATCTGGAAAGCTTTCCTGAAGTAAAAAAAGTTTTATCTCAAACCGGAAGAAGTAATGACGGAACTGACCCGAATGGTTTTGGTTTTATACAGCTTCAGGTTGATTTGAAACCCAAATCAGAATGGACCCGAAAAATTACAATGGATGATTTGATTAATGAAATGGATCAAAAATTAAAAGTTCACCAGGGAATTACTTATAATTATTCGCAGCCTGTTATCGATAATGTTGCCGAGTCTGTTGCTGGTTTTAAAGCCTCAAATGCAGTAAAAATATATGGTGATGATCTTGACAAACTTGATGAATTATCAAATGAAGTTTTAGCTCAGATAAAAGATATTCCGGGTATTAAAGATGCCGGAATTTTAAGAAACGTTGGACAACCGGAAATCAGTGTAATTCTTGATAGAGATAAAATGGCCGCTTATGGAGTAACTTTAAGTGATGCTCAAGCTGTTCTGGAACTTGCATTTGGAGGAAAAACAGCAACTCAAAAATATGAAGATGAAAAGAAATTTGATGTAAGGGTTCGTTTTTCTAAAGAATACCGCAAAGATGAAAATGATATTGCTGAATTGAAAGTTCCAACAATTAGCGGGATCAAAATTCCATTGAAAGAAATTTGCGATCTAAAAACCGTTACTGGTCCGGCTTTTATTTACAGAGATAATACCAAACGTTTTATTGGAGTTAAATTTTCTGTTCGTGATCGTGATTTAGGAAGCACAATTGCTGAAGCTCAGGCAAAAGTGGCAAAAATGAAAATGCCGCAGGGATATACTGTGGGCTGGACAGGAGAATTTGAAAATCAGGTTCGTGCCAGTGCGCGTCTGGCTCAGGTGGTTCCTATCAGTTTAATCGGGATTTTTGTTTTACTGTTTATTTTGTTTGGAAATATTAAGGATTCATTACTTGTATTGGCGAATGTTCCGTTTGCAATTATTGGAGGAATCATGGCTTTGCATCTTACAGGAATGAATTTTGGAATCTCTGCCGGTGTTGGATTCATAGCCTTATTAGGGATTTGTATTCAAAACGGTGTAATTCTAATTTCTGAATTCCACCATAATCTAAAAGCAAAACTATCTCTCGAAGAATCCATTTTTATTGGAGTAAAAGCCCGAACAAGAGCTGTAGTCATGACAGCCCTTATGGCCTCAATAGGTTTAATGCCAGCTGCAATTTCAACAGGAATTGGTTCTGAATCACAAAAACCATTGGCAATTGTGATTATTGGAGGACTAATTACTGCAACAGTTTTAACATTATTAGTGTTCCCAATTATATTTTGGGTATTCAATCGAAAAAAGCACGTTCCTATTGAATAGTGTTTTAAAAATAAATTAATTTGGTTTGATTAATTTGACTTGGTTTTAAAAAAGAAAAGCATCATTATTATTAATGGTGCTTTTTTGATTTTAAGCTTTAAGGCTTTTTAAGATCAAAAAAATGAATTTTACCGCAGAGTTCACAAAGATTTTTTACTATTAGCCTTTTATAAAAAACACAAAGTTCGCAAAGCTTTGTATTGATTTAGCTTTGCGAACTTTCTGTCTAATAGGAAGTACAATCTTTGAACTCTGCGGTAAATAACTACTCGATAATAATCAATTTCAAATTACCACAAAAAAAAGATCCTCTGCTCAAAGAAGATCTTTTTTGTATACTAACTCAAACTTTTTTTAAACTCTTATTTCAAATCTTTCAAAAGAGCGATTGCATCTGTTGCATTTGATAATTGTGCATATTTTAAAGCTGTATATCCTTTTTCGTTTTTGTCACCAGGACGAGCGCCGCTAGCTAATAAAACTTTAATAATTTCAACTTTGTTGTAACGTGCAGCTGTCATTAAAGGAGACATATCGTCTGACTTTTCATTAACGTTAGCACCATATTCAATAAATTTTTTAACTACTTCGATGTCACCTTTACTAACAGCAACATTAAGTGGAGTTGCATCCCAAGCTGAAACTTCAACTGGCTGTTTTACTACTACTTGTTGATTTGAAGCCATTGATACATTTGCAAATGCAACTAAAGCTAGTCCTAAATAAATAACTGAATTTTTCATAATGATTTGTGTGTTAAATTGATTGATAAATATTTGATTGATAATGGGTTGTTGTTAAATTCTATACAAATGTAAATTAAATTCCAGTATATTGCATTGCAAGGTACTTTGTTTTAACTAATTCTTAACGTTTAATTAATAAACTAATAATGACAAGAGCGTTTAATTGACGTTTCCATATAATAGACGCTGCAAAAGTAAAAATGTTACACTTAATTGAATATTTTCTGAAAAATAATTCGCGAAATTTTCAGAAAATGGACAAACAATCCTTTACCTTTTTAACGTTAGTTCAAAAGGAAGTGCAAAAAAGCTCGAGAATTAAATAAAAACTAAATAAATACTGAGTAAAACATAAATTAACAATCTAAATACGTCAATTTTAAAGAAAAGCTAAAAAGAAAGAAAATACATCTGATTTCAATGCATTTCTTTAACATTTTTTTCAATAAATTGAATTAATGCGAGTTTTTTAAATCTGTATTTTAACTTAAAATACACTTCATAAAAAGGAAAAAATCATAAAAAGTGTGAAAGACAATTGAAGATTTAGAGACAAAACAAAAAGCCACAGATTACATGATCAAAAGATTATTAAAATCAAATTAATCATGTAATCTGTGGCTAAATATTCTCAAGCTTGCCTTACAGATAATTTCTATAAGACAAGATAAAATAACTATTTTTTAGAAGCTAGATATTCTACGACGTTTTTTTCAATACGCTCATCAATATTGTCAATGTTTGCCTTAACAAATTTTTCTCCTAAAATATTCTCGTATAACTCAATATATCTTTCAGAAACAGATTCTATATAAGTATCTGTCATCTCCGGAATTTGTTGCCCTTCCTGACCCTGGAAACCATTTTCAATCAACCAGCGACGAACAAACTCTTTAGATAATTGTTTTTGCTCCTCTTCTTTTTCCTGTCTTTCCTGATAACCATCAGCATAAAAATAACGAGAAGAATCAGGAGTATGAATTTCATCAATTAAAACGATTACACCGTCTTTTGTTTTTCCAAATTCGTATTTAGTATCAACTAAAATTAAACCACGGCTTGCAGCAATTTCAGTTCCTCTTTGAAACAAATCACGTGTATATTTTTCTAAAACAATATAATCTTCTTCAGAAACAATACCTTTTGCTAAAATGTCTTCACGGGAAATATCTTCATCGTGAGAACCATTATCTGCCTTTGTAGTTGGTGTAATAATTGGTTCAGGAAATTTATCATTTTCTTTTAAACCTTCGGCCATAGTTACTCCGCAAATTTGTCTTCTTCCTGCTGCATATTCACGGGCAGCATGACCAGAAACATATCCGCGAATTACCATTTCTACTTTAAAAGGCTCACATAAATGACCTACAGCAACATTAGGATCTGGTGTTGCAATCAACCAGTTTGGTACAATATCTTCTGTTAATTCCATGAATCTTGTAGCAATCTGATTCAAAATTTGCCCCTTGTACGGAATTCCTTTTGGTAAAACCACATCAAAAGCCGAAAGTCTATCCGTTGCCACCATTACCAAAAGTTCATCATTAATATTATAAACTTCTCTAACTTTTCCTCGGTAAACTGATTTTTGATTTGGGAAATTAAAATTTGTAGTTGTGATTGTATTGCTCATTATCCTTAAGTTGTGTTTTGTTTTATGAATGCAAATTTAAAACTATTTCACAGAGTTACACAATGAAAAGACAGAGATCATCAAGAAATGTGATATTTTATAAATTATAATCTCTTCAAAAAAATAATATTCCAATAAACGTATTAATTATCTGCTATTTATAATACAAAAAGAAACTATTTGAAACTCAATATTCCTTTACCTAATGTTTTTACCGAAGCATCAAAATTTCCTAAAGTTATATCAGGCAGTCTTTTTATATCAGTAGTGCTTACAATATAAATTTGTCCCTGATCTTTTGCGGGAGCAGTTGGCACAAAAACCACAGCATTCCCTTCTGTGTTTTCTTCAATTAAGTAAGCGGGCTGCCAATAGGAACCAAACTTCAATAAAACAGGCAAATTTGTACTTGTTTTTTTTACTTTTTTAATCAGTTTTTCTTCTGCCAGCTTTTTATTTTTTTCGTAACCCGGCAAAAAAAACATTAATTTATCATCAATCCAGTCTGCTATTCTTTTTAAGAAAGAAAATTGCATTAGATAACCACTGAAATAAATCAATAGAATTAAAAATATTCCACCAATAATGTCACTTCCTATTGTACCTAAGACTTTATCTATATGCAATAAGTGAGCAAATTTATCACCGTACTTTCTAAAAAATCCCCATACTTTCTCGAGGATCATAAAAAACACAACTAATGGCAATAAAAGAATAATTCCTGAGATACAATTTTTTTGAACCCGAAGTAAAAAATTTTTCATGGTATTGCAGATTAAATTAATATCAAAAAAAACTTATCCAAAAATAAGATAAGTTTTACAAAATTAAAGATTTAGTACCAATGAGCAATACATCAATTGGTTAATTATTTAAATACTAATCAGTTACAAATTCTTTATTTAGTATTTTAGATGAAATATATCTTGCAACGCCATCTTCGGCATTGGTTTTTATAACTTCTAATTCAGGCAAAGTTTCTTTTAATAATGTCGGAGCGTTCCCCATAATTAAACCTTTTCCTGACGCTGACAACATTTGAACATCATTAAAACCATCACCAAAAGAAACAACCTGTTCTAAGGTAAAACCTTCTTTTTCTAATACAGTTTCAATTGCAACTGCCTTATCTATAGATTTATCCATAAATTCTAAACAAGTTGGTAAGCTGAATGCGTGATGCAAATGCTCAGAAGAATTGGCTAGAATATCATCTTTTAATTTTACTAATTTTTCATGGTTGTCGCAGGAAAAGAAAATTTTAATGGCGCCAAAGTCTTCTAGTTTTTTATAGTCGACCAATTCAGGGCGGTAGTTTAATTTTTCCTGAAAAGCATTTAATTTTTCACTTACTTTGTTTGTTTGCCAAACATTTTCTTTAAATAAAACAACTGTAATTTCGGGATCAATTTCAACATTTAGAGCAGCTTTTACAACATCGCTGTCTAAATTAAAAGAAAATAATTCTTCTTTTTCCGGAGAATGAATTCTCGCTCCGTTTGAACTTACCAAATAAACCGGTACTTCGAGTTTTTCAATAATAGCCATCGCGTCAAGATGGTGACGTCCTGTAGCTACAACTATAAGATAATTTTGATTGTGAAGTTCCTGAAAAATTGATTTAGTGTAATCTGATATTCTGTGCTGTGTGTTAAGTAAGGTTCCGTCTAAGTCACTTACAACAACTTTTATATTCTTAAGTTTAGAAGTCATATTAAAATCAAGTATTTATGATATACAAATCTACGATTTTAACAACAGTTAAGCAAAGATAACCAAGCATAAAAGCCCGAAGACGGGCAAGTTTATTATTTATTTAACTATTTGGTTAAATAATCTATTATCTTTATTTTAAATCCTTACAGCTCCTGAATTATATAAGTTCAGGGCTTTTTGTAAAATAATTTCGATTCTGTCCAATGGCAGATCTTCATTAGAATCGACCAGCATAATTTTCATTCGTGAACGTTTATCCTGAACTAAAAAAGATTCATTAAAATAAGATCCTTCTACTATTCCAATATAAGGTTTCTTGCGTTTTTTATCTATCCATAAATAGCAAAACATTTTACCTTTATAGTAAAAAAATGGCATCCCATATTTTATTACATTAGTAATATTTTGGTCTCTTCTTAAAATAATATCCCGCAACGCAATTAGTGTTCCTTTTACAGGTTCTTCCTGGTTTAAATAAAATTCATCTAGCTGATTCATCGGCGCATAACTTTTTTTATTGTGCTAAAAAGTACCTGCAAATTTATAAAGGAAGAATCATTATTTATTTAAAAAAATTTAATTTATAAGTAATTTTAACTTAACTTGTAAAGTTTTACTTAAAAAAATATTCGTTTTATACATTTTTAAAAAAATGTATAAAACGAATACTAAAACATCAAAAAAACAGTTACGATTAAATCAAATATTTAAATTAAGTATTAATCGTGGTTTTCAATTTGCTTATAAGCATCGATTACCTTTTTCACTAATCTGTGGCGTACAATATCTTTATCATCCAGATAGATAATTCCAATTCCGTCAACGTCTTTTAAAACCAAAATAGCTTCTTTCAGACCAGAAATAGTTCTGCGTGGTAAATCGACCTGTCCTGGATCGCCCGTAATCATGAATTTTGCATTTTTTCCCATACGGGTCAAAAACATCTTCATTTGTGAGTGGGTTGTATTTTGCGCCTCGTCAAGAATTACAAAAGCATTATCAAGTGTGCGCCCACGCATAAATGCCAATGGTGCAATCTGAATAATTCCTTTTAAAATGTAATCTTCGAGCTTTTCATTTGGCAGCATATCGCGCAAAGCATCATAGAGAGGCTGCATGTACGGATCTAGTTTTTCTTTCATATCGCCGGGTAAAAAACCAAGATTTTCTCCTGCTTCTACCGCCGGACGCGTTAATATGATCCTTTTTACTTCTTTCTCTTTAAGCGCTTTAACGGCCATTGCCACACCTGTATACGTTTTTCCTGTTCCAGCGGGACCAACTGCAAATACCATATCATTTTTTTTGATGGTATCTACCAGTAACTGCTGGTTGGGCGTCATGGCCTTAATTATTTTACCGCCAACACCGTGCACTAAAATTTTGTCATGATCATATGATTTTCTTTCATCCTGACCATCACTCATAATGACACGTTCGATAACATTATCGTCAATGTTATTGTATCTCGTAAAATGAAGCATTAGTCTTTGAAACCTTTTCTCAAATTCATCTAAAACTTCTTTTTCGCCAAATGCTTTCAAAGTAGTACCTCTCGCAACAATTTTAAGCTTTGGGTAATACTTTTTAATTATTTCAAGATGAGTGTCCTGAGCGCCCCAAAAGTCTTTTGGAGCGATGTCTATGAGCTCGATTATTCTTTCGTTCAAATGAGGTAGTTTTAAATTAAAAATAAATTTGTTTTTGTAAATCTATTGCTGTCGGGTTGTTTATATCTTTAAATGCAAATTGTCTTTTGTTTCTTTCAATTTGCATTTAGTATTACTAGATTTGCATATCTCAAATTTAATGAAAATTAGATTTAAAAACTACCAATAGTTATAAACAAAATTATGTCAATAATTACCCTTACTACTGATTACGGCTTAAAAGACCACTTTGTTGGTTCGCTAAAGGGTAAGATTTTATCTGAATATTCAGAGGCTCAAATAATTGACATTTCTCATGACATAGATCCGTTTAATACTGCCGAAGCAAGTTATATTATCGGAGCATCTTATTTAAGTTTCCCAAAAGGAACTGTACACCTTATTGGTGTTGATATTGAACGCAATAAAGAGAACCAGCATATCGCCATGCAATGGAACGATCATTACTTTATTTGTGCCGATAACGGAATTTTAAGTATGCTTACGCAGAAAATTGTTCCCGAGAAAATTGTTGCCATTAATATCCACGATCGTTTTCCGGCTGAATCTACCGATTTGGATATTTTTATTCAGGTTGCCTGTCATATTGCAAAAGGCGGGTTATTAAATGTAATTGGCAAAGAAATTACAGCTATTAAAGAGGTTACAGAATTACAGACCGTTGTTGCCGGTGATGGAAACTCAATAAAAGGATATGTAATTTATATCGATCATTTTGGAAACGTAATTACAAATATTTCGAAAAAACAATTTTTAGAAATCTCACGTGGTCGCCCGTACGAAATTGTCATGAATACAAAAAACATCAAAACTATTTTACCAAATTATTCTGCAATTGCAACATCTGATAAATATCCAATAAAAACCTATGAAGGCGAAAAACTGGCTATTTTTAATGAAGCCGGATTTCTTGAAATTGCTATTTTTAGAAGCAATCCTTCAAAAGTGGGTTCTGCAAATAGTTTGTTAGGACTGAATTATCGTGATGTTATTACGATTCAGTTTTCTTGATTTTAGATTAATAGCACACGGATTTTACGGATTGAGCGGATTTACACGGATTATATTTAATCTTTTGTTCTTTGATCAAAGAAATTACTCTATTTATATTTTAGACATAGCCCGCGGTTTCAACCGCGGGGACGCATCATCTATACATGATGTCTACATGGTTGAAATCGTGGGCTATATTTGAAATACGATAAGACATTAGAATCCAAAAAAATATGTATTTATAATATTTTATTTTTTCATAAAAAGAACAATCAAAATTGGTATTTTTGCCCGCTTATTAGATTTTTTCAATCTAAAATCTAATATCAGCAATCTTAAAATCATTATATGTTTGTTCGAATAGTAAAAATGAGCTTTCACGAAGAAAAGATTCCAGATTTTTTGGAAAATTTTGAAACTGTAAAAAACAAAATACGAAATGCAGAAGGAAATCGTTTTTTAGAACTGTATCAGGACAAAAATGATAAATGTATATTTTTTACCTATAGTTATTGGGAAACCGAAACTGATTTAGAAAATTACAGACAATCTGAACTTTTTAACTCTGTTTGGAGTTTTACAAAAAAACTATTCAATGCAAAACCGGAAGCGTGGAGTGTTGATAAAATTGTTTCTTTAGTTTAAAGTTTCAGGTTTCAAGTTGCATACGTAACGTGAAGATTGGAACGAATTAACCGCAAAGAACGCAAAGAAAATATTTAAAAGGTTTAGAAAACAAAAAGTTCGCAAAGCTGGAACTTGAAACCTGAAACTTGAAACAATATAAATAATTAAAATATAAAAGGTTTAGAAACGTAAAGTTCAAAGTAAAGCAACTTGAAACCTGAAACAAGAAAAACTTGAAACAAAACATATGAAATCAATCATTTTAAGAGAAATAAAATCTTTTTTTGGCTCTCCTATTGGCTATTTGGTTATTGCTATATTCTTAATTAGCAACGGACTATTTTTATGGGTTTTTGAAGGAGATTACAATATACTGAATACCGGTTATGCAGATCTGACTCCGTTTTTTACTTTAACGCCGTGGATTTTAATTTTCCTGATTCCGGCCGTAACGATGAGAAGTTTCTCAGACGAAAAAAAACAAGGAACCCTTGAATTGCTTTTAACCAAACCATTATCAATTTGGGAAATCGTAAACGGAAAATTTTTAGGTTCATTATTTCTGATTGTTTTGGCTATTATTCCAACGTTTATTTATGTTAAGGTAATTTCGAATTTGGGTTCTCCCGAAGGAAATATTGACATGGGCAGTACAATTGGTTCTTATTTCGGATTGTTGTTTTTAATAGCTGCCTATTCTGCTATCGGAATTTTTACTTCTACCCTATCAGAAAATCAAATTGTTGCTTTTATCATTGCCGTTTTTTTATGTTTTCTTTTTTATTTTGGTTTTGAAGGTTTAGCAACATTAATTCCTGGTTTCAGCAATATTATTGTCGCTTTTGGTATGCAGGATCATTTTAAAAGTATGAGCCGGGGCGTTATTGATACGCGCGATGTTATTTATTTTTTAAGCATCACCGTATTCTTTTTGTCTTTTACTGTTTATCAATTAAAATCATTTAAAGCCTAATGAAAGCATCCAATCAACATAATATCAAAGCATTAGGTATTACAGTTTTCGTTCTAATCGTTTTAAATGTATTAGGAAGTTTATTTTTCCACCGATTTGATTTGACAAAAGACAAACGATATACTTTATCTGAAACCTCTTTACAAATTGTAAAACAGGTTAAAAATCCGCTATCAATCAAGATTTATATGCAGGGCGATCTTCCTGCAGATTTTAGACGACTACAGCAGGAAACTAAACAGTTACTAGAAGAATTTCAGGCTTATAACGCTAATATTGTTTTCGAATTTGTAAATCCTATGGAAAACGAAGACGAAAGCATGGAAGTCGTAAAATCACTTTACCAAAAAGGATTAACGCCAATAAATATTACTGTTGACGATAAAGGTAAACAATCTCAGGCAATGGTATTCCCTTGGGCAATCGCCGTTTATGATAATAAAGAAGTTAATATTCCATTATTAAAAAACATAATGGGTGCTTCGACAACACAAAAAGTAATTGGATCAATTCAGCATTTAGAATATTCGATTGCAGATGCTATTAATAAAATAACAAAAGCCAAACAAAAGAAAGTTGCCATTATAAAAGGAAACGGTGAAATAAACGAAATTCATATTGCTAAAATGCTGATGCAAATTCGCGAAAGCTATTACATCGGACCTTTCACATTAGATTCTGTTGCTAAAAATCCAACCGGAAGTTTAGATGCTTTAAAAAAATATGATTTAGCCATTATCTCAAAACCAACCGAAAGTTTCTCTGATGAAGAAAAACAGGTTTTAGATCAATTTATCATGAACGGCGGGAAAACTTTATGGTTAATCGATCAGGTTGCGGCCGATATGGACAGTCTTTACAATCAATCCGGTGCAACTCTGGCTTACCCAAGAGATTTGAATTTGAACGATATGTTCTTTAAATACGGATTCAGAATTAATCCTGATTTGGTAAAAGACGAACAAGGAAGTCCAATAAAACTAGCCACCGGAGAACAAGGAAGCGCAACTCAATATCAGGATTTTGTATGGAAATTTGCCCCGCAGGTATATCCTACAAGCAAACACCCAATTGTAAAAAACCTGGGCGGAATTAAATTTGATTTTGCAAATCCAATAGATACTTTAAAAAACGGAATCAAAAAAACAGTCTTACTGCAATCGTCTCAATATTCAAAAGTTATCGGAACTCCGGCAGAAATTAATTTGAATATTGTAACCGAAAAAACATCTCCGGAAGAATATTTAAACAAAGGAAACTTGCCGCTTTCGGTTCTGTTAGAAGGAAATTTTCATTCTGCTTTTGAGAATCGTGTTTTACCTTTTAAGGAAAATGATTTTATAGCAAAAGGGAAACCCAATAAAATGATTGTAATTGCTGATGGCGATTTAGCCCGAAATCAATTGGACAAAAACAGGGAGCCGGTTGAATTAGGTTACGATCAGCGCACAGGAAACCTGTATGACAACAAAGATTTTATCATGAATTGTATCAATTATTTGCTGGATGACACTGGACTTATTAACATTAGAAGCAAGGATGTTGAACTACCTTTATTGGACAAAGAAAAAGTTTACGAAAATTACAGCATAACACAATTCATAACTATCGGACTTCCAATTGCAATTTTATTGATATTCGGGCTTGTATTTACTTACATCCGAAAAAGAAAATACAGCAAATAGATGTTAATAAAAAAATTGCGAAACTAAGATTGTTTACGATATATTTGTAAAACCTATCTTAGTTGAAGAAAAACTAAAGAAAAGAGCAAAAAATAAAACAAAAGACATGAAATTTATAGTATCGAGTTCGTACTTATTAAAACAATTACAAGTTTTAGGTAGTGTAATTAACAGTAACAATACGTTGCCTATTTTAGATAACTTTTTATTTGAACTAGACAATGATGCGTTGACAGTTTCAGCTTCAGATCTTGAAACTACAATGTCTGCTACATTATCTATCGATTCTAAAAGTAAAGGAAGCGTTGCTGTACCTGCTAAACTTTTGCTTGAAATTTTAAAAACGTTCCCGGAACAACCTTTAACTTTTACAGTTGAAGACAACAATACAGTTGAAATTAGTTCTAACTCAGGAAAATATGCATTAGCATATGCAGCTGGAGAAGAGTTTCCTAAAGCTGTAAATCTTGAAGATCCATCTGTAACACTTGTTCCTGCTGATGTTTTGGCAACTGCAGTAAGCAAGACTATTTTTGCTGCCGGAAATGATGATTTACGTCCGGTAATGTCCGGAGTTTTCTTCCAGTTCTCACCAGAAGGTTTGACTTTTGTAGCAACAGATGCTCATAAATTAGTTAAATATGCACGTACAGATGTAAAAGCATCTCAGGTTGCAGATTTTATTATGCCTAAAAAACCTTTGAATATTTTGAAAAGTATTTTAGGATCTTCTGACGCTGAAGTAAAAATTGAATACAACGACTCAAATGCGACTTTCTCATTTGACAATTATATTTTAATGTGTCGTTTAATTGATGGAAAATATCCAAATTATGAGGCGGTAATTCCTAAAGAAAACCCAAATAAATTAATGATCGACCGTTCTTTATTTTTAAGTTCTGTTCGTCGTGTTGCTATTTTCTCTAATAAAACAACACACCAAATTCGTTTAAAAATTGCCGGAGCCGAACTTAATGTTTCTGCAGAAGATATTG
The DNA here is from genome assembly GCF_979258275.1 of Flavobacterium sp. AC274. NCBI lineage: Bacteria > Pseudomonadati > Bacteroidota > Flavobacteriia > Flavobacteriales > Flavobacteriaceae > Flavobacterium > Flavobacterium sp. AC274. Next base: position 3,104,747 of record NZ_OZ409852.1, on the reverse strand, counting down.
ATTACTCTAACAAAGCCGAAGAAAGATTGACTTGTGATTATCAGGGAGACGACCTTCAAATTGGTTTCAATTCACGTTTTTTAACTGAAATGTTAACCAACTTACAATCAGACATGATTATGTTAGAGATGTCATTGCCTAACAGAGCTGGGATTTTAACTCCAGTTGATGGCTTAGAAGAAGGAGAAACCGTTACCATGTTGGTAATGCCTGTAATGTTAAATAGTTAACATCAAAACTCCTTTTTGTTACAGGGATTTTTTTTAATTTCAAATTAAAGACATATCATTGTAAAAAAACATCGCTATTAACCAACCATTTTTTATACCTAGAAACCGCAATTTTTTCAAAAGAGTTGCGGTTTTTTATTTTGGGGATTTTTGTTTCAAGTTTCAAGTTGAAATGTGATAAGATGTTTCGCAGATTTTTACCGCAAAGACGCAAAGTTTTTCGCAAAGTTCGCAAAGCTTAATAACCCAAAGCTTTGCGAACTTTGTGTTTTTAGACAACGTATATATAAAAACCTTTGCGCCTTTGCGGTAAAATGACAAAGTTGCTCTACTCCCATTTCAACCTGAAACCTGAAACAAACAAAAACCTGAAACAAATTTTTCCTTAACTTTGTATTTATGAAAATAGAAATTTGGTCGGACATCATGTGTCCGTTTTGTTATATCGGAAAAAGACAACTGGAAACAGCTTTAGCTGAATTTCCAAATGGAGAATTTGAAATTGAATGGAAAAGTTTTCAACTTGACCCAACTATTACGCCACAGTCAGGAAAAGACGTTTACACCTTTCTTGCTGAAAGAAAAGGTATTTCAGTTGAGCAATCAATAGAAATGCACAAAGGTGTTGTAGAACGCGCAAAAAGCGTTGGTTTGGATTATCATTTTGATAAGGCAATTATTTCCAATTCACTTACTGCACATCGTATTATACATTTGGCAAAAACCAAAAAATTAGGCGATGAAATGGAAGAGATTTTTTTAAAGCTTATTTTACTGATGGAAAAGATCTAAATGATGCGCAGACATTAGTTGAATTAGGCTCTAAAGCCGGTTTAGATTCAAAAGAAGTACAAGAAATTATAGAAAATGAAAACCTTTATCTAAACGAAGTAAAAAGCGATATTAGAGAAGCTCAGGAAATTGGTGTTCAAGGAGTTCCGTTTTTTGTTTTTGACAGAAAATATGCTGTTTCCGGAGCACAGCCTGTTGAAGCTTTTGTAAATACTATCAGAGAAGTACAGAAATAATTTTGATTTTAGATTAACAATTCATTTTATCAAAACGGATTGTTAATCTAAATTTTATTTTTTCGCAGGAAAATAATTCTCTTTTAAAATAATCTCCAACGGAATATAATTGGTATTTTCTACCGTTTCCTGTAAAACCAATTTTTTATACAAATAATTAACCCCCATATAACCCTGTTCTTCAGGCCTTTGATTGATTAAAAAATCGATTATTCCTTTATTTAGGTATTCTATATTTTCTTTCAATAAATCGTAACCAATTATACGAACGCCCTTTATATTGTTTTGTTCTAAAAAACGGGCAACAATATAAGCTCTGGAATTAGGCACAAAAACACTGTTTATTCCCGAAAATATTTCCAACGATAATTGATCAATTCCGGAATCTTTAATAGTAACTTCCGAGAATTTAAAATTAGTAAGTTCGTTATGATCTTTAAAAAAAGAATAAAAACCATCAATACGCTGTAAATAAACAGATGTACTTTCTATTTCTCTGGTGATTTTAAAAATCAGAACCTGCCTTTCGTTATTTACCGCAAAACTAATGAGTCTTCCTGCCAGATAACCGCTCTGAAAAGCATCCTGCCCTACATAAGCATGTTCTTCATTATTTGAAATATTAGAATCGATCATAACAACCGGAATATTTTTCTTTTCATATTCGTTTAAAAACCGAACGGATTCTTCATAAAAAATTGGAGCAAACAATAATCCATTACAATCAAAGTCTAATACTTTTTCAACGGTTTTTTTGAATGAAACTTCGTTAAAATCATAGAAAAAATAATCAAGTACAACACCAAATTTCCCAAATTCAATAGCTGCTTTTTCTATTCCGCTAATCTGGCTTTTCCAATATTCTATATTTTCATATTTAGGTAAAAAAACGGCAAAGCGAAACTTCTTATTTAATGCCAGATTACTCGCCAAAATATTGCGTTTATAGCCATATTGTTCAATTATAGCATTTACTTTATCTACATTATCCTGAGTAACCTGTCCGCGATTATGAATTATTCGGTCAACAGTTCCTGGTGAAACATTAGCTAATTCTGCTATTTTTTTGATTGTTATGATAATGATTTCTTTTTAAGTTAAAAGGGGATTTTTGAAGTCTGTAAAATTAATTTTTTTTGAATATGATGAGTTGTTTTAGAAAACTTTTTATATACATTTGTAAAGCTCGTGTGCGTACACGTAAAATTACATAATTTACATACAAAATCGTAAATTATTTATCTTTTTTGAAATAATTACAAATAAAAAAATCAAATACAAAATTTAAAATATGATTATAGACATTTTAAATAATGCAAAGAGATATTCAGGTTTACATCCGAATTTTAAAAAAGCATTTGATTATTTAAGTCAAAATGATTTGAATAATCTTGAACCTGGTTCGTTTGAAATTGCAGAAGGATTAAAAGTAATTGTAATTTCCGGAGAAGGAACAACCAGAGAAGAAAGCATAAAAGGTTTTGAATGTCATGACCAAAACATTGACATACAATATTCTATAAAAGGCCCTGAAACTTTTGCCTGGAAACCAAGAGAAAAATGTGTGAATCCAAACGGAGAATATAGTGATGAAAGAGATGTTCGTTTTTTTCACGACAAGCCGGATACATTTTTTGAATTACAGGAAGGACAATTTTGTATCCTGTTTCCCGAAGATGTTCACGCTGCAATGATTGGCGGTGGAATTATTAAAAAAATAGTTATAAAAGTAAAGATTAAATAAATTCCAATTTTTTAAAATTCCAAACTAAAAAATAAATTCCAAATTTTAAATAGCAAATTCCAATCTTAAAATTAAATTTTAAAATTTCAAATCCCAATTTTTAAAGCTTGCGATTGGAATTTGGAATTTAAAAAATTGGAATTTAATCAACACAAATAAACTAAATACATGAATTCAATATTTAACCTTGAAGGAAAAATTGCCCTAATCACCGGTGGTGCTGGCGTATTGGGAAGCAATTTTGCAAATGTTTTGGCAAAACAAGGCGTAATTGTCGGCATTGTTTCTCAATCGATTGACAAAGCCAATAAAACAGTAGCAGAAATCGAAAGCATTGGCGGTAAAGCTTTTGCGATACAAGCCAACGTATTAAACAAAGAAGAACTGGAAAAAGCCAAAGATGCTATTGTTGAAAAATACGGTCGTCTTGACATTTTGATTAATGCTGCGGGAGGAAATATGCCAGGCGCAACCATTCAACCCGATCAGGCAATTTATGATATGAAAACTGATGATTTACAAAAGGTTATCGATTTGAATATCATCGGAACCATGCTTCCTTCGCAGGTTTTTGCAGAACTTTTTGCGAAACAAAAACAGGGAATTATTATCAATATTTCGTCGGCATCGGCACAAAGACCTTTGACAAGAGTTGTGGGTTATTCGGCTTCGAAAGCGGCGATTGATAATTTCACACAATGGATGTCGGTGGAACTGGCTTCAAAATATGGTGAAGGAATTCGTGTAAATGCTATTTCACCGGGATTTTTTATTGGTGAACAAAACAGGGCTTTATTATTGACTCCGGAAGGAAAACTAACTCCAAGAGGCGAAAAAATCATCGAACATACACCAATGGGAAGATTTGGAACTCCGGAAGATATTGACGGTGCGCTTTTATTTTTATGCAGCGATATGTCAAAATTTGTAACGGGAACGATTATAAAAGTAGATGGTGGATTTGCCGCAACGAGTATTTAAAAGTCTATTACGATTCTTGCAATCCCGAAACTTCGGGACAAAACCTTGTAGGTATGCAAGACGGCCTGTTTGTCTACAATCTTTGTCATGAGACGCAGATTAAACGGATTTGCTTTGCAAAGACGGGGATTTAAACGGATTTTTATTTTAGAGATAAGATAAAACGAAAATGTTTCTTATGAAAACGAGTGCCCTAGCCCCGATAGTAGTGGAAATCCTTTTGTGTAATGAAATGGAGCAAAAGATTGTAACGGATAGCGGGAAATAGCTTCTTAAAAAACTATAAATAATTATACCTACAAGGTTTCGAAAAACTTGCAGGAACTAATAAAAAACATAAAAAATGGAACAAACATTAAGATGGTTCGGCCCAAAAGATCCAGTTTCTTTGCAGGATATTAAGCAAACCGGCGCGACCGGAATCGTAACTGCGCTTCACCATATTCCGAACGGAGAAGTGTGGACTATTGAAGAAATCATTAAACGAAAAGTTGAAATTGAACACGAAAATGGTGATCCTAAAAAAGGTGCATCAGGTTTAGTCTGGTCTGTCGTTGAAAGTATTCCGGTTCACGAAGACATTAAAAAGCAAACCGGAAAATACCTGCAATATATTGAAAATTATAAGGAAAGCATTCGGAATTTGGCGTTATGCGGAATCAAATGTATTTGCTACAATTTTATGCCGGTTTTAGATTGGTCCAGAACTGATTTATCGTATACGGTTGAAGACGGATCAAAAGCGCTGCGTTTTGATATTAATGCTTTTGCAGCTTTTGAATTGTTTATTTTGAAACGACCGGGAGCAGAAAAAGAATATTCATCTATTCAAATCGAAAAGGCTACTAAGTATTTTCACGCTATGACGGATGATGATAAAGTAAAACTTCAGCAAAACATTCTTGCCGGACTTCCGGGTGCTGAAGAAGCCTATTCTGTAGAGGATTTTTTGATTACTTTGAGTGCTTATAACCATATTGACAGAAAAGCATTAAAGGAAAATCTTTTCTTCTTTTTAAAACAAATTATTCCGGTTGCTGAAAATAAAGGCGTTTTGATGGCGATTCATCCTGACGATCCTCCCTACCCTATTCTAGGTTTACCGAGAGTGGTAAGTACCGAAGAAGATTTAACAGAATTAATGGCAGCGTACGATTCAAAATCAAACGGATTTACGATGTGTACAGGTTCTTATGGCGTTCGTGCGGATAATGACTTACCCGGAATTGTAAGACGTCACGGCGATAAAATGAATTTTATTCACCTGAGAAGTACGCAAAGAGATGAAGAAGGAAGTTTTTACGAAGCCAATCATCTGGAAGGAAATGTGGACATGTACGAAGTTGTAAAAGCAATTCTTGAAGTAGAAAAAAGAAACAACAGTGCATTGCCAATGCGCCCGGATCACGGGCACCAAATGCTGGATGATTTGAATAAAAAGACAAATCCCGGCTATTCTGCGATTGGGCGTTTGAGAGGTTTGGCAGAATTAAGAGGGCTTGAAATGGGGATTAAAAGATCCATATAAAAAATTTGCCACGAAGGCACTAAGGCGCAAAGTTTTTTTTCAAGCAGATTTTGCAGATTTACGCAGATAATTATCCAAATTTAAATCTGCTCAAATCTGCAAAATCTGCGTGAAAAAATCATTAATTCTTTTAATCTTTGACTTAAAAAACTTTGCGTCCTAGTGCCTTCGTGGCAAAACGGCAAAAAAAACTAACTATCATAATAACCACAAACCATGAATAGTCAAAGCCTTATTATTTGTTGCAGCCTTTTTATAAACAGTATCGCATTTAGCCAGCAAACGCCAAAAATACTGACTGATTCAAAAGCAAATTACCTTCCTGATTTTAGTTACGCCGGCTATCATTTCGGCGAAAGCCCAATTCCTGAAGCTACAGGAAAAACTATAAATGCTGTAGATTTTGGTGTAATAGCAAATGACGGTTTAGACGATTCTAAAGCTTTGTTGAAAGCCATAAAAGCAGCAACTGAAACCGAAGGAAATGTAATTCTGCAATTGCCTGCAGGACAAATTATTCTGAGTGAAGTTTTGTATATCGAAAGAAGCAATTTTGTACTTCGCGGTGCCGGTTCGGGCGAAAACGGAACCGAGATTTATTGTCCGCGACCAATGATGTACCTTAAAAATCCGGAATCGCTGGCAGAACTTCGCGAATATCTAACCACTTTTGATAAAAGACAACGTGAACCTGAAAATAATGTCGATTTGCCTTTTTCGCAATATGCATGGTCGGGCGGGTTTATCTGGACACAAATTCCTGGCGAACGTGTAAAATCGTATTTGGATAAATATGAACCGGTTCCTAATGTCTTGGCGAAAGTCAGTTCAGGAAATATGGGCGAACATATTATTAATGTTTCTGATGTAAAAGGATTAAAAGTTGGCGATATTGTCGAGCTTCAATTGTTTAATAAAGAGGGCGAAAACGGCGAAATTATTACCGATTTATATAAAGGTGCAAAAGTAAAACCGGGTTCACATCATTGGAAATTCCCAAAATTACCAATCGTAAGGCAACAAGTTGAAATCACTAAAATTTCAAACTCAAAAATTACCATAAAAACGCCGTTGACAATTGCTATAAAACCAAGTTATCAGGCGCAATTGGTTGAATGGAAACATTTAAACGAAGTGGGAATCGAACATATCCGTTTTACTTTTCCTGATATTCCGAGAGTTGCACATCATGTGGAACCGGGAAATAATGCAATATTTTTAACGCGTTTGTTTAACAGCTGGGTTAAAGATATTGTTATTACAAATGCTGACAGCGGGATTTTGGGTGAAGAAATTTCGAATGTAACCGTTCAGGATATCGTGACCGATGGAAATCATATGGCGCATTATACCGTAACTTTAGGCGGTGTTCATAATGTTTTGGTTAAGAATCTGAAAATCTATAATAAAGCAGTTCATCCGTTGAGCTTCAATACTTTTGCTACTAAAAACGTCTATCTAAATTGTGAAATATTTGCAGATGCACTTTTAGATCAGCATTCTGGAGCAAATCATCAAAATTTATTTGATCATATTACGGTGCATATCAATCCGGATAAAAACAATAGTTATCTCTTATTTGGCGGTGGCGGCGCAGATTATTGGAAACCTTCGCACGGACCTTTTAGTACTTTTTGGAATCTAAATGTTCAGGTTGAAAAACCTTCGGAAATAACAAAGCCGGTTTTGCTTTACGGAATGAAAGATGGACCTTTTGCGAGAATTATTGGTGTAAACGGAAATGCAAAATTTGAAGTAAAATACGAACCTGATACTTATATTGAGTTTTTAAATATGTCGATGGATCAGATTCCTTCGTTATATGATTATCAATTAAAGAAGCGTTTGAAATAATCTTTTTTGCCACAGATTTCACAGATTAAAAAGATTAATTTCTTTGCGTTAAATCGCCACGAATTCACGAATTATTGTGCATAATAATTATAAAAATTCTTGAATTCGTAGCTTTAAAATCTCACCGAAATCTTTGTCAAAGTTTTAAACTTTGACAAAGATAATCACAATAAAATTCGTGAATTCGTGGCTAAAAAACCTTTGTCCCTTTGCAACTCTGCCTCTTTGCACCTTTAAAAAAAACACCATGAAATACAAAATAGCTTTTCTGGTTCTACTCTTTATTTCGGGTAATATATTTTCCCAAAATAAATACCGCCTCAAAAATATCTCGACGACAGATGGGCTTTCGCAGAGTTCTGTTATTGCGATTCATCAGGATAAATTTGGGCAAATGTGGTTTGGTACGCGCGACGGACTTAATAAATATGACGGAAGTCACTTTACCATTTTCAGAAATGATGTTGCTGATAAATCGTCTATTAGCAACAACGATATTTTGGCAATCGAGGAAGATAATACGGGCAAAATTTGGGTTGGAACCTACAACGGATTAAATTGTTATGATCCTGTTACCAATACTTTTAAAAGATATTTACATACCAAAAACAACCACACGATAAGCAATAACGCTGTTTGGTCGATCAGGAAAGTCAACAACGAAATGTGGTTTGGTACTTCAAAAGGATTGACTATTTATAACAGAAATACAGGGAAATTCACATCTGTTTTTCATTCGGATACCGATGATGCTACTTTGCCGAGCAATAATATTCTCACTATTTTAAAAACCAAAAAAGGAAAAATCTGGGTTGGAACCACAAAAGGTTTGTGTGTGGTAAAAAGTAGAAAATTCGGAAAGCTTTCTTTTATAAATTATCGCTTGAACAATACTGATCTTCTCAATGTTCAGTCTATAAAAGAGGACAGTGATGGAAATTTATGGATTGGAACAAAAAACAAAGGGCTTTTAAAATTTGATACTTCTGACAATAAATTTGTTTCTTTTTTACCTGATAATAAATACAACGAAATTAATACAGATATTCGCTCTCTGGTCTTTGATAGTCAGGGGTCTTTATGGATTGGAGCTTATGACGGAATTTACATTTTAGGAAAAGACAAAAGCATTCAAAAAATAAATAACAGCAATAATAACAACGGAATCGATAAGGTAAAATCGGTATTTATTGACAAAAAGGGTTCGGTTTGGATTGGCTGTTATTACAAAGGCGTGAATATTTGGGATGTTTCGAATGTGAATTTCTCTAATTACAATCAGAATTCTAAAAAGATTCCGATGAGTTTTGATGTCGTGAGTTCTATTATTTCAGACAAGAATCACAATATTTATTTTGGAACTGAAGGCGGCGGTATTACGATTTTTAACCAAAATACCGAAGTGGTAAGTTACATCAACAGCAAAACGAATCAGACGAATAAAAATGACATTAAATCAATGTGCCTCGACAAAGATCATATTTTGTGGCTTGGTACTTTTTCTAAGGGAATTTCGGCTTACAATACCATTTCTAAAAGAATTGAAGACAACCGAATTGCCCCTGATTTAAGTGATTTATTGAAAGAAAGTGGCGTTTATTCACTTAAAACAGAAGGAAACGGAATTTTATGGATTGGTACTTTTGGGAAAGGCTTGATTCGGTATAATACGATTGCCAAAACTTTTCAGGTGATTGGCAATGATACGGCTTCTGCCAATTTCCTGACGAATAATATCGTTCGAACTCTTTTGGTAGATCAAAATAAACTTTGGATTGGAACTCAAAACGGTCTGAATTGCATTTCGCTAAAAGATTTTCAGCAAAATAAATATACAATAAAACACTACTTTTTTGATGCCTCAGCTTTGTCCGGCGATGATATTCTAACATTATTTAAGGACAGTCAAAACAAAATTTGGGTGGGAACTAAAGCGAAAGGATTGCATTATTTTGATGGAAAAAAATTCAACAAAATCAATCTTAAAGTAGGAAACACGATTATTACTTCCATTCATTCAATTCTTGAAGATGATGATAAAAATCTTTGGATTAGTACCAATCAGGGAATTATAAAATACAGCACAACCCTGAAAAAGTTAGTTCTTTATGACCAAAAAGATGGTTTGGCGAGTAATGAATTTAATGATAATGCCGCTTTAAAATTAGATTCGAATCAGTTTTATTTCGGAAGTCCATCCGGAGCGACTTATTTTGATGCCAAAAAAATCTCCCTGAATGATTATGCACCTCAGGTTTTAATTACAAGTTTGAAAATTAAAAATGAGACTATTAATCCAAACAGAAAAGATAAAATTTTGGAGAAAAGCATTGGCTATACGAGAAACATAACATTAGATTACGACAAAGCCAATTTCTCGATCAGTTTTGCGATTCCAAATTACATTCGATCCAAAAACAATCAATACAGTTATCGTTTAATTGGGTTAGAAAATAATTGGACGATTACCAAAAATAACGAAGCCATATTTGCGATTCAAAATCCTGGAACTTATCGATTTGAAGTTCGTGGCGCCAACAATGACGGTGTTTGGAATCACATTCCGACTACTTTAACAGTTGTTGTAAAACCGGCTCCGTGGCGCAGTATCTGGGCGTTTTTATTATATGGAATCATCATTGGTTCAGCATTATACGGCTTGATCTGGATTATGAAATCGAAAGCCAGACTAAAACAAAAACTCGAACTGGAATATCTGGAAACCAAACGTATTGAAGAAAATAACCGCGCCAAACTAGATTTCTTTACCAATATTTCACACGAATTCAGAACACCTTTGACATTGATTTTAGGTCCGTTACAACAGATTTTATCCGATTATAACGGAACAAATGAGATGTACAAAAAGCTTTTGGTGATTGAGGGAAGTGCGAATCATCTTTTGAGTTTAATCAACCGTTTAATGGATTTTAGAAAACTCGAAAACGATCAGGTTAAATTGGAATCGGCAAACGGAAATATTGTCAAATTTACTAAAGAAATCTTTTTGTCTTTTATCGAATATGCCAAAGATGGCGGCTACAATTATACTTTTGAAACTCAGGAAGAAGAGATTTTGGTGTATTTTGATCGTTACAAACTCGAACGTGTTTTTTATAATTTGATTTCGAATGCGTTTCGTTACACACCAAAAGGCGGTGAAATCAACATAAAAATCAATCACGATCACGAGAATTTATTTATTGCGGTTGAAGATTCAGGAGTTGGAATTGCGGATGAACATATTGACAAAATTTTTGATTTGTTTTTTGAAGTTCCGCTTCATAATAATGTTCAGAAAAATTATAATAAAGGAACCGGAATTGGTTTATCGATCGTAAAAAATATTGTCAAACTTCATAAAGGAAATATTGAAGTTACAAATAAAGAAACGGGCGGTGTTGTATTTAAAGTCACGCTTCCGTTAGGACGCGCACATTTACTGGACAATGAAATTATCGAAAATTTTAAAATCAGCGATGATATTGCGCAATATTCAGCGCAGCTAGAAACGCAGGAAATTACAGAATATGAAGATATTGACGATTTTGTGGTTGATGGAGAAAAGCAAACCATTCTGTTAGTCGAAGATCATAAGGTTTTGAGAACTTTTATGAAAAATTTACTCAAAAAAGAATACAATATTATTGAAGCCGAAAACGGCAAAATAGCATTTGAAAAAGCATTACAACATGTTCCGAATTTAATTATCAGCGACGTAATTATGCCTGAAATGGTGGGAACAGAATTGTGTTCTAAAATAAAAGAAAACCTAAAAACAAGTCATATTCCGGTTATTCTATTGACTTCGAGATCTTCATTGGTTTATAAATTTGAAGGATTAGAAAGCGGTGCCGATGATTATATCAGTAAACCATTTAATCTGATTGAATTTAAACTTCGGGTAAAAAACCTTTTAAATTCAACCGAAAGATTAAAAAATAAATTTACAAGCCAGGACAATTTTGTTCCGTCAGAAATTACGGTTTCGTCTCTGGATGAAGAATTATTGAAAAAAACATTCAAAATTGTCGAAGAAAACATTTCGAACGAACAATTTGATATTCCGCTTTTCTGTTCAGAATTGGGCGTTAGCCGAACGATGTTATTCTTAAAAATTAAAGCGTGGACGAATTATACGCCAAACGAATTTATTCATGAAATAAGATTAAAACGCGCCGCTCAATTATTGGAACAAAACAAATTGAATGTTTCTGAAGTAAGTTATAAAGTTGGTTTCAACAATCCGAAATACTTCAGCAAATGTTTTCAAAAAAGGTATGGAGAAACGCCGTCGCAATTTGCTGACAAATTTAGCGAAAAAATCTCCTGATGTATTCCTGCAAGGTTTTCAAAACCTTGTAGGTATAGATTTAAAACACGAATTTCACGAATTGCCACTAATTAGTTCGTGAAATCAATTTCACAAACTAAGCTAACGATTGAAATTTGTGGAAATTCGTGTTTATATTTCTATGTGTTAGAAATAATTACATTCAACGGATAACCTCTAATTTTAAAAAATATAAATGAATACCTACAAGGTTTTGAAAACCTTGCAGGAAGAAGAACTTCAATTAATTGCAAATTCTGTAATAATTCCTAAATCCGCATATTTAAAGGCTTAAAAAAGGGTATCTGTATTTTTAGATACCCTTTTTTGTATTTCTATATCGTTTGCGCCTGATATATTTGTGACATGAAAATCAAAAAAACAAAATTCCTGTTGCTGCAAATTCTCTTCATGCTGCTCATCATCGGAATGAGTTTATTGCTTTTTTATTTTATCTAACATTAACCTAAAACCAAAATGAATGTTTACAAATCTCAAAATTAAATCACTTAAATGGTGTTTTCTGGTACTTTTTTTACTGGCAAATATCATGATGAATGCACAGGAGAAAAAAATCACCGGAAAAGTTACTTCCAGCGAAGATTTACTCGGGCTTCCTGGTGCCAATGTTTATGTTAAAGGATCTTCTGTGGGAGGATCTGCAGATATGGACGGAAATTATAGTGTTTTCGTTTCAGACAAAAATGCTGTTTTAGTCTTCAACTTTGTTGGCTATCAAACGGTTGAAATTCCCGTAGGAGGCAAAACGGTCATCAACGTAAGTTTAAAACCAGATACAAAAAATCTTGAAGAAGTAATCGTTGTGGGTTACGGTACCCGAAAAAAGAGTGACATAACAGGTTCTGTATCTTCTGTAACCGCAAAAGAACTAACGGCTTACCCTTTATTAAATGCAGAACAGGCTTTACAAGGACGTGCAGCAGGGGTTTCGGTACAATCAAATAATGGTGGTGAACCGGGCGCTCCTGTAAAAATCAGGGTTCGTGGCGGAACTTCGATCAATGCGAGTGGTGATGCGCTTGTTGTTGTCGATGGTTTTGCGGGCGTTGCCATGCCGGCGCCTCAAGATATTGCTTCGATCGAGGTGCTTAAAGATGCATCTGCAACCGCAATTTACGGATCAAGAGGTTCAAACGGGGTTATTATGGTGACAACTAAAAAAGGAAAACCGGGAAAACCTGTTATTGAATTCAGCAATTCTACATCGGTACAATCTGTAAACAATAAACTCGATTTATTAAATGCAGAACAATTTGTAGCCTACAGAAAAAGTTTTACAACGCATACTGACGGCGGTGCAAACACAGATTGGCAAGACGTAATTTACCGTGACGGAATGGTTTCAAATACATCACTTTCTTTTTCCGGCGGATCTGAAAACGTGAGATATTATGTTTCAGGAAACTACTTTAACCAAAATGGTGTTGTAATTAACTCAGGAATTGACAAATACACGATTGTAAGTAATCTTGAAGCTGATTTGTCTGACCGTTTTAAAGTGGGTTTGAATTTATTTCAAAGCAAACAAAACAAGGAAGGGATTATTAGCCAAACTGGCGCCGGAGGAACTGGTGCTGCAGGTGTAATTGCAGCGGCGTATCGTTTTATGCCGGACAAAGGAATTTATAATGCAGACGGATCGTACACAACAACGGCGCCAATTGGTGACGATATTGACAATCCGTATGCGACTGCGATGGAAAATGTTTTGGAAACCGTATCCATCGTAAACAGATCAAATTTCTTTGCTCAATATAAAATCACAAAAGATCTTGACTTTAAAACTACTTTAGGATTAACCGACAATAATTCGCAAACCGGAAGATTTATTCCGTCGACTTTAATTGCAGGAAAAAATATCAAAGGAGAAGCTTCTGTAAACAACACGAGATTTTCTTCTTTCCTTACAGAAAATTATCTAACGTATAAAAAAGAGATTATCGACAAAGGAATTTTGACGGTTCTTGGAGGTTATTCGTATCAAAAAAATAAAAACGAAAGTTCGTATGCGGCCTCTAGAGGATTTTTGACGAATACCAATTCGTACCGAAATTTAGGCGCGGGAACTGTTTTCTTAAAACCGGATTCGAATTTATCTGAAACAGAATTAATTTCGGCTTTCGGAAGGTTGAATTTTGATTACGACGATAAATACTTATTTACGTTTACGGCACGTCGCGACGGTTCTTCAAGCTTTAGTAAAAACTACAAATACGGAACTTTCCCTTCTGGAGCCGTAGGTTGGAATATCGCAAAAGAGAATTTCTTAAAAGACAACAAAACGATTTCAAACCTTAAATTGAGAGCGAGTTATGGTGCAACCGGAAACCCGTCAATTGGTGCCTACTCTACTTTATCAAGATTCTCAGAAATTTACGATGTAAGCGGTGACGTTATTGTAAACGCAGTTCAGCTGACTTCTTTGGATAATCCGAATTTGAAATGGGAAACATCATATCAACAAGATTACGGAATTGATTTGGGTTTATTCGAGAACAGAATCAGCTTAACGGCAGATTATTACAAAACTATTACGAAAGATTTATTGTTCAACAGACCTTTACCGGGCGTTTCAGGAATTGCTTCTCAGCTTCAAAACGTGGGTGAATTAGAAAACAAAGGTTGGGAATTAGGCATAAATTCTAAAAACTTTATTGGTGCAGATTTTACGTGGTCTACGAACTTTAATATTTCATCAAACAAAAACAAAGTATTAAAACTGGCTGATAATAAAGATCTTTTAATTAACTCTACGCCAGGACATTTCCTTGCAACAGATTCTCAAATTTTGAGAGTTGGCGAGCCTGTTGGTTCTTTCTTCGGATTTGTTTATGATGGTGTAATTCAGCAAGGTGAAGCGGTTATTCCGGGGAATTTTGAAACGATTGCAGGTGGAGAAAAATTCAAAGATGTAAACGGAGACGGGAAATTAGATTCTCAGGATAAAACGATTATTGGTAATCCAAATCCTGATTTTATCTTCGGTTTGAACAATGATTTTACGTATAAAAATATTGATTTGAATATCTTTTTTCAGGGTTCACAAGGAAACCAAATCTTAAATTATACGTTGATGGAACTGGCATCCGGAAACAATAATGCCACAACAGAAGTTTTAGACGCCTGGACGCCAACAAATACGGATACAAATGTGCCAATTAATGCAGCAAGAACAAAAAGGGTTACTTCGAGATTTGTTTATGATGGAAGTTATATTCGTTTAAAAAACGTTTCTATAGGATATAGTTTAGATGAAAAAGTAGTTTCGAAAATTGGTTTGAGCAAAGTTCGTTTCTACATCAGCGCGCAAAATCTTTGGACGATTACAGATTATCCGGGTTCTGATCCTGAAGGAAATTACCTGAATGATACCAACGCGAGAAGTAACACCAACTTAGGATTAGAATATGGAAGTTACCCAAATGTGAGAACTTTTACTTTCGGTTTTAATTTAAAATTTTAGTCTAAAAATAATATTAAACACATAGAAACATAGAATTTTTCTTTCTCCAAAGAGGAAATAAAAAAACTAGTTTTCACACATAGTTATACACAAAATACTATGATTGTTAATGCAAGTGAAACGTCTAATTAAGCGCTCCAAAAAGCTATGCCTCTATGTGTTAAATACACACCCAATACCCTAAAAAAATATTATGAAAAAATATATAGCTTTTCTTTTCTTGGGAATATTCGCTTTTGGCTGTTCTGACCTTGAAGAAAAACCCGTGGGAATTATTCGTCCCGATAACTTTTTTAACAATACAGATGACTTGCAAGCCGCTGTAAACGGAGCTTTTGCCAACATTGCCCACAACAACTATTGGGGACGTGAATTTACAATTGCCCTAATGCTTCGCGATGATATGGCTGATATTGGCGACAGAACCACGCAGGCTGCCCGTATCGATGTTAATGATATGAATATGAACGATACGAATGCGCTTGTTGCTAACTTTTGGCCACAATCGTATGTGATTATTACCGCTGCAAATCAGGCGATTGAAGGCGCTAAAAAAACGCCCGGAGATCCTGCAAAAGTAAACGCCATTGTCGCTCAGGCTTATTTTGCGAGAGCCTTTGCTTACTATCATTTGGTTCGCATTTTTGGCGATATTCCATATATTGATTTTGTGGTAAATGATGTTTCTCAGGTAAATTCTTTAAGCAGAACAAAAGAAGCAGATGTTTACCCAAAAATTATTGCCGATCTGGAATTTGCAAAACAATGGCTGGAAGACAAACCAAAAGTAAAAGCCGTTCCCGGAAAAGGTACTGCAGCAGGTTATTTAGCTTCTGTTTATCTGACTTTGGGAAATTACCAAAAAGCTTATGATGAATCAAAATACGTTATTACAAACGAAGCCAAATTTGGTTTGGGTTTAGATGCTGATTTTCAGGATTTATTCAACGCTACAAAAGCGGCAGCATTAAAAGAACCATTGTTTACCATCGACTTTAATAACTTAACATCAGGAAATTACGGTCAGGATTATACCGCGTTTTTTACAGGTTCTTTAAAAGATGACAGTTACAGTTACGGACAAGGATTTTCGGTTGCTGTGCCTTCTCAAAAAGTTTTTGATACCTGGGATCAAAGAGATTACAGACGTGCGGTAAGTTTTGATACAATTATTAGAAAGAAAACGGGTCCGGGCGGCGCTTTGCAGATTTTCCCTTCAAGCGATAACGAAAAAGCACCACGCCCGCATATTGCAAAATACTTTCGTTTTCCCGGAAAAGCCGGAGCAAACGGAAGAACTTCGCAACACAATTACATCACAATGCGTTACGCAGAAGTTTTGTTGACCGCTGCAGAAGCTTTAAACGAAATCACACCGGGAACTACAGAAGCTGATGGTTATGTAAACCGAGTTCGCGCCAGAGCGAGAAACAAAGCCGGAAAACAGGTTTCGTTTCCTGCCAACGTAACGCCGGGACTTTCTCAGTCCGATTTTAGAAAAATGGTTATTGATGAAAGACGTTTAGAATTAGCTTTCGAATACATCAGGTGGTACGACATTAAACGATTGAAAATTGCCCCTGACGTTTTTGGAGTGAATGGTTTAGAACCTCACACTTTTGATGTAAACAAAGATTATTTATGGCCGTTACCGGGAACTGAATTAGCGATTAATCCTAATTTAAAACCGAATAATCCCGGGTATTAATATTCATTAGAAATAAATTAAAAATTTAGAATTAAAAATTAAAAATAGCTACTGTGTTTGTTTTCCAGGGATTAATCCCGAAGCTTCGGGACTGGCTACAATATAGATTGTTCCTCCGGAACTTTTAGAAAAGAGCCTTAGGCTCGACCTATTTTGTAGGGATGGATTTTAATCCATTCATCGCATGCATAATTGCGGTTTCAAAGATTTTTAATTTTTAATTCTAAATTTTTAATTAAAAAAATATAAGCATGAATAAAGTTAGTTACTTTTCTTTAATTCTAGGATTTGCATTGCTGGCATCAGCGTGCAAATCCGGAATTAATTCTCAGACCAAAACTTCGGCAAGTGCTGAACATCTTCTGGAAAACCGATACAAAATGTTACTCGATTATCCGGTAGATTCGATGTCGATGCCACGAAGTATGACCATTAAAACCAATTTAATAAAAAAAGTGCCGTCGAGAGACTGGACAAGCGGATTCTTTGCCGGAAACTTATGGCAATTGTACCGCCTTACAAACGATTCTAAATACAAAGAACAAGCTCAAAAATGGACTCCTTTCAGTAAAAAAGAAAGTGTTAATAATAATTCGCACGATGTTGGTTTTAAAGTGTTTTGCAGTTTTGGAGAAGCGCTGAAAGTGGAAAACAAACAAGAATACAAAGATGTGATTATTAAAGGCGCCGAAACTTTATGCACGCGTTTTAACGCAAAAGTGGGTGCAATTCGTTCGTGGGATTTCAACAAAGAAATTTGGGATTATCCGGTGATTATCGATAATATGATGAATCTCGAATTATTGTTTGAAGCCTCAAAATTATCAGGAAACCAAAAATACCATGATATTGCTGTAAAACATTCGAATACAACATTAAAAAATCAGTTTAGGGAAGACAACAGTTGTTATCATGTTATTGATTATAATCCTGTTACGGGAGAAGTTAGAAAGAAAACTACGTTACAAGGTTACAATGACGATTCGGTTTGGGCACGCGGACAAGGCTGGGCAGTTTACGGTTTTACGATGTCGTATCGCTATACCAAAGATCCTGCGTATTTAAAACAAGCCGAAGCTACAGCAACCTTTTTTATGACGAATAAAAACTTGCCGGAAGACGGAATTCCGTATTGGGATTTTAAAGATCCGAGTATTCCAAATTCACCGCGCGATGTTTCTGCTGCAACCGTTATGGCTTCAGCATTGTATGAACTTTATGGATATACGAAGAATCAAAGTTATTTGGCTTTCGCCGATAAAATAATGAAGTCTTTACATTCAGACAAATACATTTTACCTGATACTGTAAAAGCGCCATTTATTCTGGATCACAGTACCGGAAACTGGCCAAAACACGACGAAATCGACGAACCAATAATCTATGCCGACTATTATTTTCTGGAGGCATTATTGAGAAGAAAGCATTAGAAAAAGTAGCAAAGGTGCAGAGGTGCAAAGTGACAAAGGTTTTCAGTCTTCGAACCTTTGAGCCTTTGTACCTAAAACCTAAAAAAGGTACAGAGGTGCAAAGTGACAAAGGTTCTAACCCTTTGAGCCTTTGAACCTGAAAACCTAAAAAAGGTACAGAGGTACAAAGTGACAAAGGTTTTCTGCCTTTGAACCTTTACAACTGAAAACCTTAAAAAGGTACAGAGGTGCAAAGTGACAAAGGTTTTCAGCCTTTGAACCTTGGAACCTTTGTGCCTGAAAACCTTAAAAAAAAGCTTTATAATTTATGCAAAAACTACATCACAACTATACTTCTTTTTCTGTTATTGCTTTTTTGATTGTTTTTCAGTTTTGCTTTTTCATTGGCTTTGCCCAGAAAAATTCGGCAATGCGAACGAAGATCAATATCAATGAAAATTGGCTGTATTTAGAAAATCATACTTCAAGTCTTACGGAAGCAAAAAATGCGGCAAACTGGACGTCTTTAAATTTACCACATACGTGGAATGCCGAAGATGCAACCGATTTAAACCCAGGTTACAGACGCGATGCAAGCTGGTATCAAAAAAGCTGAACATTGCCCAAATAGACAAAAACAAACGTTATTTTCTATATTTTGAAGGCTCGAATGTCACCACAAAAGTTTATGTAAACGGCAAAGAAGCCGGCGGACATATTGGTGGTTATATTGGGTTTACGATTGATATTACAGATTTTATCAACGAAGGAAACAACGACATTTTTGTACGTGTTGATAATAGTTACGACATAGAAATAATTCCGTCGCAAAAAAGTGATTTCTTTATTTATGGCGGAATCACAAGAGATGTTTGGCTTTTGTCTCAATACAAAAACCGAATTGATAATCTAAAAATTACAACTCCTGAAGTTTCTGCAAAAAAAGCTTCAGTACAAATTCTGGCTTCAACGATAAATGCTGAAAATGCAAAAGATTTATCTTTAACGGTGGTTCTTAAAAATCCGAAAGGGAAAAAAGTTGCCAGCAAAACGATTTTAGTTTCTGATAAAACGTCGAATATTACTTTCGAAAACATTAAAAATCCGGAGTTGTGGGATACGGATAATCCGAATTTATATTCGGTAACCGCCACTTTATCAGAAGGAAAACAAATCATTGACAGTGTAAATGAAAAAGTTGGTTTTAGATGGTTTGAGTTTAAAGATCACGGTCCTTTTTATCTTAACGGAAAGCGATTATTGATTCGCGGCACACATCGTCATGAAGAACAAGCCGGAGTTGGCGCAGCGATGAGCAACGAGCAACATTGGGCAGATATGAAATCCATAAAAAATATGGGTGCCAATTTTGTTCGTCTCGCGCATTATCCGCAAGATCCTGAAATTTACAAAGCCTGTGATGAATTGGGTCTTTTGGTTTGGGATGAATTGCCGTGGTGTCGTGGCGGCATTGGCGGTGAACTTTGGCAAACAAACACCAAAAATATGCTGGCCGAAATCATCAATCAAAATTACAATCATCCGAGCATTATCATTTGGTCTTTAGGAAACGAAATGAACTGGCTTCCTGATTTTCCTGATGGCGACAATACCGAAAAAACGAATGCATTTTTAACGGAATTAAACGACATCGCACACAAAATGGATCCAACTCGAAAAACTGCGATTCGAAAATATTATGAAGGTTCACAAATTGTAGATGTATTCTCTCCTTCTATTTGGTCTGGCTGGTATTCTGGAAGTTACAAAAGCTATCAAAAAGCAATTGACGTTTACAAAAATGAATACAAACATTTTATTCATGCCGAATATGGCGGTGACAGTCACGTTGGCCGTCACAGTGAAAATCCCGTAACTGGCGAAAATATCATAAAAGCGGAAGGCTGGGAAGAAGCAATTGTACAAACCAAAGTGGCCAATATTGCCCAAATTGGAGATTGGAGCGAGAATTATATCGTTGATTTATTCGACTGGCATTTGCATATATCCGAGAACGATCCGGCATTTGTGGGAAATGTTCAATGGGCGTTTAAGGATTTTGCAACGCCATTGCGTCCCGAAGATGATATTCCGTACATGAACCAAAAAGGTCTTGTGGACAGAAACGGAAATCCGAAAGATGCGTATTATGTTTTTAAAAGTTATTGGGCAAAAGAACCTTTTACCTATATCGAATCGCACACCTGGACAGAACGCCAGGGACCGGAAAATACGCCAAGAACTCTGAGTGTTTTTAGTAATTGTGAGCGAGTTACGCTTTATCATGAAGGAAAATCGCTTGGAGAAAAACAAAGAAATCTTTCGCTATATCCTGCAAATGGTTTAACTTGGGATGTTAATTTTAAAAAAGGAGAAAATATTCTGATTGCTGTCGGAAAAACAATAGCCGGAAAAACGGTTTCGGATACTTTAAAAGTCAACTATCGTTTTAACAAAAATGATACGGCAACGTCTTTACAATTGTCTTCTCAAAAATTAAAAAACGGCAATTATCTGGTTACGGCAATTGCAATTGACAATAACAATTTGCGTTGCCTGGATTATGAAGAAAGTGTTTATTTTCAATGTTTGAAAGGCGGAAAAACCATGAAAAATCAGGGAACTCCAACGGGAAGTGAATCAATCAGAATGGCAAATGGAAAGGCTTCGATTGAAGTTGTTCCGGATGGTTCTGGTTTGGCCATTGAAATGACGGCTTTGAATCAGAGTTTTAAAGGGGAATATTTAAAAATAATGCTTAAATAAAAATAATGCCACAAAGTCGCTAAAACACAAAGTTTTTTTTGTCACAGATTAAAAGATTAAAATGATTTTTTTTACGCAGATTCTGCAGATTTTAGCAGATTTAATTTTTAAAAAACTTTATAAATAATCTGCGCATATCTGCTTAAATCTTTTTAAAATCTGCGTGAAAAAAAACTTTGTGCCTTCGAGCCTTTGTGGCAACAAACACACATACTAATGAAAAAACTAATAACCACATTACTCCTAACCTTTTCCATTTTCGGACAAGCTCAGGATATCAACCTAATCTCAAACATTTCAAACCGAAATACAACCTCATTAAACGGCGTTTGGAATTACATTGTAGATCCTTACGAAACAGGATATTACAGCTTTCATCACGACGAATATGATAAACAGGCAAAACCGTCAAACGCGGCGTATTTTAATAATTATCACGCAGTTAATAAACAGGAATTGGTAGAATATGATTTTGATAAATCGCCTAAAATCAATATTCCGGGCGATTGGACTTCGCAGGTTCCGGAACTGAAATATTATGAGGGAAATGTCTGGTTCAAAAAGTCTTTTGATTATGATTTAAAAGCAGGAAAACGTCTTTTTCTTTATATTGGTGCGATCAATTATAAAGCTGATGTTTATCTGAACGGCAAAAAACTCGGAACTCATATTGGCGGATTTACACCTTTTAATTATGAAGTTACTTCGATTGTAAAACCAAAAGACAATTATCTGGTTATTAAAGTTGATAATACACGTCACAAAGAAGATGTTCCGACGATTAATACAGATTGGTGGAATTATGGCGGAATCACGCGTGATGTGACTTTAATTGAAGAAAACGCCTCATTTGTAGAAGATTATAATATTCAGCTAAAAAAGAATAGTACAGATTTGATTTCCGGGTTTGTAAAGATCAATAATTTAAATGCTTCGCAAAATTCGGTTTCAATTTCGATTCCTGAATTGAAAATTAATTATAAAGGAAAAGTGGGCGCTGACGGAATTGTAAGCTTTGAAATTCCGGCGAAAAAAATATCATTTTGGTCACCTGAAAACCCGAAATTGTATGATGTAACGATTGATTTTAACGGACAAAAACTGAAAGATAATATTGGTTTCAGAACAATTGAAACAAAAGAAGATAAAATTTTATTAAACGGAAAACCGATCTTTTTACGTGGAATTTCGATTCACGAAGAAAACGCAAAAGGCGGACGCGCGAATTCTGAAGAAGATGCTTTACGTCTATTAAATTGGGCAAAAGAACTGGGTTGTAATTATGTTCGTCTGGCACATTATCCGCATAACGAAAACATTATCAGAACGGCAGACAAAATGGGATTAATGGTTTGGGAAGAAATTCCGGTTTATTGGACAGTTGAATTTACAAGAGAAGCCACTTATCAAAATGCCGAAGATCAATTAACGGCTGCGATTACAAGAGATAAAAACAGAGCTTGTATTATTATCTGGTCGATGGCAAATGAAACACCAATTTCTGATGCACGAAATACTTTCATCAAAAATTTAGTCGATCATACCAAAACTTTAGACAATACCAGATTGATCAGCGCAGCTTTATTAACGCAAAGCGGAAGTGATGGTTTTGGAACGATCAACGATCCTATTGGTGAATATTTAGATATTATTTCCTTCAACCAATATTTGGGCTGGTACGGCGGAAAACTGGAAGATGCCGAAAAGATTTTCTGGAAAACCAAGTACAATAAACCGATTATTGTTTCTGAATTTGGAGGCGATGCCAAAGCAGGATTACACGGCGAAAAAAACGAACGCTGGACAGAGGAATTTCAGGAATATTTATATATTCAGAATTTGAAAATGATCGAAAATATTCCGCATTTGAGTGGTACAAGTCCTTGGATTTTAGTTGATTTCAGATCTCCAAGACGACTTTTACCGGGAATTCAGGACGAGTACAATCGCAAAGGATTGATTTCTAACGACGGTCAAAAAAAGAAAGCCTTTTATATTATGCAAAATTGGTACGAGAAAAAGAAAAAAGAGTAAAAATTGTATGATTTCTCTTTGTTATTCTCTTACTTTGTATGAACCTATAACAAATTATAATTCTTATGAAAAAATTTAGTTTATTGGCAATTACTTTTTTGATTGCTATTTCAGTTAAAGCTCAGGACGTAGTAAAATTTCCACCGTTAGATGCAAGTCCGGTTGATATTGCTTATTTCCCAAATAAAGCGGTTAAATTCAAAAAAACAGATACTCCTTCGCCTTCTATCAAAGTTATTTATTCAAGACCTTCTGCAAAAGGGCGTGTAATTTTTGGAGATTTAATTAAATACGGTGAAGTTTGGAGAGTTGGTGCAAATGAGAATACCGAAATCAAATTCTACAAACCGGCAACTATAAACGGTGTTGCGGTTCCTGCAGGAACTTATAGTTTGTTTGCCATTCCTGAAAAAGATAAATGGACAATCATTATCAATAAAGAACTTGATTTATGGGGAGGTTATGCGTATGATGAAAGCAAAGATCTTGTAAAAATTACGGTTCCTGTAAAACCAGTTTCAGAAGTAATCGAAGCTTTATCAATCGCTTTTACATCAAAAGATAAAGTAACAAATTTGGTAATTGGATGGGACAAAACAACAGTTGAAGTTCCTATCACAATAAAATAATTAGTCAATATTTCGACATAAATATCAAAGAGACACTTAATTAAATAATTAGTGTCTCTTTTTTTGCTTAATATTGAGTAAATTTAACAACATAACCACTAACCAAAAAACCACAAAAATGAAAAAAAGTATGTATTGCTGCTATTTCTGTTGTCCGCTTATTGCGGATATTCTCAACAAAAGTTCAAAATTACTTATGAGCAATTAAAAGAATATGAAGGTATTTATGAATATCAGAACAATACTACTTTACAAATCGCCGCCTCACCAAAAGACACTATTTTATACGCTATTATCAACGAAAGCAAATATGCCTTAAAACCTTCTGAAAAAGACATCTTTTTAAATATGTCTAAAGAAAAAGTGACTTTCTTAAGAAATAGTGCTTCTGCTATTACCGGTTATACTTCTCAGGAAAAAACATTTAATCTGATTAGTAAAAAAGTCATTTTTCCAAAAGAAATGTGGTATCCGAGACTGAATTCAAAAGATTTTAAATATAGCTATCAGCCGCCAAAAAAAGACCTTGATGGTTTATTGACCGGAACGCTCGATAATACGGGACTGGATAAAGCATTATTGAATGAAATGATGCAGAAAATTGTTGACGGAACTTATGCAAACGTACACAGTGTTTTGATTATAAAAGATGGAAAATTGGTTTTTGAAGAATATTTTTATGAATACAACAAAACCAAATTGCACGAAATGCGTTCTGCTACAAAAAGTATAATTTCTGCCCTTACGGGAATTGCAATTGATAAAGGATTTATTAAAAGCAAAACTGAAACTGTACTTTCTTATTTTCCTGAATATACTTTTAAAAACCTCACAGATGATAAACGACAAATTACAATTGAAAACCTTTTAACCAATCAAAGCGGACTTGATTGTGATGTGAGTAATCCTAAATCAGAAGGAAATGAAACGACAATGAATTATTCTGATGACTGGATACAATTTACATTAGATTTACCAATGATTGATGTTCCGGACGGACGAGGAATGTATTGCTCAGGAAACCCAATTACAGTGGGGAGAATTATTGAAAAAGCAACTAAAATGACGCTTCCTGATTTTGCAAAACAAACGCTTTTTAAAGATATTGGCATTAAAAATTTCAAATGGAATTTTAAACCCGATGCTTCCAGTTCCGAAACTTTTTGTCAGGTCTATTTAACGCCAAGAGATATGGCTAAATTTGGTTTGCTTTATCTCAACAAAGGAATGTGGGCAGACAAACAGGTTATTTCTAAAAACTGGATTGAGGAATCTTTAACCAAACACTCTGTTATTCAGGGAGTAAATTACGGTTATTTGTGGTGGCTTAAATATTTGGAAGTAAATGGCACTCGCTTTTCCGGAAAGGCTGCTCAAGGAAACGGCGGACAGAAAATTTATATTTGGGAAGACCAGAATATGGTTACTGTGATTACCGGCGGAAATTATAACTCACAATCACCAAGTGACGAACTGATTCAGAAATATATTTTACCTGCTTTTAAGAAATGAAACAATTAGATAATTCGGCAATTAGATAATTAGATAATTTTTAAATGAGATAAAAAAAGGCTGTCAAAAAATTTGACAGCCTTTTTCATGAATAAAATAGATAAATAATCTCGAATTGAGACTTAATCATTATGCGATCTCAATCATTTTTGGTGCTTTTTGTTTTGCATCATCTCTTTTTGGAATAGTAAGATTTAAGATTCCGTTCTCATAGCGGGCATTGATATTATCCTCATCTACAACGTTTTTTGGCAATTCAAAACTTCTTTGAAATGATTGGTAACTAAACTCTCTGCGAGTGTAATTATCTCCTTCCGCTTTCTCTTCTTTATTGGTAGATTTTGTGCAGGAAATAGTCAGTAAATTGTTATCCAGGGTAACATTAAAGTCTTTTTTGTCGAGTCCCGGAGCTGCGACTTCAACCTCATAATTTTCGGCTGTTTCTTTAACGTTTATGGATGGTACGGTTGTACTGGTGGATGAAAAATTATTGTTTTCCCAGTTAAAAAGTTCACGACTGAAAAAGTCGTCAAATAATGCCGGAAATGCATGGGAATTTGTCCCGTTTCTTCTAATAGTTAACATGACTTTTACTTTTTAAATAGTTATACATTAAAATTTAATTTCACAACCCAAAAAAAGCAAAATAAATACCAAAATAAAAAAACTGTCATTTTTTCAATATTTATTTGACACAATTTCAGATACATACGAAAAAATGTCAGTTCAAAATTAAAACATGGGAATTATGTAACAAATAAATTAAATTATATAACAAAAGTGTATTTCCTACATTTATTTTTGATGTAGTATAGAAAGTAATTATTAAGAAAATGTTCCACAACTTGTAAAAAAACTTAATCAATTATTCAATCATAAAAATCTATACTAGCCAAAACCAATTAAAGAAAAATGGTGCATTGTCATAAACGAAATATCAGCGTAAAAATTTAAAAGACAGTAATTAAGAAAACTACTTTTTTATATTCCCACTAATAATCATGTAGCATTTTTTTAATTTGTGTCCAAAAATTAATGACTTTTCCCTTTATGACATTTTGCATCATTTTTTATTGATGACTTTATTAACTATCTTGAAATACGGCTCATTTTATTTAATTAAAAAATCCCTTTGAGAATCAAATAATATTCGATTCCTAAAGGGATTATTGTTTTTTCGTCTGCTAATTATTATTAAGTAAACAATAGTTCATGTAATCCCTACGGGATATTTGAACTGGAGTAAAATTCTACTTTGTTACCAATATGTAAATCCTAACGGATTATCTTTTAGAATTTGAATTTTATTCATAAATAAAAAACCATATCTCGTAGAGATTACATATTGGTAGAAAAAAGGAATATGCACACAATATTGTCCCGTAGGGACTACACGATATTATTAAATTATGCTGTCGCTACAGCAGGATCTAAAATTTTATCAAGTGTAATTGGTAAGTCTCTAACACGTTTTCCTGTTGCATTAAAAACTGCATTTGCAATTGCCGGCGCCATTCCTACTAATGCTGTTTCTCCCAGACCTTTTGTTCCCATTGGGTTACTCACAGGATCTTTTTTATTCACAAAAAACACTTCCTGTTTTTCAATATCAGCATTTACAGGAACATGGTAATCGGCAAAATTATTATTGATCGGACGGCCAAAACGGTGATCGATTTCTAAAGCTTCCATTAATCCCATTCCGATTCCGCCCACTGCACCTCCGTACATTTGTCCTGCCGAAGTTTTATGGTTGATTACTGTGCCAATATCAGCGCAGGAAACTACGTGAGCAATTCTGATTTTACCTAAATTAGGGTTTACCAAAACTTTTACAAAATGCACTGAAAACGAATAAATAGAATATTTTTTAGCTTCTTCTGAACCTTTTGATTCATTTTCGACCGCTAATTCTTCTAATTTATTAGCACTAAGCAAAGTCGATAAAGAAACCGATTTTGAAGCTTCTTTTTTAGAAGAAACCGAACCATTTGCAAAAGTTAAATCTGCAATGGGAATATTTTTAAAAGTTGGGTTTTCAGTTGCCAAACCAAGCGCTTTACTCACTAATAAATTACACGCATCGTGAACTGCAGAACCTACAGATGAAGTCGTTGCAGAACCACCTTGCGTTGGCCCTTTTGGTAATCCGCTTCGGCCCATTTCAATCACTACATTTTCAGTTGGAATTCCGGTAATTTCTGCACCAATTGCCGTCATCATAGTTGCTGTTCCCGGTCCCATATCGTTTACGCTGCATTGAAGTACCAAGTTTCCATCTGCCAAAAATTTCGCTTTTACTGTCGTAGGATTTCGGTACGAACCAAAAGTTCCCGTTCCCATTCCGTAACCTACGAGCCATTCGCCTTCACGAACACTTCCGGGTTTGTTTTTACGGTCTTTCCAGCCAATGCGTTCCATTCCGGCTTCGTAACAATCTAAAAGATATTTACTGCTCCATGGTTTATTTTGTTCGAGATCTTTTTCGGCATGATTGCGTTTTCGAAATTCAATAGGATCCATATTTAATTTATGTGCCAATTCGTCGATAGCGCTTTCTAGGGCAAAAGAGCCGGTCGCTTCGCCGGGACCACGCATCCAGATTGGCGTACAAGTATCAAGTTCAGCAATTCTATATTTGGTCGAAACGTTGGCACAATCATACATAAAACGTGACATGTTTACGGTTGCTTCGGTAAAATCTTCATAGTTCGAAGTCATTGCCAGGGCTTCGTGACTTAAACCTGTAAGTTTACCATCTTTAGTGGCTCCCAATCCCATTTTTTGAATTGTGTAAGGACGAAATCCAACATTGGTAAACATCTGTTCACGATGCAAAACCAATTTAACCGGTTTGCCTATTTTTTTTGATCCGATAAGAGCTGCAATTTCATAAGGCCAGGTATGCAAACCCATTCCAAAAGCACCACCCAAATATTCAGAATGTACTTCTACATCTTCAGGCGGAATTCCAAAAACGTTCCCAACACTTTTTCTGGTGCCTTCTACACCCTGACTTTTGGTGTATAAAACGGGCTTATTATTTTCCCATTTTGCAATAATATTTGCCAATTCCATCGGATTATGAACTTCTGTCGGAATCGTATATTCTGCTTCTAAAACAACTTCTGCCGTTTTATAAGCATCTTCTGTTCCGCGATTGTAATCTTTTGCACGATCTCCACCGGGATTTCTGCTTTTATCTTTTGCTTTTTCAAGTTGAGTTGTATGTTCTTCTTTTAAATATTCGGCTTTGATTAAACTCGCCGCATATTGCATACGCTCAAAAGTATCAGCAATCACCAAAGCTATTGGCTGATCGTAATAACGAACCGAATCGTCTTTAAAAATTTGAAGCGGCTGTCCCAGATTATTACGTTGTTTGGCTTGCTCGTATCCTGCAGGTTTCTCGACATTTAAATGCGTTATAACCGCCAGAACTCCCGGCGCCCATTCGGCTTTTTTAGTATCAATACTTTTGATTCGGCCTTTGGCAATCGTACTTCCCACCAAACAGGCGTAGGTAACACCAGCAGTTTTATACTCGGCCGAATAAGTTGCAGAACCCGTTACTTTAGCAAATCCGTCAACTCTGTTTATATTACTTGTCTTGCTCATAATCAAATTATTTAGATGCTGCTATAGTTAACGCTTCGGTGATTGCATTTGGTCCTAGAGTCAATTTAAAGGCGTTGTCGCCATAACTTTTAGCGCCTTTCATGCTTAAATTTGCCGCTTGTCTGAATGTTTCTTCAGAGACTGTTTTTCCTCTCAAAAATTCTTCCGCTTCTGTCAATCTCCAAGGTTTATGCGCAACACCGCCCATCGCAAGTCTTGCCTCATTTATTACATTATTTTTAATATCTAAACCAACGGCGACTGAAACCAGTGCAAAAGCATAACTGCTTCTGTCACGAACTTTTAAATAATGTACATTTTTGGTAAAATTGTTTTCCGGAATTTCTATCGAAGTAATCAATTCTTTATTTTCCAATGTATTGTCTTTTTCAGGCGTATTTCCGGGAAGACGATGAAAATCAGTAAATTTTATTTGTCTTTTCCCTTTTGGGCCTTCTACAAAAACGGTTGCATCCAGAGCTGCAAGTGCTATGCACATATCACTCGGATGAACGGCAATGCAACTGTCTGAAGCTCCAAAAATGGCGTGCATTCTGTTTGAACCGCCAATGGCTCCGCAGCCGCTTTTTGGCATTCTTTTATTGCAGGGCATATCGGTATTATAAAAATACGAACAACGTGTGCGCTGTAACATATTTCCGCCAACAGTTGCCATATGCCTGATTTGCTGAGATGCTCCGGCGGCTAATGCCAAAGCCAGCAAAGGATATTTTTCTTTAATGGATTTATCTTCGGCAACCTGACTGTTTTTTGCCAATGCGCCAATTGATACTTTTCCAGTTCCAAATTCTATTTTCTTTAAATCCAAAGCTGTAATGTCGACCAGTTTGTCCGGAGCAACAACATTCTTTTTCATTAAGTCTACCAGGTTTGTTCCACCTGCAATAAACATTGCTGAAGGTTCTTTGCTGATATTGGTTACTGCAGAGCCGGATGAAAGCGCTCTAATGATTTGAAAGTTTTTCATAATGGCTTCCCTCCTTCCTTAACTTCTGTTATCGCGTCTACAATATTATGATAAGCTCCACATCTACAAATGTTTCCGCTCATATATTCTCTAATTTCTTCTCTGCTGTTGGCGTGACCTTCTTTAATGCAGGCAATTCCGGACATGATTTGTCCCGGCGTGCAATATCCACATTGAAAGCCGTCATTTTTGATGAAAGCTTCCTGCATTGGATGTAATTTTTTTCCTTTCGAAAGTCCTTCAATTGTAGTCACCTGCGCATTTTGCTGCATGGATGCCAATGTTAAACAAGACAAAATTCTGGTGCCGTTTACATGAACTGTACATGCGCCGCATTGTCCATGATCGCACCCTTTTTTTGTTCCTGTTAATTGTAAATTCTCCCTCAACAAATCCAGCAAAGTAGTTCGTGGTTCAACATTAAGATTGTGTTTTGTACCGTTTACTTCTATCGAAAGCGGAACTGTCTCTAAATATTCTGCAATTTTCTCATCCCACTTTTTTTCTGAAGCCATAACCAATGAAGGCGGTGCAAAAGCAAGTGCGGTAAATAATCCTGATTTTTTAATAAAATCGCGACGTGAATTAGTGTCGTCTTCGATTACTTTCTTAATATTTGTTTTCTTGGGAGCCATGCATACTGTTTTTAAATTAACAAATTGCTTGTAGTAATTCTAACAAATTTAAGTATCCTTTGTGAGAAAAAATTACAAAATTCACATAATCCTGTTATTCAGAAAATTTCTAGATAAGGACTGTTTCCGTTAAATTTCAAAATCGTATTTTTACAATAATTAGACTAAATGCCACCCATGATTTACCTTGACAACAATGCAACTACCCGTTTAGATGATCGCGTATTAAATACTATGCTTCCGTACTTTACAGAAAATTATGCAAATGCAGGAAGCGCTCATCTTGCAGGATTAACCGTAAGTGAAGCTGTGGCCAATGCGGCATGGCAAACGGCAAATTTGATTGGTGCTAAAGAAGAAGAAATCATCTTTACATCGGGTGCAACCGAAGCTATAAATCTCGCTATTAAAGGTCTTGCTAATCAGTATCGTAAACATATTGTTACAATTGTAACAGAACACAAAGCCGTACTCAATACCTGCGAATTTATGGAAAGTATTGGGTTTGAAGTCACCTATTTACCGGTGGGTTCTGATGGCGTTTTAGATCTTAATGTTTTAAATGAATCAATTACAGATAAAACACTGATTGTCATAGTAATGACAACCAATAATGAAACTGGTGTAACTCAAAATATTGAAGCGATTTCTGAACTTGCTCACGCCAAAAATGCATTGATTATGTGTGATGCTACACAGGCAATTGGAAAAATTCCGGTTGATGTTGAAAAACTAAAAATTGATCTTTTGCCACTTTCTGCCCATAAATTTTATGGCCCAAAAGGTGTTGGTGCTTTGTACATTTCGGCGAAAGCCAAATTAAAATTATTGCCTCAGCTACACGGTGGGGAACAACAGCGAAAATTACGAAGCGGAACGTTAAATGTACCCGGAATTATTGGTTTAGGTAAAGCTAGTGAAATTGCTGTTAATGAATTAGAAAGAGATAAAAATAGAATTTCAAAATTAAGAGATAAACTTGAAAATGGCCTGCTAAATTTTGAAGGTTCATTTGTAAACGGAAATACTGAAAACCGAATTTACAATACTATCAATATTTGTTTTCCGGGTGTTATTTCCGAAACTTTAATTCTCGCTTTACAGGATATTTCTGTTTCTAATGGAGCTTCTTGTTCGGCAGTAACATCTAAACCTTCGCATGTTTTAAAAGCAATGGGGTTATCTGATGATGATGCTTTGAGTTCGATACGTTTTAGTTTGGGAAGATTTACTACTGAAACTGAAATTGATTTGGCTATCGAAAGGATTTTGGATTTGGCGAAAAAACTAAGAGTTTAGGTTTTGCCACGAAGGCACTAAGGCGCAATTTTTTTTCACCGATTAATCAACGACAAACTTTGAAAACAAAAAACTTCGTGCCTTAGCGCCTTCGTGGCAAATCTTCAAAAAGCTTCTCATAATCTTCTATTGTATCAATATCGATATTACCTTTTTCGAAAGGAACGGCAATGACATCATCATTAAAACGGTTGATTATTTTTTTTGCACCTTCATGACCTTCCAATTCTAAAAGTTCATCGAAGTATTTTTTATTAAAAAGAACGGGAGTTCCTAATGTTTGAGAATAAGCAGATGCTGCAATTCCTTTTTCGTTATTTTGATAATGATGAATTAAATCCTCAAAAATAGCAGTTGTTAAATAGGGCTGATCGCAAACGGCAAAAATACAGCTTTCACAATCCGGAGATAAAAGCAATAGTTCTTTAAGTCCTTTGGCGATTGAAGTTGACATACCTGCTTGCCAGTCTGAGTTAAAGCAAATTTTGATTTCATCACTATTAAGGCTTTTTTCTATTATTTCGTTATTTGATCCTGTTACCACGATAATAATTGAATCAGGAACTAATAAAGCTGCTGTAATTGTGTTTTTTAAGAGCGTTGAGTTCTTGTATTCCAGTAATTGTTTGGGCTGCCCTAATCTTGAAGAATTTCCTGCGGCCAGAATAACAATACCCGTTTTTAAATCATTCGACATAAGGCGCTGTGTTATGAATTTTTCCGGTTTTGTATTTGAGTGAAGTACCGGTTTTACCACTCATCATTGCTTTTATTTCGGCAACAATCGACAAGGCAATTTCTTCAGAAGTTTCGGCGCCAATATCAAGTCCAATTGGTCCATAAATGCGATTTAATTGCTCTTCGGTTACTTTTATTCCTTCACTCAACAAATCATCGAGCATGCGGTTTAATTTTGTTTTCGGTCCCAGAATTCCAATATAACGGCAATCGGTTTGCAAAAGCAATTTTAGCATTGCTAAATCGTATTTGTAATTATGCGTAATTAATACAAAATAAGTTTGATGGTCAATGTTTATATTTTCAAACACCTGTTCCGGTTTTCCAACCCATATTTGTTTTGCTTCCGGAAATCGTTTCCTGGTTGCATGTGTGGCGCGGCCTTCGGCTATTGTAATTTCCCAGCCTGCTATTTCAACCATTTTTACAAGTGGCTGCACATCGTTCCCGGCTCCAACAATAATAAGCGAAACCGGTGGCGCAATATATTCGATTAAGGCTTCGGCATTGCTGTTTTCATTTAGTTTTTTTAGGATCGTAATCTTATCTTCTAGAACCTTTTTTGCATCCGGAAGAAGTTCAAAAGCTATGTTATTAGAACATAAAGGATCTGAATTTTCTCTGTAAAACAATATAGTTCCGTCTTGTCTGGCCTGTTTTTGCAATGAAAATAAAGTGCCAATTACGGCAGGTTTTCTTTCTGCCTGCAATTGTTGTAAAAGCCGGATTGGATTATTTTCTAATGTTTCGTCGATATATTCAAAAAGAATATGAACAATTCCGTTGCAGCCTAATTGCAGTCCTACTTCAGCATCTTCATCGTTAGTGGTATTATATGTTATTAATTTATTTTGCTGCTGATGAATTGAGAGCAATGCTTTTCGAAGCGCATCGCCTTCTAAACAGCCACCACTTATGGCTCCTGTCAGCAGACCGTCTTCGGTAACGAGCATGCGCGCACCGGGTTGTCTGTACGACGAACCTTCTACCTTAACAACTGTGGCCAATGCAGTCTTTTTTCCTGTGGCTTTTGCCTCTGAATATGCTTTAAGAATTTCGCTAATTTCTTTCATAATGGTAAATGCCTTCTAACAAAAATAAGGGATTTAAATAATTTTTACCACAAAGTCTGCAAAGTTTTCTAAAGAAATAATCTCGCAATCCTAATCAAGATCAAAAGTGATATTTACCAAATAAACGAAACAAAAAAGAGTTAAAATGTCCAGGCGAACATTTTAACTCTTTTACTTCTTTGCTAATAATTATTTTGTTAATGAATAATCGTCAGTGAATAATTGAGGTCTGATTTAATTATTTTTCGATTATCCAATAAATAAATCTTTTCACGATTATTACTATAACTGCCGTAATAAATCTGTTGTGCTTGGGGTTTATCCCAATTTAGTACATAAATTGTTCCATCTGCATCATCTTCCAAACCTCTTTCGAGATTAAAATTACCTTTTTCTGTAAATTCTTTTTTGGGTACTTTTCCTTGGTAAGTACTTGATAATTCAAATTTATGACTTTCTATCGTTCCATCTCCTTCATAAATTTTCAAAACTGTTTCGATCCCTTCACAATCTGCACAAGGAATTACACCTTTATAAATTGCAGCCTGGTCCGAAACATTGCTGTTCACTTCAACTTTTTTCGTCTCTACAACTTTTTCACTTTTTTTAGAATTACACGCAAAAAATTGCGCTGTAACAACTAGTACCAATAATAATTTTTTCATGACTTTTTTTAAACAAAAGAAAGAATATTCTTAGTTTTACAATTTCATTTAACAAAACTTTATGGTTTAAAAAAATATAATTATACTAAATCAATTTTTAAAATTACTCCTAAATCTAAAAAAACATGTTTTCTAATGCTAATAAAAAACATAAATCAAAGCCCAATTTTGCCTTTTATCCTTTAATCTTTAGTATTTGTAATATAATTACTCAATGGAGATTTTTTCTTTCAGGCTTATAAACCTTTGACAAGCCCCTGACTGCTGTACTTTTTTATTCTTTTCTTTCTTGTATTCATCCTGAGATATTTGATAAAATGCGACTTTATACAAGCATTTTTTTTTACTGTTTTTAAGCCTTTTACCAATTCAATTCCAATAATCTTAATGCTAAATTTGGGATAGAATCCTGAGAAATATTTTTATTTTTTTGAAGCTGTATTACAAAATTTTAATTCGAAATCACATAAAATACTCAAAATATTGGTTTATAAAAATATCCAATAAACCTCTGTTCCCAGAATGCTTAATTCTTGTGTAAACCCAAATTAGTTTAACCAATACAAAACCGATGAAAAAAATCTCTTACTTTCATAGCCTGACTCCAGAATCGCAGGATCTATTTTTACGTAATATAAACGGAGAACTCATCAATAATAAAATAATTTCTATTCCTGAGACAATTGGTCACGGGCACTATTATTTTACTCCTGTAAAAAGCTACATATCTGCCATTTATATGGATTTTACAGCAAAAATCCCACTTAAAATACACAGATATAAATCCGATAATGAATTGTATATTTTTCACTTTGATTTAAGTGACGAAGCCAACTCAATTAGGGTTAATAAATCAAATTATAAAATAGGCTCCAATAAAGGCTCTGGTGTTCTTGTAATAGATAATCAGACCGATAGTTCTTTTCAGCCTGTTGTTGGCAAAAGAATAGTGGCTTTACGGCTCTTGGTTGATAAAGAGAAAATGGATTTTTTTTAAAGAACAGACCTATTGGTCGTCTTTCAAAATCGAAAATTATAACCTCGCAAAAATTCGTTTATTATTATAATCAAATAGACAGCAAAAGTATCCTTGCTTTAAGATCTATTATGAATAAATCTATTTTTGAACTCTCGTTTGATTCTTATTTAAAAGGTATTTCTTTAAAGTTACTGGCTAATTTTTTAAACAAACAAGAACATTTGGAAGAGGAAAAAACTATAATTAGTAAAACCGACAGCCAAAGGATCCTCAAAACAAAAAACTATATATTAAAGAATTTACACGAGCCGTTTCCTTCTGTTTTATTTTTGGCAAATATGGCCGGAATGTCTGTTACGAAATATAAAATACTGTTTAAAAAACATTTAGCAACAACTCCAAAAAAATATATGTTAAAGAAAAATTTTTACTTGCCAAAAAAATGATTGAAAGCGGTAAATATAGTTTGTTGTCTGAGGTAATGTATGAACTTAATTACTACAACTTAAATTACTTTAAAACCCAGTATACTATCTTTTTTAGAAAAAGTCCAACGAAATATTTTCCCAGAAACATAAAAAATAAAATAACCAATGATGAAAAATAAAAAAATAAAAAAAGAGTGCTTCAATTATAAAAGGAACCTCTTCAAAATATATTTTGAAGAGGTTCCTTTTTATGTAAATAACTTTTAAAAATCATTCTATCAGAACTGCTTCTTATTTTTACTGAAATAATTTACCAACTCTTTAAACTCTATATTTTTTAAAATTACATTTTTGTTTTCGTCAAGAACATAAATTGTTGGAAGGCTTTGTATCCAATATTTTTCCTGTAATTTATTCTCTTCATTTTTATCCCATAAATTGAGCCATCTGGGAGGATAGGTATTTTCTTTTACATATTTCTTCCATTCCTGTTCATTTTGATTGATATAAATTGCTGCGACTTCTCCATCTTTAGGCCCGTCTGTATAAAACCATCCTTTCATCTTCGGCATAATTTCCGTACAATGCGAGCACTCAGGATCATAGAAAAATAGAATAGTATATTTTGATTTCAAATCATGAAGTGCATATTTTACATCTTCTATATCTTTTAAAGCCAGATTTACTGCCTTTGTACCTACCTTGTTTTTTTCATGAATTAGAATTTGCTGTTCTATAGATTGTTTTTTCCAGTCTGGAACGAAAGTTTGTTCCTTTGCATTCTTTAAAATAGAAATTGCAACATTCTCGTTATTATTATGGTATCCCGTTGCATTAAAACTACCATAAAGTGCATCTGAAATAATCTGGTACATTACAGGATTTACAGCACTTTTGTCTAATAATTCTTTTACAGTAATAATTAATTCCGGATCATTTTTATCAAAAAAAGAAATATATTTTTTTGTTTTTGAAGGCAATAGTACGGTATTCAACAAAACATCATTTTTGAAATCAATGCCTTTCCAATAGTTGTCACGCAGGAATTGTGTTGTTTCTTTATAAATTGCAGCTGACGGATCGATCCTGTAATTGTCTAATATACTTCCCGGCATTGATGGCAGACTATTGGCGGTTATAATCGCACTCAAAAGTGTGTCCGGATATCTGTTTATTAAACTGTTTTCTAAATCATGTAATTTTTTCTGCGATTCTTTTATTTGGCCCTTTATCTTTTCTATTTCTGCAGCACTAGTATTGGCGGCTGTTCCTTTACTGTATAATTTTTGAATCTGGTCTTCGGTATTTCTTACTGATCCCAAATAAGCAGAATATATTCCGTTTATTGGGTTGTCCTTAAACAAAACGGTATTATATGACTCTAAGGAAATAGTTATTTTATCACTTTTATTCTTTTCAATCAGGAACTCTATAAGCCCATCATGAACTTCTTTTGGTGTTTCTAAAAAATATTGTCCCTGCAAAAATGGTGTTTTAGAAACTAACTCTAAACGTCCCTGCGTTTTAGCTGCAATTGTATCTCCTTTTGTTAAAGCACCATTTACAGAACGATAAAAAACACATTTATTGCCTTCCTTAAGCTGTTCGCTCTCTATTAGTATTGACGATTGTGCATTCAATAGTGATGGAAACACAATGGCTAACACGATTATTATAATGAATTGAAATATTCGCATAACTGTTTATATTGTTTATAATTACTTAAAATAGCAAGAAAGACCATTTGAATAAACAAATGATCTTTCTATACTTTAGTCTGGTATTTTTTGCAAATTATTTCACAAAATACTGCAATACATAGTTGTTACCTGTTCTAACCTGATTACCATCAGAGGCACAAATACTTTTACCATTCACACATTTTGAGAAATGGTCGTTTAACTGCGCTCCTCTGGCTGAACTATTGTCTCCATCAAAGTAACCCCATAAATTCACCCAAGTACTTGAGTTTGAAACACTAGGATTACCAAACCAGTCAATTCTCATAGCATCTGAACCAGTTTGAACTAACTCAAATCTGTGACCAGGTGCACCACTATAAGTTCCGTCACCTTTAGTACCTTGCGCACTTGCTGTCATCGTAAAAAGTATTCCTGCTATTTTTCCTTCTCCGGCAACTCCACGTTGAACGTATGAATCTTTTCTAGGATCACCTCCTGCAACTGTTACAAAAGTTACATAGTTTGCATTACCTCTTGCATCTGCAATATTTCCTTTTCCTGCATTTGATGCAACACGAAATTTAAACTCACCAGCACCCGGGTTTATGGCAAGCATATCTGCAGTTGGTATTCTGTATTCATCATATTCTACCACATCCCCCGTTTTATAACGGTATCCTGCTTTACCATAACTTCCTGAATTTGTGCTGTAATTAACATTTAAATTAGTCCTGCTTCCGTCAAATTCAATATATCTTATCCAAACATATTTATTCCAGTTTGTATCTTCAGAAAATGAGTAAATCAAAGTATACCCACCACCAGTCATATCACATAACGTTTTGTAACCTCCTGCGGCGCCAGCAACTCCAGGATTGGTTGGATTAATCCAGTACTCACCATCTTTGGCTGTATTTGAAGAGGCAATTAAAATGTCTTTACAGCTTTTAGCCGGATTGGCTGCTTCACCAGGACCAACTGAGATAGTTAAATTGATTGTTGTTACATCTCCACAGCTTCCTTTAATAACAAGAGGAATACTTCCTGATCTTTCAGGAATTCCAGTCGCATTAAATGTAACCATGATATCTTGTGTACCAGGTGCAGGAACTGTTCCTGAAGCTGTTAAAGTCATTCCTGATCCATCTGCCTGCAACGTATAAGGGCCTACAGAACTAGCCGGTAAAGTTATTGAGTATTGTGCCCCTGTTAAAGGCACATTTGCCTGCCACGTACCTATTTGATTTCCTGTAGCTGATGCAGTTGCTGCAAAACAACCAATAACTGCCTGAACGTTTACAGACACACTTGGACAAAGTGCCAATCCTGAAATAAGTTCCTTAAACTGATTGAACACAATAGTACCCACCATATCAGGAGTACCAGATGCCGGTATTTGTATGGTTTGCAATCCTGCTGCTTCAAAAATACCTGCAACTCTAAATGATAAACCATTTTTGGATTCTGTTTCGATTGAATAAGGTCCCGGTTTAGTAACATTTAAAGTTAACTCTATATAATCCAGAGACGTTGTCTCTTTACCAATAGAATAATTTCCTTTAACTTTTACATTATTAGCACAATCTACCACATCAAATCCAGCGTTAGCACTTGATACTGGTACGTTTATAGTACAGCTGTACGAAACACCGTCTTTGTCTAAAATGTCAAAAGGAATAATACCATCAGGGGCTTTCCATGTTGGTGTACCTGTTGGGCGTAAAGTAACTATTTGTTCTCCCGGATAAAGGAAAACTCCTGATGCGAAAAATGAAATTCCGTTATTGGTTGCTGTTTTAAAAGTATAATTACCAACCTTAGTAACATTTACTTTCAAAATAATCTGATCTTTAATTGATACAGGTTTACCTTCATTAAAATCACCGCTTACTACTGCTTCGCCACAACCTAAGTTTAATTCAGCATTATTTTCTGTTACTTCTACTGACATTGCACTACATACAGAGACACCTGACTGATCAAGCAAATTATAATTAAATGTTCCTGTTGCTGTAGGCGTACCAAAAGCCGGGATTTTAATAATTTGTGGTGTTGCACTTACTGTACTTATAATAGAGGAAAGGAAGAAACGAACGCCGTTTTGTGTTTCAGCCACAAAGGTATACGAACCTGCTTTTTTTACTATTACAGAAAGCTCCAGATATTCCTCATTTGTTACAGGAACATCTTTATAATACGTTCCTTTAATGCCACTTGATGCACAATTTGTTTCAAATTTAGCAATTAGTACCGGGTTACATTCTGTCCAGGCGTCACCTTTCCAGGATTGTAAACATTTTTCATCGGTATTGTAAACTGTTAGGCCATTATTAACTACATCAAGTGATGGCTGTAGGGCGTTAATTTGAATTTGAGTTAAACGCGGAGGCATGAAACCTTTTTTACCGTTTTGTGAAAGAATTTCTAAAGTTGCATTATCGTCTCCTTTTTGAGTACCACCAATGACAACGGGTTTAGTTACTTGTGCAAAGGTCTGCATTAAAGTAAATACCATTATTAATGTAAAAACTATTTTCTTCATTATTTTGTTTTTTATTATTATTTGTAGATAATCGCTTATTAGGTTTTCTGTTATTAAAATAAACCTAAATTATTTGTTGCAGGTTTGGTAGTCAGCGTATTTATACTGCCAGTATAAGCAGTTGACCGGGCAGAGCGATTTTCCTTTTGATTTCCTGTCCCGACCTGTGAGCAAAAGAAAAAATACCTAAGGAAAATAGCAATAAGAGTAGTTTATTATTCATTTAATTGTAAGATTAATATTATATTACAAATAGCCGAAAAAATATTTTTTTAATCATTGAATAAAAGCCGTAAAAACAACAATTTATTTTTTTATTTAAATTTTCTTACTCAAAATACCATCGATGCAAGCAGAACATTATTATCACATTCACAAGCAATTAGATAAAAAATAAATTTATTCTAAAAATATTGCTATTTAAAAGTAAAATTAAACCTACATTTATGAATACTTTTAATATAGACTATAGCTTACTTGTATGGACTGTAGTCTCATTTAAAGAATTTACTTTTAATGAAAACAATTAGCTTATCTTACAGTGCAGACTTAAATTGGACAGCAGCATTAGCCGAGCAGCTGGATGGCAAAATTGAAAAAAACAACATCATTTCTTGTGAATCTATTTCTACAGGAGATCGGTTTTTTATGAACATTCAAAAAGGGGTTGCAGTATATTATCATAATACGATTACGCATGTAGATATAAGAATGATTCAAAAAAACAATACTGATGATTTTATAGTTGTTTATTATATTTTGAGCGACCAATATTCAAAATTTTTAAGCAACGATTTTTCTCTGGATATTGGCAGATGGCACTATAATTTTTTAATTGTTGATAGTAAAGTAGAATCTACCTTCTATATAAAAGCCGGAACCAAAACAGTGGCTTTGTCCCTATTCATTAAAAAAAGTGTAATAGAAACATTTGCAAAAACCAATCATTGTTGGTTTCCTGATCTTGATAAAATGCTCAATCCACCGGAAAATCTAATTATCAGGCTTGACAGAATGAGTAATGAAAGTATTCAGGAAATAAATGATCTGCGCAAATTAAAAGTTGGCGGTTTAGTATTCGAACTGTACCTTAAGGCAACTGTGGAATTATTATTCTCTAATTATTTAAAAAAGGTGAGCACGAAAAGAACTATCATAGAAACTGATGATTCTGATTTTGCAAATATTGTTGCTGCTAAACTTTTTCTAATTAATAATATTGAAGAACATTTTCCGAGTATAAAAAGCATATCGAACATCGCTAATATGTCTGAATCTAAGTTTCAGCATTTATTTAAAAAAATAACAGGGAAAACGGTTAATAATTATTTCATGCATAATAAATTAATAAGAGCCAAAGAGCTTCTTGAAGAAAATGAATTAACGGTTTCTGAAATTTCAGACAGACTTCATTTTACCAATAGTTCTCATTTTGCTTCTACATTCAAAAAACATTTTGGCATTTTACCAAAACAATTTATCAAACAATTATAGCTGTTTTCAAGTTTTCAGCTTTGATTTTGCAGATTTAATACACTGAATATTATTAAATAATTATTTTTTTTAACAATATAATTTATATGATGAAGTTTTGTATTTTTATCCGGCAAAATAAAAATGTTACCTAACTTAAACCAATAATTATGGGAAAATTTGTGATTACAAAAAGAGCCAACGGAGAATTTCAATTCAATTTAAAAGCAGGGAATGGCCAGACTATTTTAACCAGCGAAGGTTACAGCACAAAAGCAGCGTGTACTAACGGAATTGAATCTGTAAAAACAAATTCGCAGGATGATGCCAGATTCGACAAAAAAGAATCAAGTAACGGAAAACCTTATTTTAACTTAAAGGCGTCAAACGGTCAGATTATTGGCGCAAGTGAAATGTATGAAAGTACATCTGCCAGAGATAACGGAATCGCGTCTGTAAAAACAAATGCTCCTGACGCTACTACAGACGATCAAACAGCATAATTCTAAAATATTTAAATAAACACGAATTTCACAAAACTAACACAGAAATTCGTGAAATTCGTGTTTAAAATAATTTATAATAAATAGTTGGTTTTATATAGGTCCGAATTTCTTTTTGTACCGATACAATTCTTCTTCTGTTTTTTTTAGAAGTTTTTCGAGAAGCTTTATTTTATCTTCGTAAAGCGTTTTCAGGGTTTCGTTGTTATCCTGATTAATGAGGATACTGCCGTTGTTATTTCCTTTTACATTATTAAAATTATTAAAGTACCTCTGACTGTCGAAACTAATGATATCTTCTACACTAACATCTAAAATACGGGCAATTTCAACCAATTTAATATAGGAAAGAA
Organism: Flavobacterium sp. AC274; assembly: GCF_979258275.1. Lineage (NCBI taxonomy): Bacteria > Pseudomonadati > Bacteroidota > Flavobacteriia > Flavobacteriales > Flavobacteriaceae > Flavobacterium > Flavobacterium sp. AC274. Next base: position 3,062,531 of record NZ_OZ409852.1, on the reverse strand, counting down.
CCGTTTTTCCTTTTTCAATTTTACTATAACCCGCCTGGGTGACACCTAGTTGATCTGCCATATATTCCTGAGTGTAATTTTTTAACTCTCTAATGCTTTTTATTTTGTTTTTTATTGAAGTGGCCATAAACTTTGTTTGGGGGGATGGTATAGCTATAACTGCAATGCGTATCTGAATTTGCTTCCAAATGTAGGTCAATGAAGCACTATTGATATGTTATTTTTTTTTAATGGTAATTATGAAACCGTATACTATTGCAACAGCCATAAATGCCCAATCGAAAGATGAAATTCCGAATAATGATTGATCCATTTTATTATCTTGGTTTTATGCTTCCTGCAAAATCTGATCAAATTTCAGACTAAGGTACTGGTCAATTTGTTTTCCTATTTTTGTTCGGTCTAATGCTTTTATTTTAATTTTGGTTTCTTTCTGATAAATGTCTTTTACGATAACATAATAATCAAATTCGATATTTTTAGGGAATCTTAAAATGATTAAAATAGTGTAACAGAGCAAAGTTGGAATAATGTAGTAGAGTTCGGCAAAATTCGAAAAAATAATAAAATAATAGGCAAAAGCGGTTACTATTAAAAAAGCAATGTTTTCAAGAAAATAGGATTTCTTTTTTTGAGCAATCCAAGCTCGACAATTTCATCAAAATTGTACTGCCAGTGCTCCGATCCGTAATAAAAACGGACTTGATCATGTGTGAGAGTAATAAACATAGTAATTGTGTTGTTTTAAAATAATAAGTATTCAATAACGAAATCTTAAATACAGTAGTGAAAAACCATTTTTATACTTGAAAATAGGTGTAAAAACGCTAAAAATGTTACGAAACATTCCGAATCACAATATTACGTATATTCTGCTTTTTTATTCTTACAAAAAGTATCATAGAATATAACTATACGTTGTAATTCAATCTTAATATCACTTTTTACTGATTTTTAATATAGTTAGATTGAGATTTTACTGATATAGTATTTTATCCTAAAATTGAATTCTAAACTCAAAATTATTGCCCAAAAAAAGGCCGTTTCTTTATATTAGAAACGGCCTTTTTTTATCAAAATTATTATTTTTTACTATTTTTTTTAATGCATTCGCCTAAAAATCATTTGTTTCATAAATTTATATTATCTAATAAAATTTATATTTTACCAATCATATTTTCGATTCGTGAAAACGATATTTCAGGATTTGCTCCCGCAGATTCTGCAACCAAAGCACCAACGGCACAAGCAAAATCAATCGAAGTCTGCGGATTTTTATCGGTAAGTAAATAAGTTATTAACGAAGCCAAAAACGAATCGCCTGCCCCAACTGTATCGGCAACTTTTACCGGATAACCTTCATTTTCATAAAGTTGTCCTTTCCAAAACAATAAAGCGCCATGTTTGCCTCTTGTTACGCAAATTGCTTTTGTGTGGGTAAGTTCTGCAATAAAATGAATATTTTCTTCAAGACTTTCAAAAGGTGATTGTAAAGCCTTGGCAATTTCGAGGATTTCTTCGTCATTAAACTTAATAAAATCTGCAGAAAGCATTAATCTTTCAAGTACTTCATACGTATAATGCGGTTTTCTTAAATTAACGTCAAATACTTTATAAATGTTCATTTGCAGCAAATCTTCCAGCGAATCTCTCGAAACTTTATCACGGCAAACCAAACTTCCATAAATTAAAACATCGGCATTAATAACCAGCGTTTCCGCCTGATTATTCAATACAATTTTATCCCACGCCGATGGATAATTGATTTCGTAAGTTGCAGAACCTCTTTCGTCTAAAGTTACCTTTACCAATCCTGTTGGAAAAGTTTCAGATTGCATAATAGCATCTGTCTGAAGTCCTAATTGTTTTACGTGGTTTAAAATTGCTTTTCCGTCTTCGTCATTTCCTACACAGCTTATCATCGCGACTTCACAGCCTAGTGTTTTCATTCGCAAAGCCACATTAAGCGGGGCTCCGCCTATCTTTTTCTTATCTTCAAAAACATCCCAAAGTACTTCTCCGTATGCTACTGCTTTAAGGCTTATATCGTTATTCATTCTTAACTTTTTTAATATTTATATGGAGGTTCAATATTATAAAGTTAAACTTTTATTTTTTGATGGGCTAAAGATCGTGGAATATACAAGTAAAAATAAGTCCCAGCTTGACGTTATATTTATAGAAACATAAAGATCTGTTATTTAAAAAGCTCCATCGGAGCGAGATATCTCGCTCCGATGGAGCTTTACTAAAGGGTTCGCAATTATTTTTGCTATAAATATCATGCTCCGCTGGAGCATTTATGCTATTACTCTAATAAAAAAACAATCAATCCCCTAGCCCCATGCGCTCCCAAAACCAAAGATTGTTCAATATCTGCTGTTTTTGAAGGTCCGGCGATAAAAGTTCCGAAACCATATTCCTGGTTTCCAATTCTTTCATACGCCTGATGCATTGTTGGGACAATGTCCCTTTTGTTTACGATAATCGCCAGATATTGTGCAATAAAAGGTGCCACACGCTGACCCAAAATATCATCGGTTACCCAAAGTGCGCTATTTTCGGCAACGCCAAAATGTGCTTTAATAATCGTTAATTCAACATTTTGCAACAAATGCGGATCTTCGTTTTTCCAATCTAAAACCGCAACTTCAGAAAGTTCAGGAACTGTGGTGATAATGCGCCTTTCGAGTGCATAATTTTGTTTTAAATAGGCTATTATTTCATTGTAATTAGCAACTTCAATAAAATCGCCACCAATGTTTTTTAAAACAGTTTTATAAGTATCCAAAACCTCAAATTGATCTGAACCTAAAACATTTAAGTCAGGCAAATCAGCAACTATATTCGGTTGGCTGTTTTTTATTCTTTGTAAAATTTGGTCTTTACTGCTCATCTTTTTTCGCTTTAGCTTCTCTCGAATTTTTTTGTACCATTCTCTAAAAGATTCCTCTGGAACATCTGGCATTTCGCGCTGATCGTACCATTTATTCATTTTATTATTCACCAAAGCGGGAATATTTTTCATTACAAATCGCCCTGATTTTCCTGCGATATTAAAAATAGTCGGGTTTGCCAAAACGGTTGCCATTGTTTTCATTGCTACGGTTTTTGCTGCTGGCGTATGCCCTTCTTTTACCAAAACCTGACGCCATTTGTACAATTGATCGTGAATGTCAATTTTTACCGGGCAAACATTGGTACACGAACCACAAAGCGTACTTGCAAAAGGTAAATCGGCATTTTTGCTCATGTCGAGATTGGGTGCCAAAATAGCACCAATTGGTCCCGCAACGGCATTGTGATAACTGTGTCCGCCGCTTCGTCTGTAAACCGGACAAGTGTTCATACACGCGCCACAACGAATGCATTTTAATGAGTTTTTAAAATCTTCTCTGCCTAATTGAGTACTTCTGCCGTTGTCAACAATTACAATATGAATTTCTTTTCCGTCTCTAGGTTTCTTAAAATGACTTGAAAAAGTCGTAATTGGCTGTCCTGTTGCGCTTCTCGCCAATAATCTCAGGAAAACCCCTAAATGTTTTCGCTGTGGAATCAATTTCTCAAATCCCATACACGCAATATGAACATCGGCTAAATGCGCGCCCATATCAGCATTTCCTTCATTGGTACAAACCACAAATTCGCCGGTTTCTGCAATCGCAAAATTGACTCCGGTTAAAGCTACTTTTCTGGTTAAGAAGGTATTTCTTAACGTTAAACGAGCCGATTCTGTTAAATATTGAGGGTCAAAATTTCCTTTTTCTGTACCTAAATGTTCATGAAAAGTTTCGCTTACATCTTCTTTTTTAAGGTGAATGGCAGGCAAAACAATATGACTTGGCGGTTCTTTTCGAAGCTGAACAATAAATTCTCCTAAATCAGAATCGATTACTTCGATACCTTTTTCGGCTAAATAATCATTCAAATGACATTCTTCTGTAAGCATTGATTTTGACTTCACCATTTGCTTTACATCATGTTTTGCCATGATCGAATGCACGATTTCATTATGTTCTTTGGCATCAGCAGCCCAATGCACAATGATTCCGTTTTTTTGAGCATTCGCCTCAAATTCAACTAAATAATCATGAATATTAGAGAGTACATTGTTTTTTATTTGTGAAGCCGTTTCACGAAGCAATTCCCAATCGGGAATATTATGCGCGGCTCTGTCACGTTTTTCACGAACAAACCAAAGTGTTTCATCATGCCAGTTTACGCGTTCTACATCTTTGTTAAAACGTGTTGCGGCTTCACTATGTTCAATTATTTTTTTTGATGACATCTTTTTCTTTTGTTTTTTTACCATTAAGACATTAAGTAATTTAAGCCTAGCTTTATGAACTTAATCTCTTAATGGTAAAAGAAAATTAAGCTTTAATTTAAAAAATCACTTTCCTTGTTTATTTAACCCATTAAGGCATTAAGTAATTTAAGCCTAGCTTTATGAACTTAATATCTTAATGGTAAAAGAAAATTAAGCTTAATTTTAAAATCACTTAGTTTTCGAACGAATTTAATATTTCGGCAATATGAATGGTTTTTATGCTGCTTTTTTGCCTTTTCAGGATTCCTTCTAAATGCATTAAGCACGACATATCTCCACCTGTGATATAATCTACGTGATGATTTTCATGATCTTTGATTCGGTCTTGACCCATTTTTACAGAAACAGCTTCTTCGGTTACGCAAAATGTTCCGCCAAAGCCACAACATTCATCTTTTCTGGATAAGGAAACCAAATCAAGTCCGTTGATTTTGCTTAATAATTGTTCGGGTTTAGAGAAAAATGGCGCGTTTAATTCCGTCATCTGCGAAAGCTTTAATCCACGCTGACCGTGACAGCTTGCATGCATTCCTACTCTAAATGGGAAATTTCCGTTGATATGATCTACTTTCAAAATATCGGTAATAAATTCCGTTAATTCGAATACTTTTTTACGCATTTCTGCCGCTAATTCTTCTTGTTTATCATCGTGTAAATGGTCTTTTACATGCAAAACACAACTTCCAGACGGACAAACGATATAATCAAATCCGGCAAAATTGGCTATAAAATTGGCATCACAGCCTTTGGTTAAATATTGATATCCGCTGTTTGCCATTGGCTGTCCGCAACAGGTTTGCCCCATTGGGAAATGAACTTCACAGCCCAATTTCTGCAAAAGCTCATAGGTTGCAATCGCTACTTTTGGGTAAAACTGATCGACATAACACGGTATAAATAATCCGATTTTCATATTCTTTTTCATTATTTTTTAAACACATAAGCTATGTGTGTAAATATTTTTTCACGCAGATTTTGCAGATTGAGCAGATTTTTTATTTTAATCTTTTCTTTCAACGGATTAAAATCCGTTGCTACAAAATGAATCGTTCCGCCGGAACTTTTGTAAAGAGCCTTCATATCACTTTGTAGAGTTACTTGCGAAGATTTCTCTCCCGAAGCCTCGGGATCGAAATGACAAACTACCTTCAATAATTATAATAAAAAAATCTGCTCAATCTGCCAAATCTGCGTGAAACAAAATCTTTTAATTCTTTAATCTGTGGCATTTATTCTAACTCAAACCAAACAGATTTTTAATTTTTAATTCTAAATTTTTAATTCCAAATCTAGTGTTTATAAAACTTCAAATCAATCAAATCATTTTGAATTGGTTTTGGATTCCAGTTTTGATGAATTGCCAACGCCGCTCCCAAAGCACTTGCCTGCGCCATTGATGCTGCATAAACTTCTACATCCGGAAAAGCTTCTGCAAGCAAATTCATGAAAATGGAATTTTTACTGAAACCTCCATCCACAAAAATCTTCTTAACAGGACTATTACGAATGACTAAATTAGTTGAAAAAAACTGTTGTTCGACCAAATCAAGCATTAATTGATGGTACGCAATATCGTAATTTTTAAAGGTATTTAAATCTCTTTTTTGAAACGGACATTCTTTTAGAATATCAAAATCATATTTCTTGGGATAAACGATCTGGAAATTTAAGGCTCTTAAATTCGAAACGATCTTTTTATCAAAATAAATATCCTTGAAAGAATCAAACGGCACATTGAAATGTTCTGCTAATCTTTTGGCCTGAATTTCATGTTCGTTGCCCGAAAACAACCGCGCTGCTTTTACCGGTTTTTCGGTGTATTGCATGTAACACAAACAATCGTTTTGAAGTTCTTCAAACGTTAAAGGTCTATTATTAAAAGGGTTCAATGAAATACTCCAGGTTCCTGTTGATAATAAAACAAAAGGTTCTGTAAAATTAATCGTATACGGAATAATTGCCGATGAACTATCGTGCAAACCAATACCGACAGCGATACCATTTTCTTTTTTAATAATGTCTTTTCCCGGATGAATTGGCGGAAGTTTCTCTTTAATACCTTCATTTTTAAGCCATTTATGATACTTCATCTTTTTAAAATTCCAAAGATTAGTATGGCATCCAATGCTTGTAATATCGGTGTAAGCTTCACCGGTTAACAGAAAACTCAGATATTGCGGAAGATGTAAACAATATTCTACTTTTTCAAACAACTCCGGATTTTCTTCTTTTAGCCTGTAAATCTGCATTCCGGAATTCAGACTTCCTAAAACTGGAGAAGCTGTTTTTACAGCAAAAACTTCTTCTCCTTTATATTTAGTATAAAAATTGTTTTTTAGCTCTTTCGGATAATCTTTTAGATAATTGTACAAAGGCGTTAAAACTTCGCCTTTGTCATCAATATAAACAAAACTGGCTCCGTAAGTGCTAAAATTTATTGCTTTAAGAGTGTAATTACTGAGTTCTTTAATTTCTGATAATCGATCGAGAATCCAGTTTTTTAGAACCTCAATATCTTCGCAGGGAAAACCATCTTCATCAACTGTTTCATCGAGATTTACTGATTTTTCCCAGACAATTTTATAATTTTCATCAAATAAAAATACCTTTTTGTTGGTTTTACCAATATCAAAAATTGCAACTACATTCATTATTTTAATTTTGAGTTATGAATTATAAATTATGAGTTAAAGAATTATGATTTTGTCCTAGTTAACGATTAACTCATAATTCATAACTTACAATTATAATCCTGTTGCCATCGTTTTTAATCCTCTTTCTCCAATTAGATTTTTTCTAACATCAAGACCACGGTATAATGCTACAGGGTTTAATGCAGCTCCGGAACGCAAACGGGCTTCGGCAACCAAAGCGCGAACATCGGTACGGAAAGCATTTTGCAGAATTTCCTGTGCTTTTACCACATCGTTCTCATCCTGAGCAATTTCTAATGCTTTTCTGTCTACCAAAAGTGCCTGCGCATAAGCAATCATAATCGCTTCTACAGATTGCAATAAATCTTCTAAAGGATCTTTTATGTTGTGAGAAGCATCGATCATCCAGCCTAAATCTTTGGCGTGATTCATTCCTCTGGCGTCCATTCCTTCAACTAATTCATTGAAAATCAAAAATAATTGGTAAGGTTTTAAAGCTCCCGCTGTTAAATCATCGTCGCCATATTTTGAATCGTTAAAGTGGAAACCTCCCAATTTATTTTCCATCAATAATAAAGAAACAATTTGCTCGATATTGGCGTTTGGCAAATGATGTCCTAAATCGACCAATGTCTGCGCTTTATCTCCTAATTTTTTTACATAAGAATACGATTGTCCCCAATCTGCAACTGTTGTAGAATAAAAATTAGGTTCTGCACATTTATATTCTAAAAATAATTTCCAGTTTGAAGGCAATGCGTCGTAGATTTCTTCTAGGCTTTCTAATGTATTTTGATACGCTTTACGGAAGTTTAATTGTCCCGGAAAAGAAGATCCGTCTGCTAACCAAACCGTTAACGATTCTGATCCTAATTCAATCCCGTGTTTAATAACCTCTATATTATGTGCAATTGCTTGTTTACGAACCGCTTTGTTTACGTTTTGTAAGGAACCAAATTTATAAGTATGTTCCTGATTAGCCTGATCCTGAAAAGTGTTCGAGTTCATGGCATCAAATTTTAAACCGTGTTGTCCGGCTAAGTTTTTTATCGCCTGATAATCTGTTGGAATATCCCACGGAATATGCAAAGAAATCGCTCCTGAAGCTTTATTTAAAGCATGAAGCAAACCAACATCTTCAATTTTTTCTTCGATCGAACGTGGTTCTCCTCCTCCGGCAAAACGCCCGAATCTTGTTCCTCCGGTTCCCAATGCCCAAGATGGAATTGCAATTTGGAATTCGATTAATTTTTTAATAATCGCTTCTGCATCACCAATTTCTGAAGTTGTAAATGCAAATTTATTTTGATGCTTTTTTAGTAACTCATCATTATGCGAGTCTATTTTGTTTGATCCAATTAACATATTTTTTCTCTTTAATGGAATTTCAATTGATAAATATATAAATTGAATTCCTGTTTTACTATACTATTTTGAAGCTAATTTGTTTGTTTAAAATTCTTTTACATTTTAAAAACCTAACGTTCGAAATCATCGAACGCTAGATCACAAAAAACCACTTTTGCTTAAACAAACTTAAAAAAAACTATTTTTATCTATAGAAACCCATTGATACTCCGCCGTCTACGTTTAGTGCGTTTCCTGTCGATTTATCAAGTAAACCGCCAACAAAAGCAAAACACGCATTGGCAATATCATCAGGTAATATGATTTCGTTTAATAGTGTGCGTTTGGCATAGTAAGCCGGTAATTCTTCTACCGTAATGCCATACGCTTTGGCTCGTCCTTCTGCCCATCCTCCAGACCAAATATTGGAGTCTGAAATTACAGCATCAGGATTTACCGTATTCACACGGATTTTATCTGCTCCCAGTTCTGCTGCCATAAGGCGCGTTAAATGTGCCTGGGCTGCTTTTGCCGATCCGTAACCCGGATTGTTTGGTCCTGCAACAACAGCGTTTTTGGAAACAATGTTTACAATGTCTCCGCCAAATCCTTGTTTACGCATTACTTCTATTCCCGCTTTTGAAACAATAAATTGTCCTTTTACCAGAATATCGTATAATCTGTCCCATTCTTCGAGCGTATGTTCTGCGATAGATTTTGAAATGCTGATTCCGGCATTGTTCACTACAATATCAACTCCGCCAAAAGCAAGACAAGCTTCGTCTAATGCTTTTTCTGTGCTGCTTTCGTTGGTCACATTCAATAATGTGCTTGAAACTGCATCTTTTCCGAAAGCTTTTATGAAGTCTTTTGTAGCTTCTTCCAGTCTTTCTTCGTTAATGTCATTGATGATTACGCAAGCACCTTCCTGAGCGAATTTCTTTGCAATAGCTTTTCCTATTCCTCCGGCTGATCCGGTAATAAGTGCAACTCTTCCAGAAAGTGCTTTTGGTTTTGGCATACGCTGTAATTTTGCTTCTTCCAATAACCAATATTCGATATCAAAAGCTTCCTGATGCGGAAGTGAAGTATATTCTGAAACTGCTTCTGCGCCTTTCATGACATTTACCGCATTCACATAATATTCTGATGCCAAACGTGCCATCGTTTTATCTTTGGCAAAAGTGAACATTCCAACTCCAGGGTATAAAATTACAACCGGATTCGGATCACGCATTGCCGGAGAATTTGATTTCTTGCAGGCATTGTAATAATCCTTGTACATTGCTCTGTACGCTTCAAAAGCAGGCTGTAATTTTGCTTTGATAGCATTTACATCTGATAAATCTTCGTTTGGATCCAATTTCAAAACAAGCGGACTGATTTTGGTTCTTAAAAAGTGGTCCGGACAAGAAGTTCCAAGCGGAGCTAATTTCTCTAAATCATTCGAATTGATGAATTCCAAAACTCTTGCATCATCGGTATAATGTCCAATCATTTGGCGTTCTGATGAGCAGAATCCTCTTAAAATCGGAGCTACTTTTGCCGCTTTTAGTTGACGTTCGTTTTCCGGTAAACTATTTATTTTTTGTCCTCCAAAAACTGGACGTTTTTTTCCGTAGTTATTCTCAAGGTAAGTCGCACATTTCTCGATTACTTCAAGCGTGTTGATGTAACTTTCATACGAAGTTTCACCCCAGGTAAAAAGTCCGTGAGAACCCAACATGATTCCTCTTAGTTTTTTTCCTTTTTTCTCCGCTTCTTCAAGGCAAGATCTCAATTGAAGTCCAAGATCAAAACCCGGACGCTGCCAGCCTACCCAGCCAATTTCTCCGTCGAATAATTCTTCGGTGATTTTTGCACCGTCTTTGGCCGCTGCAATGGCAATGGCCGCATCGGGATGCAAATGGTCGATATGTTTGAAGGGTAAAAATCCGTGTAAAGGTGTGTCAATTGACGGTGCTTTTGAAGCCAAATCAAAAATGCAGTGGTTGAACAATTCCACCATTTCATCTTCGAATTCGATGCCTCTGTACACATTTTCCAAATTACGAAGTCTCTCTAAATACAATGCCGCACAGCCCGATTTGGTCAGAGTTCCGATATCGCCGCCAGAGCCTTTGATCCACATTACTTCTGAGTTTTCACCAGTCAAAGGATCTTTGTCAGTAATTTTAACCGAAGTATTTCCTCCTCCGTAATTAGTCAATCTTAAATCGGCTCCAAGTAAATTAGAACGATAAATGAAAAGCGCTACTTCATCCCCTGCCAAGGCTGCTGCTTTGGCCTCATCCCAAAGGTAGCTCACGTGCTTAAAATTCATATTTGGTGTTTTTATTATATTTGACATTATATAAATGTTATTGGTTGGTTGTATGTCTTTTATTTTATAATGAATTTCCAATTCCGACCAATACTATCGAAAGCATGATCAATCCAATTCCCCATAAAAAAGTATTGAATGTTTTTTTGGAAACTCCTTTCCATTCTTTCAAATAAAATCCCCAGAAATTGGCTGTAAGGATAATCGTTGCCATGTGCAAAATCCATGAACTGGCTCCGTTTCCAAGTTTGCTTTCGCCCATTCCGTAGAAGAAAAATTGCAAAAACCACATCGTTCCGGCAAGTGCAGAAAAAAGAATATTTTTAGTAATTGGTGTTGATTTATTGGTATAATCTCCAAAGGTTTTATTTTTGAAATTGAGGTACATACACCAAATAAAATTCGTTGTAAGTCCGCCCCAAAGAAGTACGATATAAGTAACATTATTTTGAAACAAAGGATTACAGCCTGAAACTACAGCCGCTTCTGCCATTGGTTTTCCGGCTTCGATTCCGTAATTGAAAAAAGAACTTAAAATACCTGATATTACGGCAATAATTAATCCTTTTGTAAGATTAAAATCTTTGTCTTTATCCTCATGTCCAACTGCAAAATCTTTTTCTTTTAAGATTCCTGCTTTCCCTGAAATGGCAATTCCGATAAGGCAAACCACAACGCCAAGCAACACAAGTTGTCCGCCAGTACTTTGTAACATATCTGTAAAAGAAATTTTTCCTTCGGTTGGATAAAAATTATAATAAATGGATGGAACCAAAGCTCCAAAAGCAGAACAGAAACCTAATACGATAGAATTTCCAAGTGACATTCCGAGATAACGAACGCCTAAACCGTATGTTAATCCGCCGATTCCCCAAATCAATCCCATTGAAAAAGTAAAGGCTTTGATTGTAGGCGAAGCTGCAGCAATAATATCAACAAAATTCGGAATCGTTAAATAAGCTGCAATTGGCGGAACGATAAGCCAGGAGAAAAAACCTCCTACGAGCCAGTAGCTTTCCCAAGCCCAATTTTTAACTTTTTTGAATGGCATGTAAAAACTCCCTGAAGAAAAACCTCCGATGGAGTGAAAAATGATCCCTAATAATGATTCCATTTATTAATTTGTTTGTGGCTATTGTGATAGTTAATCTCGTTTGGTAAAATAAGAAAATGTAAAAAACAAAACTATCCTGTACTATCCTTTATATTATATGTTAAAACCGGGAAGTATTGTAAAGAAGTATTGGAATATATTGAAAAAATAAATTTAAAATTTCTATTTTAGCAATCGATTTCGCAATTATTAAAATGATACTTATTTAATAAATAAAAAATCAGATTAAGAATTAAGTTCCTTAAATTTAATGTTGTCTTTTATTTGTAAAGCCAACAAAATAAGGCAACAATTTAATTTTAAGCTATTTACAAAAAAATATAATTTAGAATTGCGTTTTATTAAACGAACGTGATTTGCAATTACAAGCCTCATGATCAAACTTATTAAAATAGATGAAGACTCAAGAGTTCCTAAATACAAACAAATTGTAGACTCGATTCTGCAAAATATTGCCAACGGAAATCTAAAAATAAATCAAAAAATTCCTTCTATAAACAGCTTTAGTGAAGAGTTTTATATGTCGAGAGATACAGTTGAGAAGGCTTATAATATTTTAAAAGAGCGAAAAATTATTTCATCCATTCGAGGAAAAGGTTATTATATTACCCGAACCAAGCTTGAATCTAAGGTAAATATTTTGTTTTTATTTAATAAACTGAGTGCGTACAAAATGAAAACGTACAACTCTTTTATTAATACCGTTGGTGCCAATGCCCATACCGATTTGCATATTTACCATTGCGACGAAACATTATTCCTGAATTTACTGGACAAGTTTGAAGGTGTTTACGATTATTATGTCATTACAACACATTTTAAAACTGATGAACTGAAACACTTAAGTTTTACTGATGAAGTTGTAAAAGCGATTCAGAAAATTCCGCAGGATAAATTGGTTATTATGGATAACATAAAACTAACAACGGAAGGCGAAATTATCAAAATTTATCAGGATTTTGAAAATGATATTTACAATGCTTTAAAGGAAGGTCTTGCCAAAATAACTAAATATAAAAAATTAATCCTGGTCTATCCTGAAAAAGCCGTTTATCCTTATCCCCGCAGAATTTTACACGGTTTCAAAAAGTTTTGTGTCGAGCACGAAATCAATTTTGAAATTCTTAGTGAGGTTTATGACGATATGGTGCTTAAAAAAGGCGATTTATTTATTACTATTGAAGAATCTGATCTTGTTAACCTTATGAAACAAATTCGCGATGAAGAATATGTTTTAGGAAAAGATATTGGCGTAATCTCTTATAATGATACTCCACTAAAAGAACTCTTGGGAATCACCGTAATGTCTACCGATTTTAATGTTATGGGCGAAACTGCAGCCCGAATGATTTTAAATAAAGAAAAAGGTTCGGTGAAGGTGCCGTTTAATTTTATTGACAGGAATTCGATTTAATGAATCAATAAAATTCAAAAATATTTCATCATAATATTGTAAACATAGCCAACGGTTTCAACCGTTGGAGCGCAATATATTCATACAATGTGTATTCCGATTACATGATTGAAATCGTTGAAAAACAATGCATTTTACAATACGTCTCCCACGGTTGAAACCGTGGGCTATGGTTAAAATACTATACGATAGAATCAATCTTTCCTCTCAAAATTCACCACATTTTCATGAATATCCTTTTCTCCTGAAACATTATCAGCTTTAATATTTTTAAGAAAAACATTCTCAACCGGAAGTTCTTTTTGCCCTAAAATTCTTGAAATAAACTTTACGTTTGTTGCTTTAATATTTTCCAGATAAACGTTTTTTATTGGCGTTAATTTTCGCTCGAGCGTTGGCACTAAATTTCTCCATTGATACATCACATCAGTTTCAATTCCCAGAATTCCTTCGTCGATTTTACCACATGTTATGTTACTCATATAAATATTGTTGACATATCCGCCACGGCGTTCATTGGTTTTGATGAAAAGAAGATGATTCAGTTTTGCGCCATCCACGACAGTGCAATTATCGATGAAAACATTTTCTATTCCGCCAGAAAGTTCGCTTCCAATGGCTACCAATTGATGTCCGTTTTTAACAATACAATTTCGCATGACAACGTTTTTTGAAGGCGTATTCAGTCGCCACGCATCCTGATTACTTCCAGATTTTATGGCAATTGCATCGTCTCCCTGATCAAAAACACAATTTTCGATTAGTACATTCTGGCTCATTTCAGGATCAACACCGTCATTATTATGTCCGTGTGCGTAAACTTTTAGATTTCTGAGAACAACATCTTTAGACAAAAAGGATGAATCGTCCAAAACGGACTATTAGTAATCGTAACACCATCCATTACAATATTCTCACAGCGATTAAACTGAATAAACTGAGGTCGAAAATGTGCCGAATCATTTACCATTTGGCGTTCTTTTAAAGGTTTGTTGTAAGAAGCCAAATAATACAATCTTTTTAAACTTTCCATGTGCCCTTTTGGTCGTTTAAACCATTCTTTCCAAATATCCATTTTTGCCTTTAATTCGCCTTCACCGGTAATGGCAATATTTTTACATTGGTACGCATAAACCAACGGCGAATAATTATAGCATTCATATCCTTCCCAAGTCGAGGAAACGGCCGGTAAATAATCATTTGGATCTTCTGAGAAAAGTAAAACTGCTCCTTTCTTCAAATGAAGGTTAACATTACTCTTAAAATGGATTTTTTTCGTAATCCATTCGCCTTCAGGAATCACCACAATTCCTCCACCAGCTTTATTTGCTTTTGTGATCGCTTTATTTATGGCATCGGATATTTTGTCCTTATTTCCTTTTATAGCTCCGAAATCTACAATTGAATATTCCTTGCAATTCGTGAAATCCGGAATTTTAATTGCCGGCATCTCAAAAGGAGCTTTTACAACAACTTCTTTTAGCGTTACGCCTGATTGATTTTTCTTAAATGACAAAAAAATAAGCGAAACTAAAAGAGCAGAAACAAATAGTATTTTCTTCATGATAAGTAGTTTTTTAATGGATTTATTCAAAAAATATTCAACAAAATCAAAAGCGCATTCATCTAGTAAAGTAAGAAAATACCAAAAACAAAACCATCCTGCACTATCCTTCTACAATCAATAAAAAATCTATTATTTTTTCAAACAAACGATTTTATTTTAACATATTTAATAATTATCATATTCTTAATTTAACATCATAGTACAGGATACTTTATCAAAAATGAACGATTAGATTTGAATAACAAACCCATTAAAATTTTACAAAAGTGGCAAAAATCACAACCTTATTTCTTTGTTTTTTTCCTGGACTTTTGTCTTTGCTGCGTCTTCGAATGGCAATTTGAATGATACTATTAAAAACAGAAAATCTGTATGGTTTGATTTTGGAACTTCTGTAAAAAACTCAAAAGGAACCATAATCAATACTGCTTTGGTTTACGATCCAAATGTGGGCTATGGCTTTGATTTTAATACGGCTTCAAACATCAAAATGGATCCCAATTCTTTTTCAACAAAAAAACCAACTTACTTTTCTGTGAAACTTCCCGAAGGAAATTATCAGGTGGAAGTTGTTATGGGAAATTCAGAAAAAGAGTCAAACATCACCATAAAAACAGAATCCCGAAGATTAATGCTCAATCAACTTGCTATTCAAAAAGGAAAGTCAGTCACAAAGATTTTTAATGTTAATATCAGAACTCCCAAAATAGATGAAAACCAAAACATTACATTAAAAGATCGCGAGAAAGACATTTTTGATTGGGATGATAAACTCACGCTTGAATTTTTGGGCGAAGTTTCGATTCAAAGCATCAAAATTACTTTAAAAGATAATTTGACAGTTGTTTATCTCGCCGGAGATTCTACGGTTACCGATCAGGATGTTGAGCCGTGGGCATCTTGGGGACAATTTGTTACTAATTATTTTGACACAAATATTGTTATCGCAAATTATGCATATTCAGGTTCTTCTTTAAGTTCTTTTAAAAATTCAAATCGTCTAAAAAAGATCCTTTTACAAATAAAAAAAGGCGATTATTTGTTTGTGGAATTTGGTCATAACGACGAAAAAATAAAAGGCGCAGGAAATGGTGCGTGGGAATCTTATTCTGATTTATTGACTGAATTTGTTCACGCTGCAAAAGAGAAAGATGCGATTCCGGTTTTGGTAACACCTACACAACGTCGGTTTTTTAATGAAAATGGAACTTTAAAAGAAACGCATGGCGATTTTCCTGCTGCCATGCGAGCTGTGGCTCAAAAAAATAATGTTGCGCTTATTGATATTACAAAATTAACGACTGAACTTTACGAAACCTGGGGCGATGAAGTTTCCAGAAAAGCTTTTGTGCAATACCCTGCCAATACTTTTCCGGGGCAGGAAAAAGCTTTGGATGACAATACACACTTTAATAGTTTTGGAGCAAACGAAATTGCGCTTTGCGTGCTTCAAGGAATTCGAGAACTTGATATTCCTTTGAAAAAAATATCAAAAAAGAAATTCCAAATTACAATCCTAAGAAACCAAATTACATTTCAAGCTGGACTTTACCAATGAGTAACCGCTTTGAAATCACTAAACCAGATGGTAATTAACGATCAAATAATAAAACTATTATGCTGCTAAAAAATACATTTCAAACTATTGCAATTGCTGCGTTTTCACTTTTTGTAACTCAAAAATCTATCGCACAGCAAACAGATAAAATTTATCTTTCGGGAAAAGATTTTGAACATCCTGTACAATGGGATTTTTATTGTACGGGCGGGAATAACAGCCAAAAATGGTCTAAAATAAATGTGCCATCGCAATGGGAATTAGAAGGTTTTGGCGAATATACGTATGGTCGCTGGTACAAAGAACTCAACCAAAAAGAGCCGAGTAAAGAAGAAGGCTTGTATAAATATGAATTTGAAATTCCAGCAAATTATAAAGATAAAGATGTTGTTATTGCCTTTGGTGGCGCGATGACGGAGACAGAAGTAAAAATCAACGGAAAACTGGCCGGGGCGATTCATCAGGGCGGATTTTATGAATTTAAATATGATATTTCGTCTTTATTAAAATTTGGCTCTAAAAATATTTTAGAAGTTCACGTTTGGAAACATTCTGCAAATAAATCAGTTAACGCGGCAGAACGTCGTGCAGATTGGTGGCTTTTTGGTGGAATTTATCGTCCGGTTTGGCTCGAAATTTCTCCAAAAACTCATATTGAACATATTGCCGTAAATCCAAAAATGGATGGTTCAATTACGGTTGATCTGAATTTGATAAACATTCCGAAAAACACGGTTTTGGAAGCGACCCTAAAAGGTTTAAAGGGAGAAAATTTCGAAACTTTTACTTTTCCGCTTAAAGCGAAAACTACAAGAGAATCCATATCTGCACAATGGAAAAACATTAAACCGTGGAATCCGGAAAATCCTAATTTATATGATTTACAGCTTGTTTTAAAACAAAACGGAACTGTGCTTCATCAATATAATAAACGCATTGGTTTTAGAACTTTAGAATTCAAAAAACAAGACGGTATTTATGTAAACGGTACCAAAATTATCATGAAAGGAATTAACCGTCATTCGTTTTGGCCGGAAGGCGGAAGAAGTACGAGCAAGCGAATCAGTGAATTAGACGGGAAATTATTAAAGGATATGAATATGAATGCGGTTCGTGGGCATTATCCTCCAGACGAGCATTTTCTGGAAGTTTGTGATTCTCTTGGTCTTTTTGTTTTGAATGAATTAGCGGGCTGGCAAAATTCTTATGATACAGAAACGGGAACCAAATTAGTGACGGAAATGGTGACACGAGATGTCAATCATCCGTCGGTAATTATTTGGGATAATGGTAATGAAGGCGGCTGGAATTATGATGTTGATAAAGTTTTTGCAGAAAATGATCCGCAGAAAAGAATTGTAATTCATCCGTGGGCCGATTTTAATGGTTGGGACACACACCACTACCCGACCTATTTGACTGGAATGCATCGTTTTAATGCAGGTGAAAATGTATTTTTTCCAACAGAATTTATGCACGGAACTTACGACAACGGTCACGGAGCGGCTCTGGAAGATTTTTGGAATCGGTATAAAGAAAGTCCGCTTTTTGCCGGAGGATTTATGTGGGCGATGCTCGACGAAGCCGTAAAACGCTCTGACTGGACGGGCGATGTAAAATTTGATTCGAAAGGTTCGCTTGCCGCGGATGGAATTCTTGGACCTCATCGTGAAAGAGAAGGAAGTTATTATACGGTAAAAGAAGTCTGGGCGCCCATTCAGTTTCTGCCAAAACAGGTTACATCAGCTTTTGACGGTTCGTTTTTAATTTCTAATGATTATCTTTTTAGCAATTTGAATTCCTGTAAAATGGAATTTAAGGTTCTAAAATCAGAAACCAATGTTCTTTATTCCGATGGAACTTCAACAGCAATTAGTTCAGGAAAAATTGAAATTCCAAGTATTGATCCAGGTGAAACGCGTAAAATTCAATTTGCTGTTCCGAAAAATTTTGCTGACGGCGATGTTTTGTCCATCTCTGCTTATGATCAATTCAATAAAGAAATTTATACCTGGACATGGCCCATTCACAAAGCAAAATATTATGCTGCTAAATTTTTAGCGGTTCAAAATACCAAAACAAAAGCAACGGTTACAAAAACAGGAAATGAAATCATTTTAAAAGGAAATAATGTAACAATAACTTTGGATGCTTTGACGGGAGAAATCTCTTCTATAAAAAATAAAACTTCAATAATTCCGCTTACAAATGGCCCTCGCCCAATTGGGATGAAAGCTAAACTAAAAGATATTCAGGTTTCGCAAGAAGGTGAAAAAGTCATTTGTACTGTAAATTATTCTGGCGGTTTATCTTCCATTAAATGGATTATGGAACCTGACGGAAGATTCAAAATGGAATTAATTGCCTTGAAAAATGCTTCTGGCGGCGAAGGTTTTGACGGTGCTTTTTTTGAAGATAAAATCAGCGCGTTTGGAATCACGTTTAGTTTTCCTGAAAAAGAAGTTACAGGCATTAAATGGTTTGGAAGAGGCCCTTATCACGTTTGGAAAAACCGAATTAAAGGAACAACGTACGGCATTTGGGAAAAAGCCTATAACAATACCATAACGGGCGAAAGTTTCGAGAATTTAATTTATCCTGAATTTAAAGGGTATCATGCTAATGTTCTGGCCGCTAATTTAAAAGCAGGAGCCTCATCGTTTAAATTTTTTAGCGAATCTGATAATTTATTCCTGAGGTTATTTACACCTGATTTGCCTAAAAATGGTTTTCAGGGAAGTTATCCGCAACCTGCATTTCCGGAAGGCGATATTTCGTTTATGTATGAAATTCCTGCGATGCGGGATTTTAAACCTCTAGAACAACAAGGACCACAAAGTCAGCCAACTAATATTCGTATTAAAAGCGGCGATGACGGGATTAAAATGAATTTGTGGTTTGATTTTAGGGAAGAATAAAATTGTTTCAGGTTTTCTTTGTTTCAGGTTTCAGGTTGCTGTAGTTTGTCATTTCGAGGAACGAGAAATCACACTAGAAGCTCCGCAATTATAATCGCCAATCTTTGTAGAGTTACGCATGTGATTTCTCGTTCCTCGAAATGACAAATAACACGCTTAATCATTAACTTAAAAATAAAACTTTGCGCCTTTGCGTCTCTGCGAGAGAATTTATGTGTAAACTTTAGTTTATAGACAAAAGTTTAAACTTGAAACCTGAAACAAAGAAAACATGAAACTTCTATCCTTTCACCTGTATAGAACTATCATTAATCTCAAACTGGGTGTTTTTCAAAAGCAAAATCATTTCGGCTCCGGCCAATAAAACGGGACCGTAACCGTGGGCAGCGTATAAATTTACGGGGCGATAGTAATAAAATGCAGGATCAAAACCCATTCCGGTTCCTACGCAGGTTCCTTCAACCTGACCTTTTGCATTTACTTTTGAAGCAACGGCATTCCACGCCAAAACAACGGCGGGCGTGTAAGCCAGTTTGTCGACATAACCACGATTAATGGCTCTGGCAATGGCGTAAGTGTATATGGCTGTCGCCGAAGTTTCTAAGTAGGTATCATTTCTATCTAATAATTGATGCCAAAAACCGGTTCCGTCCTGATATTGCAATAAACCTGCAATGTGTTTTTGAAGCTGTGCTAAAACCTGCGGATATCCGGGATGATTTTTTGGTAAAACTTCTAATAATTCTACCATTGTCATCACTGCCCAGCCATTGGCTCTGGCCCAATGAAATTCAGGATGAACCTGCATAGATTCTACCCAGCCATGCATATAAATTCCTTTTTGAGAATTGAACATTCTTTGAGAAAACTGATTGACCTGCTTTACGGCATCGTCGTAATATTTTACATCGCCTGTATAACTGCCCATTTGCGCAAGCGCTGGCACACTCATAAACATATCATCTAACCAAAGTGTGTTGTCCTGCGGACGGTTTCTGGCGAGTGTTCCGTCTTTTAAGCGAAATTCTTTTTCGCTGATATACTTTATAAAATTATTGATTACTGGATCGACATTGGCATTAGTTCCTGCTTTTTTGGCTTTTATAAATGCGGCACACAAAGCACCCGCATCGTCTAAAGCTCTTGGATTTAAAACGGTATGTACGGGAGAATCTTTTAGATTTTCGGTTTTATAATTTTCTGCGACATCTGCAATGAGTTTTATACGCTTATTTGTATAATCTGAATATTGTTTGTTTCCGGTTGCTTCGGCTGCTAAAATCATTCCTGCATAGGTTACACCCCATTCGTAACTTGTTAACCGAAATGCTCCAGGTGCAAATTTGATTTTTCCTTTTACTTTTTTAAAATCTTTTATTTCTGAATTATCACTGGCATTTATAACTTTTGAAGCTGTATTTTCTTCGAGAAAAACATAAACTCTATTCAATACATTTTCGATATTGTTTTTTTCAGGAATTACATACGGCGTTACATAATCGGGCTGCATTAAATGTAAGGGCGTTGTTACGTCGTTTGTTTGGGCATTTATAGAAAAACATATTCCGAAAGTGAATACTGTTATTATTTTTGTTGATTTATAATTCATAATTGTAGTTAGTTAAAATCCGTTGGCGAAATTATTTTAACACATAGAAACATAGATTCTCTTTGCTAAAAAAGGCATTTCACTTGTTTAAACAAATCCCGAAGCTTAGGGACTATGTGTTGAAAATCTTGATTTTCTTTAAATACCTTTTTATTAAAATTTTAATTCTATGTTTCTATGTGTTGATTTTTTGTCATAGATTATATGGACTAATCTAAATGAAAAACTTCTTTTAATGAAATGGCAACCGGAGAATTATCCGGGTTCGTTTCCATAATATCAGCCATATAGGCCCACCACGTTTTTACTATTGGGTGATTAGGCAAATACTTCTGATCAAAATCGGGGCTAATTTTCTGGACTGCAAAAAGTATCAGGCTTTCTTCATCTAAAAAAATACTATAATCCTGAATTCCCGTTTCTGAAAGTAGTTTTGCCAATTCCGGCCAAATTTCGTCATGCCTTTTTTTATATTCTGCTTCAAAACCAGGCTTTAATTTCATTTTAAAAGCATTTCGAATTGTTGCGTTGTTTTGCATATTCTAATGTATTGTGAAGTTATTAAAGCAAACACGAATTTCACTAATTAGCACAAATTTGGATGGTTATCTTAATTTGTTCAATTAATTTCACAAACTAGTAATTCGTGATAATTCGTGAAATTCGTGTTTGAATAGTATTAATTAGAAATCAACACTAATTTCACTAATTAGCACAAATCTGTTTGGTAACTTTGCTTGTGAAATTATTTCACGAACCATAATTCGTGACAATTCGTGAAATTCGTGTTTGAATAGTATTAATTAGAAATCAACACTAATTTCACTAATTAGCACAAATCTGTTTGGTAACTTTGCTTGTGAAATTATTTCACGAACCATAATTCGTGACAATTCGTGAAATTCGTGTTTGAAATTCGTGTTCAATAAATTTTAATATCCAGGGTTCTGCATGGCATCTTTTTCTGAGGCGGTCAACGGTCTTCCGTTTGAATAAACTCCATCAAGGAAAGTTTGCGGAATAGGACGCAGATGATGGAAATCCTGAATATTTGGGTTCGCTTCAATATTGTAGGCTTTTGCTCTGGCTATCAAAGTTTTGGTTCTGCTTAAATCTTCCCAACGGTGAAATTCTCCGCAAAGTTCTCTCGTACGTTCGTTAAGTATCAAACACAACATTCGGTCATAATCACCTGCATATCCTAATTTTGAAATTACAGCCTGATCTTCTAAAGGCAAAGCTCCAATACTGGTAATTGCGAGACTTGTTGCGGCTGTTGAAACAGGAATGTTATTTGACTCATAATAGGAATTTTCAGGAACAAAAGAAATCGGAATTCCTGCCTGACCTGTCGTTGTATAGGCTGCAGAACCATCTGTGTAAGCAGCACGATTTTCTCCCGCTTTGTATTGCGCACGAGTTCTAACGGCGTTGATATAAGGTAATGCATCCGAAAATGTAGCGCCGCCTATTTGTGCCAAACGTATTTTTGCTTCTGCAGCCTGCAAATAGGTTTCTGCAGAACGCGCTAAAATAATATCACGCGAACCTTTTGTATTACTCAAATCGATTCTGTTTCCATCTAAATGTTTGCTTAAAGAAGGAAATCTTACATCGGCCATCAAACCAATATTGTCTGCGGCATAGGCTACATAAACACTCGGAACTGTTTTTCCGGTTTTTACATCAACTATGGCATCCGTATTTTTAGTTTTTGCGAAACGGGTATCTCCGGCATTATTAACGATATACATAATTCCTAAATCACCGTTATTGTAATAAGTTCCAGATTTGTTGTTGATGATACTTTTGGTTTGGAAACTTTTCCAGAAACGGGAATCGTTTACATGATCGTAAACATCATATACAAAATAAGTTGGCGCTAAACGGCTAAAAGGTCTTCCTCCTGCAAGATTACGTCGCATTTGCGGAAGCTGATCATAAGTTGAAAGAAAATGCAAATGCTGCTGATTACCTCCTGTAGTTAATGTACTGGCATTAAATTGGGCTGATAAAATTAACTCCGGAAGTTTTTCATTTGCTCCATCTGCAACAGTATAATTCCATAACTCCCCAAAATTTGAAGCCAATGGATGATGTGCAATTACTTCATCTGATAAAGTTACCACTTGCTGTAAATCTGTGAGTTTTGTGGCCGAATTCCGGTATCATTTATTTCACTCGCACGTGTTAAATAGGCTTTTGCCAAATAATGTGCTGCGGCATCTTTTGTAATTTTTGCCGGGGCGCCTGCATTACTCAATAAATTATAAGCTTGAGTAAAATCTGCAATTACCTGTTCTAAAACTTGTTGCGGGGTTGCTCTGGTAAATTCTAATTCAACTGTAGAACTTGTGGTTAATTTTAAAGGAACACCTCCATATTGATTTACTAATTTTAAATAATTAAACGCTCTTAAAAAATAGCCTTCGCCTAAAGCTGTTTTTTTAATCGCATCGTTGGTTGATGCAATTGCTGTTGCTGATTCTATTAGTTGATTGGCATTCCCGATTCCGATATATAAATTATCCCAATTGGTATTTGCAGCAACTGTATTGGCATTAGAAACGGTTACAAAAGCCTTAAATCCTGAAGAATACGAATTCCAGATCCAATTGGATGGATCTCCTCCCGCATGAAATTCATCTGTTCCTGATTCTGTTGCCGTAAGCGGAATTTCTGTTGCAAATTCTGCAGCAAATACCTGATAATAAGTTCCAATTGCCAAAGCCTGAATTCCGGCTTCGGTTTTATAATATTCCTGAGTATAAGCTGTAGTTAATTCTTCGTCAAGAAAATCTTTGTTGCATGAACTGCTTAAAAGTAAAACAGTAACAAGCATCAAACTGATATATTGTTTTTTATAATTTTTCATAATGATTTTTTTAGTTTAATTAGAATTCTACATTTAAACCTAAAGTCACACCTCTGTTTGAAGCTGTTGTCTGCGTATCCAGATCTGTCCATTTAACTTTGGAGAAAATCATTCCCGGATTTGTCGCCTGACAGTATAATTTCATTTTAGAAATTCCCAGTTTTTGTATTAAATCTTTATCAAAATGATAGCCTAACGAGATGTTTCGCATTTTTAAGAATGCTCCGTTTCGATAGCCTAAAACAGGAAAATAAGGATCTCCTGTTCCGGCAGAATAAATTGGTTTTTGATACTCGGCATTTGTATTATTATCTGTGTAATAATTAATGGCTCTCTGACTGCCTTTTGCGCCTTCGTTTTCTCCCAAAGTATCATACAAATATCCCATTCGACCGTAAACAAAGAAAGATAATTCGACACTTTTGTACACGAAAGTATTGGTTAAACCCACAATATATTTTGGATCTTTTGAACCGATAATAACACGGTCATTATTAGCATCAATTTTATAATCTCCATTTTGATCAACAGGTCTGGCATTTCCAAATGAAAAAATATTCGAACCTGCTGCGGTATTAAATTTTGCCATTTCTGCTGCATCTTCGGGTTTCCATATTCCGTTTGAAGCAAAACCGTAAATTACATTTTGTGATTCTCCAATAAATAAATTGTTATTTATATCATCAAATTTCCCATTTTGAAGCGATACAATTTTACTTTGCTGATACGATCCACTAAAATTAGAACTCCATTCAAAATCTTTTAAAGTTACGTTTACAGTATTCAACGTAAGTTCGACTCCGTTTCCTTCTGTTTCACCAACATTTTGATACGTGTCTTTTACACCAAGAGTAGTAGGAACACTGCTTTTTAATAACAAATCTGTTGTTTTACTGGTGTAATAATCTAAAGCACCCGAAATTCTGTTATTAAACATAGAAAAATCAATTCCGTAATTAAACTGCGAAGTCTGCTCCCAGCCCAATTGCAAATTTCCAAAAGAAGTATTATTTGTAACACCGGATCCGTTTGGATAAACGATTCCTATTAAAGGCGGCTGAGTAGCATAAGCCGGAACTGCAGCATTACCGGTAACACCATAACCTACTCTCATTTTTAATTGATTAAGCCAGGTCGCATTTTCCAGAAATTTTTCTTTGTTGATCACCCACGCTACAGAAGCACTCGGGAAAAAGGCCCATCTTTTGTCTGGAGCTAATTGCGAAGCCCCATCAAAACGACCAGAAGCTGTTAGCAAATATTTGTCGTCATAACCGTAATTCACTCTTCCCATGTAGGATAACAAACCTGTATCGGTTAAACCGGAAGAATAACCTGCAAGCGTAACATTAGCAGGATTTAAGGCATTCCATTTGTTGGCAGGATTTTTTATATCATTCGCAGACATTGAACTTTGCTCATTGTGATATTCTGTCTGGCTCATTAACAAAGTAGCTCCGAAGTTATGATTTCCTACTGCTTTGTTGTAAAAAATCAGATTGTCCAGCGTGTACGAAATTGATCTTTCATTGTATAAAGAAGCAAAACTTGTTCCGGAACGAATGGCCGATTTTCCATCTAAATAAACACCATCGCGATAAGACGTAATATCGGGACCAAAATTAATTCGGTATTTTAAACCATCCAGTTTAGACGAAAAAGCACCAAAATCCAACTGTGCATATAAACTACCAAAAGCACGTAATGAAACACGCTGATCCTGCGAATATTTATCTTCATCAACAGGAGTTCTTATTGTAGAATCTCCTCCGGGATTATCAATTCGTACTCCGTTATTGTCATACGGTACCGCGTATGGAAGATTTGTACGGGCTGTAGCATAGATTCCGGTAGTAGTTGTAACGGCAGTTCTACCTACATTTGATTGTCCGTATTCATTAACACCGTAACTTGTATTAAGGCTTACTCCCATCTGGAACCATTTTGTTGGCGTAATATCTACACTTGCTGTACCACTATAACGCACGTAGCCCTGCCCTTTTAATGTTCCGGTATTATTGAGATATCCAAAAGAACCGTAGGCTTTCATTTTTTCTGTTCCGCCGCTTACGCCAATGGTATGCTGTTGTGTAATTCCGGTTCGGGTTACAAATTTTGTCCAGTCTGTAGTTCCTACTTTTGAGCCATCCCAGGTTGCGGTTAAATTTCCGTCGGTATCTCTCCATCCTTTTTCAATATTGGCCCACGCAGAAGGATCGGCGGAAGCCAAAAAATTAATTTGTCATTTTCAATTGTTGGTGCATCTCCTTTTGGAAAAGCACCGGGATTGGAATAATACCTTCCCCAACGGCGAAATTCGATATATTCTGCCGAATTCATCATGGGTGCATTTTCATGAATGGTTTCGAACATGATCGAAGTATCGTAATTTAAAGTAAATCTTCCGTTTTTACCTTTTTTTGTCGTTACAATAATAACTCCGTTTGCACCACGTGAACCATAAATAGCAGTCGCAGAAGCATCTTTTAAAACATCAATCGTTTCAATATCCGTAGGGTTCAAAAAATCGATTCCACCAGAATTCGGATCCACACTAATTTTCCCTGTACTTGAATCGGTAATTAATCTTGAGTTTAACGGAATACCATCGACCACATAAAGCGGGGCATTGGATGCGGAAATAGAACGTGCTCCACGAATAGTAACCGTTCCAACCGTACCCGGACGCTCATTTGTCGTAATATCTACTCCGGCTGCTTTTCCTTGCATTGCCTGTACCGCATTTACAACGGGCCTTGAAGCGATTTCCTCAGCTCCTACGCTTACAATTGACCCTGTAAGGTCTTTTTCTTTTTTACACCATAACCAACGACAACAACTTCTTCGAGAGAATTATCCTCTTCCTTAAGGACAACATTGTAAACATTTGAATTTCCAACAGTGATTTCCTGTTTTTTAAAACCAATAAAACTGTAAACAAGAACAGCACCCGATGCAACACTTATGGAATAACTTCCGTCCATATCTGTACTTACGCCATTCGGGGTTCCTTTAATGAGGACATTAACTCCTGGAACGGGCAATCCGGTTCCGTCTGTAATTGTACCTTTAACTACTTTGTTCTGTGCAAAAGCTGATGCATGAAGGAGTGCAATCAAAGCTATCACCAGCAGAAAACTTAATTTGTTTTTCATAAAAGTTAATTTGGTTAATTAATAGTTAGCTACTCAAATTTATCCAGAAGTAATTTTCTTACCATCCTGTAGTATCCTGTTAGTTTTCAATGCATTACAACACAGTATTAAGATTTTTTTAACCAAAATAATCGTCAACTACTTGATTTTCAATAAACAAGAAAGCAAACAAACCCAAATAGTAATATCAAAACAAAATGAGATTTTAATTATACATATGATATTTTTATATTTAAAAAATTATCAAATAAAAACACGATCGCGTAAATTGATGGTTATTTTATATTTTTAAAAATTTACACATCAAAACATACGCTTATGATTTTAAATTGCAAACAAAATGGTGTAGCAGGATGGCATTTTAATGCATTAATTATACTTTTACTAATGAAGAAAAACACCTTTGAAAATCATTTTTTATGAAGAAATCAAGCGCATTAAAAAATCTAAAAACCGTATTGTTTTTTATTTGTTTTTGGATGACAATTCCGGTGGAATCTCAGCATAAAACTCCCGACGGATATCTATTTACTTATTTTAAAGGAAATGGAGAAGATGGTCTACATTTGGCTTATAGCGATGATGGTTACAAATGGATTGCTTTAAAAAATGACACATCATTTTTGACTCCCGAAGTAGGGAAAGACAAACTGATGCGTGATCCCTGTGTGATTAAAGGTGGCGATGGCTTATATCATATGGTCTGGACGGTGAGCTGGACTGATAAAGGAATTGGTTATGCATCATCTAAAGATTTGATTCATTGGTCGAAACAAGAATTTATTCCTGTAATGTCTCACGAAGAAAAAACCCGAAATACATGGGCGCCGGAGATTACTTATGATGAAAAATCGAAAACTTATATGATATATTGGGCATCAACAATTGATGGAAAATTTCCCGAAACAAAATCAGAAGAAGAAAAAGGATACAACCACCGAATTTATTATACAACAACTAAAGATTTTAAAAAGTATTCTAAAACAAAATTGCTTTACGAACCCGGATTTAATGTGATCGATGCCACAATTGTAAAACAAGATCAGGAATTTGTGATGTTTTTAAAAGATGAAACCCGAAATCCGGTGCAGAAGAATATCAAAATTGCCCGAAGTAAAAACCTAACAGGACCTTACAGCAAAGCAAGTGAGCCTATTACAGGAAATTATTGGGCAGAAGGACCAACAGCAATTAAAATTAATAACAACTGGATTGTTTATTTTGACAAGTATACTTTGAAGAAATACGGCGCAGTAAAAGAAACCTCAAATGGCTGGGAAGATATTTCGGAACAAATTAGTTTTCCCGAAGGAACACGCCACGGAACTGTTATTAAAGTTTCTGCCGATGAAATTAATACTTTGAAAAAACAGTAAATAATAATTTAAAAAAGCGTTCCGATTTAAAACGGAACGCTTTTCTTTTATTTCTTAACAGGCATTAAAACAATATTAGGTTTTGGTGCGGGTTTCATGTCTTTTCCCATATAAAAACTCGTATGCGGCGGCTGATTGTAACCCACATTTTGCCAGGCAACGCTCAACCTATATTGTGGATCATGCATTAAAGTATATTGCCTGATTTCGGTTGGAATTGTGGTGGAGTAAATTCGTAATTCTTTATTGTCTTCAGATCTTAGAATCAGTTCTTCCCGCCAATCGCCCAAAATATCTGCAGAAAGCGCCGGAGTCGATTTTGTCCCATTGTTAGAAGTTGCTCCTGTTGCAGTAAACAATCTGCCAGCATTATACTTATCAATATAATTAGCATTCAAAAGTTCTCTTGAAGAATCTCCATCCCAATAAATTAAAAAATTAGTTGATGTTGGTGCTTTTCCAATCGGCTTGCCTTTTATATCATGTAAATCCGGAGATCCAGACCACCAGCATTGCGCTCCTTTTCGGGTTGGATCAATATTATCGGCAACGCCACGGCCAACATCTTCGTTTGGAGAATCTGTAAATAAAACTTTGCCATCTGCAGCAGAAAACAAAGTAACTCCCGGACCTGTTGTTCCGTTTTCAATTTCATGAATTCCAAATGCTTCCAAACCCGGAATATCAGGATCAAGATCAGAAACATGCAACGCATCACCGTGTCTAAAACCTGTGGTGTACAAACCTTTTCCATTGTCATCAACGCACATTGCGCCGTAAATAATTTCATCTTTTCCGTCGTTATCAACATCAGCAACTGTAAGTCCGTGATTTCCCATTCCGGAATACGGATTCTCGGCATCTTTACTATCAAAAACCCATCTCGAAGTGAGTTTGTTATTTTTAAAATCCCAGGCTGCCAAAACCGTTCTTCCGTAATAACCTCTACACATCACAACGCTCGGATGAATGCCGTCTAAATACGCAACACAAGCCGTAAAACGATCAATTCTATTTCCTTTTGTATCATTTCCTCCGCTGCCGCCTCTTCCGCCCCAACCTGCCAGATCACCTCTTTCTGCAATGTAATCAACCGTTGTAATCAGTTTTCCGTTTCTTCCATTAAAAACCGAAAGATATTCTGGGCCTTTTAAAATTTTACCGTAAGTTGGCGATTTCTCATCCCGATCAACCCAATCTTTTGATGCATCGCCTACTACATTATTTGTACTGTCTGTTGTGCCGTCGGCAGTTTTGCAAACCAATTCAGAAATCCCGTCGCCATCCAAATCATACACCATAAACTGTGTATAATGTGCGCCTTCGCGGATATTCTTTCCAAGATTGATTTGCCATAAAAACTTTCCATCCAAAGTATAAGCCTGAAATATAGGCGGATCTGTAATTCCGGTATGCGAATTATCATGCGCTTTTCCCGTCATGTGCACAATCAAATCGTAACGTCCGTCGCCGTCTAAATCTCCCACCGAAAGATCATTTGGGATATAACCTTCAACGGGTTTTAGCACAATCGACAAATACTCTTTATCCTGACTTTCGTCCGGAATCGTGAAACTTCCTTTTGCATCCGTTTCTTTTCCTTTTAAAACCGTTTTTACAAACCAGGTATTTTCTTCTTTAGGATTTGCTTTTGTATCCAAAAAATTTGTCGCTCCAAGAATTGGTTTTTCATTCAATTTAATGGCTTTTTTTGTTCCACTTTTTCGGTATAAATTAAAAGCTAAATCATCAGTATCTGTTCCTAAAACCCGCCATCCTATAAAAAACTGATTGTTGTTTTTTACTGCGATTATACCACGGTCAAGGTTTTCCATTTGTCTTTGGGCAAAAATAGAACTGGATGAAAGTAATAACAAGAGTAGAATTGTATTTTTCATAATTAGTTTTTTTTGTTGGATTGTAATGGCACGCGGATGACTCGGGTTTAGGCAGATTGTCGCTGATTTTTTTATTTTTTTTCGCTGTATTGTCATTTCGACAGAGGAGAAATCACATAACGTAACCACACAGTTCGTCGCTCTCTGGATGCGATTTCTCGTTCCTCGAAATGACAAAACAATAAAAAATCCGCGTTAACCCGTTTAAACCCGCGTCATCCGTGTGCCATTTCTCAATCAAAACATTTTCTTAAATCCTTCACTCTTCACTTTCCAAGTCCCATCTTTCGGGAAACCGGGATTTTCTTCAGTCGATCCGTCCCAACCAGCGCACATCATGGCAACTGCGGTTAATAATCCGCCGTTTCCGGGAAGGTATAATGTTAGTCTTTCTGCCTGATAATTGTGTCCGTTTTTTAAATACGTATTTGTTGTTACATTCATAAAAAGCGCATCAATCGCTTTTTCCGGCATTTGCAAACGGGCAGCAGACATCGCCGTCATCGGGAAATCCCAACCCCAGGTTTTGTCCCACGACCATGTTTTCCAAACCAGATCAAACGTATTTTTCATGATTTTTTTATCTAAAAGAGAGGTTTCAGGAAGCATTCCGAAGGTTCCCAATACCGATGGATGATCGGTTTTAAATTCAGGATTTGTGTATGAATCTGTCGCACTTTCTGTAGCCAGATAAACATGATCTGAAACGGGTAATTTTGATAATTTAGTCAAAACAGTTTCCCATTTTTCAGGTACTTTCTGATTTAGTTTTTTCTTCCATGCAATTGCTGTTTTTAAGGCCCAATTCCAATACGCCAATTCATAAGTTGGGTTAAAAGTTTCCATCGCTTTAAAGCGTTCTTGCGCCGGAATTACTCCAGGTCCCAAAACATATCGATCATTTTTAGCATCATAATTAGCAAACGAAGCCATAAAATCTGCCGTAGCAAAAACGCGTTCGCTATACAAGTTCAAGGTTTTATTTGTTGGATTTGCTCTGTATATTAATTCAGCATAAGTAATAAAATGCGGTTGTTGCCAAATCAAAAATGAACCTACAGAAGACGGACTTTCATTTCCATCAGGATCGGTCATTTTTTGCCATCTTGCACCTTCAAAACCTTGTCTTTTGGCTATGTTTTTTGCTTTATCAAACACCTTCTGATACCATGGCAGGCTTTTTTCTAATAGTTCCGGTCTGTTCCAAAGTACAAAATGAACACCATGCCACCAATGCATTTCCAAATGCGGTTTTCCGTACCAGCTGTTATAGGTTAATCCTGTTTCCTGTGGCGGAACTTTTCCTGTACATTGCACTTTGGTTAGATATTGAGATAGAATAACTCTTCTTTCTAATTCATTAGCACGCTTATCTGTACTTCCCGAAAAATCTACAGCTGCTCCGCTTTTCCAGAATTGTTCCCAGCCTTTTATGCTGCTGGTTTCAATTTCTGCGAAAGAAGAATTTGCTGCTTTTTTTCTGCTAAAGCAAAAAGACAACTCAATTCTAAAACATTCGTATTCGAAGCTTCCACTACAAAATAATGATCCGAAGTTTTTTTAATCTGCGCATTTCCTTTCCACATCAAATTTAAATGATAAGAAATACTGTCCATTACATGCGTTACAACAGCTTCATTTTTAGACTTTTCTACAAGGGTACTTTTATAATCCTGTTTTCCTTCCCATTGTGTTCCCATATCTGCCCAATCTCCGGTTGGAAACGGAATTCTTAAACTGATTTTCAATCGTTTCTGCTGCAATAAATCTGATTTTACTTTTACGCCAATCGCATCTTTTTCCTGATGAGAAGCTGTTAAAACCGTTACCGGAATTCCTTCTACTTCAAAATAACTTTCGATTTCTCCCGTCCATAAATTCAGTTTTTGAGTAATCGATTTGATGTCTTCGGGTTTTGCTGAACTTCCATCTTTTTTGGTAATTTCAAAACCTAAATTTCCTAATTGCAGTAAATGCGGATTTTGACGAAACCAATTCACTGCTTCGACTCTTCTCGCCGGTTCTTTTATTTGAACGGTGTATGAAATATCTCTCCCGTATTGTTTATAATCACGTAAGGTTTCTGAAAATTTATAACCTTTTGTGTTTTTATAACTGTCC
The DNA here is from genome assembly GCF_979258275.1 of Flavobacterium sp. AC274. NCBI lineage: Bacteria > Pseudomonadati > Bacteroidota > Flavobacteriia > Flavobacteriales > Flavobacteriaceae > Flavobacterium > Flavobacterium sp. AC274. Next base: position 3,030,272 of record NZ_OZ409852.1, on the reverse strand, counting down.
CAACCCCACTCTGACTGCGTTCCTAACGGAATTCCGTTTTGATATTTTTTAGGGAAAGTCTGCAAGCCTGTGGCGTCTACAGTAAATGCAAAAGCACCATTACCTACAGTTAACGAAGCCAAAGTATCGATAGCGGTAGTTTGCACGTTATGTCTTGTTACTACTGCTTTTCTGTCTATTTTTTGTGCAAACAGCGAAGTGGAAAATAGAAATAGAGTAATTAATTGATATTTTTTCATTTGAATATAGGGTTAGTTTTGATAGTTTCAGGTTCTGATTTTCGGCAGCTTTGTCAAAGTTAGCCACGCATTATCTAATTATCTCATTGACACATTATCTAATTAAAGTTACACTCATTAAACCAATTACCACATCGTTGGCAATAGTTCTCAAAGTCAAACTTTTTAATGTTTTATTTTTATCCAAAGCCAAATCTAAAATTGTTCCTGCACCACCATCAACTCCATAATTTGAGAAACCTTTTATGGTTTTAAAATTTTTAAAATCTCTCGTAATTTCTCCTGTTTTTAAATATACTCTTGGCGGTTTTGGCGCATCAGTTGTAAACGCAAGTCCGTCAATAAAATAATCCTGTTCAATTGGCCACCAGTTTTCTGGGTTCTTCAATAACAAAATATCCGAAGTTTCATCAGTATAATTGACTTTTATTTCACCATTTACAATTCTGCTTTGCATTGGGTTTGTGGTTCCTGCCATCATAAAATAAGCGTGAGAAGCTTTTCCGTCAAGCGGAATAGCAATACTTTCGGGAAAATTATCCCACATCGAAGTGAAGATTATATTTTTTTGATTTTCATCAGAAGGCGTTTGAAACGGAATTCCGTTTGGAGTCGAGATTTGTCCGTTTGCTTTTGCTTTTTCGCGCAATCCTTTGTCATCAATTTTTACCGAAACGTTTGGATAACACCAATTTCCAATTCCTTGTTTTGGTAATTGTAATGTTACCGTTTTCGGTCTTGGCGAAAGATATTCGTAATTAAAAATATCGGTTACTTTTGAATTAAAAAAGGATGAAAGCAAAATCGTTTCTGCACGCACCGATTTATCCAAAGGTTTATCCCAATCTATGACTATTTCATTTGATTGTTCTTTTGCTTTTATGTTTAAGTGTATCGGTTCCCACCAAAAGAATTCTCCCTGTTTCAATTTTACAAAAAACATCTTATTTCCCTCTCCGTTTACAGTCGCATGAAGCATTTTTTCTTTATTCGAAATTTCTCCCAAAATAGATTGCGGATCATAAACAGACATGATTTGAGATTTAAAAACCAGCATATCCAGATTTTCTCCTGAAGTATAAAATGGTTTTGGATGCATTTTTTCGATAGTTCCTCCGCGCCAGTTAACAACCACATCATAAGTTTTAGCATACGGTGTTTCTATGATGATTTTAGGATTTTCTATTGTTTGAGGAGCAGCTCTGTAACTCGCTATTTTACCATTTACAGTAATACCCTGAATGTTTTCGAAAGGAGCGTTTACAACCAAACACAAATTCATTTGTGTTCCTAAACGATTCTCAATATGATACGTTTCTTTTTTATTTTCTCTTTTGAAAGAAAAAGTAATATCCGGAATTTCTAAAGAAGCTTCGTTCCATTTTGAAGGAAAACCGGGTTTAATAGTTAAAACGCCTTTTAGAGCATCAGGCTGAATTCCGTAAAGTCCTTCGACTAAAGTTCGCGACGCCATACCAATTGGATCTGCAAAATCGCGATATAATTCTCCACGGATCGCGTCCTGATACAACAACTGTTCAAAACCTCCCGGGGATGCGCCCAAATACATACTTTCAATCAAAACACTTTCCCACATTTTGTAAGCTTCTTCACTTTTTCCGCCTTGCCAAAAAGCCAATGAAGTATGCAATTGCTCGGCAAGAGCCACGTTATTAATCGACCAGGTATAAGGCTGCCAATTGGTTGTACTTATTACGTACAAATCTTTTTTATCCAATCCTTCTGCTGAAATTGGAATATGCGGAATTTGTTTATCGACATAATTCAGCATTTGATAACTTTCAAAAGGATTTGATAATTCTGAATCGATCGTATGATAAATGCTCCAGATTCCGGGAACATCGTGTAATAATCTGTTTCCGAGAGCGTCTTTATATTCGGCAAAAATTCCTTTTTTTGGAATCCAAAGCTGATCGTTTGTGGCTTTTAAAATTTTGTCGGCTTCATTAGAAAATGGCTTTGTATCTGCGTTTACAATTTTGGCAACCTCAGCAACGGTTTTATTCGCATAATAATTATATGCCGAAGAATGAATCACGCCTCCACCGCTGTATTGCAGTGCATCGCTCGCCCAAATAGTTGCATATGCATCATAAAGTCCGTCATTATCAGCATCAAAATTTCGCTTTTCCCAGTTTAAATGCCTTTGAATTGTGGGCCACATTTCTTTCATAAAAGCAACGTCGCCCGTCCATTTAAAATGGCGCAACATCTGATCTATGAATACCAGATTCATATCATAATGATGCGCCAAAGTATTTTTATTCGGATTACGGCTAATGTAACCGCTGCTAAACATCGAGGTTCCGATTTCTTCTTTTTGACGTGCGAGATTTTTTTCTTCATCAAAAACAACCGGACCACTTTCTGGCGATAAAACCTGCGAGTTGCTGTAACTTGTAAAATGTGTTTTTGCCCTGTCATGCCATCCCAAAGGATCTGCAGTATAAGCACCACGCCAGGCATTGAGGTACATTCGCCATGCAATGGCACCATGAAGATAAGCAGGACTTTCCCAAATTCCGTCGGCTGCAATTGAAAGCGCTGAGCCTAGTGTATTAATATATGGATCAGGAGTTTCGACTTTAACTCTATTTGCTAAAGTCTGTGTTTCCTGAACTGATTTTTCGCAAAGTTCTGCTATTGTTTTTTGGGTAAAATTATCTTTTGAATCTTCTGATAAAAATAAAAAATATTGTGCTTTTTCATCAATTGGGTTTCTTTTTCCTGTAATAACCGGCAATGATTCTGCAGTAGAATTAAACAATTCCAAGGGAGAATTTTGACGGCTTGCATTGGCTAAATGCATTTGAGATTCAGGAAAAAATCCGGTTATATTTTTATTATTTCCTGTTTTTTGTTTGTTGCTTTCTGAACCGTATTCCAACAAAAATGAATCTTTTTTTAAAGTATATTTATTGTTGGTGCAATATTCTGGTTTTAAATAAAAAACAGATTCAGGATCTGCGCCAATATCTCCATCACGACTGAACTTTTTGCCCGTTGCACCGCCAAATACCCAAATTAAATTAGTGCTTTTTGATATGTTTTTACCGTAGACTTTTACAACAAAACCCTCTTTTTCTTTTAAAGCAACGACATCAATAAACAATTTTCCGGATCCTAAAACCGGATCCTGAATTTGATATTGCATTATTCCCAAAACATATTGTGTTTCAATTTTTGAAGCTTCTGTAATCCATTTATTCTCATTTCCGTTTACTAAGCCAAACTTTAAATTTCCGCCCATTCCGGGCATATATATTGCAAATTCCGGCAAATCTCCTGTTTCTACCCTAAATCCTGTATTTGAGCCATAAAGTGCTCTATTGAATTTTCGTGTACCATTTTTAAGTACAAAACTATTTCCGTCCGGGACATAATGTATTTTTCTGGACGTTTGTTTTTCCTGACTAAAAGATAGCGTTGAACATAACAAAAATATGCAAATCAAAATTGGAGTGTAATGTATTTTAGTAATGGTAAGCTTCATGCACGATTGGGTGTTACTTATAATTAATCATCAACTAAATCCTAAATATTTGACAATTCAATTGCAATTTCTTTGTTTTTTTATGTTTTACCATCCTGTACCTACCTGATTTTTACAATTTAATAATTTATAATTCGATAATATTTTAACATCATAGCACAGGATAGTATATAAAAATGGAATGGTTAGTTTTGAAATAGTTTCAGGTTTCAGGTTTCAGGTTTCAGGTTTCAGGTTTCAGGTTTCAGGTTTCAGGTTTCAGGTTTCAGGTTTCAGGTTTCAGGTTTCAGGTTTCAGGTTTCAGGTTTCAGGTTTCAGGTTTCAGGTTTACTTAGCTTTTTCAAAGTTTTTAAACTTTGAAAAAGCCAGAGCTTCACATTATCTAATTATCTAATTGACAAATTATCTCATTCATGAAATCAATTAAAATTTTTTCTGTCCTTTCTCTCGCTTTGTTACTTTTCAGTTTCTCAGAAAATCAAAACTCCAAACCAACTGTTTTTATGGTCGGAGATTCTACAGTAAAAAATGGCAAGGGTGACGGAGCTGGCGGACTTTGGGGCTGGGGAGATTATATTGGTCAGTTTTTAGACACTACAAAAGTTAGCGTAGAAAACCATGCCTTGGGCGGAACAAGCAGCAGAACTTTTCAGGATAAAGGTTTATGGGCACCGGTTTTAAATAAATTAAAAAAAGGCGATTATGTTTTGATTCAGTTTGGACATAATGACGACGGACCAATAAATGATAGTCTTCGTGCACGCGGAACGATTAAAGGCATTGGAAATGAAACGCAGGAAATTGATAATATCCTGACCAAAAAACATGAAACCGTGCATACTTACGGCTGGTATATTCAGAAAATAGTTAACGAAGCAAAATCAAAAGGAGCGATTCCGATAATTTGTTCGCCTATTCCGAGAAATGACTGGAAAGAAGGTAAAGTTCCACGCAACAATACTTCATACGGGTTATGGGCAAAACAAATTGCTAAAAAAGAAAAAGTCACTTTTATTGATTTGAATAATAAAATGGCTTTGGAAATGGAAAAACTGGGTGAACCAAAAGTAACGGGAACTTATTTCTATAAAAAAGATCATACGCATACCTCAGCAAAAGGTGCTGTACTTTCGGCTTCTGTTATTATTAATGAATTAAGGGAAAGTAAAAATTCACTGAAAAATTATATTTTGAAAGATCCAAAAATTGTTTTTCCTCCAAAGAAAAAAGTTTTCTTAATTGGAGATTCTACCATGGCAAATAATAGCGATGAAAATGCTGTAGGCTGGGGCGTCACTTTTCCTACATTTTGCGATACAACCAGAGTTGAAGTGATTAATAAAGCACGAGGTGGAAGAAGCACAAGAACTTTTGATCACGAAGGCCTTTGGAATGAGGTTAAAAACCAATTACAGCCCGGAAATTTTATCTTAATTCAGTTTGGTCATAATGATGTGGGAGCTGTTGATAAGGAAAAATTCAGAGGTTCTTTAAAAGGAAATGGAAATGAAACTCAGGAAGTTGTCCTGCCAGACGGATCAAAAGAAATTGTTCATACTTTTGGCTGGTACATGGAGAAATTTATTCGCGAAGCCAAAGAAAAAGGTGCGGTTGTAATTGTATTAAGTCAAACTCCAAGAAATGAATGGCCAAACGATAAAGTTGAAAGACGAACAGAAACTTATGGAAAATGGTCGAAAGAAGCGGCTGATAAGGAAGGTGTTCTTTATATCGATTTAAATGAAATTGTAGCATTAAAATACGAAGCTTTAGGAAAAGAAAAAGTAAAAGCCTTTTTTCCAAAAGATCATACGCACACTGGTTTTGAGGGTGCAAAACTAAATGCGCAAACCGTCGCAGAAAGCATTAAAAAGTTAGGTTATGAATTATGAGTTATGAATTATTTTATCACTAAACTAAAAACTCATAATTCACAACTAATAACTCATAATTAAAAAAGAAAACCTCGTTTAATTGCTTAAACGAGGTTTTATCTTTTTAGTTCAAAAAAGATTATTTTTTTGATTCTTCGATAGAAACTTTTCTGAATTCTTTTAAAAGTTTTTCAATTTCTAAAGTTGCTTTACGAGCTCTAGGTCCAGCAGCTTTAACTCCTTTTTCAGTTAATGATTCAGCCTCTGCTTTGAATGTGTCGATTTCGGCGTTGATTTTTACTAATAGATCTTTCATGCTTATACTTGTTAAATTAAGGCGCAAAAATAAAAGTTTGCTTGAAAGATAACGCAACTTTAGTGTTAAAATTATCACTCATTTTATCCCGAAAGTTAATATTTGATTAACTGATCTTCTTCATCATTCATTATCAATTCATTACAAAAATAACTTTTTTGAGAAAATTTTATCCTTATCACTTAGTAATCACCGTATAATGGCAATTTTCAGACATTTTTATAGTACAAATTATGCTCAAAAGTCAATACAACCGTAAACTCTTACATCTATGTGCTTCTTAAGCCTAATCAACTAATTGTTTGTTTACATAGACATTTTTAAATATTACGCCGCTTATTAAACTTTTGTCGATACTTGTTTTAACGGTTTCAATGTTTAAGTTTTCGAACGTAAAATTGGATAAACGAACATTCGGATCATTTTCAACTCCGTAAAAAGTCTCACATTTTAAGTCTATATTTTTTAAGGTAATATTATCTCCGTAAGAAAGCGGAATATCTTTTCGCCCTTTTAAATCAAAAAATTGTTTCCAGGCAAAAACGGCCAAACCTGTTTTTGCTTCTCCTTTAATATCTTCAACTCTTATGTACTCATAGCGCTGTGGTGTATCCGGGCGCATTTTAAGCCATAACATTCTTGATGCGCCGTCTATTTTACAATTGCGCATAATTACGTTTCTGTTATGAATTGATTCGCTTCCGTTTGTTAAGGAAGAATGACAAAATCCGAAATTACAGTCTTCTATGATTATATTCGCATTTGGTCCGTTGTTTTTATCCTGATCTGCATACGGTCCTTTTCCTCCTTTTAAAGCAATCGCATCATCGTTTACAGACAGATAACAGCCTTTTACTAAAAAATTAGTGCAAATATCAATATCAATGGCATCGGTACTTGGTGCTTTTACGCCAACATGTGGTGAAAATATATACAAATCGAGCATTTTTACATTATTGCATTTGTAAAAATGATTTGTCCAAAAACCCGAATTAATGAGTTTTACATCTTGCAATTGTACGTTGTTTGAATTCCATACAAAAACTAATCTTGGTCTTGAAACTTCAAGATTGGTACATTTTGGGTTTTCTTTTCGTCTTTGCCAAAATGCTTCCCAATATTTTTTTCCGTTTCCGTTGATGGTTCCTTTTCCTGAAATCGAGAAATTATCAACTCCATAAGCGTTTACCAAAGCTGGAAAATAATCCAGATTTTGTCCTTCCATTCTCGATGGCATTATCGGAAAATCAGCAATATTATCTGAACCTTTTAAAACTCCTCCTTCTGAAACGTACAAAGCTGTTTTTGGTTTAAAAAACAATGCTCCGCTTAAATAAACTCCTTTTGGAATCACAATTACACCTCCGCCATTTGCAGCTGCTTTGTCAATTACTTTTTGAATTGCTGTGGTTTGAATTTTGGTGCTGTCTTTACTTACACCAAAATCTGTTATAGTATATTGTTTGCCTAAATCTTTTAGCTGCAGCTTGGTATAATCTTTAAACCAATTTGAAATTGTTGTTCCGTCCGGGAATTTATCGTTTGCGTAATTTTGGGATAATGACACTTGCGTGAAAGCGAGAATGGCGATTATTATGGTTAGGATTTTTTTCATTTTTTTGGTTTGGTGTTAGTAGTTAGTTGTTTTTTTACACAATCTTGTCATTTCGAGGAACGAGAAATCACATAACGGAATTACGATCGTTGCTCTCTGGATGTGATTTCTCGTTCCTCGAAATGACAAAGCTGGCGTAAAAGCCTGCGGTTATTTTACCTCAACTTTAATTTTTGCTGACAATTGTTTCGCTAAATCCGTAACATAGCTGGTAAAATAAGCTGAATCTTTAAAGTTTTTATCTGCACTTAATTCCCAACCTGCGATTGGGTAATAACTAATTTGCTGATTATTTTTTACGTTTAATTTTATCAGATAGGAATCTGTCAATTGTCCGCTTTTTGGTGCTTCGATATATCCTTTATAAACATCTTTTGGAATAATTACGGCTGTTCCTAAAATCCATTGGCGATCGTAGGTTAGTTTATCATGCTGTATAAAACACACAAAATCTCCTGAATCAATTACTTGCAATGGGTTTTTATTGTTTAAGTTAGAAAGCGTTATAAGCAACGTTTCGTTTCCTTTTAAACCATTTAAAGAAACAGTGTTTTTATATCCATACATTCCTGGCCAGATCGAAGAAGTTTCTTGTGCGTCGTAATTATTTCCGTCTATTTTCCAGTTGTGGTAATTATAACTTAAAATTGAATTTACCGGACCTTCGCTCACGATTTTGAAAGTCGTTTTTTCGATATTGTTTACAGTGTCATTGGCGATAATTCCGAGTCTGTTGATTTTATCCTCTTTTAATAAAGCAAAACCGCCTAATCCTGCCGAATTTCCAACGGGAAAAATATCTCTTCCCCAATCGTACATAACATGATAATTGTCTTCAACGGCACCTTTGCTGTTTATACCAACATCTTCCGGGGTTATTCCCGGCAATTTTTTCCCGAAAACGTCTTTAGAATTTCTTCCGTCTAAATAATGCCTAAAGCCTACTTTGTCGTTTTCCCAGGTTGGTCCGTCGGTTTGGTATTTTTGATATCCTAATTTTTTATGTATCTGATTTGCCATCAAAACTTCTTGTGTATCTGGATGAACTGGTAGGTCTTTCCCATCTCTTTTTCCAAAACGAACACTTGTTTTTACAGGGAATTTAGGATCTGTTTTCGACCATTTTAGTTCTAGGGTTTTGCTTTCGTTTGGAGAAAAATCAGCAACTAAAAATAATTCATCCCATTTTCCATCTCCATCCAGATCATTTACCTGCGCCGGAATTGTATCTTTTTTATAAATCAAAATTGGATATTGACCTGTTTCATCTTTAATAGAAAGCTGATTTCTTTTGATTGAAATTGCTTTTTGAGACAATTCTATTTTTGAAGAATTTTTTAAAACAATTTTGTTTCCGGCTGTTTTTTGTTGTGCGTTAGAGCTTGCAAAAACCAATGCCGTAAATGCTATTGGGAAATATAATTTAGTTTTCATTATTTATTTGTTTATGCTGTTTGTTTATCATAACAATTTAATCATTTTATACTATCCTAAAAATAAAAGCCGAAGCTGTTTCGTATTTCCCTCCCTGAGAAGCAGTAAATAAATAGGTTGCTTTTCCATTTTGAAACAATAATTGCGGACGTTCTACACGGCCGTATCGGTTTAAATGTTTTGGTGCTTCGGGCTGTTTTATATATTTATCTAATGGCTGATAGGCTATTGAAGGATCGCTCCAGTGTATGCCATCGTCAGAATCCATATAAAGTCCGTGATCGATGCCAAAAACGCCCATATCCCTGGCTAACATTTTAAATTTCTTGTTTTCATACCATACAAAAGCATCTTCGCATTGCTGGTTATTTCCTAGTTTAGAAAAATCAATAAGCGGATTGTTTTCATATTTAATATAAGGTCCTTCTAAAGATTTTGAAATAGCCAATCCGTATTTTCTGTTTCCTTTGATTTCAAATTTTGGATGTACATAATTTTCTGTGTCCAATGATTTATAATAAAGCCAATATTCGCCGTTTTGACGTTTTAAAAAAGATGGGTTTGTAGTTAAAAGATCGTCCCATTCTCCTTTTTCTCCCGGTAACAATAAAGGTTTATCGGGTCTTTTCCAAGGGCCATAAAGTGAATCTGAAGTTGCTAAACCAATGCGTTTGGTATCCATTTTTCCGTTAGAATTTCCCATAAAAAACAAGGCATATTTTCCATCTACAAAATGAATGCTTGGATTATGGCAGGTTGTGGCGTCCCAAAATCCTTCTCCTCGCGGTGCCAAAATGGTACTTATATATTCGTATGGCCCTTCGGGTTTATCGGAAACGGCATGTGCAATTTCTGAGCTATTGATCCAGCCGCTCATTCCTTTTGATTTTTTCCACCTTGAAAAAAACACATGGATTTTTCCATCCGGACCTTCTATCGGGCTGTTGCACCAAACATAATAATCTTCAAATTCGAGTGCACGACCGACCGGACGAAGCCTTTTTTCAAAATCTGAAAGTTTTGGATCTTCCGAAAAAATATTGCTTCTGACGGGAAATGGCAAACATAAAGCCATTAACGCGAGGGAATTTCCGATTATGAATTTTCTTCTGTTCATTTTTAGATTTCAGATTTTAGACTTTAGATTTTAGATTCAATACTATGGTATATGCATTTTGTTATCCCGAGGAACGCAATCAAAATCGCCAATCTTTGTCGAGTTGCGCGTGTGATCCCTCGTTCCTCGGGATGACAAACTTTATGGTTACTTTGTCAAAGTTTTGTCAAAGTTTTAAACTCTGACAAAGCTTATACAGATCTTTTTTCCACATCGCTATGTTTATTTAAAACAAGTGAAACGTCTTTTTACGTTTCTATTGACTATGTTTCTATGTGTTTAAATAATTTCACTCAAAGTTTTTTCTCAATTTTATCAACCCAATCATCTGTTCTGAAAGGCGATGCGGGCAGGTTTTCATTATTGAATAAATTGGGTTCGGGAACTGCTTTCCATGCAAAACGAACGGCTGCGGGATTTTTTACTTTTAATGAAGAAACTACAATTGTTTTTCCCTCAATTTTGGCGTCGGCGGGATAAAAAATTTGATCTTCTCCGGCAATTTCAAATTCTTTTAAAGTTTCGCCTTCTTTCTTCAAACCCGAATCGGCATAATCAAAAAACAACTGCACTTTTTGTTTCTTGATTTTCATATTCTTGTAAATAGGTCCTGAATAGACCAATTTAGTTTCATTGTAGGTTTTGGCTCGGGCCAATAAAGCAAGGCGATGTCCAACGGTTTGTTTGTCTATTGGGTGAATGTTGTTTGCGTCGCCAACATCTGTGGTAACAGCCATTCCGCTATTTGGTATCGTTTTTAAAGAAAATAATTGCGCTTCGCGAATGTCAGGAGTTTGTCCTTTATGAGGTGTGATTTGTACATAGTAAAAAGGGAAATCTCCTTGTTTCCAATCGTCTCGCCAGTTTTTTACCATTGCCGGAAATAAGGTTCGGTATAAATTTGCCTGACCGGAATTGCTTTCGCCCTGATACCAGATTACGCCTTTCATTGTATAATTTATGAGTGGATATAACATTGCATTATAAAGCACATAAGAAGTTTTATTGGCTTCTTTTTTTGGCTTTTTTAATTCTAGTTTTGGAGCATTTGCAGCGCTTGCTATTTGTTGGTTTATGGAAGCTAAATAATAGGCTTCGAGTTTTTCCTGATACAATTTTTCATTTTTAGCATCTTGCTGTAAAATCGGCAAAAAGGAGACATCTTTTTCCAACACATTTTGAGACGTCCAGGCTTCTGCTTTTGTTCCTCCCCATGAAGTTGAAATTAATCCTATTGGGACGTTTAATTTTTGATACAATTCTCTTCCGAAGAAATAAGCCACGGCAGAAAATGTATTGATACTTTCCGGCGAACATTGTTTCCATGAGCCAATTACACCATCAAGAGGTTTTGGTGAGGCATTGGTTAAAACCGTAAACAATCTGATATTGGGAAATGAGGCATTTTTAACTTCTTCCTGATAATTTTTTACTCCGGTTTTCCAGGTTCCTTCTTCTTTTCCCACAGGAAAATACATATTTGATTGTCCGGAACAAATCCACACTTCGCCAATTAAAATGTTATTAAGTACAATTTTATTATTTGCGTTTATAGTAATTGTATAATCTTTTTCGCTTGCGTTTGGTGTGTCAACCGTAACTTTCCAATTTCCATCGGCGTTTGCTGCCGTTTCTATTGCCGCATCTGACCATCCTAACTGAATGTTTATTTTTTCGTTTGGAGACGCCCATCCCCATAAATTGACTTTTGCGTTTTGCTGCAAAACCATATTATCACTTACTAAAGCTGGTAGTTTGACCTGAGCTGTAAGGGAGAATTTTGCACTAAAAATCAATAAAAACAAAAGAAGCTTTTTTAAGTAAATCATTGGCATTGCGTTATTAAATCCTGAACTTTAAATTTAAAATAATTAAACACAAAAAGCATCCTGTGCTTTCCTGTTTATTTAGCATTAGAAAAATGCAAAAAAGCTGTCAAAAGAGACAGCTTTTTTCAAAAAAAACAAAATATAAAAAAAAATTGGGGGCAAAGTTTTTTTAGTCGTAACCAATATTCTGATCATACAGTCCCGGAACAGCAAGTATTTCAGACAACGGAATTGGATAAATCAACGCATTATTATCTATTGTTCTTATTTTTCCATCTGTATCTTCAACTGCTTTCCAGGCGTTCATGATTTCTACTGCTTTTCCTGATCTGATTAAATCAAACCATCTGTTTCCTTCAGAGAAAAATTCTTTTCTTCTTTCTGCAAACAATTCATCTAAGGTAATATTTGCAGCATTTGCCGTTACACCTGCTCTTGTTCTAACCTCATTTACAATAGCATCAACATCGGCCTGCGAGCCTCCGCCTCCATGAAGCGTACATTCGGCCATCATCATTAATACATCTGTGTAGCGAATTACCATAAAATCTACGCCCCAGTCTTCACGACCGTTTCCATATCTTGCGGGATCAATATATTTTTTGAAAACCGGTAGTGTGTAACTTCCTTTGTATGTTCCTGAAGCTACTGTATAACTTGTAGCTATACCGAAAGCTTTTCTTTTATCGGTTGCTGCAAACATGTTTAAGAACTCGGTAGAAATTTCTTTAGCTTCCAATGATCCCTGTGCTGATAAATTGAAAGAAGCAAAATAAGGTTCATAGCCTAGTTCGACCATAAAATTACCTCCTACACTAAGCGGCAAACTTTGTGTGTACGGAATAGTCAAAACATTTTCTTTGTTTGCATTTCCTTCTACTTTAAAAATAGCATCATAATCTGCTCCAAACACGTATACGCCACTTGTTTTTATATCGTTTAATTGCTGATACGCTTTATCCCATTCGTTTAAGCCAAGAGTAGCACCATCAATTCCGTAGGTCGGGCTTGAGCGTGTCATGTAAACAAGGCCTAATAATGCTTTTGCTCCGTATTTAGAAACTCTTCCGTAGTTTGCGGCATCGTATGACGGAGGAAGATCAGGAATAGCCTGTTCAAGATCTGAGATTATAAAATCATACACTTCTGTAACCGGAGTTCTTGGTATTTTAGCAGCTTCGGGAGCTGTCATTGTTCTTTCGATTAAAGGAACACGTCCAAACCATCTGATTAAATCAAAATAACAAAATGCTCTTAGAAAACGGGCTTCGGCAGCCATTGCTGTTTTATCTGCAGGATTTGTAAAAATCTGATCTCCTTTTTCTGCAATTTTTTCAAGCAACTGATTTGCTTTATTTATCGCATTATAATTACTTGTATACGCTTCTTTTATATATGAATTAGAGCTAATGTTGGTGTAAAAACTATTAATTCCTTCCCACTCCCTTGATGCGGTTGTGGTTGCATACAAATTATCGGATCTGGTTTCGCTTAAATTCAATACCCTGTTGGCATAACCATAAGTTCCGGCGCCATGAAAAGCTACAGAATAGGTTGCATTTCTGGCCTGAACGAAATCGCCCGGAGTAGCATAAAAATTCTCTATTGTTCCTTGAGACAAAGGCAACTGAGTCAATTCATCATTGCAAGAGGTAAAGGCAAATAATACCAAAGCACTTGCAGCTAAATAAATATATTTTTTCATTTTCTTTTAATTAAAATTAATGTTAAGACCTAAAACAAGTGACTTTGCAAGAGGTGCTCCTCCATAATCTACCGGTACAGAAAAATCACTATTTGAACTTGCAGATGTATTTACGGCTTCCGGGTTAAAACCAACTTTGTATTTGTTCCAGTTGAACCAGTTTTCTCCGGTGATATAAAGCCTTGCATTGTCGATTCTGCTAAAACTTTTTACAGCTTCTCTTAAATTAAAGCCTATTGAAATACTTCTGATACTTACATAATCTGATTTATACATCCAGTCAGAGTTAGCCTGATATCCAAACGAAGTTCTCCAGTTTCCTCTTACGGCCGGGTCAACGTCTAAAGAATTTTCTACAGATCCCATTCCGGTACGGTCAATGGCTCTTCCTGTCAATCCATAAACTGATCCTCCATTTTGTCCTTGTACCAAAATATTTAAATCAACATCTTTATATTTAAAAGTATTGGTGATTCCCCAAGTGTATTTTGGTGTTGGATTACCTAAATCTACACGATCTTCTGAGTTGATTTTTTTATCTCCGTTTTGGTCAATATATCTTGGATCTCCCAAGACTAGTTTGTTTCCTCCAATTGTAGTTCCGCCTCCATCGATATCAGCTTGTGTTACTACACCATTTTGCTGTAATCCGAAAATGGTATACATTGGTTTACCAACTTCTAATTTTATAAACGGAACTCCTCCATCAAACGAATTACTGATTTCAATTTTAGACTGATCAGGACCTAAAGCCAGGACTTTATTTTCGTTATGACTTATATTTGCAGAAGTTCTCCATTCGAAATTATTTGTTTTTACGTTTAAAGAGTTTATTTCAAATTCCCATCCTTGATTTTGGACTTCTCCAACATTGGTTAAATAACTTGTAAATCCGGTTGCGCCAACGATTGGAACTCTTAAAAGCAATTCGCTGTTGTTTTTTCTATATACTTCGAAAGTTCCTGAAAGTCTGTTTTTTATAAATCCGAAATCTATACCTGCATCAACACTTCGTGATTCTTCCCAGTGCAGTGAAGGGTTAGCAATTGATGATGCGCCCTGCCCGATTGCAGCTGCTCCGCCAATTGAATAATTATACGAAGCAAGTGTGGCATATGAAGCATAACTTCCAATATTATTACTTCCGTTAATACCTGTACTGGCTCTCAATTTCAAATCACTAAGCCAATCAACATCTTTCAAAAATTCTTCTTGTTTTACTCTCCAGCCCAATGAAAGAGAAGGAAATACTCCCCATTGTCTGTCTGATCCAAATTTTGAAGAACCATCACGTCTGATACTGGCAGAAATCAGGTACTTTTCTTTGTAATTGTATTGTAATCTGGCAAAATAAGAAAGTAATGTACTTTTTCTGCATTTGTAGAACCTAATGATCCTGTTGGCAATGTTTCTACAGTAGAACTGTTATAAAGCGCACCAGATGACAAAGTAGATCTCATGATTTCATACGAACTGAAAGACTGTCCTAAAAGCAAATTGAAATTATGGTTTCCAATAGACTGATCGTAGTTTAAAGTATTTTCATTTACTAAATTTTGTCTTCTGTACGTATTATATGCTCCTCTAATACTTGCCTGAACATCGTTTGGTGTATAACTTTCATTGGTATTATCTGAATTATCAAAATTGATTGTGCTTTTAAACGTAAAACCTTTTGCAAATTGATAACTGGCATAAGTAGAAATCAAAGTTCTGTACATAGAGTTTTTTCCCGTTCTTGCCAACGCATTTAGCATGTTGGTTGTACTGCTTCCCCACGCATATCTTGTGGTGTATTTTTCTCCGGCAGCATTTGATGCACTTTCAAAAACAGGAGTTGCAGTAAGAGCCTTAAATAATGTATTGTCTTTACCTTCAACACCCGGATCATTTTTTACAGAATATGAAGGGGCTATATTTATTCCCATTTTAAAAGAATCAGACAACTTTACATCAACGTTTGCTCTGGCAGAAAATAAAGTATAATCAGTACCTACGATATATCCGGTATTTTTTTGGTAATTGGCAGATACGTAATAATTTACGGCTTCTGTCGCTCCTGAAACAGACAATTGATAGTTGCTAAATTCTCCTGTGCGGAAAACTTTATCCTGCCAATCGATATAATCTAACCCAGGATGTCCCGGCATATCCCATCTGTCATCATACAAATATGTGAAGTATCTTGAATTTGCAGTTGTAAGCGGAGCGGTTGGGTTTACTGCATTATAAGCTGCAATACGCTGCGCCGTGTTTTGACTCGCTGATGCACCTGCAATACCAGAACCAATCCATTGTGAATCGATCATGGTTTTGGCTCTGCCAATCCATTCTTCTGACGATAACATATCTACTCTGTTGGCTTCTTTGTTAACTCCTCCGTAAGTATTAAACGTAAATTTTGGTTTTCCTATTTTACCTCTTTTTGTGGTAATTAAAACAACTCCGTTTGAGGCTCTTGATCCATAGATTGCTGCTGCCGCGGCATCTTTTAATACTTCGATCGAAGCCACATCATTTGGGTTCATATTATCGAGCGGACTACCACTTGAAAAACCTCCGTTGCTGTTTGATCCCTCGGTATAAATTGGAAATCCATCTACTACATACAACGGTTCATTTCCTGCCGTGATAGAACCTGCTCCACGAATTTCGATACTAAAAGGTTGTCCCGGTAAACCTGTAGTTTGCTTAACACGAACTCCGGCTACCTGCCCTACTAATCCCTGATCGATTCTTGAAATAGGCCTTTCGGTAAAATTCTCTGTTTTAATACCCGAAATCGCTCCGGTTGTTAATTTTTTCTTTTGAGTTCCGTATCCAATAACTACAACTTCATTTAAATTTGAACTTTCAGTATCTAAAACAATGTTGTAAGTATTTGAAGTTCCAATTTTTACTTCTTTGGTTACAAAACCTATGAAAGAAAAAACCAGCGTTTCTCCTTCTGAAACCTTAACACTGTATTTACCATCAAAATCGGTACTGGCCGCTCTTTTTGTACCTTTTACAAATACATTGGCTCCCGGTACCGAGAGTTTGGACGGATCTGTAACTGTTCCTGTAACCACTTTTTCTTGCGCATAACCCACAGAATGGAATAATCCAAACAGGGCTATAATCAGCAATAGATTAAAATTATTTTTCATAAAAAGTTTAATTTGGTTAATTAATTAGTTTAACCAAATTTATTTAGAAGGGAATCGCACAGCATCCTGTAGTATCCTGCTAACTATCAATATCTTATATTTTTATTTGTATTTTATTTAACAAAAAAGCAATATAAGTAACTGATTTACAATGCGAAAAATATAAATATCATATTAAAAATTTTATGCATTTATTTTTTTAAATCCGTATTGAAATTCGTATAAATATAAATTATGATAAAAATATTAGCCAATTTTAAGATTATTTCATATTTCAAACAGGACGCTACAGGATGGCAATTTCAAGAAGGACTTTTACTTTTACTTTATTGGATAATCATCTTTTGAATCTTAAATAATGAGACTAATCAAAACCTATTTCTTTGTATTCTTTTGCATTGTATTGACTTGTCATTCTTTTGCACAGAAAAAATCTGAATCTCCATGGCCAAATTCTACCAATATCAATCAGCCATGGGCACGTTGGTGGTGGATGGGAAGTGCTGTTGATAAGCCAAATTTGAAGAAAAGTCTTTTAGATTTTCATAATGCCGGAATTGGTGGTGTAGAAATAACTCCCATTTATGGCGTAAAAGGAGAAGAAAATAATTTTATGGATTATCTGTCTCCAAAATGGTTAGACATGCTGGATTATACCATTCACATTTCAGACAGTCTGCACATGCAGGTAGATATGGTTTTAGGAACCGGCTGGCCTTATGGCGGATCTCATGTTACACTGCAAAATGCCGCAACTAAACTAATTATCGAAAAATATCAGCTTAAAAAAAATGAAACTATTGACAAAAATATAGTACTCGAAAACACAAAAGAAAAAATACCTGCCGAGCTTTTGTATGTTGTCGCTTATGGAAATGACGGAAGTTATGTAAACTTAACAGATCAGTTAAAAGATAAAAATTCAAAAGTAAACGACAAAGGAATTGAAGGAAGTCCTGTTTCGATGCAGAATCCGTTAAAACCAAATAAATTAAAATGGAAAGCTGTTAAAACAGATTATACGATATATGCTGTTTTTAGCGGAAAAACCGGTCAACAGGTTAAAAGAGCGGCTCCGGGTGGAAGCGGTTATACTTTAGATCATTATTCTGAAGAAGCATTAAATGCTTACGTTGTTCCGTTTAATACAGCTTTTAAAGGTCGTGAAGGAAAAATAAGAGCAATTTTTAATGATAGTTATGAAGTGTACGGAACTGATTTTACTCCTAAATTCTTTGAAGAATTTAAAACTTTAAGGGGTTATGATTTAAAACAACAAATGCCTCTTTTACTAAACGAAACTGATAATGAAATTGGTAACCGAATAAGAAGTGATTACAAACAAACGATTGCCGATTTATTACTCAATAAATTTGATAAACCGTGGACAGCTTGGGCAAATTCCAAAAACTTTAAAACAAAACTGCAGGCGCACGGTTCTCCCGGAAACCTGATCGATTTGTACGCTTCGGCAGATATTCCGGAATGTGAAACTTTTGGTTCTATGCCTTTTGATATTCCGGGTTTTAGACGTGAGAAAGAAGACATCCGTGAGGGTGATGCTGATCCGGTTATGCTAAAATTCTCCTCTTCGGCAGCACATATTTCAGGGAAAAATCTGGTTTCTTCTGAGACTTTTACATGGTTGAGAGAACATTTCAAAACAGCTCTATCTCAATGTAAACCTGAAGTTGAAGACTTGATGTTAAATGGCGTAAATCATGTTTTCCTGCATGGATCAACTTATTCGCCAACAAGAGCTGCGTGGCCGGGATGGCAATTTTATGCTTCGGTAAATTTTAATGCCAACAATAGTATTTGGGAAGATGCTCCTGCCCTTTTTTCTTATATTTCGAATTGTCAATCGTTATTGCAACAGGGAAAACCAGATAACGAAATTTTGCTTTACTGGCCCATTTTTGATGTTTGGGACCAATATCAAAAAGGTAACTTATTTTTTCAATTTAAAATACATTCGTTATCAGAATGGTTACATGGAACATCTTTTTATGATACTACAAAAAGCCTTCTGAAAAAAGGATATGGAGTTGATTTTATATCGGATAACTTTATTACTGAAGCAAAGGTTATTGATGGAAAGATCAGTTTGCCGGGTGGAACTTTTAAGTCATTAATTATTCCGTCCTGTAAAAAAATGCCGCTTACCACTTTGCAAAAATTAATAGCCTTAAAAAAACAAGGTGCAATTATTATTTTTGAAGGATTACCAGAATCTGTTCCCGGATTTAATGATTATAAAAAACAGGAACAAGAACTTCAAAATCTTTTAAAGACGAATAATGAATTTGTAAAACCGGTTTCGGATATTTTTATTGCTTTAGAAAATGCAAAAATACAGCCGGAAACACTTGTAAATTCTGGTTTAAAATTCATCAGAAGAGACGTTAATGGTGAAAAAATATATTATTTGGTAAACCACACTCCTAAAACAGTTGATGAATTTATTCCGTTACAAATTGGCAATAAAGAAGTTATTATTCTTGATGCATTAACGAAAGAAGCTGGAAATGCAATTGTAAAAAAATCCAATACGAATACTTTAGTAAAAATTAAAATTGAACCGGGACAATCTTATTTTTTAAAAACAGAAAATACGGCTTCTCAAAAAAAATGGAATTATTACGAACCTGTAACTGAAGCTATTTCTTTAAAAGGAAACTGGAAAATTAACTTTGACAAAGGCGGACCAAAATTACCAACAAGCGCAACAATTTCAACTCTGGAATCCTGGACTAAATTAAGTCCGGATGCTGAAGCTTTTTCGGGATCTGCAACTTACTCTTTGGAATTTGAAAATCCGAATAATAAAATAGAAAACTGGAGTTTGAATTTAGGAGATGTGCGCGAAAGTGCAAAAGTCTGGCTTAATGATAAATTTATCGGAACCGCATGGTCTGTTCCTTACAAGCTGAATATCAAAAATTTAAAATCCGGAAAAAATATTTTAAAAATACAGGTCACTAATCTTTCTGCCAACAGGATCAGGGATAAAGAATTAAAAGGTGAAGAATGGAAGATTTTTTACGAAATAAATATGGTTGATAAGGATTATAAAAAATTTGACGCCACAAAATGGAATCCAATGCCTTCGGGATTGTTGGGGCCGGTTACGATTACGCCATTAAAAACTACAAACTAATTAACCGAATATAAGATGAGAAAATTACTTTTAAGCTTTACGATATGCTTTTTGTACACCAATATAATAAGTGCACAGCAGCCATTTGATAAAAAATTAGTACTAAAACAAATGATTTTGGCGAATGATTATTTTATGCAAAAATGGCCTGAAACCGGTAAAACTATCATTACCAACAAAGAACGCCCAAGTAACATCTGGACACGCGGTGTTTATTATGAAGGATTAATGGCATTACATGAAATTTTTCCTAAGGATGCTTATTATGATTATGCTTATTCGTGGGCTGAATTTCATAAATGGGGATTTAATGGCGGAAACACGACCCGAAATGCTGATAATTATTGCGCAGCTCAAACCTATATTGATTTATACAATTTAGAACCTGATCCTAAAAAATTAAAAAATACAATTGCAAATACCAATATGCTATTAAACACTCCACAATTAGACGATTGGTCGTGGATTGATGCGATACAGATGGGAATGCCTGTTTTTGCCAAAATGGGTGTTTTAGAGAAAGATAATCGCTATTTCGAAAAAATGTATCAAATGTATATGTACACCCAAAATAATCATGGAGACCACGGTTTGTTTAATGTAAAAGATGGTTTATGGTGGCGTGATGCCGATTTTGATCCTCCGTATAAAGAACCAAACGGCGAAGATTGTTATTGGAGCCGTGGCAATGGCTGGGTAATTGCAGCTTTGGCAAAAGTATTAACCATAATTCCTGAAAAAGCGCCACACAGAGAACAATATGTAAAAGATTTAAAATTGATGGCTGCAGCATTGATTCCTATTCAAAGACCTGATGGATTCTGGAATGTAAGTTTGCATGATCCAACAAATTACGGGGGCAAAGAATTATCAGGAACAGCATTATTTGTTTATGGAATGACTTATGGCATTAATAACGGTATTTTGAAAAAGGAAACTTATTTACCCGTTATCCAAAAAGCATGGAATGCCATGACTACGGAAGGTTTACAGCCTAATGGATTTTTAGCCTATTTACAATCAACAGGAAAAGAACCAAAAGACGGTCAGCCGGTAACCAATGATAAAATTCCGGATTTTGAAGATTATGGATTGGGTTGTTTTTTACTCGCCGGTTCAGAAATTTATAAAATGAAATAAAAAAGTTTCATTAATTCAAAAAGCCCATTCCTTTCGGTTTGGGCATTTTTTTAGTCTTACAACTTTAGTTGCTTTTGCTTATTATTTAAGAGTAGGTAATAAATTAACCGGCATTCGCTATTACTAATTTTTTAATCGAAGTATAAGATTGATTTTTCTGTGCATAAAAATTAGATTCAGACACTTGTTGTTTAAAACCTAATGTGCTTTTAAAACTAGATTTTAAATCGTTCATGATTTCATTTCTGGTCTTTGAACCGTCTAATAGAAGCAAATCATTAAAATCTTCTAAGAAAATTAAATCTGTGTATAATTTTTTATTAAAAATACATACTAAGATATTGATTCCTTTTTGTAAAATTTAAAAAATTCAATCAATTCAAACTTATTGTAGATGACAAGAACTATCCTGTCGAAATTTATTATTTGATCTTCTGTATGGTCTAAGGCGGTACTATCAGTAAATTCAAACTCATTACTAAATTTTCGCTTAAACATTTTCATGAAAACTTTTTTGTTGTCACATACTAAAATATTCTTCTTTCCCATCTTTATATTTTTTATTATTCTTCAATAATAAAACTGAATTAATAAGGTCTTCCGGTTTGGTTATTTTTAGTTTCAAATAAAATAAATAAGCAATTATTACATTTTTGTAATCTCAATTACATTACGTTCTACAAATGCAATTAAT
Organism: Flavobacterium sp. AC274; assembly: GCF_979258275.1. NCBI lineage: Bacteria > Pseudomonadati > Bacteroidota > Flavobacteriia > Flavobacteriales > Flavobacteriaceae > Flavobacterium > Flavobacterium sp. AC274. The sequence continues at coordinate 3,008,486 of NZ_OZ409852.1, read as the reverse complement.
TCATTTATATTTCTGCCGTTATTAAATTTATTCGAAATGGATATGATATGATGATCATCATCTTTTACATATAAAAAGAAAAAATCTTTGGTCAGAACAGCTCTTTCTATCTGGCTCCATTTATGTGCAAAAGCTCCTAAGGGTGAGTGAACATAAATGAATGAATTGGTAAAATTTAATTTATACTTTCCTAAAACAGTAGTGTAATCCGTTATTTTTTTAGTTATCCTAAAAATGGTTTTACAGATTGCATTTACAAAAGAATAGCGAAACATTAAGAACAATATAATGACAACAAGATTTCTTAATTCCCATATTATAAGATCTTCATCTTTACTAAGATTAAAAAAATCTAAAAAGATTAAAAAGATCAGAATTAATGCAAAAAAATGGTAACTCTTTCTTTATATAAATCTTTGTAATACATTTTGTTTAACTTCTGTATTTCAGCAACATTCAATTCAAACTCTAATGAAAATTTGGAAGTATTCATATTCTTTTAAACCGCTATTTAATTTAGGTATCTTTTGTTTTTGTTTTGATCTTTTCAATAATTTTTAAATTACTAAAAGACTAAGACAAAATTACTCTTAACATAAAGTTGATATTCACCGCAAAAGCTTTTAGAATAGTAAAATAGGACTTTTGAATAAGTAACGTATGTGCTTTAAAAAATAGTTTAAAAAAATTAGAAGTAAATAAAACTCAAGAAATCTTCCTTTTTTTCCTACATATCCATATAACTCAAAAAACAATCTTAATAAGGTATATAAATATCAGAATAAGGCTAAAAATTAAAACTTATTTATTTTATTTTCAAATAGTTAAATAAAATCTAAATTTAGAATACAGAGAAGATTATTTAAGTAATTTTGGACTTTATTTAAAAACAGAATACAGAATACTTCCTACAAAATGAAATTTGCTACCGCTGAGGAAAAACTTAAAGAGAGAGTAAAAGAACTTACTTGCCTTTATGAGATTTCAAAAATAATATCAAAGACAAATTCTGATCAAGAAGAATTTTTAAAAAAATAATTGTAAGTACAAAAAAAGCATGGAGATATAGTGAAGATGCTATTGTAGAAATTCAGATTCGGGATAAACACTATATAACAGCAGCACTTTCACCGGAAACTGTTTATCAAAGTAGTTACTTATATATAGATAGTGTCAATATTGGTTTTATAAAAGTACATTATCCAAAAAATAAGTACATGCAAAATCATCTTTTAGAAGATGAACAAAAACTGCTGGATACTATTTCTTTTGAAGTTGCCAACCACATTGAAAAAATCAAAAAATTAGAAAGAGAAGATTTACTTAGGAGAAGTGCAGAAAGAATAGATCGATTAGCAATTCTTGGTGAAATAACCGCTGGAATTGCCCACGAGCTTAATACGCCTCTTGGAAATATACTTGGATTTTCTGAGCTCATCAAGGATAATAATACAAATCCCGAAATTGACTCTGATATCTCTATAATAATAAATTCCGTTTTATATTCTCGCGAGATTGTAAAAAAATTACTTTTTTTCTCGTGCGAGATGCCACATCAATTACAATTAGTTGAAATAAAACCTATTATACATTTCGTTCTTTCATCTCTGAATCAAAATTTTCAAAAAAAGAAATTAAAAGTGATGTTGTTTTTAAAAATGAGAAAATCGCTGTAAAAGTCGATTCGGTACAACTAACACAGGTTCTCTTCAACTTACTAATCAACGCTATATATGTTTCCCCACAAAAAAGCTCCATTAGAATTGTCGTTAAAAGTGATCATAAAAATGTGATCATAAAAATTGAAGACCAGGGCCCGGGAGTACCCGAGGATATCAAGCATAAAATCTTTGAACCTTTTTTTACCACCAAGCCATTAAATGATGGTAACGGACTCGGTCTTAGCGTTGTTCATGGCATCATAAAAAAACATAAAGGTGAAATAACAATAGAAGACAACCAGCCTACCGGCGCAATCTTTACAATAAAAATACCGCTAAATTAATTATAATGAATCTTAAAAAAGAGAACGTTCTTATTGTCGATGACAATTATGATATGCTTAATCTACTTCAACGTCATTTAAAATCATTCGATTATTACACTTACAAAGCTTCGTCTGTAAATGAAGCATTAGATGTACTAAAACACAATACAATAGATTTATTAATTACAGATCTTAATATTCCTGACATAAATGGCATTGAGTTATTAAAATATGCAGAAGAGCATTATCCTCTACTGCCAAAATTAATCATAACCGGACTGCCATCTATAGAAAATGTCGTGAGAGCCATAAAATCCGGTGCATTAGATTATTTAATAAAACCGTTTACAGCGGAAGAATTGCAAAAAGCAATACAAAACTCTTCTCAAAAAAGAAAACCGATTGTAGAAAACATACACGATAAAGCTGAAAACAATTATGCAGGGATAACTGGATGTTCGAAAAAATTTAAAAATTTAGTAGAAATAATAAAACGCGTAGAAAACAACAAAGTTAGTGTTCTTATAGAGGGCGAAAGTGGCACAGGGAAAGAACTAATTGCAAAAGCAATTCACTTTAAAGGAGCTTTTTCTAACATGCCGTTTATATCTGTAAACTGTTCAGGAATTCCGGAAAATTTAATAGAATCTGAATTGTTTGGTTATGTAAAAGGTGCCTTTACAGGAGCCGGTGAGTCCAGAATTGGCTTTTTTCAGGCCGCTTCTGGCGGAACTATTTTTCTGGACGAAATTGGCACAGCATCATTAGCATTACAAACTAGACTTTTAAGAGTATTACAAGAAAAAGAAATCACAAAAGTTGGATCCAGAACTCCAGAAAAATTAGATGTTAGAATTATAGCCGCAACAAATGACGATTTATTTCAAATGGTCCAAAAAGGCACATTTAGAGAAGATTTATATTATCGCTTAAATGTTATTAATATAAAGACAGAACCCTTAAGAGAACGAAAAGAAGATATAATACACTTATTAAACAATTTTATCAAAAAGTACTCTGCTGAATTAAACAAACCAGGAATCACAATTAATTCAAAAGTTACAGAAATCTTACTTCGATACTCCTGGCCCGGAAATGTTAGAGAACTCGAAAACGTCATACAAAACATGATCGTAATGAGCGATGACACTATAGAATTACAGCATATTCCGGAGCATCTGAAATATCATATTCCTGAACAAAAAGGGATTCTTAAATCATTAAAAGAATATGAAAAAGAGCAGATCATAAAAGTATTAGCGGCCGTAAATAATAATAAAACTAAAGCAGCTCAAATTTTACAAATAGATCGCAAAACACTTAACCAAAAAATAATGTAAGCAGGGTAATATTTCCCTGTTTGGTACGAAATTCCCAGCTTAAAAAACAAAAAAAATATTTTCTAAATTTTCTACAAAAGTGACTAGTAACTTGTTATAGTTTTAATAAAGTTTCAGGCATATCTTTTGTATAAAGTAAATGTATGAAACAATTACATTTAAAAAAATCACATAAAGTTTATATTAGAATAATATAAGACATAATTAATAGGATATATGAGACAAAATTTAAATTATTAATCGACAGTATTGCTCACAAAATTTAGAATGTAAAAATTGGTATTATTAGAAAAGAAAAAACATTCTTTTTTATTAACAAACAAACTTATACAACTACAAATCAAATTATTACACAATAATAAAATAAAATAAATTAACTTTATATACTTAAAATTCAAATACCATGAAAAAAATTGAACATTACTATGGTGCAGATTTAAATTGGGTTGAAAATTTTGCAGAACAATTTGGCGGTAAAATAGACGGTAATTTTATTATAGTACCAGAAGAATTTCAAACAGGCACAAGATATTTTTTTGATTGTGGAGATGGTATTATAGCGTATTATCTTAATGTAAAATATAATAAAAATTTAAATCTGATTCAAAAAAACACAAATAGTGATTTTATTGGTTTTTATTATAATTTAACTGATGGTGAAGCAACATTATCGGGTCATAATTTCATGAAAAACGTAGGAAGATGGCAATATAACTTATCCGTAATTGATGGTTCTCTTGAATCTAATTACTTTGTAAAATCCGGAAGCAGTACCTATGCTTTATGTATTTTTATAAAAAAAACAGTATAAAAGAATTTGCCGAAAAAAATAATATTATACTTCCGGACGTCCGAAAAATAATCGATCCAACAAAAAATACTGTTGTAAGATTTGACAGAATTAGTAGTGAGAGCTATCATCTATTAAATGACTTGCGAAAACTTCCTGTAGGCGGACCAATATTTAATCTGAATCTGGTTGGTACTGTACACATGTTAATTTCTAATTACTTAAAAAAAATATCCCGTAACAGAGTTATTATCCAAACTGTTAATCAAACAGATCTAAATAATATAATAGCTATACAAATGTTTCTAATTGAAAATATTGAAGAACATTTCCCGAGCATTTCTGTAATAGCAGGCAAAGCAAATATGTCAGAATCAAAATTTAAGAATTTATTTAAAAAAATTACAGGCTGTACCCCTAATACATTTTTCATGGAAAATAAACTACTATTGGCCAAAGAGTTACTTGAAAAAAAGCAATTATCAATATCGCAAGTTTCTGACAAATTAAATTTTACCAATAACTCCTATTTTGCCTCAAAATTTAAAGAACATTTTGAAATGTCTCCAAAAACATTTGTCAAACAACTGTAGGTAGCGCTTAAATGATTTAAAAACAAGTTTTTATTTTTTACATAAAAAACTATTTGTACATGAAAAAAATTACTCATTTTTATAGTTTAACGCCAGAATGGCAATACCAGTTAGCCGAAGAAATGGGGGCTAAACTTATTGACAACAAAATAATTGAAATTCCTGAAGCATTAGGCAATGGACATACTTATTTTGCCCAAATTACCCCTGAAATTTCAACTCTCTTTATTGATTTTACATTAACGTCTCCTCTTAAAATAACCAGATTACATTCTAATAACGAGCTGTATATTTTTCATTATGATTTAAGTGAGCACATAAATCTGATAAAGATTAACAATGCAGATTATGAAATTGGTTCTTTTGACAAACTTGATTTAGCTATAATTGATAATCAACTGGAGAGTTCTTTCAAGCCAGCAGTTAACGAAAGAGCATTTGCTATACGTTTACTCGTTGATAAAAAATTATTAGCTGATTTTATAGAAAAATATTCGAGTAAAAACAAATCAAAACATGCGGATAAAGATGATACGAAAACTTTTTATCATTATGGAAACATTGACAGTAACAGCATATTGCTAATCCAGTCTATTAAGAACAAATCTGTATATGATATATCATTTGATTCTCTTCTTAAAGGTATTTCTCTAAAATTGCTAGGGAACTTTTTTAATAAATTTTATGATTCACAAACAGAAAAAAATGAAATAACAGAAATTGAAAATGAAGCAGTTAACAGAACAAGAGACTATCTCGTTAACAACCTATACGGACCATTTCCTTCTTTAACATTTTTATCAGCAATGGCAGGTATGTCTGAATCTAAATATAAAAAAATGTTCAAAAAATGTTTTAATAACACACCTAATAATTTTTTTATTACAGAAAAAATGCACCTCGCCAAAGAACTATTGGAAAGTGGTGAATTTCATAGTTTAACGGATGTTGTTTACGAATTGAATTATAGTAAGCTAAGCTATTTTTCATCAAAATATTATGAGCTTTTTAAACGTAAACCTTCTGAAGATTTAATTAAGAAGAGACATTAGCAATTTATTATTTTTTCTCTTTAGATATTGTCCATACAATTTTATTAATTATTTATAATAAAAAACAGGATGTTCAAAAGAACATCCTGTTTTTTATTATCTATTATTCACCTTTATAGTGAATTCAAATTCTTTAGAGATATTTTTTTAGAATAGTATCTCATTTTCTCTATTTACTCACTGATAGTATAAATTCCGAACGTCTGTTAAGTTCATGTTCTTTTTCAGTACATTTTACCCCGTTAGCACATTTGTTAATCAAACGTGTTTCTCCAAATCCATGTCCACTAATACGTTCCGCACTTATTCCATTCGCTACTATATAATCTACTGTAGCTTGGGCTCTATTCTCTGATAGTTTCATATTGAACTCATCTCTACCTCTGCTATCCGTATGTGAATTTACAGTTATCGTAATTCTAGGACGGGCAATCATTAACGCCACAATCTTATCCAATTCAGCTTTTGATGATTGTCTGATTTTATATCCACTATAATCAAAATAGATAGGCTGCAGTTTAAGTTTGTCAGTAAGATTATCTCCTTCTTCAAGTACTACTTTTTGATTATTAACCATTACTTCCATTTCCTTAATCATATTTTGCGAGAATTCCCTTTTCTCTAATGGCTTTAATGGAGAGATATTTTTTGTTACTTCAACCAATCCCTCTTTTTTATAAATCAAATTGTAATTTACAAAAGGATCCAATGGCACAGAATATTTACCATCTTTATCTGTATACCAGGTACCTATTTTTTCTTTTGAAGAATTATAAGCCTCAATAGCAACACCTTCTATAGGAAGCCCATCTGTGTCATCTTTTAATACACCGAACACAGTTGGTTTAATATTAAAATTAAAATCAACCTGTTTGTTCTCTATAAAACTATAGATATCATCATTTCCGTTTCGATTAGACGAAAAATACCCTCTTCTATTGTCGGTCTGAATTGTATAAGCAAAATCATCTGCAATTGTATTTACTCCATCGCCTAAGTTAACTACATGATATAAACCTGTCTCATCTTTAATTGCTGCATATACATCTAAACCACCTAAGCCGGGATGCCCATCTGAAGAAAAATACAAAATACCTGAAGCATCAATGAAAGGATACGTTTCTTTACCTAATGTATTGATTTCATCTCCTAATTTTCTTACATCATTACTAATCAAGCCATTTTTTATACTTACTACATATAAATCTGTATTACCAAATTTATTATTTCGATCAGAAGCAAAATAAAGTTCATCTTCATTTGGGCTTAATGCAGGATGTGCTGATGAAAAGCCGTCACTATTAATCGGATAAGCCAACTCTTTTATGTTTTTCCACTCTCCTTTAACATTTTCAGCTGTATAGATTTTTAAATATGTGGTTCCATTTTTATCGGCTCCAATTTTGCCGTCAAGATAATTATTTCTTGTAAAATACATTGTTTTACCATCCTTAGTTATAACAGGAGTACTTTGATGATATTTTGTATTTACATCTCCTTTTAATAGAACAGGATTCTGCAATCCGCCATCAGTAGTAATATCAGCCGAATATAATTTTAAAAACGATTTTTCATTCCAACTGTGTTTACGTTTTATAACTATACCCGTATCTCTTGCCGAAGCAAAAATTACTTTATTCTTATCATAAACTGCAGCACCAAAATCTGAAAATGGTGAATTGATTTCTACCGGTTTTAATGTATAACGACCCGATTGTTTTTGAATCGCCTCCAATAGTTTTCCCTCATTCCAGTTTTCACTTAAATCTTTTGTACCTGATTTTGCATAATATCTTTTCATTATCGCTTCAGATTCTTTATATTTTTTGCTATTATTTAAAGCTTGAGCATATCTAAAGTAATATTCAGGACTAACCTCATTTGTTGAGCTTATCATTTTAGAATAACATCCGGCTGCTTCTGCATAATTTCCATTATAATAATAACAATCCCCGAGTTTCGTGTATGCATCTACTGTATTATTTCCTTTGTCAATAATATCTTTGTACAACTTTGCAGCCTCTACAAAAGCAAATTTATTATATGCTGCATCTGCTTTCTCCATTTTTTTATCCTGAGCCTGTATACTACTTATATGCATTATACAAGCCATAAAGAAAACAAAAGTAATTTGTAGTTTTTTATAAATCATCATGTTTGTTTTAGTCGTTATTAGAAGAATCTTGGTGTAACTAATCTCGCTTTCGATTTGCTTAAGAAATCAAATCTTAAAAATAATTCGTGAGATCCGGAGTTATATCTTCCCAAGTTGGTAGTTTCATAATCATAGGCATATCCTATTTGTATAGCATCCGAAACCTGAAAACCAGCCATACCACTAACACTTGCATCCCAACGATATGCAGCACCAAGTGTTAATTTATTACTAATCAGGAAATTTGCTGATAAATCGACTGCTACGGGAGCACCTTGAACAACTTTAGCTAAAACTGCCGGTTTAAATTTCAAATTTGGATTCAAATCAAAAACATATCCCCCTATGAAATAAAGATGTGATTTCGTTGAATAAACAGATTCTGCTACATCATCAAAAAAATCTGTTTTTAACAATTTAGGAACTGCTGCTCCAACATACCAATTATGGCTGTGTACATAAATCCCGGCACCTACATTTGGTGAAAATTTAGATGTTTTTCCGGTCATGTAAATATCCGGATTTTCAATATTTAATTTTGAATAATCAACTTCAAAATTGTCAAAACCACCTGATATACCAAAAGAAACTCTTACATCATCATTAGCATCAATCGTATAAGCATAACTTACCATCGCACCCGTGTTTTTTGTTGGTCCAATTTCATCATTTACAATGTTTAAACCAATACCATTACCATGATATCCTAAAGGACTTTGTATAGAGAAATTCATTGTTTTTGGAGCACCTTCTAAACCAACCCATTGAGTTCTATATAATCCCATTGCACTAATTACCTCCCTTGACCCCGTATATCCAGGGTTAAAAGACATTGTGTTGTACATATATTGCGTATACTGTGATTCTTGCTGTGCCGAAGCTCCAAAAACACCCAGCAGCAATAGTGTTGCTACGTAAAATATTTTTTTCATTAGTTCTAATTTCTTTTATAATTGTCTTAATTATTATTAATATATAAGTAACCTGATTTCTGAATACCTTTTACACCATTGTTATATTTTAAGATGTAAAAATATGTTCCGGTAGGAAGTTTATCTCCTCTTTTACCGTTACACGTCCATCAGAATATCCTCCAAACATAACATCACTTTCATTATAAGATTTTGCATCATAAACTTTAACTCCCCAACGGTTATATATTTCAACTGTGTTATCAGGATATTTAGCAATTCCTTTAATATGGAACGTATCATTGATTCCGTCGCCGTTTGGTGATACTGCATTATACACAATTAAATCATCCGGTTCCACTATAGCTTTTTTAACAATAGCCATAGTAAAAATTCCATATCCACCTACTGGAGCAGTTAATAATTTTGAAAAGTTCTCCGTAGAAGCCGGATCACTTATTTCTCCTCCATCATTTACCCATTTAGATAATGATGCATCCCAACGTACAATTGCCAATTGAGTATCAGCATTTTCATTAAAAAAAGCCGATGGGGTAGTATCTGAATTAAGAGTAAGACTTAGAACAATGTTTTCTTCTCCATTATCTTGTGTTATTTTCCAATATTCAGCATCATTTATCGTTACAATTGTTTCATCTTTACTTGAATGAGGATATAAGTCATTAGAGTTTTGAAAAAAGTATTGTGTTGTGTATGCATTTTGCACAGAAGAACCTGCTGCATGATAAGACGGTCTAAAATAAAGCTCGTCACCTACAGGAAATTGAAATGCTACATCGCCTTTTTTCTCTACCATACCATCAACAAAACTTTGATTTCCAACATTTGAATGCGAAGCGTTTTCATTAAAAATCATTTTACCATTGAACTCAGCAGCATTAATAATTCCATTTTTGAAATCTGTATTATCACCAACCGCAATTGTGGTTTTCAGTTGAAATGGAACTAGCGATGTTAAATTGTTGAAAATAATATTTTGAAAATTCGCTATCTTAGAACCCACAATAAGTTGCTCCTGACTACCTGTAAAAAAAGTTTTTCCTAAACTCGAATTGCTATATGATACAGTACCGTTATTAGCCCAATTATTGAAAATATATACTTCTCCATCATTAATAAAATTTCCAGATGACTCATTGTCATAATCCATATAAACTGACAACAAAGCATTTTTACTTACTTTTACATCACCTGTATTAACAAACTGAGCTTCTACTTCCTGACATGTAAACAAACCCAACATTAAACCTATAATGCAAACAGGGCGTTTGCAGTTTACTAAAACAAAAAATGGTTTCTTTTCTGCTTTATATAAGTAATTATTTTTCATACATATTATTTTAATTTTTTATACAAATTGCACTTTAAATCATAAGACAAAATTAACCCAATAACAAAATTCACTTACCCCTTAAAAGTTATTGATATATCATAATAAGGTGAATTAATCCATCTTGTTTCAACGAAAAAACCACAAAAACCATGTAGATAAACAGGTTTTCTGTTTTTTATTTCATTCAATATGAATGTGACATAACTTTAAGATTTTATTCAAAAAGATTTTTAAATTTTAGAATTTACTGTCCATAATAAAGAAGAGGAAGCTTACACTTCCTCTTCTTTTACCAAAACATTAAAAAATTCAAAAAATTTACAATTCAAAAATACATCTGCAATAATCATAGTTATCGTACCGGTCATTAAATCATGACCGGTTTAATAACTTAAATAAATTACATTGTATATGTGATTACGAACCAATTTTCTCCGTCTGATTGTAATGTCATTTTTATACTTCCGTTAGTTACACCTCCAAACATACTTGCTGTCATATATGGATACGAAGCTGCGTCTGAATATACAACATTAGTATTGAAGTTCACTTTTACAGGAACCTGAATATCAGGATTTGCATTAGGTATAATTACATTATACTGATTGATAACCAATAGTCTTCCTGTATTTGTTTTTGCATCAGGAAGAGTAATAGTAATGTCCTCTGTTAGTTTGCGTGCAATAATTGTATAATCGTCGTTTCCTACTGTATAATTAGCACTTATTACTTTGATTCCCATAACATTACTTTTAGCTGCTGCTTTCCATCCTACAACTCCTTCTGCAGTTGTTGTTATTACATCTCCTACAACTGTTGAAGGAACAACGTTTACTGTCGCTGCAGTGAATGTAGAACCTGTACCACTTACTGCTAACACAGTATCAGGTGTTGAAGTTGTAATATCTGCAAGGTTTATTGTTGTTGACTGTTCGCCTTCTCCATTATAAACCAATGTTTTTGCTGTAGTATTATGTACTAAAGTTGTAATAGTTTCCTTGCTATCAACAATTTTTGTAAGTTCATTTACAACATCAGTATTATTGAAAATTGTTGAAGCATTAGAAATAACATCTGAAACTACATTTATATCAGATGGAGCTCCTGCTTCATTTACATAAGTATAAGAACCTGATCCATTATTGGTAAGCGTTGTAACTGTCTCACTTCCTTTGATAACATCGGCAATGTTAACCACCTGAGTATTCCCGGCTACATCAACATAACTAAACTGTTTTGTTTCTGAATTATAGGTTACACTTCCGGCTGTCTGCTCTGAAATTTCCTTAATGAAATTCGTAACTTCTGCATTATTGAAAATTGTTGAAGCATTACCAATAACATCACCTAAAACATCAATAGTAACAGCAGTACCTTTCTCATTTGTATAAACATACACACCTTCTCCTTTGCTCTCAAGGGTAGTTAACGTCTCATCTGTCTTGATTACATTAGTAAGCTCTGTCTTGAATTCTGAATTATTGATAATTGTTGAAGCATTGGCAACAACATCTCCAACCACATCAATATTAACCTCAGTTCCTTCCTCATTTTTATAGGTATACAATCCCTCTCCTTTATTTTCAAGAGTTGTAACTGTCTCACTTCCTTTGATAACATCAGAGATGTTCACCACCTGAGTATTCCCCGCAACATCAACATAACTAAACTGTTTTGTTTCTGAATTATAGGTTACACTTCCGGCTGTCTGCTCTGAAATTTCCTTAATGAAATTCGTAACTTCTGCATTATTGAAAATTGTTGAAGCATTACCAATAACATCACCTAAAACATCAATAGTAACAGCAGTACCTTTCTCATTTGTATAAACATACACACCTTCTCCTTTGCTCTCAAGCGTAGTTAACGTCTCATCTGTCTTGATTACATTAGTAAGCTCTGTCTTGAATTCTGAATTATTGATAATTGTTGAAGCATTGGCAACAACATCTCCAACCACATCAATATTAACCTCAGTTCCTTCCTCATTTTTATAAGTATACAATCCCTCTCCTTTATTTTCAAGAGTTGTAACTGTCTCACTTCCTTTGATAACATCGGCAATGTTCACCACCTGAGTATTCCCGGCAACATCAACATAACTAAACTGTTTTGTTTCTGAATTATAGGTTACACTTCCGGCTGTCTGCTCTGAAATTTCCTTGATGAAATTCGTAACTTCTGCATTATTGAAAATTGTTGAAGCATTGGCTACAACATCACCTACTACATTAATATCAACTTCAACTCCTTTTTCATTTGTATAAGTATACAAACCTGATCCTTTATTCTCAAGAGTAGTTAACGTTTCGTCTGTCTTGATTACATTAGTAAGCTCTGTCTTGAATTCTGAATTATTGATAATTGTTGAAGCATTGGCAACAACATCTCCAACCACATCAATATTAACCTCAGTTCCTTCCTCATTTTTATAAGTATACAATCCCTCTCCTTTATTTTCAAGAGTTGTAACTGTCTCACTTCCTTTGATAACATCAGAGATGTTCACCACCTGAGTATTACCCGCAACATCAACATAACTAAACTGTTTTGTTTCCGAATTGTAAGTTACACTTCCGGCTGTCTGCTCTGAAATTTCCTTAATGAAATTTGTAACTTCTGCATTATTGAAAATTGTTGAAGCATTACCAATAACATCACCTACTACATTAATATCAACTTCAACTCCTTTTTCATTTGTATAAGTATACAAACCTGATCCTTTATTCTCAAGAGTAGTTAACGTTTCGTCTGTCTTGATTACATTAGTAAGCTCTGTCTTGAATTCTGAATTATTGATAATTGTTGAAGCATTGGCAACAACATCTCCAACCACATCAATATTAACCTCAGTTCCTTCCTCATTTTTATAAGTATACAATCCCTCTCCTTTATTTTCAAGAGTTGTAACTGTCTCACTTCCTTTGATAACATCAGCGATGTTCACCACCTGAGTGTTTCCGGCAACATCAACATAACTAAACTGTTTTGTTTCTGAATTATAGGTTACACTTCCGGCTGTCTGCTCTGAAATTTCCTTAATGAAATTTGTAACTTCTGCATTATTGAAAATTGTTGAAGCATTACCAATAACATCACCTACTACATTAATATCAACTTCAACTCCTTTTTCATTTGTATAAGTATACAAACCTGATCCTTTATTCTCAAGAGTAGTTAACGTTTCGTCTGTCTTGATTACATTAGTAAGCTCTGTCTTGAATTCTGAATTATTGATAATTGTTGAAGCATTGGCAACAACATCTCCAACCACATCAATATTAACCTCAGTTCCTTCCTCATTTTTATAAGTATACAATCCCTCTCCTTTATTTTCAAGAGTTGTAACTGTCTCACTTCCTTTGATAACATCAGCCATGTTTACCACCTGAGTGTTTCCGGCAACATCAACATAACTAAACTGCTTTGTTTCTGAATTATAGGTTACACTTCCGGCTGTCTGTTCTGAAATTTCCTTGATGAAATTCGTAACTTCCGCATTATTGAAAATTGTTGAAGCATTGGCAACAACATCACCTACTACATTAATAGTAACAGCATCACCTTTCTCATTTGTATAAACATAAACACCTTCCCCTTTGTTTTCAAGCGTAGTTAAGGTTTCGTTTGCTTTAATCATCTTACTGATATCAACTAACTGAGTATTTCCAGCAGCATCTGTATAACTGAACACATTTGTAGTTGGATTATAAGTTACACTTCCGGCAGCTCCTGAAGATTCACCTGAGATAAGTATTCTATTCCATTTATTATCAAACCAGTAATAGTACCCAGGTTTAATATCTGAGATTGCATTTGTATTAAAAACCAACAAACTTTCTACATTGCCTTTACCAATAGTAGTAGCGTCTGTAGAGCTAGTTAATTTTACTCTTGGTATCAACATACCTTTATCTGTAGCAAACACCTCTAATTGAGCTGAAGGACTAGGGTCCAATTTTCCTATACCTACCTGTGAGTAAGCTGAAAAACCTCCTAAGACAAAAAGTAAAGGGAGTAATCTATTCTTCATATTATTTAATCTTTAATGGGTTATTATTTTTTTATACTATTTGATAGAAAAAAATACTTTGCGAAAATTTCATAAAATCATAAACTAATATCAAACAACGTGTTACATCAATAATCCGTTACTTAACTTATAATCAATAAATTTTACTATTATCTTCCTATTGCTTTTTATAATTCAATTCCATCATATTTCCAAAAACTTACTAGCTATCAAACCATTAAGTTTCAGAGTGCAAAGTTCTCGGTAAATGAATCTTATTTATACCCGTAAAAGTTTTTACTCTTACATATTAAGGTACAAGTACATCTATTGAAATAGAAAAACTTTTGAAGCACTATTGGAAATGAAGAAGATCTTTAAATTGCTTAAACACTTCTAATACTATTTATTAGTCTAAATATTTCTCTTTAGATAATTTTCACAAAACTCAAATTTGAGTTTTTAGAGGATGCATAAATCAGCTATAAAAAATCAGGAGTTGATGAAATAAAATATAACAGAAAAAGCTTAAACATATTTGATATAATTTAAATGCAAGAAGCCCGATCACTACCATGATCGGGCTTCCAAAAAAACAATATTATATAATTACATTGTATATGTGATCACATACCAACTTACTCCATTTGACTGTAAAGTAACTTTCATACTTCCTGCAGTTGCACCTTGAAACAAGCTAGCTGCTAAATATGGATATTGATTTACACTTGAATAACGTAAATTATAATTAAAATTCACCACTATAGGTGTTTCTCCATCCGCTTTTACCATATCAAATTGATTTATCACCAACATTCTTCCTTTGCACAAGGTTGGATCTGGAAGATTAATTTTGATATCGCCAGTCATTCCTTCAGCGATAATTGTGTAATCTCCAGGAAGTACTGTATAATTATCTTTAATTACTTCAATATTCATAACACTTAGTGCTTTCCATCCTACAACTCCTTCTGCAGTTGTCGTTAATACATCTCCTACAACTGTTGAAGGAACAATATTAACTGTAGCTGCAGTGAATGTAGAACCTGTACCGCTTACCGCCAAAACAGTAGAAGGTGTTGTAGTTGTAATATCTGCAAGGTTTATCGTTGTTGACTGTTCACCTTCTCCATTATAAACCAATGTTTTTGCTGTAGTATTATGTACTAAAGTTGTAATAGTTTCCTTGCTATCAACAATTTTTGTAAGTTCATTTACAACATCAGTATTATTGAAAATTGTTGAAGCATTAGAAATAACATCTGAAACTACATTTATATCAGATGGAGCTCCTGCTTCATTTACATAAGTATAAGAACCTGATCCGTTATTAGTAAGCGTTGTAACTGTCTCACTTCCTTTGATAACATCAGCAATGTTCACCACCTGAGTATTTCCGGCAACATCAACATAACTAAACTGTTTTGTCTCTGAATTATAGGTTACACTTCCGGCTGTCTGCTCTGAAATTTCCTTAATGAAATTCGTAACTTCTGCATTATTGAAAATTGTTGAAGCATTACCAATAACATCACCTACAACATCAATAGTAACAGCAGTACCTTTCTCATTTGTATAAACATAAACACCTTCTCCTTTGCTCTCAAGGGTAGTTAACGTCTCATCTGTCTTGATTACCTCAGTAATCTCTGTCTTGAAAGCTGGATTATTGATAATTGTTGAAGCATTAGCAATAACATCTCCAACTACATTAATATTAACCTCAGTTCCTTCCTCATTTTTATAAGTATACAATCCCTCTCCTTTATTCTCAAGAGTTGTAACTGTCTCACTTCCTTTGATAACATCGGCAATGTTCACCACCTGAGTATTCCCGGCAACATCAACATAACTAAACTGTTTTGTTTCTGAGTTGTAAGTTACACTTCCGGCTGTTTGTTCTGAAATTTCCTTGATGAAATTCGTAACTTCTGCATTATTGAAAATTGTTGAAGCATTAGCAATAACATCTCCAACTACATTAATATTAACCTCAGTTCCTTCCTCATTTTTATAGGTATACAATCCCTCTCCTTTATTCTCAAGAGTTGTAACTGTCTCACTTCCTTTGATAACATCGGCAATGTTCACCACCTGAGTATTCCCGGCAACATCAACATAACTAAACTGTTTTGTCTCTGAATTATAGGTTACACTTCCGGCTGTCTGCTCTGAAATTTCCTTAATGAAATTTGTAACTTCTGCATTATTGAAAATTGTTGAAGCATTGGCAATAACATCTCCAACTACATTAATATCAACTTCAACTCCTTTTTCATTTGTATAAGTATACAAACCTGATCCTTTATTCTCAAGAGTAGTTAACGTTTCGTCTGTCTTGATTACCTCAGTAATCTCTGTCTTGAAAGCTGGATTATTAATAATTGTTGAAGCATTAGCAATAACATCTCCAACTACATTAATATTAACCTCAGTTCCCTCCTCATTTTTATAGGTATACAATCCCTCTCCTTTATTTTCAAGAGTTGTAACTGTCTCACTTCCTTTGATAACATCAGCAATGTTCACCACCTGAGTGTTTCCGGCAACATCAACATAACTAAACTGTTTTGTTTCTGAGTTGTAAGTTACACTTCCGGCTGTCTGCTCTGAAATTTCCTTAATGAAATTCGTAACTTCTGCATTATTGAAAATTGTTGAAGCATTGGCAACAACATCACCTACTACATTGATGTCAACTTCTGTTCCTTCCTCATTTTTGTAAGTATACAATCCTTCTCCTTTATTCACAAGGGTTGTAACTGTCTCATTTCCTTTGATAACATCGGCAATGTTAACAATTTGAGTATTACCGGCAGCATCTATATAAGTAAACTGTTTTGTATCAGAATTATAAATCACACTTCCGGCAGCTCCAGAAGCTTCACCAGAAATAAGAATTCTGTTCCATTTATTATCAAACCAATAGTAATAACCGGATTTGATATCGGCAACATCAGCCGTATTAAAAACCATTAAACTTTCAACGTTACCATTTGCAATACTGGTAGCATCTGTTGATCCTGTTAATTTTACTCTTGGAATTAAGATACCTTTATCGCTGGCAAAAACCTCTAGCTGCGCTGAACGATTTGGATTCACTTTTCCGATACCTACCTGCGAATAAGCAGAATAGCTACCAATCACAAGAAGTAATGGGAGTAATTTATTCTTCATAATAGTTAATTATTTAAACGAATATTTTCGTAGTTATAAAGTGCAAAGATCTCCGTAAACACAATCTTTTTTTGCCTTAAAAAGTCTTTAGTGTTGTAGATTAAGGTATAATGAAAAAGAAGGGGAACATTAAAACAGATATGTCGTTTGAGAAATATGACATTACATTATACACAACAAAACCAACAACTTACACAAAAAAATAGACAAAAAAACCAGTAATTAGAATTACTGGTTTTTACATTTAATAAAAAAATACTATTATTTATTCGTCAATTACAGAAGAAACTACTGATTACAAGAATTGTAAATCTATTGTATAAGATTTAAAAATACAGAATGTAACAATGATGATGAAATATTTATAGGATTTCCTAATAACTTATTTATCATTATTAATGTACAAATATCCTGTTTTATTAATCGTTTCGTTTCCTTTTTTATATTTCAAAATATAGAAATAAGTACCTGCAGGAAGCCCTGCGTTTCGATTAACCGTATCACGTCCTTCTGAATATCCTCTAAACATAATATCACTTTCATTGTATGAATCTGCATCATACACTTTTATTCCCCAACGATTGTAAATTTCAACTCTGTTCTCGGGGTATTTATCTATTCCCAGTATATGAAAACTATCATTAAGGCCATCTCCATTTGGTGATATCGCATTATAAACAATTATATCATCAGGCACCGGAACTGTTTTAGGAACAATTGCAATTGTAAAAAGACCATATCCGGTAACTTCTGTTGTTACCATTTTTGTATAATCGGCTCCTGTAAGAAGATCAGTTGTTACTCCTTTTTCATTGATCCATTTCGACGTTACATCATCCCAACGAGCTATGGCGAGTTCTGTATCTGTTTTTTCTTCAAAAAAAGAAGCCGGAGTAGTATGTGTATCTAATGTTAGACTTAGTACAATTTTTTCGGTTCCCTGATTTTGGGTAACATTCCAATATTCAGCTTCATCAATAGTAATAATTATATCTTCTTTACTGGTATACGGATAAAGACTTCCTGCACTTTGAAAAAAATATTGAGTAGTATATACGTTATTTATATTTTCTGCTTTATCATGATATGAGGGTCTGAAGTAAAAATTATCACCAATTGGAAATTCAAAATCTAAATTTCCAATATTTTCTACTTTTCCATCAACAAAACTCAGGTTGCTAGCATCGGAATGAAAAGCATTCTGATCAAAAATCATTTTACCATTATAAGTATCAGCGTCAATGATTCCATTTTTAAACTGCACATTACTGCCAATCGAAATCGTAGTACTTAAATGAAAAGGAACCAATGCCGATATATTATCAAAAACAATATTTTGAAAATGTGCAATTTCCGAACCTTTAATGAGTTGCTCCTGTGTTCCGATGAAAAATGTTTTACCGTTGCTAATTGTACTGTAAGTAACTAATCCGTCATTATTGAAATTGGCATATACCATGAAATCTCCGTCAATTAAAAAATCTCCGTTTGGCTTATTGTCAAAATCAAATATTGTAGCAAACTGGGTATTAGATGCAATTGACAAGTCACCTAAATTAACCGTTTGCGCAGAAAGTTGTACATCAAAAAACATTAATATAATACTGGCTTTTATATAAACTTTAATCATATTCTTTTGAATTTATAATGTTTAAAAATTCAATGACTATATTACTATATATCAATACTTGCGGTGATAGTAAGTAAAATTACCTTTATTTTATTTCGCTAGCAAGTTAGCGTGAAATATTTGACTTTTTCAAGATCATCAATAATTACTTTTTCTGCAATCTTACATTGTATAATTAATTACATACCAATTTATTCCATCTGACTGCAAAGTTATTTTTAAACTTCCTCCTGTTACACCACCAAATACGCTTGCGGCAATGTATGGATATGAGGCAGTGTCTGAATATATTACAGGGACATTGAAATTAACAACAACAGGAGTACCACCTGATGCAACCGTATTTTGATTAAATACTAAAACCCGACCTGTATTTGTGGCAGCATCAGGAAGTGTAAGCGTAATATTCCCTGTTAAATTTCTGGCAATAACTGTATAATCGGCATCACCTAATATATAATCAGTAGAAGTAATTTTGATGCCAAATACGTTTAGTTTCGCAGGCGCCTTCCACTCTACTCCGGTTGCAGTTGTGGTTAAAACATTTCCCTCAACCGTTGAAGGAACAATATTAACGGTTGCTGGTACTAATGTCGCGCCTGTACCTGTTACTGCTAATACTGAAGCAGGAGTTGTCGTTGTAATATCTGATCTTGAAATTGCATTATCAACTAAACCAACTAAGTCAATTGGATTACTGACAACTCCATTTACAGTTGCGGTCAAGACATTACCAGTTGTTTCTAAAATATTTGTATTAATAATCGGAGCTCCGGTACTTGCTAGTCCGTTTACTGTTACTGTTGCTATATTGGCTGTAGAAGTATTTGAAACACTACTTACTGTACCTGTTGTCGATATTACTCCGTTTACATTAGATGTCAAAGTATTGCCTGCCAAGTTTATATCATTTGTAGTTCCTGCTGCGATTGCAGAAGTCAAATCTATTGCATTACTTACAACACCATTAATAGTTGAAGTTATGGTATTGCCCGATGTATCCAAAATATTAGTATTAATAATCGGAACTGCTGTTCCCGTTATTCCATTTACTGTGGTGCTTAAATCATTTGCAAAGCTCGTATTAGAGACCGTTGTCGCCGAATTAATAGCGTTAGGAGTCAATAATGTTCCTCCATCTGTTCCAACTGTCAATATATTATCTGCATCATTGCTTCTTAAAATAGCGGTCTGGTTATCTGCATTTTCATTAGTATAAGTAATAATCCCCGTAACAGGATCTTGTAACATATTAGTCGTTGTTTCACCTGCAGTAATAGCAGAAGTTAAATCTATTGCATTACTGGTAATTCCGTTTATAGTTGCAGTTAAAGAATTACCCGATGTAGCCAAAACATTGGAATTAATTATCGGAATTACTGTTCCTGTTACTCCATTTACAGTGGTATTTAAATCATTTCCGGAACTTGTGTTAGAAACTGTTGTAACTGAAGTAATTGTAGAGGGAGTCAATAATGCTCCCCCATCAGTTCCAACTGTTATAATATTTGCTGCATCTGTACTTCTAACTTGTGAAATAAAAGCTGTCCCAGCTTCATTATTATAAGTGATCGCTCCTGATATCAGATTTTGAGATAAAGTAGTAACGGTTTCCTGATCTTGTATAACATTAGTTAGTTCCGTTACAAAAGTAGGATCACTTAATATCGTCGATGCATTGCTTATAACATCACCAATAACATCAATTGTTGATGTAATATTATCCTCATTGGTATAAACATACTGCCCGTTATTTAGAGGATTTTTATCTAAAGTAGTCAGGGTTTCGCTTGCTTTAATGATTGAGGTAATGTCAATAACCTGCGTAGTTCCCGTATTGTCAACATAACTAAACTGATTGGTGGTCGAATCAAAAGTCACATTCCCCTCTGTATTGTTTGAAATTTGCTCGAGAATATTCGTTACCGCAGGATCATTAAAAATGGACGATGCGTTTGTGATAACATCCCCGACAACATCAATGTTCACATCTGTCCCTATTTCATTTTTATACGTATAAGAACCTGCTCCGTTATTGGTAAGTGTGGTTAGGGTTTCATTGGCTTTAATGATTGAGGTAATATCAATAACCTGCGTAGTTCCTGTATTGTCAACATAACTAAACTGATTGGTGGTCGAATCAAAAGTCACATTCCCTTCCGTATTGTTTGAAATTTGTTCCAGAATATTGGTGACCGCAGGATCATTAAAAATGGAGGATGCATTGGTGATAACATCGCCAACAATATCAATGTTGACATCTGTTCCTATTTCATTTTTATAGGTATAAGAACCCGCTCCGTTATTGGTAAGGGTAGTCAGGGTTTCGCTTGCTTTAATAATTGAGGTAATGTCAACAACTTGCGTAGTTCCTGTATTGTCAACATAACTAAACTGATTGGTGGTTGAATCAAAAGTCACATTCCCTTCCGTATTGTTTGAAATTTGCTCCAGAATATTGGTGACCGCAGGATCATTAAAAATGGAGGATGCATTGGTGATAACATCTCCGACAATATCAATGTTCACATCTGTCCCTATTTCATTTTTATAGGTATAAGAACCTGCCCCGTTATTGGTAAGGGTGGTCAGGGTTTCACTTGCCTTAATGATTGTAGTAATATCAATAACTTGGGTAGTTCCCGTATTGTCTACATAACTAAACTGATTGGTGGTAGAATCAAAAGTCACATTTCCTTCCGTATTGTTTGAAATTTGCTCCAGAATATTGGTGACTGCCGGATCATTAAAAATAGAGGAGGCATTGGTGATAACGTCCCCAACAACATCAATGTTGACATCTGTTCCGATTTCGTTTTTATACGTATAAGATCCTGCCCCGTTATTGGTAAGGGTGGTCAGGGTTTCGCTTGCTTTAATAATTGAGGTAATATCAATAACCTGCGTAGTTCCCGTATTGTCAACATAACTAAACTGATTGGTAGTAGAATCAAAAGTCACATTCCCTTCCGTATTGTTTGAAATTTGCTCCAGAATATTGGTGACCGCAGGATCATTAAAAATAGATGAGGCATTGGTGATAACATCCCCGACAACATCAATGTTTACATCTGTCCCTATTTCATTTTTATACGTATAAGAACCTGCTCCGTTATTGGTAAGGGTGGTCAGGGTTTCGCTTGCCTTAATGATCGAGGTAATGTCAACAACTTGTGTAGTCCCCGTATTGTCAACATAACTAAACTGATTGGTGGTAGAATCAAAAGTCACATTCCCCTCTGTATTGTTTGAAATTTGCTCGAGAATATTCGTTACCGCAGGATCATTAAAAATGGACGATGCGTTTGTGATAACATCCCCGACAACATCAATGTTCACATCTGTCCCTATTTCATTTTTATACGTATAAGAACCTGCTCCGTTATTGGTAAGTGTGGTTAGGGTTTCATTGGCTTTAATGATTGAGGTAATATCAATAACCTGCGTAGTTCCCGTATTGTCAACATAACTAAACTGATTGGTGGTCGAATCAAAAGTCACATTCCCTTCCGTATTGTTTGAAATTTGTTCCAGAATATTGGTGACCGCAGGATCATTAAAAATGGAGGATGCATTGGTGATAACATCGCCAACAATATCAATGTTGACATCTGTTCCTATTTCATTTTTATAGGTATAAGAACCCGCTCCGTTATTGGTAAGGGTAGTCAGGGTTTCGCTTGCTTTAATAATTGAGGTAATGTCAACAACTTGCGTAGTTCCTGTATTGTCAACATAACTAAACTGATTGGTGGTTGAATCAAAAGTCACATTCCCTTCCGTATTGTTTGAAATTTGCTCCAGAATATTGGTGACCGCAGGATCATTAAAAATGGAGGATGCATTGGTGATAACATCTCCGACAATATCAATGTTCACATCTGTCCCTATTTCATTTTTATAGGTATAAGAACCTGCCCCGTTATTGGTAAGGGTGGTCAGGGTTTCACTTGCCTTAATGATTGTAGTAATATCAATAACTTGGGTAGTTCCCGTATTGTCTACATAACTAAACTGATTGGTGGTAGAATCAAAAGTCACATTTCCTTCCGTATTGTTTGAAATTTGCTCCAGAATATTGGTGACTGCCGGATCATTAAAAATAGAGGAGGCATTGGTGATAACGTCCCCAACAACATCAATGTTGACATCTGTTCCGATTTCGTTTTTATAGGTATAAGAACCTGCCCCGTTATTGGTAAGGGTAGTCAGGGTTTCATTGGCTTTAATGATCGAGGTAATATCAACAACTTGCGTGGTTCCCGTATTGTCAACATAACTAAACTGATTGGTGGTAGAATCAAAAGTCACGTTCCCCTCTGTATTGTTCGAAATTTGCTCAAGAATATTGGTGACCGCAGGATCATTAAAAATAGATGAGGCATTGGTGATAACATCCCCAACAACATCAATGTTGACATCTGTCCCTATTTCATTTTTATAGGTATAAGATCCTGCTCCGTTATTGGTAAGGGTGGTCAGGGTTTCATTGGCTTTAATAATTGAAGTAATGTCAATAACCTGCGTAGTTCCCGTATTGTCTACATAACTAAACTGTTGATTAGTGGGATTATAAACAACCGTACCCGGGCTTATAGTGATTTCATTTGAGATTACAACTCTATTCCATTTATTGTCATACCAATAGTAATATCCCGGTTTTATATCTGAAATAGTAGCTGTATTAAATACTAATAAGCTATTTACATTACCAGTTGCAATTGTAGTCGTATCAGTTGAACCTGTTAAGCTAATTCTGGGAATCAACAAACCTTTATCATTTGCTACAATTTCTAATTGACTAGATGCATTAGGCATTGGCGTTCCAATACCAACCTGAGAATAAGCTGCATAACTACATAAAATTAATATAACGGAGAGTAATTTATTCTTCATGAGATTCAATTATTAGGGTTATCAAACAATTTTATTACAGAAAAAACAATTGGCAGAAAATGATATACATGCTGATAGTTGATGCTTTACATAAAGCATCTTTAAAGCTCATCTTTGAATAAGATGTTAAACGGCGGTAATAATTTAAAAAACAAAAATAATTTCGTCGCAAATACGAAAAGACAACATGTTACTAAATAACACGTCTAAAAATCTTAGAAAAATACAAGTGGAAACATTGTATCTCTAACTAATATTCAATTTAATGGCGTAGATAAAATTAAAGGGAGTTAAGACGTGAGCAGGAATAAAATCATTTTAGGAGTTCAGAATTAACTTACTTTAATTATTAGTAAGTGTAAAAATAATGAATTTTAAAACACTAACAATCAAAATATTAAGTTTTTATTTATAAATAAAAACCTATAATAATAATTTATATTGTTTTTAATTTTCATAATCATTTACTACATAATCATTTTAAAGAAATAATTTAATTATAGAAAATAAATACACGCAGTCGTCTTAACATGAGTAATAAGAAACAACAAAAAAGGAGAAGACAAAGTCTTCTCCTTTAAAAAATCAAAATATTATTTTAATATTTTGATAAAAAAATAAACTAACCACCAAAAAAAATGAGAGCCCAAGTTCTCTCATTTTTCGAAAATTACTAAAATATTTGAAAACCCGTCAATATTTAGAAGTGCAAATATCCAAATAATTTCAAATTGCTACTAGACCTAAAAAATATTGCTATAATAAATTAAGACATTCTTTTTGTCTCAAAATATAGCATCTTCACTTTAAAACTAAAATTAAGGCTACAAAATTATTTAATTCCTGTTTTTAGTTTTTCCAAAGATGAATCTTGTATTGTTTTAATTTGATCTACAACAATTTGAGCAATTTTCGTCGCACCTAATAAAGAAAGATGTGTATCATCGGCCTTATCCTTGTCATAATAAGCGTTTTCGCCAACTTTAAAATGCAAATGCAATTGTTTTGATTTTTCAGGACCATAAGACTGCTCCAATAATTCGGTAAGATACTCCAAATCAATAAAAGGCACTTTATATTCCTGTGCTACCAATCTGGTTTCCAAAGGATATTCACCATGTGTAGGCACTAAAACTCCTTTTTGATTAAAATTACGTCTGGCGATAGAAGTCAGTAATATCGGAATGGCTCCTTTTTCTCTGCTCTCTTTAACAAACTTAATTAAATTGTATCTATAGCTCGTATGCGGATTTGTATATCTTGTAGAGTCTTCTATTTTTTCATCATTATGTCCAAATTCAATAAAAACATAATCTCCTTTTTTTAATTTTTTATAAATCGAATCCCAGCGCTTTTCATTGATAAAACTTTTAGTACTTCTACCATTTACAGCTTTATTTTCGATAACAATATTATCTTTAAAAAAGGCTGCAAAACCTGAGCCCATCCATGCTCCGGATTACGATCCGGATCTTTTTTGTTTGCCATTGTAGAATCACCAATAGTATAGACAGTTGTTTTTTGCGCAAAACAAATACTAGATATTAAACAGATTATTATTAATTTATATTTCATTTTGTTAGATAATTTGAATATTAGTCAACTACACTTTTAGGTAAGTCAATAAAACCTCTGCAACTTTGAACCTTTGCCCCTTTGAACCTCAAAAAAATCTATTTCGCTGCAGAAGGAACAGTCGCTCTCTTACCAATAAAAACATCGGTCATTAAAACATTTTCCGCATTTTCATTTGAAATAGCATTTTTAGCCGATTTAATTTCAATATTTTTCAAAGATATATTTCGTATTTTTTTCTCCGGAAATCCCTGAATTACAATCCCGGATTCTGATGCTTTATTACACGAAATATTCGAAAAATGAATATTTGAAATATCCGATTGGTAACCACTTCCTTCTCCATGATAATTGGCTGTCATATACAAACAATCTTCTACCTCGTCTAATTGTATATTTCGAACAAAAATATTTTTTATAAAACCACCGCGATCTGCATTTGTTTTGATGTAAATTCCGCGTTTTAAATATCCGACAGTTTTACAATTTTCAACATACACATTCTGAATTCCAGCTGACATTTCGCTGCCTAAAACAACGCCGTGAAGTCCTTTAAAATTACAATTCCTAATTACAATATTCTGGCTTGGCGTTGCCGAATTTGCTCTTCCTTCATGATCTCTACCGGCTTTTATGGCAACATTATCATCACCATTATCAAAAGTTACATTTTCGATCAAAACGTCTTTAGCATATTCAGGATCAATACCATCGTTATTATAATTCAACGATTTATAACTTATTCCGCGAACTGTACTACTTTCAGATTTTAAAAGATGCAAACACCAAAATGGTGAATTTTCGATACGAACGTTCTCAACCAAAATATTTTTGCACTTAAAAAACTGAATCATTTGCGGTCGTAAAAAATAACCTTCACCAAACTTTCTGTCTTTTAAAGCAGCATTATTATGATTCATCTCGCGACTCAAATCTTTTCCCTTTGCTTCTTTAGCCTTAAAAGTTTTCCAGGTTTTGCCTCCTTCTCCATCAATTGTTCCTTCGCCGGTTATAGCGATATTATTGCATTCGTAAGCATAAATCAACGGACTGTAATTGTACAAAATGGTACCTTCCCAACTTGTTAAAACCAACGGCAAATAATCCTGAGGATTATCGCTAAACTTAATTTTTGCCCCTTTTTCAATTTTAAGATTAACGTTGCTTACAAAATGAATTGGCCCATTAATCTTATAAATTCCTTTAGGCACTATAATCGTTCCGCCATTGTTCTTTTTACACAGTGCCATGGCTTTGTCAAATGCAGCTTTATTATTTGTTACAGAATCGCCTTTCGCTCCTAATTTTGCAATATTTATTTGATACGCAGGAAAAACAGGCAATTGAATTCTGTTTACAATTGAATCGACTTTTGCAGTTGGAAATTCACTATTCTGTGCAAATGAACTTATGCAAATCAACAGAAAGATAAAATACTTTAAATTCATATTTATTATTTAATATATTGTCCACGGGTTTTAACGGATTAAACGGGTTTCCGCAGGTTTATTTTCTAAATTTCAGTGATGAAAAATCAGCGTAAGCCCGTTTAATCCGCACAATCCGCGGGCTTATTTTTATTTCGAATACCAATTAGCAATCGAATCTTTTAAAATGTTTTCGATTGTATATTTTTCAGCTTCTTTTTTAGTAAGCTGATGCGACCATGAAACCCTGTTTTTCGGCTGAAAACCTTCGCCTTTACAATTGTATTCTGCATAAAAAGCATTTTTTTCAGCATCGGGTTTAGACCAGTTTTCCCAGCCTTCGGGTTTAATATGTTTTCCCATATCACAATTTATAAAAACCGTTTTAGCATAAATTCTCCAGGGTCTTCCCAGATAAACAGCCGTCGCTTCAGGGTTTGCCGTGAGTTTGCAATTCTTAAAAACAAACCCAAACGGAATTCCTTCGGGCGTTGAAGCTGCCGTAACATACGAACTTTTTATACTTTTGATTTCACAATTTTCGAATAAAGCAGTGGCACCCCCAAAAATAAAATCGGTTGTGCCTTCGATATAACAATCCTTAAAATACTGTTTTGATTCTTTTCCTGATAAGTATAAAGTATCCTGATTTCCTAAAATAGTACAATTTGAAACTTGCGCACGATTCCCCACAACTGACAACGCAATGGCCTGTCCATTATCTCCCGAAGTATTTTTAATAGTTAAATTAGATGCCGAAAAATCATCGCCTTCTACCAAAACTGTAGACGTATAAAAAGTACTATTTCGACCTAAATTAATTTTCTTAAAGTTATCGTCAAAAGCAATAATCGTGTTTTCTTTGCTTTCTCCCAATAATGTCAAATGCGTATTCCACTCAGGGATACGCACTTTTTCATTATAAATTCCGTTTTTTATATTTATGATTACTTTTTCATAAGGAAAAGAAGGACTTGCGTTTATCGCATCCTGAATTTTAGTAAAATCGCCAGAACCATCTTGTGCAACGGTTATGAAATTATCTTTTTTTTGAAGAAGTTTCCACAGAAGAAACTTTTACACCGTTTTTAATGGCCCAGACCGAATATTTTTTCAATACTTCTTTTGGTGCATCAGAATACCAGGCGTAACCATTTCGTCTTTCAGACCCAATTTGATCCAAAGATTTTTTTCTGATTCCGTCACGGTCACAAAAGAAAGGCTCATTGGTTTCCAAATCCATAAATCTAGCCCAAATAGGTGCTGCATTTGTAGTTGGAATCATCTTTTTATCTATGATTTTTCCAGCATCATTTAATACTCTTTTTTCTTCCAGATTCGTGATTTTCGTTTTTTCAAACCAATCATGAGCGCTTTTAATAGAAGTAATAATTTCTGGCGAAGGTTTTTCGATCGACATTAAAAGCAACACAATTTTTGCCGATTCAAAGCCGCTTAACGATACCAATTCAAAAGCTCTGGCATTCGCAGGAGCCAAAGTAACTTCGTCATGTTGCGCGCACCAGCCTGTTAAAACACCATTTTGTTTGTATTGTGTTTTTAAAATACAATCTATTCCTTTATCAAATGATTTTTTAGTTTTTTCGACAATGTCTTTTGATGGTTTTATGCTGTAATAATCAGACTCTTCGCTGATTTCTTTCATAATATTCAAAATATTAACCATCGAATTATCATTGTACGTAATGTGCGTGTAATATCCTTTTTTTAATGGAAAAAACTGTGGCCATCCACCATTATCATACTGTGCTTCAAGCAAATAATTCAGTCCTTTTAAGAACGATTCTTTGTATCGCTCCTCTTTTACCTGAGCATACATTTTAGACATAAAAAGCATTTCCTGACACGTTGCTCCGTTGTCAGTTGTTATTTCATGCAAATCACTTTTTAGCTCAATCAGTTTTTGTTTTTCTGTTTCAGTAAGCGTATTTTGCATTTGGATATTTTTTGGCCATCCGCCAATATTTCGCTGGTAAAGCAAAACATTTTCTGCTATAGTTTTCGCTTCTGTTGAGGCAAACCATGCTACATCGTTTTTGCGAATAACATCCGGCCAGTTTTTATAAGTGTTTTGGGCATTTAAGCCTAAACTAACAACAAACAGAAAAACCAATATTGTTTTATTTAATTGAATCATTTTCATTTTATTTAGTAATTCTAAACCAATCGACTGCAACATTTCCTGAATCGTTTGTCACTTTTTCGCTCAAGGCAAAAAGTCCAACTTTGGCACCAATCCATTTCCCTTCTTTTGATGTAAAATCGGTTCCAATGGCTTCATATTTTTTATCATCTAAACTATAGAAAAAACTGCAAATACCGCCTTTTTTCACTTTCACACGCAGGTAAATGGTATTGTTTTTTATTAAAACAGGAACCGTTTCTGTTTCAGAAACTTTTTTATCAAAAGTTCCCGTTTTCTGATTCAGATATAATTTCCCATTATCATTTTTAAGACATAAATAACTGTAATCTAAACCCATTATCAAAAGACCTGTCGATTCGCCGTTTAAGCGTGCATTAAAAGTCAGTTTTGTTGTCGTTGTAAATTCTTCTGCAGGAAACTTTTGCAGCAATAAATTTGGCGCCTCAAATATTTTATTACTCTCTTTGATGGTTGGCACACAAAACAAATTCAGATATCCTAAACTTGTCGGAAATCCCCAGTTTATCTGGGCATTTGCCTGCCATTGCCATTGCAAACCTAATTTTGGCAAATTAAACTCATCCGATTCGGCTGGAGTTTCTATTGGATATTTCTTTCCAACATTTGGTTTTTTATAAATAGTAACCGGTTCTCCAATGCCATTTTTGTCAAAATCCTGTCCCATAACAGGCCAGTCATTTACCCACTTCATCGGCTGAAGATGCACAATTCTGCCGTAAGCACCTTTATCCTGAAAATGTATAAACCAATCCTCACCCGTTTGCGTTTGAACCCACGCACCCTGATGCGGTCCATTTATATTGGTTTTACCTTGCTCTAATACTTTTTTGGTCTCATAAGGCCCAAAAACATTTTTAGATCTTAAAATGGTTTGCCATCCTGTAGGAACTCCTCCTGCCGGGGCAAAAATGTAATAATAATTGTTTCTTTTATAAAACTTTGGTCCTTCAATAGTTCCTTCACTTTCATGACCGTCAATGACCATAACTTCATCATTATTCGCAACCGTTCCTTCCGTATTCATGGTGCAAACTACGATCAAACTTTTGATTTTTGCACGGCTGCCCGCAAAGGCATGAACGAGATAATTTTTCCCATCATCATCCCATAACGGACTCGGATCTATTAATCCTGAACCTGCTTTTACCAAAATAGGTTCAGACCATGGGCCTTCTGCTTTTTTAGCTTTTATCATATAAATTCCAAAATCAGGATCTGGATAATAAATATAAAATTCATTATTATGAAAAGTTATACTTGGTGCCCATACGCCGTTTCCATGTTGCACTTTATCAAAAGTTTCGGTTGGAATTTGTTTGGTTAAGGCATAGCCAATAATTTTCCAGTTTACTAAATCTTTAGAATGCAAAATTGGCAATCCCGGAATGCAATTAAAAGACGATGCCGTCATATAAAAATCATCACCTACCCTAACGGCATCCGGATCTGAATAATCAGCATGAATTATTGGGTTCGTATACGTTCCATCTCCATTATCCGGCACCCAAACCTGAGCAAAATTCTCTTGTATGGAAAAAACCGATAATAATAGAAAAATGATTTTTATATTTTTCATTCTTTGGCAATTAAAAATAATTCAATAATTAGATTTTGTCATTTCGAGGAACGAGAAATCACATAACAGATTTTCGGTTCGTTGCTCTCTGGATGTGATTTCTCCTTCGTCGAAATGACACAACTTTATCTTTATTCTTGACCCTTTGTCGTTACGTGTTACTCATAATTCATAACTCTTAACAAACTATCTATTCAACTCTAAAGCAGCCAGAATAAAAGGACCAGTTGCTTTAGGATCGTTGTCTTTTTTTCTTTCGTTTACATAATAATCATAAGAACCATCTCTGTACGGAGTACCACCTAAACCTGCAACCTGACAACAATTTGTCAATGTAATTCCTCCATCTTCGTCTACTTTTTTGATTAAGACTTTAGTCAGACCATCAAAAGCTTTGTTGGCCAGTTTTTTGTATTTTGCAGGCAAATATCCTTTATTTGCTCCTTTTGCAAAAGCATAAGCAAACATCGAAGATCCAGAAGCTTCAAGGTAATTTCCTTTTTCTCCACCTTTATCCGTAACCTGATACCATAAACCTGATTTTTTATCCTGAAATTTCTCCAAAGCTGCCGAAGCATTATTTAAATACTTTACCAATTCTTTTTGTTTTGGATGGTCTTTTGGCATATAATCCAGAACGTCAACCAAAGCCATCATATACCAGCCTAAAGCTCTTGACCAAAAGTTTGGCGAATTTCCTGTTTCTTTATTAGCCCATGGCATTTGTTTGCTTTCATCCCAACCGTGGTATAATAAACCTGTTTTTGGATCTGTTGCGTGTAGTTGAATCAATTCAAATTGTTTTGCGATATCATCAAAACTTTTTCCTCCTTCAAAAGTAGCCGTGTATTGTGCATAAAATGGTTCTCCCATATACAAACCGTCCAGCCACATTTGGTTTGGATAAATTTGTTTGTGCCAAAATCCACCGCTTGCAGTTCTTGGCTGTTCAGCCAATTGTTTACGTACTAATTGTAAAGCTTTCAAATATTTATCTTCTTTTGATTCGGCATAAATATCAAAAAGCAAACGTCCCGGTACCACCAAATCGATATTGTATTTATCAAATTCATAGGTTTTAATAGTTCCGTCAGCTTGTACCAATTCATCGACATAACCTCTTATATAAGCTTTGTAACGAGGATCCGGATTTTTTTTGTTCAGCTCTTCTATAGAATGCAAAACCAGGGCATGAACATAGTCCCACTTCGGCTTTTTAGAATCGTCAATCATATAAGCTTCGGGGTGGCGTTTCATCAATGTTAAAGCCATTTTATCAGACCATTTTAAATCTTTAGAAATAACTATTTCCTTTTTTGAAGGTTCTTGCGAAACCACTTTACAACTTGTAAAAGCCATGGCGCAAACTAATAAAACCGACACAAAATAACCTTGCTTTCTATTATTTTTCATTTTAAAATATATTTAAATTCTACTATTTTTCTAATTCAACTGCAGCCAAAATAAAAGGTCCTAATCCGTGAGAATTGTCTGTTTTTATTTTCTCTTTAATATAATATTCATAAGATCCGTCACGATACGGATTTCCGCCTAAACCTGCGCTGGCGCAAACTTGTGTAATGTGTATTTCGCCATCTTCATCAACTTTTATGAGATTTTTTACAATTCCGTCAAAACCTTTTATAGCCAGTTTTCTATATTTTTCAGGCAAATAACCTTTGTTTACTCCTTTTGCAAAAGCATAAACAAACATTTCAGATCCTGATGCTTCCAGATAATTTCCTTCCTTTTTTCCGGCATCCGTAACCTGAAACCATAATCCAGAAGTATCCTGATATTTTGCAATCGCTGTCGATATTTCGTTTAAATATCCAATCAATTCTTTTCTTTTGGATGCTCCTTTGGCATATAATCCAAAACATCAACCAAAGCCATCATGTACCAGCCTATAGATCTTGACCAAAAATTTGGCGAAGTTCCCGTTTCTTTATTTGCCCAGGGCATTTGTTTGCTTTCATCCCAGGCATGAAATAATAAACCTGTTTTTTTATCAATCGTATGTAAATGAACTTGTTCAAATTGTTTGGCAACATCGTCTAAATCTTTTCCTTTATCGAATGTTGCGGTGTATTGTGCGTAAAAAGGTGCGCCCATATACAAACCGTCAAGCCACATTTGGTAAGGATATATTTTTTTATGCCAAAATCCGCCCGAATTCGTTCTCGGATGCGTCTCTAATTGTTTTCTTAAAGTTTGCAAAGCAGTAAGATAACGATTATCTTTTGTTCCGGAATACAAATCAAAAAGCATTTTTCCTGCGTTGATATTATCTATATTATAATCTTCCAGTTTATAATTCAGAATTTCTCCTGAACTATTAATAACCGTTTCGGCATAACCTTTTATATAATCTGCATAAACTGGATTCTTCGTTTTTTTATGAAGTTTTTCAAAAGAGGTCATTAACAACCCAATTTTATAATCCCATTTCGTTTTTTCGTTATTGTCTACCTGCCATGCAATTGGAGCGCGTTTCATGATCGAAAGTGCCATTCGCTCTGACCATTTTAAATC
Organism: Flavobacterium sp. AC274; assembly: GCF_979258275.1. NCBI lineage: Bacteria > Pseudomonadati > Bacteroidota > Flavobacteriia > Flavobacteriales > Flavobacteriaceae > Flavobacterium > Flavobacterium sp. AC274. Next base: position 2,975,288 of record NZ_OZ409852.1, on the reverse strand, counting down.
CTTAGAAATAATAATTTTTGAAGATTCCTGCGCAATGATTTTACCATTTGCAAACAGCAAAACACAAGTCAGTATTATTAGTGCCAAATAATTTTTATTTCTATTCTTTATCATCTTGAAGAAGCTTAAATTATTATTTATTCAGTTGAGTTGCGCTTAGTAAAAATGCGGCTAAGGCAGGCGAACTATTATCTTTCGTTTTACTTTTGATATAATATTCGTTTGTTCCATCACGAAAAGGTTTTCCGCCTAAACCAACATTCGATGAAACGTTTGAAATAACCACTTCTCCATTTTCTCCTTTTTTAACAAACTCTTTTACAAAAGCGTCAAATGATTTTTGTGCGATCTTTTTATAATTTGAGGCCAAATATCCTTTATCTGAACCTTTTGCCAAACTATAAACAATCATAGCCGAAGAAGAAGATTCCAGAAAATTATCTTTCAATTCCGGTTTATCAGTAACCTGATACCACAAACCAGATTCACTTTTATATTTAAGTGCGTTTTTTGAAATTTGATTCAAATATCCTACCAAAACTTTATAATGTGGATTTGTTTTAGGATAATAATCTAACGTTTCTACCAATGCCATCATGTACCAGCCAATGCCGCGACCCCAAATAGTTGGCGACGTTCCTGTTTCAGGATTTGCCCAGCCAATTTGTTTGCTTTCATCCCAGGCCTGATATACTAAACCTGTTTTTTTATCAACCAAATGATTTTGAACTAATTCGAATTGTTTAGCAACATCATCTAACGCTTTTCCATTTTCATACTTAACCGTGTATTGCGTATAAAAAGGTTCTGCCATATATAAGCCATCAATCCACATTTGGTTTGGATAAATTTGTTTGTGCCAAAATCCTCCGCTAGCCGTTCTTGGCTGTGTTTCAAGCTGTGTTCTTAATTGTTGAATTACTTTTAAATAGCGATCATCTTTCGTTATATCATATAAATTAAACAGCAATTTTCCCGGATTTACATAATCGATATTGTATTCTTTAAGGTCATATTTTTTAATATTTCCTGAACTATCGATCATTTCATCGGCATATTCTTTTATATAATTGAAATACTTTTTATCGTTTGTTTTTTGATATAATTTCTCAAAAGCAGTTAAAACCAAACTCATTTTATAATCCCATTTTGGCTTTTCGGTTCCGTCGATCTGCCATGCTTTTGGATATTTATTCAGAATAGTCAATGCTGTTCTTTCCGACCATTTAAGATTATCAGTAAGAGCTTTATTTTCATTAGTCTGCGCCATCATTTTACTACCAAAGATTAGTAGCAAAACAATTACGCTTTTTCTGTAATTTACGTTTATAACACCAAATAAAACTAAAGCTGTTCCTGCGATTTTTGTTTTCATTTTATTTGTAGTGTTATTTAAATATTTTGTCTAAAAATTGTGTTGTATAAGTAATGGTTTCAGTAAACCAGGGTTCAAAAAACCAAAATGAATGTGGTGAATCCTGAATTGTTTTAACTTCACTGTAAATTTTGTGCTGATTTAAAATAGCAATCATATCATCTCTTCCTGCATGAAATCTTTCAAAACTGCTGTTAATGAAAAGTATAGGCGGTGTATTTTTGTCTGCATGGCTTAAAGCCGAAGCATTTTTCCAGTTGTCCGTTTTTTCGTCATACGAGCCTCCCAGCCAAAAAGATGCCATTTCACCTTCTGAAGATTGTGGATGCCTAAAAGCTAAAACGCCATCTACATCAATAATTGCATTTACTTTTGAGGAAGATTTACTTTTAAAAGTAGCTTCTTCAAAACCCGAATTTTCATTTGTTGTACCAATCAAGGCTGCCATTTGTCCTCCCGAAGAGCAACCTAAAACCGCAATTTTGTTTGGATCTACATTAAATTTTCGTGCATTATCTTTTATAAATTTAATCGCATTTTTTACATCATAAACTCCTTCCGGATATTTTGCTTCTAATGATAATCTGTATTCGATAGCAAAACAAGAATAGCCTTTTGAAGCTATTTCTTTTGCCAAATCATGCATCTGATTTTTATTTCCTGATCTCCAGCCTCCACCATGAATCATGATTACTGCCGGATTTGATTTTTGCTTCTTAAAATAAAAAGCATCAAAATGTAATGTTCTGTCTTTTCGCTGCTGATAAATAACATCTTTACTTTCAGCCACATCCGTATTATTCTTTTCCTGCGGAATTGTGATAAAAGGATATTTTTTGATTAATTTATTATAAGTACTTTTTACAGTATATGAAGTATCAACACTATAATTGCTTTGAGCAAAAATGGCATTAGAAATCAACAGTATCATAAAAAGCATTTTTTTCATCTGAAAAATCCATTTAACAGTTAAGAAAGGAGTTTGAAATAATATCAAACTCCTTTTTAACTTCTTCAAAAAACTAAAATCTCAAAAAAATTATCAAATTATTAATAACCAGGATTTTGAGGGAAATCTTTATTTTGATTTAAATCTAATGCAGTTTGTGGTATAGGTCTTAAAATTTTAAGCGCTCCGCCAACTCCAACAAAATTTGCTTCTTTTATTTTATAATTGTGTGCAGAAGCTCTTGCAACAAGAGTTCCAGTACGTTTCAAATCAAACCAACGTTTGTATTCTCCAAGTAATTCTCTACCTCTTTCATCTAAAACATAATCGATATTGAATTCTCCGATTGTAGCATTGGCAACACCGGCTCTTCTTCTCACTTCATTTAAACGGTCTAAACCTGTAGAAGGAACTCCTGCTTTTAAATAAGCTTCAGCAGCAATTAAATAGGTTTCTCCAAGTCTTGAAACAATAATATCTCTTGTACTTACAGGACCTGTACTTGATGGTGTAGTTGGATCCGGATCGTCAAATTTCTTAACAGGAATAGTATAACAATCTAAATTTTTAATTAATGTGTGTGCTGCAGAATATTCTCCCCAAGGATGATAAACAAAAGTCGATGCTTTTCTTGAAGCATTTGCAGTATCCCAAGCTAATTTGTCTGCAGGAGTAAACCATTTTGGCTCATAAAAATGTCTCACTTTTAAAGCTGTTGGATTTGTACTTCTGTAGTAAGGATAATAAAGAGTTGTTTTTGGTTTACCGTCAGAGCCTGTTGTAGTTTCTTCAAGAATTTCTGTCATAAAAGTAGCTTCCCATCTTTTATCTCCTTTTTCATATAATCCTAAAGCATAATCTGTTGGACATAAATTATAGCTTCTTAACGGAGCTCCAGTCTCAGCACCTCCCAAATAAGAACTAAAATAATAAAACTGATTATTTCCTAATTTTGTAGGATCTGTACTAGTTGAATTTTTATCGTATTGAACAGAGAAAATAGTTTCTGCATTCAAGTCATTTCCTGGTTTAAACAATTGGTCAAAAGCCAGATTTAGAGCTTGTCCTGCAATTGCAGCATCAGCATAAGCTGCAGCTTTAGCAAAATCATCAGCTTTACCAAAAGTTTCGTATCCTCTTGTTAGGTATACTTTTGCTAATAAATCGTTTACAGCTCTTTTATTTACTCTGCCAGTTGTACTGTAAGTTCCTGTACCTACACTTGCCAATGCAGCATCCAGATCTGTAATGATTTGAGTATAAACTTCCTCAGCTGTATTTCTTTGAAATGACAATATTGGAACAGTAACATGTTCATTAGCAATTGAAACACCTCCGTATGACTGAACCAATAAAAAATAAGCATTGGCTCTCAAAAATCTAGCCTCTCCAACAAGAGTATTTAAATTTGATGTTTGCTCAGTTACGGTAGAATAATAAACAGTTTTATTTACAGACTGAATTAATTGATAACAAGAATTATATAATTCATCCACATTACTCGATGAAGGAATTAATAAAGTATATTGACTTAAACCCGCTGGTTCAGGAGTTCTTCCTTCAGCATACATGTCTGTTCCTGATTCAAACAACCACGGATTACCACCATAAATTCCTTTAAGCCACGCATAGTTTGAATTTACCAGCAATTGAAAACCTGAGGATGTTTTATAAGTCTCATCAGCAGGTACAAAAGATTCACTGTTTTCTTCAATATAATCACTGCATGAAGCAAAAACAGTAACAATTATTCCTAAAATTAATATTATTTTTTTCATTTTATATCTTATTAAAATTTAACACTTAGTCCCAATTGTGTAGTAATAGATGCAGGACGATTTACACCAAAAGGTGAACCAGCCCACTCTGGATCATATCCATCAAAATCTGTGAATACAAATGGGTCTAAAACATTTACATAAATTCTAAAATTACTCATCTTTAATTTTTTAAGTAAATCTGAATTGAAAGTGTAACCTAGAGATATATTTTTAATTTTAACATAAGATGCATCTCTGTAATATCCAAATAATGATGTCCAGTAAGCACCTGCACCAGTCGCAACAGGACCTGGTCTAGGGTTTTCATTATTAGCATTTGCCTCTATACCTGTACCGTTTGTTGGTATAAAATAATCCATTTTAATTTTTTGACGACCTCTATCACTTACGTCAGCAAAATTTTGGTGAAAAGTACTTAGTACCGTTTGTCCCTGACTTGTAATTACTGAGAAATTGAAATCAAACTGACCTACATTTAAACGAGAATAGAAACTTCCCTGCCATTCCGGATTTGGATTACCAATTACCGTTCTGTCATCCTGATTAAATTTACCGTCTCCGTTTAAATCTTTTGGTCTTGCCTGACCAGGAGCCATTCCGTAAGAAGTAGCCTGAGCAGCTTCACTTTCCTGCCATACACCATCATAAACATAATTGTAATTAGGATTTAGAGGTGATCCTAAAATCAAATTATTTCCAATATCACTTACTTTATCCTGATTGTAAATTGACTCTAATTTGTTTACGTTTTTAGTAAATGTAAAAGTAGTTTCCCAACTAACCATATTTGTTTTAATATTCTTAGTTGTTAATAGTACTTCTATACCTTTATTACTAACAGATCCAACGTTTGAATAGGTGTTTTTCCAACCAGATTCTGCCGGTAATTGCTGTTTGTAAATCAAATCGTCAGATAATCTGTCGTAAACATCTACACTACCTGTTATTCTGTTTCTTAAGAAACCAAAATCAAGACCTAAGTTAACCTCTCTTGTTTTTTCCCAGCCTAATAAAGGATTTGCAAGAGTTTCTGATTGCCAGCCCGGAACTACAGTATTACCACTAGCATAAAATGTTTGCTGATTTAATAAAGCTTGTGAGGTATATGGCGCAACGTTATCGTTTCCTGTATAACCTAAACTCGCTCTCAATTTTAAGTCTGAGATTGTAGCATTATTTTCTAAAAATGGTTCTTTACTAATTTTCCATCCTAAAGCAACTGATGGAAAACTTTCCCATTTTGCTCCTTCTGCCAATACAGATGAACCATCCCATCTATTTGATGCTGTTAATAAATATTTATCTCTAAAAGTATAGTTTAAACGTACTGCATATGAGCTTAGTGAGTTTTTAGCATAAGCTGATCTTACCACATAACTTGACTGAACTCCTGAACCAATATTATCTGTTCCGGTATCAAAAGGCTGTGTATTAGAATATAAGTAAGAACTTTTATCTACATTAGAATACAAACTTTGTAATAATAGCAAACTAAAATCGTGTACTTGATTAAAAGTATGTTTCAAATCAATTTGATTATCCCAAGTGTAATTAAAGTTATTTAAATTTTCAAGAGAAGATGAATTCTTACCATTTAAAGTAACACCTGCATTAGATTGAGCTCCATAAGCAGCACCTTTTTCGGTATCCATAATTCCCGCAGCAAATGTTGTTTTGAATGAAAACCACTTAATTGGCTGATATTGAAAATAAACATTTCCTACAGTCTGCCATGTATTTTCTTCCTGAGATGAATTAGCAATTTCTACTAATGGGTTTACTGTACTCGTTTTATTGATAGCCCATGATCCGTCAGGATAAGTTAACTTTCCAGGTAGAAAAAACTGTGTTCCTACTAATTCATTTCCTGCAGCATCAATAGCCCAAGGAGACATAAGCGGACTTAATCTAAAAGCATCCTGCATAGCCAAATCACTACCTAATTGTGAATCGATACGAGCTATTGTAATATTTGCTCCTGTAGAAAATTTATCGTTGATTTTATGATTTAAGCCAAGTTTAAAAGAATATTTATCTGTTGAATCATTATCGATAAGTCCTTTATCTGACTGAATACCAAAACCTAAATTATAACTTAAACCAGACTCTGAACGTCCTGAAATGTTTAAATAATTATTCTCGGTCATTCCTGATTTAAGTACCGCATCATACCAGTCAAAATTATAACCACTATTTGCTCTTGAAACTAATAATGGACTTTGATTTCCTGCTAATGCCGCCAATTGTGCCGGAGTTTGAGTTGCAGGTGTTGCGCTCATATAAGCTGTTTGGTGAAATTTCCACCATTCTGCTCCAGACATCATTTCTGGTAATCTTGCAGCCGTTTTTGTTCCGTATGAAGTATCAAAAGTAACACTAATACCAGCTTTGGCACTTGTACCGCTTTTAGTTGTTACGATGATAACCCCATTAGATCCTCTTGAACCATAAATTGCTGCAGAAGACGCATCTTTCAAAACGTCCATTCTGGCGATATCCTGTGGATTTAAAAAGTCAATTCCGTCCATTGGCACACCATCCACAACATATAAAGGAGTTGAACCAACCACTTTTGGATTACTTGAATCAGATACTAATGAATTATTTCCTCTAATTACAACTTTAAATCCGTCGCCGGCACGTCCTGAACTAGATGAAATTTGAACCCCTGGAGTACTTCCCTGAATTGCTTCTAAAGGGTTTATTGTATTTCTTTCTGTAATAGTTGCTGCACTTATCGTACTTACAGAACCTGTAAGGTCGGTCTTTTTTACAGATCCGTATCCTACAACAACAACTTCGGTAAGTGCATTAGATTGCTCTGAAAGACTTACATTTACTTTGCTTTTTCCCGCAATACTAACTTCCTGCGTTTGAAAGCCTAAATAACTAATAACTAGAGTGGCTTTATTATTAGTAACATTCATTTTAAAACTTCCTTCAAAATCTGTTGAAGTTCCGTTTTTAGTTCCTTTTTCCTGAATATTTACCCCTGGTAAGGATAATCCTGATGCATCTGTAATTTTCCCTTCAATTACAGTCGATTGAGCGTTCATAGTAGCGCTCAACAGAAAATTCAGGAAAAATAAAAATACAAGATTGCATTTTAAGTTTTTCTTTAAAATTTGTTTAATCTTCATAGTTTGGTTTATTGGTTAAAATTGTTAGTTTTCTTTTAAAAGTTTTTACTTGATTCTACTTTTTTGTCATTGATATAGGTATTAATAAAATTGATGTTCTTTACATTCTTTAAAGAGTAAACAGAGTCTACTTTTTTAATTACAACATTTTTTAATGTAATATTTTCTACTGGAGATTCTTTATAGCCATCAGCCAGAACACCATATTTTCCTCCATTTTTAACGTTGATATTTTCAAGACTGATATTACGTACTACCGGTATAAAATTTCCGGTCTGACTTCCATAAACATTATACGTCATTGTTGCTCTCAGCACACATTCCTTTACAGTTCCAACTTCAAGATTTCGAACAAAAATGTCTTCGATAATCCCGCCTCTTCTGGAATTTGTTTTAATGCGGATTGCCCTGTCCAGATTTGGACTGTCCATTACGCAGTTTTCAACATAAACATTATTTACACCAGCAGAAATTTCACTGCCAATTACAACGCCACCGTGACCATCAATCATTTTACAGTTTTGAACAATGATATTTTTACTTGGTATTGCTACTCTTCTTCCATCGGCATCTCTTCCTGCTTTGATGGCAATACAGTCATCACCGGTATTAAAAGTGCAGTTTTTGATAATGATGTTTTGAGAATATTCAGGATCACAGCCATCATTATTTGGTCCATGGCTGTTTACCGTTACGCCATCAATAATAATATTGTTTGATTTTAAAGGATGAAGAATCCAGAAAGGAGCATTTATTACGATAATATCTTTTACAAGAACCGTATTACATTCGAAAAATTCGATAAAATTAGGTCGTAAATAACGTCCTTCGCCAAAAACTCTTTCAGCAACCGGGACATTTTTTTCCGCCATATCTACTAAAACTTCGCGATTTGTGGGATCATTTTGTGACGGAATTCCTTTTTGCCAGCCATAACTTTTCCCGCCAGACCAAACCCACCAATTTGTGCTGTTAGCCTGACCGTTTAAAATACCTTTTCCGGTTATGGCAACATTGGTTTTATTTTTTGCATATATAAGAGGAGAATAATTCATTAATTCTGTTCCTTCCCAAGAAGTGTGAACTATTGGATAATCTTTTGGATTTGTACTAAAAAGAATTTCGGCCTGATCATCTAAATGTAAATTCACATTACTTTCTAAATGTATTGCTCCGGTTAAATACTTTCCGTTTGGCACAATTACTTTTCCGCCACCATTTTCAGTACAAGTTTTGATTGCTTTTGCAAAAGCTGCTGTATTTAAGGTCTTTCCATCAGCAATAGCACCAAAATCATTTATGTTATACGTTTTGTCCGAAAAGTGAGTTTCGGGAATGCTTTTACAATTAAATCCATTTTTTTCCATGGATTTGCTTCTGAAATAGCAGAAACTTGCTTGCCACAAGATAAAACCAATGTAATAATTACAATAAAAAAGGCAATCGATTTAAACGTTATAAGCTTATTTGTAGTCATTTACGCGGTAATTTATTATTCTATTCAATTAAAAGGCAATATTCATGTAATCGATTACACGAAAATAGAAAATTACAATGGATGCACCAAATTTATTTAGAAAAAAATTATATATTTAATTTTTATTACTAATTTTATTTACACATTGCGTAAAAAAAGACATAATTTATTATCATTGTAGAATAGAAAACGTTTTAGATATAAATTATGGTAATCGATAACAATTTATATTAGAATATCTAAAAAAAATGTATTTTTGTCTGTAAATTAATCAAAAACTATTTTTGAATGAGCGAAAAAATAACCATCTATGATATTGCAAAAAAGCTAAATATCACTGCAGCTACGGTTTCAAGAGCGTTAAACAACAACCCTAAGATAAAAGAGAGTACGCGCGAATTGGTTATAAAAACCGCAGCCTCAATGAACTATAAGCAGAACAAATTGGCGCTGGCTTTAAAAAGTGGTCGCAGCAATAACATTGGTGTAATTGTTCCTCGTATAGATAGTAACTTTTTTGCTTCGGTAATTCGTGGTATTGAAGAAGAGCTGCACCCTCATGGTTATCAGGTAATTATATGTCAAACTCATGAAGATTCCAAAAGAGAAAACGAAAACCTTTATACCTTAATAGACGCTCAGGTTGATGGAATACTAATGTCTGTAACTGCGGTTACGACCGAAAATGATGGTGCTTTTCATAATGTATTAGAAAAAAATGTTCCGTTGATCTTTTTTGATAGAAGCAAACATATTGACGGAGTTAGTTCTGTAACCATTAATGACTTTAAAGGCGGTTATATGGCAACTAAGCATCTTATTAATGAGGGCTGCAGATGTATTGCTCATTTATCTGGAGATCAGTCACTTGAAATTTTCAAAAACAGGTTTTTAGGCTATAAACAAGCTTTATTGGATAATGGAATGATTTTTAAGGAAGAACTTGTTATTCCCGTAAAAAGTAGTGTTGATGCAGGAAAAGAAGCCGTCGATACTTTACTACAACTTCAAACCAGACCAGACGCTATATTTTCTTCGAGTGATTTTGCAGCTTTAGGAGCTATTCAGGAATTAAAAGAGAGAAATATCAGTATCCCAAAAGAGTTTTGTGTAGCAGGTTTCAGTAATGAACCTTTCACTAAATTTATGGAATTATCTATTACATCTGTAGATCAGTCGCCGCTTGAAATGGGAAAAATGTCAGCACGTGTTTTCCTTGAACAAGTAGACAAAACCGAGACTATTAAAATTGAAAAAAAGGTAGTTCTGGCGCCAGAATTACACATTCGTAAATCATCTTCAAGGACAACATCGTAATATTTTTTTCACCATATAAGTTATATAAGTTCATTTAATATACTGAACTTAGTAAAAAGGCAGCTCATTTAAGAGTTGCCTTTTTGTTTTTTTCTCATTTTTTGTCATTTCGACGGAGGAGAAATCACACATGAAACTCGATAAAGATTGGCGACGTACTGTACGGAATTTCTAGTGTGATTTCTCCTCCGTCGAAATGACAAACTCAACGATGAATTTGCTTAAACCTAAAAAGCAGCCCATAAATGAGCTGCCTTTTTACTAGTTCCGTATATTAAATGAACTTATATAACTTATATGGTGAAAAATTTCAACCTATAAAGAAACTCCTCTTTTCCAAGGAATAAAGTCGTTTTGATTTAAAATTGCAGCTTTTGTTTTAACAGTACCGCTGGCTACATCAATAATAAATTCAAGCATTTCGTCTGCCATTTCATCAATTGATTTTTCACCTGTGATGATTCCTCCGGTGTCAATATCAATAATGTCTGACATCTTTTTAGCTAATTCTGTATTTGATGAAATTTTTACAACCGGTGCAATTGGGTTTCCTGTTGGAGTTCCTAAACCTGTTGTAAATAAAACCATATTTGCTCCGGAACCTACCATTGCAGTTGTACACTCCACATCGTTTCCAGGAGTACATAACAATGTAAAGCCTGGTTCATTAATATATTCTCCATAATCGAAAACACCTGTAATTGGTGAAGTTCCTCCTTTTTTAGCAGCACCAGCAGATTTCATTGCATCTGTAATCAAACCGTCTTTGATGTTACCCGGAGATGGATTCATGTCAAATCCTGAACCTGCATCTACAACTGTTTTTTCGTACCATTGCATTAAGTCTAAGAAACGTTTTCCATCCTTATCATCTACACAACGGTTTACCAATTCCTGCTCTACTCCACATAATTCAGGAAATTCAGAAAGAATTGTAGTTCCTCCTAAAGCAACTAAATGATCAGATAACACTCCTAAAGTTGGGTTTGCAGAAATTCCAGAGAATCCGTCAGAACCACCACATTCCAAACCAATTCTTAATTTAGACAATGGCGCAGGCTCTCTTTTTATATCGTTAGCTATTTTAATAGCTTCAAAAGTATCTTTTACAACACTGCTCAACATGGTTTCAATTGTACCAATTTGTTGTTGATCGTAAATCAAAACTGGTTTTTTACTGTTTGGATTAATTGCATCCAAAGCATCTTTAAAAATTTGAATTTGAAGATTCTGACATCCTAAACTCAAAACTGTAGCTCCGGCAACGTTTGGATTATTTACATATCCGGCCAATAATTTAGCCAGACTGTGCGAATCCTGACGAATTCCGCCGCAACCGCCTTGATGCGTAATGAATTTTACTTCGATGTTATTGAACAAATTAGCATCGTTAGAAGCTGCTTCATTACCAGTTCCGCCTGTTTCTGTTTTTACCAAAGAACGAAGCAACAACTGATAATCGTTTTCTTTAGGTTTCATTAATTCTTTTTCGAAAATATCTTTTAGGATTTCGATATTTCTGTTTTCACAAAAAACTAACGGGAAAAACAACCAAACATTCTCAGTTCCAACCTGACCATCTTCTCTATGATAGCCCTGCCACGTTCTATCTTTCCATTTGTCAATATTTGGAGAATTCCATCCAATCGTTTCGGTTTTACCTGTTACTTTATCACTTTCATGTTTTACATTTTCTGTAGAAAGTAAACCTCCTTTTTCAATTCTGGCACTTGCTTTTCCAACCAAAACACCATACATAATAATACGCTCACCTACTTCAAAAGTATGCATGGCGATTTTATGTTTCATTTTCACATCAGATACAATTGTAATATCTTGTCCCTCAAAGTTGATTACTTCACCAGCAACCAAATTCACTAATGCAACTGCTACATTATCTGAAGGGTTTACTTTTATTAATTTCTTTTGCATGATTGTTATTTTTTAAAAGTACTTGTAATCTAATTAATATTGTTTGCTAAAATTAGCAAAACCTTTTTCTATTCCGTTTTCTTCAATCTCATTCAAGGCCAATACTAAAGCTTCAGGTAAACCATTGATTTTAGTTAAATCTTCACCCCAGAATTCCGTGTTAGCTAATATTTTAGCAACAACTAAATCTGCAGATCCTAATTGCCATGCATTTTTAAATGCTTCAACTATCTCTGGAGAATCTTTTACAGGCAATGTTTCGTTATTCCATGTTCCTTTATAGAATTGAATTAAACTCGCTAATGAAAAAGTCAAATTAACAGGCAATTTTTTGTTAGCATTATAATATCCTAATAAACTAGGCAAAACTCTTACCTTGAATTTTGAGATAGAATTTAATGCAATATCAGCCAATGCATGTTTGATAAATGGATTTTTAAATCGGTCCATTACCTCTTCAGAATAGGCCGAAATTTCATTTTTGTCCATATCAAGCGTTTCACTAATTTCACCAATAACGCCGTCTACAAATTTTCCGGTAAAATCTCCGTTAACAGTTTCCATCACTAATTTGTTACCATACAAAAGTGAAAAAGGAACCATTGCCGTGTGCGCACCGTTTAGAATACGAACTTTAATCATTTTAAAAGGACGTATATCATCAACGATTTTTACATTCAAATTCGTTTTATGAAAAGGTAATTTTGCTTTTAAATCCTCACCACCTTCAATAGCCCAAAGAAAGAAAGGTTCTGCAGCAACAATTAAATTGTCCTGATAATCTAATTTATTATTGTATTCTTCAATTTCAGCTCTTGGATATCCAGGAACAATTCTGTCAACCAAAGTACTGTGATACGTACAAGCATCTGATACCCAAGTTTTAAATGCATCCTCTAATTTCCATAAATCAACATATTGCAAAATATATTTTTTCAGCGTTTCTGAGTTATAATCAATCAATTCGCAAGGAATGATCGTTACTGCTTTAGAAGCATCTCCATTGAAATGCTTGAATCTTTCATATAATAAAACAGTCAGCTTTGCAGGAAATGAAACTGGTGGCTTCATATCCGGAGTATCACTTTCAATGAATTCAATTCCAGCTTCAGTAGTATTTGAAACAATAAACTGAAGTTCTTCTTCCTTCGCTAAAGCTAAATAATCTGCAAATTCGGTATACGGATTTATTGCTTTTACAATATTAGTGATTAACTCAATATCTTGTATTTTTTCGCCCTTTTTAATTCCGTTCATAAACAAAGTATAAAGACCATCCTGATCATTAATCAGGTGCACCATACCGTCTTTCAAAGGCTGAACCATTGCAATACCGGCATTAAAATCAACTTCTTTATTTAGTTTGTGAAAAGCGTAATCAACAAAAGCTCTTAAAAAATTACCTTCTCCAAACTGGACAACCTTAATTGGATTTAATTTTTCTAATCCTGTATTTTTTCTGTTTAACTGTTTCATTTTAAATTCTTAAAGTGTTATAAATAACCACGATAAATACCTTATTGCTTTTATAAGAAGTTTTTTTAATTGTAAAAGAAACATTACACTTGTAAGAGTAAAATACAATTTGCTGTGAGGAGTGACAAGCTGTATTTAGCAAGCGTAATGCTCAATTACAAAACGTTAAAATCTAAAAAAACTGCAATTCAAATAAGGAATCGGTATGATTACTCCTTATTTATTTTTAATATTTTTGATGATCTCAAGAACCTGACTCACTTTTGTTTTCAGTCCGTCATAATCATTGTTATCTAATATATCTTTCGAAATTAATTGCGAACCTAATCCAACACAAGTAGCTCCTGCATTTAACCAGGAAGATAAACTTTCAACCGTTGGATAAACACCTCCTGTTGGCATAATATTCGTCCACGGGCAAGGTCCTTTTATAGCTTTAATAAACTCTGGTCCATAAATATCGGCAGGGAATAATTTTACAATCTCGCAGCCTAATTCTTCGGCTCTTGCAATCTCAGAAAGTGTTCCGCAACCTGGCGACCACAAAACTTTACGACGATTACAGGCAATTGCAATATCTTCTCTAAAAACCGGAGTTACAATAAAATTTGCACCCAAACTCATGTATAACGATGCCGAAGCAGCATCTGTAACAGAACCAACTCCCAGAATCATTCCCGGTAATTCTGCCAAAGCATATTTATTTAAAGCACCAAAGACTTCGTGGGCAAAATCGCCTCTGCTGGTAAATTCCATTAAACGGGAACCACCGTCATAACAGGCTTTTAGTACTTTTTTACTGATTTCAATATCCGAATGAAAAAATAGCGGAACCATTCCGTTATCTTTCATTTGCTGAGCTACTTCAATTCTTGAATATTTTGCCATTTCTATATTATTTATCTTGATACTAATCCCGCAGAATCACCACCAAGCATGTTCTCAACTTCTTTTAATGTAACCAAATTGTAATCGCCGGCAATGGTGTGTTTTAAGCAACAAGCTGCCACCGCAAAATCCAATGCTTTTTGATTATTATTTTGATATTCTAACAATCCGTAAATCAATCCGCCCATAAAAGCGTCTCCACTACCTACTCTGTCTACAACCGGAGTTACTTCTTTTACGGCAGCGTGGTAAATGGCTTTTCCGTCAAATAAAACTCCTCCAATTCTTTGATGCGATGCACTTACAGAATAACGTAATGTTGTAGCAACGGTTTTCAAATTCGGAATCAAATCAAACAGCTTTGTATACAGAACAGGAAGCGATTTTTCATCCTGATAATTTGGGTTTACTTTCGGAATTCCCAACATAAAATACGCCGTATCAATATCTCCTAAAATAACATTACTGTATTGCAGTATTTCTGGCATAACATCGCTTGGCGCTTTGCCATATTGCCACAATTTTGACCTGTAATTTAAGTCGCATGAAATCATGATTCCCATTTTATGCGCCACTTTAATTGCTTCTAAACAAGCCTCGGCAGCACTTTGGGAAATTGCTGGTGTAATACCGCTCCAATGAAACCAATCAGCACCTTCCAGAACTTTTTCCCAGTCAATAAGACCTTTTTCAATAGTTGCCATCGAGCTGTGTGCACGGTCGTAAACAACGTTACTTCCTCTTGTTCCCGCACCTGTTTCCAGAAAATAGATTCCTAAACGTTCTCCTCCAAAAATTATATTTTTAGATTCTACGTTCATTTTTCGTATTTCTCTCAACGCAGATCCGCCAATTTCGTTTTCAGGCAATCTTGTTACAAACTCAGCATTTAAGCCATAATTTGCCAAAGACACACAAACATTAAACTCACCGCCACCATAAGTAGCTCCAAATGCTGTAGATTGTGCAAAACGCAGGTGTCGCTCTGTCGAAAGACGTAACATAATTTCACCGAATGCAACTATTTTACTCATATTATTTTATTGTTTTTACCAGTAAAAAGATTTTTTTCACCATTAGAGATTAAGAAAATAAAGTTTTAGATTAAATCAAACTTAACATATAGTATAAACTCTTCTTCTTGCCTCTTTCTTCTATATTCTATTCTCTATATTCCCAATTAAAATTTGAAATATTCCTTTGCGTTGTTGTATGAAATATCAGCAACCAGTTTTCCAATCCATTCCATATCTGCAGGAAGTTCACCTCTTTGTATTTCATCTCCTAAAAGATTACATAAAATACGTCTGAAATATTCATGTCTTGGGAAAGATAAAAAGCTTCGTGAATCTGTTAGCATTCCAACAAAACAGCTAATTAATCCCATGTTTGAAAGGGCGTTTAATTGCTTTGTCATTCCGTCTTTCTGGTCTAAAAACCACCATCCTGAACCAAACTGAACTTTTCCTCTAACGCTTCCGTCGTTGAAATTTCCAATCATTGTAGCCATAACTTCGTTATCGGCCGGATTTAGGTTATAAATAATTGTTTTTGTCAATTTATCTTTGCTGTCTAATGCATTTAAGAAAGAAGACAATTTTTGTGCCTGTGGATAATCTCCAATAGAATCCCAACCTGTATCAGGTCCTAAGATTCTGTGCATACGCGCATTATTGTTTCTTAATGCACCTAAGTGAAATTGCTGTACCCAGCCAAATTCGTGATAAGTTTCAGATAAAAACAATAAAATAGCACTTTGAAATTTCAATGCTTCTTCCGGAGTTATCGTTTGGTTTTCTCTTTTCTTTTTGAAAATTGAATTTATTTCAGATTCTGTAAAGTTTTCAAAATAAATCTGATCTAAACCATGATCGCTTAATTTACAGCCATTTTGGTTAAAGAATTCGATTCTTTTTCTCAATGCAGTTTGTAAGTCTGCGTAAATATTAATCGCAATTCCGGATACGTCCCCCAACGTATCCAGATATGCGTTATAGCCATCATTTGAAATAAGAATGGCTTTATCGGGTCTGAATGCCGTACTCATTTTTGTTCCAATTGGGTTTTTAGCCAGTTTCTGGTGAAACTCTAAAGTATCAATTGGGTCTTCTGTAGTACAAACCAATTCAGCGTTTACTTTTTTAAGCAAGTTTTGTGTGCTGTATGCCTGGGAGTTTATTTTTTCTGAAGTTTCGATATAAATTTTCTCTGCTGATTTTTCATTCAGCAAATCATAAATATCAAAATAACGCGCCAATTCTAAATGTGTCCAGTGGTACAAAGGATTACGCATCGTGTACGGAACAGTTTTTCCCCAGTTTAAGAATTTATCTTTATCAGAACCATTTCCGGTTACAAACTGTTCGTTGATTCCTAATGTACGCATTGCACGCCATTTGTAGTGATCTCCGTTGATCCAAACCTGCGTAATGTTGTCAAAGATTTTATCTTCGGCAATAAACTGCGGATTTAAGTGATTGTGGTAATCTATAATTGGCTGATTTTTTGAGTAATTGTGATATAACTCTTCAGCATATTTATTTTCAAGTAAAAAATTATCGTTTATGAAAGTCTTAGCACTCATGTCTTTTTAATTATAATTGAGAATTATTCTTCGTTTGACGGTTTACCAATTGTGGCTAAAATTCCGCCATCAACAAATAAAATATGACCGTTTACAAAATCACTTGCTTTTGAAGATAAGAATATTGCAGCTCCTGCTAAATCACTTGGATCTCCCCATTTTGCAGCCGGAGTTCTGCTAATGATAAAATCGTTAAACGGATGTCCGTCAACTCTGATCGGCGCTGTTTGTTCAGTCGCAAAATAACCCGGTCCAATTCCGTTGATCTGAACATTGTATTTAGCCCATTCTGTTGCCATATTTTTAGTCAGCATTTTTAAACCGCCTTTTGCAGCAGCATAAGCACCAACTGTATTACGACCCAATTCGCTCATCATAGAGCAAATGTTGATGATTTTTCCTTGTCTTCTTTCGATCATTCCTTTGGCAACATGCTTGGAAACGATAAATGGAGAAACCAAATCAATATCAATTACTTCTTTAAAATCAGCAACTTCCATATCGATAAGCGGAATTCTTTTGATGATTCCAGCGTTATTAATCAAAATATCTATTGGTCCAACTTCGCTTTCAATTTTAGCAACGGCCGCTTTAACTTCCTGCTCTTCGGTTACATTAAATCTATAACCAACAGCATTAATTCCTTCACTTTTAAGTTCAGCAACAGCATCATCAATTTTTTGTTGAGATGAATTTCCGTTTACTACAATTGTAGCACCGGCTTGTCCTAAACCTTTTGCCATTGCCATTCCCAGTCCGTGTGTACTTCCTGTAATAAGGGCAACTTTTCCTTTTATATCAAATAAGTTTGTCATATTCTTATCTTAAATCAGTGATTTTACAAACATCCATATCTCCATAATCTAAATTTTCACCGGCCATTCCCCAAATAAAACTATAATTTGAAGTTCCTGAACCTGAGTGAATTGACCAAGGCGGAGAAATTACTGCCTGATGATTGTTCATCCAGATATGTCTTGTTTCCTGAGGCTGTCCCATAAAATGACAAACTGCCTGATTTTCCGGAATATCCAAATAGAAATAAACTTCCATTCTACGATCGTGTACGTGTGCCGGCATGGTATTCCAAACACTTCCCGTTTTTAATTCCGTCATTCCCATTTGTAATTGGCAGGTTGTTACAACACTACCGATAATCATTTGGTTTACCGTACGGTGATTTGCCGTTTCCATTGTTCCAAGCTGTAATTTATTTGCTTGTTCCAAGCTTACTTTTACAGTTGGATATGTTGTGTGTGCCGGAGCAGAATTAATATAAAATTTAGCCGGATTTTTGCTGTCATCACTTTTAAAAATCACTTCTTTATTTCCGCTTCCAATGTATAATGCATCTTTAAAACCTAATTCATAAGATGTTCCGTCAACCAAAACAGAACCGCTTCCGCCAACATTGATGATTCCCATTTCTCTTCTTTCCAGAAAATATCCAGCTTTAAGCGGATCGATCGTTTCAAGAGTTAAATCTTTTACAGGAACTGCAGAACCTGCAATATAGCGGTCGTAATGAGAGTACGTTAAAACAATTTCATTCTCCTGCATTAAATCATCAATTAAGAATTCATTTCTCAATTGTTGTGTGTCATATTGTTTAACAGCTTCTGGGCTTGACGCGTATCTTGAACTATATTTTGTCATAATTTTTATTTTAATGTAATCGATTGCACAAAATTATATTTTTATCTTCAAATATCATAATACAAATGAAAAATTATTTGTGTTGATTTTACACTTCTACTTTTTTCATCCTCGGAACTAAAATATGCATAATCAGCCAGGCCAGCAAATACGATGCTCCGCAGATGCAAAACATAATAAAATATCCGGTTTCGATTTTTCCTAATTTGGTATAATAGACGAACATATTTTTTTGAATCAATAAAGTTAGTAAAATTCCGCCAAGGGCACCGAACATACCTCCTATTCCTGTAACTGAAGCTGTTGCCTTTTTTGGAAACATATCTGAAACAGTTGTAAAAATATTAGCACTCCATGCCTGATGTGCAGACACTGCTAAACCAATTACCAAAATCGCCCACCAAATATTGATTGCTCCTAAATACTGAGAAAACAAAACCGGTAAAACGGCAAAAGCATAAATTAGCATACTGGTTTTACGCGCTTTATAAGCCGGCCATCCCTTATTTATTAATTTCAACGGCAACCATCCGCCGCCAATGCTTCCTATACTTCCAATAACGTAAACCAAGGCACAAGGCCAGATAATTTGAGTTGCCGAAAGTTTGTATTGTTTCATTAAAAAATCAGGCAGCCAAAACAAATAAAACCACCAAACAGGATCTGTCAATAATTTTCCAATGGCAAAAGCCCAAGTCTGGCGAAAGCTAAGCAATTTAAACCATGAAACCTTTTCTGTATCTTCAACTTCAACTATTAGAGCTTTATCTGAGTTTATATATTCTAATTCTGCTTGCGATAAACGTTTTTGCTTTTCGGGAATTTCATAATAGATGAACCATAATACGAGCCATACAAAACCAATTATTCCGGTTAGGATAAAAGCCCATTGCCATCCGTAATTCTCTGCAATAAAAGGTACTGATAAAGGCACAATGATCGCTCCGATATTACTTCCTGAATTAAAAATTCCTGTTGCCAAAGCTCTTTCTTTCTGCGGAAACCATTCGGCTGTGGCTTTAATGGCGGCAGGAAAATTTCCTGCTTCTGTAATTCCTAAAAACACTCTTGCAATTAAAAAACCTCCTGTTCCAGTAGCAAGTGCGTGACCAATAGCTGCTAAACTCCATAAACCTGTTGCAATTGCATACCCAATTTTGGTGCCTAGTTTATCAATAATACCACCTGCAACCAGCATTCCGAGTGCATAGGCAATTTTAAACGCTAATTCAATATTCGAATAATCTATAACCTCCTGTTCCGGTGTCCAATGAAAGGCTTCTGCTAAAAAAGGTCTTAGGTAACTTATTACATTTCGATCTAAATAATTGACTGTTGTTGCAAAAAATACTAAACTACATATTGTCCAGCGATATTTTCCAATTGCCTTATTAGCTTCATTCATAGGTTTTGGTTGGTTAGGTTAGTTGATTATTCTATAGCATATAATTTTAAAGATTGTAATTTTAAAGATTTGTAATCGGGCTGTATTTTGGTACTAACGCTTTCATTACGACCCAACCAATTAAGTAACAAACGGCGCAGATAGAGAAAATGATAAAATATCCGGCTTCAATTCCTTTAAAGCCCATAAAAACCATTTCTGTTTCTTTTGCGTGATCAAATAAAAGTCCTGATCCTTTATTAATTAAAGTTGAACCTAAACCTCCTGCCAAACCACCAATTCCGGTAATAGTTGCAATTGCTTTTTTAGGAAACATATCGCCTACAGTAGTAAAAATATTAGCCGACCATGATTGGTGTGCTGCTCCTGCAATACCAATAATGATAACAGGAATCCAATATGTTATATATCCTAAAGGCTGTGCAATTAAGGCTAATAAAGGAAAGAATGCAAAAATTAACATCGCTCTCATTCTTCCTTCGTACGGATTCATTCCTTTTTTCTCTACAAAATAAGTTGGCAGCCAACCTCCAATAATAGAAAGTAATGTGATCATGTAAAGCACAAATAATGGTAAAGCCGCCTGTGTAGAGTCCATTCCGTAAACAGAACTTAAATAAGCCGGTGTCCAGAACAAAAAGAACCACCAAACGCCATCTGTCATGAATTTACCAAAGGCAAAAGCCCAGGTTTGTTTGTATTTAAAACAATCTACAAAGGATACTTTTGTTGTAGTTTCCGGAACGTAACCTACAATTTTAGCATCAGCAATATCATCTTGTTGTATATATTCTAATTCTTCGGCGCTAACTCTTGGGTGCCTCTCTGGTTTATCATACATAAAAACCCAAAATCCCATCCAAACAAAACCAAGTGCTCCAATAATTATAAAAGCCATCTCCCAACCAAATGATTTTGCTATAAACGGAATCGAAATTGGCGCTGCCAAAGCTCCAACGGTTGCACCGGCATTAAAAATACTGGTAGAAAATGCTCTGTCTTTTTTAGGAAAATATTCAGCAGTTGTTTTGATGGCGGCAGGAAAATTTCCGGCCTCACCAATTGCAAGAATAAAACGGGCAAAAATAAATAAGCTTACACTTACGTTGATAACCATTCCGGTATCGTTAACATTTTTAATGATTTCCTTAGCGCCTTCAAAACCTACAAACCAGTTTCCAGTTATAATTCCTGAAGTTGCAATTCCGCAAAATGCGTGTAGACACGCACCTATAGACCAAATTCCGATAGCCCAAAGAAATCCTTTTTTAGTATCTAACCAATCCACAAATCTTCCTGCAAACAAAAGAGAAACTGCATAAAAAATAGAGAATAGCGCTGTGATATTCCCGTAATCGTTGTTTGTCCAATGAAATTCAGGAGCTATAAAATCACTCCATGTTAAAGAAAGTACTTGTCTGTCGAGATAATTGATAGTTGTTGCAAAAAATAATAGTGCACAAATACTCCAGCGATACTTTCCGGTGTTTTTTTGATTTGATTCATAATAATGTAATGGTTAGGCTAGTAATGTTAATAAATTTAAAATTTTTAATCTCACAAATGCAGTTTTGGTTAAGCATTGATCTTGAACTACATAACTTCTCTTTGTGCAATAAAATTTCAAATAATGTAATCGATTGCACAAATATAGTTCTTAATCTTAATATTCCAAATAAATTATATAAAAAATTATTTTGATGGTATAAATAAACATTTCATATAAAAAAATGAACTCAAATTTACACATTAAATAATATATTTGTTAAAACTGTATATGTGAAATTCATCCGATTTACGTGTGAAAATAGTACTAAAATCAGTACTTCAAAATCAATTTATAACAACTATTCTTATCGAAAGAGAAATAATACTTTTTAAGGGTTCTTAAACACTTTTAATCAATAAAAAAATATAAATTTGACTAACACCTTATAATAATCTATTAAAAACTTTGCACATTGAAAAAATTAACAGCCTTTATCGTAAAAAACTCATTTTTAAGCCTGATTTTTATTTTGGGAATTACAAATTTGTCACAAGCGCAAAACCAGGTTATCCCGCTTTGGAAAGTGATTCCACAAGAAATTAAAGCTCCTGATTATACAGAAAAAGAAGATATAAAAGATGGAAAAGTACAAAGCACAAGTCAGGTTTCAATACCTACTTTAAGTGTTTTTTTACCAAAAGGAATCAAACAAAATCAAACGGCTGTGGTTATTTTTCCAGGCGGCGGATATACACATCTGGCCATTGATAAGGAAGGAACTAAAGTGGCCGAATGGTTTAATTCTCAGGGAATTGTTGCTTTTGTTTTAAAATACAGATTGCCTAACAATTTAATTATGACGAATAAAACTGTTGGTCCATTACAGGATGCACAGGAAGCTATTCGAGTGATAAGACTAAATGCTGCCGTATGGAATATTGACCCAAATAAAATTGGTGTAATGGGATTTTCTGCCGGGGGACATCTGGCTTCGACTTTATCAACTCATTACGATGACAGGGTTTATGAAACTAGTTCAAAAATAAGTGCACGCCCAGATTTTTCACTTCTGATTTATCCTGTAATTTCTATGGAAAATGATATTACACACAAAGGATCTCAAATTAGTTTATTAGGCGAAAACGCTTCACAACAGGATATTGATTCATTTTCTAATGAAAAAAGGGTTACTGCACAAACTCCACCGGCTTTTTTAATACATGCTACGGATGATAATGTTGTTTTACCAGAAAATAGTATTAATTATTATTTGGCACTTAAAAAAAATGGAGTTACAGCCGAGTTACATTTATATGAAAAAGGAGGTCACGGTTTTGGTTTAGGCGTAAATGATACAAGCAAATTCTGGACAAAAGCCTGTGAGGAATGGCTTAAAAGTAATGGATATAAGAATTAAAGTATTATTTTTTCTCGCAGATTTCAAATGATTTAAGTAGATTTTTTTATATCTAATTATCGTGTGTCACCCTGAGCGGAGTCGAAGGGCGCTCCAATTGGAACGTGGGCTTCGACTCCGCTCTGCCTGACAATACAATATAGATATAACGAGCCATCAAAGAATCGAGATGTCAACGTAAAACTTATTTTTTAAAAATGCTTACATTTTTAAACAAATTGTATAAAACCGTTTTAAAACAAAAAGGCAAAACTCATAAAGTTTTGCCTTTTTTAATCAAAAAAAAAGAAATTAAAAAACAATTGAATTATTATTTTAAGCAGTTAATTCTTTTTCTGCTCTATTTTTTAGTTTAGAAACCGGAATTTCTTTAGTAACAACTTTAGGTTTTGCGGGTGATTTTTTACCGAATTTCTGTTTTCCCCACCAGATTATAAAACCTGTAATAGGTAAACTTGCTGAGATTAAACTGGCGAAAAAAGCCAAAAATTTCCCTGTAAGCCCAAGTACGCTTCCAACGTGGATATCATAATTCATTCTGCGAATTTTATCCGGTATATTGGCCTCAATATATTTTCCTGAAAAAGGCGTTTTTATAGAGATTTCCTTTAAAGTTTGCTGATCAAAACTATAACGATCCATATTATAGAAAGTATGTTTTTTTGTAAACAAAAGCTCCAATTGCATCTGCAGGTTTATCGGGAACAGTAACTAATATTCCGGCTGCCTGAGGATTTTGTTTTGAAAGATTCAATAATACTTTATCAACCGTAGTAATATTAAAAGCTTTAACAATCGTTGTATCTGATTTTGGAGACTCACGGCTTTCTGTTAATGGTTTTCCGCCGGATGTTACCCAATATAAGGATTTACTCCACCAGCCAAAACTCCACACTAAACCGGTAATCGAAATAAACAAAAGAAAAATCATGCTGTAAAAACCCAATACATTATGTAAATCATAATTTAAGCGTTTAAAACTAGCTGATAACTTGATTTTAAAACTTTTATCTCTTATTGATTTAATCCATTTTGTGGGCCACCACAATACAATACCTGAAATCAATAAAAACACAAAAATCAAAACAGCGACGCCTACAATTGGTCGGCCAATATCATATGGCAGCCACAAAGCACGATGTCCGTTAAGTATAAATCTGAAGAAATCAGGAGATTCACTTCTTGAAACAGATTTAATGTTTAATACTTCTCCTGTGTAAGGATTCATATAAACACTGGTAAAAATACCGCCTCTTCTTCTTTTAGATTTTTCTTCTTTACCTTTTTCCTTGCCTTTCCCTTTTCCTTTTTCTCTTTCTTTACCTTTTTCGTTGTCGCTTTTTGCAACATCTTTTTGGTTTCTTCCCTTACCTTCTCCTTTTTTATGTTCTGCTTTTCCTTCTCTGTCTTTGCCTTCTTTTTTCTCAGTAAAATAACCTACTATGGCGGCATCTTCTTTTCCTCCAAAAGTTACGCTTGTGGCATGTTTTCCTTTCATTGTTTTATCGGCAATTGTTATCAATTGCGAGGGCAATAAAAAAGCTTGTTCTTGTGGTTTTACAAATCTCCAGTCTTCAATAAAATCTTTTATTTCACTTTCGAAAACATAAATACAGCCTGTAAGACTGACAATAACTACAATTATTCCAGACGCTAATCCTAGCCACAAATGCAGCCAGGCCATAACGCGCTTAAAAAGTGATTTTTTACTTTTTTTCTTATTTGGATTTGAAGAAGAAAACATATTTTAATAAGTATAATTAAGGTAAATAAAAAAAGCCGCAAGCCTTTACAGGAAAGGCTAACGGCTTAAAAAAATTAATATTTTAATTTAGCAATAGCAGTAATTTGTCCACCTTCTACTTTCATACCTCTTGTAGCAACCGCAGTTGTACCATTGATTGTATAAATCCAGTTTCCTTCAGGAGTATTGATACCAATAATAGCAGCGTTACCATCTTCTGTAGTGATATTATAACGGCTTGTTGCAGATGTTAATGTTGCAGGGGCATTTGTTACCCATGTAAATGTCTGGTTGTAAACATCGGCTACAGCCAATTTAACAGCTCCGTTATTTTTACCCGCATTTCCGTACATCAACAATAAAAATTTGCCTTTGGAAATATAACTTGTAGAAGAAATTTTATATCCGCCAGACTTTTCTTCAACATTAAAGAAATAAGACTGATCAAACTCTGTAGTTCCTTTTTTGATTTTTACAATCGCAGATGGTTTTGTAGAAGTCAAAACTGCATTACTAGTAGCAATCGCACCAGAGAAACCGTAAGCATCACCGTTTTCATCCTGAAATAATCCGTTTGTAAAATAAGCTCCCAAATAACTTGTACGGTTATCTTTTATTACTTTTTCTAATTTAAGTTCAGGATAGTTGTAAACGGCAACCCAAGTACTATCAGGGTTTACTGTTCCAAAGTTATCAACTCCGTCTCCTTTAATACTCATATATGGCATGTATACTTTATCACCAACTTGTGTTGCCCAGGTAAAGAAAGCTCTTTCTCCGTTTCCGGCAAGAACTTTAGTGTCTTGCTGTGCTTCGCCGGTAATAAGTGAGTTTACTGCATCAATTTTATACATTGAAGCAATAGAAGCACCACTTCTTGGTACTTTAATTGTTAAAATATCCTTGTTTACAGCAGCAAAAACGTGTACAGTTTCTGCCTGAAAATCAGATTTTTTAACCAATTTCCCTTCAGTGTTTAAATTGTAAGTCGTTACAGCTCCGGGATTTCCTTGTCCGTAAAGTAAACTGAAAAAGTTATTTTGAGCAGTGATGTAGTAACGGTAAGTTCCGTCTTGTTCTACCCCGTTTCCAATAGTCGTTATCGATCCTGTAGAAACATCATCTGCTGTCAATAAATAATCTGCAACTCCGGTAGCTCCGGTTGTTGCTGTAATAATATATTTAGTTTTTCCGGTATCGCTTCCGCCACCTGTATCGTTTCCTGATTTATCATCACTGCTGCAAGAGAATGATGTAAAAGCAATTAATGCTGAGAATAAAGCTAAAGTGCTAAATTTTTTCATGTTATTATGGTTTGAATTATTAAATTATTTATTTGGATTTTGAGAAAAAATATCTCAGTTTAATATTGAAAGCCCTACTTGGTTTTTGCAATGAAAAATTGTCGTAAAGTTTATTGTCCAATACATTTTTACACTCTAAAGCAATATTGTATTTCCCATTTGCAAAAGTGTAAACAGCATTTAAGTCGTGATTAAACTGTTCCGGAATATCCAATTTATCATCACTTCCCATACTTGGCCAGTACAAATAATAAGCATGGACATATAGAAGATTATATCCAAGGGAAAGATTGTTTCCTTTTTTTATAAAATCAGGAAAAATATAACTTGCGTCTGCATTTCCAAACAAATAAGGCATATTTGGAACTCGGTCTTTGTAAACCGGAGATACATAGTCCTGATTCGGTTCGTATTCTGTCATATTGCGAATATTTTGATACGTTGCATTAACACCGGCGGTAAATCTGCTTCGGTACGAATAACGAATCTCTCCGTCGATTCCGTGATTGGTAACACGTCCCTGGTTAACATTTGTAGTCATCGTTTGATTATTATTCAATGTTGGGCGAATAAAATCTGTTGCATTACGATACAGCAAATTCATATCAAATGTTAAGGCATTTACTTTATTAAAACTGGTTTGGTAAGCAAAACCAATATTAAAATTATCGCTTGTTTCGGGTCTCAAATCAAGGTTTCCTTCCAGATTATCATTGACATTTCCAAAAACTTCATCAGTAGTTGGTAAACGATAACTTTTTTCGAAAGAGCCTTTTACCTGAAGATTTTGTCTTATATAATAGCTCGAAGCGCCTCCAAAACCATACGAAGAGGTTTTATCTTCATATTGTTGATAAGCAATATCTCCGGCATTTCCACTTGGGTTATAACTTCTTGAATAAGTCGTTGTTAGAGTGTAGCCTTTTACAAATACAGAACTACTCCATTTTTGATTGTAATCAAATTTATACCCGGCACCAACAACATTTTTTTGTATTTTTTTAGGTTGCTGATATACTAGTGATTCCGGAACCAGCTCATCACTTTCTTTTCTGTCAGAATTATTAAAAGTATTATTTAGCGAGAAGGAATGTCTTTCACCCAGACTGTATGTAATGTTTGTGGTGGCAATTGCGTTATTATTTTTAAATATTCTTAAAGTTCGGCTTCGCTCTGCTCCCTTACCTGGATATTCTTTATAATCTCCAAACCAATTGTATCTTCTAAAAACAGTGTCAATATTTTGTTCCTTACCAAAATTATAATTACCGGTAACATTGACATTTAAGTTTTTGGTAAACAAATCTTTTACCTGATATTTAAATGTGGGCATTAATGTCGTTCCTCTTTCATACATTTTTCCAAAAACACTTTTCATTCTGGCTCCTGTCTGAATATCAGCTTTGTTTTCGCCTGCTGTTAAACCAAACAACAACTTATCAGCATATTTTTTTCCGGTAATACCAATGTTTACAATTACAGTTTCATTTTTATAATGGTCGTGAAATTTTCGAACACGCTGATTAGGAAAATATGCCCCTGTATTTAAATCAGCTATATCAACATTAACCCAATAATTATTATCCGAGTAATTTTGAAAAGCATTAATTTCGGCAGTAAAACCATTTTTGGCAGTATACCCGGCATTTAATGTTGAACGGTGCGTATTAAACGATCCAAAAGAATAAGAAGCATCAAGATAAGTACGAGGTTTGCTATTGGTCACAATATTCACGGCACCTCCCAAAGCATCTCCTCCCAACCAAATTGGCACAACACCTTTGTAAACCTCTACTCTATCTGCAAGATTTATAGGAATATTATTCATTTGAAAAGAAGATCCAAAATTATCCATAGGCACTCCATCAATAAAAATCTTTACCTGATTACCTGTAAAACCGTTAATAGAAAGCTCTGAACGAGATCCTACACCTCCGGATTCACGAACACGAACTCCCGAAACTCTGTCTAAAGCATGTGCCAAATCGAGCGTAGAATTATGTAGTTTTTTTGCATCAATAGCAGTAACATTATAAGCTTGTTTATTTACTTTTTCAACCTGTGAACGACCTAACACAGTAACACTCTCCAATTCATTTAATTCACTTTCTAGCTGAAACTGAATATTTACATCTTTGTCTGAAACTTCAATACTTTTTTTATGGGTGGAAAAACCAATTGCGGTAATTTTTAAAGTGTATTTTCCCGGCTTAATATTCTTGAAAGTAAAGTTTCCGTTTTCATCAGAAATCAGACTTAAGTCAGTTTTTTCTATAAAAATTGTCGCATACGGAATTGTCTGACCAGAATTTTCTTTGACCTGTCCTGAAACCGAAACCCCTCGATTTTGCTGGGAAAATGATAAGAACGAAAAGAGAAAAATTATACTTGAAAATAAAAATTTGTGAGTTGTCATATTTTTAATTAGACTAATTATAAATAACTTTGGCACAAAAGTACTCTCAACTGCTCCAAAAAAGTTAGGGAAAAACGGATTATTATTTTGTAAAAACGGATTATATTTTGAAAATCAAATCGACATTATCAGCCTACGAAAAACCAATTATAAAAATTGAAATAAAAGATCATTACGACCCAAAAAGTCATTTATCTGAAGAAAATATTCATATAGAAAACGGAGATTTAGAAAATATAAAAAGTACCATTTTAGCGACAGACGGAATGGTTTTAATTGATACTCAGATGTATTTTGAGAAACCACAAACAGAAGTATTTGAAATTAGTGAAGAGTGTATCGTAATGGATTTTATCAATTGCAATAACATTGAAACCGATATTGAGCAGCTGGAAAATGAAAAATATCTTAAAGATAACACACACAATATTTTCTACACCACAAAATTTAAAGGCACTTTTAAAATTCCCGCCTTCGAACAAACGAATTATTTATGCATTATTTTGACAAAAGACTTCTATTATAATATTATAAATGAAGATTGGGAACTGCACAAAAAATTTTCAAAAAACATTCTTCTTAAAAAAGCCACTTATTTAACTTCAAAATATATTCCGTTTACTCCAGCCATTCAATGGATTATATACGAAATTAAAAGCTGTACACGTCAGGGAGCCCTAAAAAAATGTATATAGAAGCCAAGATTAAAGAATTGCTTATTCATCAGCTTGAAGCGATTATTGACCGGCCGGCAGTTAGCGAAATTGTAAATGAAGAAGAATACTCTAAATTACAGGAAGCCAAACAAATTATTGAAAAAGATTGCGCCCATGCCCCTACTCTTACTGAACTATCCAGAATGATTTCGCTAAACGAATTCAAACTAAAAAAGGTTTTAAAGCTTGTTTTGGAACTACTGTCAAGAGTTATATTATCAAACTCAGAATGGAAAATGCAAAGGAATTATTTAAAAGTAAGGGATTGACAGTAAGCGAAGTTGCCTATAAATGCGGCTATAAGGATGTTTCACATTTTTCGGCTGCTTTTAAAAGTTTTTATGGCTTTTCTCCGCAAAAAATCAAAATTAACTGGGATATTATCAACTTCTGGATTACCGGAATTCTTTTATTAGGCTAAATAAAAAAGGGTTTTCAAATTAGCTAACGTGTAGCCAATCTAAAAACCCTATAAAAATTAGACAGTATTGTATTTATTTTCAAATTGATACAACGACCACGATCAATGATTTGTCAAATTTTGTTTTAACTAAACTTGTTTTTTCCAAAAAACCTGTAATTTAAAAGTAAGAGATATGTACAAGTCAAAAACTCACTTATCCTTACTTTCACGGCGCAAAACTACAAGCTACTTTTTAAAATAGCTTACGGCTTTCCTCATTCTAACATTATTTTAGAAAGAAGTTACTAAGTGGCTAAGGCTCTAAGATGCTAAGGTCTTCTTTATTAATATTCTACATTTTTCATTCTTAAGAAATCAGCAATTAAAAATTTTAGATTTTTTTCTTGTCCTGGATTAAGTCATCAAGATCTCTTTCATTTATACATTTGTAAAATAAATTAGTAGTTCTTAGAAAAATTGATGATTCTTAATTTTTAAAAAAGACAATTAAAACAAAATTTTAGTTCTTGTTCTAGGTTAAGTTATCACCCTCTTTTTAACAACTACATTTGTCAAATAAATTAGTAGTTCTTAGAAAAATTGATGATTCTTAATTCTTAAAAAAAACAATTAAAACAAAAAATTAGTTCTTGTTCTAGGTTAAGTTATCACACTCTTTTTAACTGCTACATTTGTCAAATAAATTAGTAGTTCTTAGAAAAATTGATGATTCTTAATTCTTAAAAAAGACAATTAAAAACAAAAAATTAGTTCTTGTCCTAGGTTAAGTTATCACCTTCTTTTTAACTGCTACATTTGTCAAATAAATTAGTAGTTCTTAGAAAAATTGATGATTCTTAATTCTTAGAAAGAAATTAAAAACAAAATTTTAGTTCTTGTCCTAGGTTAAGTTATCACCTTCTTTTTAACTGCTACATTTGTCAAATAAATTTGTAGTTCTTAGAAAAATTGATAATCTTAATTCTAAAAAAAAACAATTAAAATAAAAATTTAAGTTCTTGTTCTAGATTAAGTTATCACCTTCTTTTTAACTGCTACATTTGTAAAATAAATTACTGAATCATGAAAATATTAGAATTTTTAATACTCGGAAAAAACGAAGAAATCTTACCAATTTTACTTCGACTTGTAAACGCAAATGAGAATTGGAATGGAGTAAGTTTCAACGATGAAGAAATTGCTCAAAAATATTTTCTAAACAACAAAATCGATATTGTTCTGTTGAGTTCCGGAATCGAAGATCATATCGAAAAAGAGTTTACTTCTTTTTGTTTAAAACATCAGCCAGAAGTAGAAGTAATTGAACATTTTGGTGGTGGAAGCGGCTTATTAAAATCCGAAATACAACACCGATTATATCTTAAAGGAAAAATTTAGGTACCAAAAATTTCCTTTTCAAAATTCACTAAAAGCTTTAAATATCGTATTCACGAATATCCAATGTTAAATTGACGATATATCGTTAAAATCTTTATTGCCTTTTTTGAAAAACCTTTTAAAATCAACGTTTTAGAAATAAGGCATTCCATTTGAATGTAAGACGTTGAAAATCAAATGCAAAATATTTTTTAAAAAACCATTTATCAACAACAAAATTTAATTATCATGAAAAAATTAATCTTAACAGCAGCTTTATTATTTGTAACTTTTATAGGTTTCGCACAAAAACCAAGTCCGGCATTATTAGATCCAACAAACCATACATTGGTACTTATTGATTATGAAAGCCAAATGGCATTTGCCGTAAGCAACATTCCAATCGATCAGCTTAGAAATAACACAGCTTTAGTTGCAGGTGCTTCAAAAATCTTCAAAGTTCCAACAATTGTTACAACTGTGGCCGAAAAATCATTCAGCGGACCTGTTTTTAAAGAAATTGAAGAATTTTATCCACAAAAAACTTCAAACTACATCGATCGTACTTCAATGAATACCTGGGAAGATGTTCCTGCTCACAAAGCAATTACGGAAAAAGGAAAAAAGAAAATCGTTTTTGGAGGATTATGGACAAGTGTTTGTATCGTAGGACCAACATTATCAGCAATAAACGAAGGTTATGATGTGTATGTTATTACAGATGCAAGTGGGGATGTTTCTAAAGAAGCTCACGAAATGGCTGTAACACGTATGGTTCAGGCAGGTGCTCATCCAATAACTTCATTACAATATTTATTAGAATTACAACGTGACTGGGCGCGTCAGGGAACTTATGTAGCCGTTACAGATCTTGTTAAAAAATACGGTGGTGCATACGGTGTTGGTGTACAATACGCTCACGAAATGCTAAAACATTAATTCTTTTTTAATTAAAAATTGGGAATTAAAAATTAAAAATCTCTAAATCTGCGAATCTCCGTGAAAAAATTTAAACATATAGAATATAGATTTTTAAATTTTAAAACGCCACAGAAAACCATTACACTAAACATTTTTAATTTTTAATTCTAAATTTTTAATTAAAATCTACCTAAGAAAGGCTGTGTTAAGTCACAGCCTTTTTTTTACCCAAAACCCAATAAAAACCATTATTATGAAACTGAATATCAAAATATTAGCCTTTTTACTAATCATTTCGCTGCCTATTTTCGCTCAAGGCAAAAAAGCCACACTCATCGTTCATCATGCCGTTATTCATACTTTGGATGATAAAAACACAATTGTTGAAGCTATGGCTGTAGCCGATGGTAAAATTTTGAAAACAGGAAAAAACAGTGAAATTTTAAAATTAAAAGACAAAAAAACCACTGTAATCGATGCAAAAGGAAAAGTAATTATTCCCGGAATATTTGATTCTCATATGCATATTATTCGTGGTGGAAGATTCTTTAATACCGAATTGCGCTGGGATGGCGTTCGATCATTAAAAAGAGCTTTGGCAATGTTGAAAGAACAGGCACAAAGAACTCCAAAAGGACAATGGGTTCGCGTTGTTGGCGGGTGGAATGCTTATCAATTTGAAGAAAAAGACTACCAACTCTTGAAGAAATAAACGAGGCAACAGGTGATGTTCCAACTTTTGTTCTTCATTTGTATGGGCACGCTTATCTTAATAAAGCCGGATTAACAGCTTTAAAAATAGATGCAAATACACCAAACCCAAATGGCGGACTTGTAGAGAAAGATGCCTCTGGAAACCCAACCGGATTATTAGTTGCAGAACCAAACGCATTCATTTTATACTCGACACTTTCAAAACTTCCTGAATTATCTCCGGAAGAAAAAATAAACTCAACAAAACAATTCATGACCGAAATGAATCGTCTTGGCGTAACGGCAATTATTGATGCAGGCGGCGGGTTTCAAAACTTCCCTGACGATTATGGCGTAACAAACGGATTATGCAAAGACAGTGATCTTACCATTAGAATGCCTTATTATTTATTTGCCCAAAAAGCAGGAAGCGAACTTAACGATTATACAAAATGGGTAAGCACAGTTGAAATTGGCGAAGGCTGCGACGATCACGATACAGATAAAGTAGAATATCACGCTCAGGGAGCCGGAGAAAACCTTGTAATGAGTGCCGGAGATTTTGAAAACTTTGACAAACCAAGACCGGAATTAAGCCCTGCAATGGAAGGTCAACTAAAATCAGTTCTTTCTCTTTTGGTTAAAAACAGATGGCCATTTAGAATTCATGCAACTTATAATGAAAGCATTACACGTTTCTTAAACGTTATTGAAGAAATTGATAAAGAAACGCCGCTAAACGGACTTTTATGGTTTTTCGATCACGGAGAAACCGTTTCTCTGGAAAATTTAAAACGTATTAAAGCTTTAAACGGAGGTTTGGCAATTCAGCACAGAATGGCTTATCAGGGTGAAAGTTTTATTAAAAGATATGGAAAAACGGCTGCTGCAAACACCGTTCCGCTGAAAAAGATTCTTGAAATGGGAATCAAAGTTGGAATGGGAACCGACGGAACTCGTGTTGCCAGCTACAATCCGTGGGTAGGTTTGTATTGGTTAACAACCGGAAAAACTCTAGGCGGTTTAAAATATATGAACGACGAAAATATTCAGGACAGAACTGCTGCTCTTAAATTATTTACTTACGGAAGTGCGCAATTAATTAATTTAGAAAAAGACCGCGGAATGCTTACAGCAAATAAACTAGCCGATTTTGCCATTCTTTCTGACGATTATTTCAACACGCCGGAAGAAAAAATATTAAACATCGAATCAGAACTTACTGTTGTAAACGGAAAAGTGGTGTATGCCGATAATGACTTTAGAACATTTGCACAACCAACTCCAAAAGCAATTCCGGATTGGAGCCCGGTAAACTATTTTGGAGGTTATCAAAAAAATTAAATTATGAAGACTATATTCCGATTATTGTTGCTTTTGGGAATCTTTTTTCTGCAAATGCACAGCAAAGACCAGTTTTTCAAAAGCTGCGATATGACGATGATTTGACTTATTTAAAGGATTCTACCAGAAATTGGTACGAAAAAATCAAATATATCCCACTAAGCCAGAACAGTAACTATTATGCCACTATTGGCGGTGAAGCAAGATTGCAATATACTTATACTATAAATGATAAATGGGGCGATGACTCTGATGAAGGCGACGGTTATTTACTTTCTCGTTATCTCCTTCATGCTGATATTCATTTGGGAATTTTCAGAACATTTGTTGAATTACAAAGCAGTCTAGCCAACAGCAAAACTGATCCAAGTCCGGTTGATGAAAATGAATTGGACTTTCACCAGGCATTTCTGGACATTGATTTTATTAAAAATGAAAACGAACGTTTTACATTGCGTTCCGGGAGACAGGAAATGTCGTATGGTTCGCAGCGTTTAATAGCAGTTCGCGAAGGTCCAAACAGTCGTCTTGCTTTTGATGCTGTCAAATTATTTTACAAAAAACAATTGGCAAACAGATGCCTTTTATACGCATCCTATTGCCAATAAACAGGGAACTTTTAACGATGGATTTAATGAAAATGCCCAATTCTGGGGAAGCTATACAGTAATTCATAAAGTGCCTTTTATCCAGAATATCGATTTTTATTATTTAGGATTATGGAAAAAAAGAGCCGTTTTTGACGATGCCATTGGCGAAGAAAATCGTCAGTCTATCGGAACAAGAATCTGGAAAAACAAAGGAAACTGGAAATATGATTTTGAAGGATTATACCAATTCGGAAACCTAAATCAAAAAACAATCTCGGCCTGGACACTTTCCTCTTTTGCTTGTTATACTTTTTCAGAAGTAAAATTTAATCCCGAAATTGGACTAAAAACAGAAATTATTTCCGGAGATAAAAATTCAGATGATAATCATTTACAAACCTTTAATCCCTTATACCCGAGAGGTGCTTATTTTGGATTAGTTGCCCTAATTGGCCCGTCAAATTTAATTGATATCCATCCTTCGATTGATTTTACTTTAACTGAAAAATTAGGTCTTGGATTTGATTGTGATATTTTCTGGAGACAAACTATAAGTGATGGTTTATATGCGCCAAATATGCAATTATTATATTCAGGAAAAGATACTACAGAACGTTTTATAGGCTCACAATTCATCTCCAATTTAGATTATACTGCCAATGATTTTCTGTCTTTTACATTAGAAAGCGGTTGGTTTAATGCAGGTTCATTCTTAAAAGAAGTTGGTACAGGAAAAGATTATTTTTATGCAGCTTTGACGGCTCAATTTAAATTCTAAATTTGTGTAAACCAAATCACAAAATGGAAAAGAAATATTCGGTTGCCATTTATCCTTCCCAAGAAGTAATTGATGCTGTCAAAACAATGAAGGATTATTTAAAAAGCAAAATAGATTGGTACAACAGCTGTAATTCTGTGGCTCATATTACAATTTGTGAATTCAGTATTGATGAATCTCAAATCGAAAAATACAAACAAAAACTTTTTAAGATTTGCGATACGTTTACACCTTTTCAGGTAAATTTAGATCATTTTGGATCTTATGTAAATGGTGCCTTTTTCATCGCACCAAATGAACATTCAGCCAATCATCTAAAGCCGATCATGAAAAAAACTCAGGAAGCTTTAAAACCTTTAAAACTCAAAAAAAGCGACGATCCACATATGTCTATTGGCAGAAAATTAATTCCCGAAAATCTTAAAATTGCTTCACAGCTTTTTACCACAATTAATATTGATTTTTTGTGCTGTGAAATTGTTTTACGAGAATTTGATCCTATAAAAAAACAGTTTTTTGTTATTGATACCTTTTCTTTTAATGGCAATTCACAACCAGAATTAATTCAGGGAAGTTTGTTTTGAGTTTGCCACGAAGAGACCAAGACACAAAAATTAAAAAACACAATATATAAACATAGCCAACGGTTTCAACCGTTGGAGCACAATACATTCACAATACATTTTCACAATACATTTTTACAATACGTTTCAATAATACGTTTCAATAATACGTTTCAATAATACGTTTCAATAATACGTTTCAATAATACGTTTCAATAATACGTTTCAATAATACGTTTCAATAATACGTTTCCCACGGTTGAAACCGTGGGCTATATCAAAATAGCTATAAAACCTTAAATCTTCTGTTTATTTTTCTTTCTTTATAATTACAAAAATCAAAATCCCAACAAAATAAACTTTGTGCCTTAGTGCCTTCGTGGCAAAAACCCATCCTGCAAATATTTTTCGTATATTTGAATTTTACAATTCACCCTTATGAAAACTCTGGATTCATTTTATCAGGATATTACCGAAGGTTCAACCGTTGAACCAAATTCTTTATTACCCAATGACATAAAAAAAGAAATCGGTCATTTTAATATTTTCGACATCAAAGAACTTTTGGAAAGAATGCAGGGAAAATCGTTTATGCCTTATGACAGAAGGGCTTATTATAAAATAAGTTTGATTCGAGGCAAAAACAGATCTGAATATGCTGATAAAATAATCGAAATCGAAAAACAGGGATTATTATTTGCTACACCAAAAATCCCGTATAATTATGTTCCGCAGGATACCAATCAGGCTGGGCAATTTTGTGTTTTTACCAGTGAATTTCTTTCGAAAAATAAAAGCGGAATTGATCTCGATGAACTTCCAATTTTTGCTTCAGACGGATATCCTGTTTTTCAGCTTACAGATGAAGAAGTTTTAGAAGTTGAATTGATTTTCAATAAAATACAAAAAGAAATCAATTCTGATTATGTTTATAAATACGATCTAATTCGAAATTATGTTGCTGAATTAATTCACTTCGGGCAAAAATTACAACCCATAACAGCACTTTATTCTAAACATAATTCAGCAGCGAGAGTTTCCTCATTATTTGCAGAATTACTTGAAAGACAATTCCCTATAGAATCTCCGCATCAGCGATTAGAACTACGAACAGCAAAAGATTTTGCAGAAAGATTATCCGTTCATGTCAACCATTTAAACAAGGTTTTAAAAGAAAATACAGGAAAAACAACCACAGAATTAATCAGTAACCGATTAACAAACGAAGCCAAAATTCTTTTAAAACAAACGGATTGGAATATTTCTGAAATTGCGTATTCACTTGGTTTTGAAGAACTGGCACATTTTTCTAACTTCTTTAAAAAGCAAACAACCATTACGCCTCTGGCTTTTCGCACCTAATTTTAGATTTTTGATTTTAGATTTTAGATTGTTGTCAAATCGTTATCACAACGCATCTCCTCCTGAGCGAAGTCAAAGGGCACACACTGTATAGATTCAGCATGAGATCCTTCGACTTCGCTCAGGAAGACACAAATTGAGAAAAAATCCGCGATAATCCGTGTCTTCGCAAAGCGAACCCGCGTCATCCGCGTTCAATTACACGCTTGTAAACTTTAGTTGATATATGAGTAAGATTGCTTCGTATCTCGCAATGACTAAACCTGATTTTTAAAATTGGAATTTAATTTTCCTCTGATTTGAATTTCGCAAACATCGGTTTGATATTTACAACTCCCCATTTCTACTTCACTCCTACCTTTGTCTTATTAATTTAAAGATCAGAAAAAATGGAATTATCAAACAACAAAATTTTAATAACCGGTGGCGCAAGCGGCATCGGACTTGGATTGACACAAAGATTTATTGAAGAAAATAACACCGTAATTATTTGCGGAAGAAGAGAATCAGTTTTAAATGAAGTAAAAGCAAAATTTCCAACCGTAATTACAAAGGTTTGTGATTTATCCAGCGAAAAAGAACGAATTGAGCTTTACGAATGGATTTCTGAAAACCACAGCGATTTGAATGTTTTGGTAAATAATGCAGGTATTCAAAATTGGATTTCTGTTGATGACGCAAATTTCTTCGAAAGCGCAAAAAATGAACTTGCTACTAATATAGAAGCTCCCTTACATTTAACATCGCTTTTCATCAACTTAAAATCACTTTCAACAGTTATGAACGTAACTTCGGGATTGGCATTTTCACCATTTGCAAAAGTTCCGGTCTATTCAGCAACCAAAGCATTTTTCCGTTCGTTTACCCTATCGCTTCGTCATTTATTGAAAGCAAAAAACATTGAAGTAATCGAAATTATTCCGCCTGCATTAAATACAGATCTTGGCGGAATTGGTTTACACAACGCACATCCAAGTGTAGCTGATTTCATTGTTTCTATTTTTGATCAATTAAAGCAAGGTAAAAACGAATTGACTTTCGGAACCAGCGAAACAAGATTAAACGCAAGTGTCCCGGAATTAAAAGCACATTTTGAAGCATTGCATTCAAATTAATAAAAACGCAAATACTCAAACACATAGAAACATAGACATTGTAAACGCTAAAAAAAGGCATTTCATTTTATTAAAACAAACATAGAAAGATAGATTAGCTAAAACTATGTGTTAGAAACTAGTTTCTTTTTACAATCTTTTTAACAAAATAAAATCTATGCTTCTATGTGTTTAATTTTTTTTCACGCAGATTTAGCAGATCAGCAGATTTTTAATTCTTAATTTTTAATTCATTATCAAAATGGCAGTAAATACAAAAATCGCTTTAGTAACAGGCGGAAGCAGAGGTTTAGGAAAAAATATGGCAATTGCAATTGCTAAAAAAGGAATCGATGTAATCATTACATACAACAGCAAAAAAGAAGAAGCTGACGCAGTTGTAAAAGAAATCGAAAGTTTCGGACAAAATGCAGCGGCACTTCAATTAAATGTTGCCGATTCAGGAACTTTTGATTCTTTTTTCGAAAATATTTCAGTAACTTTAAAAAACATTTTTAAAACTGATAAATTTGATTTTCTTGTAAACAACGCCGGAATAGGAATTCATAATTCTTTCGTTGGAACAACTGAAGCAGAATTTGATCAATTAACTAATATTCAATTTAAAGGACCATTCTTCCTTACTCAAAAAGCACTTAACGTAATGAATGATGGAGGTGGAATCGTAAATATTTCAACCGGTTTGGCAAGATTTTCATTTCCTGGTTACGCGGCTTATGCTTCTATGAAAGGTGCAATTGAAACTTTAACAAAATATCAGGCAAAAGAATTAGGTACAAGAAAAATAAGAGCCAATGTTGTGGCTCCGGGCGCTATTGAAACTGATTTTGGTGGTGGAGTTGTTCGTGATAACGAACAAATGAACCAACAAATTGCTTCAGTTACTGCGTTAGGAAGAGTTGGCTTACCAGAAGATATTGGCGGAGTCGTTGCTTTTTTATGTAGCGAAGAAGCACGCTGGATAAATGCACAGCGCATTGAAGTTTCTGGCGGAATGATGTTATAATTTAACTAAGTCCACGATCGGTTAAGCCCGGCAAGTTTTAAAACTTGTCGGGTTTGCTATTAAAAATCAAATTGATTTCTACAGAAAGTGTATCTCTATTCTTTTAAGATATTCTCCATTTTTATCGAAGATAATATTGTACAGTTTTTTATCTTTTTTTGCTACTGCAACGTACGTTTCATTATTTTTATCATCAATCATATAAAAAATCTTACCAACAGACTTGACTTTTCCCTTATCCGGATAATTTTTCTTCAAATAATTTTGAGATTTTAAAGGCAATTTGACAATTGCAGTTTGTGTTTTTAAGGATTTGAAAACTCCATTGCTATCATAAAGCACAATTGCCTTACTTTTTTTGTCATCAGTAAACTCTCCCTCAAAATAAACATCCTCATCTTTACCATACTCAATAGACCAAACAACAGTTTTTTTCGGATATTGACTTTCAAAAGATTTCGTTACATTTTCCGGCGGTACTATAATAGCATCTTGTGCTATTAAAAAATTACAATATAAAAAAGTCACGAATAGTAGAATGTTTCTCATTTAATACATATTATAGGTTAAAGACTACAAATTAAATAATTAAAACTAATACTATCCTAATGAAAAGGAAATAAGTTTTTACATTTTATCTGTTGACTGATTTTCAGATATTGACTTCCATATATTTTTATAAAACAAAACCCAACGGATTTTAAAAATCTGTCGGGTTTGTCTTTTCAATATAATTGAATTAGTAAGCAACCTTTAATTTATGTTAGATTTACATCTGAACTTCTCCTTCTTTATTAAAAATAACATCATAAAATTTGATATTATTCTTTCCTTCGACTTTATATGTTGTTTTATTTTGAGCATCAATGACAAGTAAAATTTGCCTCGCAGGCTTAGCCGGATATTCTTTTTTAAGATAAAGTTGTGCTTTAAAAGGCAATTGATCTATCTGAATTTGTGTTTTGTAAGCCTTAAAAACTCCTTTGCCATCATAAACGGCGTATGCTTTAGTTGTCGCTGTTTCCTTAAATTTTGCTTCAAATTTTATATCATCTTTCTGATCACCCTGTTCTATCGACCAAAGTGCCGCTTTGTTTGGATATTGTTTCTCAAATGCCATTTTTACATTAGCAGGTGGTAAAACACCATTTTTTTGCCCCATTACCAAACTACTAATTAAAAAAGCTGCGGCCAAGTAAAAATTTTTCATGTTTATAAATTGATTTTATTCTGGCAATAAAATTACATCTTTTTATAACATGAAGTATAATTCTTACAAAAATTAACTTTTCAGATTTTTATAAATTTTTAATCTTTTTGAATACTAACATCAAAACCACCATTTTTATCGAAGATAACATCATAAAATTTTGAGTTATTTTCAACACCTACCTCATATGTTGTTTTGTTTTTATCGTCAACCACAACTGCAATTTCATGAATAGCTTTTGCAGGATAATTTTTCTTTAGGTAAGACTGTGCTTTCTGTGGCAGCTGACTGTACGGAATCTGCAATTCATAAGCTTTTAAATATCCTAAATTATCATAAACTGCGAGTGCCTTCGTGTTTTTATCGGCATTAAATTTAGCTTCGTATCTAATTTCATCATTATCATCGCCAACATATTCTATTGACCAAACCGGCACTTTATTGGGATATTGTTTTTCAAAATTAAACCTTACTTTTTCAGGTGGAGTAATTTCTCCCGTGGGCATAATTCCATTTTGTGCCATCAAAAAACTGCTGCAAAAACATGCGAAAGCAAAAATTATGTTTTTCATGATTCCAATACTTTAATTAAACAACCTTTAAATTACGTACTAAAACTACTACTTTTAAATGAATTTAAAATGAAATCTGGAAACTTTTATTTCTTCAGCCGATCTGATAATTCTCTTTTATATGTAATACCAATTGGCAATTTTTCTTTTTCTGATAATAACAAAATCCTTCTCAGTTTCATCAATTTTATCAAGCGCAACAATATATGATTTATGAATGCGCATGAAATTTTTCTCCGGAAGGCATTTTTCGAATTCACTTGTTGTGATAGACGCCAAATATGTTCGTTTAGTGGTATGCAGTTTCACATAATTTCCAAAACTCTGTGCAAACAAAAGCTGATCTAATTCAATATCAACAAAATAACCGTCTACTTTTACGCTAACTGAATTAACAATTACTTCGTCTTCTTTTGCTTTTATATTTTCTGTTCCGAAGAAACGATCAACGGCTTTTAAAAATCTTGGAAAATAAATCGGTTTCAATAAATAATCGATCACGCCATAATCATAACTTTCCAAAGCAAATTCAGAATACGCTGTTGTTAAAATAGTTTTAGGGTGCGTTGGAATAATCTTTAGCAATTCCATTCCTGAAATTTCCGGCATATTTATGTCCAAAAACATCAAATCAACTTTATTTTCACGAAGATAATCCATTGCTTCAATGCCGTTATAACCCTGAAAAACCAATTCTAATTGCGGATTTTGCTTGATATAATTCGCCAGAACGTAATGCGCAGCCGGCTCATCATCAACAATTATACATTTTTTTGGCTCTTTCATTCTACAAACTTTTTCAGTTGCAATTTCAAATCTACGATATAGGTATTTTTATTGTCCTGAATATTCAATTTATAGTCTTTTCCATAAATCAAATTCAAACGTTCGATGGTATTTTTTAATCCAATTTTAGTCGAAACTACATCGGTTTTTTTATCCGGAATTGAATTTACAACGTGCAAATGCAGCAAACCATTTTCGACTGTAACAATGATTCGTACAAAACATTTTTCGATGGCGCAGGTTCCGTGTTTAAAGGCATTTTCGATAAAAGCGATTAATAACATTGGCGAAACCTTATAGGCGTTTTCATTATCAATTTTACAATCGTATGTAATATCACAACGATATCCAACTCTTTCTTTTTCAAGCTGTACATAACTGTTTATAAATTCCAGTTCATCTTCAAGAGATACACATTTTTTACTGTTACTTTCAAGTTGATAACGCATCAATTGCGAGACTTTCATGATCAAATCCGGAGTTCTTTCGGGGAATTCCAAACTAATTCCGTAAAGCGTATTAAAGGTATTGAATAAAAAATGAGGATTCAATTGTCCTTTCAAGGAATTCAACTGCATTTCATTAAACAGTAAAGCTTCATCGGTTTGTTTTCTGTGGATTCTGTAGAATTTAAACACAATAATCGGACTCAAAATACAAACCAAAGTTCCCAATACACTTGCCAATTGATAAACATAACTTCGCTGATGCGAGTTTTGATACAAACGGCAATTACTAAACATCTCGAGCATCATAATTTCATATAAAACGATTGAAAAAACGAAAACTCCAAATAATGTTAATAGTATATAAGTTACCGGACGGCGGGTTTTGAATAAGATTGGCAGGAGGAAAAATCGGTTAAACTGGGCATGCATATACAAAATGAAGTAAAAAAAATGCCCATAGATATGGAAGTAAAAGAACTAAATAACATCCAGTCATTTTTTAACGTATAGATTGTAAATGAAAAGGCAACAACGGCAATTTCCTGCCACCATTTGTTGTCCAATATGTTATCAAATTTTTTATTCATTTTTAATACTTAAATAGTTTACAAAGTACGGACAAATATTTAATTTCTTTTTCCAAAAAATGACGAATTGAATTTGTCATTTTTTAGTGCAGTACATCATTTAAGATGACATTTATCAGCGCAAGACAAATAATTTTGTTCTATAATTTGATACCACGAACTTTTATGTATTTCAAAAAAATTACCTTATTATTTTTCTTGATTTTTGCATCAATCGGTTACTCACAAAACTTGTCTTTAAAAGATGCCATTAAAACGGGTCTTGAAAATTACGGTTCGATAAAAGCAAAAACCAATTACACAAACGCTTCGCGAGAAACACTCAAACAATCTCGCCGCGATTATTTACCTAATCTAAACTTGTCTGCCCAGCAAGATTATGGAACTGTAAATGGACAAAACGGACCTTTGTATGGTTTTGGAGGTCTTGGCGTTGCTTCGTCAGGATTACCACTTCCTGAACAAAACTGGAACTCAGCTTTTGGAGCTTTGTATTTAGTGAACATGAACTGGGATTTTTTCACTTTTGGAAAAGCAAAAGAAAAAATCAATTTGGCTAAAGTTGATCTTAAAGCCAAAGAAAATGACTTAAAACAGGAAATGTTTCAACAGGAAATCAAAATTTCTGCTGCCTATTTAAATTTATTGGCAAGCCAAAGATTATTGATTTCGCAGCAAAAGAATTTAGATCGCGCCGAAGTTTTCAAAAGAACAGCCGTTGTACGTGTTAAAAACGGATTATTGGCCGGAGTCGATTCTACATTGGCTACAGCCGAAGTTTCAAAAGCTAAAATCGCTTTGAATCTGGCAAAAAACTTCGTAAAAGAACAAAACAATAAACTTGTTGATTTGATGGGCGTTGCGCCACAGGATTTTGTTACCGATACTTTATTTGTAAGCAATATTCCGAAAGCACTTTTAGTAGAAGAAAAAACTACTGATAGCCTTCATCCTTTATTGCAATTATACAAAACCAGAATTGATTACAGCAATCAGCAGCTTAAATTATACAAACGATTTTATTACCCAACTATGACCGCTTTTGGTGTTTTACAAACCAGAGCTTCAGGGTTTGATTCTGCATACGCAACAGATCAAACAGCTTACACAAGAAATTATTGGGATGGTGTAAATCCGGATCGTTCGAATTATTTAGTCGGAATTGGAATTAGCTGGAACCTGACAACACCTTTTAGAATGAGCAAACAAGTAAGCGCTCAGAAATTTGTTTCGCAAGCTTTGC
The DNA here is from genome assembly GCF_979258275.1 of Flavobacterium sp. AC274. Taxonomy (NCBI): domain Bacteria; kingdom Pseudomonadati; phylum Bacteroidota; class Flavobacteriia; order Flavobacteriales; family Flavobacteriaceae; genus Flavobacterium; species Flavobacterium sp. AC274. The sequence goes on along the minus strand of NZ_OZ409852.1, from coordinate 2,931,223 downwards.
AGGAAGAATACAATCAGGCTGACAGAGAATTAAAATCGCAATTGAACTTTGCAGATGATAAAATAAAAATTACACTGGAAAATTATGCCGAAGCGCCAATTCAGGTAAATGCAGCCCAGAAAGCGTACTTGCAAAAATCGACTTTATACAAAAATGGTTTGACCGATTTGACTGATTTAACGCAGATTATGTACACGTTGAACCGTGCCGAAATCGATCGTGATATCGTCAATAATAATGTATGGCAATCGTATTTGCTAAAAATAGCCGCTACGGGCAATTTCGACTTATTTATAAATGAATTTTAATTAGAGCCTAATGAATTTAATACGTTTCGCACTCCGCAAACCCATCTCCATATTAGTATTGGTTGCGGGTCTATTTTTCTTCGGAATTGGTGCCATACAGGACATTAAGGTAGATATTCTGCCAAAAATGAACTTGCCGGTTATCTATATCGCGCATCCGTTTGGAGGTTATACGCCAGACCAGATGGAAGCTTATTTTGCTAAAACTTACGTCAACATTTTACCCTTTGCAAATGGTGTAAAATCGGTTGAAACCAAAAATATTCAGGGGTTAATGATCATGAAATTAACCTATTATGAAAACACAAATATGGCGCAGGCTGCAGCCGAATTAAGTTCGCTTTCGAACAGGATTCAGGCGGCATTTCCACCCGGAACCCAGCCTCCGTTTATCATTCGTTTTGATGCTTCGTCATTGCCAATTGGTCAATTGGTTTTGAGCAGTAAAATCAGATCGAATAATGAATTGCAGGATTTGGCCAACGTTTATGTTCGTGCTTCTTTTACTTCAATTCCGGGTTTACTTTCTCCGGCACCTTTCGGCGGAAGCCCAAGAACAATTGAGGTTAACGTAGATCCTGATTTATTGCGTTCGCATAATATGACGCCGGATCAAATCGTAGAAGCGATTCGTATCAACAACCAAACGGCTCCTTCCGGAAACGTTAGAATGGGCGATATCAACTACATCACGCCAACAAACAATACGATTAAAGAAGTTAAAGATTTTGAAAATATTCCGTTGTTTAAAGGAAGCGTTCAAAACTTAAAATTAGGTGATGTTGCCACAGTAAAAGATGGTGCTGATATTACGGCCGGTTATGCTTTGGTAAACGGAAAACGTTCTGTTTACATTAGTATTGCAAAAGCCGGAGACGCTTCGACCTGGGATGTGGTTCAGAAATTGAAAGCAGAATTGCCTAAAATACAAAGTACACTTCCTGAAGATGTACAATTATCATACGAATTTGACCAGTCGGTTTATGTAATCAATTCGGTTAAAAGTTTAATTACAGAGGGAATTATCGGTGCGGTTTTAACCGGATTAATGGTTTTACTTTTCCTTGGCGACAGACGTGCGGCATTGATCGTAATTCTGACGATTCCAATTTCGATTATTTCGGGAGTTTTATTCCTAAAATTATTCGGTCAAACCATCAACTTAATGTCTTTAAGTGGATTGGCACTAGCGATTGGTATTCTGGTGGATGAAAGTACCGTAACAATCGAAAATATTCACCAGCATCTCGATATGGGTAAACCCAAGGCACTCGCCATTTGGGATGCCTGTCAGGAAATTGCATTGCCAAAATTATTGATCCTTCTTTGTATTTTAGCGGTATTTGCACCAGCATTTACCATGGTTGGTATTCCGGGAGCGTTGTTCTTGCCTTTGGCTTTAGCAATTGGATTCTCAATGGTTATTTCGTTTTTACTTTCTCAGACTTTTGTGCCCGTAATGGCAAACTGGTTAATGAAAGGTCACGCAAAACACGAACATGGTCCTGAAATTACAGATGATGAAGCAGAATTTAATGATTGCGGTCTAACGCCGGAATCTGAAAAAGATCTGATTACACAGAAAAAAGCCTACGTTGAAAGAGACGATACTGATAATAACGGAAAAATTGGCGCTTTTGAGCGATTCAGAATTCGTTTTATGAGAACTTTAGATCGATTATTCCCTCATAAAAAAGCAACAAGTATAATTTATCTGGTTTGCGCCACACTTCTTGCGGTAACTTTTATCACTTTTATTGGAAAAGATGTTTTCCCGAAAGTAAACTCAAGTCAGTTTCAGCTAAGAATGCGTGCCCCCGACGGAACCCGTTTGGAACGTACGGAAGAAAAAGCAATTATTGTTTTGAAAGAATTGCAAAAAATGGTGGGCAAAGAACATATCGGAATTTCATCTGTATATGTTGGTCAGCACCCGTCGCTGTTCTCGATTAACCCGATTTATTTATTCATGGCAGGTTCGCATGAAGCTGTTTTCCAGGTGAGTTTAAAAGAATATCACGTGGACATGGATGACTTTAAAGACGATTTTAGAGCGCGAATTAAAAAGGTTTTACCAGATGTGAAACTTTCTTTTGAGCCAATCGAATTGACGGATAAGGTTTTGAGCCAGGGATCTCCTACTCCAATCGAAGTTCGTATTGCCGGAAAAGATAAAAAACGAAATGAGTTATACGCCAATCAAATTGTGGAGAAACTGAAAAAAATCTCTTATTTCAGAGACGTACAAATTGGTCAGCCAATTCATTATCCTGCAATGAATATTGATATTGACAGAACCCGTGCAGCCGAACTAGGTGTTGACATGAACGACATATCACGATCATTAGTTGCTTCGACCTCATCATCAAGATATACAGAAAAAAATACCTGGGTTGACGAAAGAGCCGGATTGTCATACAATGTTCAGGTGCAAGTGCCTTTGAACAAAATGAAAAGTAAAACAGATATTGGAGAAATTCCGGTATTAAAAAATTCGCTTCGTCCGGTTTTAAGTGACGTTGCCAAAATTACACCGGCTTATGTAAGCGGTGAAAATGACAATTTAGGGGCTATGCCATACATTACCGTTACAGCCAACATTAGCCAGACCGATTTAGGTACGGCAGTAAAAGATGTGGATGCAACAATTAGTTCATTAGGAGAATTGCCGCGTGGTTTGTTCATAACTCCAATTGGATTAAGTAAAGTATTGAGCGAAACATTAAGTAGTTTACAGGTTGGATTATTGGTTGCCATTTTTGTAATCTTCTTAATGTTAGCCGCTAATTTTCAATCGTTCAAGGTTTCATTGGTTATTTTAACTACAGTTCCGGCGGTAGTTTTAGGAGCTTTATTAATGCTAACGATCACGGGGTCAACGTTAAACTTACAATCGTATATGGGAATCATCATGTCGGTTGGGGTTTCGATTGCCAATGCCGTTTTACTGGTCACAAATGCTGAACAGTTGCGCAAGAAAAATGGAAACGCCTTAGAATCTGCACGAGAAGCTGCTGCGTTGCGTCTTCGTCCGATTATCATGACTTCGGTTGCGATGATTGCGGGAATGCTGCCTATGGCGATTGGTCATGGCGAAGGAGGAGATCAGGTTTCACCATTAGGTAGAGCCGTAATTGGCGGGTTATTATTTTCGACATTTGCCGTATTATTAATCCTGCCACTTATCTTTGCATGGGCACAAGAAAAAACAACAACACAATCTGTTTCTTTAGATCCTGAAGACGAAGAAAGCATCCATTATATCTCATCATTAAAATCGAAAAATGAAAAATAAAATACAATTTAGCGCGCTGTTTTTTGCAGCACTATTTTTCCTTAACAGTTGTAATTCTAAAAAAGAAGAAACTGTTACGGCAGAAATCGAACCTAAAACAGAAACGTTTCTTTTAGACAAAGAAAAACTAACGACAGAATTGCGTTTACCAGCGGAACTAACCGGTTTTCAACAAGTTGATTTATACGCAAAAGTGAGCAGTTTCGTAAAATTACTAAAAGTAGATATTGGTACTAAAGTAAAAAAAGGACAGCTTTTAATTGTTTTGGAAGCGCCGGAAATTAGTTCTCAATTGGCTGCAGCCGAATCAAGACTGAAATCGATGGAAGCCATTTACACCACAAGCAAAAGTACCTACAACCGTTTGTACGAAACCAGCAAAGTGGAAGGAACGATTTCTAAAAATGATCTGGAAATGGCAAGCGGAAAGAAAAACTCTGATTACGCACAATATCAGGCGGCAATTGCAGCTCATAAAGAAGTGTCGATTATGAGAGGTTATCTAGAAATCCGCGCTCCGTTTGATGGCGTTGTAGCAGCAAGAAACGTGAATTTAGGAACGTTTGTTGGCCCTGCCGGAAAAGGTTCTGATTTGCCTTTATTGACGATTCAGCAGCAGGATAAATTGCGTTTAGCAGTTTCGGTTCCGGAACTTTACACAGGATATTTACACGCTGGCGACGAAATGACTTTTAACGTAAAATCATTGCCTGAAAATTTTAAAGCTAAAATTACAAGAATGTCCGGAGCTTTAGATTTGAAATTACGTTCTGAGCGTGTTGAAATGGATGTTATCAATACCAAAAAAGATCTTTTACCGGGAATGGTAGCTGAAGTTTTGTTACCGCTTAACGCGAAAGACAGCACATTTGTAATTCCAAAATCGGCTTTGGTGAGTTCTGCGGAAGGTTTGTATGTAATCAAAGTATTAAACCACAAAGCAACAAGAGTTGAAGTGAAAAAAGGAAGAGAAATCGACGATAAAATTGAAATATTTGGTGATTTGGACCGTAAAGATAAGTTGGTGAAAATTGCCAGCGAAGAAACTAAAGAAGGCGATATTATAAACGAATAACCTGCGTTTAGCTTTCTTAGTTTAGTAGTTTACCAAAAACTGTACGCAATTATTAAATGCGGCATTTTAAATCAGAAATGGTTTATATGCAAATCTATTTGCCTTGAGGGCAGTACTTTTTATTGAGTGCTGCCCTTTTTTGTTTTTGTTGTTTTATTGTTTCACAGAGATTCGCAAAGGTAGCGCGGAAGATTCGCTGAGTTTTTCCTTCATTTCTTGCTATTCCCGATTGTCACCCTGAGCGTCCCGAGGCTTCGGGAGAAGGCTTATGAAACCTAAAAATCTCGCAAAGTCACAAGGGCGCAAAGTTTTTATTCTCATTTTTTTGTCATTTCGACAGAGGAGAAATCACACTAAAAGCTCGACAAAGATTGGCGATTTTGCATGCGTAGAATGGATTAAAATCCATCCCTACAATATGATCCGTTCCTCTGGAACTCTTTATAAAATTCCAAAGGAATGATTTATTTTATAGCAAGGTCCCGAGGCTTCGGGATTAATCCCTTAAAACGCAAAGTAACCCCATTTTTGTCATTTCGACGCAGGAGAAATCTTCGCAAGTAACTCGACAGAGATTGGCGATTTTGCATGCGGAGTTAGTTGCGAGGATTTCTTGCTCCGCGAAATGACAGGCTTTATGGTTATGTTATTTTAAACCTTTTAATTAAATGAAAAGTTTTAGAATTTTTTGGAGCTATTTCCTGCTATCATTCCAATTTTTTTATCCGCCGCGACGGACAAAAAAGGATTTTCCCTCTATCAGGGCTAGGATTTGTTTTTTATTTGATAAATCAGGTAAAAGTACGTGGTTGTTTAGATTGGGAAATTGATATTTTTGATAGAAATAAATTTATTTTTCAAATAAAGGTTTTCCGTAAAAAGCCTACTAATTAGTAGTTTATATTTGGATTTAATTTTAAACAAAGTTAATGACAAAATGGCTACAATAAAAAACATTAGAGATTCAAAACACTACACTTCAATAAACATGGGCAATTGGAGTCCTTTTACGATAATTATTTTCAAATAAACACAGTTTAATCAATAATATTTATAAATGAAAAAAAGCACATTGGAAAGAATTTTAAAAGTTACAGTAATTTTAACCATTATCGGAATTGTTATCTTTAATTTATTAGGTATTAATATTTTTAGTAGAGAAGGCCTAATAAAAATACCAAGCTTAATAAGCGGAATTGTTTTATTTTGGGTTTTTTATATTAGTATTGGATGGAAATGGCCTTTATTAAAATATATTGTATATCAAGAAAATATAAATGGTACTTGGTTTGGAACTTATAATTCTACAGACTTTACCACAAATCAAATGTATAATGGAGAAATAGCAATGGTAGTTAGGCAATCTTTTTTAAGAATTGACATCAAATCAATGACTTCAAATTATATTAATTACTCATTTGGAGAAGCCTTTACATATGATTCAAAAAGTGATTCAAATCAATTAATTTACTTATATTCCCAAAACCAATTTAATCCCACCGACGATAACTTTAGAAAAGGAACGTCAGAGTTAATGCTACATTTTAATGTAAATGGTCAAGAGTTTTTTGGTGATTTTTGGACCAATCATAATTCAAAAGGCAATCTTAATTTAAAAAAAACATCTAAGAAACATTCTAAATCATTTTTAGAAGCAAAAAACAAATAAAAAATGAAATTTATTTATATAGACGGCGATAATATAGGGTTAAAAATAGAGCAAAGTTTTTTAAATAATGACGAAAAGAAACTAAGTGAAATAAATTTAATGGTAGCAAATGCGATCAAAAATATTACATCATATCTTCTCTCAGAAAAACAAGAAATAATATTTAGCGGAGCAGATGGAATTATATCGAAAGGCAGTAACATTAATTTAAGTGATTTACTGAAAAATGTTAGAAATACTGATGTAAATTTAACATTTTCAATTGGAATGGGGTATACTTTAAATGATTCATATATTGCTTTAAGATATGCGAAGTCATACAATAAGAATATTGCTGTAACTTTGGAAAATGGAAGTTATGAAATTATATCTGTATAAAAAGTGTGCCTTACATATATCTCCATCAATTTACAAATTTAGTGGAATTATCATTTTTGCAGTATTATTTAATTGAAAAATAAAATTTAATTTAATTGTAAACCTCGCCAAGTAGCGATAACAAAAATTTAAGCAATCATATGGCAATACCAGAGAGACAACTTGAAATTTGGTCACACCAAGGTGCTGTACAATCTTCAGCAAATACACATAAAAGTGTAGTAAATTGTATTAATAAAATAAGTTGGAAAAGTGATGTACGGTACGAAACCTACTTACAAGGTTCCTATCCAAATTACACAAATATTTATGGAAATAGTGACGTTGATTTAGTAGTTGAATTTAGGTCGATTTTTTCAAAAAATTTATCAGCTTTAGATGAATCACAAAAACAAGCATTTGATGTTAACTATTCTGACGCAAAATATAGCTTAGAATCATTCAAAGCTTCAATTGTTAAACAACTTAAATCATGTTATGGGGAAAGTAATGTAGTTATTGGCAACAAAGCAATTTTAGTTAAAGGGGATTCTAATAGACTAGATTGTGATGTAATAGTCTGTAATCCTTATCGAAAATATATTTCTTATTTACCATATACTGAAAAATATATCGAAGGGATAATTTTTCGTACTGAACATGAAATGCCAAATAGAAGTATCATTAACTATCCTAAGATTCATCTTAAAAACGGGAGTATTAAAAATCAATCAGAAAATACATTTGGAAATTTTAAACCAACCGTAAGAGTTTTTAAAAATATGAAAGCAGCCATGGTTAATCGCGGCTACGTTGACAAGAAACTTGCTCCATCATATTTCTTGGAATGCTTAATTTACAATTCCGATAATATAAATTTTAGAAAAAATGGATATAATGAGATTGCTATATCAATAATAAATCAGTTCGATCGTGATTTAAAGAATGGTATGATAATCAATTATCTCGTTCAAAACGAACAAGACAAATTATTTGGCACAAGTGACTTGCAATGGAATATAGAAGATGCAACAACTTTTGTAACTCAATTGATTAAATTTTGGAATGAATATAAATGAAAAAATCAAATTTAAATATTTTAGTTTTGGATGGTGGTGGTTCAAAAGGAGTTTATACACTTGGAGTTCTTAAAGAACTTGAACTTAAACTTGGTTCTCCATTATATAAACACTTTGGTTTAATTTATGGAACTAGCACAGGCTCTATAATTGCTGCACTTATAGGTTTAGGCTATAAAATTGACGATATTGAAAAATTGTATTTAGATCTTATTCCTAAAATAATGAAATGTAGAACTAAATCAGGTAAAAGTAAAGCTATAGAGAGAGAAGGTAAAAAAATATTCGGCACTAAAAAATTCAATAAATTCAAAACAAATATAGGAATTGTAGCTTTAAATTATGAAACACAAATGCCTTTAATATTTAAGACTGATCTTGGTCAGACACACGGCATGAAGCAATCATTTAAGCCAGGATTTGGCTGTACTATTGAAACTGCAGTACGTTGTTCAAGCGCTGCTTATCCTTTTTTCGAGAAAATGTCAATCGAAACCGAAAGTCATGGTAAAATTGAAGTTGTCGATGGTGGTTTTATTGCTAACAACCCGACGCTTTATTCAATTATTGATGCTTACAAAGCTCTTGATTACGATGAAAAAAAGCTTCATATTTTGAATATTGGTGTTGGCAATTATATTGAAAACTCTAACGGAATACTTTCAAAAATTTTAAAAAAATTGGATTGTTTGCTTTTTTTGAACGAGTTCTAAATTCAAGTACAAATAGTAATTCAACTATTTCAAAATTATTATTTCCAAATTTGGATTTGTTAAGAATCAGCGATTCTTTCCCAGAACCAAAACACGGAACAAATATGTTTGAATACGACTTAGAAAAATTAAAAAAAATGATTCAATTAGGCCGTTCTTCATATGCAAAATATGAAAAAGAAATAATAAAATTACTAAGGTTAGAGTAAATTAATCCCCCAGCTAGCACGAGCGTCCCGCTCGTGAACGCAAACAATAGCAGCAATATAATTTAAACAAACGTGAAAAAAATAAATCTAATCATTCTAATTATAATCGCAGTAATTATTTGTGGTTTTGGACTACGTGGAAAAATATCCGGTGAAAAGTTCGATTCTAAAAAATGGAAAACAAATGATTTAGTTTTAGAAGATAATTTTTCATTACGTTGGGATATGATGAATAGTTTGCGAAACAATCATAATTTAATTAGAACATCAAAAAGTGAAATTATTACTTTGCTAGGAAAACCAGACGAAGGTTTTACAACAGAAAATGCTTTTAGATATTCTTTAGGTTACACTCATACAGGAATAAATACAGGTTCATTAGTTGTCACATTTGATAATGGAATTGTTTCAGGAATAAGTGTTTGGCAAGGATAAAACTAGCAATTAAAAAAAATGCAAGACCAAAATTGATCTTGCATTTCTTACAACTTGATAAATAAAAACATCTTTTTACACTGTCTGACGCTCGTGTTTTCCTTCTTTAATTTCTTCCACCATTTTTTTATTAAAAGCGGGCAAATCATTAGGGTTTCGGCTGGTTACCAATCCATTGTCTACGACTACTTCTGAATCTTCCCATTGTGCTCCGGCATTTATCAAATCGTTTTTAACAGAGAAAAATGAAGTTACTTTTCGACCTTCTAAAACATCAGCATCCACAAGAATTTGAGGACCGTGACAAATAGCGGCTACTGGTTTTTTACTTTCAAAAAATGAGCGTACAAAATTTACTGCAGACTCTTCTCTTCTTAATAAATCAGGGTTTATAACTCCTCCAGGAAGAACCAAAGCATCGTAATCTGCTTCATTTGCCTGATCTAATACGACATCAACATTATATTCCTTGCTCCAATTACCGTCTTTCCAGGCTTTGATAGTTCCTGATTTCAAACTGATGATATCTGCATTCCAACCCTGCTCTTCCAGATAGGCTTTAGGCGATGATAATTCTGATTCTTCAAAACCGTTTGTTGCTAATATGGCTATATTCTTTTTCATAATTTTAAATGTTTAAAACGTTATTAATTTTGATTTAGTTAAAATTAGTAATTTCAAATAGTCAGCGAAAACGGAGCATGTTAAACCTTTCTTTAATAAAAGTTAATTAATTGAATTTCAGATTTTTATTAAAAATTAAATTGAAATTATATAAAATTCATGTCAATTTAGTTTGCTATTTTATAGGATGAAAGCTATTTATCTTTTCAAAAAATTGTATTGAAAGCTGGTGATTAATCAACAACAATTTAATTAACTTCGTGTTACTTAAGAATTGGCTTAATTCAACTTTATGATCAAGATAAATTATAAAATCCTATTTGCTTTATTTATCATTTGCGTATTATTTATAGGTTTAGGTATATTCGAAATCTTAACCGAAGGATTAAAAACCGGAACAGCTCTTTTTTGGCAGATTTCCGCTTTTGTTCCATTTGTGACTTCAGCCATTATTTTTGGTTATAATTTATATTCCAGATATAAGATATCTAATTAAAAAACAGGTTTCATAAGCCTTCTCCCGAAGCCTCGGGACGCTCAGGGTGACAATAGAATTTATCAAAAACAAAACTTTGCGCCTTAGCGACTTTGCGCGATTACTTTTTCAAGCTTTTAAACAAAAAAACTTTGTGAATCTCTGTGCTCGCTTTCGCGTAATTTTGCGAAACAAAACCAGTAGTAATTCATAGTAATATCCTCAACACCAACCACTCTAAATTATTTTTAATAAAAATAATCACTAAAAAATTTGCGAAACCAAATAGTTGCACATATATTTGCAACCGATTAGTTTCTTAATTAATTATTTAAAAATAAAAATTATGACACTTATTAAGCCCCAGAAGCGTAAAGTTTTCTAATTTAGATTTTCTTGCAAGATTTTATTTGCAAATTTGCACGAATATTATAAAAATACTTTTTACAAACTTGACGACATATTATTAACTATAAAAAAACAGAAAAAATGAAAAGCGATTTATTATTTGATTTTACCGTAGACAAACCATCAAAAACAGTAGTTATAACAAGAGAATTTAATGCAGAATTACCTTTGCTTTGGGATGCTTTTACGAAAGCAGAAATTCTGGATCAATGGGTTGCGCCAAAACCCTTTACAGCAAAAACAAAATACATGAATTTTGAAGTTGGCGGAAGACGATTCTACGCAATGGTAAGCCCTGAAGGACAAGAACGCTGGTCGGTTCAGGAATATACTTCGATTACGCCGAAAACGAATTTTAAAATGTACAATACCTTTGCAGACGAAAATGAAAACCGTCAATTACCGGGTTCTGACTGGGATTATGTTTTTAGTGAACAAAACGGAGTTACAACGGTCAATATTACCATTTTCAACGAATCTTTGGAACGCATGGAGAAAATGATTGAAATGGGCTTTGTACAAGGATTCAAAATGACAATTGATAACTTAGAAAAGGTATTGGAGAGTTTATCACAACGATAATTAATCTCGCAAATTTTTATTTCACGCAGATTAGGCAGATTTAAGCAGATTTCTTTTTTAGTAAATTAGAATAAACATCTGCAGAAATCTGCCTAAATCTTTTTAAAATCTGCGTGAAACAAAACTTTGTGCTGCGAAATTATTTTTTAAACCTTTGAAATAAATCTTATTTTTGATTAAGAATTATCTTCAATATGATTTCTATAAAAACATTTGATCAGGCTGCAGATTTACAAAATCCGAGACGTGTCTTAAAATACGTTCTTGTTTTTTGCACTTCGGGCTCTACAACTATTTCTGTTGATGAAAATGAATTTATATTAACCAAAAACTCTGTTATTACGATAACTTCTGGACAAATTCATTACTTCAAAGATATTCAAAATGCCACAGGATATGTTTTAGAATTTACCTATAATTTTTTCTGTAAAGATGATACTGATATGGAATTGATTTTCCACAACGGATTATTTTGTCATTTTGCCATGAATGAAATGATTAAGGTCGATAACAGCGAAATCATTATCAAGCAATTAGAAGAAATAAGCAAAGAATTAACCGAGACGCCTTATCAATATCTCATTTCTATTCACAGCCGAATCGAATTAATATTGATTGAAATTAATCGTACCAAAATCAATCGTGGCGATGAAATTTACAAACCAGATGCGTTGTTTCTGCATTTTCTGGAAACTGTTTTAAAGAACTTCGAAAAGAATCTTTCTGTTAATGAAATCGCTTCTCTCATTGGTACAACCGAAGCCAAACTAAACGAACTTTCTAAATTACACACCAACAAAACGGCACAAAATGTAGTCTTCGGATTAATTATTTCTGAAGCAAAACGTTTGTTTAATTACGAGAAGTTATCGGTAAAAGAAGTCGCTTATGCTTTGGGATTTAATGATCCGTTTTACTTTTCGAACTTCTTCAAAAAACACACTAATATCTCTCCAAAATCATATAAAGAAAAAGTTCCGCATTTATAATTACATGCTTTTTCTAAGATTCTCTATTCTTTCGCGCGGGCAGTTATTACATCTTTGTATCTCTAATTACGAATTAAAAGTATATGAAAAGATATCAGGATTTTGCAGTCTTGCTTTTGCGAATAGCATTGGCAACAGGGTTTATTTCTGCCGTTTCGAGTCGGTTGGGTTTATGGGGAAATTATTCCTCACGCTGGGAAAGTTTTTTGGTTTACGTCGAAAAAGTAAACTCCTTTGCTCCAAAAAGTTGTATTCCCTCAATTGCTATTACTGCGACCATTGCCGAAACACTTTTGGGAATACTTTTATTAATCGGTTTTAAAACCAGATTGTCCGCAATTGCCACTTCCCTTTTGACTTTATTGTTTGCCTTTGCCATGACGTATTCTTTTGGAATAAAAGATCCGTTAGATTATTCGGTATTTGTGTTTTCTATGGCGGCTTTTCTGTTGTCGACTGCAGAGCAATATAAGTGGAGTTTAGATGAAATGATTTCGAAAAAGTAACAAATTAAAATTCAATAAAAATGGAAAAACAAATCACAAAAACCAGTGAAATAAATTGGAAACCTTTAATCGAAGAAGGTGTAAAAACAGACGGAATCTCTGTAAAAGCTTTATGCTACGACGACGTTGCCAAAAGACCTACAGCATTTTTATCCAAATTTGAACCGGGGGCTTCGTACCCAAATCACAGTCATCCCGCGGGAGAAGAAATCTTTGTTCTCGAAGGCGAAGTGCGCTCCGGAAAAGATGAACTTAAAAAAGGCGATTATTTGTACATGCCACCGGGAAGCACACATTCTGTGTTTTCTAAAACCGGATGTATATTGTTGTTTAAAGTCCCGGAGGAAGTTGTTATTTTGAAGTGATATGTAAATGGTCTGAAGTCTTGATTTTATAGCACATGTTGAAATAATCTCGCAAAGACGCTAAGTCGCAAAGAAATTTAAAAAAGAAAGCTTTGCGACTCTGCGACTTTGCGAGAGTGTTTTTATTAATAAATACTTTAAATCTTTATAACATCTCACAAATCTTTCAATATTGGATATACTTTTTTAAACTTCTTAAAAGCATTTTCATAAACCTCTTTATGGTCTGTATTTGGATAAAAAATCTTTCCGGTTTTGTTTTCGGTTACGATATTAATACCAATAGATTTCATTCCAATTAGTACAGCGCCCCAGGCAGAACCTTCAATAGTTTGGGAAGTTTCTACCGTCATTTGAAAAATATCGGCCACCATTTGAAGCCAGAGTTCACTTTTTCCAAATCCGCCGCTGGCCATGACTTTGGTCTGTTTTCTTTTTCAGAATCGGGAATTAAAATTTCGGTTATCTGAAACAATCCAAACAAAATACCTTCTAAAGTCGCTCTGACCAAATGCGCCTGCGTGTGCGTAATCTGCATTCCTAAAATGGAACCTTGTGCAGCGGCATCCCAAATTGGTGCTCGTTCGCCCAATAAATAAGGCACAAAAAACAAACCATCTGATCCAGCAGGAATTTTTTCTGCTTCTGCAAAAAGAACTTCAAAAGACTTATTCGTTTTTAGCAAAGTTTCCCTAAGCCATTGCAGAATAATAGCGCCATTATTTACCGCACCTAAGGTTAGATATTGATTATCCATCAAATGGTAACATTGCGTTCGCATTTGTTCGTCGAGATAGGGTTTGTCTATTGGTAATCGCACGGCTCCACTTGTGCCAATAGTCAAGGCAATACAGCCTTTGTTCATTGCTCCTGTTCCTAAATTTGCCAAAGCGCCGTCGCCTCCTCCAATTATATATAAAAAATCGTCTGAAATTCCTTTGCATTGATGCGTTACTTCACATACTGTAGATAATTGATCGGGTTTCAAACTTAAAAAATCTAAAATCTCTGCATCCCATTTTAAAGTATGAATGTTCAATAATCCCGTACCGGATGCCATTGAAGTATCGGTATAATATTCATTGGTAAGATGATGCCAAACGTATTCTTTAATGCTAATGAATTTATAGGTTTTAGAAAAAATATCGGAATCAAATTCCTTAAACCATGCAATTTTAGTCATGGGTGAAAATGGATGAATCGGGATTCCGGCTTTTTGATAAAAATGGATTCCTTTTTCAGAATTTTTAAGTTTTTCTGCAATTGTGTGAGCTCTGTTATCAGCCCATAAAATTGCCTCTGTTAAGGGTTTTCCGGTTTCATCAATCGCAATAATACTTTGCATCGCCGAGCTAAAACTGATAAACTCCGGCTGAATTCCATTTGTAATTTCGGTAATGCAATCTTTAACCGTTTGTAAAATTTGTTCCGGGTTTTGAACACTCCAATCCGGTTTTGGATGGTACATTGGGTAGGCCATTGAAACCTCTTTGATTACATTTCCCTGTTTGTCAAAACAAATGGCTTTTGTGGCTGTGGTTCCAATATCGATTCCTATATAAAATGATTCCATGTTTTTTATTTGATCCATAAATTGAGCACCAAAACGCCTATTAATCCCATTACACCAATAATGGTTTCCATCACCGTCCAGGTTTTAAAAGTATCCGAAATGCTGATACCAAAATACTCCTTAAACATCCAGAATCCGGTATCGTTGACGTGAGAACACATTAAACTTCCTGCGCCAATAGACAATACCATTAATTCGGGACTTACACCGGAAGCCAATACTAAAGGCTGTACAATTCCTGCTGCAGTTAATCCTGCAACAGTTGCAGAGCCTAAAGCAATACGAATAATTGTGGCAATCAGCCAGCCTAAAAATAAAGGTGAAAGAGAGGATTTTTCGAAAAATGTACTTAAATCATTTCCCATTCCGCTGTCTATTAAAACCTGTTTAAAAGCGCCACCGGCAGCAATAATTAAAATAATCATGGTGGCAGAACTCATGGCACTACCCGATTTATCCATAATATCCTGCATTTTTCTTCCGCGAAAAATTCCTAAAGAAAATACCGCGAAAAGTACGGCAATTAACATTGAAGTGGTTGGGTTTCCTATGAAAAGTAAAATGGATCGTATTGAACCTTCCGACAAAATTAATTCACTAAAAGTCGCTGTTGCCATTAAAAAAACAGGAACTAATGCCGTTAAAATACTGATTTGAAAAGAAGGCATTTCGGCTTCTGTAAAAGTTTTGCTTTCGAATAATCCTTTTGGAGGAAACGCCTGAATTTTTTAAGAATTCAGGAAAAACGATTCCTGCTGCAAAAAGTGCTGGCAACGCTACGAGAAGTCCGTAAAGTAATGTTTTACCAATATTGGCTTTAAAAATAACCGCTATTGCTGTAGGTCCGGGATGCGGCGGCAAAAAACCGTGCGTGATCGAAAGTGCCGAAGCCATTGCAATTCCCAAATAAATAATGGGCTGTTTGGTACTTTTAGCAACAGCAAAAACCATCGGAATTAAAATAATAAAACCCGCATTATAAAACATCGAAATTCCTACTGAAAAACCAGTAATAACCATTGCCCATTTGATATGCCTGATGCCAAAAGAATCAATCATTACGGAACTTATTCGCTGAGCGGCACCACTGTCTGAAAGCAAGTTACCCAGAATAACTCCAAATGCAATAATTAAAATTAAAGATCCGAGTGTACTTCCAATTCCGGATTGAATGGAATTAATTAAATCGGGAAAAGGCATTTGCTTTGCGATTCCCACAAAAAAAGCGGCAATAATTAAAGCGATAAAGGCATTAAGTTTAACGCCGGAAATAAGAAGCAATAATAAAAGAATACTGGCAATCAGAATCAATAAAGACATGGATTTGAATGTGATAAATGATTAATAACTGTATTCGAAATAGCTAAATAGCTTTTATTCGCTTTTTCTACAGCGTGTCCGCCAAACTCATTGCGAAGTGCCGCTACCACTTTTCCAGAAAACGTATCCGACATTTGAGAACGATAACGCATCATGATAGAAAGGGCGATCACAGGAGTTGGAACGCCTAAATCTAAAGCTGTTTCTAAAGTCCATTTTCCTTCGCCAGATGAATGCATAATTCCTTTTATTCCGTCTAGTCTTGCATCTTTAGAAAAAGCATTTTCGGTAAGTTCCATCAACCAGCTGCGAACCACTGAACCGTGATTGAACAATTTAGCCGTTTTTTGGAAATCGATATCAAATTCTGAATGTTCAAAAACCTCAAATCCTTCTGCAATAGACTGCATCATTCCGTATTCGATACCGTTGTGAACCATTTTAGTAAAATGCCCGCTTCCAGCAGCTCCGGTATATAAAAAACCATTTTCAACAGAAATATCCTTGAAAACTTGTGCTACATAATCAAACACATCGGCATCTCCGCCAATCATAGTGCAGGCTCCGTTTAAAGCCCCGGAAGTTCCACCAGAAGTTCCACAATCTAAAAAATCAATTCCATGTTCTTTTAGTTGTGCATAACGGCGTTTTGAATCGTTGTAATTCGAATTTCCGCCGTCAATAATAATATCGCTTTTTGACAAATATGGCAATAAAGAAGTAATAACAGCATCTACGATTTCGCCAGCAGGAACCATTAGCCAAATTACTTTTCTGTCTGTAAGCTTTTCGCAAAGTTCTTCAACAGAAAAGGCGGTTTCAATTCCTTCCTGACCAATTTTTGAAACAAAATCGGAGTTGACATCCTGTGCAACAACATCATAATTATTTCTTTTTAAATTCAAGGCGAGATTAAATCCCATTTTTCCCAATCCTATTATTCCTACTTGCATGTGTCTTTTTTTATTATTTGATTCGTAAAAATATTACTTTCCGTGCTTTTAATTGTTTCAATTTTGATTTAATATGTTAAATAAAATTGACCCCAAACTATTTTATTGGTGGTTCTTACTTCAGATCTTTTTTAATAACGAGATATTTCAAATCGGTTTTTCCAACATTACTAATGCCGTGCTCCATATTTGACGGACAATAGAAACTGGTATTTGGTCCGGCAGTTGTGGTTTTTCCATCGAAATAAAATTGAGCTGTTCCTTCAAGGATATAAAAAAATTCTTCTTCGATGTGATGATGCGGTGCGTGTGTAGATTTTCCGGGTTCAACAATACTCATTTTGAGCGTATTTTCCTGAGTGAAATTTTTATCACCAAACCAATACTGGTATCCTACTTTGGTTTTTGTAGCTTTTTCTAAATCAAAATGATTGACACAATTTTCAATGGTATATTTTATCTCTGTTGGCGTTGTTTCTTTTTTTACTTCCTGAGAATGTATGGTTTGTGTTATTAAAGTTACGATCGCAACTTTAATTGTGGTTGATAGTTTCATGGCTTTTTTATTGTAATAATACAAAAAAATGGTTTTAAGTAAAAGAGAAAAAGCAAGCCTTATCAGCTTGCTTTCTTCTTCGTTAAATTTTCTCCTTAAATTTTAATTGCAATTTTACCAATAGTAGTTCCAGATTCCAATAGTTTGTGCGCTTCTTTAAAATTAGAAACCGTTAAACCATTCAGAGTTGTTTTTAAAGTCGATTGAATCGTGCCATTGTCTAATAAATGGGCTAATTTATTTAAAATATGGTGTTGCGCTATCATATCTTCTGTTTGAAACACGGAGCGTGTAAACATTGACTCCCAGTGGAAACTGACACTTTTACCTTTTAATTGACGAAGATTCACATTTTCGACAGGATCACTTATACACCCAATATGTCCCTGAGGTTTTATCAACTCTACAAATGCATTCCAATATTGATTAGCATTTACAAAATCTAATATAAAATCAACTTGTTGAAAACCGGCATCCCGAACTTCTTCTATCAAATTTTTATGATTGACTACAAAATCGGCGCCTTGCTGTTTGCACCACTCTATCGATTCAGGACGTGAAGCAGTAGCTATTACGGTTAATCCTGCCACTTTTTTGGCCAGTTGAATAGCTATTGAGCCTACACCGCCTGCTCCGCCAATTATCAAAATAGTTTTCCCTTTATCTTTTTCTGCATCAATTCTGATTCTGTCAAATAATATTTCCCAGGCTGTCAAACCTGTTAACGGCATTGCAGCGGCTTGTTCTATAGTAAGTGATTTTGGTTTTTTGCCCACAATGCGTTCATCAATAAGCTGATATTCGGCATTACTGCCTGGTTTAGTAATATCTCCTGCATAATAAACTTCGTCACCCACTTTAAATAAACTTACCCGATCGCCAATGGCTTCTACAATTCCTACGGCATCCCAACCTATAATTTTTGGCGTTTCTAAAACCGTTTCTTTGGCACTATTCTGGCGCATTTTAAAATCTACCGGATTCACCGAAACAGCTTGAACTTTAACTAATAAATTATGTCCTTCGGGAGTTGGTTTTGGAGTTTCAAATGCTATAAAACTATCTTCTTTTTCTATTGATAATGAGGTTTTAAATCCTATTGCTTTCATCTTTTTATGTTTTGATTTGAACTAATAATACAAAGGTATTCAGAAGGACGAAATTGATATTTGTACAAATTGACTATGATTTTGTATATGTTTGGCAATATTAAATAAATGTCTTTTTTAGACTTACAAAATTTAGAATATGATTATAAAAAAACTAAGATCGTTAACATGGAAATTAGACTTTTATCTTAACTTTGTTATCAACTTTAGTAAATAAATAATCATGCAGGCAATTAACATCACAGCGTATACAGAAGATGCTTCTCAAATTGAAGCTGTAAAAGCTTTTATGAAAGCACTAAAGATAAAATTTGAGATCGCAAATTTAAAACCGTACGAGCTATCTGCTGAACAACAGCAAATTTTAGACAGCCAAATTAACTTAGATAAAAGTCTGTATACAAATGCTGAGTCAATTTATAAGGATTTAAAAAAGAAGCATGAGTTATAAGATTATCGTTTCACCTATTGCATTAAAGAATATTGAAGAAGCTGTTGAATATTATGTTTTAAAAGTAAATAAAAAAGTTGCTTTAGATTTTTTGAACGATTATAAAAAAACTTATAAAGCTTTGCAAATAAACCCTTTTTATCAAGTGCATGATAATAATTATCACTTTTTTCCTTTTAAGAAATTTCCTTATATAGCTTTTTTTATTATTGATGAAGCTTCAAAAACTGTATTTTTGAATGCTGTTTTTCATACCTCTCAAAATCCCAATAAATATCCTGTAAAATAAATGGGCAGTAGAAATAGGAATCTATTGAAATCTTATAAAAACTAAACCTCTTTCCTAGCCCCGATAGAAGCGGTATCCTTTTTCTGGCTTCTTTAGCAAGGAAAAGATACAAGCGGATAGCGGGACAAGTCGTCTTAAAAAACATAATGCGTCTGCTCCTAAAAAAGAATATCCCATGCCAGCTAGAGCACCTTGGTCATGAGCACAAATAAATTAACACAAGAACCAAACTATATTATCCTTTCATTTTTTTAAAGTAACCTTTAAACCTTATCAATATGAACCAACTCCAACTTAAAATAAAATCACCTCTAATATTTTTCATCACTTTTGCTTTTACAAATTTCATATACGCTCAGCTATCAGAATGCAACAACCATAACTTAATTGCAAAAGGCGCCTTTCTCACAAAACTATCAGATCAATACAGTTTTACAGAAGGACCTGCCGCAGATAAAAAAGGAAATATTTATTTTACCGATCAGCCTAATAACAGAATCATAAAATGGTCGGTTAATGGCGAACTTTCTGTTTTTATGGAAAATGCAGGAAGAGCTAACGGTTTGTATTTTGATCACGAAGGCAACCTTTTGGCTTGTGCCGATGAAAAAAATGAAATTTGGAAAATAGACCAAAACAAAAATACTACTGTGTTGATAAATGATTTTGAAGGAAAAAGGCTGAATGGTCCCAATGATCTCTGGGTTGATCCCAAAGGTGGTATCTATTTTACAGATCCTTTTTACAAAAGAGATTACTGGAAACATACCTCCAAAGAAATAGAGAAAGAATGTGTTTACTATTTATCTCCGGATAAATCTAAAATTATTAACGTTGACGATGATCTTATAAAACCTAATGGCATTATTGGAACTTCTGATGGAAAAACTTTATACGTAGCGGATATAGCAGCAAACAAAACGTATTCTTATCCCATCAACAGTGATGGGTCTCTAGGCAAAAAAACGCTGTTTACTGAATCAGGTTCAGACGGAATGACAAGAGACGAATCCGGAAACATTTACTTAACCGGAAAAGGAGTTACTGTATTTAATCCAAAGGGAGAAAAAATAGCCCATATTGATGTTCAGGAACCTTGGACAGCCAATGTTTGTTTTGGAGGAAAAAAATTTAAAACATTATTTATTACCGCCGGTAAAAGTGTTTACACGTTAGAAATGAACATTCGGGGAATGAAATAATCAATGGAATTGTGCCAAATACTTGTGTTATTCTTTACACTTTGGGAAACCAAACCTTATCATTAAACTGGACTAAAGTCCAGCCCTATAATATGAATCATTCCTCCGGAATTTTATAATCTGTGTGGGTTTTTAAAAAAATCAAAAAAAGAGCCTTCGGCTCGACCAATTTTGTAGAGCTGGACTTTAGTCCAGTTTAAAGGGACGAATATTTATAAGATGAGATTGGTTTGCTTCTAAAAATCCAACCGTTTTTATCAACTTTATTTATGTTTTTTGATTTTGACGACGTTTTTGCAAAATAAGAACTCTTAAAAACTTAAAAAAAGAAATCAATTTTGATAAAAACAAAAATATCTAAGGATTAAAAACCTTCAAAAAGCCTTATTTTTCGGCATCTATATCACGATAAGAAAATATTATGACTAATTTATTTCATTATTAGAAAAACGGTGTTACATTTGCCTAACAGTGTTAAACAATTTAATACTTAAATAAAATGGCAAGTAAAGATCGAATTTTAAGACAAAAAGAAGAGACAAGAAGTAACATTCTTGAAGCTGCTTATGCTATCGTCAAAGAAGAAGGATGGCAGGGTCTTAGTATGCGAAAGATTGCTGATAAAATTGAATACACCGCTCCTATTATTTATGAATATTTCTCTAATAAAGAAGCTATTTTAACTGAATTGACCGGAAAAGGTTTTATAAAACTAGCTAAGGAACTTCAAAATGCCAAAGCCAAATTTGAAAAACCAGAAGATCAAATCGAAGCAATGTGGATGGCATACTGGGATTTTGCCTTTACAGATACCGAGATGTATCAGGTAATGTTTGGTGTACAAATGAACTGTTGTTCTCAGCAATGTTCGGCTGCTGAAGCCCCATATAAACTGTTTACGGCGGTGATTGCTGAAATTATGAAAGACAGTAATCCGAGTCCGGAAGTTATTAAACAAAAGTATTTTACTTTCTTTTCTGTTATTCACGGCTTAATCGCGATTAACATCATTAACAGAAGTGAAGTAATGGAAACCATCAACAATCAAATCCTGAAAGATGCGATTGGTGGAATCATAAAATCAATACAATAAAAAAATTTCATTTTTACTTAACAGTGATAAATGATTTAATGGGTAAATTTGCAAATCCTTTTTTTACAATTTTACTTAACAACGTTAGAAAATTTAATTAACGTAATTTAAAGGCTTTTTTAACCCTTTACTTAACACTGATAAATAATTTAATACCGATTTATGAAATATAATTCGAATGCATTATTATTTGAAATTTTGCACCAATTTACTTAACAACGTTAGAAAATTTAATAGACATAAATATGAATTTCCAGAATACCACAAATAAAATTTTTAAAAACGAGAATGTCCAACAAATTAAAACCAATATTAAAATGAAAAATGTAATTATAACCAGCTTTATTCTTGCGCTAGTACTAAGTAGTTGTGCAGATAAACAACAGGCTCCAGCTCCTGCAGCACCGCTTTTGCCTGTTTTAGCTATCCAGAATTCAAATGCTGTTACTGATGCTGAATATCCTGCTTCGATACAAGGAACTGTTGATGTAGAAATTCGCCCTCAGGTAAGCGGAAACCTTGATCGCGTTTTGGTTGATGAAGGTGCTTATGTAAATAAAGGTCAGACTTTATTCAAAATAAACGAACGTCCGTTTCGTGAGCAGTTAAACAATGCTTTGGCAAGTCTTCACGCTTCTGAAGCTGCTTTGATCAACGCTCAGTTAGAAGTTGATAAATTAACGCCTTTGGTACAAAACAAAGTAGTTTCTGATTATCAGTTAAAAACGGCTAAAGCTTCTCAAAAAATTGCTGCTGCCAATATAGAACAAGCAAGAGCAATGGTAGAATCTGCTAAAATTAATTTAGGATATACAAATGTGACAGCCCCAGTGAGTGGTTATATTGGAAGATTGCCTAAAAAACAAGGAAGTTTAGTTTCTGCATCTGATATTGAGCCTTTAACAAAATTATCTGATGTTCATGAAGTTTTTGTTTATTTCTCTTTGGGTGAAACAGATTTCATCAAATTTAAATCTCAATACGCAGGAAACACACTTGGTGATAAAATTAAAAAATTACCTCCTGTAACTTTAATTTTGGCTGATAACAGCGATTATGGCAAATCAGGAAAAATTGATATGGTCGATGGTCAATTTGATAAAACTACGGGTGCAATTACTTTAAGAGCAACTTTCCCTAATGCAAGCGGAACTTTACGTTCTGGAAATACAGGAAAAATTCGTTTAGGAATTAACCATGACGATGCAATCCTTGTTCCGCAATCAGCAACTATTGAAATGCAGGATAAAGTATTTGTTTTCACCTTAAACAAAGAAAATAAAGTAAACAAAATGCCTATCACAATTATTGGTAAAAGCGGTACAAACTATCTTATTAGTGATGGTGTAAAATCTGGTGACCAAATTGTTTTAAGCGGAATTGACAAACTTCAGGAAGGTCAGGTTATCCAGCCTCAAAAAGCAACAGCAGTTGCGCAAATCATTACTAAAAAATAATTTTTACGAAAATGTTCAAAATATTTATACAAAGACCTGTACTGGCAACTGTTATCTCCATTTTATTGGTGATACTCGGTGTACTTGGACTTACAAAATTGCCTTTACAACAGTTTCCTGATATTGCACCGCCATCGGTTTTGGTAACGGCTGTTTATCCGGGAGCGAATGCAGAAACGGTTTTACGTTCTGTTGCACCATCGCTGGAAGAATCTATAAATGGTGTTGAAAACATGACGTACATGAGTTCTACTGCCAGTAATGATGGTACTCTTGCTATTACTGTTTTCTTTAAATTAGGTACAGATGCCGATCAGGCTGCAGTAAACGTGCAAAACAGAGTTGCTCAGGCAACAAGTCAATTGCCTGCAGAGGTTGTTCAGCAAGGTGTAATCACGGCAAAACAACAAAACAGTTTTATCATGGCAATTGGTATGTATACCGAAGATGAATCGAAATACGATCAGACTTTTGTTGCCAATTATGCTCAAATTAATATTATTCCGGAAATTAAACGTATTCCGGGTGTAGGTTCTGCCAGTATTTTTGGTGGGGTTAAAGATTATTCGATGAGAGTTTGGTTGAACCCAACTCAAATGTCGACTTACAATGTTACGCCAAACGAAGTTATGGCTGCCATTCAGGACAAAAGTTTAGAGGCTGCTCCGGGTAAATTTGGAGAAAGAAGTAAAGAAGTTTTTGAATATGTAATTAAATACAAAGGGAAACTTACCAAACCAGAAGATTATCAAAATATTGCAATTCGTTCTAACGCAGATGGTTCTATTCTTCGTTTAAAAGATGTTGCCAGAGTTGAACTTGGTTCATATTCTTATAACAGTTTAACACGTTTAAATGGTAAAAAAGGAATCGTAATTGGAGTAATTCAGTTAGCGGGTTCTAACTCAAATGATATTCAGGTTGCGATTAACAAATTGATGATTAAAGCATCAAAAGATTTCCCAACGGGTATCAAACACAATATTTTCTATAGCACAAAAGTATCTTTAGATCAATCGATCGATCAGGTAAAACACACTTTATTAGAAGCTTTTATCCTGGTATTTATTGTGGTATTTATCTTCCTGCAAGATTTTAGATCAACATTAATCCCGGCTATTGCTGTACCTGTAGCAATTTTAGGAACGTTCTTCTTCATGCAATTATTCGGATTTTCGATCAACCTTTTAACGCTTTTCGCATTAATTCTGGCGATTGGTATTGTGGTCGATGATGCAATTGTGGTCGTCGAGGCCGTGCATGCGAAAATGGAGCATAAACATTTGTCTCCAAAAGTAGCAACACATGAAGCAATGCACGAAATAACGGGTGCTATTATCTCGATTACGCTGGTAATGGCTGCTGTATTCCTGCCGGTTGGTTTTATGGAAGGCTCAACAGGAGTTTTCTATCGTCAGTTTGCTTTTACGATGGCAATTGCAATTGTAATTTCAGCCGTAAACGCTTTAACATTAAGCCCTGCCCTTGCCGCTTTATTCTTAAAGGATAATCATGCACCAAATGCAGACGGAAGCGCTCCTTATGTAAAACAAGGATTTAAACAAAGATTCTTTAACGGATTCAACAAAAGTTTTGATTCATTGACAAACCGTTATGTAGGCGGATTAAAATTCTTAATTCGTAACAAATGGGTTAGTTTAGGAGGTTTGGCTTTAATTACTTTCGCAACTGTGGTAATGGTTAAAACAACTCCTTCAGGATTTATTCCAACAGAAGATCAGGGATTTATTGCGATTGCCGTAAATACTCCTTCAGGAACATCTCTTGACGGAACTCAAAAAGTAATGACAGAAGCTGAAAACACTTTAAGAGGTCTTGATGCATCACGATTTGTAACCGCAATTTCTGGTTTCAACTTGTTGACAAACTCTACAAGTCCATCTTCTGCAGTTGTTTTCGTATTGCTTAAGCCAAATGAAGAGCGTGGAAAAGTAAAAAATATTGATGAAATTATGAATGAAGTTCGTGGCAAATTAGGCGCGATTTCTGGCGGAAGTTTCTTCGTATTTAGTTTCCCAACCGTTCCCGGATTTAGTAACGTTGAGGCATTGGATTTAGTACTTCAGGATAAAACCGGAGGTAAACTGGATAAGTTTAGTGGAATTTCTCAAAACTTTATCGGAGAATTGATGAAACGACCTGAAATTGCTGTAGCCTTTACTTCGTTTAAAGCCGATTATCCTCAATTACAATTGGATATTGACGATGCAAAAGCAGATCAGTTAGGTGTAAAAGTAAAAGACATTCTGCAAACCATGCAGGCGTACTTTGGTAGTGCACAGGCATCTGATTTCAACAGATTTGGTAAATATTACAGAGTTGTTGTTCAGGCTGATATTGCAGACAGAGCAGATCCATCAGCGATTGATCGTGTCTTTGTAAAAAATAAAGATGGCGAAATGGTTCCGTTAAATACTTTGGTAAAACTAAGCCGTATTTATGGTTCTGAAACAGCATCAAGATATAATTTATTTAACTCAATTGGTATAAATGCGATTCCGAAACCTGGATTTAGTTCCGGAGATGCCATTAAAGCAATTGAAGAAGTGGCAGCACAACAATTGCCTGCAGGTTATGGATTTGAATTTTCTGGACAAACCCGCGAAGAAATTTCTTCAGGAGGTCAATCGGCAACAATTTTCCTATTGTGTTTGATATTCATTTATTTCCTACTTGCTGCACAGTATGAAAGTTACATCTTGCCATTAGCAGTAATTCTTTCAATCCCTGCAGGTATTTTTGGAGTTTTCGTAGCCATCGGTTTAACCGGAATCGAAAACAACATTTATGTACAGGTTGCATTGGTAATGCTTATTGGACTGCTCGCTAAAAATGCCATTTTGATTGTCGAATTTGCCGTGCAGAAACGAAAATCAGGTCAGGCATTAGTAAAAGCTTCTATAGACGCTGCAAAATTACGTTTACGTCCTATTATCATGACGTCGCTGGCTTTCGTAGTAGGATTAATTCCAATGATGAGTGCCACAGGACCTTCTGCTCAGGGTAACCACTCTATTAGTATTGGTGCCGCCGGAGGTATGATTTCGGGAGTAATTCTTGGGTTGTTAATCATCCCGGTTTTATTTATCGTATTCCAACATTTACAAGAAAAGGTTTCCGGAAAACCGGTAGCCGTAATTCATAACGAAGAAGAAAAATAAGAATGGAAAATTATATAACGACAATCCTGGTGACCATCATTATTGGCATCGCCTATATATCGTACAAAATCGCTAAAGATCTGGATAACAGAAAAGATACTTGTACAGAAATTTAATGACAACATATAAAATGAAAAAGTATATAACCAAAATCGTGATGGTCGCCATTTTGATCACCACAATAATATCCTGTAAAGTTTCGAAGGATATTGAAACTCCAAAAGATGCATTTCCTGAAAATTTCAGGAATGCATCAACTTCAACAGATACAACGAGTATTGCCGATGTGGAGTGGAAAAATTTCTTTACAGAGAAAGATGTTATTCAATTGATTGATAGCGCTGTGGCAAGAAATAATGATTTACAAATCGCTACCAAAAATATCGAAATTGCTCAATACAGATTCACACAATCAAAATGGGGAAATATTCCTCAGGTGAATTTATTTGTGAATGCAAGTACCAGCAATCCGTCTGACAATAGTTTTACGGGAATGAATTTGAATCAGGCTTTGGGGCAAAAACACATCGATGATTATTCTGCAGGAGCTTCACTTTCTTGGGAAGCTGATATTTGGGGGAAAATCCGCAATCAGAAAAAAGGCGCTTATGCAGGTTATCTTCAGTCTGAAGAAGTTAGAAAAGCATTGCAGACTAATATTGTAGCCAATGTTTCAAAAGGATATTACAATCTTTTGATGCTGGACGCACAATTAGAAATTGCAAAACAGAACGTGAAATTAAATGATAGTACAACTACTATTATCAAATTAAAATTTGATGCTGGTCAGGTAACTTCATTAGGAATTCAACAATCTGAGGCACAAAAACTGAGTTCGCAACAACTGATTCCGTTATTGGAACAAAACATTGCCATTCAGGAAAATGCTTTAAGTGTTTTAACAGGATCTTTTCCTAACTCAAAAGAAAGAACTACCCGTTTGAGTTCAATTGAAGTTAAAAACAATAACGCAATCGGAATTCCGTCTAGTTTAGTAAGCAGAAGACCTGATGTAAAAAGTGCAGAATTGGCTTTAAAAGTTGCCAATGCAAATGTTGGAATCACAAAAGCTGACTTGTATCCTGCACTAAAAATTACCGCTCAGGGCGGAGTTAACTCATTCGAAACTAGCAGTTGGTTTAACATTCCCGCTTCATTGTTCGGAACTGTTGCCGGAGGTTTAACACAGCCTTTATTCAACAATAAAAGAGTAAGAACGCAATATAATATCGCTGTTGCGGAAAGAGAAAAAGCAGTTTTAACTTTCAGACAATCGGTTTTAGTTGCTGTAAGCGAAGTTGCTGATGCTTTGGTAAGAGTTGAAAAATTAGAGCAACAGGAAACTTTTTTGCAAGAGCGTGTAAAAACATTACAGCAAGCAATTAAAAATTCGAATCTGCTATTCAAAAACGGAATGGCTGAATACCTTGAAGTACTTTCTGCTCAGGCAAATTTATTACAAAGCGAATTAGAATTAGCAGACATTAAAAGACAACAACTTTCTGCCAATACCGAGTTATATCGCGCTTTAGGCGGAGGCTGGAGATAATACCCGTTTTTAATTATTTATTTGAGATTACGCTGCAAGACTTCGGTTTTGCAGCGTTTTTTTTGTTTTGCCACTAAGGCGCTAAAACGCAAAGTTTTTTGAACGCGGATGACGCGGATTCGCAAGCGAAAACACGGATTGTCACGGATTTTTTTGTTTTTATGTCTCATTTTATGTCCTCCTGAGCGAAGTCGAAGGATCGCAAAGATTGGCCATTCAGTTTGTAGAGCTTCTTTGCGGTGACTTCGACTCCGCTCAGTCTGACAAACAGTCTGGCTACTTTACTTAAAAAAGTTTCACGCAGATTTTACAGTTTTAAGCAGATTCAAAATTGATCTTTCTTCTATTCTCTTTACTCTATTCTCTTTACTCTATTCTCTTTACTCTATTCTCTTGCTTCTTACTTCTTGCCTCTTTCTTCTATACTCCTCATCAAACTAAAATCAAACATCTGTCCCAAATGACCCTAAAATAGTCGCAAATACCTATTCATTATAAAAAATAACATTGGTAGATTTGTATTAAGTAATTAACTAACAACTATTTAAATATTAACCAATGAAAAAAGCAAAGATGATTTTCTGGATTACAACTATTATTATTTTCCTGTTTGAAGGTGTTATGCCAGCACTGACTTCTCAAAGTGAAATGGCAAAAGAAGGAATCAGGCACCTTGGATACCCTGAATATTTTGGGAATGCCTTAGTCGTTTTTAAAATTATCGGCGTATTGATATTAGTGATTCCGCAAGTTTCAAATCGTGTTAAAGAATGGGCTTATGCAGGTTTTGCTTTCGATTTTATATTTGCTTCAATAAGCCATTTTGCGGTTGATGGAGTTGATTTTCAATCTTTCTTTCCTTTAATCTTTTTAGCGATTTTGGCGACTTCATATATTTATCACCATAAAATAGAGCAATACAAAAACATCGCTTTATAAATGCAAAAACCGATGATAGAAGTTTTTAAAACAAATGTTCAGGAAATGGAGCAATCAAAAATGATTGTGATGAAACTTCTTGAGCATTTTCCAAACAGCATCATCAATTTTGATCTCGAAGATTGCGATAAAATTTTGCGGGTTCATGCTGCATCGATTTCAAACCACAGCATCATTGAACTTTTAAATTCTTACGGTTATCATTGCGAACCGCTTCCTTAATCAATGCAAAATATTGATTTTTAGAAGTTTAATTTAAAATCGTAAATTTGGTTGTATCAGTAATCTTAAATAACAGAAAAATGAACATACCCAAAAATCATCAGGTTGTAATGCCGTATTTAATTGTAAAGGGCGCATTAAAATTTATAGAATTTACAAAAAACGTTTTTAATGCGACTGAATTACAAGCACCATTATTGCGCGAAGACGGAACAGTTCAGCATGCTGAAATCACGATGCACAACAGCACCATTATGGTGACAGACGAAACCAAAGATTTTAAAGTGCAAAACGCTAACTTATTTGTATATGTACCCAATGCCGATGAAAGTTTTAAAAAAGCAATCGCTGAAGGTGCAACAGTTTTAATGGAATTAAGCGATCAAAATTACGGCCGAACTTGTGGTGTAACGGATCCTTTTGGAAACATCTGGTGGATCACATCTGTAGATAAATTGACCATTTAAATTAAAAAAGATGAAAACAATAGTGCAAAAAGATATTGTTGAAACATTCAAAAAATTAAACGGGATTCTTTCTGAGTTTTCTGAAAGTGAATTAAATACCGTTCCGTACAAAGGCAGCTGGACTGCCGCACAAACAACACAGCATATTATTCTTGTCTGTTCCGGTTATCCCGAATTATTTGCCGGAAAAACGGAAAAAACGGCCAGAAAACCTGATGAAAAAATTAAAGAGATTGAAAGCATTTTTTTAGACTTCAAAACAAAAATGGATGCACCAGATTTTATAAAACCTGAAATTAAGGATTACAGCAAAAATTCGCTAACGTTAACCCTGCTTAATATAGAATCTGATTTACTTAACGCTTCAGAAACTTATGATTTAACGCTCACATGTCTTGATTTTGAAGTTCCGGGATTTGGAAAATTCACCATTTTAGAATGGATTTATTTTGGTTTAATTCATGTCCAACGACATACGAAGCAGTTACATGATATTTTTAATTATGCGACAAAACTCTAAAATAATTATATGAAATCAAAAGCGGGAACAATATTTTTAGCAGGATTAATTGCCGGAACGCTTGATATTTTGGCAGCGATTTTTATCTACGCCATTCTATTACAAAAAACAACTCCAATAAAAATCCTGCAATCCATTGCCAGCGGAATATTCAAGAAAGAGGCCTACAATCACTCACAAATGGCCTGGTACGGATTGGGTTTCCATTTTATAATTGCCCTTCTTTTTGCCTGGTTTTATTTTATTATTTATCCCTATTTAACCTTCTTAAAAAAGAGCGCTCTTGTTTCGGGATTTCTGTATGGCATTTTTGTCTGGATTGTAATGAATTTGATTGTTCTGCCAATTGTATTTCCGGTTTTACCGGCTAAACATTTAGATTTTCCTTTAATCTTATCGGTCTTGATTCTGATATTTTGTATTGGATTTCCAATCGCGTTTATAACGCGGAAGTTTTATTCTTTTAAATAAATATTCAATTTTCTTAACGATACATACAACAAACCCGATAAGTTTTAAAAACCTGTCGGGTTTAACAGCGTAATACCACTTGAAACTTGTAACCTGAAACAAAAGATAACAAACAAAAAAAGCGACACTCCCCAAAGTATCGCTTTTTTTGATTTATATAATTAATCAGTTTATCACTAAACTTTTCTTCTTCCGCTTATTAATGAAAGTATAAATAATACGATAAATATGAAGAATAAAACTTTTGCGATACTAGCTGCTCCAGCGGCAATTCCACCAAAACCAAATATTCCGGCTACTATAGCTAGAATAATAAAAATGACTGTCCAACGTAACATATGATTTGTTTTTTAGTTAATAAAAGTGACTTTTTGGGTCTGTTTGTTATTCAAATTTCTTTCTTAAATAAAAGCTTTATTAACTCTATCCAATAATTTATTAGCGCAATCAAATATAAAACACAATAAATGAGTAACTTACAAAAAAGTATCAGAATTCCAATTTTAGTCTTATAGAATTCCCATGAAAATGCTTTTGAGTTAAATTTTTAGTCGATTGGATTAATCGTACCCTTGCCTTCGATCTAATTTTAGATAATATTTAAAAAGAACGTATGGAATTGGCTACAAAACATGGTGTTGTACTTGAAAAAACCGAAAGGTCTTTTGAAGAATTAGGAGTTTTAAATCCTGCCGTTTTTCAAGACGGAAATTCAGTACACATGTTTTACAGAGCTGCAAAAAAAGGTAATTTTTCTACTATAGGATATTGTCGATTCGAAGGACCAATGACCTTAGCAGAAAGAAATACTGAACCAATCTTTGTTCCCGAATACATTTATGAAATTCATGGAGTTGAAGATCCGAGGATTACAAAAATTGATGATTTGTATTACCTCACCTATGTTACTTATGACGGAATAAATGCGTGCGGAGCTTTAGCGGTTTCGAAAGATTTGAAAAAATTTAAAAAGAAAGGAATTATTACGCCGAAATTCATTTTGAATGAATTTACAAACCTGATTAGAAAACATTTAGAAAATCCAAGTATTGCCAAAATACTTGCTTTTAATGTCAAAAGAAATTATCCTTTGACAGAAACTATTAAAGAAAATCTATTTGTGTGGGATAAAAACGTGGTTTTATTTCCCAAAAAAATAAATGGAAAATTTGTTGGATTACACCGCTTATTTCCATCTATACAAATATTTAGTTTTGAAAAGAAGAAAGACCTGACCGAAGATTATTGGAAAGATTATTTAAAAAACCTGCCTGATTATCTCGTAATGGAACCTAAATATGACCATGAAACAAGTCATATTGGCCCGGGCGCTCCTCCTATCGAAACAGCAGATGGCTGGTTGCTTATTTACCACGCCGCCGAAAGAAGAGAAAAAGGATTAGTATATCATGCCTGTGCAGCACTGCTGGATCTTAATAATCCGCAAATTGTTTTATCAAGATTAAAAATACCTCTGATAACACCATCAGAATACTATGAAAGACACGGTTATGTCAATTATGTAGTTTTCCCAACGGGAACAGCAATTTTCGACGACCTTCTTTATATATATTATGGTGCTGCCGATGACAAAATTGCGGTAGCCTCTGTGAACTTAAATGACTTATTAAACGAATTAAAAAGTAATCCCCATGAAAGCAATATCTAATAAATCAAAAATCGTTTTTTTATCAACATTTCCACCAACACAATGTGGAATTGCTACTTATACGCAGGATACAATAAAAGGTATTACCGATGTTTTTGGTAAATCTATAGCATGTGAAATTTGCGAATTGGTTAAGGAACCAAAAGAAAATCCAACACAGGCTTTTACTTTAAACACCAATAACAGAGAAGAATACTCAAAAGTTGCCGAAGAAATTAATGATGACGAAAGCGTCAAACTAGTTCATATTCAACATGAATTTGGATTGTTTGGCGGAAATTACGGCGACCATTTATTAGATTTCTTAAATGTGATCAAAAAACCTGTGACGTTTACGTTTCATACCGTACTTCCTAACCCGAACAACGAATTAAAAACATTTGTAAAATTACTTTTGAGTTATAGTAATTCTGTATTTGTAATGACCAAAAGGTCTGAAGAAATATTGATTAATGATTACAACATTCCACAAGATTTTATTACAACTATCTCTCACGGAACTCACGTTGTTGTTTATGAAGCACCGGAAACGGCAAAAGCAAAATTTGGAATTGAAGACAGAAAAGTGCTATCAACTTTTGGTCTTTTGGGCGAAGGAAAAAATATTGAAACAGGTTTAAGATCTTTGCGCAAAATTGTCGAACACACACCAAACGCACTTTATCTGATTATTGGCAGAACACACCCCAATTTAATTATTGATGGAGTAGATACATATCGTGAAAAACTAGAGGCTATTGTTAACGAATTAGACTTGCATGACAATGTTCGTTTCATCAACCAATATCTTGAAACAGAAGAACTTTTAAGCTATTTGCAGGCTACAGATATTTATCTGTTTACATCAAAAGATCCAAATCAGGCAGTAAGCGGCACTTTTTCTTATGCAATGAGTTGCGCTTGCCCAATTGTCGCATCAAAAATTCCGCATACAAAAGAAGTCCTTACAGAAGATTCAGGAATTCTGGTTGACATTGGAAATGAAGAACAATTTGCAGAAGCTGCAATAAAATTACTTTCTGATGAAAATCTAAGAGAAGAAATGGGTAAAAACGCCTTTAGAAAAACACGCGCCTGCTCTTGGGAAAATATAGCAATTGCGCACATCAATACATACAAAAAACTGATTGAAGATGCGACAGAAATTAAATTTACATATCCGCCAATTGAATTAACACATGTTAAAAAAATGACAACAGAACTTGGAATGATTCAGTTCAGCAAAATTTCTGTTCCGGACCTTTCTTCAGGTTATACCTTAGATGATAATGCAAGAGCTTTGGTAGCACTTTGTATGCATTACAAACTTACAGAAGACAAAGCCGATTTGCCATATATTTTAATTTATCTGGATTTTATCGAGCGTTGCCAAAAACCAAAAGGCAATTTCATGAATTATGTTGATGAAAACAATCGCGAACATATTGAGCAAAATGCCGAAGTAAATCTGGAAGATTCTAACGCACGCGGTATCTGGGCTTTAGGAACAGTTGTTTCTATTCGAAAAATTCTGCCTGAAGCAATTGCTAAAAAAGCTTCAAAATGTTTATTGAATTCTTTAAAATGGGCCGAAACTATTCAATCGCCTCGTTCTATAGGTTTTGCAACAAAAGGTTTGTATTTATATCACAGCGCTATTCCTAATTTATATGTGGCAGCCATTATCAATAAGCTAAACGCGAAATTGTTATACAATTATGAAGTTCATGCTACTAAAGACTGGAAATGGTTTGAAAATTATTTAACATACGGAAACGGAATTTTACCCGAATCAATGCTATATGCTTATTTGGTAACCAACAAACCTATTTATAAAAAAGTGGCTCTGGAATCGCTAGATTTCTTAATCTCTAAAACTTATAAAGGGGATAATTTCAAAGTAATTTCAAATAATGGCTGGTATCATAAAGACTCAGAACCAGCAGAATACGGAGAACAGCCAATTGATGTTTCATACATGATTCAGACTTTGAATTCGTTCTACAGCGCATTTAAAACTCCGGAATACAAACGTTTGATGAAAATTGCCTTTAACTGGTTCTTGGGTAAAAATCATTTGAACCAAATTATGTACAACCCGGTTAGCGGCGGTGGATATGATGGTCTGGAAAAAGATAATGTAAACCTGAATCAGGGTGCAGAATCGACAGTTTGTTATTTAACCGCAAGATTAATAATGGAGAATCTGAAATTATCCGAAAGTAAAGTGATTCCGTTAATGAAAGCAAAAACTGATATGGCTATTAACTCATAATATCTTAACTATACCATAACTATATTTGAGTAACAGATTGTTACCGTAAAATCCCTTCTTTCTCGAGAAGGGATTTTTTGTTTTTAAGAAGACTTCGAATAAAGTAAAATTTTACCGCAAAGCACGCAAAGTTTTTTAACTATTGAGGTTTTTATAAAAAGAGAAAAGTTCGCAAAGCTAAATCAATACAAAGCTTTGCGAACTTTATTTTTTCTAAACATACGACCAGAGAAAAAAATTGGCGGAATTTCTGGAGAATAATTAGTTCGCATAAAATTCCCCTTAAAATCTAATCCCATGTAACGTAAATCTTTTTGAGTTATTGCTTACGATGTAAATTATATAAACTTGAAAAAAGTTCTGTAATATTTTTCGTTAACAATTAAGATAACTTTAATATTAAATAAGAAAGGAAAATAAAATATGTTAAAATATTGATTTTCAATCTAATCTCACCAACTAAAAACAACTTATTTTGATACTCACTTTAAAAAATACATTCGAAGAAGTAGGAAATGCAACGTTGTTTGCAAAGCAGTTTTTTAAGGAAGTATTTATACCCCCTTACGAAACCAGACAATTTTTGAAACAATGCTATATCATCGGATATAAATCATTACCGCTTGTAGCCATAACAGGTTTCATTATGGGACTTGTGCTTACCATGCAATCGCGACCAACTTTGGTAAAATTTGGTGCCGAATCCTGGTTGCCGGGAATGGTGGCGCTTTCGCTGATAAGAGAAATTGCACCTGTTATTACAGCCCTGATTTGTGCAGGAAAAATTTCGTCAGGAATTGGTGCCGAATTAGGCTCTATGAAAGTAACAGAACAAATTGATGCTATGGAAGTTTCTGCCATTAATCCTTATAATTATTTGGTTGTAACGCGCATTTTAGCCTGTACATTAATGGTTCCGATATTAGTGTTTTTTGCAGATGCAATAGGAATTATGGGTGGTTACGTGGGCGTAAATATTCATGGTGATGTCAATTTTCGCAGATACCTCACACAAATTATTCAGTCTCTGGAATTTCTGGATTTGATTCCGGCAACGATAAAGACTTTTTCTTCGGATTTTTTATTGGAATGATTGGATGTTATAAAGGATTCAACGCCGCAAACGGAACCGAAAGTGTTGGTAGAGCTGCAAACTCTGCTGTTGTAACGGCGTCCTTGACCATTTTTATTATAGATATGATAGCCGTGCAAATAACCGATTTATTTTTTAAAGATGATCAAGGAAGAAAAACATATAGAAAAAGAACCGAAAGCGAAAGATAAGAAAGCAATCATCGAAATCAAGGATTTGCACAAAACCTTTGGCAAAAACAATAAAGTTTTGCAAGGCGTGAATCTTACTGTAAACAAAGGTGAAGATTTGGTGATTTTAGGCCGTTCAGGTTCCGGAAAATCAGTTACTATAAAATGCATCGTTGGTTTGATTGAACCAGACAAAGGTGAAATCAAGGTTTTTGACGAAAATGTGTTACATCTTAAAAAAAGTGAACTCAATGAAATCAGGGTCAGAATTGGATTTTTATTTCAAAGCGGTGCTTTATACGATTCAATGTCGGTTAGAGAAAATTTAGCTTTTACGTTAAGAAAACACAAAAGAGATTTAAGCGCTGAAGAAATTGAAAGTCAAGTTATTGAAGCACTTGACAGCGTAGGATTAAGTGAGGCTATTGATAAAATGCCATCTGAATTATCCGGCGGAATGCAGAAGAGAATTGGCTTAGCCAGAACTTTAATCTTAAAACCTGAAATTATTTTATATGATGAACCAACAACAGGTTTAGATACGATAACATCAAGAGAAATCAGCGAATTGATTCTCGACATAAAACATAAACGCAAAACAACTTCGATCATTATTACACACGATATGGCTTGTGCCAAACTTACTGCAGACCGAATTATGGTTTTAAAAGATGGTGTAATTCATGCTGAAGGAACATACGAAGAACTAGAAAAAAGCGAAGACGAATGGGTACGCTCTTTTTTCAATAAAACTAAAAAACAAAAATAGAAATCATGGATAAGCAATCTGGATATACTTGGAAATTAGGAATGTTTGTAACAATTGGTTTGTTGCTTTTTATAATAGCAATTTACTTTATCGGGAAACAAAAAAACCTGTTTGGTTCAACATTCAACATCACTTCACAATTTAAAACCGTAAGCGGTTTAGAAGTGGGTAACAATGTTCGTTTTTCAGGAATAAATATCGGAACGGTTGAAGAAATCAGATTAATAAATGATTCTTCGGTAGTGGTAAGTATGGTTATCAAAGATGAAGTTCGCGAATTTATTAAAACAGATGCCCGCGCCAGCATAGGATCTGATGGGTTAATGGGAGACAAAGTATTAACTATTTCTCCTGGTGTAAAATCTACTAAAGTAGTCGAAAACGGCGGAGCCATAGCTTCTGTCAACGGAATCGAAATGAACGATATCATGAAAAGCGTTAAAAAAAGCGTTGATAATGCCGGTATAATTACTGAAGAGTTAGCCATTTTTAGCCATAGTATGAATAACGGAAACGGTGCTTTGGCGAGATTAGTTCGTGATGATAAAATGGCAAACAGTGTTTCGAATACCCTTTCAAATCTTGAATCAGGCACAAAAGGTTTCAGCGAAAATATGGAAGCTGCAAAAAGCAACTTTTTGCTAAAAGGCTACTTCAAGAAAAAAGAGAAAGAAAAAGAAAAAAGCAGGAAGAACTGAAAGAGAAGAAAGAAGAGCAAAAAGAAAAGGCTGAAAAAGCACAAAAGGAAAAAGAAGAAAAAGCGAAAGAGCAAAAAGAAAAAGAAAAAGAAGAAAAACAAAAAGAAGAAGATGCTAAAAAAGCAGAAGCTGAAAAAAAGAAGCTGCAGACAAAGCCAAAAAGTAATTTAATACACGCCTATGAATTCGCCTTTTAAAAATATTGCCTTAAAAGCACTCAAAGTAACAGGAATAACAATAGCATCTATTTTGCTGTTGTTATTTCTCATTCCGCTATTGTTTCCCGGAAAAGTAGCCTCTGAAGTAAAGAAAATTGCCAACGAAAGACTGGATACAAAAATGGAATTCTCGAAATCGAAACTTTCATTTTTTACGCATTTTCCGTCACTAACCGTTTCGCTTGATGATTTGTCCCTTACAGGTTCTGCGCCGTTTGGAAACGATACTTTGATAAAAGCAGAACAGGTTGCTTTTGGCATCAACTTAAAAAGGCTGATTTTTGACAACGAAGTAAAAATCAATAAATTATACGTTTCCAACGCCTTAATAAACGTAATGGTAAACCAAAAAGGACAAGCCAATTACAATATTTATAAAGCTCCGGATGAAGACAAAAACAAAGCCGATAATCCCGAAGAAGGAACAGCAATTCGTTTAGAACGTATTGATCTTAAAGATTGTCACGTAAAATACAACGATCGATCGGCTAAGATTCTCATTGATGCAAAAGGTTTTAATTATGTTGGAAAAGGAAATTTGAGCGAAGATATTTTTGATTTAAATACCGATGCCAAAATTGACAACATCGATTTTTATTATAACCGAACTGCTTATCTGAGAAAGAAAGAATTACGTGCCGATTTAATTACCCGAATTAACACGCATGCGCTTTCGTTTATTCTTCAAAAAAACGAATTAAGAATCAACAAATTACCTCTAACATTTACTGGTTTATTTACGATTTTACGAGACGGATACAAAATAAATATTAAGGCAGCTTCAAAAAATACAACCGTAAAAGATTTATTTTCTGTAATGCCGCCGGAATACTTAACCTGGCTGGATGAAACTGAAATTTCCGGAAAAAGTGATTTGCTTTTATCTTTTAGAGGAAATTATAATGTTTCAAAAAATCAAAAACCAGATTTAGCTTTCAATTTAAAAATTAACGAAGGCGCGATTAATTATCAAAATGCACCCGCTCCATTGACTGATTTTCAAATGGATCTAAACACCGTTTTGCCTTCTCTTGATGTAGAAAAATTACTAATCAACTTAAGAACTTTAAAATTTAAGGTTGGCGAAAAAGATTATTTTACCGCTTATCTGCATAGCAAAGGATTTAACGAAATGACGGTCGACGCAAGCGTAAAAGGCGCGCTCGATCTGGCTACTGTCGATGCTGCTTTGGGCTTGAGTACAATTGATTTAAAAGGAATTTTAAAAACCAATATTCAGGCGAAAGGTGTTTTTAGTACTTCAAAAAATTATTCCCTAAAACAATTGGCGGGATTTCATTGCGAAATGGTTCTCTAAAAACAGACTCCTACCCTAACCCAATTACCGATATTACTTTTATTGCCAATGTGCTCAATAAAGCCGGAACATTTGAGGATTTGATTGTGGCCGTTGCACCGGCATCGTTTGTTTTTGAAGGAAATCCGATGTACGTAAACGCAACGCTTTCTGACTTTAATGATTTGGCTTACAATGCTAAAATTAAAGGCGAATTGAATGTGGGGCGAATTTATAAAGTATTTTCGAAAAAAGGTGTCGACATTACAGGCTGGGCAAAAGCCGATCTTTCTTTAAAAGGAAAACAAAGCTACGCGACAACGGGACAATATAACAAACTGGATAATCGGGGAACCATTATTCTGAAAAATATTAAAGCAACCTCTGAACTTTTCCCTAAAGCCTTTTATATCAAACAGGGAAATTTCCGTTTTCAGAACGAGAAAATGTGGTTCGAAAAATTTGATGCTTTTTATGGAAAATCAGATTTTGCGATCAATGGATATCTGCTCAATACAATAAATTATTTTCTGGAATCGCACGGAACCTTGAGTGGTAATTTCAACTTAAAATCAAAACTGATTAATGTTGATGAATTTATGGCGCTCGAAAAAGGCGAAAATACCGATCGAAATATTGAAGTACAATACGCCAAAGAAGATCATCCAAAAATGAGCGGTGTTGTTATTGTACCGAAAAACCTAAATGTTGGTTTAACGGCAAATGTAAACAAGGTTGAATATAACGGACTTGTTTTAAACAAACTAACCGGGAAAATTGGCATTACAAAAGCAGGTTTTTATCTCGAAAATACCAATTTTAACATCATCGATTGTATTTTGGGAATAAACGCTACTTATAAAGATGAATCGCCAACTTCGGCGCATTTTGATGCTCATTTTACTGCTAAGGATTTTAGCGTGCAAAGAGCTTATAAAGAAATTCCGATGTTTCATGATATGGTTTCTGCTGCCGAAAAAGCACAGGGAATTATTGGCGTTGATTATAATATAAAAGGAGATTTGAACGGAAATATGGGACCAATTTACGAATCTCTTGAAGGTGGCGGAACTTTAAATCTTCGCGATGTAAAAGTAAAGGGATTGAAATTATTTGACGGAATAAGCTCTAAAACCGGACAAGACGGCCTGAATAACCCGGATATGAAAGGTATCGAAATTAAATCATCTATAGATAATAATTTAATTCATATTGAGCCATTTACATTTAGCGTTGCCAGTTTTAAGCCTACTATAAAAGGTACCACAAGTTTTGACGGATTACTGGATTTAAGAATGCGATTGGGGCTTCCGCCGTTTGGTATTGTTGGATTTCCAATTGTAATTACGGGAACGCACGAAGATCCTAAAATTAAAATTTTTAGCAAAACAGGTCAAAAAATTGACGATGCCATTTATGACGAGAAAAACAACAAAGTGATTAAGGAAGAAAAAGTCAGCAAAAAACGAAAAAATTAGAATCAAATGGAAAAGAAAAAACAAAACAGTGCATTCGAAAAATTTGCTTCGCATGTTTCAAAAGCTGCAGGAAGCACAACCGCTTTTTTAAGTGCTTTTTTAATTGTGATAATTTGGGCTGTTTGCGGCCCTATTTTCAATTATTCTGAAACCTGGCAATTGGTTATTAATACAGGAACAACAATTATCACTTTTTTAATGGTTTTTTTAATTCAGAAAGCACAGAACAAGGACTCACTTGCCATTCAATTAAAATTAAACGAATTGGTTGCTTCCAATAAATATTCAAGCAATAGTCTGGTCGATATTGAAAGTATGACCGAAGAAGAAATGATTATTATTCAAAAATATTATCACAGACTAAGTGAGCTTGCTAAAAAGGAAGTAAGCATTAAAACCTCGCATTCTATTGACGAAGCACATGACCAACACGAACGCAAGGATAAAAACAGAATAAAAACACGTACCAAAACCAAATAAAATGAAGTTACGCTCATCAGAAACTTACTGGCCGTTAAAGCATGCAATGGATACAAGCTATCCGTCGTTAGACTCAGATATTACTACTGAAATACTAATTATTGGCGGTGGAATTACCGGTGCATTAATGGCATATAAACTTATTAACGAAGGAAAAAAGGTTACAATTATTGACCGTCGTGATATGTGTAACGGAAGCACTGCCGCCAGTACCGCATTACTTCAATATGAAATTGATGTATCTCTTCATGATCTTATAAAACTAAGAGGAGTCGATTGTGCCGTTAACAGCTATATAAACGGAAAAAAAGCAATTTTTGATTTGCGAATAATATGTGATGCCATAAAAAGCGAATGCGGATTTGAGTTTAAAAAAAGCATTTATTTTTGTTCTCTTAAAAAAGATCTTCCGTTTTTAAAAGCCGAATTTAAATGCCGAAAAGAGCATGGCTTTGATGTTACCTGGCTTGAAAGATGGGATCTTGAAAAAATGGGATTAAATGCCATTGCAGCAATAGAATCTAAAACTGCCGCGGTGATGGATCCGTATAGATTGGCGCAAGATTTACTTGTTTATTGCGAAAATAAAGGACTGCAGATTTACGATCGTACCAACATTACTTCTACCCAAAGTCAAAAGGGAAAACTCGTTGCACATACTGAAGATAAATGTACGATAACAGCAGATCATATTGTAAATTGTACCGGTTACGAAAGTACCGAAACACTTACTGAAAAAGTTGTCGATTTAAAAAGCACCTATGTAATCACATCCGAAAGCATTCCTGAATTACCAAAAGTATTTAAAAATGCCATTTTATGGGATACGTCTACGCCATACGTTTATTTTAGAGCAACCCCGGATAACCGAATTATTATGGGCGGTGGCGATGAAGATTTTAGAGATGCCAAAAAAAGAGACAAATTATTACCCAAAAAAGAAATTTATCTTTTAAAGAAATTCCAAAGAAAATTCCCAAAAGTCAAATTCAAATTAGATTATTCCTGGGCAGGAACTTTTGGCGAAACCAAAGATGGCTTACCGTACTTCGGAAAACCAAATCCAGACAAAAACGAACATTATGTATTAGGTTTTGGCGGTAACGGAATCACCTTTAGCGTTATTGCAATGAACTCAATTCTTGACTCTATAAACAACATAAAAAATCAGGATTTGGAGTATTACAGGTTTGGGAGATAGGTTTCTGTACAGAGGTTCAAAGGTACAGAGTAGCAAAGGCTCAAAGGTTTTTTGACCAATTGTTTACTGTAGAGGCGCACTGCTGCGCTTCTTTGCATGGTGTTAGACGCACAGCAGTGCGTCTCTACGAAAAATACTGCCGTGAAAAATAACGTATATTTTAATCTCTGAACCTTTGCCACTCTGTACCTTTGAACCTTTGCTACTTTGAACCTTATCTAATAATAAGCTCCATCTGGATATTACAACGTTTATAAGGCGTTGCCAAACCAGAAACTTTCTCGAAACCTAATTTATGGTATAAGTTAATTGCTGGTTTAAGGATTGTGTTACTTTCCAGATATAACTTTGACGCGCCAAGTTCTTTAGCATTTTTTACAATTGCTTCACCAAGCAGCCAGCCAATACTTTTTCCCTGCGCTTTTGGCGAAACAGCCAT
Source organism: Flavobacterium sp. AC274 (assembly GCF_979258275.1). Taxonomy (NCBI): domain Bacteria; kingdom Pseudomonadati; phylum Bacteroidota; class Flavobacteriia; order Flavobacteriales; family Flavobacteriaceae; genus Flavobacterium; species Flavobacterium sp. AC274. The sequence continues at coordinate 2,889,015 of NZ_OZ409852.1, read as the reverse complement.
TTTTGCCATCTCAAAATCATAATTTTTATCATTCATTTTAATCAGGGCGCAAACACCAACAGGTTCATTTTTATATAAAGCAACCAAAATCTTTCCTCCTTTATCCAAAATATATTCTTTGGGATTATCCAATGCTTTATAATCTGCTTCTTCCATTTCAAAATACGTTGATATCCATTCCTCATTTAAAGCTTTAAAAGCTTCCTGATATTCGGGAGTGTACTCTATAATTTGAACATCCTGACTTTCACGCGTTTTTTTCTGTTCGTTTACTCTTTTAAACAATGATTTTTGCTCCAGTAAAAATTCCCATTCTTCGAGCGCAGCCCATAAATTATGATTTGATTCAGAAATCAGAGATTCAACAGCAGCCTCAACATCAATACATTGCAATTTTATTTTTTTAGACAGGATTAATCCTTTTTCTGTCAAAGCCACAATATTTCTGCGCTTATCTATCGTTTTTAAATTATCATTTACAAGTCCTGCGGTAATCATTTCCTGAACAATTTTACTTACTGAGGGTTGCGAATGTCCAATTTCATTAGCAATTTCAGTGATCGTAATTTCTCTTTCTTCTGTAAGTGTATAAAAAACCGGGAACCATTTTGGCATAAAATCCGCTCCATACAATTCGTAAACTTTTGCAGCATCATCTGTAATTATCGCTGTCATTAAACGCAAACGGCTTCCTAAAGCCACTTTACCTACTTTATTAAAAAATCCATTTTATAATTGATTACATAATTAGTTATGCAAATATATGTATTTTTTTAAGATACTAAGTTTTTTTAAGTAACAAAGTTGCAAAGGAACATAGGTACAAAGGTTTTTAAAAATGGCAACAGTGTGTGTTTATAATATTATTTTACAAAAAATGTCATAAAAAAAAGACGTACAATAATGTACGCCCTTGAAGAAAAAACTTTGAACCTTTGCTACTTTGTAGCTTTGAACCTCTATAAAACTAAGCTGTAATAGCCAACGGATTCAAATTGAATTTATATTCTTTTGGACTGCAATTGAATTTTTGTTTGAAGATTTTAGAGAAGTAGCTTCTGCTTGTAAAACCAATGCAATACACAATTTCAGAAATATTCAAGTCCGACGTTCTAATTAAAATTTCGGCTTTTAAAACACGCATATGTGTAATATAATCATTAACTGTGCGATTGTGAATCATTTTAAAACCTTCCTGCAATTTATTTGGTGACAGACCCGATTTTTTGCTTAATGATTTAATCGTAAATGGTTCTTCAGGATTGGCTTTTATAGCTTCAGAAAGTTCTTTGATTTCTTCCATTTCTCTTAAAGTCAAACAGTTTGTATCTTTTGAAGCAGCAATTAAATCATCTGTATGTTGTTGAATTTCCATAGCAAGAATAATTCTTAAAATACCTTCTTTCAATAAATTACGAACTATTCCGCTTTGATTTACAGCATTTAATTGCTCTATTTTTTCGGCAATTCTTAAATTATATGAACCTATGTAAAAGAAATCTTCAACAGTATTTTTACCAAAAAAAGTTTCTCTCACATTTTCATTCAATGAATGAGTTTGATTAACAGTTGCGTGAGTTCCCACAATAATCAAAGTAAATTTTGTTTTCTTATCTTTTTCAAAAAACAAAACATGTTCCTGATCTTGTTTAGAAGAAAGAATTGCTGTTTGAAACGTTTTCAATTTTCTTTCTTCACCCGTAATTCCAAAACTATGAGATAAATTACCTTTAGAACAATAGGCAAAATAAACCGGAGACGATTTTAAGTTTAAGATATTCATTCGAACATCGGCAGAAAAAGTCATATCAAACTGCACATACGAAATATCATCATTGAATGAAGCACCGGTAATAGATCCTTTTGCAAAACTATTATTGACTTCCAAAGTATATTCATCTAAATCGAAAGTTACTTTTCCGCCTACATTTAAAGTTAACTCATCAAAAATATTTTCGATTTTCTCTGTATTTATAGTTACTATTTTCATTTTGCGTGGATTTTAAAAATTCTACATTCTATTTTTAATAGATTTTTGAGAAACTTTTAGAAACAGAAACATTTCTTTTAGACGTTGGATTTCCTTAAAAATCTATCTGTCAAAGTTCGTTTAATGACCTTCCGAAAATGTTATATAATTTTTGTAATTTGTTTTATAATTACCTCTAAATGATTATTCTAATATTTAAGATTTTTTCCTCTAAATAAGCAATACAAAATGAAAAGTTTTTCTTTCGCTCCCATAACTTCAAATGATGCTAATATTTTGATTTTAGGCACAATGCCCGGCACTAAATCATTAGAACTCAATCAATATTACGGTCATAAACAAAATAATTTCTGGAAATTTATGTTCACTATTTTAAAAGAAGATTTTTCAGATGACTATCCAACCAAAAAAGCACTTTTGCAAAAAAATAAAATAGCACTTTGGGATGTTTTGCAATTTTGCGAACGAGTGGGAAGTCTGGACAGTGCCATAAAAAATGAAATTGCCAATGATTTTGAAACTTTCTTAAAAAGTCACCCTAACATAAAAACCATACTTTTTAATGGACAAAAAGCGGCGGCTTTTTTTAAAAAATACGTTCCTCTTCAAAAAGAATATAACTTAATTACCTTACCATCATCAAGTCCTGCCAATGCGAGTAAAACTTTTCAGTCAAAATTAGAGGAATGGAAAATTATTGAAACCTTGATTTAAAGCCAATATTTGAATTCTATAATAAAATCATTTTAAAATGTAACAAAAAAGGACAGCTTCTAAGATAATTTTACCAAAGGTTTTAAGATATTTAAAATAATTAATCCTTTTAATTTATATGGACTCACTACTTATAAATTATTGCCAGGGAATTAGATTATAAAATATTGGTTGTTAGTTTATTTTTAAATAAAAGCTATTCTTTATTGAATAGCTTTTATTAATTTAACACTAATATTTAATGCAGAAGAAATCATGAAAATTCAAACATATTCAAACCATATTAGGTTTTATTCATGGCATCATTTTATTTATTATCCTGTTTTAATCGCATTTTTGACAGGAAGTATATATTTTGTCTGCACCACAAACGATAAATTAATCTGGACATTTATATGTGTCTGCTTTATTTTTTTGTTCTGTCTTGCTTTTATGCTTCGCCAGCATTATGCAATTACTCTCCAAAACAGAATTGTTAGATTAGAGCTTCGTTATCGCTATTTTACACTAACCGGAAAAAGATTAGAAGAATTTGAATACAAATTAACCGACGATCAATTATTTGCCCTGCGTTTTGCGCCAGACAACGAACTGCTTGGTTTAATCGACGATGCCATCAAAAATAACCTCTCCGGCAACGCCATCAAAAAGGCAATTGTTCACTGGCGAGGCGATTATAATCGCGTCTAACAAAACCAACTTTCCATTAGTCTCTTTTAGAGGCTTTTTTTTGAACTAACCAAAATGTAAATCAAAAATACGATCAACTCTCAGTATCTTAACAATCTGGGCGTGCCACCATCCCGATAAGGGGGCAAATTTACATTGCGGTTATTCGCCCCTCATCGGGATGCTGTCGGGCTATCCGCGCTACTTCGGTAGCTTGCTCCTATCCCTCACGCGACATTCAGTATTCACAAAAAAATATTTCAGCTTTTTAAACATTCTTACAAAATTAATTCACCAAAAAAAACACAAAAGTATCTTTATTTTTACAAAATAAAATATACAATACTGATAATCAAATAAATCTAAAAAATAATAAAATAAAAAAAGTAAGAAGAACGTTTTTTTTTGTTAACTTTAATTGCTAATTTTTGTCAATAAACCTAAAAAACAATCCTATGAAAAAATTATTTTCTTTGTTGGTTATTTCCCTTTTTTGGTTTTCAGCTCAGGCACAAACCACAGCCGAAATTCCTGCTGAAACCACTTTACCTACTTTACAAAATAATAATAATTTAGAAGATCTTCAGGATTATGATGTCAATGAATTGCTCTGGCACGCCAGACGATTTAAATTTACTGCAGGAGCATTTTTTCCTTTAAACAACACACAGGTTCAGGTTGGAAGAAATAGTACCGATACAGCAACCGAGATAGATCTTGAAGACGATTTAGGATTTTCAAAATCGAGCGTGTCATTTTTATCAACATTCGAGTGGCGTATTTCAAGAAGATCAAGACTAGGTTTTGAGTATTTTAATTTAGACAGAAATTCATCAAAAACTTTAGAAAGAGATATTACTTTTGGCGATCACACGTATAATATAGATGCCAGAATAACTGCCTTTTTTAATGTTCAGATTGCAAGAATCGCTTATGGATATGCCTTTTTATCTAAACCAAAATACGAAGCCGGTTTATTAATAGGATCACACGTTATGTTTGTAGATTTAGGTCTACGTCTTGAAGGAGAAGGACAGAGTGTTGAATATAGAGATAGTTTTAATTTTACTGCACCATTACCGGATGTTGGAGTTTGGGGAGAATTTGTTCTGGGAGAACGCTTTGGTCTTTATGTAAATGCCAATTACCTCGCCATAAAAATTGACAATATCGACGGTAGAATTCTGAGTTATAATTTATCTCTATTATATAATGTACACAAAAACTTCAGTTTAACAGCCGGATACACAGGACTTAATTTTAAAATTGATACCGTAAGAGAGAGACTAAACGGATATTTAAAATGGGGTTACAATGGCCCAACTTTAACAGCAGCCTATACCTTTGGAAATCATGTTAAGCTTTATAAACACTAGTTTTTATAACCTCAATTAACAAACTCTAAAACTTACAATTCATTTAAACCATTTCTGTTGGTGTTTTGTATTTAGATTTGATCCATTTTTTATTTTAAAATAAAGAAAATTGATGTTAATAATCTCATGAATAAGTAAAGTACACAAAGCATATGATTTTAAAAAATAAAAAGATAGCCATCATTGGTGCAGGACCTGTTGGTCTCATAATGGCTAAATTACTACAACAAAAAGGAATCGATGTAACTGTTTACGAAAGAGATAAAGATTCGCAGACAAGAATCACAGGCAGTACGCTGAATTTATATAAAGATTCAGGACAAAAAGCCATGAAAAAAGCAGGATTATTAGAACGATATTTCGAAATGGGTCTTCCTATGGGAAAAATTGTTACTAACAAACAAGGTAAAATATTATTCGCCAGACAAACGACAGCCAAAGAGCAGAATGCTAATCCTGAAATAAACAGAAACCATTTAAGGCAAATATTGTTTGAAAGTTTAACTGTTGATACAGTAGTTTGGGATAGAAAATTTACCAACCTTAAAGAAGACGATGGGAAATGGCTTTTGCAATTTGAAGATGGAAAATATGCAACCGCAGATTTTGTTATAGGAGCTAATGGAGGAATGTCTGCACTTAGAAAATATATTACAGATGCCCAAACAGAATATACAGGAAGTTTTATTATAATGGGAAATGTATTTGAACCAGAAATAAAATGTCCATTATACTATCAACTTTTTAATAACAATTTGCTATTGGCTCCATGCCAAAGTAATGTATTAGTTGTAAATCCACAGAATGACAATATCCTGACTTATGCTTTGTCTTTTGAAAAACCTGAAGGATGGGTTGATGAAAATGAATTAGACTTTAAAGATACGGAATTCATTATTAATTTTTTATCAAACAGATGTGCTGACTGGCACGAATGTTACCATGAATTATTCCGGTCAACATCTACTTTTGTAAAAGGATCAACAATGAAAATGCCGTTAGAAAAATCCTGGAAAGATAAACGTCCTCTGCCAATGACACTTATTGGAGACGCTGCCCATATTATGCCTCCTTACGCAGGGCAAGGTGCTAATATAGGGATGACAGATGCATTGATTTTATGCGATAATCTAACTAATGGAAAATTTGAAACTATAGAAACTGCTGTAAAAGATTATGAAAAAAATGTTTGCTTATGCACGAGAGGCACAACTTCAAACAAGCATGATCGAAATGATTTTATATCATCCTTATGCAGCCGATTTACTTCGTATGTACTATTAATAGAATTGAGGAATAAAACGTTGATTTATTTTAAAATCAACTTATAATACAATTTCCAGAAAAAATAAACCCAACACCTTTTTCTAAAGATGCCGGGTTCATTGATCAAACTTAACTCAATTAACTTATTTTATTTCTCGACTGGAGAAAATTTTATAGCTGTTCCTCCGCCAGCTGCGAGTTTAATATCTAAAACTGTTTTACTATTTACTTTTTGTTTTGAAATCGCTACCGGATACGGATTCGTTTTGTAGTTTGCTCCTGCTCCATCGGCATAAATTTCGGCTTCGTATTCTTTTCCTGCATCTAAAAATGATAATGCTACTTTAAGATCTCTGGCATTACTGTTTGTTATAGAACCCAAATACCAGTTTTTCTCGTCCCAGTCTTTGCGGGCAATTGTGGTGTATTCTCCAATTTTAGAATCTAAAACTTTTGTGTCTGACCAATTACAAGGAACTTCTTTTACAAACTGAAATTCCGGTTTCCCTTCATAATTCTCCGGCAAGTCTGAAGCCATTTGCAAGGGACTAAAAACTATCACATATAATGCCAATTGATTTGCCAAAGTCGTCTGCACGCGCGCTCCGGATGGCGTTTTATAATCAAAATTAAAATTCCCAGGCGTGTAATCAAACGGTCCGGAAAGCATTCTTGTAAAAGGCAAAGTTGTTAAATGTTCCGGCGTGTTTCCGCCATCTACAGACCACGCGTTGTATTCCTGACCTCTTCCACCCTCTTGCGACATAAAGTTTGGATACGTACGCTGTAAACCTGTTCCTTTTATAGGTTCGTGGTTGTCGATCATGATGTGATATTTCGCAGCTGTTTCCATTACTTTTCTGTAATGACGCGCTCCGTATTGGCTGTCGTGCCATTCTTTTTTGTCCAGATATTTGTTTACGTAACCGGTTTTCACGGTATTTACGCCCATTTTTTGATACAATTTAAAAGCGTCTTCCAACTGGCTTTCGTAGTTTTTTGTGGCTCCGGCAGTTTCGTGATGACCAATTAAACGAACATTTTTCATGGCGGCATATTTTGTAATTTCTTCCAGATTAAAATCAGGATACGGTTTTACGAAACTAAATGCAGATCCGTCGGCAGTCCAGTCGCCATCCCAGCCTTCGTTCCAGCCTTCGACAAGAACACCGTCGAAATTGTTTTTTGCAGCAAAATCAATGTATTCTTTGGTGTTTTTAGTTGTTGCACCGTGTTTTGGACCTTGTCCCCACGTGAATTTTTCCAAATGCATTCCCCACCAGATTCCAATATATTTTGAAGGTGTTATCCACGAAAGATCATCAATTTTTGAAGGATCATTTAAATTCAGCATGATCGTAGAAGTTGTCAAATCTCCTGGATTATTGCCTACAATAATGGTTCTCCATGGCGTTGCAAAAGGCGTTTCGGCATATACTTTTACACCATCTTTCCACGGTACTAATTCGCTTTTGTATTGTTTATTATTTACTTTTAATAAAGTCATTGAAGCAAAATCAGTCAAATTGGCTTCATGAATCGCTACAAATAATTTTTCTTTGGTTTCAAAAGTGGCCGGCGTGTTTATAGTATCTGTTTTACTAACAGGCGTTTTGCGATACGTACTTTCATAATAACTGTTTTCTCTGTGAACAGGAATCCACCAAACATCATTTTCTGATTTAAAAGTAAACTGCGTTGCTTCATCAGCAATTTTCACTTTGTTTAAATGAGGCTGTTTCGGAAAGAAATAGCGAAATCCTACACCATCATCAAAAACCCTGAAAATAATATCAACCAAACGTTCTTCTCCTTTTGTTTCTTTCAAATGAACAATCAATTCGGTGTGGTGGTCACGAACTTTTTTGAATTCGCCCCAAGGTTGTTCCCAGGTTTCGTCAGACGTTTTTTCTTCGGTGGAAACCACTTCAAAACCTTCTGTCATTTTCTGGATTCCCTGAAATTCAAAACCCATCAAAGACGGCTCAATAACCGATTTCCCATTCGAAGAAAAACTGTATTGCGGCTGACCGGAAACAGTTAATTCAAAAACCAATTGGGTCGTTTTTCCAGGCGAACTGATTGTGTATGTTTTTTTAGTACCAGCACTGCACGCGTAAATCAATATCGACGCTAAAGCAATTAAACAGTATCTATATTTTATGTTTTTCATTATTTAATTGTATTAATTACAACTCTTTATTTAATTTCATTTATCAATTGTTTTGCTTTTGCAGGCTGTGCAGAAACAAAATAATTAAAAGCCTCATCTAATTTTTGCTGTACATCAGCATTGCTTTTCTTTTCGATTCTTAAATTGTACATTTTACTGATTTCAGGAAAAACCGATTCGGTGTTTTTTACTCCGGCAAAAGCTTTTACTTTTTCGATATACGTATAACCAAATTCTACCGTTGGTTCAAACATTGTTCCTTCGCCAAAGTCGTTCCAAGTAATTAATTGCAAAAAGTTTAGGTTGGCATTTTTAGCCAAAGCTAAAGTTTCATCCAAAGTCGCTCCATTGTTATGTTCAATTGTCCATCCAATCGCTGCTCCGCCCCCGCCTTCGGCATAAAAATCTTTAAAACCGGGATAAGCACTTCCTATTGCAACATTTAGTTTTGGTTTTGTATTGGTATAAAAATTCGTCAGGTAAGAATTGTCTTTATACACCCACGCATATTCTCCAGAAGCATTTACTCCAGCCTCTACAGATTGATCCCAAAGGGTGACAAAAGTAGGTTTTGTTGTTATGGTGTTAAAAACGTTTGTCCATTCTGCTGGTGTTTGCAATACAATTGGTCCGAAGTTTAGCAACAATGGTTTTCCGTTTACTTTGATGTAGTTTGCATCATCAAAATAATTTTTCTCCATATAAGCCAAATCGGTTTTTGCAGCTGCGGTAACCGAAATTGCTTTTCCGGCATCAACAGCGCTTTTGGTTACTCTGTCTTCATAAACGATGGCATATTCTAAACCAACTTTATCAAGCATGGCAATTAATTGTTCTGTGTTTTCTTTAACCATTCTGTAATCAAAAACATCATAAGTGCCGTACCAATCGATTAAAACACCATCAATTCCGGAGTATTTCATTAGTAATAAATGGTTTTCGATCACATTTTTATCGCCTGAATGGTAAGGACCAATTAGTGGATAATAATACGATGCAATTTCTCTGCGATTGTTTGCGCCTATCGTGTTCGGATTTTTGTTGGCCATTGTCCAGTGATATCCCCATTTTTTGTCGGCACTGCTCTCGTTGGTTTCAAACCAAGGCATGTAGTGCACGTAAATTTTGGTGCTATTTGTTTTTTCAATCGCAATGGGCGCAATAACTTCTGGTTCTGTAGGTTTATCTGAACCTTTATCATCGCTGCTGCAACCGGCGGCGATTAAAATATTCAAAATCCCAAAAAACAATAATGTGATATATCTTTTCATATTGATGTGTTGTTTGTTTTGTTTTTTTGCCACTTAATTTTCTCACGCAGATTTGGCAGATTGAGCTGATTTTTTTTGCCTGATTAAAAGATTATTACAGATTTTTTAATCAAGTTAATCTTTGGCTAAAATTATCTCACGCAGATTTAAAATAGATTTGAGCAGATTCCGCAGATCTTTTAATTAAATTAAATCTTTTTTAATCTGCTTTAATCTGCAGAATCTGCGTGAAACAAAAACTATTCACACAGATAAAATAAATCTGCTTAATCTGCCAAATCTGCGTGAAAAAAATCCTTTTAATCTGTAAAAAAACAATAAAAGATGTCAGCCTTCCACGACTAACCAACATGGAAGACTGACATTCCAGAATCTAGTTTACAGGATATCCGGGATTCTGATTAAGGTTTTTATTTGTAGTCATCACAGTACTCGGAATTGGGAAAATCGCTCTGTATTTTTCTGTCGCTCCTTTTTCCCACCATGAATCGAAGAAAGTTCCAAAACGAATGTTATCTGTTCTTCTTCTTCCTTCAAAAGTAAATTCGCGAAGCAATTCCTTATCGACATAAGCAAGATCAATCGTAGCTGGTAATTCTGTTCCGGCGCGAGTTGCAATTTGCTGTAAAAATGGTTTTGCTAAATCTGCAGATCCTAAACGAACATAACATTCGGCTTGCATCATCAAAATTTCGGCATAACGAATTACAACAAGATCGTGATCACGTTCCCACATTTCGCCCGCTTTCATTTCGTATTTCCCCAAACGAACACCTTCATTTTCTTTAGCATCGGCAACGCTTGTCACGGCTTCAGTATAGGTTAAAGGTTCTCCGTTATCCATCATAATCACTTGCCCGGTGGCTAAATTGATCTGATCTCCGGCCACCATACATTTTCTTCTTTTATCAGTTGCTTCAAATGCAGAGAAAACGCCTGGCTGTGCGCACATTCCGTTGGCACTCCAAGGATAATCTCCAATAGCAGAAAGCGTTAATTTATGCAAATAATGACATGACATTGAACTCATATAATTTCCAACAGTTCCAGCTTTTGAATCGTACGGAATTGCAAAAATAATTTCTGGAGATTTTTCATTTTGTGTCGCAAAATTGGCAAAAAATCAGGTGCTAATGTATAACCCGTTACTTTTTGGCACATGTCGATACAATCCTGCCAACGCGGTGTTCCAACGAATGCTTCTGAATTTAAATACAATCTTGCCAATAACGAATACGCTACATTTTTAGTAAATTTAGAATACACTACATTCGAAGTTAAATGCGGAAGTGCATCCAGCAATTCTTTTTCTACAAAATCATAAACCTGTTTTCTGGTAGAATTTGACGGCAACGAAGTATCTTCAAAATTAACTACGATTGGCACATTCCCAAACATATCAAGAAGATTGTAATAGTAATACGCTCTCAACGCTTTTAATTCGGCATAAATTGGTGCTTTTGCAGCATCTGTCAATGACGATTTGTCGATTTGATAAATGATCGAATTGATCTTTGCTATTCCGGTATAATTATAACGCCATGCCGAAAGAATCATACGATTGTCTGGTTTCCAGGTGTGTTTTTGTGCATCCTGATATTGGCCGCCGTCGTACCAGTTTGTTCCTCTTGTTGGAATCGTGGCTTCATCTGAAACGGTTTCGTTCAAAAAGAAAACATATTCGCAAGTTGGGTAATTGTTTGAAATTCCGTCTGCAAATCCTCTTAAAGAAGAATAAGCGCCACCAACCAATGCATCAATTTCTTTTGGCGTATTCCCAAAGTTTCCGTCTTCTACTCTATCGTACAAATCTTCATCTAAGTTTGTACATGATATCGTAAAAAGCATGCTCATCAATAGTACTGCTGTTATTTTGATTTTCATTTTTTATATTTTTGAGTTAATTCGCTTAATTGTTAAACGTGAAATTTAATCCAACAGAAATGGTAGTTGGTCTAGGATAATTGTTATATCTGTCAATTCCAGGCGCTGCCAATCCGGTTAAATCCATTACTCCGGTTTGGTTGATTCCGTCTTGTGCATTTAGACCAATTTCAGGATCAACACCTTTGTATTTTGTAAACACGGCAAGATTTTCGCCCATTAAATACATTCTCAATTTTGAACCTTTTAATTTCAATGGCAATGTATATCCAACAGAAACCGTTTGAAGTCTAAAGAAAGAAGCATCTTCGATCCAGTAACTTGAGTATTTTGGTGCAGAAGTAATACCTGTATTCAGGAAATCATCAGGAACATTAAAAGCCGGTAATCTGTTTGGGTCGTTTAACATCATGTTTGTGGCATTTAATGCTTTTTGACCAAACATTCCGTAACCAGAAATTCCTAAATCAAAATTTCCATAAGTAAAATTCATTCCGATACCTAAAGTCAAATCCGGCTGAATATTACCTAAATCTCTTTTATCTGCATCTACCAAAACGTCGTCTAAAACTTTTTCTCCGGCAGCATTGTAGTACAACATTTTTCCATCGGCGCCAAGTCCTGCACTTTCAAATCCCCAGAAAGTTCCAACCGGATATCCTTCGGCAATAATTTGAGAATATTGTCCTGACATACCCGCTAATCCGTGTAGAGATCCGCTGTAAATTACATCTGTTTTATAGGTTGGGTTTGATAGTTTTTCGATTTTTTGAACATTGTGTCCTAAAGTCAAATTCGCATCCCAGGTAAATTTATCCCCTTTTATGATGTCTGCATTCAGCGTAAGCTCAACTCCTTTGTTTGACATTTCACCAACGTTTGCCAACATATTACCCACTAAATAAGGTGGTTGTGGCACTTCATACGTATATAATAAATCTCTTGTCGTTTTAGAATACCATTCGAATGAACCTGTAATTCTATTAAATAAACTAAAGTCTATACCCACGTTTACTTGTTCTGTAGATTCCCATTTTAAATCAGGATTTGGGTTTTGTTTTGGAGAATAAGCCAAACTCCACGTTCCTGTAACAGGATCATAATAACTGTCGTTACCCACTCCTAAGATCGAAAGTGATTTATATTCACCAATTCCGTCCTGATTACCGGTAATTCCCCAACCTACTCTTAGTTTTAAATTTCCCAACCAATCTTTAGACGAAGTCATAAAATCTTCGTTAGAAATTCTCCACGCTGCAGATGCAGATGGGAAAGTTCCCCATTTATTGTTTTCTCCAAAACGGCTAGAACCGTCACGTCTTACCGTTGCAGTCAACAAATATTTGCTGTCGTAACCGTAATTGGCACGCGCATAAAACGAAACTAAATTGGATTTTCCTTTGTAGGAGTACACATCGCCCAAACGATAATTGTAACCTGCTCCTAAATTATTATAACCAAAAGCATCAGTTACAAAACCGGAACGCTGTGCACCAAAACCATTGTAAATATTTTCAAGATATGAATATCCTGCAAGCGCACTAATATTGTGTTTGTCAATAGTTTTATTATAATTTACATACAATTCTCCTTGTGCATTGGTATATTCTGCATAGGTTTTTTGAGCATAACCGCCTTCCGTTCTTCCTTCCATAACAGCGTACGAAGGTTTGTATGTACTTCCCTGCATGGCATTATGTTCTAATGAAATATTGGCAACTGCTAAGAAATCATTCAGGAATTTTACTTCAGTTTTAAAATAACCTAAAAGTCTGTGTCTTTCGTTATCAACTGTTCTGTTGGTTAAAATCTCCACCGGATTTTCGTAGATATTTCCGCCTACAGAAGAAAAATCTCCGTTTGCATCATAAACCGGAATTGTTGGGTTCAGGTTATATGAACGCTCAAAAATTCTGTAATCAATTGGGTGCCATTTATCGATATTGGCAAATAATCCCATATCAAATTTTACGGCTTTGTTGTCTCCAAGATATTGGTAGGCGTTTAAGTTTCCGCTAATTCTTTCCAGACCGCTTGTTTTAATAACACCTTCATTATTTAAGTACGAAATTGACGCTCTAAAACCGCTGTCTGTTTTACCAGAATTGATGCTTAAAGTATGCGATTGCGAAATGGCAACTTGCTCGATTTCTTTTTGCCAGTTGGTATTTCCGCCGTAATCAACAGCGTCCATATTTCCGGTTTGACGAACTTGTGCTCTCCATTGGTTTGCCGATAAAAGATCTAAATTATCAGCTACATAACCTACGCTTGATAAACCGCTGTAGGTAACAGAAACGCCTTTTGTACCTGATTTTGTGGTAATAATAATTACTCCGTTTGCTCCTCTTGAACCGTATATGGCTGTCGCCGAAGCATCTTTAAGAATGTCTACCGATTTAATATCTGAAGGCTGAACGACATTGATATCAACGCCCGCAATTCCGTCAACTACAATAAGCGGACTGTTGCTTGCCGTTAAAGAGGTTCCTCCGCGCAAGCGCAAAGTAGAGCCCGCTGCAGGATCTCCAGAAGGACGAATTACATTCAATCCCGCTACTTTTCCCTGTAAAACCTGTTCTGTTGAAGAAATTGTTCCTTTTACCAAATCATCTGCACCAACGGTCGAAATGGCCCCGGTTAAATCTGATTTTTTCTGCGTTCCATATCCCACAGAAACGACCTGAACTTCTGCCAGTTGATATCCGTCATTTTGCAAACGAACATCGATATTGGATGAAGCTGAAGTGATCTGAACTTTTTGTGTTGATGAACCTATAAACGAAACTTCGATGGAACCTCCTACGGCTACATCCAGCGAAAATTTCCCGTCAAAATCTGTTGTGGTTGCGTTTTTTGTACCTACTTCAATAATCGAAGCTCCCGGCAAAACACTTCCTGTATTGTCATAAACGGTTCCTGATACTTTCTTTTTCCCTGCGCAAATATTCCTGCCGAAAGGAAAAGCATGAAAATCATGAATACCACCGATTTAGTAGTCCACATTTGATGCAGGACTATTTTTTTATTTTTACTATTCATTAGAATTGGTGTTTGGTTTGATAGTTATTTGTCTAAAGTTTTAAGCGGAATCGTAGTGTCCGAAATTGTTTTGTCTTTATTGTCTTTGACCAAAACATGAATTTCATTTAAATTCGGAATTCCCTGAAGCTCTGAAACCAAATTGACAAATCCTTTTATTTCAGCAGTTCCGCCTGAAAACTCACCCGCAATTATTTTGCTTCCGGCTGTAATCGTGTACATTAATTTGTTTACGCCCGGTTCGTTGTTTTTTCTGTACATACCCAGAAAATCTTTTTGGCTAATTTGCAAAGGAAAAAATCCAAATACCGGCGGTGGTGGCGGCTCATAAGCTCCTGCATAAATAATCTGATCACCAGAATTCGTTGTCCAGTCTTTTGCTACAAACAGAAACGTAATGTTTTCCATAACAAAGCCAGGCTCAGGATTATAATATTCTTGTGGAATCAAATCCATTCTGTAAAAACCATTTCCAAGATCTTTCAGTTTTGTTTTTTCAGATACTTCCGGAAGCCATGCCTGATATTCCTGTTTAACCGCCCAATCGTTTAATCCACTGTGGAAATGCACACTTGGAACTCCGGCAAAGCCATCTTTTAAGTTTGAATTGAATAAAATACTAACCGGTTTATCAATTGTTGGTTTTGTTGGGTATGATCTGATTAACTCATTTGCAGTGTAAAACGAAGAGAAATCAGTGTAAGTTACATTGGCAACTTCACTTTGTTTAGATCCGTTTTTGTTTTTTAAACGAAACCAAAATCCGTCGCTTGCCGTAATTTGTGCCACCGTTCTGGAGAAATAAACGGTTGGAGTTAAAGTAAAACTCCATACTTTATTGCCTTCATAATGCAGTTTTGCAAAATCAGAAGAGTTTTCCCAGTTGCCCGCATCCGGTTCAGATGGTGACCACATCCACATATACAGATCTTCGTTTTCGGTAAAAGTTGATCCTGACATGTCAAAATACCACGTAACCTGCTCATCATATTTATAAACTACGGGAAACGATGATATTGGTCCCACAGCTCCCGCGGCTTCCTGAGCCTGCGTAAAATTCGGAGCCATTAAAAGGGCAAGTAAAATTGTATATAGAAATTTTTTCATATTACTTTTAGTTAATAGCATTTAATTTGAATACATAAGATACAAAGGCAATTCCGCCTGAAGAATGCACTAATTGAAGTTCCATTTCGTCGTTGTTTCCAGGAACCGAAGTCAGTCTGAGTTCGTCTGTTTTTTGCGTTTTCTGAGCGTCGCTGTACAAATAAATTCGAACCGGACCGCTTGCATTAGTAGGCTGAAAATCTGAACTTAATCTCCAAAATCCTGTTTTGGCAAACAATGGAGGAACGTCTCCCAGAACTTCATAACTTGTTGGGTTCCTATTTTCATCTACGTTAAATTTGATCTTAAAATCTTCGTAGTTAAAATACGTACTCAAGTTTTGTTCACTTGGTTCGATGGCATTTGCCTTAGCAGATTCATCAACCATTTTCAAATTTGTTAATCCCCAATTTCCGTTTACTTTCTCGTAAAGGGTAATCGGATCAACGTAGCTTCCGTCTTCTGTATTATCACAACCAATGGCCATGAAACACATCAAAACAGCTAACCAATAAATACTTTTACATTTCATAAATTTGTGGTTTGTTTCGTTAGTTTTTTTGTCTTCTTAAAGACAGAACGAAACTAGATGTTAAATAAATCTAAAAAAAAACATCTGAGAAAAATCAAGATATATTTTGAGTTAATAAGAAGTCAAAAATCTAATAATCAATATTTTATAATCTTGTAACGATTCAAAAAATCAAGACGTTGTTTAGATCAAATTATAGGTTTTTTTAATGGTAATAATGACAATATCTAAATTTATGCATGTATTTTTTTCACTATGCATATATATAATTGCTTTTTATTGTATAATTGCAAATTATTAGACTACTTTTAACATTTAAGAGTGATTTGACTTTATAAATCACACATTTTTAAATACAAAAAGCTAATTTTAAAGTTGCTCAATCATCAACTCTTTTAAAATTATTCTGAATCAACCAATTAACAACTACAAATCAAAAACTAACTTTACCTAACCAAAACACTATGCGAATACTATTGATTCTGTATTTTTTATTGCAGGTTTTTCTCTGGCTGCGAAAGAGAAAAATCCTGTGTTGGAAGAATTGGATAAAGTGCTTCTGAAAAAGGAAGTTTATTTAAAAAAGAAATATCATAAAATTGCGGCCATAAAAAAAGACGTTTCAAAATTTACTTTGAACCAAAACAACGAGCAATTGTATAATTGTTATATGTCGTTGTTTGAAGAATATAAATCCTTTAAATACGATTCTGCTTATTATTATCTGGAAGAAGCAAAAATCAAAGCCATTGTTTTAAAAGATCCGAAGTTTTTGGCTAAAAGCCGAATTAAAGAAGGTTTCGTATTGCTTTCCTCCGGATTATTTAAGGAAGCGATTGACACTTTGAATGTTATCGATGACCAAAAACTCGACCAGAAAAATAAATTCGAATATTATTCTATAAAAGCCCGTGCTTATTATGATCTCGCCGATTATAATAAAGACCAGCGTTTTAATATTCATTACGTGCAACAAGGAAATCATTTCCTGAAAAAAGCATTAGAATTAATTGGAACCAACAGCAACGAATATTGGGCAGCAGAAAGTTTAAAACGCTTAAAACAACAAGATTGGCGTGGCGCCGAATTTGCCTTTAGCTATTGGATAAACAACTACAATTTGCCTCCGGATTACTACGGAATCGCAACTTCGAGTCTTGGCTACATTTATTCGGAGAGAGGATATACCAAAAAAGCGATTTATTATCTCGCACTTGCGGCTATTGCAGATGTTAAAAATGCGACCAAAGAAACTACAGCGTTGCGAAATCTCGCCAACGAACTCTTTAAAATGGGAGAATTAGAAAAGGCAAATGAGTACATTAATATCGCAATGGACGATGCTACTTTTTATAATGCAAGACATAGAAAAATTGAAATTTCGTCGATTTTGCCTATTATAGAAAAAGCACAACTGAATAATGTAAAAGATAAAAATGACAAACTGGAAAGAATTATTATTCTGTTAACGATTCTGACTTTGATTATTATTTTGTTTCTGATTATCATCTTTAAACAATTAAAAGAAAAGAATAAAGCCCGTAAAATAATGGCTTCTTCCTACGCGCAATTGCAGGAAATGAATGTGAGTTTAAGCGAAGCCAATGCAATTAAGGAAGAATATATTACGTATTTTATTAAGGCGACATCGGCGTTTATTAATAAAATTGATCACATACAGAAAAGTACGCTTCATAAAATTATCACCAAGAAGACAGATGAAGTTATCGCGAGTTTAAAGCGTTATAATGTAAAGGAAGAACGGGAAAATCTCTTCCATCAATTTGATGAAATCTTCCTAAAATTATTTCCCACTTTTGTGACCGATTTTAATAATTTATTTCCAAATGATCATAAATGCATCGTTAAAAAAGGAGAACTTTTAAATACCGAACTCCGCATTTTTGCCTTGTATCGATTAGGGATTCAGGACAGTAGTCAAATGGCAGAATTTCTGGAACTTTCTGTAGCTACAATTTATACGTATAAAACAAGAATCAAAAGTAAATCAGATTTTAAAGATACTTTTGAAGAGAAAATTATGGCGATTAAAACGATATGATTTTTTGCCCACGGATTGGACGGGTTAAAACAGATTGACGCAGATTAGAAAAAAACATTTTAATCTGTGTCAAAAAAAAACGCCACGAATTCACGAATTTTAAAACAATTTAATTTTTTGCCCACGGATTGAACGGGTTAGAACAGATTGGCACAGATTAGAAAAAAACATTTTAATCTGTGTCAAAAAAAACGCCACGAATTCACGAATTTTAAAACAATTTAATTTTTTGCCCACGGATTGAACGGGTTAAAACAGATTGGCACAGATTAGAAAAAACATTTTAATCTGTGTCAAAAAAAACGCCACGAATTCACGAATTTTAAAACAATTTGTTTTTTGCCCACGGATTGAACGGGTTAGAACAGATTGGCACAGATTAGAAAAAACATTTTAATCTGTGTCAAAAAAACGCCACGAATTCACGAATTATTGTTACATCTGCATGTATAAAAATTCGTGAATTCGTGGCAATCTTCATAATTTTATTCTGCCCAGATCATACAAATTTATACAATAAAAAATCTGTGATAATCCGTATCATCCGCGTCATCTGTGGCCTATTTTTATTCTGATTCCAATTGCAATACTACATTTTGATAACGTTTGCTCAACGAAAACAATTGTTCTGCAAAAATCATAATCGCCAGCGGAACAAACAAAAATGCCGTTAAATCTTCTTCGTATAAAAAATAACTGCTTACGATAAAAATTCTTCCATATTCCAGATAATAAATCCATCTGCGCTGTTCTAATAAAGCACCACAGTTGACTAACGTTATCAGAATAAAAGTCAACACAAAAATCTTATCAAAGAGGTTTAAAAAGTCAAAATAATAAGTAAAAACAGTTAGAAATAAAGTACAGATTCCCAATTGGATATAAAGATAATTACGGAATCGTAACCTTTGGTGCGGATTACTTTTGTCCTGCAAAAAGCGTTTTTCTAATATCGGTCGAATGTCCTGATCCATGTGTGCGGGACTTCCAAAAACGGCTTTCCATTTGGCTTTAAATCCTGAAGAACGTTTCCATAATTCATATATTTCAAAATAATAATGAAAGTGCTGCCAAAGGAAACTGTAGCTTTTTAGCGGATGCGTTAATCCGTATTTTGGTTTTTCTTCTTCTTCCTGGAAAGTTCCAAAAATACGATCCCAAAAAGTAAACATATCTCCGTAATTTTTATCCAGGTATTTCTCGTCAGAGGCGTGATGAACACCATGAACGGATGGCGTTACAAAAACATATTCTAACCATTTTATTTTGCCAATAAGCTGTGTATGTGTAAAAAAGGAATAGGCGCCGTGAACAATAAGCATCGTGATTACCATTGTAGGATGAAAACCAACAAGTGGAAGAATGCACCAAAAGCCGGTTCGTACAACCGCCTGAAAAGTAGTAATTCTGGCTGCAGCCGTAAAATTAAATTCTTCACTGTGATGATGTACAATATGCGCCGCCCAGAAAAAATTGACTTCATGACCTAGTCTGTGGTACCAATACCAGACAAAATCGGTCGCGAGAATTAAGGCAAACCAGACAAATACATTGCTTGGAATATCAAAAAATCGATAATTATTATAGATAAAATAATAGAGTTGATAAAAACTTGCGGCTACAAAAAGATTGATTAATCTTTCGGCAATACCAATACTAATGTTCGAAACAGAGCTTTCATAATTGAAAATCTCAGGTCTTTTTTTGCGCTGTGCCAGTTTATATTCCAAAAACAAAAAAATGAAAAACGCAGGCATAGCAAACGCTAGAAAATTAATATGTTCCATTTTAAAAATTACTTTTTTGATTCATAATACAAGTAATTACAATCTCTTTAATATTTTTTAAACACATAGAAACATAGCTTTTTTTCAAATTAAAAATTGAGAATTAAAAATTAAAGATCTATGTTTCTATATGTTTGAAAATTAACTCACAGTTCTTAATTCTGTTTGAATTTTGGCGCACTCAAAGCCACTTCTTTTACAGATTGCGTATCGGCAACTTTTTGCAAAGCGATGATATAAGCCGCAATACGTGGCGTTACGTTGTGTTTTGCAGCAATCCTGAAAACAGTTTCAAAACCTTTTTCCAAAATATCTTCGAGACGCGTATTGATTTGGTGAATTCTCCAGGATTCTAAAAGCGAATTCTGAAGCCATTCAAAATAAGAAACCGTTACCCCGCCGGCATTTGCCAAAATATCCGGAACAACCAAAACATTGTTCTCATGCAAAATCTGATCAGCATCTGAAGAAACCGGACCATTTGCGCCTTCTACAATTATTTTTGCCTTAATTTCGTTTGCGTTTTTTTGTGTAATTACATCTTCTTTCGCCGCCGGAATTAAGACATCAACTTCCAAAAGCAATAAATCTTCATGTTTTATAGCAACAGAGTTTGGATATCCCTTGATGCTTTTATTATTCAGATTATAATACAAAATCAGTTCAGGAATATTAAGTCCATCCGGGTTGTAAAATGCTTCTGAAACATCACTTACTGCGACTACCTTCAATCCTTTTTGATGTAAAAACAATGCGGAATGCAATCCTACATTTCCAAATCCCTGAATAGCAACTGTAGATCTTGCCGGTCTTAATTTTAATTTTTGAAGTGCCAAAAGTGTAATAATACTTACACCTCTTCCGGTTGCTTCTACCCTGCCCAAAGAACCTCCGGAATGCAAATGTTTTCCGGTTACAACAGCGTGAATTGGTTTGCCGTGAAGTAATGAAAATTCATCCATTAACCAGCCCATTTCATCCGGACCGGTTCCCATATCCGGTGCAGGAACATCTTTTTCGGGACCAAAAATATCAGATAAAGCTTTTGTATACGCTCTTGTAATTTTTTCTAATTCTTTTTTAGAAAGTGTTCTCGGATCACAAATAATACCGCCTTTTGCTCCTCCAAACGGAATTCCCGTAACGGCAGATTTCCAGGTCATCCAGGCTGCCAATGCTTTTACTTCGTCAAGATTTACGCCATTATCATAACGTATTCCGCCTTTTGATGGGCCTAATGCCGTGTTGTGAATTACTCTGTATCCTTCGAAGTTTTGTACGTTTCCGTTATCCAAAACAATAGAAAAATTAACGACAATTTGTTTTTTAGGTCTTTGCAATTTTTGCCTGATTGATTCGTCAAGATTAAGAATATCTGCCGCGATATTAAAACGATCAATCATAGACTGAAAGGGATTCTGTTTAATTATTTCTGTACTCATTTTTATATTTTTAATTGGGGTTATTTTTTTGATTTAGAATTTACCTGACTCTTTTCCAAGAGAATTGTTATTGCAAACAATTGCCTGGTCTACAACACGGAATTTTGATAAGACAGCACTGCATCATTATGTTGGTATTTCTATTTGATCTCATTTTATTGATTTTTTAATAGTTCTAAAAAAAGCCTTTCATGGTGCATGAAAGGCTAAAAAAAATAACTAACAAGTTCCATTTTCTATTAACGCCATTTCATTACATAGTTCACCATGCAACACATCGTGAAGCTGCACATGACCTGAATGATATTTTGGCTAGAGTTTCTCATTGTTGAAGCAAATTTATAAATATATTTTATAAATTCTATAGAATTAGTCGAGTTTGTTTTAATTATTTTAAAACTTAACATAAAAGAACCTGTAAATTAACGTATTAAGCTGTTGAAAAATTTACTTAAATTGAGAAATAACAATCAAAATAATGGCAATTAAGGCCAAAAAGATACCGATAAAGTTAATTTTGGATAGTTTTTCTTTGAAAAAAAGCAGACCAACAAGGCTTCCTAAAATAATAACCCCCATATTCATTCCGGCAAAGACGGTGGAGGGATTTTCTGAAAATGCTTTGTGTGCTTTTAGGTAAAACAGAATATTTCCGAAATTAAAGAGTCCGACCATACTTCCGAAAAGGATATTTTTAGCTTCCAATTTTACCTTTTTAATTGCAACATCATAAATAACGATAAGCAAAGAAACCGCTAATGAAATATCAAAAACAATAAATAAAGAAGTTGTATAAGGCAAATTGGTATAAAGGGCAATTTGTTTGAAAAGTATATCGATTAATCCGAAACCTAATAAAACCACAGCAGGATAAATCCATTTGTTTTCTTTATTTTGAGATTGTTTTTTTAAGATGAACAACAGCGCTAAAAAACCAATTATGATTCCCAGAACTTTATATGTATTAAATTCTTCCTTAAAAATAAACCATGCGGCTAGTATTGGTATAAAAAGTGATAATCGCTGTGCTGCATCTGTTTTTACTATTCCCATATGCTTTATGGATGCAATCAAAAACAAGAAAACAACCGGCAACAGAATTCCTATTGCAAGATAAATATTCCACGGCGCAGTTGTGTGAATTTCAGAAATATCCGGACTAAAAGTAAGGTAACACAATAGGAGAGCAAACACATAATTGAAGGCTACAATTTGAATTGGATTTCCGTTATATTTACGGGTTATTTTGAAAATTACACCAACAGTTACGCTACAAAGAATACTTAAAAGAAGAAATAACATATTATATATTTTAAATACAAAAATAAGGTTTTAAACTCCTTTAGTTTTATTTTTCACTTCTTTTATTCCCGCTTTTTTGATTTCTAACTGTGTAATTTTTCCTTTTTTATTTTTAATAAATTCCAATGTCATATTATTATTGTCTGATCTAAAAAATTTCGTCTGAGATTCCGCCAACAGTTCGATATTGTAATCAAGATAATAGAGTTTATTGTCTTTCTTTAAAATTTTGATGCCATCATAATCGCCAACATACTCATCAAAAACTTTTGTATCTATTACTGATTCAATGTGTTTGTACGGAAGCTCTACTTCTTTTCCAAAACAGATTCCGGCAAGACCATAAGCGATATAATATGATTTTGACTGATTATTAGACAAAACGGTTATAAAAACCTTATCCTGTGTGTATTTATTAAAAGAAGTCATAGCACCGTAGAAACCTCCATCGTGCGCAATTAATTGATGTCCCTGATTATAGAAAGGATTTATTACAACTCCAAAACCAAAATTTTGCTCATTATAAGGCGTAAACATTTCTTTCTTAGATTCTTCTGATAAAATGGTTTCACTATCAAAAAGCGCCTTATTCCATAAATATAAATCTTCAGCAGTTGCATAAATACCATCATGCCCTAAATTACAACTCCAATCGATATAGGGATTCTTTACCAATTTATTATTTTTTAAATAATACAATTGAGTCATTTTATCTACTATTGCATCATTAGTTGAAACACCTGAATTATACATTTTTGCTTTATCGAATACATTCTCTTTTAGGTATTCGGCATAAGATTTTCCAGATACTTTCTCTATAATACGCCCCAGAAAATAATATCCAATATTGCTGTAAGCCGTACTTGTTCCAGGCTCAAACAACAATGGTTTTTTGGTTAAATAGTTATAAACAGAATCTTTATCAAGATTTGTTTTAGACAGATACAACTCGTCAAAATCCATTTGTAAACCTGAATTGTGGGTTAACATCATTTTTAAAGTTATTTTTTCTCCTTTAGGAAAATCACTAAAATATTTGCTAAGAGGATCATCCAATGAAAGCAATTTCTTTTCTGTCAATTGCAAAATAGCAACAGCAGTAAATTGCTTTGAAACCGAAGCTAAACTGAATTTAGAGTCTATCGTGTTTTTTACATTCCACTCATAATCAGCAAAACCATATGCTTTTTCCAACATTACAGAATCATTTTTAGAAATCAAAACAGTACCGCTAAAATTATTAATGACAAATTGAGCATCCATATATTTTTCTAATTTGCCCGCAAGTTCTTTTTGTGAATATCCAAAAGTAAATACCAACAATGCAATTAGTGTTAATCTTAATTTCATAATTATTATTTTTTACAATTCGCAATTATTTTATTGAGGGTTTTGTTTAACAATGCTATTTCTTCTAATGATAAACCATCGAGTGCCGTTTCTCTATTAATTTTGATAACTGGTTTCATTAGTTCCAGAGTTGTTATTCCTTTATTTGTTATTTCTAGATTAAATTTTCTGCGGTCTTCGAGATGAATTGTTCGGTTTAGATATTCTTTTTTAACCATTAATTCAATCATTCTTGTAATCGAAGCATTGTCCTTAAAGACTAGATTTGCTAATTCTTTCTGAGAAATATTCTGATTATCATTTAGTATAATTAATACTAAACACTGATCTATCGTAATGTCTTTTACAACTTTGGTTATATTTTTTTGTGCCAGTTTTCGATATTCCTTTATCGCTTTTTCTATTGAATAAAGCGCGGTTCCGGTTGGATTTTCAAGTTTCATGTCCTTTTTATTTGATACAAATATAATTGATATATCAATATAATTTCTAAAAATATTCAAACTCCAAACAATTAAATATTTATAAGGATCTCTTAGTCGCTCTTTAACCAGCCAGTAATGCTCATTCTTGTGTTTTGCGTAACCAAAACTTCATGGACCAATTCATTACTTTTAAAAAAACTGTTTTTCCCTGAGTTGGGGCAATTTTTTGATTGTTGTTTTCCTGATGAATCATTAATTCGCCACCATCTGCTTCTTTCCAATTACTATTTAAATAACTGATCATAGAATATTTTCGACTCGGGTTATTTTTGAATTGATCTAAATGTTTCAGGTAAAAATCACCGGCTTCATATAATGAATAATGAAATTCATAACCGGTAATTCCAGCGTAACAGCTTTCGTTTAAGTATAATATGAAAGCGTCTATTTTATCGAAGAATTCATTTTCGAAAACATTATTGTGCTTTTTATCAAGCCAATAAATGGAATCACTTCTGATGGCGCCGTCGTAAGATAGTTTCTCTGAATTACCAATTCCGGCAGCAAGCAACAAACTTTTGTCGTTTAAATCAAATAAATTTTGTTTTAAATGATTTGCTAGTTCAGCACTTAAAAAATGCTCTGATATTCCTACTTTATTCTCAATATAACTCGAAATCAAATCTTCGAAACTATCTTCCATTTTGTTTTAGGGAAGACTACAATTGCAGCCAACGGAGCAAGGTAGACTAAATAAAAATGGTAATGGGTTTAATTTCAATAAAATAAAAAACCTATTATGATAGTTGATTGCTAAATCTTTGTCAAAGTTTTAAACTTTGGCAAAGATAGTTGCGCATAAAAAACCCGACAGGTTTTAAAAACCTGTCGGATTTAAATTTATAAGACGTAACTTAATTTATAATTTATAATTTATATTAAACTATAGTTTACTAATATAACTTCCGTACATATCTTTAAACTGATGTCCTTGTGCAAAACGATCTTTACTTAATTTTTTATATTCAACCAATCCCCATAAAATAAATTCTTTGAAGAAATAAATATCTTCTTTATCCAGTTCAGGCTGGTATTTTTTCACCAAAATATTTAACGGAGTTACTTCATCCAAAATTCCCTGATATTCAGCATCCGAAGCATCGTCTAATAATTCGAAACCACTTTCGGCAAAAAACCATTCGATCAAATCAGAATATGGTGTTTTTTCTCCCGGTTTTTCGAGCTTTTCTATTTTTGGCAAAAGTGTCGGGAATAACGTTCGAATTGCAGAACCTATTAAACTCTGCGCCACGTAGGCTGCTCCCTCCTGCTCTCCTTCGTAAACCAATTCTACTTTTCCGGTAATAGCCGGAATAATTCCGATAAAATCAGACAAACGTAAATTTGTTTTATCAACTCCGGCTTTTAAAGCGCGGCGTTCTGCTGTACTTATTAAGTTTTCGAAAGCCGTAATACTCATTCTCGCACTTACACCGCTTTTATTGTCGATGTATTCGCTCTCGCGGGCTTCAAAACTAATTTGTTCTAAAATATCACGAGCTAATCCAGGTACATAAACAATGTCGCTTTGGTTTTGATCTAATTTGGATTCCTGTTCTGTAATTGTTCTTGCAATGGCAACACTTTCAGGATAATGCGTTAAAATTTGTGAACCAATTCTATCCTTTAAAGGCGTTACGATACTTCCACGATTGGTATAATCTTCGGGATTTGCCGTAAAAATAAATTGCATATCAAGTGGCATTCTCAACTTAAAACCTCTAATTTGAATATCGCCTTCCTGCAAAATATTGAATAATGCTACCTGAATTCTGGCTTGTAAATCAGGTAATTCGTTGATTACAAAAATGCAACGGTTCGCTCTCGGGATCATTCCGAAATGAATTACGCGATCATCTGCATAAGATAATTTTAAATTGGCAGCTTTTATTGGGTCAACATCTCCAATTAAATCGGCTACGGTAACATCCGGCGTGGCTAGTTTTTCAAAAAAACGTTCGCTTCTGTGCAGCCATGAAATTGGCGTTTCATCTCCTTTTTCTGCAATTAAATCTTTTGAAAATCGAGAAATTGGATTCAACGGATCGTCGTTAATCTCCGAACCTGAAACAAACGGAATATATTCGTCTAACAATTCGACCATTTTGCGCGCCAAACGCGTTTTTGCCTGACCACGAAGTCCTAATAAATTGATATTATGACGAGATAATATAGCACGCTCCAATTCTGGAATTACAGTATTTTCGAATCCGTGAACACCTTCAAAAACAGGAGCTCCGGATTTTATCTTCTCACGCAAATTATTTCGCAATTCGTCTTTAATACTTATGCTTTTATATCCTGCAGCTTTTAATTGACCTAATGTGTTTATGTTTTCTATTTTCATTTTATTGAAATATCTGTGTTGTTATTATTATTTGTGAATGACAAATATTGTGTCATTACTTTGCGTAGACGCACTGCTGTGCGCCTCTACGATATCTGTTGTCTATAAAAACCTTTGTTCCTTTGAACCTCTGCAACTTTGAACCTAAATCTCTTTTATGTTAGACGCACTGCTGTGCTCCTCTACGGTATGCGTTGTCTATAAAAACCTTTATTCCTTTGAACCTCTGCAACTTTGAACCTAAATCTTTTTACGTTGTCTATAAAAACCTTTGTCCCTTTGAACCTCTGCAACTTTGAACCTAACTAACGAACTCTCTTCTTCCTATTCGTTTCATAATCTTCAAAAATCATTTCGCCCAAACCTTTTAGTCCTGTATAAAATGCCTTTCCCTGATTGGCTTCTGTAAAATGATTCACAAAACGCTGTAAATACGGATCGTTTGCAATCATAAAAGTCGTAATCGGGATATGGAGTTTTCTGGCTTGCTGTGCCTGTGTGTAGCATTTGTCTACAATATATTCGTCGAGACCATTACTATTCATATAATAAGAACCGTCGCGTTCGCGCACGCAACTTGGTTTTCCGTCGGTAATCATGAAAATTTGCTTGTTTGTGTTTCGCTTTCTACGCAAAATATCCATCGCTAATTGCAAACCAGCAACTGTGTTTGTGTGATACGGACCAACCTGTAAATACGGTAAATCTTTTATGGGAATCGTCCAGGCATCATTTCCAAAAACCAAAATATCAAGCGTATCTTTTGGATAACGCGTTGTGATTAATTCGGCCAGAGCCATTGCAACTTTTTTGGCAGGCGTGATTCGGTCTTCACCATACAAAATCATACTGTGACTGATGTCTATCATCAAAACCGTACTCATTTGGGCTTTGTATTGCGTTTCTTCTACAACCAAATCATTTTCGGTCAACATGAAACTTTCAACTCCATTATTGACTTGTGCATTTCGCAAACTTTCTGTCAATGAAATACGTTCTAAACCATCGCCAAAATTAAATTCGCGAAATTCTCCTGTATGTTCATCGCCGTTTCCGGCATGCTTAGTTTTGTGATTTCCTGTTCCGGAACGCTTTAAATTTCCAAAAATCTGATCTAAGGCTTGTTGTCGAATGGCACGTTCTGTTTTAGCAGTAATACCAAAACCTCCTGTTCCATCTTCTTTAACCTCGTCTTTTATGTAACCTTTCTTTTTTAAATCTTCGATAAAATCATCGATTGTGTAGTTTTCGTCGGTCAGTTTATATTCTTTATCCAACTCCCGAAGCCAGTCTATTGCTTCATCAAAATCGCCCGAAGTATGGGTGATTAGCTCTTTAAAAATTCCAAAAAGCTTTTCAAACGGAGACTGAAATGGGGCTTCGTACGTCTTAAAATAAAAACCTTTTTTAAATTCGTTTTTCATAATTCTAAAATTAAGCTATTTTAGAATTACGAAAAAAGAAACGTTTATTAATTTTTAGTTAAAATATTCAAACAAAAGAGGTTGAATTCCCTTATAAATTTAGCAATTATTCAAACTTTCCGTCAACGTAAAACCAAACATTATTTTCTAATTTAAAAGTCGAAAATTCATAATGTGTTTGAGGCTTATTATTAACATCTAAAAAATAGGCTTTAAACTCAACTGTATCTTCTGATGAACTAAGAATTTCTAATTTTTGCCATTTATTACTTGTTGCCCATTTTAAAATTTCAGTTTTTGAATAATACTTTCTTTCCGAAACATAAGTAGTTTCCAAAAGATAATCAGCATTATGAGTCGCGTATGCCGAATATCTCGAACGCATTAGCGCTAAAGCTGTTGGCGCTTTTTGATTGTTTTTAAGATACAATCCGCAGCAATCTTTAAACAATAAACCTGTATCGCAAAAACATTTATTCTCCATCAACCTGCTCTTCGCCGTTAATTTTTACATGCAATTGATTCAATAAAACCTGATAACGGCTAATTTCTCTCAAATCTTCATCTTCTTCTGCGTGATCCAGCATTTCGTCTAAATCATCACTTACTTCAAGCAGTTTATTATTGGCTTCTCTCTCTTGTTTTGCAGCTATCAAATCAATGATTTCCTGCACTCTTACTTTTAAATCTTCGAATTTCATATCTTTTGTTTTTTGTTTCAAGTTTCAGGTTTCAGGTTTCAGGTTACTTGACGCAACTTGAAACCTGAAACCTGAAACTTGAAACAATTATTTCTATTCTTCTTTTTTATCTTCGTTGAACTTTTTGATTATTTCTTTTAGTTTTTCTTTACGTGCAATTTCAGCCTGTTTTACTTTATTTTGGGCTTTGTGCAATTTGTCGTTGTGTTTTTTGATATTCCTTTCGTTGTTGCGTCCCATTATATTTCTCTTTTAATTTCTTCTAAAGTTTTCTCGGTGTAAATCAATTCGGTAATAATTTGCTTTCGTAAGTCGGCAATATCATCATAATCAAAATGTTTAGCCCAGGAAGTTAATTGCTGCAGATTTCGGATTTGTTTGATGCGTTTTGTCGTTTCAAAACTCGTTCTTAAAATTGCTTTTTTATCATAATCCGGGTTATTTTTATGCTGATAGGTTACGGTATTTTTATCAAAATCAGCATCGATATAATATAGTTTTTCTTCGGCATTATCCGGATGAAATTCACTCCATGCGGCAAAACCTATTTTAGTTTTTGATTCCGTTTCAGGCTCGCGTGCTACTAACCGCCATTTACTGTTGGCAAGTCTTCCCCAATGATTCGAAACGCGATACATTCCGGCTTCGGTATAATAATAGGTACTTCCGGCTTTGCTTTCGAACTGTTTTTTTAACCCTTCAATTTCATCTCCAAGTACTTCATGAAAAACACAGAATGTATTTTTAAACGAATTAGGATGTGGCTTAAAGTTTTTTTGCATATGCAAATATACTGAGATTGTTGCGAACTCCCTAAAACAAACATTAATTGATTAACTTTGCTGCTTTAATTTTAAATTTAAAAGTCATGTCTAAAGATTCACAAGAAAAAATGCCCCAAAAAGGAGTTTACACCGGTATCATCGAAAAAGATGAAAACAACAATTATTTTTGTGGTGAATATCTTTTAGATTATAAAATTGCACATACTAATTTTAACGTAGGTGATTGGATCACAATTAAATCTGTAATTGAAAATCCAAGCGATATTAGTTATGACAAATATCCTAAAAAGTCTAAAAACTTTGATAAGGCAAATCATAAACCGGAAAATAAGTAATTTTTGTTCCTGGTTTTATTTGTTTCAGGTTTTGAAATGAGAATTTAACCACAAAGTCCACAAAGGTTTCGCAAAGTTCGCAAAGTTATAACACATAGCTTTGCGTCCCGAGGCTTCGGGATGCGGTTTACAGGTGATTTATGTATAAAAACTTTGCATTTTGCTGTAAAATTTCACCACTTAAACGTTAACTCTTAATTTTTTACAATATTTTTTCCTTCAAAAGTAAAAAGTTAAAAAAAAGTGTACCTTTGCAAAAAATTTGTCGTTTTGAAGTAAAAAACACTCATTTCAAACTAATAGACAATAAGTTACCTTTTATTTATGAAAAAAATAGTTGAATACCGCAAGTTACTAAACGTTGATAAAACTGCAGAGTTAAAAGATTTGAAAACCATTTATCGTAATGCGATGAAAGAATCTCATCCTGATAAATTTCAAGGTGATGATGCTGGTTTAAAAGCTGCAGAAGAAAAAAGTAAAGCTATTATTGAGGCTTACCACTTTTTGGTTAGTATTAATCCTGAGACAATTAAAGCAAATTTACCTGAGTATACTGAAACGATTTCAACTTGTTCAATTACCGATTATAAATTTGTTGAAGGTCGTTTAATTATCGATTTTTCTAACGGAAGTGTTTACGAATACATTAGTGTTCCTAAAGCAACTTACG
This sequence comes from Flavobacterium sp. AC274, assembly GCF_979258275.1. Classification (NCBI taxonomy): domain Bacteria; kingdom Pseudomonadati; phylum Bacteroidota; class Flavobacteriia; order Flavobacteriales; family Flavobacteriaceae; genus Flavobacterium; species Flavobacterium sp. AC274. The sequence goes on along the minus strand of NZ_OZ409852.1, from coordinate 2,858,298 downwards.
TGAAAATGGTAAACGCTGATTCTCCTGGAAGATTCGCAAAAAGACACATTTTAAACTCTTTTACCTGGAGAAAGAAAACAAATCAGGAATAGATTTATACCCAAATATTTATAAAAGCATTCTGACAACAGGATGCTTTTTTTATGCTTAAAAATCAGAAAATTGCATGTTTTATTTCCAAATAATAATATAATTAAAAGTTTTAAGTCAAATTTAGTCAGCAAACACACTGAAAACATGAGAATTAAGCATAAAAAAACTATAACAAAATTTTAGGTTACAAAATTCTTTAAGTTTTATATTTTTAGATACTTTTGTTGCACAAATCAATTAACTAATTAATTTTTTATAATGAAAAAAATACTTTTTTTACTTACCGCTTCTGTAGCGATAATTTCTTGCAGCAAAGTTAAAGACGGAGAATACCTAATTACAGGAACTGCAACTGGAATTGAAAACGGAAAAACGATCATTCTTCAAGGTCAGGACCCAACAACAAAAATGCCATTAGCTCTTGATACAGTAAAAGTAGAAAATGGAAAATTTGAAATTAAAGGAAAAGTAACTGAACCAGCATTTCATACTTTAATTCTTCAAGGTGCAAACGGGCCAATTCCTTTTATCTTAGAAACAGGAGAAATTAAAATTGCAATCGATAAAGACAGTATCCACAAATCTAAAATTTCTGGAACTTACAATAATGATGAGTATGTAAAATTCAACGAAGAGCTTACTAAAACTCAAAAAGCATTAGTTGATTTTCAAAAAAACAACACTCAAAAAATGCAGGCAGCTCAACAAGCTCAAGATACAGCAACTATCAACGGTTTGATGAAACAATACATGAAAATTCAAACTGAGGTTCAGGCAGATTCTAAAAAGAAATATTTAGCTTATGCTGAAGGTCATCCAAAATCTTATATTTCTGCATTGATTATTCAAGGTATGTTAGGAGATCCTTCTACAGATGTTAAAAAAGCAGAAGCTTTATACAACTCTTTAGATGAGTCTTTGAAAAACACAGCTCCTGGTAAAGAAATTAAAACAAAACTTGGTCAAGCAAAAATGCCTGCAGTTGGTGCAACAGCTCCTCCTGTTGGTGACGCTAAATGAAGATCAGATTTTTCTGCACCCAATCCTGAAGGGAAAGTAATTTCGCTTAAAGAAAGCTTAGGAAAAGTAACTATTGTTGACTTTTGGGCTTCATGGTGCGGACCATGCAGAAAAGAAAATCCGAATGTTGTAGCCATTTACAAAGAATTACATTCTAAAGGCTTAAATATTATTGGGGTTTCTTTGGATAAAGAAAAAAGCAAATGGACAGAAGCTATCGCAAAAGATGGCTTAACATGGACACACGTTTCGAACTTAAAATTTTGGGACGAGCCAATTGCAGCTCAATACGGAGTTCAATCTATTCCGGCAACTTTTATTCTTGATGCGTCAGGAAAAGTGGTTGCTCAAGACTTAAGAGGTCCTGAATTGAAAGCAAAAATCGTAGAATTATTAGCAAAATAATCCTACTTTTTAAAAAAACTTAAAAAATCTCCCTAGTGGAGATTTTTTTATTTTATTCAATTCCAATGAATTAAAAAATAACTTTAAAATAACTTAAAATTAAGTTCGTTTTTTGTTTGTAAACATGAAAAACGTTCCTATATTTGCAACCGCTTAGAACAACAAAGCGCATCAATGCTGAGATCGGGGAGATACTCAAGCGGCCAACGAGGGCAGACTGTAAATCTGCTGTGTGAACTTCGCAGGTTCGAATCCTGCTCTCCCCACCAAAAGGGTAAAAGAAATAAAGGCAACTTTTTCAATCTTTTCAAAAACCCATAAAAAACGTGGTAAAACCTGCAAATCCTAGGATTCGCAGGTTTTTTGCATTTTAAGGCAGTTTTCATTCTTTATAAAAACACTCAAAAGTTTTATGGTAAAATCGTGGCACTTTTGTCTTGGAGTGGATACCTTTTCTGCCACAAAAAGTTATGACGTTTTTTGAAGATATTTCACCTGTCTAAGTTTTGTGGCAGAATCGTGGCACAAACTACTTTTAACAATTAAAATTATTCTTTTCATGAATATTGTTTATATAAAGCGTTGGCAATATAATTTGGCCATTCCCACAAATTCCGATTTAATTCCGATACTGATCTAAAAATACATTTAAAGCCTTTGAAGGTTCTTCATCATTTCTGTAAATTAACACTGTAGTCATCGTGGCAAGTTCTTTAGTTAAAGGAAAAGTTTTTATATTTCTGTTCCTGTAATACTGATTTACCACTTCTGCAGGAAGTATACTAATACCAAGACCTGCCTCCACAAAATTAATAATGCCTTCTATCGAATTGATTACGGTACTTTTATAACGGAGGATTCCTTTTGAACCGAGCCAGGTTTCAAGTCGCGCCCTGAAAAAACAACCTTGCTCAAAAACTACTATTTTTAAAGGTTCTTGTTTCAATACTACCGAAAGCTTATCCACATCACCACCTGCAATTATTACAAGTTGTTCATCACGAACAATAAGCTGCTGTAAACCCGGAATATTTATGGGTGCTGCAACAAAAGCAGCATCAAGTTTATAACTGATTACATCGTTTATCAATGCTGACAACATCGAAGAATAAAATTCAAGCTCTACATTGGGATAAAATTCTGCAAAACCTTTGATGATTTCTGGCACTTTAAAAGCCATAGTGGTCTCAATACACCCTATGCGTATTGTCCCTCCTATTTTGTCTGCACTCTGTATATCACTTTTTGCATCATCCAATAATCGTCCTATTTTTTTAGCATATTGCAAAAGTGTTTCCCCTGCTTCAGTTAGAACCACTTTTCTGGCTACTCTTCTAAACAGTTCAGCTCCAAATTCATCTTCGAGATTTTTTATGCGAGCCGTTACGTTTGATTGTACCGTAAAGGTTGCTTCTGCAGCTTTCGTAAAACTTCCGAGTGTTGCTGCGGCTTCAAATATTTTCAGGTCATTACTATTCATAGTATCACTTTTAGTGATTGATTAGATCATTATAAATCGTTTTCAGGTATCAAATATAGACTGTATTTTTGTCTTAAACAATTGAAAATATGAAAAACACAATTAAATCCTTAATTCTAATTCTAGCTATAATTATGCTACCACGAACAAATGTAAATGCACAAGTTAAAAACTCTTTAACTACAAAAGAGAACACTGAAATTCATACCACTCATTACAATAACACGGAAGTCAACGGACTAAAGATATTCTATCGTGAAGCAGGATCTAAAAATGCTCCAATTGTATTATTACTGCATGGTTACCCTACATCATCTCATATGTTTAGAAATCTTATTCCTATTTTAAGCAAAAAATATCATGTAATAGCTCCGGACCTGCCTGGTTTTGGCTATTCAGATGCACCGGATCATCTTAGTTTTCAATATACTTTTGATAATCTTACCAACACTATGCAGGGCTTTATCGATAAGCTTGGTTTAAAACGTTTTGCCATTTATGTATTCGATTATGGCGCGCCAACCGGATACAGGCTTGTTCTTGCTAATCCGGAAAAGATAACTGGCATCATATCACAAAATGGCAATGCCTACGAAGAAGGATTAAGCAATGGTTGGAATCCTATTCAGAAATACTGGAAAGATCCTTCGCTGGCTAACAGAGACGCGCTTAAGGATTTTGTTTCTAAAGAATCAACCTGGTATCAGTATCACGAAGGTGCTTCGGATGCTGCTCTTATCGCACCTGAAACATACACATTGGATCAGCATTTTCTGGATCGCCCGGGAAACATCGAGATACAGCTTGACCTGCTAAAAGATTACAGAACCAATGTTGCTTTATATCCTAAATTTCAAGCTTATTTTAGAGATAAAAAACCTATGATGTTAGCTGTTTGGGGCAGTCAGGATCCTTATTTTCTTCCCGCAGGAGCAGAAGCATACAAACGTGACAATCCAAATACTACTGTAAAGTTCTATAAAACGGGTCATTTTGCCCTGGAAACTCATTATAAAGAAATCGGAACTGATATATTGTTGTTTCTTGCCAAACTTCCTAAATAATTAGGCTATAATATATTTAAAATAGCGGTTATAAAAGACCGCTATTTTTTTTAATAAAAGTGGACCTGATATTTTTTTTACAAAAAATTAGTTTGCATTTTTCTTCCAACTCGCTTTTATGCGATTTAAAAGGGTTGATATTTTTCTGTTATTTACTATAAAACTATATTTTTGCTTTTCAAATAATTAAAAGAATCAGAGTATGGTTCTGTCGCATCTATCAGAATTAAATACAAATATTTAAGTAATTCAAAAGCTAAACTGCTAATTTACAAAATGATTTAAACATGGTCAACCTAGTCTAACCATTTGATTCTTTCTCAGCATATGCACAACTTCAATTCCACTCAATTTTCGTATAGCTGATTCAAAACTTTTAAAGCCTAATCCGTTTTATGCCATTTGATAAAACGATGATCCTGTTCTGCAATATTGTTGAGATATTTACATTGCCGGATTTTAATCTTTGAAAACGAACGCTTGTTGTATACTTTGATAGCTGCCAAATTAGAACCACTTTTATCAATATTGATTACTATCAGCCTGTAGTTAGTATTCATTTTGGATGAGCTTAAATTTATAAAGATAAAAGTTATTACCAAATGCGACAGAACCACTATTTTCTTACTTAAAAATTCGGCCAATAATTTTTCCAATATCAGCAAAATCATCAAGATTACTTACGGATCTTTTTTCTGTAACCGTATTATCAATTTTTGAGAAAGGATAAATTAATAAATAATTGTTATTATGGAGTTTTTTATTTAAAATTTCAGGCACTTCTTTCATCTGAGGAAAATAAGAGTGCATACCCCTGTCAGCCATTAGAATGATAAGCCCTTCATCCTCTTCAAGACTGCTTGCCATATTTTCAGCCTCCTGCCAGGAAGTTACAGCATTAAAAACAGCTTCAATATTTGCCTTTTTAATAATGCTTTTCAATACATCAAGAGTTTTATCGTTTGCATAAAAACTCATTTTAGCGCCCGAGTTTTTTCCGATATTCCAAATCCTTAATAAACAATGGAAAAAACCTGGTTCGCGCTCCGCATCGGCAGGAATAAGAACAACATATTTTTTAATAGTTGACACTGGCTGGACCGCATGATAGATAATCAAATTTATATGCTTATTTTGCAGGTAACCGTTATAAAGATTATAAATAAAAGAGGTTGAGAATCCTTTTTCTTCTTCAAGACCAATAATCAGATCCGTAATATTCTGTTCTTTTACCACGTTATTAACACCCGCAATTACATCATTGTCATGTCGTGTTATCGGATTTATTTTAACATCCGCAGCTGCGCCCATATTTACAGCTTCACTCAGCAGTTTTTCTGCATTTTTTGAAGACGACTCGCTTTTTTCTTCATTAATCACATTAAGTGCGAAAATCTTGTCTTTATTACTTTTATTTTTTATAAGAAGTCCCAGGTTAACCATTTTCTCAACAGTATGCTCATGATTTACAGCCAGCAGAATCTTTTCTTCTTCATCACCCGTACCCGCCGCAGTTTCTTCTTTATCAGCATCGGCAATCCTCTGGGCACTTGCCATTGATACAAAAGATGAAATAGTACAGGAAACCAGGATAAGTAGAATACTACCATTAAGCACATGTTCGTTTAAAAGCCTCACAGGCTCGCCTGCTTCATTTTCAGATAAAATAATATTATATCCTACCATTACAGATGCAAGTGTCGCTGCTGCAGAGGCGGCGCTCATTCCGAAAATAAGCCTGCCTTCATCATCTGTAAAATTAAATGTCTTTTTAGTTAAGATAGCTGCTGCGTATTTTCCTCCTATTGAAGCAATAAGCATAATTGAGGCTACCCCCAGTGTTTCCCAGCTCTGGATAAAAGCGTTAAAATCAATCAGCATACCAACACTGATCAGGAAAAAAGGAATAAAAATAGCATTGCCCACGAATTCTACCCTGTTCATAAGTGATGAAGTGTGAGGTATAAGCCTATTTAGAGCAAGACCAGCAAAAAATGCTCCGATAATGGCTTCTATTCCTGCTAATTCTGCCAGTAAGGCTGCAAGGTATATCATTACAATTACAAAAATATACTGCGAAATCTTGTCTTCTACATTCTTAAAAAACCAGCGTGCTATGATGGGAAAAAGAAGTAAAACTACTAAAGCAAATACCAGCATGGAAGCAGATAGTGTAACCCAAAATGAAGTACCTACTTCTCCCTGTGACATACCTACTACAACAGCTAATACTACTAGTGAAAGTACATCTGTAATCATTGTTCCGCCTACCGTAACATTTACTGCCAGCTTTTTTGCTATTCCGAGTTTACTCACCATTGGATATACAATAAGAGTGTGTGACGAAAAAAGACTGGCAAACAATACCGAGGTTAAGAGCGAAAAATGAAGTATATAATATCCGCCTATAAGTCCCAGGGCAAATGGCACAATAAAGGTATACAGCGAAAAAGTGATACTCTTCCATTTATTTTTTTAAAGTCACCCATGTCTATCTCCAGTCCTGCCAGAAACATTATATACAGCAGTCCTGTAGTACCTGTTACCACTATGCTGCTGTCTCTGGCAAGAACGTTAAATCCATTTGGGCCTATAACAGCACCAGCTATAATAAGGCCAAGCAGATGCGGCACTTTTATTTTATTCAGTAAAAGCGGAATACATAAAATAATAATGAGTTCGATAAGGAATTTTAGCACTGGATCTTCAATAGGAAGACTAACGTGTTGTATACTTAATAACATAAATTATTTTTTTGAGGAAGTGTAAGTTCTACCGCAAATCTGGCAGAACAGTTATCCTGTCCGGTAATAGTCTGCGTGCCTTTAATAATATTTTCTTTGATATCATCAAGAACCACATTCATTTTTACTCTGTTTTTAGAAACACTGTCACTGCTGAATTCAAGCATTATTTTATTTTTTAGGAATTTTGCCTTAAATACCCTGACAAGCTTTTTATTATTTAGAACATTCGTATAAGTTCCGGTAGAATCAGATACAAATTCCCAGGCTTCATTACGCTGGTCTCCTATAACGTACTGGCTGCAGTTTGATTCTCTGCACAGCATCTTACTGTTCCAGAAACCTTTAAGCGATTCCGGCCATTCCGTAATTAATTCAGCATCCTTATTTATAGTGTCTTTTAAAGCAAAGATGCTGTCGCGCATAGAGAGTAATGCATTATAATCTGCTTCTTTTTTTCAAATTCTTCTTCCTTTAAAATTATAGCCTTTTCTCTCTTCAGCAGCTCCTGTTCTTTTCTGCTTTGACAGGAAATAAAAATACAGGCAAGAATTAATAGTAGAGGTAATTGTTTCATAAATCTTTTTTGGATATACAATTTAACCAAAATATACCGCTATACAAAATAAAAGAAACCTTAAAAACAATAAGCTTCCATTAAAGTTGATATAGAAAATAAGAATAAATCAGTAAATTTCAATTAAAGTAAGCCACGAAATTAAAAAAGATTACAGTAAATTAGTTTAAAACTTACAACATCATGGTTATGTTATCGACAATCTAAACGAGTTTTGGGTAGACAATCAGGCATTTATATTGACGGCAGCCGTAGTCTATGTTATTGCGACAATTTTTCAAAAAGGAGTTGAAATCCAAAACGAAACGACTTAACAGTGTAAGCTATGCCAATAATTGTAAACCTGGATGTGATGATGGCAAAACGAAAAGTTTCTCTGAATGAACTTTCTGAAAGAGTTGATTTGACATTATCTAATCTTTCAATATTAAAGACTGGAAAAGCTAAGGCGATCCGCTTTAGCACCTTGGAAGCTATTTGTAGAGCTTTGGACTGCCAACCAGCCGACATTTTAGAATATGTTAATGAATAAGTAAACAGCGACCACTGACAACCACTAACCGTAATCGCGGAGATTTAGGTAAATTTACGTTGTGATAATCAATATATCGATGTGGAACGAGAATTTGAGCGAAAAATGAAAACGGAATAATATCATTATCAGTAATTAACATATTACAGTACAGTCAATAATAAAAACCTCCAAACTTTTTTGGAGGTTTATTATTTTTTACTTTAATAAGTTCGAATCAAAATTGAATTTAAATTCTGATAATTTATCACATCTGTAAATAGTAGTTCAATTATTTTATTTTAGTTGCAAATTGATCAATTGGCAGGCGAACTTTTGGCATTGAAGCCAGATAATCGTTTGCAGTATCGCGATAGCCCAAAGAAATAATGACAGAAGCATGAAGATTCTTTTCTGACAAACCCAAAACATTATTAAATAACTCCGGATCAAAACCTTCCATAGGAGTAGCATCTACTTTAAGTTCAGCCGCTGCGATTAAGGCAGTTCCAAGTCCAATATAAGCTTGTTTAGCAGACCAAATCGCGTGTTGCTCGGGAGTTTGAGTGAAAAAAGAAGTCACTGCATCCTTTAAAGGATTTAGAGCCCCAACTTCCAAAGCGCGTTTTTTTCCATCATTGCTACGTAATCTGCAATGTACTCGCTGGTTATATTGTTAAATGCAGCAAAAACAAGTAAATGAGAAGAATCCAAGATCTGAGTATTGAATGATCCCTCCGCTAATTTTTGTCGTATTTCAGGATTAGTTACCACAATCAGGCGATAAGGCTGTATCCCGCAGGAAGAAGCGCTAAGGTTGATGGCTTCGATGATTTGGTCAATCTTGTCTTCACTAACCAGTTCATCTGTGTATTTCTTAACAGCATATCGCCATTGTAAATTTTTGATCAATTCCATATTTATATAATTTTAATGCAAAGCTATATCAGTTATGTGTATATTTGTCACTAAGTGACAAAAAGTTATAGTGACAAATGGGTAACCACCTAAATGATATGGAACAGAAATTTGAACCAATAAAAGATTGCGCCCATAAAATATTAGCGATCAGCGATACAATGGATATTTTAAATGGGAAATGGAAAATGTCCATCGTTGCCTGCTTGTGCTATAAGCCAATGCGCTATTCCGAACTGCTGAATGAGGTTAAAGGTATTTCCGGCAAAGTGCTCAGCCGCGAATTGAAAGATCTGGAAATAAATGAGCTTATTGAGCGTAGAGTGTTAAGCACTGCGCCTGTTGCCGTCGAATATCGAATTACAGAGTACGGCAATTCGCTTAAAGAGCTCACTAATACAATAGCAGATTGGGGATTCATTCACAGAAAACGCATCATTAGCAGAATGAAAAAGGATTGAGCTGTTTATCACTACTGCAGGTTGCCGTTGTACATTCCTTCGTCAAAATGGACTGTATCTGTTTGTGTTATAAACAATACAATATCGCTTGTTTTAACAGCTTTCAAAAATCTATTAATTCGTCATCATCAACTAAATCACAGGTGTAACATAACATTTTTGAAATCATAATTTTACTTTTTAAAGAGGGTTAATCTCTATAAATTCAACATAAAAACTGTTATACGAATGACTAACCGTAAGCTTAGAATTAGAATGAAATTATAAAAGTTTACTTTTATTCTCTTAAAATATCAATATTATTTCCAATGTATTTTACAGAAATATTTGTCTCTGCTTTTTCGAGACCAACACCGTTTGATTCATTAACCCAAACGATATTAAATACCCTGTTTTCAATTAACCCATTAAAGATTTTGCCTTTTCGTTTTCCAATTGTAAGGGTTTGTTTTTGCTCATTCCATTCAAAAGGTATAATCGAAAAAGCTCCTTTCTCATAGTTGTAATTTACTTCTTCATCTTCATAAAGTTCAAACTTGCCATCTGATCCTGTATATATTCTAATTTCAAGATTTTCAGCAGGCTTTTCATTTGTGTACTGTATTTTTTCACCCATTGGAATTACAGAACCCGATTTTACATATAGAGGAATAATTGAAAGAGACGAAGCTGTTTGTATTGTTTGTCCGCCTTTATACTGTTTTCCCGTCCAAAAGTTAAACCATACTGATTGATTTTCTGGCAAGTAAACATCCCAGTTTTCCATACCTTCTGAAACAACTGGCGCCACAAGAAACGCAGATCCAAACATATACTCATATTTTTGTTGAAGTGCTTTTGTATCATTTGCAAAATCCATTATCAGTGGACGCATCAAGGTTCCGTTTTTAAATGTTATATCTGCTGCTTGGGAATAAATATACGGAAGCAAACGATAACGAAAGTTTAAATATTTTAAAGATTCGGCTTCTACTTTCTCACCATATCTCCAAAACTCAGTATTTGTTTCATATCCATGTATTCTTTGTAGCGGAGAGAATGTAGCCAACTGAAACCATCTTAAAAAACGTTCGTGAAATTTAGTATCCGTATATTGGCTTTTGTCCGGACGGAAAAATCCTCCTGCATCAAAAGTCCACCAAGGCAATCCTGTTATTGAATAATTTAATCCAGCAGTTAGCTGTCGACGTAGGGTTTCCCAATCGTTACCTACATCTCCAGTCCAAACAGCTGCTGCATAACGCTGTTGGCCTGAAAATCCGCTTCTGGTAAGAATAAAAACCCTTTTATCCGGAGCATCTTTACGAGAACCCTCATAAACTGTTTTTGTTACGTACATCGGATACACATTTCGCATTTGCTCTCCGGGAATTGTTCCGTTATTTATTTTTCTGTTTACCAAATCATCATTTTCCGGTTCAGTAGCATCCTGCCACCATGCATCAATTTCATAAGGTTTTAATAGTTTTTTACTAAAGTTTTTCCAATAATAATTTGCAGCATCAGGATTAAAAAAATCAACCCACTCTGTATTTGGGATATAGTATTTTTTGTTACTAAACTCTTTACCAAGAACACTTTCTTTATCAATTTTGGACCAAACGGAAAGCATTAGTCGCATATTCATTTGATGTAATTCTTTTACCATTGCAGACGGATCAGGATACATTTTTTCATCAAATTTCATCGAATTCCAACCGTATTTACCCCAATATTGCCAATCCTGAACAATTAAATCCATTGGCAATTTTTTCTCCCTGAATGCTCTGGCATTCTCAAGCAAATCATCTTGAGTAGTAAAACGTTCACGGCAATGAATATAGCCCAATGCCCATATGGGCATAAGCGGAGCCTGTCCTGTCAGATTACGATAGCTTGAAATAACCTCATCTGAATTTCCGGCAAAAACGACATAATCCAATCTATCAGCGACAGGTGACCTAAAGACTGTTTCATTTGTAACTCTACGATAATACACTACGGGGAGATCATTTTTTTCTCCAGTAACTGTAATCTCATGTTTACCCGCTGTTAGTTTAACCAATGTACTGGTTGTGGGCGGCAGCCAATGATTCTTAAAATTAAGAATCTCTTGACCATCAATTGTCAATTGCCATTTTCTGGCCATTTTTTGTCCCACATCCAGCAGAATAGCGTATTCATCTGTATCTTTAATAGTGAAATTTCCGGTAAAAACACCGTCCTGACGAGTTTCCTTTTGTGTTCCGTTAGTAGTCGTAACATCAACTGTTATCGCTTCCCCACTTATACCTGCAGGCTTTAATTTAACAATACTATCAGCAGGATTAAAATCAGTAAGACCATAATTATGCCATAGCAAACCATAACCTTTGCTTGACATTATAAATGGAATAGCAATTTGTGTATTCACTTGGGTTAGTCTTCTGGGTAATCCCTTAATATTTAAATATCCGTCCTGAAACTGACCTGTTCCAAAAATATATTCATCGGGTAAAGTGCTAAAACCTTGTTCAACAATTTGGCAAGATACACCTTGTACTGAACTTGGTTTCAAAATACGACTATCAGGTTTTTCGCTAAGAAAAACTTTTCCCTCATGGTCGCGATAAGACAATGATCCAGTCTTTTTATCTACTGCAATAATCATTTTTGATGTAGCAATTTCAATTAGTGAGTTGGATTCAGAAACCTTAAAATCAGGCACTTTAACTTTCGAAGTAAAAACTAATTCAGGAATTTGACTTTTCATTTCCAAGCCATACTGAATCCTTACGGTATTTTCGGTTAGAGGACTTAAATGCAGTTCACCTTTATCGAAAGCTATAATTACTTTATCTTTATATTTCTTATAGCTCTTAACCACTTGTCCAATACAAAATATTGGAATCAGGAAGATAAATAGAATGGTTATTTTTTTCATTTAATCTTTATCTAGAATTATAAAACAAAATCAATTTACATTATGATAAAATTTCCAAAGCATTCGCATAAGAAGCTTCTGGTTTTTGATTTGGAAAATATACTTCAAGAGAATTTGAATTCTGCTTGAATTTCAGTTTTTGTCCTGTACTAACTAGTCTAATCTGTCTTATTTCCTCTCTATGATGTTGGTTAGATTTACCCAGATTTTTAATAATTGCAGTACCGCTTTCCGGCCATGCCATTACAGTAGCATAAAGTATTTTATCTTTTTGAACAAAACGAATATCTTCTGATGTAAAGGGTTTTCCTTTTCCTTCATTAAAACCTTGAGCGGTTAAAGCTCCGGCGCTGCCTAGCTGAGGCCCTTCGCCAAATATTTTCCAAGGACGAGTACCATAAATACTTTTGCTATTTAGTTTCATCCAAACACCAATTTCTTTTACAATCTGTCGTTCTAATTCGTCGATACTTCCATCTCCTCTTACCGGAATATTAAGCATTAAATTCCCATTTTTACTTACTGCATCAATCAGGGTATGAATAACTGTTTTAGCTGACTTATATTGCTTCCTTTCGTAAACCCCACGATCATAATGCCAATTACCAAGACAAGTATCTGTCTGCCAAGGCAAAGGTTCAATATCATTACCTTGTCCTTTTTCGATATCCCAAACCAAGGCTTTTTTTTGCTGTGTATCTAATATTTTACCTGTGATTACCGCTTGAACGGTTTTATTTTTTTGGAGACTTTTGTTATACATGTGTGCCGCAATACGTAAACCTGCATCACTGACAGGCCACAATGGTAATGCGGTATCATCAAAATAAATCATATCAGGATTATATTTGTCAATCAAATCAATGGTTCGATCATAAAAATTCTCCATGTAAGCTTCGGAGGGCTTTGCTACTCCATTTCCCCAATTCCATTGGCCGTGTATCGCACCATTATCGGAGCTTCTTTCGCTTAATGGATGATTTTGGGCATATAATTCCTGAGGATCTAAACCTTCCCACCAAGTTCCTTTTCCATCGGCTTTAGTCAATTTTCCATCATAGGGCACTCCTGCTAAAGATCCATTTTTGTCAGAACGCTGAGCAGTTTCAAACCAAGTCCAGGCATGTGCTGCGTGAACACTAACAGCAAAAGGAAGACCTGCTTTGCGAGCGGCTTTTTCCCATCCTGCTATTATATCTTTTTTTGGACCTACTTTTGTCGAATTCCAATTCGGTTGATATTTACTATCATACAAATCCAAATTATCATGGTGATTCGCCATTGCCATAAAATATTTGGCACCCGAATCCTTATATAAATTAACCAGCTCTTCTGGATTCCAGTTATCTGCTTTCCAGACATTGATCACATCTTTAAAACCAAATTTTGAAGGATGACCGTATTTTTCAACATGATATTTATATTGCCAGGAATCTTCCTGATACATTCCTCTTGCGTACCAATCACCTGCTTCTGGCTCACATTGAGGTCCCCAATGCGCCCACATTCCAAATTTAGCATCACGAAACCAATCAGGCACTTGGTATTTTTCAAGCGAATCCCAAGTAGGTTCGAAAGGTCCTTTGAATGCAGAATTGTTAAAAATATTAATTTGTCCTAATAAAGGTGACAGGTAGAGTCCAGCCAGGGCTGTTGTGCCCAATTTTAAAGCATTTCGTCTGTTCATATTTTTATGATTTTATAATATTTTACATATTTCCGACTTCACCAATCATTAAAATAAGATCATAATTTAACATTATGACATATATTTAATATATAAATTTTATTATTAGTTTTTTTTATTATTAATTTTAAAACAATTAACAACAAATATATTAATCTATTTATATATAAATTTTATTCAAAAACGACCTTTTATTATTCAAAAGCGGTATTTTTTAATTATAATGTTATTATGTCCAACAATACTTTTAAATATTCTTTTTCATTATTACATATTGATTATGTAAAACTTAATCATAATTGGAATTATAATAGTGTGATTAGTCCCTATTATCGAATTTATTATATAGATGAAGGAAATGGATTTATTTCTGACAGTTCAACCCGTTGGGCTTTAGAGCCAGGTTACCTGTATCTTGTTCCCAGTTTTACAATTTGTAATCTAAGCTGTGAGGTCTTTTTGAGTCAGTATTTTATTCAGTTTTTCGAAGAATCTCCTGATGGAATTTCTTTGTTCAACAATAATAGAAAAGTAATAAAATTGGCTAGTACAGAACTTGATGTAGCACTCATAAAAAAAATGCTGCATAATAATCCTGGAAGAGGAATCAATAGATCAGACAATCCTAAAGTATATGAAAAAGAAGCTTTTTATAAAGAATACCGATCGCTAAATGATACAATGAAAACACATCTAAAGTTTGAAAACCATGGTATTCTTCTTCAATTAATTTCCAGATTTTTAAGCACAAAAGACTTTAGAACATTCAAACCCCAGGTTACATCTCCTAAAATATTAGATACGATGAGTTATGTACAGCTTAACATAAGCGAAAATATTACGGTTTCTCAGTTAGCCCGAAGAGTAAATCAGAATCAGGATTATTTTTCCAAACAATTTCTGACTCATACAGGACAAAGACCCATGAAATATATCCATGAAAAAAAAATTGAAAGAGCGCAATACCTCATCGCAACCAGTGATAAAACATTTTTGGAAATCGCTTTAGACACCGGATTCTCGAACTTGCCTCACTTTTCAAAAATATTCAAACAAATAGTGAGCCTGACTCCGGGAGAATATCGCCATCAGAATAATAAACCTTCTATGTAATTCTCTCCATATACATTCTATAAGGTCTTTTTTATTTTGTAAGTTGCTATTCTAGCAAAAAGATATTATTCACAATTAGACGAATCACATTATTTTAGTGATTGCCACAGTGGTATTTTAAAAACAAAAAAGCTAGTATTAATAAAAACCGTCGAATTTAGATTTGAATATCGATTTGATGTGGGAAACAGTTCCAGCATCAAACGTGTCTTATTTTATTTGTATTTGATAGAAATGTTTAAGATTCCGACGACTGATTTATTGGAAAAAAAACAGTAAAACCAACTCCGGCTCCTTTTACGGATTTAGCAACGATGGTTCCCAAATGTTTTTCGATAATTCTTTTGCAAAAAGCCATATCAATACTAATCTTATCAAACTGTTCTGTGCAGGATCTGAAATACCCTGGAGGAATCAGTAAGAAAACCTTCTCCATTATCCAGATAGGTTATTCAATTTTAGAAACGCGAAAAAACGTATCATGCAGCTTTGCATCCAGGTTTATAAAAAAAAGCATCTGTTTAATACAGATGCTTCTTTTATACATTTTGCAGGATATTAAAGCACAACTACATTTACTGCGTTAGGCCCTTTTTTTCCTTCTGTTACTTCATAACGCACTTCATCGTTTTCACGAATACTTTCTGAAAGACCTGAAGCGTGAACAAAGATTTCACTTCCGCCATTTTTTGGTGTTATAAATCCAAAACCTTTTTCTTCATTGAAGAATTTTACTGTACCTTCTTGCATATTAAATTATTTATAAAAGGATAAATCTAAGCATTTTAATTGTGTACAACTAAAAAGATACCAGATAATATTTAGGATATTGAAATTATATAATAATTTCAATAAATTATGTAAATATTGTAAATGAAACAAAATATAAATCTGGTTCAGGACTTAAGGTTCTAATCCTGTTCAATCTTACTAAAAAGGGGAGAAAAATTACTCGCTCATAATACAAAAGAGCCGTCCGGCAAGACAGCTCTTTTTAGTCTACAAATTCTATAACTAATTCAAATTTAAAGAAACATAAGATTTTCTTTTAGAGACTATTAAAATCAAAGTGAAGAATTGCCGTTCTTATAGTGGTAAAATGCTATTTTGAAGCATTCTGATCTGTTTTAGGCTGCATAACGACTTCGACTTTATCGGCATTTGGCAATACTTCAGCTGCGTATTTATTAATGTCTTTTATCGAAATAGATTTGATCAATTTCTCATATTCATTACTGCTTACGAATTTATCATTGGTTTTTAACTGATCAACGATCGTGTTCATCCAATAAGAATTTGACTTAATATTCTGCTGATTGCTTTTTATCAAATCTTCTTTTATGTCTGATAAATCTTTATCCGAAACGTCATTTTTTGTAATAATATCCAGTTCGTCATATACAATTTGAAGCAGTTTGCTGTCTTTTTCAGGATTACAATCAAAGCTTACGCGAAGTGAAAAAACCGGAGATGGATTCTTAGACAATGAACTCTGCGTTTGCACACCATAACTTCCGCCCTCGTCTTCTCTAATTTTATCTAAATAACGTTTGTCTAACAATTGAGAAAGCATATAAGCCATAATTTGGTTTTTCTCTGAAAATGCTGCATTTCTATTTTCCAGATGTACATAAATACTGGTTTTAGGAACGCTCATTTCTCTGATCAGTTTTTCTTTTACAAACCCTTTTGCTGTTCCAATTTTATGATCTATAAATTTTTCCTGAGTGTGATTTCCTGCTACATTTCCTAAATATTTATTGATTACTTCAAGGTCTTTTTCAGCAATATTTCCAACAAAAACAAAAGTAAAATCAGAAGCATTTGAAATACGCTCTTTATAAATTTTAGAAGCCTCATCAAATTTCAGTTCTCCAAGATTTTCTTTACTTAAAAGAAATGTTCGTTTGCTGTGATTAGTGTCTAACAAAGCAATCGTATCACCAAATATTTTACTATTGTTTTCCGTTACATTTTCAAGTGCATCGCCATAATAATCAATAATTCGTTTGTATGCCGTAGTTTCAAATCTTGGATTTTTAAAGTATAAATAAGTCAGTTCTAAAAGTGTTTCTAAATCTTTTTTAACGGCACTTCCGCTGAATCCTTCGTAATGTTCACCAATAAACGGACTCACTTTAACTGTTTTTCCTGAAAGCTGTTTTTGTAAATCTGTCACTTTAAAATCACCCAAGCCAGAGTTTTTGGCTAAAACCGTCGCAATCTGTGAAGACGGCAAATCTTTTTCGGGCAATAAAGAAATTCCACCCGGACTAAAAGCTGAAAAAAGAATCTGGTCCTGCGCCAAAGTTGTTGGGTAAATAATTACTTTGGCTCCATTATCTAAAATATATCCTTTTGCTTCTTTAATTCCTTTAATTTCAAATCTCTTAACAATTGGTTTCTCCGTAAGTTTATCTGTTACCAAAGCAGTATTTGCAACTGTTTCGGTATAAGGTTCTAACTTTTGCTCTTTTACTTTTTTTATTACCGTAGTATAATCTGTTTCTGTTGGATAGGTAACATTTTCTTTTTCTGGTCCTGAAACGGTTAAAACTTGATTTTTTTCTGTTGGAAGTGCACGAAACACTTTATTGATTTCATTTACGTCTACATTAGCCAAAGTCGTTTTTACAAACGCTGCTTCGTCTTCTAAACTCATTACAGGCGAAGCTTCTAAAAAGTAATTCTGCAATTGTGAAGCCCAGTTTTCATTACTGATCTTATCTTTATTTTTTAACTGATTTTCATAACCCGTGCGCATATTTTCTTTTACACGGTCCAGTTCTTCTTTTGTAAAACCATTTTGAATGGCTCGCTCATATTCTGTATAAGCCTGTTGAAAAGCTTCTAATAATCTTCCGTTTTTAGGATTTACCGTTAAAGTAAAAAAAGACGTTAAGCGTGTCAAACCAGAATAGCTCAAACCTGCTCCCAACAAAGCCGTTTCATTATTTACGGTATATTCTTTAAGACGATTATTCATCATTTGCAAAGCCAATTGTTCTGCAATACTATTTTCAAATGCTGCAAGATCCTGGACAAGCGGTTTATTCTTTTTAAAGTTTAATGAAATAGATGTTTTCTGCGCTTCCTTGTCTACAGCTAGTTTATACAACAATTTATCATTGTCGGGAATAGTCTCATAAGTTCGCTCTGCAGCATTTGAAGGCATCGGAATTGAACCCATTATTTTCTTCACCTTCTCTTCTATTTTTGCAGGATCAATATCTCCCACAATAATTACGGCCTGATGGTTTGGCAGATACCATTTTTTATAATAATCTCTCAGTTGTTTGTATTTGAAATGCTCGATAAGATCCATATCTCCCAAAACATCTCTTTTTCCGTATTTTGAACCGTTGTAAATGATAGGTTCCAATTGCGAACCAATTCTTAAATCGGCATTTCTTCTAGTACGCCATTCTTCGTGAATTACACCTCTTTCAGCATCGATCTCGGCATCTTTTAAAGATAAAAAACCAGACCAATCGTGTAAAACATATAAACACGAATCTAATAACGCCGGATTTTTAACCGGTACATTACTTAGATTATAAACTGTTTCATCATGCGCAGTATAAGCATTAATGTCACGCCCAAACGTTACACCGTGTTTTGCGAGCATATTGATAATGCCTTTCCCTTTAAAATGCTCCGTTCCGTTAAAAGCCATATGTTCCAGAAAATGCGCCAGACCATTTTGATTGTCATCTTCTAAAATGGCACCTACATTCTGAACAAAATAAAAATCGGCTCTGTCTTTGGGCCATTCGTTATGCAGAATAAAATATTGCATTCCGTTGTTTAAAGTGCCATGTACCACATCTTTCCGCAGTGGAATTGTAGTTTTAAACTGCGCTGAAACCTGAGTTAAACCCAGTATTATAAAATGCGCCAGAAATAGTTTTGCTTTCATTTTGGTTGATATTTTTGTTCTTCTTTGATTGATTTATTCTTGAATTGTAATTTGAAAATGGTATAGGAAATTCCTGCTGTTAATTTGAAAATTCCTGTTGAATCTTCAAATAACAGTTTTATTTGAACGCGGATGAAACTGATTCGCCTTGCGAAAACGCAGATTAAACGGATTTAATTTACAGAATAAGATCTGTGTTAATCAGTGTTTTCGCGATAGCGATCAGTAAAATCAGTGTCTATTTTTAAGCATAGCAAAGTGTTTTTTATATTACATCCAGTCTGGTTTTGCTTCACCTTTTAGATAATAATCAAAATACTGTTGCATTTTGATTGTCCAGTCTTTTTTGTTTGCGGCATCTTCAAGCGTATGTCCTTCTTTTTTGTAGTTCACCAATAAAGCAGTTTTCCCTAAACGACGAAGTGCAAAAAATAAGGATTGCCCTTCCTGATAAGGCACTGCGCGGTCATTATCATTATGAAAAATAAGTACGGGGGTTTTTATATTCTTAGCAGAAAAAATCGTGGAGTTTTTAATATACCCGTCCAGATTATCGTATAAAGAACTTCCCATACGGTATTGATCGGCTTCGTATTTAAACATAGTCGAAATACCATTTGATCGCATAACAGGATAATTGGCCGTAAAATTACTTACTCCGGAACCTACAATTGCACAGCTGAAAATATCTGATTTTGTTAATAAAAATGATGTTTCGTAACCGCCAAAACTATGTCCCTGAATACCAATTTTTCCTTTTTCGGTAATGCCTTCTGCAATTAGATATTGAACACCGCTGATTACGTCATTATAAACACTTTTTCCGGGATCTCCGTATGTGTAATGTACATCTGGCTGAAAAACAATATAACCCTGGCTCACTAATGTTGGAATATTGATGTTTGATGTACTAACCTCAGGGGCTTGATATACATTGAAATCTTCCGTATGTTTTTCGTAAAAATGAACGATAACCGGATATGTTTTTTTACTGTCGTAATTGTCCGGAAGGTAAAGATTACCTTGATTTTCTTTTCCGCTAAAGCTTTTCCAGGTCAATACTTTTGAAGTTCCCCAAGCATATTCTTTTTGCTGCGGATTGATATCGGTAATTTTTTGCTGAGATCCAAAACCAGCCGTTGCCCACCATAAATCCGGGAAAATAGTATAACTTTCTTTCGCAAAAAGTAGGCTTGAATCATCTCCTGAAACAGTTTCAATTTTTACATTATAATCGGGATTTGCAAATACTTTTGTTATAGAATTGTTATTGGCTAATTTGTAAACTCCTTTGGATTTATGCACGATATCAAAACCTATTAAAGTAATTGACTTTCTATTGTCTAAATCGCCGATAAAACCATTTTCGTTATAACGAAGTTTTATATTGTTTTTTCTTCCATATCCCTGCGTTATAGAATAAGCCTTTTTTTGATTGGTAAGATCAATTGCCCATAAATCAAACTCATCATAGAGAACAACTGTATTTCCGTTGTTTAACCACCCTGCGATTCCGAAAGCTGTATTAGCAGATTTCATATCTACATTGTCATCAGAAACTGGATAAGAAATTTGCGAACTTATGTTTTTAAACTGCATGGTATCGCTGTCAAAAACAGTCCAGACTTTTTCTTTTTCATCATAAAAAACAGCAAAACTTCCCTGCGGATTCCAGGATATAGCGCCAAAAACTCCTGTCAGCACTTTAGTAGATTTTCCAGTTGAAACATCAATCCAATAAATATCATTGCGTTCGTTAAAAGTCCAGTCTACTTCTATTGTGTATGGTTTTTTATCAATTGCAAAAATGTCTTTAAAATTACCGGATTCTGGAATAATTACCTGATCAAATTCGCCAATTGAAGCCACTTTAACGACTTTGTTATTTTTGATATCGTAAATAAACTTTGGCTCGCTTGGAAGTGTTTTTGAATTTCGCAGCATTTCTTGTCTGCGCTCCATACTTCCCTGATTAGATCTCCAAATTTCAATATTTGATCTGGCAATCTGGGTATTTTCCTGACGCTTATTAGAATTTACTACCAATACAATGAAATTGCTGTCTTCATTTAATCCGTAAGCTGTTTTTGAAATTGAAAAGTCAGGGTCGTTTAACACAATATCATCATAATTGAACACTGGTTTTGTTGAATTATTAGTCAGATTAAAATAATATACCAAATTAAAATCGGTGCTGTTACTGCCTTTTAACGTAAAAGTACCGCCATCTTGTTTTTCATTTAATTGAAAATCACCAAAATCAGCTGCTTTTCCGCTGTAAACAGTTTCTTGTTTACCGCCTGGGATTCCGTGTTTTAAATAAGCTTTGTCTTTTTCTATTTGAACATATACAATCGCCTGGTTTTTTAAAAAGCGAGATGATTTTATGTTGCTTATAGAAATACTGTCGTTACTTTCTAAATTGTAAAAAACCACACGCTGTAGAAAAAATCTCCTTTAACAGCTTCCGGACGTGAATAGTACAAGAAATCTGTTCCGTCAAGAGCATTGGTATAATGCTTGCTTTTCCAAAAAATTTTACACCTGTTTTTAGATTTTGCAAAAGCGTGCTGTCATTTTTGCTGTACTGAATCCAGTCTTTTTTTCCAATGAATTTTAAATCACTGATATCATTCAGCATCAAGCGTTTTCCTTTTGAAGCTTCCTGAATTATGGCCTGTTTTTTATTTTCCTTTTCTTCATCCTGAAAAACGGTGCTGTAAGAAATCCATTTACCATTGTATGACAAAGATTTACTGTTTATTCTTTGCCATGATTGATAAGCCGATTCGTCGACCGTTTTTTTCTGTGCAGATAAACTATGTACACTCAGCGCGAGTGTACATAGTAAAAGTATATTTTTCATATTTTTTTGATTTTCAAAAAGAAATTACTCTTTCTTTAAAGCATTAATCACTTCTGTAAGTTCATCAACAAGCTGACCCGGATTTCCTGAATATCCTTCGGAAGTAAAACGAATCTGCCCGTTTTTGATCACCACTTTTCTTGGAATTCCGCTTGATTTAAAGATCGCTGCGTATTTAGAAAACGATTCGTTATTCGTTCCGCCGCCTTTTTTAATTAAATCAAAATAAGTATCCATTTTTAATCCTTTTTCTTTTAAGTAAGCCAATGCTTCTTTTTTGTATCCTTCTTTGGTTTCCTGTGTACTGATAAAATAAACCTCAACTTGTTTGTCTTCTTTGAAGTTGTTTACCAATTGCTGCATTGCCGGAAATGCTTTTTTACAAGGTCCGCACCAAGTCGCCCAAAAATCAATTACGATAATTTTTCCACTGTCCAAAGCCAACTGTTTTGCTTTTCCGTCTGCTGTCTGTACTTTAATTGCAGGCGCAGGAACCGGATTCATTAAAGCAATTTTTTCTTCAGACTTGTTTTCTTTTTTCAACTGCTCTAAATAAGCAGGAAAATCAGCTTCTTTTTTTCCTTCTTTTAAATACGTTTCTTTTAATTTAGCAGTTAACGCTTCTGATAAAGTATTGTTTTTTGCTGCATTTTTTAAAACTTCGACAGTCGGTTTGTTTAAGGCTTCTAAGGCTCTTACATGAATGTCGTTTATACTTGCTTTTTCGTAACGTTTTGCAAATGGCAGCAATTCAAAAGTTTCTAAAACTTCTTTGTATTTTTTCAGCATGTCGTACATACGAATCTGAATCACTAATTGATCGTTAAGCCTATCTTTAGCATTTTCATTTGCCTGATTTGGAGACCAGTAAATTCCCTGCATGTATGATAAGTCATTTACTTTTTGCTGCATCAGTTTAATCATAGGCACAGCCATTGTTTCTATAACCGCAGGATCAACCACTTTTAAATACAACGCTTTAGATATATTCTGATGATAAGCATCGTTTAGATTAGCAAAATTCATAGTTGGAATTAAAGCTAAAATACTGTTGTAATCTTTGGTTTCAAAATAATAGCCAAATTGCGTTTTTACAATATTATCATAGAAGTACTTTTGAGAATCTGGCACATCAGAAGTGTATGGGAAATCAGTTAAAAATTGCGTTATAACTTTGTTTTTCTCTGCAGCATCTGCAATTGGCATAATTTTTTGATACGCTTTAAATCTTTGAAAAGCGCCTTTCGGAAATTGTTTTTGGATTACAGTTTCAAGAGAATCTGATTTTGCCTGATCTTTTAGCTCAAATTTGTATAAATTGTAAACTTTTAGAAAAACTTCTTCAGGCTGGCCGTTCATTTTCCTTGTAAAATCTCCTAAAAAATGATGCCCTAATGCATCAAATTTTTCTGGTTTCTGAACCTTTAGTACTTTAATATACGTATCAATAAATTTCGGGAAATTGTTACCCTGATCTGCTACTTCTTTTTTTAACCAATATTCCGTAGCATCTCCGTCTATCGTAAAGTCTTTAAAATAACCGCCAAATTCAGAATTGAAATCCTTGTTTCTAAAAGTTGCCCAGGCTAAATCTGCTCCCGGCATTTTTACTTTTGGCTCCTTAAAAACAACCAAAAGATAACCAGTGTCTTGTCCAGTATCTGTAACTAAACCGTTCTCAGTATTTCCATAAAATTTGAAAGCCATAAAGCCGCAGTTTTTTGGAACGGTGTATTCTACATTCCAAACTGCGCCGTTTTTCTTCATTTTAAGATCCTCGATTTCCCATCTGTAATCATTAAAAACGTAGGCATAACCATTGATTTCTTTGATGTTTTCTAAAGGTCCGCCTTTTGCATCATAAGTCATTTTTAAAGCCATTCCCGGAATCGGAACATCTGCCATTCCTTGTAATCTGGACTTAACTTCCTGAGCGGAAATCTGTATAGTAAAGGCGCAGAACGCCAATACCAAAAATTTGATATTCATTATTTTTTTTAACATTGTTGCTATTTTTAGTTCCCCAACTCTGGGTTTAAATCAATATAATTTTGATTGATTGGAAATACATATCCGTCGCTATTAGGTTCCAAATTATAAGTCTGTCCCTTAAAAACTCTGGTATATGTTTTTTGATAAAGGGGATCCAGATTTAATCTTCGCTGATCAAACCAACGGAAACCTCTGCCTATAAATTCTTTTTGTCTTTCAATCAGCGCCAGGTCCAGAGCCTCTTTACTTGTTCCGGCAGAAACCTGGTAAACTGTACCCGATTTGTAACGTTTTTCTCTTACGATATTCAAGTTATCAATTGCTTCTTGTGTTTGTCCTAATCGGGCGTAACACTCGGCAGAAATTAAATACATTTCCGGCACCGATACTCCAACGTTAATTCCGTTAGTATAACTATATCTGGTCATACCAAATCCTCTACCTGTGTAAGTAGGAAAAAAATTGCTGCCTGCTATTGTATAATAATTGTAACGCAAATCATTGCTGTCAAAACTATTTAATAAATCATTTGATAAAGGAGATCCGTCATAAGTAGTCAACAAGGTTTTTGAGAATATAACTTCGGGATTCTGAACCAAAACGGGATAACTGTATGCAGTAGCTAATCCTTTAAAATCTATCAAACCGTTTTGCAAAGCCAAAGCTTTTTGTGCATTATCCAGACTTAATTGGTAAGAGCCCATATAAAGATAAGTTCTTGCCAATAAAGCATAAACCGCTTTTTTTGACGGCAGGACATTAAATGGCGCTGCATCCTGAATATCATTATCCAAAGCACTGTTTAAATCTGAGATAATCTGATCGTAAACCTGACCCACGGTACTTCTGTCTAATTTTGAAAATAATTCGGGTTTTAATAACAATGGAACTGCTTTTGCAGAATTATCTGAAGCCGGATCAAATTGCGGGCCATAGGTATTTACCAGTTGTAAATACGCAAACGCTCTGTGAACAAAAGCTTCAGCATAAATTTCTTTTTTTCTGCGTCACTTCCGTCCTGACTTCCCATTACTCCGTCAATAATTACGTTGCTGTAATAAATAGCCTTATATAAACCGTTCCAGTCTGAGTCACCCTGAGACGGATCGTATATTTTGTCCTGCCAGGTATAAGCATTAGACCAAATAGTCGAAACGCTATTTTGGTAGGTTGTTGGAAATTCTGCATCGGCGCTCGCAAGCAGATAAATTCCTCCTGCAACAGTCATGCTTTCATAATTGTTCGCCAAACCTCTGTAATCAGATGTATATTTTAAGATTCTGTTGTTCCCAACGGGTTCTACTTCGACATAATCTCTACAAGAGTTTAATAAAAGTACCGGCAGGAAAATATATAGTGTGAATTTTAGCAATTTCATAAAATCTATTTTTTAAAATTAAAAACTACAATTAAACTGTAAAGTATAATTACGCTGTGGTGCAAGTGTATTATAGTTATTATTTGATAAATATTGAGGATCAATACCCTGGTCATTTTTAACCCATAATAAACCTAAATTTCTCGCTGCAAAATTGAAGCTTAACGACTTTATAAAAGTTTTTGCCAGCCATTCTGAAGGAACATTATACCCTAATGATATTTGCTGTAATCGAATATTATCTGCAGGCAGCACATTGATATCGGCCATTTGATAACGATTTAAACTATTAAAACTAATATTAGTTAATCCCGGAACATTGGTAACAGCTTCGTCTCCGGCTTGTCTCCAACGATCTGCAATAAGTTCGTCTTTTGCGACAGCACCATATTGAGCACCAGAATAAGTAGGATAGTTTTGTAAAACTGTGTTTCTAAATACATGCCCCATGAAATACGTAACCTGAACACCCAATGTGAAATTATGATACGAGAAATCATTCATTAACCCACCAAAATACGGCGCAACAGTAGTTCCCATATATTTCAGGTCATCCGGAGAAACATTCGCGATACCCTGAGAAGCATTTATAATTGTACCATCTTTTTTAGAAACGGTAGATTGTCCTGTTTCATCCAGACCAGCCCACTTATAAGCGTACAGGTATCCTATTGTTTCACCCAATATCGGACTTGAACCAAAATACTGGTTTGTAGATGTAGCCTTAAAACGAGAATCTGTTACTTCGTTGGTATTATAGGCAAAATTGAAATTACTGTTCCATTTGAAACCTTTGTTAATAATAAGTCCTCCAATATTTACATCAACTCCGTGTCCTTCAAGTGTTCCTGTATTGTAATTTAAATAAGACCAGCCATAGGTTGGATTATAAGGTATATTGGTTAAAATATCTTTTGATTTTTTGTAATAAAGATCAACACTTCCGCGTAAGCGATTATTAAAAACGCCATAATCTAAACCAAAATTAAGAGTCGATGTTGTTTCCCATTTAATTTCAGGATTTTCCGGTAATGAAATAGAAGCTGTTGGCAATTGTGTATTAAAATCAATAGATCCAACCGAAATGATAGCACTTTGACTTCCGAATCCTCCGCCGGGTGCACTTCCCGATTTACCATACGTAACTCTTGCCGATAAATTGTCTAGCCAGCTTACTTCTCTTAAGAAAAATTCTTTATTAATATCCCATTTACTTCCCACGGACCATAATGGTAATGCTCTGTTTTTTCTGGAAGCTCCAAGTAAATTATAATCATCAAAACGTACACTTCCAGATATGTGGTATCTGTTCATAAAATCATAAGACCCTAATCCGTAATATGATAAATAACGGTCTCTGTATTTACTGATGCTATTGTCTGAAGTTCCAATGTAAGTCTGCCAACCGTAAATTGTAGTATAATATGTTGTAGGGTTTACAGATTGTGATGAATTTGTATCGGTATTATAGCCATAATATCTTTGGCTTGATCCTTCCCTACGCTCTTCTCTGATTTCTGAACCGGCTAAAAAGTGCAATCCATTATTTTCATTGAAATTCTTATTGATATTCATTTGAAAACGCATGCTTTGAGATTCATTAGATGTAGTCATATTATACAAATATGCTCCAACTGGTATACCATAAACCAATTTGCCGGCAGTATCTACTGAGGTCGCTTCATTGATCATATTTCGAACATAATAACTGTCCTGCTCGCTCAAAGATTTGGTTTTGTTGCCAATTGAAGTGTACATTCCAGATGCTTCAAAATTTAACCAACTGTTTACTGTAGCTGTTAAACTGGCATTCAGTCTTATGTTGGCTCCTTTTGTAATTACATTGGAATAATTTAATTCGTCAAGATAATTATAAGACCATGGCAGATATCCTTGGCTTTCAAATCCTTTTGCAACTTCTGGTCTGAAAAGAATATAACGGTCAACACCATTTCCATTTTCATCGGCAATCATATCATAAGGGCGCAATGCGGTTGATGAAACATTGGATAAGGCTTCATTGGCAACGGTATTGGCCTGAAAACTGGAAGAAACGTAATTTATTCCTGTGTTTAATTTTAAAAAGCTTTTCAGCTGAAAGGAATTATTTAAAGTCACGTTGTATGATTTCGATTGATTACCTCTCATGGCTGCCTCATCTTTATTATACCCCAAAGACAAGTAATAGGTGCTTTTTTCACTTCCGCCGCTTACAGACAAATCATATTGCGTGGTTAATGAGTTTCTTAATAAATATCTGCCAATCTGATCCAGATTATCATTTTGCGAAAGCTTATTTAGCAATTGATCTCTCTCTGATATTGAAATTGTTCCTCTTTTTGCTGAAACATAATTTCCTGAGCAGCACTTGGATTTTTACCTTGCCAATTGCTGATATCGTCTGCTGCAAATCCGCCATCAACCAAATCTTTTTCATAGTCAATATACTGCGCTGTATTCATGACACGCAATTTGCTCAAATCGATTTTATCACCTACTGTAGTTGTTGTGCTAAAATTGATTGTAGGCTCTGCTTTTTTACCTTTTTTTGTTACTATAACAATTACACCATTGGCAGCACGAGAACCCCAGATAGAAGCTGCAGCGGCGTCTTTTAAAACTGTAATACTCTCTACATCGTCCGGATTAATGTAACTTAAGATCGATTGTCCGGGAACTCCTCTTTTGCTTAAATAGAAATCACTTATAGGCTGAGGAAAACCATCGATAACGATAAGTGGAGAATTTGCTCCATAACTATTTGTTCCTCTAATGGCTATATTACCTGTTCTTGGATCTACACTTACCCCTGCCATTTTTCCTTCCAGTCTCGATGCAATATCTACTGTAGGGACTTGTGCAAGTTCTTTTGCACCAATAACTTCAAAAGCTCCTGTTACTCTTTCTTTAGGAATATCGGTGTAACCGTTTGAGGCTACTACTTCAACTCCTGTTAACTCGGTAACATCAAGACTTAAAATAACTTTTATATTTCTTTGATTGTTAATGGCAATTGTTCTTGGTTTATAACCTAAATATTCAAAACGAAGTGAATCATTGGCTGCTAAAGTTACTCGGAAATCACCTTTTTCACGGGTAATATCCCAGGCTTGTTTTCCTACTACTATAACATTAACACCAACTAACGGATTTCCTGTTTTATCGGTAACAATTCCTGTAACTTCATATTCTTCTTGTACTTGTTGCTGCGTTTTTTTATTTTTCTTTATAACAATTTGTTTGTCAATAATAGTATAAGTTAACCCTGTATTATACAAAGCCGTGTCTAAAATTTCAGGAACGGTAGCGTATTGATTAATACTTACTTTTTTAACAGAAGATAATAAATCATCATTGTAAAAAAATACGTAATCGCTTTTTTGCTGAATCGTTGTAAAAAGTGTTTGCAAAGAAGCTCCCTGAACCTTTACTGAGATTTCATTTTGTGCTTTGGCAACGTTGGCGTAGATACTGGTTAATCCTAAATACAGAACTAAAATGAATACTCTCATAAATAAAATAAAAGTAAGGTTGATGATTTTTTTAGGCAATAGAGAGCCTATATCATGATTTTTATTCATAATTTTGTTTTAGTTTATCGATAATTGCAAGTGCAATTAAAATTTTACATAAGCCAAGAGATGTTCGAGCATCTTTTGGTTTTTTTTGGTCTGGTTAGATTATTTTATTCTCAGGTTTTATCTTACATCATAGGCACTCACAATTTATAGTCATTAATAATTAGTTAATAGTTATTTCCCTGGTTTCAGCATTATAAAAGAACTCAAAACCTGTTGTGGCTTCTAATGTTTTGACCACTTTATCTAAATCATCATTAAGTTTGAAAGCCCCGGAATAGGTTTCGGTCTGGCTTACTTTTTTATTCATGACAAAATCAACATTATAATAGCGTGTTAGTTTATCTAATACTAATGGAAGTTTTTCCTGTGAAAATTCATAATATCCTTTTCTCCATGAAAATAAAGGCTCCACATTCTGAACAGTGGTTTTAATCGTTTGCTGTTTTTTATCTAAAGCCGCAATCATTCCCGGTTTAAGAATGCCTTGAAGTGTATCATTATTAAAAAAGCCTTTTTTAGCATAAACCACCTGCACTTTTCCTCTTAATAATGCAGTTGTAACTTTTGCATCTTTGGCATAACAGCTTACGTTAAACAATGTTCCTAATACACGTACACTATAATTGTTCGCTGCTTTTACAAAAAATGGTTTTGCTGCATTGTGCGCCACATCAAAAATTCCTTCTCCTTCCAGAAATACCTCTCTTGTATCTTTATCAAAAGAAGTAGGATAAATCAATTTAGAACCAGAATTCAGCCACACCAAAGTTCCGTCGGCCAGACTAAGCTGCGCTCTTTTCCCATAAGGAACCAAAACCGTATTGTATTGGGCTTCGAGAGATTTTGTTTGTTTTATCTGCTTATTATTGACCTTAACTTTATTTCCTGATGCATCATAAGCAATCGTTGAGCTGTCACCAACTGTTACAGATTCCTGATTGGATAATACCAGCTTGATTTCATCACTTTTTTCAAAAGCAATTCGGTCAGTCTTATTGCTGTTTGCAAATTGTTCAATCGGACTTATTTCATTTTGTTCTTTTTTAGATACAACTGTAATAAGTCCAAGACCTACAAAAACTACTGCAGCAACGCTCCACGAAAGTATACGAAGTTTTTTTCTTCTGGTTTGCTGTTTTTCAAACGCAATGCTCTCCGCAATTCTGGCTTTTAAATCAGCTTTATCTTTTTTTGGTAAAATTTTGAAATTTGGGTACAAAATATTTTTCTTTTAGATTCTCTATATTGCTATAAGAATCAAAAGGCAAAAACATAGACAAAAAAAATAACGTTTTTTTAAAGTTTTTTTAAAGCTTAGTTCGAATCTCTTTTAATGATCTGTAAATCAATGTTCTACAAGATTCTAAGCTAATTTCTAAAGTAGAAGAAATTTCCTCATAAGATAAATCTTCACTAAATCTAAGGTGAAGAGCGTAACGCTGTTTTTTGGTCAGAGAAGATAAGGCCAATGCTAAACTGGCATTCTTATTTAAGGCAGTTTCGCTAAAGATCAATTCATCTTCTGCTGAATCTGTTCTGTAAGCATCTTCTGAAACAATATCCAGACGCAAGGTTTTGGATTGTGATTTTAGTTTTTTGAAAATATCGTTTTGAAGTATTTTGAAAAGATAGGATTTAACCACTACATCTGCTGCAATTGTAGTGCGGTAACGATGAAGATCAACAAAAATATCATGTATGGCATCTTGCACTAAAGCCTGGTCATTAGTGTATTGCATTCCAAATGTAAAGAGTGCATTTATATACCGATCATATAATTGATGATAAGCATGAACATCTCCCTTTTTTATTTGGTGCCATAAATCAATATCTCTTTTTTCATTCTCCATTGAGATTTTCCTGCCTTTAAGGGTTCTTTTCAGCACAAAACTAAAGAATTTAAAAAATTATCAATAGAAATTTCATTTTTATTTCAACCTTTGCAACTTTTTCCGAAATAAGAAAAAATAATACTACATTTTAACACTCTAACCCATAATCTGAAAATTTATAATTTTGCTTATTTTAGTTCTTTTAAGACAATATTAAAACAAAAAAAAGATGAGCATTACTGCTCATCTTTAAATTATTCTTTGTTAGTATTTATCATAGAATAGACTATTCAATTAATATCTTTTTGGTTGTTGTAGTTGAATTTTGAGAAATCGTAGCCAAATATAAACCTCTGGCAAGTTTGGTTCTAATAACCTGATTCGTATTAGATTTTAGATTTTTTGTTTCATATAATAACTTACCTTCTGTAGAGTATATAGCCAGAGAATAATCTTCATCTGATTGTGAAGTGAAATAAATATTAAACATTCCGCCCTTTGATGGATTAGGATATACCTCGACATCAGTATCTATTTTAATATTATTTATTAAAATATTTTTCTCATCTACACTTTTTGAAGTATTTCCTATTTTATTGAACTTAAATAATTGACATGCAGTCCCGTAATATTCCCAAAGCTGAAGATTTGCTGTGCCATCCATATTACAATTAGAAATGTCCCAACTTTTTGATGTATTTATGGCTGATTTTATACTATAATAACCATTACCCACATCGGTTACTAACCATTTTTGAGCATCATTGCTATAATTTTCCCAAAGTCTTATCGCTTTTCCATTTGTTGGATCTGCGCTGTCAAGATCTATTACACGTCCTGTAGAACTTGCATTTGATTTAAAACGCCAATAGCCATTTCCGGCATCAATAGCAATCCATTGTTGTGCTGTTCCCCCTGATCTGTCCCAAGGACGAATTACAGTGCCATTTGCATTAGTCCCATATTTAAGATCTATTACTTTATTTGAATTTGTTTTAAATTCAATTTCATAAACACCATTGTTTACTAGCGAAGTACTGCTACTACAGTTTTGCGATGGTATATTGTTATTTGCATATACAGAGAACCACTGCTTAGTTGGTGCGGCACAAGATTCCCAATCGTTGTTGAAAGCAGTTGTAACATTATATGGATCTGCCTTAGTTATCAACCCTTCTGGTGCAAGTAAATTCCAACTACAATTTCCGGTAGCATCAATTCTGCCTTTCAGATTAAGACCAAAGCCGCTTGTTGTACCAGTACCCCATGTTTCGTCCCCACTAGGCGACCAATCTGTTTCTGTTATCATAATAGGCGCTACGTTTGCAATCGGTTGCACGTTAGCATTCCAGGCATTATTAAAACTAGTGGTATTTTCTGCATTAGCTCCCCAATATCCCGGATAAACATGAACAGCATAACCTATATTACCTCCTGTTATCAAATGGTTTGGATATCCTTGGTAATGAGATTGATACCCTGTTCCTGGTATCCAACAAACATTATTTGCACCATTAGCCTTAATTCTATTTACTAAATCCTGAAAGTAATTATGTAAAGCGGCAAAATGCTCATCACCTGTTGCACCCCAATTTCCATTTGTCCCAAGTATTTCTATAGGTTCATTGGCTATTTCAAACATAACATTATCTACATTCTTTAAACTTGGATGGCTCGATAGAAATTGCCATACGGTTCTTAAATAATTATGGTAATTGTCCCCATAAGCAATTCGATTAGGACATACGCCAGGAGGACGAAGGACAACATAAAGCCCTCTGCTTCTGGCATGATTAATTAAAGGGATTATAACTTGATTTACGTAAGTTACTAATCTATTGTAATCAAAGCATGCGATGTCATTTTCTCCTGCAGAACAGCCGGGTTTATTGGTCCAGTAAGGGTCAATATGAAGTCTTATATAATTTAATTTCCATCCGTTATTTGTGTCTGTGAGCGCATCCATAACTGCATTGTTATAATTGAGACAACCCTGAACATTATAATTATCCCAACGGCATTGATTATACGAGCATCCATTAAACCAGGGACTTGGTGTTATGGCAACGCCATGCAGCAAAACGTTTTTTCCGCAAGGATCCTTTAAATTTTTGCCTTCAATATGCAGAGGAGGCAGTGGCATTCCCGGCCATGCAAATAATTGTATTAGGGGAATAAACACTAAAAATAGAAAAAGTAATTTTTTAAATCTTTTCATAATATAAATGGTTTAGTTAATAAAATACACTCACTTTGAGTAAGTTTTTTACTGCTAATTTAACAATAAACATTTTAAAAACAACCGATTGTGTAATTTATTCTTTTTTGACTCTTTCTAAATCATAATTGATTAAAATCTCGATACTTAATTTTATTTTGGCTCAAAAACCAGAACAGGAAATATTCGGGAAAATAATATGTAGCTAAAAACAAAATCACTAAATTAGATTGAATCATTATTTGTTGACATTATAAAAGAAAGTTGTTAAACAATCACCATTTTAAAAAAATGAAAACAATTATAATAAAACGAGATAAAAGACTTAGAAAACAGAACGCGGTAATATCGTTGCTGGCGCTAGTGATTTTTTTATCGACTGCTATAGTTGTTATTAACTTGTCTGTTTTTCTGGCTGCATTTTTGGGCTTGATAGGACTCTTATATCTTTTTTCTTTTATACAGGATAGGCGCATTATCGAGGAGCCCGCTGAAATTATTTTTAGCGATAGATGCGTTTTTTTTAATTCAATAGGTACTTTTGAGTGGGATGATATAAATGCCCTTGAAGTAAAGAACAGCCTCAGCTACAATGAATATAGCGAGAAGAGCACCTCTGTTTATTTACATGTTTTGCTGGAAAACAGGGAATCGTTTTATTTTCCCATAAACTTTCTGGAAAAAAATGAAAATGAAATTATGGCTCTTTTTATAAAGTATAAACCAATACTTCTAAAATCTCATTTTTAATAAAAACCTGCCTACACTAAACGCTCGCTTTTTTTGTCTTTCTTCTTGGAGTGTAAAAATGGTAGTTTCACAATAATTACAACAGCTAATAGAGATTTATATCAAAGGATGCAGTGCCACAAAACTGAACCTTACAAAACCAAAAAAATCCTTAATTGTATGAACTCTATTGTTGCTTCAACAGTGTATACATTAATACGCAGGTTATTTATTGACTTATTATCTTTAACAAAATATCAAATATCAAAACCTTCATCTCTTTATTGTAAACATTGATATCCTCGTCAGGAATACTCCCGTGGTAAATTATATTTCTAACCCTTATAATATCTGTTAGATCGACTTCATATTTATTAGGATTTAAATCTAAATACAAAATAAAACTCTCAAACCGATTTACCAATCCCGTTTTTTTTACAGGATCTACCTTTAGATTTACTTTTGAATCAAGCTCTACTCTATCTGACTCCCATATTACTTCTCCAATTTCTTTAAAGCAATTTGTTTTTTTGTTATGCTTGTAAAATCAAATCCTTCCCTAATAGTAAAAGAAGTTTCTTCTAAAGGATTTGATAAAAAAAGTTTCTAAATTTTTCAATAGTAATATATAGAATCATAAATGTAGAGATAGCATCTAAATTTTTAATTCTTTTTAAACACGAAACTGCCTGCTCAACAAGTGACTTATAAGTTTGGTATTTTTCAAAATTCACTGATTCAGTAAAATCATAAAATGTTGGATACGTGTTTTTTAAAAAATATGTTTCAGAATAATCCAAATCTTCATTACTAAATTTGAAAACTTCTCTCGTTTTATAATTATCGATATCATTGATTCGAAGAGAAGCGCTAAAAAAATCAATATTTTTTTCCCAGTAAAATGACATCAGTAGGCATAAATCTTCTCCCAATTGCAGTAATTCAGCGTCTTT
Organism: Flavobacterium sp. AC274; assembly: GCF_979258275.1. NCBI lineage: Bacteria > Pseudomonadati > Bacteroidota > Flavobacteriia > Flavobacteriales > Flavobacteriaceae > Flavobacterium > Flavobacterium sp. AC274. Next base: position 2,823,855 of record NZ_OZ409852.1, on the reverse strand, counting down.
TAAAACTTTACTTTTATCGGTCAAGGTCAGGTACGCATCTCTGGTAATCAAAAAATCTTTAACTGAAGGGCTTGATTTATAGGAATGTTTAAAATGGAGAATAAAACTAACTGGACCAAAATCTGTTCTTCGATTATCATTGCGTTCAATAAACTTATTACCCTCTTCATGATTTCCCGGCATACCGTATTTTATATAATGGTCAAGATGAAGAAAAATGTTTTCTGTTATTTTAAATCGCGCATCGCCAGCATATCCGCTACTTAGAATAAGCTCTAGACTATCCAGAATAAGTATCAAAGTTTTTTTATCGTGGTCCAAATAATTCGTATCCTTAATTTCAATCAAGGAGCTCCTTGAAAAATCAAGGATATCAGAATGTTCCCATGAATTTTTAGAAATCACCGGGTTTATTAATTTCAGAATATTAACTCCTGAAGTTTTTAAAAAATTTAATTTTTGATATAAGAAATCTGTCGACTTATAATAGATTATTAACTGCAGTTCTTCAGGCTTTCTCTCATTGTAGATTAACCTTGTGTCATATTGAATATTCTCTGTATTTCCGACAATTATTTCACGTAATAGTTTTTGATGTTTTGACAATTGCAGACTTATTTGAACGTCCCTCTGAAAATATTCTTTCATTATTTTTTTATAACATTGTGAATCATAGACTTAAATAGTTGATAATATTATTATTACCAGACAAAGTAATCTAAAACCTTTATAGTTGGCTCAACCTTGCTTATCTCACTATCGATCTTTTGCAATATATATTTTAACATTTTCTAATCCTTCTCATTTATTTTAAGTAATTTTTTAAACTGGAAGGAAGCATATATATATTCACTTTGGCTTTTTCAAAGAAGCTAATTTCTTTTCTGATCAGATTCACAGAGTCTATAAAACTTTTTTCCTGAGGAGACAATAAAGCCTTACTTTTAAGTTTAAGCTGTCCTTTATATAGAAATAAATATTTCAAAACATTTGGGTAGCTATTTCTATCAAGAAAATCCAAAGAATTAAGCTTATGAACTTTCTTTTGAAAATAAGTATCATTTTGAGTATTAGTCCCATGTTTACGATACGGAACAAAAAATAAGGGATAGTATTTAATCTTTTTAGCAGTAGTAAAAACATTAAACCTGAAATGATTATCCTCTCCGTATATGATTGAATTATCAAATGCATAATTATTGAAGACTTCTCTTTTAATCAATATTGAATGCATTACTGAATATCTTAAATGGATCATCATGCTTCTGAAATGTTTATAAAAAAGAAGATGCCCCATTACATACATCCAAAAATTTCTTAATAGCTTAAAGAAAACCTCAGAGTAAGACATTTTCGATATGAGTTCTTCACAAGAACCGTTTTTCGAAAAAACACTCACGAAATTGGATATTACTATTTCTGCGTTTGTTGAAACGGCTCTTTTATAGAACCAGGAAAGTGTGTCTCTGCTTATACAGTCATCATCATCGATAAACATCACATATTTTGAATTATCATCCAGATACTTTCCTCTAAAAGATTCGTTTCTACAATAAGCAATTGTCTTTTCTTCCGGCAAAAATATTTTTTTTACATTAAATTTATCAGAAGTAATACTTTTTACATAGTTAACTGTTTCTTCATTTGAATAATTATCGATAATGATAACTTCAAAATCATTAAATGTTTGCTCTTCCAACGATTTCAAAAGGTGTCTTAGTAAATGATGCCTATTTTTTGATATTATAATAACTGAAATCATTCTATTTTTTAATTGTTTTTATTAATTTGATTTTTATTTCTTTTACTGACATTTTTCAATAGAAAATGCCGAATTCCGTTTTTTACATCCTTATTTTCAGTAGAAAACACAATACTTTTATTACGTTAGATATTCAATATTAAAAAATTAGAAGTTTCTAAAATATTTTTGAAAAAAATCCAAATTATTAAAAATAAAGAAATGATCACCTTCAAGTTCTGATATCTGAACAGGAGCTTCACTTTCTCTTTTCCAGCCTTCCATTATAAGATCTCCGTCTGTATGTTCTTCTGAACCGTAAAACACATCAATAGGAACTTTTAGTTTGTCTTTATTTTCTTGATAAGTATAAGATTCATAAATAGAAAAGTCAGCTCTTAAAATAGGTATTACAAAGCTCTTGAAATCCTCATTATCTCTGAAGTCTTTTGGTATTCCCCCTAAATTACAGACCTCTTTCCAAAACATGTCATCTGATTGATGGGTATACTTCACCGTACGAACCCTAGAAGGAGGTGTTCTTCCTGTTATTACTAGTTTTTCAGGCATTTTACGATGCATTTCCTGAATTTTCATCGATATTTCATATGCCAGTAATCCTCCCATGCTGTGCCCATAAAGGATATATTTTTCGTTATTATCCAGCATACTTCCAATCTGGCGCATACAATCTTCTATCAATTCTTCAAATGTTCCTGCAAATTCCTCCTTCATTCTGGTTCCTCTGCCGGGATATTCTATCACCTTAATCTTATCTTTGTTTTCAATGTTTTCAATGAGGCTTTGGTAAGAAAACTTGTGCCCTCCGGCAAAAGGGAAAAAATTATATTCATCATTTAATAGTAAACTTTTTATTTTGAGTTAAACAACCATTCCGGGATCATGTCCGTGTCATATAAATCCGGATATATGGTATGTTCCAAGCCGGAAATCTCCCAGAAGGTATAGTTTTTATTATTCATTTTTTTGAGGTATTTCACCAACATTCTGTCCGGTTCTATAGGATTCTCGGTATCCGTATTTCCATGAATGATCCATATTGGTGACTTTGCCACTTTTTCACTGAAGTCTTTATCTGGAATTCCGGAAATACTCACAGAGGCTTTTAATACATCGGGATTTCTAGCCAGCAAATTATAAATTGTGGAGGCTCCCATTGAAAAACCTATTCCATAAACGCGCTTTGCATCAACCTTAAGCTGCATAGTGAGGCTTTTTATAAGTTCTGAGGTGGCCTCCAGACAATAATCATCCGGTACGGAATACATACGTTTGGACTCATCAAAAAGGTAATTGGAAGAACGTACAGGATATTGTATTGCTACTACATAGGCAGGATATTTATTACGGACTTTTTCCTGAAGCCAATATTTGGGAAGGGTCGTCATCTGGTTCCTGTTGTCATTCCCCACTCCGCCTGAGTGGGGAAATATAATAACCAACGGATACTTTTTTCCTTCCTTTGCTAAAACCGGCTCCAGAATCCTGTAATTAAGTACGGAGTTTTTATAACTAAATTTTTCATACTTATATAATGAATCGTTTAACTTCATTACTTCTGCTCTTTTTTCCTTTATCGCATCCTGGGAAAACTTATTTTCCGTTAACGAATAGGCAGCATGCTGCATTTTACACCCGATAAGGAGCAATATTCCTGTAAAAAAAACCAAGCCTTTTTTTATCATGATTATTTAACTTTCAGATTTAAATTCGAAAATATAAGATTAGCAACCACTTTTGCAGGACCTGTAGCCATTGTCATATGATTTCCAGGAGTGAAGCTTATTTTAATTTCTCCTTCACAATATTCACGGAAACCATTGTAAGGAGTATCATGGTTTCTTTCAAACTCTGAAGTCAGTTCAGGTTTAATAAGGGCAATATCACCTTTATATATTGAAGCGGGCCTGTAGTTTTTAATGACATAATTAGAATGATATGCCTGCTCAATAAATTTGTGCATCCCTATCGAATCCGGATCTATATTTTCCTGGATAAGTAAAGCTCTGATTATTTTTTCGTAGTCTTCTCTCTGCTTATTATCACTATCAAATTCCGGTCTGTACATATTAGGATCCAATAATACAAGAGAGCTTACTTCTACTCCCAACGCCTGAAGCTGCAATGCTATTTCAAAAGCTGTACTTCCTCCAAAAGACCATCCGCCCATATGTATTCTTTTACCTTTATACATTTGTAGGATAGAGTTCTTGTAAAAACCAGCCAATGTTTCCAGGTCTTTTGCCAGTTGTGGGTATTCTTCAACAGCAATAGTTTCGAAAACATAGAAATCTATACCTTCCTGCATAAATGGCCTTAATGTGTTAAAAAGTGATGTTCCCGTAAGTGGTGGTATCAGGAAGAAAATATCTTCGTTATCATCATTCTGATTCAGGGTATGATATATCTCTTCTCTTTTAAAGTTTTTATTGGCTATCATCGTATCTATAAATACCGCCAGTTTCTCGATAGTATCATGCTGAAACAGCTCTGCTCCTTTTAGGCTTATATTAAACTCTGTACTTAATTTATAGGCGGCTTTCATTGTCAAAATAGAATTTACGCCCATTTCAAAAAACTCTTCATCAATATAAATCACAGAGCTTGGCATGATATCAGTAAAAATGTCCTTTATTCTCTGTTCTGTCATGCTATTTGTTTCGGTTCTGTTTTTATCCGTTACATTTATCTGTCTTTTCAGAGATTGTATATCTATTTTACCGGTACTGGTTCTTGGAAATTCATCCAGAAACAATATTTTATTCGGGATCATATAGTTCGGCAGCATATCCTTCAAAAAGTGTTTAAGGTTGATATCAGTGAACTCATCAACTTTTTTTACATGACAGAATGCTACGAGCCTTGCCATCGTAGGATCTTCGACGTCTACAGGAACTATTTTTGCTTTCATTATGCCCTCAAACTTTTCCATTGCAAGTTCTATTTCTTCGGGCTCAATACGGTATCCTCTTAGTTTCAGCATTGAATCTTTTCTTCCAATAAACTGTAAAATGCCTTCCTGATCTATATATCCTAAATCGCCTGTTTTTAATCCAGAAATTTGACCATCTTTATAGATAAAGTTATTATTTGTAGTTCCAATATAGCCTTGAGCCACGCTTTTACTTTCTACATATATTTCTCCTATAATTCCTGATGGCAGAACATTGCTGCTATCATCAATAATTTTAAACACGGTATTATGTATTGGTTTACCCAAAGCAAAATATCTTGACGATGTGTTAAGATTACTTTCAAGTGCTTCATTATAAGCGGTAGAAGATGCTTCTGTAGATCCATATCTGCTGACAATTTTGGTTGCCGGCATGAGTTTTTTGAATAACGTCATGTCTTCCATAGAAATTGCTTCACCACGTACTTCTAAGAAATTAAGCTTATTCAGGAAGCTTTCTTTATCGTTTTCAATAAGAAGCCTGATAAAGCTTGGAGTAAGTGAGAGTCTTGAAATTTCTTTCTGAGATACAGTCTCTACAAACTTGTCTATATTATGGTACAAATATTCCGGAAGGATAACGATTTTATTTCCCTGGATAATTGCTTCCAATATATTCCTTACAGAAGGGCTAAAAGAAACTCTTATGTTAAGACAAAAGATGTCCTGAGCATTGGCCGGATAATATTGTAGAAGGTATAATAGTCCGTTTAGGGTGTTTTCATTAGAAACCTTAACTATCTTAGGAATTCCTGTAGATCCGGATGTGTAATAGATCGATAAGATGTCTTCTGCCAGGCTTTCTATCTCTTCAATAAGGTTGTCTTCTGACGGAATATGATCTGAAATATGAATTAGGGTACAGTTTTCTTTTACATATGGCAAACGGTCTCCAAAAAGCGTTTTTTCTTCAGAGCTTATAATACATGCCTGCAAATCTGTTTCAAGAGTAATAAGATTAAGCTGCTCGATCGGGTAACCGTGTTCTAAACTGATCACTGTACATCCTGCTTTTAAGATTCCCAGAATACTTACAACCAGATTGGTAGAATACTTAAGGTGAACACCTACAGCACCTTTAATGTTTTTCGCTATCAGTTGATTCGCGATATGATTACTTTGTGCATCCAGCTCTGCAAATGTGAGCGAATTATCCTCAATGTCCTCTATTGCTGTTTTTTCTTTATACTTGCCTAATGCTTCTGTAAAGAGTTTTTGCAGAGAAACATTTTTCTGATCAAATTTATCTCCGGCAATAGCAGATCTTTCAATGTCTTTTTTGTACTCAAAAATATCAAGTTCAGAATACTTCAGTTCAGCAATATTTTCCAGATTGTTATAAAGTCCCATGATAATATCAGTCATATCTTTTATTATATCTTCTGAAAATATATCTGATCTGTAGCTGATGCTAAATGAAATTTTATCTTTTTTTGCAGATGCCAGAATAGACAGAGGGAAATGCGATATACTTTGGCTTTCAGAAACAAGTCTTTCGATACCTACATCGTTAAATGTGTCATTATTATTTTCTGAAACATCCTGAAAACTTACATTGGCACTAAACAGGTTTTTAGCATTGATAGCCTCATAGATTTCAGGGGTAGAGATGTAGGAGTATTCACGTGAATCCAAAAGCTGATAATGAAAATCAGAAATAGATTTCATAATGGTTTCCTGTTTCTCAAAATCATTAGCCACCGGTATTGTTGTAATCATAGGGCCTATGATATCTCTAAAGTTATCATGATCCATATATCGATGTGTTATGGTATTACCCCACACAAATTTTTTGTTTCTAAAATATTTAGAGAACACCATTCCAAATAAAAAGTTGATCACCGTATTGCTGGTCAGTTTGTTATTCTTCAGCATTTCCTGAGTAGCAATATTCAGATCGTAGGAAACATTTAGTTCGCCATAAGTTTCCTGAAGGTTTTTCTTAACAGGAACTATTTGTTCTATTGGGGTCGCATCGTAATTCTCCAACAGGTTTTTCCAGTAAGACAATCCTTTTTCCTTGTTCTGTTTCAATAGCCATTTCGTATATTCAGAAAAGGGAACTGATTGCAAAGCCTCCGGGGTAACATTATTCTGAAATCTGCTGTAGTATCCAAATAACTGCTGAAGCATCAGCTGTACCGATACAACATCTGCTATAATATGATGAATTTTTATAATGATAATATGCTTGTCTATCAACGCAAATTTTATAAGAGATTCTTTGGATATATCAAAGCTACCCTGCCTGAAAAACTGCTCATCCTGAGGAAGTATCTGTTCGCAGAAAAATTCGTCTGTATCTATAATTTTCGACTTAAAAACCTGCTCCTGGGAATCATAATCAAATGACGATTTTAAAATCTCATTGCTTGATACCAAAAGTCCACATGCTTTCTTAAAAGCATCAAAATCAATTTCTTTTTCAGATTTAAAAGTAAGATGAATAATATACCTTGAGCTATCCGGATTATTTTTTACAAATCCTGCCAGGCCTTCCTGAAAAGGTGTCATTCTGTAAACAGGAATAAGGCTTTCACTGTTCTTTGTTTCAAGATGTTTTATAAGATGCTCCTTGTTGCTTCTGATAGAGTCTATTAATGTTTTGTTTTCGGCGTCTTTTTTATTTAAGACGATGTTTAAGTTATAAGACTCATTAAGGCTTACATCAATGTTATTCTCTTCAATATATGTTAATAATTCTTTAAGTTCCATTAGTTAAAATGTTAGCGTTATTTTGTTATCAGTTATTGTTTGTATCTCTTGTGAAATTTGGTGCAGGTCTGTCGCATCCATAAGGTTTTTAAGGCTGTATTCTAAACTGAATTCTGATTTTATTTTATTCAGAATCACCATTGCTTTCAGAGAGTCGCCTCCCAGTTCAAACATATTGTCCTTTATTCCTACCTCATCCAGGCACAGTACTTCCTTGATGATATTTACCAGCCTGATCTCAGTTTCGGTTTCAGGAGCTATATATTCTTTATTCGTAAAGACTCTCTCTTTAGAGAAAGTAACGTGGTCAAGATCCTCTTCTTCTGTAACTTCCAGATATCCGGTCTCTACATCCATTCTGCTTCTGGAAGCAATTACAAGATGTTCTCCGGATGCTATGGATTTAAAGAGTATTTGAAGCATCTGACTAACGGTAATTGATCTGCTCAAAATAGATTTATGCCTGTATTCCGGCACGTTCTTTAATGCTTCGTTGATCATACCTACGCCGGCTACAATAGGCCAGTGCACCGTTACTCCATTATTATTCGATATACAGTTATCCAGATATGAGTTTGCTGCAATATATCCCAGCTGCCCTATAAACGGTTTTGATACGGCACGTGACGAATATCCTAAGAAAAACTGCAGAGAATTGTTCTTTAATATTTCCACTAAATTTTTAGTACCATATATTTTAGGATTGAATACTGAAGAATCATCTGTTCCTCTTCTTAAAATGATACCATTATAATCTCCTACTCCCGCAGCATGTATTACTCCGGTAACAGTTCCTATTTCCTGTTGTGCAGCTTCAATTTTCTCTTTAAGGAGGTCATAATCTGAAAGGTCTGCCTGCAGGTACATTACTTTAGTACCGTAGTCTTCAAGTATTTTTCTGTTTTCAGAATTTTCTTCTCCTCTTCCTATAATCATCAGGTTAGCCTGTGCATTTTCTGCAATATATTTGGCTACTTCAAAACCAAGTCCTCTCAAACCACCCGTTATCACATAGGTATTTGGGCTGGAAACCTGATAAGGTTCTGACGGCAATTCAATTTCTTCAAATTTTTTGATAAGGAGCTCTTTTTCCCTTACGGCATATTCAAAATGTGTTTTACCATTCTTTTTAATGTGAGACAATATATCCTGAGATAAACCGCTAAATTCCGGAACATCTGCGCAGGTTGCCGTGATATTCTCAAATTCCACATTCACCATTTTCAGGGCATTATATGCGGTTGCTTTTATGGCGCTTGTTTTTTCGCCCGGTTTTACCTTAAAGAATAAATCTCCAATCAGGGTGATATTAAGATCTTTATCAAAGAATACGCTATCAAACCCTCTTACGAAATGATAAATTGAACGATATCCGTACAAAAGTCCTTCTTCTGTTTCCTTATCTCCAAACCATACATAATATACCGTTCTCGGTACAATGCCTTTTTGCTTTAAATCCGAGAACAGCTCAGAAGTCTCTTTCTCGTCTGAAAAATCAGCACATAAAATATTCTCAGATAATTCGGCAGAGCAGCTGTTTTTATCCTGATTACAAATGTAGATGGCCTTTTTACCAAAGAAGGAAAGCTTCTCATATATATTGCTGTCATCAGAGATCACAATAATCTGCTCTTCTTCTGTATTGGTTTTATTTTCTGAAATATCTGTTGCCTGAGCTTCCCATTTTTCACGGTAGGTATAATATTCTTTTTCAGGTTCACGAACTTCCTCTTTCTGAAAGACAGGGTTCGTTATAATTTCATCTATAAACTCAACTTTGTCAAAAGGATATACCGGTGCTGATATGATATTGGCCTCCGGGAAGATTTTTTCCCAGTTTATCTCATATCCTTTCTCCGACAATAGTACGATAACGTTAAGCATCTGGCTGTATTCAGATTCTTCTTTATGATAAGTATCATAAGTCTGGATGCTAATATCTACATTTTTTAATATTTTGGACACTGTAGTTCCGGGACCAATGTTTACAATAGTAAGATCATCTTTGTTTGGAAGAATCGTACTGATACATTTATCAAACAAAACTGGCATCGCCATATGATCAAGCCAATATTCTGATTTTATGACAGAATTCTCATTTACCGTATTTCCTGTAGCACAGGAAGTAAAAGGAATTTGAGGGGTTTTGAATGTATAGCCATCCAGAAACGACTTAAATTCATCTTTTATAATTCCTGTAAAAGGAGTATGGTAGGGCCCGTCTGCCTGTAGTTCAGTAAAGTATATATCCTGCTCTTTCAACTTTTCCGCAAACAGGATCATATCGTCCTTCAATCCGGAAAGAGTATAGCTGTCCTGCGAATTGTATGCAGATATAAATATATTGTCACTTTCTTTAAGCATATCTTCAAGCTGTGATAACGGAATACGAATGCTTATCATTCTGCCTTCCGGCAAGCCAGCAAGCAATTTTGCTCTCTTATATATAATGCTTAGAGCTTCTTCATAAGAAATAACCCCGCTTAAACATGCACATACGTACTCTCCGAGACTATGACCCATCATGTATGATGGTTTCAGCCCCATTTCTATTAATAATTGTGCGTACGAATACTGGAAAGCAAAAATTATAGGGTTTGTATGATCTATTTTTCTTTGATCTATTTCTTCTCCATTGAGGAATATTTTTCTGTAATCTATATCCGAAAGCTTTTCCAATGTAGAAAAACACAGGTCCATAGTATTCCTGAACACTTCAGAATCAAGATACATCTGTACGCCCATCTTAATATAACTGGAGCCCTGGCCGGAGAATGTAAAAACCAAGGGTTTATTATTAGGAGATATTGCCTGTACGCGTGAATTTCCTTTATAAAAACCTCTCAGTTTTGAAATCAGATCTTGTCTGGATTCGAATATAAAACTTTTTCTGATATCAAAATTCGATCTTGATTTTCGATAAGTATATGCCAGATCATGAATATTTACATCCTCATTTTCTATAAATTCTGAAACATTTAAAGCTATTTTTCTAAGTGCTTTTTCAGATTTTGCAGAAATTGAAAAAATGTCAGGAAAGTTGTTTTCTATCCTGTTTTTTTCTACAAGCGGAGCCTGTTCCAGAATAATATGAGCATTGGTACCTCCTATTCCCAATGAAGTTACAGCTACCCTTAAAGGTGAATTCTTTTTCTCTATGTCTATAATTTTGTTATTTACATAAAATGGGCTTTGTTCAAAGTTGATGTTAGGATTTGGGGATTCATAATTAATGCTTGGAGGAATTTGTTTATTTTCTAAGCACAATACAGCTTTTATAAAGCTTAATATCCCTGCTGCATAACTCGTATGTCCGATATTACTTTTCAGAGAGCCAATAGGAATTTTATTTTCTCTTCCCAATCCATAGGCCTGAGTAAGGGCTTCCACCTCAATAGGATCTCCCAAAGATGTTCCTGTACCGTGAGTTTCTACATAAGATATGGTTTCCGGTAAAACCCTGCTGAATTTCAGTGCTTTTTCAATACATTCTTTCTGCCCGATTACACTTGGTGCGGCATATCCTATTCTCCTGTTGGAATCATTATTACATGCGCTCCCTTTTATAACACTGTAAATATGATCTTTATCTCTTATAGCATCTTTTAATTTTTTCAGCACCACAACTCCTATGCCTTCTCCCCACGATGTCCCAGATGAATCTGCATCAAAAGCCCTGCAGTGTCCATCTTTAGATTCTACTCCTTCTTTGTAGATATAGCCTTTTTCTTTACTGTTAAAAAAATTGACTCCCGCTACTATAGAATATTTGGATTCTCCCAGTAAAAGACTTTTGCACCCTTCATGAATCGCAACCAATGAACTTGAGCATGCACTCATAATTGGCAATGGCAATCCTGTAAACCCAAATTTATAAGATAAAAGTGCCGGAGTAAAATGATGGGCCGATAAAAAATTAAAGGAATAAAAATCTATGGGCAATTTATCCCTTAGCGATCTTACATGCATCTGCCATGTAAAATCTTCTATAATACTTACAAATAAACTGCTGCTTTCTAATTTTTTAATATCACTTCCCGAATCTTCCACTGCTTCCCATATAGACTGATGCAGCATTCTGGTTTGCGGGGAAAGCAGTTGGGCTTCATTCTTATTATATCCAAAAAAAGAATAGTCGAAATTTTTTTTGTTTTTCAACCGTCTGCTTTTGCGAACGTAATCTTTATTCTCAGCCATTTCTCTTGGTACACCTGAAGCAACTATTTCATCAATAGTAAGTTCGTCAATAGGTTCAAATCCTTTTTTAAGCTGATCCCAGAAAATATTATGATTCTCTGCAGTGGGCACTTTGCATGATATCCCTACCACTGCAATTTCTAAACCTGTATATTCGCTCATGTTATTCTGTTGAAAAATTATTTAATATGCTAAGAGTTTCATCTATGGTACTCAAAGACTCTTCAATACTTTTGTTGTAGTCAGAAGTGGCTGTTTCACCTTTAAGATAAGCTGCCAGTTTTGAAATCTGAGGAAACTCGAAAATATTAACAGGGGTTACTTCTTTTTTATTTCCGGTAACTGGTTAATTTCTTTTACCAACTGTAAAAGCTTTAATGAGGTACCTCCTATTTCAAAAAAATTGGCATTTGTGCTTATCTGGGATTCTTCAAGGTTCAGAAGATTTGACCAAATTCTTCGGATTTTAATTTCAAAATCACCTTTTGCCTCAATATATTCCGTCTGTATGGTATCTTTAAATGATACTTCCGGCAAAGCTTTTCTGTCAATTTTCCCGTTTGGAGTCAGCGGAAATTCTTCTAATGAAATGTAATAGGTAGGAACCATATAGTCCGGCAAATATTTCATCAGATATTTTTTCAGCTCTGCATTGTTAATTGACATATCCGAGCAATAATATACTGCTATGTACTGTTCTGAATTATAAGAAACAATATTGGCCAAAACGGTTCTGACATGGCTGGAATAGCTACTTGCAGCAAATTCTATTTCCTGCAGTTCCACCCTGTTTCCTCTCAGCTTTACCTGGAAATCATTTCTTCCTAAGAATTCAATATTATAGTCTTCCATCAGTCTTCCCAAATCCCCGGTTCTGTATAACCTTCCGTATTTAGGATGCTCATAAAAACGAATATCTGTTTCCTGAGGATTGTTTACATATCCCAGACCTACACCTATTCCTCCTACAACAATTTCTCCTTTGAGACCTAAAGGAAGAACATTATAGTTATGATCCATAATGTATACTTTTACCTTTGGGATAGCTTTACCAATAGGGAAATTTTTTGTACTTTCTTCATTTATCTCATAAAATGAAGAGACATCACTTGCTTCACTTGGTCCGTAAGAGTTATATATTTTGATATCACTTACCAGATTCCTCAGATTTTTAATGATTACAGGATCTATTTTTTCTCCGCCAAATATAACTTTACGCAAAGAGTTTAATACTTTATACTCTGCATCTGTAAAAGAGCTAAATATAGCCGGAGCTGCATTTGCTACCGTTATTTTATTTTTGTGGATGAAGGAAGGAATATCATACAATCCTGTATTTTCCAAATAAATTGTAGCCCCGGCTAAAAGCGGTGCAAAATAGTTTTTTTGAGTAAGGTCAAAACTGATATTACTGATAATACCTACCTTATCATTCTCGTGAATTCCTATATCGTTTTTATACCATTCCAACAGATTCAGAAAACCTTTGTGGGTATTAATGGCCACTTTAGGTTTTCCTGTAGATCCCGACGTACACATTAAATACACAGGATCATCCTGACTAACATCCTTTATCTGCTCTACAGGAGCAATTTCTTCTATCTTATCTAAAAAATCCTGAAGCTGCAATTCATCGAAGATCAATTTACAGTTTATATCTTCCAGCAATGATTTTTTCCTTTCTTCAGGAATGAAGGGATCAATTACAACATATGCATTTCCTGATTTTATGACTCCGAGCAATACGGGGATAAAATATTCCGATTTATTGATACAGATTCCGACATGGCCCTTTCCGTTTTCAGTATAACTGCTGATATAGTGAGATACTTTATCTGACAAATATTTTACGTCTCCATAGGACAATGATTTCCCTTCAAAATCAATCGCTGTTTTTGTAAAATATTTATCAAAAGAATCTTCAAGTTTTGCAATAAGACTTTTATTTTCCAATGGTTGTGATTCCGTGGGAGCCAGATATACAAGGCTCTGATTTTCACTTTCGGACATATAACCGATCTCATGAAGAACTGTATTGAAGCTGACTGGTAAAGCGTTAATTATATTTACCAGATGATCCAGCAGCCGTTGAACATGTTCGTGTTTATATGAAGGATGAGAATCTATACTGATATTCAACTGATTCTGATCATCATTAATCAAAATATCAATGTATGAATTGCCTCTGTCTTCGGATCTCTTGCCATATATCTTTTCTCCGGAATTGTATGAAAAAAACATTCCCGTTTTTACAATTTCTCCAAGCAGTTTATTTTTCTCACCATCTGCCAATAAATCTTTCCACTGATCTTTTTCAGATGCAGCGTGAATTGCTTCATTTTCTTTTCGAATAAGATTCTCTATGGTTTCTTTGTCCTCTATTTTATTCTTTATAAACAGTATTCTGTCTTCATTTGTACTTAAAAGATTAGTACAAAGGATGATGTTTTTCTGTCCGGTATACCGATATAAGAGTATTCTGTAAACTGTCAGGAACAAAGCCTGAGAGGTAATATTATGCTCTTGTGTAAACCTTTTTATTTCATTATACTTTGCATCTGAAATATTTTTGCTTACTACAGAGGATACCGTATTCTGAATGTTTCCGCTATTCCTCAGATCATTCAGATCCAGGCTATCCAGCTCTTCGTGTCCAAAGTAAAGCACATCCCGAAAGAAATAAAACGTATCTTTCCTGATTAGATAATCTATTATTTTTTCTTTATTCTCCTTCAAAAATGTTTTTTCCTCTACAGAAATTTGGGATATATTACCTTTCAGTCTGATCTGTGTGTTTTCAACTTCCAGGCTTACTCCTTTTGTACCGAGTGTTTTTAAAATATGTATAATTTCCATATTTGTTCTAATAAATTATATTAAAAATTCTTGGTCCTGATTCATCTCAATTCGTAATGCCTCAACAACATCATTCAAATTATCTCCGGAATTATTTGCCATTTTTTCGATCAGATCTGTATATAACTGCAGTAATTTTGTCATTTTGCTTTCAGAAAAAATGTCTGTATTATATTCCAATCGAATTGTGAGTTCGTCTTTTTTTACCGTAATATCTATTTTGAATTCTATTTTGGAGTGTGTACCTATTTCTTCTACATGTACAAATTCTTCTATCTGTACACCGTCATCAAACAGTATTGTACGGGATACTTCTTCTTCATTATGAAGAATAATTGTTGTATCAAAAAAAGGATTTCTGGATGCATCATTATTCGGCAAGTACTTTTCTACCATCAGGTCAAAAGGATAGTCTTCATTTTCATACACCTGCACAAATCCTTTTGTGTTTTCTTCAAGGAATTCCTGAAAATTCACTCCTGATGAAACCTTGATTTTTAAAGGCAGGTAATTTATAAAAGATCCTATAATCTGTTCTGTATCTACGTGGGTCCTTCCGGAAGAAATTGTTCCGATATAGAATTTCTCTTGATTACTATAAGCATGTATTAAGAGCCCATATATCCCAACAAGATAATTGTTCAGAGAAAGAGATTGTTCATTTAAGCTTTGTTTCAGGCCGTTAAAGTTTTCTTTTATCTGTGTGCTTATGGCGGTCCCATTGTAGGAGATCATACCGGGACGCACATAATCTATCGGAAAATCCAGGGAAGGAATGTCTTCGGCAAAAAAGTTTTCCCAGAAATTTTCATGCGTCTTATATTTGCCTTTGTGCCAGTTTACATAATCTTTATATTGTATTGCCAGAGGCTCAATATTGATACGTTTATCTTTAAGATATGTATTGTAATTTTCTTTGATTTCTTTATACAAAATCTCGCGCGACCAACCATCAGAAATAATATGATGAAGCGTTGTTGCAAGGATATATTCTGTCTCTCCTTTTTTGATTAGGTTTAACCTAATAGGCAATTCCTTTGAAAGATCAAAGGGTTTATATCTTTCCTGACGCAAAAATTCTACCATTGATGGTGTATCCTGTATGGCTATAAGAGGAATTTCCAGATCAACATTCTCTATTGGTAAGATGTACTGATAAATATCTCCATCTTCATATTTGAATATAGTTCTAAGGGTTTCATGTTTTTGTATAAGCGCCACAAAAGAAGCCTTAATTGCCTCAATATTCAGAGAACCATTGATTGAATAATTCATAGGAACATTAAACAACGCTGCACTTTCTTTTTTAATGGTCGACAGCCACATGCGTTTCTGAGAATTTGAAACTTCATATCTCGACTGAACCGGTACGGGAGAAATCTTCGTATAAGAAGATTCTCCACTCTCATTTACTTTTTCCAACAGGAATTCTGAAAGGCTTTCAAACTCGGGATATTTGTAAATATCTCCCAAAGTTATTTTTACATTAAACGCTTTATATATTTTGTTGAGCATCTGTATTCCCTTTAGGCTATGTCCGCCCAAAGAAAAGAAGTTGCTGCTGCCGGTTATATCATCTGTTATTAAGGTTTCTTTCCATATCCTTAATAAATGTTTCTGTAAATCTGAGGTTATAAAAATCTCATTTTCTTTAGAAGAATCATGAATCATTTTATCAGATTTATGTTCTTCATATAAATCTTTAAGAGCCTGATGATCAACTTTGTTATTTGTCGTTAACGGAATTTTATCAACAAATAAAATTTCGGCCGGAACCATATATTCAGGCAGAGAATTTTTAAGATATTCTTCCAAATCTGAAGAACTTTCTTTGATAATCCCGGTTACAAAAGCGCAAAGACCTGTATCTCCGTTGTTTTCTACAGCCAATACTGCTGAATCGCTTACGCCCGAAAAAGTTCTGATAATGTTTTTAACTTCATCCGGCTCTACTCTGTAACCTCTGATTTTTACCTGACTGTCTCCTCTTCCCAGAAACATGATTTCGTTTTCCAGAGTGATGAAACCGATGTCACCTGTCGCATATATTCTTCCATAATCGGGATGAACAATGAATTTTTCTGAAGTAAGCTCTTCATTATCCAAATATCCTTTTGCAAGTCCTGCACCTCCAATAAAGACGTTTCCTGTCTCATATTTTGAAACTTCTTTCTTTTTGTCATCTAAAATAACAGCAAAATTATTGGGAATCGGAGATCCTATTACAGGCCTTTCAATATATTGCTCTATATTATTTATTTTTGTGAAAACAGTTCCAATAGTCGTTTCCGTAGGGCCATAATGATTGATAACTTCTATTGTCCCGAAAGATTTTTTAAAGTCTGCTAAATCTTTTGTCTTTATTTTTTCTCCTCCCAAGATTACTTTTTTAAGATCCGATCCTTCAATCTTAGTAAAGTTTTTTGCATTTAATATGGCGTTAAAATACGACGGAGTCGTTTTAATATAGGTTACTTTTTTATCTGTAATCGTATTGATCACCTCATCTACATCATACAGGGTATCTTTTTTAACCATCTGTAATTTTCCTCCTGAAAGTAAAGTTCCCCATAAGCTTGTATAACCTAAATCAAAGGCATAAGAAGAAAGAAGTATAGAGGTGTCGCTATGGTTAATGCCAAGTGTTCCGTTAAGGAAGTCGACATAGTTTATCAAAGATTTATCCTGAATACAAACTCCTTTGGGAGCTCCGGTTGTTCCTGACGTATATATAATATATGAAGTACTTTCCGGCGTACGAATAGCATTACTGCCCGTGGATGTACTGGATGTACCTTCTGTAAAATTCAGTGTATCAATAAGGAGTTTTGGTTCAAATTCCTCTTTCTGATAGTTGCTTCCCGTGATTAAAAGCTGTGCATTAGAATTGTTAAGTATATGCGTGATTCTCTGTTGGGAATCATTAGGATCTATAGGAACTATACTTCCATTGATCTTTAATGTCGCCAAAAAAGCAACAATCACGTTATGATCCCAATCGCACATTACACCTATTGTTGGCGATGATGCATCTGCTATTTTATCCAGAATTAACGCAGCCAGTACATTTGATTTCTCATCGATCTGTTTGTAACTATATGCTGCATTTTCATCTTCTATGGCAATTTGGTCCGGAAACTGCTTCACGATTCCTGCATATCTTTCCAAAACCGATTCTTTAGTCACGGTATTTTCTGTCTTCAACAGTTTTTGGACACCGGTTTCGTAAGGCTCGATAGCAGCTGTATTTTCAGAATATCTTTCTATGATCTGAATACTATTGTGCTCCCACAGCTGCATAAAGTAGGTAATATCTTCACTTCTGATGCTATTATTATGATGTAAGGCAACAGTAGTTTCTTCTTTTGCAGAATAAATCTGGGCAATAAAACCTGAATAGTCATTTCGGTGATCTATAATCTGACTCAAAGGAGTTTTATCTTTAGTAATTATACTTAGATCAATAAATTCAAAAATATACTTGAAGTTTGATTTTATAAAATCTGCATATTCTTGATTATTAAGAATATATTCTTTTCGACTGTTCAGTAATACCACCAGTTTCCCTATACTGTCACAGTATTCTTCTATTCCTGAAAAACCTTTTGCTGCTTCTGCATTAAAAGGTAAAGTACTGGCATAAAGTCCTATATTTTTATAAAGCTGCTCGAAGCTTCTGCCATGGCTTACATATCCTGCACCAAATACTGTATTTTTATCTGCAGATATCTGACAAAGCGTATAGTGCCATCCTGATAACAGTAGTATCTCTTTATCAATTGGCGCATTTTGCAGTAACTGCACAAGCTTGTTGCTCAGCTTATGAATCTGTGTTTTTCTTTTTCCCTCCTCAGGAACATTCAATTCAAGGTTTGTTCTGAAAGGCTGAAATTTTTTCATTACATCTTTCCAGAATTCTGAATTTTCTTCATTCCCTTCTTCACCTATAATATGTTCTCTCCATGCAGAATATTGCAGGTAGCTAATATCAGCCATATCATAAGTTTCTTTGTGATACTTTTCTAAAATACGGTGGTACAGCATTATTATACTCCAATTGTCAAAAAAGTAAAGTCCATATCTGAACGCTATCGACACAGCATTTTCATTATCCTGAATGATGGTGATGCTTAGATTATGTTCTTGGGATACTGAATTCTCTGCATTTTCTATATCTTGTTTATGCACAAGTTTTACATCGAAATTTCTTTCCTGCTCAATACTTAAAAAGGCTTCTTTTCCCGGGGAAGTAATATTCATGTAAAGAGATAATTCATCTTTCAGAACTTCCTTTATATCATCACAGAGCTTTTGTCCCTGAATATTCTCCAGAGAAAAAACCATTACATTATACAAGTCACCTTTACCCGCCGCCAGATACGTGAGGTTTTGCTGTGGTGACAAATTATATCTTTTTATCATATGCTTAAAGAAATTGGATAGTAGTTTTTGATATCCGTGTGTTCCCTTTCGATTCTTCTCGCCAAAGCATCAAATTCAATTTTGAAGCCCATAGGATTGCTGATCCATTCTTTGGAATTTTGCGCTGTTTGAGAATCTATAAGATTTACTTTTTCGTTCATCTGTCTTGCCAGTACGTTAAGTCTAAGTGTACGCTCCAGACTGATCATGTACATCATAGCTGTTTCAATACTTTCTCCGCAAGCAATTGCTCCATGATTAGCCAGAATGGCAACGTTTTTATCCCTCAGCTTTTCTGCTAATTTAATGGCTCGGTCTGTTGTATTAACAGGACCGTCGAATTCATTATACAGAACATAATTATCATAGAACATGCAGCTGTTCTGGTCAAGCATAAGGATTTCAGGTTTTTCCAGCGATGAAAAAAGCGTTCCCCACGGAGAGTGTGTATGCACGATACAGTTGGCTTCTCTGCTTGTATTATGTATTTCTGAGTGTATGCAGAATCCTGCTACATTAATAGGATATTCTCCTTCAATGACTTCTCCTTCGTTATTTACCAATATCAGATTGTCTGGTGTTATTTCATCGAATAGTATCCCGAAAGGATTCACCCAAAACAGATTTTTCTCATTGGGTACTTTCATACTGATATGCCCGCTGATGCTTCCTTCATCAAGCTGAAGACTTCTTAGCATTCTGCACGATAAAGCAAGTTTATATTTAAGCATTGCTTTGCTGTCTCCATATTTGGATTCGTTGGTGATAAAGAAAGACGCTGTATTTTTTCTGGCTTCAGTTACTTTTTTTGTAGCTGAGGCTTTTACGTAGTTGCTAATATTATCTTCTTCAGACATAGATACAAAAAGCTGTCTTGCCCCGTCATAAGAATCACGGCCATGAGTGAAATTAATATTATCCATCATCAAAAGATCTCCTTTGTCCCAATCAAACCTGAAAGCCACATCGTCGTAGGCTTGTCTTATCACCTCCAAATCAGCGATGGATATGGCTGTACCATCTCCATAATAACTGTTGCGCGGAAGATTGTCTATTCCGTAGGCATCTATCAAATAATTGTAAACATCACTATCCAGATTACTGTAATGAAAAAGATGCGCCTGATTGAACCATATTTTTTTATTGGTAGCTTTATCAAGAAGTGTTGCCTGTGCAACGTAATCAATTCTAAGTCTGGTCTGATCGATTTGTGTAAGGTTCATATGATGCTCCTTACAGTATTTCTCTACTTCTTTTATGTCTGATGTTCCGAAAAAGTTTCCCACGGAATATCCATTTCCTGACTAAAATTTCGAACATACATTACGCCTCCTTTATCTTCAAATCTTTTGGAAATATCAGACGGGATTTTATTATACACAGCCGAACTATTGCAGATAGGCGTACAACCGCCGATCTCTGAGGGACGTTCACAATAAAAAACAGTTTTTTTGGCCATGATTTTGAGTAAGAATGCTCGTTATGCTGAGGGATAGACTGTTCTTTAGGATATTCTGTCGAAGTATATATTTTATCTTCCAGTCTCGTTCTTGGAGAAGAAGGTTCTGCATACTCCAAAGCACCGCCTAAGGATAGATTGTCAACAGCTGAAGAAAATTCTGTTTTAGAGGTAAAGCTTTTAAATTTTCTGAATAAAATAATTCTGTTTTTTTCATAAATTTCATCTACAAAATTATTGTTTTTTGCGAGCCAACCTTCCAGTTCATTATCTTCAACCGAGGTTATAACTGCTATTTTTGTATATTCATTCCCTATTATTTCAAACTTTATATCTTTAGGAAATTTATCACTTATTTCCTTAGGCTGGATATTGATAAGGCTGTTAAAACTATTTTCCATATTCGTGGTATTTATTTGTTTATATTATTTAAGAAGTTCACATATTTGTTTGTTTCTCTGTTCTCTTTTTTTATTGTATAATTGGGTTCAACAAATATTTCAGGTGTTTTCAGATAAGATTTCTTTATTGTTTAATGCTTCCGGAATAGCCACATTTTTAATAAAATCAATCACGAAGTTTTCAAATTCTTTATTTAAAGAAAAATTATATTCGTTGGCCACAATGGTTGAAAATTTCTGGTATAATTCAGCTGTTTTAATTAGTGAATTTTGCATGTTATTTATATTATCAGATAATAACGTTCCGTATAAATCATGATAAATTTCTTCTCCGCTCCAATCATATATTTTTAAACCATTATAAAAAACATCTGTTGATTTTTTGTTTAGGGCTGCTTCCCATTCTATCATTCTTACTAATTCTTTTTTTATGTAATTATCATAAGTTAGAATTGTAAAATAAAAATCTTTTCTTATTAGCTTAATTGATGCGGTATAACAGGATTGCCAAAAAAATTATAATGCTGAAAAAATATTTTTTTGTCTAATTTTTTATCCAAAGTAATAGTCTCAGAAAAAGTAATAGTTCTTTCTAATATTTCTTTCAGATTAATTTTATCGACATGAATTTTATACCCCCTTTTTATAGTATCATAGAATTTTAAAATACTTCCCTCAACACTCTTTTGTAAAAACCCTGGAAGTAACAATTTCAAGCCAATATTTTTTAGTCTTAAATAATAGCTTATAAGCTTGATTTTTTTATATCAATAATTGTTAAATCATACATTAAACCATCCTCTAGAACCACTTTGTTTTTATCGACTCCTTCCTGCAAGTCTTTAAATACTCTTCTTGATATTATCTTTCCTAAAGGATTAATCCATGAATGATTCTCTTTATCTAAATATTTTTTAGGATTATTAGTAAAAAGATACAAGTCTATATCGGAAAATTGATCTATCGAATTTTGAGAAAAACTTCCTATTGAAACCAGTGAAATAATATCTTGGTTGTTGGATAATAACAATTCAACGCCTTTATTTATAGTATGTATTCTTTCTGATGTATTCATAATAATTTAGTCTATTCGTTCTTTAATTTCATCTGAACCGGTTTCTCTTTTTCTTTGTTTTTTTAATTGATTATTTCCGAAATTATAGGTAAAAGTTAACCTTATAACACGCGGTTCATAACTATAAAGAACATAAGAGCTGTTCAGATTTTCTGTAGACTCAAAACTATAATCACGTCCGAAAATGTCGCTAAAACTCAATTGGACTCTACTATCCCATTTTGGAATTTTTTTATCTATACTTAAATTTACTCTCTGATAATCATCTATATGGCTTACTCCTGATATCCTTTTTGAATTATAGGAAGCAAATACCTGAATAGAAAAGTCTTTTGGTAATGTGAAGTTTTGGGAAGTTCTTAAAACATAAAATGTATCATCCTCTTTTTTATCATCCATTTTTTGATCTAAATAGGATAATTGAAGGTTATTTTGCATATCCCACCAATCTGCAATCTTAAATGGTAAAGACAGAGAAAAATTTAAAACCTTTAGATAATCTATATTTAAGGAAGTTAAAACTTGTTGGGTTGTGTTATCCGGAAATATGGTTTGTGATCTGGCTATCGCGTTTTTTTCAATTGTGTACTCCAGCGATACTAAATATTTTTTATATTGGTAATTTGTTGAAAATGCGTTACTGATAGATGGTTTAAGCTCAATATTACCAAAATAATATGTGTTTGGATCCAGGAATAAAACAAAGGGAGCCAAATCAAAATAAGTAGGTCTTGCAATTCTTCTTCCATAAGAAAATTGCAAAGTATTGTCCTTATTTAATTTTCTGGATAGAAACAAGGATGGAAAAAGCTCGCTTAATTTAGAATCAAGAACATTTCCTTTGCTTAATAAGTTTAAATCCTGAGTTGAATATTCGTAACGTAAACCAAGTTTAATATCTGTCTTGCCATTTGCTTTCCAATCCATAGAAGAATAGACCGCTGCTATATTTTCAACTAAATCCGACTTTTCGCTAAATTCTTCATTCCTTATATATGCACCATTTATCAGATCTTCTACAAGTACGTTATTATCGAGATTTGAATTGGTATATTTTGATCCTAAATCAAATTTTACATTTTTGTTTATTTCTTTTGAATAATCTACTTTTCCAACCCAAACATTCACGGGAGTCTTTTTTGTTGCCGAAAAAGTTTCATTTTTATATGCAGTTCCTGCAGCATCAAAATAAGTATTTTGGTAATTAGTGGGAGCTCCGTTATAATAGTTCAAATAATCAATATCAAAGTTTAAGGATTGTGAATCATCAATTTTTGTGTTGAAATTAATATTGGTACTAAATAAATCTCTTTGGCTGTCTTCATCATTAAATAAAACTATTGACGAATTAGTACCAGCTGATTCACTCTGCGCAGTATTCCCAAATACTTCTTGTTTAAATCTACTTGTATTGCCATTAACAAGCAATCCAAGTGTGGTTTTATCATTTATATAATAGTCCAGTCCTAACCTTCCGGAATAGCCGTTTATTACCGGATATCTGTCGCTAACCGTTTTATTATAAAAGGTATTGTTATCTGATTGTATGGTAGAAGAATTCGTAAATTGTCGGGGATTGTTATTTCTGTCAAAATTTAAATCTCCAAAAAAATTAATGTCCTTTTTTCTGGTATTCCAGTTAATTCCTGCTTTTTCCTTATCTTTTTTTCCATAACCCAATCCTAAAAGAATACCGCCATTTGTTCCTTCAGTATTTTTTTTAATCTGTTTGATATTGATTAATCCACCGGTAAATTCTGCATCATATTTAGATGGTGGATTTGATATTAATTCAATTTTTTCAATGTCTTTTGCATTGGTGCTGCTTAACATTTGCAAAAGAGATGCAATAGGAACTCTAACCAACTTGTCATTGATCATTATACCTACTTCTGTTTTACCATTTAGCGTTATTGCACTTCCGTTTGAGCCAATATCCACTCCGGGCATTCTTTGCAATACTTCTAAAGCACTCCCGGAAATCCCTATTGGAGTTCCTTCAACGTTAACAACCAAACGATCGGTTTTTTGAACCATTTGCTGTTTTTTTGTTGATATCACAACTTCCTTCAAAACATTATCCGTTACCAATATAATGGGACTAATATCCAGATCTTTGTTTTCTATAACAATATCTGTTTTATATTCCTGAAAAGACAAAGCAGAAACAATTAAAATATAATTGCCGTTTTTTATGTTTTTTATATTAAATGTGCCATCAATTCCCGATTGGACAGGGCGAATTTTTACGGTATCATTTACTGCAATAATTTCAATTTTTGCCAATGACACACCACTTTCCTTACTATCTTTTATACTACCCGATATATTATATTGCGCGATACAATTTGTGGAAATAATAAATAAAAAAATAATCGATAGTATACGTTTCATATGTTTGATATTCTGATTTAAAAGTTAAAATTGATTTCGATGTTTTTCTTAATTTCTTTTTCTGTTTGCAATAAAATGTCATAATCTGCCAATTTATCGTCAGGACTTTTTATGATTTCTTTTATAATTTTTTTAAATTTTTCAATAATTATAGTAATATTATTAAGTGAATAATAATCTGAATTGTACTCTAAGGCACAACATAATTGATCATCATCATGATAAAAATTAAAAGTTAAAGGAAATCTGCTGACTTTATGTTTATATTGAAATGGCTTCGTTTCCAATGCATTAAATCCAGAAATATTAGTTAATGAAAAATCCGGATTTTGATATGCAATCATTACATCGAATAATTGTGAATTTTTAGTTTGTAATGTTGCAAAAGGGAAATTTGAATACTGAAATGAATCAATAATTTTTTGATTAATAGTATATGACACTTCTTTAAAAGTATCTTCATCCTCTATCATAAATCGTAATGGAACTGTATTTACAAACATTCCTATGCATGGGAATAATTCTGTAGAATTTCGACCAGAATTTACAGTGCCAATACAAATATCTTTATGCTTTGAATACTTATGTATAAAAGAACCTGTTAATGAAATTAATATGGAGTATAAGGTTAAATTAAAAGTGTCTGCTAATTTAACCAGCTCTGCTTTTTCATCGGCATCAATTGAAAAATGGACCTGATTGCCATTAAATGAAACCTTATCATGCTTTAGGTCTTTTAAAAATGAATCTTTGGCTTGATAACCTTTCAATTCTTTAACCCAATATGCATTAGCATTTTCATCTAGAGGCTGGTTATTTATCCATTCTGAATAATCTTTGAACTGAAATGGTAATGGGTTGATTTTATATTCAATTCCTTCAAACAATTGATTATAAATAACCATTAATTCTTTTATAAATATTTCAACAGACCATCCATCCATAATAATGTGGTGTGTTGAAAATAACAAATAGTGTTTATATTCATCCACCACAACATGGTATAATCTTAGTAATAAATCTTTTTCTAATTCAAATTCTTTATATAAAATTGAAGCGGCTATTGCATCAAATTGTTCACTTTTTACTTCAATAGTTTTTAATTGAAAATTTACTTCACCAGAAGATTTAATTTTTTGTTTGGGAATTCCTTCTAATGCAAAAAAGTTAGTTCTTAAACTCTCCTGTTTATTGATAACCTGCGATAGCGCCTGATTTAGTATAGAAATATTAAGACTCCCCTGAATTTCATAAATAGCATTCATATTATATGCTATCGATGCTTCAGTTCGCTGAGATGCTATCCATATGTTTTTTTGAACATGGGTAAGATCATAAAACTCTTTCTCCGGAGCATTTGAAATTGGATTGGATATACTTCCCTTAGATGTATTTTCGATTAATGCACCTATAGATTTAATAGTCGGATTAATAAAAATATCTTTTTGAGACAAGTTACAGGCAAATAACTCATTTATCTCATATATGATTCGAACTGCATTTAAGGAATGTCCGCCTAATTTAAAAAAGTTATCTGTAATACTTATCTGATTTACAGGCAGATTTTTCAACCATATTTCAAGCAGCTTTTCTTCTGTTTGGGTTTGTGGCATCTCTACATCCTGCAGACTATAGCTTATATTTTGGTTTGCCAGCGCTTTTCTATCGATTTTATTGTTAGGGGTTAATGGAAAGTTTTCTAATCTTACAATGATTTTAGGCACCATATACTCCGGTAATTCTTTTTGCAGAATTTCGGTAACCAAATCTTCCTGAAACAGATTATTTGTTTTTACAAAAGCAACCAGAAAAGCCTCGTCATTTATTTTTTTAGTAATTACGATGGCCTGGTCAATAGTAGGTATTTTAACCAATTTTTCTTCAATCTCACCTAACTCGATACGATAGCCTCTTATTTTAACCTGGAAATCATTTCTTCCTAAAAATTCGATTTCGCCTTTATCATTCCATTTACCTAAATCTCCGGTGTTATATAGTCTTTCATCATAAGCAGTTATATAAGGAAATCTTTCATTTGTTAATTCAGTATTGAGGTAATATCCTTTGGCCTGACCGTGACCACCAATATAAATATCTCCAATTGCACCAATCGAAACCGGATTAAGCCATTGATCTAAAATATAAAAAGAGGTATTATCTATTGGCTTACCAATGTTTTTGGCATCACGGGGCTGTACTAATTTTTTAGTACTCGACCAGATTGTAGTTTCCGTTGGACCATACATATTCCAAACTTCTTTACAAGTATTAATAAGTTTGCCGGCTAATGATTCACTCAGTAAATCTCCTCCGCAAAGTATTTTTAAGGATTTATTTCCTTTCCATCCGGCATGAAACAACATTTGAAAAAAACTTGGAGTTGCCTGTATAATGGTTGGTTTTGTATGCTCTAAATCTGAAATAACTTTTGTTAAATCAGAAAGCACATTGCTCTTAACAACACGCAAAGCCGAACCTGAAATTATAGGCAGGAATAACTCAAGAATTGAAATATCAAATGAATACGTAGTAACTGCATAAAAAATATCATCAGCAGTGATACCCGGCTCTTTTTGCATACTCCATAAAAAATTGATTAAGGATTTGTGTCCAATTTCAACCCCTTTGGGATTTCCAGTCGAACCGGATGTATAAATTATATAGGCCGTATCGTCAAAAGTTGGCAATGCCGTGATATAATTTTCAGCTCGAAAATCTTGTATCTTTTCTAATATGAATTCTTTAGTATTTTTAAAATCAAAACTAACAGAAAGATCTTCGCTTATAATGATACTTTCACATTTGCTGTTTTCTATAATATATTCCAATCGTTCCTTAGGGAAATTAGGATCAAGAGGAATATAGGGTCTTCCAGATTTAATAACTCCCAATAATACACATACTAAATTAGCCGATCTGTTTAATAAAACTGCTATTGGCTTTTTTTCCTGCGAATCGATATTTTGAAGAATATAAGTCGCTACTTTATTGGATTCAAAATCTAATTGCGAATAACTTAATTCTTCGTCACCATCACTAACGGCTATTTTATCCGGAAATAATTTTACATTTTTCAGAAAAATATCCACGAAGGTTTCAGAAGGATATGAAACAGTTGTGTTATTAAATTTTTTTATAATTTTTCTCTTTCCTGTACAGAAAGGTATTTTATATCTTTAATTTTTTGAGATGGGTCAATTAATACCTCATGCAGTATATTTTCAAAATGAATGGCAAATTCATCAATATTAGATTCGCTTAAATAACTTACATTATAATCAAAATCAATTTTTACATCTTCCTGCTCATCAAATTCTCTGATATAAACGGCCAATGCAACTCTTTCAGATTCATGGCTTAAAGGAATAACGGTTGTTTTTGTCCCGTTAAAATGACTGGAATAGTTTTGTTTTTCGTAAGATAATGTAATGTTAAACAGTCGCTCTGTCTCTTCAAAAATATTTAATGACTGAATGAGTTTACCCAAAGGAAACCTTTGATGTCTGTATTCCTGACGTAGTTTATTTTTAATTTGTAAAATTAATTCCTGAAAAGAATTGTCACAATCTAATGCCAGACGTAAAGGCGCAATACCCATAAATAGTCCAACAGTTTTTTTGAAACTTGATTTTCCTCTGTTTAATACCGGGATACCTATAGATAAATCATCCGTTCTGTAATATCTGCCGAAGTAGACATACAATACCCCTAAAATGATATGAAAAGTAGAAGCATTATGCTTACCAGCCAGTTCGTTGATTTGATTGTATATTTCTCTCTTGATGTATATTTCTTTTCTTTTGCTTTCATTCTTTTTTTCAGAAATCAAAGGAATTAGTGCGTCCGGTAAATTTGAAAATTCTTTGGTCCAAAATTTTTTGTCTTCCAAAAAAGCATCAGAACCTTGATAATTAATATCATCATGAGCAAAATCAATATAATTAAATGGATAATCAGATAGTATTTTTCCGTGTTCCACTATCTCATTATAATTTTGAACCAAACGCTGAAACATTAAAGATGTACCCCAGCCATCTGTAATAATATGGTGGTATTTAGAGAATAAATAATATAAATCGTCTTGTACTTTAATTAAAATAAATTTATGCAGCAGCTCTTTTTTATTCAAATAAAATGGCGTCTGGAAATTTTTACGCATAAATTCCAGAGAAATTCTCTCAGCATCAGATTCGTTAGAATAATCAATATATTCTAATTCAGAATTATGGTTATCAAGTATATAAAAATAAGGGATGTCATTGTTGGAATCTATAATAATTCGGTACGCATCATGTTGGTTTATTAAATGAATATAAGCATCCTTAAAAGCATCTACATTGATACTTCCTCTAATTTCGATTTTTGCACCAATATTGTATATAGGATCGTTTGGGTAGAGGATTTGCTCAAAATAAATATCTTGCTGTGGGAGTGTGAGAGAGAAATTATTGATTAATTGTTCCATAAAATAGCTTGACTAAATTCATTTTTTTCTATGCTTATATCTTTTATTATTTTTCCGTATTCGAATTTTAAAATCCGGTCTGCGTGTTGAAAATAAGCGTCATCATGAGTAACTGCAATAATTGTTTTGCCTTGTTGTTTGAACATTGGTATTAATTTCTCGTAAAAATACTTTCTGAAATAAGGGTCCTGATCTGCTGCCCATTCGTCTAAAATTAGTATCGGGCTTTTTTCAAGCATCGCAAATATCATAGACATTCTTTTACTCTGACCTTTAGAAAATTTTCTTCTTGCAGATGATTCTTCATCGTCAGGAAGAACCTTATCCAGCTCCATTAGTTTTAATAAAGAGATATACTCGTTATTATTTTTAAGAGAATAATTATCATAATTTTGAGAGAAAATATAGTTATCAGTGAATATTACAGATAGTAAATTTTGATAATTAGGAGTATTGGATTGAACCGGAGTATTATTTAATAAAATTTCACCTGATGAAGGGCTATATAAACCGGTTAGCAGATTTATAAAAGTACTTTTACCGCTTCCATTTCCTCCAATTATAAAAATGGTTTCACCTTTATTTATAGAAAGATTTATCGGACCTAATCCGAAAGAAGGATTATGCTCGAATTTACAGTCTTTAAATTGTAAATTTTCAAAATCAATTACTTGCGATTGTTCCTTTTTCTCTTCGATTTCGTTTGCGTTAATTTCTTTAAAAAAAGATTTTACTCTTTTTATAGCAATACTTGTCCTTGTGTACATGTTTTGCATTGTAATTAACTTATTTAAAGGCCCTGACATAAATAACAATACGGTTACAAAAGAGACCATTTCTTTTGCCTGAATTATGCCAAATGCGGGAAGTAAAAAAGAATAACACCAAAAACTACATATAGTCCGTATTGGCTTAATATATTGATAGCGTTAAAATTATTAGCTAAAAACTTGTCTAAATCTTTAGCGTCTGTTCTATTGACAGATACATTATTGTATAAGTTATTTTTTCTTGTTTCACTTATCTTTAATTCCTTGAATCCCTGAATAATATCATGAATGTATTTATTAAAAAAATCATTCTGACTTCTTAAAATACTCAACTTTTTTGATAATTTTTTTCCAACAAGAAAGTACACATAGGCTATCATAGCAATCAATACAACGATCACTAATGTACTTTTATAGGATAGTATAAATAAATAACCAATACATAACAAAATCATTAATAAAGAATTGAGCGTATTTGTCATAATCCCCGGTAGAAATATAAAAACTCTCATTTCTTCTATAATTCCATATATTCTTTCAGTTCCTAAAGTCTCTAATTGCTTTAAGGAGGAGTTTTGAAGCTTTTTAGCCAGGAATAATTCATTATCATACACAAAATTGTAGGTGTAATCAATTATTTTTTTCTGAAAAAACAGGTTTAACAGATAAGAATAAACAATAAAAGAAAAGAATGTAATTACAAGATAATTCTTAGATTTAAAATTTTCATCTGTTATTGCGATATTTAGTATATATATAATTCCAAGCGTTAATAAGGTATTTACTAACGAATAGAATATTAACAGCAAAATTTTATTTAGATTAATTTTAATCATTTAGTATTTCAATTTAATTACTTTTTCTTTAAACTTTTTTATTACAATTTTGAAATAATAAACACTATCAAAATTATGGTATGGTCAATTTGCCATTGTCTTAAATCGGCCATTGTCAATAAAATATTTC
Source organism: Flavobacterium sp. AC274 (assembly GCF_979258275.1). Lineage (NCBI taxonomy): Bacteria > Pseudomonadati > Bacteroidota > Flavobacteriia > Flavobacteriales > Flavobacteriaceae > Flavobacterium > Flavobacterium sp. AC274. The sequence goes on along the minus strand of NZ_OZ409852.1, from coordinate 2,793,420 downwards.
GACGTTGACAATCCTTTTTCAGTATGTTTTATTTATTCATGTAATTAAGGAAACTATCAAATACTTGTTTATTTTTTTGTTGGGTTTTAGTCTCCATATACGCTGTATACATTCCTTCAAAAGAATTTAATGAATGTATTTTTTCTGTTTGATTTTGGCTTATTCGGGTTAGAATATGTTTGTAACTTTCTGTAATCAAATCCATGTATTGGGCATCAAACAATTCTTTTTTATAGTCCAGAGATCCTAAAAGCCTGTTTTTTCTAATTCTCATCACAAGACTAAAATCGAATTTTGCAGTAAACTCTTTTGGTGTAAAAATTTCAAGTTTATTTACCTGAATTTTCTCGGCAACATTATTTAAATCATATAATTCTTCATTAAACACAAATCTGCCCTGGAATAATGCATTCGAATCATTTTTTCCTCTCAAATTCAGTTTTACCAACTCTTCCAAAGAAAGATTTTGATGATCAATATCCTGCATGATGTCAGCATTGGCTCTGATGAGCAGGTCAATGAATGTTTCGTCTGGATTGATTGTTGTTTTTATTGGTAATGTATTTACAAAAAAGCCTATAATAGATTCAAATTCTTTTTCTGTTTCTTCCGGTAATAGAGGTTCCCAAAACTATATTTTTTTGATCTGAAATATGATGCAGTAAAACGCTGAAACTTGTCAGTAAAATTGAAAACAGGGAAACATTTTGCTCAATTGAGATTTTTTTCAGCAGGGCAAAAACTTCATCTTCAATATAAAAGTCAGCAACATCACCTTCACTTTTACTATCGTTTTTAACAGGATGCTGGTTTTTAATCAGGTTTAATTTCTCTATTCCGCCTTCCAGCCTGTTTTTCCAATATTGAACATTTTTATTATGTTCGTCATTTTCTTTTATAGCGTCTTGCCATGAAACAAAGTCCAGATAAGTATAATCAACTTCCGGCAAAGTGTTTTTGCTGTTCGTTACGAGTGCATTGTATATTTCGACCCATTCGTTTATTAAAATATTCAAAGACCACCCATCACTTATAATATGATGCATGACGATAATGACAAAATAAGTGTCATTGGGTAATTTAAGGATCTTTAATTTTGATAAAGGAGCAGCACTTAAATCAAAACTTATCAGGTTTTCTTTATTTAAAATCTTTACTAATTCTTCATTTTCAGGTAAATAATCAAAATCTTCAATTTCAATTATTGGCGCTGCCTCTTCTTGTATAAACTGAATAGGATTTTCTCCGTCAAATTCAAATCTTGTTCTAAAACTATCGTGTCTTTTAATAAGTTCATCATATGAATTTATAAAATCATTGATACTAAAAGTGCCTTCAATCAGCAATGCTGTCGCAATATTGTAAGCGCTGGATTCTGTTTCATCCTGACTTAAAATCCATAATCTCCTTTGATTGCTGGATAATAATGATGCCGTTTTTTGGGATTTTTCTATTACAAGGTTCGAATTATGTTTCAAATCCAGCCCGTTAATAAATTTACTCAGACTTCTGACAGTTGGTTTGCTAAAAATATCTTTTAGCTTTAAATCCAGAATAAGTTTTTTATTTATTGAATTTATATATTGAATGGCCAATAAACTATTCCCGCCTAATTCAAAAAAGTTATCGGTAATGCAGATAGCATCTTTTTTGAAGAGTTCCATTAAAATAATAACAAGCGTTTGCTGTACTTCATTTTCCGGAAGGATAATTTCGGCATTTTCTTTTATGCTTTCTATTTTTGGCAATCTTGTTTTATCAATTTTACCATTAGAAGTCATTGGCAATGATTCCATTATCACTAGTAGGGCAGGAATCATATAAACAGGCATTTTTTGAGTCAGATATTCTTTAAATTCATCCTCATCATATCCTTCTTTAGTTACCAAATAGGCTATTAGTATATTTTCTGAATTTGAATTTTTATCGACTTTTATACAGCTTTCTTTTATATATTGATTCCTGGCTATCATTACTTCGATATCCCCAAGTTCAATCCTGTTTCCTTGTATTTTTACCTGTCCGTCTTTTCTTCCTATGAATTCAATATTTCCTTCGGGTAACCATTTAACCAAATCTCCGGTATTATACATTCTTTCACCAATCACAAAAGGATTATCGATAAATTTAACCTTCGTAAGATCAGGATTGTTTAAATAACCATTAGAAACTCCTGCCCCCGAAATATAGAGATTTCCAATAATCCCTATCGGAAGCGGAACTAAATTTTCTGTCAGAACATAAGCAGATGCGTTCGAAAAAGTACGTCCCAGAGGCGTTCTGTCCTGTAATGGTTTATCATCCACAGGGTAAATAAGCTTTCCTATAGTTGTTTCTGTAGGACCATAATGATTAACAATCTTTAATTCATTATTTACTTCTTTTATCTTTTCAATAATCCCTTTTGACAATTCTTCTCCTCCAAAAACAATCATTTTCTTAGGCAGCAAAGGCTTATTTTCATTCACTAATGCTTTCCAGAAAGTAGGCACTATTTTAATGCAATCAATGTCGTTTTGATCGAAATATTGATGTACATATTCTATATTTCTTAAAGAATCCTTAGACAATAAATGCAATGTTTTACCATAAATTAAGGAACTGTACAAAGTGGTATTTCCTAAATCTGTTGATAAGGAAGACATTAGTAAAAATGTTTTAGCCTGATCGATTTGAATTCTGGAATTCAGTCCATAAAAATAATCTGTTAAATTCTGTTGATTCACCATTACTCCTTTTGGAGCACCTGTGGTTCCTGAAGTATAGATTAAATACGCTAAATTATCCGGTGTTGTATTATTAATATTTAATCCTTTTTCTTTTAAAAACTGATTGTCACTTTTATTGTTTAATGTGATGATTTGAATATTTTTATTTACAAAAATTCCTGAATCAGCATCATTTGTTATAACAAAATTAGCTTTGGTATCATTTATTATATAGGCAGCTCTTTCCTCTGGTATATCAGCATCCAGCGGCACATATACACCTCCGGATTTCATGATGCCCAGTAACCCCACAATTGACATACTCATATGCGAATTGTAACAAAGCAAAACAAAATCTCCTTTTTTAAGTCCATTGCTTAAAAGATAATCCGCCAGTTGATTTGCTTTTTCATTAAGCTCTTTATAGGTGAGTTCTTCATCGTCAAAAACAACGGCAATAGCATCAGGAACATTATTAGCCTGCTCTTCAAATAAGTCTATAATGGTCTTATCCATAGGATAATCTACCGATATATCATTAAATCCAACTAAAAGTTCTTGTCGCTCCTCCGCTGTTAGAAAATCAATTTCTTCTATAGGGTTTTCAGGTTGCTCTAATGATTTTATCAGAATGTTTTCAAAATGAGAAAACATTCTTTTAATTAACGATTGATCATAAATATCTGAATCATAATTTATTAACAAGGTTAAAACATCTGACTCAGAAAAAGTAAAAGTGATATCAAACTTAGAATTTCTGCTTTCAAATTCGTAATTTTCTATTTGTAAACCTGTTAATTGTTCTTCATTAACAAGGCTTTTTACCTGTCTTTGGTTTTGTAATACCACTAAAACATCAAATAGAGCAGAACGGCTTGTGTCTCTCTTTAAATTCAATTCTGCCAACAACGCATCAAATGGATAATTTTGATGTTCGTAAGCTTCCAGCAGGATATTTTTTTCTTTATTTAATAAATCAAGGAAACTATTTTTTCCTCGAATTGGGTTCGTATCGCTAGAGTATTTAAAAATAATCCCATTTGGTTTTCCAAATCCGGATGCTCTCTTCCAGCCACCGGAGTTCCAATTATGATATCATTTTGTCCCGTATATCGATGCAATAAAGCATTGATTCCGGCCATTAAGGTCATAAACAACGTTGCATCATGCTCTTTTGAAAAGGTTTTCAGTTTATTTAGAAATTCTTTTGAAAAGATATGTGTATGGCTGTTTCCATTATAGTTACGAACCAATGGGCGTGTTTTAAAACTCGGCAGATCTAATACCGGTAATTCCCCGGCAAACTGCTGTAACCAAAACGCTTTAGATTCCTGGCTTTTTTCCTGTTGCAGTACTTCATTAAGCCATACTGAATAATCTTTATATTGAATGCTTAATTCAGGCAGCTTAGCTTCTATTCCTTGTGTTAACGCATTATAGATTTTTACAATTTCTGATACCAATAACTCTATTGACCATCCATCGCCAATGATATGATGCATCGACAGGAAAAACACAAATTCATCTTCTTTCAATTTAACCAGACTTGCTCTTATCAATGCAGCTTGCTCTAAATCAAAAGCAATTGCGTTGTTTTCCTGTAAATAGGCAAGTACTGCACTTTGGTCTTTTTCAGATGTAAAATCTTTTTCTGTTATCTTAAAATTAATTTCTTCTGCCGGTACTATAAACTGATGAACTTGTCCTTCTTTATTCGTTTTAAAATAGGTTCTCAATATTTCATGACGCTGGATTAAAAATGCAAAGGATTCTTCAAATTTAATTTTATCGATATTTCCTTTTAATTTTACTACTGCAGGCATGTTATAAGCCAAAGAACCTCCTTCTAGTTGGCTCAATATCCATAATCTGTGTTGAGATTTGGTTACAGGATATGATGCTTTCTCCGGAGCTTTAGGAATGAAGGCAAAATCTTGTGCCTGTAATTTTAGACTAATTTCTTCAATTGTCGGACTAGAAAAAAACGCTTTAAAAGTTATACCCTGATGAAGTTCTTTATGTATTCTATTGATAACTTGCCCGATGATTAAACTGTTTCCTCCCAGGTTAAAAAAGTTATCTGTAATACCTACTTTTTCAATTCCTAAAACGTCTTGCCAAATCGCTGCTAATTTATCCTGAGTTTCGTTTTTTGGCGCTACATATTCACCCCTGATAATATCATCTCCGGTAACAGAAGGCAGCGCTTTTCTATCAACCTTACCATTAGAAGTGACAGGAATACTGTCTAACGCGATAAAGAAATTCGGAATCATGTATTCAGGAAGTTTTTCCTGTAGATAATGACGGATTTCAATTTTATCGATTTTCGATTCAGAAACATAATAAGCAACAATTACTTTCTCCTGATTTACTTCTTTAATCTCAACAATTACATTTTTTATTGCATTTGAATATTGAAATAAATGCGTTTCTATTTCGCCTAATTCTATTCTAAAACCACGAATTTTTACCTGATGGTCTTTTCTGCCAATGTATTCAATGTTTCCATCAGCAAGCCATTTGGCTAAATCTCCTGTGTCATACATTTTTGTGCCCTCAATAAAAGGGTTATTGACAAACTTTTCCTCTGTAAGCGCTGTTTTATTCAAATAGCCCCTGGCAACTCCAATCCCGGCAATGTATAGTTTGCCAACTGAACCAATGGGTTTTAAAGATAAATTTTCGTCTAGAATATATAAACTGATATTATCAATAGGCTTACCAATTGGAACAGAACTAATGTTATGCTGCTCTGCACAATCATAATAACTTACATCGATACTGGCTTCTGTGGGGCCATAAAGATTCATCAAAGAAATACCTGACAACTCCTTATAAAACAAATCCCTTTGATGCAATGTTAATGCTTCACCACTTACAAATACTTGTTTTAAGCTTTTTATGCGTTCTTTTTCATTTGGATGCTCCTTAACGTATTCTAAAAAGACAGATAACATGGCAGGAACAAAATGTATTACCGTTACCTGATTTTCATCTATGTTTTGTATTAATTGAGCCGGATCTTTTTCTGCTCCCGATTTAGCAACAGAAAGTTTTGCTCCGTAGATAGCCCACCAAACTAATTCCCAAACCGAAACATCAAATGAATAGGTCGTTTTTTGGATAAGGGTTTCACCGGAACTTAATGGATATGCTTTTTGCATCCAGGTTAATCTGTTCACTAAAGAAGTATGTTCGATCATTACTCCTTTAGGATTTCCTGTTGTTCCAGAAGTATAGATCAGATATGCTAAATCCCTCGGAGAATTGATTTTAGCTAAATTGAGAGTCGTGTATTTTTCCCTTTGATTATAGAAAATTCCGTACTGGGTTTCATCAATGATAATTTTACTTTGCGTATCACTTTCTATATAATCAATTCTATCCTGAGGATAATTAGGATCAATAGGAACATAAGCTGCGCCAGATTTTAAAATCCCCAGTATAGAGACGATCATACGTTCGCTTCTTTCTAACTTTATACCTATTAAATCATCAGGTTCTATACTGTATTTTTCTCTTAGATAAGCACCTAACTGATTGGTTGTTTCATTAAGCTCTTTGTAGGTAAGTTCCGTTCCTTCAAAAACAACTGCTACGCTATTGGGTGCCTTTTCCACCTGATCCTCAAATAATTCAATGATGGTTTTATCGTGCGGATAATCTACTGTAGTATTGTTAAAATCAAATAATAACTGATGTTTCTCTTCTGAGCCTAATAAATCAAACTCATTGCTGTCACCGTTAATAAATTCCTGAAGATGGACTAAAATTTTCCTAAAACCGGAACCTAAATGCTGTAGTAATGATTTTTCGACAAAATTTTCATTATAGTAAATTACTAATTCTAATACCTCATCGGTTATATTAAAATCTAATAAAACGCCTTTACATTTATCCGCCCCTATTGACCCATCGTTTAAACTGATTCCAAAATGGGAATAACAGGCTAAATCCAAATAGGCTGAATCATAGGCTGCATAAGCCAATTTGTTTTGGATTTCTTCTGATATCGTTTGTAAATGCTCCTTAAAAGATTTGTTTGATGAATTGGTATCGTCTTCCAAAAAGAAAGGATTGGAATCTTTATTTCCTATCAAAGAGTTGTAAGAAGTAATAATGCCTGTATAATTATAAAAATATTTGTACAGCAATATGGAATATATCGCAGTAATTATTGAAAATTGTGAAAGACGATTATTATTGGATATCTTTTGCAAATATCCCAAGTCTTCCAATTCAATTGTGTATTTAAAGGAGCTAATTTCTTTATTTAACGGAAATACCGGCTCTTTGTCCTTAATTTTGGTATTCCAAAAAAGCTCTGCAATTTTATTGATGTTTTCCATGAAACTTAAAACCTTTTATTTAACGAGTGTATCTTTTATATCATCGAGAGAAATAAAGATCAAAATATTCAACGCAGTATTTTACCAGTATTTTTAAATCAAAAATGATAATTCATACTTAGTATAAAACAGTTAACTATTTTAAAAAATTCATTAATAATACATGAACTTTATTATAGCATAACGCAAAAATAACATAGCGCTTAATAAAAAATTACGGACTTTTTAGATAAAATTTACGGCTTATTCCAACTGTGTATCAGTTTCTATAAAATTGCCATGGAAAAAACATTTATATAAACGGGAGATAGTCTTGAGTAAAGAATTTTGTTGTTGTGATTTTTATAATGTATTCAAATTTAATTGTTCTAAAACAACAGTTTCATGTTTTATTCTGTCACTATTTGCTGCTATACAGCATTGATAATTTTTATCAATAAAAATTTCTTTCAAATAGAATTTTTCATTTTCTACTATACATTCATTATTTGAAATTTCAAAAGATTTTAATGGAATTAGTAAGCCTTTTCCATGGGCTTTTATGACAGCTTCCTTTTCTGTCCAGTACGAAAAAAAACCCTGCACCGTATTCTTGGAATTACCAACTCTATACAATTCACTAAATGTCATTTGGAGTTTAAAATCCAGATAGTTAATTTTTTTATCTAAAAATTCCACATCGATTCCTATAGGAAAATCTGCAATGACACATGTCACCAAAGAGTTTGTATGAGATATATTAAAGTATATATTTTTACCTTCTAAAAAAGGTTTTTTATCAGACTGATAACAAATTTCAAATTCTTTTATATCATAAAAAGTGCTTAATCCGTATTTCAGAAGTACTCTTCCCAATAAAGATAATTGAGCATCCTGCCATCTTCTGTATTTTAGAATTTTTTCTTTAAACTCTTTTGTACTAATATCTGAATATCTATTTAAAAGATCCTGATGTTTATCTTCTTTTATAAATGCGTATAAAATAATCATTAAAAATCATACTGGTTAAAATCGTTATTTTTTTTCCATATTCCATCCAAAAACTTTTGGTCAATATTCTCATTATACTCTACCTCACATTTTAAGTCTAAACTATCATAGAAGCTAAATAATAAATGGAATCCCGAATGGGTTAAGTGCATGTACCAATAGAAGAAATATATTTCTTCCGGAAATTTTAAGTATTTCTTATTAAATTATTGAAATAGTTTCTAAAGTAATCACTATGGTTAAAAATAAAAAAGTGATTTCCTTTCAATTGAGTAATATTTACTTCTCTGGTTGTTTCATCCCTCCAACCTGTCATTTCTCCTTCTATGGCATCATCTGATCCATAAAATACGTCAATTGGAATACTTAACTTTTGCCTATTTTCGTATTGGTAACTTTCAATCACTTTAAAATCATATTTCAAAATAGGCAAATAATAATTTATTAGTTCCGGATTATTTTTTATCTCATCTGGTATGCCTCCTAAAGCTATTATCTCATTCCAAAAATCTTCATCATTAAGGTTTACTATTTTTTTATCACTTATAGTTGAGGGTGACTTCTTACCACTGACTATTAATTTTTTTGGCATTGGATAGTTTAATTCTTGCAATCTTTGACAGAGTAAATAGGCAATTAAAGCTCCCATACTGTGACCATAGATGACATAAGATTTTTCTTCCTGCACCTGGTTTTTCAATAAAATCACAAAACGATCTATAATTTTATTGAGTTCGGCAATATTATTATTTCGTTCCAACTCAAAAGGAACGTAATTATTAAAATTAGTAAAAATCTTATTTAAAGAGTATTTGTTTCCACCAGCAAAGTGAAGGGATATAATTTTCATATATTAATTTTTCTTTTTCTCGCAATTATGTTCCAATCATACACATATACATTATTTTCTATAACATGTATATTTTCATGTAAAGCAATTGTAGGACAGATATGATCCGGAATGCCAATTAATACATCACCAATTTTAATGTTTGAAGTATCTGTTATTTCTATCACTAAATGTTCTTCGCTTTGCATTATACTTTTTGCTTCAGGAAAATTTAAAAATTTTAATCTTGGAAAAGGATTTTCTGCAGCTACTGCTTTATGTCCAACATCCAGGCATATTGTTTTAGAATCCAGAATAGAAATCACTCTTGAAATGATATAAACAGCACATTCAAATTTCAAATCCGGAAACAATCTAGAATATTTCCAATCCCAAAACACAAAAGTTCCTGGTGAACATTCTACTCTTGAATTTTGTGAATGTACAGAGAAAGACGGAGAACCTCCGGCAACAATCTGAAATTTACAGTTATGCAAATTTTCTATCATCTCAATCTGTAAATAGGCTTGATTAAAGACTTCTTTTACAATTTCGTTTCTTTTGTCAATATTAGTTTCCCGAATGTGTCCGTCATAAATATGAAACCCCTTAATGTTTATATTTTTTAATTTCAAAATTTTTTGAAAAAAACAATCAATTCATTACAAGGCAAACCTGTTCTGTTCATTCCAACATTTACATCTATAAAAATGTCCTGTTTAAAATCATAAGAATCAAGAAAATCATCAAAACAGACTAAATTCTCATAATTGTCAAAAACACAAGAAAATTTTGTATTTGGATATTTAAGACTTAGATTTATAAATCGTTCCATTTTTAAGGGAGTAAGCTGATGTGCTAACAGAACATCTTTTGCATCTATCATTCCTAACATCTCTAATTCAGAAATAGTAGATGCTTTAAATTTGGTAACCCCTTTGTTTTTAAGAATTTTGCAAACCTCCAGAATTTTATTTGTTTTAACATGTGGTCGAAACCTATCCAAAGAAACCATCTCTAAAGCTGCCTCAATATTGCTTTCCATTATTTCTTTAATTAAAATAAGGGAAGGGGAATCTATCTCTGATAAATTTTTTATTTTATTCATTTTTATTATACATTATTGCATCAATTTCAATTTGGGCATTTTTAGAAATAGCCGAAACTCCTAATCTGATTCTGGCAGGATAAGGTTCATGAAAAAATTCCGGCAGAACTTCATCCAACGCTTGAGAAAATCTTACATCAGTATAATATACATTGAGTTTAACTACATCATTAATTTCTCCTCCGGCAGCAATACATATGTTACTAATATTGATAAGACATTGTCTGCAATGTTTAACAGGTTCATTGTCTGAAATTAAGTCCCCATCTTTTAATGGTAATTGCCCGCTAATAAAAACCAGGTTATCGACCTGAATGGCTTGAGAATAATTGCCAGAAGGCATTGGGGCATTATTAGTTATAATTTTTCGTTTCATCTAGAAAATATTTTACATCACTGGCTAAATTCTCTGAAACTTCTTCTAGTGCATCACGGGTGCCCGCTGCTATATGAGGAGTATAAAATACTTTAGGGTGATGAATTAAAAAATGATTATAGGTGTTTAAAATAGGATCTGTATTATAATGAGGATCAGGGTAAAGACTGTCCAAAGCTGCATACGCAATTGTATCATCTTTAAAGGCATTCAATAAGGCACTATCCTCAATAATTTTTCCTCTGGCTGTATTAATCAAAATACTTCCTTTGCGCATACATTTAAATAACTTTTCATCAAATAAATACTCTGTTGTTGGATTTAAAGAAGTATGAATAGTGATAACTTCTGACATAGATACCACTTCTTCAATGCTATTGTAAAATTTAACATTACTATGGTTATCATTTTTAAAAGTAAGCTCCTTGTTCGTATACACCAAAATATTCTTGCAAAGCGGAGCTAATAAGTCAACAACTTCCTTACCTATAACTCCATATCCAATAACACCAATACTCAGCTCACTAATATTCCTGCCTTGCCAGGTATGTCTTTGAAAATTATTATTTTTTGCTCCAAGGTGTGATTCAAAAAGTTTGTGAGACAATAAAATCATTGTTCCTAACACATACTCCGCAACACTACGGGCATTTCCTTTTGCTGAAGTAAATAATTTTATATCTAATTCATTAAGTGTATTTATATCAATATTATCGACACCGGATCCTGCTCTGGCTACAAACTTTAAATTAGCTGCATCAAGTAAAATTTCTCTATTAATACGATTACCACTCTTAAATATAACACCATGGTAATTACCAATTACAGATTTAATTTTTTCCTGGTCGAATGCACATCCATCATCAATAATTGAAAATTCTTTAAATCTCTCAAGCCCTTTTTCGGCAATTTTATCTAATAAAAGTATTTTAGTCATAGTTAATTATCAATTGTGTATTATCTGATTAAACAACTCTAGTATTCCTTCCATATTTTGCATCATGGTCATATGATTTCCATTAATCTCAAGTAACTCAATTGTTGTATTACCTATTTCATCTAATTGATTCAACTTATGATTATAATTTCTTTCAAAAGAACTAATGGTTTTAGGTTTTACTAAAATTATCTTTCGATCTAACTTTTTCGGATTATAGTTTCTTATTAACTGGTTCGCCTTTAACGCAGCATCAATATAACGATCTGTAAATATTTTTTCCGGATCTAACTTCTCTAAAGAGATTGTAAGTGATGTTCTTGTGACTTGATCATCATAATCCTGATAATAAAACCCGGGGTCAATTAACATTAAATGGTCAAAAACTACGTTCTCTTTCTTAAAAAGAGCGCTTACTTCATAAGCAATAGTGGCGCCCAGAGACCATCCGGCAATACTCACGCTTTCAACATCAATTATTGTACTCAGGTAGTCATTAATTTCCTTTGTATAATGCATTGCAAGAGTTTCCATGTTTACTGTTGTTTCTTTATCCAATCTTACAGGATCAAAAATTACCAGGTTATAGTCATATGTTAGTATTTCATTTATAAATTGAAAATCAATTGCGGCGTCACTTGCAGGTGTTATAACAAAAACAATATGCTTACTTTCTGGTTTTATGATACTATAGCCTGCTTGATTATCAATACTTTTTATAGCATTTGCAAAAAGTCTGATAGTATTATTTTTGTATAATAATATAGGATCTGATTTTATTCCCAGTACATTGTGCAATTTGTGGAGGAAATACAAAGACAGAATAGAGTCTAACCCAAGTGATCTAAAATCATCCATGGGATCAATATCTTCTTCTATTTTTAATAATTCTTTTAAAATATTTTCTATGCTTTTTTCCAATGATTTATCTAGTGGAGTGTTTTGATCCTTTGTCAATATCGGAATAGACATTTTTTTTAGTTCCTGAGCATCTATTTTACCATTTAACGTTAGTGGAAAAACTGAAATGAAAACATATTTATGAGGTATTGCATATTCTGGCAATTCACCTACAAAATATTCTTTTAGCTCTGTACTACCAATAGGTTTCTTTGAAAATGAACTGTAATAAAACACGATAAAGTTGCCATATTCGTTTGTTTCAACATCTGCATATGCGTTCTTTATATCTGGGTGATTCTTTGCAATAACCTCCAATTCATCTAGTTCTACACGATATCCCCTTATTTTTACCATTCTGGTACCTCTACTCACATAATAAAGGTTTCCATCTTCGCCAATATATCCAAGATCCTCCGTGTTTAACCAGATAGTTCCTTCTCGTTCGATAAACTTATTTTTATTGGCTTCTGCATTTACATAACCAAGCGACAGACAATCTGATTTAATTAAAATAGTACCAATCACGCCAATTGGAACGATTTGATCTTCTTCATTACAAACAATTATTTCTGTATTATAAATGGGTTTCCCGGATGGGATTCTCTTTTCAGAAATCGGTAATTCTTTTGAAAAAGTATGATATACAACAGAAGCTGCCTCTGTACAACCATAACGATTCAATATAATGGTATTTGGCAGTACTTTATTTAACGTTTCTACCAGATCATAAGAATAAGATTCGCCGCTTACTTCTATAATCCTTACTTCTTTTAGATCAACTAATTTGTTATTTGCTATTAGTAATTTAATGTACGATGGAGTAAGAAAAATCCTTGTTATTTTGTTCTTTTTCATAAATGAACAAAACTCATCTACATTTTTTAACATATTGTTATTTATAATATGCAATGTTGATCCCTGACATAAAGGCTCAAACACTTCGCGAAGTGCAGGAGCAAAAGAAAAAGAAGATTTTAGAACATACTGATCATCTGTTGTTGCCGGAAAATTTTGCAATAACCAATTTAATCTGTTTAAATGACTTTTATTATCAATCTTTACTAATTTAGGTACACCCGTGGATCCAGAAGTATAGTTAATTGTTACTAATTCCTGATTCTCTATATTTATTGTTGGAGCAGCTGATTTTTTTCCAATTCCTTGCTGTAGATTAATTCTATTTTCACAGGTAAAAAACGGATCTAAATTTTCTGCTGCATTATCTGTTATTAAAACAGAAGGCTCTAATTGTAGAATAATTTTTTCAATTGTTTTTTGTGAGAAACTGGCATCAATATTTATAAAATGTAAACCTGTTTTAAGAATTCCTATAATCGCCGGCACATAATTTTGTACGTTAGAAAGGCAAACAACAACACAATTGGCTCCTTTATGATCCATAAGTTGAGAACAGATAAAATTTGCTTTCTCATCTAACTCCCTATATGTGAGTTCTTCACCAACATACGAAAGCGCTATTTTATCTGGTGATTTCTTTACCCAAAGTTCAAACCCTTCTATAAGTGATTTAAATGGCATTTTTTGTTTATATTCTCCTTTAATAACTGAAAGAGCGGTTTTGGTCTGAGAACATTCCAGCTTTTCCATGTTATCTGTATAAACTTTAATAAAATTCTGTATAAAGTCTTCCGTATAAAATGCTGTATTATACTTTACACGTATGGCAAATTCATGTTCTGCAACTTGGTGTACAACAACCGTTAATGGAAAATGAGAAGAAATAATATTTTCATTTAACATTTCTATTTGCAGGTTCATACTGTCTAATTCTGCCTTTTTATAATTTTGATATGTGAATAATATATCGAACAATTTTTTCTGGCCAACAGTAGTTACTATTTCTTGCAAAGAGATATATGAAAATTGTTGAGATGTAATTACTTGTTTTTGCAAAATAGCAATATCATCAAACAAGGTGGTTCCAGGCTTTTTAAAATCAAAACAAACTGGAATACTATTAATACATGGACCTACTATACCGTCCATGTTTTCCATTTCATTTGTTCTATAATTTACAACGTTCCCCCAAATCAATTTCTCTTCATTCTTTAATAAGGCATACGTGTTTCCGAAGATAAAGTTAAAAGCTGAAGACAGCGTTAATTTGTTAGATCTTAAAGTATCTTGAGTTCCTTTGCTGATTTTAAAGGCCACAGAGTGCTCATTAAAAGTGGCATTGTTATTCAGGTTTGTCGTCACTTTCTCCTTTAAAAACATTGAAAGTGTAGTCTTCCAATAATTTAGGGCTACTTTTTTATCTTTTGAACGAATGTGTTGTATATATTTTTTATAAGGAACATAATGTTTTTCTACAGATTTATCCTCGTATGTGTTTAATAGTTCATGCAATAAAATAAACATAGAATGGCCGTCCAATAATGCGTGATGCGCACTAATAACAAATATATCTGTTTCGATATCAATATTAATAAGTGAAAATTTTATTAGTGGTTTATCGGCAACTACAGCTATATTTTTTAATTGTTTAAGCTTTTCTTTAAGGTTAGTAACAGCTGAATATTCATTAAAAATAAAAGCGTCCTCAAGATTCAAAACTTCGCTACGGAAAATTCCTCTTTGTACGTCATAGAAATAAGCTGTTCTTAGTATTTCAAATTTATTAAGCAAATCCCTGCAGCTATTTCTTAATTTAACTCTATCAGCGTTTTTAATTTCAAATTCCCACTGAATAATATAGTTTTCAGATTTGTCCTCATTGATTAAAGAGTGCGCAATTAATTCTTTCTGAAAATCAGATAATGAGCCATCATCATCTGAAAAATCTTTCGGATCATTTTTACTATATTCCATTAAAGTGTTTATACTCTCATTTAATAGTTCTTTAAAACTATTCCATTCTTCATCATTTAAACATAGTCTTTCAGTAGCATTTAAATTGATGAAAATTTCATTTGCTATCACACCGCAATTCACTTCTAATAAGTAAAAATTTTTTCTTATTTCCTTAAGGTACTCGCTATTAATATGCGTGCTGAGTGGAATTAATGGTCTCGCTAAAGGAAAACTATTTAAATTGGACTGACTGAATACACCCAGATAATTAAATGAAAATGATAACTCCTTGTTTAAGGCATTTCTTATTGGTTGAGGTGCCAAACGCTTGTATTTATCAAACCATACACCATTATAGCGTCTATTTTCATTGGCGTTTACAACATTATGATAGGTTTGCACAAGACTTTCTCTATTCGTGGTGTACTTTACAGGATATTTTGATGTAAACCATCCAATAATTTCCGAACTATCAAATTTATTAACCATCTCTCTACCATGTCCTTCTTTTTCAAAGTAAACATCATCAAACTGAAATGTCTTGCCAATTGTAAATGTTAAAGCTGTCAGGATAATATTTTCGATATTCTTTGAACTTTTATCTACATCTACGTTAGGAATATTAAGATTTTCCATTCGATTTTGGGTAATAAAACCCTTCCTGTAAATATTCTTATCAGAAGCCTGTTCAATCCAATAATTGATTTCTTCCTTATTAATATTTCCATTGCTATTATTTAGATGATTTAACAACCACTCTTTATAGGTTTTTGTATAAGTAGGCTTAAGTGACGGATTATTATAATAATACACAAAATCATTAATAAAAATATTCCATGACACTGCATCTATTATTAAATGAGGACAGGTAAAAAATATTGCTGTTTCTTCATTATGTTTAAATAAAGTAACATATAAAAGTGGTCCTTTTTGCGTATCTATAATTTGTTCTGCTTCTTCTATACAATTTTCTAAATTTTTATCCTTTTCAAATCCAAGGTCTTTAAAAACATAGAGTTGCTCTGTTAATGCTTCTGTATCATAATACTGATGCCAGAAAAGATTTTGCGTGTACCTCAAACGAAAAGAGGAATGCTTTTGACAAATAGCATTTAATGCTATTTGTATCATTTCAGTCGAATAATTTTCTTCTAATGTATGGGTAGTATACATCAAAAAATTAGCATTACTTGGATTTTTCTCAAAGTACCATTCTTGAATTGGAGATAAAATAAAAGGGTTTTCGTCTAATTGCACAGGTGTTAACTCATCCCCTATCACATTATTAATTATGTTAGCTAAAAAAGGAGCTTCAATAAATGCATCGTATGTAATATGGATGCCAATATTGTTAAGCTTTGAAATTAGGTTTAATAAAGAAAGTGAATCACCTCCATTTTCAAAGAAATTTTTTGAAGGAACAATATTTTTAATATCTGTATCTAATACTTCTGCCCATATCGACAATATTTTTTCTTCATTATTAACAATTGCCAGACTAGGTTGTTCTTTTCTAACTTTTTGCTGTTGCAATAATTTATTCCTATCCAACTTTCCATTTATGGTAGTGGGAATGGATTCTATTTCAATAAAAAGATGAGGTATCATATAATCAGGAAGAAGCTTCTTAATATCATTACGGATAATAGTTTCAATATCTTCATTATTTATATCCTCAGGAACAAAATAACAAATCAATTTATTCTTTTCATACAACGTTCTGGAAGCCTTTATATACTCAAGATTCGTTATCGCATAGTCTATTTCATTTAATTCTATTCTAAACCCTCTAATTTTTATTTGATCATCTTTTCTCCCCAAAAACTCAATAAAACCATCTACTGTATATCTTCCTATATCTCCCGTTCTATAAAGTTTCATGTTTAATTTTTTGTGGAAAATAAATTTTTCATCGGTTTTTTCGACATCGCCTAAATAACCCTCTGCCAAGCCTACTCCACCTATACAAATTTCGCCATATAGCCCCACTGGTAAAATCTTTTCGCCATTTAATATGTAGATACTAATATTATCAATTGGTTTACCAATGTATATGATCTGACTATCGGGATGAACATCATAATAGGTAACATCCACAGATGCTTCCGTAGGCCCATATAAGTTTTTGACAGGGATATCTGTATAGCTATACCATCGCTCTACTGTATGTTTCGTAAGGGCTTCTCCACTGGTATATACATTTTTTAAGGAATTTATGGAGGTAAATTGCGTTTTATTTTCTGTCAGGTAATTGATAAATGCCTCTAACATACTTGGCACAAAGTGAATGTGATTTACTTGGTATTTATCTATTATTGTTAGTATTTGATCTGGTTTTTGTGCTGTGCCATCTTCGGATAATACCATTTTACAGCCCCAGCATAAAGGAAGAAAAAGTTCCCATACCGATACATCAAATGAAAATGAAGTCTTTTGAAGGATGGTGTCTTCAGGGGAAAAACAATAATAATTCCACATCCAATGCAAGCGGTTAATCACTCCTTTGTTGTTTAACATACAACCCTTAGGTGTTCCAGTTGATCCCGAAGTAAAAATAACATAGAGTAAGTCGTCAGGACTTATGATAGTATTTATCGCTGTATCCGGAAAACTTAGAGCTCTGGCTGTAAACTCTTGCCATAGTGTTTCGTCCAATTGTAATTTCCCACCCGTAAGTTGCCTTAACTGTTCTTGTCTTTGTTTAGGGTAAAGCTTATCTATAGGTGAATAAGCTGCCCCTGTTTTAAGTATAGCTAATATTCCAATAATTGTTTCAACTGATTTATCAGTACTAATAGGAATAATTTCTCCCTTTTTAACACCTTTACTGCTCAAAAAATGAGACAACTGATTGGCTTTTCTGTTTATCTCATTAAATGAATAACTTTTATTTTTATGTATGATAGCAGTTTTGTCTGCGTACTTTTCTATACATTTATTAAATAAAGAAATTATCGTTTCATCTGATGGAAAGTCTTTTGAAGTATTATTTAATTCTAGTTGAATTTTAGTTTTATCTGCAT
Organism: Flavobacterium sp. AC274; assembly: GCF_979258275.1. Taxonomy (NCBI): domain Bacteria; kingdom Pseudomonadati; phylum Bacteroidota; class Flavobacteriia; order Flavobacteriales; family Flavobacteriaceae; genus Flavobacterium; species Flavobacterium sp. AC274. The sequence goes on along the minus strand of NZ_OZ409852.1, from coordinate 2,775,380 downwards.
CATTAATCAATTCTATGTCTTGCAATATTGTGTTGGGTTCTTTACATACATTTTCAATGAGATTAAACAGAGCCTTATAGATTACGTTAATATAATCCGCACTATATAAAGATTCATTATATTCTATTTTAATATTGATATCACCACCAATTATGTCCGAAAACTCAATAATAAGATCGTACTTGGCAGACATCTCTAATTTGTCGTATATTTTTTTTACAAATTCTGATTTCTCAAACTCCTCTTGGTTTTGATACACTACTAGAATATTAAAGAGCTCTTTGATATTCTCCTGATTTTTTTGCAGGTTTTTTATTAAATATGGAAGAGGGTAATAACTATGATTAATACATTCATTAATATTATTTTTATTTCTTTTTAAAAAATCAATAAAACTAATTTCGTCATCGATTTTTATTCTAATCGGAATAGTATTAACATAATACCCCACCTGATCCTGATGATTGAGTAAATGCCTTGCGGTAACGGGACTACCAAATATTATATCTTTGGTATCTGTAATTTTATTTAATAATAAAGAAACAAGACTTGAAAATCCGACATAAAAAGACGAATTATTTTCTTGGCAAATCTTTTTAAACGTCTTTAAATATAACTTTGGAAATGAATGGTTTGCATATTTTACAGTAGGATTAATTATTGAAAGATTTAAATCATTTTGTAAATGAGTGGTAGTTTCCAAGTTTGAAAACTTCTCCAACCACATTGTTTCTGCTTCCTTAGTATCGGTTAATTTTTTTTCCAACCATACACAATAATCTTTATAGTGTTGATTAAGAGGATGAAAATTCGTTTTATTTCCTAAATAAATCTCGTAAATCTCCTGAGCAATAATTTTTAATGACAATAAATCACCTACAATATGATGGAGGCTTAAAAGCACCAGACTTCTACTTTTCGTTTGAACTAAAACAACTCGCAAAGGATAGCCTTCTTCCAAGTTAAATCTTTTTTGTGCTTCCGTTCTTAAAGTTTTTACTACTTCATCTTCATCATATGTTTCGTAATTAAATAAAACTACCTCAAGTTTCGAGTCTTGAACCGGAACAATGATTTGTTTCAGTTGATTATTTCTCTCCACAAAGCATGTTCTAAGGGCTTCATGCCTTTTTACAACTTCATTTATGGCATTATTAAACCTGCTTACATCAACAATTTCTTTCAGCTCATTGATATAGGTCATATTATAAGAAGACGAAGAAATGTCCTTTTTATAATTAAAATATAAACTTCTTTGATTAGGAGAGCAAGGGTATTCATTATTATCATTTGGAAATTCTAATGCATTTTTTTCCTGTTTAAGAAATGCAATCATTTCAGTCTTCTTTTCTTTCAATTCCTGTAAAAAATGTTCAGGAATTTCCTTGTCTTCATCAAAAATTATTTTAAGTTTATCTTCATCAACAATTATAGAAACTCCATTTTTTTCTAGTTCTTCAATTAATTTCTCCATAATTATTCTATTATAATTTCCCTTTTTTTACTTTTATCAGCTATTTTGTTGACCATGTCTGAAATGGTATTCATATCCAGAAACTCATTTAAAGTAAGCTCGACGCCTAAGTCTGTTTTTATTCTATTTAAAATGACCATAGAGCTTAATGAATTTCCACCTAAGTCATAAAAATTATCATTCATACTTACAACATCAAGATTTAAAACATTTTTTATAATAGTTAATATTTGGGTTTCTTTTTTTGTTTTAGGCAAAACCAATTCCGAATTTATATTTAAACTCTTTCTTGTATTCCTTTCTTTACTTAAGTGTTGACTATGACTCATCAACATTTTTTCAAAATCATTTTGAGAAGTTTCTATTTCATTTTTAGAAATTACACTCCCCTTCTCTTTTATTAAAAGTATATTGCTAATAATTTTGAAGATGAACTTTGGATCTAATGCAATTTCATTTAAATTCTTTTGCTCTCTGGCGGTGCTTGTTTTATCATTTAATATGGCATTATGCGCCATACCAACATCTTTAATTGCGGGCCAGGCTATTGAAAAATATTTTTCATTGGTATTTTCCGTAAAACTTTCAATAAAAAGATTGGCTGCTGTATAGGCTAATTGACCAGGATAGGTAACTGTTGCTGCTTTGGAAGAAAAATTAATAAAAAATCTAGCTCATCCTGATTTAAGCTCTCACTAAGGTTAATGGTACCAATCACTTTTGGCAAAAACAATTTAATATCATTAATGTCCCTTCTTAATATTATACCTGCAAAGTCTCCAAGACCTGCTGTATGAAACACCCCATTAATGGATTTATTTAAATGGTTTTGAATGTTCTGCAAACTTTCCTCTAGTTCGTGTTTGTTGCTAAGATCTGATTGAATATAAAAAATTTCAGCGCCTAAATTTTCTAATTCTTTTCTTTTTGTCTCATTGTCCTCCTTAGTTCCTACAATAATTATTTGAGCAGAATATTCTTTACCTAGAGTAGAACAAATAGTATAACCAATTCCTCCGTAACCACCCGTTACGAGATATAATCCGTTTTTTCTATATTTAAATTCATATTCTCCAGTTTCCTTTTCTTCCAGATGTTCTATGTAGACATTTTGATTTCTTATAGCAAAAGCTGTATTTACATTTTGAAGAATAATGGAATAAAGTGTAGCAAAAGAAACATTCCTCAAATCATCAACATCAATTACTTTAGTTTGAATGTTTTTAAATTCTACATTACTTACTCTGGCCACTCCTAACAAAAGTGCCTTAAAAGGATTAATACTTTCTTCTGCTGTTTTAAACAATGTAGACGAAATAATAGTGATATTCGCCTTCCTGCTATCTCCTATAACTTTATCTAATTGTTTTACCAAAAAGGCAATTGATTTGTAATATATATCAATCGCATGTGAGGCAACTGTAATTTCTTCTAGTGTCCAGCTATGTAGTATAGCGTCTATTGTGGGATTCTCTTCGTAAAGCGATTTAAATAATTCATAAAAATCTTCTTCACATAGAGGATTTATAACATAGCTTATGTTACTGACTTTTTTAAACTCGGCACCTATTTTTACTTCTATAACCTTTTCGGCTTGTTCTTCAAAAAAGTTTTGAAGGTTTTGATTACCAGAAAAATGAACAACTGTTTTATACTTTTCTGTATTTTTTATTACTTCTTCCTTTTTCCACTTTTTTTGTATACGTAATAGTTTTTGAGTTTTTCACTACGAGTCATTAATTCTTTAAAACCATCCGCTTCAGCAGGCAATTCAAGAGTATCAAAATAATAATTAGAAAAAGAAATTTTATTGGTAGCTGTATATATTTTACTCCAGTCAACCGGAAGTCCTGCTTCCCACAGTAATCCAACAGACTTAATAAAGGTTTCCCACTCTTCTTCATTTTCTTTATTTAAACTAATTATTTGTGCTTTATTGATATTTGCCTTAATTAGTTTTGTAATGGAACTACCGGGACCAATATCTATAAATAAACTTTGCTCATCATACTTGAAGTTGGATATTACCTGATGCAAATTAACTGGATTTAGCATTTGATCAGCCCAATAACTACTTGTTAATTCACTCATTCTATTTCCGGTTAAACTGGAATAAAAAGGAATTTGTGGAGTATTAAAGTTAAACTGCTCTAAATATTCGAGAAAAGCATTATAAATTGGTTTCAGCGCATCACTATGAAATGCATAACCTGAATTAAGTTTTATATGAGGTATTTTACTTTCTTTAAACTCTGCCATTAACCTTTTTATATTTTCTTCGGTGCCAGACAAAACCATATTATTTTCAGTATTTATTGACGCAACAGAAACATTATGTTGCTCTATAATACTTTGTATATTGTTACTATTCTCGACAGATACCGATATCATGGCTCCTCCTACTGTTTGTTTTATAAGCTTTGCCCGTTCATAAACTATTTTTAAGGCATCTTCCAAGCTCATAATTCCAGCTGTAACAGCGCTGGCATACTCACCTAAACTATGCGCCATAAGTGCTTGTGGCTTAATACCCAAATCGATCAACTGGCAAGCTATTGCATGTTGAAACAATAGAATCAATGGATGTGTACTTTCTATATCCAATTCATCTATATTCGCATTCCAAAAAATCTGTTCAAAGTCTATAGCTGTATAAGCAGAAAGTAAAGTAAGTCCATTATCTATTTCTTTCTTAAAAGTACTTAACCTACCTGCTAAGTCTCTACCCATATTTAAAAATTGGGTTCCCTGTCCCGCAAAACAAAAAACAATTTTATTGACATTATCATTTTTGTTTGATTCGTTGACTGAAAATTCTAGAGCATTTATTAATTCTTTTTTATCATTAAACGCAATTGCTTTTCTGTAATCAAAGTGATTTCTGTGCACATTTAACGTTTTAGCCAAAGCTGTTAAATCATAATCATACTTTTCAACTTGCTTTTTAATTTTGGTTATCTGTCCATTTAGTGATTGACTACTTTTGGCACTTAGCGCCAGTACTTTTATCTCATCTTTACTATTTTGTAGTTTAGGCTGTTGTGCATATTCTTCTAAAATTAAATGTGCATTTACTCCCGTTAAACCAAAATTATTGATCCCAATTCGTAAAGGATAGTTTTTCTCTTTAAAATCAAGCAAGTCCTTGTTAACATAAAAAGGTGTCGCTGCAAAATCAATTTTAGGATTAGGTTCAATAAAATTAAGCTGAGCAGGGATTTTTCTATGCTTTAAACATAAAACTGACTTTATTAATGAAGCTACACCTGACAAAACATTCAAGTGTCCTATATTAGCTTTAACAGAACCAATAGGGGTTTCTTTTGAAAAATTAATTTTACTCAATGCCTCAATTTCTATAGGGTCACCAAGAGAAGTTCCTGTACCATGTGCTTCAATATATGATATGCTTTCAGGCTGAATAGAAAACTTCTTATAAGTTTTATTTATACATTCTGATTGTCCTTTTACACTTGGAGAAGTATGACTAACCTTTCTGTTTCCGTTATTGTTTACAAAACTTCCTTTTATTACTCCATGAATAGTATCTCCATGTGCAATAGCATCTTTTAAACGCTTTAATACTACAATTCCAACTCCCTCACCCCAAGCCGTTCCATCAGCATTTTTATCAAAAGGTCTGCATTTTCCATCAGATGATTCTACTGAATTTCCATCATATAAATAACCATACTCTGGACTACTCTTAATGTAAGCACCTCCTGCAATTGCAATATTCGTTTCACCAAGGAGTAAACTTTTAAATGCCATATCTATGGCAACCATAGAACTGGAACAAGTAGTATTTACACACAAACTTTTACCGTTAAAATTTAATTTATTTGAAATTAAACTCGGAATGTGCGTGACATTTGTTAAAGTCTTAAATGTAAATTTATCAACCTCCAATTTATCAATTACGGAAGAAGCATATACTTTCCAATTAAAATCTTCTTCCATCCCAATAAAAAGTGATGTAAACTCGTTAATTTCACTGGTGTTTGTCAAATTACTATCTTCAAGCGCCTCCCATATAAGCTGATGTAAAAGCCTGGATTGCGGTGACAGCAATAAAGCTTCCTGAAAACTATAGTTAAAAAACTTATAGTCAAAGTATTTTTTTCAGGTTTTTGCCTGTATGTCTTTATATAATTTTTATCATTATAAATATTCGCTGAGATGCCCAAATTATCTAATTCTGTATTCGATAAAGAGCTTATAGATTCTACTCCATTTAGAATATTGTTCCAGAACTCTTCATAATTCTCTGCTCCGGGAAACTTACAAGACATACCCACAATAGCAATCTCTAACCCTGTATACTTGTTATTTTCCATTTAAAAAATCTATAATATAATTATTAATTGTTTCTACCTGAGATGCCGTTCCTTTATCGTCCATATCCGAATGACGTATATCTTTCAAGTAGATTATTTTCATTTTAAATTTTACTTGTTCTTCTTCACTTGGTAAAACGCCAGGCTCTGGAGGGTAATCACTTCCCCTTAAACTTAAAATTCTTGGACTTTCTGATCTGGGCAGTAACATTCTTCTATTATCAAGTGATATCGCATTTTTTATAGACTGAGGATATTTTGAAGCATATAACATAGTCATGTCTCCACCATTTGAGTGCCCTATCAGCGTAATATCTTTCCAATCCAATGTTGGAAAAATATTTTTACCTTCTTCAATTACAAATTTTATATTTTGTACTCCACTTTCCCAATTGGGCATTCTGGTCTCATAAAAAATTCCTTCCATTGCCAATGGAGCATCACCAGGAATCTCATGTTGAATAGATATTACAAAATATCCATTTTGTGCCAAGTGTCTGCAAATTTTAGAGTATGTTTTATAACTCCCCGGATTATTTTTTCCGTAACCATGATTGAAAATCACTACTTTTTGTTTCCAGTCATTAGTATTGTAGAAATAGATTGGTATCTGTCTTGCTCTGAGTGTGTCGAATAAAGTAATACCATATTCCCTTAATTCTTGTGATTCCTTACTTTTTTTGGTAGAGCAACTACTTATTATCAGAATGAAGCATATAATAATAACTTTATAAAATTTCTGTTTCATTTTTTATATTTTCTTGTTTTAATTTATTCTTACAGCTATTTTTAGCTTGTCATTTAGAGGCTTAGTGATCGTTTTCTTAAATTTACTCTACTAACAATTTCTCTTCAGAGAATTTAGACACTTGATAACAAAAAAGCATTTTTCGTTCCTGAAGTTCAAAATTTTCTACACTTTTACTAATATTTATTTTATTTCTACTAAACATTACATCTTCAATTATAATTGCCAGCTCATCCATTTCTTTTTCACTAAACCCCAGTCTCGTTACTTCTTGAAGACCTATTCTTAAAAAGGTTTGATCAAATATTCGCCTAATATTTATACTTATATTATTCGAATAAAATCGCTGAGCAATTCCTTCGGCATTTTGACCATCAGGTACTTTTATATATAATTGATTAGTAAGCAATTCTCTTTTTTGAAATGGTTCTAAAATAGAAAAACCTTTTTCAACCAAAGAATTGTATAAATACCTTGTGTTTTTAATTATTTTTTCGGCATAAGCTTCACAGAATTCATCCATCTCAAGTATAGCAAGGTGAAGTGCAAGTGTATGATGACTATGTTGGCTGGAGACTAAACTTTTTCCAATTTCTTCTTTTACCTTAGATGCCAAGGCTTTGTTTGCAAAATGTATAATTCCTTTTTGTGGTCCTGGAAATATTTTATGTGTATTGGCCTGCAAAATATCACATCCTTCTAATATAGGCTTCATAAATTGCTGAGCAAATATAAAACCAAAAGGGTGTGATGCATCGTAGACTATAATTGTGTTTTGTCCTAAAATTTCCTTTAATAACGGAAAGTTTATAGGTTGAAAGGCAAAACTATCATCGATATAAAACATTTTAATTTTTTCTCTGTCCTTCATTTTTGCTATAAAATCATAGTCAAGTGTCAGGGTTTCTCTATTTAAAGGAACAGTCAAAGCTTTTCTTCCTGTTCGTTCAATAATATTTTGTGTTGCAAAGTGCCCGCCTGTTGCAGGATCTACAGTAAGTACATAATCATTTACTTCAGTGACAGCCAAAATTGTGCACATCATGGCATGAACGCCTGAAAGAGGTCTAAAATCAGTGTCAACGCCCCCAAGACGATTATTTAATATAATTGATGTAATTCTTTCCAACTTATTAATAGCCGATATACCTTTATATATATTTCCGTTAGAATAAGTAATATCATCATCACTAAATTTGTCTATTTGCCCAAGATGATATCTGTTTGAAAATGTACCGGACAAACCCTGAGAAACAAACTCTGATATTACATTTTCATTAGCTGTTAGATGCAAAAAACTATTTAAGTTATTTTCTTCCTCTTTTATTAATTGTTCTATTTCTCTACTATTCATTTATGCTAGTTTTCAAGATTTTCGTTAAATAAATTTATTGTATCTAATAATATCTCCATATCATCATACTTTAATTCTTCCTCTGTTTCAGCCACTGTGCTTTCCGAAATAAAGTTGGACATTTCTCTAATATTTGTGTATTCAAAAACAATTACAGCAGATATCTCTTTTTCAATAAAAACTGATTTTAATCTATTTGTCAATTCGATAGCCTTAATTGATGTTCCACCTATGTCAAAGAAGTTATCGAATATACTTATAGGGGAAATATTCAATACACTTTCCCAGATTTGTTTTATTTCTTCTTCGATTTCGTTTTCAGGCGCTACATATTTTGTCTTAGAAAAATGCTCTTCTCCCAATTGGGGTAGTGCCCCGGCATCTACTTTTCCAGTATTGGTTAAAGGAATTTTTTCTAGTATGATAATTGCTTTGGGAACCATGTAAGAAGGCAAGCCGGTTTTGAGTTTATCTGCTATAATTTCCTTTGTAAGTTTCGTATCTTGTTTCAAACTCACATAACAAACAATATAATCTGTATTATTAAATTTTCTAAGCAGGGTAATGGTCTCATTTACACCTTCAATCTTTTCGGCAACACAATTAATTTCATTTAATTCTATTCGAATACCATTTAATTTTATTTGACTATCTATACGTCCGATAAATTCAATATCACCATTTGGCAAGAGTTTCCCCCAATCACCAGAATAATAGCACCTTGCAGATAAAGGCGGAGATAAAAAGGATAGCTCATTTCTAAATTTTTTATCTGTTAGCTCATTATCTTTATAATAACCTAAGGCCAGATAATCACTGGAATAAATAATTTCACCTTCTTCATATATGCGTGCCGTTTGATTATTTTCTTTTAACAAATAGGCTTTCGTTCGGCTTACGGGCTTACCAACTGGTACATGATATTTTGTCGTAGATGTTTCGTTTAAAAATTTTTGACATACTATTGTCGATTCTGTCGGTCCGTATCCATTTATTAAAATGGCATGTGACTTGAAATTATTTTTAAAATCTATAAAATCATTATTATAAACTGCTTCCCCTCCTAAAACAACTAATCGTACATATTTTATTTTTTCCTTAATGATCTTTGTTAATGATCTGTATAAAGTAGGAACAGAATGATATATAGATATTTCATACTTATCCAGCCACTCCGGTAAATCGTAAATACCAATAGCATTTATATCATAGGGATACAATGTAGCTCCGTTTAATAAAGCTCCAAAAATATCCATCACTGCAGAATCAAAATTGTAATAAGGTATTAAGCTTACACGATCATTTAAGCTAATGTGTAATTGTGAGGTGTATACATTTATAAAATGCAATACATTTTTATGAGATTGCATTACACCTTTAGGTTTTCCGGTTGAACCGGATGTATATAAAATATACGCTAAAGAATCTGGAACTAAATTTACTTTTTCTAACGCTACATTTAAATTTTCTTTATTAGATATTTCTTCTTCAATATTTATAATGTCAATTTGAAAATCTTTAGTGATTTTGTAAGCAAGTTCCTCTGTTTTATGATCACATAAAATAGTATCTGCATTAATCTCACTTATAATGTCATAAATTCGTGCTGAATTTAAATTTAAGTCTATAGGAATGTATGCTTTACCAGATTTAAGTACCGCAAAAATTCCAACCACAGCATTATAGCCATGCGTTAGTAAAAGAAGTATTTTATCATTCTTACTATTTTCAAAAACATGTGATGCCAAATTATCTGTCAGCTCATTCAGTTCTTTATAAGTGATACTTTTGTTATCTTCAACTATAGCTTGCTTATCTGGATTTGAAACACATATATACTGAAATCGATCAATGATTGAATGATATCCAAGATCCCAATTAATGTATTCATTGATAGATTTGGGTTCGTTCGTAATTAAAAAATCATCAAATATTTCAATTTCATCAATCCTTACTTGTGGCTCCGAGAGAACTTGCTTCATTACAGAGACAATCCCATTTATCCAATACTCTACTTCATTTTTCTCGTATAAGTCTGTTTTAAATACAGCACTTATTATCATTTTTTCGGCAAATTCTTTGACAAAAAATTCTAAATCAAACTTTGAATCAACCATTGGTTCTTCATCCATGTCCATTTCAATCTCCGTCTCGTAACTTTCTTCAAGAAAATCAAGAATATTGACAACTACTGGAGTTAAAGGAATACTTCTATGAGAATTTTTAATCTTTAAAGCATCACAAATTTCATGAAGAGAAATATTGGAATATTTTATTGCTTCTATCGAAGTTAATTGTACCTGTTGTAAAAAATCGGCAAAACTTTCATCGCTTTTTATTTTGTCATAATGAAATAGGATATTAGTAAAAAGTCCTATTGTATTTGCAAAAGAATAATCATTTCTATTAGCAGAAGGTATCGCAATATTAATAGAATTACTATTAGAAATTCTGCTAAGTACTATCTTTATACAGGCAAATACAAAAGTAGAAAGAGTTACTCCGCTTTGTTGTGTGTATTTTTTAATACCAGTAACCACTTCATTATCAATAGGGATTTCTACATAATCCCCATTTTTGCTAATTTCTACAGTACTGCTTCCTGCTTTTTCAGGCAGACCTAAGAAACTTGGAACATCTTTAAGTTTTGATTCCCAGTAATTATATATCTCCTTTTTATTTCTAGCTTCAAGCTTATTAACATAGTCTTCATATTGAAATCTGATGTTAACAAGATTCTCATTAGAATTTGTATAAAGCGATAGTAATTCATTTCTAAATACGTTTAAAGACCAGCCATCAAAAATAAGATGATGAATTTTTAAGAAAACTTTAAAAGAGTTTTCTTTACAGAGCACATAAATTTTAAATAAAGGAAACTCTTCTAAGCTAAATTTATGTTCATCCTTCGCTTTTTTTAAATCTTCTTCTGATATAATTTCAATACTATAATTTTCATAACCATGCGAAAGTACTTTTTGCATTGGCTGATTGTCAACATACACAAAAGTTGTTCTAAATGCTTTATGTCTATAAATAATGGTATCGATAGCAGATTTAAATTTACCAGGATCAAAAGCCTGCGGTATTTTTACCCCAGCTACAATAATATTAGATGTATTATTCTTTATTTCAGAAATCCACATACTCATTTGTTGGGGTGATAACCCAATCGAATCAGTATTTGCGCCAAGACTAAAATTATCTTCTGCTTCTGTTAAATGCTCTGCTAGTACTTTAATTTCAGGGTTTTTAAATAATGTACTAATCTCTACATTAAGTTTATAAAGAGAATTAAGCTGCGCTACAAATAAAATTGCTTTTATGCTATTTCCTCCTAACTCGAAGAAATTGTCATTTATTCCAACTTGTTCAACACCTAATATATTCTTCCATACAGAAGCAATCTTTTTTTCCGTATCGTTTCTTGGAGCAACGTATGCTCTTCTTACCATATCCACCTCTGTTACAGTTGGCAAAGCGCTACGATTTACCTTTCCGTTCGATGTAAGCGGTAAAGTCTCCAGTTCCACAAAATAACCTGGAACCATATATTCAGGTAATTTTGATTGTATGTAATCTTTTAGATCTTTCTTTTCGACGTTTTCTTCCTTATTTTTTAGAATATAATAAGCAATTAGTGTTTGTTCCCCATTTATTTGCTGAGCTACTACAATAGCATTTGCTATATTATCATGACCAGCCAACGCAAATTCTACCTCATTAATTTCTATACGATATCCCCTTATTTTTATTTGAAAGTCTTTTCTACCATAAAACTCAATGTTTCCATCCGGAAGCCATCTCGCCAAATCTCCGGTGTAATACATTTTTTCATCACTTAGAAAAGGATTTTCAACAAATTTTTCTAACGTTAAATCTTTTTTATTTTTATAACCTTTGGCCAATCCAATACCACCTATATATATATTTCCCACTTCTCCTAATGCACATAACCCTTTATTTTTGTTTAATATATATATTGAAGTATTAGCAATAGGTTTACCAATTGGAGGAATATGTATTGTAGCATTTTTTTCATCTATTACATATGTAGTCACAACGTGAGTTTCTGCTGGCCCGTAATGATTATGGATTTTAATATGCTTCTCTTTAACCTTAGCTAAAATTGCATCATTTAAAACTAATTTTTCTCCTGCTACTATAATATGTTTAACCTCGGTATTAAGTGATTCCAGAAATAAATCATTCTCTGCAAGTACTGTAAAATATGCTGTTGGAAAAAACAAGGAATCCAATTTATTCTCTCTTATAAAAGCAGAAAGTTTATGAATATCTTTCTTTATTGCATCTGTTACTGGGAATATCGTTGCACCTATTAATAAGGTGCTAAATATTTCCTGAAATGACACATCAAAGCTTGGATTTGATAAGAATGTTACCCTACTGTATGGTGTAATTGATTGTATATGATAAATAATTAAATTCAGAATATTTCTCTGCTGCATCATTACACCTTTAGGCTGTCCTGTAGTTCCAGAGGTGTAAATTACATATGCCAAACTATCTGGTTTGCTAAGTGTAGAAAGGTTTTCCTTAGTATAAGTATTCTCTTTGTTTTGCCTTGCAAAAGTTTCTAAAAAGTCTTCATCTATTGTAACCTTCGCTTTTGTATCTTCTTCTATATAATCTATTCGATCTTGTGGATAATCCGGATCTATCGGCACATAAGCTGCTCCCGATTTTAATACACCCATTATAACCACTATCATCTTGTCACTTCTCTCTAGCTTAATAGCTATTAAATCATCCGGCTGTATATTATAATTCTGTCTTAGATAATCTCCCAGCTGATTAGCTTGCTCATTTAAATCTTTATATGTAAGCCCCTTACCATCAAAAAATACCGCTACTTTATTCAGATTCTTCTCTACTTGCTGCTCAAAAAGCTGCATAATTGTTTGATCTTCCGGATAATCAGCTTTAGTATCATTGAATTCAACCAGGAGTTTATGACGCTCCTCCTTTGTAAGAAAATCAATATCCTCAATAAATAGATTTGGTATATTTTGCTTCTGGCTGTGTGTTTCTTTTTCTATAACCTGAGTAAGCAGGTTTTCAAGATGTGAAAACATTCTTCCTATTAAAACAGCGTCATAGATATCGGTATTGTACTCAATTGTAAGCCCTAATTGCCCTTTCTCTTCTACAAAAATGTAACTTATATCAAATTGTGAAGTCTTTCTATGATAATCATATCCTTCAACCTGTAAACCAACTATATCTTTTTCTGAATTATTAAATTGTAACTGACTCTGATTCTGGAACACAACCAAAACATCAAATAATGCAGAATGACTGGTATCACGCTTTATATTCAATTTACTTACCAGTTCATCAAAGGGATACATCTGATTTTCATAGGCAGATAACAAAGTGTCTTTTTCCTGTTGCAGTAAGGATTCAAAGCTATTATTGTAATCTTCAAATCTTGTTCTTATAGCTAGTGTATTAAGGTAAAGTCCTATTTGATTTTCCAAATCAGGGTGTTCTCTTCCTGCTATTGGAGTTCCTATGATAATATCATGCTGACCTGTATATCGGTAAAGTAATGTATTAATACCAGTCATTAATGTCATAAACAGGGTTACATCCTGTTTGTCTGAATACTTGATAAGTTTTTCTGTAAATTCTTTCGAAAAAATATGCTTTAAATTATCTCCGTTATAAGTCTGTATTAATGGTCTTGTTTTATAACTTGGTAACTCTATTACAGGAAGATCTCCTTTAAATTGTTCTAACCAATACGTTTCTGCTTTTTGATATTTTTCTCCCTTGATTTCCTGCTGTAGCCATACTGCATAATCTTTGTATTGAATAGATAATAAAGCTGATTTTTCTTCTCCGTTAAGATTACTCCCTCCATAAAGAAGATTATTGTAGTTTCCTACAACTTCTGATATCAATACTTCTGTTGACCATCCATCGCCAATAATATGATGCATGGACAAAAAGAATAAGAACTCATCATCTGCTTTTTTAAGTAACGATGCTCTTATTAATGGAGATTGTTCTAAATTAAAAACTTCACTATTGGCAGTTTGCAAATAATCTTCTATATCGGATTGGTACTTTTCAGTAAAATTCAAGACCGGTATTTTGAAACTAATCTCTTCTTTTGGTACAACATACTGACGGATTTCTCCCAATACCTTATCTGTCTTAAATAAAGTTCTGGTAATCTCATGCTTGTTTATGAAAAGACCAAAGGCTGTTTCAAAATATTTAATATTAAGTTTTCCTTTTAATGTAACTACTAATGGCATATTATAGGCTTGTGAACCGCCTTCTAACTGGCTTAAAACCCATAGTCGCTGCTGAGATGGAGTTAAGGGATAACTTTCCTGCTCTGCTGCTTTTGGAATTGGGATATAGTCTTTTCTACTAAGATTTTTAACAATTCCTTCAATGGTCGGATAAGCAAAAAAGTCTTTAAAACTTATCTGCATACTCAAGTTTTGGTGCATTTTGTTCAACACCTGTCCCACCATTAAACTATGCCCTCCCATTTCAAAAAAATTATCACTGATACCTACATTGTCAATTCCTAGTACTTCCTGAAATATTACTGCAAGTTTATGTTCGGTCTCATTTCTAGCGGCTAAAAATGCTTTTCTGATTAAATCCCTTCCTGTAACATTTGGTAATGCTTTACGGTCTATCTTACCATTTGTGGTTAAAGGGATACTTTCAAGCTCAACAAAAAATCCCGGAACCATATAATCTGGAAGCTTGCTCTGTAAATAATCTCGAAGAATAGTCTTATTGATCAGCTCTGATTCATCTGTAGTGTAATATGCAATTAGTGCTTTCTCGCCATTTACTTCTTGGGCATTCACTACGATTTGCCTGATATGCTTGTTGAACTGAGAAATCGCAACCTCTATTTCACCCAATTCTATTCTGTAGCCACGAATTTTTACCTGATGGTCTTTTCTGCCAATGTATTCAATGTTTCCATCAGAAAGCCATTTGGCTAAATCTCCTGTGTCATACATTTTTGTGCCCTCAATAAAAGGGTTATTGACAAACTTTTCTTCTGTAAGCGCTGTTTTATTCAAATAGCCCCTGGCAACTCCAACCCCGGCAATGTATAGTTTACCAACCGCACCAATGGGTTTTAAAGATAAATTTTCGTCAAGAATATATAAACTGATATTATCAATAGGCTTACCAATTGGAACAGAACTAATGTTATGCTGCTCTGCACAATCATAATAACTTACATCGATACTGGCTTCTGTGGGACCATAAAGATTCATCAAAGAAATACCTGACAACTCATTATAAAACAAATCCCTTTGATGCAATGTTAATGCTTCACCACTTACAAATACCTGTTTTAAGCTTTTTATGCGTTCTTTTTCATTTGGATTTTCCTTCACGTATTCTAAAAAAACTGATAACATGGCAGGAACAAAATGTATTACGCTTACCTGATTTTCATCTATGTTTTGTATTAATTGAGCCGGATCTTTTTCTGCTCCCGATTTAGCAACAGAAAGCTTTGCTCCGTAGATAGCCCACCAAACTAATTCCCAAACCGAAACATCAAATGAATAGGTCGTTTTTTGGATAAGGGTTTCACCGCAGCTTAATGGATATGCTTTTTGCATCCAGGTTAATCTGTTCACTAAAGAAGTATGTTCGATCATTACTCCTTTAGGATTTCCTGTTGTTCCAGAAGTATAGATCAGATATGCTAAATCCCTCGGAGAATTGATTTTAGCTAAATTGAGAGTCGTGTATTTTTCCCTTTGCTTATAGAAAATTCCGTACTGGGTTTCATCAATGATAATTTTACTTTGTGTATCACTTTCTATATAATCAATTCTACCCTGAGGATAATTAGGATCAATAGGAACATAAGCTGCGCCAGATTTTAAAATCCCCAGTATAGAGACGATCATACGTTCGCTTCTTTCTAACTTTATACCTATTAAATCATCAGGTTCTATACTGTATTTTTCTCTTAGATAAGCACCTAACTGATTGGTTATTTCATTAAGCTCTTTGTAGGTAAGTTCCGTTCCTTCAAAAACAACTGCTACGCTATTGGGTGCCTTTTCTGCCTGATCCTCAAATAATTCAATGATGGTTTTATCGTGCGGATAATCTACTGTAGTATTGTTAAAATCAAATAATAACTGATGTTTCTCTTCTGAGCCTAATAAATCAAACTCATTTGTGTCACCGTTAATAAATTCCTGAAGATGGACTAAAATTTTCCTAAAACCGGAACCTAAATGCTGTAATAATGATTTTTCGACAAAATCTTCATTATAGTAAATTACTAATTCTAATACCTCATCGGTTACATTAAAATTTAATAAAACGCCTTTGCATTTATCCGCTCCTATTGACCCATCGTTTAAACTGATTCCAAAATGGGAATAACAGGCTAAATCCAAATAGGCTGAATCATAGGCTGCATAAGCCAATTTGTTTTGGATTTCTTCGGATATCGTTTGTAAATGCTCCTTAAAAGATTTGTTTGATAAATTGGTATCGTCTTCCAAAAAGAAAGGATTGGAATCTTTATTTCCTATTAAAGAGTTGTAAGAGGTAATAATGCCCACATAATTATAAAAATATTTGTACAGCAATAGGGAATATATCGCAGTAATTATTGAAAATTGTGAAAGACGATTATTATTGGATATCTTTAACAAATATCCCAAGTCTTCCAATTCAATTGTGTATTTAAAAGAGCTAATTTCTTTATTTAACGGGAATACCGGCTCTTTGCCCTTGATTTTGTTATTCCAAAAAAGCTCTGCAATTTTATTAATGTTTTCCATGAAACTTATAACATTTTATTTAACGAGTGTATCTTTTATATCATCGAGAGAAATAAAGATCAAAATATTCAACGCAGTATTTTACCAGTATTTTTAATCAAAAATGATAATTCATACTTAGTATAAAACAGTTAACTATTCTAAAAAAATCCATTAATAATACATGAACTTTATTATAGCATAACGCAAAAATAACATAGCGCTTAATAAAAAATTACGGACTTTACAGGTAAAACTTACGGCTTATTACCAACTTGTTTAAGTTTAGAAAATTGCCATAAAAAAAGCATTTATATAAAAGGAAATAGTTTTGATCTGGACACGTTTTTTTAAGAAATCATATCTTCCTAAATATTTCCATCTCTTTGTTTTACATTACAAGTTGTAATTTTTCGAGTGTTTTTTTAAAATTTTATGCGGATTAACCGAAGACGTTTTTACTTAAGTGATTTATTTCTGTTTTTAAATCCCTGACAAGAGTTGCTTTATGCTAAATACATACGCCCTATAGACTTTTCCTTCAGCGGTTTGAGGTTTGTGTAAACATAAACTTTTCTCTACTGGGCAGTATTTGGAGTGGATAACGAAAGAAGTAATCGAATAAATCGAATAGCATAAGTTATTATATTATAAATCACTTTATAATATTAATAACTTGCACCTTATCCAATTAGAAGATTCCCCAATAGGAGAAATAAATAATTACTAATATAAAAGAAAATGCTATCGAAAAAACCACTTCTATGTATGGTATAATCTTTATTTTAAGTAGTAAGTAGAATACACTAATAATTGTTGTTCCAATAAATATATAATTTAAAATAAATAAAAAATTATATTTTTCAGGCAATCCAAATAGTAGAATAAAAAGATTGTATTTAGAAGTCTGAAAAATAGCCCAAATGAAACCAAATACTACAATCATCCCTAACAAAGAGTTTGCGATAAATAAGTATTTCAATAGGTTCAAATCTTTATTTTTATTTCTAAAAATTGAAAAAACACAATACAAGAATGTACCAAAAATTATTATTAATGCAATAATCAACGGCGATAAAAATAACAGAATTGGTTTATTTAGACTTTTTGCCAACTTAGATATTCCAGGATTATATTTAATATCAGAAATAAATTCAATTTGACTTAATTTTTCTTTTACTTCAGGTTTCTTATCAGGTGTTTTTACAAAATGCTCTACTATACCCTTTCCAGCTTTTGAAAAACTTGTTGCATGACCATAAGGCATTTCAAATAGAAAGCTGTTTTTATATTTTTTTGCAATTTCCTTACCGTTATATAAAGGTGTAATTGGATCATATTTTCCGGCAAAAATTAAAGCTTTAATGTGATTGCTTTTTTGTGCTGAATTTATTTTTTTGCGCCAATTCCCCATTCTTCACAAACAGACAAGTCTGAACGATAAAATAATATTCCTCCTTTATTTTTTTTAAATACAGAAGCATTTTTGTCATATTCCGCAATACTTTTATCTGTAAACCCATCATTACATGAAACGCAATAATAAGTACCAAAGTCTCTTTTTAATGCTTCAGAAAAAGCATCTACTAAATTCGCTAATATAAATTTATCTTCTTTATAAAAACCGTTTATTATTAAAGGAATCAATTCAATTAATTGTTGATTATAAAGAGATTGATGAATAATTATTTTAAAATCGTCAGCATTATAGGTAAATTTTTCTGTTTGAACAATAGCTTTCTCAACATTTACCTCTATGCCTTTTTTACTCAATTTATTTATTACTGAATAATATTTTGATTCTAAATCAGGGTATTTTTGTTTACTTTCCTTAAAAAGGGTATTCAGACTATTAATATAATTAAAAGTATTGTTTTTATAATATTCATTAATATCATTAATCGGAGAATCCAGAATAATACCTTCGAAATCATTTGGAAATTGATCAGAATAAACTTGTGAGATATAAGTACCATAAGATATACCATATACAAACCATTTGTTTATGCCTAATGATTTTTTTAATGCGTGTAAATCTTTTGAAATATTTAAACTATTATACGCTTTTATATCTATTCCTTTTACAATAAGGTCATTTTTGCATTGTTCTGAAACATTGACAATTTCATTTATATCTTTAGTTGTACTATTATTTTCGGCAAGCACTTGCAAAATCTGTTCTCCAAGTTTAGGACAAAGAGCAGGTTCAGAAAAACCAGTACCCCTTAAATCAACAAGTATAATATTTGCTTCGTTTCTTAAAGGATGATTTAACCATTTTTTGATAGGGCCTATGCACCAACCACCGGGACCACCAGAAATATGTACTACGTTTTTACTTGACTTTTTTAAACACGGTAGAACAGCGACAGCCAATTTTATGGTTTTATTTGAACTGGTATTTTCCCAATTTTCAGGAACATTGAAACGATACCATTTTATATTTTGGCTATTTACTTCCTTCAAGTCTGGAAAATAACTTGCCGTGGTTTGAAGTTGATAGTGATTTGGACTTTGCGCATTTACGTGTAAAAATAAATGAAAAAAATGATGCAAATAAATAGTTTTTTAATGTCGCGTTTAATTCTCATTCGTGTATTTAAAATAATATCCTAAATTTTAGCTAATCTTATTACTGCCTTTTTAGTTGTTTCTTGACCAAAGTAACTTTCTTCGACTATATGAACAGTCAATCCCGTACCAATAAAAAATTTAAATTAAAGGAGTAAATAAGAATTTAAAGTGTGTTTTTACCAAGTATTTTGTAAATAAATCTCCCCCAATGATTCATTTTTATTTGTTATTTCCTTTGTTATACTATATTTAGTATATTGTTCAACAGTTATTTCTAAAATATATTTATTTGGTGGTAAATCTTTTATGATAAACTCTCCATTTTTATCATTAAAATGTAACTCTTTAACAAAAACACTATCTCTTTCTTGAAAAACTTTAATTTTAAATATAGATACAGGGCTGAATCCGTGATCAACTAATCTCCCCCATATTGAATAATTATTTATTCCATTAAAAGACATAAAAAGAAATGAAATGAATATTAAATATTGAATCTTTTTCATTTACCGTTTTTTAGTTTATTTTTTTGCTTTTGGTTTTATAAATCTTGAAAATTTATAATTTTTATTTTGTTGATTTTTATTTCACGAAAATAACAGTAACATTTAGCTAAAAATTACGGAATTTAAATATAAAAATTACGGAATTGCATTTTTTCTGAAGGTAAAATTATTTTACAATCACTAATAAATATTGGTATGGTTCTTTAAAGTAAGAAGGAATAAACTTGAAAGAAAATTTAAATCATTTAAGATCCAGATTTAAAAATGAAGTGTAACTTTAATTTTCGTTCCCACCCCAATTTTAGATTCTATATGAAATTCCCCTTTAAGAGAATTCGTTCGCTCTTTTATGTTGGTTAACCCTATGCCATTTTTTTTACTCTTAATATCAAAACCCTGTCCGTCATCTACAATAGAGATTATTAAGGAAGTATCATTAAACTTTTGAACACTTATTTCACAATTTTTAGCATTTGCATACTTATTAACATTCAAAATAGCTTCCTGAATTATACGATATAAATTTATCTTATATATATTTTGAATACTTGACCATTCAAACATTCCATCATTTAGGTATTTAAACTGGGTAAAGCTAATGTCTTTTTGATTTTCAATTAAATTTAATAACAAAACATCAAAATCATTATCTTCCAAAAAAGAACTTCGACTTAAGTCATGTGAAATAGTTCTAATCTCATTCTCAATATTTTGTAATTCAAAAATATATTCTTTTCTTTTTTCAATTATTTTCTCGTCAACTTTAGAATTAAAAAACCTAAGTTCATTCGAACACCATAAATTTTATTCATTATGCCATCATGTAATTCTTTTGCTATTTTAGTTTTCTCATTCTCTTTTGCAACATTTATTTTTTCATTTTGCTCAGTCAACAGCTGGTAGATTTCTTCATTAGCTTTTTGCTGTTCCTTTAAAAACTCCAATTCTTTATTTTTATATTTTAAAGATCTTAAAACAATAATTATTATCAATAATAAGATTAGTCCAAATGAAATAATTAAAATGTAAAAGTTCTTTTTTGTCAAAATTTTATTTTCATCCTCAATTCTTGAGGTTTCATATTCAATTCTGGCATACTTATTATGAGCATTTTTTTGAAGTGTATTAATACTATCACTTAACTTTATATATTCATTTGCATAAAACAACCTGTGCGTTTTATCTATTTTGGAGAGAAATTTTAACGATGTTAATATTTCGTTACTATTCTTAATTTTAACTGCTAATTGATTAGCTTCTTTTAAAATTTGAATTGCTTTTGTAGTATCCTTCTGGCTTAAAAAATATTCTCCAATATGTATCTTTTTATATAAAATATCCGACTCTGCTCCAATACTATCAACAATCTTTAAGGATTCAAAAAACATTAAACCAATATTCTCATAATTCCTGTTTTTCATCTTAGAATAAGCCAAATTGCTTAAAACATTAGCATATAATCTAGGATTGCTTTTTTTAAATCTGCTGAAAGCAGGCTCTTTAATATTTTAATAGACTTCGGGAATTCACCTTTTAAATCATATAAGTTACAGATATTAATCATAGAAGATACATAGTAATTGTTTATCTCATTACTATCATCATTACCATTAATTTTCATTTTTTCTAATTCACCTAAAGCCAATTTGTGATAATGTAATGCTTCGTCATACTCAACCAATTTCTCTAAACAATTTCCTATCAATGTGTTACAAGAAAAAATCAACTGATGATTTGTAGATTTCTTTAAATATCGTAATGCTTTAGCAATTTCAACTTCACATTCAACATAATTTCCATTATAAAATAGAACATAGGCTTTATTGAATAACATTCTGCCAACATTATCATAGTCATGTATATTATAATATAGTTTTTCTGCAAGTAAATAATAAAAGTAAGCACTGTCTTTTTTTGAGTTAATATAACAATCACCCACATAATAGGATGCCTTTGCCATTCTAATACTATCGTCTGACTGTTTTGATAGTCGCAATGCATTTAAACTAGCAGATAAAGATTTTTCAAAATTATTGATGTAATAATATTCTGTTGCGGTTTTCAAATATGAATTTCTGACAGTTGAATCATTTTTTTTAATTTTAATAAATCTACTATTGAATCTAGATATTTCTCTTTTTTATTTTTCCCTAATTTATCTATATAATTTTTATCAAAAAAAATAGCTGCATTTTTATCATAAGCAACAGAATCATTTTTTTTGCATGAAAATAATAGTAGTAGAAATAGTAAAATTATATAAGCAAGGGTTCTCAAGATTGTAATTATTATTTTAAATTTCAAATATACTATTATGAAACAAGAAGACTATGCAATTAAGTATAAATCACATAGTCTATCTTGAAATAATTATAAGCCTGAATTATTTAGCTCTTGGGGGTATCGGATTACTTGGGTCTCCATTAACACTCATAATCTCCATATTTAAAATCACAGTCGTTGAATCATTTCTTTTTTTATTTAATTCATTTTTAAAATCAGTCTGTGGACTAATTTTAAAATTACGACTTTTAACTTCAGGAACTTCATAACTATCATCATTAGAGCATGAATAGGTTAATAAAGAAAAGGAAACAAGGCCTACAATGTATAATTTGCTTTTCATAAAATTTATATTAATATCATTTAGTACAAAAAAACATCCTAGATTTACTTCAATTGTACGGTAAATCCGTAATATTTAATTATCTTTGATACCCTATTTAAAAAAAATGAAGATTAGTCTTAAGATTTTGATCGTTGACGATCACCCCATGACAGTTGATAGCTATATTAACCTACTATCTGACACGGATTTTCAAAAAAAACAACCAAGTTTTATAAAGAGTTATAATTGTGAGGATGCATATAACAAAATAAAACTGCAACAAATAGAAAACATAAATATTGATTTTGCTTTATTAGATATTAGCCTGCCTCCTTTTAAAGAGCTTAATATTAATAATGGCATTGATTTAGCTATACTTATTAGAGAAAAATTTGCAAATTGCAAAATTGTACTACTTACAATGCATAGTGATCCCTTAACGGTAGATAAAATCATTAAGGAAATAAAACCTGAAGGGTTCATTTCAAAAAGCGATATTAACTTTGAATTGTTTCCAATCATTTGCAAAAAAATTCTTGAAGGTGATATATATCGAAGTAATACCATAATACAATCTCAAAGAAATTTATTTAAAAAAATATAAATTGGGATAAACATGACAATCAAATTTTAACCTTAATTTACCAAGGAGTTAAAACTGTCAATCTTCCTAACTACATACCTCTTTCAATGAGTGCAATAGAAAAAAGAAAAGCAAACATAAAAGATCAACTTTTAAAGGGAAAAGGCAGTGATAAAGATCTAATTGAAAAAGCTAAAAAACTAGGATTATTACAGTAATTGGAGTTGCTCTATTATTTGTCAAAATATTGTGCCATTTTCATTCATGTATAACTTAAACTTTTCTATTACTAAGGTTTACAGAAATACAATAATATGAAAGAATAAAATACCTCCTTAAAAGTTCATTCTAAAATAAAAAGGTCGTTTCTAGCTAAGAAACGACCTTTATTGACCAAATTAATTTTAATAAATTATTTCAAAGCTTGTACTCCCGTGTGTGTTGGAATTACCTGTTTGATACTTCCGTCAGCATTAAATTCTAATTTATCCATACAAACTTCACGATGAAAACCGCCGGCATCACCCATTTTTATTCCGGTTGGATAAGAAAAACGATGATAGGTTATGTACCATTCGTCTTTGTCTGGAATTTGTAATACAGAATTATGTCCCGTAGCATAAATTCCCTGATCTGGAATTCCCTGAATTACAATATTATTTTTCGGAATTTCAATTGGCCCTAAAGGCGATTTTGACGTTCCATATCTAACTTTATAATTTGGACTTCTCGTATCATCTTCACTCCATAAAAAATAGTAGGTTCCGTTTCTGTAAATAACATAAGTTCCTTCTCTAAAAGTATCATCAACCTTGATTATTTTGGTGCTTCCTTCTTTTAACGAAATCATATTGGCATTTAATTCGGCTACAGCCATATAACCATTACCCCAATACAAATAGCTTTTTCCTGTTTTAGGATCTGTAAATACATCCGGATCAATTTCCTGACCTCCCTTTACTCCTTCTGGTCTTGTGCTTACAAGTGCTTTTCCACTATCGGTAAAAGGTCCGTTTGGATTATCTGACGATGCTACACCAATTTTTTGAGCAGCCGTGAAATAATAAAAATATTTATATTTTCCTTTGCTCTTTTTCTCAATAATACAAGGCGCCCAGGCATTTCTATTGGCCCAGGTTACATCTTTTCTGAGATCTACAATAATTCCTTCGTCTTTCCAATCCGTCAAATTATCTGAAGAGAAAGTCTTGAAATAATTTCCTGACCATCCATCAAAACCATCGCTTGTTGGATAGATATAGTATTTCTTTGTTTTGTTCGAATATAAGATTTCCGGATCAGCATAATAACCTTCTAAAACCGGGTTATTATTTATTTTTGGAAATTTATCCGGCATTCCCCATTTTGTAATCAGTTTCTTCAATTCAGAACGTGTGATAGGCAAAATAGTTCCGTGACGCGGATTAAAATCCATTGAAATATCATTATCAATAACAGTGAAATTCTCTAAATCTTTACTTTTTGTAAATTGATATCTTCCTTTTGTGTAAACATCATACATTAAGATATAATCATCCGAATTATTTAGTTTGAAAACGCTGGAGCCTTCAACACCATCCTTTGTTTGTTGCAGATAATTGTCATTTTCTGTCCATTTTCCAGAAGTCAAATCAGTTGTTGTGGCTACTTTAATTCCTGCTTTTTCGGTTTCTGTTTTATAAAAAAGATGATAAATTCCGTCTTTTTCAATAATGTCACCGTCTATACAAGCTCTCTCCGATTTTGGAACAAATAATAATTTTGGAGCACTTTCTAAACCTGTAAAATCTTTGTTTGCATAAGCGTAATAAATTTTATCCGGACCTCCTGCATATTGCAAACTAAAGTAAATTAAATACTTTCCTGCTTTTGCATCGTAAATGGTCTGCGGTGCCCAAACTCTTTTCAAATTTTCATTTCCGGAAAAAGTAGTTTGAATATTTACAATACTACTTTTCCAATTTACTAAATCGGTGCTTTTTAACAAGACCATTGCACGATTGCTGTCCCAGCCTTTTGAAGACGTCATATCTGTCAAAACCATATAAAAAGTTTTGCCATCGTCTCCGCGCAAAATATGCGGATCCCGAACGCCACCAGTTGAACTGATTACTTTGCTGTCTATGACTGGTCTGTTATTATTTAAATGATAATAATGATATCCATCTGCGCTAATGGCATATCGAACAGCTTCATCTTCAACAGAATTTCCGGTGAAGTAAACAAACAAATAAGCCGTTAAATCCTTCTCTGCAATTACAGGTGGAATTCCTTTTGCATTGTTGTTTTGTGCTTGTGAAAAAGTAAAGAGCAATAAAAATAATACAATACTAAAATGTGTTTTCCTCATTATTTTTTCCTTTTAATTGATACAAAACTGAACTGTGAGGTTTTAATTCTGCTGAAATTGCTGTTGAAGCAACTTTAGATTTCTCACCAGTCCACATATTCAAAACTTCTATATTTCCTGAAATTCCTAAATCAGAAAAATTTACCGAAATAGTTTCTGAAGCTTTATCTGAGATATTAAACAAAGCCAAATAAATACTTCCGTCTTTAGGATTTTTTGAAGTCACCGCAATTTTTCCGTCTTTCTGGAAAAGTTGTTTTACATCGGTACTTTCATTGTGCATTTTCACAACGTCTTTATTCGTTAATAATGATAATGTAAACGCATCATTACTTGGTAAATCTCCACCAAAAAATAACGGCGATTTAAAAATATTGAAAAAGGTAATTAAAGTGTATTGCTCGTCTTTTGTTAAGCGTGTCATTCTGTCTTCGCCACGTTCTCCTCTAACAGAAATACGTCCTAACGGAATCATATCGCAGTCTGGCCATGTTCCTGGTGCAATATGTGGATACCATTGTTCACTTACCTTCATTAAATGTGTAATATGCGGCCAGGTGTCCCAAACATCATCAACCATACGCCACATATTGGCATGTTCTTTTACGTGAGGGGCTGCTGTTATAGGTGTTTCACCGGGCGAAGTACTCAATACAATTTTACGTCCGCATTTGTCGATTGCATTTCTAATCAGGTTAATTTCGCCTTCGTGATACGGTCTTGACAAATCATCAATTTTGATAAAATCAACTCCCCAACTTGCATACAATTCAAATATAGAATCATAATATTCCTGTGCTCCCGGCTTGTCTGCAACAATTGTATAATTGTCTTTTAGCCACTCGCACTGCAAAGCTGTAGTATAAATTTGATCTGCCGTGATTCCGTTTGCTCCTTTAACTGGCATTTTATCTTCCACTGCTTTTTTCGGAATTCCGCGCATGATATGGATCCCGAATTTTAATCCTTTTTTATGAATATAATCTGCTAAAGGCTTAAATCCCTGTCCGTCTTTTGCTGATGGAAAACGATTTACGGCTGGCAAATATCTTCCGTATTGATCGATTACATATCGTGGATCTGTTTGGTTGTAACCTCCTGCTTTATCATTTTCTACAAACCATCTGATATCAACGACGATATATTCCCAACCGAATTTCTTGAGGTTTTTTGCCATATAATCGGCATTGGCTTTTACTTCATGTTCTTCTACAGTCGGACCATAACAATCCCAACTATTCCAGCCCATCGGCGGCGTTTGTGCCCATTGTTTGAATTCATCCTTTTTAAAAACTTTTGTTTGGGCATTAGAAGAAACCGATACGAAAACCAACCCCAAAATCAACGGAACTATATTTTTTATTTTCATCATGATTTTAATAAGTGTTAATAATACACTCGAATATAATAAACTTTTCGTCATTAAATACAATTAACCTGTCTGCTAACCAAAACGCTGACAGGTTAATTGACAATTTAAAAAACAAACTACTAATTTGTGTGAACTAGTTCCAACGGAACAAGCATCCTTTGATAGACCTGACAGGTTTTTAAAACCTGTCAGGTCTCTTTGACGACGTACTTTGTCTTTCTTTAGCCACTGATTAAAAATAATTTAATCCACATTTCTAAACTCCAGAGGAGCAACATATTTATAGCAAATAAAATCCGGTCGTGGATAAAGCTCCAGCGGAGCGATATGTAAAACGATCTTAAGATTTCACCCCGATGGGGTTCTTTTGTATAGATTCTAATTTTTCTATAAACATGTTGTTCCGCTGGAACTAGCATCCTTTAATAAACCTGACATGTTTTTAAAACCTGTCAGATCTTCGGTGATGATCTACTATAAATATATCGTTCCTCAGGAACTTAAAACTAATTACATTTTACTTCTTACTTCACATTCACAGTAACTTCAACCGGTTTTAACCATTGACTTGTAAACGTAACTTTAATAGGCTGAGACGATTCTCCTGTTGCCTGAACATAAGCCGCAATATGCCCGTGATATACTCTCTGTACATTATCTGTATAATCTGTCATGTCACTATTGTTTCCGGCTTCTAGTCCTAACAATGTTCCTGACCCCGTAATTGTGCAGGTAACTTCATTATCTGAAAGCATTACAGGAAGACCATTTTGATCTTTTAGCTGCACCATAATTTTAGCTACACCTTTGTCTTTTGCAATTGTGATATTAGTATCAGCAATGGTTAATTCAACAGGTTGTTGTGTCGAATTAATCGTGTATCTGCTTACTTCTTTGTCGTCTTTGTTTAGACCAATTGCTTCTAATTTTCCAGCAGTAAACGGAATATCCCAATAAATAATTCCTGTTTTCTCATCATAAGCTTTTGTCTCACCAACTACTTTTCCGTTTAACTCTAAACGAGCTTTTGCAGCATTTGTATAGCACACAACGCGAATCTTTTCACCTTGAGTGTAATTCCAGATTGCCCACGCATCTTTAGAAATATCCTTTTCATTTTTTAAAGGATAAGTTCCGATGTAAGCCATTGGTTTATCAGACCATAAAGATTGACGGAAATATCCTCTCGGTTTGATAATCCCCGCAAAATCAACTAAACCAGAGTAAAATCCTCTTGAAGGCCATCTTCCTGATTCTCCTAAATAATCAATACCTGTCCAAAGGAATTGTCCAAAAATATGTTTGTTATTTTTTACGGCCAGCCAAGGCTCCATATCGTGAACATTCTCGCTTCCGAAAATAACTCTGTTTGGATATTTTTCGTGATCTGATTTATATTTGCTTTCTGTATAATTATATCCTGTAATATCTAAAGCTCCCGGATATTCTGTTTCGTTAGACATTGCTACACCGGCCAAACCAGCAGTTGTCGGACGGGATTTATCGTATTTTTTTACTGCTGCAACCAAGCGTTTTGCAATTACTCCAAGACGCATGGCATCTGGTGCCTCTTTTTTATAACCTCCGTAAGCCGCTTGTCCAAAACCCTCTTTTCCTTTATCTAAAACGGGGTGCGAATAAGGATCGTTTGGATAATCTACCTCGTTACCAATACTCCAGGCAAAAACCGAAAGATGATTTCTGTCACGACGTACAAAATCTTCCAGATCTTTTTCTCCATAATCTGCAAAAATATCAAACGAACCCTCGAATCCCGGTGTTCCGTAATTCCAGCCTTCTAACCATTTACGTTTTGGGAATTCCCATTCGTCATACGCTTCGTTCAATACTAATAATCCTAATTCATCGCAAAGCTCATAAAAAACCGGTGCTTGTGGATTATGACTTGTACGGATCGCATTTACGCCAATTTCTTTTAATGTTTTCAATCTGGTTTCCCAAACTTCGCGGGGTACTGCAGAACCTAAAACTCCGGCATCGTGATGCAAACAAACGCCTTTCATTTTCATCCATGTCCCATTTAAAGCAAAACCATTATTTGGATCAAAAGTGAACGTTCTAAAACCCGTTTTTGTAACCGTTTGATCTATTTGTTTTCCATCTTTCAGGACGGTTGTTTTAAGCTGATATAAATTTGGATTATTGATGTCCCATAATTGTGGATTTGTGACATTTAATTTTGCCGCAATTTTACCGCTTTGATTGGCCGCAACCTCAACTTTATTGGAAGCTTTTGCAACCGATTTTCCGTCTTTTGAAATCAATTCGTTAACTACAGTTAAAGTTGATTTTGCAGAAGAACCATTCTCTACATCAATCTCAACATTTAGGGTTCCCACTCCCTTTTTTACTTCGGGATAGGCGTAAACACCCCATTGTGCAATATGAACCGGATTTGCATAAACTACCCAAACATCTCTATAAATTCCAGAACCTGTATACCATCTGGAATCGGCACTTTGACTGTGATCTACACGAACTGAAATCGTGTTTTCTCCGCCATATTTTACAAACTGAGTTGCATCATAAGCAAAAGAAATATATCCGTTAGGGCGTTTT
The DNA here is from genome assembly GCF_979258275.1 of Flavobacterium sp. AC274. Classification (NCBI taxonomy): domain Bacteria; kingdom Pseudomonadati; phylum Bacteroidota; class Flavobacteriia; order Flavobacteriales; family Flavobacteriaceae; genus Flavobacterium; species Flavobacterium sp. AC274. The sequence continues at coordinate 2,746,093 of NZ_OZ409852.1, read as the reverse complement.
CCTAAAGAATGTCCGTTGATAAAAACTTCACTTCTGTTGTAAACTCCTTCAAAATACAAATACACTTTTTCTCCGGCTTTGCTCTGCGGAATATTGATTGATTTTCTATACCACCCAATACCACCCGGTAAATAACCTGTACAACTTGCCAGCGTTGGACTTAGCTGTCCTTTTACGCTCCAGTCGTGAGGTACATTTACCGACTGCCATTTGCTGTCGTCAAAAGTGGTGTTTTTTGCATCTGAAATATCCTGAAGATTAAATTTCCAGTTGTCATTGATTTTTTTCGAATCTCCAAACGAAATCTGGCTGAATGCCGAGACGCACGAAAAGAGTAAAACAGGTAATAAGCTCTTTTTTGTAAACACTATTCTTAATTTTTAGTTGTTGTTTTTAGTTTTCTTTGTTTCAGGTTTCAAGTTTCAGGTCTCACACAGAACTTGAAACCTGAAACTTTTTTAATATTCCAATTCTCCCACAAACGTTACAATAGATTTTGCAGGGATTTCCAGATTATCAATTTTCTGAGTGTTGGTTCTTTTTAAATTTGAATTTTCAGAAGTTATATACGGAGTAAACTCGTTGTTTTTAAGCACTCCTTTTGATAAATTGAATTTGTATTTCTGATTCGATTTTCCGCAGTTTACAGCAACAACAATCATTTTTTTGTTTGTCTTGTCTTTATAAGCGGTCAACATAACATCATTTGCTGCATCGAGTTCATCTTGATTTGGAACATCAATTCTCAACATTCCCGGACGCACAAACAAAGAGTAATTTCCTAAAGCCCAAAGCAGTTTTGAATCGTGAAATTCTCCATCGTTTCTCACATAATCCGGTGTGGTTCCGCCGTTGCTTTTTCCATCATCCAGATAAATCAATCCGTCTTTGTAATCAACTCTCGTTATAGAAGTCCACCATTGCCATGAAGCCGCATTAGCGACAGCAATATCGTTATGAATCAAACGTGCTACGAATAAAGCGGTCTGCATTCCTAAATCTCTTCCTCCTCCTGAACCACCCGGAATTTCCACTTCTCCCGGATTTTCTAAAATACAATATTCAGATTGCCAATATTTTAATCCCGGATTTTGTTTCACATTCGCAGCGATCAATTTTCGGCTTAAAACTTGTTTTTCTATTGGCCAGGTTGTAAAATAACTGTGACCTAAAATTACATTTTTAACATTTGGAAATTTCGAAATATTTGTTTTTGTTTTTCCGAAGAAATAGTCAATCTGATTGTCTCTGTTTTCGCCATTTACATTTTCATATAAATAATTGATTTGTGCGGCTTCGGCAATTACAATTTCGGTGCTCATTTTTTGAGCTTTTAATTTTTCTGAAAGTGATTTGGTCAAATCATAAATTTCCTGATTGGTTGCAGGTGTCCCTTCCTGACTGTTTGTATCACCGTGTTTTGGCATCCACTCCCACTGCGGTTCGTTTATCGGACTTATATAATCGAATTTTATTCCTTCTTTTTTCTCTAATCCCTGAATACTTTGAACTAAGAAATCGGCAAATTTTGGAATTGCACCATCTTTTAGATTCAGTTTATTCTTTTGAGAGGCAAAAGATAATCCGTTGTTTGTCATATAAACTGGCGGACTATTGGTAAAAATCAGGAATTTTTCAACACCTCGTTTTTTAGCTGCCTGCAAAAACCATCTTTGTCCTTCCTGTTTCGAGAAATCATAAGTTCCGTCAGCTTGCAGAAAAGATTCGCTTCTTCTCCATTCGTCCGAAACTTTGCTGTTTTCGCCTTGCTCTGTACTTCCCGCACCTAAATTAAATCTCCAGATCGAAAGCCCAATTCCTTTTGGATTTCCCTGTGCATCGATTTCTTTGCTAAAAAGTAAATCGGCAATGGCATTCTTTTTCTGTTCCGGCCATTTACCCACAAACTGGCATCTCCAGGCATCAGAACCTCCAAAACCATCCATGGTTTGTACAACATTATCTGTGCTAATGGTTATGGTTCGCTGTCCGTAAGACAGCGAACTCATTACCAATAAAAGCGAGATATAGGTTTTTCTCATTTTCTTTTTATTCTTTAAGTCTTTATATAAACCCGACAGGTTTTAAAAACCTTTCGGGTTTGCTAATCTTTGTAGAGCTTCTCGCGGAGATCCCTCGTTCCTCGGGATGACATACTTTACGATTAATTACTTTACTTCAAAGTTTTATGCAATCTATTCGTCATCTAAATCCAATAACAAACATTGTGGTTATTTATCTTTGTCAAAGTTTAAAACTTTGACAAAGATTTGCGCATCGATTCTAAAACCTTTGAACCTTTGCCTCTTTGAACCTCTGAACCTTATTATTTATACGTTCCAACATAAGTCACAACTGACTTCGCAGGAATTGTAAAATTAGAAACATCTACAGCTGCACCTTTTTTCAAACTTAAAGTTTCAGAAGTTGTGTACGGCGTAAATTTATTATCTGCTAAACTTCCTCCCGTAAGATTTAATTTGTAGGCTTTCGCCGATTTGCTAATGTTAACTGCAACGACAACTAATTTCTTTGTTGCCGCATCTTTATATGCCGTTACCATTACATCATTCACGGAAGTGCCATTATCAACACTCGGAATCTGAACTCTTACCATTCCCGGTTTTACGAAGAAAGAGAAGTTTCCTAAAGCCCAAAGCGTTTTAGAATCTCTAATGTATCCGTCGTTTTTGCAGTAATTTGAATCTCCCGCTCCGTTGCTTGCATTGTCATCAACGTGAATCAACCCATCTTTGTAATCACCACGGCTTATTGCAGTCCACCATTGCCATGACGTAACGCCACCAACAGCAATATCTGTACTGATAATACGGGCTGTCCAAAGTGCCAGCTGAATTCCTAAATCTCTTCCCGGACCTCCGCCTCCTGACAATTCTGATGTTCCGGGACTTTCTAAAACACAATATTCTGAAGACCATAAACTAACTGCACCAACTGACTGAATTCTTGAAGCCGCTTGTTGTCTTGAAGAAATCAGTTCGTTCAAAGGCCAGGCCTGCCAGTAACTGTGTCCGGAAATGGTTTTCTTTACGTTTGATAATCCTGTTATTTTTTTAGCAGAATTTGCTGCAAAGAAATAATCAATCTGATTGGATCTGCTTTCTTTACCTGAAACGGTTTTATATAAAGATTCGTAAGCTCCGGCTTCCCCAACAACAATTTGAGCCGTAAGCCCTTTTGACTGCAATTTAGGAGATAATACATTTACAAAACTGTAAATGTTAGCATTGGTAGCAGGAGATCCTTCTTGTGCAGTTCCGTCCCACTCATATTGCGGCTCATTAAACGGACTCACATAATCGATTGTTAAACCTTGTTCTGTTTTTAATTTATCTAATGCAGTAACCCAGAAATCAGCCAATTCCGGCATTTTTCCATCTTGCAAATTATAAAATTCTTTTATGCTGGCGTGTGCTTTTCCGTTTTGAGTTAAATAAACCGGTGCACTGTTGGTAAAAGCTAATAATTTCTCAACACCACGTTCTTTTGCAGCTTTCATAAACCAAACTTGTCCGGCTTGTTTGCTCATGTCATACGAAACTCCATCTGTTGTAAAACATTCTGTACGTCTCCATTCATCTGAAATATCACTGGCATCGCCTTGTTCTGTACTTCCCGCTCCAAGATTAAAACGCCATAATGATAGTCCGATTCCTTTTGGGTTTCCGTCAGCATCCAATTCTCTGCTGAAAAGCAAATCCGCCATTTTATTTCTTTTATCAGAAGGCCAGTTTTTTCCAATGAAATTACATTGCCAGGCATCAGAAGCACCAAAACTTTCCATGGTTTGGAGATTCATATCCAGATTTACACTTAATTCTGCAATGGTGTTTTCAGCACCTGAATCATCTGATTTTTCAGAATCGCAACTAATCATAAAAAAGTTAGCGAAAAGCAAGCCTGCACATAGCAGACTTACTTTTTTGTTATTTATAAATTTCATTAATATCCTGGATTTTGTTTGATTACTCCTCCACTTAAGTCAATTTCCATTTGAGGTATTGGCCACAATAAGTTTTTGGCAGGGTTAAAATTGATTCCTTTATCCTGAGGTTCTCTCAAATTGGTTGTTTCATAAGGGTCTGCAGAGTTCAGGTTGTATTGAACAAAAGTTCCGTTTGGTCCCATCAAAGATTCAATAACCGGTTTTCCGGTAGTTGGGTCTTTTTCACGACGGATATCGTACAAACGCAATCCTTCAAAAGCCAATTCTAAACGACGCTCTTTATAAATTTGGTTCAGCAATGTCGGACCAGATAAACCTGTTTTTGGATCTAATTTTACACGTGCTCTGATAATATTGATATCTGCCAATGCATCTCCTCCTGTATGGTAATTTGCTTCAGCTCTTGTCAGATACATTTCAGCCAGACGAATCAATGGAATGTTCAAAGGCAAATGCCCGTCTTTATTATCTAAAGCACGACGTGTTGCTATCGGAATATAATATTTACGACAGATACGTCCTGATTTATTGTCATTTAAACTGAATTTATGTGTTGGATTCAAAACCTCATCTCCATAAGCAGCCTCTCCCCATTTTGTAATAGTGCTTCTGCGACGGATAACATCATTTTCAGAAAGATAAGCATTTTCTAAATCACTGGTTGGCATACACCATCCCCAACCGTCCAAAACATCTGCGGCATCATTGCTTGGAAAGTTTTTCTTGTCTTCTCCTCTTGCCCCTGCCAATGTTGGTAATGCAGAACCTAAAGTTTTGTTTTGTACATCTGAAGATTGTGCTTCTAAAATGGATTCGACACCGTTGTGATTGTTTACATTCCAAATGTTTAGGAAATCAGCTTCTAATGCAAAAGGACCTTCTGTGATTACTTTGTTTGAATATTGTTTGGCCTCTGCCCATTTTTCCTGAAATAAAGAAACACGCGCCAATAAAGCATAAGCTGCCCATTTGTTTATTCTTCCGTTTCTGTTTACCGGAATAGTTTCCAGTTTTGCAGCAGACTCTTTAAGATCAGCTTCAATCTGAGCATACACTTCTGCAGCAGAATTGCGTTCTAATTTTAAATCACCTGTTCCTAATGATGTTGTATAGACTGGAACCCCTCCGAAAAGGTTTACGAGTTCATAATAACAATAGGCACGAACAAATAGAGATTCTCCCATATATTGATTCTTTTGAGAATCAGAAATTGGTGCCAAAGCCATTTTCTCCAAACCAATATTTGCTGATTGAATGGTATAGAAATGCGCTGTATAACTGCTGTTCATATCTCCCATATTATCCGGCGAGATAATATATTGAGAACTTGGTCTGTGCGCACTGTTGTCCTGACCTGTATTACCCATCCATGCATCATCTGTTGCCATTTCGTTGGTAACTCTTGGTGCAACCAATACCCACCAATCATTGGTAACTAACAATCTGCGGGTTAATTCGTTGGTATAATTTTCGCATTCCTGTGCCGTTTGAAAGTAGTTTTCTAAGGTTTGCTTTCCTCTTTCGTCTTTTTCAATAAAATCAGAGCAGGAAACTGCAACTGCAGCTAAAGCTATTATTGATAAAATTATTTTTTTCATGTTCGTTTTTATTAAAATGCTACATTAAGACCCATCAAAATTGTTGGCTGTACAGGATAGTTCCATTCTCCAAAACCTGCTCCTTTTACTCTGTCGCCCTTATCCGGATCTCCTCCTGCAACTTCAGGATCAACTCCCGTATATTTTGTCCAAGTCCATAAATTCTGGCCTGATAAAGAAATTCTAAGCTTGTCTAATCCGAATTTATTATAGAATGAAAATCCTAACTGTAAGTTTTTCATACGGACATAAGAACCATCTTCTACGTATAAAGAAGAAAATTTAGTGTAGTTCTCATTATTATCATCTTTAGACAAACGAGGAATAGAATTAGAAGTTCCTTCTCCGTGCCATGCTTTTTGGTCTAATCCGCTTACTTTGTTGGTTAAACTTGCACCGTTGTATAAATCTGAAATGGTTGTATTGACGATATCATTTCCGATACTGGAATAAAAATTAGCTACCAAATCAAATTGTTTGTAGGCAAAATTTAAATTCAGTCCGATGTTGTAATCCGCCCATGGAGAACCAATTTTAGTACGATCTTTGTCATCTAATTTTCCGTCTCCGTTAACATCTTTAAAACGAATGTCTCCTTCTTTTGCATAAGGTTGTAATTTAGTTCCGTGCTCATCTGTATGAGAATTTAATTCGGTTTGATTTTGGAATAAACCATCAGCAACGTATCCGTAGAAATAACCTGGTTCATCTCCTTTTACAGTCACACTTCTGTTATTAGCTCCGTACAGTTTTTCTCCATCAGAAGATAAAGACAACATCTCAACATCAACCGTTGTAAAAGTTACATCGGCACCATAAGAGAAATCCCCTTTTTTATCTTTATAAGAAATTAGCAAATCGATACCGCTGGATTGCATAGAACCTACGTTTGTCCAGATTGTGGCATTTTCAGGAAATCCGCTATAAGCTGGAAATTGCTTTAAGAATAACATATCATTTGTTTTTTTCTGATAATATTCTAATGATCCTGAAAGCTTGTTTTTCCATAATCCGAAATCGATTCCAAAACTCATATCTTCAACAGTTTCCCATTTAATGTCTTTATTGGCCATAGAAGAAGGAAATGAAGTATCTCCCACAACATCTCCGATAGGATAAAATCCTTGCCCAATGTTGGACTGATACACTTGCGTTGGCAATCCCTGATTCCCTACTTTACCCCAACCTGCTCTAAATCTAAGATCGCTTAGAACATCTTTAGTAGATTCCATAAATCCTTCGTTCAAAATCCTCCATGAAACAGATGCCGAAGGGAAATTTGCCCATTTGTTGTTCGTCATAAATTTAGAAGAACCATCACGTCTGAAAGTTCCCGTGAAATAATATTTATTGTCGTAGTTATAAGAAAAACGAGAAATATAAGACATCAATGAACTTGACCAAGTGTTACCTTTACTATCGCGGTTTTTAGTTGCTGCATTTACCTCTCTCATTAAATCTGAGTTATTAGGCACACCTTCTCCGTAACCCCAAACATCATTGCCATTGTACTCTTCCATTGTATTACCAATCATTAGGGAAACATTGTGTTTTTCTGCAAATGTTTTAGAATAGGTAATTGTATTTTGCCATGTCCAGTCTACATTATTAGTAGCCCATCTTTCAACCTTATTTATCTCCTCTTTTTCGTGTGCAGCATCAATTATAAAATCGGGTCTGAACCTGCTTCTTATTTTATCACCAACTTCAACAGAAGCCTGTGTACGAAATACTAAGCCTTTGATTGGAGTATATTGTAAATACCCATTTGTATTTAAGTTATATTGATCTGTAAAATCATCATATCTCTTTACAGCTGCAACCGGATTCCATACATACGAAGGCGAACGCGCATAAATACTGTATTCATTTTCGCTTCCTGTTAACTGATCTGCCGGTTTGTAAATTGGCGTAATGGGATCAATTTTATCAAAATCTGCCCAGTTTCCAGGCTGGCCATAGGTTTCATAACGCGGATTTAAAGTGATTCCGGCAGAGAATTTATCTGAGAATTTAAAATCATTGGCAATTCTTAACGTAATTCTCTCCCAACCTCCTACTTCATAAATAGATTCTGCATCATAATAGTTCATACTGATGGCATAAGTATGTTTTTCAGAACCACCACTAACACTTAAAGAAGCATTTGTAACGGGAGATCCACCTTTAATTCCGGCTTTCCACCAATCTGTCGTTTTACCTTTGTATTGAGAAGGGTTTGGCAAATAATCCGCATAACCAGAATTGTTGTATGCTTTGTTCATGATTGTTGCATATCCTTCGGCATCAGCCATATGATAGGGATTGTTCATAAGCTGCATCCCTGAACTTATATCAAAGTTGAATCTTGTCTGACCCACTTTCCCTTTTTTGGTAGTGATCAGAATAACTCCGTTAGAAGCACGTGAACCATAAATAGCACTTGCAGAAGCATCTTTTAAAACTTCCATCGATTCAATTTCATTCGGGCTCAAAAAGTTTATACTGGTTCCCATTGGTATACCATCCACTACATAAAGAGGAGAAGTATCCAGATTTAACGTAGAAATACCACGGATCAAAACTCTTGGCTGTGCACCAGGGCCTCCTTGTCCAGTTACCTGAACCCCGGAAACCTTCCCTTGTAATGATTCGGTCACATTACCCACTGTCATGGTTTGGAGTTCTTTTCCTTTAATAGAAGAAATAGAACTCGTTACATCGCTCTTTTTTACCGCGGCGTAACCTACAACGACAATCTCATCTAGTGTCTGGCTTGATTCCTCAAGCACAACATCAAAAGTTGTTTTATCGCCAACCTGAATTGTTTTGTTAGAAAAACCAACAAACGAGAATTCAATTTGAGCATTTTTATTGGGTACACTGATAGAAAAGTTCCCGTCAAAATCTGTTGATGTTGTTGTTGAAGTTCCTTTTACTGCTAAATTAACTCCGGGAATTGGCACATTGCCTTTATCCTTAACAGTTCCTTTTACCGTTATTTGCCCGAATGTCGCGGCGGTGCACAACATGGTGATAAATAACCATATAAATTTATATTTCATATTAATCTATTTTTTTATTAATGCTAAAACTTAAGTTCTAACAAACTATTTTTTTGTGATAAAGACTCTTTCCAATTCTGTATCCAATACAACTTTGTATACTCCCGGAGCAGCTGGATATTTTGCATTTCCATTTTCACCCGGTGACATTGTAGCAATACCATTTTTGATTAATCTCCATGACGGACTCCACCATTGACCTGTAAAAGTGGCTTCCAATTGTCCTGTCAGCGTATACTCACCAACTAATTGATATGCATTATTTGGGTTATTTGCCAAATGCAATCCGGTTTGTGTCCAGGCTGTCCATGTATCCCAGTCTGCACCCTGAATACCACCGCCACATACGCTCACAAAAGGTCTTCTTAAAGCTTCGTCATCACTCCATAATCCATTGGCAACATCAGCCCAAACTTTGCTTGAAGGCGTATATTTAGTAACTGTATAAGCTAGTGTATTTGGGTTTACTTTTATATTGTAATACCCTTTTGTTGGTAAAATAATTGGTGTTGCCGTTAAATCGTCTACTAAACCTCCAGCTGCATTTAATCCGAAACAATGTGGGGCAAAGTCCGCTTCCTGACCTAAGAAATAAACTTCTTTATTGTCTTTATCAGCATAATATTTAAACTCAAAATCCTGTCCGTTTTTCTCGTGGAAATACATTGGTACACCCACAGCATCAGTAGTCAGATTAGTACCTTTTGGCTGATCACATAAATAGAGGGCAGGATATTCATTTGTCGCCACAATATTGATATTTAAAGATCCTGTATTGGGAATCGTAAATTTATCTTTGGCAGTAATTGTCAATACATAATTTGCTGCAGTTACAGGTAAAGTATACGTTTTATTGAAAGTATAAGATTGAGGCGAGCCCGCTAACTGAATCGTTTCATCAATACCTAAAGCTTCACATTTTACCTGAACATAATCTATTCCCGAATCATCGTTTACTACAAAATTTACTGGCATTTCATTGCTTGTTGACAATAAAATAACAGCTCCTTCTTTTGGCGTAACCATCGTTATTGCCGGTGCCGCAAATTCTCCATCCAGACGTAAATTGATATCTTCGTCAATGGCATTTCCCGAAACATCTGTTATTGTCAATTTAATTTTGAAAGATTCTGAGGTTCCCCTGTCCGAAGGCACTTCAAAAAAATAGCTTAAATCATATGTTTCAAGTAATGGGTCACTTGCAAACGTGATCATTTTATCTAAGGATAATTCAGGAATTTGAATTCTCACACTTTTTAGTCCTAAATCGTCATTAAGCACGGCTTTAATTTCGAATTTTCTGTTTGGTGCTCCGTAAATTTCCTTTGTTGTCACTACAGCTGTAGGATCATCAGAAGAAGGATAACCAGTTTCGTTATTTTGACATCCGGTAACAAGGACGGCAAAAAGGGCAAGAAAAAATAAAAATACATTTTTTTTCATTTCTTTAATTTTAAGGTTAGGTTAGTTAGTTTTTATGCTAAAAAATTGTTTGTTGAAGATGAGATAAACTCATTTTTGAAGAGCATCTAAATTGTCTTTCTAATAATAAAGAAATAGGACAATAAAAGATAATGGTGTGGTTTTTTGTCATTCTAGTAAAGTTTGGTTTATATTCTTTTTTCTTCTTAAACGTATAAGTGCAAAGAAATATGTAATACAGACTTCTAAGGAGGGGTAAAATGGAAAAAAAGGAGGTCAAAATGGAAATTAACTATTATTTTGGATTTAAAATTAACAAGTACAAAAAAATAATAGGGTATTTTTCAGGAATTCGTAATTATTAAATAATCCTCAAACTACAACTACAACGTTTGATTTTTTTTTAAAATTTTATACTCTTCTGCACAAAAAGCAAAAGAGTATTCAAAGAATAAAAACATAAAAGGATTGTTATTTGATGATATTCAGGTCAGAATTAAACGAATTTTTATACTTTTTAATATATTCTGAAGGTGTCATTCCGAAGAGTTTGACAAACTGCTGTCTGAAATATTTTGGATCTTCAAAACCAACTTCTGCACTTGCCTGCGCAATATTCATATCTTCTGTCAACATTAACATCGCCGCTCTTCGAATTCTGAGCGAACGAATAAAAGCATTTAAAGTCTGGCCTGAAATGATCTTGATTTTGGTATAAAGAGTTCTATGACTCATACCCATTTCGAGTGCAAAATTCTTAATCGTAAAATCTTTTTTATGAATATTGGCTTCGACAATATCGATACACTTTTTCAGGATTTCCTGATATTCAACCGGGACTTTTTGTGAGTTTTCCCTAAGTGTTATACTGTCTAAGAAATAAGTTCGCAGATTACTTCTGTTTCGCAATAATGACTCCACACGTGCTACGAGTATATCATCATCAAACGGTTTTGTAATATAATCATCCGCACCATCTGTGATTCCCTGTAAATGCGTTTCGCTATTTTTGGACGCCGTTAATAAAATAACAGGAATATGAGATAAACTGTCACTTTCTTTTATTTTTCGGCATAATTCGAGACCGTCCATATGTTCCATCGTGATATCGCTGATAACCAGATCAGGCATATGTTTCTTGGTCATCTTCAACCCCTCTTCTCCATTTTCAGCACTATAAACGATATAGTTTTTAGAAAATAATTTGATCAGATATGCCCTGATTTCTGCATTATCATCTATTATTAAAACGGTACGTTTATCAGTCAGCATAATTTTCTGAAAATCACTTTCTGAAACCATATTATTTAAAGACTGATTGTTTTCTTCAGAATCATCAATGATCAATTCATCAAATAACTGGCTTCTTGTTGCCACAACATCAGTAATTTCAATATCTTCAAAATGACTGTTTCCTTTAAGGAACGTCAAAGTAAAAGTGCTTCCTTTTCCTGGTTCACTGCTACAGTTTACTGTTCCCTTGTGTTTGTTTACAAAATATTTTACAATATAAAGTCCAATTCCAAAACCTGTTCCAACAGACACTTTTGAGTTGATCTGTTTGAATTTTTCAAAAATAACGTCAATATCTTTCTTTTCAATTCCATCGCCACTATCTGAAATTTCCAGGATAACTTCATTTGTATTTTCAGAAAGTTTCAGATTAATTTCCCCTCCAATTGGTGTGTATTTAAAGGCATTTGACATTAAATTAAATAAGGAAATTTCTATTTTTTCATAATCTCCAATAATTTCAATATCATGTTCCGGAATAGAAAATTGATAAGTAATGTTTTTCTCTTTTGCCTGATTTACGAAACATTGATACACTTCATTGCAAAGATTATTTACATTTATATTTGATAATCTGAGCGAATCAGCGTCATTTTCGGCTTTTCGAAAAAGAAGCAGCTGATCCACCAAACTCAAAAGCCTGCGGGCATTTCGATGCGCAATTGCCAAATCACTTCCGGAAGAACCATTTTGAACACTTTCTTTCTGAACTGCTTTTTTGAGCGGATTTATAATTAGCGAAAGCGGCGTTCTAAACTCGTGCGAGATATACGTAAACATCGACGATTGTTTTTCGGCGACTTCCTTTTCTTTCTTGCTTTCCAGCTCGGCTATTTTTACTTTATATTTTAGTTTTTCCTTATTTTTATGATATTCCAAATAAGCAAAAAGAATCCCTGCCATAGCCAATAAATACAACGTATATGCCCACCATGTTCTGTACCATGGCGGTAAAATTTCGATTGTCACAAGGCTTATTTCTTTATTCCATCCGCCTTTAAAATTCGTAGTTTTTACTTTAAAAGTATATTTCCCTTCGGTTAATCTGGCATAATTTGCTTTTCGTGCCTGACCCACATAATTCCACTGTGCATCCCAGCCTTCTAAATAATAGGCGTAATTTATTTTGTCGGCATTATTGTAATCTAAGGCAACAAACTCCAGCGATAAAGTGGTTTGATCGTAAGGCAGGCTTACTTCTTTTATTTTACCCGATTCCCATTCAGAAACCAAATCATTTTTGCTTTCTTCAATAGGCTGATTGTTTACGTAAAAATCGGTCAGCAATAAATTATTCTGTTGATTAAATCCTTTGATTGCTTCCGGAAAAAAGATATTAAAACCATTAATTCCTCCAAATAAAAATTCGCCTGTAGATAATTTAATTCCGGCATTAAAACTAAACTGATTACTTTGTAAACCATCGTTTACAGAGAAATTACGAAAGGTTTTTCTTTTTTTATCGAATCGACAAACGCCATTATACGTACTCATCCAAAGATTGCCTTCATTATCTTCTAGCATTCTTAAAATTGTATTCGAAGGTAAACCATCATCTGTAGTTAGTCTTTTAAAAGTATTAGTTTTTCGGTCGAATAATAACAATCCGCCTTCCTGGGTTCCCAGCCATAGATTTTTGTCCTTGTCTTCATGAATACATCGAACTGGATTTCCAATAGGAACTCTCGTAATTTTTTTGGTATTTTTTTCCAAAGAAAAGAGACTAGTATAATTACCACCCCAAAGTTTCCCGTCGCTTGTTTCTGTCAAACATTGCAAATTTGTAATCGATTTATCGAAAAGAACAAAAGTGTTTTTTGGTCTGTCAAAAAGATATAAAGAACCTTCGTTTGTAGCGCTGGCCCAAATATTTGCTTTTGAATCCTTGTAAACCAGCCAAATTTTCTTCTCGATTTGTTTGGTGAAAGGATTAAAACAAGAATATTGCGTAACTGAATTATTTCTGGGATTGATTTTGTTTACTCCGCCATTCCATGTCGATAGCCAAATTTCATTGTTATTATCGCGTACGATTCCGGTTATAAAAGAACTCGAAAGCTTGTTGCTGTAATTAGTGTAAGTATTGTTTTTTCGGTTCCAATATTTCAATCCTGCACCATCTGTCCCGACCCATAAATTTTTCTTTTCATCTTCACAAAAAGATAAAATAAAATTCTCTGCCGGATTTGTGGCGTTATAACGAATGCTTTTAAAATATTTAGGTGTGCTGCTGAGCATACTTATACCGCCGCGCAAAGAACCAAACCATTTATTACCTGTTTTGTCTTCGTATAAACTCCAGACTGAGTTGCTTTTGGCCAGCTGTACATCATTTATAACATTATATGGAATTGCTTTTTTATTTGTTCCGATGATTTTGTAGATACCGCAACCGTCTGTGGTAATCAAGATTTCCTTTTTCTTTCCCAATAGAATGTCGGTAACGCTGCATTTATTCGAAAAATAATTATCTGAAAGAACTCCTGATTTGGTATTAAAGAGAAAAATGCCTTCATCAGTTCCCAGCCAAAGATTTCCGTCAGAAGCCAATTTCATTGATTTTACTTCTTTAGAAAACGGAAAAACTACCTTTAAGGTTTTTGATTTGTAATTGTAACTACAGATTCCAATATTTCGTACATGAACCCAACAATGTTCCTTCTTTTTATCATCCTGAAGAGCAATTGCATCGTAATTATCAATACTAATATTATTGCCCAAAACTTTAAGCGGAATTTGTTTTCCGATGAAAGAACCGTTCTCAAAAGCAATTAATCCCAAATTCTGAGAAGCTACTAAAACTAAATTCTCAGACACTGATCGCATCTGGTGAATAATATCTTTTAAAACTTTATTTTTTTTGTTTAAAGAGGTATATTCGACAGGATGAAATGTAGCTGTCGTTTTACTGTAAATGCAAATCCCGTTGGAACCTCCAACCCAAATGTTTTTTCGGGAATCGCCTTCGATATTATAAATCGTATTAAAGAGTAATGATTTTTTATCGTTGATTCTGTTTCGGAAAACTTTGAAATTATAGCCATCATAGCGGTTCAATCCGTCATAAGTTCCAAACCAAAGATAACCATCACTGTCCTGAAAAATGGTGGTTACCGAATTATTAGACAAACCATCAGAAATATCAAGAAATTTTATAGGATTATCTTGTGTAAAACCTACAGAAGAAAAACCTATTAAAAAAAGAAGATGTAAAACAAAATACTTCAAAATAAAATGTTTTTGCCAGGTGTAACAAGTACAATTATAAGTTAATTTTATAGATATTTCATAAAAATGAGCAGATAAAAATTAATATACTCCTTTACTTGTACCATTTCACCCTTAATCTACATTTTTAATAAAATTATACCTGCAAAAAAAGCATCTGTGTATTAGTTATTATTTATAATTCTCCAATCATGTTTTTAATACGCGAAAGCAAAATATCAGGATTTGCTCCAGGAGCTTCGGCAACTAAAGCACAACGACACAGGCAAAATCAATTGTGAATTATGGTTCTTATGATATATCACAACGCATTGTTGTCAATATTTGTTTAAAACCAGCCTTTTCATAAGCTCTGATTGCTGCTTCGTTTTCAGAGTAAACTTCCAGTCTAATCTCGGTTATTCCTTGAGAGAAAACCCATTTTTTAAGATCATCAAGTAATAGATTATTCAAGCCTTTTCCTCTAAATTCCGGGCTTACATACATGAAACCAAGATATCCGAATAATTCATGGTTTTGATACGGTTTTGCTGATCGGATCTGCGCATATCCGCAACCAATAATTTGATTATTATAGTCAATAACAAGAAGTTCTGTTTTCTCATCAGGTATAAATTCTTCTATATTATAATAGAATATTTTCCCTTCTTTAAGTGTTGGGTCAAATGGTCGCTCTGCGGCAACCAGAAATTGTAGAAATTCTGCTAGTTTGGGTAAATCAGCAGTCGTGG
The DNA here is from genome assembly GCF_979258275.1 of Flavobacterium sp. AC274. NCBI lineage: Bacteria > Pseudomonadati > Bacteroidota > Flavobacteriia > Flavobacteriales > Flavobacteriaceae > Flavobacterium > Flavobacterium sp. AC274. Next base: position 2,730,810 of record NZ_OZ409852.1, on the reverse strand, counting down.
CACATCTGATAATTATGTCTTTAGTATTTACATCCATATTTCAAATATACAAAAAATGATTTTTGAATAAATTAAGAAATACTCGAAATTGATATTCTCACTAGCACGAGGCTTTTATTCTAATATTGATTTCCCCCGTTCCTCGAAGTGTTCATTGCAATCGCTGCACAAATGTCTCTGACTTTGCGCCATTTTAAACAAATATTTCTCAAAAAAACCAAAACCTCATAAAGTCTCCGACTTTAAACCAAATTTTAATACAGATTATATTTCGTAAATGATTTAGAATCTAAAACATTAATTACAGGGTTATCAGCTTTTTCAATCGCCAACAATCCGTAATCATTAACATAATTGTTGGCGCTAGAATAAATATAATCTGAAGCTTTTGCAACCAGTCCTGCTCTAACAGGATTTAAATGTATATAATCTAATTTTGACCACATAAATTTATTGGTATAAATTTCTTCAGCGTGATTTCCGTATTGCCAAAACTGAAATTCTTTATTTCTCTGATGACTTTGAGCCGCTAATTTAAAACGTTCGAGCATCCACTCTTTTCTGCTTTCAGGGCTGTTTTTTATTTTATCCAAAATAGATTTCGCTATAAACTTTTTAAAATCCCTTATCAAGTCAGATAATTTCCCATTTTCTGACTGCACTATTAAATGAATATGATTACTCATAATGACATACCGTATAAAATCATTCCTTTGTTTTTTATACAATAATCTAAACACTCAATCACGATATCTCTATAAGTTTGTCGTGTAAAAACATCAATCCAGTCTACGACTGTTGGCGTTATAAAATCTGGTAAAGTTTGATCCCGAATTACGTAACCTTCTTTCATTTTAAGTTTTTTTCTTACAAAAATAATAGTTTTACCATACATTGTTTGTTTTTAAGAAATGATCGTAAAAAGTCGGAGACTTTTATTAATTTTTGATTTTCATAAGAACATAAAAAAATTGCGCAAAGTCAGAGACATTTGCGCAGCTTTTCATTAGAACTCTTTGAGGAGCGGGTATTCCCTAAACATGTAACAACTCCATAAAATCCAAAAGCCACTCCGTAATGAAGTGGCTTTTTGTTTGCTTTAGATTGTGGGTGTGCAGTCAAGAGACATTCATACAGCTTTTAATCAGCACTCTTTATATAACGGTAATCATTACCATTACTTCTCTGAACCATCATAATTATAATCATCTAAATTCCATTCAATCATTACTTCTTCTACCCATTCAATAAAATTACTATTTGAAATTTCAACATCATCATAGCTCTCATATACAAAATCCCATTGCCAAAATACTACTGGTGTTATTCCATCTACATTTTTTGATAAATCGAAGCAATAATGATTTCCTCTCCCATCAGGTGAAAATGGCAAAAATTGGGAAGGCATTTTATTAGAAACTTCAAAGTGCTCAAATTGATATACTTTTTCTAATGAAGAATTTTTAAATTCAATATCGTAACCAAATATTTCCGTTCCCAAAAGAGATATTTTATTATGCTTTTTTAAAATATATTTAAAATCATGAGGTAAAAGATAACCAATACTTTCCTCGAACAACTCTAATCTATTATCTTCTATTGCTTTTCCAAAAAATATAACATCACTTGAAAACTTATGTAACTCCTCTAATAAACTTTCACATTTTTTTTAATTCCATCTTATTTTACTTTTGGGTTTTAGGATATTCCTGTTTCCAATACTCTTTTCTAGCTTGATTAAATTCTTTTCTTTCTGCTTTTGTTAATGGTTTCTGACCTGGTGGGTGATTCTTAGGTTTGATCCCGAATTACGTAACCTTCTTTCATTTTAAGTTTTTTTTCTTACAAAAATAATAATTTTACCATACATTGTTTGTTTTTAAAAACTGATCGTAAAAAGTCGGAGACTTTTATTAATTTTTGATTTTTCATAAGAACATAAAAAAATTGCGCAAAGTCAGAGACATTTGCGCAGCTTTTCATTAGAACTCTTTGAGGAGCGGGGACATTTGCGCAGCTTTTCATGAGAACTCTTCGGCGAGCGGGGAAATGATCGTAAAAAGTCGGAGACTTTTATTAATTTTTGATTTTCATAAGAACATAAAAAAATTGCGCAAAGTCAGAGACATTTGCGCAGCTTTTCATTAGAACTCTTTGAGGAGCGGGTAACTTTCATGTAGCTGACCTACACACATATTTTTATTATTTAATAAATATCTAATCGATATGTTCCAAAAACTAAGGGTGTAAAAATACACCCTTAGTTTTGTTTTGTTTTTGTTTGCAGAACAATACCGATCTATATATCTTTCAACAAACTTAAGTCGATAATATCATCTTTAACTATTTGTCTCATTACTTCTAAATCCTTTTCTGTTACTAATTCTATGCTATCTAAATAATCAATAACATTTGCCTGTCTTTTTATTTCATTCTGCATAAACAAATCTTCCTCAATCAATAATTCTAAATTAGGATCATTGACATCTAAATCATCACGCTCTTGAATAAACATATCAACTGTATCTGTAGCGTAAGTTGCAATATCGACAATGTTCTCTATTTCTTTATCTTGTAAAAAATATAAAGTACTCAATATTGATGTACAAGCGTCTAAAGCAAAAGATACTAAAATAGTACTATAATCCTCTGTATCCGGAGTAATCGCTTCAACAGTATCTATGTAATTATCAATATTAGAGTCCTCACTCTTTTCCAGTAAATTATTATATAAGATTGAAATTATGCTATTAAGTTCCGATGGATTTCCATAACTATATTTTTTAGAAAAATAAACGTAGTTAGGTAAAAGCCTCTCGCATATCAATAATGAAAATGTAATTTTCTTCTCATCATTTAACAAAAGTAGTTTTTGTTGTATCATATTTCTGTACTGATTCATTTATTTTTTCCTTTTTAGAGGTGTTGTAGGAGTAGCTCCTGCATTTTTTATCCAAATTTCGCAACCGTCGCATATAGGTCGGCTAGGCTTATTCTGTGTGGTCTGAACTTCTTTTTGAGACTTTAGTGTTTTGTAAAGATAGTATGCAGTCAAAGTTGTAACTGCAACCATGAGCCAGTCAGAAACTGTTCCCCATATTTCTGGATCAAATTGCCACATATTTTAGATGTTTTTAAATGAATATTAGTGCATAATTAAAAAGGATGAGCAGTTGCCCATCCTTACCAAATTAATTATTATTAAAACATTCTGTAATATCATAAAAAAAACCATCTGTATCAAATTTTTTCATCTTCTTATCACTCAAAATGTCTTTTGATTGACTTAGAAACTCATGATTCAGAATCTTTATTCTTTCTAATGTGTCTGCTTTAAAAAAAGTTTCAAAATCTAGTTTTATTTCATACTCAATGGCTGGTTCGTTTTTTATTATTTTCAAAGGTCTTGCCATAAAAAAAGGCTCAAAAGCTTTAGATACACATATAATACCAATGTAGATCTTTTCTACTTCTGAATTATACTTTTTACCTGCTAAACAACCGTTTAACTGATCCCTTAGATTATCAACAATTGATGTTTCTTCAAAACTAAACTCTTTTGAAAACTGCGTTCCTATACTAAATTCCATAATTTTTATCTAAATATTTTATTTCCTGGTGGTAAACTTCCATTCATTAAAGTGTAACCATATATCATAATTTTTTCTTGCACTTTTGTCTCTACTTGGGTTCCAACAAATATAGGGACCATTCTGACACCTCCCGGAACCATATTATCAAGTGTCGATTGAGAATACCTGGTCATTCCTGCAGATGTTTCCCCATACTTCCATACATCACCTGCATTTAAATTAACTTTATTACCTCTAACATCAATATACTCTCCTGAAAGGTTTACTCGTAATTCATAAGTAAAACCAGTAGGTTTCATTTTCTTGGCTAGAATTTTTTTAATTTCGTAAGCCTGTTTTGCTATTAATGCCCTATTGTCATAAACCCAAACTCCTGATGCTACTCCATAGCCTACTGGTATAAGAACATCATCCACGGCTCCAATTCCAGTTACGTCATCTGCAGCTAAAGTAGCTGCAAATACGGTCGCAGATTTAAATGCTCTGTTATTGAATTTTGAGCCCTTAGCTGGGATTGAATTTCGAAACTATATCGATGAAAAAAGGACGAGCAATGCTCATCCTTTTTAGTATCTACATTATACACTCTCTATCTAAAGTTTATTTAAGCTTTAATTTAAATTCATTTGGAATAGGGACAGTATTATTATCATGGATTATCCTATATACATATTCATCTTTACGGCTTCCTTTAAGTAATACACTTGTCAACTGCAGATCTGACGTATGAAACCAAATATTATCATTTTTATCAATATATAAAACCCATCTGCTATTGTTGCTAAAACTATGGTTAATTTCTTGTTGATAGATAATATTATTCTTTAGATCAGCAATTCCGTAAATCAAGCTTCCATCTTTAAATTCTTTAACAATTATTTTTATTGTTTTGTGATAATAATTCCCAGGCTCAGATATAAATTCATTATTTTTTATAAATCGGTCATTATCATTTTTACAGCATGAGCATATAAAAACTAATAATACTAACAGTAATTTTTTCATTTCCTATGTTTTTTTTAAGATTATTGTCCTGTAACTATTGTTCCAGTAATATTGCCATTTTTTATATCTGCACCCGACACAGTTATTGTTTGTTTCCATTTTATTGCTACATTATAATCAACTGGAGAGTACACTTTATTTAAAGCATTATTAAGCGCTGAATCCAAAGGATAACTATGATTTGGGTCAATTGTATCAAACCATTTTAAATTAAAGTTAAAGGTATAGCTGTCAGTCTTTTTATCATATTTCCCAACAACTCCGTAACTGAAAAAATTTGTACCATGTAACATTTGATAACCTGTAAAGTAACCATCTTCAATGTCAACATGATAATTTCCTGATTCGACAGATGTTTTTTTCTTTTTATCAATAGACATTCCGCTAGCAATTTCAAAAGCATTCCTTATTATCTCATCATTCAGTATCTCATTTTCCTTCATATAATCTTGCCATGCCTCATTATCTAAAACCAAGTCTCTTCCCGATCCAGACAACCAATGACTTAACAATTCTTGCCCTCGAGCATCAAAAAGAATACTACCGCTACCTGCTCTGCTACGATTTCTATCTCTTTGTCTCGCTCCCCTTCTTCCCGGATCAATTTCATTATTATTTTGACCGTCACTATTTCCTCCAGAATTAACATAGGACATAGCATCTTCAAATGAAACTTCATTACCATTAATTACATATTTACCTGTATTGCTATTATATACAGAATCTGCTCCACTTGGGTCAGAAAAAATAGCAGGATTGTTATCAAAAGCAACATATGGGGATACACTCAAATGTACCACTGGATCTTGAACAACCCATCTTCCAATTGCAGGATCATATTGTCGCATATCCATTGCGTACATCCCAAGCCCCATCTCGTCTTGCAACTCTTTTCCATTGTACTTATACTTTAATGCCGGATTGGTAGAAACTACCAGGTTACTATTATATGTTTGTTTTAATCCAAAAGGGTAATAGTTGTTCTCTTCTAGAATTTCGTTTTGAGCATTTGATATTACCTTTTCTATTTTTAATTCATCAAACCATGCACTTCCATTTGTTGTACCAGTCCTATAGTCAAGAGTTATTCTTGAGTTTATCGATCTTATATAAGCCGGAACTGTAACAATTTTTTCAACATATACCCATTCACCTTTAGTCGTAATATACTGATAATCGTAAAGGGTCATATATTCTGTTTCTCCTTCTTTTTTCATCATGAGTTCCAGTCTGGCACGTGACCATTGTGGTATGTTTTCTAAAAGAACCCATCCAGAAATACGGTACTGGGTGTCTGCAGGATTGTTTATTAAAATCCATTGTGTACTGTGAACAGATCTGGATACATCTTCGATATGTACATCTATTCGTCCCGAACGGTTTCCGGAATGTTTTACAGTAGTGTCAAATGCATCTAAAGCATGACCCCAACTCGCACCAGTACCATCCCAACCAATTGGGTTTTCAAAACCATCTTCCCACACAAGCTGAGTACCTGTCTGATCTGAAATTATACCATCTTTATTACTATCAGCATAACTCAATCGAATGTTCCCTAAATGATCTTTGTACTGATATACATATTTATAAGAACTTCCCGAAGGTTCAACATAACCTTCTGCAGTTGGAAAAAATTTAAGTGTATTGTTATTATACTGATACCCTCCAAGATAATCGGTTGTTATAGCAGGTTTTCCTGTTTCATTAACGATTTTCTGTACTTTTTGGCCCGCTGCATTGTAAATATACTCAATATTCCCTTTAGAATCAAAGGTAATTTTGGTTGGCAGGTTTAAATGATTGTACTTTATCTCTATGATGTTTTTATTATTATCTCTAATCATATTTCCATTGACATCATAAGCGTAATCATCAGCAGTGTTTGATGCACTGTCAACAAAACCTAATGACTTATCGCTGCTGTCTATTACCTTAGTAAGTTGGTTGGTGAGGTTGCCAGATCCATAGCTATATGATAAATCATCAATTCTTGAAGCAGCAGTTTCATTATTTCCATTACGAATAATAGACATTATGTTTCCGTTTTTATCATATGATAAATTTTCATCATAGGCATTATTTACGGCACCGTTTCGTTTGAAAATACTTGTTTTTAAACGATTAAGTTTGTCATAAGCATAACCATATCCGCGAACTAACGGATTTGCCTCAGAAGTACTGGTCCAATAAGTTTCGGCAATATTTCCGTTAAATAAAGGATCGACACCTGGTGTATTTGCAGTAGAATAGTTGATTTTAAATGCAAATAAATCCTTAGGATCACCAACTATAGAAAGTGAACTTACATCATTAATACTTTCTAACCAACCACGAATATTATAGGTATAATTGACGTTTTGAGTATTATTTCCTGTTTTTTTAGAAATTAGTTGTCCTAATTCATTATAAGTATTACTCAGTATAACTTCTGCAGGTTCTGCTCCGTTTATCTGATGCGTTTGTGTTAGCAGTCTGTCATGGGGAGAGTATGTAAAAGCATCCTTTGTAACAAGATCAGCTCCTGTTCCCAATCTATTGTGCTTTGTAATACTATATTGCAATTGCCCTGAAAAAGAATCTAATTTGCTATCGGTATAAGTATAACCTCCTAAAAAGTTTTGCGTATAAGTACGAACCGGTCTTGCTTTTGCCTCATAAAAAGTAGCTGTTGTTTCTCCTTTATTACTTGTACTTGATGTAAGTACTCTTGTCCATGAAGCTGTTGCCAAACCTTTTGTAGCAGTTAAAACATCCTGTCCTTCTACACTGGTTGGTATTGCAATTGCGGGTGTGCCTGGAAAAGTATAGTTGTCATAATAGTTAACGGTAAGAAGCTTGAAATTAGTTGGCGCAACTACATTACTATAATAAGCAGGAATTCCATCTATTGTTCCACTAGCTTGTTTGTTTTCGTTTAGTACCGTAAGAACTGAACTATTTTGTGCGTTTTGTAACGATACTCTTCCATCTGCAGTGGCAGGAGTATTCATCCACCCTGTATAAACAGGGCGATTAAAGGCATCATATTTAGTTATTAACCATCCTGCAGTGTTTATGTCAGAAAAAGGAGAATTGGCTGGTCCGGTAGCTACTGGCCTGTCTAATTTATCGTAAACAATAAATTCCCATTGTTTGCCGGGTAATTTTTTCTCTACCAATCTGTTTTTAGAATCATACTTATACTGGTAGCATAAATTATCTAAAACAGTTTGACTATCAGTAGTAGTTATTACGGCGCTAAAGGTACTTCCCGCCTGAGCGTGAAAACCATCCAACAAACGTATAGAATTTGCTGCTGTTAATTGTACCGTATTTCCTGAAGCTATGATAGCTGTTGATGTTATATCTGCCCCTGTAGCAGATGAACCTCCAACACTTCCTGATGCTTTAGGCGGAATCACAAATGTTAGATTTCCATATATGTCATAAACATAATAGGTATCATGTTTTTCATTAACAGTCGAATTTTCAACTGTTCCATAGGTTCTTTTAAGAACTACTTGCCCTTGTTTGTTTTTAAATTCAACTGTTGATCCGTTAGTTTCAGATGGCGTAGCAGCTGTATTCTCGTCATACGTAATAGTTTTGTAAAGTACATTTGGCTCATAAACTCCAGTATTTAATTTAGTAGTGTATAAACCAAGAGTAGCATTCCATGTTGTTGCAGCATAGTAATAAATAACTTCACCTGCGGCATTAGATTGGTAATCCATTTTTATTTCATGTCCGGAGCCTGTTCTCCAGTCATTTCCCGGTGCTGCCTGTTTTAATACTCTGTTTAGAGGAGAAGGCTCTAACTGTTTGTCACTAAAAGGATTGTCGTTTGTATTGCCATAATTTGCTTTATACTGCTCTGTTAGTTGAAATTGTAAAACTGAAGGCAACATATAAGTTAAAGTTGTCTGATTAGAAGCGAAAGGAAGAAATTCTTTTGTTTGTCTTCCTAAATCATCATAATCAATATGTGTTATAATATCTTTACCAGTGGCAGAAGATTGATTGGCAATTTGTTGTATTGGTCTTCCTAAACCGTCAAAATAAGTAATATTAGTTTGCGCCTGATCTGGTGTTGGATTGACAAAAACTTCTGATGTTTCTTTTTTATAAGTTGTACTAATTATGTAATTAGTATCCGGCACAGGTATGTTTGAACAATCTGCACTTGTACCGTATATCAAAGGACAGTTGTCGGTATTGTCTCGCACGTAAGATACTGGTTTAGTACATTGTTGGATAAATTTTGAGGGATCTCCAAGATTATCGCCATCAAAATCAGCATACCATACGGTTGCTGGATTTATATCTGTAGCATCATCATTACAATCTCCGGCTTTATCTACGTAGTCCTCAAGTTGTTTGCCAGGACTCGCTAATAGCATATGAGTGGTTCTTAATTCATTTCCATAACCATCATGATCATGGTCCCAATAGTACATTCTTGGAGTTATATTTGTGATAAAGCCTGTTTGATCATTTAAATCAAGATTATTAGTTACATATTTATCGGGTTTAACACTCGCATAAACACTAACATTGGGATCTCCAAAAGTATCCTTATCAAAATCAAAATAAAATGTTTGTGGAGTTATCTCAGTAATAAGTCCGTTATTATCATCTAAATCATTATCTGTATCCGAATAACCATCAGGTCGTGTACAAGCCTTTGTGGTAGGACCATTTTTAGCACCACGTCCGTCACCATCCATATCACGATACCAAACTGCGTCGGCCGTTTTTATATTGAAATTACTATCATCACAATCTTGTTGATTTGCGACATAACGGTTAGGTTTTGTTGGAGAAAAAACATAAATATTTGGATCACCGTAACCATCTCCGTCATAGTCATAGTTCCACTGGTAATTTGTTTGACAATTATCGCATGGTTCTGGCGGATCAATAGGTTCAACAAAGCTTTGTGTTGTAACTGTACCACCAGTTTTTGCGGTTTTATCTTGTGCAAATCCTGAAAAAATGAAGATCTGCAATAATATTATAAGTAATAATTTTTTCTTCATTTTTCGACTAGTTAGTTTTATAGTGATATTGGTTTTGGGATAGTATTTTTCCGTTTGAATCTTTTAAAACCTTCAAGCGATTAAAATTATCGTATTCGTAATAGGTTATCAGACCTTTTGGGTCGGTTACTGAACTAATGCCTATTAAGGGTTTATAAGTATAAGTAGTTATCATTGCGTTAGGCAGCAATGTTCTTAAATCATTTAATGCTGAAATTAAATTCGCCTCTGTATCTGTATCTGATTTTGTCTGTAAATTGGCGACATAAGAAGATACCTCGCTGTATAGTGCATTTTCTATTTTTGCAATAGGTTTTGTTTTATTGTATCCCCAGATTATGGCAACCGGAGTACCATTTTCTATTTTATATTCCAAAATATTACCATTCCCATTATCCAATAATGAAAAAACAATTTTTCTGTCTTTAGCAGTTGTTATATCTATATCTCCGGCACCTCTCATTTCATGAATTTCTTTTGGCAATAAAAGATTTCCTGTAGCACTGCTTTCTTCATATTTTACAATATTTTCAGAAGTCTGTGCAGCATTAACCAACATTTCTGTTTTAACAGGTGTGTCTATTCTGTTTTGATTAACTAGTTTTTGCATGTTTGCTCCCTGATTTGAAGTTAGCAAATCTGAAGGGTAATAGTATTTTGATTCTAAATTTTCTCCAACAGAAGAACTTGATGCTTGCGACGTCAATTGAAGATGCTTATTGCCATTGTAGTTATAATTTGTAGCCGTTGTAACAGGATTTTCACCATTTATATCATATAGGCTTGTTGAAGTATTTGCTAAATAAATAAAGTAAGAGATATATTTATATGGCATTACATCAAGATGTTCTATCGTGGGAATACCAACATATTGACCTACAGAAGCATTTTTTGTAATGCATGGATGTTCAATATTTACTGTTTGATTATTTGCTCCGCTAACGATACAATTGTTATTGGCATCTTTTTGGTGAAAATGTATTGCAGAGCAATATTTAACTGGATAAACCTCAGTTAAAGTATTGGCGTCACATAAACACTTATCTTGTTCGTTAGAAGTAAAAACTCCTGGTGCAGGATTATATATAGCGTAATTGATCGCAGTAGGTGTATTTAGGTCCTTAACATAATTATTTGTAACTTCTTTTCTTAAAACAAAAGTATTATTGCGTTTTTCGAAAGTTTTTGTTTTAAATAATTTTCCGTTATTCCATCCAAAATTTGTCCAGGGTACATTTCGAAATTCACGATCTCCCCTATATATATGTTCACGATAATCTTTATTTATGATAAACTCATTTTCTTCGCAACCATTTGCATTACCAGTTCCTTCACTTACAGTAACATATTGATAAAAAATATTAGAACCCATCTCAAATAAAGAAGAGACACTACTTGAATTTAAAACAAGGTCTGTAACAGTACAACTTAGATCATTAACTCCAGACTCACTTACATGATCACTAAAGTTTACATAATAAGGTTCTTGTAGAAAATCTCCAGAAGATTTTGATTCATTATATTTTGAATAACTATAATTTTTTATAACAGGATTAGTTTTGTATAAGGAATAATCTCGGGTTTGTTTTACTCTCAATCCTCCAATCTTAATATTAGCAGGCACAATAATAGTTGTACCTGAACGGTAGCTATAACTTAATGTTGCAGATGTGCAATTAGCACCGACTATACTTAAAGAAATTCTATATTTTTGACCTGCCTCTGCATTAAAATAGCTATTTCTTGTATATGGGGTCATATTCTCTTTCAGAGATATAAATGTAGTGCTAGTTGTGATTCCGTTATTGGATGTCAAGTAAAGCGTTTCGTTTTTTTGTTTATCAATATTATATACACTATAGGTCGCTACTCTTTTTCCTGTATCATCCTGATCATTTAGACAAAAAAACTGATTCCTCCTATAAGGTTAATCTGCTGACTGCTTAAAGCCGTAAATTCTCTTCTAGATGTTGCATTATGTGTTTCTAAATCAGTTGTTGGATTTAGATATTCGTGAATTGGGGGGGCATATTCTTTTGTCTCTCCATAATAAGTATTAGGTTCATATGTTAACTCTGTATAGCCTTTTGTAGGATAGGTGATTTTATTCAAAAGCCCCATTTGTGAATAACCTTCTTTAACTTCTCTATCAGCTGCCTGATAATCAAAAGTTTCAAAACCATAATCTTCGATTCTTGGAATTAACATCGAATTATTAACACCATTAAAATATCCCCAATGATCCTGGCTCTTTGATAAACGAGCAGGAAAGGTATTAGGACTAATATAACTGAATGCATATTTGTTAGTTTCTTCCAGAAAATGAAAACTATTTAAAAAGATCCTTTTATTGTTTGTTACTAAATAATCAAATTCAATTTTTTCAATTGTATTTGATGTTTTACCCTTCATCGTAATTGTTTTAACAACAGTAGCAGGTTCGTTGGTGGCAATTTTATCTTCATAAGCAAATGATACATTACCAAAATCAGGTTTGTTACTAGTTATTGACTCAAGGTTTTTACCTATTATTCTAATAGAATGAGAAAAGATTCCACTAAAAGTAATTCCTTTTATATAACCTTGTCCTGGCGCACAATTTTGCATATCTGGAAAGGATTTTGAAGCTTGTTGACTTTCTGCCTGAATGTAATCTTGTGTATGGTTAGTGTATCCAAAATAAACTTCATCTCCTTTAGGATGTACAATTTTATTAAGGTACCACGCCGTAACTTTTATTGAAGGTATTGAATGTCCTCCCCCTTGAGTTCTTAACATGGTTTGCTCTTTTTCCTGGAAAAAATATTTGACTCCATCTGGTGTTGTTACAAGAAAAGAGTAAATCTCATCCCCAGGATTATTAATTACTTCAATTTTGATGTCGTTTCTCTCAAAAAAAACAACTTTATTATTATCATCAAAGTAAAATTTTCCAGAGTAATTCATAAAGTTGAACATAAATAAATCTCTCTCTTTTCTTTACCATAATTTTCTCCATAAAAATTAAAGTATAGTCTATTCATAACATCTGAAGGCGTCGAAGTTATATCAAAATGCTTTAATGGATAGTCTTCATAGTAATCATCTTCCTGATTACGAATTACTCTAGTAATAACACCACCACCAATAAGATTCCAGCCCATGCCTGCTTTACCATTCACGTCATCAACTTTAATTCCTCCAGAAGAGTAATTCAATGTAAAAGGAACGTTTATATTATTTGTTTTATAGGTAAATAAGGGTAACTGAATATTTGGTGTTCCAGTAAACAAACCTATCGGTGTGTTACCGTACATTGCAAACTTAAATGCTTCGGGAGAAGGTGGGGTAATATTTGGTAAAAATTTACTTGGATCATTGGCATTGTCCTGAGCGGCAACTTTTGTCAAAGCAAGAACAAATAAAAAACAATATAAAATTATAGTGTTTTTAAAAGTAGTTTTATACATAAAATCGGTAAGTTTATGGTTTGTTGAATATGATTTTCTTTGTTGTTTATAGTTATAACTATAATAATGCAATTGCATGCCCATGTGGGTTACATTTGCATTTGTTGCAGAAAAGTTTTTTTCTTAACTGGAAATAATATTATTTTTCAGTTGCTATCTGAAAATTGTTGCTTTGCCTAAATGTAAAGTTGCTGAAGCAACAGAAAATGATTTAAGGAAGAGTTTAGGTGGAGATTTAACTAAACAATTAATTTTTAGAGAGTGGTTAAAATAAGCCACATACTTAAAGAGTAGATTTTTTATCATGTAGATATTCTTAGAATATTTTAGTTGTTTTTGGCATGCAATAATAATAAAAATAAACTTATAATTTTAGATTAATATTAACAGAATATTTCTTAACAGGGCTCTAAGTTTTTTTTCAATAAAAAAGATATATTTGTAGAAATTAATTTATATTTTGTTTTGAAGAAAAATCTACTTAAAAAACTGCCATCTTTCAACCTTCAGGAAATGTTGATTGTTCTTGCTATCATAGGAATTCTGCTTTTAATTGCATTGCCAAACCTAATGCCATTAATAACCAAAGCCAAAAGTGTAGAAGCTCAGGTACAATTAAAAGCTATTTATAATGCTGAAAAACAGTATTATTTTATGTATTCAAAGTACAGTCCTAACTTTACAGAGATAGATTTTGAAGCACCAAAAACTACTAAAGAAAACGGTAGTGCAAACTATGTTTATGAAATTATTCAATCTGATAATACTGCTTTTAAAGTAAAAGCAACTGCTATTACAGATTTTAATGGTAATGGTGTTTTTAACGTTTGGGAAATTGATCAAAATGGTGTTCCAAAACAAATTGTAAACGACTAGATGTGGTACTTAAAATTGCTTTTAATTATTGTTTTTGCAATTGTTTTATTTCAGGATTTTAAGAATCGTTTGGTATACTGGTTTTTATATCCAATTATAGGAATTTTGGCATTTACAATTCAATTATACAATATCCCTTTAGAAATTGCACTTTTGAATTTAGGATTTAATATATCCTTTGTGGCTCTTATTTTAGGGGTTAGTTTTATATATATTAAGTTTCGAAACTTAGATTTTAAAAATGCGATTGGTCTCGGAGATATCCTCTTTTTTGTGTTTATATCCAGCACCTTTTCAATTCTGTCTTTCTTGATTTTATTTGTTTTTGCATTATTGTTTTCCTTGATTTTGCATTTTGCTTTAAATATAAAAAAGGAACAGGAAACAGTTCCATTAGCCGGTTATATGTCACTTTTTTTGGAGTGATTTATGCAATTTCTTTTTGTAATATCAACACTTTTTTATACTCTTATTGAAATGGAAAATTTTGATATTCCAATAGAATTTCAGCAGCTTGTAAAATCGGAGCAGGCTTATTATTACAGAATTATTCCTGTTGGCAAAAACCAGCAAACTGTTTTATTAAAAACAGATGCTCTTGATATTATAAATTTGCAAAACGAATTAAGTATTTTACTTAGTTTTCAGGTTGAATTAGAATCTGATTCAACTGAAAATATAAATCGTTATTTGAGTACTAATTATAGAAAAACGTCTAATAATAGTATTTCTGAAATCCATTATACATCTGATTTTTTAGAAAAAGTTGTATTAAATGCAAAAGAAATTGGAAGCAGTGATATTCATTTCGAACCTTATGAAAAAAATGCCAGAGTAAGATTTCGTTTAGATGGAAAGCTTAAAGAACAATTTCATATTTCAGTTGAAGAATATCCAATTATTGTAAACAAAATTAAAATCAGGGCCCAGCTTGATATTTCAGAAAAACGTTTACCACAAGATGGACGTATTACAATGGTCACCGATTATCAGGATTTTGATGTTCGTGTCTCTGTTTTGCCTACACTTCATGGTGAAAAAGTCGTTTTGCGTATTTTAAGTAAAGATACCAGCCATATTGATATTAACTCACTTGGTTTTACTGAACAGGAATTAACTGCCTATCTTGAAAATATTAAAAGACCCAATGGAATTGTTTTAATTTCAGGGCCAACAGGATCCGGAAAAACAACAACTTTATATGCTACCTTAAAAAAATTGAATGTTCCCAATACGAACATTTTAACGGTTGAAGACCCTATAGAATATACGCTGGAAGGTATAAACCAGGTTCAGTTAAAAGAAAATATTGGACTCGATTTTGCTACAACTTTAAGGACATTTTTAAGACAGGATCCGGATATTATAATGGTTGGAGAAATTCGTGATGTAAATACGGCAAATATGGCAATACGTGCTGCTTTAACAGGACATCTTGTTTTGTCTACTATTCACACCAATTCTGCCTGGGCAACTGTGTCGAGATTAATTGATATGGGAATTCCTTCATTTTTAATTGCAAGTACATTAAACATAAGCGTTGCACAACGTTTGGTTCGTAAATTATGTGATTCTTGTAAAGCTGAAGAAATTATTTCATCGGCAATTTTTCCTAGTGGATTTGAAATTCCAGATAATTTAAATTTTCATCATGTTGCCGTTGGATGTGAGCATTGTTATCATACAGGATATTCTGGGCGAAAAGCTATTTATGAAATTTTGCCAATCGGAAGTGAATTATCTAATTTGATTAAAAATAACCAACTTGATATTAATGATTATCTCGAAGAAAAAAACATTTTCACATTAAAACGTAATGCATTGTTATTAATAAAAGAGGGAATTACTTCTGTCGATGAAGTTTTTTCATTACTCTTGTAACATATATAAAGTCCTACAACTGATATAATTTCATGAAAAAAATAATTACCCTATTTTTAATACTAATTTTTCAAACTTCATTTTCGCAAGAGAACAGAATATTACAACTTAAAAATAATATCGAATCCATTACAGCTGATGCTCCGGGCTTAAATGAAAAAATCAATGTTAATATAAAAGAAGCTTCTTTGTCAAGCTTTTTATTAGCTGTATCCCAGGTACATAAATTAAATATTAGTGTAGCTCCAAATTTAAGCCAAATTAATATTGTCAATAATTTTTCGGATGTGACAGTTGGTGATTTAATTATTTTTTTGTGTAAAGAGTATAATTTAACCATCGATTTTACAGGAAATATTCTTTCTGTAAAGTCTTATGTAAAGCCAGTTGAAACTCCAGCTTTAAAGAATATTGATGTGAGTTATGATTTAGCAAATAATTTGCTTTCTTTAAATTTAAAGGATGATAAATTATATGATGTTTTCAGAAAAATTATGGATGAAAGTGCTAAAAATTTAGTTTTTGCTCCAGGTTTAGAAAATCAGCTATTAACAGTCTATATTAAGAATATGCCTTTTGACGCAGCGTTAAATAAATTAGCATTTGCAAATAATTTGACAGTTACAAAATCAAGAGATAATTTCTATGTCTTTGATAAAATTGAAGGTAATTTTTCCATAGAAGGAACAGGAAGCCAAAATGGGGAAATAAGGCAAAATAAACCACAAAGACCAAGAAAATCCAACTTTTTCTTTACCATTGTTGATGCTGATAAAAAGTTGTTGGATGTTGATTTTGAAAACACTCCTATTTCTAGTATTATTTATGACATAGGACATGAACTTGATATTGATATGTTTATTTCCAGTCCGCTTGAAAGTGCTGGTAATGGAACAGTTAAAGCTAAAAACATTACTTTCGATGATCTTTTGGTAAAATTGTTTCAAATAAAAACAGATAATAGTACTTCTTCTAATAATAATTCACAGCAATTTAATAACAATTCAGGAGGTAATACACCATCGGCAGGAAATTCATTTACTTTCATGAAAAGTGGTTCTATTTATTATTTTGGCACTAAAGATCAATTGGTGGTTAGAAATATTAAATCTATTGCCTTAATGCATCGTTCTATTGAAATCTTAAGTGACCCTTCAAAAGAAGGCAGAAGCGCAGGCAGATTGAATAATACCAATAGTTACTCCAATTATAACACGTTTGATAGTAATAGTAATAATAGCAACAGTAGTAGATCTAATTCTAATTATCAAAATCAAAATAGCAGCTATAATAATTCTGGCGGCAGTACAACTTCATCATCAAGCAGTAACCCATCTGAATCTATTTTAACCATTATACCGGATGAAATCAAGAAAGATTTAGATATTAAGATTGATAAAGAACTAAATAGTTTTTTAGTAAATGGTCCTGCCGCTAATATTGAAAGATTTGAATCTTTTATAAAATATATTGACAAGGCAGTTCCTGTTATTTTAATAGAAGTAATGTTGTTAGAAGTAAATAGAAGTGCTACTGTAGAAACAGGTATTCAGGCAGGTATTGGAGAAAAACCAGTTACCACTACAGGTACTGTTTTTCCTAATGCTGATATTAATTTAGGAGCATCCACAATCAATAAAATTATTGATGGATTCAGCGGATTTGGTTCTCTGAATATTGGTCAGGTAGTTCCTAATTTTTATTTAAGCTTAAAAGCTATGGAAACTAACGGAAATTTAAAGGTTCGTTCCTCTCCCAGATTATCAACATTAAATGGTCATAAAGCCTATTTATCTATAGGAGAAACTACTTATTATGTGGTTACTAATCAAAATTATTACGGATCTCAAATTCCGCAAGCTTCAGAGGTTAAAAATTATCAGCCAATTGATGCTGAACTTTCTGTAACTATCATGCCTTTGGTTTCTGGTAACGGACAAATTACAATGGATATTAAAGTGATACAATCTAGTTTTAATGGTCAAAAAGTAGATAAAGATGCGCCTCCAGGAATTAATTCAAGAGAATTTACTTCAATAATAAGAGTAAAAGATCAGGATTTGATTGTTTTAGGAGGTCTTGAAGAATCTGTTAGAAATGAATCAGGAACGGGAGTACCATTATTATCAAGAATTCCTATTCTAAAATGGATTTTTAGCTCTAGAAAACGCGAAGATTCTAAGAAAAAATTGAGTGTATTAATTAAACCTACTGTTATCTACTAATGACTTTACCATCAATAACTACTTTTTTGCTTGGCAAACAGTACATAGGTATTGAACACTTTACTTTAAATAATGAAGACAAAGTATCATTATTATTAATCGAAAATAAAAAAGAAGGATTAGTAATTGATAAAAAAGACAGGGTTAATTATAATGGCAAAATAGCTGAAAAGTGGGATATCAAACTTCCTTTTTTTAATTATTAATACCAATCAGGTTATTCAAAAAGAAGTTTCAGGAATTGAATCTTCAGATGAGAAATTATTACATAAAGCATTTCCTAATACAAATTGGGATGAGTTCTATTATGAAATCTGGAGACTAAAGTCTAAATCAATTATTGCGATAACAAGAAAATCATATGTTAATGATTTATTGAAAAATTATGAAAATCAGAAAATTACAATTACAGGAATAAGCCTTGGGGTTTGTTCTATTGCTGATATGATTGATTATACTTTAAATGAACAACAATTGTTAACTAATCACCAAATTATAGCTATAAAAGAAGAAAACCAAATTATTACGACAGGTACACAAGAATCTGCTTTGGTTTATAATATAAATGGTCTTGAAATAGAGAATAGACAATTACTTGCTTTTTCCGGACTTTTGCGCCTAATTATGAATTCGACATTCAATACAGGGTCAATTGTATTTTATAGCAATGCTTTATATGATAATTATAATCAAAAAACTTTTTTCAATAAAGGAATCAAGATTATGGTTGCTGTTATATTAGTTATTCTGGTTTTTAATTTTATGTTTTTCTCACATTATTATAAACTCGCACAAGAAACTTCAGAGACTTTATTAGTAAATAAATCCTCAATTGAAGATATTACCAAAATAAAACAGAGAATTATTGTAAAAGAAGAAAAAGTTAAAAACATTAGCGGAAAAACGACTTCACAAAGCTCATTAATTATTAATGAAATTGCAAACAAAGTTCCGTCTTCTATTTTATTAACCGAACTAACTTTTAATCCTTTAGAGAAAAAAGTAAAGGCTGAAGAGCCAATTATTGCTCAGGAAAAAATTATTACTATCTCTGGAACAACAATCGCAAATGAATCTTTTACAAATTGGGTCGAAGAAATAGAAAAACTAAAGTGGGTAGATAAAGTTTTAATAACCCATTTTGGAAAAAATGATGCTAATGAAACCGCTTTTTCTATTAAATTAACTTTGAAATAAATGACGCTGAATAAAAAAATAAATTGCTTTTAGTTGGTTTTGTAATAGTTCTTTATGTTTGCTATTCTTTTGCAATATCAAATACAATTAATTACTATAAAGAATATCAGGCGAAGCAGCAAGAGATAGCTGCAGATAGTAATATGCCAAAATTGGTTGGTCAATTAATTCAAAAAGAAAAGCAATTAGACCAGATATTATCACAATATGATGTAAATATTTCAGAATCCTTTCAAAATGATTTACTAAAAAAACTCACTTCTTATAGCGATAGTTATAAATTAAAGATTGTAGACTTTCAGGAACCACATACAATATCACAAAAAGGATTTACTACAACAAGCTATATATTTTCATTAGAAGGCTCTTTTAATGGTTGTTTAGCTGTACTTAATACAATAGAAAACAATCCATCCTTAGGAAATATAAAACACCTGAACTTTGTTAAAAAGAAAAACTATAAAACCAATACAGATCAGTTATTTGTAGAAGTGATTATGCAAAAAAATAAAGGAGCTTAAAATCAGCTTACCATCATAACCAACAATATTTAACTAATTATGAAAAAAACTTTTTACTACTTGTGGCATTTGCCGCACAGGTTAATTTTGCCCAAAATGTTTTTCCAACTACAGGAAATGTTGGAATAGGAACTCAAAACCCTTTGAATAACTTAGATGTTAATGGCAACATTCAAATATCAAATTCTTTAATTCCAATGGGATTAATGACAGAAGTTGTAGGAGGTTACACTCCACTCTTAAATATGAGCTTAAATTTTAGAGAGCCTAATAAAAATTTACAATATATTGGAGCAGGATTTAGAATTGATTCCAGAGAGGGTTTACCTCTTTTTCAATGGTTAAAAAGAGAGCTTAATACAGAAACTGAGCAAGTTCTTATGTCTATAAATCGAAGTGGTAATGTTGGTATAGGTACAAATAATGCCTTAAATGCTTTACACGTTTTTAAACTTAATGATTTTAATGGTGGATCAATAAGACTTGGACATAGTGGTTCATCCGACGCTATTTTAAGTTTTGGATGGAATAATCCAACTCTTAGTGATGCTTTTAAGCTGTCGTTTAATCCTCATAACTCAATATCAAATATTGTAGATTTATTGACTATTGGTACGAATGGTAATGTTGGTATAGGAACTGCTAACCCAACCTCAAAACTTACAGTAGCGGGAAATATTGCTTCTCGCGAAGTAAAAGTAACCGTTGATGCCGGAGCTGATTTTGTTTTTGAAAAAGATTATGATTTACTATCGTTAGACTCTGTCGATAAATTCATTAAAGAAAATAAACATTTACCAGAAGTTGCATCTGCTGCTTCAATGCAGAAAGATGGAATCAATTTATCTGAAATGAATATTAAGCTTTTGCAGAAAATTGAGGAATTGACGCTTTATATGATTGAGATAAAAAAGGAAAATACAGAGATGAAAAATAAACAATTACAATTTGAAAAAACAATTTCAAAACTAACTAATAAAACGTAAATATGAAAAATTTATATCTAAAAACATGTATTTTTTTGGTTTTTATTACTAGCATGAATGCACAAACATTGTCTGCTATACAACAACAAAATGCAAGAGCTACCGGTTATGCAATTGTAGCAGCAAAAAACCCTGGCAAAAGTTTTTCTGTTTATGTAATTAAGTGGGATGGAATAAATGATTTAGAATACAATGCTAATCATCAGATTAATTCATCTTGGCATCCTCAAGCTGCAGTAAAGGGTAATTATTTTGATCAAACATTTGTAGACAACAATTTTTCTACTTACAGTTCTGTAGTTGTTAGTCAATCAGAGTTTGATAAATATAAATCATCAGGCTCAGATTGGTGGATTGTTTGCTCATACTTACCATCTTTTAGTAATTCAGGAATTTCAACTTTAGAAAATGGTAATGTAGGTATAGGAACAATAAATCCGCTAAATAAACTAGATGTAAAAGGTACCATTCATTCTCAAGAAGTAAAAGTAGATATGTTGAATTGGTCAGATTTTGTATTTAAAAAAGAATACAATTTACCAACACTTCAAGAAGTAGAAAAACATATTACTGAAAAAGGTCATTTAGAAAACATTCCAAGTGAAGAAGATGTTTTGAAAAACGGTATTAATTTGGGTGAAATGAATACTAAATTGCTTCAAAAAATTGAGGAATTGACACTTTATATGATTGAGCTGAAAAAGGAAAATACAGACATGAAAAAAAGAATAGAAAAAATAGAAAAAAATAATATTATGAATAAGACTATTTTACTGCTTGTGGCATTTGCCACACAAATTAACTTTGCCCAAAGTGTTTTCCCTACTGATGGAAAGAATGTAGGAATTGGAACATTAAGCCCTAATTCCAGATTAACAATAAGATTAGGTACTACAGGGGTGAGTATCCATCCTGGTTCAGGTACAAACTCTTATTTTGGATCTTTAGCCTTTAATAGAGAATCTGCAACTGGAGAAATATTCGATAATAGCGCTTATGCTTTTCAAATAAACAATGGAAATAATGTGTATGATAAGAGTCTTCATTTTCAAATTTACGATAGCAGTGGGATGCAAATTGCTAATAATGCCTTGGTAATTAGTGGAGCTACAGGAGGTAATATAGGAATAGGCACAGCATCACCATTGGCTTTATTAGATATTTATTCTCCCTTGCCTCTGGTAGGAAGTTATGATACCCAAAAGTGGTCAACTAGTAATGTAGACTATAATCTTAAGTTACAAACTATTTGGAATAACAGTGGTATAAATCAAGAGTTCATTCAACGATATAATGGTATTGATTATAAATCATTAGTTTTTTTGCAGGCAATGTGGGTATTGGTACCAGTACACCAAATACAAAATTAGCTGTAAATGGTACAATCCGTTCAAAGGAAGTAAAAGTTGAAATATCGAATTGGCCAGATCATGTGTTTAAAAAAGAATACAGTTTACCAACTCTGGAAGAAGTAGAAAAACATATCATTAAAAATGGGCATTTAGAAGACATTCCGAGTGAAGAAGAAGTTTTAAAAAATGGGATCAATTTGGGAGAGATGGATGCTAAACTTTTGCAGAAAATAGAAGCGTTGACTTTGTATGCCATTGAGCAGGATAAGAAAACTGATAAATTAATAAAGGTTATTGAACAGCAGAATAAGAGATTAGAAGCTCTTGAAAGATTAAAAAGAGATTAGATTCTTCGAAACTAGAAAAGCCACTTCATTTAACGAAATGGCTTTTCTAGTTTAATTGCTTTGCCGATTCTTTTTGCGGGTGCGAAGTCAGAGACATTCACAGCTTTTCATTAGAACTCTTCGGATAGCGGGATTTTGTTTGACATAAAACTAGATTAAAAAGACATCCTTCAATTCTATATCTAAATCTTGTTCCGAAATTATTTCATCCTTTAATAATTCTAAAGTTTCAAAATCAGAATATAAAGTTTCAAAAATGCTAAACTCTAAATCAGTAGATTCAATGGCTTCAACACTTTCAATTCCAATGAAATCTAAACTAACTAAATTATCTTTTGATATCTTAATTATTTTATTTTTAAAGATGCTATCATTGCCTAAATTGTAGGCGCATAATTCAATTTTTTCTACTTGATTTTCTAAAATAGTTAAAATAGTTATTGTAAATTCTTCATTTTCTTGATTTCTACATAAATAAATTAATGAGCATTTAAGTATTTTTATTTCGTTATCAATATTATGTAAAGCTGTGGATAATTTACCTCTCAGTTTTTTTGCACTACTAGTATTATCAAAATCATAATAGGTAGTTCTACCTAATATTTCCCCTTGTTTAATATTTCCGGAAACAACAAATACATCATTAATACCTAAAAATGCATAACTATAATGTTCAGCTATTTTTCTCCCTAGTTTCCTTACTTTTCTTCTAAAGTCTTCGATTTTTACATCAACAACTAAACTTTTAAGAATACCTGATATTATTTTATTGTCTTTTTCCTTGAAGATTAAAGTTAAACCTATATTCATAACAGTATAATTTAATATATTATTTATTACTTTTCCAATTTGGATTTTGTCTTTTTTTATCTCGATTTACTTGTTGCTTTCTAGTCTGACCTTTTTCATGGGTTCCTGCGGTACTTGGTCTTGCTCCTGATGTATGTTCGTTGCCTTTTACTTCACCAGCTTTTCCTGGTTTTGATTTAGCAAACGGCATTGTGCCCGCGGTAGCATTGGTGCTCGGAGCATCGTAGTTCACACTATTGTGCCAAAGTGATACAACAGTTCCCACAATGATAGATCCACCTGCAACAACTACAGCGGCAGGTTCTAGCACAACCCCTTGTGGACCAGCTCCTGCAATTGAAATGTAAGTAGCCAAAGTCAGACCTCCTGCAACTATTGCAGGCCCAGGGTCGATGTCTGGACAACAATTTTCCTTGTTTTCTGCAATATCATTTTCTAGAATATTTAGATTAATTTCCTCAAGTTCATCTACTATTACAGTAGATTTATTTCTATTATCATCACTTGATGTTTCTAATATATCCATTGGCAGTTCTGGATTTTCAAACATAGAATTATTACTCTCATTGGCAAAAGATCCTTGATGTCGATCAGACCACATTTGATGTCTGCCATTTATGGTTTGACTATTATGAGCATAAGTTTGTTGAGCTTCCATTCCATCAGGATCAATACCCCCCCGCTCCTCGAAGTGTTCATTGTAATCGCTGCGCAAATGTCTCTGACTTTGCGCCATTTTAAACAAATATTTCTCAAAAAACCAAAACCTCATAAAGTCTCCGACTTTAAACTAAATTTTAATACAGATTATATTTCGTAAATGATTTAGAATCTAAAACATTAATTACAGGGTTATCAGCTTTTTCAATCGCTAACAATCCGTAATCATTAACATAATTGTTGGCGCTAGAATAAATATAATCTGAAGCTTTTGCAACCAGTCCTGCTCTAACAGGATTTAAATGTATATAATCTAATTTTGACCACATAAATTTATTGGTGTAAATTTCTTCAGCGTGATTTCCGTATTGCCAAAACTGAAATTCTTTATTTCTCTGATGACTTTGAGCCGCTAATTTAAAACGTTCGAGCATCCACTCTTTTCTGCTTTCAGGGCTGTTTTTTATTTTATCCAAAATAGATTTCGCTATAAACTTTTTAAAATCCTTTATCAAGTCAGATAATTTCCCATTTTCTGACTGCACTATTAAATGAATATGATTACTCATAATGACATAACCGTATAAAATCATTCCTTTGTTTTTTATACAATAATCTAAACACTCAATCACGATATCTCTATAAGTTTGTCGTGTAAAAACATCAATCCAGTCTACGACTGTTGGCGTTATAAAATGTGGTAAAGTTTGATCCCGAATTACGTAACCTTCTTTCATTTTAAGTTTTTTTCTTACAAAATAATAGTTTTACCATACATTGTTTGTTTTTAAGAAATGATCGTAAAAAGTCGGAGACTTTTATTAATTTTTGATTTTCATAAGAACATAAAAAAATTGCGCAAAGTCAGAGACATTTGCGCAGCTTTTCATTAGAACTCTTTGAGGAGCGGGCGTTAGCACAGCGTTTCATTAGAACTCTTCGAGGAGCGGGGCCTCTTTAATTGATACTGCCATTTATTCGTATTTAGTGTTCTTTCAAACAATTAAATTTCAATATTTTTATTCATATACAATAATACGATAAAACCACAAACCTTTGAATCATGAAAATAAAAGAATGAACTATAATTGCTAATCCCCATCAACTTTTAATTTATTAAAAATATCTATTTATCAAGCTAATAATAATTCAAAAACCGTATCCATTCCCATGTACAAAAAGATCTAAAACAAAGAAAAAAGAAGAATTTGAAGTGATATTTAATAAATTTATGTCTGTATTTTTACATCCTTTAAAAAAAACATGAAAACTATTATCGAGGTAATCAAGGGAGACATTACTAAAATTAATGTTGATGCAATTGTTAATGCAGCTAATAGTTCATTACTAGGAGGTAGCGGAGTGGATGGCGCAATACACAGAGCAGGTGGCAGTGAAATTCTGCAGGAATGTCAAAAAATAAGAAATAGACAAGGTAAATGCAATGTTGGCGAAGCTGTTATCACTACAGCAGGAAAATTGCCCGCGAAATTTGTTATTCACACTGTAGGTCCAGTTTGGAATAATGGAAATAAAAATGAAGTTCATTTATTAAGTTTAGCATATGAAAACTCATTAAATTTAGCTGTGCAAAATAATATAGAAACAATTGCTTTCCCTAACATAAGCACTGGCATTTATAAGTTTCCCAAAATTCTAGCTGCAGATATCGCAATTAGATCTATAAAATCATTTAATGATAATTTTAATTCTTTAAAGAAAATAATTTTTGTTTGTTTTGATGATGAAAATTATAAAATTTATAATGATATATTAAAAAAATAAATCCCCAAATGGGGATTTTATTTTATAAAAGTGTTTTTAATTTATCTAAAAATTCTTTTTGTTCTTGAATTTGATCTGGCTTCAATAATACATTAATTATTTCTTTTTCTTTTTTATAATCATAAAGAAATATTCCGATCCAGCCTGTTCCCCATAAGTCTAAATTTCCTCCTTTATCTGGGGAATTAAATTCTATTTGATCTAAACTTCCAAAATCTCCTTCCTCGTAAAAGCGACTTTTTACGTCGTATTCTTTTAAAAGAGGTTGGAAATTTGTTTTAAACCATAATAAGTTTTCCTTTTCTTTCATTCTTCTTTATTTTACTTGTAATATAGGTGTAAGTTTTTGAATAGTAGGCATCACTTGCCCTCCTTGTTTCGCAAGTTGTGATTGCATTGCTCTTCCTGCGTTTGGACCAAGCGTCTTAAACCAGCCTTGAACACCGCCTTGTAATAAACTATTAGTAGCTACTTGAAATTCTACATATACAGAGCCTTTAGCTGCTGCTGTAAAAGCTGTTGGTCCTCCTGTAGCTACAAATGTTTGACCACCTGCTCCCCCGCTCCTCGAAGTGTTCATTGTAATCGCTGCGCAAATGTCTCTGACTTTGCGCCATTTTAAACAAATATTTCTCAAAAAACCAAAACCTCATAAAGTCTCCGACTTTAAACTAAATTTTAATACAGATTATATTTCGTAAATGATTTAGAATCTAAAACATTAATTACAGGGTTATCAGCTTTTTCAATCGCTAACAATCCGTAATCATTAACATAATTGTTGGCGCTAGAATAAATATAATCTGAAGCTTTTGCAACCAGTCCTGCTCTAACAGGATTTAAATGTATATAATCTAATTTTGACCACATAAATTTATTGGTGTAAATTTCTTCAGCGTGATTTCCGTATTGCCAAAACTGAAATTCTTTATTTCTCTGATGACTTTGAGCCGCTAATTTAAAACGTTCGAGCATCCACTCTTTTCTGCTTTCAGGGCTGTTTTTTATTTTATCCAAAATAGATTTCGCTATAAACTTTTTAAAATCCTTTATCAAGTCAGATAATTTCCCATTTTCTGACTGCACTATTAAATGAATATGATTACTCATAATGACATAACCGTATAAAATCATTCCTTTGTTTTTTATACAATAATCTAAACACTGAATCACGATATCTCTATAAGTTTGTCGTGTAAAAACATCAATCCAGTCTACGACTGTTGGCGTTATAAAATGTGGTAAAGTTTGATCCCGAATTACGTAACCTTCTTTCATTTTAAGTTTTTTTTCTTACAAAATAATAGTTTTACCATACATTGTTTGTTTTTAAGAAATGATCGTAAAAAGTCGGAGACTTTTATTAATTTTTGATTTTCATAAGAACATAAAAAAATTGCGCAAAGTCAGAGACATTTGCGCAGCTTTTCATTAGAACTCTTTGAGGAGCGGGCGTTAGCACAGCGTTTCATTAGAACTCTTCGAGGAGCGGGGACCACATTTAAGTTTAAAAATGAAAACACCTAATTTTGTATATGAAAAAACCAGTGAAAGTAACTTCACTGGTTTTAATTAGTATTGTAAAAATCGTCAATCTATTTTAGGACGACTCAACTGATTCAGAAATTAATTAATATACAGCTATTTCTGAATAGGTTTAAGAATGAATATATCTTCATCTTTTTCTAAGGAAAACTCTACATTATTTTCGAAATATTCTTTATTTGTCACGAAAAAAACTTTATAAGGTTCTGAATCATTAAAAATTAAATTTTGCTCATATACTATTGTTTTATTTTTAACAAATAATATGAGACGGGATATATCTTTATCTCCGTCATATTTAAATCCGATTATTTTACTAACATCTTCGTTTGATACTCCTTCACTAAAAATATATAATTTATCATAATCAAAAAGATTATTGAAATTTAAAACACATTTATATTTACAATTCGAATATACAGTTTTAACATAACTATCTAATTTATCACCTTGTGCAAGGTTACATGATTGACAACTAAAAATTAAAATTATAACAAAAATTAAAAAATTATTTTTCATATCTTCTTTGTTTTATCCCCTAATGAATTTCATTTGTTTATCTAGTCTTTCTGATTCTTTTTTCCAAAATGCATCAATTGCCTTTTGTTGTTCTTCAGTTCTACCGTTGTTATTCAATTTACTCAAAAGTTCCTTAAATTGTTCATACTGTTCATTTGTTAATTTAGTTTTTCCAATCGCATATCCTTCTCCTTCTCCACTAGTTCCAAAACTTCTCTTTGTTGCCGTGTACAAACCTTCTGTCCGAAAAGTTTCTAATACTACCATTGCCAACTCTTTCATTCCTAGCTTGGGATTATCTTCCCCTATTTTTCTACCTATTATATTGTTCGACAAATCTACTCTTTCATCTACACGAGACAAAACAGCGTCTACAGATGCTCCAGTTGGGGCTGCAGGATTTTCTTCATGAGCATCGCCAACTTCTTTTGCTATCAATGAGCCAAATCTAGATGCAATAGTTGCTTGCCACAGCACATGCCTAAATGCACCATTTTGTGACCCTTCATCTCTTACACCGTCTTTACCACCATTAGAACCTTCTAAGACTCCTCCAGTAGTGGCGAATCGAGTTGCATTTGTAGAAATATTACTAGACCCTTTTTCATATTGTCCGATTTGCGAAGCAATAATTGGGTGTCTTAATGCAAACTGAATTGTTCTTAACCAAGCTGGACCTGGTCCTAGAGAATTACCATCTGGGTCTATAAAAAAGACTGGATTATTTACAGCATAATTATATGGCGACCATCTTCTACTTTGCTCTGCTAATGGGTCAATGTTCATCCAGCGACCAAGCGCAGGGTCGTAATTCCTTGCTCCATAGTCGTACATGTTAAGCCCCAGTTCGTCTTGCAGTTCTTTACCATTATACTTATACTTATTCTCTACACCATTTTTCACATTGTTATAGCCTTCGTGTTTGAGCCCAAAAGGGTAATAGTTGTTTTCTTCCTGAATGACAAGATTTTTATCATAACTCAAGCGGATGTTGCCCAGATGGTCCTTGTATTGGTATACATATTTATAAGAACTTCCAGAAGGTTCTACATAGCCCTCAGTTGTCGGGAAAAATTTCAATGTCGCATTCTCATACTGGTAACCTCCCAAATAATCTGTTGTTATGGCAGGTTTTGCTGTTTCATTAACGATTTTCTGCACCTTCTGCCCTGCTGCATTGTAAATATACTCAATATTCCCACTCGAGGCAAAGGTAATTTTAACCGGCAGGTTTAAGTGATTATAGGCGATAGAGGTGATGTTTTTGTTGTTGTCCTTTGTCATGTTCCCATTGGCATCATAGCTGTAATCATCTGCCCCATTTGAAGCGCTGTCCAGAAAACCGCCTGCCTTGGAAGCTGTTGGGGCATTATCGGCTACCATCATAAGCTGATTGCTGTTATTAGTGCCTGCATAGCTATATGTTAAGTCATCAATAAGAGCAAAACTTCCACTATTTACTCCATTACGTTTTAAGCTTAGGATGTTTCCGTTTTTATCATAAATTAATGCCTCGTTATAGGTATTGGTCAGGGCACCGGCATTTTTAAACACGGCATCTTTCAATCGGTTTAAATTGTCATAACGATATCCATAAGATCTTATAATCCCTGTATCAGAATTGGTTGCCCAATAGGTTTCCGATATGTTTCCGTTGTATAATGGTTTTACATCGGTAATTCCCGAAGTTGGCAGGTTATAATTGATTTTAAAAGCAAACAAATCTTTAGGATCACTGCCCTGGGTAAGTGCATTTACATTGTTGATGTCTTTCAGCCATCCACGAATATTATATGTGTAATTAATATTTTGAATGTTGTTACCTGTTTTTTTAGAAATCAACTGCCCCAATTCATCATAGGCATTGCTGGTAATAAGTTCAATTGCACCTCCATTAATCTGATGTGTCTGTGTAAGCAAACGATCCTGAGGCGAGTAGGTAAAAGCATCTTTTGTCATAAGTTCAGCATTAGAGGCTGTCCTTTTATGTCTTGTAATACTATATTGCAATTGTCCCGAAAAAGCATCCAGTTTGCTGTCTGTATAAGTATAACCACCCAGATAGTTTTGTGTAAAGACGCGAACGGGTCTTGCCTTGGCGTCATAAAAAGTGGCAGTAGTTTCTCCCAAGGCAATACCACTTGTAGTTAGTATTCTTGTCCAGGAAGCTGTTGTGAGGCCTTTTACCTGATCTGTTGTTAAGGTAGTTTGTCCTTCTATACTTGTGGGCAATATAATGCCACCAGGAAAAGTATAGTTGTCATAATAATTTACCGAAAGAAGTTTGAAACTCGTAGGAGCTACGACATTACTGTAATAGGCCGCTATACCGTCAAGGCTTCCGCTGGTTTGCTTGCTTTCATTAATGACGCTAAGGGCAGGATCGTTCTGGGCAGATTGTAATGCTGTTCTTCCGGCAGTAGTAGCAGCAGTCCCGTTCATCCACCCGGTATATACCGGACGGCTAAAGGCATCATATTTTGTAATGACCCATCCATCGGATGTGATATCCGAAAAAGGAGAGTTGGCAGGTCCTGTAGCGACAGGTCTGTCCAGTTTATCATAGACAATAAATTCCCATTGTTTGCCCGGTAGTTTCTTTTCTACCAATCGATTACGGTAGTCGTATTTGTACTGGTAACATAGATTATCCAGAACACTTTGGCTGCCATTATCTATAACCGCCGAAAAAACACTGCCTGACTGGGCATGGAATCCGTCTTTTAATGTAATGGAATTGGTTGCCCTGAGGTGTAAAGTGTTACCTGAGCTAATCACCGCTGTTGATGTGAGATCAGCCTCACTGGCTGCTGTACCAATTAAATCAGCTGCTTTGGGCGGAATTACATACGTCAGGTTTCCATAAACATCATAGACATAATAAGTATCATGTTTTTCGTTGACAGTTCCGGTTCCAACAGTTCCATAGGTTCTTTTCAGGATAACCTGTCCTTCCTTGTTTTTAAATTCAACTGTTGATCCGTTGGTCTCAGAAGGCACAGGGGCAGTATTCTCATCATAGGTAATGGTTTTATAAAGCTCATTGGCTGCATAGTATCCATTACCGGAAAGTGTTATAGAGTATAATCCCAGATTGGCATTCCAGGTAGTACTGGCCGTAAATAATATCACTTCATTGGCTGTGTTAGCCTGATAGTCCATTTTTATTTCATGTCCTGATCCGGATTTCCAGTCGTTGCCCGGTGCAGCCTGTTTCAAAATGCGATTAAGAGGAGATGCTTCCAGTTCTTTTCGGCTAAAAGGATTTGTTGTAGCCTCCTGTGATGGATTTCCGTTAACGGCAGGATTGGGGTTTGCATAATAAGACAATACATTTGTTTCTGCAAGGGGATCAAAAGCCATATTGGCATTGGAAGATTTAAACGGAAGATATTCCTCAACCTGCCTGCCAAATCCATCGTATTTGATATGGGTAATAATATCATTTCCTGAATTGGATTGCTGTGCTGCAACTTGCTGGATAGGTCTTCCCAGTCCGTCAAAATAGGTAATATTCTGAGCAGCCTGAGCCGGTGTAGGATTCAGAGGTCTTTCTGCTTCTAAAAAAGGAGCTTTATAAGTGGTGGTTTTAATATAATTTTGGGTTTGTGTCTGACCAATTACTATAACGGGAAACAATAGAACCAAAAGGAGTTTGACTATTTTATTCATGATGCTCTTAGTTTATTATTGTTTGTAATTGTATTGGTTCTCTGATAAAATGTTGTTATTCTTGTCTTTGACAAATTGCAGTCTTCCAAAGCTGTCATAAGTATAAGTCATAACATCTCCTTTGGGATCGGTAATGGTACTTACTCCAACAAGCGGAATATGAGTATAAGTTGTAACCATGCTGTTAGGCAGGAAGGTCCTTAAGTTGTTAATCGCAGCTAAATTGGTTTCGTTTAAAACACTTATATCCGAAACTCCCAATGTTGTTGCTATCTGTGCATTTGTCGCATTTTCAATTTTGGCAATAGGCTGTGTTTTATCATAACCCCAGATAATTGAAACCGGATTACCATTCTCAATAGTATATTGTAATATATTACCCTTATTATCATATTGATCAAATGCTATTTTTCTATCTGTAGCAATATTTAAAATAGCTGGTCCTTTGTTTCCTAATACATATCTAGGCAACAATAAATTGCTTGTTGATACACTTTTATCATAAATTGTTTTTTGATCAGACACTTTTATACTGTTATTACTATTTTGAGTTTCTAATGGCATTCCTATTCTATTACTAGCTATCAATTCGCTTCTAAAAGGTTCACTTGCCATTTCAGAATCTGATGCATAAAAATATTTTGTTTCTAAAATTTTCTGGTTTGAAGATTTAGTTTGCGTGCTTTTTACTTGATAATTAGAATCGTAATTATAAGTGTATTCAGTACTAACCTGATACTCAACTGAATTTTTCATGTACTCTATTTCCTTACTACTTAAAAGATCAACTGGGCCTCCGGTTGTATAATAAGTTTTATAAGAGTTTGGATTATTGTACGCTGCATTACCCTCTAAACTCTCATCTTTAATAAAAAGAATGAGAGGAAAACTAAATTTCCTTCTATGATTTAAATACAAATAAGTAAGATCCGGATCAATCATTTCTGTAAAATATATTGGAGAAAAAGCCTCACCTCCATATAAATATCTATTAGTGATTTCCTTTACAAGCGAATAAGTATTTAAATCATGTGAATAATATTTAATATTCAATGGCATTCCTCTTAACCATTCATTATCAGTGGGAGCATGGTACGGAAACTTATAATAATCACCGGTATCTTCAGGCATTGTAAAAGTATATTCTGTTTTACCAATGTTATTATTTTTTTCTCCATCAATTTCTGTTACAAAAGAATACCCTAATGAGTTACCTTGAAAATTAGTCAAAGGACTTCCTGCCGTTGCTCCAAACATATCAATAACAGGCATGCCATTTACAACACGAGAGATGTAATACATATTAGGTATCGAAAATGTTTTCCCTGAAGATTTTCCTGAACTGTCCAGATATTTATAGGTTTTATAGGTTAAACCACCCAAATTGTCATCCCAAACTATTCGTTTAATTCTTTTTCCGGCTGCAAATAATATTTCATTCTCATTACTTATAAATTCTTCCCAATTTAACCTAACCCAAAAAGCATCATTTTCGTAATCCTCCGGATTATGGCCTGCAAGCGTTTTAGGTCTTACTTCAACTTCATATTCTCCAGGCTTCAATATTATATATCCTGTACTACCTGTGTACAAGCTACCTACCAAACCTCTTGGATTGGTCTGATAAACATATACATCAAAAGGACAATTTGCATTATTGGATGTTGTACTACAGGATCCGGCATTACTACCAAGATTAATATTGGAATAAAGCGTAATATTTTTTAATGGGTCTCCATTAACCGTAAAGGTTTTTCTATATACTCTGCTGGCATAATATTCCGGATCTTTAAACATACTAAACGTTCTGGGTACTTTTGGAGTACTAGGATTAGTAAGCAAATCCTTGTAAAATCTTGCAGGTATAACTTTATTATGTTCGTATTCAAAAGTTGCGGTTCCTCCTGTTGGATATGTAATTTTCTTTAGCATTCCTGCCTCAGATTTAATGGTATCAACCTGCCTGTTATCATTTTCAAAAAATGATGAGAATGTGCCGTTACTTTTACCATTATAATAGCCCCAACTATCTTGTGCTGTTGAAAACCTGTTAGGCAAGACCTCGGCATTATAGATAAATGAATGTTTTTTGTCCTTAGTTGATGCAACAGATCCTTCAGTAATTATTGACTCTAAAAACAATCTTTTTTTCGCTTGAGGTTCAGAAGTTCTTAAAAAATCCAATGAATTAATGTCTTCACTATTAGTATATCTGTAATTAAAAACATGTTTGGTTTTTAGAACATTATCGCTTCCAAATACTTCTACTTTTTCTAATGCAAAGCTTGATGTTAAATCTTCCCGGGCTATACTTGCTTTAGTAAAAACAATCTTTCCTTTGTCAAAATAAATAGTCTTAATATGACATTGGTCCATAAACATTTTTGAAAAACTGGAAGTTATGTTACCACTTGTTCCTTCATCAGAATTTTTTACAAAATATACAGGTTTATCTTTTACGTATTCAAATTTTATGTGTTTTGCACTAGGTGTTATAATATCTAGTAGTTGCCATGCACTATTATTAATTGGACCACTTGTTGGTTGCTGCAGGCCTCCAGCTTGTGAAAGATATTGATATGAAGAAACCCCACTAGGTTTGTCAATGGCAGTCCTTAGACCGTCTTGTGATGTACCAAAGTAATATTTTATTCCATCTTTATCTGTAATAACCCATCCTTTTATATAGTACCCAGTTTCATAAACTGGTTCAATTTTAAAGTCACTAAATTTTTGAATCACAGGTTTTTTCGTAATTTGATCGAAAATAAATTTTCCTGAAAAGTTTAAAAAATTAAAGAAATAGACATCCGGTTCCAAATCAATGGTCTGGTCTCCTGTTCCTGCTGAAACTCCTGCTAAAACTTGCTCTCTTGTGGCACGTGAAGTAAAAAAAGTACTATAATAATTTTCGGTAATATAACCAAATGGTGTCTCATCAGCCCGACCTCTTACTTGTCTTATAACAGCTCCTCCTGCCATTAAGGTCCATCCTGTACCTACCTGAGAAGCAATTTCACTTACCTGTATACCTCTGGCATGATAAGAGATTTCTATGGGCAGTTTTATTTCACCTGATTCAATAGTATAAAGTGGAATTTTTATATTTGGTAGTCCTGTATAATGTGAAACTGGCACCTCTACAAATTTTCCTAATGAAGCAGCTTCCGGGGAGGGAGGAGTCACATTAGGAGCTACCTTACTCTGTGCTAGAACATTTTGTAAGGTAAGACAAAACAAAACGATAAAATATAGAAATTTTTCAAAATTCTTTATGGTTAATTTATTCATTGTGTAATTTATTATATAGTTGTTTTATTTTTTAATTATAGATTTTTTTGTAAGAAAATACAAGTATACTTCATGATGGATTAAAAAGTGTTAAATTTGATTGTAAAATATTAACAAAGAGATTTTTCATTGTTAATAATAAATATATTAACCAATCGCACTACTCAACTGAAACATCGGCAAATACATCGCTACCAACAAAACAGCAACCAAAACCCCAACAAAAAGAATAATAAAAGGTTCCAGAACAGTAGTCATAATTTTAGATTGCTGTACAACTTCTTGGTTATATTGCTCACTAAGCTGTTTAAAAACATATTCAGTTTGGTTCGTTTCTTCTGCTACTTTTACCAGGGATATGATGCGGTTATCAAAAAGAGGATTATTCTTTAAACTTGAGCTTAAGCTATTTCCTTTCAGAATACTTTCCTCTACTTTTTCCAAAGCATCTTGTAACGGAACAAAACGTATCATTTTTTTGACCATTTGTATACTATTCAAAAGGGGAACTTTGGCTGTAGTTAATAATGTAACTGCCTGTGTAAATTGTGCCAAATAAACTTTGGTCATAAAAGGGCCAATTACCGGAATTTTAATCAAAAAATAATGCAGCGCTTTTTTGTATTTGGCATTATCCTTAAAAAATTGAGTTGAGAAAATAAACAGTACAATTCCCAATAAAAAATAAACTCCATATGTTTTGGTTAAAACCGAAAGTTTAACAATTACCTGAGTCAAAAACGGCAGCTCCATATTGTTTTGTTTAAAGATATCCTGAAACATAGGTACAACATAACTTAGCATAAAAACCACAACCAAAACTGCTGTACTTAATACAATAGAAGGATAAGTAAGAGCGGCAATGATGATGCGTTTTTGTTCATTTTTTCGTTCAAAAAAATGACCGAGTTCCTGACAAACCTGTGCTGTAGTTCCTGTTTCTTCACCAATTTGAATAGAATAATACTCATATTCAGTAAATGATTTTGAGGTCTGTAAAGCATCCGAAAATGGTTTTCCGTTAACAACATCATTTAGTATAGACTGAATTAATTCTTTATCAGCATTCTTTTTTAAAGATTCAACAATTAAGGATAATCCTTCTTTAAAACTAACTCCGGCTTTTAGCAAAACAGAAAGTTCCTGATAAAAGGCCTGTTTTTTTTATTATTAAAACTGTCGCCAAAAAGAGTAATTTCCTTTTTTAGCAGGCTTTCTATACTACCCGAATCTTTAGACTGAACAGTTTTTTTATTTGGTACATTTTCTATTTTAAAGGCCATCTTCCTGGTTCATAAAAAAGGTTATATCATTTTTTTGAAACAAATATTTCATAATCGGGCAAGGAAGTTTCAGCAGACAAACGGATCGCATCAATGTATCCTTTGGTAACTTCTTTTCCTTTAAAAAAAGCATTTTTGGGATCAATTTTCAATTTAATAGTATCTAAATTTCTCATGCTAAAATCTTCTTTAAACAGATAAGTTATTGTATCTATTTCTGAAGTCATTATTAAAGTTTGGTTTTGATTATCATATATTATGGTGCTTGTTTCGTTAAAATCCTGCCATAGTTTTTGCTCAAACAGAGCCAGTGTACTTGTTTTATCAAAATTGGTTTGAATGGAGTGAATCTGTTTTTGCACAATACGCAAAACAGTAAAGGCCATACCAACTACAATTGCTGTAATAATCATAACAACTAATAATTCGGCCAGTGTAAATGATTTTAATTTTCTTGCTGCCATAGTATCTGTTGTTTTAAAATTTCCTTTTTAGAAGTACTATTTATAGCTGAAATTGAAATTATTTTTTTTGCCGAAACAGCTTCTAAAGCAATACTAATATCCCAATTTTTATAGTTTTCCTCATAGGGTAATTTTATATTGTTATTCTGAATTTCATACTCAAGTTCATTAATTCGGGTTTCTATGGCATGGGTATTTTTAGAAAAAGTATTTAAAACCAGATTATTAAGCACCAGACTAGCAATTACAAATATGATCACAATTAAAACTGTTGCAACTAGAGCCTCTATCAATGTTGCCGACTTTATCTTTTTTAGTACAACCATTGCAAAACAGTTTTAGGTTCCTGATCCAAAATAATTCCACCGTAGATTTTTGGAATATTTTCATTTTCAATAGTTCCGTTATAAATATGGTTTACAAAAATAGATCCTGATTGATTGGCTGTAAATTGTTTGGTATAAACACATCCGGAAACTGTTCCTCGTAATTCAAAATTTCCATTACAATATATCTGGCCTTTTATTTTAGCATCTTTTTCTACCACAATTTGAGTTTGAAAGTCTGCAACTGTTTTAGTTTGAAAATAACATACAGCTCCTCTAATTATACTATTAGAATCAATAAAAATTTTATTATCTAAAGGGTCACTTGAAACTTCATTCGCATTATTTTTATTATCCTGATACAATATTAAAGCCGAAGGATAATTTAGTTTACAGGCTTTTCCAACAGTAATTTTTTTTGAGGCAATTGCCTGAAAATTTCCAGAGGTTTCATCTTCAATGTCAATTACCGGAGCAATTAAAATCACATCTTTTAATAAAGCTGATTTTTTAACCTTAATAGCTGATTCAGATTTTATAATGATATTTCCGGCAATGTAGTTGTCCAGAGTTATTGGATTGATAGAGTAATAACTTTTTGTCGAAGATTTAAATGAATTGATAATACGTAAATTACTATCTAAATGAATATAATCTTTTTCATTCTCAGGTTTATATATTTTAAGATAGTTTTCAATATTTTGTAAAATAAATTGATTGATTTTTGGCAATTCAGAGCTGCTTTTTTTGATATTACCATAAATAAGCGCCGATCCGTAATAACTATTTCCGGCTATATACCCAGAATTTACTCCCTGAGTGGGTAAATAAGCATTTCCTTTAATTTTTGTATTGCCAACAACCGTTAAGGCATTATATGTTTCCTGTAAAAATAAAGTTGGAGACTCATCTTTATTAATAAGGGAACCAATAATCGCTATTTTGGTAAATTTCTTTTTTCGATATTGAGTAGCAGTAATTCCTTTTTCGAAAATTCCCCATTGAGATAAATGGTTTTTAATGATCTGATTTTCTTTTTTGATAAAATCAATTTGGGTCGTATCAGTACTGAGTTCTTGTTGTTCTAATAAACTTTGTATACCAATATCCGAAAATTGAATGTTTTCGATAGCCCCTTTTGACTGCTCTTTCATGTAAACAAAAGTATAGGCATATAAAATAAGCCCAGCTAAAAGCAGAGCTATTAATACTGCTACAAAAACAGTAAATTGTAAGGCACCCGATTTAATTTTCAGTCTCAATCTTGTAACATTATAATGTTGAGGTTGCCTTTGTATTTTACATAAACAGATTCTTTGTCTCCACTTTTTAAAAGAATTTCATTTTCAGTTTCACCAATTTTCATATAATAATTTTTATTGTCAATAATTAACATAAAAATTGTGTTTTTAGCTTTAGTATCAGATATCATACCTTTGTAAAGAATGGTAGGCCACACTAAAGTTTCTTTAGGTTTTACGATTTTAGCTGATTTTGTGTGATTTACTTTCACTACAGCTGTATTTGGGGCAACATACGCTTTTCCTAAAAATGGATCTCTATAATTAACATTTATCGCAAAAGATTGTCTTCGATTTATTTTAAGAGGTTTTATGGTAAATTCTGAATTCGTGATAGGAATTATTTCATCTGATTTTGTAAACGAGAAAACCTGAAATAAAACTGCACCCCAAACTAATAATACCAAAGGCAAAAGAATGTATATGTTTTTTTTATTTTTCATTACAACTTTATTTTGTACCTAATTCGTTTTCAATTTTGGCAACTCGCAAAACTAAACCTTTTAGAGATTCTATCTCTTTTGATTGTTCTTCAATCTTTTTATTTTGCTGAATACTATACAAAGTCAACTCTTCAATTTTTTGAAGCAATTTAGCATTCATTTCGCCCAAATTAATTCCATTTTCCAAAACTTCTTTTTCAGTAGGAATATCTTCTAAATGACCTTTTTCAGCAATATGTTTTTCAACTTCCTGAAGTGTTGGCAAATTATATTCCTTTCTAAAAACAAAATCAGACCAGTTTAGCATATCAACTTTTACTTCTTTCGAATGGATTGTTCCGTTTACCGCTAATTGACTATCAGGATTTGCTGTCCCAATTCCAACTCTTGCAGCATCTAAAATTAAAGGCTGATTGCCTCCTCCTGTTTTTAAGATAACAGGATAATTATTATCAAGAAAAGCTGGAAAACTAGCAGTATGTCCAATTTCTAAAACTCTGCCATCTCCGCTTCCAATTCTAGCTGGAAAAAAATGAGATTTGCCATAAACAGTGAGAGGGGCGCTAGGATTGTTGGTGCCAATACCAAAATTCCCACTATAAATATAAGAATTACCTCCATCTTTAAAATAAACATCTTTACCAATTCTAGTCCCTCCGGTAAAATCTTCGCTATAATTTAATGATAAAATATTATTATTATCGTGTACAAATGCTCTTCCCCCTGATCCTCTTTCTGGAAATCTAAAAATAACATCAGCCAGACCATTGTAAGTAAAAACATTACTACCATTTGGAGAGTTAATTTGAGAGAAAGCATTAAATGATATTATTATAAGCAGTAGAAATATTATTTTTTTCATTTTTTATCTTTTTTTAAAGTTTCTATTTCTTTTTTCATTTCAATCATATAAAGCGTCAACTCTTCAATTTTCTGCAAAAGCTTAATATTCATTTCAGATAAATTGATTCCATCTTTCTGCATTGAAGCAGCAGATGCAACTTCTGGTAAATGTTTATTTTCTTTAATAAATTTATCGACAGAGTCTAATGATGGTAAATCATAATCTTTTTCAAAAACAAAATCAGCTCCGGCATCAACCGTTACTTTTACTTCGCGAGAAGCAATATTTCCTGCTACTGTAAGTTTTGAGGTTGGATTTGTTGTTCCAATACCAATATTACCATTTTGAATATAATGATTTCCTAATCCAGTTATTTTTAAATCAGTGTTTAAAACATTTGATTCCGGAAAATCGTTGATATTAACCCCTACCGGATTAAGATTAATTTGAATTTGATTGACATCTGTAAGAACATCAACTTTTTGTTGCAAATAAGTAATTTTAACCTTATATCGTGCATAATATCTCAAATCTAAATAAATCGGCAATTGTTTGTTTATATAACCTCCTACACTAGTAGACAGATTTATAGGAGAACCTAATAGAATTTTACCAGAATGAATTAATCCGTATGAGTCTACTCGTTTGAGTTCTGCAGAAGATCCTTCACTCCCTTG
This sequence comes from Flavobacterium sp. AC274, assembly GCF_979258275.1. Classification (NCBI taxonomy): domain Bacteria; kingdom Pseudomonadati; phylum Bacteroidota; class Flavobacteriia; order Flavobacteriales; family Flavobacteriaceae; genus Flavobacterium; species Flavobacterium sp. AC274. The sequence continues at coordinate 2,690,740 of NZ_OZ409852.1, read as the reverse complement.
CCCGTAACCATTTTCTATAATGTATTTTTCATAACCAGTGGCATAGTATTCGTTATAAAGCTCTATAATAATAAGTCCTCCCGCTTGCCAATGATGGGAATTATAACCAATGGAAGCGATTTCATATCTTTTTGCCTGATCATTACTAGCAGATAATGGTCCAACAACTGTTGACTTTACTCCGTTTTGATCTAAATTTATTTGAGAGAAAATATTTAAGGTCACAAAAAAATAATTAATGTGATCAATTGTTTATTGTTAATCATGTTTACTGGCGTTATTTTTTAAATTTATGTTTTTCAATAATTGTATTTCTTTATTTTGTAATTGAATTTGTTCGTTTTGTATTTTTAATTGTTTATTTTGCTCAATCATATACAATGTCATTTCCTCAATTTTTTGCAAAAGCTTGATATTCATTTCAGATAGATTAATACCATCTTTTTGCATTTCAGTGGCAGAAGCAATTTCCGGTAAATGCTTATTTTCCTTAATGAATTTATCGACAGAATCCAGAGAAGGTAAATCATAATCTTTTTCAAAAACAAAGTCTGCTCCAGCATCAACGGTTACTTTTACTTCGCGTGAAGCAATGTTTCCTGCAACCGTAAGTTTTGAGGTTGGATTTGTTGTTCCAATACCAACATTTCCTGTGAAATAAGCATTTCTGTTTTGGTATGTACCTGTAGTTGTAGCATATTCATCAACAGTTGTTTTAAAACTATGTGCAGGACCATTCACTTCATTGTATGGCAATGCATTTTGTACTCCATCATAGATTGTTGGATTTGTAGAATAATTTGATTGATAAAAATAAGTAGTGTTACCACCACGTAGCCATATAATAATACAAGTGCAAGTTCCGTTTGCAGTTGCATCTCTCCATCCCGATATGAAGTTACCACTAGAGCCTGCTGAGGTGTTGATTTCTGAATTAATAAAGCTTGAGCCGTGCCCATAGTTTGATACATGATAGTTGAAAGTTGCTATTAAAGAACCTTTCCATAGAGAATCAAGATGAACATTACTTCTGCCAATAATTAAATTTGTTGGTACATTATTTCCCCAACCACCATCATAAAATGTAACGGGGTAAAATTTATCTAAGTCACCACCAACAATAAAATTATTTGATTGTGCAAAGCTGTATTTTATAAAAAAACGAATATACTTACAAATACTATTTTTTTCATTTCTATTTGTTTTCGATTTTCTGTATTCTTTTTCTAAAATCTGTTGATTGTTTTTAAGAGAATCATTTTCTTTTTTCATCTCAATCATATAAAGCGTCATTTCCTCCATTTTCTTAAGCAAACTCATATTCATTTCTGCGAGCATCAAACCATTTTTTTCAATTTCCTGTGCAGATGGTATTTCCGGTAAATGTTTGTTTTCTTTGATGTAATCTTCAACTTCTTGTAAAGTTTTAAGTTTATAATCATTGGCAAAAACATAATCAGGAACTAACGGTCCAGACATATCAACTCTTACTTCTTGTGTGTGAATTTTTCCTTTTACTGTTAGTTTTTCATCTGGTGAAAGAGTTCCTATACCAACATTTGCAGTAAAATAAGCATTTCTATTGTTGTATGTTCCTGTGGTAGTTGCATATTCTTCAATAGTTGTTTTAAAACTATGTGCGGGGCCATTAAGTTCATTGTAAGGTAATGTGTTTTGAATTCCATCATACACCGTTGGATTTACTGCATAGTTAGAATGATAATTATAAGTTGTACCACCACCTCTTAACCAAATAATAATACAATAGCAGCCACCATTTATTGTAGCATCTCTCCAACCTGCTATAAAAGTTGTGAAATTAGGATAACCAAGGTTTGAGGGTATAATATCAGCATTTATAAAGTTAGAACCATGGCCCCAACTCGTAACATGAAAGTTGAAAGAAGCCATTAATGAACCTCTCCAGCTAGAATCGCCATGTACATTACTTCTTCCTAATATTAGATTTGTTGGAACATTATTCGGCCATCCGCCATCATAAAAAGTTACCGGATAAAATTTGTCAATATCACCATTTACAATAAAACTGCTTGATACTTGGGCAAAGCAATTTTTTGAAAAAATAAATAAAACAACTATTAATACTATTTTCTTCATGTTTACGATTTATCTTGTTTTTAATTTTCTAATATCTTTTTTCATTGCTTCATTTTCTTTTTTTATCTCAATCATATAAAGCGTCAATTCCTCAATTTTCTGTAAAAGCTTAATATTCATTTCAGATAAATTAATTCCGTCTTTTTGCATTTCAGTGGCAGAAGCAATTTCAGGTAAATGCTTATTTTCCTTAATGAATTTATCCACAGAATCCAAAGAAGGTAAATCATAATCCTTTTCAAAAACAAAATCGGCTCCGGCATCTACTGTTACTTTTACTTCGCGAGAAGCAATATTTCCTGCTACTGTAAGTTTTGAGGTTGGATTTGCAGTCCCTATACCAACATTTCCGTTTTGAGTAGCTTTAATAGCAAGAGAAGCACCATCCGCAACAAAAACGTTTCCAACATATAAATCCCAATCAGATGTCATTGGAATAAATTTTGAAACGGTCAAATCGTTTCCTATTGCACTTAAAGCAGTATAGGATTGGTTTGTATTTAAAGACGTAACTTTTATATACACTGTGATTGGAGTATTTATTCCTAAAGTACCAATTGCTCTTATTCTAAAGCGAGGATTGCCATATTGAGTATTGCAATCTACTGTAAAATTAGTTCCTACTCCTACATATGGATTGTTGTTTATGCGCCCGGTTTCTCTCCATAATGCAGGATTTGAATGTGATATTGAAGCCACATGTGTTGCTGCAGATGCCACATTGCCTCTTGTATAATTTATGGAGATTTCATAATAACCACTTGCACCTGCTGATAATGGACTTACACCTACAAATTCAATATAATCACCAATTACATATCCTGCGGGGAAAGTAATGCTGCTTTCATATTCAGATGCAATTACTTTATTATTATTATTATTATTATTATTATTGGAGTTTGCATAGATTTTTGTAAATGAGAAAATAATTAGAATAATTAAGAGTAAGTTTTTTTTCATTTTTAATATATTTATTTGTTTAAAATGGTTTCAATTTTCTTTTCAAGATTTTCTATTTTTTTATTCTGCTCAATCATATAAAGTGTCATTTCCTCCATTTTCTTCAACAAACTCATATTCATTTCAGCTAGCATCAAACCATTTTTTTCAATTTCTTTTGCAGATGGTATTTCCGGTAAGTGTTTTTTTCTTTAATGTAATCTTCAACTTCTTGTAAAGTTTTAAGTTTATAATCATTGGCAAAAACATAATCGGGAACTAACGGTCCCGCCATATCAACACGTACTTCTTGTGTGTGAATTTTTCCTTTTACTGTTAGTTTTTCATCTGGAGCTGTTGTGCCAATACCTACATTTCCATTTTGAATATAATGATTTCCAGGTCCGCTTATTTTTAAATTGTAAGTTAAAGCGTCTGAAGGTGAAAAATCTGGAATACTAACAGCGATAGGACTTTGATTAATTTTAATTTGATTAATATCTGTTACTGTATCTACTTTTTCTTGCAAATAAGTAATTTTGATTCTATAGCTCGCATAATCCCTAACATCTAAAAATATAGGAAGTTGTTTGTTGATGTAACCTCCAACACTTGTTGATAAATCAGTTGGTATTCCTAAAGTAATTTTTCCAGAATGATATGCTCCGTATGAATCGACTAATTTAACAACTGGTGAGCCATAGTTCGCACCTTGTCCAAAGCCGTTTTCTACAACATATTTTTCATAACCGGTTCCGTAAGATGTTTGAAAAAGTTCTATGATCATAAGTCCTCCATTTTGCCAATGAAAAGAGTTATATCCAATCGAAGCAAATTCATACCTTTTTGCTTGAGCTGCATCAGCTGATAGCCCTACTATTACACTTGTTTTAACACCATTTTGGTTTATATCATTTTGTGAAAAAGCACAAGTAGTCATAAAAAATGCAAATAGAACAATAAATATATATTTTTTAATATTTGAATTCATTTGGTTGGTTTTTAGGTTGTTGTTTTTATGCAGATTATTTATTTTTAAGTAATTGTATTTCCTTGTTTTGAAAAATAACTTGTTCATTTAAGGCTTTTAACTGTTTATTCTGCTCAATCATATAAAGAGTCATTTCCTCCATTTTCTTTAGCAAATTCATATTCATTTCCGCCAACATCAAACCATTTTTTTCAATTTCTTGTGCGGATGGTATTTCCGGTAAGTGTTTATTTGCTTTAATATAATCTTCAACTTCCTGTAATGTTTTAAGTTTATAATCATTGGCAAAAACATAATCAGGAACTAACGGTCCAGACATGTCAACTCTTACTTCTTGTGTATGGATTTTTCCTTTTACGGTTAGTTTTTCATCTGGAGCTGTTGTGCCAATACCAACATTATTGCCTAATATTAAAAAATTATTTACCTGATGGGTTTCATCCATATTTGGAGTATAATCTTCTATATTAGAAAGAATGTTACCATTTACAGCTTGTCCATTTTGTTCGTAGTTTACAGATTTCATATTTTCACCTGTAGATTTTATCCATCCTATAAATTTAAAACCCCAATCATGATAAGCCGGTGAATAAGGAACGTCTAAAGCAAGATATTTTTTTCCGTTATAAATGCAGGTTTTTAATTTCCAGTTTGCATTGTTATCTATTGATTGTATACTTGCTAAAGTTCCATTATATGCAGATGAAGAATTAATTTGTACGATATTTGTTCTGTTAAAAGAAGCTGATGTACCTCGAAAGGCAGTTATTGTTCCCACGGCATTATTACTTCCTATTAAGGTGCCATTGTACATTTCATGAATTAAAATTAGGTTCTTAACATAATCACCTACGCCATTACTTCCAATGTCAATAACTTTATAATCTCCGGCAATTGGTGTTGTCTGACCGTTTATAAACAGAGGAATGTAAACTAATGCAGTAATAAGTAAAAATTTTAGATTTTTAATCATAGGTTGATTTTTTGGTTTTGGTATATTTATTCTGGTTTTAAATTTCCTTTTAAGTAATCTATAAAATTTTAATTGATCGTAAAATTAAAAACCGTACTTCTTGCGCTTTCATTTCCCGCCTCATCAAATGATTTTACAAACCAGTAATAAGTTCCTATAATAAGCGTTTTGTTGTATGGGCTGTTACCTTTGTCTTTGAAGCTTAAATTGGTTAAAGCGCTTTCTTTGTAAACATAAATACTATCTTTTTCTGCACTTCCGGCAATAGGAGTTCTGCTCCATTGAAAATTGATACTCGTATTTGTGGTAGTACTTGCATTAGCAGGAGCTGATAATGTAGGAGTATTTGGAGCCTTACTATCAACTAAAATCAATCGTGAAGTGTATAATGTTTGTGCAGTTCCGTTACTGGCTCTTACTTTCCATGTATATTTACCCTCGTCAAAAGTAAAATTTAGTAAAGTGGTTTCTATACTTTGTTCTTTTACTACAGTACTATTCTCATCTAATATCTGAATCTGATAATTGGTTGCACCAATAATGGCATCCCAGGATAATTTTTGTAAAGCAGTCTTCGTAGTTAAATTGTTGGAAGGAGTTAATAAAACAACAGTATTGTTTTGAAAATCATCGTTGTTTAAAATTTCAAAACTTTTTTTAGCATAAGCAGTTTCATAAGCACTATTCACAGCTTTTACACGCCACTCATATTTACCAATATTTAACTGTTGTGTAAAAGAATTTTTTGTAACCAAAGTATCAAGTACAATTTGTTGAGGAGCATCAAAATTTGGAGTTGCAATTTGCAATTGGTATTTGTCTGCACTCTCCACAGCCTCCCAAGAGAAACCAACACCAGATGATGACAAAGCAGCATTATTTGCAGGTGCAGTAAGTGAAACTTCTTCTTTAGAAATATCATCAACAAGCAATATTTCTTCGCAGGAAATAAAACTAAAAATCACTAAAAAAGTAAAGAATTTATAAAAGGTAATTTTGTTCATAATAAATTAATTGTTGTTTAGATTTTAAAAATCTATTTATTCAGATAGTAACAATTACATATCAAATAAGTCTTTGTTAACTTTCTTTTCACTTATTTTAGATTGTGTTGTTCCCGCACAGCTATTGTGCTCACTAACAATATCGGCCACATACCAATTTCCGCGACCTGAGGTAGCCCAACAAAAAGAACTGACCTGATACGCCACAATTGTCTCCGGATTTATGCTGATTGCATCGATTTTTTTTCCTGATTTAAATAAAGCAATTGTATATTTTTTATACTGGTTATTAGTTAAATAAAAAGCATCTGCTTGTCTTATTTTTGCAATTTCATCAGTAGATAAACTAACGGCAAGACTTGAAACTATTTTAGATTTTTGAGTGTTTATTAATAGTTTTAAAATATCAGTATTATAATCGGCATTTATTTCATTCGTCAATCCTGCAATGTCTAAAATTTTTATAGTCACTAATTCAGGTTTAATAGGTAAACTATCTATAAAAGCTACTTTTGTCTGATTTTGATTGTATTTAGCTTTAGACTTATAAATTTTATTCAATTTTCTATTATAAGGAACAACACCAATTTCTACACGAATATTATTTTCTAATTTTGGCAACCCTTTAGTTTCAAATTTATTTTGATTGTAAGATAACTTCGATGTTCCAATGCTCCCTAATTCTACAACAGAAGCTGAAAATTTATATTCTTCATTTTTAATTTGGGTTGTCTGGCACGCACTGCAAATTAAGATTGCCAGTACAACAATTTTTTTAACATAAGACTGATTTTTAAGTAGATATCTTAATTTAATAGAATCAAAAGCAATACACATTATCGTGTGAATTTTATTATTATAATTCTAATAAATTTTTAACAAATCTAATAAAATAGATATAATTGATTGTTAAAATTTTAGCTTTCTTTTAAGAGTTTTTTTAAGGTAAAAAGTGACTTTTTTTATTTTTGAAAATAATTAAAATAAATGTTTTTATAGTATATATAAAATCTCATATCACTAAATCTGAAACACTACCTGATAAAAACAAAAGAGACGACCTGCTGGTCGTCTCTTTTACTATTCCCAATTTATAATTTTATATTCTTTTTCAGTTAGTTACTATGTAAAAACTAATCTAAAAACATCATGAGTAATTTTGAAAAGGAAAATCATTTTTTCTACAATTACAATATTCCAATTAAAGTTCTGACTTTAAATTTATTTTACCTTTCTGAAGCCCTTTTCCGGTTACTTCCAATTGGATTGCGCCTGCAGTTTTGACTGCTTTAACCAAAACAACCAATTTACCGCTGAAAAGCTTCATTTTATTTTCGTGAAATATTTCCAATGAAGTTGCGTCTCCATTACAAGCTGCTCTGTATGTTGCAGCGCCAGTTACCTTAAATTGCAATTCATTAACTGCTGTAGGACATGGAATTCTGTTTTTATCTACAACCGAAACGGTTACAAAAGAGATATCTTCGCCATCCGCTTTGATAACTTTACGATCTGCTTCGAGAATGATTTTATAAGGATCACCCGAAGTTTTAACCTCGCTTTCGGCAGCTATTTTTCCATTTGAATCAAATGCTACAACTTTTACCGTTCCAGGCTCATATTTTATATCATTCCACATTAAGCGATAACGGTTTTGCGGAGTTGAATTGTTTTTTTTCTGAACGCCCATACTTTTTCCGTTTACGAAAAGTTCTGCACTGTCATAGTTCGTATAAACGAAAACCGGAGTAATTTCTCCTTCTCTTCCTTTCCAGTTCCAATGTGGCAGAATATGAAGCGTTGTATCTTTCGTATTCCATCTGCTTCTGTACAAATAAAAACGGTCTTTAGGAAGTCCTGCCAAATCAGAGATTCCGAAATAAGAACTTCTTGACGGCCATTTTTCATCATAAGGCGTAGGTTCTCCTAAATAGTCAAAACCAGTCCAGACAAATTCACCAATAACCCATGGTTTATCATCCTGAAGCACAAAATCTTCATCCGGAACATTCGACCAGCTGCAAGCTTCGAGATCATAAGACGAACATTGAAGATCATCGTATTGTTTCTCTTTTTGCTGTACAACAGGAAATTTATAAATTCCTCTTGAACTTACTGTTGACGCTGTTTCTGAACCTAAAATAAATCCCTGTGGAAATGATTTATAAGCTTCTTCATAAAGATGAACTCTATAATTTAAACCAGGCACATCTAATAAAGCCCCAAAACCTGATGCCATAGTCTGTTTTACCTGATCCATTCCTACCGTTACCGGGCGTGTAGGATCTTCTCTATGAAAAACATCCTGCAGAAATTTAGCTCTGGTCAAACCTTCCGCTCCATATTGATCTGGAACTTCATTTCCTGAACTCCACATGACAATACAAGGATGGTTTCGTGTAGCTCTCACTAAATTTACAATGTCTTTTTCTGCATATTCTTCAAAAAAGCGATGATATCCGTTTTGTACTTTGGGTTTAGCCCATTCATCAAAACTTTCTGCCAGAAACATAAATCCCATTTCATCTGCCAATTCAAGCTGTTCAAAAGAGGGCATATTATGAGAACTGCGAATCGCATTGCATCCCATATCTTTCAGAATTGTAAGCTGTCTTCGAAGTGCGGCTTTGTTTACCGCTGCTCCAAGAGGTCCAAGATCATGATGAAGACAAACTCCTTTAAATTTTGTCACTTTTCCGTTAAGACTAAATCCTTTATCGGCTTCATATTTAATAGATCTGATACCGAATTTTATACTTTGTTCGTCTTTCAAAGTTCCGTCAGCTGCATATAATTTTGTTACTGCAGTATACAAATAAGGCGTTTCAGGACTCCATAAATGAGGATTGGCAACAGAAATGGTTTGATGAAATTTTCCATCTTTGATTTCTATAGCTTTCTGTGTTGCTACTATAGTATTAGCTGCATCTTTTATTTGAGTTATCATCGACAAATTATTGCCACTTACCTCAGCTTTAAGATCAACAATAGCAGTATTTTCTTTGATGTCCGGAGTTGTAATAAAAGTTCCCCATTGTACAAAGTTTTCTTCTTCTTTTACTACAATACTTACTTTTCTGTATAAACCGGCTCCTGGATACCATCTTGAAGAAAATGGCATATTGGTCAATTTTACTGCTAATATATTTTCTGATCCGGCTATTAAATCTTTAGAAATATCAATATAAAAATAACTGTATCCGTAACCCCACTCTCCTATTTTTTTACCGTTTAAATAAACCTGAGGTTCGCTCATCGCGCCTTCAAAAATAAGAAGTGCTTTTTTACCTTTTTTAAACTCAGGAATAGAAAATGTATTGCGATACCAGCCTGTACCAATATGCGGAAGCGCACCTGTACGACCTGTTTTTTCAGTAGGAACTTTTTCTCCATTTTGTTCAATTGCCGAAACCTGCTTGTCCCATTCTTTATCAAAAGGTCCGTAAATCGCCCAATCGTGCGGTACGCTAACTTTTTCCCACTTTGAAGCATCAAAATTTACAGAAAACGCATCTTCTTTTACGGCTGCAGAAAAACGCCAGTTGTCTTTTAAAATAACAGTTGTTGATTGTGACATCATTTTTCCACACGAAAAAACCAGTAGAAATACGAATAATATTGATCTAAAAATTAATTTCATTTTTTATTTTATTTTTTCACCATTAAGATATTAAGATAAACAGTTGAGCGCAATTATATTTAACACATAGAAACATAGAAGTATTGAACTCAAAAAAGGCGTTTCACTTGCATTAATCCCGATAGTTATCGGGACTATGTGTGAGAAACTAGCTTCTTTCTATAATCTTTTTCAAAAACATAAAATCTATGTTTCTATGTGTTTAATTTTCTTTTTATGCTACTCCCATCTGGCTTAAGATCATTTAGCTTTATGAAACTTAATATCTTAATGGTAAAATTTAATTTTTAATTTTTGAAAGCATCCAATGCCGGCGAAGGTTTACCGTCAGAAAGCCAGGCATTCAATTGATAACCGCTCCAGCTTTTTTCGCCTTGTGGTTCCCAATAAATAACGCCTAAACCTTTATTATTGGGTACGCTTTTTACAGCTTTTATAGTGGCTTCAAGCATTTCTTTGGTATTTTGTACTTGTTCAAAATCACCACCCACTTCGACCACCATAACTTCTTTATTGTAGCGGAAAGCCATGTCTTTTAGATTATTTTCTAAATCTAAAATGGTGCTTTGATAATCGGTTTTGATCCAATACGGATAATACGATAAACCAATTACATCATATTTTACCTTATTTTCAGTCGCTTTATCAAAAAACCATCTGAATTTTTCACTTTTATTTCCTTCGTCTAAATGAACAATAACTTTAATTTTTGGATCGATGGCTTTTGTAGCTTCATATCCTTTATCAAGTAATTGTGCCAGCTGATTAAAATTATCTGTATGTCCTTCCGGCCAAAGCATACCACTCGGAATTTCATTTCCAACCTGAACCCATTCCGGCGTTACTCCTGCTTTTTTCAACAGTTGCAAAACATCATAAGTATGTTGATAAACATCGGTTAACAATTCCGGAAAAGAATGTTTTGCCCATGCAGCAGGTTTATTTTGTTTACCGGGATCTGCCCAGGAATCGCTGTAATGAAAATCGATCATAATACGCATTCCCATTTTTTGCGCGCGAACTGCCATAACAACTGTTTCTTGGGGACTACAGTGTCCGCTGGCTTTATCATCATTCGGGTTAACCCAAACACGCAACCTGATCGTATTTATTCCGCGGTCTTTTAGTAATTGCAGACAGTCTTTCTCAGAACCGTCTGCGTCATAAAATTTATAACCTGTCGCTTCCATTTGAGGCAGCCAACCGATATCAGCTCCTTTTGAAAAGGAGTTTTTTTCGCTAATCATTTTTGATTTACATGAAGTAAATGCAAGTACAATTAGCATCAAAAAAGATATAATTTTAAGTGAATTTCTCATGTTTTAGTCTTTGCTGAAAGCCTCCATTACTGATAAGACATTATTGTCAAAACTATATAAAGCCTGATTTTCGAATGTAGAACCACTTGTAGATTGTTGTCCTTTAAAAGCAACCCACTCGCCTCCCCAATACGCAAATCCTTGTCCGAATTGGGATGTTTTTACTATGTTTTTAATTTCCATAACAAAAGTTCTTTGTCCCGCCGGAGTTGCAGGATATCCCGGTACCAACTGATCGTTTGTTCCTACAATGTTATTTGTCTGATCATTGTGCAATAAGGTAAAAGGATAAGCGGTTTCTGCAATCAGGACTTTTTTACCGAATTTTTCTCCTAAAGCATCAATGGTATTTTTTACTTCTGTCAAATCTTTACCGTGCCAAACAGGATAATACGATAATCCGATGTAGTCGTAATCAACACTTTTCATTTTGGTAAAAAACCAATCAGTTGCACCACCGTTTACACCTGCATAATGAATCATTATTTTTGTGTTTGGCGCTTTACTGCGAACTGTTGCACTGGCAGCAGTTAATAAAGCGATACATTGTTCTTCGTTACTAATTAAATTTCCTTGTGGCCACAATAATCCACTATTGATTTCATTACCAATTTGAATAATATCCGGATTAATTTCTGTAATTATTGTTGATGTATAATTGGTAACGGCCGTTTTTAAATCGGTAAAAGATAAATCTTCCCATTCTTTGGGAGTAGTCTGTATTGCAGGATCGGCCCAATTATCAGAATAATGAACCGTAAGCCAAACTCTAAGTCCTGCTTGTCTTGCTTTTTGAGCCAATTGTTTTACTTCGCTTAAACCAGAACGCCCATTTACAGGATTTTTCCATAAACGAATTCTGACTGTATTACAACCCGCATTTTTTAGTGTTGTAAGCATTTCTTCGGCTTTGCCGTTGCTGTAAAATTTTGTTCCTAAAGATTCCATTTGAGGAAGAAAAGAAACATCTGATGCTCTGATAAAAGTATCACTCGCATCTGGTGGGTTAACCGCTTCCGCCTCTGCAGCATCATTACTTGAGCACGAAAACTGAATTGCCGTTATAGCAAGTAACCCAAGAAGTTTTATATATTTTTTCATGAGATGAATTATAATGATTGAAATTTTGAATTTAAAAGTAAGTTTCTTTAATGTTAAAGAAGAAGCCTCAAAATAAGCTTATTGAGGCTTCTCATATTTTTTAATTCAATTATGGAGTTGGTATAAACGTGTAACGACCATCTAAGTCATTGAACCAGATTTCATATTTTCCAGCCTCAACAATAATATCTCCACCATTATCGCCCCAGCTAACATCCCAGCTGTTGTTTGCTTTAAATTTCATTTTTCCGGCTTGTAAAGTTTGAGTAACTTTCCAGATATGTCCATCAAAATCAGATTTTACTAAAGGAACATCCATATTCCATCCGGCGTCATCTCCTGTTAATACCGATCCTGTCAAAGTAATTACCGCATACGTTGTCATTGGTCCTGTATAAGGCTCAATTTTATATGTTAGTTCTTCAAGATTAATTTCAAAACTATAATAACCTGCAACTGTCGTAGGGAAAACACCCGGATCAGTATCGCTTTCTGTTGCTCTGTATTGCACTGCAGCACCATTTGTTCCGTAAGCCGGAGCCCAGAAACCAATTTGCTCAATTAATTTAAAACCATCTTTATTAAAATATCCTGTATAATAAAACTTTGCGTTTTCTTTTGTATCTCTGTAAATTGGCATATTGTTACTCGTTACACTCCATCCTGCAGCCGTACCAGGTCCTACTAAAAACAAATCAATTTTAGGGAATATACCTCTGTAAGGAGTCAGTGCAATCGTAATTGGCGTAGAAAATTTTGGCTCTGAAAGTGTTGTACCAACCGTTGATTTAATTCTAACATCGATTGTTCCTTCAACTTCAGCCGTAAGACCAAGTTCCAATGCTTTTGCATTAAGTTCTGCTACTGTAATACTGGCGTGAGTAGAAGTTGTAGACGTAATATCAACCGGAGCTGCAAATTCAGTATTACTGGCTGCAAACTGTACGGTATAGGTCACGATAGTAGGTGTTCCGTAACTCACTTTTTCCCACGTAAAAGTCAGGGCAGTATTGTTAGGTGTGTCTTTATTTAAAATAGTCGAAGAACCATTATCAGGAGTAATCATTGAAAAAGCAGCTTCCTGAGGCTCTACGATCATCAAATCCGTTTCGTTTTCACAAGACCAAAGTCCTGTAAGTAAAGTAATAGCTATAAAAAATTTATATATATGTTTCATTTTTTGTATCGTTTATGTTTTAAAAAAAGTTTTAGTAACCCGTGTTTTGAGTCAAATTTCTATTGGCTCCCAATGATCCTTCCGGAATAGGAAAAACGCTCATGTAAGAAGGTATAGCGATTCCTTTTGAAGAATTTCCCTTCCATGCCCAATTGTAAGATCCTCCCGTATATTTTCCAAAACGGATTAAATCTTGTCTTCGGTGTGCTTCCCAATGTAATTCACGAGCTCTTTCATCAATTAAAAAATCAAGAGTCAGTTCGCTTAAAGTAATGTTTCCAACGGTCAAATTACTATTAGCTCTTTGTCTTAAAGCATTTACATATTCTAATGCTTGTGCCGTAGTTCCGTTTCCACCTCTTAAAGTAGCCTCAGCATACATTAAATAAACATCGGCTAATCTGAATAATGGAAAATCAGTATCAGCATAAGTAGAACTTACACCGCTAACTCCTGCGGTAGTTTTATTAGAAAATTTAGATAAAATATAGCCTTGTGTTTTTACGCCAATATCTTCAATATCAATTGATCTTTGTTTTGCCGGATCGCCCTGAACTCCTCTTCCTACCGTATTTCTGGTATCCTGACTGAATTTTGTACCGTCAAATTTTTGAGCAAATTCTTTTCTAATTCTAAGTGCTCCTGTCCAGCCCCCAACTCCAAAATCAGCACCATTGTTTTCCCAGGCACCAATTTGTCCGTTTGTTAAAACAGTTGTTGCTCCCCAGTTTTGAGAAACTGCTCCATCCGACTGGATTCCGAAAATGATTTCTTCAGAGGTATTGTTATCTGCTTTAAAATTGTCCAGGTATTTTGGTTTTAAAGTATAACCGCTTGCTATGATTTCATTACACATTGTAATACAATCATCAAAACGATCGGCTTGAATATATACCTCGGCATTCAAATATATTTTTGCCAAAATCATACGTGCCATAGATTGGTCTAATCTTCCGTATTCATTGGTTCTGGCTGCTTTTAAATCTGGTAAAACAGCTTTAAGTTCTGTTTCGATAAAATCAAATAATTGTTTTCTGTTAAACTCAGGTCCGGTAAAATTTACTGGATCATTTTCGGTATACATTGGTGCTTTTCCAAATAAATCCATCATGTTATAATACGCATACGCCCTTAAAACACGAACTTCCTGACGATAAAGTGCTATATCGGCCAAAGTTGCAGCATTTGTAATACCTCTTGAACTTAGTTTTTCTGGTGTACTCTGACGTAAAAATTCGTTTGCATAAGAAACAGAAACCATCGTTCTGCTAAACATTCCTAAAATAACAGGATTTGCAGCGGTCCAAATATTACGTTGTAATTCTGCGGTTCCTCCGTCATTTTCATAACTCCAAACCAGTTCGTCTGTAGTTAATTCCTGCATGTATAATAAACATCTTGTAAACTGGCTTGTTCCGGCATCTACACCTTCCAAAGAAGAATCATTAGGACCAATAACTCCGGTTAAAGTCAGATTTCCGTACACACCTGCGAAAGCTTGTTTATAGCCCGCAGGCGTAGAAAATAATACATCCGAAGAAAGAACATCGTCATCTTCTGAGACTACATTTAAATCATCAGTACAAGACTGAAAAAGGGTAGTCAGTGCTAAAATTGTTATTAAAATATATTTTTTCATCGTAATTAAAATTTAAGATTAAGACCAAATAAGATGGATCGTTGTCTTGGATAAATCGTTTTGTCTACACCATTGTTGGTAATTTCAGGATCTAAACCACTGTATTTTGTAATAACAAAAACGTTCTGAACTCCTGTTGATATTCTTAACGATGCTTTACTGTTTAACCAGTTGTTCAAAGTGTATCCTAACGTAACATTGTCCATTTTTAAGAAAGAAGCATTCTCTATATAAAGATCTGACAATACAACATTTGAAGTAGTTTGAAAATTAGTTTCTGTTATCTGAGACGGAACATTACTTAAAACCCCTCCGTTTTCCATAGCATCATATTGTGCTCTGCTGGCGTCTACGGCATTATAAATTCGGTTACCAATACTGGCTCTTAAATTAAATGAAAAATCGAATTTTTTATAATTCATGTTAGATGCAAATCCTAATGTAAAATCAGGATCCGGATTATTATAGATATATTTATCAGCATCATTTCTGATATTATCTCCATTTAAATCTGCAAAAGCGCCTTCAATTGGTTTTCCTTCGTTGTTGTATAATTGTTTGTATACGTAAAAAGAATAAGGAGTATAACCTTCTCTGAAAATTTGTCCCGGAGTTCCTGTTCCTGCAATGTTGTCTCCTAAAAAGATATCGCTTCCGTTTACCAGATTTTTGATTCTTCTTTCAAATTTAGAGACATTAAAATTCATATTCCAATTGAAATTTTCTGTTTTTACAGCATTAGCATTAATCGTAAACTCGACACCTTTTGTGGTAAAACTCCCTACGTTTTGGTACACGCGGTTAGAGAAATTACTACCATCAGATATTGCTGCATTTACCAATAAATCTTTAGATTCTTTGTAATAAACATCAAGTCCGGCAGATAAGCGATTGTTTAAAAAACCAAAATCAAGACCTGCATTGTATGAAGTGGTTTCTTCCCATTTCAAATTGTTTGTTCTTTTTGAAGGAAGTGCAACCGGAATTGGGCTTTCGCCGAAGTAGTATTCAGAATTTCCACCGCCAAGCTGGTATTTTTGCAAATATCCGTTTGGCTCAGGAATATCCTGTTGTCCTGTAATACCATAACTTAATCTTAATTTTAAGTCAGATAATGTGTTATTATCTTTAAAGAAATCTTCTTTGATTTTCCATGCAAAAGCTACGGATGGGAAATTCCCCAACGATTTGCTTCTTCAAATCTTGAAGAACCATCTCTTCTGTAAGACAGCGTTAATAAATATTTATCTCTAAAATTTAAATTTGTTCTGGCAAAGAATCCTAATAAAACAACATCTGTATCCAAAGTAGTTTCAGGATATGTTGATGGCAAATCGGGATTTAGGATATTACCTGTTTCAAATTTTGAGCTTTGAAATTTTTGATACGAATAACCGCCTGTCATTTCAAAAACAAGTGAGTTAAAAGTTTTGTTATAAACTAAATAAGTATCTAATAATTTATTTTTTCTGGTTGCTTCTGTATATTCATTTGTCCCGTACGGAATGTTGTTGTTAGACGGAGCAGAACCGGCATCAGCACCAACCAATCTTCTTCTGTCTCCATTCGATTCATCATAACCAACATTTACAACCGCTCTTAAAGCAGGTAAAAAATGGAATTTATAATCAATTTCAAAATTTCCGAAAATTCTGTCATTTGTTCCTCTGTCGTTTGTATTCAACAATTGCGAAACAGGATTTCTTGCTGCAGTCGATACTAACGGATAATTTCCGTTGGCGTCTACACCTGTAGTATATTCAAAATAACCTCCGTAAGGCGCACCATCCACTTTTATGGGCTGCGTTGGGTCAAAACCAATGGCCGATCCTTCAACAGCATCTGTAAATCTGTTTATTTCGTTTGTATAATTGGCCGAAAGTCGCAATTTTAAATGATTGTCAAGAAAAGTTGGATTCATTACTAAACCAACGGTGTTTCTTTTAAAATTATTGGTTAAACGCAATCCCTGCTGATCTGTATTTCCCAAAGTTAAACTCGTTGGAATGATATTGAATAAACTTCCTCTCACGGCTAAACTTTGATCTACCGTTCCGGTATTTCTGTAAATTGCTTTTTGCCAATCTGTATTTGCAGTTCCCAGTTTATCCAGATCATCGCTTCTTCTGTCTGCAATAACGCCTCTAAATTCATCTGCACTTAAAACATCAACCGTTTTAATCAGTGTACCCGCAGCATATTGCACATTATAATCTACAGATAATGTTTTGCTTCCTTTTTTGGTGGTAATAATAATAACACCATTTGACGCGCGTGAACCGTAAATCGCAGACGCCGAAGCATCTTTTAAAACCGTAATAGATTCTACGGTTGCAGGATTTAAAGAAGCCAAAAAGGAAGAGGCTCCTGTATTTGTAGTATTATCAAGCGGTAATCCATCGATGACAATAAGAGGATCGTTACTTGCAAAAAGTGAACTTCCTCCTCGAATTCTAATTTGAGAACTAGACCCCGGAGCACCAGTTGAATTTACGGTTAAACCAGCTACTCTTCCGTTAAGCAGATTTTCTGTAGTAATATTATTTCCTTTGTTAAAGTCTTTAGTAGAAAGTGCAGTAACAGATCCGGTAGCATCTTTCTTTTTAACGCTTCCGTAACCTACCTGAACAACAACTTCTTTTAGTTGATTATTATCTTCTTCAAGAGAAACAGTTATGTTTTTTTGTCCGGCAACTGCGATAGTCTGAGTGGTATAACCTGTATACGAAAACGTAATTTTACTATCCGCTTTTACTCCGGATAATTGAAATTTTCCATCAAAGTCGGTCGATGTACTACTATTTGTTCCAGATACTTTTATGTTTACTCCTGGTATGGGCTGCTTTGTCCCTTTTTCCAGGACAACACCGCTAATCGTGTTTTGAGCCAAAACACAAAAAGGAAGCAAGAATAATAAAAGTAAAAATTTGGTTTTAATTATTTTCATACTTTTTTAATTGGGTTGGTTTAAGTTAGATTTTATTAATTAAGTGTGGTCATAAAATGATTGCAGAGATATATAATTTTTAAAGAAACAAGACTTGTTTTTTAAAATTATTTCTTAAGAATTATAACCTGCCTTGCTAAGTAAGCTTATTCACTTTTTAGAATAAGGAAAGTTTTCCTGGTGAATTTTCTTTGGAATGTTGGTCATGTTTAAAGTGTTTTTGGTTAAGATAATTGGTTAGTTTGTTT
Source organism: Flavobacterium sp. AC274 (assembly GCF_979258275.1). NCBI lineage: Bacteria > Pseudomonadati > Bacteroidota > Flavobacteriia > Flavobacteriales > Flavobacteriaceae > Flavobacterium > Flavobacterium sp. AC274. The sequence goes on along the minus strand of NZ_OZ409852.1, from coordinate 2,672,644 downwards.
TCATTGACTTGCTATGAACAAAAAAATAAAATAAGATTACTCAAACGTTATAGCTTATCAACTCACTCTGCAAATTAAGTACAGAGCCAGATATTAAGACAGGGAAAAATTCATTTATAAAAGGGGACAATTTCGTAAAAAGTGTGCATATGACACTTTATAAAAACATATTCTGTATTTTTTTGCTGTAAAAAAATGATAATATAAATAATTAACAGGTAAAATAAGAGATTTAGTAATTGATTAAGCTACTGTTCTTTTTATCACTATGACATCAAAAACAGCTTAAAAATTCTTAAAATCTTATTTTTAAAATTAAGTTAAGCTTTTAGAAAATAAAATTATTGCAAATAAAATCCGCTTTTATCTGCGTTTTTACGAAGTAAATCTATTTTATCCGCGTCAAAATTAGACGCTGATTTTACTGATTCGCTAAAGCGAAAACGCTGATAAAAACGGATTTTTCTAATTAAAATCTATGCGATGCTTCGGCAATGTCATTAAGTTACTTTTTTACAAAATAAAATTATTGCAAATAAAATCCGTTCTTATCCGCGTTTTTACGAAGTAAATCTGTTTTATCCGCGTTAAAATTAGACGCTGATTTTACTGATTCGCTAAAGCTAAAACGCTGATAAAAAACGGATTTTTCTAATTATTTTCCTGATTAAACTGTAGTAATTTTATAGATTTCAGCTTAACCAATGACATTCTGCTTCGGGACTATGTGTGAGAAACTAGTTTCTTTTTTGATTTACTTTTTTCAAAATCATTAAATCTATGTTTCTATGTGTTAGAAAAAATTGCGCCCAACAGGTAATCACTATCTAAAAAACCAGTAGTGTTTTTAAACATTACATAATAATTGTTTTAATTTCGCAAAGTATACAGATTTCAAATATATTCACATAAAAATTGATCCCGCATTTAGATCACATCTCTTCTATTTTTCGTATATCAAAGAGCAACATGCTTTATAAAAAAATCTATGAATAAGTTAACGTTCTTTCTTGTTATTAGTGTTTTGCATATAAATGCATTTGGACAGAATTACCCGATAAGACATCTTGATATTTCATTAGGACTTTCGAACAATTCTGTTGCTTCTATATATCAGGATCAAAATGGCTATATGTGGTTTGGAACTTTTGATGGATTAAACCGATATGACGGAAATGATTTTAAGATTTACCGCCATATTCATACCGATCCAAATTCGATTCAGGGAAATGCCATTAGCTGTATTGAAGGTGACTTTGAAAACAATTTGTGGGTAGGAACAACTGCGGGACCAGTGGTTTTTAATGCAGAACGATCTTCTTTTAGTCCGCTGCAATATTATGATACGAATAAAAAAATAAAACCTTTAAACGTTACCGCTTACGAAATCATTGCGGTACATTCTCTACATCTCATTCTTGTCGCTACAAAAGAGGCAATCGTTCTTTATAAGGAAGGTGAGAAAATTGGAACGGCAATCCCCTTCAACGGAAAATTAAATTATATCGCAAGATCAATAGCTTATAATGCAAAAAAACAAATCTTCTACGTTTTTATAACAGGAACCGGACTTTGTCAGTACGATATTAAATCCGAAAAACTAACGCTTCTCAACAATACAATTACAGGTGCAAATTGCATTAAACTAACAAATGAAGGTCTCTGGATTGGATCAGACGAAGGGGCGTATATATATAATGACAATCTGAATAGTTATTCTAAAAATTACTTTCTTGAAAAAACAGTCGTACGCGATTTTTTTCAGCAGGAAAACAGACTCTGGATTGCTACCGACGGTGCAGGACTTTACACCATTACAAAAAATCAAACTGCTCCAATTTTATATCGTGCCAGCGGTCCGGTTTCATTGCTTAACAGTAAATCTTTGTATGATATATTCCAAAGCAAAACCGGAGAAATGTGGTTTGGAACCCTGCGTGGCGGCGTAAGCATGATGGGGGAAAAACCGCTCGATTTTAATCATTTTAAAAGCAAAGATCCAGTAACCAATAAAGAAGACGAAGATCCTGCCGCAAACTTCATGCTTTCTTTCTGCGAAGATGAAAAGAAAAATATCTGGATTGGTACTGATGGCGCCGGAATGCGATACTGGAACAGAAAACAAAATACCTACGACGTTTACTCCACAGCTTCATCTGCCGGCAAAAAGATTCAGAGCAATTTTGTTACAAGTATTGTCAAGGATGCTGATAATGCCATTTGGGTGGCGATGTGGAAAGGCGGAGTCTGCCGAATCGATCCCAAATCAAAAGCAATTCAAAATTTCTCCATTTATAATCAGTTTACTAAAAAAGCAGAACAAGAATCGTGGCTGCTGTTTTTAGATTCAAAAAAACGTTGTGGCTTGCTGTTACTAACGGCGGAGCGCTATATCAACTGGATAGAAAACAAAATAAATTCATTTGCTACAGTAATACTTTGCGCGATGTAACTTGCCTTTACGAAACCAAAGACGGAAAAATCTGGGGCGGAACTTTCAATTCTTTTTTTGAAATAGATCCAAAAACCAAAAAAGTAAAAAACTACCATTCAGATTATACTATCAGATGTATAACCGAAGATCAAAACAAAAATCTCTGGATTGGTACTGTCGAAGGCGGTCTGCTTTTTTCAACCCAAAAACAGGCACTTCTAAAAAATACACGACTCAAAACGGCCTTTCGAGCAATACAATCCTTCGCCTTCTGGAAGATAAAAAAGGAGATTTATGGATGAGTACGTATCACGGAATTTCGAGATTGAACCCCAAGAACAATACTTTTAGAAATTTTGGCGTTTCTGATGGGCTTCAGGGCAGTCAATTTAGCTGGAATGCAGGTACAGAACTTTCAACGGGAGAATTTATTTTTGGCGGTATAAACGGATTCAATGTTTTTGATCCTGACAATATAAAAGACAAAAAAATACGGGCAAATTTTTATTGAATGATTTGCTGGTAAACAATCAGCCTTTAAAATTAGACAGTCCTTATATCACAGAAAAAAAACTCGAAATGATAAGCGGTGCCGAACTTCCTTATGAAAAATCGGCATTGAGTTTTGATTTTGTTTATCTTGATTATGTCAATTCCGAAAAAATTAACACCGCTTACTTTCTCGAAGGCTGGGACAAAGACTGGAACTATACTTCAAAAAACAACCGAGCAAATTATTCCAGATTAACAGAAGGAACGTATGTTTTTAAAGTAAAAACAACCGATGTTTTTGGAAATTGGACCAATGAAGTAACATTAGCAACCGTAAAAATCCTTCCGCCATGGTACAGAACATGGTGGGCTTATACTTTTTATCTAATCGCTGCTATTGGTGCAATTTATGCATACGTAGGTTATCATAAAAATAAGGAAAGACTTCGCTATGAAATAAAACTGACCCGAATGGAGCATAAAAAAGACAAGGAACATGCCGAAAAGCAGTTTTCTATGTTTACTTATATGGCTCATGAACTGCGCACTCCCCTATCTTTAATTATAAATCCGCTAAAAAGTGCAATCGACAGAAAAACCCGTTCTGAAGATGATCTCGATCTGAATCTTGCCTATAAAAATGCCAAAAGATTATTGAGTCTTACGGATCAGTTGCTGTTGTTTAGAAAAGCCGAAACAGATCTTGATGAACTCAAAATTTCTAAGATTAATTTAAACAGTTTGTGCCGTGAAATCTATGACAGCTTTACGCAAATGGCAGCCGTTAAAAGTTTAAATTATCAGTTTATTGAAGAAGAAACACCGGCCGAAATATATGGAGATTATGAAAAAATAGAGATTACGCTTTTTAATTTAATCTCCAATGCTTTCAAATTCACGCCAAATAAAGGAACTATAAGTATTGAAATTATCGAGAATACTGCCGATGTTTCGATTATTATATCGGACACCGGAAGCGGAATTGATGAGAGTGATATTGATACTATTTTTGAAGAATTCAAGCAAGGTCATTCTAAAGCCAGCAATGGTTTTGGAATAGGTCTTTATGTTGCCAAATATTTTGTGACTAAACATCACGGCGAGATAAAATGTAAAAGCGAATTAGGAAAAGGCACTTCGTTTACTATTACGCTTCCAAAAGGGAAAAGTCATTTTGCACAAATGAGCATCAATGAAAATCATCCACAAATGTCACCGCTTGTTGGTGAACTTCTGGAAGGAATGCCGGCAGACAATCAAAACACAGCTAAAAGTGACGATCAACCCTCAAATCCTGAAACGATACAGTCAGCATTAATCAGTACAAAAAAAGTGCTCCTTATTGTTGAAGATAATCCGGAAATGAATCATTATCTGGTACAGCTTTTCACCAAAAACTATATTGTGTATTCGGCAGCAAATGGACTCGAAGGATTAAAACTTGTCGAAAAACACATGCCTGATATTGTACTAAGCGATATTTCTATGGAAGGCATGAACGGTTTGGATTTATGTAAAAAAATCAAACAGAATGATGATTTAAGCCATATTCCGGTGATACTTCTCACAGCTACAACCAGCAATGATATTCATTTGCAAAGCATTACCGAAGGTGCAGACGATTATGTTACCAAGCCTTTTGACAGTGATATACTTCTGGCGCGTGTAGATGCTGTTCTTCGAAACAGAGGACAATTACGCAAGTATTTCTTAGACAGTATTACACTTCGTGAAAATGTCAATAAAGTTCCCGTTGAATACAAAGAATTTCTTGATAAATGTATCGAAATCGTCGAGGCCAATCTTGAAAACAGCGAATTTAATTTAAAGAGTTTTTCTGCTGCCATGGGCATGAGCCATTCAAGTCTTTACAAAAAGATTAAAGCAATTTCCGGACAAACCGTAAATGTTTTTATCAGATCTATCAGGATCCGCAGAGCCGCAGTAATTATGCTTACCGAAAATATTAACATCGCGCAGGTTGGCCCTCAGGTTGGTATCGAAGATCAGCGTTATTTCCGTCAACAGTTCGTAAAATTGTTTGGGATGAAACCTTCAGAATATATCAAAAAATATAGAAATTCTTTTAATAAGGAATTGAATATTATTCAGAAAAGAGATATTACGTAATTAATTCAAGTTGCTAATTAATCTGTAGTCCCTACGGGACAAAAAATGGCACAAATAATTGATTTCTACCAATATGTAATCTCTCCGAGATATTTTTTATTACTCCGTTAGGAGTTAAATATTACATAATTAATTCAGGTTGCTAGTTAATAAGTGTAGTCCCTACGGGACAAAAAATGGCACAAATAAATTGATTTCTACTAATATGTAATCTCTCCGAGATATTTTTTATTACTCCGTTAGGAATTAAATATTGGTAGAATTAACAAAAGTCACACTCTGGAAATATCCCGTAGGGATTATATTTTTTTACAACCAATTTATTTATTAAATTGTTAAACTGGTAACTTGAATTAATTAGAAAAATGCTTTCTCGTTTTTCATTTTTTAAACTATAATTAATTATTTAACTGAAACAGAAAGCCTATTTGGATGATACTATACTATATGAAATTCCCTTTTTAGTTTCAAATACTGCAGAATAACCTATAGACGATTTCTCACTTTTGATATTAAGCTTTTCAATTACAAATGGTACTGCAGCTCTTACCGAACATTTACCGCCATTATTGGATATAATTGTTGCTTGGGTCATTTTACCATCATTCCACTTTATCGCTACAGTAAAATTACCTTTTGCCGTAATACCTTTTATTTCGCCGTCTGTCCAGGCATCAGGAAGAGCGGGAAGCAGATGAATTTCTTTATTCTGACTTTGCATTAACATCTCAATAACGCCTGCAGTCCCGGCAAAATTTCCATCTATTTGAAAAGGCGGATGAGCATCAAAAAGATTCGGATAACAACCTCCATGTCTGCTGTATTTTGGGTCATTATCTTTTGTTAGTCTTAATTGATTTTTGAACAATTTATAAGCATGATTTCCATCTAAAAGTCTTGCCCACATATTTACTTTCCACGCTAGGCTCCAGCCGGTACCATCATCACCGCGAAGTTCTAATGTTTTCTTTGCAGCTTCAGCTAATTGCGGAGTTTTTAACGGCGAAATTAAATTAGCAGGATGTAAAGCATATAAATGAGAAGTATGCCTGTGATGCGGATCTTCATCTTCAAAATCTTTATACCATTCCTGAAGCTGTCCTTTACTGCCAATTTGAAAAGGAAGTAATTTGTCTGCCGCCTGGCTTACAGTTTGTCTGAATTCTAAATCAGTATTGAGCACTTTAGAGGCTTCGATGGTATTTTCAAATAAATCTTTTATGATTCCAATATCCATCGTCGAAGCAGTCGTGACAACACCTCCTTTTTTTCCATCATAAAAATATTTGTTTTCCGGTGATGTCGAAGGCATGGTTACCAGATAACCATTTTTGTCTTTTTGCAGCCAGTCTAAACTAAATTCTGCCGCACCTTTTATTATTGGATATACTTTTTTAAGATATGCCACATCGCCTGTATATTGGTAATGTTCCCATAAATGTCTGCTTAACCAATTGGCGCCCATGTACCAATTTGCCCACATTGGATCTCCTTTTCCAAAATCACCAACCGGATTTGTTGTTGCCCATATATCCGAGTTATGATGCAAGACCCATCCGTTGGCATGATAATAACTTTTGGCAGTTTCGGCTCCGGTTACAGAAACGTTTTTGATAAATTCGTCAAGCGGAAAAAACAATTCAGATAAACTTCCTGATTCTACAGGCCAGTAATTCATTTGTAAATTAATGTTTGTGGTGTAATTACTGCTCCAGGGAGCGCGAAGTTTATTGTTCCAAATGCCTTGCAAATTGGCTGGCGTATTGTGTGTGCGGGAAGATGAAATTAAAAGATAACGTCCGTATTGAAAAAATAAAGCTTCAAGTCCGGCATCTTTTTCTCCTTTCGCATATTGTTCTAATCTTGTATCTGTAGGCAAATTAGATTTATTGGTTTCTTTTTGATTAAGTTGTAATGAAACTCTATTAAAGAAATTTTGAAAATCTGCAACATGTTCTTTTAATAAACTATCATATTTTTTACCAACAACTTTTTTAATTGGACTTTCTGCCAATTTATGTTCGTCTTTTCCCTGACTGTCCGGGCATTTATCAAATCCATTGAAACTCGTTGCTGCTGAAACAAAAAGTAATACTTCAGATGCATTTTTAATCACTAGTTTGTTTCCATCAGAACTTACTTCTCCATCTTTTATAATTGGTTTTATAATCAATTCAAAACGCATTCCTCTACAGCCTGCTACATCATCATAAATAACAGGTTCTTTATTGTAATCAATATAATTTGGGTCTGAATGAGATGGTGCTTTTCCGTTTAAAACCAACGACTGATTTTGTATTGTTTTTTGATTTCTTAAAAGGCTTGAAGCATCAATTGTAAGAGAAAGTTTTTTTAACTGATCTGCCGAAAGTTTAATAACAATACATTGTGCCGGTGCCGAAGCAAAAATTTCTCTTTTATAATTTACGCCGTCAATTTTAAAATTGGTTACTGCTAAACCTGTTTCAATATCAAGACTTCTGTTATAAGAATCCGCTTTTTGTCCGTTAAAATTCTGATTTAAAATAAGATCTCCCAACGGCATAAAACTTTCGCTGTAAGCACCCTGCATATTTTTAGTCAAATTATAAGCTTTTTCAAAATCTTCATTCGTTAATGCTTCCCTAATCTGCGCCAGATTTTTAAAAGCATCCGGATTCACATTTTTCTGTACTGGTCCACCGCTCCACAAAGTAGCTTCATTCAACTGAATTAATTCAGAATCTACCCTTCCAAAAACCATTGCGCCCAGAGTTCCATTTCCTATAGGAAGCGCTTCTGTCCATTCGACAGCGGGTTTATCGTATTGAAGTTTTAAATTTTGTGCATAACACGAAAATCCAGTAATTACAGCAATAAGCACAAAGACCTTTTTAAAAAAATGATAAAGCATGGTATTTTTCAATTAATAATTTACAATCGACAATTTACAATTAATTAATTCATTTTGAGTTTTAAAACAGTTACCGAATAAGCCGGAAGATTTAATTGCTGATTTCCTTTTGTTATTTTGTATTCGCTTTGTTTTGGAGTTATCTTTTTCGGATCTGCAAAAGTATTTTCATCTTGTGGATTTGAACTTACAAGTCTAATGATTGTTCCTTTTGATCCTAATTTAGCTCCTTTTAAATCAAGACTAACATCTTGTGCAGATTCGGATGTATTTACCAATTTTACAATTATTTCTTTGCTGTTTGCATCTTTTACTGCCGAAGCATATAAACTATTTTGTCCCGTTAAAGCTTTTCCATCTTTGGTAATACTTAACAAATCAGTTCCTTTATTAGTTGAAAATAACTGCTGTACATAATAGTTTGCCGAACCGTAAGATTGTAAATTATTGAACCAAATCATATCAGGAGTCCACTGCCAGGCATCTTCGTGCGCCATCAAAGGTGCGTAAGATGTTAAATGAACTACTTCTGCATTTCTTTCTAAACCAGTCATAAAAGCGGCTTCAGAAAAAGCACATTCCCAATTATTTCTGTTGTTCGGATTTGCGCCTGAAACACTTTGTGCTGCATATTCTCCTGCAAATATTTTTGGGCCTTTTCTGTCATAATTATCATAACGCCCGGCGTTTTCTCTAAACCATTTCGGGCTTTCATAATAATGTTCGTCTACCAATTCTGCATTCAGTTTTTTAAGTTCCTGCATAGCAAAATCAAAATGTTCGCCTGCAGGAGAAGGACCGCTTCCTGAAACAATTATGATATTTGGATATTTTGCCTTAATTGCTTTTTCAAAAACTTTGTATCTGTCAATGTAATCTGGTCCCCATTGCTCGTTTCCAACTCCAATATATTTTAGATTAAATGGTTTTGGATGTCCCATATCGGAACGGATTTTCCCCCAAGTCGTCGTGACAGCACCATTGGCAAATTCAATTAAATCCAAAGCATCCTGCACATAAGGATCCAGTTCGTTTATAGGTGCCAATTCTCCTGTATTATACTGGCAGGCCATTCCACAGCTTAAAATCGGCAATGGTTCTGCTCCAATATCTTCTGAAAGTTGGAAATACTCAAAAAATCCTAAACCAAAACTTTGAAAATAATCGGGAGTTTGTTTATGGTTGAATTCTACATTCCAGCGGTTCATCTTTGTCTCTCTATTGTCTACATTTCCAACTGATTTTTTCCATTGGTATCGATCTGACAATGTTCTTCCTTCAACAATACAACCTCCGGGAAAACGTAAAAATCCAGGTTTCATATCATATAAAAGCTGCACCAAATCTTTACGAAGTCCGTTTTTTCTGTTCTTCCAGGTATCTTCCGGAAACAGTGAAACCATATCTAAATCTATCGTTCCTGTTCCTTCAAAAGTTATTTTCAGCTTTGCTTTTGCTTCGGTTTGAGTCGCTGTAATTTGCGATGTATAATTCGTCCATTGATCAGATTTTGGAACAATGTTCGTTTCTCCAATCACTTTTTGGTCTTTATCAATAAGCTGAATAATAATCTTTTTAATCGCTAAATTGTGATTGGTTGCTTTTAATGAAAGATTATATTTTGCCTCCTTTTTGACTCCCATTCCCCTGAAACCTTCATTTATTAAAACGTAACCTTTTGCATTATTAATTTCTACTCTGCAAAAAACTGTATTGCTTGCCTCAAGTTTAATTGGTGCTGCACTACCCGATTCCTTATTCAAAGAAGATCTTTTGGTATTGGGCTGTTCCCATCCCATCAAAGGTTTATCAAATTCAAAAGACCTGTTTTTAATCAATTCAGCATATAATCCTCCATCTGCAGCAAAATTGATGTCTTCAAAAAACAAACCGAACATCGTAGGCTGGATTTTAGTAATGGTTTTTGTGGCATCAACTTCTAAAATTGTTTTTTGAGCATTTACATAAAAACTGCTTAAAAGCATACAAATGGTGAATGTTCTAAGGATATTATTTTTCATAATTTTTTGGAATGGAAGGAATTATTTTTTTACTGCCTCTAATTTAGCAGGAAAAGCTGATTGTCCGTCTAAATTTGTTACAATTAAATCATCAACATTTTTACTTTCGATCGCATATTTAAAATATTCCGGTTTATTTTTTCCCCATTGTACGGTACAATTCTGCACTTTGATACGTTCTGCCGAATCAAAATAAAATCCCGAAGTACTTCCTTTTACAAAACCTTCTACATTAGAGGGACGTCTGTCATATACTCCGCCAGGAAAAGTGGTCGTTTTATCAATAAAAACACTCACATTATCAAAAACAATGTTCTTGATTTTATCTTTAGATTCGCCGCTTACAAACACACCATTTTCTCCTGTACACTGAATATTAGAAAAATAGATATTTTTTATTTCGCCTACTTTTCCTTCTGTAGCTCCTTTTGGAAAACGCCAGTTGGCATCTTTATGATTTCCTTTTGCTCTGCTAAAAGCCGTTACATAAATGGGTTCTGCTTTTCCCCACCAGGTATCTGTCGTTAATTTACCTTCGATAATAATATTAGAAAAAATAACATCGCTTACTGTTCCTTCATCTCTATTTTGAATTCCCAACGCGCGATTGCTGTTTTTAATGATACAATTATTGAAAACCACTTGTCTGATGGCGTCCATGTTTTCTGAACCAATTTTAATGGCACAGCTGCTGCTCGTCATGGTGCAATTGGTCACAGTAATATTTTCGCAGGCTCCAAATTCTTCAAATTCTCTTCTGTTTTTCAAACAAATACAATCATCGCCGCTTTCAATATAACAATCGCTGATTCTCACATTTTTCGAATGATCCAAATCGATACCGTCACTATTACGCACTTTTAAGCTGTTCAACAAAGTAATACCGCTAATTACAACATCATTACAGCCAACCAAATGAATGGTCCAGTAAGCCGAATTTCCGATATGAACATCTTTGATTCTGATATTTTTTCCGCCAATAATGGTCAATACATGTGGTCGTGGATCAAGTACGTTAAAAGGTTTCAATACATACGAATCTTCCAGTTCTTCACCCATAAAAGAAATTCCGTTTCCATCTATTTTGCCGCTTCCGCTAATGGTAAAATCCTCCACGTTTTCTCCTCCAATCCAAATCGTTCCTTCTCCGGGATTGGTTCTGAAAGCGCTTTTGGTGTATAATTTTTCATCCGGACTTGCTAATAATTTCGCTCCGGCTTCGATATGAAGATCTACTTTGGATTTTACATCAATTGGTCCGGCTAAAAAGGTAAACGGTGCCGGAATTAAAACTCTTCCGCCCGTTTTAGTGCAGGCATCAATTGCTTTTTGAATGGCCGCCGCATCATTAGTTTTTCCGTCTCCTTTTGCTCCGTATTTTTTAATGTCGTAAACATTCTGCGCCGAAACGGTTAACGAAAGACAAAAAATTAGGATCGCGATTATAGATTTCTTTTTCATTTCATTTTATTTATTAAAAACCTTGTTTAAAATAGTACTCAAAGTTTTTGGTTTATTTTTTAATCTCGTAAAGTCGCAGCGTTTTTTGTTTCACGCAGATTCTACAGATTTTAGCAGATTAAATTAGATTAAAAAAAATCTCCAAAATCTGCTTAAATCTTTTTTAAATCTGCGTGAAAAAAACTTTGCGCCTTAGAGCCTTTGTGGCAAAATTTCAATGCGCAGGCAATTCAAATTTATTTTGTTCTGGTTCTATTTTTCTTTTTAAAGATTCACTGTCTAAATTGCTTGATGAAACATCTTTAAAAATAATCTGGTTAGTTTTGTCTGAAGGAATATCAATAGCTTTCATCGTAAGATTTTTTACATCATCAAAAACAAAGGCAGGACGAAAATCTTCTTTTTCCAAAATCAGTTTTATATTCTTCATTTCGATTCCGTTTACGTGACGCACATAAAATCCCCAAGAAGGCAATTCTCCAAACATGGAAAATTCGGGATAACCGTTTATGTTTTCTTTTACATCTTTTAATCGGCTTAAAGGATGATACGCCATTCCTTTTGAAGCTCTTCCCGGATAGGTAATTTCAATATTTTCTAAAGTCACATTTTCTATCAAATGCCCCGGAATTCCCACAATAGAAGCCGGAAACGGATTATGGAAATAATCAACTTCTGGTCCGCGCAAATCATAATCAATATCAGGACGACCAAAAGGAACCTGTACTTTTATATTTTTAATAGATACATTTTTGATATAACCCGGCTTATCTCCATTTCTGTGGCCTAAACGAATTAATATCGCATTTCCTGTATTTACGGCCGTAATATTTGAAACTTTAATATTCTCAATCTCGGCTCCATCCACAGATTCAATTGCGATTGCCGATCTAAAAGTATCATAGACTTCGATATTCTCGATAGTTACGTTTTTGAAACTGCCGTAAGAACCTGTACCAAATTTAACTGCATTGGCACTTGATCTAATCCTGCAGTTTGCAATGTAAATATTATTATTCTGCAAACCTGGTGACTCCGATTTTAGACAAATTCCATCATCTGCTGCGTTTACATTGCAGTTTGTAATTCGAACATTTTCACATCCGTTAACATCAATTCCATCATTGTTCCAATAAGCGGTACTATTGACTTTCATAGCATCGATTACAATATTTTTGCATTCGGTAAAACACTGCACCCAGCCCGGACTGTTTTTTAATGTGATATTGATCATCGTTATAGAATCGCATTTTACAAACGAAATCAGTTTTCCTCTTCCGTCTTCAGGACGCATTCTTCTGTAATTGTATTTGGGATCAACTCGAACTCCTGTATGATGCAGACTATCAATTGCTAATGCCAGTTCTCTACCTTGTCCGTCTATAATTCCTTTTCCATTTACGGCAATATTTTTTGCTTCATTGGCTACAATCAAAGCTCTTATTCCTTCAAATTTAGGATAATCATCCGGATTGGTGCTTCCTAACAAAACTGCTCCTTCTTCAAAAAACAATTCAACTTCGCTTTTCAATACTATGCTTCCAGATAGAAATTTTCCTTTAGAAAAAACAACTCTTCCGCCATTATTTTTGTTGGCCGCATCAATCGCTTTTTGAATGGCTTTTGTATTTAAAGTTTTTCCATCTCCTACGGCGCCATATTTTTTAATGTCAAATATCTTTTGCGCCGAAACGGTTAAGGAAATACAGAAAATTAGGATCGCAATTATAGATTTATTTTTCATTACTTTTTGTTTTTATGCCACAAAGACACTAAGTCGCTAAGCTTTTTCTCTACAGTTTCTTTCAATAAACTTTGCGCCTCAATCCTTTGCAAGCAATTTTCAATTTATTCTTTTTAAATAAACTTTGAGCCTTTGTGGCTTTGTGGCAAAATAAAAATTACCAGAAAACGGTATATAAAGCCACTAATATTCCGCAGATAATAAATGATCCTACAATAAACTCTGATGACACTTTAAACATCGAATTATCGACTTCTATTTTATGTATTTCAGCCTCTACTTCAGACACTGGTTTTGCCAGACTAAGACCAACCATTATAAACACAATTAAGAAGAAAACAATAGTCATTCGGTCTAAGAAAGGATAATCAGGAAAAGCGCCATCTGTCCACATCGGCAGGAATTTCAATATAGCAGCAAGCGGCACTGTTAATAATGCACCTGCAAGTCCGGCTGATGGTGTTGTTTTTTTCCAGAACATTCCCAATAAAAAACCGCTAAAACTCCCGGTGAAAAGAACCCAACATATTCTTGTATAAACTGATAAGCCTGATCTAATGATTTTAATGCCGGCGCTACAATTGCTGCGATAATCATGCAGACCACCACACACCATCTTCCTGTACGTACCAGCTTTTTTCTGTTGCCTGCGAATTGAAATATTTTTTATAAATATCTAAAGAAAATATAGTCGAAATACTATTGGCTTTTCCTGCCAAAGAAGCTACAATTGCTGCTGTCAAAGCAGCTAAAGCTACACCTTTTAATCCCGCAGGAAGTAAATTCATTAAAGTTGGATACGCCTGATCTGGTTTTAAAACTCCAGCGGCATCAACCATTTCCTGTTGAAACATTCCGTTTGAATGCATTACGAACATTGCGATACCCGGTAAAACGGCAATAATTGGAACTAATAATTTTAGAAAAGCGGCAAATAAAATTCCTTTTCGGGCTGTTTTTAAATCGGCTCCTAAAGCTCTCTGAACAATATATTGATTGCATCCCCAATACGCCAGATTATTGATTAACATACCTCCGATCAAAACAGACATTCCCGGCAGTTCACTATAATGCGGATTTGACTTTTCTAATATCATGTGCAAATGTCCAGGCGCTTCATCAGCAATAATAGCCAGTCCTTTTATAATGTCTTTTCCAAAACCAAACTGATCCGAAAGTAAAGTCAATGCTAAATAAGTGGTTACTAATCCGCCTAAAATTAATACTATAACCTGAAACATATCCGTATATCCAATTACTTTCATTCCCCCTAAAGTTACAATCACGGAGAATAAACTCAGCGCAATAACACAAAACTGAAAACTTACAGGAGCAATTGATGAAATAGCCAATGCACCTAAATAGATTATAGAAGTAAGATTTACAAACACATAAATTAAAAGCCAGATAATAGCCATAATGGTACTTACTGTTCCGCTGTATCTTTTGGCCAGAAACTGCGGCATGGTAAATATTTTATTCTTAAGATAAATGGGTAAAATAAACATCGCCACAATAATTAATGTGGCGGCAGACATCCATTCGTAAGAAGCAATCGCAAGTCCGATGGCAAATCCCGAACCACTCATACCAATAAAATGTTCTGCTGAAATATTAGAAGCAATCAAAGAAGCTCCAATTGCCCACCAAGTAAGCGATCCCTCGGCTAAAAAATATTCGTTGGAACTGGTTGCTGCGGTTTTCTTGCTTCTGTAAATATACATTCCATAAGCCGTGACTATGACAAAGTAAATAAAGAAAACAATGTAATCTGCGGTTTGTAATACATTCATAATAGTGTGGTTATTGTGTGGTTAGTTAGTAAAATGTATTTAAATTTGAATGTCTCTCAAATTTTTAGAAACCATTTTCTTTTATATAGAAAATAAAGTAACAGAAGCTGTACAACGGTTACTGATAAAGCAGCAAAAAAAGGCTGCCATACAAGCGGCGTAAAATTGATAAGTCCGCCAAAAACATAATCTGCAGTGTGTTTAAAATCAACTAAACCTTCGGCAGCGATGTAAATTAAAATAGAATTTGAACCGATTAATATTAATGGAAATGCCCATTTATGAAATCCAAAAAAATCAATTATCAAATAAAAAAAGACAAAAAATAAAATGCTAAATCCTCCAACAAAACACACAAATGAACTTGTCCATAAATGTTTATTGATTGGGAAATTAATATCCCAAAGCAATCCTGCCATAATCAGAACCAATGCCGTAAGAGCCATTAAAAGCAATTTTACTTTTATAGAAAAAGAGAATTTTGCTTTTAAAAATGTTCCTGTAAAAACACCTAATAATGCTGTAGCAATAGCAGGTATGGTAGAAAATATTCCTTCCGGATCATAAACCGTACTGTGCAGTCTGCCTGGTAAAAGCAAACGATCAATATATCCTTCCAGTGATCCTTCTTTGGTCAAAACTCCTGCGCCAAAGTCGGGAACAGGAATCCATTTCATTGCGGCATAATAGCCAATCAAAATACCGAAAAACCAGATTAATTGTTTTTTAAAATCAAAATTTAAATAGATAATTCCGGCAAAAAACCAAGCCAGTCCAATTCTTCCTAAAACACTTGCGAAACGTGTATGATCAAAACCATCAAATCGCAATATTCCATTTACCACAAAACCTAAAACCAGTAAAATACAGGTTCTCCTGAGCATTGATAAGTATATTTTTCGCTTTTCGTTACTTGGTAATTCCTGCGGCGTTTTTACACCGGCAAGCTGCATTTTCTTTTCAAAAGAATAGGGCATTGAAACTCCTGCCACAAATAGAAACACAGGAAAAATCATATCGTAAAACGTAATTCCATTCCATTCTGCATGATGCAATTGCGATGACATCCAGATAAAAACGGGAATTGGGGCAGCTTTGGCCAGAGCATGAATTATGTGTTCTCCGCTCATAATCCAAAACATAACAAATCCGCGAAGCGCATCCAAAGAAATTAATCTTCCTTTTGTAGTGTTACTCATTTTTTAGTATTCAGTGGTCGGTTGATAGTTTTTTTTAGTATTCAATCTAGTCCCAGTTTTCAGTACAAATGAGACTGAAAACTAAAAACTTATTCAATTGGTTTTATGACAAATCCGTAGCTGTATTCATTTTGAGTCAATACATACTGTTCGTGCGGAGGTAATCCCCAGCTGTTGTCTCCTCCTAATCCGCGCTGGGTTAAGTCTACACAAACCACTACTTCTTCTCTTGGTGTGATATCACTGGAATGAATGTTTTTCTTAGAAATTCCTCCGTCAAAATCACTCGGATAATTATTTAAAGCACTCATACATAAAGGTTGCAGACCTTTTATTTCCAGGCCATTTCCATTATTGCCTGACAACTTAAACCAGCGTATATCGGTCTTGTATCCATTTTCTTGTGGGCGTGTATAAGGCACATATTGGTCTGCAACTTTACTGTAATAAATTCCTTTGAATGAACTGGTTTTTCTATCTGAATAATTTTCTAACGGTCCTCTTCCGTAATAATCCAGATTTTCTAATGTGTTTTTTAAGGTGAAAATCATTCCGAAACGCGGGATTTCCGGCACCGGATTATTGCCTTTTTTATAAGATGCTTGAATTTCTAAAGCACCGTCATTTCCTAATGAATATTTAATTGTATAATCAGAAGCAACATCATTCAGTTTTATTTTGGCAACGATATATTGCTTTCCGTTTTCCTCTGTCTGCTGAATGCTTTCCAGACTCGTATTTTTACCGGCAGTTCTCCAAACATTCGTTCTAATCTGCATTTTATTTCCAATATCATTATCCGTTGGTGCTCTCCAGAAATTTGGTTCAGGATATTGTTTAAAATATTCCTTCCCTTTTAAGCTGTAATACGAAATCAGTCCTGTTTTTTTGCTGATTTTCACCACAACATTCTCTGATGTCAACACAAACTGCTCTTTTTCGTCCTGAATTTTAGCTGCATTTACTTTTTCTGATTTTGCAAAATAGTTGGCGTCTTCGATAACAAACTGTTCTTTGGCAATTTCAAAATGCTGTGGCAGTAATTCAGAACTTGTTTTCGTGTATGCAAAGACATTCAATAAATATTCTGTCCCTTCTTTTGATTGTAATTTTGGTAAATCAAGCTTAAACTGTTTTTTTGTTTTAGGGTCTAAAGCAACATTAATTGTTCCTTCTTTAAGTACTTTTCCGTTTTCTAAAACCTCATATTTAAAGTTGTATTTATTCAGATTTGTAAATCCAAAATCGTTAATAATTTCGATCACTCCATTTTTGATATCAACTGCATTAAATAAAATATCCTGATAGACTTTTTTTACTTCAAATGCTCCGGGATGCGGTGTTCTGTCAGGAAAAACCAATCCGTTATGGCAAAAATTTTCATCATTTGTATAGTTCTGACTTCCTAAATCGCCGCCATAAGCCCAATATTTTCTGCCAACTTCATCTGTTGTTTCAAATCCCTGATCTACCCAATCCCAGATAAAACCACCCTGCATATTTTTGCTTCCGCGAATGATATCCCAGTATTCCTGAAAATTACCACTGCTGTTTCCCATCGCATGCGAATACTCACACATGATATAAGGGCGCGTAACTTCTTTACGTGCCGCATATTCTTTCATGTATTCTATTGTTGGGTACATTGGGCAAACGATATCGGTATTTTCATTTTCCTTTGCCTGCTCAAACTGAACTAATCTTGTATTGTCTCTTTTTTTGATCCATTTGTAGGCTTCGTGAAATACAGGCCCATTGGCACTTTCATTACCTAATGACCAAAGAATTACCGATGGCATATTTTTATCTCTTTCAACAAGACTATAGATTCTATCCAGATGTGCTTCTCTCCATTCCGGAAGATAACCCGGATTAGTTTTTGGGTTCATCCAAATTAGAGGTTGTCCCTCTACTCCCATTCCATGACTTTCGATATTGGCTTCATCTACCAAAAACAAACCGTATTTGTTACATAGTTTTACCCATAAAATATTGTTTGGATAATGACTGCAGCGCACTGAATTAATGTTCAGCTGTTTCATCATTTTGATGTCTTTCATCATCGTAGCTTCGTCCTGATAATGTCCCGTTTCCGGATTATGTTCGTGAATGTTTACGCCATGAACCATTAATCTAATTCCGTTTACCAATAATTGTCCGCCTTTTAATTCTACTTTTCTAAATCCTATTTGAGTGGAAACGGTTTCTACAATATCTCCTTTTGCATTTTTTAAGGTTAAAAGCAAAGTGTATAAATTTGGCGTTTCACTGCTCCATAACTTTGGATTGGAAACATTCTGAGCAAAATTTAAAGTCTGAATTTTTGATGCTTCAAAATTGACATTCAATTCTTTTGTAAATACATTTTTTCCCGAAGCATCTACCAATTTTGCTATTAATTTTTGATTGTTAACAGTAGTTGAAGTCAGGTTTTTTAAATTTACTTCTACATTTAAACTTCCGTTTTTGTATTTGGCATCTAAATCTGGTTTGGCAAAAAAATCTGAAATTCGAACATTATCTGTGCTGTACAAATACACATTCCTATCAATTCCAGACAGTCGCCACATATCCTGATCTTCCAGATATGAACCGTCACTCCATCTGTAAACCTCTACAGCTAAATCATTTTTTCCTGGTTTTAAATATTTAGAAATATCAAATTCTGCCGGACTTTTGGTGTTTTCAGTATACCCTACTTTTTCACCATTCACCCAAATATACATAGCTGCTGTTCCTGCTTCAAAATGAAGAAAAACATGTCGGTTTTTCCAGTTTTCAGGCAAAACAAAATCTTTTTTATAAGACCCTACAGGATTATCCCAATGATTGATAAAAGGTGGGTTTTTCTCAAAAGGATACGTAATATTGGTATAGATTGGCACGCCGTAACCATTCAGTTCCCAGTTGGAGGGCACCTGAAGTTCCTTCCAATGCAGTGTACTGAAATCTGTTTTGTAAAAATCCTTCGGGCGCTGATCTGGTGTTGGCGACCACGCAAATTTCCATTGACCGTTTAGAGAAAAATACCACGGAGAGTTTTCATATTTATCGCTTATTGCAGAAGTTTCGTCTGCATAAGGAAGAAAAGCAGCTCGCGCCGGCTCTCTGTTAATTTGAAATACTTGAGGATTTTCCCAATCGTTACGATCTTGTTCCTGAGCCGAAACAAAAGTTCCGTAAAGTACCAGCAGGGTTAATAAAAATATTTTGGTTTTGATTTTATGCATTATTTTGGTTTTAGATAGCTTTCAAATGAAATTTTTGATATTTCTAGAACTTCAATTTCTCAGGCAAATATTTAGCAACTAATTCTTTATAGTAAGGAAGTAATGCTTTTACATCTGGTTTAACCGGTGCTTTAGTGTATAAATCATACGGATTGAACTTTCTTACCCAATCAAACATTTCTATGTCTTTTTCATTCATTAAATGAGCGTACGCATTTTCTTTATGCTGTGAATAAAAAGAATGATAACGAATCATGTATAAAGCCGGATCCGGAAGATAATCTTTCATAATCTGATACAAATATTCGTCATGACCCCAGCTCATTTTTACCTTATCCAATCCGCAGTTTTGAGTGTAAACACCAAATTTGGTATTGAATCTTTCATCTGTATAATCGGGGTTTTCTTTAAAAAATTCTGAATAAACAATTTTATCTGAGTAAGCACATCCAACCGGAAATGTATCACCTACAACTGCCCACTGCGGTTCTCCGAACAAACATAAAATTTTACCTAAATCATGGATAAATCCCGTTAAGACAAACCAATCCGGGTGACCGTCTGCTCTAATGGCTTCAGAAGTCTGCAAAAGGTGTTGTGTCTGATCTAAATCTATATCTGGGTCGCTGTCGTCTACAAGCGTATTTAAAAACTCAACTGCTTCCCAGATTGACATTTCTTTTTTATTAAATTGTAAAAATTCTGCTTCTTTATTACAAACAAAATCATAGGTTTGGTAAGTATGATTGATTCTATAAAATTCCTTAACCGTTTCTACTCTTTCCGAATCGACATAATTCCTGAATTCTTCTTTTTGTTTTTCGGGCGTACTTTCAGAAGGATCAGGATATCGCAATAACAAATCATCTTCCCATTCATCTAAATTATTCAACGGATTATCTGTATCTATATGCTTTTTCATAATGCTAAAAATTAAAAGTTATAAAGACAAAAATAGAATTACCTATACCGTTCAAAATGGATTAATACATCAAAAACATGGATAATTTTTATTATTGTAGGATTTTTACAAATATTTAGCTGATTATTTTGGTGTGTTCCCAAGGTTTCAATCACGGGAGACATAGCAGGAGAAATTAGATTACGGATATGCATTGCGTTCCCGCGGTTGAAACCGCGGGCAATGTTTTGAATATTGAAATGAAAGGTTGAGGAATCCCATTTCAAACATAGCCCGCGGTTTCAACCACGGGAGACATAGCAGGAAAAATTACATTGTGGATATGCATTGCGTTCCCGCGGTTGAAACCGCGGGCAATGTTTTGAATATAGATATGAAAGATTGGG
The DNA here is from genome assembly GCF_979258275.1 of Flavobacterium sp. AC274. NCBI lineage: Bacteria > Pseudomonadati > Bacteroidota > Flavobacteriia > Flavobacteriales > Flavobacteriaceae > Flavobacterium > Flavobacterium sp. AC274. Next base: position 2,651,939 of record NZ_OZ409852.1, on the reverse strand, counting down.
AAATCCCATTTCAAATATAGCCCGTGGTTTCAACCACGGGGACATAGCGGGAAAAATTACATTATGGATATGCATTGCGTTCCCGCGGTTGAAACCGCGGGCAATGTTTTGAATATTGAAATGAAAAGATCACGAAATCCCATTTCAAATATAGCCCGTGGTTTCAACCACGGGAGACATAGTTTGAGAAATTACATTATGGATATGCATTGCGTTCCCGTGGTTGAAACCACAGGCTATGTTTTAATATTGAAATGAAAAAATTACGGAATCGAATTTCAAATATAGCCCGTGGTTGAAACCACGGGAGACATTTGGGAAAAATTAGATTGTGGATATACATTACGCTCCCGCAGTTGAAACCGCGAGCTATGTTTATGCTTAGGATATCTTTGTCAAAATTTTAATCTTTGACAAAGATTCGGTCTCAATAGAAAATGGGAAAATTAATTAATCAGCTTACTAGGCGGGAAACCAAACTGTTTTTTAAAGCATCTGCTGAAATATAAAGGATCATTAAAACCTACTAAATTCGTTACTTCTGAAACATTGTACTTTTTAGTTTTGAGTAGTTCTGCTGACTTTTTTAAACGAATCGTTCTGATAAATTCGTTTGGAGCCAAATCAGTCAGTTCTTTAATTTTTCTGTATAATTTTGAAGAACTAACGCCCAGTTTATCACATAAAAATTCTGTCGAAAGATCTACTTCGCTTAAATTATCATTGATCAGATTCGTCACTTTAACCATAAATTCTTCATCAATTGGCGAATGTGTCAGCATGCTGATCTTACCTTCTACTTCTCCGGAGAATTTTTGTTTAAGCTCTAACCTTGATTTGATCATGTTTTCGATAACCGTTTTAAGCAATAATGGTTCAAAAGGTTTCACTAAATAACCATCAGCTCCCATGTCATAGCCTTTTACTTTATCCATATTTTCAGAAAGTGCAGTAAGCATCACAACCGGAATATGGCTTATGAATTCATCATTTTTTAATTGTTGACAAAACTCCAGTCCGTCCATAACAGGCATCATAACATCGGTAACGCATAAAATTGGCTTAATTTGTCGGCAGATTTTCAAACCTTCTTCTCCATTTTCAGCGTCATAAACTTTGTAATAATCAGATAAATAGTCAACCAGATATTTTCTAAGTTCGCTGTTATCTTCAATTACTAATATTTTTTCTTTTAAATCTGTGTTTTGAATGATTTTCTTAGCCGCTTTTTCTGGAATAAGCATACTCAAACTGTCATTTTTAAGCGCATATTCAAACACCTCTTTATGCTCGTAAGAATCACGGTCAATCGGAATTTCAACTCTAAATGTGCTTCCCTTTCCTGTTGTACTTTCAACAGAAATAATTCCTTTATGAATTGCTACTAAAGATTTTACCAATGACAAACCAATACCCGATCCTGTATTATGGGCTTTACTGTTTGTTGCCTGATAAAATCGTTTGAAAATTTTATCCTGGCTTTTTAAAGGAATTCCAATTCCGTCATCGGTTACTTCGATCACTAAAATATCTTCAACCGTATCTTTCAGCCTAATGTACAAGTCTACATTCCCGTTTTTATTGGTAAACTTTAATGCATTCGACAAGAGATTGTACAGGATTTTATCATACTTATCATTATCCAGCCAACCGTTTATTTCATCATCTTCGGTAATAAAATTGAGCTTAATCTTTTTATCATAAGCCATTTCCTTAAAGGAGTCAAAAATATTTTTTGAATAAGCCAGAATATCGGTTTTAGTAACTTTTAGTTTTAATTCACCGGACTGCGCTTTTCTAAAATCTAATACCTGATTTACCAGATTCAGTAATCTGCTGGCATTTTGATAAATTAAATTATATCTGCTTTTTTCATAATCCGTTGCGTTACTGCTTTCATCCAAAAGCTGTTTGGCCGGACCTAAAATAAGCGTTAACGGCGTTCTTAATTCATGCGAGATATTGGTGAAGAAACGTAATTTCTCATTATTCAATTTAACGTCGTGTTCTCTGTTTACTTTTTCGGTAAGCAGTTCTTGTTTTAAACGAATTCGGTTTTTGATTTCTTTTCTAATGAAATAAAAAACACCAAATAAAAGGGCAAGAAACAGTATAAAAGAAATGGGTGTCAACCAAAAAGGCGGCAGGATTTTTATTTTATATGAAACTGTTTTGCTCCAATATCCGTCGCTGTTGCTTGATCTTATTTTAAAAACATAATTTCCGGGATAAAGATTTGTATACTGAACTATTCTTGACGTACTATTAACTGTAATCCATTGCTTATCAAAACCTTCCAGCATATATTGAAACTTATTCAGCTTTTCGTTTGCAAAAGACGGAGCTGAAAACTGAATCGAAAAATCGCGGTTCTTATGGGTAAGTTCTATTTCATTTCCATAATTCAAATCTTTTGAAAGCGGAATTTCTCCATTAATCTCCATTTCCGGGAAAACTTCTTCATTCTGAATTTTAAATTCAGAAATCACGGGTAACGGCGCCCATTTGTTTCTTTTCATTGCGGGAGGCGAAAAAGAAATAATTCCATTTTTACCTCCCAGAAAAATATTCGAATTATTAAAGTAAAAAAAGCCGCTTGAACTAAAAACGTCCAATCTGTTACCGCTGTTTACATGATAAATACTGATATCCCTTAAATTAGCTTTAACAAAAGCAATATTATTATTATTGATATTCAGCCACAAATTTCCTTCTGTATCTGATAAAATATCAGTAATCCATTTGCCCGAAAGTTCTTTAAGATTCTTTACCGGTTCAAATTCGTTTTTTTTCGGATCGTATAAACACAGTCCAAAACGTGTTGACGCCCATATTTTACCTTTTGCATCAACCAAAACGTCACTCACATTTTCATCATGAGGAACTCCTTTTTCTTTGATAAAAAGCGACGAATAGGTTTCTATTTTTCCAGAATTGATATTGTATTTTACAACTCCGGTTTCTGTGGCAAACCAAACATTATTTTTAGCATCTCTTTCAATTGCATTAATCTGAAAGTCTGGTAAAAGTTTACTTGATGTTTCTACTTGCAGCGTTTTGGTGTTCAAAATTACTGCGCCTTCTCCAAAAGAACCTACTATCATCGAATCGTCTGTAATCTTTGTAAAAGCAAAAACAGGGGATTTTTCAAATCCTGCCTTAATTTCTCTGGAAGAATTTGTACTGTAATTGTACACTAATATATTTCCGTCCCAAAGACCACAATAAAAGATTTTACCGTCGTCAGAATAAATACTGGCAATATCTTTTCCTGTGTTATGTAAAGGAGTTGAGCCTTTTGTATTTGAAATAAAAAGTCCGTTATGGTAAGTCGCCACAATCACTTTTTGGTCATACGTTTTAGCAAAACCTCTAATACGCGGTGCCTGATTACCTATAGAACGTGAAATATCTTTGTTTAAAGTGAACTGATTTTCATAAGGATCATATTTATCCAAACCATCTTCTGTCCCGATCCATAAAACTCCGGAAGCATCAAAATAAAGTGCTGAAATTAAATTATCTACAAGCGAAGTATCATCTGATAAAATAGAATAATACCATTTATAATTTCCTTTCTGAATATCTTCTAATTGATTACAAACCAGCAATCCGCCTAAAGTTCCAACCCAGTATTTTCCATCGGGAGCGTGTGCAACCGATAAAAAATAAGGTCCTAAAGCGCCTCTAATCTGTTTGCTTTCTATATATAAATTGACAAATTGATCACTGGTTTTATCAAGTTTATATAAACCTTCACGGGTTCCGACAAAAATATCCGACTTGGCATCTTCGTAAATAAAATTAATATATGGATTTTTTATGTTGGAATACGGAACAGAAAGCGTATAATTATTAATTCGTACAATTGCTCCTTTAGCATCCATTGTTATTTTTGCGATACCTGATTTTTCGTAACTGCCAACCCAGATATTGCCTTTTTTGTCTTCAAAAATTTCTTTTACATAATCAAAACCTTTAAGCTTAATTTTTTCGAATCGGTTTTCTTTCAGGAAAAACAGATACATACCTTTTGTTTTGGTACCCACCCAAACCCTTTTAAATTTATCCACATAAACCGATCTTACTTCATCATCGGGCAGACTGTTTGGGTCTTCTTTTTTATGAAAAAAGGTCGTAAAAACATGCGTGTCCATCTGGAAAAGTGTCAGTCCTTTTCTGGTACCAATCCATAATTGATTTGAAGCTTCATCAAGTTCCAAAGCCGTGATATCATCATTGTACAATTTATTTTTTCCCGGAGTAGAACTCATGTAATTTTTGAACTGATAACCGTCGAAACGATTTAATCCTGAGAACGTTCCAAACCACATGAAACCTTTTTTATCCTGTACAATATGGCGTACCGAATTATGAGACAATCCGTTATTGTCATTATAATGCGCAAATTTTATATTCTGTGAATAAGAATGATAAAAAAGGGCAAAAAATAAAAATAGTGCAAAAGATTTTTGTCTCATCGAAATAAATTATAAATGCAATTTAATCTTTTTTGATTTAATAAATATCAAAATTATTTAACAGATAAATTATCAATTTTGTTATTTTTCAAATCAATCATAAAATGATCGGAAGGATCGCCGTTCATGGTTTTCAAGAATATTTCTGCCCATAAAATCAGTTTTGGATCATTTGATTTTTTTAACTGACTGCAAACCAATTTATATTGCTTTAGTCTCTTGTTTCCAATTTCTGGAAAGGCCAATTCATCAGCACTTTTTAAACGGTAAAAATCGAAAATCATATCAAAACCCGTCCATAATTCAAAATCAGAAATAGTCAGGGAATTTGATTTCAAATCTTTATCCGTTTCTGATGCATTTTTATTTATTTCTAATAATTTTTTTCCTGAAAGATTTACTATTGATTTTAAAAAATCGGCAGGAAAATCTTCGGGTAAAAATCTTAAACGAACTAATTCTTTTAAATGCCAGCTCGTAAATGCTGCATAATCCTTTGCTTTTAAAATCTCTTTATTCCAAATATGCTCGCTTTTACTGTTCTGTAAATGAGCATATTCTTCTTCATAAAAAGGAAATAAATTATTGAAATTAGGCACTTTGCCAATTACAACTGTTTCAACCTCAAGTTCAGAATCAGAATGAATCGTTAGTATTTTATACGCCGGCATATAAGCTGCGAGCGAAGGCGTTTGAATATTAAACAATGTATTTCCTTTTGCCGATGTTCTTACGCCCGTATCGTTAATGTGCATGTGTCCGCCAAAGTGAATCTGAATCCCTGCATCTGCAAATTGCTGCGCTACTTCTTCGTCTGGAACTCGTTGCAGCTGCATTTTATCGGCACCAAATAACTGTTTTAATTCCGGCGAGGCATTGTCGTTAAATTCAACCATCGGGTAATGACTAAAAGCGATCAGTATTTTCCCTTCTTGTTTCGCTTCCGCGGAAACCTTCTTTACCCAGTTTAATAAGTGACTTTTATAAATCAGAACGTTATTATAACCTGTATTGGCTCCCGAAAAATCATGCGGATCATCTTGTTTTCCTGATAATTTATCGTTTGGAACATACGCATTGGCATCTATAGCCAAAAGCCAGATTCCTTTAATTGGTTCAACCACATAACTGGCATCCGGAAGATATAGATTGGTGTTTTTAATTAGATACGTTCTTTTTTCTAAAACAGATTCTTTTAAAGCGTCTTCAAAATTGTATTGTTCATACGTGTAGTTTGAAAAAGGTGTTTCCCAATACAAATCGGTCTTTTTTGGAAAAAAACCAAAATCTCTCATTTCCTGAATGGTTTCTTTATAACCCCAGTTTTTTATATCGGAAGTAATAATGGGTTCGAGTTCGCTTTTATTTTTATTGAGATTATTTTTCGAACTGCTAATGATCTGCTCTTTTCCATCTTTGCCTAAAAAATCGGTTTTAGCGGCATCTTGCAAAAATGGTCTTACAACATCATGATTACCAGTCGTAACAAAAAAATAGATTCCGTATTTTTGAGAATATTCGTTGAGTATTTTTCTCAATCCACGCACGTGAACAGGCTGTCCGTCGTCGCTAAAATCGCCCGGAAGTACGACCTGTTTAATGCCTCTTTTGACAATATCATTTAAAGCTTCTAAAAAGGCAAAATAATTTTCATTAAAAATTCTCGTAGAATGCAATTGAGCGTTCATCGTCCTGATATTGGCATATTCGCCTGTAACCGGATTTTTGATTCCCTGATAATTGCTATCTTCAAATTTGGCGAAAATATCTTGTAAATGAACATCGGCTATAAAAGCAATTTTAACTTCTTTTTTAGCCGTCTGCTGTGATTTGCAGGAATATAAAGAAAGTAATAGTACTATTATAGCCGATATTCTAAACATTTATTTTGTATTCTAATTTTTAATAATTATCTGTTACTTGTATTTTTTTTAGATTATACCGATTATATATCCATGAAATGTCCTTAAAATTAGACGCAGATTAAACAGATTCGCTAACGCGAAGACGCGGATTAAAACGGATTTTTATTAATCTTTTAAAAAATACAAATAGATTATCCGTTTTAACCCGCGTCTTTACGAAGTAAATCCGTTCAATCCGCGTTCTTACTTAAAGGATAATTCTATTACTTTTTAATATATGCTTCCAATTTATCTAAAGTGTTCAATTCTGTTTCTCTTGCGCTCGAAGAAATGATTTTTGTTTCTAATGTTTTTGTTGGTTTAGAGATTAACAAATACTGTGTTCCATCATCTGTAGTTTTTTCATAATCTTTTGGATTGTATATAATTGCTGCTCCAATCTCTACGATTTCTGCTGCAACATCTTCCGGATGTTTTCCCCAAACTGCAATATAATTGGTTCCTTTTTTAGTTCCAAAATCTTTAAAATAATTAATTCCTGTAGCAAATTGTACTTTTTCTCCGCTTAAGGAAACAGCTTCTACTTTAGCTTCTCTTTTACCGGAAAACACCGTTACACGAACTAAAATATCTACTTTTTTTCCTTTGTAAGGCACTCCTCTTGAAATCATTTCCATCCACGAAGTAGTATCTGTTTTTCCCACGCGTGCCAAACGATTTGTTACCGGATTTAAAGGCACCACTTTTTCTCCATCCCAAAGTTTTACACCTCCCAAACCTACGGTCGACGCTACTTTATAGTAATCAGCTCCCCATCCTTCTTTTTGCTGTTCCGGCGTTGGGTACCAATTTGCTTTTTTAACTCTAAACCGGGTTTAGCTTTAGAATAAACATCAATCGCTACTTTATCGCTGAAGTAAATTCTCAAAGCCATCCATTCATTTTCGACTGCAGGCCCGTGATGTCCAATTGTTTTATATAAATCTCCCGTTTCTGAACCAATATCTGTCAGATAGGTAATTTTATCAGACTTCATATACAAACTGGTATCTGTATTATTTTGTCCAAAACAAATGCAGCAAAAAAGTAAAGTGGTTAAGATTGATAATCTCATAATTTCAATTATTAATAGTTTAAAATTTAATTTTCGTAAATTTAAACTAACATTTCAATACTTTCACTATTACGCAAACGATTTCTCAATAAATAATCATTTTGTTATAAAAAAGGAGTAAATACAATAACAAAAACTAGATCGCAAAATGTTTTTGTATTTATTGTAAAGGATTCTTAATTATTTTTAACACATAGAAACATAGATTTTGATGCTTGTTAAGAGACGTTTCACTTGCATTAACAAATCCCGATGCTTCGGGACTATGTGTGAGAAACTAAGTTTCTTTTTGTCGTCTTTTCTACACAACTAAACTATGTTTCTATGTGTTGGATTCTTTTTTAATTACACCCAACGGGTTATATTATTTATCTGCTACTTTCACTAAAGTGAAGTTTATTCCTAAAGGATTCTTAGCTATTTTACAGATTAATGGATATTCTGCATTTTTTACAATCCACATTTCGGTTTCATCAATCTGTGCGATTACATGTAAAGCGTCGATTAATTTTCCGTCAATCGAAACACCGTTTTTGTCTTCATTTTTATCTAAAACATAAGTGGTGTTATTATAAACGAATGAACTATTTTTTACTAAATCCTGATATGCCGATCTTGAAATCATAAAAAAGGTTTCTGTAGGTTTTAAGTTTAAAACTGGGGCGTATTCTCCTTGGTTAAAACTTAAGGCATTTCCGTTTTTTACTGCTTCAGGAAGCATGACAATACTGCTTTTTACGCCTCTGGTTTCCAGTTTAAAAGTTAGTCCGTCACCTGCCGTTTGAGCTATAAGTGATAAAGTTCTGGTTTGGCCGTGCAGTTTGCAGACGTAATTTAGTTCTGTATTGTTTTTTAGTGTTGGAATGTAATTCTGCGCTGTTCCTTTTTGATAAACGATACAAAAAAGAATCATTAAAAATATATTTTTCATCTTGCTTATCATTTTATTTAGCTGGTGGTAAAATAGTAGTTCCCCAAGCCGAAGGTTTAGAGTCCATTTCTAAAACTAATTCTCCTCCGTTATTAATATCATCGTGTAAAATCCAAGCTTTGTTGTATGGTTTTCCGTTTAAAAAAGCGGCTTTTATGTATTTGTTTTTATCGCTCATTTTTTTTGCCGAAATAGTAAACTTTTTACCGTTTTCTAATTGCATGGTTGTTTCTTTTATCAAAGGCGTATTAATCAGATAATAAGGCTGTCCAGCATTTGGATATAATCCCATCATGTGAAATGCTAACCAGGAAGACATTGCACCAGAATCATCATTGCCCGGAAGTCCTTCTCTTGAAGTGTTGAAATTGTTTTTGATAATCGTTCTGATTCGGTCACTGCTCAAATACGGTTTCCCGATCCAGTGATACAGACAAGGCGTTAAAAACGAAGGTTCATTGGCCACATTATACAATTCTGAATTAAAGAAAGTATTCAATCTGTCTTCAAAAGCTTTTTCACCGCCTGATTTTCGAACCACTTCGGGAATATCATGCGGAATACTAAAGGAATATTCCCATGAATTTCCTTCGTAGAAAAACACACACCAATGGCAGACATACCAAGGCGATTCTATAATTACGGGCGTATATTTAAAAGTAGGTTTCTGGATTTTTGATTCTCCGAAAACAACATCATCCAGCCAGTTTCCGTCTTTGTCTTTTGGCATAATAAAACCTTTGGCTCCGTTATTTTCATAATCAGGACGCCATAAATTTTGCCAGCTGTCGGCTTGTTTGATGTATTGATTGTACAAATCTGTTCTGCCTAATCCTTTTGCTACAACGGCAATATTATAATCGTTGTAGGCATAATCGATTGTTCGGTTTCCTGCGCGGTCTGTGCCGAAGGGAACGTATCCTAATTTTAAATAATCTATTAACCCGCCCCTTCCTTCTTTTTCTTCATTTCCTCCCGGCGGAACTGTCGCATCTTTGAGCATTGCTGCAAGCGCTAGTTCGTAATCAATTCCTTTTAAGTTTTTTACAAAAGCATCTGCCAGAACAACCTCAGCATTTGAACCTCCCTGAGTTCTTCCGTTATCGTTACCACTTCTTCCTTCTGGCAAAAAGCCTTCACGCTTGTAAATATTGAGCATAGCATTGATAATTTCGACTTTACGTTTAGAATCTATCAGCGTAATTAAAGGGCTTGAAGTTCTAAAAGTATCCCAAATCGTATAAAAATCATCATAATACGGCTCGTCATTTGTCCATAACGGATTTTCTCCGGTTCTATCAACGGGCATAATCATTGTGTGATATAAACCGGTGTAGAACATTTTTTTATATTCATCTGAAGTGTCTGCAGAAAGCTGAATTCGACTTAATAAGTTTTCCCATTTATTTTCTAAGGTGGATAAAACGGTATTAAAATCCCAATGCGGAATTTCTACTTCTATGTTATTTTTTGCTTTTAATTCACTTAAAAAAGAGATTCCGATTTTGACATTCAGTTCTTCTTTTCCCCCGTTTCCGAAAGAAAGTAAAGCGGCTGTTTTTTTCCGGAATCAAATTGTACTTTTTGATTGCTGTAAAATTTCCCGTCTTTAAAGGTTACATATTTTGCAATCGGCTGATCGAAAACTGCCCAGAAATAAACCGTGTAAGCACGGCCGTTATTCCATCCGCCTCTTATTCTGCTGTAACCTCTCACTTCAGTATCCGAAACAATTTCGATCTGCGAACCTACAAACTGCTGTGCTTCTCTGGCATCAGGAATCTTTTCTTCTCCAAGAAAAAATCCCGGATCTATTTTTAATTCTTTTGATGTATTTTTTGGATAAGTGATACGGTAAAATGATACTTTTTCGCCTGTCGTGATTTCGGTTTTAATTTTATTTTCTTTGAAAATAGTTTCGTAGTAACCCAGTTTTACATTTTCTTCTGCTCTAAACGAAGTCTGATCCATTTTATCCAAAGCACCTGAAAATGGCATAATTTGAATGTTTCCGTATTTCGGCCCACCGCCTGTTCCGCTTACGTGTACTTGGCTAAAACCGGTTACTTCTTTTGGCATTGGCAGCCAGCCACTATTCGGACTCGAGGTACAATCCGGACTTGGTTTTACCATTCCGTATGGACACGACGGGCCGATAAAAACCCTGCCAACTCCTTCTGACCCGATCATTGGATCGACGTATTGATGAACGGTTTTCTGAGCGTTACTTGTAATTGTTGTAAGAAATGATATTCCTAAAAAAAGATAAACTTGGATGATATTTTCATTGTGGTTATTTCTTTGTTTTTTGTTTATGTGTTTAGTTATTTTTAATATTTCTCAAATAACTATATTTATATGTTTTTATGCGTTAATAGGGTTTTAACCCAACGTTATCTTTACTATTTTTCTAGCTTTGGCTGATCTGACATTTCTAAAATCAACTCACCTCCATTAGTAATCTCCTGATGTGAAAGACTGAATTTTGGCACTGCTTTCTGATTGAATTTGATATCCTTTATATACACATTTTCAGCGTTGTTATTATTGGCTTTGATGATAAATGTTTTGCCTGAATAATATTTCGAATTTAAGTCTATCGTGATTGTATTGAATATCGGACTTCCAATTTGATAAACAGCTTCTTGGTCTGTTCCTCCATTCATTTGAAATAAACCTAATTTAAGCAATACATTTAGACTTCCCATTAATCCCTGATCTTCGTCGCCGTTATAACCAGTTGCCGGAGATAATCCGCTGAAAGTTTCTTTTACTACATTTCTTGTCCAATACTGTGCTAAATCCGGCCTTCCTAATACTGTAAAAATATTGGATGTTTGTATGGAAGGCTGATTACCAAAATTTACAGGAATTCTGCTAAATTCCGGATGTAATTCTGCATCGTGCGATGTACCGGAAGTATACTTTTGTTTTTTGGCCGTTTCAAATTGGGCATTCAATTTTTCAACAGCTTTTTCTTTTCCTCCCATTAAAGTGGCTAAACCTTCAATATCATGCGGTACAAACCAAGTTGACTGCGCGCCATTCGATTCTATAAATCCATTTTCATATTGATAGGGATCGTAATTTTCACGCCATTTTCCTTCTACGTTTTTCGGACGCATCCAGCCTATTTTTACATCAAAAACATTTTGATAGTTTTTAGCTCTTTTGATGAAATAATTATAATCTTCTTCATGATTTAGTTTTTTAGCCAATTGCGCCAAAGTCCAATCCTGATAGGCATATTCTAAAGTCTGGCTTGTACCGTCTTCATGGCTTCCGAAATTGCCTTCGGGAAGCGGATAAGGCACATATCCTTTTTCTAAATAATATTTTAATCCACCGCCAATATTTGTATTATGCTCATATCCTGCTTTTTCCATAATACCTCCCGGCATATGATTTTTTTGAGGGCGGTATAAATCTCCTCTAAGTCTTCTTTTACAATTCCTTTTTGAATGGCGCTAACGATAAAAGGTGTTGCCGAAGCTCCGGTCATTACATAAGTATCATTTCCTCCTGAAGGACCACGCGGAATCATACCGCCGTCTTTGTAATACTGCATTAACGAATAGACAAATTCTTCCATAATTTCTGGATATACCAATCCCCAAAGATTATTAATTGTCCATTGTGCGCCCCAGAAAGCATCGGAATTGTAATGGTTGAATTTTGGTTTTCCGTCAGCATTTAAAGGCAATTGTCCGAGTCTGAATTTTTCTCCTGTATTATCCGGATAGGCTCCATTTGCGTCACTGATCATTTTTCTGCCTTGAAGGGCATGCCAAAGATCCGTGTAAAATCTTCTTTGGTCGGTTTGGGTTCCTCCTTCTATTTTAATTCTTCCCAATAAATCACTCCATACTTTTCTGGAATCGTCAACTGTTTTATTAAAATCCCAATGTGGTAATTCGGTTTCGATATTATTACCGGCATTTTCTATTGAAGTATAAGAAATACCAACTTTCATCAATATTTGTTCTTTCGTTTTATTAAAATTGACCAAATAATTACCTGTCAGATTATCTCTTTCTATGGAAGTAATCGGCTCGTTTGTTTTAATTTTAAAAAATACGGTTAATGGTTTTGGGCGTCTGAAATTGGTACTCAAAACTAATGAACCCGAAAGTTCATAATCATTGTTTTTTTCTAATTTGCCATTTGCATTTTCACAAGGCCCTAAAATAGTGTTCAAATTAAAAAGAACTGCTTTTTGTGCCTTTGTCGGAAAAGTATATTTATGAAAGCCAACTCTTGGCGTACTTGTTAATTCTGCCGTTATTTGATATCGATCTAATTTTATGGAATGATATCCCGGCGTTATGATTTCGTTTTGATGACTGAACTTAGAATAAAAATCTTTAAAAATTGTCTGTTTGTTTTCTGATGCAATTGTCACGGGCATAACTGATACGCCAGACATTTGCCATTCGTGAACGTGGCTGAAACCTTTAACTGTATCTGTAGTATATTTATAACCGCCGCCCCAATCGCCGTTAATTTCGGTATCGGGATTTAGATTTACCATACCAAACGGACGACTTGCTGATGAAAAGTAAAACCACCTGGAATTTTCGGTGTCCAACAACGGATAAACCATGTCTGATAACTGTTTCTTTTTTAAAGAAATAGTTTTCTGAGCATTGCACGACACTAAAAAAACAAGAGTTAAACCTATTCCAATGCGTCCTATTTTATAGATTTTATTTAGTTTCATTTATTCTGTTTGTATTGTTGGGACAATATTGTTTTAGACAGGATTTCATCGGATTATAATTCTCAAAACATTAGCTAAATGAATGTTACAAAGCTTAATCTTTCACTGCTTTCTCAAACGGCATTCGATTAAGCTTTGCTTTCATTCAAAAACAAAACTAAACTGATTCTTACGAGCAACTGAATAGACCAGTTTTTTAGTAAAAAAAGGAGAAGAATTTACGCTCCTCTCCTTTTCAAAATTAAAATTGGGTAACAATGCGTACTTACTAATTCTTATTTTTAATATCCATCATTCTGGATCAGAGCCGGGTTTAAAACCATAGCATTGGTTGGAATTGGGAATACACGGCGATAGGTATCTGCATTGGTTTTGTAACCCCATTGCCCTTCATATTTTCCGAAACGGATCATATCATTTCTATGCCATGCTTCCCAGGTAAATTCACGGCTTCTTTCTTTGTAAAGATCTTCTAATGTTACACCGCTTAATGCCGGAGATGTTGTACGATTAGAACGAACCATGTTTACTAATGCGTCTGCACTTTGTCCTATTGTTACGCTTCCTCCACGAAGGATTGCTTCTGCTTTCATTAAAAGAACATCTGAATAACGTAAGAAAGGAACATCATTTTTTTGATTACGATTTGTTGAAGTAGCATCCGGGTAAAATTTAATATTTCTGTAACCCATATTCCATGCAATTTCGTCGTTTCCAAGATCAAATAAAGGTTCACTTTGACGCGGTATAATATCCGGTGTTAAATTTACCTGATAGGTATATGCAGCTCCTCCATCAGATCCTGTATAAAATTGGTCATATCCTTTTTTGGTTGTTGTAACTGTTACTGGTGTAATACCGTCATTCATAAACTGAAGCCCGGTAAGCCATTGTTTATTTCGAATATCATTTACATCATCAAAATAAGCATAAAATTCAGGAAGGGTACTTCTTGGTGCACTTGGTGTAAATGAAAGACCAAACTTCGCTCTTTCAGAACGCGGTACATCATAACGTGAATGGTACATTTGTCCGTTGTAACCCACTGTAACAGCCGCCGGATCGTAAGGAACTGCAAAAATGAATTCTTTCATCAATGGTCCATTAGTTGGATAAAACATCTGAAGGTAAGTTGCTCTTGGCTCAACAACATATAAGCCCGAATTGATTACCTCATCGCAAGCTGCAATACATTCATTAACGCGTGATGCGCCTGTATATACCTCAGCGTTCAAATATAATTTAGCCAGCATTGCATTAGCCGTTTGCTTATTTGGTCTTCCGTAAGTGGCAACTCCCACTGCAGGATTTAAATTAGGAACGGCATTTTTTAATTCTTTTTCAATAAAATTAAAAACGTCTTTTCTCGGCGTTTTGGCATGAGACGAAAAATCTCCGTATAAAGTATCCAACGGTACATCTCCATAGCTGTCCATTAACATGTAATAAGAAATGGCACGCATTGTTTTTAACTCAGAAATCAATGTATTTTTATCTGCACCTTCAGGCATTGTCTGATTTAAAATTGAAATTGCCTGATTACTTGTTCCGATCACTTTAGACGACCAGTCCCAAAGACTTCCTATGATTCCATTATCTGCATTCCAATCATGGTAATGCATCGCAATATAGTTTCTGTTATCAAACCAGTTACCTCCTCTTGCAGGCAAAATAGCTTCGTCTGTAGATAAAGACTGAGACCACCACCAGGCAAATGAAAATTCACCTCGAAATGCTGCATAAACAGGTCCTGTTGTCTGAATGTATTGTGCTGAGTTTTGAGGAAATACTTCAGGTGTCAATTGTGTTGTAATAGGCACTTCAAGATCATCACAAGACCAGATTAAACCAGCCATAAGTACTGGGAGCCCTAAATATTTTAATATCTTTTTCATAATTTTTAGCATTTAATTTTAGAAGATCACATTTACACCAAACATATAAGTTCTGGTTTTTGGATAGAAGTTATTTGAATCTACACCAGGAGCTGTTCCTCCTTGTTCAACTTCCGGATCAATTCCTTTGTATTTGGTAATAACAAATACGTTGTTTACGGTTTGATAAATACGTACACTGTTTATATACCTTCCCACTTTACCAAAATTATATCCTAAAGTCATGTTGTCTAATCTTACATAGCTGCCGTCTTCTATAAAACGATCTGAATATTTATAAGAGTTTAAGTCATTTGGAGACTCATTTCCTGCATCAACTAAAATATTATTGGTCATTGCAGTACTAGGTCTGAATAAATCGGCACGAGTGGCATTGAAAATTTTATTACCAAAAACTCCTCTGAAGAAAATACTTAAATCGAATTTTTTGTATTGAAAATTATTTGCCCATCCTACTAATAGTTTTGGCTGTGCGCTTCCTGCATAATGATAATCTACTCCGTTTAAAGGCGTTGTAGTCAGAGCACCATTTTTATCGTAATACTGTGAAACTCCGTCAGCATTTTTTCCTGCATATTTCAATGTAAAGAATTGTCCTAAAGGTTTTCCTTCTTTAAAAATCTGTAAAGTACTTCCTGTTTGTCCGCCTCCGTCTGGCTGTACACGACGAATAGAATCTCCGCCAACAAAGAATGGACTGGTTAATTTTACGATTTCATTTTTATTGTGGGCCAAATTCAGATTAGTTGTCCAGCTGAAATTTGCTGTTTTAACAGGAGTTGTACTTAAACTAACCTCAATACCTTTATTAGACATTGTTCCTCCGTTTGCAACAATTGATCCTACTGGTACAAGCACCGGATTTACATTATAATTGAAAATCATGTCTGTTGTTTTTTTGTCGTACACATCAACAGAACCTGTTACTTTTCCTTTTAAGATTGAGAAGTCAACTCCAATATTTGTAGTAGCTGTTTTTTCCCATTTTAAATCAGGGTTAGCTGCCTGGTTAGGACCATAAGCACCAATTTGTTGTCCGTTATAATAGAAAGTTCCTAAACTTCCAGAAATAAACTGTGCTGTGTAAGCATTAAATCCAGATGAGTTTCCTGTTACCCCCAGCTTCCGCGGAATTTCAAATCAGTAAAAAAGTCTTGATTCTTCATGAAATTTTCTTTATCTACTCTCCACGCACCACCTACAGAAGGGAAATATCCCCATTGGTTATTTTGTCCAAACATAGATCCACCATCTCTTCTAATTGATCCTTGTAATAGATATTTATCTTTGTAATTGTAATTCACACGTCCAAAATAAGCTATCAAACGTGTTTTTTGATAAGCTTTACTGTCTCCAAAATTTACTACGTAACCATTAACCGAAGTGTAATTACTTAAAGCAAGGTTGTTATACCCAACATTGTCTACAGGAAAGTTCGTTGTTGTAGCCTGAAAACCGTCTCCTAATGTATTCTCCTGCCAAGAGTAACCTGCTACAGCTTTTATTTTATGCTCTCCAAATGTTTTATCCCAAGTAAGGAAACTTTCAATAATATTGTTTCTGGTTTCGTAAGAATTTCTCAATGCAGAACCATTTACACCAAAATTAACCAATGTTTTTGTCAAAGGTGGATCTGGGTTGTTGTAAAAATTGGCACTGTTGTATTGTGAATAATAACTGTCATAAAATTCTCCATGAGAAGTAGTTAATCTTTGGTGTGCTAAATTCAAATTATAAGTGAATCCAAACGGAAGTTTTACTTCTGCAGTAAAGTTACCTACAAGGTTTTCCGTTTTAGTTTCATCGGTACCATGATCAATTAATGCTACCGGGTTAAAATATCCCGGACTGGTAAAATTTTCAAAAAAACTTCCGTCAGCATTTCTTACCGGAGAAACAGGAAGATAACTTGCTGCCTGCAAAAGAACAGTATTTCTCTGTGGTACATTTTGATATTTTGTACTGGAATTGGTAACGTTTAAACCAAATTTAACTTTATCATCAAAAGCAAATTGTTCAACGGATAAACGGGCAATAATACGAGAAAAGTCACTTTTTAACATTACCCCTTCTTTGTTAAGAGAAGTGATACTTGCTGTATAGTTTCCATGATCTCCGCCGCCGCTCATCGATAAGTTATGGCTGCTTGATGCTGCACGTCCTGTTCTTAAAATTTCTTTTTGCCAGTTTGTATTGGCACCTTTATCATTTTCAGGAGTAAAATTCAAATTGTTTTTAGTTGTAAAATCTCTCAGCTGATCTGCATTCATCATGTCCAGATTATTTGAAACTTCTTCCCAACCAACATAACCATTGTATGCAATCTGAGTTTTGCCCTTACTTCCTTTTTTTGTTGTTACCATGATAACTCCATTTGCAGCACGGTTACCGTAGATTGCCGTTGCAGCAGCATCTTTTAAGACATCGATAGTTGCAATATCGTCTGGAGAAATTACGGAGATATCAACTCCCGGAATACCATCTATTACATAAAATGGTCCTTGTGAACTATTTAATGTAGAAGCTCCACGCAAAACTACAGAAGCCGTTTTTGTAGGGTCGCCACTTGATGAAATGTTCAAACCGGAAACTTTACCTTGTAAAAGCTGTCCTACGTCACTAATTGCCCCTCTGTTTAAATCTTCGGCTTTTACAGAAGTTACAGAAGTAGTAAGGTTTTTACGAGACCCTTTTCCATAACCCACTACTACAACTTGTTCTAAACTGTTTGTAGTAGGCTGTAATTTAATCGAATAATTTGTTTTTGTTTCGTCTAGTTTTAAAGTCAAATCTTCAAACCCCATATAAGAAACTATTAGTGTAGCATTTTTGTTTGAAGCCGAAAATTTAAATTTTCCATCAAAATCTGTTGTTACTGAATTCGTTGTACCTTTCTCTAGTACATTGGCGGCTGGCAGTGGAATGCCTTTGTCATCTAAAACTACACCGGACACTTCTGTTTTTTGTGCCCAGGTATTAATTGAGAAGCAAAAACAAAAGGCTAATAATAAAAGTTTAAGTTTTTCCATTTTGATATTGGTTAATTGGTTAATATAGTATTGACGAAATTAATGGTAAAGAAATGTTAACAAATGGACAAGTTATTCATAAACATGGATAATTCATATAAAGTCAATGATAGCAAGGGTTTCCAAAATTATTTTTCTAAAATTACATAGTTAAAAACTTATTAATTAATCGATTTCGTAAAGATTTCATTTCATATTTCTAGTATAGTTTAAGGTAATGGTTAAAAGTTTAAGTTATATTTTGGTTATATACGTATTAATTATAGTCTTGGTATATTTTTTATTTATTTTCGGTCCATTTGATTTCCCAGTTTTTAATTAATTCTCTTTCTTTTGTTTCATCAAAAGGAGTGTTATCCACTGCTGATTTTTTTAGAGCTTCTAAAAACATTTTCCATCTTGGCCAGTAAAATCCTTTATACATTCCCTGCCAGGATCTGGATGCATAATCATTTAAATGTCCTTCTCCTCCCCAAAGTGTTATTAATGTTTTCGCATTTTTTACATACAATTTTGATACTTCAGGAGAATCACCATAATCAGAAGCTGATTTTACCCATTGATCCAGACTATTCAATGATTGTCGTGACATCATCTTATCGATATCCAAAGCTTGTTTTTCTATCTTTTTAAATAATTGATCGCCTTTTGAAATATCTTTTTGCTGATAGGCTTTTACACATTCAATCAAATCTTCATCAATACAAAGTGAATAGTAATGTCTTGAAGCATCGATTAAATCGTAATTGATAAAATTCTTTTTATCATATTTTTTGGCTTCTTTGGTTAAAATATCCAAAGCTTCTTTTAATTTTTTCTTATCTCCGGGATTTCCTTTAAATTCTGTAATTGTTGCAGTCGGGCGTTTAAATAACAAATACGCTCCAGCCCTATCATTCCACCAGCGGGTTTCCCAATATTTGATATTGTAAACAGATTCAAGTAATAATTCCCATGCCTGAAAAACAGATTTTGAAGTTGTTTGTCCGTATCTCGCATTTAAATATTTAGTCAGCCAGTCGTTTACAGGTTGTTCACCCTGACTCCACGGAAGGTCATAAATATATTCGTATACAATTGAATTATTATTTAAACCTTCGGGCATTGCGCCGTAGCCCACAACATTTCCTCTATTTGGATTTTTAAGTAAACTCGTCAATTCGTTTTTATAGAAATTCAGGTCTCCATATACAGGATTCGATCCTCCATAATTATGTACATAACCGTAAGTCCATTGTTTACCATAAAAAGCTTCCTGGTTTTCCCATACCTTATATCTGTCGTTGGCGTAATCCTGAACCATCAATCGGTCATTTGGCACTTTACTTAAAAATGCGCTGGTAGCTTCTTTTGTCCAAAATTCTTTATTGTCTCCAAAAAGCCATCCCTGCATAACCCAGACTGCACCCGGCGCGGCTTCATTAATAGTTTCATAAATCGCACTTCCGTAATTAGAAAGTTCTTCATATTTATTGTGTTCCGAAACCGGAGGTTCAATCTCATTAAAAGAATCTGCCAGATAGAAATTCGACTTCCCATACATTTTAGTATAAATTTCAATAAAACGTATTCCTATTTTTTTAAACAAAGGATCTTTGGAATCTAATAGAAAAGTACTTGCAAAACCACCTCCCGACCAGGATTTTAATTCCGTTATTTTAGCTTCCGGATGTTTTTCTGCGAAAGCTTTAGGAACATAACCGCTAAATGCTGGAACAACAGGATGCATATCTAAAGCTCTCATTCGTTCCAATATTTTCTTTTGAAGTTCTTCTTTTTTACTGAACCATTCTTGTGGCAATGGCCCTTCGAGACTGTTGATATTTCCCATACGCTGCCATGGCAAAAAGGCTGGTCCGGCAAAATGTGCTTCTAATTGAGTGCTTGTTAAACCATATTCTTTCCATAATTCCTGCCACACGGCTTCCTGACCTTCCATTGCCGTTGGAAGATTGATTCCGTGCATCGCCATCCAGTCGATTTCCTGTTCCCAACGTTTCCAGTCCCACCACGGAGTAGTATAACCAAAAGTACAGGCGTTTAAATATTCTCTGTATTGAAATGGTGTATTTCCCTTTTTGAATATTCTGGCCATGTCTTAGGTAAAGCAACTCTATTTCCTTCCCAACTTACTAAAACGGCTCCTATATCCCTTAGAAAATTATAAGCAGCATAACAAATTGCTGTATTGTTTGAACCCTTTATTTTTACATGATTGTTTTTTGTTTCAATTTCAAACCAATCTGATTTATTATTCTCTCTGTTCTCAATAATACTTAATTCAAACTCACTGGCACGATTGCCTATAAGTCTTTCTATTAATGCCAATGCGTCTTTTGTATTTTCTTCATTTTTAGAATATCCTTTAAACGAACAAAGAAATAACAACATAACTGATACAGCCATTTTTAAGGAATTGTACTTTCTAATTTTTAAATGCTCTCTTTTCATATAAATCATATCTTATTAATAGTCCTAACTTATTTAGCCTAACAAAAACAAGGGAGATTAACTAATAACTAATCTCCCTAACAAACAAAACCTAACAAAAAATATATTACTAATAATTAACAATCGTGTTTCATTAAATTTTAGAATCAAATAATGGAATGCTAAACCGAAAATAAAAGTATATATAATGCTATTCTATAAGATGGATTTATCAATCAAAAGCATAGACATATTCTCTCGAAACCTCTTTTTTCTTAATAAGAAGATTTAAATTGATAAAAAAGGTAAAATATTGGGTTTGAATTTCTACAAGCATTTCTAAAAATTCATTTTTTTTGATCTCTAATTACATTCCTGTCTATGTTTGAAATGTATTGCTGAGTGTAAGTAAAAGTTAGTAAACTGATTTTTTATTAGAAACCACAATACTCTGTTTTAAAGCAAATTAAAAAGAATAAATATGCTTTAAAAGTGGTAAAACATAATTTAAGAAAAAATATGTAAAAAAATACTATTACGTAATTATTAATTTACTATTTTTACACAGTCTAAATAAGAATAGTGATTTGCATATCAACTTCACTTATGGGCAATTCGCATATCAGTAAAAATGAAAAATATAAGCACTTTCAATTCTATTAAAAAGATCATTACGGGTTTTATTGTACTATTTTTTAGTATAGCTCAAGCACAAAATAATAATGCGATTAGCGGTTTAATTTACCATTCAGGAAATCCGTTATCACAAGCTAAAATAGTATTAGAACCTTCTGGTAAAAGTGGAATATCTGACAGTAAAGGCTATTTTTCATTTTCGGGATTAACAAATGGAGCGTATACCATTAGAATCACTATTATGGGTTTTAAAGATTACATACAAGAGATCACTTTAAACGGACAAGCGATTAAACCACTTCATATAGAAATGGAATCCGGTATTGATCTAAAAGAAGTCAATGTAATTGGCCGCACCGTTAAGAACAATCCCGAAACCTTAGTCAATGCACAATACAGCGCAATGCCTGTAACAATTATAGATCGCAAAACCATAGAACTTATGGGCAGCAGAAGACTTGATGAAATATTGAAAGAACAAACCGGAATTGCTATTGTAAATAATATCAGTGGCGGAGCCAGATCTGTTGGTGTTCAAATGCAGGGTTTTGGCAGTGAATATATTATGGTTCTCATTGACGGTCAGCCAATGGTTGGGAGAAATAATGGTAATTTTGATCTTTCAAGAATCAGCGTATCAAATATTGAACGTATTGAGATTATAAAAGGTGCATCTTCCAGCCTTTACGGAAGCGAAGCTCTTGGAGGAACAATTAATATTATTACACGGCATGGTGTCGTTGATCCGCAAATGCAGGCCTCTTTAAGCTACGGATCCCTAAATATAATTGATGCAACACTAGAAGGAGAAACCCCTTTTTTACAAAATAAAGGAACAGCAAATATTGCCGCCAATTACTACAGAACAGACGGTTACAATACCAATTCTAAATACATTCAGGGTACTACATCTCCGCCTTATGACAATTATAGCTTGCAGGGACGATCGCGTTATCAGGTAAATGAAAGCAGTTTTCTGGGCTTAAGCGGACGTTATGGATTGCGACGTTCTTTCATGCAGAAGGATTTTGGTCTCGGTCATATATCCGGCGATAATCAGGACGAGCAGGACCTTAATCTTTCGGTTTCTTTTGATCATCGTTTTAATAGTAATTTTAGAAGTATTACCAAATATTACCTCACATATTACTCGGCAGACATGAGTGTTGCCTGGCAGCAAAATAACAGTGCGGTAAGTCAGGACGTTTTTAAACAGACTTTGCATCGGGCTGAACAGCAATTTTCTTATAGCAATAATAATTCATATCAGCTGGTTGCCGGAATTGGCGGCAGTATCGAAAACATGAATGATAATGCACTTGCCGGTGTAAATTCATTAGAAACTTTTTTCTCATACGTTCAGGGCGAATGGACTCCTTTTCAAAAATTAAAAACCGTTGGCGGATTGCGATATGATCATACCAATAATTTTGGAGGAAGATTAAATCCCAGTTTTGGCCTTCAGTATTTTATAACACCAAAAATAACATTTAAGGCCGGTATTGGTACAGGTTTTAAAGCACCTGATTTTAAAACCAATTATCTCGTATTTTACAATCCCAGCAGCAATTATCTTGTAGTTGGAAATGCAGTTCTCTCCCCTACACTACAGCAATTACAGCAAGACGGACAGATTAGTGAGATAAGACAATATATTCTCAATCAAACCTCCGGAAATTTACAGGCCGAAAAAAGCACCTCCTATAATGCAGGTATGGTTCTGGAGCCTTCTAAAAATTTTAAAGTTGAGGGAAGTGTTTTTTATCATAAAATAACAAATCAAATTAACAGCATACAAGTAGCCACCGGTACCAATAACCGAATTATTTATACGTATCAAAATTTGCCTGAGGCTGTAAATAAAGGTTTTGAGCTTGCCTTGAAATTCAGTCCATTAAAAAATATGGAAATAAGTGCCGGTTATCAATACTTAATTGCAAAGGATTTAAGTGTAAAAGACAGCATCAGAGCAGGAAAATGGCCTTATAGCCAAAACATACATGATCCTGCAACGGGAAATTCTTATGCGCCGCGCCCATCAGACTATTGGGGAATTGAAAATCGCTCACGCCATATGGCCAATACATCTGTTTTTTATCGTTATGATCCCTGGAAAATCAATGCCAACGTCAGGGTAAACTTTAGAGGAAAATATCCTTTTGGAGATCGTAACGGAAATCAATTCATCGATAAATACGACATTTTTGTAAAAGACTACTTTTTGACCAATGCCAGTCTGGAAAAACAATTACTAAAAGAGCATCTCAGCCTCAGATTTACTGCTGATAATATTTTTAACTACACCGATCCTTTAATGCCCGGACAGCCCGGAAGAATACTCCTTTTGGGCATAAGCTATCGTTTCTTTAAAGACAAGGAAAACTAATAAACTTTAAATATTTCCAAAATGACTAAAACTAAAATAATTAAAAAATGGCATTTTTTACTGCTTATGATTATAGCGATGAACTTTATCGCCTGCAGCAGTAACGACGAAAATACCAGCGCTTCACTACAAGATGGCAAAAGCATTGTTATCAACGATCTTGCCGGAGATACCGGAGCTGCTATGGGCGACGCTACAGAAGGAAAAGAACAAAGAAGCTTTCATACTTTTCTTTTTCGTTTTAGTGATCAAAAACAAATTTGGCTTCATACCAAAGCAGATTCTTTGCAATATATGAAAACAGCTGACTGGGATATTGCTTTTACCGGACCGTACAACAGCGAAGTTTTTGTAAACAATGCAAAATATCAGTACAATCCGGGCTATGAAGGAGCTGCTCAAAATACAGCCGTTGTACTTCTTAATGAAACTTATCAAAATGTAACTCAGGCACCGGCAGACAGCGAGTTTGACAATAGTGAAATTACTAAAATCGGATGGGCATCTTCTGAAAGTTCTCCGGGCTGGTTCTATTATAGTTTAAGCAGCCATATCATGCAGGCTATACCTGATCGTACCTACGCGATAAGGCTTCCGAATGGAAAATACGCAAAACTACAACTTGTAAATGCTTATAAAGGTAATCCTCCTGCAGTAACAGATCTTAATTGGCCGGCACCTTATTTTACATTTAGATATTATGTTCAGGCTGACGGAAGCAAAAGTTTAAATACAAAATAATATAATCCAATGAAAAAAATTAAAGCCACAATTAACAAAATACCACAAGCAATACTGGCAGTTTTCTTTATTGCCGCAATATTCTCAGCATGTTCATCTGATGATAAACCTGCTGACGAAAATGGAAATGAAGAAAACCCGGATACAGAAATACCGGATTCCTCTTTATTTAATAAAGTAATACATGTAAAAAATTATCAGGGAAGCACTTCTGATGACAATCCTACTGCGCCATCGGCAACATTATATTATAGTCTTGAAGAAAATAAGGCTGTTGACGGTTCTTTTAAGAAAACAAAAAAATGGGATTTAGCTTTTGGCGGACTTTATGCCAGCTTTTTATCCGGCAATAATACCACTAACAATCAGAATAATGGTTATTTGGGAGGCGGTGTTGGCGGTATTACAATCGTTGCAAAACCTTTTAATGAAGTGGTTGATATTCCTGCAGATAGTGAGTTTAAAACAGGAATAGATCTTATTGGTACAGATGACGCAGGTTCTTTTGGTAACGGAGTTGGCTGGTATTTATACGATTTTGGAGGTGAAGTTGTCACAAACGGAACTGATCCGAACAAAGCTCACGTAGCTTACGCACTTGGAGAACCGCTTACCATAAACAATGGTACTGTTATTCCTGCAAGAACTGTTATTTTAAAAACTGCAAATGGAAATTACGCAAAAATAAAAATGATATCAGTATACAAGGATATTTATACTCCTGCAGAATGGTTTAAAGATACTCCGCATATGTACTACACTTTTGACTATGTAATGGCAGCGAAGGGAAGCACCAAATTTGAAATTAAATAACCAACCCCCAATCCTAATGAATACTAAAATCATAAAATTTAAAACATCTTTATTATTTACTGCTTTTGCCTTATTTAGCCTTCTAACTGCCTGTACAAGTGAAGAAGATAGATGGACGGATGTAAAAGAAGATCCTGTTACGGAAATCATTACAGATCTTGATGCCAAAAGAATTATATCTTTTAAAGTAACAAATCCGGGTGAAGAACAGGCCATTTACAGTGCCGTAAATAATCTGGAAAAAACCATTACGGTTTACCTGCCTTCTTATTATCAATATGAATATTTGGAAACAGCTATTGCATTGCCGGAAAAAACTACTATTTCTCCTGCTGCTACAGAACTTTTACCGGTATTTAGCAAAACTCCTGTTACGTATACAACAAAAGCTGCGGATGGAACAACTGCTGTCTACACAGTTAACATTATTATACAACAGCCTCAATTAATTTTAAAAGAATTATCGACTGCAACTACTGTTTATACTGTTAACACCGGAGCTTCCATTACAGTAAAAGGCGAAAATTTCCTTCCATCTTATGAAATAACGAAGGTTTTTGTGGTAGATGCACAGGGAAATAAAAAATGGCAGATGCAACAATATAATGAAGGATTAAATATTGCCAGTTTTTATGCGATGTATGTTTTTGGAGCTACAGCAGATTCTCCAATAACACTTTTGCCTGACACTGATTATTGGATCATGATGGAAAGTTATAATCTTTCGACTACGATGAAACTTCCTTTTAGGATAACCAATTAAAAATTTAGGAAATAAAAAATGCCTGTCTTTAATGCAAGCGGTAACGAAAACAAAGCCAATTAACCCTATTAAATTAAATATTATGAAAAAAATAATCTTTTCAATTGTAGCATTGGCTGCTATTTCGCTTACATCTTGCAGCTCTGACGATCAGACTGCCGAAATACAAGGAACATCAAAAGAACAAACAAGCAGCAAGACTGCTAAAAGCACTGCTCTTGCGCTTTGTACTGTTACTTCAACATCTGTTACAGTAAACAGATGGCAAGCCCCATCATCTACTTATACAAACTGGACACCTGTAGCCGCTGCAATTGGTGGTGTAAATGTACAGTGGGAAGGTATTTATGGAGGATCAATTCGTCCTGTAGGTAATACTGATCAATGGTACGTAGGTACAATAGACTTAAACGAGACTTGTGCAAACTGGGATAGCTGGAAAGGAAGCATTGCTGTTAAAAACGATCCGTCAAATGTTGGTGCAGAACCAGTTGCTAATCCATTTAATGTATTAGGATACGATGGGATTATTTCCGGAGCAGATTATGGTTTAGGATATTACAGCTATGTTTTGGCTACACATGTTATGACTCCTGCAAAAGCTATTGTGATCTGGAAAACCACTGGTACTGATTCAGAATCAGTTACTGATCCAACAACAGCTACAGAAGCCTATTTAGTTAAAGTAACCGGTATTGCTCCGGGAGCTTCAAGCAGTGTAATAAGCTATAACTGGACACAAGTACTATAATTAATAACAATGTAAAAAGAACATGGGATCATGATATTAATAAAAGTAATTGCAGTAAAAGCTGACCGGCGATCGACTGCAGAATACTCTTAATGACATCATTCCCCCATGACTACAAACGGCTTTTTAAATTACCGTGAGCATTGAAGTACAGGCATTTTAAAAATAAAAGCCATTATTCAATAAGTGGCAAAACTAATAAAAATAAAATCATTTAAAAATTAAATAACCAATACAATCATGAATAAAAGAATCAATATCAGTATGTTCTTACATACGGTTATACTACTTTTTTTATCACTACTTTTTTTCGTGCGACACCGAATACATTGATAAAATAAATACTATTCCCGGCGATGTAATAAAAGTTCCAGGATATACTCAAATCGAATCATTCACTTTAAAAGATACAGAAAATAATGCGATTAGTGCTGCCTTAACAGATAACACTATAATAGTGACATGGAGTAGTCATATAGCGATTCCGGAAACTATTAAACCAGAGATTATTTTGGGTACAGAAGCTACAATTTCTCCGGCATCGGGTGCAGAAGTTCCTTTTAAAGACGGAACCGTATATACTGTAACTTCAAAAGCCGGAACAACAAAACAATACACATTAAAAATAGACTTTAGACAACAAGAACCTAGTGCCTGGACTTTGGCGGGTGGAGAAACGTACAGAAAAGGTTTAATGCAAAAAAAGACGAATCCAGCCAGAGGCGGGACTTATGCTATAGATAATTTATGGCTGAGTTTTGAAAATACAAGAGTATATTTTGTATCTGCTACAGATCAGACGGAATATACTGCAGAAATAATTTTTATGGGAAGCCCAACGGTTACGCCTTATACTGAATATGGAATATATTATTTTCTGCCTGAAAATATGCCCGTAGGAATGTATGATTTACGCATAAAAAACGGAGCTTATACACTGCAAAACACAAATGTAGATAACCGATATAAAATTTCGGTGATCGAGCCTGACACTTTTAATACTGCTAACTATGGTTTTCCTGTAACAAAACAAACAGGAGAAACTCTGGAAGTAAGAGGCGGAATGATGAATACTGTTACATCTGTAGAGTTATATCTTAATAGTAATGCAACAGTAACTTATCCTGTAGAAATTGTAAGCACAACTTCATACAGAGCCGTTTTAAAAATTCCTGCCGGCATTCCTGTCGGAACATACGACAGAATGAGATTTAAAAGAGGTGCTGCAACTTCAAACTTTGCCTATACTGTAACTGTTAAGTAATCCCTAATCAATCCGTCTTTTTCTGGCAAAAAATCAACGAAAAATTTTATTAAACAATAGTATTAACAGAAGGTTACTATCTGCGGTCTAAAGCCAATTCATTATAAAATTAGTTTATATTCGCTATTCAAAAGTAGATTAACCTAACCTTCCAAAACACAAAATGAATAAAAAAATTCTATTGGCATTACTTATTGTAAATGTATTTTGCAGACAATACATTGTTTATGGTCAGGAAAAAAAGAGTGAAGTTGTTACTCAGGAATCTATCCAACTTGAAACTGATGCAATTTTCGACAAGCTTGTTCAAATTAGAAGGGAGTTTCATGAGAATCCGGAACTGGCGGGTAAAGAAAAAAGAACCCAAGAGACTATAAAAAAATATTTATTGAATTTAGGCCTTAAAGTTGAAACGGATATTTACGGATATGGTGTCGTTGGCATTTTAGAAGGTGGGAAAAAAGGTAAAAAAATCGCCTGGCGAGCAGAAATGGACGCATTGCCAAATGATTTTCCTGATCAATCTGATTTTAAATCTAACACAAAAGGTGTTCAACACGGTTGCGGTCATGATGTTCACATGGCGATTTCATTGGGAATAGCAGAAGTTTTAGCAAAAAATAAAAAGTCGCTGCATGGCACGGTCTATTTTATTTTTCAGCCTGAAGAAGAAACATTTATAGGGGCAAAAAAAATTACTGAAAACAAATTATTTGACAAATATAAAATTGATGAAATTTACGCACTTCATGTAGTGGGATTACCCGTAGGACAAATAATGGTAAAGCCTAATGAAGTGTTTGCTTACCAAAAAGAAATAGGGATACAATTTAAAAATGTGTTACCTGCCAAAGAGTTAAAAGAGCTTACGTCAAAAATTCGTAATTCCCTGATTAGGTCGAATAACCAAAGCAAACCATGGGAGATTCAGCTCATTTCAGATCCTGAAATGGGCTTGATGAATCCCAAAACAATATTTAGTGATTATTTAATTGCTGACGAAAATTTTAGAACGTATTCTAAAAACGATGCATTCCATATAAATGCAGAAATCTACGAAACTGATGCAACCCGATTAAAAAACATTATTCCTACTATTAATAAGGTAATTGAAGACAATAATTATGGTTCTCAGAAAATTTCTGTTAAGTTCATAAAAGAAAATCCAACCGTTTTAAACGATCCAAATTTGACACGCACTTCTATTACTACACTTGACAATATTTACGGAAAAGGATTTGTCGTAACCGACTACGGACAGGTTCCTTATTTCAATGATGATTTTGCCTATTTCCAACAGAAAATTCCCGGAGTTTATTTCTTGCTTGGAGGTTCCAACTTCCAAAAAGGAATCATAGCAATGAATCATGCCCCTAATTTTCAAGTTGATGAAGAGTGTATTAGAATTGGAGTCAAAGCATTTTCTTCGTTACTATTTGAAAGAGGTAAGTAAACAAAAAAATAATAGATATACCAAATGGCGCCAACTGAAAGCAGATGGCGCCATTTTTTTGTCTTAACTTAGAAATTTATATATCGGTATAATTAACGCTTATGGTTAAATTATACTTTTATTTTGTATCATTAAATTTTCAATTCTGGAATTAGAAATCTCGGGATTAGCTCCCGGTGCTTCTGCAACCAAAGCCCCAACTGCACAGGCAAAATCAATAGCTGTTTGCGGATCTTTTCCGTTAAGCACTGATGTAATTAAAGCTGCCAAAAATGAATCCCCCGCTCCAACTGTATCGGCAACCTTTACAGGATAACCTCCATTTTCATAGAGCTGGCCTTCCCACATTAACAAAGCGCCATGCTTTCCTCTTGTTACGCACATAGCTGTCACTTTGGTTTTTTCTGCAATAAAGTTCATATTGTCTTCCAAACCCGAATATGGCGAATGCATTGCGCCTGCTATTTCCAGCAATTCCTCATCATTAAATTTAATAAAATCAGCTGAATGCATTAATTTTTCTAACATGTCATAAGAATAATGGGGCTTTCTCAAATTAACATCAAAAACTTTATAAGCTTGTGTCTGAAGCAATTCTTCCAGAGATTTTCCTGATACCTCATCCCTGCAAACCAAACTTCCATAAATTAGCACATCAGCATCTAACACTATTTTTTTTCCAGATTCATTCAAAACAATTTTATCCCATGCCGATGGATACGTGATTTCATAACTTGCAGATCCGCGTTCATTCAATGTTACGTTTACTAAGCCAGTCGGAAAATCTTCTGATTTACTAATAGTATCCGTTTCAATTCCCAGGTTTTTTACCTCACTGATAATTGCCTCACCATCTTTATCATTTCCTACGCAACTAATCATGGCTACCTCGCAACCAAATGTTTTCATTCGCAAAGCCACATTTAATGGTGCCCCGCCAATTTTTTTCATTGGCAAAAACATCCCAAAGCACCTCTCCAAAGGCAACCGCCTTAAGGTTTTTTCCGTTGTTCATTCTAAAAATATTTATTATTAATGTTATTCTGGTCTCGTAATCTGAAGATTAGAAAAAGTACTATTCTGTCCTTCAGCAATTAATCCCCATTTGTTTTGATCTCTGCCGTAAATGCGATTTGTTAAAGCTGTTTTTCCGTTTATGTAAAGTACTACAACGCTTCCTTCTGCAATTATTTCAACATCATACTTCGTATTTGTCTGAAATTGAAATGGTATACGTGTTACCTCCTGTGAAGCGGAATTATACCCTATGACTTTACCTTTTGTTATATCAAAAACTATTTCATAATAACTTCCTGTATCATTGGTATGAAAAATAAATCCTGCCATTCCTGCGCTATTTGATAAGGTCACTTCTGCTTTTATTCTGGCTTTTTTACCTACTGCTTTAAAAGTTACCATGGCTTTTTCAGTAGCACCTGACAAAATATAGCTTCCATTATTTACTGTCGCATTTGCTGTGGCTGCATCAACTTCAGCAGTATTACTTTTTTTAGAAAATAAATCTTTAACAGATTGTGGTGTCTGTACACCAAGGGTTCCATCTGTATTTTGAGTCAATTCATGAATAACCATATTACCTGCCCAATCTTTATTTCCTAAATCATTTTCAGGCGTTTTGCGGGCATTCCATCCAAAAACATATCTTTTATTTCCATCAGAAGCGGTTTTACCTGCGTAAAAATATTCTCCGTCAATCATATCATTTTCAGGCTTAATCCAAGGTCCGTTAATAGAATTTGCCATTCTGTAATGTGTTCCTTTATTAGCACTCCAGTTTTCAGAAAAATCAAATACCAATAATTCCCGATTTTAAAAATATCGGCACATTCCATCATCAAATAATTATCTTGTGATGTTGTCATATAAATTGGCGTCTGAACATCCCATTTTCCTGATGCAGGATCAGCAGTTGTAAAATGCAGTAAAACTGCTTTTCTGCCTGGTTCTGTCTGTGTACTAACCAACATTGAATACTTTTTTAACTCATCATTATAAAAAACATGCGGATCTCTGAAATCATAATTATAATATCCTGCCGGTGCTGTAATTTTAAAAGAAGGCACTTTAGTCCAATTTTTCAAATCAGAACTTGTAGCACACAAAACACTTTCTCTCACATTGGATTGTACATAAGCCGGAGTTTCATTATGTCCTGTATAATAGAAATAATATAGAGACCCCACTTTTACCACCGATCCTGTGCCAATGGCAAAATCAGGATCAGTCGTTTTTCCGTATGGAATCATTTGCCCTTCGTAGGTAAAATGAGCCAAATCAGTACTTAAATATTCATGAATATCATGAAAACCTTTTCCTGCCGGTTTATTCTGCGCATCATGAAGGAAATAAATATGGAATTTTCCGTTGTCAAAAAAAGGCATAATGTCTCCTGTATAACCCGCACTATAATAAGGATCATTTGCGCCCATCCATTGTGCCGGCGGCACAGGAAAAACACTTGTTATCTCAGAATTTCCTCCTGAAATAGAACCTCCAATATACTTATCGTCCTGACTGCAGGAAACAAGTGAAAAGAAAACGGAAGCTATCGTTATTATATTTCTATATTTCATTTTTGTTGAATTCAAAGTAGATTAATTTTTAGCCAAATAGTTGATACTATTTTGCGTTAAAAGCTTGATATTACCAATAAACTCATTTGCCTGACTTGGGACACCGCTACTATTGGTTTCGTTATACCAATCATAAGCACCCATCGAAATCACGATCACATTTTTATCAGTTCCTGTATTTGGAAATTCCGCAATGGTAACTCTTCCGTCAAGATTATTATCCCAAGCTTCACTTGCTAAGTTGGTTCCTCCTGTTTGGTTTCTCCAACCTTCTCCGTTGCTGTAACCTCCCCATTCTGGTAAAAACCACCAGGCAGTATGATTCAACCGGAAAGTACCGCTTTGTAATAAATTAGCTTTCCCGGTTTCATAAGTAATCAATCCTTCAAAAATTGGGTGATTCTCATGTCCCACAAATGACATTCCCCATGAATTTCCATCAACAAATCCGTTTGGAGGAAAATCTCCAAAAACATTATTCGGTCCTTTTCCTGAAGGAACAATTCCTAAAGCATCTACATATTGAGAAGCAAAAGATGTCAAAAGCAAATTTCCCCCGTTAGATCTGAAATTTTCCAAAGCAGTTGTTACTGCAGGATTGTAGGCAATTGAAGGTAAATTAACGGCAGAATCAAAATGCCACCAAATTACATCAACATCACTTAAATCAGCACCATTTTGAATACTATTAAATGATATATATTTAGCTCCATTAAAAGTTGCAAAGAACCAATCGGCTGCCGTAATTTCATCTATATTAGTAATTTCGGCTCTTGTTGCAGCAGTTCCTAAAAACGCTACTACTAATCCTGTTACCGGAACTCCTACATTAGCCGTATAATTAACATTTTTTCCGTTAGCAGTTACAACAAAAGTTACTGCATTGCTAAAATCTACCGTTGTCCCTGAAGCCGGTGAGATAGAAACTCCCTCTGTTGCCTCAATAACCGGTTTTAATGCCGTTAGGTTTGTGCCCTCAGGCAGTGTCATTGTAATAGTTTTACTTATATCATTGACTGTTGCTGCAACTCCATTAACAGTAAAACTTTTTATTGGACTCAACACTACAGTTGTTATCGTATAGTCTTTATACAAATTACCATTTACTACTCTAAATTTTATTGGGCTTGTAAAGTTGATTGGTTTTGTCAAATCAAGATTTGATGTTGCACCTCCTTCAAGTATTATTTCAGGTTTTACTGCTGTGATATCAGATCCATAAAGCATTGTTAGATTAATTTTTCCTGTTTTTTGGTCAATTTCACCAGCTACTCCATTTATTTTAAAAGAAGTAACATTAGAGGGTGAATTGATATCAAAACCACTGTTTTCAAAACTGTTCTCACAGGCAGTAATCATAAAAATCATTGCCAATACTGCAGATACTTTAACCCAATATTTATTTATATGTTTTTTCATATTAATGATTCTTAAAGATTAATAACCCGGATTTTGTTTGTACACTCCCTGACTGAAATTAATTTGTTTCAACGGAATTGGGCAATACTCCTCTTTACTCGCATCAAAAAAGGCATCCTGATAATAGGTGCGTTTTGTTTTTTCGCCAGCATAAAAATCATTCATTACCTGATCTGTAACGCCCCAGCGAACTAAATCAAAGAAACGATTTCCTTCCATTGCCAATTCTAAACGACGTTCGAAACGCATTGCTTTACGGGCAAAATCCTGTGTCCAGTTGCAATTAACGCCGTCTTCATAAGTATTAACTTTAAAGTTACTTACATACGGAAGTCGTCCTGTACTTTGGGCAGCTCGTTCTCTAATTTGATTGATTAATGGTAAAGCTTCTGATTGTCTTCCTAATTCAATCAAAGCTTCGGCACGCATCAAAATCACATCGGCATAACGAATCTGGATTCTGTTTTTAGAATTTCCGTAAAACGGATCAATGTTCACGACACAACTACAGCTTGGCGCCACGTTTTCTTTTAAGGATGCAAAATATCCGTATGTTCCCGGAGATCTAACCCACGCTTCAACATATAAAAATTCCGGATCATATTTATAAGGCAGACCTGGCATCGCAACGGTATGATACAATCTTGGATCTACCGTATTGGCATCGATATTTTTATAATCAAAATCCTGATTGTTATAAGTATCAAATTCCGGCAAACCATTTGCACCTGTTTTAAAAGCATTTACTAAATTTTGACTTGGTTTATGAAAATCACAGCATCCTAAACCCTGAGGAGTTGACAAAACATCTGAAAAATTTAATCTTCCGTATAAAGTTCCGTCATTGTCTGAGAATTGAATGGAAAAAATCGATTCAGTTCCGTTTTCAAAAGTTCCCGGCAAAAAGTTATTTGCAAAATCAGGCTCTAAACTTGCTTTGCCAATTACTTTATCGGTCGCGTCAATTACTTCCTGCAAATGCTGCTGATTGATTCCTGTTACTTTATAACTTTCATCCTGCGTATAAGCCTGATACAAACGGGTTTTTGCCAGATAAGCATACGCCGCTTTTTGAGTCGCACGGCCAACTTGTGGCTGCGTTTCCGGTAAAGCCTCGGCGGCAGCCTGAAAATCTTCCGCTATTTTATTCCAAAGTTCTTCGTTTGAAAGTGCTTTGTTTGAGATTGTTTTATAATCTTCAATCGCAATATCTTCTGTGATGTAAGGAACATTTCTGAACATAATTTTCAGCATAAAATAAAAATGTCCTCTTAAAAAACGCATTTCGGCGATACGAGTTTTCTTTAACGGATAATCAGCTTCTGAAATTTGTTCTAATGCCTTCAAAGCTTTGTTGGCTCTGGAAACTCCCACATAACTTATATACCAAAAGTTATCTAATTCGCCAAAATCAGATCTGATATTATTCGAAACTTCAAAAAAGTGAAAATCCTGAATATCGTTAGTTCCGCTTCCGCCTTTGTAGGCATCATCAGAACGCACATTTCCAAATGGCCACAAACTATAAGGCGAATCATAATGATCATTACCCAATTGTGCGTACGCCGCATTCATAAAACCTTCTACAGATTGTGGTGTTACAAT
The DNA here is from genome assembly GCF_979258275.1 of Flavobacterium sp. AC274. Taxonomy (NCBI): domain Bacteria; kingdom Pseudomonadati; phylum Bacteroidota; class Flavobacteriia; order Flavobacteriales; family Flavobacteriaceae; genus Flavobacterium; species Flavobacterium sp. AC274. The sequence goes on along the minus strand of NZ_OZ409852.1, from coordinate 2,617,049 downwards.
ATCTTCTTCAGACAACACTCCACGCGGATCTTCTTCCAGAAAATCAGAACAGGAAGCAAATATTCCCAACAATAAAAACCCTGTTATATATAGTATTTTTTTCATTTTTTTTGATTTAATCTTTATTATAAAGTAAAATTAAGACCAGCCGTGAAAGTCGTTGGCTGCGGATATCCAAATCTTGCATTTTCAGGATCTACACCAGTAAAACTTTTAGCATCAATGATCAATAAATTTTGTCCGCTGATGTAGAATCTAAAGCTGTCAAAATTCATTTTTTTCAATAAATCTTTAGGCAGACTGTATCCAAATTGTAAAACACGCAGTTTTAAATAGTTTCCGTTTTCTACATAATAAGTTGAAAATCTTGACTCTGCATTTCTATCAACCGTGGTTAAAGCCGGAATAGTAGAATTTGGATTATCTACAGACCAGGCATTTAATAAACGAGTCCCTTTGTTTGAACCTACGTCATCTACACTCCAAAAATCTGTTTGGTATTTTGTATAGTTAATCACATCGACATCACTTGCTCCTTCCCAGAAAGTGGTGAAATCCCAATTTTTATATCCTAAACCTAAATTAATTCCGTAAGTCAATCCCGGATTTGGATTACCAATCCACGTACGATCTTTATCTGTGATGGTTCCGTCGCCGTTTAAATCTTTGTAACGAATTCTTCCAAGGCCTTTTCCTTCCTGAATAGCCGAGTTGCTTACTTCGTCCTGACTTTTAAACAATCCATCAGTAACATAACCGTACATTGAGTTAATCGGTCGGCCCAAAATATTATCATTTAATCCGTCTCCTCCGTAGTTATTTCTTACTTCATCCGGCAATTGCGTAATCTTGTTTTTGTTTGCCGAAATATTTCCGGAAATGTCATATTTCAGTCCAAATGATGTTTCATCGTGATATCCTAAAGAAACTTCCCATCCTGTATTTTCCATCGAAGCACCATTAACCCAACGATTTCCACCTTCGCCAATTACTCCTAAATAAGCCGGTAAAACCAAAATATCTTCTGTTTTCTTACTATAATAATCAACAGAACCGCTTAATTTTTGTTTGAATAATCCGAAATCTAAACCAATGTTGGTTTGTGTTGTGGTTTCCCATTTTAAATCATCATTTCCGGATTGCGTTGCAATGAAACCTGACGGAAGCAATCCGTTTCCGTTCCCCGCAATGTCGTAAGCTGTTCCGTAAGACGTTTCCCAGGTTGGACTTCCACCTGCATAACTAGCCATATACAAACTGTAAACGGCTGTATTGCTAATTTCCTGATTTCCGGTTTGTCCCCATCCTGCTCTTAATTTTAAATCAGAAAAAACGGGTGCATTATTTTTAATGAAATTTTCATTGCTGATTCTCCATCCTGCTGAAACTGCCGGAAAGGTTCCGAATTGATTGTTTTTACCAAAACGCGACGAACCATCACGACGAATTGTAGCCGAAAGCAAATAACGATTGTCAAATTCATAATCTGCTTTTCCAAAATAAGAAAGCAAAGAATATACTGTTGAAGTTCCGCTTGTAAACGATTCTCCTGTTCCTGCATCCGGATACATATAATCTGGTGTTTCGATCAAAAAGTCGTTTTTACGCAAAGTGGTGGTATCATAAGTATCTTTGTACATCTCGGTTCCTGCCATTAAATTCAGATTGCTTTTTCCGAAATTCAAACTGTAAATAGCCGTGTTTGTCCAGGTCCATTTATCACTTACGGACTGGTCTATGGTAACCGATGTCTGATCGTTTTGTAAATAACCCGATTGGTAACTTCTTTGTAAAGTACGTTTTTTATAAAACCCGTAATCGATACCAAAACTACTCTTGATATGAAGGTTTTTGATAATCTCTAAATCGGCATACATATTTCCGAAAAGACGTAAATAATCGTATTTATTGTCTTTGTTATATTCTAAAAGTCGAACCGGATTTTGTCTGTCGTTCATTCCGCCAACCGGTCCTCCCCAGCCTTTCCCGTCAACAGTATGAACCGGAATAATTGGCAGTGCACGAAGCGCAGGATCTAATACTCCGGGATCTGTAACTTCATTGGTACGAGTGAAACTAAAGTTTTCACCAATAACCAGTTTACCATTAAAATATTTATAAGAACTGTTCATTCTGGCAGAGATTCTTTCGAAATCAGTTGTTTTTACAACACCTTCATTTCCATAATATCCCAAAGAAAAAACATAGCTTCCTTTGTCAGATGCATTCGAAACTGAAAGATCGTATGAATTTGCAATTCCGGTTTGAGAAATCGCATCGTACCAATCTGTATTTGCTGATTTTAGCGTTTGATTCGCGTCTAAATATTCGGGAATCAAAACTTTGTTTAATTGTGGTTTGTTATTATTAACAGACCAGTCAAATTGGTAACGCAAATTATTATTATTCGGATTTAATCCGTCGTTGATATTTGCCTGCCATAAAGCCTGCCCAAATTGATTTGCATTCAAAACTTCCTGCTTTCTGGAATAATCAGAAAGTGAGGTATACGTGCTAAAATTGATTCTCATTTTACCTTCTTTTCCTTTTTTGGTCGTAATGATAATTACTCCGTTTGAGGCGCGAGAACCATAAATACTCGCCGAAGAAGCATCTTTTAAAACCTGAATAGATTCAATATCATTCGGGTTCAATTCGTGCATTCCAGATTTAGTTGGCATTCCGTCAATTACATACAAAGGATCTGTGTTGTTTAAAGTTCCAACGCCACGAATCACTACTTTTGTATTTGCTCCACTCGGAGATCCGTCAGACGAAACTTTAACCCCCGCTACCCTTCCTTGCAGCGCTTTAATTGGGTTTGGTTCCGGCTGTTTCATGACATCTTTCATGTTTACAACAGCAACCGCTCCTGTAATATCCGTTTTCTTTTGTTTGGAATATCCTGTTACAACAACTTCATTTAGCTGGTTGTTGTCTACTTTTAAAGTTATATTGATTGTATTTTGTCCTTTAACGGGAATCGATTGTGGTGCAAAACCGATAAAAGAAACAACAATTACAGCATCAGCATTTATATTTCCGAAAGAAAAATTACCATCAAAATCTGTTACTGTACTGGTGTTTGTACCCGAAATAAGTACGGTTGCTCCCGGAAGCGGCATTCCGTCATCAGACGAAATTACCGTTCCTTTTATTCCGTTTTCCTGTGCTGTCAAAATCAGCATTGGAAAGAAGAAAAATAGAAAATAAATAATTTTATTTTTCATGAGGTTAGTGGTTTTTAGTTAGTTTATATTTAATTGGTTAATTACGATGTTGCTCAATTCAATTCCTTCGTTTGAAGAAACCGACAGAGAAGTAAATGGCTGGTTTGTGAAAAAGATTTCAGTGATTACTTTCTCGCCATTGTTGTAAAATATTTCAATAGATGTTTTGTCTAAAATGATTTTAAAAACACCTTCTTTCTGATTTCCGTCTACAAGCGCTTTGGTAATTGTTGAAGCAAATTTTTCTGAGAAATCATTTTTTCCTGCTTTCGAACGATCCAGAAATAAATAATGATCTGAATTATTTAATCCGAACGTTAAAGATTCTCCGGCTGCATTTGAAAGTGTAAAAGTATACGTGTCCTGTTTTAAGTTTTTTACATTAAAATTGACAATTGCCTGAGCTAAATCAACTTTTCCTGCTTCCAGAATTGAAAGTTTTCCTTTTCCTTTAAGGTTTTTCCCTTTGATGGTTTTAGAAACATATTTGTTGATTTCTTTCACCGGATTGCTAACTAAGCTATAATCATTTCCTTTTTTTACTAACTGAATTTCACGTGCAATTGTAGTAGCACTTCTCCACACAGTCGTAGGCACATCTTGCGCATAATCCCAGTTAGACATCCATCCAATAAATAATCGTCGACCGTCTGCACTTGGAACATTATTCCAGGTTACACCGGCATAATTGTCTTTTCCGTAATCAATCCAAACGGCTTTTTCCTGTTCTACTCTTTTTGCAAAATTAGCATCCAGCGTAAACATTTTTCCGTCAAAATCTCCAATAAAATACTGTGTTCCTGAACCTCCGTTTGCTCCACCCGGATTTAAACTCTGAATTAAAACCCATTTGGTTTCGTTGGTTCCCTGTACTTTAATTTCGAAGAAATCCGGGCATTCCCAAACACCTCCGTGGGCACCAATATTTTTTCCGAAATCAGATAGATATTCCCAGTTTTTAAGGTCTTTCGATTTGTAAAACTGTGATCGATCCTGAGCTGCCAAAACCATTATCCATTGTTTGTGCGTTTCATCCCAGGTCGCTTTTGGATCGCGGAAATCACGAATTCCAGGGTTTTTCACGACAGGATTTCCTTCCTCAAATTTCTGCCATGTAAAACCATTGTCGTTCGAATACGCAATATCCTGTTGCTCGACATCAATTTTATTTTCTTTTTCTTTTGTCATATCATGCAGCGTATAAATCGCCACAATTGGAGCTGTTTTTCCAGTACCTAAACCTGAACTATTGTTTGTATCTACAACCGCACTTCCAGAAAAAATAAATTTGTCTTTATTCGGATAAATCGCAATTGGCTGTTCTTCCCATTTAATTAAATCTTTACTAATGGCGTGTCCCCAATGCATTGGTCCCCATTTATTTCCGTCAGGATAATGTTGATAGAATAAATGATAATAACCATTTGCATAAAACATTCCGTTAGGATCGTTCATCCAGCCCTTTTTTGGTGTAAAATGAAAATTAGGACGGTACATTTTTTCTTCAACAGAAGTTGAAACTGTAGTTATTGCTGTTGTTTGGGCTGTCGCCGAATTCGGTTTGCAAGCTCCTATTAAAAGTACAGCGACACTATAAAATGTCAGCGGTAGATGTTTCTTTGATTTCATGGTTTTTGATATTTTTTTTAGTTAGATTTTCACTTAAAACTTCTAATGATATTCCTTTCGTTTCCGGCATTAGAAAAATGACAAACAATAATTGCAGGACCATCATAAGCGTAAAAATTAGGAATACGACTTCCGGACCTATTTCTGAAAACAACATCGGAATTAAAGATGGAATAATCGCTGCCAAAACCCAATGTACTGAACTCCCAAATGCCTGCCCCGACGCACGAATGTGATTTGGGAAAATTTCTGAAATAAAAACCCAGATCACAGCTCCCTGACCAATGGCGTGAGAAGCAATAAATAAGAAAAGGAAAATAGGTACAGATAATCCTCCCCAATTGAAATAAAATGCCGCAGAAACTAATCCTAAAGAAATAATATATCCAATTGAACCAATGTACATTAATAACTTTCTTCCTAATTTGTCAATTAATGCTACACCAATTAAGGTAAAGATAAGATTGGTAATCCCGATCCCAATACTGCTTAATAAAGCGGTGTTTTGTCCTAAACCTGCTTCTTCAAAAATTCTTGGCGCGTAATATAAAAAGGCGTTGATTCCTGAAAACTGATTAAAAAATGCAATTAAAAAAGCCAACATCAACGGGAAACGGTATTTTTTCATGAAGATATTTTCATGTTTGGTAACACCATTTTCTCTGGAATCGTCCATAATATCAGTAAGATTTGCTGTCGGATCAATTTTGAAAAGCACTTTACGCGCTTCTTCATCACGGTTTTTAGACAATAACCATCTTGGGCTTTCCGGAATTGTAAGTATAAAAAGTATATAAATAAAAGATGGAATAGCCTGAACTCCAACCATCCAACGCCAGGCATTTTCTCCAATATCTTTTAAAAAATAATTAGATATAAAGGCAATTAAAATTCCAAGTACAATATTAAACTGATACAAAGCAACCAAACGTCCGCGTTTGTCAGCCGGGGCAATTTCAGAAACATACGCCGGAGCAGCAATAGTAGAAGCACCAACTCCCAGACCTCCTATAAATCTGAAGGCGGCAAATACAAATGGATCATTTGCAAAAGCAGCACCTACAGCCGAAATAAAATATAAAATCCCAATCCAGAATAGTGTTTTTTTACGACCTATTTTATTAGTTGGGATTCCTCCAAAAATAGCACCTACAACAGTTCCCCAAAGTGCCATTGCCATAACAACAGATCCATGAAAAGCATCAGAAGAATGCCATAGAAGCTGTAATTGTTTATCAGCTCCAGAAATAACTACGGTATCAAAACCGAATAGAAAACCTGCCAGTGCAGCAGTAACAGACCAAATTAATATCTTGTTCATTGTAGATGTATTAAAAACTTATCGCTAAGATATCCGCAAAAAAAACAACTTATTTTTAATGATGTTACAATTTAATTCTATAAATACTGATAGATTGATATTTAAACAAAAAAAGCCTTATTTACAAGGCTTTACACAATTTAAAATTTATTTACGAAAACCATGTAGTTTCGATTTTGTTACATTAAGTTCAAAATTGATACGTGTTTTGTATCAATTTTGAACCAATATTAATTGGAAGATTTGTATTCCTTTGGTGAAATTCCAAATTTATTCTTAAAAGCTGTAGAAAAATAGTTTGGAGAAGAGAATCCAAGTGAGTATGCAATCTCAGAAATATTCATGTTATTGGACTTTAAAAGCTCTGCCGCTTTCTCCAATTTTACATTATTTATATGATCGCTGATATTAATTCCGATAATCGCTTTAACCTTTCGATACAGCTGAACGCGTGACACACCAAGTTTATCAGCTAAATCTTCAACCGAGAATTTGGGATTTTCAACATTCATCTTGATAATATCATTCATTTTAGTAATAAATGACTGTTCCTGATTGCCAAATTTAGACTCAGGCTCAATGCGATAAATATTATTGGTGTAATAATAACGAAGTTTTTCTCTGTTGAAAAGCAAACCCGAAATGGATTGTTTTAAAATAGAAAGACTAAAAGGTTTTGTAAGATACTGATCTACTCCGCTTTGCAACCCTTTCAAAGTAGATTCCTTATCACTTTGCGCGGTTAAAATAATAATTGGAATATGTGACGAACGCAAATCCTTTTTCAATTCTTTGCTAATTTCATAACCGTCTTTGTCTACCAGATTAATGTCACAAATGATGATGTCCGGAACAATTTCCATTGCTTTTTCGATAGCATCGCTTCCGTCAGAAGTATGAACTACATATTCATTCGATAATTTAGCTTTTAAAAATGTGACCAGATCAATATTATCTTCTATCACCAAAAGCGTATGTTTTTCTGATTCAGAAACTACATTTACTACGTTTAACTCCGTTTCGATATCTAAATTATCTGATATTAAATTTGGCGTTATATCCAGATTCTCCTCTTTATTAATCATTTCAGCAGGCTGTAAATGACTAATTCCTTTTAATAAAGTAATTACAAATTCGCTTCCCTGTTTTGATTTTAATTCGATTGTTCCGTGATGCAAAAGCACAAATTCTTTGGAAAGATGAAGCCCAATTCCTGAACTGTTTTTATTATTATTTGAAGCCCTGAAAAAAGGATTAAAAACATTCGATAATTCATTTTCAGGGATTCCAATTCCGGAATCTTTAAAACTAATTTTAACGGTATTGTCCTGATTTTCTACAATCAAAATAGTGATTTTTCCGTTATCCGGAGTAAATTTAAAGGCATTAGAAAGCAAATTGAAATACACTTTATCCATCAATCCTCTATCAATGAACAATTCAAGGTTTTTATTTTTACAGGTAAGCTGAAAATCAATATTTCTGCGGGCAGCTTCACCTTTAAAGTTGGTCATTACTTCATTTGTAAAATCATAAATTTTAGTGTTTGAAGCTCTTAACGTAAATTTTTGTTCTTCAATTTTTCTAAAATCCAGCAATTGATTTATTAATCGAAGTAATCTGTTTGAGTTTTTATGAATTAGTTTTACCTCATCGACAAGCGTGGTTCCTTTGATTTTTTCATTTTCGATTAACGATTCTACATAACTCATAATCAAAGTTATGGGCGTTTTAAATTCATGCGAAAGTCCGGTAAAGAAATTCAATTTTGCCTCATTGCTTTTTTGGGCAATTTGAGCCATTTCCTGAATTTCGTTATTCTGATCAATTACCGTTTGATTAATTCTCTCAAGTTGTTTTTTCTTTCTTGAAATTGAAATAGTCGAATAAATACTGTAAATCGTCAAACTCAAAATAATTACCAAAAAGAAACTTAGCAATCGAACCAGATTATTCTGCGAAGCATATTCTTTTTCCTGAACTTTTATTGCTCCTTGCTGCGAATCGATAACGGCTTGCTGCTGATCGACTTTATCCATTTGATTTTCGATAATTTCAGCATTGTTCTTGTCGATTACAATGGTATTAAGAATGTTATTTTTTGCAATTGGTTCTTTATTGTACATTTTTAAAGCCAATTTTAATGCCTCATTTCCTCCTGTCGGATATAAAATAGTACCATCTAAAACGCCGCTTTTCACCAATTCTATACCGCCATTAACGGTATTCAGTCCATCTACACCAATAAATTTAATTTTCTTTTCGAGTCCTACAGTTTTAGCCGTTTCCCAGGCGCTTAAAGCCATGCGATCGTTATGAGAAAAAATGTATTCAATATTGGGATTGCTTAACAGAATTGCTTTTAAAGGTTCTTTTACCGATTCTCCCTCCCAATCCCCATGAATTGTATTTTCGATTTTTATGCGCTTGTTCTCCTTTATTATTTGTCCAAATCCTAAACTGCGCTCGTATGCTGGTGAAGAACCAATTGCTCCTGTAATTTCGATAATTTTACCGGAACCTTTACTGTGCGAAACTATATAACGGCCCGCAATTCTCCCAATTTCAATATTATCAGCTCCAAGATAAGCCGTATATTTTTCTCCATCAATTTTTCTGTCTACAACAAGAACCGGGATGCCGGCTTTTATAGATTTTTCGACTACGGCGGTTAAGGGTTTTGATTGAATTGGAGATACAATAATTACATCTACTTTATTAGAGATGAATCTTTCGATATCGTCAATTTGTTTCTCGATATTATTATTGGCATCGCTAATTTTTAATTCTACTTCAGGTTGCAGAGACGCTTCAATTTTTATAGAGCTGTTCATTTGCTTGCGCCAATCATCGGTAGTCATGGCCTGAGAAAATCCAACTTTGATTTTATCACCTTGCTTTTGCTTACAGGAAACTAAACTTATTGATGCTAAAAAAAGCATCAAAATATATTTTATAAATGAATACATGAATAATGAGTTTATACAGATGAAAAATGAGTTTTCAAAAAAACACCTTCTTAGACCAACAACCTGTCAAAATAATTAGGAAGGATTATTTTCGTTGACAAGCGGGAAGGCGATATATAATAAGGTAAAATTAAACTTTTATTTCGTGTATGCAAATCAGTAAATAAAAAATGCATGCGTAACTACTGTTTAGCGGAAACAGGGATTTTTTTGTTGCTTCAAAATAACTTCAACTAAAATGTAATGTTGAAAATTACACGTTTCCGATCCAAAAAATCCATTTTAACGTAGTTGTTTTTTCTTCTTAGTATCTTAATAATAAAAACATTAAACATTATTTATTTTATATAATTTGGCGAAACACATTTCTGCCAATATTCTATAATGCTTTTTATCAGGTTTTTCATTTCTATAAAATCGGAAGGCTTTATAAAAAAACCCTGTACAGATTTTGAATAAGCTTCAACAACATGCTGCTGTTCGGCACCTGTACTAAAAAATAAATAAGGAATCGATTTCATTCTCAAATCTTCGTTTTCGTGAACTTTTGAACGTAACTCTATTCCATTTAATTTTGGCATATTAATGTCTGAGAAAATAATAAAGGGCTCAACCGCCGTTGCGGTTAAATAATCAAGTGCCAATTCTCCATCACCAAAAAAAATGATTTCGTTCTTATAATTAAGTTCCTTAAATACCAACCCCAGAATTTCCTGGTCATCCTGGTCATCTTCTATAATAATTATTGGTCCGCCTTTATTCATAAATTCATTTATATTTATTTGTGAGAAAGGTACTTAATTTAACTATACATTCATCCTGGAATAAAAAGAATAACTATTTAATTAAAATAGCTGTTAAGGTGCATCGTTTATAACATTTTATTTTACAGTATTTACTTTATCCTATAAAATAATAGAAATAAGTAAGTGTTTAATCACTTAATTTCGCTATATTCGTTTATAATCCTAATAATCTAAAAATTAATTTTAGGTATCCGTTCTAATAATTACTAAAATATAGGTGCTTTTCCAGCAAATTATTGCCATTATTTTTCTAAATATAACTTCGCTTTATATGAATATCCAAGAAAAAAATGACACTAAGGAAACAGTCCTTTTCTCAGATCAAATATCTTTTCATGAAAAAGAAAACGATCAAAACACTTCCTTTGAAAATAACAAAAATCTAACACTAGAAAACCAAAACCTTAAGGAGCTGCTAAAAGCAAAAGAACAGCAGTTAAACAATCATGTTAATGCTATTGATACTTCAAATGCATCAATAGAGTTTGATCTAGATGGAAATATCCTTAGTGTAAATAAAAATTTTCTGGAAATTATGGATTACAATGAGGCCGATTTGTTAGGAAAACATCATCGTCTTTTAGTTGATCCTGCATATTCACAATCCAATGCCTATCAATTGTTTTGGAGCAATCTAAAAAAAGGGATTTATCAAAAAGATGAGTTTATCAGGGTAGCCAAAAACGGAAAATTAATATGGCTTTTAGGAAGTTACAATCCCATCCTGGATATTATGGGCAAGCCTTATAAAATCTTAAAATTAGCTACAGATATTACTCTTTCGAAAACCCAATTTTTACAGCTTGCGGTACAGGCACAGGAAAAGGAAAAACGCGCCTCTGAATTGGCCGTCGCTAATAAAGAACTTGCTTTTCAGAATGAGGAAAAAGAAAAACGTGCAGCTGAGCTTGTAATTGCAAATAAAGAATTAAAATTTCAAAACGAACAAAAAGAACAAAGAGCAAAGGAATTAATTATAGCCAATAAAGAACTTGCCATACAGAGCAAAGAAAAAGAAAAACGTGCCGCTGAATTGATAATTGCAAATAAAAAACTGGCTGCAGAAAATATTCTGAAGGAAAAAAGAAAGGTCGAAAAGCAACAACGTGCAGCCGAATTGATTGTAAAAAACAGAGAACTTGCTTATCAGGAAAAACGAAGCAAAGAACTTACCCTCGCATACGATGAGCTTAAAAAAGCCCAGGAAGAGCTGGAATCCTTCTCTTATTCTGTTTCTCATGATCTTCGGGCTCCTATACGTGCTATTAATGGTTATACCCAAATTTTAATAGAAGACCATATTGATTTAATTGATGAAGATGGGAAAAACATGTTCAATGCCATAATTAAAAACTCCAATAAAATGGGAGTACTAATTGATGACTTACTGGCATTTAGTAAATTAGGCCGTAAACAGGTATCTTCTACCAATATAAATATGACAGCATTAGTAAACGGAGTCATTAGCGACATAGCGATAGAAAAAGACGAAAACAATCCAATATTTGAACTTGATGAACTTGCTCCTTCAAATGGTGATCCCTCACTTATTAAACAGGTATGGGTAAACTTAATTTCAAATGCAATAAAATATTCAAAACATAAACCTGAAACCCGTATTAAAATAACTTCAACATCAAAAAACAATAAAATTATCTATAGCATACAGGATTGGGGCGCTGGCTTTGATATGGAATATTACGATAAATTGTTTGGTGTTTTTCAACGCCTTCATTCTCAGGAAGAATTTTCCGGAACGGGCATTGGCCTGGCAATTGTGCAAAAAATAGTAAACCGCCACCACGGAACTGTATGGGCCGAATCAAAACTAGAGGCAGGCGCAACATTTTACTTTAGCCTGCCTGATATTAAAAATTAAAAAATATAAAAATGAATTACGACGATATTGAAATTTTATTTGCCGAAGACAGCATGGAAGATGCTTTATTAACAATACGCGCATTAAATAAAAGCGGTTTTACAAACAAACTCTTACATGTAAAAGATGGAGCTGAAGCGCTCGATTTTATATACTGCAGGGGAATTTATGCCGAAAGAAATCCAAAAGCATATCCAAAACTTTTTCTCTTAGATTTAAAAATGCCAAAAATGTCAGGGATTCAGGTATTAGAAAAAGTTAAAAGTGATTCTGATCTTAAATCAATTCCGGTGGTTATACTGACCTCTTCACAGGAAGATCCTGATATAGCAAAATGCTACAGCCTTGGTGCCAACAGTTATATAGTAAAACCTGTTGACAGCAATAATTTTTTTAATGCCATAAAAGAAATGGGAATGTACTGGATGATTCTTAGCCAGCCTGCTATATAAATTTAAAGCAAACGATTATTTAATCTAAAATTATGATTCCATATCACATAAAAGAAGATATTAAAATATTGATATTAGAGGATAATACTGCTGATGCGGATTTACTTGTACGTCATCTAACAAAATCAGGATTATCGTTTGTCTCAAAAATCGTTGAATCAAGAAAATCATTTGAAGATTCCCTCGAAAACTTTTTACCTGATATTATATTATCAGACTATTCTCTTCCGTCATTTGATGGTGTTTCTGCTTTTAAAATTATAAAAGACAAAAACCTCAATATTCCTTTTATAATAATTTCAGGTACAATTGGAGAAGAAAATGCTGTAATGCTTATAAAAGAAGGTGTAACAGATTATGTTTCTAAAAATAATTTTTCATCCTTACTGCAAAAGATAAGCCGTGCGCTTAAAGAAGCCGAGGAATTAATTGAAAAAGAAGATCTTCTCCAGAAACTAAAAATTCAGACTGCTGCACTACTATTAGCTAATCAGGAATTGGAATTTCAAAATGCTGAAAAAGAAAAAAGGGCTATTGAACTGCTCAATGCAAATAAAGAACTGCTTGCTTTCAATTTTATTTCAAGTCATGACCTTCAGGAACCACTTCGGAAAATTCAGATTTTCATTTCAATAATGATGGAAAAAGAAATGAATAACATTACAGAGCAAGGAAAAAATAATTTAAAACGCATACATGTCGCGGCAACCAGAATGAGACAGCTCATTGAAGATTTGATGGACTTTTCAAGAGTCAGTACTACAGATCATCATTATGAGATGAGCGATTTAGAGGATATTATTGAAGATGTAAAATCAGAACTTACAGATATAATTCAGCAAAAAAAGCTGTTTTTAAAATAAACGGATTAATGCCGGTAAATATAATAGCTTTCCAATTTCGCCAGCTTATCTATAATTTAATCAGCAACTCGCTAAAATTCTCAATACCTGAGATTCCACCCCAAGTTACCATACAATCCAGTATTCTGAAAAATGAAGATTTCAGGCTTCTTAATCTGCCCCATAGCCCGCAGATATGTGATTACTGGAACCTGAATTTTCAGGACAATGGAATTGGTTTTGATGCCCAATACAACGAGAATATTTTTGTTATATTTCAAAGACTTCATCATAGCGAGGAATATTTAGGAACAGGAATTGGTTTGGCAATCGTCAAAAAAATTGTAGAGAATCATAACGGAATTATATTTGCTGATGGAAATTTAAATAAAGGGGTTCGTTTCAATATCTATATCCCGGTCACTAAGAACTTTGATAAAAATTCTGTAGCATTAAAACACACAAAAAAAGAATTGCATTGCGCTTTATGATATTTCCAATGCATTTAGATTAGATTATTTTCTCAAGGCTTTATTTATCACATATTTAAATCTCAAATAAAGCAAAACAGAGGATGTTAACAAACCTAAAGATAATCCGTACCAAATTCCCTGAATCCCAATATTGAAATAAATGCCCAGAATGTAGCACGACGGCAAACCAATTATCCAATAAGCAACAAAAGTGATAAAAGTTGGAATATTGACATCGCCCATTCCTCTCAAAGTTCCTAGTCCTACAACCTGAGTACCATCAAACAGCTGAAATATTCCGGCAATTAACAATAATTGCGCAGCTATTGCTACCACATTCACATCACTTGTTATTAAAAAAGGCAAATATTGATTGAAAAGCGTAAAAATAACGGCGAAGAAAAGCATGAATATAATCACCAAATGATATGATGCATGAGCAAATTTCTGAAGCCTCATATAATTCTGATTTCCGAAACTATTTCCAATTTTAATGGTTGCTGCAGAGGCAATTCCTCCCGCCATCATGTAAGTCATTGCTGCAAGTGTTATAGCAGTTTGATGAGCAGCCTGTTCTGTTGCCCCCAATTGACCTGCAATTAAAGCTGCTGCTGCAAACGCTCCTATTTCAAATACATATTGCATGGCAACCGGCAATCCAATTTTTACTACCGCAAGGATTTTGGAAAGATTGATATACTTTGCAGAAAAATGCAGCATATAATCTTTAAAATTATGTGATTTGAATACGTACCAAGCCATTACCACCATCATTAAAACCCTATCGACTAAAGTTGCAACTCCTACTCCTTTAACTCCCATTGGTTCAATGCCAAACATTCCTTTTACCAGAATAACTGCGATAACAACGTTAATCAAATTTCCCCAAATTGTAATGTTCATGGCTTGTTTTGTAAAACCAAGTCCTTCGGCAAATTGCTTAAATGTCTGAAAAATCATTAAAGGAAAAATCGACAAACTTAAAATAAGCAAATAAGGTTTTGCTGTTTCTACAACATTCGGATCCTGATTGGCATGCTGCATGGCAAACATAGAGCCAAAATAGACTACTACAAAAAGCAGTATTGCAGCTATTATATTAAGCCATAAACTATTGGAAAGAAGTTTGGCACATTCCTTAAAATTTGATTTTCCATTTTCCTGTGCAATTAAAGGCGTTAATCCGTAGGCAATTCCCAATCCAATGACCAGAATCACCATAAAAACAGAATGCACCAACGAAACTGCTGCCAGCGATATGGTTCCTGCATAATGGCCTATAATAATGGTATCTACGGTTTGTACCAAAGTATGCCCCAATTGTGAAATAACAACAGGTCCTGCCAACGCAATGGTACTTTGATAATATATTTTATTTGATTTGTATTTTTTCAACATAATAATTCACTATTCGGGACAAGTCAATGCCTCTATTTTTTTACTTCAATTAAGGTTTGTCTTATGAAAAGATGCCATTTTGATAATCTAACAAAAACTGACCGGTTGTTATTCCGGTCTGGGTTTTGAAAAATCGCATCATATGTCCGGGTTCCGAGAAATCGAGATCATAAGCAATCTCAGCAATTGTCTTTCCCGAATGTATGAGGTCGTTTTTAATTTCAAAAAGCAACCGCTGTTTTAAGAGTTCTGTCGCCGTAACATTAAACTGTTTTTTTACGCAGGTATTAATTGTAATTCTGCTTACGTTTAATAAATCGGCATAATGATCGATTCTCTGTTTCTGCCTTATATGCAACTCCAATAACTGTTTGAACTGATAAGCATAGCTGTTTTCAGCCCTTTCAATTGATAGATGGTTTGTTTCAGCATATATTCGATTGAATTTCAAAAGCAGATAATACGTAAGCGAGCGTATAATATGAATGCTGTCTGTTTTGCTGTCTACCAGTTCAGATTTGATTTCCATAAGCTGATCCAGTGCTTTTTGGAGTTGCCCATCATCAACAGTAATATACAACGGATAATTTAATTGATAAAAATAAAGCATCCGATAGGTAAAAAATTTGTCTGAGAAAAAATCATTAAGAAAATTTTCCTGAAACACTAAAACCGTAAAATCCAATCCTTCTTTCTCCAACGTCCATTGCCTTTTTTGAAAAGGTGAAATAAAAATAATGGTGTTGTCCGCAATAGTGATTTTCTGCTGGTTTAAAACTAAGGATCCTTTGGCTTTTTTAAAAGCAGAATTTCAAAAAAATCCGTGTTGTAAATATCCCTTTCCAAATATTTTTCACTGAGCGTATCTCCGTGCAAAACATTCAGGAGAACTTCTACCCCACATTCGGTTTTATGAAATTTTACTGTTTTCATTTTATCTGTTGTTACTGCAAATCTACAACTCAATTAGATGATTTAAACCCCTCGAGAATGTTAATTTCATTATTCAAATTCTAAATAAAAAAATGAGCTGTAATTTGCTACAGCTCATTTAATAATGTGATTTTATATTTTCTTTTTAGGAATGTAGATAATCAGCTGTTGTCAAAATCTTACTGTAAGAGAATTCTAATGCTGCTAAAAAAGCATTATGCACATCTGCAGCCTTAACATTTTGATCGTTAATTTGAAGATCTCTTGTAGCGCAGGCATCTCCAATTACGGTGCATTCAAAACCAAAATCAAATGCAGCTCTTGTTCCCGCGTCAATGCACATATGAGTCATCATACCGGCAATAACTAGATGAGTTATATTTTTTGATTGCAGATATTCGAGCAAATCTGTACCTCTAAAACTATTAGGAAATTGTTTTGTGATTACTTTCTCGCCTGCTAAAGGCTTTACATTTTCATGGATTTCTACGCCTTCTGTTCCTGAAACAAAAAAAGGAATACCTTCCGGAGATATGTGTTGTACGTGAACAACTGTGTCATTTTCTTTTCTGAAATGCTCCAGTAATTTTTGTGCATTTTCACTTGCAGCAACAGGATTTACAAGTTCTAATGCGCCATTTTTGAAATACTCTTTCTGGATATCGATTAATAATAGTGCTTTGCTCATTTTATTTAATTTTTATATCTGACAAAATTAAAACGCAGAACATGTATAGAAGATACCAAAACATACCGATTGCATGCCATTTTGATAAGTACCTGTTTTTTTTAAACTATATCAAAAAAAGAAACCCTGTGTGTGTGTCAGCAGCAACAGGGTTTCGAACTATCAAAATTTAAATGGGTCTTCTTTGGTGGACAACCTTAGCTAATAGAGTCCTTTAATAAATTGATAATCTTTTTCTAATGGGTTTTCTTGATTGTTTACTTCTTTTGACTTTATAAGCTGAAGTGTAACCGATTTTATTCTTATCAGAAAAACAATTGCAAGAAGAACAAAAATTAAAATCATAATGGAAAAAACCTGAATCATATTATTTTATTTTAAGTTAGAAAATTCGATACTGTTTCTTTATTATTTAATATTAAGAATATACTCTGCCAGCTGATCCAACTGCTTTTGATCTAACTGCGATTCGAAACCGGGCATTTGTGGATAATCAGGACGTTTTTTACCCGGATTTTTTATCCATTTCTGTAAATCTCCAATATTGCCTTTATAAATTTTTGCCATTTCTAAAACTGGCGGTCCCACTAATTTTTCGTCTATTTTATGGCAGGATGCACAATATTGGCCAAATACCTTCTGCCCTTTCTCTGCCTCTGTCATATCTTCAGAGACTGCTCCGGCTTCTGCTGCTTTCATTTTTGCAATAGCTTCTTTTTTCAGAATTTGAAATTCTGCTGTTTTAATTTGTACCAGCTCACGATGTTTTTCAAGAGAATTTGCTCTATAAATCTGTCTTCCTGAACCCATGCACAAAACGGTAACTCCAAGCAGCATTGCTATTTTATAAAAGTCTTTTTCGATGTTTTCCTTCTCCCCTGTTAGTCTCTTCCAGATCATCCACATGGCGGGAACAGCAAAAGCAACTCCGGAGAAAATGATCAGAATAAGGTTCCATCCCATACCTTTAGACGGAAGCGTCAACAAAACCAAAGGACCAATCATAAACTGACAAATAGAAGCTGTCAGCGCCAGAGAATAACCTTTCTTTTGAATATCATATCGGGTAAACTTTTGATATATTTCTTCAAACGGATAATTTTTTCGGCTGTTATACCAAAATATAAACAATCCTGTAACGGCCAGTGAAGCCAGGATAAAATGCAAATACCTCGGAAAAACATTAGGAAGAAACAAGGCATCGACAAAACCTTTTACTACCGTCCATTTTTCAGGAAAGAGCATTAAATTTATATTAGTCAAAAATATAAACGGAATAAACAGAAAAATAACGGTTGCCAATGCCAAAATTGAAATATGAACCGCTTTATGATTCTCAAGTGTTTTCCAAGTATATTTGTGTAGATAAGTAAGCAGGAATGCCACCGTTACCAGCGGTATTACAGCTATCCACATTAAACCCGTAAGCGCATTTGCCGAGTAAAAATAAATCGTATACAAAACATTAATGCTCAAAAGCGGAGCAATTCCCAGCACAACAGCAATACTTTTGTTAACGGTTATTGTTTTGGCTATTTCGTGTGCGAGTATGTCATATTCTTTGTTTTTAAGTCCTTTTATCTGTGCAATCAAAGCCAGAATTGAACCTCCAAGCATCAGGTTAACAAAAAGAATGTGAAGCAGAAATGACAGTACAAGCACCACTACAAAAAACCATTCAGGCATGGGCAACGGCAATGGAATATCTTTTGGAACCGGAACGTTATTTTGTAACGCAATATATAAATGTATCATTTTTAAACTTTATTATTTTTTATTTTCTAAAACTGCTTTTGTGTTTTGCAGCTCACTCACCTTTACCCCTTCAGACTGTGCTCCTTCAAGCACATCGCCCGTATCCTGAATGTTGCGGATATAAGCAGCAAGGGCTTCACTCTCTTCCTGCGTGCCCGGAAATGGCGGCATATACGTTCGCCCGTTGTGCATATTGGGTATGTAGGACGCCATAGAATTGATATCAAGAGGTTTTCCAATGCCGTACATGCGCTCAAAAACATCTACAACACTGTTGACGCCTTGTGTAGTATGGCAGCGACTGCAGGCAATAGCAAAAACATTTCTGCCGGCTTCAATTTTATTCTCCGGTGTTATTTCGGTAACGGTTGTATAAGTGGCATTTTTCAGTAGTCCAAATTGTTGGTACACAGGATAATCTTCTTCTAATAATAAATTAGAATACATATAACCTCCAATTACATAAGGTTTTCGGACAAATTCTCTGACCCTTTCAAAAAATCCTAAATAGGCGAAAGCCATCAACACCGGGAAAAAGACAATATAACTCTTCAGCCATTTGGATTTATATAAACCTATGATGGCCATAATCAATGAAGATGAAATTCCGAACAGGATAAAATACTTCATTAAATCGTAATACTTATTAAAATCCATGGTCCCAACGGCTGTACTCATATTGGCAATCATGGCTTCGGGAATAGAATTATAGTAAATAACTGCTCCAAGAAGTGAAATTGGTGCCCAGAAAACAATCCATTTTGAAACATACTTAACGGCTTTTAATCTCAATTCTGTCCCTTTTTTAAAGAAAAGCGTTACCAGCAGCATTCCAAAACTACCCGCCACAAGCATGGCCGTTGGAGTCCTAAACAATAATTGTGGAAGATAAATAGGGTTGGTAAAACCGTTAAGCAGGCTCTTATGTGTGTTCCAGTTTCCGGGATCCATCATAAAACTCAAAATAGAAACAATAATCGCCATCGTTATCCAGGAGAACAAACTTAAAAACCATCCAAAACGAATGTGCAATAATTTTGCCCTGAGCGATGTGTTGCTGCTTTTCCATGTCAAAAAATAAATCATGATCAAAATCACTTCTGTAACAAATACCAGCCATTCTATAAACCATGCCCAGTAAAAAACGCGAATTAAACTTCCGATAGATGTTGGACTTACAAGTGCCACAGAAAACCAAATTCCCACTCCGGTCATTGCGCCCAATGTTGTGGTAATGATGAAAGCTACTTTCATCATATTATAAATTCTGTTATCCCAGTCTAAATTGGTAATCTGATCCCTGCCACTATTTTTTACCCCTTTTTGCTCCAGCCAGGTTATAAGGGGCATAAAACCTACCGCTAAACCGTGATTAATCATGACGTGAATAATGGCAATTATGGCAATAAGCATTCTGTTGTTAAGCCAGTCTAAATGAAACATTGGAAAGTCCATAAATTGTTTTTTTCTGCAAATTTCGGGCAGTACTCCAGAAATTGCTAAAAACAAAAAAGCAGAACGTTTATAAAAACGTTACTCTCAGATTCGTTAACAGTACTTTTTATAGTGTCTTTTATTCCGTTGAATTTAGTTTTTCAATACTATGAATTTGCTAAATACACCTTTTGAAGATTTAAAATAACATAGTATTATGATTTTCAGATCAGAGGGTAAATTTTTGGATAAATAATTGATTAAAAACTAAAAAGCTGAGAGGCTGTTTGAAAGTAGGGAAAAAACCTCTATCCTTGTTTTATATAAAATTCAAAGCATAACAACGGAAATGCCGAACACCGTTTTACAAAGTAGGCAGATTTTAATTTAAAATAAAGAAATGGAGAATCAACTAAAATCAATAGTAATGCTATGTGCAGCTGTACTTTTGGTTTCTTGCAACAACGCCACAAAAACGAAAGAACCAAATTCAATTTCTAATCCGGCAGAAGATTTAAAACCTGTAATTTCACATGTAATGACCAAGGAAGAGCAAACCAGACTTACGCCTGATGCTATTTTACAGGAATTTATTGAAGGGAATAAACGTTTTCAAAGCGGGACGACAACGGTGCGTGATCACAGTAAACAAGCAAGAAAATCGGCGCCGGGTCAGTACCCAAAAGCAGTTGTTTTAAGTTGTGTAGACAGTCGTGTACCTGTCGAAGATGTTTTTGACCAGGGGTTAGGTGATATTTTTGTCGGACGTGTAGCGGGGAATTTCGTAAACGAAGATTTATTGGGCAGTATGGAATTTGCGTGTAAAGTTTCGGGTGCAAAATTGGTTTTAGTAATGGGACACCAGCATTGTGGAGCCATAAAAGGCGCAATTGATGATGTAAAATTGGGTAACATTACAGCGATGCTTTCAAAAATAAAACCGGCTGTAGCAATAAGTCAGAATTTTAATGGTGAAAAAACGTCTAAAAATGATAAATTTGTAAAATACGTTTCAGAAAACAATGTAATTTATACTATCGATCAAATTCGTAAAAAGAGTCCTATTCTTAAAGAAATGGAAGATAAAGGTGAAATTAAAATTGTTGGCGTGTTTTATAATTTAACAGACGGAACACTTGAATTTTTAAAATAATGAACATTAAGAATTATTTATGGACCATCCTTTTAGTTGGTGGTTTACAATCGGCAATTGGCCAAAACAATCGCATACATACCGATAACAATATTGGATGGTACAATTTTTTCGGAACATTTAAAATATCCGAAAAATTTGGAATACATACTGAATACCAATGGCGTAGAAATGAATTTATTACTGAATGGCAGCAAAGTTTATTGCGCGTTGGAATAAATTATAACTTAAATTCAAGAGTATTATTTAGAGTTGGATATGGCTGGATAGAAACTTATCCGTATGGCGAAATCCCGATAAATGGAATGGGCAGGGATTTTACCGAACACCGAATTTTTGAAATGGTACAGCTTGGCCATAAAGAAGGAATAGTTGATTTTTCGCATCGATTTATGCTAGAACAAAGATTTGTAGGCCGTTACAGTTCATTAGCAGAAACAACAGAAGACGAATTTCCGTTACTAAACAGAATCAGATATATGATAAGGGTTCAGGTTCCTTTAAAAGGGAATGAAATAAAAGACAAAACACCTTATTTGGCTTTCTATGATGAAATTTTTATTGGTTTTGGAAAAAATGTCAATGTCAATATTTTTGACCAAAACAGAATCGGAATTTTATTAGGCTACCGATTCAATAAAAATGTACGAATTGAAGGAGGTTATCTTAATCAAACCGTACAGTTGGGCCGACTAATAAACGGACAAAACGTTTTTCAAAACAATAACGGATTTATATTGAATACCAATTTAAATTTTGACCTGACCAAAACAAATAAAACCGTTGAGTAGAACGCATTTAGAATTACATAAAAAAAGCTGAAAAGTGTTACTTTTCAGCTTTTTTATTTTGTTTGTCTTTAGAATTACTTCTGATTCTTAGAAAGGTATTCATCTGGTTTTCTCATAAAATCTTCTTTGCAGACTGATGAACAAAAACCGTATAATTTTCCTTTGTAGGTAACGGTATCGCTAACACCGTATTTGCTTATATCCATCTTACAGCTAAAATCTATTTTGCTGGCATAAGTCAATTTATTGAGCGGATTTTTAGGATCTTTATAAACCTCCTCTGACTCCATAGCATGCGGGTGATCGTGAGGATGTTTTTTTCTTCTTTTTTGTTACAACTTATAATAGTGACAATTAAGGCAATTAAAAGAAATTTTTTCATTGTATTTAAGTTTAGATTGTTTTTTTACTGTGGAATGAGGATTACTAAACCCATTCCTGTTTATTAAATTTCAAATTGCAATTAGGTAATCTGCATGCTTAATTTGATGTTTTTTACTGGTTTGATAATCTGCGGAACTGCTCTGGTGTTTTGCTCGTTTGTCTTTTAAAAAAGTAACAAAGTAGGACGCGTTTTCAAAACCCAGCTGATCTGCAATTTCATTTATAGAATAATTCGTAAAATGAATAAGCCGCTGTGCTTCTATAATAATACGTTTTCGTATCAGGTCGCCTGCGGTATTATTTGTAACCTCCTTACAGATCTTGTTGAGATAATTGGGCGTTACGTTGAGCAGGTCTGCATAGGCAGCGGGCATTTTTTTCAATTTAAAATCTTTGTCTATCAATTTCTCAAATTCTTTTATTTTCTGCTGTTTTGGAGATGTATTTACAACAAATCCAAAAGGATGATAAAGCCGCTCTAAATCGAAGAACAAAATATTGAGATACGACCGAAGGACTTTTACAGATTCTCTTCTGTGGAGACTGAATTCCTTAAAAAATATTTCAAGCAAGTACATCCACTTATCTTTTTCCTCATCACTAAGTCTTACAAATAATTTGGAAGTATCGTGAAGAAACGAAAATTGGTCTAAAATATTATTGTTGTAACGCAGTGAAAAAAATTCTTCCGTAAAACAGATTATTTTCCCTTTTGCTTTCCTGTTCATGTCTATACTACTTATACAGCGTGGTTTAATAGCAACGACCTTGGCATTATCCAAACGTATTTTCTGATTATCAATACTAATTTCTCCCTCTGCATCATCAATAAAGATAAGCATAAAGAAATCCTGCCGATGAGGATATTCTAATACCGGAAATCGTTGCAGCAGGTTCATCAGATTATCCATCCAGAAATGACTCTCATTATTTGTAAATAAGTCCAGACCGCAGACTGGTATTTCTGATAGTTGCATTTTTTTGATTTTATGATTAATACTAAAACGACAGTATTAACCACATCTGGGAGGATGGTAAATCGAAAAAATAAAATTAGACTTCTGCCTGTCTGTCTCCATTACAGGATATTTTTTTCGAATGAAAAATATATCGCCGTGAATGAAAAATCTGCCGGAGCCTCTAAAAAAAGCTGCACTTCCTTATATGTTACCGTTGGAAATTTCTGTTCCTCCTTATCATTTGCTTTTAATTTATTTTCGAGATAACATTTTCCGTTACAGATTGGAATTGTATCAAACCTATTGATACAGACATTTTTGGAAATATAATCCTGATTGAGGTAAAAATCACCAATAATCCAGATACTGCCTGCATTTTGAAATACAAACAGCATAAGAATAAATAAAGTGATACCTTTTTTTATCATGACTATTATTGGTTGGGTTCTTCTTCTAAAAGATTTTTCAAATCAGCAATCAGCCTTTCGGTTTCTTTTGGATTTGTACCGTCATAAACTCCGCGAACATGTCTGTTTTTGTCAATAAGCAGGAATCCGCCGCTGTGCACAAAACCTCCCGGCTCATTTTTATCCGGATATGCCGTTGCAAAATAACTTTCGGTTGCAATTTTATAGATGCTGTCTTTGTTTCCCGTAACAAAATGCCAATTCTTTTTTATGCCTTGATCTACGGTATAAGACTTTAGGCGAGGTATAGTATCATGATCCGGATCTATGGTGTGAGAAAGAAACAACACCTCATCATTTGTTTTGTAAACATCATATACTTTTTTGAGCTGTGTATTCATTTTTGGACAGATCGTAGGGCACGAAAGAAAAATAAAATCCGCTATATAGATTTTGCCGTCAAACGTGCTGTTGTTGATCTGAAGGCTGTCCTGATTCGTAAAAGAAAAATCTTTGATACGAGGATATTCGGTTTGATTTCCTTTAACAATCGGATTTCCTAAAATGGGAAGTTTTTCCTGTGCTTTCTCACATGATATTATGAGTAGAGAATGTAGCAGAATCAAAACTATTTTTTTCATATTTTCTATTTTTTGGGTATTGATACAGTCGCTCATTTTAAACGACTGTAGATTTTTTATATTAATTATTTCAAGAGATTTTATCTGTAAAGTTTTGTCGGCAATCACGATACCGAACAAGATTCCTAAGATGTTATTATAATTGATTAAGAATCTGTTACAGAATGTGAATTCACCAAAACCATTTCCATCTTTCTGTATTCACAATAAAAATGAACACGGAAAAATTAATTTAGTTACTAACAACAATAACTATCATATACAAAAGCACATGACAAATTATCTCAATGAAATGGGAAAAAGTTTAGATTATGAAATAGCGACGGGTGGTCGAAAAGTAAGCGAGGAAACTCCATTAGGTTTGCTATTTAGAAAAGCAAAAGCCTTTTGTTGTAATTCTAATGAAGGGATTACAGTAAAGTTTACGTCAGACGAAATGCAGATATAAATAAGCTCTGCTTTTTCTTTCAGGCTGTCCTGCATTTGTTTTTCGTTATCAGAATATTTCTTTAAGCTTTTCTGCAGTTCGCATCGCCCGTTACAGGAGTTAAAAATCTGTTTACGTTGGACACAGATTGTTTTGGCAATTTCCTGCTGATTTAATTTAAATGAAGCATAAACAAACATACTACCAAAGGATGGCAGAAAAAGAAGTCCACAAAGTAATATGATAATATACTTTTTCAAGAATGTCAATTTGTTTATAAGTGCAAAAATAAACTAATTTTAGTTTTATTCCGAAGAAACTTCTTGGTTCCTTAAAACATTAATCAAGATATAGTGATTACTTACAATCCTGCACAAAATTTTCAAAAACTAGCAATTTAGTATTAATGAGCGCCTATGGAGTCCTGCTCTACAAAATGCAAAATATATTTCTATCTTTTAAATTCATTAAATAAGGTAAAGACATGATGTTACATTGATTTGTAATCTATAAGTATATTATAAGAGAATTTACATCTTGAGAAATAAACTTTTTTTCATAATTATCGAAAAAACACTATCAAATAACGATATATCATAAACATATTTAACTAACTTCACATAAAAGTACTAAAAATCAATACTTTAAAAATACGGCAGACTTTTTGGCAATAAAACTTAAGTTTATGAACCAAAAAAGTAATTGATCAATAGCTGTATATCTACACGTTCAATTGTATCACACCATTTTAAATTAAATACTGTTAATTATGCAAAACGACATTTATCAAATTAAAAGGCTGTTAACTTCTAAAAACAAGACTTTTTCTTATTACAGTCTTGCCGAAATGGAAAACCAGGGATTTAATATTAAAAAAATGCCATTTTCTATTCGGATTCTTTTAGAAAATGTACTACGAAATTATGATGATTTTGCCATCACAAAAGAAAACATCGAAACCCTGCTGAACTGGAAACCAGAAGCTTCTGATAAAGATATTCCCTTTAAACCTGCGCGTGTACTTATGCAGGATTTTACGGGAGTTCCGGCTGTTGTAGATATTGCCTCTCTAAGGGCTGAAGCACAGCGCAGAGGGAAAAATCCCGATATGATAAATCCATTGATTCCTGTAGACCTGGTTATCGATCATTCTGTACAGGTGGATTATTTTGGAACGGAATATTCCTATTTAAGTAATATGGAAGAAGAATACAAGCGTAATTCTGAACGTTATGAATTCTTAAAATGGGCCCAGCAGTCCTTTAGTAATTTTAGTGTTGTTCCTCCGGGTATGGGAATCTGCCATCAGGTTAATTTAGAATATTTATCTAAAGGTGTGATTGAAAGAAACGGAGAAATTTTTCCGGATACATTGGTTGGAACCGACAGTCATACGCCAATGGTAAACGGAATAGGTGTAATCGCCTGGGGTGTTGGAGGTATCGAAGCCGAGGCAGCTATTTTAGGACAGCCTATTTATTTTATTATGCCGGAGGTTATCGGACTTAAGCTTACGGGGAAAATTCCGCTTGGTTCAACAGCCACAGATATGGTACTTACTATTGCAGAGCTACTTCGAAAATATGGTGTTGTCGGTAAATTTGTAGAAGTATTTGGTCCCGGACTTGACAGTTTAAGTGTTCCTGATCGTGCTACTATTGGTAATATGTCTCCTGAATTTGGCTGTACTGTTACCTACTTTCCTATTGATGAAAAAACATTGGAATATATGCGCCTAAGCAACCGTTCTGAAGATCAGATTGATTTGGTCGAAGAATATTGTAAAGCTAATTTATTGTGGAGAACAGGCGATGAATCTATAACCTACACCGACATTCTTGAACTTGATTTGTCTACTATAGAACCTACTATTGCGGGACCAAAAAGACCTCAGGATAAAATTTTGCTTAAGAATTTACAGCCTTCTCTTGTAGATATGCTCGACAAAAGCTTTGGAAGAAAAAGTCTTCCCCAAAAACAAGTTGTTCGTTGGTCGGGCGAAGGAGGTTCGCAGCCAATACAGGGAGATGCCGTAATTTCCGAGAATGCAAAAATTGAAGAAAAAGTGGAAGATGGTATAAAAAGCGTTGCCGTAACTTTAGGCAATGAACAATTTATGCTCTCTGATGGCGCAGTTGCTATTGCTGCTATTACATCATGTACCAACACTTCCAATCCTTATGTAATGATTGGTGCGGGACTTGTTGCAAAAAAAGCCAGAGAAAGAGGGCTTAGCGTAAAGCCGTGGGTAAAAACTTCACTTGCACCGGGCTCAAAAGTAGTAACCGACTATCTCGCCAAAGCAGATTTATTGGGAGATCTTGAAGCTTTAAAATTTCACGTTGTGGGCTACGGATGTACTTCCTGCATTGGTAATTCCGGTCCTTTGCCTGCTCATATTGCCAAAGCTATTGAAGATCATGACCTTGTTTTGGCATCTGTTTTATCTGGTAACCGAAATTTTGAGGCGAGAATTCATCCTCAGATTAAAATGAATTTTTTAATGTCGCCCATGCTTGTGGTCGTTTTTGCACTTGCCGGTAAAGTAGATATTGACTTAATGAATGAACCTGTAAGTTTTGATCCAAATCAGCTGCCTGTTTATTTGAAAGATATCTGGCCAACAGATGATGAAATCCATCAGGTTTTAAGCGATGTTTTATCTCCTAAACAATTTGCTAAAAGTTATGAAACTATTTTTGACGGAAACGAAACATGGCAAAAATTAAAAATACCGGAACAAAAAATATATGCCTGGGATGATCAGTCTACTTACATTAAGGAAGCGCCATTTTTTAAAAATCTTACTGAATTTCCAAAAGAATTACAAGATATTGAAAATGCCCGTACTTTATTAGTCCTTGGAGACAGTATTACCACAGACCATATTTCTCCTGCGGGATCTTTTAATGAGAAATCTGCAGCCGGTAAATATTTATTAAGCAGAAATGTTGAAAAAGCCGATTTCAATTCTTACGGTTCCCGTCGTGGTCATGATGAAGTT
This sequence comes from Flavobacterium sp. AC274, assembly GCF_979258275.1. Taxonomy (NCBI): domain Bacteria; kingdom Pseudomonadati; phylum Bacteroidota; class Flavobacteriia; order Flavobacteriales; family Flavobacteriaceae; genus Flavobacterium; species Flavobacterium sp. AC274. The sequence continues at coordinate 2,589,474 of NZ_OZ409852.1, read as the reverse complement.
ATGGTTAGAGGAACCTTTGCCAATGTTCGTATTAAAAACGCTTTGGCAGATAAAGAAGGCGGTTATACCAAATATCTTCCAACGGGTGAAGAAATGAGTGTTTATGATGCTTCGATACAATATAAAGCCGCTAATACTCCGCTGATTATCCTTGCAGGGAAAGAATACGGCAGCGGATCATCGAGAGACTGGGCTGCAAAAGGAACTTTCTTATTAGGTGTAAAAGCTGTACTTGCTGAAAGCTACGAACGTATTCACCGAAGCAATTTGGTAGGTATGGGAGTATTGCCTTTACAATATAAAGATGGAGAAAATGCGTTAAGTCTTGGACTTACCGGAACTGAAATTTTCTCTATATCCGGAATCGCACAGGATATAAAACCTTTAAAGGAACTTAAAGTAACTGCTCAAAAAGAAAATGGTGAAGTGATTAGCTTTGATGTTATTGCCAGACTGGATTCAAAAATTGAAATTGAATATTACAGAAACGATGGAATATTACAATATGTTTTAAGACAATTTCTTCAAACAGCAGAATAGATTTATGTTTTTTGAATTGAAATTAGCGTAAGTAATTAAAAAATAAGAAAGGCTGCAATAAATTGCAGCCTTTCTTATTTGACTAATATAATTTGTTGTTTAAATTCTAAAATATATAATCTGTACTTAAAAAATTAGAATCATGATCTCTTATAATAGAATTAAATAATTTTTTATTTGCATCTGTAGATTTAGTCGCCACAAGCGAACGTATTGAAAAAGATCGCAAAGCATCAGAAATGGATAAAGTTCCTTCTGCGCTGTCTTTTCTTCCTGTAAAAGGAAATACATCAGGTCCGCGTTGTGAAAGACAATTAATATTAACACGGCTCACCAAATTTACAAACGGATCAATAAGGCTTGAAACTTCTTTTGGGTCTTCGCTAAAAATACTGACCTGCATACCGTGAGAGGCATTAATCTGATAGTCTATTGGTTCGTCTATAGAATCAAAAGGTACAACCGGAATTATGGGTCCAAATTGCTCTTCATGATACAATTTCATTTTATCATTTACAGGATATACAACAGCAGGAAAAACAAGTGAATGATTAGAATAACCGCCATTCTCATTTATGATTTTTGCTCCGTTTGCCAGAGCATCATCTAAACAAGTTTTAAGATAAGCCGGTTTGTCAAACTCAGGAAGTGGTGTTATTTTAACGTCTTTTTCCCATGGAAGTCCCGGTTTAAGAGCTGCTACGGCATCGCTTAATTTTTTAACAAATTCATCTGCGATTTCTTTTTGTACAAAAATTAGTTTTAATGCTGTACAACGTTGTCCGTTAAATGATAACGATCCTAAAAGGCATTCACTTACTGCCACGTCAATATCGGCGTGTTTGGTTACAATTGCTGCATTTTTGGCGTCAAGACTTAAAATAGATCTTAGTCTGTTTGCTTTTGGATGTAATTTCTTTAACCCATTTGCGACATTACTTGAGCCTATAAAAGCCAATACATTTACTTTGCCGCTTTCCATTAACGGAGAAATGATTTCAGCTCCTCTGCCGTAAAGTGTATTTACAGTTCCCGGAGGAAATGCTTCTTTAAAAGCATTAAGCAAAGGATAATGCGCTAAAACTCCATGTTTAGGTAATTTAAACAAAATAGTATTTCCCATTATAAGAGCGGGAATCAAAGTGGTGAAAATTTCATTAAGAGGATAATTAAATGGTCCCATACTTAGAACAACTCCCAATGAAGATCTACGAATTTGAGCCAGCACACCTTCTGCTTCCTCAAATCTTGATGATTGTCTGTCCAGATCTTTTAGTGCATCGATTGTAGCATTTATATATTCTACCGTTCTGTCAAATTCCTTTGTTGAATCCGGAAGGCTTTTTCCGATTTCCCACATCAATAATTTAATAACCAACTCACGTTGCTGAATCATTAGGTATACAAATTTCTGCATACATTTAATTCTGTCTTCGACACTCATAGTTGGCCAGACACCTTGTCCGTTATCATAAGCCGCAACTGCTGCATCGAGAGAAACTAAAGCTTCTTTGGCAGAAGTATGCGGAATTGTTCCTACTAACTTGCGCTTAAGTCCTTCGGGACCAGGAATAAAAACCGGTGAAAAAACTTCGGTAACTTCACCATTCCAGGAAACTAATTTCCCGTCTAATAAGTATTCACGCTGATGAATTTCAGAAATCTGATATTCCTGAGGAATTAAGTTTTCCTCCACAAACAGACTGTCAATAGCAGTCTGGGACGCTTTTAAATTTTCCATATTCAATAAATTATTTTGTAATCAGGCTTTTCAATAAAAATGTACTACTAATTTAAGATATTTAATTCTTTAACAATCATAAGATCAGGATTATTAAACAAGCATTGTAACTTTATTTATTCGACAATTTTGATTCGAGTTCTTTTATCTTATTTTCTAGGTTTTTAATGTATTCTCTTTGTGGCAGTAAAGCTTCTTCTATCTCTTCTGTTGTATAACGAGGTGTTATATGTTGTGGACAATTCCAGTCGTATGCCTGAATTTCAAAAATCATCATTCTTTCTGGTTTAAATTTGTAATCTGCTGGTTTCAAAAGATTATATAATTCTTCATTTTCTTTTAAATCAACAATTTTTGCGTGTGCATAAATCTTCAGCCTTGCTCTTTGTGGATATGATAGCAGTATTAAAGCTACATTTTCATTTTTAGAAATATTACCTGTCGAAATATATTGTCTGTTTCCTACAAAATCTACAATGCCAATTGTTTTATTATCTATTACCTTAATAAATCCTGCTGGCCCGCCACGGTGTTGGATGTATGGATATTCATTTTCACCAAAACTAGCCATATAAAAACTATCCCTATCACCAATAAAATTAATTTCATTATCTGTAAGTCCATCAACAACCGACATTTTTTCCATACGGTCATAAGTGCTTCTGCTTCCAACTTCTTCCTGTATTTTTTTATGGCATCTGTAAATGCTAATTGTGAGTAGTTCATACTTTGAGGATTTTAGTTTTTCTAACTATTGTAAAAAGTATAATTTTAAGGATCATCAACGCTATTATTTTGAATGTAAAAATGTCCTTTAAATTACTATATAAATTTAATTGATTTCTTTATATAACTTTTCTTTTACGATCAGTAATATCTATGATCCAATGAATATCTTCCTGCATCCATAAAAAAAATGAACCCTAGCGCGGAAGAAAAATACCCAAAATAGCTTCCTTTCTGTTTCTGGCAATGGGCAAACTGATTTCATTCAGATATAAAGTACTGCCATCTATATGGGTAATATATTTTGTATTGACGATATAGGATTTATGAATTTGTAAAAAATCCTCCTGAGGCAACTGGTCCAAAATATTCTTTAAAGTATGGTGCACAATTATTCGTTTGTGGTTTTCAAGATGTATTTCGACATAATTCTGCATACTCTTGACATATAAAATTTGAGTAGGCACAACTTTAAAAAAAACACCATTTTCTTTAAAGAACAAAGGCTTAACTGTGTTTTCCTGATGAAACATTAAATCATACATCTTTTTTGCCTTAAAAACAGAGGCTTTAAAATCTTCAAAAAAATAGGCTTGAGTAAATAATCTACCGCATTTACCTTGTATCCTTTCAAAGCATATTCGGAGTAAGCAGTTGTAAAGACGATCATCGAGGGCTTATCTGTTATCATTTTTGCAAATTCCAATCCGTTTAAAAACGGCATTTGTATATCCAGAAATATCAGGTCAATAGTTTCACTTTTTAATTTTTCCATTGCCTGATGTGCATTTGAAAACGAACCTCTGTTTTCCAAAAAGTCAAATTCTTTGATAAATTCACTCAATCCTTCGCGGGCAATGCGCTCGTCATCTATTACTATACATGTCATTACCTATTCAAATTTATTTGGAGTTCTACTCTGTATTTATTTTCTTCCCTCTTAATTTCCAAATTATAATTACCCGGATAAGAAAGATCCAGTCTCTTCTTCACATATTTTAGTCCGACACCTTTTGATTTTTTATTGTCTGATACCGAATTGGTCGTGTTTTCTATTTTCAGAAACAGGTTATTTTCATTTTCCAAATAGATGTGTAAGTGTATGTAATTGGTTTTATCAGCAAAATCGGAAACATGTTTAAAGGCATTTTCAATGAAAGTCGATAAGAGAAACGGAATGATCATTAAATGATTTTCTGCAATATTACATTGAAAGGAAATCTGCAAATCTTCACCGGATCTATCTTTTTCTAATTCAAAATAATGCTTCAAAAAAGAAATTTCATCGTCTAGCTTTATCCATTTGTTTTGTGATTCGTAAACATAATACTGCAGTATTTTACTGTATCTGGAAAGCAGTTCGAGAGCTTCCTCTTTATCCTTTCGAATTAAAAATTGCAGATTGTTTAAGATATTAAAGGTAAAATGCGGGCTTAATTGCGTCCGTAGGTTATCAATTTCGTTTTCTAAAACACTGTTTTTCAACTCCTGATGAAGTTTTTCAGATTCGACGTTCTGCTTGAATAACTCTATTGAATAACTCCCACCGGAGATCAGAATACTTACCATCAGCATTCCGAAAAACAAAGACAGCATGTCATTGGGCATTACGAGCCTCTCAGAGGGAATTGCTCCCACAATTAAACAGCCTTCAAATGTCAAAATTACAGCTGTTATTACACTGGCTAACAAAGCATATAGGATGAATTTTATGGAACTTTCACTATTCAGATACCTTTTTGCCAGCCTGTTTATCACACACAGCACATGTATTCTCAAGGTTAATGTGATGGATAGTGAAAACAAAACACCGCCCAAAAATGACAAGTCATCGGACAATTGCAATAAAGTCATCAGGAACATAAAAATCCAAAAAACGTAATCTGCTTTTTTTACAGTAAACATGGCTTGTTTTATTTTTTTACAAAAATACCTTTTTCTAATCGGCAATAGAAAACCGTTGGTCAACAAAAAACGACCACTTGTCAAAAGCAAAAAAGAGCATTAAAGTAAAAATATAGTTTTGTTCCGAAATTTTTAGAAACAAATCCATATCATGAAAACAACATTAATTTTAGCTGCATTACTTTTTTACTTATGAATGTAAAATCAAGGGCACAAGTATCTTTTAAAACCGAATATTTTGGTACATCAAACTATAAAAATAACGATGGTGACAAAGTGGGCAATAGCAAAGGCTCGGCTATGGTTTACAGCGGAATTGCCAATATTCCCCTTGCTGTAAAAATAAATAAAGACAGTCTTTCGTCAACATGGATTCTTAATTTATCCGGCGATCATGCTTCGCTTGACAACAAAAATTTTACTCAGGATTTGGTTTTATCCCATATCACCAACCTTCAGTTATCAGTTGTTAACATTCGTCAATTGAATCAAAAATGGTCTCTTATAGCTTTTGCCGGTGCGGGAATCTACACCAGCGAAACCCAAATTTCTAAAGTGAATGCCAATAGTATTCTGGGCAATGGCGGTGCTATTTTTGTAAAAAAATCAACCCTAAACTGGATCTTGGTGCAGGACTTGCCCTGACAAATACTCTTGGATACCCAATGCTTTTTCCTGCTTTATATGTAAATTACAACTCAGAAGGAAAATATACTTTTAAGTTTTCAATGCTAAACGGAATTCAGGCATCAGCCGGATACAATTTTAATAAAACATTTGATTTACATCTAATTGCCGAAATGAATGGTCAGATGGCTTTGCTTAAAAAAGACGGCAAAAATGTGATTTTTACGCACCAGTATGTTGTTGCAGGATTAAGACCTGAAATCAAAATAAATAAGAATATTAGCCTGCCTATTACACTTGGAGTGAATGCCGTACGATTTGCATATTTTCAGGATCGAAACCTCAAAAGCTTTTTTAAAGATAAAGAAAGTTCCTATTTTGATTTTTCACCGTATGCAGCAGCTCAAATAAATTATAAATTTTGAAAATATAAAGCATAGCACATTGAGAATTTTAAATCAATAAACAGAAAAAGCTCCTGCCTCACAGCAAGAGCTTTACTTGGATACAGATTATTAATTCATTAGTTATTATAGTGTGGTGAGCACACCGCCATCTACTCGGGTAATTGCCCCGTTGGTTGCAGAAGCTAAAGGACTGCAGAGATATACTGCCATGTTTGCGATTTCAGAAGGAGCAATAAAACGTTGTAATAGTGAGGTTTGGTTGGTATTTTGTATAATAAGTTCTTTCATTTGCTCCTCTGACAATTGCTGTGCCTGGGCAATCTGCGAGACAACCTCTGCAACACCATCAGAATAAGTAGGGCCTCCTAAAATTGAATTAACAGTAACCTGAGTATTTTTGGTAAGTTTAGAAAGACCGTTGCTAATGGAAAGCAAAGCAGTTTTAGTCATTCCGTAATGGATCATACTCTCCGGAATATTGACTCCGGATTCACTACTGATAAACAGGACTCTGCCCCAGCCTTTTTCCATCATTTTTGGAAATAATGCCCTTGAGAGCCTAATACTGCTCATAACATTAATCTCAAAAATAGATAACCACTGCTCATCTGTTATTTCCGTAAAACCCTTTAGTTCAAAAACACCAACATTGTTGATCAGAATATCTACCTGTGGCAAAGCATCTATTAAAGCATTGACCTGCTCTATATTTGAAAAATCAGCCGCAATACCCGACACTTCTGCCTGAGGTATTTCTTGCCTGAGTTTTTGAAGAGCGTTCTCTATTTTAGCCTGATTTCGACCGTTTATAATAACGGTAGCCCCTTCAGTAAGAAGCTGGCGCGCAATGGCATAACCGATACCTTGAGTTGAACCGCTGATAAAAGCGGTCTTTGATTGTAATTGTAAATCCATTTTATATTTATTATTGTATTGATTACTACAAAAATAATTCAAAGAAAAAAGAGCTATTTATGTCTTTATTTTTTGAATAAACTAATTTTATTATTTTGTATTGATTACTACAAAAATGTGTAAAAAAACAGCTTAGCTCAATACACTAAGCTGCATTTCTATTTGTGCTTTAAGAATTGTATTATCGGGATACATACGCCTCGTTACATTAAATCCGCACCAGAAGGTAATTAAATAACGTCCCAGAATCTCAGCGCTGGTTTTGTTTTTCATGGTTCCGTCCCTTTGGGCTTTTTCAATAACATCAATATACATCTGTTCCACTTCTTTTAAAACCCTAACCGCTTCTTCCTCGAGTGACTGATCAACAAAAGTCATTTCCGTAACAGTATTTGCAATCAGGCAGCCCTGCAAATGAGTCAGTTTGTCGGCATGTGCCAGTGAGCGGTAAAAATCTTTAATCACCTCAAGTGGCGCTGTGCTTGCATCAACGATGGCTTTAAACTCGGCAAAAGCTTCTCTGCGCTGTTGAATAGCCCTGGAAAATAACTCCTTTTTACCTCCTTTGAAAGTGTTATAAAAACTACCGCTTCCAATCTTCATGGCATTTAGCAAATCTTCCAGTGAAGTGGCTGTGTACCCTTTCTCCCAGAAAATGTGCTGTGCCTTTTCCAGCAACTCTTTCTCCTTAAAAATCGTAGGTCTTCCTCTCATTTTGTTATTTTTGTATTGATCGATACAAAAATAGAATCTTTCTTTTAAAAAGAAGTTTTTCAGTATTATTTTTTCATAAACTTCCGAAATACTGTCTAACCTAACCGGTAAGGAAAGAATTATAATAAAAAAAGGCTGTCTTTTAAAGACAGCCTTTCGTTGCAAAATATTTAATTTATTAGCATATAAATATTATTGAGCATCCCAAGACGCACTGCCATAATAAATAGAGCTTGTTACAGGGGCTTTCCAATATTCCTGACTGCCGCCACGGAAGGTATGAAGACTTACTGCATTAACATTTCGCTTAGAATCGTTAGTTACCCAACGAATTGTTTGATTCAATATTTCTGTACCATTTACATAATATTTGACATATCCATTTGTATTTGATCCAGTATTTAACTTAACAGATATCTGACAGTTATACGTCACTCCTTCTTGTATGTAGTACTTTTTTCCAAAATCATTCCCATATTGTCCGGGCTGATCTTTATAGTAAACATAAGGCTGGAGATAAGCTCCGCTTCCTTTCGAAGTGTTTGATCCATTCGGACAATACCACATAAATCTGGCACTACCGCCATTGCCATCCCATCCTGGGTCACCTCCGGTATTCTGGTCACCAATTAGGATCCCATATCCGCATTTACCGCCTCTGCTCCAATAAAATCCGGAATTAAATTTCATAGTAAACCAAACGGTGTAAACGCCTTCTGACCAGACGCCATACGATGTACACAAACCACCTGGACATGTTAGTGTATTTGTTTTCAATGTGATTGTTCTGGCTCCGGCACTGCCTAACGCAGCAACAAGTGAGGCGGCATCTTTGTTGGTACTTTCCGGCGTGTCTTTGTTTTTACTTTGTATCACATCTTTGTTAACACTTTGTGGTACATCTAAATTTTCTTCCTTTTCACAGGAATTAAATAATAATGCTGTAATAAATAGCATACTTGTCAATTTTAAGATTTTTTTCATTTTTTTAAAGGTTAAAGGGTTAGTAAATAAATAGGTAGTAATTATATCGTTCCTGCAATTGTGCTGAACTTGCTATTGCATTTATATTTTTTCTGATTATTCTAAATCACGTCAGGTTTGTGACGCTATTAGCAATTAACATCACAAAGTTGATAAATAATAACTGTCACAAGGAGTAGTAAAGTACGTTTTTACGTACACAAAAATCCAGCTTAAGAATTTTGTGCATATTTTTTTAGATAAAAAAAACACTACTTTATTTGAGTGCTTATTTATATCCACGACTTTAATTTTATAAGATCAGCATTAAAAGATATAACATTAAAAAGCAGCTGTATTTAGATATTTGTAAAGTAAATACAGAAATCTAATAACAACAATTATGAATACCAAATTTAAAAAAGGACAGGAAGTTAAACAGGAATTTGGAGGTCCTGTAATGAAAGTAATAGGCTTTGAGCCAGAGCTAATTGAAAATATTATTACACAATGGGAAGACGAGGAAGGAACTATCATAACAGCAAAATTTATGGATTCTGTTCTGGTACCTGCCAATGAAAACACAAATTGAATTGCTCATTAGGATTTCAATTAGAATAAAACCACAGCATAAAAGTGTTGATTTAAAACACATTATATAAAGACGTGACAACAACTCCTCAAATGACATTGTTGTCTCAATTAAAATTTCCCTAAGCAGAATCTCCAGAAGATTCTGCATTTCCACCACCGTTTTTTTGAAGTACCCTTTTTTGATTGTAGCTTTTTGAATATACAAATGAGCTAGAAGTAACTACATATTTTTCTTAAATAGAAATTATGAAACTTTTGAGGAAAATTATATAAGAAAAAAATGTCCAAAAATATTTATTTGCAAGTAGTAAAACTTGTACAAAAATAAACTACATAATTTACAACGTTCTTATCAGATGTTATTACCCTGTATTAATGATCCCAAATAAATTAATCCACCATCATAATAATTAGTCTCTTATGAAAAGATATACGCTCTTTATAATGTTAATTTCCTCTATATGCCTTGCTCAGAATACCCCTCCACCACCGGGATTGCCAGATCCACCGGCAGTCTCCATAAATAGCATAGATATTATTTTATTCGTTACAGCAGTTTATCTTGGCTTCTATTTCATTTTGAGGAACAAACTAAAAAGATGATTTTAAAATAAAAATGCATCATCCCATGAAAAACACCATTAATTAATCTACAAAAATTGTGGCCAATGAAAAGAAAAATATTCTTACTATCAATTGTGATTTCAGTTCAGAGTTTTGCTCAAATATATGTAGGTGCAAGCACACCTGTTTATGTAAAAAACCAAGTGCTTTATGTTGGTCAAAATATAAATTTGGCAGCTAACTCCAATCTTTATTTGAGAAATAATTCTCAATTCGTACAAGGATCCTCAGGATTATCTACCAATACCGGAACTGGGATTTTATCGGTTTATCAGGAAGGAACTTCTGATAATTTTGATTACAATTACTGGTGTTCACCCGTTGGAAATAATATTGCTTCTTCTGTCAATAATAATTTCGGAATCACCTTATTATATCGACCTTCTACATCGATCGCTTCTACAAATGCTGCGATACTGCCCATTGGGAGTTATAATGGAACAGCCAATCCGTTAGCAATAGCCTCACATTGGATTTATAAATTAACAAATGCCAATAACTACTCGCAATGGGTTCAGGTGGGAAGTGCTACAACAATTGCGCCAGGCGAAGGATTTACGATGAAAGGAGCCAGCGGATCAGATAGTGCAGATCCCGAAGCAACAGGCATTGTAAACAATCCTACAGGCGCTCAAAGATATGATTTTAGGGGAAAACCCAATGATGGAAATATCGCCGTTACAGTTGGTACCAATAATGCAACCCTGACCGGAAATCCTTATCCATCAGCTTTACATCTAAATGCTTTTCTGTTAGATCCAACAAATAATGCTTCAACTGGTATTGCTTATTTTTGGCAACAGGACAAAAATGTAAATTCTCATTTTCTCTCTGCATATCGAGGAGGATATGCCGCATATTCGCCGGTTAGTTTAGGTTCGAATGGAATTTATACTGCAGCAACATTTAGATCCTATAATAGTGACGGAACATTAAACAATAATCCACCAAGTGGTACAAGTCCTGTTGTGCAAAGAAAATATCTCCCAATTGGTCAGGGCTTTTTGATAAATGGAGCTAGTAATGGGACAGTAACTTTTAGAAATTCGCATCGCATTTTTTATAAAGAAGGAAGCGGTTTATCTCAATTTGAAAAAATTCCAAAAAAAACAACTTCAAAAACAGAAGATGAACTTGAAAAAGAAGAAGCTATACCTCTTTCTTATTTTAAGATTAATACAATTATAAATAATGAGTTCACCAGACAACTTGCTTTAGCATTTACACCTCAAGCCACAGATGGAATTGACAGGGGAATCGATGCTAAAAATTTAGACGAAAGCCTTCCTAATGATGTTTCTTTTTGGATAGAAAACAGCAATTATGTAATTCAGGGAACTAGTTTTGATGCATCAAAAAAAATTCCACTCTCTGCAAAAGCAACTACAAAAACAACCTTTAAATTTTATATCCCCGAAATTGTTGATTTTGATACTTCACAGCAAATTTATATCTATGACGCACTTGATATGTCTTATCATGATATTAAAAATGGGACATACGAAGTTACTGTAGATCCCGGAACTTATGCGGAACGTTTTAAAATAAGTTTTACCAACCAGACACTTGGCACAAATCAAGAAAGTAAGACTAATTTTTATATCACTCAGGACAATAAAAATCAGGTTTTAAAAGCACTAAATCCAAATAATATAGCAATACAGTCATTTGTTCTATATGACGTTTTGGGCAAAGCAGTACTTTCAAAATACCGTATTGGAATTGAGCAGAGCTATACTTTTTCGACTTCCGGGCTTAGTTCTGGTATTTACATTGCAACATTCCTTACCGCTGATAATATAAAAATTACCCAAAAAGTTATTATCTCCTATTCCGGAAAATAGTAATCGACTTAACTATAATCTAACAGCCTGCTCAACATTTAAAATCTTTGATTAATTAATATTAGAAATTTATGGTAACTACACGTACTTCACAAAATACTAAAATTATATTATTGCTATTTTTCTACTTCTTAACTTTTATTGGTAATGCACAAGTTGGTATTGGTACTACTAATCCAAATACCAGTTCCGTTTTAGATATATCTTCTACAACACATGGTATGCTGGCTCCAAGAATGACAACTGCACAAAGAAACGCTATTGTAACACCTGCTGATGCGTTACTGGTTTACGATACTGATGTAAAATCGTTTTATTATTATAATTCGACTACGGCAGCGTGGACAATTCTTAGCGGCGGTACACCTTCGAGAGTAAATTTCAAGCGTATTAAAGCCGGGGACAATCTGGCTGTTGTTCTCGCACCTGAACTCGCGGCAGGTGGAGGTTCTAAATATGTCTTAACCGCAAATACTTTGTATGAAATTAACGGCCAGGTTGTATTTAATTTGCCTATAGACTTAAATAACGCTTATCTGGATGGTCTGGATGCAAATGAAGATATAATTGTAAAAACATCAGGTGTCCTTTTTGACGGCACAACAGGCGGCAGTATTCGAAACCTAACCATAACAACACCAGGTGCTACAGTTTTTAATTTGAATGCGGCAGCATCAACTTCTACCTTTTTACTTAGGGATACGGTTATTGCCAATTCAAATAATATTGGTCTCATTTCTGGTTATGGGCTTGTTTTTTTAAGCATCGTTAATTTTTCAGGAAATACAAATGGTATTACTTACAATAATATTGGTCAATTACTATTGAGCAATCAGGCCTGGTTTAGTAATAACGCAGGTACCTATGAAAAATTTACCGGCACATTTAATCTGATAGAAAAACAGGGAGGTTTCTCCAATGTAGCTAGTGGAGCCTTCGGTTTAGATGTTTCTACGCCGGGTCTTACAATCAGCGGGGATGCTGTTTTAGAGTCTGTTGTTTTTACAGGTCCTACTCCGGCAAATTATATCAGACCATATCCGGCATCTTCAACAACATACACAGGCTATAACTTTAATAACAGCTGGACAGTGAGGGCTGCAGGAATTCCCACCGAGGCAGATGCCAATGCGGTAGGTGATTTTGCAATAGATTATGCGGTTAATAATGTGGGCATCAATGTGCCTTTGAACAACTCTACACCAAGTAATATTGTAAAAGTAGGAATAAGTTCAGGTACCGCTCCTACTACAATATATTCAAATTTGTTTAGATTTACGACTGATGCGACTTCTGCCGGTTATAACAGATTAATTTACGCCGGAAAAAAGAAAAGAATTTTTCAAATAACCGGTGCTATTTCTATTCAGGTGCCTGGAGCCGGGATTTTCTTAGCATACGTTACTAAAAATGGTACTCCTTTAACACAATATAAAATTTATGGAAGAAGTACTATTAGTGGTGATATTATAAACCTTCCCTTGCAAGCCACGGCAGAATTGAATACTGGCGATTATATAGAAGTGGCTGTACAGCGTAATTCCGGAGCAACGGGGACGGTCTCAGTACCAACTTTAGCATTAACGATAAAATAAGAAAAATCACCTCACTATATTATAATTTTTCATTGGGAAGTTCCGGCTATTTTTTGCAGGAACTTCCCAAGGAAATTAAATCAGAGATCTTCCTCCAGATTCCATGTATTCTATAATTAATTCACTAATAATACACCGCCGTTATTGGGGATTTTTATCTCGACTTCCTTATTATTTTTAAGTTTAATTGTTTCTACTTTTCCATTTAGATTTTCGTCATCAGAATAATATTTTAATGCTGTTCCAGAAGCAATCATTGGCAGTTTTAGTTTAAGCTTTATTGTTTCTTTTTGAGCATTTACGCCTGCTATGTACCATTTGTTTCCTTTTCGGCGTGCAAAAACGACGTATTTACCCGGATATCCGTCCAGAAAACGAACTTCATCCCAGGTTGTTGGAACTTCTTTCATAAAATTAATTGCCCAATCCGGAGCATCATTTAAATTATTAGGCGCCAAGGCAAAATGCTGAACACCACTCTGAAAAAGAACTGCTGTAGCTAAAGCAAACACATCAGAAGTAATTCGTCTTGAACCTTTATTGGGAATATTATCACTATTATAAAATTTATTCAGAGCGCTTCCGCCAAAATCCATACTGCCAACTGTATTTCTAATAAAAGTATGTGTTGCGGCATTCTTAGCTTCATTGTCACAGCTTGCTTGTCCAAAATGCAGATTTTCACTCGCTAAAACAGCCTCACTTGCCGCGTAATTGGGATACATGCGCTCCCAACCTCTTGGTAATGTACAGCCGTGAAAAATAACCATTAATCCAAAATCATTAGCATCTGTCAGGATATCTTCATACAGTTTCATGGTGACTTGCTTGTCTCCGCCAAAAAAGTCAACTTTAATTCCTTTAACACCAATACTTTTCATCCACGCCATTTCCTGACGACGGATTGCTGCATTGTCCATTTTTCCTCTTGGCCCTTGCGGCGCATCATTCCAATAGCCATTTGAGTTGTACCACAAATACAAACCCACGTTTTTTGTACTTCCATATTCCGCTAATTCGGCAATTTTATCTTTTCCAATTTGTGTATCCCAAAGTGCATCAACCAAAATGGTTTCATAGCCTAAAGCAGTACTAAAATCGATGTATTGTTTTTGAACCGGAAAAGTGGTGTTGTTATCCATTTTCATAATCCAGCTCCACGTACCTTTTGTATATTGATATTCTTTTGAGGCTTTGTATTTTGGGTGAACCAAATCAAACGGAATCGTGGTTTCTACTATTGGATTTAGCGTTTCGCCAATTGTAATCGTTCGCCATGGAGTTTCGCCCGGAAGCGGTATTCCCGGAGCAGTTGTTCCGTTTCCGTTATTTTCTCCTGCCATTGGAAAACCAATCGTATACAATCCTTTTTCGCGACCTATTAATCTGCTGCCGCAATAATTTCCATCAACGCCTGTTTCAGAAATTAAAACCCAACCCTTATTATTTACTTTAAAAAGACATGGAAAAGTATAACCTTCGCCCATACCATTTTTTCCCATTACATCATCCAAACTATAAGTTGTTTCATAACTTGGCGCACTTCTGGCATATCCTGTCATGGGTTTACTTTGCGGACAAAGAAATGTTGTCGTTCCCTGAGGCAGCAAAAAACCAGAAGCTTCTTCCTCGACTACACAAGAGATAATATCTTTTTGCGGATGTATTTTATATTTGAAAGCGACATTGTTATTGCTCACTCTGAAAATTATATCAATCGCAGGTTTGTTTTCTTTTGCGAAAGAGAATACGGCTTCGTTTGCTTCATAATGTACCTCACGCTGCTTAATATTAGGAAGTTCGTATTTTCCATCTACTTTATTTTGATTGGGTTCCGATTTTAAACTTAATCCTGTTGTAAAATCACCAACATTTGTTTTTAAGCCAAGTGGAGAATTTTCTAAGAATATTTTATCATTATAAGTGATACTATACAAAGGAGTTCCATTTGAGATCAACACCGAAACTTTAAGTTTTCCGTCGGGACTTTTTACAACTGATTGTGCACTTAATTTTAAAAAACCAAACAGACAGAAAAATATAATATATTTAAAATTCATAACACTTTGATAATTGGTTATTTGTTATTGGTAACAGAATAAGTAGTTTATAGAATTGACACTTTAGTCATTTTTAAATCTTTAGCATCTGAACTCGTTCCGTAAAACACTTCGTATTCTCCGGAAGTTATATTCATTCCGATGCTTTTTGCATCATAAAATTCAAATGAAGAAGGCGGTAAATCGATCGCTACATTTTGACTTTCGCCGGCTTTTAAGGTAATTCGTTTAAAAGCTTTCAGTGTTTTCAAAGGACCATCAGTATCATTCACTTTTCGAACATAAACCTGAACAATTTCTGTTCCTTCACGTTTGCTCGTGTTTTTTATCGAAAAATTTAATTGCGTGTTTTCATTTGCTTTTATTTTGGTCTTGTCAAGATTCGCTTTTCCAATTTGAAATTTAGAATAGCTTAAACCAAAACCAAACGGAAACAAAACATTTGTTGTATATCTGTAAGTACGTCCTTTCATCGAATAATCTTCAAAATCGCCTAAGATTTCTGAGTTTTTATAAAAGGAAACAGGCAGTTTCCCCGCAGGATTATAATCTCCAAAAAGAACATCGGCTACAGCCTGACCTCCCGATTCTCCCGGATACCAAGCCTGCAAAATAGCGTCACAGCTTGCTGTTTCAGGCGTTAAGGCAATCGCAGAACCCGAGCAGTTTACAAAAACTACTTTTTTGCCTGCCGCTTTCAGTTCCTGCAAACATTTTCTTTGTACGGCAGGAAGTTCGATATTGGTTCTGTCACCGCCTTTAAAACCGGGATAAGAGACCGGCATTTCTTCGCCTTCCAATAAAGTCGAAAGTCCGCCTACAAAAATTACGGTATCTATACCTTTTAACTTTTGAATTAAAGCCGCAAAATTGATATCATGTTCTTTTCCAAAATCAAATTCAAGATTCGCCTGCCAATTGTTGGATTGCGCATAGAGAATTTCGATTTTGTATTTTTTCCCTACTTCTACTGCAAATTTAATTTTGCCGGGAAGCGTTCTCCAATTCGTATATTTTGCCAAAGATTTATCATTCACCAATAATTCAAAAGCTCCGGTAGCACCTGTTTTAAAAACAAGACTGTCATTTTCTTTCGCTGTAAATTCGGTTTCATATTTTGCAGAGAATCCTTCTAATTTAACGCCCGAAGCAAATTCATGCTGTCCTGCAGTTGTCATTTTGATCGAATTTACAATTTGCTGCGAGATAACGCTGTTGCCTTCTCTGTTTGGGTTGTTCCAATACGTGGCTTTCATTCCTCTTTTGCCTTCAAACGAAAGCTGGTCAAAATAACTTTGATTTACTTTGTCTTCAACTAAATCGCAGGCTTTATCATAAACCATTTTATTTTGGGGAATTTTTGATTCTATACCACTTTTAATCGTGATGGTTTTTACCGGAGTTCCGTTATAATTCCCCCATAACATCGGTTCGTTATCCGCATTCGGACCAATAACGGCCACTTTATTAATTGCTTTATTTAAAGGCAGAATATTGTTTTTATTCTGCAAAAGAGTCATTGATTTTTGCGCCATTTCGAGTGCTAATTGCTGATGTTCTTTGCTGTTAAGAACAGAAGCCGGAATTTGCGCCCACGGCACGATGGCGTCATCATCCATTTCGCCCAAATCAAAACGTCCCGTTAAAATACGAAGCAGACTTTTATCAATATCGGCTTCTTTTATTAAGTCTTTCTCAACCGCTTCGGGCAGGTTTTTAAACGGATATTTCTCCCAAACACATTCTACATCAGTTCCTGCCAAAACGGCTTTTGAGGCCGCATGTGTTGCATCTGACGAAACTTTATGCGTGGTGTAAAAATCTGTAACGGCTCCACAATCTGATACTACAAGATATTTAAATCCCCATTCGTCACGCAAAATGCGTTGCAATAAACGCGTGTTGCTACAGCAAGGCTCATCATCCAATCGCTGATATGCGCACATCACCTGACGCACATCGGCATCTTGTATCAAAGCTTTAAAGGCTGGCAAATAGGTTTCGTATAATTCACGCGGGTCAATATTATTGAGATTCAGCTCATGTCGGCTCCATTCCGGTCCTGAATGCACGGCAAAATGTTTGGCGCAGGCCAAAAGTTTGCGGTATTTCGCATCTGCCGGACCTTGTAATCCTTTCACCACTGAAATTCCCATTCGGGAAGTTAAATACGGATCTTCACCATACGTTTCCTGCCCACGTCCCCAACGCGGATCCCTGAAAATATTGACGTTTGGTGTCCAGACTGAAAGACTTAAAAATCGTTTGTTTTCATTGCCACCCTGAATCCATTGGTTGTATTTTGCACGGGCTTCATCAGAAACTGCATTAAAAACATTGTACACCAACTGATCGTCAAATGAAGCCGCCATACCAATAGGTTCAGGAAAAACGGTAACATTATCATTGTTCGCATAACCGTGCAGGGCTTCACTCCACCAATTGAATTTTTTAATCCCAAGTCTCGGTATCGGATCACTTTGATCGCACATTAACGCCGCTTTTTCTTCAAGGGTTAATCTTGAAATTAAATCTTTTGCACGTTCTGTTGAACTTAAAGATGCATCCTTAAAACTGTATTGTTGAGCGTTTGCATTAAAAACACAAACAAAACTTATGATAAACAGACAACTAATTTTCATGATTTTCTGAATTATGTGATGAATATTTTACGACGCTAAATCGACTAATTATTCTTTGAAATTTTATCTTCAATATGGAAATAATCAAAATCAACAAAGCCTCCCACATTTTTTGTTGCGTAATTGAACAACCCAAATCGATACCCCATAAAATGAGGAAGCGTATAAGGCAGTTTTATTTTTTTCCAATACTGATCCATTTTTTACCATCTAAACTGTAAAAAAACTGACCTTGATCTGCCTTATCTTTAAAGTTGCATTCTGCCTTGAAATAAATTTTATCCTGCGTTAATGGAACGCTTTCTATTTCTGTTGGAATATCTTTTAGCGTTTCAATCATAACGATTTTCTTAGCATCTTTTTCGGCTTTTACACCAATCAATCCGTACTCTTTTTGCAATAACGAAAGTCCTGCAAAGTCGCCTTCTTTCATTTTAGAAACCTCAACAAGAATAGTTCCTGTACTTTCAGGTCCAAAAGTTCTTTGCGTTAAAGTATTTTTTGCCTGAACGAAACTGCTGTCGATTCTTGCGGTTTTCAATCTTAAAAAACCTTTTCTTTCTTTTACCGACCAAAGCGAATTATCCGGATTATGATTCCATTGCCAGGCCAAAGGCAAATCGGGATCATTTTTTTTCGGTTAAAATCATCTGAGTTTACAATTCCCGGAATCAAACCTTTGCTTGCCGGTAAATCGAGATTTTGAGGCACTTTATTATTTTCGCCTAAAATTGGCCAGTCATCTTTCCATTGAACAGGAACGAAATAAGGAATTCGCCCGACACCGCCAAAATCCCTGAACAGATAAGAGAACCATTTTCCGTCTGGTGTATCGATAAGTCCGCCTTGGGCGACACCCAAATCCTGCAAACCTACTTTTCCTTCCCACGGACCTGAAATTTTATCCGCTCGGTGTATAATTACCGTTCGCATTCCGTCTTTTGGCCACACGATATTAAACAGATAATATTTTCCTTTGATTTTAAAAAGCTGTGAACCTTCAGATTGCAGCATAATATTGTTTCCCGCAGGCGCACTGGCATTTTCTATTAAGACTTTTTTTGTTTCTTCTTTTACAGTTGATAAATCCGATTTTAACTCAACAATCTGTAGTTTTCCTGCTCCCCAAACCATATAAACCTTTCCATCATCATCAAAAAAAATAGAATGATCGTGATAGGAATTATCTAAAACAGTTCGTTTCCACGGTCCTTTTTCTATATCTTTTGTCGAAAAAATATAGGTTTTGCCCGTCGTTCCGGAAAAAGTACTGACATAATAAATACCATTATGATAATTGAGACTGCTCGCCCACGAACCTCTTCCGTAATCATTTTTTCCATTATCAAGATTTAGTTTATCATTATCATCTTCTAATGTTTGATAGGCGTAATTGATTATTTTCCAATTCACTAAATCATTAGATTTCATAATAGGAACACCGGGATTCATGTGCATTGTCGTACTGCTCATGTAATAAATACCGTTTACACGAATGATGGACATGTCAGGAACATCGGCAAAAATGATCGGATTCTGCGCCTTATTTTGTCCATAATTACACAGACTAAAAAGCAGAACAAGACTAAAAAAAGCATTTTTAATTTTCATCCTGGTTTATTTTTTTAATCCTTTAAAATTCTGAATTGATGAAACTTCGGACTACTATTTCCATCATTCGATTTTATTGTGATGTTTACAACTTCAATCTTTTCAACATTTAATCGAATTGTCTTATTTGCTGAAGAAATAATGGGCGCGGGTTTTTCATTGATAAGAATGGTGATTTTATCTGTTTTAGAATCGTCTGTACAACTTATATCCAGATATTTTCCGGACTTATTTTTATTTAATAACTGATATGAAATATACGATTTAGTACTTCTCCATGCTTTTGTATCATCATAACCCGAATCACTTTTTTCGCCTTTATACCCATGATCCACTTCTGACTGCTGTTCGCCGCAATTAATTTTATCAATAGTTTTAGCTTCCAAAGCCAAAGCTTCAATTTCCTGCTGTTTCAAAAGAGCATGTTTTTCTTTGTACTGTTCTTTGGTATAATTTTGAAAATACATTTGATAACGCGCGTCATGAATTTCAAAAAAAGGCTGCAATTCTAACGAATCTAAACGAAAATGCAGGTTTCCTAATTCCTTTAGTTTTGCTATATAAGCTGATTTTTCACCAATTATTTCATAAGCTTGATCCAATGGGTAATATTTACCAGACGCGACATGCCCCATTCGGCTGTCATCTGCAAATAATCCGTCTAGATCTTTGTTTGATGTTTTGGCTGCCAATACAATTGGTCCGTTTACAAAAGCACTCCAGTTGGAACCGTCCGGCAAATTTTCTAAATGTGTCGAAGTTTTGAATCTAACGGAAATTTGATCTCCAGATTTCCATTTTCTGTTGAGAACTACATAATTAGAAGGCTTTGCTTCTATTTTTTGAATTTTTCCATTAATTGAAATTTCAAAATTTTCTGCCCATTCCGGACAACGAATATTCATAGAAAATATCTCGCTTTTCTTTAGCTTTAAAACAAGATCTGTACTATTTTGATAGGGGAATTTTGTATTTTGTTCGATGTAAATATTCTTTTCTTTCCAGTCTAAAACAGACGGAATAAAAAGGTTTACAAAAACATCATTTTCTGTATGGCTGTAAATTAATTCTCCATACTTAGAATGATTTTCAAGCCCTGAACCTACACAGCACCACATGCTTGTTTCGGGCTGAGAATAGACGCGATAATGATTGGGTCTAATCGGAGTAAAATAAACAAAACCTCCTTTTTCAGGATGCTGGCTCGAAAGAATATGATTGTAAAGTGTTCTCTCATAAAAATCAAGATAACTTACCTTATTTTTATCCACAAATAAGGCTTTGCTCAAACGTTCCATATTATAGGAGTTACACGTTTCAGGCCCCTGATTTGATTTTAACATACCGCTAAAATCTTCGGTTGGATTAAAATGCTCGGCAAAACTATTTCCTCCAAAAGCTACACTTCTCTTTTGGGTAACATTTTCCCAGAAAAACTGTGCAGCGTCTGTCATGTCTTTGTTTCCGGAAAGTACACCGATTTTCTCAAAACCAATTACTTTGGGGATTTGCGTATTGGCATGCAATCCTGTTAATTTATCTTCTTTTTTCTCCAGCGGATTTAATATGGCTAAATGCGAAACTTTTTCGGCAGTTTCCAGATATTTCTTGTCTTTTGTAATGATATACAAATCGGCAAAAGATTCGTTTATTCCGCCGTGTTCTGTTTTTAATATATTTTGAATCTGCTCATCTGAAAGCGGACGAATTAATTCGATAAACCAATCGCCCAGTTTTATTAAAACCTCTTTTGCTTTTTCATTATTTGTATAATGATACGCATCATATAAACCGGCAAAAAGCTTGTGGATATTGTACAGCGGCACCCAGGTATTGTTTAATCCAAAATTGCTTCCGTCAATGTCTCCGTTATGAATTCGATCCCAAAAAACTTTCCCCTGCGGAATCCCTCCCACATAGCCATTTCCGTTTTTTTGCTGACATTTCTCCAATTCTGAAATCATATAATCCAATCGGTTTTTAACTTCAGTATTTCCGGTCGAAGCATACATCATCGCCAATGCCGAAAGATAATGTCCGGCAATGTGCCCGTCAAGTCCTATACTTTCCCAATTACCGTAACGTTCTGCTTTTACGGGTATTCCCGAGGCAATGAGATAAGGCGCTAAAAGCCTGTCTGGATTGAGTTCTAAAATATACTTGAGATCTACATCCTGAGCATTTTTAAAAGGTCCATCTTTTAGCCTTACCTCTTTTAAATCAAACAACTGCATTTGAGCTTCTGTCACATGGCTCAGTAACAGTGTACAAAAACAAAATATAAAGCTGTATTTCATTCTAATTTTTTTTAATATTTTAAATATTTTTCCTTTTTCTTAATAACAGATTGATCCTATTTATTTTTTAAAACAAGAAGTAAGACTAAAGAATACTATTCTTAAAACTAGAAAATGAACTAGTTCTATCGGTTGTTTACTAAAAGTGTAAAAATAACACTTTTTAAAACGTGAAAAATAATTCTTCAATAAAAAAGCTATATTTTTATCATTTATGTTTTTAAATCAAATATTTTTAAGAAAATAACTCAAAATCAAAAGAAATCATTTAGATATTACATTTTAATTCAAATACCAGGCAAATAAATTTTGCTTCCTGCACAGATAATGAAAATCCGAAAACCTACGATAATTTAATATCGCAGGGTAAATATTCTTGAAGTCCAGCTTTAAAGTCACCATTGTTTTAGGAGACTTTGCACCTCTTTTCTTATCCTGAATTCTAATCTTATTTTTTTACAAATTTTCTACTTATTTTAGATTTATCGATTGTTCCATTAATAAAATAAACTCCTGCAGGCAGTGATTCTATTTTTATTCTGGTATTGCCGTTTTTCAAGGTCCCTGAATTCACTAAAGTGCCCTGAACATTAAAAATTTTATAATCAAAATCAGAAGTCATCTTATCAACAAAAATTTCCTCCAACGCAGGATTTGGATATAATGTGAAACTAGCTTCATTCAATTCATTTTGAACGATGCCTAATGTGGTAAACTCCAACGGAAGCACGGTTGCATTATATCCGCTTTTTTCACTTAAGTAAAAATTAAATGATGAAATTAAAGGTTCGCTTCCTGCAGTTACAGGATAAAATGCAGTAACATTATTTACTGTCTTCAATGTATAACTTCCTGCCGGAGCTTTCACACCAATGTAAACCGGATTCATTTGATCAACAGTTAAGGCTTTTGGTGTTGAAACATTTCCGGTACCACTGAAAACAAATGTACCTGAACCACTCAGTAAAACAGGGGTGTTTGCCGGAATTACACCTTCAATTTTATTACAGGTTATTTTAGCAGATGAAGGCTCTAGCGTGTAAGCTATTACACCTTGAGGTATATTGGCTTCATACGGAAGAACCAGAACATCATTACCTGCAATAGTTTTGGTAAAAGATGCTGCTAAAGCTGAAAAACCGAAAGGAACATTAAAATCTCCTCCCTGATCCATAAGATTTAGATTGTTACACGTTGTTCCTGATATTACATTGTTAGCAGTATTATTATCAGCCACATAAAAAATACTATTTTTATTCACTGATTTGGCATGCCAATCCTGAGAGGAACTGATACCGGTGGTGTTTCTAAAATCTAATGATACATAGTTGATGCTTTGCAGGGCATCCATCAAAAGGCTGTCATCATCTGAATATATTCCTCCAAATTCTGCCGCTTTTTCGTCTGCAATATTAAAATATACATCACCCAAATTTAAAGTAAGTACTGAACTGTAATTAGAATTTCGCAAACCAATAATTCCGGTACATCCATCTGTAAGAACGGATTTAGAAATATCAAATGTCAAATCAAATTCGACCCCGGTAGGGAAATTAAATTTTCCATAATTTTTAGATTTTACTTCGCCGTTGTCATTGATATAATACAAAGTCGTATTATCAGTATTGGCTTGATTTGCAGTAGTAAAACTTTTAACATGCAGTATAAATTTATTGTAACGGTTGTCTAATTTCAAATATCCGTTAGAACCGTCCATATTGGTACTTATCAGAGGATTTGCGTTAGCAAATGTCACTGTTTTACCGCTCATCTGATAGGTTGTTCCGAATGCTGGACTTGTAACAGACTGATTTTCAACTTTAGCGTAATGAACTTCTTTACTGGTCATTTGTGAAGGTACTCTTTCCTTACTCTTTTCAAATATCAGAGTAATAAAACTAGAAGGATCAATACTTATTACCGGGCGAAATGTTTCAGCAAAACTTATCGCAGTGTTTTGTATATCAATACTTTGACTGGTAATTGTTTTAGTGCCTTTTACAGAATAAAATGGCAAATCTACAGTAAGATTATAGGTGTTTTGTGATGGATTAATTATAGTAAGAACAATTTTATCACCTGCATCATTTATGTATGAGGAACCTTTAAGCTGTGCAGTGGCGTCACTCCACGTTGATTCTACACGTGTTGTACCTGTAGTGAATTTTGCATATTGCGAAAGTATATGCCCTCTTTTGGTAATTTCTCCGGATACTGTGCCGTTTGTTCCATCACCCATAAGTGCGTAATATCGCTTAGTGGAATAATGAATCCACGCATTGACATTTCCTAGCAAGGCATCATTCACACTGTTTGCGAAACTAAAAGCATCAATTCCCCAATTAAAATCACGAACCGTACCTCCGGAATTCCAGTTAATGAGATATTCTGTCATCCATATCTCTTTGTTAAAATTCTGAAATTGTTTGTATTTGGACTGAATACCACCATACTGATGAACTCCGTAGACTTCAAAGTTATTCATGACATCAGCATCGAGAAAAGCATTTGAAAAAGCATCTGAATAACCAACACTTTCCGGTGCAATAACTTTACAATTAATAAGATGTCCGTAATTTTTAACAAATGCAGCTATTTGTACAGGTGTCCATATACAGCCCTGGTAAGTCGCTCTTTCATCAGGCTCGTTTTGAATTGAAATATAATCGAGTTCTACTCCATTATCACGAAGGTAGGTTACATAACGATTAAGATACAAAGCATAATCTTCATAATGTTCTTCTTTCAGGTAGCCAACTTGCTGAACTCCATTTTCGTCTGTGTAAACCGCAACTTCACTGTTGTTTGTTTTCCATTCTGCCGGCATTGTCCAGGGACTTGCAAAAATCTTTAATCCCAAATCATTTTTGGCTAATTTGGCAGTTGCAAGCGTTGTTGCCCAGTTACTTTCTCCCGGAATGTAAAGACGCATAATGTTAAAACCGGCTTCACTGTTTGTTCCCCACATTTTTTTGATTTCGTCAACAGACATGTAATTATAACCAAACTGGGGACTGCATACAAAACCTCCAAAACCAGTAACTTTTTGATAGGTCTTATTTTTATCAATTTGTACTTTCGCATTTTGTGCACTTAACTGAGCAGATGATAAAAATAAAACTGCAAACAATATTGAACTTAATTTGTATAATTTTTTCATATTCTACTAAAATTTAATCAGTTAAAAATTTAGAATTTAATATTACTTTCAGGAGGTCCGAGATAAGACGGCTTTAATCCTCCGGTATTAATGACAATTTTCTGCAGCACAATTCCTGGATCTAAAACACGAAAACGCAAAACATGTTTTCCGGGTTTCGAAATGGTATGTTTAGTGTTCGAATGAATCAGGTGTTCGGCTTGCCATTTTCCTAATTCGCCACGGTAATATCCGTTAAAATTTATTGTTTGTGGTTTTTCTTCATCAAAAGAAATTTCATAACGAAGCCCTTTATTGCTGTTAAAGTTGAGCGTTGGAGACAAAAGCAATTCTACATTAAATTCTCCCGTTGAAGCAAAATCAATTTCATATTCCACAAAAATATTCTCGTTTGGAACCGGATATTTATTTTGTGGAAATGTCGTAATCCCGCTTTTTGTTTTTCCAAAATCAGGAATTACCTCCCAGTGAATTGTGTTCGAATTATTTAGTTTAGAAAAATGTTCTGCTTCGATAGAAACATAACCATCTTTTTCTACAAATACATTCGAAACTAGCTGCTCTTTTTCAGAAACATAACTGATTTCAGGCAAAATGTTTTTCGGAGTATCGTGCCACGCCTTATATCCAATTCGCATCTGATCCATAATATGCGTCCATTTTCCACCAGAAATTTCATTGTTGTATTTGTTTTGAAGTACAGAATCCCTTTCAAAATTTCTTTTACCTGATCTGCAAAAGCATTGGCTAAGATGTTTTTTTCCGAAGACAGTTTTCTGTTATTTGCCTGTGCAAAATACATTTCATAAAGATTACTGCAGGCATCTATTGGGTATAAAACCAATTGAAAATAAGCATCCTGATATTCTTTAGGAATCTCATTGTAAATTCGATACGCATCAAGTGCCAGATTTTTATACTCATTTACAACCGTTTCAAATTCATTGTAATTTTCCAGACTGTAGGTTTTGCTGTCAAGCATTTCGGGTGTTACTCTTCTGTTGAATTTTGGATAGGTATTTAATAATCTTGCGATTTCTTTGGCATGTTTTGTTCCGAATTGATCGGCAGCCCATTTCTCTGTAAATTCAAAAAGATTTTGAGAATTGAACTTTTTTGGATTCCACGCCATATCTAAAAAGAAACTGATCGGAAATTCCATTGGTTTTAAATCTCCAACATTGACAATCCATACTTTATCAACGCCATGTTCGTAGCTCAAATTCATCTGCTCCCAAACCCTCTGTATCGGACTTATATTAATCCATTTTGAATTTCTCGGACCTCCGACATAATCAAAATGATAATATATTCCGTAACCGCCTTTGTGCAAAGGTTTTGTCAGGTCTGGAAGTTTACGTACATTCCCCCAATTGTCATCACAGAAAAGCAAAATAACATCATCCGGAACACGCATTCCCTGATCATAATAATCCTGAACTTCCTTATACAAAGCCCAAACCTGAGGTGTTTTTTCAGGCTTTTTTTGGGTCACTTCTGCAATAATTTTACGTTGTTCTTTTACGATATTTTCCAGCAAAGTTATATTTGTTCCTTCACTCATGGCTTCATCGCCGTCTCCACGCATCCCAACAGTTACAAGCTTTTCCCAATTTTTGCTGCGTTCTATTCCGCCTTTCCAGAATTCATCGAGAACGGTTTTATTTTTATTATAATCCCAAACATTCGGGAGGTTATTTTTTTTAATATATCGATGCCAGTCGGTTTGTGCCAAAGCCATTGGTTCGTGGTGCGATGTCCCGATGACTATTCCCATTTCGTTGGCAAGAGGTCCGCTGGCAGGATCATCATCGTAAAATGCATTTCCCCACATGGCAGGCCAGATGTAATTGGCTTTTAACCGAAGTAATAATTCAAAAACTTTTTCATAAAACTTACTGTTAAATCCGCCAAATGTTGCTTTCGACCAGCCGCTTAATGCCGGGGCTTCGTCGTTGATAAAAATTCCTCTGTATTTTACGGCAGGTTCGCCATCCGTATAAGTTCCTTTTACAAAATACAGATTGTCTTTTTTCTCCACAGGCACATCAGCCCAGTAATACCAAGGCGAAACGCCAATTTGTTTGGATAATTCGTAAATACCGTAAATCGTTCCGCGTTTGTCGCTTCCGGCAATTACGATCGCTTCTTCGACTCCTTTAAATGGATTTTTAATGTTTTGAATACTAAATTTTTCATTTTTGCCTTTAAGCTGTTTTCCGTCGATTTTATTTGCTTTAACTAAATCATCAATAACGGAATTCGTTCCGATTGTTCCAATGATAAGCAGCGGCGATGCAATATTTGGTTTTTGATTTAAAATTGATGGTTTTTCTCCCGTAACTTTTTCAAAATCAGTTTGTAAATTAGTGATTGCACGCAAAATCCCTGCATCTGTTCCATTATTAACTAGAAAGGACAAGGTTGAAGATTTCTCTTTCAGGACAATAACATTATCCCCTTTTTGAGTGGTAATAAACGATTGCGCTTTTAAAAAAGTACAACTAAAAACGATAAGAAATGTGAGGATATATTTTGAAAATGTATTCATGAACTTTATTTATTATGCAATTCAATTACTATTTTAAAATCTTTATTTCTGCTGAAACAATAATGGTGTAAACATAAATAAATCATGTCTCCAGACTGGCCATGTATGTCCGCCTGGGTATTCGCTGTATTTATATTTGATTCCAAGCTGGTCGAACTTTTTCATCATTATTTTGCAATTTTCATAAGCGATATCTTCTTTACCGCCCATAGAAATCCAAAATTCTTTGATGTTCGCATTAATCGTCGCGGCATTGTTTTTCATAAACTCGTATTGCGGATCCGATAAAGTGGTATTATTGGCCCACCAGCCTGAACTGAATACGCCTATATAAGAAAACAAGTCAGAATTTTTAACGCCCGCATAAAGTGTTTGCAAACCTCCCATTGATAATCCTGCCAAAGCTCTGTTTTTAGCGTCTTTCGCTACTTTAAAATTGCTTTCTACAAAAGGTATAGCTCCGGTTTTCAATTCATTTTCAAAAGCTTTCAATGCATTTTCATTGAAACCTGCCACGCCGCCTGTATTCCCCATATTGCCGTCGAGCATTGCGATAATCATTGGTTTTGCTTTATTTTCGGCAATTAAATTGTCTAAAATTAAGTTTGCTTTCCCCTGCGTTGCCCAGCCTGTTTGATCCTCGCCTCCACCATGAAGGAGATATAAAACCGGATATTTTTCTGTTGAATTCTCGTAACCCGGCGGTGTATACACATACATTTCGCGCCATGAATTGGTTGCTTTTGAAAAGTATTTTTTGATTCTGATATCGCCATGCGGAACGTCTTTTAAAGCATAAAAATCTCCTTCTTTATTTGGAATTTCGATACCGCTTGCCATTCGCCCCATTCCGTAAAATGTCTGACTTGACGGATCTGCAACGGCGACGCCATCAATAAGCAGTGAATAATAATTAAATCCTTTGTTTATTACCTCTGTAGTTACTGTCCAAAATCCTTCTGAGTCTCTTGTCAGATCATATTTTTTGCCCAAATCGATTTGTACTTTTGAAGCTTCAGGAGCATTGACTTTAAAAAGCACTTTGTTATCCGGTAATATTTGAGGATATTTTGCAGTACGAATATTGGTGTGTGCCGGATTGCCTAAAATGGTATAAGCTGCAAAATTGGATTGATCGACAGGTTTAAATAAGAATTGTGAAAACATATATAATCCGTTTTTCCAGACTTTAAAATCATGAACTCCGGGTTCGATATAATAAATGTGCGGCACATCATTTTTATACAAATAATCATGCGTTCGTTTACTGTTTTCGATAAGCCAGTCGTTATCTCCGCAGGAAATCCAGAGTAGTTTTAATTTCTTTTTTGCCTCTTCGGGATTGGGAAGTAATTCTTGCGGTGCTTTAGTATTTGGAGCTGCTGAAAAAGCGCCAACCCAGGCAAATTTATCTAAATTACCCAATCCGAAATTCAACGATTGTCCGCCACCCATTGATAAGCCGGCGATGGCGCGGTGTTCTCTGTCTTTCAAAACCGGGTATTTTTTTCGATAAACGGAATCAGGTCGTTTAATAAATCTTTTTCGAAAACAGCAAAAGCTTGAACTTTATCCGGTGCCATTATATTACCTGTTGCGCTGTCATCTTTCATTGCCCTGCCGTTTGGCATGACCACAATCATGGGTTCAATTTTTCCTTCTGCAAAAAGATTGTCTAATATAATTTGCGGATTCGCTCCGTTCAACCATTCTTTTTCATCGCCGCCTATTCCGTGTAAAAGATACAAAACCGGATATTTTTTCTTTTTATTAAATCCCGGAGGTGTGTAAACTGTTGCTTTTCTTGTAGAACCAACCGTTTTAGATTCATAAGAGATCGTTTCTATTTTTCCCGACGGAATACTGTTATTTAACTGATCAAAACCTAATGGAGCCTGCACTATAAAAAGCGATTTTCCATCAGCCAATTTATATCCCAATAATGAAAGCATTTTATCAGCATAACGTCTTCCTAAGTCTCTGTAACCTGCAGCATTAAAATGCAAAAAGTCAGGTTCTGCCGTACATCCTTTAGATGAAATAACATACGAATTGGGAATCGTTTTTGGCAATGTCGCAATAATTTTATTCATGCTGCCACATTTACCGTTCTGGTCTTCGTCTACAGTTTCCCCCGAAAGCAAAGGCACTTTTTTCGGATCCAGATTCAGGTCTTTTATCAAATTATCGTAGACGATTTTTACTTTTTTCGGCCAAAGTGTATCGCCGGTATTAGATTCTCCCTGATGTAATAAAACACCTTTAATAACTCCTTTTTCTGTGCTATTTTTGCCAGTTCGACCAATCTTGCATACGGATTTTCATCGTATTCTTTTAGAATGCCTTTCATCCAGTCTGGCGCTGTTGCTACATATTCTGCTGTTTTATCTTTATCAAAAAGTTCAATTTTGCATCCTCCAACGGCTACATTGATTACGCCAACTTTTATATTTTTAGGCAGATTCGCTACCAGATTTCGTCCAAAATAATCAACTGGAGTTAGTCCGGTACTGCAACGGCACAATGGCGGTATGGCGGTGTACCAATTTCCTTTTTCACGTTTCAGTTCAGGACAATTGACGGCTTGTAAAACCTGAAATCGATCATCGACACCCAATTTATCCTGTGGTTCTATTTTGGCATATCCTTCCATGTTTGACTGACCAAAACTCAGATAAACATGAAAATCAGAATCCTGAGAATACCCTTTTTGCGCTATTGAAAAAAGAACTGTAAAGGCGAAAAACCTAAGTATTGATTTCATTGTTGATTTGTTTTTATTATCAAAAAATCATTTTAATCGAATTCAAAATATGCAAGCTGTTATTTAAAGAAATTGAGATCTACTGTTTCTCCCATCTTAAGATAACCCGCTTCGTTTGGATGCAAAAAATCTCCGTCGTGCAAGTTAGATAAGATCGTTTTTGAACCTTCTTCTGAAACCATTGCTTTATCAAAATCAATTACAGCATCAAAGGCTTTACTATTTCTAATCCAGGCATTTACAATATCACGGGCTTCTTGTTTGTGGGGCGCATCGTAAAATGATTTTTGAAATGGCAAAATGGTACAGCCGTAGACTTTAATTCCTTTTGCATGTGCTTTGTCAATCATAACTTTATACGCTTCAATAAGTTCCTTTGCTTTTATTGGTGCATCTTCGGGATTTTTAATTCCTCCAATATCGTTGATGCCTTCCAGAATTACGAGCCATTTTGTGCCTTTTTGAGATAATACATCCCGATCAAAACGACTTAGTGCCGTTGGGCCTAATCCGCCTTTTACGACACAATTTCCTCCAATTCCTAAATTCAAAACGCCTATTTTTTCTGTTCTTTTATTGGCAGATAATCGTGCCGATAAAATATCTGTCCAGCGATTTTGCTTATTGGTTCCTGAGCCTCGACCGTCTGTAATAGAATTTCCCAAACAAACGATATTCGCAGTCGATTTATCAGAAACAACATCCAGTCCCATAATCGAATACCAGTGATCTGTTTTTATGGCGCCATCAAAAGCTGCATTTTGAATTTGATCTCCTTCAAGAATATAAGAAGTCGTTCGTGAACCGGGATGTCCTGATGTTTTTTGCGATGTATTTCCGTAATGAATCGTAATCGCTAAAAGCTGTCCGGGCTGTAATTCAAAATCAAAAGCATCTGAAAAAATATCCTGTTCCGGATTTATCGTTACTTCGGATTTTCCATTAAAACGAAGTTCCTTTTGGGTTTTAGCATCAACAATCGGTGCATCGATAACATTGGCCACACTAACCGATTTTAAAACCGTTTGTTGATCGCTAAAAATATTAGAGAAACGCAATCTCATACGTTTTCCTCCAATAGAAACCCTTATAATTTGTCGAAGTGTATTTTCTGAAAGTCCCGGAGCGGGTGGCATATTGTTGGGTTCGACCAGCATTTGCGCGCAAGCCCAGGTTCCGACCCAATTCTCCATTTTTGATTTGCTTTGTGCTAATATCTGACAACTCAAAATCAAAAAGAAGAGCTGCAAAAACAACAATCCTTTAAAATGTTCCTTTTTCATATTTCATTTTTATTGTGGCTGAGCATCATTTGCAGCCGTTGCGTACAATCCTACCAACGCTCCTGTAAAACCTCCGGCCACATTGGTTGAAAGAATATCGCCTGAAACTGGTTCGCCTAAATTTTTAAAATCAGTACCGTTTAGCGCATAACTAAATTCGTAACTGTCTTCGGTTGCTTTTACTTGTAATCGTATATTTTTTTGATTTCGATTTTGGCACTTGCCATTATTTTCGACTGTCCTTTTTCTGTTCTTTCTAATAAAATATAGGTGTCTTTTCCTTTTTTTGTGATGCCAAAAACATAATTAAAACGCTCGTTTTGCAAACATGTAATTCCTGCCAAATCTTTTTCTGATTCTGGTTTGTAATCTATTGTCGTGGCAAAAGAGAACGTGTTGTGCATTTGTCTGTAAAAAAGTGTCGAAGTGGGTTTCAGTTCTTTAATATTGACTTCGAAAGGATTAATCTGAAGTCCTTTTTTGGTTACGGAAATAAAATTTTCACGCGGGCCTCTCAATCCGATCCATCTGTAATCTAATTTATCAGAAGTAAAATTTTCGGTGAATGTAAAATTGCCATTCGGAAAAAATCCGCCTTTGCCTGTTTTGTTTTCGGTAACGCCTTTTGGCATTTTAATTTTTGGTTCTAAAGGCACTAATCCGTTTTCAAAAACCGGAAAAGTTCCTGACCAGTCTACCGGAAGCATAAAAGTTTCGCGTCCTGTATTTACTCTGTCTTTATCATTCGGGCGAACGCCTAAAAATACACCGTAATATTTATTATCAGGTCCAAGTACTAAATCGGCATGTCCTGCCCAGTCTACTTTGTCTTTTCTGTTTTGCGGAAAATATCTTTGGGTTAGAATCGGGTTGTTTGATGCTGGTTTAAAAGGCCCTTTTGGACTATCGCTGATAAAAATAACTTCACTGTGATTTCCTCCTGTACCGCCTTCGGCACACATTAAATAATAATGACCGTCTTTTTTATACAAATGCGGCGCTTCTATCCAGATTGGTTTTTTAGAAAGGTCTACTCCGCCATCTACGATAATTTTATCCGTTCCTTTAATAACCTCATCTTTTTCCAGATCGTATTCCCAAACTTTAATAACACGATGACCTTCATATAATTGCTTTCCTTTATCGGGAGCATCATTATGAACAATGTACCCTTTTCCGTTATCATCAAAAAAGATACAAGGATCAATTCCGTCAAAACCTAATTTTATAGGGCTTCCCCAGCCTTTCATTGGGTCTTTTGTTTTTACTATAATATTGCCCAGACCTCCTGAAAAGGCGGTTACAATCATATAGAAAGTGTCATTATGAGGATTATAAGTTATTCCAGGTGCATAAACGCCCTGGCTTATACCTGTATCGTGCGGATTAAATTCGGAGACTTTATTTAATACGCCTCCAAGGTCTGTCCAATTTACTAAATCTTTAGAATGAAAAATGGGCACGCCTGGAAACATAGCAAATGAAGAACACACCATAAAATAATCATCACCTTTTCTGGTAATTGCCGGATCCGGATAACATCCCTGTAAAACGGGAGAATAAAACTCATCTGGTTTTAATGGATTATTTTTATAAATATTATCATTTCCCTGATACACAACATTCGAAAAAACAGGCGGTTTAACAGTCTGTTTTCCGGTAATGGTATCTTTAACTACAACTCCTTTAAAAGAAAAGAGAAATGATAATGCTAGTGAGAGAATTAATAGTTGTTGTTTCATTTTTGTTTTTTCTTATTTTTTTAATGTGGATAAAGTGGGTTTATTGGAACGCGGATGACGCGGATTTAAACAGATTGTCGCTGATTTTTTTATTGAAAATCTGATAAATCTGCTTAATAAAACAAACAAATCCGTTTAAATCCGCGTCATCCGCGTTCCATTTTTATTTCATTTTCAAATCAATATCCCTTATATCCTTGCTGCGTTTTACAAGGTAAAAGCCGAGGGAATTATCCCTCGGCTAAACTTAACTAACTTATAAATTTATTTACTTCAAAATATTTATTAATTGTATCCCGGATTCTGGTACGTTTTTTTATCTGCATCAGACATTTCCATACCGTCTATTTGCCCTTGCGGAATAGGACGCAGATAGTGATATGGCTCTATTGTTCTGGTAATAACCTCTGGTGTATGCTGACCGTAATTTGATCCGCCAATTGAATATTTACCTGCAATTTCATTCCATTTTTGAGTTCTTACTAAATCGTACCAACGGTATCCTTCGCCATAATATTCGCGCGAACGCTCTGCCAGAATGTAATTAATATCAATTACGGCAGGAGTTGTGTTTGTTAACAAAGCACTATTATCGGCCGTTTTTGCTACTTTACCATTATTGTCCCAACGCCATTTTCCTGCGCGGGCTCTGATTACATTGATAAGATCTCTGGCAGACATGCCGCCAGCTGCTCCTTTTACTGCTGCTTCTGCCGCAACAAAATAGAGTTCAGAAAATTTAGCAACCGGATAAGGTCTTGTGCTTCCCGCATTTGGCTGTCCTAATCCTCCTGCATTATCTGTACGGTATGGCCCTAATTTCCATAATCCCGGATATACGATTCTGCTTATTCCCATTGGAGAAATTACATAATCAGATCTGCCTGGTAAAACTCCTGCTCCAACACCATTATCTCCTGCTCCTGTAGGATATGTAATTGCCGTTGCAGGTTCATCATTAAGAAAAGTTACAATAGCATCGCCTGGTTTTACAGGTAACCCGTTAGCATTATACAATGTTGGTACATCGGTTAATCCGGTTCCAAGTAAATTCCAGTTCCCACGATATACGGCTGCAAATGTTCCGTCGTATCTTGAATCGTTTGTTTTATCTGCAAAAGTTTTGGTAAAGACTTCTATAGGAGGTACCATTCTTACCCATGGACGTCCTAAAAACTGATCGGCCGCTCTTTGTACAGTCGAAACCGCAGCTCCTGATGCATTTTTACTTCTTATAGATGTGTAATTAAATGTTCCCATCCAGCCTGCAAAATTATCCGGCGCGCCACCGCTTCCGTATGTAAGACTTGCTCCATTGTAATATTCGCTTTCTTCTGTATGATCTGCATAAAGCATAATTTCTTTGTTGCGATCATTAGAACCTAAATTTACATCATAATAGTAAGGCAATAATCCATAAGTTCCCGGATTATTAATTCCGTCTAATGCGATGTTGTAAGCTTCTTGAAAATACCATTGTGCATTATGACCATCAGGATCTGTTCTTGGTGTATCAGGATAGGTTGGAATATTGTTTGGATTTTCCAGCCACCATGCATATGTCAGATATGCTTTTGCTAACATTAAACGAGCCAGCGTTTTAGTTGCCGTACCAGTTAACCTTGGCGCATCCGGTAATTCATTTACAGCTGCTACCAAGTCCGGAAAAATAGCTTTTGTATAAACTTCACTTACTGTATTTCGTTTTGAAGATCTTGATGGCTTGCTATTAAATTTTAGTTCTCCAGATCCTAAATCTAAAGGCACACCACCAAAATTTTGTACTAATAAAAAATAATCAAAAGCTCTAAAGAATTTAGATTCTGCAATTAAGCTATTTGCGATACCTACTGCGGCTGCATTTTCAATAATACCACTTGCTGTATTGATATCATTATAAGAGTTATTCCATACCACATCGGCTCTGCTTGAAGCAGGATTTATAACCCCAACTCCGGATAAATCATGATCTTTGAAATTCCCATCAGCTTGCTGTCCATATGTATTTTCATCTGTTCCTGTTTGCACAGAATTATAATAATAGGCCTGCCCGTATATCCATCGTAAATGGGCATAATGTGAGGTCAATCCCTGTATAACTCCCTGTTCCGTTTTAAAATAGCCAGGCTCATAAAAATCATGTGGTTTTTCTTCTAAAATATCAGAGCAGCCCGCAAAGGAGAACAAAGCTACTGATCCTATAAGTAATCTTTTAAAAATATATCGTTTCATAGTTGTTCCTGATTAAAATGTGAAATTAAGTCCGAATAAAAAGTTTCTGGTTGAAGGTGTATTGGTTCCAATAACCGTAAATCTACGTTGGTAAGTACCTGTTACGGCCTGATTTTCATCTCCAAAAGAATTTGTTTCAGGATCCATTCCTGATTTTCTATTGTAAGGAGAGAAAAGTACAAATGGATTTTGCGCTGTAAAATAAAGTCTCAGCTTCTGTATCCCTAAACTTCTCATAAATTCCTGATCTAAAGTATATCCAAGAGTTAATGCCCTGATTTTTACGTATGATGCATCAAAATATCCCATCGTAGAAATGTATTTTGGGTTATCTCCACTTCTAATCCCTCTTGGATTTGGATATTCAGCATCTCTGTTATCCGGAGTCCAGTAATCTACATCAACATTACTTCTTCTTCCGTTAAGAAGATTCAGGTAACTGTTTCCTCCGTAAAGTGTACTGATTAAAACACCGCCGCTTTTGAATGCTCCAACGGCAGAAAAATCAAAACCTTTATACGTTAAATTGGTATTAAAACCTCCCTGAAAATCCGGGTCAGTTTCTATTATTTGTCTGTCATTTCCGTTGATGGCACGTGTTGGTGAACCATCCGGATTAAAATCTCCTGCATATTTTACTTTAATAGATCCTACTACTGTTCCTTGTTGGTTGATACCGGTTGGTCCAGGTTCGTATATAGACATATAAGGATCACCTTCCTGCCAGATGCCTACTTTTTCATAATCATAAATAGAATTGATATTATAACCTACGAACCAGGAATTAGCCTCATCTCTTTGAGCTCCGGAAGCAAGTTTAACTAACTTATTTTGATTGGCATATAAATTAACCCCAACTGTCCAGCTCAACCCTTTTGGATTATCAAGAATAACTCCGTTTAAAGCAATTTCGTAACCTTTGTTTTCAGTTTCTCCAACATTACCAACATAACCGCTAACTCCGTTTGTTGCCGGAAGATTTACTCTTTGCAGCAAATCTTTTGTATTTGTTTTGTAATATTCGATTGTTCCTGATAAACGATTATTAAGGAAAGCGAAATCCAGTCCGTAATTCCATGTTGTCGAATATTCCCATCCTAAATCGGGATTAGGCAATGTTGTAACATATACACCTGTAGAATTAGTCGTTCCAAAATTATAAGGTCTTGTACTTAAAGCTCCCAAAGTTTGATATGGATCTACGGCCTGATTAGAAGTTTCACCGTATCCTGCACGCAATTTTAGCAAATTAACCCATGAAAGATTTTTCATAAAAGATTCATTAGACATGGTCCATCCTGCAGAAACCGCCGGATACGTAACCCATTTATTTCCTTTTGCTAATCTTGATGAACCATCTGAACGAATTGTTCCCGAAATAAAATATTTATTATCGTATGAATACATCGCTCTTGCCATATAAGAACTTAATCCCCATTGTGTGTAATCCTGATCTGCAGGGTTTATAACTGCTTCTTCCTCACTCTGACCCAAGTTGTAAAATTGAAATGCATCAGAAGTAATTCCGTTTCTGGCGATTCTTGAAGTATTTCCTGTAAATTGCTCATTCGAATACAATCCCACAAAATTTACGGTATGCTTTTCAGCAAAAGTTTTATCGTATGTGATCAAATTTTCAATAAGCCATTGTGTTGATAATGTATTGCTAATCCATGCATTTGAAATCGTGGTTGGATTTACATCAAAAACACCTTGTCCTTCATAGTAACCGCCATTTGATAAGCGTAGATTCAATCCGGTATTCATACGATATTTCAAACCTTCAACTCCCGGTATTTTTACTTCAGCAAAAATATTATTGTACGAACTAAAAGCTCTTGTCTGGTTCACATAAGACTCGCCAAGATTATTAATAGATTCTCTGGTGTAAACCCAGTTTTCATCAGCACCCATTCTCACAGTTCTTTTTAAAGATCCATCTGGATTATATGGATTTGCCAAAGGAGAGGTTCCTAAAACAGTACCTGTACCGATGTTGTCTCCGTTGGTAACAGAGTAATTACTATTGGTATTAAATCCCATACGAAAAGAACTTCCTAATTGCTGATCTAAGCCTGCTCTCAGGCTAAAACGTTCGTATTTTTGACCAGGTAAAACAGATTCTTCTTTATAATATCCTAAACCTGCATTATAAGCTCCGTTCTCACTACCTCCTGAAACACTTACATCATGACTAATCATTTCGCCAGCTCCGTAAAGTGAATCCTGCCAGTCTGTATTAGTGCTTCTTGATTCATCAATACCGTCTGTATATAAAGTTGAATAATCACGAAGTGCTCCAAATTTAGCAGCATCCATCATATCATATTTCCCAAAAACCTGCTTGATACCACTAAATCCATTATAGTTAAAAGTAGCTTTTTGATTTTTACGTCCTTTATTACTTGTAATTAATATAACCCCGTTTGCTCCACGTGAACCATAAATAGCAGTTGCAGAGGCATCTTTTAAAACATCTACAGATTTTATATCCACAGGATTTATATCTCCGATTGAACCTGCAAACGGAACTCCGTCTAAAACAATTAATGGATCATTGCTCCCTGTTAAAGATCTGGTTCCGCGTATGCGTATCTGCATTGCTGCTCCCGGTTTGGTCGAAGTTTGAGTTAAGTCAACACCGGCGAGCCTTCCTTGTAAAGCCTGCGTTACGTTGGCAGCAGCAACTTGATTTAATTCACCGCCTCCAATAGAAGCTACAGATCCCGTTACAGCTTCTTTCCTTTGCGTTCCGTACCCGATAACAACTACTTCTTTTAATTGAGCAGAATCTTCTTCAAGACTTACATTAATTTTGCTTTGTCCGTTTACAGCTACTTCTTTGTTTCTTAAACCTATAAAACTGAAAACAAGAATACCATTGGATGGGACATCGATAGTATAAGTACCGTCAAAACCAGTACTTACACCAGTTTTAGTTCCTTTTAAATTTACATTAGCTCCCGGAATTGGACCATTTGCATCTGACACGGTTCCGGTAACTTTTGTCTGCGCACCCGAATGGAGTGAAAACGCAAACATTAAGATCAAAAAACAAAAGCATTTTAGATGCTTCGATTTACTTGTAACAAAAGAGTTAGTCATAAAAATTGATTTAGATAGTTATAATTTGATTGGTTTAGTTAATAAGTGTACTTATAACAAATATAAAGAAAAGCAATTAATACACAATCGGTTGTTTGTTATTTTTTTAAATAATCTATAAAAAAACATACTTTAAAAAACATTCTAAGTAATTTTAAGACCTAAATAGTGTGCAATATTCATTATTAGAATTATTTTTGCTACTAATTTTGACAATATTGCTGTATAACTTCTATTTAGTTAAAAAAAGCATAAAAAATAAAAAAAGTAAAAACGATCATGTTTTTACTTAAAAATAGTAATTTTTTAATGTAAAAATATTGTTAAAATAAAAAACTAAAAGATAATAGATCAGTGTATTTGCTCTTAATCATTAAATATTAGTTCTGAAAAGTAATCAGAACAACAGAAAAAGCAATCGGTTGTTATAAAATTAAAAAAAGCTCCTTTCAAATTAAATTCGAAAGGAGCTTTTTATGGAATTGAAATTTAGTAAAATCAGTAAAAATTGATGTACTAAACTGATAGTAAGAATATTATAATTTCATTTTTTTAGCATCTTCAATAAATTGGTTCAATCCAATATCGGTTAACGGATGTTTAAGTAATCCTTTAATAGCAGAAAGCGGTCCGGTCATAACATCTGACCCAACTTTTGCACAATTTACAATGTGCATTGTATGTCTGATCGAAGCCGAGAGAATCTGAGTTTTGTATTCATAATTATCATAAATTTCTCGTATCTCTTCAATCAAATGCATTCCATCTGTTGAAATATCATCGAGCCTTCCTAAAAACGGAGAAACATAGGTAGCGCCTGCTTTTGCTGCCAGTAACGCCTGTCCAGCAGAAAACACTAAGGTAACATTGGTTTTGATTCCTTTTGATGAAAAATATTTGCATGCTTTTACGCCATCACCTATCATTGGTAACTTAACCACAATTTGCGGATGAAGTTTGGCAAGTTCCTCGCCTTCTCTTACCATTCCGTCATAGTCTGTCGAAACAACTTCTGCAGAAACATCTCCATCTACAATATTGCAAATGTCCAGGTAATGTTTCAAAATATTATCTTTTCCTGTAATTCCTTCTTTCGCCATCAACGAAGGATTTGTCGTTACACCATCCAGAACGCCCATTTCCTGCGCTTCTTTAATGTCTTGTAAATTGGCTGTGTCAATAAAAAATTTCATTTTTTTGGTTTTAATTTGGTTAGTATTTAGTTTGTCATCCTGACGAAGGAAGGATCTCCGCTTACAGCATCGACAAAGATTGACATATTTGATTGTAGAGCTACTTGCGGAGATTCCTCGTTTCCTCGGAATGACAAAACTACCTCTAACAGCTAATAGTTGTTGCGCACATCTTTGTCAAAGCTCTAAACTTCGACAAAGATTACACACAAAATAGTTATCAAAATAGTTATTTTAGTTTTTAACCTTCTACAACTATCACTTTAATTATATATATTGATTGATAATGTTTTCAAACAATTCCTGTTTCCCGCTTTGCAATGACAATTCACCATTTTGGTTGGCAATGTCATACAAATCTTTAAGGTTTAATTTTCCATCAGCAAAATCTTTTCCTTTTCCAGAATCGAAAGAGCTGTATCTTTCTTTTCTTAATTTTTCATATGGAGAAGAAGTAATAATTTTATCAGCCGTCAATAATGCTCTTGCAAAAGTATCGGCACCACCAATATGAGCAAGGAAAACATCTTCAAGATCAGTAGAATTTCTTCTGATTTTGGCATCAAAGTTTACACCACCTCCTTGTAATCCACCAGCTTTTAAGAAAACAAGCATTGCCTCTGTAGTTTCCTGAATGTTGTTCGGGAATTGATCTGTATCCCAGCCATTTTGGTAATCACCTCTATTAGCATCGATACTTCCTAACATTCCTGCTTTTGCAGCTACTTCCAATTCATGTTGAAAAGTATGTTGTGCCAATGTTGCGTGGTTTACTTCAATATTGATTTTGAAATCTTTATCCAAACCATATTCTTTCAAAAATCCAATCGCTGTTGCAGAGTCAAAATCGTATTGGTGTTTTGATGGTTCCATTGGTTTTGGCTCAATAAAGAAAGTTCCTTTAAAACCTTGTGATCTTGCATAATCTCTCGACATTGTTAAAAACTTTGCCATGTGATCTAATTCTCTTCCCATATCCGTATTTAAAAGAGACATATAACCTTCTCTTCCGCCCCAGAATACGTAGTTTTCTCCGTCTAAAGCAATTGTTGCGTCAAGCGCTAATTTTACTTGTCCGCCTGCTCTTGCCACTACATTAAAGTCTGGATTTGTAGCTGCTCCGTTCATAAATCTTGGATTTGAGAAACAGTTTGAAGTTCCCCAAAGCAATTTAATTCCTGATTCTGCTTTTTTCTGTTTTAAATATTCTGTAATCGTTGCCAAACGTTTTTCTGATTCCGCAAAAGTTGGTCCTTCAGCAATCAAATCATAATCGTGAAAACAGAAATAATCAAATCCCATTTTACTGATAAATTCAAACGCAGCATCCGCTTTATCTTTTGCTGCCTGAATTGGATCTGATGATTGATCCCACGCAAATTTCTGCGTTCCCGGTCCAAACGGATCACTTCCTTGTCCGCAGAACGTGTGCCAGTACGCAATCGCAAATCTAAAGTGCTCACGCATTGTTTTTCCCGCCACAACCTGTTCCGGATTGTAATATTTAAATGCTAACGGATTATCAGATTCCTTGCCTTCAAATTTTATCTGGCCTATGCCTTTGTAATATTCTTTATTGCCTAAAACTACCATTTCTTTATTTTTTATGTGTTAATATTAATTCTAATTCCTGTTTCCATTTTGCATAAGCCTTTGCATACGGTTCTGCATTTTTTAGTGGTAAAAAGGTCATTACGTGATCGTTGGTCGTAATACTTGAACCAAATTTATTGTAATCACCATCTTTTAAACCCACTGCTCTCGCCGCTCCTACTGCGCCGGTTGTATTGTAAATTTCAATTTCGTGCCCGATTAAAGTTGCTACAGTATTCGAAAAAATCTCCGAACGGAACAAATTATCATTTCCGGCTCTGATTACATTTATCGTCGCATTATCATCCTTTAAACATTCCATTCCGTACACGAATGAAAAAGCAATTCCTTCAAGAGAAGCTCTGAACAAATGTGCGCTATTGTGAATATTCAAGTTGAGATTTAAAAAGTGTGTTCCGATGTTTTTATTGTTGAACATACGCTCTGCGCCATTTCCAAACGGAATCACGACAACGCCATCAGAACCTACATCAATTTTAGACGCTTTACGGTTCATCGATTCGTAGGTTTCGTCGCCCATATTATTACGCAGCCAACGATACTGAATTCCGGCTCCGTTTATGTTTAAAAGTTTTCCAACTCTTGGTGTTTTTTCTTCGTAATTAACGTGCACAAAATTGTTTACACGAGTGCTTTTTCCCGAAGACATTTCGCTAATGGCATAAAAAACACCTGAAGTTCCTCCCGTTGCAGCGACTTCTCCAGGATTCAAAACATTCAAAGCCAAGGCATTATTAGGCTGATCTCCCGCTCTGTAAACCACCGGAATCCCCACAGGAAGTCCCGCTTCTTTCGCGCCTTTCTCGTTTAAAATCCCCTGATTTGTGAAGTTCTCAACAATATCCGGCGTTAATGATTGATCGATTCCGTAATAGTCCAAAAGCCAGTTGGCCACTTTGTTTTCTTTATAATCCCAAAGCATTCCTTCAGACAAACCATTTTTTGTAGTGGTAATTTCTCCTGTAAGTTTCAAAGCAATATAATCGCCCGGAAGCATGTATTTGTAAATTTTGCTATAGATTTCAGGTTCGTTTTCTTTGACCCATTTTAGTTTCGAAGCCGTAAAATTTCCCGGAGAATTCAATAAATGCTGCATGCATTTTTCTTCTCCAATTTCGGCGAAAGCCTCGTTACCAATTTCCACCGCACGGCTGTCGCACCAAATAATCGAGTTTCGAAGTGCATTTCCTTCTTTGTCCACAATAACCAATCCGTGCATTTGGTACGAAATACCCACTCCCGTAATTTTTGAAGCTTCAATATTGGCCTCACGAATCGCTCTTTTAGTTGCCGTACAAATGTGCTGCCACCAAATTTCCGGATCTTGTTCTGCCCAATCAGAATGAAGGGCGACAATTTCCATTTCGTTTTGAGGTTCATTCAAAACGATTATTTTTTTCCCTGTTTCAGCTTCAACCAAAGCTACTTTTACAGAAGAACTTCCAATATCATATCCTATATAATACATAACTTATAATGATTCTCTTAAAATTAAATTTGTTGGCACATAACTCTGCATCACTTCATCATGCGTAATAAATGCGGCCGCTTTTGTTCCTATTGCATTAAAATCAGTCGATACGACCGAAATTCCTTTGTATATAAATTTTTTCATTGGCGTTTCGTTATACGACAAAAAACCAACATCTTCTCCAGGCTCCAAATCCTTCTCTTTGCATTGTTCTAAAAAGTGACCTAAAATCCTGTCGCTTATGCTGATATACGCAATTCCTTTTTCGATATTAAACTTTTTGGCATCGGTAATAATTTCATTTTTAAAATTAAAATCGGTGCAAAACTTCTTAAAAACTGTACGGTTTCTTTGGGATGATTTGTATAATCCGGATAAATAAAATGAATGCTTTTATACTTTTTAAACAAATCAGCAGCTTCTTTCAATGAACTGTAAAACGCTTTTCCAAAATCCTGAAAAACATAATTATTTTCTTTTTTCGAATGAATATTCCAATCAATCAAAAGCAATTTATCATTAGAAATAGCTGATAATGTTGGCGCTACATACTTGTGATCAAAATTCATCACCACGTATTTATAATACTTCCCAACACTATTATTAATGATGGTTTTAAAAACATCTATATTATAATGATGAAACTGTACATCTGTAATCACATTATCCGGCAAATTATTGACAAACGAATGATACAAAACCTCTTTATACGCCTTAAATGTGTCTAAAACCAAAAGCACTTTTCTGGTTTCTCCCGAAACATAATAACCTTTATTCGGCACAGAATCAATAACATTCTGATCTTTTAAAATTGAATATGCTTTAAAAACCGTATCTCTCGACAACTGATTTTCTTTACAAATCGCATTTACAGACGGAAGCAAATCTCCCTTTTGCAAAATATTCTCCGCAATAGCATTATTAATTCCGTTTACCAACTGCTGGTATTTCGGAACATCACTATCGTGATTGATAACAAATACAAATTTTTCCTGTTCTT
This sequence comes from Flavobacterium sp. AC274, assembly GCF_979258275.1. Classification (NCBI taxonomy): domain Bacteria; kingdom Pseudomonadati; phylum Bacteroidota; class Flavobacteriia; order Flavobacteriales; family Flavobacteriaceae; genus Flavobacterium; species Flavobacterium sp. AC274. The sequence goes on along the minus strand of NZ_OZ409852.1, from coordinate 2,545,554 downwards.
CTTTTAGCATACTGTTCCGTTCTGTTCTGGTATGCTAAATTAGTGAATCCAACTTTATAAAAAAATACTTTTTCGTCCTAAATTGTTATGTTTTCAAAGCTCCAAAAGAGCGATATTACCTAGAGATGCCACCCCGCTGGGGTTTCTAATAAATTGAAATGCCAAGTCTATAAATATGACGTCCCGTTGGGACTATTCAAATTATTATTGATATTCTCTGAATTATTATCTAAACAATAAAAATAATTTGGGCGTGTCCCTCCGGGTCGGGCTATCCGCTGCAAGTCCTCGCACTTCCTTCGTCAGGCTGTGGGCTTTCCGCTACTATCCCTCACGCAACCGTAATCAAGACCAGACAAAACACTTCCTTAAAAATTAAAATTTATTTCTCTCTGTGATAACAATTCCTGATTTTGCAAATTCAAACTGTAAAACCTTGCAGCTCTGTGCGAAACATCTTCTTCCTTTTCATTCGAGTCATGTACAATTCCTGTCTGCAATAACTTTCTTCTAAAATTTGATTTATTAATCTCGATTCCTAAAATTTCTTCATACAAATTGATAACCTGCAAAAGGGTAAATTTCTCCGGCAATAAATTAAAACCAACGGCGCTTTTACATATATTTTTGCGTAATTCTTTTAAACTAAAATCTAATATTACTTTGTGTTTATCATTTAAACCGATAATTTCATTAATGCCAATCCATTTAACATTAGCATTAAACAAATCATCTTTGCTGTTATCGCGTTTTACCAAAGCATAATATGCGATCGAAATATCTTCCTGCGACGAAGAGTCTGACTGATAACTAAATGCCTTTAATTGCTCTAAGAAAAATTGATCGCCGTTAATGTAATTTTTCAAAATATTATGGGCTGTACTCAAAATTGTTTCCCCTTTTTTGATGTAATCATTCGCCAGTCCCCACGTTATAACTCCTTCATTGTCTTGTTGTTTTACCAATAAAACTTTAAGACTGTTGTTTTCAAAATTGAATATTACACAATCAATTTCAATTTTGTTTGTAATATATTGTCTGGCGATTTTTCTAACATTTTCATCTCCCTTTTTCATAGAAAATAAAATTTAAACATATTACTTTTTCTTTTCTTAATCTCCTGATCTTCTGATGCCGTATGGATCTATTGTAATAATTGAACCATCTTCCAGATAATCAATTTTGGTTACTTTCATACTTCGCAAATGCGTTACGCCTTTTGATAAACTCGAATCGTGGTAAAACAAATACCAGTCATCCTCAACTTTACAGATAGAATGGTGCGATGTCCAGCCCACAACCGGATTCAAAATGCGCCCCTGATAGGTAAACGGCCCATACGGACTGTCGCCAATCGCGTAACAAATAAAATGCGTATCGCCTGTTGAATACGAAAAATAATATTTGTCGTTGTATTTATGCACCCAGGAAGCTTCAAAAAAACGTCGGTCGTTGTCTCCGGCTAATAAAATTTCTCCGTTTTCATCGAGGATTTTAATCTCTTTTGGTTCTTCTGCAAACTCCAGCATATCGTCTGTCAGCAAGGCCACAATTGGTCCTAAAGCAGGTTCATTTGCAAGCGGTTCTTCCTGATTTGAATCGTAGGTATTGTTTCTGTATTTTTGAAGCTGTCCACCCCAAATACCGCCAAAATAGATATAATGTTTTCCGTCGTTATCTTCAAAAACAGCCGGATCGATACTATAACTTCCTTTAATAGCTTCAGGTTCAGGTAAAAATGGTCCAACTGGAGAATCGCTTATCGCAACCCCAATCTGGAAAATTCCGTTAGTACGTTTCGCTGGAAAATACAAGTAAAACTTTCCGTTTTTACAGGCCGCATCCGGTGCCCACATTTGTTTTTCGGCCCAGGCCACATCATCAACATGAAGCGCAACTCCGTTATCAACTGTTTCTGCATTAATGTTTTCCATCGAAAAAACATGGTAATCTTCCATTCCAAAATGGTCGCCATTATCGTTAAACGGAATCCCGGCATCAATGTCATGCGACGGATAAATATAAATTTTACCATTAAAAACATGCGCCGACGGATCTGCGGTATAAATATGCGAAACCAAAGGCTGCGAAATGGCTTTTTTATTAATTTGCTCGAAATTAATTTGTTCAGTACTATCTTCAGGCATAGTCGTTTTTGTTTTATAAAATAATTAAGTTCTTCTTTCTTTTAAATCAGATTCAATCTGCACTTCCATATTTTTATCGATTTTATAGAAAAATAATAGCGCAACACCAATTAAAAAAGGTATCGCGGGAAAAATACTCACCAATAATTTGATTCCGTTTATAGCAATCGCGGTTTGACCCGAAGCATTTGGCACATAATCAAAAAAGCCTAAAAATGAAGTAGTTAAAGCTCCACCAATACTCAATCCGGCTTTTAAACCCACCATCATGGCCGAGAAAATAATAGCCGTTGCACGACGGTTATTCAGCCATTCTGAATAATCGGCAACATCTGCAATCATCGCCCACAAAAGCGGAATCGTTATTCCGTAGAAAAATCCGTGTAAAATCTGGGAGAAAAACATAAAGCTGATGGCGTTTGCCGGAAAGAAATAAAATGCAATAATAAATAGGGTCGAAATGAATAAAAACAATCCGAAAATATTTCGTTTTCCGTATTTGTCAGCCAGACTTTTAGATAACGTAATTCCAACAATCATGAAGATAATTCCGCCCGCATTAAACAATCCGAAACCGGCAGAAACAGGATCACTTCCAAAATAATTCAATTTTAAAGTGGATAAAACATCCAAAATCGGTTGTATAAAAATCGCAAGCTGGTCTTTGTCTACATAATTTTCAAAATAATACACATAAGAACCGCCTTTCATTGCCAATGTAATGAATACCAATGTGGTAAGACTTAACATAATGACCCACGGTTTGTTTTTCATCAAATCGCTTAAATCTTCTTTGATGCTTGATTTTTGTTCCGGTTTTGGAATAATACGTTCTTTTGTAGTTAAAAATGTGATTAACAACATGATGGTTCCAATAATTGCCAAAACGGTCATTACCTTTTCAATACCAACGGCTTTGTCGCCATTTCCGGCACTTTTGATGATCCCCAGCATAAAAACCTGAACAAAGAATTGCGCAAACATTACAGCCACAAAACGATACGCCGACATGCTGTTTCTTTCGCCCATATCGCCTGTAATAACTCCGCTTAAAGCAGAATATGGCAAATTATTACTCGCATAAAAAAGCAATAATAAAGTATAAGTAACAACGGCATAAATTACTTTTCCGTGATAAGAAAAATTGGGCGTTGTAAAAGCCAGTAAGGCAATCGCACCAAGCGGAATTGCAGTTATTAAAATCCAGGGTCTGAATTTCCCCCATTTTGTACGGGTTCTGTCTGCCAAAACACCAATAATCGGGTTGAAAACAAAAGCCGCAATTAAACCCACGACTAGCATAATTATAGAAGAATCTGTTGGCGATAAACCGTAGATATCTGTATAAAAATAAGCGAGATACGTCATCAGGGTCTGGAAAACCAAATTTGCCGCGAGGTCACCTAAACTGTAGCCGATTTTTTCTTTAATGGATAATTTTTGTGAAATGTAATTCATTCTTGGTGTGGTTATTTTTTTAGTTAGTTGATTCCTGAAAAGGTATATATTTTTTATCATTTCGAGAAACAAAATAACATACAGAGAGCGACGCACTACATGACTACATTATATGATTTCTCGTTCCTCAAAATGATAAATTCCTTAAAACAATCGGTTGTGTAAAATTATATAAAAAAACAGAATTCGCAAGTGCGTATTTAATTATTTCATTAAATCAAACAAAATACGCATTCGGTTGTGTACTTCGCAAAAAAAAGTTTTTTTTGCGAGAAAATTTTATTGTTTTATTTCTTTTAATTGGATTACGCTGTTGTACGCTTTTTTGGGCTTTAAGTCTCTATCAAATAACAATGGGTAATTTGTCCTACCTTTTATAGGCCAGTCGTTTAGCCAGGACTGCCCATCATGAACGCCCCAAAACGTAACGCGGCTAATTTTGTCTTTATGTTTTAAAAATAATTTAAAAATTGAAGCATAACGTTCTGCCAGTTTAACCTGCACAGAATCCGGAAGTGTTTTAGGATATGGATTCATTTTAGGATCTCCTTCAAATTTTTGATTTACATCGGCACCACTAAAATCCTTTGGATTTGGCAAAACCGAAATATCAAGTTCCGTAAAAGCCACTTTAATACCAAGTGCAGAATATTCTAAAATACTTTTTTCAATTTCTTCTAATGATGGATAACCCAATTTCCAATGTGCCTGAATCCCTACTCCATCAATTTTTCCTCCGCCAGCTTTTATTTTTTTGATTAATGCGATATTTCCCGCTCTTTTGGCCGGTTCTTCATTATTATAATCATTGTAATATAAATCGACTTTTGGGTCTGCAGCAGCAGCCAGTTTAAAAGCGTCTAACAGATATTGCTCTCCAAGTTTATCCAGAAAAATTGATTTTCTTAAAGTTCCGTCTTCGTTTAAAGCTTCATTCACCACATCCCACGAATCTATTTTGCCTTTGTATTTGGAAACAATTGTCGTGATATGATCTTTCATGAAAGCTTTCATTTCTGTGCTGTCCTTAATTTTTGCATCCATGGCGCCAACTGACTGTGCCAGATCAAAGTATGACCGTGAATGAACATTTTGTTCTTTTCTCCGTAAGCAATAAATTTATCCGTGAGAGCAAAGTCGTATTTATCTTTTTGTGGATGAATAAACATCGATTTCATGATATTTTCTGCTGTAATCGCATTAAATTCTCTTTCGATTAAGGAATCTTCGCTAGCGTTTTTTTCTTCAATCTGATAAGCACTCAGGGCAGTTCCAATATAAAAATCATTTTTGTAGCTGTCTTTTAAGGAAACAACTTCTTTTTCTTTTTGTGCATTACAGCTGTTTAAAACTACAACAGACAAAAGCAGTAGAGAGCGGTTAAGTAATCTCATTTTATGTGGTTTTAGGGTTAGTAGTTAGTACTTAGTTGCTAGTGCTTAGTTGTTTTTTGTACTTCTTTATTCTATTTTCTAAACTCTTTCTTCTTGCTTCTAGCTTCTTTATTCTATTTTCTATTTTCTAAACTATTGCTTCTTACTTCTTTCGATGATTGCTTACGCCAATTCTTTCAGCTTATAAGCAATACCCATTTCTAATCCTCTTAATTCAGCAAGACCTTTCAATCTTCCTGTTAAAGAATAGCCGGGATACGTTTCCTTGCCTTTATCCACTTCATGCAAAAAACCATGATCGGGACGCATTGGCAGACTAATTTTTGTGGAATTCATTAGCATTAAAATTTTCTCGACTATCCTTTCCATTTTGGTATCACCGTTTAAATGTTCTGATTCCCTAAAAATAGTTTCGCTTTCGCGGAAGGTATTTCGAAGATGCAAAAAGTGAATCCTGTCTCCGAAATCATCTATAATTCTCTCCAGATTATTTTTCGGATCTGCACCCAAAGAACCTGTACAAAAACACAATCCATTCGAATTTAAAGGAACTGCATTCAAAATAGCTTTAATATCTTCTTCGGTAGAAACAATTCTGGGCAATCCCAAAACCGAAAACGGCGGATCATCAGGATGAATCGCTAATTTAGCATCATGCATTTCAGCTACCGGAGCAACTTCTGATAAAAAATAATTCAGGTTTTCTCTTAGTTTTTGATTATCAATATTGGCATAATTATCTAATAAAGAGAGAATTTGTTCTGCCGTAAAATTGATTTTACTTCCCGGTAGTCCCAATAAAACATTCTTAAACAATAATGCTTTTTCGTCTTCAGAAAGTTTATTCCCAAATTGTAATGCGTTTTCTTTTTCTTTATCAGAATAATCATTTTCGGCATTGGGTCTTTTCAGCAAAAAAACATCAAAATAAATAAAAGCTTCCTGATTGTATAAAAGTGCCTTGCTCCCATCTTTATTAATAAAATTGTGTTCTGTTCGAACCCAGTCCAGAATTGGCATAAAATTATACGTAATGATTTTAATACCGCAATCTGCTAAGTTTTTGATGCTTATTTTATAATTTTCAATGTATTGCAGATAATTTCCGGTCGAACGTTTTATTTCTTCATGAACCGGTAAACTTTCTACAACTGTCCATTCTAAACCAGCATTTTTTATAATTTGCTGTCTTTCTTTAATATCTTCAACCGTCCAGATTTCGCCAACGGGAATTTGATGCAAAGCGGTAACAATTCCGGTTGCTCCGGCTTGTTTTATATCTAATAAACTTACGCTGTCATTTGGTCCAAACCAACGCATTGTTTGCTGCATTTTTATCATACTGAGTATTTTTTTTAATCTCGCAAAGTCGCAGAGTCGCAAAGTTTTTTCTTTTTTAAGCTTTATTTTAAATAAGTTGGCGACTTTGCGAGCAATTTCATAGGTTCTTAAAACCCAATACTATTTCCACCATCAACAGGTAAAACAGTTCCGGTTGTGTATTTTGATTCGCTTAATGCGAAATAATAAACAGCATCTGCAATGTCTGATGGTTCTCCTAAAAAGCCCATTGGAGTTCTTCCGAGTACTTTATTTTTTCTTTCGGGATCATTATCAAGTGCTGCCGAAGACATTTTTGTTTTTATAAATCCCGGAGCGATGCAATTGACACGAATACCAAACGGTGCCAGTTCGACCGCCATGGCTCTGGTCATCGATTCGATTGCGCCTTTACTGGCTGAATAGGCAATTACTTTTGGAATCCCATATTGCGATGCCATCGAACTGATGTTAACGATGCTTCCACCGTTATTTTCTTTCATGTTTTTTACAACAGCTTTACTCACAGCAAAAACGCTTAAAAGATTGGTATGAATTACAGATAGAAAATCTTCATCGGTAACGTCTGTAAATTCTTTTTTCAGATTGATTCCGGCGTTGTTTACCAAAATATCAATCGGATTTTCTTTGGTCAGTTTTTCAATCATTGTTGGAATTCCGCCCAAATCATTTAAATCATAAATAACCGGAATGGCATTTTCGCCAATTTCCTTACAGGCATCTTCTGTTTTTTCTTTTGATCTTCCAACTATATAAGTTTTAATGCCGTTATCACATAATTTCTTTGCTGTTGCAAAACCCAAACCCGAATTTCCTCCGGTTACAATTGCCGTTTTTGTGCTCATATTTTTTTAATTTGAATATTAATTTCCCGGTGCAAAAGGAAATTTTAATGATTTAAAATAGTCCAGAGACTGTGTTGGTTTTTCGACGCCTAAAGGTAATTCCTTTTTTGAATATTGTTGAAAATACAGCAGACACGCATCCCGCCACCATTTTGCTTCTTTGTGCTGAATTTCTAATAACATCTGCACTTCTTTAAAACGTTCATCATCAACATATTTCTGCGTTTTATTCCAGATATTTTGCATTGCTGCAACCTGATTTACACCTTCCTGATATTTTAAAGCTAAACCATTCCAAAGCGTTTGTCCGTTTTTCAATTTATAATCCCAGGAAACGTGATGAAACCATAACAAATCTTTTTCGGGACAAGTTTCGAGATTATCGAACATTTTCTCCACTTCGGGGGCGTATTGCGCTGTGGCATTTGTTCCGGTTTTTGATCGGTCGAAACCAATTCCGTTTTTATCTGCTTTATGATAATAAACGGGATTCCATTCTGGTCGTGACAAGTTTGAAACCCAAGGCCCCGGACCATAATGATGCCCAGTATCCATAATGTGATGCAAACCAAGCGGTGTCATATAATTTACAACGGCTTCTCGCGATTGCATCATCATTTGTTTAACAGGTTTTATGAAGTTTTCATCGTTCGAAAATGTGCATCTAAGCCACTCATCGGCAATGGTTTCTGAATCTAAATAAGGATTCCATGCTAGTCTCCCAAAGCCGTACCAATTGGCCTGCGCAAAAGGATGTCCCGTCCAGTTGAGATCATTACCTATGTTGGAAACACCTGCAATTCCGGTCAGTTTTGTTTTGTTTAGAGATCCATCAATAACTTTGGCAACGGTTGTTCCTTTTCCTTTTTGATAGGTATCTGATTCTAAAACTTCCTGAAATAATTTTGGCAGAAAAACCAAATGCGTACTAAAACCCAGATATTCCTGAGTGATTTGGAACTCCATCATCAAAGGTGTTTTTGGCATCGCACCAAACATGGGATGAAAAGGTTCACGAGGCTGAAAATCAATCGCTCCGTTTTTTACCTGAACAATTACATTGTCTTTAAATTTTCCATCATAAGGCACAAATTCGGCGTAAGCTTGTTTGGCTCTGTCGTTTGCATCATGTTCAGAATACACAAAAGCACGCCACATAATGACACCTCCAAAAGGCGCAACCGCATCGGCCAGCATATTGGCTCCATCGACATGGTCTCTGTTATAATTTTGCGGTCCGGGTTGACCTTCTGAATTTGCTTTTACCAGAAATCCGCCAAAATCGGGGATTCTTTTATAAATTTCCTTGGCTTTATTTTTCCACCAATTAATGACTTGAGTATCTTTTGGATCGGCTGTTTTTAAACCTCCAATTTCAATTGGTGCCGAAAATCGTGCTGTTAAATACACTTTGATTCCGTAAGGTCTGAAAACGTTGGCCAACGCTTCTACTTTTTCTAAATATTGTGGCGTCAGGATTAATGCGTTTGCGTTTACATTTGTCAAAACCGTTCCGTTAATTCCGATTGAGGCATTTGCACGCGCATAATCAATATAACGCTGATCGATAAAATCAGGGAGTTTTTGCCAGTTCCATAACGAAAATCCGGCGTAACCGCGCTCTACAGTTCGGTCAAGATTATCCCAGTGATTTAGTATTCTGATATTTGTTTTTGGTGCATCAGTAATATTTAAATTTTGAATGGGTTTATTGGTTTGCATCAATCTCAAAAAGCTATAAACGCCATATAAAACGCCAACATCTGTTTTACCTGTAATGACAAGGTGGTTTTTATTTTTTATGGAAATAGATTTAATGATAAAACCTTCGTCATTTATTTGATCGAAATTCCCAACTTCCTTTTCAATTTCAGAAGTTAGAAATTCTTTTGAACTTATTATAATATTATGATCTCCCGAAATTACTGACTTATTTTCAAATTTCTTTCCCAACATTTCATCCAAACCGGATTGCAGTTCTGTAAAGGCTATTTTAGCAGTTTCCGATTTTCCCAAAGAAACAATCTCCTGAATAGTAGAAAGATATTGTGTTTTTAAATTAGCGTCAGCAACCTTATTGTATTGCAGCCATAATTTGTAATCTTTTTGAGCTGATGAAGACCAGCAAACTACCAAAAACAGTAAAATAGATTTGAAAAAAGTTTTTTTAATATATGTCATTTTGCTTTTCTATCAATTTAAATTTAAAATGCAAATCAGCAATTCTATTCAAAATCATATTATTTAGCAAAAAAAGTGCTAAAAAAATATGTTATTATAAAAAATAGGTTATTTGCAATCGGTTGTGCTAAAATACAAAAATATGGGAATAAAAAAATAAAAATTGATTTTTTTAATTCTGATTAGCTTTTTAAAAATAGAAAATGAGATCCTTAGCAAGAAGAATTATGAAAGAATTCGACATAAAAAAACCTATCAATATTGAAATTAACAGGTTTATAAAATAGTAAAAAAAGAGAATCTAAATTCTCTTAGAAGATTCACGTATAAGGACTTGTGTATTTAAAAATGTAATTTCTTTGGCATCTTCTTCCTTAGCCGATTTAAGATTTTTGATAATCAGTTCGGCTGCGGCTTTTCCCATTTTCTCAGCCGGATGCGTTATGGTAGAAATGTTTGGTTCAATAATTTTAGAGATTGGATCGTCGTTAAAACCAATTACTGCAAACTCTTCAGGTATTTTAATTCCACGCTTTTTTGCTGTCTGCACTGCACTTACGGCAAGAATATCCCCAGGCGCAAAAAGACCATCAGGACGGATTTTTAAATCAAATAATTGATTACAAGCTTTTACGCCGTCTTCATACGTCATTTCTTTCAGGTTTATAATCAGCTTTTCGTCAACAGGAAGTTCGTGCTCTATTAAAGCATCCATATATCCCCTTTTTCGCTCATTATAAAGTGTACCAAATTCTGATCCGGCAGTTAAATGCGCGATTCTTTTACAGCCTTGTTCGATGAGATGTTTTGTTGCTTTATAACCTGCGAGATAATTATTAATGACAACTCTGAAAGTATCATAATCTCTGGGGACCCTGTCTACAAATACAAGAGGAATATTGTTATTAGAAAATTGTTTAAAATGTGAAGTGTCTTTTGTTTCCATCGCAAGCGAGCAAATAACACCGCTTACCCTGTTGCTGTATAAAGATTTAGCTAAATTAACCTCCATCTCGTAGGAATCATGCGACTGCATAATAAGAACTGAATATTCAGATTTTTGAGCCGTGATTTCGATACCACTAATTAAAGAGGATAAAAATGGCTGTGTTACTGTTGGAATTAAAATACCAATAGTTCTTGATTTATTCCCACGTAAACCTGCGGCCAAAGTGTTAGGTACAAAACCCATTTCCTTAGCTGTCTGCTTAACTTTTTTTATTGTCTTATCACTAATAGTATGATGATCTTTTAAAGCTCTTGAAATTGTTGATGTTGCAAGATTAAGCTTCTCTGCAATATCATATATCGTTACATGTCTGTGTTCTTCCATCATTAAAGTACTAAGATCGTAAATGTAATTATTTTAATGATACATTAATACATTCTGGAAGCATTTTGCATATTACAAGCACCTAATTGATTACCTGATATCATCTCATTTTTAAAAAAATGTCACAAAACATAATTTTTTTATTTTAAAAAAATGTCATTTCTTTACACAATCGGTTGTTTGAAAACAAATTATAATGCTGTATATTTAATTCTCCAAAACAAAAAAGCTTATGAGATCATCAAAATTCAAATACATATTACTACTGTTTATAACTTCTTTTTGCTTCGCACAAGAAAAATCTGAAAAATTTCTCTTTCAAGATCCAAACCTGACGTTTGAAGAACGGGTAAATGATCTGGTAAGTCGCTTGACATTGGAAGAAAAAGTATCACAGATGCTAAATTCATCGCCGGCAATTCCCCGTTTGGGAATAATTGCTTACGACTGGTGGAACGAAACCTTACACGGCGTTGCAAGAACTCCTTTTAAGACAACGGTTTATCCTCAGGCAATAGCGATGGCGGCAACATTTGATAAAAATTCACTTTTTAAAATGGCCGATTATTCTGCTTTGGAAGGAAGAGCTATTTATAATAAGGCTTTAGAATCAAACAGAACCAACGAGCGTTATTTGGGACTTACCTATTGGACGCCCAATATTAATATTTTTCGTGATCCGCGTTGGGGACGCGGTCAGGAAACTTATGGCGAAGATCCCTATTTGACCAGCATTTTAGGTGATTCATTTGTAAAAGGACTTCAGGGTGATGATCCTAAATACTTAAAAGCAGCGGCTTGTGCCAAACATTATGCGGTACACAGCGGACCGGAATCATTGCGCCATACCTTTGATGTTGATGTTACTCCTTATGAACTTTGGGATACTTATCTTCCTGCTTTTCAAAAATTAATAACCGGATCAAAAGTGGCTGGCGTAATGTGTGCATATAATGCTTTTAGAACGCAGCCGTGTTGTGCCAGTGATATTTTGATGACTGATATTCTTCGTAACCAATGGAAATTTGATGGCTATGTAACCTCTGATTGCTGGGCAATTGATGACTTTTTCAAAAATCATAAAACGCATCCTGATGCCGAATCAGCTTCGGCTGATGCGGTTTTTCACGGTACTGATATTGACTGTGGTACCGATGCTTACAAAGCTTTGGTTCAGGCGGTAAAGAATGGAAAAATCAGTGAGAAACAAATTGATATTTCGGTTAAAAGGCTTTTTATGATCCGTTTCAGACTCGGAATGTTTGACCCTGTTGCAATGGTTAAATATGCACAGACGCCTGCTTCTGTTTTGGAGAGTCCTGAGCATAGTCAGCATGCCTTAAAAATGGCCAGACAATCAATGGTTTTGTTACGCAATGAAAAGGATATATTGCCACTGAGTAAAAAGTTAAAAAAGATCGTAGTTCTTGGTCCCAATGCAGATAATGCTATCTCGATATTAGGTAATTACAACGGAACTCCGAGCAAATTGACAACGGTTTTAAATGGCATCAAAGAAAAACTGGGCAGTAGTACAGAAATTGTTTATGAACAGGCAATTAATTTTACCAATGATACTTTATTAGTATACCAGGATCTTAAAAATCAATACCATTACGAAGGAAAAGCAGGTTTTAAAGCGGAATATTTTGATAATGTTGATTTATCAGGAAATCCTGCCGAAATAAGAATTGAACCTGAAATTAATAACTTTTGGCAGGAAGGCGAAGTTGTGGTTAAAAACATTAAGGCAAATCATTTTTCTGCTCGTTACACCACAAACTTTACTGCAGACAAAGACGGTTCTATAACATTCGAACTCAGCGCTGATGATGGTTATCGTTTTTTAATTGATGGAAAAGAAGTCGTAAACGCCTGGAAAAAAACAGATGGGGAGAAAAAACATTTCAATTAACTACCAAAAAAAATACAGTTTATAAGCTAGTTCTTGAATATTGGCAAGGAGAAGGAAAAGCAAACGTTGCCTTACGTACAGGAAACTTTGTAAAAACTGATTTTGCAAAATTAACTGACCGAAATAAAGATGCGGATGCCTTTATTTTCGTGGGTGGAATATCACCTCAGCTTGAAGGCGAAGAAATGCCAGTTAATTTTCCGGGGTTCGCAGGCGGTGATCGTACCTCTATCCTACTTCCGGAAGTACAAACCCGACTAATGAAAGCACTAAAAGCTTCAGGGAAACCAGTTGTTTTTGTGATGATGACCGGAAGTGCGATCGCGATTCCGTGGGAAGCAGAAAATATTCCTGCAGTATTGAATGCATGGTACGGAGGTCAGGCAACGGGAAATGCAGTCGCTGATATTTTGTTTGGAGATTATAATCCGGCGGGAAGGCTGCCTGTTACTTTTTACAAAGGGGATTCAGACTTGCCAGCTTTTGTTGATTATAGCATGGATAATAAAACCTATCGTTATTTCAAGGGCACGCCGCTTTATGGTTTTGGATATGGTTTGAGTTATACTTCCTTTAAATATGATCCATTAACGATTCCTTCCAAAATAAAAAAGAATGAAACTGTTCCGGTCTCTGTAAAAATAACCAATACCGGCAAAACAGAAGGCGAAGAAGTTGCCCAATTGTACATTATCAACCAGAATGCAAATATAAAAACACCACTCAAAAGTCTAAAAGGATTTGAAAGGCTTAATTTAAAACCGGGCGAAAGCAAGACCATAACCTTTAAACTTTCTCCTGAAGATTTGTCTTATGTGACTGCCGAAGGAAATTTACAACAATATGAAGGTAAAGTTAAATTTGCCGTTGGCGGTGCTCAGCCAGATGAAAAAAATCAAATGAAAAGTAATATTGTGTCTCAAATTATTCAGATAGAAAAATAAGCAGACATAAAATATTATTGAATTAATCGAATCAAAGCGGTTCAATTTTTTACGTGCTTTTATAATTAGAATATTAAATACGGTTCCTTTGACATCCTATGGATCTTGAGGAGCCGTTTTTTTATCGATGCTGGACATCTTATTCTTTTATCATAATGTTACGAAACCATACTTTGTTTCCGTGATCCTGCAAAGCTATTTTTCCTTTTTTGAATGTGCCAAAACCCGGCCATTCTGCAAATTTGCTTCCCTCGATCAATTTATTAAAATTAGCATCCCAAAGTACCGTCTCAACTACTACAATACCATTTAGAATTAGCGTTAGTTTTCCTTTTTTGCTAATCACTTCCGCAGTATTCCATTCCCCAACTTTTTTTACAGGTTCTGATTTACTTTGAATCAAGTCGTATAAATCTCCCGCACGGTGTTTGGTGATTTTTCCGTCGGTATGACCGTCATTGTCCAAAACCTGCATTTCGAGACCTGTACTGTATGTGTTTTGATATTTTGAAGGATCTTCATTAACATAAAAAATAATACCACTGTTACCGTTTGGCGCTATTTTCCAATCTAATTTTAAATGAAAGTCTTCAAATTCAGCATCTGTTACCAAATCCCCTCCTTCTCCATTCTGCGCTGCATCAGGATCAAAATATAAAACTCCATCTTCTACTTTCCATCCGGTTCCTGCAGAATTTTTACCATACGAATGCCAGCCTTTGGTGGTTTTTCCATCAAAAAGCGGTTTAAAACCTTTCTGTGCATGAATCTGTAAAAAAGACAAAATCAATACTGCAATTATAACTTTTTTCATTTTGTTTAAATTATTTATTTGTACTAAAAACGGTTTTCTGAAGTTCTTCCTGAGATTTTCCTTTCGTTTCAGGCACTATAAAAATAACAAGTTTCAGGAGAAATTAGAAAATTGAATAACTAAAAGACACTTTATATTATTAATTAAAAATAATACAAAATGAGGAAATGCATCCAATAAAAATAGAGGCTGCTTCACAATTGTGAAACAGCCTCTTATATTTTGTAAGAGAACTCTAATTCAACTTCTAGTATAAATAATTAAGAGCTGTAACGTCGTTAGAATTGAAAGCCCCTGTTACGCTTGAACTGAAACATGCTAACATGTAAGAAGTAGAATCGTATCCTGAAGGTGTTCCAGGAATTTGAATTGCTCCAACGCCAGCTGTTCCCTCGTTTGAATTTTGTCCACAACTTTGACGGCTGAACCAGTCTGTATGACGTAAACCAATACAGTGTCCGATTTCGTGTGCAGCTACGTGTGCGTTTACATTTGTTGAATAAGTATCTAATCCAGAATATAATGTAACTGAATTATAAGGATTTCCTCCTGAAGGGAAACCAGCTACTCCACCGGCAGATCCGGTTTGTCTTCTTACAACAATGTTTGCACCTGAAGTACTTGAACTAAAAGTTAGCGTAAAGTTAATTGATAATCCTAAATTATTGTATCTGTTGATTGCCGCTTGCAATCCATTCCGCATATTTGTTGACAGTGCTGATGTACCAGTCCCTGTTAATCCAACAACTCTAATTGTTCTTGGAGCAGATACTAAATTAGTAGTACGGTACTGTTCTGTAGTAATACCACCATGAAGATCCATTTTATTTAATTGATCTTGTGTAATGATAATATCTCCTTCTATCAGGAACGCATCCTCGGTAGTACCATCTAATTTAGTATTCTTAATCACCTGAACATCTGATGTATTTAATGAAAGTGAACTAATTTTATTTAACACCTCTGGTGTTACTTTAAGGGATCCTTGATTAGATTGAACTTGCTCATCTTCTTTGTTACAAGAAAACAGCGTTAGCGCTATAAATGACAAGGCTAAAATTGATTTAATTTTTTTCATAATAAGTTTTTTGGTTTGTTAAATTAAGTTGATAAATAGGGGTTCTTTCACAAAATATTGTAATACTTATTACCAAATTTATATAATTTTTAATCTTAAAATACTTATAAAATAATAATTTAACAAAATTAACACTTTTTGTTATATTTTTTGATAACATATTTTTAATAATAATTATCTGATTATTACTGCAAGCCCAGTAAAATCAATAAGTGAATATAAATCAGATTATTAAGACCTATTAGTATCCGAAAATTATTTCTTTTCTAAAAGTGTTAGAAAATGACTTTTACAATTTTGCATTCATTTTAAAATGCAAACAGATTATAAAAGAAAATTGTTCTCCTACAAATTTTGATTATTGTGAATGAATAAAAAATCATAAAATTATTACAAATAATTTAATAACTTTGATTTGACCTACAACGGATAAATATTTAAACTAGAAATCATTAATCATAAATTTCATCTGGCTTTATCTAAATTAAGAAGTGATAAACAGCTGAAATAATTAAGAATGTTATAGTTGCCCCTAACCTCTACAGTAAATGAAGAAACGAATTACTTTTCTCCTTTTTATGATAACGACGATCAGTTTCTCACAAAGTTCTGAGAAATGGAAACGGTACATAAAAAAAGAAAACGAAAGTAAATTTGAGAAATACTTTTTTACATCTTTAGAAAATGCACATCAAAATAAATACAAGATTGTAAAAAAACTGGACAGTACTTTTTGTATTGTTGAAAATGAAAGTTTAAAATCGAATCAAACTTTTAAATCAGATCAAACTTTAAAAAAAAATCTACCGGTAAATAATTTATGGAAATTACCTTCAAATTTTTCAGATCATAAAGAAGACAAGTTTTATACAATAGCAACAGATACTATCGAAGCTTTGATTACAGACTTGAAGTTATTGAACATTTCTGATATTAAAATACTGAACAATCATCTTGTAATTATAAAAAGTGATTCTAAAAAAATTGTTGATGAAATTATAGCGCTCAACAGTGTGTCTTCTATTTCGCAGGAATCGTTGCGGCCAAAAGGGGAATCTAAAATAATTGATCAAAATTTTAGCATCAATTCTATAAATAAAGCCACTACTAATTTTCCTCTTTTAACAGGCGAAAATCAAGTTGTAGCTATCAAAGATGATTTGTTTAATCTGGATGATATTGATTTATTACATAAGCACATTCCTTCCTCAACGCAATCTGCAATTGTATCGAGTCATGCAACGGCTATGGCGACTATAGTTGCAGGATTAGGAAATAGTTCAGCATTAGGAAAAGGAGTTGCCGAAAAGGCTAAAATACAATCATCTGACTTTTTGAATATTTATCCTGATGAAGTAGCAACTTTACAAGGTGCTGTTACTCAAAATCATTCATACGGCACAGAAATTGAAAATTTTTATGGTTCGCTTGCTAATGCTTACGATTCTCAATTGTTTTTAAATACTGATTTGACTCATTGCTTTTCCTCCGGTAATAGCGGACTTCAGGGGTATAAATCTATTACCGGTAATTTTAAGCAATCCAAAAACAGCATTATATTGGGCTGTATTGACCAAAACGAAGTAGTTATGCCGTTTTCTTCAAAAGGTCCTGCTTATGATGGCCGAATAAAACCTGAGTTAGTAGCTTATAGCACACAAGGAACTTCAAATTCTACAGCATTGGCTACAGGAATTATTACGCTTATGAAACAACATTATAAAACTATAAACAATAGTTCTTTGACTAATGCCCTGACAAAAGCCATTTTAATTAATAGCGCAAAAGATTTAGGTAACTCAGGTCCGGATTTTACTTATGGTTATGGTAATATTGATGCTGATAAAAGTCTAAAAACAATCAACGAAAACAGAATCATATCAGGTAATTTGACATCTGGTCAGACAAATACACATACGATTACTATTCCCGCAAATGCAAAAAACTTAAAAATTACATTAGTATGGAACGATTTGCCGGCTGCAATTAATAGCAATATAAGTTTGGTGAACGATTTAGACATGGAAGTTATTTCGGCCGACAATATCACTTTTTTACCCTGGATTCTTAACCCTGAGATTCCTGAGCAGCAAGCTTTAAGAGGAAAAGATAAAATTAATACTATCGAACAAATTACTATTGAAAACCTTGTGTCGGGTTCAGTTTCTATCAATGTTATGGGGTCGTACATATCGAATACATCTCAGGAATACGGTATTGCTTACGAATATGAATTGGAAAATCAATTTGAATGGAATTATCCTGTAATTAATGATAATTTCCCTTATGATGGAAAGACTATTTCTCCTTTCAAATGGAATTCTTCATTTTCCGGTATCTCCGGAGAATTGTCTGTTAGTTATAATAATGGGGAAACCTGGGAAATTATAGCAAATAATATAAATCTGGATAATGAACAATTTACATATACGCCTAAAGAACAAAAATTTTCAAAGGCCAAATTAAAAATGACCATTAATAATACCGAATATATCTCTGACAGCTTTACGATTTCTTATGATTTAAACATCAGTACCAGTTTAGTTTGTGACGGCACAACAGAAATTAATTGGGACAAACCTGCCGATGTTACTTCCTTTAATATTTATCAATTAACGGGAGATCATTTAGAATTTAAAGAACAAACCACAAACGCTAGTTATGTTTATACTGATGGAAAAATCCACACTGTTATTCCTGTATTTGACAATACCGAAGGAATAAAAAGTGAGTCAACATTACAATACACCGAAAACTCAAATTGTTATTTTGAGTTGACTTTGGCAGAAGTTTTTGAGGAAGACAAAGTAAAGATAGATGCCAGTCTTTTCAGTTTGTACAACATTAAAAGAATTGACTTAGTAAAAATAGTTAATGATGTTGAAAGTGTTATTAGTACAATAAACGATATCAATTCAAAAACATTTTCTTTTTTGGATGCTGCCCCGATAAAGGGCAGCAATAAATATAAAATAAATATAATTTTAGAAAACAATAATGTAATAAGTTCGCTAATTCTTGATACTAATTATTTGGGAGATGATTTGTTTTTTGTATACCCCACACTATTAAGTAAAAATGAGGAATTAAATATTGAAGCTAAAAAAGAAGGAAACGCTATTTTCTATCTGTACAACATCGGTGGACAAAATACTATTGCTTCTCCTTTACTTTCTAAAACCAATACTATCCATCTAAAAAATACTGCATCGGGAATTTATATTTATAAAATAGTTACAAACTCTGGCGAAATGCAAACAGGCAAAATTGCAGTTTTTTAAGCTCTTGACACAGAATCTCACTTTGTAAAAACCAGATCATTAACCAAATCTATTTCGTCCTGGCTTATTGTATGCCCCATATTTGGGTATATTTTTTTTGTAACTAATGCTCCCATTTTTTTAAGAAGCACTTCAGTTTCATTTACTCTTTCAACGGGAACATGAAAATCAGGATCGCTTGTTCCGATGAAAATCGGTGTGTTTTCAAAATTTCCTGAATAATGATTTTCATATACTTTATCCCCTATAAGTCCGCCAGTAAAAGCTGCTACACCTCCATATTTTGCAGCATTTCTGGCTGTAAATTCCAATGCAAGACAAGCTCCCTGCGAAAATCCGAGGAAATAAATGTTTTCTTTCTTAATTCCATTTTGCTGAACTGCTTCAACAACCTGAGCAATGGTTTCCAAGGATTTTGAAAACGAAGGCTCATTCTCTTCAATCGGTACTAAAAAGGAATACGGATACCAGGTTCTGTTCTCTGCCTGAGGCGCTATTAAGGCAAAATCTTCAACCTTAAGATACTTCGCAATCGAAAGAATATCGTTTGAACCTGCACCACGCCCGTGAAGCATGATTAAAGCTTTTTTTGCTTCTTTTAAAGGCGTTCCTGCTGTTATATTTTCTAAATTCATGATTGTATTTTTTAAATTATTTTTTCCAGATATCCTGATATTCATCCGGATGTTTCTTGAACTGCGCATGTACATAAGGACAAAGTGGTAAAACCATCAAATTATTGGCACGTACATAAGATGTCATTTCATCCAAAAGTTTTTTTGCATAACCTTTTCCTTCAGCTTCAGGCTCAACACCTGTATGGTAAACAGTCAGCAAATCCGGTTTAATGCTTACCGTCATTTCTCCTAGTTTTTTATCATCAACATAAAGATTAAAAGCTCCATGTTTTTTTTCGTCTAATTCTAATTTTATTGTTTCCATAGTATTTTTTATTTATAAAATTAATTTACGCCTAATTTAAGCGTAAACTAATTTCATTTTTTTATTGATTTAAATATCTTTTAGTAATTAATTAATTTTAACCAAGTGCTTTTCAATGGCAGCTCTTTGTGATTCATATTGTGCCGGAAGTTTTAAGTTTTGTCCTAATTCTTCTAAGCTTTCATCTACTGTAAATCCGGGATTATCTGTTGCGATTTCAAACAAAACTCCTCCTGGTTCTCTGAAATATAGAGAATGGAAATATTGTCTGTCGATTTGTGGTGTAATTGACAATCCAAACTCTTCTATTTTTTCACGGAAGTGCATTAGAATTTCATCATTTTTCACTCTAAAAGCCACGTGGTGAACAGTTCCATTTGCATTTAAACCACGTTTTTCATCAGCCAATTCTACTAAGTCAACAATTGCGGCATTTTCTACAGCATCTGTTGCATAACGATAACGATTTACATCCTGATCAATCAATTTGTAACCAAATATTTCTGTTAAAACTAAAGCAGTTGGTTTAATATCGTTTAAAGTTAAAGTAATATTGTGAAAACCTTTTGTTGCAACATCTGCTTTTACTTCGTCAGTTTCCCAGCCTTTTCTGTTATCGTCCGTTTTAGATTCGATCAATTCTAATTTTAATCCGTCCGGATCTAAAAAAGTAAGATATTTTTCTCCGAATTTCTCAGCAGGTTTGTTATAAATTACATTGTATTGTTCAAAACGTTTCTGCCAGAAATCAAGGCTTCCTTTTGGAACAGAATATCCTATTTCAGTAGCCATTCCAGAACCTTTTCTTCCTTGCTGAATTCCTTCTCCCCAAGGGAAAAAAGTTAAAATTGTTCCTGCGCTTCCTGTCTCATCACCAAAATAAAAATGGTATGTTCCCGGATCGTCAAAATTCACTGTTTTTTTGATAAATCTTAATCCTAAGATTTTTGAGTAAAAGTCGAAATTACGTTTTGCGTCACCTGCAATTGCAGTAATATGGTGTAAGCCTAAAATTTTATTTTCCATGGTATTTAATGTATTAAAGTTGTTTTGATTTTCTTTTACAAATTTACTTCCGTTATACCTGTTTATCGATTAACCTAGATTAAGAAATGAAAATTGCTTAAAAACTGTTGTTTTTCTTATTATATAATCAGTCGTGTTCTTAATAACTGAATTAACTTTTTGTAAGTTAATCTACCTAAAAATAATATAAATGATTACCCTAATTCTATAAAATGGAATCAATCGTGTTTCGGAAATTTGTGAAAAAGCAAGAACCATGAAAAACTTTTTACGAAATAACGGACTCAGTATCTGTTTTCTACTATTATTTTTCGGCGCATTAATCGGTCAAATATTTTTTGGGTTCGAAGAACATAATAAAGAATTGATTGATGAAGGCAGTACTGCTATTACGCTTTCTTCTTATCTTATTTCAGGTCATTTTATTCAATCGACTTTTGAAAATTGGGAAAGCGAATTTCTACA
The DNA here is from genome assembly GCF_979258275.1 of Flavobacterium sp. AC274. Taxonomy (NCBI): domain Bacteria; kingdom Pseudomonadati; phylum Bacteroidota; class Flavobacteriia; order Flavobacteriales; family Flavobacteriaceae; genus Flavobacterium; species Flavobacterium sp. AC274. The sequence goes on along the minus strand of NZ_OZ409852.1, from coordinate 2,524,390 downwards.
AATGGCCTTATTTGTTGTATTAACCATTTTTTATGCAGCGGGGTTCTTCAGAATCTAAAGATTTAGACAAAGAAGAAGAATTTGACAGAGAACCTTCGCCTACGCGAAAAGATGCACCCTGGCCTGTAAAAAAAGGCGGCTGGATTCTTGAAATCTACAAACATTCACTTACCATTGTTTTATTGTTATTGTTTATACTTTCTTTTTGTGCTCATTTTTACGGAAGCCTTAAAGATGAAAATGAACAATTGGCTTTAAAAGGAATGCCTTTGGAATCTGCCTCTGATTATTTGGGAGATACGAGGTTTTGGTTTGAATCTTTTCAAAACTGGCAAAGCGAATTTTTATCTGTTTTTGCCATCGTAATACTTTCTGTTTATCTAAGACAAATTGGCTCTTCACAATCTAAACCTGTGGATGCCCCTCATATGGAAACAGGCGAATAGCTATTTTTTTGAAATAAATAAAGAAATCTTTTATCAATTAAAACTATCATTATGCCAACAGTTACACCTTGGAGCGCAACGGCGCAGGAAGATATTGAAAATAGTGAAATACTTTTAGAAAGAAAAATTGTTGATTACACCTATCAATTTTACAATACAGGTGATTCTTTATGGATTGTGGTATTGATGCCTGAAAACGGAAAAATAGCTTTTCGTGCGGCATTTGCTATGAACAGCTGTTTTGAAGTTACAAATCTTTTTGATGATGAAGATACCACTGTTTTTATACTCGATTCCAGATTGGGAAGTTATGAAGTTCGCATCAATTTTCCGGAAGGTGTATTACATTATACAACAACATTTACAGCAAAAACTGCCTTAATGATTCCGTTTTGGCCACGAGATATAATTCCGCTTACACAAAGTGGAAGTTTAGAAAACACGGCTGGAAATATTCACATGGCACAATTCGGGTCGCGATCAGGATTGTTATTTGCCAGCATTACAAAACCACAAACAGGATCCTTTTTTTATTTTCAAAATCTTACTTCATTGTCTGAGTATTGCGAAGTTACCAAAACAGAATCGAAAAATACCGTTGGAGGAACATGGCCGGAAATTGGATTTCAGCTTCCAATAACGGATGAATTGCCTCTTCCTCCCAATCAGGCATTTACAATATCAGATGCGTATATAATAGTAGAGACTGAAATTTTTAAAGATACAACGGCTATTTGTGAGCACTTTTTAAATAATCTTGTTATTATATACAAAGTGCTTGAACAGCCAAGAATTGAATATCATAATTGGCCGGATATCGCTCAAAAAGTTTTAAATGATTTGCGGTATAACAAAGGTGCATGGCAACAGGCAAGCGGAATTCAGTATCTAAATGCCTACTTATGTGACTATGACACACCTCCTGAAAGTATGGTACAATTGGCTGTATTGGCACCTTTTAAGGAATTTGAAAAATGGAGTGGTGAAAAACAATCGATCTGTGATGAGTTAATTAAGGGACTGCCTGCTTTTTATGATCCAAAGATAAATTGCCTTAACAGATGGCTTCCTTCGATGGTAGACAAACTTGACAACTCAGAAGAACAAAAAAAAGAGATGGTGATGGATTCCTGGTATCTGCACCATCCGTTAATGAATTTGGCAAGACTGGCTTTAGCTGGAGACAAAACAGCAAAAAAACTGGTATTAGATTCTATTGAGTATGTCATAAAAGTGGCGCATCATTTTAAATACAAATGGCCTGTATTTTATAATATGGAAACCCTCGAAATAATCAAGGAAGAAACTGCTCCCGGTGCCGGAGGAGAAAGGGATGTTCCCGGATCGTACGCACATTTAATGCTGCTGATTTTTAAATTAACGAAAGAAAAACGCTATTTAAACGAAGCAGAAAAAGCAGCCAGAAAATTGGCAGATCTGGGTTTAAATATATTATACCAGGCCAATAATACAGCTTTTGCCGCTGCGGCATTATTAGAATTATTTAAAATTGCTAATAAAAAGCTATACCTCGAGATAAGTTATACCTGTCTGAGCGGATTATTTAAAAATATCCAGCTTTATGACTGCAAATATGGCTATGGTAAAAACTATAATAATTTCTTTTCAATATTTCCCCTCAATGATGCACCGTATACCGCTGCTTATGAAGAATTAGAAGTCTACGCAGCTTTATCAGAATATTTATCACTGGCTAAAGATGTTGACATTTTGCCTTCTTTAAGAACGCTAATTCCGGAGTTTATTAAATATACCGTGAGCAGGATTGCTTATTATTATCCAACGATGCTGCCAAAAGAAATGCTTTCGGAAGAAGTTAAAACAGGTGAAATACAAGCCGATCTCTGGGTTCCTCTGGAGGATTTGTACAATGGCTGGGAAAAAAGCGGTCAGGTTGGTCAGGAAGTATATGGCAGCGGAATGGCTTTTGGAATTGTATCCAGACAATACATCAAAATCGATGAAGATTTTCTTCTTTTTATCGATTATCCTAATGAACATACGAAAAGAGGAAAATCGATTACCATCAAATTAGATGGTGACAAAGATATGATCTGCAATTTGAAAATTATAAAACTCAAAGACCGTAAAATTCAAATGAAAGTGTTTTTTGATAAGGAACTTCTTGATCCCTTCACAAAAAATGTCAACATACAGGAATATAAAATTTCTGGTCAGGGTTCAGTTAAAGTTCAATGGTAATATTTAATAAAAAACCCAGTACTAAAAAATATCATCTGCTGTTAGAAATTCCAGCAGTTTGCAAATAATAATCATTTATAAAAAAACAAACAATGGAACAATTAACAAATTACTTTGGACAAAATATTAAAGACAAACGAATTGTAGTAACCGGCGGCACAACCGGAATAGGAAAAGCAATTGCCGATGTATTGGTCTCTCTGGGCGGACGCGTTCTTATTTTTGGAAGAGATGAAAAAGATTTTAAAAATGCTGTCGAAGATCTTAAACAGCAATTTCCCGGCTGCGACGTTTATGGAACTCCTGCCGATGTAACCAAAAAAGAAGATATCGATAAAATATTGCAAATTGTAGATACTGAGTTGGGCGGAATTGATATTCTTATTAACAATGCGGCATTAGGTGCTCCGGGAATTACACAGGAAACTTACAAGGATTACAAGTATATTATTGATACCAATATTACTGGTTACCTGGCTTTTGCTCAGGAAGCCTCATTACGAATGAAAGAGCAAAAATCCGGGCATATCATTAATATTGGGTCTATGAGTGCCGAGAGCCGTACTCCGGAAAGCACCATTTATGTAGCTACTAAATCTGCAATACGAGGTTTTAGCACATCGCTTCGTAAGGAATTAAATCCGCTTGGAATTAAAGTCTCACTAATAGAACCCGGAGCCGTAACAAGTGATATGCAGCCAGGCACTAAAGAAGAGCATAAGGAAAAAATAGAAAAAATGGAAATGCTCGAAGCGTATGATATTGCTATGAGTGCCCTATTCTGTTTATCTCAGCCAAAGAGATGCGATATTGTAACGATGCAAATTCGACCACATCTTCAAATTATATAAAAAGAATTGCTATTGATTTTGGTTGGATGGTAATTGTACAATATTGCGGAATAATCTTATAAATTGAAATTAATGGTATAGGCTAAATTTGATTTATAAGTTTATTCCAGATCACAAATGCCTCATAATGTGACGATAACATAAAAAAAATAAATCTAAACAAAGCAAAAACTAATGAAAAATTTTCAAGACGAAAAACAGCGTGATTTGTCGATAAACAAATCCGACGGAACTAATAAGTTCCTGACTACTGATCAGGGTGTTCGTATTAACGATGATAACAATTCGTTAAAAGCCGGCGAAAGAGGACCTTCCCTACTCGAAGATTTTATTCTGAGAGAAAAAATTACGCATTTTGACCATGAACGTATTCCGGAAAGAATCGTACATGCACGTGGTTCAGGAGCGCACGGTTTTTTTGAAGTAACAAACCCAATTCCTGAATTAACAAAAGCAGGATTTTTAAAAGAAGCCGGATTAAAAACACCCGTTTTTGCCAGGTTTTCTACCGTTGCAGGTTCAAGAGGTTCTACAGATCTTGCGCGGGATGTACGAGGATTTGCTGTAAAATTTTACACGCAGGAAGGTATTTATGACCTTGTTGGCAATAATATACCTATATTTTTTATTCAGGACGCCTCAAAGTTTCCCGATTTAGTTCACGCTGTAAAACCAGAGCCTCATAATGAAATGCCTCAGGCAGCGTCTGCTCACGATACTTTTTGGGATTTTATTTCCTTAATGCCCGAGTCGATGCACATGATTATGTGGGTAATGTCTGATCGTGCGATTCCAAGAAGCTATAGAATGATGGAAGGTTTTGGAGTTCATACTTTTAGATTGATTAATGAAGCTGGAGAATCGACTTTTGTGAAATTTCACTGGAAACCTAAATTAGGAACACATGCTGTTGTGTGGGATGAAGCCCAAAAAATTTCGGGTAAAAATCCAGATTTTCACAGAGAAGATTTATGGGAAGCGATCGAAATGGGAAATTTTCCTGAATGGGAATTAGGCGTTCAGGTCATTCCTGCAGAAGACGAACACAAATATGAATTTGACTTACTTGACCCGACCAAAATTGTTCCCGAAGAACTTGTTCCTGTAACGATTGTGGGAAGAATGGTTTTAGATAGAAATCCCGATAATTTCTTTGCAGAAACAGAGCAAATTGCCTTTCACCCAGGGCATGTTGTACCGGGAATTGATTTTACAAACGATCCGTTGCTTCAGGGAAGATTATTTTCTTATACCGATACACAACTTTCAAGATTAGGAAGTCCTAATTTTCATGAAATTCCGATTAACAGAAGCGTTGCGCCGGTACATAATAATCAACGTGACGGACACATGCGTCAGGAAATTAATAAAGGCCGTGTAAGTTATCATCCAAATTCACTTGGCGGAGGATGTCCGTATCAGGCTAAAATTGCCGAAGGTGGTTTTGCAAGTTTCAACGAGCGCATCGATGCACATAAAGTAAGAGAAAGAAGTGAAAGTTTTGCAGATCATTTTGGTCAGGCAAGATTATTCTTTAACAGCCAGACAGATGTAGAAAAAAGCCACATCGTAAAAGCACTTCGTTTTGAACTTGGAAAAGTTGAAACTACAGCCGTAAGAGTTAGAATGCTGGGACTTTTATCTCAGGTTGATACGCAATTGGCAGAAAAAGTTGCCTTGGGTCTTGGAGCTTCGGTTCCACCTGTATTGGAAACCCCAATTAATCAGGGTGTATCTCCGGAAAATGAAAATGGAAATCAGGAACCACGAACAGTAGATTCATCGGTTGACAGTTCTGATGCTCTTTCTATGCTTAAAAACCCTACCAATTCGCCTACAATTGCTTCCAGAAAAGTAGCTATTATTTGTTCTGACGGAGTTTCTGAAGCCGCAGTCCTAAACATGAAAAGTGCACTTCTCAAAGAAGATGCAAAAGGTTTTGTTGTTGCGCCGCATTTAGGATCTGTTCTTACAGATGCTGACGGAGCAATTGCAGCAGATTATAGTTTGCTAACCGCATCTTCTGTTTTGTTTGATGCTGTTTACATTCCGCATGGATTAGGCCTTGACCTTTTGGCTGAAAATGATGATGTAAACGAATTTATAAACGATGCTTATAAACACTGCAAAGTAATTGGTGCCGATGGTGAAGCAACAAAAATATTAAGCGCAGCACCTTTTGTTGCCAAAATAACAAACAATGATGACGGACTTATTTTATCCAGCGAACCTGGCACACAATCATTTGCATTAGATTTTATTGCTGCTATGGCACAACATCGTTTTTGGGAACGCGAAACCAACTTATACAATTAACATTCAAAATAAAAAAGATATGAAAAATTCAGAAAAACCAACTGAAACCAAAATTGCTGCCGCAAAAAGCACCAAGAAAAATAATCTTGTCGAACCCGCATCAGACGCTGCGGCAGATTTAAGAGAATTATTTATTGACAGTCTTAAAGATATTTACTGGGCAGAAAATGCACTTGTGGGTGCCTTACCAAAAATGTCTGCCAATGCTACAGCTCCAAGCCTTTCGGGCGTTATTTCAGAGCATGTTCTCGTTACCGAAAATCATGTTGCAAGACTTGATAAAGTTTTTGACTTACTGGGAGAAAAAGCCGAAGGAAAAAAATGCGAAGCTATGGCCGGATTATTAAAAGAAGGCGACAGTATTTTGCTTGAAACAATTCCAGGCTCAGTTAGGGATGCGGGAATTATTTCGGCATCACAAAAAATCGAGCATTATGAAATTGCAACTTATGGTACTTTAGTCGCTTTTGCAAAAGCATTGGGAGAAAATGACGCTGCAAAATTATTAGCACAAACTCTGGCCGAAGAAAAAGAGGCTGATTGTTTACTAAATGACGTTGCCTTAAATACCGTAAATATTGTCGCGGCAGAATAACGAACTAAATATTACCGTTTTAACAATACTACTTTTTTCATTTACCTGAAAACATCTGTACTTCGTGCAGATGTTTTTGCATTCAATTTTAAACTTTAATTTTTTTAAATATAACATATTATGAAAGAATTTCTGCATGACATTGCCCAACATATAGAAGGATATTATCAAAACATTGTTGATATCACGCCAAAATTATTACTCGCAATTCTGGTTGTTTTAATCTCCTGGTTTATAGCATCACGAGTTCGGGTATTTGCAGACCGAAGATTAAAACACCGAATGCATGACCCTTTATTAGCGACTTTTATTGCCAATCTTATCAAAGCAGTTCTTATTGTTATTGGGTTTTTATTTATGTTTCGTGTTATTGGGCTTACAGGCGTCGCGCAAAGCGTTCTGGCCGGTGCCGGAATTTCGGCGTTTATTATTGGTTTTGCCTTAAAAGATATTGGCGAAAACTTTTTAGCTGGTATTTTACTGGCTTTCAAAAGACCTTTTTCTGTTGGGGATATTATCGAAAGTAATGGTGTAAAAGGAAAAGTCGTGGCATTGAATCTTCGTGATACACAGATAAAAAGTGACAGCAAAAACATTTATATCCCAAATGCATTATTAATAAAAAACACGCTTATCAATTTTAATAGTGAAGGATTTCTTCTTCAGGATTTTACAATTGGGCTTGAATATGGATCTGATTATAAAAAGGCAATTGATTTGATCACCGAGGTTATGAAAGCGGATGACGAAATTGTAGATAAAGGATATTCAAATTCGGCTGTAGTGTCTGGTATTACAGGGGCCGTTGTACAAGTCAATGTAAGATATTGGGTAAAAACCGACTTAAAGGTTACGGATGGTAAACATCGCTCTGAAATTGTAATTAAGGTTGCCGAAGTATTAAAAACAAATGGTTTTGTTATAAAATAGCAAAATTAACATTCAGAATGATTCTTCTAAAACAGCGCAATACAACATGACAGTTCTTTTAAAAATTAATTCAGATTTTAAACAAAAGATATCAAATATGGTATCTTTTGTTATTTAGTTAAAGATTAAATCAATTAAATTCTAAAACAAATTATTAGGATATCTTTCGTAATTTTATAGAACTCATGAGCTAAATAAGGCTTTAAGAACTACAGCTTAAATTGTTTCAGGCAAAAATAGAAATCTATGAACGTTATTATTGATAAAGAAGCGACGAAAAAAATATTGCCTATTATTCTGGCAACTTCCATTTTTATGCAAATGCTTGATTCTACAATTCTTAATACTTCTATAACTGCTATTGCCAAAGATTTGCATGAATCGCCGCTGGAAATGCAAAATGCTATTATCAGTTATGTCTTAACGTTGGCGCTTTTTATGCCTGTAAGCGGTTTTTTGTCGGACAAATTTGGAACCAGAAAAATATTCATTTTTGCCTTATTACTTTTTAGCCTTGGGTCTTTGTTTTGTGCCCTTTCTCAAAACTTAATGCATTTGGTTATTGCCCGTGTTATTCAGGGTATTGGAGGAAGTTTAATGACACCTGTAGGAAAGCTGGCGCTTATTAGAACATTTCCAAAAAATGAATTATTACAGGCAATGAATTTTGCGATCATTCCAGCTTTGATCGGACCCGTTTTGGGTCCGTTGATTGGAGGATATATGGTCGATTATTTATCCTGGCACTGGATTTTCTTAATCAATATTCCTTTTGGTATTATTGGCATTATTTTAAGTTTAAAATACATGCCCGATTACAAATCTCCAATAATTGATTTTGATTTAAAAGGTTTCCTGATTTTTGCAGCCGCTTCACTCCTATTATCAATTTCTTTAGAATTGTTTGGCAATACCGTTCGTTTATCGCCGGTTTTAGTTGTTTTAATGTCAGGATTTTTAATGCTGTATTGGTATTATCGTCATGCCACGAAAGATAATAATCCTATTTTTCCCTTAAATTTATTTCAGGTAAGAACCTTTCGTGTGGGTATTGTTGGTAATTTGGCAACGCGGCTGGGTTTTAGTTCTATTCCCCTGCTATTGCCTATGATGATCCAGATTGCTTATGGTCAGTCTGCAGTGACCTCAGGATGGATTGTTGCACCTATGGCACTTACCGCAATGTTTGGAAAATCAGCAGTAATTAAAATTCTAAATACTTTTGGATATCGTAAAACTTTAATGGTTAACACTTTTATTATTGGTGTATTAATTTGTGCTCTGGCTATTCCGTCAATTCATACTTCTATTTATTGGTACATTCCGATTATTTCTGTTTTGGGTTTCTTTAACTCCATACAATTTACCTCGATGAATTCTATTTCTATTGCTGATTTAAGGGTTTATCACACAAGCAGCGGTAATTCATTAGTTTCTGTAAATCAGCAATTAGCAATAGGTTTTGGTATTGCTTTTGGATTATTGGTACTCAAAATTTTTCAGGGAGATGTAAAACTCATTCATAACGAGATTCACAATGCCTTTCGCTACACCTTTCTGGTTGTTGGTTCTTTGACTATTTTATCGGGCTTAGTTTTTAGAAGGCTTCATTTAAAAGACGGTGATAATTTAAAATCTTCTATTTAAATTTAGTATTTAGCCCAAATTTTAAAAACCGAAGAATTTCATCATATAATTGATAACGGCTTTTTTCAAGCTGCATAACATGAGTTCCTTTTTCGATAACCACATATTTTTTATAAGCGGCATTTTCCAGAGACGAAAATAATTTTTCAGCATCGATATTGTCAGGATATTGATCCCATTCACCCCGAATTACTAAAACAGAAGCGTTTATATTGGCTGGGTTATAATATGATTTTCCGTGTAATAAATCTTCCACATCCTGAGAGGGACCTGAGGGAAAACGAATACTATTAGATTTAAATTTTACAGCTAATGGATCAGATTTTAGCCAATTATCTCCCCAAACATTAAAAACTTCGGTTTCCAATTGACATTCTTTTTCTGGTGGGGTCAAATTTTTCATTGAATTTATTCTTTCATCGGGCGTCATAGTCTCAAAAGAATATGCTATTTTTTCAGCTTCAGAAGTATTTTCCCTTTGGGTAATAGCTGCAAACAAAACCAGCTTAGAAACTCTGTCGGGAAATTGTGAAGCATATAAAGCCGCAACAGATCCTCCCCAGGAATGGCCTACTAAATACACTTTTGATTTTCCTGTTTTTTTTATAATAAAATCAACTGCTTTATCTACATCTTTATAAACATCCAGAGCTCTTCCAACAGGTTTGCTATTTACTAAATTTGTTTCCATTTCATTATATCGGTCCGAATTCCCGTAACCTAAAAAATCTAGTGTATATACGTCATAACCATTGTCTGACATGCTATCAATCATGGAATAATTATTCATCTTAAAACCAAAAGATAATGCAGATGGAAATGAAGAACCGTGCAAAAAAAGAATAGCATAATCGTCTAAAGGAACCTTTGGATGTTTGTGTGTTATGGCAATTTTTAATCCCGAAACATGGCTTTCTATTTTGAATACTTCCAAATCATTCATCTTTTTATTTTTTAAATTTTCAATGTTATTCTGGGCATTGATTAAGCTTGTAAATAATACCAATGCAAGAATTGTAATTCTACTATTTTTCATCCTATTCTTTTATAAATGCAAAGTTTAAGAATCATTAGTTACAACACTTCATTTTATACTTAACTATGAATGTAAGTTTGATGAAAAAAGAAAAACGCCGGAATTATTATTGAACATAAAAACCTCGGTGTTCAAAGCAGGAGAACATGATTAATATTTTAATTTAAAAAAAACTGACTCAATAGAAATAATGAGAAAATTTCCATAATTTAACTCTCTCAATATTTAAAATCAATAAATAATTAAACAGATAAGAAATGAAAAAATTAAGCGTATTTACATTAGCAGCGGTTACTTTATTTTTAACGTCATGCGGAAAAAAATCATCTAACGAGACAACGACAGCTGCAGAACAAGAGGTTGCAGAAAAAAAGGGGAAGTTTTACCTGTAAATTTAGAAGCCTCTAAAGTAAACTGGAAAGCATTTCACAAAGGTGGTTTTGCTCCTCGTTGGGGAACTCTTAGCCTTACATCAGGAGAAGTTTCTGTTGAAGGCGGAGAACTTACAGCAGGTGACTTTGTAATAGATATGAAATCTATTAAGGTTGATCCGGCATCTGTAACAGAAAAAGATAAAAAATATTCTGAATTGGAGGCTCACTTAAAAGGTGCTGATTTTTTTGATGTAGAGAAAAATCCAACGGCAGCTTTTAAAATTACAAAAGTTGCGGCATTAGATCCTGCTGCTAAAGATGCAATTGAAGGTGCTAATAAAACAGTAAGCGGTAACCTTACCTTAAAAGGAAAAGCAGTAAATGTTACTTTCCCGGCAAAAGTTACTGTTGCTGAAGGAACTGCATCAATTCAGGCTAAATTTACTGTTAACCGTACAGATTGGGATATCAAATTTGGAGCTTCTGAGGCTGATCCTGCAGAATGGATGATCAGTAAAGACATTGAGATTGGTATTGATGTGAACGCAGCAAAAAAATAACAACAAATCATTATCGTTGATACAAAAAGCCCTTCTTAATTATAAGAAGGGCTTTTTTTAATTTTAAATGATATTTCATCTTTATTGACTGGAATTTTTGTTAAACCAGACAATAAATGCATCAACAGCTTTTTGAAGAAATTCCCTAATCTCTTCTTTCTGAATATTTCCATGTTCATCAAAAAGCTCATTTACTTTGGTAAGATAAACTTCAGGCTGCTGCATAACAGGAACATTTAGAAAAACCAAACTTTGTCTTAAATGATGATTAGCACCAAAACCAGAAATACTTCCTGGCGAATTACTAAATACGGCTCCCGGTTTACCGTCCCACACACTTTTTCCGTAAGGACGTGAACCTACATCCAATGCGTTTTTTAAAACTGCGGGTACAGATCTGTTGTATTCCGGTGTTATAAAAATAGCACCATCAATTGCTTTTACTTCATTTCTAAAAATAGTGTAGGATTCCGGCACTTGATTTTCATCATCAAAATCCTGATTATAAAGCGGCAAATCACCCAACGAAATTATTTTAAACTCAAATCCTGCAGGTGCCATTGCTGCAACGGCTTTGGCTATTTTTCTTGAAAATGATTCCTTACGCAAACTTCCTGCGAAAAGTCCAATTACTTTGTTCATATCAAATGTTTTTTAATTACAGTTACCACAGCTTTTGCAGTATAACTTACTTTAAATAAAAATTAATCGATTAATAATCTTTCGTTATATAATAAAGTTAGTCAAAAAAGCAGACTGCTCTAAATAAGAACTCATAAAATTGACGTAAAATTCTTAAGATTATATAAAACTAAAACATCTTATTTTTTTATTAAAAATCAATAAATATGTCTTAAAATCCTTTTATTCTTACAAAAATCATTGACTACCCAAACCACTACATTTTGTTAATATTGAGTTAACACCGGGCTTCTTCAATCTCATAATTTTGCCAAAAAATTAAACCAATATAAAACATTAGATGAAAAAAATTATTTTTATTTTAATTATTTTACTCTCTACTTTAGGTCATGCTCAGGTTACGAGTTCGGCCATGTCAGGGATTGTTAGATCAAATAAGGGAGAGGCTCTTCCTGGGGCGACAGTAGAAATTGTTCATAAACCAACAGGAACAAAGTATTTCTCAACTTCTGATTTTGACGGTGGATACGCGGCACAAGGTTTGAGACCAGGAGGTCCTTACACAGTTAAAGTAACTTATATTGGTTACAAAACAACAGAAATAACCGATATTAATGTCGGTTTAGGTAACAACCTGACTATAAACATTACTATTGATGAAGAACCAAACGCTCTTCAGGAAGTTGTGGTTTCTACAAAATCAAAAGGAAATTTTAATAAAGGAAGAACTGGTGCTTCACAACAGTTTTCAAACAGAGAAATCGCTGCAGTTCCGGTATTAGGAGCACGTTCAATAAACTCTGTTACAAAATACAATGCAAATGCCGGAGCTAACGGAACATTTGGCGGACAGGATTCAAGATTAAATAATTTTACTATTGACGGTTCTGTATTTAACAACGGATTTGGTCTTGGATCAGATTCACAAGCCGGAGGCAGAACTGGTTCGACTGCAATTTCATTAGATGCAATTGAGCAGTTACAAGTAAACATTGCTCCATATGACGTTCGTCAATCTGGATTTTTAGGTTCAGGAATTAATGCGGTAACGAGAAGTGGAACAAACGAAATCGAAGGATCTGTTTATACTTCTACCAGAAATAATAAAAAAGATTTTATCGGTACTCACGCCGGAGATGTAACAATTAAACCAGGTAAATTTGAAGAAACAATCTGGGGAGCCCGTATTGGAGCGCCAATTATCAAAGATAAATTATTCTTTTTTGGAAATTTTGAAACTATTGACAATGTAAGCCCGGCTACAAACTGGACATCTACAGGTTCTCCGCAACCAAGTGGTCAGGTTTCTCTTCCTACCTATACTGAAATGCAGACTCTTTCTAACTTTATGAAAGATAAGTTTGGTTATGATACAGGTGCATGGGAAAACTATGATTCTTCAAAAGAATCAAAAAAATTCTTAACGAGAATTGACTGGAATATCAATGACAATCATAAACTTACTGCTCGTTATGTATTTCATAATTCATCTTCGGATCAGTTAACTTCTAACTCAAATTCATTAGGTTTTGGTAACAGAACTAATAGTGCATTAGCAATGTCATTCAAAAATAGTGGATATACAATTTTAGATAATACAAGGTCTATTGTATTAGAATTAAATAGTAAATTAAGCAATTCATGGTATAATAACTTCATTGGAGGTTATGATAAACAAATTGAAGACAGAGGTTTAATTGGTGGTGGTTTATTCCCTACAATTGATATTAAACAAGGAACTGCTACTTATATTTCAGTTGGTTTAGATCCTTTTACTCAAGGTAACAAACTGTCATACTCAACACTACACTTTACAGATAATTTGACTAAAACTATTGGAAAACACTCTTTAGTATTTGGTGCAAACTTTGAATATTTCAAATCTAGTAACTTGTTTTTCTCAGGATCAAACGGAGTTTACGTTTTTAACTCTTTAGCAGATTTTTATGCTTCTGCAAATGAATCTCTTGCAAATGGTGGCGCGCCATCAACTACAATTAGTACTATGCCGAATAAAGTTCAATTTAAATATTCCGCTTTACCTGGAGGTGCTGAACCAATGCAAATACTAAAATCTAACAAATTAGATTTATATGCTCAGGATGAAATGAAATTGAGTGATAAATTTAAATTAACTGTTGGTTTAAGAGCTTCAAGAATATGGTATGCTGATACAGCATTAGAAAACCCAACAGTTACTGCTATGACTTTCGCTGATGGCGAAAAATTCAATACTAGTTCAATGCCGGATGCAGCAATCTTATTCGAGCCTAGAGTTGGTTTCAACCTTGACTTAAATGGTGATGCTTCAACAATTGTTCGAGGAGGTTCAGGAGTATTTACTGGTAGATCTCCTGGTGTATATTTATCAAACCAAATTGGAAACAACGGAGTTCTTACTGGTGTTGTCGATGTTAGTGGTGCTGATGTATATACAAAAGGATATGGTTTTACAGCAAATCCAGCACAATATTTTACTCCAACTACACCTACAGCTCCATCAACTTATGACTTGTCATTTAATAAGAAAAACTTCAAATCTCCTCAGGTTTGGAAAACTACAATGGCAGTTGATCAAAAACTTCCTTTTGGATTTACAGGTACAGTTGAAGGAATACTTCAAAAAAATATTAATGCGATCACTTATTACAATGCTAACTTTGATGCTCCGGTTGGAACATTTAGCGGTACTGACAACAGACCAAGATATTCTCGTAATGATGCCGGAACACGTGTAAATGATAATGTTTCAAACGGTATCGTTTTAGCAAACTCTGATGAAGGATATTTTTATTCTACAACATTTAAATTAGAATACCCATACCAAAGAGGACTTTGGGGATCATTCGCCTACACGCACTCTAATGCGACAGATTTAATGTCTCCAGGTTCAGTAGCTTCAGGTTCATGGACAAGTGCGAGATCTGTAAATGGAAATAATGATTTGGATGTATCTAATTCAAACAACAATACACCAAATCGTTTGGTTGGAGTTATTGGTTACAGAATTGAATATGGTAAAGGTCTTGGCGGTGCAACTTCTATCAACTTAGGTTATATTGGAGAACAAGCTAGTCCATTTACTTACACTTATAGTGGAGATATGAATGGAGACAGAATTAGTGGTAATGATTTGCTTTATGTACCAAACAGCGCAAGTGAACTTACGTTTGCTCCTCTTGTAGTATCTAGTACAGTAAATAATGTTACAACTTCAAGAACTTACTCACAAGATGAGCAAAGAGCTGCGTTTGATGCTTATATCAATCAGGATAAATATTTACGTTCAAGAAGAGGTCAATATGCTCAAAGAAATGAATCTACTTTACCAATGTTACACAGATTAGATTTATCTATCTCTCAAGATATATACATCAAAATAGCTGGTAAAAAGAATACTTTCCAATTTAGAGCTGATATCCTGAACTTTACAAACATGGTAAATAAAGACTGGGGATTATCACAAAGAGCAACAAATCCAAATGTTCTAGCTTATTCTAGTACAACAGGTGCAAATGTCCCTGTTTATACCCTTGCTACACAAACAGATCCTAATGGAAACAGGTATTTAATTAAAGATACTTTCCAAAAGAACTCTTCAACATCAGATGTTTGGCAAGCACAATTTACACTTAGATACATATTTGGTAACTAAAATATTTTTTACAAATAAATTAAAACCAAAATAATTAATAAAACGACATTGACTTTTAGTTAATGTCGTTTTTTTCGTATTGGAAGAATTAAAGAACCTGAAATCTGGAAAATATTAGTCTTCCCATAAAAAAGTCCTGTCTTCATATTAAAAATGACAATATCAGGAATCTTTTAATATTTTTGACCTGTGAAGAAGTCCCCAAAAATGCAATTCATCTAATACTTTTTCTAATGAAATTCCATGCTCTGTGATTGAATATTCGACTTTTGGAGGAAATGAATCATAAACCTGACGTGTAATAAGTTTATTTGCTTCTAATAATTTTAATTCTCTTGACAGCGTTTTATCTGTAATACCAACTACACTTTTTGATAACTCTCCAAATCTTTTTGGATGTTCAGCAAGAGAAAAAGAATAAGTAATTTCCATCTTCCCTCTACCGCTTCAAGAGCATCTTTTATAGAAAGCATTGTTTTAGGGCATCCACCTTTTGATATCATAACGTATTGATTATCTAATTACTTTACCTCAGGATAGTACTATCCTGAGGTAAAGTAATATCGTTTGGATAGTAAAAGTATCTAATTTTGATAAAAACTTATAAAAAATGGAAGAAAACAAAATTAAAAAATTGAAAAAAATCGTTGTATGGATAGTTCAGATGCTGCTATTTGCAATTTTTGCATGGGCAGGATTTATGAAAATTTTTAAACCAAACGATCTGCCATTTCCCTGGATAAAAGATAATGTAATTTTAGTACTGATTACTGGTATAATTGATCTTTTGGCAGCGACAGGAATTCTATTTCCTTCTCTATTCAATAGTAAATCCAGACTGACAGTTTATTCAGCTTACGGAATTATAGCATTAATGTTTAGCGCTATTGTCTTTCATATCTTTCGAGGAGAAGCTAAAGATATTGGTTTTAATATCTTCATTATTTTTGCTGCCTTATTTATAGCTTGGATAAAAAAATCACTTTAAGTAAATTATTATGATTATCTAAATCCTGCAATATTCAAATGCTATTATATAACAATACATTTTTAAAAAGGAATTAAATTTGCGACACTTACTTAAAAATACGATTATGAAAAATTATTTAATTCTTTTACTATCAATTCTCGTTTTTTCATGTCAACAAAAAGAAACCAAGGAAACTGCTGTTGAAACCTCAGACACTATTTTCGTGAAGAAAAATAAGGAGGAGAAAAAAGAAGAGAACAAACAAATAGACGATACTATTTTTATGAATTTTGCGAATGACAAAGGTTTATACACAGCTGAAGGCTCTTTGGATTCAATTCATTCTAAAATATATGTCAAATTTAAAAATGAGGATTTAGGCGAATTGAATGCAAAGATCATTCCGTCTACCGGTAAAGGAAACATCCGTTTCAACCAAATTATTTTTCCAGATAAATCCTCAGATGGTCCATTTGGAATGGATTTAAAAATTCAACTCAAGCAAAAAGGAAATCATATTATTGTAATTGGACATTCACTTATGGCTGACAGTCCTTTTTGGGGTAAATTCGAAGTACAGCTTGAAAATAAAAAAGAATAATCTAAAAAAGTCCTAATTAAAATTAGGACTTTTTTATGGGTAAATTTAAAAGCTATTTTTCTAAAAACTTTATATAGATTTACTTTTAAAGACAGTTAATTTTTCTCTAGTCATATCATTTATAGTATATGAAATCCCGCCCATTCCAAGACCTGATGCATCTCTGCCTCCAAACGGCATCCAATCTACTCTAAAGGCAGTATTATCATTAATCATAACTGCAGTAGCGTTTAGTTTTTTGGCCGTACTCAAAGCAATATCAATATTCTTTGTAAAAACCGCTGCCTGAAAATGAACATCCAAAGCGTTGGCTTTATTTATTGCTTCTTCCCTATTTGTAAAAGGATAAATACAAACAACGGGGCCGAAAATCTCATTAGTCGATACTTTAGAATCTTCCGAAGGATTAAGCAGAATTGTCGGTTCAAAACAAGTATCTGAAATTCTTTTTCCTCCCGTAATTAATTTAGCGCCATTTTCAATAGCTTCATTAACCCATTCCTCAATGCGGTTAACTTCTTTTGGAGTTATAAGCGATCCTACATCTGTAGTTTCATCAAACGGATTTCCAACAATTAATTTATTGGTTGCCTCCGAAAACTGTTCAATAAAACGATCACAAATTTCCTCATTTACATAAATTTTCTGAACTGAAACACAAACCTGACCCGCATGATAAAACCCTCCTTTTACCAAATCAGGAATCATTTCGTTAAAATCGGCATCGCTCTCCACAATTACAGGAGCAGCGCCACCATGTTCTAAAGCACATCTTGTTCCCGGCGGCAATTTGCTTTTTAGGGACCAGCCTACTTTTGCTGAACCTATAAAAGAGAAAAAACCGACTCTTGAATCTGTAACCAATAATTCTGCAGTTTCATTATCACATAACACTACTTGCAGCCATCCTTCGGGCAAACCGGCTTCCTTTAAAATATCTGCCAACGCAAGACCAGATAAGGGTGTATTACTTGATGGTTTAAATATAACAGGACAACCGGCGGCAACGGCAGTAGCAATTTGATGTACCGCTAAATTTAATGGGTGATTGAATGCACTAACTGCAACAACAACGCCAATTGGTTCTTTTGACGTAAAAGCAATTCTGTTTAAAGAAGCTTCAGTAAGTCCCATCGGGATTTGTTCTCCTTTTATTTGCGCTATATGTTCTGCTGCTAATTTTACACCTTTGATGGCTCTAAGTATTTCCGCTTTTGAATCTTTATACGGTTTTCCTCCTTCGCTTATTGCTAAATGAATCAATTCTTCACTTCTTTCACTCATTATCGAAGCTGCTTTTTCTAAAATTTCAATTCTTTCAAAAGCCGGAAGCCAATTAGATTGGTCATTAAATAATTTTTGGGCTGTATTTAATATATTCTCAACATCGTTACTATTTAACAGCGGTAATTCTTTGACCAGAGTCTGATCGTAAGGGAATAATATTTTTGTGGTCTTTTCCATAAATGTTTTTTTAATACTTAACCTGAAAAATGTTATCAAATATTTGGGTTCATTTTTTATGATTGTTCTTTAAATTTAGTCAAATTATCAATGACTACAATATCTTAATTTCCAATATTGAAAATTAAAATTTTAAATCCGTCGCTAAAACAATCTCCCTATTATGCAACAAAGGCACAATTTTACCTAAAACCAAATCTTGAAAATGTACTGAATTTCTATGTTCTGCAACAGCAGCTTCATTGCTATATCCTTCAAATAATACAATTGTATTTACATCCGAATTGCTTTGATGAACTTTATAAAACAAATTACCTTCTTCTTTGATACTTTCGTCATGTACTGCTTTTAGCAAATGCAAAACATTTTCAATATGACCTTCTTTCACTTTCCATGTAGCAAAAACATGAACTGGATTTTGATTTTCCATTTTGATTATTTTATATTATTATGTATATTTTAAAATTGTATGAACCTTCTTTTCTTTTTTTGAAGAAGATCCATACAATTAGTTTCATTATTTTTTAGGCGATTCTAAAATGACAATCATTTTTTCAGCTACTCCTTTTGCCGAAGCAGGATTTTGTCCCGTAACCAGATTACCATCAGCAATACTGTGAGCTGACCAAACTGCTGCTGCATGAAATTTTGCTCCTTGTTTGGTTAATGCTGTTTCTAACAAAAAAGGTACATCTGCGATAGCATAACCTCGTTCTTCTTCATCTGTAAAAGATGTGATGTTTTTACCATTTACTAGATAAGAACCGTTGCTTAATTTCACATTTAATAATGATACCGGACCGTGACAAACAGCTCCAACAACTGCATTTCGTTCGTAGGTTTCTTTAATTACTTTTTTAAGAAGTTCATTTTCCGGCATATCAACCATTGGTGCTAATCCGCCTGGTATAAAAACAGCATCGTATTTACTAACATCAACATTTGATAGTTTAACAGCTTTCTGCATTTTTTCCCATCCTTTTCCTGTTAGAAAAATAAGATTGTCAGGATCATTTGCTAAATTAAGTGCATCTAAGTATGGGGTATCTCCTGTTAAGCTGGCAAAATCTATCTCATAGTTTGCCTTGTCAAATTCTGCATATGGATGCGCTACTTCGGGAAGAAATGTTCCGGTTCTTCTTTTGTTTGGTCCAATCGCATTGGCATTAGACACAATAATTAAAATTCTCTTTTTCATTGTAGATTCTTTTTTAGGTGTTGCTGTTTGTTTTACTAATGTATTTTCCTTTTTACTTTGTGCATTCGAAGAAAAAAAGGTAATTGCTAGGGTTAAAAGCATAAGTTTTTTCATGTCTATAAAATTTATTGGTTTGTGAATTATTATAGGACAAATTTATGCCAGCTCTACTCCTCAATACGAGGAGCAAAGTCACAAAAAAAGTGTGACCGGAATCACACTTTTAGAATCTATGTTATGTTATTTGTTGTTGGAGTAAAGCCTGCTAAGGGTTTCGCGGCTAATTCCGAGATATTCTGCTATATACTTTTTTGGAATTTTTTGCATTAGATTTGGATAAAGATCTGCAAATTCCTCATATCTCTGCTGCGGATTATTTGAGAGAAGTGAAATAACTCTTTGCTGAAGTGCAATAAAACCTTTCGTGAGTTTTATTCTAAAAAAATGTTCCATCTTATGAAGCGTATCAGAGAGTTTTTCTCTGCCATCGAGTGTGAGGCATAAAACTTCTCCCGGCTGCATGCATACAACATACATATTAGCCTGCTTTTGATTGAAATAAGCAATGTAATCAGACATCCACCAATTTTCTGTGGCGAATTGTACAATATGTTCCTTACCATCTTCATCAAGATAAAAAACTCTAAAAATTCCACTCATAATGATGTATTCATATTTTGCTTCATCACCTTGTTGAATAAGATATTGATTCTTTAAAACTTTCCGTATCGTAAAAAAAGGCTTGATAGATTCAAACTCCTCATCAGTGATAGGTATAATTTCTTCAATATGTTTTCTAAGTTTTTCCATAGTTTACCTTTTCAAAGATAGAAGATTTATTTTTTGTTTGATAAATAGAAATTTTGGTAGCATTCTACTCTACCTATTCTTATAGCTTTTAAATGATTATTACAAAATTAATATAGAGTATTAAACGAAAAAAGGCCTTAGCTAAAATAGCTAAAGCCTTTTTTAAAAACAAAATCCCCCTTATAAAATAATAAGGGGGATTTTTGTACTCAGAGCGGGACTTGAACCCGCACGAACATTGCTGTTCACTGGATTTTAAGTCCAGCGTGTCTACCAATTTCACCATCCGAGCATTATGTGGTACCTCCAGGGATCGAACCAGGGACACATGGATTTTCAGTCCATTGCTCTACCATCTGAGCTAAGGTACCTTTTATTTACTTATAATTGTATATAAATAAAATTAAGAATAAAAAACCCTGTTGATTAAAACAGGGTTTTTCAAAAGAAAGGCGACGACATACTCTCCCACATAACTGCAGTACCATCTGCGCAGGCGGGCTTAACTACTCTGTTCGGGATGGGAAGAGGTGAGCCCCGCCGCAATAACCACCTTAAGGTCGTTGTTACTTGAGGTAACTTTTAATTATTAATTATCAATTATAAATTGTTAATTATCAATTAAACAATATCTTAACATACTGAGATAAAGAAAAAGTGTTTTTTAGAAAGTTTCTTCTCCCGACCGTAGTCGGGAGAAAAGGGTGTACATAAGCTTACGGATTATTAGTACTACTCGACTATGACATTACTGCCTTTACATCTATAGCCTATCAACGTGGTCATCTTCCACGATCCTTAAAAGAAATCTCATCTTGTGGTGGGTTTCGCGCTTATATGCTTTCAGCGCTTATCCCTTCCAAACGTAGCTACTCTGCGGTGCCCCTGGCGGGACAACAGATACACTAGAGGTTTGTCCAATTCGGTCCTCTCGTACTAGAATCAGATCCACTCAAATTTCTAACGCCCACAGTAGATAGAGACCGAACTGTCTCACGACGTTCTGAACCCAGCTCGCGTGCCACTTTAATGGGCGAACAGCCCAACCCTTGGGACCTTCTCCAGCCCCAGGATGTGACGAGCCGACATCGAGGTGCCAAACCCCCCGTCGATATGAGCTCTTGGGGGAGATCAGCCTGTTATCCCCGGCGTACCTTTTATCCTTTGAGCGATGGCCCTTCCATGCGGAACCACCGGATCACTATGCTCTACTTTCGTACCTGATCGACCTGTATGTCTCTCAGTCAAGCTCCCTTATGCCATTGCACTCTACGCACGGTTACCAAGCGTACTGAGGGAACCTTTAGAAGCCTCCGTTACTCTTTTGGAGGCGACCACCCCAGTCAAACTACCCACCAAGCAATGTCCCCCGCAAAACGGGGTTAGGCCTCAGATAAACAAAGGGTTGTATTTCAACAATGACTCCACAACGCCTGGCGACGCCACTTCACAGTCTCCAACCTATCCTACACATCATTTATCCAAGGTCAATACTAAGCTATAGTAAAGGTGCACAGGGTCTTTTCGTCCCACTGCGGGTAAACGGCATCTTCACCGTTACTACAATTTCACCGAGCTCATGGCTGAGACAGTGTCCAGATCGTTACACCATTCGTGCAGGTCGGAACTTACCCGACAAGGAATTTCGCTACCTTAGGACCGTTATAGTTACGGCCGCCGTTTACTGGGGCTTCAATTCAATGCTTCTCCGAAGATAACATCTCCTCTTAACCTTCCAGCACCGGGCAGGTGTCAGGCCCTATACTTCATCTTACGATTTTGCAGAGCCCTGTGTTTTTGATAAACAGTCGCCTGGACCTCTTCACTGCGGCCAGCTTGCGCTGGCGACCTTTCTCCCGAAGTTACAGGTCTATTTTGCCTAATTCCTTAGCCATGAATCTCTCGAGCACCTTAGGATTCTCTCCTCAACTACCTGTGTCGGTTTACGGTACTGGTACTAATTACCTGAAGTTTAGAGGTTTTTCTTGGAAGCCCTTAGGCGCACTATCTCTTTGTCCGAAGACTCCGAGTACTATCGTATTTCCCCAAGATCTGTGGATTTGCCTGCAGATCTTATAGGTAGGTACTTCAACGAACTATTCCGTCAGTTCGCGGCGCTTTCATCACTCCGTCACCCCATCACAGTAATTAGTAGTACGGGAATATTAACCCGTTGGCCATCGACTGTCCCTTTCGGGTTCGCCTTAGGACCAGACTAACCCACAGCTGATTAGCATAGCTGTGGAAACCTTAGTTTTTCGGTGTGCGGGTTTCTCGCCCGCATTATCGTTACTTATGCCTACATTTTCTTTTCCAGCCAGTCCAGCATACCTTACGATACACCTTCAACCCTGCTGGAATGCTCCCCTACCACTTAGAGTAAACTCTAAATCCATAGCTTCGGTAATACACTTATGCCCGATTATTATCCATGCTCGTCCGCTCGACTAGTGAGCTGTTACGCACTCTTTAAATGAATGGCTGCTTCCAAGCCAACATCCTAGCTGTCTGGGCAGACAAACCTCGTTCTTTCAACTTAGTGTATATTTGGGGACCTTAGCTGATGGTCTGGGTTCTTTCCCTCTCGGACTTGGACCTTAGCACCCAAGCCCTCACTGCTGAGAAACATTATATAGCATTCGGAGTTTGTCAGGAATTGGTAGGCGGTGAAGCCCCCGCATCCAATCAGTAGCTCTACCTCTATATAACTTAATTCAGCGCTGCACCTAAATGCATTTCGGGGAGTACGAGCTATTTCCGAGTTTGATTGGCCTTTCACCCCTACCCACAGGTCATCCGAAGACTTTTCAACGTCAACCGGTTCGGACCTCCACACTGTGTTACCAGCGCTTCATCCTGCCCATGGGTAGATCACACGGTTTCGCGTCTAACACTACTGACTAAAGCGCCCTATTCAGACTCGCTTTCGCTACGGATCCGTGGCTTAACCACTTAACCTTGCCAGCAACGTTAACTCGTAGGCTCATTATGCAAAAGGCACGCCGTCACCCCACGAAAGGGCTCCGACCGCTTGTAAGCGTATGGTTTCAGGATCTATTTCACTCCGTTATTCACGGTTCTTTTCACCTTTCCCTCACGGTACTGGTTCACTATCGGTCTCTCAGGAGTATTTAGCCTTAGCGGATGGTCCCGCCAAATTCAGACAGGGTTTCACGTGCCCCGCCCTACTCAGGATACCACTATCTATTACACTTGTTACCCATACGGGGCTATCACCCTCTATGGCGTCACTTTCCAGCAACTTCCGGTTCCTTGTGCATAAAATGTCGTGGTCCTACAACCCCAGCACTGCCGTAACAGCACTGGTTTGGGCTAATCCGCGTTCGCTCGCCACTACTTACGGAATCACTTTTGTTTTCTTCTCCTCCGCCTACTTAGATGTTTCAGTTCAGCGGGTTTGCCCACCTATCGGTGTACTATGTCTTCAACATAGTGGGTTGCCCCATTCAGGTATCTGCGGATCAATCGGTGTGTGCCCGTCCCCGCAGCTTTTCGCAGCTTATCACGCCTTTCATCGCCTCTGAGAGCCAAGGCATCCCCCATACGCCCTTATTTTGCTTATTGTACCAATCTTAAAATTAATTAAGACCGTTTTTTTTGTCTTTTGTTATTTGTATTGCTACTATAACAAAAAACGCTTTCTACTTTTTATTATTTTCTTATCTCAATATGTCAATGAACTTTTATTGCCTATCTTTATAGACAATCAGTGGAGAATAACGGAGTCGAACCGTTGACCTCCTGCGTGCAAGGCAGGCGCTCTAGCCAGCTGAGCTAATCCCCCATTTTTCAATCTTAGATTGTAGAATTCAGATTTTAGATTTCTTAATTCTTCTCTAATTTCTTTTGGTGAATTCCAACTTCCAGAATTTCCTTTTTTTAAGTTAAATAGTAGTCCCGGGCAGACTCGAACTGCCGACCCCTACATTATCAGTGTAGTACTCTAACCAGCTGAGCTACGAGACTCTGTTTTACTTAAAATTTATTATTTGAACTAACAGCAAGAGTAATTGAATCTTTCAATTCAGAACTTTCAATAAAATCATCTTTTTTCCCCATCGTGCATTACTGCTAACAATTGGGGCTCTAGAAAGGAGGTGTTCCAGCCGCACCTTCCGGTACGGCTACCTTGTTACGACTTAGCCCTAGTTACCAGTTTTACCCTAGGCAGCTCCTTGCGGTCACCGACTTCAGGCACCCCCAGCTTCCATGGCTTGACGGGCGGTGTGTACAAGGCCCGGGAACGTATTCACCGGATCATGGCTGATATCCGATTACTAGCGATTCCAGCTTCACGGAGTCGAGTTGCAGACTCCGATCCGAACTGTGACCGGTTTTATAGATTCGCTCCTGGTCGCCCAGTGGCTGCTCTCTGTACCGGCCATTGTAGCACGTGTGTAGCCCAAGGCGTAAGGGCCGTGATGATTTGACGTCATCCCCACCTTCCTCACAGTTTGCACTGGCAGTCTTGTTAGAGTTCCCGACATGACTCGCTGGCAACTAACAACAGGGGTTGCGCTCGTTATAGGACTTAACCTGACACCTCACGGCACGAGCTGACGACAACCATGCAGCACCTTGTAAATTGTCTTGCGAAAGATCTGTTTCCAAACCGGTCAATCTACATTTAAGCCTTGGTAAGGTTCCTCGCGTATCATCGAATTAAACCACATGCTCCACCGCTTGTGCGGGCCCCCGTCAATTCCTTTGAGTTTCATTCTTGCGAACGTACTCCCCAGGTGGGATACTTATCACTTTCGCTTAGCCACTGAGATTGCTCCCAACAGCTAGTATCCATCGTTTACGGCGTGGACTACCAGGGTATCTAATCCTGTTCGCTACCCACGCTTTCGTCCATCAGCGTCAATCAATTAGTAGTAACCTGCCTTCGCAATTGGTATTCCATGTAATCTCTAAGCATTTCACCGCTACACTACATATTCTAGTTACTTCCTAATAATTCAAGTCTGGCAGTATCAATGGCCGTTCCACCGTTGAGCGATGGGCTTTCACCACTGACTTACCAAACCGCCTACGGACCCTTTAAACCCAATGATTCCGGATAACGCTTGGATCCTCCGTATTACCGCGGCTGCTGGCACGGAGTTAGCCGATCCTTATTCTTACGATACCGTCAAGCTCCTTCACGAAGGAGTGTTTCTTCTCGTATAAAAGCAGTTTACAATCCATAGGACCGTCATCCTGCACGCGGCATGGCTGGATCAGGCTTGCGCCCATTGTCCAATATTCCTCACTGCTGCCTCCCGTAGGAGTCTGGTCCGTGTCTCAGTACCAGTGTGGGGGATCTCCCTCTCAGGACCCCTACCCATCGTAGCCTTGGTAAGCCGTTACCTTACCAACTAGCTAATGGGACGCATGCTCATCTTTTACCGTTGTGACTTTAATAGTGGCTTCATGCGAAGCTGCTATACTATGAGGTATTAATCCAAATTTCTCTGGGCTATCCCTCTGTAAAAGGTAGATTGCATACGCGTTACGCACCCGTGCGCCGGTCTCTGGTTCCGAAGAACCATACCCCTCGACTTGCATGTGTTAAGCCTGCCGCTAGCGTTCATCCTGAGCCAGGATCAAACTCTTCATCGTATATTGTTTGTCTTAATTAAATCAAGACTAATTATTATCGACGACTCTCTATCGGTTCTTTTCAAATCTCTCGATTCTATTACTCTTATTCTTTTGTTTTGAAATCTCTTTCAAAACGGCTGTCAATTCAATATGTCTACGAACGTGTTTCAATTTTGTTTCGCTTGTGTTTCAAAGCGGGTGCAAAAGTAGAACCTTTATTGACATTTGCAATACTTTACCAGCACTTTTTTTCAATCTTTTTTAAAACTATTCCCTAACTTTCTGATAACAATAATTTTAGACTAAAATCTTTTTTCAATTAAATAACGATTTTTCTTACTATTTGTATTAAGCACGTAAATTTACACTTTTAAAAAAACTCTCTTTTACTGATATCAGAGCTTTATCATATGTTTCTATCGATTTTGGATACACATATTCAAATAATTTTTAGAATCAATACTCAATTTTCTCAAAAACCCTTTTTATACTATATTATATATGTTAGCAAAAGAGTAATGCACAAGTAAAATCCTTGTGCATTTAAATAAACTTTAGAATATCCTACTCCACAATTTTAGAAATCTGAATATTTGCAATAAGTTTTACATCTTCCCCTAACCCCAGACCTCCTTTATCTGTAATCTTGTTCCAGGACATTCCAAACTCTTTTCGATTCACTATTCCTGTTATTTCAAATCCGTGTTTCACATTCCCATGTCCGTCATTTTCAAAACCGCCATATTCCACATACAATTCAATTGGTTTGGTTACACCTTTTAATGTCAGATTCCCTATCATGTTATAATGATTGTTGTCCACTTTTAAAAAGGATATAGATTCAAAAATTATCTGAGGATAAGTATCAGCTTCAAAAAAGTCACCACTTTTTAAATGTTCATCCCTTTGTGACTGATTTGTATCTATACTTTTTACATCAATCCTCAATGAAAATTTGGCAGTACTAAAATCTGCTCCTTCAGAAATTACATTTCCCTCGAACTTCCTAAAGGAACCGGTTACAGAAGAGATAACCAAATGTTTGATTTTAAATAACACTTCGGAGTGTACTGGGTCTATAACCCAAGTTGTTTTATTTTTCATAATTTTTACAATTTATTATATGAGCAAAATTATATACATTTACTATCTAATATATACTAGTTACCTCTTAGTAAGTAGTTACATTTAAGTAAGTATTGTTTTAAACCAAATTAGATATGAATCAAAAAAATGATGTTTGCCGACATAGATTAATGATTGCAAGGGACACTCTGGAAGTTATTCAGGGAAAATGGCGCTTGCCTATAATTATCTCTTTAAATCACGGAAACAAACGTTTTGGAGAAATACAAAGAGATATTACGGATATTTCTCCTAAAATGCTTTCGCAGGAACTAAAAGCTTTAGAAACAAATAAGATTATTACCCGCACTCTTTATGACAGTATGCCTGTAACTGTAGAATATTCACTTACTCCATTAGGAGAGAGCATGAGGAAACTACTAGATGAAATTTTAAACTGGGGTATTCATTTTAGAAAAGAAATTTTAGAAACGAGCATTGATAATTGACATATCAAGTCCCACCGAGTCCGCATCTCTGTCAATAACTTAATTATTGGTTTTAAAAATGTTGTTTTATTCCATCCCTGATTTCATAAAGTTTGAAGTCAGGGATTTTTTTGATAAAAAAAACACTCAATTTTCTTTCTTTCTCCATAATATTTGGTCTTTCGAAAAAATTTCATCGATCGAATTTACAACCCTGTATAGCAAATAGCTCCATACTTCTACTTTATTATTTTATACCAGCCTTTAGTAATTTCTTTGAATACGAATTGGAGGAATAAACCTCAGCGTATTTAAATTTTATAAGCCTATTCAGCAAAATTACCTTCTAGTAACATTCAAATAATTCTTTGTTCAATTACCAAATCTGTCTTATCATTTTAATGGTAATACGAACCTTTTTTTAGTTTTAAAAATTCAATTGAATTAAAGAGCATTTTTTTAATCATCAAAATAAATAACAAAGGTTACTGGAAACCTTTTAAATGCATAAAAAATTATTTTTTCTTGTACTGTTTCTCTATGCTTTTACATCTCAGGCTCAAATTACGCCTACGGTTCAGGATACTGTAAAAAATGGATACGCTATTGGAAAAATTCAATTGGCAAATCCCAAAAGCATCTTATCAGCTTATACCTATGATCCTGTTACAAACAACTATGTTTATACAGATTCTGTAGATGATTTTTCGATTAACTATCCGCTGATTTTAACTCCTGCCGAATACGAAGATTTAATATTGAAAGAATCAAGACGGAATTATTTTAAAAAAAGACAGATGCCATAGAAGCTAAAAAAGATGGTACACAAACTGCCCAAAAAGATTTACTGCCAAGATATTATATCAATTCGGCACTTTTTGAATCTATATTTGGTAGCAATACTATAGATGTAAAACCTACAGGATCTGTCGAAATGGACTTAGGTTTATTATATTCCAAACAGGATAATCCGGCATTATCACAAAAAAACAGATCAAGCCTTACTTTCGATTTTGATCAGCGAATTAGTTTGTCTTTGATGGGAAAAGTAGGAACAAGATTGAGCGTAAATGTAAATTACGATACACAGTCGACTTTTGCATTTCAAAATTTATTCAAATTAGCCTACACTCCGGATGAAGATGATATTATCCAAAATATTGAAGTCGGAAATGTCAGCATGCCTTTAAACAGCACTTTAATTACGGGTGCACAGAGTTTATTTGGTGTAAAAACCCAACTACAATTTGGTAAAACAACCGTTACAGGCGTTTTTTCTCAGCAAAAATCAGAAACCAAAACGGTAAGTGCAGAAGGAAGCGGTACTGTTCAGGAATTTAGTATGTATGCACTTGATTACGACAGCAATAGGCACTTTTTTTATCACAATACTTTAGGAACAAATACGATGCATCTCTTAAAAACTATCCTTTAATTGATAGCCGAATTCAGATTTCAAGAATAGAAGTCTGGGTTACAAACAAAAAAAGCCAGGTAAGTACAACAGCCAATAATTTACGAAATATTGTGGCTATTCAGGATTTGGGAGAATCGCAGTTATCTGGTCTTACAGACGATCAGGTGATTGTTTTGAATCCGTCGTCCGGAATGTTTAACAACAGCGCTGATTCTCCTACGGATAACTCAAATAACGATTATGATCCGGCTCAAATAAAATCCGGAGGTGGTTTATTGAACAGTAATATACGCGAAATCGCAACAGCATCTTCCGGATTTAATGTTACGGTAAATGAAGGTCAGGATTATTCAAAACTAGAAAATGCCCGAAAATTAAGTTCGACGGAATATACACTGAACAAACAATTGGGATATATTTCGCTGGTACAAAAACTCGCTAATGATGAAATACTTGCGGTTGCTTATCAATACACATCCGGAGATCAGGTTTATCAGGTGGGAGAATTTGCAGGCGATGGTGTTGATGCTACTGTTGTTACCAACTCAGAAACCGTAACAACACAAAGTTTGGTTTTAAAAATGCTAAAAAGCAGTCTGGTAAACTTAAAAAATCCGGTTTGGAATCTGATGATGAAAAATATTTACCAAATTCCAAATGCCTATCAACTGAGTCAGGAAGATTTCAAGTTTAATATTATGTATGCCAATCCATCTGCATTAAATTATATTACGCCGGTCACGTCCTTCCCTCCCAACCCAACTGATGATAATAAAGTATCCGAAACGCCTTTATTGAGAGTTTTTAATCTTGACAGGCTAAATTCTACAAATGATCCGCAGGACGGAGGTGATGGTTTCTTCGATTATGTTTCGGGAATAACAATGGATACTTCAAACGGAAGAATAATTTTTACCACCAAAGAACCTTTTGGAGAATTGATTTTCAAAAAATTAACTTCAAATACATCTGAAGATTACAACAATACGGCTTCTTATAATGCGAATCAAAAAAAGTACGTTTTTAGAAGTTTATACAACAATACGCAAACGGGTGCACAGCAGGACAGTGATAAAAACAAATATTTATTAAAAGGAAAATACAAATCATCCGGATCTGACGGAATTTCGGTAGGTTCAACCAATATTGCAAGCGGTTCTGTAATTGTTACTGCCGAAGGCCGTACTTTGACAGAAGGAATTGATTACAGCGTTGATTATCAATTAGGAAAAGTTCATATCTTGGATGCCACACTTTTGGCCTCAAATGCCAGTATTACGGTAACATTAGAAAATAATTCTGTTTTTGGACAGCAGACCAAAAGTTTTATTGGCTTAAATATTGACCATAAAATATCCGACCAATTTACCATTGGTGCAACCTATTTAAAATATACCGAAAAACCATTGACTCAAAAATCAGTCTACGGGCAGGAATCTGTAGACAATACTATTTTTGGGCTCAATACTAATTTCTCAAGTGAAGTTCCTTTTTTTACCAGATTGGTCAACAAACTTCCCAATATTGATACTGATGTTCCGTCGAATATTTCCGTACGCGGCGAAGTTGCATTTTTAAAACCTAATACCGCCAAAGCAAGTAATTTTGAAGGAGAATCGACTATTTATGTAGATGATTTTGAAAGTACGGCAACAACTACAGATTTAAGTTCGGCTTATGCCTGGAGTTTGTCATCAACTCCGGCAAATAATACAGCGAGTGCATATAATTTCAGCGAAAGCGCTACCGATTTAAGTTATGGTTTTAAAAGAGCAAAATTAGCCTGGTACACGATTGATCCTGTTTTTTATACGTCTAAACCTTCGGGAATTTCAAATGATGATCTTTCATTAAATTCTACCAGAAGAATTTACAAAGAAGAATTGTATCCGAACACCGAAACTGAAACAGGACAAACTCTTGTTGTAAGCACTTTAGATTTAAGTTATTATCCTTCTGAAAGAGGCCCTTATAATAACGGATTGGATTTTGCCAATTCTCCGAAAGACAATTTTGGAGGTATAATGAGATCCTTAAATTCTACCAATTTTGAGCAGGGAAATGTTGAATATATTCAGTTTTGGGTTTTAGATCCTTACGTTGGAAATGGAAAATCAAATCCTGAAAATTCAGGCAAAGTATATTTCAATTTAGGTGAAATCTCCGAAGATGTTCTAAAAGATGGAAGAAAACAATATGAAAACGGACTCGGTACAGATCAACTTGTTGTAACGTCACGTGGTATTTGGGGAGATGTTCCTGCTTCACAATCTCTTACTTACGCTTTTGATACTGATTCTGCCAATCGCAGCAATCAGGATATAGGTCTGGATGGTTTAAAAAATAGTCAGGAAGCTCAAGTTTACACCAATTATACAGCTGAAACTGATCCAGCCGGTGATGATTATACCTATTATTTGAATACTTCGGGTGATGTTTTAGAACGTTACAAAAAATACAATGGAACTGATGGAAACTCGGCGGTAAGTGCAGATGATGCCAATCGTGGAGCTACTACACTGCCAAATACTGAAGATATTAATGGCGATTTTACGATGAATACCATCAATGCGTATTATGAATATAGTATTGATATGAAACCTAATATGGAAATTGGAGAAAATTATATTACTGATATTCGAAATACTCAGGTTACATTGCCCAACGGAAATTCGACAGAAGCAAGATGGATTCAGTTTAAAATTCCGATTTCACAGCCTCAAAATACAATTGGAAGCATTTCTGATTTTACTTCTATACGTTTTATGCGAATGTTTATGACGGGTTTTAGTCAATCTGTTACGCTTCGTTTTGGCGCTTTAGATTTACAGCGAGGCGAATGGCGAAGATATACGGAAACACTTGATGCTGCAGATACAAACATAGATGATGACAATACGCAATTAGACATACTAGCAGTAAACATCGAAGAAAACGACGGGAAATGTCCTGTAAATTATGTGCTTCCTCCGGGCGTAGAAAGAGAACAGGTTTATAGTGGCAATACTGTTATTTCGCAAAATGAGCAGTCATTGGGTTTGAAAGTGTCAGGAAAAGGTTTAGAACCAGCAGATTCCAGAGCAGTTTATAAAAGTATTAGTATGGACATGCGCCAATATAAAAAGCTAAAAATGTTTCTGCATGCAGAATCGCTGACAAATCAGACAGTGTTGACAGACAATCAAATGAGCGCTTTTATTCGTTTAGGAAATGATTATACCGAAAATTTTTATCAGATAGAAATTCCTTTAAAAGTTACACTTCCGTCCGGCTGTTCGCCTTTGAGTGCAGAAACCGTTTGGCCGGAAAGCAACGAAATTGATTTATCATTATCATTATTATCGCAGTTAAAAATACTTTACAAAAAAATAGCAACAACTGATCTTCCCGTCGACGGCATTTATTATTTAAGCGAAGATGATGAAAAACTAGATCCTTCGCTTTCTTCAAAAATCAATAAATTAAGATTGGGTGTAAAAGGAAATCCAAACTTAGGATCTGTGCGAACTTTAATGGTTGGAATAAAAAACAGCGATCAGCATCAGGATATTAAAGGAGAAGTTTGGTTTGATGAATTACGGCTTGCAGACATAGACAATAGCGGCGGAATGGCTGCTGTCGTTAATCTTGATACTAATTTGGCCGATTTTGCAACTATTTCGGCAACCGGAAAAATGAGCACAATGGGTTTTGGATCTTTAGAACAGAGTTCTCTTGAAAGAAGTCAGGAAGATGTACAGCAATATAATGTAATGACGAATGTGAATTTTGGAAAATTGTTACCCAAAAATTGGGGCTTGAATCTCCCTTTAAATTATGCAGCGTCTGAAACTGTTATTACTCCAAAATACGATCCTGAAAATCCGGACATTACACTTGAAACCCTGTTAAATACAGCTGAAAGTGAAGCCGAAAGAGATAACATTAAAACCAGAGCAATTGATTATACCAAAACAACGAGTATTAATTTTATCGGAATCAGAAAAGAAAGAAAACCGGAACAAAAAGCCCATATTTATGATGTTGAAAATTTTACATTTTCGCAATCGTACAACGAAACTGAAAGCCATGATTATGAAAGGGAAAGTTATATAGATCAAAAAACCAATACGACTTTAAATTATGATTATACCACAGAGTCAAAAAACGTTGAGCCTTTTAAGAAAACCAAATTCATGAAAAAAAGCAATTACTGGAAGCTTTTGAGTGATTTCAACTTTAATTATATGCCCTCGAATATTACATTCAATACAAATATTGCAAGGCAGTACAACAAACAGCAATATCGTCAGGTTGATGTAGAAGGAATTGCTCTGGAACCATCTTACAGCAGAAATTTTGAATTTAATATTCAATATGGTTTTACTTTTAATTTGACAAAATCTTTAAAGCTAAATTATAGTTCAACATCGAGCAATATCGTAAAGAATTATCTTAACAGCGACAATCATCAAATTGATGATTTTAAAATTTCTGACAACTATTTTAATATTGGTGAGCCGAATAAGTATATGCAAAAGCTTACTGTATCTTATGATATTCCGCTTAATAAAATCCCAGTATTTAGTTTTGTAAAAGCCAATTTAACATATACAGGCGATTACAATTGGCAGCGTTCCTCTGAAGCCTTAACCAAAATTGAAGTTGACGGTGTGAATTATAATTTAGGAAATACGATTCAAAATGCCAATACAAGCAATTTGAGTGCTTCATTTAATATGGAAACTTTTTATAAATATATTGGAATTTCAAAAATCACGGATACTAAAACTGCACCAAAAGTAACCATTCCAAAACCGGGAGAAAAAATTGTACGAACAGAAGTTACTAAGACAAACAACAGAAGTTCTTTTTTGAAAGGTCTTTACGGAATATTAACAAGCGTTAAAAATGTGACATTAAATTTTACCGAAAATAGCGGAACTGTTCTGCCTGGTTACTTGCCTACTTCGAGCTTTATGGGATTTTCAAAACCTACTTTGGGATTTATTTTTGGAAGTCAAAGCGACATTCGATACGAAGCGGCCAGAAAAGGCTGGCTGACGACTTATCAGGAATTCAATCAAAATTATACAACTTCAAAAAGTCAAATTTTTAAAGGTGCTGCAAATGTAGAACTGATTCCTGACTTAAAGATTGATTTATTGGCAAACAGAACTTATTCTGAAAATTTTTCGGAACAATATGATGTGAGCAATGGTCAGTATAATTCCAGATCTCCGTATACTTCTGGCGCTTTTAGCGTTTCGACTGTATTGATTAAAACGGCGTTTTTATCCAGCGATGAAAATAGTTCGGTTGCTTTTAATGATTTTAGAAAAAACAGACTTACCATTGCAAGAAGACTCGCAGAACAAAGAGGAATCAATATTAACAACGCAGCAAATATTGGTGCAGATGGATTTCCGTTAGGATATGGAAGTACCAATCAAGCGGTTTTGTTGGCTTCTTTTTTGGCCGCTTATACGGGAACCAATGCTAATAATGCGTCGTTGGCGCTTTTTAGAAATATTCCAATTCCTAACTGGTCGCTGAAATACAATGGATTAATGCGTTATAATTTCTTCAAAAAAACTTTTAAAAGATTTTCTCTGCAGCACAGTTATCAGGCAACTTATACGGTAAATGCTTTCAATTCAAATTATAATTACACCAAAAACCCAAATGGCATGGACGACAACGGAAATTATTACAACCAAACCATAACTTCTAATGTAACGCTGGCAGAACAATTTAATCCGTTTTTAAAAATCGATTTTGAACTAAAAAATTCGTTTAAGCTTCTTACACAAATTAATAAAGACAGAACTTTATCGATGAGTTTTGACAATAACAATCTGACTGAAGTTAATGGAATTGAATACATTATAGGTCTTGGTTATCGAATTAAAGATATTGTTTTTACATCAAAACTCGCAGATAATCCAACAAATACCATAAAAAGCGATATTATCATAAAAGCCGATTTGACTTTGAGAGACAACAAAACCATTGTAAGATATCTGGATTATGACAACAATCAGTTGGCCGCCGGGCAGAGTATCTGGACTTTAAAAACTACAGCAGATTATTCGCTGAGTAAAAACTTAACGATGATTTTTTATTACAATCATTCTTTTTCAAAGCCTGTTATTTCGACTTCGTTTCCGCTTACTACAATTAGTTCCGGGTTTACGGTACGTTATACTTTTGGCAATTAATTCTGGTCGACTACTATTTTATTGATTAATTTAGCTTAAAATAAATTAGACATTAACAAAACACAAGTTGCGCATACAATACCTATGAAAAATAAAAAAGGATTTACGACTACAATATTACATTCAGACCGACTTTTAAAACCTGAATTTGGCGCATTACATCAACCTATACATACAGCTGTAACGTGGGGATATGAGGATGTAAACGGACTTATTGATGTTTTTCAGAATAAAACAAAAGGTTATGCTTATTCAAGACAAGGCAATCCAACGGTGACTGCATTAGAAAATAAGGTAACACAAATGGAAAATGGTCTTTCCACGGTGGCTTTCTCTACTGGTATGGCCGCTATAAGTGCCACTATTTCATCTCTTTTAAAAAAGGACGATCATATTATTGCAAGTTCTTACCTCTTTGGTAACACCAGAAGTATTATGCAGACATTTACGGAAATTGGTATTCAAATATCTTTTGTTGATGTTACTGATATAGAAAACGTAAAAAAAGCGTATCAACAAAATACTCGTATGGTTTTTGTTGAAACTATTGCAAATCCGGCTACTCAGATAGCAGCATTGGATGAAATTGGTACTTTTTGTTCAGAGAATAATCTACTATATGTTGTTGATAATACGATGACGTCACCATATCTTTTTAAGTCAATTAATGTCAAAGCCAGTTTGGTTATTAATTCGCTGACAAAATATATAGGCGGTCACGGCAATGCCCTTGGAGGCAGTGTTACAGATACAGGTTTGTATGACTGGAATAATTTCTCCAACATTGCTCCTATTTTAAAAGAACAGATTTCTCCGGCTTTACTCGGAATTACTCAAATTAGAAAAAGGGGTTTACGAGATGGAGGCGGTACTTTATCTCCGGAGGCTGCACATAGTATTTCGGTAGGATCAGAAACTTTGGCTTTAAGATTGGAAAGAACCTGCAGCAATGCTTTAATTTTAGCTCGTTTTCTGGAAGAACATAAATTAGTAAAAAAAGTTAATTATCCTGGTTTAGAAAGTCATCCTCAACATAAAATTGCATCCGATTTATTTGATGGATTTGGCGGTTTGATGAGTTTTGAATTAGACGATAAAGTTGATTGCGTAACTTTTTTAAACCGTTTGAAAATTGTCATCAAATCCAGTAATCTGGGAGATACGAGAACTCTCGCTATTCCGGTCGCAAGGACAATTTTTCATGAACTTGGTGGCGAACGAAGAAAAGAAATGGGAATTGAAGAGTCTCTAATTCGACTATCAATAGGAATTGAAGATACGCAGGATTTAATAGACGACTTTACTCAGGCGTTGTACTAAATCTTTTAATTTTCAATTAAATATAAAAAAATCCAAATCCCAATTTTTAAGTTGGAATTTGGATTTTTTTATATTTAATTGAAGTTTATTCTAAAACAAAACTCACACTTACGTTTGCAGTAACTTCGATTTCTCCAATAGCAAGAGTTTCGTTCGAAGCCCCCATTGCATCTGCTGATTCTTTCATTCTCATTGCAGCATACATTGGCTGTGGCTGGTAAATTTGTGAATTATCAGAAATCACAAAAGCTTTCCCTACTTTTTGTCCTAAAACTGATACGTAATCTTCTGCTTTTACTTTAGCATCTTTCATTGCTAATTTACGAGCATCTGACTGTAACTGAACTAATTTAGAAGTTTCAAAAGAAACTTTATCTATACGATTGATTCCTTGTTGAACCAAACCTTCCATTAATTCATCGTATTTAGATAAATCTTTTAATACAATTTCTACAGTTTGAGTAGCATTATAACTTGTTTTCTTTTTTTCGTAATCGTATTGCGGATTTAGCGCAACTTGTTTTGTTTTAAAATCTGCTGTTGGAACATTCATTTTTTTAATGAATTTTAAAACAGCATCCATTTTTTCGTCGTTTTGCTTTTTGACGTCTTTAGCATTATTCCCTTTTGTTTCAACTGTAGCTGAAATACAAACCTGATCAGGCGCTACTTTTACTTTTCCTTCTCCATTTATATTAATTAGAGGAATTTGTTTGGTTTCCTGGCCGTAAGACATAGTCATAAACATGATTGTTAAAAATAATACTAGTTTTTTCATTTTTGTTAAATTTTAATTATTCAATAATGGCATTTCAAAAGTTGTGCCACATTATATTTTCCCCAATTTTGCAAGCACAAAAAGTATCACAATAGGAATCGCCAGCAAGATTACCATCAGCGTATGATCTGTTAGTAACGATGGTTCTTTTATCAAAGTAATCAAATAACCACCCACAGCACCTCCAAAATGGGCTGTATGACCAATATTATCGTTTTTAGCACGCATTCCGTAAATAGAATACAATAAATATAAAATTCCGAAAAGATAGGCTGGAATTGGAATCACAAAAATATTCCCAACATCATATCCGGCTGTAAAAGAATTGCCGAATACAAAACACCTGTTACTGCGCCAGAAGCTCCAACGGCTCTGTAACTATAATCGTTTTTATGAAAAACCATTGTTAGCAAACTTCCAAAAATTAAGCTTCCAAAATAAACCAATGCAAACGAAAAATTACCCAGCCAGCCTAAAACCACAGGAGCAAAAAACCAAAGCGTAAGCATATTAAAAACTAAATGCATTATATCGGCATGCAAAAAACCGGATGACAGCATTCTAATTTGTTCTCCGGAACGGATACTTCCTACATGAAATTCATATTTTCTCATAAAAGAATAATCTTCAAAACCTTTCCAGCTAATTAAAACATTGGCAACTATAATCCCAATTAAAATGATATTCATAAAAAATTTTTAATTTGAAATGTAAATATAGTCATTCTTAAACATATGTTAGCATGAGACCAAAATATCCATCTTTATTCATTTTTATTTTATATTTGTAAAAAAAATTACATGCAATTTCTCGTTTATATATTGGCCTATCCTTTACTCTGGCTTATCTCAATATTACCTTTTCGAATATTTTATTGGCTGTCTGATTTCGTATATTTCATTATATATCACATTGTAGGTTATCGTAAAAAAGTTGTAAGAGAAAACCTTGCAATGACTTTACCGCATTTAAATGATGCTGAACGAAAAGAAATCGAAAAGAAATTTTATAAGCACATGTGTGATATGTTTTTGGAGACTATCAAAACGATGAGTATTTCTCCTGAAGAAATGGAGAAAAGATTTCAGGTTACTAATATTGAACTCGTACAGGATTATGCAAAAAAAGGTAAAAGTGTAATTCTAGTTGCTTCGCATTATGCTAGTTATGAATGGCTTTTGACCATTAATCCTAAACTTGGTTTTCAGGGAATTGCAATATATAAAAGGATTGCCAATCGCTATTTTGACAAATTAATCCGTGAAATTCGTTCAAAATATAATACAGAGTTAATTGAGACAAGACAAGCTATTCCGACTATGGCTCAAAATCAGCGTGAAGGAAAATTAAGTTTGTACGGATTGGCAAGTGATCAGTCTCCGAAACTGGACAGAATATTTCATTCAATGAAATTTATGGGTATTGAAGTTCCTGTACACACAGGAGCCGAAATGCTGGCAAAAAAATACGATTTAAGCGTAATAATGGTAAAAGTAAAAAAAGTAAAAAGAGGTTATTATGAAGCCACTTTCTTAACTATTGCTGATAATCCTAATGACTTTGAAAATTTTGAAATTACTGAAAAGTATTTAAAAGAAGTAGAAAAACAAATTTACGAATGTCCTGAATATTATTTATGGACACATAAGAGATGGAAACATAAGGTTGAATAATATTTTAGAAGAAACTAAAATCCAAAAAGCACTTGTTGTTTTTTGGATTTTTTGTTTTAAACAAAATCATTTTAAAAAAGTTCTTGTTAATATATTCATCCAGACTTAATAATGAATTAAATATCATTGTTTTTGCTGTTAAATTGCAACATAAAAGTAAAAAGGAGAATAAAAAAATGCTTTTTATTCTCCTTTTCGTTTCGATTAAACAAGTAATTATATTTAAAAAAAGAATAACCCCTTTTTAGTTGTAAATTATTGAAAAATAAACAATAAAATACGTATTTCGTTTTATTATTTAGAATAAATAAAGATAACTTGTTTTGTTTTAACACAACGTTTACATTTGTGCTATTCGAAACAATTCTAAATAACATGAAAGTAAAAATATCATTTTCAAAGTTAATGTGCTGTTTAATGTTGCTAACAGCTGTAACTTCATTTGCTCAAACAGGTACCATTAAAGGTAGAGTTTCATTATCTAGTGATGAAAGTGCAG
Source organism: Flavobacterium sp. AC274 (assembly GCF_979258275.1). Taxonomy (NCBI): domain Bacteria; kingdom Pseudomonadati; phylum Bacteroidota; class Flavobacteriia; order Flavobacteriales; family Flavobacteriaceae; genus Flavobacterium; species Flavobacterium sp. AC274. The sequence goes on along the minus strand of NZ_OZ409852.1, from coordinate 2,485,025 downwards.
ACAACGTTTCTGTAACTATTAGAGGAACTAAAATTGGAACCAACACAGATGCTCAGGGAAATTATGAGATCAAAAACATCAAACCGGGTAACTATACTTTAAGAGCTACTGCGGTAGGTTTTTCTTCTAAAGAAAAAAGCATTACTATTCAGGACGGAGATGAACTTACAGAAAACTTTACATTGACGACTTCATCTGAAACTCTTACTGAAGTATTTGTAAAAGGAAATGCTAACAAGTATACTAAAACAGAAAGTGAATATGTTTCAAGAATGACGATCAAAAATCTTGAAAATGCTCAGGTTTACAATGTTGTTACTAAACAATTAATGAAAGACCAATTGGTTACCAATCAAGATGAAGCGTTGAAAAACGTTCCGGGTATTTACCAATTATGGGGAGCTACAAATCGTGCAGGCGATGGAGGTTCCTGGTATTCACTACGTGGATTTACAACTCAGAGTTTAGTAAGAAATGGTATTGCAGGAAAAGTAAACAGTAATTCTGATGCTGCAAATCTTGAGAAAATCGAGGTTATAAAAGGGCCATCTGCTACATTATTTGGAAACGTACTTTCTTCTTACGGAGGATTAATCAACCGTGTGACTAAAAAACCTAATGAAAATTTTGGTGGAGAAATTGCATATCAAAACGGAAGCTACGGTTTTAATCGTTTATCTGCTGACGTTAACACGCCAATTAACGACGATAAAACAGCATTATTCAGATTAAATGCTTCTGTAGGGAATGCTAATACTTTTCAGGATTTCGGTTACTCAAAAAGTTACTTTATAGCACCGTCTTTCTCTTATCAGGTAAACGAAAAACTGAACATCTCTATTGATGCCGAAATTGGAAATCAGGATAACTCAGGTATGCCATTAATATACCTTTCTGCTTCTAGCGCAGACCTAGGATTTGATAATGCCAAAGATCTTAACATCAACTTTAAAAGATCATTTTTAGGAGATGAATTTATGACCAATACGAAAACATTCAATGTTTTTGCACAGGCAAATTATAAAATCTCTGACGAATGGAATTCTCAAACTGTATTCAGCAGCAGCTCAAATAAAGCAGCTGGTTTACAAACCTGGTTTTATCTTTTAGCAAACGAACAATTATCAAGAAACGTTTGGGATGCAAACGGAAGAGATAATGCTATTGAATTCCAACAAAACTTCAATGGTGATTTCAAAATTGGATCAATGAGAAACCGTTTCTTAATTGGTGGTGATATCTATCATAGCACAAATAATTTAGTATATAATAATTTACCAGGTTATGCTCCATACGATGTAATAAATTACACAGGAACGGCAGACAATTATTATGATTTTAATCCTACGAATGTAAGACAAAGACTTGTTGGAGATGGTCCTAATTATAATCCATATACAACCAATAGTGCTATATCAACTTACAGTGCCTATGTTGCAGATGCAATTAACATTACAGAAAGCTTGATTCTTTCGGCAGCAGTACGTTTTGATCATTTTGAAAATCAGGGAACATTTAATGCAGCTACAAACACAAAAGCTGATACTTTTTCTCAAAATGCATTCTCTCCAAAATTTGGTGCAGTTTATCAAATTATAAAAGACCAGTTATCTGTATTTGGTAGCTACCAAAATAGTTTTACAAACAAAGGGTTCTTAAATGCAAATGTTGATGGTGCTCTTCAAATGAAACAATTTGATCCTGAAAAAGCCAATCAGTTTGAAGGTGGTGTAAAAGTAAATGCTTTTCAAAATAAAGTAAGTGCTACAATTAGTTATTACAAAATTAAAGTTGAAGATATTGTAACAGCTGATCCAAATTTGCCAAATGCAAGCATACAAAATGGTACACAATTTAGTAAAGGTTTTGAATTAGAAATTACGGCTAACCCAATTACAGGATTAAATTTATTGGTTGGTTATGCTAAAAATGATTCTGAGTTAAACGATTTAAGACCAGCAACTGCAGGACCAGAAAACTTAATCAACTACTGGTTTAGCTACAATTTACAAACTACTACACTTAAAGGTTTAGGTTTAGGATTTGGAGGTAATTACGGAGATACCACATACATCTACAATGCAGGACCTGGACAAACTTTTGAACTTCCGTCTTACTCAGTTGTAAATGCTGCATTATACTACGATCAGCCTAAATACAGAGTGTCTTTGAAAGTAAACAACCTTACAGACGAATTGTACTTTAACGGTTATACTACAATCAACGTTCAGGCTCCACGTACTTTTATGGGAAGCTTAACATACAAATTCTAATCGAATTTAAAACATATAAAAATGCCCCGAGCTCACGTTCGGGGCATTTTTATATAATATATCTAAATTCATAAATGATGCATTTTTACCGCAAAGAACGCAAAGACTTTACCAAAGTTCAATCAAATTTGATTGTTTTAAAAAAAACAAGTTCGCAAAGCTTTATATTGATTCAGCTTTGCGAACTTTATGTTTTTAAGGATTTACGAATAAAAAACCTTGCGTGCTTTGCGGTTAAATCTCACTTAAATTCCCGCAATTGCTTTTATTTCGTCTATAATTCGAAGTGCCAAAACATCCGCTTTTTCCTGAGATGGAGCTTCGGTATAAATACGAATAATAGGTTCTGTATTTGATTTTCTTAAATGAACCCATTCTGTAGCAAAATCAATTTTTACACCGTCTATTGTCGAAATATCTTCGTTTTTATATTTTTCAGTCATTGCAACTAAAATAGCATCAACATCAATTTGTGGCGTTAATTCAATTTTATTTTTGCTCATATAATATTCCGGATATGAAGCACGCAATGCCGAAACAGACATTTTTATATTCGCCAAATGTGTCAGGAACAATGCAACTCCCACTAAACTATCACGTCCGTAGTGCAATTCAGGATAAATAATTCCGCCATTTCCTTCACCGCCAATAATCGCGTTGTTCTTTTTCATTAATTCAACCACATTCACCTCGCCTACTGCACTGGCTTCGTAATTTCCTTTATGTCCAACAGTTACGTCACGCAAAGCACGTGAAGATGACATATTTGAAACTGTATTTCCAGGAGTTTTGCTCAATACATAATCAGCACAAGCGACTAGTGTATATTCTTCACCAAACATTTCGCCATCTTCGCAAATAAAAGCCAAACGATCCACATCAGGATCAACTACAACCCCCAAATCGGCTTTTTCTTTTACTACTAGTTCAGAAATATCAGTTAAATGTTCTTTTAAAGGCTCCGGATTATGAGGAAAATGTCCGTTTGGTTCGCAATATAATTTTACTACTTCAACGCCCATTAATTCTAATAATTTCGGAATAATGATTCCGCCAGAAGAATTTACTCCATCAACAACAACTTTAAATTTTGCTGCTTTTACCGCTTCAACATCAACTAAAGGCAAATTCAAAACCTCGTCGATATGAATATCCATGTAAGCGTCGTTCATCGTAATTTCGCCTAAACTGTCCACATCCGAGAAATCGAAAGCTTCAGCATCGGCAATTTCAAGAATTTTAGCACCTTCGGCACCGCTTAAAAATTCTCCTTTTTCGTTTAATAATTTAAGCGCATTCCATTGTTTTGGATTATGAGAAGCAGTAAGAATAATTCCGCCATCTGCTTTCTCCAAAGGCACGGCAACTTCTACAGTTGGTGTTGTCGAAAGTCCAAGATCAATAACATTAATCCCTAGACCAATTAACGTATTTACAACAAGATTGTGAATCATCGGACCAGAAATTCTGGCATCACGACCAATTACAACCGTTAGTTTTTCTTTTGAAGTGTTATTTTTTAAAAAGGTTCCGTAAGCCGATGCAAATTTTACAGCATCAACAGGAGTCAGGTTATCGCCTACTTTTCCTCCTATCGTTCCACGAATACCGGAAATTGATTTTATTAAAGTCATTTTTTTGAGTTATAGTTACCGGTTACAAATATAAAAAAGATACTGAGGTTCTATGATGCTAAGTGACTAAGATTTTTTTAAAAGAGTTATTATCCCGAAGCGTCGGGACTAAGTTGCTAAGATTCTAAGATCTAAAAATAAACTAAAATGTTAAGTTTATATTGTGAAGTCTACTTCTAAAACGATTTAAAAAAGATTTCATACTTTTACTAAAACAACTTAATTTCTTAGTCCCGAAGTTTCTGGTAGCAACTTTAAAAAAGAAAAACTTAGAATCTTAGCCTCTCAGAAACTTAGCAACTTATAAAGAATGAACTTCCTTGCCCACATATATCTTTCCGGTGAAAATGATTTAATCAAAATTGGCAATTTTATGGCCGATGGAATTCGCGGAAAACAATTTGAACATTTTCCTGAAGATGTTCAAAAAGGAATTATTTTGCATCGTTTTATTGATACTTATACCGATTCCCACGATATTTTCAGACAAAGCACCAAACGGTTACATGAAAAATACCATCATTATTCGGGGGTGATTGTAGACATTGTTTACGATCATTTTTTAGCTAAAAACTGGTCTAATTATTCTGATGAAAAACTCGAAAGTTTCATTAATAGATTTTACAGCTCCTTACATGAAAATTATCCCATCTTGACCGAAAAAACGCAAGGTATGATGCCCTACATGATTGATCAAAATTGGCTTTTGAGTTACAGAACCGTTGAAGGAATTCATCAAATTTTAACGCAAATGGACAGAAGATCAAAAAATGTATCAAAAATGCAATTTGCCAGTGAAGAATTAAAAGAATTCTATGACGACTTTGAACAGGAATTTACCGTGTTTTTTGAAGACATAAAACTGCATGCCCGTCAAAAACTACAATCATTATGAAGAAAATTACGCTTTTATTAAGCCTTATTTATATTAGCTGCTCAGCTCAGATTTCTACAAATCCAACAGGATTAGTAACTTCAAAAGCGATGGTGGTTTCTGCCCGCGAAGAAGCGTCAAAAATTGGGGTTGAAATCATGAAAAAAGGCGGAAATGCTTTTGATGCCATGATTGGTACAGAACTGGCCTTGGCAGTTTCTTTTCCTTTTGCAGGAAACATTGGCGGCGGCGGATTTATGGTTTACAGAAAAGCAAACGGCGAAGTTGGATCTTTAGATTATCGTGAAAAAGCGCCTTTGGCAGCATCAAAAGATATGTTTCTGGATAAAGATGGAAATGTTATAAAAGGAAAAAGTACCGAAACTGCGCTTGCCATTGGTGTTCCCGGAACTATTGCAGGAGTTTTTGCAGTGCATAAAAAATTAGGTTCATTACCAATGTCCGAAATCTTAAAACCTGTTATCGCTCTTGCCGAAAGAGGCGTTATTGTTACCAAAAAGCAGGAAAAAAGTATGAATAATTATCGGGAATCGATCGTAAAAGTAAACGGTTCTACAACGCTTTTGGCAACTAATTTTAAAGAAAAAGATACTATTAAATATCCTGCTCTTGCCAATACATTAAAACGAATTTCTAAAAACGGTCGGGATGAGTTTTACAAAGGAGAAACCGCTAAAATTCTTGTAGATTACTTAAAGAAAAAAGGCGGAATTATTACACTTGAAGATCTCGCCAAATACGAAGCCAAGTGGAGAAAACCGCTTCAGTTTAATTATAAAGATTTAAAAATCAATTCGATGTCACCGCCAAGCAGCGGCGGAATTTGTCTGGCGCAAATCCTGAAAATGATTACTCCTTATGATTTGGCAAAAATGGGTCATAATTCGCCAGAAGCAATTCAGATAATTGTTGAAGCCGAACGAAGAGCTTATGCTGACAGAAGTCAGTTTTTGGGAGATCCGGATTTTGTCAAAATTCCCGTAAAAGCATTACTAGCTGATACCTATTTAAAAGATAGAATGTCGACTTTTAATGTTAAAAAAGCCAGTTTATCATCTGAAATAAAAGAAGGAAAAATAACGTATAATGAAAGTACCGAAACCACACATTATTCAATAGTAGACCAATTTGGTAATGCAATTGCTGCAACTACAACCTTAAATGATGGTTACGGTTCTAAATATTATTGTGACGAATTAGGTTTCTTTCTGAATAACGAAATGGACGATTTTAGTGCAAAACCCGGATCTCCAAATATGTTTGGTCTGGTCGGAAGCGAAGCGAATAGTATTGCTCCTCAAAAACGTATGTTGAGTTCTATGACGCCAACAATCGTAGAAAAAAACGGAAAACTTTTTATGGTTGTAGGAACTCCTGGAGGATCTACCATTATAACTTCGGTTTTGCAAACTATTTTAAATGTTTACGAATACAAACTGAGTATGCAGGAAGCTGTAAATGCTCCACGTTTTCATCATCAATGGTTACCGGATCTTATTAATTTTGAAGCTGATGCTTTTGATATCAAAACTTTAGACCTATTAAAATCTAAAGGTTATTTGATTAACGAAAAACCAACTCCCGTACTTGGTAAAGTCGATGCTATTTTGGTTTTACCAAACAAAAATCTTGAAGGAGGTGCCGATTTTCGCGGAGACGATGCGGCTTCTGGTTTTTAAATTCTGAAAAAATAAACGGAAATAATTTACATTTTCGAATTCTATGCCCTAAATTTGTAGTTTACCTAACTTTTTAAACAAATAATGTTAAGAAAACTTTTTCGCAGACTAGAGAGCATTATTGCTTTAGCTCAATCTATATTGACCCCAAAGCAATTTATTTTTTTATCAAGTGTATTAGTTGGTATTTCCTGCTCATTGGCTGTAATTGTTTTAAAAACATTTGCCCACAGTGTTTTCTCTTTTGCGACCTATATAAACGGAATCCTTAAATTAAACTTCATTAATGGTATTTTACCCATAATTGGTATTTTACTAACTGTATTTGTTGTAAAAAAAGTTTTGAATGGCACGATTCAAAAAGGTACTTCACAAATTTTATATGCTGTTGCAAAAAAGGCAAGTATTATTCCTAAAAAGCAAATGTATGCCCAAATCATTACGAGTTCCTTAACGGTAGGTTTGGGAGGTTCTGCCGGATTAGAAAGTCCAATTGTAATAACCGGAGCTGCTTTTGGATCAAACTATGCTCAAGGCTACAAACTATCTTATAAAGACAGAACTTTACTTATTGGCTGCGGAGTTGCCGCAGGAATTTCAGCCGCTTTTAATGCTCCTATTGCCGGAGTTCTTTTTGCGATCGAAGTTTTATTGGTAGATGTTAGTATTTCTGCCTTTACCCCTATTATGATTTCGGCTGCGACCGGTGCTTTGGTTTCTGCTATTTTATTAGACGAAAGCATTTTATTGTCTTTCAAAAAACAAGAAACTTTTAATTATCATAACATTCCTTTTTATGTTCTTTTAGGCGTTTTAACCGGTTTTGTTGCGGTTTATTATGCCCGAAATTTTCAAAGGGTTGAGCATTATTTTTCTAATTTAAAAATGGGGCCGTACAGAAAAGCCCTAATAGGTTCTTCGTTATTGGCGTTGCTTATTTTTATTTTTCCAACCCTTTTTGGTGAAGGTTATGAGAGTATCAAAACCCTATCAGAAAGTGACCCGGGACAATTGTTAGACAATACGTTGTTTGCTGATTTTAGAAACAACCAATGGATTTTACTTCTTTTTGTGGGATGCACGATGATGGTAAAAGTATTCGCTTCCGGATTAACCCTTGGAAGTGGAGGAAATGGAGGAAACTTTGCCCCTTCATTATTTATGGGATCGTATTTGGGTTATTTCTTTTCAAAATTTATTACTTTGATTGGTTTATCAAAACTGCCGATTAGTAATTTTACTATGGTTGGAATGGCCGGTATTTTGAGCGGATTGTTTCATGCGCCACTTACAGCAATTTTCTTAATTGCCGAAATTACCGGTGGTTACGGCTTAATGATTCCGCTTATGATTGTTTCTTCGATAAGTTTTGCAATTTCAAAACGTTTTGAAAAATATTCGCTTGACGTAAAAAACCTGGCTAAAAAAGGGCACGCTTTTACGAGCAATAAAGATTCTAATATTCTTTCAACTTTAGATATTGACACTATTATACAATGTGATTATTTAACGGTTTCTCCAGATGAACATCTAACAAAATTAGTCGATCTTATTTCGCATTCTAATCAGGTTGTTTTTGCCGTTGTCACGAAAGAAAACGAACTTGTTGGTGTGGTACATTTTAATGATATACGCGAAATTATTTTTAATCCATATCGTGTAAAATATACTTTGATTAAAGATGTAATGAAAATACCTCCGGCAGTTATTTCCTCTTTTGATAGTATGGAAGTGGTTATGACAAAATTCGAAAGATCAAAATCAGCCTTTATACCTGTCTTACGCGACGGAAAATATTTTGGTTTTATTTCTAAATCTATTGCCCTCGAAGCTTACCGAACTAAGTTGCGTTCTATGACTATTGAATAGCCTTAATATCGGATAGATTAAAAATTTGAATTATCCGATATTAAGAAGTATCTTTGCGGGATTATGTGGAATATAGACGTAACATACAGAGAAGAATTTCAATCAACTTTTGATAGATTGTACCAAAAAAGGCTTGATTTGCAAAACAGCAGACCATTGCCGAATATCGCTTTACATAAAATTCGCGAAAGTTTATCTCTCGAATGGACATACAATTCAAACAGTATTGAAGGAAATACAATGAGTTTGCGCGAAACCCAAATGGTGATTCAGGAAGGAATTACAATTAAGGGAAAATCACTTCGTGAACATTTTGAAACTCACAATCACGATAAAGCCATTGATTATCTATATTCAATTGTTGATGAAACTTACAAACTAAGAAGCATTGACATTCTCTCAATTCACGGATTGGTCTTGCGTTCTATTGAAGATGATTTTGCAGGACGTTTACGTAATGGAGGCGTTAGAATTTCGGGTGCTAATTTTATGCCTCCAAATGCCAATAAAGTTTCAGATTATCTGGATGAACTAATTGATTTCATCAATACAAATCCGTTGGGTTTAAACGATATTGAGCTCGCAACAATTTACCATCATAAATTAGTCTGGATTCATCCTTTCTTTGATGGAAATGGCAGAACCGTTCGTTTAAGTATGAATTTATTGTTGATGCGTTGTGGTTTTCCACCGGCAATTATCCTCAAAAATGACAGAAAAAAATATTACGAAGCGCTTAATCAGGCCAATAATGGCAATTATCAAAAATTAACGCTTTTGATGTGTCAGGCTTTAGAGAGAACTTTAAATATTTACTTAAGCGCTATGCCGGGAAGCAGTTACGATTATCAACCGATAATTAATATTGTGAGCGAACCAGAAACTCCTTACGGTCAGGAATATATTAGTTTACTTGCCAGAACAGGAAAAATAGACGCTTATAAAGAAGGTCGAAACTGGTATACAACCAAAGAAGCCATAGACGAATATATGCTTACACGAAAAAGAAAACGCTAACTTAGGTTAGCGTTTTTTGTTACTAATTGTAACATAAAGTTTTGTTTTCGAGTACTAAAAGAACAAATCAAAGTGGTAACTTTGCGTTTTGCTCAAAATTATGTTAGAAAAAGACAATACTATTGAAGTTCTTGGTGCAAGAGTTCATAATCTAAAAAATATAGACATTTCCATTCCGCGTGAAAAACTGGTTGTTATTACCGGTCTTTCAGGTTCGGGAAAATCATCTTTGGCGTTTGACACTATTTATGCCGAAGGACAGCGTCGTTATGTTGAAACATTTTCGGCGTATGCCAGACAGTTTCTTGGCGGCTTGGAGCGTCCTGATGTTGACAAAATCGACGGACTTTCGCCTGTAATTGCGATTGAACAAAAAACAACAAGTAAAAGTCCGCGTTCAACCGTTGGAACTATTACTGAAATATATGATTTCCTAAGACTTTTATACGCTCGTGGAGCTGATGCTTACAGTTACAACACAGGCGAAAAAATGGTTTCCTATTCTGATGATCAGATTAAGGATTTGATTATGCAGGATTTCAACGGAAAACGTATCAATATTTTGGCTCCGATTATTAGAGCCAGAAAAGGGCATTATGCCGAATTATTCCAGCAAATCACCAAACAAGGTTTCCTAAAGGTTCGTGTAAATGGTGAAGTTCAGGATTTAGTTTCGGGAATGAAACTGGATCGTTATAAAACCCACGACATTGAAATTGTTGTTGACCGAATGTTGATCGAAAATACTGAAGACAATCAAAAACGATTGGCCGAAAGTATTAATACTGCGATGCATCACGGTGAAAATGTTTTGATGATTTTAGATCAGGATACAAATGAAGTTCGTTATTTCAGTAGAAATTTGATGTGTCCTACAACCGGAATTTCCTATCAAAATCCAGAACCAAATTTGTTTTCGTTTAACTCTCCAAAAGGAGCTTGTCCGCATTGCAACGGATTGGGAACGGTTCACGAAATCAACATCAAAAAGATTATTCCAAATCCTAAATTATCAATAAAAAGCGGTGGTTTTGCTCCGCTTGGCGAATATAAATCGTCCTGGATTTTTAAGCAATTAGAAGTTATTGGAGAAAAATTTGGGTTTAAAATAACCGATCCGATTGAAAAAATTCCGGAAGAAGCCATGAATATGATTCTTCACGGTGGAAAGGACAAATTCACCGTAAACTCAAAAGACCTAGGTGTCACAAGAGATTATAAAATAGATTTTGAAGGAATTTCACATTTCATTAAAAATCAATATGATGAAAGCGCTTCGACAACTATAAAACGCTGGGCAAAAGACTTTATGGACGAAGTAAATTGTCCGGTTTGCGAAGGTTCACGCTTGAAAAAAGAAGCACAGTTTTTTAGAGTTAATGGAAAAAATATCACCGAATTATGTGATATGGATATTTCTGATTTAACGACCTGGTTTCAGGATTTAAATAGTCATTTAACAGACAAACAACTTTTGATTGCATCAGAAGTCGTAAAAGAAATAAAAGATCGTTTGAACTTTTTGATGAATGTTGGTTTGAATTATCTGGCTTTAAGCCGAAGTTCAAAATCACTTTCTGGAGGTGAAGCGCAGCGTATTCGTCTGGCAACACAAATTGGTTCACAGTTAGTTGGTGTTTTGTATATTCTGGATGAGCCAAGTATTGGTTTGCACCAAAGAGACAACGAAAAACTGATTAAATCGCTGGAACAATTACGTGATATTGGAAACTCTGTTATTGTTGTTGAACATGATAAAGACATGATCGAAACAGCAGATTATGTAATTGATATAGGTCCGAAAGCTGGAAAATACGGTGGAGAAATCATTAGTATTGGAACGCCTGCAGAAACTTTAAAATCGAACACGATTACCGCTCAATATTTGAATGGTACAATGAAATTAGAAATTCCGAAAGAACGCAGAAAAGGAAACGGAAAGTTTTTAAAACTAACCAGAGCAACCGGAAATAATCTAAAAAACGTTTCTATTGAATTGCCTTTAGGACAATTGATTTGTGTTACGGGAGTTTCGGGAAGTGGAAAATCGACTTTAATTAACGAAACGCTCTACCCTATTTTGAACGCTTATTATTTTAATGGCGTGAAAAAACCACAACCTTATAAAAAGATTGAAGGTCTTGAACATATTGATAAAGTAATTGATATAGATCAAAGTCCGATTGGTAGAACGCCACGTTCAAATCCAGCGACTTACACTGAGGTTTTTACCGAAATCAGAAACTTGTTTACCATGACTTCTGAAAGTATGATTCGTGGTTACAAAGCCGGACGTTTTAGTTTTAATGTAAAAGGCGGACGTTGCGAAACCTGTGAAGGTTCCGGAGTTCGAACTATTGAAATGAACTTTTTACCGGACGTTTATGTAGAATGTGAAACATGTCAGGGAAAACGTTTTAACAGAGAAACACTGGAAATTCGATACAAAGGAAAATCTATTTCGGATGTGTTGAATATGACAGTCGATGAAGCAGTTCCGTTTTTTGAAAATATTCCGAAGATTTACCGAAAAGTAAAAACAATTCAGGATGTTGGTTTAGGATATATTACACTTGGTCAGCAAAGTACAACACTTTCCGGCGGAGAAGCTCAACGTATAAAATTGGCCGGAGAATTGTCTAAAAAAGATACCGGAAACACATTCTATATTCTTGATGAACCTACAACCGGTTTGCATTTTGAAGATATTCGTGTATTAATGGATGTTATCAATAAATTGGTCGATAAAGGAAATACAATTCTGGTAATTGAGCATAATATGGATGTTATTAAACTTGCCGATTACATTATTGATATTGGCCCTGAAGGAGGAAAAGGTGGTGGACAATTGATCGCCAAAGGAACTCCTGAAGAAGTAGCAAAAAATAAAAAAAGCTATACGGCTAAGTTTTTGAAAAAAGAATTAGAGGCATAATATGTTTGCAATGATACCTTTGTCAAAGTTTTAAACTTTGACAAAGGTTGAAATTCAATGTTACTCTGCGTATTTTTGTCATTCCGAAACTTCCTAATTATTCCATTAAATGAAAATCAATATGTCTAAGTTCCGTAGGAACTACATATTGGTAGCAACGAATTAAATCCGTTGAAAATATAATATACCATACAACCAAGTTCCATAGGAACGACATATTTTTCTGATTTCATTAATCATTTGATAATGAACAACAATCCAAAAGCCTTCTGTTTTAAATGTTACATTTAAATTAATAAATGGACATTCTTGTGACAATTCTTAAAAAAAGCACTAATTTAGTACGCCCTTTTTGTCAAAGCTTATTTGATTTTGAAAGGTTAAGATAAAATCTATGAATCTAAAAGAGAAATTCAGTAACGTAGACCAATATTTTTCGCCTAAAATAATTGATGAAGTAAACGATCAATATATTAAAGTAGCTAAAATAAAAGGTCAGGAAGTTCCGTGGCATAATCACGAAAATGAAGATGAATTATTTTACATTGTTGATGGTGAACTTTTAATGGAGATTGAAAACGAACCCTCTTTTACTATGAAAAAAGGCGATTTATTTGTTGTAAAAAAAGGCGTAAATCACAGGGTTTCATCCATTGACGAATGTTTAATAATGCTGATTGAATCGAAAACTACTGAACATACCGGAAAAGTTAAAAGCAACATTACTAAATCAATTGAGGAACAAACATATTAATTAAAAGACAATTCTTTTTTACAAAACAATGTTTCTATTGAAAACGAGTGCCCTAGCCCTGATGGTCCCGAAGCTTCGGGAGGCATCCTTTTGTGCCGGGGTTCGGCACAAAAGATATAGCGGACAGCAGGAATCAGCTCCTTCCTTCGACTACGCTCAGGATGACAATAATAAAAAAGACACAGCTAGAAATAAAAATATAAATAATTAAAATACCTAAAATGAGATTAGAAGATTTTGATAATGATGAGGATAAAGTAATTCAGGACCGTTTGAAACAAAAAACGTGGAATGAAATCAGAACCAATGACAGCTGGGCGATTTTTAAAATCATGGCTGAGTTTGTAAACGGTTACGAAAGCATGGGGCGTATTGGTCCTTGTGTTTCGATTTTTGGATCGGCTAGAACAAAACCAGAGGATAAATACTATTTATTGGCCGAAAAAATTGCTTACAAAATTAGTAAAGCCGGTTATGGCGTAATTACAGGCGGAGGGCCGGGAATTATGGAAGCCGGAAATAAAGGCGCACATTTAGGTGGTGGAACTTCGGTTGGTTTAAACATCGAACTACCTTTTGAGCAACACTTTAACCCTTATATTGACCACGATAAAAACCTGAATTTCGATTATTTCTTTGTGAGGAAAGTAATGTTCGTAAAATATTCGCAAGGTTTTGTGGTGATGCCTGGAGGTTTTGGAACTCTTGACGAAATGTTTGAGGCGATAACGTTAATTCAGACCAAAAAAATTGGAAAATTCCCAATTATATTAGTTGGTGTTGAATTTTGGTCTGGTTTGATTGATTGGGTAAAAACAGTTTTGGTTGAAAAAATGCAAACTGTAAGTCCTGATGATTTAAACTTATTTAAAATCGTAGACACTGAAGATGAAGTAGTTGACGTTCTGGATAAATTCTACAAGAAATACGATTTAAGTCCTAACTTCTAATTTTTAAATTATATAGCAACTTAAGTTAATCTAAGTTTAATAAATAGACATAAATTTGCCTGAATGAGCAAATAACGTTAAGTCTTACAAAAAATGAAAGCTGTTTTTTAAAACAGCTTTTTTTATGCTATTTTTACAAAAAACCAAAACGAGTTTATGCACGTAATTTAAGTGATATCCTTTAACACCAAGCCATCATTGAAGCCATTTTATAGAAACATTTTAGTTATTTTAGTTTTATTCAGCTCGATAAAACACTACTCACAGCATCAATCTAAGATGGAAGTAGCTGTGAATCTTGAGCTTAAAACATTGAATATAAAACAAGATATCACATTTTATAATACTTCAAATGATTCTTTGAGTACGATTGTTTTGAATGACTGGAATAATGCTTTCTCTGATAAAAATACGCCTTTGGCTAAACGTTTTTCGGATGAATTTTACAGAGGTTTTCATTTAGCGAAGGCAGCCGAAAGAGGAAATACTACGATTTTAAATCTTTCTGATTCTAATAATTTGGCTTTTGAATGGGAAAGAACCGATAAAAACCCGGATTTTATTATCGTAAAACTGAAGCAAAACCTGCTTCCTGGTGAAAAAATCGAACTTCATCTTACTTACATTTCTAAAATTCCGAGTGATAAATTTACGCATTATGGTTTTGATCAAAATGGCGGAATGAGTTTAAAAACTGGTTTTTAAGCCCATCACGCTATGAAAATCATAGTTTTGTGACAAACAATAATTTTAATCTCGATGATATTGCAAATGCAAGTACAGATTATGAGATTGAAATAAAAATTCCGAATGAATATTCGATTACTACTGATTTGAATTCGGTTTCAAAAGACAATTCGAACCCTTCTTATACTTCTTATCTTTTTTCAGGATCGAACAGAACTGATTTTAACTTTTTTATTGAAAGACAAAATACTTTTAGAAGTTATACCAATGACTCTTTAGAGATTCTTTCGGATTTAAAAAGTAAAAAAATCAGCGATATTCAAAAAGCAATTATCATCAATAGAGTGGTGACTTTTGCGAGTGAGTTTATTGGAGAATATCCACATCAAAAAATTACCGTTTCTCAGGCAGATTATGATCGAAATCCATTTTATGGACTAAATCAGTTGCCATCATTTATTAGTCCCTTTCCGGATGATTTTATCTTCGAAATTACTTTCTTAAAAACGTATCTGAACAATTATTTAAAGAATAGTCTACGACTGGACCCCAGAAAAGACAATTGGGTTTATGACGGAATTCAGATCTATGCCATGATGAAATTTATGGAAGAACAACATCTGGATCAAAAGATGTTAGGAAAACTTTCGGACATGAAGCTTTTTAAAAGTTATAATATTACCAACTTATCTTTTAATGAGCAATACAGCTATTATTATATGCTGATGGCCAGAAAAAATCTCGATCAGCCTCTTGGTGACCCAAAAAATACACTGATAAAATTTAATGAGCAAATTGCCAGTAAATATCGCGCAGGTTTAAGTTTAAGCTATCTGGATGATTATTTAAATAATGGTGTTGTTCCTGAAAGTGTTCAGGAATTTTATAATTTGAATAAAACGAAACAGACAAACCGATATGATTTTGAAGAAATATTACTCAAAAAAAGCCCTAAAAATATCGATTGGTTTTTTAAAACTATAATTGATTCCCGCGATATTATCGACTACAAATTCTCGAATGTTTCGAGAACAAAAGATAGTGTACAATTTTCTATAAAAAACAAAACCGGTATTTATGCTCCAATTCCTGTGTACGGAATCAAGAAAAATGAGGTCGTTTTTAAAGAATGGATTGAACCTAAAAACAAGGATACAACTTATACATTTGGACGAAAAAATGCGGATAAAATTGTAATTAATTATGACAATGAAGTTCCGGAGTACAACCAAAGAAATAACTGGAAATCATTAAAAAGTCTGGTGGTTACAAACCGTCCGATAAAATTTAATTTTGCCAAAGATCTGGAAGATCCGTATTACAATCAGATTTTATACATTCCAACGCTTACTTATAATTTATATGATGGTTTTATGCCGGGAATCCGTTTTCATAATAAAACAATACTCGACAAGCCCTTTAATTTTGATATTAATCCAACATATTCGATTAATACGGAAACTTTAACGGGTTCATCTGCTTTTTCATACAGCCAATATTACAGAAACAGCACACTTTATAATGTACGTTACTCTATCAGTCAGAATTATTTTCATTATGCTCCCGATGCTACTTATTTTAGATTGAATCCGATGGTTCAGTTTCGAATTCGGGAAGAAAATTTCAGGGACAACAGAAAACAATTGATTTTGTTGCGCCAGGTTATTGTAAATCGCGAAGCAAGTACTTATATAACCGATAATTCGAAACCAAACTATTCTATTTTCAACGCCCGGTATTCGAACACAAAGACCGAATTAATCAATCATTTTAATTTTATGACTGATGTACAGTTTTCAAGTGATTTTGGAAAATTGGCAGCAGAAGTAGAATACAGAAGATTATTTGATAATAATCGAAAATTGAATTTGAGATTATATGCCGGAAGTTTTTTATACAACACAACCAATTCAGATTATTTTAGTTTCGGTTTAGATCGTCCAACTGATTATTTATTTGATTATAATTTTTACGGAAGATCAGAAAGCACCGGATTTTTTAGTCAGCAATATGTAATGGCAGAAGGTGGTTTTAAGTCAAAAATAGAACCCCGATATGCCGATAAATGGATGACAACTTTAAATGCCAGTTACTCGATCTGGAACTGGATTGAAGTTTACGGAGATCTTGGTTTTATGAAAAACACACATGAAAATGAACGTTTTATATATGATAGCGGTATAAGATTGAATTTGGTAACGGATTATTTTGAAGTTTATTTTCCGGTTTACTCCAATAACGGCTGGGAGATTTCTCAGAACAAATACAATGAAAAAATTAGATTTGTGGTTACACTCTCTCCAAAAACATTAGTCACACTTTTTACCCGAAAATGGTTTTAATTCAATAAATTTTACACAAAAACATAAATTATTGTTATTAGAAGCAGAAAAAACTTAAATATTACACAAAAAATATACGTAGTTTTAGCAATTTAATTATAAATAATTAAATTATATTTATTTTAATGAATTATGATTATTGATACTTTTTAATTAATTTTGCTGCGTAACATGACCCATTTGAGATTATGATTAAAGAACACAACAATACTACACTTACTTTCGAAGATTTCAAAACAGAAGTAATGAAAGATTACAGAATTGCGGTTACAAGCCGTGAATGTAGTCTTTTAGGCCGTAAAGAAGTATTGACAGGAAAAGCCAAGTTTGGAATATTTGGTGACGGAAAAGAAGTGCCACAGCTTGCTATGGCAAAAGCCTTTAAAAACGGAGATTTCCGTTCCGGATACTATCGCGACCAAACTTTTATGATGGCTATTGGCGAATTGACTCCAAAGCAATTTTTCGCAGGTTTATACGGACACACCGATTTAGAATATGATCCAATGTCTGCCGGAAGGCAAATGGGCGGACACTTTGTAACGCACAGTCTGAACGAAGACGGTTCATGGAAAGACTTAACACAACAAAAAAATTCAAGCGCAGATATATCTCCTACAGCCGGACAAATGCCAAGATTATTGGGATTGGCCCAGGCTTCTAAAATTTACAGAAATGTTGATGGTATTACTATTAAAGACAAATTTTCTGTAAACGGAAACGAAGTTGCCTGGGGAACTATCGGTAACGCAAGTACATCTGAAGGTTTGTTTTTTGAAACTATAAATGCTGCCGGAGTTTTACAGGTTCCGATGGTTATGAGTGTATGGGATGATGAATACGGGATTTCGGTTCATGCCAAACATCAAACTACAAAAGAAAATATATCTGAAATTTTAAAAGGATACCAACGCGACGAAGATGCGAAAGGGTATGAAATTTTTAGAGTTAAAGGATGGGATTATGCTGAACTGGTTTCGACTTATGAAAGAGCCGCAGCAGTTGCAAGAGAAGAACACGTTCCGGTTTTAATTCACGTTAATGAATTAACACAACCACAGGGTCACTCTACTTCTGGTTCTCACGAACGTTATAAAAACGGAGAAAGACTGGCTTGGGAAAGAGATTTTGACTGTATTCGTCAAATGCGTTTATGGATGATTGCCATTAATATTGCATCACCTGAAGAATTGACTGAAATTGATTTTGAAATCAAAAAAGAAATTCTTGAGGCTAAAAAAGAAGCGTGGAATTCTTTCATCAACCCTATTATTGAAGATCAAAAGAATCTTTTGGCTTTACTGGAGCAAATTGCTGAAGCAAGTATCAACCATAAAGAAAGAATTCAAAAATATATCTCCGAATTAAGCGCTATAAAATCGCCTTTGAAAAAAGAAATGCTTGCCATTGCAAGAAAGATTTTACGCTTTATTGAAGTTCCAAACAGTAAAGTTCTTTTATCAAACTGGATTACAAACTATATTGGAATAACACAGGGAAGATTCAGCAGTAATTTATATTCTGAATCAGACAAGAATGTGTTTTCTGTAAAAAAAGTGCTTCCTAAATATGCAGATGATGCAAAAGCAGATCTGGACGGAAGAATGATTTTACGTGATAACTTTGATGCCTTGTTTACTAAATATACTGAAACTTTGATTTTTGGTGAAGATGTTGGAAACATTGGAGACGTAAATCAAGGCCTTGAAGGGATGCAGGAAAAATATGGAGAACTTCGTGTTGCCGATGTTGGTATTCGTGAAGCTACTATTATTGGTCAGGGAATTGGAATGGCTTTGAGAGGTTTACGACCAATTGCCGAAATTCAGTATTTAGATTATTTACTGTATGCCATTCAAATCATGAGTGATGATTTGGCTACACTTCAATACAGAACTGTTGGGAAACAAAAAGCACCATTAATTATCAGAACCCGCGGGCACCGTTTAGAAGGTATCTGGCATTCTGGTTCTCCAATGGGAATGATCATTAACGCTATTCGCGGAATTCATGTTTTGGTTCCAAGAAATATGACACAGGCAGCTGGTTTTTACAACGCGCTTTTAGAGTGTGATGAACCTGCTTTAGTAATTGAATGCTTAAATGGTTATCGTTTAAAAGAAAAAACGCCTTTAAATTTTGGTGAATTCAAAACACCAATTGGTGTTGTTGAAACATTAAAAGAAGGTTCAGATATTACTTTGGTTTCTTACGGATCTACTTTAAGATTGGTAGAACAGGCAGCAACTGAATTATTAGATTTAGGAATTGATTGCGAAGTGATTGATATTCAATCTTTACTTCCGTTTGATATTAATAAGGATATTGTAAAAAGTATTGCCAAAACAAACCGTCTTTTAGTAATCGACGAAGATGTTCCTGGAGGAGCTTCAGCTTATATTCTTCAACAAATTCTGGAAGAACAAGACGCTTACAAATACTTAGACAGCAAACCACAAACTCTTGCCGCAAAAGCCCACAGACCTGCTTACGGAACTGATGGTGATTACTTCTCTAAACCTTCTACAGAAGACATTTTCGAGAAAGTATACAGCATGATGAATGAAGCAAATCCTTCTAAATTTCCTGTTTTATACTAGGGATTTTGATTTGGTTTTCGATATAAAAAAAGCTCCAAATTGGAGCTTTTTGCTTTTTTATCTAACGTTTGTCATTTCGACGGAGGAGAAATCACATCCGGAGAGCGACGTACTCTGTGTCTTCACTTTATGTGATTTCTCCTCCGTCGAAATGACACGAAATACGTATAAATTAAACTAAAAAATCCGTCAAAATCAGCGTCTCCGCTTTAGCGAATCAGCGTCATCAGCGTGCCATCTCGCAATCTATTTAGATGCCAAGATAGTTCTCGCCTTTTCTAAATCCTCAGCTGTATCTATCCCAATTCCAACATGGGTTGTCTCCACCATTTTAATACGTTTTCCGAATTCTAAGTAACGAAGCTGCTCTAACTTTTCAGAAGCTTCTAAAGATTTCATAGGTAAACTATAAAAATCTAATAAAGCTTGTTTTCTAAAAGCATAAATACCAATATGCTGAAAATAACGAACTCCAACAGCTGTATCTCTTGGATACGGAATTACCGATCTTGAAAAATACAATGCAAATTGCGATTGATCAACAACCACTTTCACATTGTTAGGATTATTGATTTCGTCTTCATCTGTAATTTCACGCATAAGCGAAGCCAAATCAACTTTACGATCTTCATCATTTCTAAAGACTGATAAAACCTGCTCAAGAGGTCCGGCTTCTGTAAAAGGTTCATCACCCTGTACATTCACCACGATATCAACATCAAGATTTGCAACGGCTTCTGCAATTCTGTCGCTTCCGGATTCGTGTTCTTTGATGCTCATAATAGCTTTTCCACCATGAGAAACAATTTCATCATATATTAAATCTGAATCGGTTACAACAAATACATCATCAAACAAATTTGTAGCTACAGAAGCTTCGTAAGTTCTTAAAATTACCGTTTTACCTCCCAGATCCTGCATCAATTTTGCAGGAAAACGTGTTGATGCATATCGCGCCGGAATTACAGCTATTATTCTCATTCTACTATTTTTTAATTTATTTTCTTCTTTGTGAATCTTTGTAAAAATCTTCGTGCAACTTTGCGTTACAATTTTACCACAGAGATTCACAAAGGTTTTCACAGAGATTCACAGAGTTTTTTTACATAATTTTTACTGAGGTCATACTTAACGAACCAGCCAGTAATTTATCATTGAACAAACTCAATTCTTCTGATTTTTCTTTTAAGCCTAAAGTGTACAACAAAGGCAAATAATGATCCGGAGTTGGAATCGCAACCTGTACAGCTTTGCTCATTTTTTCGAAATCTATTAAAGGCTGAAAGTTTCCATCTAACAAATAATTGTTAACGGTTTCGCGTGCTTCGATTGCCCAATCATAACCATAATTATCTTTATCAAAATTTCTGAAATCTACCAAACGAAGATTATGCACGATATTTCCGCTTCCGATAATTAAAACTCCCTTATGACGTAACGATTGTAACTTCTGTGCCAACTCAAAATGATATTGCCCCGATTTGGTGTAATCTATACTCAACTGAATTACAGGAACATTTGCCTCAGGATATAAATGTTTGATAACGCTCCAGGCACCGTGATCTAAACCCCAATGCTCGTCTAAATCAACATTTACCGGTTCTAATATTTTTTTAGTTTCAACGGCCAATTCCGGACTTCCTTTTGCGGGATATTGCACATCAAAAAGTGCTTGCGGGAAACCTCCAAAATCATGAATTGTTCTTGGCATTTGCATCGAAGTAACTTTGGTACCGTTGGTAAACCAATGCGCCGAAACACATAAAATGGCATTTGGCTGCGGTAAGGTTTTGGCCAAATCACGAAAACCCGCCACAAACTGATTTTCTTCAATTGCATTCATCGGACTGCCGTGCCCTAAAAACAAAACCGGCATTTTATCTGTATTCGAAAACGTAGACGAAATCGAATGTAAGTCGTTTAGTGTTGTCATATAGTATTAGATATTCAACACGAATTGCACTAATTTTCACAAATCTTAATCTAAAATAATTCGTGAAAATTAGTGAAATTCGTGTTTTTATTCCTCAAAACTCTCATCTTTAAATCCTATCAAATATAATTTATTTTTGGCGCGCGTCATAGCGGTATAAAGCCATCTGATATAATCGCGATCGATTCCGTTTGGTAAATACGGCTGCTCGATAAAAACCGTATCCCACTGCCCTCCTTGCGATTTGTGACACGTTATGGCGTAGGAGAATTTTACCTGCAAACCATTAAAATATTCGTTTTCTTTTACTTTCTGGAATTTCTTGTATTTTGTACTTTCATCTTCATAATCTTTCATCACCTCTTCATACAAACGATTTGATTCTTCGTAGGTTAATGATGGAGATTCACTTTTAATCGTATCCAAAAGCAAAACCGTTTCAAAAGGTTTCTGATCCGGATAGTCGACCATTCTGATTTTTACTTTGGCAAAATTAAATCCGTATAATTCCTGAATTCCGAAGAGTTCCAATACTTCGATAATATCTCCGTTGGCAATAAATCCGGCTTCATCGGTTTCTTTTAGCCAGAAATAATTATTCTTCACTACCATCAAAAAATCACCAACCGAAAGTTCGCTTTCTTTAAACAAAATTCGGGTTCTAATTTGTTCATTATACTGATTGGCTCGTTTATTTGAGCGAACAATAAAAGCAGTATCTTCAATACTATAATTGCTGTACGCCGTGTTTATCGCATCCTGAATATCATATCCATCGGTTAAACGAACAATATCCTTGAATTTTTTTACATTGAATTTAAACTCTGTAATAAAACTTTCTTTCAGCAATTCACGTAGTTCCGTCGCATTAAATAAAATTCCGGAACTTTCTTCCTGACGCATAACTTCATCAAGTTCTATATGTTCGATTTCTTTATCATAATGAACGCCCAAAGTCTGAATATCAAGCGCCGGACTAATATCTAAATTCACAGGAGGTAACTGCGCCGTATCGCCCAAAAGAATCATTTTGCAATTGGTTCCTGAATACACATAATTAATCAAATCATCCAAAAGCGAACCACTGTCTAAAGTACTGTCTGAAATCATCGAAGCCTCATCGACAATAAAAATCGTGTTTTTATGCTTGTTGACTTGTTTGGTAAAAGCCACTCCTCCACCCGACGATTTTTTAGGAAAATAAATTTTTTTATGAATCGTAAATGCAGGCGTATTCGAATAATTGGCAATGACTTTTGCAGCTCGTCCGGTTGGTGCAAGCAAAACAAATTTTTTATTGATATCGCCAAGATTATTTACAATAGTCGAAATCACAGTTGTTTTTCCCGTTCCGGCATATCCTTTCAATACAAAAATGGTATCGTTATGCGTATCGGTTAAAAAAATAGCGATTTTTTGAAAAAAATATCCTGCTTGTAAGTTGGTGCAAATGGAAATCTTTTTTGTAAAACGCCGTAAAACAATGATGAATTCATAGGGAAAAATTGAAATACAAAGTACGGTTTTTTAAATGGCAAATGCCAATTTCAAAAATCAATAAATTTTTTACCATATAAGTTATATAAGTTCATTTAATTTCTCGCTATGTCTTCTTAAATCTCTTTTTAATGATAAGCTTTACTGCGCAACTCTACTTAATTGAACTTATATAGCTTATATGGCGGAAAAAATCTTAACATTGGCTTAAACTGCATATTAAAATGATTTTTGAAATTGCAATTATTATTGTTGCTTTTTAATTTGTAAGTTTGTCTTCGAATTAAATTCTTTCTTGACTCTAAAGCAGGTAACGAATTGTAAATCAAGTTATGTCTTTACAAAATACTAATATTACATCAAAAAAATACAAAAAACTTTCGATTCAGGTATCCCTGACCGGATTTTCATTTTGTTGTTTTGACACACTCAATAATACGATTACATCTTTTAATGAAGTTCGTTTCGATCCTTCACAGAAAATAGCTAAAATAGAAGATTTATATCACGATAATTTTAAAAAATTTGCTGAATTAAAGGATACTTACGACGAAATTATAGTTATTCACAATAACAATCTTTCAACTTTTGTGCCTTCAGCTCTTTTTGACGAACATTATCTGGGAAGTTATTTACAATATACAACCAAAGTTTTTGAAACTGATTTCTTTACATACGATCAAATTTCAAAGTACGAAATGAATTCTGTTTACATTCCGTATGTAAACATCAATAATTTCCTGATTGATCAGGTTGGTTCGTTTGATTACAAACATGCCAATAGTATTTTAATCGAGAAAGTTTTAGAAGCGTCAAAAAATAATGATGATAAAAAAATGATTGTCAATTTTAATGTTGGTCATTTTGAAATTATCGTGGTTCAAAATCAAAAGCTATTATTATTTAATTCGTTTGAATATCAAACCCCAACCGATTTTATTTATTATTTGCTTTTTACTGCCGAACAATTGGGTTTAAACCCGGAAAGTTTTCCGCTTGAATTATTGGGAACAATCGAAAAAAATGATGCTTATTACGCCATCGCATACAAATACATTCGTAACGTTTCATTCTTGGATGTAAGCACATTACAAGAAAAAAACAACTTTTCAACTGCTCAGAATCAAAAACATTATATCTTATTTCAATCATGAGAATCATTTCAGGAAAATACAAAGGGCGCCGCATTTTCCCACCAAAAAATCTTCCTGTAAGACCTACGACTGACATGAGTAAAGAAGCATTATTTAATGTTTTAAATAATCATTTTAGTTTTGACGGCTTAAAGATTTTAGATTTATTTTCGGGAACCGGCAATATTAGTTTTGAATTCGCTTCACGCGGAAGCGCACCAATTACGTCTGTTGATGGCGATTTTGGGTGTGTAAAATTCATCAAGCAGGTTTCATCAGAATATGATTTTGATATTGCAGCAACCAAAAGTGATGTTTATAAATTTCTCGAAAACTGCAAAACATCGTACGACATTATTTTTGCCGATCCGCCTTACGGTTTAGATCAGGCTGCTTTTGAAAAAATTGTTTTAACTGTTTTCGAAAGAGATTTGCTTCACGACGACGGAATGATGATTATCGAACATTCTAAATACACCAAAATGGAGCATTTAAGTAATTTCTCTTTTCAGAAAAGTTACGGTGGTTCGTTTTTTAGTTTCTTCGAATTAAATTCTACAGATGATGATGAAGAACTTCCTGATGATTCACCTCTAAAAATAACAGAAGAAGATGAAGGATAATTTCGTTTTACTAAGTGTTTTTACCGCAAAGACCGCTAAGTTTTTTTACTTTAAGTTTATGTAAAAGACAAAGTTCGCAAAGCTTTGCGAACTTTGATTGTGTAAACACAACTTAAATCTTAGTCAACTCTGCGAAAAACCTTTGCGTTCTTTGCGGTAAATTAATCCTAATTAACTCTGCTTTGATTTCCGTCGTTGTTTCTCTCTCTAAATTCTGTTTCTTTTACTTTTCCAAAAGAATATTTTATCGCTATAGAAATCAAATGATTATCTACAACATATCGTGCTTTAGAATTAATAGTATTGATCGTGAATTCTTCAGTTTCAATATTATTTTTAAAAATGTTATTACAGCTTAAAGTACAATTCCATTTTTTATAGAATGTTTTTGAAACCGCCATATCCATTATAAATCTGGGATTTGTGATAAAAACGCCTGTATATTGTTTCGTTAATCCCCAGAAATTTAAAACTAAAGAATAGTCTTTTGGAAGTTTAAATTCGTTATTTGAAGTATAATAAAAATAAGGTTTTGAAGCCATAAATGCCGCCGAATGATCTTCAATCTTTTCTAAAATAAAAATCAAAGAATTGGTTGTTGTCCAGAATTTGTACGTGAATGGCAATGTAAAATCAGCTGTAAATCCAGAACTTTTATCAAAATTAATATCCTTAAAAGTCATTACATTATTTTGATCATCGAATGAAAAACTATTGTATACAGGGTCTTTAGCGTTAGTATAACTCAATTTAACAGATTTATCGTGATATTGAAAAGTGGTCGAAATTTCGTTAATAATTGTTGGTCCCAAATTAATATTTCTGGCATATAAAAAATAAGGATTTATATAAGTTGATCCCTGACTTAGAGACGAATAATTAGGTCTTGAAATACTTCTGGCATAGTTTACAGAAATACTTTTAACGCTGTCAATTGGAAACGTAAACTGTGCTTTCGGGAAAAAATTAGTGTATTTTTTATCCAATAATGGCAATTCATCTGTTCTGAATTTCCCCTTTACAGTGGAGTTTTCAACCCTAAAACCAAGAGAGAAATCGACTTTTTTAATTTTTCCTGACAATTGTGTATATCCGGATAAATTTTCTTCTCTAAAGTCATAATAGCTTAAATCGTTTTGATTGGTTTCGGTATAAAAAATAGCCACATCAGATTTAGAATTTGCCGATGAATACAATCCTCCCAACTCAAATTTCATGTCATTTTTAAGTTTTTTCTCGATATCAATTCTTCCTGAGAAATAATTAATTTGAAATTTTTGATCTCTGATTTGATCTAATTCAAATTGGGTATCATTAAAATTATTATTTACTTCGGTAAACAATCCCTGATCGAAATTAGAATATTGAAAACCCGTAAAAATCTGTGTGTCAATTGATTTTGTTTTCTTTTGATAATTAAAAAAGGAGTTTACAAAATTCTTTTTGCTGTCATTATCCGTAAAAGTCACCACGTTATTTACAACCTCTTTATTCTTATTATCGGTTATGGTATTAATGGGAAAAGTATCAGATTGTAACTTACTATTGATGCTAAACGAAAAATAATCGTCTTCATTTATTTTGTAAAACAAGCCGGCACCAAAAACATATTGATTTCTTTTTGTAGTGGCCGTTACATCATATTTAGAAGCAATTTCTGCAGTTGGAATTTGATAATCAATACTATGGCCTTCCCACGGATTCAATCGATTGTAATTAAAATTTGCTTTCAACTCCAATTTATTCTTTTTAAAATTCGAATTAAATCCGAGGTAATTATTAAAGTTTTTTTGAATGATGCCACTTCAGATATCTCTGTTCTAAAACTATCTTTTTTACTAAATTTCCTGGTAATCAAAATTACCGAACGACCTTCTGCTTCGTATTTAGAAGATGGATTCTGAATGATTTCGATGGTTTTAATATCGGCGACAGCCAAAGCATTCAAATCGTTTATCCCAACTTTTTGATTGTCAATATAAATCAACGGATTTCCTTTTCCAACAACTGTAATACTTTCCTGGTCAGAACTTACCTGAACGGTTGGTAATTTTGCCAGTAAATCAACAGCATTAGGAATTGAATTGTAAATTGAATTGGCAACATCTACTTTAATATTTCCGTTTGTGTTCGTAAAGGTTTTTTTATTCTGAGTAATGACAACTTCGTTTAGTTTATTCGAAATACTATCTTTTGGGGTCTCATTTTGCGCATTTGCAGCTATAGAAAGCAAAATAAATAATAAGATCAGAAAAAGTTTTAAAGGCAAATAAAGATTCATTTTTAGAAAAATTTTGGTTTGATTTGATGCAAAAGTGGTTCTAAAAAAAGGTTGTGAAAGTTAATTGAAGGTTAATGGGCGGTTAATACGAAAAGTGTATCATAAAAGCTTTATTTTTGAATCGAAATTGCCCACAGATTTTACGGATTAAACTAGTTTGCACAGATTCAATTATTGTAGAAATCTGCATAAATCATTTTTAAATCTGCGTAAAAAAATCAGTATAAACCTGTTTAATCCGCGTCATCCGCGTGCCATAAAAACTAATGAAACAAAGAATCAATTTATTAATCGCTTTTTCTGTAATAGCTTTAATCGTTTTGTCGACGGTGCAATGCTATTTGGTAAAAACAACTTACGATTATAAAGTGGCGCAGTTTCATACAGAAATTAAAAACGAAATCGCCCAAATTTCTAATAATTATAGTGATATAGATTCGGTTATTGTTTCCAAAAAAGAAGCACTTTACAAACAATTATCAGAGAATTATATTCAGGGAAAAAAGACGAAAATTGATCTTAAAAATAGTGTTCTCCAAAATGCATTCAGAGATATTTTAACACAGAAAATTCAACGTAAATTCGAAAGAGATTTGCCAAATCTTAAAATAGATTTTGCTATTGTTCTGAACAAATTTATTCTGTATCAAAACACAAAAAAAGCAGATACAATTTTCTCTGAAAAACCTTTTATAGCGAATAAATTATACGGAAATCTGGCTTCTTTAAACCATGCTTTTTTGGTTCGGAGTTATGTTGGAACTACGAACGGAAGTTTTAAAAATCAAGATTATAAGTTATTGACAGAAGATTCAATGTACATTTCTGTTGTCGATTGGAAAATGATTATTTTAAAACGAATGACTTTCATTCTCGTTTTATCTTTATTTTCGATTTTAACCCTCATCACGCTTTTTGTAATTGCATTAAAAGCTTTAATCAAACAAAAAAAGTAAGCGATGTTAAAACTGATTTTATCAATAATATCACACACGAACTCAAAACGCCTTTGGCTACTTTAGGCATTTCTACTAAAATTTTAGAACAGAAAAACATCCGTGAAAACGATGAAAATTTCAATGCTATTGTCAATACGATTTCGCGCCAAAATAATCGTTTGCAAAGCCTGATCGATCAGGTTATGGCAAATTCACTGGCAGAAAATGAAATCGAATTGCAAAAAGAAAAAATAAATACGGAAGCTTTTCTACTTTCAATTATTGAAGATTTTAAAATTGGAAACCCGAAAATTAATCTTGAAACTGATTTTCAAACCAAAAAAACAATTCTGGTTTTGGATAAATTCCATCTGACAACCGCTTTTTTAAATGTTTTGGAAAATGCTGTAAAATATGGTTCAAATACAATTACGATAAAAACAAGAATAGTCCAAAATCAATTTTCGGTTAGTATTGAAGATGACGGAATCGGGATTGAAAAGAACAAACAATCACTTCTTTTGAAAAATTCTATCGCGTAGAGCAAGGAAATCTTCATAATACAAAAGGCTTAGGTTTAGGATTGTATTATGTCGATCAAATTATAAAAGCGCATCAGGGCTCTGTTAATGTTATGAGTGATTTAGGAAAAGGAACTCAGTTTACTATTTTATTAAAAGTTTAATTACCTTATTTTGAAAAAATTACTTTTAGCCGAAGATGATTTTGATTTTGCTGCAATTTTAAAACAATATTTAGAACTGCATCAATTTGAAGTAATCTGGGCAGAAAATGGAGAAATAGCTTTAGATTATTTTAAAAGCCAAACTTTTGATATTTGTGTTTTTGATGTCATGATGCCAAAAATGGATGGATTTTCATTGGCCGAAAAAATAATTACAATCAATCCTGAGATTCCCTTTATTTTTCTAACTGCAAGAAAGTTAAAAGAAGACAAAATCATTGGATTAAAACTGGGTGCAGACGACTATATCGTAAAACCTTTTGAAGTAGACGAACTGATTTTGCGTTTGCAGAATATTTTAAAGAGAATCGAACAAAAGAGAAGTCTGGACGGAAATAATATTATTGAAATTGGTTCTTATATTTTTGATAATGAAAGACTAACCCTAAATAATAAAAATCATGTCCAGCAGCTCACAGAAATGGAAGCTTCTCTTATTGAATATTTATATCTGAACCATAACCAGTTATTAAAAAGGGATCAAATTTTAATGTCTGTCTGGAAAAAAGATGACTATTTCTCCGGGCGAAGTATGGATGTTTTTATCAGCAGGCTTAGAAAATATTTTAATTCAGATCCAAAAATCAAGATTGAAAGTGTTCGTAATATTGGGTTGGAATTTAAAATAGCAAAATCTTAAAATTCTTTTACTGCAAATCATATAAGTTTCGTAAACAATTGTATAACAGCTTTCAGTTAATAATAAAATACATTTGATATGAAAACTTAAAAACACAAATCATGAACCTTAAAAGATTTTTTGGAGGATTACTTACTATTCTGGGAATAGTTGGTCTTATCTATACTGCAGTTATTTTTGCAGGAACTTCCGGCGAAACAAGAGATATTAAATCACTAATTATTTACGGAATATTAGGAATCGTTTTTTTCATGTCGGGCATCAGTTTAGTTCGAACTACAAAAGACGAATCATAGTTAAACCAAAGCGTTTGCTATCTTTTCATAAAGAGGTGTTTTTACTTTATACTTTAAACCCTCTTTCACAATAAATTGTGTTAGCGACATAGCTTCTGTTTTGTTACCGGCAGCTAAATCCCTATGCATCGATGAAGTCGCTTCTTTAGGCGATTTTTCGAGTTTTACAACAGTCTGATTTACGATATCTTCGGGTAATTGCAAACCTTTTGCTTTGGCAACTGCTTCAATTTCATTTAGCAATGCCACATAAACAGCTTTAGATTCTTTATTATTTAAAATTTCACCAATATTTTGATTGAGATAAGAAGTTACAGAAGCCAGTGCCGAAATAAAAATAAACTTTTCCCAAACCGTTTCTTCTATATTTTCAACTAAATAACTTTCTATTTTAGCCTTTTCAAAAATACTTTGCAATTGATCTAATTTATCTTTTGAAGCCGTTTTTGAACCAAAAAATAGTTTTTCGTAAAAGCCAATTTTTCTAATAGTCCCTGGAGAAAAAATCATCGAAATGATATAAACACAACCTTGTAAAATATCATTTTCCGGGAATATTTTCTGAATGCGTTCCGGTGCGTCAACTCCATTGTACAAAGGAAGAATTACAGTTTTTGGAACAATACATTCTTTTATTGAAAATAAACTTTCTTTAATATCATAAGTTTTTGTAGCACAAATTAAATAATCTAAAATTCCAATTTCATCCGGATTATTCGAAACTAATTTTGGATGTACAATCGTTTCAGTATTATCAGTTACAATTTTGAGCCCGTTTTCGGCAATTGCTTTTTGAGTTTCGCCACGAGCGATAAAAATAATCTCAACTTCTTCAGACTTAAAATAGGCTTTTGCCAAAAGTCCGCCAAAATAACCACCTACACCACCAAGTCCTAAAATTCCAATTCTTATCATAATAAATTCCAATTAAAAAATTCCAAATTTCAATAAACATTAAACAGTGACCGAACCGTTTGTCATCCTGAGCGGAGTCGAAGGAACGCAAGTAACTCCGTAATGAGAATTCCAATCTTTGTAGAGTTTCTCACGGAGATTTCTCGTTCCTCGAAATGACAAAAAAATGCGGTGATTGCTTAAAATAAACACAACCATTAAAAAAATCCGTATAAATCCGCGCTTTCGCGAAAGCGAATCCGTCTCATCCGCGTGCCATTCACGGCAAAGCAATTATTCTTCCAAAACAGACTCCAGATTCAACTCTGTAAAATCATGTTCTGTTTTCGAAATTATAATCGTTGCCACAGTATTTCCAATCAAATTGGTTATCGCTCTTGCTTCGCTCATAAATTTATCAACGCCTAATAAAAAAGCCAAACCTTCAACGGGAATTTTATGCAAAGCCGTTAAAGTCGAAGCCAGAACAATAAAACCGCTTCCGGTAACGCCAGCTGCCCCTTTTGAAGTAATCATCAAAATTCCGATTACGGTTAAAATCTCAAAAAAACTCAAATGTACATCATACAATTGCGCCAGAAATATAACCGACATCGACAAATAAATTGAAGTTCCGTCGAGATTAAACGAATATCCTGTCGGGATTACCAAACCTACTACAGATTTACTACAGCCCATTTGTTCTAATTTAACCATAATACTAGGCAGTGCAGCTTCTGAAGATGATGTACCGAGAACTAATAAAAGTTCTTCTTTAATGTATTTTAAAATCGAAAGAATATTGATTTTATAGTATCTCAAAATACTTCCTAAAATGAAAAACACAAACAAAGCCATTGTCAGGTAAACGCAAAGCATCAATTTACCAAGCGGAATCAAAGTTTCTAATCCGAATTTACCTATTGTATACGCCATTCCGCCAAAAGCACCAAGCGGGGCGAGATACATAACATATTTTAATCCTGTAAAAACAACTTTTGAAAAACGCTCTAAAACCAAAATAGTTTGTTCTCTTTTTTGATAAAAATTTAATGCAATACCACAAACGATAGCAGCCAAAAGAACCTGCAAGGTAAAATTGGACAGAAAAAATTGCAACCATGAAAAATTCTCAGCAGCATGATTGGTATATTTACTCGGATCTTGTAAAGTTAATCCTGATTTGTCAATTTTTCCGGGTTGAAAAAAATAGGCAACGCTTACACCAATTGCCAGAGCAACTGTAGAAACGACTTCAAAATACGCCAAAGCTTTTACGCCAATTCGCCCAACTTTTTTAAGATTTCCCATTCCGGAAATTCCCAAAACAATGGTTAAAAATATAATTGGACCAATAAATAATTTGATAATATCGACAAAAGTTTTTCCGACAATTTCCATTTTTACGCCATTTTGAGGCGAAAAATGTCCAAGCAAAATACCTGCAATTATGGCGATTAAAACCCAAAAAGTAAGATTGGTAATTACTGCCCTGAAAGTACTTTTCTTTGGTTTACCGGCAGTATTTGGAGTAGTTATATTCATGAAGATAAGTTAGTATTCACAAATATATAAAAAATGCAGACCTATAAGCCGGATTCTGTCCCTGATAAATCAGAGCCTTATCATTTATCTAGATTCCGAATTACTTCGGAACTCAAGCTACCTACCCTTCAACAACGGACGAGAAGCCCTTAAATGCTGATATACTTGGTATTTCACCGCATAGAGTTTACCTGGTTTCACTACAGCATTACCTGTACATACTTTCTGTTGCACTTGTCCTTGCGTTATTGCTAACACCGACGGGTGTTACCCGCTATGCTTCTCTGTGGTGTCCGGACTTTCCTCCCCCAACGAATTGAGCGACGATAAGGCGGTCTGCGGCGCAAAAGTAGCGATTTATAAGCGAAGAAACGAGGTTCTAAATTTAAGATTTTTATAAAATTTTGATAACGTTTTAATTTTAAATTGGTTACCTTTAAAATCCTTAATTTTTAAATTCATTTATTATGGCTAAAATGTATCATTACGCAACTGTCTCAAAGGCTTTAGATCAATTGAATGAAAAAGGATTTACATGTGATTTTAATCGAAACGCGGACGCGATTAAAAAAAATCCTGAAAAATTTGAAATTGTTCATGTGTATCGATACGAAGGGGAATCGGACCCGGCAGATGAAGCAGTTGTATACGTAATTAGATCAACATCAGGGAAAAAAGGTGTTTATGTAGCAGGTTTCTCCGCCGACTCTGATCTGGAAACTTCTAAGTTTTTATTCGATTTGAGTATTAAGGGAGGTGATTTTTAAATTATTCTTAAAGTTTGTCATTTCGACGAAGGAGAAATCGCATTTGCTGAAGCCACACAGTACGTTGCTTTCTGGATGTGATTTCTCCTTGGTCGAAATGACAAAAAAATGAAATCCGCCAAAATCTGCGTCATCCACGTCCCATTTTTAAGCAAAAAAGTCCATCATAAAAATGACAGACTTTTAAAACAACTCGCAAAATAAATTATGCAGTTGGTATTTTTAATTTCCAACCCGGCTGAATAACATCAGGGTTTTTAATAATATCTTTATTGGCTTCGTAAATGGTTTGCCAGGAAACACCGTAAGCTTTTCCAATTTTCGAAAGAGAGTCTCCGCTTACAACGGTATAATCTGTTGTTGTTCCTTCGGCAACTTCAATATTCATAACCACATCCCCTGCTCTAAAATCAGGGTCAATTTTTCCGTAAGCACTCCAAAGTTTTTCTTTGTCATCTGCAGATTTTGCCGTACCATCAATGTACAAAACATTATCCTGATCTCTTACCTGCAAATTTGAAACTCCTAAATTAGTCGCCAAATCTGTTAACTCTTTGTATTTATCTTGTAAACTCATGGCTTCTTATTTAATAATTAACTTGTTATCTACTTTTTTAGGTTTCAATTCCTGTACACTTTTGATTAGGTTTGGCAATTGACTTCTTTTAATTTCTCCTGTAAGCGTTACTACACCGCCCACAACAGTTGCGCTAACACCATTGTAAGATTCGATAACTTTATGTAATGATTTATCCAATTCAGTATCCGGACTAATGATAACAGCTGCAGCAGCAGTTTCTTCAGGAGCTACAATCTGGCAGTTGTTCACTACAGATTTTACACCTTTAATTTCTTTTATAGAATTTGCAACCTCTTGTTTGAATGCATCATCTTTACAAATACCCGAAATTGTAGCAACACCTTTCTCTACAGTAACTTGTACTTCTGGTCTGTCACTCAATTTTGCACTGATTTCTTTTTGAATGTCTGCATCTTTAGGCCCACAAGCTACTAATGAAACAGCAAGACCCATTCCTAATAAAACTGATTTAATCTTCATAATCGATATTTTTTAATTATTTACTAATAAAGTTAAACGAATTAAAATACCAAATATTACATAATAATCTTACAATTTTATATTTTTTCTATGAATGAGAAATTGATTATTTTATCTTGAGCATGTCAGTAAAATATATAATTAATTGACTTTGAATTACATATAAATCATTTTGACTATAATCTGTCAGGTAAACTTCATTTTCCTGCATTCCGTTTACAATTCCTTTTTTCTTTACTTTAACATCTCCAGTTCGTACTAGAATAATTTCATAATACCGATCGTCATCTTTTAAAGTCATTGTATTAAAATCAGATACTTTTGGGTCATTATTAATATTTTGCTGCCCAATGTCTGAAGCCAAATAAGCTGCAAATTTCTTAAAATCGTAGTATGGATTATTGTTATCAAAATTTCTATAAGTCTTTTGATTTCCTTCTTTCAAAATAAAACTTTTAACTTTTTCAAAATCTTCAACAGAAAATTGATTTGTAATTTTCATGAAATGAATGTGAGTTTTTAAATTCATTTTTTGTGCTGAAAGGTTTGAAAAGGTTATTAATACAAAAAAAGAAGTAGGTGTTTTGACATGGTTTAATTTTTTGAGTGCACAGGCTGAAATGCTCCAGCAGAACTAAAATAACTCTTTTTATCAACAAATCACTTTTCAACAGACTTATACAAATGAAGCACAATCCCATTACTATAACTCTCCGATTTTTCTAATTCAAACTTAGATTTTTTACCAAAAATGGGTAAACCATTTCCAATCGCTACAGGATGCACAAACAAATGTAATTCGTCTATCAAATTTTGTTCTATTAAAGACAAAACAAATCTTGCGCCGCCATAAACCATTATATCTTTTCCGGGTTCAGCTTTTAATTGTGATATCGCTTTTTTTAAATTGCCTTTTTCGATGGAAGTATTTTCGCCTTCAAAATTTTTTAATGTTTTACTGAAAATGATTTTTGGAGTTTTTACAAACAAATTGGCGTAGGCAACTTCTTCATTTTTACTTTTACTTTTCGCCACACTTTCCCAATACGGAATTCCTTCTGTTGCCATTACCCGTCCCAGAATTATAGTGTCAATACTATTTGTAAGCTCATGCAAATATTGTATTTGTTTTTCGTCGACTTCGGGCAGCATCCAGTTTAATTCACCTTTACTATCTCCAACAAATCCGTCAAGAGTCATGTTCATTTGTAATTTTAACTTTCTCATAAAATAAAGTTTTTGGATAAATCCAAAATTAGCTATTCTTAAAAATACCATTTTTTACAGGAAATAATCCCTAATTTTTCTTAATTTTTTAAGGGTTCAATTTTAAAATTAACGGTTACTTTCTCATATTCAAAACACTTAAAAATCCCTTTCAGATTTGTTGATTTCAGATTTGTGATTTGGTAATTTTCAGCCTATATTTGCTATCGAATAAAATAGAATATGGAACAATTTGTAGTATCGGCTCGTAAATATCGCCCGCAAACCTTTAAGGATGTTGTGGGGCAGAAAGCCATTACCAACACTTTGCTAAACGCCATAGAAAGCAATCACCTTGCTTCTGCCCTTTTATTCACCGGACCACGTGGTGTTGGAAAAACAACCTGCGCGCGTATTTTGGCACGTAAAATAAACCAGCCGGGATATGATGATCCAAATGAAGATTTTGCTTTTAACGTTTTTGAGTTAGATGCCGCTTCAAATAACTCGGTTGATGATATTCGTAGCCTGATTGATCAGGTTCGAATCCCGCCACAAACCGGACAATACAAAGTCTATATTATTGACGAGGTTCATATGTTGTCTTCGGCCGCTTTTAATGCTTTTTTGAAAACATTAGAAGAACCGCCAAAACATGCTATTTTCATTTTAGCTACGACGGAGAAACACAAAATTATTCCAACGATTTTATCTCGTTGTCAGATATTTGATTTCAAGAGAATTACGGTAAAAGACGCTAAAGAACATTTGGCTGAAGTTGCTGCAAGTCAGGGAATCAATTTTGAAGACGATGCATTGCACATTATCGCTCAAAAAGCCGATGGTGCCATGCGTGACGCTTTATCGATTTTTGACCGTGTTGTTTCTTATTGCGGAACCAACTTAACACGTCAGGCCGTAACCGAAAACCTAAACGTTTTAGATTACGAAACTTA
Source organism: Flavobacterium sp. AC274 (assembly GCF_979258275.1). NCBI lineage: Bacteria > Pseudomonadati > Bacteroidota > Flavobacteriia > Flavobacteriales > Flavobacteriaceae > Flavobacterium > Flavobacterium sp. AC274. The sequence continues at coordinate 2,448,876 of NZ_OZ409852.1, read as the reverse complement.
TATTAGTATTACAGATTTACTTTTAGAAAATAAAATCCCGGATCTTTTAATGGCGTACAACGAAATCCTTTCAAAAGGTTTCGACGGACATCATTTTATTGCCGGATTGGCTTCGCATTTCAGAGATTTATTAGTTAGCAAAACTCCTGCTACTTTAAGTTTGCTTGAAGTGGGTGAACAAGCACAGCAAATGTACGGCGTACAAGCTCAAAAATGTTCGCAAGAGTTTTTATTGAAAGGAATTGATATTGCTAATGACTGCGATTTAAAATACAAATTAAGTCAGAATCAGCGCCTTTTAGTTGAATTATGTTTGATGCAATTGGCCTCTATCAACTTTGATGGAGAAAAAAAAGTTGAGCAATACATAATTCCTCCCACTTATTTTAAAAATGGCGGATACTCAATAGTTGAAATTCCAAAAAACAAATCCCAAATTCCAAATGAGGGAAAGGAAATTTCGAATGCTGAAATTCCAACTAATAAAAGCCAAATTCCAAATACTGGAGAGAATGGCAATGTCAATCAAAATGGAAATTCTAATGTTGAAGTAAAAAATGAAACTCCAAAAGTTGAAGAACCTGAAACTCCAAGAGCTGAAGTAAATGGTACTTCTAAGGTTTCTGCTTTTTCTCTGGCCAGTATTCGCGCGAAAAAAGCGATGGAAGAAAGCAGTAAATCGTATGTAAAACCTTCATCTGTTTTACCAACTGAGGAATTTACAGAAACCGAAATGTTATTGCATTGGAACAAATATGCACAGCGTCTGGGTGAAAAAGGTTTGAAAATTATGGAATCGTTATTACTGATTAACGACCCAACTTTGAACGGAACGGTGATTACGCTTGAATTACCAAACGAAGGTTCTAAATTAGATTTTGAAAGTCAAATTAATGGGCTTTTAGGGCATTTAAAAGGACATTTACACAATCATGATATTACGATTGAAATTATTGTAAATGAAGCTGTACAAACCAAAAGAACTTTTAGCGATCAGGACAGATACAATCGATTATTGGAAATCAACCCAAACATTGAACTTTTACGTTCTACATTTGGATTGGATTTACATACTTAAGATTTTTTTCTGCCACGAATTGCACTAATTTTCACTAATTACTTTGCGTAAAAATTTAAAAATAATTCGTAAAAATTAGTATAATTGCTTCGCTTGTTCGCTATCGCTCGGGTTGTGGCAAACTATTTCTATTTATTTTTTAATCCTAAATTATAGACTTCTTGCAGCCATTTTTCTCTTTGAAAATCGTTGGCAGTTTTTATGATTCCGATGTAAGTAACTTTTACGGGCTTTACGCCACAGAATTCCAAGGTTGATTTCTTCAATTGATTTACACTCGGTCTTCCAAAAAATAATCTGTAATACCAGCCTGGCTGATCTAAAGTTGTGATAATATGCGCTGTTTTTCCTTTTAAGAGTTTATCCCACCAAACTGAATTTTCGCGATATTGAAACGCCATTCCTGGTAAAAATAATCGATCAATAAATCCTTTTGTAATTGCCGGAAGTCCGCCCCACCAAACAGGATGAATCCAAACCAAATGATCAGCATTTTGAATCTTTTGCCATGCATCTAATAAATCCGGTTCTAATTCGGTTCGTTTTTGGTAACCAAATTTTAAATTGGGATTGAATTGTAATTCAGCAATTGTAATTGTTTCTACTTGTGCACCCGAAGTTATGGCGCCCTTTTGGTAAGAATCTGCGATACCAAAGTTAAAACTTGCAGGATTTGGATGTCCGTTTATAATCAGTATTTTTTTCATGTTTTACGTTTTTACAAAAATACTATTAGCATGAAAAAAGTTACCGGACAAATGTCCTATAAAATCGCTTTTCGAATGCGGCTTAAATGTCTTGGGGTAACGCCCAAATAAGAAGCCAGATATTGAAGCGGAATTAACTGAATGTATTTTTGATGGTTTTGGTATAGTTCTTCATAACGCTGTTTTCCGGATAGTTTCTGAAAAGAAATCATTCTTTTTTGAAGCGTTACGTATTCCATTTCAGTTAATTTTCTTCCAATCTCCTGCCAATGGATTCCTGATTTATAAAGTTTTTCTAAACTTTCCCGACTGATAATCTGTAATTCTGTATCGGCCAGAGCCTGAATACTTTCTTCGGCTACTTCCTGGGTTATAAAACTGGAAAACGAAGCCATAAATTCATTTTCAAAAGCAAAACAATTGGTAATTTCATCGCCTTGATGATTGAAAAAATACGAACGTAAAATTCCTTTTTTTATAAAAACAATTTCGTTACAAACCTGATTTTCTGTCAATAAAAGTTCACCCTTTTTAAGTTTCCTAAAAGTAATTAAATCGTCTAACTGATCTAATTCATTTTGTGGTAAAACCTGAATGGATTGAAAAATAGATTTCATTTAAAAAAATATTAAAATTTGAAAACACTAATATCCATCCGGCTTTCTAACTATTATTTTTAGCCACGAATTCACGAATTACTAATCTTTGAGAACAAAAAATTCGTGAATTCGTGGCTAAATATTTATTCTGAAATCTATTTACTAAAAGCCTTCTCAATTCTTTTATCGGGAATAAGCCACGACATTGCCACAATAAAATACGCTGCGCCGGAAATCCATTCGTTGTAAAACGAAGCTATAATTCCAACTGTATATAAAACTGCAGAAGCTTTTCCTTTTAAATCTTTCCCCAAAGCTTTTGCCAATGCAGAATTTTTTCCTTCGACATCTAAAACTGTTTTTTGCAGAATTACATAAGCAATTGCAGAAAGTAATAAAATGATTCCGTAAAATGCCATTGCTGCTTTTGCAAAATTATGTTCTCCCATCCAGCCTGTAGCTACGGGAATTAGCGACAGCCAAAATAATAAATGAAGGTTTGCCCACATTATTTTCGCATTTACTTTGGATAAACCGTGAAGTAAATAATGATGGTTATTCCAGTAAATTCCAACGTAAATAAAACTTAAAATATAACTCAAAAACTTCGGAATAAGTGGTTTTAAATCGGCAAACTCATGTCCGTGAGGCACTTTGATTTCTAAAATCATAATGGTAATAATAATTGCTAAAACACCATCACTAAAGGCTTCGAGTCTGGTTTTATTCATTTTATATAAGTTAAAAAGTTGCCACGAATTTCACGGATTTTTCATTCTAAATCTTAAAAAATAATTAGCAAAAATTCGTGAAATTCGTGGCTCAAAAATTATATTTTCCCGTAATACATTGCTTTTACGATTCCGTCAGAAAGTCCGATTTTAGGAACAAAAATTTGGCGTGCTCCACTCCATTTCATTGCATTAAGATAAATACGAGTGGCGTGGATAATTACGTCGGCACGGTCAGAGTTTAAACCTAATTCGGCGATTCTTTGTTCGTACGTTAACGAGTTTAAAAATGCGTATTGTGAATTGATATAAATATATGAAAGCGGTTTTTCCTGCTGTTTTCCAGACATTTTAAACAATTTGTTAATGTTTCCGCCAGAACCAATCAGGGTTACTTCTTCATAATCTGCAGTATTGGTTTTAATCCATTTTTCGATTTCATCCCAAACCACATCATGTACCATATTGTTTAATAAACGAACTGTTCCTGCTTTAAACGATCTTGAAGTAATCATTTTTCCATCAGAGAAAAGCGTAAATTCCGTACTTCCACCGCCCACATCTACAAATAAGTAAGTTTCATCTGTTTTAAGTAAATGATGCAAATCTGTAGAAGCAATTATTGCGGCTTCTTTTTTACCATCAATAATTTCGATTTTAATGTCGGCTTTTTTCTTGATTAATGCCACAACTTCTTTGGCGTTGTAAGCTTCACGCATTGCCGAGGTTGCAAACGCCATATAGCGTTCGACTTTATGTACTTTCATCAAAAGATTGAATGCTTTCATGGCATCAACCATTCGATCTATATTTTCTTCTGAAATTTCTCCAACTGTAAAGGCATCTTGTCCCAAACGAATTGGTACACGAACAAGTGAACTTTTATTAAATTGCGGTTCTTTGCCATCTTGTTCTACAACATTGGATATCAGAAGCCTCATGGCATTTGAACCGATATCTATTGCTGCATATTTCTTTATATTAATCATGCTCACTTATGATTTGAATTTGTTTTATTAATTTACTTTTTGAGTAACCGCTTCTAGTACCGAGATTTTATTCTGATAATATTTATAGGTTTCCAATTGAGCTCTAAATGGGGCATGATGATTTCTGGGCTTATATTTATTATCTAATTTATAGGAATGATATCTCACTTTCACATTCCCTTTCCATCCAATATTAAAATTGTCAATTAATTCTTTTTTAATTTCAAGGTCATAAATTGGGCAGGTTACCTCAACTCTTCCATCGAGATTTCTGGTCATAAAATCGGCAGAAGAAATATAAACTTCGGTTAAACCGGCGTTTCCAAAAATATATACTCTTGAATGTTCAAGATAATTGTCGACAATACTTATGGCTTCGATGTTTTCGCTCATTCCCGGAATTCCCGGAATCAGAGAGCAAATTCCTCTTACCTGCAGCTGGATTTTTACGCCTGCATTACTTGCTTCATATAATTTATCGATCATTTTAAAATCCGACAAACTATTCATCTTCAGTTTTATATGCGTTTTTCTACCTGCTAAAGCGTGCAAAATTTCACGGTCTATCAGTTTTACAAATTTGGTTCTTGTATAATGCGGAGAAACTATTAGATGCTTATATCGATGAACTCTGTAATTGATATCGAAAAATTCGAAGATTTTAGAAATGTCTTTCAAAATTCCCTGATGACAGGTTAATAGCGTTACGTCGGTATAAATTTTGGCTGTTGATTCGTTAAAGTTTCCTGTTGAAATAAATCCGTAACGACGGCTTTTGCCTTCTTCTACTCTTTCGATAACACAAATTTTACTGTGTACCTTCAACCCTTTTATTCCGAAAATTAAATTGATTCCTTCGGTTTGCATTTGTTCGGCATACGAAATATTCGATGCTTCGTCAAAACGCGCCTGAAGTTCGATTTGAACCGTTACTTTTTTTCCGTTTTTTGCGGCATTTATCAACGAACTAATAATTTGCGAATTTTTTGCCAAACGATACAAGGTGATTTTTATACTCGTCACTTTTGGGTCTAAAGCTGCTTCACGCAAAAATTTAGTTATGTATGAAAAAGACTGATATGGAGCGTTTAGTAAATAATCTTTTTTATTGATTTTCTCTAAAATACTTCCATCAAGGCTTAATCCCGGAACCGGTAAAGGCTCATTTGCTTTATAAAGTAAATCGTAGCGTCCTAAATTTGGAAAATCCATATAATCACGGCGATTGTGATATCTTCCTCCCGGAATTATACTGTCTGTTTCGACAATTTTCATTTTATCTAAGAAAAAACGCAACGTATCTTCTTCAATTAAACTGTCATAAATAAAACGAACGGGTTCTCCAATTCGTCTGTCTTTTACGGAAGTAGCAATTTTTTCGAGCATACTTTTACTCAAATCGCTGTCGATATCCAACTGCGCATCACGAGTAATTTTGATCATGTGTGCCGAAACAGTTTTATAATCGAAAATATTGAAGATGTTTTTCAATTTAAGCCGAATTACATCATCAATTAAAATTACATATTGTTTATCATCTTCTGACGGAAGTACAACAAATCTGTTGATTGTTTTGGGAATTTCAATAACAGCATAGCGAACTTCATCGTTGTTGAGCTCCAAACGCACTGCCAGATATCCTAAAGTATCTTTTAAAATAGGAAATTCTGCAAGGTCGTTCAAAATAATGGTCACCAATTCGGGACTCAATTTCTGCATGTAAAAGTCCTTTAAAAAACATTCCTGTTTTTCTGTAACCTGGCTTTCGTTGATAATAAAGATATTTTCGGCTTCGAGTTCAGATTCGATATTTCCTAAAATACGTAAACTTTCAGATTGCTGCTGAATTACTATTTCTGTAATATCCTTAATTAATTGGTGGGCAGAAACACCTCCTAAATATTTTTCACCTGAAATTCCAGAAAGACTCAATCTCCGGATTGCGGCATAGCGAACTCTAAAAAATTCATCTAAATTGTTTGAAAAAATTCCAACAAAACGCAACCTGTCTAAAAGTGGAACTGTGTTGTCTGCTGCTTCCTGAAGCACTCTTGCATTAAACGCTAACCAACTTTTTTCTCTATCGATATATTTCTGCTCGTACACTTTATTTATTTTAAATCTTTGGGGAAAATTGTTTTTTGGGTTTTGCCTTTATGAATTGCATCCCAGGCTTCGGCATCAAATTTAAGTGATACAAATCCGGAAGTAGGTACATTTTCAATAAAAACATCCCCAAATTTATTAACAAAATTTGTAATAGCCTCGTTATGTCCGAAAAGAATAACGCTTTCGAAACTATTATCACATGATTTGATAACTTTTTCGAGTTGTTTATCATCAAAAGTATAAAGATCGTCTTTATAAACAATACTTTCTATCGGATAAGATATATTTTGAGCAAAGATAAGAGCAGTTTCAGACGCGCGTGCTGCAGTACTGCTCCAGATTATATAGGTTTTAGGGAGGTATTTTGAGATATGGGTTGATACTTCATGAGCATCTAAAATTCCTCTTTTCATTAAAGGTCTGTCAAAATCCTTTAAAGGAGCTTCCCAGCTTGATTTTGCATGTCGTATCAATATTAAATTTTTCATATGTGCAAGGATTTAGAAACATCAAAATTGAAGTTACTTTTTTATTAAGTTCTAATTTACAAAAGAAATTGTAATAGTTCTCTTTTTTTTAATTCTGTTAACATTTAAAGAAAATTTTAACAAGAATACAAAATGCATAATATTCAAAATTTTACAGAATACCAGAATTCCCTTTTTGTCATATTCTGTACTTCATCCATTAAAACCATCACTTAGTCGATTATCATGGTATCAGCAAAAAATTAACTAAATAATTGATTAATAGATAGTTATGTTGTTTTATTTTTTTACAGTTTTGGACAAAAAAGTAAAAATTCGTACTTTTTCAATTGTTATAAATGACATAAAAAAATCGTTTTTTGATCCATATTTAACAAAAAAAGAACGTTTCAACGAGTTTTTAGGTTAGTTACGGATAAAAAAAATCAAAAATAAACTGACTATATATCTTTGATTATGTTAATTTTTTATAAATAATGCAAAACAAAATCTTAAGTTATGAGAACAAAAACTACTCTTAGAACCGCGGTCAAATTTGTAAAAAATTGTAAGTCTATTTTTTCTTTCAAAAAAGTGATTTATCAAAAAAACATTTTTCCTCTCTTGCATATTTCATTTTCACCAACAGCTTCTTTTGATGCTATTTTGATTGAAAATCAGGGAAACATCAGAAGCATTCCATCTTATAAAAATGCTCATTTCCTGATTTCAGACAATACCGGTTTTCGACTGACACTTAAAACTTTAAGGGCATAAATTTTTACTTTAAAAACAAACACTTAAAAACCCTTGTACTTAATCAAATCCTAAATAATTTGATTAAAACAATATATAATTTGATATCAAAATTACTGTATACGCCTTTTAATTAACGAAAAATATTTGATATCAAATTATTTTATCGCCGGATAATTTTAATCAAAAACATATTGATTAAAAAGATAAAAAATCTCAATAAAATAATAATGTTTAAAAAATAGAGATTATGAAAAACATTACTTCTTTTTTAAAAATATTAATGTTAAGAGCGTTTTCATAACGTTGCTTTTACTATTTAATATCCACTTTTCGTTTTCACAAGTAGATTTGAGAACATGCGGTTTTGACTGCACCTCCAACAATTACACTTTGACAGATGTATATTTAAGTCTTTCTAATGTAAATGGAGATCCAATAACAAATACTACCTGTACTATTGGGCAAGTACAACAGGTGTATATTTACCTTAATTATTCTTCGAATTCAAATTCAAGTATACACTTTGCACGGTTAAATTCTGATTTGACTATAAACGGAGTTACAACTTTTTTGAATGTATTGCTTGGAACTATTGTTCCGGGAAGTAACAAAAGTTATTGTACGGGCCATTTAACTGGACTTGCGGTGAAGAATTAAGTCTTACCAATACCATAATAGCCTGGAAAACAAACAGCAATAATGATCCTGGTCCAAATTATCAATGTGGCAGTTTTACAAACTCACAATGTGATTTTACAAATTCGTTTATTATCTCTAAACCATTAGCTGTTCAATTTACTTACAAGGCTTGTAAAGTTGGTGCAAACACAACAGTTACTTTTACTTCTACAACCAATGGAGGTAAAACACCATACACCTACGCCTGGGATTTCCAAAACAATGGCGGCTTACCAGATTCAACCTCACCAAATCCAACGTATACTTATACGACTTCGAATAACACCGCAAAATTAACTGTTACGGACTCGCAAAATATATCAAACACCTATACGCTTCCTATAATTGAGCCAACAGAATTGATGTTAAGTGAATCTCATACTAATGTAGGCTGTAGCGGAGGCACATCGACTATAACGTTGACTGCAACAGGAGGAACTCCTGCCTACACTTACTTATGGAATACCGGTGCAACAACTAAAGATTTGCAAAATGTATCACCCGGCACTTATACTGTTACGGTTACTGATAGTAACAATTGTACAAAACAGCTTTCTGTAACTATAACAAGCGGAGATGTAATTAAGCCAATAATTGATCCGTTGCCTGCTACTTCTACAATTAATTGTCCGGATTTACCTGTATTTACTCAGGCTACAGCCAGTGATAACAGTGGTACAGTAACGTCATTAACCTACGAAGATGTAAATACACCCGGATCTTGTACCGGCACATACTCTATTACCAGAACCTGGACAGCAAAAGATGCCTGCAATAATATATCGCTTCCGGTAAGTCAAACTATAAATGTTGTAGATACTACAGCACCAATCTGGACAACTCTTGCCACTTCTCTTGATGTAACACTTGAGTGCAGTGACATAGCTGGATTGGCTACAGCGCAAAACCAAGCGCCAATAGCAGCTGATAATTGTTCTACAGTAACTTATACTAAAACTAGCGGAAACTTTGTTGCAGGCTCTTGTGCTAATTCCGGAACTTATACCAATACATGGGTTACCCAAGATGCTTGTTTGAATAGTTCAACTACTTTCACTCAGATAATTACAATTCAGGATGCTTCTGCGCCAATCTGGACAACAGCTTCAAATGCATTAAACATAACTTTACAATGCAGTGATGCGGCAGGAATTTCAAACGCGCAAAATCAAGCTCCGGTTGCGACCGATAATTGCGGAGGAACTGTAACTTACACTAAAAACAGCGGAATTTTTGTTGCCGGTTCTTGTGTTAATTCAGGTAGTTATACCAATACATGGGTTGCCAATGATGTATGTTTGAATACTTCTACCACTTTTACACAAGTGATAACAATTATTGATAATACAGCTCCAATCTGGACAACAGCTTCAAATGCATTAAACGTAACTTTACAATGCAGTGATGCTGCAGGATTAACTGCTGCTCAAAATCAAGCTCCGGTTGCGACCGATAATTGTGGAGGAACTGTAACTTACACTAAAACCAGCGGAATTTTTGTTGCAGGTTCTTGTGTCAATTCTGGAACTTACACTAATACGTGGATTGCAAATGATGTATGTTTGAATGCGTCTATTACTTTCACGCAAGTAATTACAATTGAAGATACTACAAAACCAATATGGACTACGCAAACCGCTTCTTTAGATGCAACTTTAGAATGCAGCGATTTATCTGCTTTGGCATCTGCGCAAGCGTTATTCCCAACAGCTTCTGATTTATGCGATGCCGATGTTTTGAATGTCGTAAAAATCAGCGGACAGTTTATAGCTTCAGGTTCTTGTTCGAATGCAGGAACGTATACCAATACTTGGACAGTTACCGACGATTGCGGAAATGTTTCTGATATTTTTTTCCAAGTGATTACAATTGAAGATACTACAAAACCAACATGGACAACAACTGCTAATGAATTAGACTTAACTTTAGAATGTAGTGATTTATCTGCTTTGGCTTCCGCGCAAGCGTTATTCCCAACAGCTTCTGATTTATGCGATGCTGATGTTTTGAATGTCGTAAAAATCAGCGGACAGTTTATAGCTTCAGGTTCTTGTTCGAATGCGGGAACGTATACCAATACATGGACAGTTACAGATGATTGCGGAAATGTTTCTGATATTTTTTTCCAAGTGATAACAATTGAAGATACTACAAAACCAACATGGACAACAACTGCTAATGAATTAGACTTAACTTTAGAATGCAGCGATTTATCTGCTTTGGCTTCCGCGCAAGCATTATTTCCAACAGCTTCTGATTTATGCGATGCTGATGTTTTGAATGTCGTAAAAATCAGCGGACAGTTTATAGCTTCTGGTTCTTGTTCGAATGCGGGAACGTATACCAATACTTGGACCGTTACCGACGATTGTGGAAATGTTTCTGATATTTTTTTCCAAGTGATTACAATTGAAGATACTACAAAACCAACATGGACAACAACTGCTAATGAATTAGACTTAACTTTAGAATGCAGTGATTTATCTGCTTTGGCTTCCGCGCAAGCGTTATTTCCAACAGCTTCTGATTTGTGTGATGCAGATGTTTTGAATGTTGTAAAAATCAGCGGACAGTTTGTAGCTTCAGGTTCTTGTTCGAATGCAGGAACGTATACCAATACATGGACAGTTACCGACGATTGCGGAAATGTTTCGGATACTTTTACCCAAGTAATTACTATTCAGGATACCACAAAACCGACATGGACAACACAAACCGCTTCTTTAGATACAACTTTAGAATGCAGCGACTTAACTGCTTTGGCTTCCGCGCAAGCGTTATTCCCAACAGCTTCTGATTTGTGTGATGCAGATGTTTTGAATGTTGTAAAAATCAGCGGACAGTTTGTAGCTTCAGGTTCTTGTTCGAATGCAGGAACGTATACCAATACATGGACCGTTACGGATGATTGTGGAAATGTTTCTGATACTTTCACTCAGGTAATTACTATTCAGGATACTACAAAACCAACATGGACAACAACTGCTAATGAATTAGACTTAACTTTAGAATGCAGCGATTTATCTGCTTTGGCTTCCGCGCAAGCATTATTTCCAACAGCTTCTGATTTATGCGATGCCGATGTTTCGAATGTAGTAAAAATTAGCGGACAGTTTGTAGCTTCAGGTTCTTGTTCGAATGCGGGAACGTATACCAATACATGGACAGTTACGGATGATTGCGGAAATATTTCGGATACTTTTACCCAAGTAATTACTATTGAAGATACTACAAAACCAACATGGACTACGCAAACCGCTTCTTTAGATGCAACTTTAGAATGCAGCGACTTAACTGCTTTGGCTTCCGCGCAAGCGTTATTCCCAACAGCTTCTGATTTGTGTGATGCAGATGTTTTGAATGTTGTAAAAATCAGCGGACAGTTTATAGCTTCAGGTTCTTGTTCGAATGCGGGAACATATACCAATACATGGACCGTTACCGATGATTGCGGAAATGTTTCTGATACTTTTACCCAAGTAATTACCATTCAGGACACTACAAAACCAACATGGACAACAACTGCTAATGAATTAGACTTAACTTTAGAATGCAGCGACTTAACTGCTTTGGCTTCCGCGCAAGCGTTATTCCCAACTGCTTCAGATTTATGCGATGCTGATGTTTTGAATGTCGTAAAAATCAGCGGACAGTTTATAGCTTCAGGTTCTTGTTCGAATGCAGGAAAGTATACCAATACATGGACGGTTACGGACGATTGCGGAAATGTTTCTGATACTTTTACCCAAGTAATTACGATTCAGGATACTACAAAACCAACATGGACTACACAAACCGCTTCTTTGGATGCAACTTTGGAATGCAGCGACTTAACTGCTTTGGCTTCCGCGCAAGCGTTATTTCCAACAGCTTCTGATTTATGCGATGCTGATGTTTTGAATGTTGTAAAAACCACCGGACAGTTTATAGCTTCAGGTTCTTGTTCGAATGCGGGAACATATACCAATACATGGACAGTTACGGATGATTGCGGAAATATCTCGGATACTTTTACTCAGGTAATTACAATTCAGGATACTACAAAACCAACATGGACTACACAAACCGCTTCTTTAGATGCAACTTTAGAATGCAGCGATTTATCTGCTTTGGCTTCCGCGCAAGCGTTATTCCCAACAGCTTCTGATTTATGTGATGCCGATGTTTTGAATATTGTAAAAATCAGCGGACAGTTTGTAGCTTCAGGTTCTTGTTCGAATGCAGGAACGTATACCAATACATGGACAGTTACCGACGATTGTGGAAATGTTTCTGATACTTTTACTCAGGTAATTACTATTCAGGATACTACAAAACCAACATGGACTACACAAACCGCTTCTTTAGATGCAACTTTAGAATGCAGCGATTTATCTGCCTTGGCTTCAGCGCAAGCGTTATTCCCAACTGCTTCTGATTTATGCGATGCCGATGTTTTAAATATTGTAAAAATCAGCGGACAGTTTGTAGCTTCAGGTTCTTGTTCGAATGCAGGAACGTATACCAATACATGGACAGTTACCGACGATTGCGGAAATGTTTCTGATATTTTTACTCAGGTAATTACTATTGAAGATACTACAAAACCAATATTTAGCGGAGATCTTCCAACTGATATTACGGTTTCTTGCGATGCCGTTCCTGAACCAGCTGAAATGAATGTTGCAGATAATTGCAATTTAGGTTTACCAGTTGTTTTTTCTGAAATTAAAAGTGATATTCAAAATGAATGTGCTTCTAATTATACTTTGACACGTCAATGGACAACAAGTGATTGTGCCGGAAACACGACTTCATTTACTCAAATTATTACAGTAAGAGATACGACTCCGCCAACAGGAACTGCTCCTGCAGACGTTGCAGGTCTACAAAGTATTACAGATATACCGTTAGCAAATTCACAAGACATAATAGATGCCGCTGATAATTGCAGTCAAAATGTAACTATTACGATTAATGATACTAATAATGGAGCTTCTGGTTGCGAAGGAAATGCTTATATCCTAACCAGAACCTATACTTTGATGGATTGTGCAGGTAATAAAACCGATTTAGTGCAAACGTTTACTGTAGAAAATAAAATTTCAGTTTCAGGAATTGCTTCTGCTGTTACTTGTTTTGGCGGAGACAATGGTTCAATTCTGGTTACGAATACAGCAGGCTCAACTGTTGTTATTACAAACGAAGAAAATGAAATTGTTGCAAATTCTAATTTATCAGCCGGAACATATACCTTAACAGCTTCTTTTCCGGTTAATGAAAATCAAACTTGTTCTGCAACAGCAACAGTAATTATTACACAGCCAAGTTCTCCAAATGAAGTAACAACTATATCAAGTGAGGCTTGCGCCGACGATTCCAGTCTTATTAATTTATTAACACTCTTACCGATAAACACAACTGCAACCGGAAACTGGATCGATAAAAATAACAGTAATGCATTACAAGGCAACATTTTCAATCCGTTTGGTTTAGCATTGGGCAATTATTTATTAGAATATCAAATTACCGATGAAATTTGTCCACGAAGCATTCTTCTAAATATGGAGATTAATAATGATTGTCAAGTTTTAGCTTGTGGAAATGTCGTAATACACAACGCTTTTTCTCCTAACGGAGATGGAATAAACGATGCTTTTAAAATTGACAGTATTGATGACCTGACATGTTATCCTGAAAATACAGTTGAAATTTATAATCGATGGGGAATATTAGTATTCGAAACTGTTAACTACAATAACACCACGAATGCATTCGACGGAACTTCCAGAGGCAGAACAACTGTTAAACAATCAGAAGGATTGCCAACCGGAACTTATTTTTATATCATTAATTATAAATCTCTAGACGGGAATAATATAATTCAATCAAATAAAAAAGATGGGTTTTTATATTTATCGAAGTAATAAAAAAGATAATTAACTGTATAACAAACTTTTATACGGATTTTAAATATATTTAATAAAAAAATCCGTATTTTTGAGTATGTAATCTGCAGTTTAATCTTAGGTTTTTACTTCCAAAAAAATCAATAGTAATTTAATAAACATCTACTATGAGAGCAAAATTACCATCCTTAGTCATAATGTTTGTATCCTTTGTAAGTTTTGCACAGCAAGATGCGCAGTTTACACAATACATGTATAATACCATAAATATTAACCCTGCGTATGCGGGTTCTCGCGGAGCGTTAAGCATTTTCGGGTTGTATCGTACGCAATGGGTTGGACTAGACGGGGCACCGGAAACCAGTAGTTTTTCTGCCAACACACCTATAAACAATTCTAATTTAGGAATTGGACTTTCTGTGGTTAACGATAAAATAGGGCCTACAAATGAGAATAGCTTCTCTGTAGATCTCTCTTACACGGTTCAGACATCTGCTGATTTTAAACTTTCTTTTGGTATCAAGGGAACAGCTAATTTATTCAATCTGGATATTAGTAAATTAAATCCGGAAGATCAGGGAGATCCACAATTTCAGGATCTTGACAATAAATTTTCTCCCAATGTTGGAGCCGGAGTTTATTGGCATTCTGATAAGGCTTATATCGGATTATCTGTTCCTAACTTTATCGAAACCAATCGTTATGATGATAATGACATCGCTATTTACAAAGATAAAATCAATTATTATTTAATGGGAGGTTATGTATTTGATCTTGATAAGTATCAGTACATTAAATTTAAACCGGCAGTTTTGGCCAAAATGGTAGAAGGTGCCCCCTGCAAGTTGATGTATCCGCCAATTTTATGTTTATAGATAAATTTGTCCTTGGAGTTGCCTATAGATGGAGCGCTTCTGTAAGTGCTATGGCTGGATTTCAGATCACAGACGGTCTTTATATAGGATATGGTTACGATCGTGAAACTACGAACCTGAACAACTATAATTCAGGATCGCATGAGATATTTATTAGATATGAGTTTATCAAAAAGAACAACAAGATAACCAGCCCACGTTTCTTCTAAAAATATTTATTATGAAAAATTTTATACTCTTTTACATAACCATTTTTAGTTTTGTTGCATTAGAGGGCAATGCCCAGCAGGCAAAAATAAAGGCAGCCAATAAAGATTACGACACCTATGCTTACATCGATGTGATAAAAACTTATGAGAAAGTAGCGCTTAAAGGTTACAAATCTGAAGACATGTTTAGAAAACTGGGAGATTCTTATTATTTTAATTCAGAATTTGAAGGTGCGGCAAAATGGTATGGCGAATTATTTGCCATGAATACAAATATCGAATCTGAATATTATTACAGATATGCCCAATCTTTAAGAGCAACGGGGCAAATTGATAAAGCTGATAAAATGATGGATGAATTTACTTCTAAATTTGAAAACGATACTCGCGGTAAGCTCTACAAAGAAAATCCAAATTATATGGATCTGATAAAAGAAAATTCGGGACGTTATAAAATTGAAGATGCAGGTATCAATTCTAAATATTCAGATTATGGTGCTTCTGTTTACAACAATAAATTATACTTTACCTCAGCAAGAGATACCGGAAATTTTTCTAAACGAAAACATTCCTGGACCGGTGAACATTTCACAAATCTGTATGTATCTGATGTTGATTCTGCTAAAGTAAAAAAATTCAAATCTTCATTAAATTCTAAATTTCATGATGCCACTCCCATTTTTACAAAAGATGGCAAAACAGTTTATTTTACAAGAAATAATTACTTAGATGGAAAAAAAGAAAAAACGAAAACAATACTACATTAGTTAAGCTTTACAAAGCTACTCTTGAAAACGACAAGTGGACAAATATAACCGCCTTACCTTTTACTAGTGACAATTATAGTACGGCGCATCCTGCACTTAGCCCGGATGAAAAAACATTATATTTTTCATCTGATATGCCTGGAACATTAGGACAGTCTGATATTTTCAAGGTAGCCATAAATGATAACGGCGGAAGTTATGGTTCTCCCCAAAATTTGGGCCCAACAATTAATACTGAAGGGAAGGAAACATTTCCGTTTGTAACCGATGAAAAAGAAATCTACTTCTCCTCCGATGGACGACCGGGACTTGGTGGATTGGACGTTTATGTGGGTAAAATGGAAGATAACGGAGCGGTAAGTGAAATACAAAATATTGGTGCAGATGTCAATTCTCCAAAAGATGATTTTGCTTATATAATTGATCCGGTTTCCCGAAAAGGCTATTTTAGTTCTAACAAAGTTGGCGGACAAGGTTCTGATGATATCTACAAATTCCTGGAAACCCGAAAACTTCAATGTATTCAGGAATTAAACGGAATTATTACAGATGCAGAATCAGGAATAATATTACCGCGCACAAAAGTTACTTTATACGAAAATCAAGTAGTAAAAAATACGATTCTTTCTGATGCCGCAGGCTTTTATATTTTTCCTGTAGAATGTGGAAAAACTTATAATGTAAGAGCCGAAAAAGTAGATTACTCCACAAAAGAAGTTAGTATAACTATTGAAAAGGTATCCGGAAAAACAAGTTTACCAATAGCATTAGATAAATCAAAATGCAAAGTCACAATTGGGGATGATCTGGGTAAATGTTTTGGTATAAAAATGATTTATTTTGATCTGGACAAATCCAATATTCGCACAGAAGCAGCTATTGATTTGGAGAAAATACTCGATGTATTAGATAGCCATCCTACAATGAAACTTGATATTCGCTCGCATACAGATAGCCGACAAACACATAAATACAATGAAGCATTGTCTAACCGAAGAGCAAAATCGACAATTGACTGGCTAATTAAAAATGGAATTAATCCAAACAGGCTTATCGGAAAAGGATTTGGAGAAACTCAGCTTGTTAACCAATGTTCAGACAATATAATATGCACCGAAGAACAGCATCAGGCCAATAGACGAAGTGAATTTATTATCACTGCATTATAACAAAAAAACAAGTATAAATAATTAAAAAGCTGTCTTTGGCCAAGACAGCTTTTTCTACAAAAAAAATCGTTGTAACTCAACAAAGAGCTACAACGACTAACTAAAAAACCAGTCCAATAAATCTTTATATTTTCGCGAATATATTTGTATAATATTTTTTACCCGAAGCGTCTGTCGTTACCGCCAAACCAAAATGAGTATAATCTCCTTCGATGTTTTCTTTGTGCCCTGCACTTTCTAACCAGCCTTTTAAAACAGCAGCCGATGTTTGGTAGCCATAAGCAACATTTTCACCTACTTTTTTTGCGCCTAATAATTCGATGATATTTTCAGAACGTGCCACAAAATCATTATGATTCATGACATTATTTGCTATCATATATTTATTATGTTCTTCACTTTTATAAGAAATATGATTAATTCTTTCCAAAGGATTTAAACCAATACTTACTCTATAATCGTTTATTAATTTCATGGTTTCCAACTCCGAATCATTGTAACTATAGCTAGTTATCAGAGTTTCTGTTGTCGCGCTACTATCTTGAGTTGCCTCGGCAGTGTCTGCAGTACATGAGTTCATTGTAATAAAAATTACAACGAACGTCATGATGCACATAATTTTTTTCATAATCAAAATGGTAGTTTAATTCTAAAGTAAATGTTGGGGCAAATGCTTTATATTTATTATGTGATAAATTCCTAATTCTGATTCAAACCTATTTAATTTATCGGTAAACTACAAAAATAATCGATGAAATACATATTTTTAACTAAGAATGATATATTTTTCTTACAATTAAGAAGATAAGCGCTCGATTTTCCATGAAAAATCAGACTGACTTTGATAACGAATTCTGTCATGCAACCTGTTCGGTCTTCCCTGCCAAAATTCAACTTCTAAAGGAGTTACTAAAAAGCCTCCCCAATTATCCGGACGCGGAATTGGTTTTCCTGCAAATTCTGTTTCTAATTTCTTTAGATTTTCTTCTAAAAAAGTTCTGGACGGAATTACTTCGCTCTGGTTGGAAACTATTGCGCCCAATTTACTTCCGTCTGGTCGGGAATCAAAATATCCATCGGATATGTTTTCTGACGTTCTTTGAGCAATTCCTTTAATAATTACCTGACGTTCCATTTCCTGCCAAAAAAAGACAAACAAACATGCTGGTTCGCTGCAATTGCTTTTCCTTTTTCTGAATTATAATTGGTATAAAAAATAAAACCTTCTTCGGAGAATTTCTTTAACAGAACTACTCTCGATTTAGGAAATCCATCCAAACCAATTGTAGAAACTGTCATGGCGTTTACTTCTTCGTTTGAACCAAAATCTTCTACTTCATGAAACCATCTGTTGAAAAGATTAATCGGATCTTCGGGAATATTAGTTTCTAATAATTCGCTTTTTTCGTAAGATTTTCTATAATTGCTTAAATCGTTCATGACTTTAGATTTTAGATTGTTGACTTTAGATTTTAGATTTCTTTGGATTATCTAAAATACTAAAGGTTATATTTTTATTTAAGATTTTTGTCCCGAAGTCTCGGGATAGTAACTCAAAAACTTAGTCACTTAGAATCTTAGAACCTCAGCACCTTAAAACTCAAAACTTCTCCCATCATCACCCAAAAGTACATTTGGGAAAATTTCCTGAGCTTCTTCTTTAAAACGTTCAATTCCATCATATCTTGTAGAATAATGTCCTAAAATAAGTTGTTTTGCATTTGCTTTAAGCGCAATTGTTGCGGCTTCTTTTGAGGTTGAATGTAATGTTTTTAATGCCAAAGGAGCTTCTGATTCTAAAAAAGTAGATTCGTGGTATAAAACATCTACATTCTGTATAATTGGAATTACAGCTTCGTTGTAAACCGTATCAGAACAAAATGCGTAACTCATTGGCGCAATTGGATCAAATGATAACTTTTCGTTTTCGATTACAGTTCCGTCATCAAGGGTAATATTTCCTCCGTTTTTTATTTTTTGATAATAAGCCGTGTGAATACCGTATTGTTGAACGGCATCGACATTTAGTTTTCTTTCAGCAGGTTTTTCCTGAAATAAAAACCCGTTGGTATAAACGCGATGTTTAAGCGGAATCGTTTTTACAATCACTCTGTTATCTTCAAAAATTACTTCACTTTTATCTGATTCCAGTTCATGAAAAAACAAATCATAAGTCGTCCAGGAATTTGATAATCGCAGTTGCAAAGTAATAATTTCCTTAACGCCTTTTGGTCCGTAAATATGAAGATCTGCAGTTCTGCCTAAAAGTGCAAAAGTCGAAATAGTTCCTATTAATCCAAAAAAGTGATCCCCATGCAAATGCGAAATAAAAATGTGATTAATTTTTGAGAATTTAATCTTGTTTTTACGCAATTGCACCTGAGTTCCTTCTCCACAATCAATCAAAAACAATCTGTTCTTAATTTCTAAAACCTGTGAAGTCGGGTTGGTAATTGTTCTGGGAGTTGCTGCATAACAGCCGAGTATGGTGAGCTTCAATTTTGTTGATTCGTTTAATTGTTAATTTGTTTAATCGTAAATTATTGAGCATAAACTCATTAAACAAAATTAGTTTATTTCTGTAATCGATAGATCATTTAATTGGCTGAATCGATTAACCAATTAAACAAATAAACGATTAAACCAATTATCAAAATCCAAGGTCTCTCTCGATTTCTTCCATTTCGATAATGTCGTGTGCTTCTAAAAGTGAAGGAACCACGGCAAGTTTATCAGAAATAGCATTAAAATCAAGATCAGAAACTACAATAATAAAGGATTTTTTTGCTTTTTTTTGTTGTTTTGAAAGTGGTAAAAAAAGTTTCACATCACTTTCGGTCAATTTATCATCAGCTGATAAATCAATTATAATATTTTGTTTTTCAAAGGTTTTAAATTGCTGCGTTACTTTTTCCAGAAAAGATTTAAAATCTCCCTGAGTATCTTTAATTGTAACGGTATGTCCTTTTTGATCTACTTTCATTTTATAATTTTGAGGCTAGTATAAAAATTGATTTCTTAAGCTAAGGTACGAAGTTTTTTTAGTTTTTGTTTTTTGTTCTGTTTTGTTTCAGGTTTCAAGTTTCAGGCTGAGCGTCCCGAAGCTTCGGGAGAAGCCCTTTTTAACTTACAAGCCTTCGACTCCGCTCAGGATGACATCTGTAATTCGATACGAGACAAAGTTAAAACTGTAAACTTTCACTGAAACTAAAAACTAATTTTATTGAATCTTAGACGCCAAAAGATAAATTACTGCCATTCTGATCGCTACTCCGTTTTCTACCTGATTTAGAATTACAGAATGATCAGAATCTGCCACTTCAGAAGTAATCTCTACTCCCCTGTTGATTGGTCCCGGGTGCATGATTACGATTTCTTTTCCAAGAGAATCCAAAAGTGGTTTATCTACTCCGTATTGTTGAGCGTATTCTCTTGTTGAAGGAAAGAAATTCACATCCATACGTTCGTTTTGTACACGAAGCATATTGGCAACGTCACACCATTCTAAAGCTTTTCGCAAGTTTGGTTCAACCGTAACACCAAGTGATTCAATATATCTCGGAATCAGTGTTTTCGGTCCGCAAACTTTAACTTCGGCGCCTTGCATCTGCAAAGCATATATGTTCGAAAGTGCTACACGCGAGTGCAGAATATCACCTACAATAACAACTTTTTTTCCGGCAACATCACCCAATTTTTCTCTGATAGAATAACTGTCTAACAAAGCCTGAGTTGGATGTTCATGTGCTCCGTCTCCGGCATTTACGATACTGGCTTTGACATTTTTAGATAAAAAATAAGCCGCTCCGGGATTGGAGTGGCGCATTACAACCATGTCAACTTTCATGGAAAGGATATTGTTAACCGTATCAATCAGAGTTTCTCCTTTTTTAACCGAGGACTGAGCTGCAGAAAAACTAATAACATCTGCAGATAATCGTTTCTGCGCTAACTCAAACGAAAGTTTGGTTCTTGTACTGTTTTCAAAAAATATATTGGCAATCGTAATATCTCGTAATGAAGGAACTTTTTTAATGGGTCTGTTAATGACTTCTTTAAAATGATCTGCCGTTTCAAAAATTAGGTTAATATCATTCTCGTTGATGTATTTAATTCCTAATAAATGATTTACGCTTAATTCTTTCATTTTTTTCTTTAATATTATTTGTCAATGCTTCTTTAACGAGAAGCTGTTTATTGAATCATTCTGTCTACAACTTCACTATAATCCTGGAGATCTCTCGCATCTTCATCAAAAATCTTCTGCCATTTGAAACCCGGAATTTCAATTTTAGTTCTTGCAGAGCCATCCCATTTTATTTTAAAATCGTTATTTATTAAAACTTCGGCAACTCTTTTTCCAACTTCTATTGTAACCGCATCATCAGCATTATCAACTTTCTGAAAAGCGATATACAAACCTGGATTTTCAGTATCAATTGCTCTTGCTAAATCTTGTTCGTGGTAAAAACAATAACCATCAGACTCTACTTCATTTTCCTGCAAATCTCTTTCAACCTCAACTACTTCATATTCACCGTCGGTTGTCGTATAACCTGCATTATGTAGTGCAATGATATTTTCATCACATAACTCATCAAACGCATTTATAAGCCTTTCAGTATCTGTGGGACTTTGCCATTGTTTACTTTCTGAAAGTAACTTTTGGTATTCTTCTCTTATTTTATCAAAAGCCCATTCTTCTGAGATTTCGTCTGCAAATTCGTTGTCCTCGATTTCTTCTATAATGTTTTCCTGAATTTCATCAAGAGAAAGAAATCCCATTCTAACCTGATTAAAAATTGACTCATAAATAAACTTTTCGTTCTCTGTCATTCTTTATTGTTTATTCGTTTATTTGTTAAATCGTTTATTTGTTAATTGTTTATTCTTTTTTTCGATTAAACGGTTAAACGATTTACCCGATTAAACTTTTTTATAATCATTTCATTTTCCGATTTAACAATTAACCGATTTAACAATTAACCGATTTAACGGTTAAACTAATTGGTTATTAGGTAAACGGCATCTTCGCCTTCATTTTCCTTCCAGCTTACTTTTACTTTTTCATCATTTATGGCATCTACCTGACGGCCGCGATAATCAGGCTGAATAGGTAAGTTACGGCTAAAACGTCTGTCGATTAACACTAACAATTCGATTTCTGATGGTCGCCCAAAAGACTGAATTGCGGTTAAGGCAGAACGAATGCTTCGTCCGGTAAACAAAACGTCATCTATAAAAATGACTTTTTTGTTTTCGACTATAAAATTGATTTGTGTCTTATTGGCTTCAAGCGGTTTATCTGTACGACGAAAATCATCTCTAAAAAAAGTGATGTCAAGATATCCCAAAGGAACTTCAGGAGTTTGGTATTCGTTCTCTAAAATTTGTTTTAAACGTTCAGCTAAAAAAACCCCTCTTGGCTGGATTCCGACTAAAATGGTATCGGAGAAATCAAGATGTTTTTCGATTAACTGACAAGCCAAACGATGGAGTATGATAGTAACTTCTTTTGAATTAAGTAATACTTTTTGGCTCATAATTAAGTGTAATGTTTGGTTGGGCAAATATACGAAATCAGAATTTATTTGTTGGGGTGTTGAGTGGGGAAATATTTTTTTTGGAATTGGTGGGAATGTTGGTGTTGAAAATTTGATTTTTTTTAATTCTTGCATTATATTCTTGAAAAATAAATCTTATTAATAATGGTATTTGTAGATTAAAATTATAGTTTAGCTAATTAGCTACAAATTTATATTTTTATAAAAATAATTTTACTTACTATCAACATAAAAAAATATTCTGTGAATCCTGATTTTAGTAAAAACACAATTGACACTTTAGCAAAAAGAGCTGCTTTCATGTGCTCAAATCCTGATTGCAGAATACTTACTGTTGGTCCTAACTCTGATCCAGAAAAGTCAACAAAAATAGGAGAAGCTGCACATATTTATGGAGCAAGGATTGGTTCTAAAAGATTCATCCATACAATGACAAATCCTGCAAGAGCAGAAATTACCAATTCAATTTGGTTATGTAGAAATTGTCATAAACTGATTGACACGGACGAACATAAATATTCTGCCAACATTTTATTCGCTTGGAGAGAAAAACATGAAGGATATATTGCTTCTTCTTTAGGAAACAGCACTGACCTGATATTATACGAAGAACAAAATTCTATCCTTATAGATTTTAACAATTACTCCCCAATCATCAAACGAATTATAATTGACAAACCTGACGGATGGGAATTTAGATTAACAGCTGAACTCATGAGATTTTTAAATGATCCTCTTTTTAGAAAACTTAATGATTTAAAAAAGGGATTATATTTAAAACCATTAGAAAATATTAATTCCGACCAAGCATTCAATTGGATTCAAGAAAGACTAGCTGAGCTGACAAGAATTTCAACTCCTGCTGTTGGATTGCTAGACAGCCTAACTAAAAGTTGGGGGAAGCCTGGAGAATCTGGAGATCTGAAAGAAATTCATCACGTTACTAAACTCATTAAAGAATATTTAGAACATGTTATAGCATTTGAAGAAAGAATTCTATTTGTAAATGTTCCTAAAGAATATGAAAAAGCCGTTCATTTACTTCAAAATCTGATTGGTTCACAGGCAGAGAAATTATCAATTATTCCTTTAGAACTTGATGCCGTTGTTTCAATTATCCAAAATCCTCAAAAAGAAAATGACACTCCTACAATAATTAAAAAGGAAATCATTTTTGAGATACCAGATTCTTGGCAAAAAGAATTTAACAGAGAATTAAACAAATTACAAAATAAGCAAGTTTACACCACTACTAGTTCATCGGGATGCTTTACAACTTTAATAGTTATAATAGGAATCATAATATTCTTAATATTCTAACTTCACATTTTATCAATTACTTACATAAAATCTTTATTGAATTCCTTACATTTAATCAAACAATAAAACACCAAACATCATGAGAAAAATAATCGTTATAACTATGATTACAATCGATGGCGTAATGCAAGCACCTGGTGGACCTGATGAAGATACTTCAAACGGTTTTGAATACGGAGGATGGGTGGCGCCTTTTGGAGATGAAGAATATGGTAATGTCATGCAGGAACAAATGAAACCCGCAGATATTTTATTAGGCAGAAAAACATTTGATATTTTCGAAGATTATTGGCCCAAACATGCAGAAGGCTGGCCCGGAATTAATGACGTTACCAAATACGTTTTGTCTTCCACCAGAAAAAACTCTGATTGGGAAAACTCAGAATTTCTTTCGACTGTAGAAGATATCAAAAAACTCAAAAATTCTGAAGGCGGCGATATTAAAGTTTGGGGAAGCGCTACACTTGTTCAGCTTTTGCTTCAATATGATTTAGTCGATGAACTTGCACTCTTAATTTATCCTATAATTTTGGGAAAAGGAAAAAAACTATTTAGTGATAGTTCAACTCCTGCAGGATTTACATTAATAGAGAGCACAACTACACCAAGTGGCATTATTGCGGTTAGTTATAAACGAGGTGGAGAAGTAAAAACTGGTACAATTGGGGAGTAAATAATTATGTATACAAGTCCCAGCGGGACGTTATATTTATAGAAATAAATAAGTCTAATCCGCAAAAACCCCATCGGGGTGATATCTCCAATACTACAATCAAAGAGATATGTCGCTCCGCTGAAGCTTTTCTCAATTGCACGTAATTAATTTGCTATAAACATTATACTCCGCTGGAGCTTTTCTCTATTTCGCATAATTATTTGCTATAAATATTATGCTCCGCTGGAGCTTTTCTCTATTGCGCATAGATGTTATTCATTAAACTCAATTAAGTAATTGGCTAAATCTAATACAATTAAATCCCATAGGGACAGCATGCTTATAGCAATTTTGTAGATTTATTTTATTGAACCCAGCGGGGGTGACTTACAATTTAAATATACAATTTATGGCAAATACCTACTCGCAACTATACATTCATATTGTTTTTGCTGTTAAGGGAAGACAAAACCTGATTTCAGCAAATTGGAAGGACGAAATTTATAAATATATTACTGGTATTGTTACAAATAAGGGACAAAAGCTAATTGCTATTAACGGAATGCCTGATCATATCCATATTTTAATTGGTTTAAAACCAGACATGTCCATTTCAGATTTAGTTAGGGATATAAAATCAAATTCATCAAAGTTTATAAATAACAAAAAATGGATTAATGGAAAGTTTGAATGGCAAACTGGATTTGGAGCTTTTTCATACAGTCATTCCCAATTAACAAATGTTATACATTATATTGAACGTCAGGAAGAACATCATAAAACAAAAACATTCAAAGAAGAATATATTGAATTTTTGAAATTATTTAATATTGATTTTAAAGATGAATATCTATTTAGTGAGGTTTAATGTCAATTATAATTGGATAATAAATTTCACTCCGCTGGAGCTTTTCTCAATTGCGTATAATTATTAGCTATAAATATGATGCTCCGCTGGAGCTTTACAATAGTAACCATCTATTTCATTCTACTATTGATGTAATCCCAAAATCATAGAACTTTTGAGTCAAATTATATAACACATTTTTTTGCTCTTTGAAGTAATTTTATTTTACGATAATTAGAATACAAAATTCTTTTTAAAACAAATTAAAAAAGCAAAATCATGCAAAAGAACATTACACGTTTGTTAATGGTATTCGTAATACTGTTTTCATTTACAAGCTGCGAACTAGTTGGAGACATTTTTAAAGCCGGAATGGGTGTCGGAATTTTTATCGTCGTTTTTGTTATTGCGATAATAATCTGGATCTTTAGCAGGTTTTTCAGAAAATAAAAAACATAAAAAAATCCCAAATTCTCCTTTTAGTTGGAATTTGGGATTTTTTAATATTGTAATTTATACATTAAAGATTATACATCTTCTTTCTTAATTCCTGAACTTTTTCATCATCAAGATATTCGTCAAATGTCATGTAGCGGTCGATTGCCCCGTTTGGTGTAAGTTCCACTACTCTATTACCAACCGTTTGTGCAAATTCGTGGTCATGCGTTGTAAAAATTACAGAACCTTTAAAGTTTTTCAATGAGTTGTTAAAAGCTGTAATAGACTCCAAATCTAAGTGATTTGTTGGCTCATCAAGCATCAGGATATTAGCGCGTTCCATCATCATTCTTGACAACATACAACGTACTTTTTCTCCTCCTGATAATACTCGACTTGTTTTTAAAGCTTCTTCTCCAGAGAAAATCATTTTACCTAAGAAACCTCTAATGAAAACCTCATCACGCTCTTCTTCTGTTTTTGCGTATTGACGTAACCAATCTACCAAAGTCAAATCATTTTCAAAGAAGGAATGATTTTCTGCAGGTAAATAAGCCTGATTTGTTGTAATTCCCCAATCAAAAGTTCCGGAATCTGCTTTTTGCTGATTATTTAAAATTTCGTAGAAAGCTGTTGTAGCACGTGAATCTTTAGAAAAAAGAACAATTTTGTCGCCTTTTGCCATATTCAAATCTACATCTTTAAACAAAAGATCTCCATCTATAGAAGCTGATAAACCTTCAACATTCAAAATCTGATCTCCAGCTTCACGATCCTGATCAAAGATAATTGCTGGATAACGACGGCTTGAAGGTTTGATTTCAGAAATATTCAATTTAGAAATCATTTTTTTACGTGAAGTTGCTTGTTTAGACTTTGCAACGTTCGCACTAAAACGACGAATAAATTCTTCCAATTCCTGTTTCTTTTCTTCTGCTTTTTTGTTTTGCTGAGCACGTTGTTTTGCCGCTAATTGACTAGACTCGTACCAGAAAGTATAGTTTCCTGAATAGTGATTGATTTTCCCAAAATCGATGTCAGAAATATGTGTACAAACCGCATCTAAAAAGTGACGGTCGTGAGATACTACAATTACTGTATTTTCATAATTTGCTAAGAAATTCTCTAACCAGGCGATTGTCTCAAAATCCAAATCGTTGGTAGGCTCATCCATAATAAGCAAATCCGGGTTTCCAAAAAGTGCCTGCGCCAAAAGTACACGAACTTTAATTTTTCCCTCCAGATCGCCCATTAAAGTATAATGATGTTCTTCGTTGATTCCTAAGTTAGATAACATTGCAGCAGCATCAGAATCGGCATTCCAACCGTTCATTTCTTCAAACTGAACTTGTAATTCTCCAATTCGATCTGCGTTTTTGTCGTTGTAATCTAAATAAAGTTCATCCATTTCTTTTTTAACAGCATACAGAACTTTATTTCCCATCAAAACAGTTTCCAAAACC
Organism: Flavobacterium sp. AC274; assembly: GCF_979258275.1. Classification (NCBI taxonomy): domain Bacteria; kingdom Pseudomonadati; phylum Bacteroidota; class Flavobacteriia; order Flavobacteriales; family Flavobacteriaceae; genus Flavobacterium; species Flavobacterium sp. AC274. Next base: position 2,421,564 of record NZ_OZ409852.1, on the reverse strand, counting down.
GTATGCTCGTCGAACATGTTGTGATTTTGGTTTAAAACCGACATACGTTTTCCCGGTTCTAAATGAATGTGGCCAGAAGTTGGATCGATATCGCCCGAAATGATTTTTAGAAAAGTAGATTTTCCAGCACCATTGGCTCCAATAACTCCATAAATATTTCCGTGAGTGAAAGTGGTATTTACTTCGTCAAACAAAATTCGTTTGCCAAATTGAACTGATAAATTATTGACTGTTAACATGAATGTCTTTTTAATTAATTTGGTGCAAAAGTACGGAAAAAGGTTCAAAAATGCAAAGGTGCAAAGGTGCTAAGTTTTTTTATTGCAAAGGGTGTTCTTTCCACCATATAAGTTATATAAGTTCATTTAAATTAAGCTTAATAAATTAAAAAACTGTGTGCAAAAAATTTCACCATATAGTTATACAAAAACTAAACTTATAATATCTTATATCACTTATATGGTTAAAAAAAATCACAGTTTACTTTCCTTCGCCAAAGCTACTTCTAAACTTTCAAAATTGGGCAGGACTTTAGAAATCAAACCTTCTTTATTCAGAATAAAATGTGTTGGAAATGAGTTTAATTGCAGGCTTTCATTCATATATACTTTCATATCCGGAATTACGGAATAGGATAATGGTTTTCTTGCTAGAAATGCTTTTAATTGTTCGGGTGAATCTTCGGCCAGACTTATAAAAAGAATGTCTTTTCGATCTTTGTATTCATCTGTTAATCTATTTACCTGTGGAAATTCTCTTATACAAGGCGTACAATGAATATACCAGCACTTTATCACGATGATTTTCCCTTTCATTGATTCGTTTGAAACTAGGTTTCCGTTTAAATCTGTGAATGAGAAATGCGGAAAAGCGGTGCCTTCCATTTTATAGTTTTTGTAGGCATCAAAACCAATTTGATTGATGGTAGCTTTTATACTCGTATCTGATTTTGGCTTAATTTTAAACAGTTTATAATAATAAATTGAATCGTCTGATTTTAATCGAATTGGGATGAAATTTCCGTTTGCTAACTGATCTAAAAAGGTTTCTTTTGAAATTTCTTTTGAAAGAACATCAAGTGCCACAAAATCTCTGGAAAGCATGATTTTTTTACTTTGATAGGCTGACCAATCTGTAAATGCTTTTTGAATTTGAATGGGATCTACTTCAGGGTTGCCAAATTTTGTTTGGGCGAAACTTGACGTGAATATTAGAAATAATAGTATGTTGATTGCTTTTTGCATTTTTGATTTTATTGAAATTCAAAAATAGCCATTTTTTTTTAAAGCCTTGTCTTTTTAGAACGCGGATGACGCGGATTTGCTTTGCAAAGACACGGATTATTGCGGATTTTTTACTTGCATTTTTTTATTCGCATTTTATGTCATCCTGAGCGTCCCGAGGCCTCGGGAGAAGTAACGATAGTGGGTCTACAAAGATTGGCAATTTCTATACAGAGTTTCCTGCATTTCTTTCGACTTCGCTCAGGATGACAAACCTATCTGAAAATATATCAAACCTCTTATGAAACCTAAAGCCCTAGCCCTGATAGAAGTGGAAATCCTTTTGTGCCGGTCCCGAGGCTTCGGGAGGCACAAAAGATTGAAACGGATAGCAGGAAATAGCTCCTGAAAAACATTATTCTTTTTACTTCATCTTAAACCATAAAAAAACCCGGCAATAAAATTGCCGGGTTCATAATGCTCTCCTTCAGGTGAAAACCAAATAACAAATCAACTGAATTCGATACATTTATTCGAAATAAAAACCAGATTAAAAAATAAATAACCAAACTCAATTTTAACCGTCCCAATTTTTCTATTTCTAAATTTTCTATTCATTGTAACTAGTTTAAAAAGTTAATTACTTTGAATGATTTTTTGTTTCCTGCTTTGTCTGTTACTACAACTATAAACATTTGTTTTGTTGAGAAACTTTGGTTTTGCAACAGGATTTCTTTATTATTTTGGATATTTTGGTGGTTTACCAAATTTTGTCCAATTGTATTAAATACGTCTACACGAGCAATGTCTTCAGTTTCGTTTGTAACTGATAAGGCATTGTTTTTAAAGTAAACAATTGTATTACTTTTTACTTCAATTTTATCAACTGCCAATGTTTTTGCTGCTGATTGAGAAGCAAAATAAGTAGCATACGCTTTAGACAATTCAGATGAATTACCACAAGAAGAGGCATCCCAGTTTACAGACCAAGTCATTAAACCTCTTAAAGAAGGATATGGTCCGCCTGGCTGCATAGTGTATGTTCTTCCTGAAAAAGTGGTTCCGGTTCTTAAATAATGCATAGCATTAATTCCTTCTGTCGGCGTTAAATAACCGCTGCCTGCTGCACTTGGACAAGCTGGTAATGCAATAAGAACTTTTGAGGGCGGTAAACCATCAAAATGCATTCCTGTTGTAGCAATGTTATATCCTTTTATAATCATATCGGTTAGGGCTGTTACCATATTTGATTTCTTAGCTGAACCATAATATTGACCATCTAATCCGTTTTCTCCTCCTGTATTATACAATTGTACCGCTAACAAATCCAAATCATTACGCAAGTTTTGAATGATTGGCAGGAAGGAACCAAAAGTATCCGTATAGGTAGAATATCCTCCTTGTACGTATTGTGTTTCAGGAGCTGCAGTTAATAAAAATCCAGGGCCATAGTAAGCTTTTAATTCTTTGAAAGCATCTACTACGTTTTTTAATCTTGGATAAGCAGAAATACCCACATAAGAAATATCTCTTAAACCTCCTGCATTAAAATTCATCGATCCGCCTTCAAAATCAATATCAACTCCATCAAATTGATACTCATCAATAATTGCTTTTAAACCATTAACAAAAATATTTTTTTGAGCTACATTGTCTAAAACAACATGACCATTTTGACCTCCGATAGAAACAATAACAGGAACGCCACTATCTCTTAAGGATTTTATATCATTTTTCAACAATTGCTTATTAAAAACACCATTGGTCAAGTATCTAGTGTCATTTGTAGTTAATACTGGTGTATAACCATCACGATTAACGGTTTCTACGAAAGAATAATCAACTACGTTAAACTTACTTCCTACCATTTGAGAAAAATATAAAAATGGAGCACCTGCATTTTCCCAGGAATGTGCATATCCTAAAATAATTTTAGATGGAAGCGGAATGAATCTATTAGTGCTCACCGGAGCAATTTTAATTGTATTGTTTAATGTAGTTACAGCAGCTTTATTATCTGTTGCTTTGATTACAACCGGATAATCCTGATAAGCAGATGGTGTAAAATTATACGTATAGGTATTATTTGTGCCTGCTGTCATATTAAATGTACCTCCATTTATTGTAATTGTAACACCTGAAACTGATCCGTCACTATCAACAGCTGTAACTGAAATTGGTACAACCTGAAAAGAACTCTGGGTTACAGTAGTATTCGATGGTGAACTCCAAGTAATTACCGGCAATGAATTCGGGCAGTTTGCACCTGAACAAGTTAATGTAAAACTATATGTTTTTGACTCTGTTGTTCCGTTTGATGCCGTAGCCGTAACGGTTAATGTATGAGGAAGCGAAAACTGATTTGCCGCCGGTGTCCAAACCGATGTGTAAGTTCCCGAAGAATTGGTAGCACTCAGGCTTTGTCCATCTAAACTAAACACAACAGATGAGATTGTAGTAGCATCAGCAGCGCTTAATCCAACACTTGCAACAAAATTAATTGCTGATCCTAAATTTATAGCAATTGCCGAAGCTGTTGGCGCTGTAATGGTAACTACTGGCTTAGTCGCAACTACCGCTTGTCTGTTAAAATTATAAGCTGTTGGCGTTGTTGGAACTGCAAAGTTGGCTAAGTTATTTGGATAATAAGTCACTTCACCATTTTCCCATGAGTTTAATTTTAAACTCAAAACTTGTGAATAACCTGCTACAACTGAATTATCGAAAGTATAATTTCCTGATGCATCTGTTGTTGCAAGAACACTTTTCCAGTTGTGTGTGTTATCTGTCCATGGTAAAACGATTTCTACTTTTGCACCAGCAACCGGAGTTGTTCCGTTTTTAACTGATCCGCTAATCGAGTTTGCCGCTACCAATGCTGCTTTTGCAGTAGAACTTGTATTGAAGTTATAAACCGTTGGGTTTGCAGGAATTGCAAAGTTGGCCAGATTATTAGGGAAGTAAGCTACTTCTCCGTTTTCCCAAGAGTTTAATTTTAAACTTGTAGCGGTTGTGTAACCTGCTACAACTGAATTATCAAAACTGTATTTTCCTTGTGCATCTGTTATCGCAATTACACTTTTCCAGTTGTGTGTATTATCTGTCCAAGGTAAAACTAATTCTACTTTTGCACCAGAAACAGGAGTTGATCCGTTTTTAACTGTTCCGCTAATTTTACTTGAAGGAACTACAATAACATCTTGCGCGAAGTTTAATGTTTTGTTTGAAGTCAGATTCGTATAAACTGTTGAAGCCGGAGTAAATGTTTGTCCTGCTAAAGCTGCCGTTACAGTATAATTTCCGCCAGCAGGCAAATTAGCAATCGAATAAATTCCGCTTGAATTTGTAGTTGCTGTAAAAGTTCCGGTTGTTGAAGTTGCCGTAACTGTTACGCCTGAAACCGGAGTTGTATTATTTAAAACAGTTCCGCTTACTGTGTAATAAACCACTGGCGCACCCTGAGCAAAATTCAACGTTTTGTTAGCATCAATTGCTGTATAAACTGTTGAAGTTGGCGTGTAGGAGAATCCTGTTTTTGCAGCTGTAACGGTGAAGTTAAGCCCGGCTGTTAAACCTGCAACGCTGTAAACCCCGCTTGCATTAGAAGTCGCAGTTAAAACTGTAGATCCAGAAGTTGCTGTAACAGTTACACCAGAAACTCCTGTTGCTCCGTTAAGAACAGTTCCGCTAACTGTGTATAAAGGCTGAGTTCCGTTAATAACAACTGCCGTTTGATTTGTTGTTACATTCGTTAATGTTACCGGAGTAAAAGTATACGTGGCTTTTGAAGCTGTAAGGATATAATTTTGTCCTGAAGTTAAGTTGCTGAAAGTGAAATTTCCTCCTGTAGAAACTACGGTTTGCAATATTACATTGCTTGCATTACGCAAATCAACTGTAACATTTGGTACTAAAGCTGATCCGTTTTTTACAGAACCCGAAATACTTACTGTTCCCGGAACTACGCTTCCAAAAGAGGTATCAACCTGAGTTAATAATGAGTTTGGAATTGAACCTCTTGTATCCTGAGATAATTCCCAAACCATACCTCCGGCAAGGTTTCTCGATTTAATATACTGCACTTTTAAATCCATTGATTGCTTATCTTCATAAGAAATAAACTGTTTTAAAGTAGCATTGTATAAATAAGGAACTTTTGTTGTATTGTCAAAATATCTTACCCATCCTGCAGAAGCCGCAGTTGGTGTAACTAACATGGTATTTGGATCTAAATAAGCATGTGAATTTGTAACTGGATTTCCAACTAAATCACAAATTTCGATACTTCCTGATTTTTCGCAGGCTGCAGGGCCATCCCATGTTCCTGTTGGGTTTTGCGGATTTGTACATCCTGAAACGATGTATCTTGGTGCAGCAACGAATAATCCCGGTAAATTTGGATTGGTTCCGTTATTGGCAACATTATCGAATTTTTTTCCGTAGAAAGGCAATCCCATGATTAATTTATTCGCAGGAAAACCAACAACATTCAAATATTGATTCGTTAATTCGTCTAATGATTCTGATTGTGTTGCGCCATAAAGCGGGTCATTTGTGTTTCCACTTGCGTATAAAGGAGCATTGTAGCATGTTTTGTCATACCAGTTTCCACCAAAATCATATCCAAAATAAGTAATGTAATCACAATAAGTCGAAATATCTTCTGTCATTCCGTATTGTGCTCTGTTTGATGGTCCTAAATATTGTTTGGCAACATTTCGAACATTGTTTCCGGCAGCAATAGTGACTAATTTATTTGGCATTGCCTGACGCATTGCTTTCAATAAATACACTAAATTTTTGTTGTCGTCCGGGCTGTACTTTTGTGGAGGAATTGGTGCTCCATTAATTACTTCAGTACCGTCTGTTCCTCCGGAAAGAGGATATTCCCAGTCGATATCGAATCCATCAATAAATGGGTATTTTACAATGAAGTTTGCCATATCTGCAGCCAAAGCAGCTCTTGCAACAGGACTTGCTGCAATTGGAGAAAGATCCTGTCCTTTTGTCCATCCTCCAACAGAAATTAAAATTTTAAGATGTGGATACTTTTCCTTAAGTTTCATTAAGTCATAAAAGTTCCCTTTTACAGGAGCATCCCACGGAATTCCGCCTTCCATATGCTCAAAATCAGCATAAGTGTCTAAACATAACAACTTTGTGTTTTCCGGATGAGCGGGATCATAAGTTGTTCCATAAAAAGAATAATTCAAATGCGTAATTTTACTTCCATCTATTTTTGGAACGTTGAAATCCCTCGCGTAAATAGACCATTGCGCATAATACCCTACTACTTTTTTACCATGAGCTGGTTGTGCCATGGCGAGCAAGGGAAACAGTAACAATAAGAGCAATCTGTAATAATGTTTCATAATTAATAAATATTGGTTAATAGAAAATAAATATTCCAATTACAACATCTTACATGTCAATTTCGACACATAAAACACAACAATCGGGATTCAATAAACTGCAATAAAAACATTGCAATCCGTTGGAAATTACTTCATCTTACTTCTATAAATAAATATTACTATTACTGATTCTACCATAATCATTAGCAAATAGTATTGATTGATATTTATGTATAATTCTTTTAAAAAATTAGTATTACATACAAATGATAAATTTGGGAGAACTCATCAATCTAAATACTTGTTCTGTCATGTTTTTTATTCTTTTTATTTGGTTTTTTAAGGTTAATACTCTTTTAATGGTTATTTTTTAATGATTTTTTTGGTTAATTTTTTTTAAGTCTGAAAAAAAGTTTTGTACCATTAAAGTCTTATTATAATTACCTCTACTGAAATATTCCAGTAGAGATAATTAGAAATCTAAAACAATCATTGTAACTTACTAAACTAATTCAACTCAAACTTTATATTAATTTCTTAAGACTCGCATAAACTGCCAGCTCAACATCTGCATGATCTTTTGTGTTACATTGTTCAATTAAATTTTTTAAATCTTCAGATTTTAAAGTCGATTTTTTATCTAAAACAAGTAACAATTCCTGCGATGCATCATTTAATTTTTTTGATAAAGGTAAAATTGGCTGTACTAGCGGCGCATTGGAACTCAACTCAACTAAACCTTTATTTACTGCAATCCATTTGTTTAAAAACCCAGCTACTTTTGCTGTGTTCTCAGGCGTTTTACTAGCCAGATATTGTGTTACTGCCTCATCAAAAGCCAAAGCATCTTTGGCATCTGGGGTACAGGCATCGGCAAAAAGTGTAAACGGAGAATACATTTGATATTCTGTTCCGCCTTTATTTCTTGTATATCCTTTTAATGGTTCGCAAACATTTGCAAATTCGTTAAGGGATTTTATGTTTTGGTTATTGGCAATATTTCTTAAAATAACCGCTTTGTTGCGAATGTGAGTTAGCCCCAATTCTTCTAATCTAAAAGAAACTGTTTCCAGACGTTTGCGCATACTTGCCAAATCTGTAATATCTTCGGCAGACCAAAGTCTTTCTGCAATAGCTGCTGTTCTTGGCCAAACTCTTGAATCTATTGTTGATGGCGTTGTAAGCTCTGTCCACATTGTGGCTTCTCCACCCAAAATTCTTGCTTTTTCTTCTGCAGTTAAATCAGCTCCTTTTGGCATTGGATCATTTAAATAATGACTTTCAATCGGATACATCAAATCAATATAATATCCGTTTGATAATACTGTTTTGTATCCTTTTTTTACTGCATCTACTAATGATTGACCCGCTACAACACCTTCATTTGGTCCTCTCCAGGAATGGATGATCGCTTCTTTTGACATGTTTTTTGTCAAAATTTCTTCCCAGCCCATTAATTGTTTGCCGTGTTTTTTAAGCATTGGCACTAATTGCATCGTAAAATAGGTTTGCAATTCGTGATTGGTTGTTAAATTATTTTTCTTTTTAAATGCCTGAATTTTTGGGTTTGCATCCCAATCTTTCCCCTCATTTTCATCTCCCCCGATATGAAAATAAGCTCCGGGAAATAAAGGGCAAACTTCATCAAAAAGTTCACTTAATAATTGATATGTTTTAGGATTTGAAGGATCTAATGTTGGCGAAAAAATACCTGCATTTCTTTCAACTCCATAGGTCGCAATTGCGGTTCCCTGAATGTTTTTTTCTGAAGTTCCACCTGTCAGCGTAATCACTTTGCTTCCTATTTCCGGGTATGCCGTAAGAATTGCAGATCCGTGACCAGGAACATCAATTTCTGGAACGATCAAAATACCGCGCTCATCAGCGTATTTTACGATATTTTTAATTTCCTCTTGTGTGTAATACATTCCATCCGAAGCTAAATCGATTAATTCTGGATGTTTTTTCATTTCTATTCTCCAACCCTGATCGTCTACTAAATGCCAGTGAAAAACATTCATTTTCATAGCAGCCAGTCCATCGATATTTCTTTTGATAACATCTACAGGCTGAAAATGTCTTGCAGCATCAATCATTAAACCTCTCCATGTAAATCTTGGAAAATCTGAAATTTGTGAGTTCGGAAAATAAAATGATGTGCTGTTATTCTGCAACATTTGCAATAACGTTTCAAGGCCGTGTAAGGCTCCTAAATCGCTGGTTGCATTTATTGTAATTTGGTTTTGTTTGATGTCTAAATGATAACTTTCATCTTCATATAAACCAATTTTTCCTCTTTTGGTACAGTTTATCTGAAGTTGAGCTGAGGGAATTCATTTAGTTTCGTAATAAAACCCTGTTCGAAAAAAATACCGGTTCTACCATCTAAGCGACGCAAAAAGCGTGTTACCCCTCCAAAAATTCTTGGATTTGGATTTCCAGAAATGTTTACTTTAAAGTTTTTGGTTAAAGCAAAATTTCCGTCGTTTAAGACAACACTCTGAGGCCAGGGCATAAGATTTAGCTGCTCTTTCTTAATTTGAGCAGTAGAAGTTAAACCTGCTAATAGTAGGACTAATAAATATTTCATTTTAATTTGTTTGAAAAGATGTCACCTGGGCAACATTAATAAATTGGATAACGGAAAAACAAATTCAGACGACTTTCTAGAAACCCTCACAAATCGCTATGAAAGTCAATCTGAATTTTGTAGTTTGATTCGCTCTCACCCGAATCCTTTTTAAAAACAACGCTAATAGTCAAAACGCTTAAACGCCTCGATAGCTTCATACTCAGCCAAACCTAAATCATCGTATAAGATGGCTGTATTTTTATTACGATCTTCTGCCCTAACCCAAAATTCTCTGGAGTCGTTTCCTTGAAACATTACTCTGTCTTTTTGAGACTGGTGGTATAAAATCGCGTGACGTTTCAATAATACTTCTGATGGAGAAAGCGGAACGGCCATATCAATTTCATGAATATCCCATTCGTGCCAGGCGCCTCTGTACAGCCACAACCAGCAATCATCCATGTATTTCTCCGGTTTCAATTGTTTCATGGCAGCAAAAATTGCATTTAAACAAACTTCATGTGTTCCATGCGGATCTGCCAAATCTCCGGCTGCAAATACCTGATGTGGTTTTATTTTTGCAATAATATCTTTTACAATTGCAATGTCTTCTGATCCCAGCGGATTTTTCTTTACTTGCCCTGTTTCATAAAATGGAAGATCAAGGAAATGCGTATTCTCATCTTTTAAGCCAATGTATCTTGTTGCTGCATAAGATTCTCTTCTTCTGATTAGTCCTTTTAATTTTCGAACTTCCAACGAATCAATTTGATTTTCTGATTTGCTATTCAAAAAATCAATAACAGATTTGAAGTTTATTCCGCTGCCGGCTTCGCCAATAAAATCTTTGGCTACCTCAGCAAATTTTAATGCTTCGTCGTCTGTAACAGCTATATTTCCGGAGGTTTGATATATTACGTGTACATCGTGACCTTGTTTTATCAATTTTGAAAAAGTTCCTCCCATAGAAATCACATCATCATCCGGATGTGGACTAAAAAGAATCACTCGTTTTTTTGCAGGATTTGCTCTTTCCGGACGATGTGAATCGTCTGTATTTGGTTTTCCACCCGGCCATCCTGTGATGGTATGCTGCAATACGTTGAACATATTAATGTTCAAATCATAAGCAGAACCTTCTTGCGCCAAAAGATCAGACATTCCGTTATTATTGTAATCACGGTCTGTTAATTTTAATATCGATTGTTTTGTTTTTTGGCACAACCAAACAATCGCTTTACTTTTTAATTCTTGTGTCCAGATACATTCTCCCACAAGCCAGGGCGTTTTAAAACGCGTTAATTCTACCGCTGCAGACTGGTCTAAAACGAAAGTCGCATTGGGGTGGTTTTGTAAAAATGTAGCAGGAACTTCTGAACTGATATCACCCTGAATAGTTCTTTTGATGATATCGGCTTTGTTTTGTCCCCAAGCCATTAATACGATTCTTTTTGATCTCATAATGGTAGAAACTCCCATAGTAATAGCACGTTTTGGAACGTTGTCTATACCATTAAAATCTGATGAAGCATCTACTCTTGTAATGTGATCAAGTGTAATAATTCTGGTTCCGGAGTTAATGTGTGATCCCGGTTCGTTGAAACCTACGTGACCTGTACGACCGATACCTAATAACTGAAAATCAAGTCCTCCCGCATTTTTAATATTCATTTCATAATCGATACAATATTGATTTAATTCATCAATAGATACGGTACCGTCAGGAATATTAACATTTTCAGGTTTAATATCAATATGATTAAAAAGATGCTGATGCATGAAATAATGGTAGCTCTGATTGTTCTCTTTTGTCATTGGATAATATTCATCCAGATTAAAAGTGATTACATTGCTAAAACTTAGTCCTTCTTCTCTGTGCATTCTCACTAATTCTTCATAAACTTTTATAGGAGAAGAACCTGTTGCCAAACCCAATACACAAGATTTATTTTTTTCTTGTTTGGTTCTGATTAATTGTGCAATTTCCTGGGCAACGATTATTGAAGCTTCGGCAGAACTTTTGAAAATTTCGTTGTGGATTTTCTCAAATCTGGTCTCTTCAAATTTCCCTGCACTTTTATAGCTGATATCAGGTTTTATTTCTAAAGCACTTTTCATTTTTTTCTTTTTTGGTATGTACAATTTTGGTTTTTGAAATGGTATAAGCAATTTTCACTGCTTATACCATTTACTAACCAAACTTAAAATCTTATAATTCTTTGATATTTTTTTAGAAATTTGGAGCATCAACATCCCACCAAAGTCTGGTTCCTCCATTATCGGGACCTCCAAGTTTTGCAATTCCTGAATCTACACCACCTTGATTACCATCTTTTTCAGACTGAACAAAATTGATTCTTCTTACTCCTAACTCAGTAGAAATTGTTCCGCCACTGTAGTTTTTAAGTACCGGGAAAAGTTTAGGATAACCTGTTCTTCTGTAATCAGACCATGCTTCTTGTCCTTCAGGGAAACCTGCAATCCATTTTTGAGTAATAATTTTTTGCAATTTCACTTCGTTAGTTGCAGCTTCATCCCAGGCAACGGTAACATTATTAACTGCAGGAGAATTGTTTACAGGAAATTTAGGATCAACATAAGCTTTAGCTGTTTTTACATTATCAGCAATATAACCTACAACACCAGACGCATCTCTTTGTCCAAATGATACCGTAATACCTTGCTCATATAATGATTTAGCATCGCCTCCCATGTCCCAGCCTCTTAAAGCTCCTTCTGCTCTTAAGAAATAAGCTTCGGCAGCAGTCATTAAAACAATCTCATTTGATTTCCCAGGAGCTCCAATACCAGAAAAATTCTGGTGATCTGCCTTAGCTGCAATATCAATTCCGGTACGAACACCTTTGTATTCACCAGGATATTGAGATGATGTATCAAAATAACCTTCAAGTCTTGGATCTTCATATCCACCCATAATTGATTCCATATCAGCACCCATACGGATATCTAACCATGAACCACTAATTGTTGCAAGCGGGTTTGTGAAAACCGGAGATACAATTTTAAATAAATCGCCGTTCGACTGCATTACACCAAATTTATGGGCTACTGCTTTCTCTGCCTGAATTTTTGCTAATGCAGGATTTGCTTTTACAATACGCATTGCTAATCTTAGACGCAAAGTGTTAGCAAATTTTACCCATTGCTTGTATTTCCCTTTGTATCCTGATAAATCGGTTGATTTAAAAGTACTTTCTCCAGTATCTCCGTCATCAACTCTTTGTGTCAAATCTGCAACCGCAATATCCAATTCATTAAAAAACTGATTGTAAACTTCTTCCTGGCTGTCATATTCTGTAGGACTTAATTCTCCGTATTTAGAATATATGATTGGTCCAAAAGTATCTGTTAGCCTGTGCATACCTTCCACTTTTAAAATCAGTGATAAAGCATAAAACTGATCAAATTTTCCTTTTGAAAGATCTTCAATGTGAACGGCATTATACATTACATTCTTATAAGCATATTCCCAGATAAATCCATTCCAACCATCAACTAATGAATAAGTTGTATTATTTATCCCTCCTGCAAAACCTGTTGGAGTAGCCATATATCCTGACCAGATATCACTGTTTAAGTTTTGCTGTAATTGGTAAACCCACTCGAAATTTGCTGTAATTACCTGAATATTATTAAATATTGGTCCAAAACCTTGTTTGATATGATTAAAGTCCTGCTCTAATAATTCTGGTGTAATTCCTTGGTCATTGGTGTTAATTTCCTCAAAATTATCTGTACAACCAAATGCTGAAAGCAATGAAATACAGATAGCTGCTTTTGTTATTTTATTTAGTTTCATGTTGTTAATTTTAGAAAGTTACATTTAAATTAAGACCGATACTTCTAGTAGATGGTAAACCATAAATATCTACTCCTTGTAAACCCTGACCTGTACTTAATGCAATGTTTGGATCAAAAGGTGCATCTTTATAGATAAAGAATAAATTTCTGGCAATTAAAGAGATACTTGCTGATTGTATAAAAGGTAAATTTTTAGGACTGAAATTGTATCCGATAGAAACTTCTCTAACACTTACGTTTGTTGCGTCATATACATATTCTCCTGTGATACCTGCTCTACCTCCAACTTGTGTATAATAAGATTTTGCATCCATTGTTGTTACCGCTGTACCATCACTTGCTCTTACTGCATTAATTGCAACACCTCCGGCATTTCTTGCATCTCCTGTAGCTTTTGAAACTCCAAAAGAATCATTTTGAGCTTCTGTTAAGCTCATTACATCGCCACCAAAACGACCATCAATCAATACATTTGCAAAGAAAGAACCAAATTTAAATGAGTTTGACCAACCTAACATAAAATCAGGATTAGAATTTCCAACTTCTTCAAATTCTGTTTTTTGAATTGTTCCGTCGTCATTCAATAAAATTCTGCCCTGATCGTCTTTTTTAAAGTTGATTCCTTCGATTACTCCGTAAGGTTTTCCTTCTACTAAAGCATATCTGTAACTGTTTACTCCAGCTTCAGTTAAGTTAACTCTACCTCCTAATTCAGTAGGAATTTCTTTTACTTTGTTTTTATTTTGAGAAAAGTTTACTGTAGTATCCCAGGAAAATTTATCTCCTCTGATGATTCCACCGGTTAAAACAACCTCAAAACCTTTATTTTCAATACTTCCTGCATTAATTCCGAAGAAATCATAACCCATATCATTTACCGGAGCAACAACTTGTAAGTATTGGTTTTTAGTTTCAGAGTTGTAGTAAGAAATTTCAAAACCTAATCTGTTGTTAAACATTCTCCACTCTGTACCAAATTCAAATTCAGATTTTAATTCCGGTTTTAAAGTTTCTCCTGGTCTTGGTCCTACTTTAGGATTTATTGCAGAAGAACCCGGAGTTGCATAATAAGTAGGATTAGTAACAAATGGATAAATATCATTACCAACCTGTGCATAAGTACCACGAACTTTTCCGTAGTTAATCCATTCTGGCAATGTTGTCATTTCGCTGATAAGAGCCGTTAAACCCACAGATGGATAAAAATAAGAGTCTGGTACTGTAGATGACCAGTCGTTTCTGCCTGAAAGATCTAAGAACAACATGTCTTTATATCCAAAAGTAGTTGCTGCAAAAACTGACTGCACTTCTCTTTGAGAATCTATTGTTTGATAATTTCCTGTATTATTATTAAAATTATGAAGTGTAAACCAGTTACTAACGTTTAAACCTCCACTAATTCCTGAATCTAAAATCGTTTTATCATTCGTTAATGTATTTGTAATACTCGCGCCAATATTTGCATTGAAAGTAAAATCAGTAGCAAATTTTGCATTAATTGTCGCAATTAAATCTCCATAACGTTGTGTGCTTAAAGAATTTTCATTTATATATCTTCCGTTTGTATGAGAAAGTGTTCCTTGTGTTGTAGCATAGATTTTTTTATCGAAAACACTAGTTACTCTGTTATAGCTGTATCTTGATGCAATGCTCAACCAATTATTAGCTTTGTAAGTTAAAGACAATGCTCCGTTAAAGAAATCATTTTTATCTTCAGATTTGTTTCTGTTGATTGCCCAATATGGATTTTGCATAATATCTCTATTCGTCATCCAGTTTTGCGCCATTAAGTTTCTTGTAGGATTAAATACCTCATAATTATTTTTGTAATAATCGAAGTCATTTCCTCTTGGCATCAAATAAACTCCTGTTAAAGGGTTAAAATAAAATCCGTTTACTGGTTTATTTGCAATTGTTTGAGAAGTATAATTTGCATTAGCAGCAAAAATTAATTTATCATTAAAGAATTTAGCTGTTTGTCTAATACCAAAGTTATTTTTCTTTAAGCTGTTTCCAGGAACAATACCTGTAGCAGAAGTATTAGCATAAGAAAATGCTGTAGAAGAATTTTCAGAACCAATTGAATATCCAACTGAAGTAATTTGAGTAGTTCCTACATCAAAGAAATCTTTTACGTGGTCTTTTGTTTTTCCAGCAGCTCCCCAAGTTTCATCAGCTCCCGGAGCAGCAATATAATCTGTTTGGAATTTAGGCATGTAAGCCGCTTCTTCAAAAGTTGTAACAGATGAAGCAGAAATATTGGCTTTTCCTGATTTAGCTTTTTTAGAAGATAATAAAATAACACCGTTTGCTCCCTGAGATCCGTATAATACAGAAGCTGCAGCGCCTTTAAGGACTGTCATTCCTTCGTAATCATCAGGATTAACAAGAGAAATTACATCTCCTCCATCACGGTTACCACCAGATAAACTACCAAATGAATCGTTTGGCTGACCTGCACCTGAGTTCAACATTGGAATACCATCAATAACATATAAAGGCTGGCTGTTAGAAACAGAAGAATTTCCACGAATAACTACTTTTGTAGATCCTCCAGTACCACCAGAACTTTTAGTTACGGCAACACCGGCAATTTTACCGGCAATTGTATTAATAACGTTAGCATCTCTAACTCTTGTTAACTCTTCACCTTTAAGCTCCTGAGCTGCATATGTTAAAGATTTTCTTGTTTTCTTTAAACCTAATGATGTTACAACAACCTCGTTAAGAGCGTTTGATGCTGCCTGTCCCATCTTAACGTTAATTGTAGTCGCATCGCCTACAAGTATGTTTTGAGTTTCAAGACCTACATAAGTAAAAACCAATGTTTGTCCTTTTTGTGCTTCAATTGTGTACAAACCGTCAAAATCGGTAGTTGCACCTTTTTGACCTCCTTGTACCGCAACAGATGCCCCTGGTAATGGCATCCCATCAGAATCTGTAATCACACCTTTGATACTTTTTACCTGAGCAAGCGAAACTTGCGCCGTAAAAGCAATCATAAAGATTAAGAAAATTTTTTTCATGTTAATTTATTTTGTTAGTTATGGTGTAAATTTATTCTTAAGGGATTGTTAAAAAAATTATTTATACAAACGGCTTTATTTTTTAAACCAACGACATAAAACATTCAATAATGCGTTTCACGAAAACGTTTTCAAATCAATAAACGCTAACATTTTTAGTAATTATTACAATTATATTTAATAAAAAAGAGTATTTACTTAATAATTATGCATTATCGTTTTTTCAGCATTAAAACTGATATTTACATAATAATGAATATATTAGCTAAGCCGAAACCCAAAAATTAACAAAATTTAAAGAATAGTACAGAAAGTGATTAAGAACAATTATTGAATATTAATTGCCACAGAAACCTGTCGTTTTTATTTTTAACGAAGTATATTTTTGATGAATGACATCTAAAAGCGAATAGTTGTCAAAAGAATCCTGGGCAATTTCCCAAATCATAATTCCGCCTGTGGTTTGAGAAGCAAATTCTACTTTTTGAGTTATTGTAGGTCTTCCGTTATAATAAATTTTTCCAACCTCATCCTGATCTGCAAATTGAGTTCCTGCAGATATAATTTCTCCATAAGTTGAACTTGTAACTTCTTTATAAGTAAAATTATAACCATAAAAAGGAACTCCCAAAGTCAATTTTTCGCTTGGCACATTTTGCAGTTTATGCCAAAAATCTATTCCGGCTTTTGCGTTTTCAAAAGAGCTGTGTTGTCCTGGATTATCCGGTGTCCAGGGTCCGGTGCTGTCATACGACATGATATTTAGAAAATCAAATACATTTAAAGCTTCCTGACTTATATTTTCGAAACGCGAATTATTAGGCAGGGCCGCCGTTAAAAGTTTATTTTTTGTTGTGAGTTCTTTTCTTAATTCTAAAACAAAACCGCTGTAACCTATTGTCACTGCATCCCATTCGAGATCAACATCGACTCCATCCAAATGATGAAGTTCTGTAAAATTTATAATGTTCTGAATTAAATTTGGCCTGTTTTCGGGATTATCGATTAGATATTTCCAATTTGAAGCTACTTCTTCAGATAAAACACCGCCTGCGAGCGAAATGCTGATTTTAATATTAGGATTAACTGATTTTACATATTTTACAAGCAAATCAATATCTCCTGTAAAATTCAAATTTCCATTTTTATCCGGATTTGCAAACGCTAGATTGAGATGTGTTAATTTACAAAACTGAATCAAATTCATTTTATCAAAATTATCCGAAGATAGATACCCTACTACTCTGGCTGTTTTATTTTTTGAATTTTCCGGATCAATTTCTTTTTGATGTGAACAGCTATAAACTGAAAAAAGGGAACTTAGAAAAAAAGGATGCCTAACAAGGCTTTATTTTTTATCATAATTTTTAATTTTAAACTATTGTTTTTAATTTAATTAGAATGAAAATAATACCTTATTAGGCATAACTTTATGTTCGAGATTTTTTTAGTTTACATCCCACCAAACTTTACCCAACCAATCATTCTTTCCTCCCATTCTTGATAAAGCATCTAAATAGTTTTTCTCATTTTTTTGCATTTCATCATTAGGATAATACAAACGTGTTGGCACAACACCACCTGTTCCGGAATCTGAATTTGTTATAGGCACTAAATGAGGATAACCTGTTCTTCTCCAGTTTGAATAGGCTTCTATACTATTAAATAAATAAGTAACCCAAATTTGTGTTCCTATTTGCTCTTTTTCTGTTCCGGCTACCAAAGGATTTGCATTTACATATGCATCTATATTTGCCTGAGTTGCAGGCACAGCTCCGTAAATTTCCATTTGTTTAATCCCTGCTTCTACTCCATTTTTATAATAATCAGCGGCAGAGCCTGAAATCCAGCCTCTCACAGCTGCTTCAGCCAATAATAATTGTGTTTCTGAATAACTAACATGTAAAAAAGGAGTTGTTCTTAGTTTTAAATAAGGCTGTATTCCAGAGGCTGAATTTGATCCTCCAGGAAGATCCCATCTAAACATTCCCGGCTTAACACCTTCATATAGTGTTTCTCCCGGCTGTATTGGCGACCACGGAACCACGCTGCTACTTGTTTTTGGAGTTGCGATCATGGTTAATCTTGGATCGCCGTTATCTCTTAAAAAATCTATTAATAAAGAACTGAAATGGTCTCCATGCTCATCTGAAATAAAACCGTAAGACAATCCATTTCCTCGATAATCCAATCTGGATGGATCATCACTAAAAGGAAAATCCAAATGATGCATAATACAGTTGTCATCATTACCGGCAAAAACTCCATTTTGAAAAGCGGCTTTTACTTGTTTCTCAGCTTCTGCAGGATTTACTTCAGAGATTCTCATTGCTAAACGCAAACGCATGGTATTGGCTAATTTTTTCCATTTTGCAATATCTCCGGCATAAAACAAATCTCCTTTTATCGCACCTCCTCCGGCATTTAACTGATTAAAAGCTTCGTCTAATTCTTTGAAAAAAGAATTATAAATATCTTCCTGTTTATCATATTTTGGCGTTACAATTCCCTGAGAAAATCCTAAACCGGCTTCTGAATAAGGTACGTCACCATAAATATCGGTTAAACGATGTGCTATCATTACTTTCATAATTTTAGCAACAGCATTCATGTTTACAGCAGCGGGATCTGCACTGGTATTATCCAGAATATCAACAATACTTTTTATTTCATGGGCATAAACATTTCTCCATAAAGCGACTGCATACTCTTCGTTATTTTTAAATTTGCTGCCATATTCTGTTACCGCCCAGGAACCTGAATAATGCTGCACAAAACCTCCGGCATATATAAGGTTGGTTCTGTGTTGGTAATATCCATCTCCGGACATACACAATTGAGTAAAGGTGAGCTGTCCTGCCGGATTTGGAGATAACGCCACCGGATCTTTTACCAGTTCGTCAAAATTTTCTGTACAGCCAACTACCGTAAATACTGCAAGTATGGCTACTATATATTTAATTTTCATAATTTACTTTTTTAGAATGTAACTTTAATATTAAAACCATACGATTTTCTTGACGGTAATGAACCATACTCAAAACCTTGTCCGTTTCCGGAAGTGTACATAGACTCAGGATCAATATTTGGTAAATCTTTATTAAATGTCAATAGGTTTCTGGCAAATGCCGAAATATAGATTGAACTTATTTTTGAGCTGCCAAAAACACTTCTAGGTATTGTATAGCCTAAACTTACCTCTCTTAATTTAACGTAAGAAGCATCATAAATAAAAGGTGCCGGTGTATTTTCAGTAACATTTGACCAATATGTTTGAGGATCTACTGGCGTCGTATTTTTAACATAAACCGGATTTTCAGCAGTTCCGGTATTTACAACTCCATTTGCTACATAACCTGCTGTTGGAGTCCAATTCCCTACATTGAAATTTGGATCATTTGCTGCGGCTTCTGCTCTTGCAGCATTGTAAGCATCTCTTCCTTCTGTAGTTACATCCAAAAGTCCTTTTCCTGCGGCAACAGAGTTTGTCATAGAATATACATCCATACCAAACTTCATATCCAATAAAAATTGAAGTGTAATTCCTTTATAAGAAAATCTATTGGTTAAACCTGCCGCCCAATCCGGAAGCCCTTTTCCTAATTCTACTTTTGTATCTGTGTAAACAGGAAGACCGTTTGCCCCTACAATCATTTCGCCGGAAGGTGTTCTTTGAAAATCTTTACCAATAATAGTTCCGTATTGTCCGCCAACCTGAGCTACAATTGCTGCTCCGGCCCAGCGAGCCTCAGAAATAGTATAAGTATTAATGTCAGGATGTAAAGAAAGAATTGAGTTTTTGTTTTTTGAGAAGTTTAAATCAATTCCCCACTCAAAATTTTTAGTTTTAATTGGTGTTCCCGATAAAAATATTTCAATACCTTCATTACGCAATTTCCCTGCATTTACAGAAAGAAACTCATAACCCGATGTTGCAGAAGATGCTAAATCAAGCGTTTGATCTGCAGTATCTTCACGGTAAACTGTTATATCAGCTTTTAATCTGTTTTTAAAGAAAGCTGTTTCCAATCCAAACTCAATTCCTGTTTTTGATTGAAAAGTAAGATTCGCATTTGGTGCCGATGAATTTTTTATATTCACAACACTTTGTCCGTCATAAGCAGAATAAGTAGTATAATTTAATGCATTTTTATAAGCGCCCGGAGCATTCGAAACTTTTGCCCACGATGCTCTCAATTTACCATAAGAAAAAGTATCATTCTGAATAGCAAATGCATCTGAAAATACAAAACCTAATGAAGCTGCCGGATAAAATGCATCTTTGGTTATCACACTAAACCAGTCATTTCTTCCTGTAAATTCAGCATATAAATAACCTTTATAATCAAATTTTGCAGAACCGTAAACAGAATTTGTTCTTGTTTTGGTTTCTGATGGTGCGTTGATTGTCTGGGTCGAAAAATTACTAATATATTCTGTTCCCGGTTCAATAATATTTGTTCCCTGGCTAGAATTTTCCTGTCTTCTAAAATCTCTTCTGCTTGTCCCTAAAATACCTGAGAAAGTCAAGTCATTAGCCAATTTAATATCACTAAAAGTAGCTATGATATCAGTATTCATTTCAGAAACCGTAATATCATTCAATCCAAGATAACCTGTATCTCTGCCCGGCCAGGTACTTCCAGCCGCCATAAAATCTTTAGTTCCAAAATTATAAGTATCTAAACCGGTTCTAAAAGTTAATCCAACCCATTTTTCAAGTTGATACGTTCCGGTAACATTCCCCATAAAACGATTTTTCTTAGAGGTGTTATGATTGGCATCTACGGTAAAATAAGGATTTAATTGATAAATATTATTATTCCACTTGTAGATTTCTCCTGTATCCGGATCCTGATAATTTTTCAACCAGGCCTGATCGATATTGGGTGCTAAACCACTCAAAGAATAACCTACGTTGTTTGGAGAATCTCCCAAACCAGGTCTGTTTTCGGTGTTTTCAACCATGTAATTTACATTTGCAGCCAAAGTAAATTTTTCTGATTTTAAAGTAGCATTTAAACTGGCATCATTTCTTTCTAAACCGGAACCCGGAACAACATCATCATTTTTAAGATTGTTGAATCCAAAACGAACATAAGCATTCTCACTTCCGCCGGAGAGCGAAATCCCGTTAGTTGTTGTAAATCCCGTCTTAAAAAAATCCTGAATATTATTGTCTACTTTAGCATAGGGTTTAATAGAACCATCAAATATTATAACCTGCTGCCCAACTGTTTCCGAAAATTTCGGTCCCCAGGCACTTGTAGTATATCCGTAAATTTCAGAAGGCGCTTTTGACGGATCCGGCAAAATCCCGTGAGATCCCGTTCCATAATCACTTTGAAAATCCTGATATTTAGCATTTACTCTGTCAAAACTAACACCGCTGGTAAGTTCTACCTGTAATTTACCTTTGCTTCCTTTTTTGGTTGTAATCAAAATTACACCATTCAAAGCTCTGGAACCATATAAAGCAGATGCTGCTGCTCCTTTTAATACAGTCAAACTTTCAATATTGTTTGGGTTTATACTTGAAATTCCGTCACCGTTATCTCTTCCATCAAACCATTTGCTTGATGCTGCAGTATCATTAGACAGCCCCGTATTATCAATAGGAACTCCGTCTACAATATAAAGCGGCTGGTTATTCTCGCCTATACTAGAAATCCCCCTAATAATAACTCTGGTACTTCCGCCTGCACCTGTGGCCGGTATAGAAACATCTACACCGGCAATTTTACCAGAAAGTGCTGTGGCTACATTGGTTGTAATTACCTTATTCAACTGGTCACCTTTGATGTCCTGAACTGCGTAACCCAGTTCCTTCTTTTGTCTCTTAATACCTAATGCCGTAACTACAACTTCATCTAAGTTTTGGGTATTTTCTTCAAGTGCCACGTTTACTTGCGGAGAATCTCCAATTGTTACAACTTTAGTTTTAATTCCGATGTATGAAAATACTAAAACATCTCCTTTTGATGCCTCAATACTGTACATCCCATCATAATCTGTTTGTGCTGCCTTCGCTGTTCCCTGGATAAGAACAGTAACTCCTGGCAACGGCAGTCCTTTTTGATCGCTTACTAAACCTTTGATTGTTTTTACTTGTGCAAGAATAACCTGCGACGTAAAAAAACAACAAAGATTAATACAATTTTCTTCATTTTTGTCATGGTTTTGTTGGTTAAGCGATAAATCTATTGTTAAAATTAACATAAATAAAACTTTTTAAACAAACTACCCTAAACCTTAAACAAACAACAGAAAACAATCAATAATACGTTTTACGAAAACGATGCCTTTAAAAAATAATCGACGAAATGCCATTTTTGATAAAATTTTATTTAAAAGAATTGCGTTTTACCAACTAATTGTTTAAAGTTGCAAATTATTATTCCTAAGAATAATTACATTAACCCCCAATAATCAAAATTGAACGAAATTCAAAAATTAAAATTTGAAATAAAACTGCAAAATCATATTTGGTTTTGGGGAAGTTACTTTACTCTTAACTTTTTAAGATGGGGAGCCTATTTTAATGATTACCCTTATTCATTCAAATCTAACCTGATTGAATTTTCATTGCACATTCCGTTAGTCTATTTTAATCTTTTTGTTTTGGTACCGAAATTTGTACTAAAACAGAAATATATTCAATATACTTTTGCCTTGATTTTAAGCCTGTTCGGTATTTATTTATTAAAAACCGCACTTACCTATTATATTATATCGGAGAATATCTGGCCGGAAGCCAACAGAGAATATCATCCGTTTGAAATCAATCATATTGTTGCTGTTTGCATTGGCGAATTATATGTATTGGCCATGGCTTCATCTGTTTACCTGACTTTAACCTGGCTAAGGGAAAGAGAAAGAAACAGATCTTTAAGAGAAAATCAGTTCAAAATCAAATTGAAATATCTGGAGAATCAAATTCAGCCGCACTTTTTCTTCAATACCTTAAATAACTTATACGCCTTATCTTTAGAATCTTCAAATAAGGTTCCTGACGTAATTATTAAGTTATCCAATTTGATGGAATATGTCTTGTATGATGTTAAAGGAACCAAATTTGTTCCGCTTATAAAAGAAATAGACTATATTCAGAATTATATTGAAATTGAGAAGTTACGGTTTGAAAATGTAGAAGTTACGATAAATCTTGAGTCGGATATTGAAGATATTGTTGTGCCTCCGTTAATCTTTATTTCGCTGGTTGAAAACGCCTTTAAACATGGCGGACTAAACAATAAAAACTTAAAAATCAAGATCAATTGTAAAGTTATTGATAATAAAAGGTTAGATTTTGAAATCTTAAATAATTTTGTAATTTCACAAAATCTTAACCCGAAAAGTGGTATTGGATTAGTCAATACCAAGAAAAGACTGAAATTAATTTATAAAAATGATTTCAGCCTAAAACACAAAACAAAACTAAATTACTATATAATCCGCTTGCAAATACCTATTCATAATGAAGATTAAATGCGTATTGATTGATGATGAGCCTTTGGCTATCAAAGTCTTGCAAAATTATTTCAATAATTTTACAGATTTTGAAGTGATTGGTACATTCAATAATTCTCTTGAAGCACTTGATTTTATCAACAGCACAACTGTTGATGCTGTCTTTTTAGATATCAATATGCCAATGATGACAGGATTTGAATTAATTAGTTTAATCGAAAACAAAACCAAAGTCATTATCACAACAGCTTTTAGGGAGTTTGCAGCCGAAAGTTATGATCTTGATGTTTTGGATTATTTAGTAAAACCCATTCCGCTGCCCAGATTTATAAAGTGTATTAACAAGATTACTACCGAATACAATTTAAAAAACAATATTAAGGTCGAAACCACAAAAGGTGATTCTCATATTTTTATTAAGGTTGATAAAAAAATGATGAAAATCAATATTGAAGAAATCCTTTTTATCGAAGGAATGAAAGAATATATTAAAGTTGTTACGCCTGATAAAACCTATATTACACACAAATCCCTCACTTCTTTGTCTGAAGAATTACCGGCAGATCGTTTTTTAAGAATTCATAAATCGTACGTTATCGCCCTAAATAAGGTGAAATCTATCGAAGGAAACCGCATACAAATTCAATCTTATACCATTCCTATTGGTAGAAATTACAGTAAAGATGTTAAAAACAAAATTTTAGAGTAAATACAATTTCATTTTTCATTTTCTAAGTAGGTTAAAATTAACACATTGTTGAAAAAATGATGCCGTTGGTTTAAATTTAACATTATTTGTGCCTTTTTATTTTTTTGAAACACTTAACAAATATATTTACGGTCTTCAAAAAACAATAAAATTAAAAAATTAACCTTATCACAATTATGAGTTCAGAAAATGTGCAAACTAAGTGGGGACAGTTTATTCCTCTAGTTATCGTATTCTTCTTTTGGGGTTTTGTCGCTGCAAGTAACGACATCTTGATTCCTGTTTTTAAAACAGCCTTCAACTTATCTCAAGGAGAAAGTCAATTAGTATCTTTAGCTTTTTATATCGCTTACACCGTAGGATCGCTAATATATATGGGAATCTCCGCTTTAATCAAAGAAGATTTAGTTAACAGAATAGGATATAAAAACGGTCTTTCATTAGGTTTACTTATTTCTGCTCTTGGAACTTTATTATTTTATCCGGCTGCAAATACAGGATCTTTTCCTTTAATGTTATCTGGATTATTCATTGTAGCACTTGGTTTTTCATTACAGCAAACAGTTGCAAACCCTTTAGCAATTGCTTTAGGACCAATTACAACAGGATCTCAACGTTTAACTTTAGCAGGTGGAATTAACAATCTGGGTACTACAATCGGACCACTTATTGTGAGTTTTGCAATCTTCGGATCAAGCACAGGATCATCTACTTTAAGTATCGAGAGTGTAAAAATTCCTTATTTAATACTTGGTTTAGCCTTTTTATTAGTGGCTATTTTATTAAAATTCTCTTCATTGCCAGACAGACCGGCTCTAATCGAAGAAGAAATTGCACATGATGGCACAACAGCAAAAAAATCTGCATTACAATATCCACAATTGGTAATGGGAATGATTGCTATATTTCTTTATGTTGGTGTTGAAGTTTCTACTGCAAGTAATTTACCTGCATACATGGAAAGCAAATTAGGGTTTTTAACTCAGGAAGTTGCTCCTTATATCTCTTTATATTGGGCAAGTTTAATGATTGGCCGTTGGACAGGAGCTATCGAAGCTTTTACTGATAAAGCCAGTTTACAACAAATATTACGTTTTGTAGCACCATATTTAGCGTTTGGAGTATTCTTGGCTGTAAATGCAATTGCAAAACACGATTTAACACCGTTTTACATCTACGGATTAATTATCTTAGTATTAATTGCTGCTGATATTGCAAGTAAAGGAAATCCTGCGAGAATGTTATTAATCTTCTCTGTTTTAGGAATTGTTGCTTTAGCAATAGGAATGTCGACTAATGGTATTGTGAGTGTTTACGCTTTTACAAGTGTTGGTCTATTCTGTAGTACGCTTTGGCCATGTATCTTTACATTAGCAGTAAGCGGATTAGGAAAAAATACAAGCCAGGGAAGCAGCTTCCTAATCATGATGATTATGGGTGGTGGAGTTATCAGCTGGTTACAAGGTTTTGTTTCTGAATTCATTGGTATTCAAGCAAGTTACATTGTAGGTATCTTATGTTTTGCTTACCTTGCATTTTATGCATGGAGCGTGAGCGGAATCCTTAGAAAACAAGGAATTAACTTTGACAAAAAACTTTCAGGAGGTCACTAAACTTCTTTAAATAACAATATAAAAAATCCCAAATTCCAATCTATAAAATTGGAATTTGGGATTTTTTATTTTACGATTACGTTTCATAAGCAAACCCGACAGTCCCGAAGCTTCGGAATAAAACCTGTCAGGTTTGTCGATAAAAAATTCCAGCCGAAATTGGAATTTGGAATTTATTTTTTGGAATTTAATTTTTTACTTCGCATTTATAATATTACTCAGATTCTTTTTAAAAATGGCTTTATTTTGTTCCGATAAAGTATATACGACATCTTTATCGGCATGAATAATCACTTTATCTATATTCGTTGCTAAAAGCGCTTTTGGATCCTTAATTTTTAATGTACAGGCACCATCAAAATAACCATCTTCTTCGATTGTTTTTTTGCAGCCAGAACAGTTCCGTCACTTAAAACAGCCGAAATTGTCATTGTACTATTTAATGTATTTGAATAAAAACCATCCATTACCAACAGTAATCGGTATGTATTTTTCATTTCCGGACCTCTAAACTCGTGACGTGTAATATTATAACGTAAACCTTTTGCCAAAGTCTGGAATTTTGAAGTACAATCTAATTCAAAAGTAGCCACATCTCCGGCTTCGTTTACAGATGTTAATACTTTTGCCTGGGAATTTGCAGTGATATTTACTGCCAAAAATGCGAAAATCAGAATAAGTTTTTTCATATGTCATTCTTTTTGAGACACATAAAGATAAAAAAATCACCATCTTTCTTACAAAAAATGGTGATTTTAATTATGTATTTAAGGCAAACTATTTGTTTCCTTTCTCAAAATCAGCAACAAACTGAGCTAATCCTATATCCGTTAAAGGGTGTTTCAACAATCCGTAAATTGCAGAAAGTGGTCCAGTCATAACATCAGCTCCAATTTTAGCGCAGTTTACAATATGCATTGTATGACGCACAGAAGCAGCTAAAATTTGAGTTTCGTATCCGTAGTTATCATAAACCAGTCTAATTTCTTCGATCAGGTTTAAACCGTCTGTAGAAACATCATCAAGACGACCAATAAATGGAGAAACATAAGTAGCTCCAGCTTTTGCAGCCAAAAGAGCCTGACCAACAGAAAATACAAGTGTTACATTTGTTTTGATTCCTTTATCTGAGAAATATTTCGCAGCCATAACACCTTCTTTTGTCATTGGCAATTTAACTACGATTTGATCATGTAATTCAGCTAATTCTTCACCTTCCTTAATCATTCCATCATAATCCAACGCATTTACCTCAGCACTTACATCGCCTTCTACAAGATTGCAGATGTCAACATAATGTTTCAGGATATTGTTTTTTCCTGTAATTCCTTCTTTCGCCATCAATGACGGGTTAGTCGTTACACCATCCAAAACACCTAAAGCCTGTGCTTCTTTAATTTGAGCTAAATTAGCTGTGTCAATAAAAAATTTCATAATTATATCTATTTAATTGTGTTGATTCTATTTGATGTCTTCGGCAACCGTAATCCGGTTTTTGCCGTTATCTTTTATTCTTTTTAATTCACAAAGAATGAGCCCTCTCACCTTACATAAATTTCGGTGCAAAATTACAACTTATAATTTTCCCAAAATTAAAATCTTAAAAATAATTCTACATTTCGATATTCCTCGTTATAATACCTTCATTAAAAAAGCGTATTTTTAAGGTCAAAATAAGTCCAAAAGTGCTAGAAGAGAATTTTCAACAAGACATTACTAATATCCAGAATATTACAATTGTACCAACTTTACTAAATGTAATATGCCAAACGACCGGAATGGGTTTTGCAGCCGTAGCAAGAGTTACAGAAGATCGCTGGATAACCTGCAGTGTTCAGGACAATGTTGCATTTGGTCTAAAACCCGGAGATGAATTACAAGTAAAAACCACAATTTGTGACGAAATTCGCCAGGACAGGAAAGCAGTAATAATTGACAATGTTAGTGAAGATCCTGAATTTCGTTATCATCATACTCCGGCAATGTATGGACTTCAAAGTTATATTTCGGTTCCGATTATGCTTAAAGACGGAAGTTTTTTTGGAACACTTTGTGCCATCGATCCCAAACCAAATAGCTTAAAAACATTCAAAGTCCGCGAAATGTTTAATTTGTTTGCCGATTTAATTTCCTTTCACATCACAAGTATTGAAGAAGCAAACGAAAGCAAAACGATTTTAAAAGAGAAAGACAATCTTCTGGAAAAAACCGAAATTGAAAAACAAAAAGCTGTAAAATCAAAATCAGACATTGAGAAAAAACTTATCGAAAAAAATATCTCTCTTGAAAAAATGAACAATGAGCTCGAGGCATTTAATTATATTTCGAGTCATGATTTACAGGAACCTTTGCGAAAAATTCAGCTTTTTACAGATACTATTGAACGTGAAGAACTAAATAATTTATCTGAAAAAGGCAAAACTGCATTCAATAAAATTAAGACTTCAGCTTTTAGAATGCAAAATCTAATTAACGACCTTTTAATTTATTCTAAAACAAAATTTGACGATAGAAAGTTTGTACTTAAAGACTTAAATGAAATTACCAGAGACGTTATCGAAGATCTTACAGATGAGTTTGAAAATAAAAATGTAGTTTTTGATATACACGGTTTAGGAAAACTTTCTGTAATAGAATTTCAATTCAGACAGCTTCTTTATAATTTGATTAATAATTCAATGAAATTTGCAAGTCCTGATCGAAATTTAATCATTACAATCTCATCAAAAATCACAAATGGAATACTCGAGAAACTTTCTCCTCTTACCAAATATTATCAAATAACCATTGCAGACAATGGCATTGGGTTTGATCAAACTTATAACGAAAAAATATTTGGACTTTTTCAGGCTTTACACACAAAGCCGATAAAAAGTACCGGAATAGGACTTACAATAGTCAAAAGGATTGTAGAAAACCATAACGGCTTTATTAGAGCAGAAGGAATTTTGAATCAAGGAGCAAAATTTGATATATTTATTCCTTTAGAATGAATAAGATAGCGTTTTTTTACCGCAAAGAACGCAAAGGTTTTTATCTAATTATACTTTCTAAAAACACAAAGTTCGCAAAGCTAAGTAAACACAAAGCTTTGCGAACTTTTTATTTATTCTAATAAAAACTAACTATAAAAAATCCTTGCGAGCTTTGCGGTTAATTTTTTCTCATTACAATTGAATAATTATAGTTTATAATGGTTCATTAGCATTTTTTCATACATTTTATCCGGAAGTGCACGTTTTAAAACAATCGAAAACTTCTGCATAAAAACGCCTACTTTATAATGCACTTTTGGCTTTTTTTGCTGAATAATTTTGTAAACTGCCTCAGCCATTTCATTCGGATTACTTCCAGCATCAACATGTTCGTTCATTGTTGCAAGTATATCTCCGTAAACTTTTTCGTAAGCAGAACCTGAAATAACCGGCGCATGATAACGTCCTGAAGCAATATTAGTAGCAAAATCTCCAGGTGCTACGTTGGTGATCTCAATTCCAAAAGACTTTACTTCCATTCTTAAAGCTTCGGTAATTAATTCTAAAGCCCCTTTTGATGCAGAATAAACACTTCTGTACGGCAATCCCATATAACCGGCAATTGAAGTAATATTAATAATCAAACCCGATTTTTGTTCACGCATTTGCGGTAAAACTGCTTTCATAACTTCTATTGGTCCAAAAAAATTGGTTTCGAAGTTATTCTTGATTTCTTCTGTCGGAATTTCTTCCAAAGGGCCTGTAATTCCAACTCCTGCATTATTAATTACAATATCCAATCGCCCGGAAGTTTGAATAATTTTGGCTACCGCCGATTTAATAGATTCGGTATTTCGAACATCTAAAGCCACGAGTGGAAAAACAGAATTCAACACTTTTTCAGGGTTTCGACTTGTTCCATAAACAACGAAACCTTTTTGATGCAAAAATTCTCCAATAGATTTCCCGATCCCTGAAGATCCTCCGGTAATTAAAACGACTTTATTCATTTTGAAAAGTTATGAGTTTTTAGTTATAAGTTATGAGTTGGTTCATTGAGGTAACTTTTAACCTCCTAATAACTTTTAACTTTACGAAGTCCCAAAAATAAAAAAATCCTCCAGAAGGAAGACTACTTTTAAATTAATTCTAAAAAAAAATCCTGAAACATTTCAGGACATATAAAATAAAAAATGGCAAGCGACCTACATCGCACCGCTCAACCACGTACCCTTGCTATGTTCCCATCCTGGGGGAGTCTGCAGGAGCTGGTCGTGTAGGACTTGCCGGTGCAAATATACAATCTTTTTATATTTTTGCAAGACCTTTGTTGCTATAAAAATATCGTCGTATATTGGCTTATTCAAATTTTTAACTATGAAAAAATATAACTTCCTAACTTTCATTTTATTAGGAATCACATTAATTGGATGTGGAGATACAAAAAAAGGTGAAAATTCTTTATTTAACATCGATGATTCCGCTTTTCCTGCTCATTTTTCGTCTCAGGAATCAGTTTCTATTGGAATTTTAAACCCCAATTCGAAAGAAATTGATAGTATCGCCTACTTTGTTAATGACAAAAAAGTGGGTAGCAAAAAAGGAAATGAAAAATTTAAATTTGAATTAAAAGATCAAAAATTAGGATATCAATATCTAAAAGCTACCGTTTATTTTGGTGGAGATTCATCTGATGCTACAAAAAGAATCGAATTGGTTTCGAATGTTGAACCAAAATTATTGAAATATAAAATCGTAAATACGTATCCGCACGATACAAAAGCTTTTACAGAAGGTTTAGAATTTCACGACGGTGTTTTATTTGAAAGTACAGGTCAAAAAGCAGATTCATATTTTAGATCTGTTGATTACAAAACCGGAAAGGTGATTCAGCAAGTTGATCTTCCAAAAGAATATTTTGGTGAAGGAATTACTTTTATCAACGGAAAATTGTATCAATTGACATGGCAGGAAAAAACTGGTTTTATATACGATGCAAAAACGCTTAAACTGGAAAAAACGTTTAAATACGATAAAGAAATTGAAGGTTGGGGAATGACACACGATGATAAATACATTTATCGCTCTGACGGAACAGAGAAAATCTGGAAAATGGATCCTGAAACCCAAAAAATGATTGACTACATTAATGTATATTCCGGAACTTCAAAAATTAAAGTTTTGAATGAACTAGAATTAATCGATGGAAAATTCTATGCAAATGTTTGGCAAAAAGATGCGATTGCGGTTGTAAATCCAACTTCGGGAGCTGTTGAAGGAATTCTGGACATGTCTGGTTTACGTAAATTTATCAAACATCCTGAAGCAGAAGTTTTAAACGGAATTGCTTATAATCCTGCAACAAAAACCATTTTTGTAACAGGTAAATATTGGGAAAAAATGTTCGAAATAACAGTTTCAGAATAGGATTACACATAGAGACAAACACGAATTTCACAAATTTTCACGAATTGATTAGTGTTAATTTGTGAAATTTGCGTTTTTATATAATTACTACACTAATTAAATTTCTTAATAATGATTACTTTAATTACCAACATAAAAGAATTACTTCAGGTGCGTGAAACGTCTGTTTCTAAGATTTCGGGTGCTGAAATGGCGGTTCTTCCCACTATAGAAAATGCTTATTTAGTAATTGAAAATAATCTAATTGCAGATTTTGGTTTGATGGAAAATCTTCCCGAAATCAATGCAGATGAAGTTATTGATGCAACCGGAAAAATCGTTTTGCCTTCATGGTGCGACAGCCATACGCATATTGTGTATGCAGGAAATCGCGAGCAGGAATTTGTAGACCGAATCAATGGATTCTCTTATGAAGAAATTGCCAATCGCGGTGGCGGAATTTTAAACTCTGCTAAAAAATTAAACGAAACTTCGGAAGAAGAAATTTACGAGCAATCAAAAGTTCGTTTGGAAGAAGTGATGCATTTAGGAACCGGAGCGGTTGAAATAAAATCCGGTTACGGACTTACTATTGAAGGTGAGTTAAAAATGCTTCGCGTTATCAAAAAACTGGCCGCAAATTATCCTATTTCAATAAAAGCAACATTTTTGGGCGCTCATGCATTTCCTTTATATTACAAAGAAAACAAACAAGGCTATATTGATGAAATTATAACCAAAATGCTTCCGGAAATTGCTCAAAATAAACTGGCAGATTATATCGATGTATTTTGCGAAACGGGTTATTTTTCTGTAGAAGAAACAGAGAAAATAATGGAAGCCGGAATTCAATTCGGCTTAAAGCCAAAAATTCATGTGAATCAATTTAATTCTATTGGCGGGATTCAGGCCGGAATTAAATTTAATGCACTTTCTGTCGATCATCTTGAAGTTATGAACCCGGAAGACATTGAAGCCTTAAAAGACACGGAAACGATGCCTGTAGCTTTACCGTCCTGTTCTTATTTTTTAAGTATTCCGTACACTCCTGCCCGCGAAATGATAAAGGCCGGTTTACCACTTGCATTGGCAACTGATTTCAACCCTGGCTCTACTCCATCGGGAAATATGAATTTTGTGGTGGCAACCGCTTGTATCAAAATGAAAATGACTCCCGAAGAAGCAATTAACGCAGCAACAATAAATGGCGCATACGCAATGGGAATTTCTGAAACCCATGGAAGTATTACAAAAGGGAAAAAGCCAATCTTATCCTCACTAAGCCTATTTCATCTTATTATCAGATTCCATATGCGTTTGGCAGTAATTTAATAGAAAGCGTTTTTGTGGAAGGTAAAATTTTGTAAAGACAATTTATAAGTTAAAAAATACATAAAAATCTTACAATAAATATTTTAAGTGAAAGAATTGTCTATATTTACAAATCAGATTTTTTAAATATGGAAATGTTAGTTCACATAATAGATTTAGGCAAATTTGGTTTAAAACAAAGTGTTTTAAGTACAAAAATAAGCTTGTATTCGAACAAGAACATTTCTCTATTATCTTCTTATAAATTAAAAATCTTCCCGAATTGTTAAGCACAGCGAGTGTGCTTAATAAAATCCTATAAAACTTTTTTAAATATGCTATTCAATCTTTATTGGATAATGGCTACTCGCTATAAAGTTTTTTTATTACGAATAAATTATAGGATCGGCTTTACACTATTTTTCAATAATTAAAACAAGAAGATCATGGCAAAGGTTAATAATTTAAAAACTCCGTCGACAGATTTAAAAGCAAAAAAACAAGAGAAAATTTTAAAAAAGCTGGAAGAACAGCAAACCAGAAAAAGAAAATAGATATTAAATTATTGTGATTTTTAATTTAATAAAAAAGGTCTGTGAATTTCTTCACAGACCTTTTACTTTTATTTCAAATAATTCTTATCTTAAAGAAAAACTAGTTTTAGAAACTAATTCGTCATTATCAAAAACATTGATAAAATAAGTTCCTTTTTCGAAGTCTTTACCTGGTAAATCTTCAGAAACCTGTACAGTTTTGTTTTCGTACTGAATTGTTTTCTTGAAGCTGTAAGTTAAAGTATTGTCTCCAAAACTTTCTGTTTTCTTATCTCCTAAAACATTGTTTTTAGCATCGATAACCTGAATATAGTACGTTTTATCTCCAGATTTTGCAATTTGATTTTCAGCAATAGTAAAACTTACTTTTAAAACGTCAGCACGGCTTGCTTTATCAGTTTCAATTTGCTTTCCTGAGCTTTTCAATTTGTAAGCTGCAGTTTTTGTATTCAAAATTGATAATTTAGACCCTTTTTCAACTGTTTTAGCCAATTCTTCGTTTTGACCAACTAAAACTTCGTTGAATTTTTTAGATTCTCCTAAAACTACAATAGTACTATCTCTCTGAACTGTTAAAACACCATTTTGTTTTTTCAATTCATCGTTTTCAGCAACTAAAGTTTTCATTTTAGCCTGCATGCCTACAACTTGATTTCTGTATTTAGATACATCTCCTTTAGATTTATTTAAATCATCCATCAAAGCTACTACTTTATCTCTTTCCTGAATTAATTCATCAGACATTGAAGTGTTTTCTGCAATTGCAGCATCGTAAGTTGCTTTTAATTCCTGCAAATCTTTCATAACAGATTCTTTCTCTGTTAGAGTTGTGGTAAGTTCAGTTTTAACTACATCTGTATCAGATGATAATTTAAAAATATACACTAAACTTCCAATTAGTAGTACTGCTAAAACAGCGATTACCGCCTTTAGACTTGAGTTGTTTTTGTTTGGGTTTTCCATATTTTAATAATTTTCTTAAAAACAAATTTAATAATTAATATATCGTTATAACGTAAGTTACTACAATTATATTATTTTTGAACAATATTTTTTTATGGAGAAACTAATCCCATTTACTATTAATGATTTAGCTAAAGTAACCAACCATCGAAGTGGTGAAATTAAGTTTGGAGAAAAGATGATTATCATTCCAAATGGAGTTGATAAGGTCAATTTTTTGAAAGAGAGCGAAGCTAAATATGTACTTTTAGGAATTCCTGAAGACATTGGCGTGCGTGCTAATTACGGAAGACCCGGAACGGCATCTGCATGGGAAAGTGCCATAAAAAGCATTGCAAATATTCAGCATAACCGTTTTGCCAAAGGCAGCCAGATTATTGTTTTAGGACAAATTAATGTTTCTGCAGAAATGCGTGATGTTGAAAATCTTGATTTTAATGATATTGATGACCGCTCAAAATTAAGTCAGCTTGTTGAAAAAGTTGACAAAGAAGTTTCTCATATTATCTTTACTATAATAAAGGCCGGAAAAACGCCAATTATAATTGGAGGAGGCCACAATAATGCTTACGGAAATATTAAAGGTTCGGCTTTAGCAAAAGGAAAACCAATAAATGCTATTAATTTTGACGCACATTCAGATTTCAGGATTCTTGAAGGCCGTCATAGCGGAAATGGGTTCTCTTATGCATATGAAGAAGGTTTCCTGAAAAAATATTTCATTTTTGGACTTCATGAAAATTATACTTCAAAAAGTGTTCTCGATATAATTAAAAAATTAGAAGATCGTGTACGCTACAATACTTATGATAGTGTAAATATTCGCAAAGAAAAAGATTTCGACAGAGAAATGGCTTTGGCTTTAGAATTTATCAAAACAGATTCATTTGGGATCGAGATAGATCTGGACGCGATTCCGAATATTGCCAGTAGCGCCATGACAATCAGCGGGTTTTCGATAGAAGAATTACGTCAGTTTGTTTCATTTTTCGGACAGCACAGAAATGCCGCCTATTTACACATTTGCGAAGGCGCGCCAGACTTAGATCAATCGCCAAATAATCATCTTATTGGAAAATTAATTGGTTATTTAATTACTGATTTCATAAAAGCAAACAACGAAAAAATTTAACTTATACCAGCTGAAAATTAGATCATTTGCCAAATAAACCCCAATTCAAACAGACCATTGGCTGAATAAACCTATCTTTGCACAGATTTTTAGTACTTAAAACTAAATTTCTTAATACCTAAGATATGTTATTTGAAGATTTATCACTTTCCAAAAGTATACAAAAAGCCGTATTTGAAGAAGGCTATTTAAACCCCACACCTATTCAGGAGCAATCTATTCCGATCGTTTTGGCCGGAAGAGACCTTATTGGCTGTGCACAAACAGGAACAGGAAAAACAGCAGCATTTGCTATTCCAATCATACACCAATTACACCGAATTGTAGGCTCATCAAAAAAAGCCAAGGTAATTCGTGCCCTTATAGTTACGCCAACCCGTGAACTTGCGGTTCAGATTGGGCAAAGTTTTGACACTTATGCCAAATATACCAACCTGACGCAACTGACCATTTTTGGTGGAGTTTCTCAAAATCCCCAAGTTGATACTTTGAAAAAAGGTGTTGATATTTTGGTCGCAACCCCGGGAAGATTACTGGATTTACAGAAACAAGGTTTTCTTGATCTTGATCATTTGCATACTTTAGTTTTGGATGAAGCCGATCAAATGCTTGATATGGGTTTTATCAATGATGTAAAAAAGATTGTAAAACTAACGCCTAAAAATCGTCAGACTTTATTATTCTCGGCTACAATGCCTATTGCAATTAGAGAATTGGCCGAAATGTTTTTGCAGGATCCTGCAAAAGTAGAAGTTTCGCCTGTTTCATCAACTGCAGAAAATGTAGAGCAGCGTGTGTATTTTGTTGAAAAAACAGAGAAAAGAAATTTACTTTATCATTTAATAAAAAACGAAAACTTATCGAATGTTTTGGTTTTTTCGAGAACCAAACACGGAGCTGATAATGTTGTAAAAGCATTGCGCAAAAAAGATATCCCTGCAGAAGCAATTCACGGCGATAAATCTCAAAATGCAAGACAACGTGTTTTGGATGCTTTTAAAAATAAAGAAGTTGGTGTTCTTGTTGCTACAGATATCGCCGCAAGAGGAATTGATATTGATCAATTGCCTTTTGTAATTAATTTTGATTTGCCGAATATTCCTGAAACTTACGTACACCGAATTGGTAGAACGGGACGTGCAGGAAATGGCGGAATCGCAATTTCATTTTGCAGTAAAGATGAACATCCTTATTGGAAAGATATTCAGAAATTGATAAAAGTTGATGTAAAAACAATTACAGATCATCCTTATCAATGGCACGCAGGAAGTCCTGAAGCAACTGCTGAGAAACCTAAAAACTCAAACCGCAGTGGTGGCGCTCATAAATCGAGAAAGTCAAACGCATCCAAACAAAATAAAAAGCGCTGGTATTAGGAGATAAAATTCAAACACGAATTTCACGAATTTACACTAATTATTACTTTGTGAAATTAATTTCACAAAGTAACTTAACTATTAGAATTTGTGTAAATTAGTGAAATTCGTGTTTTTAACATCCTACGTTTTTTGTTTCATAGATTAAGTAATTCATAATCTTAAAGAGTTTTACAGGCTCAAAAGGTTTTATGATAATATCATTCATGCCCGAAGATATTGCTTCATCTGTAATTTCATCTTTATCAAAAGCTGTTAAGGCAACAATAGGAGTCTTTATTCCTGATTGGCGGATTCTTTTTGTGGTTTCAAATCCATTCATTAATGGCATGTTTATATCCATCAAAATAAGATCAAAATCTTCGTTTTCGAGTATTTGCAAAGCCCCAAAACCATCATCAACCACTTTGCATATATAATTATTTTTTTCAATAATTTTTCTGGTCACTAATTGATTGATAAGATTATCTTCGACAATTAAAATTTTATATATTTCATCAGAAGTTAAATCAACCTGAATTTCATCAATAATATCCTTTGTTTTTGCCGGATTACATTCAAAAGGAATGGTGAACGAAAATGCAGTCCCTTCACCTATATCACTTTGCAAAAGTATCGTTGTTCCAAAAAGTCCTAATAATCTTTTTACAATACTTAAACCCAATCCTGTTCCCTGATAATCTTCGTCTTTTCTTCCAACCTGAACGAATTTTTCAAAAATCTTGCCTTGGTCAGCAATGGCTATTCCTACTCCATTATCTTTTATATGAAATTCTAAATAATGGTATTTCCCTTCTGTTTTTTTAAGGTTTACGATAATTTCAACTTCACCATCTTTAGTAAATTTCAAGGCATTACTAACTAAATTCATCAGTATTTGAGCCAATCTTAATTTATCTCCAATTAAATACTCCGGAATGTCCCGGTCAATGCTGACTGAAATTTTATTATTGTTTTTTTGCGATAAAAACGAAAGTGAGTTTTTGATCATTGCAATTTCATCAGAAATATTAAATGTCAGGTTCTCCAAAACGACTTTGTTTTCTTCTATTTTATTAATTTGAAGAATATCATTTACCAACGATAATAAATATCTGGCAGAGAATTTTAAGGAACTCAAATGCTGACTGTTTGATAATTCTTTATGTTCTTCGAGCAGCATATTTGTTATTCCCACGACTCCATACAAAGGCGTACGCAATTCGTGGCTTATAGTAGAAATAAATTGTGTTTTAAGTAAAGATGCTTCTTCGGCAATTTCTTTGGCTTGTAAAAGCTCTAAATTGTGTTTTTTCTTGTATCGGATATTTTTGATCAGCGTAATAATCAGTAAAAGGAGAATAAACGAAATTACGATAAACAAAATAACAATAAGTCTCGATTTTTTCAGGCTCTGATATTGTGATATTTTTTCGTTTTCAATTTTATCAATCTGTCTTTTGTATTCGTCCAATTCGAGATTAAATCCGGCAATAGAAGCCTTTTTTAATTTCTCTTCATTATATAATTCTTCGGTAATTTTATTAAATGCAGAAAGATTTTCATAAGCTTCCTTGTATTTTTCAATTTTGGTTAAGAACTTAGAATATTCTAAATGACTATATGACAAATCTGATTTTTCTACACTATTTTTACCCGCTTCGATCGCTTTTAAAAAGTAGGCATTTGCAGTATCATTATCTTCCTTATAACTGGAATACATGCCGTTAAGCATATTTACAACCACATCTGTAGATTCGTCGCCGTATTTTTTTATTAGCGTCGATATATTTCAAATACGGATATCCTTCTTTAAAATTACCATAATCAAAATTAGCCCAGGCAATATTTACGTTTGTAAAATATACCTGATTCAAATCATTGATTTTTAAACCATATGCAATTGATTTTTTATAATACCGAATTCCTTTATCAAATTGTTTTCTTTCAAAACAATATATATTCCCTAAGTTATTGTAAAGACTGTATTTTATAGAATCGTTATTGGTTTTATTAGCGTAAAACAAACTTTTGTTGTAGAAAAAATAGCTTTATCAAACTCTGATAATTCGCTATAATTTCCTGCAATGATTTTATACGAACGAGCAATTAAGTAGTCGTTTTTTAGAGCTGTTGCATAATTTAAAGCTACACGGGAAGTAATTAAGGATTTTTCGAAATTAGAATCTTTATAATCGAACCAGGCCTGTTTTACAAGTTTGTTTATCTTGTCTTCAGAAATAATTTCAGATTGTGCAATCGCCAAATTGTCAGCACAATTCAGAATTAAAAGTAGGGTTAAAAAAATGCGTATTTGGGGCATAAATAGGCTAGTTTCATTCAAATATACGTTTAAAAATAAAAAAAGCTGTATTTCAAATAAAAATACAGCTTTTTTCTTATTTTAAATATTCTAAAAAAACTATAACGTTTTTCTCAAGAAGAAAATTTAGTTTTCAGAAACAATATCAGATTCTTTATCGTTCTCCCATTGTCCCACAACTGAAGTTGCCAAAGCATTTCCTAAAACATTGGTTGCACTTCTAAACATGTCACAAAAGTGATCAATTGGCAATATTAATGCAATTCCTTCAATAGGAATATCAAACATACCACAAGTTGCCGCTACTACGACCAAACTTGCTCTTGGCACACCTGCAATACCTTTACTGGTTAACATTAAAACTAAAAGCATTACCATTTGAGTTCCCAGATCTAAATGAACACCATAAAATTGTGCGATAAAAATACTGGCAAAAGTCATGTACATCATACTTCCATCCAGGTTAAACGAATATCCTAGCGGTAACATAAAAGATACGATTCTGTCTTTTACACCAAAACTTTCTAACTCTTCTGTTAATTTAGGAAAAACGGCTTCACTGCTTGTTGTTCCAAAGGCAATTGCCAACGGGCCAACAATACGTTTTAATAGTTCTGTCATTCTTCCTTTTAGGAAAATATACCCCACAGCAATTAAAACAGCCCATAAAGTACTTATACCTATTAAAAATGATCCGAAAAATTTAAAGTACGTAATCACTAATTCTTCTGTATCTCTAATTGCAAAAACTCCTGCAATGGCACCAAAAACCCCTATTGGAGCAAAGTTCATTACATAATTTACCATTTTTAAAACAATATGCGAAACTTTATCCAGAGCATTTATAACCGGCTTTACAGTATTTCCTAAAGATGCAGCGGCTAATCCAAAAAAGATAGAAAATATTACTATCTGCAAGATTTCATTTGTTGCCAATGCTTCAAAAATACTTTTAGGAACAATATGTTCTACAAAATTATCAAAAGATAACGTTTTTGTTTTACCGGTTACTTCTGAAGCAGAAGCCATATCAATATGCTCTAATTTTATACCAACTCCCGGCTCTAATACATTTACATAAAATAACCCAATTAGTAATGATATAAACGAAGCAGTAAAAAACCATGCTAATGCTTTTCCTCCAACTCTTCCAACTGTTTTTATATCTCCCAGTTTGGCAATACCAACTACTAAAGTAGTAAATACTAAAGGCGAAATGATCATTTGTACCAATCGGATAAAAATGGTAGCTAACATTTTTATTTTACTACTAAATGATTGTGCTGCCTCAGGTGAAATCGAATTGTGCAATATAATTCCGAGAATAGCCCCAAGAATCATTGCAACTATAATTTGACCTGTTAATCCTGAAAAAAATGATTTTTTTTGGTTTCTGTAACTTGCATTAAATTGTTTTTTAGATTAAAACATTAAGACCCTCACTGTCTTAATTTTTATTAATATGTTTTGTTGATTAAATAAAAATCAGCCAAAACAATCGCTGCCATTGCTTCAACAATAGGCACTGCGCGAGGCACAACACACGGATCATGACGGCCTTTACCGGTCATTGGTGTGATATTTCCTTTATTATCAAGTGAATCCTGAGTTTGCATGATAGTAGCAACGGGTTTAAAAGCTACTCTGAAATAAATATCCATTCCGTTGCTTATTCCACCCTGAATTCCTCCGGAAAGATTTGTTTTTGTAGTTCCGTCAGGATTGTATAAATCATTGTGTTCGCTTCCTTTCATTTCAGAACCAGAAAATCCGCTTCCGTATTCAAAACCTTTTACGGCATTTATAGAAAGCATTGCTTTTCCTAATTCAGCATGAAGTTTATCAAAAACAGGTTCGCCTAAACCAACCGGAACATTTTGAATCACGCAGGAAACAACTCCGCCAACAGTATCTCCCTGTTTGCGAATATCACGAATATATTCTTCCATAATCGCTGCCGATTTTTCGTCAGGACAACGAACAGGGTTACTTTCAATTTTAGAAAAATCCAATTCCTGATAAGGTGTATCTAAATGAATAGGTCCAACAGAAGAAACGTATGCATTAATTTTAATTTCCGGTAACATTTGCTTAGCAATTGCACCTGCAACTACTCTGCTTGCTGTTTCTCTGGCTGAACTTCTTCCGCCACCGCGATAATCACGAAAACCATACTTTTGATCATACACATAGTCTGCATGGCTTGGTCTGTAATTGTCTTTTATATGAGAGTAATCGTCTGATTTTTGATTGGTATTCGGAATAATAAAACCTATTGGAGTTCCCGTAGTTTTACCTTCAAATATTCCTGATAAAAACTGAACCGCATCCGGTTCTTTACGTTGGGTTACGATTGCAGATTGTCCCGGTTTTCTGCGTGACATTTCAACTTCAATCGCTTCTAAGTCAAGTTGTATTCCCGACGGGCAACCGTCTATAATTCCGCCTAAAGCTTCTCCGTGTGATTCTCCAAATGTGGTTACTTTATATAGTGTGCCGTAGCTATTTCCTGCCATTGTAATTTGTTTTGAGCAAATGTAAGTTTTATGAATTAAATTAAAAAATTTAAAATTGGTATTATTAAATAAAGGTTAAGTTGTTTAAAAATCACAATTTATTAAAATTGTAGCCAAATTGGTAACCTTTTGATAAAACAAATCTCGTGTTAGATTCTTTTATTTGTTAAACTTCAAAATAAGAAAAATTGAAAAAGAGAAATGTCGAGTTGGTCATTCTATCAGATGTTCATTTAGGAACTTACGGTAGCCACGCCAAAGAACTAAACAACTATCTATCAAGTATAAAACCCAAAACATTAGTTTTAAATGGCGACATAATTGATGCCTGGCAATTTAGAAAATCATACTTTCCAAAAGCTCATTTAAGAGTTATTCAGAAAGTAATCGGAATGGCTTCCAAAGGCACAAAAGTGTATTACATTACCGGAAACCACGACGAAATTCTGAGAAAATTTACAGATATGAATATGGGTAATTTTGCTCTTGTCGATAAATTAGTTTTAGAATTAGACGATAAAAAAGCCTGGATATTTCACGGAGACGTTTTTGATGCTTCTGTACAACATTCAAAATGGATCGCAAAATTGGGTGGTTTAGGTTATGATTATCTAATTCTTACGAACCGTTTTGTCAATTGGATATTATCTAAACTGGGCCGCGAACCTTATTCATTTTCTAAAAAAATAAAAGCAAGTGTAAAAAAAGCAGTTAAATTCATTTCTGATTTCGAAACTACAGCTACTGATTTAGCTATAGAAAAAAACTACGATTATGTAATTTGCGGACATATTCATGAACCTAAAATTATCAAAAAAGAAAACAAACACGGTTCTACATTATATTTAAATTCAGGGGATTGGGTCGAGAATTTAACAGCTTTAGAATATCACAAAAAACGCTGGAAATTATTCTCGTATTCTCAAACTAACTTCACAGAAGAAGAAAATCTTTTTGAAATGGAAGACATTCTGAGCAACCATTTAATTACCTCTATTCTAAAACAAAAATAACGCTCAATTAATAAATTGCTTCGGACTTAAAGAGCAAATTGATTTTTAAACAGACTTACAAATAAGTCAAAATGTAAATTATATAACAATTTTATAGAATCTTATACGTTTTGACTTTTAGAGTAATTGTAAGTTTGAATAAAAATTAATAACAATCATGAAAAAAATCATTTTATCTGCCTTTATGCTGTTAGGTTTAGCGTTTACGGCGCAATCACAAGAAATTTCAAAAAATGCACTGGGATTACGTCTGGGCGACAACAACGGTT
This sequence comes from Flavobacterium sp. AC274, assembly GCF_979258275.1. NCBI lineage: Bacteria > Pseudomonadati > Bacteroidota > Flavobacteriia > Flavobacteriales > Flavobacteriaceae > Flavobacterium > Flavobacterium sp. AC274. Next base: position 2,378,958 of record NZ_OZ409852.1, on the reverse strand, counting down.
TTGGAGGCGAAGTATCTTATCAATTGGGATTAAACCAAAAGAACAGGCTTGAATTTGATTTAGGCTGGAGAAACAGCAGCGATGTAGATGCTATTAAGGCTGTTGCACTTTATCAATGGGTTTGGAATATCGATGGAGGTTTTAACTGGTACGCAGGTGTCGGTGGAGGTGTTGCCGCTTGGGATCATGATTATTACTATGATAATGGAAGATATAATGATAGCGGAACTTATGTTTTTGCAGCTGGAGATATTGGTATAGAATATAGATTTTCTGAAGTGCCAATTACATTATCATTAGACGCAAGACCTGAAATTGGTTCTGGATATTATGATGATGACAATTTTGGATTTGATGTAGGCTTAGGAGTTAAATTCAGATTCTAAAATATTAAAGTAAAAAATAATTGTAAAAAAGAAACCTGTCGCTTTAAAACGACAGGTTTTTTTATGCTTTAATTTTGTTTCAAGTTTCAGGTTTGTTTTGTTTCAGGTTCTGCTAATTGTCAGGCTGAGCGGAGTCGAAGCCCGTGTTGCATTGACTTCGACTCCGCTCAGCCTGACAACGGTAGTGTTTAACCTGAAAAAATTATTTAACAATAATTTCTTTCTTAGAGTGAACTCTCACAACTGTATAAGGATAAGTAATTACCTGCATTGTCATAGCGTCTGCAGCCGGCCCTTTTTCTTTCACTGTAATAATGATATTTTTATCCGTTTCTTCTACTTTTTCAACACTAATCGAATAACCGCCAGTGTTCTTTTCTCCCATATTCAGAATAACATAATTCGAATTATTTATATCGGCCTGTTTCATTTTATCAGCCAAAAGTGGGTCATTCTCGAGCATTTTGATTTCATTTGGTTCTGTTAAGATTTCAAAAAACTTAATATTTCCGCCACCATCAGATTGTTCTGTTAAAACTTCATAAAGTGCTTTTGAATCTGATCCTTTTTTTGCTCCGCAGGAAATTAAAACAAAAACTGCTAAAACCGAAATAACTTTTTTCATCCGTTTATTTTTTTAATTACTGTTTTTCATATTTATAATCATCAATTGCTCTTTGGTAAAGTGCTTCATATTTTGGCAATATATTTTTAATATCAAATTTTTTCGCAACCTCTAAAGCATTTGCTTTAAATTCATTCAAAACAGTATCATCTTTTAAGATTTTAATAGCGTTTGCAGCCATTTCATCGACATCTCCAACATTGCTCAAATAACCTGAGTAACCATCAAAATTTACTTCAGGCAAACCACCGGAATTACTCGAAATTACCGGAACGCCGCATGCCATAGCTTCCAAAGCTGCCAAACCAAAACTTTCCGTTTCTGACGGAAGTAAAAACAAGTCGGTTAAAAGTAAAATTTTATCAATTTCATTACTGTTACCAAAGAAAATAACCTTGTCGTGAATCCCTAATTCCATACATAAAGCTTCTGCTTTTTCTTTTTCAGGACCATCACCAACCATCATTAATTTAGCCGGCATTTCTTTCTGAATATTGTAGAAAATTTTAATAATATCCGGAATACGTTTTACTTTTCTAAAGTTACTGATATGCGTAATAATACGCTCATTTTCCTTTGCCATAACAGAACGATGACAAGGCGCTAACGGATCTTTTTTAACTTTATCCAGTTCAATAAAATTCGGAATCACTTTTATTTTATTCTTGATTTTGAATAATTTCAAAGTATCATCTTTCAAACTCTGCGAAACCGAAGTTACATAATCTGACTTATTAATACTAAAAGTCACCGCCGGTTTATAAAAAGGGTGATTCCCTACCAGTGTAATATCAGTTCCGTGAAGTGTCGTAATCATCGGAAGATTAATTCCTTCATTTTTCAACATTTGCTTCGCCATATAACCCGCATACGCATGTGGAATAGCATAATGCACATGCAGTAATTCAATCTTATACAATTTTACCATATCAACCAATTTGCTTGACAAAGCCAACTCATAAGGCTGATAATGAAAAAGAGGATATTCAGGAACGTTTACTTCGTGATAATGAACATTAGGATTTAAAAGTGCCAACCTTACCGGCTGACTATAAGTAATAAAATGGATTTCGTGTCCGCGTCTGGCTAGTTCAAGGCCCAATTCTGTGGCTACAACCCCACTACCGCCAAATGTCGGATAACAAACTATAGCTATTTTCATGTATTAAATTTAATAACTACGAAAGTACTCAAAAATAGCTTTTAATTGATCGTTTAAATTGTTAGATTTTTGTGAATTATAGATTGATCAGATTATTAGAATGTTAGATTATTAACTTTTTTATAGAAATAGATTTTACTGTCATCCTGAGCGAAGTCGAAGGACTTACCACTCATAATTCATAACTTATTATCCATAATTTTTATCAGGAGCAGAAAATTTCGTTTTCAAAAGAACCAGTTGTCCCGCTGTTCGCTATATCTTTTCTGCCGGTCCCGAGGCTTCGGGACCGGCAAAAAAGGATATCGCTTCCATCGGGGCTAAATTAGAGGTTTTGGCTTTTCATAAGGCCCTCATTCCTAAACCCGACAGTCCCGAAGCCTCGGGATAAAAACCTGTCGGGTTTACTGCGATTTATCTTTGTCAAAGTTTAAAACTTTGAAAGATTTCCATAATCTTGTCATTTCGACGGAGGAGAAATCACACAAGAAACTCCATCTAGTATGTCACCAATCTTTGTAGAGTTACGCGTGTAATTTCTCCTCCGTCGAAATAACAAACAGATCTAACCTGAAATAAAAACAAACAACTTAGTTCCACAAAAAAAGGCACGAAACCTAAGTCCCATGCCTTTTAAATATGTTATAAATTTCTCTTTTAGAAAAACCTGCTATGCCAGCTATCAGCGGCAGGAACTTCCCATGATTCATTAAATTCTTCGATATTATTTACGAGATTATTAAACACAATCGTATTCTCAGAAACTGATTTATCCTTAACCATTTTCTTAAAATCGATTAAAGGTTTGTGCGCGATATGTTCACCAAGTTTAAAAGTTACGTTCATTTTATCTAATAAATCAACGTTGTATTTTTTCTCTAAACTCTGAATAAATTCAACAGAACTATCAATAGAACATCCCGTAGCCGCTTGTACATCCTGATTTACAGCTAATATGATAAATCGGTTATATTTTAAAAGATATGAAGCTTCTAAACTAGTTCCGTGTGCTGCCCATTCTTCTACAAAAGCTTTTAGATCAGTTTCTATTTCAGAAAATTCTTCCTCAGAAAATTTTCTGTTTGATTGATAAATCCAGATTCTGGATTCACCAGGTAAATTTTCAAAAGGTATATACATTTTAATTCTTCTTTTAGTTTAATTTGTTTCAAGTTTCAAGTTAACACCTTTGTCCCTTTGAACCTTTGCAACTTTGAACCTTATTTACAGATCCTGCGCATTAGCAATTAACTCGGCAATATCCATTACTTTCACTTGTCCTTCTTTTTCCTGATGTTTAATACCATCGGTTAACATTGTGTTACAGAAAGGGCAACCAGCAGCAATAATATCCGGTTTTACTTCTAAGGCATCTTCTGTACGCAATACGTTTACTTCTTTATTTCCTGGTTCGGCATCTTTAAACATTTGTGCTCCACCGGCTCCACAACATAATCCGTTTGCTTTTGAGCGTTTCATTTCGACTAATTCAACATCTAATTTCTGAATTAAATCTCTTGGTGCTTCGTATACTTTATTTGCTCTTCCTAAATAACAAGGATCGTGAAAAGTGATTTTTTTCCCTTTAAACTGCCCGCCTTCAACAGTTAATCTTCCATCATCAATTAATGACTTTAAAAATTCTGTATGGTGAATTACGTCGTATTGACCTCCTAATTCAGGATATTCATTCTTTAAAGTATTAAAACAATGCGGACAAGCTGTAACAATTTTTTTTGCTTCATAAGCATTTAGAACTTCAATGTTCATCATAGCCTGCATTTGAAACAAAAACTCATTTCCTGCTCTTTTTGCCGGATCACCAGTACAGCTTTCTTCAGTACCAAGTACAGCAAAAGAAACGTTTGTACGATTTAAAATACGTACAAATGCTTTTGTAATTTTTTTGCTCTATCATCAAAACTTCCTGCACAACCCACCCAAAACAAAACTTCTGGCTGTTTTCCTTCGGCAAGCATTTCTGCCATTGTTGGTACTACTAAACTTTCTGACATCTTCCTTTTTTTGTTTTAATCGGTTAATCGTTTATTTGGTTAATCGTACTCTTTACTATAACCTCCACTAAAAAACCTTAAATATTTTATTCATCAATTAAACGGTTAAACAAATAACCAATTCAACGATTAAACTATAATTTTAATTTTCGTTTTTCCAATTCAATCTATCTTGTTGATTGTATTGCCAAGGAGCACCATTATTTTCGATATTGGTCATCATGGCATTTAATGACATAGGAGCAGCACTTTGTTCCATCACCAAATAACGACGCATATCCATAATAATAGATAACGGACTAATATTTACCGGACATTCTTCAACACAGGCATTGCATGAAGTACATGCCCACAATTCTTCCGGAGTAATATAATCGTTTAATAATGTTTTATTATCAGGAACAAAAACACCTTTATTGGCATCTATATTTTTTCCTACTTCCTGTAAACGGTCTCTTGTATCCATCATAATTTTACGAGGAGACAATTTTTTACCGGTTTGATTTGCCGGACATGCAGATGTACAACGTCCACATTCAGTACAAGTATATGCATTTAATAACTGAACCCAGTTTAAATCCTGAACATCACTTGCTCCAAATTTACTCGGAGCAGCATTTTCATCAACCGGAGCAGCAGCAAATGGGTCAGCATTAGGATCCATCATTAATTTCACCTCTTTTGTAACTGACTCTAAATTATCAAATTTCCCTTTCGGATTTAAATCTGCAAAATAAGTATTTGGGAACGCTAAAAGAATATGCAAGTGTTTTGAGAAATATAAATAGTTCATAAAAACTAAAATACCCGCAATGTGCAACCACCAAAATACTTCAAATAAAATCACTACTAATTCATTTGACATCCCGTTAAAAATAGGCGCAAAGAATTGACTTACTGGGAAACTTCCCGCTTTATGAAAAACTCCACCCGGTACATTTTGCAAATGATAATCAGATGCATTCATCAATAAAAACAAAATCATTAAAACTGTTTCAAAGTACAAAATGTAATTCGCATCACTTTTAGGGAATCCCTTTAAATCTGAATGTACAAAACGTTTTAATCGGATCAGGTTTCTTCTTATCCAAAAAACAGTCACTGCAAAAATTACAAGGAAAGCCAATACTTCGAAAGAAGCAATTAAAACATCATATACTACACCCAAAAAAGGGGCAAAAACTCTATGAGTTCCAATTAATCCATCAATGATGATTTCCAGTAATTCGATATTAATAATAATAAAACCTACATAGACAACAATATGTAATGCACCCGCTACCGGACGTTTCACCATTTTAGATTGTCCAAGCGCAATCAAAGCCATGTTTGCCCAACGTGCCTTAGGATTGTCTTTTCGATCTACATCACCTCCTAAATTAATGTTTCGGATAATTTTTTTTACACTCGTCGCAAAAAAACCAAAACCAGCTATCAGAAGTATAGCGAATAAAATATTGTCTAAATAACTCATTCTTTATTATTCTTAATTATTTTTTGTCAGTCGTTTTTGCATCATCTGCAGGCGCAACGTATGGTTTGTTCTTCTTCCCAAAAAGAGAAACATTTACGTAACGCGTTGGGTAAAGACGAACATCTTGCAATAACAATTCTAATTCTTTTGAAGTTTTAGAAAGATTGTTATACAAAGCATCATCGTTTAATAATTTACCTGCTGTACCTTTTCCTGAGTTTAGGTTACTCATAATTCCATCAACTTTAGCCAAAGTTTGGTTTAGGTTTCTCACTGTTTTACCTAAATCTGCTTTATTTAAAGAATCTGATATTTTATTGAAGTTACTTGACATTTTATTGAAGTTTGTCACAACTCCGTTAATCTGACCTTTGTTTGTATCTAAAATAGAATTTAAACTTCCGGAAGCTCTATGAAATTGCTCCATAGTCTGGCTCAATTCTGATAATGATTTTTTAAGATCTTCCTGTCCTTTTTTGTCTAAAACATTATTTAATCCGGAAACCAGCGTATTAATGTTCTCAAGCATTAAATTTAATTTTGCCTGAATTGGCTCAATTTTACCTCCTAAAGATTCTGTTAATCCTAATTCTACAGCAGCTTCTAAATTTTGTCCATCAACTGCAGGATCTTTATCGGCAAGATTCGGAATAATTTTGATTTGTTTTCCTCCAATTAAACTTGGAGAATATAATGCAGCTTTACTGGTTTTAGAAATTGGAAAATCAGTTTTTAACTGAAGTTCTACTAATAATTTACCTGTAGTTTCATTGATTGTAATTTTATGTACTTTACCAATTCCAAGTCCGTTTAAAGTTACGGGAGCAGATTGTGGTAAATCTTCAACATTATCATATTCAACATATAATGTTTGATAATTTGTAAAAAGGTCTCTGCCTTTTAAAAAACTATAACCCCAAATAAATAATAATATTGACGCGATGACTAATATAGCCGTTTTAATTTCTCTAGTTATTTTCAAAATTCTAAGTGTTTAATACAAAATTAATATAAATATCCGAACTTGTTGCTATTATTTAATTGCGTCCTGAATATTGATTTTTTCTCCGTCTTTGTAAGCAATTAAAAAAGCTGCTCCATATCCTTTACCTTTAGCCTCTTGCAGATATTTCTTTGCAGTTTCGTAATCTGAGGTTTCCTGATAAAAATACTTATATATATTGTTTTCAAATAACATCGTTACATTTTTAAGTCCTTTAAAGTTTTTAGGTTCTAATGGTGTTTTTTTAATGCTGGCAATAAGCTGTACCTTGAAAAATGTACCTTTTGGAGCATTTTTCACTACTGCGGGTGCTTCAACAGTTTTAGGCTTTGCTGTAGAAGTATCTTTTACCGGTCTTGTATCTGGTTCCGGAACTCCAGAGCCAAAATACTCTCTTTTATAACTTATGATTGCCTCTGCAATAGCTTTAGCAATATCATCTTGTCCTTCTTCAGAATTTAAAATATTTCCTTCTGTAGGATTAGAAACGAATCCTGTTTCTACCAATACCCTAGGCATATATGCTTTATGAAGCACCATAAATGGCGCTTGCTTTACTCCACCCTGACGTAATTTTTTTCCTAATTTATCAAAATTATCTTCAATTTTACTGGCTAATGAAATACTATTATCCAGATATTCTTCCTGCATTAAGGTCATTCCGATCATTGATTCAGGAGAATTAGGATCGAAACCTTCATATTTACGTTTATAATCTTTTTCTAATGTAATTACCGAGTTCTCTTTTTTCGCAGCTTCAAGATTCGACGCAACTTTACTCAAACCCATTACATAAGTTTCAGTTCCGTCTGCGGCAGTATTTTTATTTGCATTACAGTGAATAGAGACAAAAATATTCGAATTTGCACGGTTGGCAATATTGGCTCTTTCTACAAGATCTATAAAAACATCTGTTTTACGAGTATAAATAACATCAATATTAGGACTAGCTTCCAGTAATTTTCCAACTTTTAACACAATAGCCAGCGCAATATTCTTTTCGATCCTTCCACTATAAACGGCACCAAAATCATGATCACCGTGTCCTGCATCAAGAGTTACTTTAAATACATTTGTTTGACTGTAAGCACAAAAAGTTGTTATCGTTAGAAAAAAACTAAAGATTAGTCTAGTTTTGTTAAATATGTTCATAAATCTAAAAGTTAATTTTAATAAAATGCAACAGCTATAATTTTTACAATTGATTATTTTTGACAAAAAATTATATGTAAGTTTGACATGTCAAAAAACAAGCCATACTTTTACAAAAATAGCATTTAAACCTTTGCATACAAACTTATTTAATATCGTTTTATTATCATTTTTCCTAACACTAGGTTGTGGTAAATTATATTCGCAAGAGATAAAATCTAAAAAAGCTCCTTTATCAACTGAAAAACAAACAGATAAACCTGAAATTGTTGTTGCAGACACCATAAAGCTGGATACTGTTAGGCCAACAAAGACTTTTCTGGATGGAAAAGTAAAATACAGGGCAAAGGACTACGCAAAAATCGATCAGAAAAAGAAAAGAATTACTCTTTATAATGAAGGTGAACTATACTATAAAGATGTTGAATTAAAATCTGGTATAATTGTACTTGATTATGAGAAAGATGAAGTATATGCCGGAAGGATAAAAGATTCCGCAGGCGTATTAACTCAATATCCTAATTTTAAACAAGGAGCAAGCGAAGTTCAGCCCGACTCTATTCGTTTTAACTTTAAAACAAAAAAAGCTTTAATTTATAATTCACGAACGGAACAAGGTGAATTTAAAATCAAAGCAGCCGTTACCAAGAAAGAAAACGATTCGGTTTACTTTTTAAAAGGCGCCAGATTTACGACTTCTAAGGATATTGACAATCCTGAATATTATTTCCAGACCAATAAAGTAAAATTTATTCCGGGCAAAAAAGTAATTACCGGTTTAACCAATATGGTTATTGCCGATGTACCTACCCCGCTGGCTTTGCCTTTTGCTTATTTTCCGATGAGTGAAGAAAAAAGTGTTTCCGGAATCATTATACCTAGTTATAATGACTCAAATACACGTGGATTCTCTCTTCAAAATATGGGTTATTATTTCGCTTTGAGCGATAATTACGATCTAACCGTGTTGGGAGATTATTACACAAACGGAAGTTATGCTATGCGATTTGAATCGGCATATGCAACCCGATATAAGTATCGAGGAAATGTCAATATTCGTTTTGAAAACCTGATAAACAGCGAAAGAGGTTATCCGGATTATTCTAAACAGAATATTTACAATATTCAGTGGTCGCATTCGAAAGACACAAAATCGAATCCTAACTCAACCTTTTCTGCTTCGGTAAATATGGGTAGTAGTAAATATTTTAAGCAATCTATTAATCAGGCCAACGTTGGATCTAATTTGAACAATACTTTAAGTTCTTCTATTTCCTATAATAAAACTTTCAACACAATTCCGCAGGCGAGAATATCGTTAACGGCGACGCACTCTCAAAATACACAAACTGAAGTAATCAACATGACTTTACCTACTTTACAGGCAAGTGTCGATCGTGTTTATCCTTTTGTTGGTAAAGATGGTGTGAAAAAAGGTTTTATAAAAAACATCAACTTACAATATAATTTAAGCGGTAAAAACAACATAGTAACTACCGATTCATTATTCTTTAAGCCACAAATGTTTAAAGATGCACAAATTGGAATGCAGCATTCGATTCCGATTAGTACCAATTTCAAGATATTTAAATATTTTAGTGCCGGAGCTTCTACAAATTACCAGGAAACATGGGTTACCAAAACAATAGACAGGCATTACGATACAAATCTAAGCAGAGTTGATACAACAACTGTAAATGGTTTTGATGCGTTTAGAACATATAATTTGAGTACAAATTTAGGTACTACTATTTATGGTACTTTTAATTTTGGTAATGATAAAAAAATCCAGTCTATTCGCCATGTAATGCGACCAACTATTACCTATGCATATACGCCTAGTTTTGAAAAATATTATGACACTTATGCAGTAGATGCTTCAGGCAGAATTACGAGTCAATACACCCGATTTGAAGGTGGTGTTTATGGTGTTCCAAGCAAGGAAAATTCTAATATCGTGGCATTTGCTTTAAGTAATACCTTTGAAGCAAAAGTAAGGGACAGTGACAGTACAAAAACTGAACCTAAAAAAATAATGTTACTGAACAATTTAAACTTTAGTACAAGTTATAATTTTAATGCTAACGGTAAAGAAACTTTAGCATGGCAGCCTGTTCTTGTAAGTGGTGGAACTCAGTTTTTTGACAATAAAATGAATGTCAATTTTGGTGCAACTTTAGATCCTTATGCCATTGACAACTCCGGAACCAGAATGAATACTTATAACATTGATAATGGAGGGAGTTTGTTTCGAATGACAAGCGCCAACGTAACTTTGAATTATTCTTTTTCAAATAAAGGCACCAAGGAAGAAAACAAACAAAGTGAACGGAACGGAGGTCGTAAGGATGATTTATTTGGTACCAATACCGATTTGAACGATAGCCGAAACAGTCAGTTTGCAAATGAAAAAGACGATGACGAAGATGTAATAACAGAGTTCTTTAACTCAAAATTACCCTGGGATATGACATTGGCTTATTCATTGACTTACTCTAATGTAAATCGTGAAAACAAAATCACAGGAAACTCTATCATGGTCTCTGCCAATATGGATATTACTCCAAAATGGAAAGGCGGAATTTCTACAGGTTACGATTTTGTACAAAATGGAGTTACATTTACGCAATTTCGTTTTGAAAGAGATTTATTAAGCTGGAGAATGGCCTTTAACTGGAGTCCATTAGGAACAAATTCTAACTGGAATTTCTTTATCGGAATTAAATCCGGTGTTCTTAGCGACATTAAATGGAATAAACGAAGTACTTCTAATCGATAATAAAATCGTATTTTAGATCAATAATTTTCTCAGCCATTATTCTAGTGGCCGAATAATCTATTTTGACATTTAACAATCAATTACTATGAAAAAAATAATTTTTACAGAAAAAGCACCTGCTCCAATAGGACCTTATAATCAGGCTGTATTATCAGGAAATACACTTTATGCATCTGGTCAAATCGCAATAAACCCTGCTTCAGGAGAACTTGTAACTGACAATATAAATGATGAAACACATCAGGTAATGCAAAATATTGCTGCTATTCTGGAAGCTGCAGACATGACTTTTGAAAATGTAGTAAAAGCAACTATTTTCATTATGGATATGAATAATTTTGGCGCTATTAATACGGTTTACGGATCTTATTTTAATGAAAAAACCGCTCCAGCTCGTGAAACGGTTCAAGTGGCTTGTTTGCCAAAAAATGTAAATGTTGAAATTTCTATAATTGCAGTGCAATAGCATTTAATAGTAATTGTGCCGTTGCTTCGTTTGTTGCCAGCGGCACATTATGTACATCGCAAACACGAATTAACATATTAATATCGGCTTCGTGTGGGTGACTTGACAATGGATCTTTAAAAAAGAAAACCATTTGTGTAATTCCTTCCGCCACTCTACCTGCAATTTGCGCATCTCCGCCTAAAGGCCCGGAAAGCATTCTTTGAGTTTTAAAACCCGCAGCTTCAGCTTTTCCTCCGGTAGTGCCTGTCCCAATAAGCTTTATTTTTTCATGATGTAAAACTGCTTCGTTTTTAATTAAAAAATCAATTAAATCTGCTTTTTTACCATCATGCGCAATAATAGCAATTTCCATAAAACCGGAACTATTGGTTAGCAACATGGTATGCAATTAAACCATCAATAGGACGTCTTAAAACATTACCTAACTGAAGTTCATATTTATCAAATGTTTCTTGTAATTCATCTTTAAGATAAAAAGCAATAGAACCTACAAAATGAACAGGAACTTCTTTACAATTATCAAATTGTTTGATATAGTTTTTAACGAAAGATTTCATTCCTTTGAAAATGATTTTTCTGCAGAATTCTGTATCCTTATGTTTGATTAAAAACTTAGCAAAAGTTGCCAAATAAGCATTTGGATTTGGTTCTTTGTATAATTTATTTTTAATATAATCAGCATCTAGATTATATTCTTTTTCAAATTCAACTGCCAATTCTTTAGGCATTTTATTGAAATAATATTTTCTGATTAATTCTTTTCCGAAAACATTTCCACTACAATCATCCATGGCAATATAACCTAATGACTGTACTTTTTGATGCAATACTTTTCCATCAAAATAGCTGCAGTTTGAACCTGTTCCTAAAATACTAACAATTGCTTCTTCTCCTTTTGGAGTTGTAGCGTAAACTGCTGCATAAGTATCTTCGTGAACTTCAACAATAGCGTTATTAAAATATTCCTGGAATATTTGCGAAAGTGCAGTTTGCATTCTCTCTGTTCCACAACCTGCTCCGTAGAAGAACAAATGTGTTGCATTTTTTTTATTTTGCAGAATATCAAAACGATCATTTAATCTTGAAACAATTTCAGGACCGTCAAGAATTTCAGGGTTTAATCCCAAAGTTTGTGTCGTGAATAATACTTTTCCATTATCATCAATTGCAATCCAATCTGCTTTTGTAGATCCACTATCAACTATTAATTTCATTTTTTTAGTTTTTGGATTTAGTTTTTCTTCATCAATTTAAAAGTGTGTTTTTTACATTAATTAAAGTCAAAACAAAATAAGAAAATCCCGTTACCTTGAGATAACGGGATTTGCCAAATTTATACAATATTATTTTAAACCTGCGATATGCACAGATAAATCGATCAATTTAGAAGAGTATCCGTACTCATTATCGTACCAAGATACAAATTTAAAGAAAGTTGAATTCAAACCAATTCCTGCAGTAGCATCAATGATTGAAGTTCTTTTGTCTGAAATGAAATCCTGAGATACAACTGCATCTTCAGTATATCCTAAGATACCTTTCATTGTAGTTTCAGAAGCCGTTTTCAACACAGCTAAGATTTCTTCGTATGAAGTTTCTTTAGAAACTTTTACAGTTAAATCTACTACAGAAACGTCAGCAGTAGGTACACGGAAAGACATTCCAGTTAATTTTCCATTCAAAGAAGGGATTACTTTTCCAACCGCTTTTGCAGCACCTGTTGAAGAAGGAATAATATTGATTGATGCAGCACGTCCACCTCTCCAGTCTTTTCTAGAAGGTCCGTCAGCTGTCATTTGAGTTGAAGTTGTAGCGTGTACAGTTGTCATTAAAGCCTCTTCAATTCCGAAGTTATCATGAATAACTTTAGCTAAAGGAGCTAAACAGTTTGTAGTACAAGAAGCGTTAGAAACAACTAAATCAGAAGCTTTTGCAGTTTCGTGATTTACTCCCATTACAAACATTGGAGCATCTGCAGAAGGAGCAGAAATAATTACTTTTTTAGCACCACCTTTAATGTGCTCATTTGCAGTCTCGATAGTTGTAAAAATACCAGTACATTCAGCAACTACATCAACATCAACTTCATTCCATTTTAAGTCAGCTGGATTTCTTTCTGCAGTGATACGGATATTTCTTCCGTTTACATAAAGTTTTCCTTCTTTTACTTCTACAGTTCCGTCAAAACGACCGTGAACTGAATCATATTTTAATAAGTAAGCTAAGTGATCTACATCTAACAAATCGTTGATTGCTACTACTTCTACATTATCTCTATTGAATGATTCTCTAAAAACGATTCTTCCAATACGTCCAAATCCGTTTATTCCTAATTTTACTTTTGACATTTTACTTAATTTTTGCTTTTGTTTTTATTACACTAATTTAAAGTCTAATTTCCTCACAATAAACTTCATTCCTTTTTTAAACTTTTATGTTCTTATGTCGACATGATGTCAGACACTCTTAATAATTCTCTGTCAATCTCAGATTTTCCTTTGATTGCTTGTTCCAACGGAGTTAAAGCTACTTTATCCTGTTGTAAACCAACCATATAATTAGATTTACCTTCGATTAAAGACTCTACTGCTTTTACACCTAAACGGCTTGCAAGAACACGGTCAAAACAAGATGGAGAACCACCACGCTGCATGTGTCCTAATACAGAAACTCTTACATCGTACTCAGGTAAATTAGCTTCAACATAATCTTTTAATTCGAATACGTTTTTACCAATTTTATCTCCCTCAGCAATAACTACTATACTGGATGATTTTCCTGAAGCTTTACTTTTTTGAAGAGAGTCCAGCAATCTTTCCAGACCTAAATCTTCTTCAGGAATAAGGATTTCTTCGGCACCTGCTCCAATACCTGCATTTAGAGCAATATGCCCCGCATCTCTACCCATAACCTCTACAAAAATAGTCGGTTGTGCGAACTTGCAGTATCTCTAATTTTATCAATACAATCTACCACAGTATTCAAAGCAGTATCATATCCTAAAGTATGACTTGTACCAAAAATATCATTATCAATTGTACCCGGAATTCCCATTACAGGAAAATCAAATTCTGAATTAAAAATCAAACCTCCGGTAAAACTTCCATCACCGCCAATTACTACAAGAGCATCAACTCCTGCTTTCAAAAGGTTTTCGTGTGCTTTTTTTCTACCTTCCGGAGTTCTAAACTCAGTAGAACGAGCTGATTTTAAAATCGTTCCTCCTTTGTTTACAATATTATTTACACTTCGGGGACCCATTTCTTTGAAATCTCCTTCGATCATTCCCTGATACCCTCTATAAATTCCTATGCATTCTATATTATGATAAGCACATGTTCGAACAACTGATCGTATTGCGGCATTCATTCCTGGTGAGTCTCCCCCTGAAGTTAGAACACCAACTTTTTTTATTGTTTTTGGCATTATTTAAGTATTAAAGTGTAAAATTAGCAAACATTCACCACTTTACAGGTGGTAATTGTCATAAATTAATAAAATATGTTAAATTCAAACGTTTTCGTTAATAAGTTTTTTGATATGAAAAAATTCATTTAAAATAATAAAAGGCACATATTTTAATTAAATCTTTAAAATTAACAATACATAAATGAAGTGTTATAAAAATCTGGATATAGCTGATTTTCAAAAAACTATTAATTTATAAATTTAGCATAAAAAAAACCATTATAAAAATGGTTTTAGAAAAGTTAACAATTCACAGACTAATAATCGTTATCGTCGGGAATATATCCCTGATTATTTCCTGGCTGAACCTTCGGTTTTTCTTCGTCTTTTTTATTCGGTTTCTTTTTATCCTTCTCTTTCTCTTTCACTTTCTCTTTTGAACTTGAAAAATTCATATAATCGGGATTTGCATAAGAATCCGGCAAATCATCAGGAGAAGTTTTTAAGGCTTTCTCTAATTTATGACTTTTGAAAATTTTATTGACCAGTTCACTAAAAGTATCAAAATCTACTTCATACGAAATACCAACTCCCTGAGTATAACCAATTCCCTGCCCTACGTAATTAATATCATTTTCCTTATTAAACAAACGAAGGTTCATAGATCCGTCTTCATTTACGCGATAAAGAATTTCAATATCTCCCACAATTGCCGATTCGTTAACACCTCCAACCGGAACTCCAAGTTTTCCGTTTATGGATATTTTTTCATTAATCTGAGAAGATATATTTGCCACAAACTGACCGTCGGCTTCCTGACCAATTCGTTTATCTGCCGATACAAAATTCAAATCAATATTAAATTTATCATTATCTGATTTAATAATTCCGCCCAATAAACTTGCAGCGGTTTCTGCAAATGTTCCCGACAAATCACTTTGGTTAAATCCATCCGGACTCATAAACGAACCTGTTGACAATAAATACAATGCCTGCGTTTGGCGCACATCTTTATCGTCTAACTTATATTGTATCTCTGATTTTAAAACATTACTTACAGATGGAAACTGAATATCAAAATTAGGTTCCGGGCTTGTTAAATCTCCCCTCAGACCAATAACAACTTCTACCGGCACTTTTTTATTAAAAGATGAATTATCCAACAATACAGCCGGGTTTGCCGTAGTTCTGTAAACGGCTTCTAAATTTAACTGGGCTTTCATCGGGTTACCTTCCCAAATAATAGATCCACCTTTTTTAACGGCGAATTTTTTATCGATTAAACCTCCATACTTAAAGTTATAAGTTCCTTCGTATGCCTGGAAATCTCCCCACATATTAAATTTACCCAATGTATTGATCTTAAACAACAGCGAACCGTATCCTTTTCCTTTCATTCCATGACCGGAATTTCGATCCAGAATTACTTCTACTTCGGCATCTGGCGTGATATCAAAATCAAATTCCAGTTCAAGTCCGTTATAATTTCGGGTTCGCTCAACAATACCGTTTGCTAAATTATATTTTTCTTTTGGCGTCACAAAATGGATCCAACTGCTCTCTCCTACACTTTGTACATTATTAATAGGTATCTTAACTTCTGTTCCTTTTTCAGACTTGGCATCTACCTTAATAAATAAACTTTCTGTTGGTCCTTTTATACTTGCCGTACCATTAATAAATGCTGTACCAAAATAAGCGGCATCATCACTGTCTTTTGTATCAAGTGCCAATAATCTTTTGGAGGTTATAGTTAAATCTAATTTCCAGTCGCCAAAATTATGATGTTCAATACTTCCGTTCAGTAATCCTTTTGTACCATATTTAGTATCAGTTAACTGATTATTTCTAAACAAAAACTTTTCATCAGTTAAATCAATGACTGTTCGATCGCTTAATTCATAATCTGTATTAAGGTACGGAATTGTCATTCCTGCTTTTTCTACATATAATCTACCATTGATTTCAGGTTTTTTAAGATTACCAACTACAGCAGCATTTCCGGAAACACTTCCTCTAACATTCGACAAAACATCTCCGCCAACCGTTCCTAAAGTTGCCAGATTAAATCCTTCGAGTTTTAGCTTTAAATCAAGAAAAGTCTCTTTGTTTTCGATCGCAAAATTTCCATTCGCACTAAACGATTCTGTAAAACCATTTTGTATGGACGAACTTATAGTGAATTTTCTCAGGCTCTCATCTCCGGAAATATCGAAATTTAATGTTCCAAGTTCCGTTTTATTTAAGTTAAGATGATCAATGACAATAGATGCCGTGGGCTGATATACATCTTTGTTTTGTTTAAAATTGACACTTCCGTTCAAATTACCATTAAAGACAAACTTCGAAGTGAGCGGTGTAATTTTATTGATATCAACATCTTCAAAATTCAGTACTAAATCTTTATAATCGGTGCCTTTTATAACTCCATTTAAGTCAATTTTCTGATCTTCATGCGAAAGAACAATATTGTCTATATTAAAGTTGCTGAAGTTTTTATCAAAAATAATTTGATTATCTGATCCGTCTTCTTCATTTAAATACCATAAATAATCTTTAAATTTCATTTCAGATTTTTTGATACCAACAATATTATTTTTGTTTTTATCAATGGTATGGTACAAGTTCATATTAAAATAATCGTTGCCCTTTTCACCTCCTTTAAACTCTGAACGCACAAATAAAGTATCTTTTGAAGTTACATTAATTAAATTAAAATCTCGGATTTTATAATACGGCGTTTTAATACTATCTAACTCTATAAATGCATTATAAAGTGGATTTTTATTATCGATATTGATTCTGATATTATCAAAAGTATTTTTTGCCGCTGTAATTTTTTGTGATTTAAATCGAAACTTAAATTCATTTAAATCGGCATCAATTCTTCCGCGCACAACAGTTGAAGAATCTATATTAATTTCAGGATAAAGCATTTCGACAACTTTATCATAAACATGAAAATTGAAACGCAAAAACTGTCCTTTTTTAATTTTATAAGGCTTATAATTAGTATAAAGACTTCCTACTGAATTCATAACCAATTTATCTAACTGAGCAAACTGAAATTTACCAACAATTTTTCCGTTAACTACATCTGTAGAATTTATAGTTATGGTACGCAATTTATCAGCATCAAAACTAGAATTGATTGTTAGTTCATCAAAAGCATAAGTAGACTTTGGATTTTGATATACTGCATCTTTTATATAAATATTTCCCTGAAGATTTTCGATAGAATTTCCTGTAACCTCGACAACTGCATCGCCTTGAAAATGAGAAATGGAATCGTTTACAAACTTCAGTTTTTTCAAATCGGCGTTTTCAACATTGATGTGGAAATCATATTTACTTTCACGCTTGCTCAAATCAACTAAACCATCAAATGTTAAAGTCAAATTAGGATCGTTTACAGAAATTTGTCCTTTATAATAAGGCAATTTAAAATTACCATTTACTACAATATTATTATAAGTGTATTTATTATAATCCAGTTTTGCAATATCACCTTTTATAATTGTGTTTAGATATTTCTCTGTAAAACCAACACCGTCAACATCTAAATTTAAAGTAGTCTTACCGAGATCCTTTCGCTGCAATAGTGCACCAACATCAAAATTATCCAAAATAATATTTCCCGAATAAGAAGCTTTATCAATAAAATCCATGTGGTTCAGATGCAAATCTACCTGACCATTTCCTAAATCTGTCGCAATTCTAAAATCACTTTCTAATTCTGTTGTCGAAACCTTTGCTTTTCCAACAATATTAAATTTACCAATTCGCTTAAGCTCTTTAGGAAGTTTTTTTCCTAAAACAATTGGCATCAAAACCACCAAATTATCATAGCTGGAAGTTAATCTGTCAAACTTTCCCTCCATGGCAAACTTTTGCTCTTTTGTACCTAAAAGATTTCTGAAATTAATGTTTCCGATAATTCTTGAACCATTTGTATCAGAAAGCCTAAGTTTTTTTAAATTAAGATTATTAAGCGTTCCTTTTATCTTAGATCTAAGCTTAAAATGCTGATTTTTACCCAATCCGTCATAAAAATAACGAATATCATTTGTAGCAATTGAAGCCGAATCTAGGGCTACATCAAACTTAACTTTATCTGTAAAAGCAAGAAAATCTCCTGGCTTGTAATTTAAAATTGCTTTACCATAAATTGAAGATCTTTTGGTTTTTATGGCTAAATTTTCAAGCTTAATTTGTTTTTTGGTATAACTGAATTTCGCCGCCAAATTAGAAACATACAAACCACGATGATCTAGAAAAGAAAACCTGTGAATCGTCGTATTTACATCCGGTCCATATAATTTGAAATCACTGATATAAGCATTAAGCTTTTTAAAATCAAGAAATTGTGGGTTTTTCTTATTTTCATCCACAACCGAAAAAGTACCTTTTGAGATATAGGCATTTTTTGCCGTGAGTAAAAAATGTTTATTAGTTTTTGAAGGCTTATCAGAATCAAATAAGCGAATAAATTTATTGATATTATTCTCGTTTTCGCCTTTGTAGGTTTTCAAATTAAAAATTAAACCCGTTAAACGAAGATCGCCGAAAATCAAATCACCATCAAGAAGTCTTTTAATACTTAAAATATCAGTACTAATAATGTCTGAATAGATTAAAGTCTTTTTATGATGGTCACGAATCAGGACTGTTTTTAGTTTAACTCCGCCAAAAATATTGATGGCAACTTTATCTACCGTAATATCTGTTTTAAAATCTTCATTTAAAGAATCTGTAACATATCGTGCAATTTTAGTTTGCACAATAGGCAATGAGAGTGTTATAGCCAATGCCAACAAAAGTAAAATTAACCCAATTAGGGTTCGTGATATTATTTTCTTTACTTTTTTGATAGCTCTTTAATTTTAGTTTTCTTTTAAATTTACTTTGAACAGACAAAGAACGACTGTTTTTGATAAAAATTCTTTAATTTTGGCTTCTACTTCAATCAAAGAAATTTAAAAATTTGATTTGTCAAATATAATCCAAAATTCGTGCCTTTATATGCAAAATTCAGAGGTTTTTATTCTTGCCATCGAAAGTTCTTGCGATGATACTGCGGCTGCAGTTTTACATAACGACAAAGTACTTTCAAATGTTGTGGCTAATCAGCTAATTCATAATCAATACGGCGGCGTTGTTCCTGAGTTGGCTTCGAGAGCACATCAGCAAAATATTGTTCCTGTGATTGATGCTGCACTTCGCAAAGCAAATGTACAAAAAGAACAATTAACTGCCATTGCCTTTACGCAAGGACCTGGCTTAATGGGTTCTTTATTGGTAGGAAGTTCTTTTAGCAAATCACTTTCATTAGCATTAAATATTCCGCTAATTGCTGTAAATCACATGCATGCCCATATTTTGGCGCATTTTATTGATGAAGAAGGTTTTGATAAACCAGAATTTCCGTTTTTGGCCCTGACCATTAGTGGCGGCCACACGCAAATTGTAAAAGTGAATGGTTTTTTTGATATGGAAATTATCGGTGAAACCACTGATGACGCAGTTGGAGAAGCTTTTGACAAGAGTGCTAAAATTCTCGGACTTCCTTATCCCGGCGGGCCTTTGATCGATAAATATGCCAAAGAAGGAAATCCAAAAGCTTTTGCTTTTACAAAACCAAAAGTGCCCGGACTGGATTTTAGTTTCTCTGGTTTAAAAACAGCAATTTTATATTTTATTCAGAAGAAAAAATAGAAAACCCAAATTTCATCGAAGAAAACCTCAATGATATTTGTGCTTCTATTCAATATACAATTATCGAAATTTTGATGGACAAATTAAAATTAGCGGTAAAAGAAACCGGAATTAAGCAAATTGCCATTGGCGGCGGCGTTTCTGCAAACTCCGGAATCAGAACGCGTTTGAAAGAAAGCGAAGGCAAATATGGCTGGAAAACTTTTGTTCCAAAATTTGAATACACTACAGATAATGCTGCCATGATTGGAATTGTAGGATATCAAAAATATTTATCAAATCGCTTTGAAACTCAGGCAGTAGTTTCAAAAGCACGAATTCAATTTTAATTATGCAATTATTTTACAATCCGAATATAGATGAAACGACCGAAACTTTTTCTTTTGATAAAGAAGAAAGCCGTCACATTATAAAAGTATTACGCAAAAAAGATTCAGATATTCTACACGTTACAAACGGTTTAGGTTTAGTTTTTGAAACCGAAATTACACTGGCTTCAGACAACAAATGTATTGTTGAAGTACTTTCGATCACCAAATCTCCGGAACCAAAATTTCGTTTGCATCTGGCTGTTGCGCCAACCAAAATGAACGATCGCTTTGAATGGTTTCTGGAAAAAGCTACAGAAATTGGTATTCAGGAAATCACGCCAATTTTTTGCGACAGATCTGAAAGAAAAGTAGTTAACAAAGAACGGTTTGAAAAAATTATTCTTTCGGCGATGAAACAATCAAATGAAACGTATTTGCCAAAATTAAACGAGGCGATTTCGTTTAAGGAATTTATCAAACAAAAAAACGAAGGTTTACAATTGATCGCACATTGCGAAGAAACCGATAAAAAATCATTAAAAGAAGTTTTAAAACCAAACGAAAACGTAACCTTATTAATTGGCCCTGAAGGCGATTTTTCTGAAAAAGAAATTGCATTGGCCATAGAGAATAATTTTCAGCCGGTAATGTTAGGAAATACACGTTTACGCACTGAAACTGCTGCTGTTGTGGCGTGTCATAGTGTGGTGTTTTTTAATGAGAGTGTTTAGCTGATTGGTTACGTAAAACCTTTGTCAACGTTTCGAACTTTGACAAAGGTTACTCCATAGTTTGTTACGAAGATTTCTGTCAGAAGACAAAAAAATATAAATTACATGAAAAAAATATTTTACTTACTATTCCTTATTTCCCTTCCTTCTTTTTCACAGGAAATCGCTTTGCTAAAATACAGCGGCGGGGGCGATTGGTATGCAAATCCAACCTCTTTGCCTAACTTAATTCAGTTTTGTAATTCAAATATCAATACAAGAATAAAAGCAAAACCATCAACGGTTGAACCCGGAAATCCTGATTTGCTTTCATATCCTTTCGTACATATGACAGGTCACGGAAATGTGGTTTTTAGCGATACTGATGTCGAAAACTTAAGAAATTATCTTACTGGCGGAGGTTTTCTTCATATTGATGATAATTACGGAATGGATCAATATATTCGAAAAGAAATCAAAAAGATATTCCCAAATAATAATTTGATTGAAATTCCCGCAAATCATCCTATTTTTCAAAAACCATTTCCTTTCCCGAATGGTTTGCCAAAAATTCACGAACACGATGGAACACGTGCTCAGGCATTTGGCATTTTTATCGAAAACAAACTGGTTTTATTATATACTTACGAATGCGATCTGGGTGATGGCTGGGAAGATGCAGAAGTACACAATGATCCGCTTGCAGCAAGAGATAAAGCGCTAAAAATGGGCGCTAATATTATCAATTATATTTTTACTAATTAAATTTTAAAAAGTGCAGCTTACTCACGAAGAAAATCAATTTGAGCGAAAAACATTTCCCATAACTTTGGTTTGTGATCATATTTATTTTCAACAAAATATTGGTTCTCTCTTTAGAATTGCCGAAGCTTTTGGTGTAGAAAATATTATTTTTTTAGGAAAAGATATTCCGCTTACGCCAAGAAAAATTAATAAAACGTCAAGAAGCACACATCTTTATGTGCCACATACAGTAATCGAACAAACGGCTGAAGTTGTCGATTATTTAACTTCAAATAACTTCGAAATCATTGCTTTGGAAATTGCAAGCAGCAGCAAACCTCTTAAAGAAGTTACAATTCCTGACAATCAGAAAATTGCATTGATTGTAGGAAGTGAAATTAACGGAATATCAGATGAAATTTTAAAAATTTCGAACCAAATTGTGCACATTAATATGTTCGGAAAGAACAGTTCGATGAATGTTGTACAAGCCGCAAGTATATCTTTGTACGAAATTACTTCTTAATAAATTTTGTTAAATTTTTGTAAGAACTAGATTATATAAGGGATTGTAAAATTCTCACAAATAATTATTTGTAAATATTTTGCTACGTAAAACTTTTGTTATAAAATTGCGATATTGTTTAACTAATCAACAATATTATAACAAAAACCCCTATTATTATGAAAAAAGTTTTTTTATCCGCAGTTACAGCCTTGTTGTTGTTTTCTTGTCAAAATGACTCAACAGAATCAGGAGATTCAAATGTAAGTGCAATTGCCCACAGAGGATGTGCGACTCAGGAAGTTTTAGAAGCACAATTAAAAGCTGATCCTACGTTAGCTATCAGAATGAATGAAATTGAAGCTTTTACGAACAACGCGTTATTAACCAAACGCTTAGTAAACGGAAAAGTTGAAATTCCGGTAGTTGTAAACGTACTTTACAGAACTACAGCACAAAACATTTCTAATGCTCAGATTCAATCTCAGATTGACGTATTAAACAAAGATTTCAACGCTTTGAACTCTGATTACGGTAATGTTCCTGCTTTATTTTCAGGTGTTAAGGCTAACGTAGGAATTACGTTTGTTTTAGATCAGGTAATTAGAAAATCGACTACAAAAACATCTTGGGGAACAAATGATGCCATGAAAAAAACGGCTCAGGGTGGTATTGCTCCAACTTCTCCAACTACAAAACTTAACTTATGGTCTTGCGCTATTGGTGGCGGAATTTTAGGTTATGCTCAATTTCCTGGTGGAGCTTCTTCTACTGACGGAGTTGTAGTTGATCCTAGATATTTTGGTTTGTCTGGTTCTGCTAATGCTCCTTTCAATTTAGGAAGAACAGCTACTCACGAAGTAGGTCACTGGATGAACTTACGTCACATTTGGGGAGATGCAACTTGCGGAAGCGATTTAGTATCTGATACTCCAACTCATAACGAAGAAAACTATGGTGTACCGGCTTATCCTCACTACAGTACTTGTTCTGGTACTCCGGTAGAAATGACAATGAACTACATGGATTATGTTGATGATAATGCAATGTACATGTTCTCTAACGGACAAAAAAGCAGAATGGCTGCGATTTTTGTAACCGGAGGTCCAAGAGCTGCATTTGGTATCTAAAAGATATTCAATTTCATAAACTAAAAGCGAGATAGTATATATCTCGCTTTTTTTGTATTACCCCAAAAATCTAAAAGCTTTTTCCTATATTTATAATCTAAAACTGAATCATGATCACTTCAAAAATTATTTCTAACGGGATATTACGAGCTTTAACCACTATCTTAGTTGTTGGTATAATTTTATATTTTTTATACGAAATTCAAACCGTAATTGTCTATTTATGTATTTCATTGATATTATGTTTGATAGCCAATCCGTTAGTTCAGTTTTTAAAAAATAAATTAAAATTCGGTAATTCATTGGCGGCCACAACTACCATAATTGTTTTCATATTAACGATGATTGGTTTTATATTTTTGTTTGTTCCGTTGATTATTTCACAAGCCAATAATTTATCCCTTTTGGATACAAATCATTTACAGGCGCAATTTTTAGAAGCCGAAAAAAGCATTGAAACTTACTTTAACATTCCTCACGTAGATTTGAATAAAGTATTGAAAGAATCTAAGATAACATCCATGCTTAGTTTTAGTTATTTTACAGGATTTATCAATTCTATTTTAGGATTCGTTGCCGATATGGGAATGGGATTAGTCTCTGTATTTTTTATTACTTTTTTCTTTATTAAAGATCAGGATAATTTTAAATCGACAGCCAGAAAAATTTTGCCAGATAATAATGAAGATAAAATCATCAATTCTGTTACTAAAATCAATCACTTTTTAACCCGTTACTTTATTGGTTTACTGCTTCAATTAACGGTTGTTTTTATTTTGTATTTAATTGTCTTAATGATTTTTGGAAACAGAAATGCCTTCGTAATTGCTTTTCTATGTGCTATACTAAATATTATTCCGTACATAGGGCCAATTATTGGAACTGTTTTAGCAGGACTTTTAACAATGATTAGCATGATTGGAAGTGATTTTCAAACAGAAATTTTACCAAAAACTATTTATGTAATTATTGGTTTTATGATTGTTCAGGCAATTGATAATAATATTAGCCAGCCCATAATTTCATCAAAAAGTGTAAATTCGCATCCGTTAGAAATATTTCTGATTACTTTAATTAGCGGAATTACTTTTGGAATCGTAGGAATGATTATTGCAATTCCGGTTTTTACAATGGTGAAAGTAATTTTGAAAGAATTTTTTCCTGACAACAAAATTGTCTCCGTATTAACCGAAAGAATTTAGCATTGAACACTTCTATTTTACAACAAAATATTCAAGAATTTATTACCCAAAATAGCGGTGTTTCAATTACAAAATTAGCACTTCAGAAAAATCCTTTTCCGGAAGTAGAATGGATTTCGATTTTAAATCAAATTGAAGCAAAATCAAAAGCAAAAGACAAATTACCAACTTGGTTTTCAACAGAAAACATCGTTTATCCAAGCAAGATTTCTGTAGAACAAACCTCATCTGAAAAAACAGCGGCTTATAAAGCTTCTTTAATTTCGGGTGAAAGTTTAATTGATCTTACAGGAGGTTTTGGTGTAGATGATTATTATTTTTCTAAAAACTTTAAAACTGTTGCACATTGCGAAATAAACGAAGATCTATCAGCGATTGTAAAACATAATTTTGAGCAGTTACAAGTTGACAATTGTGCATTTTATGCGGATGATTCTTCAACTATTTTAAAAAATTCAGAGCAAAAGTGGGATTGGATTTATATCGATCCTTCTCGAAGAAATGATGCAAAAGGCAAAGTTTTTATGCTGAAAGACTGTTTGCCAAATGTTCCGGAATCTTTAGATTTTTACTTCGAAAAAAGCAATTCAATTTTAATTAAAACAGCGCCTTTATTAGATATTTCGGCAGGTTTATCTGAATTAAAATTCGTAAAAAACATTCATATTATTGCTTTGGAAAATGAAGTAAAAGAATTGCTTTTTGAAATTCACAATCATTATTTGGGCGAAATAACCATCAAAACAGCTAATATTTTAAAAGATAAAACTGAAAATTTCGAATTTGTTTTAGGTGACCAATTAGATTTGCCTTTTTATCATTTACCACAAAAATTTCTGTACGAACCAAATTCGGCCATTATGAAATCCGGTGGTTTTGATGAAGTTAGTACTTCTTTCCAAATAAATAAACTGCATAAACATTCTCATTTATATACTTCTGATGAATTGATTGATTTTCCGGGAAGAGCTTTTGAAATTGAAAAAGTGATTTCATACAGCAAAAATGATATGAAAACCGAACTCTTAAATCAGCAGGCAAATATTACTACCAGAAATTTTCCGGATACGGTAGAAAACATTAGAAAAAAGTGGAAAATAAAAAATGGAGGAAATTTGTATTGTTTTTTTACAACAGATAAAAATGATAACAAAATAGTTTTAATTTGCAGAAAAATAACTGAAAAATGAAACAACTAATTACATTAACTTTTTTCCTATTAACCTTTACCGCTTTTGCTCAAAAACCATGTGAATACAGTGCAAATGTATCTGATTCTATTGGTACTTATAAAGTTACAAACGAATACATGATAAGCGAAAAAAACTTTGGCGGAACTTCAAATTATGTGTTCTTTTCATTGGCACAAACTGATGGTTTACCAACCTTAAACCTGCAATTGATTCAAAAAAGCAAAGATTTTGTAAAAGCAAATTGTTTTGACAAAAATTCAAAAGTATTTTTACAATTGCAAAACGGTAAAATCGTAACGCTAATTCATATCGATCAGGAAAACTGCGGAACTCTTATTCGCGATAAAGAATACAACAACAGGGTAACTACGGGAATTTTTATGTTTATGAAAGATAATTTTGAAGAACTAAAAAAATCTCCTGTTACGATTATGCGAATTAAATATTTAACTGATATTGAAGATTATATCGTAAGAAGCGAATTAACTTCTGAAATGAACAAAAAAGTATATCATCCGGATACTTATTTCATGGAAAACATTCGATGCGTTGAATAACTATTCGCTATTTCTCATAAAAAAACCATTCCGCAAAACGGAATGGTTTTTAAATTTTAAAATGACTTTAATTTAATAACTAACTTTTTTTGTCTCAGTTCGATTATTATCTAAAACAACTTTTACTATCAAAATCTGATGACGGTTAGTTAAATTATCTATAACCAATTTTGAATCGCCAATTTTCTCTTTTTTGTAGAGTAAACTACCTGACATATCATAAACAAGGACCTCATCAATATTTTCATTCAAAGTTTCAACGTTAATCACTTTGTTTTTAGAAGCTATTGAAATTGTATTGTTTGCCGATGCTGGGTTTTCTGGTGCAAAAAATTGATAAGGAACACCAACTGTTATGTCCTGATCACAACCTTGCTCTGAAAGTATTTTTAGAAGATAAGTGCCCGATGTCAAATCAGCAATTAGTAAAGAACCTGTATTTGATTCGTAAATTGTTCCGCCTGGACTAATCGCTACCAACGAATTACCCTCAGGTAAATTTTCTACAAAAATACTTCCCAAAGATCCGGATGTTTGTGGTGTAGTTGAAATTATAACGGCTACTTCATTAACAGTCACAGATATAGAATATGGACTACTGCTTATACCACTCGCATTTTTAACAGTCAATGTTCCGGTATAAGTTCCCCCAGCAGTTCCCCCAGGCACATTAATCTTAATTTGACTGGCAGGTAATGCTGCATCTGTAACGGCTGCAAAACTATTTGTTGGAGAAGAATCCCAAACAATACTATAAGAGACAGGAGATCCTGTTGTTGCACTGTAGCTTAACGCTGCTCCTTGCGCATTATCGCTTGAACAAACAGCATTTGTTGATTCTGCTACTGTTATTGTTGGTGGTAGTACTACATCATTCACTTGTATTGTTACTGCTAGATCCGTTTTACAAGTTCCGCTATAAATAGTCAGTAGTCCAACATAGGTTCCTGACGGGACATTTGGAGATATTTCAATTGTATTTATCACGCCTCCGCCTGGAGCTGCAGTGAATGGAGTTAAACCTTGGTTTTGTATTGGACTGTTAGTGGAAATAACATTCCATTTAACAGAATACTCTGTAGGGTTTCCTGTAACTGCAGTATATGCTAATGATGTTGTTTGCGAACTGGTACTTGTAAAAACCGGTGTAATTTCTCCATTTGTTGTAATTGTAGGAAGTGGATTTACAGTTACTGTAAAAAGTGAGCCTGCACTACTAACACCACTCGCATTTTTAACAGTCAATGTTCCGGTATAAGTTCCCTCAGCAGTTCCCCCAGGCACATTAATCTTAATTGGACTGGCAGGTAATGCTGCATCTGTAACGGCTGCAAAACTATTTGTTGGAGAAGAATCCCAAACAATACTATAAGAGACAGGAGATCCTGTAGTTGCACTATAACTTAATGCTGCTCCTTGCGCAGAAACTCTTGAACAAACAGCATCTGTTGATTCTGCTGCTGTTATAGTGGGTGCTTCAGGGTTAATTACTATTGATACTTCCTGAGCTGCTGAGATACAAGTTCCATTGTAAATAACCAAACTTCCAATATAGGTTCCAGGCGGAACATTAGGAGATACTTCAATTGTATTTATTACACCTCCGCCGGGAGCAAAAGTGAATGAAGTTGTACCTTGATTTTGCATTGGACTATTACCTGAAAAAACGTCCCACTCAATATAATATCCTATGGGATTCCCTGTAACTGCAGCATATGTTAATGATGCAATTTGCGAGTTCGTACTTGTAAAAACTGGGGAGATTGTTCCATCTGTTGTAATTGTAGGTTTTTCATTTATAGTTACAGTAAAAGATGAGCCTGTACTAACTACGCCACTTGCATTTTTCACAGTCAATGTACCGGTATAAGATCCCTCTTCAGTTCCCGCAGGAACATGAATACCGATAGGACTTTCAGGTAATGCTGCATCTGTAACTGCTGCAAAACTATTTGCAGGAGAAGAATCCCAAACAATACTATAAGAAACTGGAGAACCCGTTGTTTCACTATAATATAAATTTGTTATTCGCTCTTCATCAGCTGGACAAATAGGAAAGGTTCCGTCTGATATGGTTATAGTTGGTAAATCCACTACCGTTACAGTTGTGGGCTCAGAACTTACAATTTCACAATTACCACTTCGTACAACAGCTCTAAATTGTGTAGTTTCTGTTAATGGTTCTGAAAAATAAATAGAACTTATATTTGCGATATCAACCCATGTCGTAAACGGGCTTACAGATGACTGCCACTTAAGAACGAATCCTGTATGATCAATTAATTTCAGTAAACCACTTGTTTCACCAGGATTAATTGTTGTGCCACCAATTACTGTTCCGCCAACAGTTGCTGGGAATATTGTTATGGTTACCGGATATTGAGAACTGCAAAATTCATTTTCTAATGTAAATAATCCTTCATAGGTTCCCGGCAAAGCATTTGCTGGTATTGCTATTTCGATTTTTCCTCCATCTGGATCAAAATTTTGTAATGTATCAGGAATATCTGAAAGGAAGGCTTCATTTGCCGCATTGTCCCAATCAATAGCATAACTTGTAGCATTTCCGGAAGAAGCAGTATATGTTAAAGCAGATACCGAAGCGCTACCTGCACAAACTACAGAGAATTCTTCGTCTGTTGTAAGTGTTGGAGTTGCATTTACAGTTACAGTAAAAATTGAACCTGCACTTGTACCCCCGTTTGCATTTTTTACAGTTAATGTTCCGGTATAAGTTCCGGCAGTAGTACCTGGTGGAACAGTAATCTCGATAAACTGAACAGTGCCCCCAGACAATGGTTTATCAATAACCGCTGCAAAACTGTTTAAAGGAGAAGAATCCCATACTATACTGTATGTAATTGGAGACCCGGTCGTTTCACCATATACTAACAGTACCTCCTGCTCTACTGCACTCGAACATGCACTAGTTGTCGATATTATCTCTATTGTAGGTAAATCCTCTACCGTTACAGTTGTTGCAGCAGAATTTACAACCGGACAAAATCCATTTCGTACAACTGCTCTAAATTGTGTAGTTTCTGTTAGTACTCCTGAAGTGTAAGTTGTATTTGTATTGTCAATATCTTCCCAGGTCGTAAACGGACTCACTGATGACTGCCATTTAACAACAGATCCTGTATGGCCTGATAAAGTCAGTAAACCACTTGTTTCTCCGGAATTAATTGTTGTTCCGCCAGTTACTGTTCCTCCAACAGCTTGCCCAATTATTGTTATGGTTACCGTAGATGCAGAACTGCAAGATCCATTTTTTACTATAAATGATCCGTTATAGGTTCCCGGTAAAGCATTTGCAGGTATTTGGATTTGGACTCCTCCACTTGAAGCAAAATTATATGAAGTATCAGGGATATCCGCTAACAAAGCTGCATTTGCTGCGTTATTCCAATCAAGGGCATAACTTGTAGGATTACCAAAAGAAGCAACATAAAATAAAGTTGATGTTTGTGAATTGCCGTTTGCACAAATTAGAGAAAATACTCCATCTGATATAATTGTAGGAGTTTCATTTATAGTTACAGTAAAAACTGAACCTGTACTTATACCACCGTTTGCATTTTTTACAGTCAATGTTCCGGTATAAGTTCCGGCGGCAGCTTCGGCAGGAACTGCAATCGTAATTGGACTAGATGGCAATACTGCATCTGTAACAGCTGTAAAGCTATTTGCAGGAGAAGAATTCCAAACTATACTATAGGTAATTGGAGATCCCGTTGTTGCACTGTAACTTAGAGCTGTACTTTGTGCATCATCACTCGTACATACACTATTTGCAGCTAATCCCGTTATAGTGGGTAAAGGCACTACTGTAACCGTTGTTGCAGCAGAATTTGCTGCAGCACAAGCACCACTCTGAACAACTGCTCTAAATTGCGTAGTTGCTGTTAATGTTCCTGAAGTATAAGTTGTATTTGTATTTGCAATATCAACCCATGTCGTAAACGGACTTACAGCTGACTGCCACTTAACAACAGATCCTGTATGGCCTGATAAAGTTAACAAACCACTTGTGCTTCCTGCATTAATTGTTGTTCCGCCAGTTACTGTTCCCGCAACTGTTGCAGGCGAAATAATTACTATGGCTGTATTATTAGCATTAATAGTTGAAGAACAAGACTGAGAAGTAATTTTGGTTACTGTTATTGTGCTAGAACCCACAGTATTTAATCCTACTGCTGTAAAAACACCGGTTCCTGCTGTGCTCACTGTTAAATTTGCTGTTAATGCTGTAGCACTGGGATTACTTCTGTTATAAGTCACTACGTAATTACCAACCGGTAATGATGATGCGCCAGAAGTTAACGTTACTGTTGATGTTGTACCATTAGAAGCACACACATTAGTGGCTGTTGTACTGGTAACATTATAAGTTGGGCACGTATAAGAAATAGTTAGCTGACCTGCCGCACCAGTTCCTCCAACTTGAGCAGCACCTAATGCAGAATTTATTGCCCCACCGCCACCGCCACCTGGAGATGAACCAGCATTCCCGGGTGCAGTACCCAGAATTAAACTCGATAACGATGCACCTCCTGCACCTCCTGCGTTACCCCCAGCACCACCAGCTCCTGAAGAAAGCAATAATGATAATAGTGATGTACTACCATTGCCTCCTGAAGTTCCTGCAAAACGAACTGTTCCTTTAGAATTGGCAACTGTTCCTCCAATTCCTCCTACTGGTGTTCCACCTGCATTGTTTGCTCCTCCACCTGAACCACCAGCGGCTAGAAATAAAGATTCATAACCTGAAATGGTAGAATTGCCCCCTGCTGAACCATTAGCTCCGGAAGCTCCCAAAGTTTGACCAGCCACCACTACATTTAAGGTAGCTCCGGGAGTAACTGTAAGTGTGGAGCTTGCAAAGGCACCTCCACCTCCACCGGCAGCACCTCTTCCTAAAAGCAATCCGGCACCGCTCGCGCCTCCGCCGGATCCTCCTCCGCCCCATGCACTTACATTAATAGAAGTTACACCATTAGGAACAGGAAATGCTCCATTGGTGACAAATGTTTTCGTGGTCTGCGCCCAGGAAAAAGTAATAATAAAAACGAGCAATAAACATAATTTTAGTCTCATAATAATTTTTTTTAATGGTTAAAAAAACTTTTGTTAATAATGAGGCTTATACAAAAACAGAAGCATATCTGACTAAAAGGAGTTAGTCAATGGCATTCTTTCGCAGGAGTATATAAAAAATGTAAAACACTATATAATAGATAGTTACAAAAATAGAATAATGAAATTAACCAAAAAAACTGATCGATACTAGATAATTCAGTATATTATTATGCACTTTGACAGATAAAATAAGATTATTCTCTCTTTTTTAACATCCAAAATAATAATTTGTTAGAATTAACTTTTTTTACATCTTCAATATATAAGTTTAATCCTATATAAATGAAAATCAAATTATTATATCTTCAAGTTTTATAAACAGATATAAATCACGACAAAAAATACAAACGGAGTAATTAAAGAAATTTTATATGTAAGGAAAACAATTTTAAAGAACTAAAAATTGTCTGCTACGATTATGCGAGTTAAATATCTTATTGATATTAACAATAAGATCTAAGAAGCGATAAACTTCTTAAATGAATAACAAAATATACTTTGTGGATAATTTGGACATGTGGGATCGTTATTCGCAATCCCATTTTTGATTGGAAACCTTATCTTTTAAACCGGTTTTTAAATTATAATGCCACCATTCTGAATCGAATGAATTAAAGCCATTGGCAATCATTGTTTTTTTAAGATAAGCACGATTTGATTTTATTTTACCCGAAAGTTTGGTATAATTATGGCTCGCTTTAATTCCGAAGAAATCAAAAGGAGTTCCCATATCAACTTCTTTTCCATTGGCGTCAACTATAGAAATATCAACCGCTCCCCCTCTATTATGGATTGAACCTTTTTTTGGATCTGCGACATACTCCGGATTCGATACAATTTCCCACATTCTTTTTTGTATGAATAAAGGTCTGTAACAATCGTACAGCTTTATTTTATAGCCTTTTTTCATAAAATCTTTATTGGCTGCAATTAGTGCCTGCACAGTTTTCAAACGTAAAACACACTCGGCACAATCATACACTTTGGCTTTCAGAAAATTATCTTCAGTGGCATATTTCATATCATAGATAAAATCTTTGCTATAATCTTTTAAATTCACAAAAGTTGTATCGGCAATCTCCTGTTTTACCGGGCTTGAATAAGTCTCATTTTGAGCATTCATGGAAATTGCAGAGAAAAAAATCCAAAAATGAATGAGAATTGAGTAGGTATCAGAAGATTTATTTTCATTGTGAAGATTTTTATTGTGTGAAGTAAATATAGTCAAAACGCTTAAAACAAAAAAACTGGCTCTAAAATCAAA
This sequence comes from Flavobacterium sp. AC274, assembly GCF_979258275.1. Lineage (NCBI taxonomy): Bacteria > Pseudomonadati > Bacteroidota > Flavobacteriia > Flavobacteriales > Flavobacteriaceae > Flavobacterium > Flavobacterium sp. AC274. The sequence goes on along the minus strand of NZ_OZ409852.1, from coordinate 2,346,015 downwards.
GTTAATTATAGTTAAAAACATAAGCTTTAATTGTAACACTTTTCAATAATTCTTGTCTTATAATTAGAATTCATTTATCTTTCAAATTATGTGCAATAAAACAATCCTATTATTTATAAGTTTATTTTTAGCTGTTATCAATTTATCGGCTCAGCAAACAAAAGCTACGAAATTGACGAACCAAACAAGCGATTATGATATTCAGGATAGCGTATCGGTAAAAACCCGTGATGGCGCGATTTTATCAGCCATAATTGTTCGCAAAAAAGAAGATAATACTCCGAAACCGGTAATTCTTCAATATACAATTTACGTCAGAGACAAAGGCAGAGATTTAAAAACCTTAAAAGAAGCTGCAGATCATGGTTATGTTGGTATAATGGTATATAGCAGAGGAAAACGGTTTAGCCCAAATGAAATAAATCCGTACGAGAATGAAAGCACCGATGTTTATGACGCCATTGACTGGATTAGTAAACAAAAATGGTGCAACGGAAGTGTTGGAATGTTTGGCGGCAGTTATAATGGTTTTACGCAATGGGCGGCTTGCAAAACAGTTCATCCGGCGCTAAAAACAATTGTTCCGTATGTTGCTAACAGACCCGGAATGGGTTTGCCAATGGAAAATAATATTTTTATTAATCCAAATTATGAGTGGTCTTTTTATGTTAGCAATAATAAATATTTAGATACGGTTTCAGGAAATAACAGACAGCGTTTTAGAACAATGCAATCAAAATGGTGGGAATCCGGTACAGCCTACAAAAAACTGGACAGCATAGATGGAGAACCAAACCGATTGTTTCAAAAATGGATAAGTCATCCTGCATTTGATAATTACTGGCAAAAAATGGCTCCGTACAAATTAGATTTTGCGCAAATAAATATTCCTGTTTTAGCTTTTGATGGATATTATAACGATTCTCAAAATTCAAGTTTATATTATTTACGAGAACTTCAAAAATACAATCCCAATACGCCAGCTTATTTAATTATAGGTCCATACGGGCATTTTGGAACTCAAATTGGCGGTGAAGCTGTTATAAATGATTATAAAGTTGATTCGTTGGCATTAATCGATATCAAAAAAATTACGTATCAATGGTTTGATTTTATTTTGAAGAACGGAACTAAACCAGAAGTGTTAAAAGATAAAATCAATTATCAGGTTATGGGCGCAAACTCATGGCGAAGTGCTCCTTCAATAGATAAAATGCACAACGACTTTCTGACTTTTTATTTAACAAATACTAAGTCTGGAAATTTTTATACGGCAAACTCTAAAAAATCCGGTAAAAAAGATTTTCTATTACAACAAATAGATCTTGCTGACAGACAGAAAAGCAACAACAACGATTATTATCCAGATCCGATAATTAAAAAAGAAATTGATACAACGAGCGGATTTTGTTTTATAAGTGATCCATTAAAAGAATCGATAATTGTAAACGGTTCTTTTTTGGGAGAATTAAAAATAAGTATCAATAAAAGAGATGTTGATTTGGCTGTAACTGTTTATGAAGTATTACCAAATGGCGAATATTTTCATTTGTCCTATTACATTGGCCGCGCCAGTTATGCCAAAAATATTGAAAAAAGACAACTGCTAAAACCTGATGCTATTGAAACAATTTCTTTTTCGAATACGCATTTGGTAAGCAAGCAATTAAGCAAAGGAAGCAGATTGCTTATTGTTGTCGATGTAAATAAAAATTCGTTTTCTCAATTAAATTATGGAACCGGTAAAGAAGTAAGCGATGAAACTATTAAAGATGCAAAAGTGCCTTTGCAAATAAAATGGTATACTGATAGTTTTGTAAAAATTCCTGTTTTGAGATAACAAAATCAAATCATTTTATGGCGAATTTCCTTGTACTTAGATCGGCCTACAGGCAAAAGTTCGGCGTTTTTAAGTAACATGCTGTATTTACCTCCGGGTTCTACAATGAGTTTGTCGGCTTCATTCCAGCAGACAATAAACGATTTATGTATTCGCTCGAAAGTTGAGGGAAGTAATTTTTCCAGAGATTCTAAAGATTTATCATGAAGTTCAATACGGTTATCTGATAAATGCAATTCGGTATAAATTCCCGCGCCTTTAATATATCGGATATCTTTAATGGGGACCAGTCTAATGGCTTTCCCTTTTTTTACTGCTAAAAACTGAAGATCTCCATTGGGTTGTTTTTCTGGTGACGTAAAACGTCTAAAAGCTTGTGTCAATCTGTTTTCATCAAAGGGCTTGCCTACAAAGTCCAGAACTCCATAACCAAATGCTGTAATTGCCTTATCTGTATAAGCCGAAATAATAATGGTTTGAAATGACCTTGCTACCACATTTTGCAGAACATCAAACCCATCTTCGCCGTTTAAATTCAAATCCAGCAATAGCAAATCGATTGAATTTTGATCAATGATACTTAATCCGTTTTCAACTGAATCACAAAGTAAAATCTCAGTCTCCTTATCAAAAAAATCCCGGGTCATTCTTTCTATTCGTTTGGCAATTCTGGCCTCGTCTTCAATAATCAGAATCTTCATCTTTTATCAAAAATTTTAATTGTTGTCATCCAGCCTTCCTCTACTTCATGAGAGTCAAAATGCCAGTTGGTACCGTAACTTTCATTCAATCTGGCACTGATATATTTAAAACCTGTTCCGTTACTTTTCTCTTTTCTAGTTTTTCGGTTTTTTGCAATCGTTTGTAATGTATATTCTTTATAGTTTTTTTCTTTTGTAAAACTTAAACAAAAACAAATGCAGCCTTTTTTGGGTGGTAAACTGTGTGTAATTCCGTTTTCAATAATGGTATGAATAATCGCAGGCGGAATTTCTTCATTTTCATCAATATTTTTTTCCTCCCAATCGTAGCAAACTTCTTTACGAAAAGACATTACTTCCAGATGCTTTCGACACAATTCAATTTCTTGTCTAATAGGAATAAGTGTATCTTCGGAAATGGCATTCATAATATCAAATTCGTCTGCCAGTGCGCGAATAAATACAACGCCTTGCTGTGGTGATTCTTCAACCCAATCGATCAACGAGGTCAAAGTATTTCGAAGAAAATGCGGCTGAATATTTTTCTTGATCAGTTCTAACTGCAATCTTGACGAAAGTAATAAGGATGCATTATGAGCCTCTTCGATTGCTTTTGCCCGAATGGTATGAAGATACAACATAGAAAGTACGATGATGGTAAAAGCGATAAACAATCCAAAATCATAGAAAATATAGCGATTAACAACGACACTTACCAGTAAGCCCGCGACAACAATCGATCCGCCTTTGATTTTTCGGAATGTGGCATTTGCAGCTATAATAATAGAAACAAGACACATGGCATAACTAAAATAAATCGCCGTTATATCATAATGTCCATAATTAGTAATATAGATTACAATAAGACTGGTAAACAAAAGAAACAAAAACAACCGCTTTTTTTGAAGTCAAACTGCAGCATAAAATACCACGGAACCAGAATTGAAATGGCAAAGGTGAGCAAGCCCACGATTTGTAAACGGGTATAAAATTGAGTATACGGAATGTCTACATAAAATTTGAGATATTCTACAATTAAAAGACAGAAGAAAAGCAGACAAATTATGCCAAAAACCAAAACAGTTGTTTCTTTACGAGTGCTGTTTATGTATAGAAAAAAATAATAAATAGCAGCAATAAGAAAAGCTCCTGCCATGAGATTCATAAAAGACATTACAATAAGCGGCGAGCGATGAAGTCTTAAAAAGCTTTCGAGTCTTATATCAATTCCACGATTTGCTTCTCGCAATTGGGTTTGTGTTCCAATAATAGTGATCATGTGTAAGCCAATATTGCCTCTTTTTTCGGGTATTTCGTAATACGTCGTTTCAGTGCCAGCTACTTCGGGCTGACCAGATTTGACCATTTTACCGTTGCTTCCCACAAAAATACCATCCCAATAAACATCAAAAGCACCAAAACCATTCACCTGTAAACCTAATGGTCCGGCATTATTATCCCGTTTAATCAGCTTTACCGGTATTTGAACTTTAAAAACATCTTCTGCAGATTTACCCAGATAATCTTGTACACGATCTTCATTAACATAGTAAGAATAAGATGCATCCGATTTCACATAATCAGTATACTGCTTACATGAGGTGAACAAAAGCAGAACAAAAGTGGTGAAAAAGGCAAATCTATACATAAGATAAAGATAGAATAAATATCGAATTGAGAAATGCATTTCAAAAGCTCTTGGAGCCGTTTGCATGTTTTAAAAGGTCATATTTTGTTTTATCAATTAATCTTGTATTATAAAACCAACCAACATGAGAGCCTTAATAACCAGCATTTTAATTTTACTATTTCACTTTTTAGCAAACGCTCAGCAAACGACTGTTTCAGGAAAAGTTCAGGACAATATCACCAAAGAAGCATTGCCGTATGTAACAATAGCGGTAAAAGACAGCGCCTTAAAAACAGTACTAATTGGGGTTACTGATGAGCATGGTGTTTTTAGTTTAGAAAAATTGCCAATAGGAAAAATGACCATTTCGTTTAGTTTTATGGGGTATCAAAATTATACGCAGCCATTGGAGATTATTTCGGGTAAAGCAAAAATGGAATTAGGAACTATTGGTTTAGTTACTGATGCAGTTCAATTGAATGCCGTAGAGATTAATGGTCAAAAACCAAACATTAGTTTAAAACTGGATAAAAAGGTTTTTGAAGTGGGCAAAGATGTGCTGTCGCAAAATGGCTCTGCCAATGACGTTTTAAATGGAGTACCATCTGTCGCGGTTAGTCCAACCGGCGGAGTGAGTCTTCGTGGCAACAGCAGTGTACTGGTGCTTATTAATGGACGACAATCCGGTCTTACTCAAACCAACGCGCTTGATCAAATCGCTGCCGACCAAATCGATCGTATAGAAGTGATTACGAATCCTTCGTCAAGATATGATGCTTCTGGTTCTGCAGGAATTATTAATATTATATTGAAAAAAACAAAAAAAGTGGTTTTAATGGTCAGGTACGATTGGTGGCCGGTTCACCAAATGATAGCCGTCTTAATCCAAGTATCAATTACAAATCAGATAAAATCAATATTTTTTCAAATTTTAGCATCCGCTCATCTGATTACGTTGGTCTGTACACAACAAATCAGTCCACTATTAATAATGGTACACCAAGTTTAATGAACCGGGTGCAAAATGAAGACCGTCACGATGATGGGAAACTGATGTATCTCGGGGCTGATTATTTTTTTGACGATCACCACACTATTACCGCAGCTTTTTTAAAAAATGCCACACATGACAATGACAAAACTCATCTAAAATATGATTACAGCAACGATACGAGCCTGGATAGCACTTTAATAAGAGAAGGCAAATCACTGGAAAAAAGGGATTACAATCAATTAGAATTTAACTATACACAAACATTTAAACAAGAGGCAAAAAAATGGACTATTAACGTCCAATACGATTGGTGGAACAGCGATAAAAACTGGAATCTTTCGACAGATCGTTTATCTCCAACTCCTGTGACTTATCCCGGTATTAGAACAAAATCAATAGGCAATAGTAAAGATTTACTTATTCAGAGTGATTTTATACAACCTATTGATAGTGTTTCGGTATTTGAATTTGGAATAAAAAGTGAGATTCGCAAAGTCTCCAGTGATTTTTTGGCGGAACAGCAACAAGAAAATGACTGGACAATTTACCAAAACATTGATAATAATTTGAAATATACTGAGACCATTTCCAGTGCATATGCTCAATTTAGCGACAAAGCAGGCCAATTCAATTACATGCTGGGTTTGCGTACAGAACTAACCCAAATTTCTATTACAGATATTAAAAACACATACGACGACAAGAAAAATTACGCAAAACTATTCCCCACTGTCAATATGAGTTATAAATTTGAAACTTCGACTTTGCAGCTTAATTACAGCAAACGCATTAACCGCCCGGCTTTGTATGCTTTATATCCTTTTAATGAACTGACGGATTTAAATGCACAATATATTGGAAATCCAGATCTTAATCCTTCATATACTGATGCGTTTGAATTGGGTTTTCTTAAAACCTGGAAAAAACTAACCCTGAATCCTTCCGTTTATTACCAACGAGAAAAAAATTATATTCAGGATTTTACTTACCGTGAGAATGATATATTTTTTACAACACCAATTAATATTGACTACGAAACGCGCACTGGTTTTGAACTTTCTACATTATACAATCCATTAAAATGGTTACAGATAAATGTAGAAATGAACTTTTACAGCTTTGTACAGAAAGGAAATTATCAGAAAAAAACCTTGATTATAACGGAGAAACTTTTACAGGACGATTAAGTACGCAGATTAAGCTGCCGGCCAAATTTAGTTTTCAGGGCCGCTATAACTTTCGTGGAGAACAGCAAAATGCGCAAACGACAAATGCAGCATTGCAATCAATCGATTTTGGTTTGAGCAAAACTTTATTAAAAGACAAAGCAACAATTGTATTTGATGTAAGCAACGCTTTTAATTTACGCCAAAACAAAAACACCACAACTGGCACCGATTATTTGTTTAAAGAAGTGAGCATACCTAACGCTGCCCGATACCGACTAAGTTTTGTTTATCGTTTTAACCTAACCGATCCAAAAGTGATCAGACAAGCCAATAGCGCTAATCGTAATTAAACACGAATTTCACTAATTTGCACTAATTAGTTTGTGAAATTAATTTCACAAACTAAACCAACTATAGAATTATTGCAAATTCGTGAAATTCGTGAAATTCGTGTTTATCTATTAAATTTAAGTAAAAAAGTTTAAAACACAAAACCACTCGATTGGAGTGGTTTTTCATAAATGCACACTTATATCACGTTATTCTTTTTTCAATGCAAACCAGCCAAAGGCACGAACTCTTATTTTAAAAAATGAATCTGCTAATGCTTCATCTACTTTTTTCCAGGCTTCCTCAACAAGTTCTTCTGCTTCCAGCCTGCATGCTTCAATGGCTCCGCAATCTTGCAATGTAACAATTACAGATTCTATAATCGTTCTGTCTGTAGGCATTGTTTGAATTATTTCCCAAACATATTGACGTTTATCCAAAGGCAATAAACCCATTGCTTTTGCCACAGGCATAGTTATTTTTCCTGCTGTAATATCTTCTCCTTTATCTTTTAGGTTATTGTCGAATCCCTGCAAATTCAATACATCATCCATGATTTGATAGGCAACGCCAATTGCTTCAAAAAAATCACCAAGCGCATCTATTTCTTCAGGTTTGCCTCCTCCTATTAATGCTCCCATTTTGGCCAATGTACAAGAAGGCGCTGCTGTTTTTAACCGATGAATTGTATAAATTCTCTTTTCCAATAATGAACTGTCTCCACTGTTTACTGCATATGGCATGAGATAATGAAGCCCGCTAATATCCATCGCCTGACCTGCATGTGCTGCACGCATCATTTCAAAATACAATTCATATACTTTCAACCGGATATGTTCTGAAAGCTTGGGACTATGTGTCATCAATTCTCCGATAAAATAACAGACATTGCCGGCATTAATTGCAAGTGCTTCTCCATACATAAGATGCAAAGCTGTTCCTCCCCTACGCGTATCAGACTTGTCCTGCACATCATCTACAATTAATGATCCTGTGTGTATAAGCTCTGGCATTGCAAGCCAGTCGATAAACGGCTGGGAGTTTCCGCCAACACTATCAATACAGGCTAAAAATACATACGATCGCCAGGCTTTTTTACTGCGATCAACAACTTCCCTGATTGGTTTGATTACAGCAGAAACATATTGTTCTTTATCAGCAGTGTTAAAAAAAGAAGTTCCTAGTGAACTGTTTACCAATCTGTGAAACTGATCGTCAGTGGGGTTTAAAGGCAGTAACGATTCTATCGATTTCTGCGTTGCCTTACCAACATTTTTCAGGAAACTTTCAATATTTATATTACCATTAAATCCGTTTCTTTCTATATATCCAGAGCCGGAAACTTCTGTTGCCATAAAACTTCCGACAGCATTTATACATCCTTCCCAAAATGCCGGTGCAGAGAGCATCGTAATGAACTCTTGTTCCGGGAATTCAGCTTTAACAGAAAGATAAATATTAAACTCGGGGATTTCCAATCTCCAGGAAACGGGATACGAAATAAATGTTCGGGCGCTTGTCCAGTAATCTTCAGGAGAAAATGAATAATCTTCTGTTCTCTTTATCTTACCATCCGGATCTATTATAATAATTGTGCCTCCAATATGTTCTCCATTATTTGTATTATCAAAAAGATCGTATCCGGATATCTGCCAACCATTGTCCAATTGGAGCGCTATCCAGTTCCAGGCTAAATCATGCTTAAATTCAAAGTTTGAGATTTCATCTGCGGACCTGCTGAACTCATGATCATACCAACCACTGCCTTCTACATCGTAAACTGTATTATCTATTAAAATCTCCCCACTTACGTCGCATTTTGGAATAAAATAATAAAACATATCCTCTTTCCCTATACCGCTCACCAAGCCATTTTTTCCATGTCTTACCGGATTTGTTAAGGGAACAAAATCAAGTCTGCAAGCGATTCCTTTCAATGGATTTTGCAGATTTAAATGATAGTTGCCTTGTTCATCTTTTTTAAAAGAATTTTCATCATATTCAAGTGAAAGATTCTTTGTACCTATGACAGCAGGTTTTTTAAGAAGTCTGTCAGGCAGCGGCACATTTCCTTTTTCATGCACCTCTTTTAATGCACGGCGAATCCATCTGCTTCCCTCATTTTTTTCGTCGTTTTTCTTAATAATTTTTAATACTTCTTTAGGTAAACTTCCATCTACAAGAGAATCCCTATAATACTTTTTCTCAGAGATGTCTGATAAAGAACAGATTACAGAATGTGTGTAGTTTAAATTTCCGGTATGCTCGTCTTTTTTTCCCACTCTAAAAAAAGAAGCAAACAAAGAAAGCCGTTTACCATCCTTAGAAGTCAAATGACAATTTTGATACCACCATTCGAGTACAGATGCATCGTGCGGAAGATCATGAATATTTAAATCTATCGGGCCATCAGCGGGCCATGTGGAAGCGTAATCAGCTAAAATAATTTTTGAATCTGTTTGTTGAGCGTCGATTTCTTGTTTCATAGTTTTAGACATATTAGTTATTATTAAATAATATATTTACCTCCGCTCTCCTAAGTCTCTTCTCGATAGCGAAAATAGTATTAGAAATTAAATGCTATGCAGCTCAATACAGTCTAAAACTGAAAACAGGAATAATGAATTCAGAAATTAATATAATTGGAGAGGTATAAATCAATCATTTTGTTATGTAAATACGTAACATTTCTATCTTCCCTCATAAATCTCTAATACTGTAAATGAGTCTAACTCTATAAAATATGGCTTGTAATTTAAAGGCAGATATGCCTTCTTTGGATATTATCGGATCAAAGCTAGTTGTGGAGAAATATTAAAAATTTTATATCTCCTAATTATTTTTAACGCAGAGAACGCAATCCCGCATAGCTATCGGGATTCTCAGAGTTCACTAAGATTTAAGTTGTGTTTACACAATCTAAGTCTGCAAAGCTTTGTGTCCCGAGGCTTCGGGATGTTTTTATTAAACTAGCATATTTTAAAAAACTTTGCGTTCTCCGTGGTAAATTTTTCTTTCTCCACAGGTTTTCGTATTACTCCATATTATCTGACCAGACCAAACCGCCAGCGTTCTTTATTTGTAAGATAACTTTAACCTATTATGCGTTATCAGTTTTATAGTATACAAGTTCCTGGAAAATCATGATGATATAAAAAGTGAAATTTATAAGAATAAAGATACTAAAATTAATTTATCAACCAAATAATCCATAACACATTTAACTGATTTGTAACAACTTATAAACTAAAGCAATTACACATCAGCAAAAAAAGATGTTTTGTGTTTGTCGTTTTTGTAAGATAAAAAATGATAGTAGCAGAAGTGATTTCATTGCAAGACTAAGAATATCTTTTTACTTCGTTGGTTAAAGTAAACAGTACAATGAAATATAAAGTAATTTAGAAAATGCCCATATTTTCAGGTTTGATTGTAAATCCCAAACGAATCATGCTTTTGTGTTCCTGATAATCAATTAAACTTTCTGTATAGCCCACAAACCACTGTAATGTGAGATAATAATTTTCATTTTTGTATGGTCTCCAGTTTACCTGTGTCTGCAGCGATCCGTAATTGATAAGGCCACTTCCTTTTCTAAAAAGAACGTCTGCGCTCCATCGTCCCGGCTTTATCTGGTAAGTTGCACTTGCTTCGCCATAACCTACATATTTGGTAAGTCCGGGATTATCTTCCTTATCGACAAGCGGAATCCATCCCCGTAACCCAACTGTCCATCGTGGGGAAATCTGTGATTTTAATGAGAAGGCAAGCATATTCCATGTTCTGGAATAAATAGAATCTCTGCCGTTTGATTCGTGTTCAAACGAAACTGTTCCGTAGGTTAGCCTTCCTCCTTTTAAATAAAATGGTCGAACAACAGCCACACCGGGATTAAAATTAATCTCGGAAAATGGTTTTGAGTTGGCATAAATATCCCAAAAAGCTTTTTGAGTGTATAGTAAATAGGGGTAAAAACCTGCGAATATAGGCTTTGAGCGCAATCGTAACTTAAAACTAACCTGATATTTTACATCGGCAGAGTTTTTAGTAATTGGAGCATTTATTGGCACACCCGTTAAAAAATAATTATCTCTATGAACAGAAAAACTATTTTCCTTTAATAAGGAATCTGCTGCGCGAAAATTTTTTTATCTTCTACAATTTGTGAATTTGCGTTGAGTGAAAACAAAATGAAAAAGATCAATAGGTATTTGAAATGCATTTATATGGATTAAATTGAGGTAATTTATTAATTTCTATAAATATCTATGATTTTAACAAATAACGTTAACTCAATAAAAATGAGAGTTAACTCAAAAAATACAAGATCATATTCTATTCAAAATTCTTTCAGGGATAGAGAACTTATAATTTTTCAAAATAAAGATAATTGGTGCTATCAGTTACATCACGTAACCTGATTTGGGAATTATTAAATTCAAACAATTTCCAATTACAACTTAATTTACCAAGTAATTCTGAACTGAAATTTATTTTTAATTCCCTAACATTATTCACCACTGTACTTTCCCATGTTCCTGTTTCTGAGACTGATCCTTTTGTAGCAATTACCGATTTGTCACTTTTAAACATAAACCAATAATCATTATATGAAAGCGTTTTTTCTGAATCATCAAAATAATAAGCTATTTTCCAGGAGCCATTTGTTAGTGTCTGTGTAAAATCAAGTGTTGCAATGTTATTTTCCGGGCAGTAATCAATCGCATATTTTATAGCATTTTCGAACTCCAAATTATTCGTAATCGCTTTTACCTGATTATGATAATCTACTACAGAAATTGGATAATTTAATGAAATATACTGACTGCCATTCAGGTTTTTTATAAAATTAAAAAAAGCCTCATCACTTATAATCGACTGAGAACTTGCAAATTGACTGGCGCTGTTATAAATATTAATCGTGATAGGATAATTAATATTTAACCCATTAATTTTGGATAAAAGATCAGGATAAAGATTCCAATAATCGATTAAATCATTAAAATCATTTTCATCCTCAATCAGTTTTTGTACGTAATTGTAGTAAACCATCGTTACCGGAAAATCTATTTTTACAATATCGTCATCGTAAGTACTTGCATTGATATTATCTACTACTTTTTGATAATCAGCAGTTGTATTAACGGCAATTTGCTCATTATTAACAGTAACAGTATAAGGAAGTTTTATTGTACAGTAAGTAGACCCGTCGATTACATTATCCTGCACTGTTGGTACCATTGCCACTCTTTGCAGATAAGTAGTAAGAGGAGAAACACTTGTAATTGTTCCCTGCGCATTATTTCCCTGCTCGTCTCTGTCGCTTTGACAAGACAATAAGACTAAAAGGACTGCTATTGGTAAATATTTTTTGAAAGGGAACATACTTATATTTTTACAAAGGTAATAAAATTTAAGAAACTGCTTTTTAATAAATACGGCATTAAGGGTTTCTGTTTCACTTTTTTAAATCGTTAATTATCATAAGAAAATTATATTTCTTACTCTTATAAAACAATCAGCTTTACTTTTACCCTACTTAAAGTAAAAACAAATACTTTTGCTACTACAAATTGAAAAATCCAAATGCCAAATAAAACCGAATCAAATACTTGTGATGAAATAGTCTTTTCGTCTTTTTTTAAAAGTCACATTAAAGCACTTCGCAATTTTCTTTTTTACAAATTTGGCAATTTAGATCAGGCAGAAGATATAGCACAGGAAGCATTTGTAAAACTTTGGCAAAACTGTGCTTCGGTACCTTTGGAAAAAGCAAAATCGTACATCTATACAATTGCAAATAATAGCAGTCTTAATGAAATTGCACACCAGAAAGTGGTGTTGAAATATGAAAAAAACTTCACAGGCTTAGACAAAACAAATGAAAACCCGGAATATCTTTTAGAGGAAAAACAATTTCAGTCTAAACTTTTGAAAGCTATCGAAAACTTAAACGAAAAACAGCGTGTTGCCTTTTTGATGCATCGAATTGATGGAAAAAAATACAGCGAAATTGCCCTGGAATTAAACATTAGCGTAAAAGCTGTAGAAAAACGCATTCACCTGGCATTGTTAAGTCTTCGTAAAGAAATTGATTTATAAAGTAGGGTAAATTTAGTTCCAATTGTTTTAATATATAATAGTAGTACAATGAAAAAGAATCGCTTATTAGCAAAATGGCTCAACAATGATTTGTCGGAAGATGAATTAGCTGAATTTAAAGCAAGTGCCGATTTTGAAAAATACCAAAAAATAAAAAATTATACAGAACATTTGGAGATAGGTGATTTTGATGATAACGCTATGCTGTCGAACATTCTTAATCAGAAAAAAGAAACTCCAAAAGAGATTCCTTTATACAAAAACTGGATATTTAGAGCAGCCGCTATATTTGTTCTGGCACTTGGAATAACCTTTTTGCTGAAATTTTTTGTACCACAAACGGAAACGGCAAGTTTTGGAGAAAAAACAACTTTTTCATTACCTGATAATTCTGAAGTCGTACTAAATTCAGGTTCTGAAATAAATTATAAAAAATGGAACTGGGACAATAACAGGCGTCTTGAACTAAAAGGTGAAGCTTATTTCAGGGTAGCCAAAGGCCGACGTTTTGAAGTACAGACCAGTCTGGGAAAAGTATCGGTTTTGGGAACTCAGTTTAACGTAAAAGCCAGAAAAAACAGGTTTGATGTAGTATGTTATGAAGGTCGTGTAAAAGTAAATTACGCAAATTTTCAAATTTTATTGACACACGGGCAAAGCGTTAGTTTTGAAAACGGAAAACAAACTAAAATGACAGTACGTTCCTTAAAACCGGAATGGACAGAAAATCAAATATGTTTTTATAAAGAAAATATCCGAACGCTGCTAGACGAAGTCGAAAGGCAATATAATATTAAGATCGAATTAAACACAAAAGATACGGTTTCATTATTTACGGGAAAATTACCCGCCAAAAACCTTGATATAGCTTTGCAGATTATTAGTACAACGTATCATTTAGAGGCTAAAAAAGTCTCAAAAAATAAAATAATTTTTGACGAAAAATAAATGTTCTTCCCCAAACAATTTCATTTTTTGTTTTTTCTGTTTTTCCTTGTCCTGAATCTTTTTGCTCAGGACAAAGGAAAACTTATGCCTTTTAAAAAAATCATAATTGATATTGAAAAACAGCATCAGGTTAGCTTTAATTATACTGAAGACAATATTGCCGACCTGAAATTAGTTCCGCCAAAAAAATCACTTTCATTAGATCAAAAATTGCACTATTTAGCCAAAAACACCAATTTATCTTTTGAAAACATTGGAAACAAATTCATTAATATTTATAAAAAAGAGATTGAATTACAAATAATCTGCGGCTACATTTTTTCTAAAACAGATAAAAAACCTATTGAAAACGCCAATATCAGTTTAGCCAACAACAATCAAATCACAACTGATTCAAACGGTTATTTTGAATTTAACGGAGAGGATAAAAACACACTCCTGATTAGTCACATTGGCTTCATGGCCAAAAGAATTGTGTTGGTTAATTCCGATTCTAAAAATTGTCTTCAAATACTGTTAGATCCTGAAATTACAGAACTTGCAGAAATTAAAACGAATGCGATTCTGGCTTCGGGAATTTCAAAAAACAAGGATGGATCGTTTGAAATTAAACCCAAGAAATTTGGAATTTTGCCGGGCCTTATCGAACCTGATGCCTTGCAGACCATGCAGCAAATTCCCGGCGTAAACAGCATAGACGAAAGCGTATCGAGCATTAATGTTCGCGGTGGCACACACGATCAGAATTTATTTTTATGGAACGGAATACGAATGTACCAAACGGGACATTTTTTTGGTTTAATATCGGTTTTCAATCCCAATTTGGCGCATACGATTTCTATTTATAAAAACGGAAGTTCTGCATTTTTTGGAGAAAGTGTTTCGAGTGTCGTTGCGATTTCTTCTACACCTGAAACAGCAGAAAAAAATGCTTTTAGCGCAGGTATAAATATGATTAATGCCGATGTTTATGCGAAGTACAATCTTTCGAAAAAGAGTTATATTGAAATTTCAGCACGTAAATCTATTACTGATTATGTAGAAACACCTACTTATAAGGAATATTTCAATAAAGTATTTCAAAACACAACAATTACTGATTTTTCACAAAACCAAAATATAGATTACCAAAGTGATAAAAAATTTGACTTCTATGATGCTACGCTCAAATATGCCCAAAAAATTGGAAGCAAGGATCAGATTATATTGGATTTAATTACCATTAAAGACAATCTGGAGGTTTTTCAAAGTGCTATGGTGTATGATATCAACAGATCTGAAAACAATATTTTGCGTCAACAAAATTACGGTGGAAATTTGTCCTGGAAAAGAAACTGGAACCGTTTCAATACTACCAAAGTGAATGTTTATAACTCTGCTTATGAACTGTTGGCCAATCAAAGAACTACGATTGGAAACCAAATTGTTATTCAGGAAAATACGGTTAACAATAATGGGATTAATTTAGAGAACAATCATATTATTACCTCCAGATTTAGTTTTAATGATGGCTATCAGTTTAACGAAGTAGGTATTTCTAATTTAGAAAAGGTAACGAATCCTGATTTTTATCGTAATGTAAAAGACGTTCTGAGAACTCACGCCCTGATTTTGGAGGGAAAATACAACGATACGCTTTCCGGAATATATTTTAAGGCGGGAACACGAATTAATTATATAGAAAAATTTAAAAAATTTATTGTAGAACCGAGAATACAATTTGGTTACAGCATCAATAAAAATCTGAATTTAGAATTGCTGGGTGAACTAAAAAGTCAAAATTCGCAACAAATCATTGATTTGCAAAAAGATTATTTTGGTATTGAAAAAAGACGCTGGATTATATCGAATAACACCACAATTCCTATTCAAAAGAGCAAACAGGTCTCTTTAAATTTATTCTACAAAAAGAATGACTGGCTGTTGGATATAGAAAATTTCTACAAAAAAGTGAGCGGAATCACAACTTCCAGCCAGGGTTTTCAAAACCAGTTAGAGTTTATTAGAACGACAGGGGATTATGAAATTTGGGGAGCAGAAATGCTAGTTCAGAAAAAAATGAATCATTTTCTGACTTGGTTAAGCTATACGTATAATCATAATAATTACCATTTTTCTAATTATGAGTACCCAACTTTCCCTAACAATTTTCAGTTAATGCATACGGTTTCGTGGGCGGGAATTTACGAGAAAAACAATTTTAAAATTGCTTTGGGTACAAAATGGTCTTCCGGCAGGCCAAAAACTTCGCCTGATTTTTCTCAAATTGACCTTTCAAATCCCCAATTGGTTTACAACAAACCTAATAATACGAACCTGCATATTTTTTCGCAGGTTAATATTTCTTCTACTTATAAGTGGGAAACTGCAAACGGAATTCAGTACAAATTAGGAATTTCTATCTTAAATATCCTAAACCGAAAAAATGAAATCAGCGAATATTATAGAATAAGTTCATTAACAAATTCTATAGAAGAAGTTGAAACATTCGCACTGCAAAGAACTCCAAATGTGAGCTTTAGAGTTTCACTCTAACCCTATTTCCTTCAAGATTTGTAACCCCTTTCTGTCTCTTTTTTTATTTTTTTTATAAAATAACAATTCTTTGGTAGGGTAATCTGCATTAAAGCTGTTTTACTACTGAATCTATCAGAAGAAGAAAATGGCTCACCTACAAAACGTAATACTAGATTTTAATGACAGTTCGTAACAATAAGCAAATCTGATTATTGAACGAAATGCTCGTGGACTATAATCAAACTAAAAATGCTTTACTGTTTCTGTAAAGTAGCTTCTCCCCCTTTTTATAATTAATCAAATACAAAAAACAATGAAATTAAAACAAATTAAATTCGCTTTAGTTGCTTTTGCAGCAACAACATTTTTCCTAAGCTGTAGTAGTGATAATAACAACGATGAAACTCCTACAACTCCGGAAGTAAAGATTGAAGTTAAACTTTCTACAAGTACAACATTAGGCTCTTATCTTTCAGATAAGGATGGAAGATCTTTATACTTTTTTCAACAGATGCTAATGGACAAGTTTCTTGTACAGGAGGTTGCGAAGCTGTATGGCCTGCTTTTATAGTAGATAATTTAACTGCAGATAAAATAGGTACAGGATTAACATTCTCTGATTTTGGTACTGTAACTACTGCCTCTGGTAAAAAACAAGTAACCTATAAAGGATGGCCTTTATATTATTATGCACCAAGTGTAAACGGAACTAACACAGCAGAAGCTGCCGGTGCAACAACGGGCGACGGAGTTGGCGGTGTTTGGTTTATAGCAAAACC
Organism: Flavobacterium sp. AC274; assembly: GCF_979258275.1. Lineage (NCBI taxonomy): Bacteria > Pseudomonadati > Bacteroidota > Flavobacteriia > Flavobacteriales > Flavobacteriaceae > Flavobacterium > Flavobacterium sp. AC274. Next base: position 2,329,005 of record NZ_OZ409852.1, on the reverse strand, counting down.
GGATTATTCGATTATGATCGTAAGAAGCCAGCTTGTAGGACATGATGGTAAAAACTACAAATCAGATTATACTGTTGGAGATGGCCAGACCACTTATTTTACAGATGCTAAAGGATTAACGTTGTATGTTTTCAAAAACGATAATTTCAATAAAAACAATTTTACCAAATCTGATTTTTCAAACAATGCTGTTTGGCCAATATATGAAACCGATAAAATTGTTGTGCCTTCGACACTTGACAAAACTAAATTTGGTGTTATCACTGTATTTGGTAAATCTCAGTTGACTTACAATGGCTGGCCTTTATATTATTTTGGACAAGATGCAAGCGTAAGAGGCGCTAATAAAGGAATTAGTTTCCCAAGCCCTGGAGTTTGGCCTGTACCGGTAAAAGATTTGCCACTTGCTATATAAACAATAGTTTTTTTGTAAATCATACTATTTCCTATTAGTCCAATATAAATTGGGCTAATAGGAAATAATAAAAAGAAAGTTCTACTCTACTACAGTAAAATTTAAATCAGAAAATCCAAATGACTAAAACAATAATTAAAGTACTGGTACTTCTACTGGTAATTAGTTTGGGCTCTTATTATATCTATAAAAATATTTTATACAAAGATGCCAGAGACATCAATAGTGAAAAATCAATACTTACGATTTCTGCCACAGATTTAGAAAATGAATATGTTTTAGATCCTGCAAAAGGAGATGCAAAATACTTAAATAAAACAATTGAAGTTGAAGGAATCGTTTCTGAAGTTACAGATTCGTCAATGGTAATCGACCATAAGGTATTTTGTAAAATGAACAAAAAGGCTGAAAAGACTTTAATGAATAAAAAGATCAATATAAAAGGCAGATGCATTGGTTTTGATGATTTATTCGAAGTAGTAAAATTTGATCAATGCAGTATTCAACAACATTAAATATGAAAAAAATATTCTTAATAGTCAGTTTCTTAATCTGTCTTTATAGTAATGCGCAGGAAGATTTACTCTCCGGCCTGGACTCAACACAAGTGGTTGACAAAAACGTGACAGCAACATTTAAAGCTTTGCAGATTATAACCTTGCAGTCAACAAAATTACCTGCAAAAAAAGAGTTTTACATGGTAATTTCTCATCGATTTGGTACTGTAAAAGGCGGGATTTCGGAGTTTTTTGGTTTTGATGATGCCACTACAAAAATTGGTGGAATTTACGGAGTTACCGATTGGCTTGCTGTAAGTGCATCACACCATACTTTGCTGAAAATGAATGAAGCATCTTTGAAATATAGACTAATAAGACAAAGTGATAAATTTCCTTTGGATATTGTTGGCTACAGTACCATAGATTTTAATAGTGGATTAAAAAAAGACGATTATCCTAAAATTGAATTTTCTGATCGCTTAACGTATGTAAATCAAGTGCTGATTTCAAGAAAATTCTCTGATAGATTATCTTTAGAATTGGTTCCTTCTTATATCCATAAAAACCTATACAATCCTGCTATTGAAAATGATAATCAATTCACTTTGGGTGCAGGCGGACGCTTAAAATTAACCAAAAGACTTTCTCTTAATTTAGAATACGGCGAGAATTTTAATAAACCGGACTTCTATAATAATCCTCTATCAGTAGGACTTGACATAGAAACGGGAGGTCATATTTTTCAATTGATTTTTACAAATTCGCAGTCAATGACCGAAAGCGGTTACTTAACAAGTGCTGCCGGCGATTGGGGCAAAGGCGATTTCTTCTTTGGGTTTAATTTATATAGAGTTTTTTAAAAATATAAACATGAAAAAATATATTTATTTATCGATCATCATTCTATCCTTATACGGTTGTGAATCTAATACTTATGAAAGTCTGGAAGAACCAACTGTGATAGTTGACAAAGCTACTTATACTAAAAATGTCAAATCTATTATTGATCAAAATTGCATTGGCTGTCATCCTTCTTCGGGTCAGCTTATCCCTTTAGAAACTTATGACCAGGTAAAAGATGCTCTTTTAAATGGCGAATTATTAGATAGAATTCAAAGACAAAACGGCGCTGCAGGTATAATGCCAAGATCAGGAAGAATGCCACAGGATAAAATCAACACCATTCTGCAATGGAATACAGATGGATTATTAGAAAATTAAATCAAATTGAAATGAAAAAAATAATTGTAGTGCTATTTTTATTTGTTGGAACATTACATGTTTCGGCTCAAAAATATGCAACAAAAACAGGTAGTTTAAAATTTGAAGCAACTGTTGATGCAGTAGAAGAAATTGCGGCTGAAAACAAAAATACATCGGCTATTTTAGAATCATCAACAGGAGATATTGCAGTTTTAACGCTTATGAAAGGATTTCGTTTTAAGGTTGCCTTAATGGAGGAACATTTTAATGAAAATTATGTAGAATCGGATAAATTTCCAAAAGCAACATTCAAAGGAAAAGTAGAAGATTTTGATGCATCAAAACTTTCTGCTACAGCGAAGGCATTTAAGATTTCGGGAGATTTAACCTTACACGGAAAAACACAAAAAGTAACTGCAAACGCCAAAATTTCAAAATCTGGTGATAAAATTACGGTTACAGGAAATTTTGATATAAAAGCACAAGACTTTGATATCGAAATTCCAAAACTGGTTAGCAATAAAGTATCTAATAAAATCAAGGTAAGTTTCAATCTCTTGCTAGCCAAATTATAATTAGAAACATCCACTTCCTATTACAATAGAAAATTCTGGTTTCGTCTTTAGAAATCATTAAACATGACTATTTTTTGAGGTCAGTTTCATATCGGGCTGACCTCTTTTTTAATAACCTCAACTAAATTTAAATGATCTGCAAAAATTATGTTGTCGCCGGAGAAGATGTAAATGATGTTATGGTGATGGAAAGCAATGCCTACATTTCATACACGCTTAGATTATTACATCATTTTTTGTTTAATAATGGATTTTCAAAAGAGAAACTCAATGCTTTACATCTGGGTTTACAAGAAGGAAATCATGTTTTAGTTTGTTATAAAAACCTAATGTTTACCGAACCTTTTTTTGTTGAGATGAAACATTGTTCTATAGAAGACAAAATCAACATTAAAAGTTCTTTCTTCAACTCAAAAAAAGAATGCTGTGCAGAGGTTACCAAAGAAATGGAATGGTTCGATCCTATTCGAAGAGAAGTTATAGCGGCACCTAAACAAATTCTACAGCATTTTAATTCAAATATCAGATTGTAAGCTAGGAATCATGGTCTTATTGACCATGTTCTATTTTATACTTACTCCAAAGTAGATTCTGAATCTGTTCTTTGCAGATATTTTCTTTGTTTTATTCTACATCTCCTATTTTCCTCTTTATTATTTCTCTTTTTTACATTGGGCATTATTTAGAATAATTGTCCTTAATTCTGCTATGCTTTCATCTTAAAATCAATAAAAACATTTTAAACACAAACATAAAAGATTGTGTTTAGTTTTTAAATGATTCAAACTTTCATAGGCACTTTTTAATGGTCTTTAAAAGCATGGAATTAAACTCCTGCACAATAACCTTTTGTTAACAGTATCATAATATTTTCAGATAGTACGATTTCTCCTTTTAAGTACTTATATGCAAGTAAGAATTATAATTCAAAAGAAATCTGTCGACAAGATTTTCAAAAAACAAAGTTTCTACTGCTGATGAGTATTTTTTATTTCTCAGTTGGTTATAGCTATTAATAATTGCATCAAAATCAAGGAATTTCAAATTAGGTTATTAACATTAAAAACTAGAATTATGAAAAAACAGAATCTAAAAAAGGTTTTAAGTAAAGTGTTCATTATTATGTTAGGTGCCGTTACATTCTCCTGTCAGGACACAACATTGGATGAAGCACAAGAGACAAGTGTGACAAAAAAACAACAAAACACCAGCAAAATCAGTGCAGCAGCTATTTCTGATTTGGCAAGAAGATGGGCGCCTATACATTACAAAGATGTAGATGCAACTGGAACTTATGCCGAAGGAGGAAAATCAGATTATCTTACTGCTATTAATTATGACAATGACTGGAATGCCGAAAATAACTGGAATAACCTTCCTGCTTATGCCAATTCTTTAGCTGCTCATTGTTACTATTCGATAGTAGAATCAAATACACATTGGTTCATTACTTACGCATTCTTTTCTCCAAGAGATTGGACAGATAACCCACTTTTATACTCATTAGACCAACATGAAAATGATTTGGAAGGAGTATTAATGATTGTACAGAAAGATGGATCAACTTATGGTTCCTTAAAAGGAGCTGTTACAGTAAGCCATTCCGATTTCTTTTCTTACGTGCCATCCGGCAGTTCTTTTGTAAGCGGATTGGAAAGCGTTGACGGAACATTACAAATGAGAGACTATAACGGCGAATTGCATCCTATAACAGCACAAGATGCTAAGGGACACAGCCTTAAAGCCTGGCCTCAACATGATATAGATGGAGACGGAATTATTTACTACCCTTCTGCAAGCGGAACTGCACAAATACCAGCTGATAATTATGACAATTATGTAGAATATAAACTTGTTGATATTTTTGAAAGCGGAGGATTATGGGATCAAAGATTTAACACCGAATTATTTTCAAGCCCGGCTGGAGGATTTAAAGGAAACGATTTTAAAACTGGTGGCGCAAACGCTCCATGGGCATGGAATGACGGAAATGATGGAATTGTACAAAGAGGTGAATTTGCAACCGATCCTGCAAAATTAGCAGATAATTATTTTGATGGTGTAGGCAATTTATCCCGCACTTATGTTGATAATAAATACAATACTACGGCAGGTGGTATTGTAACTGTTTACCAAAACTGCAATTATACCGGTTATGCGATTGCTTTGCCGGTTGGTAATTACACATTAGATCAGCTAAAAGCGTATGGTATCGTAAATGATGATTTGTCTTCTGTTCGCTTAGAAAATGGATACAAAATTACAATGTACCAAAACGATAATTTTGGAGGAGAATCTGTTGTAATAACCGGAAATAATGGTTGTTTAGGGAATTTTAATGATAAAGCAAGTTCTGTGAAGATTAGCGTTCTATAAACTATTTTCTAGTTTTTTAGATCTCAATAAAGCCACTCGATTTGAGTGGCTTTTTTATGCAGAACTTATAGAAAAAATCAAAATCTTTTAAGTTTAGAACAAATCACATACTTCCAATTCAAAATAAGCATTCGGTTTTGGTTTAAATCAGTTAAATCCCATTCCCGAATTTAAATCATAATTGATTCTCTTTTAAATTACATTATAGGGCCTCAATGAATGAAATCAAAAAAATTTCATTTATAACTATTCTGTAAGTTAGATGCTCATTTCAAATTGAAAATAAGTGACCAATTTTATAAAATAATTATTTTATTTTAATAACAACTTTTCCCTTCGCACGCCCACTTTCTACGTAAGACAATGCTTCGTTTGTTTTATCGAAAGGAAAAACTTTATCCATAACCGGTTCAATTATTCCGGCCTCAATAAGTTTAGTAATTTCATTTAGCTGCTCGCCGTCAGCTTTCATAAATAAAAAGGAATAGTCAACATTTTTATTCTTTGCTTTTTTACGAATACCTGAACTTATTAAAGAAAGAATTATTTTCACAAACCAGGGTGCTTTAATTTCTTTAGCAAAATCGGGAGTTGGCGGTCCGGAAATAGAAATTAGTTTTCCGCCTGATTTTAGTATTTTTAACGATTTTTCAAGTGTTTCTTTGTCCTGACTATTTAGCACAACATCATAATTACTTAACCTGTTTTCGAAATCACTATTCTTATAATCAATAACGATATCAGCTCCAAGTTTTTCTAGGAAATCAAAACTTTTGGCACTTGCAGTTGTAGCAACAGTCGCTCCCAAATGTTTTGCCAACTGAATTGCAATAGTCCCTACTCCACCTGAACCTGCCTGAATAAATACTTTTTCTCCTTTTTTGATTTTTGCTTTTTCCACCAAAACCTGCCAGGCCGTTAGCGCCACTAACGGAATAGATGCTGCTTCTTCCATAGAAAGATTTTTAGGTTTAAGCGCAGCATCAGCTTCATTTATCGCAATAAATTCGGCAAACGTACCAATGCGTTGATCTCTTACTCTTGCATATACTTCATCGCCAACTTTAAATTTTTCGACATTTTTTCCGACTTTGGTAATAACTCCCGCAACATCATGTCCCAGAATTAGCGGAAGCTTATAGGGCAAAATGAGTTTAAATTCTCCCGTTTTTATTTTAGAATCCAAAAGATTGACCCCGGCTACGTGTATATCAACCAAAATATCCTGGTCTTTTACTTCCGGAACAGACATTTCTGTAAGCTGTAGACTTCCGTTTTTACTATATTTATTAATTACAAATGCTTTCATTTTATAAACTTTAGAATTTTAGTTATTGTTTCAGGCTTGCGTAAATCTTTTTAGGATTTACTAAATTGAAAGCCAATTGCGGAAAAAACTTGTTTACCATATAAAGTAATTTTGCATCGCCTACCCTAATCGTGAATTTATCTTTTTTGATTCCCGAAATAAGAGCTTTTACCAACTCTTCCGGAGTCATTTTTTTATCATTTCTGTTCGCTGTCATTTCTGTTGCCACAAGAGGCGGAAGCAGTTCAAATACTTTTACATTGCTGCCCAAAATTTCTAAATTTTTTCTAAGCGTTCTGGTATAAAAACTTAAAGCTGTTTTTGTTGCTGCATAAGTTGGTTCTTCTAAAGCAGGTACAATGCTCAAAATAGAGGTTGTATTTATTATCGCTGCTTCTTTTCTTGATTTCAGCATTTCTAGAAAAAGGTTGTTTAATCTTATAACACCAAAATAATTAACATTCATTTCGTAAATCGCATTGTTCAAAATTTGGTCATTTGCAATTCCCAGATTAAGTGCCGGACTTCCAACCCCTGCATTATTATATAAAATATCGATCCCTCCTAAAGAAGTTACCTGATCAAAAAGTGCAATGGCATCTTCCTGATTTTCGACATCACTTTTTATAATGGTTATTGACGGAAGCAACTTTTTTGCAGCCTCTAATTTTGCCTGATTTCTACCCGTAATGATGACTTTAGCACCTTCTTCTAAAAATTGCTTTGCAGATTCTAAACCAATTCCGGAACCTCCGCCGGTAATTAATATCGTTTTACCTTTTATATTCATTGCTCGATTTATTTAAAGAGTTTAGTTGTTTTCATTATATATATATTTTAAATTTTCTATTATTTTTCATTTAATAAAATCGCTTTTTTTAGACTTTTTAGTCTATTTTAAAATATACTTTTTAGTTTATTTTAAAACAAAAAAAATTAGATGACGTATTGTTCCAATTCAGACTTTAGGCTTTTAACCAGACCTTGCATTGGTTTTGCTGTATCCATAACTCTGCACATTACAATCCCGCCTTCTACAGAAGCTACTAATTTGAAAGCAAAAACAACAGGATCAAGAGATTTGGAAAATTCACCATTGTTAATTCCTTCCTGAAGCAATGCTGTCAATTCCTGCTGACCAATTCTAATTACCTTAGCCACTTTTTCTTTTATAAAAGGATAATTATCATCTGCTTCTACAGCGGTATTAAATATCGGGCATCCGCCGGAAACATATGTTTCAATAGGGTTTTTATAAAAATCTAAAAATGCAAATATTTTACCTTTTATTGTTTTTCCTTTATAAACTGCAGCCCTAATTTTCTCAGAAACCATCTTAAGCGATAAGTCAATTACTTGTGCAGACAAATCTTCTTTGTTTTCAAAATGTCCATAAAGACATCCTTTTGTAAGTTTTGTAGCTTCAAGGATATCATCAATATTAACTCCCGAAATACCTTTCTCATTATACAGAGGTATTGCGGTTTCAAGTATAAATTGTTTTGTTCTTTCTGCCTTTGTAAGCATAGTACTTTTTAAATTAGAGGACAAATATACTAAAAAGTATATTTTAAAACATAAAAAGATTAAATATTTAGCTTTTTAATTAATTTTTATTTCCAGATACAAAATAGAAAAATTCAAAATCGTAAAAAAAGAAGTGACAATAACGTTTCCCGGCACATTTTGTCCGTTTGAGCCAATTTTTTAACTGTTCAGAATTTATTGCCTTTTATGTTTGCAGCATCAAATTAATAAAAGGCATAAAGCCTCATAACATTAAAATTTATAAATCATGAAAAATTTATTTTTGCTCTGCATTGTTCTGGTATCCTCAAGTGTTTTTAGTCAAAGTATTTTTGACAGGCTTCATTTTGGAATAAAAGCCGGAGGTAATTACAGCGACTTTTCGAATGCTAATTTTGATACAGAAGGACTTCCCGGATTTCATGCCGGTGCTATTATCGCCTTTGACATTAATGAAAAATGGTCTGTTCAGGAAGACTTTTTATTTTCTACCCAAGGTGCTAAAATAAAAGGAGGATTCTCTGATGGCAAAGATCTTAAACTATCGTATGTTTCTGTGCCAATTGTTTTAAAATACAAAACCAGTTTCGGGCTTTATTTTGAAGCGGGTCCTCAGGTTGGTATTCTGGTTTCAGAAGATTTTAAAGAATTAACCAACGACGATTTTGCAGAAAAAATTGATGCAGGAATGGTCGGCGGAATTGGTTATCAATTTCCAAATGGGCTTGGTATTGGTGCCCGATATTATTATGGCTTAACCGATATCAGTAAAATAAAATCGACTACTATAAATACTGATTTTCAAAACAATATGTCGCAGGTTAGTCTTTTTTATATTTTCTAAATTTAGAAGATTTCCTTTTTCCATTTAAAAAACAAATAACACTTCCTGACTTTTACAGGAAGTATTATTTGTTTATCAAAAATCTTATAACGGCTATTATTTTTTGTACTTTTCCTTCATTTGAATAAAGAAAAACTAATGCTGAATAAAAATGTAAAACCATAGAAATGAACAATATCTCAAAATCTTTCTCTCCTTTAATTCTGAGGGAAATTTATAAAATGAACTTATTTCTAACGTTCTTAATATCGTTTATTGCTTTATTTTTTCTGGTTATATTTAAAAATTCAGTTCTTCTTGTTGTGGTAATGACCTTAAAAAGTTTTTTTTACATTCTTCTGGTCACTTTTTCACTTTCTGCTATTTTAGAATTATGTGTTATAAAATTTCCCAACGACATTTCTAAATTTCGGCTCTGGCGTTACGGTGCGAGTTTTTGTAGTTCGATTATATTGGAAATGCTTTTGTGGCCTTTTTTTGCTTATATGGCAGATATTTCATGGCGTCATGATGATTTAGAACTTATTGCCACTTTTTTAACCGAAGCTCTTTTTGTTGCTACGTTAGTATTGCTGCTGCAGGATTTTGCTATTTTAAGATTGGCCAAAACAAAAGCCGAAATGGAAAATTCGAAACTACAGCTTCGTACGGCCGAAGCCGAAAATTTGCTTTTAAAACAGCAGATTCATCCGCATTTTTTATTCAATTCACTCAACACTTTAAAAGCACTTTACAAAAAAGATCTTACGCTTGGAGAACATTATTTAATACAGCTTGCCGGATTTCTGCGAGCTGCCGTATCGCTTAACGACAGTATGGTTACAACGCTTGAAGAAGAATTGGATTTTTGCCAAAACTATCTCGAAATGCAGAAAATGCGTTTTGGTGAAGCCTTAGAATGGGATATTAAAATTAATGATTCGGAAATGCTAAAAAGCACCGTGCCTACTTTTTCACTTCAGCCATTGGCAGAAAATGCGATCAAACACAATCGTTTTACCAAACAGCAGCCTTTGCATATCAAGATAGAACAAAAAGGAGCTTATATATCAGTATCTAACACCATAAACCTAAAAGAAGCTGGTGAAACATCTTTAAAAAGCGGCTTGGCAAATCTCGCAGAACGATGCCTGATTTGGTCCGGAAATGAAATTATAATTAATAACGATGGCAGTACCTTTTCTGTAAGCTTTAAAGTAAATACCGATGAAAATCATAATTATTGAAGATGAATCGCTTGTAGCCGAAGATCTTGCCAACAGCCTTAAAAACTGCAATGCCGAAATTGAAATTACAGCCCTCTTGGGATCTGTAAAAGAAGCTATTGCTTATTTCAAAAACAACCCTCAGCCAGATCTTATTTTTAGTGACATCCAATTGGGCGACGGTTTGAGTTTTGAAATCATAAAGGCGGTGCCTCTTCATGTTCCCGTTATATTTTGTACGGCTTTTAACGAATATGCACTTGATGCTTTTAAAGCAAATGGTATTGAATACATCCTAAAACCTTTTAGTGCAGAGGAACTAAAAGTAGCTTTAGGCAAATTTCAGAACATGCAAAAATTAATGAGCGGCCAGCTTGCGCAGCAATACCAAAAGGCAATGGAAACGATCTCAAATCTGCAACAGCCTGTTAGCGAAACTATAATGGTAAAATACAGAGATCGACTGCTTCCTTTTACGCTGGATAAAATTGCGCTTTTTTATGTCGAAGCAGAAACTACGGTTATGCATGCGCACAATGGCAAAAGTTATATTTTGACCGAAAGCCTGGAAGATCTGGAAAAAAGAACCAATAAATTTTTCTTTAGAATGAACAGACAACAGCTCGTTAACCGAAACGCCATAATTGACGTTACAGATTATTTTCCCAGAAAACTAAAAGTAAACCTTTCATTTTCTTTTCATAAAGATGTTTTTGTCAGTAGAGAAAAAAGATCAAAAGTATTGGCCTGGCTTGCAAGTTAATCTTCAAATTCAAATAAAATCATCTACTTACAGACTTTCAAAAACAGTCTTAATTACTCCGTTTCCTATCCTTTATCACACATTAGTTCAGGCATAACGCCTCAGCCCTAATATTGTCCGTTTGAACTTATTTTTTAGGATTTTTAAGCAATTGCCCTGTTACTTTCGCAGAGCAATCTTAAATTAAAATGTGATGATTAAAATCAAAATTCCCAATGCCACGCGGCTTATAATGCTGATCGCGATTTTGTGTTTCAGCAGTTCGTACGGACAAAACACCCAGATTAGAGTTTCGGAAATTCGATCCGGAAAAGGGCAAATTATACTCAACGTTTTCAAAAACGACGAGGATTATCAGAAAGAAAAAGTTTCTAAAAAACTGGTATTCGAAAAGAAAATTGAAAACGGTTCCATGATTATTAATTGTACGCTCGATCCGGGAACATACGGCATTACTCTTATTGATGATGAAAATAAAAGCGGAGAGCTTAATAAAAACATGTTAGGAATTCCAAAAGAAGGTTTTGGCTTTTCTGATTTCTTCATGGAAAAAATGAAAAAACCCGCTTTTGATGATTTTAAAGTCAATGTAAAAAATCAAAACAACAAAATTAGTATCAGAGTAAAATACATGTAATCAATTAAAAACGAAGTCAAACTAAAATTAAAAATTATGAAAATTAAAAGAGCCCTTACCTTAATTCCTGTAAAAATAATAGCTATCGCAGCCCTGATTATAGCATCATCTTGTGACAACAATGAAGTAGATCCGTTTGGTTCTGCAAGGCTTAAAGTCGTAAATGCAGCTCCTAATGCAGGTTCTCAAAAATTTGTTATGGCAAATATTCCTTACATAGGCAATCTGAGTTATTTAGAACATTCTGTATCGTATCACGATGTAGCGGTGGGCAATAATTTAGTAAGTCAGTTCAGGGATGAAAATGATAACGATTTGTATGCCACAGAAGAACTTGATCTGGATGACGATAAAAGATATACCGTATATTTAACGGGAGAATCAAGAGACGACGCAGAAGTGAGACTTTATGAAGATAACGTCAGCGCGCCATCTAGTGGAAAAGCAAAGATAAAATTTATCCATTTAAGTTCGGGAGCGCCAAGTAATATTGATTTTCTGGACGGACAAGGCAACAGTCTTGCATCAAACCTTGTAAGATACAGCCAAAGCGGTTATTCAGAAATTAATGCCGGATCTGTAAGCGTTCAGGTTCGCGGTACAGGAGGATCCGAAAATCTGGCGACATTATCAGCAACTGATTTTGCGGCCGGAAAAGTTTATACTGTTTTTATATCAGGATCTGTAGCATCAGGATATACAGTGACCCAGCTTTCGCAGAATTAAATCATAAAAAAAGAGCTGTCGATAAAACAGCTCTTTTTATTCAAAAATTATAAATTACTTCATTGCATCGTTAACAGTCTGACTGTCTACAAATTGCTCAAAGCTTATTATTTTTCCATCTTTCAATTTCCAAATGTGTGCTACTCTGGCTGCAAACAACTTCTTTGTTTTTTTATAAGTACCTGTGTAAGTTCCAAAAGCCACTACTCTATCCTCGTTTGCAACATAATCTTCCGGAGTAAATTTGTAGTCAATCCACTCACTTCCTAATCTGCTAAAAACATTTTTGGTAATACTTTCTAAACCTATATAAGTCCCTGCGTACGGAAAACCTTTGGCTTCTGTCCAGGAAATATCATCTGCAGCATATTCAGCTAAATTTTTTCCGTTTTCTTCTGAAGTTTTTCCTTCGTAAGTACTTTTTATGATTTCAAGATTTGTCATTGCTTTTTTATTTAAAGAACAGCCTGACAATGCCAAAACTATCATCAGGCCAGAGCTTATTAGTTTTACCATTTCATTTCTCCGGTATTTACTTTTGCTCCTATCATTAAAGCAGTTTCAAAAGTAAGTGCAGGGTATTTTGTTTTTAAAGCCTTAATTAAAGCTTCAGAGGTTTTATTGGTTTTTAAAGCTTCTTCATAAAACTGAATATAACTTTTAGTATGATTTACAGCAGTAATATCAAATGGAGAATTTGAACTGGCATGCGCCGGAATTACAATTTCAGGATGCAAAGCCGTAATTTTATCTAAAATCGAAATCCAGCTTTTACGTTCTTCAGGCTTTTGCGCATCTGCCATCCAAAGATGAAAAGTGGTTCCGAAAACATTAATACCGCCAACAACGGCTTTGATAGAAGGAATCCATACAAAAGTTTCAGCCGGAAATTCTTCCAAACCTACAATTTCTAGTTTCTGACCTTCTAACTCGATGCTGTTTCCTTTTAAAACCTGAGGTAAAATCACATTCGAAGTAATGTTTTTACCCAGTCTTTCGCCCCATACTTCTAATTTCTTTTGAGATGTGGCTTTAATATGTTCTACCGTCGAAGGAGATGCATAAACGGTTACTTCCGGAAAATATTTTTTGAATACTTCCAATCCGAAATAAAAATCTGGATCGCCGTGAGATACATATATTGTCGTTAGTTTTTTACCGCCTGCCTTAATTTCTTGTGCTACTTTTTCGGCTTCAGCCAAAGTAAACTGTGCATCGATCAAAACGGCATCAGTTTTTCCAGACACAATTACTGATGCTACACCAAAACTGTTTTCTGATGCGTTGTAAACCTGAAGTTTAAGATTTTTAGTTTCAATAATTTTGAAACTTTGTGCTTGTGTTTCCATATTAAATAAGATTAAAATTGTTGTAAGTAGTATTGTGATATTCTGTTTCATTTTGTTTGGTTTAAATTAACTCTGCAAAGATGAAACCTTATGCAATCTCAAAACATTAAACTAGTTTAATAAAGCAATGAAAACTTATTTTTTCAGCGCAATTTTCTTTCGAATATTACTCAAAAAAACATTGGTAATACCCAAATAAGCAGCAACTTGGATATTGGAAAGACGCTGAATAAGCTGTGGATATTTTTCTGAAAACTCAATATATCTGGACTCTGCGGTTTTGCTCAGATTATCGATCATTCTGCGTTGCAGGGCGACATGTGTTTTTTGTGTCATAACCCGAAATAACTTCTCTATTTCCGGCATATTCGAATAGGCAAATTCTTTATCTTTTTTAGATATTAAAAGCACCTCACTATCTTCAAGAGCTTCTATAAAAAGCTGTGATGGTGTTTCGTTAGTAAAACTGTCAATATCTGTAATCCACCAATTTTCAATTGCAAAATACAATATTTGCTCAAAGCCGTCCTTGTCGATATGATAAACCCGAAAAAGTCCTTTTATGACAAATCCCTCAAATTTGCATACTTCACCTTCCCGAAGTAAAAAACTTCTTTTTTTGATTATTTCATGTTGAAATAAATTGCAAAATGCTTCTGTTTCAGAATTTGAAAGAGAAATATGTGCTGTAATATTTTTTTGAAGAAGTTCTGTCATCTCATTAAATATCTGAAAAATTTACAAGCTATTTTTAGTTGTTTCCCTGTGCAAAGTTCCCCAATCACTTAATTGAAGACAAATAGGTACCAGTTTTTCTCCTATTGGAGTAATTTCATATTCTACTCTTGGTGGTACTTCTGCAAAAACAGTTCTTTTAACAATTCCGTCGCTTTCCATTTCTCTTAATTGAAGTGTCAGCATTCGTTCTGTAACCTTTTCAATTTTACGTTTCAATTCGCTGTATCGAAGTGGCCCATTTGCTAAATTAACCAGAATTAATATTTTCCATCTCCCGCCGATAACTTCAACTGCATACGTCATATCACAGTTTGACAGGAATTTTCTATTCTGGTTATTTGTCGATTTTTCCTTTATTTTACTCATTACGTACATTTTTGTATGTATCACACATTTGGTTGGCTATAGTACAAATTTAGGGTTTGTTATTTAATATTGTACCAATAATTTAAAAAAACAAAAATGAATACTATATTATCGAAGACAGTTATTTTTCACGAAGCAGGAACTCCAGAAGTTTTAAAAGTAGAACAAACAGAAACTTTAGCTCCACAACCACATGAAGTAAGAATTCAGGTGAAATCTATTGGCGTAAACAGAGCAGATGCCATGTACCGAATGGGAATGTATATTGAAAACCCTGTTTTTCCGGCTAAATTAGGTTATGAAGCTGCCGGAATAGTCGAAGCTGTTGGATCTGAAGTTACCAATGTAGTAGTTGGTGATGTTGTAAATGTTATCCCAGGATTTTCATTACACCACTATTCTTCTTATGGAGAATACATTTTAATGCCGTCGTACGCAGTACATAAATATCCTTCTGTTTTATCTTATGATGAAGCTGCGGCTTTATGGACCAGTTATTCTACAATGTACGGAATGCTGATACATTCGGGAAAATTAAAATCGGGAGAATTTGTGGTTATTAATGCTGCTTCGAGCAGTGCAGGAATTGCGGCAATTCAGCTTACGAATTATGTGGGAGGAATTTCTATTGCTTTAACAACCTCAGCCAGGAAAAAGAAGCTTTATTAAAAGCTGGTGCATCGCATGTTATTGTTACATCTGAACAAGATATTGCAACAGAAATTGCCAAAATCACAAATAATATTGGTGCTCATATTATCTTAGATCCGGTTGTTGGAGCTAAATTCAGCGATCTTATAAGTGCTGTTGCCGAAAATGGAAAAGTATTCGTTTACGGTGCTTTAAGTCAGGAAGCGGCAAGTTTTCCCACTTTTGCTGTTATGATGAAAACGCCAACCATCAGAGGATATTCTGCGATTGAAGTTTTGGCTAATGCCGATATTTTAGCAGAAGCGATTGCTTTTATCGACAAAGGCGTAATCGAAGGGAAATTAAAACCGGTTATTGATAAAATATTTCAGCTTGACGAAATTGTAGCGGCGCACAGCTATTTGGAATCTAATCAGCAATTTGGTAAAATTGTAATTACTGTTTAATTGAAAATTATAAACTAAACAAATTCAAAAAAGACCTCATTGCTAATGAGGTCTTTTTGAGTTCTACATCCATACATGTAAATAAAAACAAAAAAATTGAGTTCAGGTATTTTTAAATTCAGCAGCCAATTTAACGGGTTGGGTAAATTATTTCAATACCAATAATTAACCTGAAACTATCTTCGTCATTAATCTTAAAATTTATACTAATGACAAAGTTATTGACCACCATTTTATTATTTTGCGTAACGCTATTAATGGCACAAACCGAATCAGATTCATTATCTGAAAAATTCTCAGTTGATTTTGGAGGTTCGTTTGGTGTTTTCGCTCCTTTCAAAGGATCCAGCAAAGATTTTCCTGATGATAAAAACCAACTTGGCTCTAATGGTGTAACTTTCCTTCAGCTAAACTATAAGGAGCATTATTTTGCTAAATTACAGTTCGGACAAACCACAGTGTCTTATAAATCTATCCAAAATTCTAATGGTTTTAATTCCATCATAGATTCAAAAGCAAACAGCACCACAATAGGTATCAATCTTGGATATCAATATAAAATCAAACATTGGCAGCCTTTTGTAATGCTAGGGTCAGGTACGTCTTTTATCGACTCTCCTAAAACATCTCTGATAAATGAAAATACGATAAGCTATACTACTAAAACCGGTAATTACCTTTACATCTCAGGAAGTGTTGGTGTTAATTATGTATTCAACAAATATTTTATTGTTTCTCTTGAAGGACAAGCCTCTACACTCCCAACGGCGCCTTCGGGTTCTGATACACATTTAAGCGGTATGAGTATGCAGCTAGGGTTAAAATCATATCTTTTTAGTTTTTAATAATGTATGTGCATGATAATTTCTGTCTATAAAACAAATGTTAACACAAAATCTAAATTAAGAAAAGTAAAACCTGTTCTTAATAAAGTACTTTTGGATTCTAAATGGAATTTTGATTTAGAAGATTGTGACAAAATTTTAAGAGTTGAGAGTAACAAAAGCTGCTCTGAATTTTTAATAACAGAACTTTATAAAGTTGGAATACACTGTGAAGAATTATTTTAGATGTAATAACCAGGTCATAGTAGTACACTTTTATTATTAATATTATGTATGTAAGGCGCTATAAATATTTACGTTTATATGGGTATATAGTTTTTACTGTAATCCTGTATCTAATTCTAATACTCCTTAATTCTGACGAGAGCAATCTTCAGGGATGGAAGTTTTATACTTTAATGGATTTTATTATTGAAGGATTATTTTGTTTGATCTTTACAGTAGTATTATTTGAAACCGGTCTTTGGATATCGCAAATTTTTACTAAAAAATCAGTTTCGAAAAAATATAATTTGTCAAGGTTTATTTTTCAGCTGTTGCTTCACATCGTTATTGTAAGTATTCTCGCTGTTGTATTTTTTAATATTGATCTTCCTCAAAAATATGGGTATGACGACCTTCTTTTAAGACGAGTTTTAATCATTGGCAGTATATTTTCTATATTGATAACTACAGGTTTAACCGCCGAACAACTTTTTTTAAATGGAATGAAAGCAAACTTGAAGCTATAGAAAACAAAAAACAAGCATTACAATCAGAACTCAATGCTCTGAAACTTCAATTAGATCCGCATTTTTTATTTAACAACCTAAGTACGCTTACTTCATTAATTGAGGAAAACCAAACTACTGCTGTGTTATATGTCACCAATCTTTCTGCAGTTTATCGCTATGTTTTGTCCAACAGAAATAAAAATCTGGTTGTTCTAAAAACGGAATTGGATTTTATAACCGAATATTTGTTTCTGTATCAAATCAGGTATGGATCTTCTATCGCTATCCATATCGAGGAAAATAATTCTAATTTAAGTAAATTTATACCGCCTTTAACGCTACAGCTTTTGATTGAAAACGCAATAAAGCACAACTCTTTTTCCTCAACGACGCCGCTTCTTATCAGCATTAGTTATGAAGATCAATGGATAATAATACAGAATAACAAGTCGGCTAAATTTACCAAAGAACCCAGCGAAGGAATTGGTCTGGCACATATTTACCATAGTTATAAAATAATAGGCAGTACGCTTCCTGTGGTCAATGATCTTGACACAATTTTCGAGGTTCGAATACCTTTGCTTAACAATTAAAAGTACTTTATGATGACTGTTTTAATTATAGAAGATGAGGCTGCCAATGCTGCAAGATTGCAAAAAATGCTTTTACAATCAGAAGAAGAAATTGTAGTTACAGCAGTTTTACAAACAGTGCGCGAGAGTATTGCATGGCTTGAAAAAGAAAAAAGTCCTGACATTATTTTTATGGATATTCGCCTTACAGATGGTCTTAGTTTTGAAATCTTCAATCAGGTGAATATTAAGTCGTATGTTATTTTTACAACTGCTTATGATGAATATGCCTTGCAGGCATTCGAAGTAAACGGAATAGATTATCTTTTAAAACCTATCGAACAAAAAAATTGGATTCGAGTATCAAACGAATTAAAAGTTTTATAACTCCTGAGCCTGACAATAGCGTTGTGGAAATTTTAAAAAAATGCGCCTGCACAAAGAGATTTACAGATCACGATTTTTAATTAACCATAAAGATTTATTCATCACAATCCCCTGTACTAATATTGCCTATTTTAGTTCTGAAAATAAAATAATATCTCTTACCACACATTCCAACCAAAGATATGTCATCAAGCAAACGCTCGATGAATTAATACAAGAATTAAATCCCAATGATTTTTTTAAAGTGTCCAGAAACTACATCGTTTCTTTAAAATCAATCCATAAACTATCTCAATCTTTTGATTATAAACTAAAACTGGAGCTCACTCCGGCAATTAGTGAAATAATACTGATAAGCAGAGAGCGCGGTATTTCTTTTAAAAACTGGCTTGACAGCAAATGATTTTGGGGTTTCAATTAATTAGAAGAAACAATCTGATATAAAACAAAAAAGCCACTCGTTAGAATGGCTTTAATCTCAAAATTATTTATTTTTATTCCTGATCTGCAAGAAGTACAACCTTGCCATTTACACCGCCAGCTGTTAAGAAATCCTGAGCTATTGCAGCTTCTTCAAGCTTAAATGTTTTGGAAACAATTGTTTTGAATTTCCCCGCTTTTATCAAATCAATTCCGTTTTGTAAAGTCTTGGCAGAAATGTCGGAAACCACAAAAGAAGCTTTTACATTGTATTGTTCTGCCAGCTCTTGCGATGGCGGCATAGCGATACTTAAAAGTTTACCACCAGGTTTTAAAACTTGAAAAAGTTTTATCTGAGCTTCGCCTCCGGCTGTATCTGCAACTAAATCAATATCTTTTGCAATACCTAAAACGTCCTGTAGTTTATAATCAATCACTTCGTCAGCGCCAAGGCTTTTTGCTAATGCCACACCTTTTCCTGAAGCTGTTGCAATAACATACGCACCCGCTGCTTTTGCCATTTGAATCATAGCACCGCCAACTGCGCCGGCACCGCCCTGAATTAAAACTTTTTGACCTTTTTCTAATTTTCCTTCTGTAAATAAAACAGATTGAGAAGTACCGATATTAACAACCATTGAAGCTCCTTCTTCAAAAGACAAACCTTCGGGTTTCAGCAAAACAAAATTTTCGTTTGCAGTCGCATATTCTGCGTAAGCGTTTTTCCAGGTAAGAGCAATAACCTCATCTCCAACTTTAAATTTTGATACGCCCTCGCCAACGGCAACAATTATTCCTGAAGCTTCACCGCCCGGTATAAACGGCATTTCTACAGGACGAATTTCCTTCATTAATCCCATTCGTATTTTCATATCTATTGGATTCACGCCTACTGCTTTAACCTGAATTAAAACATCATTTTCATTTTGAATTGATGGTATCGAAACCTCAACGAGTTCAATCACAGCGGAACTTCCGTAATCTTTGTATTGAATTGCTTTCATTATTTTTAAGTATAAAGTGGATAATCTGTATAACCTGTTTCACCCGGAGAATACAATGTGCCGAAATCTACATCGTTGAGGGAAAGATTTTTTTCAATGCGTTTTACAAAATCGGGATTAGCGAGAAATCCTCGACCAAAAGCAACAAGATCTGCAGAATTGTCCAATAGTTTTTCTTCGGCTGTTTCTGCTGTAAGTCCATTACAAATTATGATTGTATTGGTAAATACGGCACGGATTGACTTATATGTTTTTTCCGGAATTTCAGGATTGGTCGAAAGATGAATATAGGCGATTCCTAATTTATCCAATTCACTGCTTAGGTAAGTATAAGTTTGATGCACTTCTTCTGCATCATACGCAGCCTGATCACTTAATTGAGAAAACGGAGAAAAACGAATTCCGACTTTATCCGAACCGATAGCTGCTGCAATTGCTTCTGAAATCTCTAAAATAAGTCGGCTTCTGTTGATAAGATTGCCACCATAAAGATCTGTCCTGTTATTTACATTTGGATTTAAGAATTGTTCCAGCAAATACCCATTGGCACCATGAAGTTCTACACCATCAAAACCGGCTAGGATTGCGTTTTTAGAAGCATTTACAAAATCTTCAATAACACGCGTTATCCCATCTAAACTAAGAGCCACCGGAACGGAATGTTCCTGCATGCCCAGAGAATCAGTAAAAATTTCACCTGCCGCCTTGATATCCGAAGGCCCTACAGGCTGAATTCCGTTTGGCAAATTGGCAACATGAGCGATACGCCCGGTATGCATTAGCTGCAGAAAAATTTTTGATCCGTTTTGATGTACGGCATCTGTAACTTTTTTCCAGCCTGCAACCTGCGCTTCAGAATAAATTCCGGGAATACGCGGATATCCTAATCCTTCGGGACTTGGCGAGGTACCTTCAGTAATAATCAAACCAGCACCAGAGCGTTGTGCATAATAGTTTGCCATGAGTTCATTTGGAAGATTGTCTATAGCTCTGCTTCGGGTCATCGGCGCCATTACCAGATGATTTTTAAATTTTATAGTGCCTTTCTCAAAAGGCGTAAGTAACTTTTTCATTTTGTTCTATTTAATTATAGGAACAAATTTAGAAGTTAATATATGGGTAAAATAACCAAAAAAGACACAAGAATAGTCCTATCCGACAGTTACATTTTTAATATCGAAGATGAAAAAGGATACTTATATAGTATAAGAAAACTTTTTGGGTGTGATGCCGTACTGCTTCTCAAATAATCTGCTGAAATGACTAAGGTTTGAAAATCCCAACTCGTAACCAACTTCAGAAACAGAATGTTTGGCTTGTTTTAACAGAAAAGCTGCTTCTTCCATCCTCGCCTTCTGATAATAATTATATATGGTATCTCCAAATGTTTGTTTGAAGAGCTGCTTGAGTTTCGTTTCACTCATTGAAGCAATAATGGCCAATTCACTTAAAACCGGCGGAGTACTAAGATCGTTTAGTATTTCGTTTCGAATGATTAGAAGTTTTTGCGCATCGTTACTATTTATATTCTTAAAAGTTGTGTTCTCCCGAAGTGATAATTTACTAAAAAGCAAATACATTAATTCCTGTACTTTAATTTGTACATAAAAATTATTCATAGAATTATTCATGTCGACCGATACAATATTTTTAAGAAGCAGCTGCATTTCAGGATCCAGATTTTCGAAAAAAAGAAAAGAAGCGTCTTCGGCAGTAATAGTTTGTATTGTAGTGTTAGGCTTTTCTATAGATAAAACCGAATGCAATCTGCTGGCAGTAATACCCACTACAACATACTGAATATTACTTCCGGCAGGAAAACGAATTTCTGTTCGCAAATCATTTGTAGAAAGAATTATAGAAGAATCGTTCTTTTGAAAAAATGGGATATTTTCCTCGTTATTACATTTAACCTCAAGATCTTCTTTATTATTATAAAAGAAAATAGTCCGCACATTATTCGCCTTTACTGCCGGATTACGTTTAAGAATTAAATCTTCCTTTAATATATACCGATGAATCGTTAATTTAAAATCATCCCCAAAACCAACTTTACGCACATAACCTTCGCCCAGGCTTGCAGGAATTTGCAATACATTATCTCGCACAGGAACATTTATTTGTTTTGAAAACAAAGTTATAAAGTCGAAACCGGGTTCTGATGTAAATTCGAAAATCATTAAGAAGCTATAGAGAATACTAAATTACTGCAAATAATTATATTTTACTCTTTATAAACTCATTTTATAATTGAAAGTGATTGCCAAAAAATAAATTGTAAAAATGTATCACGTCTTCCGACTTTTGTATAAGTACTAACGATGACCCGCATTCTAAATTTGCCTCATTATTAATCATATAAACAATAAAATGAGCAAAACAATTTTAATCACAGGAGCATCTTCAGGTTTTGGATTGATGCTGGCTAATGACCTTCACAAAAAAGGGTTTAACATAATTGGAACAAGCCGCGAACCAGAAAAATACAAAGTTCCGTTTAAATTAATGCGTTTGGATATTGACGACGATAATTCTATTAATGAATTTAAAGAAAGACTCTCTAAAGAAACCAAACAACTGGATGTTTTAGTAAACAATGCCGGTTTTATGATAACGGGTATTGCAGAAGAAACGCCTATTGATGTAGCCAGAAAACAATTTGAAACCAACTTTTGGGGAACCGTTAAAGTAACAAATGCAATTATACCTTATTTTAGAAAACAAAAATTTGGACAAATTATTACTGTTAGCTCGATTGTTGGATTGATTGGACCACCAAATTTATCGTACTATTCTGCTTCGAAACATGCTGTAGAAGGATATTTTAAATCATTACGTTTTGAGTTGAATCAGTTTAACATTAAAGTTAGTGTTGTAGAGCCTGTATGGTTTAAAACAAATTTAGGGCATAATGCCATTTCTTCAACAGGAAATATCGGGGATTATAATACCTACAGAAAACTTGTCAATGCAGCTACTCAAAAAGGTTTAGACGAAGCAGAATCTCCAGATGCCGTTGCTAAAATTATCATTAAACTAATTGGCACAAAAGAACCTAAATTTAGCAATCCGGTTGGTAAAATGTCGGGAATGATTGTTTTTCTGCAGCATTATGCACCAAAAATGTTCGAAAACTCGATACTAAAAAATATTAAATAAAATAACCCGATAAACACAAAATTAATAAATGTATAGTTGGAATGTTTTAAGATTGTTTAGCATTCCAATTTTATATTTAAAACAAGAAAAATGAAAAATAAAATTATAACAAACGCCGTACTTAAAATAGATCCTCAATTTATCAATGAAGTACTTCCATTTGCAATCGAAACCAGGAATCATATTTTACTTGAAGAAGGATGCGAAATTTTCATATTGATGAGAAAAACAGATGAACCTAATACACTCGTAATTTTTGCTGTTTATACTTCAAAACAAACTTATAACTGGCATCTTGAGCAAGATTATGTGAAAAGTTTTTTTGCTTTTTTGAATGGAAAACTGACGGATGCCCCAGAAGTAACTTATCTCGAAGAAATTTGAGTAGTGATAAATTTTAAAGCGTAGATTTATAATGTATAAAACTGTAAAGAATGAAAAATTACAAAACGATAAGTGAACTCTATATTTCCAATGGATTTCCACCACCTGAAAATCCTTTACTTGGTTTAGTGACGTTTGAAGAACTAAAAAACTGCACGTTTGCTGAAACAGAATTCACAATGAATTTTTATAAAATAGCTTTAAAGAAAGTAAAATCAGGAACCATTTTATACGGAAAAACCAAGTACGATCATGATAACGGTTCGATGGCATTTGTAAAACCGGGTCAGAAAATTACAATGAGCGATATTGAGCTAACAGAAAAAGGCTTTATGATTTATATTGATGAAGATTTTTTAATGAATACCAATCTTTATTCAGAAATAAAAAAATATGGCTTTTTTGATTATGAAGTAAACGAAGCTTTGCACTTATCACCCAAGGAAGAAGAAACCATTTGGGATTTGTTTCATAAAATAAGACTGGAATATTACAATAACCAGGATGATTTTAGTAAAGATATTATGCTGACTCATATTGACTCTATCCTAAAATATTCGCAACGCTATTACAAACGACAATTTTTAAACAGAACCTCAATATCCGGAACAATAATTACCAAGTTTACCGAGATACTTAAGTTATATTTCGAAAGTGGAAAACTTCAAAAGGAAGGATTGCCAACCGTAAAATATATGGCAACACAACTATCATTATCTGCAAGATATTTAAGCGATTTATTGAAACAGGAAACTGGTAAAACAGCTTTGGAACACATCCATATTTCTTTGGTTACAGAAGCCAAAAATCTCTTGTTGAGTACAAACAATACAGTAGCTGAAACAGCCTATCAACTTGGTTTTGAGAATCCTCCTTATTTTTCCAGATTATTTAAAAAAGAAGTTGGATTAACGCCAACAGAATATCGTGAACAGTTTTTGAATTAATAGAGGAATCTTCTTTGATTTATTATAAACAAAAAAGCCACTCAAACGAGTGGCTTTTGATGTGATCCCAGAAGGATTCGAACCTTCGACCTACGCATTAGAAGTGCGTTGCTCTATCCAGCTGAGCTATGGAACCAAAAAGTTTTTTATTAAAAACTCTTAAAAAAAGTCGGGGTGGCAGGATTCGAACCTGCGGCCTCCTGCTCCCAAAGCAGGCGCGATAACCGGGCTACGCTACACCCCGAAGGCAAAAATTAAGCGGAGAGACAGGGACTCGAACCCTGGCGACGGTTACCCGTCGACAGATTAGCAATCTGCTCCATTACCGCTCTGGCACCTCTCCAAGCTCAAGGAACGTGTCCTGTTTTGCGGTTGCAAATGTAAGACAACATTCCATATCTCACAACTATTTCTGCGCTTTTTTTAATCTTTTTTTAATCTTTTTTTAAACCTCTTCACAATCAAACAAATAGAATTAACAAAAAATTCATATTCAATTTAAATTCTAATGAAACTCATACAAATTGATACAAAATTTGAATTTATTTAAATAAACAGTAAATTTGCTAGATTAACTAATATTAACAGAAAATGAACAAAAGAGTTGTTATCGTTTCTGCCGTTAGAACACCTATCGGAAGTTTCATGGGAGGTTTATCTACCGTACCCGCACCAAAATTAGGTGCTGCCGCTATAAAAGGCGCACTTCAAAAAATTAACCTTGACCCAAAATTAGTTGATGAAGTATTCATGGGCAACGTAGTACAAGCTGGAGTTGGTCAGGCACCAGCACGTCAGGCTGCACTTTTTGCCGGTTTATCTGAGGAAGTTGCCGCTACAACAGTAAACAAAGTTTGTGCATCCGGAATGAAAGCTGTAATGTTTGCAGCGCAGGCTATTGCTTGTGGCGATGCCGAAATTGTAGTAGCCGGAGGAATGGAAAACATGAGTTTGATTCCGCATTACGTACAAATGCGTAACGGAAACAAATTTGGTCCTGCAACAATGCTGGACGGAATGCAAAAAGATGGTTTGACAGATGCTTACGATAACAACGCAATGGGAGTTTGCGCTGATTTATGTGCATCTGAATACAAAATCACCCGTGAAGAACAAGACAATTATGCCATTCAATCTTATGAAAGAAGCGCAAAAGCCTGGGATGCCGGAAAATTCGATAACGAAATTGTTTCTGTAGAAGTTCCGCAAAGACGTGGCGAACCCGTTATTTTTTCAAAAGATGAAGAATATACTAATGTCAAATTAGATAAAATCCCTTCATTAAGTGCTGTTTTCACAAAAGACGGAACAGTTACTGCTGCAAATGCTTCAACAATAAATGACGGAGCTGCCGCTTTGGTTTTAATGTCTGAAGAAAAAGCAAATGCATTAGGATTAAAACCTTTGGCTTACATAAAAGGATATGCAGATGCTGCACAAGAGCCAAAATGGTTTACAACAAGCCCTGCAAAAGCGTTACCAAAAGCCTTAGACAAAGCAGGAATTGCAATTGGCGATGTTGATTATTTCGAATTCAACGAGGCATTTGCTGTTGTTGGTTTGGCCAATTCAAAAATCCTTAATTTAGATAACGAAAAAGTAAACGTAAATGGTGGCGCTGTTTCTTTAGGACATCCTCTTGGATGTTCGGGAGCAAGAATCATCGTAACTTTACTGAATGTTTTAGAACAGAATAATGCCAAAACCGGAGCTGCTGCAATTTGCAACGGTGGTGGCGGTGCTTCGGCAATTGTTATCGAAAGAGCTTAAACAAAATATTAAATTAGGAGTTGTTTATTAAAAAAATAACTCCTAATTTTCAACTTATAAATTACCCTAAATGTTCGGAATTTGCAATCTAGCCATAGTACCTGTTCGATCTGAGCCAAGTGACAGAAGTGAAATCGTTACACAACTTTTGTTTGGCGAACACATCGAAATTTTAGAACGTCAAAATCAATGGGCGCGAATAAAGATTCAGTTTGATGATTATGAAGGCTGGGTAGATTCGAAACAATATCAGGTAATTTCCGAAGCAAATTATAACCAATTAAGCAAAGAAGCTATTATTCTTAATGCCGACCTGATTGATTATATTAGTGCGCCGGACAACTTATTATTACCAATTCCGCTTGGCGCATCCTTATCTTTTTTAAACAATACCGAAATCAATACTTCAAATTTTGATTTTGAAGGAACAAAAACCAGCGGCATTAAACCTAAAAGTGCACTCATAAATACTGCTTTTATGTATTTAAATGCTCCCTATCTTTGGGGCGGAAAAACACCATTTGGAATCGATTGTTCCGGTTTTACACAAATGGTATACAAACTAAACGGATACAAAATTCATCGTGACGCATCTCAGCAAGCACTTGATGGCGAACCTTTAAGCTTCATCGAAGAAAGTGAACCAGGAGATTTAGCCTTTTTTGATAACGAAGAAGGAAATATCATTCACGTTGGTATCATAATGGAAAATAATTACATCATTCACGCCAGTGGAAAAGTACGCATTGACCGTTTAGACCACTTAGGAATTTACAATCCTGAATTAAATAAGCACACGCACAACCTTCGTGTAATCAAAAAGATCATTTAATTTTCTTAGTAATCCCTTAAAGAAATAATACTTTGACAAAGCTTTCACTTTCTAAAACAGATTTTACAATTAATGATGTTACAATTCAATTTCCGATTGATATAGATAGCTTAAAAAAGATTTTGGGAGATTGTCGACATTTAAAAAAACAACATAACCATATTTATACCTGGGATGATTTTGGCATTATTGCATTTTCTAAAGAAGGAGTAAAAGCAGAAAATTTATTACTCGATCTGAATTATGGTAATTACGATTTTTGTTCGAAAAACCCATTTACAGGTCAATTCATTTTTGAAAATCAAGAACTATTTCAATTTTATAAATCCAATAAAAATCAACTCGTAAAACTTTACAAGGGAGATGACAGCGGTGCCTTTATTCTTAATGGTATAAGTGTGTGGTTCAATAAAGAAGATGATAAAACAACAGCTATTGACATCGCTGCATATCAGGAAAAAGAAAAGAAAGCCAAAACACCAGTTGATCCGGAATTTAAAGAATTCGAATCATTATGGCAGGAATGGATTACCGAAATTAATAAAATTGTAGCAACAGATAATGATTATTACAATCTTACAGACGGTATTTCTCCAGAAGAATTAGAACAACATTCAGTCTTAGAAGATGAAATCACAATTCCGCCCGCGCTTCAAAACTTTTACAAAGTTCAAAATGTAGAATATGATGCCGTAACTTCTGCTTTTCAGTTTTTGATAAGCAATTGGACATACGATCTTATTCCTTTTGAAGACATTGCAGAAGAATGGAATTCAATACAAGATTTACAATTTGACGAAGACGATCTTCCCGAATTAGAAATAGACTTAGAAAAAATCAAGACAGACAATTACGCAAATCCAAAATGGATTCCGTTTGCAACAGGACGAAATGGAGATTATTTACTCTACGATACAGATCCGGCAGAAAAAGGAAAATTTGGTCAAATCATAGAACTTCAAAACGAATCCTGGGAACGAAATATAGTTGCTGAATCCTTAGAAGAACTTCTAAAAAACGAAATCAACAACCTAAAAACAGGCAAAACAGAACATTTCGACTTCATTACCGGCAAAGAAAATCAAGATTAAAACAAAAAAATCCGCCACAATCCGCGTTTTCGCTTGCGAATCCGCGTCATCCGTGTGCCAATTTATCAAGCACTAACACGAATCGTTCTCCTAAACTCCGAAGGACTATTCCCTCTCTGTTTTTTAAAGAATTTATTAAAGTGACTTTCATCCGTAAAGCCAAATTCATACGCAATTTCGTTAATACGTTTATCGCTAAATTGCAAACGATGTTCGATCAGTTTCGTTTTATAATTGCTAATATATTGCTGCATCGTTTCGTTAGCATGTTTCTTAAAATAACGTCCTAAATACGTATTCGAAATTCCGAAATACTCACTAAGTGATTCTGCTTTAATTCTTTCGGGATAATAAATATTGTTCTGGATATATTGCAAAATATCCATCGCTTTAGCCTCACACCCAATATTTACCTGCTCCGGTAAATACTTGGCAATATTTCGTGCCACAACAATAATAAGTGTATTTACCAATTGCTGAATCAATTCTTTATTATAAACATCTTTATCCTGATGTTCACGAATAATTGCTTCAACCATCACTTTTACCAAACATTTATCTGCCTGATTCTTCAAAATACAGCCCGGCTGATGATTTGCATTTTGCAAAATATATTCTAAACGCTGAATATTCTCATTTTGCAGGCTTGAGTTTTTCAAATAAATATCATTAAATCTCAAAAAGAAGAATTCCGTTTTGGTCTCAATTGTAAAGTTATGACAATCCTCAGGCGTTAATAAAAACATATGTCCAGCATCATATTCAAAAATATTTTTGTTGATACATTGCCTTCCTGTTCCGTCTAAAATATAGACCAACTCAAAGAAATTATGACGATCTCCAACATCCGGATATTCATCAAGAGTTTCAAAAGAAACAGAAAAAGGCTCGTATAAATTTTCTTTTTTCATAACGATAAAAATTATTTGAAGATGCAAATTTACATAAAAAAGACAAATATATACAATTTTATACCCACAAAAATGGTATAATTTTGCCAAGTGAAATTTAAGATTTAAAATACAACATTATGGAATATAGAAAATTAGGCAATAGCGAACTCGAATTATCAACTATTACATACGGCGCATTTGCCATTGGCGGAAACATGTGGGGCGGAAATGAAAAAGCAGATTCAATCGCATCCATTCACGCTTCAATCGACAACGGCGTTACCACAATCGACACCGCTCCTTTTTACGGATTTGGTTTAAGTGAAGAAATGATCGGCGAAGCTCTAAAATCTCACGATCGTTCAAAAGTACAATTACTGACAAAATTCGGTTTGGTTTGGGACGGAAGCAATAACCAAAAAGGCGATTTCTTTTTCGATGCCGATGACAACGGAAAAAAATTCCAATTTATAAATACGCTTCAAAAGCCAACATTATCAAAGAAGTCGAAGAAAGTTTAAAACGCCTTCAAACCGATTATATCGACTTATTGCAAATTCACTGGCCAGATTCTACAACGCCAATTCACGAAACGATGGAAGCTTTGGAAACCCTTATTCAACAAGGAAAAATCAAAGCAGCCGGAGTTAGCAATTATAGTGTTTCGCAAATTCAGGAAGCACAAAAAACAATCAAATTAGCTTCAAATCAGGTTCCGTTTAGCATGCTGAACCGTAAAATTGAAACCGATTTAATTCCGCTTACGCTAAAAGAAAAGATCGGAATCATTGCTTACAGCCCGATGGAAAGAGGTCTTTTAACCGGCAAATATTTCACAGACGGCAAACTAAAAGACAACGATCACAGAAACGGATATTTCGGTCAGTTCGATCTTCAAAAAGTAAAAACGTTGGTCGAGGAATTAAGTTCTCTGGCAAATGCAAAACACATTTCAATTTCGCAATTGGTTTTACGCTGGACGACTTTACAAAAAGGAATCACAATAGTTTTGGCCGGAGCCAGAAATGCAGAACAAGCCATTTCAAACGCAAAAGCAATGGATTTTGATTTATCTGATTCTGAATTAGATTTTATTAATCAGGCAATTTCTAAAGTTAAATAATCTCATTTAAAATATATTTAAACACATAGAAACATAGCCAATAGCAATTTGAAAAGCATTCCTGAGCTTTGTCAAAGTTTTAAACTTTGACAAAGCTTGACAAAGCTAAGCTATGTGTGAGAAACTAGTTTCTTTTTACATTCTCTAAACACAAAGCAAAAACCTATGTTTCTATGTGTTTAAAAAATTACACTCACAATAAAATAATCAGGGTGTGTCCCTCCGGGTCGGGCTTTCGGCTATATCTTTTGTTCCGTTCCACTTCACAAAAGGATACCGCCTCTATCCCTCACACTCACGAATTCATAAGAAAACAAGAAAAATGAAGAAAATATTTATCATCAACGGAAGTCAAAATTTCGCACATTCAGGCGGAAAATTCAACCAAACCGTTACCGACTGGACAATCGAATACTTAACAAACAGCAAGCAATTCGAAATCAAAACAACCGACATCAAACAAGACTTTAATCTTGACGAAGAAGTCGAAAAATTCGTTTGGGCCGATGTTGTAGTTTATCACACACCGGTTTGGTGGTTTCAATTGCCAAACCTTTTCAAAAAATACATTGACGACGTTTTTACAGCCGGACACAACAAAGGAATCTACAAAAGCGACGGAAGAACCAGAACAAATCCCGACATTAATTACGGAACCGGCGGACAATTACACGGACGTAAATACATGCTTACCACAAGCTGGAATGCGCCTGCAACAGCTTTCACACTTCCGGGAGAATTCTTCGAAGAAACATCTGTAGACGACGGAGCTATGTTTGGTTTCCATAAAATGAATAAATTTACAGGAATGGAAAAACTAAACAGTTTCCACTTTCATGACGTTGAAAAAGGTGCAACTGCAGAAAACATTGTCATCTTTAAAGAAAATTATACAAAGCACTTAGAAAAAACTTTTAAAACTTTATAATATGATCTCAATTACCGCAATTATAAAAAGCAAGCAGGAAAACATTGAAGAAGTCAAAAACCTGGTTCAAAATTTAGTTATCCAAACCAGAAAAGAAGACGCCTGCATTCGCTACGACCTTCACACAACCGAAAATGTATTTATTATTTGGGAAGAATGGAAAGATCAGGCTGGTCTTGACATTCACAATAACCAACCTTATTTACAGGATTTTATCAAACAAAGCGAAAGTTTAGTCTCCTCTCCTATTCTGGTTTATAAAACAACACAATCTTTATAAATAGTTACAATAATTAGATTTCAAAAAACTAACTTGCTTCATATAAATATTTAAAAATGAACCAATATCATCTTGCCGAAATCAATATCGCAA
The DNA here is from genome assembly GCF_979258275.1 of Flavobacterium sp. AC274. Taxonomy (NCBI): domain Bacteria; kingdom Pseudomonadati; phylum Bacteroidota; class Flavobacteriia; order Flavobacteriales; family Flavobacteriaceae; genus Flavobacterium; species Flavobacterium sp. AC274. The sequence goes on along the minus strand of NZ_OZ409852.1, from coordinate 2,297,934 downwards.
AAATGAAAGGAGTCGATATTAATGACCCAATCATGAAAGAGTTTGTAGACAATTTAGATCTTGTAAATACCCTGGCCGAAAAAAGCGAAGGATTTGTATGGCGGCTAAAAGACGAAAGCTCTAATGCAACAAACTTAAACCCATACAATGACGAGCAAATAATTGTGAACGTTTCTGTTTGGGAAAACATCGAAACCTTAGAACATTACATGTACAAAACGTTTCACAGTGAATTTTTAAAACGTCGAAAAGAATGGTTTTTAAAATTCGGAAAAGCGCACACTGCAATGTGGTGGATTCCTGCAGGCCAGATTCCTACTCTTGAAGAAGCCGTTGAAAAGTTAGATTATTTACAGCAAAATGGTCCTTCGCAATTGGTTTTTGATTTAAGGAATAAATTTCCTGCTCCTACAGAAGAAACTGTATAAGTTTTAGCCACGAATTCACGAATTAATCCAATACATTGCGGATAGATTAAAAAAAATAAATTCGTGAATTCGTGGCAAAAAAACTATTTAATCCCGCCAAAAGCACCAAAACACATATTCTTGTGTAAAATTTCAACACTTTTAAAACCTACTTTTTTCATCAAATCCAATTGGTAATTCATTGATCTTGGTGTATCTTCTTTTTCTACATAATCCAAAACTTTCTGGCGATATTCCGCACCACCAATTCCTTCAAGATAATCACCATAACGCTGCCAGGTATATTCGTTTAATAATTCTGTGTCTTGAGTTATTAAATCTGAAATCATTAAACATCCGCCTGGTTTTAGCAATTTAAATATCTTAGCAAAAGTCGTTTCCCAATCCTGATCGTCACGCAAATGATGCAAAACCGCTCCGGCCAAAATAACATCAAAATGATTTTCTTGTAAATCAACTTCGCGAATATCACCTTGCTTCACTTCTACTTTTCCGTTGGTTGCTGCCGAAACTCTTTCAAAAGCACGTTCTAACATCGGCAAACTCAAATCGACCAAAGTGCAATTCAAGTTCGGAACTTTAGATAACATTTTTAAGGTATAATTTCCGGCTCCACAGCCAATATCCAAAACGTTTTTTGCATCGGGAACAATTCTTTTTGAAGCTTCTGTAATTAATTCTAAAGAAATAGTGGCGTCGATTGTCGCCACTTGTCCGGTTTCTAAATTCGAGAATCGTTCGACATCATTATCAAAACGTTCCCTGATTTCTGCAATGGTTGATTTTTTCATAGTTTTTCTGTTTTTAGGTTTTCACGCAGATTTGGCAGATTAAGGCAGATTAAAAATGATTTTTTTACTCTTCACAAGCTAAATAAAAAATCTGCGCTTATCTGCTTAAATCTGCCAAATCCGCGTGAAACATTTTTTTCAAAAGTATTCCTTTCATATATACTTCAAAAATACTTATTTTGTCAATTATTAATACTTAATAGGTATTTATGGAATTACGTCATCTTAAATATTTTTTGGCTGTAGCCGAAGAACTGAATTTTACCAAAGCTTCCGAAAAACTTTTCATTTCACAGCCGCCTTTGAGCCGTCAGATTATGGAGTTAGAAGAAGAAATCCAGGCACGCTTGTTTATTAGAAACAACAAAAAAGTCGAACTAACCGAAGCCGGAAAATATTTCGAAAAAGAAGTAAAAGAACTTTTTCAGAATCTGGAACACATTTGTATCAAAACAAAAAAAATAGCCGAGAATGTTTCGGGCGAATTCAGAATCGCTTACATCAGTTCGATTTATGCTGAAGTAATTTCAGAATTAATAAAACATCTCAAAGAACAATTTCCATATGTAAATTTTAAATTATTTGAAGTTTCAACGACCAAACAAATTGCAGCTTTAGAACAAGGAAAAATCGAATTGGGAATTATTCGTTCTCCAATAAAATCTCCCAAAATAAAATCACAATTGTGGTTTCAGGACGGTTTTTCGGTGGTTTATAACAAAAGTTCCATCCAAATTATTTCTGAAAAAGAAATCCCGAATTTAAAAGACGAAACTTTTGTGTTTTTCAATAAAGATTACGCACCGCATTATCACGAAGTTTTACTGCAACTTTGTGCGTTTTATGGCTTTACGCCGAAGGTTGTTCATGAATCTAACAATATTAATTCTATTGTGCAATTGGTAAAAAATGGCTTGGGAATTTCGATTGTTCCGTCTAATATTGCCAGAAACAATAAGGATCCGGAAATTGGTTTTATCGAATTAAAGAAAGTCAATTTGTATACTGATGTTTCTTTAATCACTTCAAAAGAAGACGATTCTGAAATCACAAAAGCAGCGGTTGCTTTTTTATTGAATTTTAAAAAACGTGCGTAGAATGGATTAAAATCCATCCCTACAATATGATCCGTTCCTCCGGAACTCTTTATAAAATTCCGTAGGAATGATTTATTTTGTAGCTAGGGATTTTTAATCCCTTGAAACGTAAAGTAACCCCAATCTTCTCATTTCGACGAACGAAAAACTTTGCGACTCTGCGTCTTTGCGAGATTAATTAAATTATGGAAATCCGTAAAAACTAAAAGCTTAAAGGAATTAAATTGCACCGGTTAGCAGAAAGAAACACAAATACAATTAGTGCAATTCGTGGCAAAAAAGTTACAATTTATCACAAGTAAATTCCCTAAAAAGAATGAACTTTTAGATACCTTAGCAAATTATTACATTATCTAAATAAAATCAATAAAATGGCAGAGCAATCTTCAATTCAGTGTCCAAATTGCGGAACTACAATCGATGTAAATGATATTCTAAAACATCAATTGGAAGATAGTATCCGTAAAGAATATCAACAAAAAGCCAATGCTCAAAAACAAGAATTAGAACTTAAAAACGAGCAATTAGAAAAAGCTAAAGCTGAGTTTGAAGCCAAAAAGAAACAGGAAAATGAACTTTTTGCTGAACGTTTGGAACGTGAAAAAAAGACAGCCGAAAAAGAAATTACCGAAAAAATAAAAACCAAACTCGACGAAGAAAACAAAGATCGTTTGGTTGCAATGGAAAAAGAACTTTCTGAAAAATCTGAGAAACTTCGGGAACTAAATAAAATGGAAGGCGAAATTTTGAAGCTTCAACGTGAAAAACTGGAGATGAAAGACGCTATTGAAGCACAAGCTCAAAAACAACTTAACGAGACTTTAGTTTTAGAACGCGACAAAATCCGTAAACAGGAAGAAGAAAAAAACGAACTTAAAATAAAAGAATACCAAAAACAATCTGACGATCAAAAAAAGCTGATCGAAGAAATGAAACGCAAGCAAGAGCAAGGTTCTATGCAATTGCAAGGCGAAGTAATGGAATTGGCGATTGAAGAATGGCTGGCAAATAATTTTCCGCTTGACAGTATTGACGAAGTTAAAAAAGGCGCAAACGGAGCTGATTGTCTTCAAATTGTAAACACGCGCGAATTGCAAAATTGTGGTTCTATTTATTACGAAAGCAAGCGCACAAAATCTTTTCAGCCTGCGTGGATTGAGAAATTTAAAAATGATATCAGACTAAAAAGAGCCAATATTGGGGTTTTGGTTACCGAAGTTATGCCTGCCGGAATGGACCGTATGGGAATGCGAGACGGAATCTGGATTTGTACTTATGAGGAATTTAAAGGTTTGAGCGCTGTTTTGCGTCAGTCTTTAATTCAGGTAAGTCAGGCGGTTCAGGCTCAGGAAAACAAAGGTGATAAAATGTCGATGTTGTATGATTTTTTAACCAGCAACGAATTCCGTTTACAAATTGAAGGAATTGTAGAAGGCTTCACGCAAATGCAAGGCGATCTTGATGCCGAAAAAAGAGCGATGCAAAGAATTTGGAAACAACGCGAAAAACAAATTGAAAAAGTAGTGCACAATACTTTAGGAATGTATGGTTCGATACGTGGTATTGCAGGAAATGCAGTTCAGACTGTAAGAGCTTTAGAACTTGATTTTATTGAGGAAGAAGAAGATCCAAAAGAATTACCGGAATAATATTACGAGATAGAACGCGGATGACGCTGATTCGCTAAAGCGAAGACACGGATTTGCGCTGATTTTTTTACGCAATAATTGTCATTGCGTAAATCTTTATTTAGCTAAACAAAAAAATCCGCGCAAATCCGTGTTTTCGCTTGCGAATCTGCGTCATCGGCGTTCGAAATATCACGCCTGTAAACTTTTGTCGATTTAACAAATGAGATTACTTCGTTCCTCGCAACACCCAATAAAAAAAGGCTTCACTAATAATAGTGAAGCCTTTCTACTTCTTAACTTTAACTTTTTGAATTAACCTTTTTTGAATGACATTGTTAATCCAAATTGGTTTGAAAGGAATAATTTATTTTCCTTAATAGAATAACCTGAATTTGTTCTCAACAACTGCAAAAATTCAGCTTCTTTTTTTGCATCACATTTTTTAGTTTCTGACGTAAGATTTAAAAACTGAATTTGTCCTTCGCCTTTAGATAATAAATTCCCTTTGATAGCATTACATCCTGTTGAACCTGAAAACGTTGCTGGATTCATTGCAATTTTTGGTAAGCTTGAAAAGTCTTTATCAGTAACTACTTTACCGTTTAAATTTTCTAAAACCCATGTTTGCTGCAATTTCTTTTCAATTGCCTTTTCGTTAGTCGATACTGTTGCATTTGTTTCTTTAGCAGATTTACAGCCAAAAGCCAATGAACCTGCAATAAATAACATTAAAATCCTTTTCATGTAAAATATTTTTATAAGTTTTATTTTACAAAAATATTCTGACTTGAAAGTATCCTTTATATGGAATAAGATTTTTTAAAACATATTAAGACATTTTAAAGTAAGGTTCTAATCCACTTTTTTAAAAACCAATAATTTCCCGGACGGATTAGAAAGCATTAATTTATTATCACCTATTTTATAAGTTGTTACATTTTGAAGCGCTTTTACAAATTCGCTTTCTTTATTTCCTGGTGCACAAGCCATTAAAGTCGAAACAACTTTTGAGAATCTTAGCAAATCCTTTTCATAAAATATAGTACCGCTAATTGCATTACAGCCGCCATAACCCATAAATTTATTTTCTGCAGAATTAATTTCAATTCTTGGTAATTCTCTTTGAAAATCGGTTATAAAAACTTTAAATCCATTTAATTCTTCCAAAACCCAAATATCATGCAAGCGGTAATCTGTATTATATTTTCCACAGCCACTCAGTTTTTCAGCTTCTAATTCGGAGTTGTTCTTTATTTCAACTGTAACTTTATAAGGAGAAATTGCTCCCGACATTGAATTCTGACATTCCAATTGCTGAATCGCAATTGTTGCTGTAGAAGTTTCATTACTTACTTTATACATCCTTACATTGGCATCCATTGCTTTTATGGCTTCAACAGAGGGGAAAATAATTTTTTCTTTTCCGGTAATCAACGACGTGAAAATAATTTCATCATTCCCTATTTTCAATCCCCAAAAAGGTTCGTTTCCGGTTGCTGTAAAATAATATTTCATCTCGTCTTCCTGAGTTCCATATTCAGAAGTAGTCTGTGGATCTGAACTTTTGCCCACAGTAGATTTACAGCTCACAATTAAAGAAAACAACAGCAATAGTGAAATTATATTTTTCATAACGATTTTATTAAGAATATTTGCTTATCGAAAAACATATATAAAATTCTTATGAATTTACAACATTTTTTTGAAACTCTTATTTAGAATGTTTTCAAATTTTAAATAATTTCTATTACAATAATTCACTAGAAACGCCCACTACGTAAAAGATTACGGCTAAATACGTAATTACATTAAAGATATCTTAATTAAAAAATTAAATACAATACGTATTTTATAAGTATAAATACTTATATTTGCGTAGTAATACTTAATTAAAGAAATCATGATAAGAGTAATAGTAGTTGGAAACGGCATGGTTGGTTATAAATTTTGCGAAAAATTCATTGCAAAATCAGGACAGGAAAAGTATCAGATTACCATTTTTGGTGAAGAGCCAAGGCGCGCTTACGACAGAGTTCACTTAAGTGAGTACTTTGGAGGAAAAACAGCAGATGATTTATCATTATCAACAAGTAACTGGTACACAGAAAACAACATTATTCTTAACACTTCTGAATTAATTACAGATATTAACCGATCTGAAAAAACAATCCATACTCATTTAGAAAAAACACATACGTACGATTACTTAGTTCTTGCAACTGGCTCATCGGCTTTTGTACCACCAATTGATGGTGTAGAAAAAGAAGGTGTTTTTGTGTACAGAACTATCGAAGATCTGGATGCGATTATGGCTTACGCTAAAAAAATAAAACAAAAAGGTGCGACAGAAGCTGCAGTTTTGGGTGGAGGATTATTAGGATTGGAAGCTGCAAAAGCAGTAAGAGATCTGGGTTTGAATCCACATGTTGTGGAATTTGCACCACGTTTGATGCCAAGACAATTAGACAAAGGCGCCAGCGATATGCTGCAATCTAAAATTGAAGAATTAAATATTGGCATTCATCTTAACAAAGCCACGCAATATATTGACGGTGCAACATGCATAACGGGAATGATGTTTGCAGATGACGAATTGTTAAAAGTGGATATGTTGGTTATTTCTGCCGGAATTAAACCTCGCGACGAATTAGCTCGAGTTTCAGGACTTGAAGTCGGTTTACGAGGTGGTGTTGTGGTAAACAATCAAATGCAAACATCAGATCCTTCTATTTATGCCATTGGCGAAGTAGCATTATACAATCAAAACATTTACGGACTTGTTGCTCCAGGTTACGAAATGGCTGATGTCGCTGCAGAGCAAATCTTAAATGGTACAAAAACCATGAGAGAAACCATCGATATGTCGACTCAATTAAAACTAATTGGTGTTGAAGTGGCGAGTTTTGGTGACCCTTTTATCGAAAATAATGAGGTAACCGCAATTGTTTATGAGAATAAATTGAGCGGAATTTACAAGAGAATCAACATTACCAAAGATTCTAAAACTCTGTTAGGCGGAATTTTAGTTGGAGATGCCAGCGATTACAATTCACTTTTTCAGATTTACAGCAATGCAATGGCTTTGCCTAAAAATCCGGAAGATTTAATTTTAGGTTCTCGTGATGGATCTGAAGGTTCAAGTTTAGGAAGTGTGATGGATTTACCGGACACCGCCGTAATTTGTTCTTGCGAAAATGTGACTAAAGGTGCAATTTGCTGTTCACTTTTAGATGAAACCTGTTCTAGTTTTTCTGATGTTGTAAAACATACCAAAGCCACTTCTGGCTGTGGCGGCTGTAAACCAATGGTTTCTGATTTGGTAAAAGCCACACAAAAATCTTTAGGAAAAGAAGTAAAAGAAGTGATTTGTGAGCATTTTAGTTATAACCGTCAGGAATTATTCGATTTGGTAAAAATCAATAAATATGAAAATTTTTATGAAGTCATTGATCATCATGGCAAAGGCGATGGCTGTGAAATTTGCAAACCGGTTGTTGCCTCAATATTCTCTAGTATTTACAACGATACTGCGAATAAACACGTTACAACTCAAGATACAAACGATAGATTTTTGGCTAATATTCAACGAAACGGAACGTATTCTGTTGTACCAAGAGTTGCCGGTGGTGAAATTACCGCTGAGAAATTAATTGTAATTGGAGAAGTTGCCAAACAATTTGATTTGTACACTAAAATTACAGGCGCTCAACGTGTTGATTTATTTGGTGCACATTTAAGTGATTTACCAAAAATCTGGAAAATATTAATAGATAATGGTTTTGAAAGTGGTCATGCCTACGGAAAATCGCTTCGTGCCGTAAAAAGCTGTGTTGGAAATGCATGGTGCCGTTACGGAATGGACGACAGCGCAGGATTTGCAATCGAACTGGAAAACAGATACAAAGGAATTCGTTCTCCACATAAACTAAAAGGTGGTGTTTCGGCTTGTATTCGCGAATGTGCCGAGGCTCGCGGAAAAGATTTCGGACTTATCGCTGTTGAAGGCGGCTGGAATTTATACATTGCCGGAAATGGTGGTGCCAACCCAAAACACGCTGTTTTATTAGCCGAAAAAATTGATAAAGAAACTGTTATCAAATACATGGATCGCTTTTTAATGTATTACATCCGCACGGCTGGCCCGCTGATTCGAACTTCGACCTGGTTAGAAAAACTTGACGGAGGTTTAGAATATCTGAAAGAAGTAATTATCGAGGATAGTTTAGGAATCTGCGAAACGCTGGAAGCTGAAATGCAGACTCTGGTAAACACTTTTGAATGCGAATGGAAACAAGTTCTTGAAAAACCAAGATTATTAAAACGTTTCAACCATTTTGTAAACTCTGACGAGAAAGATGACAATGTTGTTTTTGTTCCGTTACGAGATCAAAAAGCGCCAAAAGCATGGTCTTAGCTTTGCCAATAATTTATTAAACACATAGAAACATAGCTTATAGAAGTGGATAAAGGCATTTCACTTAGTTTAAACACACATAGCTTTCAAAAATTTTTAATTCTCAATTTTTAATTAAAAAATTCAGCTCCAAAAAAAATAAAAAAATATCACAAACGTTTGCTGTCCTTCTTACCCTCTTTTTTACTGCGCCATCATAACTCTCATGATTGTAAAAAGAGGGATAAGAAACAGGAACAAAAAAATTATTAAAATGGAAGAAATCTTAAATCAATACGAAACCGTTCATCCAAGCGATGCTACAATTTGGTTCAAAGCCGGAAAAGTAGAAGATTTTCCAACCAATCGCGGTGGCTGTATCAAATACAAAAACAAACAAATCGCCATTTTTAATTTTGCACGCCGTAACGAATGGTACGCTTGTCAAAATGCCTGTCCGCATAAAATGGAAATGGTTTTGGCAAGAGGAATGACGGGATCAACAGATGATATTCCGAAAATTGCCTGCCCGATGCACAAAAAAACCTTTTCATTGGTTGATGGTTCAAATTTAAATGGAGATGATGATTTAAAAATTGCAACATATCCAATTAAAATTGTTGACGATCAAGTATTCGTTGGTTTTGTAGATTAGAGAGCTTTAAGAGGCAAGAAACAAGAAGCAAGATCTGAAAATTTTTATCATCTTGCTTCTTGCTTCTTTCATCTCACTTTTGTCTTTCGACTTTTCTACTAATTTACGTATATTTGAAATCTATTATCTACCAACAATGACTACACCTTTTCAAAAAGCAAGCGAATGGATTGATGCCGAAAACGCTCAGGATCCGAATATCGAAATCGATCAAAATACTGAATATCCGAAGGAATTATTATATTCTAACAGGATGTACGAAAGATTGATGCAATTTGAACCCGAGGCTTCAGAAGAAGTGCAAATTGCCTCAAAAGCGCAGCATATTTGCCGATGGAAAGTGGCACGTGAATCTTACCCAATGGATCGTGTAGGTTATTTGAAATGGAGAGAAGAATTGAAAAAATTTCACGCCAAAACTACTGCCGAAATCTTAGAAAAAGCAGGATACAACCAAGAATTTATTGATCGTGTTTCTTTTTTAATTGAAAAAAAACTGCTTAAAAAAGACAACGAAACCCAATTACTTGAAGACGTTATTTGCTTGGTTTTTTTAGAATATTATCTGGATCCTTTTGTTCATAAACACGACGAGGAAAAACTAAAAAATATCATCAAAAAAACCTGGGATAAAATGTCAGACAAAGGACATCAGGAAGCTTTAAAAATCAATTATACCGAAGAAAATTTAAATTTGATAAAAGCGTCTTTAGGGTTGTAAATTAGTATAATGAAAAAAAACAATCAGGAAACTGCAGATAAAATTACTTTCAAAAATTTACGCCGTCTGTATTTTTTTGCTCTTCTAACTATTGCAGTAACTATTATTGTTAGTCAGGTTTTAGTTCAATACAATCTAAATCAACAATTAAGCGATTCTAAAATCATTAATATTTCCGGAAAGCAAAGAATGCTGAGCCAGAAGATTGTTAAAGAAGTTCTGATTCTTCATTATGTTGCTGATACTGTTTCTTCCAAACAAATTTCACATTTAAAGAATGTTTTATCGCTTTGGAAAAACACGCAAAACTCGCTGGAAAACGGCAATGATAGTTTGGCTTTTCCAAAAGAAAAAAGTGAAACGCTTGCTAAATTATATATTGAAGTAAAACCCAATTTTTCGAAAATTGCAGAAACAACAGATTTGCTTCTGTTGAATTTAGCACAAAAAAACAAAATAGCCAACAATCAAAAACTAGTAGAAATTATTCTAAAAAACGAAGGTGTTTTTCTTTCGAAAATGAATCAAATTGTAACACAATACGATCTTGAAGCACACGAGAAAGTTACGGAACAACGCAGAATAGAATATTGGATTTTTGGCTTCACCCTACTCATTTTGCTTTTGGAATTTTTCTTTATTTTTAAACCTACCAATAAAAAAATTGAGAGATTGATTGCCAAGCTTTTATCTTCAGAAAAGAAAGCTTTAAAATTGGCCTACGACACTGAAATTATCAGTGAGATAAAAGAAAACTCTGTAAAAGAATTAAAATCATTGAATTATGCCATGGAAAATACGCTGCTTTATTGCCGTATTGCTCCCGATGGTTCGATTATACATATTGGAGAAAAATTTGCCAAGCTTTTGAATTACACTAAGTTTTCATCTAATAAAAAATTCTCGGAAGTTTTAACTACCGACGAAAAAGAACAGCTTAATATCGATCGCATTATTTTTGAAAAGCACAGAAGCGGCTGGCAGGGCGAAATTAAAATCATCAATAAAGAAGCACAGACTATCTGGCTTGATTTATCAATGGTTCCCGTAACCATAAAAAAAGACGAACTCGAACTTTTAATTGTTTGTTTTAACATTACCGAACGCAAAAAAGCACAGCGCGAAGTAGAACGTCTGAATATTGAAAACAGTACCGAAAAAATCAATCAACAGAAAATTATTTCGAGCAAAATTGTTGAAAATCAAGAAAATGAACAAAACCGAATTGCGAAAGAAATTCACGACGGAATTGGACAGATGCTCACAGGATTAAAGTTTAGCTTAGAAAGCATTAATCTCGACGACAAGGAAAAAGCGGCTCAAAAAATTGAATATCTTAAAAAATTATCACTGGATATTATCAAAGGAGTTCGTACGGCAACTTTTAATTTAATGCCTCCGGAACTAAGCGATCACGGCATTGTTTCTTCTCTGTCGAAACTTACACAGGAACTTTCAAAACTTACCGGAAAAGAAATCTTGTTTTACAACAAAACCGATTTCAGCCAGCGTTTAGATTCTTTAATCGAAATTAACATCTATCGCCTTACGCAAGAAGCGATCAACAATGCCATAAAATATGCTGAATCATCACATATTATTGTGCAGCTTTCGCATAGCGATACGCTCCTAAGTATTATTGTAGACGACAACGGAAAAGGTTTTGATATTCACACTGTAGATAAAAAATGCAATAGCGAATCCGGTATGGGATTATTGTTCATGAAAGAAAGAATTCAATACATCAACGGACGCGTTTTTATTAAATCGATTCCGGGTGAAGGAACGAGGATTACTTTTAATATTCCGATATAAAAATTAGACAATTAGACAATTTAAAATTCCGATATTCTACAATCTTGTCATCTCGACGGAGGAGAGATCACACAAGAAGCTCCGCAATCAAAATCGCCAATCTTTGTCAAGTTACAAGTGTGATCCCTCCTCCATTGAGATAAAAAAACATAACAAAATTTTTCTTCACAAAAAATTAGACAAAAGTCTACAAACAATTTTCTAATTATCAAATTGACACATTATCAAATTGGCACATTTTCTAATTGACACATTTTCTAATTTAAAAAATTACGTATCTTAGCCTAATATTTATAGATGAATATACGTAAAAACTTAGAATCAAAATTAAGTAAATCATGAGTAATACTATTCGAGTTGTACTGGCAGATGATCATGTATTTGTAAGAGATGGAATAAAATCTTTATTAGAAAACGAAGCAAACATCGAGGTTGTAGGCGAAGCTATTGATGGTGCCGATGCTCTTGAAGTGGTTGCAAGCAGTAAACCGGATTTACTTATAGCAGATATTCGCATGCCAAATCTTACAGGTATCGAACTAGTAGAAAAACTTAGAAGCGATAATAATAACGTAAAAATTATTATGCTTTCCATGCACGAGTCTGAAGAATATGTACTAAAATCTATTAAGGCCGGAGCCGATGGATACTTATTGAAAGGTTCTAGTAAAGAAGAATTTTTAAAAGCACTCCATATCGTTGCTGGCGGTGGAAAGTATTTTAGTGGTGACATTTCCTCAATATTAATCAGTCAGTTAACAAACTCTTCAACTTCATTAGAACCTAAACAAAATTTAGGCGAAGAAATGATGATTACCAAAAGAGAAAAAGAAATCCTGACACTTTTATTATCCGGAAAAGGCAACAAAGAAATCGCCGAAGCTCTTGAAATTAGTAAAAGAACTGCCGAAGTACATCGCTTTAACTTAATGAAAAAATTGAAAGTAAAGAACTTAATGGAACTTTCCAATAAAGCCACTGAGTATTCTTTATTATAAAAACTACGTATAATTACGTAATTATTTTTCAAAAACTGCGTTTTCGCAGTTTTTAACTACGTTTTAGTACTTATTTTTGTTGAAAAATATAAGTGCTATGAAAAATACAAACTCACTCTCGCAATCACACAAAATTTTATTCTTAAATACCCTGGCTTTCACTGTGTGTTTTGCCTGTTGGACATTGAATGGCGTTTTAGTAACCTTTTTGGTTGATAATGGAATCTTTCACTGGAGCGTTGTTCAGGTGGGATGGCTTCTTGGAATTCCGATTCTGACCGGATCTATAATGCGTTTGCCAATCGGTATCCTGACAGATAAGTTTGGAGGAAAATATGTTTTTTCACTTTTGCTGCTACTTTGCTCAATTCCTTTATTTTTACTGCCTTTTGCAGATAGTTTTATAACATTTGCGTTATTAAGCTTTTTATTTGGAATGGTGGGTACCAGTTTTGCTGTCGGTATTGGATATACATCGATTTGGTATCCAAAAGAATGGCAGGGACGCGCTTTGGGAATCTTCGGAATGGGAAATGCCGGTGCCGCTATCACCACTTTTTTAGCGCCTTCATTACTAAATCATTTTTCTATTGAAGATCCACAAAATGGCTGGAAAATACTTCCTGTAATTTATGGTGTAGCGTTGGTTGTTATTGGGATTGCCTTTTTAATTTTTGCCAAAAACAAGAAAATAGAAAACAATACAAAAAGTGTTTCTCAAATGCTTCAATCTCTTAAATCTGCTCGGGTTTGGCGTTTTGGAGCTTATTACTTTTTAGTTTTCGGATGCTTTGTAGCTTATTCGCAATGGCTTTTGCCTAATTTCATGAATGTTTATCAAACCAGTTTGGTTATGGGCGGATTGTTTGCTACACTTTTTAGTTTGCCATCGGGTGTTATCAGAGCTTTTGGCGGTTATTTATCAGATAAATTTGGTGCCAGAAAAATCATGTATTGGGTTCTAAGTTCATCCGTAATTTTAAGTGCATTATTAATGATTCCGAAAATGGAAATTACAACAACGGGACCTGGTGTTTTGGCTACAAAAAAAGGAACCATAACTTCTGTCTCAAATGAAAACATTAAAATTGGGGATACTGAATTTCCTGTTGTACAAAAGAAAGAAAACACCAATGAAAATGCTATTTTTCCAACCAAAACTTCATGGCAGCAAGTTGTTGTGAATCAAAATCAAACCGTAAAGAAAAAAGAACTTCTCGCCAAAGGTATCACCGTAATTAAATTTGATGCTAATATGTGGGTTTTTCTTGTTCTTGTAATCCTGATAGGTATTTCATGGGGAATTGGCAAAGCAGCAGTTTACAAACATATTCCGGAGTATTTTCCTCAGGATGTGGGCGTTGTAGGCGGAATGGTTGGAATGATTGGAGGACTGGGCGGCTTTTTTGGACCAATTATTTTTAGTTACCTGCTTACTTCAACCGGAATCTGGTCGAGTTCATGGATATTTATCTTAGTTTTTTCTTTCATTTGCTTAATATGGATGCATTATACAATCACGAAAATCATGAATGAAAAACAACCAATATTATCAAAAGTAATTGATAGACAATAAATTAAAAAAGAAACAATAAAATGAATAAATTTGTATGACTTTTATCACAAAATAAACCCTGACAATCTTTTACATTTGCCTCGTATTTAAAAATTCAGTTATGAAAAAACTAAGAATAATCATCCTAATAATATTAGGAACAATTAGTGCAAATGTACAGGCACAGGAGTTAGATGTGAACTTACAAATTAGACCTCGTTTTGAGTACCGAAACGGATATAAAACACTTTTACCGGAAGGTCAGGAAGGAACTTCTCAGATTTCGCAACGTTCAAGATTGAATTTCAATTATAAGCAGGATGAATTTACGGTAAAACTGACTTTTCAAAATACCAGAACCTGGGGAGATGTTGCTCCTACAGCAACTGCAGATAAAAATGGTGTTGCTGTTTTTGAAGCCTGGGCACAATATGATTTTACAGAAAAATGGAGCGCCAGAATGGGACGTCAGGTGCTTTCTTACGATAACCAGCGTATTTTTGGAGAAATGGACTGGGCACAGCAAGCACAAAGTCATGATGCGTTTACTGTGACTTATCATACTGAAAAGCAAAAGCTTGATTTAGGAGGCGCTTATAATTCGAATGCCGAAAATGTACTTCAAACACCTTACACTATTTCAAGTTATAAAACTTTGCAATATGCCTGGTATCATAATCAATTCAACAATGACTTTGGTTTGAGTTTATTATTGCTTAATACCGGTTATGAATACGCTAACGCTGATGCTAAATTATTAGTTGATTATAAACAGACTTTTGGGACTTACCTTGTTTATAAAAAAGTAAAATAGACAGTAATTTTTGGTTATACGGACAAACCGGAAAAAGTACAGATCTAAAAGTAAGCGCATGGAATGCTGCAGCCAACTTTGGGTACCAAATATCAGAATCTTTTAAAGCTGGTTTAGGATACGAATTCCTATCAGGAAAAGATACAAACGACGGAAGCACTGTTATTAAATCATTCAATCCAATTTTTGGAACCAACCATGCATTTAATGGTTATATGGATTATTTTTATGTAGGCAATCATTTAAACAATGTTGGTTTGCAAGATGCTTTCTTAAAATTGAATTACAATGTAAACAAATGGCAATTTGCATTAATGCCGCATATATTTTTATCTGCTGCTGATGTAGTTGCTCCGTTAAACGAAAAACTTGATTCTTATTTAGGAACTGAAATTGACTTTACTGCAGGCTTTAATTTCAAGAAAGAAATTACATTAACAGGAGGATATTCACAAATGTTCGGATCTAAAACTTTAGAATTCATAAAAGCCGGAGACGCAGGGCATACCAACAATTGGGCATGGCTGATGATTTCTGTAAATCCAAGAATTTTTAGCTGGAAAAAATAGTTTTTCTGCAAAATTAACTCCTATATTTTACCCTTTTCCCATTTCGGAAAAAGGGTATTTTTTTTGCCTTTCCAAAAAATTGTTATGTGTTTTAATTAGTTATATTTGAACCGAATACGAATCCCAAATTCTATCCTACATGAAACATTTTTTAAAACTGTCAATGTTAACTTTCATTGTAACACAAACTGGTATTGCTCAAAAATACAATAATGCATTAATTTCAAAAGATTCAGAAATAAATTTTGCAAAAACACAAAAAAGAGGAATCAAAAAAAACAACATTATCTACTATGTTGAAAATGATTTACAAACAATATCTGCCTATAAAAGCAATAAATTGAAATGGCAAACTAATGTAATTTCTGTTTGTGGAGAACCAAAACGTGGAGAACCTCAAATAAGATATGTAGGATATAATGCCAACAAACTACTTATAGTTATGGGAAAACATAATTTTGCAGAAATTGACATAAATAGTGGTATAACTAAACTTGTTGGATAAGATTAAATGTAATCCTGGAATTTTTACTTTTACGAAATAGAGATTTTAAAATATACACTTTATAAATTGCCCTTTTCAGTTTTGGAAAAGGGCTTTTTTTTTGAATATTTTAGAATATTCTTTAATATATTTGATTGAAATTATTTACATCATTTAAACTGATATATTGAAAAGAATAACAGAAATAATAACAATAGATTCAATTGATCAAATTCCTTCATTAGAAGAAATTAGAAAAATGCCCAGAACCAAAACCTTAAAAGTTATTTTTGAAAATTCAGTCCAAAATCAACGAGAATCTATTGGTCAAAATTTAAAAAAAGAATTGCAAGGATTTCAAGTTGGAATTCATCTTTTAAATTCAGAAATTAATATCGTTAAATTAATTACAGATCAAGAAATTGAAAAACATCAGAATTTCTTTGAAAACTGTGCAAAGGATTATAGAGACTTAGGCAGGGAATTAATTTTTGAATTAGCAAAACAATTTAAAATAACAATTTTTGAAGACTATCCATTGCTAACCTTTAATACATTAAAAGAAGAGAAAAGAGGACGCGGAAAAATGGGTGATTGGAAATATTTTTTTCACGGATTTCATTGTTGGTTTGAAAATCAAAAAACTGCACAAATAATTGAAGTTCCACTAGCTTTTGGTCTTGAATTTGGTGATTTAGATCCTTATTTTTTTTCAATTTTCATAAAATCCACACCAAATTATCTGCCATTACCTGTTGAAATTTACGAAGATTATGCAGATGGAGTTAGAATAAATGAAAAGATGCTTTCTCTTGGTAAATTTGAACATATTAATTCAAATTTTAAAAATCACACAGGAATTGTAGTTACAGATCGAGAAAAAATAGAAATCAAAGAATATATTCCTGAAGAACATACTACAAAAAGAAAATTTAGTTTTTGGAAGTTTATAGGACTCAACTTTTAAATTCTTATCAAATGAAACTCATAACCTGGAATTGCAACATGGCATTCAGAAAAAAGGCAAAATTCATTCTGCCTTATAATCCTGATATTGCCGTAATTTCAGAGTGTGAAAATTCTGAAAAACTCAAATTTACCGCCGATACAAAACCACCAACTGACATTCTTTGGCATGGCACAAATCCGCATAAAGGGCTTGGGGTTTTCTCTTATAGTGATTATCGGTTTCAATTATTGGATTGCCATAATCCACAATTCAAAAACATTCTGCCAATAGCTGTAACCGGCGGAAAAATTGATTTTACCTTATTTGCAATCTGGGCAAATAATCCCCAAGATAAAGACGGACAATATGTAACCCAGGTTTGGAAAGCTATTCATTATTACGAAGATTTAATCAAAGAAAATAAAACTATTTTAATTGGCGATTTCAACAGCAATACTATTTGGGACAGACCAAGAAGAGAAGGAAACCATACTACAGTTGTAAATAAACTGGGATCTAAAAAAATCCTGAGTACCTACCATCAATATTACAATCAAATACAGGGCAAAGAAGAGCATCCAACTTTGTATCTTTATCGACACGAAAACAAACCGTATCATCTTGATTATTGCTTTGCGTCGAATGATTTTATCGAAACTTTAGAAAGCGTCGAAGTTGGAACTTATCAGGATTGGACAATGCTTAGTGATCACAAACCTTTAATAATTAATTTCAATATATAATAATGAACAACTGGACTCAAAGATGGGACGACCGCTACAGCAACGAAGAATTTGCCTACGGTGAAGACCCTAACAATTTCTTTAAAGAACAAATTGAAAAACTAAATACAGGAACTATCCTGTTTCCTGCCGAAGGCGAAGGTAGAAATGCCGTTTATGCCGCAAAATTAGACTGGAAAGTTGCTGCTTTTGATATTAGCGAAGAAGGAAAAAACAAAGCTTTAAAATTAGCCGCAACAAATAATGTTTCGATTGATTATCAGGTTGGCGAATTGGAAACTTTAAATTATCAAGCTGAACAATTTGATGCTATTGCATTGATTTACGCACACTTTCCTGCTGAAATAAAATCTTCAATCCATAAAACGCTTGACAAATATTTACGCCAAAATGGAATTATAATTTTTGAAGCTTTCAGCAAAAAACATCTGGAATATCTTGTAATAAACGATAAAGTTGGCGGACCAAAAGATATTGAATCTTTATTTTCCATTGAGGAAATAAAAGCTGATTTCCCAAACTACGAAATCATCCAATTAGAAGAAAAAGAAATCGAACTGAACGAAGGTTTGTTCCATAACGGAAAAGGTTCTGTTATTCGATTTGTTGGAAAGAAAAAGTAAATCATAATGTTGAGACGCAAAAATTTGCGTCTCAACAGAACATCTCAACTAAATTCTCTTTAATTTTTATACTTCATTCCCATATCTTCAATAGAGAATTTGTCTGTCAATAAATGCAATAATTTATCTCTCAAAGCAATATATTCAGGCATTTTTACAATTTCAATTTTATTTCTCGGCCTTGGTAAATGCACTTCTACAATTTCTCTTATTGTCGATGCCGGGCCATTATTCAGCACTACAATTCTATCCGATAAAAATAGCGCTTCTTCGATATCATGCGTGATCATTACGATCGTTTTTTCCCTGTTATCTAAATTCCATAATTTTAAAACTTCCAACTGCATCGATCCTTTTGTTAAGGCATCTAAAGCCCCGAAAGGCTCATCCAAAAGCAATACTCCCGGATTGATTGCAAAAGCCCTCGCAATAGCAACACGTTGTTTCATTCCGCCCGAAAGCTGTCCGGGTAATTTATCTTTATGTTCAAATAAATTGACCATTTTTAGGTTCTGAATCACAATTTCGTGTTTCTCTTTTTTAGAGCAATTCATAACTGAATCAACAGCCTGAAAAATATTCTGTTCTACTGTTAACCATGGTAAAAGGGAATAATTCTGAAAAACGATTCCGCGATCCGGTCCCGGCCCTTTTATTTTTTGACTGGCTAATTCGACAGAACCGCCAGTTGGTGTCAGCATACCGCCAATAGCATTCATAATAGTCGATTTTCCACAACCCGAATGCCCAATAATTGAAATGATTTCTCCTTTTTGAATGGATAAATTAATATCACGAACGGCAATGTATTTCCCTTTTGGAGTTGGAAATGATATCTCTAAATTTTTGATTTCTAAATAACTCATGAGTTTATAATTTTAGTCCCGAAGCCTCGGGATTGATTTTAGATTTTTGAAGGTTTCAAGTTTCAGGTTTCAGGTTGCCTACCTTTGTCCCTTTGAACCTTTGCTACTTTGAACCTCTGACTAAGCTTTGTAAGAAACTTTATTTTCTATAAACGTGAAGAATTTATCGAATATCAAACCAACTATTCCAATGATGATAATCGCTGAAATTACTTTTTCTAAACTCAAGGCGTTCCAACTGTCCCATACGAAGAAACCAATTCCGGCTCCGCCAGAAAGCATTTCTCCGGCAACAATAACCAGCCATGCAACGCTGATGCTCAAACGTAATCCTGTGATAATGTGCGGTAAGCTAAACGGAATTAAAATTTTGGTGAGATAACGCATTTTAGAAAAACCAAAAGCCTTTGCTACATTTTTATGATCTTGTGGAATAGAGGCGATTCCGAAAGAAGTATTGATTAAAGTCGACCATAATGACGTAATGAAAACGATAAATATTGTCGCCAAGCCGGTGTCTTTAAAAACGACCAATCCGATAGGAAACCATGCCAAAGGCGAAACCGGTTTTAAAAGCTGTACAATTGGATACATAATTTGCTTGCAAATCGTGCTCGCTCCCATCAAAATCCCAATTGGAATTGCTACTAACGAACCTAATAAAAAGCCCAATAAAACGGTTTTTATGGAATTAAATAATTGCAATCCGATTCCTTTATCATTTGGTCCGTAATCGTAAAACGGATCGCTTAACATTTCTTTCAAAACGGTAAAAGTAGCCAGAGGACCCGGAAGTGCGTCTTTCGTATAAAGACTCAATAAACTCCAAAAACCAATAAATAAGGCAATTCCGATTCCTGCAAATGCAGTTGATTTTAGTTTAATCAAAACTGAATTTAAAATCAATTTTAATTTCTCATTTCTTCCGTTATCAATCACGGTATTTTCCATCAAAACTTCTGTTTGATCCGCGATGTCGTTTAGCGTTAATGTATCTTTATTAGACATGATATTCTGATTTAAATTTGACAATTCTGTTAAGGATTTTCGCCACGAATTCACGAATTTATTGTAGCACTAAATAGAAAAATTAATTCGTGAATTCTTGGCGGAAAAAAATTATTTTTTAACCACTTTTAAATATGCCGCCGGATTTGAAGGATCAAAAACCGTTTTATCCATCGTTAACGAGAAAGGCTTCATGTCATCATTTGGTACTTTTACTTTCATGCTTTTGGCCACTTCTTCGTATAAATCCTGTAAAATCAATTTATCGGCGATTGCTTTATAATTTGGTGCTTCTTTCAAATATCCAAATCGAACGTATTGTGCCATGGCCCAAATTGCATACGATTTACGAGGATAATTTACCATACCACCTTTGTAAAACAACATATAATCTTTGGCATAAACTTCCGTTCCCTGGTTGCAACCCAAATCGTAATTTCCCATTAATCTATTTTCGATAACATCAGCGGGAGCATTTACATAAGGCGCTTTTCCAATTATTGCAGCCGCTTTTTTACGATTTGCCGGATTATCTAACCAAATACAGGCTTCTAAAACTGCTTTCATCACCTTTACAAGATCAGTTCTTCTTTTTTCGCTGAATTCTTTGTTTACAACCAATGCTTTTTCAGGATGGTCTTTCCAAATATCTTGTGAAGCAACTTGTGTAAAACCAATTCCTTGTTTTACCGCAACACCGCCCCAAGGCTCTCCAACACAATAACCGTCCATATTCCCCACTTTCATATTCGCTACCATTTGCGGAGGCGGAATTGTAATAATTTTAGATGTTTTTTGACTTACACCTGCAATTGCCATCCAGTTTCTTAACCATAAATCGTGTGTTCCTCCCGGAAAAGTCATGGCAAAAGTTACTTCTTTCTCAGCCTTAAGTTTGGCCGCCACAACAGGTGCAATTTTATTCATTTGTTTGAAACCTACTTTTCCACAAAAATCATTTGAAAGTGTAATTGCCTGACCATTCACATTCAGCATCATGGCGATTTTCATTTCAGAACCTGCTTTGCCTCCTACCCCTGTGTAAACCGAAAACGGCATAGAATACAGACAGTGCGCTCCGTCTAATTCTCCGGTTAAAATTTTATCACGAACATTTGCCCATGAAGATTCTTTGGTTACCACGACTTCAACTCCGTATTTTTTAAACAATCCTAATTCCTTTGCCATTACAATTGGAGAGCAATCTGTTAATGGAATAAATCCAAGTTTTACAGGATCATTTTGCGCTGAAACTTCTGAAAAAGAAAAAGCTAAAACGAGTATTAATGTCAGTAACATTCTTTTGAAAACTTCTGTTGTGATTATCTGTATTTTTTTCATTTTTAAGAAATTTAAAAGTTATTTGTTTTTATTTTTTAGCTAAAAAATTAGGCTTGATATTTAGCATTACATAAGCAAATT
This sequence comes from Flavobacterium sp. AC274, assembly GCF_979258275.1. Taxonomy (NCBI): domain Bacteria; kingdom Pseudomonadati; phylum Bacteroidota; class Flavobacteriia; order Flavobacteriales; family Flavobacteriaceae; genus Flavobacterium; species Flavobacterium sp. AC274. The sequence continues at coordinate 2,276,372 of NZ_OZ409852.1, read as the reverse complement.
GTGGGTTTAAATCAGCATTTGCAACATTTTTAACCGCTGCAGAAGCCATAGAATTTGTTGCTTTCATGAAAGAATAACCAGCTTCAATATTGACGATTTTAGTCAGGTTGTATTTTACCTGTAAATCAAGTTCAGTTCCCAGATAAGAGTTTAGTTTTCCGCCTGCACCATTAGATAAAGTATTTGCCGATTCAAAACCGTGAATATCCAATGCAAAACTTAGATTGTCTTTGGCATTATATTTTATTTTGAAGAAGTAATCCAGTAAACCTTGTTTTCCAAAACCATTCGCTGCATAAAAATAATCCATGCTTCCCCAGAATTTATGAGGTGTTCCGTAAAGCGGATCAAATCGATTGTCTTTTGAATCGGCCGTAACCGTTTTTGTTCCATCATCTCCAGATAAAAAATCAACTCCGGGACCAATAAACAATTTTCTTCCTACTTGTAAGGTTGATGTAATCGAAAATAAATTAGCGTTTAATGATCTTCCATCTTTGTTTTTTCCTCCCTGATAGTAATAACTTCCTGTCAAATTTAATTTTCGGGTTACATTGGTATTGAAATAAATTCCGGTTGTGTTTCTGCTCCAAACTCCGGTTCCGTTTACTTTTGTCGTTACCGCTGGCGTTCCCGCAGTCACTAAAGTATATTTATTGAAATCATCTTTGAAGAATAAAAAAGATAAGTCACCAAAGAAGAATTTTCTGCCAACATAAGCATATTGGAATGATTTGTACATGGTGCCAATTCCGTTAGTTCCTGCGCCATAAGCTGGATTTGTACCATTATAAATTGTTCCAGTATTATTTTCTTTATTCTGATTAAAAGCAGCTCCAACATCTGCAATCCAGCCTTTATTTGCAAACTTAAAAACGATCGCATCATGACGTCTTCCTTGTTGCAACCAATCCAAACTTCCTAAGACTTTTTGATCGTCATAAGAAATTTCCTGACGTCCGGCTTTTATAGACAAATTCTGAATCGTACTAACGGTATCATTCAAAAAATCTCGGCCCAGGCTTCGTGCAATAAAATTCCATTATTTGCTTCTGTTGTCGTTCTGTTGATAGAAGAAGCATCTTGTCCCCAAACACGAACATCTTGCAGCGCCGTAAAAATTTTAAATCTATATCCGGAATATCCAGCATTTAATCTTGTTCTCTGGCTTGTAAACAAAGCTGCTTTATCGCCTTGTTGTTGTAACGTTCCTTGTCCGGCACGCATTTCAACACGGTCTCTTAACTGACCTGTAAATGTAAATTGCGCTTTTGCTTCATAGCTTCCTAAGATTGTAAGTACAAAACCTAATAGAATAGATCTTGAAATTTTTGATGCAAAAATAGTGTTGTGGTTTTTTAATATTGGATTGGTTAATTTGCTCATAATAATTTGGTTTGATTTGTATGAAGCAAATTTATATACGTATAAATACTTAAGTACAATACTTATAACATATCAAAACATTTTTTTTAACCCATAAAAAGCGTTTGAAAGTCAATTTGTTTTCTGCGTTTTCGCATGAAGCTACGGCGAATGTCAGTAAAATAAGGGATTTTAGTTATTACGTAGTTCAACTTAATTAGATAATGTGTCAATTTGAAAATTAGATAATTGTTGGGATGGATGTAAAAAGAGGATAGAGCAACGATGAATGCAGAATGTAATTTAGAGTTGAGATTGATAACCCTGGATGATAAAACATAGCCAGCGGTTTTAACCGTTGGGAGCAAGAAACGCTAAACGATACGTCTCCCGAGGTTGAAACCTCGGGCTATATTTGAAAAAAAGAATTAATAAACATGGCCAACGGTTTTAGCCGTTGAGAGCATTGAAACGCTAAACGATACGTCTCCCGAGGTTGAAACCTCGGGCTATATTTGAAAAAAAGAATTAATAAACATGACCAACGGTTTTAACCGGAATAGATCAAAACCTGAAACCTGAAATTTTTCCCCTCCTAAAAGTACTTATGTTCCATGATTTCTGACTGAAGTTTTGGAATGGCGAGGATGCCTATTCTCTTGCCTACTGTTTTTATTAGTGACTCTTTTTTTAGACTTGATAGCACACGAATAACTTGTTCCTCAGTAGTTCCGGCGAAATCTGCAATTTCTTTTCGTGACAGTTCGATGTCAATTAGACCGTTTATTTGTCCAAATTTTCGGTGAATGTACAATAACAAATCGATTACGCGTTCCCGTACATTCATATGGGCGATTTTGCGGATATTATTTTCGCTTTTATTAAGTTCATCGGCATAAAACAACATTAAGGCATATGTAAATTCAGGAACGCTCTGAAGAATTTCCATCATGGTTTCATTGCTAAAATTACATAAAACCGTATCTTCAAGAGCATAAGCACCAATTAGATAGCGTTTACTGGTTCCGAAACCACGAAAACCAATCGTATCTCCGTTTTTAGTAAGACGAACAATTTGTTCGCGACCGTTAATTCCGGTTTTAACCGTTTTTACTTTTCCTTTACAAATAAAATAAAGTCCCTGAATTGGAGCACCTTCAATGATAAACTGCTGCGTTTTTTTGCAAACAAAACTATGTTTCTTCTGAACATATTGTTTCATTTGCTCCAGATGCAGGTGTTTTTTAATAAAACAGTTTTCGTTGGCGCAGGAATAACAAATGGGCTGCTCTTCTTTCATAAGTCCTAAATTTTAATCGATTTAAAAACTAATTTGTTGTTCCTCATTTATTTTCATCAAAAATAGAAAAATAATTTCAAAAAATACGTATTTATACGTAAAAATACTTATTTTTGTCTAAGTCAAATACGTGAGGCATTTAGGACTGGGCATAATTACTATAGTTGTATTTAAAAAAGAAGCTGTAATGCAAAATACCAAAATCAAAACTACCTGTTCATATTGTGGCGTCGGCTGCGGAATTATCGTTACTAATGACGCTAAAAATGGTGTTATGGTAACGGGCGACAAAGACCACCCGGTAAATAAAGGAATGTTGTGTTCTAAAGGGATGAATTTGCATTACGTAGTCAATGATACTTCAGATAGAATTTTATATCCCGAAATGCGAGGCAGTAAATCTTATCCGCTTGAACGCGTGACTTGGGATACAGCTCTTGATCGCGCCGCTGCCGTTTTTACTTCAATTATCAAAAAACATGGTCCTGACAGCGTTGGTTTTTATATTTCAGGGCAATGTTTAACCGAAGAATATTATCTGGTAAACAAACTCGTAAAAGGATTTCTGAAAACTAATAATATCGATACCAATTCCAGACTTTGTATGAGTTCGGCGGTTGTGGGTTATAAAAAAACTTTTGGAGAAGATTCTGTTCCAATTGCTTATGATGATATTGAATTGGCAGATACTTTCCTGATTACCGGCGCAAATCCCGCTTGGTGCCATCCTATTTTATTTCGAAGAATAGAAAAACACAAAGAGAAAAATCCGAAAATAAAAATCATAGTAATTGATCCGAGGCGAACCGATACAGCGGCTTTCGCCGATTTGCATTTGCAGATTATTCCCGGATCTGATATTATATTGTATCATGCTATTGCGAGACGCATTATCGAAAAAGGACACGTTGATCATGATTTTGTAAAAAACAATGCCGAAAATTTCAAACAATATAAAGATTTAGTTTTAGGCACTTCGTTAGAAAAAGCTTCAAAACTTTGCGGAATTTCTGTAAACGACATCAAACTTGCTGCAGATATTATTGGTAAAGCAAAAGGATTTATTTCGCTTTGGGCAATGGGATTGAATCAAAGTGCTGTTGGCGTTGATAAAAATACGGCTTTACTAAACTTATCATTATTAACGGGGCAAGTTGGTAAACCGGGTTCCGGACCATTTTCTTTAACCGGACAACCCAATGCAATGGGCGGACGAGAAGTTGGCGGAATGGCAACACTTTTGGCCGCGCATAAAGATATTGCAAATCCGGAACATCGTAAGGAAGTGGCCGATTTTTGGGGTGTTGATGAAATCTCAGACAAACCGGGCTTAACTGCAACAGAAATGTTTGAAGCATTGGAATCTGGAAAAATGAAAGCCGTTTGGATTATCTGCACCAATCCGTTAGTAAGTTTGCCGGATTCACGCCGAATCGAAAAAGCGTTACAAAATGCCAAATTTGTCGTAGTTCAGGATATCTCGCATAATGCAGATACTTCAAAATATGCCGATTTATTATTGCCTGCCGCCGGCTGGTTAGAAAAAGAAGGCACAATGACCAATTCTGAACGTCGTATATCCTATTTACCAAAAGGAATAAACGCTCCCGGAGAAGCACTTCCGGATATTGAGATTTTAATTCGTTTCGCTAAAAAAATGAATTTCAACGGTTTCAATTTTAATAGCGCCGAAGAAATTTACAAAGAACATTGCGCATTAACCAAAAATACCAACATTGATATTTCATTTTTAAATTATCATCGTTTAAAAACCGAAGGTACTTTTCAATGGCCTGTTCCAGATTACGGACATCCGGGAACTCCTCGCCTATTTACGGACAAAAAGTTTTATACACCATCGCAAAAAGCAATTTTCAATTTACCAACAGTAATTGAAAATACTTCAGAGCAGCCAAGCCCGCAATATCCATTTATTCTCACAACAGGCCGGGTTCGCGATCAATGGCATACGATGACCAAAACCGGAAAAGTATCGCGATTAATGACGCATACACCAAGTCCTGTTTTAGAAATTAACCCAATCGATGCGTATAAAAATGACATTAAAAATGGTGATATTGTTACCGTTTCGAGTAAAAACGGAGAAGTTAGGGTAAAAGCAAAAGTCACGGATACTATAAAAGAAAAAGTAGTTTTTCTGCCAATGCATTGGGGAAAACAACTCGAAAATGATTTAAACAGAACCAATAATCTAACCAATACGGTTGTTGATCCGGTTTCAAAAGAACCTGATTTTAAATATACTACAGTTGCAATTACCAAATATGTAAAACCTTTTCAAAAAATTGTTATCGTTGGCGCAGGAGCTGCTTCTTTTCGATTCATTCAAAACTATCGTGAATTCAATTCTACCGACGAAATTATTGTTTTTTCGAATGAAGTAAACCCGTTTTACAATCGCGTATTGCTTCCTGAATATATGACGGGTGAATTTACCTGGGAACAACTTTTAAAAGTAAAAGATGGAGAAGCTTTAAACAAGCTAAAAATCACCATGAATGCCGGCGTGGCAATTGATAAAATAAACGCAAATGACAAAACGGTTTTAGATAATCTGGGCAATCTGCATACTTTTGATTCATTGATTATGGCGACCGGAAGCCGTCCTTTTGTGCCTGAAAATGCCCAGCTTCATTTACCCGGCAGATTTACCGTGAGACGAAAAGAAGATGCCGATCGTTTAAAAAAATACCTGGACAATACCAATTTACCTACCGAAGAGCAACATGTTGTTATCATTGGCGGTGGTTTACTGGGATTAGAATTGGCAGCCGCCTTAAAACATAAAAAGGTAAAAATTACTATTATCCAAAGGGCTTCACGTTTGATGGAACGTCAATTAGACCGAATTTCGAGTAAATTACTGGCCGAAGAAGTTCAGCTTCGTGATATACAAATTTACTTTGATAATGAAGTGAGTACTGTTTTTGAAACTGAGAATGACAATGAAATAGAAATTGCTTTAAAAAGTGGAAGAATTATCACAGCAAATGCGATTGTGTATACTATCGGAACAATTCCAAACATTGAAATTGCCCGCGAAACAGGTTTGATTTGTGGTCGCGGTGTAAAGGTAAACCAATATTTACAATCGTCGAATCCGGATATTTTTGCTATTGGAGAAATAGCTGAATTTGATAATAAATTATTCGGAATCACTTCTGCCGCCGAAGAGCAGGCTGATATTTTAGCCAACTTTTTGGCTGGTGATATTAGCAGTTATTACAAAGGTTCGATTCTTATGAATATTTTAAAATTAGAAGATATAAACCTGTGCAGCATTGGCGATATCGAAATTCCCGAAAATGATGATTCATACGAAGAAATTGTTTTTGCCGATTTAAAAAAACGCTATTACAAAAAATGTATTGTAAAAGATGATTTGCTTGTTGGCGCGATTTTAATGGGCGACAAAAATGAGTTTGCCGAATTTAAAACGATGATTGAAAGCAAAATCGAATTATCAGACAAACGTAATTCTCTTCTAAGAGGAAGTTCAAACGCAAAACCAGTTCTAGGAAAATTAGTTTGTTCCTGCAGTCAGGTTGGAGCCGGAAATATTGAAGAAACCATTAAAAGTGGTGTTAACAATTTTACCGATTTATGTAAAAATACTGGTGCAGGATTGGGTTGCGGAAGTTGTAAAACAGAAGTAAAAGAGATATTAGCAAAGTGTAAAGTTTAAAAAAATGTTTCAAGTTTTTTTAGTTTCATGTTTCAAGTTACTTTGCTTTGAACATAAATTTTACCGCAGAGGTCGCAAAGGTTTTTCGCAAAGTTTCGCAAAGGCTTATATACTGTGTGTAAAGTTTGTTTTCTATCGAAAAAAGTTCACAAAGCTAAACGCTAAAATCTTTATTCAAAGCTTTGCGAACTTTGACTATTTAGTAAACATAAACTAAAAAACTCTGCGAAACTTTGCGAAAAACCTTTGCGACCTTTGCGGTTAGATCAACACAATCCAAAAACCTGAAACTAAAAAAACCTGAAACCTGAAACAAAAAAGAAAACCTGAAACAAAAGAAAACCTGAAACAAATAAATATATGGAATTGACAAGACTTATAGTAAAAGGAGGCGTTATTTCGCCGGGAGAATTGCGGGAAGTAGTTAATATTGCTATGGATCAGGGTTTAGATTCGATTTCCTTTGGTTCCCGACAAGATATTATTTTCCCGAAAGGGTTAAAATCTTCAGATAAAGAAAAATTGGGTAAACATCATTTTGTTTTTCCCGATCAAACAAGCGGTAATAATATTGTTTCTTCCTATGTTTCTACTGATATTTTCAGGAATACAAACTGGCTTACCGGCAATATGTTTTTATATATTTTAGAACAATTTAAAGAACAGCCCAAATTAAAAGTAAATATCACAGATCCTAAACAACAACTGGTTCCGTTGTTTACCGGTCATCTTAATTTCATTGCTTCAGAGCATGAAGATTATTGGTTTTTATATATTCGTTTGCCAAAATGGGAACGCATGGAAGTTTATCCCGTATTGATTTACAGTTGGGATATTGCAAAATTCTATTATGAAATTGAGAAAATCGTAGACGAAGAATCATACGGAATTGATATGATTTTTAGTTTGGTTAGTGAAATTTTAGACACCAACAACAGAACAATTGACAAACCTTTAAATGTTCCGTTTTATCCTTTTCCGTATTATGAAGGCATGAACCGAATGGGAATTGATCAATATTGGCTGGGTTTATATTGGAGAAATAATTTATACGATCTGGATTTCCTGAAAGAAATGTGTGATTTGTGTTTTGACTGCAAAATTGGAAAAATCTGCATCACGCCCTGGAAATCATTTATTATAAAAGGAATTCCGAAAGATCGAAAACTGGAATGGGAAAAATTCCTGGGCAAAAAAGGAATTAATGTTCGCCATTCTTTACTGGAACTGAACTGGCATTTGCCTGTTGCGATGGAATGGGCTTTGAATCTTAAAACATTTTTAGTTCGTACGTTAGATCAATTTGATATTAGTACTTATGGATTAACGTTTGGAATATCAGAATACAATCGCGACGGACACTATTTTACTTCGGTTGTGGTCGAAAAAAATGATTTGCCAAAAGATTTAGAATCCATAAAAATCAGGGATACTTATAATGTTTTGTATGCGAAGAATTTCGATCCAAATACCAGAGAATATATCGTGCATTCACAAGATATTGACAAACTTGAATTGCCCACAATTTTAATTGAATTGAGCCGAAAATATTTCGATGAACTCGGAAATTCTACTTCTGAAATAGCCGAAAACCCACAGAAAAAAGAGAAAACACAATTGGATATCTATCAATGCCAGGAATGCCTAACGCTTTATAAATCAGAATACGGAGACGAAAGCCAAAATATTCCAAAAGGCATTTTGTTTACTGATTTGCCCGAAAACTATTGCTGCTCACTTTGTGAAGCTCCAAAGAGTAACTTCAGGATTTTAGAAATTGCAGAAAATTAAAGGAACTATTTTTAAATGAAATAATTATAATAAACGACTTATAAAAATCTTAACATTCTTGTATTTAATTATTGCTTAAATTTAACTAGCTAAGAATTTATCTTTTGATGAAATAACAACTTATTTTCTCTTAGTGAAATCAATTTACTCAACTAAAAATACCATTATGATAAAAAGAACACCAAGAACATCAGCCACAAAAAACACAGATATTCCTGCAGAGGAACCTGTAGCGCCAATTACAGAAAGTACTCCGGAAACGGATAAGCCTCTTATAAAAACACCTGTTAAGAGAGCACCGAGAACCACAACAAAAGCACCTGCGGCAACAGCAAAAACACCTGTAAAACCAGCTTCTGCAAATACTCCAAAAGCAATTATAAAAAGAACGACGGGATCAACTGCAAAGACAGGAACAATAACTCCTGAAATTATAGAAATCTCTACTATTGATAAAAAAGCTGACGAACAACTCCCAACTGATAATCAGGAAATAACCGTTTTAAAGAGCATAAAAGATAAGTTGAAAGATGCTAAAAACAAGCAAAAAGAGAAAAAAGAAAAAGCTAAAAGAAGAGAAAAAGAGATTAAAGCCGTTATAAAAAAACTGGAAAAAGAAAAGAAATCAAAACTAAAAGCTGAAACTAAAAAGAAAGAAAAAGCAAAAAAAGAGAAAGAAAAAGCTAAGGCGAAACTAAAAAAGCTTGAAAAAAAGAAAAATAGTAAAGCAAAATCGAAGAAGAAAAAATAAGAATAGAAAGGTTTGACTTTAATGGAGTTGAGCCTTTTTTGTTTTAAGCATCTGATTTGTCATTTCGGGGAACGAGAAATCACACAAGAAGCTCCGCAATCAAAATCGCCAATCTTTGTAGCGTTACGACTGTGATTTCTCGTTCCTCAAAATGACAATGCACTCGCGAAGTCGAAGGAATCATCCCCCAATTGCAATCATACTGCGATTATCAAAATGCAAAGAAGGATCGTCCATTTCTTCAATCGTAACCATCCCGGCTCTGACTTTCTTTTTGTTTTTGATCGATGCGGAAATTAAGTTTTCGATAGATTCACCGTTTCTAAAAGGTGTCAGCAAATCAGTTTCAGAATTAGAAAAAAGACAATTTTTAATTTTCCCGTTTGCAGTCAGGCGAATTCTGTTGCAGCCATCACAAAACGGATTTGTAATAGAACTTATAATTCCGAAATCGCCCTGAAAACCTTTTATTCTGTATGTTCTCGCTGTAAAGTTTTTTTCGTCTTCTAATTTCTGAATTTCTTCAGATAAAAAAACACTTTCTACCTGTGATAAAATCTCATTTTGAGAAACCATTTTACTTCTGTCCCACTCGTTTCCGGCAAAAGGCATAAACTCAATGAACCGAACTGATATTGGCAAAAGCTGGGTTAATTTAATAAAATCTATAATTTCATTATCATTAAAACCTTTCATCAAAACCACATTAACTTTTACCGTAAAATCATGATTTAAAAGCAAATGCAAATTACTAATTACTTTTTCAAACTGATCTCTAAGTGTTACAGAATGAAATTTTGATGCAACCAAAGTATCTAAACTCAAATTGATTTTTTTGATGTTAGCCTGCTTTAAAGCATCAATATGACGATCAATTAAAATTCCGTTTGTGGTAATCGAAAGCGACGTTTTTAAAGTTGATAATTTCGCAATAATCTCCGGGAAATCTTTTCTTAATAAAGGCTCACCGCCAGTTAATCTAATTTTATCAACACCATTTTCTACGAAAGTCTGGGCTAAAGCAAAAATCTCTTCGGCAGTCATTAAACTTGCTTTTGGAGACAATGCGATCCCATCAGCAGGCATGCAATACGTACAACGCAAATTGCATTTCTCCAGCAACGAAATACGCAAATAATTGTGTTTTCGCCCAAAATCATCCGTTAAAATGGCTTTAGAGGGTGTCATGATTTTTTCCTTTTAAAATGTGAAAAACGTGCATTACATGCGGAAAAACAGCGTCCATTGATTCTCTGGCTCCGTTTGTTGATCCCGGCAAAGCCAAAACCAAACTTTTTCCTAATGTTCCTGCAACTGTTCTAGATAACATTGCGTATGGCATTCTTTGTTGTCCGTAATCGCGAATTGCTTCTTCAATTCCCGGAATTCTGCTTTCCAGTAATGGCAATAATGCTTCGGGAGTTACGTCTCTTGGTGATAATCCGGTTCCCCCGGTAAAAATTACCAACTGATTTTCTTCGGCGAAAGCCTTTGTTCTTTCCTGAATAATATCAATTTCATCAGGAATAATTTCATAATGTGTTGTTTCAACTCCGTAAGAAGTTAATTTTTCAACAATAATTTTTCCGGAACGATCTTCCTTTTCGCCTGCAAAAATCGAATCGGAACAAACAAAAACTGCCGCTTTTATTGCGTTTGGAAATTTATTTTTAAAAGAAGATTTTCCGCCTTCTTTATTCACTAATTTGATAGTCGAAATTTCAATCTCTTTATCAATTGGCTTCAGCATATCGTACATCGTCAGCGCCACGATAGACGCGCCGTGCATCGCCTCGACCTCAACTCCGGTTTTGTAAACAGTTTTTACATTGAAGATAATCTGAATTGTTAAACCTTCAATTTTATATGCTACCGAAGTAAATTCTATTGGAATCGGGTGACAATCCGGAATCGACAAATGCGTATTTTTTACAGCAAATAATCCTGCTGTTTTTGCCATTTCAAGTACATTGCCTTTCGGAACCAAATTATTCACCACAGCATCAATTGTTTCCTGTTTACTAACTTTTACAATTGCTGTGGCTGTTGCAGCTCTTAACGTGCTTATTTTATGCGTAATATCTACCATTATATTTTGTTAGGTATTTTGTTTCCAGGTGAATGTATCGTTTTCAAACATTTCTTTACCAAAAATAGGCACATCGGTTTTTATCCAGTTTACAATAGCTTCCGTCGCTTCATAAACCTGTTTGCGTCGCGTTGCCGAAACAAAAACGAATAAACAAATTTCGCCCGCTTTTACCACACCTAAACTGTGATAAATATGCATACAGGTCAAATCGAATTTAGCGAATGCTTTTTCTCGAATCGCGTGTAAAGCTTCGTTTGCCATATCGGTATAAGCCGAATAATCGATCGCCACTACAGTATTATCGTGAATCACATCGGCACGAACCTGACCCAGAAAAATATTGTGCGCACCAATCGTATGTTTCGATTGATGTTTTGCGATAGATTCTGCTATAAATTCAGGAGCAATTGGTCCTTCTACAAATACATTTTTACTCATTTTTTTTATTTTTTTGCCACTGATTATTATAAAATAGATTGCGAGTTGGCCCACAGATTTACACAGATTTTAACTGATTTTTTTTTAAGACCCGAGCGATATCGAACAGGCGAAGCAATTACACGAATTTAAAATTAAAAATCTGTGTTCAATCTGTTTAATCCGTTGAATCTGTGTGCTATCTTTTATAAGCTTAGTTTCTCTTCTTTCAATAATTGCTTCATTGCCAAAGCTCCTCCGGCAATACTTTTTACATTTTTGAATTCTTTTTTCTGAAGCAATTCTACTGCTATTTTACTTCTGATTCCGGATTGGCAATAAACATAAATCGTTTGATTTGGATTCAGTTTTTTGAATTCGTTTTCTAAATTCGTTAACGGAATCTGTATACCATTTTTGAAATTCATTTTCGGAACCTCATCGTCATTTCTAACATCCAGAAAAAGAACTTCGTGATTATCAATTTCATTTAAAATTGCTGAAACAGAAATTTCTTCAACCTGATTTTCAACTACTTTATACTTTTCTTCAAAAGCTTCTTTATCCATTACAACAGTAGTATTCTTTTCAAAGTCATACTTTTGCTGATTGTTATTCAAAATATTATAAACCAGCACTTTACCACTCATTACTTCTCCAATTCCCAGAATCATTTTGATCACTTCATTCGCTTGAAGCATTCCAATAATTCCAACAGAAATTCCAATAACTCCGGCATCTTCACAATTTAACGATTGCGTGTTTTCATCCGGAAACAAACATCTGTAAGTGGGTCCGTTTTGATAATTGAAGACTGAAACCTGACCCTGAAACCTGAAAACAGAACCATAAACCATTGGTTTATCTGTAACTAAACAGGCATCATTTATTAAATATTTTATAAATATATTATCAGTCGCATCAACAATAATATCATATTTTTCAAATAACGAAATAGCATTTTTGCCAGACAATTTTTCTGAAATCGCATTTACTTTTATCAATGGATTCAATTCAGAAATCATCAATTTAGATTCATCGACTTTGTATTTTCCAACAGCCGAACTTTTATAAATTACCTGACGATGCAAATTTGAAATTTCGATAACATCATCATCTACAATTCCGATTTCGCCAACGCCTGCCGCCGCCAAATAAGGCAATACGGCAGCACCTAAGCCACCCGCGCCAATTACCAAAACTTTTGCTTTTAATAATTTCTGCTGCCCAACTTCTCCAATTTCCGGAAGAATAATTTGTCTGTTATAGCGTTCAGATGTATTCATAAATTTTGTTTTATCCTCCTGCAAACGGAGGCAATAAAGCTACTACATCACTTGTTTTCAAAGTAAATTCTGTTGCTTTTGGTACTATTTTCTGGTTTACTGCTACACTAAATGACAGTGAATTAAATTGATATTTTTCTTCTAAATCCAGCAGTAATTCCTGCAATGAAATTTCAGAAGAAACTATCTTTTCAAACTCGCATTTGGTTTTTTCAGCGACAGCTCCAAAATATTTAATCTCAATCATTTTTATAAATTTAAATTCTGAAAAATAAATTCGTCATCAAAATGTTCCTGAAAATAAGAAGTTAATTTTGAGGTATTTTTCACTACTTCGCCAATGACAATAATGGCCGGCGAAGAAATTTTATTTTCTGATACCAATTTAGCAATTGAACTGATAGTTCCAACCACTTTTTGTTCAGTATTTTTTGTTCCGTTTTGGATAATGGCAATTGGCAAATCATCCGTTCTGTTTTCTTTATAAATAGAAATAATTTCTTCTAATTTATGCATTCCCATCAAAATAACTACGGTCGCAGCCGATTTTGAAGCCAAATGAATGTCTTTAGACAATTTATGATTTGAAGTTGTTCCGGTAATTACCCAAAAGCTTTCGGCAATCTGGCGTTGCGTTAAACTAATTCCAACCGAAGCCGGAACGCCCAAAGCAGATGAAATTCCGGGAACAATGGCTGTTTCCAGACCAAATTTTTCTACATATTCAATTTCTTCACTTCCTCTTCCAAATATAAAAGGATCGCCGCCTTTTAAGCGAACAACATGACCATACCGATTGGCCATTGACACAATCAATTCGTTAATCTGGTCCTGCGTGTAAGCATGACACCCCAAACGTTTACCCACAAAAACAATTTCTGCTTTTGTCGCATATTGCAATAATTCTTCATTTACCAATGCGTCGTACAAAACCACATCGGCATTTTCTAAGGCTTTAATTGCTTTTAAAGTAATCAATTCAGCGTCACCGGGACCTGCGCCTACAATCGTTAATTTGGGTGTTTTTGAATTTCGCATAACTTTTAACTTAAATTGATATTCAGATCGTTTAATTCGTCTGCCGAATTAATATTAGTTAAATGAAAGTTTTCACTTTCGTCAATTTTGATAATCTGATGCGGAACATTCGCAATTAGATTCATCATTTTTAAATCGTCGTTATCAATTGCGCTTTTGATAACAGGCAATACTTTCTTTGAATAAATTCCGATTAACGGATGCATTCTGCTCTCTGAAGCAAAAACCGAAATTTCAGCTTCCTCATTTTGTTTTGAAATTAATTCCGACAATAATTCGGTTGAAATTAATGGAATATCACAACTTAAAATCAAATTAAATTCAGATTCAGAATTCGATAGTGCTGTGTAAATCCCTCCCAACGGGCCTTTATCTGTCACAATATCCGGTATTTTTGTATACGGCAAATAATCGTATTCTTTTGTATTTGTAATTAACGTAATATTATCTGTAATAGGCAAAATTGCCTGAATTATATGTTCTATAAACGGTTTGTTCTGAAACAAAACCAATCCTTTCTCTGACTGCATTCGAGAACTTTTTCCTCCGCAAAGAATAAAAACTTTTAATGTTTCCATGGCTTTTTTTGTTTCAGGTTATTTTTGTTTCAGGTTTCAGTTTTTGCCAATCTTTGTCCCGACGGTTGAAACCGTTGGCTATGTTCCTAGCATTTCTTGTAATCGTTTTTCAGACATAGCCCGCGGTTTCAACCGTGGAGTCCGTTATGTATATTTACATTCAATTTTCAATTTTACGGAAAAATCAATTTTATGCTTGCCATTAAAATTACTGCTCCCAAAACCATTTTTAATGTTTTGTTTGAAAATTTACCACTTCCGTAAAATCCGCCCAAAACTCCTCCTACAACTGCAATCGGAACTAAATAAAAACTCTCCATCGGAACTGTTTTTCCTCCTAAAAAGAACCCCAGCATTCCTGCAAATGAATTCACAAAAATGAACAAACTCGAAATAGCTGCCGATTCTTTTACCGAAGCCCATCCTAAAAATAATAAAATCGGACTCAGGATAATTCCTCCGCCAATTCCTAACATTCCTGACAATAAACCAATTGCAAAACCAATCGCTAGTGCAAAAGGTAATTTTATTTCTACTGCTTCTTTTTCTTTAAAATTAAAAATACCAAACAATCTAAGTGCTGCAAAAACTAATACAATTCCTAAAATGATCTTATAAATTGTATTGTCTAAAGTTATAAAACCGCCAATAAATGCAGCCGGAACTGACGCTATTGCAAAAGGATAAAAAAGTTTTGGTTTGAAATAATTCATTCTGTAATAAAAGAAAAATGAAATACTCGAAACAAACAAGTTCAACAGCAATGCCGAAGGTTTCATAATTGCCACCGGAAAAGCAAAAATCGTCATCAAAGCCAAATATCCCGATGCACCGCCATGCCCAACACTAGAGTATAAAAACGCAATCACGATTAAAGCGAAGCTAAACAGAAGAATATTTTCGGAACTAAGGAGATTCATTTATATTATGTTTCAGGTTTATTTTTGTTTCAAGTTTCAAGTTTGATATGTTTTATTTTACATACCGCATTTTACAATTCATATTCAATTATCTTATTTTCAAATTATCTCAATTATCTAATTCTAATTTATTGGCAGCAAAGTCACCTGTTCATCTTTTTTAAGAGATTCTTTGTCCTGTGGAACAATTAGCAGGCTATTAGCTATAGCAAAGGTATTTAACATTGCTGAACTTTGTCCTTCCAAAATTGTTACATTGGTTTCATCATAAAGCGCTTTTAGAAATAATGTTTTTCCGGTTGTATTTATAAAATCTGTATTCAATTTTCGAACTAGTTTTGGTAAATGAATGTCCGAAAATCCCATTCTGTTTTTAATTGCCGGATATACATAAATATAAAAATTGGTTAGAGATGAGGCGGGATTCCCTGGCAAAGCAAATACTAATGTTTCATTTTTTGAACCAAAAAACATTGGCTTTCCGGGTTTTTGATTAATTTTATAAAATAGCTCTTGTACTCCATTCTCTAATAATGCTTCTTTTACAAAATCATAATCTCCAACAGAAATTCCACCGGAAATTAAAACAATATCAAATTTTGGAAGAATATTTTTTAAGGCTTTTTTCGTTGCTTTAAGATTATCTTTTACTTTAAAACTTTTTACTTTTTTAATTCCGATAGTCTGAAGAGCTGCCTGCAGCATTACCGAATTACTTTCGTAAATTTTTCCTTTTGGCAATTCCTTACCTGCTTTTACCAATTCATTACCTGTTACTAAAATAGCAACTTTAGTTTTTTTGTAAACTTCAACTTCTGTAATTCCTAAACAGGCTAAAAAGCCAATTGCAGCTGGCGTAATCAAAGTATTGGCTTCAAAAACAACATCCTCTTTTACTATTTGTTCTCCTTTTGCTCTAACATTTGTAAATTGTTTGGGCATATTGGTGATCAAAATTGAGTTTTCGTTTGCCAGAACATGTTCCTGCATTACAACAGTGTCAGCGTTTTTAGGAACAAAAGCTCCGGTAAAAATACGTACGGCTTCGTTTTCTTTTAATTTTATATCAGCATGATCTCCTGCCTGCGAAATACCAATTACATCATATTGATGTTTTTCGCTGTGAATAAAAGCGTAACCATCCATTGCAGATTGTCGAAAAGGCGGCATATTAATTGGCGAATAAATCGTTTCGGCCAAAATATATCCTAATGCCTTCTGCACTGAAATTTTTTGAACTGGCATTGTACTGCTGTTCTCTGCAATAATTGATAAGGCTTGTTCGACTTGAATCATGGCTGCTATTTTATAGACAAGCAAAATACTTATTGCAAATATAAGTATTTTTACTTAGTTTTATTAATTAATAATCTAAAATTTAAAAAGATTATAAATTTAAGCTTAATTCTTCTAATTCTTTTAGAAAAACCAATCAAATAGCTTTCACATGTTATTTAAATCAAATTACTTGTTTTGGAAATTTCCTTTTGGCAGATAATACAACCAGGAAAATCCAATAAAAAATAAAATCGCAGATGCTACAAAAGCAGGCAACAGGATCTCTTTATTATTTTCTAATGCGTTATTTAAAGATGCATATAACAACCAAATCTGAATGCTGACATTTAAAATTAAAATAAAAATAAGTGTCGAAAGTATATTATTCAGCTTATTGGGATTTACACGATTCTGACTTCTTCTAAAAGTACTCATGATAATTTGTTTTTAGTTGACATTAACTTTCTTTTTCCTGAATCATTGCTTTTACATAAACGGCATTTTCTTTAAAAAACACTTCTAGTTGTGGCAAAGCTCTTGGCGGTGGTCCGGCAATTACATCGCCTGTCATGGCATCAAATGATCCTTCGTGGCACGGACAATGTATAATTCCGGTTCCGGGTTTATAAAAAACAGAACAGGATAAATGAGTGCATTTTTGTTCGTAAGCTCTAAAATCGCCACTTTCGAGATGTATCAAAATATACGGAATTGTACTTCCTTCGATTACAAAACCTCTTGTTCCTCCTACCGGAATTTCGTTCTTATCACAAATAAAATGTTCGCCTTGCACGCTTTCTTTTGGCAATAAATAAGCTTTGGCTGCTACAAATCCGCTTCCGATCATTAATCCACCCGAAACAAAAGTGAGGAATTTGGCAAAATCCCGTCGGCTTACTTGTGTTGATTCCTGCTTTTGTATTGGGAAATCTTTTTTCCAGTTTTGATTTAAATTATCTTCTTTTGACATGGATTTAGATTTTAATATATTCTTAATTCATTACTGCCTTTTGGCATCATAATATTTACTTTGGTTTTTACGGTTTCCTGTCCAAAAATGAACGTATTAATTGGCGTACTATTAGGTCTCATTTCTTCAATTTGTTCTCTTGTACCGTAAAATAATGCTCCACTAGGACAAACTGTGGCGCACATTGGCTTTTTACCAACGCTTGTTCTGTCGTAACACATGGTGCATTTCATCATTAAATCGTATTCTTCCATTTTTTTAGGAACACCAAACGGACATGCCATAACACAATTCGAACAGCCAATACATCTTTCGGTATTTGCTGTGTGAACAACACCAAATTCATCTTGCGAAATAGCATCAGCGGGACAAACATTTGCACAAACAGGGTCTTCGCAATGCATACAAACCTGCACTGTTGTTTGAATTGTTGAGGAACGCTCGACATAATTCACGCTAATTAGTGATTCCTGACCGTTTGTTTCACATTCTGCACAAGCCATTTCACAGGCCTTACAGCCAATACAGCGCTGCAGATCTACAAAAAACTCTTCATTTCTATTAAAATTAGTTAAATTCATAGTTTCGTTTTTTAAGATTAAACACTTGCATAAGCTTCTGAGTCTTTGGATGGTGGTGCTATTTCCTTTAACGGATCTAACAAACAGGCACAAACTTTAAACTCAGGTATTTTAGAAATTGGATCTAATGTACCCGGTGTTAACTGATTGGCTGATTTCGCACCCGGCCAGTGATACGGTATAAAAACAGTATCTTTTCGAATTGTTTCTACAATATTTGCGGGAAAAATTCCTTCTCCTCTTCTTGTTGCAACTCGCACTAATTCTCTTTGTTTTATGCCATATTTTGCTGCCAATTCGGGATGAATTTCCAGCATTGGTTCCGGAAACTGATCTACTAGTTTCCCTATTCTACGGGTTTGTGTGCCGCTTAAATATTGCGAAACCACACGACCTGTTGTCAAGGTTATAGGATATTCTTCATCTGTAACTTCGCCAGGAAGCTTGTATGGGGCAGGATTAAAATGTGCTTTCCCATCTGGAGTTTTAAACTTTTTATCTTCCCATAATCTTGGAGTTCCCGGATGATCATCTGTAGGACAAGGCCAAAAAACACCCATATTGTCTTCTACTTTTTTATAGGTTATTCCAAAATAATCTGCTGTTCCGCCTTTTGAAGCAACACGCAATTCATTAAATATTGCCTCACTATCATTGTATGTAAATTTATCTTCTTCGCCTAATCGTTTAGCTATTTCTAATAATATCGATGTATCTGTTCTGGCTTCTCCGGGAGGTGTAACTGCCTGACGAATTCTAATTACGCGACCTTCTGCAGATGTTGTTGTTCCTTCTTCTTCTTCCTGTAAAGATCCTGCTAAAACAATATCTGCATGGCGGGCGGTTTCGTTTAAGAAGAAATCAATACAAACATAAAACTCCAGTTTTTCGAGAGCAGATCTTACATAATTGTTATTTGGCAAAGACACCAATGGATTAAAACAAATCGATATTAATCCTTTGATTTCATCTCTGTGAATGGCTTCTATAATTTCATAAGCGGTCAGGCCTTTGCCTGGCATATCTTTTTCATCAATTCCCCAAACCTCAGAGATATATTTTCTGTGTTCCGGATTTTCGATATCACGATTTCCCGGTAGTTGATCACATTTATGTCCATGTTCTCTTCCTCCTTGTCCGTTTCCTTGTCCTGTTATGGTTCCGTAGCCACAATAAGGTCTGCCAATTCTTCCAGTGGCAAGAACCAGATTGATACATCCCAAAACATTATCAACTCCTTTGGAATGATGTTCAATTCCTCGTGCATGCAGTAAAAAACTGGTTTTAGCTTTGCCCCATAATTCTGCGGCTTCTTGTATTTTATATTTATCGATTCCTGTAATTTCTTCTGCCCATTCTAAGGTATAGTCTTTTACAGCATCAATTGTTTCCTGAAAACCTGATGTATAATTATCAATAAAATCATGGTCTAGCATATCGTGATCCACCAGATATTTTAGCATTGCACCGTACAAAGCAGAATCTGTTCCGGGTTTTACATCCAGATGAACATCGGCAGTTCTGGCTAACGGAATCATTCTTGGATCTATAACAATCAATTTTGCCCCGCGATCTCTGGCTTTCCAGATCCAATGGGTTAACGTTGGAAAAGTCTCGCTGATATTGGCTCCGGCAACAATAATTACTTCTGCATATTCTAAATCAGAATAGTTGTTTGAGGCACGATCAAGTCCAAAAGCTTTTTTATTTCCTGCTCCGGCACTTACCATGCAAAGCCTTCCGTTATAATCCAGGTTTCTGGTTTTTAAGGCGACACGGGCAAATTTTCCAACCAAATAACTTTTTTCATTGGTTAATGATACGCCGGATAACATCGAAAAAGCATGTTTACCGTATTTTTCCTGAATTCTTTTTATTTCAGAGACGGTTTTGTCCATCGCTTCATCCCAGGTTGTTTTCTCAAAACCTTTTCCTTCTACTCTTTTTATTGGATGTAAAAGGCGGTCAGGATGATTATTTTGCAAATAGCGCTGAACTCCTTTTGGACATAAACGACCTTCGTTAAAAGGAAATTCCATCCAGGGTTCAAAACCTACTACTTTATTATCTTTTACTGATAGTTGAATACCACATTGCATCCCGCAAAAGCAACAATGTGTTTTCACCAATTTATCTGGTTCATCTCTACCTTCGTAACCATCTTTTGGTGCATAATTTAAATGCGGACCAAAATCTTCAATAATCTTTTCAGTTGATACAGGTAATTTTGCCATGTCTTTTTATTTTGTTTTGTTTCAGGTTTCTTTTTTGTTTCAAGTTTTTTTGTTTCAAGTTTGAAGTTCACACTTTGTGTAGACTTTAGTTTATAGACAAGCTATAGTAACCTGAAACTTGAAACAAAAAAACTAAACTTGAAACCTGAAACTCTTTTTACTATCCAAATAAGCTTCCGCCGCTTTCTAATCTTGCTTTTAAGTGTGCTTGCGCCAATCTTGATCTTTTTCCTTCGGGACTTAAATCGAGATGCGATGTTCCGTCTTCGTGTGTGAAATCAAAACCTAATTCTTTGGTTACAATTTTTAAATCGTCAATATGAAGTTGTGTTGCGAATTCGTCTCCGGTATGGGGACAAACTGCCATTCCTTTTTTTATTCCTTCTTTTTTATAAATATGTGCCCCAATTTGTCCCGGACGCTGAATGATGTGAAAGAATTTTCCAAACGGTATCCATATCAAAAACATGATTACTGTTACGGCATGAATTACGGCCAGAAAATCGTATGCAAATCCTTTCATGAACTGATACGAATAAGTAAGGCATAATCCGGTTACGGAAATCGCTATTAATAAAATCAACGGTAATAAATCGCCTTCAAAAGATTGGGTTGCAATTAATCCGGGATTTGTCAATCGTCTTCTTAAGTAATAAACAGATCCAATTATTACCAGCCAGGAAGACCAGTTAAGAGCATGAAAAATTAGAAATGCGAGAAAAGAACCTATTGTAAAATCCATTATTTTGAAACCAAAAAAATGGGCTTCGTAAATAGAAATAGAATTAGGCGCCAATGTAAAATGAATCCATCCAAATGTTAGCGGTATCGTGATTGCAAAAGCCGACATACAGCCCAAAGCGATACAAAAATGTGCAAACCATCTGTATTTACTTCTTGGATAAATAAATTTTTGAACTACAATGTTCTCAACAGATTCTTTTCCTAAAAACCATACATGTTCAAAGATTTTTCCGGTAAACAAAAACTGGAAACTTCGCTTAAAATACATCCATGTAGGCGGACGCTGCAGCCATACTGTATAACGATATACGATTCCGAAGAAGGCGAATACTGTTCCGAATAAATACGTAATTAATGCAGCGTCAAAATTTTGTAATTCTCTGGATCCGTAAAAAACCAATACAATAGTCAATATAGAAACCAGAGTTGCTATAAGTAACGCTTTGGTATTAAATGTTTTATTTTTCATCCTTAATTCATTTTAATGATTACTTATTTAACTTGGTTTCTCGCAATTTTTACGATTGTAAAACCACCAATTGATTCCTGTGGCTAAGACCGTAAAAACAGCAACTCCTATAAAAAATTGATTTACAGTACCATTCGCAGATAAATTATTACCTATTAATTTAGAAAAGATAAATGGCCCAAATGCTGCAATTGCCGCTGTCCACCCAATTACTCCGGCTGCCTGACGTTGGTTTTCTTCAAAAATAATTGGGTATTGTCTAAATGTTCCTGCGTTTCCAATTCCCGTAAAGAAGAACATTCCCAAAATTACAGCAACAAAAAGAGGAAACTGTTCCATGCTTGTTGGCGCTACTAATCCTTCGGTAACCAGAATAATCGATCCGGCTAAAATTCCTAAACCAGTAATTGTTGTTAATATCGCACCTCCCACTTTATCGGCTACAAAACCAAATGCAATTCTGCTTGCTGAACCAATAAGTGGTCCGTAAAAAGCATAAACTAAAGGATCCGGAGCATTTGGAAAATCTCCATATAAAAATTTAATCATTAAAGGAAAAGCTGCCGATAAACCTGCAAATGTTCCAAAAGTCATAACATATGTTATAGTACAATACCATGTATGTTTATTGGAGAAAATATCCATCTGTTCCTTTACGGACGCTTTCATTGGAATACTTCTAAGATAAAACCAACTTACAATTGATAGTATTATTAAAAATGGAATGTACCAAAAGGCTGCCGATTGCAGATAGATTTCTTTGTTATTAACCGCAGTATTATTTGGGCTGATATCATTTAATATTTTTTCAGCCATTTTTGGGTTTGCATTGGCTATCGCTTTTGCTTTTGCTTTTAAAGGCAATGAAGTAAAAAGATCCACTTTATCCTCTGATTTGATAGCTGTACTTACAGAGTCAATAATTGTTTTCTTTACGTTTGTCAATATTCTCTCCTGTACATCTGGATCCAGGGCTGCAAAAACCTCATGTTGTTTTTGAGTACTGGCATTTTGAAAAACAACTATTGCTTCTTTATGATCAATGCTTGTAAATTGTGATGCCGCACCAAAAATACTGACACTTATTATAAGTGGAGTAACAAATTGTGCTACTGATACTCCAAAATTTCCTATTCCGGCTTGTATTCCAAGTGCTGTTCCTTTAAGTCTTTTAGGAAAAAATAAGCTTGTACTTGGCATATAAGAAGAGAAATCGCCACCGCCAAAACCTGTAGTAAATGCCAAAACTGCAAAAACCCAAAAAGGAGTATTTACATCCATCACTGCAAAACCAATTCCGATTACCGGAATTAATTTAATGGCGGTTGCAAAAGAGACCACATGTCGTGTTCCGAATATTGGTAAAATAAAAGTGTGAATGATTCTTAAAAACCCTGCAGCCAAACCAGGAATTGCTGTTAACCAAAAAAGCTGATCTTTTGTGAAACGAAACCCTAATCCCGGTAATTTAACGGCGATAACACTCATCATAAACCAGGAGGCAAATGATAATATTAAAGTTAGTGTTGTTATTGTTAAAGTTCTCCAGGCAATTTTGCTTCCGTTAGAGTTCCAAAACGCATCATCTTCAGGTTCCCATTTATCTAACCAAGTTTTCATATTTATTCTTATTTAATTTTAATGATTGTGTTCTATATCTCTGGTAAAATTTGGTGATTTTGTTCTCATCACATTGATGATTGTTCGGTGCATCCACAATAAACAAAGAACGGATACGACGAAAATAAAAATCCAGGAACTCGTCCAGAGTCCGGTATAATTTAGGAGATAACCAAAAATAATTGGCCCGACAAAACCACCCAGACCGCCTATTAATCCTACCATTCCGCCTACTACACCAACTTCGTTAGGAAAATATTCGGGAATATGTTTGTAAACAGCGGCTTTTCCTATTCCCCATGAAATCCCTATAAGAATGACCAAAACCAAATAAACCCAAAGATTGGCGCTAAACTTAATTTGTGTAACACCCTGAGCTAATAATTCTTTCTTTTTAACTTCCTGATTTTGTTGTACAACAATTTCCTGCCATGAATTTTTTACAGGAAAAATTGCAGCGTCATCATTATTTGAAATTTGCTTTTCATTAATTTTATGTGTTTTCCCGTTTACGGTAATTTCATTGGCCGAAATGGCTGTGACAGCACCATTTGCAGAAGACAAAACTCCGGGACCTGCTGTGAAAATTTCCATTTTTGGAAACATCAATAAAAAACTAATTACTATTGATGAACCTAAAACCCAGTACATTACTTTTCGGGCACCAAATTTGTCTGATAAATAGCCGCCAAATGCTCTTATAATTCCGGAAGGCAAACTAAACATTGTAGCAAACATTCCGCCCATTACCAGTGTTGTATGGTACACATTCATAAAATTAGGAAGCAGCCATTGCGAATACGCCACAAAAAATCCAAAGACTAAAAAATAATAGGCACCAAAACGCCAAACCCGAATGTTTTTAAGAGGAGACATTAACTCATTCATTGTTTTTGAAACACCCTGATTGGTTTTATTTTTGGCAAAAACAACAAACAATATTCCTATAATAACCAATGTTGCTCCATAAATAACAGGTAACATTTTCCACCCGTTTACCGGATCTTTTTCTGATAAATGATTTAATAAGGTTGGAGCAATAAAAGTAGTAATGGCCGCACCGGCATTTCCCATCCCGAAAATACCCAAGGCTCTTCCCTGCCATTCTTTTGGGTACCAAATTGAGGTATAACCAATTCCCACAGCAAAACTTGTTCCCACTAATCCGAAGAAAAAACTTAATACAGCAAAACTCCAGAATGATCCGGCAAAGGGAAGCAGAAATAGCGGAACGGAACAAAGTAGTAATAAAATCGAAAACACAATTTTACCGCCATATTTATCTGTTAAAATACCAATAGGGAGCCGGAATATTGAACCTGATAAAATCGGAATTCCTAACAACCAGCCTGTTTCTACCACTGTCCAGTTGAATATTCCTTTGTCTACAAGATAAGTAACCAAAACCCCATTTAGTGTCCAACATGCAAAACATATTGTAAAAGCGAGTGTGTTTAGGAACAAAATTTTGTGAGATTGAGATAGATTACTCATAAAAAGACTATTTATAATATGTATTTAAAAACAAATCGTTTTTTAAGAAAAAATGTTTTTTTCTAATATTGAAACACAAAGTTGAATAAATAAATTCTGACACAAAATGACATTTGTCATATAAAAAGATCTCGCCTGTTTGGTGACCTTAATTTTGATAAGTTAATATTGAGAAAACACACTTAATGTGTCTTAGGCAGATAAATCCAGTGTAGTAAATAAAAATAGGTGCTGCTTGTAATTTATATAAATTTAGTAATAAAATTCCATCTAAAATAATTTAATTTTGATTTCACAAAAACTTAATTGACTCATATACTTGCAATTACATTTTATTATAACCTTTAAAACTCCAATTTCTTTTGAGTATGTTTTAGCATCTTATTTACCTTGTATTTATGCTTCAAAAAACATTGTTTTTTGTTAAAATCAAATTTCGAAGACGTTTTTGGATGATCTAGAGAAATTTGGAAGTAATTAAAAATGAATAAATTAAGTATAAAATACTACATTTTTACGATGTGAAAATATTTTTTTAACATTTTATAAAATTTAAAAAATAAACAATAATCAATTGATAATCAATCTTTTAACTACTTAAAATAACTCGATATTTCAGACTACAAATCATTCATTTCAAAAAAAAACATTTTTTTTTTGGTTTTTATTATATTAAAATTAACTTTGTCTATAGGATTAGTAGAGTTTAAAATAATATTTCAAACCATAAAGAACTAAATTTTGAAAACAACAGAAAGCATA
Organism: Flavobacterium sp. AC274; assembly: GCF_979258275.1. Lineage (NCBI taxonomy): Bacteria > Pseudomonadati > Bacteroidota > Flavobacteriia > Flavobacteriales > Flavobacteriaceae > Flavobacterium > Flavobacterium sp. AC274. The sequence goes on along the minus strand of NZ_OZ409852.1, from coordinate 2,250,976 downwards.
TCGTATTACATCTTTCCTAAAAACCACACAAATAACAATTTCTGTTATATGTGTTTCTGTTGTTGTTAATCTCCCGACCTTAAATCGTTTATCTTGATTTCCTTTAAATCAAATATAGAAACGAACCTTTTTAAAATTCACCAAAGCATAGCTTTAAATTTTTCCAAAAATCTATTTGATACATTTATTTGTGTCAATATGATTCTTGAAACTATATCTGTAAATCCAAAAAAAATAATTAATAACTAAATAAACTAACAATGAAAACAATGCACAACTGCTGTAAATAAATAAAAAAAGCCATTTCTGCGGCAACAGAAATGGCGAGGCTTAAAGAAAATTTATCGCTAAATAAAAAGAACCGCAGAGAGTTGAAAAATCAACTTTCAAGGCTCCTTGTTAATTACTAAAAACCAATACAAAGAAATGAAAAAATATTTAAACATATACTCATTACTATTTCTCCTGTTGCTTTCGGCAGGAATAAACGCCCAAAATACAACCCCGCTTATACAATCAAAACTCGACGGAACAGTTGTCGATGATGTTACAAATCAGCCTATTATTGGCGCATCTGTAGTTATTAAAGGTACTACTCACGGAGTACAGACAGATGCAGAAGGAAAATTTTATTTTCAAACAGGTCAGAAATTTCCATATACCTTAATTGTAAGTTACATTGGATATAAAAAAGCCGAAATAATTGTAGAAAAAAATCCAATTACTATTAATTTAAAAGAAGAACGTCAGGAACTTGATGAATTAGTTGTTGTAGGTTACGGTACTCAAAAAAGAAAAGATATTACGGGTTCTGTAGCTTCGGTGCCAAAAGCAAATTTATCTCAGGTCACTTCATCGGCAGATAATTTACTGCGAGGCGCTATTTCAGGAGTTGTAGTTACACAAAGTTCAGGTCGTCCCGGAGCTTCATCAAGTGTACGTATTCGTGGAGGAAACTCTATTACAGCCGGTAATGAACCGCTTTATGTTGTAGACGGAATCCTGATTTATAATGATAACAGCAACAGTTCGGCAGGAGTTTCGTTTGCGGGAGCTTCAGTCAATGTTTTATCAACTATTAACCCTGCTGATATTGAATCTATTGAAGTATTAAAAGATGCATCGGCAACAGCCATTTACGGATCTCGTGGTGCAAATGGAGTTGTAATTATCACGACCAAAAAAGGAACTAAAGGTCAGGATAATATTTCGTATCAGGGTTATTTTGGAGTTCAGTCGGTTTCAAAAAAGCTGGACTTAATGAATGCTTCACAATGGGCAAGTTTGCGTAATGATGTTCAGGCAAGTATTGGTCAGACACCTTCTTTTTCTGCCGCGCAAATTGAGGCTTTTAAAACTTCTGGCGGATCCGACTGGCAATCTGCAGCTTTTGTAAGAGCAGCTCCGGTTCAAAATCACCAATTATCATTTTCGGGAGGAGATGAAAGATCAAGATATGCAGTTTCTGCAGGATATTTTGATCAGGAAGGAACTGTAATTGGTTCTGATTTTAAACGAATTTCGCTTAGAATTAACTATGAAAAAAACTATTCCCAAAATTTTAAATTTGGTGTAAATGCCAATTACAGTAATTCAGTTTCAAATGGTGTAGGGACAAATAATGCTGGCGGAAGAAATCCAAACCCATTAGTGAGTGTTGCACTTACGGCTCCGGTTGTACCCATTAAAAATGAAGACGGAAGCTATAATGTTACCAATAATCCTTACGCAACTTCTGTAAATGGATATGTTCCAAACCCTATTAATGATTTGGAAAATACTATCAATGAAACTAAAATCAACAGAATTTTGACCAGTTTATTTGGTGAATATAAAATAACCAAAAAACTAACGGCTAAAGTTGCAGTGAGTGGCGACGTTATCAACACTAAACAAAACTACTATGCTCCTGCAAATACCACAAACGGTGCCGGAACTAAAGGACTGGCTTCTGTTGGAGACAGATTAGTAAGTTCTGTTTTGAATGAAAACACGCTGAACTACAATACTACTTTTGGTGAAAACCATAAATTCTCGGCTTTAGGCGGTTATACACTTCAATATACACAAGGAGAAACAGTTACAGCGGGAGCAAATACTTTTGTAAATGATGCGAATACGTACAATTCTTTGCAGGATGGTGTTCCTGTAAAACCTTACAGTGATGCATTCGAAAGTGTATTAAAATCATGGTTAACGAGAGTAAATTATTCATATAAAGGAAAATACAACTTCACATTATCTGCGCGTGCAGATGGATCTTCCAGATTTGGTGCAGAATCACTTTGGGGTTATTTTCCTTCTGCAGGATTTTCATGGAATATTACAGATGAAGAATTTGCTAATAATATTAAAGGCGTAACCGAAGCCAAACTTAGAATTACTGCGGGAACAACAGGAAATCAGGAAATTGGAAATTACCTTTCTCTGGCTTCAATGGGTTCTGTTAATTACTCTTTTGGAGGTACATTATATACAGGATTGGCTCCTACCCGATTGGCAAACCCGGATTTGAAATGGGAAAAAACCAATCAATATAATGTTGGTTTAGACTTATCATTATTAGACAGAAAAGTAAATTTTGTTTTTGATGTGTATTACAAAAAAACAAACGATTTGCTTATCAATGTTCCGGTTCCGTTGACTTCAGGATACGCGACTGTTCTTCAAAATATTGGCGGCGTTGAAAACAAAGGGATTGAAATTGGTTTGACAACAGAAAACGTGAGAACAAAAAACTTCTCCTGGAATTCAAACATTGTTTTTTCTGCAAACAAAAACAAAGTAGTTTCTATAGGAAACGGTGTTGATCAGTTTTTTCCGGTAGTACCAAACGGATCTTTATTGCAGCAACAGCCTGTAACAGTAAAAGTTGGCTTGCCTTTAGGAACTTTCTGGGGATACAGAACAAACGGGATTTTCCAGACTCAGGAAGAAGTAAATACGCAGCCTAAAATAAACAGTCTTGCGAATACAAGAGTGGGAGACAGAAAATATGTTGATACTAACGGCGATGGCGTAATTACGGCACTTGACAAAGGAAATCTTGGCAGTTCACAGCCAAAATTTGTTGGAAGTTTCAGCAACACTATTTCATACAATGATTTTGATTTGAATTTTTCTTTCCAGGGATCTTATGGTGCTAAAATATTCAATGCATTGAATCAACAATTAGAAATTTCAACTTTGGGAACCAACGCTGCGGCAACTCTTGAAGACAGATGGACACCAACAAACCCGAGTAATGAAATTCCGAGAGCATCAAGTTCTCCGGTTGGAATAGTTTCAGAACGTTATGTGGAAGATGCTTCATTCCTGAGATTGAAACTGATCACTTTAGGATATACTTTACCTAAAAGCGTTTCTTCAAAATTAGGGGCAAAAAGTGTCAAGTTTTATGTGTCTGCAGAAAACCTGATTACATGGACAAAATACACAGGTTATGATCCTGAAGTAAGTTCATACGAACAAAATAATTTATATCCGGGAATCGATTTTGGTTCTTATCCAAATTCAAGAACTTTCATTTCAGGACTGAACGTAACTTTTTAAGTAAAAAAATATACAATGAAAAAGATATTCATAACAACAATATTAAGTGTCACGCTGCTTGTATCGTGCGCTGATCTGGAGGTAACTCCAACCTCTTTTGTAACCGAAGACAATTACTTTAAAACACAAGACGATGCTGTGGCAAGTGTAACAGCCGTATATGCCTCTTTAAGTCTTGATCCGGGAGAGCAGAGTTTATTTGGAAGAAATTTATACTTCCTTACCGATATGGCAACAGATTATGCATCGGCAGGAGTTTCTGCTACAAACCCACAGGTAAGAGCATTGAGCAGTTTAACGCATGATGCCACTTCAGACCGTGTTCAGGTAGCGTGGAGACAAATTTATGCAGGAATCAACAGAGCCAATGTTGCTATTGATAATATTCCGAAAGTTTCTGGTTCTGAGGTTGTAAAAACAAGACTAATCAATGAAGCGAAGTTCATCAGAGGTTTATTGTACTTTCAGGCAGTTCGTCTTTGGGGTGGTGTTCCAATTGTTTTGCACGAACCAACTTCTATTCAGTTAGAAAGTTTAAAATCAAGAAGAGCGACGGTTGATGAAGTGTACAATCAGATTATTTTAGATTTAAAAGATGCTGAAAGCCTGCCTGCAACTTATACCGCTGCAGATGCCGGACGTGCCACATCAGGAGCTGCAAAAGCTATTTTGACAAAAGTATATCTTACCAGAAAAGATTGGCCAAACGCAATTGCAAAAGCCAATGAAGTAATTAATGGCGGATACGGATATGCGCTTTTTGAAGATTTTCAGGACATTTTTACCAAAACAAAAAAGAACGGAAAAGAACATATTTTTTCTGTTCAGTTTGAGCCAAATCAGGCAGGAAACGGATCTAGCGGAAGTACTTTTCAAGGAACATCTTTTACAGGATTTACAGCAACAGAACCGGCAGATATTATCTCTGATGTAGCGTTGTTTTATGATATTTATGCGGCAGGCGATAAAAGAAGAGATGTAAGTTATGCAAAACAATTGCTAAACCCAACTACAGGAACTTTGTACACTTTTCCGAAACCACTCTTTAAAAAATATCTGGATTTAAGCAATTTGGCAACTCCGGGAAATGTGGCTATTAATTTTCCTGTAATTCGTTATGCGGATATCCTTTTGTCTTTGGCAGAAGCCATAAATGAGCAAGGAGCACCAACACCGGAAGCTTACGAATTAATCAATCAGGTGAGAAGAAGAGCTTTTGGAAAACCAATTACTACGCCAGACCCAACGGTTGATTTATCGGGCTTGACCCAAGACACTTTTAGAGCGGCAATTCAGGAAGAACGCAAAAAAGAATTTGTACAGGAAGGTCAGCGTTGGTTTGATTTAGTTCGCTGGGGAACTTTGGTTACAGAAGTGAAAAAAGTAACAGCTAAAAACTCGGTTTCAGAAAAAAATAATTTATACCCGATTCCGCAAAGCGAAAGAAATATCGATCCTGTTGGATTGCCACAAAATCCGGGTTACGGAAATTAATAAAGGCTTACACAAGTAAATAAAATGATTAAAAAACTGTTCCTACTTGCCCTATTGGTTGTTGTACAATTTCAGCTGTTTGCACAGAAAAAGCAACCTAATATCATCGTCATTTTGGCAGATGATTTAGGTTTCTCAGATATTGGTGCTTTTGGCTCAGAAATTAAAACGCCAAACCTGAATAAACTCGCAAAAAACGGGCTTATTCTAAATCAGTTTTACAATGCAGGGCGTTGCTGTCCTTCCCGCGCCTCATTACTCACGGGTCTGTATTCACATCAGGCAGGTATTGGAGACATGGTGCAGGACAAGGGGTTTCCAGCCTATCAGGGCTATTTAAACGAGCATTGTATTACGATTGGGCAAGCACTCAAACAGGCAGGATACAACACGATTGTTTCCGGAAAATGGCACGTTGGTTTAGTACCATCAGCCTGGGCGGTGAATCGGGGGTTTGATGATTCTTTTACTTTACAAAATAATGGAAGCAGTTATTTCAACTCAGAACCTTTGTATAACGACGGTAGAAAAGTTACTTTTTTAAAAGGAGATCAGGAAATTATTCGCAAGGATACATCTACTTATCTAACTCAGGAAATTACCAATTTTGCTATTAATTCTTTAGAAAAACAGCGAAATCAGCAAAAGCCTTTTTTCTTTATGTTGCTTATAATGCTCCGCACTGGCCCATTCAGGCATTGCCCGAAGATATTGCAAAATACAAAGGTAAATACTTAGAAGGCTGGGATAAATTGAGAGCAAGCCGTTTTAAAAAATTAAAAGAACAAGGCATCATTGATAAAAATTGGGACTTATCAAATCGTTTTGAAAAAGTGCCGGATTGGGAAAAATTAACTGCCGAAGAAAAAGACAAATGGGATACAAGAATGGCAATTTACGCTGCTATGATTGACCGAATGGATTCCGGAATTGGAGAAATTCTGCAAAAAGTGAAGTCTTTGGGAGAAGAAGATAATACTCTTATTCTCTTTCTTTCGGATAATGGCGGAAGTGCCGATGATGTAAAAAATTGGAATTACGTGACTCAAAAAAATGGAACACCAGGTTCGGTTGCGTCGATTGATAGTTACGAAAGCCCGTGGGGAAATGTGAGCAACACACCTTTTCAATTATTTAAAAAGAACACTCACGAAGGCGGTATAGCTTCTCCTTTTATTGCTTATTACCCAAAGCATATTAAGGCAGGCACAATAAGCAACAGGGTAAGCCATTTGATTGATATTTTTCCAACTTTTCTGGAGTACGCGGGTTTTCAATATCCAGATTCTTTTCAGGAAAAAAACTTACAGCTCTAGAAGGCATTAGCTTAAAAAAAGAATTTGAAGGAAAACAATCTAAGACACATGAAGCTTTGTTTTGGGAACATGAAGGCAGCAAAGCAGTAAGAAAAGGGAAATGGAAAGCAGTAGCCGAAAACAATCAGCCCTGGGAATTATACAATCTTGCAAATGACAGAACAGAGACAAAAAACCTGGCAAAATCAGAACCAAAATTGCTACAGAATCTGATTGAATTACATCAGCAATGGTCAGCAAAAGTAGGTGTCGAAGATTGGAATAAAATAAAATAGTATAGTAAAATACAGATTACATGATTATAAGTTTAAACAACTAAAATTATTACTTAATCAACCATAAAACTATTTAAAATGAAAAAAATTAATCATAACAGCACAATCAAAAATCCTAAAAAAGGGCTTTTGATTACTGCCCTTCTTGTAACACAATTAGGAGCGGTACAAGGATTTGCACAATCAAATCCCGATCAGGAATTTAAAGGTACAATTGGAAAAACCACAGCCGATTCTAAAGAATATTGGCCTGATCCCGTTACAGCACCAAAAGGTGCACCAAACGTAGTCTGGATATTATTGGACGATGTTGGTTTTGGAGCTTCAAGTTCTTTTGGAGGTTTGATCCAGACGCCAACATTTGACGAACTGGCTAATAACGGTTTGCGCTACACCAATTTCCATACAACAGCTATTTGTGCTCCTACCCGCGCCGCTTTATTAACCGGAAGAAATTCTGGAAGAGTGCACGTTAGCGGTTTCTCTCACACGGTTTTATCCGCAGGTTTTCCGGGTTGGGATGGCAGAATTCCATCTGATAAAGGAACAATCGCAGAGATTTTACGCGATAAAGGGTACAACACTTTTGCCGTTGGTAAATACGGTTTAACGCCAGATGAAGAAGCTTCAGACGCGGGACCGTTTGACAGATGGCCAACAGGAAAAGGATTTGAACACTTTTTTGGTTTCTTAGGATCACAAACAGATCAGTACAAACCTGATTTAGTAGAAGATAACACGCATATTGTTCCTGACGGAAGACACTTAACAGAACAAATTACAGACAAAGCGATTACGTACATTAAAAACCAGCATAAAGCCGCGCCAAACAAACCTTTCTTTTTATACTATGCGCCGGGAGCGGTTCATGCACCTCATCAGGTGGAGGAAAAATGGAGCGATCCATACAAAGGGAAATTTGATGATGGCTGGGATGCTTACCGCGAAAAAGTATTGGCAAACCAAAAGAAATTGGGTGTAATTCCAGCCAATGCCGTTTTACCGGAACGTAACCCGTTGATTGCTGACTGGAAAAAATTAACGCCGGATCAGAAAAAAGTGTACGCTCGTTTTATGGAAGTTTACGCCGGATATCTTACCTATACCGATTATGAAATTGGAAGAGTTGTTAATTATTTAAAAGAAACCAATCAGCTTGAAAATACTTTGATCTTTGTTGCGATTGGCGATAACGGAGCAAGTAAAGAAGGGACAACACAAGGTGTAATCAATCAAAATCTTTTTGCCGGAGGTGTATCTGACGATAAAAATCTTCAGGATAATTTAAATAATATTGGCGAAATTGGAACTGCAAAAGGTTTGAATACCAATTTTCCTTTAGGTTGGGCACAGGCTACAAATTCACCTTTCAAAAACTGGAAACAAGACGCACATTCTGAAGGTGGAACACGTAATCCGCTGATTGTTTATTATCCAAAAGGAATTAAAGAAAAAGGCGGGATCAGAAATCAATACAGCCACGTAACAGATTTATTGCCAACAACATTGGAGATTGTCGGAATTAAAGCGCCGGAAACGATTCGCGAAATCAAACAGGATAAAATTCAGGGTTCTACTTTTTACGCTTCTTTAAATGATGCAAAAGCAGAATCACTTCACAAAGTACAATACTATTACATTTTTGGAAACAGAGCAATTTACAAAGATGGATGGAAAGCAGCTGCGGCACATCTTCCGGATTCTTTTGCTTTGAAAAATAATCTTGGCAAAAACGAAAAACCGGCACCAAGCAATTTTGATGCTGATGTTTGGGAATTGTACAACTTAAACGAAGATTTTAACGAACGTAATAATCTTGCTAAAAAATATCCTGAAAAACTGGCTGAATTAAAGCAACTGTTTGAAGAGCAGGCAAAAGAAAACAATCTTTACCCGCTAATTGACTGGCAGGATGTTTTTAGCAGAAGAATTCACAATAACGGAACTGATAAAGGCAAAAATCTTCAGGAGTTAATTCGTCAGGCTAACAAACCGGCTGGAACAACTAATTAACTTATAATAGAGCTAACCTGCAAGGTTTTCCAAACCTTGTAGGTTTAAATCATATTTCTTTGCCATTTTCAAATCATACCTACAAGGTTTTGAAAACCTTGCAGGATTAAGTAAAAAAATAATGTAACAAAATTTCAAAAAAACAATTAATTAATTCTACTAAATCCATAGAATTAAAATAATTTATTTTTTATTTTTGTCAAACAAGCTAATCCACTGAATTTCAAATACAAAGTTTGAGGTTCAAATCAAATAAATAATAACACAAAACACAAGATAATGAAACGAGTAGACTATGAAATTATCGGAAAAAAAATTATCGTGGGTATAATTTTATTTTTAGTTCCGCTGGCGATTCTGGCCGGAGGTTTAACCTTAATAAATCAATTTTTAAAATAAAAAATTATGGCAGCAACACAAAATTCAAACAGTAAATTGACAAGAGATTTGAGTATTAGTCTTTTGATATATTCATTGCCGGTTGTGGCAATTTTCCTTTACTTTAAATTAAGCAACGGACTTGTAGCAGAATCTCATGTTACGATACCATCATTTTTAGAATTTGCAAAACCTGCTTTTCAAAATATACGCACCTGGGGATTAACTGTTTTCATGCTGGTTTTGGGGGCAATAGAATTTGGCGCTGGTTTATACGACGATCAATGGACGGGCGAAGAGCGTAAGATTGATATTGTAAGTTTTCTGGCCCCAAAATTAATCCTGCCTCCTATTATTGCATTTTTTAGCTTAACGGCTTTGCCATATTTAATTCCAAATTTAGCTAATACACTATCATGGGTTCCGTTTTGGGGAGGTTTTTTCCTTATTGCTATTGCCGATGATTTAACCCAATATTGGTACCACAGACTTCATCACCAGGTTCCGTTTTTATGGCGTTTCCACAGAACACATCATTCGGCTCCATACATGGGAATGGCGATGGCTTCGAGACAAAACTTCATTTATACAGTTTTCTTTTCTCAAATTTATTTGACAGCCACTTTAACCTATTTAGGTTTAGGTTTACCGGCTCTTTTTGTTTTGGTTATCAAAAGTTTCATCACTTTGGGCGCACACTCGAGCATTGCATGGGACAAACCTTTCTACAAATACAAAGTTTTACATCCAATTGCATGGGTTTTAGAACGTTTGATTTCGACTCCGGCAACGCACCACGCACACCACGCAGATACAAGCGGTGACGGTGTTGGACACTTTAAAGGCAACTTCGGAAATATGTTTTTCATTTGGGATATGATCTTCGGAACGGGTTTAATTACACGTAAATTCCCAAAATCATACGGAATGAAATCATACAAACAAGAAGAATGGTACGCGCAGTTTTTGTGGCCAATATTCAAATCTAAAAAAGAAGGAAGTGCTTTGGCAGAAGGCGTTCTGGCAGTTCCGTTAAAACCAAAAGCAGAAGAAAATCTGGCACCAAGTCCGGTTTATTACGACGAGCCTGCTCAGGTATAAAACCAGAAAAAATGAATCAAATAAGAATTGGCAGTGTATTCGAAAATAATCCCGAATACACTGCCAAACTTATGCAAAAACCAAAATTTATGACAAATAAAACACTCAAAAACAGCATTATAACCTTTATGCTGCTTTTTACAATTGCGGGTTTTTCACAAGGAAACAGTGCCAATATATTGTTGGATGCTTTTTATTCGAAAATTAAAAGTCAAAAAAATCCACAGATTGTTGATGCCAGAGGAAGCGACGAATTTGCCTTAAATCATATAGAAGGTGCAGTAAATTTTAACCTGAAATCTGAAGATTATGAAAAGCATGTTGCAGCCTTAAATCCGTCGCAACCGGTATTTATTTATTCAATCGCTGCTTACAGAAGCGGACTTTTATCTACCGATTTAGCTAAAAGAGGTTTCAATGAAGTCTATATTCTCGAAGGCGGAATCGCAAGCTGGATTGGTGGCGGAAAACCTTTTTACAGTAATTTAAAAAGCAAATTATCAATAGCCGAATACAAAAAAATCCTTGCTGATAACCAATATGTTTTGGTAGATATTGGTTCTAAATATTGCGCCACCTGCAAAACCGTAAAACCCATTTTAGAAAACATCAGAACTCAATATGGTGAAAAACTCAAAATTATCGAAATTGAATTAGAAGAAAGTCCGCAGGTTATTGCCGATCTAAAAACAGTAAAGGTCTTCCCTACTTTGATTTTATATCAAAATGGAAAAATCATTTTCAAAAAAGATGGTTTGGGAAATCTTAAAAGTGATGTTGATGTGGCTTTGGCACAAAATTAATGTTTTCAATCCTCCTGCAAGGTTTTCAAAACCTTGTAGGTATCTCTAAAACATGAAATACTTCAAATCTTAGCGTAATTTAAACCTACAAGGTTTTGAAAACCTTGCAGGAAACGGAAACATAGAGTTATTTCTTTTTGGAATTTACACATCAATTTTTAAACACATAGAAATATAGATCATTAGACGTAAAGCTTTGTCAAAGTTTTAAACTTTGATAAAGCTCTTCAAACACAAAAATCTTGTTTTTTCGCAAAAGCCTATGAGATTTATTTTAAAGTGAAACGTCTTTTTCGCATCATAAAAATCTATGTTTCTGTGTGTTAAAATTATACTCTAAAACTTATACCAAAACAAATTCAAAAACATGGCATCATTCAAAAGAATAAAAAAATCCTTATTCCAATTCTGCTTGTACTTTTTATTGCGGTACTATTTTTATTCTGGCCTATTAATACAAACGGAAAATTAATTGAACCTGATAAAAAATTAGTCGAAGGAAAAAAGGAATTTCTGGCACAAAAAGACACATCAAAATCATCAGAAAAGAAACCAAATATTATCATTCTTCTTGCTGACGATTTAGGCAAATACGATATTTCATTATACGGAGGAAAATCGACGCCAACGCCACAAATTGATTCTTTGGCGGCTTCTGGCGTGACTTTTACAGACGGTTATGTTTCGTCTTCGATTTGTTCGCCTTCGCGTGCGGGTTTGTTGACGGGTCGTTATCAGGAACGTTTTGGACATGAATATCAGCCCGGAGACCGATATCCAAAAAATAACCTGGAATATTATGCTTTCAAATATTTGATTAATACGAATAGCTGGCGATTAAATCAAAAAATAGAATATCCAAATGAAGCTTCGATTGCTACTCAGGGTTTGCCTCAATCTGAAATTACGTTTGCCGATTTAGCCAAAAAACAAGGATACGCAACAGCCATAATCGGGAAATGGCATTTGGGACATAACAAAGGATTTTTCCCGCTGGACAGAGGTTTCGATTACCATTACGGGTTTTATCAGGCGTTTTCGCTTTACACGCCCGAAGATGATAATCCGGATATTATCAACCATCATCACAAAGATTTTACAGATAAAATGATTTGGGGAAATGGCCGTGTCGGAATCGGGCAAATTCGTCGCGATACAACCATCATAAAAGACAAAGCTTATTTAACCGAAACATTTGCTGACGAAGCCGAAGCTTTTATCGATAAAAATAAAACCAAACCTTTTTTACTTTATGTTCCGTTTAATGCGCCACACACGCCTTTTCAGGTTCGAAAAAATATTACGATCGTTTTCCGAATGTAAAAGACGAAAACAAACGCGTTTATTTTGCCATGATCAGCGCGCTTGATGACGCTATTGGAAGAATCGTTGCCAAAGTAAAAAAAGAAGGTCTTGAAGAAAACACCTTAATCATTTTTGCCAGCGATAACGGTGGTGCCGATTATACTTTCGCCACAACAAATGCCCCTTTAAAAGGTGGTAAATTTTCGCATTTTGAAGGCGGTATCAATGTTCCGTTTGCACTTACGTGGAAGGGAAAAATCAAACCGCATACGGTCTACAAAACTCCTGTAAGTTCACTGGATATTTTTAGCACAATTGCTGCTGTTACGCATTCCGGTTTGCCAAAAGACAGGGTTTACGATGGTGTCGATTTGATCTCGACAGTTAACAATAATACAGAAGCACACAAAAATTTATACTGGCGTTCCGGCGATGCAAAAGCGATTCGAAGCGGTGACTGGAAATTAATCATCAGCGGAAAAACGCACGAAGAATGGCTTTATAATCTGGCAAACGATAAATCTGAAACGACAGATTTGGCTCAAAAAAATCCGGCAAAAGTAAAAGAGCTTCACGCTGCTTTGCAAAACTGGGAAAAAGGTCTTGTAAAACCTTTATGGCCTAATTTAACCTATTATGAATTTGACTTTGGTAAACAGAAATACTTTGTCGATTTGTAAAAGTTACAGAAGTCCTGCAAGGTTTTCAAAACCTTGTAGGTCTATAATTCACTCGCTATATTAATAACTATACCTACAAGGTTTTGAAAACCTTGCAGGAAATAAACATAAAATGTCAACTACCTCAAAACAATTTAACCTTCACGAAGACTGGACAGTCGTTATTCTCGGTTTTTTAATCATCGGGATTTCACTATTTGTTTTTCTTCCTGAAGTTCCGGTTTTCAAATGGTCAAACGGAGTCGAATTAAGCAATGCTGTTTTTGCTTTGTCTAATTTGAAACTCATCATAACCCAATTTATTTATCTAATCATTATTGGAACACTCGGTGCTTTTTTAATTGGAAAATCGGTAAAATATTTTCTATTCGTTTTTCCGATAGTTTATATTTTAACGGTCATTGCACTTATTCTTGCAGGAAATTCAGAAATAAAAGCACTCAATTTAGAAGCCGTTATTTTCAGTTTAATTATCGGATTACTGATAGGCAACTTTTTCAAACTTCCCGAATGGTTTCGATCTGCACTTTCCACAGAAGTATTTGTGAAAATCGGATTGGTTTTATTAGGCACGAGCGTTATTTTTTCAGACATTCTAAAGGCGGGTTCTTTAGGATTAATTCAGGCTTTGGTCGTGGTATTATCCGTTTGGTATTTTGCTTTTTGGCTTTGCCGAAAATTAAAAGTCGATGATGAATTAACCATGATGATTTCTAGTGCGGTTTCTATCTGCGGTGTTTCTGCTGCTATTGCCACTTCGGGTGCGATTAAAGGCGATTCAAAAAAACTGTCTTATGTAATTTCGATGGTTTTGGTAACGGCAATTCCCATGATGATTTTTATGCCGATCATTGCCCGATATTTCAATTTTCCTGAAGAAGTTACCGGAGCCTGGCTTGGTGGAAGCATCGATACATCGGGCGCAGTTGTCGCTTCCGGAACTTTGGTTGGTGAAACGGCCTTAAAAATTAGTACGATTGTAAAATTCTCACAGAATGTTTTATTAGGATTAGCCGCTTTTGCAATTTCCGTTTATTGGACTTATACACATAATAAATCAGATGAAGCTGTGGCATCAAAACCAACTTTGGGCGTTATCTGGGAACGTTTTCCGAAATTTGTTATTGGCTTCATTGTAGCTTCACTGGTTTTTTCTTTTTTAATTACTCCGGAAGTTCGTGATGAAGTAAAAGACAGTTTAAAAAACCTGCAAGGCATTTGGTTTGCACTTGCTTTTACAAGTATTGGACTCGAAACAAATTTTAAAGATTTACTCAGTAATAATAGCAAAAAGCCTTTGTATGCTTTTTTAATCGCGCAATTATTCAATGTAATTATTACGCTGATTATTGCCTTTTTGCTGTTTGGTAAATAATCTACACCCACAACTTTGTCAAAGTTTAAAACTTTGACAAAGTTAACCCCACAGATTTCGAAAATAAAAATATCCATTATAATGAAAAAAACACTTATTACACTAAACCTTTTATTGGCTTTCAGCTTTTCAATCCATTCTCAAAATAACTCAAAACCAAACATCATTTTGATTATGGTCGACGATATGGGTTATTCTGATTTGGGAAATTACGGCTCGGAAATTAAGACACCCAATCTAGATAAACTGGCACATGAAGGTTTGCGCCTGCGCGAATTTTACAACAACTCAATTTGTGCGCCAACGAGAGCTTCTTTATTAACGGGACAATATCAGCATAAAGCAGGAGTTGGATTTTTTGATGTTAATTTAGGATTGCCGGCATATCAGGGATATTTAAACAAAGAATCTTTGACTTTAGGCGAAGTTTTTCGTTCTGGCGGATATAGCACCATTTTATCCGGAAAATGGCATGTAGGTTCTGAAGATCAGGCGCAATGGCCAAATCAAAGAGGTTTCGATAAATTTTACGGGATTTTAAAAGGAGCTTCTAATTATTTTGATACTAAACCTTTGCCTTTTGGGAAAACGCCTTATCCGGTAAAACTGCTTCGTAATAATGAAGAACTGCATCCAAAAGATGACTCGTATTATTTTACAGATGAAATTGGAAATAATGCGGTTACTTTTTTGGAGGAACAAAACAAAGAAAACAAACCTTTCTTTTTGTATCTCGCTTTTACCGCACCGCATTGGCCGTTGCAGGCAAAACCGGTTGATATTGCAAAATACAGAGGGAAGTTTGATGAAGGCTGGGATATTTTAAGAGAAAAAAGAATTCAGAAATTAAAAGAAAACGGCATTTTACCAGCCGACCAAACCATTTCTGCAAGAGACCCCGAAGTTCCGGAATGGAATAAATTGACTTATGACGAAAAGCAATTCTGGAAAGCAAAAATGGAAGTTTACGCCGCAATGGTCGACAATATGGATCAGAACGTTGGGAAAGTTTTAGAGAAAATAAAAGCGTTAAAAAAAGATAAAAACACCTTGATTATTTTCATTTCAGATAATGGGGCTCAGGGCGGTTTTAATACTTACAATCCGCTTGGAAGAGGTTTGGTTCGAAACGAAGGACCTGTTGGAACTTCAGGATCATTTGATTATCAGGAACAAAACTGGGCTTATTTGTCTAATACACCGCTTCAGCAATATAAAAACAATATGCACGAAGGCGGGTTTAGTTCGCCGTTTATTGCGTGGTTTCCATCAAAAATAAAAGCGAATCGTATCGATAAAGGAACCGGACATATTATTGACCTTGCTCCTACTTTTTACGAATTGGCCGGAATTGAATATCCTAAAGAATATAATGGTGCGCTCACAAATCCTTTGGTTGGAAAGAGTTTATTGCCTGTTTTATTTGATAATGTTTCGCAGGTTGATAGAGGCGCACCATTATTTTGGGAAAGAGCAGGAAACAGAGCTGTTCGTGACGGGAAATGGAAATTAGTTTCGACTTATCCTTCGTATGAATGGGAGCTTTATAATATTGAAACTGACAGAGGTGAAACAACCAATGTTGCCAAACAAAATCTTGCAGTTGTAAACCAACTTTCTGCCAAATATTTTGATTGGGCAAACCAAACAGGAGTTGTAGAATATAGTAAATTCAACGCTAAACCTGAGCAAATGCCAGGCGGTGCGGCTCTAAAGAAATAATTACTTTTTTTGATATTTTAAGTAATTATAAACAAAAAGCGATTGTCATAGAACAATCGCTTTTTTATGTAATAAAGTAAGCTGAATTAATATGTAACGTGTAATTTAATTAAACACATAGAAACATAGATTTTACTTCACATTGAAAAGATTAATTTTAAAGAAACTAGTTTCTCACACATAGTAGCTATGTTTGTTAATGTAAGTCAAACGCCTTTTAACACACCAATAAGCTATTTTTCTATGTGTTTAAAAAATACTTTTCAATTGATTATTTAATCTCTAAAATCATTCAAAGATTTTTCAATAATTTCAAGACATTCTGCAATTTGAGTTTCTGTCATTACCAATGGCGGTGCTAATCTAATTTTATTTCCGTGAGTTGGCTTTGCTAATAATCCGTTGTCTCTAAATTTCAGGCAGATTTCCCAAGCCAAATCAGAATCTTCACCGCAATTAATTACAATGGCGTTTAGTAAACCTTTACCTCTAACTAAAGTAATTAAATCGTTACGCTCTGCAATTTCGTTTAATCCTTTTCTTAAAATGATTCCTAAACGTTCTGCGTTTTCGGCTAGTTTTTCTTCTTTTACCACTTCAAGAGCTGCGATTGCAACGGCTGCTGCAACAGGATTTCCTCCAAAAGTAGAACCGTGTTGACCCGGTTTGATCACATTCATGATTTCATTATTCGCCAAAACTGCCGAAACCGGATAAACTCCGCCAGAAATTGCTTTTCCTAAAATCAGAATATCCGGCTGTACATTTTCATGATGTACAGCCAATAATTTTCCGGTACGCGCAATTCCCGTTTGAACCTCATCTGCAATGAATAAAACATTGTGTTTTTCGCAAAGTGCTTTTGCTTTCGCCAAATATCCTTCTGATGGAACATAAACTCCGGCTTCACCCTGAATTGGTTCTACTAAAAATCCGGCAATATTTTTTGATGATTCCAAAGCTTTTTCAAGAGCTTCAAGATTATCATATTCAATTTTTATAAATCCGTCTGTAAAAGGTCCAAAGTTTTTACGGGCGCTTTCATCATTCGAAAATGAAATAATCGTCGTCGTTCTTCCGTGAAAATTATTTTCGCAAACAATAATCTGCGCCTGATTTTCGTGAATTCCTTTTACTTCGTATGCCCATTTTCTACATAGTTTCAAAGCTGTTTCAACCGCTTCGGCACCTGTATTCATTGGTAAAACTTTATCAAAGCCAAAATAATTGGTTACAAATTCTTCGTAGTTTCCTAATTTATCATTGTAAAAAGCTCTTGAAGTCAAGGTCAGTTTTTGAGCCTGATCGACCATTGCTTGTACAATTTTAGGATGGCAATGTCCTTGATTTACTGCAGAATAAGCTGATAGAAAATCATAGTATTTTTTACCGTCAACATCCCACACATATACACCTTCTCCTCTTTCTAAAACTACCGGAAGCGGATGGTAATTATGAGCTCCGTATTTATTCTCTTTTTCGATTAAAACTTCCGATTTAGACGAAAGAATTTCTTGTGTATGTGCCATAATATTTCTTTTTATTGAAACAAAAATATAAAAATTATTTATTTTTAACGAATAAAACACATATTTTAACTCATTAATTAGCAACAAAAAAGAAAAGTGACTTATTTATCCCTGATAAAAAGTCATTTTAGTATTTGAATGTAAACATCTAATCAGACTTATTTTTATCTTTACCATAAATTAGAACGAAAAAAATAGATGCATGGATATTTTAGATGAGTTTGACATAAAGATTATCAAAGAATTAGAGAAAGATGGAAGAATTGCGTATTCGACTATTGCTACTAATTTAAAAATCTCAAATACAATGGTGCATCAACGCATTAACCGTTTATTTGAACAAGGCATAATTACCGGCATCAAACCTATTTTAAACGAAAAACAAATCGGATACGACTGGGCTTCGTTTACGGGAATTACGCTTAATAAAGATTCTGATTCTGAACGTATTATTGCGGCTTTAAAAGAAATTCCGGAAATTACAGAATGCTATTTTGTAACGGGTTCGTTTACGCTTTATTTAAAAATTACGGCAAAAAACCACGAACACATGCGTAAAATATTATATGAAAAAATCGATAATATTCCCGGAATTGCCAAAACGGATTCTATGGTAGAATTGGGATGTGCATTTAAAAGGAATATTTCTTTATAAAATATAAATAATTTCTCCATTTTATTTCAAAAATACAAACCTCAAAAGAAAATTCTTCTGAGGTTTTTTTGTAGCATTTTATTTCTGATATTTGTTTAAAATTGTAAGATCATGAAAAATACCACTATTCTAATTTTAACTATTATACTGTCTTCTAGCACTATAAATGCACAGTTAAAACCAGTAAAATATTCAGAAGGAAAACAAACCTTAAACGGTTTATTTATAAAATCTGCTAAAAAAGCAGTAACAATCCGGGCATTTTACTTTTGCCGGCGTGGCTGGGAATCGACAATGCATCTAAAGGAATTGCCGAAGAATTATCAAAACTAGGCTATCATGTTTTTATCGCTGATATTTATGGCGAAGGAAATTATCCAACTAATACAGCCGAAGCTGGAAAACAAGCGGGTTATTACAAAACAAATTTTGCTGATTATCAAAAAAGAATCAATGCGGCTTTGCAGGAATTAATCAAATCCGGAGCAAATGCAGATAATATTGTCGCTATTGGATATTGCTTTGGCGGAACAGGAGTTCTTGAAGCCGCCCGCGGACATTTGAATTTAAAAGGTGTTGCTTCATTTCATGGTGGTTTAGGTAAAGATGCAGCGCGTGCCGTTGAACCAATTACGACGAAAGTCTTAGTTTGTCATGGTGCTGATGATCCTTTTGTTTCGAAAGAAGAAATTACAGCTTTTCAACAGGAAATGCGTGATTCAAAAGCCGATTGGCAAATGATTTATTATGCAAATTCTGTGCATTCGTTTACAAATCCAGAGGCCGGAAATGACAATTCAAAAGGTGCTGCTTATAATGCTGTTGCCGCAAAACGATCTTTTGAGCATTTACAGCTGTTTTTAAATGAAGTGCTTAAAAAATAAAATAGCACGCGGATGACGCTGATTAAACGGATTTACACTAATTTTTTATTAAAATCATTCTAATCATTTAATCTGTGGCAAAAAACAAGAACACTGATAACGCGGATTGAACGGATTTACGCAGATAATTATTTACTTACAGGAAAAAAACCAGCGTAAATCCGTAACATCCGCGGGCAAGAAAAAAACTAAAACCAAAACCAAAAACCAACCAAATTACCAATGTCACACAGTCCTATTAGAAAAGACAAAACCTGCCTGAATTGCAGGCACGTTGTCGAACAAAGATTTTGTCCCAATTGCGGACAGGAAAACACAGACAGCCGAAAAACGTTTCATCATTTATTTATTCATTTTTTTGAAGATTTAACGCATTATGAAAATGCCTTTTGGAAAACCATTCGGAATTTACTTTTTAAACCCGCGACTTTAACTAAAGAATATCTTTCAGGAAAAAGATTGTCTTATCTGGCACCGGTTCGTCTTTATATTTTTATCAGTTTCATCACCTTTCTTTTAATTGCATTGTTTCCTTCTCACGTAACGGAGAACCTGCAAAAAAGTGAAAAAGATATTACCACAAACCTTATCAAACAGGATAAAAAAGGAATTAAGAATTTTCAGCAAAATACACATTTCAAATTGAGGACGATGAAAGAAATCGACTCGATTCAGAAATATGGAAAACCAAGTGAAAAGTATACTGATTTTGAATATTGGCTTTATGAAAAAGTAATACACGTTACTGAAAAAAATACTAAGGGAGAAATTATAGAAAAATTCATCGAATCATTCGTACATAATATTCCTAAAATATTATTTATCATAATGCCTTTCTTTGCTTTCTTTTTATGGATTTTTCACAATAAAAAGAAATGGTATTACTTTGATCACGGAATATTTACGCTGCATTATTTTTCGTTTTTGCTTTTGATATTTCTCATACTCTTTATTATTCAGAAGATTACTGATTTGCTCGGAAGCGGTTTTGGCTTTATAGCCGATATTACAAATTTTGCGGGTATCCTTTGGATGTCTTATTATTTTTATCCTGCACATCACCGTTTTTATGGAGAAAGCAGAATTGTCTCTTTTATTAAAAGTGTATTCTTATTCTTTATAAACTTCTTTTTTATTGTATTTTTACTAACTTTTTATGTTTTTTACATATTCATTAATTTACACTAAACCCCGCAATGAAAAAAATTGTAATTCTATTATTGATTGCCTCAGCATTTTCATGTAAAAATGCGCAGTCTGTTGTATCGAAAGATAACTCAGACCCAACCAAATACGTGAAAGCTATTACCCAAAAAGATTTAAAAAAGATGTTATATGTGGTTGCTTCTGATGAAATGGAAGGCCGTGAAACTGGTTCAAAAGGTCAGAAAAAAGCGGGACTTTACATGATCGAGCAATACAAAAAAAATAATATTTCGTTTCCTAAAGGTGCAAAAGATTATTATCAACCAGTTCCTGCAGCCTTTTTAAATGCACGACGCAATGAGAATTTACCTGATTCTGAAAATATCTGGGCTTATATTGAAGGTTCTGAAAAACCGGATGAAGTTTTAGTGATTTCAGCTCATTATGACCACGTTGGAATTAAAGATGGCGAAGTTTATAACGGTGCCGATGATGACGGTTCCGGAACTGTTGCTGTAATGGAAATGGCAAAGGCATTTGCAAAAGCAAAGAAAGACGGACACGGACCAAAACGTTCTATTTTATTCCTGCATGTAACGGGTGAAGAACACGGTTTGCACGGTTCTCGTTACTATTCTGAAAATCCATTGTTTCCAATTGCCAACACTATTACAGACATCAATATTGATATGATTGGCCGTCGCGATGTTGAACATGCAAATACAAACAATTATGTTTACGTAATTGGTGCCGATAGATTATCAACCGACTTACATAATATTGTAGTTGCTCAAAATGAAAAATTTACTAAAGTTGATTTAGATTTTAAATTCAACGATCCTAAAGATCCAAATCATTTCTACGAGCGTTCTGATCATTACAACTTTGCAAAACATGGTATTCCTGCAGTTTTCTTCTTTAACGGAGTTCACGAAGATTACCACGGAAAAGGTGACGAACCTGAAAAAATTGAATATGACGCTTTAACCAAAAGAACACAATTAGCGTTTGTTGTTGCCTGGGAATTGGCAAATAGAGAAAACAGACCGGTAGTGGATAAGAAATAGTTTTTTTAAAGTCGCTAAGATTCTGAGATGCTAAGGTTCTAAGTTTTTTTTTAAACGCTAAGAATTGAATTTGTTATTTTAGCTATCATTATGGAAACATAGCCCCCGGTTTCAACCGTGGGAAACATAATAATTATCACAATACATTATTACAAAACGTTATTACAAAACGTCTCCCACGGTTGAAACCGTGGGCTATGTTTGAAATTTGAAATCGTAGGTGTTTTAATAGAATTCATTGCATTTCTAAAATAAAACCAAAAAGGGATGATTTTTTAACTCATCCCTTTTATATATATAATCTCAAAGTTATTGCAATACGTTTCCCACGGTTGAAACCGCGGGCTATATTTGAAATGTGAAATCATAGATGTTTTAATAGAATTCATTACATTTCTAGATAAAAACCAAAAAGGGATGAGTTTAAAAACTCATCCCTTTTTATGTATATATATAATCTCAAAGTAAAACCTCAGAACCTTTGTAGCTTTGAGCCTTTGTCCCTTTTTTAGTCATTCATAGAAATCAAAAACTCTTCATTATTCTTCGTTTTCTTGAAGCGTTCGTTTACAAAATCCATAGATTCTACAGGGTTCATATCGGATAGATATTTACGCATGATCCACATTCTTTGTAATGTTTTTTCGTCTAATAATAAATCGTCGCGACGTGTGCTTGAAGATGTAAGATCGATAGCAGGGAAAATACGTTTGTTTGCAATTTTACGATCTAATTGAAGCTCCATGTTACCGGTACCTTTAAATTCTTCAAAGATTACCTCATCCATTTTGGAACCTGTTTCAGTTAATGCAGTTGCGATGATACTCAATGATCCACCATTTTCTACATTTCTTGCAGCTCCAAAGAAACGTTTTGGTTTTTGTAATGCATTGGCATCCACACCTCCACTTAAAACTTTACCAGAAGCCGGCTGAACTGTATTATAAGCTCTTGCCAAACGTGTAATCGAATCTAAAAGAATCACTACATCGTGTCCGCATTCTACCAAACGTTTTGCTTTTTCAAGTACAATGTTGGCAATTTTTACGTGTTCTTGCGGTTCTCTGTCAAAAGTCGAAGCGATAACTTCACCACGAACACTTCTTTGCATATCTGTAACCTCCTCTGGACGCTCATCGATCAAAAGTACGATTAGATAAACTTCAGGATGATTGGCTGCAATCGCATTGGCAATGTCTTTTAACAACATTGTTTTACCGGTTTTCGGTTGTGCGACTATCATACCACGCTGTCCTTTTCCTATTGGAGAAAATAAATCTATAATACGGGTTGAAACTGAACTGCCTTTTTCGGCTAATTTGAATTTTTCTGAAGGAAAAACTGGTGTCAGGTGTTCGAAAGAAACTCTGTCGCGAACTACCTGCGGATCGTGACCATTGATTTTCAGTACACGAACAAGAGGGAAAAATTTCTCGCCTTCTTTAGGAGGACGAACTACTCCTTTTACTGTATCTCCGGTTTTAAGACCGAATAATCTGATTTGTGAAGTTGATAAATAAATATCATCAGGAGAGGCTAAATAATTATAATCTGATGAACGTAAAAATCCGTATCCGTCAGGCATCATTTCAAGAACACCTTCACTTTCAATAATTCCGTCAAATTCAAAATCTGAATCCCTGAAATTACTTTTTTTATTTTTATGATTTGGGTTTTGATTCTGGTTTCCGTTATTTCCGTTTCCATTCCCATTTTGATTCTGATTTGGGTTTTGATTAGGATTCGGATTCTGGTTAGGATTTTGCTTTTTAAGCTGATTCGGATTTATCTTTTTTACCGGAGTAATTCCTTCTGCTTTTTCAGCGACAGGAGCTGCATCAACATTTTCATTTTCGGCAACTTCTTCAGAACCAACTTCTTTTACAGCTTCTTTTTCCTTTTGTAAAGCAACTTTTTTCTCGTAAGCTGATTTATTAAATTTTACGATTTTTGGTCCCTTTTTTTCTACTTCTCCTTCTCCATTTTCAGCAGTTTCTTCAACTTCCGGAGTTTCCTGAACCTTTTGATTTTGTTTTGAAATCGCCGGAGCCTTAACCTTTTCAGGAGCTTCTTCTACTTTATCAAATTCAAGAATAGGAGCATTTTTGCTAATTGCTGCTTTTTTTACAGGAACAATTCTGGCTCTTTTGGGTTTGTCATCAGCTACTTCTGCTTCAGCAACAGCAGATACAGGCGGCGCTACAGTCGCTTCTTGATGTGCTAAAATCTGACTAATTAAAGTCTCTTTTTTAACACCATTAAACTTTATAGTTTTAGCTAACTTAGCTATTTCTTGAAGCTCAGAAAGCTTCATTTCTTTTAATGCAGAAATATCAAACATGAATATTCTATGAATTTAATTATTTTAAAGGAAATACTGTAAAAAGATAGGTAGATAATTGTTTTCAATTGACCGCAGTATGAAGTGCTTACGGTATTATGATGCAATAATACGAATAAAATTTAATCATACAATAGTATTTTAAAAAAAGAAAATATATTTTTGTAAAACAATTATT
The DNA here is from genome assembly GCF_979258275.1 of Flavobacterium sp. AC274. Classification (NCBI taxonomy): domain Bacteria; kingdom Pseudomonadati; phylum Bacteroidota; class Flavobacteriia; order Flavobacteriales; family Flavobacteriaceae; genus Flavobacterium; species Flavobacterium sp. AC274. The sequence goes on along the minus strand of NZ_OZ409852.1, from coordinate 2,227,162 downwards.
GATCATGATACAACGAATTCAAACCGTATATTTAATTCTTACCTTTTTAGTAACAGGAGTGCTGATGTTTTTTATTCCGCTTTGGACATTAAATACCGGAAAAGCATTTTATTTTATGCAGGACCAGGTTTATACTATTTTATTAGGTTTAAGCACAATGCTTACGATTATTAGTATTATTTCATACAAAAAAAGACAAAATCAGTTTGTAATGGGCAGACTGAACATAATATTAAATTTAATTTTATTAGGATTATTTGTATACCGATCACTAAATTTATCTGGAGAGACAGTTAACGCTGTTTCAGAGAAAGGTATTGGGATGTTTCTTCCTATTGTTGCTATCGTATTATTAGTGTTAGCTAATAAGGCCATCAAGAAAGACGAAGATCTCGTAAAATCTGTAGATCGTTTGAGGTAAACCTATAAACTTTATTTATGTGCGAAGAGAACCCGAATTTTATATTCGGGTTTTTTTGTGCCTGAAATTTTCTTCAATTTTAATAAGACTTTCAAAAACAAAGAACTAAAACCTATTTTGTAAGATAAATTTCATAAATTTGATGTTTTGAGATTCAAATCAATCATGACACATAAAACAAGGATACATCTTGCTGATGATCATCAAGTACTTATCGATGGACTTACTAATTTATTACGCACTGTTTCTGACTTTGAGGTTGTAGGCAATTCATTAGACGGAATATCTATCTATGAAGATGTTATAAAAAACAATACCGACATCTTGTTACTCGACATTAGTATGCCTAAAAAGGATGGAATCGAAGTTTTAAAAGAGTTTAATGAAAAAGGATTTCCCTGCAAAGTAATTATTCTTTCGAGTTATGATGATTTAAAAATCGTAAAAGAAGTAATGAAATTAGGTGCTAAAGGATATCTGACTAAGAAAAGTGCCGGAGAAAACATTATCGAAGCAATCGAAGCTGTAAATAAGGATGAAGAATATTTTGACAAACATATAAGGGAAAAAATCTTCACTAATTTTACTCAAAATAATCCTAAATTAAACAAACCTGCTTTTAGTGAAAATCAGTTTTTGAGCGAAAGAGAAATTGAAATTATCACTTTAATATCTCTCGAATATAGCGCAAAAGAAATAAGCGAAGAGTTATTTATTAGTGTCAACACGGTCGAAACCCATCGAAAGAATATAATGAAAAAACTAAAAACCAAAAACGTTATTGGAGTGGTAAAATATGCCCTTAAAAATAATTTAATAAATCCATAGTCTTTACTAACTGATAATCTATGTTTACTTTTAGAATATTTATTTTATTTGTTTTTTTATCCGCATTTAGCAGTGCTTCGGTATTTAATCAATATGATGTATCTTCAAAAGTAGATGGTTCTAAGGAACCTAAAAAGGAAATCAATTCTGATAATTCAATAGTGAAAAAAGAACAGTTTCTGGAACTTGAAAAATCTACAAATAAAAAAATAGTGAGTTTCTACATTGTGCTCACTATAGTGCTAATGGTTTTGTTATATTTTGTTTATCAGAATGATAAATTAAAACGAAAGAATAAACAAAAAGATATTCAGCAAAAAATACAGCTTAACATTATCAACGCCGGAATCGACGGGCAAGAGAATGAAAGAAAGAAAATTGCATCGTTTTTACATGATAATATCAATTCTCTATTGTCTTCTGTTGGTTTGCATTTAAATACTTTTACGGTTCAAAATGCTATAAAATCAGAAGAACTTCTTAAAGCAAAAACTATTCTTGAAGAAGCTCACGATCGTTTACGAGACATGTCACACGATTTAATCCCAACTCTTTTGGTTCGTTTTGGTTTGGTTTATGCCTTAGAAGATTTATGCGAAAAAAATTCTAATTCTGGTCTGCTGTTTAAATTCACAAGTTCTGTACCCACAACAAAAAGATACAATGAGAAATTTGAAATTAAATTATACTTTATTGTAAGCGAATTATTTAGCAACATTATAAAACATAGTGCTGCCAAAAATGCCCAAATCTCATTGCACGAAAAACAAAATCGGTTAATTATTATTATTCATGATGACGGGAAAGGTTTTAATGCCGAAAAACTCCATCAGGAAGGTTTTGGACTGAACAGAATTAGAGCAAGAATTAAAAAACTAAAGGGTAGTTTTAATATTATTTCCAGAGTGAATGAAAGCACAGGAACTTCAATAAAAATAAAAGTGCCAACTTCATAACCTTACTTCTAGCTTCTTACTTCTTACCTATTTCTATAATTTCAAGATCTTTTATTTTATCATCATCAATTACGAATCGCAGCATGGTTCGCATTTGGTGAAATCCGCTTTTTCCTGCAGCACCGGGATTCATGTGCAACAAGTTATTTTTTTATCAAACATCACTTTTAATATATGAGAATGTCCACAAATAAATAATTTAGGTGGATTTGCCGTCATTTCTTCTCTGATAGCTGGATTATATTTGCCGGGATAACCACCAATATGTGTAATCCAGACAGAAACATTTTCACATAAAAATCTATTGTGCAATGGAAATTCTAATCGTGCTTTTGCATCATCGATATTACCATAAACACAACGTAATGGTTTTAGTTTTTTTATGGTGTCTGTAACATGCAAATCTCCAATATCTCCGGCGTGCCAAACTTCATCGGCCAGAGCCACATATTTTAAAATAGTATCATCAATATGGCTGTGAGTATCGGAAAGGAGGAGGATTTTTTTCATTTTTTAAGGGGCAAAGGCTCAGAGTTGCAAAGGTACAAAGGTTTTTTTGTAGAGGCATACTGCAGTGCGTCTTTTGTATCATTTTCATTTATTATAAACATAAAAATCCGATTTGCTTTCGCAAATCGGATTTCTTAAACTTGATGTTAGACGCACTGCTGTGCATCTCTACGAATAATCGAATTTATCCTGATGTTAAACCTGACAGGTTTTAAAAACCTGTCAGGTCTGTTGAATGTCAAATACTATTTGCATTTTACAATAACTACTATTTCTTCGGATTTTTACCATCTTTCGAATCTTTGGTATCCATCATTTCCATTAATTTTAATCCTAACAAACCACTGATAGAACCATCAGATCCACCGTTTCCTGAAATTAAAACATCTGGTATTACTTTGATATTTCCTTTACCAATTTCTTCGGTAACTTTATATCTCGTAAAATTGTCACCGCCCATTGCACTAACCTGAAGTTGGTATGATTCTGCCGTAGATTTACCAATTGCCATAATTTTCTCTGCTTCGGCTAAACCTGTTTTTGAGATTCTTTCTGCTTCGGCACTTGCGTTCAGTTTCGTTGCCTCGGCTTGCGCTCCTGCCCTTGCTTTTGTTGCTTCAGCTTCTGCATTCGCTCTCATTTTTGTGGCTTCCGCTTCTGCGTTTACATTTAGTTTTAAACTTGTCGCATCTCCTTCTGCTTTCTTTACTGTTGCATCTGCAGTTCTCTGAGCGATTTCAACACTTTGTGAAGCGCGAACGATCTCTTTTTGCATATCGGCAATTGCCGTTTCTTTCTCCATTCCCTGACGTTGTTCCTGCGCCATTCTTTGGGTTTGATATGTTTTTTGCTCTTCTTCGGCCAATTTTCTATCGGTCAACGTTTTCATCAATGAATCTGGCGGAACGATATCTCCAATCAAAGTATCAACAGCATTTACATTATATTCGTCAAGAACTAATTTAATATGATTTTTAGCTGATTCCTGACGCTCTTTTCTGGTTGACAAAAACGAAATCACGTCGCTATCCTGAGCCGAGTTTCTAAAATAGTTACCAATTGTAGGTTCTAAAACCTGAGAAACCAAGTTGTTCATACTTCCAAAACGGGCAATTACTTTTGGTGCTTCGGCTGCCGGAACGTGAATAATTTGCGCCACATCTAAATTAAATGGGAAACCATCTTTGGAACGAACGGTAATCGTAGAAAGATTTTTATCTAAATCGTGTGATTCGCTTCTTGCATTTGCCCAGTTTAAAACCAAGTTTGTTGTTGGAACTGCTTCTAATTTAGTTGTGTATTTGTTCAACGCATATTTTCCAGGACCAAGAGGCTCCATCCAAACCCCGCGTTGTCCTTTTGAAACGATATTTCCGTGTTTAAAAGTATCTCCGGTAACGTCTTGACCATCTTCTCCAATATACGAAATTACAACTCCTACATATCCAATAGGCACATCTGTCATTGGGTTTTGTTCGATTAAAATTCCCCACGTATTAATATAGTAAGATCCGGCTAACATAACCTGAGGCTGTAAACCACGATTACCACCAGTATCTAAAAACTTGTCAAAATCCTGAAAGTTATTATGCCCCTCAACAAATTTACCTGCAATTTGTCCTTGCGGAATCGGTTCTCCGTCAAGTGCCGTTACGATACCAATCATATTCTCGTAAATCTTGATTTGATCTGCAATTACAATTTCGAATAGAAATGTATTAATACGATACGAACCTGTTGTAATAAAAGCGGTCTGACGCCCTTTTTGTCCGCCATTGTCTAAGAAATAAGTAGCGTCCTGAAAGTTATCGCTATCTACTTTTCGGGCTAAGATTCGTCCAGTTGGAATTTCTTTTCCGTCCTTACTCAAAACCAATCCAATTTTACCTTCAGGAATAACCGTAAATCCGGTCATATCGATTGAATACTGCCAGATCCACATTCCCCAATATAAACCCGGAGCAAGCGTTTTTGCCTGATAACCAGCTTCGCCTTTTGTCGCAATAATACGCCCATCCGGCAATGATTTGTCCGTTCCGAATAAAACGAACTTTTTGGTTACCAAACCAATTTTATCCTCAGGAACCATCACCATTCCGAAGAAAACACGTAAAATAAATTTGTAAAAAAGAATGGAGAATAAGATTAAAATTATCCACCAATAAGAAGTAATTTCATTCATAGTTTTTGATTATTTAGGATGCAAACATAGGCGAAATACTTCCTGTTAAAATGAAATATTTTAAAAATTAACTTTTGCAGATTTTTTAAATAAATGTTAAAAAATACTTTCAATTAAATCGTTGGAATTGTCAATTTCTGACACGATTTTTTGCTGTGTAAACTATGATTGGTATTTTGGGTTTTAACAGTTTTTGGAGAAGGTGCAAAGGTTCAGAGTGGCAAAGGTTCAAAGGTTTACTGTTGACGAATGCAAAACAGGTATGATTTAATAATTTATACATTATAGATTAGATGCAATACAGTAAATCTCTAAAGAAAAACCTTTGAACCTCTGTACCTTTGCGACTTTGAACCTTATAAAGAAAAAAACTTTGTACCTTTGCACCTCAGAACCTCTGCACCTTAAAATGAGATATTTTATTCAATTTGCTTATAACGGAACACATTATCACGGCTGGCAATTTCAGCCGAATGCCTCTTCTGTTCAGGAAACTTTAAATAAGGCTTTTTCTGTTTTGCTGAATGCTCCTATAAATATAATGGGTGCCGGAAGAACAGATACTGGCGTTCATGCAACTGAAATGTATGGTCATTTTGATTTTGATGCTTCAATTGATACTCAAAATTTAGTACATAAACTCAATTCTTATTTACCGAAAGACATTGCCCTTTTTGATATTATTTTAGTTCATGATGATGCGCATTGCCGATTTGACGCCAGAAAAAGAACCTATGAATATCATATCAATACTGTTAAAAATCCGTTTTTGGAAGAATTGAGTTGGTATTTTAACCAAAAATTAGATGTAGCTTTGATGAATGAAGCTGCAAAGATTTTACTGAATCATACCGATTTTCAGTGTTTTTCTAAAGTAAATACAGATGTAAATACTTTTGATTGCACGATTTTTGAGGCATATTGGAAACAGGAAAACAACAAATTGGTTTTTACGATTTCGGCCAATCGTTTTTTACGAAATATGGTTCGCGCTATTGTAGGGACTTTAATAAATGTGGGACTGCATAAAATTTCTTTGTCTGATGTCGAAAGTATTATTGCCAGCAAAAGCAGAGAAAAAGCCGGATTTTCAGTTCCGGCACATGGTTTATATTTAACCAAAATTGATTACGATTATTTATAGCTGTAGGCTATAGGCTTTAAGCAGTAAGCTTTTAGCACTTTATTAAAGCCTACCGCCTAAAGCTTATAGCTTAAAGCAACAACAAAAAATGAAAGCAAAAGCATTTGATACCGGATTATTCAAACGGATTTTAAAATATACAAAACCTTATAAATGGCGTTATTATGGCGTTATTATTTTTGCAATTTCACTGTCGATTTTTGCGGCACTTCGCCCCTATTTATTAAAACAAACGGTTGACGGCTATATTAAAACGCAGGATAAACAAGGTTTATTGATGTATATTGTTTTAATGGGCATTGTACTTTTATGTGAAGTTTTCTCTCAGTTTTATTTTGTTTATTGGGCTAACTGGCTGGGGCAGGATATTGTAAAAGATATTCGAACAAAACTCTTCAAACATATTTTAAGTTTTAGAATGAAGTATTTTGATTTGGTTCCGGTTGGGCAATTGGTAACCCGATCAGTATCTGATATTGAATCGATTGCACGTATTTTCAGTCAGGGACTTTTCATGATTATCAGTGATTTAATGAAAATGCTGGTGGTTTTAATTTTTATGTTTTACATGAATTGGGAACTAACCTGGATTGTAGTTATTGCAATGCCAATTTTGGTTTACATTACCCGAATTTTTCAGCGCAAAATGCAGGTTGCCTTTGAAGAAGTTCGTACGCAAATCGCAAACATGAACTCATTTGTACAGGAACGCGTTACGGGAATGAAGATCGTTCAGCTTTTTAATCGTGAAAAAATTGAAGCCGAAAACTTCAAAGAAATCAATAATAAACATCGTGTTGCGTGGATAAAAACCATTTTATACAACTCGATATTTTTCCCAATTGCCGATATTATTTCGTCAATAACTTTGGGATTGGTTGTGGTTTATGGCGGATTTAAAATTTTAAACGGAGATCATTTTACCACTTTCGGAGATTTATTTTCTTATACAATGTTCATTGGAATGTTGTTTAACCCTTTACGTCAAATTGCGGATAAATTTAATGAGATGCAATTAGGAATGATTGCGGCCAATCGTGTTTTTGATATTATTGACACACAGGATCATATTCAGGATACGGGAACTCTTGAAGCGCCAATTTTTAATGGAAGTATCGAATTTGCAGCAGTTCGTTTTAGTTATATTCCCGAAGAAGAAGTTATTAAAGGTATTGATTTATCTGTTGCTGCCGGACAAACTGTTGCAATTGTTGGTTCGACCGGAGCCGGAAAATCGACAATTATTAATTTATTGAATCGCTTTTACGAAATAAACAGCGGAACGATTTTTATTGACGGTCACAATATTGAGAATTATACTCTGGCTTCTTTACGAAAACAAATTGCCGTGGTTCTACAAGATGTGTTTTTATTTGCTGATACTATATACAATAATATTACTTTACACAATCCCGAAATTACGCGCGAAAAAGTTCTGGACGCAGCCAAAAAAATTGGTGTACATGATTTCATTATGAGCTTGCCGGATAATTATGATTTTGATGTAAAAGAGCGTGGTGTTATGCTTTCATCCGGACAACGTCAGTTAATTGCTTTTTTACGTTCGTATGTGAGCAATCCAAGTATTTTGATTTTGGATGAAGCTACTTCTTCTATCGATAGCTATTCTGAAGAATTAATCCAGCGTGCTACAGAAACAATTACAAAAGGCAGAACCTCTATCATTATCGCGCACCGATTGGCTACAATTGTAAACGCAGATAAAATTGTAGTAATGGATAAAGGATTAATTGTAGAACAGGGAACACATCAGGAATTACTCAATAAAACCGATGGTTACTACAAAAATCTGTACGATTCTCAATTCTCGGTTGCAAACTAGGATTTGTAATGCTAAAAAAGTTCTTAAAAAAGTTAAAATAGCGTTATAGGAATCATAAATGTAACATCTGATGGAAATTATGTAACTTCATTGGTTTTTGAATTTTTTATATTTGAGAATATATAAATCAAATGTAAAAGAATATGCCACAAAACAGATTTTATCCAGACGAACAGTTTAAAGAAATAGAAATAAACGCCTCATTACAACTTCGATATGCCATTTCAAACAGAGGCCGTCTAATCAGTTTTTCTGACGAAATAGAAAACGGAAGAATCTTAAAAGGAGGATTAAGCGATGGCTATCCAACTTTTAGATTTAAGATTAAAAAAAGACGATAAAATTGTCAACAAGTACCTGTTTTTATACAAATTAGTTGCTCAATATTTTATTCCAAAACAATCAGAAGATCAAACATATGTTTTGCATCTTGATTACAACCGAAGTAATGATGATGTAAAAAATTTACGCTGGGCAACAAAAGCCGAAATGATGGCACACAGCCGTAAAAGTCCGCGCGTTATTCAGGCAAAAAAGAACCTGATCGAACACAATCTAAAAGCCGACGGAAGAAAATTAACCACCACAAAAGTGATGTTAATTAAAAAAATCCTTGCCAGACCAGAACAAAAAACACGCCTTAAAATGATCGCAAAACAATTCGGCGTAAGCGAAATGCAAATACGACGTATTGCGAGTGGAGAAAATTGGGGACATGTTAAGGTTTAAAATTAATTTTTAATTAAAATTAATTTATTATAGGAGTTTCCAGTCGGAAGCTCTTTTTTTATATTAATAAAACCAACCTTAACTTAAAACATTAATCTTCTCTCAAAAAATTATAAAATCTAAATTTAAAAAAGCAGAATTTTATGATTAATAAATTTATTAATTGTAAACTTGTACACGATTTAAATCTAAATTTTATGAAGAGAAAACTACTTATTTTATTACTATTATTTAATTTATGCACATATGCCCAATACACTTTAATTCCGGACATAAACTTTGAAAAAAAACTTATTCAGTTAGGTTATGATTCAGGAGCTGTAGACGGAAAAGTGCTAACTTCAAATATATCTTCAATTACTTCTTTAAATGTAGGATATAGTTCTATTAGCGATCTAATGGGAATACAAGATTTTACATCATTAGAAAATTTAAATTGCTCAAATAACAATTTGATAAGCTTAGATGTCTCTAAAAATATAAAATTACTTTCTTTATCCTGTAATGCAAATCAAATAACAGCATTAGATCTTACAAAAAATACTTCTTTATTTGATTTGACAATCTTAACTAATAGATTAACAGCTCTTGATGTTACTGCAAATCCTCATTTACGCTCCTTGTATTGTTCTGAAAACTTAATTTCTGTTTTGGATATTTCTAAAAATCCTGAACTTTTTTTATTAATTGTTCAGATAATACTTTAACGACTCTGGATGTTTCTACAAATACAGAATTGATACACATATTTTGCGAGAACAATCAAATAACCTCATTAGATATTTCTAAAAACGCAGAGGTATTAAATTTAGATTTCTCCTCAAACAAGCTTACAAGTGTTAACTTAAAAAACAATTATAATACACGTTTCAACAATGGTAATATTGATTTTAGAAATAATACGGATTTAAGTTGTATTCAGGTTGATAATGTAACTTATTCTAATACAAACTGGTCAAGTGTAAAAGATGCAACAGCAAATTACTCTGCAATTTGTCAAATTTACACTCTTATTCCTGATATTAATTTCGAAAATAAACTAATTGAACTTGGAATAGATTCAGGTACTCCTGATGGAAAAGTTCTAACTTCTAAAGTTGTGAACGTAACTACTTTGGATTTTGGAACTACAACTGCCATTTCTGACTTAACAGGAATACAGGATTTTACTGCCTTAAAAATATTAATCTGTCATGGAAATTCAGGGCGTGCCGGAGATGGAGGGAATGGAAAATTAACTTTTCTTGATGTTTCTAAAAATATCAATTTAACGGTTCTTGACTGTGGTTTTAACCAAATTACAAGTTTAGATGTTTCTAAAAACACTTCTTTAATTTCTTTCAATTGTAATGTAAATAAACTGACTTCTATTGACGTTTCTAAAAATATCCTTTTAGATAATCTAAATTGTGGTAGCAATAATATTACAGCCCTTGATGTTTCAGCAATTAAAACATTGCGTTATTTGAGCTGCGACTATAGTCAAATAACAAGTCTTGATGTGTCAAAGAATCCAAAATTAGTAGGATTAGATTGTAGTAATAGCAAACTAGGCAGTTTGAACTTAAAAAACGGATACAATGGTTTGTTTGTTCCACAAAGTTTAAACTTCAAAGCAAACCCGGCTTTAACTTGTATTTTGGTTGATAATGCTACAACCTCTACTACAAACTGGGCAACTGCAAAAGATGCCAGCGCGAGCTATTCAATAGATTGTCTTCCTTATACTCTTATTCCTGACATTAATTTTGAAAATAAGTTAATTGCACTTGGTATAGATTCAGGTGTTGCAGATGGAAAAGTACTAACTTCTAAAGTTGCTACTGTTACTACTTTAGATTTTGGAACGACAACTAACATTTTAAGCTTAACAGGAATTCAGGATTTTGTTGCTTTAACAAAATTAGTATGCAGGGGAAACACAGGTAGAGCGGGTGATGGAGGAAACGGAAAATTAACTTCATTAGATGTTTCTAAAAACATTAAACTAACGGTTCTTGATTGTAGTTTTAACCAAATTACAAGTTTGGATGTTTCTAAAAATATTGCGTTGATTTCTCTAAATTGCCATGTAAATAAACTTACTAGTATTGATGTTTCTAAAAACACAACACTTGATAATTTAGATTGTGGCAGCAACTATATTACAGAACTTAATGTTTCGAAAATTCCAACATTACGTTACCTTTTCTGCAATTCTTCTAAAATAACAACCCTAGATCTATCAAACAATCCAATATTAGTTGGTGTATATACCGAAAACAGCAAATTAACCTCTATAAACTTGAAAAACGGACATAATAATTTAATTGTTCCGCAAAGTATAAATTTTAAGGGAAATCCAGATTTAACATGCATAGAGGTAGATGACGCTTCGTATTCTAATACAAACTGGAGTAGTGCAAAAGATGCTTTTGTAAATTATGCTACGTATTGTCAGCCAAGCGATTTATACACTCTTATTCCTGATGTTAATTTCGAAAATAAATTAATTGAACTTGGAATAGATTCAGGCATTGCCGATGGTAAAGTTCTAACTTCTAAAGTTGTGAACGTAACCACTTTGGATTTTGGAACAACAACTGTCATTTCTGATTTAACAGGAATTCAGGATTTTACTGCCTTAAAAATATTAATCTGTCATGGAAATTCAGGTCGTGTTGGTGATGGAGGAAACGGAAAATTAACTTCATTAGATGTTTCAAAAAACATTCAACTAACTGTTCTTGACTGTAGTTTTAACCAAATTACAAGTTTGGATGTTTCTAAAAATATTGCGTTGATTTCTCTAAATTGCCATGTAAATAAACTGACTTCTATTGACGTTTCTAAAAATGTACTTTTAGACAATCTAAATTGTGGTAGTAATAATATTGCAAGTCTTGATGTATCAACAATTAAAACAATGCGTTATTTAAACTGTAACTATAGCCAAATAGCAAGTCTTGATGTCTCCAATAATCCAAAATTAGTCGGCTTAGATTGCAGCAACAGTAAACTAAGCAGTTTAAACTTAAAAAACGGATACAATGGTTTGTTTGTTCCGCAAAGTTTAAATTTCAAAGCAAATTCAGATTTAACATGCATACTGGTAGATGACGCTTCTTATTCTAATACAAATTGGAGTAGTGCAAAAGACACATTGGTAAATTATGCTACATATTGTCAGCCAAACGGTTTATACACTCTTATTCCAGATGTTAATTTTGAAAATAAACTAATTACACTAGGAATCGATTCAGGAACTGCTGACGGTAAAGTTTTAACTTCAGCAATTAATACCGTAACAACTCTTGATGTTTCATCATCGAACATATCAAATCTTACAGGAATTGAAGGTTTTGTTGCCCTGAAAAAACTAGATTGTTACCTAAATCAATTAACGACCCTAGACCTGTCACAAAATATTGCATTAGAAACATTGACTTGTCAGTTAAACAAATTGTCAACTATCAATATCTCTAAAAATATTGCCTTAACAGATTTAACATGTAATAGAAATTCACTAACAACTTTAGATATTTCTAACAATACAAATTTAAGAATGCTGGATTGTGGTGAAAATAAAATCACCAATCTAAATGTCAGCAAAAACAGTTCTTTAGCAATTGTATACTGCCTTAAAAATGAATTGACAAGTTTAGACTTTTCTAACAACCCAAATTTAATTACTTTAAATTGCGATTATAACTTTTTAAAAACGCTTAATGTAACTGCAAATACTAATTTAGGATACTTATCTTGTCACACAAATCAATTAGCGACTTTAGATATCTCAAAAAATACGGCATTAAAAACATTATACAGTGGCGAAAATTTATTGAAAACCATAGATGTTTCTAAAAATTTAAATTTAGAATATTTAGGATGTGATAAAAATCAATTAACCAATATTGATATTTCAAATAATGTTGCATTAGGATATATTAACTGTTCTTACAATCAACTGACAAATCTGGATTTAACTAAAAATCCGGAAATATCTTCGATACATTGTTATTTTAATCAATTAAAAACTGTTGATGTTTCTAAGAATACTGATTTAAGATATTTTCATTGCTATTCAAATCAAATAACAAATCTTGACTTGTCAAAAAATCTAAAATTGATGGAGCTGTTTTGTAATTCTAATAAATTAGAAAATTTAGATCTCTCAAATAATATTGGTCTGACTTATTTAAATTGTTCTTCTAATGAGTTAACGGCTTTAAATATGAAGAACGGGAAAAATAACATTATCAGCAATTATAATTTTGATCTGAAAAACAACCCAAATCTTAATTGTATCCAAGTTGATAATGCAGTATATTCTACTACTAATTGGAGTAATGCAAAAGACGCTTTTGTAAATTACGCTACAGATTGTCCAGCAAGCAGCTTGTATACACTTATTCCAGATCTTAACTTTGAAAAAAAGCTAATTACCTTAGGAATTGATTCCGGAACTGCAGATGGAAAAGTTTTAACATCAAGTATCGACAAGTTAACTTCATTAGATGTTTCATATGCGTCAATTACAGATTTAACTGGATTGGAAAACTTCACTTCTTTAACATCATTAAAATGTAACGGAAATTATACCTTAAAAAGTTTAGATGTTACTAAAAATACTGCTTTAACATTATTAGATAATGGTAATAACTATCTTGTTAGCAGTTTAGATGTTTCTAAAAATACTGCTTTAACTTCATTAAACTGCTATGCCAATAAATTAAACAGTTTAGATTTAAGCAATAATAAAAATTTAACTGCTGTACAATTATCATCTAACAAATTAACTACTTTGGATGTTTCTAAAAACACAGCTTTGAAAACATTAGATGTAGGTTTTAACTCAATTACTAATCTTGATGTTTCACTAAATATTAATTTAACGTCATTAACTTGTAGTTCGAATCAAATTTCAAATTTAGATATTACCAAAAACACAAAACTACTTGAATTGTCAGCGGGAAATAATCAATTTTCAAATTTAGACGTTTCTAAAAATACGGTTATAACTTCGTTAATATGTAATACAAATCAGTTAACAGTCTTAGACGTTTCTAAAAACACTGCGCTAACGAGGTTATTGGTTTACCAGAACAAAATAACAAACATCGATATTTCTCAGAATGTTTTATTGACATCATTTGACTGTAATTCAAACCAAATTACCAATCTTGATCTTTCAAAAAATACAGAATTGTATTTTTTATATTGTGACATTAATAAATTAAAAACTTTAGACGTTTCTAAAAATACCAAACTAGGTTTAATAGATTGTGCAAATAATCTTTTAACAGATTTAGATGTTTCTAAAAATACTAATTTAAATTCATTGGAATGTGATTCAAATAAACTTATTAGTCTGAATTTAAAAAATGGAAATAATACCCTGTTTGATCGTTTTCAGAGTCCTGATCCAAATTTTATTATTTACAGTATCGATTTTAGAAATAATCCTGATTTAACTTGTATACAAGTAGATGATGTGGAATATTCTAACACTAACTGGTCTACCAGAAAAGATGAATCGGCTAACTTTAGTACGGCTTGTAATACTTATACTTTGGTTACAGATCCTAATTTTGAAGATTTCCTTATAGCTACAGGCATTGATAAAGATGGTAAAAATGGAAAAGTTTTAACTTCAAACATTTCAAATATTAAAACTTTAGATATTTCAAATTCTAATATTTCAAATTTAAAAGGAATTGAAAATTTTACAGCTTTAGAAAAATTTATTGCAAAAGGAAATTTAATTTCTATTATAGATATGTCTTCTAATACTCAGTTAACTTATTTAGATATTTCTAACAATCCGCTTACAAGCATAAACGTTTCAAATAATACATTACTACGAGAATTATATTGTAACGGCATGCAAATTATCCTTAGAAAATCAACAGTTTCACCAGACAGATTAACCACCTTAGATGTTTCAAATAATACTTTGCTAACAAAATTAAGTTGCTCAAACAATCAGTTAACAAGTCTTGATTTATCAAAAAACACATTGCTTACAGATATTAATTGTTCAAATAATGATTTATCAGATTTGAATTTACAAAACGGAAATAATGCAGTATTTACAAATTTAAATTTTAAAAATAATGCCAAATTAACTTGTATTAATGTTGACAATGGTAATTATTCTACCACAAACTGGTCGGATGCAAAAGACAATACAGCAAGCTACTCTTCTACTTGTAAAGCATTAGGAAGTGAAGAATCTATTCTTGAAAAAGTCAATATATATCCAAATCCTACCAAGGGAGAATTAAATATTAATAATATTGTATTAGAGAAAATAATGATTTACAATACTATCGGGCAATTAGTAAAAACATTAACTTTTACTTCAGGCAGTAACAATAATACTCTTGATCTGAAAGGTTTGCCATCTGGAATTTATTACCTTTTTATTGAGACAGATGGTGCACATACGACCAGAAAAATAATTATACAGTAAAAAATTAGTACAGCATTTTTGACAACAGCCACATTTTAATCTTTTAATTTGTGGCTGTTATTTTTTTGCAATCAAATGAAATCTGCATTTTTGCTAAAAAAAGTTAGAAAACAAACTACATTTTACTTTTTTATATCACTTTTGTCAGAATCTCTGTGAAAAGGTTAGAATCAGTATGTCTAAAAATAAAATTTAAAGGCTATTTTAAAATAAATCCTTAAATTCGCAATCACAAATAACAAGAGAAATCGAAAAATGAGTTTCGGAATTATAAACTTCATTTTCGGTAGTAATACTAAAAACAAAAAAAATGAAATACGACGTTATTGTTTTAGGAAGTGGTCCTGGCGGATATGTAACAGCAATTAGAGCTTCACAATTAGGCTTTAAAGTAGCTGTAGTTGAAAAAGAAAGCCTTGGTGGTGTATGTTTAAACTGGGGATGTATCCCAACAAAAGCATTATTAAAATCAGCTCAGGTTTTTGATTACTTAAAACACGCTTCTGATTACGGATTAAAAGTTTCTGAATTCGATAAAGATTTCCCTGCAGTTGTACAACGTAGCCGTGGTGTTGCTGACGGAATGAGTAAAGGAGTTCAATTTTTGATGAAAAAAATAAAATTGACGTTATCGAAGGTTTCGGAAAACTAAAACCAGGTAAAAAACTTGACGTTACAGATAAAGACAATAAAGTAACTGAATACAGCGCTGATCACATCATCATCGCAACCGGAGCTCGCTCTCGTGAGTTACCAAACTTACCACAAGACGGTGTAAAAGTAATTGGTTACCGTCAGGCAATGACATTACCAACGCAACCAAAATCTATGATTATTGTAGGTTCTGGGGCTATTGGAGTAGAATTTGCTCACTTTTACAACTCAATGGGAACTGATGTAACTATTGTAGAATTTATGCCAAACATTGTACCAGTTGAAGACGAAGACATTTCGAAACAAATGGAGCGTTCAATGAAAAAAGCTGGTGTAAAAATCATGACCAATTCATCTGTAGAGAAAATTGATACTACAGGAACTGGCGTAAAAGCAACTGTAAAAACAGCAAAAGGAGAAGAAATTCTTGAAGCTGACATAGTACTTTCGGCAGTTGGAATCAAAACAAACATTGAAAATATTGGTTTAGAAGAAGTTGGAATCGCTGTTGACAGAGATAAAATCTTAGTAAATGCTTACAACGCAACTAATATTCCAGGATACTACGCAATTGGAGACGTTACTCCGGGTCAGGCTTTGGCTCACGTAGCTTCTGCAGAAGGAATCAACTGTGTTGAAAAAATTGCTGGTTTACACGTAGACCCAATCGATTACGGAAACGTACCTGGTTGTACTTACGCAACTCCAGAAATCGCTTCTGTAGGTTTAACCGAAAAACAAGCTAAAGAAAAAGGATACGAATTAAAAATTGGTAAATTCCCATTCTCAGCTTCAGGAAAAGCAAAAGCGGCTGGTGCTGCAGACGGATTCGTAAAAGTAATCTTCGATGCAAAATACGGAGAATGGTTAGGATGTCACATGATTGGTGCCGGAGTTACAGATATGATTGCTGAAGCAGTTGTAGCTCGTAAACTAGAAACTACAGGTCATGAAATCCTTAAATCTATTCACCCTCACCCAACAATGAGTGAGGCAGTTATGGAAGCTGTTGCAGATGCTTACGGCGAAGTAATACACTTGTAATATTAAACCGTTTTACGGTTATATATAATTTTCAATTTAAAAGTCCGATTTGTGAAAACAAGTCGGATTTTTTATTGTTAAAATCCAGACCATTTATACAAATTATTTTATCTTGTAGTTAAAATAGATTTACAACTAAAATTCTAAATTATATTATGGAAGAAACACCAGTATTCTTTGCCGATGGAGAAAACCCAAAAATGATCGAAGCCTTTAAAAAAGCACAAGAAACCTTTAAATATTTCTGGAGAGAACTCTCTTGGGAATATCGCCGAATAGTGCCGGGACTTGATGTTGCCTGCGTAAAATTGGCCTTCACACAAGAAATAGATAATGAAACTGTAGTCGAACACATGTGGATTAACGATATTAATTTTGATGGCGAAAAAATATACGGCATTTTAGTCAACGATCCCAATGAACTAACCAATGTAGAGAACGGAGATGAAGTAGAAATTCCGATAAATCAAATTAGCGACTGGCTGTTTGCTTCTCAGGGAAAAACATACGGAGGTTTTACGATACAAGCCATGCGATCTGAAATGAGTGAAACCGAAAAAGCAGAACATGATGAGGCCTGGGGTATGGATTTTGGCGATTATGATGACATTCTTGTTGCTTTTGAGCAAAAGGAAAAACCTGAAAACCTTATAGAACATCCTATGAGCATAAACATGAAAGAAAGTCTTTTAGAGTTTATAAAAAATAATCCAAATGAAGTAATCAGCAAAGATGATCTGGGATATACTTTTTTACACCGCGAAACAATTGCAGGAAATAGTACTTCGGTTGAAGTTTTAATAGAGTCCGGAGCCGATATTAATGCAAAAACTATCCATGGCAAAACCCCATTAGATTTTGCAAAGCAACTCAACTGGCAGCATTTAATTCCACTTTTATCATAACTTTAAAATCCGATTTGCGAAACAAGTCGGATTTTTTATTAAAAACGCACTATTAAGAAATCTAAGAATATTAGAATCTACAAACTTAGTAACTCAGAATCTTAGTAACTTAGAATCTTTATCAGGGCATGTCCCTCCGGGTCGGGCTATTCACTACAAGTCCTCGCACTTCCTTCGTCAGGCTGTGGGCTTTTCGCTGCTATCCCTCACGCAAACCCGTTTTCATAACAACATTCATTTTCAATTGTTTTTTATAATAAAATTTGATTATTTTAGCTTGTATATTAAACTCATAAACAACTGTAAATTAATCAAATAAACAACATATTGAAAAGATGTAATCCCTACGGGATAATTGTATATGGAAATATGATTTTGCTACCAATATGTAAATCCTAACGGATTATCTCAAATTGATTTATTATTTTTTTGTTTTTTGTTTTATTTTAAACAGGCAAATCTTCAATATATATGACTGATTATTTATAATTGATTAATTTATTATTTTAAAAAAATCTTCAACATATCTCTCGGAGAGATTACATATTGGCAGTAGAAACCAGAATCAATTAACCATGAACACAACCATACAGGATTACAATAATTCGCAAAATAGTTCAGACAAGGAAATCTGCAATCAATTAGCAAATATTATCGATAAAAATTTACCCGATGCCGAAAACAAAATCTGGCATGCACATCCGGTTTGGTTTCTTGACGGAAATCCAATTGTGGGATACAGTAAATTAAAAGATTCTGTTCGTTTACTCTTCTGGAGCGGTCAATCTTTTGGCGAAGAAAAATTATCAAACGAAGGTTCTTTTAAAGCAGCAGAATTTCGCTATACCTCATCGGAACAAATTATTGAAGAAGATGTAAAACGCTGGCTCGAAAAAGCAAGAGAAATTCAATGGGATTATAAAAATATAGTCAAGCGTAAAGGAGTTTTAATACGGCTAAAATAAAAAAAGACTGTCATTTTTATTTCGAATTTCAATTCAATCAAGCGATACAAAAGCATATATTTTAATAACTTTATAACCAAATCGCAAAGTTATGAGAGAAATATATATTGTCGAATTCCCATCAAATTTAGGCTTAAAAGAACCTCAACCAGGAAAAGAACCCGGTGTAAAACGTTTGCCGGATTGGTTTCAAAGACATAATTTGCATAAAATACTCAATCCTGAAAATACCCTTAGACTCGATCCTCCAAAATATAACAATACAAAAGATTCTGAAACGCAAATTCTAAACGCAAATTCATTAATAGAATACGCTCGTGAACAAGCTTATCTCGTAAATAATCTACTCACCCGAAATAAATTTCCTTTTATACTTGGCGGTGATTGCAGCATTCTATTAGGATCTGCAATTGCATTGAAACAAAAAGGCAATTATGCTCTATTTTATCTTGACGGACATACTGATTTTATGGATATTTCCTTATCAGGAACTGGTGGCGTTGGCGGAATGGCAGCGTCTATTGTAACAGGAAACGGACATGAAAAACTAACTAATATTTTAAACTTATCCCCTTATATAAAAGAAGAAAACCTTTGGTGTGTAGGCAACCGAGAATATGACGATGAATATGAAAATGAAATACGAAATTCGTCTGCAACTTATATTAGCCTAAAAGATTTGCGAGAAAAAGGAATTTCAAATTGTACAACAGCATTTCTTTCAGAAGTTGAAAACAAGAATCTGGATGGCTTTTGGCTTCATATAGATGTGGATGTTCTCAATGATACTATCATGCCTTGTGTTGACAGCCGCACGCCGGATGGTTTAACTTATGATGAGTTTAATGAACTTACCTCCTATTTATTTCAAAGTAAAAAACTTTGCGGACTCGAAATAACCATTCTGGATCCTGATTTAGATACCACTGGAAAATACACCAAAGATTTTGTAGATAATATTACACATACCTTCAACTTGTCTCAAAAAAACCAATTCTAAATACAAATTTGATTGCCATTAATTGTTCATCTGAAATATTAACGCTTTAGTATAAAATTACTGAATATTTTATAACAATAAAGTGGTAATTTTGCGGCACCAAATCTAAATCTTAGCCTAAGATGAAAAAAATAATACTCCTTGTTACAATTGCATTGCTGTTGCCCGTCAGCTTTTTTGCCCAAACAAAAAAAGAAGCACAATCGAGTTCAGAAACACAAAACATTTTTGCAAAATCATACGATAACGTTAATGATTTTGAGAAAATATTAACTCCAGCTCAAATAACTGCTTTAAACACCACTCTTAAAACATTTGAGAAAAGGAGACTTTATAAATTTATCATTGTAACTACTTCTTCTATAAAACCTTATACAGATTTATATGAGTATTCTCAAAATTTAGATAAATACCTCAACAGTAGTTTAAAAATGCAGCCTACTATCTTAATACTTTTAAGTAAAGAATTAAGACAGATTCAAATTTTAGGAGAAGATTCTATACGCTACAAACTAAGTGACGATCAGACAAAAGAAATAATTAGCAGTTTTGCCGTACCGGAATTTAAAAAAGGAGATTATTATAAAGGTTTAGAAAGCGCTGTAAGTGAATTAATAAAAAAGCTGGAATAATATTCTAATTTTTAAATCAAATATCAAATCCGATTTGCGAGAGCAAGTCGGATTTTTTTACCTATTATTTCAGGAAATCCGATCCTTATATGATAAAATTTACATTTCAAAAATGACAAAATAATTACAGCAAAAATCAAATAAAAAATATAATTTTTTATTTCAAAAAACTATATATTGTCATTCATTAATGATAAAAACAGATAGGCATGACATTAGAAGAGTACAAAAAAGAATTTTCAGATGACGACGCTGTTGGGTGGTTATCAATAGATAAAGAATTTGAAACTCTTTATCCTGGTCAGGAACCGAAACATTTTGCTCCCGCAATCAGCTATATGCTTGGAGGAGAACATCCGCTTGACGGAGTAAGTTTTTATGAAAGCAAAAAACAAACTGATCACTATCATTTTGTAACTTATGGTTTCTCTGAATTATATTATAACGAAGAAAAATTAGACAGCGAGTTTAGCAAATGGGGATTTGAAATTACGTTTAGGCTAAAGCCATTTGAAGAAGATAATGGAAACCCAGGCTGGGTAATTGCGTTGTTGCAAAATATTGCCAAATATGTATTTGACAGTGGTAATTGGTTTGAAGAATATCATTATATGCCTGCAAATGGTCCTATCAGACTAGATACAGAAACTGATATTACTGCATTATTATTTGTATCAGATCCTGAAATTCCAAAAAAGCAAACACCACATGGTGAGGTTTCATTTTTACAAATAGTCGGAATAACTTCTGCAGAATATGAAAACTTAAAAGAACATCCGGAAAAAGTGGAAGAATTAGTTGCCAAATTAAAAGAAAACAATCCTTTACTGATTACTGATCTAACCAGAAAGTAATTCAGTCCTTAAAAATAAGTCAAATCCTGTTTGTTTAACAAACAGGATTTTTTTATATTATTTAATCATCTTATGTTATTTGAGATTAAATTATCCTTCAGATTAAAAACATTTAACTAGAAAAAACAGTTAAATAATATTCAAAAGATATTGTGGCTTTATTATAAAAATTATCTTTGCTAAATAAATTTTAACAAGTATTGTATTTCAAATTATAAAGAAAAAGAAAAAATGAAAACAAAAATTTTAGCACTGGCCTTTCTTGTACTTTCGATAGCAGGATGCAAGAAAAATGATCTAAACACTGAATCTATTGAAAGTAACAAAAATTTAGAACCTTTAGAAAGATTAACTCAGGGAAATCAAAGATTTTTAGACGAAAAATCAATTCATCCACATCAAAACAAACAATCTGTTTTAGATAATCAAGATGGGCAAAAGCCATTTGCGGTTGTTATAACTTGTTCAGACAGCAGAGTTTCGCCAGAAATTGTATTTGATCAGGGAATTGGAGACTTATTTGTTATAAGAAATGCAGGAAATCTAATTTCTGATATTGATATGGGCAGTATTGAATATGCCATAGAACATCTGGACACAAAAATGGTTGTTATATTAGGTCATACAGAATGTGGAGCAATTAAGGCTTATATTAATGACAAAGATGGTTCATATAAAAAGCACTTTAATCACATTGATAATATTGTAGAAACTATTTCTCAGGAAAATGAAGAAATTGAGGCTGATAAAACAAAACCTAAGGCAACTAATTATCTTGGAGCAATTGATGCCAATATCAAACATTCGACAAAATTGATACAGGATAATACAATTGTAAAAGAACATAATATTAAAATTGTATCAATGCGATATGATGTTCATACAGGAAAAGTTTCCCAATTGTAAAAAAGTACATCGCTAATAAATCTGCCGAAAAACCTAAATAATAGTGTTACTTTATTTAAGTTTTTCGGCTATTTTATTTATTAAAATTAAAAAAGTTATAAAATACTTTCTCGAAACCAAAAGGTTGCTTATATTTGCAACCTAATGATTGCGTAATTAACTTCCTTTTCCATGAAACGAGATATATTCCAGGCCATTGCCGACCCGACACGCAGAGCTATTTTAGTTTTAGTTACTAGTCAGGCTCTTACGCCAAATGCAATTGCAGAACAATTTGATACTACACGGCAGGCGGTTTCTAAACATATTAAAATTCTTAATGAATGTGAATTATTAGAACAGCACAAGGCCGGAAGAGAAATTTATTACCAATTAAAAATTGACAAAATGAAAGAAATTGATAAATGGCTCGAACAATTTAAAGAACATTGGGAAAACCGTTTTAATCAATTAGATCAAGTATTAATTAATCTAAAATCTTTAAAAAAATGAAATCAAATCTTTTAATGAACTTTTCTGTAGATAAGGAAAATAGCACGGTTAATGTAAAACGAGAATTTAATGCGCCAATTTCTGATGTTTGGTCTGCATGGACAGAACCTGAAATTCTGGATCAATGGTGGGCTCCTGCCCCATGGAAATCCAGAACAAAAAAATGAATTTTAAAGAAGGCGGACAAAGATTATATGCCATGGTTGGACCTGAAGGTGAAGAACATTGGGCTTTGGCAGATTTTACTTCGATAACGCCTAAAACAAATTTTAAATATCTGGATGCATTTTGCGATAGCGGAGGTAATTTAAATGTAGATTTTCCACGTTCTGACTGGGATGTAAGTTTCGACGAGCAAAATGGCTCTACCTTTGTTAACATTGCTATCAAACATGAAAACCTTTCAGATTTAGAAAAAATCATCGAAATGGGCTTCAAAGAAGGATTTACAATCGCAATGGAAGGATTGGATAAAATATTCGAAGCCAAAAAATAACAAGAAAAACAATCACTTTTATTTGTATTTTCGTTTTAAATAATAGCGCCTAAATTTGAATTCAAAATTAGGCGCTATTTTAATAACTAATCGAAAACCAAATGCATCTAAATAGTAATAGAATCTGTATTCGAAATTTAAAAGATTCAGATTTAAATGATTTCTTTTCCTACCGATCAAATCCGAAAATTACCAAATATCAGGGTTTTGACATCATGACAATCGGGCAATGCAAAGATTTTATAGATTCTCAAAAAGATATGCAATTTGGCAAAGCCGGCGAATGGGTTCAATACGCAATAGAAGATCTCAAAACTAACAGATTAATTGGCGATTGCGCTATTAAACTTGACGATTATGATGTTAGAATTGCTCAGATCGGGATTACAATTTCGCATGAATTTCAACAAAAAGGATATGCAAAAGAAACGATGAAAACGATTCTCGATTTTCTTTTTTCTATTGAAGATTTTCATCGTGTTGTAGAAATTGTAGATGCTGAAAATAAAGCTTCGATAAAACTTCTGGAAAGTTTGGGTTTTAAAAAAGAAGGCCATTTTGTCGAAAATATTTTCTTTAAAGGAAAATGGGGAAGCGAATTTCAGTACGCCATGCTAAAATCAGAATACAATAACGAATGAAAATCAACTATGAATATTCTAATTGTTTACAGCCATCCAAGTGAAAAATCATATACATTTCAGATTCTGCAAAAATTGAAAGAGGAAATAAACAAGCAAAACTGGAATCTCCAAGTTTCAGATTTATATGCTATGAATTTTCAAAGCGATATGTCGGCAGAAGAATATGAAAGAGAAGGATTTGCAAAAACCAATCTTCCCATTTCTGCTGATGTTGTTTCAGAACATGAAAAGATTGAAAAGGCAGATTGTATTATTTTCCTGTATCCGGTTTGGTGGAGCGATTGTCCGGCAAAATTAAAAGGCTGGTTCGACCGCGTTTACTCGGTTGGATATGCTTACGGACAAAATGAAACTTCAAAAAAAATGAAAACAATTCCGCTTGGACTTGTGATTTGTACCGCCGGACATCCCAATAAATTTCTTGAAGAAATAAATATGGCGCAAAGTATGCAAACCATAATGCTCGACGATCGTTTAGGAAAAAGATTCGCAAACAAAGAAATGTTGATTTTGGGCGGAACTCTTGAATTGGAAAAAGTTATGGAAAAACATTTTATACAAATTGAAGATGTTGTAGAGAGGATTAAACAAATTGTGATTTAACCGCAAAGATCTTTTGTCATTTCGATCCCGAAGCTTCGGGATCGAAATGACAAGATTGCAACAAACACTAGACAATCTAAATCTGAACTCTAAAATTTAAAATCATATTAAATGACAATACAAGAAATCATCGACCTGCAGATGTTAGCTTTTAACAACAGAGATATAAAAAGCATGATAGCTTTATATACAGACGATACCAAAATTTACAATTTTTCAGATCATTCATTAGCGATAAACAACAAAAAAGAATGTGAAGAAATGTTTATCAAACTATTCGAACAATCTCCTGATTTGAATGCCGAAATTATAAAAACCATCTTTTTTGGTAATAAAGCTATAATTCATGAATATGTTTCCGGACGAAATGGAAACAATGAAAAAAAAGAGCAAGTGGTTATTTTTGAAATAGAAGGTCAAAAAATAAGCAGAATGGATATTATAAGATAGTAAACTTTATTTCTTATAAAAACAAAACCTCTAATATAGCCCCGATGGGAGCGGTATCCTTTTTCCTGCTCCTTTAGCAGGGAAAAGATATAGCGGACAGCGGGACGGGTGGTTCTGATGAAAATGATATTTCTGCTCCTGAAAAGTTAAACTCAAATTCCAAAATTTAAATTCCAAATTCCAAATTCCAAAAATCTAGAATCTACAATCTGAACTCTAAAATCTAAAATTACAAATCTGTCTTAAATCGCCCTTTAACTTGTCTCATAACAACCCTAAGTTATTGATTTTTAGAAAGTATATTTGTTATATAACTTTCTAAACTACACAAAATGAGTGCACAAGATTTTACCACAAGCATAATAGTAGATCAATCTCCCGAAGAAGTTTTTAATGCCGTTACCAACGTTCGCGGATGGTGGTCTGAACAAATTGAGGGAAATACAGCGAAACAAAATGATGAATTTAAGTATCATTATGAAGATATTCATCGCTGTAAAGTCAAACTGATTGAAGTGATTCCGAACCAGAAAATTGTCTGGCTGATAGAAGATAACTATTTCAAGTTTACAGAAGATGAAACGGAGTGGACGAATACAAAACCAACTTTTGAAATTTCAGCAAAAGACGGTAAAACACAGCTTCGTTTTACCCATTTTGGTTTGGTTCCTGATTATGAATGTTTTGACATTTGCAAAGATTCCTGGACAAATTACATTCAGAATAGTTTAAAAAAATTAATTACTACAGGAAAAGGCGAGCCAAATGGCAAAGACAAACCCAGAACCGAGAATGAGAGAAAACTGAGTGCAAATAACTAACTCTAAATCAACTAAAAAAAATCAGATCTACATTAAATGTCGTAGAGAAGTATGATATTTTTTATATTTACTAATGATTTTTACCACAGAGAACGCTAAGTTTTTATCTAATAGTATTTTTAGAAAACACAGAGTTCGCAAAGCTAAATGAATACAAAGCTTTGCGAACTCTGTGTTTTTTTATAAACCTAATAACAAAAAGAATTTGAAAAATTAGGCGTTGCTATCGGTAAAATCAAACCTGAAGATGTATAACTTTACTAAATGAAAAAAGTTGGACTTGTAGGCGGAATCAGTTGGGTTTCGACAATTGATTATTACAAATTAATAAATGAAGGCGTAAACAAAAAACTGGGCGGATTGCAATTTGCAGAATGCCTGATTTATTCTTTGAACTTTGGCGATATTCAGAAAAAACCTGGTCGAACTCGTATGAACTTTTACTAAATGCCTGCTTAAGTTTACAAAAAAGCGGTGTTGATGCCATTGTACTTTGCGCGAATACAGCACATCTGTATGCCAATGAAATTGAAAAAGAAATTAAATTGCCATTAATTCATATTGGCACTGAAACGGCAAAAGCTATAACAAAAGAAAAAATTACTACAGTTGGACTTTTAGGAACTTCATTTTCTATGGAAATGGATTTTTATAAAGACCGTCTAAAAAGCTTTGGCCTAAATGTACTTATACCAGAAAAACAAGAGACGAGAGATTATATACAACATGTTCTAAAGGAAGAATTAGGAAGAGGAATTATAAATCCTGATTCTAAACAAAACTATATCAAAATAGCCAATGAACTCATTGCTCGTGGCGCAGAAGGTATTATTCTGGGCTGTACCGAAATTCCTTTATTAATAGACCAATCTCATTTTTCGGTTCCTGTTTTTGATACTACAAAAATACATTCTGAAGCTATCGTGAACTTTATTATATCGTAAATTAAGAGGCTAATAAATCTGCCTCTTTTTATAATTCAAAAAGGTTAATTTCATAACTTAGTTAGCTTTTAAATTGACAAGTCATGACTAAGAAATATATTGCACGGGAGTTTTTAAAACTCGCTGCAAAAGGGCATTCCCACGAGGCATTCCGACTTTATGTTGGCAAAAATTTTAAACATCACAACGCCTATTTTAAAGGCAATGCCGATACTTTAATGCTGGCGATGGAAGAATCTGCCAGAACAAACCCAAATAAGATTTTTACAATTCATCATATTCTAAGAGACGAAAATCTGGTTGCCGTACATTCGCATGTCAAACAAAATTCATCAGATTTAGGCGCGGCGGTTGTTCATATTTTTAGATTTGAATCGGATAAAATAGTCGAACTTTGGGATTTAGGACAGCCTATTCCAAAAGAAACGATTAACGAAAACGGAATGTTCTAGCTTTTTCTATTTTTTTCACACAGATTTAACTCAAAACTCATAATTCATAATTCATAAATTATAACTCCTAACTTAAAAATGAACTCTATTTCCAGAATTTTATCTTTATTATTTTTCGCTTTTTTACTTTCCAACTGCAATTCGTTTGCACAAAAAAAGATGATTATTCTACTAAAATAGACAGTTTCATTAAAGTTGCTGACCCTAAATTTAATGGTGTAATTCTTATTTCTAAAAATGGAAAAACGTTGTACAATAAAGCACATGGTTTTACTAATTTTGAAACTAAAAAACCTATAACGATCAACAGCCAATTCGAAATTATGTCGAACAGCAAACTAATTGCCGCTGTTTTGGTTTTATTAGAAGTTGAGAAAGGAAAAATTAATTTACAGGATCCAATCAAAAAATACCTTCCTGAACTTACCCAAACCTGGGCAGATTCTGTTACAGTTCATCAACTTTTAAATCATACACACGGAATTGTGGACATCAATAAACCTCTGGAATTTAAGCCCGGAACTAATTTTCATTACGGAAATGCAAGCTACAGTCTTCTTGGTCAAATTGTTGAGCATACATCAAACAAAAGTTACAGCGAAGTGGTCAATGCACTTTTTAAAAAACTTGAAATGAAGAATACTTTTGCTTATAGTCCAGACAAAATTCAAAATCTGACTACCGGATACATTAATGATAAAAACACATATGAATCTGTCAAAAAATCATTAATAACACCTGAAAATCTGGGTGCTGATGGAATTGTTTCGACCGTGAACGATTTAGCAATCTGGAACAATAATCTTCATAAAGGAAAAATTCTAAAACCAGAATCCTATCAATTGCTCATAAAACCGACCGCACAATCACAACATAATTTCTTTGGAAAAGAAAAAGAAGGTTACGGTTACAGCATTCGAATTATCGAAAAAGAACCTGTAAAATATATTGGACATACCGGACTTGGCGATGGATTTTCTTCTGTAAATTTGTATTTTCCGGAAAGTGATGTGAGCCTGATCGTTATGGAAAACCAGATGAATGAAAGTTCAGATTTGTTTTATGCTTCTGAATTTAAGATCAAAAACCTATTACTTAAAAGCGATTTATTGCGTCAAAAATAAAACGTTATGGCAAAAAATAAAACTACACAAACAGAAACCAGCGTTAACGATTTTATAAACGCTGTTGAAGATGATACAAAAAGAAACGACTCTTTTGAACTCATTACAATAATGCAAAAACAAACAGGTTTCGACGCCAAAATGTGGGGGCCAAGTATTATTGGTTTCGGTAGTTATCATTATAAATATGCCAGCGGACATGAAGGCGACGCACCGCTTGTTGGTTTTTCGCCAAGAAAAGATGCTTTTTCCTTTTATGCCTGTTTAACAGATGAAAATAAACAAGAACTGCTCCCTAATTTTGGTAAACACAAAGTAGCCAAAGCTTGTGTTTATTTTAAAAAACTAGCAGATATTGATCCTGAAATTCTAAAAAAATGATTTCACTTTCGGTTAAAAACTTAAATACATTATACCCCTCAAATTAAAAATCATGGTCATTACGCTATTAATTATTTTACTTTCTGTTCTTATGTATTTTTTATTACATCCAAGGTTTGGAAAAAACCTTCCGGTGAAAGACTGGCTATAATACAAAAGTCGCCTCAATATAAAAACGGAAAATTTGAAAATAACTCTTTTACGCCTGAACTTGCCGAAGGTTATGGTTATTTTGATATTTTAAAACAATTCTTCTTTAAAAAAGTAGACCGAAAAATTCCGACTGATATCATTCCTTCTGTAAAAACCAATTTACATGAAATTTCGTTAGATCAGGATATTATGGTTTGGTTTGGGCATTCGTCTTATTACATTCAGCTTTCAGGAAAACGTTTTTTAATTGATCCTGTTTTCAGCGGCAACGCCTCGCCTATTTACGGCACTACAAAAGCGTTTCAGGGAACTGATATTTACACCGTTGATGATATTCCGGAAATTGATTATTTGTTGATAACGCATGATCATTATGATCATTTAGATTATAAAACGATTATGCAATTGAAACCGAAAATCAAAAAAATAATCACTGCGCTTGGTGTTGGTTCACATCTTGAATTTTGGAAATTTCCTGTCGAAAATATTATCGAAAAAGACTGGCATGAAAAAATAACATTAGATGAGAATTTAACGCTATATACCACACCGTCAAGACATTTTTCTGGCAGAAGCATTAAGCGTTGTAATACACTTTGGACTTCTTTTGTTTTAGAAACCAAAGACTTTAAAATGTATTTGGGCGGCGACAGCGGTTACGATTCTCACTTTAAACAAATTGGAGATCAATTTGGCCCGTTTGATATTGCACTTATCGACAACGGTCAATATAATCCGGCGTGGAAATACATTCATAATCTGCCTGAAGATGTAATAAAAGCCATGAAAGATCTGAACGCAAAAGAGTATTTCCGGTGCATTCATCGAAATTTGCACTGGCATTACATCCTTGGGATGAACCGCTTATAAAAGTAACAGAATTAAATGCCAATTCAGAAAATCCAATTCCGTTAATTACACCAAGGATTGGAGAATTAGTTGAATTGAAAAATGAAGAACAGGAATTTAAACAATGGTGGAAGGGAGTTAATTAAAATTTTAGATTGCAGATTTTAGCTTGAAAAACTAAAACAACTTTTAAATTATATCAAATTTCATTGCGAAAGACGGATTAAAATCCATCCCTACAATATGATACGTTCCTCCGGAACTCTTTATAAAATTCCGTAGGAATGATTTATTTTGTAGCTAGGGATTTTAATCCCTTGAAACGCAAAGTTGTCACAATTTTTATCATTCTGAGGAACAAGGAATCTTGACAAATAACCCGACAAAGATGGAGTTTTCTTAAACAGAATAACAAATATTATAATTAAAGAATATGAAACTAAAATTTCTCTTTTTCGCAATATCCTTTCTCACAGCAATTCATGTTTTTTCCCAAAACACCTACGTTTTTCTGGGATCATACAATAAAGACAAAGAAGCAGAATCGATACAAGTATTTCAATTAGATACTTTAAACGGAAAATTGACGAAGATAACTTCAGCAAAAAACGTTATTAATCCATCCTATTTAACGGTTTCTCCAAACGGAAAATACGTTTATGCCTGTACGGAAACCAAAACGCCAAATGACGGGAATGTGAGCAGTTTTGAATTTAATCCTGAAAATAAATCCCTGACATTTTTAAACAAACAAAAAAGCGGCGGAGAAAACCCAGTTTATGTTTCGGTTCATAAAAGTGGGAAATGGCTCGTAAATGCCAATTATACAGAAGGAAGTGTTTCGGTTCATCCATTATTAGAAAATGGAAAAATCGATTCGCTTGCGCAGAATTTTCAATATAGCGACGGAAGCGTTCATAAAGAAAGACAAACCAGATCGCACGTGCATTCGGCTGTGTTTTCTCCGCAATTTGATTATCTCTTTTTACCTGATTTAGGTGCCGATAAAATTCGTTGTTACGGTTTTGATGAAACCCAAAAAAGCCTTTAACCGAAACTAAAAATCCGTTTACAAAAACTGATTTAGAAGCCGGGCCAAGACATTTTACTTTTCACCCAAATCAAAAATTTGGTTATTGTATTGAAGAAATGGCTGGCGCAATCAGCGTTTATCAATATGAAAACGGAGCTTTACAAAAAATACAGCGCATCAACACGCATCCTGATAAAATCAAAGAAGGTTTTGAAAGTTCTGATATTCATATTTCGCCAGACGGAAAATTTCTGTATGCCACAAATCGCGGTCAGGAAAACAATATTGCTATTTTTTCTATTGATGAAAACGGACTTTTAACAAACATTGGTTATCAATCGACTTTAGGAAAACATCCCAGAATTTTTGCCATTGATGAAAGCGGAAAATTTCTGATTGCGACAAATGTTATTTCAGGAAACGTGATTGTTTTTAAAAGAAATTCAATAACAGGATTACTTAAAAAAGTAGGCAAAGAAGTTAAAATGGAGAACGTTTCCTGTGTGCAGATAAAAAGGATTTAACCTTTATTTTGTGTAGCTGTTCATCTTTGTCAAAGTTTTAAACTTTGACAAAGATTTGCACAATTTTGTCATCCTGACGAAGAAAGGATCTCCGTAAGAAACTCCACAAAATATGTCGCCAATCTTTGTCGATTTCCGAGTGTGATTTCTCCTTTCGTCGAAATGACAAACTTTGTAAAAAAACTTTTAATTCGAGCAAATTAGTGCAATTCGTGGCAAAAAAAACAAAAAATATGACAACATTCAATTTACAACCGGAAGTTTTAGAAAACGACATTATAAAATTAATTCCGCTACAGGAAAATCATTTTAAAGAACTTCATGAGGCAGCTTCAGATCCTTTAATCTGGGAACAATATCCTATAAAAGACAGATATAAAATTGAAGTTTTTAAACCGTTTTTTGAAGGAGCAATAAACTCAAAAGGTGCTTTTTTAATCTTAGATAAAGTAACCAACGAAGTTATGGGAACAACCCGATTTTACGATTACAATGCCGAAAAATCAAGTGTGGGAATTGGATTTACTTTTATTACCCGAAAATTTTGGGGCGGGCCTTATAATAAAGCTGTAAAAAAATTAATGATCGATTATGCTTTTGAGCATTTAAACTCGGTGATTTTTCATGTTGCAGAACAAAATTTCCGTTCGCAAAAAGCAGTTTTAAAGCTTGGAGCCGAAAAAATAAATGAAGTCAATTTTAATATGAATGGAGTTGATGTAATCCATTATGAATACGAATTAAAAAAATAATTAAATGAAAAGCATAACAGTTTTTTGCGGATCCAGTTTTGGAACCGAAGAAATTTATAAAGACCAAGCCGTTTTACTCGGACAAACTCTGGCAAAACAAAATATTAAATTAATTTACGGCGGTGCAAACGTAGGTTTAATGGGTGCTGTAGCCGATGGCGTTTTAAATGCCGGCGGAGAAGCAATTGGTGTTCTTCCTGATTTTTTAAGATCTAAAGAAATAGCACATTTGGGTCTTACTGAATTAATTTTGGTTGAAAGCATGCACGAAAGAAAAACCAAAATGAACGACTTATGCGAAGGCGTTATTGCGCTTCCGGGTGGTTTTGGAACTCTGGAGGAACTTTTTGAAATGCTGACCTGGGCACAATTGGGTTTACACAAAAAACCTATCGCCATTTTAAACATCAACGGATTTTATGATTCTCTTATTCAATTAACCCAAACAATGGTTGAAAAAGGTTTATTGAAAGATGTTAATCAAAAAATGCTTTTGGTAAGTGATAATATTGATGATTTATTAAATCAAATGAAAAATTATGTCGCGCCAACTGTTGGAAAATGGATTGAGAAAAAGGAGTTGTAGTTATGATTTTTGAGTTATGAGTGATTTGCTTTGCTTTTAAAATTAAACAATTAGCCTTATATTTACATTTCAACTTTTACTCATTAACATATAACTTCTCACAAATAACATCTAACTTCCAAAAGATGAAAACAGAAAATAATAAATTCGCAAAAGCCGAAATGCTGATTAGAAAACCTGTTTCAGAAGTTTTTCAGGCTTTTATTGATCCCGAAATCACCAGTAAATTTTGGTTTACAAAAGGTTCCGGAAAACTGAAACAAGATGAAAAAACAGAATGGACATGGGAAATGTATGGCTTTTCATTAATGGTTACGACACATGTTTTGCAGGAAAATAAAAAAATTGTGGTCGAATGGGGAAATCCTGATGAAAGCACTATTGTCGAATGGGTTTTTACGCCATTAAACGAAAATGAAACTTTTGTAAGCATTACCAATTCTGGTTTTAAAGGAGATACGGACAAAATAATCGATCAGGTTCGAAATTCTACCGAAGGTTTCACTTTGGTTTTAGCCGGAGCAAAAGCTTACTTAGAACACCATATTTTATTGAATCTTGTTTTAGACAGATTCCCGAAAGGTCTGGCATAAAAAGTTTCAAGTTTATTTTGTTTCAAGTTTCAAGTTCTCGCAGAACCTGAAACTTGAAACCTGAAACTAAAACAACAAAATATAAAAATGGATACGAAGAAACCCAAAAATATCGACGAATATATAGGCGGATTTCCAAATGAGGTTCAGGAAATTCTGGAGAAAATAAGAGAGACAATTCAGAAAGCAGCGCCGGATGCTAAAGAAAAAATCAGCTATTCGATGCCGGCTTTTGAGCAAAACGGAATTGTAGTTTATTTTGCCGCTTTTAAAAATCACATTGGCTTGTATGCGTTGCCAAGCGGTCATGAAGAATTTAAAGAAGAACTTTCTAAATACAAGTCCGGAAAAGGTTCTGTCCAATTTCCTTTGGATAAACCGATGCCGTTTGATTTGATTACCAAAATTGTAAAATTCAGAGTGAAAGAAAATCTGGAAAAAGCGAAAAAGAAATAACTTTCAATGGATTTAAGCGAACATTACAATCAACTTTACAAAAAATCTGCAGCATCTATTTTAGCCGAAAATTATAAATTAGATTTTCAAATCAATAATCCCTCAGATTCTCGTTTTGGTATTACGTTACTCATCCGCCCAAGCGAAAAAATCAAAACCAATATTCAGTTGTTTTTAAACGAATTAAAGGCAATTGAACCCAGACAATATTATTATCCTGATGCTGATATTCATATTACGCTAATGTCGATTATTTCGTGTTATGAAGGTTTTACTTTAGATAAAATTTCAATTGAGGATTACATCAAAGTCATACAGGAAAGTTTAATTAATTTAGGCAAAATTAAAATTGAATTTCGAGGCGTAACAGCTTCGCCTTCTGCGCTAATGATTCAGGGTTTTCCTGCCGATGAAAGCTTGAATAATTTACGAAACAAACTTCGTGAGAATTTTAAAAAATCTACTTTGCAGCAAAGTATTGATAGTCGTTATGCAATTTCAACCGCGCATTCGACTGTAATGCGTTTTCAGGAAAAACTTCAAAATCCGGAGAAATTAATTGCGGTTGCAGAGAAATTCCGAGATTATAATTTTGGGAAATTTACAGTTGATAAAGTAGAATTTGTTTATAATGATTGGTATCAGAGAGAAAATAACACGGTTCATTTATACGATTTTGATATATAAATTTTTTCGCCACGAATTCACGAATTATTATTAATTATTCATAGAAAATAATTCGTGAATTCGTGGCTATTTTATCTACGCTATTTAAATTCCCCAAAATGCCATAAAACACCCGACGGATCGTGCAGAAAACATTCTCTTCCCCAATCTAAATTACGAATTGGAGTAAGTTTTACACCTTCATATTTTTCAGGAAGATTTAAGGCCAAAAGTTCGTTGTAATAACGATCGACATCATCAACTTCAAGAAAAATCATCGTGTTTTCGATCCAGTCTTTTGTATAATAATCCTGAAGATAAAAAGCTGTTTCTTCACTTTTAAAAACAGAAAAATTACTTTCTAAAACTGTTTCTTCAAAACCTAAATCACGATAGAAGCTTCTTGAGATTTCGAAATCCTTGGCGCCGATAAAAGGCCGTATTGATTTGATTTTGTGATTCATTTTTATAGTTTTTCAAAATTACTTTTCGAAACCAATTTGTTTTCGTAAATCTAAATTTAAGCTATATTGTTCCTGAATTGGAATTATCTTTCTCGAACTTTTATTAATATCACTTCCTTCTGCTGTCCAGAGAAAAGGGTAAAAATTAAAAACTTCATCACCTTTTAATTTTGAAACTTCTTCCCTCCATCCATTCCATCTGTTACCTTCATAAAATTTATCTAAATTGTTATTAAAACAAAATTCTAAAAATTCAGAATATGTAATATCAAGTTGTTCATATTCGAGATTATCAGGAGAAAAATAATAAATTTTACCTACATCCGTTCCTAATCCACCTCCATTCAAAAGATAAAAACCACCAATTGCATCATCTGCTATTAATAAAAAAGGTGGCGTTTCACCAAACTCATTAAATGATTTTCCTTTATTCCAATCCGGAAGTGTTCGATTAAATCTTGAATTTCCTGAACCTAAAATTCTAATCCAGCCATCATCAATTAAAAGACCTCCTGTCATAAAAACAATTGCTCCCATCGGAGAACGAGTTGTAACCTGAGTATGAAAT
This sequence comes from Flavobacterium sp. AC274, assembly GCF_979258275.1. Classification (NCBI taxonomy): domain Bacteria; kingdom Pseudomonadati; phylum Bacteroidota; class Flavobacteriia; order Flavobacteriales; family Flavobacteriaceae; genus Flavobacterium; species Flavobacterium sp. AC274. Next base: position 2,192,084 of record NZ_OZ409852.1, on the reverse strand, counting down.
AATGCTTCTTTTGCCTTCAATTCATCGGCCGGTAAAATCTCAACTTTATTTTTTGCAGTTTTAATCCAGCCTTGAACAATTACCCAGCCTGGATCTTTTTTATCTATAAGTTCTTCAGCCTTTTTCATTTTATTTTGTCCGGTTGTCACAAAAGTTATTAATATCAACGAAATTAACAGCAATTTTCTTTTCATTTATTCTATCCTAAAAAAATTATCCCTTCTTCAAAATACTTCCTAAACCTCTACCAATCTGCTCAATAGCTTCAAGACCTTTTGTTAATGGTGTTGCGGTAAAATCTTCGTAAGCATCCATAGAAGTTACTTTATTATCGTCTTGCGGATAAACCAAAATCAGATTGTTTTCTTCAAATGATTTTTCGAATTTCTGTGGCAATTTATCAAAAATAGATTGGTACGAAACAGAACCTTTTCTTGATAAATTAAAAGCAATTAAATCTGTTGGTTTAATTTCATCTGAAATGGCTTCAAAATCTTCCCAATCTAAAATACTTTTGAACCCTAATTTTGCGCTAAGTTTCAAATTAGCCGCAATCTGCATAATAGACTGATGCGTTTTATATTCGGCATAAATCACAATCGGAATACTTAATTCCTGTGACAATCGGCAGATTTTTTGAAGCAAAAGCTGAAATCCGACTCCTCTTTCTGAAAAAGGCGGGCAAATAAATACCAATCTTTTTTCTTCAATAAAAGGCTTTTCAAATCGGCAGATAAATAAACTTTTGTCTACGTTATTAATGATTGAATCTACGTTTTCTCCAAAAATTTTATCCAGGAAACCTGTTTTTCTAGGCCAGCCCACAATTACAATATCCGACATGATTTCTTTTGAAGTTCTCGCAATTCCACTCGCCGGATTATGATCTATTCTGGCAATGGTATTGATTTTTACTTCAGATGCTGAACCCTGAATTACAAATTTATCAACAGCTTTTCTATATCTTAAAATATTTTTTTCGGCCTGGTCATTATTTGGAACAATCGTTAGCAAAGTAACCGGATTGGCAGATTTTTTATCTTTTATTAAAAGTGCAAAATCCAACAAACTTGCTGTTGCAGAAGTTTTTGCCAGCGGAATCAAAATATGCTCTTCCAGAATCTTATCTCTGTTGGTATCTTCATGAGAAACCTCTTCTTCACAAATGGCAATTTTTTTAGCTGCTTTTTCTGTAGCAAAAGAAGCCACAATACACGTTATCAGAATTAAAATAATAGTTCCGTTTAATATATTTTCATCTAAAATTTTCGCTTTAAAACCTACCAAAATTACCGCCAGAGTTGCTGCAGCGTGCGCACTGCTCAATCCGAAAATAAGCTGTCTTTCTGTCTTTGTGTATTTAAAAACGATTTGCGTAAAAAAGGCTGCAAACCATTTTCCAAAAATAGCCACAACACTCAATGTTCCGGCAACAATTAAAGCAGTTGGTCCGCTCAAAATAACACTTATATCAACAAGCATTCCCACAGAAATCAGGAAAAACGGAATAAACAATGAATTCCCAATAAACTCAATTCTGTTCATCAATGCAGATGAATGCGGAATTAACGGATTTAATGCCAAACCGGCAACGAAAGCACCAATAATAGGCTCTACTCCTGCTACTTCGGCCAAAAACGCGGCGAAGAAAACGACTGAAAGTACAAATATATAGTGGGCATGTTTTTCACTTTCTAATTTCTTGAAAAACCATTTTGCAATTCTCGGAATAACCAAAAACATAATGGCTGAGAAAATAGCCAGCGAAACGCCTAATTTTATCCAGAAAGCCTGATTTAGATTTCCCTGAGCGCTTCCCATAATTACGGCAAGAATAATCAAAACAGCAGTATCAGTTAAAATTGTACCTCCAACGGTTATGGCAACTGCCTGATTTTTTGAGATTCCCATTTTACTCACAATTGGATAAGCTACCAAAGTATGCGTGGCAAACATACTTGCTGTTAAAAAACTGGCATTAAAATCATATTGCAGTAAATAATAACAAACAGGAAAACCAATGGATAAAGGAAAAATAAAAGTAAAAAATCCAAATAATAAACTCTTATTTTGATTGGCTTTAAACTCGTTCATATCGAGTTCAAGACCCGCGATAAACATGATATACAAAAGTCCGATGGTGGAGAACAAATCAACTGCCGAGCTTTTGGCAAGAATATTAAGCCCGTGAGGACCTATGACTACACCAGAAATTATAAGACCTATAATTCCGGGAATATTTATTTTTTTCAGTAAAATTGGAGACAGCAGAATAATGAAAAGTATCAACGAAAAAATTAATACTGGATTGTTAAGCGGTAATTCGAATTCTTGTAATAAATGCTTGAAAAATTCTATCATAATGTGATTTTATCTTCTTTGTGGTATTTCAATTTTTTCGTAAAAAAGGCTTCTAAAAATTGAAAAAACATATCAGAAGTTATTATTTATCCGATTGTTTAAAAGTTAAAAAAACCGGATTTTTTAGTGATTGTTTCATTACAAAAATACCTAAAAAAACCTCGAACTCTTTACGAAAACCGCATATTAAGCAATTAAATTTATTTCATTGCCAAATTATTAAAATTTAATATCTTTTTTAACAAAACCGCAACATTAACAATTAAATATTCACGTTCGTTGCATTATTCAATTATCTTTGTCTTAATAAAAATTGAACAATGGAAGAATGTATCTCTGTTTTTGATATGCTTAAAATTGGTGTTGGCCCGTCGAGTTCCCATACATTAGGTCCGTGGCGCGCCGCAGAACGTTTTTTAAAAGAGTTAAAAGACGAATCTATTTTAGAACAAACTACCAGAGTCAGGGTCGACTTATACGGCTCTCTTTCCTTAACCGGAAAAGGCCATGCTACAGATTTAGCAGTTATGCTCGGTTTAAGCGGTCAGGATCCCGAATATATTCCCATTGAAGATATTGCAGGAATCATCAAATCGATCGAAACCAAAAATGAAATCGTTTTGGGCAACCAGATTACGATTCCGTTTTACTTTCTTCAGGACATTGTTTTCAATAAAGATTTTCTCCCTTTTCATGCCAATGGCTTAAAATTTACAGCCTACAAAGCCGATGATTCTGAATATGAGTCTACTTTTTATTCTATCGGAGGTGGTTTTGTGGTGAAAGAAGAACGTACCAATGCCAAAATCAAAGAAGAAATAAAATGTGCCTTTCCGTTCCCGATTCAAAATGCGGTTGAACTTTTAAATTATACGGTTTCAGAAAACAAAATGATTTCTGAAATTGTTTATGAAAACGAAAAATCAATGCGTCCTGAAGCCGAAATTCATTCGGAATTAATGCGTATTTGGAACACTATGCTCGAATGTATGTACATTGGCTGTCATACAGGAGGAATTCTTCCGGGCGGATTAAATGTGCGTAGAAGAGCTTTTGATATGCATCAGGGTTTAATTGGACTATCAAATTATTCTGATCCACAAACGTGGCTGGAAGAAATCAGAAAAACCGAAGTGAAATTTCGCCAGATATTAAAATGGGTAAGCTGTTTTGCACTTGCCGTAAATGAAGTAAATGCTTCTTTAGGCCGTGTGGTTACAGCACCTACAAACGGAAGCGCTGGTGTGATTCCGGCTGTTTTAATGTATTATCTGGTAATTGAAAACCATAACGCAGGCGAAAAAGAAATCAAACAATTTTTGATGGTTGCCGGAGAAATTGGAAGTATCTTTAAAAAAGGAGCTACTATTTCTGCAGCAATGGGCGGTTGTCAGGCCGAAATTGGCGTTTCGTCAGCGATGGCTGCTGCGGCACTTTGCGAATTAATGGGCGGAACTCCTGCTCAGGTTTTAATGGCTGCCGAAATTGCAATGGAACATCATCTTGGTTTAACCTGCGACCCAATTGGTGGTTTGGTACAAATTCCGTGTATTGAAAGAAATACAATGGGTGCCATAAAAGCGATAAATGCTGCCGAATTGGCCTTAGAAACCGATTCTAAAAATGCAAAAGTTCCGTTAGACAAAGTTATCAATACAATGTGGCAAACGGCAAAAGATATGAATTCAAAATACAAAGAAACCTCTGAAGGCGGACTTGCAATTGCGGTTAATATGGCTGATTGCTAAATAAAAGTTTGCCACGAATTTCACGAATTATCACGAATTATTTTTTTAATTTTCGTTGAGTAAATAGATATTCGTGAAAATTCGTGAAATTCGTGGCGACAAAAAATACTACATGAAAAAATACCACTTTATAGCAGCATTATTATTTTGCTCTATTTTACTACAAGCCCAGGAACGTTATTTTCTAAATTCAGATACTAGATTGTATACTTCGGCAAGTGCTTCTGCTGAATTTTTAGGCTATTTTAAATATGGTGCAGAAGTTCAATTATTATCTAAAAATGAAAATGGCTGGTACAAAGTAAAAGCCGATAATTTATCTGAAGGATATGTTCCTGAAAAATTTGTGGGCACAAGATTAAACGCTGCCGACATTAAAACTGTTGATAACGAAAATCCGGTTTTGGCAGGCGGTGATCAATATTATGGCGGAAATCATCTTTTTGTTTTGGTGGCGGGTTTAAAAGCAAGGGCGCTTCCGGATAAAACTTCGAAAATTAAAGAAATTTTGTTTACAGGAGATCCGGTTCCGGTAAATTATCTTCCAAAAAATCAAGACGAATGGGTGAATATTGGTGGGAATTTTGACCCTGAAAATGCAAAATTTACACTGAGAAAATTCATTGGCAAAAGACCTGATTTTAATACCTTAATCAAAGAATTCGACAAACTGAATCCTGATGCAATTGCTGAACGAAAAACTGTTGCCGAACGAATTGTAGAACTTGCCTGGAACAGCGATTACTCTAAGCTAGCTCCGGCGTACCAAAGATATTCTGAGGTTGTTAAACAATTAAACGATCCTAAATTAATTGCTGATACAGAACTGAATGTGGCTATTGCCAAAGGATTAGACAAGCATAAATTACCGGAACAAATTGTTGCTTTTACACAAAAAGCCGAATTTATTTTGAAAGGTATTAAAACAAAATCTTTGTTTCTTACTCAAAAAGAATTGGTTAAAACCTTTGGAAAACCTGCAAAAACAGCCAGTATAGGCGATGAATGTGGTATTTATCTAAGTGATTTGTTTTACTATTATCCGGATTTGGAAGTTTCTGTCGATGAAAAACAAAACAAAGCTGAAATCGTAAAGGTTTTTATCAATGAAAACAATAAAATGATTTTGAATGCCAATTCGGTTTTAGATAATACATTGACTGAAAAAGCATTTATCGAAAAATACGGCACTTATATAACAGCTTCTATCAAAGTACCACATTCCTACTCCCTGCAATTTGAAGACAGCGAATTTAGAATAGAATTCAAAGACGGAAAGCTCTTTTTTATTGAAATATTCTTCTATTGCTGATTTCAATCTATAATTATTCAATACTTTTACATCTTCAAAAAAAACAAAAAACAAAATGTCAGTAGCAAAAAAAGATTATAAAAGAATCACTACAAAGTCGTTGATCGAAATGAAAAGCAACGGAGAGAAAATCTCTATGCTAACGGCTTACGATTATACAATGGCAAAAATTGTTGATACTGCCGGAGTCGATGTGATTTTGGTTGGAGATTCAGCTTCAAATGTTATGGCGGGTCACGAAACGACTTTGCCCATTACTTTAGACCAAATGATTTACCATGCTTCGTCTGTAGTTCGTGCTATCGAAAGAGCTTTGGTTGTAGTTGATTTACCTTTTGGAAGTTACCAGTCTGACCCTAAAGAAGCTTTACGTTCTGCCATCAGAATCATGAAAGAAAGCGGTGGTCACGCAGTAAAATTAGAAGGAGGAAAAGAAATTAAAGAATCTATCAAAAAAATATTAAACGCCGGAATTCCGGTTATGGGACACTTGGGTTTAACACCACAATCTATTTATAAATTCGGAACTTACAGCGTTCGTGCAAAAGAAGATGAAGAAGCAGAAAAACTAATCGAAGATGCTAAATTGCTTGAAAAAATTGGCTGTTTTGGTATTGTTTTGGAAAAAATCCCTGCTGATTTAGCTGAAAAAGTAGCTAAAAGTATTTCGATTCCGGTTATCGGAATTGGTGCCGGAGGTGGCGTTGACGGACAGGTTTTGGTTATTCACGATATGTTGGGAATGAACAATGAATTTAGTCCAAGATTTTTACGTCGTTACCTAAATCTTTACGAAGAAATGACAAAAGCAATTGGTCAATATGCTGCTGATGTGAAATCTAGTGATTTCCCTAATTCTAATGAACAATATTAGTTTTTAAGTTGCTAAGGTTCTGAGATTCTAAGTTGCTAAGATTTTTTAAGGTTACTTTTTTAGGTACAAAGACTCAAAGCAACAATTCCGAAGCTTCGGAACAAAGGTATTGGAAATTGAATAGCCTCCTGCTTTAGCTGGAGGTAAATTTTAATTTCATCAAAATGGCTTTAGCCGAATTCTTTCAATCTAAAATCAGAAATCTAAAATTCCCCGAAAGTCTAAATAATGAAAATAATCTCAGATAAAAATAACCTTCAGGTATTACACGAAGACAATCATATTATTGTGGTTAACAAACGCGTAGGCGATATTGTGCAAGGTGATAAAACGGGGGATAAACCTCTATCTGATGTTGTAAAAGAATACATTAAAGACAAATACAATAAACCTGGCGACGTTTTTCTGGGTGTAATTCACCGTTTGGACCGACCTACAACAGGAATCGTGGTTTTTGCCAGAACCAGTAAAGCTTTAACGCGAATGAATGAATTGTTCAGTAATCGCGAAACGCAAAAAACCTATTGGGCAGTTGTTAAGAACAAACCTTTGGAAACAACTGCCAAATTGGTTCATTATCTAAAAAGAAACGAAAAAAATAATACTTCAAAAGCACATTTAAAAGAAGTTCCGGATAGCAAAATTGCCAGTCTGGATTATACTGTTTTTAAAGAACTTCAAAATTATGTAGCTCTGGAAATAAATCTTCACACAGGTCGCCACCATCAAATTCGTGCACAATTGTCTGCAATTGGTTCTCCTATAAAAGGCGATTTAAAATACGGTTTTGACCGAAGTAATCCTGACGGCGGAATTCATCTTCATGCCAGAAAATTAGTTTTTGTACATCCTGTCTCAAAAGAGAATATTACGATTATTGCACCAACTCCTGATGAAACCATTTGGAATGCATTATGATTTTATGATTATTTTCTTATTTTTTTAATTTTTATCGATTAACTTGCATAGACAAAAAAACAAGCTGATCGTAAAATGGACTATAAAAATGATATCGGATACCGAAAAGAAACGCTCAAAAAATTATTATATAACATTCAGAAAAGCGAAGATTTAATTGTAAAAGCTTTATATGATGATTTTAAAAAGCCCGAATTTGAAGCTGTTTTAACAGAGACTAATTATGTCATTTCGGAACTAAAAGACACGATCAAAAACATTCATAAATGGGCAAAACCAAAACGTGTTTTTCCTTCCCTCCTCAATTTTCCTTCAACAGATTATATTTACAAAGAACCTTACGGAAAAGTGTTGGTAATTGCACCATGGAATTATCCTTTTCAACTGGCATTATGCCCTTTAATTTCCGCTGTTGCAGCGGGAAACAGAGTGATTTTAAAGCCTTCGGAACTTACTCCAAATACTTCTTCCATAATTGCAAAAATCATCCAAAAAACGTTTCATGTAAAACATGTTGATGTCGTTCAGGGAGGAGTTGAAGAAGCAAACAGTTTATTGGCAAAACGCTGGGATTATATTTTCTTTACAGGAAGCGTGGCTGTTGGAAAAATCGTTGCCAAAGCTGCCGCAGAAAACCTGACACCGGTTACGCTTGAATTAGGCGGAAAAAACCCTTGTATAATTGATGAAACTGCCGATTTAAAATTAGCTGCAAAAAGAATTGTCTGGGGAAAATTTATTAATGCAGGTCAAACTTGCATTGCACCAGATTATATTTTGATTCAAAAAAACATGAAAATCAATTTCATCACTTTTATGATGGAAGAAATTACAAAAGCATATGGCAAAAAAATGGAAAAATCGCCGGATTTTGCCCGAATTATAAATACTAAAAATTGGCTTCGACTGGCTAATATGCTGAAATCTGAAAAAATAATTTTTGGAGGAGAAACAGATGCGAATAAGCTTTATATCGCACCAACACTTATTGAGGAACCAGGCTTGGAAAGTCCGGTTATGAAAGAAGAAATTTTTGGCCCGATTTTACCTATTCTCACTTACGAAACAGAAACCGAAATTAAAAATGTTGTGAGCCGTTATGAGAAACCTCTTGCATTTTATATTTTTAGCGAAAATAAATCTTTTACCAAAAAATTAATTGCAACTTATTCTTTTGGAGGCGGTTGTATCAATGATACGGTTATTCACTTTTCTAATAAAAGACTGCCTTTTGGCGGCGTTGGCCATAGCGGAATTGGCGCTTACCACGGTCAATTGAGTTTTGACATTTTTACACATCACAAAGGAGTAGTCAAAAAAGGAAATTGGATCGATTTACCAATGCGTTATGCACCCTACAAAGATAAACTGGCTTCCATTAAACGCTTATTAGACTGGATATAACCGCTAAAACAATCTTCGTACTATTTTGTAGATTTTCGTACGGATTTGATTAAAAATATTATATTTACGTTTCAATAATTAAATACGATAGAATATAAAACAATTCTACTTAAAAAAATGAAATCTACACTTGATCAAATTGAAGACATTAAAAATAATGGCTATTTCTTAGACTTTTCTACTGTTTTTAACCATGCTTTCGAAAACTATAAAAAAATAGCGCTTTATGCGGGATTAATACTTTTGGTATTTTCGATTTTAGCGTTTTTTCTTGGCGGAGGACTTTTAGTTTCATTGTACGGAGTTCAGCATTTTAATGAAGAATTTTTAAAAAACCTTCAAAACGAGCAAACATCAACATCTGTACTGGCTATTTACAGCGTAGTAATTGCTTTTTTTGCAGCACTTTTTAGTCCGTTTACTGCTGGTTTTTTAAAAATGGCATATTGTGCAGACAGAGATGAAGAATTTAAATTTTCTACAGTTTTTAGTTATTATACATCTCGTCATTTCGCACAGCTTTTCATTGCAACATTATTAATTTCACTACTGAGCGGTTTAATTTCTGTTCTCTTTAATATGGCTGGAATCATTCTTGTTGATACTTTAATTGCATTGGCAATCACCATATTTACAGCATTAACAATACCGCTTATTATTTTTGGAGATTTAAATGCAATGGATGCCATAAAATCCAGCATTATTGTAGTAAGTAAACAACCATTTACAATAATCCTTTTGCTTTTTGTTGCCGGCGTTGGCTCAGCCATTGGTTTAATTGGCTGTTGTATTGGCGTAGTCTTTACAATTCCTATCACTTATTCGGTAAATTACGCTTTATATAGTGCTATATTAAATATAGAAGAAGAGAATTCAATTGATTCAATTGGATCTGATTCAGAATAAAACTGAAGATTCTGAGAACAAAAAGAGCCTGACCTCCTCTTTTTCAGAAAATTCTAAATTGCTATTACTAAACCAAACATACCCCAAATACTATGGTAGAAAACTATAGTTTTTTTAACTCATCGATTTTAGGAATCGCCAATTTTGGTGATGCCTTAAAATCGATTGCCACAAATTGGTTTGTTTTTAAATCCGATATTATTTTCTACAATAATCCCAAACTCATCATTTTGGGGCTGTCATTATTCGGTTTTATAGGTTTATTGATTTATCAGTTTTTTAGAATTAAAGCCAAAATTGGCTACTTCATCGAGAAAAAACTGGAAAGCGAAACCGCACATAGAGAATATCAATTGTATGCTTTATTCTTTGGTATTGCAACTATTGTAATCGAAATTATTAATGAAATATTCAAGATTCGGCCACGAAGTTTATTAGTTTTTAATGTAATTATAGGATTTTCAGTTTTATTGCTTTATTTAGTTACAGATAAAATCAAATTTCTACGGGACCGAACCCAGAGAATTTTCATTATTTCCTTCTTCATTTACATTGCCTATGTTGCCCGTAACATTATATATCTGCAAAATGATGTTATCCCGATTATTACTTTTCTACTTTCGTTTTTCTTTTCCTACAGTATTTTAAAACCCATAAAAATTTATTGGACTTTCGTCTCAATCGTATTTTTATACCTGATTACAACCTTAGTTTTCCATGCAATTCCATTAAAATCATCTATTTTACTGATCAATTTTTGCATTATTGTTTTCATTATTAATCACGTAAATTATGCCGTTTTACTAAACAACAGAGATAATTTCAGGTTTACAAACGAAATCGTTCATAAAGGAAATTCATTAACGATTGCTACAAATAAAAAAGGCGAAGTATTATTTAGCAGTGAAACTATAACAACAATTTTAGGATATTCGCCAGACGAAGTAATGGCAATGGAATTTTGGAAGTTAACTGAAGATCCAGAATTTATCAGAGAAAATTATCACAAAACTTATATTGATAATAAACTCTACATTCGAAAACTAAAAAGTAAAAACGGCGAATTCAAATACATTCAATGGAAAGATAAAAAATTCTCTAATGATTTAATTATCAGTATTGGACAAGACGTTACAGAACAAATTATAGTTCAGGATCAATACAAAAACCTGATTCAGACCGCGACCGATATTATTTTTGAGATTAATGTAGACGGTTATTTTACTTTTATCAATGAATTTGGATATTCTATTTTGGGTTATGCCGAAGAAGAAGTGATTTCGCATCATTATTCAAATTTTATTCATGAAGATTATATCAAAAATGCTGTTGATTTCTATGAGAATTTAGAACAAAATGAACTTAATTATCCGACCATTGAAATTCCGGTTATAAAGAAAAACGGCGAAGAATTATGGATTTCACAAAAGGTTATTATTCGCAAAAATGATTTGGGCGAAACAAATGGCTACGCCGGTATCGCAAGGGATATTACGGAGATAAAAAACATCGAAAACGAGAAAAAAAGACGTCTTGAGAAAATCGAAGCCTACAATAATTCGACCAAAAAATTATCGACAACAGATTTTCGCGGTTACAGCGATTTGCAAACCGTAATTGATTTTATTATTCAGGAAGCGGCAACAGTTTCTAAAACAAACAGGGTCAGTTTTTGGAAATATTCAAACGATACTATAACCTGTCGAAATTTATTCAGCCGGGACAATCAAAGTTTAAACGATAAAAATATTCTCGATAAAGAATCTTATCCAATTTATTTTGAAACTTTAAAAAGCAAAGCCATCATCAATGCTTCTGACGTATTTAACAAGCTGGAAACATCTGAATTTCAGCAAATTTACTTCATCAAAAATAAAATAAAATCGATGCTTGATGTTCCGATTTTTTAAACGGACAACTAGCCGGAGTGGCCTGTTTTGAAAGTACCGAGAAAAAAAGAGAATGGGACAATGAAGATATTAATTATGCGAGAACAATTTCGGATGTAATCTCATTGGCAATTTCTTCTCAAATGAGACTTAAGGCCGAGAAAAAACTGGAATTAAAAAGTGAATTATTATCGGCTTTGGCGCTTTGTACAGAGAAGTTTTTATTGAGCAAAAGTCCGCAAAAAATGTTTCAGGAGACTTATGAAATTATTGGGAAGGCATCAAAAGTAGATCACATTTTTTATTACGAAAAAGATTTCGAAACCAATACCATTAGTCAAAAATACAAATGGACCCGCGAAGGAATTGAACGTCAAATAACGAAACTGCAAAATTTTACCGAAGACAATTTAAAGGAAATCATCTGGCACTCTCAAAATAAAAAAGTTTTAAGCACCTTAACCCGAAATCTGGAAGACACCTACTTTAAAAATTTACTCGTTACGAATGATATTAAATCGATATTGATTTTGCCTTTGTTTGCCAATAATAACTTTTCGGGTTTTATTGGTTTTGATGATTGTACGAGGGAAAGAAAATGGTCTGATGATGAAATTTATATCTTCCAGACACTCGCCAATAATATTTCATCGGCGTTAGACCGAAATAGAAATCAGGCAAAAATCAAGGAAAGTGAAGATGCAATAAAAGCAAAAGAACTAGCAGAAGCGGCAAATAAATCTAAATCGGATTTCCTGGCCAATATGTCGCACGAAATACGAACTCCGTTAAACGGAATTATCGGTTTTACGCATTTGCTTATGAAAACGAATCTTGAAGAAATTCAGGAAAAGTACATGACAACCATTAATCAATCGGCACATTCATTACTTGAAATCATCAATGATATTCTTGATTTTTCTAAAATTGAAGCCGGAAAACTCGAACTTTTTATTGATTTGTATGATATTCAAAAAATACTGGGACAAATATTTGATTTAATTATTTTTGAATCAAACCAAAAAAATCTTGATCTGGAATTAAATGTTGACCCCAATGTTCCTAAATATATCTGGACAGATATTGTGCGATTGAAACAAATTTTGATCAATCTTTTATCAAACGCCATAAAATTCACCAACGAAGGATCTATAAAACTAAATGTTTCGGTAATCGAAAAAAAATCAGAAGAAAATTATATTCTTCGATTCTCCGTTGTTGATACCGGAATTGGAATATTAGAGCAAAATCAGAAGAAAATTTTCAAGGCTTTTTCACAAGAAGATAGTTCTACAACGAGAAAATTTGGAGGAACAGGTCTGGGACTTACAATCTCGAATCAATTACTGGCTTTAATGGAAAGCCGTTTGCAGCTTGAAAGCAGAATCAACAAAGGAAGTAATTTTTATTTTGATTTGAATTTGAATATTAGTCATAAAAGTATCAACGAAAAATACAAGGAAATTCTAAAAAACAGAAATCCTGATTATGCATTAAACTATTATTCTAATCAAAAAAAACTGAATATTTTGATTGTTGAAGATAATAAAGTAAACATGCTTCTTTTAAAAACAATTGTAAAAAACCTCAATTTAAATACTATTATTTTTGAATGCGAAAATGGCTATGAAGCTGTTAATCAAATTGAAAACATTAATCCTGATTTGGTTTTTATGGATATTCAGATGCCAATTATGAATGGTTATGAAGCAACAAAAGCCATTAGAAATACTTTAAGCGGAAAAAATATTCCGATAATTGCTGTTACGGCAGGCGCCGAGAAAGATGAGCGAAACAAATGTATTTCGGCCGGAATGAACGATTATATTTCTAAACCAATCATTCGCGGCACTGTGGAAGAAGCTTTATCTAAATGGATAAAATAATAAAGTAAATCATTTTAATAGAACATATTTTACAAAAAAATATATAAATTCGTACAACAAAATTTATAATAACTTTTAATATAACAAATATGAAATGGCTAGGCAGAAGACAAAGTGATAACGTAGAGGACAGAAGAGGACTTTCTGGAGGAAAAGTAGCCGTTGGTGGTGGAGTTATTGGTATAATCATTTTGTTATTAAATGTTTTTGGCGGCGAAACAGGCCAAACTATTGGAAATGTCTTAGAGCAAGTTCAAGGCGGCCAACAACAAACTGAAGCTGCTGCACCATTAAGTAAGGAAGATGAGGAAATGGGTAACTTTGTTAGGGTAATTCTGGCTGATAACGAAGATATCTGGAGTAAAATATTTGAAGAAAACGGAATGACATATAAAAACCCAAAATTGGTGCTTTTTAGAGGTTCTGTTCAAACAGCTTGCGGTGGAGCTTCTTCGGCATCGGGTCCATTTTATTGTCCAGGAGATCAAAAAGTATATATGGATTTAGGTTTCTTTGAAGAGCTTAAAACAAAATTTGGTGCCAAAGGTGGTGATTTTGCTATTGCGTATGTTATAGCGCACGAAATTGGGCATCATGTGCAAACCTTATTAGGAACCTCGGCCAAAATGCATCAGGAACAAGAAGGAAAAAGCGAAGCAGAAGCCAATAAACTTTCGGTTGCATTAGAACTGCAAGCAGATTTCTACGCCGGAGTATGGACACATTATAATCAGAAAAATTTAGATACAGATGATATCGACGAAGCTTTAAGTGCTGCAAATGCTGTTGGTGATGATGCCATTCAAAGCAAAATGAGCGGTCAGGTTGTTCCGGATTCATTTACACATGGGACTTCAGAACAAAGAATGTACTGGTTTAAAAAAGGTTTTAAAACAGGCGATATTAAACAGGGAAATACTTTTGAGGAGATTCGATAATACAAACCAAATATAACAAACCGACTAAAAGCATGATTTAAACGTCATGCTTTTTTTGTTGCACAAAAAAGAAATTCCAATGTTGTGTGTTTTTGAACCATATAAGTTCATTTAATTATGTGGAGTAATCTTTGTCAAAGTTTAAAACTTTGACAAAGATTGGCGATTTTGTTTGTACATCGTAGCGTCCCCGTGGTTGAAACCACGGGCTATAATCGTAATCGATTGGAATTTGGAATTTATTTTTTGGAATTTATTTCTTTATTCTTTTAAACATAGCCAATGGTTTCAACCATTGGAACACAATACATTTCCGTAATACATTTTCACGATTCAATTTCAAGATCCATAACCTGTGTCCCCGTGGTTGAAACCACGGGCTATATTCACAATTGGAGTTTGGAATTTGAAATTTGGAATTTAAAATTTGAATCTGGTTTTGGAATTTGGTCCCGAAGTCTCGGGATAAAATTTAGAATTTAAATTAGGCGCACAAAAAAAGCCTTGAATTTCTTCAAGGCTTTAAATTTCTGGGTGGCTGACCGGGTTCGAACCGGCGACCCGCGGCACCACAAACCGCTACTCTAACCAGCTGAGCTACAACCACCATTTTGCTTAGCGGTTGCAAATATACAACTAATGTTTACTTCCGCAAATAAAAAATTGAAAAAATATTGAACTTTTTACATCAAATCTTCTAAGCTATTGACTGCCAAACATCTTTCGACAGTAAAACCTTCAGCAAAATCTTTGTTAACAAGCCTTCCTAAGTCTTGTGCACGGTAATTTAGGCTTTCCAGAAAGTTTTTGCTTGTTATTGGCGTTGCAGGTTCTTTTGAATTCGGATCGTAAAACTGAGTTTTATAAGCCAAAACTGCCTCTACCTTTTTTTGTTCAAAACCTGTAATATCTACAACAAAATCAGGTTCAAGGTTTTTCCACTGAATATAATGGTAAACCACTTTTGGTCTCCAGGCTTCTTGTTTCTCTCCGTCGATCGAGGTTTCGATTTTCATTAACCCGGATAAAAAGCAAGCGTCAGAAACTAATTTGCTTCCTTTACCATGATCAATATGGCGATCGTCAACCGCATTACACAAAACAATTTCAGGTTTGTATTTACGAATCATTTTAATAACTTCAAGCTGGTGCTTTTCATCATTTACAAAAAAACCGTCACGCATTTCTAAATTTTCACGCACTAAAACGCCTAAAATTTTTGCCGCCGCTTTTGCTTCTTCATCTCTTGTTTCGGCTGTTCCGCGCGTTCCTAATTCGCCTCGTGTTAAATCAACGATTCCAACTTTTTTACCAAGGGAAACTTCTTTTAATATAGTTCCTGCACAGCCTAATTCTACATCGTCCGGATGTGCACCAAAGGCTAATATGTCTAATTTCATCTGCTTTTTGTTTTCTTTGTTTCAGGTTTTAAGTTTCAAGTTCTAAACTTTGGCTGAAAACTAAATAATCTTTTTTATTTTCTTTGTTTTACGTTTCAGGTTCACGTTCCAACAACTTGAAACCTGAAACCTGAAACTTTTATTTTTAACAACTACTGTTCTTTTTTATATTCAAAACTCTTTTCATCGTCATCGATTTATTGACGCTTTCCTCCCACTCTTTCTCCGGAATGCTTTCTTTGGTAATACCGCATCCCATGTACAAAATGGCGCTTTTTTCCTGAATTTGCATACTGCGTAAATTTACGAATAAATCAGAACTTACTGTTTTACGCGCAAAACTGCTGTTTAATTCTCCCAGAAAACCGGTGTAAAAAGTTCTGTCATAGTTTTCATTTTCAATAATAAATGCTTTTGCTTTTTTCTTTGGCAAGCCACAAACCGCTGGCGTTGGATGCAATGTATCGATAACTTCTTCAAGTGTCGAATTATCATTTAAAACTCCCGAAATATCGGTTTTAATATGCCAGATCGATCCGGCTTTTATGCTGTAAGGTTCTGTAACAATAACTGATGAAGCTACCTCACGCAATCTTTTTACGATAAAATCAGTAACATATTGCTGTTCGTCTTTTTCTTTTTGCTGCCAAAGAATTTCTTCTTCCAGATTTGCTTTTTGAGTTCCGGCAAGAGCTGTGGTTTCAAAAACATTTCCATTTGCTTTTAATAATTGTTCTGGTGTTGCTCCCATCCAAAAACCAATTTGGGGATGAAAAAAGCAATAAGAAAAAGTCGTTGGATACAAATGAATCAAACGCTGAAAAGTGATGACAAAATCAAGATCTGTCAATTCCAATTTTTCATTTCGGGATAAAACTACTTTTTTGAATTCTTCGTTTTTAATGGCGTCGATTCCTTTTGTAACTAAATCTTCGTATTGAGTTTTGGCTTCAGGGTCAAAACCTAAATCATCAATTTCATTAAAATCAAATTTAATTTCCTTTTGTTCGGTACTTATAATTTTGGATTGTTTTTCGGGAATTAAAATCAATTGTTTTTCATCAAAAGAAGCAAAAACAAATCCCTGTTCGCTGTAATCTGTAACTGTATATAAAGTATCATCTTGTTGTAAAAAAGCAAAAAGAAGCGACGAATTGGGTTTAGAATAAATTACAAAAGGTAATTTTTGTTCCTGGTGTTTTCGGATTGTAGAAAAAAGTCGTTCATGTTAGTTAGCTTTTTTATCTAAAACCATATTAGTCAATTTACAAAGTGAAATCAAATTCCCTTCTTCATCGGTAATTTTAATTTCCCATAAATGAATACTTCTTCCTTTGTGAATGATTCGTGCTGTGCCAAAAACCCAGCCTTCGCGAATACTTTTTAAGTGATTTGCCGAAATTTCGATGCCGCGTACTTCCTGTAATTTTGCATCAATAAAGAAGAAAGACGCTGCACTGCCAACACTCTCTGCCAAAGCAACCGAAGCGCCTCCGTGTAAAAGTCCCATTGGTTGATGAACGCTTGGATTTACAGGCATTTTGGCTACTAAAAAATCTTCGCCTGCATCAATATATTCGATTTTTAGCGTCTCCATCAAGGTATTTTTGGTAAACTGATTGCAGCGCTCTAATATTTGTTCTTTGGTATAATTCATTAAAATGGACTTTAAAATCGTAAAATTAAAGAAAAGATGAGTTACAAATTCGAAAATCCAATTCTATTATTTAAAATCAGCTTCAAACATGTAAGTTTTTTGTTATTTTTACAGAACAATAAAAATATTTGATACAAATTACACAGATTAAATTTTATTAGCAAAGAATAGAAAATCATTTAAATCTGTGCAATCTGTGGCAAAAAAACAACTTCATTAAAATGCGTCAATACTTTACATTCTTCATTCTTGGTTTGCTTATAACTTTTAGTTCCTGCCGAACTGATTTTGATACCGTTGCCAGTTCCGGAGATTTAAAGTTTTCAAAAGATACCGTTTATTTAGATACTGTTTTTAAAAACATCGGTTCGAGTACATACCAGTTAAAAGTGTACAATAAAAGTAAAGACGATATTTCGATTCCAACAATTCAGCTTAAAAAAGGATTGAATTCTAAATACCGAATGACGGTTGACGGAATGAACGGAAACAATGGCAAAATCTTCAATGATGTAACACTTTTAGCCAAAGACAGTTTATATATTTTTATAGAAACAACGGCGGATATTACAGATGCAAATCCAACCGATTTTTTATATACCGATGAAATTCAGTTTGATGGCGGTTCGAATCTTCAGGAAGTAGCTTTGGTCACTTTAATTCAGGATGCCGTTTTTCTTTATCCGAAACAAAATCCTGACGGAACAAAAGAAAAAATCGAGATTGACGGAAAATCAGTTGATGGTTTTTATTTGGATGAAAATGATGCGGTAAACGGAAATGAGCTGATCTTCAACAATCAGAAACCTTATGTAATTTATGGTTTTGCAGGAGTTCCGGAAAGTAAAACTGTCATTTTTGAGGCCGGAGCGCGAGTTCATTTTCATGCCAATTCAGGACTTTTTGTAGATAATGATGCTTCTCTTCAAATTAATGGAGATGTCTCTACAACTGAAAAACTCGAAAACGAAGTTGTTTTTGAAGGCGATCGTTTAGAACCTGAATATTCTGATGTTCCAGGGCAATGGAGTTCGGTTATTTTTTCTAAAGAAAGCACCAATCATTCGATCAATCATTTAACGTTGAAAAATGCAACAATTGGTTTATCAATCCAAAATCAGGATGAAACAGCTTTTCAAATCAAAAACACTCAAATTTACAATTGCGCCGAATATGGAATTTTAGCTCAAAATGCTCATCTTAATGGTGAAAACATTGTTATCAATTATTCCGGTTTAGCGAGTTTGTCTTGTGTTTATGGTGGAAATTATAGTTTTACGCATTGTACTTTTTACAATAATTGGCAAAGCAGTTCACACTTTGCGGTGGATTTAAGCAATAGTTTGGCCGGCGCAACTCCCGAAACGAATCCGTTAACGCAGGCTACTTTTAATAACTGCATTATTTATGGTTCAAATACCAGCGAATTTAATTTGAACAAAAATACTGCGGCACCTTTTGTATATCAATTAAACAATTGTCTATTAAAATTTAGCAGTTCTTCATCAAATCCAGATTATCAGTTTAAAACAGATACGGAACATTATAACCAAATCATTCTAAACGAAAATCCGAAGTTTTATAATGTTAATCTCAATAAATTTAATATAGACAATACTTCTCCCGCTTTCGCGAAAGGAAATCAGGCGTATATAATTCCGTTGGATATTATTGGAGCGACAAGAACTTCTCCTCCGGATTTGGGTGCTTATCAGAGTGCAGTTTTTCCAAAGTAAAGGATTGCCACGAAGGCGCGAAGTTTTTTTTAAACCATATAAGTTCATATAAGTAATTTAAGTTTTATGTGAATTTTGCTCGCAAAGAAGCAAAGACACACAGTTTTTTTAAGCTTTGTAAATAAAACTTTGCGACTCTGCGCCTTTGCGAGATTAAAAAAACTTTGTGCCTTAGCGCCTTCGTGGCAAAAAAACACAACCGTAAGAAAATATATCTAAAAATAATCATTCCTTAACTCAGCGTATTTATAAAAGTAGTAGATTTGTTTCAATTACAAAATTAAACTTCTCATAATCAATTTATTGAAAAGTTTATTTTGAAGTATTTTCAACCAAACCTAAAAACTATTTTATGAAAAAATTTTACTCTTTTTTATTCCTACTACTTTTTACAGTCAGTTTTGCGCAGATTCCAAGTGGTTATTACAACACCGCAACAGGAACAGGTTACACTTTAAAAACACAATTATACAACATTATTAAAGGTCATACTGACAACGGTTATGCAGGTTTGTACACGACGTATCAAACTTCTGACGTTGATAATTTTTACGAAAATGACGGAACTGTTCTGGACATGTATTCTGAAAATCCATCGGGAACAGATCCTTATAATTATAGTACAGGAAGTACGCAACGCTGCGGAAATTATTCTGTGGAGGGCGATTGCTACAACAGAGAACATATTATTCCGCAATCAGTGTTTAATGAGCAGTCACCAATGGTTGCCGACGCGCATTTTATTACGCCAACCGACGGAAAAGTAAACGGAATGCGTTCCAACTATCCGCATGGAACAGTAAGTTCTGCAACATACACTTCTCAAAACGGAAGCAAATTGGGATCAAGTTCTGTATCCGGATATTCGGGAACTGTTTTTGAACCTGTAAATGCTTTTAAAGGCGATATTGCCCGAATGTATTTTTATTTTGCAACACGTTATGAAAATACGGTTTCAGGTTATTCTTTTCCAATGTTTGACGGTTCTGCCAATAAAGTATTTACAACAGCTTTCTTAAATATTCTTTTGGCGTGGCATGCTCAAGATCCTGTAAGTGCGAGAGAAATTGCGAGAAACAATGCCATTTATGGGCGTCAAAATAACAGAAATCCATACATCGATCATCCAGAATATGTGAATCAAATTTGGGGAGGAACTTCTTCTACAGATTCTCAGGCCCCAACTGCTCCAACGAGTCTGGCTTCGACATCAAAAACTTCAACATCAATTACACTTGCGTGGAATGCATCTACAGATAATGTAGCCGTTACAGGTTATGATGTTTATGCCAACAGTGTTTTAAAAACAACTGTTTCCGGATTATCAGCAACAATAACAGGATTAACGGCTTCAACAAGTTATTCTATCTATGTAAAAGCAAAAGATGCGGCCGGAAATGCTTCTGCATCAAGCGGTACAATTGCCGTAACAACGAACAGCAGCGGAACAGGCGGAACTGCAACAGATTTGCTTTTCTCTGAATACATTGAAGGTTCAGGAAATAACAAAGCGCTGGAAATCGCCAATAATACAGGAAGTTCTGTGAGCTTATCGGCTTACACGATTAAAAAACAAACCAATGGAGCGGGTTCGTGGAGTACTGGTTTGGCTTTAAGCGGAACTTTAACTACAGGAAGTAAATTCGTAATTGTAAACAGTTCTATTTCTTCAACCTGTTATTCTACAAGTGCAGCGAATATTTCAACTTCTGGAACGGAATTAATGTTTAACGGAAATGATGCTGTAGGTTTATTCAAAAATGGTGTTTTAATCGACATCATTGGAACTTTTAGCGGCGGAACGGCCAACTTTGCTATAGATGTTACTTTAAGAAGAAAATCGACTGTAACTTCTCCATCGACAACTTTCAATTTAAGTTCGCAATGGGATTCGTATGCAACTGACACTTGCAATAATCTGGCAAGCAAAATCGCGAAACCAATCGACGAAGAAATTACTGATTCTGATGAAATTATCATTTACCCAAATCCTTCTGATGGAAACTTCTATGTTGGTTTTGATAATCTGGATACAACTTATTCTATTGAAATTATTTCGTTTGCAGGACAAAAAGTTTTCGAAAAACAAAATACTACTGATACTGCAATTTCGGTAAGTCATCTTGCAAAAGGAATTTATGTTGTGCAAATCATTACAGATTCAAAAACAATAATTAAAAAGATTGTAATCAATTAATTTTTTCACCATATAAGTGATAAAAGAAATTAAAGTTTTTTGAATTGCCTCCAGCTTTAGCTGGAGGTTTAGAAATATGATTATAAAAGGCTTTAGCCAAACCGGTACAGTTTGGCTAAAGCCTTTTTATTTGATTTATTTTTTCATCCAGCTAAAGCTGGACGCTATTCACCAAATATTAATCTTTGCACCACTGCGACTTTGCGAGATTAAAAAAAACAAACTGAATAAATTTACCCAGATTTACAATAAAATTACAATCCATTTAAATCTGCTCAATCTGCCAAATCTGCGTGAAACAAAAAAAACTTTGCGCCTTCACGCTTTCGTGGCAAAAACTTTAAAAGAGTTTGTTTTCAAATTTGCGCTTGCTATTTATTTAAACTAAATTTGCACCTTCAATACAACAAACTACACATCACAATGATCCATTTCTTTGAAAACCAAAGCAAAACTGTTTTTGCCGTACAAACGCAAAACGAAATTTCGGCTCAAGACATTTCAAAATTAAACTGGCTTTTTGCCAACTCCAATAAGATCGAGAAATCCGCACTGTCGGATTTTTTTGTTGGTCCACGTGCCACAATGATCACACCCTGGAGCACAAATGCTGTAGAAATTACTCAGAATATGGGTATTCCTGGCATCATCAGAATTGAAGAATTTTTTCCGGCAACGGAAGATTTTACAGATTTTGATCCGATGCTTTTTCAAAAATTCAATCAATTAGATCAGGAGATTTTTACGATCAATGTTCAGCCGGAACCAATATTGGAGATCGATGATATTGCAACTTACAACAAAGTTGAAGGTTTAGCTTTAAGCCAGGAAGAAGTTGATTACTTAGATAATCTTGCTGTAAAATTGGGAAGAAAACTTACTGATTCTGAAATCTTTGCTTTCTCTCAGGCAAATTCAGAGCACTGTCGTCACAAAATTTTCAACGGAACTTTTGTAATTGATGGTGAAGAAAAAGAAACTTCTCTTTTCAAATTAATTAAAAAAACATCACAGGAAAATCCTAATGATATAGTGTCTGCTTACAAAGACAACGTTGCTTTTGTAAAAGGACCAAAAGTGCAGCAGTTTGCACCAAAAACAGCTGACAAACCAGATTATTACGAGATCAAAGAATTTGATTCGGTTTTATCTTTAAAAGCAGAAACACACAATTTTCCAACAACAGTTGAACCTTTTAACGGAGCTGCAACAGGTTCCGGAGGAGAAATTCGTGACCGTTTAGCAGGTGGACAAGGTTCTTTGCCATTGGCCGGAACAGCGGTTTACATGACATCTTATTCTCGTTTAAACGATGACAGAAAATGGGAAAATGCTGTTGAAGAAAGAAAATGGTTGTACCAGACTCCAATGGATATTTTAATCAAAGCTTCAAACGGAGCTTCTGATTTTGGAAATAAATTCGGTCAACCGTTAATTACAGGTTCAGTTTTAACTTTCGAACATGGAGAAAACGACCGTAAAATTGGTTACGATAAAGTAATCATGCAAGCAGGTGGAATTGGTTACGGAAAACTAGATCAGGCAATAAAAAAGAAACCACAAGAAGGCGATAAAATCGTAATTCTGGGTGGAGAAAATTATAGAATTGGAATGGGTGGAGCTGCGGTTTCATCTGCAGATACGGGTGCTTTTGGTTCAGGAATCGAATTAAATGCCATTCAGCGTTCGAATCCTGAAATGCAAAAACGTGCTGCAAACGCGATTCGTGGTTTGGTAGAAAGTGATCATAATCCAATTGTTTCGATTCACGATCACGGAGCTGGAGGACACTTAAACTGTCTTTCGGAATTGGTAGAAGAAACGGGTGGTTTAATCGATTTAGACAAATTACCTGTTGGAGACCCAACACTTTCTGCAAAAGAAATTATTGGTAACGAATCTCAGGAAAGAATGGGATTGGTTATTGGTCAAAAAGATATAGATGCATTGCAAAGAATTGCCGACAGAGAGCGTTCGCCAATGTATCAGGTTGGAGATGTAACGGGAGATCACCGTTTTACTTTCGAATCAAAATCAAATGGCTCAAAACCGATGGATTATGCTTTGGAAGATTTCTTCGGAAGTTCTCCAAAAACGGTTATGACCGATAAAACTATCGATAGAAAATATGCTGATGTTACTTACGACGGCGCCAATTTCGAAAGTTATTTAAAAGATGTTTTACGTCTGGAAGCTGTTGCTTCAAAAGACTGGTTAACGAATAAAGTAGACCGTTGTGTGGGTGGAAAAGTTGCAAAACAGCAAAATGCAGGTCCGTTACAATTGCCTTTGAATAATGTCGGAGTTATGGCTTTGGATTATTTAGGTAAAGAAGGAATCGCGACTTCTATTGGCCACGCTCCTATTGCTGCTTTGATTGATCCGGTTGCGGGAAGCAGAAATGCTATTGCGGAATCGTTATCAAACATTGTTTGGGCGCCAATTAAAGATGGGTTAAAAGGAATTTCATTATCAGCAAACTGGATGTGGGCTTGTAAAAATGAAGGTGAAGACGCTCGTTTATACGCTGCTGTTGAAGGCTGTTCTGAATTTGCAATTGAATTAGGAATCAATATTCCGACAGGAAAAGATTCACTTTCGATGAAACAAAAATATCCAAACGACGAAGTAATCGCACCGGGAACAGTAATTATTTCTGCAGGAGGAAACTGTACAGATATTAGAAAAGTGGTTGAACCGGTTTTACAGAAAAACGGAGATTCAATTTATTATATCAATTTGTCTCAGGATGATTTCAAATTAGGAGGTTCTTCTTTTGCACAAATCAGAAACACAATCGGAAAAGAAACTTCTACTATAAAAGATGCTTCTTTCTTCAAAAATGCGTTTAATACAATTCAGGAATTAATCGGCGAAAGCCAAATTTTAGCCGGACACGATATCGGAAGCGGTGGTTTAATTACTACTTTATTAGAATTATGTTTTGCTGATGTAAATCTTGGAGCTAAAATTGATTTCAGCGCTTTCGCGGAAAAAGATTTATTGAAAATTCTTTTCGCTGAAAACATCGGAATCGTTTTCCAGGCAAAATCTGACGCAACGATTGAAGCTAAATTGAAACAAAATAATATCGAATTCTTCAAAATTGGTTCAGTTCAAAGTACGCCAAGTTTGGAATTTGGTCCCGAAGCCTCGGGATATAAATTGGATATTGCGGAGTATAGAGATGTTTGGTTTGAAACTTCTTATTTATTAGATCAAAAACAATCTAAAAACGGAACTGCAAAAGCACGTTTTGAAAACTATAAAAATCAAGCTTTAAATTATACTTTCCCAGCACACTTTACTGGTCAGGCTCCTGTAATTGATGCTTCTAAACCAAGACCAAAAGCGGCTATTATTCGTGAGAAAGGAAGTAATTCTGAACGTGAAATGGCAAATGCAATGTATTTGGCTGGATTTGATGTAAAAGACGTTCACATGACCGATTTAATTTCTGGTCGTGAAACTCTTGAAGACATTCAGTTTATTGGTGCTGTTGGAGGATTCTCTAATTCTGACGTTTTAGGTTCTGCAAAAGGTTGGGCCGGAGCTTTCTTGTACAACGAAAAAGCAAAAACGGCTTTGGATAAATTCTTTAAAAGAGAAGATACTTTATCTGTTGGAATCTGTAACGGATGTCAATTGTTTATGGAATTAGAAGTTATTAATCCGGAGCATGAAGTGCACGGAAAAATGCTTCATAACGATAGTAACAAACACGAAAGTATCTTTACTTCTGTGAAAATTCAGGAAAACAATTCGGTTATGTTGTCGACATTGGCCGGAACTACTTTGGGAGTTTGGGTTTCTCACGGAGAAGGAAAATTCAATTTACCAATGGGTGAAGAAAACTACAACATTGTTTCGAAATATGCTTACGAAGGATATCCTGCAAACCCAAATGGTTCTCATTACGATGTAGCCATGATGTGTGATAAAACAGGAAGACATTTGGTTACAATGCCTCATATTGAGCGTTCAACTTTTCAATGGAACTGGGCGCATTATCCAAAAGACAGAAATGACGAGTTTACACCTTGGCATGAAGCTTTTATCAACGCCAGAAAATGGATTGAGAAAAACTAAATAAATAAGCGCCCGAATTTCGGGCGTTTTTTTTGCCACGAATTCACGAATTTTACTAATTAATTTTGACTAAAATAAATTCGTGAATTCGTGGCGAAAAAACAAAAAAATGCCCCAGCACTATCCCTATTAGCTGAGGCACTTTTATTTAAAACCTTTTGGTGCCGAAGCAACTCCTGTTACAACATTTGATGCACTTAAAGCAAACAACCCTGAAGTGATCGAATCTTGTCCCCCAAAAAAAGATTCTCCACGATTGTATTGCTAAACAATACATCTCTTGCCCTCTAGACCAATAAGCCTGAGTCAATTGTTGCAACGGTCCACCAAGGTTCTGCATCTGGTGGCGACGTCTTTTTTTAATAAAACGCCTCCACAAATTTGAGTATTAGTTCCACACTTACTCATTTTATATAAAAAGCAGTTTCAGTATTGAAGAATAATGGCTGCCCATTTTTGCTTTTCTGTTTACTAATTTTAGCGAGGTAAAACTACTCTTTACCTCAAAGAATTAATAAGGGAATTTCCCGTTTCTTATAGGGGAAAAATCCCCTTTTTTCATTTCTTGGTAAGAAACAACTCTGAGAAATCATAAACTGCATAATTCAGAAAAATCAGAAGAATATCAGTTACTTATTCAATAAAAACCTTCTGAAAATAAAAAGTTTAAAAAAACACATTCATATTTATTTCCGATTTCTTTTTCTATTGAAATTTGAACTATATTCGCCAAAAAGTTCCTGCCACGAAAACTTTTTTAACCCAAAAACATTAAAACCTACATACAATGAAAATCCTAAGAATACTTCTTATTGCATTATTTTTTATTGCTACAAAATCTCATTCACAAGTTCAGGTAGATGCAATTAATTACAAAAATCATGAGCGTTATATAACAACTACACTTAATTATCCGGTTCCGGGAACTTATTTACCAATAGGTCAAAAAGCACCTAGTACGGTATTAAACCCTGATGGAACGGGCATTATCCAGAATGCAGATTTAAGTAAAAGTAAAATTAACTGGGGAATTGAATGTACCGACGAAGGCACACCTATTTTTAAAGAAGGTTTTAACAGTGCATCCTATACTTTTTGGTACAGAATTACAGACAGTGAAGAGTGGAATTACACACAGCTTTCTATACATTTCCTTAAGAAAAAAATGTTCCTGATGGGAGAAAGAGTAAAAGAATATGAAGATTATAATGTACAATAATTGTGTATTAATTTAAATATTTCTTTGTTTTTTCTAAATTTTGCTACAAAAAAGAAAACGTTTTCGTTGATTTTCAATAGTACCTATAATTTTTCCCATAAAATTTCATAAAAATAAAAATTATACCTTATTTTTATTTAATTTGCAGTAAAATTCAATATATTAAACATGGTTTCAATCACACGCCTTTTTGATTTTCCTTATTATCAACAAGAGACTTATAACCTTCCGGTTGCTTTGGCAACGAAAAAAACGGGGTTTGGGAAAAAACATCCACACAGGAATATATTGCAAAAGCTAATGCTGTTTCGAGAGCATTATTGCGCATGGGTGTTCAAAAAGATGACAAAATTGCTTTAATTACTTCTAATAATCGTACGGAGTGGAATATCATGGATATTGGTATTTTACAAACCGGAGCACAAAATGTTCCTATTTACCCAACAATTGCCGAAGAAGATTACGAATATATATTAAACCACAGCGGCAGTATTTACTGTTTTGTTTCGGATACCGAAGTATTGCAGAAAGTAAATGCCATAAAAGCGAATGTACCTACTTTAAAAGAAGTGTATACATTTGATGAAATTGCGGGTGCCAAACATTGGTCTGAATTATTGACTTTAGGCGCAGACGAAAGCAATCAGGCTGAAGTTGAAGCTATAAAAGACAGTATTAAAACAGATGATTTAGCCACCATAATCTATACATCAGGAACTACAGGAAAACCTAAAGGTGTTATGTTATCGCACAAAAATATTGTGTCGAATGTTTTAGACAGCGCGCCAAGAATTCCGTTTGATGCAGGAAAAAGTACTGCTTTGAGCTTCCTGCCTATTTGCCATATTTTTGAAAGAATGATTTTGTACATCTATCAATATTATGGTGTTTCGGTTTATTTTGGAGAATCAATTGATAAAATTAGTGATAACTTAAAAGAAGTTCAGCCAACTGTAATTACAGCGGTGCCAAGACTTCTGGAGAAAGTTTACGATAAAATTTATGCCAAAGGCGGCGAATTAACCGGAATTAAGAAAAAACTATTTTTCTGGGCTATCGATTTAGGTTTAAAATACGAGCCTTACGGAGCCAATGGTTTTTGGTATGAATTTCAGTTAAAAATTGCACGTAAACTTATTTTCAGTAAATGGAAAGAAGGTTTGGGTGGAAAATTAGATTTAATGGTTTCTGGAAGTGCTGCTTTACAGCCACGTTTAACAAGAGTTTTTGCTGCGGCAGAAATTCCGGTTATGGAAGGTTACGGATTGTCTGAAACATCACCGGTAATTGCCGTAAACGATCAAAGAAATAAAGGTTTCAAGATTGGAACTGTTGGAAAAGTAATTCGCAACGTTGAAGTAAAAATTGCCGAAGACGGTGAAATTCTTTGCAAAGGACCAAACGTAATGTTAGGTTACTATAAAGATCAGGAAAAAACAGATGAAGCATTAAAAGACGGATATTTCCACACGGGAGATATCGGAGAAATTGACAAAGAAGGTTTCCTTAAAATTACCGATCGTAAGAAAGAAATGTTCAAGACTTCGGGCGGAAAATATATTGCACCTCAGCTTATTGAAAACGCCATGAAACAATCTCGTTTTATTGAGCAGATTATGGTAATTGGTGAAGGCGAAAAAATGCCTGCAGCTTTTATTCAGCCAAACTTTGAATTCGTAAAAGAATGGGCAAAATTGCATAAAGTAACTTTAGGAAATTCTAACGAAGAAATCGTGAAAAACGAACAAGTTGTAAAACGTATTGACAACGAAATCGAAGAAATTAACAAAAAATTTGGACACTGGGAACAAATCAAACGTTTTGAACTTACTCCGGATGTTTGGTCTATCGACGGCGGGCAACTGACTCCTACTTTAAAATTAAAGCGTAAAATTATCAAAGAAATCTACAAAGATCTTTACGCTAAAATATACGGTCAAAATTAAATAAATCAAGATAATACAAACCAACGGAAAACGGCTGTCTCACAAGGACAGCCGTTTTTTATTTCACGAAGATTTCCTTCAATTGCCCAATAACGTTACCGCTTCCTGAAATCGTAATTTCGCCAATTTTATCGGCAATTTTTTCTACGTATTCCATCTCTTTCAATTTCCACAACATTTCGTTTTCTTCCATCAGCTTTGCTGTGTTTAGTAAACTTCTTGTTGATGCGGTTTCTTCTCTTCGCATAATGCTGTTGGCCTGCGCTTTTTTCTCGGCAACCAAAACCTGATTCATGATTTCTTTCATATCCCCAGGCAAGATTACGTCACGAATTCCGGCATCAGAAATAACCAAACCTAAATCAGATATTTTAGTAGTTACTTCAGCTAAAATTGCCTCGGCAATTGTATCTTTTTTAGCCAGTAATTCATCCAACGTTAATCCGCCGACAAAAGCTCTTAAAGCCAATTGCATGGCTACATACAATTGTTTATCAAAATCTTTGTTATCGACCAACGCTTTCATGACATCAACAACCTGGTATCTCACAAAGAAATTGATTCTCAATCCTGCCTTATCTTTGGTCAACAATTCCTGACCAGAAATTTCTACTTGCTGCTGTCTGGCATCAACAGTTTTAACTTCGATCGTAATGGTGTTATTCCAAAAATAATGCGTTCCGGCTTTTAGCTCTTTTATAAAAGTTCCGTTTACGAACAACAATGCTTTATCATTGCTGGAAACAATGAATTTTCTAATTAACAACCTCAGCTTCGCATTTTCTAATAGATTTACAGGAATTTTTTCCGTAATGTCAATTTTAGAAATGTCTGCTCTTATGAATTCATTTTTTACAATTCCTCTCCAAAAAGCATATCTTCCGGCAGTTAAAACCTCTTTAAAGTTTCCGTTTACGAATTGCAATACAATTTCATTATCTGCAACTTCTACAACTTCTAAAATTGCTGTAAGCATTTCATTTTGCAATAAGATATTCAACTCAAATGGCGCTTGAAATGATGCATTCATATCGTAAATCATTACATTTTTGTTACCAAAAATCCAATGCAAGCCTTCTTCTAATACATTAATTAATTTTCTATTTTCGAATACCAATCCTACTTGGTAAGCTTCGATTTTAATTCTTTTTATCATGGTTATTTTGTTTTTAGTTTTTTTTTGTTTCAAGTTTCAGGTTTCAGGTTTCAAGTTTCAAAACCGCATAAAACTAAATTCTATTCTCTTACTTCTATTCTCTTTCTTTAATAAAAAAGCTCTTTGCCTTTCTCCTCCGAGAAAAACGGACGAATAGTTTGTGCTTTGTTTACTCCAATTGTTTGCGATTCTATTTTGTAAAAGCGATTCTAAATTCTAAAAAAATCGCTAAGACAATCAAACCGAAAAGAAAAAGAGTATCTCAAAATACATTTCTGTTCGCACTGGTTTTATCGTGAGTGTGAAATTTGGATCCCCAAATCCTAGCTTCACTGACAAAGACAAATCAGTTTTTTTTCTGGTCATCTTTTAAAGAGTGATGGTCTCTGTTCAACAGGTTTTTTAAGACCCGCATGACTACCAATTGTCAACTGAGCGTATCAGTACAGGATTCGAACCTGCAAATTTCTATTGCTCTACCGAACTGAG
The DNA here is from genome assembly GCF_979258275.1 of Flavobacterium sp. AC274. Classification (NCBI taxonomy): domain Bacteria; kingdom Pseudomonadati; phylum Bacteroidota; class Flavobacteriia; order Flavobacteriales; family Flavobacteriaceae; genus Flavobacterium; species Flavobacterium sp. AC274. The sequence goes on along the minus strand of NZ_OZ409852.1, from coordinate 2,161,959 downwards.
CTATCGCATTACTGCGAATGGGATTCGAACCCACGACACATAGAGTGTGGGATAGTTTTTTGGCGAACTATCGGAAACCTCCAAATCAAGTTGCATAGAAAAACATAATACGCTTTCGCGGAAAGTTCCCTACAATGGTGCTATACAGAAACACGCAACAGGACTTATTTGATATTGTAAATCAAAGTTGCCTTTGATGTATTTCGATTTTTAAAAGAACGTATTTTATTTCCTGAGCAAATATTCAAATTATACTGCGCAGTTATTTTGCGTAGTTTTTTTGCCACGAAGGCACGAAGACACTAAAGTTTGTTTTTCTTTGCGTCTTTGCTCCCGATAGCTATCGTGATTGCCAGAAAATTGCTCGCTACGTTTTTTTCAATACTATTTTAATCTCGTAAAGTTGCCAAGTTTAACATCCTTACTTAAAAAACTTTGCTACTTAGTGCCTTCGTGGCAAAACTTGCGGCTCATACGGGAGTCGAACCCGTTTCTCCCGAGAGACAGTCGGGAAGGTTAGCCAGTAACCCCAATGAGCCAGTTCTTTCTAGAGAACGAGCGATTTCGAAGGGAGTCGAACCCTCAACCTATTGATTAACAGTCAAGCGCTCTGCCAATTGAGCTACGAAATCATTTATTTTTGGGCATAAAAAAAGCACCCGGTTAAAGGTGCTTCATGAGATTTAATACGATATAACTATCCTATTGCCTGTATTCATGCACCTGTATTGTTAAACATCCAAGATATGAGCTCGGGTTTAGCAGTTTTGCGTTATATATGTTTTTATTAAAAGCCATTTTATATGTTGTATTATATTTTGAAATCATTGTTACTATTGAAATTCTCTTTTGAAATTTTCTTCGGCAAAGATAAAGTCGAAAAAACCAATTATCCAAATCATTTTTAAAATTATTTCATTGACAATCAGATAGTTAATAATTAATTAAAACCATAAAAATCCCTGTCCGCATACTTGTGCAGATCCTTAATTGTATCAAATGACTGTCTCTCATCAGATTACTTTTCAAGATTATATTTCGCTATTTGATTTAATCATTAAACATTTGGTCAATTCTTTTTTTAATTATTTTTAGTTAAGGGTTATTTTCATGTCACACTGAGCGAAGTCGAAGTGTTTTTTTGTCATTCTGAGCGATCCCGAAGCTTCGGAAGAAGTGCATCTAAACAAAAAAAGCGCCCCGATAAGGACGCTTTTATATATTTATGTTGAGTTTGTAACTACAATTTACACTTCAATTCATTAAAATACATACTACATCCTGAGCATTTAGCTGGAGGAAATCCCGCTAAACGATCGCTGTATTGTCTTACTGACAGATTGATATGTATGTTTTTCATTTTCATTTCGGGGGCAAATGTAAGCGTTTTATTAATATAATTTAACAATTCTATATTATTAGTCCTGAAATATTTATCGGATTGTTTAAAAATTTTAACCTAAATTTTCCCTGAAAAGCCCGACAAAACCTTAATAATTTTATATTTTTGAGAATATACGCACTCTCATTCAGCCCATAAACAAATATGAAAAAATACCTCAAATACATCGATGGAAATTCCGATAAGTTTTGGCAAATTGAAGTTACAGGATTAGAATATACGGTGACTTACGGCAAAAACGGAACTTCGGGAACTTCTCAAACCAAATCATTTTCTACAGACGAAGAATGTCTGAAATCAGCAGAAAAAATACTCGCCGAAAAAGTAAAAAAAGGATATTCAGAAACCGGTGATGTTGCTGTGGATTCCAAACCAAAAACAGCTAAAAGCGCTAAATCTGATGAAGTTCTTGAAGAATATGACACTATCATAAAATCTAAAAATATTGATTTGCTTTTGCCTTTTCTAAAAGAAAAATCAAAAGGAAATATTGAGGCTTTAAAAAAGCAGATTAAGAAAAGTAAGCGTTACTTTATGACGTATACTGATCTTACGAAAGATCCGGGTTATGTAAAAAAAGACAAACACGATTATGGCTGGGGAACCCGCGGCGATAAAAAACAAAGTGATATTATTACCCTTAGTGCCATTGCATTATTCGATAAAACCGAAATCAATTCCTGGGATGAAGCTTTGAGCTTATTAAATGAAATAGATGAAAGACCTACAGTTCTGGATGTTTTATTGTGGGCAAAACCCAATTGGCTAGATACTTTTATTCTAGATAAAGTAAAAAGACAAGACTGGGTTGGATTTAATTATCATATTCTACGCAAATTAGAAGAGCAGGATTTATTGCAATATAATGCCGAATTATACGCTCTGACTCTTGCGGCAACAAATGAATGGCGCGCCAAGATGAAGACCAGAAGATTCATTAATAATTCATTAAACGACAAACTAACTTATCAAAGGGATATTCCGGAATTGTTTAACTACGAAACGATTCTGCACAATAGTTTCTTTAGAGATAATGATGCTCAAAAACATGATGAATTTCAGACCTGGACCGTTATTTATCAATCTTTATTAGAAGAAAAAAGATGGATCGCGCGTTTTTTATCGAAAATGCCATCCTGATTCAAACCAAAGAATGGAACAATAACCTGAAATCATTTTTTAGAAAAAGAATCGAAGAATTTAATGTTACAGCCGATGAACTTATCATTCATCAGGAAAATATATTCTCTTATTTACACAATCCGTATCCGCCAATAACAAGTTACGGAATTGAATTGATCAAGAAAATGTACGATCATCCAAAATTCAAAACTAAATCATTCCTGGAATGGCTGGAACCTTTAATGATGCGCAGCGATTGCAAAGCAGCCATTAAAAACGTTTTGCCAATATTAGAAAAAATAACCAAATCAAACCCGAAACTAAGCCCGGCAATCGCATCTATTATTGCTGATGTTTATGTCATTGCCGATTTGGCTTTGCAGGAACGCGTTACCAAAATTATCACCAAAATTGCCAACGTAAAAGATAAGGTTCTTAAAGAGAAATTGTCTTCGTACGTAACAATGATGCAGGGAAATATAAAATCAGGATTAACGCAATTTTTAGATGAAGATAGTCTGGTTGTCGATGATTCTGCTTTAGAAGAATATGTATTTGACCCTCAAAAAGAGTTATTGCTTACAGACGAAGTTCAGTTGCCAAAGGATTGGAATGATGTTGTTTTTCAGTTTGGAAATTTCATAAATTCTGATGAAACTGTAGATGCAGAAATTCTGTTGAATATTTATATCTCGCAACGGGATTTGTTTCCGGCAGATTATACAGCGCAATTGCAGCCTTATGAAAAACAATTGCAAAAACATTATTTTGAAAGTGTTCACAAAAATTTTGTGAAGGCTTTTTTACAATCTAAAATCGCCAACATCGATAACAAATTCAATAGTAAAGTCAATCATTATTCAAAGATTAACACTACTTTATTAATGCAGCCTTTACTCGAAAAAGTACAGCAAAAAATAGATTCAAATTCTACTTTACCCCTGCTTTCTTTACCGAGTCATAAACCGTATTGGGTGGCTCCAAAAGTTTTGTTAGAAAGGGTTATTGCGTATCAAAACACCAATGAAGAAATTGATTCTGTCGATCTTGCTATTGCAATCGCGCGTATGCCGAGAGAAAATGTCGAAGATGCCATTCCGTTATTGGATAAAATCGAAGGCGAATTAAAACAATTATTATCGTTTTGTCTGGGCGTAAACGCTAAAATCGAATTAGACGAGACTTCTATGTTCTCGAAACTATTGGCAACAATGGGAAAAACGACCAAAGAAACCGGAAAATTATCGCTTTGGGCAGTTGCGGCAAGAACTTTTTATCCTAATGATACTTTTGCTGAATTTGAAAATACGTATCTGAAAGACATTCCGTTTGTGGTGTCTCCTTTTCAGCCAAATGTTCAGTTTAAAGAAAAATGGAACGAATGGACAAATTATCAAACCAAAGAAAAAGAGCGAACGCCATCGTGGTACGAGCTAAAATTTGATTTGCCGAATTATTCTAAAATTCCAAATTATTTGCTGTACAGCCTTGATGCTTATCAGCGGTCAAACGATTGGGATTATTTACTAAGTTATGCAGGAAACACCTATTTCTGGCATAGTCTTACACCCCAAAATTCAGATGCACTGGCATTGACTTTATTGCAAAATTGCGTAACCGGCGATGGAGCAAAACCAGAGTTAAAAGGGTTTCTGGAGATTATAAACCGCCCGGAATTTCGATTCTCTGATATTAGTCTGCTATTGTTTGCATGTACTTTCTTTCAGGAGAAAAAAGATTTACGCTTACTGGCATCCGAAGTTTTGATTCAGTTAATCGAAAAACAAGCTATTGATGTTGAACTTTTTGCTCATAAAATAGCATATCTTACAACAGAAAAATATGGTGTGTTTTTAAGATTAGTCGACGGATTAATTGCCTTGAAAGATGTTTCGCCTTTGCATAACAATGCTTTATTGAAATTGTTTAATTCGTTCTTTTCAACTCTTGATTTAAAAGAAAAATTACCAACCAACTTCAAGAAAATTATAGAAAATTATCTGGATATTTTAACGAAAACCAATCAAAAACCATCTGCAGAAACAATTGTTTTCTTCGAAAAATGGAAAGATAATGCATCGCTTAAATCATTGATTAAGCAAATTTTAAAATAAAGAAAATGACAGATCTAGAATATAATTATAAAGGAATTTCGACTTACAGTAAAACCAAAGGCATTAATAATCTGGTTTTGGCACATCAAACCGAAATCGAAGAAGTCAATAACATTCCGTGTTTTTTTGGGGAAGTTTGACTGATCCTTATGTTACCGCAAAATGCTGGACTACGATTGCCAAAGTGGTTCGTTCCAGTTTTGGACCCATTCCGCCAAGTCTTCGTGATCCTATTGTTTCGGCAGGATCTGAGCGATTGCGTTTTGAAGGTTTTTCGTCCTGCAACGGCGTTTATGTACGACTAGATATGAAACCCGAAGCGATAGACGGAGAATTTATAGCTAACGGAACAACGAATGTCGATTTTAATGATCCGATGCTGAATGCTTTGAATGCAATTCAGAAAAACGAAAAAGTAACACTTGCCGTTGGTCAGCAGGATGTTCAGGTTATTACGAGCAAAGCAAAAGTGACCGAGAAAAAAGTAACCTTGCCCATGCGCTGGATAAAAGGTTTAACGAGCGTTCAGTTGTATCTGGCAGATATGGATATTAAGTTTGAATTGAATAAAATTCAGACGATTCAGTTGTTTCAAAGTTTACCAAAAGGAACTGTAAAAGGCGATTTTTTCATAACCAAAAGAGCGGGAAAATTTATGTTTTCGACTTTGGCTACAGCCGATAGTGTTAGAATTGGAGGAGTTCAGCGTTTACGTTTGTTAGAAGGAATTCTCGCCATTGTAGACAAAATTTTCATCTACGAATCGTCAGACAAACAAACGTGTGCCATAGTCGCCGAATTTGGAAAAATGCAGCTTTTAATGGCTTTTTCTCCAGATTCTTACCGCGGCTTTTCGGGCGAAGGAAATGTATTGGAAACCATGACCGAAAACTTACCCATAGAATGGGTTTACGGTTTAAATAGTTTATTAAAATCGAACGAGACTTTTGACCCAACAATGCTTTCTATCGAAAATGATATTGATTTTGGCACAATGGATAATCTGACTTCGAATTTATCTTCAATGGGATTATTGGGTTATGATTTAAGCGAAAAAGCGCATTTCTACCGTCGTCTCCCTTTTAAAACCGAACGCATTTTATCACTAAACCCAAGACTTAAAAATGCCAAAAAACTATTAGCCAACGAAGATATCGAAATCGTCGAGCGAAGAGCCGATTATATCGAAGCCAAAGTAAAAGGTTCCGGCGTTGTACACAAAGTAATTATCGATAATAATTCGCAAAGATGTACTTGCGACTGGTTTACGGCTTATCAGGGTAAACGAGGAATTTGTAAACATATTTTGGGGGTTAAGATGATGGTTTCCTGATATTAGTTTTTATATAAAAAGAAATCGCCCTGATGTTGGGGCGATTTTAGACGCAGATTATACGGATTCGCTTTCGCGAAAACGCTGATTTATACGGATTTTTTTTAGATTTATATTAATGCTTGTTATGATAATAGTGCCAATAATGGTCAGGGAAATGGAAACACTAATCATAATGTTTGCACTTTCACTCCTCTTGATAAAGTTGTTGAGCTTTATGAACGTTTGGTTCTCGCTGAAAAAGAAAAGGTTGAATATTTGGAGAAATTGTTGAAAGGGAAATAATATTCTTCGATAATAGAATTATATAAAAAATGCTCAAAATGATTTGCGTATTTTTTTTGGTTTTATTGAAATTTAGTTTAACTCTAAGAAACCTTTTACGATTTAAAATCTTTTTATTTATTAAAGCTACTAGACATTGTTTTCACTACGAAATTGGAAAATTTGCAGAACGAGTTGTGTATATATAATCAACTTCCAAGGAAGATATCTTTCTTTAGTTTACTAAATGGTCTTTTATGGAGTTTTTCATCTTCAAAATTAGTTTCAAAAACTATTCTAAAGGAATCTTCAAATGACATTTTATAAGTATTTTCCAAATGTTTCATATAACTTTCTCCAAAAGCAATTTTCTTGTAAAGTATATCTCTTATTAAGGAAGTATGACATTTTTCATAAATATCTTTTATACCAAAAAATTCAATAGAATTCTTTAATTTCTCATTTATATCATCTGTCCCAAAATATTCAAAATCAATCGAAATATTATCAGCTGAACCATATAATGATGCAACATCGCTTGGAAAACCAACAAACCTAAACTTATTTAAACTATTAATCGTGTATGGATGAAATAAATGACTAGCTTCTCTATCATTCTTGTAGTGAGTATTGCAAATATTACAACTTGGTATTAAATTGTAAAACGAAAGAGCTATCACCGGATGCTTCGTTTTAGGATAAAAATGGTCAAATTCAGGAAAAACATGTTTTTCTGTTTTTACACTCTTGACATTAACAAAATAGGTTTGATGTGAAGTGGTATAATTTCTATTACAATAAGGACAACATTCAATTCCTAACCGTTGAGAAAGTAAAAATCCATTATAAATCGTTTTTTTATAACCTCTAAATTCTGGATAATTAAAAATTAAATTTAAAACTTTTACTGGATCTTTCCTTTTTTTATTGTCATTGCCTTTATAAAATAAATCTAGTTTTGTAAATTTTTCATATTCATTACTCTTTATTTCTAAATTATTATAATCGCATTTAATTATTTTTTCAATTTCTTCTTTTGTGAGCAATCTTTTTAGCTCTAGTAATATTTTTTTATTATTCTTATTTTCAAGGAGGTCTAAATTTTCTTGGGACAAATAGTCTTTTATTCTTCTCTCAATCCACAAAACAATACCTTTAATTTTAGAATTTTCATTTTTAAAACCGTTACAATAATTTTCACACTCTGTTATGGTATTTTTGAAATTTATACTAAGCATATTATTGTTTTTTTAATTTATTGAGTCTTTCTTCTAATACTAATATTTCTTCATTTTTAAATTCTAAATCCTCTGAAATAAATTCTATAAAAAGACTTTTAAGCTTATGCTTAACTAAAGGTTCATCTATTAATTCAATTACCTGTTTATGATAAGAAACTTCAGCTTCTCTAGAATTAAATTTTGGCAAAATTATTTTATTATCCAAAACAAAAACTACTTTCTGTTTATTGGCCTCATTTTTTAACCATTCTAATGTAATTTGAATTTTATCTTTTGCAAAATCTCCAATTAAGCCATCATTTATAAAAAAGCTATCAGCCAGTAAATCTGTTATATTTGCTCCAAAGGAATTTTTATCATCTAAGTTTTGTGGAATTGCTATTTGCTCCTTTATTATATCCCCGTCATTATTTTTTTCAATTTCTTCTGTCTTAAGATATAAAATATTTTGTTTCGGTATATCAGATAAAATAAATGGGGAATGAGTAATTAAAAGTATATTGATACCTTTAATATTTTCAATATTTTGTTTTTTTATCTCGCTTAACAAATAATTTAAAAATTTCTTTTGCAGCTCTGGATGATAATATAATTCAATTTCGTCATAAATCATATTTACATATTTGTATCTTTTAAGTTTTTTGTCATTATTTCTATGAACTGAAATAATATTTAATAAATGATATAATATTGTATTTGTACCATATATTAATTGCTTTTCACCTGAACTCAATTGGGAAAAGCTACTACCATCCTCAAATATTAAATCATATTCAAAAAAAGATGGGATTAAAAATTGAGAAAAATTATCGTAATTGGGTGCAATAATTTCAATTGTAGATGTCGCGTACTTTTTAATATTAACTTCAAATTCCTCTTTTAAGAAAGTTGAACCTTTTATCTCAGGTATTGTCTTTTTATAATGCTTTAAAAAGTTTACCGCTTGTTTTAATTTTAGTGTAATATGACTATCATCTTCATCACGAATTTTTAATAATAGTTTCTCGAATTTTTCTTTTTCATTGCCTTTGAAAACGCTTAAATATTCTCTTCTGTTGTAAGATTTATAGTAATTAATAATACTATATGCTTTATTTAAAATATATTCATAACAAGCTTTTTGTACTTCATTTGCAACGTAAACTTCTCTAATTTCAAAAATTTTATTTATTACAGGTAAATATTCAGAACATCTATCTAATAAAGCAAAAGCTACAACATCAGCTTTACCTTTTAATATCGATGGAACAAGCTTTTTATGATTTACTTTTAGCGTTATCTTTAAAGGTTTTTTTCCATTAATTTCATTTGGTTCTGTTTTTTTATCTACAATCAATGGGTAAAATAAGTTATACAAAAACCTTGATTTTGTAAGATCTGTTTCAGTATTAATACTGATTACACCTTCTGTTCTCATAGGATTTAAAACAATTGGCATTTGATATGAATCATTTTTATGAAATATATTTTTTAACCAGCGTCCTAAATCAAGTGAATTAAGTGCGTAAAAAGAATAATTTATTGCTAGAGAATAGAAAAAGCCATCTCCTAATAATTTTTCTTTTTTATCTTGTGACAACGGTATTGTATTGACAATTTTTAAATTCTCGTCAAATTCATAGAATTCCACTGATTGTCCTTTTACCCTTAACAAATATAATCTTAATAGTCCTTCGTCAATTAACTCAAAATATATTTCTGCATTAACATCTTTTGCTATTAAATTTATGCTATTTATAAAATCTGTAATTTCATTTCGAAAACTATTTGAAATAGAATTTTCAGGAAGCATACTCCCCATCAATTTGTCCAATTTTTTCAAATCATCATCAGTAAAAATATATTTCTTCCCTTCATGATTTTTTAGCAACTTCAAAAGCTTCTCATATTCTTTCTCAATAGGTGTTATTGATCTTTTACCGCTGTTTTTTATGTTATTATTAAAACTTAATATATTTTCAAATAAATTATTTAAGTCATAATGATTTAGTTTTTGATTATTCTCAATCAAGCCAGTAATTGTGTATTTAATATCACTTTTTATATTTTTTACATTTTCTGTAAAATCAACCTCATCGAGTTGTTTATCTAAAATTCCTTCTATTACGGATAAATTATATAATGAAGCATAAAACAATTCCACTAAACTACTCTTACCACTTCCATTTTTCCCAACTAATGCAGATATATTAATTTTAAGATTATCATCACCAAAAAAATTATCTGGCACGGATTGTTTCAATTTTTCAAGCTTAACAACATCGTTATTTTCATCATCATTTTTAAAATGAAACTTATAATCATTATAAAACTGATAAACTTGATTTGGTTTCAAATTTTTTAAAAATTTTTCATTACAGTTTTCAAGTGGTCTAATCCCTAATAGTTTAAAACTCATATTTTTTTTAATTTAATTGTACCTATAAAAAAACAAATCTACTGTTTATTCATCTTCATTCTTCTTCCCGATTTATCATCATTCTATTAAAAATCAATCGAAGATGCATAAAATTTCACAAAATATTTTACGGTTTTCCATAATAGCCATAATTGTTTAAGAAATTCTTCTCCTTCAAATATATATAAACAAAAAGCCTCTAAACCCAGTACAAATACCTGAATTTAAAAGCCAACAAATAAAATCTCTATAAAAATATCTAACAGGTTTTAAAAACCTTAAATCCCAAAAAAGTCTTTCGCATTCCTCGTAGTTTCCTCCGCAACCACAATCCCCGAAACTCCTTTAAACTGCGCCACAGTTCCTGCCACAAAAGGCAGAAAAGCAGGTTCGCAGCGTCGTTCGTGATATTTCTTTAAAAGGCTGTTTGGAGTATTTTTTGGAAGCATGAATGGCGCATCGGTTTCGATCATCATTCGGTCAAGCGGTACGTACTGAATCACTTCTTTTAAATGATCGAAACGTTTACTGTCTGAAATTGCTCCGGTAAAACCAAGATAGAATCCGTTATCGAGGTAGGTTTGGGCTTCGGGCAAAGTTCCGGTAAAACAATGCACAACAGCTTTTGGCAATTGTGGTAAATAGTCTTTTGTAATGCTCATAAACTTGGTAAAAGCAGCTCTTTCGTGCAAAAACAAAGGTTTCTGAACTTCAATCGCCAATTCTAATTGGGCTTTGTAACACGTTTCCTGAATATTTCTGGGCGAAAAATCACGATCAAAATCGAGTCCGCACTCGCCTACCGAAACTACGTGTTTTTGTTTTAGTAAATTTCGCAGTTTCGAAATACTCTGCGCATCAAAACTCTTCGCATCATGCGGGTGAATTCCAGCTGTGGAATATAATATTCCGGGATATTCTTTTGCTATTCGCGATGATTCTTCGCTGTTTCTTACACTTGTGCCGGTTAGTATCATTTGCGATACGTCGGCATCTAAAGCGTTTTGTACGACATCGTCTATGTCGTTTTGGAATTGTTTATTCGTTAAATTAATTCCTATGTCTATGTATGTCATTTTTTTAAGGTTCTAAGATTCTGAGAGGCTAAGGTTCTAAGATTTTAGCTCTTTGAGTCTTTATGTTTTTTGTTTTAAGAGAGAGAAAAGAGCAAAGATGAAAGAAAAAAGACTCTACAAAACTTAGTTCTAAAGTCTATTTTCTTTACTCTATTCTCTTGTTTCTTTCTTCTTGTTTCTTGCATCTATTCTCTTTACTCTATTCTCTTGCATCTTTCTTCTTGCATCTCTTTTTAGTCTTCTCTACTTCCGTCATCCGCCATTCTCACTAATTTTGGGGTGAACTTTGCTACAACGTCAACCAAATCCTGTTGGGCTTCCATCACCTGATTGATATCTTTGTAGGCCATTGGTGCTTCGTCAAGACCTGCTCCGATAAGTGTAACGCCGTGATGTTGCAGAATCGATTTCATCTCGTTTTTTGTGATATTTTTTATAGCTTGTGTTCGGCTCATTTGTCTTCCTGCTCCGTGCGAAGCCGAATTTATGGCGTTCTCCTCACCTTTTCCTCTCACCAAAAATCCCGGCGCTGTCATACTTCCCGGAATGATTCCCATCACGCCTTTTCCGGCCGGAGTTGCACCTTTTCTATGTACGATCACTTCTTCGCCGTTCCAGATTTCTTTCCAGGCAAAATTATGGTGGTTTTCGACTTTGGCTAAAATTGTGGCACCCAAAGCGCGTTCCATTTTGTTATGGATAATTTCATGACAAGCCGATGCGTAATCTCCCGCCAAATTCATCGCCATCCAATATTCCTGTCCCAATTGTGAGTTCATATCCAAATAGGCTAAATTTTTAGCCACTTCCGGAAGTTTACAAACGTCTTTGGCCATTTTAGTGTAATGTCCGGCAATTGTAGCGCCCATTCCTCGTGAACCGGAATGCGTTAACAAAGCGACATATTTTCCTTTTGGAATATTCAAAACCGTATCGTCTTTGGCAAATTCCATGATTCCGAATTCGACAAAGTGATTTCCACCACCCGAAGAACCCAATTGCGACCAGGCTTTATCTTTTAAGTTCTTCACAAACGGAGTCATATTAAAAGCATCGTTTTCTAAAACCGCATGATCTGATTTGTATTGTCCGTGAAAACCGTGTCCCGCTCCAAAAATAGAATTGGCAATTAATTCTTTTTTGAATTTGGCTTCGTTTTCAAAGTAAAAATCCTCTGCAATATCATAAACCGATAACGCCATTCTACACCCAATATCAACTCCAACACCATACGGAATAATGGCATTTTTGGTCGCTAAAACTCCGCCAATTGGCAATCCATAACCTTGGTGCGCGTCTGGCATTAAAGCTCCGGCAACCGTAACGGGCAATTGCATCGCTACTTCCATTTGCTTTCTCGCGCCGTCTTCAATATGTTCTGCTCCGTAAGAAGCATATGCATTCGGGTTTTGGTTTAAAGCGATGAAATCTTCCGGTTTTTCATTTGCTTTTTCGATTAGGGCAATAGCTAGTTTGCTAAAAATAGCGTCGTCTATATAGTTTTCCGGAGTTTCTAAAACGTTTTTGAAATTGGCTATCATTTCATCACGTTTCAAACCGTGTCTTTTGCTGTTTATTTTTAATGCGATTCCGATTGTTTTTCCTTCTGGGAATCCTAATTCTAATATATCTGTACCGTTTATTTGTGTTTTCATTGTTTTCGTATTTTGATAGTACAAAGGTTGTTTTGTTCTGCGCGGTTATTTTGCGTAGTTTTATTTTTATTAATTTTCGCGCAAAGACGCAGAGGCGCAAAGTTTTTTTGTTCACGCAGATTGAGCAGATTGAGCAGATTTTCTTTCCTTATTTTATGTCAACTCATTTTGTGTCATTTCGACAGAGGAGAAATCGCATCCAGAGAGCGACGTACTGTGTGTCTTCACTTTATGTGATCTCTCCTCTGTCGAGATGACAAACAGTAGGTTTACAGCTTCAATAAAACTTTGCTACTTCGCGACTTTGCGAGATTAAATTTACCACACTTTGCGAAGATGCACTGCAACGCTACTCCACAAAAACCTTTGTCACTTTGTAACTCTGTACCTTTGCCACTAATCTATCAATAATTGCGTAACTGCCGCAGCATTTATCGCCCATTTTGCATCGTAAACCTCATCGGCGTTTTGATCTTCGGTGATTGTTAAACCCTGGGCTTCCGCTTTCAGTTGTAACAAACTACCAATATTCAATTTACTGCTTAATTTTGCCAATAAAGCCTGAACTCCTTTAAAATCCAAACCTCCGACAACTTGTCCACCGAAAGTCATTTCTAACCAAACGATTTCTCTTTTGGCTACATCCAACACTCCGAAAACTAAACCTTTGGAAACATTTTGCGTAACGCGAACCTGATGATCTACACACGACGGATCGTAGGCAACTCCGGTTTTCTCAGAGATTTTTATCGGGTATTTGCTGTTCATCCAACCTACAACCAAATTTGGCGAAATACTTCCGTTGCTGTACGCATTGCAAGTAAAAGTTACAAATTTTGCGTTGGCTTTTGCCAATTCGTCGATGTTGATATTGATGTATTCTGCCGTTCCAATTTTATTCGGAATATGTCTGATATCACCGCTATGTTTACAACCAACAGTTTCCAATCGGCTGAAAGAACAGATATCGGCTTTATCTTCATAAGCGATATGACAGCTTAAATCCATATCCAAATGCTGTGCCTGCAAATCTTTTCCCCATTGCATAAACAATCGCACTTCGTTTCCTTCAATCGGGAAACGTGTTCCCATCAAAGCAACCGGCAAATCCTGAACGGTCTCGCTTCTATCACCAATCGAAACTGGCATATTAAACAATTGCGGATCAATATAAATCGTTTTGTTTGGGTTTACAATTGCCGCAAATCTTTTTTTCATCGCTAAAAGACACAACGCTTCGATTTGATTTTTCATCGCCTCTAATTGTGCTTCGTCGTACAAATTCAATAATGCATTTGGTGCAATACGTTTGTTTGTTCCTCCCAAAGGTTTCACGCTTCTTTGCATGTTTTTATCAAAATAATTTTGAGCATACATGTTTAAAGTAACCACCAATCTGGCCGGAACTTTATCGATGATTTCTTCAAAATGTGCCACAGTTTCGTCTGCACCAAACCAAAGCATATTCGAAAATAAAGAACGTGCAAACAATCCCGGACGCTCTTTTAACAATGTAAATGTTTTATCGGCATCAAACTTTAATCTTGATGTGTTTACTTTACTTTGCCAAACGTCATAAACCTGGTTGTAAAATACATCCATTAAAAAAGCTAATTTTTCAAAGCCTTTTCTTTTGCTGTATTCTGCCAAACGCAACGCTCTGATTAAACGAACCCACATTCCTCTTTTTGGGTGCATGATTTCGCACATCGTTTCAACATCCATATCAAGATTGTTCAACCAGTTTGCGACCATCAAACATTCTTTTCTTGAATATTTAAGTTTCAAATCTTTTGTTGATGCAATTTTCTCTTGCGCACTTTTATCCAAAAACTCATAAAAATGAGTCACGTTTTTAGATTTTCTTTTGATGATTGTTTTTGGCTCGATTATCTGCAATAAACCTGTATTTTTAAACCATAAATATCTTAAGATATCGGTTGGTGATTTAAAGTACTGAGATGCATTTTCGGCTTGACCTTCTTCAATTAAAATATCGATTACCAACATCAAAGTTTCCTTCATGGCAATATCCACTTTTGGCAAAGGCAAATATTTCAAGGCCATTTTTAAACTATCTATTTGTGTAGCGTCTAGAGCGGTTTTTGATTGTAATAACGATTTATAGAAATCTTGCAATTCTTTTTCTGACCATAAATCCAGTACTTTTAATTTACTTCCCTGACCTAAGTTTTCGATTTTACCGAATTCAAACGGAGTTCCGCAAAACGGACAACCGTTGTATCTTTCTAAAGGAAAAGTATTATCCGGAATAATATGTCCGCATTGCAAAGTTGTACCTCTTTTTATATTTAAAACATTCCAGAAATACGTCACAACATGATCCAAAACAGATTCTCCTGTTGGGATATTCCATTCTTTAACCAAAGGCGTCCAGTTTTTATCGGTTCCTAAAACTTCTCTTAGCACTTCTAAAACTTCCACTTTATAATTTGGGTTTACATTGTTTAAAGCGTGTAATAACGATTCAGAAAATGTAAATCCAAGTTTTGAAACATTGGCCAATAAAACCGATGTTGTTCCTGATAAATTTTTGTTGTCATTCGCAATCATCTCTGATGGAATGAAAATAGCGTTTTGACGCAAACTGATTTTTAATAATTCTTTTGTTTTCATTTTTTTTTAATTTTTAAAATTTAGATAATCGTGTTTCTGATTTCTACCTAAAAGATTTGAAGTAAGAAACACTTGACCTGAAATTTGAGTGTAATGGATTAACTGAACAAATTATCGGATTGACTGAAGTAAGTTAATCTTGACCCTCATTTTTATTAATGATGATTTTAAAACTTGCCGGACTCGAACCGGAAATACCAATGTCTAGAAGTAAGTTTTAATTGACCTTTGAAGGATAATTTCAAAACTACCTGCTCTAACCGCTGAGCTACTGCCTCAATTTAAATTGTGTTAACCGGTAATGGTATAAGTTTGTACGTGGAAAGTGTTTTCGAAGTAACTTAAACTTGACCTTGTTAACGCAATTTTTTATTTCAATGAACTTGTTTTTATTTCCTGAGCAAAGATTTCAAAAGTACTGCGCAATTATTTTGCGCAGTGAAAAAGAATTTTATATTTGAGTAAAGATTATTTTATAAAAATAGCATAAGTCCCATAGGGACAGCATATTTATAGTTTTTTAGAAATTTATTGCCAAACCCCATCGGGGTGATATATTTTAAAGATAAAAGGCAAAAACTGAAATATCGCTCCGATGGAGCTTTTGTAGAATACCTAAATAAACTATAAATATTACGCTCCGATGGAGCTCATTAGCATTCGGTATAAATTGGCTATAAATATTAAACTCCGATGGAGCTTTTCATCAGATTTAAATAAAAATAACATGAATTTAAAAGAAATATATTCTGAATTATTGACCAATATTGGTTTCAGAGAAAGTGAAATTGAGCAAAATTGGTTAGATTTAGAAAAGGCATATTCCAATAAATCAAGACATTATCATAATCTGACGCATATAAAAGACATGATTGAATGTTTTGAAACGTATGCTAATCAATTAAAATTTCCCAACGAAGTTTTATTTTCTATTTTTTATCACGATTACGTTTATAAAAGCAGTAAAAAAGATAATGAACTGAAAAGTGCTGAATATGCCGTGAAGATTCTTCCGAAAGAAACCAATCTCAATGCAAAATTGGTTTTTAATATGATTTGCGCTACGCAGCTTCATCAACATAATGAAATTGAAGATATTAACTGGCTAATTGATTTTGATTTGAAAATTCTCGCGCGAAACTGGAACGAATATCAAATTTATTTTGAACAGATTAGAAAAGAATATAGCATTTATCCTGATTTTCTATACAAACCCGGACGCGCAAAAGCCCTGAAACATTTTCTGGAGGATGAATTTATTTTTCAAACTAAAACCTTTAGAGATTTGTTTGAAGAAAAAGCGAGAACGAATATTGAAAAGGAGATTTTGTTATTGACCTGATATCGTAACAGTTGTTAAACCCGACAGGTTTTAAAAATCTGTCGGGTTTGCTATGCGTAAAAATGTCTTTTTCTTTTATCTTTTGCCTTCGTAGTTTGGGCAGCCAAAACATTTTTTAGCTAAGCTAAATTGATACGTTAGGGATAATTCATAAATTCCTCCCGTTTTACCAATTTTGGTAGTGTTTAAATCGTATGATAATCCCAATCGAAGGTTTTCATACTGCAATCCTGTAAATAAGTTTACAGAGGTTAGCAAATCGCCATTCATTCCATTTTTTGCAGGATTTGTTACGGCTGTAGCACCAAAAAATATTTTTTCGAATAATATCGAAGCCCCCAAATCAAATCGGTTATAACGACCTTGCTGCATGTAGTTTGATGTTACAAAAAACTTAGTTTCATACGGCAGGAATACGGCATCTATATAATCTGCAATAAGAAATTCGTAACCACCGCTTAGGGAGAAAAAAGTATTTAAAGGCAGATTTCCCTGTGAGCTAAAGGCAATGTTTGGTTTGTTTAAATGTTTCATCGAAAAACCAATCCAGATTTCATCGGTATTAAAAACCATTCCGGCAGAAACATCAAAAAAGTTGACTTTGCTGTTTAATAAAATGGGATCGTTTGAGTTTGGATTTATAACGCCCGTTCCTATATTAATCTGATCTTCTAACAATAAATTCTGAAATGCAAACGATTTTATTCCGTAACCCACTTCTATAGCGGGCCTAAAGAACCAATAATCATTTAGTCGTACTTTGTACGCATAATTGGCGTTGATTTCAAAAAAATTATAATTGGTTACATTTTCTCTTTGGTTTAAGACACTGACTCCAAAACCACTGTTAATATCTTCGCTCCACGTGTTTACAAATGCATAATCTGTATCTATTCTCAGATCAAGATCCGGCCATTGTTCGCGGTGAATTATACCAGCATAAGTAGTTTCCATAAAACCCGAAAATCCTGGATTAAGCGTTTCGGGAATTAAAAAATATTGTGTAAAAATTGGATCTTGCGCTCTTGCCTGCGAAAAAAAGCAACATGTTATTAGTATAAAAAATAGTTTTAATTTCATTGTAAATCTTGTTGCTTATTTAATTAATGTGAATGGCCCTTTTTCTACTACCGTATGATTGTAAAAGGTTTTTAAGGTGATTTTGTAATAGTAGTTACCGTTTTCGGCATCTAAATCTTTTATCTTTCCATTCCATCCTCTAATATTTATCCCGGATTCTGAATATACAACGGCTCCCCACGTATCAAAAACGTCAAGAGTAATGTCGGACAACCCTAAAAATACGGGCGCAAATGTATCGTTGAAACCATCATTATTGGGTGTAAACGCATTCGGCATAATAAGGCTATACCCTTTTTCAACTACTATTGTGGCGCTGTAGCTGTATTGACATCCAAAAGGATAGTTAACGGTTTGTTTTATAGTATAAGTTCCAACTCGGGTATAAATATGTTCCGGACTTTCTTCTGTTGAAAAAACACCGTCTCCAAAATCCCATGAAGTGCTGACAAAATCGCCTGTGGCCAGATTTGTAAATTTCACCGGATCGTAAATCGAATATAAATCGAACATTTCTTTACCATAAGAACCCGTTGAAAAATTGGCTTCGCCCAAAACAGGCGTATCCACATTTAATGCATAATCTGACTTACAGCCAAAACTATCGGTAACACTAAAGATGATTAAACCGTTATTCTCGGTATTCATAATTTCGTTATTGGCACCTGTAACAACACCATCAGACCAGCTTAAGGTATAAGGCGGAATTCCACCTTTTACGTGTCCAACGAACGTTTGTTTCACATATTTAGTCTCGCAATTAAAATCGGTTAAAACTTCAACTGTTGGTGTAAGCTGATCAAATCGGGTAATTGTCCAGGTATCTGATTGTTTACAGCCATTGGCATCTGTTACGGTTACGGTATATTTTCCCGGTACAAGATTCGCTAAATCTTCCGTTCTTTGTCCGTTTGACCAACTGTATGAATACGGCTGTGTACCACCAGTTACTACCAAATTGATTTGTCCCGTATCTGCTCTCTCACACTCTAACGGATTCGAAACATCTGCTCTTATCTCCAGTAATAAAGGCTCTACAATTTTGAATGTTTCTTTGATTTGACAATTTTTGGCATCGGTAATTGTTACTGAATAATCTCCGGGCCCAATGTTATTTCTTTCAATTCCTGCTGTTGCATCATCATCCCAAACAAGTTTAACAGGCGCTTTTCCTCCAACTAGATTTAAACGGATGTGTGCATCTTTTTGCCCAAAACAAGTAATTTGTTTTACATTTGGATTGATCGTAAATACAGGTGCATTATCTATAATTATGGTAAATACTTTCGGGCAGCCCAATGAATCTGTAATGGTAATAATATACGTTCCGGCAGATAAATTATTCTGCACAAGTCCTGAGCCTAAATTGCTCCATTTTATAATATAAGGATCTCCCGTTGTAAACGGAACTCCTCCTGTAATACTATTTATGGTAATCGAAGCATCGGCATAATTATAACAGGCAATTTCTGTTTTGGTATAGTTTAATTTTATTTCATCGTTTTGAAGTACAACAACCTGTAAATTATCCGTACAACCAGAATTATCGGTAACGGTTAGATTATAAGTTCCTGCATATAAGTTTCTAGGATTTTGAACTGTACTTACATATCCGTTTGGCCCTGTCCATCTGTATCGGTAATTGAAAACACCCGGAGATGTTTCGGTTACCCGACCACCAACTGTTTTTACATTAATTTCTCCCGTAGCATATCCATAACATAAAATATTAGTCTGGCTTACATAGGTTAATTCTAATAATGGCGGTTCGATAATGGTATAACTTCCTGGTAGAATATTACAGCTATTTGCCTCTGTAATGGTTACATCATATTTTCCGGGTGCCAAATTAGAAAGATTACCGGAGTTAATTGGAAACGCAGCTCCGTCTTTTGTCCACACATATTTATAAGGCTGAGTTCCGCCGGTTACATTTACATTAATTCTTCCGTCATTTGCGCCAAAACATGTAATGTCTGTTTTAGGTTGTGACAGAATTTGAAATTGGCCCGGTTCACTAACAAAATAACTTTTTGTAAAAGGACATTTTCCGTTATCGGTAACCCTTAAATTATAATAACCTGATCTTAAATTCGAAATATTCTGATCAGAACTTGTGAATCCGTTAGGTCCAGTCCACGAGAATGTGTACGGGTTTCCGGTAGGAAAAGGAATTCCACCAGCAGCAGTTATTGAAATTGCTCCGTCGCTTAAACCAAAACAGGTTACGGTTTTTATAGTTTCAACCACTTTTATCAAAGGATCAACGGTAACGGTAATGGTAAAATTAGGTCCCGGACAAACCTTAGATATAGGCGATATTGTGTACGTTACCGTAGCAGGGCTGTTTGTATTATTGGTTAAAAACTGACTAATTGTCGAAACAGGACTTGATTGTGCATTTGCTCCACTTACAGCGCCCGGAGGAGAAACTATAGGCGTAGACCAAATATAAGTTGTTCCCGCAGGTACATTGTCTGTTCCGTTTGTAAATGGCGTAACCTGAAACGAAGAACCACTACAAATTTGTACTGTCTTTGGCGTTATTACTGGCGAAAGAACGGTATTAACAGAGAAATTTGCCGTTTTTGTAGTTGTACCACAACTATTTGTTACGCTAAAAATGGCCTGATAATTTCCGCTCGTGGTATAATTTATCGATCCCGGATTTAGCGATGTAGATGACGATGGAGTTCCACCCGGAAAGCTCCACAAATAAGTAATTTCATTAATTGGGGCACAAGTTTCCTCAACCTTTCCTACTGGTTTTATGGTTGCCGAATTACAAAAATCAGAAATAGGCTGTAAGGTAATAACTGGTGGTTTTTTGACTTGTATTTGTTTTGTAATAGATCGGTCTATTCCACAAGAATTTCTGGTTGTTAACCTTACATAATAAGTACCCGGCATTATAAAATTAAAAACAGGTTCTTTAGAATAGTAATTTGTTCCATTGGCAAAATTCCACTGACCTCTTCCGGTTCCCGGAACTGCTTCTTTACCACAAAAACCGTCAACATAATGATAAACTTCCCAATAGTAAGTTTCCGTACCACAACTCAAACTTGTGTCAGTAGTATTTTTAATTTCAAGGTTGGTCGAAGCACAAGCATTGCCATATGTAAAGTTAGGTTCTAATATTGGCTCTACACATATGAATTGTGCAGCTGGCGTTATACCTACTCCGCAAGGTGTGGTTGCATTTAATGTAACTTTATATTGACCTGGTCTGGTATAAACATGATAAGGATTAACTTCTCTGGATGTTGTTCCATCTCCAAAATCCCACGTGTAAACATTGACAGTACTACAGCCATTCGTATAACCTGCATAGGTTGAATTATTGAAATATACACCAGAATTGGCACATGCTATAGATGGTATACTAAAACTTATTACAGGCACATCTAAAATAATAATAGGTCCGGCGGTAAGATATGTACTTCCACATGATGTTGTTATAGTTAACGAAACTGTATTTCCAGATGGGCAATTAGCTCTTGTAAATTTATGAGGCACAGGGAAATTCTGAGAAGCCTGCGGATTTAAACTATTATAATAAGAAGAGCTTTCTAATTGTGACTGACTATAACTTTGAACCGTACCGTCTCCGTAATTTACCTGATAATTTGTATCCGAAGGATTTAAACCCCACGATCCTATCGCAAAATTCATTTCCGGAACCGGTATACATAAATTGGTCGTATTACCCGGAGCGATAAGAGCTCCAATTGGGTTATTGGAGTTTTTAACCACATACGTAATTGAATTACTGCAACCATTACTTCCGTTTGCGGTAATTACCATATTAAAAGAACCCAATTTTTGGAATTCATGCGTTTTTGGAAAAGTAACATTGGCTTCAGAAGTTCCATCGCCCCAATCTACATTGTATGCTGATATACAACCTACTGAAGTAGAATTATTTCCAACATTGATCGTATATTTAGGATTCGAGTTATTATCTCCACATCTTTCAAAAGGTTTGTTAGATCCCGGATTACTCTGGTCTACAAATTTTAAATCGGGTTTTTGTTTTACAGAAACAGTTCTTGTTCTCGAGTTCACTTCGCCATTAGCATCTGTTACGGTAAGTGTTACATTAAAATTCTGGAAACCACAACCTAACGCTGTGTAACTATGACTTGGATTACTTTCTGTTGAATTAGGAGTTCCATCTCCAAAATTCCATACATATTTATATGGGGCAGCACCGCCGCTTACAACAGGATTAAAGCTAACAGGAGCTCCGGAACATGCACCATCATTGGTAAAAGTAAAATCTACATTGGGTGGTGCAACAAAGTTTATATTGTTATTACGAACTGTTAAATTCTTATCGACTGTATGAAAGCCGAAAACCGAAGAAGTAATTAATAAAACAAAAAATAGGTGTAAAAAGTAGAGTTTCCTCATAGAAAAGAATTTGTTTTTGAGGCGTAAAAGTATATGTTTTTCTTAAACAAAAAAATAGTACAAATACCCATTTTAAAAAGAAGTAACCAACCCAATGCGCAAGTATTTTGCGCAGTACAATAAAAAGTGTATTTTTAGCACTTAAGTTGCCAAATCAAGAATTAATGCCTATTCAATAAATTTTAATAAAAATAACGCAATCAACTAATTATAAGATTTTATTTACACCAAAATATAAGAAAGTAAATCAAAATCAATTCATAATTTAAAGTTTAAACATATAAAAATGTCTCAAAATAAAAACGCCTTAATTCGGTATAAAACGATAGACAAATGTCTACAAAATAAATATCGAACATGGACTTTGGAGGATTTGATTGAAGCTTGTTCTGAAGCCTTGTTTGAATATGAAGGCCGCGAAAATCCTATTAGCAAACGTACCATTCAAATGGATATTCAGTTAATGCGAAGTGAAAAACTGGGTTATAACGCACCAATTGTGGTTTACGATAAAAAGTATTACAAATATGAAGACGATGAATTTTCGATAACGGATATTCCGCTAACGGAAACCGATATGAATGTTTTGACAGAAACGGTCTCGATGTTGAAGCAGTTTAAGGATTTCTCGTTATTTAATGATGTATCGGATATTCTACAGCGTTTGGAGGATAAAATCTATGCCGAAAAATCGCATACCAAACCCGTTATTTATCTCGATAAAAACGACAATTTAAAAGGACTTCATTATCTGGACGAAATTTATCAGGCGATTATTAAAAAGGTTACACTTGTTATTACGTATAAATCTTTTAAATCTATTGAGGAAAGTAAGTTTCATTTTCATCCTTTTATTTTGAAGGAATTCAATAATCGCTGGTTTCTTATCGGGAAGAAAAAAGGCTCTGCTCCTGTGAGCAATTTGGCTTTGGACAGAATTATTGCGATTGATTATGATTTTAATCTTCCGTATTTGGAAGAAGATTTTGATGCCGAATCTTTTTATAAAAATATCATTGGCGTAACGGTAAATTCTGGTTTGCAGCCGCGACGTATCGAACTTTGGATAAATCCTGAAAATGCACCTTATGTATTAACGAAACCCTTGCATCAGAGTCAAAAACTAATTCAGGAAAACGAAGATAAAAGTGTTATTGTGCATTTGTTTATTTCGCCTAATTATGAAATGGAACGTCTTTTATTGGGTTTTGGCGACGGAATCGAAATTCTGCGTCCGGAAAGCCTTCGAAATCGCATGAAAAAGATACTTCAAAAGGCATTAAACCGTTATGATGAGTAAAATTTATTCGCATTTAAACTCTTATTATTTTACATAAAGAATAATTAAAAAGCTATTTAAGAGGCATAATCTTTTTTTAGAATCTGAAATTTGTATAAATCTGAAAAAAGAATAGTATATTTCAATTAAAAAACTAACCTAAATTCCTCTATTTCAGAGGGATTTTTTTACTAACCAAAAATTTATTAAAAAATTATATGCATGCATAGTATTTTTTGATTATATTTGAAATCGATATAGTTACAATATGAAAGACAAAACGATAGATTATATTTTAAGAGCCACCTGGCAAGCTGTATCAAGAATGTATAATGAAGAAGCAGCCAAATACGACGCAACAATGGCGACCGGATTTGCTCTTTTAAGTATTGATAAAGAAGAAGGAACCCCGTCGACAGCTTTAGGGCCAAGAATGGGAATGGAAGCTACGAGCCTTACCAGAACATTGAAATCTATGGAAGACAAAGGTTTGATTGTTCGCAAAAAAAATCCAAGTGATGGTCGCGGTGTTTTAATTTACCTGACTGAATTTGGAAAAGAAAAAAGAGATTTATCTAAAAATACGGTTCTGAAATTTAATGAAACAATTAGAAAACATGTTTCTGACGAAAAACTGAAACATTTTATCGAAGTTTCTGAAATTATAAACGAATTAATTCAGGACAAAAACATATTTACCCAAACAGAAAAATAGAAAATGAATAACCCGATTTTTATCAAAACAGGAAACTTCAAATTCAAATAAAAAACAAATATTAACTACTATGAAACGCACGATTAAAAAAGTTGCTGTAATTGGATCCGGAATCATGGGTTCAGGAATAGCTTGCCATTTTGCCAATATTGGTGTTGAAGTTTTACTGCTTGACATCGTACCACGCGAGTTGACAGAAGCTGAAACTAAAAAAGGATTAACGCTTGAAAGCAAAGTTGTTCGCAACCGAGTGGTAAACGAGCACTTAGCGAATTCATTAAAATCGAAACCG
This sequence comes from Flavobacterium sp. AC274, assembly GCF_979258275.1. NCBI lineage: Bacteria > Pseudomonadati > Bacteroidota > Flavobacteriia > Flavobacteriales > Flavobacteriaceae > Flavobacterium > Flavobacterium sp. AC274. Next base: position 2,137,593 of record NZ_OZ409852.1, on the reverse strand, counting down.
TCTCCTATTTACAGTCAAAAATTTGCAAGCCGAATCACGACTGGAAATACGACTGATGATATAGCAAAAATTGCCAATGTTGACTGGATTATTGAAGTTGTAGTAGAGCGTTTGGATATCAAAAAGCTGGTATTTGAACAAATCGAAAAATTCCGTACACCGGGAACTTTGGTTACTTCAAACACTTCTGGTATTCCGATTCATTTTATGAGCGAAGGTAGAAGCGAAGATTTTCAACAACACTTCTGCGGAACCCACTTTTTTAACCCTGCGCGTTACTTAAAATTATTTGAAATTATTCCTGGTCCAAAAACTTCAACTGAAGTATTGGATTTCTTAAACGAATACGGTTCTAAATTTTTAGGAAAAACTTCGGTTATTGCTAAAGATACTCCGGCATTTATTGGAAACAGAATTGGTATTTACGGTATTCAGAGTCTATTCCACTTGGTAAAAGAAATGGGATTAACGATTGAAGAAGTGGATAAATTGACTGGTCCGGTAATTGGTCGTCCAAAATCGGCTACATTCCGTACCGTTGACGTTGTTGGTTTAGATACTTTGGTACATGTTGCCAATGGTATTTATGAAAACTGCCCAACAGACGAACAACACGATTTGTTCAAACTTCCTGATTTCGTCAACAAAATGATGGAAAACAAATGGTTGGGAAGTAAAACGGGACAAGGTTTTTATAAAAAAGTAGATAAAGATATTCTTTCTTTAGACTTAGATACATTAGAATACCGCGCTGCTAAAAAAGCAAATTTCGCGACGCTTGAGCTAACAAAAACTATTGACAAACCAATCAATCGTTTTAAAGTTTTGGTGAAAGGAACAGACAAAGCGGGAGAATTCTATCGTAAGAGTTTCTCTGGAATGTTTGCTTATGTGTCAAACAGAATTCCTGAAATCTCAGACGAATTATACAAAATTGATGATGCCATGAAAGCTGGTTTTGGATGGGAAAATGGTCCATTCGAAATTTGGGATGCAATTGGTGTTGCCAAAGGAATCGAAATCATGAAAACAGAAGGTTTAGAGCCTGCTGCATGGGTTACAGAAATGTTGGCTTCCGGAAGTGAGAGTTTCTACTCTGTTAAAGAAGGAGCAACTTATTTCTATAACATTCCAACAAAATCACAAGTAAAAGTTCCTGGACAAGATGCATTTATTATTCTGAACAACATTCGCGAAAGCAAAAAAGTTTGGAGCAATAGTGGTGCAATCATTCAGGATTTAGGAGACGGAATTTTGAACTTAGAATTCCAATCTAAAATGAATACAATTGGTGGCGATGTACTTCAGGCCATCAATAAAGCAATTGACTTATCTGAAAAAGAATATCAAGGTTTGGTTATTGGTAATCAGGCAGCAAATTTCTCTGTTGGGGCTAATATCGGAATGATTTTCATGATGGCAGTTGAGCAGGAATACGACGAATTGAACATGGCTATCAAATTGTTCCAGGACACTATGATGCGTGTTCGTTATTCTTCTATTCCTGTTGTAGTAGCACCTCACGGAATGACTTTTGGTGGTGGATGCGAAATGAGCTTACACGCTGATAAAGTAGTTGCTGCTGCAGAAACGTACATGGGATTGGTTGAATTTGGTGTTGGAGTACTTCCTGGTGGTGGTGGATCTAAAGAAATGGCTTTAAGAGCTTCAGATTTATTCCGTAAAAACGATGTGGAATTGAACGTTCTTCAGGAATATTTCTTAACAATCGCTATGGCAAAAGTTTCGACTTCTGGTTATGAAGCTTTTGATACCGGACTTCTTCAACATGGAAAAGATGTTATCGTTGTAAACAAAGACCGTCAGATTGCTGAAGCTAAAAAACATGCGTTGTTAATGGCTGAAGCGGGTTATACACAGCCTATCAGAAGAACTGATGTTAAGGTTTTAGGTAAACAAGCATTGGGAATGTTCTTAGTTGGAACTGACCAAATGGAAGCTGGAAAATACATTTCTGAGCACGATAAAAAAATCGCTAACAAACTGGCTTACGTAATGGCCGGAGGTGATTTATCTGAAGCAACTTTAGTATCTGAACAATATTTATTAGATATCGAACGTGAAGCTTTCTTGAGTTTATGTACAGAAAGAAAGACTTTAGAGAGAATTCAATATATGTTAACTAAAGGAAAACCACTTAGAAATTAGAAAATAGAACAAAGAGAATAGAATATAGATTTTGAGACAAAGTAATAGTCTATTTTCTATGATCTATTTTCTATACTCTTAAAAAACAAAAACAAATGAAAACAGCATATATAGTAAAAGCATATAGAACCGCAGTTGGAAAAGCACCAAAAGGGGTTTTTAGATTTAAAAGACCTGATGAATTAGCAGCAGAAACCATTCAGTTTATGATGGATGAACTGCCTGATTTTGACAAAAAACGTATCGATGACGTTATGGTAGGAAATGCCATGCCGGAAGCAGAACAAGGACTTAACGTTGGACGTTTGATCTCTTTAATGGGATTAAAAGTAGAAGATGTTCCTGGTGTTACGGTTAACCGTTATTGCGCATCTGGATTAGAAACTATCGGAATGGCAACTGCTAAAATCCAATCGGGAATGGCAGATTGTATCATCGCTGGTGGAGCAGAAAGTATGAGTTTTATTCCGATGGGAGGTTACAAACCAACTCCGGATTATAAAGTTGCCGCTGCAGGTCACGAAGATTACTATTGGGGAATGGGTTTAACTGCTGAAGCGGTTGCCAACCAATACAAAATCTCAAGAGAAGATCAGGATGAGTTTGCTTACAACTCTCATATGAAAGCGTTGAAAGCTCAGGCTGAAGGTAAATTCGACAAACAAATCGTTCCGATTACTGTTGATCAGACTTTCATCAATGAAAATGGAAAAAAAGAAACGAAATCATACGTTGTAAAACAAGACGAAGGTCCGCGTGCCGGAACATCTGTTGCTGCTTTGGCTGGATTAAGACCTGTTTTTGCTGCCGACGGAAGCGTTACAGCAGGTAACTCATCACAAATGAGTGATGGTGCTGCTTTTGTTTTAATCATGAGTGAGGACATGGTTAAAGAATTGAATCTTGAGCCAATCGCCAGATTAGTAAATTTTGCTTCATCTGGTGTTGAACCAAGAATTATGGGTATCGGTCCTGTAAAAGCAATTCCGAAAGCCTTAAAACAAGCTGGTTTAGAATTGAAAGATATTGACTTAGTTGAATTAAACGAAGCTTTTGCTTCTCAGTCTTTGGCCGTAATTCGCGAGTTAGGTTTAAACCCTGATATCGTAAACGTAAACGGTGGAGCGATCGCTTTAGGTCACCCTCTGGGATGTACAGGCGCTAAACTTTCTGTTCAGTTATTTGATGAGATGAAACGCAGAGGTAATAAATACGGAATCGTGAGTATGTGTGTTGGTACTGGACAAGGTTCTGCAGGGATTTACGAGGTTCTTTAAGAGAGGATAGAATATAGAACAAAGAGAATAGATTTTAGAGAATAGATGTTTATTGAGAAGAGATAAGATCATTTAATTTTAATAAGTAGTAAAAATCCTACTTATTTTTAATTTCTTAACTTAGCTTAAAAAACATGAGACATAATTATAAGAATTTGAAGATTTGGCAACTTGGAATTTTAATTGCTAATGATATTTCAGATTTATTGTTAAACTTTCCGAAACATGAAAGGTATGATTTAAGTTCTCAAATAAGCAGATGTTCTGTTTCAATGCCTAGTAATATTGCTGAAGGTTCATCCAGAACAGATAAATCTTTTAGTCATTTTTTAGACATTTCTCTAGGTTCTTCATTTGAACTCATTACACAATTATTGATTGCAACGCATAGAAAATATATAAACGAAACACAATTTAACCAATTAGAAATTAAAATAGAAGAATTTCAAAGAATGACAATGGGCTTCCAAAACGGCTTAAAGTAAAGTAAGCCCAGTCTAAAATCTATTCTCTATATTCTATTTTCTTTTCTCTAAAAAGAATAAAAATGGCAGATACAATCGAAAAAAACGTAACCCGTGGTGGTCAGTTTTTAGTTAAAGAAACAAAGTGCGAAGATATCTTTACACCAGAAGATTTCTCGGAAGAGCAGTTAATGATGCGTGACTCTGTGAAGGAGTTTGTAGACAAAGAAATTTGGCCTAACAAAAATCGTTTTGAGAAAAAAGATTACGCATTTACAGAAGAAAGCATGCGTAAAGCTGGTGAATTAGGACTTCTTGGAGTTGCAGTTCCTGAAGAATACGGTGGATTAGGAATGGGATTCGTATCTACAATGTTGGTTTGCGATTACATTTCTGGTGCTACAGGATCTTTCTCAACTGCTTTTGGAGCACATACAGGTATTGGAACTATGCCAATTACACTTTATGGTACAGAAGAACAAAAGAAAAAATACGTTCCGAAATTAGCTTCTGGAGAATGGTTTGGAGCTTATTGCTTAACTGAACCAGGTGCAGGATCTGATGCTAACTCTGGAAAAACAAAAGCTGTTTTATCTGAAGATGGAAAATATTATTCAATCACTGGACAAAAAATGTGGATTTCGAACGCAGGTTTCTGTAGCGTTTTCATCGTTTTTGCCCGTATTGGAGATGATAAAAACATTACAGGTTTCATCGTTGAAAACGATCCGTCTAACGGAATTTCTATGAATGAGGAAGAGCATAAATTAGGAATCCGTGCATCTTCTACTCGTCAGGTTTTCTTCAACGAAACGAAAGTTCCGGTTGAAAACATGTTGTCTGAGAGAGGAAACGGTTTCAAAATTGCAATGAATGCATTAAACGTTGGTCGTATTAAATTGGCTGCTGCATGTCTTGATGCTCAAAGAAGGGTTACTTCAGGAGCTGTAAAATATGCTAACGAAAGAATTCAGTTTAATACTGCAATTTCATCTTTTGGAGCTATCCGTTCTAAATTGGCTGAAATGGCTACTAGCGCTTATGCCGGAGAAAGTGCTTCTTACAGAGCTGCAAAAGATATTGAAGACAGAATTGCTGCTCGCGAAGCAGAAGGTACAAGTCATCAGGAAGCTGAATTGAAAGGTGTTGAAGAATATGCTATCGAATGTTCTATTTTGAAAGTAGCTGTTTCTGAAGATGTTCAGAATTGCGCTGACGAAGGAATTCAGGTTTTTGGTGGAATGGGATTCTCTGAAGACACTCCAATGGAAAGTGCCTGGAGAGATGCTCGTATCGCTCGTATTTACGAAGGAACAAACGAAATCAACAGAATGCTTTCTGTAGGTATGCTGATCAAAAAAGCAATGAAAGGTCACGTTGATTTATTAGGACCTGCAATGAAAGTTCAGGAAGAATTAATGGGAATTCCATCTTTTGATACTCCGGATTTATCTGAATTATTTGCTGAAGAAAAAGGAATTATCGCTAACCTGAAAAAAGTTTTCCTGATGGTTGCCGGAAGCGCTGTTCAAAAATACGGTCCGGATTTAGATTCTCACCAACAGTTATTAATGGCTGCTTCTGATATCTTAATCGAAATTTATATGGCTGAAAGTACTATTCTTAGAACTGAAAAATTAGCCAAAAATCAAGGTGAAGCTAAAGTACAGGAACAAATTGCCATGGCAAAATTATACTTATACAAAGCTGTAGATATCGTGAACTTAAGAGGAAAAGAAGGAATTGCTTCTTTCTCTGAAGGAGACGAACAACGTATGATGTTAATGGGATTAAAACGTTTTACAAAATACACCAACTTGCCAAACGTAGTGGCATTAAGAGAAACAATTACCAATAAATTAGTTGCAGAAAACGAATACTGCTTCTAATACAAAAATAGTTTTTAGCTTTTAATTTGTTTAAACCCGCACTAATCCGAAACAGTGCGGGTTTATTTTTTTATTTTTTCACTATGTGAATTTTTTTCACCATATAAGTTATATAAGTTCATTTAAATATATTTTGCCGATATTGTTTGCGATTTTAATTACTTATATTTTCTAAAACGCATTTAAAAGATATAGCTTATATTTTCTTATATAACTTATATGGTTTAAACAATCACAAATCTTTATTAAAATTACAATTCTGTTACATATTCTATAGCGATTTTTATATTCTAATGTTTTATATTTAGCATTTCAAAAAACTAATAGCTTAAAAATGAAACAAATTAACCTGATTGCCCTTTTATTATTTTGTGCTCTTACTACAAACATCTTTGCACAAAAAAATAAAAAAATGGATGTCATTGCTTACTATACTGGTGATGATAAACTAATTAACGAATACGAAGTAAATAAACTGGATCAAATTATTTTTAGTTTTTGTCATTTAAAAGACGGAAAACTAAGCGTAGATTCTGCTAAAGATTCTACCACTATTAAACATTTGGTTTCTTTAAAAGCATCAAATCCACAACTAAAAATTGTGCTTTCACTTGGTGGCTGGGGAGGTTGCGAACCTTGTTCAGCAGCATTTTCGACTGCTGAAGGAAGATTGAAATTTGCAAAGTCCGTAAAAGAAGTAAGTACTTATTTTAAAGTTGACGGTTTAGATCTTGATTGGGAATATCCTGCAATTGAAGGACTTCCGGGTCATTTATTTCAACCTGCTGATAAACCTAATTTTACAGAATTAATTAAAATTCTGCGTTCTACTTTAGGAAAAAAATACGAATTGAGTTTTGCTGCCGGAGGTTTTCAAAAATATCTTGACGAATCTATCGACTGGAAAGCGGTTACGCCATTGGTAAATCGTATTAATATTATGAGCTACGATTTGGTAAACGGTTATTCTAAAGTTACAGGACATCATACGCCATTATACAGCACAAATCCTAATGAAGAATCTACAGACAGAGCGGTTGCTTTTTTACTAAAACAAGGAGTTCCTGCTGAAAAACTAATTATTGGCGGTGCATTTTATTCGAGAACATGGAAAAATGTAGAAAACGTAAACAATGGTCTATACCAAGCCGGAGAACATATTCAGGGTGCTGATTTCAAAAACTTTGCAACCACTTATACAGAAGCAAATGGCTGGAAATATTTTTATGATGAAAAAGCACAAGCACCATATTGGTACAATGCGGGTACAAAAACATTTGCAACATCTGATGATATTAAATCTATCAAAGCAAAAACTGAATATGTAAAAGCTAAAAAATTAGGTGGAATTATGTTCTGGGAACTTACCTTAGATAGTCCTAAAAACGGAATGGTTAATGCTATTTATGAAGTTAAAACAGCCAAATAATCACATTAAAAACAACTATTGGGTGTAATTTTTAACACATAGAAACATAGAATTATTGAACTCAGAAAGACGTTTCACTTGCATTAACAAACATAGCTATGTGTGAGAAACTAGTTTCTTTTTGATTTCCTTTTTCAACTACATAAATCTATGCCTCTATATGTTTAATTAATTTTTATGATTACAATGGATTTAAAAGAATAAAAAACGGCAGTTGTCTTAGAGATAACTGCCGTTTTTTTATTTTTTAGTTTCACTCTCTTTCGGAGCATGAATTCTTCCATCGTAAGAAATGGATGCTCTGTTATTACTATTGATACTAACCGATGTACCGCCATCATAAAAAATAGTAAACAAAAGATCATAAACATCATTTGTTCCGCTAACGGTTGTTTTGATCAGGTATTTTTTTCCCTTTTGTTCTACTTTGATATTTTCCGGTTTTCCTTCAAATTTTATTCCGCCATCAGATCCATACCCTACGTTGAATGCTCTTCCAAAAAAAGGCAAATCGCAAACTACATTTTCTGAAGTAAATTTTATAAAATAGGTATTGTAATCTAAATTAAGCATTCTGGTTCCTTGCGGATAAGCTTTCTCTGCATCAAAAACAAAATTTTTAGAATTGATAAGTGCTTCAATTTCTTTTTGTTTTTCAAGTTCTTTTTCTTGTTTTAATTCTTTTTTGGTTTTTTCCTGTGCGAAACCATCAAAGCTAAAGAAACAAAACAGCATCAATAAAATGGCTACCCTTTTCATGATTTCTATTTTTTAGTGAATCGCATCATAGCAATATCACCAGAAATTAAATTCAGTGTTTTGCCATCATCTGTAATATCGTACGAAGTTATTTTTTGCAGTGTATTCATATACGTCTGCTCACCTTGCCCATCTCCACACATCATTTTGGTCATTGCCATTGGTTGTGTAAAATCAATTTTGTTGCCGTCAATGCTCAATTTTCCTGTGTATGAATTACAGCTGCTATTACCCGAAACACGGTTTTCTTTTGAGTCAAAAACTATGGTTGGTTTTTTATTTGGGTATAAACCATCAAAAGCAATTCTTGGTCCTGAAATATAATTAAGTTCCCAGGTTCCGTCAAGTTTAGAAACTGTATTTGTTTTTGTGCATTTACATGAGATCGATACAAGCCCTAAAAAAACTAAAATTAAAGCATTCTTTATCATAATATTACTGATTAAATTAAAAATTTCAATTGAATTATTTACGTAAAATCGTACCCAGAACTGAATCATTTTTATAAAAACAGGAACAAAGCAAAACCAATAGTTTTGGTTTTTTTTAACTTTTGGCCTCAGAGAGTTTCAGTAATTTTATGCTAAATTTACTTATTATTTAATTAAATGCCTTAAAAATGAAAAAAATAATCCTCTCTTTCGCTATAATTACAGCCTTAATTGTTGGTTGTAAAACAAGTACAAAATCTAATGATGCTAAAACTTTAACGGTTGCACTGGAACCAAAAAGTGGAAGCACTGTTACCGGAACAGCAACTTTTACTGAGAAAAATGGAAAAGTAACATTTACAGCAAAAATGGCCGGATTACAACCCGGAGTTCACGCTATACATATTCACGAAAAAGCAGATTGTTCTGCTGCTGATGCAAGTTCTGCAGGCGGACACTGGAATCCAACCTTTAAAAAACATGGAAAATGGGGCGTTGGAGAGTATCACAAAGGTGATATTGGAAACTTTACCGCAGATGCCCAAGGTAATGGTTCTATCACATTGACAACTGACGAATGGTGTATAGGATGTGAAGATGAAACCAAAAATATCCTGGGAAAAGGTTTAATCGTGCATCAGGGAACGGATGATTTTACCACTCAGCCAACCGGAAATGCAGGCGGTCGAGCGGCTTGTGCAGGAATTATCAAGTAAAAACACAATAACCACTATTTTTTCACAAAATTTAGTGGTTATTTCATTTAAAATTTAAACATACCACAAGAAAAAGATATAGCTTTGTAGCCTCAAACTAGTAATAATGATTAACCCATCGGCATCCGGCTGGATCGATAAATTTTTTAGCGAACAAAAGTTCTCAGAAGCAATTCCTTTTGAAACTGTGGATTCTTTTTACTATAAAGTGAGAGAAACCGGCTTTATCTATGGGCACATTATTTCAATTGATTCCCAAATTCCAATTCCGATAAAAGGCTGGTTTAAAACCGAAATTTCTAAAATTGCCTTATTAAATACTTTATATGGTGTTTTTTGTTTAGAAAAAAGAAATTCGGAACCAAAGAATTTTATTGCAGAGGTTTTAAAGTTCTACAATGAAATGAATCCTGAGGGATTTAATCTTTTTAAAATTTTACTGCCAAAAGATACTCCTTCCCTTTCTTTAGAAAATATAATCGATGAAAGAGTTCAGACTAATGATAGTATTATTAGTAAAAACTTTTCGCATTTGGTAACCAACGCTTTGTTGTTTATTGATGTTTTGGCTTTCAGACAGTATTTGGCTCATGGTGAAATTCCGGAGAAGTATTTAAAACGAATTGAAGAAACGGTGCTTGGTATTGTTGGTTTGGCTTTAAAAACCAAAACAGTAAAATCACAACATGACGATTTATTGATTAAACTTTTTGAGGCTTCTATTCGCTATTCAAAATTTTCAAAAGTTACTGTTGAGACTTTAGAAACTTTGCAATTGGATTATTTCATCAACAGGTTAGAACAATACTATTTGATTGATATGGCGGGAATGGCTTTATGGAGCGATGGTGTTGTAGAAAATGAAGAAGCTTATTTTCTATATTCATTAGGATCGATGTTGCGCGTTTCTGATAATTTTGTAACACAAAGTATTGATACTACACATAGTTTTATTACAACCCATAAACATAAAATTCCTTATTTTAATTACTCAAACCCAGTAAAGCATTTTTACGACCAAATGACGCATACGGTTGTAAAACTGATTATAAGAAACAAAAACAGACTTGTTAGGGAAATTGTTCAAAGCAAAGAATTAATGGTTCTTTTGGCTCATTCTACAACGAGGGATCTGGATGCGAAAGAAAAGAAAAAAGTAAAAAAACAGATTTTGGATATCTGTAAAACGATCCCGTCGCTCACTATATTTTTACTTCCGGGAGGAAGTTTGTTATTACCGATTTTAATCAAGTTTATTCCAACCATGTTACCATCGGCATTCAATGAAAACCTGGACGAAAACGAATAAAAAAAATCGCCCTTTTGAGGCGATTTTTTATTTCTTATAAATTACTAAGCTGGTAAACTTCGTCTAATTCATCATTCGAAGCAATATTTACATTTAAATCGGTTACAAAACCAGAATTTAAACCGTAAACCCATCCGTGAAGCATTAAATCCTGACCGTTTTTCCAGGCACCTTGTACAATTGATGTTTTGGCTAAGTTGTAAACTTGTTCTTTAGCATTAATTTCAACAAAAGCATTAAAACGCTCTGTTTCATCTTCAATTGAATTTAAATATTTATCATGTAAACGATATTCATCTTTAATATGACGAATCCAGTTATCAATAATTCCAACAGACATATTTCCCATTGCAGCTTTTACACCACCACAACCGTAATGTCCGCAAACAATAACGTGTTTTACTTTCAAAACATTTACTGCATAATCCAAAACACTTAGCATATTCATATCAGAGTGTACGACCATGTTGGCAATATTTCTGTGTACAAAAACTTCACCCGGTTTAGCACCAATAATTTCGTTTGCAGGAACGCGGCTGTCAGAACATCCAATCCATAATAATGGCGGTGTTTGTCCTTTTGCTAAATCTGCGAAATAATTTGGGTCTAATGCTAATGATTTTTCAACCCATTCTTTATTGTTGTCTAATAATTTTTGATAAAATTCTCTCATAATGTATTACTATTTTATAATGGCATTTATAGTGTCTAAAAATATCAATAAAGACTACTTTTTTGTAAAGTTACCTAAATTCTGATATTTCTTCACTTTAGAAATACCTAAAATTTATTTAATTGTTTTAAAATTGTTCTTTTGTAACTTCTTTCTTAACCAGCGCTCTTTTTGCAACATCATAATAATGTTCTATCGAAACGTGATTGTTATTATCAGGCGTATTTTCTAATTCATACGCTTTTTTGAAACCTTTCAGTTTCACCTTAATATTTTCGTCAATTGCACGTGTTTCTTTAAACTCGCGAATTAAATCAAGAACATCATGAGCAATATATTCCGTATCATGCGCATTGATGATTACTTTTGAATTTTCAGGAATTTCACTCAATGTTAATTTAATTGCCGCTTTGTTTAAAAATGAAACTTCCTGCGCCAAATCGATATGAATAACATCTCCGTCTTCGTATTCTTCCTTTTTAAAGCTGTAGGCTCTTTTCAGGTTTCCTCTCAATACAAAAATAATACTGATGATGATTCCTAATGCCACACCTTTTAATAAATCTGTTGCAACAACAAATACCAAAGTGGCAATAAAGGGCACAAACTGATATTTTCCTTTTTCCCAGAAATGGAAAAACGTTGCAGGTTTTGCTAATTTATATCCAACTAAAATCAAAACAGTTGCTAAAGTAGCCAACGGAATTTTGTTTAAAAGTGCCGGAATAGACAAAACACTTACTAATAAAAGTACACCGTGAATAATTGCCGACATTTTAGATTTTGCCCCGGCATTGTTATTTGCTGAAGATCTTACCACAACAGATGTCATTGGCAAACCTCCTAAAAGTGAACTTACTATATTACCAATTCCCTGAGCTCTAAGTTCAACATTGGTATCAGTATAACGTTTTTGAACGTCCATTCTATCTGAAGCCTCAATACACAATAAAGTTTCGATAGAAGCAACAATAGCAATGGTAACACCAACAACCCAAACCTGTGGATTTGTTACTGCAGAAAAATTTGGTGTAACTATAATAGATTTAAATTCATCAAAAGATTTTGGAACCGGTAAAGAAACCAAATGTTCTTTTGCTATCGCCAAAGAGCTTCCGGTAGCAATAAAAATTTCATTTAAGACTACTCCTAAAATAACAGCAATAAGCGCACCCGGAACTAATTTTAATCGCTTTAAGAAAGGAACTTTATCCCAGGAAATTAAAATCGCCAGCGAAATTAATGAAATAACCACTGCTCCTAACTGAATATGATTGATAACATCGAATAAAAATGAAAATGAATTGCTTCCATCATTTTGAATAAATGCCTGATCGCCTTCAAAATCAGCATCGTAACCAAAAGCATGCGGAATTTGTTTTAGGATGATAATGATACCAATACCTGCTAACATTCCTTCGATAACATTGGTTGGAAAATAATTTGAAATACTTCCGGCTTTTAAAAATCCTAATGCTAACTGAATTGCCCCGGCAATAAAAACAGACATTAAAAATACATCGAAGGCACCAAAATCAGTGATTGCGGTTAAAACTATAGCTGTTAAACCAGCTGCGGGACCAGATACACTAACATGTGACTGGCTTAAAAACCCAACCACAATACCACCAATAACACCTGCGATAATTCCAGAAAATAAAGGCGCTCCAGAAGCCATTGCAATACCTAAACACAACGGAAGAGCCACCAAAAAAACCACTAAACCTGAAGCAAAATCAGATTTAAGGTTGGCAAAAAGATTAATTTTTTTGACATAATACAATACTAATAATTGATACATAAAAGATCTACTGTATTTATGATAGAATACAGTTTTTTAAATAATCGGAAGTATTATGACAAGTTGGGAGGTGGAGCAAAAATGCTCTGAGAAATATTATCAAGTTTGGCAATATTTTCAGAAACTATTGTTCTTTTTTCAATATAAGCGGGCAATAAAACTTCATGTTGAATTATTGCCGGATGAACAGTTGCTTTAAGTTCTTTATGTGAATGCTCTTCTTCAGAAAAACTGAAAGATAAAGACGTATTATTACATTTCTTCATCAACGTTACTACTGTAGGAGTTGATAAGAAAGCAATAAATATGAATAATAATATGCGAGCAACTAATTTCATTGTGGCAAAAATAGCGTTAAACAAATAAAATCAAAGCGAAGAACGTAAAATTTTATAGAAATTTAACAAAAATAAAAAACAGAATGATGTTTAATTAACCATTCTGTTTCTAATTTATTTATAAAGAGCTTTTTACAACTCTTCTTCAAGCCAGGCATTCATCATCCAAATTGTTTTTTCCTGTTCGGCAATGAAATCACTCATCATAGAATTTGTTCCTTCATCATTAATTTCTGCTGCTTTATTAAGAATTTCTCTTTCAATTTTTAATAAATCAGATAAGGAATTAACGATTAAATGAACCGCTTTCTCATCATTTGAAATGTTTTTTCCAACAGTTAATTTGTTATTTTGAATGTAATCTTCAAATGTATGCAACGGAGTTCCGCCTATGGTCAGGACTCTTTCGGCAATCATATCAATTTTCAATTGTGAATCTGTATATAATTCTTCGAATTTTACGTGTAAATCAAAGAAACGTTTTCCTCTAATATTCCAGTGAATTCCTCTTAAGTTTTGATAATAAACCTGAAAGTTTGATAATAAAACGTTTAGCTCTTTTACTAATAATTCTGACTCTTTTACAGGTAATCCTAAAATATTTGTTTTCATGTTTTTATTGTTTTTACAGTAACTTACTACAAATTTAGAGGAAGTTCTTTAAAAAAAGTATAAAAAAAATTATATTTTCTTATTTTTGTATCAAAAATTACTATCAAAATGACGATAACTCAATTACAATATGTATTAGCTGTAGCCGAACATAAAAATTTTACCCTTGCTGCCGAAAAATGTTTTGTTACGCAACCCACTTTAAGCATGCAGATTCAGAAAATTGAAGAAGAATTGAATATTTTAATTTTCGACAGAACAAAAAAACCAATCCAACTTACAGAAATTGGTCAAAAGATTGTAAATCAGGCCAAAAATATTGTAAATGAAGCTGATAGAATTAAAGATATTGTAGAACAGCAAAAAGGTTTTATTGGCGGAGAATTTCGTTTAGGAATTATTCCGACGATTATGCCAACGCTTTTACCTATGTTTTTAAATAATTTTATCAAGAAATATCCAAAAGTGAAGCTTTTAATCGAAGAATTAAATACGGATGAAATTATTGTAAAATTAAAAAACGGACATCTTGATGCTGCGATTGCCGCCACTCCATTAGAAGATGAAAAAATTAAGGAAATCGTTTTGTACTTCGAACCGTTTGTAGCTTATATTCCGGAGCAGCATGCTAATTTTCAAAAGGACGAAATTGAAGTTGCCGATTTAAACATCAACGAAATTTTGCTTTTGCAGGATGGACATTGCTTTAGAGACGGAATTTTGAATTTATGCAAAAACGGAACCGATGTAGAACAAAATAATTTTCAGATTCAAAGCGGAAGTTTTGAAACCCTTATAAAATTAGCCGATGAAGGTTTGGGCACAACGTTACTTCCGTACTTGCACACCTTAGATTTGAAAGATTCCGATAAACTGAAACTACGAAACTTTAAGGAACCAAAACCTGCCCGCGAGGTAAGTTTAATTTACCCAAAGAGCGAATTAAAAATGCAAATCATTGACGCTCTCAGGTCTACAATTGCCGGAGTTGTAAAAGGCGCAATTGTTTTTCAAAACGTACAAATCATTAGCCCGCTGCATCAAAAGAAATAAAATAAAAAAGGAGCTGATTAGGCTCCTTTTTTTATACTTTGATGAGTAGTAAACTTGGTTTTAGTTCTGGTTTTTCAATAATAAAATTTAATAACCACTCTTGTAATTGCTCCATTTCGTATGGTAACAGCGTTTTGATAGCTTTTTCTAGTTCTTTACAGAAAAGTATCGGATCGAAACTTACTCTCTCAAGTATTGATTTCGTGTAATCAAACATCATTTTTGACATAATAAAATATGAATATGGGGGTTATTTATATTTCTAAACTCGCACCAAATGTAAACAAATATCACACATAAAGATGCTTTTTAACTTATTTTTTTAAAAATTTTAGCAACGAAACCGTTTTCTTAATAAACATAAATCAATATAGAACTATTCTAAATAACTGATTTAAGTGCTTTTAGTCGCTCTAAACATCTCACGTTTTCCTGGTGGTCCAGCTAACTTTTCTACGGTAAATCCTACCGAAATCATGCTCCTTTTAACAACTCCTCGGGCAGCATAAGTTACCAAAACACCATTTGGTTTTAAACTATTATACATTTTCTGAAAAATTTCTGTACTCCATAACTCCGGTTGAACCCGATATCCGAAGGCATCAAAGTAAATCAAATCAAAAATTTCATAATCGTCTATTTCATCAAAAAATTGTTTCCTTTTAGTTAACGAAAAGCAGGTGCTAATTTCGGTTTTAATATTCCATTCACATTTATGCATTTTTTCAAAAATGTTATCGAATTCCAATGCGCCGAGTTCTGTCACATAATTCATTTCTAAAACTTCACTTGCATCAACAGGATATGCTTCTACCCCTACATAATCTATATTTTGCTGTTTTTGGTTTGCTTCCAGAAAAGTAATAAAAGCATTAAGTCCGGTACCAAAACCAATTTCAAGAATCGAAACGGGTTTATCACCAAATAATGAAAGTCCATTTTTTATAAATACGTGTTTTGCTTCCTGAATTGCGCCATGTTTAGAATGGTAACATTCATCCCATTCTTTCAAATGAATTGTCGTTGAACCATCTAGCGTTTTAATTATTTCTCTTTCCACTTTTTTGAGATTACTAGCAGGATTTTATTCGTTTAAAATCCATTTTCCTAGTCAAAATTACTCAAAACAAATGCGTAAAGCCTTAAAATTCGATTGTTTTTTCATAAATTCTTTATAAAACTAAGTATTTTATTTCCGTTTATTATAAGATAAATAAATCTCAATTAAACACAGGAATTAATGCAGTTTTACCAAGCAAATTGTATAATTTTACTTAATTTTGCATTGAATAAAACCTATTTAACACCAAATCATCACTTTAGATTCATTTTATTGAGATAACATTACATAAAAAAACATACATTACTATGAGTACAACTCAAACAAACAAAATTGAAATCAGAAAAGCTACTTCGTCTAAAATAAGCGCAGTAGACTTTGAAAACTTAAGCTTTGGTGCTGTTTTTACAGACCATTTATTTGAATGTGATTTTAAAAATGGAGAGTGGCAAAATCCTGTCATTAAGCCTTATGCTCCTATTTTAATGGATCCATCTTCAAAAGTCTTCCATTACGGACAAGCTATTTTTGAAGGAATGAAAGCTTATAAGGATGAAAACAATGATGTTTGGTTGTTTAGACCTGATGAAAACTACAAACGTTTCAACAATTCTGCGGTTCGTATGGCAATGCCTGAAGTTCCTGAAGACATTTTTATGGAAGGTTTAAATGAATTATTGAAAATCGATCAGGAATGGATTCAGAGAGGAAACGGAAGCAGTATGTATATCCGTCCTTTTATGATTGCTACAGGACCTGGTGTTATTGCAAATCCGTCTGATGAATATAAATTCATGATTTTACTTTCTCCTGCAAAATCATATTATGGTGGAGAAGTAAAAGTAATTATTGCTGAACATTATAGTAGAGCTGCAAATGGTGGAATTGGTGCTGCAAAAGCGGCCGGAAACTATGCTGCACAGTTTTACCCAACTAATTTGGCAAACAAAGATGGTTTCCAACAGGTTATCTGGACAGATGATGCAACGCATACTAAATTGGAAGAAGCAGGAACAATGAACGTTTTCTTTAGAATTAATGATACTTTATTGACTGCTCCAACAAGTGAAAGAATTTTGGATGGTGTTACCAGAAAAAGTCTAATTGCTATGGCAGAAAAAGAAGGATTAAATGTAGAAGTTCGTCCGGTTATTGTTTCAGAATTGGTAGAAGCTGCTAAAAACGGATCTTTGAAAGAAATTTTTGGAGCTGGAACTGCTGCCGTAATTAGCGTAATTAAAGGATTCTCCTATCAGGATGTTTATTACGAAATGGATCCAATTGAAAATTCATACGCTTCTTTATTAAAAGAAAAACTAACAAATCTTCAAAATAAATTATCTGAAGATACTTTTGGCTGGACTGTAAAAGTTCAATAATCGAAAGATATTTCAAAATAAAAACCCGACAGATTTAAAATTTGTCGGGTTTTCTGTTTTATTCTATTTATTTATAATGTAAAAAAATTAAACACATAGAAACATAGATTTTATATGCATAACAAAGAATATAAAAAGAAACAAGTTCCTCAAACATAGCGATGCGTATTAATACAAGTGAAAACGACTTTTTTCAAGCTTCAAAAAACTATGTTTCTATGTGTTTAAAATATTTGCAACAAGATTTTTTATAACAGTTTCGAAAAATCCGGTTTAAAATAATTTGGGCCTTTCATTACCTTACCATCTTCTCTGTAAATTGGCTGTCCGTTTTCGCCTAATTTACTCATATTACTACGCTGAATTTCATCAAAAACAGCTTCAATT
The DNA here is from genome assembly GCF_979258275.1 of Flavobacterium sp. AC274. Lineage (NCBI taxonomy): Bacteria > Pseudomonadati > Bacteroidota > Flavobacteriia > Flavobacteriales > Flavobacteriaceae > Flavobacterium > Flavobacterium sp. AC274. Next base: position 2,119,847 of record NZ_OZ409852.1, on the reverse strand, counting down.
TTATCCTGCAAACCGTGTTCAATAATTGTTCCGCATAAAATATACATCATATCTCCAAGAGCATCAGCAATTTCGACTAAATCATTTTTTTGCACTGCATCGAGATATTCTTCATTTTCTTCTTTCATTAAATTATAACGAAGGTATTTTTTAGTTTCGCCCAAATCTGCAATTGGTGTTTCGCTGTGTCCTATTTTAAAAGCCGTATGAAATTCTTTTACAGCATCTATTTGTTTCTTCATGATTTTATTTAGTTAAATGGAGTACCAAATTAGCAACTATTCATATACAATTCTCTAAATTTGTCAAAAATAATTTCAACTTATGTTTAGTCAGGGACAATTAATATTCGCAGTCTGTTTTTTTATCGCATTTGTAATCGTTATGATTTTTGCTTACCGAAAAGATCTTGCACTGCACAAAATTTTTTACAAAGGAAATTACAAAGTATTAATTGGTTTCTTACTTTTTATTGCGATTTTATTTGTCATCAAAATCTTTTTTAAAAGGTAATTCCGGAATTTATTTCTATATTTAAAATATAAAGACAGAAGCCTGAGATTTATACTTAAGTTTTTATTATTACCGTTCTGTCTAAATATTTTTATTGATCATATTATAACTAAAAAGTACCGTTTTATTTTTACGCTATTCGCCAGACTAGTAATAAAATTTATAACTTTACGAACCAAATAACCTGCACGATGAAGATTTTAAAATATCTATTTCTATTATTATTACTAACTCTAGTTGCCCTAACTGTATTTGTTGCTACTCAAAAAGGAATTTTTTCTATTGAAAGAAGCAAGGTGATTAATTCACCCCGAGCTACAGTTTATAACTATGTAAATGATTTTAGAAATTATGAAGATTTTGAATCATGGTCTCTGGAAGATCCTTCAATGAGAATGACTTTTCCAAATAAAACTATCGGAAACGGAGCTTCATATTCATGGGAAGGTGTTGAAGGAAAAGGAAGTGCGATTACACTTAAAACAAAAGACGGGGAAAGTATTGAGCAAAAAATGAAGTTTGATGATACAGAAGCGGATGTAAACTGGACTTTTAAAGACACTTTGGCAGGTAAAACTGTTGTAACCTGGAAAGCCAAAGGAACAATGAGTTTTTTATTTAAAATCTATACCGCTTTAAACGGCGGATCTGATAATGTTATTGGTACTATTTATGAAAAAAGTCTTGCTAACATTGACAAAAACTTAGATTACGAAACTAAAACTTTTACTGTAAAAGTAAATGGTGTTGTTAAAAAAACAGAGACTCCTTATATTAAACAAACTTTTACGAGTGAAATTTCTAAAGTAAATAAAAATGCCAGAGTCGTAATTCCGAAACTGATTCATTTTAGCCAGACTAACGGATTACATAATAATGGAAAACCATTTATTATATATCATACTTACGATATAACAACAGGTTTGGCAAAAATTTCTATTTGTTTGCCAATCAATAAAGAGATTTCGATTAGCGCAGGAAGTGATATTTTAGCTGGAAAATTAAATAGTTTCGAAGCTGTAAAAACCACTTTAACGGGCGATTACTCGCATACTAATGAGGCAATTGTAAAAACAAGAGCTTTTATAAACAATGAAAAAATTGTTCCTGAATTGGGATGGTCGCATCTTGAAATTTTAACGGTTAGTAAATTGGATGTAAAAAGTCCGTCGAAATTAGTAACTGAAATTTATTTTCCAACAAAACCAAAAGTAGTTCCAGTTCCGGTTGAAGCTCCGGTTTACAGACCGCAAACCCAAACACAGGCACCAGCACAACAAAAACCAGCAGCTACAACAACTACGCCTCCACCTGCAAAAGAAGAAGAGCAATCTGAATTCTAAAAAAATTAAAAGGTAGATTAAACCTTTTGTTTTAAATTCATTCTAATAAGTTAAATGATAAAGCTTGACAAACGAGAAGGAATTTATCGCACAATTATTAGATCCTAAAACGCAAAATATTGCGTTTCAAAAACTCGTGTCTGATTATCAAAAACCACTGTATTCTCATGTTCGAAACATTGTTTTGAACCATGATGATGCCGATGACGTTTTGCAAAATACTTTTGTGAAGGTCTTTCAGTATTTAAAAAATTTTAAGGGAGAAAGTAAACTCTTTTCCTGGATGTATCGCATTGCGACCAATGAAGCATTGACTTTTTTGAGCCAAAAAGCAAAACTAAACGGAATAACATCTGAAGCCTTACAAAATAAAACAATCGACAATTTAAAAGCCGATACTTATTTTGATGGTGACGAGATTCAGATTAAACTTCAAAAAGCTATTGTAACATTGCCGGAAAAACAGCAATTGGTATTTAAAATGAAGTATTTCCAAGAATTAAAATACGAAGAAATCGGAGAAATTCTGGGAACTTCGGTTGGGGCACTCAAAGCATCTTATCATCATGCAGTAAAAAAATCGAATTATATGTTACATCAAATTAAACCTTTTGTTATAAAACATATCTTATAGACATTATGAAGACATTTAAATTAGAAAACGAACCGAAAATAACAACTGGATTTAAAACTCCGGATGATTATTTTGATGATTTCTCAGCAAAAGTTTTACAGCAAATTAACGAAACGAAAGAAGTAAAAGTAATTCCGATTTACAAACGTAAAAATGTTCTTTCAATACTTGCCGCTGCTGTTGTTTTTATAGGCTTATTGATTCCGATAGTAAACAACTACAACAATACATCAAAAGAACTTGACGAAGCTACTTTAGAAACCTATTTAAGCTATCAATCTAATTTGAATCAATATGATTTAATTAAAGAATTGGATACAAAAGACATAGACAAACTTAATAAGAGTGTTGCTCTTGAACAGGAAACACTGGAAGATATTTTATCTTCAAATCCAAACATTGAAAATTTAATTTCAGAATAAAAAACTTAAAAGATGAAAAAAATATACTACCGATTCTGCTATTTTTAGTAAGTTTTTCATTTTATGCACAAAGTGATAAAGACGAAAAACGCGAAAAAATAAAAGCTTATAAAGTTTCTTTTTTAACGACAGAACTGGAACTTACTTCAACAGAAGCAGAAAAATTCTGGCCGATTTACAACACTTATGATGACAAACAATTTGAATTGCGTCATGATAAAATGAAAACATATTTACGAAAATTAGATGATGATAATATCAATTCTTTATCTGAAAAAGATGCAGCAACACTTTTGGCACAAATAGAAAGTACTGATAAAGAATTATATCTTTTGCGTGAAAAATATATGACAAATCTTAAAAAAGTCCTTTCGGCAAAAAAATACTAAAGCTTAAAAAATCTGAAGATGACTTTAACCGCAAATTGCTAAAACAATATCGCGATAAAGCTGCCAAAAAAGAATAAAAGAAACAACAGCGACAAGGCCCCTATATAATAATACTTACTTTATTATTTAGGGGTCTTGTTATTTTTATTTAAGTAGTAAATCTAAGTGTAATTTTAACCGCAAGGCACGCAAAATTTTTTAATATGATTGGGTTAGAAAACGCAAAGTTCGCAAAGCTTTCTATTTAATTAGCTTTGCGAACTTTGTGTTTTCTAAACATATGCTTAAATAAATCTTAGCGCACTTTGCGTTAAAATATAACAATTATTATTTAAATCGAAGACGGATTACTTTATTAAAACCTGCAGCAATAGCTGTATTTCTATTGACAAAACGAATCGTAAACAGAGAGGAATCAGTAGATAACTGCATCCAGTTTTCGCCTCCATTTTGAGAGTATTGTATCCCTTCTGAACCAACACATATAATTTCTTTTCCATTTCCGCCCGGAACATATTGTATACAAGAAGCGTATCCAAACCCCATATCCTGGCCTATTAATGTCCATGTCATTCCGCCATCAGCAGTAAAAGCTTTATTATTTGATTTTTTGTTTGGAAGATCATAATCTCCTCCGGCAATAAATCCGTGTTTAGAATCATAAAAATCGGCTGTAAAAATACCCGTCATTGCCTTTCCCTGCACGATTGGAGTTTCAATAACTTTCCATGTTTTTGCTTTATCGGCAGAGTAAAAAACACGTGCTTTTTTTCCTCCGGAAACCAGCCATGTATCATTTCCATTAATTACAATATTCGTGTTACTTGCTGCAAAAGCCGCCTCTCCTTGCGAGTTTGTTGGCAATTTATCTGATAATAATTTTGTCCATGTTTCACCTCCGTCGCGGGTAACAATTATAGAAAATGTATCTTCTGTCGGATCTCCAATTGCAATACCTTCTTTATCGTTCCAAAATTGCATACTATCGTAAAAAACTTTCTGATTGATTTCTTTATAAACTAATTTTACTTTTTGTGTTTTTTTAGAAACCTGGTAAAGCAAAGCAGGATTTGCAACACTCAATAAATATATATTTTGTGAAGTTTGTGCGATACTTCTGAACTCTAATTTTAAAGTGTCACGATAAATATGTTCTTCAAATTTTTCGTTTTTATCTAAATCATAATAGCCAAAGCGAGAATAATCTCCTCCGTACCACACTTTATTTTTATCAATTAATATTGCTCTAATACTAATTTTATCCTTAAATAAAGTATCTATTTGTACTGAAGTAAAACCACCGAACAAAGCTTTTTCTCATTGAAGTTCAGCGTTTTAAAAGACACCATCAAAACAAATAGAGTGCAAAATAAAAGTACTTTTTTCATATAGATTAGATTTTTTTTATTGCTAAAATACAATTATTTATAACATTTAAAAGAGGTTTGATATTTTTTTCTGGCACAGTAATTGGATATCCAACAATATTAAACTTAATATGATTTTATCATGAAAACGAAACTACTTTTAATAGCGATAATAGCAATAGGTTTTGGATCTTGTAAAGCACAAAGCCAAACTACTGTATATGCAAAAAATTCAGATATAAGCGATAATTTAGACTTAAGAGCCGTGGCATCGATGTTTGGGGACTCAGACAATCTTCAGGATTTTGAAAGAAGACTGAACGATCCTAAATATCAAATTTCAAACCTTGACTTAAATGGTGATGACCAGGTTGATTATTTACGTGTAATAGAATCTGTAGAAGACAGAACTCACGTTGTAATTATTCAGGCTGTACTTGATCGTGATGTGTATCAGGACATTGCAACTATAGATATTGAAAGAGACAATTCTAATAAAGTTGTTGTTCAGGTTGTGGGTAACAGTTATTTATATGGAGATAATTATATTTACGAGCCTGTTTATAGTGTAGCACCAGTAATTTACACTTCATTTTGGGTAACGAATTACAGACCATATTATTCAACTTGGGGTTGGAATGTTTATCCAACATATTATTCTGCCTGGAGACCTTACCCTATTTACAGATATAGAAACAACGTTAATGTTTGTATCAACGTAAATAACCATTACAACTATGTAAACACACGTAGAAGTTACAGAGCTCCTGTTATCTATCAAACAAGACGTAGTTATGGTTATGAAACAATGCGCCCTAATTACGGTTTCTCTCAAAGACATTCAAATGTAAACAACCGTTATGAGTTAGATCAAAGACGTGTTGCAAGCAGAGAAGCAAACAGAGGTTCAAATACATATAACACAAACAGATCTAATTCTAATAGAGTTTCTGGTTCTGATAACAGAACAACAACAAACAGAAATTACACAGAAAACAGAACTAATACAAACAGAAGTTACAATTCTGAAAGAGGTAATGCAAGTAGAAATAATTCGGCTACGCCAAATAATTCTGCAAGAGTTGATAATAATACACAAAGAACTGAATCAAGAGGATATTCAAGCGAAAACAGATCAAACACAAACAGAACTTCTACAGCTTCACAACAAACACAGCCTACAAGAAGTTATTCTGAAAACAGATCAAACACAAGCAGACCAACCTCTGTGCCTCAACAGACGCAGCCAACCAGAAGCTATTCTGAAAGCAGCAGATCAAGTTCTAATAATAACTCATCAAGAGCACAAAGCTCTCAAAATACGCAACGTTCTGAATCTCCAAGAGCAAGTCAGGAATCAAGAAGCAGCAGCCAACCGCAAAGAGGAGAAAGCGGATCTAACTCATCAAGAGGTGGCGGAAGAAGAGGTTAATAAATTCTTATTTCTTAATCAAAAATTAAAGCACAATTTGACGATTGTGCTTTTTTTTATCTTTTTAATTTTAATTACCGCTAATTTGTTTTAAAACAGTAAATTTGCAACCGTCTTTTATAAAAATATACATGAGCGCAGCACATAAAAACTTACACAGTAAGTTGTCTATTGGGGGTTTATTAATCACACTAGGAATTATTTATGGAGATATTGGTACATCTCCATTGTATGTAATGAAAGCCATCCTTGGCGAGCATGCTATTACTGCGGATATCGTTTTAGGAGGTATTTCATGTGTTTTTTGGACATTAACATTACAAACTACTATAAAATATGTACTTATTACCTTAAGCGCTGACAATCATGGCGAAGGTGGTATTTTTGCTTTATATGCATTAGTCAAAAAAACAAAAATTCAGTGGCTTATTGTTCCTGCAATTATAGGTGGTAGCGCCTTGCTGGCAGACGGAATTATTACACCGCCCATCTCAGTATCATCTGCTATAGAAGGAATAAAAACATACTATCCTGAAATAAATACTATTCCAATCGTTATCGGAATTTTATTTGTTTTATTTACAATTCAACAATTTGGAACTAAACTAGTTGGTAAATTTTTCGCACCAATGATGTTAATTTGGTTTACCATGCTGGGAACTTTAGGAGTTATTCAAATTGCGCAACATGTCGAAGTTATAAAAGCCATTAACCCGTATTATGCTTATCATTTACTGCAAGTACACCCAGAAGGATTTTTCGTTCTTGGGCTAGTATTTTTATGTACAACCGGAGCCGAAGCTTTGTACTCAGACATGGGACACTGCGGAAGAAAAAACATTAGAATAAGCTGGATTTTTGTAAAACTAACTTTAGTATTAAACTACTTTGGTCAGGCAGCTTATTTAATTCACCATGAAGGTCAAACTTTACAGACTTTGGGCGGAGAAAACGGAAATCCGTTTTACTTAATCATGCCGGACTGGTTTCAGCCTGTGGGAATTATTATAGCAACTTTGGCAGCTGTAATTGCATCTCAAGCTTTAATTAGCGGATCGTTTACTTTGATTAACGAGGCAATGAGATTGAATTTCTGGCCTAAAGTAAAAATCAAATATCCTACTGAAGTAAAAGGACAATTGTACATTCCGTCGATTAACTGGTTATTGTTTTTTGGTTGTGTGGGAATCGTTCTTCACTTCGAAAAATCTAGTAATATGGAGCATGCCTACGGTTTAGCGATCGTGTTATGTATGATCATGACTACTATTTTGCTGAATTATTACTTAATCATGAAAAGAATAAAATTGTATTTCATGGTTCCGTTAATAACCGTTTATTTATTGATCGAATTTAGCTTTTTGATTGCCAATGTTACCAAATTTGCCGAAGGTGGTTACGTAACTTTAATCATAGCAGCAATTTTGATTTCGATCATGACCATTTGGTATCTGGCTAAGAAAATCAATAAAAACTACACCAAAATCGTTAAGATTGACGATTACAAAAAAGTACTAGTTGAGCTAAGCAAAGATTTATCGATACCAAAATATGCTACGCATTTAGTTTACATGACCAATGCCAATCGTGTTGACGAATTAGAACAAAAAGTAATGTATTCTATATTACAAAAACGTCCTAAAAGAGCTGACATTTATTGGTTTGTACATGTAAATATTTTAACTGAACCATACAAAACACAATACAAAGTAACTGAAATTGCAAAAGACGATATTTACAGAGTTGATTTTAATTTAGGTTTTAGAGAGCCAACAAAAATCAATTTGATGTTTCGTGAAGTAATTAGAGATATGGTAAAAAATGGCGAAGTAGATATTACAAGTCGTTACGAATCATTAAATAAAAACAATATTATTGGAGACTTTAAATTTGTATTGTCTGAGAAGTTCTTATCAAACGACAATGATTTAAGATGGCACGAGAATATTATCATGAACTCTTATTTCTTCATTAAAAAATTAAGTTTGTCTGAAGAAAGAGCTTTCGGTTTAGATAGTAGTTCTGTAAAAATAGAGAAATTCCCAATGGTGCTTCATGCTCCGGAAAATATTGGATTAACGAGAATTATAAAATAAAAGTTATTTCAAAATAAATTCAGAAAACACTCTTTTAAACTTTATTAGAGTGTTTTTTTCTTTTTAATGAAAGTTGAAACTACAATTAGAATTAAAAATTTAACTTTCAATCAATTAATAGTACCTTTGCAACTCAAATAATAAAAATGAGATTACACAGAAATTTAGTTTATACTACCATCGATTCTTTAAATGCAATTTTCAATGAAGGAGAATATGCAGACAAAGTGGTAGCAAGAGCCTTAAAAAAAGACAAACGTTGGGGAAGTTCTGACAGGAAGTTTGTTGCTGAAACGATATACGAAATTGTTCGTTGGAAAAGATTATATGCTGAAATTGCCGAAGTTAAAGAACCATTTGACAGAGACAATTTATGGAGAATGTTTGCAGTTTGGGCCGTTTTAAGAGGATATCCAATTCCGGATTGGAAACAATTAGAAGGAACACCTGAAAGAAAAATAAAAGGACGTTTTGACGAACTTTCAAAAGTTAGAGCATTCAAAGAATCTATTCCGGATTGGATGGATGAATTGGGTGTAAAAGAATTAGGCGAAAAAGTTTGGTCTAAAGAAATTGCTGCTCAAAACCAGCCTGCAAAAGTTATTTTAAGAACAAATACACTTAAAGGAACAAAAGAAAACCTAAGAAACACGTTGATGGATTTAAATATTGAAACAGAATATTTAAAAGATCAGCCCGAAGCTTTAGTTTTAAAAGAAAGAGCCAATGTATTTTTAACAGACGCTTTTAAACAAGGTCTTTTTGAGGTTCAGGATGCCAACTCACAATTAGTGGCTGGTTTTCTGGATGTAAAACCTGGAATGCGTGTTGTAGATACTTGCGCAGGAGCTGGTGGAAAAACATTGCATATTGCGTCTTTGATGGAAAACAAAGGACAATTGATTGCAATGGATTTGTACGAAAGTAAATTGAAACAATTGAAATTAAGAGCCAAAAGAAATGGTGCTTTTAATATTGAATATCGCATTATCGACACTACAAAAGTCATTAAAAAACTGCACGAAAAAGCAGATCGTGTTTTAATTGATGCACCTTGTAGCGGTTTAGGAGTACTAAAAAGAAATCCTGATGCAAAGTGGAAATTACAGCCTGAATTTATTGACAACATTCGTAAAGTTCAATCTGAAGTTTTAGAAAGCTATTCTAAAATTGTAAAACCAGGCGGAAAATTAGTTTATGCAACATGTTCTGTTTTACCATCGGAAAATCAGGAACAAGTTGAAAAATTCCTGAAAACTGAAATAGGAAAACAATTTAATTTTATAAAAGACCGTAAAATTTTGGCCTCAGAGTCTGGTTTTGATGGTTTTTATATGGCACTTTTAGAACGTAAGGAATAAATTAAATCCCAAATAAGATTAAATTCCAATAAAAAAATCCCAAATTCCAACCGTAAAATTGGAATTTGGGATTTTTGTTTGCTTTTATTTTTTTTGATTTATCGCTTAGAATGTTTAGTCCCTACGGGCAATGTCGTTAAGTTAAGCTTTTTAAAAAATAAAATTATTGCAAATCAAATCTGTTTTTATCCGCGTTTTTACAAAGTAAATCTGTTTTATCCGCGTCAAAATTAGACGCTGATTTTACTGATTCCCTAAAGCGAAAACGCTGATAAAAACGGATTTTTCTAATTACTTTCTTGATTAAATTGTTAGGTAATTTTTAGACTTACTCTTAACTTAACGACATTGCCCGTAGGGACTACACTTCATTATAAAAAATTTTCAAATAAAAAATCCCAAACCCCAATTTTACGGTTGGAATTTGGAATTTTTATTTATTGGAATTTCACACTAAACTCGGTTTACGCAACAATTTTCCGTTTTCGTTTTCTTTGAATTTCGGAACAAAAACAATTTCTTTTGGTTTTTCATATCTGTCCAGAACATCAAAAAAATCAGTTGCAAAATCTTGTTTTTCACCTTCAATAACCAAAATTAATTTTTCTCCCAAAACAGTATCCGGAATTCCGGTTACAAAAAATCTGGAATTAATTTTATCAATCAGCTTTGCTTCTATTTGCTCTGGAATCAATTTTACTCCTCCGCTATTGACAACATTATCAATTCTTCCTAAAAAAATAAACTGATTTTCTCTTATTATTTCTACCAAATCGTTAGTTACTATTGGTTCCTCAGAAATAGTATCAACAGTAATAACAAGACACCCTCGATCATCCTGAGCAATATTTACGTTTGGCAAAACGGTAAAAACGTTCTCTCCTACCCTTCTTGCCGCGATATGGGTAATGGTTTCCGTCATGCCATAAGTTTCATAAACTTCTGTTTTTAACGGCAAAACTTTTTCCTCAAGAGATGAATCCATCTTGGCTCCGCCAACAATCAGTTTTTTAACATTTTGCAAAGCTTCAATTGAATTTTGAACTTGTAAAGGTACCATTGCAACAAAATCATATTTAGTAATATTTAAAGCTAATGGATGTGTGCTTGGCTCAACAATATCTAAATCAAGACCTAAAATAAAACTGCGAACCAGCATCATTTTACCGGCAATAAATTTTACAGGCAAACAAAGTAAAGCTTTATCACGAGGTTCTAATTCAAAAAAATCTCCCGTAGCCAATGCAGATTGAATCATGGCTTGCTTTTGCAATTTTACCACTTTTGGCAATCCTGTTGTTCCCGAAGTTCTCATTTCGATATAATCTTTATCATCAAACCAATCCAATAAAAACTCTCCTATAGCTCTATCATTTGCATCGCCTTCTTTTATATAATCATAACCCACGCGACGCAATTCATCTGCAGTTAAATGATATCCGTTTATCTTAAAATAATTGTGAACATTTTTATGTGTTAACTGTAACATATATTATTTAATTTGATGATTCTACTACGTTTATTTTTCCAGTTAATTTTTCTTTCCAGTTGCTCCAATTGTATTTTTTAGTAAAAATAAAAAGCAAAATAGGATAAACCACTACCACAGGCAGGATAACATCCAGACCCGCAGAAGGTTCTGATAAATCTATAAAAACAGAATGTGTTTGAAAAACCGTCCAATCCGAAGTTACCAATAAAGCACCTACCAAATTATTAGCAGCATGAAAACCTAAAGACAATTCCATTCCTTCATCCATGAGGGTAATTACTCCTAAAAACAGGCCAGTACCGATGTAATAAATCATAATGATATACCCCATTTTTGTTACTTCAGGATTAAAAACATGCATAGATCCAAAAATTAGTGAAGTCATCAGTAATGGAAACCATTTGTTTAGAGATAAATTGGCAAATCCCTGCATTAAATATCCTCTAAAAACATATTCCTCTGTACTGGTTTGTATCGGAATTAAAATAGAACCAACGGCTACCAAAATTAAAAACGGAACTAATTTAAAATTCCACACAAAATTTTCAGGAGCTCTGAAATAAATTATAAAAAAGCTAATTATTGAAAAAACCGCCCATAAAATAAAGGAAAAGAAAACCCTCCCCCAATCTATTTTTTGACGTGATGTTGTAATTGATAAAAGAGTTTGATTGTGCAGATATTTTACTACGAAATAAATCCCGGCAAACGCAAAAGCAAAGGATATCATGACCAAAAACAATGTTAGATTGGGTTCAAACATTTTCATTAACATTTCATTGCTTTTTGGTTCCGCCCTATTATTAAATATAATTTCATATTTAACAAAGCCCCAAAATGGCATCTGTCCCAAAACTGAAGCAGCTATGATTAAGGCTGATCCAATAAGGTATTTCCAAAATCTATTTTCGGGCTTAATTCCTTGTTCTAAAAACATATATTAAAAATTTAAAAAATGAGAAATAATATCTTTTAAAGTTATGATATATTTATTGCTTTTAAAAGATATATGATAAATAAGTAAATCTTACTTTTGGTGTAGCTAAAATACCTAAATTTTACTTTAACTGCCTTACAACATATTAAAATTAACAAAATGATACAAATTTATCATAATCCCCGTTGCGGAAAATCAAGAAATTGTCTTGCATTTATTGATCAGTCAAATCAGGAATATGAAATTATTCCCTATTTAACGGAAACACCTTCTTTTGACGAATTAAAATCTTTATTACAAAAATTAGATCTTCAACCTATTCAATTAGTGAGAACTAAAGAAAAAATTTGGATCGAAAATTATAAAGGAAAAACGATGAATGATGATGAAATTATTCAGTCCATGATTGACAATCCTATTTTAATTGAGCGCCCAATTGTTGTAAAAGACGGAAAAGCCATTATAGGAAGAGATCCTGATTTGGTTGCTGCCTTTTTAGATTGATTATAAAGAAGCGCATTAACATTTTTTTGTGATTTCTCTCTTTAAACCAAAAGCTACATTTGCGGTCTAAAAAGAAAAAGAAACCAGAAAAAACAATGAAACAAATCAAATTTGCTGTATTACTTGTATTGCTTTTTACAAGTTTTTACAATTATGCGCAACAACCACCTGCAGGAAGAAACAAGGTAAAAGTTACCGGAAAAGTTTTCGAAAAAGTGAGTAAACAACCACTTGAATATGCAACAATTTCGATAATAGCACCTAATGATACCAAAGTTATTGCCGGAGGAATAACGAACCCAAAAGGTGAATTTGAAGTTGCTGTTGCACCAGGAACTTACGACATAAAAATTGAGTTTATTTCTTTTAAATCAACCGAAATTAAACAAAAAAGCATTGAGGATGATACGAACTTAGGTGTAGTAAACCTGTCTGAAGATGCAGCCCAATTGAATGAAGTTGTAGTTCGTGCCGAAAAATCGACAGTAGAAATAAAACTTGATAAAAAAGTTTACAACGTTGGTCAGGATATGATCGTTAAGGGCGGAACTGTAAGTGATGTTCTTGATAACGTTCCTTCGGTTTCTGTTGATACAGAAGGAAATGTAAGCTTAAGAGGAAGCGATAATATCCGTATTTTAATTGACGGAAGACCATCAAATGCTATTAATGTTGCCGAAGCTTTACGTCAGCTTCCGGCAGATGCTATTGACAAAGTAGAAGTTATTACCAACCCATCGGCCCGTTATGATGCAGAAGGTGGTTCGGGTTTGATCAATATTATTTTGAAAAAAGGAAAAAATCAAGGTTTCAACGGAACCTTTATTGCTTCGACAGGACTTCCTGAAACGTATGGCTTAAGCGCCAATTTAAACTATAAAACAGAAAAATTAAACTACTTTACCACTGGAGGTTACAACTACAGAACAAACGAAGGTGGCGGAAAAACTAATTCTGAATATTTTAACGAAGACGGTACAACTAAAAGTTATTTAGACGAAGATCGTGATACCAAAAGAACCAGAGACGGATTTAACGGAAGAGCGGGTGTTGAATGGACATTAACACCAACTACTTTTTGGACAAACGCCATTAACTACCAAAAAAATACCGGAGAAGATGTAGATGTAATCAACTACAATAATTACGACGCTGCCCGTGCTTTTACCGGAGCTTCATCCCGATTAAACAATGCCGATACCGGAAGTGAAAATGTAGAATTTACTTCTAATTTAATCAAAAACTTCAACGACAAAGGTCATAAACTTACTGCTGATTTATCTATTTCAAGAAATACAGATGACAGCAACAGTATTATTACCGCATCGCCAAATTTCAATACTACTTTAAATGATCAGGTTCAAAAACAAGTTTTATTACAGGCCGATTACGTTTTGCCATTAGGTAAAGGAGGTCAGTTTGAAGCCGGATATAAAGGAAGTTTTGGCGACCTGAACAACCAATATGTAATAACAGACGATCTAAATCAACCAGATCCAAATTTATCAAATACATTGGAATATAAAGAAAACATCAATGCACTTTATACCCAATATGGTTTCAAAGTAAACAAATTTTCTTACTTATTTGGTTTGCGCTGGGAAGACACTAATATCCAGGTTAACTTATTAGACAATAACGATTTCAACACTAAAAAATACAACAACTTATTTCCAAGTGCGTTTATTAGCTACGAAATCTCAGATCAAAGTAATTTTACAGCAAGTTACAGCAAGCGTTTATCAAGACCGAGAGGGCGTTTTATGAACCCTGCAACAAATTACTCAAGTAACATTAATATTTTTCAGGGAAATCCAGATTTAGACCCATCATTAACAGACAAATACGATATTGGTTTTATCAAGCGTTGGGACAAAGTAACTTTCAATACTTCGGCTTATTTTGAAGATACAAAAGACGTTTTCAGTTTTGTGAGATCTCCTACGGGCGAATTAGTAAATGGAATTCCTGTTATTTTAAGCAAACCTATTAACTTAGGTCAGGAGCAAAAATTTGGTTTTGAATTTACTTTCAATTACACACCTTTCAAATGGTGGAAAGTAAACAGTAACTTCAACTTTTACAATGTAAAAACAACAGGAGAAAACAGCTATGTAGATGTTGTAACCGGAGAAACAGTAGTACAAAATCTCGACAATCAGGCAAATTCATGGTTTGCAAGAATTAATTCTAAAGTTACTTTGCCATACAAAATTGATTGGCAATTAACCGGAATGTACAATGGAGAGCAAAAAACTGCACAAGGTAAAAACTTAGGTCAGTTGGGTATCAATACTGCTTTTAGTAAAGATGTATTAAAAGACAAAGCTACAATTGCTTTCAATATTAGTGATATTTTCAACTCAAGAATCATGAAATCATATACTTATCTTGAAAATCAAACATCATACAGCGAAATGCAATTCCGTAAACGTCAATTCAACTTATCGTTTACCTATCGTTTTAACAAAGCTAAAAACGAACGAGAGAAAAATGCAGCACCTAAAAATGATGGCGGCGGCGAAGGCGGCGGAGAATTTCCGGGATAGTATATAAAATTCCAAAAAAAATAAATTCCAAATTCCAATTTTCTAAACTTAATTATTAAGTCTCGCAAATTGGAATTTGGAATTTTTTAATTGCTATTTTGATTTTCTTATTGGAATTTGGAATTTAAAAATATTGGAATTTATTTATTTTTTAGCATAAAAAAAGGACTCGTAAAACGGGTCCTTTTTTATTGAAATCAATTTAAAATTAAATCGATTGTTCTTGTCTTTTCTTTGCTCTTTTCTCTTTGAACATTTCCCAGCTAGCACCCGTAACCCAATAAGATACGAAACCAACTAAGAAAAACATCAACCAAAACCCTATAGTTAGTATGGTCAAGAAAAGTAAAAAACCTAAGTACTGTGAAAATTCAAACATGTTTTCCGGAATTTTTGAATGTAATGACAAATGTAAGTTTTATATTTTTCCTTAGCAATAAAATCCAAATCAATTTTCGTAAAATCACAATTATCCGTATATTTAAACTCATTTTAAATAAGGATTTTTTCATATAAACTTTTAACTATCTAAATAAGAAGAATATGAGTGTTTTCAGGAGCTATTTCCTGCTGTCCACTATATCTTTTATGGTGAACCCCACCATAAAAGGATGCCGTTTCCATCAGGGCTAGGGCAATCGTTTTCAAAAGAAATTTAAACATGAAAATAAAAAATCCGTTTTAATCAGCGTTTTTACAAAGTAAATCAGCGTCATCCACGTTCAATACACCACAACAAACAATAATCATATATACAACAAAATGAAATACAGAATAGAAAAAGACACCATGGGTGAAGTTCAGGTCCCAGCCGATAAATATTGGGGTGCACAAACAGAACGTTCCAGAAATAATTTCAAAATTGGTCCATCGGCATCTATGCCACAAGAAATTATAGAAGGTTTTGCTTATCTAAAAAAAGCGGCCGCTTATGCCAATCATGATTTAGGTGTTTTGCCAATCGAAAAACGTGATGCAATTGCAGCGGTTTGCGATGAAATTTTAGAAGGAAAATTAGATGATCAATTTCCGCTTGTAATTTGGCAGACCGGTTCAGGTACACAAAGCAACATGAACGTAAATGAAGTTATTGCAAACCGCGCTCAGGTTCTTAAAGGTTTTGAAATTGGAGAAGGTGAACAATTTATAAAAGCAAATGATGACGTGAATAAATCGCAGTCATCTAACGATACTTTCCCAACCGGAATGCATATTGCGGCTTATAAAATGATTGTGGAAACCACAATTCCCGGAGTCGAGAAACTTCATGCTACTTTATCCGCGAAAGCGAAAGAATTTAAGGATGTTGTAAAAATTGGCCGTACGCATCTTATGGACGCAACACCTTTAACATTAGGACAGGAAATTTCAGGCTACGCTGCTCAATTGGCATTCGGATTAAAAGCTTTAAAAAACACTTTAGCCCATTTATCTGAAATTGCATTAGGTGGAACTGCCGTTGGAACCGGACTTAATACTCCAAAAGGTTACGACGTAAAAGTGGCCGAATATATTGCGCAATTTACCAATCATCCTTTTGTAACTGCAGAGAATAAATTTGAAGCTTTGGCTGCTCACGATGCCATTGTTGAAACGCACGGTGCATTAAAACAATTGGCTGTTTCTTTAAATAAAATCGCCAACGATGTTAGAATGCTGGCTTCTGGTCCACGTTCGGGAATTGGCGAAATTCATATTCCAGAGAACGAACCCGGATCTTCTATAATGCCTGGAAAAGTGAATCCAACACAATGTGAAGCTTTAACTATGGTTTGTGCTCAGGTTATTGGAAATGATATGGCAATTGCCGTTGGCGGAATGCAGGGACATTATGAACTGAATGTTTTTAAACCTGTTATGGCTGCCAATTTCCTTCAATCTGCCAGATTATTAGGAGATGCTTGTGTTTCATTCGACGAACATTGCGCTCAGGGAATTGAGCCTAACTACAAACGCATCAAAGAATTAGTTGATAATTCATTAATGCTTGTTACGGCTTTAAATACTAAAATTGGTTATTATAAAGCGGCAGAAATCGCTCAAACCGCACACAAAAACGGAACTACACTAAAAGACGAAGCCGTTCGTTTGGGTTATGTAACTCCAGACGATTTTGACGCCTGGGTGAAACCAGAGGAGATGGTTTAGATTTTTTATTTAAAAAAGTTTCAAGTTTCAGGTTTCACGTTCTGGATCGCAGAACTAACTACAAACTATTTGAATAACAAAAAGCGATATAAAACTTTAAAAGTTTTATATCGCTTTTTAACTTGAAACCTGAAACTTGAAACTTTTTTACTTCCCGTCAACGTAGTCTTGTAAATACGCAAATCTTGGTGTTAACTTACCTTTTTCGGTGATTTTGGCACGTTTAAGAATTCCATCTTTATCGCCATTAAAAAAGGCAGGAATAACGTGTTCCATAAATTGTTCACCAAAACCTTCGCTTGCATCTTTTGGAATTTCGCATGGTAAATTATCAACCGCCATAACTACAACAGCAGCAGGATGAAAAACATCAACTTCTTTATTTTCTAAAGGAAAATAACCATATATAGGTTCTTCAATGGTCGAAGAACGCAGGGTACTGGCAATTGGTCCGTTTACGTCGCAAGAAATATCTGCAACTACTTTTACTTTACAATCGCTGGCATTCAGCATTTCTTTGGTTAAAATCATCGGAGCGCCACTTGCGTGAAAATGACCCGCAAAATAAATATCCGAAACTTTAGTGAATTTTTCAAAATCAGAAACATAAGCTTCAGGATGCTCTACAAAATCATTAAAATCAAGAGCTTGACCGTCAATTCGTTTGTTATATTCTAAAACATCCAACTGCACATATACCGCTTGTGTATAATTTTTCGTCAGATAATTTTCGATTGTAATTTCTTTTACCTTAATCGCATCCAGAATTTCTTTTACCCCAGAACCTACTTTCCCCGTTCCTGTAACTACAAATTTTAAAGGCGGTAATGTAATGCGTTTTAAATGCATAATTAGCGCCTCTTTTCCGGCAAGAGTTTCAGCTTTTGGAAGTTTAAACAATTCAAATTTTATTCCGAAAGCACGAATTCCGTTATAAACGCCAACCATTCCGGCATACTTTCCAAAACCTATTAAACGGCGATTATGCTCATCAACTATAGTTTCATGATCATACAAATCGATGTTTTTTTCTAAAATTGCTTTTAGTAGTTTCTGATTATAAGGTTGTTTCTTAATTGTGTGCGAAAAAAAGAAGTATGCTTTATTTGGAATTAAATTTTCAACCGGGACTTCTTTTACACCAAATAAAACATCACAATTTGATACATCATCTGTAATAGTAATCCCTAAACTTTTATACTGAATGTCTGAAAAAATCCTAATATCTGAGCTTTCTACCTCAACTGTAGCATCGTGATAAAGCTGTTTTAATTTAGCAAGTTCACCCGGAGCAAATACCACGCGCCTGTCTGGTGGGTTTTTTCTTTCTTTTATAATTCCAAATTTCATTTGTATCAGATTAAGATAAATATTAATATAACTTTTTAAACTCAATTTGTTTCAAATATAACAAAATAAGTTAAAATTTTGTTGATTTTTTCTGATTTCAAACATTTTTATAACGCTAATCGCTGATGCACAATCGACTAACAAAAAAAGAAGTTAAAACAATGTTAAAAAAAGTTTCTTCAGAGGATGAAAAAACAAAAACATAATTATTGAATTCTATATATTTGTTTTTAAAGAATGATGAAAATGAGCCTCCTTAAAAAAACAAATATACCACAAATACTTTTCCTAATTTTAGTTTTCGCTTCATGCGGAAAAGAAAAAGCCACAACCCAAAAGCCAACTGTCACAACAGTAGAAGATACATTGCCTAAAATGAAACCTGCCGGTCCTGAAAAAAGACTTCCGGCAAATTATGTAAACTCAGTTACTGGAAGAATAAATCATTTTTACAATAAAAACTGGCCTAATAATAGCATGAACGGAAGTTTTCTGGTAGCCAGAAATGGTCATATTATTTTTGAAAGATATAATGGATTTGCCAATAAAAACGAAGGGACAAAAATTACAGCAGAAACACCTGTACAGATTGCTTCTGTAAGCAAAGTACTGACTGCTACGGCTGTTTTAAAACTTGTAAATGCCGGTAAAATTGATTTGGACCAAAAAGTAAATACAATTTTAAAAACATTTCCATACGAAAATTGTACCATTAGAATGTTATTATCCCATAGGACCGGAATGCGAAATTATGCGTATTTTACAGATCATGATAAATCAGTTTGGGACAGACATAATCAATTAACTAATCAGGATATTCTTGATATCCTGGCAACTAAAAACATTGCTCTGGAAGCACCAACGGGAACTCGTTTTAGCTATTGCAATACTAATTATGCCATGCTGGCTCTTATTATTGAAAAAGTTACAGGTTTAAAATATAAAGAAGCAATGTCTGAAATGATTTTTAAACCATTAGGAATGACACATACGTACGTTTTTGACGATGACAAGGATCGAAAAAACATTGTACCTTCGTATAAAGGGAATGGCGTAGAAATTGGTTTTGATTATCTGGATAATGTATATGGAGATAAAAATATATTTTCTACTGTAAGAGATCTTTTAAAATTTGACAGAGCAAGAAATGCACCTGGCTTTTTAAAACCTGAATTACTAAAAGAAGTTTATACAGGTTACAGCAATGAACGCAAAGGAACAAAAAATTACGGTCTTGGCATCCGAATGATCAATTGGGATTCGGGACAAAATTATTACTTCCATAATGGCTGGTGGCATGGAAATACCTCATCTTATGTTCCACTAATGAAAGAGCATGTGACGATTATTGCCTTATCAAACAAAATGACAAGAAAGACGTATGCAGTTCGTAAACTGGCTCCAATTTTTGGCGATTATCCGTTTGTTTTTAAGGATGACGAATAATAAAATTTTTCTCAAAAATTTATTATAATACTAACTTCAAATAGTATAAATTTGCAAACTCATTTTTGGGGTCGACTGGTTTTGACAGCAAGTCGAATTGGAAAGTAAGCACGTCGAGCATTAAGACCTTGCTCGTAAATATAAGATCTTACACTTTTACACGGCGAAAATAACTACGCTTTAGCTGCATAATCTGAATTATAGTAAGATTAGCCACGTCCCTATCAGATAGGGAAGCTGGATTCTCCTTGAAAGCCTTGGTTTGTGGCGGTCAGTACAGGGGAACCGTAAAAATAAACCTAGATTTCCATGAGCTTCGGGTGGATATCGAAATTAAGAAGATAAGTGTTGAGTGGTTGTTCCTGACCTAGCTTAACATCGAAAATCCAATCAGGAAATAAACGTGTAGAAAGCTCTTTAGTTGCTTGTTTGGACCCGGGTTCGATTCCCGGCGACTCCACAAAAAAGCCTGTAAACTCTTTGTTTACAGGCTTTTTTATTTTTAGTTGACAATTTAGTTGATGTTTTTATTGTTAATAAAAATTATAAAAACAATTCGAGAACCCTCTCTCTTACAAATTAAAAACATCTCTTTACAGTATTAATCAATAGAAACTATCTTTCAATACAAAAAATATGGATTAAGTTAATTTCACTTCCAGAAGTTAAATTTTCAGCAATGAGTTAACTAAAATTGATTTGAGGTACATTCAAAATACAAATCAAATCAAGATAATTTATTTTTTTAAAGCCATTTGTTGTGTATGGATCATTTTAATTTGCTCTTTTACTCTTTCACTTATAGCATTAATTGAGAAACTGGCAGGATCCTGACTTGGAGGATAGGTAACAAACGATTCTAAAAATACAGCTCCCTTTTGAATACCCTCTGCCACAATGAACATTTTTGTTCCCCACCATTTTTCATAGACGAAAGAGGTAATATCAGCTCTCTCGTAGGGATCTTGGCGTAGATTAAACAATTTTGGAACACGAAGCGGAGTAAACGGATTTGCCCATATCCCAAAACCACCTTGCGTCCTTTGTTCTTGAAAAACGATTTTCCAATCACCCATTCTCATTGAAACTAATTCAGCATCGTCATTAAAATAATAAAACTCATTTCTTGCAGATTTTGGCTGTTGTCCTGTAAGATATGGCAGCTGATTAAAACCATCTAAATGCACTTTGAAGTTTGTACCCTGTGATTTATAGCTGTTTAAAAGTTTTTCTTTTATTGTTGGTTCTCCCGCAGCAGCAAGTACTGTTGGAAACCAATCTAGTCCTGAAACTATTTCATTGGAAGTTTTTCCGGCAGGAATATGACCTGACCAACGCACAAAGGCAGGTACACGGAAAGCGCCTTCCCAATTAGAATCTTTCTCACTTCTAAATGGAGACATCGCCGCATCTGGCCAGCTGAACATGTTTGGTCCATTATCTGTCGTATAAATAACAATTGTATTGTCTGCAATTCCTAAATCATCTAAAGCTTTCAATATTAGACCTACATCCCCATCATGTTCGAGCATACCATCGGCATATTCGTTATCAGGCATACCGCTTTTTCCTCGAAGAGATTCTCTAACATGGGTAAAGGCATGCATACGCGTTGCATTCATCCAGCAGAAGAATGGTTTTCCGTCGGCATTTTGTCTTTTAATAAAATCGATCGCTGCTCCAAAAGTTTCATCATCAATTGTCTCCATTCGTTTTTTAGTCAGAGGCCCTGAATCTTCGATAATTTGTTTACCAACTCTTCCAAAGCGTGGATCAACTGTTGGATCATCTTTATCTGTTGCTCTGCATTTCAATACTCCTCTTACCATGTATGACTTTACAAAAGCTGAATCTTTATATGGATAACTTGGGTCTTCTGGTTCTTCTTCTGCATTCAAATGATAAAGATTTCCAAAAAATTCATCAAATCCATGGACTGTTGGCAAATATTTGTTCAAATCACCCAAATGGTTTTTTCCGAATTGCCCTGTAGCATATCCCAGAGGCTTGAGTGCCTGAGCAATAGTAATATCTCGTGCCTGTAAGCCAATGGGTGCACCTGGCATACCTACTTTCGATAATCCTGTACGATAACAGCTTTGTCCGGTAATAAGAGTAGACCTACCCGCAGTACAACTGTTTTCTGCATAATAATCATTAAACATTATTCCTTCTTTTGCCAAGCGGTCAATATTAGGAGTTTCATATCCCATTAAACCATGGGTATAGGCACTTATATTTGACTGCCCAATATCATCACCGAATATTATTAAAATATTTGGTTTCTTAGTGGTTTGTGCATTGGTATTTTGAAAAGGAATAAATACTGTTGTTACCACAATAATTACTATTACAGTACTTTTAGCAAATTTACTTAATAGCTCTTGGAAATTAGTTCGCATAATTACAGCTTTATAGTTGTTTTATAAATTTAAATTGCTACTTATTATATAATAAGCAATCTAAAATTACGATTAACTATTGTCCAAAATTTTAGGACTTTGTTGCATATTATAATTTGAAACCAATTCAATTTCAAATATATAATGCTATAAAAGAATTACAAATGTCAAATTTGCCTATTATTTCAATTACCATCATTCTGAGTTGTGGCAAAATCATGGCACACCCCGCTTTTAAAACTAGAAATGCAGAAAATAGAAAGCTTCACATATTTAGGTTCGATTGTGATCCCATCCGTTCCACAAAAAAGCCTGTAAACTCAATGTTTACAGGCTTTTTGTTTTTAAATAAGTTTTAAAAGTTTAGCAGTGTCATGTTTATGTTCTAAAAATATCACGAAACTGATATAACAATCTTTCTGCTAATCTTAAATCTTCGGTAATAATCTCTGCGGTTTCTGACATTTCCTGCTGAAACGGAATGGTTTTATGATATGAGGTTTCTACCTTTTTGGGCAAAACTACATCAATCCATAATTATTTTTTCATTCTATTTTCTAAATTAGAATATGATTCTAATAGATCAAGGCTGAAATAAATCAGCCTTAATCATCAAATATTGCATTTTATCAGATTAGCATCTACCAACGAAATCTGAAACTGATCCAGATTGACCGTTGTAAGATCCGTTACAATAACAAGAAAATGACCCCCGGAAATTATTCTCATTTCGTCTCTGTTCAATGCATTTTTAACGTCTTTTAGACTTATTTTTTTCATCTAAGGTTTTTTTGATGATTAATAAATAGTTAAAAACTATCTTAAATCTCAGAAATTAATCCAAAGTGCACGTTGCTTTCGTTAATTTAAATAACTATTACCAAACTTATAAAGAAGAAATGGAATGCTAACATATCGCAAACAACCTTTAACAAAGAAGGTTATTTATAAGTAAAATATGTTAAAATCGTGAAGTGCACTTAAATAAACCCCTGCTTTATTGCTTCTTTCACTAATCCGGAATCATCAGTTACGTCAAAGACTTTTTTCATGCGGAGAATACGTTTTTGAATAGCGCTTGTTGTCAAACAAATAACACCATCAAGTTCTTTTATTTTAAAGCCTTTGGATAAATAAAATATAATCTGACGGTTGTAATCTTCGACCATCAATTCTTTTTTCCAAATTTCATTGATGCATTTTTTTGCGGTCGGGCTTTGATATTGTTTGCCATGCATTACGTCTGATACTGCTTCCTGCAATTTCTCCGGAGTGATATCATTTTTTATAATTAAACCTTCCGGGCGGACTTTTTTTGCAATATCATAAACGATAATTATCTCGGTATGTGCCGTAATCATAATAGATTTGCAGTTTGGCATAACTTCTTTAATGTACAAAACTAAATTACTGCCCGAAAAGATAGATTTTTCTTCATAAGCAGGTAATCCTTTATCAACTATCGCGATGTCAAAAGATTGTTTTGAAGCGATATTTTTGGTAATGGCAAAATAAGCTTCTTCACAATTATGAGCTTTTGTGAAATGTGGTTTATTTGAGGCAAAAGAATCCCCTGAAAGTGCATTAATATAGCCCTCTACAGTCATCGGATGATCATCTACTACAAGTATATTCATTAATTAAAATTTAACTTTAACAAAATAGGCAGTTTTTCTGCAACAGTGAAAATTTAAACTTTTCTAGATTGCGCTTTCTTATTATTAGTATAATTTATGCGGTTTTCCTTTCTTCTTATTGATGACAATGCCTCCAATGCTAAAAAAACCTTAGAACTTTTCGAGAATTTTCCTAATTATTTTTGTGCCGGTGTAGCCAAAGATAATCAAATGGCAATAAACCAAATCATAAAACTAAAACCACAATTGGTAATTGTACAGATTCCTGAAAAACCTGAAGACCGAACTGTACTTTTTAAAACCATTACAGAATTATTTCAATATGTAGAATCCCTACCTTATTTTGTTGCTTTGGCAAAATCATCAAATTATGCATTTGAAGCAATACAATCCGGATTTTCTGATTATATCGTAGAGTCATTACAGTTGCATGATTTAGGGAAATTGCTGTTTAAATTTGAAAAGAAAACCCCTGTACACCTTGCAACAAGTATTTGCATTAAATCTTATAGTGATTATCATTTTGTGGCGCTGCAAAATGTAACTTATTTAAAAGCAGACAATAACACAACTGATATTCAAATGGATAACGGAAAAACTGTTAATGCCTACAAAACTTTAAAACATTTTGAAAGTACATTGCCCTTTTACTTTCTACGAATCCATAAGAGCTATATCGTAAACATAAATCATGTTTCCAGAATACATTTCAGCAAATCAAAATGCTATCTAAATTACAACGAAATACTCCCTTTTTCACTTACTTACAAAGATAATGTCGATTCTATAATCAGAAAAATAAACATTTAGAAGATACCGCTTCCTCTATCTAAAAACGAATAAAATAGTCCTTTTATTTTAAATGATCCCTTTCACCACTTCGATTATGCCTTAAACTATTGTAATCAACAGGGTCACTATAAGCAAGGCAAAAACTAAATATCAAACCTCTTTTTTCCTGTTTATTTGCCATTATAATCAACCAAAATAATTATTGAAAGTGGGGAAAATATTGCTTTTAAGTAATGTCATTTTCAATAATTAGAATTGTCACTTCCCGGCTTTTCAAAAAGGTAATTCCGTAAGGAAGACTGCCCCAGATATTATTTACTAATTATTTAATTCATTACTTTTTATGAAAAAGCTATTATTTGCTATTGGCTCTATTGCGGCTATGATTGTCGTTTCTTCTTGCTCTACTGACAATTTGGAAGAGGGGAAAACAGAAAATTTAATAAACAAGAACCAAATTTTGCCATCGGTAACTACTGACAGTTTAAATAGTACAACTCCTCAAAATCTACTTGAGATATCTGATAAAGATAAAAATCAAGGGTAATATTTTTATAATAACCAGATAATGTTTCTAATTATCTGGTTATTAATATCTATTTTTGGATAAACTTTTTCCGAAGACATTGAAGATAAAATCTAAAATATTCTTGTTGTTGTTGTTGTTTTTAATTATAGCATGCCACAAAAAAATCATTCCAGCAAATTTAAAAAAGCAGTAATTGAAGCTTTAAAAAATACTGATTCAGAAACATTTAAAAATGATAGTAAAGAAAAAATAGTAGATACTATTTATAATTATTTATCAAAATATGAAAATGATTCTGTTACCAGAAATTTGTATTTTAAAGTTGCCAGCAAGTATTACAATATTGGCCAATATGAAAAATTTCTAACTGCTGTTAAAAAAGTTTACAATCTTGGACTAAAACAGGATGATACTACTCATATTGCAAAAGCACTTTATTTTTTTGGTGATTATTATGAACAGAAATCGCAATTAGACAGTGCTTTTAGTTATTATTCGCAGTCTGAAAGACTTTACAAAATAAAAAATGATACGTTAAATTCAGGAAGAACACAATTATACAAAGCCGGAATTTTATTTGATGCCGGAATTTTTTCTGAAAGTGAAATTGAAGCTATCAGCGCTTTAAGGCTTCTTTCGAAAACTACCAATACACGATTAATCTATGAATCTTATGTTTTGTTGGCTATTTCATTGAATGAAGTTAATGACTGCTCTAATTCATTAAGATATTTCAACCTCGCTTTAAAGCAATTAAATCAGCTTGAAAAAGAAAATTATCCAAAGGAAAAAATTATTAAATCGAGAATTTCCTGCTGCAATAATATGGGCCGGATTTATGAAAAACTAAACAATCATAAAAAAGCAATACAATTATATAATACTGCTTTACAAATCAAGGATTTAAAACAAAATTATCCAAAATCGTATGCAATGCTGCTGGATAATCTTGGGCATTCTCAAATGAAAACAGGAAATTATACGAATGTATATCAACTGTTGAGCGAATCGTTAAGAGTAAGCGATAGTCTTGATATAAAACCCATTATGATATCTAATAAAATTAATATTGGGCAATATTTTCTATTTAAAAAAGATACTGTAAAAGCGTTAAATTATATTAAGCAAGGATTTGAATTATCCCAAAAAATAAAATCTAACGAATTAACTATTCAATCTTTAAAATTGTTGATGGAGAATGACTTCAAAAACAAGACCTTTTATACAAATCAGTATTTAAAAATTGATGACAGCCTGCAAAAAGTAGAAAGAATAACAAAAAATCAATTTGCAAGAATTGCTTTTGAAACAGATCAGGTTGAAGAAAAAAATGAAATTTTATCTAAAAGAAACAGTTATATTATTATTGGCTTTGGCATTGTAATTCTTTTTTCATTTGTGTTTTTTATAATATATCGGTTGAAATCAAAAAATAAAGAACTGTTTTATATTAAAGAACAACAGGAAGCAAATGAAAAAATATACCAGTTGATGTTACAGCAGCAATCTGAAACAGAATTGGCCCGCAATGAGGAACGAAATCGTATTGCAATGGAATTACATGATGGCATTGTGAATAGTGTTTTTACTACCCGATTCAATCTGATTCAACTAGATTCAATTCAAACAGATAAAAAAGAGCTATTGGTTAAGGAACTTGAAAAAACAGAGAATGAAATTAGACGAGTTTCGCATAATTTAACACAAAACCTGCTTTTTGAAGATAAGAGTTTTCCTGAAATAGTGACAAACCTTGTTGAATCTCAAAAAAATCAGTTTAATACAAAGTTTGATGTATCGGTAGATAAATATATAGATTGGTTTTCTGTATCAAGCATAAACAAAATACATATTTACCGCATTATTCAGGAGGCATTGCAAAATATCAATAAATATTCGAATGCCGAAAGATGTTATATAATGCTATTAAAAACCGGAGATAAAATTACGATTCGGATTTGGGATAATGGAAATGGATTTAATATTGAAAAAGTAAAATATGGTATTGGATTAAAAAATATTGAAGAGAGAACCAATGCATTGGAAGGAAAATTAAAAATAATATCTGACATAGGAAACGGAACTACGATAGAAGTGGTTTTTTAAGATTAAAAACAAAAAGAGGAGATATGAATCTCCTCTTTTTTTGATGTTTAACAATGTTTATTTTGCTAAATCAAACCTGTCTAAATTCATTACTTTGTTCCATGTTGCAACAAAGTCATTTACAAATTTTGCTTGTGCATCGGCACTTGCGTATACTTCTGCTATTGCTCTTAATTCTGAATTAGATCCAAAAACAAGATCTGCACGAGTTCCAATCCATTTTGGCTGACCTGTATTACGATCGTTTCCTGCATAAAGTTCTTTATCATTTGATACTGCTTTCCATTGGGTATTCATATCAAGCAAGTTTATAAAGAAATCATTAGTTAACTGACCCGGACGATGTGTAAAAACTCCATTTTTGCTTCCATCTGTATTAATATCCAACACACGTAAACCTCCTAAAAGCACAGTCAATTCTGGTGGTGTAAGTGTTAATAAATTTGCTTTATCAATAAGAAGCTCTTCTGTAGAAACTGTTGATCTTGTTTTTCTGTAATTTCTAAAACCGTCTGCTTTAGGTTCTAAATATCCAAATGATTCAACATCTGTTTGTTCCTGAGACGCATCCATACGACCTGGTGTAAAAGGCACTCTAACTGTATTTCCTGTTGCTTTTTCTACACCGGCGCAACCTGCCAAAACGATTAAATCGGCTAGTGAAACTTTTTTGTTTACTTGCGCTGCATCAAATTCTGCTTTAATACCTTCAAGTTTGTCCAAAACCTGTTTTAGTTGTGCAGGATTATTTACTTGCCAGTCTTTTTGAGGAGCCAGTCTTATACGCCCACCGTTTGCACCTCCACGTTTATCTGAACCTCTAAATGTAGAAGCCGAAGCCCATGCAGTTGCCACCAATTGAGAAGTACTCAATCCTGCATTTAGTATTTTTTCTTTTAATTGAGCTACATCATTTTCATCTACTAATGTATGGTTTACTTCTGGAATAGGATCTTGCCATAACAATTCTTCCTGCGGAACTTCTGGTCCTAAATAACGTTCGCGAGGTCCCATATCTCTATGTGTTAGCTTAAACCATGCACGGGCAAAAGCGTCTGCAAACTCATCAGGATTTTCAAGAAAACGACGTGATATTTTTTCATAAGCAGGATCTAATCTTAATGATAAATCGGTAGTAAGCATTGTTGGCAAATGTTTTTTACTACTGTCAAAAGCATCCGGAATAATCGCTTCGGCATTTTTTGCTACCCATTGATGCGCTCCGGCAGGGCTTTTAGAAAGCTCCCATTCAAAACCAAATAAATTTTCGAAGAAATTATTACTCCATTGCGTTGGCGTTTTTGTCCACGTAACTTCTAATCCGCTTGTAATTGCATCGGCACCTTTTCCGGAACCAAAACTATTTTGCCAGCCAAATCCTTGTAATTCAAGACCTGATGCTTCTGGTTCTTTCCCTACGTGATCAGAAGAAGCTGCTCCGTGGGTTTTTCCAAATGTATGTCCTCCGGCAATTAATGCTACAGTTTCTTCATCATCCATCGCCATACGGCTAAAAGTGTCTCTAATATCTTTGGCTGCAGCAATAGGATCAGGATTTCCGTCAGGACCTTCAGGGTTTACATATATAAGTCCCATTTGTACAGCAGCAAGAGGATTTTCTAAATTTCTGGAGTGAACATGACCATCTGCATCATCATCAGAAGATACAACGCCATGCTCTTTTGGTACTCCTTCAGAACCATCACTATAACGTTCATCTCCACCTAACCATGTAGTTTCCGAACCCCAATAAACAGCTTCATCCGGTTCCCATACATCAGCGCGTCCTCCCGCAAAACCGAAAGTTTTAAAGCCCATAGATTCTAAAGCTACATTTCCGGTTAATATCATTAAATCTGCCCATGAAATTTTTTGTCCGTATTTCTGTTTAATAGGCCATAAAAGTCTTCTTGCTTTATCAAGACTTACGTTATCCGGCCAACTATTTAGAGGAGCAAAACGTTGTTGCCCCGCACCTGCACCACCGCGGCCATCCTGTACACGATAAGTTCCTGCGCTATGCCATGCCATTCGAATGAATAAACCTCCGTAATGACCAAAGTCTGCAGGCCACCAATCTTGCGAATCTGTCATAAGTGCATGCAAATCTTTTTTTACTGCTTCAAGATCAAGACTTTTAAATGCTTCTGCATAATTGAAATCTTTATTCATAGGGTCTGAAAGTGGCGAATGCTGTCTCAGGATACTTACCTTTAACTGATTGGGCCACCAGTCACGGTTTTTTGTGCCTGTTGCAGCTGCATTATCCATACTGCCATTATGAAAAGGGCACTTACTGATGTCATTTGATTGATTTTCCATGATTTACAAATTTTTTATTTTTTTGTTTTTGTATAATTTTCGATACTACTAATTTACAAACAAAATAAAAAGGATGTATGCGTTATGAATATTATATCAATCTACTTTAATAGATAAAATCTATTGTTTTGATTTTAATTAGTTTGTTATTTAAGATTTTTACCTATAAATTAACTATATAAAAAAACCTGTAAATAAAAATTCACAGGTTTCTCTTTAAACAATTAACTATTAAAAAAATAAAATCAATCCGGATTTGCCAGTATCTTATACAACTCGGCATTTGAAATATAAAACTGATTTTCAATACCAATTTGAGACAGTTTTGCACTCACCAGATTATTCTCTCTCGAATTGATCAGGAAAATGGAGCTTTCGCCAAATGAAAACAATTTCTCTTCAGAATTTAGCATTGTCAAATAATCTTTTACCAGACTGTCAATAACATCTTTTTGCTTTTTCAAGGATGTAATTTCAGTTTGCTGTGCTTTTATTTTGTTTTTAAGTTCTAGTCTTTGCTGATCAATATCAAACTTTAGATCCTGTATTTTTAATTTAGCCAGTTTTAAGCTTCCGCGTTCTTTTCTCAAAAAATCGGAATGCTGAAATCAATATTAAATTTGTAATCATCGGCATTAAAAGAATCAAAATAAACGGGTTCTGAAATATAATTGTAACCAACATTGACCTTTGGCAAAAGCGAATTTGCTTTTAATTTTCTGTTGATTTCCAATATTGATAATTTAGTCTCTAAAGCTTGTATTTTAGGATGCGATTCTAATGTTTCAATATTTACCATCATCGCATCTGTTTTTAGCGTTTCTTCAACAGTTTCAATTAAATTTTGTTCCGGTTTTACATGATCTTCCAATTCTACCGGAACATTTTCAATCCATAAATAATTTGAAAGATTAAGTCTGGCTTTTGCCAATTTCAAGTTTCCGTTTTCAACATTCAATTGTCTGTTCCGGACTGTAATTTTAGCTTCGACACTATCAATTGCGGGAGAATCACCAAGTTCAATCAGTTTTTTTACGCCTTCAAAACGGGTACTGGCAAAACCCAGATAACTTTTATAAAGTTCGGCTTCATTAAAGCTTTTCCTCCATTCAAAATAAGCCTCGCTTGCTTTGTATAAAACGGCTATCGCTTTTAATTTTCGTTCGGCATCGCTTAATTTTATCTGTAGTTTACCTTCTCTTACATCGGCCATACGCTGGTTGATGAACATTCCCTGCCCCAGAGCCACACTAATTCCAAGAGAAGTTAATCCTGCCTCTGGCGTACGATTTTGCGGGTTGTAATATTGCCCGTCTGTATCATCAAATCCTGCTTTAACTTCAATTCCATACCAGGTTGGAATTTTGAAACTGCTGTTTAACAGCGAATAATATTCTGTTCCTTTAAATTCTTTCTTATTGTAATCTACTTCAATTTTTGGATCAAAACCACCACGCGCCACCATAAGTTTTGCCTGCGCATTACTTACTTCAAGATTGGCTTGTTTTACCAGCGGGTGGTATTTTTTTACGTATCCTAAAAATTCGCTGTAGCTTAGTTCTTCTTTGTTAAAATCCTGACTGTATGAATGAAAACCAAGGAAAAACAAAAAAGAAAACACAACGTATCTTATTTTATTTTTTCTCTTTTCCATTTGCTGCTTTTTCATCTGACTTATAATAATTTGGCGGAAAACCATTTAGGTTACGCCATATTTCATACCATACAGAAACTGTTTCTAATAAGGCGATACTTTGTGCCCCGGCACCAATACTCAATTCTTTTGGCCATTTTTGATCTTTACCATCCGGAGAAATAAGCACTCTGTATTTTCCGTTGGCACTTATAAAGTTTTCAATTGCTACAATTCTTCCGCCAAAAGTTCCATAAGACAATCCAGGCCAGCCCGAAAATACAATTCTTGGCCATCCATCAAACCAAACTCTAACTTTTGCACCACGATGCACCAACGGAAGATCGATAGGATCTACATAAGTTTCTACCGCAATATCATAGCTTGATGGCATAATACTTACAACCGGAGTTCCTTCTTTAATTGTTTCCCCAAGACCCGCCAATAAAGCACGATTTACGTAACCGCTTTGCGGAGCCGTAATATAATACATACCGTTTCTTAAACTATAGTTTACATATTGATTTTGCAGTTTATTGACCTGGGCTTTAGTATCATATTGCGTACTTAAAGCAGTAAACTTATCGCTTTTTGATTTCGAAATTTTCTCAGTATATTCGGCTGTAATTCTATTTATTTCGACTTTCGCATTGATCAGTTCGTTTTTACTGCTCAAAAGTTTGTTTTGCTGTGTAATGATATACGCTTCAGATTCCTGAAGTTTTAATCTTTTTTGTTCGACATCTGTAAGTGGTTTTAAACCTTCTTTGTTAAGTGCTGTCGAACGATTAAATTGAGTAGTAGCGATTCTTAATTGCGTTTTTACAGCTTCAAGATCCATACTGTCACTTTTAATTTTTAAGTGCGCCTGTTTTATTTTATTCTGAGCCTGTTGTAGTTTTAATTCTCTTTCTGTATTAAGCGACTGTGCCTGAACATCAAGTGAGTTTACTTTATCACCGTATGATTCTACGGCCATTTTTTTTGCATCCACCTGATCTTTTGTATTTCCAACCAGATTCGGATCTAAATAATCTTCTTTGGTTTCAGAAATAAACAAAATCGTGTCTCCTTTTTTTACATAATCACCTTCCTGAACGTACCATTTTTCGATTCTTCCGGCAATGGCATTATGGACGGTCTGAGGTCTTTGATCCGGTTTTAAAGTTGTAACAGAACCACTCCCTGAAATATTTTGAGTCCACGGTAGAAAAAGGCAGGCAACAGCAAATAGTAAAAAACCAACTATTACTCTGTTTAAAATTTTATAATGTGGTCTGCGGGCAACGCTGGTAATAGAAGCGTATTGTCCCGGAGTTATGAGTATATTATTATCTTTAGATATATTGAGCATGATTAAAGCTTTATGTCGTTAATAATTTTTCCGTCATCAATCGTGATCATACGGTCGCATTTGTCCATCCAAATATCATTTTTAGAAGTCACAATTACCGTCCAGTTATTTTCTTCAGAAAGTAAAAATTCAATGATTTTACCCGAAGTTAATTCGTCCATTTTATCAACAGGATCTTCTAGAAACAATATATTCGGTTTATGAACAATGCTTCGTGCCAACAATATTTTTTGAATATCGGATGCCGAAAGTTCTCCCCCACCCGGATGAATCTGATTTTCAAGTCCGTTTGGAAAAGTTTTGATATAAGGAGTAAGGCAAACATTATCTAAAGCCCATTTTAAATCATCATTATTAATGGTTTTATTTCCAAAAAGAATATTTTCTCTAATGGTTCCGGCAAAAAGCGTATCACCCTGCAGGAAAGTTCCGGCCTGCGCTCTGTATGCATCTTCGTCAAGACGGTTCATGTAATTATCTGTCACATACATAGCACCACTTTCAGGTTCAAGTAAACCGGAAAGTAAACGTAATAAGGTACTTTTTCCTGCTCCGTTTGTTCCTCGTAATACTATTTTTTCGCCCTGAGCGATTTTCAGATTAATATTTTTAAGTGATTTTTTATTATAACCCGGATAATTATAGGCAATACTTTCGGTTTCGATTGTAATTCCGGTTTCGGTTACTGTTGCTGTTTTCGGAATACAGGATATTTCCATATCCGTTACCTGACCAATTTTTTCTACAGAAGTCAGTACATCATAAAAAGATTCCAGACCAAAGATTATTTTTTCTACAGAATTGATTAACAACACAATAACAATTTCAGCAGCTACAAACTGCCCAATGTTCATTTGATGGTGAATTACCAGAAAACCACCAATCGACAACAGGGCAGCCGTAACTATTACTTTAAAAATAGTAAGCTGAATGTATTGTTTTTTCATTACCTGAAAATGCTTTTCGCGGTAATTGACGTATTGACTTACGTAACTATCATTTCTTTCGAGAGCATATTCGAAACTTCCTTTTTTGCGGAAGCTTTCGCGGTTGCGTGCTATTTCCTGAAGCCAGGCCGCGACTTTGTATTTAAATTTCGATTCGTTAAGACTGGTTTCAAGACCGTCTCTGTATGAAAATTTAAAAATGATATATAAAATGGCGATAAAGAAAAGCCCAATTACGGTAAAGAAAGAATGGTATAAAACCAATAATATAATCCCAAGACCTACCTGCAAAAAAGCGGTACAAAAGTCTAATAAAAGTTTTGCGGTTCCTTTTTGTACCATCAAAGTATCAAAAAAGCGATTTGCTTTTTCGGGAGCATATTCAGAATACATTTCCTTAAATTTTATTAAAGGCATTCTGTAAGCAAATTCAAATGAGGATCGTACAAAAATTCGCTGTTGCAAATTCTCCACAATTCGAAGCTGTAAAATAACGAGAACACCTCCAAATCCTACTCCGACAGTAACTAAAAATACAAGTACAATCCAGGAAACACTAAGCTGACCGCTTTGTATAAAATTTATAATAGCCTGGATTCCCAATGGCAGCGAAAGGTTGACCAAACCGGCAAAAGCAGCGTAAAAAATAATTTGATATACGTCGCGTTTATCTAGTTTTAGTAAATTAATAAAACGTTTAAATGGTGTCATGAATTTATATATAAATACAAGATTAATAGATAGATAATATATACGGCAAATGCCATATAAAGGATTTTAGAATTGCTTCTAATCCGAAAAAAAGAGAGTATTTATACTATGAATTGAGGAGGTGGCAAATGAATTTTGCCATGAAAACCGAAAGTGAAAATCGGGTTATTTATATAATTTTTTCCTTTAGTCCCTGTTTTAATATATAAATCAGGCAATGAAGCACTTAAAGGAATTAAATAATCTAATGAAGGAATACCTTTTGCAACTTTAGCAGTCTTTGCATCTTTAGATTCAAAATCATTTTTTTCTTCGGTAATACCGTCACATTTAAAAATCTTTTTTAGAAAATTGCAGGTCATTCCCTTAATAGAATCTTGTTCTGTATTTTCTTTAATGATTTGGCTCAGACTATTAGACATGTTCATACTGCTCATTAAAAAGTACCCAATTAGCAACACCTGAAGGCATTTGCATAAAAGACTATTTTTAATTTTGTTCAGCATTCTATCGTTTCTAAATTTACTTTTTACCCAAAAAAACAGATCTCATTTTGTATACAAAACCGCTCTTATTTAAGCTGATTTTTATACCGTTTTTTCGTGGGTGCGCAAGTTAAAACTAAATTGAAAGCGCAACATTAGAATAACATTAGAATTTGACCAATCGTAATCAAATAATTCATTATCAGGTATTTAAATAATACGAACGTCCTTTTTTTATGTTATTTTTTTCCTAATTAGCTTATTTATAAAAAAAAGAGACAATTATAAATTATCTCTCTTTTGATTTTCCAAATTAAATTCCGAATTTATTTCCAGCGATTTTGCCTTCAAAAAAACTTTACTTCATATAAAAACTACAAGTTAAAAAAGAAGCAGAATTTGGTTTTAAATATTCAAAAACCAAAATTAAAAAGGGAGATTAGATTTAGTTGATAAAACCAAATTTATCCTCAAAAATTTTCCCGATAACCGGAATAGGTTTCTTTTGCTCGTTGGCTGCATTTATGATTCCGAAAATCCATAAAATGAAAATAGCGTAACCAATATAATTCAGAAAATAAAGTGAAGTAATCGAAAATACGATTACAGAAAGCACAATATTTACAGCAAATGATACCAGAAAAATTCCGAAGCCTTGTTTAAGGTGATAGGTTACCAAATCACTTTTTGGCGTTAAATCTTTGCTTTTTACATAGGCTATAATCCAACCAATAATGGTGATGTAGCTCAGGATTGATAATGTTTTTTTATCCATTGTTCTATTTATTTGTATGGTTCAAAAATAAATACAACACCGGAAACTTCAAGCAAACACTTTGTTACTGGTAGCTTTTAATTGGTATTTGTAGCACTTGAATGTATAATCCGTCAAGAGCTATATCATTATAATTCATCTTTCATTAATTTAAAAAACTGCTCTTTTTTTCCTCTCGAAACAGGCACGGCAGATTTGTCATTCATGTGTATCATTCCTTCTCGCGAATAACTTAAAATGGCGTTTATATTGATGAGATGCGACTGATGAACGCGAAAAAACAAGGGCGGAACCAGAATGTCTTCGTAATTCTTTAACGGTTTGGAAACCATTATTTTTCTGCCATCTACAAGAAAAAATGTGGTATAAGAACCCGAAGTTTCGCATCTGATAATGTGATCTAATTTTACCACATACATCGCTTCCTGCGTGGGCAATACAATCCTGTCCGGTGTTTTAGAGAGATTAGTTTGAAGCTCATTAATTTGCTGGTTTTCAAGAACTCTTTCTTTTAAAACTGCAATTCGGTCGATTGCCATTTTTAATTCCTGCGGATCAATGGGCTTGAGCAAATAATCTATGGCGCTATACTTAAAAGCATTTACGGCATGCTGCTCATAAGCGGTTGTAAAAATGAGATGAAAAGATTG
Organism: Flavobacterium sp. AC274; assembly: GCF_979258275.1. NCBI lineage: Bacteria > Pseudomonadati > Bacteroidota > Flavobacteriia > Flavobacteriales > Flavobacteriaceae > Flavobacterium > Flavobacterium sp. AC274. The sequence continues at coordinate 2,083,521 of NZ_OZ409852.1, read as the reverse complement.
AAAAGTAAGTTGCTGAAGTACCTCAAAACCAGTTCCGTCCTTCAGCATAATATCCATAAAAACGAGATCAGGTTTTAGTCTGTCGATCATTTTTTTTGCCTCGTCAACACTTTCTGCATAACCAATTATCTGAACCAAATCTCCAGCCACCATTTCGAGCATAATCGATAAGGCTTCTCTAAGCCTGTTTTCGTCTTCAATAATTATCGCTTTATAAATCATAATGTCGGAATATTTAAAATTACGATACAACCCTGCCCGTCTGTAACATTATCACGTTCTATAACTTTAAAACCGGCATTTGGGTTTTCTTTTTTCATTTTTGCCAGTCTTTCGTCTGTAATTGTGGTCGAAAGAGATTCGTGCGTATCATTAATTTTCAGTTTCCTGGATGCCGCCAATCCTATTCCGTTATCTTTAATAGTGCAAATTAAATTGCTTCCGTTTTCATCCAGTGCAAAATAAATTTCGATCAGTCCTCTTATATGATTTGCCTGTGGTTTTAAACCGTGTTCGACTGCATTTTCTATAAAAGGCTGAATCAATAATGGCGGTATCAGAATGTCCTTTTCTACTTCATCGGCACATTCAATTACATAATCAAACCCATTATTTAAACGGAGCTGCTGTAATTCGATATAATTTTTTAAGGTATTTATTTCTTCTTTCAGCGATATGGTTTCTTTTCTGGATTGCTCCAAAACCTGTCTGGTAAGTTTAGCAAATTTATTGAGATACGAAACGGCGGGAACGGTATCTTTTTGAAGGATCATACTTTGGATATTTCCCAAAGCATTAAAAATAAAATGCGGATCCATTTGCGAGCGAAGCAATCGTCGTTCAAGAAATAATCTTGCCGACAAATTTTCGATTGTTTCTTTTTCCATTAACTGCATTTTCAATTCGCTGTTGGCTTGTTCCTGCTGCAAAAATTCTTCCCGATTTTGATAATACCGCTGACGATAATGATACGAACGAAACATAAAAACGAGTCCAATTAACAAAACGCCGGCAATTCCGTAACCTAATAATTTATTTTGCTGCTCGAGTTCATTTTCAAGTTCAAGCTGTTTGATACGTTCTATTTTTTTTGCAGATTCATATCTCGCATCTGCATTTTGAAGAATTGACTGCGTTGATTCTTTGTACTTTAACTGGTTGTATTTTGTAAATAACGTATCGTAACCATAATAGGCTTCAAAATCTCTTCGCTTAACCGAAACTTCTTTTAAGCAATCATAAAAAGTGGCCAAAAGATAATTATCCGTATAAGGAAGACTTTTTTGATACTTGATACCGTCAATAAATAAAAGTTCGGCTTTAATATAATCGCCTTTTTGCGTAAAATAAAATCCCTTTAAACCTATCGCGCTTCGGTATATAATTTTAATATTATATTTTTTAGCAATTACGGTTGCTTTTTCCAGATTCTGCAAAAAAGCTTTTTCATTAATAGGCTGAGGCCCTTTTGTATACAGATCAGCCAGATTTATATATGCTATGCCAATATTACTTTTGCTGACTATTTTAGCTTCATTTTTTTCAGCAAAGGATACCGTTTCCTGAAAAAAATTTAAAGTCGATTCCCAGTCTTTTATTCCTTCGGTTTCAATATTATCGGTTAAAAAACTTCCAAAAGCCAGTCTCGCATACATCTGGCTTTCGGGATCACCAGATTTTTCGGCATGTTTCATGGCTTCACGTGTATACTTTTCGACTTTTGTTGGCGATGCAGGCGAAAAAAGATAAGAGATATCCGAAGCAATTTTTGCACATTGATCGTGTGCATTTATCTTCGAAAATAATTTATAAGAATCTAACAAATAATTCAGTGCCTGAGGTTTATCATCAATATAAGATTTTAAAGATCCCATTGCGGCAGCTGCTTGTGCCTTAGCCCTTATGTTTTTAACTTTTTGTGCCAAAAAATAAGCGGTATCTGCATAGTGCAAAAATTCTTTAAGATGCAGCAATCGCCTTTGTGTCATGGCCATGTAGGCGTATGAAATTATTTCATCTTCTTTGCTTTTATTTTTTATAGCCAATTGAAGCGCCTGCTGCTGAATTTTAAGACAGGCAACAGTATCAGAAAAACGTTTGGCATATCCTTTTGCAGCCATTTTTTCAACTGCAGAAATATTTTGTGCCTGAATTGATATTGCAAATAAAAACGAAACCAAAAGGTATAAAAGGAACTTTAATTTGCTGTTTTTATCTAAAATACTAGTAAAAATTTGATACATAAATAATCATTAATACCGGCAAAATACAAATTGTGTTTGATTTACCAAACATTTCGGTATCGATTTTAAATTCATAAAACTCTAAATGAGAACATCTTAAAAGAAATAAAAAACCTACAGGATTCGCAATATATTTCAGAATGAACCAAACAAAAACCAAAACCATCCATTTACCAATTCCCAATTGTTAATGGCTCCTGTATAGCGTAATCTTGTTCTAATTAATTATTTTAAAATGAATTCTATTATGAATAAGAAAAAACTTTCTTTACTGCTACTCTTCTTTTGTTTTTTAACGGGAATTGCATATGGGCAACAACTTGATGATAAACATACAAAAATTGAAATCATGGTTAAAGACGGAAATAAACCGATCACGGTGCAGGTTCGATCTTCCAGTATTTCTTTTAGCAAATCGGCCAATCTTACAGCCAAAGATTCTATTCAGAAAAATTATTATATCGCGATAGATTTAGAACGCCATGATATTAATTTATTAACTGCTTTTGCGAAAAACAAAAAAGGGCTTGACGGACAAATTATGATGACTGATACTAACGGAAAAACGCCTGCGCGAAAAATTGAATTTAAAAAGGCAACTTTAGATGCATTAACAGACCAGTTTACAAATGATTATTCGAGTGCCTATTTATCTCTTAATTGCAGCGGACTTGTAATAGATGGCATCAACATAGAATAAAGTTATGGAACTTCAACATTTTACAAAAAACGGCAATCAGTATATCATGAAAAAGCAATACATTTTTGGATTGATTGTGAGTTTTGGTATGGCGGCTTTTGCCATTGTGGGTATTTGGATAAATGAAATCATCATGGTCTGGATTTTTGGCATTTTGGCGGTTCTTTGTTTTATTTCGATCTGGATGAAACATGTTGTCATCGATTTGGACAAAAATGAGATTACGGTAAAAGTGGGATTAATAAATCCTGTTGTTCGTATTCCGCTAAAAGACTTTTTAAACTTTGAATTGGTGCGCATTACACAATATTTAATTACGACAAATACCTGTTTGAATGTCTATTATTTAAAAAACGGAGAAGAAAAAGCAGCCATGATTGCACAAGGATTTACAAAAAGATCGATGCAAAATCTGGTAAATGAAATTGACGAAATAATGAGGCTCAATGAACATTCGAGATAAATACGGAATTGAAGAAAATCTAAACTGGTTTTCTCTTCAGCCTGTAAAACCGCTACAAAATGTATCACAGTGGTTTTTGGCAGGAATTTTTGCAGCGGGAATTCTTTTGGCATTATTGGGTGAAATACTAAGCGAAGTAATGCGATATTCTATTGCTGTATTATTGATTTATGGCGTATTGCACAGTTTATATGATATTATAATAAGAGCCAAAATTCGTTATACTTTTGATATACGAAGCAATGCTGTTTACAGAACGATTCCGTTTTTTTCAGAAAAAAAGATAATGAAACTCGAAGAAGCTGTAATTTTTGTAAGTTCGTACATGGGAAGCTGGCATTATAGTTTAGGCGCCAAAAAAAGTCATTTTGTAAAGAGTTATTTTATTAGCGAAAATTTTAGTTCCGGAAAAAAAGCGAACAAAAACAGCTGGAATATGAAGAACAAATTTTGATTAAAATTCACAAACTAATCGACGCCGTTCAGCCTTTGGCATAATATTGATATTTACAGCAAATGAAAAACTTATTTTTATATTTGATTTTTAGCCTTTTTACTATTTATAATCTGAGCTGTAATTCGGTTTTTAGAAGCAAAAATCAAGCGGTTGAAAATTCTAAACGGGATACTATTTATTTAAATGAAGATTTAAAAAAGCAATTAAGTCCGGTTTTAAAAAATTCTAAACGGATTAATTCCATAAAAAACTGGACTATAAAAACCAAAAGTTTGTGGGAAACGGCAGAAGGCGGAGAAGCAAAATTTTATTATAAAAACGGAAAACTGGAAAAAATCACCACGCATTATTTGAGTGAAACTTTTCAAAAACTAACGGTTTACCATTTAGAAAATCAAAAATTATCTTTTGTTTTTGACAAATACTACCAATACAATCGCCCCATGTATTATGATTCTATTGCCATGAAAAGTAATAACGATACCGAAGTATTCGATTTTAATAAAGCAGAAATAACAGTAAACAGATATTATTTTTTAGATCAGAAATTGATTTACCAACTCGATAGCGAAGATTGTGGCGCGCCATTTTCGACTGATTATTTGCTTGAAGCAGAAAAAGAAATAAAAAGGGAGTTTGAATATTTAGTGGAGATTTCAAATCAGAAATAAAAAAAGGAGACTTTTCTAATTTAAGAAAGTCTCCTTTTTTCTAAATATATTATCGCTCCAAATCCGCCTTTGGTAAAAGTTTGGGTCTGTTTGCATCATTCGATAAAATCCATCCGGTGCGGTACATCCATTCTGTCATTTTGTGGAGTTTTGTATAGTCAATGTTTTCAGATTCATCCATTGGTGTGTGGTATTGACTGTGCAAAACACTGGTAAAAAACACAGCCGGAATTCCCTTGCGTACATATGGCAAATGGTCTGAACGGAAGAAAAAATACTCCGGATGTTCTGGTTTGTCCCACAATTTATCCAATTCAAATTTCGGACCTTCGTCATTCGCTTTTTTCGCAATCGCAACGAGATCTGAGGAATTTTCGTGTGGCGGAGTCGAACCTAAAAGTGCTGCCTGATTCACATTATTTCGGCCAATCATGTCTCCGTTTAAAACCGCAACAATATCTTTTTCAGGAACTGTAGGATGTTCAGCATACCAGCTTGATCCTAATAAACCACGTTCTTCTGCACCATGAAAAACAAATAAAGCAGTTCTTTTGCCGGGTTGTTTTTTATACGCTCTTGCCATTGCCAGCATCGCTACACACGTACTTGCATTATCGTCTGCACCATTGTAAATAGAATCCTGACCGTATTTTTGTCTCACGCCATCATGATCCTGATGACCGCTAAAAAGTACATATTCATTTTTCAATTTAGCATCAGTTCCTTCTATTTTTCCAACCACATTTACAGAGGGATATTTGTAGGTTTCTGAAACGACTTCGGCAGATAAATTATCTTTTGAGTTTTTTAGAAATTCTAACTGATCGTTGTGCAGCCAAAAAACAGGCATTCTTGGCGGCACCGGAATTTTATCCCTAAAACCCTGAATTCCGTAAACGCCTCTCGTCATTTGCGGCTCTACCTGCGACCAGCTTTTTTCTCCTAATTCATCGGCTACAATAATAAGTGCAACGGCTCCTTTCTGAATTAAAAATTCATAATATTTTTGTTTTACAAGTCCGGGATAACGTCTGTCAAAAAGCGAAATCTCATCCGGAATTCCTTCTTTCGAAGCTAATAAAACAACGGCTTTTCCCTTAATATCAATTTTGTCAATTTCCTGAGTTGATGAAGTTCCTAAATAAATTAACGGAGCATTGACTTTGATATTTGTAGTTTCGGCTATTAAAACTTCGCTCCACAATTTGAACTGTTTTTCCCCTATTTTAAATGTTGTATTTGCGGTAACCTGATGTCTGTATAAATCAAAAAACTGGAAAAAAGTTCCGTCATCTCCGGCTGGCGACATTCCCGCTTCTTTGGCTTTATTGGCCAGCCACATCGACACTTTTAATTCGTCTAAAGTTCCGGCTTCGCGACCGTTAAAATGATCGCCGGCCATTTCGTACATATCTGTTTTTAAATCCTTTATGATTATCGCACTTACCAGAGGTTTTTTAATTGCCTGTGCAAAAACAACTCCACTGTAAGCTATAAAAAGTAGTATAATTTTATTTGTCATGGGTTTTAATTTAAATCCAAACTTAGTAATTAAATGATAACAAAATATTTTTTTTGATTTTAAGCCCTTTTTAAAATCATAAAATATCGTTTACAATTCCTTCACTTTCAATTAAATCAATTCTATAATTAATTTCTAAAGATTCTTCAAAAAATGACTTATTTTCAATTTAAATCTTTGCTGATTCTCAATTAAAACAAGACTTAACCTACAATTCACTAAACAGAGATTTGCAAATATTTGAATCTTCTGCAAAAGAATATTCCGTTTTTTAAAAAAATTAAAGATTTCTTGCTTATAAATTAACAATTCAGCATTTATAGAGGCGATTAGAAATAAAGAATATTTGAGTATCCAAAAAATTAATAATATTGCTAAAGTGAATAAATCATTCTGATTATGTCTTTAAACTCCAGTTTTGACGAAAATAAACTTCTTCATGAGTTATCTCAGGGAAGCGAGCTGGCTTTTACGGAATTATACAATCGTTATAAAAATTTGGTTTACGGTACAGCTTTAAAAATAACAAAATCAAAAGTTCTGGCTGAAGAAGCTGTTCAGGATGTATTTTTAAAAATTTGGCAGAATCAGGAAAAGGCAGCCGAAATAACCAATTTTGAAAATTATCTTTTCATTATTTCCCGCAATCATATTTTTGATATGATCAAAAAAATAGCCCGCGAAACGAATATGGCTTCTGATATAACTTATAAAAATAGTGCTGCTGATGATACTGATACGGCAATTAAAGACGATCAGTACAATGTTATTTTAAATCAAATTATTGAACAGCTTCCGCCACAGCAGCAAAAAATCTACAAAATGGCGAAGATGGAAGGTTTAAGTCATCAGAAAATTGGAGAGAATTTAGGCATTTCTACAGAAACCGTTAAAAAACACATGGCTCAGGCTTTAAAATTTGTCCGTTTTAAAATTTCGCCTTACATGAATCTTTTTATGTCTTTATTTTTGTTTTCAAGTATTTGAATTTACTTCGGAAAACACCTTTAAACATTCGCAAATTATTTTTTTTACGATTTTTTTACATTTTTTTCACTTTCGACTACTCCCTCCCTCTTTTTCAATCGTCTTTATAATAAAGAACAAGAATTTAAGGGGGAAATTCCAATATTTAAATTCCAAATTCCAATGTTTAGGGTTTAGTTTTTAGAGTTTCCTATCACTGAAAACGAAATTTCAATATTGGGATTATAAATTTAAAGATTCCATTTTTTGGAATTTAAATATTGGAATTTCCTTTTTTTTTTTGAATTTAAATTTTAAACTTCCCCAGGTTTACCATTTATAAAACTAATATTAACTCATAATTACAAAGCAAATGCATCAAAAAGTATTTGAAGAATTATTGGAAAGCTATTTACAGAATACAATTTCTGAAGTAGAAAAACAGCAGCTAATGGAAATTATTCGTAATGGAATGCATGATGATTTCATCAAAGAAAAAATCACTATGCTGCTTCAGGAGAATAAAGGTTTGGATCTTTTAGACACTCAAAAAAGTGATAGTATTTTAAAATATATTCTTTCTAGTCCTTCAACGAAAGTTATTCCGATTAGAGAAAAATCATCTAAAAAAACAATTCGCGTAATCTTGTCGATTGCAGCAGCGATTACGATTTTATTCGCCATCAGAAGTGTTTTCTTTTATACAAATACACCTGATCCTGTAAAAACAGCAACATCTGAAACAGCCGAAGAAGTAGATCCGATTTTAGCTTTTAGCGGCAAACAGCTTATTCATTTGCCTGACGGAAGTACGATTTTGCTGAATGAAAACAGCAGCATAGAATACAATCAGAATACTTTTAATACTAAAACCAGAGAAGTAACCTTAACCGGAGAAGCCTATTTTGACATTAAACGAAACGAGACAAAGCCGTTTATCGTTCATACTGATAAAATACAAACCAAAGTTTTAGGTACAGCTTTTAATATTAATGCTTACAGCAAATCCGGAAAAATTGAAGTTACGGTAACCCGTGGTAAAGTACAGGTTGGTGATGTCGAAAAAGTATATGGCGTAATTACGCCAAACCAGCAGATTACGGTAAATAAAAACACGCTTGATCACACACAAAATACGGTAAATGCCGAAGCTGTTGTAGAATGGAAAAGTAAATACCTGATTCTGGATAACATTAATATGGAAGAAGCGATTGCGCTTATTTCTCAAAAATATAAGGTGCCTATTACGCTTTCTAACGAAAATATTAAAAATTGCCGAATTACTGCGAGCTTTCTAAATGATGAAGATCTGGATCATATTCTAAAAGTAGTCTGCAGTGTTATTGAAACGGAATATCACTATACAAAAAACGGCGCAATTGTTCTGGAAGGAAAAGGTTGCGAATAAAAATCTATTAATAATTAACCTTAAAAAAACTAGCCTATAGCATAAAACCAAAAAAAGCCATCTAGCTCCTACACCAGATGGCCACGATTCTTAATAATTATACCAGTAACCATTAAAAAACATGCAAATTTATGAAATTACGCTGTAAAACAACCACGTTTGATAGGGAAAAGAATGCACCATTATTTCACCTGTCAAAAAAAACCCTCAAGATTATGCGAATCAGCTTATTCCACATTTTCTTATTGACCTGCGGCACCCACATGGTTTTCGCAAATGAAATGAACGGTCAGTCTTTAGAATCGATATCTGTTGATATTGAGCTTCATAACCAGGATATAAAGACTTTATTTAAAAATATTGAAAATAAAACAGGATTGCTTTTTGCGTATCAACCGCAGATTATTAAAGATTTTCCGAAAATAAATACACCAAAAGGACGAAGATCTGTAAGCGACATTCTCGATTATGTACTAAAAGGCAGTAACCTTGTCTATAAACAGGTAGATAAAAATGTTGTGATTTACAGAAAAGAAAGCAGCAAAACAGAAACCAATTCAGTAAAAGAAAATACTGCCGAAGCAAATTATATGCTTGCAGGAAAAGTACTGGATGAAAATGGTCTGCCATTGCCGGGCGTAACCGTTACACTTTTGGGCGGAAACAAACAGGGAATATCCGATTTTGACGGACAATTTTATATTGAGTTGCCTTCTGGAAAACACGTTTTGAGGGTATCTTATTTAGGATATAAATCTCAGGATATTACTGTTGAAAACCAAGTATCTGTAACCATTAAAATGCAGCCCGATTTAGCTAAACTAGACGAGATTGTAGTTATTGGTTATGGAACAACTACTAAAAGAACAGCAACTGGATCTGTAGTTAAAATAACTTCTGAAGACATTGAAAAACAGCCGGTAACGAATCTTTTGCAAACATTGCAGGGAAGAACTCCGGGTGTTTTTGTTACGCAGACTTCCGGTTATGCAGGAAGTGACATGAACATTAGTATTCGAGGCAGAAATTTTATCGCAGGAAATAATCTTCCGCTTTATATTGTAGATGGTGTTCCTTATATTGGAAACGATATTAAAGAGCAGGTACAGCAGGATAATGTGATACAAGGTGCTCAAAAATCTACAAGTCCGCTTAACATTATCAACCCAAATGATATTGAAAGTATCGAAATATTGAAAGATGCTGATGCAACAGCTATTTACGGTTCAAGAGGAGCAAATGGTGTTGTACTTATTACGACCAAAAAAGGAAAATCAGGAGAAACAGAATTTACTGTAACTACCAATTCAGGAGTTTCTGAGGTAGCGCACATGGTAAAAACATTAGATACGCCTGCTTATCTTAATATGCTGCAAACGGCTTTAAACAATAATGGAGATGTTGCAGATGTTGATAGCAATGGTATTGCCCTTACAGACTGGGATCCGAATGCGCAAACCAACTGGCAGGAAAAATTAATTGGAGGGACAGCAAACTTTAATAATTTTTCGGCTTCGTTAAAAGGTGGAAGCGATACTACGAATTTCCTTTTAAGTGCCGCTTATCACAAAGAAACCACTGTAGTTCCGGGAGATTTTAGTTATAATAAATTTTCTACCAACTTTAATGTCAACCACACTACGCTGGATAAAAAACTGAGATTAGGAGCCTCTGTTATTTTTGCTACAGATAATAACAAACTTCCTTTCTTTGATATTACAACTTATGCCGTGGGTACTGCTCCAAACCGTCCTTTATATAATGCAGACGGAAGCTTGTACTGGTCACCGGATTATTTTAGCGACATCAACCCTATTGGCGCTTTGGGCAAAAGAGTCGATGATAAAGGAATAAACCTGATTACAAGTTTCAGCGTACAGTATGAAATTGCAAAAGGATTTTCTTTTAAAACAGATTTAGGTTACGGAAGAGCCCAAATGCAGAGCAAGCAAACTTTGCCTGCATCGTCTGGTAATTTTGCCTATTCAGAAGCTAACGGTTTTGATTTGAACTTTTCAAGATCCTATACGGTTTCGACCAATAACACGAATAATTTTTCTGTAGAACCTCAGCTGAATTATACGACTGAATTATGGAAAGGAAATTTATCTGCTTTGGTTGGAGGTTCCTGGCAAAACAGAAAATCTGAAATGCCTTCTTATGTAAATTCAAGCGGTTATAGCTCGGATAATTTAATTGGAAATTTAGGTACTGCAGAAAATGTAACGGTTTACAACGGCAGTTCAGAATACAAATACATTTCTATTTTTAGCAGACTTAACTACAATATTGCCAATAAATATATTTTGAATATCAACTTTAGAAGAGATGGTTCGTCCCGTTTTGGAGCGAACAACCGTTTTGGAAATTTTGGTTCTATTGGTGGAGCATGGGCTTTTACAGAAGAAAATTTCATGAAAGATATTACGGTATTGAGTTTTGGAAAAATCCGCTCGAGTTATGGAGAAATAGGAAGCGATGAAATTCCAGATTATCAATATGCCGATACTTTTGACACCCGAACTTATGGTGATGGAAATCCATCTATGATGGCTTCCAGAATTGAAAACCCAAACATTAAATGGGGATTAACCAAGAAATTTGAAGCCGCTATTGATTTAAGTTTCTTTAATGATCGTGTTTCCTTTACTGCTGCTTATTATAAAAATACATCCAGCAATCAATTAGTGGGATATACACTTAGCTCACAGGCAGGATTTACATCATACACAGCAAATTTACCGGCTGAGGTTGAAAACACGGGATGGGAGTTTACTCTTGGTACAACAAACATTCACACTAAAAATCTAAATTGGTCTACTTCTTTTAATATTTCGACCAATGCTAATAAACTGAACAGATTTGATGGTATCGAATTTACAAGCTACTACACGCAATATATCGTTGGAAAACCATTAAACAGCCGATATTTACACACTTTTACAGGTGTAAATGATGCTGGAATTGCTCAGTTTCAAGATGTAAACGGAGATGGCAGAATATCAAATGGACTTGCTGAGACTGGCAGAGGAGACAGACAATATTACGGGCCAACTTATCCTAAATATTATGGAGGAATTTCAAATACAATTAGTTACAAAAAATTCTCACTAGACTTTTTATTTCAGTTTGTGAAACAGGAAGGCACCACTTTAATGGCTACTACTGGGGCACAACCGGGTTATCCGTATAGCATTAGCAATTATCAGGTTGATGAATATAATAATTATGTGGCACAAGGAAATGCTTTGAGTTCAGGCTTTCAAAATAGTTTCTTTAATTATTTAGGCTCTACTGCCACTATAACAGATACTTCTTACATCAAACTTAAAAATGTGAGTGCTTCTTACATGATCCCTTTAGATACTGCTACGCAAAAAATACTGCAGAGTATTCGTATTTCACTTCAGGGCCAGAATTTGGTAACTTTTACTAAATACAAAGGACTTGATCCTGAAACGCAAGGTTTGGCTTTACCTCCTATGCGTACAATCACTCTTGGAACTCAGTTTACATTTTAAATCTAAAAATCATGAAAAATTATTATACTAAATATACCTATATATTTTCGTTTTTTCTTTTAGCAGGACTTACAGGCTGCGATGATGCACTAGATGTTGATTTGCCAAGTAATCAGTTATCATCTTCAACTGTATACCAATCAGATGTTACTGCCGAAGCTGCCGTAAACGGAATTTACCAAAGCATGGTCGAATCTGCTTATTATAATGATCTGCATTCTGTTCTTGGCGAAACTTCAGATGAGTTAGTTCCCAGAACAGGTATTGCCAACGTTTACAGCTCTAACGAAATCCCTGAAAATGACGGATCGATGAGCAGCATGTGGGGCCAATTTTATAAAACGATTTATAATGCTAATAATGTAATAGAAGGAATTAGCAAAAGCACCACACTTAATCCTGCTAAAAGCAAACAATGGCTTGCCGAAGCAAAATTCTTAAGAGCTTATGCCCATTTTTACCTAACCAATATCTGGGGTGATGTACCTTTAATATTATCGACAAATATAGACGTAACTGCCTTGGCACCAAAAACTGCTCAGCAGGCGGTTTATACTCAAATTGTTCTTGATCTTACAGATGCTTCAAAAGATCTTCCGGTTAATTATGACAATTATGATGACGAAAGAATCAGAGCTACAAAATGGGCTGCCGAAACTTTATTGGCAAGAGTAAATTTGTATTTAGGAAATTGGAATGAAGCTGATGCTCATGCCTCTGCCGTAATAAATCAAAGCGACACTTACAAAATCGTTACCGGTTTAACAGATACCAACAATCCGTTTATTGCTGATAACGAAGAAGCTATCCTGCAAATACCGTACTTTAATGTTACCTATACTTATGAAGGATCTGCTGTATTTACAGCCGGAGGTACTTTTTTACTAAGAAAAGGGAATGCTCTTTTTGAAACCGGTGATGACAGAAAAACAAACTGGACAATTGATATCAGTAACAATGCCGGCGTCTTTTTAGGCATTGCACCCTATAAATACAAAAATAACTTTAATGATTCTCCTGCAGAGCGTTCTACAATATTAAGATTAGCAGAACTTTATCTGATAAGAGCAGAAGCCCGTGTGAAATTAAATAATATTACTGGCGCTCAGGAAGATATCAATGTAATCAGAAACAGAGCATTATTAGAATCAACATCTTTAACAGATCCTACCCAGTTATCAGATTTAATTGCTTTGGAAAGACAACGTGAGTTTTTTGCAGAATGCGGTCACAGATGGCTGGATCTTAAAAGAACCGGAAAACTTGATGAAACACTTTCTGTTTTAGCCGATAAAATCTGGAAATCTACGGATAATTTATATCCAATTCCCGAAGATGCTATTCGTTCGAATCCCTTCTTAATTCAAAATACAGGATACTAAATATTAAAATAATGCGGGAATGTGTTTTCAGTAAAAATACATTCCTGCATTTTAAAAAACACTATGGAAACAACAATTGTAAGAGTTGAGGACTTGTCGCATCAATATAGTAAGGATTGGGCGATACAAAATATTAGTTTTGAAATCAAAGAAAACAGGATTTTAGGGCTTCTGGGATCTAACGGAGCAGGAAAATCGACCACAATGAATATTCTTTGCGGAGTTTTAAACCAAACCAAAGGCAATATTTTTATCGACGGAATTAATTTAAAAGAAAACCCGGTTGAAGCTAAAAAACTAATTGGATTTTTGCCTCAAACGCCACCTTTGCATTTAGATTTAACAGTAAATGAATACTTAACGCATTGTGCAGAATTACGTCATGTAAAAAAAGAAGATTTAAAAAATGCCGTGGAAAGAGCTAAGGAACAATGCGGAATTTCACATTTCAGCAATCGTTTAATCCGCAATTTATCAGGAGGATACAGACAGCGTGTGGGTATTGCACAGGCCATTATTCACGAACCGAAATTAATAGTTTTAGATGAGCCAACAAACGGACTGGATCCTAACCAGATTTTAGAAGTTAGAAATTTAATCAAGAAAATCTCAAAAGATAAAGCGGTTATCTTCTCTTCTCACATTTTATCTGAAGTTCAGGCAACCTGTCAGGAAATTAGAATGATCGAAAACGGACACATGGTTTTTGCAGATTCTCTCGAAGCTTTTAACAATCATATTGAAGCCAATACATTAACGGCTAGTTTCGAAAATCCACCTGAAATTAAGGTTATCAAAGATATTCCTGAAGTTCTAAATGCTGTTTTTCTTTCGGATAAAAAAATGCAGATCACTTTTGAAGGTACACAGGAAATTGCCGAAAAAATTGTAGCGCTCAGCGTTTATAACAATTGGAAATTGCGTGAAATTCAATTCGAGAAAGTTTCTCTTGATGAAATTTTTGCACAATTATCTAAAAAAGCGCCTTCTAAAAACTCTCCTACTTCTTAAAAAATAAACAAATGAAAACAATATATAGAATCGCTAAAACAGAACTCAACACCATGTTTTATTCGCCTGTTGCATGGGTTGTTTTAGTAATATTTTCGATCCAGTCGAGCTGGAAATTCTTTGACACACTCGAACGTTTTGAAAAGGGTCAAAAAATGGGACAAAACATGGATAACATGACACAAGTCATATTTTCTGGATTTAGTGGTCTTTTTACCGAAATGCAAAATTATTTATACCTCTATGTTCCCCTATTGACAATGGGATTAATAAGCCGCGAAATCAATAGCGGTTCTATCAAACTTTTACTTTCATCACCCATCCAAATTAAAGATATCGTATTGGGTAAATTCCTCGCCATTGCCGGTTACTGCTTATTATTTATGGCAATTCTGGGTTTAATTGGTGTCTCCGCTTATTTTTGTATTGATAATTTAGACATTAGTTTTGTTTTATCAGGCCTTTTGGGCTTGTATTTATTGGTTTGCACATACGCTGCAATTGGTTTGTTCATGTCTTGTCTTACTTCTTATCAGGTTGTGGCTGCCATTAGTACTTTAGTAGTTTTAGCGGGTTTAAACTTTGTAGGCAAACTATGGCAGGATATTGATTATGTCAAAGATCTAACATATTTCCTTTCTATTTCCGGCCGCGCCAATGAAATGATCGAAGGGCTTATTGTGAGTAAAGATGTGCTTTACTTTATTTTGGTGAGTACGCTTTTTATTGGTTTGAGTATTTTTAAATTACAAACAGGCAGAGATGCTCAGACTGTTTCAAAAAGAGTTTTAAAATATAGCGGATTAGTCGTTGCAATTTTTTCACTTGGTTATATTACTTCCAGAGCTCCTTTGACTTTTTATGCAGATATGACGCGCACAAACGACAGAACACTAACCAAAGCAAGTCAGGAAATTGTAAAAAAGATCGACGGGCCTATCAAAATCACCACTTATGTCAACCTGTTAGATATTAATTATTATATGGGTATGCCGTATTCTCAAAATCAGGATTTTGCCAGTTTTGACAAATACTCTCGTTTTTTACCTCAGATACAAATGGATTATGTGTATTATTACGATACGTCTACAAACACAGCCTTGTATGAGCAAAATCCGGGATTGAATGACAAACAACTGGCAGAAAAATTGCTGGAAACTCAGGATATAAAACTAAAAAAATTATACTCTCCTGACGAAATAAACAAAATAATCAACTTAAAACCAGAACAAAACAGAGTTGTGAGAACGGTTGAATACAACGGAAAGAAAACGTATTTACGTATGTACGATGACATGTTTAAAATTCCTTTTGAAAAAGAAATTTCAGCTTCATTAAAACGTTTGGTTACAACTCCCGTAAAAATTGTTTTTGCTACAGGAAACATGGAAAGAAGCATTGAAAAAAATGGAGACAAAAATTACAAAATAGGTTTCAAAGAAATAACCTTCAGAAACTCTTTAATCAATCAGGGATTTGATGTTGCTTCTGTAGATATTAATGCACAGAATATTCCGCAACAAACTGATATTTTAATTGTTGCCGATCCCAAAACGCAGTTAAGTCAGGGAGCCATTGATCGCATCAGCCAATATATCGATCAGGGAAAAAACGTAATGCTTTTGGCAGAACCTGAAACCAACACAGCGTTAACCCCAATTACAGCTAAATTAGGTTTAGGTTTTACCAAACAAACACTTGTTCAGGAAAGCGAAACAAATGCGCCGGATTATCTCGTTACTGAATTTGAAAAAACAATTGACACAACGGTTATTAAATTACATAAAAGTCAATATACAATTCCTCTTTTGGGAAGCAGCGGAATCATTACTGCAAAAGATGCCGGATTTAAAGTGACGCCGTTATTAAAAACAAACAGTCAGCCGGTTTGGGAATCTCCAGCAGGAATTAGTTCCATTTCTCAAGATTTAAAGAAGCAGCCATCGACTAAAGCTGTGCCGCTTGTTGTAGCCTTAACGAGAAATATTAACGGTAAATCGCAAAAAATAATTGTGGCCGGAGATGCCGATTTTATGGGCAACGCCGAATTAGGCCGTCAGCAATCAGGAACGTTTCAGTTTTTTACCGATGTTTTTACGTGGTTCAGCAATTACGAATTTCCTATTGATACCACACGTCCTAAATCTACAGATAATAAAATAATTGCAAGTACAAATCAGGTTTTTATCACTAAAATTACCTTCATTGCTCTATTTCCGTTATTGATAATAGCAACTGGCGCTTTTATATTAATTAGAAGAAACAGAAGATAAAAAACAACAAAATGAATACTAAAAAAATATCATCATTGGACTTTTAGTGTTATCTTTTCAAGGCGCATTGGCTCAGTTCAAAACCACAATTCCGCTGGATAAAAATGTAACAACCGGCAAACTAAAAAACGGTTTAATCTATTATATTCTGCACAACGAAGAACCAAAAGACCGCGCCAGTTTTTACTTTGTTCAAAATGTGGGTGCCATTCTCGAAGAAGACAATCAAAACGGATTGGCACACTTTTTAGAACACATGGCTTTTAACGGAACAGAACATTTTAAAGGCAAAGGAATTATCAAAATGCTCGAAAAAGACGGCGTAAGTTTTGGTAAAGACATTAACGCTTATACTGCTCAGGATGAAACAGTTTACAACATTAGCGGCGTTCCGGTAAATAATGAAACGCTTATCGATTCTACACTTTGGGTATTGCACGACTGGTCCGGTTCTCTTTCATTAACAAATGAAGAAATAGATGCCGAAAGAGGTGTAATCAGAGAAGAATGGAGAACCAGACGAACAAGCGATTTTCGTCTAAAAGGTCAAACGGATCAGTTTTTATACAAAGGTTCAAAATATGCGCAAAGAGATGTTATTGGCGATTTAAACATCATTAATAATTTCAAATACGAAGAACTTAGAAATTATTACAAAAAATGGTATCGCCCGGATTTACAAGCTGTAATTATTGTAGGAGATATTGATGTAAAAGCTATTGAACAAAAAGTTAAAACCATATTTTCGACTATTCCGCTGGCTAAAAAAGTGGCCGAAAGAAAGTATTTTGATATTCCGAAACACAACGAATTGTATTTTGGCATCGCTACTGATAAAGAAGCTTCATCAACCAGCATTACGTTGCAATATGTTCTCGATGAACCATTGGTAAAAGATGTTTCGGTTACCAGAAAAAACGTTATGAATTCTTTGTACACTAGTATTTTGAACAATCGTTTGAAAGAATTATTACTGAAAAACCAAAATTCGAGTTTGAGTTTAAAAACCTATTTTGAACCAATTTCAAGATTAAACACTTCTTTTAATATTTCGGCTTTAGCCAAAAAAGGAAAAGTATTGGCCTCTTTTGAAGAAGTGTATACCGAAACCGAAAGAATGAAAAGATACGGCGCAATTCAATCAGAATTGGAGCGAACCAAGAAAAATTTTATAAGCTCTTATGATGATTTCATTAAAAATAAAGACAAAGTAAACAGCGATGATTGGGCCGATAAACTGACCAATTATTTCCTGAAAGCAAAACCTTTTCTTTCGCCTGAAGATGATTATGATCTTATTGTTGGGATCCTAAAAAACATTTCGCTGGAAGAATTAAACGCTTACGCGAAAACCATTCAGCAGCCTAATAATCAGGTCGTTTTAATTAGCGGTTCTGATAAAGATCAGAATGAATTCCCTAAAAAAGAAGCTGTTGTTGAGATAATGAAAAAGGTCGAAAACAGTACTATGGAACCATATTCAAAAAAAGAAAACAAAGAACCCTTAATTGCTTTAGACCTAAAACCTGTCGCTGTTAAAAGTACGTTTGAAATTGCCGGAATAGACAAAGCAAAAGGTTATACGCTTGAAAACGGTGCCAAAATAATTATTTTGCCAACCACTTACTCTCAGGATCAGATTGTATTTAGTGCTTTTGGAAAAGGTGGAAAATCTTTGGTAAAAACAGAAGATTTGGCCTCTGCAGAAATTGCAACCACATTGGCAAGATCTTCCGGATTGGGCAATTTTGACATTACGGCATTAAAAGAAAAACTAACCGGAAAAGTAGCTCAGGCTTCACCTTTTATTACAGACAACACCGAAGGTTTTCAAGGAAGTAGCAATCAGGCTGATCTTGAAACGATGCTGCAATTGCTGTATCTTTCTTTTGAAGCGCCGCGTTTTGATCCTACTATTTTTGAGATTTTAAAATCGCAATATCAAAACCGTTTAGAAAATCTTAAAAAAGATAATGACAACGCTTTTAATGATACGGTTGCATTGGCGAATTCAAACCATAATCCCAGAACTTTTCTTTTTAATGAAGAATTTCTAAAAAATATTGACCTGAAAAAATCAGAGCAAATCTATAAACAGAGAATCAATAACGCTGCTGATTTTACTTTTGTTTTTGTTGGAAACATTCCGGATTCGGCTTTAGGTTTAATTCAGAAATATATCGGAAATATTAAAAGCAATCCCGCTGCAACAGAAACTTTTAAAGATCATAATATAGAACCTGCCAAAGGAAAAACCAAAGTAGTGTTTAAACGTCCAATGGAAGTGGCAAAAACCACAGCCTATTTGAGTATAACCGGTAAAATGGAATACAGTGAAGAAAATGCATTGGGTATGTATGTGATTGGCGAATTGCTTTCGAAACGCTTTTTGCAGACCATTCGCGAGGAAGAAGGCGGAAGTTATGGCGTAAATGTGAGCGGAAGTCTTTTGACAACACCAAAACAAGCATTTGATCTTTCTTTGAGTTTTGATTGTAACCCTGACAAACAAGAGAAATTAATGCAAATTGTATGGCAGGAAATCAATGATTTAAAATCGAAACCGGTTAATGCAAATGACTTGGAAGACATTAAAAAAGCGCTTTTGAAAAACAGAGAAGAATCAATGAAAACCAATTCTTTCTGGAGTGATAAAATCTATAATATTACAATGAATCAGGTTCGGTTTTTACAGGACGCCGATTATAAAATTTTAATTTCTAAAATTAATCAGAAAACTATTCAGCAGTTAAGCAAGCAAATTTTGGATAGTTCTAATAGTGTTGAGGTAATTATGAATCCGGAAAGGTAAATCCGGAAAAATAAGAACTTTAGAATACTTTTTATTTTTTATTAGTCATTAAAGGTTGCCTTTTGCCAGGCAGCCTTTTCTGGCTTGATTTAATTGACGTAAATGCGCGATTCATTTAAATAAAAAAGCGCAAAGTCAGAGACATTTGCGCTTTACACTAGAAACCTTAATGGAACGGTGCATCGATTAATTGAATAAAATCTAATTTTTATTTTACAATTTTTATCGTTTTAGCAGCTTTTCCATTACCATTTATTTTTAGAAAGTAAATTCCTTTTGATAAGTTTTTATTGGATAAATCTAATTGTTCGGTATTCGATCCTTCGCTATAATTTTTATTTTTAACCAAATTAGAAACTAAAACTCCTTTAACATCATATAAATCAACGCTTAAATTAGTAGATTCTTTTAATTCTAAATTTAAAGTTGGATAATCATTTACAGGATTTGGACTTATATTGATCTTATTTTCCGTTTTAGCAAAATCAATTGTTGATAATACTGTTGTATTATTTATTCTCGCTAAAACAAAACTGCCTTTATTTCCAGCCATAACGATTTTATTATCTGGCTGAACAAGCATCGTTTCAAAATAATCATGTCCTGTTCCAAAATTAGTCATAAAATAACCATTTGTACCAAATGAAGTATTTAAGACTCCGCTCAAATTATAGGATTCTATACCAAAATTATAATCACTTGTTAATCCTACTCCATATCCTACAAGTAAATTATCATTGTGATCGATTGTAATATCGTTTGCAAAACTTGCTATATTATTGCCAAAATCTCTTAAAATTTTACCATTCACTCCAAATGAGTTATCGGCAATACCACTTGCAGAATATTTTGATATAAAAGCAGAATATTTTACCCCGTCAAAGGATGCACCGCCAATATAAATATCATTGTTTTTTGAAATTACACATTTGTACAATAATGCAATTATTCTATAATCTTCTTCAATAAGTCCAGTTCCATTTGGTCCAAAACTCGTTACGATCTCACCATTAGCATTATATTTTCCTACAACACAATCAGGTCCGTAATTATTTCTTCCTACGGCTATAATATTTTCATTGTCAGCAAATTTCATGTCCATTATTTCTCCACCCGAAAGGTCAGGAGTAAATACAAATCCACTAACGCCGTATGTTTGATCTAAACTCCCGTTTGTATTAAATCTGGCTAAGCCAAAGGTAGCAAATGCAGGATTATCTACAGATTCAAATGAACCTCCAACAACCATTTTACCGTCTGCCTGAATTAATAATGCATTTACAGATTGTGAATAATCCATGGTTTCAACTTTAATACCATCAGTATCAAAAGTTGTATCTAAACTTCCGTTTTCATTATATCTTACAATCATGATATCAGTTCGAACTGCACCTTGTGATGGAACATAAGTGCTGCCCGCAACAACAATTTTACCATCCGTTTGCAAAGCTACACTTTGTCCTGTACAGTGATTTCCCACTAAAGTTGTTACATATCCGCCAGTTCCAAATGTGGTATCTAACGCTCCGTTTGGTAAATATCTGGCAAGTAAAAAAGCAGAGCCGTCAGCATACGAATTGCTATTACCTGCTAATATGATTTTCCCGTCAGATTGTAAAACCGAATCATTTACCAGGTTGTTTCCCGGAACTCCTGGAATTCCGGTAAATGTAGTCACTTTACCTCCGTTCCCGAATGTTGCATCAAGTGTTCCTGCCTGAGAAAATACTGTATTTGAAAATAATAATAAAAGCACTAGCGTGCCAAAAATGGGTAAAGCTCTTTTCATTCAATAGTTTTTTAAGGTTTAATTTTAGGTGAAAATTGAGATATCGACTTTTTTCGATGGCTAATTTAGTCCTATTATACTCATTATCCTAATTGATGTTGAAGCGACAGACATAAGATTATTGATAATTACCGCTAGCAGACAGCTTATTATTTCCACATTAAAATAAAATCAATCAAATTATCAATAATAATTTTGAGCCAATTTTTTCCATTTCCTGTTTTTTCAGTTTTTTCCATTACATACTTTTCTTATTATCAATAGTTTAAGGGATTAAAGTGTTTTTATCTGTGGAAATCTTGTAATCTGTGGCACATTTTATTTACAAAGTAAACCTAGAGAAAAATTATGAATTATAAAGCAAACTCGCAGCTCCCAATAATGCTGCAATTTCATTATCTGCAGAAATAGAAACTTTGATTTCAATGTTGTTTTCTTTTAATTTTCTGTTGAAAGAATTCAGGAAAAATTCACTTGCATTTGCTATTTTTCCGCCAATGATAAAACTTTCTGCTTCAAATTTTTCTAACCACGAAAGTACAACCAAAGCCAGATCCTCACCCATTTCTTCAAAAACCTGTATGGCAATTTTATCTTCGGCTACAGCCAAATTAAAAAGTTCTAAGCCGTTATTCAGTTTTTTTCCGGTTAACGATTTGTAATTATTTAAAAGTCCGCGAACCGAAACGTAATCTTCGGCAATTCCGTTTTTATAAGGAAGATTCCAGATTTCTCCATCCTGAGGAACTGATTCTCCGGTAGAAATCGAAACTCCTTTATCAATAAAACAAGCGCCAAACCCGGTTCCAAGGGTTACTGCCATTACTTTTTTTGAAAGATTTTCAGAGTTTTTAAAAACTTCGCCTTTACCAAAACAAACAGCATCATTTTCAAAAAGAATCGGAAAATCGCTTGAAAGATTTAGTGTTTCATGAAGCAAATCACGCACATTTAAACCGTAAAAATGTTCGTATTTTGATTGGTCTTTTATCATGCAGATTCCGCTTTCATAATCAAACGGACCGGGCATACAAATCGCCAGACCTTTTATATTTTCTACCTTAGAATTTCTGATCGAAATTTCAATTGCTTTTTTCCAGACAGCCATGACTTTTTCAACCGGCATATTAGAATCGAAACATTCTTTATGCAGCGAAAGGTCAATCACTTTCATATCTAAAATATTGATAACCGCAGCGGTAATATGTGTTCCTCCAATATCTATTCCTACAGCGTAGTTTTTATTCATGCTTTTGTATTTTTTTACCATTAAGAGATTAACAAAATCAAGACACATAGAATTAAATCAAGTACAATTCCTTAATTTTTCTTAATCTCTTAATGGTTTAATATTTTTTAATTAAATGTTTTTGTCTTTTAAAATCTGAGGATATTTGATGCTCGTGTGAACAATCATTTCTCCAAAAAGTGTATTTGCCCACGCGAACCATTTTCGGGTAAATTTGGCAACATCATCTTTATGAAATGATTCGTGCATAAAACCGGTATCAGCATTGGTTTTTATCAAATTGCTGATACACATTTTGATTTCTTTTTCATCTACACTTGTAATGGCTCTTAAAACAATACTCATTGGCCAAATCGTATCAACTCCCGTATGCGGACCTCCAATTCCTTCTCCTGCTTTTCCTTTATAGAAAAACGGATTGTTTTCTGAAAGCACTACTTTTCGGGTATTCAAATAAAGCTGATTATCTGGTTCAATCGCACCTAAATAAGGCAATGACAATAACGAAGGAACATTAGCATCATCCATCATATGAAAACTGCCGTATCCGTTTACTTCAAAAGCAATTATTTTTCCAAATTTTGGATGTTCGATGATTCCGTTTTCTTCTAATCCTTTCTGAACCTGAGCTCTTAGTTCTTTGGCTTTGGCAACCAGATTATCATCTTTTAAGGCTGGCAAAGAGAAAATTTCGATCAGATATCCAAGTACTTCAATCGCAAACATATTACTCGGAATTAAATAGCCAAATAAAGTGCTGTCGTCACTTGGTCTGAAAGTCGAAACAATTAGTCCGCAAGGTTTTACAGGATATCCGTATCCTCCTAACGGAACGCCATCTGTTGCCCACGCTGTTTGACGCTGAAAACTATAAGGACCTTTCCCATCTAATCTTTGCTGTTCTTTAAATGTTTGTAATACCAAAAGCATGGCTTCTTTCCACTTACTATCAAATAAGCTTATGTCTCCAGTCTCCTTCCAGTAGCCATGCGCCAGGCGAATTGGGTAACATAAACTGTCTATTTCCCATTTGCGTTCATGAATACCGGGCTGCATTTTGGTTAAATCATTTTTCCACTCGCTTTCTTTTGTAAAATCTTTATAAAAGGCATTGGCATAAGGATCTAATAAAATACATTTCGCCTGACGATTGATTACGCCTTTTACCAATTCTGCCAGTTTTTTATCTTCTTTTACAAACGGAATATACGGCCAAATCTGAGCAGTACTATCCCGAAGCCACATCGCATCGATATCGCCGGTAATGACGTAAGTATCGGGTTTTCCATCAATAATTTCAAAATCAACTGTGGTGTCTAAAGTATTTGGAAAACAATTTTCGAACAGCCACGCAAGCTCCGGATTGGCAATTTGTTTTTTGATGCGGACAATTGCTTTTTCTACAGCTTCGCTTGTAAATTTCCTTTCTGCCAATGGAGGCCTTTTGCTGATAAAATCTTTAAGTGCAAAATTGAAAGTATCTGACGGAAGTGCAAAAACATCGGTTTGAAGTGCCAATAATCCGGCAGAAAAAATGCCTGTATTTTTTATAAATTTTCTACGTGAGTGCATACTATTATTTTGAATTTGAATAAGAATAAGGATAGTTTTTTGCTGAAGTTCCTCTTTTTAAATTAGGAGAACTTGTCATATCGAAATTTAATTCGCCGCCTTCTAATACATCAAAATGGTTGATATAATTATTGGAATAATTTTTATTGCCCCATTCTAACTCTTCGACATATCGGTTAATTTCAGAATTATCGGGAGCGTTGATAATAAACTGTTTTCCGTTTTCTAGTTGTAAGGTCACTTTTTTAAACAAAGGTGCTCCTAAAACATACTCTTCTGTTGCGGGGCAAACCGGATAAAATCCTATTGCAGAGAAAATATACCAGGCCGAAGTTTGTCCGTTATCTTCATCTCCACAATATCCATCCGGTGTTGGTTTGTATAAACGATTCATTACTTCTCTGGACCAATATTGTGTTTTCCACGGTTCTCCTGCATAATTATACAAATAAATCATATGCTGAATGGGTTGGTTTCCGTGCGCATATTGCCCCATATTCATGATTTGCATTTCTCGGATTTCATGAATTACAGATCCGTAATAACTGTCATCAAAAACCGGAGGCGTTGTAAAAACAGCATCTAATTTTGCTGTGAAATTTTTCTCGCCGCCCATTAAATCAATCAAACCCTGTATGTCATGAAAAACGCTCCAGCTATAATGCCAGGCATTTCCTTCTGTAAAAGCATCTCCCCATTTTAGCGGATTAAAATTGGTAGGAAAACTTCCGTCCAGATTTCTTCCGCTCATTAATCCGATTGCCGGATTATAAAGATTTTTATAATTCATCATTCTTTTTTCGAATAACTTAATCTCTTTGTTTGGACGGTCTAAGGCTTTTGCCAGTTTCCAGATCGCAAAATCATCATAAGCATATTCAAGCGTTCTGGCAGCATTTTCGTTGATTTTTACATTATACGGAACATAACCTAATGTATTATAATACGAAACTCCTTTTCTGCCCACAGCATCCATCGGTCCTTCGTTGTTGGCTCCGTGTACTAAGGCTTCATACAATTTATTGATGTCATAACCACGCAACCCTTTCATGTAAGCATCAGAAACTACAGATGCCGAATTATTTCCAACCATCACATTTCTAAAACCGGGACTTGACCATTCGGGCAAAAATCCGCCTTCTTTATAATCATTAATTAAACCTTCCTGCATTTCCTTATTTATCGAAGGATAAACCAAATTTAGCAATGGATAAAGAGCACGAAAAGTATCCCAAAATCCTGTTCCTGCGTACATATAGCCCGGTAAAACCTTGCCGTTGTATGGACTGTAATGAATAGCATCACCATTAGCATCAATTTCGTATTGCTTTTGAGGAAAACAAGTCGCGCGATATAAACAGGAATAAAATGTTTTTAATTGTTCTTCACTCCCACCTTCGGCTTTAACTTTACTCAAAACAGTATTCCATTCTTTTTTAGAGTTTTCTAAAGTTTCCTGAAATGATGATGTTCCTAATTCGTTCTTTAAATTCAATTCCGCTTGTTCGGGACTAATAAATGATGAAGCTGTTTTTACATTTATTATTTCTCCTTTTTTGGTTTTAAAAGTGACTATTGCACCCACATGAATATTAGTTTTCTCTAATTTATCTTTTTCTAAAATTTTATCATGCCAAGTATAATTAGATGTAAATGGTTTGTCGAATACCAAAACAAAATAGTTTTTAAAATTCGTTGGAACTCCGCCACTATTGCGTGTTGTATAACCTATAATTTTATTTTCTGATGGAATTATTTTGATGTAAGATCCTTTATCAAAAGCATCAACAACTATAGATGATTTCTCGTTTTCCGGAAATGTAATTTGAAAATGTGCTGCTCTTTCTGTTGCTGTAATTTCTGTTGTAACATCATAATCAGCAAGATAAACGCTGTAGTAATATGGTTTTGAAACCTCAGCTTTATGGCTAAACCAACTTGCTCTTTCTGTTTCGTCAAAAACTATTTTGCCTGTTACGGGCATGATCGAAAATTGTCCGTAATCATTCATCCACGGCGAAGGCTGATGCGTTTGCTTAAATCCTCTAATTTTTTCGGCAGTATACGTATACGCCCATCCGTCTCCCATTTTACCGGTTTGCGGCGTCCAGAAATTCATTCCCCAAGGCCTGCAAATAGCGGGATAGGTATTTCCGTTTGAAAGATTGGGTAACGATTGTGTTCCCATTAATGGATTTACATATTCTACGGGATCCTGAATTTTATCCTGAGAATTTACTGTAAAGCAATGCAATAATGCCAAAAAAATAAATATGTTATTTTCATCTACTATTTTTATTATCCTGTAAGGTTTTCAAAACCTTGTAGGAGATGATACTGAATTCTTAAATCTACAATTATTGAGGTCTGTCTTCTTTTTTAACTCCAAAAGTCGACGAAGGTTTACTTCCCATAAATAATTTCAATTCTCCTCCGTTCGCAATCATATCGTGTGTGATATACGATTTTGCATACGGTTTTCCGTTGTATTCTGCTTTTTGAATATAGATATTTGTGGCATTGTTATCGATTGCTTTCAATGTAAATGAAATGCCTTTTTTATGATGAATTGTAGCTTCGTTTACCAATGGACTTCCCAAAACATAAATTCCATTTGCAGGATTAACAGAATAAAATCCCATTGAAGATAAAACATACCATGCCGACATTTGCCCTAAATCTTCATTTCCGCATAATCCGTCTGGTTTTGTCGAATAAAATTTATCATCAATTTCGCGAATTAATTTTGCAGTTTTCCAAGGCTGGCCTGCGTATGCATACAAATACGGAATATGATGATTGGGCTCGTTTCCTTGTGCATATTGTCCGATTAAGCCACTGATATCCGGAGAAACTTCTTCGCCTTCTACTTTATCTGTTATCAAAAATAATTGATCTAATTTTTCTAAAAACTTAGTTTCGCTTCCAAACAAATCAATTAAACCATATGGGTCCTGAGGAACCAGCCAGGTATATTGCCACGCATTTCCTTCTACATAATCGTCTTTTCGGTGTGCCGATGAAAGCGGGTTAAAAGGTGTTCGCCAATTTCCATCGGTTAATTTTCCTCGCATGAAAGTAGTTTCCTTATCAAAATAAAGTTTGTATAAATTGGCTCTTTTTGTAAAATAAGTATAATCTTCCGTCTTGTTCAAGGCTTTTGCCATTTGCGCTACACAGTAATCATCGATAGCATATTCTAAAGCGTTTCCAACAGATTCCAGCATTTTATCAGCAGGAATATATTCTAATTTCTGAACATAATCCATTCCGTCACGGGTTTGCATCGCCGTTTTTTTGATGGCTTCGTAGGCTAAATTAGTATCATAGTCTTTGTAGCCTTTTAAATAGGCGTCTACAATTACTGCTATCGAATGATTTCCGTTCATGGTATTGGTTTCATTGCCCATTAAATGCCAAACGGGTAATCTTCCCTGCTGTTGGTAAA
This sequence comes from Flavobacterium sp. AC274, assembly GCF_979258275.1. Classification (NCBI taxonomy): domain Bacteria; kingdom Pseudomonadati; phylum Bacteroidota; class Flavobacteriia; order Flavobacteriales; family Flavobacteriaceae; genus Flavobacterium; species Flavobacterium sp. AC274. The sequence continues at coordinate 2,056,034 of NZ_OZ409852.1, read as the reverse complement.
TTGCCAAAAATGATTTTACGATGTCATTAATTTTATCCGGCTGTGTAATGGTGTACAAAGGATGTAAACCTCTGTAAGTATCCCAAAGTGAAAAAGTCGTGTAATTGGTAAAATTGGCTTTTTCGCAAACCTTTTTGTCTGTTCCTCTGTAATCTCCATTTGCATCATTAAAAATAGAAGGCGCAAATGCAGTGTGATACAATGAAGTATAAAAAACCTTCATCGTTTTATCATTGGCTTTGATCTGGATTTTGCTTAATTCATTGTTCCATTTTGAGGTGGCTTCTTTGACTGTTTTATCAAAATCCCAATTCGGAATTTCGGTTTTTATGTTTGCTAATGCATTCTCGTAACTTACCGGGGAAATCCCAACTTTTACTAAAACCTGTTTGTTTTTTAAAGACGTAAAATCTAAAACTGCTTTCATTTTTAAACCTTCGCCTTCGTTTCCTGTAACAGCTGTTTTATCATCGTATAATGTCATGTTTGCAATTGATTCAGAGAATTCAATCGCAAAATAAACACGCTGATCGACAGCCCATCCCGAAGAGAAACGATAGCCAACAATCGTCTTGTCGTTTATTTTTTTAATGAAAGTTTTTACGGGTTTATCCCATCCTAAACCATCTGCAAGATCTAATAAAACATGGGAATCTGTAGCACCGTTAAAAGTATATTTATGAAAACCAACTCTTTCGCTGGCCGTTAGTTCTGCCTTGATTTTATATTTATCTAATAAAACACTATAATAACCGGGTTTACTTATTTCATTTTCATGAGAAAAATAAGAACCATAACCGTTTACCATATCTTCTTTTGTGCCTTTAAAAAGCGGCACTTTCCCTGAAACTGGAAGTAAAAGAATATCGTTTAAATCACCAATTCCGGTTCCGCTTAAATGCGTGTGCGTAAAACCTAAAATGGTATTACTGGCATAGTTGTAACCGCTGCACCAATCCCAGCCTTCAAAAATGTTTACGGGTCCTAACTGAACGGCCCCAAAAGGAACATTGGCGCCAACAAATACGTGACCGTGACCTGCTGAACCTATTAACGGATTTACGTATTGCGTGTAATCGATATTTTTTTCTTTTGCTTTCTTTTGCTGTGAAATTGCGGGATTTGCAAAAAATAGGTTTATCGCTAAAATACTGGTAAAGACTGTTTTGTTATACTTTGTAAACATTATTCTATATTTTTTATTTTACTTGTGTGTTGGGCCACGGATGACACGGATTTTGGCGGATTCTAACGGATTTTTTTTAATTCTTTGAACATAGGTTTAACCGCAAGGTTCGCAAAGTTTTTGCCTTTGAACCTCTGAACCTTTGCCACTTTGAACCTAAAACCTTAGTACCTTAGTATCTCAGTCCCGAAGCTTCGGGATAGAACCTTAATTAATATTTCTTCAAAACCTCATATAAAGAAAAAACTTTAATAACTGGCTCTTTAATTTTCCCTTCAAAAGAAATTGTTTTTTCTTCTCCTTCTTTCAAATCTATGTAATTATCGCTCCATTTTCCGGTATATCCTTTTATGGAAACATATACATATTTTGCTGGTTTCACAGCTTTTAAAGTTACTTTATTTCCTTTTACTACCCATGTTATTTTTGGATCTTCGAGTTTTAAATCGATTGGGCGTGTTAACTCAATTTCAGGGGTTTTGTCATCCCGATAGGCTTCTTTCATCGCGTACCATGCCGCTTTGGGCTGTCGATCGTAATAATCGGTTACGCTCCAGCTTGCTACGGGCCAGCAATCGTTGAGTTGCCAAACTAAAGTTCCCATATTGTAGGGTGCTTTTGAACGATGGATTCCGATGATATTTTTTAAAGCAAAATATTGCAGACATTGTGTGAGATAGGTATAATCTTCGACAGACATCTTTTTTATTTTTTCTGAACTGATGAAATAGCGATTCAAATAAGATTCTAATTTCGTAAATCCTTTTCCGGCTTTTTGATGTGCTTCGAGAATATCTGAATATAAATATCGGTCTTCGGGCAGGGTAAATTTTTCTATTGAAGAATAATTAGGCATTGCTTCCATTCCGTATTCGCTCACAAAACGTCCTGTTTTTTTCTCTGTGATTTCGATATCCTGCAAACCCCACCACGTTCCCCAATAATGACTGTCGCCTTGGGTAGTACTCTTTTCTTTTGACCAATGAAATAAAGGTGAAGAGCTAATGTAAGGTCTTTTTCCGTCGACTTCTTTTACCCATTTCGGAATACTGTCGTGAAACAATCGTACGTAATCATGCCACAAACGGGTTGAATCTTGTTTAGACATTTTCATGTTTTTTTGCCAGCCCCAACTTTTAAAAGCTTCATCGGCTTCATTGTTTCCGCACCATAAAACAATACTCGGATGATGTCGCAGGCGTTTTACCTGATACTGAACTTCTTCTTTTACATTATCAAAAAAAGCTTTGTCGCCCGGCACCATTGTTCCGGCAAACATAAAATCCTGCCAGACATTGATTCCGTATTGATCACATAAATCATAAAAATAATCGTCTTCGTAAATACCGCCGCCCCAAACACGAAGCATATTCATATTGGCATCTTTGGCAAGAGCAATTACTTTTTCATATTCTTTTTTGTTCATTCTCGAAAGAAAAGCATCTGACGGGATATAATTAGCGCCTTTCATATAAACTGGTTTTCCATCAATTTTAAAATAAAATGATTTACCAAGACTGTCAGGCTGTTGTATTAATTCTATTTTGCGATTTAGAACGTATGGTTTCTCCGAAGATTTTTCATCATAAGCTTCTAAACGCGGCGTTTTCCATATTCCACATGTGGTGAATTTTGGTCCCCAATCCCATCCAAAATGGTATTGTGCTTTGCGAACATAAGCTCGCGGATTATCGGGAATTATAAAGGGAAAATCTTTTTTTGCCAATGAATCGACTACATTTTGTGCCGATTTGAAAACAACAACCAAATCATTATTTCCTGATTTTAAAATTTTCTTTACATCTACACGCCATTGACGGAACATGTTATCAGCTTTTAAAACCAATTGGTTGTTTAGATAAACTGTTGCGTAGGTATCTAACCCATCAAAAACCAGTTCTGTATTTTTCTTTTTTAATGTTGATGCCGTAACTTTAAAAGTAGTTTTGTATTCCCAGTCTTTCTTTTCTATCCATTGTACTTTTTTTCATTGTCTCTGTAAAATGGATCCGGAATTGCTTTATTATTCAATAAATCAGTGTGAATTTCTCCCGGCACTGTGGCTGGAAACCATTTATCAGTTTTTGTTTCCCGATATTGCCAATCTTCTTTTATATCAATATTTTGAGCATTGACTACAAATGAGAAATTCGCAATATAAAGACATATTAACCAATAAAAGTTTTTTATAAATTTCATTTTTTATTTTTTTACTGCAAGTAACGGAAAGCGGATGACGCTGATTTAGGCGGATTTTTTCTGATAATCTTTGAATATAAATTTACTGTAAAGTGTAATTTTTTCTTCCTTTTGAACATAAAAATTTAACCGCAGAGTTCGCAAAGGTTTTACGCAATCCCGAAGTCTCGGGACGCAAAGTTTTTTTGAGGTTTGAGCATAAAAAGTTGATGTAAGTTCGCAAAGCTTTGTCTCTTTGAATCTCTGTCCCTCTGAACCTTCAAAAAAATAAGCCGGGCGCGGTACAGGTAATCCTACCCGGCTTAAGTCAAAAACTCAACTAACTGACTAAATTTAAACTATTGCTTATCCCACCAGATTCTGGTTGTCATTCTGTCTAATCCCTGACGGCTTATTGCTTGTTGATAATTATCTGCATTTGTTAAAAGCTCTGACTGATCGTAGATTAATCTTCTCGGAATTGTTCCGTTTGTTTCTCCCGTAGGATCATTTACCGGAACTAAAACCGGATATCCTGTTCTTCTGTATTCTGAAAAAGCTTCAAAACCATTAAACAACAATACAATCCATTTTTGAGTGATAATCTGTTCGATTTTTTCAGCATCAGTTCCTGCAGTTTTAAACGGATAAGTGGTGATGTAAGTGTTGTATTCTGCACTTGTAACGGCTGGAACTTTGTCTCCAAAAATGGTTAGTATTTCCATTGCTGCTTTTACACCGTTTTCATAATATTGCTGTGCACTTCCGCCAACGTTCCAGCCTTTTACTGCTGCTTCTGCCAATATGTATTGAACTTCGGCATATGACATAATTAATGTTGGTGCATCTAAACGTAATACGGTTGAAGTATTTGGGTCTGAGAAAACTTTTTTGTCTCCTCCCGGAAAGTCTTTAGCATCATTGGCAAGACCTTGTTGGTTTGCAGGGTTGTTGTCTCCCGTTGCTTCTAATTTGGCATAAATTCTTAAACGCGGATCGTTTGTGTTTTTCAATAAATCGATAAATGTTTTACTGAATTTTATGTTTGATTCTCCTTTGTTTAAATCATTTGTAACCCATGCAGATGTAATTGGGTTTGTTCTAACTCCTTGCGGACCTGCATCATGTTTTAAAACAAGGCTGTCATCATTTGAAGTAAAAACACCTTTTGAAACTGCTTTTTCTACATATTCTTTAGCTTTAGCCGGATTTACTTTAGATAAACGCATCGCTACTCTTAGCATTACGGAATTGGCCAATTTTTTCCATCTTGCAACATCGCTTTGGTAATACAAATCTGCTGCACCAACAAAACCTTTGTTAGCATCCAATGCTGTTCCGGCTTCGTCTAATTCTTTTAAAAGGTCATTGTAAATAGCTTCCTGAGTGTCATATTTTGGGGTAAAAATATTTCCATTGTATCCTTTTCCTGCTTCAAAATAAGGAACTTCTCCATAAGTATCTGTTAGTTTTTGAAACATTAAAACTTTCATAATTCTTAAAGCCTGAATTGTGTTTGAATTTTCATCAGTGTTTGGTAAAACCGACATTAACTGATAAATCTGGTTCAATCCTTTTCCGTAAGATTCTCCAAAAAGAGCCGCTGAATATTCAGAAGAATAGGTGTATTTTGAACCTGCTCCTCCTGGTGAAGAAAATTGCTGTACGATTTGTGCTGCATAAATGTTATTTCCTCGTGTATTAGAAAAATCCTGACCGTCAACATAAATCTCAGCAAGTGTAAACATCGATTTTATTGCAGGATCTGTTAAGGCATTTGGATTCGTATTCATTTCTTCAAATCCTTTATCGCATGATGCTAATGTCATGGCACTAACAATTGCGATACAAAATATTTTTATAGCTTTATTTTTCATCTTTTTATTATTAGAATTTGACATTAAGTGTTAAACCATAATTTCTTGTCAAAGGCATAGAAGCTCTTTCAAGTCCCTGAGCATTACTATTATTATAGTTTGACTCTGGATCGATATTAGGCACTTTGTCATAAATTGTCCATAAATTATGGGCAGAGAATGCTAGACTAATCGATTGGAAAGGTGTTTTTTTGATATACTCTTTTGGAAAATTGTAGCTAAAAGAGATTGCTCTTAGTTTTACAAAATCAGCATCGTAAACAAAATTTGATGTTACATCGCTATAACTTCTCCAGTAATCGTATGCAGAAACGGTTGTGTTTACAGGATTTCCGTTAGTATCAGTTCCTGAAACTGCAACTCCGCCTTCACGGCCAGGAAGCGAAGCTTCAGATAATCCGTAACGCATTCCTAATTGGTTTGTTGCAGAATAAATTTCTCCTCCAAATTTCGCATCTACGAAAACAGAAAGTGTGAAATTTTTATAAGAGAAATCATTTGAAAGTCCCATTGAAGTTGGCGCAACACCTTGTCCTGCAATGATTAAGTTTCCTCTAAGGAATTTACCGCTTGGGTCAAGTACAATATTTCCGTTTGCATCTCTCAAATAATCATAAGCTTTGATTACACCAAAAGGCTGTCCTTTCTCTAATACTACTGAAGCTCTTGCATCTCTGTTATCATCTAAAAGTTTTGTTGGAATTTTATCGGAAAGATTAACAACTTCACTTTCGTTGTAAGCAAAATTGTAACCAACACTCCAGCTAAAATTAGGTGTTTTTACTGCTTTTACATTTACGGCAAATTCAACACCCTGATTCAGGATTTCTCCCACATTGATTTTTGTAGTTCTGTAACCGGAAGCTTTAGAAATATCAGCATCGGCAATATCATTCGTTGTTCTTTTTTGGTAAAAAGTCAAATCTGTACTTAATCTGTTGTTGAAAAATGTATTTTCGAAACCAAATTCGATTGTACTTACATTATAAGGTTTTAAATATTTGTTTGGAACTGTTTCTCCATTAATACCTAAAATTGGCTGTCCTTGCGAATCTGTTTGTCCGTCTGGCGCAGTATAAGTTAGTGATAAAGCATAAGCATCCGGCAAAGCTCCACCAACATTACCCCAACCTGCTCTAATTTTACCATAAGACATCCATTCCGGTAATTTAATTACTTCAGAATAAATAAAACTCGTACTCACAGATGGGTAAAAAGTACTGTTATTTGCCGGATCTAAAGTTGAAAACCAATCTTCACGGCCCGTTAAACTCACATACAAGAAATCTTTATACCCTAAATCTGCTGAATAAAAAAGTGAATTTACCTGGCTTTCAGAAAATAATTTTTCTGTTTTTACAGGCTGAGTGTTTGCATAAAAATACTTGAACGGAACTATGAAGTTATTTCCTCTCATTTTAATACCACTCATTCTGTTATCCTGACGGTTTGCTCCGATAAAAGCATCTAAAGAAAGATTTTTAACGATATCGCCTTTGTATCCTAAATAACCTGAAGCATTAAACTCAGAACGGTTTTGAACTGTGTTTTCATAAGCTCCTCCCGGTGCATAGTTAATTCCGGTTGGTTCGATCTCTGTAAATTCATAATTAATATCATCGATACCCACTACAGCTTTTGCGTAAATTTTATCGGTAATATTATAATTTACTTTTGCAGAACCTATAAAACGTTTTCTAAGATCGTTGTTCAGGTCTTCCTGCGTAGCAAAATATGGATTTGTCTGATATACATTTGAGGCAAAATAGTCTGCCTCTCCTCCATTTTCATCATATGCATTGTTGATCCATCTAATGTCTGTTCCCGGAGTCATAAAAGTAACCGGAAAAGACGGGTTTCTTGGAGAGTCATTCAAATAAGGTCTGTTATGACTTTTCTCAGAAATATACTGTGCATTTGTCTCTATGCTTACCTTTTTGTTTGGCGCTGAATTCAAGCTCAAAGTCACGTTATTTCTTCCAAAGTTCGTTCCTGGCAAAATAGATTCGTCTTTAGTATTTCCAAAAGATAACCTGAAATTAGTCGTTTCGTTTCCTCCGGAAATTGCTAAAGTATTACTGAAAGAATATCCGGTTCTGTAGAAATTTTTAACGTTGTCTTGTCCGTATGCCTGATATGGTCTTGTCGTTCCATCGATACCAATAGAAGGGGTTCCGTCGTATTTATCACCCCAGGCAAAATAGTAAGAATCCCTAAGTTCCTGTAAACTTGTAAATCTTGTTGCAACACCATTTACAGGCGCTCCAGCTCCGTATTGATCCTGCCAATGTAAAAGAGTTGCTGGTGTATTGAAGGTAGAATTTGTACTAAAATCTACTCCAATTCCAGTTCCGCTTTTTCCTTTTTTAGTTGTAATCAAAATAACACCGTTTGATCCTCTGTACCCGTAAAGTGCAGAAGCTGCACTACCTTTTAATACAGACATCGAAGCGATATCATCAGGATTGAAAGAGGACATCCCATCTCCTTTATCGGCTCCTCCGTACATTCCGGCATTTCCTTGCTGACTATTGTCTATCGGAATACCATCTACAACATATAAGGGCTGGTTAAGTCCCGAAGCAGAAGTTGCTCCACGAATTACAACACGGCTTGACCCGGATGGACCTGTAACGGGCGCAGAAACGTTTACTCCGGCAATTTTTCCCTGAAGTGCATTTCCTAAATTGATTTCTTTATTTTTTGTCAGGTCGTCTCCTTTTAGTTCTCCAACTGCGTATCCTAAACTTTTTCGCTGTTTTTTAACCCCAAATGAAGTTACAACAACATCTTTTAATTCCTGTGTATTTTCTACCAATACAACTGAAATTCTGGTTTCATTTTCCTGAAGTACTACTGATTTTGATACAAAACCCATAGAAGATACATTTAAAGTAACTTTACCTTCCGGAACGTTCATTCTAAATCGGCCTTCAGCGTCTGTAATTGCGCTAAAAGGTTTTCCCTGAACTTCGATTGATGCAGCAACAACTCCCTTGTTGTCTCCATCTGCTACTATGCCTGTTATTAAGCGGTTTTGTGCTACAGCTCCTAAGCTGCTCAACAATACCATCGCTAACATTGCCAATATTCGTTTCATAAGCATTTTTTGGTTTAATTTTGTTTTGATTTTGTTTTGTTTTGTTTAATCTGCTTGTTTTAATAATTAATAAAAATTTGAACTCAATTGTATATGGTATTCAGTGGTCTCCACGCATTGAATACTATTGGTTAATAGCAACATAGACTTTCTATATTTCACGCAATCGATATAGCAAACCAGATATAACTGTATTGCGGATTATTTATTTTACTCAACTAAAATTTTACTAAAACGATTTAGTAAAAACGGTTAAAAAAAACAAAATCAATTTGCTTTTATTTTTTTCCTATTTCAAGCTGGTTTTTACACCGATTCTCTTATAATCAATTTTCCTTTTTTAAGGCTCTTTTCTACTTTATAAACCTCCATATCAGTCATCTGACTCATTAACAATTGTATTGATTTAACAGCAATTTCTTTTATTGGCTGTTCAATCACTGTAATGGTTGGCGTATGTAATTTAAAACTGTCATGATCGTCAAAACTAACAACCGAAATATCCTGCGGAATTCTGATTCCCATATCTTTAAAAGCTTGTAAACCTGTAAGTCCCATATAATTCGTTAGAAATATAACGGCATCGATTTCTTTATTCTTCTGAAAAAATTCTACTACAGCTGCAATTCTGTTTTGTTCATCGCTGTGGTATTCCATGTGAAGAACAAGTGAATCTTTATAAATTCCGGCTTCTTTCAATGCGTCTCTGCAACCATCTTCCCTCAATGACATCTGAATCATTTCGGAAGTATTATTAACAACTGCAATATTCTTACAGCCTTTATTAATCAGGAATTTAGTAGCTGAATTTGATGCTTCGTAATTATCCATTGCAACATGGCTTACTCTTTGTCCCGGAAAATACCTGTCTATTAAAACTACGGGTTTTTTCAATTTTATAAGAAGTTCAACACTTTCTTCCAGATTTTTTGTGGGAGTTATAATAAAACCATCTACGTTTGCCTGTAAAAGACTGTGTATTAATTCTTGTGAACGTTCATCATCATCGCCTGTACTGCAATAAAAAACTCTGTAATCGATATTTTTAGCTTCGTCTTCAATAACTCTGGCCAAATCAGCAAAGAACTGATTGGAAATATCTTCAACAATTAAACCAATAGATCGCGTTTTTCCGGTTCTAAGACTGGTCGCTATCATGCTTGGTCTATAGTTAAGCCTTTCTGCTACATCTTGTACTTTTTTAATAACAGTACCACTAATTCCCATTTTCTCTCCCTTACCATTAATGACAAAAGATACCGTAGATATGGATACTTCGGCTTCTGTAGCAATATCCTTAATAGTAATCTTTTTCATTCAGCAGATTGTGGTTTTGTAAGCTTATTAACGATATCACAAATATATGCAAAAACAATTACTAAAACGATTTTGTAATTATTTTTTTGAATAAATCGTTTTTTTATTCAACTAAATTAGAATAATCATTAGCAAATATAAGCATTTAGCAAATAATTATTTTTTTATAAGGTTATTTTGACCATTACGATTTATTAGTAATAAACGTTCAAAATGATATTTGATTTAGAGTTGTCTATGATTTTTTCGAGTCTTTTAAAGAAGTTTTCGCTTACCATTGGGCAGCCGTGACTGTTTGATATGTAGTAATCCTGTTCCTCTTCGGGAACTGCAGAATAAGGGTGTAAAACACCAGCAATACGACTTATTTTTTTCGATATTACATTTACGGATTAAACATAAAAAATCCTTGTAAACATAAGTTTACAAGGATTTTTATTTTAAGTATTTTGAAATTTTATTCGATAATAACAGGCGTTTCCAAAGCTTTATCTTTTGATTTTGCCAATTGGTTTACCCTCCACATTAAAAATACTGTCATTAATGTAACGACTGCAATTACATAACCCAGTATATCATAGTTTTCTAATGGCGAAGTTTTCGTTTCCTGATGAACAATAAACCCGGCACAAACGGCTGCAATTCCACCAGCAATTTGTTGCAAAGATGAAGTAATAGACATATAAGCACCGCGATCTTTCATTTCGGGAATTGCTGTATTAAGCGTTGTTGCAGGAATCATACGGCTCATAATTCCCATAAAAAGAATCATATTGATTACGACAATTTCCCATAACGGAATTGGATCAAGATTGGTGTAAATTAAAATCATTATAACAGAAATCACTGATCCTGCCGCAAACAATTTAAACTTACTTACTTTATCACTCAATTTTCCAATCAAAGGCATTATAAAAAGCACCGAAAGTCCGGTGAAGAAAAATACCATTGGCAATTGAAGATGACTGATATGAATGTTGTTTACCAAATAGGCGGTGCCAAATGGCTGCAGCATAAAACCTCCAACAGAAAGAAAGGCGATTGCTGTAAATCCTACCTGATAATGTTTGTTGCTTAATGTGTGCCAAAGATGCAAAAAAGGATTTTTTTCTGACTGCAGTTCTAAGTGTTTGGTTATGGGCTGCATTTGTGTAATTATGGCAATTAAAATAAGCACTCCCAAAACGGCAATCATAATAAATGCCGAATGCCAGCCCCAGTTATTTGCAAAATATAATCCTACGGGAATACCCAAAATCTGACTGGTTGCAAATGCCATTTGAATAAAACCCATAACACGTCCTCTTTGCTGAATAACAAATAAATCGGTTACAATTGCCAATGAAACCGAACCAATAACGCCACCAAAAAGCCCGGTAACAATTCTTGCCATCAGCAACATTAAATAACTTGTAGAAAGGGCACAAAAAACAGTTCCGATAATGAAACCGGTGTAAAAGAAAATCAAGAGTTTTTTTCTGTCAAACTTATCAGCAAAACCTGCGGCAAGCAATCCTGAAATTCCGGCACTAAAGGCGTAAGCAGAAACAGCAAAACCAAAGTTTGCAGTTGTCATATCCAATGTTTTCATCAGGATATCTCCCAATGGGGAAATTACCATAAAATCGAGTATAACGGTAAATTGTAAAAGTGCCAGTATGGCAATAATTATTTTTTGATGTGAAGTAAAAGCAAAGCTTTCTGTTGTATTTTTTTCCATATAAGATTGGTGATATTTTGATTAAGGTAATTCCTGGCACTCGTGGCCAAGTTCATTGATGATGCCGATAATTACTTCTGGCTGCAGCGTTTCTGAAACAACGCGAAGTACACGATCGACATCTTCACAATCGACACTCCATTGCTGAATATCCTTGTGATTGCCCAATGTTGTATTGATGGCACAATCCGGATATATTTTATCAATGTTTGTTTTAAAAATGTGTATTTTGTGTAAATCTGTTTCCATAATTTTTCATGGTTTTAATGCTTTAATAGTCGCCTGAAAAGCTTCTCTCATTATTTCTTTGGTCAACACAAATGGTTTTCCTCCCATACTTTTACCTTCGGTGTGAAAATTCAGTAAAGTATATAATGGCCCATAAGCGATGCTCCAAAAAGCTTCAAATGTCATCGGAATTAGCTCTTTATTTTCCAGTCCGTTGTCAATAAACTGTTTCATAATAGCCCTGAAATCTGAAAACTCTTTAATTGAATCTAAAATAGTTTCTGCATGAGGCGAATGTTTGATTATTTCAAAAAATGCAACTTCTTTTGGATATTTCATCGTAAAGTTGGCGCGGTTTTCCCATTGTTTCCACAAACCTTCTTCAAAGGACATATCCGGCGAAAAATCTTTAACAGTTCCCGAAAAGAACTTTAATGCCATTTTTCCGCCTATTTTTTGAATCAAATCATCTTTGTCTTTGTAATAGATATATAAAGTGGCGACAGAAATAGAACAGGCTTTTGCTAATTTATTCATGCTAAAACCCTGAAATCCATCTCGTACAATTTGATCGATTGCATTTTCAATGACCAAATTTTCTTTATCTATATCTCTTATTCTCATGACAACTATTTTTAGCAAAGTTAAAATAATAAATGAATGAACATTCTTTTATTTATTATTTTTTTATGAAGCGTAATTTTTTTTACTTTCTTAAGTATTGATTAAATCAGTAAACCTTTACAAGAGCAGTAAAAACAAAGTAAAATCACCAATATCAAGGGTTTAATTCAAAATCGATTTAAAAGAAATACTATATTTGCCCGGCAAAAAAAATCCACAATTAATATTCCTTTATTTAAAAAACATCTTTGAAATTCACTTTAAAAAATATCTTTTCAGGCCGAAACTTTTTCATTTTAGGAATTATTTTTATTGCCCTTACATTGCTTTCTCTTTATGTATTAAGTAATTTGATTACGCAGATAACCGAAAAATCGAATACAGAAAGTACACATCGCAACTTTCTTAAAGAGAAGAAGTTGTACAACAGGAATTTTCACGTTTTCTGGACACACAAAAAGAGCTAGATCATATTATCAAAATTAGTAATGCACAAAATCTTGCCGATCATTTAAAGGTTTTAAGTACGATTCATGCCAATGATAGTTTGATTAAAAATAATTGGTTTCAGATCAATAATGGTAAAATAGAATTTACTACTTCTAAAAGCGATTCAAATCTTGATGCTACTATAAAAGATTTAATTCTAAAAAATAACGCTAAAAATCAATCGAGTAGTATTGTTAAGGATAATGAAAACATTTTTTGGCGTATTTATTTTAAATCTATTTCAGAAAACGGAACCATTGTTCGATACGGTTTTGATGTTGATCTTAAATCACTGCAATCTTATTTTAAGAACATCAATAAGAATTTACCCAATTACGCTTTTGTTTTTGATAAAAAAGGAACAATTCTTTATCATCCGGAAGTAAAACTTCTGAATCAAAATGTTTTTAAGATTACCAATATGACTCCGAAAGATACTACGTTTATCAATGACGAGTTTTATGGTAAAAAAATTGCGCTTTCTGAATATCTGAAATTAGATATTGTACGATATACAAAACGACTGAATGTAAAAAATACAAACTGGTATATTAGTGTGAGCTCACCCAAAGAAATTGGAAGTGAAGATGTTGAGGCTGTCAAAAAATACGCTTCGTTAATATATGTCATTACGACTTCGATATTGATTTTGTTTTTCTATCTGTTTACTATTTTTAATAAAAAGACTTTTAAGGAAAAAGCTGTTTTATCAAAAGAAAAAAACAGGCTTCTTCTCGAAAATGAAAAGATAAATAAAGAGAAAGCCCTCATTCAGTTACAACAGCTGAAAGAGCAGATTAATCCGCATTTTTTATTCAATTCGCTCAATTCGCTGTATATGCTTATTGACAGTGATACGGGCGTAGCACGTAAGTTTACTTTGAATCTTTCGAAAATTTACCGATATCTTATTAATCCGCCGGTGCAGAATATCGTTACGCTGCAGGAAGAATTACTTTTTATCGAAAAATATATCTTTTTACAGCAAACCCGTTTTAAGGAAGAATTCGTTTTTACCATTAATACTATTGATGATGAAAATGTTTTGTTGAAGAAAGTTCCGTATCTGGCTTTTCAGATTGCTATTGAAAACGCCATAAAACACAATATTGCTTCTGACGAAACCCCTCTTAAAATCAACATCGAAATTAGAGAAAATGAGGTTGTTATTACCAATAATCTAAACGAGAAACCTAGCTTTGGACAAGAGTCTAAATTTGGTCACAAATACTTAGAAAGTATTTATTCTTATTACTCAAAAACTCATTTTCAGGCCTACAAAAAAGACGGGGATTTTACTTGCATTTTACCGCTTATTGGCTAAAAAGAAAACATTCACTCCCAAAAAAAGCCACTCACTCCATTTTGTTTTTTTTAACATTATTTACAGAATAATTTCGGCAAAAATTAACCTAAACTTAACTTTCATCATGAGGGAAAAGGCATTGCTGATAAACCTAAAAACCGTTGTTTTAGCAACTGTACTATTGAGTACCGGTTCTGTGGTTTCTCAAAAAAAGAATAAAAAAGACAAAGACAAAACCGAACAGGTTGCCGATTCTCTTAAATCTTCAAAAGGGAAGAATTACAACGATCTTGTTAAAAAGGGAACTTTTAAAAAAGGTTTGTTTAATACCATTCAGGTAAAATCAGATTTGTATTTAGAAATCAATGATTCTTTGTTTCAAAGAGAATTTTTGGTGGTTAATAAAATTTCAAGCGTTCCAATGCCGGTTAACGATGCCGGACTTAACAGAGGAATGAACTACGAAAACAAGATTATTACTTTTCATAAAGATCTTGTTGCAAAAAAAGTTTGGGTAAAATCATCTGTACCTAAAGTTTCTTCACCTGTTGGAGATGCTATAACGGGTTCTGTAAATGCTAATTTTTCGGAATCTATTATAGAAGTTTTTGATATTGAAACAAAAAACAACGATTCTACTTCGATCGTAATCAAAGTAAATAAAGTTTTTGACGGAAAACAAAAGAGTTTCAATGATGTTTTAAGCAATACTGGTCTTGGCGGATCTGTAAGATCTGAGCTTTCATACATAGAAAGTGTGAAAACGTTTCCAAAAAATATTGTTGTTAAATCTCAGCTTACCACTTCGGTTTTCGAAGGCGGTCCTGCTTTATCGGTAACTCTTGGTGTGACGAGCAATATTATTTTATTGGATAAAGTGCCAATGCAGCCTCGTTTTGCAGACAAACGTGTTGGTTATTTCTCTGAAAAACACTGGTATTTCAGCGATGATCAGCAGGCAATGCGTGAGCGAGAATTAATTACGCGCTGGAGATTAGAACCTAAAAAAGAAGACCTTGAAAAATATAAAAATGGCGAATTAGTAGAGCCTAAGAAACCCATTGTTTACTATATCGATCCATCGACACCTAAACAATGGCGCTCCTATATAATAGAAGGGGTTCGCGATTGGCAGGCTGCGTTTGAAAAAGCGGGCTTTAAAAATGCTGTTATTGCAAAAGAACCTACGGATGAAGACACTGATTTTGATATCGATGACGTTCGTTATTCTGTTATTACTTATGTTGCGTCGCAAAAGTCTAATGCGATGGGACCAGCGGTTGTTGATCCAAGAAGTGGCGAAATTATCGAATCAGATATTATCTGGTGGCATAATGTGATGACGTCACTTCATAGCTGGATGCGCATACAAACCGGTGCAATTGACCCAAAAGCGAGAGGAAACAAATTTAGTGATGAACATATGGGAGAAGCAATTCGTTTTGTTTCATCTCATGAAGTGGGGCACACTTTTGGTTTGAGACACAATATGGGCGCCTCATTTGCTTATGATGTAGAATCGCTGCGATCTCCAGCTTTTACGGCAAAAATGGGCGGCACTGCTCCTTCTATTATGGATTATGCACGATACAATTATATAGCGCAGCCAGAAGATCATGTAGAAGCGATTACACCAAAAATTGGTGAATATGATAAATACGCAATCGAATGGGGTTACAGATGGTATGCTAACGAAAATGAAGAACATACTGCTTTAAACGCTTTGATTACCAAACATCAAAATGATCCTATTTATTTTTATGGAGAACAACAAGATGGAGAAGCTCCAATTGATCCGCGTTCACAATCTGAAGATTTAGGAAATGATGCCATGAAAGCCGGAGAATACGGACTTAAAAACCTGAAAAGAGTGGTAAGCAATATTCTGGACTGGACGTATGATAAAGATGAATCTTACTACGGAACAGGTAAACTTTATATTGCCGCAATCGGTCAATGGAATTTGTATAACTATCACGTATTAAGCAATCTTGGAGGTGTTTATTTAAACACAACTGTTCACGGTGATAATAAAGCGAGTTATGTTGCAGTTCCGGCTGAGATACAAAAAAGAGCTGTGGCTTATTTATTAAAAAACACTATTACGCTTCCTCAATGGTTGTTTTTCAATCCAATTTTAGACAAAACAAATCCTTTAAAAGATTCTCCACTTGGGCCTTATGAGTATACGCCTTATACTTTGGCAAGAGAACTTCAATACGGAATTCTTTATAGCATGTTAAACGACGATCGTTTGTTGCGCATTACTGAAAACGAATTGTTTCAGCGTAATGAAACGAAAGAAAACGTGTTTACGGTAACGCAATTATTTAAAACGTTACGTCAAAGTATTTTTGCTTCGACAATTCAGAATAAATCACTTACGATTTTAGAGCGTCTGACTCAGAAAAATTATGTTGATGTTTTAATTGTATCAACAAACAAACTTTTTGAAAAAACAGAACCTAAAAAGAGTATCGAAATTCAGGAGAACTTAAACATGCCGCAATTGTGTGATTATTTGGATAATTCGAAAATGGCACGCAATATTAATCAGTCTGCCATGAAAAGAGTTTCGGAAGTAACATCGGATAAAAAAGGAGAATTAAATCAGGTTTTACAATTATTAAAATCGAAAAGAAACATCGGGAACCAGGAAACTAAAAACCATTATTTCGACCTGATTCAACGTATAGAAAGAGCATTAAACAACACATTATAAATTTTTAACCAAACCCAAATTCCAGAATGAAAAATCTATTCTACATGCTGAGTTTTCTCCTTGCCCTGTCCGGGTATGCCCAGGAAACCAGAACTATTAAAGGAAAAGTAACAGATTCAAAAGATGGTATGCCCCTATATGGTGTATCTGTCTTTGTAGAAAATGCTTCTATTTCAAACAGCACACAACAAAAAGGTGTAATTCAAAGTTCAAGCCTTGGTACCGTTACTGACTTTGATGGTACATTTTCACTACAAATAAACGGTAACGTAAAGTTTTTAAGGGTAACTTATATCGGATATGAGTCTACATCACTTGAAGTTACAAATCAAAAAAACTACAATGTTAGTTTAAAATCTGAAACTGCAGAATTAAAAGAGGTTGTGGTTACAGGTTACCAAAAAATCGAAACCAGAAAATTAACTTCTGCTATTAGTAAGGCTAACATGATCGACATTCAACAAGCGGGTGTTGCCAGTATTGATCAATTATTGATTGGTCAGGTTACGGGTGTTGCCGTTACTCAAAATACAGGTGCTCCTGGTACAATCGCAAAAGTGAGAATTCGTGGTACAGCTTCGCTTTCAGGTCCACAAGATCCTTTATGGGTTTTAGATGGTTTGCCTTTAGAAGGAAATGATGTTCCACAAAATTACGATAAAGACAACATTGATCAATTGACTAACTTTTCTATCGCAGGGTTAAACCCTGAAGATATTAAAGATATTACGATCTTAAAAGATGCTTCTGCAACTGCTATTTATGGGGCAAGAGCTGCAAACGGGGTTATCGTTGTTACTACTAAAAAAGGTAGAAAAGGAAATATGAGAGTAAACTTTACTACCAATACTTTCCTTACACAAAGACCTGACTTTTCTAAATTAAACTTGATGAATTCATCTCAAAAAGTTGATTTTGAATTAGGAATGGCTGCTGATCCAAATTTAACTTACAGAAGTGAGAACGGACAAGTTTCTCGTATTTTAAATGGCGCTAATGAATTAGGAGCTTACAGAGCAGGAGGTTTTTCAGCTTTAAGTACAGATTCACAAAATTCTATCAATGCATTAAGAAACAACAATACAAACTGGGGTAACTTATTGTACCAAGATGCAGTAAATACACAATACGGTTTGAGTTTATCTGGTGGTGGAGAAAAATCTGACTACTATTTCTCTTTGGGTGCTTATAATGAAGAAGGAACTACAATTGGAACCGGATTCGACAGATACAACCTTACTTTAAAAAACAACTTTGAAGTAAGTGATAAATTACGTGTTGGTATTAGTATTTTTGGTTCACAAAGTACTACAAAATCGTACATCTCAGATACAGATGGTTTTACAAATCCTGCAAATTACTCAAGAACTGTAAACCCGTACTTAACTCCACTAAATGCTGATGGAAGTTATAACTACGACAAGGATATTAGCGGATACAGTAACAATTCTGTATATGTTCCTTTTAATATTCTTGAAGAAAGAGAAAACACATCTTACGAATTAAAAAACAGAGCTATAAAAGCGATACTTGATATTGATTATAACATTACTAAAAACTTCAAAGCAACTACACAGGTAGGTCTTCAATTTGACAATAACGCTTCTGAAAAATTTGCAGATAAAGAAACATATTACACTAGAAAAGTAAGAGAAAACACAAAAAGAATTAATGATGATGGAGATCCTTTTTATTTTCTTCCTGAAGGTGGAATTATTCAAAATTCAAATACAGACTTTTTCCAGTACAACTGGAAAACAATGTTAAACTACAGTGCCGTTTTCAACCAAAAACACGAGGTTGAGGTAATGGCGGGTAGCGAATTAAGAAGAAATAAAAATACTTCTATTGCAACTAAAGGCTTCGGATTTGATCCACAAACTTTAACAACGCAACAAATTATTTTCCCTAATAAGGATACTGCTGGAGATGCGCCATACAGAACGTATCAAAAAACAGAGAATGAAAATGCATTTGCTTCATTCTTCGCTACTGCATCTTATACATACAACAGAAAATATACTGCTTTTGGTAGTGTGCGTTACGACGGATCTGATTTATTTGGTGTAGATCCTAAATACAAATACTTACCATTATGGGCTATTTCTGGTTCTTGGTTAGTATCAGAAGAAAATTTCTTAAAAGAAAACCAAACAATCTCTGCATTAAGATTGCGTGCCTCTTATGGTTTACAAGGAAATATTGATAAAAACACATCTCCCTTTGTAGTTGGACAATACGAAAACGTAACTATTTTACCAGGACAAACAGAACCTATTATAGATGTAACATCTCCACCAAACGATAAATTAAGATGGGAAAAAACAACCAATACCAACTTTGGTTTTGATCTTGGTTTGTTTAACAACCGTGTAAGTGTAGTAACTGATGTTTACGGAAGAAAAAGTACTGATTTAATTGGTTTACAATCGCTTCCTGTTGAGAATGGTTTTGAGTATTCTAACTTAAACTGGGCACAAGTCTCTAATAAAGGTTATGAAATTGCCTTAACAACAAAAAATATTGAGCGTCCTAATTTCCAATGGAATACTACTATTAATTTCTCTCACAATAAGAGTAATGTTGATCGTGTTCAGGTAAGAGAAAATAGCTTATTGCCATCAAAAGAAGGACATCCTGTTAATGCTGTATTTGCCCTTAAAACAGCAGGACTTGATGAAAATGGATACCCATTGTTTATTAATAAAAACGGAGAAACCGTAAATACAAATACCCTTTTTGCCCTTTATGACCCACTTGCAGTTTTTTTACCAGGAGAGTTAACACAATCTGGTTTAACAAATGCAGAAACGAGAAACCTTTACACCTACGTAGGAGATCGTGACCCTAAATTTACAGGAGGTTTTATCAACACGTTTAAAGTACATAACTTTGACCTAACCATTGCTACTACTTTTAACATTAAACAAACTGTTGTTGAGAGACCTCCTTATAATGGTACAACTGTAGATCGCGGACAAAATTATTCTACGGATATTTTGAATGCATGGTCTCCAACAAATACAAATACTAATTTACCTGGAATTAATGGTAGAAACTCTGGAACAGGAGATGATACATGGATGACATACATGTGGTATTCTGGCCAAAGCGAAACAAATAATTACGCTTTATTAGATACATGGGTTCATGATATGAGTTATATGAGATTAAGCAGTGTACGTTTAGGATATTCATTACCTAAAAAAGCAACTAATAGTGTTTTCATGGAAGATATTAGATTTAGTATAGAAGGAAGAAACCTATTTGTTGTAAGCTCTGATTATAAAGGATATTTTGATCCTGAAACATTCGGAAACATCTACGCACAACCAATCCCGAGATCAATATCTATAGGATGTAACTTAACTTTTTAAACTGATTTAAAATGAAAAATATATTAAAATACACCTTCTTTTTTGTTGCAGCTCTTGCAACAGTAAGTTGTGATGATTATCTGGATATACAACCTATTGGTAAAGTAATTCCGCAAACATTAACAGATTACAGAGGAATACTTACAAGAGGATATGATCAATATCCTGCTCATAAATCTCTTGCTTCGGCAAGAGGCGATGAGTTTCTTATGAATGAAAATAGTGATGAGTTAGTTTTATTTAGAGATATCTATATCTGGAAAGACGGAAACCCAGATGTAATAACAACATCTTTTCAATACAATCGTCTTTATACTACGATTTTTTATACGAATGTTATTATCAACGATGCAAACGGTAAGCTTGAGGCATCTGCAGATAAAGATCAGTTAATTGGTGAAGCTTATGCATTAAGAGCTTATGCTTATTTTGATTTATTGAATTTGTTCGCAAAACCTTATGATGCTGCTACAGCAGGTACTGATAAAGGTGTTCCTTTAGCTTTAGAAATAGATTTAGAGCAGGCTTTTGTTCCTGAAAGTGTAGCAAGAATCTACGAGCAAATTAATGCTGATAAAGAACAAGCTAAAAAATTGCTTAATGTAGAAACGCAAACTAAAGGAATCAATTACCGTTTCTCTAAAGCTTCGATATATGCTTTGGAATCCCGTATTTCTCTTTATCAAAAAGAATGGGCAAAAGCCTTAGAAGCTGCTGATAAAGCATTGGCATTAAAAAATACTTTAATCGATTTAAACGCGACTCCGGTTTTGGTAAATAATTATGATAGCGCTGAATCAATACTAGCTCTTGAAAATGTTTTTACTATTGAATTAAAAGGAGTTATGTATGCTGCACCAGCATTAACTAATATTTACGATAAAACGAATGATTTACGTTTTGCATTGTATTTTCAGGCAAGTGGAAGCAACTTTAGAGTTAGAAAAGGTGGAAATGCTGCTCAAAAATGTTCATTTAGATCATCTGAATTATATTTGACAAAAGCAGAAGCTGCAACTCAATTGAATGACCTTACAACAGCGAAAACTACGGTTTTAACTTTTATTAAAAACAGATACAAAGAGGCAGGTTATACTGCACTTGCTACAACAGTTGATGCAATGGACCAAGCACAACTTCTTGAGTTTATCGCTTTAGAAAGACAACGTGAATTTGCTGCAGAAGGACACCGTTGGTTTGACTTGAGAAGAACGACTCAAAAAGAAATCATACATAATTTCGGTGGAGTTGAATATAAGTTAATTCAAAATGATCCTCGTTATACAATACCATTCCCAAAGAATGCACGTTTAAATAATCCAAACTTGTAGATTGAATTAAGCTCCGTTTTTAACGGAGCTTTTTTTACCTTTGCAAAAAAAAGGAAAATGAAAATTGCCATCATTGAAGATGAACATCTGGCTTCAAATTATCTGAAATCAATTCTCGAACAACAACAAATTATCACCATAAGTGAAGTAACGATATTAAAATCTGTAAAAGATGCTGTGGCTTTTTTTAAAGAAAAAATAGTAGATCTTGCGTTTATGGATATTCATTTGGGAGACGGAAAAAGTCTTGACATTTTTGAAGAAGCAACCATTTCATGCCCCGTTATTTTTATTACCGCTTATGATTCTTACGCTGTAAAAGTTTTCAAACATTTTACAATCGATTATCTTCTAAAACCTTACGAAGAGCAGGAATTATTAGAAGCTTTATCCAAATACAAAAACATCAAGGAAACTTTCAATCCCAACCCCATTCTTGAATCTTTGGTTGAAATTGAAAACCAAAGCAATATTCAGCATCATTTTTTGGTCAATCACAGAGATAAACTCATTTCAATAAATGATACTGTAATTCCTTATTTTTTTGCCACAGGAAAACATCTTTTTATTCATACCAATTCGGGAAACAGCTATTTATACAACAGCAATCTTAAAGATCTTATCAATAGTCTGGATCCGAAATTATTTTTTAAGATAAATAGAAAGTACATTATCAACAGACATCATATCCAGGAAATTGTAAAACATTCGAGTCAAAAAATCGAATTATTGCTTAACATTTCCGTTCCCGATACTGAACCTATAATTTTAAGTAAAAAAGAAATTAATAATTTCAAAAACTGGCTTAATTCGTAAATTAATTTCAATTATTTTCTACCTGAATAAAAAATTATCAAGTTAGATTGTGTTTCGAATTTGTGAAAATTTGTGACTAACTTTTTTAGATCATAATTAGTTTTTTTTGGCGTTCCCTCCGGTCGGGCTATCCGCTCCCAATCTTTTTTTGAGCAGAAAAAGCTCAAAAAAAGGATTTCCGCTTCTATCCCTAACGCAAACCTATTCATTAGATCTTTTCGGAGTTATTCGCTTCTAAAATAACTTTAACTTATTTCCATCTTTTTTAATTCTTATGATTTGAGTCATAAAATAGAGCCTTACGCCCTATTTAAATTTGTAAATATCAAATTCTAAACACATTTATTGCTTTAGAATCTGAATATTTAATCCTAATCAAATCCTAATTATTAAAAAATGAATCCACATCAAAAAGAGCTTATCAAAGCTACAATTCCAATTTTAAGAGCAAGCGGCGAAGACCTTACCAATTATTTCTATAAAAGAATGTTTACGCATCATCCTGAATTGCGAAATATGTTTAACATGGGAAATCAGGCAAACGGAAGACAAAAATCGGCGCTGGCAAATGCAGTTTTGGCTTACGCTGAAAACATTGACGATCCGAGTGTTTTAATTGGAGTTCTAAAAGGAATTGGAACAAAACACAGAAGTTTAAATATCCAGCCCGATCAATATAAAATCGTAGGAACACAACTTATCGCTTCAATTGGCGAAGTCGTTGGAGAAGCTGCAACGCCGGAAATACTCGACGCCTGGACAGTTGCTTTTTATCAGCTTGCAAAAATTATGATTGATATTGAAAAAGAAATGTATCAGGAAAACAGCGCCAAACCCGGAAGCTGGAACGGCTGGAGAAAATTCGTAATCAAAAAAATTGTAGAAGAATCCACCGAAATCAAATCCTTTTACCTCTATCCCGAAGATGGAAAAGAAATCACCAATTATCATGCCGGTCAGTTTATTAGCGTTCAGGTTTATGTGCCCGAATTAGAACTTTTGCAACCCAGACAATACAGTTTGTCAAGCGCTTTTAATCCTGAATATTATAGAATTTCGGTAAAAAGAGAAAGCGGCATTGCACCAAATCCATCAGGTTATGTTTCGAATACTTTGCATTCAAAATCAGAAGGCGATCATATTTCAATCTCTGCTCCTGCCGGATTATTTCATTTAGAAAAAGATACTCCAAATCCGTTAGTTTTAATCAGTGGCGGAGTTGGGCTTACGCCAATGTTAAGCATGCTGGAAACTAATTTAAACAACATTCAGAATAAAAAAACAATCTGGATTCACGGCTGCAGAAATGAATCTGTTCACGCATTTAAAAATCAGATTACAATATTAAAAGAAGAAGCAAAACATCTTGAAACTTTTACTTTTTATGACACTTTAGGAGATAAAAATGAGAGTCAAAGTGAAATAATTCAAGGGCGCGTTGATCTTCATAAATGCAAAGATTCTATTTTATTGGATCAGGCAAAATATTACATCTGTGGTCCCGAAATATTTATTAAAACACAATACGAAGCTTTGGTAAATCTAAATGTAAGTCAGGAAAATATTTTTTACGAAGAATTCGGACCTCAACTTATCAATTTGAATTGAGATGAAAATGGTCCGGTTTCAAAATAAAAAATACCTAATTCCAGTATTGCAAAATTTGATAACAACGTTTTTTATCACCTTTACATTAGCCAGTATTAATTGCACAAATAAATCTGCTTTTTTGTTTTTTTGGATGCGTTCGTGGTTAGTTGCGGGTTTAATTTCAAACTTGTTTTCATTATTTATATTTTCTAATAAAAAGTAAATATTCACAGTTTTAATCCTGCAAGGTTTTGGAAACCTTGCAGGATTAATTATTTAAATCAAGAAACCTTGCAGGAAAACACAACGAATAACGAAAAATAATTTGGCTTCTTTTATTTCTCCAAAAATCAAGGTAAAGACAATACGGTTTATTAAACTCTATAAAAAATTATAGAGTTTGATTTATTGCACATTAATATTTGTAAAAAAATAGTTTTATATTAGCTAAAACATTTCTACCTTAATATAATGAAACAACAATACAATCTTTTACTTGCAGACGACGACGAAGATGATTGTGACTTCTTTAAAGAAGCTCTCGACGAATTACTTCTTCCTACATCGCTTGTAACGGTAAATGACGGAGTACAACTTATGGATTTTTTATCTGAAAGTGGTGCGGAAAATTTACCCGATATTTTGTTTCTTGACCTAAATATGCCCCGAAAAAATGGTCTGGAATGTTTAACGGAAATAAAACAGCTGGAAGAATATAGAAATCTTCCGGTCATTATTTTTTCTACTTCCTTAGACAGAGATATCGTAGATTTAGTTTACGGAAAAGGAGCTGTTTATTATATTCAAAAACCCGGTGAATTTTCTAAATTAAAAAAAGTAATTGGAAGCGCTTTAAGCATTGCCTCCGAAAGCAATTTTAAACAACCTGCAAGAGAAAATTTCATCCTTCAACCTTAAATTTATTTGAATGGGTATTACAAATAAAGAGCTGTATTTTTTGGAAGGTGGCGCAGAAATGGGGAAACTCATACGGTCTAAAGACTGGAGTAAAACACCTTTGGGCGATCCGGCATTTTGGCCCCAAAGTCTTTGTACTATGCTGTCTGTAGTTCTTAATAACCCTTTTGGAATGTACATTGCATGGGGAAATGAATATACTCAATTATATAATGACAGTTTTCGGCCTATTTTGGGTTTAACTAAACATCCGGAAGCTTTAGGAATTAGTTCGAAAGAAACATTTTCTGAAATTTGGGAAACCATTGGACCTATGTTTGCGGATGTAATGAAAGGAAAATCCGTTAGTATTCCTGATTTTATGGTGCCTTTAAACCGTAATGGATTTACAGAAGAATGTTATTTTGATTTTTCATATAGTCCGATCAAAAAAGAAAATGGAGAAGTTGGCGGTGTTTTGGTCACCGTAATTGAAACGACTGAAAAGAAAAAAATTCTGAAGCCTTAAAACAAAGCAATATCCGATTTCGAAATAATATCATGCAGGCTCCTGTAGCAATGTGTGTTTTTAGAGGTGAAAATCATGTTGTTGAAATTGCAAATGAGCAAATGGTTCATTTATGGGGAACTACAAATGAAGAGGTCATTAACAAACCCATTTTTGAAGCATTACCGGAAACTAAAAACAATTATCTTGAAAGTTTACTGGATAATGTATACAAAAAGGGCGAAAAAATTACGGCTAACGAACAACTCGTTAAACTTCCCAGAAATGGAAAAATAGAAGACACCTATATCAATTTTGCCTACGAAGCGCTTACTGAACCTGACGGAAGTATTTCTGGCATTGTAGCCGTGGCAATTGAAGTAACGTCTCAGGTATTATCGAGAGCAAAAGTTGAAGAGAGCGAGCATAAAGTACGAGCATTGGTAGATAATGCACCTTTTCCTATTGCAGTTTATGTGGGGAAAGAAATGCGAATTGAACTTGCAAATGAATCTATTATCAATATTTGGGGAAAAGGAAATGATGTCATCGGAAAATCTTTTAAAGAGGTATTGCCGGAACTTGATAATCAGCTTGTATTTGAGCAGATTAATGAGGTTCTTGAAACAGGAAAATCGTTTCATACTCAAAATACACCGCTTGATTTAACGGTAAATGGAAAACTTCATACTTATTATTTTAATTATAGCTTAACGCCGCTTTACGACATAAATGGTAATATTTATGGTGTAATGAATACGGGAGTTGATTTGACTGATTTAAATCTGGCAAAGAAAAAAATAGAAGAAAGTGATAAGCGTTTTCGTAATACTGTAAAACAGGCTCCGGTTGGAATTACCATTTTGCGTGGTAAAAAACTTATGGTAGAAATGGCAAATGAAGCCTATTTAAAATTAGTAGGCAAAGAAGAAAAAACCTTTGTTGGCAGACCTTTATTTGATTCGTTGCCTGAAACAGAAAAAACGGTAAGTGATTTATTAATTGGTGTATTGGAAACCGGAATTCCGTATCACGGAAATGAACTTCCCGTACCAATCAATAAATTCGGAAAACTGCAAAATCTTTATTTCGATTTTCTTTATCATCCTTTAAAAGAAGAAAATGGCGAAATATCCGGAATTATAGTAACGGTTACCGAAGTTACCGAAAAAGTTCAATCAAGAAAAATAACAGAACAAAACGAAGAACGCCTGAATATTGTTGTAGAAGCCAGCGAATTAGGAACCTGGGAATTGAATGTAAAAACAAAAGAAGCCATTTATTCGCAAAAATATCTTGAAATAGTTGGCGGTTATGACACTCATATTCAATTAACACACGAACAATTAATAAAACATATTCATCCCGATGATATGCCTGTACGAAACAAGGCACTTAAAAGCGCTTTTAGAAAAGGATATTTACAGTATGAAGCGAGAATGATTTGGCTTGACAAATCGATACATTGGATGGAAAGCAAGGGGAAAGTTTTTTATGATGAAAACAATAATCCCGAAAAATTAATAGGGACTATAAGAGACACTACTCTGGAGAAAAAAATCAGCAGGAACTGGAGGATAGCGAAAAAAGATTCCGCAATCTGGTTATGTATTCTCCTGTACCAAAGGCAATACTAAAGGGACGCGATATGATTATTGAAATGGCTAATGCTGTTTTATTAAAAAATATTTGGCGAAAAAATGAAAGTGACGTACAGGACAAAAAAATCTTAGACATATTTCCGGAACTCAAAGAACAAAAATATGCCCATTTATTAAACGAAGTTTACACAACCGGCAAAGTACATTCTGAGTCTGAGTCGTTAATTTTTATTAATGGCAAAAACGGCGGTCATGAAATGTATATTGATTTTGAATACGCACCAATGCGTGAAAAAGACAACAGCATTTCTGGAATAAAAGTGACCATAATTGATGTTACCGAAAAAGTTCTGGCAAGAAAAAAATAGAAGAAAGCGAAAAAAGATTCCGTTCCTTAACAGAAAGTATTCCGCAATTAATCTGGGAAACAGACGAAAATGGAAATGTTTTATTTGCATCAGGAAAATGGTTTGAATATACAGGCATTCATCTTAATGGAGAAACTAAGTGGAAAACTCTGATTCATCCGGATGATTATGACGAAAATATCAAAGTCTGGACCCATAGTCTGGCAACAGGAGAAGTTTACAGATGCGATGTAAGAGTAAAAGGCAAAGGTGGAAATTACAGATGGCACGCCGTTATTGGTGAGCCGGTTTTTGGCGAAGAAAATAAAATCATAAAATGGGTTGTCGCTTTTACAGATATTCAAACTGAAAAGGCTTTTACAAACGAATTAGAAAAGCAAGTTGCAGCAAGAACCGAAGAATTGGAGCGCAATAATACGGAACTGGAGAAAATGAATAAAGAGCTCCAGTCTTTTACGTATATCTCAAGTCACGATTTGCAGGAACCGCTTCGAAAAATTCAAACATTTGCTTCACAGATTATGGAAAGAGAATCTGAAAATTTATCTGATGTTGGAAAAGATAAGTTTCAGCGAATGCAAAACGCAGCCAAAAGAATGCAAACCCTTATTAATGATTTACTTTCTTATTCAAGAACAAATACTCAGGAAAGAATATTCGAAAAAACAGATATTTCTGAAATTATAAATGAAGTAAAAGAAGATCTAAAAGAGGAACTGGAACTAAAAAATGCAGTTGTTGAAAATACGGAATCTTGTGAAATTAATATCATCCCATTTCAATTCAGACAATTAATATATAATTTGGTAAGCAATTCACTTAAATTTTCTAAACCGGATATTCAGCCGATTATAAAAATAAAAAGTAAAATTCATCAGGTAAAAAGCTCTGAAGACAATTTAACCAATGAAGGAAGTTATTGCCACATCAGTATTTCTGACAATGGAATTGGTTTTGACCAACAATATAACACCAAAATCTTTGAAGTTTTTCAGCGTTTACACGGAAAAGAAAAATATAACGGAACCGGGATTGGCCTTGCTATCGTAAAAAAAATTGTAGAAAATCATAACGGCTATATTACTGCCAAAGGTGAAAAGGATAAAGGTGCCACTTTTGACATCTATATCCCCTTATAATCATAAATAAAAAAACGGAAACAACTTTTATGGAGTCGTTTCCGTTTTAATCCTGGCTTCTATGAAGTCAGGATTTGCTTCAAAAAAATAAATTATCTTGTATAAACTGTAATAATACCAGTTGCTTTATCTTTAATTTTCAGCTCTTTGTTAGTAAGATTCATGATATCAGATGTTGAACTTACATTTCCTACAGTGATAGTTAAATCATTATGAGATCTTACGTAAGTACCTGTAGTTTCTGTTAAAGCACAATTAGCACCGTCGTAATCACCTATAACTGCTGTGTTACTTAATCTTAACTCTAAATAGTCTCTGCTACATCCACTTGCATTTTGTGGAGCATCTACCAATACTTCTTGTCCATTAACGATTGTTCCTGTTTGACTTAGGTTGAATTTACCTTGAATTGGAACAATTGTTTCTCCTTCATTATCGTCGCTACTACAAGATGTTGCGAACATACCAAAGCTTAATGCTACTACGAATAATATTTGTTTTAAATTTTTCATGATGTGATCTCGTTTTAATTATTTTTTAATTACTAAGTCAAAATTAGGCCGAAAGAAGCTGAAGTATGTTCTATAATTTTTGGCATTTCTTACATAATTTATATTTTTAGATAATTTTAACTAATATCGTTGCATAATTATCACTTATAGCTCTTTTAATTAAGCTTTTGTTAATTTTTATTCAATATTGATTTTTGGGACAAAAAATATAGTTAACCATTTCATAACCTTTAGGTTACGCTCAATTTATATATGTTTTATTAATTTGATTAAAACTATATATCATGAAATTCTTCAACTTATCATTCCTGACTTCATTTAAAGAATGGCTTTTTTTAAGAGCAATGCAAACTACTTTCCTTCATTAATGACTAAAAAATAAAGGACAGCATATTTAAATGAATAAAATTGACCACTCACTACTAAATAAAGAACAATTTGGGAAGGATTTTCTGTGGGGAGTCTCCACAGCCGCTTTCCAAATTGAAGGAGCGCATGATGCCGAAGGTAAAGGTGCTTCGATCTGGGATGTTTTTACTTCTCAAAAAGGCAAAATAAAAAATGGTCATCACGCCATTAATGCATGTGATTTTTATAATACTTATAAAGATGACATTCAGTTAGTACGACAGCTAAATATCCCAAATTTTAGATTTTCTATTAGCTGGTCGCGTATTATGCCTACAGGAGTTCATCCTGTAAATCAGGCAGGAATTGACTATTATAATAAAATCATTGATTTTTTAATTGAATGCGAAATTGAACCCTGGATTACACTTTATCATTGGGATTTACCGCATGCGCTGGAATTAAAAGGCGGATGGACCAATCGGGAATGTGTTTCATGGTTTTCAGAATATACCGAGGTTTGCGCACAATATTTTGGCGACAGGGTTAAAAACTGGATGGTGATAAACGAACCTTCTGTTTTTACAGGCGCAGGATATTTTTTAGGAATTCATGCTCCGGGAAAAAAGGAATTACCAATTACATCAAAGCCATGCATCATGTAACATTGGCAACGGTTGCCGGCGCAAAAATATTGCGAAATAAAGTTGCTGATGCAAATATTGGCACTACTTTCTCCTGTACGCATATTGAACCTTTCTCTGACAAACCTACAGATGTTCAGGCTGCAAAAAGAGTCGATACCCTGCTAAACAGAACTTTTATAGAACCTATTTTAGGACTTGGATATCCACAGGAAGATTTGCCTGTGCTTAAAAAACTCAACAATTATATTGTAAAGGGCGATCTTGACAATCTCGCTTTTGATTTTGATTTCATCGGATTACAATGTTATACACGCGAAATAGTAAGATCGTCAATGCTGATTCCGTATATTGGTGCCGAACTTGTTAGTGCCGAAAAAAGAAATGTAATTACCACCGAAATGGGATGGGAAGTTTATCCTCCTGCCCTATACCATGTTTTGAAAAGATTCAACGGTTATAAAAACATCAAAAAAATCATTATAACCGAAAATGGAGCTGCTTTTCCGGATACTGTTACAAATGGAAAAGTATATGATATTAAACGTACTCATTTTATACAGGATAATTTAGAACAGATTTTAAAAGCCAAACACGAAGGTTTAAATGTTGATGGCTATTTTGTTTGGAGTCTTACCGATAATTTTGAATGGGCGGAAGGTTATAATGCAAGATTCGGATTAATTCACGTTGATTTTGAAACTCAAAAAAGAACCATCAAACAATCAGGATTATGGTTTGGTGAATTTTTATCAAAACAAAACTAAGAAAACAAAATCCGGAAATTCACATCAACTTAAATAGCAATTTTATGGAAATCAACTGGTTTATTATAGGTGCAATAATTATTGGCGTTGTTTTGCTGATTTATATTCTGATCAAACAAAATAAAAAAGACCGCAAAAAGATTGAAGAAGAGCTAAACTACGTTCCAAAAAAAGAAGAAGCCGAGATTAATAATGAGAAGGAGTCATAATACTATTCAGAATTTTCAAAACCAAAAATAAAAAAGCCTTTCAGGATTTTACTCCCGAAAGGCTTTTGTCTACAAATTAACAAGGCAATATTATTTCCAACCGCCGCCTAGTTCTTTATAAACATTGACTGCAGCCGTTAATTGGTCTTTTTTAGTTTCTATTAATTCCAGTTTAGCTTCCAAAGCATCTCTTTGTGTCATCAATACTTCAAAATAATCTACTCTGGCTGATTTAAACAAATCATTCGAAACATCAATAGATATGTTTAAAGCATCAACCTGTTGAGATTTTAGATCGTAACTCTTTCCTAAATTATCAATTTTAGAAAGCTGATTTGAAACTTCGATATAAGCATTCAAAATTGTTTTATCGTAGTTATACAACGCCTGAAGCTGTCTTGCATTGGCACTGTTAAACTCTGCCTTAATCGCATTTCTGTTAATTAATGGCGCTGCAATATCTCCCGCCAAAGAATACAATAACGATTCTGGAAGCGTAAACAAATACGATGGATTAAAAGCGTTAAAACCAACCGCTGCAGAGATATCCAAAGATGGATAAAACTCAGCTCGGGCTACTTTTACATCCAGTTTTGCAGCTGTAAGTTGCAATTCAGCTTGCTTAACATCGGGACGATTGGCTAACAATTGAGATGGAATTCCTGATTGTACTGTTGAAGGTAACAAAGTCAGGAAATTGGTTCTGTCTCTTTTAATTTCCTGTGGATATTGACCCACTAAGAAATTAATTTTGTTCTCTGCTTCTTTTATTTTCTGACGAATGTCAAACTCAAGACTTTTTGAAGTTAAAACCTCAGCCTGAAACTTCTGAACTGCCAATTCTGTTGCTCTCGCCGCTTGTTTTTGAACTTTTACAATTTCTAAAGCGTTTGATTGCAATTCGATATTCTGTTTTACAATATCAAGCTGACTATCTAAAGCCAATAACTCATAATAGGAGTTTGCAATTTCACCGATCAGGCTTGTTACTACGAAGTTTTTACCTTCAACAGTAGCCAAATATCGGGTTAACGCAGCTTTTTTAGAATTACGCAATTTTTTCCAGATATCCACTTCCCAATTCGCGTAAGCGGCTATTTTAAAATCGCCTAGCGGATCTGGAGTTTCCTTACCTGGCATAATTTCTGTCGAAGCATCACCCGCACCCTGACTTGTATATCTACCCACTTTTTCTACACCCGCTCCGGCTCTAACGCCAACAGTTGGCAATAAAAGTCCTTTTCTAACGCGAACGTCATTTTTGGCAATTTCAATTTCCTGCAAAGTCATCAGTAACTCCTGATTGTTTTTCAGGGCTAAGTCAATTAAATTTACCAGATTTTGATCTTTAAAGAAATCATGCCACGGAATAGTTGCCATATTCGTTGTGTCTTTGCTATTTGCAAAAACCTCAGGAACTGGTTTACTTGGTGTTTCGGCTGCCGTTTGTGGAGCTTTACAACTTGCTACAGCAAGACAAGCACCCAACGCAACACCATATTGATATGTTTTAAATTTATACATGATTGTTGTCAATTTCTTCTGTTAATGGATTCTCTTCTTCATGTTTAACCAATTTGTGTTTCTCTGCAATTTTTGCGAAGATGTAATACAATCCTGGAATCACAAATACACCACAAATAGTTCCGATAAGCATACCTCCCGCAGCTGCAGTACCAATAGTTCTGTTACCAATTTTACCCGGACCAGATGCAAATGCAAGTGGTAATAATCCGGCGATAAAAGCAAATGAAGTCATCAAAATAGGACGGAACCTTGCTTTTGCACCTTCCATTGCAGCTTCAAGAACTGTTTTTCCTGCCGCATGCCTTTGTATCGCAAACTCTACAATCAATACAGCATTTTTACCAAGTAAACCAATAAGCATTACCATGGCAACCTGTGCATAAATATTGTTTTCTAATCCTGCAACTTTTAATAAAAGGAAAGCTCCAAAAATACCCGCAGGCAAAGAAAGAATTACTGATAATGGCAAAATAAAACTTTCATATTGCGCCGCCAAAACCAAGTACACAAATCCTAAACAAATAAGGAATACCCAAATTGCCTGATTACCCTGAGCTACCTCATCTGCAGAAATACCTGCCCAGTCAATATCATATCCTCTTGGTAATTTTTTGGCTGCAACATCCTGAATTACTTTAATGGCTGTACCAGAACTGTATCCCGGAGCCGCACCACCACTAATTTCTGTAGAAGTATACATATTATGTCTCGTAATTTCCGAAAGTCCATATACTTTTTCTAATCTCATAAAGGCCGAAAAAGGAACCATTTCATCACGATCATTTTTTACATAAAGTTTTAAAATATCATCTGGCTGCGCGCGATATTCCGGTGC
Source organism: Flavobacterium sp. AC274 (assembly GCF_979258275.1). NCBI lineage: Bacteria > Pseudomonadati > Bacteroidota > Flavobacteriia > Flavobacteriales > Flavobacteriaceae > Flavobacterium > Flavobacterium sp. AC274. The sequence goes on along the minus strand of NZ_OZ409852.1, from coordinate 2,022,818 downwards.
GGCCTGAACGATTACTTTATAATTAATACCGTATTTGATAAAACTAATTTCATAGTTACTACCAACAAGAGTAGACAAGGTATTCATTGCGTTTTCGATAGAAACTCCTTTTTGCTGAGCCAAATCGTTATCGACTTTCATCATGTACTGAGGGAAACTCGCACTAAAGAAACTAAACACGTTAGATAATTCAGGACGTTTGTTCAATTCTTCTACGAAATCTTTATTAACGGCTTCCAGTTTTTTGAAATCACTAGAACCTGTTTTGTCCAGTAAACGAAGCTCAAATCCTCCCGCAGCTCCATATCCCGGTACTGCCGGTGGTTGAAAAAATTCGATATTGGCACCCGGAATATCTTTTGATTTTTCTTCCAGTTCCGTCATAATTTCCTGTACAGATTGCTTACGATCGTTCCAGTCTTCTAAATTGATCAAACAAGTTCCTGCATTCGATCCTGTACCTTCAGTTAAAATTTCATAACCTGCCAATGAAGAAACTGATTTTACTCCTTCTACTCCTTCTGCTATTTTTTGCAGTTTCTCAGCGATATTATTGGTTCTTTCCAATGATGATCCCGGAGGTGTCTGGATAATAGCATAAAACATTCCCTGATCCTCATTTGGGATAAATCCTGAAGGAACTGTGCTGCTGATTAACCATGTTCCGGCGCAAAATCCTAAAAGCGCAATAATTGTAACGGCTCTTCTGTTTACGATTTTACCTAATACATTTTGGTATTTGCCCTGAGCGAGATTAAACTTATTGTTAAAACCATCAATAAATACATTTACAGGTGTTTTCTTTTTCGGTTTGCCGTGATTGTTTTTCAACATCATTGCGCAAAGTGCCGGTGTTAAAGTCAAAGCCACAATACCCGAAAGTATAATCGCGGTTGCCATTGTTATAGAAAATTGTCTATAGAAAACCCCAACCGGACCAGACATAAATGCAACCGGAATAAATACCGCCGCCATAAGGAATGTAATGGCAATAATAGCTCCTGCGATTTCGTGCATTGCTTTTTTAGTCGCTTTAAATGGAGAAAGATGTTCTTCTTCCATCTTGGCGTGAACGGCTTCGATAACTACAATTGCATCATCGACGACGACTCCAATTGCCAATACTAAAGCAAACAACGTAATCAAGTTCAATGAAATATCAAAGAAAGTCATGAACACAAAAGTTCCTACTAATGAAACGGGTACCGCAATTGCAGGAATAACGGTCGAACGCCAGTCTCCTAAGAAAAGAAACACAACTAATCCCACCAATATAAAAGCCTCAATCAACGTATGAATTACTTTTTCGATAGAAGCATCAAGGAATTTAGAAACGTCATATGATATTTCATAATTCATTCCTTTTGGGAATTTTTGCTTGATTTTTTCCAATTTTGCTTTTACGTCTTCAATAACCTGATTCGCATTACTACCAAAAGACTGTTTTAATACAATCGCAGCAGACGGCTTACCATTTAAGTTCGAATAAATATCATACATCGAACTTCCAAACTCCACTTTTGCAATATCTTTCAAACGTAAAAGTTCGCCGTTACTGGTTGATCTTACTACGATATTCTCATATTGTTCTTTTGTTGTAAAACGCCCTGAATATTTTAAAACATATTCAAACGCCTGAGAACGTTTACCGGAACTTTCTCCCGTTTTACCCGGAGAAGCTTCCAAACTCTGGCTTGATAATGCTTCCATTACCTCATCTGCAGAAATTTTATAAGCCAGCATTCTGTCTGGTTTCAACCAAATACGCATTGCATATTCACGTGTTCCCAAAATATCTCCAGATCCAACACCGTTTACCCTTTTTAATTCTGAAAGTACATTGATATCGGCATAGTTGTACAAGAACTTCATATCGGTATTTTTATCCGTACTATAAAGATTCACATACATCAACATACTCGGAACTTCACGCGTAATTTTTACACCCTCTCTTACTACTAAAGGAGGAAGCTTATTTGTAACCGAAGCTACACGATTTTGAACGTTAATGGCTGCCTGATTAGGATCTGTACCTAAATTAAATACAACCTGAATACTTGCTTCACCATCATTTCCGGCATCAGAAGTCATGTATTTCATTCCCGGTACTCCATTTAGAGCTCTTTCTAAAGGAATTACAACCGATTTGATCATCAATTCTCCATTTGATCCAGGGTAATCTGCCGTAACATTTACCATTGGAGGAGAAATTGAAGGGAACTGGGTAATTGGTAAATTCATCACCGACAACACCCCTAAAAAGACTATCACAAGCGATATAACTATCGAAAGTACAGGTCTTTGAATAAATTTATTAAACATTTTTATATTTTTTAATGATTAAACCAAATTGGAATTTGAAAGTTTCTGGTTTCAGGTTCCAAGTTTCAGGTTCAGTGCGCAACTTGAAACTTGAAACCTGAAACAATTACAACAAAACTTATTACTCCGCTTTTAATCGTAAATTATTCATTACCGTTTTAGGAGAAAGGAATTCGAATTTAATCTTATCATTGTCTTTTACCTTTTGAACTCCTTCAAGCAAGATTTTATCATTTTCTCCTAGTCCGCTGCTTACAACATATAAATCCGGAATTTCACCTGTAATTGTGATTTCTTTAGAAGTTACCACGTTGTTTTTATCAACTACGAAAACGTATTTTTTATCCTGAATTTCATAAGTTGCTTTTTGTGGAATTACGATAGCATTTTTCAACGGAACAAGCATTTGAACTTTTCCTGTTTCACCATTTCTTAACAGTTTTCCTGTATTTGGGAATCTCGCTCTAAAAGCAATATTTCCTGTTTCGTTATCGAATTCACTTTCAATAACTTCAACATTTCCTTTATATTTAAAAGACTCTCCATTTGCCAAAAGCAAACCAATATTATTTCCTGCACGGTCTTTTACATCAGTTTGATATTGAAGATATTCTGGTTCAGATACATTGAAATAAGCAAACATTTGACTGTTGTCTGAAAGGCTTGTCAATAATTCTCCTTCGTCAATAAGACTTCCTAATTTTAAAGGAATTCTATCGATTGTTCCGTCAAACGGCGCTCTGATTTCGGTAAATGATAAATGTAATTTTGCTAATGCAACTTCTGCTTTTGCTGATTGTAATTTTGCCTGAGCTACACTTAATTCGTTTTTAGAAACGATATTTTTATCTGCTAATAATTTAGAATTTTGCAATTCAATTTCTGTTGATTTTTGCTCTGCCTGTGCTTTAAGCAATTCTGCCTGATACATGTTTGGCATAATTTTAAACAACAACTGGCCTTTTTTTACAAACTGACCCTCATCAACATAGATGTTTTGTAAAAACCCTTTTTCCTGGGCGCGGATTTCGATGTTTCGAACAGATTTTATCTGCGAAACATACTCTTTAGTAAATGAAGTGTCAATTTTTACAGGGTTGGTAACTGTAAATTTTTCTTCTTCTTCTTTTTCTTCTTTTTTTGATGTACAACTGGTAAGGCACAACACGGCAAGCATGCCCGTTAACACGATAATTCTTTTCATTGGTATGTAATTGGAAATTAAGCGATTGAATAAGGATACAAAAAATCCCTTTAGATGTAGAAAGCATCAGTCGCCAATACGTGAATTGAATGTCGTAAGTGTGGTAAATTTTAAGAAGTAAATTCTAAAAATAAAATCCATATTTATGCATGATCACGCTTTTGGTAACCGATGTATAAAATAGAATCAAATTCTTAAAACTCTCTGAGTAATGTAGATAGGATTTGACTGGCCACAAGATGAGCCGAAAATATCAAAATGATTGGAAGATTTTGCAGCGCTTTGACGAGATAATGTCAAATACCAGCTATCAAGTAAGCTGTAGTTTGTTGCAAAAAATTTATTGGAAAGTCCACCTTTAAGATTGTCGCCAAAATACTCTTCATCCAAATCTATATCAGCATCTTCAATTATTGAACTGCCTTGTTCGTTATTGGTAAATTTTACGCGGTGTCTTTTCTCAAGATTGTGGTGAGAATTTAGGTGTGTTTCAGCATTAAGGTATTGCCCTCCGCCTAGCAGAAGGAAATTCATAAATGTTAAAAATACTACTAACTTTCTCATTTGAGTGCGAAAGTAATAAAAGATCGGAATAAAAAAATAAAATAAGAAAGTCTTAACAAGTTATAATTTGCGAAAACGTTTTCTTTTTATTTCACTATTAATTCAACAATAATTAGAGCGATTTTGTGCGGAAATAATAGAGCAAATTAACATAAAAGTAACTTCACTAAAATATTGACAAATAAGCAAGTTCCAAAAAACGAGAATCGTAAATATTTGATTCTCTATATTTTATTTCGCAATTATGATGCTATTTCTAAAACAAAATTTCCATTATAGTAAATTCCTGTTCGTTTTTTTCAAAAGTTTTATAGGTATCTGACATTCCAAATTTCCCGTAAAAATTCTTTTTATTTGTTCTGGCATTACACCAAACTTTTTTACTCCTTTTTCTTTTGCCAATTTCAAGATATAATGCAATAATCCTGACGCAATTCCCTGTCCCTGAAATTGTTCTAAAGTTGCTAATTTCCTAAACTGCATTTCATCTCCAGAAAAAAACAGGAAACTATTGAAACTAATTGGTCATCTGTAAAAACACCAAAATGTTCTCCTAAATCATCTTCCTTTAATTGAACAAATTCAAAAGGCTGATCGGGCCACATAACGTCATGTCTGATTTGCCAGGTTTGAGAAGCCTGTATTGCTGCAATTTTCATTTTAAATTCTTTTGTTTTCAAAATTAAGCCAATTTGCTTTTATTCTTCCTCAAAGAAAAGACAAAAACATATCTATTTAAATACCAGACAAATAATTAAAAAATAAATAAGATAAATCTCTCTATTCTAATGAATAATAATTATTTTTATAGTAACTAAAAACAACAAATCCAGTTATGAAAAAATTCCTTGCAGCAGTATTATTATGTATAAGTGTAAATGGTTTTGCACAATTAATACAATTTGGACCTCAATTTTCATCCAATATTACTTCAGCGGTAACAGATGATTTTAGTTCTAAAAGTTCAGGTACAGATATAGGTTTTTCGGGATTTGCGAGAGTTAATTTATTGCTTTTTTACGGTCAGGCCGAATTTGGTTATGGAAAAAATAAATTTAGTGTTTCTCAAACCGGAATTGGCGAAACGGAATATGAATTATCAGGAACAGACGCTTCTTTAATTGCTGGTTATAAAATACTTCCGTTTGGAAAACTAGGAAATCTTCGTGTTTTTGTTGGCTATAACTGGAAACATTACTCTGATATAAAAGCCAATAACGATCTTAGCTTAATTGCTTTTGAGCAGGACAACAGCAGTATTCTTGGCGGTGTAGGCGTCGATGTATGGAAATTTACTTTTGATGCCCGTTACCTTGCAGGTCTATCAGATCTTGATGCTTCTAACAGAGAATTAAAAACAGGAGTTGTGAATTTTTCACTTGGGTATAAATTTTTATAAAAATAAACACCACAGATTTCAGAGATTCAAAGAATTATAATCTTTGAATCTGTGGCAAAAAATATTTAGCTTTAATTCGAAAATGCATTCAGAGTTTCCATTGCTTTTTCTATATCTTTTTGATTTACAAAAATATGATCGTGATAAAATGCTGCGACAACATTACAGCTAATTCCGTTTTCTGAAAGTGCTTTCGAAAATGCTGCCGTTAATCCAACTGCTTCTAACGAAGAATGAACAGTTAATGTTATCCACGCCATTATAACGGAATATTCCAGCTTTAGAATCTCTGCTATTTCTTTTTTCAGAATTAAGGTAATCGCTTCTTTTTCTCTAAAGAACATTTCAACTTCATTTAGATTTACGTTTTCTAAATTGGCAACTTTACAAAAAACATAATCTCCGGAAATATGTTCCGGTTTCATGCTTTTTAGCAATTGCTTTAAATCTTTTTCTCCTGACATGACTATTTTTTACTAAACAATTATTTTAAGAGTTTTTCTAATTTAGATCTTGTTTCCGGAAAATCTTTATCTAAAGTCAATGCTTTTTGATAATTGGTAATAGCATTTTTTTTATCTCCGTTTGCTTCATAAAAATCTCCAAGAGAATCAAATACGTTCGGACTTTCTGGATAATTTGTTACATTTAGTTTAAATAAATAACCTGCCAAATCATTATCCTTTTTTGAAAGAGCCTGATAACCATATACATTTACGACCTGCTCCGGAATATTTACTTTATAACCAAGATGTTTCGATACATTTTCATAATGTTTTTCAATTTTAGCAAAAACCGCTTTATTGAAATTCATTTGCTCTCCAATTGAAAGCTTTAATTGATTAAAAGAAAAAAGAAAACGAAGTGCGTCATAAGTCGCAATTAAGGGAATCGAACCATGATTATCGTCTTTATAATATTTGTATTGATATTGTAAATTGCTTTTTTTATTCTGACTTAAAAAGTCGTTTAAATCTAATGCAGATCGAATATGTTTTGTAATTACTGAAGTATCTTTTCGAACTTTTAGAAGATCCATATTGTCTTCCATCGTATTGGCAACACCTAAAAACAGAGAAACATTTGCCAAATTTTTAGTTGCTAATGTTTTTGTGGTTTCTTTTAAAAACTTTTGCTTATCCCACCACATACTCGGATCGATGGCAACATAAGAATTGAATAAATTAGTATGATTGGTAAGAACATTCATAACGGTTAATCCGCCAAAAGAATGTCCAATTAGTGTTTTATAAGGTGCTGTTGGATATTTTGAATCGATATAAGGGATCAATTCTTTCTCTAAAAATTCTGTAAACTTTTCTCCTCCGCCAGATTGCTCACTTAAACCTTTATTCACAAAAGGCAAATCGATATCAGAATGTGTTGGGGTTAAATCTCTGGTTCTGTTTGTATTTGGAATGCCTACAACAATCATTTCCGGACATATTGTGTTTCCGTTTATTTCGCTTAATTCCTCTATCATTCCAACAACAGAGCTAAAATGGGCATCTCCGTCTAATAAATAAACGACCGGATATTTTTGGATAGAAAATCCTTTATATTGAACACTTCTGGGAAGATGAATCCAAATTTTTCTTTGTTCATTTAAAACTTTCGAAGAAATACTATCAATTGTTCCTATAGTAATCTGGTTTTTATTTTGAGCGTTTGAATAATTTCCAAACAATAAAATACAACATAAAAGAATCATATTGAAATTTAGAAAAACTGAAAAATTACCTCGGAAATTAATTTGTTTCATCTTTGTTTTTGCGTTAGTAGTTAGACAATAAATATAAAACAAAAACGATAAAAATTGATTTTTGAATCACCAATTCTAAGAAAAATAAAAGCCGCAAAGAGTTTTATTTCTTTGCGGCTTTTATAAGTATTATAATTAGAAAAACTCTTTTTATCAGTAATTACATTTTCAAATAATAACGTTCTAAATTTTCACTTTCAATTTTTTCAACACCGTTTTCCGTTTGTTTGGCAATGTTTATTACGTGTAATGCATGTGATTTATCATCGACAGTGCAATTCCAAATTGTACCATCAGACAAAATAACGGCCGAAAATAATGAATCTGATTTGTCTTTGTTGTAATAAACTAAGTTCTCTGTTTTTATTATTTTTTTAACCAAAGTTTTTTTGTCCTGCTCGTAGAACAAAATCTTATTTTCTGATATTTCAACAAATTCATCAACTAACTTGTTTTGAGAATCCTTTGTTGTTTTTACTGCCCAAAGTGGTTTATCGCCAATCAGTTTCCAGGTACCCAAAGCTTTTTGCATCATATCTTTTCTCAGGAGACATTTTAAAGTATCTACTTTTTTAATTGATTCCTGACCCAATTCATTTTCAGGTTTAATTTTTGATGCCACAGAAAATAGATCCAATGCGTTTACAAAATCTGATTTTTTGTAACAGGCAACAGCTAATTCGTATTTATTTTTTTGAAATTTAGCCTTTGCATCGATCTGAGCAAAGCTTTTAATTGCAAATAATAAAATAATAACAGTAAAGTATTTTTTTCTCATTTAAAAATGGCTTTATTTTTTTGCAAACATAATTGTTAAATTCGTAACTATTTTACGCTTTTACGTATTTTTTTATAAAGCACAAACCAATAACACGCAAATAATTATATATCAACGAATTAAAACGCAAAATCCTCTTTCTTAAAATAAGAAAGAGGATTTTTTATTGCTAAAACAGATAATTTATCTTACTAAAAATATATTATTGTTTGGTGTGGCATCCATAAAAATACCTCCATCAACAGTTATCTGCTTAATTTGTTTTTTATTTTTTAAGGTAACTGAAGCTGTTTTTTGATTGTTTTGCCAAATTGCCGGAGTTTGATGCAAAGTTTCTTTTGAATCGTCTGTGTAAATGACATTTACGTCAAATGGAATAGCAAAACCTCCCACGTTTTCTATAGCTACAATATTTTTTTCGACTTTTTTAACGGAAAGGTCTATATAATTATTGGTAAAAAACCAGTTATTAAAAAACCAATTCAAATTTCGTCCTGAAGCGGTGTTCATCGAATTAAAATAATCCCATGGAATTGGATGTTTTCCGTTCCAGTTATCCATATAAGCGTGAAGCGATTTTTTGAACAAATCATCTCCAAGCAAATCTTTTAATGCAATATAGGAAAGAGAAGCTTTTCCGTACGAATTGTTTCCGTAACCCGGACCTGAAAGTTGAGATGACATTGAAATTATGGGCTGATCTTCTTCTGTTGAAACATCATTTATATAACCTTCTACTCTGAATTCTTTATAAAATTTATCAGCAGCTTCTTTACCATGTTCTGCAATTCCTATTAAATATTCAAAAGTGGTTGCCCAGCCTTCATCCATAAAAGCATAACGCGTTTCATTGATTCCCATGTAAAAAGGAAAATAAGTATGTGCTACTTCATGATCCTGAACTAATTGTGCAAAAACCGGATCGTTCATCTGCGAATCATTACACATCATTGGATATTCCATATCTGCAAAACCCTGAAAAGCGGTCATTTTAGAAAATGGATACGGAATTCCCGGCCAGTTGTTTGAAAACCAGTCCAGAGCATATTGATTGTTTTTAATCGAATTTACAAAATCAGTTCCTTTTATATCATACGCCGCCTGAACACTCGCACGACGATTTGTTTTTTTGTCTACAACAACGCTGCTCGCATCCCATAAATAATGATCGCTCAAACCAAAACAAACATCTGAGATATGTTTTGCTTCAAATTTCCAAACATTCCATTCGTTTTGCTTTGTTACTACGCCACTTTTCATTTCCTGTTCGTTTGCAATATGCAAGATTTCATCTGTTACATATGATTTTTTCAAACGCGCTGCAAATTCAGGCTGTAAAACCTCATCCGGATTTAATAAATCTCCGGTTCCGTAAACTACATAGTTTTTAGGTGCTTTTACAGAATAGGTATAATCATTAAAATCATTGTAAAACTCCTGACGATCTGTGTGTGGTAATCTGTCCCATTTGTTATAATCATCAAATACAGTAACACGTGGATAACTGTAAGCTGCAAAGAAAGTCGTATTATCAATTTGTCCCTCTCTTCCACTCTCTTTTGATAAAGGATAATGCCAATCGATATTTATTGTAATTTTAGAATGTGGCGGAATTGCTTTTTTCAATTTTACATTTCCAACTGTTCCCCAGCTTCTGGCATCTTCTTTATAAACTTCATCCCCAATTTTTAAAGCTGTAATGGTTAATCCGTCGCTTAAAAAATCATCACTAACAGCTCCTCCCCTTGGCGAAGATGGTTTATGAAGGTTGTTTACAAAACGAATTGGTAAATTTTTTAAAGTATCGCTGCTATTGTTTGTATAGACAATAGTTTCAGTACCGCTGATAATTTTTGTGTTAGCATTTACAGTTAATGCGATATCGTATTTTCCGTGGTTTTGCCAGTAATTTTTTCCAGGTTTTCCGTCCATCGAGCGGGTACCTTTTGCATAAGCTTCTTTGATATTTCGCGGCATATAAAGTTCCTGCGCAAAATTATTTTGTGCCAAAAACAAAAAGACAATTAGTATAAATTTTTCCATACGTGGTTTTGGGAATTTTGTTTATTTAATAGTTGCTATGAATATTAGTTGCGTTTTTTTATTGAATGTTACAATTCTTTAAAGATATTTTTAAGTTTAGGGTTAATTTGCCACGAAGGCACAAGGACGCAAAGATTCTTTTTAAAGACACAAATTAAAAAAACTTTGCGTCTTCGCGACTTTGCGAGATTAAAATTTAGCTCAAAACAAAAAAACTTTGCGTCCTTGTACCTTCGTGGCAAACAAAAAAACCGCCTAATTCAAAAGAAAAAGACGGCATCTACAATTTAATATATAACCTTGATCACTACAAAATATAATCGGTATTAATGAAGTTTGATTCCTTGCTGTTTAACAATTCCTGCAAAATTTCATTATTGTAAGCGATATCTTTTGAAGCTACAAACGTACGAATTGAGAATGAACGCAATGCATCCGGGATACTTAAGGTTCCTACGGCAGAATCTTTACGACCTGTGAAAGGGAAAGCATCCGGGCCTCTTTGGCAAGAACTGTTCAGGTTTACTCTGCACACTAAATTCACTAAAGAATCAATAAGTGGAGCCAAAGTTTTAATATCTTTTCCGAACAAACTTACTTGTTGTCCGTAATTTGATTCGGCCATATCATCCAGAGGTTCATCAATATGTTTAAATGAGATAATTGGCACTACAGGTCCAAATTGTTCTTCGTGATAAACTCTCATTTCTTTATTTACCGGAAATAAAACTGCCGGAAAAATATAATTTTCAGTATGTTTTCCACCTTTTTCATTCAGGATTTTTGCTCCTTTAGAAGTTGCATCATCAATTAATCCCTGAATGTAGGCTGGTTTATCTGTTTCAGGAAGCGGTGTTAACGAAGCATTTTTATCCCAAGGGTTTCCAAATACTAATCCGTCAACTTTTTCAGAAAAACGTCTGTTGAATTCTTCTGCAATAGATTCGTGAACGTATAATACTTTTAGAGCCGTACAACGCTGTCCGTTAAAAGATAAAGAACCTGCAATACATTCCTGAATTGCCAAATCCAAATCGGCATCCGGTAAAACGATCGCCGGGTTTTTGGCTTCTAAACCTAAAATTAAACGCAATCTGTTTTTATTAGGGTGTTGATCCTGCAAAGCAATCGCTGATTTACTGTTCCCTATTAATGCCAAAACATCAATTTTCCCTGATTTCATGATTGGAGAAGCAATTTCACGGCCTCTGCCATAAACAATATTGATTACACCTTTTGGAAAACTGCTTCTAAAGGCATGCAATAATGGCGAAATACATAAAACACCATGTTTTGCCGGTTTAAAGATTACGGTATTTCCCATAATCAAAGCCGGAATCAATAACGAAAAAGTTTCGTTAAGCGGATAATTGTAAGGTCCAAGGCACAAAACAACACCCAGAGGTCCACGGCGAATCATGGCATTAACACCTTGTACTTTTTCAAAATGAGAACTACGTCCGTTCAGTTCTTTATAACTATCAATCGTATCCTGAATATATTCTACCGTTCTGTCAAATTCTTTTTGCGAATCGCCAAGATTTTTTCCAATTTCCCACATCAAAAGTTTCACCACTTCTTCGCGGGTATCCTTCATTTGTCTTACGAAATTCTCCATGCATTTAATTCGGTCAGCCACTTTCATCGTTGGCCATAAGCCCTGACCTTTATGGTATGCACCATTGGCAGCCTCAACAACTTCTGCCGCTTCTTTTTCTCCCATAAACGGGATTGATCCTAATAATGTTGGCGAGTATTTTTCTGTAGAAGAAATCGTCGAAAAAACAGGGGTTGTTTGTCCTGTCCATTGTTTCAATTCTCCATTTACAAGATAAGTGTCTTGATTTATTAGTGTTTTAATCTGATATTCTTCGGGTATAAAACTCATAATCTGGTAATTTTTATAGTTTGGTTATTAATAGCAATTTCAAAAGAAAAAAGAGGCCTTTTATGCCTCTTCTTTACTTTTATGGGTTTACAGTTTCACCTTCCCAGTCCAGGATTCCACCAAGCAGGTTATAGGCATTTTGTATACCTAACTCATTCATAACCTGGCATGCTTTGGCACTTCTTGCTCCAGAACGGCAATACACATAATAATTTTTATTTTTGTCAAGTTCTTCGATTTCATAAATAAATGCCTGACCTTTATTGATATCAATATTTAAGGCATTTTCGATATAACCGTCATTAAATTCGTCTTCAGTTCTTACGTCCAGTATAACTGCATTCTCGTCAGCAGCAAGCTGATTAACCCAATCTTCTTGTGATAAATTCATAATATGTGTTTTTTGTAAAATTACGACGTTTCTATTAATTAAAAACGTACCAAATGCGATTTCGATTATTATTCTCAGAAAACGTTTTAGAGAAAGTATAATAATCAGTGAAATACAAATTTACTTACTATTTTTAAAAATATACTCTATAAAATCGATGGAAAATAGGTTTTTTGCATTTACGTAAAATACATCTTAAAAATAGTTTTCTGACAATTAATAACGTTTCAATCTGCTATCTTTGTATAATATTATGTTCTTTAATCTTAATTTGATAAAAAAAGATTACCACGAATTTCACTAATTTTCACTAATTAATTCGTGCTGATTCGTGAAATTCGTGGCAAAAAAGCAAACCAGATACATGCAAAATTCATTACAAAACATATTTCCCAATTTCTCCAGCGAACTTATTTCTACTATTGAAGAAAATGGAAGCGCACAGGATTTTGAAGCAGGAACCATTTTAATGCGAACCGGACAATACATTAAAAACACAGTTTTGATTACCAAAGGAAAAATCAAAATTTATCGTGAAGGCGAAGATGGCGGCGAATTTTTAATGTATTATCTTCAACCGGGACAAGCGTGTGCAATTTCTATGATTTGTACAGCCAAAAGCGAGAAAAGCCAAATTATGGCAAAAGTTGTCGAAGATGTTTCGGTCATGATGATTCCGCTGCAAATGATGGACAAATGGATGATGGAACACAGAACATGGTATGAATTTGTAATTGAAACTTATCGAAGCCGTTTTGAAGAAGTCTTAGAAGTTGTCGATAATATTGCCTTTAGATCTATGGACGAGCGTTTAGAATTTTATCTCAAAAGACATTCTGATGCCTGTGGCTGTTCTGAAGTAAAATTATCGCATCAGGAAATCGCAACCGAATTAAATACTTCACGCGAGGTCGTATCCAGATTACTCAAGAAAATGGAACAACGCGGTTTGGTCAAACTTAACCGCAACCAAATTGAGCTTTTAAAGTAAAAAAGCCCGCGGATTTTACGGATTAAACCGGTTTTCACTGATTTTCTTTTTGCCAGTTCGAGCGTCCCGAAACTTCGGGAGAGAACTCACAATGCATATCTCCCGAAGTTTCGGGACGCTCGACGTGACAAATTAGAACTTTTAAAATTAAAAAAATAATCTGCGACAATCCGTTTAATCCGCCAAATCCGCGGGCAAAAAAAATCCGCAAGCAAAAAAACTCTTATGTGATAAATGTTACTGTACATTTCTAATTAACGAAGCACCTTTGCATAAAAACAAATGCAATGGAATATTTAGGCTATTTTGCTTCAATCATTATCGGGATTTCGCTTGGCTTAATTGGTGGCGGCGGATCTATATTAACGATTCCGATTTTGGTGTATTTATTTAAAGTAAATCCGGAGCAAGCCACTTCTTATTCTTTATTTATTGTTGGATTAACCGCAATGTTTGGGAGTTACAGCCATTACAAAATGGGAAACCTCAAACTAAAATCGGCTTTGTATTTTGCGATTCCTTCTGTGATTTCGATTCTGATTATTCGCGAAGTGATTTTTCCTCAAATTGCTTCTACTTTATTTTCGATTGCTTCTTATTCTGTTTCCAAAGATTTTCTGATTATGATCATCTTTTCGGTATTGATGATTACGGCAGCAATTTCGATGATTCGAAAAAACCAACCCGAAATAAAAGGTGCCGAAACGAATTATATTCAACTCAGCTTCATAGGTTTTATTGTCGGTATCATAACCGGATTCCTAGGTGCCGGCGGCGGATTTTTGATTATTCCTGCCCTTCTCTTCTTCGCGAAATTACCCATGAAACAGGCCGTTGGAACTTCATTATTAATTATCTCAATCAATTCTTCGATAGGCTTCGCAGGAGATTTATACATCGGAACTCCTATAAATTACCCTTTTTTATTAGGCATTTCGGCAATGGCACTCATGGGAATGATAATTGGAAGCCAGCTTTCTAAAAAAATTGACGGAACTAAACTAAAACCAATTTTTGGCTGGTTTGTTCTCGTTATGGGATTTTATATTATTACAAAAGAGGTTTTATTTTAGTTCACTTGTAGAGTAATCTTTGTCAAAGTTTTAAATTTTGACAAAGATGAAACTAAAAAATCCGTTTATTTCAGGGAATAAGCGGATTTGTATTTTTTGGGCGTTTCCTTCGGCCGGGCTATCCGCTATATCTTTTTATTTTTAAAGAAAAAACAAAAAGGATACCGCTTCTATCCCTAACGCAAACTCCGTTAAATTAGAATTTTTTGTCATTAATTAAATTTCCAGAGACTTGTTAATAACCCATGGAATATGAGCTTCAAACTCGACCTGAATTAATTCACTTTTATCTTTAAAAAAAGTTAAACTGCTTTGCTCACAAAAACCTATCGAAAAATCATTTCCGATCTCTGTTAACCCAATATAAAAACCTGACTTTTTAATATCTTTTTTACGATTTTTACCTTCAATAATTTTGCCTTTAAAATGAAACCATCCTGCAATATGATGTAATCCATTTGGCAGAATCTGCCAGGAACAAATTTCAACTTCTTTATTATAGTCAATTCCTAAATTTAAAAACAAATCTTTAACTTCTTCAGGGAAAACATTTTCTCTATTTGCAATATAATTTTTACAATCATTGCATCCACAAGAGGTGCTGCCGCTATTAGTAACTCCTGTGTAGGTCTCTAGAGTTAAAGTTTTATCAACTTCAAATTTCCAATTTTTAAACTGCACAACTTCCATATTATTTTTTTGAATTGCCTCCTGCTTTAGCTGGAGGAAACTTATTAATAAAAAAAGGCTTTAGCCAAATAGTTATAAATTTGGCTAAAGCCCGTCACTTAATCATTTTGACCGTTGGTTAAAACCAACGGCTATTCATATAATAATTCGTGAAATTATTCTCAAATAAACTAATGCTCCCCATACCCAATATCATCCATTTTCCCGCTAAAAACGCGATATTGAATAATAAAATAAATAATTACCAAAAACAAAGCGATAAAAAACCAGCTTAATCCTGCGTTTAAACCGTATTCTCCTGCTGCGGTATTATAAATCGTTAACGATGGATTTACTTTATTTGTGGAAGGCAAAACATTCGGAAAAATTGAAACTGCTGTTGAAGCAAATCCGCCGACTAAAAATAAGGAGGAGAATATAAAGGCGTGGCCGTCTTTTTTGAAGGAACGTACTTTGAATAATCCTAAAATACCAACAAAAGCCATTACAGGAAAAAACCAAAGAATTGGCGTTTCAATAAAATTATGAAACGGTTCCGGCTCGATAAAATGCCAGATTTGCAGTGAAATGCAAACCAAAACCAATAAACCAATATTAAGCCTGAAAACCATGTTTTTTAGTTGCGGATTCAAATCTGAATTGGTTTTAAAAATAATCCAGTTGGCACCATGAATCATTAAAGCGACAACACTTACTATTCCCAGAAAAAGTGTAAACCAATCTATAATTCCCAGTTCATTTGCCTGCGGACTAAAAGTTGGATTCCACAAAGGCAAAAAGAAAAAATGTGGTTCTTGTGTTGAAACTCCATTTTGCACCATTCCGAGATTGACACCACGAACGATATTTCCTAAAGCAATTCCGAAGAACAGCGCTAAAAGTAAACTCGCGATTCCAAAGGCTTTATCCCAAATTGCTTCCCACATTGGGTGATGCACTTGTCCGCGCATTTCTAATCCTATGGCGCGAAAAATCAAAAGCCATAAAATCATGATCAAAGGCAAATAAAATCCGCTGAAAGAAGAAGCATATAAAGTTGGGAAAGCAAAAAACAAAACTCCCCCGGCAGCGATCAACCAAACTTCATTGGCATCCCAAAACGGACCAATGGAATTTGTGATTGCTTTTTTATCTTTTTCTGTTTTGGCAAAAAATAAATGTATAATTCCTGCTCCAAAATCATAACCGTCCAGTACAATATAAACGGCCAGAATTCCCATTAAAACTACGTACCAAAAAAATTCCATACTTATATTTTTTCTGTTGAAAGTTCCACATGATGCGGACCTTTATTGATAATTTTTCCAATTAAAAGCAAAAACAGCATACCGAGTAAAAGATACAACCCGATAAAACCTAATAAGGTAAATAAGGTATTTCCTGATGAAACGGTTGGCGATGCACCTTCTGCAGTTCGCAATAAATTATAAACAAGCCAAGGCTGCCTTCCTAATTCTGCTGTGTACCAACCTGTTGTATTGGCGATATACGGAAACGGCATCATAAACATGAGCGACCATAAAATCCATTTGGTTTGGTATAATTTTCCTCTAATTAACTGAAAAAGTGATAAAACCATTAATCCAATAAAAATAGTTCCGAGTCCAACCATAATATGATATGCATAATACAATCCCGAAATATTTGTTGGATGTAAATCTTCTTCAAACTGGTCTAAACCTTTGATTTCCTGATCCCAATTTCCGTAAGTCAGGAAACTCAAAATATTGGGAACTGCGATTTTATTGTCCAATTTTTTATCTTTTACATCGGGCTGACCAATTAAAACAATTTCCGAACCTTTTTTCTCGGTATGAAAAATTCCTTCCATCGCGGCAAAAGTTACGGGTTGGTATTTTACGACATTTTTAGCCAGTAAATCTCCCGTGGGAACAGCGACAATAATGCTCGAAATCAATCCAAAAATTACTCCGGTTTTCAAAAACAATCTTCCAAAAGAAACGTTCTTCTGACTCAAAATATAAAAAGCACCTATTCCGGCTACGACAAATGAACTCGTTACCAAAGAAGCTGCCTGATTGTGTAAATATGAAGGCCACAACCACGGATTGAGAAACAAGGCTTTGAAATTCGTAAGGACAAATTTCCCGTTTTCAAGGATTTCATAACCAACCGGATTCTGCATCCACGAATGTGTAGCAATAATCAGATAACCGCTCGCCCAGGAACCAATCATAATTAATACTCCGGTGACAAAATGCCATTTATGTCCGAGAAGTTTTTCTCCAAATAAAAATATTCCAAGAAATGAGGATTCTAAAAAGAAGGAAAACATGCCTTCCATCGCCAAAGTCTGACCAATAATTCCGCCTGTTAATTCAGAGAATTTAGCCCAATTGGTTCCAAACTGAAACTCCATTGGAATTCCGGTTACAACGCCCATTGCAAAATTCAGGGCGAAAATTTTCATCCAGAAATGCGTGGCATGATTGTATTGTTCGTTTTTGGTTTTGAGGTATTTCCATTTAAAATAAACAATGATCAGCGAAAGACCCATTGTAAGTTGCGGAAAAAGATAGTGAAAGGTAATTGTGAAGGCAAATTGCATTCGGTCATAAAAAAGCATTTCTTCCATGAGTGGTATTTGTTTATGAAGTCCCACAAATTTACCCATTAAAACCCGAAATTCCTGCCTTAAAAAAAACTTTATAACCTGATATTTGTTAAACTTTTCAACAAAACATAGCCCGCGGTTTCAACCGCGGGAACTCATGCAAAATCATCATACGTTTCCCACGGTTGAAACCGCGGGCTATGTTTAATCATTTTTTCAAAATTCCTTTTTCAACACTTTCATTAATTAAACCTTCAGCGTAATTCCATACAATTTCGGAACCTTCGTTTATCACGCTCTTTTTTTCGTAAACCTTATCGTATTTTACGTCAAACTCTTTCCAGGTTCCTCCGTTATTTGAGGTGTTTTGTAATAACGGTTCTAATCTGTCCATTGCTTTTGCAAATTTGGCCTCATTGGTTTCACCGGCTTCAAATTCTTCCCAAACTGCAATTAATTCCTCGGCTTGGTTTTTTGGCAATAAACCAAAAATGCGATTTGCCGCCAATCGTTCCTCATCTGTATTACAATGATTTTTTTCAGAATCGTATATAAAAACATCACCGGAATCAATTTCGACAATATCATGAATCAAAACCATTTTTACTACTTTCAAAACATCAATTGGTTCATTTGAATGTTCAGCCAGAACAATCGTCATTAATGCCAAATGCCAACTGTGTTCTGCATCATTTTCATTTCGGTCGCTATTAAACAGTTTCGTTTTTCGCTGAATATATTTTACTTTATCAATTTCTTTTATAAAAGCAATTTGATTCAATAAATCTTCTGTCTTCATAATGATTTTGTTAGGCTGTAAAATTACGTAGATTTTTTTCTACTATATAAATGATGTTAAGTTCAATTATGTAGAATTTCTTACTTAATTTACTTCTATGATAAAATCCTCAAATTTTTACACAAAAATCAAATTTGTGTAACATTAGTCACTCATTTTAAGTAAAAACTAAGTTACCTTTGTATTCCCTTATTTTTACAACACATATCATGAAAATAGAACAAATCTACACCGGATGTTTAGCACAAGGTGCCTATTATATTACCTCAAACGGAGAAGCAGCTATTATCGACCCACTTAGAGAAATCCAACCTTATTTGGATCGCTTAGAGCGCGATCAGGTAAAATTGAAATATATTTTTGAAACGCATTTTCACGCTGATTTCGTTTCAGGTCATATCGATTTAAGTAAAGAAACTCAGGCACCAATTGTTTACGGGCCAAATGCGGCTTGCGAATTTGACTGCATTTCTGCAAAAGACGGACAGGAATTCAAACTTGGAAATGTGACGATTAAAGCGTTGCATACTCCCGGGCATACTATGGAAAGCACCACATATTTATTGATAGATGAAAACGGAAAAGATCACGCTATTTTCTCTGGAGACACTTTATTTATTGGTGATGTTGGCCGTCCGGATTTGGCACAAAAAGCTGCTGGAATGACTCAGGATGAATTAGCCGGGATTTTATTTCATTCTTTAAGAAAAAAATCATGACTTTGGCCGATGATGTAATTGTTTATCCGGCGCATGGTGCAGGAAGCGCTTGCGGAAAAAATATGAGTAAAGAAACGGTTTCGACAATTGGAAATCAAAAAGCGACAAATTATGCTTTGCGTGCCAATATGACCGAAGCTGAATTTATTGAAGAAGTTACGGACGGATTATTACCTCCGCCAGCCTATTTCAGTATGAATGTGGCGATGAATAAAGGCGGTTACGAAAGCTTTGAAACAGTTTTGCATAACGGGATGAAAGCTATTAAAGCAGCAGAATTTGAAGCTGTTGCCGAAGAAACCGGAGCATTGATTTTAGATACCCGAAAAAGTGCTGATTTCTACAAAGGATTTATTCCGCAATCTATTAATATAGGAATCAATGGTGATTTTGCACCGTGGGTTGGAACTTTAGTTGCTGATGTAAAACAACCTATTGTATTAGTTACCGAAAATGGTCTTGAAGAAGAAACAGTAACACGTTTAAGTCGTGTAGGTTTTGATACAATTATTGGACATCTTGAAGGTGGCTTTGAGGCTTGGCAAAAAGCAGGTTTTGAAGTGGATACGGTGAACCGAATTTCGGCTGATCAATTTGCTGATAAATTCAATATTAAAGAAGATAAAATTATTGATGTTCGTAAAGAAACTGAATACGAAGCGGAACACATAGAAGATGCTTACAGTAAACCACTTGCTTACATAAATGACTGGGTAAAAGACATTAACCCAAATGAGCATTTTTATTTGCATTGCGCGGGAGGATATCGCAGTATGATTGCGGCTTCAATTTTGCAAGCTCGCGGTTTCAGAAATTTTACCGAAATTGATGGAGGTTTTGGAGCCATTGCAAAAACAAATATTCCTAAATCAGATTTTGTTTGCCAAAGCAAAGTTTTGAAAGCATAAACGTTAACATAATTTTTACCATTAAGATATTAAGTTTATTAAGCTAGTAATACTTAATTTTTCTTTATCAAGTTTCATTAAGCTGCCAAATCTTAATTCCCTTAATATCTTAATGGTAAAAAATAAAAATCTAATTTTTAAAATAAACTATGAACCTACTAGAAATTTTAAGAGAACCTTGGCCTTGGTATGTTGCAGGTCCGTTGATTGGGTTGACTGTTCCAATTTTGTTGATTATTGGCAATAAGTCGTTTGGAATTAGTTCTTCATTACGCCATATTTGTGCAGCTTGCATTCCGGCGAATATTTCCTTTTTAAATACGACTGGAAAAAAGAAAGCTGGAATTTATTTTTCGTTTTCGGAATTTTTCTTGGTGGAATTATAGCAGCTTATTTTCTATCAAATCCAAATCAGGTTGAAATTACACCACAACTCTCCCAACAATTAGCATCTTATGGAATCACAGATCATTCTGGTTTATTGCCAAAAGAACTTTTTCCTGGGAAAGTTTATTTACACTTCGTGGATTTATAATGATTGTCGCGGGTGGATTTTTAGTTGGTTTCGGGACGCGTTATGCGGGCGGATGTACAAGCGGACATGCGATTATGGGAATTTCAAACTTGCAATGGCCTTCATTAGTAGCAACAATCTGTTTTATGATTGGCGGTTTTATCATGGCAAATTTGATTCTGCCTTATATTCTTGCACTTTAGGATATTCTTTCACTTTAAAATTTCAAAAATGAATAATTTAGAAAATAAAAATACAGATACAGAAGGAATCAACGGAAGTCAATTGAAAGATTCCGGATTCTCAAACCTAAAATATCTTTTGGTTGGAATCTTTTTTGGAATTGTATTCGTAAAAGCAGAAATCATTAGTTGGTTTCGTATTCAGGAAATGTTTCAATTGCAGTCTTTCTTTATGTATGGCGTAATTGGAAGTGCAGTTGTGGTTGGAATAATCTCTGTTCAAATCATAAAAAGATTTAATATTAAAACCATCCAAGGAGAAAAAATAGAAATTCAGCCTAAAACTTTCAGTAAAGGACAAATTTATGGCGGATTGATGTTTGGTTTTGGTTGGGCAATAACCGGAGCCTGTCCTGGCCCTTTATTTGCGCAAATAGGTACTGGAGTAACCGTAATTGTAGTAACTTTATTAAGTGCTATTTTAGGAACATGGTTTTATGGTTTGATAAAAGATAAACTTCCTCATTAATTTTTTTCGATTTAAAATATCAAACCCGACAGATTCTTAAAACCTGTCGGGTTTGCCTTTTTAATAACTTTCCCTGAGTTGCTCTTTTAAATCTATTAACAGACAAATTTTAAAAATAGGTTTGGTTTCATTTTCTTTAGTTATGTTTGTTAAAAATAATACCCGCCAAAACAATCCATAAATATGAAACGTTCAGAACAGTTATCAATATTAAAAAACACTGAAAAGTGGGACGTTATTATAATAGGTGGCGGGGCAAGTGGTTTGGGAACAGCTCTTGATGCAACAAGCAGAGGATACAAAACTATTTTGCTCGAAGCTGTAGATTTTGCAAAAGGAACTTCCAGCAGAAGTACCAAACTTGTTCATGGCGGTGTGCGTTATCTGGAACAGGGAGATATTCATTTGGTAAGAGAAGCACTGAAAGAAAGAGGTTTATTGGCAAAGAATGCAAGTCATTTAGTCAAAAACCAATCTTTTGTAATTCCAAATTATAATTGGTGGGGCGGCTGGTTTTATACGTTCGGATTGAAAATCTATGATTTATTATCAGGACGTTTAAGTTTTGGCAGTTCAAAATATATTTCAAAGAAAAAAACAATCGAAATGCTACCCGCCGTTGAAAGAAAAGGCTTGATAAGCGGTGTTATTTATCATGACGGGCAATTTGATGATTCGCGTTTGGCTATTAATCTCGCGCAAACTGCTATTGAAAAAGGAGCTTGTCTTTTAAATTATTCCAAAGTCGTAAACTTATTAAAAGACGACAAAAACCAAGTTGTTGGTGTTGAGGCAATCGATCATGAAACAGGAGACAGATACGAAATAAAAGGAGCTGCAATTATTAATGCAACAGGCGTTTTTACAAATGCTATAATGAAACTGAATGACAAGGTTTATAAAAAATATATTGTTCCAAGTCAGGGAATTCATCTTGTATTTGACAAATCTTTTCTACCGGGTGAACACGCTTTGATGATTCCTAAAACAAGCGATGGAAGAGTTTTATTTGCTGTACCCTGGCATAATTATATTGTTGTGGGAACAACCGATACATTAATAAAAAAACACAGCTTAGAACCTATCGCACTGGAAAGTGAAATTGAATTTGTATTGCAGACTGCTCAACGTTTTTTATCAAAAAAACCAACCAGAGCAGATGTTTTATCTGTTTTTGCCGGCTTACGTCCTTTGGCTGCTCCCGAGGAAGAAGGAAAAAGTACCAAAGAAGTTTCCAGAAGCCATAAAATTATTGTTTCAGAAACAGGCTTGATTACAATTACCGGAGGAAAATGGACCACTTACAGAAAAATTTCTGAGGACATTATAAACAAAGCAATCAAGACAGGCAAACTTCCTAAAAAAGATTGTACTACGGAGTTTCTTCCTATTCATGGAAATAAGGATACTTCTGCTTTAGATAGAGAAAATCATTTATATATCTACGGTTCGGATATCCCAAAAATAATTGAATTACAAGAAAACGAACCCGAATTAAAAGAGAAATTACATCCCGATCACGAATTTACAATGGCAGAAGTTGTTTGGGCTATTCGACATGAAATGGCCAGAACTGTTGATGATATTTTAGCAAGACGTGTTCGTTTATTATTCTTAGATGCCAGAGCCGCAATTGAATCTTCAGAAAAAGTAGCCAGAATATTGGCTAAAGAAATCGGACATAATGAAGTCTGGATCAATAGAGAAATTTTAAACTTTAAAGAAATTTCTAAAGGTTTTTTGCTGCCCGAATTTCAACAAGTCTTTCTTAATAAGGACAAAAAGCCTGCTTAGTACGCTCCTATCCCAAATCAATTTCAGAAATAAAATTATAGGAAAACATTTTATTATCAGCAAATCAAACATCTAATCAAAATTTTGCATTACTTTTATACTAATTCTATAGGCTTTGTGAAGTTATAATAGCTGTTAATTTGAATTAACAAAAAATTAACACAACATTTGTATATACAACTATTAAAAGTTATACATTTGTATATACAAATTATACACTTACGACTATGACAATTGAAGAGGTTATTAAAAGTACAGTTAAGATGGATAATGCGAAAAAAGTTATTCTGAATATCATGTACACGCAAAACGTGATTCAGGATCATTTCAGCGAGTTGATGAAACCGTATGATTTATCCGGAGAACAATATAATGTTCTACGTATATTAAGAGGACAAAAAGGTAATCCTGCTAATATGTGTGTGATCCAGGAGCGAATGCTTGCTAAAACTAGCAACACGACGAGACTGGTAGACAAACTGTTACTAAAAGATTATGTTACAAGAAATGTTTGTCCTGGCAATAGAAGAAAGATTGAAGTATCAATCACTCAAAAAGGATTAGATGTTTTAAAAGAATTAGATCCGAAAGTAGATGAACACGAGCGTTCATTTGCCAGAAATATAAGTCCGGAAGAATTAGAATTATTAAATCGATTATTAGAAAAATACCGAACCCAACAAAATTAATATTATGAGTACATTATTAGAAAATTTGAACTGGAGATATGCAACAAAAAAGTTTGATGCAACAAAAAAATCTCAGATGCAGATTTAAATACCTTAAAAGAAGCTGTTAGATTAGCTGCTTCTTCATACGGATTACAACCATACAAAGTTGTTATCGTAGAAAATCCTGAATTAAGAGAGCAATTAAAAGCTGCTGCTTACGGGCAAACTCAAATTACTGATGCATCTCAATTATTCATTTTTGCAAATGACTTAAATGCCGGACCAGAATCTGTAGCAGCTTATATTAAAAACATAAGTGAAACAAGAGGTCTTCCTACTGAAGCTTTAGGCGGATTTGCGGATATGATGAATGGTGTGATCTCAAACTTATCACAAGAGGCTAAAAATATCTGGACAGCCAAACAAACTTATATCGCTTTAGGAACTTTATTAGCTGCTGCTGCGGAATTAAAAATCGACGCAACTCCAATGGAAGGCTTCAATGCAGCTGCATTCAACGAAATTTTAGGTTTCGATAAATTAGGCTTAAACGCTTCAGTTATTGCAACTGTAGGTTACAGACATGATGAGGACGACGCTCAGCACTACAAAAAAGTTAGAAAATCTCACGAAGAATTATTTATCACTATATAATTATTATTAATCCAAAATCAATTTTAACAAAATGAAAAATTTAAAAACAATTGCAATAGCATTATTCGTAGCAGCGGCTAGTATTTCAGTAAATGCTCAAACTAAAAAAATCGACGTTAAGGCATCTACTATCAAATGGGTAGGTAAAAAAGTAACTGGAGAGCACTCTGGAACTGTAAACTTTAAAGACGGAGCTTTAGTTTTCAAAGGAAAAAAATTAACTGGTGGTAGTTTTACTGTTGATATGACTTCTTTAACTGCAACTGATTTAACTGGAGAATACCAAGGAAAATTGAATGGTCACTTAAAAGCTGACGATTTCTTTGGAACTGACAAATTTCCAACTGCAAAATTAGTTTTCAAAACTATCGGAGCTAAAGCAACTGACGTTTATACTGTAACTGCTGATTTAACGATCAAAGGAATCACTAAACCTGTAACTTTTGACATCACTGTAGCTGGAAACACTGCTACAACTGCATTTAAAGTTGACAGAACTAAATATGATATCAAATACAACTCTGGTAACTTCTTCGAAAACTTAGGAGACAAAACTATCAATGACGATTTCGAATTAACTGTAGCTTTAAAATTCTAATATTTTAGACTTACTGATTCAAAATTTAGAAAACCCCAAAAGTTTAGGCTTTTGGGGTTTCTTTTTTATACTTTTCACAATAATAACGTTCTTAACACTTAAATAACCCTTTCATAACAACGCACAATGTTTTGATTAACATACGGCTTTTAATTTTGGAGTACTTAAAAAAATCAAAAACTAGAAATCCAAATTATAGTTATGAAAACAAAAATCAGCATTGCAATTCTAAGCATTCTAAGCAGTTTTTTTCTACAGGCACAACAACAAAGAGGAATTGTTGGCACCACAAACTGGATGAACAACTGGACTAATTTTAAACCGGCCAACACAGAATATAGCGAAGCTAGCAATATTATTGCAGGAACGATTGACAAAGACACCAAATTATATAAACGAAACACTTATCAATTGGTTGGTACTGTTTATGTAACCAATAATGCTGTTTTAACTATCGAACCGGGAACTGTAATTCGCGGAGATGATAAAACCTGCGGAACATTAGTAATAACAAATGGCTGTAAAATAATGGCTGAAGGTTTAGAAACCGATCCTATCATTTTTACATCAAACAAGGATGTTTTGGACAGAAAACCAGGTGACTGGGGTGGAATTGTTATTATGGGAAAAGCTCCAATAAATAGCCTTGGAGGATTGCACACTTTACCTTTTGATCTTGATCCTTTGTTAAATCATTATGGTGGTCATGATCCCGAAGACAATTCCGGAATTTTAAAATATGTGAGAATCGAATATTCAGGAAGAAAATTAAGTGCTTTGAAAGAACTTAACGGGCTTTCATTAGCTGCAGTTGGAAAAAAGACAGTTTTAAATAACATACAAATTAGTTTTTCAAACGATGATTCATTCGAATGTTATGGAGGAAATTTAGACATGAACAACTTAGTTTCTTACAGAACTACAGATGATGATTTTGATTTTACACAGGGAGCACAAATCAATATTAGCAACAGTATTGCTATTCGCCATCCGTTTTCATCAGATATTTCAGGTTCAAGATGTTTTGAAATTGATTCTTATGATAAAATCGAAAATACAGACATCAATAAATTGACTAAAATAAACGCCACAAACATTACGCTTGTTAATTTGGAAGAAAATAATCAGGGCCTGGTTAGAGAATCTATTCATATAAAAGAAAATACATTTTTTAATCTAACAAATAGTATCGTATCCGGCTTTACACCTTTTGTTATATTGGAAGGAAATATAGGAAATAGAGATGCTAATTTATCTAAAATCAACTTCAAAAATGTAATTGTAAATAACTGCCAGGGCGAAATTACAAGTGAATCAAGCAGTAATGATGCGGGAATTAAAAGTTATTACAGCAAACCGCAATTTGCTTTGGATTTTACTAAAATTAGAAACATTGACTTATTTACAACGCCTAATATCAAAGGAAGTCCAGATTTTAGAGTAAACCAAAATAACACTATTGCAATTGGAAACTAAGTAATTAAAACCATCTTATCTGTCGAAATTTAACAAATTTGCAGATTTAGAAAAGTTTTTTTTCAAATTTTATGTATTCTAATCCAAATTACATTTATATATTTGTGACATCAAAATAAGATATGAAAACAACAATGAACAATATTTGGTGGTGGAAGAATTTACGTCAAACGTCGTGAACAAAGCTTCCTATGGTATTGTAAAACTATAAATTTAAAAGGCTTGTCATCACGACAAGCCTTTTTTTTGGTCGAAACTCAAGTGAAATAAATTAAAATTAAAAACAACATACTTTGAAACCTTTTATACTCAACACACACTACAAACAAATTCTGGCAGACACGATTACGCCAGTAAGTATTTATTTTAAAATAAGAGATAAATTCCCTAATAGTTTATTATTGGAAAGTAGTGATTATCATGGAAATGACAACAGTTTCTCTTACATCTGCTGCAATCCGATTGCGACGATTAAAATCGAAAACGAAACCATTTCAAAAACTTTTCCTGATGGAACTACAGAAAAAATTTCAATTGATGCAACGACTAATATTCCAGAAGTAATACAGGAATTTTCAAGTCAGTTTCAATCAGAGAAAAACGATTTTAAATTCATCAATAACGGTTTGTTTGGATACATTTCTTATGACGCTGTTCGTTATTTTGAGAAAGTTTCGATTGCCAAAAAAGATAACGCAACTTCAATCCCTGATGTATTTTACGCCGTTTATCAAAATATAATTGCTATCAATCACTTTAAAAATGAAGCTTACATTTTTTGTCATAGTGTTGATGGAAAAAACAACATTTCGGAAATTGAACAATTATTACAGTCCAGAAATATAGCCTCATATAAATTCACTAAAGAAGGTGAGGGTTTTTCTAACTTAACAGATGAGGAATTTAAACACAATGTGGCTTTAGCTAAAAAACATTGTTTCCGCGGAGATGTATTTCAATTGGTATTATCACGTCGTTTTACACAAGGTTTCAAAGGCGATGAATTCAATGTTTACAGAGCTTTGCGCAGTATAAACCCGTCTCCTTATTTGTTCTTTTTTGATTATGGAGATTTCAAAATATTTGGGTCTTCGCCCGAAGCGCAAATTATCGTAAAAAACAGAAAAGCCGAAATTCATCCAATTGCCGGAACTTTTAAAAGAACCGGAAATGACGAACGTGACGCACTTTTGGCCAAAGAACTTTCTGAAGATAAAAAAGAAAACAGCGAACATGTAATGTTGGTCGATTTAGCCAGAAATGATTTAAGCAGAAATGGACACGATGTAAATGTTGAGAAATATAGAGAAGTTCAGTTTTTCTCGCACGTAATTCACTTGGTTTCAAAAGTAACAGGGCATCTACACGATAAAGCAACAACGATGCAAGTTGTTGCAGATACTTTCCCGGCAGGAACTTTAAGCGGAGCGCCAAAACACAGAGCAATGCAATTGATTGAAGATTACGAAAAAACAAATCGTAATTTCTACGGAGGAGCAATTGGTTTCATGGATTTTAACGGAAACTTTAATCACGCGATTATGATTCGAACTTTCCTTAGTAAAAATCATCAACTGCATTGTCAGGCCGGAGCGGGAATTGTAGCAAGTTCTGACGAAGAAAGCGAAATGCAGGAAGTTTATAATAAATTAAGAGCGTTGAACACAGCGCTGGAAATGGCGGAGAAAATTTAGTTTTTCAGTCGAAGTGACCGGGACACAGAATGATTAATAATATGTCTCCCGAGGTTGAAACCTCGGGCAATGTTTAAAAAGCAGTTATAAAAGGAATCGTATATAAACATAGCCAACGGTTTCAACCGTTGGAGACAACGATTGGTAAAACATGAAATAATTAACAAACAAACTATAAAACCATAAATAATCATGAAAAAAGCGATTTTAATTTTAGTTTTAATCATTAGCGTAACAGCTTGTAATTCGGAAAAAAAGAGAATCCAATTAAAGGAACCTGGCGACTTATCTCAGCTGAAACAACAGAAAAAGATTCAACGTTCTCAACTTTCAATCCAAAAACAAAAATGATTAAAATTATAAATGACACACATTTTGCTTTTTTCAATCATGATTTAAATAATGGAAAAGACAGCACAGCAGCAGTTTTCTTTGGCGGAGGCGGAAAATATACTTTAAAAGATAGTGTATACACCGAGAATTTGGAATATTTCAATAACCGCCAATGGGAAAATGGAAAATTTGAGTTTGTAGTAAAAATTAAAAATGACACATTAACTCAAAAAGGAATCGAAAAAGTAGAAAAATTAGGAATCGATCGCATTATTACAGAAAAGTACGTTCGAGAGTAAAAATAGTTTCAGGTTTTCTTTGTTTCAAGTTTCAAGTTGTTGGAATCTGAAACTTGAAACAAAAAAACCTGAAACCTGAAACAAAATTAAGACATGAAAAAAATATTAGTTATAGACAATTACGATAGTTTCACTTATAATTTAGTGCATTATCTGGAAGATTTAAACTGCGAAGTTACCGTTTACAGAAACGATGAATTTGAGATTGACGAAATCGCGACTTTCGATAAGATTCTACTTTCACCAGGACCCGGAATTCCGGATGAAGCTGGTTTATTAAAAGCTGTAATCGAAAAATATGCTCCAACAAAAAGCATACTTGGAGTTTGTTTGGGACAACAAGCGATTGGTGAAGTTTTCGGTGGAACGCTTTCAAACCTTGATAAAGTATATCACGGTGTTGCAACAAATGTAAAAACAGTAGTTTCAGATGAAATTTTGTTTGAAGGTTTAGGCAAAGAATTCGAAGTTGGAAGATACCATTCATGGGTTGTAGACGCAAATTTACCAGACGTTCTTGAAGCGACTTCAATTGATGAAAATGGTCAAATTATGTCATTAAGACACAAAACGTTTGATGTTAGAGGCGTTCAGTTTCATCCGGAAAGTGTTTTGACACCAAAAGGAAAATTAATTTTAGAGAATTGGATAAAAAGCTAATATACAGTCACAGCTTAAAACCTTAGTCCCTTTCTTAGCAACTTAGAACCTTATGAAAATAACACTTTCAGAAACAAAAGAAATCAATATTGACGACATTTTAGTTTTATACAAAGCCAACGAATGGAGTTCGGCCAATAAACCAAACGAGTTGTATAAAGGTCTTTTAAATTCAGAAACCTTAATTACGGCTTGGGAAGGAAAAAAATTAGTTGGACTTGGGAATGCAATTTCTGATGGATTTTTAACCGTTTATTATCCGCATTTATTGGTTCTTCCGGGGTATCAGGGAAAAGGAATTGGAAAAATGATTGTAGATAAAATGCAGGAGAAATACAGTCACTTTCATATGCAAATGTTAACCGCAGACGGAAAAGCGGTTGACTTTTATAAAAAAAATGGTTTTGTAAGAGCAGGAAAAACAGAACCCATGTGGATTTATCAGGGAAATGAACATTGAAAAACAAGTAAACAGTCTCAGTTTAAAGTCTCAGTTTAAAAAACTTAGAACCTTAGTATCTTAGAATCTTAGCAACTTAAAAAAAATGAAAACTATATTAAATAAATTAATCAATCACGAAGTCCTTTCAAAAGAAGAAGCCAAAGGCGTATTGATTAATATTTCAAGCGGAAGTTATAATCCAAGTCAGATTTCGGCATTTTTGACCGTATTTATGATGCGAAGCATTACGATTGATGAGCTTTCGGGTTTTCGTGAAGCTTTGTTGGAATTATGTGTTCGCGTTGATTTATCAGCTTACAACACCATCGATTTATGCGGAACAGGCGGTGACGGAAAAGACACTTTCAATATCTCAACTTTAGCATCATTTATATCGGCAGGAGCCGGAATAAAAGTAGCAAAACATGGAAATTACGGAGTATCATCGATTTCAGGATCAAGCAACGTGATGGAAAAAATGGGAATTAAATTTAGTAATGATCCGTCGTTTTTAGAAAAATGTATCGACAAAGCCGGAATCTGCGTTTTGCATGCTCCCCTATTTCATCCAGCGATGAAAAATGTTGGACCAATCCGTAAAGAATTAGCTGTAAAAACGTTCTTCAATATGTTGGGACCAATGGTAAATCCGTCGTTTCCACAGAATCAATTGGTTGGTGTTTTCAATCTTGAATTAGCTCGAATGTATGCTTACTTATACCAAAATACCGACATCAATTTCACCATTTTACATTCGCTTGACGGATATGACGAAATCTCTTTAACTGGTCCAACCAAAACGATAACATCGCACATGGAAGGAATGTTGAAACCAGAAGATTTTGGGGTTAAACTTTTATCTCAAACCGAAATCGAAGGCGGAAAAACCATCGAAGAATCGGCAGAAATGTTCACTAAAATCATTTCTGGAAAGGGAACTGAAGCACAGAATAATGTAGTTTTAGCCAATGCAGCAATGGCAATCGCAACGGTTACAAAATGTTCTCCGCTCGAAGGATTTGAATTAGCGAAAGAAAGCTTGTTCTCAGGAAAAGGATTAAAAGCATTACAGACATTACAAGAATTAAGTAAATAAAAAAATAGTTTCTTTTGTTTCAGGTTTCAAGTTTCAAGTTAGTTGGAACGTGAAACCTGAAACTTGAAACTTGAAACAAACGAGATCATGAACATATTAGATAAAATAATATTTGATAAACAACGAGAAGTCCTTCTAAAAAAATCGATCATTCCAGTTTCACAATTGGAAAGTTCTGTATTTTTTGGGAGAGAAACTATTTCTTTAAGTCAAAAATTAAGAACAAGTTCAACCGGAATTATTGCAGAACACAAACGTCGTTCGCCTTCAAAATCAGTTATCAATCATAGTTTTACGGTTGAAGAAGTCGTAAAAGGATATGAAAATGCCGGAGCTTGCGGAATTTCAGTTTTAACCGATGGAAAATATTTTGGCGGTTCTCTTGACGATTTACTTTTAGCAAGAGCGAGTGTTAATATTCCGCTTTTGCGAAAAGAATTTATTGTTGATGAATACCAAATTCTTGAAGCCAAAGCTTTTGGAGCCGATTTGATTTTATTGATTGCAGCCGTTTTAACTCGTGAAGAAATCAAATCATTATCTGAATTTGCAAAGAAATTAGGTTTAGAAGTTCTATTGGAAGTTCACAATCAGGAAGAATTAGAAAAATCGATTATGCCGAGTTTAGACATGATCGGCGTAAACAACAGAAACTTAAAAACATTCGAAGTAAGTCTTGATTTCAGCAAACAATTGGCGTCGCAAATTCCAAATGATTTTGTAAAAGTATCCGAAAGTGGCATCTCATCAATCGAAGCCATTTCAGAATTAAGACCTTACGGTTACAACGGATTTTTAATTGGAGAAAACTTCATGAAAACCGATAACGCCGGACAAGCCGCAACAGAGTTTATTAAAAACTTGAGCATATAAAAAATAGCCACGAATTCACGAATTTATTTATTATCATTCGTGAATTCGTGGCGAAAAACTTTGTAAGCTTTGCATTTTTTAAGCGCAATCAAAACAAAAAAAACTTAGTGTCTTAGCGCCTTCGTGGCAAAAACAACAAAAAAATGAAACTCAAAATATGCGGCATGAAATATCCAGAAAACATCCTCGAGGTAGGCGCACTCCTACCCGATTATATGGGATTTATTTTCTGGGAGAAATCCGCACGATATTTTAACGGAGAAATTCCGGAACTAATAGAAACGATCAAAAAAGTGGGTATTTTTGTAAATCAGTCTCAGGAAGAAATTCTGGAAAAAGTTGCAAAATACAATTTACAAGCCGTTCAATTGCACGGACATGAATCTGTTGAATTTTTATCAGATTTAAAAAAACAATTGCCAAAGAAAATCGAAATCATCAAAGTTTTTTCGGCAGATGAAAATTTTGATTTCGAAATTATAAAACCTTTCGAAGCTGTTTGTGATTACTTTATGTTTGATACAAAAGGAAAATTACCAGGCGGAAACGGAACCACTTTTGACTGGACGATATTAAAAAAATACAATTCGAAAAAGCCTTTCTTTTTGAGTGGCGGCATCGGAATTCAGGAATTAAAAGCCATAGAAGAAATTTCAAAAACAAATCTTCCTATTTATGCAGTCGATTTAAATAGTAAATTTGAAATCGAACCGGGGCTAAAAAACAAAAATCTATTTAGCAATTTCAAACGAAAATTTGATGTTGCCAACTTTTAAAATTGGAATAAAATGAATTTTAACGTTAACGAAAAAGGATATTACGGAGAATTTGGAGGAGCTTATATTCCTGAAATGCTGTATCCTAATGTAGAAGAATTACGCCAGAATTATTTAAAAATTACCAGCGAACCAGATTTTAAAGCAGAATTTGATCAATTGCTAAAAGATTATGTTGGTCGCCCTAGTCCGCTTTATTTTGCGAAGCGTTTATCTGAAAAATACAATACAAAAGTTTATCTAAAAAGAGAAGACTTAAATCATACCGGCGCACATAAAGTTAACAATACAATTGGGCAGATATTGGTTGCCAAACGTTTGGGCAAAAAAGAATTATTGCCGAAACCGGTGCAGGTCAACACGGCGTTGCAACGGCAACAGTTTGTGCTTTAATGGGCTTGCAATGCATCGTGTATATGGGCGAAATCGACATTGCTCGTCAGGCACCAAACGTGGCTCGTATGAAAATGTTGGGTGCAGAAGTTCGTCCGGCACTTTCGGGCTCTAGAACGTTGAAAGATGCTACAAACGAAGCAATTCGCGACTGGATCAACAATCCGGTAGATACCCATTATATTATTGGATCTGCCATTGGACCACATCCTTATCCGGATATGGTGACACGTTTTCAAAGTGTAATTTCCGAAGAAATAAAATGGCAGTTAAAAGAAAAAGAAGGACGTGAAAATCCTGATTACGTTATCGCTTGTATTGGTGGCGGAAGTAACGCTGCAGGAACGTATTACCACTTTTTACACGAGCCTGAAGTGGGTATTATTGCTGTCGAAGCTGCCGGAAAAGGTGTCGACAGCGGGCATAGCGCAGCAACCAGTAAATTAGGAAAAGTAGGCGTTATTCACGGTTGTAAAACCCTTTTAATGCAAACTCCCGATGGACAAATTACAGAACCTTATTCGATTTCTGCAGGGTTGGATTATCCAGGAGTTGGCCCAATGCATGCACATTTGGCACAAACGGGACGTGGAGAATTTTTCTCGGTAACCGATGATGACGCAATGAATGCAGGTTTACAATTGACTAAATTAGAAGGAATTATTCCGGCGATTGAGAGCGCGCATGCTTTTGCGGTTTTAGATCAAAAGAAATTCAAACCAACAGATATTGTGGTCATAAGTCTTTCTGGTCGTGGTGATAAAGATTTAGACAATTATATTGATTATTTTAAGTTGTAATATAATAATTTGGGCGTTCTCCGCCGCGGCGGATCGGGCCTGTCCGCTAAATTCCCGATTAACAAAAACTACGGCTAAAAAGCCTTGTTTTTCTAAATCGGGAGATACCGCTCCCATCCCTAACGCAAAAACTAATAACAAGAAAAATAGCAATCATGGAACAATTATTTTCTTACGGAACATTACGATCTAAAGAAATTCAAAGACAGGTTTTTAATAGAATATTAACCGGAAAACCGGATCAGCTTTTGGGTCACAAGCTTAAAAGTTTGCAAATAGAAGAAGAATTTGGAATGGCAGACTATGTTGTAGTTGTACCAAGCGCAGATGCTTCAGACATTATACATGGCGTAGTTTTCGATGTTTCTAATGCTGATTTAGCTAAAGTTGATATATTCGAATCGAATTCCTATAAAAGAGTTAGAGTAAAATTGAAATCCGGAACAGAAGCCTGGATTTACATGGAAAATTAATATTTACAGAGCAAAATGATTCTAGCAGCAGCACAAACAAAACCAACACGAGGAAATATTGAAGCTAATTTATTAGATCATTATCGTCTTATAGAATTGGCTGTTCAAAATAAAGCTCAATTAATCGTATTTCCTGAGTTATCAATTTCAGGCTATGAAAGAGAAGATGCTCAAAAACTGGTTTTCAAAAAAGATGATTCCCGTTTGGATCATTTAAGGAAATTAGCTGTAGAAAATAATATTATTATTGTTGCCGGCGCACCAATTCAAATTGAAAATGAAATGTTTATTGGAGAATTTATTATTTCTCCTGATAATTCAGTTTCAATATACACAAAGCAATTTTTGCATGAAGGCGAAGATGAATTTTTTGAATCATCTTTTGATTATAATCCGATGATTATGATTGAGAATAAAAAGATTTCGTTTGCAATTTGTGCTGATATTGATAATCCGCTTCATCCTGAAAATGCCTGTAAAAGAGAAACTGATATTTATATTGCGAGTATTTTCTTTACTCCAAACGGGATTCCGAATGCGTATCGAGATTTACAAAATTATGCTCAAAAACATAAAATGAATGTTTTGATGGCAAATTTTAGCGGAGAATCCTGGGGATATCCTTCGGCAGGACAAAGCGCTTTTTGGAATAATAAAGGTGAATTGGCTGGGCAAATGAATGATTCAGATTCCGGATTATTATTAGTAGAAAATCAAAATGATAATTGGACAAGCAAAGTTGTGAAGATTTAAAAAAATATAATGCCACGGATTTGCACGATTAAAAAGATTTTTTCACGCAGATTTGGCAGATTAAAGCAGATTTAAAAAAGATCTGCGCAAATCAGCTTAAATCTATTTAAATCTGCGTGAAGTAAATTTGCACAATAATCAATGAAAATCTTTTAATCTGTGGCAAAAATAAAACTTAATAAATACCTACAAGGTTTTGAAAACCTTGCAGGAGAAAAAACATAAACGAAATGAACAGAATAACTCAAAAATTACAAGAAGATAAAAAAATACTTTCTATTTATTTTTCTGCCGGGTATCCTAACTTAAATGATACAGTTCAGATTATTCAGGATTTAGAAAAAAATGGTGTTGACTTAATCGAAATCGGTTTACCTTTTAGCGATCCTTTGGCAGATGGACCAACAATTCAGGCGAGTTCGACAACGGCACTCCATAACGGAATGACAACTCAAATTCTTTTTGATCAGCTGAAAAACATCCGCGAAAGCGTAAAAATCCCGTTGATTATTATGGGGTATTTTAATCCGATGTTACAATACGGAGTGGAAGCTTTTTGTAAAAAATGTTCTGAAATTGGTATTGACGGATTAATTATTCCAGATTTACCAGTTGATGTTTATGCTGATGAATATAAAGCTGTTTTCGAAAAATATGGATTGATAAACGTGTTTTTGATTACACCTCAAACTTCAGACGAACGTATTCGTTTTATAGACAGTGTTTCAAACGGATTTATTTATATGGTAAGTTCTGCAAGCGTTACAGGTTCTCAATCTGGTTTTGGAAATGTTCAGGAAGATTATTTCGAAAGAATTTCAAATATGAATTTGAAAAACCCTCAGATTATTGGTTTCGGAATTTCGAATAAAGAAACTTTTAATCAGGCTACAAAATTTGCAAAAGGTGCCATAATTGGAAGTGCTTTTATTAAACATTTAAGTGAAAATGGTTCTGGAAAAATTTCGAAATTTGTTGGGGAGATTCGATAAATCCAAACATTTACAATTATTTTGTATATTTGACTAAAATCAATTATCATGGATTTAGAAGCTCGTAAAATATCGTTCGTTCAGGAATTTCTAAGACTTGAAAGTGAAGAAATAGTAATTCATCTTGAAAAAATACTTCACAAACAAAAAGTTGAATTAATAGATCAGGAAATGAAATCAATGAGTATTGATCAATTTAATAAAGAAATTGATCAATCTCTTGATGATGCAGAAAATGGTCGAATTAGATCGGCAAAAGACTTGAAATCTAAAGTTAAAAAATGGGATTAACCGTTTATTGGACACAATTTGCTGAAGATAAACTTAATGACATTTTTGAATACTGGAAATTTAAAGCAGGAATCAAAGTGGCTCAAACCTTAGTAAATGGAATAATTGATGTTTCGTTAACTTTAGAGTTTAATGCTTACGGTGGGCAAAAAGAAGAACTTCTTTCAGAGAAAATTGAAGATTTTTAGATACTCAATTTTCAAAAATTATAAAATCATATATTGGATAGACGAACATAGACAAATTGTATATGTTTCTAATATATTTGATACAAGACAAAATCCCCAAAAACTTATTTTAGGAAAATAATTGTTTCTTTAGACATTTTTTTACCATAAAAACAACTACACCGTTTTATGTTAATATTATGTTAAACAAAAATTAAACGATCGTTTAATTTAAACACTTGTTTAATTTTGTACCCGAATAGAAACAATACCATGTCACACATCGAATTAAACGATAAAAAAATTCAGATTCTGGAAGTTGCTGAAAAGCTTTTTTCTGAGAAAGGATTTGAGGGTACATCGATACGGGATATTTCCAAACATGCAAAAATTAACATTGCAATGGTATCGTATTATTTTGGCTCAAAAGAAAGGCTACTGGAAGCTTTGATTCTTTACAAAACTTCTGATCTAAAATTACAACTCGAAAATTTATTACAGGAAAATCTGGAACCTATTGAAAAAGTCAATAAATTAATCGAAATTTACATTAACAGAATAAGTTGTAACAAAGGGATTTTCAGGGTTTTACATTTTGAACTCAACTCCGAAAAACGAGAAAGAAGCATGATCGCTTTTACTGAATTAAAAAAAGGAAATTTAAAATCGGTAGAAACTATTATCGCACAAGGCCAGGCCAAAGGCGTTTTCAGAAAAGATATTATAATTCCGCTTCTTACACCGACCATAATCGGAACCTTTTTTCATTTCCACATGAATAAATCATTTTTTGTGGAATTACTGAATTTAAACACCGAGGAAATGTATAACAATTACATTAAAACCAGTCTTACTAAGCACATTCAACAAACTATAAAAGCTCTACTTGTTTATGAAAATTAATCAATTAATGCTCTTTGGTATTTTCTTCATCGGAATTTCATCAATAGAAGCACAAGAAAAAACAAGTTTAACCTTGGACGAAGCCGTTAAAATGGCTTGGGAAAAAAGTAACGAAGTTACGCTTGCCAACACTAAGGTAAACACAAAAAAATATGAATTACAAACGGTTAAGAATAACCAATATCCTGATTTAAAAATATCTGGTCAATATCAGCGTCTTACAAAGGCTTCGATTGACATGCCAAATCAAGGTGAGAGCGCTTCTTTAGCTTCTCCGGATCGCGCAATGATAGGAATGGCAAATTTAAGCTTGCCACTTTTTGCAGGATTTAAAATTCAAAGTAATATTGATGCATACGAAAGCTTGTATCAAGCTGAAAGCGTTAATGCCATTAAAACAAAAGAGGATGTTGCTTTAACAGTAATCACTTACTACACTGCATTATACAAGGCACAAAAAACGCTGGATGTTTTAAATGAAAATCAAAAAAGCGCCAAACAACGTGTTACTGATTTTACAGAACTGGAAAAAAACGGAATTATTCCAAGAAATGATTTATTGAAAGCACAATTATTGGTTTCTAAAACACAATTATCTATTGATGAAGCTAATAATAATATCAATAACATTAATTTTTATTTAACGACAATCCTTAAATTAGATCCGTCTGTAAAAATTCAGGTTAACGAAGATGATTTCTTTAATTTAAAGACAACCAACGCACCAACATCTGATGCTTTGGCTCTTGAAAACAGAAAAGATTTAGAGGCTATTCGCTTGCAGCAAAAAGCTTCTGAAGCCAACATTAAAATAGCAAAATCCGGATATTATCCAACTATTTCGTTACTTGGCGGTTACACTGCGTTAGATCTTAAAGATATAATTACTGTAAAATATGCGATGAATTTTGGTTTAGGTTTATCTTATGATTTATCTGGTATCCTTAAAAACAGCGCGCATGTAAAACAAGCTGAAAGCAAAGCACTTGAAGTAAAAAATACTGAAGCTATTATGACAGACCGTATTAAGGTTGAAGTTCAAAAATCTATTGAAGATTATGACTTGGCTATTAATCAAAGTGTTGTTTATGATGAAGCGCTTCAACAATCAGTTGAAAATTACAGACTTGTAAAAGATAAATTTGACAACGGTCTTGCTGATACCAATGATTTGGTTGAAGCCGATGTTGAACAATTAAGCGCTAAAATAAATACGGCGGTATCTAAAGCAACTATAATTCAAAAATATTACGAATTACTTTCAGTATCAGGACAATTATCACAATCATTCAATCTTTCTAAAATATAATCGATAGCTCTCATGGAAAAGAAAAAAACAAATACTAAATTCATCATTATACTAACCGTATTGATTTTAGTGGGCGGAACTTACGGAATAACAAAATACATGCATTCACTAGCACACGAAGAAACGGATGATGCTCAGATCGAGAAAAAATGAATCCGATTATCCCGAGAGTTTCAGGATATATCAGCAAAGTGTATGTAAAAGATAATGATTTTGTAAAAAAAGGAGATACTTTATTTACTATCGATAAAAGAGATTACCAATTGAAGATTGATGAAGCAAATGCTGCCTTATTAGGTGCTGAAGGGCAATACGAAGCTGCAAAAGCAGATATTGGAAGTGCTTACGCAAGCATCTCGGTTTCTGATGCGCAAATGAGATCTGCAGGCGGTTCTATAGAAAGTGCAAAAATCAGATTGAGACAATTGACAAACGATTTCAACCGTTATAACAATTTGTATAAAACGCATACTATTACAAAACAACAATTTGAACAAGCTCAGGCTGCAAAAGACGAAGCTGAAAACCAAGTTCGAGTTTTAGAACAACAACAAAGAGCTTCTTCTTACCAAAAATCTGTAATTCAGTCAAAATCGAAAGTTTCTGATAAACAAACAGAAGTTGCATCAGCAAACATCAAAAGAGCTAAAACTATGCTTGATGTTGCAAAATTAAATCTTACTTATACTGTTGTAACTGCAGCAATTGACGGTCAGGTTTCTAAAGTAGATATTCAGCCGGGACAATTGGTTCAGCCAGGACAATCTTTATTTTATATCATTAATAATACTGAAGCCTGGGTTGTTGCCAATTTCAAAGAAACACAATTAAACAAAATGATTGTGGGACAAAAAGTAAGTTTAAAAGTAGATGCATATCCAAATTATGAATTCAAAGGTACTTTAACATCATTTTCGCCTGCTACAGGATCACGTTTTTCATTATTACCTCCTGATAACGCGACAGGTAACTTCGTAAAAACGATTCAGAGATTACCGGTGAAAATTAGTTTAGACGAATCAAACGATCCAGAAAAAGTAAAATTATTACGTCCGGGGATGAATGTTGACGTAGATGTACATTTAAAATAAAATATGGCAACAGCAGTACAAGCAGACGACGATTTAGTAGAATACGGATACAGACGTGTGATCATTACGATTACTGCAGTACTTTGTGCACTGTTGGAAATTGTTGACACGACGATTGTAAACGTAGCGCTAACAGACATGCGAGGCAGCCTTGGTGCTACTTTGACAGATGTGGCTTGGGTAATTACGGCATACGCAATTGCGAATGTTATCGTAATACCGATGACGAGCTGGCTATCGCAGCAATTTGGAAGACGTAATTATTTTGTGGCTTCTATCATAATATTTACAGTCTGCTCTTTTTTGTGTGGTAACGCCAGTAATATTTGGGAATTGGTTGCTTTCAGGTTTGTGCAAGGTATGGGTGGCGGAGCTTTATTGGTAACAGCCCAAACTATTATTACAGAAAGTTATCCGGTTGCAAAACGTGGTATGGCACAGGCTATTTACGGAATGGGTGTAATTGTTGGTCCAACATTAGGGCCGCCTTTGGGAGGTTATTTAGTAGATAATTATTCATGGCCTTATATATTTTACATCAATATTCCATTAGGAATTATAGCAACTATTTTGGCTTTGACTTTTGTTAGAAGTCCGAAATATGGAGAAAAATTAAAAGCAAATCAGGTTGACTGGTGGGGAATTATATTGTTAGCTTCATTTATTGGATCACTACAATTTGTATTAGAACACGGACAACAAGATGACTGGTTTAACGATTCGTTAATTGTAACCTTAAGCGTTGTAACAGTTCTTGGTTTAATCTTGTTTATATGGCGAGAACTTACTTATAAACACCCGATTGTAAATTTGAGTGTTTTAAAAGATGGAAATTTAAGAATTGGAACCGTAATGTGTTTTATTCTTGGTTTCGGATTATATGGCTCGACTTTAATTATCCCGATTTATACGCAATCTATTTTAGGATGGACAGCGACAGACGCAGGGTTATTATTGATTCCGGGTTCGATTACAACCGCGATTATGATGCCTTTTGTTGGAAACATGATTCAAAAAGGTGTACCTCAGGGTTATATGGTTGGAGTAGGATTTTTAGTTTTCTTCTTCTTTACCTTTATGATGCAGACAAGAATGACACCTGATACTGGTGTAGAACATATGTACTGGCCTTTAATTTTAAGAGGAATTGGTTTAGGATTACTTTTTGTACCTATTACAACGCTTTCACTTTCTACACTAAAGGGAAAACATATTGGTGAAGGAGCTGCTTTTACCGGAATGATGCGTCAATTAGGAGGGTCATTTGGTATTGCTATTATTACCACTTTTATTACCCGTTTTAGCCAGGAACACCGAGTAAATTTGCTAACAAATTTAGATCCTGCAGATTACCAGGTTCAACAACGTATTCTGGGAATGCAAAGAGCTTTTGAAGCTAAAGGCTATAGTGCTGACGTAGCGCTTAAAAAAGCATACCAGGCTCTAGAATTTTCAGTAATGAAACAAAGTACAGTTATGTCATACATGGATATATTTATGTACTTAGGAATCATGTTTTTATGTTGTATACCGATTATCCTTTTAATTAAAAAAGGAAAGAACAAGATTAATCCTGCTGATGCAATGCATTAATAATAATTATAATAATTGATTTATAATACGAAAAAGCCGAGTTATTAATTTAACCCGGCTTTTTTATTTTTATAATTTTGAATATGAATTCTAGTCTACAATTCTCTAGAAAAACCTCTGAACCTTTGTCTCTTTGAGCCTTTGAACCTCAAAAAAAATTATCTCGTAAAAACCAGATTGTTTCCTTTAGAAAGATTGGCATCAAAACCATATCCATCATAATTGAAACCCTTTAAATCTTCAATAGTTTCTGCATTGGTGTCGATAATATAACGTACCATCATTCCCCTCGCCTTTTTGGCAAAGAAACTAATCATCTTCAATTTTCCGTCTTTGTAATCTTTGAAGTCTGGCGTAATTATTGGAACTTTTAGTACCTTAACATCAACTGCCGAAAAATATTCATTACTCGCTAAATTCACAAATAATTCTCCTTTTTTTAATTCTTTATTTAAAGCCGCAGTAACTGTTGGTTTCCAAAATTCATGAAGATTTTTATATTCGCCAACGGGTAATTTTGTTCCCATTTCTAAACGGTAGGCCTGCATTAAATCAAGTGGTTTTAAGATTCCGTAAAGTCCTGATAAAATTCGAAGTTTATTCTGCAAAACATCAATTTTATCTAACGGAATTGTATACGCATCTAAACCTGTATAAACATCTCCATCAAAAGTATAAACTGCCGGACGGGCATTTTCTGGAGAAAAAGGTGTTTTCCATTTTTGATTTCGTTCCCAGTTTAAATCAGATAATTTCTCTGAAATTGACATTAGTTCAGATAATTCAGCAGGTTTCTTTGGTTTTAATACTTTATGGACCTGACGTGCTTCTTTTAAAAAAGCGGGTTCTGTATATTGAGAAGTAGGTAATTCTTTTTCAAAATTTAAAGATTTAGCCGGCGATATAACAATTTTCATTTGTGCGATTTTATAAAATCAAAAATACAAATTGAAATTTTAAAAATAAGAGATAAATATTGATTTGTTCAATAGTCCTATAAGCACAATTACGCTACTATTTTTTTGCCACGAATTACACTAATTTTCACCAATTCTTTTTTTGAATTCCAATGTGATTCGTGGAAATTCGTGAAATTCGTGGCAACCTTTTTCTAATACACTAAATTCTAAACGTCAAATTGTGAATTTCTATAAAAAAGTGGCCTTTACATTATAATAGGCATTTTCTATGTTGTAAATTTGCAGACCTTTCATTCTCTTCAAGAATAGAAATGTAATATTAAAAATTACTGAATTCGTGGCTATACAAACAAATTATAAAACAGCTTTACAACATAAAATCTTCGAAGTTATTTCGAAAGCATCTCAGGAACTCAACGTTGACAGTTATGTTATTGGCGGTTTTGTCAGGGATTTGCTTTTAAATCGAGGTTCTAAAAAAGACATTGATGTGGTTGCTGTTGGCAGCGGAATTGAATTGGCTTTGAAGGTTTCTGAATTGCTTCCAAAAAAACCAAAAGTTCAGGTTTTTAAAACTTACGGAACGGCAATGCTCCGATTTGAAGACACTGATATTGAATTTGTTGGCGCCCGAAAAGAATCTTATAATTTTGATAGCCGAAATCCGATTGTTGAAAACGGAACGTTGGAAGATGATCAAAATCGTCGTGATTTTACCATTAACGCTTTGGCTTTATCTTTAAACGAAAAAACTTTCGGAGATCTTTCTGATCCTTTTAATGGTTTGGCTGATTTGGAAAACAAAACAATCAAAACACCTTTAAACCCAGATATTACTTACTCTGATGATCCGTTGCGAATGCTTCGGGCGATTCGTTTTGCAACACAGTTAAATTTCGAAATAGAAGAAAATTCATTGAATGCGATTACGAAAAATGCAGATCGTATTAAAATTATTTCCGGTGAAAGAATTGTAGACGAATTAAACAAAATTTTATCTACGCCAAAACCGTCTATTGGATTTTTACTTTTATATCAAACCGGACTTTTAGATATTATTTTACCTGAATTAACGGCATTAAATCAGGTTGAAGAAATTGAAGGTCATACACATAAAAACAACTTTTATCATACTTTAGAAGTTGTCGATAATATTTGCCCAAATACAGATGATGTTTGGTTGCGCTGGTCGGCTCTATTGCATGATATTGGAAAAGCGCCAACAAAACGTTTCAATAAAAAACAAGGCTGGACTTTTCACGGACATGAATTTTTGGGTGGAAAAATGGCAAAAAAAATATTCGAACGCCTGCACATGCCATTGAATCACAAAATGAAATTTGTGCAAAAAATGGTTATTATGAGTTCACGTCCTATTGTTTTAGCGCAGGATATTGTAACAGACAGCGCAGTGCGTCGTTTGGTTTTTGATGCCGGAGAAGATGTCGAAGATTTAATGACGTTGTGTGAAGCGGATATTACAACCAAAAATCCGTCGAAATTTAAAAAGTATCATAAAAACTTTGAAATCGTTCGCAAGAAAATTGTTGAAGTTGAGGAACGCGATCATGTGCGTAATTTTCAACCACCAATTTCCGGTGAAGAAATTATGGAAATGTTTGACTTAAAACCTTCACGTGAAATCGGGGTATTAAAAGAAGCCGTAAAAGAAGCCATTTTAGAAGGCGATATTCCAAATGAATATCAAGCGGCTTATGATTTTATAATTAAAAGAGCGGAGAAATTAAATTTAATTGCTAAGAAATAATGGATGCTTTAGGAGGTGTTTTTTTATTCATTTTTATATTGATATTTCTAATATCAAATATTCTTTTTATAAAGGGATTAAAACGAAATAAAATCACACGTTTCAAATACAAATTAATATTTTCTTTAATGTGCATTATTTCTGTTTTTGTAACAATATTTTTCTATATCATTTTTAAATCTTCTGTTTTAGTTGATTTATTTAAACTAGAAATTGATGAGGAAAGTTACACAGACAGAATTATAACAGTTATTGTGGTCAGTATATTAAATACTACAGCAAACTTAATTTTATTAAAATATTATTTAAAAAAGATTTCCTTAAAAGAAAATACGAAAACAAGCGAAATAGAATTAATTGGAATAGAATGAAAAAAGAGAATAAATCAGTAATCATTTGGTTACTATCGGGTTGTGTTTTATTATTTTTAATGGTTGTCGTGGGAGGAATTACCCGCTTAACAAATTCAGGTTTATCAATGACCGACTGGCATTTGGTAACCGATACTTTTCCGCCTTTAACAGAAGCAAAATGGAATGAAGCTTTCGAACAATACAAGAAATTTCCTGAGTATCAAAAAATCAATATTCACAATG
This sequence comes from Flavobacterium sp. AC274, assembly GCF_979258275.1. Classification (NCBI taxonomy): domain Bacteria; kingdom Pseudomonadati; phylum Bacteroidota; class Flavobacteriia; order Flavobacteriales; family Flavobacteriaceae; genus Flavobacterium; species Flavobacterium sp. AC274. The sequence continues at coordinate 1,978,072 of NZ_OZ409852.1, read as the reverse complement.
ATTTTCAATTAGCCGATTATAAATTTATTTATTTCTGGGAATGGTTTCACCGTTTTATTGGAAGAATTATTGGGCTTGTTTTCTTTGTACCTTTTGTTTATTTCTTAATTAGAAAAAAATTGGATCGCGAAACTATTAAAAAATGCATTGTTCTTTTGGCAATGGGCGGTTTCCAAGGATTTTTAGGATGGTTTATGGTTCGCAGCGGATTAATTGATAATCCGGATGTTAGCCATTTTAGACTTTCATTACACCTTACTTTTGCTTTTATCACTTTTGCTTATACTTTATGGGTTGCGCTAGATTTGATTTATCCTAAGAGAGACATCAATAAAATCATTCCGCTTCGAAATATTGCGAGATATGCTCTTGTTGCTTTATTAATTCAGATTATTTACGGTGGTTTTGTGGCAGGATTAAATGCAGGATTAATTCACAATCACTGGCCTTTAATGAGCGATGGTCAATTTATACATGATTCAGTTTTTATTGAACAATCGACTTTGGTAAAAAACTTAATTGAAGGTAAAAGCGGTGTTCAGTTTGTACACAGAACTTTTGCTTATGTTGTTGTGGCTCTGATTCTTTTTCTTGCTTACAAAAGCAGTAAATTTTCACTTAGCCAAACACAAAAAAACGGAATCAAAACTTTAGTAGTTTTCGTTTTTATTCAATTTTTACTTGGGGTATTTACACTTTTATATAGTGTGCCATTGGCATTAGGATTAATTCATCAAATAATGGCATTTTTCCTTTTAAGTGCTATGACATTTACATTACACCGATTAAGTAAATAATAAATTTCAAAACATAAAAAAATCCTTCATTTGAAGGATTTCTTTATGCTTTGATTTGCTGAATTCTATATTTTAAACCGGATTGAAATCCGGCCCTACAAAATAGATCGAGCCGATGGCTCTTTACTATTGAGATGAATTCCGTAGGAATGCTTTATATTGTTATTTATGAATTAATTTTACCCTAACCAATTCTTGAAATCTCCCACTTTTTCGCGGCTTACAATAACCTCATCTTCTTTATAGGTTGGTAAAATAACTTTTAAACGAGAATTGGTGTACACCTGAATTTCTTTGATTGCAGGAAGCGGAACAATAAATTTTCTGCTTACGCGAAAGAAATTCTTCATATCTAATTCCTGCTCTAAAATTTCTAAGGTAGAATCGACTAAATAGTTGCGATTGTCGAAAGTATGAATATAAGTTCCTTTGTTTTCACTAAAAAAACATTCTATTTCATCTGTGGTAATTACTTTTAAATGCTGCCCGATTTTAACCGTAAATCGCTTTTTAAAACTCTTTTCAAAAGGATTAGACAACATTTGACGTATTTGCTCAAAATCCAGCTGAAGATTTTTGGGTTCGGATTCTATTTTAGGCAAACGCATTTTAAATTTAGCAACCGCAACGTCAAGATCATCTTCGTCAATGGGTTTTAAAAGATAATCGATACTGTTGAGTTTAAAAGCTTTTAAGGCATATTCATCATAAGCAGTTGTAAAAATGATAGCACTTTTAATCTCCACTTTTTCAAAAATTTCAAACGACAAACCATCTGACAATTGAATATCCAGAAAAATCAAATCCGGATGCTCATTATTCGAAAACCAATTCACTGCTTCTTCGACAGAATGCAGCATGGTTTCTACAGCGATATTTAGCTTTTCTAACTTTCGTTGCAATAACCTTGCAGCCGGTTTTTCGTCTTCTATTATTAGTGTTGTCATTTATTACAAAGCAAAATTTAAAAAAGTAAATTTACAATTATTCCCATTTATTACTGGCAGCTTCCTTTTTCATATATTCCTCAATTTTTCTTTGCTCCCAATCAGCACTAAAAAACACATCTCTTCCAAAAACTGAGACTCCGTGAGCCAATAAACCTATTCCCCAAAATAAAGCAGTTGAATATGTTTCCCAATCTAATAATCCGCTATCCAGAATTCCTTTTGAAAAAAAGTCGTCATTTACACTGGCAACAATGATGATAGCGTTTACAATAATATAAATTCTTAAATGCGAATAAAAACCTTTTATTCTTTTTACTTTTCTGTACGCCTCATTAAAGCGTTCATCTGTTGAAAATTCTTGCGAATATTCTTCGTACATACGTCTTCTAAATCTTCCCATTATATTATAAATTAAATTATTTCCACTTGTTTTTGTTCTCTTTTTCCTTTTCCATAAATTCTTTGATTTTTCTTTTTTCCCAGTCTTTTCCTAAAACCGGAAGTACTTCAAAAACCTTTAATCCGTGAAAAAGTACGCCTAATCCCCACCACAATAGCGGCCAGTAAAACCACAAATGATCTGGTGTTGTATATAAATTAATGAAAATTAAAATCACATTCACACCAATAAATGACGTAAGATTTGCGTAAAATCCTTTTATGCTTTCTACTTTCTTTTTTGCAAGATAGTATCTGTCTTCTTCGCTAAAATTCATTTCCATGATTACTCCCATTTTTGTTTTTCTTTTCTTTTATCTAAAATATTTTTGACTTTATTTTGCTCCCATTCCTCTCCAAAAATCTTATAATAAGCAAATATATCAACTGCTGAAATTATAAATACACAAGTCCAGATTAACATTATAATGTAATTAAGATATTTGAACGGAAAGAAATTGAGTGGAAATCCGTAATAATCTTTTAAAATAAAAATAATTAATCCTGTGATGTAAATAAACGTATGTACATAAAATGACTTTAGTTTTATTACTTTTTTACTTGCGATTTGAAAATCAAATTTTTCACGATCAATATCAGAATTTGTTTCCATGACTATTTCCAGTTTTTTTGATTGTTATTCTCTTTTTCCAGAATCTGTCTAATTTTTCGTTCTTCCCAATCAGAGCTATAACCAAAAACTTTAAAAGCATGCATTACTACTCCAAATCCCCAGCCTAAAGCCGAAAACCAAAACCATTGAAATCCTGGTGAAAATTTTAAATTTATAAAGACCAGAAATGGAATTACACAACAATATGAAAGTATGTTTCCGTAAAAACCTTTCAGTTCTTCAACTCTTTTTTTAGCTCTGAAATAAGCTTTATTTTCATCATTATAATCTACACTTGCATCCATAACTGTAATTTGTTTGGTTAAAATTGGAATCTTAACGGTGAAAGTTTCCTTGTTTTGTTCTATCAAAACCTTTCTATTGGTTATAATTCCGTATCGATCTACAATGTTCTGCAAACCAACTCCTTGTCTATCCTGCAAAACTTCTTTCTTTTGAAAAACATTTTGAATGGCTAAATAATCTCCGTCAACAAAAATTTTGATATGCAGCGGTTTCTGCTCGCTAACAATATTGTGTTTTACCGTGTTTTCGAGTAAAAGCTGTAACGATAACGGAACCACTTTTGCATCGGGATTAATATCTGTTGTTGCTGGCAATTCGTAAAACAAACTATTTTCGAAACGCATTTTCAGCAAATTCATGTAGGTTTTTGCAAACGATAATTCATCTTCAACAGAAACCAGTTCTTTATCTTTTTGCTCCAAAACGTAGCGATAAATTTTAGATAAAGAAGTGGTAAAACGTTGTGCATTATCCGGATTTTCTTCGATCAAAGAACTTAATACATTTAAACTATTAAAAAGAAAATGCGGGTCTATCTGATTTTTTAAACTTTCGAATTTCGCATTTGCCGTTCCTGCAATAATTTTTTGCTGCGTTACCTTATTTTCCTGATATAATCGATAAAAATGAAGTGCATGAAATATCAGTAAAATAATAAACGTTATAACCGAAGATTCAATATAACTAGCCGCTCTTTCATTTGCCAAAAAACTAATTATCGGTCTTTTTTCTATAACAACCTGCGTAAAAATTCGCAATAAAAAAATGACAAAGAGCGAAATGAAAAAGGAGCTTGTAAATCCAATTAAAATTCTTTTTGTTGAAAATCTCCCGTCTTTAAAAACTTTGTCGAGATATACAAATAAAGAGGCATTAACAACATATAAAACAATGCTGTATAACATGCAATACAAGAAAAAAATGTATAAATCTTTGCTGAAAACTTCGGTTCCAATCGAAGCAAAACGAATTAGAAAGGAGAATATAAAAACAACTCCGCCAACTAAAAACGCTTTAAACAAATTTGGTTTTAAAGACATTACTTTATTTTATTAATTATTATTTTTTACAAGATTTTTGGGTTTCCAAAGCTCTGTCTAATCCCCATTTTGGAGAAAAAGGTGTTTCTGGTTTAAAAGTAGCAAAAAGTTCGATAGCTTTATCAACTTGCGCACATAGCGGTTTTGTGTCAACTCCTGTCCATTTTGCTCCGCCTAACTGGTAATCAGCTTCTCCAAAAACTGCTCTTGGGTTATTTGGATTCAAGGTTTTTGCTTTTGCATAAGCTTCCATTATTTTAGAAGAATATTTTGGCGCATTTGTCATTGGGTCAGCAACCACATAAGCCGTATAAAGTAAAGCCTGAATCACGTATAATTCTGAATTGCTTTGATCTTTTATCATTTCAACATCAATTGCATCTTGCGCTTTTGTTAGCATCAAATCAATTTTAGTTGGATCTTTTTCACTAAATGCTGCTGTCGTATTTACCATTGCAACATAATAATTGGGTAACCAGCTTGTTTTTTCTGCCGACGCAATTCTTTCAAACATAGCCGATGCTTCTGAATTTTTTCCTTCTTTCCAAAGTCCGAAAGCTTTCCCCATTCCTTGTTCAAATTGTGTTTGTGCAGTGCTTATTGCAACTATAAATAATGCGGTTAAGGTGATTATTCTTTTCATTTTATAAGTAATTTAAATGGTTATATTAATTTATTGATTAGTATTTATTTATAATGTAATTTCAATTTTTGAATCTTTATTGATAACAAATTTAGCATCATTATAGGAAGGAGGCCCCATAAATCCTTTAGCATTGTTTGAAGCCGCATAATCTTCAGAAGGTATTCCCATTGCATTTCTGTCTAATTTTCCGTTATTGTTTTCATCGTGATACGTTGAAATTGCATATTCTCCTGCCGGAAGATTTTCAAATGTTACAACTGCTTTATCGTTTTTAATTTCAGAAGAAAGGCTTTTAAATACTGTTTTAAGAAATGTACCTTCTGAGTTGTACAAACCTACTTTAACAACTCCTGTGTTGTTTTTTAAACCTGAAACAGAAACAGTTAGTTTTACATTTTGAGCAGAAATAAAACTGCAGATAAATAACATTGTGATTGCGATAATTTTGGTCATGGTTTTTCTTTTTTAAGTTACTATCCCGAGGCTTCGGGACTAAGGTTCTGAGATTCTAAGTTTTTTTCTTAGTTTCTTAGCAACTCAGTGCCTTCTGATTTTGATGATTAAAACTCTGATTGTTAATTTATACTTCAAAAGTACTTTGGTTATTATTCATTTAAAATTAAATAATACTGAGTTGTTGATTTTGGTTACTGAATTGTTTTTTGAGGAACAAAGGTTCAGAGTGTCAAAGGTTCAAAGGTTTTTTATAGGTTTTCAAATATAACAGCCCAAAATATTTGTACCTCTGAACCTCTGAACCTTTGCCTCTTTGAACCTTTCCTAAAGATTCTTCAACTGATTCTCATTTTTATTATCACTAATTGTCCAAAAGAAACCAACGAAAAAGAATCTGTCTGCGGTTGGCGTTACGGCTTGTCTGTTGTAGATTCCGTTTGCGTCTGGAGTTTTGGCGTAATCGTACCCAAAAACGTTTTGAGTTCCTAACACGTTTGAAACTGAGAAATAAAGAATTTTTTGTGTTGTCAATAAATACGCCCAATTAAAACTCAAACTGTTATATGATTTTGTTTTTCCGTTCATGAATTGCGTTTGGTTTGGATCATTATAAGGACGACCTGAACTGTAACTGTTTGTAAAACCTATTTGCGATTTCCAGTCTGTAATAAAATATTTTGTTACAATTGATAAACTGTGATTGGCAACAAAATTTGGAGTGGCCATCGTTGGAAAATTCTTGTATTGCCTTTCAGAATCGATATAAGAATAAGATACCCAGTATTCTAAATGTTTTAATAAATTACTGTCTCTCCAAAACAAATCCAATCCTTTTGCGTAACCTGAACCGTTATTATTAAAAACTGAATTGTAAGCAATATCTCTTGTATCATATTGAACCAAATTGCTGTAATCTTTATAATAAGCTTCGGCTCTAAAAGTTTGTCCAGGTCTTGTAAACTGGTAATTTAAAATATAATGTTGTGCTTTTTCACTTTCAAACTGATGGTATTTTGAATATTTGATATAATCTACAACCGGTGTTTGAGAGAAATCTCCATAAGCAAATGAAAACTGACTCGTTTTAGAAACTTTATAAGCAATAGAAGCTCTTGGTGCAATATTGGTTTCGTCTAATAAACTATTATTCGAAAGTCTGGCACCGACTTTCATTGCCAGATTTTTTGAGAATAAAATATCTCCTTCGGTATAAAAAGCAGCGATATTTGAATCGTAACCGTTTGCAACATCAATTGAAACATTATCCTTGAAATTTTCATTGAATTTTGTGATAAAATAATCTGCACCAAAAGACAATTTAAAATAGTTCGAAATATTTTTTCTTAATTTTAATTTCAATTGCGCAGCATTTTCATTAGTATCTACATCATTTATATCGTATTTGATTTTGTTTTTGCTGTAACCGTAACTAATTCCGGTTGTAAGCTGCCAGCCAGTTCCAAAATCTCCTTTGTAAGAACCGTTTAAATAAAAATTATTATTGTTCAAATCAGTTCTTATCGGATCAGTGAAGTTTACATTTTTTTGATTTAAATCGAATTTCTCTGAATCAAAAGCAGCGTATAATTTAAAAATTCCTCTTTCAAAATGATAACGATATACAGCTTCTCCACCTAGAGATTGATACGGATTATTCCAGTCTACATTTTGCGGAATCACTGCCTGATAAGGCGCTAAGTTGATATAATTGGTATTAATACTAAAAGAACTTTTTTCCATTTTTGTGTATTTCCAACTCCCAAACCTACAGTCATTAAAGCAATATCTGTTTTATTTTGGTCCGGTTCATCTTGTGTATTCAATAATAAAACACTTGATAAAGCCTCACCATATTCTGCAGAATACCCTCCTGTAGAAAATGCGATTCCGCTAAATAAGAAAGGAGAAAATCTGCTTCGTGTTGGTAAATTGTTTGTTGTTGCGCCATAAGGCTGTGCTACACGAAGTCCGTCTACAAAAGTTTGTGTTTCGCTTGCTTCTCCTCCACGAACAAATAAACGTCCGTCTTCGCCCACAGTTTGTGTTCCAGGCAATGTTTGCAAAGCCGCAATAATATTTCCTGCAGAACCAGCAGTTGTTACAATATCCAAAGGTTTTAAAACAGAAACTCTCGCTTTGTCTCCAGATTCTAATGTTCCCGCGGTAATAACAACGGCATCAAGCGCGTTTACATTTTCTCTTAGTTTTACCGTTTGATCTTTATAATTGGCAACATCAATTTCTTTTTTGAATGTTTCATAAAGTAAAAAACTCACTACTATAAATTGATTTCCTTCGGCAGTTGTTTCAAAAGAAAATTCTCCTGTTTCAGAACTTGTTGCTCCATCGTAAGTTCCATCGATATAAATATTTGCTCCCGGAACTGGTTTTCCTTTTTCATCTACCACTTTTCCTGAAATGGTATTTTGAGCAAAAATGATTGTTGTAAAAAATAAAATGCTAATTGTAAAAAGTAATTTGGTTGTCATGGTTTTTGATTTTGATGAAGCAAATGTATTTTAACATTCTTACTAAAAAAATAATAAATAACCCAATTGTAGATTTTTGAGGATGAGTTGTAAATTACTTATTCGTATCTTAGCTTTCACGTTTAAAAACTATCAATCATGTCAGAAAGTAAAAGAGTTTCAAATTTATATCAGTCCATTTATAATGGAAATCCGTGGCTTGAGGTCACATTAGCAGATACTTTAAAAGATCTTACAGCTGCACAGGCTATTAAAAAAGTAAATCCTAATCTAAATACGATTTGGGAAATTGTCAATCACCTAATACAATGGAGAAGAAATATTTTAAGACGTGTTCAGGGAGAAATTATCACAACTCCGGATCACAATTATTTTGTTCCAATATTAGATTCATCGGAACCAGCCTGGGAACAATCTTTACAAAGTCTTGCAAAATCTCAGGAACAGTGGAGTGCCTTTTTGAGTGATTTTGATGATGCAGGTTTTGATAAAATAGATCCAAATAACAATCATAATTTTTATGAAGATATTCATGGAATTATTCAGCATGACGTTTATCATTTGGGACAAATTGTTATTTTGAAGAAGCTTCTTTAAATAGAAATATGCATTTTAATCAACACAGACGATACTTCTTTATGGAGTTTCCTGCGAAAACTTCTCGTTTCTGGAAATGACGAAATAAACGAAAATATTCTTTTGAAAATGAGTGTCCTAGCCCCGATAGAAGTGGAAATCCTTTTGTGTAATGAAATGGAGCAAAAGATTGAAACGGATAGCGGGATTAGCTCCTGAAAAAGATTTGATTTATGTCAAATTGATCGTATTTAGAAAAAAAACTTTTTTACCAAATTAGCGTCGTAGTATTCATCTGCAGTTTTGCAGAAAATTGCCAGGACTAAAATATTATACCCTTATAATGACAGAAAAAGAAAAAATGATCTCGGGCGAATATTACAATGCTTTTGACCCGGAATTAGTAAAAGGCCGCAGAACAGCAAAAAATCTTCTGCATACTCTGAATGTAAGAGAATACAGGGTAACCAAAAAAGCGAAAGAAATATTAAAAGAACTGATTCCTAATACAGGAGAAGGTTTTTATATAGAACCGCCTTTTCATTGTGATTACGGATATAATATTTTTTGTGGAGATAACGTTTATTTCAATGTAAATTGTGTTGTTTTGGATTGTGCTCCTGTAAATATAGGATCAAATGTATTTATTGCACCAAATGTTCAAATTTACACGGCATCGCATCCGCTTGACGCCGAATTGAGAAAATCACTTGAAAATGCTTATCCTGTAACTATTGGAGACGATTGCTGGATTGGCGGAAATTCTGTTATTTGTCCCGGAGTTACCATTGGAAAAGGATGTGTAATCGGTGCAGGATCTGTGGTAACAAAAGACATTCCGGATAACTCACTAGCCGTTGGAAATCCGGCAAAAATTATTAGAAAATTAAATCAGGAACCTGAATCAAATACATAATGCTTACCTTAAACAAAGTTCACCACATTGCCATTTTATGCTCTGATTATCAAAAATCTAAAACTTTTTATACCGAAGTTTTAGGTCTGACAATTATTAGAGAAATTTATCGTGAAGAACGGCAATCCTATAAATTAGATCTGGCTTTGAATGGCACTTATATTATCGAATTATTTTCATTTCCAGATCCCCCAAAACGCCCTTCAAGACCGGAGGCTGTTGGTTTACGCCATTTGGCTTTTGAAGTGATTAATCTGGATGAAACTGTTGCTTTTTTAAACACAAAAAATATAGAAGCAGAACCAATTCGAATTGATGAAACTACTCAAAAACGTTTTACATTCATTGCTGATCCTGATTTGTTGCCCATTGAATTTTATGAGCGATGATATTTTTGCCGCGAAGGCACTAAGACACTAAGTTTTTTTAAGATTAAATGATTAAACGTATTGTTTGTCAGAAATGACAAAAAACAAAAAACTTAGCGTCTTAGTGCCTTTGTGGCATCCTTCTTTCACAAAGAAAGATTTTTCCTTCTTATTAAAGTTTTAACACATTTTAATGATTCTTTTTTACGAAAAAACGAATTTGATTCTCTAATTTTGTAATCCGCATAAAAATAATGCGGTTTACAAATTTACTTCTGATGAACAAAACGGCGCAAATCAAAAAAAATCATCAATTTATTAAGTTCCGAAAATTAGTTATTGTTTCTATTTTAATTGGCTTTCTTTCAGCCTTTTTAGGAATTTCACTTAAAAAAATAACTGAATATTACGAAGAAATCTTCTTTCATGAAGTTTCTGTAAATCCACTTTTTTACATTCTTTTTCCGGTTTTCGGATTGTCTGTAATTTATTTCCTTAGACAATATCTTTTTAAGAAAAAAGAAAACAAAGGAATCAAGGAAGTTTTTGAAAGCACAAAATCAACTTCAAAAAACTTACCCTCTTATAAAATTCCATCACACTTTATAAACGGATTATTAACGGTTATTTTTGGAGGTTCAACCGGAATCGAGGTTTCTACCGTTGTTGCAACCGCTACAATTGGTTCTGTGGCTCAGCAAAAAGAAAATGTATTTCGTCAATACAAAACCGAATTAATTTGTGCGGGAGTTGCGGCTGGAGTTACAGCTTTATTCAGTTCTCCAATTGCCGGAATTTTATTTGCTTTGGAAGTTATTTCACGAAAAGTAACCCGCGCTTTTATTATCTCTAATGTTATTGCGGTTTCAATAGCTTTTGGTTTACTTTCTATTTTAAAAGAAGAACCTTTATTCGCCGTAACAATTTCAACCTGGCATTTAAGAGCTATTCCGTATTTTATCCTTTTGGGAATTTTAGCCGGAATGAATTCTGTTTATCTAACACGTTGTGTATTATTTTTCAAATCTCAATTTGGCAAAATCGATACACATTATTATAAAATCATTATAGGATCTGTAGTATTGAGTGTTTCTCTTTTTATTTTTCCGCAATTATACGGAGAAGGATATCACGCTATAAAAGGAATTTTTGGCAGTTCATCACAACTTCCTCTAACCTTAACTCTGGCTTTTACTTTTGTTGGAATTTTGCTTTTAAAACCTATAGTAACTTCTATAACATTAGCTTCCGGTGGCGACGGCGGTGTTTTTGCTCCGAGTCTTTTTATTGGTGCTTTTTTAGGATTATTACTTGCTTCGATTTTAAATACTTTTTTCCATGTAAACGTGATTCCGGTTAATTTCATGATTATCGGAATGGCGGCTGTTTTAAGTGCCAGTATTCACGCACCTTTTACAGCCATATTTTTAGTTTGCGGATTAACAAACGATTATACGCTGTTTTTACCAATACTTGTAGTTTGTTTAATTTCAAAATACACAGCAAAAATGATTTATCCTTATACGGTTTACTCCTATTCGCCAAGTTTAATAAAGTAAAAAAAATATTGCCACAGATTAATTAATTGCCCACAGATAATTAATCTTTGAAATCATTTAATCTGTGGCAAAAAAACAAAATAATACCACATAAATGCCCACTCAAAAATTAAAAAGAAGCTATCGCAAAACACGTTATATTCTTTATAAAGAAACTTTGATCGATTTTAAAGAACATTTTTGGTCTTTTATAGGATCGTTTGTCGGGATTGGAATTTTAGCTTACATTCAATCGATTCATTTTTCAGGAAACGATGCCGTTTATTTAATTGGTTCTTTTGGAGCTTCGAGCGTTTTGGTTTACGGAATCATTCAAAGTCCGTTTTCTCAGCCCCGAAATCTAGTTGGCGGACATCTTGTTTCTGCCTTTATTGGCGTTACAGTTCATAAACTTGCTCCGGATATTATCTGGATTGCTGCTCCCCTGGCCGTTTCACTGGCAATTATTTTAATGCAAATTACCAAAACACTCCATCCGCCAGGAGGCGCAACGGCTCTTATCGCGATTATTGGTTCTGACAAAATAAAAGCTTTGGGTTACGAATATGTTTTTTCTCCAGTATTAGTCGGCGTTTTGATTTTGCTTTTAACAGCCTTGGTTTTTAACAATATGACCCCAAGCAGAACTTACCCAAGTCATAGTTCTTATCATAAACGTTATCATAAGATTAGAAAACGCCTGATTGGGAAATAGTAGTTTTCTATTATTTCGACGTAAGGAAAAATAAGAAAAAATAGCCACGAATTCACGAATGATAATTTACAATCAAAAGAAAAAATTCGTGAATTCGTGGCTGAAAATTTTCAGAAAAAAGAATAACTAATTGCATCCTAAACAATGCGTTGCTCTCTGAATATGATTTCTCCTCTTTCGAAATGACACACTATGTGAAAAAATCAACGAAAAAATCTTTTCAACAAATCGCAATTCGTGATTCGTATTTCATTTTTTATATTTTACCTTTGACTTTTCAAAAAATACAAAGATTATGGTTTATAAATTTAGAGTAATTCTAGACGCCGAAGAAGACATTTTTAGAGACATTGCAATTCTTGAAGACGATACGCTTGAGGATTTACACAATGCGATCTTCAACGCTTTCGGTTTTGACGGAACTGAAGTTGCTTCATTTTATACTTGTGATGAAACCTGGAATCAGGAAGATGAAATTCCACTTTTTGATACCGGCGACATTCCCGGCGAACAACGAACTATGGGCGATTATCCATTATCTAGTATTTTGGACAAGGAAAACACTAAAATTATTTACGTGTATGATTTTATCAGCATGTGGACTTTCTTAGTTGAATTGGCTGCGATCGAAGATCAAATTGCCGGAGCTACTTATCCTGAAACTTTATTCTCTCACGGAGAAATGCCGGACGAAGCCACCGAAAAAACTTTCGAAGCCGATATGCACGACGATATCTACGGAGAATTTGAAGATGATCTTGACGAAGACGATCTTGACATGTTTGAAGGCGATGACAGCTTTGAAGATTATGGATTTGAGGAGAATTGGAATTAGTTTTTTAGGTTCAAAGGTTCTGAGTTGCAAAGGCTCAGAGGTTTTTTCTTTTTAAATCTTTGATTTAAAATATACGAATATTCTTATTTTTGTATTTAATTTTTTAAATATAAAATATGAATACTTTTCGAGACCTTTTAATCTGGCAAAAATCGATGGCCATAGTAACTGAAATTTACCAATTAACAAATTCATTTCCCAAAGAAGAAATTTATGGACTATCTTCACAAATTAGAAGATGCTCTATATCTATACCAAGTAATATTGCCGAAGGTTACGGAAGAGATGGAAATAATGATTACCTGAGATTTTTAAATATTTCAATGTCATCATTATTCGAGATGCAAACACAACTTGAAATCTCATTCAATTTAAAATATTTAAACGAAAATCAATTTAACAAAATAAATGGAGAAAGCAGAGAATTAGAACGAATGTTAAGTGCTTTTATCCGAAAAATAAAAGACAGGAAATAACCTTTGTTACTTTGAACCTCTGTATCTCTGCACCTAAAAAATATGATCAACCTATTCAACACCCACATCGAGACGCTTGCGATACACCGCGTAGGGAACAAAAGCAGAAACGAAGCTATTTTTTTATCGGAACAGCCATTTAATTTAAATGATGAAATTGTGCCTTTGATAAAAGAGTACTTTTTTAAACCTTTTAGAGAGAAAGAAGAAAACTATTATCAGTTTGCGCACGAAGTCGATTTGGATTACAATGACATGTTTAAATATGCAACTGAGATTTTTACTAATCCTGGTAACTTACAGGAAATTTCAAAAAAAATCACGACGCATTTATTCGAACAATCAAACCATCCGCATATTAAAAACGGAGAAGTTTATGTAACCTATTTAACAAATTTAAGTATCGACAATAACGTTGTTGATGCTATCGGAATTTTTAAAAGTGAGTTACAAGCCGACTTTTTACAGTTTGAAGAAAAAGACAGCAATCTTGAAATGATTTTGCAACAAGGTATCAACCTAAGTAAATTAGATAAAGGCTGTTTGATTTTTAATTACAAAAAAGAAGAAGGATATAAAATTCTAACTGTAGATAGTAACCGTTATGATGCGCGTTATTGGTTAGAGCACTTTTTATCTGTTGATGCTTTTGAAGATGAGAACTTCATCACTAAAAAATACTTAAAATTCTGCCAGAACTTCGCAAAAGATGTTGTTTTACCGGCAGAAGACAAAAAAGAAGAAGTAATGTTTATGAACAGATCTGTGAATTATTTCGCTAAAAATGATCAGTTTGAAGAACAAAATTTCCTGAATGAAGTATTAGACAATCCAGACTTGATTCCTGAATTCAAAAACTATAAGGTTGATAAAGGAGAAAAATACAGCATCGAAGATGTAACCTCATTCCCTATTGCAAACGCAGCAGTTTCAGACGCCAGAAAATCGATTAAAAACGTTATTAATCTGGATACCCATATTCAGATTAAAATGGATTTTATCAACCCTGAAAGCGCTGAGAAATTTGTTGAAAAAGGCTGGGATGAAGAAAAACAGATGTATTACTATTTAGTTTATTTCAACAAAGAAGAAAAAGCTAAGAGTCATTCATTTTCTATTACTTACTTAAAACAAAAAACGGCAACTACATTCTGTAATTGCCGTTTTTTATTTATTGTTTATAAATTACTAGATTTGATATTCTATCTCACTTACACCCAAAAATGGCAGCTTTAAAAAAACAGAACTTACATTAGAAGAACGTGCTTTTGAAACTGCAAAAATATTGCTGGAAAAATATCAAAATCCACATAATCTTAAACTTGAGGAAAATTCAAATTTAGAAGATTCTTATACTGTTTTAATTACTCTTTTATATACTGAAAAATTAGACGAGGAAGAACAATTAGCAATTCTTTCTATCATAGACGAAATGAAACTACTTGACGAAAACAGATAATTATTTTATTTTCTGTCAATTAAAACAAAAAACGGCAACTACACTAGTAATTGCCGTTTTTTGATTGCCAGTTTTCTAAATTATAATATAGAAAATAATGCTTTTACAATATCATCATAAACTTGTTTATCTCTTTCGCCGGTTCTGGCTAGAACCCTGATTCCAGAGTAATTATTAAAAATAAATCGAGCTAAAACCCTCGCATCAGTAACTTTGGAAATATGTCCGGCAGCTTGTCCTTTTTGAACTGCTTTTGTAAAAACTTCTTCCATTGTCTGACTGTTGTTTTTTACGATTTTTGCAATCTCTTCATCGTGCATGGCAAGTTCTACAGAAGAATTGACCATGAAACAGCCTTTTGTAATTCGGTCTTCTAAGCTTTCGATAATTGCTTGTTTAAAAATATCATGCAATGTCTCTTTTACATTTTTAGATTCATCCAAAAGTTTAATAACCTGATCTTGTGACTGTTTTTGATAACGCAGTAACGATTGAGCAAATAATTTCTGCTTGTCTCCAAAAGTATCATACAAACTAGAACGGCTTAACCCTAAATGCGTTACCAAATCCTGAGCCGAAGTTCCGTTGTAACCTTTGTGCCAAAAAATCTCGATCGCTTTGTCTAAAGCCTGATCTTCGCTAAATTCTTTTGTTCTAGCCATAACTTCAAAATTAAATTACTTTGCAAAGATACAAAAATACGGAACAATCGTTCCTGAATTAGTCAAAAAATTATACAACAGCGTTTACAGTAAATCCGCCATCAACAACAATTTCTGTTCCTGTAATGAATGAAGCATCATCTGAGGCAAGGAAACCAACAGTTTTTGCAATTTCTGCAGATTGTCCAAAACGTTTCAATAATATTTTATCGGCCAAAATTGCTCCAAAACCTTCCACTTCTTCTTTTTGTAAACCTAATTTTCCGTAAAGCGGAGTTTCAACAGGACCAGGAGAAACAGCATTTACCCTGATTTTTCTTGGTGCTAATTCTGTTGCAAAAACTTTGTTTAAAGATAAAACTGCAGCCTTGCTTGATGCGTAAACGCTTGAATTTGGCATACCAACATGTGCGTTGATTGAAGTATTAAAGATAATAGAACCACCATCGTTTAAAATTGGCAATACTTTTTGAACTGTAAAATAAACTCCTTTTACATTTACATTCATAATACTGTCATAATGTTCTTCTGAAGCTGATTCTACCGGAGCAAAAGAGGCAATTCCTGCATTTAAAAATAAGATGTCAACTTTTCCGAATTGTGCTTTTACTTGCTCAACCAAACTATCAATTGATTTTAAATCTGATTGATCTGAAACGATTCCGGTTACGTTCAATTCTGTTTCGGCTTTTGCCAAAGCTTCTTTGTTTCTTCCTGTTATAATTACTTTTGCACCTTTAGCAACTAATTCTGCTGCTGCTGCATACCCTATTCCACTATTTCCACCTGTTACAATAGCTACTTTGTTTTCTAAATTTTTCATTTTATTTGTTTTTAAATTATTGATTATTCAATTATTATGGTACAAAGATATTATAACGGAACGATCGTTCCGTTATAATTAATGTTAATATTTAGTTAAAATAATTTGCTGTTTTTAAAAGCTCCCATTTTTAAGGCATTCCCTCTATGTTGCTATAAACGAAAGAAATCGTAAAATGTCAAACATTCTTAATTTATGCTTAATTTTGTAGCTTAAATAAAAATACCAATGGATAATCTTCTACACAACGAAAGTCCTTTCCAAACAATAATATCTTTTCATAAGCTAATTGAATCTTTTGAAGAAATTGCTTTATCAAATGTTGATTATCGATCAAATTATGCCAAAGCAATTTTAAAAGAAGTTGAAGCTATCCCTGAATTCAGATCAGGAATTCACGATTACAGTATTATTAAAACACATGAAGCTTTAATCAAAAATATTACAGCAGATTTATTTCCTACTGCATTAACATACAATGAAATAAAAGCGATTACAATTCCTTTTCAAAACATATCTTTTAATTACACCGAACGTTTCAAGAAAATATTGCGTAATGCAGGAGACGAATTTTACATGGAAATTCGTGATTTTGATAGTCATCAGTTTTATATCAACAATTGCTGCCTTATTTTGAGCAGTTATTACAAACAAAATATAGACTTCAATAAACCTTTCTTTTACGATATTCCTGACGAAGAGGGTGTCGAAAAACATTATCGAATTTTGTACAATGCCGATTTCATGGAAATTATTCCAACAGAAAATTCAGTGCATTTAACGCAAGATGATATCGATTTATTAATTGATAATTATAATGATATTGATTTATGGAAATCTAAATTTCCTCCGGGAAGCTGGACTTTAAAAGGTTTCGGAATTGTTTCTTTATTTGATGCAACGACTGAAAGTGCTATTTCGAACTTAAAAAGTAATTTACTTAAACCAGATACAAAAACGGTTGCTTCTAACGATATTATAGAGAATATTTTTAAATCGATTTTTAAGGTTTCACATCTTAAAGTTGGTTTTATTATTTATAATCCGGAAGAAGAAAAATTCATCAGACCGGTAAAATATGATAATCAGCTGCAGAGTTTTTTACTTTCTAAAGAACAGGAAGTAGATTGCAAGAATGCTTTTTTGGATGTTCGTTTGAAAATTTATTAGATAATAAAGAGCCTTTTGTGATTTCGAATGTAAAAAAATTCATTGAAGAATCTCCAAATAACAGGCTTGGCGAACATTTATTAAAACTAGGTATTCAAAGTGCCGTGTTTGCACCTGTTGTAAAAGACGGACATTTACTGGGAGTTGTAGAATTGGTTTCTGAAAATCCGAGAGACTTAAATAGTGTAAATGCAACCAAACTAGAGTTGGTTTTACCTTATTTAACAGACACTATTGATCGATACAATACTGATATGCAACATCAGGTTGAAGCGATTATTCAGCGTGAGTATACTACGATTCACCCAAGTGTTTATTGGAAATTTAAAAAAGAATCTCAAAATTATTTTCAAAATATTAATCATACAAAAGATTATATTTTTAAGGAAATTGTTTTTAAAAATGTGTTTCCGTTATACGGACAAATCGATATTAAAGGTTCGTCTGAGCACAGAAATGAAACGGTTAAAAGAGATTTAAAAAATCAGCTGACGACACTTTTGGATATTTTCGAAAATCAAAAACCCAACAGCAATTTAGTACTTCTTGAACAACGAAAATTTGAATTGGAGTCTATGCGCGCTGAACTGGAGAATCCTTTAAAAGCAGATACTGAGCAACACATTCAACGTTATATAGAAGAAGAAATTCATCCTATTTTAAAGAATACCAAAGACACGGCAAAAAACCAAAAACTGGAAGAATTGTATTTTGAAAGTCTGGACGAAAAAACAGGAATGTTTTATCAGGAAAGAAAGAAATTTGACAATGCAATGTCTATTATAAATAAGAGATTAGCATCGGTTCTGGACAAAAAACAGCTTGAGGCGCAACAAATTTATCCGCATTATTACGAGCGTTTTAAAACGGATGGTGTCGAACACAATTTATATATTGGTGCTTCAATTTCGCCAACCAAACCTTTTGATATTATGTATTTGCACAATTTACGTTTGTGGCAATTACAAACTTTATGCGAAATGGAATTAGAACATCATCAGCTTAAAGAATCCTTACCTTATGAGTTGGATGTTACTTCGTTGATTTTGGTTTTTAGTCAGGCGCTTTCTATTCGTTTTAGAATGGATGAAAAACGTTTTGATGTGGATGGAACTTACAATGCAAGATATGAAGTTGTAAAAAAACGTATTGACAAAGCAAACATCAAAGGCACAACTGACAGAATTACTGAAAAAGAAAAAATTACGATTGTGTATTCTCAAAATAATGAGGAAACCGAATATTTGAAATACATTAAATATTTACAGCATAAAAAAATCCTGGAACCTTCTATCGAACAATTCGAAGTAGAAGATCTTCAGGGCGTTTCGGGTTTACGCGCTATTCGTGTAAAAGTAATTAACAACGTAAATAATCCGGCAACAAAAAAAATAACCTATCAGGATTTATTGGATGAGCTCAACTAATTAGTTGAGCTTTTCTCTTATGCTCCTACTCCTTTAAATGCTATTACAAAAGCAATTACCGTTATAATTATTCCCGCCATAAAAAGATTATAGGCAATTCGGAGTAAATTATACTTACGCTGTAAAACTAATCCAAGATAGTACAAATCTTTAATCATAGTCGAATACAGATAATCGCGATCTTTCATCATTTCGTTCATTGCCCAATCGTATTCTTCCAAAGGCATTTTGTAGAAATTTCCAAAAACAATAAATTGATCTTTTTTGGCTTCTATATCTTCTCTTGTAAAAACTCCCGTCGTTACTTTTGGACGTGTTGAAAGAATGGCAAAAATAATTGTGGTAACACTGGACATTAGCATAATAAATGTCGGAATCACTAAATGTGCATTCTTCGGACTGTCTAATTTTGGAATAATAGACGAAAGTGCAATGGAAATAATAATTGCATTTACTGACAATAAAATATTGGCTTTACTATCTGCAATTCCGCTTAAGCGAGTATGATTTCCAAGCGTAACGCGAAATAAAGTATCAACGCCTCGATCGGGTTTTTCAATTTTATCTTTCTTTTTATTTTCTTCTTCCACTTTGTCGGCTGCTTTCTTTTCTTGTTTGTCGATTTTTTTCTGAACAAGAATTAAGTTTTTCTCTTTTAAAGGCTGCCATTTTTTCAAGGCATAATCTGTATAAAAGCGATGTTTATTTAATAAAAAGTTTTGGTTTTCTTTTGCCCATTCGGTATTAGAAAACGAAACATTGTAGGCGTTTTTTAATTCAAGACGTAATAATTCGCAGGTTGTTTCATATTGGGTTCCCATTAGATGTGCGTAATCTGCATCTTTTATAATTTTCTCTAAATGAGTTTTTGGAACATATTCTTTTATAGTAGCTAAAATTAAAGAAGAAACTTTTGCAATAAATTCATCAGATTGTCCTTTTTCTTTCAGGAATTTAGTTAGAATTTTAACACTTTCTTCTTCATGGTTTTCATATCCAACGGTATAACCTGTATCGTGAAACCAAGCTGCGACCAAAAGCATTTCTTTTTCATTTCCATCTACATCTTCTTTTTTGCACAGCTCTTTTACCGCATTTACTACGGTTAAAGTATGGTTAAAATTATGGTAAGAATATAAATTAGAAAGTTTATCTTTGAGTAAATTACTGACGAAATCTTCGGACTGTTCTATTAGATTCATAAAGAATATTTTTATACCACTAAATTATGAAATTGTTTTTGGATAATCATTTTATTACTAAGATTAAAAGTTATTCTTTAGTAATTACCCTATTATTCTTACTCTATTCCTGCGCAACACATAAGGCGCAATACGGAAAAAATGTAAGCGCTAACGAAACTGACAACGCAACTGATACTATAAAAATTGCACATACTTTATTTTTGGTGGGAGATGCCGGAAATGCAGATGAAGAACAATCGCAACAAACACTTGAATTATTGCATCAAAAATTAAAGAAGGCGAATAAAAAATCGACTTTAATATTTTTAGGAGATAATATATATCCAAAAGGCTTTCCTAGCGACAACAATGCTTCGGATAAAACTTTGGCAGAAACAAAACTAACCAATCAATTAAAATTAACAGAAGGATTTAAAGGTAAAACCGTTTTTATTCCCGGAAACCACGATTGGTACAGCGGTATTAAAGGTTTGGAACTTCAGGCAGATTTTGTAACGAAATATTTAAACGATAAAAAAGCATTCCTGCCAAGAAAAAGCTGCCCGATAGAAGATATAAAAATTGATAGTACAGCTACATTGGTTGCTATTGACAGTGAATGGTTTCTGGAAGATTGGAATAATCATCCAACAATTAATGATAATTGTGACATCAAAACCAGAGAAGATTTTTTTGATGAACTGGAAAACATTCTAAACAAAAATCAGGAAAAAACAGTTGTTCTGGCAATTCATCATCCTCTATTAAGCAACGGAACGCATGGAGGTCAATTTTCGTTAGAAAAACAATTATTCCCTTTAGAGAAAAAAATTCCGCTTCCGGTAATTGGCTCGTTTATTAATTTACTTCGAAAAACATCTGGCGTGAGTCCACAGGATATTCAAAATAAACAATATACTATTTATGCCAAGAGAATTAAAACACTTTTACAAGGGCAGAAAAATGTAATTGTAGTTTCGGGGCACGATCATAACCTTCAATACATTAGCAAAGAAAATATCAGGCAAATTATTAGTGGTGCAGGTTCTAAATCTGAAGCTGCGAGAGCCATTAATGAAAATGATTTTTCGTACGGCGGAAATGGTTATGCAACACTAACTTTATTTAAAAGCGGAGATGCAAAAGTGACCTATTTTGGAAATGAAAATCAAAAGGAAAAATTACTTTTTGAACGTGAGATTATAAAAGCTAAAGAAATTAACTGGGCAGCAGGTGAATCAAATAAATTTCCCGCGACAATTAATACTTCAATTTATTCTGCTGAAATGACCGATAAAAGTTTGTTTCATAAATTTTTATTTGGACAGCATTACAGAAAATATTACAGTATGCCTATCGAAGCCCGAATTGCTACAGTAGACACTTTAATGGGTGGTTTAAAACCTATTCGCGAAGGCGGCGGACATCAATCTGTATCTTTAAGAATGTCTGACCCAAAAGGAAGAGAATATGTGATGCGTGCCATGAAAAAAAGCGCAACCGTATTTTTACAGTCGGTTGCATTTAAAGATCAATACGTTGTAAATGATTTCGAAGAAACATATACTGAAAATTTTCTGTTAGATTTTTATACGACTTCTCATCCTTATGCGCCTTTTGCAATTGGCAGTATGGCAGATCATTTAGGAATTTCGCACACTAATCCTGTTTTATATTATATTCCAAAACAAAATGGATTGAAAGAATTCAATGCAAATTTCGGCGATGAATTGTATATGGTCGAAGAAAGACCCGCAGATAATCATCTGGATGGTAAAAATTTTGGAAATCCAACCGATATTATCAGTACAGAAGACATGATGGCCAACCTTCATAAAGATGAAAAATATTCGGTTGATGAAAAAGAATATATGAAAGCGCGTTTGTTTGATATGCTAATTGGCGACTGGGACAGACATAGCGATCAATGGCGTTGGGGAGAATATAAAAAAGGCGACAAAGTTATTTATAAACCAATTCCGCGCGACCGTGATCAGGCTTTTGCCAAATACGACGGAACTTTACTTTCTCTTTTAATGAATATTCCTGCGCTTCGTCATATGCGTACTTTCAAAAACAAAATTGATAATGTAAAATGGCTTGCCAGAGAACCTTATCCTATGGATTTGGCTTTCTTAAAAACTTCTGAAGAAAAAGACTGGATTGAACAGGCAAAATTTATTCAGGAAAACTTATCGGATGCTGATATTGACAATGCTTTTAAAAATATGCCGAAAGAGGTTCAGGATGAAACCATTGAAGATATTAAACGCAAACTGAAAAACAGAAAAAAAGACCTGCAAAAATATGCTTCAGAATATTCAGATGTGCTGTCTAAAACGGTAATGATTGCCGGGACGGATAAAAAAGATAAATTCGTTATAAACCATAATGCCAGAAAAAGCATTGAAATTCAGGTATACCGAATTAAAAAAGACGGTGATGAACTTGTTTATACCAAAACGGTAACGGATGCCAAAACCAAAAATCTTTGGGTTTATGGTTTAGACGATTCTGATGTTTTTCAGGTTGTTGGAGATCAGAAATCAAAAATCAAAATTCGTTTAATTGGCGGACAAAATAATGACACTTATAATATCGAAAACGGAAAAAAGTTATTGTTTACGATTTCAAATCAAAAAACAATACTTATAATCTTGATTCTAAAACAAAAACGGAGCTTACAGATGATTATGATGTAAACTTATACAATTATGAAAAACCAAAATATAATGTTATTTCAGGGCTTCCAAATATTGGATTTAATCCTGATGATGGCGTAAAAGTTGGTGTGAATTTAAATTATACTGTTAACAATTTCAAACAAAATCCGTATACGCAAAGGCACGTTATAAATGCATTTTACTATTTTGCTACGGGTGGTTTAGAATTTAATTATGTAGCACATTTTCCCGGATTATTGGGTAAATGGGTTATTGATGTTGAATCACTTTATACGACTCCAAATTTTGCCATGAACTATTTTGGTTACGGAAACGAAACCACATATGATAATCAGGAAGTTGATATGGATTACAACCGTGTTCGTATTAGAAAATTTAATGTTTCAGGTGCCATTAGACACGTCGGACGTTATGGAAGTGAATTTAGTGTTCAACCTGTTTTTCAAAGACTGACAGTTGAAGAAACCCAAAACAGATTTATCGATACACCAAATATTATAAATCCAAATGTTTTTGACAGTCAGAACTATGGCGGTTTAAAAGTTAAATATCTATTTAAAAATTCTGATTTTGCTGCTAAACCAACTTTAGGCGTGGCTTTTATGGTTTCGGCAACCTGGCTGACTAATTTAGATGAAAGCAAACAAAATTTCCCAACTCTTGAAAGTCTTTTAGGATTTACACATAAAATTGATCACAACGGAAAATTAGTTCTGGCCACATATCTAAAAGGAAAAGCTGTATTAAATAATAATTATGACTTCTATCACGGGGCAACTTTAGGTGGAGATACTGACTTAAGAGGTTATAGAAACGAACGCTTTTTAGGAAGTTCTTATTTTTCTCAAAGTAGTGATTTACGATTGAGTCTTGGTAAAATTCAAAAAACAATTGCTCCGTTAACATACGGAATTTTGGGTGGTTTTGATTATGGAAGAGTTTGGCTTGACGGCGAAGATTCTAAAAAATGGCATCAGGATTACGGTGGTGGACTTTGGATAAATGCAATTAATGTTTTAACAGCACGAATCTCTTACTTTAAATCTCCTGATGAAGTAGGAAGAGTTATTTTTGGAGCGGCATATAGTTTTTAGAGCAAGATACTAAGGTTCTGAGTTGCTGAGATTCTAAGTTTTTTTAGGTTCAAAGTTGCAAAGAACAAAGTTTTTAGCCACGAATTCACGAATTTTTATTACTAATAATTCGTGAATTCGTGGCTAACTTTTTTACTTAGTACCTCAGAACCTTAGCAACTTAGAATCTTATTTTAATTTAAACTCGTATACGTTCCCTCCTACTTTGTTTGTTTTTTCGTCGGCGATAAGCAGCGTGCTATTGTCTTTAAAAACTATGGCTTCTTTTTGCGAAAAGTGATTTAGTTTGATTTCTGTCTGGGTGCCTTTGTGGAATAAATCTCCTTTAAAATCTTTAAACAAAACTATTTTATCATGACTTAATACCACAACTTTTTTTCCATCCGGACTGATCGTTGCACTTGTTAAAACACAATGATTATAGTTATCACAGGTTTTAAATTCTCCAATTTTTGTTGCTTTTTGAGTTCCGGGTGCGTTTAAGATTTTGTAAATAAAAACTGTTCCGTCGAAATTTTTACTGCGGTTTTTTGTAAAAAGATAAAAATAGTTTCCATGCTCAAAAAACCCTTCAACATCATAAAACAATTCTTTTTTCTTTGGCGGAAATTCTGTTTGTTCGGGATACGAAAATGAAACTTTATATTCGGCTACAGCCAAATCTTTATTCAGTTCATTCTTGGCAACTTTGTAAATACATAAATCTTTACGTTCATTGTCGTTATTTCCAAAATCACCAATATAAATATTATCGTTTTTATCTTTGGTAATATCTTCCCAATCTACAT
Source organism: Flavobacterium sp. AC274 (assembly GCF_979258275.1). Taxonomy (NCBI): domain Bacteria; kingdom Pseudomonadati; phylum Bacteroidota; class Flavobacteriia; order Flavobacteriales; family Flavobacteriaceae; genus Flavobacterium; species Flavobacterium sp. AC274. The sequence goes on along the minus strand of NZ_OZ409852.1, from coordinate 1,953,622 downwards.
TTGTCGCATTGGTAATTGTTATTGTTTTGGCTAATTTTCCATCTGAATTTAAAGCATAAATGGCATTTTTATTTCCACTATCTTCTAATGTATAAAGCAAATTGTTTTTAGGAAAATAGGTAATCCCCGAAACTTCTTTCAACTTTTTAGGAAGCGAATAAAGCTCCTTTAAATCATTATTTGATTGTTGCTGACAAGCCAATAAAGCAACGGAAATTCCAAGTAAAAAAACTTTTTCATAGTATTTATTTTAATTATTAGCCACCGTTTTCAAAGAGTAATAGGATTTTTAATTTGTTTTTAAAATCATTTTAATCTGTGAAATCTGTGGCAAAAAAAGACTCAAATTAAGTTAGTGTTTTTAAAATTACGTGTAATAAACTCAAAAGCTGCAAACATAATATGCCCCATTGATTTTGCATTTTTGAATTTCATATCATTTGTATAACGGTACAATTCCATTTTTAGTTGATTGAGATGTTCATCTGTCGAAATGGTATCATGACACATTATATTCAATAATTTTTTGATTCTATTTTCAGCAGAATGAATACGTTTCGCCAAAATTGCTCTTTCTTCATCCTTATACTGAATAATAGAACGTTCTTCTAATTTTTCTTTGATGAGCTTTATCATCGGATAATTTTCCTTAAAAAATTGTGGGCGATAAACTTTAAAATTTCCTTCATAACATTGCTGATCAAAATCAATTGGACGAATTTTATAAACCACCTGATCAAAATCATGAATTGGCACAATTACATAATTATACGCTCGCATATCGCCTAAAAGCCGAATCATACAACGTTCGTTGAATTTTACAAACTCTTTTGCAATTTGAGATTTCTCCATTTCGGTACAATTATCCAGTAAAGTATCCATGAAAACATCTCCGGGAATTCCGATAATATGCTCTTCGATTAAAGTGTCTTTAAAAACTAAAAAATTTATTTTATCGGGCGAAAGAATATCTTCCAATTCTAAACCGTAAATTCTTGAAGCATCTGCTTTTTTGATATAAAAATGAACGTAATTATCATTAAGGATATTTCTAACCTTTATGCGAAAAGGTTTCGAGTTTCCGAAAGTACAATAATCAATCGCATCAATATTTAAAAACTGGATAATCTCGCTATTTCCATCAGAGTGTAAAAGCGAATAGATTTTTTTAGATTGAGGTCGATTTCACTTCTTTCAAATTCACTATAATAAACCCGAATCCAGAGCGTATCGGTTTCATTCTTATCATAAACATTTACAGAACCCGCAAACCGCAATAAATCATCATAGAACACTGATACTTTTGAAATTCGTTCGTATCGTTCTAAATAACTTAAAAGAGATTGCGTTAAAGGATAAGATGGTTTTTTTAAAACCATTAAAGGTTCGCTCATTTTGAATATCTTTAATACAAATTTACATCAATAACAGGATATAAATAAATTTAGCGTAACAATATACAAGTTGAATCGTCATACTAAAAACTAAAACCGAAATAAATTTGGAAACCATTCTTACTATTGAAAATCTTCACAAACGATACGGGCGTATTCAGGCCTTAAAAAATGTATCTTTTGAAATACAAAAAGGCCGTGTATATGGCATTTTAGGACCCAACGGAAGTGGAAAATCAACCACATTGGGAATTGTGCTGAATGTTGTAAACAAAACCTCTGGCGATTATCGCTGGTTCAACGGGAACATTCAAACGCATGAAGCATTAAAAAAAGTTGGTGCAATTATCGAAAGACCTAACTTTTATCCTTACATGACTGCCGAAGAAAACCTGAAATTAGTCTGTAAAATAAAAAGTATTGATTATTCTAAAATAATCGAAAAACTGGATTTGGTAGGTTTATCAGAAAGAAAAAACAGCAAATTCAGTACGTTTTCTTTAGGAATGAAACAGCGTTTGGCCATTGCCTCAGCACTTTTAAATGATCCGGAAATTTTAATTTTGGATGAGCCAACAAACGGATTAGATCCGCAGGGAATTCACCAGATTAGAGATATAATAAAAAAATCGCATCACAGGGAACGACAATTTTACTGGCTTCACATTTGTTGGATGAAGTCGAAAAAGTATGTTCGCATGTTATTGTTTTAAGAAAAGGTGAAATTTTATATTCCGGCTCAGTAGACGGAATGTCTGCAAATGAAGGCTTTTTTGAAGTTATGGCAGATGACAATGTACTTTTAAAAACTGTTTTGCAGGAACATCCTGCAATAGACAGAATTACTGAAGAAGATGGGAAATTATTGGTTTACTTAAAATCAGATTTATCAGCATCAGAACTGAATCAGTTTTTGTTTTCTAAAAATCTTACTTTAAGCCATTTGGTAAAACGTAAAAATAGTTTAGAAGCACAATTTTTAGAATTAACCAAAAATGCCACCATCAAAAACAACTAAACCATGAACCGACTTATATCTATAGAATTACAAAAAATCTGGAAAAACAAAGCCAGTCGTGTCCTTACTTTAACGTATTTTATTTTACTTTCTTTTATTGCTTTAATTGCTTCGATAAAATTCGATTTTGGAGTTGTTAAAATTCATGTAGCAGAAATGGGAATTTTCAACTTCCCTTTTATCTGGCATTTTAACACCTATATTGCAGCGTGGCTGAAACTTTTTCTGGCGATCGTAATCGTTTCAATGATGGCAAATGAATATAGTTATGGTACTTTAAAACAAAATTTAATAGATGGTTTAAGCAAAAAAGAGTTCATTTTGTCTAAATTCCTGACAGTTGTACTTTTTGCATTATGCTCTACAATTTTTGTTTTTGTGATGAGTTTAATTTTAGGATTTAGCTTTTCGTCTTATACAGAATTTGATGTTATTTTTATGGATTTGGATTACCTTTTGGCCTTTTTTGTTAAACTTACCGGATTCTTTTCTTTTTGTTTATTTTTAGGAATCTTCGTAAAACGATCTGCGTTTGCATTAGGTTTTCTTTTAGTATGGCTTTTTGTAGAATCAATCATAAAAGGACTTTTAGTTTTTCAGGTTTTTCCAAATAGTAATACTGGTGATTATATCATGCAATTTTTACCTTTAGAAGCAATGTCTAATTTAATTGTTGAACCATTTACAAGATTATCAGTAATAAAAACAATTGGAAACCAAATTGGTGTTGAAAATACTAAGGATTATGGCGTACATTATCTTTCCATTCTGATCGTTATGATCTGGACATATTTGTTTGTTTATTTTTCTTACAGAATACTAAAAAATAGAGATTTATAGTATATTTGTCACTATGAATTATTTTAAAATTGTTTTGTTCGTTTTATTTCTAAGTTGTCTATCTGTAAAGGTAAATGCACAATTTATAAGTATTGATGATCAAAAAACACCCCAGCAGCTTATTGAAAATATTTTAGTAAACAGTTCTTGTGTTTCTATTACAAATTCATCAGGAAAAGGAGATGATTTTAGTCCGGGTCAAAAAAGTTTTGCTTATTTTAATGCCGGTTCAACCCGTTTTCCTTTTCCTGAAGGTATAGTTTTAGCAACTTCTAAAAGTACAAACGCAATTGGCCCTTATAAAAGTGATTTAGGTGAGGGAAGTACAAAATGGCTAGGTGATTCAGACTTAGATCAAACATTAGGAATTAGCTCTATAAATGCTACGTCATTAGAATTTGATTTTGTACCATTAACAAACTTTTTAAGTTTCAATTATATTTTTGCATCAAATGAATATCAATCTTTTTATCCATGTGTGTATTCTGATGGCTTTGCATTTTTAATTAAAGAAGTCGGAACAAACGATCCTTATAAAAATCTGGCTATACTTCCTAATACAAATACACCGGTTTCGTCAACAAATGTTCATCCAAAAATTGAACCTAGCGTCGCCATTAACGGGGATAAATATGATGGCTGCCCAGCTAAAAACGAAATTTATTTTAATGGATTAAATAATGGTTCGAGCCCTGTAAATTATGCCGGACAAACTGTTGTTATGAATGCGCAGACTAATGTAATTGCAGGAAGAAAATATCACATAAAACTCGTTATTGCAGATGATAAGAACCAATATTATGATTCGGCTGTATTCTTAGAAGCAGGAAGTTTTATTTCAAAAATTGATTTTGGAGAAGATCGCACAATTGCAACCAATAATCCCGCTTGTTTTGGAGAAAAAATTCTTTTAGACAGCAAACTTTCTGCTACTGATCATACATTTAAATGGTATAAAAAAGATAATCCTGCTACAATTTTAGGCACAAATTCAACTTTTGAAGTTGCAGAAGCCGGGACCTACAAGGTTGAAGCTACCGTAATAGGAACAACATGTGTACTATCCGGAGAAATAAAAATTGATTATGCACCTGAAATCCTTTCGGCAAATACGACTTTAATACAATGTGATGATAATACAGATGGAATTTCAATTTTCAATTTAACGAAAGTAAATAATATCATAAAAAATAATGATTCTGAAATTTTAAACAGTGGATATTATGAATCATTGACTAATGCTGAAGCCAAAACAAATCCAATTCTAACGCCTGAAAAATATACCAATAAATCAGCCTCTCAAATTATTTTTGCAAGACTTGAAAACAAGTACGGCTGTTATAAAATAGCCGAAATAACATTACAAATTTCAAATACAACTATTGCAAGCCAAAATCCCGTAGCCACATGTGATGGAGATGAAATACAAGATGGTTTTTATCAATTTGATCTAAATGCAGAAGTTACTCCTCAAATTATTTCAGGATTACCGGCAGGATTAACAGTTCAATATTATTTAGACACAAATGCAGCAGTAACAGAAACAAATCCTTTAGCCAACATCTTTAAAAATACAACAGCTTTTACACAAACAATCTATGCGAGAATTATTAATGGACCCAATTGTTATGATATAACTCCGATTACACTTGTTGTAAATACTTTTGATCCGCCAAATTTTGAAGATGAATCTAAATATCTATGTAAAGGTGATGAAATCGATTTGACAGTTGCTACAGGCTTCTCAAGTTATTTGTGGAATACAGGAAGTACAACAAATACAATAACTGTAAATACTGCTGGAGATTATTCAGTTACTGTAAAAGACGCAAATGATTGTGAGAAAACTAAAAAGTTCAAAGTAATTCTATCAGAGCCTGCAACAATAACAGGAGCAGCAATAAAAGATTTTTCTGCCAATGAAAATTCAGTTTTACTTGAATATACAGGAGTTGGAAATTATGAGTTTTCATTAGACGGAATTGTTTTTCAAAAAGATCCGTTATTTACCTATGTTGCTCCGGGAATTTATAACGCTATTGCCAGAGATATAAATGGTTGCGGTTTATCAAACTCTTATCTTGTATATGTATTGGACTACCCTAGATTTTTTACTCCAAACGAAGATGGATATAATGATTTGTGGTTTATCAAAAACTTAGATCAACTACCTAATTACACGCTTTTTATTTTTGATCGTTATGGTAAATTACTAAAACAAATGAACCGAAATAGCAGTGGCTGGAATGGAATTTTTAACGGACAACTATTACCTTCAGATGACTATTGGTTTAATCTAACTTTTGTAGATGGTAAAATAGTTAAAGGTCATTTTAGTTTAAAAAGATAACAGTACAAAATTCCAAATTCCAATATCTTTAAAATAAAAAATCCCAAACTCCTTTATGGAATTTGGGATTTTTATATTGAAATTTAAAACCTTAGATTTTATATCTTTTTCTATCAGTTTCTGTTAAATAGATTTTTCTCAAACGAATAGATTTTGGTGTAACCTCTACATATTCATCTTTTTGAATGTACTCTAAAGCTTCTTCAAGAGAGAAAATAATTGGCGGGATGATTCTTGCTTTTTCATCATTTCCAGAAGAACGAACGTTAGATTGTTTTTTCTCTTTCGTTACGTTTACACACATATCATCAGCACGAGAGTTTTCTCCAATTACCTGACCTTCGTAAATTTCGGCATTTGGTTCAACAAAAAACTTACCACGATCTTGCAATTTATCGATAGAATAAGGAATAGCTTTTCCTTTTTCCATAGAAATCAACGAACCTTTGTTACGTCCTGCAATTTCTCCTTTGTAAGGCTCATATCCAATAAAACGGTGTGCCATAATAGCCTCACCAGCTGTTGCAGTAAGTAATTGATTACGCAATCCAATAATTCCACGTGATGGAATATTAAATTTTACAATCATACGCTCCCCCTTAGTTTCCATAGAAAGCATTTCTCCTTTACGCATTGTAACGAATTCAACTGCTCTACCTGAAAGGTTTTCTGGTAAATCGATTGTCAATTCTTCAATTGGCTCACATTTTTTACCATCAATTTCTTTGATGATAACCTGTGGCTGACCAATTTGCAGCTCATACCCTTCTCTTCTCATTGTTTCAATAAGAACAGATAAGTGAAGTACTCCACGACCAAAAACCATGAATTTATCAGCAGAATCAGTTTCACCTAACTTCATAGCTAAGTTTTTCTCTAATTCTTTTGTTAATCTTTCTCTAATATGACGAGAAGTTACAAATTTACCTTCTTTACCAAAGAAAGGTGAATCGTTAATTGTAAACAACATACTCATTGTTGGCTCATCAATTGCGATAGTTTGTAAAGCTTCAGGATTTTCAGCATCGGCGATAGTATCTCCAATTTCAAAACCTTCAACTCCAATAATAGCACAGATATCTCCAGCAATTACTTGTTGTACTTTTTTACGGCCTAAACCTTCAAAAGTATGTAATTCTTTAATACGTGATTTTATAACTTTACCATCTCTTTTTACCAAAGAAATTGGCATACCTTCATTTAAAATACCTCTTTCAAGACGACCAATAGCGATACGACCTGTAAATGCAGAGAAATCTAAAGATGTAATCAACATTTGAGGAGTTCCTTCAGATACTTTAGGAGCTGGTACATTTTTGATAACCATGTCTAATAAAGGCTCAATGTTGTCAGTTTGGTTTCTGAAATCATCAGACATCCAGTTGTTTTTAGCAGAACCGTAAACAGTTGGAAAATCTAATTGTTCTTCAGAAGCACCTAATTCAAACATTAAGTCAAAAACTTTTTCATGAACCTCTTCAGGAGTACAGTTTTCTTTATCAACTTTGTTGATAACTACGCATGGCTTAAGACCTAAGTCAATCGCTTTTTGTAGTACAAAACGAGTTTGTGGCATTGGACCCTCAAAAGCATCCACTAGCAAACATACACCATCGGCCATGTTCAATACACGTTCTACTTCACCTCCAAAATCCGCGTGGCCTGGAGTGTCAATAATATTGATTTTTGTTCCTTTATATTGAACTGATACGTTTTTAGAAGTAATAGTAATACCTCTCTCACGCTCTAAATCGTTATTATCAAGAATTAAATCACCTGTATTTTCGTTGTCACGAAATAATTGACAGTGATACATAATTTTATCAACCAAAGTGGTTTTACCGTGATCGACGTGGGCAATAATTGCAATGTTTCTAATAGATTCCATCTGTGATTTTTAATGGGTGCAAAGGTACACTTTATTTTGATATAAAAAACGTTTCTTTGATAGTTTGCGTATATCCAAGTAATTAGTTCAACTCTCAATGTTAATTTTAAGGTCAAAATGAAATCTAATTTTTGCTTAATTATGGTTAATTTAATTATATTTGAGTAATGAAAAGTAAAACTATCCAAATTACTCTAATCTATATTATGATTTCGTTATTTGTGACTATAATCTGTCATAAATTACTCACTAGTTTTATCTCCTCCAAAGAAAACTTTTATTTTTTTATTATAAAAGACATCATTTTCATCTTAATTACCGGTCTCGTTTTCAAATACATACTCTCTAAAAACGAAAGCAAAAATGTCTCAATTTTCAAAAAACTAAAGCAGACAAACGAAGAAATCAAAGAATCTAATGAAAAATATGATATTGTAGCAAAAGCCACAAGCGATACCATTTGGGATTGGAAAATACAAGAAGACAGCATTAACTGGAATAAAGGAATTGAAAGCGTTTTTGGGTACAAGCAAGAAGAGGTTGGAAAAACTTCAAAATGGTGGTTTGACAAAATTCATCCCGAAGACAGCATCAGAATGTCTATAAAACTATATTCATTTATAGAGCAAAAAACCGAAAAATGGCAGGATCAATATCGCTTTAGATGTGCAGACGGAACCTATAAATACGTTTTAGACCGGGGCTTTTTACTGAAAGACGAAAACGGAAGAGCCATTAGAATGATTGGAGCAATCCAGGATATTACCAAACAAAAAGAAGAAGAACAACGATTGAAGCTTCTCGAAACTGTAATTACACAATCTAAAGATTCAATTTTAATTACAGAAGCAAACTCTATAAACGGAAAAATACCTAAAATTGTTTATGTAAATCCTGCATTTTTGCAAATGTCAGGCTATCATTCAAATGAAATAATTGGAAAATCAACTAATATTTTCAACAAAGGCCCAAATTCAGATTCAGATGAATTAAAAAAACTTTTGCGGGCTATTAAAAATGAAGAAGAATGTTTAATAGAAACCATAAGCTACACAAAACATAAAGAAGAATATTGGGTGCGTTTTTCCATGATTCCGATTTTTAATAATGAAGGTGTTATTTCGCATTGGATTTCTATTCAACGAAATATTACAGATGAGAAAAAACTAGAAACAGAAAAAGAGCATCTTATTCGCGAATTAACACAAAACAATAAAGATTTAAAACAATTTTCGTACATCACATCACACAATCTGCGTGCGCCTTTGTCAAATTTAATTGGACTTTTAAATCTTACCGAAGATATTCCGATAGAAAACCCTGAATTAAAAGAAATTTTGACCGGATTTAGCAAATCAACTCACTTATTAAATGAGACTATTAATGATTTAGTAAAGGTTATTATCATTAAAGACAATCCTTCAATGCAAAAAGAAGAAGTCTCTCTAAAAGAAGTGTTCGAAAACGTATTTAGCCAACTATCATTTCAAATCGAATTACATAAGCCAATAATCAAACTTAAGTTTGACAGGGTACCATTATTAAACACAAACAAAGCTTATATTGAAAGCATTTTACTTAATTTACTCACCAATTCTATAAAATACAAATCAGAAAACAGGAAACTAAAAATATCTATAACTGCAGAACAAATAGATCATCAAGTCATTCTAACCTTTAAGGATAATGGAATTGGTATTGATCTTGAAAGAAATCGTGATAAAGTTTTTGGATTATACCAAAGATTTCACAACTATCCCGACAGTAAAGGATTGGGATTATATCTTGTAAAATCGCAAGTAGAAACAATGGGAGGCACTATTAGTATAGAAAGTGAAGTTAACATAGGAACTACTTTTACAATAACATTTAAAAATTAATTATTATGCTTGAGCAAATTTTATGTATTGATGACGACCCTATCACACTAATGCTATGCAAAAAAGTGATTGCGAAATCTTCTTTTTCTAAAGAAATCATTACTGCTCCAAATGGCGAAGAAGCATTACATCATTTCAACACATTAAAATACAATAACAAAAACAAGGTAAGCAAAAAACCGGAATTAATTTTTTTAGACTTAAATATGCCGGTGATGGGTGGCTGGGAATTTTTAGACCACTTTACCTCTAAGGCTTATTCTGAATTTAATACTGCAAAAGTTATTGTCTTGTCTTCTACAATTGATCCTCACGATCTTGCCAAAGCCAAAAAATACCCTATAATAATAGATTTTCTTTCAAAACCAATTACAAAGCCGATGTTAGAATATTTAAAAAAGAAAATGGAGCTTTAAAAACGTATAATCAAAAATCAAAAAAATCAAATACTTCTACAGAAATATTGGAACTTGAATTTTTTTATTGAAAATTTATAAAATTCAAGTTCATTCAAACAAAAAAATCCTCTAAAAGAGGATTTTTTATATTTTTAGGAAATTGCAATTAATTACAATTTAGCAACATGTTTAGTTAATTTAGACTTCAAGTTAGAAGCTTTATTATCATGAATGATGTTCTTTTTAGCTAATTTATCAATCATAGAGATTACAGTTGATAATTTTGAAGCAGCATCAGATTTATCAGTAGCTAATCTTAATGCTTTAATAGCATTACGAGTAGTTTTATGTTGATATCTGTTAAGAACTCTTCTTTTTTCGTTACTTCTGATTCTTTTTAATGCTGACTTATGATTTGCCATTTTGTTTTAATTTTAGATGTAATAATTATTATAGATACTAGTTAAAAAAGAAAAACCTCCCACAATTGCAAAACAATCACTTTGGTTTTAACTAATAAAACAAAAACCGAGACACCAATTTTTATTTTACAAAACTTATTCACAACTAATTTTAGTAGTCTGTAAGGGAATCGAACCCCTGTTACCAGGACGAAAGCCTGGAGTCCTAACCCCTAGACGAACAGACCATATCCTTCTAAGTTTTTCTATATTTAAATAGAGGTATTTTGTAGCCCGTAGCGGAATCGAACCGCTCTTACATGGATGAAAACCATGCGTCCTAACCGATAGACGAACGGGCCATTTTAATTCTCAGTATTTTAAGAACAATTTACAGTAAAAAAGTAGTAGCCCGTAGCGGAATCGAACCGCTCTTACATGGATGAAAACCATGCGTCCTAACCGATAGACGAACGGGCCTGCTTCTCTAATGCGGATGCAAAAATACAACTATTTTTAAGATGTACAATACCTGATGCAAAAAAAATTAAAAATTTTTAATATGCCTTAGCAAACAGCACTCTTCTAGTAGAAGGATTACCAGTAAACACACAGGTTCCGGCCTCCTCGATACTATCCAAAGGTATACAACGAATCGTTGCTTTTGTCAGGTCTTTTATTTTTTCTTCAGTAGCTGCCGTACCATCCCAATGAGCCGATACAAAACCACCTTTTCCATCTAAAATCTCTTTAAACTCCTCAAAACTATTTACTTCTGTAATATGTGTATTACGATAGTCTAATGCTTTATTAAACAGATCTGTTTGAATCTGCTCTAAAAGGTCATTTATATAAGTAACGATTCCTTCTGCAGGAACTACTTCTTTTGTCAAGGTATCACGTCTTGCCACTTCAAAAGTTCCGTTTTCTAAATCTTTTGGACCAACAGCAATTCTAACAGGAACTCCTTTTAATTCCCATTCAGCAAACTTAAATCCTGGTTTTTGAGTTGTTCTGTCATCATATTTAACTGAAATCTTTAACTTTTTCAACTTAGCAGTCAAATCATTAACTGCAGCGGTAATTTCTGCTAATTGTTCATCTGTTTTATAGATTGGCACAATAACAACTTGTATAGGTGCCAAATTTGGAGGCAACACTAATCCCTGATCATCAGAATGCGTCATAACCAACGCTCCCATTAATCGGGTAGAAACTCCCCAGGAAGTTCCCCACACATGTTCTTGTTTTCCTTCTGCATTAGCAAACTTTACATCAAATGCTTTTGCAAAGTTTTGACCTAAAAAGTGAGAGGTTCCCGCTTGCAATGCTTTTCCATCCTGCATTAATGCTTCAATACAATAGGTTTCATCAGCACCTGCAAAACGTTCTGTTTCGGTTTTAATACCTTTTACAACCGGAATCGCCATAAAATTCTCTGCAAAATCAGCATAAACATTCATCATTTTTTCAGATTCTTCTACCGCTTCTACTTTTGTGGCATGCGCTGTATGTCCTTCCTGCCATAAAAATTCAGCCGTTCTTAAAAACAAACGTGTACGCATTTCCCAACGCACTACATTTGCCCATTGATTAATCAATAAAGGTAAATCTCTGTAGGATTGAACCCATCCTTTATAAGTAGACCAAATAATTGCCTCACTCGTTGGACGAACAATAAGTTCTTCCTCCAGCTTGGCATTTGGATCAACCATTAATTTTCCGGGTTTGTCCGGATCATTTTTTAATCTATAATGTGTTACAATGGCGCATTCTTTTGCAAATCCCTCTGCATTTTTTTCTTCAGCCTCAAACATGCTTTTAGGCACAAATAAAGGGAAGTACGCGTTTTGATGTCCTGTTTCTTTAAACATCCTGTCCAGCTCAGCCTGCATTTTTTCCCAAATCGCATATCCGTATGGTTTAATAACCATACATCCTCTAACGCCTGAATTTTCGGCTAAATCTGCTTTTACAACCAGTTCGTTATACCATTTCGAATAATCTTCTGATCTTGTAGTGAGGTTCTTACTCATATTGAATAGTTTGGCACAAATTTTGTTTTAATAATTTTAACTAAATAGTTTGACAAAACTAACTATTTTTGTAATGTGCAACAATAAAAAACACCACAGATATGAAAACTTCTATTTCTCTTCGCCAAAACTCAGCTCATTTCTATTTAATTGGATTATTGAGTTTTCTAGCAGCATCGTGTGGTTCTTACCAAAATACTTCATATAATGACAATGACGGAGTATATGGTGGTTCATCAAGAACGTATGCTCAAACAAATACCACAGGTACCAACAATCAATATAAAGAATACTTTAAATCATTGCAAGACGACGATCAGCCGACCGAAATTTTTACCGATGTAGATTCTTATGGCAATTATGCCGAAAATGACAGCACACAAACTGCTGTAACTACGAATGCATATCCTGCATGGGGAAGCGGTAATACTGAAGTTGCCGTTAACTATTATTCTGACCCAACCTGGTCAATAGGTTTTGGCTTTGGATTAGGATACCCTTATTATGGATGGGGTTATGGTGGTGGCTACTGGGGATACCCTGGATACACCTGGGGTTATCCAGGATATTGGGGACCTGGATGGGGATATCCTGGATACTGGGGAGGTGGTTACGGATACCGTTATAACAACTACGCCTATAATTATGGAAGAAGAGGATCTGCTGCTTACTATGGAGGAAGAAATTATGCTTATAACAGAAATTACACTTCAAGAGGATATTCTAACAGAAGCTACACAGACAGAAGTTATTCCAATAGAGGCTATTCAAACAGAAGCTATACTACTAACAGAAATAGTTACAACACAAACAGACAAAGCAGCTATTCTGATTACAGAAGAGGTTCTTCTGTAAATAGTAGAACAACAAGCCCTACTTTTACAAACAGAAACAACTCTTCCAGAAATAGTAGTTACGATTACTCAAACAGAGGATCAGGCAACTCAACTAGCAGAAGCTATAACAACAGCAGCAATAACTCATCAAGAAGTTATTCAACACCAAGCAGCAGTTCTTCACGTTCTTACAACAGTGGCGGCGGCGGAAGCATGAGATCATCAGGCGGCGGTGGCGGCGGTGGAAGATCTTACGGCGGTGGCGGTGGAGGAAGAAGATAATTCCTCTACTGTTTCAATCTTTAAATCATTTTAACACCTAATCAAATGAAAAAAATATTATTCCTAATTCTATCAGGACTAACTTTTAGCGTCTCACATTCTCAAGAAGTTTCAGATGCCGTACGCTATGCTCAGGACAATTTGACCGGAACTGCCAGATTTAGAGCCATGAGTGGTGCTTTTGGAGCTGTTGGCGGAGATTTATCTTCTCTTTCCGTAAACCCTGCAGGATCTGCTGTGTTTTCAAATAATCAGATGGCGGTAACTTTCAGCAATCAGAACAATAAAAATAATTCTAATTACTTTGGAACTCAAACAAGCGACAAGGATAATTCTTTTATCCTGAATCAGGCCGGAGGTGTATTTGTTTTTCATGACAGGAATCCAAAAAACGGATGGAATAAAATTGCTATTGGGGCTTCTTACGAAAACACTAACAACTTCAATAACAATATTTTTTCAGCAGGAACTAATCCAACAAATTCTGTTGATCAATATTTTTTAACTTACGCTAATGGAATTTCTTTGGGAGACATTAGAAACATTCCATATATAGATCAATTCTATGATGAGCAACAAGCTCATTTTGGGTATGAAGGATATGTTATAAACCCTTTAGCCAACAATGACAACAATACACAATATACTTCAAATGTCCCTGCCGGCGGTAATTACTATCACGAGAATGAAGTTTATACAAGAGGATATAACAGTAAATTAAGTTTCAACATTGCAACTTCTTATAAAGACAGAATTTTTCTTGGAGCAAACTTAAATGTACATATCACAGATTATACGAGATCAAGCAGCTTTTATGAAGATAACAATAATCCGTTACAGTCAACTGCAACTATATCTAATTTAAGATTCAACAATAACTTATATACTTACGGAAACGGATTCTCTTTTCAACTAGGTGCTATCGCCAAAGTTACAGAAGCATTTAGACTTGGTTTAGCCTACGAATCTAATACCTGGTATGAACTTTATGACGAAACTTACCAAAGCCTACACACAACAAGACAAGCTAACGGAGGACCTGAACTTTATGAAGATGTAGATCCTAATGTTGTAAATGTTTATGAATCTTACACCTTACAAACTCCGGGAAAATTCACTTTTAGCGGTGCGTATGTATTTGGAAAATCAGGATTAATTAGTATTGATTATTCTATTAAAGATTACGGAAACACAAAATTCAAACCAACAAATGATGCCGGTTTTAGAGGCGTAAATAACGACATAAGCAACCAATTGACCAATAATGGTGAATTGAGAATTGGTGCAGAATATAAAATAAAGAGATTAAGCTTAAGAGGCGGATATCGATTTGAAGAAAGCCCATATAAAAACGGAACTACTATTGGAGATTTAAACAGCTATTCTGGCGGTTTAGGATATAGTTTTGGTGGCACAAAATTAGATTTAGCATATTCTTATGCTGAAAGAAAAACAAATCAGGGATTTTTTGCCACAGGATTTACTGATGGCGCCAATATTAAATCGAAACTAAATAATGTCTCTTTGACTTTATTATTTGAATTGTAATTAATAACAAATAGATGATTTTAAACCACTTAACTATTTAAGTGGTTTTTTTATTTATATTATATAATAATTAACGTATATTTTCTTATATTTTTTTATATTTTCGTAATATACTTACTACAAAGTATGAGGCTGGAATTAACTAAAAAAAATCCTTACAGCCTTTTAAGCACATCAATGTGTAGAGGATAAATAAAGCTATGAGAAAAATAATTTTATTTTCAATCTTTGCAATTACTGCAGTAACATTTGCAAGTTTTGCTCAATCAACAACGTCAGATCGCACTCTAACAACACAACGCGATCAAGATGATTGCGCAGAAGGATGTGGTGGCGGAACAAGAGTTTGTTGCTCAAGCACATCTCTAAACTTTGGTTAAAATTCCTAAAGGCTGTTAAAAAAACAGCCTTTTTTATTAATTAAACAAAAAACATGAAATCGAAATTTTTTAAAATCATAATAATATTAGGAATTTCTATCCTGACTATCTTTTTATTTTATATATTAAATAGGGATGAAAATCAATTAACTTTTAACAAAGATAGAATATACAAACAATCTATTGTTTTAAGTAAATCTATCATTTTAGATAAAAAATTAAGTTTAATGAAATATAAAAATGATCAACTATATTTTGTTAGCTGGACTAATAATAACCAAGGGAAGCTTTTTTCATTAAATTTAAAAAATTATAAATTTGAAAAAGAAATTGACTTAAATCCAAAATTAGAAACTATAATTATTAATAACTACTATCTTGAAGGCAACAATATATCATATATAGATAAAGCAGGAAAATCTATTATAAATTTCAATCTAGAATCCAAAACAAGCAATAAAACAGTTTATAAAAAAATTTTCGAGAATTTCTAAAAGAGATTCGAACTTATTGGTTTCCGGATGGAATGACAATTATGAAATCTTTTTTGAAAAATTTAATCTAAAAACAAAAAGTATATCTACAATAAACATACAAGATGATTACTTTACTAAATACAAGAACACTGGGATTTCACTAGATGGTGTGTACTATGAAAACGATAAATACACTATAATGCTACCTTATTCAACTAACAGGATCTATGTTTTTGATAATGAGTTCAATTATAAAAAGAAATTAGATCTTATTTATAATCCAACTGATTTTAACTTTAGGTATACTAATAAAAAAGCAGATCTAATGGTGGACCCAAACAACTTAAATCCAAATTTATATGGTTATTTAGACGAAAATGATATGTTTTATATTTTAACAGATCAATCAACTAAATGGAATAAAACAAATCAATGTTTTATCGATATTTACGACATAAACAATAACAATTATATAAGCAGTATCAAAATTGTTGATTACAATAATTCAGCACCAAGATCTATCCTAATACATAACAATAAGTTATATGTGCTTTTTGAAGAAAATTTAAATATATATAATATAAAATGAAAAAGATAATATTACAATCTCTAAGGCTAATTCTAATATTTTTATTTTCATACACAACGTATCACAAACTAATTGATTTAGATCTTTTTAGAAAAACCTTAATGAAGTCAACTTTGATAGAGGAATATCAAATCAACTTTTTATTATATTTTGTACCAATAGTAGAAATCATAACTATTTTACTTCTTATTTCAGAGAAATATATTATAGGTTTTTATGGGTCTTTATTATTAATGCTAACTTTCACAATATATTTGGTTGTCTTAAACAACTTTTCATTTTACAAAGGATGCTCTTGCGGAGGAGTTTTTAACGAGATGTCATATTTTGAACATATTGCAGTAAACATTACATTTATTATATTCAGTTTAATTTGCATATTTCTATGTTCAGAAAAAACTTTAAATAAGTAATTCCTTATATTTATAAATTTTCCGTCAGGTTCTTACTTGACGGTTTTTTTTAGCTGTGTTGGAAGTGACATCCTTTTATGTTGGTGTTCGCCACAAAGGATATAACGGATCCCGAAGTTTTCGGGAGATTAGCTTCATAAAAAACATGTAAAACAAACCGAAACAAGTGGTGTTTGAATAAAAAAGTGTAATTTTGCACTCCAATTTATAAAAGTATGAGAACCAAGTCTTTAAAAAAGAACAAAATTAACGTAATCACTCTTGGGTGTTCGAAGAATGTATATGATAGCGAAGTGCTTATGGGACAGCTTCGTGCGAATGGAAAAGAAGTACAACACGAGGCACCAGCTGCAGAAGAAGGAAATATCATTGTAATTAACACTTGTGGATTTATTGATAATGCAAAAGCTGAATCAGTAAATATGATTTTGGAATACGCTGATAAAAAAGACAAAGGCTTAGTTGATAAAGTTTTCGTAACCGGATGTTTATCTGAACGTTACAGACCCGATTTAGAAAAAGAAATTCCGAATGTAGATCAATATTTTGGTACAACAGAATTACCTCAACTATTGAAAGCTTTAGGAGCTGACTATAAACATGAATTATTAGGAGAACGTTTAACTACAACTCCAAAAAATTACGCTTATTTGAAAATTGCCGAAGGCTGTGACAGACCGTGCAGTTTTTGTGCAATTCCTTTAATGAGAGGTACTCACGTTTCTCAACCAATTGAAAAATTAGTAAAAGAAGCTCAAGGCTTAGCTAAAAATGGCGTTAAAGAATTAATTTTAATAGCGCAGGACTTAACTTATTACGGTCTTGATATTTATAAAAAAAGAAATCTTGCTGAGCTTTTAGAAGAATTAGCAAAAGTGGAAGGTATTGAGTGGATTCGTTTGCACTACGCCTACCCTACCGGCTTTCCGATGGACGTTTTGGAATTAATGAAACGCGAACCAAAAATTTGTAATTATATTGATATTCCATTACAGCATATTTCTGATTCTATTTTAAAATCGATGCGTCGTGGTACAACTCAGGCAAAAACAACTCAATTATTGAAAGATTTTCGTGCTGCAGTTCCGGGAATGGCAATTAGAACTACTTTGATTGTTGGATATCCTGGAGAAACTCAGGAAGATTTTGAAATTTTGAAAGATTTTGTTCAGGAAATGAAATTTGACAGAATGGGTTGTTTCGCTTATTCTCACGAAGAAAATACTCATGCTTATTTACTTGAAGATGATGTTCCTGCCGATGTGAAACAAGCCAGAGCCAATGAAATTATGGAATTACAATCACAAATTTCATGGGATTTGAATCAGGAAAAAGTTGGACAGGTATTTAAATGTATTATTGACAGAAAAGAAGGTGCCCATTTTGTGGGAAGAACAGAGTTTGATAGCCCGGACGTTGATAATGAAGTTTTAATAGATGCATCAAAACATTACGTAAAAACAGGTGAATTTGTTAATATAAGGATAATTGAAGCTACAGAATTTGATTTATACGGAGAACCTGCTTAAATTTACAGTATTCATTCGCTAATTTTAGAAAAAACCATTTATGAAATCTATCCAATCTTTATTTCTTTTAGTTTTCACCTTATTATGTATTAATTCTGTTTCTGCTCAATACGGAAACGGGGGATACAATAATGGTTATGGTAGTGGTGGTGGTTACGGCAGAGGTGGCGGAATGGGAATGGACAGAAGTATGATGCAAGGACCTCAGGGAAACACAAGCAAACCTAAAGAAGTTCCTCCTGAAGAAACAGCTGCCAAAATTGTTGAACAAATGAAACCCGAAGTAAATCTTGATGAGCTACAGGCTATTGCAATTACAAATGTATTTGCTGACAGTATGAGAGAACAAGGAATTCTTTTGAAAAACGAAAGCAGTAGCCAAGATGAGAAAATGGAGCAAATGAAGGCTTTAAGAGAAAGTACTACTAAAAAAGTAACTGCTTTTCTAAATCCTGATCAGATTGAAAAATATACATACTTCATGGAAAATTTCAAAGAGGTAAAAAAATCAAAGTCGAAAAAGAAAAAAGATTCTAAAGAAATCAAAGACGACAAAAAAGAAACAGAGGCAATAAAAACAGAAGAATAATTGTTTTAACTATATCTTTAAAAATAATAAAACCATGGCAAAAAAACATTTTTGTTATCTGATTTTAGCAATTATTATTACTTCTTGCTCTACAAATCCTTATAAAACTACTGAAAAAGCCTACGACCAACAGCTTAAAACTTTAGAAAATCAAATTACAAGTAAAGAAGCTCAGCCAATACCTGCTGTTAGCCCTGTAGTTATTGACACTACTTACGCACAGCAATTAGGCATTATAAAAGACACCTTATCAAAAACAGGATCAACTGCTTTATTGAATGGTATAAACACAGAATGGATTGGTACTGTAAATTTTAATTTAAGGAAACCAAGTTTTATTATTATTCATCACACCGCTCAAGATTCTGTACAGCAAACTATAAACACTTTTACAAAAACTAAAACACAGGTTAGCGCACATTATATTATTTCTGAAAATGGAAAAGTAGTGCAAATGCTAAATGACTATTTAAGAGCATGGCATGCCGGAGCATCAACCTGGGGGAAAAATACAGATTTAAACTCCAGTTCTATTGGTATTGAGCTTGACAATAATGGTTTTAAACCTTTTACTGAAGCACAAATAAGCAGTTTAGTTGCGCTTTTGACAAAACTGAAAAAAGATTACAATATACCAACTCAAAATATTTTAGGTCATGCTGATATTGCTCCCGGAAGAAAACAAGATCCTAGTGCGTTGTTTCCATGGAAAACCTTAGCAGAAAAAGGCTTTGGAATCTGGCCAGACGAAATTTTGGAAGAAGCTCCTTTTGATTTTAAAATTGAACCTGCTTTACGCATTATTGGTTATAATACTAAGAATCTTACTGCAGCAATTCAGGCTTTTAAATTACATTATATTCAAACGGATGCAACAGCTGTTTTAGACCGAAAAACGATTGACACGATTTATTCGATTTATAAAAAACAGCTTCAATAATACATCATCATTATAAAATATAAAAAAGGCATTTCTAAATTTAGAAACGCCTTTTTTTGTTTGCTAGAAGTTCGCCACGAATTACACTAATTTTCACGAATTTATAATGCGGAAATTTTGTCACACATTAAATACTATCCGCTTAGTTTAAATTAGAAAAAAAATAAGGAAATTGCTTCTCTAGTGTGCTATCTCCAGTCTTGGTAAAAAAACTCAACACAAAGAAGACAATCTTTTCAATCATTTAATCTGTTGAAAAAATTCAACACAAAAATCAGCATCTTTCTAATCCTTTAATTTGCAGAAAAAAACAAGCATAAATAAAAAAGCTGCCAAAACATAGTATGTTTCGACAGCTCCAAAAAAAAAAAAATATCAATCTTTATCTCTAGAAAGAGTATGTTGTAGCAATTAGAGCATAGAATGAGCCTCCTGTTGGCAAAGCATCTTTATCTAAAAAGATATCTTCTGATGAAGCATCGTATCTTAACTCAGGAATTATTGTTAGTTTTCCAACTTTATAATTCAATGAAACCGTGTTTGCAAAAACGCTAGTTCCTGCTAATGTTCCTAAACTTGGGGCAGCATCTTTAGCATCAAAATATTCTATTCTGTATGCTAAAAGCAAAGATGGTTTAAATGAATAATTAGCATATCCTACTAATGAAAACCATTCTCCATCTAAAGTACTGTCAAAATCATTTTTAGTTTTGGCATACGTTGCATTAAAACCAAGACCGAAACTATCACTTATTGTTTTTGAAGCGGTTAAATCAAACTGAGTTTTATTTTCATCAGATGGCACAACTAAACTTCCCGGCGTAGGGTTAGTACTGCCTGTTGTAAAATTCAGATAAGCACTTCCTGTTTCTCCTATATAACCCAATTGTCCTATATATGTTTTTTGACTTGAACCGGCATCCATTGCTGATTTAAAATCAGTTGGATTTGTTATTCCAAGCATTGCCGTAAATTTTCCTGCGGTATATTGTGCTTTCACCCCAGTATTAAAGAATGGCCCATATGAAAATGCATAAGACATGCTATAGTTTTTATTATCTACTGCATCTAATACTTCATAACCTATATGTGTACCAAAACTACCGGCTACTACTTTAAATTCTTCTGTAATCTGATATGTAAAATATAATTGTTTAATTAAAAATTTTGCGTTAATATCTTTATCTGTTGTTTCATTATATGAAAACTCTCCTGCTCTTTTTCCGAAACCTAAATCGACGAAAACAGAAGCTTTACCAAATGTGTGTGATGCTTCAACAGAAGCCATTCCTAATTCGAATGAATCTTGTGAGTTGGTAAAGCTCGTTAATCCATTCATTTGTTTTGAAAAATCATACTTATAATATGCATCTGCAGATCCTCCCCAGGTCGTTGCAGGTGATGTAGCTGTTTCAGTTTCGTCTTGTGCAAAAGCAAAAGAACTGGTTAACATCGCGGCTAAAATGTGAAAAGCTTTTTTCATTTTTAAATTGGTTTTAGTTAATAATTGATTCTGGTTAGTTAAATCTTTATATATGTATGTAATACTATAAGCCACTTCTAAAACCTCTTTTTCCCCTTTAAAACCTCTTCATTTTCATTAGCGAATTTATTAACTTTTGTATGAGTAAAAGAATTGATATCTGTTTTTTTGACGTTTTAGATAAAGAATTATGGATTACAAAAATTATTTTAACAATAATCGTGATTTGACATTTATAAAGATTTATTTTTGAAAATTCAATAACGGTTTTTAGTAAAAATCCATTAAAAAAACATGGTCAACAACAAAATTGAAGCCATAAACAACCAAAAAACATCTACAAAAAGAAACAAAAACTATTACACCCCATAAAAAATAGGGGTGTTTGATTTTTAATTAAAATAAAAGAAAAATAATACTCCCTGAAACCGAAGCTTTATCGGTTATTTTTTTTAATTCAAAATTCTTACAAAATAAATTCAGCCTTAAACTCCAAAAAATGCTTTATGAATGTTATTTATAAACAAAAGACAAACAAAAAAGCCTGCTCAAAAATGAACAGGCTTTAATTATAAAATAATATACAGAAACTATTCTTGCGAATTGTACCTTCTTAAAAACTCGCGAACTTTAATTCCGGATTCTTTTAAATCTTCTTTTTTCCATTTTCCTTCAGACTTCGCTGATTTATTCAGGATAGAACAAGTTTCATCTTTATCAGATACAGACCATGTTATCCAGCTTAGTTTACGTTCTTCCATCCAATCAATATATTCCTGCCATGCCTGATAATTTAACGGTCCATCGCCGGTCGCCTCCATTCCTGCAGATTCTGAAACGAAAATTGGCAATCCACTTTTTATAGCTTCATCCGTTTTTTCCCGTAATTCTTTTCCGTGCGTAGCTGCATAAAAATGCATAGTGTACATTAAATTATTGTATCCTTTTATAGGATCTGCTGCCGGAAGATTAACATCCTGATCCCAATGCGGCGAGCCAATCAAAATTATATTATTAGGGTCATTTTCTCTTATTACCTTAATTACCTCTTCTGCGTAAGCCTTAATTTCCGGCCAGGTTTCATGATCGGGCTCATTAAAAATCTCATAAATTACATTAGGGTATTTTGCATATTTTTTAGACATTTGTGCAAAGAATTCTTTGGCTTCTTTTAAATTAACATTATGACTATGCCAGTCAATAATTACATATATATCTGATTTTATTGCTCCCTTAATAACCGCTTCAATTTTTTCTTTTGAAAATTGTGGCTCTTTCATATAAGACATTTGCCCTAATTCTATACCCATTGCGGCACGAACAACATTGCAGTTAAAATCTTTTTTAAGCCACGCGACTGCTTTTTCATTATAAAATCTTGGCCACATGCTATGCCAGCCAAAACTCATTCCTCGAAGTACAATCGGATTATTATTTTTATCGACCAACTGTGTTCCGGAAACACTAAGCTGACCATGCTTTTTTACAAATTGTGCATTTGAAAAACAAAAAATCAACAAGAAAATAAAAGTAAAAAATTTAGTTTTTGATTTCATTATAATTGATTTACGGAATTAATCTCAGTGTAATTACATCGTGAGCAACAAGATCTGAAACGAAATTTTTCTTTGTGTTTCCAATTTCTTTATTTTTCCAAAGATCTTTTAATTTAAAAACTGTCTTGTTGAAATCGGCTTCATAACCAAAATCTGCATCCTTAATAATATGTTTTTTCCAATCGAAATTGATCTTTTTAGCAACATCGCTTCTGTTTAAGAAAGTTACAGCCCAATTTCCATCCGATAAAGGTTTAACCCAAACTTCTAATCCATCTTCAGCAGAATATTTAAATCCCTGAATCCCTAATTTATCCTGATCGACAGCTATTAATTCTTTATTAGTCAAAATTGCCAATGTTTCTTTTGACATTTTTCTGAAATCATTTCCCGCAACAAGTGGAGACGCCATCATGCACCACATAGCAAAATGTGATTTATCTTCGGTATCATTCATTTCGTTTCCAACTTCCATCATGTCAAAATCGTTCCAATGATCGGGGCCAGAATATTTACGAATGTCTTTTCGCATTTCGACGATTTTCATAAATCCCCAGGATGACCAATTTTCAGGATGTTTGAATTCACAATCAAAACAAGGATATATATCACCTGAGATTCTCCAGAGATTTCCAACTGGTTTTCCCCATTCCCAAGGCTGATTGTCTCCCCATTCGCAAAGACTGAAAACAATTGGTCTTCCGGCAGTTTTAAGCGCATTGCTCATTGTTGTGTATGCTTCTGGCGCGGTAATTCCTTTTGTATTACACCAATCGTATTTTAAAAAGTCTATTCCGAGTTTGGCATAAAAACGGGCATCCTGATATTCGTATCCACGTGTTCCGGGATAACCGGCACAGGTTTGAGTTCCTGCACAATTGTATAATCCAAACTTTAAACCTTTGCCGTGAACATAATCGATTACAGCTTTCATTCCGTTAGGAAACTTTACAGGATCTGGAACCAAATCTCCGTTAGCATCGCGTTCTTTGGTCATCCAGCCATCATCAAGTACAATATAATTATAACCTGCAGCAGCCATTCCCGAAGAAACCATTATATCAGCAGTTTCTTTTACCAGTTTTTCATCAATATTGGTTGCAAAAGTATTCCAGGAATTCCAACCCATTGGCGGAGTCATGGCCAAACCTTCAAATTTTCCTCCAGATTGTGTATGTGTATTCCCTTGGCTAAAGCCTAAAAATGAAATACTTAATATGAATATTAAAATTATTCTTTTCATCATAAGTGAATTTAAAAATATACTATAAAAAAAGTATTCCCTAATTGAGTAGATTAGGGAATACTTAAAACAAAACTCAAAATATATAATCTTATAAAAATCCTATATCATCAAAATAAAGAATGCTTGGATTTCCTGGATCTACCGTAATTCCGTTGGAATATTCTTTAATAAAAAGCGTATTAAAAGTTGCGCCAACTTTATCTGTTTTCAAGTCAGAGAACGGAATAGAAATATTATTCCATTGTCCGGCTGTTAATGTAACGGTTGTCCCAAACTCATCGGCAAAATCAGAATTTAATGAAACTAAGATTTTAGTACTTTGGGTTGGATAAACAGAAATTTTTAAGTAGCCATAATCAGCTATATTTAACGTATTGAATCCAATATTAAAACCACTCCATGCATCGGCATATTTTTCAATTGCATATGTTCCTCTGCTTACTTTTACCGTACTTTGAAAATCAGAAGATCCTCCCCAGCCTCCAGAAGATTCTGGTGTTGCAGATCCTGAAAAATCATCTCCGTAAAGTAAAAATTTAACTCCAACAGTGGCCGTATTTGAGGTACCAAAAGCAGTTTGTACCTTTATAAGTGCATAAGATCCAAAATCAGCAGGAACAGTAACCTCAATTTTTGAGTTTGAAACTGTTTTGAATGTAGCCTCTTCTTCTCCAAATTTCACTGAAGTTACATTTACAAAATTGGCTCCATTAAGTATTAAAACATCACCAGGAGAAGCAAAAGCCTGCGAAACACTTGTAATTGATGGTGATGGAGGAATTAATGAAATGACATTATCCAGAACATGAACAAACCCATTTGTTCCATAATAATCCAGACCAACTGCTGCTTTATCAGAACCATTAACTTTTAGAACACCTTCTTCAACTTTTACATCAAGTAAGTATAAATCTGAATTTGCGAGGTTTGCCAATGTTGTTAATTGGCCGGTTTCCAGATAATCTGCTTCAACTCCTGTTAACTTTCCTACTCGTTTTTTGACACCTTTTACAACATGACTTAAAACGATTTGTTTTAAAACATCGACAGGAACGAGATTAATATCAGGATAACCAAGTGTATTTACATAACCGTTTTTTACAAGAAATGCTTCAAATACGGCATCTGTTGGTACAAAAAAGGTAAAACTATCTGCGGTATCTAATGTTGTCTCTAATTTTGTTAATCCAATTGCTTTATAATAAAGACTTAGATTCGTATTTGCTTTTAGTAAGCCGTAAACCGAATTATAATTCTGCTCTGCGCCACCAACATCCGGCAGTGAATCGTCGCATGAAGCCGCCATGGCAACCAAACACAAACACATTGCAATTTGCTTAATTTTATATATTATTTTCATAAGTTTATTTTTGATATTAAATCACTTTCTAAAAGATTCCAATTCAATAAATGAAAATCATTAGAAAGTTTTTAAATTATTATTTTAAGATAAAACCAAAATCATCAATAAGAATTGTATTTCCTCCAAAATTTCCAGACTCCTGAAACGTAATTTCTGTTATTTCTGTTGGATTTCCCACTGCACTAAAAGGAATTTCAATATAAGTCCAATCTGTTTTGAATGCTAAACTGAATGTTGCGCCATAATTTCCGTTTACGATCATATTCGCTGTTCCTGTTTTTTCTCCTTTTAAATTAATCCTAATACCCTTGTATTTAGTCATATCCACCTTAGTTTTGTCGATACCAACATACAAACCATTCCATCCGCCAGCTTTCCATTGAATACTTTTAGTTCCTTGCTTAGCATCTTTATCATAAGCTACATTATAACCATCGGCAGCATTCCATAAACCATCATATGCTTTTATCGAAGTATAAGCATCATCGTAAATAGCGCTTCCAAAAGATTGTGATGCAACAGTAGTTCCTGAAACATTCGTTATTGATAAGTTTTTATATTGGATATCATTTGGAACCTGAACTTTAATTTCTGTCAAAGTAGAAGATATTGGTTCTACAGTAGTAGTGCCAAAATTAACTACAGGTCTAAGAAAATATTCTCCTGTTATGGTAATAATATCACCTGGATTTGGGTTAATTGGAAAACCATTAATATTAGGAAATGGAGGTCTTATTTTTACATTATATACTAATGTACCAATGTTGGTTACGATTTTTAATTCGTCCATTTCATTGTAATACGGTGTTTTTTGATCTACACTAACTACAATAGCATTATCAGTAACAAAAGTTGGATTAAAAGTAGATTCTAATCCATTAAAAGAGATCGATTTTAAGGTTGCAAAACCGGAACCTCTAATAATATACGTATTTCCTGCATTAATGACATCAGTAGGTACATCAACTTGTCTGTCACCTTCTATTAAAGGATCATCAATAACTGATTTGCTAATTCCGGTAACGGCTAAAGTACCTGATGAACCTCCATCATCATTGGAGCAAGCACTTAGTAAAATTAAAATTGAAGCCAGAAAATAAAACTTCAACAACATTATATTTTTTAGATTTTTCATAATTGTTTTCTTTAAAGTTTATTTAAAAACATAAGGAACCGGAGCTTCTTTTAATTTTGGATTTTTTCTAACATCATTTGCTGGTTTAGGAAAAATAAAATCTGTTTCTACCGGCGTATAATGTTTTACTCCTTCATAATCCGAACCTCTGTCTTGTTTCGAAATAATATCAATTGCCTCTGCTCTTGGTAATCTGCCTAAATCATACCAATACTCTCCCTCAAAAGCAAATTCAACTCTTCTTTCATGAAATAAACCTGTATGTGTCAAAGGTGTATTTGCATCTAATTCGCTCAAACCTGCTCTTTTTCTAACAAGATTGTAAGATGCTTTTGCAGCAGCATTATTAGTTTCATCTGCACCTGCCATAATTGCTTCGGCATGAATTAATAAAAGATCAGCGTAACGCATGATATAATTACAATTACTCATAGACGCCCAGTTGTCTGCAGGTCCCGTTTCTCCGGTAGCCTCACCTACAACATATTTTTTTACTGCCGCACCTGTTGCATCCAAAGCGCTTGGATATTTTGTTTTATCAAGGGTGAAACCAACAACGCCGTCTCCTTGCATTCCAGGATATGTGTCACCGTAAATCATATAAGATTCTTTCCTTCTTACATCTCCGGTTTCAAATGCTTCCTGAATATCATTTGAAGGAACGTAAACAGCTCCATAAGATGCATTGTTTAAAATTTCCAAACCATATTGAACATTCGATGGATTCCCAGCCTGATACTCATTTACAGCACCAGACCATTGCCATGAATAAATAGACTCTTCGTTATTGTTTTTGCTTGTTAAAAATAAATCTGAATAATTTGGTACAAGTGCAAACTCGCCAGAATTAATTACTTTTTCTGCCATTGTTTTTGCATTTGGATAATCTTTTTGATAAAGATAAATCTTTGCCAAAAATGCTTCAGCAGTTCCCTGAGAAACAAAAACATTTTCTGAACTTGCGCCTCTGGCTCTAACTTTTGCTTTAAGATTTGCTGCTGCATATTTTAAATCATTTTCAATAAATTTATATACATCTTCAATTCTGTTATTGTTTACCAACGGATTTTTTGCAAGCGCTAAATTATCCTCAATAATTGGCACAGGACCAAATAAACGAACTAAATAGAAATAAGAAATTGCTCTGAAAAAATGCGCTTCTGCAATTGTATTTTTAATTACATCAGGGCTTACACCAGCTTTAGCATTATTATTTAAATTATTAATCAAATCATTTGATTGCGCAATAACTCCAAAACATGATCTCCAAGGATCTGATAATATATAACTATCAGAAGTTAATTTAAACTGAATAACTTCATTTCCGTCAACATTAGACCAGCAATTTCCCGAAGACATTTCTGAAAGTGCAAAAAAACATTTTGTAAAAAATGGCGCCCACATTCTTCCATACATTCCATAAGTAGTACGCTGAACTTGTTCATCTGATGTATAAAAGTTATCACTTACATAACCATCCTGAGTAGGTCGATCTAAATAATCTTCACTACATGAAGCAGATAAAGTAAGCAAAACGCAAAGCGCTACGCTTTTAAAATTTATTTTATATATTTTCATAATCGTTTTATTAAAATTCTACATTCATTCCTAAAGTAATTGTTCGGTTCGTTGGGTAACGTCCGGAATCAATCCCGCTCAATAAAGCATTTTGGTTATAATCTCCAATCTCCGGATCATAACCCGTGTATTTTGTGAAAGTGTATAAATTTTGAACACTTGCATAAAATCTAAGTTTACTTAATTTAGTTTTAGAAATAACATCCGATGGTAAGCTGTAAGCGAAAGTTAATTGCGAAATTTTCAAATAAGAACCATCTTCAACATAACGGTCAGAAATTGCAATATTTGGATGTCCGTCTCCACCATCAGGTCTCGGATATTTAGCATTCGGATTATCCGGGGTCCAAAAATCAGCAGCTTCAGCCAATTGGTTTTCATATAAACGCTGATTTTTTGTAGCAGCTCTTCTGGTAAGGTTCATTACTTTATTACCTTGAGATCCTGTAAGGAAAATGGTAAGATCAAGATTTTTGTATCTAAATGAATTCGAGAAATTATAAGTAAATTTAGGTGCCGGATTTCCAATATAAGTCAAATCTTTTTCATCAATCAATCCGTCTTTGTTTTGATCTACATACTCAACATCTCCCAAAACACTTTTTACTGCTTTGTTTCCTGTAAATGGAATTGGTGCATTTGCCAATTGCTCATTTGTTCTGATAATTCCAACCGTTTGATAGCCGTAAAACTGACCTATTGGCTGACCAACTTCACTTTTTGTTACCGTTTTTGTGGTATAACCATTAACCTGAACATCTTTAATTAAGTCAAAGTTATCAACCAGACTCAATAATTTATTGTTGTTTTTTGCGAATGTAACCGTAGCATCCCAAGAAAAATCTTTACTAAAATTGTTAGAATATTTTAAAGTAGCTTCGATACCTTCATTTCTTAAACTTCCTAAGTTTACTGTAGGAGCCGCCAAACCACCTTGATATTGTTCTAAACCTGTAACATAAGTTGGCAAAGGCAATACAAACAAAAATCCTGATGATTGTTTTCTATATACATCTACACTTGCATTTAATTTAGATTTAAACAAACTAAACTCTAATCCCAGATTGGTATCTTCTGCCGTTTGCCATGTCAAATCAGGATTCGCAATATTACCTGCCGTAAAGAAATTTCCTAAAGCCGATTTAATGGTTTGGATGTTAGAAGCGTATAATCCGCCGCTAATATTTTGGTTTCCTGTTTCTCCATAACTTGCTTTCAATTTAATATTATCTACAAAGTCTTTTGTTCCTTCCATGAATTTCTCATTAGACAATTTCCAAAATCCTGAAATCGAAGGAAAGTAACCCCATCTTTTATCTTCTGCAAAATTAGAACTACCGTCAGCTCTTATTGTAGCCTGCAAATAATATTTATTGTCATAATTATAGTTAAGAGAACCTGCAAAAGAGTACAAAGCATTTGCACCTTTATATTCGCTCGCTACCAAAGTCTTTTGATCTCCAAGGTTTATAGAGTGTACATCATTACTTAACAATCCGCTTATAGACTGGCTTCCGCCAAACCAATGAGAATCGTTTGCTTCCTGAATCCCCATTAAAGTAAAATTATGTTTTCCTAAAGAAGTATTGTACGTCAACATATTTTTAAGCGTTAAACCATACCAGGTATTCGCTCTTTCCTGAAGATGATTAACTTTATTTACAGCTGCTCCCCATGTATAAGTAGGCTGAAATCCATCAAAATTTTGAATATTGGTAGAACCACCAAAATCAAAACGATAATCCAATCCTTTAGCCAATCTAATGGTAGAATAAAAATTACCCTGAAAATTCTTTTGAACTAATTTATTGGTATTCATCAAAGTACTTGCAACCGGATTAATCCAGGCTCCCTGCGATCCGTCTTTTGGCGGACCAGCATAAGTTCCGTCTAAATTTTTAACCGCAACATCAGGAGTCGATAATATTGTAGTACCAATAATACCGTCGCTATAGCCTTCGATAGTTATATTTTGATTTGTTATACCAGCTGTTATAGAAACGCCCATTGTTAACCAATCTTTTACCTTTGATTCCAGATTAGTTTTAAAAGTATATCTTTTAAAATCAGATCCAATAACAACACCTTCCTGATTTAAATATCCACCAGAAATATAATAATTATTGTTATCTTTTGCTCCTGAAAAAGACAATTGGTGACTGTTCATTAAAGCAGTTCTGTATATTTCGTCCTGCCAGTTTGTCCCACTACCCAAAACAGAAGGTACTGCAAACTCATCTCTTGGCGCAACACCATAATAACTTGCCAATGCATTTTGCTGTGTGGCGTATTGGCTTAAATTCATTGTATCCAGCAATCTCGTAACCTTTTGAGTAGAAAGTGCTGTGTCATAAGTTATTTTTCCTGTACCTTTTTTACCTCTTTTAGTCGTAATAATTACAACTCCGTTTGAAGCTCTTGAACCATAAATTGCAGTTGCTCCGGCATCTTTTAAAATATCCATGGTTTCAATATCACTAGGATTCAAAAAAGCTAGTGGGCTATTGGTTACAGAACCTGTATTTGTACCTATATAACCACTTACAATTGTTCCTCCAGTTGACTGATTTGTTGCATCTCCTGAAATAGGAAGCCCATCTACAATATACAAAGGTTCATTTGATCCGCCTAAAGAGGCAGCACCACGAATTTTTACAGAAACATTTCCTCCTGGCCTGCCAGAGTTATTTGTAACTACAACACCTGCAGCTCGTCCTTGCAATAATTGTTCTACCGTAACTTGTTGGGAATCTTTAAAATCTTTGGCTGTTACAGTAGAAATTGAACCTGCAACATCTTTTCGTTTCTGGCTTCTATATCCTACGTTTACAAGTACTTCACGCAAATCTTCAGCACTAAGCTTTAGAACAACATTTATTTTACCTCCGCTTTTAACGTTTATAGTTTGGGAAACGTATCCAATAAATGAAACCGAAATATTTGAATTTGCAGGCACATCAATAGAATAATTTCCATCAAAATCTGTAGAGGCAGAAATTTTACTTCCTACGACCATTATATTGGCTCCGGGTATAGAAAGTCCCTGAGCATCAGAAACTATTCCTGTTACTTTTACCTGAGCCGTAACAAAATTACATGTCAGTAACAAGAATAAAATCAAAGGAACTAATCTGTGGTTAGCGTTCCAATGAATGAAGTTAGTCATTAGTCTTTTCATAATAAATGTTTGGTTAGTTTAAATTTGTTCTTCATAATTCAGTAAAAGGGTTGTGGTTTACTTTCTAAATTATTTAACAAATCTATAACACAAGAAACGATTAAATTAATAGTATTATATCATTTGATGATAATATTTTTACTATAGCGCTTTAAAAAAACATATATGAAAAATAAAATGAATCTTTTTTGCATTATTCGCAACGACCTACCCTTAAACAACTTGAAATTATAAATAAAAATTAACGAATAAGCGAAATGCAAACGTTTTCGTTAAAAATAATATTTGTTTGTGCAAAAAAGTATCACTATAAAATTCGCTTTAATCCAGAAAAATCTTCCCTATACTGACTTGGTGTACAATTTTT
Organism: Flavobacterium sp. AC274; assembly: GCF_979258275.1. NCBI lineage: Bacteria > Pseudomonadati > Bacteroidota > Flavobacteriia > Flavobacteriales > Flavobacteriaceae > Flavobacterium > Flavobacterium sp. AC274. The sequence continues at coordinate 1,921,929 of NZ_OZ409852.1, read as the reverse complement.
AGTAGCTTTAAAACTACGATTGAAGTTGGCAATATTATTAAAGCCTGATTTAAAAGCAACTTCAGAAACGCTCATGTCTTTTTCAACCAGCCAGCGAGCCGCATATCCTATCCTAATATCATTGATATAATTGACAAAAGTTTTCCCGGTGCGTTTTTTAATGAATCGGTTAAATGAAATAATAGACATGCTCGCAACATTAGCAACATCCTCTAAGGTGATCTTTTCAGCAAAATGTTTTTGCACATATTCATAAACCACTTTCATTTTATCATAATCATCAAACGTATCATAATCTACTGTATAAGTAGAAAGCAGTCGCTGATTTCTGGAATTTGCCAAATCATATAATAAGGAAGTAATTTCCAAAAAGTAGTCCATACCATCTAGTTTTGAGAGCTTTACTAGTCTTGGCGTTAATTCTTCAGTAACTTTTTTAGAGAATAAAATACCATGAATCGATCGATTAAACATATCACGGATCGGATTCATAATTCGTCTCGACAATAAAGATTCATGAAATAAATCATTATGAAACTGAATTGTAATTTCGTGGATTTTTTTGCTTGTACATTTATTAAGTTCCCAGCCGTGATATAAATTTGGGCCAATTAAAACCAGTTCGACATTGTCAATTTCCTCAATATTATCTCCAACAACCCGCTTCACTCCTTTTCCATTTAAAATAAAATTGATTTCAAATTCAGGATGATAATGCACCGGAAAATCAAAATTATCTTTTACTCTGTCAAACACCAAAAAGCTGTCTCCCGCAGAAAGCGGAGCAATTTCTCTGTAAAAATTCTTAGCATTACTCATCCTGAAAACTGTTTTATAAAATGATATTCGATTTTTTTATTTGCAATAATATGATATATAATTGATAAAATAATATTAAATAGACGATAAACATCCGTTTATCTTTGAAAAATAGAATTATCATTATTTCAAAAACTACATCAATAATAAACATTAATCATTTTTAATATTATATCTTTTTAAAGTTTTAATAATTTTATACAAAAAACAATATCAAATTAAAGATCAAAAATTGAACTATAAAAAAGTCATTATTAATTTGCCTTTTTATATCATATTACAGGAAAACAACTAATTCTAAAATGAAAAAAAACATAATAACCCTAATAATTGCAGTATTTATAGGCGGTTCTTGTTCTTCTCAAAATAATAAGGCTAATACTAATTTGTCACTTTCAGATCAAAAAGCAACACCTGAAACCATTTCTTTATACAAAAAACTTAATAAACTAAGTCAGAAAGGATTTCTTTTTGGGCATCAGGACGATCTTGCTTATGGCGTAAAGTGGAAATATGAAGATGGCAGAAGCGATATAAAAGATGTTGTTGGAGATTATCCCGGAGTTTATGGCTGGGACTTAGCGGGTCTGGAGAAAGACAGCCCTAATAATATCGACGGAATTCCATTTGCCAAAATGAAGCAATATATAGAACAAAGTCACGAAAGAGGTGGAATTACAACTATAAGCTGGCATTTTGACAATCCTGCAACTGGAAAAAGTGCTTGGGACAACACCCCAAATTCATTGAAAACAATTTTACCAGGCGGAGAAAATAATCAGAAGTTTACCATTTGGCTAGATAAAGCTGCCGCTTATTTGTTATCCTTAAAAGATAAAAAAGGAAAAAACATTCCGGTTCTTTTTAGACCCTATCACGAACTTACCGGTGGTTGGTTTTGGTGGGGAAAAGGAAACTGCACGCCGGAAGAATTTAAAGCTGCATGGAAATTTACCTTTGAATATTTACAGAAAAAAGGAGTTCACAACCTAATTTATGTCTACAACACAAGCAGTTTCAACACAAAAGAAGATTTTTTAGCTCATTATCCCGGAGACAATTACGCAGATATGATAAGCTTTGATTCTTATCAGAATAATGACGACAAAGAGGGACAAAAATTCATCACCGAAGTTCAAAATCAGCTGAAAATCATTAACGAAATTGGCATTGAAAAGCACAAATTAATTGCTGTTGCAGAAGCAGGCTATGAAGCAATTCCTGATCCAAAATGGTGGACAGGAACTTTACTTAAAGCCATTGGGGATTATAAAATATCGTATGTTTTATTATGGCGAAATCACGGCTGGCAGGAAAAAGAACAAAAAATGCATTATTACGCACCCTATACCGGACAAATAAGTGAGAAAGATTTTGTTGATTTTTATAATTTGGACAAAACTTTATTTGAGAAGGATATCAATAAAAATTGAGAATTAAAAATTAAAAATCCGCTTAAATCCGTGTCATCCGCGTGCTAAAAATTCAACACATAGAAATCACAACAACTAACCAAATCTAAATTACAACCAATAAAAAAAACCTAAATGCACGATAAAATTAGTTTAAAAGAAAAAATAGGTTACGGTCTTGGAGATGCTGCATCATCCATGTTCTGGAAAATTTTCAGTATGTATCTTTTATTTTTCTATACCGATGTTTTCGGATTGGCGCCTGCCGTTGTAGGGACCATGTTTTTGATTACCAGAATCTGGGATTCTTGTTTTGATCCGATTGTGGGAATCATTGCCGACAGAACAAAAAGCAAATGGGGAAAATTCAGACCCTATTTATTATGGGTTGCCGTGCCTTTTGCCGTAATTGGCGTATTAACTTTTTACACACCTGATTTTGACGAAAAAGGGAAAATAATCTACGCTTACGTAACGTACTCGGCCATGATGATGATTTATTCTTTAATCAATGTGCCATATGCATCACTTTTAGGCGTAATGTCATCTGACAGAAAAGAAAGAACCACATTATCATCTTACAGAATGGTTTTTGCCTTTGGCGGAAGTCTTTTGGCACTTTGGCTAATCGAACCTTTAGTACAATATTTCGGCGGAAGCCTAAACTCCAAAACAGGCTGGCTGGCAACAATTTCCGTTTTTGGAGTTATAACAACAGCTTTTTCTGGGGATGTTTTTTCTTTACCAAAGAAAGAGTAAAACCAATTGATGATGAACAAGCGAATTTAAAAGAAGACTTAAAAGATCTGCTACAAAATAAACCGTGGTGGATTTTACTCGGAGCCGGAATTGGCGCTTTGGTTTTCAATTCCATTCGTGATGGAGCAGCCGTTTATTACTTTAAATATTATATAAGCAGCAGTGTAAACTTCGATTTTTCACTTTTCGGAACCGATTTTCATATGACGCCAACTTCTATTTATTTGGTTCTAGGACAAGCAGCAAATATCATCGGAGTTATAATTGCAACGCCAATTGCAAATAAAATTGGCAAAAAGAAAACCTTTTTTGGTGCTATGGCTTTGGCCGCACTTTTAAGTCTAGTTTTCTATTTCTTCGGAAAAGAAGATGTTTTCTTAATCATGAGTTTCCAGATTTTAATAAGCATTTGTGCGGGTTGTATTTTCCCTTTAATCTGGTCTATGTATGCAGATAGTGCCGATTATTCAGAGTGGAAACAAGGCCGCAGAGCCACAGGTTTGGTTTTCTCTGCCTCCTCAATGTCACAAAAATTTGGCTGGACCATTGGTGGTGCGGGAGCAGGATGGCTTTTAGGATATTTTGGTTTTCAGGCCAACGTAGAACAAACCGTCGCAACTCAAAACGGAATTCAATTAATGTTAAGCATACTTCCTGCCCTGGCAGCATTTATATCAGTCGCTTTTATTTTTTCTATCCTTTATCTGAAGAAAAACTTCAAACGATCGAACAGGATTTAAATGAAAAAAGAGACCTGACTAATTAAAATATTACGGATACAGAAATCGATTTATATGACTACAATAACATCTTCGACTATTTTTAAAGACAGAAAAATAGCATTAGAAAAAGAACATACAACACTGATTGAGCAAAAAAATAAGCCTCAGGATCAGGCAGGAAACGGTATATATGAACGTTACAAAAACCCGGTTGTGACAGCAGCTCACGTACCATTAAACTGGCGTTTTGACCTCAACGAAAAAACAAATCCGTTTTTACAGGAACGAATTGGCATGAATGCCGCTTTTAATGCCGGAGCCATCAAGTGGAACGGAAAATATTTACTGGCCGTTCGTGTTGAAGGAATTGACAGAAAATCTTTTTTCGCTATAGCGGAAAGTCCAAACGGTATCGATAATTTTAAGTTCTGGGAAAAACCATGTGTAATTCCACAAACTGAAGAACCGGACACCAACGTTTATGATATGCGTTTGATCAATCATGAAGACGGTTGGGTTTACGGTATTTTTGTACTGAAAGGAAAGATCCAAAAGCACCAAAAGGGGATACCAGTTCGGCTGTAGCCAATGCCGGAATCGTACGCTCAAAAGATTTAGTAAATTGGGAAAGATTGCCCGATTTAATTTCAAATACCGGACAACAGCGCAACGTGGTTTTACATCCTGAATTCGTAAACGGAAAATATGCCTTATACACACGTCCGCAAGATGGATTTATTGATGTTGGTGCCGGTGGCGGAATTGGCTTAGGTTATATTGAAGATATGACAAACCCAATTGTTAAGGATGAAAAAATCATCTTCGGAAAACAATATCATACCATTTACGAATTGAAAAATGGTCTTGGTCCTGCTCCTATCAAAACAGAAAAAGGCTGGCTGCATTTAGCGCACGGCGTTCGTAATACCGCTGCAGGTTTACGCTACACACTTTATATGTTCATGACAGATTTGCATGATATTACAAAAGTAACACACGTTCCAGCAGGTCATTTTATGGGGCCTGAAGGCATTGAAAGAGTTGGCGATGTATCGAATGTTTTATTCTCAAACGGATGGATTGAAGATACTGATGGAACTGTTTACATCTATTATGCTTCATCAGATACGAGAATGCATGTGGCCGTTTCATCAGTTGCAAAACTGGTTGATTATGTTACCAATGCTCCCGCAGATACTTTTATTTCTGCAGGATCTGTAAAAACGATCATCAATCAAATTGAAAAAAATAACGCAATATAATTCACCGTGTCAACAAAACTAAAGCAACTTAAAACCGAATTATCAGCTGAATTGGATTCAATTTTAGACTATTGGTCGAAAAATTCAATCGATACTAAAAATGGTGGTTTTATTGGTCAGATTGATAACGATGAAAATGTTATTGAAGATGCAGAAAAAGGTTCTGTTTTAAACGCCAGAATTTTATGGTCGTTTTCGTCAAGTTATCAAATCACAAAAAATGAAGAACATAAAGAAATTGCAAAACGCGCTTTTGAGTTTCTTTCAGCCTATTTTTATGATGTTGAATTTGGCGGATTATTTTGGAGTATCAATGTTGATAAATCACCAAAGGACACAAAAAATCAAATCTACGCTTTAGCTTTTGCCATTTACGGACTGTCTGAATATTATGCTATTTCTAAAGATGAAAAAGCTTTGGCAATAGCAATAAATTTATATTTAAGAATAAAGAAAAATAGTTACGACCCAATAAAAAAAGGCTATCTGGAAGCTTTTACAAGAGATTGGCAATCTATCGATGATTTGCGTTTGAGTGAAAAAGATGCCAACGAAAAAAAACAATGAACACACATTTGCACATTGTTGAAGCATACGCAAATTTGTTTAAGGTTTGGAAGGACAAAACCCTTCAAAAAGATATTGTCGAATTATTACAAACTATAGAAGAACATTTCATCAATACCGAAACCGGACATTTACGTTTGTTTTTTGATGAAAACTGGATCGAAAAACCAGATGTAATTTCATACGGTCATGACATCGAGGCAGCGTGGCTTTTGCTGCAATGCGCCGAAATTTCTGAAGATGAAAATTTAATCGCCAATTACAAAAAACACGCCATTCAAATGGCAGAAGTGACCAAAGAAGGTTTAGATACTGACGGCGGTTTATGGTACGAATTTGATCCCGAAAAGAATGAATTAATTGCCGAAAAACACTGGTGGGTTCAGGCCGAAGCTTTAATTGGCTTTTACAACGCTTATCAATTAACAGGAAATGAAATTTATTTAGACATAGTTTTAAAAAACTGGGATTTTATAAAAAACCACATTCTGGACACTAAAAATGGCGAATGGTTTTGGGGAATTTACCGCGATAATTCCCTTATTGAAAAAGACAAAGCCGGATTCTGGAAATGTCCGTATCATAATAGCCGGGCTTGTATGGAACTTATTCACCGCATTAAAACAGCATAAAAATGAAAAGTACTTTTCTCAAAATAGCATTTTTAAGTCTTTTTGTTTTGGCTTTTATAAATTGTTCTTCGGATAAAGAAACAGATAATGAAATCATCGTAGATCCTCCTGTGCAGGATGATGCTTTGACAACGCAAAATGTTACCAATTATATGGTTGATGCTAATGCAACTAAAGAAACTATAGCTTTATTTTATAACTTAAAAATACTTGCAAAAACAAAAGTTGCTATTGGTCAGCAAGATGCTTTTAATAGTTTTTACCAAGATGCTGCGGGCGACTCTGACATTAAGAAAAATACAGGTTTTGATCCAGCCGTTTTGGGTTCTGATTTTATGTTTATTACCGATAAAAACAACAATAATCAGGCTGATAACTGGTTTTATCAACAAGAATTAAAAATTACAAATGATGTGAAAGTTGCTTACGCCAAAGGCATGATAAATACTTTTAGCTGGCATTTGAGAGAACCTAACAATGAAGATTCTTTTTATGCTGCCGATATGACATCGGAACAAAAAACCACTGCTTTTAAAAGTATTTTGCCTGGCGGAGCAAATCACGAATGGTACAAGAAAAAACTCGATAAAGTTGCCAGCGTTGTTTTAAATTTAAAAGGCGCAAATGGAGAATTGATTCCAGTAATTTTTAGGCCATTTCATGAATTTGACGGAAGCTGGTTTTGGTGGGGCGCTAATTTTTGTACTGCTGATGAATACAAAACCGCGTATCAATTTACGGTTGATTATTTGAAAAACACAAAAGGAGTTCACAACATTTTATATGCATTTTCGCCTGACAACTCCTATACTACAGAAACCAATTATTTAAGCCGATATCCAGGAGATAAATATGTAGATATTCTGGCAATGGATAATTACGGAGATTTTGATAATCAAGGTTCTGCCGGAGCTGCAAAAGCAAATTTGAAACTAAAAACTATTTCTGATCTGGCGAAAACGAAAGTAAAAATCGCCGCTTTGTCAGAAACTGGTTTTCGCGTTACAAGTTCTAATTCGCCTATAACGGATTGGTTTTCGTATTATTTATATAGTGCGTTAACATCAAATAGCGTAGAAATCAGTTATGTAATGTTCTGGAATAACAACACTGACGGTTATTATGTTCCGAATGGTGCTGTTTCGAATGCAGCTGATTTTAAAACATTTGCAACAAAGCCAAAATCGGCATTGGTGAATTCGTTGCCGAAAATGTATGAATTGCCGAAGTAAATTAGTACAGAAATAGCACGCGGATTTGACGGATTAAAACTAATTTACACAGATTTATTCTTATTTTTTGTTTTTTTGTCATTCCGAGGAACGAGGAATCTTCGTAAGAAGCTCGACAAAGATTGGCGATTCTCTGGATGGAGTTACTTGCGGAGATTCCTCGTTCCTCGGAATGACAAAACAGTGGAATTGGAATCAATTAACGAAACTGACAAAAAAGAACTTCTTATGAAACCTAAAGCCATAGCCCTGATAGAAGTGAAAATCCTTTTGTGAAATGAAATGGAACAAAAGATTGTAACGGATAGCAGGAAATAGCTCCTAAAAAAGATAATAATGAAAAACACATTTTTAAAAACCTTCGGATTAGCTTTATTTTTTTCTGTAGTCGCTTGTAACGCGCAGGAAAGAATTACGGTAAAAGGAACGCAATTTTATAAAGGCAACAAACCATATGCCTACATTGGAACAAATTATTGGTACGGAAGTTTGCTGGCTTCAAAAAAAGTGGGCGACCGAAAAAGATTGCTTCGCGAACTGGATTTGATGCAGAAAAACGGAATCGATAATTTGCGTATTTTGGTTGGTGCCGATGGCGGAAAATACGATTTTACGGTTCGACCGGCGTTGCAATATCAACAGGGAAAATATGATGATGATTTGCTTGACGGACTGGATTTTTTGATTGCTGAAATGAGCAAACGTAAAATGTATGCGGTTTTGTATTTGACGAATAACTGGGAATGGTCTGGCGGAATGTCTCAATATCTGGAATGGAATGGCAAAGGCGCAATTCCGGTTCCGAATATTGCTCCAAATACCTGGCCGCAATTTATGTCGTATACCGAACAATTTCATAGTTGTGAACCTTGTATGAAAGCTCTGGAAGATCATGTGAAATTTATTATTGGAAGAACAAACAACTATTCTAAAAAGAAATATAACGAAGACAACACCATTATGGCGTGGCAGGTTGGGAATGAACCAAGACTTTTTACGGTTGAAAACGAAACAAAATTTACGATTTGGCTAAATAATATTGTGAATTTGATTGATAGCTTAGATAAAAACCATTTGGTTTCGACTGGTTCTGAGGAAAAAACAGTTCGAATGACAGTATGGAAATTTTTGAACGTACACACCAGAATCCGAATATCGATTATTTGACGATGCATATCTGGCCAAAAAACTGGAATTGGTTTAAAGCAGAAAATACTGAAACCACAATGCCAAAAACAATCGAAAATGCAGGGAAATATATTGACGATCATATTAAGGTGGCTAATAATTTAAAAAGACCAATTATTATTGAAGAATTTGGTTTACCAAGAGAAAATGAAAATTTGAATGCGGGTGCTTCTTCTGTTTATCGCGATCAGTTTTACAGTTATATTTTTGGAAGAGTTCTGGAAAGTCATAAAAATGGCGGTCCTTTACAAGCAGCAAATTTCTGGGGATACGGTGGCGAAGGAAAAGCGGTAAACGAAACTGGAAAATGGAATCCCGGCGAACCCCTAACAACAGATCCTCCGCAAGAACCGCAGGGTTTAAATTCTGTTTTTAATGGAGATAAATCGACTTTGGAAATTGTGAAAAAATACAATAAACAATTGAAGTAGTTAAAATTTTAAACCATATAAGTTCATTTAAGAGATTATAAGCTGAACTTTGCGCGATTAACTAAATGAACTTATATCACTTATATGGTGAAAAATATTCCAACATGAAAAATCTATTGGCTCTTTTTTGTTTCTTTTTCTTAAACCTTTCTTTTTCACAGAAGAAACAAGACTTTGTTTTGAATTCTTCTAACGGAAAAATTGAAATTAAAATTGTTGTAAATGATAAAATTTCTTGGACAATTTCTCATGAAAAAGATTTGATTTTGGCGCCTTCTGAAATGTCAATGACTTTAGAAGGAAATACTGTTTTAGGAAAAAATGCTGTAGTTATAAATTCGAAAAAAGAAAGTGTTGATGCTTCATTTGAAACTCCGTTTTACAAAAAGAAATCGGTTCAAAATAAATACAATCAACTGGTTTTAGATTTTAAAAATGATTTTAGTATTGAATATCGTGTTTTTGACGATGGCGCTGCGTATCGTTTTATTACCAGAAAGAAAAAAGAAATTACAGTAATATCTGAAGAAGTTATTTTGAATTTCGATCAGGATTATAATTCTTTAATGCCGTATGTTCGTGATTTAAGAAATCCGAAAGATCCATTTATTTCATCATTTGAAGCGCATTATGAGAACAAAAAAATAAGCGAATTTGCAAAAGATACTTTGGCCTTTCTACCTTTTTTAATTGATTATAAAAATCGTAAAAAAGCGGTTTTTCTTGAGGCGAATTTAGAAGATTATCCGGGTTTATTTGTAACGAATAATAGTTCTAAATCTGGTTTTGAATCACGCTTTTCTAAATATCCGTTAAAAGAAACAAACGGTGGCTTTAACAACCTCAACAAATTAATTACTGAAAGAGCTGATTATTTGGTTAAAACCAAAGGAACCCGAGCTTTTCCGTGGAGAGCGATTGTGATTTCTGAAAATGATGCGGCTTTAGCTAATAATGATATGGTTCAGAAATCAGCTGAACCTTCAAAAATAAAAGACGTTTCGTGGATAAAACCCGGAAAAGTAGCCTGGGATTGGTGGAACGACTGGAACATTTATAATATCGATTTCAAAGCCGGAATCAATACCCAAACGTATAAATATTACATTGATTTTGCCTCAAAAAACAAAGTCGAATATGTGGTTTTGGATGAAGGCTGGAGTGTAGAAACCGACATTATGAAACACAATCCTAATGTAGATTTAGAAGCTTTAATCGCCTACGCGAAAGAACGAAACGTTGGTATTATTTTGTGGAGTTCGTGGATGGCGTTAAATAATAACATTGATGGTATTTTTGAGAATTACGCCAAACTCGGAATCAAAGGTTTTAAAGTTGATTTTATTGATCGTGATGATGCCAAAATGGTAAATTCAGTTTATGATATTGCTCAAAAAGCAGCCAATCACAAATTGCTTTTGGATTTTCACGGTATGTATAAACCAACAGGAATTCAGAGAACTTATCCGAATATTCTAAATTTTGAAGGCGTAAAAGGATTAGAAAACAATAAATGGACACCAAACGACGATGTTCCGTTATACGATACAACAATTCCATTTATCAGAATGATGGCCGGTCCAATGGATTACACACCGGGCGCAATGCGAAATGCCACAAAAAGCGAATTCAAACCGAGTCATTCTAATCCAGTAAGTCAGGGAACGAGATGTCATCAGCTGGCACTTTACACCATTTTTGAAGCGCCTTTGCAAATGATGGCCGATAGTCCGACAGCTTATATGAAGGAAAAGGAAAGCACTGATTTTATTGCTAAAGTTCCGACTACTTTTGATGAAACAGTTTCCTTAAATGGCGAAGTTGGAAAGTTTGTAACAATTGCCAGAAGAAAAGAAAACACCTGGTATTTAGGCTCCATTACCAACTGGGATTCACGAGAAATAACAATTGATTTTTCTTTCCTTCAAAAAGGCAAAAAATTCGAAGCTGAAATTTTCTCTGATGGATTAAATGCTGATAAAGCTGCAAACGATTATAAAAGAGAAATTATTACGGTTGATTCTAACACGAAATTAAAATATAAATTGGCAAGTGGTGGCGGTTTGGCAATGATTATAAAATAATATTCAATTCAACGTTACGTGTAAAACCCGACAGGTTTTAAAAACCTGTCGGGTTTGAATATTGTAATAAATTATTTCAAAATGCTTTCAATCGCATTCAATTCATCTGATGTAAAATCAAAAATTTGCAGACAATCAATATTATTATTTAACTGTTTTACAGAACTTGCGCCAATTAAAACTGAGGTAATTCGTTTGTCTTTCATCAGCCAGGCCAAAGCCATTTGTGCTAAAGATTGGTTTCTATTTTTAGCAATTTCATTCAGCTGAACTAATTTCTGAATTCTTTCTGCTGTAACCTCATTTTCTTTTAAATGCCCGTTTGGGTTATGCGCTCTTGAGTTTTCCGGAATTCCGTTTAAATATTTATCTGTTAAAAGTCCTTGTGCCAAAGGCGAAAATGCAATGCAGCCTACTCCTTTTTCTTCCAGAACATCTAGTAAACCGTTTTCAACCCAACGCTCTAACATGGAGTATTTTGCCTGATGAATTAAACATGGCGTTCCTAATTGTTTTAAAACATCAACTGCAACACGCGTTTGCTCTGCCGAATAATTACTGATTCCAACATACAATGCTTTTCCGCTTCTTACGGCGTAATCTAAAGCCTGCATGGTTTCTTCAATTGGCGTTTCGGGATCTGGTCGATGCGAATAAAAAATATCGACATAATCGACTTTCATTCTCTTTAAACTTTGATCTAAACTTGACAGCAAATATTTTCGGGAACCCCAATCGCCATAAGGTCCATCCCACATAGTGTAGCCGGCTTTGGTCGAAATGATGATTTCATCACGCAGATTTCCCTGAAAATTATGCCAAAGGATTTTACCAAAATTAGTTTCAGCAGATCCCGGAACCGGACCGTAATTATTGGCTAAATCAAAATGAGTGATTCCTTTATCAAAAGCCTCTACTGCAATACTTTCAGCATTATCAAAATTATCTACCGATCCGAAGTTATGCCATAATCCTAAAGAAATTTCAGGTAATAATAACCCGCTTTTTCCACATCTGTTATATTTCATTATTGTATTTTAAAGGTTGAAAGTTTAATAGGTTTTAAAGGTAAAAACAAACCGTATTATTTTAAAAGCAAATAGTGCTTTATTTTTGTAAATTTGTTTAAATAAAAAAATCATGGAAAATAACTGGCAAAATTTAATTTCAATTAATCCTGATATCCGATTTGGAAAACCTGTAATTACCGGAACCCGAATTTGTGTTGCAGATATTCTTTCATGGCTTTCAACCGGAATGTCTTTTGAAGAAATTATTGAAGATTTTCCTGAATTAAAAAAAGAAGATATTCTTGCTGCTCTGGCTTTTGCTGCAAATAGAGAAAACATCACAAAAATAATTGCAGCATAATGAAATTACTTTTGGATGCCAATATTTCATGGAGAATAATTAAACTTATAGCAAATGATTTTTCGGATTGTTTGCATTCTAATGAAATCAAACTACCTCAACCAGCAAAAGATATTGAAATTTGGGAATTCGCCAAAAAAAATGATTTTACAATACTTACACATGATGACGATTTTGAAAAATTATTACTTTTAAAAGGAGCTCCTCCAAAAGTAATAATTTTAAAAACCTTCAATAAAAACACAAAGCAAATTGCTGAGCTTCTAATTTCAAAAAAGGAAATTATTGAATCGTTTATTTTGAATGACGAATTGATGATTCTAGAAATTTATTAAATAAGATAACTCACTAAAAAAGAAATCGCCACGAATTCACGAATTTTTAAACAATCAATTCGTGAATTCATGGCGAAAAAAACTTTGCGCCTTTGCGCCTCTGCGAGATTAAAAACTTCGCGTCTTAGCGCCTTCGTGGCAAAAACTATTCTTTTATCTCAAAACCACTCTCCAAACCTTGATCAGAACTTCCTCCAACCATGATTTTAAAAGTTCCCGGCTCAACTAAATAATTTCCTTCATTATCATAAAAGCCAAGTTCTTTATTGGTTAAAGTAAAAGTTACCGTTTTAGTTTCTCCTTTTTTCAGGTTTACCAATTCAAAACCTTTCAATTCTTTTATCGGGCGAACTATACTGGCAAATTCATCGTGAATATATAATTGTACGACTTCTTTTCCATCATAATTTCCAGAGTTGGTAACGGCAACGCTAACCTGAACATTTTCTCCTTTGGCAAAAGCCGTTTTATTTATTTTTAAATCTTTATAATCGAATTTGGTATAACTCAATCCAAAACCAAACGGAAATTGAGGCGTTTTCTCCACATCCATATAATGCGACCAAAAAACGTTTTTATCGCTGTCAATTGGTCTTCCAGTACTGTATTTGTTGTAATAAATCGGTACCTGACCTACATTTCTAGGGAAAGACATTGGCAGTTTTCCACTCGGATTATAATCTCCGTATAAAACCTGCGCCACGGCATTTCCGGTTTGAGTTCCCAATTGCCACGCTTCAACAATTGCCGGAACATGCTCTGCAGCCCACGGAATACTTAACGGACGACCATTATTTAAAACCAAAACTATATTCGGATTCACTTTATAAGTTTCTTCTAATAATTCTTGTTGTAATCCCGGCAAATTCAAATCTGTTCTGCTTCTTCCCTCACCGCTTTGAAAACCGTATTCTCCCAAAACCATAACCACAACATCGGCATTTTTCGCTGCAGTTTTTGCTGCTTCAAATCCGCTTTTATCTGTTGTATTAAAAACTGTTTCTGTCAGGAAAGTAGCTTTTTGAGATAATAAATCGACACCTTTTTCAAAAGTTAATTGATTGTCTTTATATTGCTGCATTCCTTCTAAAACCGAAACCGCCGTATTATCATCAGCCGCAATTCTCCAGCTTCCAAGCGGACTATTTTTATCATTTGCCAAAGCCCCAATCAAAGCAATTTTTTGTCCTGATTTCTTTAGCGGAAGCAAATTCTTTTCGTTTTTCAACAATACAATCGACTTTTTGGCCATGTCTAAAACGCCTTCATTGTTTGCTTTACTTCCCACAACTTCTTTTTCGCGTTTCTCGTCACAATATCGGTACGGATCATCAAATAATCCCAATTCAAATTTCACGCGAAGAATTCTGCGGACGGCATCATCAACCAAAGCTTCTTTTACTTTTCCTTCTTTTACTAAACCAGTCAATTTCGCCACATACAAATACGACTCCATATCCATATCAGAACCAGCAATAACGGCTTTTGCAGTTGCATCGGCTTCGTCTTTTGCATAACCGTGGGCGATCATTTCGCGAATCGAAGCATAATCTGAAATTACAAATCCGTCAAACTTCCATTTACCTTTTAAAATGTCTCTTTGCAAAAAAACATTTCCCGTTGCAGGAACGCCATTCAAAGTATTAAATGAATTCATAAATGTTCGAACTCCAGCCTCTACAGTAGCTTCAAAAGGCGGTAAAACCGAATTATATAATTTAGAATTACTAATATCTACAATATTATATTCCAATCCCGCTTCAACATAACCATACGCTGCAAAATGTTTCGCACAAGCCGCAATCGTATTTACTTTAGCCAAATCAGCGGTTGTTTCACCCTGAAAACCTTTTACTCTCGCGTAACCCACTTTGCTTCCTAAATACGGATCTTCACCCGCACCTTCCATAACACGTCCCCAGCGCGCATCGTTTGCAACATCGACATTAGGTCCAAATGTCCAGTTTATTCCAGATGCCGAAGCTTCATCAGCCGCAATCGCCGCCGATTTTTTAATCGCTTCCAAATCCCAACTCGCTGCTTCTGCCAACGGAATCGGACTTAACGTTTTATAACCGTGAATAACATCAAAACCAATAATCAACGGAATTCCCAAACGGGTTTCTTCAACCGCAATTTTCTGAACAGCGCGAACCTCTTTTACGCCACGAACCGTCAGCATCGATCCTACCCATCCTTTTCGCAAATGTTCATATTTCAGTTCGGCTGTTCCGCCTTTTGGAGCCGGACCCGTTACATCCCAAAATCCATTGTATTGGTTCATTTGTCCCACTTTTTCTTCCAGCGTCATCAAAGGCAAAAGCAAATCGATACGTTGCTCAACGGTTTTATTTTTATCTAAATAAGGTTTTTTCTGTGCATTCATATTTCCAACTGTAAACAGGGCAAAAACCCCAATCGTTATTATTTTTTTATTTTTCATTGGTTAGTTAGTTTAGTAATTTGGGCGTGTCCCTCCGGGTCGGGCTATTCGCTACAAGTCCTCGCACTTCCTTCGTCAGGCTGTGGGCTTTCCACTGCTATCCCTCACGCGAACCAATACACAAGAGCTTTTCGAATTATTTCTTTTTCCACAAATCTTGTCATTTTGAGGAATAAGAAATAACAAACTTTGAGTACCTCACTTTACGGGACTTCGACTCTGCTCAGTCTGACAAAAAACAAAATAAGATCAGTGACAACCCTTTAAACCCGTAAAATCCGTGGCCAATTCTCTACTCGACAATAAAACAAGAAGCAGGCAAATTCACTTTATTAAACAAATCAGATTGTATGGTATTTCCCCACGCAAATCTCACTTTTGTTGGATTTGCAACTTTCTTGCTTATCAAAATCACCTGATTATTTTTTATTGAAGCTTCTGCAGGATAATAAACCTCATCGGCTCCAGAAACTTCAAATTGATTCGAGGTTTTGTTTTTAAAATGCAATCCTTCTGCATAATCAAAAGAAACTACTACTTTATTTTTCTCGACTTTAAAATCTTTAAAAAGTGGTCCGTTTACCAAATTAGAATTTAGTCCCGAAGCTTCGGGATAGATTTCGGCCAAAGCCAAATTTGCCAAACGAATTCCGACATCTTTTTTATTCTTTGGATGAATATCGATTGTGTCTGAAATATCAGAAGTCAGAACCATTCCGGTTTTTGGGACTTCTTTTAAAATTTTTCTTTGAGAATTTCTAACAATAACATTTGAGAAGTTATTGCTGCCCGTTTTGTACGGCGCAATTTGAACAAAATAAAAAGGAAATTCGTCCTGCCAAGCTTTTCTCCAGGACGTAATTAAAGCCGAAAGTGTTTTATCATAAACCAATGAACCAACATTCGATTCACCCTGATACCAAAGTGTTCCTGCAATTTTAAAACCCGTAATTGGATAAATCATCGCATTATAAGCACGTCCCGGTTGGCGTGGTCCGTATTCTTGTTCGTTGAGTTTTTTGGCATTTTCTAATAAAACAGGATCATTTTGCACGACTTCTTCCGGTATCCAGATTTCTGCCGGAGTTCCGCCCCAATTGGAAGAAATTAACCCGATTGGAACATTTTTTAAATCTTCTCTCAAACGTTTGGCAAAAAAATAGCCAATCGCGCTGAAGTTTTTCATCGTTTCCGGAGTCGATTCGACCCAATTTCCCAGCAAGTTATTTTGTGGCGTTGTCGCAGTTAATTTCGGAACGGTAAAAAATCTGATATTAGGATTTGCCGCATTTTTCATTTCCTCTTCGCCATTGTCAATTCCCCAGCTTGCAGACATTTCCATGTTCGATTGTCCCGTGCAAAGCCAAACTTCACCAATCAAAATATTTTTAAGAACAACTTCATTATATCCTTTTATCGAAATGGTAAAAGGTCCGCCGGCTTCTGGCGTTTTAATATGCAATTCCCATTGCGCCTGATTATTGGCGACCACTTTATATTCCTGATTATTCCAGCTCGAAACCAATTTGATTTCTTCTTTTGGACTTGCCCAACCCCAAATTTTGACTTCAGCATTGCGCTGTAAAACCATATTGTCGCCAAAAATATTCGGAAGTGTAACGTTTGCCATCATAGTACTGGAAATCAATAGAAAGAAAACAAACTTAAATATATTATTTTTCATTTAAGAGCTTTTTTAGAAATGGAGCATATTCAGCTGCTAAAACTTTGTGATCATTAACATCAGGATGCCCTAAACAACCTTTTGGAGTCATTGGTTTAAATTTAAAAATCAAGATTGGTTTATGTGTTTTGTCTTCCGCGAAAGCGTTTTTAACTTTCTTCAGACAATCTTCAAAAACTAATGCTCTTTCTCCGCCTACCATTGGGCTGTTTGTGATCACAATTTGTGCTTTCGGATTATGTTTGTACAACATTTTTATAAAGTTGATGTAATTCGAAACATATTTCTCCACATTAAAAGGCAGGCGCTCTTTTTTCCATCCCCACCAGAAAAATCATTGGTTCCCAAAGCAATACTGATAATATCAGGCTGAAAAGCAAAATCATATTTAGGTTTAGAATTGTCTTTGGTTAAATACAAATTCTCGTAAACATCAGGCATTATCGCTTCGTCTTTGTTCTCGTCGTTCCAGTTTCTATACATTCCAATTCCGGAAACAGAGCTTACCAAATAATCAACATCAATTTTTCTTGAAATTCTGGGGCCATAAGCAAAATAACCATTATGATGATCCATATATTCTCCCTTATCGCAATCAACTGAATCACTCGCAGCAGCGCAAGTAATAGAATCGCCAATAAATTCGATTTTCTTTTTCTTCTTTGTAGAAATTGAAGTCAGTTTTGCGGTTGTCCCGGCAAATAAAATATTTCCGCTTTGAGCTTCGGTATTTTTATAAATTTCAAGTCTATGAACTTTTTTGTTAGTTGTAGTTTTTATTGGAAAAGACTGAACTGCGCCTTTTTCAATTCTTATTTTTCCCAAATATTTTCCGTCTAACACCAACGAAACATAATTATGATGTCCGTACGAATCAACACTTTGAAGCGAAACTGAACATTCAGTTCCAGTAAAATTAAATGAAACAGAAGAAGCTGTTCCAATTAAAATTACTTTATTATTTTCAAGTTTATCAACTCTGCCGTGATAAAGAAATGTATTGGTTTTGTTTTGAGATTGAGAAACAACCGAAACCATCAAAAACAGAATTAAAAGCGGTATTTTTTTTAGAAACATAATATTATTCGTTAAATCTAAATGAGATTCACAAATATATCTGAAATAAGGTTTTGAAAAAGATACTAAAACATCAAAAGGCAATAAAAAATCACCAAAATAATTATATCATTTTTACGTTTTATTATTCACATAAAAACCTCGTAAAGAACTATTGCTTTGATATTCAAAACCTACGCGCTATCTTTATAAATTAATGTTCTGATTCAACTTCAAAAAAAATGAAATCAAGTCTCTATATATTATTCTTTTCTGCCATTTTATGTTCTTCGTTTACTTGTAAAAAAGAAGATAAAACAGAGGCAATTCAAATTCAGAAACCATCAACTAAAATAGACCGCGATTCTATTATCAGTTACGCTAAAAACTATTTAGGTGTTCCTTATGTATATGCAGGAAGTGATCCCAAAAAAGGATTTGACTGTTCCGGATTTGTGAGTTATGTTTTTAAAAATTTCGGAATGACTTTACCAAGAAGCTCCAGTGGTTATAAAGATTTAGGAACTGCATTAAATCCTGAAGAATTTAAAGTTGGAGATATTTTAGTTTTTTACGGTTATAAAGACAGAACTGTTGTTGGTCATCTCGGCATTATTTGCGAGGCGAACGGAATGCAATCTAAATTTATTCACGCTTCATCTGGAAAAGTGCAAAGTGTGACTATTACTTCATTAGACACGGAACATTACACAAAACGTTTTTATAAATGTATTGATGTAATTTCTAAGTAAGGTATTTTTTTGCCACGAATTGCACGAATTATCACAAATTAAATATCATGCTTTTCCGCCCATAAAAATTGGTGGAAATTCGTGAAATTCGTGGCAGAACTTTTTTTAAATTTATTCCTCAGTCAATAATTTGATTAAACTATCATCTCTTTTATAAACATCTTTATAAAAATTCAAATTTCCGTCTCGATCTACCCAGGCGGTAAAATAACCAATGTAAACGGGAACTTTCTTTTTAGACTCACCCAGTTTTCTTTTCCTGCGTGCATTGCTTTATCAATTCTGGCAGGCGTCCACGAAGGATCTTGTTTTAAAAGTTCGATTGCCAATTCTCTTGGTTTTCCTACACGAACGCAACCATGACTAAAAGCTCTGTTTTCTCTTTCGAACAAACTTTTTGCCGGTGTATCGTGTAAATAAATATTATTTGAATTTGGGAATAAAAACTTCACTAAACCAAGCGAATTATTTTTTCCGGGTAATTGACGAACAGCGCCGTTATTCCACTCCAGATTTTTCTGAGCCAGGTAATTCTTGTTCTTAGCCATTCCGGGTTTTATTTCACTTTTAATGATACTTGGAGGAACATTCCAATACGGGCTAAATACGATATTGTTCATCATTCCGCTAAAAATAACGGTTTTATTCATTGTTTTTCCTACCACGACCGGAGATACAAATGCAATATCATGATTGCGAATTAAATACAATCTAAATTCCGGAATGTTCACTTCGATATATTCTTTTCCTTTTTCAAGTTCAGGATCTATCCATCGGCAACGTTCCATATTAGCAATTATGGTTTTGATTCTATCTGAAACAGTAACATTTAGCTCGGCAATATGTTCTGGTAAAATGGTATTTTTTGGAGTTAAACCGTGGTGTAATTCGTAAGTCCTAATAGCTTTAATTAAAGTAGAATCACATATATTACTTTTAGTATCTTCTTTAAGATCTCCGGTTACGTAAAGTCTTTCTCTTATTTGCCCAATTGAAGCTACGGAATCTC
Source organism: Flavobacterium sp. AC274 (assembly GCF_979258275.1). Lineage (NCBI taxonomy): Bacteria > Pseudomonadati > Bacteroidota > Flavobacteriia > Flavobacteriales > Flavobacteriaceae > Flavobacterium > Flavobacterium sp. AC274. The sequence continues at coordinate 1,902,171 of NZ_OZ409852.1, read as the reverse complement.
CTAATTTAAAACTTTTAAAATCGACATCAGTCTGGATGGCTTTCCATCCTCCTTTTTTTCAATTTCTCTGTATTCATGCAGTGCGTCACGAAGCTTATAATATTGACTGAACATCTTGCTCTTTTTATCATCGCTAATCGTAGCTTTGTTATAAATAGAATCTGAAAAAACCTGATAATTGACTTTTTTCTAGGCAAAAGCCATTCCAGTGCTCTTGAAGTTTTTTCATCTACTCCGGAAACTTTCTGAACGTAATAAAAATACAAGTTTGAAATCATTAAATCGGTATCTGATTTTGATAACTTATTTTCAACAGTATGTTCAAAAACTGGACTAATTTGTTCTTTATACGGGAAATTAGCTTTTAAACCTTCCTGATCTAATCCTTTGTATTTATTGAATAAGGTATTTCCGTACTCTACAACCCCTTTGTTGTCCAGCCACAATTGAGTCGATTTATTTTTCTTGTATAAAGCAAAAACCTCATTCTGAAACTTAATCAATTTAGGATATGTTTTATAAAAAGCAGAAATACCAGAACTATCGATTTTAATTTTCAGTTCAGGAATTACTTCCTCTGAAGGTTTTTTTAATATTTCTTTGCTTTCTTCTTTCTTGTTACAAGAAAAAACAGCCATAAGAAGCACAAAAGCAACAATCGAGTAGAAAAATTTCATAGTGATTTTTTCAATAAAAATAGAAAAGTTTTGATACAAATAACACTTTTACAAAAAATAAAATCACACACTTACGAACAATGTTTTTGATTCTATTTTCTCAAAAAACAATTTAATTATTAGGCATAAAAAAATTCCGGATACATTACATATCCGGAGTTTTCCCCTTTATAATCAACCTTTTATTTTTAAATAACCGTTCCTTTTAATGTCAGGATTTTTGGTGTTTCTTCTGCACTTGTTGTTACAGTAACTGTTTTTGTAAATGCACCTTTATTTGCTGCATTATAAGTTGCTGTTACTTTTGCTGATTTACCTGGTAAAATTGGCTCTTTTGTGTAATCTGTTGCTGTACAGCCACAAGATCCTTTTACATTGGTAATTACAACGGCAGTTTTTCCAGTATTTTTAAATTCGTAAACAATTGCTTTTGGTGTTCCTTGCGGAATCTCACCTACATCAACCGTTTCTGCTTTCCAAACTATGGTTGATGCTGCAATTGTATTGTTTTCATTTGTGCAAACTAATGACTGAACTGGCGCTATAGCAGAGAAAGACATTAATCCTAAAGCTAAAGCCAGCATTGAAATTTTGATAATTTTCATAATAAATTTATTTAAAGTGGTTTATGGTTAAATTTCCTTTATCAAAAGTAGTTTAGATAAAAACAATTCGCTGTTAAGCGGTTTCAAATGTTTGTTAACGACTTGTTAACGGATATTTTTCATTTAGTTTCTTTTAATTTTTAACTATATTACACTATCAAAATACTTTTCATTGAAAATAAATAAACTCAACAGTATCATTCTTTTAGGACTTATTGCTATCATAGGTATTTTGGTGGCACAATTACTTTGGACCAGAGAAGCCTTTACTTTAGAGCAAAAAAAGCTAAGCCAAAAAACCCATATTGCATTGCTTGAAGTGGCAAAAAAGCTCTACGAAGGCACCAATCACGAGTTACCGACACAGAATCCTGTTCAGAAAATTGCCAATGACTATTATATAGTAAATGTCGAAAATGATTTTGAACCTGATATTCTGGAATTTTACCTGAAAACGGAATTCAAAAAAATGAATATCACCACTGATTTTGAATATGCTATGTACAATTGTCAAAGTGACGAAATGGTATATGGAAATTATATTTCATTATCTAAACAAGAAAAAGGAAAACAATCCGTTTATTTTCCGAAGCATAAAAATCTCGTTTATTATTTTGCTGTTCGTTTCCCCAATGAAACATCTTATCTGTTTAGTTCGATGCGTTTTTGGTTTGTACTTTCAATCGTATTGATTCTTATTCTGTTAATTTATGTCTATTCTATTTTTACGCTTTTACAACAAAAAAAATATTCTGAATTACAGCGCGATTTTATCAATAATATGACGCATGAATTTAAAACACCGCTCTCTTCGATTTTAATCGCCTCGAAGTATTTAATTGAACAAAATCCGATTAAAGAAGATAAAAAACTGCATACTTATACAGACATTATTATAAAGCAAAGTCATAAATTAAATCATCATATTGAGAAAATTTTAAATACTTCAAAGTCTGATTATAAGACTTTGGAACTAAAAAAAGAATCTATTTTGATTGTTCCTGTTTTGGAAGAAACAATTGAAAATATTATATTAAAGTACCCAGAAGCAAAAATAAAAATAAGCAGTAAATCAAATGATTATAAAATTGAAACCGACGTTTTTCATTTTACCAATTTGATTTACAATTTATTGGACAATGCAGTGAAATATTGTAATGAAAACCCTGAAATTACGATTGAGATTACAGAAGAAAATCAGGTTTTAAAATTAGCTTTTATTGATAACGGAATCGGAATTTCGATTAAAAATATATCTTTAATCTTTGATAAGTTTTACCGAATTCAAAATGAAAAAAGCAATGAAGTCAATGGTTTTGGCCTTGGTTTATACTATGTAAAAGAAATTTGCAATTTGCAAAACTGGAAAATAAAAGCCGAAAACAACGAAATAAAAGGTGTTACTATCACCATATCAATTCCTTATAAAAAATGAAAAATTTTAAAATTCTTTATACCGAAGATGATGAAACATTAGCGTTTCTGACCAAAGACAATCTGGAACAAAATAATTACGACGTAGTTCATTGCTGTGATGGAAAATCAGGTCTGGAAGCTTTTAAAAAAGAAGATTTCGACATTTGCATCCTTGATATTATGTTGCCCAAAATGGATGGATTTGAACTGGCAACCGAAATTAGAAAAAGTAATACCGATATCCCGATTATTTTCCTTTCGGCCAAAACCTTAAAAGAAGATCGCATTAAAGGACTGCGTTTAGGTGCCGACGATTATCTCGTAAAGCCCTTTAGCATTGAAGAATTATTATTGAAAATTGGAATTTTCCTGAAACGTTCGCAGAAAAATAATATAACAGAAAGCATTGTTTATACTATTGGAAAATATCAATTTGATTTCACGAATTTCTTTCTTTTTAATGAAGATGAAAAAATAGGCCTTACACAACGCGAAGCGGAACTTTTAAAATTATTTTTTGATCATAAAAATATGGTTTTAAAAAGAGAAAAAATACTTTCCGCACTTTGGGGAAATGACGATTATTTTACAGGAAGAAGTCTGGATGTTTTTATTTCGCGTTTACGCAAAATTTTAATCAATGAAGAAGGTATTTCTATAGAAAACATACACGGTGTTGGTTTTCGTTTTAAGATGTAATTTATTGCTACTATTTATTTCAAAATTTTGTATTTTTAATATCTAAACTTTTTCAGATATGAAATTTCATCATTTAAGAAATGCCACTTTAGTTATAGAAACAGATGAACATGTTATTTTAGTTGATCCGATGTTAGGAAAAAGAAAAACGATTCCGCCTTTTACCATCTTTCGATACAAACCTAAAAGAAATCCATTAGTTGCTCTTCCTAAAAATAGTAGAGATATTTTAAGTAAAGTTACACATTGCCTGATTACACATTTGCATCCAGATCATATTGACAAAGCCGGCGAAGTTTTTTAAGACGAAAAAACATTCCGGTTACCTGCAGCATTAAAGATGAAAAAACACTAACAACAAGAGGTTTAAATATTGTTCAAAGTTTGAATTATTGGGAACCACAAGAATTTTTAGACGGAAAAATTACTGGAATTCCTGCTATTCATGGTTACGGATTTATTGCAAAATTAATGGGAAATGTAATGGGGTTTCATATCGAATTAGCAAATGAAAAATCAGTATATATTAGTTCTGACACTATTTTTACAGAGCATGTTCAAAAAGTTCTTGTTGAATTTAAACCTGAAATTGCCGTTGTAGCCTGCGGAACTGCACGACTTGACATTGGTCAGCCTTTATTAATGCGAATGAACGATATTTTGAAATTTGTTGCTTTAGCACCAAATCAGGTTTTTGCAAATCATTTGGAGGCTTTAAATCATTGTCCGACAACTAGAAAAGAATTAAGAGAAGCTTTATCTGAAAATGATCTTTTGGATAAAGTTTCGATTCCTGAGGATGGGGAAAATGTTTCTTATTGAATTAAAATTTTGTTTTAAATTTTGTCAATCTTTGTCGAGCTACTTGCGGAGATTCCTCCTCCGTCGGAATGACAAACTTTGTGACAACTTTGTGTAATAAACTTAGATAATACGCTCTGTATGTCATTCCGACGGAGGAGGAATCTCCGCAAGCAACTCCGCAATACTATTCAAATAAATAATTCAAAAAATCGAAATCCGGATTACTTGTTTTTATCAGTTCTAATTTTTTTCTCTCCTCCATCCTTTAATTTCTTTTTCACGAGTAATTGCATCCTGAACCCATGTAAACTTTTCGTAGTAAAGTAAAAACTCAACAATATATTTTGAAGCAAAAGTTTTATTCTTTAATAAAATATTTTCTTTATGTTGATTCAGCCTTATCCTTAAGTTATTTGTAACTCCAGTATAAAAAACCGTTTTGGTCTTATTAGTTATAATATAAATATAATAAGTATGAAAACCTTCTTGAAATTGCATAATTAATGAATTCTTATTCTGATATAAAAATAAGAAAATTCTTTAATTTAAAATTTTATTTACGATTAAAAAAATCTACAAAATCAGCAACCCAAACTCACGTAAAGTATTAATTGGTTTTGAATACCAAAACAATTCAAAATCATCTAATTGAGTTTCAAAGTCGGCTTTTATTTCCTGGAAAGTATAATTTTTACCGTTTGAGATAGCGATCTTTTTTAAGATATCAACCAGCCATTCTCCTTCATTTTTATTGGTTTGAATGTTGAAGCTTTCTTTTTTATCATGAAAAGTAAAAGTCATCATTTCCCAGGTTTGTCCTTTTTTTGATTTTGTGAAATATTCAACAGAAGGTCTTCCGCCCAACCAAATCACTTTTGCATTTGGTTTTGTGTTGAAATCGGCATTCTCTTCTAACGCATTGAAAATAAAATAGGGATCAATTTTAGTTTTCGGAATTTTAAAGTCGAACCAATCCTGAAGTTCATAATCAAAACAAATTCCGTGCATGAAATTAAAAAGTGATTTCTTTAATCCAAAACTAAATTTATCGTGGTTGATTCCTGTAGAATCGGTGTAATCAATATCATTATTGGCAAAAGTTCCAATGGCTTCTGTTGTTTTTGTTACACCAAATTTCTCCGGATATAAACCAACCGGACTATGTGCTGTCATCGCAAATTGATGCCAAAAACCAGATTGCAGAATTCCGGCTTCGAATAACTGACGAACCATTTCTAAACTGTCAATTGTTTCCTGAACAGTTTGTGTTGGATACCCATACATTAAATAAGCATGAACCATGATTCCGGCTTCGGTAAAATTTCGGGTTACCTTTGCAACTTGTTCAACCGTTACGCCTTTGTCAATTAATTTTAATAATCGGTCTGAAGCCACTTCTAATCCTCCGGAAACGGCAATACAGCCTGAAGCTTTTAGCAATAAACATAAATCTTTAGAAAAACTTTTTTCAAATCGAATGTTTGTCCACCACGTTACGGCTAATTTTCTGCGTATAATTTCTAATGCCAGAGCACGCATTAAAGCTGGTGGCGCAGCTTCGTCAACAAAATGAAAGCCATTTTGACCCGTTTGCTGCATCATATCTTCCATTCGATCACACAACAAATTAGCCGCAACAGGTTCATACACTTTGATATAATCTAAAGAGATATCACAAAAAGTACATTTTCCCCAATAACATCCGTGCGCCATTGTGAGTTTGTTCCAGCGTCCGTCGCTCCACATTCTATGCATTGGATTTACGATTTCGATAACAGAAATGTATTTATCCAAAGACAAATCAGAATAATCAGGCGTTCCGACTTGTGCTTGTTTATAATCGTGTTTTAAGGAATTGTTTTTATAAACCACTTTTCCATCTTCTAATAAAAAAGTTCGCTTATATGAATTGGCATTTGGGTTTTCCAGATTGAAAATTAATTCTTCAATTGGCACTTCGCCATCATCTAAAGTAATAAAATCAAAGAATTCGAAAACGCGAGCGTCAGAAAGAGAACGTAATTCGGTATTTGGAAAACCGCCGCCCATTGAAATTTTAATTTCCGGATGGTTTTGTTTTATCCATTGTGCACATCGAAAAGCGCTGTATAAATTCCCCGGAAAGGGAACAGAAATCAGGAAAAAAGTTGGTTTTATAATTTCAATTTTTTCTTTTAAAATCGAAATTAAAATTGAATCTATATAAGTTGGTTTCTGCTGTAAAGCTTCATAAAGTTCATCAAAAGAATTGGCGCTTCGGCCTAAACGCTCTGCATATCGGCTAAAGCCAAAATTTTCGTCGACACATTCTACAATAAAATCCGAAATATCTTCAAGGTATAAAGTCGCTAAATGTTTTGCTTTATCCTGCGTTCCCATTGTTCCAAAAGCCCAGTCAAGTTCTTCCAATTGGGCAAAACGAGAAGCTTCGGGCAGAAAATCTTCCTGACAAATTTGCAATGCCAAAGTTGGATTTTTTCCCTGCAAAAACTGAATTACAGCATCAATCGTTTTAATGTATTCATCTTGTAAAGCAAAAATACGTTTTGAATTATCGGAGATTTCGTTTCCAACAACCTGACCCGAGACTGAAAGTCGAACTGGCGGAGCAAACCTGAAACCTGAAAATTCAAACAAATCAATTAAACCTTTCTTCGAAAACAATTCTAAAATCACATCAATACCCAAATCTGCCTGAACCGATTCGATATTTTTGGTATTTAAAAACCCTTTTATATACGCAGTCGCCGGATACGGAGTATTCAGCTGTGTAAAAGGAGGTGTAACGATGAAGAGTTTGCTTTTCAAAAGAATTATTTTTTTTGCAAAAATACGGGATATTTGGAGACTTTTTGTGAAAAGATTAAAAGGAGTTTTTAGTTTCATTTTTAAACCACAAAGTCCGCAATCCCTATAGTTATCGAAGTTGTGGACTTTGTATATGTTTTTGCAAAACTTTGTGGTTAAGATCCTAAAACTTATGCTCCTCTTTACTAATTACCAAAAATGAGATCAAAGAAATAAATCCTGCTCCCATTAAATAAAAACCTACATAACTCACATTATATGTTGATGCCAGCCAAATTGCAATCATAGGCGCAAATGCCGCACCCAAAATTCCAGCCATATTAAAAGTTAATGATGCTCCCGAATAACGAACATTTGTTGGAAACAACTCTGACAGAAAAGTTCCTAACGGGCCATAAGTAAATCCCATTAAAGACATTCCGATACAGGCAAAAGTCGTAACCAAAACAATATTACCAGAACTTAAAAAGTAAGAAAAGAAGAAGCCAAAAACAGCTATAGCTGCTGTAGCTATAATAAGCATTTTACGACGGCCTATTTTATCTGCAACTACAGCCGAAACCGGAATAAAAAGGGCAAAAAACAATACCGAAAATAATTGTATTAATAATCCATTTCTTTTAACAATTCCTAAATCTGATGTAGCCCAGCTCAATGTAAAAACGGTCATTAAATAAAATACCAAAAAGGTTGTAATGGCAGAGAATGTCCCGAAAATCAATTGGTTTTTATAGGATTTAACCAGCGTTAAAAACGGAATTTTCACTTCTTCATGCGCATTTTTCGAATTTTCAAAAGAAGGTGTTTCTGTAATTTTAGTTCGGATATAAAAACCTACTACCACCAAAAGTGAACTGGCAATAAACGGAATTCTCCATCCATAATCCATAAAATCTTCATTGCTCATTGAATCTGTTAACAATAAAAAAGTTCCTCCTGAAAGCAGTAATCCTATTGGAGCTCCCAATTGCGGAAACATTCCATACCAGGCACGTTTATTCGGCGGTGCATTTTCGATGGCCAATAAAACAGCTCCTCCCCATTCGCCTCCTAAACCAACACCTTGTCCAAATCGGCAAAGCATTAACAATAAAGGAGCTGCAACACCAATACTGGCATAACTTGGCAAAAACCCAATGGTAACTGTTGAAATACCCATTGTTAGTAAAGCAGCTACTAAAGTAAATTTACGTCCAATTTTATCTCCATAATGCCCAAAAAAGCAGAACCCAAGGGACGCGATAAAAAGGCAATTGAAAAAGTAGCTAAAGATTCCAGAGTTGCCATCGTCGAATCTGCACCCGGGAAAAATAATTGTGGAAAAACCAATACTGCTGCATTGGCATAAATATAAAAATCAAAAAACTCGATTGTGGTTCCAATTAAGGATCCAAAAAGAATATGTTTTAAGGAATTCTTTTGGGCAGGATTATTTTTCATGCAAAATTAGGTATATCTTTTTTTGATTACAAAAATATAGTTTCGTTATGAATATTTCACATTTAGAACAATTAGTTTCAACACACTTATGCTTTTTTAACAAATTAGACTTATTTTACATTTTAAATAAATTTGAATTTAATCAAAACTAAAAACTTGATTAGATGAACTTTAAAACAAAAAACGAAAATCAAATCTTAAGCATTCGTTAAAAACACTTTTAAGTATATATTTTCATTAAATTTACAGCTGTCAAAAATAAATCTAAAATTATGCCCACCGACTGTATCAGCTACCAAAACTCAGGATATTTCTCTAAATTGATACAAGATTACTTAGATCAAAAACCCGAACTACAACCTCTATACAATCATTTTCCAACACTGGAAAACTTTGAAAAACAAATCGTTGAAAAACAATCGAATTTTAATAACAACAACCGAATTCCGCTTGTTGCCACTTTAAAAAAGCAACATCAAAACATTGAAATTTCTGATTCTACGAAGCAAAATATCGAGCTTCTGTCACTAGAAAATACTTTTACAATTACTACAGGACATCAATTAAATTTGTTTAGCGGTCCGCTGTATTTTTTATATAAAATTATTTCAACGATTAATCTTACCAAAGAATTAAAATCAAAATATCCGACATATAATTTTGTTCCCATTTATTGGATGGCAACGGAAGATCACGATTTTGAAGAGATCAATTATTTTAATTTTAAAGGAAAAAATTCAGATGGAATAAAGAAAGTACCGGTCCTGTTGGCAGACTTTCGACAGAAGGTTTGGCAGAGTTTTTCGAAATTTATTCCTTAGAATTAGGTTCAAGTACGAATGCCGGCGTTTTGAAAAAACTTTTTGAAGAAGCTTATTTAAAACACGAAAACCTTGCTGATGCTACACGTTTTTTGGCCGATAAATTATTCTCTAACTACGGTTTAGTAATTCTTGATGCTGATGATGCCGATTTAAAACGTGCTTTTATTCCTTTTGTAAAAGAAGAATTAGAAAATCAAACTTCTTTTAAAGCTGTTCAGCAAACGATAGAACAATTTCAGGATTATACTGTTCAGGTTAATCCACGTGAAATCAATCTATTTTATATTGAAGATGTTTTGCGTGAGAGAATTATTTTTGAAAATGATAAATACTTTGTAAACAACACTAAAATTTCATTTTCAAAAGAAGAAATTTTAAAATTATTAGAAAGTAATCCTGAAAAATTTAGTCCAAACGTAATTATGCGTCCGCTATATCAGGAAATTATTCTGCCTAATTTATGCTACATTGGCGGAGGCGGAGAAATTGCATATTGGCTGGAATTAAAATCATTTTTTAATGCCGTAAACATCACTTTTCCGATGCTTTTGGTTCGAAATTCAGTTCTCTTAAGCACCGAAAAACAAGCTAAAAAAGCTGATAATTTAAATTTAAGCTGGAAAGACCTGTTTACAAAACCTGCTGATTTAGTTAATACAATCACACATAAATTATCTGCTTTTCCTATTGATTTAACGTCACAAAAAGAAACGTTGGAAAAGCAATTTGAATATCTTTACGAATTAGCACAGCAAACCGACAAATCATTTACCGGAGCTGTAAAAGCACAGGAAGTAAAGCAAAAAAAGGGTTTAGAAAACCTTGAAAAAAGGTTGTTAAAAGCACAAAAACGAAAATTAGATTCAGAATTACAGCGCGTTACAGATTTACAATGCGAGTTATTCCCGAATCAAAGTTTACAGGAACGTCAAGCTAATTTTTCTGAATTTTATTTAGAAAAAGGCGAACAATTAATTCCGCTTTTAATTCAAAAACTAAAACCATTAGAAACGAATTTTAATATAATTATGATATAAAAAGTTTGCCACAAATTACAACTTATTCATTCTTGTAATTTGTGGCAAACAAAACAATAAAGTAATAATCATCAGAATAAATAACCACCTCTTCTGAAATTATTGCCTCTCTAAACCAAATAGTAACCTTTTAAAACAAAAACTAACCTATTACAAAAAAACTATGACCAGAGAGCGCTTGATTTCATTGGATGTCTTCAGAGGATTAACTATTTTATTAATGACTATTGTAAATAACCCCGGCGATTGGGGGAATGTTTATCCACCACTTTTACACGCCGAATGGCACGGCTGCACCCTAACAGATTTGGTGTTTCCTTTTTTTGTTTTTATTATGGGAGTTGCAGTTCCGCTTGCAATGCCAGATAAAATCTACGACCAAACAACTTTCAATAAAATTTTGGTTCGTTCCTTACGAATGTTCTGTTTAGGGATATTTTTCAACTTTTTTAGCAAAATACAATTATTTGGACTGGAAGGAATTCCACTTCTAATCGGTCGTTTAGCGATTACAATTGCAGTTGGTTATGCCTTAATGGGGAATTTTAGTTCAAAAGTCAAAAACATTCTGGCTTTTTCTATTCTATTTATATACTTATTTTTAGCCTATAGCGGAATTGAAGCGTATCACGACGTACGTCTTCCAGGAGTTTTACAACGAATTGCCATTGTGTATTTTGTAGTTTCTCTGTTGTATTTAAAAACCTCTCAAAAAACACAAATTATAACAGGAGCTGTTTTATTATTGGGTTATTGGGCGTTAATGACGTTAATTCCTGTTCCGGGAATTGGTTTTGCCAATCTGGAGAAAGGAACCAATTTAGCAGCATGGCTTGATAGCGTTTTATTAAAAGGTCATATGTACCGCGGAACCGTAACTTGGGATCCGGAAGGAATTTTAAGTACAATTCCTTCAATTGTAAACGGAATTATCGGTTTATTAATCGGCCAAATATTAATGCGTGAAATATCTAAAACGCAAAAAGCTACAAAAATGGCCATTGCTGGTATAGCACTTATTATTGCTGGTTTACTTTGGAATATTGTTTTTCCAATCAACAAATCAATCTGGACAAGCAGTTACGTTTTATATACCACAGGATTAGCAGCCACATTTCTATCAATCTTATATTATGTAATTGATATTGCTGATTATAAAAAAGGATTTAAACCATTTTTAATTTGGGGTGTAAATCCTATGATTGTGTTTTTTACTTCTCAGATTATTCCACAGGCATTAGTAATGATCGAATTCCAAAATCCGCATAATCCTGAAGAAAAAATTAATCTTTTAAGTTATCTGTACGGTTTCGGAATTGCTCCATTCTTCAGTAATCCAATGGCAGCTTCTTTGGCAGGCGCATTGGTTTACGTTTGCATCTGGACATTCATTTTATGGATATTCTACAAAAATAAACTGATTTTCAAAGTCTAATTATTTCTTTTCACCATATAAGTTATATAAGTTCATTTTAGTAATGCTGCATATTTTTTAGATCTACAATCTATACGCAAGTAATTAAATGAACTTATATAACTTATATGGTTTAAAAAAATTACTCAAAACATCATTCTGTAGTGTTTTAATTATGAATTTATTAAAATCAATTCATAAAAAAGTCTATTTTTGCACAAAATTTAAAAACACAAAAATGGCAACAAATAGAACTTTTACAATGATTAAGCCAGATGCTGTAGCAAATGGACACATCGGGAATATCTTAGCAATGATTACAAACGGAGGTTTCAAAATCGTTTCATTAAAATTAACTCAATTAACTGTAGCTGATGCTAAAGCATTTTACGCAGTTCACGCAGAAAGACCTTTCTACGGAGAATTAGTTGAATTCATGTCACGCGGACCAATTGTTGCTGCAATTTTAGAAAAAGACAACGCTGTAGAAGATTTCAGAACTTTAATTGGAGCTACAAATCCAGCTGAAGCTGCTGAAGGAACTATTCGTAAAGCATATGCAACTTCTATTGGAGAAAATGCAGTTCACGGTTCTGATAGCGACGAAAACGCTGCTATCGAAGGTGCATTTCATTTTGCTGGAAGAGAGCAGTTCTAAATTTTAGATTTCTGAATTTAGATTTTAGATTAAAATAAAAAATCCCGTTTCAAATTGAAACGGGATTTTTCTTTATAAGCTATTTACAAAGTTCAGCCAATCTAAAATCTGAACTCTAAAATCTAAAATTATCTAAGAACAACCTCTTTAACAACCTCTCGTCCTAATTCCTCATTAATCATTTTAACGATTTTCGATTTTCCGTGACTCAATTCTTCTCTTAAAACTGCCGATCCAAGTTCAACATACAACGTACTTCCCTTTAAAACTACATTTTTTGTATATGTGTTTACACCATTCCCCATCAATTGTCTCCAGGCTTCTTTTACATCAATCTGATCCATTCCCGGCTGCAATTTATTCACCTGGATAATCTGTTGCAAAACAGCCCCAATCGTACTTTCGTTATTTAGTCTTTTTGCCATCGTTTAAAATATTTATTGGTCCTGCTTTTTTATAATGATATTCTTTATCCTGATCATTCTTTACCACAAACGTTTCATCAGAAATTGAAATTAATTCCTCGCTCCACTTTGCGTAATCTGTTTTATAATCCAGAAAAGTTCCTTTATCTGTAAATCTAACCGAAACATTTTCAAATGTATCCGTTGTTAAAAAGGTTCCGTCAAGCTGCGCCATCACTTTCGTTCGGGTTCCTTTATTTCCTTTCATCTGAAAAAAATCAAAGTTCTCATTCATTCCATACGCCTTTTCTTCGCCTTTATCAAAAACCACTTTTTCAATTTCCCAATAACCATTTAGTTTTGCAATATCCGCAGGTTTAATTTCTTGCTTACAGCTTACAAACAAAAGCGACAAAACCAAAATAATAAAGGTATTTTTCATATAATAAATATTTATAAGGAGCTATTTCCCGCTGTCCTTCCAATCTTTTGTGCTGAACCCCAGCACAAAAGGATTTTCCCTCCCATCGGGGCTAGGGCTCCAGTTTTCAAAATAAAATTTAGTGAACTACAAAGTTAACTTTATATCACTCTAAAAGAAATAAAAATTCACAAAACCCATTAAACTATTTTACATATTTTTGGTCAAACCCCAAACCAAAACCAAAAAACATGACCAAAACTATTTTTAGCGTCCTGGCAATCTTATTTTTAGCAGGATGCAGTTCAGATCCAACGGAACAAACACCGGCAGAAACTCAAACCATGTACTTTCCTCCTTTAACAGGCAATACTTGGGAAACAAAATCTATTTCAGATTTAAAGTGGAATCAAAACGCTGTTCAGCCGCTATTAGATTATTTAGAACTCAAAAATTCTAAATCCTTCATCATCCTTGTAAATGGCCGAATTGTTATGGAAAATTACTTTAACGGACATTCTGCCGCCACAAATTGGTATTGGGCAAGCGCCGGAAAAACTTTAACTTCTACAATAACAGGAATTGCTCAGCAGGAAGGTTTATTAAATATCAATAATAAAGTTTCACAATATATAGGCACAGGCTGGACAAGCGAAACATTAGCAAAAGAAAACCTGATTACCTGTAAGCATTTATTAACCATGACATCAGGTCTTGACGATAGTACAGATGATGTCGATCCCGCAAGCTTAATTTATAAAGCAGATGCAGGAAGTCGTTGGGCATATCATAATGTATATGTAAAATTGCAGGATGTTGTCGCTGCAGCAAGCGGACAAACCTGGAGTAATTATTTCAACACCAAATTAAGAGATAAAATTGGCATGAATGGCAATTGGGTTCAGATTGACGTAAATAGTGTTTATACCAGTACATCAAGAAGTATGGCACGTTTTGGACTTTTAATGCTTAACAAAGGAAAATGGGATAATACCCAAATATTAAATGAAACTTATTTTAATGAAGCAACAACAACTTCACAAAACGTCAATTTAGGATATGGTTATTTATGGTGGCTAAATGGCAAAACTTCTTATCATTTACCACAATCACAACTCACTTTTTCCGGAAGTATAATACCAACTGCACCAAACGATATGTTTATGGCTTTAGGCAAAAACGATCAGAAAATATATGTTGTTCCAAGCAAAAACATGGTCATTATCAGAATGGGAGACGCTGCAGACGATGTCAACTTAGCCTTATCTGATTTTGACGAAACTTTGTGGGAGAAAATTAGTGCGCTATATCAGTAATTAACGTTTAGTACGTAATCTTTTCAGGATTCCCATAAAAAATAAAATCAAACCTAAAACCAATAAAACGTAGTAAAAAGACAAACTTTTGTCTCGCAAAACGTTTGCTAAAACAAAACAAACAACGCTTCCGAAATAAAAAGTAAGAGGCGTTATATTTTTTAAAGAAGAAAAACTCATTGAATTATCTGAAAAATATTATTTGAAAAAACTATCTACAAATTCGTATTTATTAAAGACCTGTAAATCCTCAATTCCTTCACCAACACCAATATATTTTACAGGAATTTGAAACTGATCTGAAATACCAATAACAACACCGCCTTTTGCAGTTCCGTCAAGTTTAGTTACAGCTAAAGATGTTACTTCTGTTGCTGCTGTAAATTGTTTGGCTTGTTCAAAAGCATTTTGCCCAGTAGAACCGTCTAAAACCAAAAGCACATCGTGAGGCGCATCAGCAACAACCTTTTGCATTACGCGTTTTACTTTGGTTAACTCGTTCATCAAATTGATTTTATTATGTAACCTTCCGGCAGTATCAATAATAACAACATCTGCATTTTGAGCAACTGCTGATTGCAATGTATCAAAAGCTACAGAAGCAGGATCACTTCCCATATTTTGTCTTACAATTGGCACATCAACACGATCTGCCCAAACTTGCAATTGATCTATCGCAGCAGCACGAAAAGTATCTGCAGCACCTAAAACTACTTTATAACCCGCTTTTTTGAACTGATAAGCCAATTTACCAATAGTAGTTGTTTTACCAACTCCATTAACTCCCACAACCATTAAAACATAAGGTTTTTTATCTTTCGGAATTTCAAATTCGGTTGCTTCGCCTCTATTGGTTTCAGATAATAACGCACCAATTTCCTCACGAAGAATCTGGTTTAATTCTTCTGTTCCTAAATATTTATCTTCGGCAACACGTTTTTCAATTCTTGAAATTATTTTTAAAGTTGTGTTTACACCAACATCAGATGCCACAAGAATTTCTTCAAGATCATCTAAAACATCGTCATCGACTTTAGATTTTCCGGCAACAGCTTTACTTAACTTTGAAAAAAGTAGTTTTTGATTTTTCAAGACTTTTGTCTAAAGTCTCTTTTTTATCAGTAGAGAATAATTTTTTAAAAAAACTCATTATTGTATATAGTATTAGATTGTTAGACTTTCGGATTATTAACGATCCAAAGCCTGAAAACTTAAAAAAGGCAATTTTGTTTTTAAACTAATTTAGATATTGTAAAATCTTTTATCCTAATAAAGTTAAGAATAAAAGATTGAAGTAAAATCATAATTTTTTGTTTAAAAAACCCAATTTGGGCTTCTCTAAATTTTAGACAAATATAAAAATAAAAAAGCTACTTTCGGAATGAAAGTAGCTTTTCTATATACTGTAATTGTTATTATTTCTTTTTCAAGAAAGTATCAACTTCTTCAGGAGCCATAATAGATTCTACGAATGTATATGCACCAGTTTTTGGAGATTTTACCATTTTGATGGCTTTTGATAATCTCTTAGAAGATGTTTGTAACGATGCTACGGTTTTCTTTGCCATGATTCAAATGTTATTTGAAGTTTCTTATAAAACTCGAAATGGCTAAACCATTTGAGATTTACAAAAATCTCTAATTATTACTTAATTTCTTTGTGAACAGTTACGCGTTTCAAGATTGGATTAAATTTTTTAATCTCTAATCTGTCCGGAGTATTTTTTTGTTCTTAGTTGTAATGTATCTAGAAGTTCCTGGAACACCAGAAGTCTTGTGCTCAGTACATTCTAAAATTACTTGGATTCTATTACCTTTCTTTGCCATCTTGCTATATATTTATTTAGGAAAAGATTATTTGATAAATCCTTCTGACTGTGCTTTTTTCAAAACAGCAGTGATTCCATTTTTATTAATTGTTTTTATCGTAGATGCTGCTACTCTAAGAGTAATCCATCTATCTTCTTCTGGAAGATAAAAACGCTTTTTAACTAAGTTTACAGAAAATTTTCTCTTAGTTTTGTTCATAGCGTGAGAAACGTTATTTCCTACCATCGCTCTTTTACCTGTAAGGTCACAAACTCTTGACATTATACTTATCTTTTATCGTTATTCAAAATCAGGGTGCAAAGAAAAGAAAAATAAACCATTGTAGCAAAAATTTATTGCACATTTTTTAAAATTTCTTTCTGTAATATTTCTAAACTCTTAATCGAAGCTCTATCTATCACTTTTTCACGTGGTTGGCCAAAATTAAATTCTTCAACAATTATGTCATCCGGGGTAGCTAAAGCGATAAAAACAGTTCCAATTTCAGCATCTGCATCACCTTTTGTCGGTCCGGCGTTCCCGGTTGTTGCAATTGCATAGTCTGTTTTAAGCATCTGTTTCACATTCAAAGCCATAGCCGATACCACTTGTGCACTTACTACCGAAAATTCGTCTACTAAATCTTGCGAGATACCGAGAACATTAACCTTTGCCTCTGTCGCATATGAAACAACACTGCCTTTAAAATATTTTGAAGCTCCGGGAACTCCCGATAAAATCGAAGCAATTTTCCCTCCAGTAAAACTTTCAGCCGTTGAAATTGTTTTCTTTTGCCTCGTTAAAATCTTCCCAACCACAGATTCTATGGTTTCATTTTCTTCGTAACCTACTATAATATCGTGAATTATCGAATCTAAAGATTTTACATTAGATTCGATTGCTTCTTCTAATTCTTCTTTATTAGTTCCTCTTGCCGTTAATCGTAAACGCACTCTGCCCGGATTTGGCAAATAGGCTAATTTGATAAAATCAGGCAAATTATTTTCCCAATCCTCAATACGTTCTGCAACTAAACTTTCACCTTGTCCATACGTTAAAATTGTTTTATGAATGATATAAGGTCGTTTATATTCACGAACTATCTTTGGTATTATTTCCTCTTCAACCAAATATTTCATTTCATACGGAACTCCCGGAAGCGAAATAAAGACTGTATCTTCTTTTTTCATCCACATTCCCGGCGCCGTGCCCACTTTGTTATGCAAAACAGTACATTTTGACGGAACTAAAGCCTGATCTTTATTTAATTGTGAAATTGGTCGTTTATAAAACCCTTCGATTAATTCCGTTACGTGAGCCAAAACTTCAGGATTTACAACTAACTGATCATCAAAATATTCGCAGAAGGTTTTTTTGTAACATCGTCTTTTGTTGGCCCTAATCCGCCGGTTACTATTACAACATCGACTTTGTTTTGAAGTTGTGCGAAAGTATCTAAAATATGTTTTTTATCATCGCTTATCGAAATCATTTCTTTGGTTTCGACTCCAATTCGATCGAGAGATTTTGCAATAAAACCAGAATTTGTATCCACAATCTGACCTATTAAGATTTCATCTCCAATTGTAATAATAGTTGCTTTCATATGAGTAGAGTGTTTTACTTACAGCAAGGTAAGTCATTATTAGAAAGTAGGTTCTCCTTATAGAAACGATTTGCGTGAGGGGTAGAAACGGCATCCTTTTGTAGCACAAGAGACAACACGTTAAACGAAAATTTTTCGGAACAAAAGATATAGTGTCCCTGAAATTTCGGGACGTCCCTATTTTTTACCTAAATTAAAAAAGGGCAAAAATAGGAACACGCCCAAATTAAACATCAAAGTCTTTTTTGATTTCTTTGATGGCATCTTTTACTTGTATTTTTATACTTTTAAAAGTTTCAACAATTTCTTTTTTCTTGCCTTCAGCTTTTGTCCAGGCTTCAACCTGAAGAATTTCTTCAAAAGCAACATTTAAACCCAACAAATCTAATGTTGGTTTAATTTTATGCGCATAAGCATAAGCATATTTATGATCCTTCTTTTTAATTCCTTCTTTGATTTGTTTTAGATCTTCAGGAACTTCGGTAACAAATAATTTAAGAATTTCGTTTACAAATTCAGGATCATTATCTGAAAGCGCATACACTTTCGAAAGGTTATATTTTAAAGCCATTATTTTACTTGTATTCTAAATAATTTTTTATCTTCTAAAAAGCCTTCTAAAACATCGTTTGGTTTAACTGCCGCAACACCTTCCGGCGTTCCTGTAAAAATGATATCGCCTATTTTTAATGTAAAGAATTGTGACACATATGAAATAAGCTCATCAATTTTCCAAAGCATATGACTTGTATTACCTTTTTGAACTGTTTTTGCATTATTTGTCAGTTCAAAACTAAGATTTTCCATCGAAATAAAATCAGTTTTAGGTAAAAAATCTCCAATAACTGCGGAACCATCAAAGGCTTTTGCTTTTTCCCAAGGTAATCCTTTTTCTTTTAACTTAGCTTGTAAATCTCTGGCAGTAAAATCAATACCTACACTAATTTCATCATAATATTTGTGTGCAAACTTAGGCTCAATATATTTTCCTACTTTGTTAATTTTTACAATTATCTCAATTTCGTGATGAATTTCTTCAGAAAATTCAGGAATTACGAAAGGATGTTGCTTTAACAAAACTGCTGAATCAGGCTTCATAAAGATCACTGGTTCTGCCGGTCTTTCGTTTTTTAATTCCGCTATATGATTGGCATAATTTCTACCGATACAGATTATTTTCATTTCTTTATAAGTTACTAAGGTTCTAAGTTGCTAAGATTCTAAGAAAATATGCAAAAAAAACTCAGCATCTTAGAACCTTAGCAACTTAGAATCTTACTTCGTATTTAATCTTCTTAATTTAATTGCAGTCAGAACTTTTTTGGTATATAATGGAAAATCAGCATTTTGAATCCAACTGAAATAACCTGGTTCTGTTTCTAAAACCTTATCTACTTTTGCTCCTTTGTGTTTTCCAAAGGTAAAAATTTCTTCTCCATCCTGATCAAAAGCAATCATTCCTGCAAAATCGGCAATTTTTTTACGAGTTGTAAATTCAGACAATACTTTCATATCGTTTTCCAATTCCGGATAGCGATCTAATTGTGCTTTTAAAATTTCATAGGTTGCCATTGTATCCGCTTCTGCTGAATGCGCATTTTCAAGACTTTTTCCACAATAAAATTTCAAGGCCGCACTTAAGGTACGCTCTTCCATTTTATGAAAAATAGTTTGTACATCTACTGAAACTTTGTTTTTCATATCAAAATCAACTCCCGCACGAAGTAATTCTTCTGCCAATAACGGAATATCAAAACGATCGGAGTTAAATCCACCCAAATCACTGTCTTTTATCATATTATGAACCTGTGGAGCTAATTCGGCAAAAGTAGGCTCATTCGCTATTTTTTCATCAGTAATACCGTGGACAGCTGTAGTTTGCGGCGGAATTGGAATGGTTGGATTCACTAACCATGTTTTACTTTCCTTGTTTCCGTTAGGAAAAACTTTAAATATTGAAATTTCTACTATTCGATCTTTCCCAATGTCAATACCTGTAGTTTCGAGGTCAAAAAAGCAAATTGGTTTGTTGAGTTTAAGTTCCATATTTAAATTTTATAAGTTTACAAATATAAATTTTAAAGACGAATTTTCCTTGTCTTTTTTATAAAGTTAAGCATTCTTGTTATTGATTAAATAAATAATAATAAAAGAAAACCCTTTCAACATTAAAAATGTTAAAAGGGCTAATTATTTATAAAATTATGATTTTTAAAAGTCTCTGTCTACATCAAAAGCTTCTAAATATTCAGCAACACGTTTTACAAAACTACCTCCTAAGGCACCATCTACAACTCTATGATCGTAAGAATGCGATAAGAACATTTTTTGGCGAATTCCAATAAAATCACCTTCAGGCGTTTCTATAACAGCTGGCACTTTACGAATTGCGCCCAAAGCTAAAATTCCTACTTGCGGCTGATTGATAATTGGCGTACCAAAAACACTACCAAAAGTTCCCACGTTTGTTACAGTATAAGTTCCGCCTTGTGTATCGTCTGGTTTTAGTTTTCCTGCTTTTGCACGGTTCCCTAAATCGTTAACTGCTTTTGCCATTCCAACAAGATTCAACTGATCGGCATTTTTAATAACCGGCACAATTAAATTTCCGTTTGGTAAAGCTGCAGCCATTCCTAGATTTATATTTTTCTTTTTGATAATATAATCACCATTAACAGAAATATTCATTCCCGGAAAATCTTTTAGCGCTTTTGCAACGGCTTCCATCATAATTGGCGTAAAAGTTAGCTTCTCGCCTTCTCTCTTTTCAAAAGCAGTTTTAACTTTGTCTCTCCATTTTACAATGTTGGTAACATCAACTTCAATAAACGATTGTACGTGTGCAGAAGTTTGTACCGATGCTATCATGTAACCTGAAATCAGTTTACGCATTCTGTCCATTTCGATGATTTCATCACCTCCGTTTACAGAAACCGGAACCGCCTGCTGGCTTTTTTGAATTGCTGTTTCAGCAACTTTTGGCGCAACCGGAGTTGTAGTATCAGTCACAGTATCAGTTTGAGCCTGAGTAGCAGTCTCAGTTTTTTCAACTGCAATTGGCTCAGCTTTTAGAGTTATAACGCCAGCTTTACGATCTTCTACATATTTTAAAATATCTTCTTTGGTAACTCTGCCATCTTTTCCTGAACCATTAATACCGTCTAATTCTGCAGTAGAAATACCTTCTTCTTTTGCAATATTTTTAACTAATGGAGAAAAGAATTTATCTGATCCCGAAAAATCCTGAGGGGCAGCAACAGTCTCCTGAGCTGTTTCAATTGTTTTTTCGATTTCAGTTACTTCTGCCGGAACCGCAACCTGTTCTTCAACTTTTGCTTGCGGAACATCTCCTTCTGTTTCAATAATTGCAATGGTTTGACCAACCTGAACTAAATCATCTTTGCCAAATAATTGTTCAACTAAAATTCCCGAAACCTCACTTGGTACTTCGCTATCTACTTTATCAGTCGCGATTTCAAGTACTGCTTCATCAGTTTCAATTTTGTCTCCAACTTCTTTCAACCAGTTTGTAATAGTTGCTTCAGCTACACTTTCTCCCATTTTGGGAAGTTTTAATTCAAATCTTGCCATATTGTTAACCTCAAGGGTGATTTTGATTTTCAGATTGCGAAATTACTGAATATTTTAAATATAAATTATATTTAATATAATTTTTTACTCAATTTTTATAATTTGACCTCTATCATTTCTTGAATTACTTCCAATAACAAAATTTGCTCTTTTGGGCAAAATCTTAAAAGTAATACTCTTATCTTTAAGAGTTTCTATGATTTTGATACATTTTTTGAACGAAACATAGTGATTATCCAAAATAACCTCAACTCTTTTACCTCTCGAAATCTGCGACGAATTTACCATTTTTTCTTTTTTGAAATCGAAAATAGCAACTTTATTTTTCAGAATAAAAGTCAACTTTTCAGACAATTCTGTATTTAAAGAATATAAAAAATAGATATCTGGCAATGGTTTTACTTTCGGTTTTCCACGAAACATTTTAATGAAAGAAAAAAACACGATTCCAACTTTAATGAAAATAGAAAAAAATAAGGACTTTTTAAAATGTTTCTGATAAAAAAAAGTCATTGCTTCCTGAAAACGCTTCATATATTTTTCATCTTTTACAGTACTCTCTCCTTTATAATGTAAAACTGCAGTGTCATGAAAATAGAAATTTGTTTTTTTCATTTTCAAAGCACGATACGACAAATCAATATCATCGGCATACATAAAACAATCCTCGTCAAAACCTTTTAAATTAAGATATAAATCTCTTTCCATCAACATAAATGCACCAACTAAAATCTCAACTTCTCCGGTTTCATTCTCATCCAAATGCTGAGCATAGTATTGATTGAAAAGTTTTGATTTTGGAAAAATTTTATAGAGTCCAAAAAACTTGGTAAAAGCTACCCAGGGTGTTGGAATCCCGCGTTTACTTTCCGGCAGAAAATTTCCTGTTCCATCAATTAATTTACAGCCAATAATTCCGAGGTTAGTTTGCCTTTCGGCGAAAGCCAAAATCTTTGTAAAAGTATCTTCTGCAACAACCGTATCAGGATTTAAAATGCATACATATTTTCCTTTTGCCTCGTCAACCGCAATATTATTTCCTTTGGGAAAACCAAAATTTTCTTTGTTTTCAATCAGTTTTACGTCAGGAAATCGCTCTTGCATCATCAAACAACTATCGTCATCAGAATTATTATCTATTACAATAATTTCTGCATCAAGATTAGAAATCGCTTCCTGAACACTTAAAACGCATTGTTCCAGAAAGTAACGCACATTATAATTAAGTATAATAACAGATAATTGCATGAATTTTTGATCAGTTGATTTTTTGGAAAGTTAGAAATTTTCCGCTAAACCCAATCGCAAAGACCAATCGTTTTTACTAACTCCAAAATCCAGAACCAAATTACTGTTGTTTTGCTTGTTCCATTTAATACGAATTCCGGTTCCAATGGCAGGATTCCATTTGCTGAAATTATAAGTATCTAGTTTTGAAACAGAGGAAATATTAGTAAAAAATACTGCTCCAAGAAAACCGTTTTTAGTAATGTCGGTTCTATATTCTGTTTCGAAATAAATAAGTGCATTACTTCGAAATCTGTTTCTGGTAAAACCTCTTCCAGTTTTACCGTCACGATCCCAACCAATACTTGGCAAATCGAGATAATGTGGTTTCCCGCCAAAAGTCGACCAATAAAAAACTCTGGAAGCTAAAACTCTGTGTTTGGTTTTATGGAATGAATAATATTTTCGGGCATCAAAATAAATAGATTTCCATTTTTCATCATTTACTCCGCTTGTATTTATTCTGTAATCTGCTTCTACATACAAACCTTGTTCAGGATTTACATTGTTTTCTCTAGAATCATACAATCCCTGAATCGCAACTCCAAAAGAATTTTCATCATCAAAATTTCCATCCATATATTTAAAATAATCTGTTTCTTCGTCAATATATGATTCTTCAGAAATATTTTGGTAATTATCTAAAAGGAAACCTAAACCAAGCCTAAAATTTCCAATTATTTTTCGGGTTGCAAATTGATAAAAACGCCATTGCTGATAATCTAAGGTCGACATTTTTTCATCTGTATTATGTCCTCCTAAACCATATGTTGGCTGGGGATAAATCATATAACGATAATCTCCGATAAAATTCCAGTTATTATTTTTGGTATAAATATAAGACTGAATTGGAAATACATATTGTTTGGTAAAACTGAAATAGGGAGAAAAAGTAACCTGAGACATTTTTGTAGTTTCTCTGTCTCCAAGATAAAATGTTGTTAAAAAAGACACTACTAAACCAGCATTTTTATCTGAATCTATTGGAACGGGAAGCAGTGAAAATGCTACTTTTTTATCAGAATTCCTGGCTATGGAATCATTTTTATTAAAAAGCTTATAGAGAACATCTAAAATATCTTTTTTATTATTTTCAATGGTATCGTTTTGTGAATAACAAAATGACATCATTAAAAAGAAAAATAAGGTAAATATAAATTTCAGACTTTTCATTCTGTAAGATTTTAAGAGACAACTTCTTACAAATTTAAAATTTAATTCAGAATAGAAAGCTGATTTTACAAATAATAAAAAAAGGGAAACGAAAATCGTTTATAAAAAGTATATTTTTGATTTTGGATAAAAGGATTTTAACATGAAAAACAAAATAGTGGTTCTGGTCATTACAATTGCTTTTTTTAGCTCAGGTTTTGTTTTCTTAAAAAAACAAACCGATTCTGATAAAGATTTAATCAAAACCTCAACCTGGTATATTGCCGGACCTGCTATAGAAAATCAGAAAACAATTAATAGGATTCGTCAAAAAAAGGAATCGTTAAGGTTACCGCTAAAAACAATCCTGTTGGAGAAATAGAATTAAATGTCATGATTACGGCATCTGATTCAAATGATGGCGTTTCAACAAATTTATCTGACCATTCAAAATTTGTGATCATTACTTATAAATCATCTCATTTAATAAAAATTCAGGCTCGTGAAGGAAATCCGGAAGGAACTGGCTGTATACACGGTGGTTCTCATCCAAGAGTTGATTTAGCACCTTCGCCAAGCAAATTTACAACAACTAAAATTCCATGGTCAGAATTTAAACAGGACGGATTGCCTGATGGAAAACTTTTAAACATTCATAATCTTTGTAAGTTCAATTTTGTGAATTACAGTCCTGTTTCAGGAGCATTTTTAGAAATAAAATCTGTTATTGTTGAAAAATAAAAAAACGCTATAAGTGCAATTGAATTTTATACTTATTACAAATCTTCATTACCAATAACATAATTGTTGAAAATAGTAATGACCAAATTATTCCTGGAAGCCCTTCACGAAAATACTCCGGAATAATTTCAATTTTAAAAGCAAGATTGAAATAATAAATAATACCCGGCAAAATATAAATCAATAAAGGATTTGCAGCTGCCGGCATAAAAAAGTCACTCCATTTTGTTTGTTTTTTAATTTCCATTAACCAATACAAAAAGTAAAACAAAACGGTACAAATAGCTGCAGAGAACATCGTCCACGAAGGTGTTCCTTTTATTTTTGATATTCCGAAATAAGGCCTTAAAAGATACCCTGTTACAAAAAATAAAATTGCAAAAAAGATAACCGGCCAATTGATTTTAAGTGGAATTTTTCGATCAAAAAACAATAAAGAAATAATTACGCCAGCAGTAACTAACGAAGCATGGGTTAAATGTCCTGCAATAAAATTAAGCCATGAATACTGTTGTAATATACTTCCCTCTATTAAATTGATCGAGTTTGCGGCAACACAAACTACTAAAAAGAAAATCATTGCCCATAATTTCCCGTTAACAAGCCAATAATATACTACAGTAAAAAGATATGCCCAACCGATTAGACCCAGAATTCCCCACCATTTTGGTGTCATACCTATTTCACCTGTATCCTGAATATATAAAAAGTAAAGTATTATCAAAACTAATATTCCGCCATATTGCAGTGTGTTTTTTAGCCAAAGAGGAAAATCTTTTGGGTATTTATTCCAAATAGGAATTGGCATTGAGTATGCTAAAAGTCCCCAAAAAGCTGGCGTAATTAACATTTTTGTGGCATCATAACCATATTCCGCATTCACCATAAAAACACCAATTATAATTAAGGCCAATGCTCTTTTAAAAGTATGTGTCCAGATTGTTCGTGTACTATCTTCTTTTAACAGTCTCGCATTAAATGCAAACGGAACTGACATGCCAACAATAAATAAAAATGCAGGAAATACGAGATCTACGAAAGTCATAGCATCGGCATCTGCAGGCATGTGTTTCATCCATTGAGGAACATTCCTCACGCTTGCCAATTCATTTACAAAAATCATCACAAAAATCGTAATTCCTCTTAAAGCATCTATAGAAATTATTCTTTTGTTATATAAATTTTCTTTAATTTTCATAAAATACTTATTTTTTATCAATGCAAAATATAACATAATTAGCAAAGAGCAAAAATTATATTGTAACAACTTATATCTACCACAATCTTAATAAATAAAATTCCTAGAAGAGTAAGAAAATATCACTATTTATTTTACATTTGTAATATGTTATCATTTTTCAAGTCTAAACCATATTTAAAAGATCTTCTGTCTGAAGATTATGTTGATATCCATTCTCATTTATTACCAGGGATTGATGATGGCGCACGAACTATAATTGAAACCAAAAATCTTGTTAAATCGCTACAGGAAATTGGTATTTATCAATTTATAACTACTCCGCATATTAGCCACTATATCTGGAATAATTCTCCTGAGGCTATTATTGCGAATCATTCAGAAACCAAACTTTTATTAAATGATCTGGATGTTAAAATTCCATTTCATGCTGCCGCAGAATATTTTATGGACGATTGGTTTGAAAGTCATTTTAAATCGGAAAAGCTTCTTACTTTAAAAGATAATTATGTTTTGGTCGAAATGTCCTATATGAATGCTCCGGTACAATTATATAAAATTCTTTTTGACTTGCAGGTAGCAGGATATATTCCCGTATTAGCCCATCCGGAAAGGTATTTGTTTTATCATAAAAACCTGAATGAGTATGAAAAGCTAAAAAAGGCAGGATGTTTATTTCAATTAAATTTACTTGCTTTAGTAGGTTATTATGGTGAAACAATTACCAAAGTTGCAGATCATCTTCTAAAAAAAGGAATGTACGATTTTACGGGCACAGATGTTCATCATAGTAAACATATAGCTTCATTCAATAAAAGAATAAAAGTAAACAACATAGCTAATTTAAAAGAAATAATATCTAACAATCAGTTCTTTAAATTTTAAAACATCAATATTTAAAATTTAAAACAGTTGTAAAACAAAAAAACGGTTCAACTTATTGAACCGTTTTTTTATATAATTGTTTTTTTCTACTAAGAAAAAAGTTTTTTGTGCCAAGATTTTTTTCTTCTGTAGTACCATAGCCATAGCCATAACCATAGCCTTTTGTAGAGTCAGTATCGTTAAGAAGAATACACATATTTGGTAATTTGCCCTCTTTATAAAAAGTATTTGCAATAGAAAGCATACGTTTTTCTAAAACATTTGCGCGCATTACATATACAAATGTGTCAGCATTTTTAGCCACTAATAAAGTATCTGTAACCAAACTTACAGGAGCTGTATCAACAATAATATAGTCATATTCTTTTTTAAATTTTTCAAAAAGCTGATCTACTTTTTTACTCATCAACAATTCAGCAGGATTTGGCGGAACTACACCTGAAGGAAGAATAAAGAAATTCTCGTAACCTGGGTGTTTTACAATATAATCCTCAATATTACTTTCACTAGATGATAAATAGTTCGTTAAACCTAAAGAAGAAACATCTATATATTCTGCAAATTTTGGATTCCTAATATCCATACCAACTAATAAAACCCTTCTGCCTGAGAGAGCAAATGTTGCAGCCAAATTAACAGATATAAATGTTTTACCTTCTGATGAAAAAGTAGACGTAACAAATAAAGTTTTAGCAGTTCCTTCTGGTACTTTATTAAGCATGAACTCCAAATTGGTTCTCACAATCCTGATAGCCTCCGCAGAACTGGTTCTGCTTTCAGATTTTATTAATTCACCAATGTCATTAGATGTTGGTATATCTCCAATAAATGGAATTTGTGTTTTCCCTTCTAAATCTAATTTACTTTTAATTTTTGTATCTAATAAATCATCTACATAAATAAATCCAAAAGGAATTAGTAATCCCATTAATATTCCAGCTAGATATATTATTTTTTTCTTAGGACTTACAGGAAATTTTCCTGCTTTAGCCATATCTATAACACGAGCATTTGGTTCTGTAGCAGCTAAGGAAATGGCAGTTTCTTCTCTTTTTTGCAATAAATACAAATACAATTCTTCTTTTACTTTTTGTTGTCTTGCAATTACCCTGAATTGACGTTCCTGAACTGGGATTTTACCAATTTTATTGTTTAAAAGATTTTCCTGATTCTGGATGTTCCTATTTTGAATTTGTAAATTAGACTGCATACGTTTTAAACTCGCAGTCATGTTTGATTTTAAAGAGGAAATCTGCTGATCTAATTTTATTACCGACGGGTTTTCTGTTGTTGCCGATTTTAAAATACGATTACGATCTAAAACCATTTGGTTATAAGAGGTAATCAATCCGCTAGTGTCGTCGCCATCTGCTGTTATTAAATTAGTAGGTAATAAATCAGAATTAGTGCTTTTTTTATAAAATCTAACAAAGACGAAACCACGTTTAATTGAATTTCTGTTTCTACTCCTTTTTTGTCATATTCACTTGAGCCTTCTATAAATAATTTCGCTTCAGATTCAATATCGGTTAATTTGTTTGTTTGTTTAAAGCTTTCGACATCTTGCTCAACTCCGTCAAGTTCTTTTGCGATTAAAGCTAACCTGCCTGCTATAAATTGTGACGTGTTTTCAGAAATAAAATTCTTATCCTGAGCTGCATCCTGATTATAAATTTGAATCATATTGTCCAGAAAAACCTCTGCTCTTCTCTGTACAGGATCAGTAATTGAAATATTTACTACGCTACTTGTTTTACTAATAGGCTCAACATCAATTCTGCTTTTATAGCTCTCGGCAACACTTTCAATCGAATTTAAGAAAATCTTTATGGACTTATAGTGTACAGAGGTCTTAGCTACAATATTAATGGTTTTATCTATAACCATAATCCCTAAACTAGTTGGGATTTGTTCACCATAATTAAATACTTTTTTTGCTGCTAAAATTATGTTTTCACTATCTAATTCATTTGTTAATTCAAAAGTATTAGCTGTTAAGGAATTATAATTTAAAACTGATTTAGCATCATTAAATAAATGTGTTTTGCTAATAAAATTAACTCTTATTGGAGAATCTTGATATATATCCCGATCCACAACACTACCTTCTGCTACTAAATTAATATTTAGATTTAATCTTTTTACAGTACTTTCAATAATAGTTCTGGATCTTAATATTTCGATTTCATTATCAACGTTATTAACAGATCCTACTCCAATTCCTAAATCTGAAAAAGCTGATAGTTCTGAAAGCATTCCTCCTTTTTTTCATCTTTAACCAATATGGCGGTAGTAGCTTCATAAATTGGTGTCGAATAACGTAAGTATAAAAAGGCACCTATTAAACAAATCACCACACTTAATAAAAACCATAGCCAATTAATTATATATTTATCTAACTGTTCCCTAAGATTTACCTCTTCGCTTTTATTATCTATCTCATTGTAAAAGTCCTGTGTATGCATTTTTTTATTTAATTTTATTTAAAGATTAGAACAGAAAGTGATATTAAAATAGAAACAGCTGATATTATTACAGACGTATTAGGTCCTACAGCAGAAGCATTCACTTTAGTCCTATTTGGTTCTATATAAACTACATCATTTTGTGCTAAATAATAAAATGGAGAATTTATAAAATCAGCTTTTGTAATATCTACTCTATTATACGATTTAACACCATTAACTTCTCTAATTACCAAAATATTATCTCTCTTGCCATATATAGTCATGTCTTTTGCCATACTCAAAGCTTCAATCAAAGTAACTCTTTCTGATGTAACGGTATAAGTTCCGGGAATATTGACTTCACCTTGCATGGAAATCTTAAAATTCATTATTCGCATATTGATAATTGGGTTTTTAATATAAACCGCTATCTTATCTTTTAAAAGCTGTAATGCTTCTGTGCGGGTTAATCCTCCTATTTGTAATTTTCCCAAAACAGGAAATTCAATATTTCCATTTTTATCTACCAGGTATGACTGAATTACACTCTGACTTGTAGCAGCTAGTAAATTTGCGTTGTTTTGCGTAGCAACAGTTGTCAAATTAAAAGGAAGTGCAATTTCAGGATCTTCAGCTGAAACAATTATCATTAATAAATCATCCGGCTGAATTTTCACTTCATAAGAATTTGTATTTTGACCTGCTTTAATTGTATCAATATTTTGATAATAAACTATATCTTTTCGTGAAGCACAGGAAAAAAGCAAAAATATAAGGGATAAAAGACATGTTGTTTTTATAAAAACAGGTGATTTATATTTCATTAGGATTGTAATTTGACTTAACATATATTAAGATTAAAAATATTGATTATAATTGTGACGTATTGTTTGTTCTTAAATTTTCAATAAGCATTTTCTTCTCCCTGAAATATATTGACAACTGTTTTTATTATGATTCTGATATCTAATAAAAGACTCCAGTTTTCAATATACCAAATATCAAATTCTACTCTATTTTCCATATCAAGAACCTTTTTGTCTCACCTCGAAAACCATTTACCTGAGCCCAACCAGTGATTCCAGGTTTTGCATACTGCCTAACCAAATAATTATTAATCAAGTCGGTATATTGTTTTGTATGATTTATCATATGAGGTCTTGGCCCTACAACAGACATATTTCCAAGGAAAACATTAAAAAACTGAGGAAGTTCATCAATAGAAGTTTTACGCATAAAAGCTCCGAACTTAGTGATACGACTATCCCCTTTACCGGCTTGCTTAGAGTCTGATAAATCATTAACACGCATGCTTCTAAATTTTAAACATGCAAAAGCCTGATTATCTCTTCCTGAACGTTGCTGCTTAAAAAAACTGGCCCTGGTGATTCTAATTTAATAATCAGTACTAAAATAGGAAATAACCACGGAAATATCAATAAAATTACTGCTAGAGAAAAACAAACATCAAATCCTTTTTTTAGTATTCTGTTTACTGTAAATTCTAAAGGTTCACGTCGAAATGTAAGTACAGGTGTATTATCGTGAAATAAAATTTCGACTTTACTTGATTTCGTATAGAGCTGAAAATCCGGAATGAATTTAATTCGAACCATATTATGCTCACAAATTCGTATCAAATTATTTATTACCGAAATATTATCAATATGCAATGCTACATACATTTCATCAACATTTCTTGCAATAATAAATTCTTCAACATCATTAAAATCACCTACAACTGGTCCCGAAATAAAAGCAAATGGATCGACTTTCTCGTCAAAAAAACCTAGAAAACGATATCCATACGTAAGATTCGTTGATAATGTCTTACGCATTCTTTCGCCTGTATCATTCGCTCCTACAATAATATAACTTTTAAAATTATACCCTTGGGCTCTTATATACATTAAAAGTCTTATAGATAAATAGCGTGATATTATAATTAAAGAAAAGAAAAAGTAATAAAAATAAATTAAACACCATTTTGAAACATCTGTATAATTTAAAAAAACAACAAAGATTGTGATAAAAGCAGAGTGAATAGCGATTTTTTTAATTGTTCTCTTCAATATAGATTCTATAGATTCTATCCTTACAATCCTAAATGAATCATTATATAAAAGCAAAGTAATCCAAACTAAATTACTCAGTAATGAAACTGTTTGAACCTGTGTTAAAAAAGTTTATCAATACTACCAAAGCCAGCAACTCCGGATAACAGTATAGATATATTCAATAAGACTAAATCCCAAACTACAAATAAGAGCTTAAAATAACGCGAAAAATTGTGACCAGATAATTTATTTAAAGTTTTCATCTGTGAGAATCTTATATTTTATATTATTTTAAATACTGTGTTAATGCTAAAAATTTTTTCTGAAAAACAGCTTTAAAAGCTGAAAGATTATGATATTTATAAATCTTATAATCTTCAGATAGAACATGAAATACTCTTTTATAGTCAGTACTTAATCCTCCCATTTTCATCTTCACCACATATTCATTCATATAAATAATATTTATTTTGTATTTGAACAGGTATCGTAATAAAAATTCAGTATCAGAAGCTATTTTAAAATCCAAACTATAATAACCGTATTTTTCAATAATTGATTTCTTAATATAGACCGTTGGATGCAATGGTAACCAACCCGATTTTAATTTTTCAAAATTATATTGTCCGCCAATTCTATTTCGAATTATTTTTTCTTCAGCATCATTTGTAACATAAATACCATCTCCATAAACAGCATCAGCATTAGAAGACATTAAAAATGTATTGACTATTTTAGAAACAACATTACTATCATAAAAGGTATCATCAGAATGCATTAATCCAATAATATCTCCCGTAGCTAATTTTAAACCTTTATTAATTGCGTCATACATTCCTTTATCGGATTCAGAAATATAATGAGCGATTTTATCTGAGTAAGATTCAATAATAGACTGAGTACCATCTGACGAATTACCATCTATGATTATATACTCTATATTTGGATAATCCTGATCTAAAACACTGTCTATAGATTGCTTAATGGTTGCCTTTCTATTGTAGCAAACTGTTATAACTGAAACCTTCATAAATTACGATTAGCTAAGAATTATTTTATTTCTTTTTTTGACTGAGTAATTCTTTGCTTTTCAAAACAATAAAATACTCATAAATCGATTGTAAAGTCGCATATGTTAAACCTGCACTTCCATCTAAAAATGCTCTTCGTATAATTACCATATAGAGCCATTTTATTATAGGACGCCCCGGTAATTTGTAAAACAATCCTTTTTGATGGTATCTTTTCTCTGTAAAATCTTTACTAAATAAAGCTTTTCTGAAAGAAAAAGTAACCTCCTGATCCAAATCTTTTACTCTTGTTAAAGCTTCCATATCGGCATAACTTAAGTGTCGCTGTATCCAAAATTTAAATCCTTTAGAAAAAGGATAATGATCTAAAAAACCATCAATTTTATCAACCGGACCATCCGGAATAGAAACCGGATTTACTAATCTTTCATAGCGCATTTTATCTGGGCGGAACAGTCTTAAATAGAAAGGGGACATTTGTGCATGTTTTAGCCATTTTCCATTCCATGCAAAATCTCTTCTCCTAATCTCATAGGCAACAAAATTTGAGTCTTTATCCGGTTTAAGAGCTTTTATCGAATTTAGTAAAGATTCTGAAACCCTTTCGTCTGCATCAATATAAAGTACCCACGGATATTTGAATTTTATATTAGATAAACCCCAGTTTTGATGTGCCGACCAATTATCAAAAACACGTTGTGTAACTGTAGCACCTGCATTTTTAGCGATTGCTACAGTTTTGTCATCACTAAACGAATCGAATACATGTATGTCATCACTCCACGCTATTGATGCTAAGCAACCTGGTAAATCTTGTTCTTCGTTTTTAGTGAGTATTAGTATTGAAATCATAAATATCTATAACGTAAATTATATTAGTATTCTTTGTTTTATAAATTTTGCAGGATTTCCACCCACTACTGTCCATGGCGCAATATCTTTAAAAACTGCAGATCGTGCACCTACAACTGCCCCACTGCCTATACTGACTCCAGGCCCTATAAAAGCATCAGCAGCAATCCAAGCTCTATCTTCAATAATGATTTTTTTTAAAATTAAGGTATTACTTATCGATGTATAGTCATGGGTTGAAGCACACAAATATACTTTTTGAGATATTGTTACATTAGAACCAATACAAATTTCACCTTGATTATAACAATCTACATTTGGTCCTAAACAAGAGTAATCTCCCATTTGTAGGTTCCAAGGTGCCCAAATTTTTACACTGGAATTGATCATACTCGTCCAACTTAGTTTTGCACCAAAACATTTGAGAACTAATACGCGCCATTTTTTAAAAACCCTAAGTGAAAAAGGACGAAATAAAAAAACTGAAACAATTGACCAAATTACTCTCATCATTTTATTTTTGAGAGAAAATTTGTGTCGCGTATTTTTCATATTTAAAGTTTCAACTACATCATTGTATTCTATATCATTTTTCATTTTAACAATTATTTTAAAGCCTTAATCTATGTTTCAATGCATTCTCTAAAAATAAAATTGATTTCTGTCTTTCATCATCTAAAATATTTTTTATTAATTTAAAATCTATGTCAAAATATTTTCCATCGGGAAAAGTATCGCCTTCCATTATAAGTCGTTCAGGGTGTTTAATTAAATTTAATAATCCCTGTTGTCTACTGTTATTATTTTTACTTTTAGGTGCAATTGTATAAAATGGTTTTTCAAATATTAAAGAAAACACTGTACCATGGAACGACGTGGTTAATACTATTGATGCTTTCGCATAAAGTCCCAAAAATTCTAATGGACCAAAATCCCGAATATTTAATATCTTATTATCCGATTCAACCCGCATCTCATTTTTACAAATTCTAATAATTTTGTAGCCTGTTTTTTTCTGTAAATCCAAAGCAAAATCAGTAACATACTTTGAATTTTTAAAAATGAATAAAAGAATATAGGGCTCATTACTTTCATAAGGTACCATAAGTCCTTCCCATTCTTTTTTTGTCAACAAAAGTGTAGGATCTACTACATGAGTTGCTTCTCTTTCTGTAATTTTTTTAATAATATTGACTCCATCCTGTTCCCGCGTAGCTAGAAAATCAATATTATTCAACCATTTTTTATATTGATTATGTAAAACTGGATTTATATCACTAACGCCAAAACTTGATGCATATGAGATTTTTTTACTCCGGATTTCGCAAATGTTAAAAAATAAGGGTCTAAATTTGTCCCGTTATTTGGGTTCCATACCTGATCGCTGCCCACAATCAGCGTATCGTATTGTAAGTCAGTATTATACAAAAAGGAGTAACTATTGTATACTTTTGACAAATCTGTATTTTCTTTATGAAAACTATCGAAACGAGCGCGCCTCGTTTTTGATAGTTTTGGATTTGTTATCCTACTAAAGATATCAATCCATTTTAAAATAAAATCTTTTATTTTATTAATCTTTTTAACTTTAACTAACGGAGAGGACAAAGATTCCTTTATGTATTTAGGGTTTTTATAATATAAATAATTAATTACTTCATTATCATATCCCATTATTTTGAGTTTATGATGTAAGGCAAAAGCTTGCAACTCTGCCCCATAATTATTTACATTTAGAATGGTTATAATTCCTATTTTTTTCATAAATACTCTTTATAATTTATTTTATTTATTTATTTCTTAATGAAAACTAGCTATTTCCTCTACCGGTTTTCTAGGAGAAGATGCAATTTTGAAAGTATCTGCTATATTACCAATACTAATTAACATTATAAATGTTTCTGATTCTCCTATTTTCCCATATTTTCTTAAAAGCTTGTCCTTTTTTATAGAATTACTACAGTTTAATGGACACGCAGCTATTTTGTAGTAATGCAACGCATATAAAAGGTTCATTGACCAAATACCTCCATCTACAAAAGCCTGGTTGCGTTCAAACAGGCCATGCATAGCTCCTAATTCAGCAGTTACAGCAATGACTTTATCTGCAAGATGGCCAAAACCCCGATTACCAGCCTGAACTTTCAACATATTTTGAACCGTTTCCTTATCTGAAAATACATGAACTCTAATTGACTGTCTATTACATACGGATGGTGCGTTACGTGCTAATGAAATAGCCTGCTCAATCAATTTAACGTCAAGTTCTTTTTCAGAATAGTTGCGAATACTTCTTCTTGAGTTAGAAAATAATTCAAAATCATTTTCAATGTCTTTAAAGTAAAAATCTTTAGATATAATTTGTTGTTGACTTGGTAAAATATCTTTATACTGAATTTCGAATCTATTTATCTCATTTAATAACTCTTCATCTAATCTATAATTCGCTTTCATATGAAAATATTTGTATTCCAATATAGTTGAAACTGCATGATGCACCTGACCATCGCAATAACCATAAGTTTTGACAAATAGACTACAATAACTCATCAAATCAATAACACGTGCTCTACCGAATCCTAATCGCGTATCTGCCATGGTAAGTCCTTTTTCTAATACATGATAGTCAGCTACAATACGACCTAACAATTTATTTTTACCTTTTAATCCTGTAGCTCCAGAATATCTAACATATCTATACCAATCATACATATAAACAGGGATTAATAATAAAAACATTAACTGGGGTATATACTTAGGAATAATAACTTTTAAATTCATTTTTTATTTCTATTATTAATTTTCTTGAAAAACTATTTCTCTTGAATTATGATTAAACTACAATTTGATTAAAAATTCATCACTCTAAAACAAAAAACGTTTTCATTATTTAGTAATTTGGTTAGATAATTTTTCAAAGAGAGTTTAAAGCATGATCGGGTTTATTAGCACATAAATCAGAATCTGTAAAATTAATTTGATTGATTTTTTTGAAAGAAATTTACTGTGTATCAATCTTTCTTCATCATTTTCAAATCTATATTTAATAAATTTAGCTGGAACACCACCTACAATAGCGTACGGTTCAATGTTTTTTGTTACAACGGAGCCTGCGGCAACAATAGCTCCATCGCCGATAGTAATTCCTGTTAATATAATAGAACTTGAACCTACCCAAACATCTTTACCAATTACAGTTTTTTCCAAAACGCCTCTTTCACAAAAAATAATTGGTATTCCAGGATGATTAAAAGTATGATCCCCTCCTAATATCTTAACATCGCCGGCAATCATTGAATATTCCCCTAAAGTAACATTTGGATATATTATACTTCTATTTCCTACGTAAGAATATGCTCCTGCTTTAAAATTTTTCCCGATATAACATTTTTTTCCTACATAAAATGTAGAATGTACGTCAGTTAAATTAAATTTAAACCTTATGTAGTACATCCGAAATGCTTTATATTTTTCTTTAAAAAACTATACAACTTCATTGTTTAATACTTTAGTTATTAATTTTTTTGTACAATCGGATTATACTTTTCATCAATAACGTTAATACAATAATTACTTATTTCTACCTTTTCTGTATGGGTTTTATTTAGCCACTTATGTAATACTAAAACTAAGTCATCAATATTATCTTTTTCAAAAAAATCTCCTGTAACTCCCTTTTCTACTGATTCAAATTCAGGCATTTGCTGTGAATAATCTGAATGAGTAATTACTGGTGTTCCATAAACCATAGAATGCATGGCTGTGAGTCCAACATTTCCTGGTGCTAAGCAAACATCAGCATTGAAATATAATTCCCCCATTTTGGACTCTTCGTAACATGAGCCAAAAAACCAATTAAAATTATCCAGATTATAATCATTAACAATTTCTTTAAGTTTAACTATTTCTGGACCATCGCCAACAAAAATTACATTAAAAAAAACATTTCTATCATGTAATACTTTTTGAGATTCAAGTATTAATTCTAATCTTTTAACTTTATTCAATCTTCCTGAAAAAATAACTACAGGGAAATCATTATTAAAATGGTTTCTATAGACATCCGATTTATCTAATTTATTCCTTACTTCAACTTGTTTATTATAATCCAATGAATTATATATAACATGCATTTTTTTAGGATCTATACCTTTAGAAATCATTTGCTTTTTAGCATAATTGCCATATAATAATATATCATCTGACAACATCCATAATGTTTTGTAAACAAGCAGTTTTAAACCATTTATTTCTTTTGTAATACCATGAGTCCAAATAAGAACTCTTTTTCCTGAAAATTTACACAAAATAATCGCAGTCCAAGTAGATAAAAAATATGGATTTCCTAAAAAATAAATGTTTTGTTATCTCTTTTCAAAATATATTTTAGCAGTCCTTTTTGATATAGAAACAAATTTCTGAATAGCCAAATGTTTTTTACCTTATGAAAATTGATTTTATTATTATGAAGATCATTTTCTAATGCTATTTTAATTCTTGCATCAGTTTCAAAACCTGTAACAATTTTAAGATCAAACTCATTTGATTTAGCTAATTCTTTAAAAATAGGCACACGATAGTGGGCTATATAATGATAAACTATTATTAGATTTTTCATTCAATTAATGTAGTGATATTTTACTTTTCTATTTAAAATTATATTAACCCTAAAAACTTGATAATGTATCTATGTTATTATATACTTCTTCTCTTTTAAATTCAATGTAAAAACTAAAAATACAACAGGAATGTGCTTCATATAAAGATATGGATTACCTGAACTAATAGATGCCATTATATTGTATATACATAGTAGAAAAGCAAAAAGTGTAAGAATATTGTTTATTTTGAAATAATTTTTGATTGGAAAAACCAATATTAGCAATACATACATAATAAAACCAAATATGCCCATATCCAGATAAGATTGTAAAAGAGGGTTATCAAGCCATCGGGTCATATAGCCTCCTCCGAAGATGTAATTAAAAAAGTCAAAATTATTATCTATGTAATTATAGGCCCACTCCCTGCTTCTATATCTTGCAATCGCAGAACCGGAAGTGTCTCTAATATCTGTATTTCCTAAGATATTAAGCACTCCACTATAGAAATCATATGCAAATTTATCGATGATTTTTTGTAAGGCTTCAATATTAATATAAGCAACCACAAAACCAACAATTATCAATAATAGAATCTTAAAATATTTAAGAACTAAGGCTTTATTTACAGAACCAGTTCGATATAAATACAATATTGCTATGATTATAGCAACGAATACCGGTGTTCTTTTTGTAGACATAAACAGAACGTAAATATCTAATGCAAATACAAGCAATAATAAAATCTTAACAAATTTATTTTTGAAACGCAAACATAAAATACTAGTGTAATTAATTATTGCACCATTAGCTATTGTAAAGGCTTCAAGGGCATAATCTTGTTGATCTTGTCTTAATTGCCAAGCTTCATCACCAGTTACAAGACCTTTCCAAATAAAATACGCCCCAAAAAATGTGCACAATGCTGAAACGTAAAAAGTAAACAATATAATTTTGTCATATGACACATCGTTTTTATTACTGGCTAGCGCAAATACTAGAAAAATAATATAACCATGAAAGCTTATATATTGGAAAGTTAATTTATCGGAAGGTAAGCCATAAATAAGCATTAGTAATTGGAAGGCAATTAGAATCGTAAACCATTTATTATACGATGGTAACTTTCCTAAAAATAAATTCTTATATGATATTATAAGGATCACAGATAGAAACATAAATATCGGTGACCATTTAACAAAAGGAAATAAATAATTAAAATACATGCCTAATGGCACTCCAATAAGAGACAATGCAATACCTAGATAGGTGAAATTTTCTGCTTTTATCATTAAGGATTAATTCAATAATAGAAAAAACACGTTCAATATTAGGTTAAATTTCGAACCGTTAATTTTGATGCTATTAGTTTTACCTCGTCTAGTTACAACCATCGTACATATTTTTCAATTTAAAATAGATACTCTTTGCAGAAAAATTTAAAAGCATATACTGATAAAGTTTTTCATCATTATTTTCCTTAAGAAGTTTAACAATTTTCTCACCGA
The DNA here is from genome assembly GCF_979258275.1 of Flavobacterium sp. AC274. Lineage (NCBI taxonomy): Bacteria > Pseudomonadati > Bacteroidota > Flavobacteriia > Flavobacteriales > Flavobacteriaceae > Flavobacterium > Flavobacterium sp. AC274. The sequence continues at coordinate 1,862,883 of NZ_OZ409852.1, read as the reverse complement.
TATCATCAATATTATATGGGTTTAAGATTTCTACTGTTTTAATATTTGGATAATATTCTACTGGTCCCTTAAGGTTAGTCATTGCAATATTACATCCGTAAACAGCAGCATCCATAGCAACTATCCCCACTCCTTCATTTGTACTTGGAAGCGCAAAAACTTTTGCCTTTGAGTATATTTTTTTAATTCTTCATTAGACACAAACCCTAAAACCTTTATATTCGTTGCATTACCGATGGCTTGTTGAATTTTTAAGAATTCCGTATCACTACCTTTATTGCCTGCAAGAACAAGTTTAAAGTTATATTTTTTTGCAGCCTCAACTAATCTAATTACATTTTTTCTATCCTGATAAAGAGAACTTAAATGAAAACAAAAATTTTCTTTTCTTTCTAAAATACTTTGAATATTTTCTGGCGCTTCTACACCATAAGATAGCGGTATGTTAAAAACTTTTTTCGAATCGATTCCAAAAGATTCTTTATAAAATTTAGCTTCATGTTCGCTTCTGGCACATACTCCTTTTACTAAATGTAGCGCTTTACGCAATGCATAATTATTACTGTATAATCTTAATTTTTCAAAACCATTAAAGGTTGCCCATTTATAAATAGAATATGGCTTAGTAGAATCTATAATTGGCGATATAAATATATTTGGATTTTTAAATGATAATGTTTTAACAAAAGTATGTATAGCAGTATCATAACCATAAATATGAATTGCATCAAATGATTTCCAATCATAATGCTCCCATCCGTTTATTAAAATACATTCATCACCAAATTCATTCAAAATGTTACAAGCCGATAATGCCTGGCTTCTTACACCATTTGATCTACCAGATATTACACCAAACTGGTATAAAATAAAAGCAATTTTTCTTTTCCCCATATTAAAAAATATTTTTTTAAGTAAGAGATCAACAATCTGATCGGCTCCGTAAATCGTCATGTGATCATCATCAAACATGTAGGGTACTTTGTTTACGGGATCATAATGCTTAATTTTATTGTCTAAAAAAATATTAATATAGTTTTCCGGCGGAACGAGTTTTTTTAAATCATTGTTTAATATCACTGATTCTTGATTTACATATGATTTCCCAAGTTTCCCTTCTAAATTAAATGCAATAACTCTTGGATAATCAATATTGTACTCTTCTCCCTGCCCCATGACGAGAACTTTTTTTATTCCCATTTTTTTCAACTCATTAATTGTAGCATTAACATCATTAACTAATTCTTCATTAGAAGTATATCCCGCTGAATTAGGGTAATTCATCCAATTACATGAAAGTAAGATCACATCAATATTGCTTTTATGTTCTACAATAAATTTATTAAATATGCTTTTAAATTGTCGAGATGCTCTTTTCTCTCCTTTTGCATTAATCAACGGGAAACTGCCAACAACTGTATGTTCCATAAAGTTAAATTTTGTACTATCTAACTTTTTTCTAAAAGAGAGTGAAAATTGCCCGGCATGACTATCGCCCAACAATAAAATATTTTTCTTTTTTACGTTTATACATAAACATTTTTTATAATCTACTTTACTAACATTATGACATACACCAGAATGAAATTGTTTTCTCCTGTTTTCATCATAATGATCTTTATATTCTGAAAGTAACACTGCGTCTTTAGAAAACAAGTATTTATTTGGAGTTGCAAAAATTCCAATTAAAGAAATAAGAATAACAAATGAAGAGCCTATAATCATCTTTTTCAAAGAGATAAGTTTAGACCTTTTTTCAATAAACTCATAAGATATGCTAGCCAATGGCAAAGAAATAATTATCAACAATGCTGTTACCTCAACACCTTTATAATCAAAGTATCTTGCTATAACACATATAGGCCAATGCCACAAATACCAAGAGTAAGAAATATTTCCTATATACTGTATAGTTGAATTTTTATAAAAATTATATTCCTTATTTAAAGCAATCACCAGAAAAGTTCCAATTACGGGTAAAAGTGTTAACGAGGAAGGCCAGGAGTAAGTTTCATTTAAACAAATGATACTAATCGCAATAACGATAATACTCAGACCAATCAATATATTTTTAAAAAATCTGATATTTTGTTTTCAAAAAAATCTTTGTATAAAAATGCCATCCCGCCAAACATCATTTCCCAGGCTCTATGAGTAAATGAAAAAAAGCTGATTTTGCTATAAGAGGATGGCAAAAAATTATTAAAAACAATTACCAAAAGAAAAGAAAAGAAAGTAATAGCTAGAAATATGGCGTTAAATTCCTTTTTTCTCTTAAGATAAAACTTTTTTAATAGTACTAAAAAAAGTGGATAAATTATGTAAAACTGCCATTCTACAGAAAGTGACCAAGTATGTAATAATATGTTGGTTTGTGAAGAGGCATCAAAATAATCTGAATTAAATAAGTAATAATAATTTGATAAAAATAAACCTGAAAAAAATGTATATACAGAGACCTGCTTTAAATCGACAGGAAAATAAATAAAAAATGTTATTATTAAAACACAAAGCATCATTACTGCTAGTGCAGGAACAATTCTTTCAAAACGTCTTATATAAAAATCTTTAATAGAGAAAAAATCTCTGTCAAAACCCTTTAAAATTATACTGGTCATAAGAAAACCACTTATCACAAAAAAATATCAACCCCAATAAAACCACCCTGAAAAAACGGTATTTTATAATGAAAAAAACAACTATAAAAACGGCTAATGCCCGTAGGAATCCAATATCATATCTAAATCTCATTTACTTATTTCTTTACTTTATTTAATCAATTTTATAGAATCGTTTTATCAATTAAAGCTGATTAGCAAATTTTGGCAATACACTAAATGGAGCTACAGCAATAAGTTTGTCCTGAATAATTTTTAAATCCATATTAATATTAGCCTTGTCAAGATTTCTCTGAACATTCTCTATTTCACTATCTACATCAAACGAATCACTCTCTTTTAAAGGAAATGGTGCATATTCATCAATATCAACAGAAGAAAAATAATCCAAGAATTTAATATTTTCACCATGCCATTTTATTTTAGGATATTCATACCACAAAGCCGGAATTTTATAGGCATGTGCCACAATAACACCATGAAGTGATGAAGAAATAATAGTTTCACAGCTGGCAAAATCATCAATTATAGATTCGACATCACCAATTAAGTTAATTACTTTTATGCCGAATTTATCTTCAAAATGAGCAAAATGCTCAAATTGCGTATGGTGAGGAACCAATCCTAATTTATATTTTTTTGTCAAAGTCACCGGATATACTAACGGCAAAAGTAAAGCCGGATCACCAAAAACTTCAGGATAATTATATCCCAATTCTTTTAATCTGTTCTGAGTATATTTACCTCTAACAGCTAGAAATGTTCCATTGTCAACTTTTTCATTTGCAAATAAAATACCACTTCCCCAAACTATTCGTTTCCCACTTCCCCAGCCAATTATACTACCAACAGATATGATATACTTCCCATTTAGGAATAGTGTCTTTAAAACAGATTTAAATATATTTATACTGTGATATTTATAAAAAACTGCTTTTATATAAGCAAGGATTAACTTAATTGAGCTTCTTGGTATAGGTACTTGATAAACTTCTTTGTCTGAGAGTTTTTGTATGATATACGGCCCTAACTCATCTCCAAAGTTTCCGAATTTTCCTTTTTTATTAAACCAATATAGATAAATTTTACTCATTTTCTCTTTTAATATATTTAAGTATTACAACAATTTTATTTTTTCTTTAAGCTAATATTATAAGCTTCATCTTCTCAAAAAAGTTTTTTTAATGGGCCTCCAAATAGATCTTTCTCAAATTTATTCATACTAAATATCCAGAAAAGTGGTATATAAGCAATGCTAAAAAGTACTATTCCTAATAACAAATCCATGATTGTATTTATAATAAAAAATGTAGATAAATAATATACGGACGCGCCTAAAATTAAAGGAACAATAGACATTTTAGCAATCTCTTTCCAAAAGTAAGGGATATCAATTTTTTGTTTTTTATAATAATAAATGTTCATTATTACAATTTGCCCTAAAAACAAACCTGATGAAATTCCTATTCCCACACCTATTCCACCATATTTTTTCGCAAGTAAAAATTGCAATCCAAGGCTACAAAAAGCAATCCAGATATAAAGTAATGATCTAAATTTCATTTGGTTTCGAGCTTGCAGAATAGTAATCCCTATTGTTTGTATTAATGGAACTGTCAAGGGAATAAAAAACAATAATGCTATTATATAGGCCTCAACATAGCTTTTACCAGCCCACAGAACAACAAATTGTTGCCCGAAAATAATAAAACCCACCAAAACAAATGAAATAATAATAAATTGAATTCTTCCGGTCTTTATAAACAAATCTGAAATGGTTTTTTCAGATTGTCCTTCGGTAATCATTTTTGTGATTTTAGGTAAAAACACATTTGCAATTGAAGCTGAAAAGCTCATATACATATTTTGTAGTGAAATAGCGATTGAAAAGACAGCAATGGCAGCTGTACCAACATACATACCCAATATAAATTGCCCTGTGCCCCAATAAATACGATCCATAATCATACTTAAGAAGATATAAAATGAATACAATGCAACCTCTTTTAAGAAACTCCAATCAACTTTCTTATAGTATATTTTTATTTTTATTTTATACCTACAATAGAAATAATTAATCAACAACGTCACTAAATTAAAAATGGTCGTGACAACTACAATAGCGATTGCCTTATAACCAATTTTTAACAATAGGATCATAACACCTGTGTTGAGTATTATTCGAACAATCTGGATAATTCTTTGAAAAATAAAGTCTTCATAAGCAGTAATAATAGCACCAAAAATGCTTAATGGAAACGTAAAAGCTATATTAAATACCATTAGAAGCATCATAATCTTAGCCTTGCCCAGTTCCTCAATCGTCATTGTTTTACCAAACATAGAATCTACATTATAGTACAAACACAATCCTGCAATGAAAGCAATTACTCCAATAATCGAATATAGAATTATAAACATTCCAAACATGGAAAATTGCTCATCTAATTTGTCCTGAGCTCTAAATTTAGAAGTATACCTGATAATTGCATTTCCAAACCCAAAATCAAGTATCGTTAAATACGCTATAACGGAGGCTACTAAAGAATACAAACCATATTCACTTTGCCCCATCATACGTAGCATAAATGGGGTATATGCAAGCCCTACTATATTATTTAGTATTAGTACAACATAAGATAGTAATGCACCAACCTTTAATTGATTTACTGCCATAGATAAATACCGATGATTAAAACAACTCCTAAATAAAATACTTTTTCGGTAATTTGACTACTCAAAATAATTTAACGTTCTGTAGCCTCCATCTTTCAAATATTGATCCTTCTGCATTAGCTTCAAATCACTTTGCATCATATCCTGTACAAGACTTTGTAAATCATATTTACACTCCCAGCCTAGTTTGGTTTTTGCTTTTGTAGGATCTCCAATTAATAAATCAACTTCTGTAGGTCTAAAATATTTAGGGTCAACAGCAAGTACTTCCTTGCCTATCTCTATTTGAAATTCAGGATTATTACATGCTTTTACATATCCTTTTTCCTCTGCTCCTTCTCCTTTAAATTCAAGTTCTACACCTACTTCAGCAAAACTCATACGTACAAAATCTCTTACTGCTGTAGTTTTACCTGTTGCAATTACCCAATCTTCTGGTTCATCAGCCTGCAAAATCATCCACATCATGCGAACATAATCCTTAGCATGTCCCCAATCTCGTTTTGCATCTAAATTTCCAAGATATAATTTATCCTGTAACCCTAATGCAATTCTGGCTGTAGCTCTTGTAATTTTTCTCGTAACAAAAGTTTCTCCACGAATTGGAGATTCATGATTAAACAGAATACCATTACAAGCATACATACCATAAGCCTCACGATAATTTACTGTAATCCAAAAAGCATACATTTTTGCTACTGCATAAGGCGAACGTGGGTAAAAAGGTGTTTTTTCAGATTGAGGTACTTCCTGAACTTTTCCGTATAGTTCAGATGTTGAAGCTTGATAAATACGAACCTTTTTTCCATACCTAATAAACGAACAGCATCTAAAATTCGTAACGTTCCTAATCCGTCAGCATTTCCAGTATATTCAGGTGTTTCAAAAGAAACGGCTACGTGGCTCATTGCTGCCAAATTATAAATTTCATCTGGTTGAATTTCCTTGATCAAACGAATTAAATTCGTACTATCAGTCATATCTCCATAGTGCAAATAAAAATTGCGGTGGTCTACATGTGGATCCTGATATAAATGATCAATACGATCAGTATTAAATAATGAAGAACGTCTTTTTAGTCCATGAACTTTATATCCTTTTTTTAATAAAAACTCACTTAAATAAGCGCCGTCTTGGCCTGTTACTCCTGTAATAAATGCTACTTTCATATTTTTTCTATATCAAACGATTTTAGATCTATTTAATCTATTATAATTTTACCTGTTTAAAATTTTCCGTGTTTTCTAAAAACCAGTTGTATGTCTTTTGAATTCCATCTTTTAAATCAACCTGATGTTTCCATCCCAATTCATGCATTTTAGAAACATCCATTAATTTTCTTGGTGTCCCGTCTGGTTTGGTAGAATCCCAAATAATTTCTCCTTTGTGACCTGTAATTTCCTGAATTATCTCGGCTAATTCCTTAATTGTCAAATCTTCGCCTGTCCCAACATTATATAAATAATCCGGTAATTTATTTTCTAAGGCAAAAACTACTGCCTTGGCCATATCGTCTACAAATAAAAATTCACGCATTGGTAAACCACTTCCCCAAAGGGTTACCGGTGCGTGATTATTTTCTTTTGCTTCATGAAATTTCCTTATCATGGCAGGCAAAACGTGAGAAGTGTTTAAATCAAAGTTATCATATGTTCCATATAAATTTGTGGGCATAAGACTTACATAATCCTTCCCGAATTGATTTCTAATAGCCTGGCATGTTTTTACGCCTGTAATTTTCGCAATAGCGTACCACTCATTTGTTGGCTCAAGAGTATCTGTAAGCAGGTACTCTTCCTTTAATGGTTGTGGAGCTAATTTTGGATAAATACAAGAACTGCCCAGAAAAATAAATTTATCAACGTCATTTTGTAATGCAGAGTCAATTAAATTATTCTGAATTTGCATATTCTCCATAATAAATTGATATGGAAAATCATTGTTTGCTAAAATTCCGCCAACACGTGCCGCCGCATCAATAATAACTTCAGGATTTTCTTTTTTAATGAAATCGCGAACTGCTTGTTGATTTCTAAGATCTAATTCTTTACTCGAAGCACCAATTAAATTACTAAATCCATTTTCTGATAAAGTTCTCCAGATGGCACTTCCGACCATACCTTTATGACCTGCAATATAAATTTTCGTGTTTTTATTCATTCGTCTATTTCAAAAATTATTTAGCGATTGATAATTCTCTAAAAGCCACTTCCTTTCGCAAGCCACTACTAGAAAAACGATGATCGCGTACATTATAAAATAATTCAATCCCTTTTTCTTCGCAATAAGTACGTCCGGTAAAATCCTTTTCTTTGTACTCATCACCTAAAATTCTGACATCAATTTTAAAGGATGTTAAGATGTCATTTAAATCTTGTTCGGTTGCGTAGGGAACTATTTCATCTACAAATTTACAACCTTTTAGCTGTATATATCTCTCAACAACTGTTTGTGTTGGACGATTCTTTTCCGGGCGATCCAACGTTGGATCCGTCTGCAAACCTACAATCAAATAGTCACATTGCTGTTTAGCTTCTTCCAGCATTTTAATGTGTCCGGCATGCAATAAATCAAAAGCACTAAAGGTGATTCCTACTTTCATAATTTTACATTTTTTTAGTTAATAGAATTTTAATTACCATAACCTGTTTGTACAGCTTCGCTATTCCAACTCACATTTTTTATCATGAGTTAGAAATTGTAAGAAGACACAAAAAACAAAGACAATCTTTAAATAATAGATGTCAATTTACTAAAAATCAAATAAATAATTCAATTCTAAGACTAATATACGCATTATTTTCTTGCAAAAATAATACATCAAAATTGCCATAAAAAATCAAAATGAAGGAAATGCCTTATTTTGATATAATTAAAACGTAATATTTTTATTTATCATAATTTTACCTAAAAAAAATACACTATAAATAAAAAACATCGTATTCTTACAAACTGAAAAAAATAAAAAAATTATAATTATTTTACATTTATATTTAAAATAAAAAGTAGAAACCTAGTAATGAAAACATTAACATTCTATTTATTTTTGATTTTTACATCGACAAACGGTCAAATTATCGGATGTATGGACTCTTTTTCCAAGAATTACAATCCCATGGCTGTAGAAAATGACGGAAGTTGTTTGTATAAAAGCCTAAAAATACGATCTCAATACTCTATTAAACTAAGCGATTCGATAAGGGAAACATCAGGAATAATTGCTTTCGATAATTTATTATGGACACATAATGATGACCATGACAAAACGATTTACGGATTAGATTCTTTAGGAAAAATTCAAAAAAAGTTGTTTTAGACAAAGTTGTAAATCATGACTGGGAAGAAATATCACAAGACAGCTCATATCTATATATTGGTGATTTTGGTAATAATTATTCCGGAAACCGAACTGATTTACATATTCTAAAAATAGAAAAAAAATCATTTTTAGAAGAAACTCCAATTATCGAAACTATTTCATTTAGGTATTCAGACCAAAGTGATTTCAGTTTAAAAAAACATAACACAACAAATTTTGATTGTGAAGCTTTTATCGTTTCAAAAGACAGCATTTACTTGTTTACCAAACAATGGGAATCTACAAAAACCAGTATTTATGTTTTACCAAAACAATCAGGAAATTATATTGCACAATTCAAAGACAGTCTCGATATTAAAGGATTAGTGACCGGAGCCACGTATATAGAAGACAAAAAATTGATTGCGCTTTGCGGATATTCAAAAATGGGAAAATCTTTTTTATACTTATTATATGATTTTAAAAATCATGATTTTCTATCCGGTAATAAGAGAAAAATTGAACTTCAACTTTCTTTTCATCAAATCGAAGGAATTACCACAAAAGATGGTTTACATTATTACTTAACAAATGAATCTTTGATTCGAAAACCTGTTCTAAATACGCCGCAGCAAATTCATTATTTTGACTTAAGTCCAATATTGAATTCCTATCTCCATAAATAATTCGCAAATCGAGATATAATAACTTACTTTTGCAAAAAAGTTCCGTTTTGTAAAACATTCAGAACTTATAATTTATAACTCATATTTTACAAAGTGAATTACTTATCTGTCGAAAATATCTCGAAGTCTTTTGGTGAAAGAACCTTATTTGACAACATCTCATTTGGTATTAATAAAGACCAAAAAATAGCTTTTATTGCCAAAAATGGTTCTGGAAAAACAACTATTATGAGTATTATTAATGGTTTGGACGAACCAGATACAGGACAAGTTGTTTTGAGAAAAGGAATTAGAATGGCATTTCTTTCTCAAGATAATAATTTACAAGAAGAACTGACGATCGAAGAAAGCATTTTTGCTTCAGATAATGAAACTTTGAAAATAATTGAAGCTTACGAAAAAGCGCTTGAAAACCCAGACGACGAAGAAGCATATCAGAAAGCTTTTGACGGAATGGATCAGCATAATGCATGGGATTTTGAAACGCAATACAAGCAAATTCTATTCAAACTAAAACTGGAAGATTTTAAACTTAAAGTAAAAAATCTTTCGGGTGGACAAAAGAAACGTCTTTCATTGGCGATTATCTTAATTAATCGTCCGGATTTATTGATTCTGGATGAGCCAACCAACCACTTAGATCTTGAAATGATCGAATGGCTTGAAAGTTATTTTGCAAAAGAAAACATTACGTTGTTTATGGTTACACACGACCGTTTCTTTTTAGAGCGTGTTTGTAATGAAATCATTGAATTGGATAATGGAAAACTTTATCAATATAAAGGAAATTACTCTTATTATTTAGAGAAAAAAGAAGAACGAATTGCTTCTGAAAATGCAAGTGTTGACAAAGCTAAAAACTTATTTGTAAAAGAATTAGAATGGATGCGTCGCCAACCAAAAGCGAGAACGACAAAATCAAAATCGCGTCAGGATGATTTTTATTTAATTAAAGAAAAAGCACAAAGTCGTCGTCTTGAAAATAAAGTCGAACTTGAAATTAATATGGAACGTATGGGAAGCAAGATTATCGAGCTTCACAAAATTTCAAAAAAATTCAAAGATCACGTTATTCTGGATAATTTTAGTTTCGATTTTCAGCGTGGAGAACGTATCGGAATTATCGGTAAAAATGGAACCGGAAAATCTACTTTTTTAAATCTTCTTACCGGAACAATCCCTCTTGACAGCGGAAGAGTTGTAAAAGGCGAAACTATAAAAGTGGGCTATTATACGCAAAGCGGAATCAACCCGAAACCAAATCAGCGTGTAATTGATATTATTAAAGAATACGGAGAATTTATTCCGCTTGCAAAAGGCAGAATGATTTCGGCTTCACAATTGTTGGAGCGTTTTCTTTTTGATGCTAAAAAACAATACGATTTTGTCGAAAAATTAAGTGGAGGAGAATTAAAACGTTTGTATTTGTGTACGGTTTTAATTCAGAATCCAAACTTTTTAATTCTTGATGAGCCTACAAACGATTTGGATATTGTAACGCTAAACGTTCTGGAGAGTTTTCTTTTAGATTATCCGGGCTGTTTATTAGTGGTTTCCCACGACCGTTATTTTATGGATAAAATTGTAGATCATTTATTTGTTTTTAGAGGCAATGGCGAAATTGAAAGTTTTCCAGGAAACTATTCTGATTTTAGAGCTTATGAAGATAGTGCTGATGTTGCTCAAAAAGAAGAAAACAAAGCTGAAAAGAAAGATTGGAAACAAAATAATCCAACAGGAAATTTAACTTTCAACGAACAAAAAGAATATCAAAAACTGGAAAGAGAAATTAAAGATTTAGAAATCGAAAAAACTAAAATCGAACAATTATTCTCTGATGGTAAGGTAGCTGACGCCGATATCGAGAAAAAAGCAAACGAATTACAAAATATCATTAATAAAATAGATCAGAAAGAAGAACGCTGGTTTGAATTATCAGCTAAAATTGAGGGATAAGATTATTCCACAGAGATGCACAAAGAAAAACACAGAGTTACACTAAACTTTATTTTTTCTTTGTGAATCTTCTCTTTTCTTTATGAATCTTTGTGAAATAGATCATGTTGCACATCATAAAATCATACTTAAAATTTCTTTGGCATTCTAAAAACGAACATGCCGTTCATTCGCCATTTGTATTTAATTTATTGACGAAATGTTTTTATGATAAAAAGTCAAAACCAGAATATTCTATTTTAAAAAACTACAGAAAATCTCTTCTTCGAAATAAAAATCTCATAGAAGTTACAGATTTTGGTGCTGGTTCAAGAGTTTTTAAATCGAATAAAAGACAGATTTCAAAAATTGCATCAACTGCCGGAATTTCTTCAAAACGAGCAGAATTATTATTCCGCGTAACTCGTTATTTTGAGCCTAAAAATATTCTCGAAATCGGAACTTCATTAGGATTAGCAACTTCTGCCCTCGCATTAGGTTATCCAAAGGCCAAACTTATTACACTTGAAGGTTGTCCGGAAACTGCAAATGTTGCTAAAAATCAATTAACTGAATTTGATTGTAAAAATGTTGAAAACGTAGTTACAGAATTTGAAAGCTATTTTGAAGATCTGCAAGTGAGACTGAAAACTGAGACTGAGAATTTCAATTTAATATACTTCGACGGTAATCATTCTAAAAAAGCAACTTTAGCCTACTTTGAACTTTTATTACCAACAATAGACAATGATTCTGTTTGGATATTTGATGACATTCACTGGTCGGCAGAAATGGAAGAAGCCTGGGAAATCATAAAAAACCATCCAAAAGTAATTGTAACCATTGATACTTTTCAGTGGGGATTTGTTTTCTTTAGAAGGGAACAGGAAAAAGAGCATTTTACAATTAGGGCATAAAAAAATGGCAACCATTTCTGATTGCCATTTTTCAAATCGAATTTAAACTAATAACCTATTTTTTAGCTGCTGCTGTTTCTTCAGATTTGGCTCCCATTCTGTTAACAGTATACATTGGGGCAAATTTTATTTTTAAACCGGCAATTTTTCTGTTATCTTCAGATGAAAGTCCTTCTTTTTCAACGGTATTTTTACGGCTGTCAAGCGCTTCATACATCAATTTAATTTCATCCCAGTCTTCACGAGAATAACTGTCTTTATTGTCTTCTACAGTATGTACAAATTGTTGATATACACTATGAATATTTTGAGCATTTACCCAGGCAAAACTCATATCATCACCAATTTTTCCTTCACCAAACAACGCATTACGTAATTGTTGTTTTGCACTTACAGGAGGTGCGAGAGTTGCTGCCATTCCAGTTTTGAATTCTTCATATTTCATTTTGCTGGCATTTATTCTTTCGGTCTCAGCTGCATTATCTTTAATATCTGCAAGAGCCAATTGTGCATTTTCTGCTCTTCTGTTGTATTCAGCCTCAACATCTTTCCAATCGGCTTTTAAATCATCTGCCGCCACATTCTTTACTGAATCTACATATGTTACATATGAGTCGATTGTTTTTTTAGCCTGTTCCTGTTTTTCATCTTTACATGACGCAAAACCTAGTGCAATTAATGCAATTCCTGATACAATTTGTATATTTTTCATAATTTTGATTTTAAAAGTTATTACAACAAATATAGTTAAATATTCGAATTATTATACATAATTACTAAAAAATTAATACTTAAAATAAAAATAATTTAATATAAAATGAAAAATATGATAATTATATAAAAACAATCTAAAATCATATAACAACATTTTCTTGTATTGGTTTATACTTTTTAATAAATAATAATTAAGTAAGCTTATTAGTCATTTTACCAATTTTAATCTTGTAACAAAAATCAATTAAACACTACTTATTATATTATTGAAAAGTGTTTTGTACTTTTAAATCCAAAATTGTAAAACGAAATGGCAAATCCATTAATTAAAATAACAAACATTAAACGAAATTTTGTACTTGGTAATGAAATTGTTTATGTTTTGAAAGGAATTAATTTAGAGATTAATAAAGGAGAATATGTAGCTTTAATGGGACCATCAGGATCCGGAAAATCAACCTTAATGAATTTATTAGGTTGTTTGGACACTCCAACTTCGGGACATTATGTTTTGAACGGAAAAGATGTAAGCAAAATGAAAGATGATGAATTGGCCGGAATTCGAAATAAAGAAATTGGATTTGTATTTCAGACTTTCAATCTTTTACCAAGAACTACAGCTTTAGATAATGTTGCTTTGCCAATGATATACGCCGGACATTCAAAATCAGAACGTACTGTACGGGCTGAAGAAGTTTTGAAACAGGTAAATCTAGCTGACAGGATGGATCATCAGCCTAATCAACTTTCTGGAGGACAACGTCAGCGTGTTGCCATTGCCCGCGCTTTGGTCAACAAACCTTCTATTATATTAGCCGATGAGCCAACCGGAAACCTAGACAGTAAAACTTCTGTAGAAATCATGAAACTTTTTGGAGACATTCATGCACAGGGAAACACCGTAATTCTGGTAACGCACGAAGAAGATATTGCTGCTTATGCACACCGCGTAATCCGTTTACGTGATGGCTTAATTGAAAGCGACACAACAAGGTAATTTTAGATTGTAGATTTTAGATTTCAGATTGAATGCTGTAATCTAAAATCTAAAATCAGAAATCTAAAATCAAAAAAATGAAAGTATATACAAAAACAGGAGATAAAGGAACAACGGCTCTTTTTGGAGGCACTCGTGTTCCTAAAGATCATATCAGAATTGATAGTTATGGAACCGTTGATGAATTAAACTCTTATATAGGTCTCATTCGTGATCAGGAAATCGATTCGCATTATAAAACTATTTTAATCGAAATCCAGGATCGACTTTTTACGGTTGGCGCTATTTTGGCAACTCCACAAGAAAAAGAGGTTTTAAAGAATGGAGAACTTCGATTAAAAAACCTTGGAATAATTGATACTGATATTGAATTATTAGAAAATGAAATTGACAAAATGGAAGAAAGTCTTCCTCAAATGACTCATTTTGTTTTACCGGGTGGACATCCAACCGTGTCACATTGTCATATAGCACGCTGCATATGCCGTCGTGCAGAGCGTTTGGCAGTTCATTTAAGCCATAATGAACACGTTCCTGAAATCGCAATCATGTACTTAAACCGACTTTCTGACTACCTTTTTGTCTTGGCACGGAAGTTGTCGTTTGACTTAAAAGCGGATGAAGTAAAGTGGATACCTAGAAAATAAATTTTCTTAAAATTCCAATTTTTGAAATCCCAAATTCCAATTAAAAGAAATTAAAATTCTTTTAATTTTAAGATCACAAATTACAGTTCCAAATATTGGAATTTGGAATTTAAATACTGAGATTTCAAGAATATTTTTGGAATTTGGAGTTTAAATATTGGAATTTAACAAGAGACGTTCTTAAATTTTACTAAAATAAATCAAAATTTACTTGTCTTTTTCAGTAAAAAATTTATTTTTGCACAAACTAAACAAGATAACAGATGTATTGGACATTAGAATTAGCATCTTATTTAAGTGATGCGCCATGGCCTGCTAACAAAGACGAACTTATTGACTACGCTATTAGAGCTGGTGCTCCGTTAGAAGTAGTAGAGAATCTTCAATCTATCGAGGACGAAGGTGAGATATACGAATCAATGGAAGAAATTTGGCCTGATTATCCAACAGACGAAGATTATCTTTGGAATGAGGATGAATATTAAAAAATAAACCAAAGGAAAAAGTCTCATCACAGAGGCTTTTTTTTGGTTCTAAATACAACATTTACATATAATAGAAATACAATAAATCATGAGTTTCATAAACAGTATTATAAAAGTCTTTGTAGGTGATAAATCACAGAAAGATGTCAAAGCTTTACAACCTTATTTAAACAAAATTAAAACATTCGAAACTAGTTTAATGAGTTTGTCTCACGACGAATTAAGAGCCAGAACCGCATATTTTAAGGAAAAGATAAAAGAAGCCAGAGCTGATAAAGATGCTAAAATTGCTTCGCTTAAAGCAGAAGTAGAAAACATCGAAGACATCGATAAGAGAGAAGATCTTTATGATGCAATAGATGCTCTTGAAAAAGAAGCTTATGAAATTTCAGAAAAAACTTTATTGGAAATTCTTCCTGAAGCATTTTCTGTTGTTAAAGAAACGGCGCGTCGTTTTAAAGACAATTCTTTTATCGAAGTTACTGCAACTGCAAAAGACCGCGAACTTTCGGCTACTAAAACATACATCACTATTGAGGGTGACAAAGCAACATGGGCTAATAAATGGAATGCTGCCGGTAAAGAAATTACCTGGGACATGATTCATTATGATGTTCAGTTAATTGGTGGTATGGTCTTACACGAAGGTAAAGTTGCCGAAATGCAAACAGGTGAAGGTAAAACTTTGGTTGCTACACTTCCGTTATATTTAAATGCTTTAACCGGAAACGGAGTTCACTTAGTAACTGTGAATGATTATTTGGCAAAACGTGATAGTACATGGAAAGCACCTTTATTCGAATTTCATGGTTTAACTGTTGATTGTATCGATAATCACCAGCCAAGTACAGAACAAAGAAAAAAAGCATACGACGCCGATATCACTTACGGAACCAACAACGAATTTGGTTTTGACTACTTAAGAGATAACATGGCACATTCGCCAAGCGATCTTGTACAAAGAAAACATAACTACGCAATTGTCGATGAGGTCGATTCTGTATTGATTGATGATGCAAGAACGCCACTTATTATTTCAGGACCGGTACCGCAGGGAGATCGTCATGAGTTTAATGAACTGAAACCAAAAATCGAAAACTTAGTTGCACAACAACGTCAGTTAGCAAATGGTTTCTTAGCTGAAGCTAAAAAATTAATCAAAGAAGGAAACACTAAAGAAGGTGGATTCTTATTATTGAGAGCTTACAGAAGTTTACCTAAAAATAAAGCATTAATTAAATTTTTGAGTGAAGAAGGAATCAAACAATTGCTTCAAAAAACCGAAAACCAATACATGCAGGATAACAATCGCGAAATGCACAAAGTAGATGAAGCTTTGTATTTTGTAATTGAAGAAAAAAACAATCAGGTAGAATTGACTGATAATGGTATTCAATACCTTTCTGGAGATACTGATGCTGACTTTTTCGTACTTCCGGATATTGGAACTGAAATTGCTGCTATTGAAAAACAAAAATTAGATAAAGACGCGGAAGCGGAAGCAAGAGAAAGATTATTCCAGGATTTTGGAGTAAAAAGC
Organism: Flavobacterium sp. AC274; assembly: GCF_979258275.1. NCBI lineage: Bacteria > Pseudomonadati > Bacteroidota > Flavobacteriia > Flavobacteriales > Flavobacteriaceae > Flavobacterium > Flavobacterium sp. AC274. Next base: position 1,846,370 of record NZ_OZ409852.1, on the reverse strand, counting down.
GAGCGTATTCATACTCTTACTCAACTTTTAAAAGCATACGCTCTTTTTGAAAAAGATGTAGAATATGTAATCATGGACAACAAAATCATGATTGTCGATGAGCAAACAGGTCGTATCATGGATGGTCGTCGTTATTCTGACGGTTTACATCAGGCTATTGAGGCTAAAGAAAATGTAAAAATCGAAGCTGCTACACAAACTTTTGCAACTGTTACATTACAGAATTATTTCAGAATGTACAGCAAATTGGGTGGTATGACTGGTACAGCCGTTACAGAAGCTGGCGAGTTGTGGCAGATTTATAAATTGGATGTTGTTGAAATTCCAACCAACCGTCCGATGTCAAGACAAGACAAAGAAGATTATATCTACAAAACGACACGTGAAAAATTCAACGCTGTAATTGAAGATGTAACTGAATTATCAAACGCAGGAAGACCAGTTTTAATTGGTACAACTTCTGTAGAGATTTCAGAGTTATTAAGCCGTATGTTGAAAATGAGAGGCGTTACCCATAACGTTTTGAATGCTAAAATGCACAAACAAGAGGCACAAATCGTTGAAGAAGCTGGTAAAGCCGGTGTTGTAACTATTGCTACAAACATGGCTGGTCGTGGTACCGATATTAAATTATCTCCAGAAGTAAAAGCTGCCGGAGGTTTAGCAATCGTGGGTACAGAACGTCATGATTCTCGTCGTGTTGACAGACAGTTACGTGGTCGCGCAGGACGTCAGGGAGATCCGGGAAGTTCTCAATTTTACGTTTCTCTTGAAGACAACTTAATGCGTTTATTTGGTTCTGAAAGAGTGGCAAAAGTAATGGATAGAATGGGATTACAGGAAGGTGAAGTTATTCAGCATTCTATGATGACCAAATCTATTGAGCGTGCTCAGAAAAAAGTAGAAGAAAATAACTTTGGTGTTCGTAAACGTTTATTAGAATATGATGACGTTATGAACTCTCAACGTGAAGTAGTTTATAAACGTCGTCGTCATGCATTGTTTGGTGAGCGTTTAAAACTGGATATTGCCAATATGCTTTATGATACTTGCGAATTAATCGTAAGCAACAATAAAGCAGCAAACGATTTTAAAACTTTTGATTTTGATTTGATTCGTTATTTCGGAATCACTTCTCCAATTTCTGAAACTGATTTTACGAAATTATCAGATGTCGAAATTACAGGAAAAGTATACAAAGAAGCTCTGGCTTTTTACACCGAAAAAACAGAAAGAAGCGCAAGAGAAGCTTTCCCTATCATTAGAGGAGTTTACGAAGAGCCAAACAATCATTTTGAGCGTATTGTAGTTCCATTTACTGACGGAATCAAAACTTTGAATGTCGTAACTGACTTGAAAAAAGCTTACGAAAGCGAAGGTGCTCAGTTAATTGCTGATTTCGAGAAAAACATCACTCTTTCTATTGTTGATGAGGCCTGGAAAAAACATTTACGCAAAATGGATGAATTGAAACAATCTGTTCAGTTAGCCGTTCACGAACAAAAAGATCCGTTGCTTATTTACAAATTAGAAGCTTTCAATTTGTTTAGAGGAATGTTGGACAACGTTAACAAAGAAGTAATTTCATTCTTGTTTAAAGGTGATTTACCAGCTCAAAACGTTACTTCAGAAATTCACGAAGCAAGAGAAGTTCGTCAAAAAGAAAATTTCAAATTAAGTAAAGATGAAATTGTTAACAGCGAAGATATCAATCGTGAAGCTGGAGAAACACAACAACGTCAGGTTACAGAAACGATTGTTAGAGATATGCCAAAAATCAACCGTAATGATACTGTAACAGTTCAGGAAGTTGCTACAGGCAAAACTGAAGAAATGAAATTTAAAAAAGCAGAATCTTTAATCGCTTCTGGCGAATGGGTTCTTGTGAAATAATATTTACATCTTAAATAGAAAATCCGCAACTACTTTGTAATTGCGGATTTTTTTTGCTAAAAATCTAATATTTATTCTTTCTAAATTGAATAAAGAGTACTTTTGCAATCGTAAACAATAAAAAAGCTTTGAAGCGAATTTTCATCATATTTCTTTCCTGCATGCTTTTAGTGCCATCTTTTGGCAGTTTTTTTGTTTATACCTCATTCAAATTAAACCAGGAAGAAATTTCAAAAACCATCTGTGTACAACGAAAAATGGTTTTTAACAGCTGTAACGGTCGATGCGAACTTCAAAAAAGTTTAAAAAAGTATTCTGATAACGAAAAAAGAATGCAAAACAACCTGAAAGAAAAAGCAGAAGTTGTTTACATTCAGAGTTCATCCATAAATAACTTCAAATTAGTAGCACTAATCGAATCACAAGCAAAGCTTTTTGATTCTTTCGATACTAAACCTATTTCGGTTTCAAATGCTACCTTTCATCCTCCATCCTATTTTATATAAATTTTAGCTACACTTTTCAGTTCAAACCTGAAAAGATTTTTTCTTGTCTTAAAGTCAGGAAAAACACATGTTACTTTTAAAATTTATATAATTTAAAATGAAAAAAATATACTTTACCCTATTAATCATAGGGCAATGTGTTCTTGCACAAAATGAAGTAAAGCAAGACACTACAAAATCTCAAGAATTGGAAAACGTTTTTATAACAGCCAATCGTACAGCTACTTTACGCAAAGAAACTCCTGTTGCCATTAGTAAAATAACGGCAAAAACAATCAACGAAACCAAAGCAACAGCTGTTTACGAGATTATAAACAAAACACCCGGAGTTTTAATGGTCAATTTAGGAAACGAACAGCACATGATGTCGATTCGTCAGCCAATGACAACAAATGCGTATTATTTATATCTGGAAGATGGCTTGCCAATTCGCCCAATGGGAATTTTTAATCATAACGCATTATTAGAAATAAATCAATATAACTTACAAAGTATTGAAGTGGTAAAAGGTCCGGTTTCTTCTTTATATGGCCCTGAAGCAGTTGGCGGAACGATTAATTTAATTTCACTAAAACCACCTGTAGATCCAGAATTCAAATTTGGAGTTCAGGCTGATAATTATGGCTACCATAGATTTCAGGCTGCCGGTGGTGCAACAATTGGAAAAGTTGGTTTTCATATTGCCGGAATTTCAAGTCTGCAAGAAAATGGCTGGATGACGTATTCTGATTACAACAAAGATAATCTGAATGCGAGAATCGATTATAACATCTCTTCTTCTACCCGATTAATCAGCAATACTATGTATGGAAAATATTATTCTGACATGAGCGGAAGCGTAAACGAAGATGCTTTTAATAACAGAACTTATAAAAGTACAACCGATTTTACTTATAGAAAATCTGATGCGTTAAGAACACGATTGACATTAGAACACGACTGGAATAGTAATTCAAGCAGTTACATTACAGCCTATTTGCGTGACAATAAATTAGGTCAAAATCCTTCATATGGCATTAAATGGAGCCCGACTGTAAATCCTACCACTGCAAAAGGAGAAGTTAATTCTAATAATTTTAAAAGTTATGGAGCAATAGGACAGCATACTCAAAAATTTGATTTCTTGAATACTAAAATTGTTGCAGGAGCCTTATATGACTATTCACCTGTTACCTATTGGTCTTATGTAATTGATTTGAAAGCGAATTTAAATCCTGGGGAAACAGGAAAGCAAACTGTGGATTCTTATGAAATTATTGCAGAACGTCCTGATTCTAAATTAGCAGATTATACAGCCGATATCTTCAACACGGCCGGTTATGCACAAGTAAGTATTAATCCAATAGAGAAATTAGTTATCACTGTTGGCGGTCGTTATGACAATATGAAAGTGAATTATGAAAATGCATTAGATAATTCTACAGGAAGCAAAGTTTACGACAAAATGACTTTTAAAGCCGGTGCAAATTATAATCCATTTGAATTTGCCGGTTTTTATGGCAATTATTCACAAGGTTTTGCCCCTCCCGGAATTACCTCTATTTTTAGAACAAAACCCGGAACTGGCGGAACAACTGGTGTTCCTGCTGATTTCTATTATAATCTGGAACCGGCAACTTTCAACAATTATGAAGCTGGCGGATGGTTTTCTTTTCTTCAAAATAAATTAAATTTTGATTATGCTTTCTATTATATGGAAGGAAAAAACGAGCTGTTAAACATCAAACTTGCTGATAATTCAACTGATTATCGCTCGGCTGGAGAAACCCGTCATAAAGGAATTGAGTTTGGAGTCTCTTATCGTCCTTCAAAACAATTCAATTTTCGCCTGGGCGGAACTTATGCTCAACATACTTATATTGATTTTAAACTTTCTGACAAACCATCAGATCCGGTTCAGGATTTAAACGGAAAGGAAATGCCGGCAGCACCAAAATGGTCTGGAAATTCAGAATTAAGTTATTACCCAAACTGGCTTCCGAATTTAAGAACTTCTGTAGAATGGCAACTTGTAGGAAGCTATTTTCAGGATCAAATCAACACTATAAAATATGGCGGATACAATTTGTTTAATGCAAGAGTTGGCTATCAATGGAAGGGAATAGAAGTTTACGGAAATGTATTAAACTTAACCGATAAATTATATGCTTATAATGTTTCAAGAGCAAATACCACAAATGCACAACCAACATATACAGCTGCAGCACCAAGAACTTTTGTGTTTGGAATTCAGTATAATTTTTCATTAAAAAAATAATACTTAGCCACAGATTTTAAAGATTAAAATAAGTTTAAAAAATTGAACCATTAAGATATTAAGTTTCATTAAGCAAAACTTAAGTTTTCTTAATTTCTTAATGGTAAAAAAATCCTTTTAATCAGTGAAATCAGTGGCAAAAAAAACATTAGACAACCATAAGAACGCGAATATGAGCAAAGAAATAAAAGAGAAAAAGTCTAAAAAGATCCCGAAGACTATCGGGACTAAGATTGTCAAGAAAATCAAACAACATATGTACAAATGGCATCGTACAATTGGGTTGATTACAATTATTCCTGTAATCTTCTGGACATTATCTGGTTTGATGCATCCGTTTATGGCACATTTTTTCAAACCTGAAATTGCCCATGACAAACTTGAACAACAAATTATTGATAAAAATCAATTGCATTTTTCAATTCAGGAAGTTTTACAGAAAAATGAGCTAACACAATTCAAAAATTTCAGAATCGTCACCTTCAACAATAAAACGTATTATCAGCTTAAAACTATAATTGGCGAGTTATGGTATTTTGATACCTCAACATCTGAAAAACTAGACAATGGAGATCAAAAATATGCCGAATGGCTCTCAAGATATTTTTTAGATGATCAAAAAAGTACCATAACAAAAAGTGAAGTTGTTACCGAATTCACTTCGCAATATAAATATGTAAACCGCTATTTACCAGTTTACAAAATGACTTTTGATCGTCCTGACACGATGGAGGTTTATGTAGAAACTTCTTCGGGTAAACTGGCAACTTATAATCCAACTTCAAGACAATGGTTTATTTGGTTTTTTGATACTTTTCATAACTGGTCGTTTATAGATGCTATTACAAACAATAGTATTAGAATTATTACGATGATTTTTTTATTATCCATCATTGGATTTTCTGCCCTGAGCGGCATCTTAATTTATGGTTTATTATGGAAACAATTCAAAAAAACGGATAGCTTGCAACCTAAAAAAGGGCTTAGAAAATACCATCGCCAAATTGGGATCTGGGTTTCACTTTTTACTTTGACATTTGCTTTTAGCGGTGCATATCATGCCACAACAAAATGGACGCCGTATACTTTATCGCAAATGATTTACGAGCCCACTTTTAAAACCAAAGAAATCTCTGTTGCAAATAATATTTTAAATTTAGATTGGAATCGTTTTCAAAACGCAAGTATTATTACTTTAAACGACACAACATATTTCCGTTGTCAATTATTAGAAAAAGAAAGGTTTAAAAAGCCAAAAGGAGATTCAAATTCAAAATGGAACAAAAAAGGCGATAAAAAATCTGAAGTAGTTTATATTAATGCTACTACAAATAAAAGTACGCCCAATATGGATCTGGAATACGCTGAGTTTTTGGCTTATTATTTTACAGATGGCGCTCCAAAAGCAGCATGCTGTGAAATGATAAAAAGTTCAGACGAACCTGAAACGTCATTGGAAAATGCAAAATTATTAGAATCAAAAGTTTTAACTGATTTTGAAAGTCGAGAATACGGTTTTGTCAACAAAAGATTACCAGTTGTAAAATTGGCATATGATACTCCCGAAAAAACAACTTATTTTATAGAAACCGCCACTTCAAGACTGGCTGCTAAAATTGAAAGTTCTGATATGGTTGAAGGTTATTCGTTTGCTATTCTCCACAAATTTTTATTTATGGATTGGGCCGGGAAAAATATTCGCGATCTAACAATGGTTTTAGCCGCTTTAACCATTTTGATTGTTAGTATTCTTGGTTTTATTTTATTCCTGAAAAAGTAAAAATATTGTCAAATCGAGCGGAGTCGAAATTCTTTTGAATTCATAAGGGTTTCGACTCCGCTCAACCTGACAACGATTATCTTGGGTTTTCTTCGAAATAACGCGCTTCAATTCGTTTAATATCTTTAATCGAATTTTTCGCCCAGGCCAAACGTTTTTCCAGAATTTCATTTTCTGATAATTGCCAATTGATATCTGAATTACGCAATCTGTTTGTCAGGTTTTGAATTATTATTGCTGCCGAAACCGAAATATTCAGACTCTCTGTAAAACCAACCATTGGTATTTTAAGAAAACCATCTGCTTTTTCTAAAATTTCTTCTGATAAACCATCTCTTTCTGTTCCAAAAAACAACGCACTTGGTTTTGTAATATCGAAATCCTCCAGTAAACAGTCATTTTCATGCGGAGTTGTCGCTATAATTTGATAACCCTGATTTTTTAAAGTCAAAATACAATTGGTTACCGAATCAAACTGATTGATGTCAACCCATTTTTGAGCACCCATTGCAATTTCTTTGTCGATTTTTTTTCCGTAACGCTGCTCGATCACATTGAGTTCCTGAATTCCAAAAACCTCACAACTGCGCATAACGGCACTTGTGTTGTGCATTTGAAAAACATCTTCTACAACAATTGTAAAATGTTTGGTGCGGTCTCCAAGTACTTTTAAGAATTTTTCCTTACGATTGTCTGTTAATATATTTTCAAGAAAAACGAGGTAATCTAAATCAATCATTTTAAATCTTATTTAAAGCAAAAATACATTTTAAAAGAAGTATTTGAATTGCTTTATTTCTATTTTTTACTAAAAATCCCATCTATTATACCTTCAAAAATAGCATCTCTCACTGTTTTATTTTTTTGTTGTTCCGGATAAATGGGCTCTGGTTTTATATTACTCAATTCTCTTTTTAGAAGTCTATTAGTATTGGTAAATGAATAATATCTATGCGATTCCATTTTAGTCGGAGTAAAACCAGGTTTGGGATTGTAAATAGAAAACTCAACAGGAAAATTTAAGTATTTATGATAATCTACTGTATAACTATCGTTTTTTAAAAATTCAATTTTTTCCATATTATCATTATAACTAAAGGAATGAATTCTATTAATTTTTGATTGTGCAAATAAAACGGTATTCAAAAAAAAGACTAGTAATACAATCAACTTTTTCATGGAATAAAAATACTATAAAAAGTGACGGAAAAAACACATTATAATTCAATAAAACTATTATTGAGCTTTTCATGCAAAAGATTAACTTCTGTAAAATCAACTTGTAATTCTTCTTCCTTAAAAGAATCACCTTTAAAAACAGTGTTTTCATTTTTTGAATGCTTCTCTAATCTTTCATACATTTTATCAAGTTCATTATTAGCATAATCAACATTAATAAAGGAGGTAAATTTCTCAACGACATTTTTCATTCCTTCATTATAATTCAGTTTAATTACATTTTGATCTGTTTGGGAAAAGTCGAGAAATCCCTGAAAATATTTCTCTAAAACCAAAGCTCCATATTGATGAAAACTAATTTCGTTCATTTCTTCTTCGGAAATTCCAAAAACCTGAAAAGACAATAAATTCGGAACCATGTGCATTCCCGTCAGTTTTTGATGCGACTTTAAAACCTCTACCGGATTTCTGTAAAGCAATGCAAAAGGTATGTCAGAAAAAATGGATCGCAAATAATCGGCATTAAAAATATGCCAGGCATCTAGTTTTATAATTAAATTCTTTTGTTCCGGAAATCTTTTTGTCCTAATAATGCTATTACAGCTTTTAAAAGAGACGCTTTTTTATCCAGATCAAATTTATCACTTCTTAAAATTTCATCGATAATGGGCGCTTCTGAGATCATGATATTTTCAGAAGAAGTTGCCAAAGACTGACTCAACATTGTAGAACCGCATCGTGATACATGAAATACAAGCGATTTTAGTTCGACAGAAATTAATGCAGCAGACCAATTCAGGAGATTTTCTGCAGTTGTAATTACTTTAAACGGCTTTGAATTATAAGCATGACTTCGGCATTTTGCTATTGTTTCATCAAAAAAAGGTTCTACATATTTTATATCGGCCAGATAAATCCATTCAAAATAAATTTCGTTGTCTTTTTCTACCAACTTATATGGAATCCAATTTAAAAGAGGGTGATTTATATTTTCCATTCTATATTTTATTCTGCTAATAAATCAGCAATAATTTTAGCGTTAACTTCTGATGGATTTCGGGAAAGTTCATCAATAATTTGCTGTTTTACTCCATCAGAATATGAAGTAGTTTCTGGAGAGAAATGGAGATCAAAACCCATTTCTGCAAATAATTTATCAGACCAATCGTTTCTGATACAATCAAGTGTAAGATGAATGCGCGGTTCTGTACTTTTATTTTCGACGCTATGCGGAAGCTGAAAATTGGCATACCAGCACTCGCCCATTTTCATCGGAACCCGTTTTTTATCCACATAAAAAAACACTTCTTCATTTGTTATAATTGGAATGTGAATTCTAAAAAAACCATCTTCATAAGAAGTATCATTGTCTACATGTTCTTTTATTTCGCTTCCTGGTCCTAATCTCAATAATCGAACGGCTTCTTTTTCGCATTGAAACCAATCCATAATTTCTTTAAAATAATGACAGCGATCCAGCAGATTAGTGTTTTTATGTTCCGTATTTGCAAAAGAAGTAATATCGTTTACCAAACCAGATTGCGATCTTAAAGAAACGCTTGTCCAATTTCCTTCGTAACGATTGGTGTTAAAATGTGGCGTCCATAAATCATTTTCGCATATAGCGAGTTCTTTTTGTAATTTATCAATCGAAAAAGAAATTGGGAGTTTATTAGAAGACGGATTCATATGATTTTAAATTAGATTAGGCCAAACCAGCTATGTTGTCAATTATAAAATTATAGAGTTTATTTGTCGAAAAAGGAACCGTTTCAAAATCGGTTTTTAATATTAAATCGGCACTTGAAGGAATTTCAAAAACATCGCTTATTCCTGTAAAGTTGTTTATCTTATTACGATCATGATCTGGCAATAAAGCTTTTTTATACAGCCCTTTCGGATCTCTTTCGATTAAATTATTTATAGAACAATCCAAAAATACAGTTCTGACAAATTCATGCGTTCTCAATTCATTTCTCAGGTTTTCGTATGGATTTATTACTGACATTAAAACAATCGTATCTGTTTTAATAAAATTTTGTCCTACATTAAAAAGGCGCCTGACATTTTCACATCTGTCATCTTTAGAAAATCCTAAATCTTTGCAAATCGTTTCTCTGTAAACATCACCGTCAACAATTTCGGCTTTATAACCATTTTCAATTAACAAGCCACGAACATTTTGCGCCAATGTCGTTTTTCCTGAACCTGATAATCCTGTAAATTGTATTAAAATCATGGCGAATTTTCTTTGATTTTTTTAACCTTAAAATTAAATAATTTGTAAGAATGAAACAATAAGTATAAATACCCTTTTATTGTTTGGCTAAATCATTATTTTTATCTTTTAATTAAATAAAATGAAAAAGAAACTTGTTGTTTTAACCGGAGCAGGAATTAGTGCCGAAAGCGGAATAAAAACTTTTCGTGACAGCGATGGTTTGTGGGAAGGTCATGATGTTATGGAAGTGGCAACGCCGGAAGGCTGGCATAAAAACCAGGAATTGGTTTTGGATTTTTATAATAAAAGACGTCAGCAGCTTAAGGAAGTTCAGCCGAATTTAGGGCATCAAATTTTAGCCGAATTAGAACAAGATTTTGATGTTCATATTATTACGCAAAATGTAGATGATTTGCACGAGCGCGCCGGAAGCACAAAAGTGTTGCATTTGCATGGAGAATTATTAAAAGTAAGAAGTACAAAAAATCGTGATTTAATTCTCGATTGGACAGACGATTTATATACAGGCGATTTTGACGAAAACGGGCATCAATTGCGTCCGCATATTGTATGGTTTGGCGAAGAAGTTCCTGCACTCGAAGAAGCGATCACAATTACAGAAACCGCAGATTATTTTGCCGTTATTGGAACTTCATTACAAGTTTATCCGGCAGCTGGATTAATTTCATATACGTATAGCATTACGCCGGTTTTTTATATTGACCCAAAACCAATTTCGATTCCAAATATTCAAAACAAAGTCGAAGTTATTGCTAAACCGGCATCTGAAGGCGTTGCAATTTTAAGAGAGAAATTATTTGAAATAGAAAAGAAAATATGATCTTCCAAAGTTGGTTACAACAATTATCGCATTACAATTTGCTGAGTTTGTTTATTTTCTTTTTAATTGAAAATTTAGTTCTCATTTATCTTTCTGTCATTTTGGCTAAAATCATCGAATTCGAAAACACCAAATTGAGTAAAAAAGACCGCAAATGGATTATTGCTACTTTGTTTTGCAACACATTAATAACCCTTTTAGGATTTGAATTGTATCAATATGAAATTATCAAAATAGATTTTTCGCCATCTCTTTTCTCCATATTATTCGACACTTTAATATTGATTGTAGTAATGGATTTTTTCATGTTTTGCTTTCATTTTCTGGCGCACTATTTAAAATGGTTCAGCCCTATTCATAAGCTTCATCATACACATGTCGAAACGAGTGTTTACAGCCTGTATGTACTTCATCCGATAGAAACTTTGGGTTTTGGATGCATCTGGTTATTTTCGATTACAATATTGGATTTCAATTATATCAGCATCATTATTTACCTGATTTTAAACTTGGCTTACGGTATATTTGGTCATTTAAAAACAGATATTTTTCCTGAATTTTGGTATAATAGTAACATCACAAAATGGATATCGACAACCAAATTTCATTCGAATCATCATAAAAATGAAGCTCATAATTTTGGTTTCTATTTTACAATTTGGGATAAAATTTTCAAAACAATCATTTAATTTTAAAGTTCATATATAATAACGCTTCGGTAATTTTCAGAAGTTTTAACAATACCTTATATTTGCAACTTTCGAACAAACAACATAACAATGACTACTTTAAACGAATTGAATGCTATATCGCCAATTGACGGAAGATATAGAAGCAAAACCCTTTCATTAGCACCTTTTTTCTCAGAAGAAGCTTTAATCAAATACCGTGTATTGGTTGAAATTGAATACTTTATTGCCTTGTGCGAAGTACCATTACCACAGCTTTCTGGTGTGAATCCAAGTTTATTTGACAGTTTAAGAGACATCTACAAAAAATTCTCTACTGAAGATGCACTTTGGATTAAGGAAACTGAAAAAGTTACCAACCATGATGTGAAAGCAGTAGAGTATTTCATTAAAGATGCTTTTGAAAAATTAGGTTTATCTCAATATAAAGAGTTCATTCACTTCGGATTAACTTCTCAGGATATTAACAATACCGCAATTCCGCTTTCTACAAAAGAAGCGTTTGAGCAGGTTTATATGCCATCTTTAATTGCTTTAATTTCTAAATTGAAAGAATTAAGCGTTGAATGGAAAGATATTCCAATGTTAGCTCGTACGCACGGACAACCGGCCTCTCCTACTCGTTTGGGTAAAGAACTTTTGGTTTTTGTAGAGCGTCTTGAAGAGCAAATGCGTTTGTTATTTAATATTCCGTTCGCAGCTAAATTTGGTGGTGCAACAGGAAACTACAATGCACATCATGTTGCTTATCCGCAAATTGACTGGAAACAATTTGGTAGTAAATTTGTTCAGGATGAACTTGGTTTACACCATTCTTTTCCAACTACTCAAATAGAACATTACGATCATTTTGCTGCATTTTTTGATGCTTTAAAAAGAATCAACAATATCATTATCGATTTAGACCGTGATATCTGGACGTATGTTTCAATGGATTATTTTAAACAAAAAATCAAAGCAGGCGAAATTGGATCATCTGCAATGCCACATAAAGTAAACCCAATTGATTTTGAAAACTCTGAAGGAAACTTAGGAATTGCAAATGCTATTTTTGAACATTTGGCTGCTAAATTACCAATTTCAAGATTACAGCGTGATTTAACCGATAGTACTGTTTTACGTAATATCGGCGTTCCGATGGGACATACCATCATTGCTTTTGAAGCATCTCTTAAAGGTTTAAATAAATTACTTTTAAACGAAGGGAAATTTGCTGAAGATTTAGAAAAAAACTGGGCAGTTGTAGCAGAAGCAATTCAGACTATTTTACGTCGTGAAGCATATCCAAATCCATACGAAGCCTTAAAAGGTTTAACGAGAACCAATGAAGCTATTGACAAAAAAGCAATTCACAATTTTATTGCGACTTTAGAGGTTTCTGATGCAATTAAGGAAGAATTAATGCAGATAACACCTAGCAATTTCACAGGAATTTAGATAAAACACAAAATATTTTGCTAAAAAAAGCTATCTTTATCGAGATAGCTTTTTTTATTTACCTCGGGAAGCCAGACCAGATTAAAATGTAAGCTTTTTAGTAAAAGCTCATAATCAAACTGGAGGAAGCTCCGAACTAAAACACCGTTTTTATGATTGCCTTAAATGCCGCCGCAGAAACTTCACACCACTTAGAACCTTTGATTAGCGACTTGGGATTGATCCTGATGACCGCCGGAATTGCTGTATTGTTATTTAAAAAAATGAAACAGCCTTTAGTATTAGGATATTTAATTGCCGGATTTTTAGCCGGTAACCATTTTGATTTTTTTCCGTCGGTTACAGACATGAAAAGTGTTGAAGTCTGGGCTGAAATTGGGGTTATATTTTTGCTTTTTAGTTTGGGACTCGAATTTAGTTTTAAAAAGCTGATGAAAGTGGGCGGAACATCCTCCATAACAGCCATTACTCAAATTTTATTCATGGTCGTCATTGGATATTTTATTGGCCAATGGATGGGCTGGGGAAAAATGGACAGTATTTTTCTGGGTGCAACACTTTCAATTTCCTCAACCACAATTATTATTCGTGCTTTTGATGAACTTGGCGTAAAAGGAAAAAAGTTCGTTGGAATTGTTTTTGGAGCCTTAATTGTTGAAGATATAGTTGCCATTTTGATGATGGTTTTACTGGCAACGGTTGCCGTAAGCGATCAGGTTTCAGGCGCTGCATTATTACAATCTGTTTTAAAATTAGTTTTCTTTTTAATCATTTGGTTTTTGGGAGGAATTTTTATTATTCCCACAATTTTGAAAAAAGCAAAGCATCTTTTGACAGATGAAATGTTGCTAATTATTTCATTAGCGCTTTGTTTGATGATGGTTATGTTCGCTGCAAATGTTGGTTTTTCTCCAGCTTTGGGCGCCTTTATAATGGGATCTATTATTGCCGAAACAACTCAGGCTGAAAAAATCGAACATTTGATTCAGCCCGTAAAAGACTTATTTGGTGCTGTTTTCTTCGTATCGGTGGGTATGTTAATTAATCCCGAAACATTGGTTACGTATGCACTCCCTGTTGCTATTATTACATTGGTAACGATTTTTGGAAAAGCATTCAGTTCTGCAACCGGAGCTTTATTATCCGGTCAGCCTCTTAGACAATCTGTTCAGACGGGAATGAGTTTGGCGCAAATTGGGGAATTCTCGTTTATTATTGCGACTTTAGGAATGAGCCTAAAAGTAACAAGTGATTTCTTATATCCGATAATTGTTGCCGTGTCAGCCATTACAACTTTTACGACACCTTTCTTAATTAAATATTCAGATCCTTTTTCACAATATTTAGAGGAAAAATTACCTAAAAAATGGGTTAAAAACATTAATCGTTACAGTCTTAATGCACAAGCTATAAAATCAGTTAGTACCTGGCAAAAAGTACTTAATACTTATATTATACAAATTGTTTTAAATACGATTATTATTGCTGCCATTATTCTATTGTCATCAAAATTTGTTGCTCCATTAGTCGCAGATACAAGATTTGGAAATACATTGGCTGCACTTATTACATTAGTTATAATTGCTCCTTTTTTATGGGCACTTTCATTACGACGCGTTGCTGTAGAGGAAGTAGAATTACTTTGGGAAGAACGTAAATATCGCGGAGCTCTTTTAATGATGATTTTAATCCGAATGAGTTTAGGATTATTTTTTATTGGATTTTTATTAAATATTTTCTTCTCTCCTTTAGTTGCTTTTGTTGCCTTAATCATAGCTATTGTAGCTTATCAAATATTCCCGAAAAAACTCAACGAACAATATCATAAAATTGAAAATCACTTTTTAAAGAATTTCAATGATCGTGAAAACAAAAAAATTGACAGACGTTATGCTAATTTAATGCCTTGGGATGGTCACATGTCTATTTTTGAAATTGGAAAAGAGTCGAATCTGGCTGGTAAAACATTACAGGAATTACGTATTCGTGAACAACTCGGAATTAATATTGCCTACATAAGACGTGGAGAAGTAACAATCCCTATTCCGACCAAAACCGAGCGATTGTTTCCAGGTGATGAAATTTGTGTAATTGGTACTGATGCACAGGTTACGGAGTTTACAAAATACCTGAATCAGAATGAAACCGAAACGGCCAAATCTGTAGAGGAATCTCAAATTGTATTACGCCAGTTAGAAGTTGCTGACGAAGAATTTATTCAAAAAAGTATCGGACAATTCAGAACAAAAACTAACGGAATGGTTGTTGGAATAGAACGAAACGGAAACAGAATATTAAATCCAGAATCGCATTTGGTTTTAGAACAAAACGATATTATCTGGGTTGTTGGTGATAAAAAAAGAATGAATGAGTTGATGAAGAAAGCTTAGTAAAGTTGCTAAAGTACTAAGGCTCTAAGTTGCTAAGAATTTAACCTTAGAAACTTAGAGCCTTAGCATCTTATAACCTAAAAAATTATTTATTCGGTTGCGGTGTCATTCTCAAATAAGGTTTTATTGAAGTATGCCCTTTTGGAAATTTTGCAGGAATATCACTATCCGGAACTGCTGGCGTAATTACAACATCTTCACCATCTTTCCAATTTGCAGGTGTTGCAACGCTGTAATTTGCTGTTAATTGCAAACTATCGATAACACGAAGCAATTCATCAAAATTTCTTCCTGTCGAAGCTGGGTACGTAAGCGTCAATTTTATTTTTTTATCGGCACCAATAACAAATACAGAACGTACTGTAAATTTGTCACTTGCATTTGGATGGAGCATATCGTATAAAGTGGCTATTTTTTTATCCTCATCAGCAATTATCGGAAAATTTACTGTTGTATTTTGAGTTTCATTGATGTCTTTTATCCACTCTTTGTGTGACTCTAAACCATCAACGCTTAAAGCAATAACTTTTGTATTTCTTTTAGTAAATTCAGGAAGGTAATTAGCAACTGTTCCTAATTCAGTTGTACAAACCGGTGTAAAATCTGAAGGATGCGAAAATAAAACTCCCCATGAATCTCCTAACCATTCGTGAAAATGAATTGGTCCTTCTGTAGTTTCTGCAGAAAAATCCGGAGCTATATCGCCTAATCTTAATGTTGACATAATTGTATTTTTTTAGTTCATCTAAAATTAGTCAAAAAAAGAACAAGGAAAACATTCAATTCCGAAAAAAAAGTTAAAATTCTATCTTTTCTATCTAATTACTATTCTAAGCTAAATAAAACTAACGACAAAGTACCATATAGCAAGGG
Organism: Flavobacterium sp. AC274; assembly: GCF_979258275.1. NCBI lineage: Bacteria > Pseudomonadati > Bacteroidota > Flavobacteriia > Flavobacteriales > Flavobacteriaceae > Flavobacterium > Flavobacterium sp. AC274. The sequence goes on along the minus strand of NZ_OZ409852.1, from coordinate 1,830,304 downwards.
TTACAAACGAAACTGGAATTCCGAAACCAATCATCATACTGCTCAATTTTGGCTTTAAACCATAAGTCGAAGCCAAAATTGCACCTGTTATCATCGGTGCCATTGCAATTTCAATAATGGTGATTTTTATAGCTTCAGAATGCTGATTAAAAACAAAAACGTATAAAATCAAAATGATAAACGGAGTGACAATTAGCCGAAAAAAAGTCCTAGTCGCAAAAATTGCCAGTGCTGACTTTTTCGATCAAAACTCAATTGCAATCCAACTGAAAATAAAGCTAATGGCGTAACTAAACTTCCCAATTTCAATAAAAGAGATTGAAGATTAAGTTCTAAATCGTACTCAAAAACATTCATCAAACAAGCGACAACAAATGTAATAAACGGTGGAAAAAAGATGATTTTCTTAAAAATACTCAAAGCATCGGGACTTCCCTTAGAATAAAAAGCGGCAACGAAAACACCTAAAGTGGAAACAACAACAAAAGTTCCTGGCTGATCTACCAAAACAGCTGTTTCTAAACCTTTTTTCCCAAATAAAGCTTCAACAATTGGATATCCAAGAAAAGATGAATTGCTTAATCCTGCAGTCAGAATTAAACAGCCAATCAATTTATTTGACCAGCCTAATCTTTTTCCTAAGAAATGAAAAAAAACAAAAGCCAGTAAAAAACTAATCCAGCCCGCTCCTATTGGAAACAATAACTCATTGCTCCATTTTATTTTCGGAATATGATATAAAGTGATTGCCGGCAGACATAAATAAATGACAATTTTATTAATACTCTTATAAATATGCGTTGGAAATTGCTTTATATTTTTCAAAAGCAATCCTAGAAACAAAAAGAAAAATATTATAATAAAGTTGTTCATATCGTTAAGTATCCACAAAAATAGGCATTTATAAGCTGATGTATAAAACAAATTATACCGCTTCATAAAGTTTTTATTACTTTTAATCTGTAATTTAAAAAATCAATGCAGCGAATACGAGATAATTTTGAGCGAATGGCAAAACTTTCAGATGAGGACTGGAATACTTTTTCGTCAAAGCTAATACGTCAGGAATTTTCAAAGAAAACGCCTATACTTGAAACGGGGCATGTCGAAAATTATCTTTCGTTTATAGAGAAAGGATTAGTTCGGTATTATATTCCGGGTGAAGATAATGATCTCACTTTTACGTTTGTGTTTGATGGAGAATTTGCAAGTGGATATGATTCGTTTATTACAAGACAACCGGTAAATTATACCATTGAAACTCTTGCTGACACCATACTTTGGCGCATATCATATAGTGATCTTCAGGATATTTATGCCAAAACAAAAATTGGTAATACTCTTGGGCGTCTTGCAAGCGAAGGATTATTTCTAAAAAAATCGAAGCGGGAACTTTCGCTCCTTAACGATTCTGCTGAGCAACGGTATCGCAATTTATTTACAGAACAACCACAATTGATTCAAAAAATTCCTCAAAAATACCTTGCTTCTTATATTGGCATTACTCCACAAGCTTTGAGCAGAATAAAAAAACGCATTTATTAACCCAGGTTCATTGTTTTAGGTTTCTTTAGGATGCAACTTTGCATAAAAAAGATATGGAAACCTTAATTATTTTATTCGGAGTTTTTGCAAGTGCGTTACTTATTATAAAATTAACAACTAAAAGATTTGAAATTTCACAGGCTGGCAGAATTGCTATGGCTGCCATGCTTGTATTTACGGCAATTGGTCATTTTGCGTTTGCCAAGGGAATGGCAATGATGATCTCTTTTTTACCTTCGCCTATCACAATTGTATATATTACTGGAATCATAGAACTAGTAGCGGCGGCAGGACTTCTAATACCAAAAACAACATCACTTACAGGCAAACTACTTATAGTATTTTTTATAATGTTGCTTCCTGCAAACATCTATGCTGCATGTCACAATATAAATTTACAAACCGCCGATTATCGCGGCAAAGGCATTTCGTATCTATGGTTTAGAATACCGCTGCAACTTCTTTTTATACTTTGGGTTTATTATTTTTCGATCAGAAATCAATCAAAAATCAAATAGTCAATCAAAGGAATGCACATTGTTTAAACAAATGATATGCACAACTTCCCGTTTCATCTTAGCTTCTATTTAAATTAAATTTTAGTTAAAACTTTTTTTTATTTCATAAAACAACTTACATTTGTAACATATTTTATTACAGTATGCTTTCAGGTAAATTTGCCATAACGATTCACATTCTTACTTTGCTCACTAAATTCCCAAATGATTATTTATCATCGGAGTTTATTGCGGGAAGCATTAATTTGAATCCTGTTTTGGTTAGAAAAGAAATTGCCAACTTAAAATCACACAACGTTGTAGAAAGTAAAGAAGGTAAAAATGGCGGAACAAAATTGTCTGTTGATCCAGGTAAAATCACCTTAAAAGAGATTTTCGAAATGACTTTTGAAACCATTAATTTAGGTTATGCCAAAAATCAGCCCAATCCGGATTGTCCTGTTGGAAAAAAATCAATCAAAATCTATCTGCTTTATATGCAAATATGAATCAAAAAGTTAGTTTACAACTTGAAGGAATTTCTTTGGAAGATTTTTCGAATCAGTTCTAAAACTATTTTTTTGCATAAAACTGTAACATTTTTTATTACTATTAAATTATATATTATGAAAATCGCAATTATTGGAGCAACAGGATTTGTTGGCTCAGCTATTTTAAACGAATTGGCAAACAGAAATCACAACATTACTGCTATTGCAAGAAACCCGAAAGAAACATCAAACGCAACATGGATTGCTACAGACATTTTTAATGTTGAGGCATTGGCAGATGTTTTAAAGGGACATGACGTTATTATAAACGCTTACAATCCAGGTTGGACCAATCCTAATATTTATGATGATTTTCTGGCAGGCTCTAAAGCAATTCAGGAAGCTGCAAAAAAATCTGGTGTAAAACGTTTTATCACGATCGGTGGTGCCGGAAGTTTATTTGTTGCACCAGATTTACAAGCAGTTGATACTCCTGATTTTCCTAAAGAAATCTATCCGGGAGCAAGCGCCGCAAGAGATTATTTGAATATCATTAAAAAAGAAAAAGATTTAGACTGGGCATTTTTTAGTCCGGCTTTTGAAATGCACGCGGGAACTACAACCGGAAGAACAGGAAAATACCGTTTAGGTTTAGAAAATCCGGTTTTTAATGATGAGCAAAGAAGTATTCTTTCTGTAGAAGATTTAGCAGTTGTTATTGCTGACGAAACAGAAACTCCAAAACATCATCAAGTACGTTTTACAGCGGGTTATTAATTTCTTTTAGCCACGAATTCACGAATGATTGCGCATAATTTAAACTGTATTCTATATACTAACAGATTTAAAATAATTCGTGAATTCGTGGCAAAACCTCAACAGTTTCAAAAGCAATTATAGTTTTTTGAAACTGTTTTTGTTTTCTGTACTTTTACAATACCAAAAAAAGTATTTTGTCAAGTCCAAATAAACAATCGAGCAGTTTACAAGAAAAAGCCGGAATTTCGCCCCCAGAAATTACCAGTATTTCTGCTATAAATCAAATTCAGAAAAACAGGAAAAAGCAACCTTCTTCAGATGAATTGATTAATGGAATTCTTAACGGAAACAGAACTTCTTTAAGCCGTGCCATAACTTTAGTAGAAAGTACCAATCCCGAACATGCTGAAAAAGCAAATGAAGTTATTAAAGGATGTTTGCCATATGCCAATAAATCGATCAGAATAGGAATTACAGGTGTTCCAGGCGTTGGAAAAAGTACTTTTATCGAAGCTTTTGGAACTTTCCTGACACAGCTTGGTAAAAAAGTTGCTGTTTTGGCCGTTGATCCAAGCAGTTCGCTTTCGCACGGAAGTATTCTGGGTGATAAAACCCGAATGGAAGAACTCGTGAAAGATGAAAATGCTTTTATCAGACCAAGTGCTTCCGGAGATACTTTGGGCGGCGTAGCCAGAAAAACCCGTGAATCAATTATTTTATGCGAAGCTGCAGGTTTTGATACGATCATTATAGAAACCGTTGGTGTTGGGCAAAGTGAAACTGCTGTACACAGTATGGTAGACTTTTTTCTATTATTAAAGATTTCAGGTGCCGGAGATGAACTTCAGGGTATTAAACGCGGTATTATGGAAATGGCAGATGCTATCGTCATTAACAAAGCTGACGGCGATAATATCAAAAAAGCGAATCAGGCGAAACTGGAATTCAACAGGGCTTTGCATTTATTTCCTCCAAAAAAATCAAACTGGCAGCCGAAAGTTACCACTTGCAGTGCAATTACAAAAGAAGGTATATCAGAGATTTGGAACACAATTTCTGCTTATTTTGAAATGACAAATAAAACAGGCTTTTTTCAGGAAAAACGAAAAGAGCAGAATCATTTCTGGATGATGGAAACCATAAACGAACAATTGAAACAGAATTTCTACAATCAGCCAGAAATCATTTCACAATTAGAACAAAACAAAAAAGCAGTGCAAAACGATGAAATTTCACCTTTTGCAGCTGCTCAGAGTTTATTAAAATTGTATTTTAATAAAGACACAAAGTAGCAAAGGTTCAAAGGGACAGAGTAAAAACCTTTGTCGCTTTGAACCTTTGTTCCTTTGTACCTATTTAGTTCCTCTCAACTTATACTTATTCTCCTTATATAAATTACCTGCTGTAATAACATGCGCCAAAGCATCTTTTGCTAATTCTTCATTTAATTTTACAGGAATTAAGGTTGTATCATTTTTGATTTCGAATTGCAGAGGTTTCAAATTTGGCTGCATAATTACAACCTGATTTTCAACTCTAAATGCGTTGATATCATTAAACTGCATAATCGATCTTCCTTGTGTTTTTGGATCCAGTTGATTTAGGTTTCTTCCCACCATTGGCGTTTCAAAAGGAATTCCTAAATAACCCAATAATGTTGGTGGAATATCAATTTGACTTGCCAGTTTGCTGTACGAAACTCCTTTTGCAACTCCTGGCCCCATAATTAAAGCCGGAATATGGAATTTGTTTATTGGTACTAAATTTTTACCGTAGGTTCTTGTATTATGATCTGCAATTACGATGAAAATCGTGTTTTTGAAATAAGCTTCTTTCTTTGCCATTTCGAAGAATTTACCAATCGAAAAATCGGCGTATTTCATTGCATTATTTACTGTCGCAGCCGTTTTGTCATACGTTTTAATTCTTCCTGCCGGATATTCAAAAGGTTCGTGATTTGAAGTCGAAAACATTAAAGAAAAGAAAGGCTTATTCCCTTTTGCTTTAAAATAATTATTTGCTTTTGTTACCAAATCTTCATCAGAATAACCCCAGGTTCCTTTAAACGCATATTTATTTCCGTCTGATTCAAAATCTGTTTGATCTACGATATCTTCAAAGCCATTTCCGTTAAAAAACGAAGCCATATTATCAAAATTTGCCATTCCACCATAAATAAAACTAGTGTCATAACCTTTTTGTTTTAAAGCATCTGCAAGCGTGAAAAATCCTTGTTGAGAGTTCCCTAACTTCACAACACTTTCAGACGGTGACGGCAAAAATCCGGTTACAACCGCTTCAATTCCGCGTACGCTTCGGGTTCCTGTGCAATATAAGTTAGTAAACAACAAACCTTCTTTGGATAATTTATCAAATTCCGGTGTTAATGGTTTTCCGCCTAAAATTCCAACATATTCAGCTCCTAAACTTTCTTGTAAAAAGATTACTAAGTTATATGGTTTCTTCATCAGAGAATCCGGCTGCTGCACATGTAAAAACGGAATATCAGCATCATTAAAATCACCTTTTCCAGCTATCATGTATTTTTTTACACGAGCGATTGCTTCGGCTTCGTCCATTTTACCATACATTTTTGTGTTTCCTTCGTTTTTAATCGAATAGGCAGCAAAAGCAACAGTATAAAATGAATTCAATCCCAAACAATTTGTCAATTGATCTGTAGAAAAAACAGCATTACTGGCGTTAATTGGACGTTTTGAAACCAAACTTGAACGTGCTCCAAAGAACAATAAAAAAGCCACTAATGGAAAAATCATCAGTTTGAATTTATATTCAGCACTTGTAGAATGAAAAAGCTGTTTTCCTTTTTTGAAAGCAAAATAAATCACAACTCCCAAAATCAGGAAAGTCACAATAATCGAAGTCAGGTAGCTTTTTAAAAGCATTCCAACTACTTCTTTAGGATAAATCAGATAATCTAAGAAAATTTTATTCGGACGTGTATCGTATTGTTTTACAAAATCCGGCGACGCCAATTCTACAAACAAAATCAGAAACAGGAATAAAAAACTATAAATTACCAAAAAAGTATTCGTAAACTTAAGCCATTTATTAGGCAAAAATGTAATTAGTACAGCGGGAAGAAAAGACAAATAACAAAGTAAAATCAAATCCATTCGAAGACCGATTGGAAAAATATACCAGAAATTAGGCGTTTCGACAACTCTATCTTTAAAAAGAAAAAATAAAAAGATTCTACTTAAAGTGGTAATTAGCAATCCGATTGCTATAAAATTAAAAACAGGTTTTAAAAAACGTAAATTTTTCATCAAAAAGATTTAAATGTTTTGGGCTCAGGCCGATACTTACAGATTCTCTATTCTTCGTAACGGTTTATTTCTCTATCGTAAAACTCATTAGCCAAAACAATTAGTCCTTCCATTTCAGCATTCAATTCAGCTTCATCAAGATCTTCGGCTTCTTCCATAAATTCAACCTCATCATCTTTTAAATTGATTATAAACCTTGGGTAATCAAGGTGAATGATGAAAATATCATCCGGGAAATCAGTATTATCTCCAAGTAAAAATTTAGGTAATTCCATTTTTATTTAATTTATTTTTTTGTTTATATTTTTTTGTCACAGATCAAACAGATTAAAGTGTTTCAAAAATAATCTGTGAGAATCTGTTACTTATATTTTAATCTCCAAATTTAGTTATTTGAAGATGAATTATGGATTAATTTTTTGGTTACGTAATGAAAGCGAATATACACAAATATTGCTGCTGTCGTTAATCCCGGCAAAGATAATCAGAAGCTTTGAATTCTTAGGTATTATTAAAATTATAAGCAAATATTAAGCATTTAATAGCTCAATACGAGATTATATAAAAAATTCAAAAAATTATATAACAAACACCAAATGCCTTGCGTTTAATTTTACACTATTAATAATTAAAAAATATTGTCATGAGAAAATTACAATTTATATGCCTTGCTGCTTTTGCTTTTTTATACACCAACACAACATTCGCTCAAGACAGTGAAGTAAAAAATTACGATCAGGGATTTAGATTAGGTTTTGGGGTAAACGGTGGTTTGCCAACTGATAATGCTTACGATTGGTCTCTTGGTGGTGACGTTCGTTTACAATATGATTTATCAAGAAGAACTTCACTTACATTAACTACTGGTTTCACCAATTTATTTATGGGAAAAGATGAAAATGGAGTTGATGTAAATGATCTTGGATTTATTCCGGCAAAAGCTGGTTTTAAAGCTTTTGTATGGGAAGATCAATTTTATGTTCTTGGTGAAGTTGGTGCCGGTTTTGCCGTAACAAATGGTTATGACGATACTACTTTTTTATGGGCACCCGGAATTGGATATGCTAACAAATACATTGATATCAGTGTACGTTACGAAGATTACAATAAATTCAAAACAAATCAGGTAGCGCTTCGTTTAGCGTATGGATTTGATTTGTAAAAAATACTTTCATTTTTATTCTTTTGTTTTTGGTAATAATCCCGGCAGATCCTCACAATCTGCCGGGATTATAATTTTATGGAATAGCAAATCGCTCTTAAAATAAAACCCGACAGGTTTCTGAAACCTGTCGGGTTTTATTTTAAAAATTTAGAAAGGGTTTCGACTAGTTCAGCCAGACAAGAATTATCTAATTATCTCAATTGACAAATTATCTAATTATTTATTCCCCGATAATTCCTTCTTATACATTTCAAAGTTGGCTTTTATTTTGTCGTCTAATTCCGGTTCTTTAATATCCGTGTATTTTTTCATTTCTTCCCAGATAATTTTGGCCACAATATAGCGGGCCATTTCTTTATCATCGGCAGGAACTACAAACCAAGGCGCGTGCTCTGTCGAAGTTCTGTTTATAGCTTCCTCATAATATTGTTGGTATTCGTCCCAATGCTCGCGTTCTTTCAGGTCGCCTGGAGAAAACTTCCAATTGTGCTTTCCTTCTTCCAAACGGCGTAACAATCGTTCTCTCTGCTCTTCTTTGCTCAAATGCAGAAAAAATTTCATGACAATCGTTCCGTTTTCGGCAATATGACTTTCGAAATTATTGATTTGTTCAATTCTTTTTTCCAAAATTTAGGCGTAATATCATCCACAGAATTTATTCCCGGTAAATTCTCTGCCAAAATATATTCCGGATGCACGCGCGTAACCAAAACATTCTCATAATGCGTGCGGTTAAAAATCGCAAATTTTCCTTTTTCGGGCAAAGCGATATAATGGCGCCATAAATAATCGTGCTCCAACTCAGTCGAATTGGGCGTTTTAAAACTATGCACCACTACTCCACGCGGATTAAATTCTTTAAAAACTTCCCGAATCAAACTATCTTTTCCGGATGTATCCATTCCCTGCAAACAAATTAAAACGCTGTATTTATTATGCGAATACATTACGTCCTGCAAATCGCTTAATTTGTCTCTCACTTTGTCCATTTTTTCTTCTTTCTCTTCATCATCAGCTTCTATATCTAACAAGGTTGGAATCTTGGATAATTTTATTTTATCTGTAACTTTAAAATCATTCGGATCTATAGATTTCATATGTTTTTATTTTTTGTATTATAAATATACTAATTTTACGAATTCCGATAGCTATCGGAACTGCTATTCATTGCAATAGTTTTTCCCGGAGTTTCAGGACTATTAAGGCTACATTTAGTTTTCAAAACAACATTCATGGAAAAATTCACTTTAGAAATATTATTTCAAATTATCGGAATCGGTTCGGCATCAGGATTATTTTTTAATAATGATTCATTGTATATCATTGGCGATAACAGCGGATTTTTATACGAATACAATATGCAGAATCAGCAATTAAGCCATCATCCATTAATTGATAATCCGTCGCAAAATATTCCGAAAAACATAAAACCAGATTTTGAATCTGTTACGCATCATAATGATACGCTTTATGTTTTTGGTTCCGGTTCAACCGAAAACAGAAACAAAATGATTGCTTTTGATTTGAAAACCAAAACAATTTTACAAAAAAACAATCTAGTCGATTTATATGCTGTAATGCAAAATTTCGGCGCTATAAAACCGGAAGATTTTAATTTGGAAGGCGCTATTTTTGATGGTGAAAACTGGTATTTATTCAATCGGGGCAACGGAATTTCAAATAAAAACACCATTTTTACGATTCACGCTAAAAGTCTGGGTGAAGAATTTGCTTTGGTGGCAACCAATTATAAACTGCCAAAAATAAAAGGCGTTCGCTCTAGTTTTACCGATGCTATTTTGGTCGAAGACAAAATTTATTTTCTCTCAACTGCCGAAGACACAAAATCAACTTACGACGACGGCGATATTCTCGGAAGCTTCATTGGAAGAATAGATCTTAAAACCATGAAAATCGATTTTACTCAAAAAATAACGTCCACAAATAAATTTGAAGGCTTGACTTTATATAAAAAATCAAATGATAAAATCGAGTTTTTATTGTGCGAGGATAATGATACGGAACTTTTAGAAACTAAGATTTTTAAGTTGAGCCTGCCAATTAAGTAATTCACCATATTTCGATTACCATATTAACGTAGAGACGCACTGCACTGCACCTCTACAATAAAATTTTTCATGAAATCAAAACTCACTAATGAAAAAACTTTATAAAATCCTATTTATTCTACTTGTAATCTGCCTTAAAACCTACTCTCAAACACAAGAAGCGATAATTTATTTTAAAGACGGAGATTCTATTGAAGGTTTTGCTTCTTTAAAATTTAATAAAATAAAATTTAAAGTGGCTCAGGAGGATAAACCAGATACTTGGGATGATGAATTCGTTAAAAAAATTACATTCCTCGATTTTGGTGATGCCAGAACTTTTGAATACGTAAAATTAAATTCATTAGACAAACCAAAACTGGTAGAAATTATTACTAAAGGAGAAGCAACTTTATATAAAAAACTAGGTTCCGATTATAATCTTCTTGATCAGATTTATAATCCTCATGACGGATATCCCACAATTACTAGTACAAACCTCAATCCTGCTGGGATAAACTATGCTCCTCAACAAGTTTCAGAATACTATTATGTAAAAAAAACAAAAGACAAATACCCAACTTGTTTAAACTGCGGTGTTATAAACGCGTGGAGAAAAAACACTTCCAAATTTTTCGCTGACTGTGATTTCATCGTTAAAAAATTAAAAGTCGATAAATGGGTTTTTGAAGACATTGAAGAAATTGTGGAATTTTATAATGATATTTGTTTAGGAGAATAAATTTTTTATTTAATTAGAAAATTCCGGATTCACTGACGTTAGATGCACTGCAGTGCGTCTCTACAATAAAAACCTCTGAACCTTTGTACCTTTACAACTTTGAACCTTTAAAAAAAAACTTTTTTTTAACCTCGTCCCAACCTTTTTATCTTTTTATCTCTCTATATAAGAAAGACACCAATTGTGATAAACGAAAATCAAATATCCGGCTGCAAAAAAATGAACCGCGACGCACAGCGTCAGGTTTATGAGCATATGGCTCCAAAACTGTATCGCGTTTGCAAACGATACTTAAAGAAGGAAGAAGAAATTGAAGAAGCCATGGCTGATGCTTTCTATACCATCTTTACAAAAATAGAACAGCTAAAAGAAGATAAAGCTTTTGAGGCATGGGCAAGAAAAATAGCGGTTAACCATTGTTTGGCAACGATCAAGAAAAATACAAACTTTAATATGTATTTGGATGATGTCAAACTGCTTTCGCAACCTTTTACTGACGAGATCAATTCGCTCGAAGAAGAAGATTTGCTCAATTTATTGAATCATATTCCGGATGGCTGTAAAACTGTTTTCAACCTTTTTGTTATAGAAGGTTACGGACACAAGGAAATAGCCAGCATGCTCAACATTTCTGAAGGAACATCAAAATCACAATTGAACGCTTCTAAAACCAAGTTGAAGGAATTAGTAAACAAATTGTATTACCAAAAAGCAAAGTAGTCATGGACAATCAAGATAAAATATTCGATAAATTTAAAGAGGCAGCGCAAAATTCTGAGCTGAAAGATTTTCCGGGAATGGAAAAAGTCTGGTCGCGCGTTGAAGAGAAACTCGACAAAAAAGAAGATAAAAAAACAATCGCGTTATGGAAAAAAATTGCCATTGCAGCGTCTCTTTTATTATTAATTTCTTTAGGATCGCAGTTTTTCCTATCAGATAAAACAAAAGAGATTCAAAATAATCAAGTTGTCGTTACTGATTCTGTTGAAACGAAAACTCAGAATGCTGTTGTAGAAAAAGATGGTGTTGCTGTTGAAAATTCTGAAATAGTTCCGAAAGAAGATGCTGTTAAAATTCTGGACAAACAAATTCAACAACAGCAAAAAGTAGCGGTAAACGAAATACAACGTTCTTTTAGCGAAGGAACTGCAGATGCAGTATCGGCAGCACCAGTTCTTAATGAGGTCGTTGTGGCAGCTCCGGTTCAATCTGCACCAAAATACGCAGAAGAAGAAGTTGCTGTCGAACAAGATAAAAATGAAAGTTTCGGTTATTCAAAAGCAGTACAAAAAGAATCTGCCCGAGTAGCTTTCGCTGAAAAGCAATCTTCTGTAAAAGCTAAAAAAAGTGCTCCGCTTGTGGTTATAAACGGAAATGCGATGGCCAATAGCGATGACGCCAAAAAAGACAAAATGATGTCGGCCGAACTTTCAAATCTTGAACCTTCAAATGTAGATTCATTAGTAATTCTGGACGAACCTTTATATATTATTGACGGAATTTATTATTCTGAAAATGATTTATATGGTCCAAATCCAACAAGTCCGTATGCGCCTTTAGACAAACAGGAAATTAAAACCATTACAATACTTCAGGATCTGGAAGCCACATCAAAATATGGCGAAAAAGGAAAAAAAGGAGTTGTAATCATCACCACGAAAACAGGAAAACCGATCAACAAAAAATAATTCTTACTTCAAAAAATCTTTGCCAGAGGTTGAGGCTTTGGCAAAGATAAATTCCGAACATTAATTTAAAAAATCACTATCATGAAAAGTCTAAAACTTATTTCATCAGCCATTACTATGCTTATATGTTTCGTAACATTCGCGCAGGAAAAAACGATTACGGGAATAGTAACCGATAATGTTAATGTACCACTTCCAGGAGTTACAGTAACCGTTAAAAAAACTACAAAAACAGCACTAACAGATTTTGATGGAAAATATTTTATTCAGGCACAAACCGGAGATGTTTTGGTTTTTAGCTATATCGGAATGAAAACCCAAAATATCTCAGTTAAAAAATCAAATGTCATCAATGTAAAAATGGCAGATGACAGTAATCATCTAGAAGAAGTTGTGGTTGTAGGTTATGGAACTGCTTCAGAATATGAAGATAATAGTTATCGATCTGAGAAAAGAAAGATGGCGACGAAATCAGTCAGCCAATCTGTTCAGGGAAGAACTTTAATTGCGCCAAGTGTACAAAATAGTTCGCAATATATTTCCGGATCGACTATTGCAATTCGTGGTACTCAATCTATTTCATCTAAAAATGAACCAATGTATATTGTAGACGGAGTTGCCATAAAAGCGGACCAAATGGCACAAATAAACCCGAACGATATTCAGGATGTAAAAGTTTTAAAAGATACTAACTCAACTGCTATTTATGGAACTAAAGGTGCAAACGGCGTTGTAGTTATTGCTACTAAAAATGAAATGTATAAAAATCTTTCTGAAAAAGAGGTTAACGACAAATTAAAACCTGTCAATACAATTCAACCAACTGAACCAAATAACGAAGATTATGACGCTTTTGTAGAAAATGCTTTTGAAAGCCCGAAAACAGCTCCGCTTTCTACTTTTTCGATTGATGTTGACAATGCTTCTTACACGAATGTGAGACGTTTTATTAATAACGGACAAGAAGTTCCTAAAGATGCTGTTCGTGTGGAGGAAATGGTCAACTTCTTTAAATACACTTATCCGCAACCGCAAGATCAAAATCCTTTTTCTATTAATACAGAAATAAGCGAATCTCCGTGGAATGCTAAAAACAGAGTTTTGAAAATTGGTTTACAGGGAAAAAACATTCCAACAAACGATTTACCGGCATCCAATCTTGTTTTTCTAATTGATGTTTCGGGTTCAATGAGTGATCCTAATAAATTGCCTTTGCTGAAACAATCTTTAAAAATATTGGTAAACGAGTTGCGTAATAAGGACAAAGTTGCGATTGTAGTTTATGCGGGCGCTGCTGGATTGGTTTTAGCTCCGACATCTGGAGATGAGAAAAAAACAATTGTTGATGCGCTCGAAAACTTAAATGCCGGAGGAAGTACTGCCGGAGGAGCCGGAATTGAACTGGCATATAAAATTGCTGCTGAAAATTTCATTAAAAATGGAAATAACAGAGTGATTCTGGCAACGGATGGTGATTTTAATGTAGGCAGTACTTCTAACTCCGACATGGAAAAACTGATTGAAGAGAAAAGAAAATCAGGCGTTTTCCTTACTTGTTTGGGTTACGGAATGGGCAATTACAAAGACAGTAAAATGGAAACGCTGGCTGATAAAGGAAATGGAAATTATGCGTATATCGATAACATTCAGGAAGCAAATCGTTTTTTAGGAAAAGAGTTTAAAGGTTCAATGTTTGCGATTGCAAAAGATGTAAAAATTCAAATAGAATTTAACCCAAAACAAGTTCAGGCGTATCGCTTAATTGGATACGAAAACAGAAAATTACGTCCCGAAGATTTTAAAAATGATGCGATCGATGCAGGCGAATTAGGAAGCAATCATACCGTTACGGCTTTGTATGAAATTATTCCGGCCGGAGTTACGAGCGACTACCTAAACCAACAGCCTGATGCTTTAAAATATACTACAGTTCCCGAAAGCACGAATAACTATGCTGGTGAATTGGCTACGGTAAAATTCCGTTACAAAAAACCAGATGGCGATAAAAGCATAGAAATGGTAAAAGTGATCGAAAATAAATCGGTTTCTTTAGAAAAATCAAGTGATGATTTTAAATTCAGTACGGCGGTTGCGTGGTTTGGACTAAAATTGAGAGATTCAAAACTAATTACAAATAAATCATCCGAAGATATTTTAAAATTAGCCAAACAAGGAACAACAAACGATTCTGAAGGCTATAAAGCAGAATTTATCCGACTTATTGAAAGCGCAAAACAGGTTTATTAAATCAATATCTTATTACATATTAGTCACTATTTAAACTGTTGAGATAAAATATTTTAACACATAGAAACATAGATTTTTGCAAACCTAAAAAGGCGTTTCACTTGCATTAACACACAGAGCTATTTTTGAGAAACTAGTTTCTTTTATATTCTTTTCAAAAATAGAGACCTATGTTTCTATGTGTTTAATTAAACTTTACAACTTACACTCATTTAATTATTTAATTTTTATACAAATGAAAAATCTACTTTTTGCACTATTAATATTCATCACCATAAATGCTTTTTCTCAAACTAAAAGTATTTATGAAAAACCTTTTATTGAAGTTTCCGGTCAGGCTGATACATTAGTTTTACCGAATAAAATCTGGATTAATGTTTTATTAACCGAAAAAGATTCAAAAGGAAAAAAATCTGTAGAAGATCTTGAAAAAGAAATGATCCAGAAATTAAAGGAAATTGGAATCAACACAGATAAAAACGTGAGTGTGAGCGATATGTCGAGCAATTTTAAATTTTATCTTTTAAAACAAAATGACGTTTTCAAAAGTAAATCCTATTCTGTTTTAGTTGGCGATGCTAAAACGGCTTCAAAGGTTTTTCTGGGATTAGAAAAAATTGGCATCTCGAATGTTCAAATTGAGAAAATTGAAAACGACCAGCAAAAAAATATTCGTCTTTTGATAAACGAAAAAGCCATTCTCCGTGCCAAACAAATTGCTGAAAGTTTAACGAAACCTTTAAGCCAAAAAGTTGGAAATGCCATTCAAATCAATAACTTTGAAGATATTTCAAATCAATTAATGGGCAACGTCGCCGGAATAGCAATTAGAACAGGAGGAAGCTATTATTCTGAAGAATCAATTAATCAACCTAACATTGAATTTGAAAAAATAAAAATTGTAAGCAATGTGCAAGTGCGCTTTCTCTTAGAATAAATTAAAATATTTATAAATCAATTTCAAACAAAACTTAATGAACCCAATCTTAAATCAAAATCTATTTCTTGTAAAAGAACACGTTGGAATGTTCAAGGCCGCAAACAATTATGACATTTATGATACTGAAAGCAATCAGATTATCATGAATTGCCGTGAAAATAATCTTGGTTTTTTTACCAAAGTTTTCCGTTTCACCGATTATAAAAGAATGACACCTTTTGATATTGAAATTACAACAGCTTCCGGAGAAAAATTAATTTCGGTAAAACGCGGAATCGCCTGGTTTCGTTCTACTGTTGAAGTTTTGGACGAAAAAGATCGTTTGGTGGGAACTTTTAAACAGAAATTCTTTTCATTTGGAGGGAAATTTGAAATTTTGGATAAAAACGAAAAACCGGTTGCAACGCTTCAGGGAAAATGGACAGGTTGGGATTTTAAATTTTCGCACGAAAACAAACAGCTTGCTCAGGTTAGCAAAAAATGGGCAGGAATGGGAAGAGAGCTTTTTACAAGTGCTGATAATTACGTACTTCAAATAGAAGAAACTGTAGCACCTGAGAGTCCGTTAAGACAATTAATTCTTGCAGCTGTAATGTGCATTGATATGGTTTTAAAAGAATAAAAACAGTTTGTTAAACTTAGTTTAAGAAAACTTCTAAAAGCATCATTTTAGTTATCAAAAGCTTTATTTTTGTATGACTTAAAATGATGCTTTTTGCATTTCTAACATATAAATCATGACGGACTTAAAAAATAAAAATGCACTAATTACTGGAGCAGGAAAAGGAATTGGAAAAGCAATCGCGATTGCATTAGCCAAAGAAGGCGTAAATGTAATTTTAGTCTCAAGAACACAAACAGACGTTGATCAGCTTGCGATTGAAACTTCAAATTTGGGTGTAAAATCATTAGCTCTTTCTGCAGATGTTTCAGACATTAACTCTATAAACAAAGCTGTTGAAAAAACTTTGGCAGAATTTAAGACCATCGATATTCTAATCAATAATGCGGGAATTGCTTCTTTTGGGAAATTCCTGGAATTAGAACCGGATGCGTGGGAAAAAATTATTCAGGTAAATTTAATGGGGACATATTACACAACTCGTGCCGTTATCCCCAATATGATTGAAAGACAAACGGGAGATATTATTAATATTTCATCTACTGCGGGATTAAACGGAAATGCGTTAACAAGTGCTTACAGTGCTTCAAAATTTGCTCTTTTAGGATTAACAGATTCTTTAATGCAGGAAATGAGAAAACACAATATTCGCGTTACTGCCTTAACGCCAAGTACAGTTGCGACTGATATGGCAAAAGATTTGAACCTGACAGATGGTAATCCTGAAAAGGTTATGCAATCTGAAGATATTGCTGAATTAATTATTGCACAACTGAAATTAAACAGCAGGGTTTTTATAAAAAATAGCAGTATTTGGTCGACAAACCCATAAGGTGAATTAAATTCCAATATTTTTAAATTCCAAATTCCAATTGCTTGTGGAAATTTTAATTGAATTACGGGAATTGGAATTTGGAATTTAATTATTTATTGGAATTTCATAAAAACTATCGTACCTTAATCTTTGTCAAAGTTTGAAACTTTGACAAAGATCTAAAAGCCTTAAAAACATAAATTCTAAAAAACAAATTCCAAATTCCAATTATTTGTTGAAATTGGAATCGAGCAGCGAGAATTGGAATTTGAGTTTTAAAAAATTGGAATTTTAAAAAAATTATGATGGAACAATATTTAAGACAATTAATTGCAATAGAATTTAGCGACAAAAAAGAGCTTTTTACGGGCTTTCTTATTGACTATTCTGATGACTGGATTTTATTAAGAAACAATCCGGTAGATTTTATTTTGGATGGATTTGTGATTTTAAAAAACAAGAATATCGAAGCTGTTCACAGAGATGAAGATCTGGAATTTACCGAAAAAGTAATTCGCCTGAAAGGTTTAAAAACAAATGCCGAAGATATTATTCCGATAAGGGATTTGGCGTCGATTGTAAATTTCATAAACAATAAATATGGCATTTTACAGATCTCCAAAAAATCAGCAAAATCAGCTTATTTGGGTAAATTGATCGAATTGAACGAGGAAGAACTTACAATTGATTTTTTAGACACAAAAGGTCAGTTTGGTGGTGAATTAAGTTTTAACCCCGAAAAAATCAGAGTAATTGAATTTGACACAGATTATATTAATTCATTGAAATTAATGCTTCAGCAAGAAAAGAAATAGAATAATTTTATAGAAAATGAAAAAGCCCTTTTTAAATAAAAAAGGGCTTTTGTGTTTTTTACCATCGCTTCGTTCCTTACAATAACTCACTTATGTATATTGCTACGCTTCTGCTAATTTGTTTAAAAATTCTAATCGAACACTTCCGTCTTCGTCAATTTTTGTTAAATTGATTTCTTGCAATGTATTAATCAATTCAGGGTTCCATGGTGTTTTTACTTTTACGTAGTTTTCGGTAAAACCGTGTATATATCCTTCTTTATTTTCACTTTCGAACAAAACGGTTCGGTTTGTCCCTAACTGACTTTCGTAAAAAGCGCGACGTTTTTTTACTGATAATCCTCGCAACATTTTACTGCGTTTTGCTCTAACATTTGCAGGAACACTTCCAGGCATATTGGCAGCTTCAGTATTATCTCTTTCAGAATACGTAAATACATGTAAATACGAGATATCCATTTCATTCAGGAAATGATATGTCTCTAAAAAGTGCTCGTCAGTTTCTCCGGGAAAGCCAACAATTACATCAACTCCAATACAAGCGTGCGGCATCACTTCACGAATTTTATTCACGCGTTCTGTATATACTTCACGTAAGTAACGGCGTTTCATCAATTTTAAAATATCATTGCTTCCGGATTGCAGCGGAATATGAAAATGCGGTACAAAAGTTCTGCTTTTAGAAACAAATTCTATCGTTTCGTTTTTCAGTAAATTAGGTTCGATGGACGAAATTCTCAAACGTTCGATTCCTTCTACTTTATCCAAAGCCTGAACTAAATCAAGAAAAGTATGTTCGTGTTTTTTATTTCCGAACTCTCCTTTTCCGTAATCTCCAATATTTACTCCGGTCAAAACAATTTCTTTGATGTTTTGCTTCGAAATTTCTTTGGCATTTTCTAAAACATTTTCTAAAGCATCACTTCTCGAAATCCCTCTTGCTAACGGAATTGTACAATATGTACATTTATAATCGCAGCCATCCTGAACTTTCAGGAAAGCGCGCGTACGATCGCCAATAGAATAACTTCCTACATAAAAATCGGCTTCAGCAATTTCGCATGAGTGCACTTCACCCATATCGTTTTTGCTTAAATCGTGAATATAATCGGTAATTTTAAATTTCTCGGTAGCACCCAAAACCAAATCAACACCATCAACAGCGGCTAATTCTTCCGGTTTTAATTGTGCATAACAACCCACGGCGGCAACAAAAGCCTTTTCGTTTAGTTTCATCGCCTTTTTTACAACCTGCTTAAATTGTTTATCTGCATTTTCAGTTACAGAACAGGTATTGATCACATAAATGTCGGCTACTTCTTCAAAATCAACACGATCAAACCCTTCATCATTAAAGTTTCTGGCAATTGTAGAAGTTTCTGAGAAATTCAATTTGCATCCAAGCGTATAAAAAGCAACTTTTTTCTATTTTCCATAGGAATACACTACGTTTTAAGTAGTAAGATATTATATTTACATCTCAATTTAGAGAGTTTGCAAATTTACATACAATATTCTTTAAAATAAAATCAATAATATACTATATATCAATATTTTGCAGTAAACATCTATTAAAACAGGACTAAAAAAACATTAAACTGTATTCGTAGAATCAAAAAATAAGTTTTATTTGTAAAGAGAAAAAATAATTCAATAAGAATAAAATGACAAAACATCGATTAAAAGCAAATTTTGTCGGTTAAGTACATTTTTTTACAGTTAAATTAAATTTTTCTTACATTTAGCTTTAAAAAAATCATCGTTTGAAGTTATGCTATTATTAGATAAAAATTTTAACATAAAATAATTTAATAAACCGTAGATTTAACCATAACAATTTTGAAATTTAGTCGTTATATTGTTGTTTTGTTATAAATAAAAATGGGTAAGCCGAAAACCATAAAGAGTAGGCAAAAAATTAAAAAAATCCACACTTATTATGAAAGCATTTTTACCCACAATCTGCTTGATGTTCTTAACCTTTTTCACTTCGCAAGCGCAAACGCAACAACCTGCTGCTCCCGCTACTACTAATCCATTCCCATCTATTAGTACTTTGACAAATTGGGCGAGTTTAAACTCTCAATCACAATTTGACATTGCTATTCGTGCGGTTGGTTTTAAGTTTGAAGTAAAAGAACCAGGTGAAGGATCAACTGCTTATACCTACATTCGTAAAGTAACTGTAAACGAAGTAAACTATACTGATAGAATTGTATATAGAATTGCGAACAACAATTCTGCAAGTATAATTTCTTTAGTAACGGCTTCTACAGATTTAGTAAGCTTGTATACGCCGCAATTAGCTACTTTTAAAAACAACAATTGCAAAACTGAAATGTCTAAAGATAAAAACACTACTTGCAGCTGTTACGAAAGTGTGAATTTTGCTATTGATCTTTGCGACGAACGTGTAAAACTAACAATGGGTGATGGAAATAAATATTTTGTTTCTGTAGCTAAAAAATAATAAAGAATTAATTTCTCAGAGAATAAAAACAACGAGCTGTTTTCCAAATCTTTGCAAACTCATTACGAAAGTTTATAAAGATTTGGGACACATTTCTCTGATTTAATATTATTTGTTCGGATTTTTAAATTCGTACCAAACTTCTAATTCGTCTTCATACAAAAACGAATTTATGTACTGAAAACCCAGTTTTTCAAGAATCTTTCTTGAGTTTTCATTTCCTTCATCTGCATAAGCATAAAGAGAGTCTACCTTCATTTCATTAAAAGCATATGCTATAAAAGCTTTTCCTGCTTCGGTTGCGTATCCTTTTCCCCAATGTTTTTCGATGAAACGATAACCAATTTCATAAAAATCTTTATGATTATTGATTTCATTTGTAATGAATTTTATTCCTGACCAGCCTAGAAACTCATTGGTTTCTTTTAGAACAACAGCCCAGCGGCCAGTTCCAAAATCTGCATATTGCTGTTGGATATTTTCAATCTGACTTATACTTTCCTCAATATTCTTTACTGGTTTTTTTACCAGAAAAATATGCACATTTGGGTTAGAATCCAATTCAAACATTCCAGCTGCATCTGAAAGGTTTAATTCTCTCAAAAGCAAACGTTCTGTCTCAATTGATTTCTTCATGAATGTAATTATTTAAGATATAACGTTGTACCACTTCAGCAACTCCGTCATTGTTATTTGAAGCCACAATTACATTGGCTCTGTCACGCAATTCTGGTGTCACATTATCAACCCAAACACCTAAACCGGCATATTCGATCATTGTTAAATCATTTCCTGCATTTCCAACAGCAATAATTTCACTTTGGTGAATATTTAGTTTTTCTGCCAAAAGTTTTAAGCTGTTTGCTTTATCAATGCCATTTTGAGCAGCTTCCAGGAAAAAAGGTTTAGACATAGCGACACTCAAATGTGGCATTGCTAACTTTAAATCTTTTTCTACTTCTTTTAAGTATGAAGGTTCTGCCAATAAAATACATTTTACAGCAGGTTTAGTTACTGCAGCTTTAAAATCAGACACTTTATTATGAGGCAATCCTGTGATATCTTTTTCGATTTCGATATATTCAGAGTCTGTCTCACTGACTATTTCACCATCAAGATAGGTGATGATATGTGTTTTCATCTTTACACTATAATCGTATAAATCATGAATTTGCTCCGGAGTTAAACACTGTTCAAATAATATAAGGTCATCTTTTGCCGTACTAATTACAGCGCCATTAAACGAAATAATATACGAATCGTTTAAGTCTAATTCTAATTCTTTGGCATAAGCCGTCATTGCCGATGTTGGGCGACCTGAAGCCAAAACAACATGCACCCCTTTTGCCTGAGCTTCAAGAAGTACTTTTTTATTTAATTCTGAAATTTTATGATCGTCTGTCAACAAGGTATCATCCATGTCGAGTACCAGCATTTTATATTGCATATTTTGTAGTTTTTCAGTTTTCAGTCGCGGTTTTCATCTTTACTGAGACTGTAAACTGCGACTGAAAACTAATTTAGATACTCATTCTAAAATCTTCAATAACCGGATTTGCTTTTGCAAAATCTGTTTCCTGAATAAAAACTTCTACCGCAACGTCTGACATAGGAAAACCTCCCATACGCGCTGATTGAATATTATCTTTTTTTACGGTTTCTACTCCCGCTTGTTCTAATCTTTCCTGTAAAGCAATTGCTAATACTTCACTTCCTGAAAACACCTTCATTAGTCCCATAACATTTAATTTTAATTTTTTATTGTAATATTATTTTTAGCTGATTTTGAAAATCTTCATTTTCATTTATTCCTATATGATCCTGGTTTTTCAGCAGAAACAAATTTTTATCTGACTTCAATAATTCATTCAATCGAACTGAATTTTTAAATGGAATCAATTGATCTTCTATTCCGTGAAAAATATAAATGGGTCCTTTTATTTTTGGCAAATAATCACTTGTTTCTAAACTAAACTTCTTCATGAAATTAGGAAAAAACGGAACTCTCGAACTCGATAATTCTGTAAAACTATAATAAGGCGCCTGAAGAATTAAAGCTTTGGGTTTGTTTTGAGAAGCTAAAATAGTTGCCAATCCAGAACCTATTGAATAACCCGTAATAATGATTTTATCTTCAGGATATCTTTCAAGCATTTTTTTATAAACAACAGAAACATCCTTATTTAATTGATCTTCATTTTCGATTTCTCCTTCACTTTTCCCAAAACTTCTGTAATCCAAAATAAAAATATCATACCCCAGTTTGGTATACACTTTTCCAATTTTCCCCCAGGTTTCTAATGTTCCGGCGTTTCCATGGAGATAAAAAATCAAACCTTTAGAGTTTTCAGCTTTGAATAACAAACCGTTCAAATTAATTCCGTCAAACGATTTAATATTTAATTCTTCAAATTTTTGCTGATAATCAAACTTAAAATCTTTTGGAAGTCTTGCACTTTGAAAAATCATTCCAACCTGATTAAAATATACATAAGAAACTACCAAAATATAAATAACAACAAAAAATAGTAAAAGCACAATTGTTAGAAATTTAAAGGTCTTGAGTATTTCCATATAGTTTAGTTTCTAATTTGCAGTTCTCAGTTCCCGTCTCAGTTTATAGTATAGAAAACTGAGACTGAGAACTGAGACTATAAATTACTCCTCTTCGATAAAACCTTCTTCTTCGTCCAATTCTTCTTCACCTTCTTCATCCATGTCAAATAAAAAAGGTTCAAGCAACATTTTATCTGCTAAAATTTCTATACGTTCTGTTAGTATTTCAGCAAAAATGATTCGCTGTGTTTTAGGAATACTATTAGAAATACGCATAATTTTAGTTTCATGACGCAATTTCAAAATAGGATCTGCATCATCCAAAATGAACATTTTCAAACGGTTTACATTATAACCCGCTGTTGTAAACATATCACTTAATTTATTTGGCGTACCTATTAAAACATCAATTCCGGTTGAAATATAATTTTTATCATAATCCATATCGCCTTTGTCGTGAACTCCGTACACTTCAAGATTGGTGTATTTTCCGTATTTCGCGAAAAGGTCTACCATTTCTAATACTTTGGTTTTGTCTTCGACAAAAATCAAAGCACGTGGCGATTCTTCTGTTTGACCCGCTAATTGCTGAATCACATTCAATACAATTGTCGTCGATTTTCCACTTCCCTCCGGAGAAAGAATAATACAATCGGCACCACTTTTTATAGTCGAAAAAGTTTCTTTTTGCAGAATATTAGCTTCTGTTAAACCATTTTCGATTAATGCGTCTTGTAACTTCTCGTTTATCTTCTTTAATTTCATCTCTTTTATGCTTTAAGCTTTAGGCAATAAGCCATAAGCAAAAATTATTTATATTTTAAAATGCTATAAGCTTTAAGCAATAAGCTATAGGCAAAAATTCTACATCATTAATAGCTTAAAGCTTATTGCCTAAAGCCTATTGCGCGAAGCACCTACTTGCTTGCAAACATTTTCACGTCTGTTTCAGAGATTTCATTTCCTCCCAGAATAATTAGTCTTTCGACTACATTTCGAAGTTCACGAATATTTCCTGTCCAGTCGTATTCCTGCAATAATTTTATGGCTGGCTGCGAAAAAACTTTAACAACATTTCCTTGTTCCGAAGCAATTTTCTCTGCAAAGTGTCTTATCAACGCCGGAATATCATCACGTCTCTCGTTTAATGGCGGAACTTTAATCAAAATTACAGCCAAACGATGGTATAAATCTTCTCGGAAACGACCTTCGGCAATTTCTGTTTTTAAATCTTTATTAGTTGCAGCCACAACGCGAACATCCACTTTGATATCTTTTTCTGCCCCAACTCTGGTAATCATACTTTCCTGCAAAGCACGTAAAACTTTGGCTTGCGCCGAAAGGCTCATATCGCCAATTTCATCTAAGAAAATAGTTCCCTTATCTGCTGCTTCAAATTTTCCTGCACGATCTTTCACTGCCGATGTAAAAGCACCTTTTACGTGACCAAATAATTCGCTTTCAATCAATTCACTCGGAATCGCAGCGCAGTTTACTTCTATTAAAGGAAAATTAGCACGCTCGCTTTTTTCATGCAATTGATGCGCTACCAATTCTTTTCCAGTTCCGTTTGGTCCCGTAATTAAAACTCTGGCTTCGGTTTGCGCAACTTTATCAATCATTAATTTAATATGACTGATGGCTTCGCTCTCACCTACCATTTCGTAATTCTTACTAACTTTTTCTTTAGGATTTTATTTTCAACTACAAGTTGTTTTTTATCTAAAGCATTACGAACTGTATTCAGTAAACGATTTAAATCCGGCGGTTTCGAAATATAATCAAAAGCTCCCAAACGCATTGTATGAATCGCCGTTTCCATATCGCCATGACCGGAAATCATCACCATAGGAATTTCGGGCTTAATCTTTTTTACTTCTTCCAAAACCTCAACGCCGTCCATCTTTGGCATTTTGATATCACACAAAACCAAATCGTAATCGTTGTTTTTTATTTTGTCAAGTCCCGCCGCACCATCTTCCGCCTCATCTACCTGATACGTATCATTTTCTTCTGATAAAATCTTTACCAAAACTCGTCTGATCGCCGCTTCGTCTTCTATAATTAGTATTTTACTCATTCTTTTTGAGGTTCAAAGTTGCAAAGGTTCAGAGGTACAAAGTTTAAATCTTTGTCAACATATACTTTTGAAACTACGTTATTTTATTAATTTATGCTTTTCCTAAGATATTTTTGTTCTAAATTACGAAAGTGAGTGTTCAAAAAACCTTTGTTCCTTTGCATCTCTGATCCTTTGTAACTACAAAAACTAATATTTCAGCCATCTATACAATTCTTTCCAGGTTGGTTTTTTGCCGTACATTAAAATACCTACTCGGTAAATTTTTGCAGCGAACCAGACAACAAGGAAAAAGGTTGCAAACAATAATGATACCGAAATTGCAATTTGCCACCACGGTACGCCAAACGGAATTCGCATTAACATTACAATCGGCGACGTTAACGGGATCATTGAAAACACAATTGCAACAGTTCCGTGTGGATCGTTTACTACGGTAAAAAATCCGATGTAAACACTTAAAATAAGCGGCATTATAATAGGCAGCAAAAATTGCTGTGAATCGGTTTGATTGTCGACCGCTGCGCCAATTGCGGCATAAAATGAGCTATATAAAAAATATCCTCCAATAAAATAAACCACAAAACCAATAATAATACTGGCAATTGGTAAATTCCATAATTCGCTAATATACATTTGTGCTGTCCCCGAAAATTCCTGTTGTGCCGAATGCATTAATCCTGGTGGAATTTTGGCTGTTGGACCAACATTTACTCCAAAAAATGCTGAAGCTGCAAACATTAATCCCAAACCAATTATGGCCCAGATTATAAATTGCAATAATCCGGCAAGGGAAGTTCCAACAATTTTACCAATCATTAACTGAAATGGTTTTACTGATGAAATGATGATTTCGATAATTCTATTAGTTTTTTCTTCGATCACGCTTCGCATTACCATATTTCCATAAATGATAATGAACATCATAATTAAATATCCGAAAGCACCGCCAATTCCGATTTTTATTTCGTTCAGTCCTTTTAAACTTTCTTCTCCTGAAGCTTTTGCCAAATGGATATTAACCTCAGCATGTGCTTTTTGAATGGCTAATGTATCTAATTTTGCCTCTTCGAAATTTAGCTTTGTAATTTTATCCGCAATAACATCCTGCGTGTTTTCTATAAAAGCAATACTTGGACTATTATTCGAAATAAAATCTATTTTACTTTCTAAGTCTTTTAAATTACTCGTTTTGGGAATAATAATTAAACCTGTAAAATTCTCTTTGACAATACTGTCTTTCAAAGATTTTGTATCAATTTGAGAAAGATCTAAATATCTGTATTCTCCGTCTTTTTTATTCTGTTTTACAAAATCATCTGCAAACAAACCTGTTTCGTCATGAATTGCGATTCGTTTGGTTTCAGCTTTCATTGAACTTAAATAACCAATAAATCCGGCAATTGCCACAAACAGTAACGGACTCAAAAAAGTCATAACAACAAAAGATTTATTGCGCACTTTGGCAATAAATTCTCTTTTTATAATCAGCGAAATGATGCTCATTTTTTTATTTTTTATTTTAGATTGTTGACTTTAGATTTTAGATTCCAGGTTTTCACTCTAAAATCTGAAATCTGAAATCTAAACTTTTTCAGTAACTGTCTGAATAAAAATATCGTTTACACTCGGGATTTTTTCTACAAAATGTGTTACTTGTCCGCGTTGTGTCAGAATATGCAATAACTCGTTTGGAGCTGCATTTCCTATCTGAATATTTAGTTTTAAATCGTCATTTAAAGATTTAAAATTAGCCGGCGAAACTGTAAACTTTTGTGTAATGTCATACATCAAACCTTCAACATTATTAGTCAGGATTCCAACTTCAAAACTATTGGTTTTAAACTCGCGTTTTACATCGCTGACTTTTCCTTCGATTAATTTATTTGATTTATGAATTAAGGCAATATGATCACAAAGTTCCTCAACGCTTTCCATACGGTGTGTCGAAAAAATGATTGTGGCACCTTGTTCTTTTAATGCCAAAATTTCATCTTTAATAACATTAGCGTTTACAGGATCAAAACCGGAAAATGGCTCATCAAAAATCAGCAATTTAGGTTTATGCAATACACAAACTACAAACTGAATTTTTTGCGCCATTCCTTTAGAAAGTTCCTGAATTTTTTTGTTCCACCAACCCTGGATTCCCAAACGATCAAACCAAAAATCGAGTTGCTTTTTAGCTTCTGCTTTAGAAAGTCCTTTCATTTGTGCCAAATACAAACATTGCTCTCCCACTTTCATAGAAGTGTACAAACCTCTTTCTTCCGGAAGATAACCGATATTCTGCACATGTTTTGGCTGCAATTTTTCTCCATCCAAAATAATCTGACCGCTATCCGGCAGTGTAATTTGATTGATGATTCGAATAAGGGAAGTTTTTCCAGCTCCATTTGGACCTAACAATCCGTAAATGCTGCCTTTGGGCACATTTAATGAAACTTCGTTAAGCGCTACATAATCGCCATATTGTTTTACGACTTTATGTACTTCGAGTAAGTTGCTCATGCTGTTTTTAGAATTTTCTACGTCAGTTTGACCATTGTGGCCTAGCGACTGTAAAAGTAAATAATTAGTAGCGATTCTAAGTAATAATACATAAAAAACCCATTCTAAATTTACTTCAGAATGGGTTTTAAAAATTTATTTTCTCTTTTTAGAAAAAGTTTCTGTTATGAAAACATATCTTTTACTTTTTCAAAAAATGATTTTTCTGATTTTTCAGGACTTGGAACAAAGTGTTCGTCATTAAGAGCATTTTCAAAAAATTGTTTTTGCTCTTTATTTAGTGTTTTAGGCGTCCATACATTTACATGAACCAGTAAATCTCCGCTTCCGTAACCGTTAATACTTGGAATACCTTTTCCTTTTAATCTTAATATTTTTCCTGATTGAATTCCTTCTTCCAGTTTAATACGAACTTTTCCGTTGATTGCTTCAATATCTTTAGAAACTCCTAAAACTGCTTCAGGGAAACTGATATATAAATCGAAATGAATATTTTCGCCTTCACGTTTCAAAAATTCGTGTTCCAACTCTTCAATTGCAACAATTAAATCACCAGGAACACTGTTTCCGGGAGCATCGTTTCCTTTGTTAGAAACTTTAAGCTGCATTCCGTCAACAACTCCTGCAGGAATTTTGATTGAAACTGTTTCATCTTCCAAAACCATTCCCTGAGCATCTGCTTCAGAAGGTCTTTTATCTAGAATTTGTCCAGAACCACCACAAGTAGGGCAAGTTGATGCAGATTGCATTCTACCCAAAATTGTGTTTGTCACACGCATTACCTGTCCCTGACCATTACAAGTCGAACACGTTTTGTATGTAACTCCTTTTGCCTGAACTTTACGTTTTACTTTTACTTTTTTCTCAACACCATTTGCAATTTCTTCTAAAGTCAATTTAACTTTAATTCGAAGATTGCTTCCTTTAGCGCGACGAGGACCGCCTCCACCTCCACCGAAACCGCCAAATCCTCCACCAAAAATATCACCAAACTGGCTGAAAATGTCATCCATATTCATACCACCGTGACCACCACCGCCAAATCCGCCAGAACCATCAAAAGCCTGATGTCCGTATTGGTCGTATTTAGCTTTTTTGTTAGGATCACTTAAAACTTCATAAGCTTCTGCCGCAAGTTTAAAGTTTTCTTCTGCCTCTTTGTCGCCTGGGTTTTTATCCGGGTGATATTTTAAAGCACTTTTTCGGTAAGCTTTTTTTATTTCGGCAGCGTCAGCATTTTTTGAAATGCCTAGTATTTCGTAAAAATCTTTTTTCATAATTTAGGTTAAATTCCAAATCTAAAAATTCCAAATTCCAATACTTAAAAAATTGACTTTCAGAATATTTAATTTGTTTTTTTAGTTTCCGATAACCACTTTAGGGAAACGAATAATTTTGTCTCCTAATTTGTAGCCTTTTTCAATAACATCAACAATTTTCCCCTTTAATTTGTCAGACGGAGCCGGAATTTGGGTAATTGCCTCAGCAAAATCAGCATTAAAAGCATCACCTGCTCTTACTTCAACTTGCTCTAAACCTTTAGAAACCAAAGTGCTTTTCAATTTTTCGTGAATTAACTCAACACCTTTTTTCAAATTTTCATCGTCAGATTTGTTGATTTCTACAGTTGCTCTGTCAAAATCATCCAAAACAGGAAGCATTGCTAACAAAACTTCTTGGTTTGCTGTTTTAAACAAATCCATACGCTCTTTTGAAGTTCTCTTTTTGTAATTTTCAAATTCGGCAAATAATCTCAAAAACTTATCTTTTTCTTTTGCCAAGTCTTGAGCCAATTGCTCTTCAACACTTAATTCTTCAACAATTAACTGCTCACCGTTGGCATTGTTTTCTAACGTTACATCATCTAATTCCTGATCGAATTCTGTATTTTCCGTAGTCATATTACTTGTATTTTTAAAAATATTCTTAAACTTCATTTTCAATTTCTTTCTTTTGGATTGCAAAAGTACTGCCAAATCTTATAAAATGTCAAATTGTCACGCTATTAAAATTTGGCTGTTTATATAAATAATTTTCTTACTTTAAAATTTAGTATAATTTTAAGACTATTACGTTTTAGTTTGTGGTATATTTGAAGACAAAATTATAATCTAAATTATTACCTATCAAAATTGAATTTAAGGGTTGGCCTCGGCCTCAAAATAATTATTAATTCAAATTTACCTTATATTAAAAAAAGCTTCGCCTTATGAGACGAAGCTTTTTTTGTTGAACGAAAAAATTTACCGCAGAGAACGCAAAGTTTTTTTACTCTTAGCTTTATAAAAAATACAAAGTTCGCAAAGCTTTGCGCACTTAGATTGTGTAAACACAACTTTAAATCTTAGTGAACTCTGCGAAAAACCTTTGCGTTCTTTGCGGTAAAAATACTTTGTATGTATATTTTTTAATGTTCTCCAAAAAAATTAGCCTTGATCTTCAAAAACGAAAAGTTCGCAAAGCTTTGTATTATTTAGCTTGCAAACTTTTATGATTTTAAAATTATTCTTAGATATAAATCTTTGCGTTCTTTGCGGTAAAGAAATATTGCACGGGCGGAGGGATTCGAACCCCCATCAACGGTTTTGGAGACCGCTATTCTACCCTTGAACTACGCCCGTAACTTAAGGTCGGCAAATTAAAAGTTTTTTTTCTTCCCCGGCAACTATTTCAGGCAGAGATTTAAAAAGAAAATCCTTTAAACACGCACGATCCGAAGCAAAAACCTTTGCTTCAAATAGTTAACCTATAATTTTTATTTCACGAAGATTTCAAAAAAGATTTTGGCAGATTAAAGCAGATTTATTTATATAACAATCAAATAAATCTGCTCAAATCTGCAAGATCTGCGTGAAACAAAAATCTAAATAATCCTTTTATCCCGATAGCTATCGGGAGTAGCAAAACACTTTACCATTCAATTATGCTAACAAAGCATTTTTCAATCCTTCAAAATCAACTGAAACCTGTTCGCCCGAAACTAAATTTTTAAGCGAATATGAATTTGAAGCAATTTCCTGATCGCCAGCAATTACTGCAAAAGGAATCAAGCGCTTGTCTGCATATTGAAATTGTTTCCCTACTTTTACATTATCAGGATACAATTCTACTTTTATATTTTCTTTTCTCAATTTCTGAATCGCCTGCGAAGCGTATAAAGCCTCAGCATCTCCATAATTTATAAATAATGCCTTTGATGTTGCCGCAACAGTTTCAGGAAATAATTGTAATTCTTCCAAAACCAAATAAATTCTGTCTAGTCCAAAAGAAATTCCGACACCGCTCATATTCTTCAAACCAAAAATACCAGTCAAGTCATCGTATCTTCCGCCACCGCCGATAGAACCCATCGAAACCGTTTTTGGCGCTGCTACTTCAAAAATAGCTCCGGTATAATAATTTAGTCCGCGCGCTAATGTCACGTCAAGATCTAATGTCGCAGTCGCTAAACCTAAAGTTGCCACATTGTCACAAATAAATTTCAATTCTTCAACACCTTTCATTCCTTCTTCTGATGAAGCTAATAAATCTGAAAGCTGATTGATTTTATCTGCAAATGTTCCTGTAAAATTGAAAAGCGGCTGTACTTTAACCAATGCTTCTTCGGCAATGCCTTTTTCAATCATTTCTTTTTTAACGCCGTCTTCACCAATTTTATCCAGTTTATCCAACGCCACCGTAAAATCGATCAATTTATCTGAAGCGCCAATAACTTCTGCAATTCCGGATAATATTTTTCTGTTATTGATTTTAATGGTTACGCCTTCTAAACCTAAAGAAGTAAAAACAGTGTCATATAACTGAACCAATTCAACTTCCTGCCAAAGTGATTTTGAACCTACAACATCGGCGTCACATTGATAAAATTCTCTGTAACGACCTCTTTGTGGGCGATCTGCTCTCCAAACTGGTTGAATCTGATATCTTTTAAAAGGAAATTCAATTTCGTTTTGGTGCTGTACCACATATCTTGCAAACGGAACTGTCAAGTCATAACGCAACGCTTTCTCAGAAATTTTTCCGGTAAATTTATTTAGTTCAATTCTTTGATTCAAATCAATCGTTTCTGCAGAATTAACTTGTAAAGATGCTATTGATTCCGGTAATTCTATTTTATTTTTATTGAAGAAAAAATTACCTGAATTCAGTATTTTAAAAATCAAGCGATCTCCTTCTTCACCATACTTTCCCATTAAGGTATCTGAATTTTCAAACGACGGAGTTTCAATTGGCTGAAAACCAAATTTCTCAAAATTACTTTTTATCGTCTGAATAATATATTGACGTTTTGACACCTCTGCAGGCGAAAAATCTCTTGTTCCTTGTGGTATGCTTGGTTTTGAAGCCATCTTTTTTTGATATTTTAGATTTCTGATTTTAGATTTTAGATTGCTTTTGAAATCTCATTTAAAATCTTTGGATTATTTATTTTTTTGATTTTCTAATTTACATTCGAAATCAAAAATTCTAATGGACTGCAAATATCTTATTTTTTAAAACAAATATTGGCAGTTCGAAAACAAACTTGTAACAAAAAACGTATTTTCGTGACAAATTGGTCATGATGCTAAAATTATTTAAAGAAAATATCCGAATTGCTTTTGGTTCAATCAAAACACAATTGCTGCGCACCATTCTTACCGTATTAATTATTGCTATCGGGATTACAGCTTTGGTTGGAATTTTGACCGTTGTAACAGCGCTTGAAAATACTGTTTCTACCAATTTTGCTTCAATGGGAGCTAATACTTTCAACATCAATCAATACGAAAATAATGTTAAAAACAGAGGAGGAAATGAACGCGAAATTATAAATCCGATTATTTCATATCCTGAAGCGGTTGCTTTCAAAAACAAATTCAAATATCCTTTTACCGAAACATCGTTGTCTTTTACCGCAACTACAACGGCAGAGGTAAAATATTCAGATAAAAAAACAGATCCGGAAATTACCATTGTTGGTGTCGACGAGCATTTTATTTCAAATTCAGGGTTAGAAACCACTTTAGGGCGTTCTTTCAACCAATTTGACATTGACAACAATACTTATTCCTGTATTGTAGGTTCTGATTTTGAAAAAGGCTTATTAAAAGACATTAACCCGATTGATAAAGTTATTTCAATTCGCGGAGCGCGTTTTAAAGTTATTGGTGTTTTAAAAGAAAAAGGATCAACGTTTGGAAACAGTCAGGATTTACGTGTTTTGATTCCGATTCAGGTGGCGCGTTCTTTATTTACAGCTCCAAACATCAATTATACAATGAGTGTAATGGTTTCTAAAAAAGAACTTTTAGACGAAGCTGTTGACAATGCAACAAGTACCATGCGAAGAGTTCGTAAACTGAGTCCGGTTCGTGATAATAATTTTGGCATTGGCCGAAGCGACGATTTAATTAATAGAATTCTCGGCATCACGAAATATCTGGGTTGGGCTTCCTGGATTATTAGCGTTATTACGATTTTAGGCTCATCAATTGCCTTAATGAATATTATGATTGTTTCGGTTACAGAACGTACGCGCGAAATTGGTGTTCGAAAAGCTTTGGGCGCAACAAAAATTACAATTTCAGTTCAGTTTTTTATCGAAACTTTATTGATTGGACAAATTGGCGGTTTGGTCGGAATTGTATTGGGAATTCTAATTGGCTTTGCTTTTGCGGCCGCAATGAGTTTTGCATTTGTGATTCCGTGGATGGCGATTTTTGCTGCTTTTGCGACTAGCTTTATGGTTGCAATTGTTTCCGGATTATATCCAGCGATAAAAGCTTCGCAACTTGATCCCATTGAAGCTTTGCGATATGAATAATTTTATTTATTTAAAGCAGAAATAATCGTTTCATAAAACCAATTGTCCCGCTATTCGTTTCAATCTTTTTTGTTGAACCCCAACAAAAAAGGATTTCCACTGCTATCGGGGCTAGATTAGAAATTTTTAACTTTAATGATCTTCTTCTACAAGTTTTTAGAAACCTTGCAGGAAATCATACGGTCATTATCGTAAATATCTTTTCTTAATTCGATGTTTTTAAAATCCATTTTCTCCAGTAAATCAGTCATTTCATTTCCTAAATACTGATTGATTTCAAAAAACAATTGTCCCTTATCTTTAAGTCCGCTTTTTGCCAAAGCAGCTATTTTTCTATAAAAAATCAAAGCATCATTATCATCTACAAAAAGTGCCAAATGCGGTTCATAATCCAAGACATTTTTTTTGATTTCTTCTTTTTCTAAGTTACGAACATAAGGCGGATTAGAAACAATAATATCAAAATTACAGGTAAGCACATCTGTATCTAAAATATTCTGATACATAAAAGTAACATCTACATTGTTATTGATGGCATTCCTTTTTGCGGTTTCTATCGCTTTTTTTGAAACATCGATTCCGTAAACTTCGGCATTTGGGAGATTTTTTGCCAAAGAAATTGCAATACACCCACTACCGGTTCCGATATCTAAAATTTTTATTTTTTTAGATTTCCCTTCTTTGTTTTCATTAATAATCCATTCGACCAATTCTTCCGTTTCGGGTCTCGGAATCAAAACATTTTCATTTACTTCAAAATCCAAACCGTAAAAATTTGTTTTCCCAAGTAAATACTGAATTGGGACTTCTTTTTTCAACTCATTTAAAAAACCACCCCAAATGGCCAAATCACCATCCGAAAAAGTTAATTCATGATTGAGCGCCAAATCAATTTGCCTAAGCTTGTGTTTATTTTCTAATATTAAATAAAAAAAACTCTCTGCTTCATAAGCATCATAAAAAGGAGAAAGTTCTTTTATAAATTGAGTTCTATATTGTTTGATTCTCATTTCGTTTTGAGCATTTTTTAGCTAAATCCAACCCTGTTCTACAATAAGTATTGCAAATTAAAAATTGTTACAATCTTATTTTACAATTCCTTCAACATCCAAACCGGACAAGAACTATGTCCAGTACAACCTAACGGAGCATCTAAATACTCAAAACCTGATTTTTTATATAATTTTTGAGCGGCATGCATAAAAGGCATCGTCTCTATATAACATTTTTCAAAGCCAAAATCTCTGGCCTGCGACAGGCATTTTTCCATCATTTCACTTCCAATTCCTAATCCACGTGTTTTAGGCAAAAAATACATCTTTTGCAATTCGCAAATTTTTGGATCACCATTTTCTAAAGGCGCAATGCCGGAACAGCCTACAATTTCACCTTCATTTTCCACAACAAAATAAACAGATTGTGGTTTGTTATATTCTTCAAACATCAAATCTAAATACGGATCTGCATAAGCTGTTCCTACTTTCGGAATTTCCATTTCGTCAAAAACCGATCTTATTAACTGGGCAACTGCCTGATTGTCTTCTTTTTTTAATTCTTCTGATAATCCAATTTTCCATATTTCAAATTCGTCTGATATATTACAAAAGTAGAAATACTTTTCCGATAGTTTTATAACAAATCAGAATGTTTCACAACTACACCAAATCTATCGGCAATAAAGGCAAAAATAACTACTTTTGTAAAGTGAATATACATGAGAAATATATAAAGCGTTGCATTGAATTGGCCCGAAATGGCTTTGGAACTACATATCCAAACCCAATGGTGGGAAGTGTAATCGTTTATGAAGATAGAATTATTGGCGAAGGATGGCATAAAAAAGCCGGAGAACCTCACGCTGAAGTCAATGCCGTTCGATCTGTAAAAGACAAATCACTTTTAAAAAAAGCAACAATTTATGTGAGTTTAGAACCTTGCAGTCATTTTGGAAAAACGCCTCCGTGCTGTGATTTAATTATTGCAAATGAAATTCCGAATGTTGTAGTGGGAACTGTCGATCCCAATGAAAAAGTATCCGGAAACGGAATCAGGAAATTAATTGCCGCCGGAGCCAATGTTACGGTTGGTGTTTTAGAGAAAGAATGCAACGAACTTAATAAACGCTTTTTTACTTTTCATAATAAAAAGAGGCCTTATATTATTTTGAAATGGGCAGAAAGTCAGGATGGTTTTTTAGCACCCGAAAAAGATATAAACCAAGGCAGAAAACCCGTTTGGATTACCAATCAATATTCGAGACAATTGGTACATAAATGGCGAAGTGAAGAACAGTCAATTTTAGTGGGAACACAGACGGTTATTGATGACAATCCAAAATTAAACACAAGAGATTGGGCTGGTAATAATCCGGTAAGAGTAGTTTTAGATCAAAATAATAGAATTTCTAAAGACAGTTTTATTTTTGATGACAGCGTAAAAACGATTGTGTTTACAAAATCTGAAAGCAACTCTTCTACAGAAAACACAACTTTTGAAATAATTGATTTTGATCAAAATATAATTCAGCAGATTTTGGATGTTTTATATCAAAATCAAATTCAATCGATAATTATTGAAGGCGGCTTAAAAACTTTACAATCTTTTATAGATGAAAACGTTTGGGATGAAGCGAGAATTTTTATCGGAAAAACTTCTTTTGAAAAAGGAACTAAAGCTCCAATTATTCTGAAGAAAAATGCAGCCAAAACTTTCATTCAAGACGATGAATTAATATACGTTAGAAATCATGATTGATACTATAATTTTTGACTTTGGAGATATTTTTATCAATTTAGATAAACAAGCCACTATTTCGGGATTACAGAAATTAGGAATGACAGAATGGAATTCTGAATTTGACCGGTTAAATCTTTTGTTTGAAACGGGAGATATTTCGTATGATGATTTTTTGGCAGGTTTTCAGGAACAGCTTCCAAATGCCTCTAAAGAAGAAATCCTGCAGGCATGGAATGCCGTTTTGGCTGATTTTCCATTGTACCGATTAGAATTTTTGCAAATGCTTTCGAAAAAATACCGTTTGTTTTTATTGAGCAATACCGATTCTATTCATATTGAAACTTTTCAAAATACAACCGGGATTTCATTCTACAGCGATTTTTACCAATGCTTTGAAAAGGTTTATTTTTCATTTGAAATTGGAAAACGAAAACCAAATCCTGAAGCTTATCAATACATTATTAACAAACACGAATTATCTCCAAAAAGAACTTTGTTTGTAGATGATAAAAAAGAAAACACAGATGCCGCTGCAGCTTTAGGTCTTCATGTCTGGAATTTGCAGGTTGGCAAGGAAGATGTTGTAGATTTATTTGATAAAAAATATTGTAGTAAAGTGAATTTGGCGAGAATTTACCGCAAAGACGCAATCCCGATAGCTATCGGGATACGCAAAGTTCACCAAGATTTTAACGAATTAAGAATACAAAGTTCGCAAAGCTTTGTATGATTTAGCTTTGCGAACTTTCAAAGCTTGCAAACAGACAACTAACAATAAAACCTTCGCGAACTTTGCGGTAAAATTAACTCAGTAAAAAAACAATAAACATAATTTAGAAATATACTTTTGGAATATAACGATACGTATCAAACCATTGCTTTAGAATCTGAGGAAGTACTTTTTAAGGAAAAAGGAAGTAAGTTCTTTGGTTATGCTTTTCCTATCGAAAATGAGGATGCCGTAAAACCTATTATCGAAAACTTAAAAAAGCAGCATCCGCATGCGGTACATTATTGTTATGCATATCAAATTGGTACGGCTCCAAAAATTTCTTATCGAGCTAATGATGATGGCGAACCAAGCAACACGGCCGGAGCACCAATTTACGGACAAATACAATCTTTTGGCCTGACTAACGTTCTTGTAGTGGTTGTTCGCATTTTTGGCGGAATAAAATTAGGCGTTGGCGGATTAATTGCAGCTTACAAAACAACAGCACAAATGACATTGGAAGTTTGTGAAATTGTAGAAAAAACAATTGATGTGCATTTTTTAATTTCTTTTGATTATAAAAACATGAATAAAGTAATGCGGGTAATTAAAGAAAAGAAGCTTGAAATTGTTTCTCAGGAAATGGAAATTGATGAAGAATCAGGTTTGCCAATTGGAAAAATTAGTACAAAAACGCGAAAAAAAATGCCGAAATGATATTCGACATTTTTGATTTAATGTTTGAAATCGACATCAAAATTATATAATTTGATATAAAAACACAGTGCGTTTTAACAATTATACAAGCGTTTTAAATAATTCTAAAATATAATCCGGAGGAGCTGTTGGGCGACCTGTTTTTAACGAAATAAATACTAAAATAAACACCGCAGTTGTTAATAACTCATTCGCTTCATTATAGATTGCACAGTCAAATTCAATCTTAACAGAAGACTGACTTTTGAAAGTTGTATGAATTGTAAGAAGCTCATCGTAACGGGCCGATTTTTTATAATTTATTTGCATTGAAACAATTGGCAATCCAATTCCGCTTTCTTCCATGCTTTTATACGAAATCCCTTTATTTCTAAGCCATTCCACGCGTCCTATCTCAAAATAAGGGATGTAATTTCCGTGATAAACGACTCCCATTTGATCAGTTTCAGAGTAACGAACACGCACTTGCGTTTGATGATTTTTCATTATTTATATATTAAAAAAAATTAATTTTCAAAAGCCGCCTTACAACATTTTTTTATAAAATTAGAGGGCAAAATATTTTTTTTACAGAAATTTGTTCACATATTTGTTATCCCGAAATACGGAATAAAATTGCTCCTTTTTTATTAGGAGAATCTTTATCAATAATAAAAAAATTTATCTGAATTTATGACTAAAACTGCTCAATCGGTATGGGAAAACTGTTTGTCCTTTATAAAAGACAATATTCAAGATCAAGCCTATAAAACTTGGTTTGAACCAATCAAATCAGTTGAGCTAACCGACAACGCGTTATATATTCAGGTACCAAGTAAATTTTTCTACGAATGGCTCGAAGAGCATTACGTTAAATTATTGAAAGTTGCGCTTACCAAAGAACTGGGAAAAAACGCAAAGTTACTCTATAAAATTAAAATGGAAAACACTTATGGCAATAAACAACCGTTTACCGAACAGTTGCCAAGTGCCAACAGAGTGCCAATGAAACCGCAAGAGGTTGATGCTCCGTTTAAAAACTTAAATCCAGAACTTAAAAATCCGTTTGTAATTCCGGGAATTAGAAATTTAAAAATTGAATCGCAGTTAAATGCAAACTACAGTTTTGATAATTTCTTAGAAGGAGATTCAAACCGTTTGGCTCGTTCTGCAGGTATGGCTGTAGCCAATAAACCTGGAGGAACTTCATTTAATCCGTTATTGATTTTTGGTGGAGTTGGTTTAGGAAAAACACACTTAGCACATGCAATTGGTGTTGAAGTAAAAGATAAATACCCTGAAAAAACAGTTTTATATATTTCTGCCGAAATTTTTACACAACAATATATTGATTCTGTAAAAAAGAATAATCGTAATGATTTTATCCATTTTTATCAGTTAATCGACGTTTTGATTATTGATGATGTTCAGTTTTTATCAGGAAAATCAGGAACTCAGGACGTATTTTTCCATATTTTCAATTATCTGCACCAAAACGGAAAACAGGTAATTTTAACTTCAGATAAAGCTCCTGTTGATATGCAGGATATTGAGCAACGTTTGCTTTCTCGTTTTAAATGGGGATTATCTGCAGAGTTACACCAGCCGGATTACGAAACCCGTATTTCGATCTTAAAAAACATTCTATACCGCGATGGTGTTGAAATACCGGAAGACATTATTGAATATGTTGCACGCAATATCAAAACCAATGTTCGTGAACTTGAAGGTGCAATTATTTCCTTAATCGCACAATCTTCTTTCAATAAAAAGGAAGTTACAATTGAGCTGGCTAAAAGCGTTGTAGAGAAATTTGTTAAAAACGTAAAGAGAGAAATCTCTATCGATTATATTCAAAAAATTGTGTCAGATTATTTTCAGTTGGATATTGAAACACTTCAATCTAAAACAAGAAAAAGACACGTGGTTCAGGCGAGACAATTGGCTATGTTTTTTGCAAAGAAATTTACTAAAGCTTCTTTGGCAAACATTGGTTCGCAAATTGGAGATCGCGATCATGCTACCGTATTACACGCTTGCAAAACAGTTGACAATTTAGTTTCGACAGATAAACAATTCAAGAAATTTGTAGAAGACATCAACAAAAAATTAACGCTATAAACGCGCATCATGCCAGTAAAAATTTTAATGGTTTGTTTGGGAAATATCTGCAGATCGCCTTTGGCCGAAGGTATTTTAGCATCAAAACTACAAAACGAAAAATTTATTGTTGATTCGGCCGGAACTGGTTCCTGGCATGTAGGTCATTCGCCAGATAAACGCTCTATCGCTGTTGCCCAAAAAAATGGTTTGTGCATTGATGGCCAAAAAGGAAGACAATTTAAAATTTCTGATTTTGACGAATTCGACTATATATATGTAATGGACAATTCTAATTATCGGGATGTTATCCATCTTGCCAAAACACCAGAACATAAAAATAAAGTTCATTTAATTCTAAATGAATTATTTCCAGATGAAAATGTAGATGTACCCGATCCTTACTTTGGCGTTTCTAACGGTTTTGATACTGTTTATCAAATGTTGGATGAAGTAACAGATATCATTGCAAAGAAACTTATCGAAAAACATTCTTAACTTATTTATTTTCAATTATTCATTGCGTAATAATTGAAAATTTTTCATTTTATAATCTATAATATACAACACATGAAACTTCAAGGAAAATTGTATTTAATTCCAACTACTATGGGCGAAAGCGATCCGATGGATGTTTTACCGCAAACAGTAAAAAGAAGTATTGAACTTATAGATTATTATATTGTTGAGAATGATAAAACCGCAAGAAAGTCAATAAAAGCGGTTTATCCTGAAAAAAAGCAGTCTGAACTTGTTCTTTTTACTTTGAATAAACGTACTGAACCAAGCGAGCATTTAGATTTTATTAAACCTTTATTAGAAGGAAAAAATATGGGTTTAATGAGCGAAGCCGGCTGTCCGGGAGTTGCAGATCCAGGTGCTGTAATTGTAAAATTAGCCCACGAAAAAGGAATTCAGGTTGTGCCTTTGGTTGGTCCTTCTTCTATATTATTAGCAATGATGGCTTCTGGAATGAATGGCCAAAGTTTTACTTTCAACGGATATTTGCCAATTGATAAAGACGAGAAAAAATCGGCTTTAAAGCATTTTGAGAAACTATCTCAGGATAAAAATCAATCACAAATTTTTATTGAAACACCATACAGAAACAATAAACTGGTTGAAGATCTTTTACAAATTTTAAACCCTGCAACACATCTTTGTATTGCAACAGATATTACGCTACCTACAGAATTTATTAAAACAATGCGCGTTGCCGACTGGAAAAAAATTAAGATTGATTTGCATAATCGACCAACAATTTTTATCCTTCATAAAATGTAAATCTTAAAACCATCCGTTATGAAAAAGTTTCTGCTTCTGATCTTGATTTGCTTTGCCCAAATTACATTTTCACAAACAACTAAAGAAGTTGGAAAACCTAACGTGGATGAAGTGTCAGACATAAATAATGAAAATTTAGTTTATAATACTCAAGGTGTAGATGAAAAACCTGAATTTCCTGGCGGCGTAGCTGTGTTTAATAGTTTTCTTGATAAAAATTTTATCAAGCCAGCAGACAAACCGAAAATGAAAGGAAAAATCTATTTTACTTTTATCATCGAAAAAGACGGTTCGCTAAGTGATATAAAAATTTTAAGAGACCTTGGATATGGTACTGGCGACGAAGCTCTTCGAGTTATCAAATTAGCTCCAAAATGGAATCCCGGCAAATATAAAAATAAAGAAGTGAGAACTTTAAATGCCGGACTGATAACTGTAAGCTAAACATATCTTCTATTTCGCTCACAAGTTTTTCCTTAATTAAACTTTATAATGAGTAAACTTCCCAACATAACTACAAGCATATTCACGGTAATGTCTAAAATGGCATCTGAATATAATGCAATTAATCTTTCGCAGGGATTTCCTAATTTTCCTGTTGATGAAAGATTAACAGATATTATTGCAAAACTTGCCAAAGAAAATGTGCATCAATATACCCCAATGTCGGGTTATCCGCCTTTGCTGAACCAGATTTCAAAATTGGTTCAAAGTTCTTATAACAGAACTATTGATCCTGAAACAGAAATTTTGGTAACGGCCGGCGCTACTCAGGGAATTTTTACTTCGATTTTGGCTTTGGTAAAAACTGACGATGAAGTGGTTATTTTAGATCCGAGTTATGATTCGTATGAATCTCCGGTTTTACTTTGTAACGCAAAACCTGTCAGGGTTGCTTTAAATGACGACTATACCCCAAATTGGGAAACGATCGAAAAAGCGTGTTCGGAAAAAACGAAAATGATTATTATTAATAATCCGCATAATCCAACAGGGAAAATCCTGACTCAAAATGATTTTTTGCAACTGGAAAAATTACTTTCAAAATATCCTGATATCCTTGTTTTATCTGATGAAGTTTATGAATACATTACTTTTGAAGAAAAACATATTTCTGCACATACTAAAAGTTTTCTTTTAGATCGTTGCATAATGGTTTCTTCTTTTGGAAAATCATTTCATATTACCGGCTGGAAAATTGGCTATACGGTAGCGCCGGAATATTTAATGAAAGAAATTAAAAAAGTACATCAATTTTTGGTTTTTAGTGTAAATAGTATTTCACAGATTGCTATTAGTCAGTATTTAAATATCGTCGATGTAAATTTACTTGGAAAATTCTATCAGGAAAAACGCGATTATTTTCAGAAACTGCTTCAAAACAGCCGATTTGAATTAAAACCATGTGAGGGAACTTATTTTCAGGTCGCTTCATATGCCAGCATATCGGATGAAGATGATGTCACTTTTTGCAAAAAACTAATTACCGATCATGGCGTTGCCGCGATTCCTATTTCTACTTTTTATTCTGATCATAAAGATCAAAAATTAATTCGTTTTTGTTTTGCCAAAGATGATTTCACACTAGAATCTGCAGCAAAAAAATTATCCAAAATATAAAGTTTTTTAAAATTTTATAACAATATTATGCGTGCATCCTATTTTATTTAATTAATATTGTAAAAAAGAAAAGTATGAGTTATACAGATAAAATGTTACGCGACGATGCTTTAAAGGGCAAAGTTATAGTGGTTACAGGCGGCGGAAGCGGTTTAGGAAAAGCAATGACTAAATATTTT
This sequence comes from Flavobacterium sp. AC274, assembly GCF_979258275.1. NCBI lineage: Bacteria > Pseudomonadati > Bacteroidota > Flavobacteriia > Flavobacteriales > Flavobacteriaceae > Flavobacterium > Flavobacterium sp. AC274. Next base: position 1,787,891 of record NZ_OZ409852.1, on the reverse strand, counting down.
TTAGAATTAGGAGCTCAGGTAGCGATTACTTCGAGAGATTTAGAAAAGCTGAAAAATACTGCTACTGAACTTGAAACTGAAACTGGCGGAAAATGTTTGCCACTTCAATGTGATGTTCGTCATTATGAAGAAGTAGAAAATATGCTTCAGGAAGTTTTAAAAGCTTTCGGAAAAGTAGATGTTCTTTTAAACAATGCTGCCGGAAATTTCATTTCTCCAACAGAGCGTTTATCTGCAAATGCATTTGATACTGTTATAGATATCGTACTTAAAGGTTCTAAAAACTGTACGCTGGCTTTTGGAAAACACTGGATTGACAGTAAACAAAAATCGGCTACGATTTTGAATATTGTTACTACTTATGCCTGGACAGGTTCTGCGTATGTTGTGCCAAGTGCTACAGCAAAAGCCGGGGTTTTGGCTATGACAAGAAGTCTTGCAGTGGAATGGGCTAAATACGGAATTCGTTCTAATGCAATCGCTCCGGGACCTTTCCCAACTAAGGGTGCATGGGACAGATTATTGCCTGGAGATCTTGCCGAGAAATTTGATATGGCTAAAAAAGTACCATTAAAACGTGTAGGCGATCATCAGGAATTGGCCAATTTAGCTGCTTACTTGGTTTCTGATTTTTCAGCTTATGTAAATGGAGATGTTATTACAATTGATGGCGGCGAATGGCTGAAAGGTGCAGGACAATTTAATTTATTAGAAGCGATTCCGGAAGAACTTTGGGATCAGCTTGAAATGATGATAAAAGCAAAAAAGAATAAATAATTACAAGTGCTTACTAAATTCAGAATATTTTATTAAAACTATACTGATTGCACAAATCCCGAAGGTTTTACTTTCGGGATTTTTTTACGCTTTTCACCATATAAATGATATCTTTTTAACCATATAAGCAATATAAGTTTAACCAAGAAGTGTTTTCACTAAATATCTTGTTGCTTAAATTTACTTCTGTTACTTATATGGTTTAAATAAATAATATGTTGAGACAATTCACTTAAATTATTATTTTTGCCGAATAAATATATAACACCAAATTTATGCTCATTATTGGAATTGCAGGAGGAACAGGAAGTGGAAAAACAACGGTAGTACACCAGATTATGAATGAATTACCAGACACTGAAGTGGGCGTAATTTCTCAGGATTCGTACTATAAAGAAACCCATAATTTGTCGTTTGACGAAAGAGCATTAATAAATTTTGATCATCCGCGCGCTATTGATTTTGAATTGCTGGTAAAACATTTAAAAGCATTAAAAGAAGGCGAAACTATTGATCAGCCGGTTTATTCTTTTATTCAGCACAACAGAACTGACGATACGGTTTCTACACATCCGAGAAAAGTAATGATTGTTGAAGGTATTTTGATTTTGACAAATCCTGAACTTCGTGAGCTTTTTGATGTCAAAGTATATGTTCACGCAGATTCTGACGAAAGATTAATTCGTCGTTTAAAACGTGATATTTCTGAAAGGGGCCGTGATATTGATGAAGTTTTAACCCGTTATCAAAACACATTAAAACCTATGCACGAGCAATTTATAGAACCGTCTAAAGCTTTTGCCGATATTATCATACCAAATGACAAATACAATACTGTTGCAATTGATGTGGTTCGTGCTGTAATTAATCAGCGAATTTCATAATTTTTATCGTAAATTTATTCCATAATCCCGATAGCGATCGTGACCTGCTCTCAACTATCGGGTAAAATTGAAAACTAAAATGAAAAATCCGTATAAAGACAAATCTTGGTTTAAATTTCTAGGCAATAAATATGTCTGGGTTTTACTCTTTTTTGTAGTCTGGATGCTATTTTTAGACAATTACTCTTATTTTGATCATCGCTTTTTAGACAATCAAATTAATGAACTCGAAGACAATAAAAGTTATTATAAAGAGGAAATTAAAAAGGATCAGGAACAAATCAAACAATTAAAAAATCCTGAACAAATAGAAAAATACGCCCGCGAAAAATATTTCATGAAAAAAGACAGCGAGGATATTTACATCATTCACTTTGAAGGAGACACTATTCAAGATAAAGAATAATCAGAAAAAAACACCAAATGGCTACTACCCTTTTCGACGATTTTAATCCGATTTCATCCAAACAATGGAAACAAAAAATTCAGTTTGAATTAGATGGAGCTGATTATAACGAAACCGTAATTTGGAATTCTCCCGAAGATATTCAGGTAAAACCATTTTATCACAGAGACGAATTCTTTAAAACTGCTTCTGTAAAAACAAGTGCTTCAAATTTTAAGATTTGCCAAAATATCTTTGTTTATGATATTGAAAAATCAATTCAAAGAGCCATAAACACTATCGAAAGAGGTGCTGAAAGTTTACGTTTCACCATCGAAAACGAAAAAATTGATATTCAAAAACTATTAGAAAATCTTACTTTAGAAAATAGAACCGTTTACTTTAATTTGAAATTTATTTCAATCGATTTCGTAAAATTATTAGATACCATTTCGATTCAGAAAAAAGCAACTTTTTACTGTAATTTAGATCCCATTGGTCATTTTGCGCGAGAAGGGAACTGGTTTACAACATCTGATAAAAATAATTTTGAAACGATTGAAAAAATTTCAAAAGCAACTACAAATCTTTCTTTGCTAAGTATCGATTTGGGTTTGTATCAAAATGCAGGTGCAAATATTTCACAGCAAATCGCTTATAGTCTGGCTCACGCCAATGAATATCTGAATCGTTTGCCAAATGTTTCCAAACCAATTGTTTTTCAGGTTTCGGTAGGAACTAATTATTTCTTCGAAATTGCAAAACTTCGTGCTTTGCGAATGCTTTTTAAATTAATTGCTGCTGAATATAATCCAGATTTGGATTGTCATCTATTAGTGACGCCAACCAAACGCAACAAAACAATTTACGATTATAATGTAAATATGCTTCGTACAACGACAGAATGCATGTCGGCCATTTTAGGTGGTGCAGATGCGGTTTCTAATTTACCTTATGATTCTTTGTACCATAAAGACAATGAATTTGGCGATAGAATTGCCCGCAATCAATTATTGGTTTTAAAACATGAAAGTTATTTTGACAAAGTAAATAACCCTGCAGACGGAAGTTATTATATTGAAAGTCTAACCATGCAATTAGCCGAAAAAAGTTTGACTTTATTTAAAGATATTGAAGCCAATGGAGGTTTCCTAAAATTTTTGAACGACGGGACAATCAAAAAGAAAATTCAGGAAAGTGCCAATAAAGAACAAGAGTTGTTTGATTCTAAAAAAGAAGTTTTGCTAGGCACAAATAAATACCCGAATAAAGAAGATAAAATGAAACATGATTTAGAATTGTTTCCTTTTGTAAAAATAAAGCCAAGAAAAACATTAATTACGCCCATTATAGAAAAAAGATTAGCTGAAAAGCTAGAACAGGAACGCCTTGAACAAGAATAATCATTTTTCGAAGTAATTAATAACCTACTCAAAGAGTATTTCAATGATAAGAAAAGACCTAAAACATATTAATTTAAATAGTCAAAAGTCGAAAGTCGAAAGTCAAAAACCCGAAGATTTGACTGATAACTTCTTTACTGCGGAAGGAATTGAACTCAAGAAAACCTATTCTGAAAAAGATATTGAAGATTTAGAGTTTCTTGATTTTGGAGCTGGTTTTGCACCTAATTTGCGTGGACCTTACGCTACAATGTATGTGAGGCGTCCGTGGACAATTCGCCAATATGCCGGATTTTCGACAGCTGAAGAAAGCAATGCTTTTTACAGAAGAAATCTTGCAGCAGGACAAAAAGGATTATCCATAGCATTTGATTTACCAACGCATCGAGGTTACGACTCTGATCATGAAAGAGTTGTTGGTGATGTGGGAAAAGCGGGTGTTGCCATAGATTCTGTTGAAGACATGAAAGTGCTTTTTGATCAGATTCCGTTAGATGAAATGTCGGTTTCAATGACAATGAATGGTGCTGTTTTACCTATTATGGCGTTTTATATTGTGGCTGCAGAAGAACAAGGTGTCGCCATTGAAAAACTTTCAGGAACAATTCAGAATGACATTTTGAAAGAATTTATGGTTCGAAATACCTATATCTACCCGCCAACTCCTTCGATGAAGATTATTGCTGATATTTTTGAATTTACAAGCAAGAAAATGCCAAAATTCAATTCTATCTCAATTTCCGGTTATCATATGCAGGAAGCCGGAGCAACAGCCGATATTGAATTAGCTTATACTTTGGCCGATGGTTTAGAATACATTAGAACCGGATTATCAACAGGAATGTCAATTGACGACTTTGCTCCCCGCCTATCTTTCTTTTGGGCGATTGGTATGAATCATTTTATGGAGATTGCAAAAATGCGTGCCGGACGAATGATTTGGGCAAAATTGCTGCAGCAGTTTAATCCTAAAAGTGATAAATCTCTGGCATTAAGAACACATTGTCAAACGAGCGGATGGAGCTTAACAGAACAAGATCCTTTTAATAATGTTGCAAGAACTTGTATCGAAGCTACGGCAGCAGCTTTTGGCGGAACGCAATCTTTGCATACAAATGCACTTGACGAAGCCATCGCTTTGCCAACTGATTTTTCTGCCAGAATTGCACGTAATACTCAAATATATTTACAGGAAGAAACCAAAATCACCAAAACTGTAGATCCTTGGGCGGGCAGTTATTATGTCGAAAGTTTGACTAACGAGATTCTTGAAAGTACCTGGAAACTTATCGAAGAAGTGGAAGAATTAGGCGGAATGACAAAAGCCATTGAAGCCGGAATTCCAAAACTTAGAATTGAGGAAGCCGCCGCGAGAAAACAAGCCAGAATTGATAGCGGACAAGATATTATTGTTGGTGTAAATCAATATCGATTAGAAAAAGAAGATCCTTTGCATATTTTGGATGTAGACAATCAAATGGTTCGCAAACAGCAAATTGATCGATTGGAGGAAATAAAGTCGAAAAGAAATACAGAAGAAGTAAATAAATCACTCGAAAAATTAATTCTTTGTGCTAAAACCAAAGAAGGCAACTTGCTTGAAATTGCTGTTGAAGCTGCCCGAAACAGGGCAACTTTAGGAGAAATAAGCGATGCCCTTGAAACTGTTTTCGGAAGGTTCAAAGCACAAATTAAATCCTTTAGCGGTGTGTATAGTGCAGCAATAAAAAACGACGAAAATTTTGAAAAAGCTAAGCAACTAGCTAATGCTTTCGCAAAACAAGAAGGAAGACGTCCCCGAATTATGATTGCCAAAATGGGACAAGACGGCCATGACAGAGGTGCAAAAGTTGTAGCAACTGGTTATGCTGATGTTGGTTTTGATGTTGATATAGGCCCATTATTTCAAACTCCTGCAGAAGCTGCAAAACAAGCCGTAGAAAACGATGTTCATATTTTAGGTGTTTCATCATTGGCAGCGGGTCATAAAACATTGGTTCCGCAAGTTATTGAGGAATTAAAGAAACATGGCAGAGACGATATTATGGTAATTGTTGGCGGAGTAATTCCTGCACAGGATTATCAATTTTTATTTGATGCCGGAGCAGTTGCCGTTTTTGGTCCCGGGACTAAAATTAGCGAAGCTGCCATTAAAATTTTAGAAATATTAATTGATTAAAACAAGTCATAAAAAAATCCCGAATATTCGGGATTTTTATTTTTTACATTTTTTTTAATCGTGTATTGTCGCGTTACTATCTGCTTCAATATAAGAAAGATCATAACCTCCAAAGGCTTTCATATAACTTCTTAACGAAGTGCCGTAAGCATCTCTAAAATGTCTGTTCCCTTTGTTTCTAAAGAAGTTTTTTACTGATCCCGCACCACCTAGATGCGCAGCAGCTAAAATTCCTGATTCTGTAATTTCGACACCGTTAATGGTTTTCCCTTCATACCTTTCAATTTCATTACGCAAAATCCATTTATTGATAGATAATAATGCAATAAAGGCTTTTTCTTGTAAAGCAGGGTCTTTTAGGAATTCTTTGTTGTTTTTCACACCGATGGCTCTCAAAGCTTTAGAACCAAATTGGTATTTTCCCATATAACCAAGAGAATTTACTTTTCGGTATTTTCCCTGAGATTCTTTAAAAGCAACTGCTTCTTTAAAACCTATAAGATGATTTCCGGTGTAGGGAATGTTTAAGTTTTTTTCGACAGGATAATCATCCTTGTCTTGAGATGGAAGGGAGTATTCAGATCCATCTGTTTTTTCTATTAAAAACCAAGGTTTGGTTTTTAGATTAAAGGGTTTAAACCCCAGGCTTAAAAATGTAATAATAACGATTAAACTTGTGTAATAATACCATTTCTTTATCATAAATTGTTTTTCTTCAAAACGCTGTCACCCTTTTGAAATTTCTACGGTGCAAAGATAAGAAATACAAAATAATGCTGATTTTCAATGTTTTAGTAGTTTACAAAAAATCTAATATTCCCTTTCATCCCTTTATTGATGCACTTTTCGGGCGTTCGATAAAAATCAAATTAAGCTGTTAATTGGCGAAAAAAAAATCTTCAAAAACGTCATTTTTATCAAATTTTTAGCAATTTTGTTAAAATTGAAATAAAAAACCTACAGTATTTAGAGCGTTTTTGACTTAATTAGAATGTTTGGGCAAAAAATTATCTGATTTTTAGGTTAAAAAATCGAAGTGAAAAGGTTATTAAATTAATCTTCTTGACAAAAGAGCAAATTCAGCATTAATTAATTGCCATTTTCAATTAAAACACATTAAAATACATGCCTAAAATATGAAGTTCATAAAGACAAATATTGAAAATAAAAAAACCGAAGCTTTTAACTTCGGTTCTTTAGGTATATTTTATATTTTTTTATCTCGTTACTCCCTGACTAGCGATCCAGTCTGAGTATTTTTTTGCATTTACCTGATGCTGCTCATAAGTTGAAGCAAATTCATGATAACCAAAACGGTCCACACTTGCGCAGAAATAAATATAATCATTCTTTTCCGGGTTTAAAACAGCTTCAAGAGCCGTAATGTCTGGCATTGCAATTGGTCCTGGCGGAAGTCCAACATTCACGTAAGTGTTATATGGCGATTTCATAATCAAGTCATTATAGAAAACTCTTTTTATAACCTGATCAAAATCGTTCGCTTTTAGTTTTAATGCATAAATAACGGTTGGATCTGCTTGTAAAGGCATCGCTAAACGCAATCTGTTTAAATAAACACCTGCAATGCGCGGTCTTTCATCCTTTTTTACAGATTCTTTATGAACAATCGAAGCTAAAATTGTTGCCTGAACCGGTGTTAAACCTTGTTTTTCTGCTTTTGCAATTCTTTCCGCTGTCCAGAAATTATGATATTCTTTGATCATTTTATCACGGAATTTCACTGCAGATGTATTCCAGTAAATTTCATAAGTATTTGGAATAAACATGGCAAAAACGTTCTCTTCATTAAAACCATTTTCTTTTAAAAAAGTAGAATCTTTTATGGCTTTCATTAATGATAAACTATCAGCTTCAATTTCTGAACCTACTCTTCCTGCAAAATTCTCCAAACGTTCCTGATTGTTAAAAGCTAATTTAACCGGAACATTTGATCGCATTGCACGAACCAAATCAATATTATTCATGTCTTTTTTAAGCAAAAAACGACCTGATTTTACATTTTCAGGATAGCTTCTTTTATTGGCTACCATTTCAAAATCATCGTAATTCTTAAGATAAGGCTCTAATATTTTTTTTACATCTGTATAATTAGCTCCGGTTGGAACATACACATAAACTTCTTTTTCTTCGAATTTAGTATTGGCACTAAAAATTCTGCTAATTAAAATAAATCCGTAAATTATTAAAACTGAAATTACGGCTACGGCACTTAATGTGATGATTTTTTTATACTCAAAGCTAAAAATTTAAATTTGTTCGTTAATTAACTGAAAAATTGCTTCATCTTGATAGTGGCCATTTAGCAAAATCCAATCTTTTTTAATTCCTATTTTCTCAAACCCAAATTTAGTAAAAAGAGCTATACTTGCTACATTTCCTATACTAATATTTGCATATAATTGATGTAAATTTAAATTATGAAAAGAATATTTAATTAACAACTCTAAGGCCTCAGAACCAATATTTTGGTTTCTGTTTTCTTTATTTTGAATCACAATCCCAATCCCCGCTCTGTTATTTTTTGGATCAAATTCGAATAAATCAATCAATCCTATAGCAGGAAAATCTTCGTCCTGACAAATTGCCAAGCGCAGCTGTTTTGCTTCATAAATATCCTGATGTGCATTTTCAAGATATTGGCGAACCAAAAAACGACTATATGGTGTTTGTGTATTGCTGACTTCCCAGATACTCTGATCATTTTCCATCGCATATACAAACTCTAAATCATTAGGTTCTAATGCACGTAAATAAATATTTTCGCCTTTGAGTGTTATCATTTTTCAATTTTAGATTGCAAATTGTAGATTTTAGATTGGAATATTAGATATACAAGACTAATTGCTATGATTACTAAAATTAATGAGAGTAACGTTCTAATGTAATCTATTTCGTCGTTTGTTTGCTCTTTTTTGATTTTAGGTTTAGGGTTTAATACATGCTTTGTGTAAGTGAGTCTTTTTTCTAAAATCTTATTATTCAAACCATACTTTTTTGCTTCCTCAAGTATTGGTTTTGCAGTATTAAATTCTCCCTTGATCATTTTTATATTCCCTAATTCAAACAACAATATTGCAATAATATTATCTTTTGGTTTGATAAAAGAAATTCTTTCATTCAATTGATAATTCAATGCCTTATCTAATTTATTTAGCTGAATAGTATCCAGTTGAGAAACAGGTTTGATTTCTTTACCGAAATCGGTATTCAAAAGAAATTTAGCATTTTGAGATTTTACACCGTTAATTTTTGCTTCTAAAATACGGGAATGAAGCCATTCTGAACCATTATGCGATTTCGGATTAATGGTAATTGATTTATTAATCCATTTTAAAGCCTCTTCATTATTCCCCATCAATTCGTATAAGGTTCCTAAGTTTGAAGCGGTAGAATATCGGTTTGGCTTTAACTTTTCAATCTTTAAATACAGACTTAAGGCTTCGTGATATTTCTTTTCAATAATCAAAACATATCCTTTATCCGACAAATAGTCTAAATCCTTTGTTTTACGATAAAGACTGTCCAACTCAAATTCGAAACGTTCTGAAAATTTTCCTATAAAAAAATTATGTCCAAATGGTAGATTATCAGCATAATCCATATAAAGATATTCACCATTTTTCATTAAATATTTTTCTCCATTCAAACACGCGTGGGTATTTAAGCTAGCGAAGAAAAGAATAAAAATAAAGAAAATTTTTCTCAAAGTTTTTTTGATATGAATATAGTAAAATTATATTTCAATTGTACCTTTAAAAACAAATTTGGCCGGACCAGTTAAGAAAACATTAGAAAAATGATCTCCCATTTTGTCAAAAGAAACAACTAGTTTTCCTCCTTCAACATTTAAGTTAATTGAAGTTTTATCAGTTTGTCCAGTCGCATTCATAGCAATAGCAACGGCAGTAGCTCCGGTTCCGCAAGCAAGAGTTTCATCTTCAACACCTCTTTCGTAAGTACGAAGTGAGAAAGTACTATCATCCACTTTTTTAACAAAATTAATGTTACTTCCTTTTTCTCCGTATAATTCGCCATAACGAATTGCTGCTCCATTTTCTTTTACATTATAATGCTCCAAATCCTCTACAATTTGAACATGATGTGGAGAACCTGTATTTAAAAAAGTATAAGAGTCTTTTTTCTGAACTTCATCAACATCAATCATTTGCAGAGAAACAATAGCATCATCCCCTACTGATGCGTGATGCAAACCATCTGTAGCAATAAAAGTTGTCTTATTGTCAATAACACCCAATTGATTGGCAAATGCAACTAGACAACGTCCACCATTGCCACACATCGAGCTTTGATTTCCGTCAGAATTATAATAAACCATTTTAAAATCGGTTTCAGAATCGTTTTCTAACAAAATCAAACCATCTGCACCAATGCCAAAACGTCTGTCGCATAAACGCTCTATTAATTTGATATCTTCTTTTGGGAAAAAATTAGTACGATTGTCAATCATTACAAAATCATTGCCCGTACCTTGATATTTATAAAATTCTATCTGCATTTTTACTGTATTAATAAGTACAAAAGTACGAACTATTAATTAATGAAATGTTAATCATTGTTAAAGAGCGTTAAACCGTTTTACCAAATAATTTTTTCAATTAATTTTACGTGTAAATAACTTAAACCTATATTCTAATTATGAAAAGATTTTCAACCTTATTTTTAGTATCATTAATGAGTGGTGCTACTACTCTTGGTGCATACAAGTTATTATTTGAGAGTAACAATTCTTTTTTTGAAAAAGGAAATTCTGTTGTAACTCTTGCCCCCAACTCATATGGAAAAAATGTTGGTTTAGCAGCCGAAACAGTTGACTTTACCGAAGCGGCAGATAAAACAATTCACACTGTTGTACACGTAAAAAATGTGTCGCGCAGAACAGTTAGTAATCCGATGATGGAATTTTTCTATGGCTACGGAGGACAGCAACAACAGGAACAAGTAGGAACCGGTTCTGGTGTTATTATTTCTGAAGATGGTTATATCGTAACCAACAATCACGTTATTAAAGATGCTACAGAAATTGAAATTACGCTGAACAACAAAAAATCTTATAAAGCAAAATTAATTGGTACTGATTCTAAAATGGATATTGCTTTATTAAAAATTGACGCTGATGAAAAACTTCCTTACTCTGCTTTTGCCAATTCTGACAGTGTAAAAGTTGGTGAATGGGTTTTGGCAGTCGGAAACCCATATAATTTGACCTCTACAGTAACCGCTGGAATTGTTTCAGCAAAAGCAAGAAACTTAGACACAAGCGGAATACAATCATTCATTCAGACTGATGCTGCCGTAAATCCAGGAAACAGTGGTGGTGCTTTAGTTAATACACGTGGTGAGTTAATTGGTATTAATACTATGATTTCTTCAATGACAGGATCTTATGTTGGATATTCTTTTGCTGTTCCATCAAATAATGCCCGTAAAATTATTGAGGATATTATGGAATTTGGAAATGTTCAAAGAGGAATTTTAGGCGTTGAAGGCGGTGAATTAAATAGCACAGCTTCAAAAGAATTGGGCATTACTCAAACTCAGGGCTTTTACATTAGCAAAGTTTCTAAAAATTCAGGAGCTGAAAAAGCGGGTCTTACTAAAGGTGATATTATTGTAAAACTGGATGACCAGAACATTGCAACTTATGCTGATCTTTCAGGTTATATTAACACGAAAAGGCCAAATGATGTTATCAAAGTTACTTATATGAAAGACGGACAAACAAAAACAGTTCCAGTGACTTTAAGCAAAAATGAATTTTTTAGTACTGAATTTAAAGGAATCGAATTAGAAAATATTGATGCCGCAGATAAAAAGAAATTCAGAATTGATTATGGTGTAAAAATTAAAAATATCACCAATGAGAATTTAGCACAATATCAAAACGAATTACAAGGCAATATCATTTTGAGTATTGATAATGTAAAAGCAACAAATGTTGAAACTGTTTCTAAACTTTTAAGTAAAAAAGATGAAGGACAAAGTGTCCGAATTGAAATGATCAATAAAAACGGTGAAATATTAAGAATAATTATTTAGTTGCAGTTATCAGTCTTAGCCTTCAGTGTCAAAAACTGAATTAAGACTGTGATTGAAAACTATTCATAATCCAGTCATCAAAGAGCCATCTTAGAAATTAAGGCGGCTCTTTTTTTATTTTAAAATAAATGCTAAAATAGTTTACGAAATCGATTGAAATAGATACTTTTGCGCAAAATTTTAAAATAGTGAGCATTTTATTTTTTCAATTCAATCAATTATGAGTAAAAAATCTTTGTACCAAAAAGAGGTATCATTACAAGTCGACCGAAGAAGAGCTGGCGTCGAATTAATCAAAGTCATAAGTGATTTATGGTATGACAAATCCATCGAAATGGTTTTATTTAAAAATCAATTACTGGATAAAAATGTCAGCGATATTATCAATTTACATCAATATGCAGGAGAATTTGTTGGCAAACCAATCAGTATTTTCGATTCTGTTGAAATTGCAAAAGTTATTTTATCATTAGATTTTCCACCTGCAAAATTAGATTTAGGAAAACTGACATACGAATATTATCTGGAAGAAGAGAAATATCCGGATGCAAGGTATTTTGTAATGGATAAATTGAAAAAAGCCAAATCGACAAAAGAAATTCAACCAAAAGATGTTGTTTTGTATGGCTTTGGCAGAATAGGCCGTTTATTGGCCAGAGAATTAATGTCTAAAACCGGAAAAGGAAATCAATTGCGCCTGAGAGCAATTGTAACCCGAGATAAAAACGATCCCTCTATTTTAGAAAAAGAGCATCTTTATTACGATACGATTCTATTCACGGTGATTTTCAAGGTTCTGTAATTGCCGATCCGAAAAATAATGCTTTGATTATTAACGGAACAACCGTCCATATTATTAGTGCAAACACACCCGAAGAAATTGATTACGCAGAATATGGAATTAGTGATGCTTTAGTTATTGATAATACCGGAGCTTTTACAACAGAAGAAGCTTTAAAAAGACATTTAACTTCGAATGGGGTGAGTAAAGTTTTATTGACAGCACCAGGAAAAGGTATTCCGAATATTGTTCATGGTGTAAATCATAATGAATACAATCCAGATCAAATAGATATTTTTTCGGCAGCATCGTGCACTACAAATGCTATAACTCCGGTTTTAAAAGTTATCGAAGATAGTTTAGGAGTTGTAAAAGGTCATTTAGAAACAATTCATGCTTATACAAATGATCAGAATCTGGTTGACAATATGCATAAAAAATATCGTCGTGGCAGAGCCGCAGCGTTAAATATGGTTATTACAGAAACCGGTGCCGGAAGCGCAGTTGCAAAAGCAATACCGTCTCTTGAAGGAAAGCTGACTTCAAATGCAATTAGAGTTCCGGTTCCGAATGGCTCTTTAGTTGTATTAAATCTTGAAGTTAAAAAAGCAACCTCAATAGCGGCGATTAATAAAATAATGAAAAAATATGCTTTAGAAGGTGAACTTGTAGAACAAATCAAATATTCATTAAATAATGAACTTGTTTCTTCTGATATTGTTGGAACTTCGGCTCCATCAATTTATGATAGTAATGCAACAATTGTTTCTAAAGACGGAAAAAGTATTGTGCTTTATATTTGGTATGATAATGAATATGGTTATAGCCATCAGGTAATTCGTTTAGCAAAATATATTGCCAAAGTAAGACGTTTTACTTACTACTAAAATAAACCAAAACCAACTATTTCTTAAAGCCATCAAATTTCTTGATGGTTTTTTGTTTTAATTAAATGGGTAAAACCGTCGTACTTTTTACTTCGGAAATTACAAAAACGGTATTGATCAAGGAAACTTCAGGTAAAACCGATAATTTTTTTGATGAAAATGATGATAACTTTCCATATCCGGAATTATAATTTTCAGCATATAATCGAAGTTCCCAGATACATAATTACACTCAACAACTTCAGGCATATCCAAAATCGACTGATTAAAACCTTCAGAAGTATCATAGGTTTGTTTGGTTAGCGTAACCTGACAATAAACTGTTAGATTATTTCCTAGTTTTTTCTTGTTTAAAATAGAAACATACTTCTCTATAACTCCTTCTTTTTCAAGACGTTTAACTCTGTCATGAACAGGCGTTAAAGACAAATTTATTTTGTTTGCAATATCTTTTAAAGTATAGTGAGCGTCTACTTGCAAAAGACGTAAGATTTTTTTGTCAATTTCATCTAAAGCCATAACGAAAACGATATAAATAATAATTGAAATTCAGTCATTTTTTCTTTTTAAAGAATAAAAACACATCCTAAAAAGAATATTTTTCTGTAAAAATACTAAATAAAATAATATTTTCTTATTTATACATCGTTTATCCATAATATATTCTCTGTCAGTAAATTTGTAAAAACAATTTCAAAAAACTAAAAAAATATAACAAATGATAATAGGTGTTCCTAAAGAAATTAAAAATAACGAAAACCGTGTAGCTTTAACTCCAGCTGGTGTTTCTGAAATGAAAAAACATGGACATACAGTTTATGTACAATCAACTGCAGGTTTAGGAAGCGGATTTAGTGATGATGAGTATGCAAATGCAGGGGCAGTAGTTTTAGGAACTATTGAAGAAGTATATGCAATTGCAGAAATGATTATTAAAGTAAAAGAACCAATTGCTTCTGAATATCCATTGATCAAAAAAGATCAATTACTTTTCACTTACTTTCACTTTGCTTCATCAGAACCATTAACACACGCAATGATTGAAAAAGGTGCCGTATGTTTAGCTTACGAAACTGTAGAAAAAGCAGATCGTAGTTTACCATTATTAGTTCCAATGTCAGAAGTTGCTGGTCGTATGGCTATTCAACAAGGAGCAAAATATCTTGAAAAACCATTAAAAGGAAGAGGAATTCTTTTAGGAGGTGTTCCAGGTGTCCCACCAGCTAAAGTATTAGTCTTAGGTGGAGGAATTGTTGGAACTCAAGCTGCAAAAATGGCTGCTGGTTTAGGAGCTCAAGTAACTATTATGGATTTAAGTTTGCCACGTTTACGTTATTTAGACGATATTATGCCTGCAAATGTAAATACAGAAATGTCTAATCACTATAATATTACAAAAGCAATTGCTACAGCTGATTTAATCGTTGGTGCAGTTTTGATTCCAGGAGCAAAAGCACCTCACTTAATTACTCGTGATATGCTTAAATTAATGCGTCCAGGAACTGTTGTTGTTGACGTTGCGGTTGATCAAGGTGGATGTATTGAAACTTGCACACCTACAACTCATGAAAACCCAACTTTCATTATTGATGATATTGTTCACTACTGTGTAGCTAATATGCCAGGAGCTGTTCCTTACACTTCAACTTTAGCTTTAACAAATGCTACTTTACCTTATGCAGTACAATTGGCTAACAAAGGATGGGAAAAAGCTTGCAATGAAAATGAAGAATTAAAAAAAGGTTTGAATATAGCTAATGGAAAAATCCTTTATAAAGGAGTTGCTGAAGCTTGGAATTTACCTTTCAACGAAGAATTAGTGTTAGCAAACGCATAGTGCTGACATTAAAATAAGTGCTTACTAAACACTCAATTTTAAAAGGCTTTTCTTAATTGAAAAGCCTTTTTTTATAGCATAAAAAAACCTGTCAATTAAAATGACAGGTTTCTAAATATCTTATTTTTTCATCTTTCTTTTCATCCAGAATTTCCTCCAATACTTTTGCTTCAGTTCCATTTGGGAAAGTGACTTTGATTTTCTGAGCTATTGTTGGTGCAATTTCAGTAATTGCTTTTTTGTTATAAGATTCACCTTTCTTGATATGCCAACCAAAAAATATAGCTGGTACATGAGTATCGTAACTATAAGGTGTACCGTGTGAAGTTCCTGTAGTAGAATATTCAATATCTCCCGGTTTATCGACAATAACCATATCACCATCCTGTGTGACATCATATCCTTTTGCTACAAAATTTAAGTAGTAATCATTTCCAGAATTGGCTAAAATTTCTTCTTCTGTATAAACTCTTTTTACCTGCGGCTGACTAATCAAGAATTCTTTAAAAGCTTGTTTTACTTTAATCAATTCTAAGCCTTTATCATTAATAATTTGTTTATTGAAATATAGATTAAAATTAGAATAGTTTAAAACTAAATCAACACCAAAAGTTTTAATCGAGAAGTCTTGCAAACTCTTTTTTACATCTTTAGATGGATAATTATCAACATTGTATTTACGATCTTTTAAATATATTACATTTTCCGCACCTGCATGGTCTGCGGTTAGAAATAGTAAATAATTATCTTTTCCAATGGATTTATCTAAGTAAGTCAGAAAATCAGCAATTGTTTGATCTAATCTTAAATAGGTATCCTGAAGCTCCATAGAACGAGGTCCCAATAAATGTCCTACATAATCTGTCGAAGAAAAACTAACCGTTAAAAAATCAGTAATATTATCTTTGCCTAATTCTTCTTTTTCGATTGCCTTCATTGCAAATTCAGCCAATAAATCATTTCCATATGGAGTAGCTCTGATAATTCCGGCATCGTTTTTCTCATACATCGTTTTTAAATCGTATGGAAAAACTGGTGCTGCACTTCCATATAACTTTCCTTCATAAGGATTATTATCAGGTAAACTCTCATTATAAGTAGCAGCAGGTTTAAATAAATCCCAGCCTTTGTTAATGTAAGACATGTAATGTTTTTCATTATTAAACAGAGTAACCCATTCCGGTAATTTTTCACCATAAAAAGTACTTGAAATAAAAGCACCAGTTTTACTATACCAAAATGCCCAATTTGCGAAATGACCAGCTGGTAAAATTGCCCCACGATCTTTAAGACTCATTCCAATTACTTTTCCTTGAAAATTAGTAGCCATTCTCACTTCGTCGGTAATTGTAGTGCTTTGAAGATTTTTCGGTGACATAGCTCCTTCTTCTACTGTTCCATCTCCTACCGTTTTCACTCCTGCATCGTCAGTACAATACACATCCTTTCCAAGAGTTCTGCTAAACCATTCGTTACCTACAATTCCATGAGTAGAAGGCGTTGTACCTGTATAAATTGACGCATGTCCAGGTGCAGTATATGTGGGCATATAATTGTAATGCATGTTTTGAAAAACATATCCATTATTCATTAACCTTTTAAAACCATTTGGAGAAAAATCATCTGAAAATCGATATAAATATTCCATTTTCATTTGATCAACTACAATACCTACTACCAACTTAGGGCGTTGTTGAGCACTTAAATTTGCAATAACAAATAATGCCAACAATACAATATTTTTTTCATATCTAAATTATAATATTTGAATACAAAAATACAGATTCGCATTTAAAAAGGCTAACTCACTATAATTTAAAACTCGTAATTGACTTTAATTTAACAGAACAGGAGCAATTTGGTATAGATCCTGGGATAGTCCTTCACAAAAAGGAGTAAAACCAAAAAACCCTATCCGTATTGGATAGGGTTTTTCAAAAGAAAGGCGACGACATACTCTCCCACATAACTGCAGTACCATCTGCGCAGGCGGGCTTAACTACTCTGTTCGGGATGGGAAGAGGTGAGCCCCGCCGCAATAACCACCTTAAGAAGTTATAATTGCTTTGGGCAATTTGTTCTTCAATTTTTAATTTTTAATTCAAAATTTTTAATTGAAGTAATATCTTAACATACTGAGATAAAGAAAAAAGTGTTTTTTAGAAAGTTTCTTCTCCCGACCGTAGTCGGGAGAAAAGGGTGTACATAAGCTTACGGATTATTAGTACTACTCGACTATGACATTACTGCCTTTACATCTATAGCCTATCAACGTGGTCATCTTCCACGATCCTTAAAAGAAATCTCATCTTGTGGTGGGTTTCGCGCTTATATGCTTTCAGCGCTTATCCCTTCCAAACGTAGCTACTCTGCGGTGCCCCTGGCGGGACAACAGATACACTAGAGGTTTGTCCAATTCGGTCCTCTCGTACTAGAATCAGATCCACTCAAATTTCTAACGCCCACAGTAGATAGAGACCGAACTGTCTCACGACGTTCTGAACCCAGCTCGCGTGCCACTTTAATGGGCGAACAGCCCAACCCTTGGGACCTTCTCCAGCCCCAGGATGTGACGAGCCGACATCGAGGTGCCAAACCCCCCGTCGATATGAGCTCTTGGGGGAGATCAGCCTGTTATCCCCGGCGTACCTTTTATCCTTTGAGCGATGGCCCTTCCATGCGGAACCACCGGATCACTATGCTCTACTTTCGTACCTGATCGACCTGTATGTCTCTCAGTCAAGCTCCCTTATGCCATTGCACTCTACGCACGGTTACCAAGCGTACTGAGGGAACCTTTAGAAGCCTCCGTTACTCTTTTGGAGGCGACCACCCCAGTCAAACTACCCACCAAGCAATGTCCCCCGCAAAACGGGGTTAGGCCTCAGATAAACAAAGGGTTGTATTTCAACAATGACTCCACAACGCCTGGCGACGCCACTTCACAGTCTCCAACCTATCCTACACATCATTTATCCAAGGTCAATACTAAGCTATAGTAAAGGTGCACAGGGTCTTTTCGTCCCACTGCGGGTAAACGGCATCTTCACCGTTACTACAATTTCACCGAGCTCATGGCTGAGACAGTGTCCAGATCGTTACACCATTCGTGCAGGTCGGAACTTACCCGACAAGGAATTTCGCTACCTTAGGACCGTTATAGTTACGGCCGCCGTTTACTGGGGCTTCAATTCAATGCTTCTCCGAAGATAACATCTCCTCTTAACCTTCCAGCACCGGGCAGGTGTCAGGCCCTATACTTCATCTTACGATTTTGCAGAGCCCTGTGTTTTTGATAAACAGTCGCCTGGACCTCTTCACTGCGGCCAGCTTGCGCTGGCGACCTTTCTCCCGAAGTTACAGGTCTATTTTGCCTAATTCCTTAGCCATGAATCTCTCGAGCACCTTAGGATTCTCTCCTCAACTACCTGTGTCGGTTTACGGTACTGGTACTAATTACCTGAAGTTTAGAGGTTTTTCTTGGAAGCCCTTAGGCGCACTATCTCTTTGTCCGAAGACTCCGAGTACTATCGTATTTCCCCAAGATCTGTGGATTTGCCTGCAGATCTTATAGGTAGGTACTTCAACGAACTATTCCGTCAGTTCGCGGCGCTTTCATCACTCCGTCACCCCATCACAGTAATTAGTAGTACGGGAATATTAACCCGTTGGCCATCGACTGTCCCTTTCGGGTTCGCCTTAGGACCAGACTAACCCACAGCTGATTAGCATAGCTGTGGAAACCTTAGTTTTTCGGTGTGCGGGTTTCTCGCCCGCATTATCGTTACTTATGCCTACATTTTCTTTTCCAGCCAGTCCAGCATACCTTACGATACACCTTCAACCCTGCTGGAATGCTCCCCTACCACTTAGAGTAAACTCTAAATCCATAGCTTCGGTAATACACTTATGCCCGATTATTATCCATGCTCGTCCGCTCGACTAGTGAGCTGTTACGCACTCTTTAAATGAATGGCTGCTTCCAAGCCAACATCCTAGCTGTCTGGGCAGACAAACCTCGTTCTTTCAACTTAGTGTATATTTGGGGACCTTAGCTGATGGTCTGGGTTCTTTCCCTCTCGGACTTGGACCTTAGCACCCAAGCCCTCACTGCTGAGAAACATTATATAGCATTCGGAGTTTGTCAGGAATTGGTAGGCGGTGAAGCCCCCGCATCCAATCAGTAGCTCTACCTCTATATAACTTAATTCAGCGCTGCACCTAAATGCATTTCGGGGAGTACGAGCTATTTCCGAGTTTGATTGGCCTTTCACCCCTACCCACAGGTCATCCGAAGACTTTTCAACGTCAACCGGTTCGGACCTCCACACTGTGTTACCAGCGCTTCATCCTGCCCATGGGTAGATCACACGGTTTCGCGTCTAACACTACTGACTAAAGCGCCCTATTCAGACTCGCTTTCGCTACGGATCCGTGGCTTAACCACTTAACCTTGCCAGCAACGTTAACTCGTAGGCTCATTATGCAAAAGGCACGCCGTCACCCCACGAAAGGGCTCCGACCGCTTGTAAGCGTATGGTTTCAGGATCTATTTCACTCCGTTATTCACGGTTCTTTTCACCTTTCCCTCACGGTACTGGTTCACTATCGGTCTCTCAGGAGTATTTAGCCTTAGCGGATGGTCCCGCCAAATTCAGACAGGGTTTCACGTGCCCCGCCCTACTCAGGATACCACTATCTATTACACTTGTTACCCATACGGGGCTATCACCCTCTATGGCGTCACTTTCCAGCAACTTCCGGTTCCTTGTGCATAAAATGTCGTGGTCCTACAACCCCAGCACTGCCGTAACAGCACTGGTTTGGGCTAATCCGCGTTCGCTCGCCACTACTTACGGAATCACTTTTGTTTTCTTCTCCTCCGCCTACTTAGATGTTTCAGTTCAGCGGGTTTGCCCACCTATCGGTGTACTATGTCTTCAACATAGTGGGTTGCCCCATTCAGGTATCTGCGGATCAATCGGTGTGTGCCCGTCCCCGCAGCTTTTCGCAGCTTATCACGCCTTTCATCGCCTCTGAGAGCCAAGGCATCCCCCATACGCCCTTATTTTGCTTATTGTACCAATCTTAAAATTAATTAAGACCGTTTTTTTTTGTCTTTTGTTATTTGTATTGCTACTATAACAAAAAACGCTTTCTACTTTTTATTATTTTCTTATCTCAATATGTCAATGAACTTTTATTGCCTATCTTTACAGACAATCAGTGGAGAATAACGGAGTCGAACCGTTGACCTCCTGCGTGCAAGGCAGGCGCTCTAGCCAGCTGAGCTAATCCCCCATTTTTAAATGATGAGTTATGAATTATGAGTTATGAATACTCATAAATGCTCAACTTCTAAAATTTCCTTTTTTTTAAGTTAAATAGTAGTCCCGGGCAGACTCGAACTGCCGACCCCTACATTATCAGTGTAGTACTCTAACCAGCTGAGCTACGAGACTCTGTTTTACTTAAAATTTATTATTTGAACTAACAGCAAGAGTAATTGAACTTCGTGATTCAGAACCTTCTAAATTATCATCTTTTTTCCCCATCGTGCATTACTGCTAACAATTGGGGCTCTAGAAAGGAGGTGTTCCAGCCGCACCTTCCGGTACGGCTACCTTGTTACGACTTAGCCCTAGTTACCAGTTTTACCCTAGGCAGCTCCTTGCGGTCACCGACTTCAGGCACCCCCAGCTTCCATGGCTTGACGGGCGGTGTGTACAAGGCCCGGGAACGTATTCACCGGATCATGGCTGATATCCGATTACTAGCGATTCCAGCTTCACGGAGTCGAGTTGCAGACTCCGATCCGAACTGTGACCGGTTTTATAGATTCGCTCCTGGTCGCCCAGTGGCTGCTCTCTGTACCGGCCATTGTAGCACGTGTGTAGCCCAAGGCGTAAGGGCCGTGATGATTTGACGTCATCCCCACCTTCCTCACAGTTTGCACTGGCAGTCTTGTTAGAGTTCCCGACATGACTCGCTGGCAACTAACAACAGGGGTTGCGCTCGTTATAGGACTTAACCTGACACCTCACGGCACGAGCTGACGACAACCATGCAGCACCTTGTAAATTGTCTTGCGAAAGATCTGTTTCCAAACCGGTCAATCTACATTTAAGCCTTGGTAAGGTTCCTCGCGTATCATCGAATTAAACCACATGCTCCACCGCTTGTGCGGGCCCCCGTCAATTCCTTTGAGTTTCATTCTTGCGAACGTACTCCCCAGGTGGGATACTTATCACTTTCGCTTAGCCACTGAGATTGCTCCCAACAGCTAGTATCCATCGTTTACGGCGTGGACTACCAGGGTATCTAATCCTGTTCGCTACCCACGCTTTCGTCCATCAGCGTCAATCAATTAGTAGTAACCTGCCTTCGCAATTGGTATTCCATGTAATCTCTAAGCATTTCACCGCTACACTACATATTCTAGTTACTTCCTAATAATTCAAGTCTGGCAGTATCAATGGCCGTTCCACCGTTGAGCGATGGGCTTTCACCACTGACTTACCAAACCGCCTACGGACCCTTTAAACCCAATGATTCCGGATAACGCTTGGATCCTCCGTATTACCGCGGCTGCTGGCACGGAGTTAGCCGATCCTTATTCTTACGATACCGTCAAGCTCCTTCACGAAGGAGTGTTTCTTCTCGTATAAAAGCAGTTTACAATCCATAGGACCGTCATCCTGCACGCGGCATGGCTGGATCAGGCTTGCGCCCATTGTCCAATATTCCTCACTGCTGCCTCCCGTAGGAGTCTGGTCCGTGTCTCAGTACCAGTGTGGGGGATCTCCCTCTCAGGACCCCTACCCATCGTAGCCTTGGTAAGCCGTTACCTTACCAACTAGCTAATGGGACGCATGCTCATCTTTTACCGTTGTGACTTTAATAGTGGCTTCATGCGAAGCTGCTATGCTATGAGGTATTAATCCAAATTTCTCTGGGCTATCCCTCTGTAAAAGGTAGATTGCATACGCGTTACGCACCCGTGCGCCGGTCTCTAAATCCGAAGACTTATACCCCTCGACTTGCATGTGTTAAGCCTGCCGCTAGCGTTCATCCTGAGCCAGGATCAAACTCTTCATCGTATATTGTTTGTCTTAATTAAATCAAGACTAATTATTATCGACGATTCTCTATCGGTTCTTTTCAAATCTCTCGATTCTATTACTCTTATTCTTTTGTTTTGAAATCTCTCTCAAAACGGCTGTCAATTCAATATGTCTACGAACGTGTCTTTCAATCTTGTTTCGCTTGTGTTTCAAAGCGGGTGCAAAAGTAGAAAACTTATTTCTAACTGGCAAATGTTTTTTGAAGTTTTTTTTTAAAGAAAATTTTAATCTCCTTTTTCACTTCTTATTTACCAATCTGTCAATGAACTTTCCCTGTTTTGCGGGGTGCAAATGTAACTTCTGTTTTTAAATCTCACAAGCTTTTTTGAATCTTTTTTTGAAAAAAATTTTCTTTCCAAAATTCATATGCTTGTCAGTATTTATTAGAACGTCTGTCGCTGTTGCGGGTGCAAAAGTAGCACCTTTATTTACATTTACAAGCCTTTTTTTTATATAATTTCAATCTTTTGCAAAAGTTTTTCTTAACACTCTGATAACTCAAAACTTACGATTTGATATTTTTTATCGTTTTTAGGAATTTTCTGTAGTGTTTGTGTTTATCTCAATTCTTTTGTTTCCTGAACTACCGTTTTTATGGACTTTACATACTAATACATTCTTTTCTGAGAACTCTACAACATTTGCTTTCTGCTTCTTTTACGGGATTTTTATCCTTTTGGATGCCTTTTTTAGGCTTTTGCAACAAAGGCATTAAGACACAAAGTCTTTTTTCCCTGTTTTCTCCTTATACAAGTAACACTTCTCCTGAAAACAACTCCCCTAGCCCCGATGGGAGGGAAAATCCTTTTGTGGTGGGGTTCACCACAAAAGATTGGAAGGAACAGCGGGAACAGCTCCTCATTAATATTAATTTCAATAAAAGAACTTCAACTTCGCCCTAACAAAATCACACTTATATATTACAGTATAATTTTCACCTTATATATACGTAGAGAAAAGCATTAGATTAAGGTTAATATTTATTCCTTACATATATATAGTATAAACATGCATATATATATTGTATGTATTTTAGTAATGCGTTATATTTGCATTCACAAAATTATAAACAATGATTAAGATTACTTTACCCGACGGGTCAATTAGAGAGTTTGCTTCTGGCGTAACTCCGATGGAGGTTGCTAAAAGCATTAGTGAAGGATTTGCAAGAAACGTGATTTCAGCATCCTTTAATGGTACAACAATTGAAACCGAAACTCCATTGACGACCGACGGTAGTCTTATTTTATATACCTGGAATGATGCGGAAGGCAAAAAAGCTTTCTGGCATTCAACTTCCCACGTAATGGCTCAAGCTTTAGAGGAATTGTATCCTGGAATTAAATTAACTCTTGGACCTGCAATTTCTAATGGGTTTTATTATGATGTTGATTTTGAAGATCAGAAAATTGTAGAAGCTGACTTTAAAAAAATTGAAGATCGTGTTCTTGAGATTTCAAGAGAAAAACATGAGTTTAAAATGCGTCCGGTTAGTAAGGCCGATGCTTTAGCAATGTACAAGGATAACGTTTACAAGACTGAATTGATTTCGAATCTTGAAGACGGAACTATCACTTTTTGTGATCATGCTACTTTTACTGATTTATGTCGCGGTGGACATATTCCGAATACCGGGATTATCAAAGCTTTTAAAATCATGAGCGTTGCCGGTGCTTACTGGAGAGGTGATGAGAAAAATAAACAGTTGACTCGTGTTTACGGAACTTCTTTCCCAAAACAAAAAGATCTAACTGAATATCTTGAACTTCTTGAGGAGGCAAAACGTCGTGATCACCGTAAATTAGGTAAGGAACTTGAATTGTTTGCTTTTTCTCAAAAAGTTGGACAAGGTTTACCTTTATGGTTACCTAAAGGTGCTGCCCTTAGAGATCGTTTAGAGCAGTTTTTAAAGAAAGCTCAAAAGAAAGCCGGATACGAACAAGTAGTTACTCCACATATTGGTCAGAAAGAACTTTATGTAACTTCTGGTCACTATGCTAAATATGGTGCTGATAGTTTTCAACCTATAAATACTCCTGCTGAAGGCGAAGAATTTTTATTGAAACCTATGAACTGTCCTCATCACTGTGAAATCTATAATGTAAGACCTTGGTCATATAAAGATTTACCTAAGCGTTATGCCGAATTTGGTACTGTATATAGATATGAGCAATCTGGTGAATTGCACGGTTTAACTCGTGTAAGAGGATTTACTCAGGATGATGCACATATTTTTTGTACTCCGGAGCAATTAGATGAAGAGTTCAAAAAAGTTATCGATCTTGTACTTTATGTATTCGGTTCGTTAGGTTTTGAAAACTTTACTGCTCAAATTTCATTAAGAGATCAGGAAAACAGAGAGAAATACATTGGCTCTGATGAAAATTGGGAGAAAGCAGAAAATGCAATTATCAACGCTGCGGCTGACAAAGGACTGAATACTGTAGTAGAATATGGCGAGGCTGCTTTTTATGGTCCGAAGCTTGACTTTATGGTAAAAGATGCTTTGGGAAGACAATGGCAATTAGGAACTATTCAGGTTGATTATAACTTGCCTGAGCGTTTTGAATTAACCTATAAAGGTGCTGATAATGAATTACATCGCCCAGTTATGATTCATAGAGCTCCTTTTGGTTCTATGGAACGATTTATCGCAATTTTACTAGAACATACTGCAGGAAATTTCCCACTTTGGCTTATGCCTGAACAGGCTATAATATTGTCTTTGAGTGAGAAATACGAAATTTATGCTAAAAAAGTTTTAGATTTGCTAGAAAATCACGAAATTCGCGCCCTAATTGACAACCGAAACGAGACAATTGGTAAGAAAATTAGAGATGCAGAAATGCAAAAAATACCATTTATGCTGATTGTTGGTGAGGAAGAAGAGAAAAACGGAACTATTTCAATTCGTCGTCACGGTCAAGAAGGAAAAGGGAATATTACAGTTACAATTGATGAATTTGTCGCTATTGTAAACGAAGAAATAAAAAAGACATTAAAAGTTTTTACAGTTTAACTTAAATTATAAAGTCATAGCAATAAGAAGCAACAGAGGTTATCAACCTCGAGTAGAAAAAAAAGATGCACACAGAATAAATAATAATATTCGTGGTGTACAAGAAGTAAGACTAGTAGGCGAGAACATCGAACCAGGTGTATTTAAGCTTGCAGAAGCTTTACGTTTAGCAGATCAATTCGAATTGGATTTGGTTGAAATTTCGCCAAACGCTGAGCCGCCGGTTTGTAAAATCATGGATTACAAGAAATTTGTTTACGAACAAAAGAAACGTGATAAGGTATTAAAAGCTAAATCTACGCAAGTTGTAGTAAAAGAAATTCGTTTTGGTCCTCAGACTGATGAGCATGATTATGAATTTAAAAGAAAAAATGCTGAGAAGTTCCTTAAAGAAGGTGCTAAATTAAAAGCATTCGTTTTCTTTAAAGGACGTTCGATTATCTATAAAGATCAAGGACAGATTTTATTACTACGTTTGGCTACAGATTTAGAAGAACACGGTAAGGTTGAAGCTATGCCGGTTTTAGAAGGTAAGAGAATGATTATGTTCATTGCTCCGAAAAAGAAAAAGTAATCAGTTTGCAGTTTCAGTATTCAGTCTTGAATTTGAAACTGCTAATCTGAAATAAAATAAGTAAGTAAGAATAAATTAAAACACTAGGAAAAATGCCTAAAATGAAAACAAAATCTAGCGCCAAGAAACGTTTTAAAGTTACTGGTTCTGGAAAAATTAAAAGAAAGCATGCTTTTAAAAGTCACATCTTGACTAAAAAATCTAAAAAACGTAAATTAGCTTTGACTCACTCAGCGCTAGTTCACTCTACAGATATGAAAAGCATCAAACAACAATTAAGAATTATCTAATAATTCTTTAGGTTAAAAAATTATTTATATAACCTTGGAGTATGGCTTTTAAGTTCCTTTGATTTAATTCAGGACGCCTGCTACAAAAACACATTAAAATTATGCCAAGATCGGTAAATTCAGTTGCTAAAAGAGCAAGAAGAAAAAAATAATGAAGCAAGCCAAAGGTTTCTTTGGTAGACGTAAAAACGTTTGGACAGTTGCTAAGAACGCGGTAGAGAAAGCGATGAGCTATGCTTACCGTGACAGAAAACAGAATAAAAGAAATTTCCGTGCTTTATGGATTCAACGTATCAACGCTGGAGCTAGATTAGAAGGGATGTCTTATTCTCAATTCATGGGGAAAGTTAAAGCTAACGGAATCGAATTGAACCGTAAAGTTCTTGCAGATTTAGCTATGAATCACCCAGAAGCTTTCAAAGCAATACTTAATAAAGTAAAATAAACGTTTTATAAACTCAATTTAGATTACTTACTTATCATAGAAAAACCATCCATCAAGGATGGTTTTTTGTTTTATGATGTTTCCGGAAATTCATTGTTTCAAAATTAAATTAATAAGTAAATTTGCATAAAATAGTTTTAGATGCATACTTCACTTTTACAACATATTCAAAAACATATTAATCTCGAGCCATCAGAAATTGATATTTTAGAAGCTGCTTTAAGCATTTCCAAAATAAAAAAGAAAGAACTCGTTTTACAAGAAGGTCAGCTTTGCAATACTATCTATTTCATTATAAAAGGCTGTATGAGACAATATATAATTAATTCTAAAGGCATAGAACAAACTCTTCAATTTGGTATCGAGAATTGGTGGATAACCGATTATTTAAGCTATCACAATCATATTCCTTCGCATTTTTACATTCAGGCTGTAGAAAACTCAACAGTAGTTGCCATTGAAAAAACAACATTAGAAGCAATTCTAATTGAAATTCCAAAACTGGAAAGATATTTCAGAATTGTATCTCAAAAATCATTTGGAGCTGCACAAATGAGAATTAAATTTTTATTTACCATGTCGGCAGAAGAAAGGTATCATCATTTCAATAATCTGCATCCGGAATTTGTGCAACGTGTTCCTCAATATATGATTGCCTCCTACCTTGATTTTTCGGCAGAATTTATGAGCAAAATAAGAGCTGGTAAAGTCTAAGTTTTCTTGAAGTAGTTCAAGTTTTTTAAATAAGAGATGCCTGACCTTTGTATCAAACTTTAAAAAATAATAAAATGAAACCAAGAATCGTTGTTCCAACAGTTGCTCCTGAAGCTTATGAAGCCTTAATGAATTTAGAAAAATACAACGCAAAAACATCAGTCACTACAACACACAAAGAGCTAATAAAAATTCGTGCATCACAAATTAATGGCTGCGCTTTTTGTATTAACATGCATACCACAGACGCAAGAAAGTACGGCGAAACAGAAAAACGTATTTACCTGTTAAGTTCATGGCGTGAAGCTGATGTATATACTGAAGAGGAAAAAGCAATTTTGGCATTAACCGAACAAATTACAATGATTAGTAATCACGTATCTGATGAAGTTTATCAAAATGCTGCAAACCTATTTGATGAAAAATATCTTGCTGAAATTATAATTATTATCATTACAATTAATTCATGGAACAGGTTAGCAATAGCAACGGGATGGAGAGCCGTATAATTTTATAAAGATTAATTTTACAACATTCAGATCAACTACAAGCCTTCCTGTGTGAAGGTTTGTTTGTATATGCCTCTAAATGAGAATCTCAATGTCTTAATTTTGAAAATTTTTCAAAAACAGGTATTTATACGTGTTCCCAACACTTATAATTCTATATTTTTGGCGCATGATACCACAAAGAATACCGTCGTTTTTATATATTATATTTAGTTTTTTGATTCTTTTATCCTGTCAAAAAAAGAATGACGCCCCTATTAAACCTAAGGACACAAAAGCCGAAGTTAAGAGGATGATTACTATTGCGGACAATCTGTTTTATGATAATAATAAGTTAGATAGCGCTTTTTATTATTATAACAAAGCAAAGTTTATTTGTAATCCGATAACAGATGCAGACAATTATGTTATCGTGTCAAACTGTATGGCCGAAATTCAGCAGATTCATGGTGATTATGCCGGAAGTGAAGCTACAATTACCGAAGCTCTTCCGTATTTGAAGTATGTAAAAAAAGTATCTCAAATATGGAACTCTTATGTTACCCTGAGCACAAACTACTTAAACACTTACGAATATAAAAATGCAATTTTATACAATCAAAAGGCTTTACAATTAAAAACAAAGGAATGGAGAAAATTAGCTGCAAAAAATAATATAGCTGTTATATTAATTGAAGAGGGAAAATACGATGAGTCTCTTGAAATTTTTCTTTCACTAATAACAAAAAAAGAAGTATTAGCCGATAATGAATTTCAGGGTAAGGTCTTAGATAATATAGGTTTCTGCTATTTTAAAAAAATGACTCTAAAAAGGCACTTTACTATTTTAATAAAAGCCTTGAAATAAGACAAAAAGAAAAAAACCTTTTGATTTAGGAAAAAGTTATATTCACTTTGCAAAGTTTTATGAAAAAGACAATCCTTTGCTGGCAAAAAAATATATGTTATTAAGCTATGAAAAGTTTAGTATTATAAATAATGTTGATGAAAGATTGTCTGCTTTAAAACTAATAATGACAAATAGCTCGGATAAAGAATTAAAGAAGTACTCAATAATATATGTTAATCTGATCGACAGCATTTTTGAAGTAAGACAAAAAGCTAAAAATCAATTTGCAAGAATCAAATATGATTCAAAGAAGGAAAAAGACGAAAATCTAAAACTTAAAACGCATAAGGCCGAAAATGAGCTTCAATTAGAGAAGCAAAAGAACAGAAATATTATTTCATATATTATTATTGCACTAAGCTTAAGTCTTATTCTGGTACTTTATTTCTATCTGACTTCACGAGGAAACAGAGAAAAAATTGAAGCGACTTATAAAAGTGAAACGCGCATTTCAAAGAAACTTCATGATGAACTGGCTAACGATATTTATCATACGATGGCTTTCGCCGAAAATAAAAACCTTTCTTTGGCGGAAAATAAAGATCAATTGTTAAAAAATCTGGATTTAATATATTCAAGAACGCGAGATATATCAAAAGAGAATAGTCCAATTATTACCACAGACGAATATATCTATTACCTTAAAGAAATGATTGCCGGATTTAATACTCCAAATATTAATATATTATTGAATGGCATAGAAACGATTTATTGGAATGAAATTGAAAAAAATAAAAAAATAACAGTT
The DNA here is from genome assembly GCF_979258275.1 of Flavobacterium sp. AC274. Taxonomy (NCBI): domain Bacteria; kingdom Pseudomonadati; phylum Bacteroidota; class Flavobacteriia; order Flavobacteriales; family Flavobacteriaceae; genus Flavobacterium; species Flavobacterium sp. AC274. The sequence continues at coordinate 1,758,368 of NZ_OZ409852.1, read as the reverse complement.
TACAGAGTATTACAGGAATTACTTGTAAATATGAAAAAACATAGTGATGCGACCCTAGTGGTCATTACTTTTAAAAATACTGATAAAAGTGTTATTGTTACTTATACTGATAATGGAAAAGGTATTGATCTGAATAAAATCACAATTAGAAATGGTCTTCATAATGTAGAAAACAGAATTCTTGCTATAAAAGGAAAAATTGATGTTGATTCAGCAATTGATAAAGGATTTAAAGTCTTTTTTGAATTTCCTTTGTAATGATGAAAAAGGCTTTCTACATTTTTGCAAATAAGAAGATTCTTAAATATCTTCTTATAACTATTTCTATACTTTTATTGGTTATTTTAAATTCATATAAAAATCAAACACCATTAAAAATTAAGAGAAAAGACAAAACAAGTGAAATCAAAAAGCTGATACAAAAGGCAGATTTTCTTTTTGATAATAAACCAGACAGTTCATATTTTTATTACAATAAGGCAATACAACTTTGTGACCCAAAATTAGATTATTTAGAAGCCTATATTTACTCCCTTATCTCAATAGCAGAGATTCAACAAAATGCCAGTAATTATAATGCCAGTGAAGAAACATTGACTAAAACACTTCCATATTTAAAAAAATTAAAAAATCCCAAATTTACTTATAACGTTTACACTATAACAGCTTATAATTATTATAATAAATATGACAACACAAGTGCTATAAATTATCACATAAAAGCCTTAAAACTAGCAAAAAAGCCTTTTAAAAAAGCAGAAATTTTAAATGACATTGCTAATATTTATATAGGAGAAGAAAAATATAAAAAAGCTGTTCAAATATTAGAACCAATAAATACTCTAGAAATCAAACATGATACTGATAGTCTTCGGACCATTAACCATTATGCAATGTTATTAGACAATTTAGGATTTTGTTATTATAAACTCGGGAATCCAAAAGCTTTAAAATATCTTACGGAGAGTTTAAAAATAAAACTTAAATATAAACGGGATTTTGAATTAATGACTACTTATAGATATCTAGCCATATTTTATGAAAAAAGCAATTTAAAACTTTCCAAAATTTATGCACAAAAATCATATATAAATGCATGCGCGGTAAATAATGCAACATTTAAAGCTAATGGTCTTGCCTTATTAATTCAAAAAACGGAAGGAAATGAATTAAAAAAATATTCATTAGCATATATCAAAATAATTGACAGTCTTATTACAAACAGGTCAAAAGCTCAAAATCAATTTGCATATATTAAGTATGACTCAAAAAAAGATAGAAAAGAAAACCTTCAACTCAAATCTCAAAAAGCTGAAAATGAATTACAAATAGAAAAACAGAAAAGCAGAAATTTAATTTCTTCGGTAATTATAATTTTCGCTTTAGGAATAATTATATTTCTATACTACTATTTAACTTCAAAATCAAAAAAGATAAAAATGAAGCTATTTATAAAAGTGAAATGCAAATATCAAGAAAACTACATGATGAACTCGCTAATGATGTGTACCAAACATTGACTTTTGCCCAAAATAGAGATATTGAACTAATTGAACATAAAGACCAGCTATTAAATAATTTACAAGTCATTTATTCACGAGCAAGAAATATTTCAAAGGAAAACAGTACTATTATTACAGATGAAAACTATAGTATGGCATTAAAGGAAATGATTTCGGAATTCAATAATCCAAACATAAACTTTATATTGAACGGCCTGGAAACTATTTCGTGGAATGAAATTGAAAAGAACAAAAAGATAACTGTTTACAGAGTTTTACAGGAACTACTTGTAAACGCAAAAAAACATAGTGATGCTTCTTTAATTGGCATAACTTTCAAAAAAACAGATCAAAGTGTTACTGTTTCTTATACTGACAATGGTAAAGGTTGTGATCTTAACAATGTAACTTTTAGAAACGGACTTCAAAATATCGAAAACAGAATTCTGGCAATAAAAGGAAAAATCAATATGGATTCGCAGCCAAGCAAAGGATTTAAAGTCTTTTTTAAATTCCCATTATAATCATGACAAAAACTTTTTATTTCTTTCAAAACAAAACTGCCCTGAAATATCTCATGATATTTCTATCTCTATTATTAATTGGGAGCGTAATTTTATTTTATTCTTATAAAAGCAAAAAACCTTTAAAACATGTAAAAAAGGATAATACTAAAGAAATAAAAAGACTTACTGATATAGCCGATGTATATTTTGATGCTTATAAAAGTGATAGTGCAATCTATGTTTTTAACAAAGTTAAAAAACTTTGCAATCCTAATACAAATACTATAGATTATGTTTATGCATTATCCTGTATCGCTGAACTTCAAATAGAACAAGGAAATTATATTGCTAGTGAAGAAAATGCAACGGAAGCATTACCTTACTTAAAAAAAATCAAAAATCCCAGATATTCATGGATTATCTATAATTTATTAGGAATTGTATATAGCAATAATTACGATAATTACAATGCTATTTTATACTTCAAAAAAGCTATAGCACTAAAAACCAGTGCATGGAGGAAATTTACTGCCTTAAATAATTTAGTTGCTATTTATATGGAACAAGGCAGATATAAAGAAGCTAAAAAAATACTGCTTATACTAGCCTCACAAAAAAACGTTTCAAAATATGATGCAATAAATCATAATATTTATTCTTTTGTAATAGACAATCTAGGGTATTGTTATTATAAGCTGGGAAATCCTAAAAAAGCATTAGATTGTTTTTATCAAGCCTTAAGAATTAGATTAAAACCTGAAACCCAAGAAGGCCTAGTATTGACATATAAACATCTCTCTATATTTTTTGAAAAAAGCAATCCTAATTTATCCAGAGTCTATGCAGATAAAGCATACAAGCATGCATTAAAAGTAAATAATCCAAAAAGTAAAGTTATTGCCCTCTCGCTATTAATTAAATATAGTAATGGGAATGATTTGAAACAACATTCATTAGCTTATATAAAACTTGTTGACAGTATTACTAATGCAAGACAAAGTGCAAAAAACCAATTTACTAATATTAAATATATTTCGAAAACAGAGAAAGATGAAAACCTGAAGCTAAAAGCTCAAAAAGTAACCTATGAATTACAATTAGAAAGACAAAAAAAACGAAATATTATCTCTTATATTATCATTGCATTTATTCTGGGATTCATTACATTCTTTTATTTTCATTTAAAATCAAAAGAAAAAAAGGAAACAAATGAGGTAATTTATCAAAGTGAAATGCGAATATCTAAAAAATTACATGACGAACTCGCTAATGATGTTCATGAAACACTTCAGTTTGTAACGCATAAAGATTTGGAACTTGATACAAACAAGGATCAATTATTAAATAATTTAGAAATTATGTATTCCCGAACACGAAATATTTCTAAAGAAAACAGCCAAATTGCTACTGATGAAAATTATCCTTTTGCTTTAAGAGAAATGATTGCCGAGTTTAAGACGCCTAATATTCATATTTTACTGAATGGATTTGATTTGATTTCATGGAATAAAATTCAAAAAAACAAAAAAATAATTCTTTACCGCGTTTTACAAGAATTATTTTATAACCTGAAAAAACATAGCAACGCCACTTTAGTAAGCATTACCTTTAAAATAAAGGATAAAAACATCTCTGTAGATTATAATGATAACGGAACCGGGAATGAAAATTCTTCGATAATTTTCAAAAATGGTTTAGCAAATGTGGAAAACCGTATAAAAACTATAAATGGAACCATTACTTTTGACAACAATTCTAAAAAAGGTTTTAAATTAAGTTTCTCGTTCCCTTTATAAACAATCAATATGTACAAAAAAGTTTTAGTTGCCGAAGATCTAGATAGTATTAGCATAGCTGTTATTCAAGTACTTGAAGAACTTAAAGTTCCTATAATTGATCATGTAAAATATTGCGATGATGGGATTTTGAAAATTAAAAAAGCCTTAAATGATAATGAACCATACGATTTATTAATTACTGATTTGTCTTTTAAAACAGATCATCGCAAAGTAAATTTAACCTGTGGAGAAGATTTAGTAGAGGCTATTAATGCAGTTCAGCCTAAACTTAAAAAAATTGTATTCTCGATTGAAGATAAATCATACCGAATAAAATCACTTTTTAATGATTTTAAAATTAATGCATATGTTTCAAAAGGCAGAAATAGTATAAACGAATTAAAAAAAGCAATAGAAAGAACATTTCAAAACGAAGAAAGAATTCTTTCATCGGATTTATCTTTTAGCTTTAATGATAAAACTTTGATCGAAATAGAAAGTTATGACATTTCTATTTTAAAATTATTAGCTCAGGGCTTAACATTAGAAAATATTTCCAGCGAATTCAAAGCAAGTTCAATAGCCCCAAATGGAACCAGTAGTCTGGAAAAACGAATTAATAAATTAAAAATTTACTTTAAGGCTAACAATAATGTTCATTTAATTGCAATTGCAAAAGACTTTGGTCTTGTGTAATTATATGGTTTTACGGTTTCCCGTAAGGAAATTGTTATTTATAGGTTTAAGTTTGCTTAAAACCCCTTAACCTACAAAATGAAACCACATTCAGATATCGATTCAGATGAGATTCAATACCGGAAATTTATTTCCAAATTTTATACAACAAAAAATAAAATTATAATGAAAACAATGTTACTCTGTCTATTCCTATCTATTAGCTTTGCTTTAGTGTCAGAAAAAACAGAATGGTTAGAAATTAACTGGAAAATGATCTTCATACCAGCGCTTTTAGTTTTACAAATAATAATTATATCAACTGCTTTAAAGAATAGATATAAAAAACATTAGCTGCTGAATTAAAGTATCAAAAAATTAAAAATACCAGATTGATTCTTAAATCTGGAAATGGTTTATATTTGATATTTTAAACATTACATGAAAAACAGTCTAAGCCTTTTAATTTTATTCTTTACACTTCATTCATTTTCACAAGTCAAAATTCTTTCCTGGAATTTAGAAAATTTTGGAAAATCAAAAACAGATTCTGAGTTAAACATTATAGCCAATACGATTCGTAACTACGATATTATAGCAATTCAGGAAGTTGTAGCAGGTTATGGAGGTGCTCAGGCAGTGGCAAAACTGGCAGAAATTCTGAATGAAAAAGGAATAAAATGGGACTACAGCGTTAGCAATCCTACAAGTGGTGACAGCTACAAAAAAGAAAGATATGCCTACATCTGGAAAACATCAAAAGCAAAACTTCAAGGCAATACCTGGCTGGAAAAAAAATATAATTTAGAAATTGACCGCGAACCTTATTTTGCCACTTTTATAATCGACAAAAAAACACTTACTTTAGTTAATTTTCATGCTATTACCAAAAAGAAACAGCCTGAAAAAGAAATCAAGTATTTTAAATTTTTACCGCAAGAGTATCCAAACCTAAAATTAGTCTTTATCGGGGATTTTAATTGCCCGGAATCACATACCGTTTTTAATCCCTTGAAAAAAATGGGGTTCTCTCCTATTTTAGAAAAACAAAAGACAACATTAAAACAAGAATGCAAAGATAATATCTGTCTGGCATCTGAGTTTGACAATATTTTTTATAAGAAAAACAATTTAAAATATATTAACTCTGGTATAATTCCATTTTATAAAACGTTTGATTCCTTGCAAGAAGCCCGAAAAATATCAGATCATATTCCGATTTGGTTTGAATTTTCCTTAAACTAATTACGTTTTCAATTTTTTCTTTCTGGCTGCAGGAAACAATACATTATTAAGTATTAATCTGTAACCCGGCGAATTAGGATGTAAATCTAATACCGTTGGCGGATCACCAACCTGATGTTGAAAATCTTCGGGATCATGTCCTCCAAAAAATGTAAACATTCCTTTTCCTTTTTCTCCATGAATGTATCTTGCTTCACCATTTAATTCGCAGGTACCCATTACTAAAACATTTGATTTTACTAAAGCAGAATCAAAAGAAGTAGTTTGCCCCATAAATCCTTTAACCAATTGTGTATGATTTTGGCACAACATACTCGGGATCGGATCCCATTTTGCTGAAAATTCCATCAAAGAAAAATAATCTTTTTCCATTGGAATTCTGCGTTTTAAAGTCATATCAATATCCGAGAACTCATATTGCTCAGGGCGCCTCTCTAATGTAAAATTTTTAAAAGCAAACGAATTTCCAAAATTCAATTTCGATTGATAATTTGGTTCGCTTGCATCCCCGTCAAACATTGCTTCGCAAATATCTACACCGTCGGCAGCTAGCGCAATATCAAAACTATCAGTTGCAGAACACATTGCAAACATAAAGCCGCCGCCAATAACAAAATCTCTTATTTTTTTGCCACTGCTCCTTTTTCCTGTGATACTTTCGAATATCCCAATTTTGCCGCTAAAGCCTCTGCATCCTTTTTTTGATCAATATACCAAGGTGTGTTTTTGTACGCAGCATAAAATTTTCCATATTGTCCTGTAAAATCTTCATGATGCAGATGCAGCCAATCATATAGCAGTAATTGATCACTTAAAACTTCCTCATCATAAATTGGTGTAAAGGGTATTTCGGCGTATGTTAAAACCAATGTCACCGCATCATCCCAGGGTTGTTTACCTTTTGGTGTATAAACAGCTATTTTTGGTGCTTTTTCGAGAATCACAGATTCCATATTTTGAGAAGGACTGGAGATTTCATTTAAAATCGAAGCTTGTTCACTATCTGAAAGCACTTCAAAGCTTACTCCACGAATTTGACATTCTTTTCGGATTTCTTCAACATCAGGAAGCAAAAAAGAGCCGCCTCTATAATTTAGCAACCAGCTGGCTTTGTAATCTTTACTTAAGCACCAGTATGTAATTCCATATGCTTTAAGATGATTTTGCTGTGTTGTTTCATCCATTGGAAGTAGAAGAAATGAAGCTTTAACAGTCAAAGAAAAAAGAAATATAAATATGTAAGCTAAACTTTTATGCATTATAAATTATTTTAGTAAAGATATAAAGGAAGAATTAAAAAACACAATAGCTTAGGGTAATTTACTACACTAAACAATTATGAAGTTAAAATAATTTTCAAATTCAAAATTTATTACAAAATCAGGTATAAACACCTATTATGAAAATATAGTTTCTATTTAAATTTGTTTATCGAAATAACCAATTAATGAAACAGTGAAAAATCTAGCAATGAAATTTAATGGCAGTAAAAACCAACCAAAAGGATTAAGCATATTACAGAAAATAGGTATTTGCGCCCTAATAATGATAATAATTGTTTATTATGTATTGTCAATTCAATTTTTAACCAGCTAAAATTTATATTGTTAAAACTGCTATTTCGTTTTGAATCGCATAAACAACTAATCCGGCAATATTTCTGGATTCAGTTTTAAGCAATAGATTATTGCGGTGCCCTTCAACAGTTCTTGGACTTAAAAAAAGATGATCTGCTATTTCTGTGGTTGTTTTTTGCAGACAGATAAGTTGAAGAATTTCTATTTCACGAGGTGAAAGAAAACCGGTTTCTAAATTTCCTTTTGAGTTTTTAGATGAAACAATAGTTTCCTGAATTGTTTTTAAAACTATTTGGCTGTAATAAAATCCTTTTTTTGCAACTTCATTAACGGTATGAATTAAATCTTTGGGGGTTGTATTTTTTATCAAATAAGCAACAGCACCAACCTGAATCATGTTAGCAACAAATGATTTTGTATCATAACTGGTTAGCGCAATTATTTTGATATCAGGATAAGATTTGCGAATAATTTTTGTGGCCTCAACCCCATTTAAAACAGGCATTTTCAAATCCATTATAATGATATCCGGCTTTGATTCGCTGCTATTTAATTTGGAAATAAGCTCTTCTCCGTTTGAAGCCTCAAAAATAATTTCAAAATTATCTTCTTTTTGCAATAAAAAAGCGATTCCCTTCCGAAATAAAACTTCGTCATCGACTAAAGCAATTTTTACAATGCTGCTCATTTATTTATGTATTTGGTTCTTTGGAATTTCGAAATTACAAAATATGCTTTAGAAAACGAGAAAAAGCAATCTATTTTATTGATCAAATACAATTATTAATCTTAAAAGACCTTTAAAAAGTAAACATTACCGCAATACCATGGTCAATTTCAGAATTTATTTTAATTGTTCCATTTAAAACAGAAATTCTGCTATCAATATTTTTCATGCCAAGTCCTTTTTGATTTTCAATATTTTGAGAATCAAAACCGACGCCGTTATCTTCATAATGACAAGTGTTTATTCTGTTTATTATTTTAAAAGCGATCCAAATTTCGGTTGCTTTTCCGTGTCGTAGCGAATTATTCATCAATTCCTGTAAAATTCTAAAAACATGTAAATGACGATCAATTTCATTTTCATCAAAATCAATTTCATTTTTGTAATAAACTTTTACGGCTTTACTACTTTCAAATTCCTCACATAATTCTTCAACACCGGCATTTAATCCAAATTTTTCGAAAACGGGCGGCAATAAATTATGGGCAATTTTTCTGGAATTCTCTAAAGCTTTTGTAGTTAGAGCAATTATATTTTCTGTGATTTCAATAGTTTCAGCTTCTGTTAAATTTGGAGAAGTTAATAAATGACTATTCAATGACACTATATTTAATTTTGAACTAATATCATCATGAAGGTCCTGAGCAATTCTTTTGCGTTCTTCTTCCTGTGTTAGAATAATAGCATGAAGCTGCTCTTTTTGATATTGTAATACTAAATCTTTTTTTCAAGTTCTTTCTGAATTATTTTTTTCTTGAGAAATAGAAAAATACTATCAGTATAATAGCAACAATTATAAAGAAAAGGGAAATATATAAAATAACTGCAACAAGTTCTTTTTCCGGAATTGTACTAGCATTCATAGCAAAATTTTTATTACAGAATTGTGATTAAACTAATGAAGCTTTGGCTGAAAAACTTTTTATCCACTCGTATAAAATAAAGAATTGCAATACCAAAATTAAAAATGCATTAAATATCCAAGTTAAAAATTTCACATCATCACTAAGTCCTGATGAAAGGTTTCCAACTAAAAACAAAACCGTACTTGACAATAAATACATTACAAAACCAAAACTAACATAATAGTATTTTTTATTATCTGTAAGCATATTATATAAGTGAATCAAAGCATAAACAACCAGCAGTAAAGAGGTTAAAATAATTTCGAATAAATTAAGTTTTACAAACTGGTAAGGATCTAAAACTAATTGGAATCCCAAAATTAATAATGAAACTGCTAATGTAGTTTTAACAAATATTTTTTGATTTTTAATCTGCAATAATGAATTATAGAACAATCCTAATAGTATCATTTGTCCTGCAAAAAATATATTGATAACAAATTGATTCTTCATTCTTAGGAAATACATTACCTCCATCGAAAACTGCATTAAAAATGCAAAGGCTAAATAAGTAACAAAAAAAACATTAGCTTTTCCCTTACGGAAAAAGCTATATGAATATAATATTAGGTTTAATAATAAAATTAAATATCCTGAATAAATTAAAAAATCATCCACTTTAATATAATTTAAAAATCAATATGGAGGGCAAGATCTTACACCATCATAAACAATCTCTTCGGCAGCCGATCTGTTTTGTTGACTTGTAGGAGGTCCGTAGACATCAATATATTGACCTGTTTCCTTATCAAATTTTGCTCCAACAAAAAGCAATGTCTTTTCTCCCTGGTCATTAATACCTATGTAAGCGCGAACTGCATCTGCATCAAGCTGTAATACAAATTCTAAACTTTCACGTGGAATTAAATAAGATTTGACTTTATCTTTCGGGTCTTCAACGGTGGTGTCATCCTCGTATCTCTTCTCCCATTCTTTAGCTATTTTTAATGGAATTTGAATTGGTCCGGGAAAGGTTTCTTCGCTCATAATTTACAATTTTAAATTAGTTAATAATATTAGATTTAATCAATTGGTTTGTTAATAGTTTGGCTAATCTACCGAATTAATTCTTATCTAAGAAATATTATTTGTGCAAAATAGTGTACTAAAAATCTAAATTATTAGCGAAAAAAATCTTCAAGGCAGTTAAAAACTCTTGAAGATTTTCTTTTATATTTTAAAATTAAAACGGTACATCGCTGTCATCATCGTCATCATTCAGATTACTTCCAAATGCTTCATTTGCCGACGGCAGATTTTTGGTGATAAACGGGTTATCATCATGATTCATTTTTGATGGTAAATCGTCATAACTACCTGAAAAATCATCAAGATTATCGAATTTTCCAAGGTGTCCAATAAATTTTAAACGAACATTTTCAATACCACCATTACGGTGTTTGGCTATCATTATTTCAGCTTGACCTGCAGTTGGCGAAGCCTCATCATCATCCCATTCGTCAATTTTGTAATATTCTGGTCGATATAAAAACGAAACAATATCGGCATCCTGTTCAATTGCTCCAGATTCACGAAGATCCGATAGCAACGGACGTTTACTTGATCCACGCGTTTCAACGGCACGAGATAACTGCGAAAGTGCAATTACCGGAACATTTAGCTCCTTTGCCAAAGCTTTTAAGTTTCGGGAAATTGTAGAAATTTCCTGTTCACGATTTCCTCCTCCTTTACCATTTCCACCGGCAGTCATCAATTGCAAATAATCAACAATGACAATTTTGATATTATGCTGAGAAACCAAACGACGGCATTTTGCTCTTAAATCAAAAATAGAAAGAGATGGAGTATCGTCAATATACAATGGTGCTTTCTCTAAGTTTTTTACTTTAGTACTTAACATTTCCCATTCATGGGGTTCTAATTTACCGGTACGTAATTTCTCCGATGATAGTCCCGTTTCTGATGAAATCAACCTTGTAATCAACTGAACCGAGGCCATCTCTAAAGAAAATAATGCCACTCCATGTCCAAACTCAATAGCAATATTTCTGGCCATTGAAAGTACAAATGCGGTTTTTCCCATCGCTGGTCTGGCCGCTATAATAATTAAATCACTTGGCTGCCATCCCGAAGTCAGTTTATCTAAATTAGTAAAACCGGTTTCAACACCACTCAATCCTTCTTTTCCGGCAATTTCTTCAATACGTTTCTTTGCCTGTAAAACTAAACTTTGCGCTGTTTCAGAACTTCGTTTAATATTTCCTTGTGTTACTTCATATAATTTTGATTCAGCCTGATCCAATAAATCAAATACATCTGCTGTTTCATCATAAGAGGCTTCGATAATTTCAGAAGAAATTCGAATTAAACTTCGCTGAATAAACTTTTGAAGTATGATACGTGAGTGAAATTCAATATGCGCCGAAGAGGCAATTTTTTGCGTAAGCTGAATTAAATAAAAATCTCCTCCTGCAACTTCCAATTTTCCATTTTTTTCAGCTGAGCCGAAACGGTTAATAAGTCAATTGGCTGCGTTTCAGTAAAAAGCTGCACAATCGCTTCAAAAATATATTTGTGTGCATCTTTATAAAAAGCATCCGGTTGCAAAATATCAATTACATCATCCACACCTTTTTTATCAATCATCATCGCACCAAGTACAGCCTCCTCTAATTCAAGTACTTGTGGCGGTAACTTTCCTTTTTCTAAATTAATAATGGTGGTTTTATCTACCTTTACAGGGTTTATGTTCTTGAAATTTTCCATATAGCGAAAGTAACAAAATTTAAAAAAAATTGCTATCGAGTTATAACTATTAATTGTTTATAAATAAGTTTTTTTGTTGATAACCAAAAAAAATCCGAAACTGTAGGGCTTCGGATTTTAAACATTATTGTAAGAATTTACTCCTTGTACTCGCCCATATTACTATATTTGTCCATTCTCTGAGCAATTAAGTCGGCTGTTGATAAGTCTTTCAATTCGTTATATCCTTTTGTAATATATTCGGCTACTGTTTTAAAAGTAGTTTCGCGGTCATAATGCGCTCCACCTAATGGTTCCGGAATTACATCATCAACTAATTTTTGTTTTTTCATATCAGATGATGTCAATTTTAAAGCATCAGCTGCACGTTCTTTGTATTCCCAGCTTTTCCATAAAATAGAAGAACATGATTCTGGAGAAATTACAGAATACCAAGTATTTTCTAACATATATACTTTATCACCAACACCTATTCCTAAAGCCCCACCTGAGGCACCTTCACCAACGATAATGGTAATGATTGGCACTTTTAAACGAACCATTTCAAAAATATTTCTGGCAATAGCTTCTCCCTGCCCTCTTTCTTCAGCTTCAAGTCCTGGATATGCACCTGGGGTATCTACAAGAGTTAAAACCGGAATTCCGAATTTCTCTGCCATTTTCATCAAACGCAAAGCTTTACGATATCCTTCAGGATTTGCCATACCAAAATTACGGTACTGACGTGTTTTTGTATTATATCCTTTTTGCTGACCTACGATCATAAACGACTGTCCGTTTACTTTTCCTAAACCACCAACCATTGCTTTATCATCTTTAAAACCTCTGTCTCCGTGAAGTTCTAAAAAAGTATCACCGCAAATTGCTCTGATATAATCTAAAGTGTAAGGTCTGTTAGGATGTCTTGACAGCTGAACTCTTTGCCACGCCGTAAGGTTTTTATATATGTCTTTTTTTGTTTGTTCTAATTTTTTGTTGATTTCCTTGCAAGTTGGTGTTACATCAACATCAGATTCTTTCCCAATTATAACACACTTTTCTAACTGCTCTTCAAGTTCTTTTATTGGAAGCTCAAAATCTAAATATTCCATGGATTTTTGAATTTTGTTTGTAAATCGAACCGCAAATATAAAAATATTATACTATTCGTATGATTAATTCGTGTTTAAAATGTAAAAATGTAATTTATAAATAAGTAAAGTATTACAGATTCTTCTTGTTTTGATAATGTTTAAAAACACCATTTAGAATAACTGTGATTACAATTATGATTGCGCCGATATAAAATTCGGTACTCATTTTTTCTTTTCCTCCAAGAATAAAATAAGCTAGCATAATGCCGTAAACAGGCTCTAAATTAGTGGTTAACATTACTGTATATGGCGTTAGCTTCTGCATTACTTTTACCGAAGCCGTAAATGCATAAGCCGTACAAACCGATGCTAAAATGAGTAATAAAACCCAATTGTTTAATGACATTGTAAAAAAATCAGCAGTGAATTTTCCCTGTACCAAAAAATAAATAGAAATAAAGAAAACTCCTGCACCAAATTCATAAAATGTAATTACAGAAGGTTCATGATCAGATATTAATTTTCCGTTCATTAAGGTAAACAAAACGCCTAAAATAATAGAAGCCAAGGCGTAATACATTCCGCTTAAGTATTTAACCTCAACCTGCATAATTAGTGCTAAACCTCCAATTATTATCAATCCGAAGAAAACTTCGTACCATAATATTTTTCTTCCGTAAAAAAGCGGTTCTAATAAAGAGGCAAAAAAAGCACCCAAAGAAAATATTGATAAGGTTATCGAAACATTAGAAACATGAATGGCCTTAAAAAAGAAAATCCAATGAAGTGCAATCAACAATCCCACAAAAATTAATTTGGCAAAAGACTGAGCTGATATTATAAAAGACTGCTTTTTGTAGACAATGAAACCAGCAAGAAATATCCCTGCAAGAAACATTCTGAACCAAACTAAATTTTCGGCATCAATTGTTATTAAAGCTCCTAAAATGGCTGTAAAACCCCAGATAAAAACAATTAAATGAAGATTTAAATAACTTTTTAAATTATCGTTTCGCATTACGTAATAAATAAACTGCCAGAATTCCGAAAACCATATTAGGGAACCACACAGCTAGTAAAGGTGAAAAAGTAGATTTTTCGGCAAGAGTACCAAATATTTTATCAAAAAACACAAATGAAAAGGCAATTGCAATTCCGATCGCAAGGTTCATTCCCATTCCACCCCGGCGTTTCATTGCTGAAACGGCAACTGCAATAATCGTTAAAATAAATGCCGAAACCGGTACACTGTATTTTTTATACAGCACAACCAAATAGGTATTTACATTTCCGGAACCACGTTTTCTTTCTTTTTCGATAAATTTATAAAGCTTACCCAAAGTTAAGGTCTCGGCAATATAAACTACCGGAGTTAAATCCTCTAATTCAAACTTAAAAGCTGTATTTTTTTCAGGGGCTTTTTCAATTACATCGTTCAGGTCTCCAAGTGTTCTTTTAGTGTAATCATACATGGTGTATGTTTTCTTCTTTGGATCCCACTTGATGCGGCTTGCTGTAATTTTATATTTTAATTTATCTTTTTCGAAATGCTCCAGTGTGAAATTAAAAGCCGTTTTTGATTCTTCATTAAAGCTGTTTACAAAAATAAAATCGTTATCATTAATTTGTCTGTAAACATTGGTATTTTCACCCCGCATGAGCTCTTTTCCATTTCCTTTTAAATAGGTATATCTAAAATTATTATATCCTTCACTCGCGGCAGGAACGATGAAAAATCCCATCAACAATACAAAAATAGAAACGATTGTTGCACCAATAATATAAGGTCGTAAAAAGCGTGTAAATGAAATTCCAGAACTCAAAATAGCAATAATCTCTGTATTATTGGCCAATTTTGATGTAAACCAAATTACCGATAAAAACAAAAATATCGGAAATAAGGAATTGATAAAATAGATTGTGAAATTGTAATAATAGAACGCAATATCCATAAACGGAATCTTGTTTTCCAACATCTTATTTACCTTTTCAGAAACGTCAATCACGATTCCGATAGGGGCAAATAATAACAACATCACCGAAAAGGTAGCGAGATATCTTTTTAAAATATATTTATCTATTATTGTCAGCATAGCAAAGTTTAATCGATTTTTGTTTAATCGTTTAACCGAATAAACGATTAAACAAATCAACATATTTTATAGTCTTTGACTCATATTTTTAACCATCATTTCTTTCCATGGTCTAAAATCGCCTGCTAAGATATGTTTTCTAGCTTCACGAACCAACCACATATAGAAACCAAGGTTATGAATTGTAGCAATTTGTTTCCCTAAATATTCGTTGGCAGCAAATAAGTGACGTAAATAAGCTTTCGTATATTCTGTATCAACAAAAGTATGTCCCATTTCATCAATTGGAGAAAAATCGTCTTCCCACTTTTTATTCTTTATATTGATAGTTCCGTTTGCTGTAAACAACATTCCGTTTCTGGCATTACGCGTTGGCATAACACAGTCAAACATATCAATTCCTAATGCAATATTTTCCAGAATATTAATTGGTGTTCCAACACCCATTAAATAACGGGGCTTATCCTCCGGAAGAATTTCGCAGACAACTTCTGTCATTGCGTACATTTCCTCAGCAGGCTCTCCTACTGATAATCCTCCAATTGCATTTCCCTGCTGACCTGAATTTGCAATATATTCTGCAGATTGACGACGCAAATCTTTATAAGTACTTCCCTGAACAATTGGAAAAAATGTTTGTTCGTAACCGTATTTAAAAGGCAATTTATCTAAATGATTGATACAACGATCCAGCCAACGGTGCGTCATGTGCATCGAACGCTGTGCATATCTATAATCGCAAGGATAAGGCGTACATTCATCAAAAGCCATGATAATATCAGCACCAATTGTACGCTGAATTTCCATTACATTTTCTGGTGTAAAAAAGTGATAAGAGCCGTCAATATGAGATTTAAACTTCACTCCTTCTTCCTTAATTTTTCGATTACTCGAAAGAGAATACACTTGGTATCCACCAGAATCTGTCAAAATATTACGATCCCAGTTCATGAATTTATGCAATCCACCGGCTTTTTCAAGAATTTCAGTCTGAGGACGCAGGTATAAATGGTATGTGTTTCCCAGAATAATATCCGGATTAATATCTTCTTTCAATTCACGCTGATGCACTCCTTTTACCGAAGCAACCGTACCAACAGGCATAAAAATAGGCGTTTCAATTACGCCGTGATCTGTAGTAATACTTCCCGCTCTCGCTTTCGACTGCGGATCTTTTTGTAATAAATCAAACTTCATCTGTTTCTTTTTCTCCCGATTGTTCGGGACGGCAAAGATAAACTAATTTCAGGGAAATTTAATTAATTAGAAAATTTGTCAATTAGAAAATTAGATAATGATTTTTGAGCACCGAAAGCTTGGAATTTGGAATTTCAAAAAATTGAAATTTAGAAAATTTTGGGCGTTCCCTCCGGTCGGGCTATCCGCTGCAAGTCCTCGCACTTCCTTCGTCAGGCTGTGGGCTTTTCGCTTCTATCCCTAACGCGCACATCTGACAGCTTTTCGATAAATAACCTAAATGTAAAAGTTACAACAACCACATTAATAAAGTGTAACATAATAAGAGTATTGATTTCTTAATTTTAAATATCTGGAAAAACTAAATTAATATCAATTAAAATTATAGAAATCATGATAAGCTCAGAAAATAAAAACACAACACCCGAAGAACGAATTGAAAGAAATCTGGATAATCTAGATTATCCGGCAAACGAAGACATTTACAATCAGGAAGAAAAACTGGAAGATATTGATCCGGAAGGAATTTCAGGTGAAAGAACAGTCATTAACAACGATAACTATGACAATGAATGGAAACAAAACAGTGACAAGTTAGGAAATGACTTAGATATTCCGGGAGCTGAACTTGATGACGAACAAGAAGACATTGGTTCGGAAGACGAAGAAAACAATTTCTACAGCGAAAGCGACACTGAATAACCCTTTTTGCCCTTAATACAAGAATTTTCACAACTTTATTTTGCCACACATTAAAAGATTTGAACAGATTTTTAAAATCAATTTAATCTTTTAATGTGTGGCATTTTTTTATATACAATTTACAAGATTTTGAAGTTTTTTTTCACATCAATAAAAAAAGAAGCATAATTTAACAATTGCATCAAACTAATACAAAAAATCATTTGTCTCCCCGCAAAATAAAAATTACTTTTGCTTCAGTTTAACTTTTACATACAAAATGAAGCCTAACACACAACAATTAAGCGATTTAACTATCCAAGTAAGAAGAGATATTCTTCGTATGGTACATGCTGTCAACTCAGGACACCCAGGTGGTTCACTAGGTTGTACTGAATTTTTGGTAACACTATACCAAAATATTATGGACCGTAAAGAAGGTTTTGATATGGACGGAATTGGAGAAGACCTCTTTTTCCTTTCAAATGGTCATATTTCCCCAGTATTTTACAGCGTTTTAGCACGTAGCGGTTATTTCCCTGTTTCAGAACTTGCCACTTTCAGATTATTAAACTCACGTTTACAAGGACACCCAACAACTCACGAAGGATTACCTGGAGTTCGTATAGCCTCTGGTTCATTAGGACAAGGTTTATCTGTAGCTCTTGGAGCAGCTCAGGCAAAAAAATTAAATGGCGACAATCATTTAATCTATACTTTACACGGAGATGGTGAACTACAAGAAGGTCAAAACTGGGAAGCGATCATGTATGCTTCTGCTAAAAAAGTAGACAATCTTATTGCAACCATAGACGTTAACGGAAAACAAATTGACGGAACAACTGACGAAGTTTTACCAATGGGAAGCATTCGTGCTAAATTTGAAGCTTTTGACTGGGACGTTCTTGAAATTAAAGAAGGAAACAGTATCGATGCCATTCTTGCAGGTTTAACAGATGCTAAATCAAGAACAGGAAAAGGAAAACCAGTTTGTATTTTATTATATACTGAAATGGGTAACGGAGTAGACTTTATGATGCACACACATGCATGGCATGGTAAAGCGCCAAACAACGATCAGTTGACAAGTGCTTTAGCTCAAAACTATTCTGCAGATCAAATCGATTATTAAAAAAAGCTTTAAGCTTTAAGCAATAAGCTTTATGCCTATTGCCTACAGCCTACTGCGTACAGCAATAAAACAAAATGAAAAAATATACAAATACAGGAAGTAAAGATACTCGTTCGGGTTTTGGAGCGGGAATGACTGAATTAGGTCAAAAAAATGAAAAAGTAGTAGCACTTTGTGCTGATTTAATTGGATCATTAAAATTTGATGATTTCAAGAAAAATCACCCGGAGCGTTTTTTCCAAATTGGAATCGCTGAAGCTAACATGATTGGTATTGCTGCAGGTTTAACAATTGGAGGAAAAATTCCTTTTACAGGAACTTTCGCTAACTTCTCTACAGGAAGAGTTTACGATCAAATTCGTCAATCTGTTGCTTATTCTGATAAAAACGTAAAAATTTGTGCTTCTCACGCAGGTTTAACACTTGGTGAAGACGGAGCAACACACCAAATCTTAGAAGATATTGGATTAATGAAAATGTTGCCTGGAATGACTGTAATCAACACTTGTGATTACAACCAAACTAAAGCGGCTACTTTAGCATTGGCAGATCATCATGGTCCTGCTTATTTACGTTTCGGTCGTCCGGTTGTACCTAACTTCATGCCAGCTGACGAACCTTTCGTAATTGGGAAAGCTATTTTACTAAACGAAGGAACTGATGTTACAATCGTTGCAACAGGACACTTAGTTTGGGAAGCTCTTATCGCTGCTGAAGCTCTTGAAGCAAAAGGAATCTCTGCTGAAGTAATCAACATTCATACAATTAAACCTCTTGACGAAGAAGCGATTCTAAAATCATTGGCAAAAACAAAATGTGTTGTAACTGCAGAAGAACACAACATTCTTGGAGGTCTTGGAGAAAGCATTTCAAGAGTATTAGCTCTAAACACTCCTGCTCCACAAGAATTTGTTGCCGTAAACGATAGTTTTGGTGAATCTGGAACTCCAGAGCAATTAATGGAGAAATACAAATTAAACAATCAGGCTATTGTTGAAGCTGTAGAAAAAGTTATCAAAAGAAAATAATTTTTAGTTTTCTTACTTTATACAAAAAAACCTCGAAATCACTTTCGAGGTTTTTTTATGTCTTGTCTTCTTTCTATTATTTTATTTCTGTCGGTGAATTAATTCCCATACTGGCTCAAATTCTAATTCATCGAAATTTAAAGCATGTAAATCTTTTTCATAAATACTATTACTAAAAGTATCCTGAATTCCATTTATAAAAACCCATTTTCCTTCTTTTTCAGGTATTTCCCATCTTCTATATTTTACAACCGTTGCTTTTGCATTTACTTTTTTTGAAAGATCAGACAAAATAGATTTTGCATCAACATTCAAACTTTTTGCAATTGCAACTACTATAAAATAACCAAATTGAATATCTCTTGAATTATCAAAATCTCTTTGATTCGATATCGAAATAAAGACTTCAGGAGGCGATTGACGTTTTTCGCAAACTGCCCAAATTGGTGACCAAAGTTCAAAACTTTGAAAGTATTCTTCATTCCCATTTTCTACTGTCCATTTATCGTGCGATTTATCATTCCACTTTAATCTTCCCAATTTCATTTCAGAATGATAAATGAATTCTTCATTTTCTTTTTGAGATACTCTTTTTTCAGTTTTGTATTTATTTACACGAATTCCCGTCTCATTATTATTTTCAATCTGATTCAGTATTGCTTCAAAATAAGGTTTAAAATTTGAGTTCCAATTTGATTTCAGCCAAGGCGATTTGGATTCGTCTTCATTCCCAAATAATAAATAAAAGTCATACGTCCTATTCTTCCAATCTGAATCAGCATTAGTTAACTTATCATAAAAGTCACTTAATTTATCGATTAACTTCATATTTTGATTATCTCTTATTATTTATAACAACATATTCTTTTTTAATTCCAAGATAACTATTTTATGAAAAGCTTCTTCAAATTTGATAAAAAAATGATTTACAATCAGATTTATAAAAAATCAAAAACCTCCAAATCATAAGACTTGGAGGTTTCAAAAAATTATCTTTTAATCCTTTTTATTGCTTCTTAATAGGATATGTATTATCCAAGTGTATTCTTAATCTTGGCTCATCTGTATAATCCGTTTCTATATATTTTCTAGGATTTGTTGCCGACTCTGCTGCTGCTGGATTAGTAAGTTCGCCTGTTGGTCTTCTTGGAATTCCTCTAGGCTCTGTTTCATCTGTATTTGGCGTAGCTGGATTATCCACAATTGGACTCCAAGGATAATAAGCACTTATTCCGTAATTAATTCCACCAACATTACCAATTTGTCCTGTTGGTTTAGATATTTCATAGAAAGTTGTAAAACCATCTCCGTCATCATCAGCATCTAAAAAGTCAGGAATACCATCTTTGTCAGTATCATCCGGATTTACCGGAGCATTTGGATATAAAGTTGTATTTCTAAAATCTCTAACATAACGATCTCCATTTATATCTTCCTGATAATCAAAAACTCCATCAAAATCATGATCAAGTCTTTTATAATCATAAAACTTAACACTAAAAATTAAAGGAGAGTAAGAAGGAATCGAATTATTTCCGGCATAATAACCTAAACCTGAAGGAATAAATAAAACTGCAGACCCGAAATTTTCATATTTAATAGTCCCATCCGCCTGCGTAGTTGAAGTTCCTGTCTTCAACTCAGGAAAAGTTTCACCCCAACCAACGATCGCCGTATACAAGTCTACACTTGTTTGTGGAAACTTAACTTCTTCAAAAAAGTAGTCTTCAAATAAGTAGGTGCTTTATCCGTTTTAGCAACACGACTTAAATATTCTCCTTTATATGCAGCTAAAACTCCATCAGTATTCATTGGTGATGTTCCTGTACCTTCTCTTAAAATCAAATAGTACATTTTATAAGTAACCCCATCTAAATCAACATTTTTTGCCAACAACTTTGGAAAAGTTTCACTATTCAAATAAGACATTATAGAAGGCTGTGTTGTAGGATCTGTAATACTATCTATAACAACATCCTGATCTTCAGGTGTACCGGCACTTTCTGTTACAGTAATATAATTTGTAGTTAAATATTCTTCAATATTAGCATTATCTGTATTAAATTGCTCCTGATAGTCTCTTAAAGGCTCAACAGGAGTATCATCGTCACCTTTGTTACAAGAAACTATTGCAATACCAGCGAGCAATAAAACAAAATAATATTTAAATTTATTCATTATTGTTAATTTTTTAGGTGCGCAAGATACAATATTGATTTATTTTTGTAAAGAATTTAACTTGGATTTTAGAAAAATTATGAGAATAGATAAATACCTATGGTGCGTTCGTTATTACAAAACCAGAAACATGGTTACTGAGGCTTGTAAAAAAAACCATATTACTGTAAATGGGCAGGTTGCCAAGCCATCTAAAGAAGTTTTTCCTACGGACAGAATTACTTTTAGAAAAGATCAGATTACACAAATTATTACTGTCTTGGATATTCCTGAAAGTCGTGTTGGGGCAAAACTTGTCGATATCTATCGAAAAAACGAAACTCCTGCAGAAGCATATGCACATTTAGAGTTATTAAAACTTTCTAAAGAGCACTATCGCAAAAGCGGAACAGGAAGACCAACCAAAAAAGACCGAAGAGATATTGACGAATATGGAAACGAGATTTTTGATGACGAAGATGAAAATTAAATTCCAATCCCGAAGCGTCGGGATAAATCTCAAATTCCAAAATCGGAGCGTATCTAATTATAATATATAAATTCAAAAAAACTAAAAACAAACCTAAGCATTAAAAATTGGAATTTCCTTTCTTAAAATTGGAATTTGGATTTTTTATATTGGAATTTAAATTAGTTATATTAGCAAAAAATAAAATCATGAGCAAAAATATCATCTTAACCCATCAGGAAATCGAACATAAAATAAAACGTATTGCGTATCAAATTTACGAAACTTTTGTTGATGAAGAAGAAGTTGTTATTGCCGGAATCGCTTCTAACGGATCTATTTTTGCCGAAAAAATTGCTTTGGCTCTAAGCAACATCTCTACTCTTAAAATTTCACTTTGCGAAGTTAAGGTCGATAAACAAAATCCGCAACTACCAATACAAACATCATTAAACGCATCAGAATACTCCAATAAAGGATTAGTATTGGTTGATGATGTATTAAATTCAGGCACTACCTTAATATACGCCGTTCGTCATTTTTTAGACGTTCCGCTTAAAAAATTCAAAACGGCAGTACTTGTAGACAGAAATCATAAAAAATACCCTGTAAAAGCAGATTTTAAAGGAATTTCACTTTCTACTTCTTTACTTGAACATGTTCAGGTAATTTTTGATGACAATGGCAATGATTATGCTTTCTTAAGCTAGAATTTCTAAAATATCTTCAACTGTTTCTTCGACTGTTTTATTATCAACCGCCACTTTATGCTGTGCATGGTTATAATAAAAGCTTCTGTCGAACAAATGTTTTGCGATAAATTCTTTCATTTCTTCCTCATTCATATTAGCAATCAACGGGCGCTTGCTTTTGTTGTGAATTAATCTATTATATAAAGTCTCTATTGAAGCTTTTAAATAAATAGATGTAACATCATCTTTTTTCAATAATTCATGATTATTGGCATAGCAAGGTGTACCTCCACCTAAACCTATTATACTATTTTCTGTAGATTGGAGCAATTCGACAAACATTTCGTGTTCTAATTTCCTAAAATAGATTTCTCCTTTTTGTTCGAAAATCTCATTTATTGATAAATTGGCTCTTTTTTCGATGCATTTATCCAAATCTAAAAATGGGATTTTGGTAATTTTTGAAAGATTTTGGGCAATTGTTGACTTTCCGCAGCCCATATATCCTAATAAGACGATTTTTTTCATTCTAATAAAACACTATAAATTAGGGGATTGTAAATTTTGTTTAAAAAAAGACAAATTTATAATAAAATTGCTTGCAAATAATAAAATAAACTCCTTATATTTGCACCCGCATTCAAGGAACATATGACTCGATAGCTCAGTTGGTAGAGCACATCACTTTTAATGATGGGGTCCTGGGTTCGAGCCCCAGTCGGGTCACAAAATTTGTGACTAACAAAATAAGTTTCTTGAAAGCAATGACTCGATAGCTCAGTCGGTAGAGCACATCACTTTTAATGATGGGGTCCTGGGTTCGAGCCCCAGTCGGGTCACAAAAGGTCGAGTAATTTATTACTTGACCTTTTTTCATTTTAGGCCACGTGGAGAAACGGTAGACTTGCCATCTTGAGGGGGTGGTGCTCGTAAGGGCGTGTGGGTTCAAATCCCACCGTGGTCACAAAAAAAGGTAAAATACATAAATGTGTTTTACCTTTTTTTATTTCTACAATTACAAAGACAGCATTAAAATAAACATCTTCATTCTTCATAATGTTTTTGCATATTCAATTTTGCATATAAAATCCGAGTATCTTTACCCGCGATTGCAATAAAGAATATATAGATGAATTAAGCTTTTCTACTTTTAGAACCTAAAATTCTTTCCTGAAGTCATAAGTTATAATAAAAAATTTCGCAAATAAACAATAGCATTACTAATTTCAATTCCGTTTAGGTTTTTTATTAGTTTTCGCATTTAACTTTAATAGTTATAACATATGACATTGATATCCAAAGAAAAATTTTCTGAAGCTGCCGGCCTTTCTAAAATTCCTATCCCGGGATTGTCCTCTTATTTAATGAAGGTAATGAAAATTAACAATTTAAATACAATGGTTAAGGAAGCAGGCAATCTTGAAGGTGCAGATTTCGCCAATTATGCCTTAACGAAAATAGGCGTAAAAGTCAAGTATGATGCTGCCGAATTATTAAATATCCCAAGTGAAGGAGCCTTTATCGTAGTGGCTAATCACCCTTATGGAGGTATCGAATCATTAGCCTTATTAAGTACAATTGCGAAAATACGTCCTGACACCATGTATATGGGGAATTTTTTATTAAAGGAAATTCCAAATCTTGAAAAATGTATTATTGCGGTAAATCCATTTGAAAATGTACAAAATTCTGCCAGTATCACAGGATTAAAAATGACGTTTAAAGCTTTATCAGAAGGTATTCCTGTCGCCATATTTCCTGCCGGAGAAGTTTCATCATATGATTTTAAGACAAGTAAAATCACAGATCCGGAATGGCATCCTGTAGTAGGAAAAATTATCAGCAAAGCCAATGTACCTATCTTACCTATATATTTTCATGGAAATAATGGTTTTTTCTTCAGTATGCTAAAATCAATTCACCCGATGTTGCAAACTTCAAAACTGATTTCAGAAATGTTTAACAAACAAGGACACGAACTAAAAATGACTATCGGGAAAGCCATTTTTTTATCAGGAACAAAAGACAAAGCCGCTGATCTTCTAATGTTACAAAATCTTAGAAGTAAACTGTATGCTCTCAAAAATCAATTACATAATTAATAGATTCAAGTTTATTTAGCATTTATGACAAACATTGAAAATCAAATACTTTTCTTTTCAAACCTCTGCTAAGTCGCTTAAAAACTAAAAATCTATTAATAAAAGATTCGAATTTTGTGCAATAAAGGTCGAAATAAAAATAAAAAAGCCTGAGAATCTATATTCTCAGGCTTTTTGGTCAACAAAATTTTCGATATTTTGATTCCAAAAACCTAAAGACAATTTCTTTCTTTTATTCTGTCTTATCCAAACCTGCATCGGTTACTTCTACAGTATCAACAAGCAGATCTTGATAAAAGGTTACTTCATGCACATTGACAGGATCCCATCCTCCGTTTGAAATACGGTGCAATTCAATATAATAAATTCCTTCGAACAGATAAACATCACCTAATTGCTTGATTTGATAGTTCATGAAACTACTGTCAGTTGTTGTAAACGGATAAATAATACTTGAAATATCTTTTATCACCAATTGAAATTTACCGGAAATACCCGCCAGTTCACATTGCCAGTGATAAATGCCTGCCTCATTCACTTTCACTCTCCAAGATGCATAAGCAGCTGGATTTGTCCATCCGGCAATGCTGTAATAAGGTGGGTTTCCTATCCCAATACCGCTTCCGTGCAATATGGCATTTTGTCCGGCAACAACAAGGGTTCTATCTGCATTTTGATTGATAATAGGAGTTCTATCAATTTGGGGATGAATCGAAATTTGACGCACATTTACAGGATCCCATCCTCCGCCCGAAATACGGTGCAGTTCGATGTTATAAATACCAACCGGTAAATTAATTGTTCCGATGGATAATACTTGATAATTTTCAAAACCTCTTGTTGTAATTGTAAATGGATAAGGTCCTTGATCTACTCCATTTACTTTTAGCACAAACTGTCCCGAATAGCCTGATACAACTGCATCTAAAATGAAATTTCCGGATTGAATAACTTCAACGTGCCAGGTGGCAAAGTTAGCATCATTAACCCATGTCCCAAGTTCATATAGCGGTGCATTTTGAATGCTTAATCCAGGAGCAACAGCATCGATTGGATTCAAATTGAGTGTACCATCATTGAATTGTTTAACAAAAGTGAAAAGAATATCCACAATTCTTGACATTTCTAAGACAATGGTTGTACTGATATTATCCAAAGGAGCTGCAGGCACCGAAATAGTATACCCGGAAAACCCATCATTGGGAGTTATATCCAATGCTGTTTTGTGAATATCTGCAAGGAAATACGCTTTTACAACACTTCCATCAGGCAGATCAGGAACATTTAATTTTTCATTCAGAGGCCAATAATCTGCAAATACATGCAGGTATAAGTATTGTGTTCCGTCGATAATTTTGCTGGTAGCTCGTCCCCAAAGTAATTGTGTGGTATACGGGCTGGCTTGGGTTTTATCGACAGCCATTTTATTTATACTCATCCAATAGGCAAATCCATTAAGTCTGTCGATTGCTTCGGGCGGAAATGTCCCATCTGCCTCCGGACCTACATTGAGAAGAAAATTACCTCCTTTACTAACAATATCAATCAGCTTTTGAATTAAATCTTTTTCGGTTTTCCAACGCGGATCATAAGCATCATAACCCCAATTGTCATTCATTGTCATACAAGTTTCCCAATCTGTTCCATCTCCATTTGGCGGCATAGTAGGAATACTTTGTTCAGGAGTATTAAAATCTGCTGTCAAACCATCTTCCATTCGGTTATTGAATATCAAACGATCTGATCCGGGAATGTTTTTAATTGCTTTCATCATTCGATACCGGAATTCGGGTGTACTGGAGCCTCCCATATCCCACCAAATCAGGTCAATATTATAGTCATTAATCATGGTTTGAATATGAGGAACCACAATAGTATCAGTATATTGTGCCTTTTCCAGATAGGAAGCCTCATGATCGGGTGTTGTATTCTGAGGAATCCATCCCATTCCTCCCGGATTCATCCAGTCCAGACATTGAGAATAATAAAATCCTATTTTCAATCCTGCTGCATGAGCCTCAGTCACCAAGTCTTTTAAAACATCGGCTGCAATATTGGTTTCATCTTCAATATTATATCCAACATGATGAGTGTGCATCAAAGCCAAACCTTCATGGTGTTTGGCGGTAACGACAATATATTTCATACCGGCCTCCTTTGCCATTCTTACCCATTCTGAAGCATTGAAGTTTTGTGCCGTAAAATTTTGCTGCCAGCGTGTTTTGTATTCGTTTCTCGGAATCTGGGCTGCAAACATAATCCATTCGGCATATTGGCCGGGTTTGTAAGGCTCACCTGTAGCGGGATCGATTTTAATAGTTCCATCCGGATTAATCCATTCCGGGCGATAAGTTGAATAATAATCCTGCATCCAATAATCAGGTCCAATTCCCGAACCTGATTTTATTAAAGTTGGTCCTGTATAGTGTCCCGCCAGTCCGGAGTAGCCTCCCCAATGCAAAAAAGTCCAAAACTTGCTTCACGCCACCAGGCCATTCGTTGATCTTTATGCTCTTTTGTCTCAAGAGTCGTTACATAAAGGGTGTTACTCATCTTAGTTAAAATATCCAGATTGTCATCCCTGCGCGAAACAGTAAATATCAAATGAATTCAAATTATGTATAGTTATTGTGTTAGCAGTAACATTTTGATAAAAAACACCTTCTTTAAATACATCGTATGAAGTTACTGCAGGAATTGCATCCCACGACAAAGAAATAGAATTAGTCTTTACGTCGGTTGCTTTTAATTCTTTAGGATTGTTATTGTAGAAAGGATTAATATCGATCTCTGTATCGCTAAAAATTAACTCATCAATATAAACAATATCTCCAATTGCAGCATTAGCCGTATAATCAGGCTGAATACCAAACACAGAAATATTTTTTACTTTGTTCGTTAATAAATCAAACACTGCTACGCCCCATTCGTTTTGTTTATCCAATGGGCTTTGAGATAAGAATTCATTGTTTCCTCCGTCTGAAATATTAACTCTGATCTGAGAATTCGGATTATTGCGATAATACTTCATGTACAAATACTTATACTCAGAAAGGGGTCCATTTGGAGTACAGAAAAATCCTGCCCATATAACAGAATTTCCAATACGTTCAAATTTCAGTACCTTATTACTTATGTTCGATCCTGTTTTGTCCGGATTGTCTACCACCGTAATCCGCATATCGGCTACAGGATTAACTTTTATTTGATTTGTAAAATTGATCTTTCCGTTTTCAAAATTATCAAATACAAGAGGTTCTCTAATTATTGGATGCGGGTAAAAATCCGGTTTAAAACTCAGTTTGCCTAAAGCTGTTTGAATTTCAGGAGCCGACATAAAATAATCCCATAACAGACCTGTACGGTAATTTTCGATCATACAAATAATCGGACCTTGGTCGATAGCCAAATAATAAATATCGTTCCAATTGACGGTTTCATTAAAAGCGTCTACAAATCCTGCTTTTTCGTTCCAGATCTTTGTTCCCAGCTTCTCGTAAAAATATCTCAGGGCGGCTAATGATTCTTTGGGCGTATAAGGCATTGCCGAGAGAGCTGCTGTTGGAGCGATCACACCTTTGTCATTTCCCGGGCAATGAGCAGTGTAAGTGATATTTCCATCACAAGCTGTCAAACCCCAGGCTTTGTTTTCGCCATATCCTTTATAAGCCAGCGGATTTTCTTCGCAATACGCCCTGTTTATCAATGTATGAGCCTGATTTTGCTGAAAATAATTTACATCATTAATAGTATCTCTCAAATTTTTCGGGTTAAACCCTAAAAATGAATAATGAGAGAAAAATAAAGGTCCGCCTTTTAAACTTGAGTCGCCAATAGGAAGGGTAATATTATAAAATTTTTTATTCTTAGTATGATAAGTACCACCAGATGACCAACCGTTTTTCCATAAACTGGGGTCTATGGCATGAGTTGGTGAAGCAACAGCCAAGATATAAGAAATCATACACTCATTCCAGCCGATAATACCCAGCCCCTTCACATTTTGCAGCTCATTATTACAATGCCAGTACAACTTGTTTGATCCAAATCGAAAATAATCCCAATCTACATTGTTCCAAAGTACATTGATCTTAACAACCAGACTCTGTTCTGTCAAAATTGGCTGGTTGAAATACTGGCGTGCCGTAATCAAACCCTGCATTAGAAAAGAGGTCTCGACCAGATCACCTCCATTATCATTTTTACTAAACGGAATGGTTTCACCTGTACTTCCATTAATCCAATGGGCAAAAACCCCTTTATAATTTGTTGCCGAGTTAGTTAAGAAATTAACAATTTTATCAATACGCTGGCATCCTTGTTCTCTGGTAATAAATCCCCTCTCAATTCCAACCAAAATAGCCATCAATCCAAATCCAGAGCCCCCTGAGGTAACAGTGGGTCCGGGTCCTCCCGAAACAGGAAGACGCTCATAAGCCATTCCTGAATTTGCATCTGCATGATCCCAAAAGTATTTAAATGCATATTGCTGCGTTTTTGTAAGCAACTGTTCATCCGTAAGTGTTAAAGTGGAGTTTTCCATAAGATTTAATGATTAAGTATAAATAATATTAAGTAAAGCTGTATTATACTATTGTCGCTTTTCAATAAATAAAATGGCTTATAGAGACCTGTTAACAAAAACAAGGATAAGTATTTTAAAATTCAGTATTCTAAAAGTGCAATTAACACATCGATAGTTAATTACCTGACATTCTGTTGTTTTAAATCACAATACGGAATTTGCATTGACAAATAAAATCCGTCGGTAGTAAGATTAGGTTTTGATAAATGTTTGAAAGAATATTTCTAACGATTTTCCATTCGGTATAAATCAAGAAATTGCTGCTAGAAGAGGAGTTTTTAACAGAGGCTTATTTATCTATTAAAACGCATCGTAGATGTTTTTTCTTGCTTTTAAAGGCTTAAAAATAAAAAAATGTAATAAATATAGTACGAATATATTAATTATTATTTACAATTACACCATCAAAAAATACTTTTTTAAAATTTATTTATGATGATATTATCAAAATAAAGTACAGATGCTTAGAGCTTTAAAAAAATAAAAGCCTGAGAATATAAATTCTCAGGCTTTGTTATGATTCGAAAATCTTATTCAAGATTTTTACTTCACCAATTACTGTTTAATGAATTTTCCGGTGTGATTTTCAACCTTGTAAATGTAAATACCAGATGATAAAGACGAAACGTCTAAACTTATTTTATTAGAATCACTATGATTTCTTTGACTCATTACTTCTTTTCCGGCAGCAGAGTAAATTTTAATATCGGCGGTCTTATTTACTTGTTCAGGAATTGTAATATTTATAATAGAATCAGTAGGGTTTGGATAAGGGCTTAATTTAGCCAAAAGATTAAATTGATCTGTCGACAATGTACCGTTTAAGGCATAAACATCGATAATGTTGCCATCATTTTTAGATGTAACGAGTTTAAAATCCCCGTTGTTAGTCTTAATGATATTTGCTCGGTTTCGATCTCCTAAATTATTAATAACATCTCCATTTTCATTCAATAAATACATTTGATTTGGTGATCCCGAAATCATAACTATAAATTCGATTAGTGCATCATTATTAAACAATTTGTCACTGGGCGCATATATACTTATATAACCGCTTGCCTGGATTGGCAATGATACTGATTTGTATAACGAATGGTTTTCATTATATAGTTTAATTGAATTATCACCCGAACTAAAGTAATAATAATAGGTAGCACTTTCGGTATTGAAAGAAAACGAATAATTAGAATATAGTACCGAATTTGACAGACTATTATCATAAGAATGCTCAAGAGAAATTTGGCCTTGTAATTTTACAAATCCTAAAAGTATTACAATAAGTAATGTTTTTTTCATTTAATGGTTTTTAAGGTTACTATATTTTTTTGCTTTATTATTTGCACAACGCAGTCTATTAAAAAACTTCGTTAGCTTTTTTCTACTCCGTAAATATATTTGATTTAGTTTACAAACTTATTTTTTCATAAAAAAATAAATATGCTATTAATCGATTTTTAATTGGCAAATCCATACTCAATTATTTCATCATTTCCTCACTTTTTTTACAAGAAATCACTTTACAAAATAAAACTTTTCCTAAATTCGTCTCGAAATTAATCAACCATTAACCTAACCCCAAATTAGTTTATGAAACACCTACTACTCGTATCATTTATGATGATTACCAGCCTTACATGGGCGCAATCTGCAACCGCTTATTTTGACAAAGCGATGAAAAAAGCCGAAGCCGGCAATACAAAAGGTGCTATCGCGGATTACACAAAAGCCATCAAAATGAATTCGCATTTTGTAGAAGCTTACGCAAACAGAGGCGTGGCAAAATACAAATTAAATGACTTGCAAGGAGCTCTTGCAGATTTTACTAAAGCAATAGAGTTAGACACAATGAATTCTGATGCCTTTACAGGAAGAGCAAACGTACAGTACAAATTATTGAATTACGACGCAGCAGTCGAAGATTGCTCTTATTGTTTAATGATGAATCCTAAAGATTATGTTGCCTTAAATCTTAGAGGACTTTGTTACAATAAAATGGGAGAAAAAAGAAATCATGTAAAGATTTCTCTAAAGCAATCGAATTAGGAAGTCAAAGCGCTATTAAAAACAGGGCAACTTTCTGCAAATAAAATTCAATAAATAAAAAACACAAGGCAATCTGTAAAATCAAATTTTTCAGATTGCTTTTTCTGTTAATTACCTTACCAAATCCGTATAAAAGATATTACTACATTTGTTCGATAAATTAATTTTCAATGGCACTTCTTAAAATACTAAACAATAAAGCCAAGACAGACGAAAATTCTGGTTTTGGAACCAATGCAAACAGTTACGGAGGAAGATTTGTAAACAAAAACGGAACTGCCAATATTGAAAAAAGAGGAATGAATTTACTGCGTCGAATTAGTTGGTATCACACCATGATCGACATGCCAAACTGGAAATTCATGTTTATTCTATTTTCCTTTTACATTATAATCAATTTTATTTTTGCTATTTTATACTATGCAATTGGTATAGAACATCTTGACGGAATTGCACAATCGCAAAGTGTTTTAACCCAATTTGGTCAGGCTTATTTTTTAGTGCACAAACTTTTACCACCGTTGGTTACGGACATATTAGTCCAACCGGTTTTTTGACCAGCGCTTTATCAGCTGCCGAGGCCTTAATCGGTTTATTGAGTTTTGCCATTGCGACAGGATTATTTTTGGAAGATTCAGTAAACCAACCGCTTTTTTAAAATTTTCACACAACGCATTAATTTCTCCTTATAAAGAACAAAAAGCATTAATGATTCGGGTTGTTCCTTTTAAGAACACCAATTTTACAGATGCAAAAGCAAAAATCACGTTAGGAATGAGCGTTGAAGAAAATGGCGCCAGAACCAATAAATTCTATACTCTTGATCTCGAATTAGACCGGATAAATGCACTTTCATTAAGCTGGACATTGGTACATGCCATAACAGAAGAAAGTCCGTTGTATAATTTTACAGAAGATGATTTCAAAAAGACTCACGGTGAAATTCTGGTTTTCATTACCACTTTTGATGACATGTTTAGTAATACAGTTGCAGCACGAACATCTTATACATTTAATGAGATTATTTATGGTGCAAAATTTGAAACAATGTACAACAGAAGCAAAGATGGTACTAAAACGATTTTGTATCTTGACAAATTAAATCAGTATCATACTACAAAGTTCTTATAAATCATCATTTTAATCAAGTTTTAAAGGTAATGTCAGATTTTGTTTTATTTTTGTTCACCCAATTAATCTACAATGATAAACAACATAAAGACTGTTTTCAGTATAAAGGATCTGGAAAACCTATCAGGAATAAAAGCACATACAATTCGTATCTGGGAGAAGAGATACAATATTCTTGAACCCATGAGAACGGATACTAATATTCGTCTTTATAATTTACACAGCCTACAAAAACTTTTAAATATAACCTTACTGCACGACTACGGTTATAAAATTTCTAAAATATCCACTTTCCCCGAAGAAAAAATCCCACAATTAGTTCGTGAGATTATATCAAAGAAAAATGCTCAAAACTACGCCATTACTTCTTTTAAAATGGCAATGATGAATTTTGACCAGGAAATTTTCTTCAATACATTCGACTGGCTTATTTCTGAAAAATCGTTTAAGGAAGTTTTTAAAGAACATTTTCTTCCCTTATTAAAAGAACTGGGATTACTATGGCAATCTGAAACGATAACTCCGGCAAACGAGCATTTCATGAGTCATTTGATCAAACAAAAGATTTTAATTTATACAGAAAGCCTTCAAATACTTAAACCAACCAAAACCGACAGAATTTTTGTTCTTTCACTCCCTTTAAACGAAATTCACCAAATTGGATTATTGTATCTGCAATATGAAATTTTATCCAAAGGATACAAAACCATTTATTTAGGTGAAAGCATGCCAATCGAAAATCTTCAGGATCTTACCAAACATTTTGAAAACATCACGTTTGTATCTTTTATGACTATTCAGCCTGATCGCAATGTTATCAATCAGTATGTAAAAACGATGGGGCAAAAATTACTTCAAAAAACCAATGAAATATGGCTTATGGGTAAAATGACTGAACATATAGACAAAAATCTACCTGACAGAATCAGAATTTTTGATTCGATGGAAGAAACAATAGAATCGATTTAATATTTTGTTTAAAGTTTTTGTATATTTGTTAAACAAATGACAAAAACAATCGCAATAATAGGATCAGGCTTCTCTGCATTAGCCGCTTCGTGTTACCTGGCTCAACAAGGAAACAAAGTCACTATTTACGAAAAAAACGATACAATAGGCGGTCGTGCAAGGCAATTTAAAAAAGACGGCTTTACCTTCGATATGGGGCCAAGCTGGTACTGGATGCCCGACGTATTTGAACGTTTCTTTCATGACTTCAGCAAACAAACTTCTGATTACTATCAACTTATAAAGCTTAATCCTGCTTATCGTGTTTATTTCGGGATAAATGATTTCATTAATATTTATGATAATTTAGAAGAAATAAAATCCACTTTTGAAAATATCGAAAAAGGAAGCGGCGCAAAACTTGAAGTGTTTATTAGTCATGCAAAAAGCAATTATGATATTGCTATTAAAGAATTGGTTTATCGTCCCGGAGTTTCACCATTAGAATTAATTACGCCACAAACCATTCTAAAGCTCAATCAATTTTTTAGCACTGTCAGCAACGACATTAGAAAAGAGTTCAAAAACGAAAGATTAGTCCAGATTCTTGAATTTCCCGTTCTATTTCTCGGAGCCAAGCCATCTAAAACACCTTCGTTTTATAATTTTATGAATTATGCCGATTTTGGTTTAGGAACCTGGCATCCAAAAACCGGAATGTTTGATGTAATTCGGGGAATAGAAAAATTAGCTCTCGAATTGGGAGTTACTATCGAAACCAATTCAGCAATCGAGAAAATAATAGTCGAAAATAAAACCGCAACAGGAATTATAATTAATGGAAAAATCATTAATGCAGATATTATTTTAAGTGGAGCAGATTATCACCATACCGAAACTTTATTAGACGAAACATTCAGAGCTTATTCTGATAAATATTGGGAAAGCCGTGTTTTTGCACCTTCTTCCCTACTCTTTTTTGTGGGTTTTAATAAAAAAATAGAAAACGTTACTCATCATGCTTTATTTTTTGATGTAGATTTTAATCAGCACGCGGCCGATATTTACGATCATCCAAAATGGCCGGATGCTCCTTTGTTTTATGCCAATTTTCCATCAAAAACAGATAAAACAGCAGCGCCGGAAGGAATGGAAAGTGGATTTTTCCTTATTCCGTTAGCGCCAGGAATAAACGATAGTGAAGAACTTCGAGAGGAATATTTTGAAAAGATAATCACTCGTTTTGAGCAACTTACACAACAAGACGTTAAAAATAATATTATATTTAAGAAGTCATTCTGTAAAAATGATTTTGTGACAGATTATAATGCATACAAAGGAAATGCATACGGAATGGCCAATACATTATTACAAACTGCTTTTTTAAGACCAAAACTAAAAAGTAAAAAAGTACGTAACTTATATTTCACGGGGCAGTTAACTGTTCCCGGACCAGGTGTTCCGCCAGCTTTAATTTCAGGAAAATTGGTTGCCGAGTTAATTCAAAAATCTATTAGACCGTAAAAAGATGAAATCACTATTTGATACAGTTTCTTTTAAATGTAGTAAGTTGGTAACCAAAAACTACAGCACATCCTTCTCGCTGGCGGTAAATATGTTATCACCAA
Source organism: Flavobacterium sp. AC274 (assembly GCF_979258275.1). NCBI lineage: Bacteria > Pseudomonadati > Bacteroidota > Flavobacteriia > Flavobacteriales > Flavobacteriaceae > Flavobacterium > Flavobacterium sp. AC274. The sequence goes on along the minus strand of NZ_OZ409852.1, from coordinate 1,723,764 downwards.
GCATTAGAGATGGTATTCACAGTATTTATGGGTTTGTTCGTTTTGCAGACGAAATTGTCGATTCATTTCATGATTACGACAAAGAAAACCTCATCAACGATTTCGAAAAAGAATATTACAAAGCCGTAGAAAACGGAATTAGTTTAAACCCGATTCTAAACTCCTTTCAACATACTGTAAAGCAATATAATATTACTGATGATCTTGTTCAGGCATTTTTAAAAAGCATGAAACTCGATCTCATCAAATCAAATTACGACACACAAATAGAATACGAAGATTATATATATGGTTCTGCCGATGTTGTAGGTTTAATGTGCCTGAAAGTTTTTGTAAAAGGAAACAATCAAAAATATGAACAGCTTAAACACGAAGCAATGAGACTGGGATCGGCTTTTCAGAAAGTAAACTTTCTTCGGGATCTAAAAGATGATAATTTGGTTTTAAACCGAAATTATTTTCCGGGCGTTGATTTAAAATCTTTTGATGAAAATGCAAAAACTGCCATCATCAAAGAAATTGAAGAAGATTTCAGAATTGCTTATCAGGGAATTGTAAAATTGCCTATCGAAGCCAAATTTGGAGTTTATACAGCTTATGTTTATTACAAAAAACTGCTCAAAAAACTTAAAAACACACCTTATTATGAAATTGGAAATTCAAGAATAAGAGTTTCAAATTACACAAAAGCCGGGCTTTTAGCACAATCTTTTGTAACTTACAAATTGAAATTGGTGTAAAAAATCTACCCGATTTTTGTCATTTCGACGAAGGAGAAATCACATAAAGTAAAGACATACAGTACGTCGCTCTCTGGATGAGATTTCTCCTTCGTCGAAATGACAAACCGAAACTAAAATAATAACTTCAACAAATACAAAATGATTTCTTTTTTAATCTTTTTAGGTGTTTTTTTATTCATGGAATGCATTACCTGGCTTACGCATAAGTACATTATGCACGGTCTAATGTGGTATTTTCATGCAGATCATCATCAGCCCAAATACGAAAATACTTTTGAGCGCAATGATATATTCTTTGTCATTTTTGCTATTCCAAGTATAACTCTTTTTTATTTTGGAGTTCAGGGCGGATTCAACTATTTATTTTTTATCGCCTGTGGTGTTACACTTTACGGGATATGCTATTTTTTAATTCACGATGTTTTGATTCACCAGCGTTTTAAATGGTTTAAAAACACCAAAAACAAATACCTCATCGGTTTACGAAAAGCACATAAAATACATCATAAACATTTAGGAAAAGAGCACGGAGAATGTTTCGGAATGTTATTTGTGCCTTTCAAATACTATAGAATGTAGAATAATTTGGGCGTTCCCCAAGGGTCGGGCTTTCCGTTCCCGCTTTTTTTGTTCGGCAAAGCCTCTCAAAAAAAGAGCTCCACTACAATCCCTAACGCAACTGTGTCTTCAAGAACAATTCGTAATAATTAATTTCATGAAAGTATATAAATTAGAAACCGTTCAGCATTTAAACGCCACAATTGAAGAATGTTGGGACTTTTTCTCAAGTCCAAAAAATCTTCAAACCATAACACCTAAGGATATGACTTTCGAAATTCAGGATTATGACGGCAAACGTATGTATCCCGGACAAGTTATCACCTATACGCTAAAACCTCTTCTCGGCATCAAAATTAACTGGATGACGATCATTACAGTTTCAGAAGAAAACAAATACTTTGTTGACGAACAGCGTTTTGGCCCTTATGCATTATGGCATCACAAACATTTTTTGAGCCAACAGAAAATGGGACAAAAATGACAGATATTGTTCATTATGCATTGCCTTTAGGATTTTTGGGTCGCATAATGAATACTTTGGTAGTTAAAAACAAACTCAAAACTATCTTTGATTACCGTCGCAACACAATCGATGGATTATTCAAAGCTAAAGCATAAATTGTTTTTTTGCCACAGATTTTAAGATTTAAAAGATTATATCTAAAATTAGCCACGAATTCACGAATTAAAATAACTAAAAAATTCGTGAATTCGTGGCAAAAAAAGAGAATCAATACAATGACAAAACAAAAAGCAACTATTTTCTGGTTTCGACGTGATTTACGTTTAGAAGATAATACAGGATTATTTGAAGCCTTACAATCTGATTTTCCTGTAATTCCGTTATTTATTTTTGACGATGAAATTTTAGAAAATCTTCCTAAAAATGATGCGCGAGTAAATTTCATTTACGATTCACTTCAAAAAATAAATACTGAACTTTTAGAAATTGGCACTTCACTTTTAATTAAAAAAGGGAAAACACTTCTGGTTTGGCAATCACTTCTGGAAGAATTCGATATTCAAAAAGTATTCTTCAATAAAGATTATGAGCCTTTTGCTATCAAAAGAGATTTGGCAATTTCTTCTTTACTACAAGAAAATAATATCGAAACTTTTTCATTTAAAGATCATGTGATTTTTGAAGAAAAAGAAATTACAAAAGCCGACGGACTTCCGTACACAATTTACACACCATACAAAAACAAATGGCTCGAAAAATACCATCTTTCCGGTCAGGCACCAGAATATGAAACAAAAGCTTTATTAAAAAATTTTGCAAAAAATCAGTTTCCCTTTCCAAAATTAGCAGCAATAGGTTTTGAAGAAAACAGCATAAAAGTACTTCCTCATAACTTGACGCAAATTGCCAATTATAAAGAAACTCGCGATTTTCCGGCTTTAGACAGTACGTCGTATCTTTCGCCACATTTACGTTTTGGAACAGTTAGTATTCGAAAATTAGTAAATTGGGCAAACAAGAAAAATCAAACGTTTTTAAGTGAATTAATCTGGAGAGAATTTTTTATTCAGATTCTATTTAGTTTTCCTAGTGTTGTAAATCACAATTTCAAATCGGCTTACGACGGAATTCAGTGGCGCAATAACGAAGACGATTTTAAACGCTGGTGTTCCGGAACTACAGGTTATCCTATGGTCGATGCAGGAATGCGTCAGCTTAACGAAACCGGATATATGCACAATCGTGTACGAATGGTTGTAGCAAGCTTTTTATGCAAGCATTTACTAATTAACTGGCAATGGGGCGAGGCTTATTTTGCAGAGAAATTGTTAGATTTTGAATTGGCTTCAAACGTAGGAAACTGGCAATGGGCTGCCGGAACTGGTTGCGATGCCGCACCATATTTCAGAGTATTTAATCCTGAAATTCAACAAAAGAAATTTGATGAAAAAGGAATCTACATTCGCAAATGGATCCCTGAATTTGATTTTGGTTATAATGAACCAATGGTTGATCATGCCTGTGCAAGAGATCGCGCTATTGCAACTTATAAGGCTGGAATCTTAAAATAGTTATTTTTGTTTCAGGTTTCAAGTTTCAGGTTGCGTAACTTGAAACCTGAAACAAAAGAATTAGTATTTCAAATAATTATCTACTTTAATTTTTGCCTTTAAATCAAACATCAAATTATACAAGCCAAAGAAAGTACGGTTCATATAAATAAAGTGTTTAGAACCACGATTTCCGTTCATTTTTTTGAGATTGGTATCGTTTGAAAAGCGTTCGCCTAATTTGGCAATATTTTCAAAGAAAGTTTCATCTGCAAAATCAAATGTTTCTTCCTGAAAAGGTTTTGTAAAAAGTGACAATAAATCATGAAACATCTCCGTAAAATATTCAATTTCCGAAGGTGAATCGTCCGGGCGAAGAATTTCTAACTCAAACAATTTTTCATTAAAAAGAGCTGGATCTGTAATCACGTTTTTATTGATCAACTCAAAATAAGGCACGTAAAAGTCTGTCGGAATTTGTTTCATACAGCCAAAATCCAAAGCAATCAGATTATTTTGATCATCTACCAAAAAATTTCCCGGATGTGGATCTGCATGAACTTTTCTAAGAACATGAATTTGGTACATATAAAAATCCCAAAGTGCCTGCCCAATTTTATCCGCAACTTCATGATTTGTATTAATGGCGGTAAACTCAGAAAGATGAATTCCCGTCATCCAGTCCATCGTAATAATTTTCTCTGATGAAAACTCAGGATAATAATTCGGAAAAAGTATACCTTCTATCTTACTGCAAGCTTCAACAACTTCTTTACTTTGTTCCAGTTCTAATAAATAATTCGTTTCTTCGATCAGTTTATCTTCAACTTCCTTAAAATATTTATCAGAATCTTTCCCCTGCAGGTTAAACATTCTGATTGCAATAGGTTTAACCAAAGCCAAATCTGAAGAAATACTATTGGCAACACCCGGATATTGAATTTTAACGGCTAGTTTTTTACCGTTTTTAGTTGCCAAATGCACTTGCCCAATACTTGCTGCATTTACAGAGTTTGCATTAAACTCATCAAATATTTCATAAGGTGTTTTCCCAAAATTAGTTTTAAATGTTTTTAAAACCAATGGTGCAGATAATGGCGGAACAGAAAATTGTGAAAGCGAAAACTTCTCTACATAAGCCTGAGGCAAAAAGTTCTTGTCCATACTTAGCATTTGCGCCACTTTAAGTGCGCTTCCTTTTAGGCTTTTTAAACCGTCGTAAATATCTTCAGCATTATTCTCGTTGAGTTTATCGCGGGTTAAATCAGGATTTACTATTTTTTCGGCATAATGTTTAACGTAGTTTACCCCAATTTTGGCACCGGTCTGCACTAGTTTTCCGGCTCTTTCTATCTTTGAGGTTGGTATATAATCTATTGTTTTCATTGTTTGTTGTATATTTTTTCTTTGAAAAGAAATTTTCCGAAATCTAAAAGATGGTTCAATGGCGCAACATTCATTAACTCAAACGAAGCATTTACAGATTTTTCGATAAAAATATCCGTTTTTTCAAAAGCTGGAGACGCATCATCCATCCAGAATTTAATCGTCATCATTAATTGCAGCCAGGCCGATTCCTGAATTCCTTTTTCCTGAAATTTTTGAAATTTTTCCTGCTCAATTCTATAATCATCTGTCAGGATTTCTGAAACATATTCTTTAAAACTTTCTCGAAGCAATGATAATTGCGAAAGGTTTTTTAAGGGATTTCTATCTATTTTTAATGATTGCAGGACGTAACTTCTGTTGGCAGTCAGTATTTCGAAAAAAGTAAAGTAAAAACTCAACATTTTGTTTTTCATATCATACTCCTGGTAATCTGCATTTTTATGAAGCAAATCAACTGTATTGACAAAAAAGAGTCTGAAAATTTCTTTTTCTAAACCTTCCAATGTTCCAAAAAAAGCATAAAATTCTGTTTCTTCAAAATCATTTTCTTTTGCAAAATGGTATACAGATTTTGGCTTTTGCCCTTTCTCTAAAATCTCATTCATGTATAGCGAAACGATATCTTCTTTGTTGATTATCTTCTTTTTAGTATCCATTTTAATTAATTTAGAATTCGCCTTAAAGGTAAGCAATGTTTAATTATCTTTACTAATTGCTAAACAAGATGCACTGTTAAATATATTATAAATCATGTCCAAAAATGTCTTACTTACCGGCGGATCAGGGTTCATTGGCAAATACTTAACCGAAGTATTAATTGCTAATGGTTTTTCGGTTTCTGTACTAAGCCGCGGTGATCGAAAAAACACACCTTTAATCACTTATTACAAATGGGATTTAGAAAATGATTTTATCGAGGAAGAAGCTATACTTAAGGCAGATTATATTATTCATTTAGCAGGTGAAGGAATTGTTGAAAAACGATGGACAGAAAAACGAAAAAAGCAATTCTGGAAAGTAGAACAAAACCGGTCAAACTAATTTTTAATGTTTTAAAGAAGAAAAATAAATCACTGGATGCATTTATTTCGGCTTCGGCGATTGGAATCTACGGCGCATATACCAGCAAACAAATTTGTACCGAAGACCAGCCTCCGGCAAATGACTTTTTAGGAATAACGTGCCAAAAATGGGAAGATGCCGTTGATGAAATTAATTCATTAGGAATTAGAACCGTAAAAGTAAGGACTGGAATTGTTTTTGGAAAAAATGAGGGCTTTCTTAAAAAGATTAATCCATCATTCAAAGCAGGTTTTGGCACTATTTTAGGTTCCGGAAAACAGTATTTGCCCTGGATTCATATTGAAGATCTGTGCCAGATTTATTTAAAAGCTGTCATTGACCCGGAAATGCACGGCGCATATAACGCTGCGATTACAGATAATACTACCAATGGCTCATTTTCTAAAATTCTGGCTAACCTGTACGGATATAAAATCTGGCTCCCAAAAGTACCTGCTTTTTTAATTCGCTTTGCTTTGGGCGAAATGAGTGTTGCTGTTTTGGAAGGACAAAGAGTTTCCTCTGAAAAAATACAACAAACGGGTTTTGAGTTTCAATTTACTGATATCGAAACTGCCCTTTCTCATAGTTTGTCGTGATTTTTTATTTTAAAGTTAAAAGAGCCAATTCCTCATTTCTAATAACTCCGGTTAAACCTGTATTTGCAGTCGATGAGATTTTTGAACCGATTTTCATAGGGATTGAAATATCAAAATCAGATACCAAAATTGGAAAATCAGAATGAATTTGTATTCCTTCATTTACTTTTTTCAACAAGGCTTTTACTTCAATTTCTCGTGATTTTCCGTGTACGGTTAATTTTCCTTTTATTAAATATTCCTTTTCGGCGTCATCAATATCTTTAATATCAAATTTTGCAATTTTTCCTTTAAAAACGGCTTTAGGATAACGATGGCTCTCTAAATAGTTTTCATTAAAATGCTCTTGCATTAAATCTAATTTAAATCGAAAATCTCTGATTATAACTGTACAAATAAATGTACTGGTTTTAGGCTCTAAAACTATCACAGCCGATCTATTTACTGCTTTTATTTCTTCAAAAAGAGGAATGGATGCCTCAAAATTTACTGTGGCTGTATTGGTTGTAAATTTTTCCTGAGCATACAAAGAAAATGCAGTAAAAAGCAAAATAAGTAAAGTAGTTCTTTTCATAATCGTCAGCAATTAAACAATTATGTCACTCCATTTTTTAAATTAAAATAGACAACTGAAAAAATCAGTTTTGAAAAATCGAATGGCAGTTATTCCGTTAAATATAGCAACTTATATATACACTTAAAGTTACGTAATTTTCCGGAGCTTAGTCGCTGGTATTATGCTAAATATTTGTGAAATGTTTTTGCTCTTGAAATGTAGAGTGAGGCAGAAATATTGGTGATAAAGTATTGTCTCTACGAGACACTTTGAAGTGGATATATATCTTTCAAAGTATCCCGTAGGAACTATATAATAATTAATTATTCTGAATTAAATTCCTATCCTTCAACTTCAGTACAAATCTCAATTAAAAAACCATCAAGATCTCTCACATACGCTACAACTTGACCCCACGGTTTTTGTGTTGGTTCTTTTACCAATATTGCGCCAAACGAAGTTGCTTTTTGTACAAGTTCGGGCACATCATCGGTTATAAAACCTATTTCTATTGCAAAAGGTTTGTGTTCTAAACTGCTTTCGACAAAACCATCTTCTAAATTTTGTGCTGCCAGTTTTTTTGATGCAAATGAAAGCGTAGTTTCACCGGTAATCAATTCACCATAATCATTATCAGGTGTAATAAATTTTCTTGAAAAACCAAAAACGTTTTCATAAAACACAACCGACTTTTCTACATCTTCTACATATAATATTGTATAACCAAATTTAACCATTTCTCTGCTTTTTTTAATTTTTAATAATAGATTTCAATTTACAAAAATCATTTTAAATAGAATTATCCTATTTCTAACAAAACATTATATTTATCTAAACTTGCCAAATCTTCTATAGAATTTACATTCGTAATTTTTGCATGATCTTCTAATTCTTTTTTAGCTTCTATTTGTTTGATGCATTTTCTAAATCTGCGTACTTCATCTAAACTGGATAAAATAAGTCCTGGAACCTGTACACTTTTGCCTTCTTTATCTTTTGCTACCATTGTAAAATAAGACGAAAGACAATGTTTTACGGCACCAGTCTGAATATTTTCAGCTTCAACACGTATGCCTACAATCATAGAACTACGACCTACATAATTTACAGAAGCCTTCATTGTAACTAATTCTCCTACTTCGATAGGCTTTAAAAAATTCACTGTATCAACTGAAGCCGTAACACAATAATTACCGCAAAATTTTGATGCCGAAGCAAAGGCAATCTGATCTAATAATTGAAGAATATATCCTCCATGAATTTTACCACTGAAATTGGTATGCGATGGTAACATTAATTCGGAAATACTAATTTTTGATGATGAAACGGGCTTAAAATCTGTAGTCATGTTTTTATTCTGTTTGGTTAGGTTTTAATTTAGGGATTGACTTTCGTCGGTATTTGAGGCTCTTGTAATAATATTTTCCGGAAGTGATTTTTTGGCCTTCGCTCCCATTTTCTTTAATCTTTCTACACTCGAAATTAGATTACCTTTTCCATCAACGAGTTTGTTCATTGCATTCTCATATTCGGTTTTGGTATCTTTTATTTTGTTTCCAATTTTTACTAAATCGGTTACAAAACCTTCAAATTTATCATACAATGCACCGGCCTGTCTTGCAATTTCAAAAGCATTTTCCTGCTGTTTCTGATTGCTCCACATACTATCAATGGTGCGTAAAGTGGCCAATAATGTGGTTGGCGTTACAATTACAATATTGCGATCAAAAGCTCTGTTGTATAACGTAGAATCTTCGTTTAAGGCAATCGCAAAAGCGGGTTCTATTGGTATAAAAAGCAATACAAAATCAGGGCTTTCTATTTGATATAAATCATGGTAATTTTTACTGCCAAGCTGTTCTACGTGCCTTTTAATAGAAAGCACATGTTCTCTTAAAAAATCACTTTTAAGAATTTCAGACTCTTCGTTGATCCATTTTTCATAGGCTACCAAAGAAACTTTCGAATCGACAATCATTTTCTTTCCGTCTGGTAAATTAATTACAACATCCGGCAAAACGCGCGTTCCTTCTGTATTGGTAAAACTTTGCTGTACTTCGTATTCTCTTCCTTTTTCCAGTCCGGATTTTTCTAAAACACGTTCCAGAACCAATTCGCCCCAATTTCCCTGCATTTTACTATCACCTTTTAATGCTTTTGTTAAGTTTAAGGTTTCTTTACTCATTTGAGCATTCATTTCACTTAAACCTAAAATTTGCTGACGTAAAGCCGCATGATAATCAATACTTTCTTTGTGAGTCTGATCTACTTTTTGCTCAAAAACATGAATTTTATCCTGTAAAGGCAACAAGATACTTTTCATATTTTCATTATTTTGTTCTGTAAATTTTGCCGATTTTTCTTCGAGAATTTTATTCGCCAAATTTTCAAATTCTTTGGTGAATTTTTCCTGAAGCTCTGTTATTTCTGCTTTTTGTTCTTTATGCCTTTCCCATAAATTTTCAAAATCTACTTCTTTCTTTGAAAGCTGTATGGCGAGACTATCCTTTTCGGTTCTGATATTTTCTTTTTCCAGATTATTTTGCTGCAAAAGTCTTTCAAAATTTTTTCTGTCATTTTCAAATTGCTCTTTCTGCAATTGAAACTGATTTACATTGGCATTTAATCTTTCTTCCAAGCTAACTTTTTGAGATTGAAATTTAGCCGAAAACAATATTCTTCCAAAGTAAATACCTAGTAACAATGCGATTATAAAAACCAATAAAAATGGAAGGAAGTCGAACATAACTAAGTTGTTTTTTAAGTAAAAGTACGCAATAATACGTAGTTCCGAATTTTAAAATTTAAATTTCACGAATTATTATCAATTCAAAATTAAACAAACATTCTAAACCATTTTTCAAAAAAATACGCTCAAAAAAAACCGTTCTACGCAACCTTTTTAAAAGATGATTATCTATTAAATATAACCTATTAAAAAAATATCATGAAAAAAATAATGCTTGGCTTATTTATAGCTTTTGGAATTAGTGCCTGCTCCCTTAACAACGATGATTTTAATACAGATTGCGGACCTGATGTAAATGTGCCTTTTACAGGATTTCCTCTTTTATGTAATTATAGCGTAAAAAATATGCCTAATAACCCTCAGGCTATTTATATAGATACTCAGGAAAGTATGGATAAGGCATTTACAAAGCATGAAAACACTTGTCCTGTTGCCAGTGATCCTAATATTGATTTTACAAAAACCCATTTAGTTGGGGTTTATGCCGGAGCAAAACCAACAAGTGGATATGAAATTAAAGTCACTTCTATGTATGAAAATAGCTGTCAAATGATTATCACCTTTTATGAAAAAAGCCCGCAGGCAGGTGAACAAATTACACAAACACCAACTTATCCTTCAGACTTTATTTTAATTCCTGCAACTAAAAAACCACTTGTTTTTATCAAAACTTCAGAGTCTCCTGATAATATTATTATTGGAAACATTGGCAGCATTCGTAATTTCTACCAATTAAATGATTTTAACATTCTTAAATTTCAGGATGTTGCTTACGGAAGTTATAGTTTTGAGCAATACAAATATACCAGCACAATAAAAAGAGGCGAATATACTTTGTTCTTAAAAAATGTTCCAGCTGAAATTTTAAATATTAAAGGTCAGACTAAAACGTACGGTGCTCCGGATACTGCAGATCAGGGCGGCGTTTATTTTCAAATGCGTCAGGGAGGAACTGTTACTAAAATTTTCATTGATACTTATGATACTGCAGATCAAAGCGACGCTATAAAACTTTTCAAAAAAGCCATTCAGGATAAAATTACAAGTTTAAAATAATCCGATTATGAAAAGAATTTTATTGTTTTTTATTGCCTTTTGTCTTTTTTCAAGCTTTTGTGCTACAGAAAAGACAATAAATTCCAATGCGATAGTAAATACCTGGATTTGGGAAAAATCTATTGGAGGAACCAATAATCCTTACACGGCTACACCAAAAACAAGTGGATTTACTAAAAAAGTAGTTTTTACTTCTGATGGAAGGGTGATCACGTATAAAAATGATGTAGAGATTAGAAACAGCAGCTATGAAATTGGAAAAGGCCTTGGTGCAGCAGATAATCTGGAACATGACCTTATTTCGTTTGAAGGTAAAACTTATGTAATCGAAAAGCTTGATAATCAAAACCTAACCATTTTAAGCAATAACTCAGACGCTACTCGTACTATTTTTAAAAGATAGCTAAATGAGTTAAAAAAAGCTAATTTTGCCAAAACAAATCTAACCACTTTTTGAAAGACGATTTAGAAAAATATATTCGCCAATGCATGCAAAATGAACGAGAGGGACAACTGAAAATTTATCAGTTGTTCTCTCCGGTTTTGTATGGCATTTGCTTAAAATATATGAAAAACGAAGATGATGCAAAGGATGTTTTTCAGGAAGCATTTATTGTTGTTTTTCAAAAAATAAATCAGTTTAAGTTTGAAGGAAGTTTTGAAGGCTGGATGAAGCGAATTTTTATAAACAAACTCATTGAGACTTTAAATAAAAAGAAAAAAGAAAGTTTCTTTTTGGATGTTTTTGATCCTGATACCGATTTTATTGAAGAACAGGAACTGGATATCCCGCCAATAGAACAAGAAAAACTGTTAGAATATATTCGGGATTTACCAGATCAATACAGGACGGTTTTTAACTTGTATGTTTTTGAAAAAATGAAACATAAGGAAATAGCCGAATTACTAAAGATTTCAGAAGGAACATCAAAATCAAATTTAAACAGGGCCAAGCGCATTTTGCAAAAGAGAATTTTGAGCATAAAAAATTTTAAGACAGCATGAAAAAGCAAAATATAGAAGATATTTTTTCATCAATGGAAAACTTTTCAAGTGTTCCGCCTCCTGAATTATGGAGTCAGATTGAAGAAAAACTAGACAAACCAAAAAAGAAAAAAGAGCGATTCTTTGGTGGTCTGCTGCCGCATGCTTGTTATTGGGTTTAATGCTCCCAACTGTTTTACATTTTAGTTCTGATGCAGGAATTAAAACTATTGATAATAGCTCTAAAAATAATAATGTTGTTCTGGACGAGAAAAATACAGACTTAAATGATTCAAAAACAAGAAGCATTGAAGAAAACAATATTCAGAAAGATACAATTACCAACGAAATAAAAAGTGCAGAAAACGCTGTTGCGCTGGGAAACTCATCTGAAAAAGAAACAAAAAACATATCCGATCCTTCTAAAATCAATCAAAATCAAAAAACGACAGTCAGTTCTGTAAACACCAAAAACAAAAGCAATAAAGAAGGTGTTTTAAATGGAAAATCAAATTTAGAAGTAAATAAACCAAATCAGGCAGTAGCCGAAAAATCATTTGCCCCAAATAATGAGAATGGCTTTAATACCGCTTCTAAGGCTGAAACATTAAATTCTGAAAAAAGAAATTCAAATCAGGCTGTAGCCGGAAAATCTCTTGTTCCGAATAATGAAAATACATTTAATTCGCCTTCTAAATTTCAAACACCAAATACTGAAAAAGTAAAAACAAATCAGGCTGTAGCCGAAAAATCAATTGTTCCTAATAAAACAAATTCGTTCAATTCTGGTTCTAAAAATCAGTTTTCAAATGTTGAAAATACAAAAGCAAATCAGGCTGTAGCCGAAAAATCAATTGTTCCTAATAAAACAAATTCGTTTAATTCTGGTTCTAAAAATCAGTTTTCTAATATTGAAAATGCAAAAGTAAATCAGGCTGTAGCCGAAAAATCAGTTGTTCCGAATAAAACAAATTCGTTTAATTCTGGTTCTAAAAATCAGTTTTCAAATATTGAAAATGCAAAAGTAAATCAGGCTGTAGCCGAAAAATCAGCTGTTACTAATAAAACAAACACCTTTAATTCTGGTTCTAAAAATCAGTTTTCAAATATTGAAAATACAAAAACAAATCAGACTGTAGCCGAAAAATCAGTTGTTCCGAATAAAACAAATTCGTTTAATTCTGGTTCTAAAAATCAAACGCCTTCTTCTATTTTCGAAGATAAACTGAATCTAAAAAACGCGAACAATCTGGCTTCAAATCCTTTTAATTCAGCATTAAATAAAGATCAAAAAACAAATACGGCTGCAAAAGGATTTAAAAACGAAATCATAACAAACGAACAGGCTATTGCTGATAATCAAAAAAGCACTTCAAAATTTGGCGATGCATTGAGTAAACAAGATTCAGTTCAGTTAGCAGAACTTCAAAATTTAGAAAAAGGTATTGTTACTGTAACTCCTGAAACTAAAAAAGAAAAAGAAGACAAGGCTATTGCTAAAAATGAAAAATGGGCTGTGGAAGTTTTTGCCGGAGTTGCCAATTCTGAAAATTATAAAAATGAAAAAACTTTAGGCAACGTAAACGATTCTAAGCAAAGTAACAGTTACGGTGTAAAAACGAAATATAAAATCAATAAAAAGTGGGCTGTAAGTTCTGGTGTAAAATTCAATGAATTGGGTCAGAGTATTGCCAATGTTTCTTATATGAGAACTACAAATGCTTTTTTGACTTCAAGCGATTATTTCAACCAAAATGCAACGGTAGCTACTTCTCATATTACAAATAATGCTAATTATATATTTGTACCTACTAATACAATAATGGCCTTAAAAAGTGATAATGTCGAAAAAGGAAAACTGGATCAGAATTTAAGATATCTTGAGGTACCATTAGAGGTTTCATATTCTATTTTTAATAAAAACAAAACTAATATTAGTTTGAATACCGGTGGCTTTGTAGGTAAATTAATTTCAAACGATATGGCTTTAAATGGAAGTTCTATTGGTGAAAATGTAAACGCAAACGATTATGTATATGGTTCACTGTTAAGCACTACTGTACAATATCGCATTTATAAAAAAACAAATGTTTTTGTTGAGCCTGCTATGAATTATTATATAAATCCTTTAAGCGAACAATCTTTCAACCAATTTCAATGGGGGTTAAATTTTGGTTTGAATGTTTCATTTTAAGCTTCTTTTTGTTGTACTTTTCAAGAAAAAAAACAACAAATTAGTATTCTTAAAATGGCAATCAAAAATAACTGGATCAACACAAAACTATTCCCTAATGATTTAATTACTGCCAAAGAATTGGTTTATGATTATTGTAATTTTGAATGTTCTGAACCTCAACCAGAAGCAGAAAGTCAGGATTATAATGCATACGATTTTCAAATTGAAGGCCGCAATATTAAATTTAGAACGGCAAAAATTACGCCTACAAAAACAGGGCAGTTTGTAACTTTATGGAAACGAAATGTAACCGGAATTATTGAACCTTTTGATTTTTCTGATGCAATTGATTTTGTTATTGTAAATGTTAGAAAAAATGATTTATCAGGTCAATTTATTTTCCCTAAATCAGTTTTATTACAAAAGGGAATTTTTTCGACTGCTGCAAAGGAAGGAATACGCGCCACGAGAGTTTATCCGCCCTGGGACGAAACTTCGAGCAAACAAGCTCAAAAAACGCAAAAATGGCAATTGGATTATTTCTGTGAAATATCACCGAAAACAGATTTCGATAAAATCAAAAAACTACTGCTTTTATAAAATACAAAAAGGCTGTCTGAGATTCAGACAGCCTTTTTATATACGGGTTATTGTGATTATTTCTTTATAATCTTATCTTTAAAAACAACTTTATTGTTTTCGCTTAAGGTATAAACATAAATTCCAGATCGTAAATTACTTACCTGAACTGCGGTAATATTACTGTCCTGAGAACCTTTTATTTCAATCGGACCACCAACCAAACGTCCTGAGATATCATAAAGCTTTAATTTTAAGTTTTTCTCATCAGTTGTTTTTACTACAATATTTACAACATCAGTTGCAGGATTTGGATATGCTTGCGCAAAACCTTTTTTAGCATCAAAATCAATTGTAGATAATACATCTTGTTTCAATTGAAAACGAGCAATTACCGGGCCGTGATCTGATGTATTTGTAGTATAACTTGGAATATCATTTCTTGGATCATAAACGGCTGTTGAGCTATTAACATACTGATCAATCAATTCGTTTGAAATCATGATATGATCTAAAAATCCACCTGAACTTAAAAAGCTAAACGCACCGGCCTGACTAATTTCTAAAGTTAAGGCTTTGTAATTACTGCTATCTGTAACAAAGTTCTCATAAGTTGAAGGATTATTAACGCCAAAAACAGATCCCTTTACATCATCATTATAATCTCCTAAAAGAATTATGTTTGAGTTTGCATAGTAAGTATCTAAACTATCTTTTAGAACCTGCGTATCATATTTACGTCTGTTATAGGTGGTAACATCAGATCCGCTGTTGGCGCGGGCATGAAGGTCTATTAGATTTATTTCGTTTTTAACTCCGTTAACATTCGTTTCTATGGTTACCATATAAGGCAAACGTCCTGAAGAGAAAAATCCTGTGCTAGGTTTTGCCGGTGGCGTACCCGATGGTAATGGATAATTAACTAAAGTTTTTGTTCCGGCAACTAATTCATCATACAAACCCTGAAACATAACACGCGATTTTTTGACAGATGTTGTTTGTGTGTTATAAATCACGACTAACTTTTGAAGTGGAAAATTTGGGTCTGAAGTGGGATCCCATGAATAAGACCATGATGTAGAGGTACTCTTAGCAAATGTTTTTCCGTTTATGCTTATTTTCTGAATTAAGTCATCTATGGCACCATCACTTGAAACTTCCTGAACTGCGTATACATCTGCATCTAGTTTATTCATCACTTTAGCAACATTTTCAATTTGCAATAAATTGTCTGTAGGACCATAGGAATTATTTGTAGAACCGAAGAACTCTAAATTATAAGTCACCACATCAAAAGTATCTTCTTTTGGTAAAGAAGAACCTGTCAGTGAACCAATTTGTTTATTTAATGAAGTTCCGGTTACTGTTAAGGCTCCAGCTATTTTAAATTCTTTGACTGTTGGTGCAAACTTTACGTAAAGTATTTTTCCGGCTAAAGCATCTGCAGCAGAAACTAATATCGTGGATCCAAAAGAAATATTGTCTGCTGAAATTTGATAGGAAGCCGGAGCTGTAATGGTGATATCTCCATATCCTTCTGCCTTAAAATTGAATGATTGAGCATCAGAAACGGTATTCTGAAGTACAATTCCAAAATCTAAAACCGGATTTGAGTCTACATAACCTGCTTCATTGGTTATAGCAAAATCATCAAATGACCATTCTGAAGCATTATTATTTCCACCACCCATTGTTGTTTCATAAACCCACGCCAGATACGTATGGTTTGTTTTATAAGCGTCTAATTTAATATATTGCGATTGCACATAATTACCTGTACTGGTTGGAAATTTACCCTCAATTTCTGTCCATGTTGCTGTAGCCGGACTGCTTACTCCGTCATAATTTGTAGAAACCATTAATTTTAAACCTGGCCCTGGATAAAATTTACGAGAATAAAATGACAGCAGCGGCAAGTTTACAAAATTATCTAAACGCAATCTAGGCGAAATTAACCAATCGTTACTTGCTCCTGTATCTGTATAGCCGTTCACTAACACTGCTCCCGTGCCAGAATTTATATTTCTTGTTTCTGTTGTATGTTTCCATTGATTGGTTGGTCCTGCAAGATTGTATTGTGCCCAACCACTATTTGTTAAAACATTTGCATCATTAAAACCTTGTACATATGGATTAATACCCGTTCCGGTTAGCGAAACTGTTGTAGTTACTGCTCCGGTTGATTCATGCGTTATTTGACCAGAAAAACCAGCAACAGCATTTGGTGAGAATTTTACATAAACTGTTGGTGTTGCGTTTGAAGCAAAATCAGCAACAGTAAAAATCAGTGATGATGCAAACGTATTGTTGTCTTTAGAAATACTAAAATTTGCCGGCGCTGTTACTACCACATCAGTTGTTAGATTTACCGCAGCAATTTGGTAGCTTTTGTGAATGGCATCCTCATAATTCGATTCTGAAAAACCTAAATCTAATGACGATATTGTAGTAGATATTAGAGGATCTACAACACTTGCAGTAGTCACGTCTACTCTATTTACTGTGATTTGTGGATTGTCATAAAGATCTTCTGAAAAAGAAAAAACAGAATATGCCGTATTCAAACTTAAGGCAGTAAATGTTTTTGAATACTCCTGAGTTGGATCAATTATATCTACGAAACCAGATTGTAAAGCTGTATTTCCGGCTGCATCCTGACCTGTTTTTATTTGTGCAATTGTTGGCTCAGAACTTCCGCCCGGAAGCAAGACGTAATATGTTTTTCCACTTTCGTTTATTTTACTGATAAAATCGAAACCTGAAGATAAGACATTGTCTGTTTTAGGATAACCAGCAACAGTAACCGGAGCAGTATTATCACTTCTAACATCAATATTATCAATTGCAAAAGATGGACGTCCGCCACCTCCCGAAACTTGTTTTGAAACCCATCTTATCTGAACTACAGGCTGATTATTACATTGGGCAGGAAGTGTAATTTTTCTTTTTAGCGAATTTTGCGGCAGAAAAACGTTTGTTCCTGTCTGATTCTCCATATTATTACGATATTCTGTTCCTGCAATTGAACTAAAATCTCCTGTTGATCCCACTCTATATTGCAAAATCATTTCATTAATCCTTGTGTTACTTGCATCATACGGATTTCGTATGGTCATAATATCGTATTGAACTTTTACGTCAGTCAGCCCATCGGTTGAAAAAGCCAAACCCAGAGCAAGATTAAGGTTTGTTGTGTTTAAAAAACCAATTTTACCTACATAATTATAGAAACCTCCTGAATTAATATTTGCTCCTCTCCCAGTTAATATAGTGGTATAATCTGTAAAAGTTGAAGATGTCGCAAATTCAGTTGTCCCAGTCGCATTTGTTCCTAAGTTCCAACCTTTTAATCCTGAAATAAATTCTGTTGAAGTGCTGGACCAGTTTTCAAAATTTTCCTGATAAGGTAGTGGCGATAGAGCCGGCATTGTCTGTGCGACTATTGTAAAGCAACAAAAAAACTTAAAAAAGTCATTAAATGACGTAACGAGTAAATGTTTTTCATATGATTAAAAAATAGGGTTTTAGAGATCAAATTTAAGTTTTTAAAGTTAAGGGAATATTGCAATAACTTAAACAAATTGTAAGGTTATTTGCAAACATACAGTACCAAAAACCAAACTATTCATATATTCATTCGGTATTCTGTAAGCAAATAGAATCCCTTTCATCTTGTATTATTTTCTAAACCATTTATTTTTTAACAAGAAAATTAGCTTTTAATTTAAAATTTAGCCAATAAAAAAAGCTGCCCGAATTTCAGACAGCTTCCTAATAATATAAAAACTGATTTTTAAATCGCCGTATATCCACCATCGGCAATAATATAACTTCCGGTTGTGAAAGAAGATTTTTCAGAACTTAAAAAAGTAACAAGTTCTGCTATTTCTTCGGCAGTTCCTAAACGGTTCATTGGAGCTTTTGCAGCAATGGCAGTCATCGCCTCTTTATTCAGATTATCTTTCAATAAAGCTGTTTCTATATAACCGGGACCAACGGCGTTGCAACGAATATTTTTTTGTGCATATTCGGCAGCAATATTTTTAGTTAAACCAACAACTCCATGTTTAGATGCTGTATATGCCGGACTTAATGGCGCCGCAACCTGACCGTGAATAGAAGCAATATTTACTATACTTCCACCGCCGTTTTTCTCCATTTGTTCTAATTGATAACGACAAGCATAAAATACACCACTTAAATTTAAAGCGATTACTTTATCCCAAGCCTCCGGTTCGTATTCTCCGGTTGGTTTTGCAGGTCCACCCATTCCTGCATTATTACACGCAATATCAAGTCGGCCGTATTTTGAAACCGCTACTTCAACCATGTGCTTATTGTCGATTGCGCTAGACGAATCGCCTTTTACAAAAAAGGCTTCTCCTCCTGCATCTTTTATAACTTTTACGGTTTCTTCACCGTGTTCAACATTAATATCCGAAACTACTACTTTTGCTCCTTCACGAGCGTAGGATTCTGCAACAGCGCGTCCAATTCCTGAACCACCACCTGATACAAAAGCTACTTTGTTTTCTAAAAGTGACATATTCTTAATATTTAAATTTGTAGCAACAATTTACGAAGATCTTAACCGCTAACCATAATAAAACCAGAGTTTACAATAAGATTAAGACTTTATCATAATCAAATGTTATTTCACATTAAAATCATGTAAATCATCATTTTTTTCTTAATGTTAATCTTCATCCAATTTCATATTGCCTCGATCTTCATGGCTTTCCGGATCTGAATTAGGATAACGATTTGGCGTAATATCAGAATTTCGATCTTTGTTTTCAACTGTTTTTTTTGCTTCTTCTTCAGATGAAACCCCACGGTTTGCATTGGCATTATTTGGATCTACATCACCTTTGACTTTTTTGATGTCTTCATTTTCATTTCGCGCTCTTTCTACTACTTGTTTATTTCCGTCCTGATCTGCTACAACTTCTTTTCTCAAATTGGCATCGTCGGCTTTTCCATCGTGCGAAATATTTTTTCCTTTAGATTCGTCTATATTTTTTTGTACTCCATTTATTTTTTTAGAGCCTAAATCATTAGTTCCCATATCATTTTTTTTAAAGTTCTTATATAATATTACGAATTCTAAATTTTAAAACTAAATGGTTTAACATTGCTTTTAGTTTATTCTAGTATTATTTTTTTAATGAATATGAAACAAAACTATCTTTGCAAAAAATAAAACATGCATCAACACTTTATTCTTTTTAAGCCTTATGGTTATTTGAGTCAATTTATTTATGAATTGAAAAGAAAGAAAAAACTCCTGGGCGAATTGCATGATTTCCCGGAAGGAACTATGGCAATTGGGCGTTTAGATGAAGATTCTGAAGGATTACTTTTGCTAACTACCGACGGAAAAGTCAGCGAGCAAATAAGAAGCAAAAAAGTAGATAAAGAATACTATGTACAAGTTGATGGAATAATAACTACTGAAGCGATCGAACAATTGCAAAAAGGTGTTGAAATTGGTTTTGAAGGTGGAAAATACACAACAAAACCTTGCTCTGCATTTATCGTTACCGAAATTCCGGATTTTGGACCAAGAGCAAAAAAAATCAGAGATGAGAGACATGGACCGACTTCCCGGGCTTCAATTACTGTAAATGAAGGTAAATTTCGTCAGGTTCGAAAAATGACTGCGGCTGTTGGTTTTCCTACACTTAGATTAGTTCGGGTTAGAATAGGAAATGTATATTTGCAAAACCTAAAAGCCGGAGAAGTTTTAGAAGTTCCCGATTTTAAATTAGATAATGTGTCAATTTGAGAATTAGATAATTCCCAAATAAACGATTAAACAAATTAACAAATAAACGATAATGCTAAACGTTGTTCTTGTAGAACCTGAAATACCAAATAATACGGGAAATATTGGAAGATTATGCGTGGGAACCGAAAGCCGACTGCATTTAATTCATCCTTTTGGTTTTGTTATAAACGATAAAAACCTTAAACGTTCAGGTTTGGATTACTGGGTTCATCTTGATGTAACCGAATATCAAAATATAGAAGAATGGATTGCGCAGATTCCAGATCAATCACGTGTATTCTTAATGAGTTCTCATGCTGAAAAATCATATTTGGAAACTGACTTTCAAGACGGTGACTGGCTGGTTTTCGGAAAAGAAAGCGTTGGTTTAAGCAAAGAAGTTTTGGATCGTTTCGAAAATCATTTAACAATTCCGATGTCGAAATTAATACGCAGTTTTAATATTGCAAATTCTGTGGCTTTTGTAGTTGGGGAGGCTAAAAGACAGATTGGGTTAAAAGGTTAATCGTTTATTTGTTTAAACGTTTAATCGAACCTTAAAAAGACAATTTCCTGCAAGGTTTTCGAAACCTTGTAGGTATTACATTTTTTTATAACCTTTAAATTTTACACCTACAAGGTTTTGAAAACCTTGCAGGAACGAATCAGGTTACAATAAACTTCCCTTTCTCAGCATCAAAAACAATATGCTCATCTTTAAACAAAGTAGCAAAACTTCCGTTGGAAATTAAATTACAAGGCTGATCCTGAACGACAGTTTCCGGCGTCATAATAATCATTTCATCACTCAATTGAATCGCCAGATCTATATCGTGCGTAGAAAATAAAATACATTTTTGAGTTTCGTGTGTTAGCTTTTTCAATAATTTAAAAAGCGAAACTTTATGCAACAAATCAAGATGTGTTGTAGGTTCGTCAAGAATAATCAACGGAGTATCTTGTGCTAACGCTCTCGCAATTAAAACCTTTTGTAATTGTCCGTCGCTAATTTCGTAATGCCTTTTTGTAGCCAAATGTTCAATTTGAGTCAATTGCATGACTTCCTGAACTTTCTCAATATCAGTTGGGGTTAAAGTGCCAATCCAATTGGTGTATGGCTGACGTCCTAAAGCAACTAACTCAAAAACAGAAAGATTACTTGACGGCAACTTTTCGGTTAAAACAACGCTTAAATTCTGAGCCAATTCTAAAGGATTATAAGTATTGATATTTTTCTCGTTCAAAAAAACATTTCCTGATAACGGTTGTTGAATTCCTGTAATTGTTCGCAATAAAGTAGATTTCCCAATTCCATTTGCACCAATCAAAGAGATTAGTTTTCCTGAGGATAAATTCAAATTTAAATTTTCAGCAATAGTCACAATCGCTTTCTTGGTTTTATAACCAATATTTAGATTTGAAGTTGATAAGATAATACTGCTCATTTTTTAAGATGCTAAGATTCTGAAATACTAATTGCTAAGTTTTTTCACATAGATTAAAATGATCTGCGTAAATCCGTTTAATCCGCGTAATCCGTGTTCCAAATAATTTACTGAAAATTTCTTTTTCGCATTAATAACCAAACTACAACCGGAGCACCAATGATAGATGTAATTGCATTAATTGGCAAAGTGGTTTCTAATCCGGGTAATTGCGAAGCGATATCACAAAACAACATAATTATTCCGCCATAAAAAAGCGTGCTCCAATATAAAACGGCGTGATTACTAGTTTGAAAAGTAAGCTTTGCAATATGCGGAACTGCGAGACCAATAAAGGCAATCGGACCAGCAAAAGCTGTTATGCTTCCTGCCAGTATACTTGTCGCAAATATGATGATTAGCTGGGCTTTTTTGTAATTCAAACCCATGCTTTTAGCATAATTCTCACCCAAAAGCAAGGCGTTTAATGGCTTAATACTTCCGGCACTTAAAAGCAAACCAATACCAACACAAACAGCCAAAACAGAAATTGATGTCCAGGAAAGGTTTCCCAAACTCCCCAATGACCAAAATGTAAATTTCTGCAATTGTTCTGCCGAACTAAAATAGGTTAAAACACCCACAATTGCACTTGTAAAACTGCCAAACATGAGTCCGACAATTAAAATCGCCATTGTATTTCGCAATCGCTGCGCAACCAATAAAACCAAAAGCAAAACCGAAACACTGCCTAATGTTGAGGCAATAACAAGTCCGTATGGTGATAAAAGAATAGCATTTAAAAACGAAGGCAAAAATTCTGCACCCAAAATAACAATCGCAACAGCCAAAATTGCTCCCGAACTCAAACCCAAAACATCTGGTCCGGCTAATGGATTCCTGAATAATGTCTGCATCAGCAAACCGCTAATTGACAGTCCTACACCAACCAAAAAGGCTGTTATAGCTTTTGGTAAACGGTAATTAATAATGATATATTCCCAAGTTGATTTACTGGCTTGTCCACCTGTTAAACTGGTATATACTTCTTTAAACGGAATTGTAATTGATCCTAAACTTATGTCCAGAAAAAACATAAATAATAGCACTAAACCAAGTACAAAAAACAGAATTATATTTCGCTTTGAATTTATCAATGAATCTTAATTTAGTTTAGAGGCAAAGGTAAATTCGTAGCTTGGCAATAAATCAGGGTGAAAAATTTTGATATAATCTTTTAAAACTAAATCCGGTCGGCTTGGTGCCAATTCATAATAAACTGTTCCGCCAGTTGCTCCAAATTTACCTTCAAAAGTATATACGTTTTTAGACGTAAAAGCATCAAATTGTGTGTAATGCGGATTGCTTTTTCCGAACTCTTCCAATGTTTTAAATGAGCCTGAAGCAATCCAGAAATTAGCAGTTTTAGCTTTGTCTAATACTTTTTCAAAAGATAAACCTTCACTTCCGCTTCCTTTTAAATCGGCCCATAAATAATTGGCATGGGCATCATTCATAAATTGTGCAACCCAGCTATTTCCTTTGGCTACATACCAAAGATCTTGATACATAGAACCATACAAAACAGTTGAAGTTGCCGGCTGATCTGCTACTAATTTTTTTGCCTGATTGTAGCTTTCAACAATTTTATCAAACAATTCTTTGGCTTTATCTTCCTTGCCAAACAATGCACCGTAAAGTTTAATCCATTCTGCTTTTCCAAGCGGAGATTGTTCCATCCAATCGGCCTGAATAAAAACATTTAAACCGCTTTTTTTCAAATTATCCAACATTGGGTTGTTGTTATCTACCCCAAAAGTTATAATCAGATCCGGCGACAATTCTATTAGTTGCTCGATATTCAATTTTTCATTTTGCCCTACATTCTTTACTGAACCTTTATCAATTAAAACTCTTGTTTTTTCTGAAGAAACATAATCAGTATGAGGAAAACCAACTAATTTGTCTTCAACATCAAGCATTTCCAAAAACGGAATATTTGTAGTAGATGTAACAACAACAGATTCTAAAGGCACTTTTATTGTGGTATATTTTTGCAGACTATCTGGTACTTTTGCTTCTTTTTCTTTTAAAATATAAGTGAATTTTGCATTCGCATTTGGCCATGGCTCTATAACTGTAACCACAGAATACCCTTCGTGTTTTACAATTGAAAGTCCGGAAGCAAACTCTATGCTATTTTGGGGAATTTCAGTTTTTACAATCTCCGGAGCTTCATTTTTTTTACATCCAACCAGAAGAAAAAATGATAAAACAAAAATAGTTTTTGGAAATAAATGTTTCATATGTAGGTTATATATTTTGAAATATGGTATCGTTATTGCTTATTATTATTCAAATTTGAATCACGGCGATTCACAATCGAAATTTTTCAATGAGGACAAAGGTAACGCAATTTATAAATTTTTTATTTACCTTTATTCTTACAAAAACCAAATTTATCTTTACCTACTATTATGAATACCACAAAAACCAAAATTTGCTCGAGTTGCGACTCTGCATTTAGTTGCGGAGATATTTCTGTTGAAAACAAATGTTGGTGTAACGACTACCCTCCTATTTTTAATCTTTCTGATGGTGGAGATTGCCTCTGCCCGGATTGCTTTAAAGAAGCTTGTATTGACAAAATAGACGCTTATATCGAAACTATGACTCCCCAAAAAGCACTACAAAATAAAGCACTATCTTTACCAAAAACAGAAAAACTAATCGAGGATGTTGATTTTTATATTGAAAACGGCAATTATGTTTTTACAACATGGTTTCATTTAAAAAGAGGAAATTGCTGTGGTAACAACTGTCGGCATTGCCCCTATTAATTGTTAATTATAAAATGTTAGTTCATATTCATTTCTTAAAAACCTAATTGGTCTTTTGCGTTAGGGATAGAAGCGGCATCCTTTTATTTTTTTCTTTAAAAAAATAAAAGATAAAGCGTATAGCCCGACCCTTGGGGAACGCCACAATAATTCATAACTCAAAACTTACAACTCATAATTTAAAAAATGATCTACTTAATTACCGGCGGTGAACGATCAGGAAAAAGCACTTATGCGCAAAATCTGGCTTTGCAGCTTTCCGAATCTCCAATTTATGTAGCAACAGCCAGAAAATGGGATGTTGATTTTCAAAATAGAATTGATCGCCATCAACAAGAACGCGACGAACGCTGGACTAATATTGAAAAAGAGAAATATATTAGTGAAATTGATTTTTCAGGAAAAGTAGCGCTGATTGATTGCGTTACGCTTTGGCTGACGAACTTTTTTGTCGATACTAATTATGATGTAAATTTAAGTCTCGAAGAAGCCAAAAAAGAATTCCTTTCGATTGCCAGTCAGGAAAATACAATATTTATTATTGTAACCAATGAAATTGGAATGGGCGTTCATGCAGAAACTCACATTGGAAGAAAATTTACAGAACTGCAAGGCTGGATGAATCAGTTTTTGGCATCAAAAGCAGATGAAGTTATTTTGATGGTTTCCGGAATTCCGGTTAAGATTAAGGGGTTATAATTTCTAAAAATAAATTCCAAATTTTTAAAATTCCAAATTCCAAAGCTATAGTTTATCTTTACTTATGTACTAAATTTTCAAATTGTATTAATATTTCCTTTTTTTGGAATTTGGATTTTTTTATTGGAATTTCCCACATATTTGGAATTTAAAAATTGTAATTTTATAAATTATGAGCCATTTAGATGATATATTAAAATCCCGCCGCGATACCCGACATTTCACAACCGATGAAGTTCCTGACGAAGTAATCGAAAAAGCTTTGCAGGCCGGACATTGGGCGCCTTCGGTTGGATTGACGGATGCTACGAGATATTTCATCATTAAATCGGCAGAAGTAAAAAGTGCTATTAAAGAATTATTTTTAGATTATAATAAAAAAGCCGAAGAACTCACCGATAATCCGGAACAAAAAGAACATTACAGATCGTTAAAACTCGAAGCGATTGAAGAAGCTCCAATCGGACTTATTATTGCGTATGACAGATCTGTTTTAAATCAGTTTACTATTGGAACTGTTGGCAGTAATGAGGCGGTAAAGTTTAGTTCGGTTTGTGCTGCACAAAATATTTGGCTTTCGCTTACAGAACAAGGTTACGGAATGGGCTGGGTTTCGATCCTGAACTATTATCAGTTTAAAAAAATCCTTGATTTACCTGAAAATATTGAGCCTTTGGGCTATTTCTGCATTGGAAAACCGGCAACGAATTACAACAATCAGCCGATGCTTCAGCAGTTGCACTGGAAGCAGAAATCGGAAGCTCCGGATTGCAAAGAAATCAAAAATGTGGTTGAAAGTCGTGTTTTAGATTTTCAATTAAAAACAAAAAATTCTGATGCCAAAAATGACTTTGCTAAACTTCTACAGGAAAAAATAGATTCTAAAACCAAACCAGTTGGTTCTTTAGGAACTTTAGAAACTTTGGCTTTTCAGATGGCAACGGTTTTTGAAACCTTAAATCCTAAAATTACAAACCCAAACATTGTGGTTTTTGCCGCAGATCACGGAATCGCAAATCATGGTGTAAGCGCTTATCCGCAAGATGTGACCCGCCAAATGGTTGGTAATTTTCTCGAAGGCGGTGCCGCAATCAATGTTTTTTGCAATCAAAATAATATTCAGTTATCTATTGTAGACGCTGGCGTAAACTACGATTTTCCAACAAATGCTAATTTAATCAATGCTAAAATTGCAAAAGGAACACAATCGTTTCTACACGCACCGGCAATCAGTGAAACGGAATTACAATTGTGTTTTGAAAAAGGAAAATCTATTGTTGATGATATTGCAAAAACAAATTCAAATTGCATTGGTTTTGGCGAAATGGGAATTGGAAATACCTCAACAGCTTCGGTTTTAATGAGTCTTTTAACTGGTTTTTCTATTGAAGAATGTGTGGGAAAAGGAACTGGAGTTGAAGCTGAAAAATTACTTCAAAAACAAAATATACTTCAAAAAGCAATTGATAATTATTCCGGTCAAGCCGAATTAATGCAGCAATTGGCTTATTTTGGCGGTTTTGAAATCATACAAATGGCAAGTGGAATGTTAACTGCTTTTGAAAATAAAATGATAATTTTGATCGATGGTTTTATTTGCAGCGTGGCTTTTTTAATCGCTTCGAAAATAAATGCTGATATTCATAAAAATGCTGTTTTCTGCCATTGTTCTGCCGAAAAAGCACATCAAAAATTACTTGATTATTTACATGCAAAACCTATTTTAAATCTAGATTTGCGCCTAGGTGAAGGAACAGGCTGTGCGATTGCTTTTCCTATTTTAAAATCGGCCGAAGCTTTTTTGAATGAAATGGCTAGTTTTGAAAGTGCGGGGGTTAGTAGGAAATAAAAGCAGTTTCAGTTTTCAGTTAAAAATAAAATTATATGCCATTTATTAAAGTTTACATCCATTTTGTGTGGAGTACAAAAAACAGATTTCCTTATTTAGATTCTATTGAATTACGTCAGAAAGTCTGGAATCACATTAAAGAAAATGCAAAAGAAAAAGGAATTTACATTGATTTTATAAATGGTTTTTCAGATCATTGTCATTGTTTAATTTCATTGGGAGTCGAACAAAATATTAAAAAAATAATACAATTGATTAAAGGTGAATCTTCTTTTTGGATTAATAAAAATCAATTAACAAAGGAAAGATTTGAATGGCAGGATGAATATTTTGCTGTTTCGGTTTCAGAATCGGTTGTTGACAAAGTGAGAGATTATATTAAAAATCAAGAAATTCATCACAAGAAAAAAACTTTTCAGGAAGAATATGATGAATTTATAATGAAATTTGGATTTCAAAAAATATTGAATAAATAGAATTTGGCTAAAGCCATTTCCATTATAAAATTTAATCCCCCAGATAAATCTGGGGGCTATTCAATATTGAAACCTATAATTAAATTCAATAACATTCTGCCAATCTTTATTGACAATCTACTATTGAATTGCCTCCAGATTTGTCTGGGATTATTGGAGAATTAAAATTTGAAATAAGTAAAAACAAATAAATCTGAACCAAATCAATTCTAACACAAATCCATTAATGATCTTTTTGAATAGCCCCCAGATTTATCTGGGGTTATAAAGTTTGCAATGAGAATGGCTTTAGCCAAATAATATACCTAAATATCAATGAAAAAAGAACTACATATCTTCTTTACCTGTTTAATGTTTTATACCCGAATTCCCTGCCCCAAAAACATCGATCATAATCCTGAATATTTAAATAAAGCTACTCGTTACTTTCCTTTTATAGGATGGATTGTTGGAAGCATTTCTTTTTTAACTTTCTATCTTTTTTCCTTTTTTCTATCCACAGAAACTGCCGTTATTTTTGCAATTATTACTTCTGTTTTAACAACGGGAGCTTTTCACGAAGATGGTTTTGCAGATGTCTGTGATGGTTTTGGCGGAGGATGGACAAAAGAAAAAATCCTGATCATTATGAAGGACAGTGCTATTGGCGCTTATGGGGCAATTGGTTTAGTTTTACTTTTTTTATTAAAATTCAAATTACTTTCAGAAGGCATTTTGCTTTTTACTACTGATAATGCTCATCTTCTTATTTTCCTTTTGTTTATTTCGGCTCATTCTTTAAGTCGTTTAGCTGCAATTTCGATCATTTTTACGCATAAATATTCGCGTGATGATGCTTCGAGCAAAAGTAAACCAATCGCAAATAATCATAGTTGGAAAGAAGTTTTCGGTGCTTTCTTCTTCGGATTAATTCCTTTGTTGGCACTTGCTTTTTTTCAGTATAAAATTTTATTTGCGATAATTCCAGTTTTTCTAACCCGTTATTTTTTGGCTCGTTATTTCCAAAAATGGATTGATGGATATACGGGAGATTGTCTTGGCGCAACGCAACAGGTTTGTGAAGTTATTTACTATTTAAGTATTCTTTTTTTATGGAAGTTTATCTAGTTCGCCATACCGAAACTATTTGTGAAAAAGGAGTTTGTTACGGACAATCAGATGTGGCTATTGCTGAACCTTTTGATTTGGTTTTCGAAAACATCATTTCGCAATTACCTGCTGAAGCCATTATATTTTCGAGTCCGTTGAAAAGATGTTCTATTTTAGCAAAACACATTCAAAAAAGAATAAAAACTATTTCTTATCAGGAAGACAAACGATTGATGGAAATGAATTTTGGCGATTGGGAAATGAAAAACTGGAATGATATTCTGTCCGAGCAACTGAATCCGTGGATGGAGGATTTTGTTAATATTCCGGCTTCAAACGGAGAATCTTTTGTTGAATTACATAAAAGAGTTGGTCAGTTTTTATCAGATCAAATTTCAGAAGAAATAAAACAGCCAATAGTTATTATTTCACATGCCGGCGTAATTAGAAGTATTTTATGCCATCATACTTTTTTACCCCTAAAAGATGCTTTTACTAATAAAGTAGATTTTGGACAAGTAATAAAAATAGTACTTTAAAGGTCGTTTTGTTTAGAATTTGATATAAAAAGTGAAACAAATTTGAAAATTCGATGATTTTAACTTTATCTTTGCGCCAAATTAAGGTTGTGTTTAATTAAACACATTAAAAGGGAATCAAGTATAAATCTTGAGCTGTTCCCGCAACTGTAAGCTTAGTTCTATAATGAATGCTTATTGTTATCTACAAACCACTGCTCGCCCCGGCGGGTGGGAAGGTAAACAATAAGACGCAAGCCAGGAGACCTGCCTTTATAACAAATATCGAGCTCTCGGGAAAAAGAGTTTAGAAATTATGACTTTAAAAAAACGTTTTGCATTTTGTTTTCTGTTGTTGTGCCAATTCATTTCGGCGCAAAATGACTCTATTACAAAACTTAAGGAAGTTATTGTTTCTGATGTCAATCTAAAAAAATACTCCAGCTCACAATCGGTTCAGGTTTTAAATGATTCTGTTATCAATAAAAATCAGCCTTCCTTAACTTCGCTTTTAAACTATAATACTGTTATTTATTTTAAGGAAAACGGTTTGGGAATGACTTCGGCTCCCTCTTTTAGAGGAACAACAGGAGCGCAAACTGCTGTTATCTGGAATGGTATAAATATAAATTCCCAGTTTTTAGGTCAGGCAGATTTTAATACTATCGGAACAAGAGATTTCAATTCTATAACTGTAAAAGCCGGAGGCGGAAGTGTTCTATACGGAAGCAGTGCCATTGGTGGAAGTATTCACCTAAATAATGATTTACGATTTAAAAAGGAATTCTCAAATCAGGTATTTTTTAGCTTAGGAAGTTATAATACTTTGAGCGCCAATTATCGTACTATCGTTGCATCAGATAAATATAGTCTTCAGATAAGTATTTCCAGAAACAGTTCTGATAATGATTTTAAATATCCGGGCAATACAAATCAGAGAAACACAAATGGTGAATACTATAATACTAGTATGAATACCACTTTTGGTTATAAAATTGATTCTAAAAACACATTAAAGGCTTATAGCCAGTTTTACGATTCTGAACGTCATTTTTCTTTGACTTCTCCTAATGGTTCCAAAACCAAATATGATGATTTTAATACCCGAAATTTATTAGAATGGGAAAGTCTTTTTAATCGTTTTACATCAAAATTGAAAATTGCTCATATTGGAGAATCATATAAATACTATCCTAGTATTACTTCGGAATTATTCACTTACGGAAAAGTTGAAACTTCTCTTATAAAATATGATTTGGCGTTTGATGTAAATGATAAGATTAAACTAAACTCGATTGTAGATTATAATCGTAATAAAGGATATGGATCGAGTATCGATAACGTAAAAAGAGAAATAGGCTCTGCGAGTATATTATTAAGTCATTCATTAAGTGACAAATGGGATTATAATGCGAGTATTCGTCAGGAAGTAACAGACAATTACGGAAATCCATTTCTTTTTTCGTTTGGAACACGTTATCAGTTTACTGACTTTTACCGTGTAAAAATAAATGCTTCAAAAAACTTCAGAATGCCTACTTATAATGATTTGTTTTGGGAAGGAAGCGGTAATCCTGATTTAAAACCTGAAACTTCTTATCAGGCTGAAATTGGCAATGAATTTTTTACCAAAGATTTTTCAGTATCAGTAACGGCTTATTACAATTCTATTAAAAATTTACTGCGTTGGGTTCCTTCACAAGGCGGCGGAGATATGTGGTCTCCTGAAAATACAGACAAAGTAAGGGCTTACGGTGCTGAAGTAATTTTAGAATGGAAACCAAAAATAGCAAACAATAATTTTACAATTAACGGAACGTACGCCTATACAGTTTCAGAAAGCGAACAATTGATTGCAGGTGAATTAATTTACAAGCAATTGATATACGTTCCTTACCATAAACTGACAGGATCTGTCTCCTACAATTGGAAAAAATTCTCGTCTTATTTTCAGTATTTATATAACGGAGATGCCTATACAACACCTTTTAATAATCCAGCAACTAAGGTTAAAGATTATAACGTTGGGAATGTTGGTGTTGACTATGATTTTGGCAAAAAGAAGAGTTATAAACTTGGATTTCAAGTACTAAATGTTTGGAACGAAAATTACCAGCCTGTTACAAGCAGACAAATGCCCGGAAGAAATTATTCTATATACATAAACCTTAATTTTTAAATACCATGAAAAGATTCAATAAACTATTTTTAGCTGTCCTAGTAAGCTCAGCATTTTTTGTGTCATGTAGCAATGATGATGACAATACTCAAGAGGCACGCGGTGATTATGATGGCGGATTATTTATTGTTAACGAAGGTAATTTTGGAACTCCAAACGGCTCTATTTCATATTTATCTGATGATTTACAAATCGAAAACAATGTGTTTTCATTAACAAACCCAGGAAAAGTAATCGGAGATACTCCTATATGTATTGTTTTTAATGGTGATTTGGCTTATATAGTGGTAAACGCATCAAACAAAATCGAGGTTGTTAACAGATATACTTTTAAAAGCGTTACCACAATAACTACAAATCTAAACAATCCGAGATTTATTGCTTTTGCAAACGGAAAAGGATATATCACTAACTGGGGAGATCCGCTGGTTACTACAGATGATTATGTAGCAGTACTTGATCTTGCTACAAATACTATAAGTTCTTCATTAATTTCTGTTATTGAAGGTCCTGAAAAAATTATTGAAAATGCCGGAAAACTGTATGTAGCACACAAAGGTGGTTATGGCCAAGGAAATTCATTAACAGTAATTAACTCTGCTACTAATGCAGTTGTAACCAACTTTGAAGTTGGAGATGTACCAAGTGCATTGGTAAAAGACAATGGAACTTTATATGTTTTATGCAATGGAAGACCTTCTTATGCCGCACCAGAAACTGCAGGTAAAATTGTAAAAGTTAACCTGAGCAACAATACTATTGCATCAACACTTAGTTTCCCAGATGTAACACATCCTGGTTTTATGGATATTAATAACAGTAAAATATATTATACTGTAGACAGTAATGTTTATACAACTTCGACAACTTCTACCGCATTACCAACTGCTGAGATATTTAAAGCTGCAAAAGTTAGTACACTATATGGTTTTGCTGTGAAAAACGACAATATCTACATCGCAGATGCTGGAAATTATCAAGATCCTGGAAAAGTGTACATCTATTCTTTAACAGGAACACTTACTAGCGAACTTGGCGTTGGGATATTGCCAAACGGTTTTTACTTTAATAACTAGTAAAATAGCTGGAAGATATTTTCAGAATAATCTATTACTTTATTTTTTTTATTTTTTTGGAAAAAAAGGCTTTCATTTCTGAAAGCCTTTTTTATATCATCTATTTTAATCTCTTATCTTAATGCTTTTAGAAATTCTTTTGGAGCAGTTTCTAAATACATTTCATTTCTTACACCGTTTATTTTTTTGGAATCGCTAAAATAAGGTAAAACTAATTCTTTATCGTCCTGAATTCTTTTTGCTGTTACACCGGTAATTTTAGATATCGCTGTAGCCAGGAAAGGTTCGTTTGTTTCTCCTAAAACACCGTAACTGGTTACGAATTCCTGTTGTAAATAAGTAGGTGTTAAACCGCTTGTATAATCTCCAAAATCTTCTGAATTGGCAATTTTTAAAACCAATGGCTGCATGGCATATTTATGATTTGGATTTACTTTAGAATTTTTGTCCAAAGTTGGTGAGTCATAAACTGTAAAAGAACCAACATTTTTACCAATTGTTGTTTCACCAATCTGCACAACATTAATATAAGGTTTTAATCCGTTTATAACCAATTCACTTGCAGATGCCGTATTATCCGTAGTTAGAACATATACCGTTGTTAGGTTTAAACTATTTAAACCAGCATCAGCGCTATTTAAAAATTTAATATTTAAACGCTCTAAGCCCTCCGCATCCATTCCTGCCATTGATTTAATGTTGTATTGTATTTTTGAGAAAATCTTACCTCCAAACTGACCTGTAATTAAACTTGCCAAAAGTGTTGCGCTGTTAATAGAACCTCCGCCATTATATCTTAGATCTAACACTAAGTCAGTAACGCCTTGTGCCTTTAATTCTCCAAAAGCATCATTTAATCTGGCGTCATAGTCCCGATAAAAGCCATTATACATCAAATAACCTATTTTATGACCGTTTGAATTTATTACCTTATTAATTAAAATCGGGTTTTCTTCTAAAGTTGTTTTTGTTAAACTAACAGATTTTCCGTTTAAAACAAATGCCGATCCATTATAGTCAGCAAAATTCAAAGTGTAGCTTTCACTATCCAGCAATAAAGCTTCGTAGTTTGAAACTGTTAACTTAGTTCCGTTTACAGCAGTAAAAAAATAACCTCTTTTAACATCTTTTGTTGATGCATCAGAATTAGCAATAATATAGCGCACATAACCTACTAAGTCATTAGATCCTTCCGAAACTCTGGTAAGCCTGAAATCAACTCCATTGTTTTTACTGATACCATTAAGTTCCTGTTCTAAAACAGTATAATCATCAACAATCCAGCTAAAACGATCAATAGCATTAATTGGATATTTGCTCACGGGTTTATTTAATAGATCTTCAAATAATTCCTCTGGTTTTGAATAGCCCGCTAAAAATGAATTACGGGCATCTGTATTTGCAAAACGATCATCAGCTAAATTAGGTACATCAGCCTGCCACAGATAAACTTCATTTAATCCTCTCCAGATAAAATCGTTTACCTGCAAATCAGAGGGTGCGGCAACATCATCCTCATCTTCGCAGGATTGCAAAGAGAAAGCTAATAAAAAAATTAGCAGGACACTTCTTAATATTGTTTTCATAAAAATATGTTTCTATATTCTATTAACGTAAAAATACTATCTTTAGTTTTAACATTTATAAGTTTGTTGTTTTTTTCTAATAAAAAAATTTCAATACTGTTGTAACAAAAATAATTGTGTCTCGTCTTGACTATATAAACGCTCTATAAAGGTTTGTTTATAAAAATAAAGATTGGCTAAAAATTTACTGTAAAAGATTAAATATTTAGTCCTCTCTAACCAAAAACCAAAAAAGTAACCACAGATGAACCAAATTGTGTTTATAGAATTAATTAATCCTTTTAAAGACAAAGTTTTTCGTCTGGCAAAAAGATTACTTACCAGCACCGAGGAAGCTGAAGATGCAACTCAGGAAGTAATGGTGAAATTATGGAACAAAAAAGATAATCTCGATGCTTATAATAGTATTGAAGCCGTAGCAATGACAATGACAAAAAATTATTGCCTGGATCAATTAAAATCTAAAAGAGCCGGGAACCTTAAAATTGTACATAATAATTTTACCGACAGAGAACCGCAATTAGATAAACAATTAGAAGACATTGACAGTTTAGAATGGGTAGAAAAAATAATGAGTCAGCTGCCGGAACAGCAGCAAATATTAATTCAGTTACGCGATGTTGAACAATATGAATTTGATGAAATTGCGAAAATTGTCGACATGAATGAAACGGCTATACGAGTAGCGCTTTCGAGAGCGAGAAAAAAATTAGAGAATCAATGCTTAATACACACCGTTATGGAATTAAATAAAATAGAAGATATATTAGAAAAATACTTTCAGGGAGAAACTACTATTGCCGAGGAAAAAGAATTAAAAGAATATTTTTCTTCACCGAATGTTGCGCAGCATTTAGAGCAATACAAACCAATGTTTGGTTATTTCTCTCAGGTAAAACAACAAAAATCAACGCAAAATATTCCACTAAAAACTAAAAAACGAAATTTGACGTGGCTATCAATTGCAGCTTCTGTTGTTGTTTTACTGTCAATTGGAACCTATTTTTATGTAAGCGAAAAAAATACAGCTCCGGTTGTAGCGCAATCAGAATTAGGAACCTATGATGATCCGGAAGAAGCGCTGAAAGCAACGCAAAAAGCTTTGGCCTTATTATCAAACAATGTTAATGTAGGTATTGAAAGTGTACAATACATTAAAGAATACGAACAATCAAAAAACAAAATTTTTAAACAATAAAAAAATCAATCAAAATGAGAAATTTAATTATAACACTAGTTTTCACATTCGTTACCACTACTTTTTATGCACAAAGTGCATTTGATAAATATGATGGTCAGGACGATGTAACCTCTGTAATTGTAAACAAAAAAATGTTTGATTTAATGAGTAAGGTAAAAGTTGATGCTTCAGACAAAGAAATGCAACAATATATTAGCCTGATCAAAAAACTAGACTATTTAAAAGTATTTACAACCAAAAACCCTAAAATTGAAGCCGACATGAAAGCTTCTGCAGATAAATATATAAAAACTGCAGGTTTAGAAGAGTTAATGCGAGTAAATGACAGCGGAAGAAATGTAAAAATATTAGTAAAATCAGGTGCCAGCGACACTCAGGTTAAAGAATTACTGATGTTTATTGACGGTGCCAAAAACGAAGAAACGGTCTTATTATCTTTAACCGGTAATTTTGACATAAACGAAATCTCTGTACTTACAGATAAAATGCAG
Source organism: Flavobacterium sp. AC274 (assembly GCF_979258275.1). Classification (NCBI taxonomy): domain Bacteria; kingdom Pseudomonadati; phylum Bacteroidota; class Flavobacteriia; order Flavobacteriales; family Flavobacteriaceae; genus Flavobacterium; species Flavobacterium sp. AC274. The sequence goes on along the minus strand of NZ_OZ409852.1, from coordinate 1,688,099 downwards.
CTTCCCGGAGGTTCTGACTTGAAAAAAGCGTCTAAAAACAAAAAATAATCATGAAACTAAACGTTTTTACCTCAGCCATTTTAGCATTAGTAACTTTAATAAGTTGCAATTCTGAACCTTCATTACAAAAGTATTTTGTAGAAAACACAGAGAACAAAGATTTTATTGCCCTTGATGTTTCGCCAAGTATTTTAAACTTAGAAAAAGCAAAATTATCAGCCGAACAAACAGAAGCTTTAAAGTCTTTTGACAAAATGAATATTCTGGCATTCAAGGCAAATGACAAAAATCAGGCACAATTTGAAACCGAAAGAACAAAAGTTAAAGCTATTTTGACAAATCCAAAATATCAAAAATTAATGTCTTTTGGATCAGGTAAAGACGGGGCTTCAATAAGCTATGTTGGTACTGACGAAAACATAGAAGAATTTGTGGTTTTTGCCAATAGAAAAGAAAATGGTTTTGCAGTAGTACGCGTGTTAGGAAAAAACATGAATCCAAACAATATTATGACGTTAATGTCTGTTTTGAAGGAATCAAATATAGATATGGAACAATTAAAGCCTTTGCAGCAATTGGTTAAATAATACATCCTTTACTTACTTTAAAAACAAAAAAAGCTCCATAATTGGAGCTTTTTTCTTATAATATTTGAAAGATTAAACTTAATAATATTCAGTACTCTTTTATTTAAAACTGAAGTGAATTTAACTATATTTGTTACTTAACCAAAAATATTAAATATGGTACAAAAAACATCGAATGCCTTTATTGCAGCATCTTGGGTTGCACTTGGAGCCGGAATGATCGGATACATTGTTGGTCTAGCCAGAGCCGAAATGCTTTTAAACGAAAAAGGATATTATTTTACTGTTCTAATGTTTGGTCTGTTTGCTGTAGTTTCACTACAAAAAAGTGTAAGAGACAGACTTGAAAAACTTCCGGTAACAGATATGTATTATGGAATTTGCTGGTTTGGAACTCTTTTGTCAATTGTATTATTGGTAATTGGACTTTGGAATGCAACAATTCTACCAAGTGAAAAAGGTTTCTATGCATTTGCATTTTTATTAGCGTTGTTTGGCGCTATTTCAGTACAAAAAAACACAAGAGATAATATGTCATTTTCTAATGAATAATCTTTTGAAATTATAATTCAAATAAAAACCAACTTCCAAGTTAAAACGAAAAGCTCCATAATTTTATGGAGCTTTTTTTATTTACTGCTTTTTGCTTTTTCATATCGCATTTTTAAACCTTCTAAGTAGGGCGCTTTTTGCTCTTCTGCTAATGCAATTGATTTTTCAAAATTAATTAAAGCCAAATCCTTCTTACCATTGAGCTCAAGCATGTCTCCATACGCCAGATAACTCATTGGAGATCTAGGATATAAAACCGTATTGCTTTTTAATATTGACTCTGCTACAATAGGATTCTTTTGGATATTTTGAGAACCAAAAAAATTAATATCCCCTTCACTAAATAGATTCAAATCATTGCCTTTGGTAAAAATCTGAAGTATTTGTTGATCTATTTTTGTAATATCACTTTCTGAATAGGATTGGGTTTGTTTATCAAGAATATCCTGTAATTCACTATATATGTTTTTTGATTCTGATGCTTTTTTATTTCTGTAAGTTTCTGCAGCTTGACTTGCTAATTCAACAGCTTTAGAATAGGCACTTTCTCCAGAAGTTTTTATTTCCGGAATAACCCCGGTTCCTTCCCAACTTGTTTTGGTTATCGGATTTATGCCCATACCTGTCGGAATAAAGATTTCTAAATCAGGATTTATCTTGAAAACATCACCTGGATTCGCAGCACCTCCAGTAACTTTTCCAACTAATGTAGCTCTTTTTTGACTTTGCATATTATAACTAAATTCCTCAGCTCCCGAAAAAGTTTTTGAGCCGGTAATTATAAATAAAGGGACATCAATCATTTTCTTTCCATTTACTTCATGAGTAATAGCTTCATCTTTTCGATTTCCTTGTCTAAAATAAAGCGTATTAGTCAATAAATTACTCTCCAGAAAATAACTACATAAATAATTTACCGTTTTAGGATTACCACCACCATTATCCTGCAAATCAATAATTACAGCATCTGTATTTTTTAAGAGATACATATATGCATCAATAGTTTTAGTAGTTTCAGCAAGAAAAAAGTTGATGTTTAGATAACCAATATTTCCATCAATTATTTTTACCTCTTTAAAACCATTGGCTTGTTTTCGAATATCTGTGTGTATTTTTAAATAACTTTGATAGTCATTATTTAAATTCTCATGCTCTTTTACAGGAGCAAAAGCAGTCCAAACGCCCAAATGTTTATCATTATTAACAACTCTGATTTCTTTAGTTAAGGCATGCGCGAACGAATCAAGTAAGTCATATTTTTTAAACTTCCCTTCCTTTAAACTTTTATTCAAATGGTTGGCTATTAATTCGGCTTGATCAGGAAAAACGTAATTTTCCTGTAACAATAAATCAATTTTACCGATAGTTTCTTTTTTAAACTTTTCATTTATTTTTTTCTGTGCAAACACATCAACATTAAAGAAACTAATAAACAATAAAATATAGATGAAAAATGATTTCATATTTTCCTTTAGATTTAGTTACAAAAAAATCAGAATTGAATTTGATACTTATCAAATATAGTTAAATATTTCATTATCAAATTCAACCTAAAAAAGGTCATAAAAAAAGCTCCATAAATTATGGAGCTTTTTTTATATCACAATCTGAGTTCTTATTTACTCAAATACATTTTTCTTCTAGAGTACAATTCGTAGAATTGATCGTCTTTTAAGTCATCAATAAACAAGATACTTTCTCCTGTTGATTTCATTTCTGGCCCTAATGCTTTGTTTACATTGTGGAACTTGCTGAAAGAGAAAACCGGCTGTTTAATCGCATATCCTTTCAATTGCGGATTAAACTTAAAGTCAGTTACTTTATTGTGTCCTAACATTACTTTTGTAGCGTAGTTTACATAAGGCTCTCCGTAAGCTTTTGCAATAAACGGTACCGTTCTCGATGCTCTTGGGTTTGCTTCGATAATATAAACCGTATCGTCTTTTATCGCAAACTGAATATTGATTAAACCAACAGTTTTCAGCGCTCTTGCGATTTTCACCGTATGATCTTTTATTTGCTGCATTACGAATTCTCCTAAGTTAAAAGGAGGCAAAGTAGCATTACTATCTCCAGAGTGAACTCCGCAAGGTTCGATATGCTCCATAATTCCAATGATGTAAACATTTCCGTCAGCATCACAAATGGCATCAGCTTCTGCTTCGATTGCTCCGGCTAAATAATGATCCAGAAGTAATTTATTTCCTGGAATTGTTTTCAATAAGTTGATAACGTGCTCTTCTAATTCTTTTTTGTTGATTACAATTTTCATTCCCTGACCTCCTAATACATAAGAAGGACGAATCAATAATGGAAAATCTAAAGTGTCTGCAAGTGCAGAAGCTTCGTCAGCTGTTTCAGCGATTCCGAATTGTGGGAAAGGAATATGTAATTCTCTCAATAAATCTGAGAAACGTCCTCTGTCTTCCGCTAAATCCAGTGCATCAAAACTAGTTCCGATGATTTTAACTCCGTATTTAGATAATTTTTCAGCCAATTTCAAAGCTGTTTGTCCACCTAACTGCACAATTACACCTTCTGGTTTTTCATGCTGAATAATGTCATAAATGTGTTCCCAGAAAACAGGCTCGAAGTATAATTTATCAGCTGTATCAAAATCTGTCGAAACCGTTTCAGGATTACAGTTGATCATGATGGTTTCGTAACCACATTCTTTTGCAGCCAAAACTCCGTGCACACAAGAATAATCAAACTCAATTCCTTGTCCAATTCTGTTTGGTCCTGAACCAAGAACGATGATTTTCTTTTTATCTGTTACAATACTTTCGTTATCTACATAACGCTCGCCGTTTGCTTTTTCTATTTCTGCCTCAAAAGTTGAGTAGTAATAAGGTGTCAATGCTTTAAACTCTGCCGCACAAGTATCAACCAGTTTAAACACACGGTTAATATTTTGATCCATTCTTAAAGTGTGAACTTCACTTTCAAGACAATTCATCATGTGCGCGATTTGTCTGTCGGCAAAACCTTTTTGTTTCGCTTCAAGCAATAACTCTTTTGGAAGATTCGAAATTTTATAGTTCGAAATTTCTTTCTCTAAAGTATAAAGCTCTTCGTATTGTTTTAAGAACCACATATCGATTTTTGTGATTTCATGAATACGGCTCAACGGAATTCCCATTGCGATTGCATCATAAATTACAAAAACACGATCCCAACTTGCAAAAGTTAGTTTCTCGATAATTTGTTCGTAGTTTTTATATCCTTTTCCGTCAGCTCCCAACCCATTTCTTTTAATTTCTAAAGATTGAGTCGCTTTGTGTAATGCTTCCCGGAACGAACGTCCAATTCCCATTACTTCACCAACAGATTTCATCTGAAGTCCTAAAGTTCTGTCTGCTCCTTCGAATTTATCGAAGTTCCAACGTGGTATTTTCACGATTACATAATCCAAAGTTGGTTCAAAAAGAGCCGAAGTAGATTTTGTAATTTGGTTTTGTAATTCATCAAGATTGTATCCTAAAGCTAGTTTAGAAGCAATTTTAGCAATTGGATAACCCGTTGCTTTTGATGCTAAAGCAGAAGAACGAGACACACGAGGATTAATTTCGATCGCTACGATATCTTCTTTTTCATCTGGTGAAACTGCAAATTGTACGTTACAACCTCCCGCAAAATTTCCGATACTACGCATCATTAAGATCGCATAGTCACGTAATTTTTGGAATGTTGTATCAGATAATGTCATTGCCGGTGCAACTGTAATCGAATCTCCGGTATGAATTCCCATCGGGTCCATATTTTCGATCGAACAAATAATTACAACATTATCATTTTTATCTCTTAAAAGTTCTAACTCATATTCTTTCCATCCCATCAAAGCTTTGTCAATCAAAACTTCGTGAATTGGTGAAGCTTCAAGTCCACGTGTTAAAAGCTCATCAAAATCTTCTTTTTTGTAAACAATTGCAGCTCCTGTTCCTCCAAGCGTAAACGAAGGACGAATTACAAGCGGGAAACCAAATTCCTGAGCAATTTCTTTTCCTTCTAAGTATGAAGTAGCTGTTTTTGCAGGCGCAGTTGGTACATTAATTCTTTCTAAAAGCTGTTTAAACTGCTCTCTGTCTTCGGTAATATTAATTGCGTTTACGTCAACTCCAATTAATCTTACTCCGAAATCCTGCCAGATTCCTTTTTCTTCAGCTTCCAAACATAAATTCAACGCTGTTTGTCCTCCCATTGTAGGCAAAACGGCATCAATTTGTGGATGTTCCTTCAGAATTTCAATAATCGATTTTGTAGTTAATGGTTTTAGATAAACATGATCGGCCATAGTTGGGTCGGTCATAATTGTCGCTGGATTTGAGTTTATCAAGATAACTTCAATTCCTTCTTCGCGAATAGAACGTGCAGATTGAGATCCGGCATAATCAAATTCGCAAGCTTGACCAATAACAATAGGTCCTGACCCTATTATTAAAACTGATTTTATTGATGTGTCTTTAGGCATTTTATTTGTATTGTGTAGTTATATATGGTATTTCAAAAATGATCTGTAGTACATTAAAAACTAGAATGTTGCAAGTTTTTTTACTGACAAGGTATAAAAAAAGGCGATACTAAAAAAGTAACGCCTTATTTATGTTTATAGAAACATTATTTTTTGTGTCTAGGTTCGCTAGAAACAGTTAATTTATGTCTTCCTTTTGCTCTTCTACGCGCTAGAACTTTTCTTCCATTCGCAGAAGCCATTCTGTCCATAAATCCGTGCTTATTTCTTCTTTTTCTTTTCGATGGTTGAAATGTTCTTTTGCTCATTGCTTTGTATCTTTAAAATGGTGTCTAATATCTCTTTTCTGTTTTTGAATATCGTTATTCGAAAACCGAGTGCAAATATACAAAGACTTTTTTTCCCGCAAGTACTTTAATAAAAATATTTTTAATTCATTTTACTATATTTGCAATCACAAATATACATCTATTATGTTTCACAAAAATATTAAACTTATTTTGGCCGGACTTCTTGTAGTTGCTGGCATTTGGCAATTTACAGAAAGTAATATCGGAAATGGAATTTTCCTTATTTTACTTACTGCAATTCCGATTTTTCTTTACTTTAAAAACGAATTCATCCTTTTAGCCTTCCTTAAATTAAGAAAACAAGACTTTGAAGGAGCTAAAAAATGGCTGGCATACATTAAAAATCCCGAAGCAGCATTGGTTAGAAAACAACAAGGATATTTCAATTACCTTCACGGAATCATGTTATCTCAAACCAATATCAATCAGGCTGAGAAACATTTCAAAAAAGCTATCGAACTTGGACTATCAATGGATATGGATTTAGCCGTAGCTAAATTAAACCTTGCCGGAGTTGCCATGTCACGCAGAAGAAAGCTTGAAGCAACTAATTTATTGAACGAAGCTAAGAAACTGGACAAACAAGGTATGTTGAAAGAGCAAATCACAATGATGAAAGAACAAATGAAGAAAATCTAGATTTCTTTAAATTACGATATCATTTTTAAATTACAATATCAAAATCCCAAATTCCAATTAAATGGTGTTTGGGATTTTTTTTATTTTAGATTTCTGAGTTTAGATTTTAGATTTTTCTTCTATTGGAAAGAATACCGTTTAGTTTGTCATTTCGACCGAAGGGAGAAATCACACTCGTAACTCTACAAAGATTGGCGATTTTGATTGCGGAGTTTCTTGCGGAGATCCCTCGTTCCTCGGGATGACAAGATTGCGAGTAATAACTTTTCGCGTAAATCTTTGTCAAAGTTTAAAACTTTGACAAAGATATCGAACCGCCAAAAAATTGGAATTTTGGAATTAATCTTCCAATATAATTGATGGCAAATTCTCATTAAGCCATTTGTATTTATTAAGAATCATAATATGAGTTCCGCCTTTTACGATAATGCAGCTTTTAATATATTTTATAGGAAAAACTTCGTCCTGATCACCATGAATATGAATTATATTTTCATCGATTTGATTCCTATCCCATAAAATCACATTTTCGACTGCCCATTGTAAATACCGAATATCGCGCATGGCAAGAAATTTTTCGTACAATTTAATTCGTTTGTTGACTTTTTCTCCAAAGGAATATTTTGCAAGATTCTCGATATTCAGAATCAATTTCATCGGAATTAATTTGTAGGCTTTTGTAGTTTTGCCAATTTTCATTCTTCTCGGAAATTCTAAATTGCTTCTAACGCTCGAAATAATTATAACCTTCCGGACATCAATATGTTTTGCCATTTCCTGAACCAGAATCCCTCCAAAAGATACTCCAATTAAAACTGGATTTTCATGTTTAATGTTTTTTGTAATTCGAAGTGCATAATCAGACAAGGATTCCTTTGGCTGTGGAATTTCCCATTCCAGTAAACACATTTCGAAAACAGATTCATCTAAATTGATTCTTTCAAAAATAGTCGAACTTGCAGCCAAACCAGGCATAAAATAGACAGGAATTTTACTCATTAGTTCAGAAATTGTAGCTTTTAAATTTATTCTAAAATTACTTTTTTTAGCAATATGCACAACAAATCTTACGCCATAATTACAAATTAAACTTATTTAAATTACAAAAAGTAAGTAAAGCCTGAGAAAACTGCATCTCCAAAAAAATAATTTAATATTGAGAATCAAATGATTACCTTTGTAATCTAAATAACACATGTTAAATATCTTTTTAAGGAGTTTTATATGAGTTATTTGCGCCCACCATTTCTATTATTTTTTTAACCCTACAAGAACAACTAATTATGGAAACTATTGACATTATGGAAATCAAAGACAACACTTTTGCAAGACAATTTGAAGCCATAACCCCCGAAGGATTGCTTTCTGTTGAATATTCGTTTCAGGAAAAGAAAATTTTTTTAACCAAAATCAATACTCCCGAAGGGTTTGACAACCAAGCTTTAATTGACACCGTACTTAAAAGCATCATGGAAATCGTGGTAGAAAAGAAATTTAAATTAATGCCTATTCACCCAAAAATTGTACAGTTCATCAAAAAAAATCCAAAATATAAAGAATTACTTCCTCCGGGAATTAGGATTTAATTTTTTTATTTCTTCATAAAAAACAAAAAGCACAAGAATTAACTTGTGCTTTTTGTTTTTAATAAAACCGAAAATTTTACTTTTCAATCTCTCTCATAGAATCCATTTTTTTATGTGCAAGGAATCCTGCCACATCTTCAAAATGTTCTTTAACTCGTTTATTTCCAAATTCAAATACCTTCGTCGCTAATCCGTCAAGGAAATCACGATCGTGAGAAACCAAAATTAAAGTTCCGTCAAAATCACGCAATGCATCCTTAATAATGTCTTTTGTTTTCATATCTAAGTGATTCGAAGGCTCATCCAGAATTAACAAGTTTACTGGCTCCAACAATAATTTTATCATTGCCAAACGTGTTTTTTCTCCTCCTGAAAGCACTTTTACTTTCTTAGTAATATCATCTCCCTGAAACATAAATGCTCCAAGAATATTTTTAATTTGTGTTCTGATATCTCCAACAGCAATTGCATCGATTGTTTCAAAAATAGTAGCATTTTCATCTAATAAAGAAGCCTGATTTTGAGCAAAATATCCAATTTGAGAATTGTGTCCAATTTCAACACTTCCTTCATCTATACCTATTTCCTTCATGATCGCTTTGATCATGGTCGATTTTCCTTCACCATTTTTACCAACAAAAGCTACTTTTTCTCCTCTTTCAATAACAATATTGGCATCTTTAAAAACTACATGATCTCCGTATTTTTTAGACAATTCTTTTACTACAACAGGATATTGCCCTGAACGTGCTGCCGGCGGAAATTTTAATTTTAATGCAGAGTTATCAACTTCATCAACCTGAACAATAACCAGTTTTTCAAGCATTTTAACACGAGACTGCACTGCATCTGTTTTAGAGAAAGTCCCTTTAAAACGATCAATAAAAGCTCTGTTATCAGCAATCATTCTTTGCTGTTCATCATAAGCTTTTTGCTGATGAATACGACGATCTTTTCTCAATTCTAAATAATGAGAATATTTTGCTTTGTAATCGTAGATTCTTCCCATTGTTACTTCAATAGTACGATTCGTGATATTATCTACAAACGCTCTATCGTGCGAAATTACTACAACAGCTTTTGCCGAATTGATCAAAAATTCTTCAAGCCACTGAATACTTTCGATATCCATGTGGTTTGTTGGCTCATCCAGTAAAATTAAATCCGGTTTTTGTAATAAAATTTTAGCCAATTCTATACGCATTCTCCATCCACCGGAAAATTCAGAAGTCTGACGTGTAAAATCTTCACGTTCAAAACCTAAACCAACTAAAATTTTCTCTACTTCAGCTTCATAATTCACTTCTTCAATCGCGTAAAATTTCTCGCTTAAGTCAGAAACTCTTTCGATCAATTTCATATAAGCATCACTTTCATAATCAGTACGAACCGTTAATTGCTCATTAATTTCATCAATTTCGGCTTTCATTTTAAAAATTTCACCAAAAGCTTTTGATGCTTCTTCCATTACAGTCGAGCCATCTTTGGTCAATAAATGCTGAGGCAAATAAGCCACAACAGCATCTTTTGGAGTCGAAATACTTCCGGTTGAAGGTTTGCTCTGACCTGCAATTATTTTTAAAAGTGTCGATTTTCCCGCACCATTTTTACCCATAAGGGCAATTTTATCATTTTCATTTATAGCAAAAGAAACATCGCTAAATAATGTAGTTCCACCAAACTGAACCGAAATATCGTTAACTGTAATCATTACTTTCTGTGAATTTGTTTAATCGGTTAATCGTTTATCTGACAACCCATTTTTTTCGTGGTGCAAAGATAGATTTAATTAGATAATGTGCCAATTTGTTAATTAGATAATTCTCATTAAAGACAAAAAGCTTTTTAAACATAAAAAACTCCGCAAAGCATATAAACTTTGCGGAGCAAATATTTTCAATTATCTAATTGGCACATTGACTAATTAGATAATTAATCTTTTCTCCATTTTTTAGTTTCCTCAAAAATGTGCTCCAGAATTGAAGATTCAATTTCATCAAATTCTATGTTTCTTCGGCTCATTACTAATTTTGCCGTTTCAAAAGCTTTTTTAGTCACATACGTGGTAAAACCTGCAGCTCCTCCCCAGGAAAAACTCGGAACAAAATTGCGAGGAAAACCACTTCCGAAAATATTCGCGCTCACTCCTACTACAGTTCCCGTATTAAACATTGTATTGATTCCGCATTTACTGTGATCACCCATCATTAAACCACAAAACTGAAGTCCCGTTTTAGCAAAACCTTCTGTTTCGTAGCTCCATAATTTTACCTCTTCGTAATTATTTTTCAGGTTTGAATTATTGCTATCCGCTCCAATATTACACCATTCACCCAGAACAGAATCACCTAAAAATCCGTCATGCCCTTTATTTGAATTCGCAAAAAGAACTGAGTTTTTAACCTCTCCTCCTATTCTTGATCCGGGTCCTACGGTTGTTGCTCCGTAAACTTTTGCATTTAGTTTTACCTGTGCATTTTCGCATAAAGCAAAAGGGCCGCGAATTACGGTTCCTTCCATAATTTCTGTATTCTTACCTATATATATAGGCCCGTTTGACGCATTCAGTGTTACAAACTCCAGTTTTGCTCCTTCTTCAATAAAAATATTTTCGGGCGCAATTACATTTACACTTTTCGGAATTGGCTGCGATTTTCTGTCTTCTGTCAGATAAATAAAATCTTCACGAATTGCCGCATCATTTTTAGAAAAAATATCCCAGGTATGTTCAACTGTTAGACAATCATCATTATAATGAATAATTTCGTAGGAGTCAAAATCAACTTCTTCCTGATTTTCAGAAGTAAAAAAGCAACTACATCATCTCCTCTAAAAATAGCCTGATTTTCTTTTAAATCTGAAACAAGTTCCGCAAGCGTATCATTTGGCAAATACGCTGCGTTTATCATCACGTTTTCTTCCATTTCTACCATAGGGAATTTGGCAGACAAGTAATCTTCGGTTATTGTTGTTATGGTAGATCCCAGACGCATTTCCCATTTTTGACGAATCGTCATTATTCCGATTAAAATATCTGCAACCGGACGAGTAAATGTAAAGGGCAATAAGGCATTCCGAACGGGGCCGTCGAAAAGAATATAGTTCATAAAATTTGTGTTTGTTAAAATATTGATTTGGTTACCTGCCCCAAAGTTACAAATATTTTATTTTCTGTAATTAAATGTATTGTAGCAACGAAAGAAAATACAGCAGAAAAATATTAACCAATAAAACAAACAGAATAACTGATAAATAAAAACCTGCAGCTAAATAATTGTTTAATAAAATTCAATTATGTAAAGCATTTAAAATCGAAATCATAACAGTTTATTATTTTCTAATTTTAAGATCCGGCTGTTTAAAATATTTGACCAATTCTAAAGAATATATCACACTTGTAATCTTCCATTTTCCATCTCTTTTTATAAGATTTAGATACTTACTTCCCCAATTTGTCATTTTGTTATCTGCCCAAAAACTATAATCCATTGTTACAGAGGCAACGGTTCCGTCTTCGACAATTTTAATATTATCAAATTTATCTTCGGTTGTTTTATGCCTGAACAAACTTCGCAGAAATCCTTTGTAGGATCCCGAAAAATAACTATTTCCAGCTTCTGCCTCGCCTTTTTCTTTAATTTCTTTAGCATAAGTTCGCTCTTTGTAAGCTGCGCACCAAACAACATGATCCTCATTAAATAAACTGTAAAACACAGTAGAATCTTTTTCGATTACACTTTTTGAATAAGAATCAATAATATTTAGTATCTTCTTTTTATTATCCTGTTTTTCCTGGCTGTAACTTTCGATTGCTATCAAAAGTAAAAATGCCAGAACGCTGATCTTTTTCATTATTTAAGCTTTTGAAATTTTATTATTAATAATTTTATACTCTATCGTAATTCCTTCATATCCATAAGCATCTGCTTTCATTTCTTCTATCGCAGTATAACTAACCGGATGAACATTTCCCAATAGTAAAACAAGGGAATTGTGCAAAGTTTCTATAAACTTCGCCTTATCATCTTTAAGATTTGTGGAGTCTGAAATTTTAATAGTCAAAAAGAAACTATTCGTTTTTAACTCGGCTAAAGATTTCGAGTTTATAAACCACAGATAATCCGGAATAAAGGAAACAGTAACAACTGTAACTTCTGATTTTTTGTTTAGAATTTCTTTAGTGAGACTGCTAATCGCTATTACTAACTCTTTTGCCAAATCAGGATTTTCCTGACCACTGACTTTTAGATTAATTACCGGCATACTTCAAATATTTATTGATTATTGAAGTACAAAATTCAATCTAAATAAATACTTATTTATTGATGTATGTTAAGAGTTTTATTCGGCTTAGCGATTCAGGTTTTATTCCAAGATAAGAAGCAATATGATATTGAGAAACCTCTTGTTCAATTCCGGGATATATTTTACACAGCATTTCAAGTCTTTCTGCTGCAGAATTTTTCAGGAAAGAAGTTTCTCTTCTGCACTTTCTAATAAAAAGACATCAGAGATATATTTGGCAAGCTTTAAAAAAGCAAAATCTTCCTCAATTAGCTTATTAAATCGTTCAAAAGTAATATAGGAGATTTCGGTTTCGGCCAAAGCTTCAATATTGCAGTTTGTAGGAGCTTGAGTTAAATAACTTGTATAAGCAGTTACAAAACTGTTTAATAGATAAAAATCATTATTAAATTCAACTCCTTCCTTTTGAACATAAGATCTGAGTTTTCCTGAATTTACAATCCCTATAAACTCACAAACAGAACCTTCTTTTATTAAATGTTCTTTTTTCTTTAAAACTTTAAACTGGATTTCATTATTAAACTTTTCAAAATGATGTGTCTCTAGTCCCAGTTTTTCAAAAACATCTCTAAGTGAGTCCATATACATTTGGTTAAGTTATTTTATTCAAAGATAAAGATATCACGCAACAAGATTCGTCTATTTAAATATTATCTTTTTGACGTTTTAAATCCACAAAAAAAGCCTTCCGATTGGAAGGCTTTTGTATAAATAAAAACAGTTATTAGTTTTTAACGTGTTTTGCATATTTAGTTTTAAATTTATCAATACGTCCTGCAGTATCGATAAGTTTAGATTTACCAGTATAAAAAGGGTGAGATGTTCTAGAAATCTCCATTTTTACAACTGGATACTCAACTCCGTCAACTTCAATTGTTTCTTTTGTATCTGCAGTAGATTTAGTGATAAAAACTTCGTCATTTGACATATCTTTAAATGCAACTAATCTGTAATTTTCTGGGTGAATTCCTTTTTTCATCTTTTTCTTTTATTTATTGTTTGAAGTATTTTCATTTTGAAGCTTTTTCATGGTTAGAAAAAGGTGTAAATAAATAATACTCTTTTTGTTTAAAAACTTTTAATTATTTTGAGTTTGCAAATTTACAATTCTTTTTTAATATACAAATCTTTACGCCACTTTTTTTACTTAAATTCAAAAAGCTTTTTTCCCCGCGATTATATTCGGAATTACTATATTTGTGGATTAATTTTAAAACATATATAAATATGATTAATGAAGTTATAAAGAAGAATGGAATTACATATGGTGTAATGATCGGAATTGCATCTGCTCTAATTACTGCTACCATTTATGCAGTCGATTTAAATCTATTCGTTTCCTGGTGGTTTGGCTTGCTTGGTTTAGTAATAAACGTAACGATATCAATCATTTTGCTTTCTAAAACCAAGAAAGAATTAAATGGAATTTTTCCTTTCAAAGATGCCTTTACCACTTACTTTATTGCAGCGGTAATTGGTATTCTAATCTCTACTTTATTCAACATTGTCCTATTTAATGTTATTGATCCGGGAGCAAAAGACACTTTAAGCGAAATTATGATTAAATATACGGTTGGTATGCTGCAAAAGTTTGGCACTCCGGCTTCTACAATTAATGAAACTGTTGCGAAAATGAAAATAACAAATCCTTATTCTACTTTAGAATTAGTAAAAGGATCTGTTTTCGCTATTGTAATCTGTGCTATTTTCGGATTAGTTTTCGCAGCATTTTTTAAAAGCAAATCTACACAAGAATAAAAAATAAATGAATTTATCTATACTTATACCGCTTCTAAACGAGGAGGAATCACTACAAGAACTATATTCGTGGATTATTGAAGTGATGCAATCTAACAATTACTCTTATGAAATCATTTTTGTAGATGATGGCAGTACAGATAATTCCTGGGAAATTATTGAAGGTTTCTCTAACGAAAACCCCAATGTAAAAGGCATTCGTTTCATGAAAAATTTTGGAAAATCACAGGCTCTGCATGCGGGTTTTGCAAAAGCAAAAGGCGATGTTATTATTACTATGGATGCCGATTTGCAAGATAGTCCGGATGAGATTCCCGGATTATTTGAAATGATTACCAAAGAAAAATTTGATTTGGTATCAGGTTGGAAAAAGAAACGTTACGATTCTGTTGTGGCGAAAAATTTACCGTCTAAATTATTTAATTGGGCTGCCAGAAAAACTTCCGGAGTTGAGTTAAATGATTTTAATTGCGGATTAAAAGCATACAAAAACACAGTTGTAAAAAACATCGAAGTTTCGGGCGAAATGCACCGTTATATTCCGGTTTTGGCAAAAAATGCAGGTTTTAATAAAATTGGAGAAAAAGTTGTTATTCACCAGGCCAGAAAATATGGGGAAACCAAATTTGGTATGGATCGTTTTATCAATGGCTTTCTGGATTTGATTACGATTTGGTTTTTATCAAGATTTGGAAAAAGACCAATGCACTTATTTGGCTTATTGGGATCCATAATGTTTCTGATTGGTTTTTTATTAGCTCTGTACTTAGGAATCGATAAATTATTTATTCACAAAACAAGCCGCTTAATTACCGAAAGACCACATTTTTATCTATCCATAACATCAATGATCATAGGAACACAATTATTTTTAGCCGGATTTTTAGGTGAAATTATATTGCGTACTAAAAGCAATGAAGCACGTTATAAAGTAGCTCGAGAAGTTAATTTTTAAAGTAAAGACAATAAAATATGATGTTCCTGAATAATTCAGGAGCATCTTTTGCGTTCTTACAGGAACATAAAAATATTTTTTTGATAATTACTATAAAGCAGGATTATTCCTTAAAAAATATTATCTTTAATTAGAACATTAAAAACACATTTACATGAATATAGCACCTAATATTTTAAATGCTGTAAACGAATGGCTGACGCCTACATTTGACAATGAAACACAAGCGGCCGTTAAGGAATTAATGACAACGTCGCCAAAAGAACTTGAAGAAAGTTTTTATAAAAACCTGGAATTTGGTACAGGTGGAATGCGTGGTGTTATGGGTATTGGAAACAATAGAATTAACAAATATACGCTTGGTAAAAACACACAGGGTCTTTCAGATTACCTGCATGAAGTTTTTCCAAATCAACCATTAAAAGTAGTTATTGCTTATGATTGTCGTCATAACAGTAACACTTTGGCAAAGGTTGTGGCTGATGTTTTTTCTGCAAACGGAATTCAGGTTTATTTGTTTTCAGATTTACGTCCAACTCCGGAATTATCTTTCGCGCTTAAGTATTTAGGCTGTCAATGCGGAATCGTACTTACGGCTTCACATAATCCGCCGGAATACAACGGTTACAAAGTATATTGGCAAGATGGAGGACAAATTGTTCCGCCGGAAGATGCAGCAATCATCAATGTAATCGAAAATTTAGATTACGACAAAATCAAATTTAACGCAAACGAAAGCCTGATTCAATATATCGATACAGAAATCGACAAGGCTTTTATTAAATCATCTATAGAAAACGCAAGTTTTGATACTCCGGCTGAAGCCAAAGATAATTTGCATATTGTTTTTACTTCACTACACGGTACTTCTATAAAATCTATTCCGGATACTTTATCACAGGCAGGTTACAAAAACGTACACATTGTCCCTGAACAAGCGATTCCTGATGGAGATTTTCCAACAGTTAAATCTCCAAATCCCGAAGAACCTGAAGCTTTAACAATGGCTTTGGCTTTGGCAGACAAAACAAACTCAGATATTGTTGTTGGTACAGATCCTGATTGCGACCGTTTAGGTGTTGCTGTTAGAAACAATGATGGTAAAATGATTTTGCTTAACGGAAATCAAACCATGATTTTGATGACTTCTTTTTATTGAAACAATGGAAAAAAGCAGGCAAAATTAACGGAAAACAATTCGTGGGCTCTACAATAGTTTCCACTCCAATGATGATGGAACTGGCAACAAGTTATGGTGTAGAATGCAAAGTTGGCTTGACAGGTTTTAAATGGATTGCCAAAATGATTAAAGATTTTCCGGAGCTTGAGTTTATTGGCGGCGGAGAAGAAAGTTTTGGTTTTATGGTTGGTGATGCCGTTCGCGATAAGGATGCAGTTGCTGCTACTTTATTGATCTGCGAGGTGGCGGCTCAGGCCAAAGCTGCCGGAAGCACTGTTTACAAAGAACTTTTACAGCTTTACGTTGAAAATGGTTTCTATAAAGAATATTTGGTTTCATTGACCAAAAAAGGAATGGAAGGCTTACAGGAAATTAATCAGATGATGATTGATTTACGTGAAAATCCATTAAAAGAAATCAACGGACAACGCGTAATTATGGTTGAAGATTATCAATCATCTATTGCCTTAAATTTATTGACTGGCGAAGAATCTGCAATGGATATTCCGAAATCAAACGTATTGATTTATTATACTGAAGACGGTTCTAAAATTTGCGCAAGACCAAGTGGTACTGAACCAAAAATTAAATTCTATATCAGCGTTAATGCTGAATTAGAATCAGTTCAGGATTTTGACGCCGCAGAAAGTTTCTTAGACCAGAAAATACAAAATATCATTGCAGGAATGCAATTGAAGTAAATAATAATGAGTGACAAACCTGATATAAATAATCAGCCGAAACTATTAAATTCAATTATCGGATTAATAGATCAGACTCGTCATTTTGTTGCCAAAACGGTTAATCAGGAATTAACTTTATTATATTGGAATATTGGAAAAACGATCAACGAAGAAATTCTAAAAAATGATCGCGCAGATTATGGCAAAAAGATAATTCCAGCATTAAGCATTGCTTTAACTGACAAATACGGAATAGGCTTTAACAAACGAAACTTACAAAGCTTTGTCAAGTTAAACTCTACAATTGAGGACTTTACAATTTTGCACACACTGTGTGCAAAATTGAGTTGGTCCCATATCAGAACTTTAATTTATATTGAAAACGATATTAAAAGAGAGTTTTACATTCAGATGAGCGTTCATGAAAGATGGAGCGTAAGAACTTTACAGGAACGAATTGACAGTATGCTTTTTGAAAGAACTGCTATTAGTAAAAAGCCTGAGGAAACCATCATCAACGACTTAGCACTTTTAAAATCAGAAAAACAAATTAGTCCGGATCTAACCTTTAGAGATCCTTATTTTTTGGACTTTTTAGGACTTCACGATAGTTATTCTGAAAAAGATCTTGAAAGTTCTATTTTGGCACAATTGCAAAATTTCATTACCGAAATGGGAAGCGAATTTGCTTTTCTTGCCCGCCAAAAAAGAATCACAATCGACGACGAAGATTTTTACATTGACTTACTTTTTTACCATCGCGGTTTGCGCCGGTTAGTTGCTATTGATTTGAAATTAGGGAAGTTTAAAGCCGGTTATAAAGGCCAAATGGAATTATATTTGCGTTGGCTTGAGAAAAATGAACAAAAAGAAGGCGAAAACAAACCAATTGGATTAATTTTGTGCAGTGAAAAATCTCCAGAACAAATAAATTATTTAATGCTGGATAATGACGAACAAATAAAAGTATCAGCATATTTAACCCAACTACCAGAAAAAAATTATTGCTGGAAAAACTGGAAAAAGCAATTGCAATAGCAGAAAATAACATCTATAAATAAATGAGTAATTTCAAAAAAATAGTTCCTTTTATATATCCATATAAAAAATACGCTTTCTTAAACATCTTTTTTAATGTTTTATATGCGCTTTTTAGCACACTTTCTTTTGTTGCGTTAATACCGATGCTTCAGGTACTTTTTGACAAAAACAAACAAATTACGGTAAAACCGGAATACCAAGGAATTCTGGAAATTCAGAAATATGGTGAAGATTATTTAAGCTATTATATTACAACAACAAAAGGCACGCATGAGCCGGGTTACGTTTTATCTATAATGGTTGCGATTATCATTTCTATATTCTTACTAAAAAATCTGGCCGATTATCTGGCAATGTTTTTTATCACTTTTTTACGAAATGGTGTTCTGAGAGATATGCGAAATGCGATGTATAAAAAAACACTTGAATTACCGTTGGCTTTTTATTCTGAAAAAAGAAAAGGAGACGTTATTTCCAGAATTTCGGCTGACGTAAACGAGGTTCAGACTTCGTTTTTAGCAATATTAGAACTTATTGTAAAAGAACCTTTGACGATCATTTTTACAATAATTGCAATGCTAATTATTAGTGCTAAACTTACCTTGTTTGTATTTATTTTTATTCCCGTATCCGGATATATTATTTCATTAATTGGAAAGCAGTTAAAAAAACAATCTACCAAAGCACAACAGGAACAAGGTACTTTTTTATCAACCATAGAAGAAACTATTGGGGGATTGAAAGTCGTAAAAGGATATAACTCTGAAAACTATTTCAATACTGTTTTTCAAAATTCTACAGAACGTTTTTTCAACTTATCAAACAACATTGGTAATCGCCAAAACCTTGCCTCCCCTGCGAGTGAATTTATGGGAATTACTGTAATTGCCATCTTGCTATGGTATGGCGGACAAATGGTTTTAATTGACAAAACACTACAAAGTGCCTCGTTTATAGCCTACATGGGATTAGCTTACAACATCCTTACTCCTGCAAAGGCAATCTCAAAAGCTTCTTACGGAGTAAAAAGAGGAAATGCAGCTGCAGATCGTGTTTTAGAAATTTTGGATCAGGAAAACCCAATTACTTCTAAACCCGATGCAATCGAAAAAACATCTTTTGATAACAATATAACGGTTCAAAACATTAATTTTAAATACGAAGAAGAAACGGTTTTAAAAGATTTTTCTCTTGAAATTAAAAAAGGACAAACCGTTGCCCTTGTTGGACAATCGGGAAGTGGAAAAAGTACAATTGCTAATTTATTAACGCGTTTTTACGATGTTAATGACGGTGTTATTTCTATTGATGGAATCAACATTAAAGACATGAATTTGCAATCACTTCGTAGTTTAATGGGATTGGTAACACAAGACAGCATTTTGTTTAATGATACTATAAAAGCAAATATTTCCCTAGGAAAATTAGATGCTACAGATGATGAAATTATTGAAGCGTTGAAAATCGCTAATGCTTTTGAATTTGTACAAGAATTACCTTTGGGAATCTATACCAATATTGGTGATAGCGGAAATAAACTTTCCGGCGGACAAAAACAACGTTTATCGATTGCGCGTGCGGTATTGAAAAATCCTCCAATTATGATTTTGGATGAAGCTACATCAGCACTGGATACTGAAAGTGAAAAATTTGTTCAGGTTGCTCTTGAAAATATGATGCAAAACAGAACTTCGATTGTTATTGCGCACCGACTTTCGACAATTCAAAAAGCGGATTTGATCGTTGTAATGCAAAAAGGAAAAATAGTAGAACAAGGAACTCATGACCAACTAATTGCACATAACGGAACTTATAACAAATTGGTTACAATGCAGTCTTTTGAATCGTAATTAAAAGATATATTTTAGCTTAGCCACAGATTACACAGATTAACACAGATTCTTTTTTATAAATAATGAAATAAAATCTTTTAAAATCTGTGTAATCTGTGGCATTTTTTTGAGTATAACCCTCTAAATATTAAAGAAATGTACCTGAATAATCCAAATATAAAGTTGCCTGAAGATCCGGATACTATTGTTTGGAAATACCTTGATTTGTCTAAATTTTTAGATTTATTATTGTCTAAAAAATTATTCATGTCCCGCTCGGATAAATTCGAAGATCAGTATGAAGGAACTTTCAGCGAACCTACTTTTGATGAGATAAAAAAGCTAGCCATTGATAATCCTGACTTTTTAAATTACTACAAAACACATCGCGAAAAAGTAGCTGTGAGCAGCTGGCACATCAACGAATACGAATCGTTTGCGATGTGGCAGATTTTCACTCAAAACAGCGAAGGATTAGCCATTCAGTCAACAATTGGCAGATTGCAAAAAGCAGTAAAACCAGAGAATAATTTTGATCAATATATTGGAGAGGTCAATTATATCGATTACAGAAAAGAATATATTCCGTTTGATGATTTGTTCTTTCCGTTTTTATTTAAACGAAAAAGTTTTCAATATGAGCGCGAAGTCCGCATTTTAACTGATACTTCAAAAAGTACCATTAAATTAAACGACGGGTTAAAAATCAATGTAGATATCAATCAGTTAATTGAAAAAATCTACATTCATCCAAAGTCTGAAAACTGGTATAAAAAATTGGTAATTGAATTGGTAGAAAGACTTGGTTTTGATTTCGAAATAGAAAAATCAGATTTGGAAAGCGATATTTTGATTTAGATTTTTTTTTAAGTTGCTAAGGTTCTAAGATACTAAGATTCTAAGATGTTGAGTTTTTTTTCTTGCTTTACGTACATAGAAAAATCAAAAGGGTTCTTTTTATTTGATGATAATAAAAAACCATTTAAAAATTATTTCAGTTAATTTTTAAATGGTTTTTTGTGTAAGGTATTTAAAAACCTCAGTCCCTTAGAATCTTAGTATCTCAGAACCTTATATCGGTTTGTAGTTTTTAACCTCCCATTTTTTAGAAGCTAAATCAATGTAGTTATAATGCAAAACATCGTTTTTATCGAATTGTCCGTTTTGGTTGGTATCTTCGATTGTTCTAAAATACAAACGGCTTTTAGATTCAATTAAACTCCAGTCTACTAATTCCTGAAAATCTTCAGAAATTTTGGTAAAATGTTCACCGCTAATATTGCTTAAGTATAACGTTTTAATATCTCCCGAATCAATTTTACCATCTTTATTGGTATCAGCGTCAGCAAGAGTGTAAACCATTATTTGATTCTTCGTTTTATCAGCAACAGGCTTTAAATACGTAGCTGTTAAGATCAAAACTGGTTTATCAGACAAAGGTCGGATAGAATCTGAATCTGTTTTTTGAAATTTCAGATTTTGTAAATATCCTGTAATTTCATATTCTCCTAAATTAGAAATTGTAAAACTCAAATCGTTTACGCTCGAAGATCCGTAACGTGATTTTGTACCTCTTTCATAAACACGTAAATCTCCAACCGGATGAATTAAATAATTTGTTCCTTCCATCTGAATAGGCAAATCAGCCACTTCAATTTGTGTTGAATCTGTCTTGGCTACTACTTTTGCTTTATTTGAAGCATCATAAATTACTTTTGGTTGCTTCTGCACTTCATCTCTACAACTCACTACTGTTCCGATGATTACTAAGGCGATATATTTTAAATAGTTTTTCATGTATGCTAATTATATTGGAATATCAAATATAGTATTTTTGATTGTATTATTTATTTTTATTGAGGTTTAGTGAAGTAGTATATTGTATGTATATCAAATTAGATCTTATTCCAACTTACCAGTGATTAAAGATTTTTTCAGATCGTTTATTGTCAAATCTTTTTTCTTTTCCTTATTAAACAAACTATAAATCCACAAACTAATTGTATCTATTTCAGAATTGAAATGCTCTCCAAAATTAAAAGAAGTTATATCTACATTAAACTCACTTGAAAACTTCATCAAAAAATCTTCCGCTTCATCTCCATAGATTTCTAAATCTTTTTCAATATAACAGTTGGGTGATGCATCATCAAAAAACTTTCCAGTTTCTTCTTTTAAAAACTTATAAAATTTAGAATTATCCATCTCGTTTAAATTTAATTACCACCTTCCTCTAAATAAAACGCATAAAAAAGTTAATTCTTACAATAAAGACGTGAGATAAATCTACAAAAATGCAATAATACTAGTTACAACCTCGCATTCAGCTTCACATTAAAAACGCGTGAAGTCATGTAATTTGGAATCGCATATTGATTTTTAGAATATACATCGCGAACCCAGGTGTTTGTTATGGCATTTTGATTATTGAAAAGATTGAAGATTTCTAAACCAAGAGACAATTCCTTAAAGTTTTTTATCCAGCCTGTTTTAGAACTTTGTGTATTGCTATCCACAAAAACCTTTGCAAAACCAACATCGGCTCTGCGGTAATCATTTAATCTGTTTTGATACAAATATGGATCGGAATAAGATGGCGAACCGCCTGGTAAACCTGTATTATAAACCAAATTCAAATACAATTTTACACTCGGAATATTTGGCATGTAATCCTGAAACAACATGGCAAATTTTAAACGCTGATCTGTTGGTCGGGCGATATACCCTTTGTTTTCGTAATTCTCTTCGGTTTTTAAATATCCAAAACTAATCCAAGATTCAGTTCCGGGAACAAATTCTCCGTTTAATCTAAAATCTAGACCTTGCGCATACGCTTTTGCATTATTGTTGGCGATATAGCGAATTCGAACATTATCTATCGAATACACATTTACATCTGAAAGCGATTTATAGTAAATTTCAGCAACCCATTTAAACGGGCGGCTCCACATTTTAAAATTATAATCGTTGCTCAAAACAATATGTACAGATTCCTGCGCTTTTACATTTGGATTTACAACACCATTTAAATCACGAAGTTCTCTATAAAATGGCGGCTGATGATACAATCCTCCCGAAAGTCTGAAAACCATATCCATATCCCAATCTGGTTTTAAGGCAAATTGCGCACGCGGACTAAAAACAATTTGATTTTTTCCTTCGACCGCTGCACCGGAAACATCCCAACTCTGGAAACGTGCTCCAATATTATACCAAATTTGGCTTGAACCAATCTCTGATTGATTGTTATATTGCGCATAACCAGAATATCTGTTTATGGTATTAAAATTAGTCGCACGAACATCCTGATAAGGCAGCAAAGGTCCGGTGTAAGGTTCGTATGGCTGATTATTTATTGGAATAATTGGCGGATTGATTGAAAATCCTGCAGAATCAATCATCTCCCACTCTACTATTCTATCACGAATGGATTCTCTGGTATATTTTAAACCAAATTCTAACTGACTATTACTCCATTCCTTAAAACCTTTAATTTCTGCATTTGCAATTAAAGCATCCAGATCATTTCGCGCGTGATTGAGTTGAGAACCAATTCCGCGTGTAAAATCAACATTGTCGATATCGGTTTCACCATCAGCATTTACATTTCCTAAACGATATTGTGCCAAAATATCAAAATGTTCCTGTTCTGTTGTGTGAAATATTGAACCAATCAATTTTAAGGTAAAACCTGGCGAGACTTTATAAGTAGTTTTTAAAGCGCCAAAATAAGTATCATATTGATCTTTTTCCTGACCTTCATAATAAACCGCCAAAGCCATAGGCTGATCTATGGTTCCAAATTTAGTTTCGCGGGTTAAAGGCTGATATAAATATTTATTTCGCGAAATATTTCCTAAAAAACTCATTTGCCATTTCTCAGAAATATCATAATTGATATTCGTCTGAACATCAACAAAAGTTGGCGTATAATTGGTTTGTGTATCCTGACTATTTACAAGTAAACTATTGTTTCGATAACGAACCCCAGTTACGGCAGACCATTTTTTATTTTTAGAAACAGCATCAACAGCAACACTTCCGCCAAGAAAACTGGCTTCTAAAGCTGCGCCAAATTCGGTTGGCTTTCGATACGTAATATCTAAAACGGAAGATAATTTATCGCCAAATTTTGCCTGAAAACCACCGGCAGAAAAATCTACGTTCTGAACTAAATCTGTATTGGTAAAACTCAAACCTTCTTGCTGTCCCGAACGAATTAAAAATGGACGATAGACTTCAATTTCGTTTACATAAACTAAATTTTCATCATAATTTCCACCTCGAACGGCATATTGCGTACTCAATTCGTTATTTGAATTTACCCCTGGTAAAGTTTTCAGTACATTTTCGATTCCGGCGTTTGCCCCTGGAATTTTCTTGATCGTTGAGGCATCAATAACCGTAATTCCCTGAACGCGTTTTTTATTATTCGAAGAAACAAAAACTTCTCCCATTTGCTCTGCCGAATTACTCATAACCGGATTAAAAACAAAAATCTCATTCGGTTTTAAATTCACCGTAAGACTCATCATTTTTAATGAAATATGAGTAAAAATCAGGGATGTTTTTTTATTCGAAGGAATTTCTATTTCAAAAAAACCATTGGAATCGGTTTTAGAAGAACTTCCTGAAGCGACAATATTCACATCAGAAACGGGACGTTTTTCACTATCTAAAATAATTCCTTTTACACGAGCATTTTGAGCAAATGAGATAGAACTAATGCACAAAAAAAGGAAAACGAATATTAATTTACTCTGGTTCAAACGTTTTGGTTTTATTTTTGTTGACTTCTAAAAAAGTGAGTTTCAAAGATAGCAGAATTACCTACATTATCAACCACTTCAATTTTTAAATCGTTTGCACCTTCTGCAACAAGGCTATCAGCATCAAACTTGTGCGTAATTTTTCTGGTTTTATTATCATATTCAAACAGGACCCAATTTCCGTTTAAATAACCGTTGTACGATTTAATTCCGGATAAACTGTCGCCAATTGTAAACTGAATCGATTTCATATCGCTAATCCATTTATCCTGAATTGGTTTTGCTATTTTAATAACCGGCGCTATGGTATCGAGCACCAAACCATATTGTCCTAAAATTTTTGCTTTAGCGGTAAAAACATCACCTTTTCTAATTGTTCCGTTATAACTGTTATTTTTTCCTATGTACAGTTTATCTCTTAAAGTTTCAGAATAAGTGCTGTCTTTAATAGTAATCGTGAAATTTGAATGTACAGGAATTACATCTTCATGAATATAAATTTTGTTGTTTTTTACATCAAAATTCATATTAAAATCATCATAGAAAGTTCCTGCCGGAAAAAATACCGACATATTATCTTTTTCGAAGTTGGTATCCCTGTTATATTTTACAAAATATTTTGAAGTAACAGGTTCTGCATTGACAATTGGTGTAGCCGAATCATATTCGATGGGAACATTTACTGAATTTAAATTTCCAAAATAATCAGAAACTTCAATACGATAGGTCGACGCCAAATTAGGCTCAACCGGCACTATTCCGCGAAGCGAATCTGTTTTAATAATACTCAGGGCAAAAGGTGTTTTCATGAATAACTTCTGCACTCTTTGTCCGGATTTTTTATATCTCGGATAATCAACCAACGCGTTTATATAGCGCATTTCATCAAACGAATACGTATTGAATTGATAATTATAATTTTGATTTCCGTTGAAAAAAGTCGAAACATTATAAACGCCATTTCTATTTCCCGAAACATCATCAAAATCAACAGCCGTGATTCCGAAACCAATTTTACCGTTTGCTTTTACTTTGTTAGCCAGATAAGTTCCATCTTTTTGAAGCGAAAGATTTAATAGCAAAGGCAATTTTGACTGATTTGCCGTTGTTCCGTCAAGCGGATAAACGAGCACATTTGAAATAGTTGGTTTTTTAGTGTCTTTTAGATTTTTATCAAAGCCAAAAAACATTGGATTGATTACAAATTCAGTTTTAGAATCGCGAAATTCAAAATGCAAATGCGGACCTTCTGAAGATCCTGTATTTCCGGAAAGCCCAATTATTTGCCCTTTTGTAACCGGCAGTTCATCCGGTTTTAGAAACATTTCAATTTCAAAAGCTTTTTCTTTATAATGTGTTTTTAAAACATAATCCTGAATGGCACCAACTGGAGTTTGCAAATGCCCGTAAACAGAAGTGTACCCGTTTGGGTGTGTAATATAAATGCATTTTCCGTTTCCAAAAGTCGAAATTTTGATTCTCGAAACATATCCATCGGCAACAGCATACACATTTAAACCTTCTCTTTGATTTGTTTTTAAGTCAAAACCAGCATGAAAATGATTAGGTCGCAACTCTCCAAAATTCCCCGAAAGCTGCATCGGAATATCTAAGGGAGGGCTGAAATAATCTTTTGGGTATTGGTTTTGGGCAAAAAATAAATTACAAAAAAATAAGGTAAATAGTGAAAATCTCATAAGCAACATTTTTGCTAAGATAAAAAATTAACCAGCAAAAACCGAGGATTTGGCTACAAAAATACAATTCACTGAAATTCATTTATTTGCCTATTTTTAATGCAAAAAAATCGATAAAAAATTGCATTAATAAAAAGGAATACTAACTTTGTATGATTAAGTAATGAATAGGATTTATAATGAGTGTAATTGCCGAAATAATTGATACTCTTGAATATAAGATCGAAAAGCTTTTTGAGAAGTCAAAGGGGTTGGAGAAAAACAATCAGGAATTACGATTACAACTAGCCAAAGCTGCGCAAATCATCCAGAAACAATCTGAAGAAATGGAAGCTTTGAAGAAGCAGTATGATACACTTAAAATAGCCAATTCGTTGCTCGGCAGCGACAATAACAAGAGAGAGACAAAGCTTAAAATAAATTCATTAATTCGCGAAATAGATCACTGTATAGCACAATTATCTGACTAGAAAAACATGGACGGAAAGCTTAGAATTAAAATATCAATCGCAGACAGAGTTTACCCGTTAACGGTAGAACCTACTCAGGAAGAAGGACTTAGAAGTGCTTCTAAAAAAATTGATGCTATGATAAAGCAATTCGAAGAAAGTTACGCAGTTCGCGATAAGCAAGATGTATTGGCCATGTGTGCCCTTCAGTTTGCTTCACAAGTAGAACAAAAACAAATTGATAACGCAATCGATGGAGAAGAAACCATCGAAAGAATTAAAAGATTAAATTCGCTTTTAGATCAATATCTCGAAAATTAAACGTTCTTTACAGAAACTAAGATACTGCCTACATTAGTTCACAATTGGTAAACTCAACACTAACAAATTAGAATGAGCAAATCGTCGCTACTATAGTATGCCATGCTTCGGCTTGGAAACTTGAACAGTGAGTTAGCTCAAAACTTGTCTTTACGAGTTTATTCAAGCAATTAATGTAGGCTTTTTTTATATATAAATTTTAACAAACATGGACATCATAACGATCATTATTTCAGGTATTGTAGGGATTGCAGCAGGTTTTGCAATCGCTAAAATTATCGAAAAAAGCAATATTTCTAACTTAATCAAAAACGCTAAAAAAGAAGCAGCTTCCATTTTAAAAGATGCAAATTTAGAGGCTGAAAATATTAAAAAAGATAAAATTCTTCAGGCAAAAGAGAAATTTATCGAATTAAAATCAGAGCATGAACAAGTTATTTTGGCAAGAGACAAAAAAGTTGCCGAAGTAGAAAAAAGAGTTCGCGACAAAGAATCTCAGGTTTCAAATGAATTATCAAAAGCTAAAAAAGTAAATGATGATTTTGAAGCTAAAACGCTTGAATATACTAATAAAATTGAAGTTTTAGATAAAAAACAAGCCGAAGTAGACAAATTACACAAAAGCCAATTACAACAATTAGAAGTAATTTCAGGACTTTCTGCTGACGAAGCAAAAGAACAATTAGTAGAAGGTTTAAAAGCCGAAGCTAAAAGTAAAGCAATGTCTCATATTCAGGAAACAATTGAAGAGGCAAAACTTACAGCTCAGCAAGAAGCTAAGAAAATTATCATCAACACTATTCAAAGAGTTGGAACAGAAGAAGCTGTTGAAAATTGCGTTTCTGTTTTTAACATCGAATCTGATGATGTAAAAGGTAGAATTATTGGTCGTGAAGGGCGTAACATTAGAGCGCTTGAAGCTGCAACCGGAGTTGAAATCATTGTTGATGATACACCGGAAGCTATTATTCTTTCTTGTTTTGATCCGGTTCGTAGAGAAATTGCTCGTTTGTCATTGCACAAATTAGTAACTGACGGACGTATTCACCCGGCACGTATTGAAGAAGTTGTTGCTAAGACAGCGAAACAAATCGACGACGAAATTATCGAAGTTGGTAAACGTACGGTTATCGATTTAGGAATTCACGGTTTACACCCGGAACTTATTAAAGTTGTGGGTAGAATGAAATACCGTTCATCTTACGGACAAAACTTATTGCAACACTCAAGAGAAGTTTCTAAACTTTGTGGTATCATGGCGGCTGAATTAGGCTTAAATGTAAAACTGGCAAAAAGAGCTGGTTTACTTCACGATATTGGTAAAGTTCCGGATACTGAAAGTGATTTACCTCACGCTTTATTAGGTATGCAATGGGCTGAGAAATACGGTGAAAAAGAAGAAGTTTGCAACGCTATTGGAGCTCACCACGACGAGATTGAAATGAAATCATTACTTTCTCCAATAGTTCAGGTTTGTGATGCTATTTCAGGTGCAAGACCAGGCGCAAGACGTCAGGTTTTAGATTCTTACATTCAACGTTTGAAAGATCTTGAAGAAGTAGCTTACGGATTTAGCGGTGTAAAAAATGCTTATGCAATCCAGGCTGGTAGAGAACTTCGTGTAATTGTAGAAAGCGAAAAAGTTTCTGATGATAACGCAGCAAATTTATCTTTCGAAATTTCACAAAAAATCCAAACTGAAATGACTTATCCAGGTCAGGTAAAAGTGACTGTAATTAGAGAAACAAGAGCGGTTAATATTGCTAAATAATCTCAACTTAAATATAAAAAACAAAAGGCTATCTTAACAGATAGCCTTTTGTTTTTACACTACATCATCTCTAACGTTGTGTATATTTTATAATACAGATCAACACGAAAACCTGTAGAGAGAGAAAAAATTAACCACGGAGAACGCAAAGTTTTTTAAATATACTAGTAAAAACACAAAGTTCACAAAGCTTTGCGAACTTAGATTGTGTAAACACAACTTAAATCTTAGTGAACTCTGCGAAAAACCTTTGTGTTCTTTGCGTTAAAAATAATTAGACAGCTATATGTTTTAATGCAAGTGAAATGTCTTTTCCTAATTTTTAAACTATGAAATCTATGTTCCTATATGTTTAAACAAATCTTACATATCATTAAAGACGATTTTAAAACTCGTTCCCACTCCTACTTCACTTTCTACAGAAATCGTCCCTTTCATGGCTTCAATTTGATTTCTGGTGATATATAAACCAATTCCCCGGGCTTCCTGATGTTTGTGAAATGTTTTATACATTCCGAATAACAAATCACCATAAACAGCCAAATCGATTCCTAAACCATTATCTGTAATTTTTAATGATTTATGCCCGTCGGGTTCGATGGCAAAATCAAAAGTAATAACAGGATCTCTATCAGGATGGCGGTATTTTATTGCATTTGTGGCAAAATTCAACAATACACTTTCCAGATAAGCCGGATTAAAATTGATCGTTAAATATTCAGGCACATTATTTACAATCGTAACATTCGTTTGTTTATCGTAGCCTTTAATTGTAGTAACGGTTTTATCAATATATTCCTTTAGTCGTAAAGGCATAACGGCAATATTAATATTGCTTTGTGTTTTTACAATTTGGGTTAAATTAGAAATTGTTTCATTCAAATCATTAGAAACAGTTCTTAGATGAACCAACATTTCATTGATATTTACTTTATCAACATCGGCATCAATAAAATCCAGAATCGATTTTATATTTCCTGCCTGTGTATTTAAATTATGCGAAACGATATGCGAGAAATTCAATAAACGACTATTTTGGTCGCTGTAGAGTTTCATTGTTTTTAAAAGTTCTAATTCTTTTTCTTTTTGAAGAGAAACATCAGTATGGGTTCCTATAACTCGCAATGGTTTTCCGTTTTCATCACGATCTATAACTTTTCCACGATCTAAAATCCATTTATAATTTCCGCTGGAAGTCATTACACGATGATAATTTTCATAGTAAGGAATCTTATTATCAAAATGTTCCTGTATGTCTGAATAATATTTTGGAAGGTCGTCAGGATGCACAATTTTATCCCAACGTTCGGGTTCGTCAAAAATATCTGCCGAATCTAATTCTAAAATTTTAAGTGAAAGAGAAGAATAGAAAACACTGTTTGTAACCATATTCCAATCCCAGATTCCCGCGGTTGAAGCTTCGAGGGCAAACTGAAAACGTTCTTCGGAAATACGTAATTTTTCTTCTTTATCTTTTAAGTCTGTAATATCCGAAACATGCCCGTAAAAACTCACACAACCATCTAAAGCCAATTCGGTTTTTGAAGAAATCTTAAACCAGCGCAATCCTTTTTTGGGTAAAATTGCTCTGAATTCAAGTATCCACGGCTTAACTTCTCTTCGAGATTTAACCAAAGACTGAAAAAACAAATCCCGATCATTGGGATGAATTCGATTGTAAATTACTAATATACTTTCATTTGAAAATGTACTTGACGGAAGTTCAAAAATATCATCGGCAGATTTACTGACTAGCGGAAAACTGTAATTATTATTACAATCGATAATAAACTGAAAAAGTAAATCAGGCATTTCAGCAAATAACTTTTTATAAAAATTATTCACTTCTAAACAGTCCTCATTTTCATATAAATCAAAAACCATATATTCTCTTTTAATGCAAATTCAATTATTAAAATAATCTTCAAACCAAAAACAGAAAAAGACTTAAGTTATTGTTTTCTACCTCTATTAATGTAAAAATTTAAGACAAGGTATTAATTTTTATTACATAAAATTATAATTTTGAAAGAATTATACTCAAACTTATTTCCGTGGATGAAAAGAATGCATCACTTCTTTCAGGAAACTTCGATCTAAATGCACATAAATTTCTGTAGTTGTAATCGACTCATGTCCAAGCATTAACTGAATTGATCTAAGATCTGCACCGTTTTCAAGCAAATGTGTTGCAAAAGAATGACGCAATGTATGCGGACTAATGTTTTTATGCAGATTGATTTGTAGAGCCAGATTTTTTATAATGGCAAAAATCATCGAACGTGTAAGCTGTCCCCCTCTTCTATTTAAGAACAGCGTATCTTCAAAACCTTTTTTGATATTTATTGTATTCCGAATTGAGTTTTGGTAAATCTCAATATATTTTTGCGTTAATTTTCCAATAGGAACAAAACGTTCTTTATTTCCTTTACCTGTGATTTTAACAAAACCTTCTTCAAAAAATAAATCAGAAATTTTAAGCGAAACCAGCTCAGAAACCCTAAGTCCGCAACCGTATAAAGTTTCCAGCATTGCGCGGTTTCTCTCGCCTTCATTCGAACTCAAATCTATCGCGGCAATAAGCGCATCAATTTCAGAAACAGATAAAGTATCCGGCAACTTACGCCCTGTTTTTGGCGATTCGATTAATTCTAATGGACTGTCTTTTCTATAATCTTCAAAAATCAAATAATTAAAAAAGCTTTTCAACCCGGAAATTATTCTGGCCTGCGAACGTGGATTTACTTCTTTTGAAACCGAATAAATAAATTCCTGTACCGCTTCGTCAGTAATATTTATGGGAGAAACTTCAATTTGATTGGTTTCTAAAAAAAGACACAATCGCTCAATATCGAAACCGTAATTTTCGATTGTATTTTTAGACAATCCTCTTTCGATGCGTAAATACGATTGATAATCTTTGATATAAGTATTCCATTTCATATTTACAAAGTAAAACATTTTTAGCATAAAAAACCTTCGGGATTAGGGAAGGTTTTATGATATTAGAACTTGTAAGCGAGAGATAACGCCAAAACACTATTACGGATTTTTGTATCGTCTCCAGATTCAGTTTTTGCAATATTTGATAAACCTATATTATAACGAAGATCAGCCATTAAATGCTGATTAATATTATAACCGACACCAATAACAAAACCAAAATCAATAGATTCAAACGCTTCTTTAACACCCTGTTTTACAATTGGACTATATTGAGTTAATTTAGTTGATATTTTTGCCGATGTTAAAAACCCAACTTGTGGTCCGGCCTCAATAAAAGATTTTTCATCTGCAGAATATTTAAAGAGAACTGGCACATTTACATAGGAAAGATTCCATTTAATATCTCCTGTATCATAAACACCAAATACATTGGCCCCAGCATTTTTCATTTTTGTAACCTGATTAGAATACAAAACCTCAGGTTGAATATCGAATTTATCAGATAATTTGATTTGGGTTAGAGCACCGATATTGACTCCAAACATTGGTCTTAAATTCAGTCCACGAGTATCTCCAGCCCAGCTTGACAAGTTTAAACTGCCTTTTATTCCTACTTTAAAATCCTGAGCGTTTACAAAACCGCATAACATAACTGCAATAGCAGGTAAGATAATCTTCTTCATTTTTTTCACTTTTATCGAAAACAAATGTAGCTTTTTTCTCTCAAAATAAAAATTCAATAAAAAAACCTTCCGGATTAGGGAAGGCATTATATATTCTAAAAAATATTAGAATTTGTATGCAGCAGTTAATGCTAAAACGTTGTTTGTATATCTATCATTATAGTAATAACCATCATTACCATTATAATCGTAATCGTAAACGCTTGTTAAACCAATAGTGTAACGAGCACCTACAGAAAAATTATCTGTAAAATTATATCCAGCTCCTAAATTAAAACCAGCATCAACTGATTTTTCATTGTCAATGTTACTAGAAACTAATAATCCAAGTTGTGGTCCAGCTTCAACACTAAATTGTTTTGTAATGTAATATTTAGCTACTACAGGAACATTGATATAGCTTAAATTTATAGTACGGTCACGGTCACCATAATAACGATCAAATTTAGCTCCCTGTGTAGAAAACAAAAGTTCTGGCTGAATGTATAATTTTTTCCAAACATTAATCTCAGCAAAACCACCTAATTGAACACCAATTAATGCATTGGCACGATTATCACCACCAATAGTAGCGATGTTAAGACCACCTTTTACTCCAAATCTAGTTTTTTGGGCATTTGCAAACCCAAATGCCATTATTGCAATAGCACATAGAATAATTTTCTTCATTTTATTTGTTTATGGTTAAAATTCAGTGGCAAATATAAAACTATAGTTAGTGTAAAAGGATTTGTTTTTTAACAAATAATTTAATAATTAGACCTAATTATGTTAAAATAAATTAACAAGTCATTATAACAAGAAAAGCCTCCCATATTTGGAAGGCTTTTGTTAAATTTTAAAACAATATTTTAGAATTTATATGCCAAAGACAATGCAAGGTTACTATTTTTAGCACTGTCATAATAATCATCTTCATTATCAATATCTTCATCAGAAAGAGGAGATAAGCCAATAGTGTAACGAAGACCTATTGAAAGATTATCAGTAAAATTAAATCCAGCACCTATATTAAACCCAAAATCTACTGATCGGGTAAAATCTTTAATATCTTCATCTTCTGCTTTAGCTGATAATAAAACACCTAATTGCGGTCCGGCTTCGACACTAAATTTTTTATCTACAATATAATATTTAGCCAATACGGGAATATTCAAATAATTCAGTTTTATATCGCCATCAACTCCAAAAGGACCATCAACTTTAGTACCTTGAGTTGAGAACAAAAGTTCTGGCTGGATAAAAAATCTCTGAACAATATGAATTTCTGCAAAACCCCCAACGTGGAATCCTACTAAAGATTTAGTATTTTCAACATCTCCTCCAACTACTGTGGAAATATTAAGACCTCCTTTTACTCCAAATCTTGTTTCCTGAGCATTTGTGAATCCAAATGCCATTACTGCAATTGCAGATAAAATAATTTTTCTCATTTTATTTGTTTTGGTTAAAATTAATTAACCAAATATAAAACTATACTTCATAAAAATCAATTTGTTTTTTAACAAATAATGTTAGTTATTATAGATAAAATCATGTTAAATAAAATCGCACAAATAGTTAACGTATTATAAATCAAAACAAACGTGTTAAATTACAAATTTTAAAGAATTGTTAATATTGACAAAAATGTGAATTTTGTTAATTATTGAATCCGAAATATAAAAACAATAAAATGAAGAATACTTAGTTTTAATAGTATAAAACAATTTTAATCTTAAAAAGGTAATTCTATGAAAAAAATACTTTTAGCAGCTGTATTGTTCATGGCAACATCAGCTACAATTCAGGCACAATTGTTACAAATAGGTGTTAAAGGCGGGGTAAATTTTGCAAGCCAAACTGGAGACGCATTTCCAGAACAAAATTTTGATAAAGAAGGTATCACAAGTTTTCACGCAGGTTTAGTTGCAGAGATTAAACTACTAGAAAGATTTTCTGTTCAGCCAGAGCTTTTATACTCAACTCAGGGAGCAACGTATAAAAATGCAGCTCAGGAATTTAAAAACGAATTAGGTTATATCTCTATTCCTGTAATGGCCAAGTTTTACTTAACAGATTCATTTAGTCTTGAAGTTGGTCCACAGGCATCATTTTTAGTAAGCGAAAAAAATGACTTTGATGTTGAAGATGGAGAAACATTCGAATTTGGACTTAATGCCGGTTTAGGATATAAAATCACCAAAAACTTTTTTGTTCAGGGTCGTTATGGCTTAGGTCTAACAGAAGCTTCAAAAAATGCCGATATTAAAAACTCTACAGTACAATTATCTGCAGGATTTATGTTCTAAAATAATATCACATACTTTTATAAAAACCGTTCTGTTAATTAGAACGGTTTTTTTATTTTTACAAAGTTCAAATGGCAATGGCAATTGCAAAAAATCAATGTCAATGTCAATTGCAAAATTTAATTCTCAATAAAAAACTAACTTTAGATTAATTGAACTTGTATTACTTATATGGGTTAAAAAGTCTAGATTTTTCAAAATAACTTAAATATGAAAATCGCTATAATCAACGGACCGAATTTGAATCTTTTAGGAAAAAGAGAACCTGAAGTATACGGAAGTGAAACTTTTGAAGATTATTTTGAAAGACTGGAACATAAATTTCCAAACGTTGAACTTACTTATTATCAAAGCAATATTGAAGGTGAATTGATAGGGAAAATTCAGGAAGTTGGTTTTACATTTGACGGAATCATTTTAAATGCCGGCGCATACACACATACTTCTATAGGTTTAGGTGACGCGATTAAAGCCGTTACAACTCCCGTTATCGAAGTGCATATTTCAAATACATACGCACGCGAAAGTTTCAGGCATCAATCGTATTTATCCGGAAATGCCAAAGGCGTTATTTTAGGTTTTGGATTAAAAAGCTACGAATTGGCTATTCAGTCTTTTTTGTAAAATATTTTAATCGAAGGGAAAAACTCAATATTCCTTTCATCTCTGAAATCATATTATTTTCAAATATAGCCCACG
This sequence comes from Flavobacterium sp. AC274, assembly GCF_979258275.1. Lineage (NCBI taxonomy): Bacteria > Pseudomonadati > Bacteroidota > Flavobacteriia > Flavobacteriales > Flavobacteriaceae > Flavobacterium > Flavobacterium sp. AC274. The sequence continues at coordinate 1,652,534 of NZ_OZ409852.1, read as the reverse complement.
GTTTCAACCGTGGGATACTGATCGTAAAAATACATGTGTGCCACAACGGTTGAAACCGTTGGCTATGTCTAAAGTACTACGCCTGATAGCAATTTAACAAATTTTTAATAAGCTCAGTCTCAACATATCCTATTTTTGTTAGAGAAAAAGCCTCTATGAAAAATTACATTTTACTTGCCTTTTTATTTTTTTCGATTACAAATTTTGCTCAAATCAAAGGAACTATTACCGATGAAAAAGGAAATCCGTTGCCTTTTGTTTCTGTTTTTGAAGAAAACACATACACAACAACCTCAAACGAGCAGGGAAAATATCAGCTTAATATAAAAGAAACAGGAAAAAACAGAATCATTTTTCAATACCTGGGGTTTAAAACTCAGAAAATCACAGTTTCTACAGATTCTAAAACAATTACTTTGGATGTGAAAATGCTGGAGGAAAGTTTTACCTTAAACGAGGTTGTAATTGACCCGAAGAACAATCCTGCAAATGCCATTATAAAAAATGCAATTGCAAACAAAAAAGAAAACTCTCAAAAAACTTCCCGATATACAGCCGATTTTTATTCGAAAGGAATGTTTAAGGTTAAAGATTTGCCTAAAAAAATCCTCGGACAAAAAGTAGATCTTGGCGATGATATGGCTTCTAACCTGGATTCGACGGGAACCGGGATTTTGTATTTATCCGAGACCGTTTCAAAAATTACTTTTGAAAAACCCAATAAACTAAAAGAGAAAATTGTTGCTTCGCGAATTTCAGGAAACAATAAAGGTTATAGTTATAATACTGCCTCTTTGTCTTATTATGATTTTTATGATAATACTTTAGATTTTGATGTCAGACTTATCTCTCCTATTGCCGACAATGCTTTTAATTATTACAAATACAAACTAGAAGGAACTTTTTTTGACTCTAATAATCAGGAAATCAACAAAATAAAAGTAATCCCAAAACGCGATAAAGAACCCGTTTTTGAAGGTTACATTTATATTGTTGATGACAGTTTTGCTATTTATGCAATTGATCTGGATATAAAAGGTTACCGAATGAAAAATGAATTTACTGAGGTAATGACTTTAAAACAGAGCTTTAATTATAATGCTACAAACAAAATCTGGTCTAAAAACGCACAGACACTTTCTTTTAATGCCGGTATTTTTGGTGTGAAATTTTCGGGACAATTCAATTATATTTATTCGAATTATGAATTTCCGGATTCATTCGAAAAGAAAACTTTTACCAATGAAATTGTTGCTTTTGAAGCCAATGCCAATAAAAAAGACAATGCCTTTTGGAATGAAATTCGTCCTATTCCACTCACGCTTGAAGAAAGCACGGATTATACAAAAAAAGACAGTTTACTAATCATTCGAAAATCTCAAAAATATACCGATTCTGTTGATGCAAAAAATAACAAATTTAAAGTTTGGGATATTTTAGCGGGTTACGATTATAAAAATACTTTCAAAAAATACTCTTTTAGTTACGATGGTTTATTAAATATTACTTCTTTGAGTTTTAATACGGTTCAGGGATTTAATCTGGATTCTGGTTTTTCTTTCAAAAAATGGAATGAAGAGGAAGGAAAAAGCACTTCTGTTAAAACTACTTTTAATTATGGTTTTTCTGATGAGCGTTTTCGTGTTATTGGAGAATTTAATCATAAATTCAACAATATCAATTATGCTACAATTGGCATTTCCGGAGGAACGAAAGTGGCCCAATTTAATGCCGCAGAACCGATAAGTAAATTTGTAAATTCTATAAGTTCCCTATTCTTTAAAGACAATTATATGAAATTGTATAATCTGGAATTTGCTCAGATTAATTATGCTCAAGATGTTGCAAACGGAATAAATTTGAATGGAAAAGTGGCGTATGAACAACGCAAACCACTATTTAATACTACTGATTATTCGTTCTTTAAAAGAGATGATTTTTATTCGTCTAATAATCCGCTTGCGCCAAATGATTTTGATACTCCGGCTTTTGACCAGCATCATTTGTTTAAAGCTGCTTTGACTGCACGAATTAATTTTGGAAATAAATACATTTCAAGACCAGACGGTAGATATAATTTTAAAGATGACAAATATCCAACTGTATTTTTAGTCTTTGAAAAAGCCTTTGCTGCGAGCGAAAAAAAATATGAATTTGAAAGAATCGGCGCAGCTGTTCAATATGATTTATCACTAGGAAACAAAGGAATTTTAGGAATGAATTTGAGAGCAGGGAAATTCTATAATGCCAAAAATATTTCTTTTATCGATTACAGACATTTTAACGGAAACCAAACCCATATTGGAACAACTGACCGTTATTTGAATGTTTTTAATTTAATGCCTTATTACAACAATAGTACAAACGACAGTTACTTTGAAAACCATCTGGAATACAATGATACCGGATTTATCATGAATAAAATTCCGTTACTGAATTTACTAAAATCAACAATGAATCTTGGTTTTCATTCCTTAGCAATTCCCGGCAGAAAGCCTTATTCTGAATTTACGGTTGGTCTGGATAATTTGGGTTTCGGAAAATTTAAATTGTTCAGAGTTGATTATGTTCATTCTTATCAAAGCGGAATTCAGCAAAATGGTGTTGTATTTGGGTTGAAGATTTTGAATGTCCTTGATTAATATTCACGCAGATTTTGCAGATTGAACAGATTTTAAATTTTCACAATCTTGTCATCCCGAGGAACGAGGAACCTTCGTTAGTAACTCGACAAAGATTGGCGATTTTGATTGCGGAGTTACTGTTCGTTGCTCTCTGGATGTGACTTCTCCTCCATCGAAGTGACAAAACTATATGTAAATTAAAAGCTTTAAACTTCTATTTACCTGAGATTGCGTTAGGGATAGAAGCGGTATCCTTTTGTTTTTTTCTTTAAAAAACAAAAGATATAGCGGATAGCCCGGCCGTAGGTAACGCCCAAATAAAAATCCGCTTACTCAATAAAGAATAAGCGGATTTTGTAATTTTTATCTTTGTTAAAGTTTAAAACTTTGACAAAGATTCGCAAAGCATATAAAATCTTAGAAACTTAGAATCTCAGCTTCTTAGAACCTTTAAGAGTGATAATCATCCGGTTCAATATGTATCAAAACATTTCCTAATTGCGGGATTTTTTCTTTTAAAGTATCCTGAAGCTTGTGCGACAAATCATGTCCTTCTTTTACCGAAATTTTGGCTGAAACTATTGCATGAAGATCAACGTGGTATTTCATACCGGCTTTACGAATAAAACATTTTTCGGTTCCTAGAATTCCGTCTACTTTTAAGGATTTTACACGAATTTCTTCGACTAAATCATCATTTAAATGCTCATCCATGATTTCGCCAAGAGCAGGTCGGAAAATTTTATAACTGTTGTATAAGATAAAAAAAGCAGCAAAAAGTGCCGCCCAATCATCTGCAGATTCATAACCTTTACCCATAAACAAGGCAAACGAAATTCCGATAAATGCTGCTACCGAAGTAATGGCATCACTGCGATGGTGCCAGGCATCAGCGGCTAAAGACGAACTATTAGTTTGTTTACTGCGTTTCATTACGAGTCTAAAAGAATATTCTTTCCAGATAATAATGGCGCCTAAAACATATAATGTCCAGGATTTTGGCAAATCATGTGACGACTGAATATTAGAAATACTTTCGTAACCAATAATAGTAGCCGAAGTAATTAAAAACCCAACAACCAAAAAAGTAATTAATGGTTCGGCACGCCCATGTCCGTAAGGATGATTTTCATCGGCTGGTTTATTTGAATATTTGATTCCGAATAAAACCAGACAAGAAGAAAATATATCTGTTGTCGATTCGATAGCATCTGCAATCAAGGCATAAGAATTGCCAAAAAAACCTGCCAAGCCTTTTATAAGGGCCAAGCAGGTGTTTCCGGCTATACTAAAGTATGTAGCTTTTATAGCTTTTTGTTCATTTGTCATTTAACGACATTTATTTTTTTGCCACGAATTCATAAATTATTTTGATAATCTTTAAAAGATTTAAATTCGTGAATATGGCTAACTTTCTACGCTCTCACGATTTTTGCTCCAATAGCTCTTAAACGCTCGTCGATACGCTCGTATCCACGGTCAATTTGTTCTATATTTTGAATTGTGCTTGTTCCTTTTGCAGAAAGTGCAGCAATTAATAATGAAATACCTGCACGAATATCCGGAGATGACATTGTTGTTGCTTTCAATTGAGATTCGAAATTATGTCCCATAACCACAGCTCTGTGCGGATCACATAACATGATTTTTGCTCCCATATCGATTAATTTATCCACGAAAAACAAACGGCTTTCGAACATTTTTTGGTGAATTAAAACATCACCTTTTGCTTGTGTTGCCACAACCAAAACAATACTCAATAAGTCAGGTGTAAATCCTGGCCAAGGTGCATCGGCAATGGTTAAAATAGAACCATCAATATCTGTTTTTACTTCATATCCATCTGTGTGAGCAGGAATATAAATATCGTCACCACGTTTTTCGATTGTAATACCTAATTTTCTGAATGTATTCGGAATCAAACCTAAGTTTTCCCAGCTTACATTTTTGATCGTGATTTCGCTTTTTGTCATAGCCGCAAGACCAATCCAGGAACCAATTTCGATCATATCAGGAAGAATTCTGTGTTCGCAACCACTAAGGCTTTCAACTCCTTCGATAGTTAATAAGTTTGAGCCAACTCCGGTAATTTTAGCTCCCATTGAGTTCAACATTTTACACAATTGTTGTAGGTAAGGCTCACAGGCAGCGTTGTAAACTGTTGTTTGTCCTTTTGCTAAAACGGCTGCCATCACAATATTTGCCGTTCCGGTTACAGATGCTTCGTCAAGTAACATATCTGTTCCTTGTAATCCTTCTGCCGGAGATTCTACCCCGTAGAAGTGATCTTCTCTGTTGTATCTAAATTTTGCTCCAAGGTTAATAAAACCTTCAAAGTGTGTATCTAATCTACGACGACCAATTTTATCTCCTCCCGGTTTTGGAATATATCCTTTTCCGAAACGTGCCAAAAGCGGTCCAACAATCATAATAGAACCACGAAGCGCTCCACCTTCTTTTTTGAAAGCTTCAGTTTCTAAATAACCAACGTTAACTTCATCAGCCTGAAACGTAATCGAACCCGGTTCATTGCGCTGAATTTTAACTCCTAAATTACCCAACAAAGTGATTAATTTATTGATGTCAATAATATCGGGAATATTATTAATTTTCACTTTATCCCCCGTTAGAAGCACGGCACATAAAATTTGTAATGCCTCATTTTTTGCTCCTTGCGGAGTGATTTCTCCTTTTAAAGGAATTCCTCCTTCGATTTTAAAAATTCCCATATTTCTCTTTTAGGTTCTGAGGTTCTGAGGTTCTAAGGTTCTGAGCTAAAAAATCTTAGTAGCTTAGCATCTTAGTATCTTAGTACCTTTTTTTATTTTTGTTTTTGTTTTTTTAGGGCTTTGAGTTACTGAGATTCTAAGATCCTGAGCTAAAAAACCTTAGCATCTTAGAGACTTAGTACCTTTTTTACTTTTGATTATTTTTCTGAAAAGGTTTTGGTTTTCCAGGGCCTTTATTGTTTTTGTTGCTTTGAATTTTTGGCTGTCCCGGTGGTGTAATTTTGTTCGACATGCGTTTATTGGTACGCAATAAATCGGTTGTATTTAAAAGCTCTTCTGTGCTTTGTAACAAGTTAATTTTTCCACCAGACAATTCAAATAAATGCTCAAAAATCACATCATCTTTTACAGTGTCTTTATTCCAGCTCAAGTATGATTTTTTCATGTGATTAGCTATCACTAAAACCAAAGCATTTTTCATTTCGCCATCTTCCCATTTATTGGCAACATCAATCATATATTTGATATTATTACCGTAAAATCTGTATTTAGGAAAGTTCTGAGGATATTGTAAAACATCTGGTTTTAACTGCAACACATCTCTTGATGGAATTGGATATGGCGATTCTACATCTAATTTAAAATCTGACATAATAAAAAGCTGATCCCATAATTTATGTTGAAAATCCGGTACATCACGCAAATGCGGATTCAGACTTCCCATCACCTGAATGATATATTTTGCGGCTTTATTGCGCGTTTCAGCATCTTCAATAATAGTAGCCTGATCAATCAGTTTTTGCAAATGACGACCATATTCAGGAATAAGTAAACGTTGTCTTTCAGAATTGTATTCTAAATTAAAAACAACATCATTTGCGACTTCTTTTTTATATTTTTCGATCATAAGTTATAATGAAACTATACCTTCTATTGTAGAAACTTCTTTGTATTTACCAATCACTTCGTCAGAGCTATTCATTGTAACATCTACAGAAACGCTGGTAAATTTACCTGTTTTAGATTTTGTTGTTTTGATAACCGCACCCATACTGTCAAAAGCTTTTTCAACGCGCTCAACGTTATCGGCAACTGAAGGTACTATGAATTTATATAAATATTCAGCTGGCCAGGTATTTGCGTTATCCAGCTCTACTTTTAATCTTTCGTAAAATTCGGCTGTGTTTTTTTCTTTATCGTTCTCCATTCGTAATTAAAAATAAACGCAAATATACGGTTTTGATTTCAGATTTTTTAGATTTTTTTCTTTGAAAAAAGGTTCAAAGATACAAAGGTCCAAAGGTGCAGAGAAAAAAACTTTATGACATTATTTCTTTGTGAAATTTCCTCTTATATTTGAGAAACTTTATTGTGAAAATTCATCTCAAACCAATAGCACTTTTTCGTCATTTTTGTCATTCTGAGGAACGAAGGATCACACTTGAAACTCGACAAAGATTGGAGAATATCTCTTCGGATTTGCTTATGTGATCCTTCATTCCTCAGGATGACAAGTTTGCGTTTAACTCTTCACCATTAAAATTCATTACAATGAAAAAAATCTTTTTATTTTTTATCGCACTCACACTCAACAATATTCAAGCTCAGGAAATCAAAACGATGACTTATTTTCAAAATGATACAATCAAACTCGACCTGGATTTGTATTTGCCTCAGAAGAAAACCAATGAAAAAATTCCGTTGATCATTTTTGCTTTTGGTGGTGGATTTTCTGGTGGAGACCGTACGCAAGAAAAAGATTTTGGAATATTTATGGCTAAAAACGGTTATGCAGTGGCCAGCATTTCATACAGTTTATACATGAAAGGAAAAGATTTTGGGTGCAAAGGAACTTTAACTGAAAAAATAAAAGCAATTCAAATTGGCGTGAGCGATATGTGGCAGGCAACTTCATTTTTGATTGAAAATGCAAATAAATATAATCTTGACGCTTCAAAAATATTTATTTCTGGAATTAGTGCCGGAGCCGAAATTGGTTTTCACGCTTCGTTTTGGGATTATAAACTGATGAATTTATACAAAAATAATTTGCCGGAAAACTTTAAATACACTGGTTTTATTGGAGGTTCTGGTGCCATTCAGGATATCAATTTGATTACGAAAGAAAAAGCAATGCCAATGTTATTATCACACGGAAATAATGACGATACTGTTCCTTATACCGCAGGATCTCACCGCTCCTGCCCCACAAATGCTTCGGGTTGGTTAATTCTTTTTGGGTCTTATGCGGTTTACAATCAAATGAATGATTTACATAAAGACGTTGAACTGATTACGTTTTGCGGTGGCGGGCATGAATTTTCGGGTTATCTTTTTCATGATGGCAAACAATATGTTTTGGATTTTGTGAATGATGTTTTGAGTGGAAAGAAATTTGAATCGCATTTGATTGTGCCTTCGAAGAAGAAAGTTGTGAATTCTGGGAAATATTTGTTTTGTGAGTAATATGAAAATAGTCTATTTCTTCTTAACATTGATTGTACATCTTTTAATCATAGTAAATCTAAAATTATTAGATAATTTCAATTCAATTCTAATGATTTTCTTGTTCTCAATATTAATTGGGTTAGCAATTAAACTTTTCTCAAAAAACCGAAGTACTAATTTAAAACATTTAGGCTGGGGAATTTTATGTGGATCTATAACTACAGTAACCTTATTATTAATTGCAATGATTTGGCTGGGTTATAATTTTCCAAAATAACAAAAAGATGAAACACAATTATAAAAATTTCGAAATTGAAATATTAGATAATCCAAATTACATTTTAAATTCAGTTAATAATTTAAAGCAATATGAGAAAGTTTATTTTGATGAAAAACATCCAGAAGACGAGTTTTGTCCAACCAGCAAACATGCCATTACCGTTAATAAATTTGGAAGCGAAATTTCAAATGCTATAATTTGTGAAGTTGGCGGAGGAACTGGAATATATGAAAATGCATTTATTATTGATAATGATAAAATATGGATTCGTATCTGCAATAAAATTTATTGTCTTGAAATTCCTTCTTTAGATTTAATTTGGAATAAAGAATTTGACACTTTCACAAATCTTTCTATTTATCAACATGAAAATGATATTTTAATTCATGGAGAATTAGAAATTTTTAGAATTACAAAGGAAGGTAATATTGTCTGGAGTTTTGGAGGAAGAGATATTTGGGTAAATATTGAAGGCATACCAGAATTCACTATTGAAGAGAGCACAATACGATTATTTGATTTTGAATCAAATGAATATGTGATCGATTTTAATGGAAATCAAATAGAAGATAACCCAAGAATAATTCCCAAAAAGATTAAAAAGAAATGGTGGCAAATATTTGGCTAAAACCGAAATCATAACCCATACTTAAAGACAAGAGCTATTTAAATTATACATGAAAAAGCTCCAGCGGAGCAAAATATTTATAGCCAATTTCATGTTTCATATTCCTAAGCTCCAGCGGAGCGTTATAATTATTCCAAAAATTTCACCCCGATAGATAGGACTTTACCAAAATATAATAATTTTCTATAAATATGAAGTCCCGCCGGACTTAACAAATATTTCATATTTCGATTTAAAACTGGACTAAAGTCCAGCCCTACAATATTTGTCGAGCCGATGGCTCTTTTCTGTTTTAGTTCCGGAGGAACGATCTATTTTGTAGGGCTAGATTTTAATCCAGCACCATAATATTTTGTCGAGCGTATGACTCTCTCTTATTTTAGTTCCAGACGAACGATTTATTTTGTAGAGCTGGATTTTAATCCCGCATAATTACGAAAATTGCGAAATCATTCGCTTAAAGCAAAATAATCTTTTTAAATACCAATAACTTTAGGTAAATTTGCGCTTTATTTTTAGAAAGTGCAAAAACAAATCATAGTACTCATTGGTGGCCCGGGAACGGGAAAATCTACTCTTATCAACGAATTGGTGGCTCGTGGCTACTGCTGTTATCCTGAAATTTCAAGACAAGTTACTCTCGAAGCCCAACAACGCGGAATCGAGCAATTGTTCCTGGAACAACCTTTATTGTTTAGCGAAATGTTATTGGAAGGCAGAATTAAACAATTTGAAAACGCCATTGAAGAACCGGATAATGTAGTTTTTATAGATCGCGGAATTCCTGATGTTGTGGCTTATATGGATTATATAGGAGATGAATATCCGGCGCATTTTGTAAAGGCTTGCGAGGATTTTAAATACACCAAAACTTTTATTTTACCGCCTTGGGAAGAAATTTACGAAAGCGACACAGAGCGTTACGAAAATTTTGAACAGGCATTAACGATTCAGAAACATCTTGTTGAGACGTATAGCAAATATGGCTACAATTTAATTGAGGTGCCTAAAGATACGGTTGAAAACAGAATTCTTTATATCTTAGATAAAATTTAGGCAGGCGGTTTAAAGTTGTAAAACTAGAACTGATTTCTAAATTTTTAACTTTAAAACCAAAGCTATGCCAGAAGCACAGGAAATTCTTTTAAAATACTGGAAACACGACAGTTTTAGACCGTTGCAAAAGGAAATTATTGACTCGGTTTTAGAAGGTCAGGATACTTTTGCTTTGCTCCCAACGGGTGGCGGAAAATCGATTTGTTTTCAGGTTCCTGCAATGATGCAGGACGGAATTTGTTTGGTGATTTCGCCTTTGATTGCCCTTATGAAAGATCAGGTCGCGAATTTGCAAAAAGGGAGATTAAAGCCATTGCGCTGACAGGCGGAATTCACACGGAAGAAATCATTGATCTTCTCGACAATTGTCAATACGGAAATTATAAGTTTTTATATCTTTCTCCTGAAAGACTTCAGTCTGATTGGATTTTGGAACGCATCAAAAATCTTCCTATAAATTTAATTGCTATTGATGAAGCGCATTGTGTTTCGCAATGGGGACACGATTTTCGTCCGGCTTATCTGAAAATTTCTGAGCTTAAAAAATATTTTCCTAAGATTCCTTTTCTAGCATTGACAGCAACAGCAACTCCAAGAGTTATTGAAGATATCAATACAGAATTAGGTTTAAAAGCCCCAAAACTTTTTCAACAATCATTTGAAAGAAAAAATATTGCTTACATGATTTTTGAGGTCGAAGACAAATTGTATCGTACCGAACAAATTTTGAAGAAAAATCCACAGCCTTCTATTATATATGTACGAAATCGAAAATCATGTTTGAGTATTTCATCACAACTGCAATCGTTAGGATTCAAGGCAACTTATTATCACGGAGGACTTTCGGCAAAAGAAAAAGATAAAAATATGCAGTTGTGGATGTCGGAACAAGCACAGGTTATTGTAGCCACGAATGCGTTTGGAATGGGAATTGACAAAGACAACGTAAAAACGGTTATTCATACTCAACTTCCTGAAAATATAGAAAATTATTATCAGGAATCCGGAAGAGCGGGACGAAATGGCGAAAAAGCTTTTTCAGTTTTGCTTTATAACAATTCAGATGCAAATCAAACCGAACAGCAATTTTTAAGTGTTTTGCCGGATAAGAAGTTTTTAAAAACGATGTATGTCAAACTTTGCAACTATTTTCAGATTGCCTATGGTGAAGGTTTAGATGATACTTTTTCTTTTAAACTAAATCATTTTTGTCATAAATATGAGTTTCCCACTTTAAAAACGTATAATGCTTTGCAGTTTTTAAATCAACAGGGAATCATTACGCTATCACAGGAATTCTCAGAAAAAATTACACTGCAGTTTTTAATCGAATCAAAAGAAGTGATTCGATATACGAGTCTGAATCAAAATGATGAGGAAATTATACTGGCGATTTTAAGAACCTATCCCGGAGTTTATGAAATGAAAACTCCTTTTAATCTTTCTTTGATTGCAAAAAAATCAAATCATACTGAAGAACAGGTTTTGGCTGTTTTAGAAAAACTTAGAGAGAAAGAAATCATCGAATACAAATCGAAAAACAACGACGCTACTATATTATTTAATGAAGTTCGCGAAGATGATCTTACCATAAACAGGGTTTCGAAATATCTGGAAAAACAAAATCAGCTAAAAAAAGAACAACTTTTATCTGTTCTACATTATATAAAGGAGAATAAAACCTGCAAGAACCGTTTGATTTTGGATTACTTTGGAGAAGAAACAAAAGAAAACTGTGGCGTTTGTTCTTACTGCATTACTCAAAAAGGAAAAATCACCGAAGCTGATTCGATTGCAGATAAAATTCTGCATTTACTAAAATCGGCAGCTTTGACTTCAAGAGAAATTCAGACACAAATAAAAATGGATGCCAATGATATTATTTTGGTGCTTCAGGAATTATTAGAGAACAATCATATTACCATTCAACCCAATAATAAATACACTTTAAAATCATAATGGAAAAATTGAGAATTATATTTATGGGAACTCCGGAATTTGCCGTTGGCATTCTGGACACCATTATCAAAAACAATTACGATGTTGTTGGCGTTATTACGGCTGCTGATAAACCGGCCGGACGTGGACAAAAAATAAAATATTCGGCAGTGAAAGAATATGCACTGGCGAACAACCTTACTTTATTACAGCCTACTAATTTAAAAGACGAAACTTTTCTGGCGGAGTTAAAAGCTTTAAATGCTAATTTGCAAATCGTGGTTGCTTTTAGAATGTTGCCAAAAGTAGTATGGGAAATGCCAAGTTTAGGAACTTTTAATCTTCATGCCTCTTTATTACCTAATTATCGCGGAGCAGCACCAATCAACTGGGCGATTATTAATGGAGAAACTAAAACAGGCGTAACAACTTTTTTTATTGATGATAAAATTGATACCGGAGCTATGATTTTAAATTCTGAAATTGCAATTGAGCCATCAGAAAGCGCCGGAGAATTACACGACCGATTAATGAATTTAGGAAGTACAACTGTAATTGACACTTTAAAAATTATTGAAAACGGAAATGTAACTACTACAATTCAGGAAGATAACGAAGAAATTAAAACTGCTTACAAATTAAATAAGGAAAATTGTAAGATTGACTGGACTAAATCTGGCGACGAAATCAATAATTTAATTCGCGGATTAAGCCCTTATCCGGCAGCGTGGTGTTTTTTGAAGGATAAAAATGAAGAATTAAGCATTAAAATATATGAGGCAAAATTGGTTTTGGAATCACATTCTTTTGAAATTGGAAGCTTAATTAGCAGTAAAAAAGAAATTAAAATCGCTATTAAGAATGGTTATATTTTACTTTTAAGTTTGCAGTTACCCGGCAAAAAAAGAATGCAAGTAGCTGAATTACTAAATGGTATCACTTTTACAGAAGACGCAAAAGTCTATTAAGACCAATAAAACGGGGGTTTTTACCTGTATTATTTGATTAAACAACCTGCTTTATGAACAAAAAAAGCAAGTTATTAACAATTTTTGCTAAATTTAAAGAAAACACTTGCAAGGAACGGATTTCCTATTAAATTTGTGTATTAACAATTTTTTTAACCAACAATTAATAACTAATTATTATGAACAAATCAGAATTAATCGATGCTATCGCTGCTGATGCAGGAATTACAAAAGCTGCGGCAAAATTAGCTTTAGAATCATTTTTAGGAAATGTAGGATCTACTTTGAAAAAAGGTGGAAGAATTTCATTAGTAGGTTTTGGATCATGGTCGGTATCTGCTAGAGCTGCTAGAGACGGTAGAAATCCTCAAACAGGAAAAACTATCAAAATCGCTGCTAAAAATGTAGTGAAATTTAAAGCTGGTGCTGAATTAGAAGGTGCAGTGAACTAAGTAAGAAAGTTCTCTAAACTTATAATATAATTAAAACCCTCCTTATGGAGGGTTTTTTTGTACGGTTTAACGATTTTATTTGGGTTTTTTAAAAATTTATAACTAAATTTAATAAAAATTGTAGCCGTATGATTTCAGAAAAATTAAAAAAAGGACACCTGCTTATTGCCGAGCCTTCTATAATTGGAGATTTATCATTTAATAGATCGGTAATTTTATTAGCAGATCATAACAAGGAAGGATCAATAGGATTTATTATTAATAAACCCTTAAAGTACACTATTAATGACTTAATTCCTGAGATTGATGCCTCTTTCAAGATATATAATGGCGGTCCTGTAGAACAGGACAATCTTTATTTTATTCATAATATTCCGGAATTAATCCCAAATAGTGTGGAGATTTCTAATGGTATATATTGGGGAGGTGATTTTGAATCAACCAAAGACTTAATAAACGACGGATCTATTAATAAAAATAACATTCGTTTTTTCTTAGGATACACAGGTTGGGACGAAAATCAGCTCGAAAGTGAGATGCAGGGTAACTCCTGGATTATTGCCGATAATAATTACAAAAATAAAATTATCGGAAAATCTACTACTCATTTTTGGAAAGAACAAATTATTGAGTTGGGCGGAGATTACGTTATTTGGTCAAATGCACCTGAAAATCCATATTTGAATTAATTCTCAGAAATGGATTCGTTTAGTTTTTGTATTAATAAATGAGCCAGATTACTTGTAAACTCTTTTTTTCGATATTTACTTATCGACTGTATCCCTGTGATCACATTTGTAAGAAATAATTCGTCAGCTTTTTGAAGATCAAATGGCGAAATTATTTCTTCTGATACTTCTATATCTGTAACTTTTTTGGCTAAAGCTAATATTTGTTTACGCATTACACCATTCAAACATCCTTCAGAAACTGGAGGCGTAATTAATTTTTTACCTGTCACCATAAATAAATTTCCCTGTAATACCTCAACAACATTTTTTGCATCGTTAAGTAAAATACAGTTTTGCAACCCATTTTCGTGCGCAAAAATACTTCCGGTAACGTTAATCATTTTATTCGTCGTTTTAATAGACGATAACAATTGCTTGGTTACATAGAAATCTTTATACAAATCAACTTCATAAGAATCAGTATTTAACGCATACAAAGTGGCATCAAGTACAGTTGCATGAATTAAAAACGAAACTTCATTCGTTTGGGGTAAATACCACCCTCCATCATTTCTAAAAACTGTAATTCTTGCTCTGGCAGATACTGAAATTCCTTTTTGCTGTACCAGGCTTAAAACCTGTTCTTCAAAATATTCCATTGTAAAGTTCATCGGAATTTCCATTCGAACTACACGCATCGAAGCCATTAACCTGAAATAATGATCTTCAAGAAACAAGATTTTGTTATTGATTATTTTTAGCGTTTCAAAAACACCATCTCCGTACAAAAACGCACGATTTTGAGTTAATACATTATCGTTTTGCGCTACTATGTTTCCGTTAAAATTGATCATAAAAAAACCCTGAATTTTGTTCAGGGCAAATATAAGGCATAAAATAGACTTTTACTAAACAGATCCTATAAGATGTTTTAGATCTGAGATCTGATTCTCCCACAATTGTTTAGCTTCGCCAACTTCTTCTTTTTCTGCAAAATCAACTACCATTAATGATACATCTTTAGTTAATTCATCAACTAAAATATGCAATTCAAAAAAGTATTCAGTGTCTTTACTACTTTCGTCGACCCATTTAAACTTTACTTTTTCACCTGTTTTCTTAGATGCCAAACGCGCTTTTTCCTGCGAATCGTTCCAAATAAAAGTGAAAAATTCACCTCTTGAATTTACATTGTCAGCAAACCATTCTGATAAACCTGACGGAGTTGATATATATTGATATAATAATTGCGGCGAAGAATTTATTGGAAACTCTATTTCGTAACGTATTTTTGGATCCATGTGCTACTTTTAATTTTTTCGAAATATAAGAATATATGTCCAAAAACAATGCGTTTTTAAAAATATTTTTTTCTTCATTTTATGCTTGTAAGCTCTAATAAAATTTTTATATTTGCACCCGCAATGAGGAACACGGTTCACTTGCAATCTTGGCGAGGTAGCTCAGTTGGTTAGAGCGCAGGATTCATAACCCTGAGGTCACGGGTTCAACTCCCGTCCTCGCTACAAAAAACAAAACCCTAATCATCAATTGATTAGGGTTTTTTTATTGAAATTAATTCCTCTTTGCATCAAAAATTACAGCAAGGAACTTTAAATAATTAAGTTATATCTCTAAATAATTAAATACCTTTAATACTTTTTAATGGCATGTTAGAAAAAGTCGAAAAAGTTAATACGTTGTAAATATGGACATAGTTAAATTTAAAATCACATCTAAAACAATAAAAGTAGAGGTACGCAATTCGAATAATTATGTTTTTAATTTCAATACTGCCTTAGAAATTGCAAAAGAAGACAAGGATGTTTTATTAAAACTATACAACGCACTGGATATTCTTTTTAAGAAAGAAAATACGAGTGAGGTCAAAAATTACATTTCGCCCAATCAAACCAATATATTGGACCAGATTTCTGCTGTTGACAATTTAGAAGAAGAGAAATAGACAAACTATTCACTCTTTAGTAAATTAGTTTTATATTAGTCATAATATATACAAATAACTCTTTTTAGTAAAAACCCGGAGTTTAGGTAAAATTAAATTTTTCTAATAATTTAATTCAAAACAATAATGGCAAATCAACTTGAGAATACGATACATAAAGCATATACCGCTTTTAATGACAGAAACATTGAAAACGCATTGTCGACAATGCAAGAAGATGTACAATGGTCAAAAGCCTGGGAAGGCGGTTATATAAGTGGCCACAATGAAATTAAAGAATATTGGACAAGACAATGGACGGAAATAAACCCAAAAGTAGAACCTGTTGGCTTTGATGAAAGAGAAAATGGAAGCTTAGAAGTTAAGGTGCATCAAAACGTAAAAGATTTGCAAGGCGGTTTAATCTTTGACGGAATGGTAAAACACATTTATACTTTTCAAGACGGATTAATAAAAACGATGGATATTGAATTGGTAGAAAATAATTAATATTGAATTCCTAAAATAAAAAACATGTCTATAAAACAAGAATCAGAATTAATTGGAATGAAAAAGGCAAGTGAGGCTGTTGCTTTTACTTTAAAAGAAATGAGAGATTTTGCCAAACCAGGTATGTCTACAAAGGAATTAGACAACTATGGCGGACAAATTCTGAATGACTTAGGCGCAAAATCAGCTCCATACCTGACTTATGGTTTTCCGGGATGGACATGTATAAGTGTAAACAATGAATTTTGTCACGGCATTCCGTCTGATAAAAGAATTCTTAATGAAGGTGATTTAATTAATATTGATGTTTCTGCAGAACTTGATGGTTTCTGGTCTGATAATGGAGGTTCATTTGTTATTGGAACAGATGTAAACGAGCACCAAAAATTGATTGAAGTTTCAAAACAAATTCTACATAAAGCAATTTACAATATAAAGGGCGGAGTTCGCATTTCTGATATTGGTTTTTTAATCGAAACTGAAGCTAAGAAAAAAGGATACAAAGTCATTAAAAATCTAACAGGCCATGGAATTGGAAGAGG
This sequence comes from Flavobacterium sp. AC274, assembly GCF_979258275.1. Lineage (NCBI taxonomy): Bacteria > Pseudomonadati > Bacteroidota > Flavobacteriia > Flavobacteriales > Flavobacteriaceae > Flavobacterium > Flavobacterium sp. AC274. Next base: position 1,635,743 of record NZ_OZ409852.1, on the reverse strand, counting down.
TCTTCATGAAGAACCACATGAAATAGCGAATTACAGAGATCGATTTAACCTGACAAGATTCAAGAAAAATTCGGTAGTTGCAATTGAAACTTTTATTTCGACAACCTCAACATATGCCGAAACTTTACAGGACGGCTGGACAATGGTTGGCAATAAAGGCGGTTTTATGGCACAGCACGAACATACTATTGTTGTTACTGATGGCAAACCTATTGTACTGACTGAGATGAATGAAATTTGGGATTAAACAAAAATATCAATCTAATATTCTAATAACAAGAAAGCCTTAATAAATTATTAAGGCTTTCTTGTTAAAACTATTTTTTATTGATTGAAGGAATTTTTTCTATCAGATTTCTCCAATAACGTTTTGGCATATGCTGAATATGCAGTTTCATATTTTTTCTTGACTCAATATTTACACTGCTAAAATAACGTTTCCAAAGATGCTGAAAAAACTCTTCCTGCTCGTCGCATATTTCAGTTAAAAATTTAGACGAAACTGGCCCCTGATTAAATTCTAACTCTACGGTCGAAAGGTTTTCAAGATCATAATAAACTCCATATTTACGCTTTGCGTCATAAATTAACCAGCGCTGATCTGCATAGCGATTTTTAAAATGATTTTCTATAAGATGCAGCACATCACATTCGGGTTCGATTATGGCATAATAAAGCTGGTCTTTGGTTAATTTAAAACGCACAAATGCTTCCATCCTATGCGCTTCTTTTCCGGTGAGTCGGGTTGCCTTTCGTATATCCCAAACTGCAGCATTACTAAAATCCTCTTCTACATTTTTTGTGGTCGAAAAAATATATTGAGCAAACTGAAACATGGTCTGTTCTATATGATTTACTTCAGACAAAAATGCTTTATGAAAACTTGAAAATCCATCTGCCGAAAGGCGCTGTTTTAGTCCGTTTAAAACACGATTTGCCTTTTTAAAATCTGTTATCACAACATGGTTGGATGAAAATAACAGAGCATCACAAGCGCCGTTTTTACTAAAAACAGTATCTTCCAATTTATATTCATAAATCTCAAATACGGCTGTTAGCCATCCTTCATAAGTTCCATCGTAAATTACCAGTATCATTTTGATTAAAATAAGGCAAGTTGGTTAGAAAAATCATTTTTATATTTACTCTTCTGGATATTTAAAATCTTATCCTTGATTTGAATTGAAGTTAAATCCTTCTGCATTTGAAACGGTGTGGCAAAAGCCAAGAAATACTGTGACCTACTATAAGCAATACCAAATTTTTGTAAATCCTGAGGAACTAGTTTCTTAAATTTTCTGGAGGCAACAATTTTCTGTGCACCCAAATAACCAATTCCCGGAATGCGTTTTATAAGTTCTATATCGGCAGTATTTATATCAACCGGAAATTGATGCAGATTTCGCAGTGCCCATCCTAATTTGGGATCGATGTCAAGATCAAGATTAGGCTGATTCAACCCAACGATTTCATTAACGTTGAATCCATAATATCGAATTAACCAATCGGCCTGATACAAACGGTTTTCACGAATAATAGGAACTGGTGTACCAATAGCCGGAAGCCGATTATCATTACTTATTGGAACATATCCGGAATAATACACACGCTTCATATTCATCTTTTGATAAAAATAATCTGCCATGCCCAGAATCTCCAGATCATTTTCTTTTGTTGCACCAATCACCATTTGTGTACTTTGACCTGCGGGCGCAAAAAGTGGTGCTTTATAGTTTAGTTTTTTCTCTTCTTTATAACCAACAATTTCATTTTTAAGATATTCCATTGGTTGAATCACGTCTTTGTGATTTTTATCCGGCGCCAGTAATTTTAAACTTTGCTCTGTTGGCATTTCAACATTTACACTTAAACGATCTGCATACATTCCGGCTTCTTTGAGCAATTCATCGCTGGCTCCTGGAATCGCTTTAAGATGTATATAACCGTTGAAGTTTTGTTCTAATCGCAATTTTTTCGCAATCCTAACCAAACGTTCCATGGTATAATCTGCATTATCAAAAATACCGGAACTCAAAAAAAGCCCTTCAATATAATTTCTTCTGTAAAAACCTATCGTAAGATCAACCACCTCATCAACAGTAAAAGCTGCCCTTTTAATGTCGTTGCTTTTTCGGCTTACACAATAAGCGCAGTCAAAAATGCAATGATTGGTCAGTAAGATTTTCAGCAACGAAACGCAACGCCCGTCTTCTGTATAAGAATGGCAAATACCATAACCTTTTGCATCTCCTAACCCTTTATCCTTATTTTTTCGATTGCTTAAAGCCGAAGAACATGAAACGTCATATTTTGCAGCATCTGCCAATATTCCCAGCTTCTCCATCACTCTCTCGTTTACCATTTTTGCCTTTTTATTTGATTGGAAATAAATTTGTTTCGATCAAAATTAGTTATAGATCGTTACAATTTTATAATTTTTATTGTTCTAAATTGTATCAAAATTATCTTGCATTTTATTTTGAAGCTGAAAGATTTTTAAAAACTTTTAGATCTTCTTTACTCTAAAATTTTCAAAAAAAAATGCGTTAAAACTGTCGTGATATAATATTTTTTAGACATAAAAAAATACATTTGTCAAAACGAAAACAAAGTGATCCTTTAATCACACATTACCAACCGGAAAAGATTGTTGCATGGATACTGAGAAATTTATTTTCTGCCTCGAGGGTGTTCCTGATGTAGATGAAATTAGAACTACAGATGTGGTCAAAAATCTGGAAGAAATTGCCCTTGACCAGGGAATTGCAAGCATTTATAAAACCTGTGACACGATTGAAGGTTTAGAAGAAAGTTTGAATGTATTGCTTTATGAAGATCATAATTTTAAGGATTATGAAATTATTTATCTCGTTATGCCGGGTCAGGAAAACAATATATGCCTTCATGATTATTATTATAGCCTTGAAGAAATAGCCGAACTTTTTGAAGGAAAAATGAAAGGAAAAGTCATTCATTTTGCCAATAAAAAAATATTAGATTTAAGCGAAGAAGAAGCCCAATATTTTCTGGATGTAACCGGTGCACGCGCCATTTCGGGTTATGGATCAACCTATAATAAAATTGCGAGCTGCAGTACTATTGACAAAGCTTTTTTTAGTTTATATCAGGACAACGAGGATCTTATTGAAGTGGTTGAAGAATTATACCAAAAACATCATGCACTTTGCCAATTGCTTGATTTTAGATTGTACTATTTTAAACAATGAAAATAAAGCCGGACGAAAAAGTAAAAACATATGAAGCAAAGGGATTTCGTGAAAAATTTCTTGGCGAAGAAAATCCAATGCATTTACTTTTCAAATCAAATTCTGATCATTTTTTTTGTTTAAAGATGGAAGAAATGATGCAGTTACAATTTCCTGTTCCGCCCTCTAAACACAGTTGTCATACTTTGCTATTTGTTACTTCCGGCACACATGTAATGAAAGTGGGTTATAAAGAATATCAAACTGTTTCTAATGAAATTATTATGGTTCCTGCGGGTCAGATTTTTTCAATAGAAAATGTAAACAGCACACATACCGGTTATATTTGCCAATTTCATCCTGATATTTTAATTGGAAAATATGGCAATCGTGAAATGATCAATGATTTTGATTTTTTGAAAATATCAGGAAACCCAAAAATTAGTTTAGCAAAAGAAGATGTAAAATCTATTACCGCAATTTTAAGTCGGTTGCAGCAGGAATATTTAGGAACCCAAACCGCAAATCTAAATATTGTACAGTCCTATTTAATTGCATTGTTTTATGAAATGAACAAGAATAGCGTACAAACTTTTAAGAGTATTTCTGCTGCCGAAGTTCTTTCATCTAAATTCAAAGAGTTAATTCACAATAATATCAAGACACACCATCAGGTTAATTATTATGCTTCGTTACTGAATGTTACACCTAATCATCTGAACAAATCTGTAAAATTTGTAACTGGTCAATCTGCAGCCAAATGGATTGAAGAAACCATTTTATTAGAAGCCAAATATTTACTCTTTCAAACTACTTTTTCGGTAAGTGAAATTGCTTTGCAGGTTGGACATGAGGATCATTCTTACTTTAGCAGATTCTTTAAAAAACACGAAGGCATTACGCCTATACAATACCGAAAATTGATTGATAAGTCCTAATTATTGATTACGAAATCCTAGTAAAGTTACTGTTGATTTATTGAAATTTGCCTTGTAAAAAAGAGCAAATTATGATTTATGTTTTTAAAACAACTGTTGATTCAAAATCCAAATTAGAATCAGCAACTGCAATACTTCACAAATTATTACCTTATGCATTATGGAATTTTGACCTGGAAGATTGTGATAATATTTTAAGAATCGACAGTGAGACAGAAATATCCGAATCAATTCTTAAAAACGATATTTTTGATTGTATCGAATTAGAATAAAAACCACACACTCCTCTTCTTTCCCAACCTTAATTTATTTCTATGGAAACTGCATTACATCAAAACAAAACATTCGACACTATTGATTATTCTGATCAAAAATTATCCGACAACGAATTTATAAACTGTGAATTCATCAATTGCAATTTCTCTAAAAGTGATTTCAGTTATATTGATTTTTTAGATTGTACTTTTAAAAACTGTAATCTTTCATTGGCAGTCCTTAAAAATACAGGTTTAAAAAACATCAAATTTATTGGCTGTAAATTAATGGGTTTGGATTTTAGTTCGAGTAACAGTTTTTTATTTTCGATGAATTTTGAAGATTGCATGCTTGATTATTCGACTTTCATTTATAAAAAATTAAAGAAAACCCAGTTTATTGATTGCTCTTTAAAAGATGTTGATTTCTCGAATACAGATTTGTCTCTGGCTATTTTTAAAAACTGTGATCTTTCTAATGCCACTTTCGTGGAATGTATTTTGGAGAAAGCTGATTTTCGATCTTCAAGAAATTATGCTTTTGATCCATCTGAAAACAAAATTAAAGGAACCAAAGTTTCTCATACTGCGCTTGCAGGATTATTAGAGAAATTTGATTTGGATATTGAGTAGGGTTTGTTTCACGCAGATTTTGCAGATTTGAGCAGATTTCTTTTCTTGTTTTATAAAAAAAGGGATGCAAAATATTGCATCCCTTTTAACTAGAATATGAAAAAATGAATTATTTAATCCAACGCGGATCTCCAATTGCATTATCTTTTAAAGTTTGATTACCAATTGTAAAATCACCATTTGCAGCATTTGTAAATTGTGGATCAGCTACAATTCCGCCAGCATCAACTTTATTTAAATTAATTGATCCATCCATAAAACTTGCTGCATTGTAATAGTAATTTTTAGCAAATGTCGGCTCTTTTGTAGTAGACTGATTTGTATAAATTGCAGTTGTCTCAGTAATCAAAGTATTTCGTACTATTGACGCATTGTCATTAAAACGAAGGTATAATATTCTTTTTGGTGCTGCTGTATTAGATACTTTATACAAGGTACAGTGATCAATTAATACATTTGTTGTTAAACCGGTTCCTGAGAAACCACTATTAGCCGGTGCAACAGCGTCAACTCTAACAAAATCACGACTGGTCGAGCAATTGTCAAATGTGCTGTTTTTAAGAATAATCTCAGCAATATAAGTAGCTCTGAAATCAATTAAATCTGCACCTACATTTGTATTTACATTTCTAACAATACTATTGTCTACAGTAAACGATCTTACTTTTGTTAAGAGAGCATTCGCAGAAATTAAAGCACGTGTGTAATCATGAACCTTACAGCCGCTTATTAAAATATCATCATATGTACTCGAAGCGCCTGAAACTGTAATAAGAGCAGAATTATTAATTCCGGTTCCATCCAAATCTAAATCAATTAAACTTAAAGAGGATGCTCCTGCCGCTGCTGTAAAAGTTACATTTATTAATGGCTTGTCATAGCGTTTTACTCCTCTAATTGTAATCGGTTTAGTTAATATGATATCACCAATATAGGCATTATAATCTCCAGGCATTAGATACAGTTTTGCACCTGCTGCCGCTTGTGTAATTAATAAATTTAAATTATCTCCAGGGTTAACTACAGTACCTGTACTTACATCAACGCCTGTGGTAAAGGTTAGCGTACCTCTTGTTTTAAGTCCATTTAGCAATGTAGCCGTGTAGGATGTGTCTCCACTAAGTCCTGTTACGATAGCAACTCCTGCAATTTTTTCTTCAGCAGTTATTGTGTGTGTAATACCTCCCGGAGCAACACTAATTTGTGTTACATTGCTGTTAGGAGTCCATCTTACGGTAACAGATGTTCCTTCAATATCAGTTTCCTGAATAGGGAAGAAAATTTGCTCTGATAACGTTGTTGCTGTAACAACAGACCACGCAGAGTCATCTAATCCTGATGTACTCAATGCTTTTACCCTAATTGAATATACGGTTTCACCTTCTAATGCAACCTGAACAGGCAACTGATCTTGTGTAACATTTATTGTTTTAAAAATTGTTTTAAATTCAGGATCGTCTGCACTAAATTCAACAACATAATTGTCAACAACCTGATCTTGTTTTAGACTCCAGTTAAGTTCAACCGTAGTTTGATTTTTAACCTTTGCTGTAAGTTCAATAGGAGAAAACTCTTTGCTCACATTGAGATTTTCTATTACTGCTTCATTATAACTATCACAGCCTGAAACTGCAATTGTGAGTAATAATGACATTATTAATCCTTTAAATATATATTTTGTTTTCATAAACATGATGTCTTATAATTAATTAATAATTGTTGAGATTAATAATTGTAATCATTAACCAATTTACCATTACTTCCATCAATAAACACTTGCCATATTGGCCAGAATTGTCTGTTATCAGGATTAACACCAGCTTTGTAAAGCGTATTTATCTTAGTATCGGTTGCTGTGCCTGTCCATGTCCATTCAAAATCTGTGTAATCTGCGCTCGGCTTAACAACTTCTCCTCGATTTAAACCATATATATCTAAACTTACATTATCTGATTTATATTTAAAATATAAAGTAGCCGGTACATCAGAATATTCGCCTATGTGTTGAGATAAGTTTGTCATTTTTACTTTGGCTTCATCTAATTTTGCTTTTAGCAAATTCCAACGAATAAGAGCCTGTTTACGTTCCATTTCTCCTGTAAACTCATATTTATTCTCTTCAACAAGAGCATTAAACATTTCAGCTTTTCCTGTTAAAGCATCTACATAACTTTCAACTTTATCAGCGTGAACTGCTGCCGGGAAAGCTCTTCTGCGTATTTCTTTTAAATATGGTGCTGCTGCAGATGGCCCTTCTATTTCATTGGCTGCTTCTGCTGCAATTAAAAGTACCTCGGCATAACGCATATAAATTTTATTTACACCATCATCATTTGTTGAAGTAACAAAACGTGTCATCCATTCGTAACGATATTTTCCAAAATACCAAGTATTTAAAGCTCCAAGTTCCTGTTTTGCAATGTTATTTACAGCTGTACCATATTTATAAGGCACACAGGTAACATCTCTACGGGTATCTGCCTGATCGTAATCGTAAAAAACAAAAGGAAGTGGTCCTGCAGTTCCTCCACGATTTGCTCCATTTGCATGAAATTGATCGTTTGTAGTGTGACGCACTGCAAATGTAAATAACATACGGCCTCTGCCTTCTGAAAACGGAAGTTCCCAAAGAGATTCTCCACCTGCAACTATGTATTCCTGGTTGTATTTTCTCCAAAATGTTTCAAAAGAAGTCTCTAAATGTGCTGATCCGCTTGAAATTACAGAACGACATTCTGCTAATGCCAATGCATACATATTAGGAACCGATAGTTCAGGATCTGAACTTCTTCTTACACCATCAGGATATTGCTGGTAACCACTTGCTACCATTGCCAATCGTGCACGAAAACCTTTTACGAAAGCTTTATTAATTCTTTCAACACTTGTTGTTGCTGCAGTTTCACCCGGCCACGGAACTAATGTTGCCGCTTCTCCTAAATCTGCAAGAAGCTGTTTGTAAATCACATCTCTACTTGTTTTTTCAATATAAAGTGTTGCATTGTTCACGGGTTCAAATCTCGCAGGTACATCTCCCCATGCTTTTATCAAATCAGCATAATAAATTGCTCTTAATGTCAAAGCTTCTCCCAATAAATAACCCAGCTCAGATCCTGCTGTTGGATTACCGTAAGTACGTAAACCACGAATACAAATATTAGCACGCTCAATTCCTGAATACATCATTGCCCAGGCATTGTTTGTTGTGTTCATTTGAGAATTATTCTTTTGTGCATCATAAGTACATAAATCTGAAGCATCACTTACTGTTTGAGAAGAATTATACCATTCCACATCGGTATTTAAACCGTAAAAAGGAAGAAAACGACCTCTGTAAGAGTTGGTTTCTGCAAACGGAATTTTAATTCCGTCAATTGCGCCTTCTGCTAATCCCGGACTAGAAAAAATAACTGATTCGTCTAATGTTGATTCTGCCGGAGCATCTAAATAATCATCTGAGCAGGAAGTAAATATACTTGCTAGAATAATTCCTGCTATTAATATTTTATGTTTCATCTTGTGAAAGTTTTACTGAATTAAAAATTAAGGTTTAAGCCAAATATCAACTGTCTGCTTCTTGGATAAGCTGAATAATCAACTCCAGGAGTAAGCGGTGAATTTCTTCTTGTTGAAGATTCAGGATCAGGACCTGTGTATTTAGTCCAAACAAAAACATTACTGGCTGTAAAATAAAATCTCAATTTGGAAATTCCTAAAGCAGAAGTTAAATCATTTGGTGTTGTATAACCTAAACTCAAAGTATTAAGTCTCAAGAAAGACCCGTCTTCAACAGCCCAGTCACTAAAAACATAACGTGGCATATAAGGTGACCACATTGATGTATTTGCATTTAAGGCAGCCAAACCATCAGGATCTGTTACTAATTGTCCTGAAGCAGGATCAAGGTTTGTCCATCTTTTTCCATCAGCCATTTCAGAATTTAAATTTCTGTATTGTCCATTTGGAACCGAAGTAGAAAATTCAATTTTGTTTGCATTATAAACATCATTTCCAATACTATAGTTAAAAGCCGCAGAAAGATCAAATCCGTAAGCATTAGCATTCAACACAAAACCTCCCGTACTTTTTGGATTTGCATTTCCAATAACAGTTAAATCATTAGCATTTACTTTACCATCGCCGTCAATATCTTTTAATTTCATTGCACCCGGTTTCATTGTTCCAACAATAGTTGTACCGTCTGGCACTCCGGTTTTTAAAGTATAAGTCCCTCCGTTATAGTCAAAATCAGACACTTCATAACGTCCATCACTTTTATATCCGTACATAAGTCCTATAGGCTCTCCAGCGTTTACTAAGAAGTCATTTCCAATAGCTGTAGAAGCCCATCCTGAACTCGCTCCGAAATTACTCATTACGCCTAGCGAATTAATTTTATTGGTATTAAATCCAGCATTAAAAGAGATGCTTACTCCATACTTACTTCTTTCAATAAGATTTAGATTTAAAGTTGCCTCAACACCACTGTTTTGCACCTCGCCCATATTTCTGTATTGATAATCATATCCTCCTCCTGCAATTGGAAAGTTTATTAATAAATCTTTCGTGATATTTTTATACACCTCAACAGATCCTGTAACACGATTTTTGAATAAGTCAAAATCTAAACCTATGTTTTGTGTTACTGTCGTTTCCCATTTTAAATCCGGATTAGCCATTGTTTTAGAAGCTGCCCAGAAATTATCAACACCATTAATCCATGTAGAAGTAGAAGATATGAAACTTTGAACCATTTGCCCAGTTGGTATATTATTATTACCAGCCTCACCGTAACTTACTCTTAGTTTTAGCAAATTAACCCATGAAGCATTTTTCATAAATTCTTCTCCTGAAATTTTCCATGCTGCTGCTGCTGCCGGAAAAAATCCCCATTTATTATCTCCTAAAAATTTACTTGAACCATCTGCACGATAAGTAGCCGTAAAAAGATAGCGGTCTTTATAATCATAATTCACACGACCAAAGAAAGAAAGTAATTTATCATCCGGAAAATAGAAATTATCAACCGAAACCGGTGTTCCCTGAGTTGTCAGCTTTTTTGCCTGATCCAAACCAAAAGATAAAGGATAACCATGAAGTGCAGTATTTACATCATTTCTTTGATAGTCTATAGACTCTTCACCTAAAAGGAATTTTAAACTATGATTTTCTCCAACTATTTTTTTAAGATCATAGTTAAGTGTATTTGCATTTCTAAAACGAGTATCTTTTCTATCTCCTAATATCATAGCAGGCATACCTTGTCTTTCTGCCGCAGGATTATTTTTTACATAATAAGTTGAACGCCCGTAATAACGGTAATCTAAATAATTATAATTATCCAGACCTAATTCTGTTTTAAACACTAAATCTGAAGTAAGTTTCCATGAAAAACTACCTAACAAATTATAGTTTTTTCTGAATTGCTGGCGATCGGTATCATAAATAGCCACAAAAGGATGTGTTAGATTTTCAGAAACTGCTTCATCTGTATCATCTGTTGTTAAACCCGGAACTGGAATAGGAGCATAACCTACAACATTTTTTAAACGAGAGTCTGCAGACGAAACCTCATTTTGTTCATTCATCCCTCCACCATTAATTTCCGTGTCTGAATAACGTACTGTAAATGAAAGATCTACTTTATCAGAAGCTTTACTATTTAAAGCAAGTGATAAGTTATTTCTATTAAAATCTGAACCCAGCATAATCGCTTTTTCATCATAATGAGCATAGTTAAAATTATAATTCATTTTATCAGAACCACCACGAATAGATAAATCACGGCTCTGAACTTCACCCGTACGTCCAAAAACTTGTCTTTGCCAATTATTGCCTTTCATGCCTTTGTACATATCATAATCATTCCATGAACCAAAATATTTCTCATAAGAGCTTAAATCAGTATTATCCTTAAGTGAAGCATATTCATACTGCCACTTAACATAATCTTCCGGAGAGGTAACACCAATAGTATTGGCTATTTTTTTCATACCGTAAAACATATTATAGTTTACGGAAATCTTACCATCTTTACCTTTTTTTGTAGTAACAATAACAACTCCATAAGCACCTCTGGAACCGTAGATTGCTGTAGATGAAGCATCTTTTAATATGGTCATCGTATCAATATCAGAAGATGAAATATCATTAATGTTATTTACCGGAAATCCATCTACTATATATAAAGGAGATGCATCTTGTGTTAAAGAACCGTTTCCACGAATTCTAATCTGAACATTTGAATCTGGTGAACCTTCAGAAGAAGTTACCTGAACCCCCGCTATACGTCCTGTTAAAGCTTCTGCAACGTTGGGAACTGGAATTTTTCGCATCTCATTTCCGGAAAATGTAGCAACAGCACCGGTCAAATCAGATTTCTTTGACGTTCCATATCCAATTACTACAACTTCATTTAAGTTATTAGAATCTTCAGCCAATGAAATATCAAGCTTCGTTTTTCCTTCTGTCGAGACTTCTTTGGTTTTAAATCCTATAAAAGAGAAATTAAGAATTGCCTTCGCATTTGTTAGTTTAAGTTTATAACGACCATCAAAATCTGTAGAAGTACCATTCTTGGTTCCTTTTTCCAACACGTTAACGCCAGGAAGCCCCATACCCGAAGCATCTTTTACAGTACCTTCAAGCGTAACATTCTGCGCACTTATTTGATTGCTCATAAATAAGCCTAATAAGAAAACAAGTGCTAAACAGCATTTTGTTTTTTTATTAAATAAATCTTTAAAATTCATGGTTTTGTGTTTAAGTTATTAATTAGTCTAGTTTTTAGTGGTTTTTTGTTTTTTCTATATTTTTCTATAATTCTTTGGAAAGCTTTAGCATTACAACTACAACGATTTCTTTATTGTTGAAAAAAGAATTCTTTTCACATTAAAAACTTCATGTAATCGATTACACAAACATAGATATTTTTTTAGATAAAAAATTAAAAATCATAAAAATTTCCCAAAAAAATTACATATCAAAAAATAAAGTTATTTTTTCTATGACATGTGTAATTTATGCTAATAATAAATATTAAATATATTTTTATTAATAACCTATTTGATGTCTTTTTACTAAAAAAACAATCGATTACATGAAGAAAAATTATAAAATTATCAGGTGTAAAAATCACACTTAAAATAATTTCAAAAGAAGTTACTCTTCCAAAAATTTAACAAATAAAATAATACTTAACCCAAACCACATAAGTTTCCGGGCTTTGGAAAATCATCAACAAACGTTAAAAAAATTAACTTAAAAGTCATAAAAAAACCCTTGAACAATAAATGTCCAAGGGTTCAATTTAGAATAAATATTTTATTTAAGCGCTTTGCAGCTGTACCGAAGTTTTTCGACGTTGTATTAAAATAACGGTAATAATCATACCAATAATAGACATTCCGACACCTATAAGATTTGGAGATGCGTAACTATATCCAGCCACAAGAGGCAATCCGCCAAGAAAAGCTCCTAATGCATTTCCTATATTAAAACTTCCCTGCAGTGAAGCCGAAGCAATCATTTCGGCATCTTTGGCCGTTCTAATCATCAACATTTGAATTGGCGCAATAACTGAAAAAGAAATAGCTCCCGTTAAAAATGTTAGAAACAAAGAAGCATATTGATTAAAAGAGAAAAAATAAACTAAAATCAAATCAACAGACATTACAAACAATAAAGCCAATGTTGTTGGTGCCGGAGAAAATTTATCGGCCAGCTTACCGCCCGCAAAGTTTCCTACCACCATTCCGAACCCGGCCAAAATTAAAATATAAGAAACATCTTCTGGTGAAAACTTAGAAACATTGGTTAGTAAAGGTGCGATATAGCTAATCCAGGCAAACAATCCTCCAAAACCAATCGCCGTGATTCCGATAATCAACCACGCATCTATTTGCTGGAAAAACTTTAATTGTGTTTTCATATTCACAGTATTACTTTTCTCTAAGTTTGGCATCCACAAATAAATAAACAAAAAGGTAAGCAAACCTACAACAGCAATTAGTACAAAAGTATAACGCCAAATAAAATGATGCCCTATATAAGTACCAATAGGAACACCAATTAAGTTAGCCAATGTTAAACCAGAAAACATAATCGCAATTGCCTGAGCTTCTTTGCCTTTATCTGCCAAACGGCTTGCAACTACCGCTCCTACTCCAAAAAAAGCGCCATGTGGCAATCCGGAAAGAAATCGGGAAGCAAACAGAAAATTATAAGTTGGCGCAATAATAGAAAGCGCATTAAATACTGTTAGCATTAAAGCTAAAATTAAAAGCATTTTTTTGGAGCAAAATTTCGTCCAAGGATTACCAATAATGGTGCACCAATAACAACACCTAAAGCATAAGACGAAATTAAATATCCTGCAACAGGAATCGAAACTTTCATATCTAAGGCGATGTCCGGCAATAAACCCATCATCACAAATTCGGTTATCCCAATAGTTAAGCCTCCCAATGAGAGTGCAATAAGACTTTTTTTCATTTGTTTTTACAAGAAAGGAATAAATTTTCTATGGAGCAAATTTACCACTATACAGATTAAAATAAGTTGTACATTTGCGATATAAACTTGTAAATTTAAGTTATGCCAATCCTAAATCAATTTAAAACCCTGGTTATTGATGAATTTGAAGATGAGAAATTTCACCTTCCGCCACATACGCATACTTATTATGAAATTATTTATATAAAAAAAGGAAGCGGGGTTCATCATCTAAACAACAACTTATTACCATACAAATCTGGAGATTTGTTTGTAATTTCGCCAGAAGATGAGCATTATTTTGATATCAAAAAAAGCACTCGTTTCTTTTATATTAAGTTTACAGATAATTATTTCAATTCTAAACAGAATCTTACTTGCGATGAATTCTTAATTCATACTCCGGAAAGTTTCATGCGTGACAAAACACTAAAAGAAACAGTTCTTAAATTAGATGATCCCTGCAAAACAATATTAAAAAATACGATTGAAAACATTGCTGCTTACAATTGCAAAACCGATGTTTCGACCTCACCTATTGTATTTTACCAGATTCTTTCGATTTTTGGACTAATCAAGGAAACCATGCGTGGTTTGAATCTTGTTGTTAAGGGAAATTCTATTGATAACGAGCAAATCACTTCCTACATTCATCAAAACATTTATCAGCCAAAACTGGTTCAGATAAAAGTAATTGCGAGTCATTTTAATATCGCTGAAACTTATTTTAGTGCCTACTTCAAAAGAACTTTTAGTATTAGTTATCGCGATTATATTCATAATTTGAGAACAACCTTAATCGAAAAACGAATCCATAACAATCAATTGCCAATTAAACAAATTGCGTATGAATTTGGTTTCACCGATGAAAGCCACTTGTCGAATTATTTTAAAAAACGAAAAAATATGAAACCTACAGATTTCAAGAAAACATAAAATTGGAAATCTTAAATAAGTAGTCGCTCTTAAAAAAAATGGCTAAATTTGTAATTCTAAAAGTATTTTCATTGGCAAAAAAATCCACATATTATCTCTTGTTCTAACGCTTGGCTTCTTTTTGATGTCAAACATGGGTTATGCTTGTGGAAAAACTTCTGAAACAACCTCTTGTGAAAAGAAAGCAATTTCTAAAAAAGAAACTACTGATTCTTGTCAAAAAGATTGCTGCAAAAAAAGTCATGATTCAAAAAAAGACCAACACGGCTGTAGCGGAAAATGTGATCATTCTGGTTGCACTACTTCTGGATTACAATTTAGTTTGATTGCTATAAATGAATTTGAATTCAACAGTAATCTATTTAATTTTTCTTTTAAAAAGACGATTCCTTATTACAAAAACAGTAGTCTTTCTGACGGCTTTACTTCTATTTGGCAACCGCCAAAAATAGGATAATTGTATTTGTGACAGCCATAATTGGGGGCTTTGCCACAAAGGCGCTAAGGCACTAAGAATATTAAACTTTGTGTTTCTACGGCTCAGCGAGGGAATACTTTCAACAAAAAAATATTTATTGAACTTAGAGAAGATTTATATTCTCTACTAAAATTACATAAAAATGAAAAAATCAATTTCAACCATAATCGCTATAATTGCATTATTATTTAATACAAATAATATTCAGGCAACTACAATAAAAATAGAAACTACAACAGAAGATGTAGATTCAAGTCAGTTACAAACTGTTTATAATGCATATTTTACAGTAAAAGATGCACTTATAAAAAGTGACAGTAAATTAACTTCGGCGAAAGCCGCAGCTTTATTAACCGCTATTTCTGCTGTAAAAATGGACAAATTAAAAAGCGACGAACATACTGCGTGGATGAAAGTTATGAAAAAACTAACTGCAGATGCTAAAAGTATTTCGGCTACGACAGATCTTAAAAAACAACGTGAGACTTTTAAATCGCTTTCAAAAAATACTTACGAACTAATTAAAGTTTCAAAATCTACAGAAGTTGTTTACAAACAATATTGCCCAATGGCCGATGCTGATTGGTTAAGCAAAGAAAAAGCAGTTAAGAATCCGTATTACGGTTCTTCGATGTTGACTTGTGGAAACGTCGTTGAAACAATCAAATAAATATGAAGCTTTACATCAAAAATATGGTGTGCGCTCGCTGTAAAATGGTCGTGGAGTCTGAGTTTGAAAAACTCGGACTTCTGGCTATTTCTGTTGAATTGGGCGAAGTTGAACTGAAAGATGCTATTACAGACAGTCAAAAAGAAGTTTTGCTCAAAAATCTCCAATATTTAGGTTTTGATTTAATAGATGATAAAAAAAGTAAGACTGTCGAGAAAATAAAAAATCTGATTGTTGATTTGGTTCATCACAAAAACAATGATCTCAAAATCAATTTATCCGATTATTTGTCTACAAACCTCAATCAGGATTATAACTCATTGAGTAATCTTTTTTCAGAAATCGAAAACACAACGATCGAAAAATACTTTATCAGTCAGAAAATTGAGAAAGTAAAGGAATTACTTGTTTATAATGAACTTTCGTTAAGTGAAATCGCGGATATTTTAAACTATAGTAATGTCGCGCATTTAAGCAATCAATTCAAGAAAATCACAGGTTTTACACCTACTCATTTTAAACAATCGAAGGATAAAAAACGGATACAGATCGAGAATTTGTAATTGTTTTTAACCTCGAAGTTTTACGCAAGATGGTAAACATAGCCAATGGTTTCAACCATTGGGGCGCAACGAATTTATTACGATATGCTGCCAAGGTTAAGACCTTACGCTATATTTACAAAAAAACGTGCTAAATCATTAGCACGTTTTTTTATTTATCTTAACAATGTCCCATTGCAGAAATCAACAATAGTTAATTTATCTTTGCTTCTGGAATTATTTCAACCCTAAACTTCCCCATATATCATTTGGATCAAGTGTTATACTTTTTGATTTTCCAGTGTTATAATCATCATAACTTTTCTTAATCTTTGCAACAAATTCAGGATTATATGGACTTTCCTCTTCCTCTATTTTTATACTTTTATTTGTAACAGCTAACAACTTTGCAACTTCAAGCAATGCCTTGCCTGCTTTTGTTCGCTCGTTTATAGTTATAGTTGTCATAATTTTGTAATTTTATTATTACAAAGATACAAATAAATCAAACCATTTGAATTGTATCGAGAATTTGTGAGTTTTTAAACACAAAGGGCGCAAAGATTTACGCAAAGTTCGCAAAGATGACAAACATAGCCAATGGTTTCAACCATTGGGGTGTATATCGGGATAAATTCGTTGCGTTCCAATGGTTGAAACCATTGGCTATATTTTCTAAAGATTCGCAAAGTTATTTTAGGTAAAGCTTTACATCCGAGACTTTGGGATGCATTTTTATAAAACCTTGTATATTAAATAAACTTTGCGCTTTTTGCGATTAAATACCCTTTTGTAAATCTTACAAATCATTCTCAAAATTATACAACATGAAGTAAACCTTACTTCAGAAATTTGCATTGTAATACTTTAAAAGATAAAACAATGACTCATCAATATATAATTTCAGGAATGTCGTGTGATGGCTGTCGCAAGAAAGTTGAAAAAACTTTAAACGCCGTAGAAGGAATTCAGGCTGAAGTAACTTTAAATCCTCCATTGGCGACTATTACAATGGAAAAACATGTTCCGACTGAGAAATTTCAAGAAGTTTTAACGGAAGCCGGAAAGTATACCATTGAGATGAATTCTCCAAAAAATGAATCAGAACCTGCAGTTAAATCTTGTTGTTCCGGTCATAAAAAAGAGGAACATAAAACACATCATCATAAAAAAGAAACAACTCACAATCACAATACAACGGGAGTTTTTTATTGTCCGATGCATTGCGAAGGCGATAAAACGTATGATAAGCCGGGAGATTGTCCCGTTTGCGGAATGGATTTAGTACCGCAAGTTGCCATAAATGCGACACAATTTACCTGCCCGATGCATCCCGAAATTGTTTCTGACGAACCTGGCGATTGCCCAATTTGCGGAATGGATTTGGTTCCGATGCAGGTTTCTGAAAATGAAGAAAACAAAACCTATACTGATTTATTAAAGAAAATGAAGATTGCGATTTTATTTACGCTTCCCATCTTTATTATTTCAATGTCAGAAATGATTCCCAATAACCCTCTTTATAAACTAATGTCTATAGAAAACTGGAATTGGGCTCAGTTTTTATTTTCAATTCCGGTTTTATTTTATGCCGGATGGATGTTTTTTGTTCGTGCTTATAAATCAATTGTTACATGGAATCTAAACATGTTTACGCTAATTGGAATTGGAACGAGCGTTGCATTCTTATTTAGTATTGCCGGAATGTTCTTTCCAGATATTTTTCCAACTGAATTCAAATCGCACCACGGAACTATTCACCTATATTTTGAAGCTGCAACGGTAATTATCACTTTAGTTTTATTGGGACAACTGCTAGAAGCTAAAGCACATGGGCAAACCAACGGCTCTATAAAAGAATTGTTGAAATTAGCACCAACTGAAGCCACTTTGGTCGAAAACGGAAATGATAAAGTAATTTCAATTCATAATATTAAAAAAGGAGACTTATTACGCGTAAAACCCGGAGAAAAAATTCCCGTTGACGGAAAAATTACTAGCGGAGAAAGCAATATCGATGAAGCCATGATTACCGGCGAACCGATTCCGGTTGATAAAAAAGTGGGAGATCCTGTAATTGCAGGAACTATAAACGGCACCAAATCGTTTGTAATGATTGCCGAAAAAGTAGGCTCAGAAACCTTGCTTTCGCAGATTATTCAAATGGTAAATGACGCAAGCCGTTCCAGAGCGCCAATACAAAAACTGGCAGATCGAGTGGCTAAATATTTTGTTCCAACTGTTGTCACTATTTCTGTTTTGACCTTTGTTATATGGGCAAAATTCGGTCCTGAACCTTCCTATATATATGGATTAATAAATGCCATTGCCGTTTTAATAATTGCCTGTCCTTGTGCTTTAGGATTAGCAACTCCAATGTCGGTTATGGTTGGTGTAGGCAAAGGAGCGCAATTCGGTATCCTGATAAAAAATGCTGAAGCGCTTGAAAACATGAGTAAAATTGATGTTCTAATTACTGATAAAACCGGAACCATTACCAAAGGAAAACCATCTGTAGAAAAAATCTACTCTATTAATAATAATGAAAATGAATTATTGCAAAACATTGCTTCACTAAATCAAAACAGCGAGCATCCTTTGGCGCAGGCCGTCGTAAATTTTGCAAAAGCGAAAAATCTAACTTTACTTGAAGTTCCGGATTTTGAAACCGTTACCGGAAAAGGAGTTATTGGAACTGTAAATAACTCTAAAGTCGCTTTAGGAAACAAAAAACTAATGATTCAGGTTAATGCATCTATTGCTGAAGATATTGAAAACAGAATTATTGCAGAGCAAAACTTAGGCAAAACAGTTTCTTATATATCTATAAATAAAGCTGTTGTTGGCTATGTAACGATTACAGATGCTATTAAAGAAAACAGTGCAAAAGCCATTAAAGATTTGATAGATCAGGGCGTTGAAGTTATTATGATGACAGGCGACAATAATAATACGGCAAAAGCTGTCGCTGAAAATTTACACTTAAGTTCGTTTAAAGCAGATTGCTTGCCAGAAGACAAACTAAAAGAAATTCAGCGTTTGCAAGCCGAAGGTAAAATTGTAGCCATGGCCGGCGACGGAATCAACGATGCTCCGGCTTTAGCACAAGCAAATATTGGAATCGCAATGGGAACTGGAACTGATGTTGCTATTGAAAGTGCTAAAATAACACTCGTAAAAGGAGACTTAAACGGAATCGTAAAAGCTAAAAAACTAAGTCATTCCGTGATGAAAAACATCAAACAGAATCTATTTTTTGCTTTTATATATAATGTATTAGGTGTACCAATTGCAGCAGGAATTTTATATCCTGTATTCGGGATTTTGCTTTCTCCGATGTTGGCTGCTTTGGCCATGAGTTTGAGTTCAGTTTCTGTTATTGTAAATGCTTTGCGATTGCGAAATCTAAATCTTTAAAAAAATCAATATGAGACTATATACCTTTTTGATTGTCTTTCTGATTGCTTTTAATGCAAAAGCACAAAAAGTAGTTCGTTACGATTTACATGTTCGGGATACAATTGTAAATTTCTCCGGAAAAGAAAAGCGCGCCCTTACGGTTAATGGACAAATTCCGATGCCGACATTGACTTTTACCGAAGGTGATATTGCCGAGATTTATGTTCATAACGATTTAAAAAACGAAGATACGGCGTTGCATTGGCACGGATTATTTCTTCCAAATAAAGAAGATGGTGTTCCATATTTAACACAAATGCCTATAAAACCAGGAACAACCCACAAGTATACTTTCCCGATTATCCAGAACGGAACCTATTGGTATCACAGCCATTCTGGTTTGCAGGAACAAATTGGTTTATACGGACTTTTTATCATCAACAAAAAGAAAGACGATGCCACTTTTAGAAAAGGAATTGACGATTTACCAACTATTCCGGTTATTTTAAGTGAATGGACAGATTTGAAACCGGAGAATGTTCAACGAATGCTTCACAATGCAAACGACTGGTTTGCGATAAAAAAAGGAACAACACAAAGTTATTCTGAAGCGATCCAAAAAGGACAATTTTCTACAAAAATTACTAACGAATGGAAACGCATGAACGCGATGGACGTAAGTGATGTTTATTATGAGAAGTTTTTAATTAATGGAAAAAATGAAGATCAGCTTTCACAATTTAAACCGGGTGATAAAGTAAGATTGCGAATTGCAAACGGTGGCGCCTCAAGTTATTTCTGGCTTACTTATGGCGGCGGAAAAATAACCGTTGTGGCCAGCGACGGAAACGATGTTGAACCTGTAGAAGTTGACCGATTGATTATTGCGGTTTCTGAAACCTATGATGTTGTGGTTACAATTCCTGAAGATAAAAAGTCTTTTGCTTTTTTAGCTACAGCCGAAGACAGAACCGGATCTGCATCCTTATTTTTAGGCGAAGGCACTAAACAACCTGTTGCTCATCTTTCCAAATTAAAATATTTTGACGGCATGAAAATGATGAACGATATGATGAAGATGAATGGCGAAATGAATGATATGGGCATGAACATGTCGCTCAACAAAATGGATATGAATGCCGTAATGTATCCTGAAATTTCCGGTGAAGAGGAATCAGCAAAAAAAGAAGATCATTCTATGCATAATATGGAAGGGATGGAAATGGCAAATGATTCTACTGAAACTTCTGAAATTGTAACATTAAATTACGGAATGCTGAAATCTCCAACAAAAACAACACTTCCAAAAGATGCGCCTGTAAAAGAATTGCGTTTTGAATTGTCAGGAAATATGAATCGTTATGTTTGGAGCCTCGATAATAAAGTAGTTTCTGAAACGGATAAAATATTAATTAAAAAAGGTGAAAATGTTCGGATTGTACTGTACAACGGATCGATGATGCGTCACCCAATGCATTTACACGGTCATGATTTTAGAATTCTGAACGAACATGGCGAATATTCTCCGCTAAAAAATGTGATTGATATTATGCCGATGGAAACGGACACGATAGAATTTCAGGCAAATGCCGATGGCGACTGGTTTTTTCACTGTCATATTTTATATCACATGATGGCTGGAATGGGACGCATTTTTAGTTATGAAAATTCAGCGCCAAATCCGTTGATTCATCATCCTGAAATGGCGTACAAAATGTTAAAAATGGACGATAGAATGTTTCATTTTATGGCAGAAAATGATTTTGCTTCAAACGGAAACGACGGTGAAGCCATGTACAGCAACACCCGCTGGAGCATTGGAACAGAATGGCGATTGGGTTACAGCGACAAACACGGTTACGAAACCGAAACCCATATTGGTCGTTATATAGGTAAAATGCAATGGTTTATGCCTTTTATAGGTTTTGACTGGCGCTATCGAAAAATGGGAATGGACGAACAGGAACAAAATCTTTTCGGACAAAGTAATACAAAAGACAATCGCTCTGTTTTTAGTGCCGGTATGGAATATACTTTACCAATGCTTGTAAAAGCGCAAATAGAGGTTTATACCGATGGGAATGTGAGACTACAATTTGAAAGAAAAGACATTCCGCTTTCCAGACGTTTGAGAATGAACTTAATGTGGAATACAGATAAAGAATATATGGCAGGTTTGAAATATATCGTCGCCAGAAATTTTGGAATTACGACACATTATGATAGTGATATGGGAATTGGTTTTGGAGTTAATTTGAATTATTAATTTTTTATATTAGCCAAAGATTAAAAGACTAACTCAGATTTTCTTAATCTTTTAAATTCTTTAATCTGTGGCTAAAAAAACTAACAACTATGACATTAGAAGACTTCAAAAAGAATTTCAACAATCAAATTACTGACGAATTAACTTTATTCTTTGAAATAAACGATGAACTCGGATTCGAAAATTACTCCCAGGGTTTTGGATTATATGAAGATGATAAATCCGGAATTTCGACCTGGTCTGAAGATCCTGTTTTTTTAGATAAACTAATGCCTTTTGCACAGGCAAACGGATCTGGCTCGATGTATGTTTTATGGAATAACGACTCAAGTAAATCTTTAAACGAATTGCCAATAGTTGTTTTTGGGGATGAAGGCGGTTATCATATCGTAGCAAAAAACATCTTCGAATTTATGCAATTGCTAACTTTTGATAATGAGATTTCTGTAGATCACGAAGAAGCTTATTTTTATAAAGATGAAGACGATTATGAAGAAAGTGAAAATTTGCCTGAATATAGAGTATGGCTCAAAGAAAATTTTAAGCTAGATCCGATTGAAGAAACAGAAGCAATTTTGGCAGAAGCACAAAAAACATATAAAGCTGAATTTGACCAATGGGTTTCTCAATTCTACTCAGAAAATTAAATTATAATACATCATACAAACATTTAAAAAAGAATAAAAATGAAAAAAGTATTTACCCTTTTAGCAATAGCTTTATTTACAATTAGCACGCAGGCACAAGAAACAAAACCGGCTCCTAAAAAAGAAACAGCAAAAAAAGAATCATGTTGCAAAAAATCGACAAAAGATAAAAAAGCGTGTTGTGCAAAAAAATAATCGAAATTCTATTTCAACAAAAAAGACCTCAAATTGAGGTCTTTTTTTATGGTTCCTTTTGCCACAGATTAAAGGATTAAAAAGATTTCTATTTTGAAATCAATAAAAAAATCATTTCAATCTGTGAAATCTGTGGCAAAAGACTATTTTACTCTAATACTCCATTCAAAATCCATTTCAGAAACCTGAACTCCTTTTTCATCAGTTCCTATAGATTTCATCCAGAAAGTTTGCCCCTCACCTGTTTCAATAGTTTTTTTAATGGCATCGGCAATTAAATGTCCGTCGTTACAAACAAAAGTGATTCTTCCAGTTGCTTTTTTAGTAAAGTTACCTTTATTATTAGCGACTAACATTGAGATTTTTTTCCGCTTTGCTGAATTTGTGAAATCACCAGAGCTCCGGTCGTTAACTCTGCCGCCATTGCCTGCACGGCAAAATACATTGAATTAAAAGGATTTTGATTTATCCAACGGTGTTTTACGCTTACTATACAAGTTTTATCATCGATAGCTTTAACACGTACACCGCAAATATACGCGGACGGTAATTTGAAGAATACAAATTTGTTGAGTTTAGAAACTGAAATTGCCATGTGATTTATTTTTTTATGTAAAAATACAAAAAAACTATGCACGCACAATAAATGGTTAAAACTTTCCAAAAACCTCCGTAAAATCAGGTATTAACACTGATTTTCAGTACCTTTTTGTGTTAAATAAAATATCATATTTGTTAATATTTTGTTAATATTTGGTACTATGCAAAACAAGATACTGTCTTTTAGCCATATATTTGTATAAGAAATTACTATATGCTTTTAATCATGGAAACAACAACACCACTCATCATGGAAACAACATCAGAAAAGAACACTGCAACGTTCACACATTTAAGTACATTAAGTCAGTATATCATTCCTTTTGGAAATTATATTTTTCCAATACTAATCTGGACGAGTTACAAAGACAAATCAGAATTTGTAAATCACCACGGAAAACAGGCTTTAAATTTTCAGTTAAGTTTATTGCTTTACACTTTGATCTTAGCCTTAATTGCTATTCCGATTTTCATCATTGTATTTCTTCAAAACCTTCCTATGGAAGCTGTTTTTAACGATGAAGATTTTGTTATTAGAAATTTCAATTTTCAGGGTAATATCGGCTTACTAACAATTGGTGCAACAGCTGTAGTACTTTTTGGATTACTAAAAGTTGTGGAATTCTTTTTAGTGATTTATGCTTCAATAAAAACTTCAAACGGAGAATATTACAAGTATCCGTTAACGATTCCTTTTATAAAATAGGCTTCGACTCCGCTCAGCCTGACAAAAAAAATTAAAAGTTATAGTCGAAACCATACAGACAATCAATCAGAAATAGTTTCGAAATCAATCATCAATCAAAATCATCAATCAAAAAACGAATTGTTCAATCTAAAAAAAACAAAATGAAATTATGAACATTGAAAACACAAAAGCACAGATGCGCAAAGGTGTTCTTGAATTTTGCATCTTATCTGTTTTAAAAGAAAAAGACGCATACACATCAGAAATATTAGACACTTTAAAAAACGCAAAATTATTAGTGGTTGAAGGAACAGTTTATCCTCTTTTAACCAGACTCAAAAACGACGGTTTACTGAATTATCGCTGGGAAGAATCGACTTCCGGACCACCACGAAAATATTATGGATTAACCGAAATAGGACAAACTTTTTTAAACGAACTTAACGGTACCTGGACAGAATTGTCTGACGCCGTAAAACTAATCACCAATCAAAATCAATAAGTCATGAACAAAACAGTAAATATTAACTTAGGAGGTATGTTTTTTCACATCGATGAAGATGCATACTTAAAATTAACGCGCTATTTTGACGCCATAAAACGATCATTAAACAACTCATCTGGTCAGGATGAAATTATTAAAGATATCGAAATGCGTGTTTCTGAACTATTAACAGAAAAACAAAAAAGCGACAAACATGTTGTGGGATTGAAAGATGTTGAGGAAGTGATTGTAGTAATGGGACAACCTGAAGATTACATCATTGAAGATGACGAAAAACCAAATCAGTCTTTTAATGACTATGCAAACAGAAAAACCAAAAAATTATATCGTGATAAAGAAAAAGGTATGATTGGTGGTGTTGCAACAGGTTTAGGACATTATTTTGGAATTGATGCCGTTTGGATCAAAATCATATTCTTAATATTTGTTTTTGCAGGTTTCGGAACTGGGATCTTAGCTTATTTTGTTCTTTGGATCGTAACGCCGGAAGCAGTTACCACTTCTGAAAAATTAGAAATGACTGGCGAACCGGTAACCATTTCAAACATTGAGAAAAAAGTTCGTGAAGAAATTGAATCGTTATCTGATAAATTTAAAAGTGCAGATTATGATAAAATGGGAAACCAGGTAAAGTCGGGAGCTGAGAGAATAAGTAGTTCATTTGGAGACTTTATCATGACAATTTTTAAAATTTTCGCTAAATTTTTAGGAGTAGTTTTAATCATGTCAGGAATTAGCGTTTTAATCATGTTACTGATTGGGGTTTTTACTTTAGGAACAAATGTTTTTGTTGATTTCCCATGGCAAAACTTTGTTGATGCAGGAAACTTTACAGATTACCCTATCTGGTCATTTGGTTTATTGATGTTCTTTGCAGTTGGAATTCCGTTTTTCTTCCTTACGCTATTAGGTTTCAAATTGTTATCTCCAGATTTAAAATCAATTGGAAACATCACAAAATATACCTTGTTAGCAATCTGGATTATCGCAGTAGCAATTGCAATAAGCATTGGAATTAAACAAGCCACTGAAATTTCTTATGATAATAAAACTATTGAGAAAAAAGAGATCGGTATTAGTCCAAACGATACACTTTATGTAAAGTTTAGATATAATGATTACTATGCTAAAGACTTAGATCACCACAGAGATTTTCAATTTGTACAGGATTCTGCCAACAATCAATTGATTTATTCTACAGATGTTCGTTTGCATGTTTTACGTACTGATGAATCTAATGCATACCTGCAAATAGAAAAAAGTGCAAGAGGAAATTCATTTACAAATGCTAAAAAAAGAGCAGAAAAAATAAATTATAAGATTGAAATTAACGGAAATCATTTAATTTTGGATAATTATTTTCTTACGGATGTAAAAAACAAATTCAGAGGACAAGAAGTTGACATTTATCTATACTTGCCAGAAGGACAGTTATTTAAACCAGATTCTTCTGTACAAGATTACGACGATTCTGAAGATGATTTTTTCAACTTACACTTTAGTGGAAATTACAACTACAAGGTAGAAGGTTCGAAAATTAAATGTTTTGATTGCCCGCCAAATGAAGAAGATTATGACGATGTTAGCATTGAAGAGAATCAAAACGACAATGATACAATAAATGAAGTTTCGGTTAAAATTAACGGTAAAGAAGTTTTAAACGGAAAAAAACTAAAGGAAAACTAACCACTGATAAAAACGGAGTAATAATCAAAATTAACTAAGCCATGATCAAAATAATCATTCATATTACGAAATTCATTATTGCCACAATTACCGCATTGTTATTTGCCTCTTGTAATTTTAACATGAATACTGTTGAAGGCAGCGGAAATGTGACTACTGAAAAAAGAATTGTTGAGGGAGATTTTAAAAACATATCTGTAAGCAATGCCATTGATGTTGTAATCGAACAATCTGACGCAACCGAAATTACGGTTGAAGCTGATGATAATTTGCAGAAAGAAATTATAACTAAAGTAGAAAACGGAACTTTAATAATTAAATGCAAATTCAGTTCTTTCCGCAACATAACAATGAAAAAAGTTACTGTAAAAGTACCTTCTCTTGAAAAAATTGAAGCTTCGAGTGCTTCAACTGTACAAAGCAAAAATGTTTTTCAGGGAGAAAATATAGATCTTGAATCATCTAGTGCAGCAACTATGGATCTTAACATTGAATCTGATAATATTTCGGCTACATCAAGCAGCGGAAGTTCTATTAACGTTCAGGGAAAAGCTTTAAAAGTTCAAACAAGAGCTTCGAGCGGTGCAAGTGTTGATGCCGGAAAATTATTGGCAAACGAAGTAAACGCAGATGTTTCAAGCGGAGGAACTATAAATGTGCATCCAATTGTAACACTTAAAGCAGAAGCAAGCAGCGGAGGCCATATTAATTATGACATAGCTCCTAAAACAATCGAGAAAAAATCAAGTTCAGGAGGAAGCATCAGTCAGGGATAAATATTTATCTGTTAAATATAAAAGAAATCATTCATCAAAAGTGGATGATTTTTTTATATTTGTCCAAATCAAATCTAGAATTAATGAAAAAAAGTACAGCCTTACTCCTATTATTATTAGTTACGACATTAACTTTTGCACAAAAAGAGAGAAACTAAAAGGATCTAAAATCGTAACCACTTCTATTAAAGAAGTAGGAGAATTTGATGGAATCGAAGCCGATGACAATCTGGAAGTTTATCTGGAACGTGGAGAGAAAAACGAAATCAAAATCGAAGCCGATGACAATTTACACGAAATCATCGGAATGGATTTAAGAGATAAAATGCTTCGTTTATACACAACAAAAGAAAGCACCATTTTTAAGAAATTAATTGTTCGCGTTACGTACACAAAATCTCTTAATAAAGTAATTGCAAAAAATGAATCAGTCATTTATGCCATACAAGAACTTCAATTAGATGATATTACATTTAACAGTTATGATTATTCTAAATTATTTCTGAATGCAAATTCTAAAAAATTTACCTTAATTGCTGATGATAAATCAAAAACAGAATTAAATTTAAAATCAGATGATGGTACGTTACAATTAAGTAAAAATGCTTCAATTAAAGCATTGGTAGCTGCAATAAAATTTAAATGTGATTTGTATCAAAAAGCAAATGCTGCAATTGAAGGAATTACCGAAAAAGGAACTATTCGTTTAGACAACAATTCTACTTTTACAGGAACTAAATTCACCTTAAAAGAAGCAAATGTTACTACAGAAGGATATTCAACAGGAACTATTCTTGCAGAAACCACTATTTCGATAGCTGCAGGAGACAAATCAGAACTTACATTATTTGGAAATCCAAAAATTGAACTTACCCGTTTTTCTGAAGAAGCAAAATTGATTAAAAAACTTAAATAGTTTCAAGTTTCAGGTTCTCTTTGTTCAAGTTGTTGGAACGTTATAAAATAAAAGTCCCATTCGCCGCGGCGAATGGGACTTTTATTATTTTATTGGCTTGCTAATTAACGGTTCCAAGAACTTGAAACCTGAAACAAAGAAAACCTGAAACAATTTTCACTTATTCCTTAGACGCTAAATATCTTTCAGCATCAAGTGCAGCCATACAACCAGTACCTGCAGCTGTAATTGCCTGACGATATACATGATCTGCAGCATCACCGGCTACAAAAACACCATCAACATTTGTTTTAGATGTTCCTGGTACATTTATAATATAACCTGTTTCATCAAGAGTAATATAATCTTTAAAAATATCTGTATTTGGTTTATGACCAATTGCAACGAAAAATCCTGTTGCAGGAATTTCAATTACGTCCCCTGTCGTTTTGTTTAATGCTTTAATGGCATGAACAACGTTGTTGTCACCTAAAACTTCTACAGTATCGTGATTCATTAAAATCTCGATATTTTCAGTTTTGCGAACACGTTCTTCCATAATTTTCGAAGCTCTGAATTTTTCGCTTCTTACCAACATGGTTACTTTTTTACAAAGTTTAGATAAGTAATGTGCTTCTTCACAAGCAGAATCTCCTGCTCCAACAATAACAACTTCCTGATTACGGTAGAAAAATCCGTCGCAAACAGCGCAGGCAGAAACTCCTCCACCCATGTTTAGGTAATGTTGTTCTGAAGGCAACCCTAAATATTTAGCCGAAGCTCCTGTAGAAATAATAACGGTTTCACAGTGCAATTCGATTGCATCGTTAATCCAAACTTTATGAATATCTCCTGAAAAATCAACTTTTGTAGCCCAGCCATCACGAATATCAGCACCAAAACGTTTTGCTTGTTCTTGTAACTGAACCATCATTTCAGGACCTGTAACACCATCAACATAACCCGGAAAATTCTCTACCTCATTTGTCGTAGTCAATTGACCACCAGGCTGCATTCCTTGATATAATATTGGATTCATATTTGCTCTGGCAGCATAAATTGCAGCAGTATAACCCGCCGGACCAGAACCAATAATTAGGCATTTAATTTTTTCGATTGTATCTGACATAATATGTATAGTTTTTAGTGATGCAAAGGTAAACTTTATTATAAAAAATTCCCCTCAAAATAAATCCTAAATAACTATCTTAAAATAAGTTTTATTTATTTTGAAATTTTTCTTTTGTAAACAGAATTTATTACTATATTTGCATCCGCTTACGGGGTGTAGCGTAGCCCGGTTATCGCGCCTGCTTTGGGAGCAGGAGGCCGCAGGTTCGAATCCTGCCACCCCGACAAAAGTCTTTTCATATTAATTGGAAAGACTTTTTTTTTGCACTAAAATTAAAATTAAAATCACAGATAGAACAGTTTATCGTGTCCCGATTAAAAATTGGGAAGACCACAGGTTCGAATCCTGCCACCCAACAAAAGTCTTTTCATACTTCCTATACTTTTTTCGTGACTTCTGTTTTCTGTCTTTTAAACATTCTATTAAATAATAATCAATTATGTCTTTTTATACAATTAATAGAACTTCTTAAATACATCAGATTTTCACCAATTTATTCTCTTTGTGCAAAATTTTAAAAATGAAAAAAATATTCCTATATATTGTTTTCCTTTTTTCTCTCAGCATTTCGGCACAAGAATGTAGGGATTCGATAGAAGAAAAGACAGAAATTAAAAATCTTAAATTGTTCAAAGAAAATGCTCACGCCTCTTATTATCATGATAAATTTGATGGAAGAAAAACAGCAAGCGGCGTAAGATTTGACAATAGTAAATTGACTGCAGCTCATAAAAAACTTCCATTTGGTACAAAACTAAAAATTACAAACGAAAAAAATAACAAATCAGTTATTGTGGTAGTTACAGATAGAGGTCCATTTATAAACGGAAGAGAAATTGACCTGAGTAAGAAAGCTTTTATGGATATTACCTCAAACAAAAAAGGTGGGGTCGTTTTCGTAAAAATTGAGATTATAGAAAATTAAATTAATAGTCTTTTCAATTTTCTAAGAAACTGTTTTCCTCTTTAATAATTCTTTTAACAAAAAAAATGAATCCATTAAAATGTTATTAATTATCAAATAATAACATTTTATGTACAGCCAGTTTAGCAAAAGCTATAAAGAGAAAAATTAAACAGCCTAAAAAATATTATTTTTGCTTCAAAATCAAAAACTGGAGTTTTATTCCATTTTAAAGACAAAACAGAAAGAATTTTCGGAGCCATTTTTTCTTTATTTTAAGAATTAAAATCCCCGAAACACGCACGAAACAACGGTAAATTAAAGTTTATCGAATGTTAACAAAATAGATTTTCAAAAACCATAAATAATTGTATTTTTACGGTTCAAAATTCAGAAAATAAATGGGCAAAATCATTGCGATTGCTAATCAAAAAGGAGGCGTTGGAAAGACTACTACATCTGTAAATCTTGCAGCCTCATTAGGTGTTTTAGAAAAGAAAGTATTATTGATCGATGCTGATCCTCAAGCGAATGCTACGTCTGGCCTAGGGATTGACGTAGAATCTGTTGAAATCGGTACGTATCAAATACTTGAACATAGCCACACCCCAAAAGAAACTGTTGTTAAATGTTCAGCTCCGAATGTTGATGTAATTCCAGCTCACATTGACCTTGTTGCCATCGAAATCGAATTGGTTGATAAAGAAAACAGAGAGTACATGCTTAAAAAAGCACTAGAAAGTGTAAAAGACGAGTATGATTATATCATTATCGACTGTGCACCTTCGTTAGGTTTATTAACACTAAACGCTTTAACAGCTGCTGATTCTGTAGTTATTCCTATTCAGTGTGAATATTTTGCACTTGAAGGATTAGGAAAAATTATTGAACACCATAAAAAGTATTCAAAAAATACACAACCCGGATCTTGATATCGAAGGATTACTACTAACCATGTATGATTCAAGATTACGTTTATCAAATCAGGTTGTGGAAGAGGTTCAAAAACACTTTAATGATATGGTTTTTGATACCGTTATTCAGCGAAATGTGAAATTAAGTGAAGCACCTAGTTTTGGTGAAAGCATCATTAATTATGACGCAACCAGCAAAGGAGCAGTTAATTACATTAATTTAGCTCAGGAAATTATAAAGAAAAACAGTAAATAGTTTTTATGACAAAAGCAATTAAAAAACAAGCCTTAGGAAGAGGATTATCAGCATTATTAAAAGATCCGGAAAACGACATTACATCAGTAGAAGACAAAAATGCTGATAAGGTTGTTGGAAATATCATAGAGCTTGAAATAAGTGCTATCGAAATAAATCCGTTTCAGCCTAGAAGCAATTTTAATGAAGAATCATTACGAGAGTTAGCTACTTCTATTAAAGAACTTGGCGTAATTCAACCTATTACTGTTCGAAAATTAGACTTCAACAAATACCAGTTAATTTCTGGAGAGCGCCGTTTGCGTGCTTCGACATTAGTTGGTTTAACTACAGTTCCGGCTTACATTCGTATTGCGAATGACAATGAATCTTTGGTTATGGCTTTGGTTGAAAATATTCAGCGTCATGACTTAGATCCAATCGAGATTGCACTTTCATATCAGCGTTTAATTGACGAAATTCAATTAACACAAGAACAAATGAGCGAGAGAGTTGGTAAAAAACGTTCTACAATTGCCAATTATTTACGTCTTTTAAAACTAGATCCGATTATTCAAACGGGTATTCGTGATGGTTTTATTAGTATGGGTCACGGTAGAGCAATTATCAATATCGAAGATCTTGACATTCAAACTGATATTTATCAAAAAATCGTAAGTCAAAATTTATCTGTTCGTGAAACAGAAACTTTGGTAAAAAATTATCACGAAAGTTTAAAACCAAAACCTGAAGGTGAAGAAAAACCAAAATCAGCTTCTTCATTTGTAGTTAAAGAAACGCAAAAAAATACTTTCAACGATTATTTTGGCGCAAAAGTTGATGTAAAAGTTGCCGGAAACGGAAAAGGAAAAATTACAATTCCTTTTAATTCTGAAGCCGACTTTAATCGAATAATAAAATTAATAAACGGATAGTGAAT
Organism: Flavobacterium sp. AC274; assembly: GCF_979258275.1. Taxonomy (NCBI): domain Bacteria; kingdom Pseudomonadati; phylum Bacteroidota; class Flavobacteriia; order Flavobacteriales; family Flavobacteriaceae; genus Flavobacterium; species Flavobacterium sp. AC274. The sequence goes on along the minus strand of NZ_OZ409852.1, from coordinate 1,603,811 downwards.
AAAATTGTCCCCATAAGTCTATTGTTCTTTCTCTTAGGAACCGTCTCTCTTTTTGCTCAGGCAAAAGAAGAAACGGTTTTAGTCGCTAAAGACACTACTAAGATGCAGGAAATAGACCCGCTAACACCAGCAAAAGCTGCCTTTTATTCGGCAATTTTACCTGGTTTAGGTCAGGCATACAACAAAAAATACTGGAAAATTCCGTTAGTATACGGAGCAATTGGAACCAGTATGTATTTTTATATAGACAACAACAGAAAATATAAAGATTATCGAGACGAATACAAACGAAGACTCGAAGGTTACGGCCCTGGAACTGGCGGGAAGTACGATTTCCTAGACGACAGCAGACTTATTGCCGGTCAAAAATTCTATCAAAGAAATCGAGATTTATCTCTACTCTTTGTTGTTGGATTTTATGCCTTAAATATTATCGATGCCAATGTTGATGCAGCGTTAATTCAATTTAACGTAAACGAAAGATTATCGATGAAACCTGAAATCTATCCCAACGATGTAACATTTAAACCAAATGTTGGACTAACTTTTAATTACCGCTTTTAAATAGAACTCATTTCTATTTAATTCAAAAAAATATACATAATGAAAATTGCACTTTTAGGATACGGAAAAATGGGTAAAGTAATCGAAAGAATTGCTTTAGAAAGAGGTCATGAAATTGTTTTAAAGAAAGATGAATCTAATACCTACGACGGACTTTCAACTGCAGATGTCGCCATCGATTTTAGTGTTCCTACCGCTGCTGTAGCTAATATTTCGAGTGCTTTTCACGCAAATGTCCCTGTAGTATCCGGCACAACCGGATGGCTGGAACATTTTGACGAGATGGTTGCACTTTGTAATGAAAAGCAAGGTGGTTTTATTTCTAGTTCTAATTTTAGCCTTGGTGTAAATATTTTCTTTGAACTCAATGAATATTTAGCCAAAATAATGTCTCAGTTCGATTCGTATAAAGTTACGATGGAAGAAATTCATCACACACAAAAACTAGATGCTCCAAGCGGAACAGCTATTTCTTTGGCAAAAGGCGTTATTGAAAATAGCAACTACGCAAATTGGACCATGGATGAAGCAAAAAATAATGAAATCCATATTGAAGCAAAAAGAATTGGTGACGTTCCGGGAACTCACACGGTCACTTATGAATCAATTGTAGATAGCATCGAATTAAAACATACTGCCCATAACCGTGAAGGTTTTGCACTTGGAGCCGTAATTGCTGCCGAATGGTTAGCCGGTAAAAAGGGAATTTATAGTATGAAAGATGTTTTAAACCTAAAATAAACTAATCTAAAGCGTAAGGTTTTCAACAAAAAACCTGAAAACTTGAAACATAAAACATAAAATTATGACTCTATATCTTTGGTTCGTATTTTTCTTAGCTGTACAAATTATCCACTTTATTGGAACATGGAAATTGTATCAGACTGCCGGCAGAAAAAGTTGGGAAGCAGCAATTCCTGTTTACAACTCAATAGTTTTAATGAAAATTATTGGCCGACCTACATGGTGGACAATATTACTTTTCATCCCGATTATTAACTTAATTATGTTTCCGGTTGTTTGGGTTGAAACTTTAAGAACATTTGGCAAAAAATCGACTTTAGATACCATTTTAGGAATTGTAACATTTGGATTTTACATCTATTATGTAAATTATACTCAGAAATTAGAATATAATTCAAATCGTAAATTAACTCCCGAAAATAAAGCTGCCGATACCGTAAGCTCGTTACTTTTTGCAATTATTGTTGCAACATTAGTACATACTTATCTGGTTCAGCCTTATACAATACCTACTTCTTCATTAGAAAAATCATTATTAATTGGAGACTTTTTATTTGTTAGTAAAGTAAATTACGGTCCAAGAGTTCCCATGACAACGGTAGCATTGCCAATGGTCCATGATACAATACCATTCATTAAAAGAAAATCATATTTAAGCTGGCCACAATTACCTTATTTCAGATTGCCTGCTTTTGAAAAAATAAAAAGAACAGATATTGTAGTTTTTAACTGGCCGGTCGACACTGTTCATTATTTTTATGAGCCAAAAGGAAGACCCGGAGTTATTAAACCAATCGATAAAAAATCGAATTACGTAAAAAGATGCGTTGGTATTCCTGGTGATAGTTTATCTATTAAAGATGGATTTGTTTTCATCAACGGAAAAAAATTAGTTTTACCAGAAAGAGCAAAACCACAATACTCATATTCTGTAGCTTTAGATGGAAAAACGCCTATCGATTTCGAAACTTTAATGAGAGAAATGGATATTACGGATGGTGCTGGTTTCAAAAGCGAAAAAAGAGACACTTTATATTTTAGTGCTTTAACAGAAGCTAGCGCTGAACGCTTGAAAAACACTCCTGGAATCACTGCAGTGACAAGGGTAATAAAAAGAGATAGCGATGATAGAGTGTTCCCACATATTAATAAATGGAACGAAGATAACTACGGTCCGATTTATATTCCGGAAGCTGGAAAAACAGTAGCGCTAACTAACGAAACATTGCCATTTTACAAAGAAATTATAACAAAATACGAAGGAAACACTCTTGAATTAGATGGTTCTCATTTTATAATTAATGGAAAACAAACCAATAGTTATACCTTCAAACAAAACTATTATTGGATGATGGGAGACAACCGTCACAACTCTGAAGATAGTCGTTATTGGGGTTACGTTCCTGAAGATCACATTGTAGGAAAACCAGTTTTTATCTGGCTAAGCTGGGACACTAATGGTAAGGGAATCAATAAAATTCGTTGGAGCAGAGTTTTTACGACTGTTGACGGTGAAGGACAACCACAATCTTATTTCAAATATTTTCTTATTCTTCTTGCAGTATATTTTATTGGAGAATATTTCTGGAGAAAAAGAAGAGAAAACAAAGCATAAATAAAAATAGTTATTTTTTGTTTCAGGTTCCAAGTTTCAAGTTTTATACGAACCTGAAACTTGGAACCTGAAACTTTTAAACAAAAAACAATGAATTCTTTATTACTTCCTACCTATTTTCCATCAATTAGCCATTTTGCAGTTATGGCTCAATCTGAAAATATTACTTTTGAGATGGAAGATAATTTTCAAAAACAAACGAACAGAAACCGTACTTACATCTATAGTCCGAACGGAATTCAATTATTAAACATTCCTGTTAAGCATTCTAAAGAAGCACATCAAAAAACAAGAGATGTTTTGATCGAGAATGAATTCGACTGGCAAAAACAGCACTTTAAATCTTTGGAAGCTGCCTATAGAAGTTCCCCTTTTTTCGAATTTTTTGAAGATGATATTCGTCCAATATTCGAGAAAAAACATACTCTTTTAATAGATTTAAATATGGAAGTTTTAGATATTGTGACGAAGTGTTTGAGAATGAAACTGGAATTTGGCAAAACAACTGAATATTTTATCAAAGCTGAAAATATTTCCGATTTCAGATATTTGGCAAACGGAAAAAAGGACAGCAATTTATTCGAAAAATATCCTCAGGTATTTGATGACAAACACGGCTTTATAAACAATCTAAGCGTATTGGATTTGCTTTTTAACGAAGGTAAATTTGCAATGGATTATCTAAAAAATCAAAAGTTAGAAGTAAAATAAAGATTCTCAGTTTTTAGATATTGGATTTTAAAAATTGAGAATTATTTTCTACGTTATTCCATCGAAAGTCTTGTCATAATTGGATAATGATCTGAATTTTCAAAATCAGAAAAACTTTCAAATTGCTTTACTTTCATTTTACTATCTGAGAAAATATAATCTATTCTGGCAGGATAATAACGGAATTTATAAGTGGCTCCAAAACCCTCACCGGCTTCTTCAAAAGTATCTTTCAATTTTCCTTTTATGCTTCGGTAAACGTATGAAAATGGGCTATTATTCATGTCTCCACAAATAATGATAGGATTTTTACATTGCTTGATATTTTCTTTAAAAATCTCAGCCTGTTCTTGTTGTTGCCTAAATCCTTTGCTAATTCTGGTGTAAATTTGTTGCGATTTTTGCTGATTTACATTATCAATATCATCTGAAATTTTATCAACATCAGGCGAAATCTTAATTGACTGTAAGTGCATGTTATAAACACGAATAACGTCTTTACCGCGTTTTATATCAGCATAAATAACATTGTTATCTGATTTAGGAAAAATAATATTTCCTTCATTTATAATAGGAAACTTTGAGAAAATCGCCTGTCCTGTTTTTATTTGATTTCCATCAATAAAAATATAACGGTGCGGATACACTTTTAAATCTAAATGCGCTGAGTTTGAATATTCCTGAATACATAAAATATCAGGGTCCTTTTCATCAATAAAAGCTTTTATATTAGACGGAATATCATCACGATCCAACCATTTAAACACATTAAAAAGGCGAACATTATAACTCATTACTGAGAAATCTTTTTCATCTTCAATATATTCTTTAGGAGAGAATTTATAAAATTTACTAATAAACGTGATTCCGGTCAACAAAACCAAACCAGATAAAATAAGACGTTTCTTGAACTGAATTGCCCAATAAACGAAGAACAATCCATTTAAAACAAAAAAGGCCGGCATAAAGAGCGTTAGCACCGATAAAAGCGGAAAACTTTTTGGTGCCAGAAATGGCAGAATGTAGATACTAAATGTTATTACAGTTAGCACTATATTCAAAAAGAACATTATTTTATTAAACCACGACAGGTTTTTCATTTTTTCTTTGTTACACGGATTATTTTCCTGCTTTAAACAAAAATTCTTTCTCTTCTTTTGTCAAACAATCATAGCCAGACTGGCTAATTTTATCCAATATTTCATCAATTTGTTGTTGCGTTTTATCTTTCGTAACAATTTTTGATATTGGCTTCTGTGTAGGTTTATTGTAATTTTTATGAACTTTTTTGAAGGGGGTTGATGGCGATTTTCTGAACAGATTTGTAAAAAAATCTAATATTCTGGAAATCACAATACTCAAATCAGTTCCATTTTGAAGCAATTTAATGAAAATAAATCCAAAAACAGCACCAGCTAAATGCGAAATATGTCCGCCCATATTACCAAGGCGAAATTGCATTAAATCTAAAATTAAAATTACAGCCGTAATATGCCATAATTTTACATTTCCAATTAATAGCAAACGAATATTCATTAAAGGCTGATAAGTTGTTGTCGCTACCAAAATTGCCATTATTGCAGCTGAAGCTCCAACTATTGACGCTGAATAGTTTAAAAAATAATAACTCAATGCAAATATTACTCCGGCAAAAACAGCACTTAAAATGTATAAGCCTAAATATTGTTTTTGAGTAAAATACGTTAGAAATAAAGTACTGGAAAAATTTAGCACCATCATATTAAACAACAAATGCCAAAATCCGTCATGAAAAAAAGCATAGGTTAAAAATGTCCAGGGCTTAAACATAAAAACCTGAGGATCTGACGACAATGCAAGCCAATTTGGAAATTCGAACTGACCAATTGAAAAATTATAAAAAACCAGAGAAATAAGGAAACAAGCAACGTTCCAGTATATAACGCGCATCGCAATTCCACCCAACTTATATTGTAATTTTAAATCATCAAGAATATTCATAAAAGCTTCTTTTGGTCCCGAAACCTCGGGATAATTGATTATCTAAAGTTAAAAATTAATTCCAACGATTTTTATTAAACTGATTTTTTTCCAGTACCACATAATCATAAATCCAAAAAAAGCTCCGCCAATATGCGCATAATGAGCTATACCAGATTCTATTCCCATAAATGAACTGCCAAAAATTCCGAAAAAGCCATCAAATAAAAGCATGTAAATTGGAACAAAATATTTTGCCTTTATTGGAATTGGAATAAACATAATTCCCAATTCTGCATTAGGAAACATAAAGGTAAAGGCAACTAAAAGACCATAAATTGCTCCCGAAGCACCAACTACTGTTCCTAAATAAGCTTCAGTGAAATGTTTAAATTCAGAAACTGTCAATATTTGTTGCCATCTTGTATCTATTTTACCATCGTTTAATAAGCTCAGAATATCAGCTTTATGAAAACCATTGGCAATTAAGATATTTAAGCTGTCCTGATAAAAATAATAATTAACAGCAAAATTTATCAAAGCAGCACCTAACCCGCATGAAATGTAGAAAAACAAAAATTTCTTTCCACCCCAAAAATGCTCCAGCGTAGAACCAAATGAATATAAGGCAAACATATTGAATGCAATATGAGCAAATCCGCCATGCATAAACATATGAGTAATTGGTTGCCAAACTTTGAAACCAGGATTTTCAGGAAAAAAAGTGCTAAATATTCATAAGAAACCGGCACCAATTGAGCACCAATAAAAAATATGATATTAATAATCAATAATTGTTTTACTACGGGAGTTATGTTCATCATAAGGCAAACTTTTTATCTATATCTTCCACACGCATTGTGATGAAAGTTGGTTTTTGAAAAGGTGAAATATTTGGATCTTTACAGGCAAACAATCCGTTTACTAAATTATCCTGCTCTTTTTCAGTCAAATAAGATCCGGTTTTAACTGCTAAACTTTTCGCCATCGACTTGGCAATTGTATCATTTTGGCTGTAACTGCTTGCCGGGATTCCGTCTTGCAAATCACTTAATAATTGTTCGATTACCATCGAAACTTCACTTTCTGTAATATTAACCGGAATTCCGGAAATCACGATATGGTCTGTTTGTGCTTGTTCAAAAACAAAACCTGTTGTTTCAAGAGAAGGTTTCAATTCTTCGATTAATGTCATTTCATCTGAAGAATAAAATAAATCTAAAGGAAATAACAATTGCTGGCTTGAAGCCTGATTTACGGTCATGTTCAACAAGAATTGTTCGTACAAAATACGTTGATGTGCTCGTTGCTGATCAACGATTACCATTCCTGATTTTATTGGCGAAACAATATATTTTTTATGAATTTGATAGGTTTTCTGAGTCGCTTGTTCTACTTCATCGTCATTAAATAAAGAAGATGTTACTTCTTCATTTTCAAAATTAAAAGGCGAACTTTCTATGCTTTCTACACTTTCTGTATCTAGACCAACATATAAACTTTCCCAACTTGCCGTTGGTTCTACTCTTTTGAATATCCCGAATAAGAATTGGAACCTGAACCTGAACTATAGCTTGATCCTGAACTATAACTTCCTGATCCCGAGCCAGAACTTGCTTTAGAATAATGCTGATTTGTTTTATCATCTGTAAATGGATTAAAAGTTCCATCAACCTGAATAGTAGGAGTTTCGGCCTCTAAATCTTTATAGTGATATGGTGTATCTAAATTCGAATCACGATCAAAATCTAAAACAGGTGCCACATTAAACTGACCTAAACTATGTTTAATAGACGCTCTTAAAATGGCATATAAGGCTTGTTCATCATCAAACTTGATTTCAGTTTTTGTTGGATGAATGTTGATATCAATTGTGTTTGGCGGAACTTGTAAATACAAGAAATAACTTGGCTGCGAACCATCTTTCAAAAGTCCGTCGTAAGCTGCCATGACCGCGTGATGCAAATAACCGCTTTTGATAAAACGATCGTTTACAAAAAAGAATTGTTCTCCCCTGTTTTTCTTGGCGAATTCAGGTTTGCAAACAAATCCCTGAACGTTTATAATTTCAGTATCTTCATTTACAGGAACCAATTTTTCATTGGTTTTACCAGACATTATCCCAACAATTCGCTGGCGATAACCTGCAGCAGGCAAATTATACATTTCGCTGCCGTTATGATAAAAAGTAAAATGAATATTTGGATGCGCTAATGCTACACGCTGAAATTCATCCATAACATGACGAAATTCAACTGTATCTGACTTTAAGAAATTACGGCGGGCAGGAATATTAAAAAAAGATTTTTTACTGCAAATGAAGTTCCTTTTGGTAAAACTGCCACTTCCTGAGACACAAATTTACTTCCTTCGATAATGATATGCGTACCAAGTTCATCCTGATCTTGCTTGGTTTTCATTTCCATATGGGCAATTGCCGCAATAGATGCCAGAGCTTCTCCGCGAAAACCTTTTGTACATAAGGAGAATAAATCTTCGGCCTGACGAATTTTTGAGGTTGCATGGCGTTCAAAACACAAACGCGCATCGGTCACACTCATACCTTTACCATTATCGATAACCTGAACCAAAGATTTACCAGCATCTTTAATAATTAACTTAATGTCGGTTGCATTGGCATCAACAGCATTTTCGAGCAATTCTTTGACTACCGAAGCGGGTCTTTGAACCACCTCTCCAGCGGCAATTTGATTAGCAACGTGATCAGGAAGTAATTGGATAATACTCGACATTAAAAAATTTGGGTTTAAGGTTTATGCTTTGATTTTATTATATTGTAAAAATCTCAGATTGATACTATTAATTTATTTCTGGTTTTAAAATCCAAGGTCTACAAATTTAATGAATTTCTATTGGGTTTTAAAGATCCATCAGTCATAAAAAAAACAAAAACCTATACTATTTTTACACAGTATAGGTTTTAATCTTTTTAAAACGATTGTGTTTTATTCTTTATCTATTTTTCTAGGAGTTTCCTCTATTTGAATCGCGCCAGAAGTTAGCAATGGCTGATTAAATGGATGCGACATAGAAGCTTGTTGACGGATATACGCCATTTTTATCGCTGCAATTGCAGCCTCAGTCCCTTTGTTTCCGTGAATCCCTCCACTTCTGTCAATAGATTGTTGGATATTATTATCTGTTAATACACAAAAAATAACGGGAATATCTGTTTGAACATTCAAGTCTTTAATTCCTTGAGTAACACCTTCGCAAACAAAATCAAAATGTTTGGTTTGTCCCTGAATTACGCATCCAATTACAATTACGGCATCAACATTTTGTGTTTGCAACATTTTTTTTGCGCCGTAAATCAGTTCAAAACTTCCCGGAACATTCCAACGAATGATTTGTGTTGCGGGAACTTCGCAGTCAATTAACGCATCAAAAGCGCCATTGTAAAGTCCTTCAGTTATGTTTTCATTCCACTCAGAAACAACAATCCCAAATCGAAAGTCTTTCGCATTTGGGATTGTGTTTTTATCGTATTCTGATAAATTTTTATTTTCAGTAGCCATCTGTAATATTTTAGATTTTTGATTTTAGAATTTAGATTCTTAATACAAATCTACAATCTTAAATCTAAAGTCTAAAATTTTTATTGCGCTAATCCAATCAATGCATCAACAGAAGCAGCTTCCGGAGTTGTATCGTAGTTTTCTTTAATATCTGTTAAATATTTTAAAGCGTCTTCTTTTTGACCTAAAGCAATAGCTGTTTTACCGGCTTTTAATAAGAAACGAGGTGTTGTAAAATCGTTTTTATTAGACTCAGCAGCTTTTACATAATAGTCAAGAGCTTCTTTTTGTTGATTTTTTTGAGAGTAAGCATCTCCAATTGCACCTTTTGCCAAAGCACTTAAAATCAAATCTTCAGATTTAAAATCACCTAAATATTTAATTGCCTCGTCAAATTTACCAGTATTTAAATAAGCCATACCAGCATAATAGTTCGCTAAGTTACCAGCATCTGTTCCAGAATATTCTTCAGCGATTTTAATGAATCCGAATTTACCTTCAGAACCATTCAAAGCCAATTTATATAATGAATCGCTTGCCACACCGTCAGTCGCTTTTTGGAAATTTTGTTGAGCAACAAACATTTCGTTTGCAGCTTCATCTTGCTTAGGAGCTTCGATGAATTTTTGGTAAGCCAAATATCCAATAGTAGCAACTGCAATACCAGCAACTAAACCAATAATAATTTTTTGATTTTTAGCAACCCAATCCTCCGTTTTTGAAGCAGTTTCATCTAATTTTGAAAAAACACCAGCTGTTGTGCTGTCTTTTTCGTCAATAATTACCTGTGTTTCTTCATTTACTTCTTTAACTTCCTTTTCTTTTGGTGCTTTATATCCTCTTTTATTGTAAGTAGCCATTTAAAATTAATTTAGTGAACGGCAAAAATAAAATTTTTATTGAAACTGAAGTAAAAAAATCAATTTTATATCTATTTAATATAAAATATTTTAGATAATCTCCGTTTTTTTCTTATCAATCTCGAAATAATAAAAAATAACACATTAAAAATGAATACTATAAACACAATTTTCAACGATTTGAATGATCCTTTTTTCACTTTTCAAAATAGACTTTTTATTACCTCAGAATATTATTTCGCTATAGATTTTTAAGATTATCGCAGATTAAGCGTTTAAAGAATTAAATTTGCCAGACAAATCTTTTTTAATAATTTCATCTGTAGCAGAAAAACTTAATTAAAAAGAGAAATACTCATTATTAAACATCAAATTCTACCATAGAGTTCCTTTAAAAAATGCATTTAAACAAAATTTCTTTATTCAATTATAAAAATTTCTCCGAGGCTAGTTTTGATTTTGACATCAAGATCAACTGTTTTGTTGGAAAAAACGGAATTGGTAAAACTAATGTGCTTGATGCTATTTATCATTTAGCTTACGGAAAAAGCTATTTTAATCCGCTTGCAGTTCAAAACATCAAACATGGTGAAGAGTTTTTTGTAATTGATGCCGAACTGGAAAAAAACGGCAGAACAGAACAAATTGTCTGCAGTTTGAAAAAAGGGCAGAAGAAAATCCTGAAAAGAAATGGGAAGGCTTACGATAAATTTTCTGATCATATTGGGTTTGTTCCACTGGTCATTATTTCTCCGGCAGATCGTGATTTAATTATTGAAGGAAGTGAAACACGCCGTAAATTTATGGACAGCGTGATTTCGCAATTAGATTCGACTTACTTGCATCAGCTTATTCAATATCAAAAAATAATTGCCCAGCGAAATGCTTTATTAAAGTATTTTGCACTAAATCACGTTTTCGATAACGACACCTTATCTATATATAACGAGCAACTTGATGGTTTTGGAAAATCTATTTTTGAAAAGAGAAAAGATTTTCTGGAACAATTTATACCTATATTTAATACACATCATCAGGCAATAACAGGATCTGAAGAAACGGTGCAATTGGTCTATGAAAGTCATTTGTATGAAAAAGACCTGTTGACTATTTTACAGGAAAACATCAATAAGGATCGTGCATTACATTATACAAGTGCAGGAATTCACAAAGATGATTTATCGTTTGAAATTGATTCTCATCCGATAAAAAAATTCGGATCGCAAGGTCAGCAAAAATCGTTTTTAATTGCTTTAAAGCTCGCTCAATTTGAATTCCTGAAAAAACAAAGCGGTGTAAAACCACTATTGCTTTTTGATGATATTTTTGACAAACTTGACGAAACCCGCGTTTCTAAAATTATCGAAATGGTAAACAGCGAAACTTTCGGACAGCTTTTTATTTCTGATACACATCCGGAACGCACCGAAGCTATCGTAAAATCAACACATCAGAGTTATAAAATATTTAATTTGTAATTTTTTTGTTTGCCAAGAATTACAACTAATTTTCACGAATTAAAGCTTTGACAAAGTTTAAAACTTTGTCAAAGCTACAACAATAAGTAATTTGAAAATTAGTGTGAATTCGTGAAATTCGTGGCGAAAAAAATCATTAATTTAGCTCCAAATAAAACTTAAAAACAACTGCAATAAATACCGAATATGCTTACGAAAGAATCATTGCAATTTTTAGACGATTTAAAAAAGAACAACAATAGAGAATGGTTTCAGGATAACAAGAAACGATATGAGGTTTTCAAAAAAGATTATCATCAGTTGGTAAGTGATTTTCTGGATGCGATGAAACCTCTGGATCCTTCGTTAGAATTACTGGAAGTTAAAAATTGTACTTTTAGAATTAACCGTGATATTCGTTTCTCAAAAGATAAATCACCTTATAAAGCCCATTTAGGCGTTTGGATTTCGGGCGGAACAAAAGGTCTTAACCGTGCCGGATATTATGTGCATATTGAAAAAGGTGCGAGTTTTATTGCCGGTGGATTTTATTCTCCAGAATCTGAAGATTTGAAAAAAGTCCGCAAAGAGATTGCTTTTTTTCATGATGATCTTGAAGCTATTCTGGCTGATAAAAACTTCAAAAAAGAATTTGGAAGTTTGGATATAAATGAAAACAATTCTCTTAAAAGTATGCCACGTGGTTACGAAAAAGACCATCCTGCAATTGAGTTTTTAAAATTAAAAAGTTTTACTGCAACTCAAAAATACGACATTAGCGAAGTAACTAAAAAAGATTTCGTTGCCAAAATGAGTCAAAAACTAATTGCTTTAAAACCTTTAAACGAATTCATCAATCGCGCTTTAGACACTGATGAATTTTAGTTTAATTTAAAAAGTTCGCCTCAAATTTCACGAATTTTCATTAATTAATTCGTGTAAATTCGTGAAATTCGCGGCAAAATAACCACCGAATGAAAAAAAGGAAAATACTTTTTCTGGGAGAATCCTATCGTGCCGATGCTATAACCTGGATGAAAGGTTTAAAAGAATTTGGCGATTTTGAAATTATAACCTGGGAACTTCAAACTCCAAACAATTCAAAAATCAACCGATTCAAGCGTATTGCAGAATACTTCTTCTCTCCTATTTCGATTCGGAAAATCATTCGACGAGAAAAACCGGATATGGTAATTGCCGAACGAACTACAAGTTATGGTTTTCTTGCCGCATTATCAGGATCTAAAACTATCGCCATTGCACAACAAGGACGAACTGATTTATGGCCGGAAACCTCTGTTTTGTATCCGTTTAAAAAATTCATTCAGAAATATGCGTTCAAAAAAGCGCATTTAATTCACGCCTGGGGTCCGGTTATGACAATTTCCATGAAAGAAATTGGCGTTGATATGAATAAAGTTTTAGTTATTCCAAAGGGAATTGACTTAACTCTTTTTTCTCCGTCCATAAATAATTCAAATAAAATAGAAGCTATTGTAACGCGTTCGTTGCAACCAGAATATCGTCATGATTCTATTTTGAAAGCTTTCGCGATTTTACACAAAAAGGGAATTGATTTTTCGTTAACGATTGTGGGCGACGGAACTCGTTTACAGTTTTTGAAAGATTTGACCAAAGAATTACAAATTGAAAACAAAGTAATTTTTACAGGAAGAATCCCAAATACCAATCTTCCTAAATTATTACAACAATCAAATATTTACATTAGCATGCCTATTACCGAAGGCGTTTCGGCATCATTGTTTGAAGCAATGGCTTGTAATTGTTATCCTGTAGTCTCTGATATTCCGGGAAATCAAAGCTGGATTAAACATCGTGAAAACGGACAATTAATCGAAATTGATAATATTGAAATGCTTGCAGAAGAATTGATTTGGTCTTTTGAAAATGTTCAATCAAGAAATAATGCGATTTTAGAGAATAGAAAATTTGTGGAAGAGAATGCTAATTATGATATTAATATGAAGGTTATTGCAGATAAATATCATGAGTTACTAGATTCTCGCGTCATTATTTAACCGCAAAGAGCGCTAAGATTTACGCTATGAACGCTAAGCTTTGCGAACTTTGCGTAAATCTTCGCTCTTTGCGGTAAAAACTACATTTTACTCAATCAACGAGGATATGCTAAAGAAACTTTTTGTTTAATACCGTTATAAAGAACATAATGAAAATCCTCATCTTTTCTCACAAGAAACAGTTCTCCGTATCCTTCTTTTTTTGAGTATACAATTTTGTAATCAGACAAACCAATCAACTTGTTGTCCAGATAATCTTTTACACCTTCCTGCGGAATATTTGCTTTTGCATTTACCCATGAATAATTATATGATTTCCAATTTTCATCAAAAGTCTTAAGCATATCAGTATACAGCATTTTATCTTTATCATCTTGTAAATTGCCATTACTTTTAATTAATCGGATTGATTTTGAATCTTGATAGATATAAAAAATTCCTAAATCTACATTCGGTTCTTCTTCTGAATTATCCTCTTTACTATAACTACTATAAGAAATTCTATTTAGCATAAACCGAATATGAGTATCATCAATCAATATAAAACTTCCTGAAATATTCTTAAATATATCATTTCCACATTGAGGTAAATTTCTAATTAAAAAAGTCCCATCATGATTTAAAACAAACATATACCCCCAATGATATTTTCCCATCTTAACAATAGAATATTCTTCAAGGTCACGAACCCCCATTAAATCATTAATTCGCCAAGTATCAAACATATTCATTTGAGCATTCATACCCATTGAAAAAAATAAACTGACTAAAAGAAGTACAACTCTATTTTTAAGAATTGATTTAGACATAATTATACTGTTTTAATTATTTCAAACTTACAAAAAGAAACCATAAAAATTACGAAATTAAGAGCAAGCAAATTCTTTCCATTTTTAATGGGATATTTATTTAAAAACAAACTCAAATAAATTATAATCCTTACTTTTGAGTCAGATTTAAAAGCCCTTTTATTTATGGAAATCCAATCCAATTTTTCTTTAAAAAACTACAATACTTTTGGTATCGAAGCCAAAGCCAGACAATTTGTTGCCGTTCATTCAGTTGATGAATTAAAAACCATTTTAGAAGAAAACAAAAACGAGACAAAGTTTATTCTTGGCGGAGGAAGCAATATGCTTTTAACGAAGGATATTGACGCTTTGGTAATTCACATTGATTTAAAAGGCAAAAAGATCGTTAAAGAAGATGATGATTTTGTTTGGGTCGAAAGTCAGGCCGGCGAAACATGGCACGATTTTGTACTTTATACCATTGAAAATAATTTTGGTGGTTTAGAAAACATGTCATTGATTCCGGGAAATGTCGGCACTACTCCTGTTCAGAATATTGGTGCATACGGAACTGAAATAAAGGACACTTTTGTTTCGTGCGAAGCCATGAATATTGAAACTCAGGAAATGAAAACCTTCACAAACTCCGAATGTAATTTTGGATATAGAGAAAGCATTTTTAAAAATGAAGTCAAAGATCAATATATTATTACATCGGTAATTTATAAACTAACAAAACGCAATCATAAAATCAATATTTCTTACGGAGATATTACAGCTGAATTGGCTAAAAACAATATCACAACTCCAACTTTAAAAGAAGTGAGTAATGCGGTAATTGCCATCAGACAAAGCAAATTACCTGATCCGAAAGAACTCGGAAACAGCGGAAGTTTCTTTAAAAACCCTATTTTACTGAAATCTGATTTTGAAAAAATTCACCAGAAATTTCCAGAAATGAAATATTATGAAGTTTCTGAAACTGAAGTAAAAGTTCCGGCTGGCTGGTTAATTGAGCAAGCTGGTTTTAAAGGAAAACGTTTTGGTGATGCCGGTGTGCACAAAAATCAGGCTTTGGTTTTAGTAAATTATGGAAACGCAACCGGTCAGGAAATTTTAGCCGTTTCAAAAGATGTTCAAAAAACTGTTTTTGAAACATTCGGTATTCATATTGAGGCCGAAGTGAATGTTATCTAAAGCTGGATTTTATCCATTAATTTCTAAATGAAAAAACTTAACTTCAGAGTAATTCTATTTCAAATAATTGGTATAATTTTCCTTATTCATGGCATATTGCAATTAAGATTTTACACCGTAGCTGAAAAGTTTATTTGTGCCACAAATTATTTTCAAAATAAAGAATTAGAATGCTGGAATAGATTATTCCCTAAAAAAGAAGATGTTATTAGTTTTTGGCCGAGTATTTATATCTGGATATTTTTAGGTTTTTTGCTTGGGATTTTTATAGCTTCTTTCCTTAATTGGAGAAACAGATTTTCATCACTAAACACAATTTTAGTCGCAATAGTAATGTATATTATTATGAGATTTAAATTTTTTAGAAAAGGAATATTATCCCGTTTATTTGATTCTTTCATCTCCATATTTTCAGATGATTCTGCCACCCAATTTATCGTTGGAGGAATTATTTTTACTTTAATTGGTGTTACAATTTTATGGTTAAGTGTGAAGCCAAATTTATTTAATTCCGGAAAAGATATAATTTAAATTTATGACAGAAACCATTTCTATAAAAATCACAAATCCAAATGAAAAAGTTGCAGCAATTATAGACGAATTGTCTGCAAATCTTTATCTTCGTTTTGGAAGTGATGGGAAAAATTCTTTCACAGACTGGCAGCAAAATAATTCAAAATATGTTTTTGTTGTAGCTGAAATAAAAAATGAAATTGTGGGTTGCGGAGCGATTAGACCAATTTCTGAAACTGTTGGAGAAGTAAAAAGGATGTATTCTAAATATCCCCGAAAGAAAATTGGTAAAACAATTTTAGCTTTTTTAGAAGATATAGCCTCAAAAAGTGGTTATGAGGAATTAATTTTAGAAACGAGAATAAAAAATACTGAAGCTACACAGTTTTACGAAAAACAAAATTATAAAGTAATTCCAAATTACGGAAAATATAAAGATCGACCAGAAGCTATTTGTTTCAGAAAATCTTTAAAATAAAACTCACTAAAGATGTATACACCAGACTTATACAAAAACGAAGACCCGGAACCAATCAGAACATTTTTGAAAGAAAATAGTTTTGGAATTCTGATCAATCAAACAAACGGAAAATTATGCGCCACACATATTCCGATAGAACTTGAAATTAATGCTGATGGAAAAGAAATTCTGCAAGGACATATTTCTAAACTAAACCCGCAAGCTGAAGGTTTTGCCGAAAATGATCAGGTTTTGGCTGTTTTTTCAGGTCCGCACGGTTATATTTCTTCATCTTGGTACGATCACGAAAATGTACCAACATGGAACTACATAGCCGTACATGTTTACGGGCGAATCAAAATTGTAGATGAAACAGCTACAATAGAACAACTTAAAAAATTAGTTGATAAATATGAGGCGGGTTCTGAAAACCCGGTTCGTGTTGAAGATTTATCAGCAAAAACAATGCGTGAGGCCAGAGGAATCTTTGGTTTTGAGATTGAAATTGATGAAATTCAGGCTACAAAAAAGCTATCACAAAACAGAGATAACCACAATTATAAAAATATAATTTCTGAATTAGAAAAAACCAAAAACCCTCAATCTGTCGCTCTTGCAGCCGAAATGTCAAAATGCCGAAAGTAAATAGCTTTTAATCATTGAAAATTAGGAATTCATAAGTACATTTGCATCGCAGATTCAAAAATTAAAAAGACAATTAAATTCAAATGCTTATATATATATTTTACTTTTTTATTGCTATAGTTATTATACAACTTTTTTATTATTTAGGTATTTTTGGAAAATTCGCTTTTAGCAAACCACAAAATATTAAGCAACAAAACATTCCTGTTTCAGTTATTGTTTGTGCAAAAAACGAAGAGGAGAATGTAAAAAAATACATTCCGTTATTAGCTGAGCAAAATTATCCTGACTTTGAAATTGTTTTAATCGACGATGCTTCAAGCGACGAAACGCTGGAAGTTTTTGAAGAGTTTGAAAAACAATATTCAAACATTCGTTTGGTTAAAGTGCAAAATAATGAAGCCTTTTGGGGCAACAAAAAATATGCTTTGACATTAGGAATCAAAGCTTCTAAAAAAGACTACTTATTATTTACTGACGCTGATTGTTATCCAACTTCAAAAGAATGGATTACAGCAATGACTTCACAATTTACCGAAGAAAAAACTATTATTTTAGGTTATGGAGGTTATGAAAAGGAACGTTCTTTATTGAAT
This sequence comes from Flavobacterium sp. AC274, assembly GCF_979258275.1. Taxonomy (NCBI): domain Bacteria; kingdom Pseudomonadati; phylum Bacteroidota; class Flavobacteriia; order Flavobacteriales; family Flavobacteriaceae; genus Flavobacterium; species Flavobacterium sp. AC274. Next base: position 1,586,121 of record NZ_OZ409852.1, on the reverse strand, counting down.
AAAATTATTCGATTTGAAACGGTTCTTACGGCAGTACAATATTTTTCATGGGCAAAAGCAGGATTACCATATATGGGAGTTGGCCGAAATTTAGCGTATAAAAAAGAAGAATTTTTTAATGTAAATGGCTTTATCGAACACATTCAGGTTCGTTCTGGCGATGATGATTTATTTGTAAATCAGGCAGCAAACAAAGCAAACACTACAATTGCTTATAATCCTGAAGGTTTTACTTATTCGAGACCTAAACAATCCTATAGCGAGTGGTTTATTCAAAAAGAAGACACGTTACTACGGCAAATCATTACAAGTTTTTTGATAAAATTCAATTGTCATTATTTTACAGTTCACAATTATTTTTCTTCTTATTAGTTATAGTATTATTGTCTTTCCAATTTCAATGGATTGCCGTATTGGCTCTATTGGCAACACGTTATACAATTGCGTGGATCGTAATGGGATTTTCTGCCGGAAAATTAAGAGAAAGAGATCTTAAAATTTGGTTTCCTGTTGTAGAAATGGTGCTTATATTCACACAAATTAATATCTTTATAACTAATATCTTTTCAAAACCTGTACATTGGAAATAAATTCTAAAATAGAAAAAGCAAAAAAAGGCGATCAGATCGCCTTTACTTTTTTATTAGATTTTTATTGGAATGAAGTGTACAGTTTTATGTTAAAACGTACCGAAAACGAAACTACTGCAGAAGATATTACAATCGAAACTTTCTCAAAAGCTTTTGATAAAATTGGATCCTACAATTCTGAATTTCAATTTAATACCTGGTTAATTGCCATCGCAAAAAATGTCTATATTGATTTACTGCGAAAAAAGAAAACGAGTCTTTTTGTTGAAATTACAGATGCTGAAGATCAACAAGCCTACAACATTGCAGACACTACTCCATCTGCAGAAGATGCTCTGATAAAAGAGCAAAATCTATCACGTTTACTACAATGCATTAAAGAACTGAAACCACATTATCAGGAAGTAATTCAATTGCGTTACTTTCAGGAAATGACATATCAGGAAATTGCGCTCAAAATTAATGAGCCTTTAAGCAATGTAAAAGTGAAATTACTTCGAGCTAAAAAATTATTAGCAGAAATCATCGAACGTAATAGATAATTTATTATCTTTAGATAAAGAATAAAAAATCTTCTTATTTATTCTTAAAACATTATCAATTTAACAAACAAGTTCTTTAATTTTCCGTTCTTAGTTACACACTAATTCCATTTGGCTTATGATTTGATGTTTACTTAACCTTAAAATCCAATTAACTATGTCTAAATCCAGTATCTACGAATCCAAGTGGACCAATCTTGTTTTCGAAAACAAAAACAAAGAGTACGGAGCGTATCAATTGCGCCAGGAGAATCCCAAAACAACTATTACAGCACTTTTTATGGCACTGCTATTAATAGCAGGATTAGGAAGCGTATCGATGCTGATTAGTAAATTTAGAACGGCGCCTGTTGCAGGGCCTGAAATTATTTGTTCACTCCCAATAACACCGGTAGATCTTAGTCCGATTGATGTGAAACCAGAGCCTCCTGCTCCAGTTACACCTGTTCAACAAACTGCTGCAGCATCGCCTGATGTACAATTGACTAATCCTGTTGTAGTAGCTACAGCTCAAGCAACACCAGATGTTATTGCACCTAACACACAGAATACTTCTGTAGTAGATAATGCTTCTACAGGAACAGGAACTTCTGCAAATGTGCTGCCATCAAATGGCAATGTTGGCGGAGATGCTGTTGAACCTGCAGATACAGGAAATTCGATTGTAAACACGGCTGTTTTAGACAAAATGCCTGAATTTCCGGGAGGAATGGCTAAGTTCTATACCTATGTGGGAAACAATTTTACAAGACCAGAATTAGATACTGAAAGAACTTTAAAAGTTTATGTTTCTTTTGTAATCGAAAAAGACGGCTCAATAACTGATATCATGGTAAGAAATGACCCTGGTTATGGAGTTGGCAAAGAAGCTATTCGAGTTTTAAAATCATTAAAAACAAAATGGAGTCCAGGAATATTAAACGGTAAAGCGGTCCGAACTGCATATAATCTTCCAATTACAATAAAATCGGAAGTAGAATAAAAAACGAAAAGCAGAATTTAGGTTCTGCTTTTTTTATGGAATTAAATCCCATTCCAAAATAAATCTCTCAATATTTTTAGAACAAATTATTTCACACAGATTTTAAAAAGATTTAAGCAGATATGTGCAGATAAATTTTATAGCTATTTTTAATTTTAAAAAATCTGCTTAAATCTGTATAATCTGCGTGAAACAAAAATTTGCATTTTCGCGGCTTTGCGAGTAATTAAAAACAGCATAAAACTTTCCTTTATTTTTCTTAATCTCTTAATGGTAAAAAAACGACATCTTTTTTTATTTTAATTACTTTTACAGTACAGAACAAATAATTCATTAAAATAAAAAATCAATAAAAATGGGAATATTTTCAGCACTTCTTGGCAACGCAGGCGCAGTTAGTCAGGAAGATTTAATTAAAAAATACGGTCAGCTTTTAACTGATAATGAAGAAGTAGAAATGGGTTTTAAGTTAATCCGCGACACTTTTATCTTTACAAATAAAAGATTAATCTTAGTTGATGTACAAGGAATTACAGGAAGCAAAACAGAATACAAATCAATCGCTTACAAAAGCATTACTCGTTTTAGTATTGAAACAGCAGGAACCTTTGATCTTGATGCTGAATTAAAAATTTGGGTTTCAAGCGAATTACAGCCTAGTATTGTAAAGCAATTTACTAAATCGGTAAATGTGTATGAAGTACAAAAAGTTTTGGCACATCATGTTTTAGGTTAATCCACAAATTAAAAAACCCGACAAATTTTAAAAAACTTGTCGGGTCTATTTTTTATTACTTCAAAACTATTATTTCTTTTTAGTTGTAGCTTTCTTTGTGGTTGTTTTCTTAGTCGTTGTAGCTTTAGCCGGAACTGTATTTACAATTTTTTGCTGTACATACGCTTTATACACACCATCTTTCTCAGCTCTGCTCTTAGCATCATCAGCTCTTTGTTTAGAATCCGGATGCGAACTCATCATTTTATCAATAAACGAAGCTTCTGTTCCTTCACTCATTTTAGCCAGAATTCTAAAAGCAGATTCTTCAGCATTTACATTATAACCATTCTTTTTCAGGAAGTTATACGAGAACAAATCAGCATCTGCTTCTTGCTTACGGCTAAATTTACTATCGATAATTGAGCTTCCTATTTTTCCTAACTGACTATCTGTAACACTTGCAACTGTTGTTGATTGAGAAGCTGCTGCATCCATTAAAGCCTCTTTTTTATAAGCTGCCTTAATTGCATCTCTGGAATCATTATTAGCAACGTGACCAATTTCGTGACCAATAACCGCCAATAATTCGTTGTCATCCATAATATCCATTAATCCAGAATATACACGAACGCTTCCATCTGCAGTAGCAAAAGCATTTACTTCTTTTAATTTATAGACTTTATAGTTTAAAGTATAACCTTCACCAGCTGTATGTTTTCCAAAAACTCTGTTAAGTCTTATAGCGTATCCATCTGTTGCTGGAGCGATTTCATGTTCTGCATCCATTTTATCCACTGCGGCTTTAGATAATGCTGCAGCATCGGCATTACTAAAGGTAAAACCCGTAACACCTTTTTGAACAGCACCTATTGCTTTTTCTCCAAAATTAATCTGCGCATTCATTTTAGTAAATCCGAAAGCAGCAAAAACTCCCATTACAATTAATTTCTTTTTCATGTTTTTTAATTATTACAATTTAACAACAAATGTACTATTAAGAAAATATCATTTTACCCTTTGCAAACATATTTTTTAACAAATAAAGGTATAATTTTTAAATGACTAAAATTCAACCTAATATCATAATTATTCATTTTATAGCCTTAAAAGAATAAAAAAGCACGGCATTAAATCACTTCATCATTTTTTTAACGCAATATTTTAACACATTAGCCAAACAATTAACAAAATGATTTTCTTAAAATCTCTAAAATACAATTTCAAATTAAACTATAAACGAATCTCCAAATAAACTACATTGCTTATCTTTGTCTTTTGAATTTTGATATATGGAAACAGTCATTGAAAATATACCAACCGTAAAACCTAAATGGTTGAAGGTAAAACTTCCAATTGGACAAAAATACACTGAACTACGTGGTTTAGTCGATAAATACAGCTTAAATACTATTTGTACTTCCGGAAGCTGCCCAAATATGGGTGAATGTTGGGGAGAAGGAACAGCAACTTTTATGATTTTAGGTAACGTTTGTACACGTTCATGCGGTTTTTGCGGTGTAAAAACCGGAAGACCCGAAACGGTAGACTGGGACGAACCTGAAAAAGTAGCCCGTTCTATAAAAATCATGAACATTAAACATGCCGTAATTACAAGTGTTGACAGAGATGATTTAAAAGATGGCGGATCTATTATCTGGATTGAAACTGTGAAAGCTATTCGCAGAATGAATCCAAATACTACTCTGGAGACTTTAATTCCGGATTTTCAGGGAATTGAAAGAAACATTGACAGAATTGTAGAAGCGAATCCTGAAGTGGTTTCGCATAATGTGGAAACCGTTCGTCGTTTAACACGCGAAGTACGTATTCAGGCCAAATACGATCGCAGCCTTGAAGTTTTGCGTTACTTAAAAGAAAAAGGAATCAACAGAACTAAATCTGGTATTATGCTTGGTCTTGGAGAAACTGAAGAAGAAGTTTTTCAAACCATGACTGATTTACGCAATGCAAATGTAGATGTTGTTACTATTGGCCAATACCTACAACCAAGTAAAAAACATTTACCTGTAAAAGAATTTATTACCCCGGATCAATTTGCTAAATATGAAAAATTTGGTTTAGAATTAGGTTTCCGTCACGTTGAAAGCGGCCCATTAGTTCGTTCTTCATACAAAGCACAAAAACACATTTTATAAAAAAGGTTATTTGTTTAATTGTTTATTCGTTTAATCGTCAAGATATCTAAACGAATAAACAGTTAAACGATTAAACAAATAAACGTAAATCTTGAAAACTAGAATTGCTATTAACGGTTTTGGAAGAATTGGCAGAAATTTATTTCGTCTTCTTTTAAACCACCCTGAAATTGAAGTTGTTGCGATCAATGACATTGCTGATAATAAAACCATGTCGCATTTAATAAAATACGACAGTATACATGGTGTTTTACCTTTCAAGGTAAGTCACGACGAAGAAAGCATTATTGTTGATGGAAGACATTTTTTATTTTTTCATGAAAAAAGCATTTCAAATTTAGACTGGAAAAGTCATAACATTGATTTCGTAGTAGAAGCAACAGGAAAATATAAAACGCACGAAGAATTAAATACGCATATTATTGCAGGCGCAAAAAGAGTAATTCTTTCGGCTCCATCAGAAGTTGACACTATAAAAACAGTAGTTTTAGGAGTAAATGACCATATTTTAGACGGAAGTGAACTTATAGTTTCGAATGCAAGCTGTACGACAAACAATGCTGCCCCGATGATAAAAATCATCGATGAATTGTGCGGAATCGAGCAAGCATACATAACAACGATACATTCTTACACTACCGACCAAAGTCTTCATGACCAGCCACATAAGGATTTACGCAGGGCCAGAGGTGCAAGTCAGTCAATTGTTCCAACAACTACAGGTGCAGCTAAGGCATTAACAAAAATTTTTCCTAAATTGCATGAGAAAATAGGTGGCTGTGGAATTCGTGTACCGGTTCCGGATGGTTCATTAACCGATATAACATTTAATGTAAAGCGCGCCGTAACTATTGAAGAGATTAACAAAGCATTCGAAAAAGCCTCAAATACAAATTTAAAAGGAATATTAGATTATACAGAAGATCCGATCGTTTCGGTTGATATAATTGGCAATACAAACTCGTGTTTATTCGATGCACAACTTACATCTGTAATTGATAAGATGGTAAAAGTTGTGGGTTGGTACGATAACGAAATTGGCTATTCATCACGATTAATTGATTTGATTTTACTGATGAGAAAAACATAAATTCATTGTAAAAGCATTGCAATACATGAAATACCACCTTTTAATTCTAATTAGTTTTTTTACTTCAATTTTGTATTCTCAAACTAAGCAGAATATAGATAGTATTTCCTATTACAACAAGTTAGCCAATACCAATCTAAAGGCTAAAAAATATGATCAGGCGATTTTCTTCACCAAAAAATCCATAGATTTTTGCGAGACCAATCACAAATCTGAGGGTTTAGCCAACCAGACTTTTAAGCTTGGAAAAATTTACTACAATCAACAAAAATTTGAAGCAGCATTAAAAAACTTTCATAAAAGCGTTTCATTGTTTGATAACTTAAAACCAACTTGCACCGAAGCTTTGGCACTACATTATATTGGAGTAACCAATACTGCAAAAGGCAATCATAAAACGGCTGATATTTATTATAAAAAAGCCCATAAGCTACTTAAAAGATTAAATATTGTTGATAGTGCCGAAATTTTAAACTATCAAAAAGCGATGGCATTTAAAACCAGTAACGATTTAAAAGCCGCAACAAAAACCTTTCAGACAATAATCAAAAAACCTGACAATTCTTCTGTTTTAAAAACCAAAATCGATTCTTATTATCAGCTTGGTTTAATCGAGACCCAACTTAAACAAAACGACTCGGCAATTATTTATTACGACAATGCCCTGGAACTTAACTCAAAAACAACTGATTTGATCCAGAAGTCAAAAATTGTTTTAGCTATAAGTCAGTATTACAAACAAAACCGAAATTTTGATCTCGCCTATTCTTATCTGGACGAACATTATCAAATAGAAAACTATATTTTAAAGTTGAAAAATGCCAAAATTGATTTGAATGAATTCGAAAGATTCAAAAAAAATCAATCTTTAAACAATACTTTACAACGGGAAAGTGAAGAAAAAATTCAGTTAAAAACTTATCGCTATTCCAAGCTTGTCAGCATTTTGGCAATTGCCCTGATTTCTATTTTATCGCTTTTGAGCTTGGCTCTGTATAAAAACAATATTATACGAAATCAGAATAATTTACTTTTAAAAGAAAAAAACAAAGAACTTATTCTGGCCAAAAACAAGGCAGAAAAAGCATCAAAAGCCAGATCTGAATTTTTATCTACCGTAAGTCACGAACTTAGAACGCCACTAAATGCTATAAACGGAATCACACATTTACTTCTTGAAGATCATCCGAAGAAAAAGCAATTAAAATACCTTGAATCATTAAAATTCTCCGGAAATTACCTTACTACTTTTATCAATGAAATTCTGGAAATAAACAAAATAGATTCTACAAAAGTCGAAGTAGAACATATTAGCTTTAATTTAAAAGAATTACTCTTTAATATTCAGGGTTCATTAAAAGAATTGGCAACTGCCAACAAAAATTATTTTAATCTTGAAATAGACAAAGAAATTCCTGATAGCTTAATTGGCGATTCAACAAAAGTTTCTCAAATTATATTAAATTTAATTAATAACGCTTTAAAATTCACACAAAACGGAAACGTAAATGTGATTGCAAAATTATTTGATAAAAGTGAAGAGAATGCAACCATTTACTTTGAAATTGTCGATACCGGAATTGGTATTCCTGAAGATAAACTACAAACTGTTTTTGAAAGCTTCTCACAAGGTTCTGTAGAAGTTAACCGTAAATATGGCGGAACCGGATTGGGACTTACTATTGTAAAAAAACTTATTGAGCTTTTAGGCGGAGAAATCAAATTAAAAAGTGAAGTAGGCAAAGGTTCTACCTTTACTTTTAAACTAGATTTCAGCATTAACAATGAACCAATTGAAAAAGCTGAAGAAGTAAAATCATACAACGATAAACAACTAAAACACAAATCTATTTTATTGATTGAAGACAACAAAATCAATCAGATGATTACTCGAAAAATGCTCGAAAATAAAGCTATTTATTGCGAAATAATCGATAATGGCGAAGATGCCGTAGAGCTTTTAAAAGTAAAACATTTTGATATGATTTTAATGGATGTTCATTTACCCGGAATCAACGGAACAACTGCCACCAAACAAATTCGTGAATACGATAAAACAACTCCAATTATTGCATTAACAGCTATTTCACTTGACGAAAACAAGGACATGCTTTTAGCTTTTGGAATGAACGATGTCATTACAAAACCTTTTGTACCTGATGAATTTTACAGTACAATTGCTAAATTTTTCGATTAGTTTTTTTTAAAAGATTCTGAGAGGCTAAGATTCTAAGGTTTTTAAACACTTGTCTAAGTATTCTAAAATCGTTGCATCAAAATTTTGTTTGTTATTGATGAACGTGCTTTTTATTGGTAAATAATACAACTGCGAAATCAGTTTTGAATCTTTTAAGCGAACATAATCTTTTTCTGTTGTAATGATTTTTTTGTTTTGAGCTTTATTCTGAATCATTTCCAAATCTTTTTCAGAAAAATGATGATGGTCCGGAAAGGTCAGACATTCGTCGTTTTCGTTTTTTAAGTATTCAAAAAATGGGGTTGGTTTTGCAATTCCGGCCAAAAGTAATTTTGACTCATTTCTAATTTCATTTACAGCAATCTTTTCGTCTTTACCATAGATTGCGTCATCATAATCTATAAAAGTAAAATACAATTGCTGGGAACTGCTTAGTTTTAATTTTTTCCAGATTTCACTTTGCTTTTCGTCAGATAATTTTTTCGGGCATTTTGTTACAATGACAATTTTGGCACGACTGGCTCCGCTCCTGCTTTCACGTAAATTTCCCGTTGGCAGCATAAAATCATCCGCGTACAAATCATCATAGGAAGTTAGTAAAATATAAAAACCAGCTTTTACTTTTCGATGTTGATAAGCGTCGTCCAATAAAATTATTTGAGGTTTTATTTTTTGAGAAAGTAATTGTGTAATTCCGTTTGTTCTGTTTGCATCAACCGCAACCTGAACATTTGGAAATTTTTGATAAAACTGAAATGGTTCGTCTCCTAAAATCTCAGCATTTGAAGTAGAATCTGCCAAAACAAAACCTTCAGATTTACGTTTGTAACCACGGCTTAAAGTGGCAATTTTATATTTATCAGATAATAATCGAATTAAATATTCAATTTGAGGTGTTTTCCCTGTTCCGCCAACACTTAAATTCCCAACGGCAATAACCGGAATATCAAATGAAGTTGATTTCAGAATTCCTTTATCAAAAAGAAAATTCCTAATGGAAGTAATGAATCCATATAAAACGGCGAAAGGAAAAAGTAATATTCGAAGTAATTTCATAAAGTTATTTTAGTTACTTCAAAACTATACTTCCCCATATATCATTTGGATCTAGTCTTGTAGTTTCGCCATTCTTAATATTTTCTTCTGCTTTTCTAACTTTCTCAATAAATTCAAGACTATATATACTATCTTCTTTTTTAATTAATTTTGAATCTGTCTCAATAATTTCAATCTCGTCAAAACTTTTAAAACTATCAACCATAGCGATAAAGGCTTTCCCTATCTTAGTTCGTTCGTTTATTTTTATGGTTAACGTTTTCATAGTTTTTTATTTAAACACAAAGATATAAAATTCGTGCTATTAGTAATATAATATATTACCCAGTATAACTATTACCTAGCACAATATCACTGAAATTGCCTCTATATAGTAATATAATATATTACCAAACAATAACTATTACATATCACAATATCACTGAAATATTTTAAGGTTAATACGTTTATTCGTTAATTTGTTTAAAAATTCAAGTTACTGGAACAACCTGAAACTTTGAAACCTGAAACAAAACTTTAAAAATGAAAATCAAAAATATAATAGAAGTTATCGAAGAAATGGCTCCTTTGGCTTACGCCGAAGATTTTGACAATGTTGGACTTTTAGTTGGGAATTCAGAAACCGAAAGTACCGGAGTTTTAGTTTGTCATGATGCTTTGGAAAATGTAATTGAAGAAGCAATTTCTAAAAACTGCAATTTGGTTGTTTGCTTTCACCCAATTTTATTCTCTGGAATTAAAAAAATTACAGGTAAAAATTATGTGGAGCGCGCCATTTTAAAAGCCATCAAAAATGATATTGCAATTTATGCTGTTCACACCGCTCTTGATAATCATTCACAAGGCGTTAATAAAATTTTCTGTGATGCCTTGGGATTGATAAATACAAAGGTTTTGATTCCGAAACAAAATTTCATTCAAAAATTAGTTACTTACACAACTCCTGAAAACTCAGATAAAGTTCGAAATGCGATGTTTGAAGCCGGTGCAGGAACTATTGGTAATTATGATAACTGCAGTTTTAATACCGAAGGTTTTTTTACTTTTCAAGGAAATGAAGACAGTAATCCGGTTATTGGAGAAAGAGGAAAATTACATACCGGAACAGAAATAAAAATCGAAGTTATTTTTGAAAAACACTTGCAATCCAAAATTTTAAAAGCATTATTTGCCAATCATATTTACGAAGAAGTTGCTTATGAAGTTTACGATCTTCAAAATTCGCATCAAAATATTGGTCTGGGAATGATTGGTGAATTTGAAACTGAAATGGATGAAAAAGAGTTTTTAAAATTCGTAAAAGATAAAATGATTGCTGACGGAATTCGCCATTCAGCATTTTTAGGAAAAAAATCAGGAAAGTTGCCGTTTTGGGTGGTTCTGGAAGTTTTGCCATAAAAAATGCAATTATGGCCGGAGCCGATGCTTTTTTAACCGCCGATTTAAAATACCATCAGTTTTATGAAGCCGAAAACAAGTTACTTTTAGCCGATATTGGTCATTTTGAGAGCGAACGCTATACAAAAAACTATATTGTTGATTATCTTCGAAAAAAAATCCTTAATTTTGCAATCATTTTATCAGAAGAAAATACAAATCCAGTTAAGTACTTATAGAATATGGCGAATACGAAAGAATTAAGTGTTGAGGACAAGTTAAGAGCAATATACGATTTACAGCTTATTGACTCTAGAATTGACGAAATCAGAAACGTAAGAGGGGAACTTCCTTTAGAAGTGGAAGATTTAGAAGATGAAGTTGCAGGTTTGAGCACTCGTTCAGAGAAACTGAAAAGTGAACTTGAGGTTATTGAAGATCTTATCAAAGCAAAGAAAAATGCTATTGATGAGCATAAAGAGGTTATCAAAAAATACACAAAACAACAAGAATCAGTTCGTAATAACAGAGAATTTAATTCTTTGACAAAAGAGGTTGAATTTCAGGAATTAGAAATTCAATTGGCTGAAAAGCAAATCAAAGAAATGAAAGCTTCTATCGAACATAAAAAAGAAGTTATTTCTAATTTAAAAGAAAAACTTGACGCTAAAAGTTCGCACTTAAAACATAAAAAATCTGAATTAGATGCAATTATGTCTGAAACTCAAAAAGAAGAAATCTTCTTATCTGAGAAATCTGCAGAATTTTCAGGTCAAATTGAAGAAAGATTATTAGCAGCTTACAACAGAATCAGAAGCAGTGTTCGTAATGGTTTAGCGGTTGTTTCTATCGAAAGAGGAGCTTCTGCAGGATCATTCTTTACGATTCCGCCTCAAACTCAGGTAGAAATTGCTTCAAGAAAGAAAATCATCACTGATGAGCACTCTGGAAGAATTTTGGTTGACAGCGCATTAGCTGAAGAAGAAAAGGAAAAAATGGAACAATTGTTCTCTAAATTCTAAATAATAAGATCCCGATTTAATCGGGATTTTTTTTGTCCATTATTTTTTGCCACAGATTAAAAGATTAGCACAGATTGAAAATTCTTGTAAATCTTTTAATCTGTGGCAAAATATTTTTCCCCGCTTAAAATCTTATTTTTTACCTTTATAAAAAAATTAAGTTTTGGGAATTAAAAAAGGAATTCGTTTCATTACATTGAAATCAGTTGGGCAATATATTAACTTCTTGAGTTATGTACGCCCGCAAAAAGCTGTAGAACTTTCATACGCACTATTTAGCCAGCCAAGAATAGGCAGATTACAAAAAGATACTTTACCCAAAGTTTTAAAAAATACAGAAACAGAAACGTTTCACCATAACGAACATCACTTTCAAACTTATATCTGGAAAGGAAATGAAACCAAAATCCTTTTGGTTCACGGATGGGAAAGCAATGCTTCGCGTTGGAAAAAAACGTTACCTCATCTTCAAAAATCAGGAAGTACTATTATCGCCATAGACGCTCCGGCACACGGACAAAGCAGCGGAAAGGAATTTAATGTTCCGCTTTATGCCGAATTTATCAACAAAGCTGTCGAAAAATACCAACCCGAAATTATTATTGGTCACTCTATTGGCGGTGCAGCTTGTGTTTACCATCAATATTTGTTTCCGAATACCAGCATTAACAAAATGGTGATTTTAGGAGCGCCATCAGATTTAAAAACTTTGATTGATAATTATGTTTCGATGTTAAGTCTGAATACTAAAATGTTTTCACTTTTAGAAAGCAAATTCATGAATCGCTTCAACTTTAAACTCGAAGATTTCTCCGGACAAAGATTCGCTTCAGAATTTAATGTTTCCGGGTTAATTGCGCACGATACATCAGATAAAATTGTTGCTTTTGAAGAAGGTAAAAAAATAGCCAGTAACTGGAAAAACAGTCAATTTATAGAAACCAAAGGCTTAGGTCACGGAATGCATGATGATGAATTGTATGAGAAAGTTATTGCATTTTTGTTTTCTTCTTAAGGTTCAAAGGTGCAGAGCTTCAAAGGGACAAAGGTTTTTAATTAAGTTTTCAGGTAAATGACAAACTTTATTATAAATATAAGTCTAAAAATCTAACAATCTAAAAAGTCTAAACAACAATCTTAAAATACTTTAACAACTCCTTCTCTCCTTTTCCGGTAATAATTATGGCTCTTGAATTTTTAGTTTTTCTGAGCCAGTCTTCGGTTATCATTTTGTTTAAAAGCAATGCACCAATTGAACCTGCCAAATGATTTCGCCTTTCGCTCCAGTCCAGGCACGGTTTTAAAAAATTCTTTTTTGTTTTTGGGCTTCTTCGACATTAATTCCAAAATCAGAAAACCATTTTTCGCCTTCAGGACTAATTTGAAAAGTGTCGTTCTTGTTCAGAATTATTTTTTGTTCTAATAAACTATCGGTCAAAGCAACACCGATTTTCCCCGCCAAATGATCGTAACAGGTTCTGCAATATTTTATGGGAGGATAAGTTTCTTTTTCTTTCTTTAATCGAATTTCTGGTTTAGGAATAAGATTTGCCATTGCTTCTATAGCGTAAGCTACTTCTTTGTTTGAAAATCTGTAATATTTATGACGACCTTGCTTTTCTACAGAAAGCAAATCTCCTTCTAAAAGTTTGGTCAAATGCATACTTATATTTTGTGGAGAAGTATTGGCCACTATAGCGAGTTCGGTTGCTGTAAAAGCTCTTCCGTCGAGCAATGTCCACATGATTACCGCACGCGTTGGATCGCCAATTAAAGTCGCTGTTTTTACAAATTGATCTTCCATATAGATTTCATAGTTAAATACAAACTGAAGTATTCGCTTGTAAAGTTAAATAACTTTGCTAAAAACAAATCAAATATGTCATCCAGTTTATTCTTTCAGTCAGAGGTTAAAGATCCTTATTCTATTTATAAATTAATGTTGGATAAAAATCCGGTTTATTGGGATGAAACCAATCAAATCTGGGCAATTTACTCTTACGAATATTGTGTTGAGATTTTAAAGAATTCTCAAGTTGAAATTCCGATTGTAAATCCGAATAATGAACAAAACCTAAATGAGTCTGCTTTAGATATCCTGAACAATCTAACTCGTTTATCAAACGGTATTCAACATGAAATTACCCGTGAAATTGCTATGCTGGTATTTTCAAACCTGAAATCTATTGCGATTGATCAAATTATTTCTCAATTAATTCAAAAGGATTTAATCAATAACAAAATCGATTGGGTAAATTCTATTTGCAAAAAATTGCCCATTCTTAGTGTTTTAAAAAGTTTTGATTTTGGAGAAAAAGATTGTGATTTTATTTCTGAAAAAATAGATTCGTTCAGCAAAATAATGCTCCCAAAAAAGACAGATGAACAAGTAAAATTAATTAATGAAAATGCGGGAAAATTATACTCAATTATAGAAAAGCATCTTTCTTTATTGCCATTTTACAAGTCTTTGTTAATTAAAATTTCAGAGAAATATAGTGTTTCTAATGCAGAAAGTGTTCCAATTGTGATTAGTAATTTCATTGGTTTATGCATTCAAAGTTATGAGGCAGGACGTGGAATCCTGAGTAATTCTTTATTGCAAATTATTAACAACAAATACTCTTTAAATAAAACAGAAATAGAAAAAGCTGTTATCGAAACTTTGCGATTTGACCCGCCAATTCATAATACAAGAAGAATTTCGATTGGAGATTTTTATATCGGCGAAAGCCAAATTAAAAAAAATGACCCGCTATTGATTGTTCTGGCTTCGGCAAATCGTGATTCTCAGAAATTTGAAAATGCAATGGATTTTAATATTGAAAGAACTAATAATCATGAAAACCTGACTTTTGGAATTGGCGGACATATGTGCCTGGCTAAATATTTTTCTATCAATTTGGCTACAGAAGCTTTATCTTATTTAGTAAATGAGTACAAAACGATTGCAGTATTAGAAAATAAGATTGAATATGAACCTTTAATCAATGCCCGATTGCCAAAAAATATCTGGATTACAATAAATAACTAAAAAACAAAATATGATAGCTGTAATTTTTGAAGTAGTTCCCAATGAAGGAAAAAAAGAGGAATATCTTGACATCGCTGCCAATTTAAAACCTGAATTAAGTCATATTGATGGATTTATTTCGATCGAGCGTTTTCAAAGTTTTACCGATCCCGAAAAAGTTTTGTCTTTATCATTTTGGAGAGATGAAGAGAGTATTCAACAATGGAGAAATCTTGAAATGCATCGTTATGCCCAAGCAAAAGGAAGAAATGAAATTTTTAAAGATTACCA
Source organism: Flavobacterium sp. AC274 (assembly GCF_979258275.1). Taxonomy (NCBI): domain Bacteria; kingdom Pseudomonadati; phylum Bacteroidota; class Flavobacteriia; order Flavobacteriales; family Flavobacteriaceae; genus Flavobacterium; species Flavobacterium sp. AC274. The sequence goes on along the minus strand of NZ_OZ409852.1, from coordinate 1,571,087 downwards.
TTTGAGAATCGCACATGTTGTTCGTGATTACGGAATGTTTGACAGAAAAGAAACACCTCAGGATAGCTCTGAGTTTCATTCTTGAGAAAGGTTCAAAGCTGCAGAGGCTCAAAGGGGGCAAAGGTTTTTTTAAGGTTCTGAGATACTAAGGTGCTAAGGTTTATTCTCTTTGATTAAAAAACTAATCTTAATTCTGAGAAATGTGTAAATTCTAAGAAGTCCAACAATCTAAAATCTAAATTCTAAAGTCTAAAATTGAATTTTTCCTTACTTTTGCAAGATGGAAGAGAATTTAAAACGTCTTAATAAATTTATTGGTGAAACAGGTTATTGTTCCCGTCGTGAAGCCGATAAATTAATTGAAGAAGGACGTGTAACAATAAATGGCGTTGTGCCGGAAATGGGAACCAAAGTTTCGCCAGATGATGAAGTACGTATTGATGGAAAGTTGATTGTCGAGAAACATGAAAAAATGGTTTATCTGGCATTTAACAAACCCACCGGAATTGAATGCACGACCAATTTAGAAGTTCGAAATAATATTGTGGACTATATTAATTATCCTAAACGTATTTTTCCGATTGGAAGATTGGATAAAGCCAGTGAAGGATTAATTTTTATGACGAATGATGGTGATATTGTAAACAAGATTTTGCGCGCCAGAAATAATCACGAAAAAGAATATACGGTTACGGTAAACAAACCTATTACTGATCGTTTTATTGAGCGAATGGGAAATGGTGTTCCGATTCTGGATACTGTTACACGAAAATGTAAGGTAGAGCAGATTAGTAAATACACCTTTAAAATTATCCTGACGCAGGGATTAAACCGTCAGATTCGTAGAATGTGTGAATATTTGGGTTATGATGTAACGGCTTTAAAACGTATCAGAATTATTAATATTTCATTAGATATTCCGGTTGGCCGCTATCGCGATTTAACCGATGCAGAAATTAAAGAATTAAATCGTTTAATTGAACCTTCGAGCAAAACTGAGGAAGCGAGTTTACCAAAAGAAGAAGCCCCAAGACGAAGAACAGAATTTATTTCAAAACACGATCCCCGATTTAAGAAAAAAGGAGATTATTAGTTTTAGAATTTCATATAAAACCCCGAATAATTCGGGGTTTTGTTTTTGATTACCGGCAAGTAAATTACGGGCAATTTGGTGTTTTGTTCCAGTTTCCTGCTCCGTTCCAGTCATTTACAAGATCTCCTAATAAATCGATATTAGACTGCTGCTGAAAGGCATACACCATAACACCTTCATAGCCATTTTCTTTTAACCAGAAAACATCTTGTGATGGAGATGATGTGTGTGAAGGCTGTCCTGACCAAAATCCGCAAACAAGCGTATTTTTTGCCATGCCAAAAGTGGTATAAACAGGAAGACGATCTTTTGGTTTTCCACCATAACCCATTTCCCAGCCATAAGTCAGGTTATCTGCCAGTGTTCTGTTTTGATATTTTGGCGTAAAATAGGCTAAATCATCCCATAAAGCTTTTGAAATAATTTTATCGGGCATAATTTCCTGCATTTTTGTAGTAACCGTCACTAACGAAGACGGATTTGGTTCCGGATTATCGCTATACTCATCATCAATATCTATTCCGTCTAAACCTATTCTGTCTACCACTTCTTTTAATTGCTGGGCAAAATTGATTGCTGTTGCTTCATCTGGAAACTCAGACCAACCTGTTCCATCATGATTATTTAATACAGAAAGTAATACTGTAATTCCTTTATTTTGCAATTTTTGAATATCTGCAGCTGTAAGTGCCGCATAATCTGAAGTTCCTACTATATATGGATATCCGGCAGGAACTTGTGTTTTTGGAGCCAATTCTACCTGTCCTTGCGGAAAAGGTTTTTTATTAATATTTGCCGAAAAAAGACAAACAACATCAACTGCTGCACTACCATCTGCCATAGTGTAGCAACCCGGTGTTTGCAATTTATCTATACTTACATATGCAACAGACATTCCTGTTTTTTCGTATGAATCACATTGAGGTGCGCTACCGTACCAAGGTTCACCACTAAAGAATACGGCATCTCCGGGGTTGAAAATCCCCTTATCTCCTAAAGTTTCAAGAACCATATATTCTCTACAAAAGAAAAAGAAGCTAATATCAGGATTTTTCAAAGCGATACGTTTGGCTTGTTCAGGCGAGCAATTTGGAACTCTTTTGATTAAAGTATTCCAATTGGCACCTTTAAACATTGCCACATTTGGTTTTTTTATCCAGGCCATTTTTATAAATTTTTAAATTATTTTTGGTTAAACAAAAAAACTAGAAATACAATAGGAGCATTTCTAGTTTTATTTACTCAAAATGAGTGTAATTGAGATTAGAATGTATATTTAATCTCAATTACACTCATTTGCCCTTCTACAATTGTAGACCATTGTCCTGTAAATTCAGCACCATATGATGCGGCAATTACAGATCCTACTTTTTGAGCTTCATCATTACTCCATAACGGACCAGCCAAAACGTTGGTTTTGTATTCGTTTTTACCTCCGTTTTTAACGTTTAGTTCTAATTCAACTACACTCATTTGACTGTCTACAACAGTATTCCATTGTCCTGTCCATTTTCCTTGGTGTGCAGCTGCTACTAAAGGAGCTTTTTCGTTTGCGTCTTGTTGGCTCCAAATTGGGCCTGCCGGGATATTCACTTTAAATGTTGCCATGATATTAAATTTTAATTTATTGATTTGTTTGTTCCTACTCTTTTGGCTTTTCAGATACTCCTCGTTTTTTAGGTGGTTACAGAACTCCACTTTTACAAATGATTAATTTGTAATTAATTGATTACTAGTAATAAAAATCAAATACGCTAGCTTTATTTAATTTCTGTAGTAAAAGTATTGCAGAACTTTATCTGACATCGAAAATATGTTACAAGATTGATAATCAATGTCATAAAAAACAAAAACCGAGGTATGGGAGCAAAAAAAACCTTCGCATCTGCGAAGGTTTTTTCATTGTAAATCAGCAATTTAAACATTATATTACTTTAAGATTCTGAAGTTTTTCACGAAATCTTTGTATTTATCACTTAGGGTAACTTTGTGATTTCCTTTTAAGATAACCAAATTATCATTCACTATTATTTCTTCTATTTTACTTATGTTCACGATATAATTACGATGTGTTTGGCAAAATTTAGCCGGATCTAAAAGATGGATGATTTTAGTCAATGAAATTAGAATTACAAATTTTTCAACATCAGTAATAATGTTACAATAGCGATCTTCGACCTCGATGTAAACAATATCTTCGATTTTGACTTTCTTTAAAGATTTATTCTTTTTGATAAAAAGTGTATCATTACTTATTACGGTATTCTGATCTTCACTGTGAAAAACATTGGTTTGCTCGTAAAATTTTTCGACAGCCATTTCCAATGCATACAAAATCTCAAGTTCATTAAACGGTTTCATTAAAAAACTGAAAGGTCTTGTCAATTTTGCTCTTTCAAAAATTTGACGGTCTTTTGAACTCGTTAAAAAAACAAAAGGCTTTACACCGTTTGGAACAATATTTATAGTTTCTGCAAAAGTAATTCCGTCTGGTTTTCCATCCAGAAAAACATCAATAACAACGATGTCTATTGTGTTTTGGTAAAACATGGTGAGCGCATCCTGATAAGTCCGTGCAATTCCCACAATGTTATAATTATTTTCGGTAAGTACTTTTACAAGCGCATCACTTTCTGCAACAGTATCTTCGATGATAAGGACATTAATATTATCCATGATTTTTAAACTTAGGCAATATTATAATCATTTTAGTTCCAACATTTTCTTCACTTTCTATTTCGAGTTTTCCTCCATTTTTACGAATCAGGCTTTTACATAACTGCATTCCTAATCCCGTACCTATTATGTCGTCATTTTTCTTTTTCGAAAGCAAAACTGTTTCTTTTAATAATTCTTGTCGCGTTGTTTCATTCATTCCCAATCCGGTATCTTCGATCACTAAATAACAAAATTCTTCAGAAGAAGCTCTTGTGTAAATTGAAATTGTACCGTTTTCTTTTGAGAATTTAATGGCATTGTCTAACATGTTTCGAATAATTATTTTAAGCGAATCCATATCTGCAAAAACATAATCTGACTTAGAAACATCGCTTTTAAAATTGATGTTTGCGTTTAACATCAATGGTTTATAATTGTATTCTACATGCTGTACAATTGTAGACAAATGCAATGATTCCTGATAAAAATAGGCCTGTTGGGTTTGCAATAAAGCCCAATTAAGCAAGTTATCCAGCAAATTATAAGCTCCATTTGCAATTGTACTATTATTATGCAGCAAAACATCGAGTTCCGTAAAATTTTTATTTTCCAGATTCTCCATCAATTTGCCGTTACTTGTTTTAAGCGCATTTACTGATGAGCGCAAATCGTGGCTTACAATAGAAAATAGTTTATCTTTTGTTGCATTCAATTCATCTAACTCATTTTTCTGAGCCAGAATGATTCTATTGTTTCTAATTTTTTGTCTGTAAAAATAAACTCCGGTTCCAAACAAAATTAAAAGCAAAACCGAAGAAATGAGAAACCCATTTCTTTCGGCTACTTTTACTTTATTTTCGGCCGCAAGAACGTCTACCTCTTTTTGTTTTTCTTTTACGGCAAATTTCTTTTCTAAATCTGCAATTGCCCAAACTTTATTTTGATCGTTTAGGGAATCTTTCCATGTTTCGTATTCTTTTCTATAAATTAAAGCAGCAGCGAAGTTTTTTCTGTTTTCTTCAACTGCTGCCATATTTTTAGCTGCTGCTCTTTTTAAATCGAATGATTTTACTTTTTTAGACAAATGATATGCTTTTTCAAAATATGGAATTGCCTGATCATCTTTAAATTGGGTATAATATAAATTTGCGATGTCTATATAGGAACCAACAAGCATTATACTATCTTTTTCTGCTTCTTGCAATTTAACACCTTTAAACAAATATTTCTCTGCATTATCAAATTTCTGAAGATGCAGGTAACATAAACCTATATTGTGTAAAACTCCGCTTTTTCTAAAGTCATACAAATCTTCATTAAGTTTTTCAATAGCACTGAAATGTGATAACGCTATTTCAAATTCATTTTGTTCCAATGCAATTTCGCCCAGTGAAAAATTAACTTTATAATGAAATATGAAATTAGAAGAAATTAAATTAAATTCTTTTTTTGCTTCATTAAAAATTTTTTCTCCCTAAAGCTTATTGCTCTAAAGTAATGACAATAATTTCTTAATTCGGCAGCACTTTTACTGCTAAGCTGCTTCATCGAGTAAACTAATGTTGAATCCCAATTTTTTTCAAAAAAGAAATATTGAGCTTTATCAAAATTAATTTGTTCATTATATTTTAAAACTGTCTTTTTAATTTCAGATTGAAACAAATTGCCTTCAAGCTTTTCCTGTGAAAAAATAAACCAAGGATTGATTATAAAAAACAAAGCAATAAAAAAAACACCTTTAATCATTGTTTCTTTTTTATTTTTTTTATAATCCCTTTAAGTTCGTTGCACTATGGTTTCTGTTCCTCTCGAAGTTTCAGGATCTATATCCCACAGAAAAGTTTGAATTGTTTCTATTTCTGCAAATGTATCTTTTCCATAAGGGTATGGTTCAGCTTTAAAACTTGCTTCATAAACATCAAACTCTTTTTCTGGGTCATCCAGTATATCATAAGCTATAAAAAACTGCAGTTGGCGCTTTCCATGTAGATCTACATACCAATTTTGATAAATATCAAAATCTAATTCGCCTTCTTTATCGTCCTCAACTTCTTTTTGTCCTTTTGGTTTACGAGCAACCAAAAAAACTGCCCTAACCTGAAACGTTCCATCCTCCTTTAATGTAGCCTGAACAATTGGAGCAAAAGGAATAGGTGATTTATTCTCTGGAAAACTTATAGGTGTTTTTTTTGTTATTCTACTTTGGCTTTCAGGTTTCATGCATTTACCTGGTGGATAAATTTTGCCTTCTGGTCCTGGTCCTGTAAGAGTAGTTTTTGTCATGGGTTTTGTTTTTAGGGTTAGATTTATTTATTGATTAATTATATTTTTAAGAAACATCTCACTTTATTCAATTAAAAACATATAAAAATTTAAAGTTTTTGGAAACCAAATATAGTAAACATTTTCTTAATAAGTTTTAAGCCTTTGTAATAACTGTATTAATTAACAATTATTAACCGCAAACCTTTATAAAACTTGACTTACAATTATAACTATCAAAAAAAATCCCATTCAAAATTTGAATGGGATTTGGTAAACTTATTTTTTCTCGTTTAAAAATTCGTAATACAATATCTTCGATAAAACTTTTTCATTTTGATATCTCTTAATTTTATTTTCTCTTTCATTTTCATTGTATTGTTCTTTCACATTATGAAGTAAGAAATATTCTCTACGGGTTTCGTCATTAAAATTTAATTCGCTTAAAAATTTTGGTTCGACTCCCTTGTTTACAGCGATGTTATAATTTGTAATCAGACCTCCCCAATTAAAAAAGCTGCACAAAAGTACCGTTCCATAAAAATACCAAACCATTTGATTGAAAAGATAGGCGTTTGTTTTTTGTTTGGTAATTTTTAAAAAGGCGTAAACTAAACCAATAATAGCCAGTATTAAAAATGCATAAACGCCCAATCGTTTATAAGTCAATCCGAAGAATGAAACGTATTCTGAGTTTTTTACGGCTGTACTCAAAATCAAAGCTCCGTTTAATACAATCCAGATTTTAGACAGGCGTTTTAGATTTGTTGCTTTTTCATCAAAATTGAATCCGCCCTTAAAATAAAACAGAATTACTCCAACAGCCATAATGATAGAAAAAATGATTGCATTTACTCTTTCATGTGTATCTGCGCTTAATTTTGAGGTTTCGATTACTTCAAAAAATTGTTCGTAATTATACGTTACGATAAAAATTAAAAGCATTACGTTTAAAAGTAATAAAGTGATTTCGCCGCTTTTTCTCTCGAAATTTAAATCCAGAAATGAGAATGTGTTTTCGTTTACTGCTTTCTCATCGTTAGAAAACTCATTGTTTAATTTTGGATTGAGATCGTAACAAACTTCCGGAATCCAGTAATTCCAAAAAGTAAACGAAATATAAAATCCTAAAACAGTAATCACGAGCAACTGCCAAATATCAAGATCTAATTGATAATCTGTAAACAGAGAAGAAAAATGATCGCTTCCAAAAGAATAGACCGTAAAAAATAGCGCTACAAAAACAACCGGAATGATAAAATAGGCTATTAGTTTTTTGGCAAAATTATTATGTATTTTCTTTTCCGGAAGCCATTGGCTAAACATAAAAACACGCCCTAACGAAGTAACTCCGTTTACAAATACAAGCGGAAATACCTGCATTATTTTAAGCTGTACGTCATGCGTTTTAAACTGTAAAAAAACAATTGACATGAACATAGCAAGGAATGACACAAAATCGCCGTACCAGGCAAAAGCAAAACACGATAGAACAGATGTAAGCACTAAAACTAAGTGTGAGCGGTCTGTGAATCGATCCTGAAAGAAATAACAAATCAAGCCTGTTAAAACCAGTCCAAAAATAGCGAGGTTTACTCCTATTGACTCTTTGTAAAAAAGCAGTGTAAAAATAATACTGCATGCTAAAATAAAATGATGTTTTTTCATAATTTAAATTTTAAAAGTACTTTGTATTTCAAAGCGTTTAGATAAAAAAATTTTACTTGTTAGATTTCATTAATTTTTCAAGACTCGACAAGTGTTCATTAAAGGCCGCGCGCCCTCTATTGGTCACTCTATATGATGTTTTAGGCTTTTTGCCTACGAATTCTTTCTTTACTTCAATATATTCTGATTTTTCTAATGCCGAAGAATGACTTGCCAAATTACCATCTGTTATATCCAAAAGGGTTTTCATTTCGGTAAAATCAATCCAATCATTGACCATCAGAATGGACATAATTCCCAATCTGACGCGGCTTTCAAAATCTTTATTTAGTTTATCAATGATTCCCATTGGATTATTTGTATTTTTTGAACATGATTAGTCCGTACAAGATATGCAAAATTCCAAAACCTATGATCCAAAAAATTAAACCATATCCAATGAAAAACAAAGAAATGCATCCTAAAATAAGCTGGCTAAAGCCTAAATATTTAACATCTGAAAATGTATATTTTTCGGCATTTATCAAGGCTAATCCGTAAAAAATTAAAGTTGTTGGCGCTACCAGAATAAAAATTTTATGATAGATCAGTGCTAGGCAAAAAATACCGCCAACCGCTAAAGGAATCGCCAAATTGAAAAGCATCTTTTTTGTTGCGGTTGTCCAGATTGGTAAATTGTACTTTTTACTTTTTCTGATGGTAAAAAGATTCCGAAAATAAAAGCAAATATCAAAATGATTAATCCGCTTGAAATTAATTCAGAAACTAAGTTGCCGTCCAATAAAATATGTTCTCCATCAAGATAATTTATCCCGTTTATTTTAAACAGTTGATAAACATATAATCCGCCAATTAAAGCAGAAAGCCCGGCAAAAACACCTGAGAGTCCGCTTAATGATATAAATCTGGAAGAACGCTCCATCATGGAACGAATATGTGATAAATCTTCTTGATGCTTCTGATTCATGATTAAAGTACTTTGAGTTACAAAGTTATTATTTATTTTGGATTGACAAATAAAAAAAGTGATTTTTTAAAGATGTATTTAGTTTTTAATTCAAATATTATAAATAATAAGCTCCAAAGGAGCGTAATATTTATAGTAAATATGTTCGCCAGACAAGAGAGTTCCGTCGTAACGATATATTATTCACCGCATTTAACTTAAAGATGTCACCCCGCTGGGGTTTGTTATTCTTTACACTGAAAAATTCTATAAATATTGCATCCCTCTGGGATTTGAGATTATAAATAATTTGAGAATGATATTATGAATAAAAGGTTTTGAAAACTATACAGGAACGAGATTTGTTATTACCGGAGAGCCGCGTGAGGGATAGGAGCTGGCTACCGAAGTAGCGCGGATAGCCCGACCGTATTTGCAAAAGGCGCACATATGCGGCAAGATTGGAGCGCCTTTTGCAAATACGGTCACGCCCAATGCATAAAAACGAAAAAACCTACTCGATTGAATAGGCTTTTGTATATGAATTAGAAATTTTAATTTATCAGAACCATCTTCTGCGTTTGAATAAAAACACACCGAAAGAAGACAGAATAACTGAAACAAAAAGAAGAATCCAAATACCGTATTTGCTTTCTTCTAAACCGTTTGGCACGTTCATTCCGTACAAACTTGCGATTAGGGTAGGAATCATTAAAATGATCGAAATGGATGTCATTTGTTTCATGATATTATTCATATTATTTGAAATTACCGAAGCATACGCATCCATCATTCCGGTTAAGATATTGCTGTAAATATTGGCCGTGTCCTGCGCCTGGCTTAATTCGATTTCGACATCTTCGAGCAAATCTAAATCGTAGTTTGCTTTATATGCTTTTAAGTTTTTTATACGATGAAACAAAACATCATTGGCTTTTAATGAGGTAATAAAGAAAACCAAACATTTTTCGATTTGAAGCAATGCTTGTAATTCTTCATTTTTGATTGACTTTTCTAAATTGTCTTCGGCCAATTTTATCTTTTGATTAATTTGCTTTAGGTATTTTAAATACCAAACACTTGAAGAGAGAAGCAATCTCAAAACCCAGTCGGAATTATCCTTAACCTGAATGTTTTTTCGTCGTGAATACAACATAAAATCATGTATGATTTCTGTTTTGTAAAATGTAATGGTTACGCAGATATCATCTTTAAAAATGACACCAAGCGGAATAGTTTGAAAAGGTAGTTTTACATCGTCACTTTTTATAGGAACGCGCATGATGATAAGCGTCCAGCCATCTTCGATTTCGATACGGGGTCTTTCGTCGATATCTTCAATATCGTTGTAAAATGCTTCGGGAATTTGAAGTTCTTCGAGTAAATATTTTTTTTCTGTATCTGATGGAGATTCGATGTTTATCCAGCAGTTTGGAGTCCATTTTGAGATTTCGATTAATCCGTTGTTGTTTGTGTAAAAGGCTTTCATTTCAAAATACAGGGTTTTATCGCAGCATTTTGAAATTTTCAAAAAGCTGTTTTTAATTTAATACTAACGAATAATAATCGTCCATTTGGAGAAGTGTTTTTTAAGTGTGGCAAAAGTATCCTTTATTTTTAAGAACCAAAACTTTAAAGTATTAATTAAATATTAAAAGGATACTTAAATTCCAAATTTAAAAATTCCAAATTCCAACTTTTCAACCGAAAAAGAACATAAGTCCTTTGTTTTTAATTCCTTGCACGTTTTAAGTTCGCAAAGCTTTGAGGCTTAAAATTGTTTTAGAACTTAGATTTTATGTATCTATGTTTTGGAAAATTTTTAGTTGTGTAATACAAAAAAGCCTGTTCAATAGAACAGGCTTTGTATATATTAGAAAGAGAATTATTTTCTTGCGCTTCTCATTTTTCTTGCTAAAAGTGTGTTTTGAAGCAACATAGCAATTGTCATTGGTCCTACTCCGCCTGGAACTGGTGTAATGAATGACGCTTTTTTGCTAACTTCGTCAAAATCAACGTCGCCTTTTATTACATAACCTTTTGCGTTTGAAGTATCTTCAACACGGGTAATTCCAACATCTACAATTACAACTCCGTCTTTTACCATATCGCCTTTTAAAAATTCAGGAACTCCCAAAGCTGTAATAATGATATCTGCATTTTTAGTGAATTCTGCTAAGTTTTTAGTACGGCTGTGTGTTAGTGTAACGGTTGAATCTCCAGGATTTCCTTTGCGGCTCATTAAGATACTCATTGGTCGGCCTACGATGTGACTTCTTCCAATCACTACGGTATGTTTTCCGGCTGTTTCTACTTTGTAGCGCTCTAATAATTGCATGATTCCGAATGGAGTTGCCGGAATGAAACTTTCCATTTCCAAAGCCATTCTTCCAAAATTTGTTGGATGAAAACCATCTACATCTTTATCCGGATCGATTGCCAGTAAAATCTTTTGTTCGTCGATATGTTTTGGCAATGGTAACTGAACGATATATCCGTCCAGATTATCATCTTCGTTTAGTGCTGCAATTTTAGCTAATAAATCTGCTTCGGTAATATCTTCTGGTAAAGCGACTAAAGTTGAATCGAAGCCAATTTGCTGGCAAGATTTTACTTTACTTCCTACGTAAGTTAAACTTGCTCCATTTGTACCAACTATAACGGCTGCTAAATGAGGTACTTTTCCTCCGGCTGCTTTTATTAATTGAACTTCGGCTGCAATTTCGTTTTTAATGTCTTCAGATGTTTTTTTACCGTCTAGTAGTTGCATTGTGTTTTGTTTCAGGTTTAATTTTTGTTTCAAGTTTCAGGTTTCAAGTTGGGGCGAAACTATTTTATCGAAAAAAGTTTCAAATTTCTGTCTCATAAACTGAAACCTGAAACTTGAAACTTTTAATTTTATTATCTCGGCATTCCGCCTGGCATTCCTTTCATGCCTCCCATCATTTTCATCAGGTTTTTTCCGCCCGGACCTTGCATCATCTTCATCATCTTGCTCATTTGGTCAAACTGCTTCATTAACTGATTTACTTGCTCGACTTTGGTTCCGGAACCTTTTGCGATTCTGGCTTTTCTTTTTACGTCGATTATGGCAGGTTTACTCCTTTCGATTGGCGTCATCGAGTGAATGATAGCTTCAATATGTTTAAATGCGTCATCTTCTATTTCTACATCTTTCATGGCTTTTGAAGCTCCAGGTATCATTCCTACCAGGTCTTTCATATTACCCATTTTCTTTACTTGCTGAATCTGTGTTAAGAAGTCATCAAAACCGAATTCGTTTTTAGCGATTTTCTTTTGAAGTTTTCTCGCTTCTTCTTCGTCAAATTGTTCCTGCGCTCTTTCTACAAGAGACACAACGTCTCCCATACCTAAGATACGCTCGGCCATACGATCTGGATAGAAAACATCAATTGCTTCCATCTTCTCGCCTGTACCTACAAATTTGATTGGTTTGTTTACAACAGATTTAATCGAAATTGCTGCTCCACCACGAGTATCACCATCTAATTTGGTTAAGATAACTCCATCAAAATTCAGGATATCGTTGAAGGCTTTTGCTGTATTTACAGCATCTTGTCCTGTCATTGCATCAACAACAAACAATGTTTCCTGTGGCTGAATTGCTTTGTGAACACGTGCAATTTCATCCATCATTTCCTGATCTACTGCCAAACGACCGGCTGTATCGACAATAACAACGTTAAAACCGTTTGCTTTGGCATGTTTAATTGCGTTTTGAGCAATTTCAACAGGATTTTTATTTTCCGGTTCTGAGTAAACCTCAACACCTATTTGGTCTCCCACAACATGCAACTGGTTGATCGCCGCAGGACGGTAGATATCACATGCTACAAGAAGTGGTTTTTTATTTTTCTTTGTTTTTAGAAAATTAGCTAATTTTCCTGAGAAAGTTGTTTTACCAGAACCTTGCAATCCTGACATTAAAATAACTGAAGGAGTTCCAGAAAGATTAATTCCTGCAACATCACCACCCATTAATTCGGTCAACTCATCTTTTACCAGCTTCACCAATAATTGTCCTGGCTGAAGTGTTGTTAATACGTCCTGACCAATTGCTTTTTCTTTTACTTTGGTTGTAAAATCTTTGGCAATTTTAAAGTTAACATCGGCGTCTAATAAGGCACGACGAACTTCTTTTAAGGTATCGGCAACGTTTACTTCTGTAATTTTACCGTGTCCTTTTAATATATGGAAGGCTTTATCTAACTTATCACTTAAATTATCAAACATACTATTTTCTTTATTTGAAGTGCAAAGATAATCTAATTAGATATTTTAGGCAATTTTTATTTAAGGGCATTTTTGCCACTAAGACACTAAGGCGCGAAGTTTTTTTGCTCGTAAAGTTCATTGGTTTCACGCAGATTTAGCAGATTAGGCAGATTATTTTTTAGATGAAGTATGAAAAAATCTGCGAAATCTGCGTGCAAAAAAGCGCAAAGAAATAAATCCTTGCGCCTTTGTGCCTTCGTGGCAATATCATTAGAATTGGAAATAAATAAATGGCTGTGAGCCTGCAACGGCTGTCGCATAAACTATCCAATAAACGAATCCCAGAATTATTGCTTTTGCTACTAATGGTGTATTGTCGAAAGCCCATTTCATTTTGTCGGTAATAATTTCCGGTAAAAAATGCCAAACGTAACCAAACAGCATTAATAAAAATACATTTTTGTATCCTAAAGCTATCACTTTCCATTGTTCTGGTTCGAATGTTAACTGACCAATATTATTGATTACCTGCAAAGCTGTTTCAAAATCTCTGGCACGGAAAAAGATCCAACAGAAAACTACAAAATGAAATGTTATTACGATTGAAAAGAATTTCCATAAGAAATTAGAACCTTCTTTTTTGGAAGGGAATAGTTCCATAAATATTTTATGAACTGCTAATGCTAATCCGTGTAATGCTCCCCAGATAATAAATTGTGCTCCGGCTCCGTGCCACAACCCGCCTAGAAGCATTGTGGTGAATAAATTGAAATTGGTTACAAGCGTTTGATTTTTTTCTTCGAAAGTAAAAATGTCAGACAAAAAGCTCCAATTGATCCAATTGCTATTGCTAACGGAATAAAGCTTTCGTTTACATTTGAAATTCCCCAAAGCAATAATCCAAAGAAAAATAAACTCGGGAATAAATATCCTGCAAATGTGCCTTCTCTGTTTCCTCCAATAGAAATATACAAGAAATCCTTAAGCCAGGTTGATAATGAAATGTGCCATCTTCTCCAGAAATCTGTAATCGATACTGATTTATAAGGCGTTCTAAAGTTGGCTGGTAATTTAAATCCTAATAACAAAGCAATTCCGATTGCCATATCAGAGTACCCTGAAAAGTCACAGTAAATCTGGATGGCATATCCGTATGATGCCATTAAATTTTCGAATGCGGTATAATTCATTGGCGTATCAAAAACTCGGTCTACGAAGTTTATTGAGATGTAATTTGAAATTACCGTTTTCTTAATCAATCCGCCAATAATAAGAAATAAAGCGTTGTTTACATCTTGTTTGGTAAGGTTTAGTTTTTGGTAAATCTGTGGTAAAAAATCTTTTGCCCTAACAATTGGTCCGGCCACTAATTGCGGAAAAAACGAAACGAAAAATAAATATTCGATGTAGTTTTTTGTTGGCTTGATTTCTTCACGATAAATCTCGATAATATAACTCATCGACTGAAAAGTATAAAACGAAATTCCGACAGGAAGAAAAATATTATGCAAAGCAAAATGACCGTTGAACATGTCATTGTACGTAACAATCATGAAATTCATATATTTGAAATAACCAAGCAATCCTAAGTTCAGGATCACACTTATAACCAGATATATTTTCTTTGTGCTGTCTTTTGTTTCTCTGTAAATAATCTGACTCAAGCCATAATCTACGACCGAAGAAAGCAATAAAAGTAAAAAGTAAATTCCGCTTGACTTATAGTAAAAGAAAAGCGAGAACAGAATAACGTAGGTTAATCGTAAATAAAATGTTTTACGTAAAAAGGCGTATACAAAATAGAAAACTAAAAACAATCCAAGAAACAATCCTGTATTGAATAATAGTTTTTCGTCTGGATTATATATGAACCAACTTTTGACCTGCTCTAATGTAATTTCTCCAAAATTCTGAACAAACCAATTATTTATGCTATTACTTGTTATCAACTTACTTTTTTGATTTAAAATTATCGTATGCTTTTAAAAACGCTTCGGCAAACAATTTTGCTTGTTTTTCGTATCCTTTTTTAGAATAATGAACAAAATCGGGACCTATCAATCCTTCTGCTCTTAATTTTCGAACTCCTGTTATTCCACCAAATTCATCGTACAAATCCCAAACTGCAAAATCATCTTTTTCTGCAGAACTATTAATTCGTTCTGCATAATCTTTAACGTACACATTTGGTTTTCTTCCTCGGTGCAGTGATGGCGGAGGTGTCATGACAATTATCGGAACATCAATTTTTTGATCTTTCAGATTACTTATAAATTCGCGCAATTGTCGAATATAAGCTGAGGCTTCCATGTTGTCGTAACTTTCATTTGTTCCGAGAGAGAAAATCAACAAATCTGGATGCAAAGATTTTAACTGCTCAAAAAACAAAGGATATTTATTGTAATCAGAGAATTTAGCTCCGTTTACGCCAATTCCGCTATAGGTTATTCCCGGAGCATCATTCTCTAAAACAAGTCCGTTAAGCTCAAATTCTGATGCATCTTTATTTGGAATCAGGTAAATTTTGTCTAATGCCTTCTCTGATTTATAATAATGAGAAAAAGTATCATTTACGAGAGTTAACGGTACAAATTCTGAATTTTTAATCTCTTTCGGTTTTGTTTCGTTTGTTGGAATTTTTAAAGTTCTTCCGGCACGGATATTATTTGATTTTAGATTATTTGCTCTTTTTATTTCGGCTACTGAAATATTGTATTTATCTGCAATTACCGAAATTGCTTCTCCTTTTTTAATTTTATGTGTAATTACTTTTCGCTCTGTCGACTGAATAATATTGGTTTGAGATGATATTGCCAAATCAAACATATTCTGGTTTTGAGGCGTAATAATATGGATAGAATTAAATTTGTAAGCCGCATCTTTTATACTCAATTGTACTGCAAAACCTCCATTATCTCTCCACAATCCAATTCCGCTTAAACCGATGGGCCTGTTTTTTACCGGATAAATATTCCGATAACTTTCCCAGGTTCTGTTCGAATAAAATCTTTCGTTATAAGACCCATTTGTTTTTGCCAATTGATACGGAAAAACAAAACCACGACCAGCATTTCCGAATTGCTGTTGCAAAATTTTTCTAATTTTATTGGTCATTAAATCTCCCTGAATGTGAGAGTCGCCAATATGTACAATATTTATTTTTTGTTTATTATCGCCTTCGTTTTCTTTTAATCTTTTAAAAACACTTTCTAATACTTCTGCATTATAAATGTGATTACCCATGTAAGATTCAATCGTTGCGCTATCGATTTTACTAATCATATTTTTAGTTATTAAAAGTGAGACTGACTTTTGCGCCTGATTATTTATCGAGAAAAAAAGACAACAAAAGAGGATAATAAGTTTATTCATTTACACTATCTTTTTTAACAGAGACAGAATCTGCTTTTGCTCTTCTGACTGTTCTGGGTTTAGCGGCAACATCGCGTTTTTCGCGCAGCGCTTTATATTGTTCGTATCCTTTGTTTAGCTGATCATACAATAAATTACCAATTGCTTTTGCACCACGTTGATTAAAATGCGTGTAATCTTTATTGGCTTTTGCCGGAGCTTCATCAACCCATTTCACCATCGATCCGTCTCCGCCCATTAGCGTGTATAAATTTACAAATCCCGACTCAGTTTCAAGTGAATATCTTTTTTGTGCTTTCATTAAAGGAACAACGGCCGAATCTGTTTTCATTTCCAAATCATATTTGGTTGATTTATCAGCGGTTGAAACAATTAATATAGAAACTCCCGGAAAAGATTCTTTGATTTTATTTACGGTTTTTTTCATTCCTTTTTCGTACCATGAATAATTTTTGGTTCCGTAATTTAACACATTTGTTCCGTAATGAAGTACAACCAGATCATACTTTAAATGGTTGTTAAAAGCCTGCATTACATTGGCATCAAACATAGAAATTGGCAGCCCGGAATTTCCTCTTTGCGAGAAGTTATCTACATGAACTCCGCTTCCGTTATCAAAATTAAAACCATAAATAGGAATTGAATCTGCCTGAACGAAATTGGCTTTAAAAGCTTTGATACTTCCTGAGGTTACTTTTAGGGTATTGACTAAGTTATTTGGAACTAGATTTTTTCGCAATGTATCTTTTCCTATAATAAAATTGACATTTCCTTTTCGATGCGATTTTCCGTAAAACAAAGTTGGATTATCCAATACAGATACATGTTTGTTAAGTCCGGCTTCGTATTGCACCCAGGTTGGATTTGTTTTATCATTTGCAAAGAAAACGTGCCCGTTTACACCAAAAGGATTTATTGGATGTTTTACATTGAGATACGATTGTGTTTTCCAGTTTTTAGAATAAGATGATTTTACCGAGCCTCTGGACGCAGCAGATTCTGAAGTTATAGAAACGAAACCAACTCCGTTTCCGCCAAAACGTTCCTGATAATTATTTCGAACATCCTGAACAATTAAATCACCATCGGTCATCGAATCACCGTAATAAGCAATTCTCACTTTGGCTTGTGGATTTTTTTCTAACTGATATAATTTCTCGTAAAAAGAAATCAGGTATTGGTATCCTTTATAGTTTTCAAAAGTTTCTGTTGGAAATTCAATTCCTTCTGTTGCATCAAAAACAATTTTCTCCTGAGCTTCCTTTTTCTCCATTTCGACAATACTATCGCTTTCTTCAGATAAAGAATCATTTGCAACCGACTCCAGAAGCAGGCTGTCTATAAGTACACTTTTAGAATCGATCTTGCTGTCCGGAAATATCTTATTCGGCAACACTTGTTTAAATCCTATAAAAGCGATAAATGCTAATGCAACAATGGCAAAAGACTGAAAAAAATATGATTTTGTGTTCACTTAGTAATTATAAATTTTGAAGAATAGACTCACAAAAATTTCATCTTAATTTTTGTTAATTCCTTATAAAAAATACCTGCAAAGATAGAATTAAACCTTAATTTATTATTCTTTTTAACAATAAAAAAAGAGGTCAGATAAATCTGACCTCTCTCAAAAAAATAAAAAAAACAAAGCTAATGATTAACTAGATTTTTGAATGTTGTTTATTTAAAAAAAGGTTTAAAAAATAAACTAATAAAAGTTTGCATTAAAAAAATATTAATTCAATATAGCATACTCTAAAGTAGGGTAACCTCTCTCTCCTGCATCATTTGTCATAGCAAGAAATTTAACTTTATAGTAATTTCCAGCCTCATCTTTAACAACATAAAAACGATCAGTTCTAATACTTGGTAAGGAAGTTGGGCCACCACCACTTCTCCAATTAGCGCCAATAATTCTTTGATCTGTTACAGAAGCTGTAAAATTAGCTTCAACCACTTTTGCCTTTGTAAAATCAGCATATGCTCCACCATCAGCAACTAAAACCTGATAAACTTGTGTTCCTCCTTTTGCATTAGAAGTAATAAAATCTGAATATCCGTAAGTAACTTCACTACCAGCATTTAAATAATTAGTAAAAGTGGTGAAATTTAAATCCCATTTTGTTTTTTGAGGTTCAACAGAAACTGTATTTCCCGAAGCTAAACTGAAGAATGTAAAATTAAAATCAGTCTCTTTTGAAATTGTTTTTTCTGTAAAAGTTACAGAATCTAAATCTGCATATTGAATTTTATATCCATTTCCACTTCTTAAAATCCTAACCTTTTTCCACCCTCTTGCGTCTCCATCAACACTTACTGAACCCACTGCTGGTTTAGTTGTCGAAACAGCAAATCCAAGATTTACTAAATATACTTTGTTATCTGCATCTGTAGCCGAAACTTCAGCAATTGCAGTTCCAATCCCTGCTCCTGCACCAGCCAATACGCCAGTTGGATTATCAACATATCCGTTGCTGGCAAGAGTCGTACCTGCACCAACAGCAACATCTGCATCACTTTCTTGTGGTAAAGTAATATCTGAAGTAGACAATTGTTTAACAGCCATTTTAAGAGATCCATTTATAACAACTCTAAATTCTGAACCTGTAGAAAATCCAAAATCCCATGTAGCTCTATTTACTGATTTAGATTCTTCAGCACTTAAATCAAGATATACTTGGTTTGGCTGATTAGCCCCTCCTACTGTAGGTTGTAAAGTTGCTCCAACTGTTGGGATTTCAACTGGAGTATCATCATCATTTGAGCATGATGCTAATGATAATAATGCGATTGATAAAAATAATAACTTTTTCATTTGTGTTTTATGTTATATTAAAGATTAAGGTTATATGCTAATTTTAAATAATAGGAACGCCCATAGGCAAGCATAACTTCGCCCGGACCCGCATGTCCTGCAGCACTTGCAGTTCCTGTTTGGGTTACATTTGTTACATCAAGAATATTCCTTGCCCCAGCCGTAACTTCGAAGTGATCTTTGAAGAAATTCTGACGAATAGAAGCATCAAGCCAATTACTTGGAGCAACTTCAGACAAAATATAAGAAGATGTCCCTTCGATAAATTGCTGTGTTTTACCATTGTATTTGTAGTAACCGGAAACAATTGTTTTCCATTTTGGAAGTGTATATGAAAAACTTGCATTTAGATTGAAAGAATAAAGAAATCGATCATCTGAAGAAAATACAAGATTTTCAATTTTCTGCGAAATTCCAATAAGTGCAGCACCAAAATTAAATGTAAAATTTTCCTTTCTTAATTGATTCATTGTTGAAAAATTCCACATTTTATATTTACTGATATTAATGTATTGATATTCCGGATTTCCAGTATCTGGATTAAATCGAACTAATGCCATTCCAATTCTGTCATCAACATTTAAATAGCTTCCTGCAAATGTGTTTGAAAGTTGCAATCCAGATGAAAATAAAGTTAATTTTTTAAGACTTGCTTCATATGAAGTACTTGTTTCAGGAATTAGATTATCATTTCCTGTAAAAAAGTGTCCATCAAAAATTTGTTTTGAGTATAGTTCATCAAAAGTTGGTGTCCTAAAAGAATTACCATACGAACCTCGAAGTTCAATTCCTTTATCAAATAAATATCTCAATCCTAATGAAGATGCATATTGATTGGTAAATTGAGATTGAGCTGAAAATCTTAATCCTGGTCTTATCGAAAATTTATCAGTTGCCATAATCTCAGAGGCAGCAAAAAAATCATAATTTTCAAGCGTTTTAAGAACTGGTGTAAAAATATTATTTGCTTCCTGAACTAATGAATATCCTCTATTATTTACAAATTCATATCCTAATTGAAGATCAATTGTTTTATCTGAAAAGAAGTTATTTAATGTTCCTGTAGAATAAAGAACTTCCATAGACTGGTCTTTTACTGTAACATTATTCGCTTCAGTTTTAGTAAATAAATAGTACCTGAAATCTTCTACATCACGTTGCTGTTTTTGATGAGAAAGTGAAACATTATAATTTAATTGTGAGAAAAGCTTACCAGTCGCATTTAGGTTGTGAAAATACCGATTTGTAAAATATCGGCTATCTTCACTATATCTATATGATCCTAAAGTATTATTATAGCCAGATTGCACTGTGCTATTATAATAATCTACATTTTCATCTAAAAACTCGAATTTATAGAAAAAACGAAAACTATTTTTTTGATAAGCTATCGTAAATGTCCCGTTTAACTGTTCTTTTGGAAGCCATCTATAACCACGGGTACCATCATTTTCATCATAATCAATTCCATTTTTATCATCTAAATATCCCTGAAAATCATTACGATTAATACCTGCCGACACATACCAATTCTTATTAAATGTATGAGTAAGTCTTAAAGATTGAATATGACGTCCTTTATCAGAAAGAGAATATTCATTGTTTACCGTTTCTTCCTGAACGAATGCTGTAATTCCCCACTTATATTTTGAAGATTTTTTTGTGATAATGTTCAAAACACCACTAACTGCATTAGCTCCATAACTAACACCCATTGAACCCTCTACAATTTCAATATGATCTACATCGTTAAGATTAATCTGTGATAAATCTATATTATTACCTAAACCGGCTTCATTTATTAACGGAACATTGTCAACTAAAATTTTAAAATATTGTGCATCTAAACCAAATAAAGAAACTGTAGATCTACCACTTGTTCCACTTGGACTAACCGTAATATTCAAATATTGATTTAATACATCTGCAAGATTGCTTGCTGCTAAATTTTGAATATCCTGACTTGATATAACCCGAACATTAAAAACTGATTTCTTTATAGATTGTGGCTCAAACTGACCTGTAACAACAACTTCAGAAAGTTTATTTACAGCTGTAGTATCTTTTTCCTGCGCCATCAAAATTTGGCAAAAAAGAAATGCCGCAAAAAGGGTAATTTTTATTTTCATTATTTTTATTCAGTCTTAATAATAGCGCAAATATATAAACTATTTTTATTTGTTCTAAATAAAATGTATATATTTGCGAAAATTAAAAACAAAACAATTTAAGTTATGATTTCAAAAAGTCTTTATTTTTCAGCCGTAATGGCTTTGGCATGCAGTCTTGGCTTTAGTCAGGATAAAAAGCAACAGGACATTAAATCGATTAAATCAATGTGTGGTTGTTATGAAGTAAAATTCAATTTTACTGAAACTTTTCAATACCCAAAGGACTCTCTCACTTATAAACCTTCAGAAACTAAACACGAATCGGCATTGGAATGGGTAGAGTTACTTGAAGACACTCCAAACAAAATTGTAATGCAACACTTATTGATTGTAAGTGACGACATGATTATCAAACACTGGAGACAAGACTGGCTATATGAAAACACAGACTTATATTCATTTGACAAAGGCACCTCTTGGAAATATAAAAAATTAGACAAGAAAGCCGTTAAAGGTCAATGGACTCAAAAAGTATTTCAAGTAGACGATAGTCCAAGATATGAAGGATCTTCAACTTGGGTACATGTTGATGGAGAAAATTACTGGTCAAACGTTGCTGATGCTCCTCTACCAAGAAGAGAACAAACCAAGCGTAACGACTATAATGTATTAAAAAGAAGAAACATTCACGAAATCACTGCTACAGGTTGGAACCACGAACAAGACAACGCCAAACTTATTAGAGATGAAAACGGAAAAGATGTTTTATTAGCAGAAGAAAAAGGGATGGATATTTATACTAAAGTTCCGGACATTAAATGTATTGCCGGTCAAAAATGGTGGAAGGAAAATAGTGCCCTTTGGAAAAATGTTCGTGACAAATGGCAAACTCTTTTCGACAGACACCAAGACCTAAACCTGGAAGCTAAAGTGGACAGAAAAGCTCTTTATTCTCTTTTGTTTGATTTGAAACCAAATGCTACAAAAGCAGAAACTGATGCAATCATCAACAAGTTTGTAAAATAAAATATTTGAGTTAGTTGCAAAAAGCCGATAGTTCTGCAACTATCGGCTTTTTTATTTAATAAAAATTAAGGCTTCCCAATCTCAAAATTTAACTCATTGTTATTCATCTTCACTAAAACCAGTTCTTCTACTTCCTTCATAAGAATAAAGTACTCCTGGCTCATTACTAAATTCTGCCTTAAAGGAAATCTTATCAACTTTATGACCTCCTTTGGAAACAGCAGCTTCTTTTTCAACTTTACCATTTGTAATAGTTACTGTTACAGAACCATATTCATTTGAAGCAGATGAAGCCGAAAATGAACCTTCTTTCTCAAAAGTAACTTTGATTTTGAATTTTTTAAACGAATTCTGATCGTCTAGCCACAAAGTATTATTGTTGGCTGCCGTATTATAAGTAGAAAATAATTCGTGTTCTGAAACTTTTCCAGATGCATCAGACGCATCAATAAACCATTCACCTGCCAAATTTTTAGCTGATGTTCCTCCCGTAGTAGTTTCACCAACTTCGTCACAAGCCATAAATGAAGAAAGTATAAGTACTGTTGCAATTATGCTTGTTGTAAATTGTTTTATTTTTTTCATTTTAAAAATTTTAATTTGATCGTGTAAATTTTCTATCTGCTGTTCCAAAGGTTGATGAAGCAATAATAGACCATTGCCAATGGTTCGGGTCTGTTATAATTCCGTTGTTGCTTTCTGCAGAAATACCAGATGTAGAAGTTTTTTCCTGATATGGCGCATAAATTTGTTTATCATCTATATTATAGAATTCTAAAGTTATTTTATTATCATTAACATCAAATCCCGTAGCATTATCGCATTTGTACTTTCTATCACCCAGTTTTGTGACAATATTGTTGTTACCGCTTCTCACAAAGGTACCAGACAAATCTATTGTGCTTGGCTTATCACTTAAAACAATTACGGTACGTGTTATATAAGCTGGAAATCCATCACTATTTATTGCAGCGTATTTAATTTTATATACAGCTGGTTTACTTGTATCAACTGTACCATCAATTTTAACATCTAATTTTTCTCCACTAGATTCAGCTTCAGCCCCTTGTTCTGTATATGTTTCGCCTTGCGTTAAAACAACGAGCGCATCACCATTCATGGACATATTTGCGTAATACGTTATTTGCGATACATGATCTGTAGAATCTGTTTCACAAGAAGTAAACAATAGTCCGGAAACTATCATTCCTAGTATAAATATTTTTTTCATTTTTTACTTTTTTAGTTAACATTCCACCATACCGGAGCCGTAATCGCCTGTAAAATCGGTGCATTTGGATTTCTTGATTTTACGATACTAGGCAAAACAATCCTTTTTGGAAACTTTCCTCCTGTTACATTTTCTACAGATACTGCAAATTGTCCGGGAATATAAGATTCGCTTACTTGAGAAACATTAGATATTTTTGGGTATCCGGTTCTGTTTTGCTCCAAAAAAGATTCATATCCGTTTCCAGGGAAACTTGCAATCCATTTTTGAGTAATAATTGCCTCAATTTGTGCATCAGTCCCTGTTGCGGGAAATTCGTATTTACCTCCGGCAGCAACAAATGTTTCTGCGTTTCCTCCAAATCTTGTTATTGAAGTCTGAACGCCTAAATCGTATTTAGCTTTAGCTCCCGCTCCACCATAATATCTTGTTAGTACTTCTGCTTGTAAAAAACTGCTCTCTTCCTTACTGATAAAAAATACAGGTGTTAGCGGACTTAATAATACTTGGGAAAGATTAGTTGCTTTGTTTTCAAAATCACCTTGATTATTTGGACTTCCGGCTCCATAATATTTATTTAAACGAGGGTCAGTATTAACTTGTAGATAAGAGTACAATGTTTTACTCGCTTTCAGGTTTAAAGTACTATTTAATTTTCTTCTGTCAGACTCATATAATGGATTACTTTGATCGGCTGCATCTACAAATTGAGTCAATGCGGCGTCAACATCTAAAAATTCTGCACCTGAATCGATTAATGCTTTTATCCCTGATTCGGCTAGTGTCGGATCAGCTGCTGTTAATCTCATGTGTAATTTTAGCAATAAAGTATTACCAAATTTTGTCCAGTTTGCCATTTCACCTTTAAAAAGTAAATCATCAGCTGCTGGCGCAGTTCCTTTAGAAGAACTTAGATCTTTTGATAGCGCTAATTTTAAATCAGCAATCATCAGATCGTATGTTTCTTTGCCTGTATTGAATTTAGGCTGTAAAATATTTATATTATTTGCTTCAGCGTAAGGAATAGCATCATATAAATCGGTCATTACCTGAGAGCCTTCTACTTCAAGAATTGTTGCCATTAAGTAATAATTCCAGTTTTCTTCTGCTAATGCCTGTGCTTTTACAACTCTGATATCATTCAAAGCATCGTACATAGCAGTCCATGCTGGTTGATAATCGTTTGTTCCAATAGTATAAGAATCAACATTTTTATATTGATTGGAAGTATTATTTTGTGTCCAAAATTGAGACCAAAATCCGCCAATTAAAGCGTAATAAGATCCTTGCGCACCTGCAAGACCAACTATACCTGCAGGAAGGATAGTACTATTTGCTTGTCCGGACGGCAAAGTATCGGGATTTCTATTAATATCAAATGTTTCATCACATGAGACTAATAAGAATAGTACTGTAATTAATGTTGCTATTTTTTTCATTTTTCTATATAATTTTAGAATGATAATTTTAAAACTCCACCTAAAGATCTTTGTGAAGGGTTAGATCCAAATTCTCCAAAGTCTGAAAGTACACCAGTTCCATAAGTTCCTACTTCAGGATCTGTATATGGATTATCTCCCGGAGTCCACATAAATAAATTTCTTCCATAAATACCAAGTGACATTTTGTTCAATCCGATATTTTTGGTAAAATCAGAAGAGAAGTTGTAAGTCAAATTAATTTCCCTTAATCGTATGTATGTTTTATCAATTACATGAGTTGGTTCAATGCCCGGATTATTTGAGGTATTGTAAAAGGTAGATACTTTATCCCAAGCGATTGCCGTTGTGTTTTCCGTATAAGTAACATCTTTTGTTATAGCATCTACATGTTCATTAACAGAATTAGGAACAATAAAAGGATTTCTGTCGTTATAAGTAGTTTCAATACCATTTCCTGTGAAATGGGATAGTCTTTTGGTATATGAATAAAATTCGCCCCCTTGTTTCCAGTCTAATGAGAACCCTAGATTAAGGTTTTTGTATTTGAAAGTATTTTGAAGTCCCATTACAAAATCACGTTGCGAATTTCCAATTTTTTGAAGATCACCACTTACTTCATACAATCCTGTATCAGCATTAACAACATATTGTCCTGCAGCATTAATTTTTGGAACTTGAGAATAAAATGTACCTATTGGCTCTCCTTTAGCAGCCGAATAAGTAATACCATAAGCAGTTGCTAAATCAATTCGGTCAAAACCATCAGCTAGTTTAGTAACTTCATTAAGGTTTTTAGTAAAAGTGTAAGTCACGCTCCATGAGAAATCTGTATTTTTGATTGGACTTCCAGTAATAGAAAGCTCTATACCTTTATTTACAAGATCTCCCGCATTAATCGCTTTAGTTGTAAATCCGGTTGAGGGATCCAAAGGCAGGTTCACAATCAAATCAGAAGTTGTTTTATGATATAAGGCAATATCGTAACTGATTCTGTTTTTGAAAAATGACCCTTCTGCTCCAATTTCATATTCAATTGTAGTTTCTGGTTTTAATTCCGAATTACCAAGTTTTCCTGCGGCTTCATAGTAACTAATACCTCCAAGCGGAGATAAAATTTGTCCAAAATTGGCAGAAGCAACTCCTGAAATATATGAGTTTTCAGTTGAGTAAGGACTAGTATCATTTGCAATTTTAGAAGCTGAACCTCTTAATTTTAGAAAAGTATCCCCATTATCAATTACAATAGCACCTAAAGATAAAGCTGGGTAAAAATAGGCATTGTTACCAATCGGTAAAGTAGATGTAACATCTTCCCTGCCTGTTAAAGTAGCAAAATATTTATTTTTGAAAGCAAATTCTGCAGATGCATAAACTGCCCCGGTTTTTCTTAAAGTGTTAGTTTGCGAAATTTTTGCTCTAAATGGAGTATTTGAAAGTTCATAGTAATTAGCAACTCCAAGATTTGTTATTGAATTCGTTAATTCATCAGATTCTCTTTTATTATAGTTGAAACCTCCTAAAAGATTAAAATTCCAATTCTCTCCTAAATTAGTATTATAGTTAACATTGAAAAATGTATCAAACTCACTATATTCAGATCTGCCTTCTGTAACTCCACCTACAACTTTATTGGTTTTTGCAATAGCCTGTGGAGTTCCTGGAAGATAATCTACAATAGCTCCGTAACTTTTCAACCTTTCTTGTCTTAAGTTACCGCCCACTTGCCATGAAGCCGTAATTTTATCAGTAATCTTATAACTTAAATTTACGTTTCCAAAAATATTATTTCCATATATTTTTGTACTGTTCTCATTAATCGAGAAATAAGGATTTGAAGAATAAGGAGTGAAATAATAATCAGGAGTATTAAAAATATTTCCTTTATAATCTCTTAAATCTACTACACTAATATCTCTCGGAATTTGCAATAAATCCTCTTGCAATGTAGACCCTTGGCCAGCATCATCACCTTGTCCTGTGTTTACAGCACTTTGATTTTTGTAAACATAATTGAAAGCGGTTCTTAATGTGAATTTTTTCGATTTCAAACCACCATTAAATCCTAACGATTGTTTTCTATATAGATCAGCATCAGTTGGTATAATTCCATCACTATTTACATTTGAAAATACCAAAGAGAAATCTGAAGCATCTCCTCCTCCGCTAAGGTTTACGGATTGTGTAGATAATAAACCTGTATCATAAAAATCTCTAATGTTATTTTTTAATCCAACATAAGGTTTAATTTGCTGACTGTTATTATATACAGTTCCCCAAGGTCTCACCTCTCCATTAAATGCAGGTCCCCAAGAACCATTTTCATTACTGTATGTGTTAGTTCCTGAATATCCGACACCATTCCAGCCTTGTCCAAATTGATTTTGTAAGTGAGAAACTCTTGCTGCTTCGCTTAATTCTGTTGAAGCAAGCATATCAACTTTTATTCCTGAATTAGACTTTCCTTTTTTAGTTGTGATGATAATAACTCCGCCACCTGCTCTTGAACCATATAAGGCAGATGCTGCAGCTCCTTTAAGAACTGTCATGCTTTCTATATTATTAGGATCAATATCACTTACACCATTTCCTGAATCATAAGATCTTTTAGAAGAAGCAACTCCGTCATTACTCGTCCCTGTTGCTGTATTATTAATTGGAGATCCGTCAACAATATATAAAGGACCTGAATTTCCTGTTATAGTATTCAAACCACGAATAACAACTTTAGTAGAAGCTCCTGGCTGTGAGGGTGCCGTAATATCTACTCCGGCAATTTTCCCTGAAAGTGTTTCAAATGGATTTGTATTGACTACAGCCGTAAGCTGTTCTGATTTTAAGGTTGTCGTAGCATAACCCAAAGATTTTTTTGTCTCTTAATACCAAAAGCAGTTACAACAACGCTTTCAAGTTCTTGTGCGGCAGCATCTACTAATTTTACATTAATAACCGAGGAACTTGCCGCAATTTCCTGCGTTTTCATTCCAATATAACTAAATATTAAAATTTGATTTGATTCCGCTTTAATTGCATATTTTCCATCAAAATCAGTTTGCGCACCGGTTTGAGTTCCTTTAATTAATACAGTTACCCCCGGCAATGGTATGCCTGTATTGTCTGAAACGGTTCCTGTAATTTTTTTCTCTTGTGCAAATGTAAGCTGCATAGCAAAAGCAAAAAAAGCATCCCAAATACCTTCATTTTTTGTTTCATTATTTTATCATTTTGATTAATTGAGCGCAACTTATCAAATTAATATAATTTTAACAAGAAAATATTATCATTTAACATTTATTAAAGTAGCTAAAATATTACTTTTTATTTTGAATTTTGAGTGGAATTTATGGTAACATATTTTCAACAAAACAGTTATACCATAAATAAGGATTCTTGCTTTGTCCGAATATTTTTTTAATCAACAAATTCTATTAAAACTAAAAATGATAGTTTTTAAGATTTTTTATGTCGAAAAACAATTAATACTTTTTAGAAAATCCCTTCTTACAAACTTTAAAAAAAGACATAAAAAAACCGTCCAAAAATTAATTCAAACGGTGGTCCTTTTATAATCTTCACTAAATAGGGTACTAATTCAAAATAGTTAAAAATAAATACAAGGAGGGTATTTTTAACAGACTGAAATCTGTATTTATTTCTATAATAAAATGCAAAAGTAATATTAGACTGAAAGTATTTGTAGGGATAATACGTTTAAAGAATAACAAATAAAGCCGATAGTTTTAAAACTATCGGCTTCTCTATTTAAAAAAATAAATGTGTTTTATAATGGACTTTGATCAATTAACGGATTGGCATCTATTTCTGCCTGCGGAACCTGGAATATGAACCTGTTATCTCCAACAGGAATATTAAATTTTCCAAAGGTTGCATGATTTGAGCCTGGATAATCTCTTGTCAGTGGTACCTTCAATCGTTTCATATCAAACCAGGCATATCCTTCGCCCCATAGTTCAATCCTTTTTTGGAGTATGATTTCATCTATTAAAGCTGTTCCACTATTGGTAGACAGGACATATGATGGATCTCTTGTTATAGTAATATCATATAAAACTTGTCTTGCACCAGGCTCATTTCCTGATTTTGCAAGAGCTTCAGCTTCTATATAATACATTGCAGCAGATCTTAAATAAATATAATCGCCGGCATCAACCGTTGGATCTCTAAATTTTATATTGGCATATTCCGGTAATGAAGGATATATTGTACTTCCGCCCGGTGCAACAAAAGCAGTTTTTCTATAATCAGTATCTGATATGCTACTATACAGATTTTTGTCAATGTTTTTATAAATTTCTAATCCTCCAGCATATCCATCAGCGTTTGTATTGTCAAAATGAGAAAAGAAACTGGCCACAAAACTACTTTGTGCAGAAGTTATCGTTGCACCCCACATGGTATCTCCGTTAAGTGTAAGATCGTAAAAACCATTTAACCATACACTTTTTGATAACAATGGATAATTTTGTCTGGCGGCGTTAGCAAGTGGTGCAGCTTCAGCATATTTCCCCATTTCCAGGTAAACATCAGCCAAAAATGCTTGTGCAACACTTTGATTTACAGCAGCAACACCTCCACTTGGAATTCCTTCTAATAATTGAATAGATTCTAATAAATCTTTTTCAATGACAGCATACACTTCTGCTACAGTTGATCTTGGTGCACCTTCTAGAGTCACCTGAGTATAAAGCGGCACAGAAAGTTCATCTTCATTTCCAATATATGTTGGTCCATACATGCGGGCTAACATAAAATAAAAATAACCTCTTAATGCCAAAGCCTCTCCTCTAATTTTCTTCAGCTCATCGTCGGTCGCAGCATCTGCCGGAACCGCAGTCAATACCACGTTTACTGTTTTAATTTGTGGATAGTAGATGCTCCACGCTAATCTCGATCTGCTGTTTGTTTGTTGTCTTCCCAAATAATTATAAAAAGAACCATACCAGCTTGATTTGGTCATTAGCATATCATTTGACATCATGTCTGTTGCTGCAAGTATTGATTTGTGTCCATAATCTTCATGGTTTCCAGACACCGATAATCCATAAGATCTAAGTGCAGAATAAACTCCATTTATAATCGCTGCATTTGCAGCAGCAGATGTGGCAAGTTGTTCATCATTGATAGTTGACTCAGGCACTGTATCTAAAAAATCGTCAGAACAACCTGTGAATATGAACAATGACAATGTAAGTATAATTAATTTTCTCATGTTCTTAAAAATTTACTGTTAAACCAAAGGAAATAGTTTTCATAACTCCATATACATTTAAGGATTGCCCATTATTGGTTCTTGACCCCAGATTATTTAACCTTGGATCCATCCCTTTTCTTTCTGACCACAATGCTAAATTGGAACCCATTAAACTAAATTTAGTAGATTGAATTCCGATATCTTCAAGTCTGCTATTTTTAAAATCATATGATATGGAAACATCCTGTATGCTTAGATAATCTGATTTTATTAAGAAATAATCTGAAGCTGACATTTGTAAGGTTGAAATATGATCAATTCTCGGAATATCAGAATTTGGATTATCAACAGACCATGCTTTTTGTACATCTTTGTGATAATTTTGTCCAATATTGTCTGAACCTGAATACATGGCAGTTTGATAAACACCATCAAACATATACCCTCCAAATTGATAAGCAAAACTAGCCTGGAATGTTATGTTTTTATATCTAAAGATTGTTCCAAACCCACCATATACATCCGGGTTTGCATCTTTATCGCTTAAATATTGCGTTGAATTTCCGTAAACATTTGTTGTGGTTCGACCAGTTACGTTTCCGGAAGTATCTTTTACATCCATATACCATAGTGCATCTCCATTTGTTTTATCAACGCCTGCAAATTCTCTCAAATAAAATGCGTAAGCCGGAGCTCCTTCTTCAAAACGAAAAATTCCGTTTGTAAATGGACTTGGCAATGATGTCACTTCATTTTTATAATGAGTCCCGTTAACCCAAATATTAAAGTCAATATCTTCTGTTTTAATGGCATCAATTCCTATATTAACCTCTACACCTTTATTATTCATGTCACCGACATTCTCAGTAACAAATGAAACCCCTGTTGAAGGCGAATTTGGTTTATTATAAATTAAATCACTTACTTTTCTTTCAAAATATTCAGCTTCAATATTTACTCTGTTGAATAATTCAATTTCAAAACCAACATTCATATTGGCAGATTTCTCCCATTTAATATCCCTATTTCCCTGATATACTGTTAGAACACTTGCATTTCCATCAGCGTCTGGTACAATTTCATACTGGGTTTGATAAGCATAGTAATTTCGTGCACTTCCAAAGTAAGAACGATGGCTTATTTGTGATGTTCCCGGATAAAATATATTATCGTTTCCTTGTTCTCCGTAACTTCCTTTTATTCTTAAGTTTGTAATCACTTTTGACTTAGGGAAGAAAGATTCCTTCATTATCGACCAGGCAGCTCCAAAACCATAGAAATTACCCCATCTGTTTTCCGGTGCAAATACAGACGATCCGTCTCGTCTAAAACTGGCATTGATAAAATATTTTTCTTTGTAATTATAGTTTAACCTTGAAAAATAACCTTCAACATTATACAAATCGTTATATCCATCTACGTATACATATTTTGTTCCGTTGCTTAAAATAGGCAAATTTGGAATAACCGCTCCGGATTTTTGACCCGCCAACATTTTTGATTTGTAATCAGATGATTCATGTCCGACAAGGATATCCAGTGAATGACTTCCGAATGTTTTTTTCCAGGATAAAAGCTGCTGGTTTGTAATGGTGTAATCGTTTGATGTTGCGGTAGAATTTCGACCATTTACACCTTCATCGTCTCCTCCTTCTCCGGTAGTGATATTTAAATAATACCCGGACAATAAATCATATCCAAGATTATATCTAAAATTAAAATCTTTGAAAAAATCGATAGAAACATATCCTCTCGCTCCAAATTTATTCTCTTCGTTTAAATTTGTATTTAATAATGTTGTGGCATAAGGATTAAGATTTGCTCCATACGGACGATCTCCTGAATCATTAAAATCATAAGCCCTATTACCATTCTGGTCATTTACAAAATTTCCGCTGGCATCTCTTTCCCAAACAGGATAAATTGGCGCAATATTTCTCGCCCAGCTAAATAAATTGCTATAAGTAGCAGATCCAACCTGAGATATTGGTGCGTTTTGATCTGTATTGGCAAAGTTTAAATTTGTTCCCACTTTTATTTTACTGGTAACATTATAATCAACATTTGCTCTAACTGTTGCACGTTTAAAATTTGAATTAATTGTATATCCTTCATCTTTAAGATAACCCACAGATAAATAGGAACTAAGATTATCTGTACTGGATGATAAACTTAAAAAATGTTCTGTTCTTGTAGCGTCTCTAAACAATTCTTTGGCCCAATCATCGTGATATAATAATCTGGCATTAGGATTAAGTTGTCCTGTGGCAGGATTAATTACCTGATCACTTGGCACATTGTAATTGTTATATCCTAAAGAATAAGTATCCCCGGTAATTAAGGTTTGTGAGGCAATTGTAGATGCATCTGCAGCCGTTTCACCATCGTAAATTAAACCATTTCTAATGCGGTTATAGACTGTTTTATAATAATCTCCCGGATCTGTAATCATATCATATTCAGGAACAGCTCTTGAGTTAACCCCTATTTTAGTTTCGTAAGTAACTTTTAATTTCCCTTTTTTCCTTTTTTTGTTGTAACAATAATAACTCCATTTGCTCCTCTGCTACCGTATAATGCGTTTGATGAGGCATCTTTCAGGAAACTGATAGATTCAATATCCTGAGTGGCTATAGCGTTTATATCTCCGTTGTACGGAAAACCATCTACAACATACAATGGCGTATTTGAGGAAGAAATTGATCCGATACCTCTAAAACGTACTTGAGGCGGATCTCCGGGTTGTCCTGAGTTTGCACTAATTTGCACACCCGAAACTTTACCGGTTAAAGATTGAATTGCATTTGAAGCCTGAGTATTCTCTAAAGCTGCGGCATCAATTTTAGTAACCGCACCGGTAATCTCAGATTTTTTTGAGTTCCGAAAGCTACTACAACCACACCTTCGAGTTCTAGAGCGTCTCCAAGTAATTTTGCATTCACTGTAGTAGATGATGCAGGTTCTTCATTTGCTTTCATACCGATGTAGGTAAATAACAAAATTTGATCTGGTGAAGCCTTTATAGAGTACTTACCATCAAAATCAGTTTGTGTTGCATTATTTGTTCCCTTAACTGATACAGTAACACCCGGAATTGGCATACCTGCATTATCAGAAACGGTTCCCGAAACAGTTCTTTCTTGTGAAAATGCTAATTGAGATAGCATTAAAAGAAATACTATAAATCCTTTTAATTGTTGTTTCATCATTAATATTGTTTAAGGTTATTCATGCAAATTATTAAAAAATAACAATTTTAACAATATTTTAGCAGCGTTTAACAAATTAAAACGATGAATTTACTTATTTAATTAGAGGAATCAATTTGTGTTAACAGAATTTTACAGGAGGAATTTATGAATATTGTATGTTTCAAAAAATAAAAAAAACCGTCTAAAATCCCTATTTCAGACGGTTTCACCTTTTATTTTTACTAAAAGCTTACTAATTCAAAATAGATAAAAATAAAAAATAAGTTCCCTATCATAGAACTATTTAGTCATATAATAAAATTACTACAAAAAAAATAGATTTACAAAATTAATCTACTAATTAACAGTATTTTACAAATAACATTTTAAATTATTAAGCACAAAAAAGCCGATAGTTTTTCAACTATCGGCTTCGAATAAAATTATTTTTTTCTACATTCTTTCCGGAACTTCGATTCCTAGCAAAGTAAATGCTGCTTTAATTACCTCAGCCACTTTTTGAGAAAGCTGTACTCTGAATATTTTTTTGTTAAATCTGTTTCACCTAAAATATGAACTGACTGATAAAATGAGTTATATTCCTTTACCAAATCATACGTGTAATTTGCAATTAAAGCCGGACTATGATTTTGCGCCGCATTTTGAATTACTTCCGGGAAAAGTTCAATTTGTTTTACCAATTCTTTTTCTTTTTCATGAAGCTCTTCTATTGCTGTTTTAGCTGAAAAATCAAAATCAGCTTTACGAATAATAGATTGAATTCTCGCATATGTATATTGTATAAATGGACCTGTATTTCCGGCAAAATCAACAGATTCTTCAGGATTAAATAAAATACGTTTTTTTGGATCTACTTTTAAAATATAATATTTCAAAGCACCAAGACCAATCGTTTTATACAGTTTTGCTTTTTCCTCTGCAGAATAACTATCCAGTTTTCCTAAACCTTCAGAAATTTGTTTGGCTGTATCTGTCATATCCTGCATCAAATCATCAGCATCTACAACAGTTCCTTCACGGCTTTTCATTTTTCCTGATGGCAAATCCACCATTCCGTATGACAAATGATATAAACTTGAAGCCCAGTCAAAGCCCAATTTTTTCAAAATTAAAAACAAAACTTTAAAGTGATAATCCTGTTCATTACCAACTGTGTAAACCATTCCGCCAACATCCGGCATATCTTTTACACGCTGAATTGCAGTTCCAATATCTTGCGTCATATAAACTGCAGTTCCGTCAGAACGCAATACAATTTTACGGTCTAAACCTTCATCAGTTAAATCAATCCAAACTGAACCATCCGGATCTTTTTCGAAAACACCTTTATCAAGCCCAACCTGAACAACATCTTTTCCTAATAAATAAGTATTGCTTTCGTAGTAATATTTATCAAAATTAACTCCAAGATTGGTATATGTGGTAGCAAAACCATCATAAACCCATTGGTTCATCATTTTCCAAAGATCTATTACTTTTTCATCGCCAGCTTCCCATTTTTTCAGCATATCTTGCGCTTCAACAATAATTGGAGCTTGTTTTTTTGCTTCTTCTTCCGTTTTACCTGCTTGTATCAATTGATTGATTTCCGCTTTATAAGCTTTATCAAATTCAACATAATATTTACCAACTAACTTATCACCTTTTAAATTCGAACTTTCAGGAGTTTCTCCGTTTCCGAATTTTTCCCAGGCAAGCATTGATTTGCAAATATGAATTCCACGATCATTGATAATTTGCGTTTTATAGACTTTTTTACCCGAAGCTTTAATGATTTCGGCAACAGAATATCCTAATAAATTATTACGAACGTGACCTAAATGCAAAGGCTTATTAGTATTTGGCGAAGAGTATTCCACCATAATTGCTTTTTCATTTGGATTCGGCGCTACATATCCAAATTTTAAATTGTCTTTGATTTCATTAAAGAAATTCAAATAATAACTATCAGAAATTACAATATTCAAAAAGCCAGACACAACATTAAAGCGCGCCACTTCGGTTACATTTTCAACCAGATAATTCCCAATTTTATTTCCTAATTCAGCAGGATTGCTTTTAGTCATTTTTAACAAAGGAAAAATTACCATTGTAATATCGCCTTCAAACTCTTTTCTGGTAGTTTGAAATTCGATTTTATCAACAGTAACATCAAATAGTGCTTGTATTGATTTTTGTATAGAAGGTGTAAGAATTTGTGATAATGACATGTAAACTTATTTTTAAAGTGAGCAAAGATACTGCTTATTCACCAATTACAGAAAACGAAAAAGATATAAAATAACATATCCCGATTCGAATTTCTCAAAAAACGAATTGTTTTAGTTGTTAAAATTATCAAAAAATTAAAACGCTAATCTCTTATAAAATAGAGTATCTACGAAAATTTTAATTTTTAATTAATATTTTCCTGTAACAAATCGTTAAGGAAAGAGTCTTACTTAGAAAATCAAAAATAATTATACAAAGAAAATTACAAACAAAAATCATCATCAATCAATCAAAATAATCATTTACTAAACTATGAAATTAAAATTCTTTCTGTTCGTATTACTAGGGGTAATAACAACAGCACAAGCCCAAAATTCAGGAACAGTCTCGGGAAAAATTATCGAAAAATCGACTAACACACCAATTTCTTATGCTACAGTTTCGATTAAAGATAACGGAAAAGTAGTTTCCGGAGTTAATACCGATGACAATGGAGATTTCAGTATTAAAAACTTAGCTTTAAAAAGTTATACTATCGAAATTCAGTACATTGGATTTAGAAAATATATTGGCTCTGTTATTTTAAGTGATAACAAAAAAACAGCAACAGTAAATATCTCTCTTGAGGAAGAAGCAACTCAGCTAAAAGGCGTGAACATCGTTAGTGAACGCTCAACAATTGAACAAAAAATCGACAGAAAAGTAATTACTGTTGGTAAAGATCTGACCACTGCAGGAGCTTCAGCATCAGACATTATGAACAATATTCCTTCAGTTAATGTTGATCAGGACGGAAAACTTTCACTTCGTGGAAATGATAATGTGCGTGTTTTAATTGATGGAAGACCATCAAATATTGATCCGGCACAATTACTAAAACAAATTCCGTCAACTTCAATCAAAAAAATTGAATTGATTACAAACCCAAGTGCTAAATACAATCCGGAAGGAATGTCCGGAATTATCAATATCATATTACACAAGAATGCCAATACTGGATTTAACGGAAGTTATAGCGGCGGAATCACTTTTGGGGAAACTGCAAAATACAATCAATCATTAGATTTAAATTATAAAACAGGTAAAGTAAACTTCTTTGGAAATGTGGGACAAAATTTCGGGACGTATTATAATGATGGATTTATAAAAAGAGCAGATCAGGATATCGTTCAAAAAATTGATGTTGTAAATGATAATGATTCTTACCTGTATAAAATTGGAATGGACTATTTGATCAACGATCATAATACGCTTTCAATTTATACTAATCAAAATAAATCGAATGGAAAAGGTTTTGTAAACACAGATATTGATTACAATAATGTAACGGATTCTGACATATCAAACATTTATCAAAAATCAAAATATACAGGTCCGGACCGGGTAGGAACTTATAATTTAGCTTTCAAACACATCTTTAAAAAAGAAGGTCATACCTTAGATTTTGAAGCAAATTACAGTGATAATAAAGAAACTCAAAATGCTTCTTTTGATACGCAGTCAACAAAAATTGACAATACTGTCAATAGCGTAATTTATGATGATTATATTAAAGGAACTCGTAAATTAAGCACTGTAAATATTGATTATGTAAATCCGTTAAACGAAAAAACTACGCTTGAAGCCGGTGCCGAAGCCAGAATTACAAGAACAGGAAATGATTATATTACCGGAAACCCACTTGCTGCACTTCCGGTTTCTGACTACACTTACGATACTGATATTTATTCTGCATACGTAACATTTGGCCAGAAATACAAAAAATTCAGTTATCAGTTAGGAGCTCGTTTTGAAAGTTATAAAGTAGCTGCGAATTTAAATCATGGTCTTGAAAAATTTGATGATGACTATATTACTTTGTATCCATCAGCCTATTTTACTTATAACCTGAATGAGAAAAACACACTTCAATTTAGCTACAGCCGTCGTGTAGATCGCCCAAGCTTAGAGCAGACAAAACCTATTCGTGAGTTTTCTACACCACTTGTAACTTCATTAGGAAATCCTGAGTTAAGACCTCAGTTTACAAACTCTGTGGAAGTAAATTATACTAAAACTTTAGAAAAAGGAAGTTTTACTGCAGGCGTTTTCGTTAGAAGTATCAATGATCAGATTAGCAGAATATTATACCCTGATGAAGCAGATCCTAGCCAGGAAAAACAGATTATGACTTTCACCAATTATGATCATAATACAGCTTATGGTTTTGAGGTTTCATTTAATTATAAAATTACAAAATGGTGGGATATACAGCCATCTATTGATTTTTCAAGCATTAACCAACAAGGTGTTGTATTTTTATATGATCCTTTAACAAAAACAAGTAGTCCTTTAGAAAGAAAAATTACTGTGTCTGCTTTTAACGGACGTATGAACTCAAACTTTAAAGTAAATAAACGTTTAAGCTTTTTATTATTCGGTTTTTACAGAGGTGCTGTTGACGGATTGCAAAATAATAGTCATGAAATGTACAAAATGGACATTGGTTCACGTTATACATTGTTAGACAACAAGATGAATATTAGTTTACGTTTCAATGACGTATTTAATACAATGAAATATGCGTTTGATACTATGTATCCTTATCCACAATCAGGACAATTTAAATGGGAAAGTCAAACCGTTTATTTAGGATTAACATACAACTTTGGAGGTGCAACAATCAAAAACCTGCAACGTAAACAAAGAGAAGATAACACTAGTAAAGGTGGTGGTGGAATGTTTTAAAACCCTCTTTTATTAGTAGTTTTAATAGTTCTTGTAGAAAAGAAAAGCCTGGAGTATGCCAACTCCAGGCTTTTCTTGTTTTATTAATTGCGTTATAAAAAATTCTTCAGTTCTTTTATTTCTTCCGGATTGGCGGTTTCAGTCTTTCCGGTAATGGCAGATGAATGATAAAATGTAGGTTCTAATTGTTCCTGCAATAATTCAATATTTGAAGATCGCAAACCTCCTCCAGGCATGATTTCAATTCTGTCTTTTGCTAATTGCTGAATTTTGGCCAAAGTAAAAATCCCCTCTTCTACATTTATTCCCTGCCCTGAAGTCAAAATTGTTTTAAAACCACAATCAATTACATCTTCCAACGATTTTTCAATATCTTTAACTACATCAAAAGCCCGATGAAAAATACAGGAAAGTGGATGCGCTAAATGCACTAATTCTTTATTTTGTTTTTTGTTGACGCTTCCATTCTCTTTTAAAATTCCAAAAACAAAACCATCAACGCCTAGTTTTTTATACTGCTTAATGTCTTGCTTCATCTCTGTAAGTTCCTCATCAGAATAAACGAAATTTCCACCGCGAGGTCTTATAATCACATGCATTTTAATACTCAGATTTTCGCGTACTTTGACTACCAAAATTGAATTTGGAGTTGTTCCGCCAAGCTGCATGTTTTCGCATAACTCAATTCGATCTGCGCCGTTTTCCTGAGCAATTAACGCTGATTCATAATTAAAGCACGCTATTTCTAGTTGATTTTTTTTCATCTTATTAAACACTCTAAATTAGTTTGTCATTTCTGTAAAACTCCATAACAAAATACTAAATTATAAAAAAACCTGCTCCATTCCAGAGCAGGTTTTAAATATTATTTCAAACGAATCAAATTACCATTTAATAATAGCACTTGCCCATGTAAATCCACTACCAAAAGCAGCTAAAACAACGGTATCTCCAGATTTGATTTTTCCTTGTTCCCAAGCTTCTGTTAAAGCAATCGGAATAGAGGCTGCAGTCGTATTTCCATACTTTTGAATATTATTGTGTACCTGATCATCCGATAATTTGAACTTATTCTGAATGAACTGAGAAATTCTCAAATTTGCCTGGTGCGGAATCAACATGTCAATATCTGAAACCTGTAAGCCATTTGCTTCTAAACCTTCATTAATTACCTCAGCAAAACGAACTACAGCATTTTTAAATACAAACTGACCGTTCATATAAGGATAATAACTTTCGTCATTAGGGTCATTATCAGCCAAAATATCAGTTACCCAACGTGCTCCCATTCCTGGAGCCTGCAACGCCAATTCTTCGGCATGCTGTCCTTCTGAATGCAAGTGTGTAGATAAAATCCCTTTTGTTAAATCTTCTTCACGGCTTAAAACCGCTGCTCCTGCTCCATCTCCAAAAATTACCGAAACACCACGTCCGCGGGTTGTCATATCCAGTCCTGTTGAATGAACTTCTGAACCAATTACTAAAATGTTTTTATACATTCCGGTTTTAATATATTGATCTGCAACTGAAATTGCATAAACAAAACCTGAACATTGGTTTCTAACATCTAATGCTCCTACAGTTCTTAATCCTAAATCACGTTGCACTAAAACTCCGGGGCCAGGAAAATAATAATCAGGGCTTAATGTGGCAAAAACTACAAAATCAATATCTTCTTTGGCAACGCCAGAACGTTCTATTGCAATTTTAGCTGCTTTTACACCCATTGAAGTCGTAGTATCTTCTCCACGAATAATATGTCTTCGCTCCTGAATTCCGGTTCTTTCCTGAATCCATTCATCATTGGTATCAATTAACTTAGACAAATCATCATTGGTGACAACATTTGAAGGAACATAATATCCTAAGCCCGCTATTTTTGAATGATACATATTCTTTTTATTATTTGTTAAAAATTTGGATTGCAAATTTAAGTATACTTTAAAACATAAGCGTACAAATTACTATTTTTTTCGTTATTAGCAATTTAATTAAGTTTAATTATAAAGTAGATACTATTCTTTTATTGAAAGAATAGCAGATTTTGGGACAAAAAACAGCAATAAATTAAAAAAGCCACAAACACCTTTTAATGTTTATGGCTTTTGTTTCTTATAAATAATTTAAGGCTAGAAAAACATTCTCTTCAAGCGGTAAATCAATTTCACTTTCAAAAAATACTAATTGTCTTTTATAAACTGATTCTATCAAATAATGATTTCCTCTAAAGTAAGTTCTTCGAATTTTTACCGGTAATTTAGATTCCGGAACCATTTTAAATTGGTGCGGATAAACCAGCGTTTTATGCGTTTCATCTTCGTAAGAAACTAACAAATGAGTTGCAATTTCGTTTACTTCTCCAAAAAGTGAGGCTACGTATTTAGTTTCGGGGTTTTCGTAAATTTTTGTTGGATTGTCTTTTATGACAACTTCACCGTTTCGCATTACAATTGCTTCATCAGCAAACGATAAAGCATCAGTACTATCGTGAGTTGCAATAATAACAGTAATTCCTTTTTGTTTTAAATATCGAAATAAATTTCTTCGTAAAGCATTTTTACGAAAAGCATCTATTTGGCTAAATGGTTCATCAAGCAGAATAACTTCCGGCTCTAAAGCCAAAACACGAACCAATGCTACTCTTTGCTGTTGTCCTCCACTTAAAAACTTTGCTTTTACATTAGAGAATTGATCCATTTCAACCATTTCCAATAATTCCTGAACACGAAGTTTTTTCATATTTGCAAAACCATTCGAAAGAAACTTTCCAACATTTTCTGCTACGGTTTCAAACGGAGACAAATCAAAATCCTGCGCCAGATATTTCATGAATGGCATTCCCGGAACTAAATTATATTTTGGACCTAAAATAGGTTTTTCATTATAGAAAATCTCACCTTCATCAAGATCATATAAACCATACATAAGTTTAAGCAGCGTACTTTTTCCGCAGCCGCTTTCGCCAATAATAGCAATATTCTGACCTTTTTCTATGGTAAAAGAAACGTTATTAATAACCGATTTATCTGTATACGAAAAAGAAATATTTTTTATGTCGAGCATGAGTTATAATTGAGAGAGCAAATTTACAATGTTTAATTTCTAATGTCAAAA
The DNA here is from genome assembly GCF_979258275.1 of Flavobacterium sp. AC274. Taxonomy (NCBI): domain Bacteria; kingdom Pseudomonadati; phylum Bacteroidota; class Flavobacteriia; order Flavobacteriales; family Flavobacteriaceae; genus Flavobacterium; species Flavobacterium sp. AC274. The sequence goes on along the minus strand of NZ_OZ409852.1, from coordinate 1,529,754 downwards.
AAAGCTGCTTCAATTGAAACAGCTTTTTTAAAATTATATTGTGATGGAAATTATTTTCCGGCTTCTGCTTTCGCATCATTTACCATCTTGTCGTTTGCAGTAATTGAAAACTCAACACGACGGTTTTGAGATCTTCCTTCCGGAGTATCATTTGTTGCAATAGGATCTGCAATTCCTAAACCTGAAGTTTTGAAACGGCTTGATTTTAAACCTTTTGAAACCAAATAAGCCTGTACAGACGCAGCTCTTTGTCCAGAAAGTGTCAGGTTATATTCTGGTTTACCTGTATTATCAGTATAACCAAAAATTTGAATATCAGTATCTCCGTAATCATTAAATACAGGAACTAATTTATCTAAATTTGCTTTTGCCTGAGTAGTCAAAGTAGATTTATTTGTATCAAAACGTACAGCATTTTCATTAAGAGTTAAGTGAATCCCTTCTCCTACTCTTTCTACATCTGCACCTGGTAAAGCCTGATCGATTTCACGGGCTTGTTTGTCCATTTTGTTTCCAATAAGAGCTCCTGTTCCACCACCAACGGCAGCACCAATTGCAGCACCTAAAGCAGCGTTACCTCCTTTTCCTAAATTATTTCCTAAAATACCACCAATAAGTCCACCGGCTACTACACCAATTCCTGCACCTTTTTGGGTATTATTTGCATTTTTAACTGAATCGCAACTTGCAAAAAAACTAACTAACACAAGTAAACTGCTCAATCCTAAAACTGTTATCTTTTTCATCTTTTATTCTTTTTAATATTAATTAGCTCTTTGAAATTGGTAAGTTACATCTTTAGTTTGTCCGCCAACGTTAATGTTGTCTATTAACTGAAAAGAGTTGTCAGTTAATCCTGCTACTTTTAGCAAATATCCAGATTTTACATTTTTTGCTTTTAATCCCGGATCTACAATTTTAAGAACAAAAAGTCCCTGATTGTTAATACTCCATACAATTGGAGATGTAAATGCAGTACAACTTGGAGCATTTAATGTCATCGTACCTTTATTATTATTTGAAATAAAATTCCATGTACTACCAATGAAACATTTAGAATCTGCAAGATCAAAAGAATTTACCTTGATATAATCAGAACCTGGGTAAGAAACATTGGTAAGAATCCAATTTCCTTTAAGCGCTACCTGAGTGGGTCTGTCAAGTTTAGTCGAAAGCGTAGTTGCCTCATTTGAAGCAGTTGACGAAGATGATTTACACGCAAAAAACATCGTGGCGATCATGCAAATGAAAATGATTTTCTTCATTTTGTACATATTTTTTAAGTTAATACTTACACATTTAACAATTATTGTACCACAAAGATACAATTCATTGAAATAAGTTGGGTTTTAAAATCTAATTATTTTCTTTCAAAATTAACACTTACGCCATTTTGTCATCTTAAAAACAATTGGTATTCTATTTGAAGAAATGAAAATCATCACGTTAAACTAAATTTATAAAATATGACAACAGGTAAAATTAATGTTTCAGTAGAAAACATCTTTCCCTTAATCAAAAAGTTCTTATACAGCGATCACGAGATTTTCTTACGTGAATTGGTTTCAAACGGAACCGATGCTACTTTAAAACTAAAACACCTAATAAGCATTGGTGAAGCTAAAGTAGAATACGGAAATCCTATTATTGAAATCAAAGTTGACAAAGAAGGTAAAAAGATCCACATCATCGACCAGGGTTTGGGTATGACTGCTGATGAAGTAGAAAAATACATCAATCAGGTTGCTTTTTCAGGAGCCGAAGAGTTCCTTGATAAATACAAAGATTCTGCTAAAGATTCTGGAATTATAGGACACTTTGGTCTTGGTTTCTATTCTGCTTTTATGGTTGCTGAAAAAGTAGAAATTATTACAAAATCATACAAAGACGAGCCGGCTGCACATTGGACATGCGACGGAAGTCCAGAATTTACTTTAGAGCCAGCTGACAAAACTTCACGCGGAACTGAAATCATATTACATGTTGCCGAAGATTCTTTAGAATTTTTAGAAGATTCTAAAATCAGCGGTTTATTAAATAAGTATAATAAATTTATGCCTATTCCGATTAAATTCGGAACAAGAACAGAAACACTTCCTAAACCGGAAGATGCTCCTGAGGATTACGTAAACGAAACGGTTGAAACAGATAATATCATCAATAATCCAAACCCGGCATGGACAAAACAACCAACTGAATTATCTGACGAAGATTATAAAAACTTCTACAGAGAGTTGTATCCAATGCAGTTTGAAGATCCGTTATTCAACATTCACTTAAATGTAGATTATCCGTTTAACTTAACCGGAATTTTATATTTCCCTAAGTTAGGTTCTGACATGCAAATTCAGAAAGATAAAATTCAATTGTACCAAAACCAGGTTTACGTTACAGATAACGTAGAAGGAATTGTACCTGAATTTTTGACAATGTTAAAAGGTGTAATCGATTCTCCGGATATTCCGTTGAACGTTTCTCGCTCTGGTTTACAAGCGGATGGCGCGGTTAAGAAAATCTCAAACTACATTACACGTAAAGTTGCAGACAAATTAAAAGCATTATTCAACGAAAACCGTGCTGATTTTGAAGCAAAATGGAACGATATTAAAATCGTTTTAGAATACGGAATGCTTTCTGAAGATAAATTCTACGAAAAAGCGGGTGCATTTGTTTTATACCCAACAGTAGATGATACTTACTTTACTCTTGAAGAATTAAAAGAGAAATTAAAAGAAAACCAAACAGATAAAGACGGAAAACTAGTAGTTCTTTATGCAGGAAATAAAGATGCTCAGCACTCTTATATTCAAACTGCAAAAGATAAAGGATATGAAGTATTGCTTTTAGATTCTCCGATTATCTCACACTTAATTCAAAAAATTGAAGGCGACAATAAAGATGTAACTTTTGTACGTGTTGACTCTGATCATATTGATAATTTGATTAAAAAAGACGAAAACACAATTTCTAAGTTATCTGATGAAGAAAAAGAAACGCTAAAAACTTCATTAGAAGCTTATATTCCAAAAGCATATTCTGTACAGTTAGAAGCTATGGACAGCCAGGCAGCTCCATTTATTATTACGCAACCTGAATTTATGCGTAGAATGAAAGAAATGAGTCAGTCTGGCGGCGGCGGGATGTTCGGAATGGGTAATATGCCTGAAATGTATAATTTAGTAGTTAATACCAATTCTGATTTGGCTACCAGTATTTTGAATACGGAAGACAAAACACATCAGGAACATTTGGTAAAACAAGCTTTAGATTTAGCTAAATTATCTCAAAATTTACTTAAAGGAGAAGCTTTAACAGCTTTCGTAAAAAGAAGTTTTGAAATGATTAAATAAGATTTTTTAAAATCTACTTAAATACAAACCTGCAAGTAATACACTTGCAGGTTTTTTTGTTTATAAAAAACTCACAACCAATTATTTAACAATACTACACCTCTAAAAAAAGGGTATTTATACTCTATTTTTTAAATAACGATTTCTCTAATTTTATTTCTTCAAAAAAAACACAAGTAACTGATTATCAATGTTTAAATACAAAACTCATGGATAAGAGAAAATTTACTGAAAATGGAGAAGTTTTAGCAATATTAAGAGATTTGAGAAAGGAAATAAATGGCAAAAAATTTTCGGATATCATTGATCTCAATAACAACCAATATGTTGATCTGGTTCAGGAAGGAGGAGGCGTTTTAGGAATTGCTTTAGTTGGCTATGTTTATGTTTTAGAACAAATGGGTATTCGGTTTTTAAGTCTGGCCGGCACTTCTGCCGGAAGTATTAACACCATGCTTATGGCCGCTGCCGGAACTTGCGATATCGAAAAATCAGAATGGATATTAGACTGTTTATGTAATAAAAACTTAAATGATTTTGTAGATGGAGATCACGATGCACGCGAATTTATTGATGCTTTATTAAGTGATTCGGGAAACTTAAAATTAATTATGAAAGGATGTCAGGTAGTGGATAATTTTAAAGATGATCTTGGATTGAATCCCGGCAATAATTTCTATCAATGGATTTCAAATCTTCTTTCACAAAAAGGAATAAAAAATTATGCCGATTTAAAGGCTTTACGTTTGAAAGGTGTTTCAGATCAAAATAAATTGTACTTAATCAATAAGGTCCAACAAGGCGACAGAGAAGAATACACCAGAGCGGATCATTGGAGTAATATGGCAATAATTACTGCTGATATTACTACCGAAAGTAAAATTGTGTTCCCTAAAATGATTGATTTGTTTTACTCAAACCCTGATGTTCAAAATCCTGCCGATTTTGTGAGAGCCTCCATGTCAATACCTCTGTTTTTTAGTCCGTTTAGAATTAAAAACATTCCGACAGGCGTTGAATCCTGGGAAAAATGGAATGAAGCCACAGGGTTACGAACTTCTGTACCATCTGAAGTTATTTTTATGGATGGCGGTATCATTTCAAATTTTCCGATTGATATTTTTCATGAAAATTTAACTGTGCCGGCCTCACCTACTTTTGGCGTAAAACTGGGTTATGACAAAAATGAAGTTAATAAAAATGAAAAAATAACCAATATAATTAGTTCCATGTTTGACACAGCAAGATATGGTTACGATTCAGAATTTTTAATAAAAAATCCCGATTTTAGAAACCTGATAGGATACATTGATACGGGCGGTCATAATTGGCTTAATTTCAATATGACTGAAGATGCTAAAATTGATCTCTTCATTCGCGGTGCCCAAAAAGCCTCAGAATTCTTAACCAAATTTGACTGGGAGAAATATAAAGATATACGAAAAGCAAAGAGCAAATACTATAGAACTGTTTAATTTTCAACCAGTATAGCAAAATTTGGTTGAAAATGATTTGCAATTTTCCTGAAACCTGAAGTTTTCATAAACTTAAAACAAATCCAATGTCAAACAAAATAGGAATTTATATTACAGGTCTCGGTCAATCTATTGACAACGAAACAGTCGAAAAATATGTGGAAAGACTTAAAAATGAATTAAGTTTTAAAACAGATGGCACATTCTATTATCTTAAAATTGAAAAAAAAATCTATCCCATAGATAAAGAATGTACAGTTGTTAATCTTTACAGAAAAAGCAGAAAGGATAAAGACAACAAAAACATTGAAGGAGATCTAATTTACAAAATGTATGATTTTCAGTACCATCAAATTCTAACTAGCAGATTTGAACGTCATAATATCATTATAAAAAACCTACTCTTATTTACGTTAATTTTAAAAAAACTCCCTCAGATCACGTTACGATTATTCAATGGAGATGGTTTTAGCAGACCATATCAAACCTTGTATGCTTTTCTAATGTTATTTACAATCTCATTATGTATCCTTTTTTTAGTCCCGGCATGCATTGAAATAATTTTAAACAGCACAAATAATGGCTCCGGTTTAATAGAAAAAACTAATGCAGCTCTTCGCTTCTTTAATATAAAAAAATAATTTGTGTTACTGAAAGCAATAAAACCCTGAGCGCTATTGGAAAGACGATACTTTCAATAACTACATTAGTACTTTTGTTTGCACCAAAATCTAAAACAATATTAACTTCACTTGCTACCGAATTTTCCTGCGTCGACAGTTATATTACAAACGGAGATCAAAGTCAGATATTATTAGGAAATCTGGATCAGTTAATTGAATACATTGCAGAGAATGAGCCTGATCCTGAAATTCATTTTCACACCTATAGTTTTGGATGCATACTTGCCATTGATGCCCTTTTTCCAATTGCAGAAATTCCTCCGTCTGATAATATCCAAAAATTAACGAAACTTCTTATTACTATCGGAAATCCATTCGAATTTATTAATGCTTACTACCCAATATTTTACGAAAGAAGGTGTAGCGTAATGAAAGATAAACTGAATTGGATAAATGTTTATTCTATTTTGGACGTTTTCTCAACCAATTTCAGAAGGGATGACAAACGAGGTGAAGCTGAATTTGGTATCAAAGATATCGCACTCACTCCGGAAAACATCAATTATGAAATCACATCAGACCGTTCTGGGTTAGTAACTTTTTTTCATTAAATAGCATTAAAATGCATAAATGCTATTGGGATTACAGCACAATAGGACAAAGCTGTATAAAAGTAATATTACCTAGTTTGTTAGAAAAAAATCAATTTCTTTATAAAATATTTTTACATAAATATCTATATATAATCCTGTAAATAAGCCAACAGGATTTTTTTCAGGCTAATTTCTTTTTTTCTTATTTTTGATGGCCCTTATTTCTAACTTAAACCAAAATCATTATGAGGAAAATTATTCTTTTAACCCTAACTATTTGTACAACAACACTGATTTATGTTTCCTGCTCCAGCAGTGATGATATTGTTAATCAAACAGATCCATCTGCCGTTGGCGCTTCTGTTGCAATTGACGCAGCAAACGAAATGGATGTTAAAACAGGTTTATCAGTAACTGCTTCTGCCGAAACTGCAAAAACAACTGAAACCGGACCAATAACCTGCGCTACAATTACGGTAGAAATGCCAAACGGAACAGCCTATCCAAAAGTATTTACAGTAGATTATGGTGCAGGCTGTACTATCAATCAGCTTGAAAGAAAGGGAAAACTAAAAATTACTCTTACTGGCCCGATTATTACGACTGGAAGTAAAATGACAATTGAAAGAATCAATTACTCTCTTGCAGGTTTAAAACTTGAAGGAACAATTGAGTATACCAACACAACAACTATTGCCACAGTATCACAATGGACAAGAAAAGTAACTAACGGAAAATTTACTGATTTACAAGGAAGAGTTTTTTTAAATTCAGGAACATTTACCACAAAACAAACAGGAGGTGTTGATACTCCATACGTATTAGAAGATAATATTTATGAAATACCCGATGGAACGCACACAGTAACTACTGATAAAGGAGCAACTTTGACATTGACCGTTAAAGAAACATTAGTTAAAAAATACTCCTGCGAGTTTATTTCAAAAGGAGAATTACAAGTTGTAGGAGGTTATTTGAATGGAATTGTAGATTACGGAAACAACGAATGTGACAATAAATATACTTACTATCACGAGAACGGAACTGCCTATAATTTATCTATGTAACAGATTCATTTTTAAAAAAATAAACAAATCCCAATTTAGAAATAGATTGGGATTTTATTTTTAGTAAAAATTAAACAGCTACATCTTCACATTCAAACTATTTTCTTTATTTTGCAGCAAAATCTAAAAACCAATGAAAAAATCAATTATTGCCTTTGCTGCAATTGCACTTTTAGCATCATGCAGCAAAAAAGAATCTACTGACGGTTTACACTTAACAGGAAATATTAAAGGATTAAAAAACGGAACTTTATATATCCAAAGAGTTGTTGATACTTCACTTATTGCTATTGACTCTATTAAAATAGACGGAAACTCGTCTTTTGAAAGTAATATTAAATTAGAATCACCAGAAGTACTATATTTATTCCTTGATCGCGGAGTAACCAATTCATTGGACAATAATATTTTATTCTTTGCGGAGCCAGGCGATATGAATATTGACACCAACCTTGACAATTTCATTTACGGGGCTAAAATTACAGGATCTAAAAATCAGGAATTATACGAAGAATACAAAAAAATCAATTCACGCTTTAATGACGAAAATCTTTCTTTGGTTGAATCAAAATTTAATGCAATAAAAAGACAAGATCAAAAAGCAGTTGATAGTATAGACACAAAACAACAGTCTAATATCAAAAGAAGATATCTATACGCTACCAACTTTGCAATAAACCATAAAGATCACGAAATAGCACCTTATATTGCTTTGGCAGAAATTTATGACATCAATGTAAAATTTCTTGATACCATTCAAAAATCAATGACTCCAAAAGTTGCACAGTCACTTTACGGTAAAAAATTAACCAAGTTTGTTGCTGAAATAAAAAAAGAAGAACAAAAATAATTTTGCACAACGTTAAAAATCAGTAATTTAACTAAAAAATAGCTGTTTATTTATACCTTTTCATCCTGTTCTTATTAATAGAACAGGATTTTTTTATTGCCTTTTTTTAATATTTCAATAGAAAAATCATAAATACCTGATAATTAAATAATTATATGTTAAAAAAGAAAAATCAATAATTATTTTATTTTTATTTTGTAGTAACTTAGCTTCATAAAATAATAAATTATGAAGAATCCACTTAGTATTATCAGTCATGGAAAGTATGATTTTATTAATTCATTAGCTATTGAAAAACTAGAATCCTATCATCCACAATCTAATTTAGAATTAGAAAAAGTTCCGATACAGGATCCGTACTCAAAAAACGGACAAGAATTACGTTTAAATTTTATTCGACAGCACTTAAAATCAAATGTTGATTATTTATCTGGAGAAAAAATTCAACGATAATCAAAGTTTAAAAGGCAATATTGAGAATTATATCGGGATGAGTCAGATTCCTACAGGAATTATTGGTCCATTATTAATAAATGGAAGTTCTGCTCAAGGCCCGTTTTATGTTCCTCTTGCCACCACCGAAGGAGCTTTAATTGCATCCTATAACAGAGGTTCAAAAGCTTGCAGAGAATCTGGAACAATTACCGCAATTACATTACAAGAAGGCGTACAAAGAACACCAACATTCAAATTTAAAAATTTAATTGATCTGGCAAAATTTGTTGCCTGGGTATCAGAAAACAAAGAGGTATTCTCCATTTTAACTCGCGAAACCAGTAATTATGCAGTTCTTAACGATTTAGGGGTAAACATAGAAGGAAATATTTTAATTCTCAAATTTGAATATACTTCAGGGGATGCATCAGGTCAAAATATGGTTACCATTTGTACAGATAAAATTTGCAAGTATATTCTAAGTAATTGTCCAATTGAACCTGTTTTCTGGACCATTGAAGGAAATACATCGGGAGATAAAAAAGTAACTCCATTAACCACAAAAGTGCGAGGAAAAAAGTCACTGCCGAAATCACATTAAAAAGAGACATTATTGAATCAGTACTTAAGACAACAGCAGAACTATTATACCAACAATGGAAAATAAACTCGTCTGGATGTATAAAAGTAGGCGCAAGTGGTATTGCAACACAGACTGCTAATGCGCTGGCTGCTTTATTTATAGCATGTGGACAAGATGTTGCTTGTACTGGCGAGGCCGCTACTGCAATTACAAGAATGGAAATCGATGAAAATAAAGATTTGTACTGTGCAATTACCATGTCTAATATAATTGTAGGTACTGTTGGCGGTGGCACTTCGTTTCCTACACAAAAAGAATGTCTTGAATTAATGGATTGTCATGGTCCCGGAAAAAGCGGTAAACTTGCCGAAATAGCAGTTGCTTTATGTTTAGCAGGTGAAATTTCAATTTTATCAGCAATGTCATCGGGGCATTTTACATCTGCGCATCAAACACTTGGAAGATAAAAAACAGATATAGATTTTAGTAACAAACTACCTTAAAATCCTTTTACAACTTTTATCACAAGCTTGCAATACAAATATAAAAGCAGCACAATTAAACAAACAAACCAAAAAGCAGCAAACACAAGTGCAAAATAGTTTACCAGCCCGGGTAGTGCAACAATTTCTGTAGATGATGTCAGGGTTTCTATTAAAGGTCCTTGCAACATTAAAATAAGTGCAGTAAAAATCATGATTCCGAAACCTGTAAAACCAACAATAGCTAAAATATTACGCTTTTTAGGCAATACTTTTACATATTCATTTACAGAGTTATCAATCTTAAATTCACTTTTCTCAAAAACCGAAACATTCCCCATTTGTATATCCTTTGCATAAAAGCACAAATGTAGGAATTTTATTTCAAATAAAGATTGTTGGGAATTTTAAAAATAAAAATCACCTTGAAGTATTTAAACAAAAAAACCATCACTTTTCAGTGATGGTTTTACGTTGAGCCGGCGGAGGGACTCGAACCCACGACCTGCTGATTACAAATCAGCTGCTCTAGCCAACTGAGCTACGCTGGCGACTCATTACGGGTGCAAAGATAAAATGGTTTTTTATATTTCCAAAATAAATTTACAAGTATTTTAAAGAAAAAACCACCACTAAAAGTGATGGTTTTGTTGAGCCGGCGGAGGGACTCGAACCCACGACCTGCTGATTACAAATCAGCTGCTCTAGCCAACTGAGCTACGCTGGCGACTCATTACGGGTGCAAAGATAAGCCTGTTTTTCGTTTTTCCAAATAAAAAATCAAACTTTTTATACTTTTTTTTGCTTACAATTCGTTGATTTTAGCAATCAATTGATTAGCAGTTTCTTCCAATTCAACATTTATTTGTTTGAAGTGTGCTTTTTTGTTTTCAACGTTCTTTGCATTCACTTTTGTGATCAAAGTATCAAAAGCAGCTATAGCCTGGTCGATCAAAGCATTCGTTTCCGGAGTAGGATTTCCTGTTGTAGACATTTCAAATAAGTAAATTGCCTCAATAATATCTCCTAATACGAAATTGATGTCTTTCTTTAAATTCTTAACGTTTGCCATTTTATTTTAATTTTAATTTGCGACTGCAAAAGTACATATAATCTTTTTATTACGTGCTATGAAATGTAAATTTCTAAAATTGAAGCATTTCCATTCAAAATAAATGCATTAATCTCAGCAGGAACCAAAATAGTATCTCCTTTTATATAAGATTGTTTAAAACCGCTGTATTCAATTTCAAAACTTCCTTCAATACACATGTAAACAGTAAAACTTGCTCCTGATTTAGAAACTTCCAATTTATTTTCTAAAGGAAGAAAATTGGTCGTAAAATAAGGGCAATCTACAACAACATTTGATGTATTTGTTTTTGTCTCGTATTTCTTCTGTGTATCTACTTTATCATAATTAATAGCATCAAGCGCTAAATCTACGTGAAGTTCTCTTGTGTTTCCCTGTGCATCTTTACGGTCAAAATCGTACAAACGATATGTAATATCAGATGTTTGCTGAATTTCGGCAACAACCAAACCTGCACCTATCGCGTGAACGGTTCCAGTTTCTAAAAAGAAAACATCTCCCGGCTTTGCTTTTACAGTATCTAAAATAGAAACTAACGTTTTATCATTTAAGTGTTTTAAATATTCCTCTTTGCTTGAATCTTCTTTAAATCCAACAATAATTCTTGCATCGGCATCAGCTTGCGTTACATACCACATTTCTGTTTTACCAAAAGAATTATGACGCTCTTTTGCCAATTTATCGTTTGGATGAACTTGTATCGAAAGATCTTCTCTTGCATCTAAATATTTAAAGAGCAACGGAAATTGTTTTCCAAAACGTTTGTAAACTTCTGTTCCCAGAATTTCATTTGGTGATTCGTCAATAAGTTCCATTAACGATTTCCCTTTTAATTCACCATTCGACACAACACTCACGTCTCCTTCTACAGTTGATAATTCCCAGCTTTCGCCAGTTATTTTAGAAGTAATTGGTTTGTTAAGAATAGTTTTCAGTTTTTCTCCTCCCCAGATTCTTTCTTTTAAAATTGGTTCAAATTGTAAAGGGTACATTTGTGGTTTCATAAGTTTTTCTTTTTTGGCAAATATTTTAATTAATTATTGTTGTGTTCTAATTGTAATTTATAATACTAATTCTTTAATGGTCTCTAATGCTTTCGGAATGTGTTTTGCTGCATTCATATTATCAAAAATGTAAATTACAACTCCATTTCTGTCAATAATATACGTAACTCTTCCCGGCAACAAACCAAATAAATTATTCTTTACTCCAAAAAGCTGTCTTAATCTTTTATCCTGATCAGACAACAAAATGAATGGCAATTCATGTTTTTTGGCAAATTTGTGATGTGATTTTACACTATCACTGCTTATCCCGATTACTTCGGCACCTAAATCTTTAAAATCTTCGTATTGGTCTCTAAAGCTACAAGCCTCAGTAGTACAACCCGGCGTATTATCTTTTGGGTAAAAATAAATCACAAGTGGCTTTCTTCCTAAAACATTTCGGCTTTCAAAAAGTTCTCCGTGACTATCTTTTGCAGTAAAATTCGGAACTATATCTCCTATTTTTAATGACATTTATTATTCTCCTTTATAAGTTACAAAATTGCGGTCCGTTTCATTCAAAACGATTTCTAAGTCAAAATCAGGCTGAATTCTTTTTCTAATTTTATTCCATATCACAACGGCAATATTTTCTGCTGTTGGATTCAAATCCTGAAATTCCGGAACATCCAGATTCAGGTTTTTGTGATCAAACGGAATTTCTACCTCTTCCAGTATAATATCCGCTAATACTTTCACATCTAAAACAAAACCAGTTTCGGGGTCAATTTTTCCTGTAACACTTACTGTTAAACCATAATTATGACCATGAAAATTGGCGTTATTGCATTTTCCAAAAACAGCATCGTTTTTTTCAAATGTCCAATCTTTTCTGTGCAATCGATGTGCAGCATTAAAATGTGCTTTTCTTGATATGGTTACTCTCATTTAGGTTTGGTTGGTATAATTAAATTTTATGGTCTTCTAAATAATGATAAAATTCATCAAAAATTATTTTAAACCATACAGTATAAATTTCAGGCTTTTGTTCAATATCTGCTTTAATATCTTCAATTTTCATCCATTTCCAATCTTCGACTTCCTCTAAATTGATGGCAGGATTGTCATTATAATAGCCTATCATAACATGATCGAGTTCGTGTTCAGTCAAACCATTATCAAAAGGTGCTTTATAAATAAAATGAAAAAGTTCTTTCAATTCTGCTTTAAAACCCATTTCCTCAAACAATCTTCTGCTTCCGGCTTCTATATTTGTTTCGCCTTCACGTTGATGACTGCAACATGTATTCGTCCAGAGTAAAGGAGAATGATATTTTTGATGCGCACGCTGCTGCAACATGATTTCATTTTTACTATTTAAAATAAAAACCGAAAATGCACGGTGTAAAAGTGCTTTTTCATGCGCTTCTAATTTTGGCATTAAGCCAATTTGTTCATCGTTTTGATTGACTAATATTACGTTTTCTTCTATCATATGTAGTTTTGTACAAACAAAAATACGAAAAAAGAAATGGCTTGAAAATCCTAAAAAAGATTGTGAAAAGTTTAACGAGCTGCCATTCTTTACAAGCATTTCATATTCAAAACTTTATAAATCTATTTTAATTTTAAAACACCTTAAAAATAAGTCTAAAAAACTAAACCGATTGCTTTTACGTAAATAAAAAAAGTTAAAACATACTTAAAAAAACTCAATTGTAAATTAGCCGACATTTCTAAGCCAACTCTCGTCGTATCTTTGATATACAATTAAAAGCCTCATAAAACATGAAAACAAGAACTCAATTTTTTAGCCTTTGCCTTTTGCTTCCGCTCTTTATTTTTCAGGCATGCGGGCAATCATCAAAAAAACAAAATACAAAAACTGTTGTTATGGAAAATAAAATCGATAAACCCGGAAATCCTTATTATTCAAATACAGATACCACAAAACTAAACGTAAGTGATGCCGAATGGAAAAAAGTGCTTTCGGAAGATGTTTATGCTGTTATGCGTCAAGCGGATACGGAGAGACCTTTTACAGGAAAATACTGGAACACCGATGAAAAAGGAACGTACTATTGCGCGTCATGCGGAAACCTGCTTTTTAGATCAGGAGCCAAATTTTCAAGCAGCTGCGGCTGGCCAAGCTTTTTTGAACAGGACAATAAAAAAAGTGTGGTTTATAAAAATGATAATTCACTGGGAATGGAAAGAATCGAAGCACTTTGCGGACGTTGCGGCGGACACTTAGGTCATTTATTTGATGACGGTCCTGCGCCAACCGGAAAACGCTATTGCATGAACTCAATTGCTCTTGATTTTATTCCTGATACACAAAACAAATAATTCTTAAAATGAAAAATATAATTGTAATACTGCTTTGCGCAATATCTCTTAACGGATTCGCACAAACAAAAAAACTTCAAATCTAGAAACCATTACCGTTGGCGGTGGCTGTTATTGGTGTGTAGAAGCTGTTTATGAAAACCTAAACGGGGTAAAATCTGTTGTTTCGGGATTTTCGGGAGGAAAAGTGGCTAACCCAACTTATGAAGAAGTTTGCACAGGAACAACTAGTCACGCCGAAGTGGTACAAATTACGTATGACAAAAACGTGACAGACCTCAACGAAATTTTCAAGGTTTTCTTTACCGTTCACGATCCTACAACTTTAAACAGACAAGGAGCCGATGTTGGAACACAATATCGTTCTGTGATTTTTTATAAAAACGAAGAGCAAAAAAAAGCCGCTCAAAGTATTATCGCCGAGCTAAATAAAGCAAAAGTTTACGATAGCCCAATTGTGACAAAAGTAGAACCTTTTACAAAGTTTTATAAAGCCGGAGATTATCACCAAAATTATTATGCAAACAATAAAAATCAGCCGTATTGCAAAATGGTGATTCAACCTAAAATAGAAAAATTCGAAAAAGTCTTTAAAGACAAATTAAAAAAGAGTAAAGCATAAAAAAATAGCGAAATGAATTAAATCATTTCGCTATTTTTTTTAAGTCAATTTTTGAATTTAAATTATTTCGCTGCTTTTTTAAATCTCATCATCGGCACATCGCCTTGAATTAGATTTAGTTTTCCATCTTTGTCAATAGAATAACTTGTGATTTTTTTCATTTGCTGCAAAAATTGTGCTTCTCCTCCACCATCACAAAACATCATTGTAGTTGGTCCCGGCTCTCCAAAAGTCAAAGAATTTCCATTTAAAGTAAATGGCGCGCTGTAGCCATTACACCCATTATTCCCAAAAACATTTTTTTCTTTCTGATCAAAAGTAATTTGTGGTTTTTTATTCGGATACAATCCTTCAAAAGCAATTCTTGGTCCTGAAATATATTCTAATTCCCAAGTTGTATCATAAATACCGGCAGCGCTTTTATTTTCTTTTGATGCCATACATGAAGCAAGTAATAAGGTTAAAACCGAAACGATTGCAATGGTATATTTTTTCATAATTTGTTTTTTTTGAATTAAATATTTTGTTTTTTTTGAAGATTAAAATTAGCCTCTAACATTCCTTTCTCAATATTCATGCCCGTTTTTAAGTTTTAAATAGAAAAACTTTAACCATTAAGTTGACATATTTTCATCTCTAAGTTACATATTTTTCTTAAAAACAATATTAATACAAGATTTAAATTCCATTACGCAATTGTATTTTTTTTGTAATTTGCATCACATAAAAAACAAATTCATCATCAAAAAATCAAAAAAATGAAGCGACTGCTCTTACTTTTTGCCTTCTTTATTACAATCAATCAAGTACAATCTCAGGAAAATTTACCAACCGATTATCTTTCCAAAGAATTTCATAAAGGCAGAAGAGAAGCTTTTAGAGCTTTAATGCCTGCAAATTCTATAGCGGTTATTTTTTCATATCCTGAAAGAGTTTTTTCAAAAGACGTTAATTACAATTATCATCAAAATCCAGATATGTTTTATTTAACAGGTTATAAGGAACCAGATGGTGTTTTATTGCTTTTTAAAGAAAATCAGGGAAGTGGCGAAAAATACAACGAAGTTCTTTTTGTGAGAGAAAAAAATGCCAATCGCGAAATGTGGACAGGAAGACGTTTAGGAACCGACGGAGCAAAATCTAAATTAGGTTTTTCAACAGCTTACAACGGCAAGGATTTTAAGGATTTCGCTATTGATTTTAAAAAGTTTGATAAAATTATTTACGACAAAATACCAACAGATCTTGGAAAAGACAAAAGTGGCTTTGATCTTTTTGGTTTGCTTGATACTTTTAAAACTAAGGCAGGAATTACTACTGAAAGCGAAGCTTCATTAGAACTTTTCAGAACAATTACAAACTCGCTTAGAGAAATTAAAACGCCGGAAGAAATGGTTTTAATGCGTAAAACCGTAAAACTTTCCTGTGTTGCCCACAACGAAGTCATGAAAGCAGTTGGTCCCGATATGAGCGAAAACGAGGCTGACGGAATTCATGCTTACATTCACAAACACTATGGTGCCGAAGGCGAAGGTTATCCGCCAATTATAGGCGCCGGAGCAAACGGATGTATTTTACATTACGGAGAAAATAACGCCACAAAAATCGACAATCAATTGTTGTTAATGGATGTTGGTTCTGAGTATCACGGTTATTCTGCCGACGTTACAAGAACAATTCCGGCAAACGGAAAATTTACCGAAGAACAAAAAGCCATTTATCAATTGGTTTACGACGCGCAGGAAGAGGTTTTTAAAATCTGTAAAGAAGGAACACCAATTCAGGATTTAAATAAAAAATCTAAAGAAGTTATTGCTGCCGGATTAATTAAACTGGGAATTATTACTGATCCTGCCGATGTAAAAATTTATTATCCGCATGGCTGTTCGCATTTTCTTGGTTTAGATGTTCATGACAAAGGAAATTATATGGGCAGCTTAAAAGAAAACATGATCCTTACTGTTGAACCTGGAATTTATATTCCCGCAAACAGTAAATGCGATAAAAAATGGTGGAATATTGGTGTCCGTATCGAAGATGATATTCTCATCAAAAAAGATTCATATGAAAATCTATCAGCTGAATCTCCAAGAAAATGGGATGATATCGAAAAATTGGCAACTCAAAAAAGTACTTTCAACGAAATGAAATTTCCTAAAATATAATTGATTTTTTGCCACGAATTTCACGAATCTACACTAACTAATTCGTGAATTCGTGGCGAAAAATCATTTTAATCTTATAATCTGTGGCTATAAAAAACTAAAAACCTCGTTTCACTGAAATGAGGTTTTTTTATGCACTTTTAAGACAAGCTTTTAAATCTACAGCTGATTTTCACGTACTTTGTATTTCTAAAAATATAAAAAATGAAAGCACTTACCTTCTCTACTTTCGGAGATTCGGATGTTTTAGAATATATAGAAATTCCAAATCCGGAATTAAAAAGCGATGAAATTTTAGTCGAAATGAAAGCCATCGGATTGAATTTTGCCGATGTTTACAGACGAAAAGGAAATTATCACTTAAAAGGAAATTCACCTTTTATTGCCGGTTACGAAGGCGCCGGAATTATTGTCGATGCTAACAATCATCCGGAATATAAAGTTGGCGATCGTGTGGCTTTCGCCGATGTTCCATTTGCAAATGCAGAATTGGTTGCCGTAAATACAAATCACGTTTTACCTTTACCGGAAGCCATTTCGTTTGAAACGGCAGCTTCTATTTTACTACAAGGTTTGACAGCGCATTATTTAGCAACCGACAGTCATACAACAGCAAAAGGTGAAACAATTTTAATTCACGCCGTTGCGGGTGGAGTTGGTCAGATTTTAACCCAAATAAGCAAATTGTTAGGCGCCAATGTTATTGGTTTAACCTCATCTTCAGACAAAGCAAAAGTAGCTTTTGAACAAGGTGCAGATCATGTTTTTCTATATAATAATGATTGGAAATCAGATGTTTTAAAAATAATCCCAAATGGCGTTGATGTCGTTTACGATAGTATCGGAAGTACATTAATGGACAGTTTTGAGGTCACAAAAGAATGCGGACAAGTTGTTTTCTTCGGAATGGCGGGCGGCGATCCGGCACCTGTAGATCCGAGAATGTTAATGGATGGTTCTAAAACTCTGACTGGTGGTGATTTATGGAGTTATTTAAACTCGAAAGAAGAAAGAATCAAAAGAGCCAATCAATTATTTCAATGGATTATAGAAGGAAAAGTAACGCTTTCAACACCAACATCTTTCAAATTATCAGAAGGAAAATTGGCGCATGATTATCTTGAAAGCAGAAAAAGTACAGGGAAAATAATTTTGATTCCGTAATTAAAAGATACATGTAAAGTTTTTCGCCACAAATTCACGAATTTTAGTTTTGCAATAATTCGTGAATTCGTGGCGATTATTTTTTTAAGCCTTATTTTATAACTGATTTACCTCAATCTTAGTCAACCCAGACAAGGCTAAAATCCTGCCTACATCACTTTTATTTGCCACAAAAAACAAATAATTATCACCATGTGTATCATAAGTCATTAGTTCCAAATCTAATTTCTCTAATGCTGATTGAATATAAGGAAACAAATTATGACTATAGGTTTCTTCCGGATAGGCAAAATTAAGATCCTGACCAATCATTTCTGAAATGAAATACTCAGCATCTTCCGGATCAAATTTCCAATCGCTGTTCCAGCAATCCACACTATCAAAAAGATCCCAGTGTGCTTCAACTGACTCGTGATAATTATCCGGTCCTTTTTTAAAATTCTTTAAAAGCTTTTTCGATTGTTTTTTAACCAGTTTATCTTCTGCATTTCCTCTTGAAACCAGATTAATAAATTCTTCAAAAGTTTCAATTGTAACGGCTTCATCTTCTATTAAATTTTCTGATGAAGGAAGTTCGACACTTTCAGGAATTTCAATATTTACATATTGGCAAATTGCCTGCAGTACTTTTTCAAATTCTTTAAAACCTATCTCCTGAACATCATTTTGAGGGTTCTTTATATCAATAGATTGAGTATTACGAATCCCTTTTACATAATCCATAAAGAAATCAGTAGTGTATAGAATCCTGAAATCATTAGTTTCTAAACTATTTGTACAGCAAAAAAAGATAATAAAATTATGAAAAACATGCTTCAGATCTCTTTTAATTCTTGCTGGCGGCTCAGAATAAAACTGAATATGTATATAATCATATTCAAGTCCTTTTTCAATCTCATCCTCAGAAAGTGCTCCAATATCTATTTTTTTATACAGTTCATTTAAAAGTCCATACGCATCTTTCAAATCACTTTTCTCAAATTCATTTTTAGCTTGCTCGTAATTAAATGCACTTGGAAAAGTAAATAAATTGGTCACAACAGTATTGTGAACACCTTTCATTTTAAATTCAATTTGATCTTCTACGTTATATAAATACGAGTAAATGGCATTAAGAACATCAAAAGAAACAATTGATTTTGGGTCGTTGTTTCGACCAAACAAATTAGAAAAGAAATTTTTCATTAAAACAATTTTAAATATTGTATTCCAAATTTAAATTATTACTTCTTATTTTAGTGCGTTTTTGTTAATTAAAGTAAATTCTTCAACAATCGACTTTGCCAAATATTTGAGTATTTCTTGAAATTCTTCATTACTACTCATTCGATTTTTAGAATCAAAAAAATTATTATCCCCTTGAATGAATAAATCTCTTTTATCATATTTTAAGCTCCAATATTTCAAATTCTGAAATGCGAAAAGCTCCAATTCAGCAAGCTTAGGAATTACAACATTGATATTATGTGTACTCCCTTTTACAGACCCTGACAAAAATTTATATTTTATCGTTTCGTTATTTTCAAAATAAAAAGTCAATTCAGCTCCTTTATAAAGTGTAATTTTCTTATTAGATGAAGCAATTTCTATAACTATATATCTATCCGATATTTTAAAACTCAATCCAAGATAGTTATCACTTCCTTGGTCATAATACATTGGTAAATATTTCGAATTACTCATTGTTATATTATCAAAATAAATCGAAGTATTATTCAATCTTGTTTGAAGTTTAACAGTTTGAATCTTGAGTATAATTTCTTCCAATGGAATTTTATAATTAGGCTTTCTTATCTTATTCTCTTTTTCAATTTTATTTTTTTACATCAATAAAAGAATACTTTATATTACCAATTTCTTGATATTTCTTATTATTTTCTTTAAAAATAATATTACCAAATAATTTTCCAATAAACCATCCCCCTCCTACGAGCACAAGAAATAGTATTATTACAAAAATTATAACTCCCATTTGCGTTATATTATTTTAGTGTTTCGGCAATCATTAAAGCGCATTTTTCACCATCGATAGCAGCAGATATAATTCCGCCTGCATAACCAGCGCCTTCTCCACACGGATATAAACCTTTTATTTGCAAATGTTCATAAGTCAAAGGATCTCTTGGGATTCTAACCGGTGATGAAGTTCTGCTCTCCGGAGCGTGCAAAATAGCTTCGTTGGTTAAATAACCTCGCATTGATTTTCCAAATTCCTTAAAACCTTCGCGCAAAATCTGCGATAAAAAACCGGGAAAAACCTGTCCCATTTCAACCGAGGTTGTTCCGGGAACATAAGATGTTTTTGGAATATCTGCTGAAACTTTATTTTGCGTAAAATCGATCATTCGCTGTGCCGGAACTTTTTGAGTTTCCCCAGCCAAATGCCACGCTTTTTGCTCGATACTTTTTTGAAATTCCATTCCGGCCAAAGCACCAAATTTTGCAAAAGGTTTAAAATCTTCCAATTTTAATTCAATTACAATTCCTGAATTTGCAGTTGCCTGATCTCTTTTTGAGGGTGACCAACCGTTTGTAACTACTTCGCCCGGACTTGTCGCACAAGGTGCTATTACACCACCAGGACACATACAGAAAGAATACATTCCGCGGCCGTTAACTTGTTTAACAATCGAATATGGTGCCGGTGGCAAATGTTCACCACGATAATCACAGCTGTATTGGATACTGTCGATTAATTCCTGTGAATGCTCTGCACGAACTCCTAATGCAAAAGGTTTTGCCTCGATTAGAATTTTCTTTTTATCTAATAATTCAAAAATATCACGCGCCGAATGCCCTGTTGCTAAGATTAATTTATTAGCAAGAATAGTATCTCCATTTTGAGTTACGATTCCTTCAACTTCATTATTTTTTACTAAAATATCAGTTACTCTGGTATCAAACAAAACCTGACCACCAAATTCGATTATCTTGTTTCGAATGTCTTCAATGATTTTTGGCAATTTATTTGTTCCGATGTGTGGATGCGCTTCTACCAAAATATCTTCAGAAGCTCCAAAAGCTACTAAAAGCTCTAAAATTCTGGTAACATCGCCACGTTTTTTAGAACGCGTATATAATTTTCCGTCAGAATAGGTTCCTGCCCCGCCTTCACCAAAACAGTAATTCGAATCTTCGTTTACCAAATGATCTACGTTGATTGCTTTTAAGTCACGACGGCGTCCGCGAACGTCTTTTCCTCGCTCGATTACAATTGGCTTTAAGCCTAATTCTATCAATTGCAAAGCTGCAAAAAGTCCTGCCGGGCCAGCGCCAACAACAATCACTTCCTGTGCCGACGAAACGTCATTATATATAGGTAGCTCAATTTTGGTTTCCTGAAAAGGTTCGCCTTTTAAATATATAGTAACTTTCAAATTGATTTTTATTGCTTTTTGGCGCGCATCAATTGAACGTTTTAAAATGGTAATATGCTGAATTTCCTGTGGAGAAACTTTTATTTGTTTAGACAAATAGTCTTTCAGCAGCGATTCGTTTGCGGCAATATCGGGAGAAACTTGTAATAGAAGTTCTTTTGGCATGTTGTATGTGTTCTGAAATCTTATGGAAATAATTTATAAATATCTTCGCGTTTTGCAAATCGGGCAAGTTCTACCACTTCACCATCGAAAAAAAATCCCAATCTATATTTTCCAATCCTAATTCTGTAAGCTTCCGTATGACCTTTCAGTTTTTTGACATTAGATAGAAGATTTAAATTTTCGGTTTCTTTTAGCAAAACAATAATCTCAAATAAATTATTCTTTAAAGTCTCATCATTAATTTTTAGTAAATCTTTAGAAAATTGTTTTAAATATTCAACTTTCATTTACCTAATATTTTGAAGATTTCCTCTTCGCTAACTTTATCGTTTCTGTCTACTTCCTGCATTAACATCATTAAACCAAGGTCTTCTTTTTCTTCCTCCGACAAATTATTAAATTGATTTGATTGCATGTTTTTCACGTACATTTGCACTGCATTTTCAATTAATCCTTTAACGCTTGTCTTTTCAAAAATTGAAATCACCTTTAATTTAGTTAACGTTTTTTCGTCGATATCTATTAACTTTCTCATTTGAAATAATTTTAAGCAAAAATATACCATATATACGATATATACAATTTAAAATACAATGAATATCTTGAGACAAACTTTGTACCTTTGCAACTCTGAACCTTTGCACCTTTAAAAAAATGTCTAGAAAAATAAAACTAATTTGGGATTTTCGTGGTCCTGCTTCGGCAAAAACTGCTGAACATCACGAAATTCATTTGAAAGAATATATCGCCATAGAAAAACTTCCGTTAAATATTACGGGTTTTAAAATTATAAACGACATGCAGGCAATTGCTTTTATGGTTGTCACCGATGAAAATATGATTCAGGTAAGAGATGCTTTGAAACCACATCGTGGGGAAGTCTTTGAAGGATAAATTCCAATCTTTTAAATTCCAAATTCCAATTATTGGGGAAAATTTTAAATAAAAAATTCCAAATTTCAAACTATCGCTAGCACTTGGAATTTGGAATTTTTTAATTGAAATTAGTCCTGAATTATTTTAGATCAAGTCTGTAATCACTGAATGTATAGGTATTATTATCTTTTCCTAATAACTTAATACTTTTGAACTCAACAGATTCTTCACATTTTACTTCATATTTGTAAACATCAATATCTTTACTGCTTTCTGAAGCTTCATAAAACTTACCATCTTCAGTCCACCATTTTCCTTTTTCGGTAAAAGTCTGAACTTCGCAATCTTCTTTTGCAGTAAACATTATCATGTAAGTACCATCTGCAAATCTTTGTTGTATCCAGTGTTTTTCAACTCCCTCTATTTGGGCGTCTTTCTCAAAACCTTTCCAAATACCCACTAATTTTGTATCGTTCTCTTTTTTATCGATTGAAAAACTAAAAATTAAAATTGAAAATACTGCCAAGGCAATTATTTTAAATAACGGAGATATTTTTTTCATACAATTAATTAGTTGGGATTTCTATTGTTTTCATATAATCATTTAAAAAAACAAACATAAAAGAATCTATTTGTTTATCTGCTCTAAATTCAGCTTCCTTTTGCTTTAGTGATTTGTTTTCTTTTCCGATACCAGGATTTTCAATCAAAAAGACACTATTGTTATTGATACCAAACTCATTAGTTGTCTCATCTTTAAACTCTTTAACTTTAAGTTTATATTCTTCAGTTCGTTTATAATACTTAAAATAATCAATTTTAAATTTTTGGAATTCCTTTGCAGTCAATTTTTTCGATTTAATCTTAATTCCGTTTTTTATTTCCATCAGATTATAATTTTCATATAAAGAACTATAACCCATATGAACGTATTGAAGCATCTTTCCAGATGGACATATTAATAAACCCGAATAAAAATCACATTCAAAATTAGATTGCATTCCAAATACATCCTTATATATAGATGTCAAAAAATAATCCGTTTCGCCTTTGCTATTTTCTTTGTAATCTTCTTTATAAATATTTTCAACAACCAATTTTCCATCTAAGAATTTAAAATACGCAATATAACCTCGCCAATTCCCACTAGAAACGCCAGTTATTAATTTTTCAGGAATCGGATGAATATTAAAATATTCTTCTAACGGATTTGACTGAATTTGTAAAGTATCCTTATCAATGATTAAATAATCCGGAGCCTGAGCCGTCGCAAATGATTTAATAGATATGAGAATAACAAAAGCAAAAAGCAATTTTAAAAACTTCATAAATCTATTTTAGTTCGCAACCTCGCTGATAAATTTAATTCTCATTAACCGCAATTCATCAATATCATAATCGCCATCGAATTCCTTAAGAGCGTCTTCTATTTTATCTGATTCTGATTCCATGAAATAATCGTGAATTTCTTCCTGCTGATCATCATCAAGTAAATCGTCAACCCAATATTTAATATTTAATTTAGTACCGGCATAAACGATCTGCTCCATCTCTTTAATCAAAGCATCCATTGTGAGTCCTTTGGCAGAAGCAATATCATTTAAAGATAATTTCCTGTCAATGTTTTGAATAATATATAATTTATTGGCAGAATTTACTCCGGTAGATTTTACCACTAAATCGTCTGGACGAATGATGTCATTATCCTCAACATAACGATTAATAAGCGTTACGAAATCGCCACCATATTTTTTGGCTTTTCCTTCACCAACACCATGAATGTTGTACAATTCTGTTAAACTAATTGGGTATTTTAAAGCCATGTCTTCAAGAGAAGGATCCTGAAAAACGACAAACGGAGGAACTCCTAATTTTTTAGCAACCTTTTTGCGCAGTTCACGCAACATTCCCATTAAGACTTCATCTGCAGTACCGGATGATTTTGATGCTGTTACGATTGCCTCATCTTCAGATTCGTTATATTCGTGATCTTCAGACATCATGAATGAAACCGGATTTTTAATATAATCTAATCCTTCCTGAGTAATTTTTATGATTCCGTACGTTTCAATATCTTTTGATAAATAACCGGTAACTAAAACTTGTCGAAGTAAAGCCATCCAGTATTTTTCGTCATGATCTGAACCTGAACCAAAAAACGGCTGTGTATCTGTTTTATGTGCTTTAATTACGGCATTTATACGACCTATTAAAGTAAAGACAATTTCTTTTGATTTATAAATGTGTTTGGTATCGCGAACAATTTCCAGCAATTTAACGACCTGCTCTTTGGCTTCAATTTTATTTTTAGGATTACGAACATTATCATCCATATCAGCACCTTCTCCGGTTTCGCTATCAAATTCTTCACCAAAATAATGCAGTAAGAATTTTCGGCGTGACATTGAGGTTTCAGCGTAAGCCACAACTTCCTGCAGGAGAGCAAATCCAATTTCCTGTTCTGCAACTGGTTTTCCTGACATAAATTTTTCCAGCTTTTCTACATCCTTATAAGAGTAATAAGCCAAACAATGTCCTTCTCCTCCATCACGACCGGCACGACCGGTTTCCTGATAATAACTTTCGAGTGATTTTGGAATATCATGATGAATTACAAAACGAACGTCTGGTTTATCAATTCCCATTCCGAAAGCGATTGTTGCCACTACAACATCTACATCTTCCATCAAAAACATATCCTGATGTTTGGCTCGGGTTTTGGCATCTAAACCTGCGTGATAAGGTACGGCACTAATTCCGTTAACTTGTAAAACTTCGGCAATTGACTCTACCTTTTTACGGCTAAGACAATAGATAATTCCTGATTTTCCTTTGTGTTGTTTGATAAATCGAATAATATCCGATTCTATATTTTTAGTTTTTGTACGAACTTCGTAGTATAAATTTGGTCTGTTAAACGATGCTTTAAAAGTACTTGCATCAGACATATCCAGGTTTTTTAGAATATCTTCCTGAACTTTTGGGGTTGCAGTTGCGGTAAGTCCTATAATAGGAACCTGTCCCAATTGTTTAATAATATTTTTCAGGTTTCTGTACTCCGGCCTAAAATCATGACCCCATTCTGAAATACAATGCGCTTCATCAATAGCAACAAATGAAATAGGCACGCTTTGTAAAAAAGCCACATATTCTTCTTTTGTTAAAGACTCGGGCGCAACATATAAAAGCTTTGTCAAACCAGATGTAATATCTTTTTTAACTTGTGCAATTTCTGTTTTGGTAAGAGAGGAATTTAAAACATGCGCTATTCCGTTTTCTGAAGAAAGGCTTCGAATGGCATCAACCTGATTTTTCATCAAAGCAATTAAAGGAGAAACAACAATAGCTGTTCCGTCCTGAATTAAAGCGGGTAATTGATAACAAAGAGACTTTCCACCGCCAGTTGGCATAATTACAAAAGTATTCTTTTTACCTAAGATACTCGTAATGACTTGCTCCTGCAAGCCTTTAAATTGGCTAAAGCCGAAATACTTCTTTAATTCCTTGTGTATTTCAATTTCGTTTGAATTCATTCTTTATATTAATGGATATTTTGTATAAATTTGCAACACATAAAGATACAACTTTCTTTTATACATACAAATTTTAAATATTCTGTTTTGATCACAAAAGAAAATATATTGGCAATCGCCAAAAAAACAATACTCTCTGAAAGTGAAGCAATTACAAAGCTAATTGATTTTCTTGACGAAAATTTCTTCGAAGCAACCCAACGCATTTACGAAACCAAAGGCAGATTGATCGTTACTGGTATCGGAAAAAGCGCAATTATCGCACAAAAAATGGTTGCTACTTTTAACTCAACCGGAACACCTTCTATGTTCCTTCATGCCTCAGAAGCCATTCATGGCGATTTGGGTATGATACAAAAAGAAGACATCATTATTTGCATTTCAAAAAGCGGAAACAGCCCTGAAATAAAAGTTTTGGTTCCGTTATTGAAACGTTTCGGAAATATCTTAATTGCTATTACAGGAAATATAACTTCATCATTGGCCAAAGGTTCTGATTATGTTTTAAACACAACAGTAGACATGGAAGCATGTCCGATAAACCTGGCACCAACAAACAGCACAACTGCACAACTTGTTATGGGTGATGCTCTTGCAGTTTGTTTAATGGAAATGCGTGATTTTAAACCTGAAGATTTTGCAGTTTATCATCCGGGCGGAGCTTTAGGAAAAAAATTATTGCTTCGCGTAAAAGATATGATCGAACACTCGTTAAAACCAATGGTTACGCCAGATACCTCAGTTAAAAAAGTTATTTTTGAGATCTCTGAAAAAAGATTAGGTGTTACAGCAGTAATCGAAGACAATAAAATAATTGGAATTATCACTGACGGAGACATCCGAAGAATGCTAAATGACGTAGATACTATAGCTGACTTAACTGCAAAGGATATTATGTCAAAAAACCCTAAATTAGTATCATCTGAAACTATGGCTGTTGACGCCTTAAATATTTTGGAAGATTTTTCTATAACACAGTTAATCGTTGCTGATAATGGCGAGTACAAAGGAGTACTACATTTACATGACATTTTAAAAGAAGGAATCGTATAATGGCAAAAAAGAACCTTGGCGAGATGTCATTTTTAGACCATCTTGAAGAACTAAGATGGTTATTAGTAAGAAGTACAATTGCAATATGTATTATGGCATTTGTTACATATTTTATAAGTGATTATTTGTTTGACCAAATTATTTTAGGTCCAATCAGACCCACCTTTTTTACTTACGTCTGGTTTTGTGATCTATCTCATCAATTAGGTTTTGCTGATAGCATTTGTATTACCGAGCTAAATTTCATTATTCAAAATACGGAAATGGAAGGCCAGGTAAACATTTTTGTATGGATGTGTCTTTTGGCAGGTTTCATCTTGAGTTTCCCTTATATTTTATGGGAACTTTGGAAATTTATTAGCCCTGCACTTTATGAGAAAGAAAGAAAAAATGCTAAAGTATTCATTTTCACTTCTTCATTACTTTTTTTCTTAGGAGTATTGTTCGGGTATTATATCGTAATTCCGATGTCGGTAAATTTCGTTGCTACTTTTTCCATTAGTGATGTTGTAAAAAATCAATTTACCCTTGAATCTTACATGGGAATGGTAAAAACAAGTATTCTTGCCAGCGGATTGTTTTTTGAATTGCCTATTATCATTTATTTCCTAACTAAATTAGGACTTGTAACTCCTGTTTTTTTAAGAAAATATTGGAAATATGCAGTAATACTTATTTTAATTATTGCGGCAATCGTAACACCTCCCGATGTTGTAAGTCAAACTATTGTAGCAATTCCAATGTTGATTATTTACGAAGTGAGTATCCTGATTTCAAGAGTTGTTTATAAAAATAAATTAAAAGAAAATGTCTGATATCATACAAGAATTTAACGACTATCGTTCTAAAATGAACGAAAAATTACTAGCTGACAATAACAAAATTGTAAAGCGAATATTTAACCTTGACACTAATGCATACGCACCGGGTGCTCTTGATGTAAAAACAAAAGAGCTTTTAGGATTGGTTGCTTCGGCAGTTTTACGTTGTGATGACTGTGTAAAATATCACTTGGAAACAAGCCATAAAGAAGGCGTTACAAAAGAAGAAATGATGGAAGCTATGGGAATCGCAACTTTGGTTGGAGGAACAATTGTAATTCCACATTTAAGAAGAGCTTACGAATTTTGGGAAGCTTTGGAAGAAAAAGCTGCAAATTAGAAAATGGGTCAATTAGATAATTAGATAATTGCTTAAATTGTAATTATCTGATTGTGAAAGCGCAATATTTTGTTAATTCATTTATCTGATTGATTATTTTACTTTTAATTTGTTTCTTCTAATAAATTTTAAAATTGAATTTGAGTGATTTTCAATTATCTCATTTTCAAATTATCTAATTATCTAATTAAAATAATGAAGCTAAGAGCCGATAATTTAATCAAAACCTATAAAGGACGCAGTGTTGTAAAAGGAATTTCTGTTGAAGTAAATCAGGGAGAAATCGTTGGACTTTTGGGTCCAAATGGTGCCGGAAAAACAACTTCTTTTTATATGATTGTGGGATTGGTAAAACCAAATCAGGGAAATATTTACCTTGATGATTTAAATATTACTGATTATCCGATGTACAAACGTGCTCAACAAGGAATTGGTTATCTGGCACAGGAAGCTTCTGTTTTTAGAAAATTAAGCATTGAAGACAACATTCTGAGTGTTTTGCAATTGACTAAACTTTCTAAAGAAGAGCAAATTGCCAAAATGGAAAGTTTGATTGAAGAATTCAGTTTAGAACATATTCGCACCAACCGAGGCGATTTACTTTCTGGAGGAGAACGTCGTCGTACTGAAATTGCGCGCGCCCTGGCAACAGATCCAAAATTTATTTTATTGGATGAGCCTTTCGCCGGAGTTGACCCTGTTGCGGTTGAAGATATTCAGAGAATTGTAGCTCAGTTGAAAAATAAAAATATCGGAATTTTAATTACCGATCACAACGTTCAGGAAACCTTAGCTATTACCGATAAAACCTACTTAATGTTTGAAGGTGGAATTTTGAAAGCCGGAGTTCCGGAAGAGTTAGTAGAAGATGAAATGGTTCGCCGTGTTTATCTTGGACAAAACTTCGAACTTCGTAAAAAGAAACTTGAATTTTAATAAAAGTTATATGTGAATGGTAAAAAGTTAAATAGTAATACTTTTTACCATTTTTCTTTTACATCTTATATTAACTCTACATGAAGTCAGAAGAACCAACTCAGGAAGACTACGACAATTGGCACAAAGATCCAAATAATTGGTATTTGGGATGCTTTTATTATAATCCGAAAGACAAACGATTACTTACTCCAAAAAGAATTCAATGGATGGGTTACACGGTAAATTTTGCTAATCCTTATTCTGTTTTAATTTTAATAGCAATATTGTCTTTAATTCCAATTGCCCTTTTATCAAAATAAGATTCAAAACTTCCAGATTTAAATATTAAAACTGAAGACTGGATTCTACTCTACAGTAATAAACTGCAATTGCTCTAAATCGCCATTGTAGATATTCACATCAACACGATGGTTTATTCCTGGCAAAGATGCTTTCTCTGTAAATTGCCAAAAAAGCCAATCGTCTTCAATTTTTTCTCTGTAGAAATTATAGTTTGCTATCCAGAATAAATATTCACCGAATTCTTCTTTTAGAAAATCACTGTAATAACGTTCGCCTGTATAAATTATGGGACGAACCTGATAATGTGCTTCTACTTTAGTCAGCCAGCGTTTTAAGCCTTTTTTCAAACTATCCAAAGATTGATTTTTTGGTAGTTTTTCGATATCTAAAACAGGTGGCAAATCACCTTTTTGCAATTTTACCGTTTTAATAAAAAGGTTCGCTTGTTCTATAGAATTTTCGTTTGGGCGATAGTAGTGATAAGCGCCACGCATGATTTTATTTTCTTTGGCTCCAGCCCAATTTTGGGTAAATTGCCTGTCTACCCTATCGTTTCCAGCAGTTGCGCGAATAAAAACAAAACTTACAGGATATTTTTCTTCTAAAATTTCAACTTCTTCCCAATCCACTTTTCCCTGAAATTCAGATACGTCAATACCAATCACTTTTCCTTTGTGATTTTCTAAAACCTGAATATTTCTAACGTCAGAAAGGTGTTTGTCTACCTCATCTTCTTCTAAAACTTTCCCTGATTTAAAACCAAGATAAAAAGCTAATCCTGCACGATAATGATAAATCGTACCTAAAAAAATCAGCACTAAGCAAGAATAAAAAATAAAGCGAATGGCGCTGCCAAAAACAGATCTTTTAGGTTTTGCTTTAGAATAAGAATTTCTTCGTGTAGTGGTTTTTCTTGCCATTCAAATAAACTACTTTTTTCAAAAACATATTATTCACAACCGATAACAGCACATAAAAAATGATAATTAATGGAATTGCGATATATTGAAGCAATACTACCAAAGCTAAAGAAACTAATAAAAACACGATTTGAAGTGCATTATCTTTCAGATTGAACTTTTTAACTTTTAATGCAAACAAGGGAATTTCAGCATTTAAAATATAAGCACTGCATAAAGTAATTACCAACAAAACCCATTGGTTCGTTAAAATCTCTAACATCAGCAATGAATCTGAAAATTTTAAAACCAAAGGCAGACTTAAAATAAAAAGTGCATTTGCAGGGGTTGGTAAACCTATAAACGAATCGGTTTGACGGGTATCTATATTGAAATTCGCTAATCTATAGCAAGATCCCAAAGTCACAATAAATCCTAAAAAAGGAATCGCGGGATTTGTTCCTAATTCATGTGCGCTGTTTGTAAACAAACTGTACATTACATAACCCGGAGCAACTCCGCTGGTTACCATATCTGCCAAAGAATCTAACTGTAATCCAAGCGGACTTGAAACTTTAAATAATCTGGCAAAAAAGCCATCAAAAAAATCAAAAAAGATTCCTAAACAAACCATGTAAAAAGCCATTTCGTAATTGGCTTCTGAAATGAAAACAACTGCGATACAACCACAAAATAGATTAATTAATGTAATTAGGTTTGGAATGTGTTTTTTGATATTCATGTTTTATAAATTTGATTATGGTTAGCGCAAATTTAGCATAATAAGTGTATGAAAAAGGAGTTTTTGCAAGAGTTTTTTATTTCAAACTATCCGTTTTGCAATATTTATGAAAAGGAAGAAATTAGATGAGTAAAATATTATATTTTTGATGAAAATTAAAACAGACTTCGGTTTGCAAAAAAAAATCCGTTGAAGAAACTTTTTGGGCTTTTATTATTTTGGAGTTTTACACAATATGCACAAACTGTTCGGAAATATTCGAATGAGTTTATGAACATTGGTGTTGACGCCGCAGCATTAGGAATGTCGAGCGCTGTAGTTGCTTCTACAGAAGACGTAAATTCAGTTTATTGGAATCCGGCAGGCTTGACACATCTTGAAGATCATCAGATTTCATTAATGCACGCCAATTACTTTGCAAATATTGCACAATATGATTATATAGGATATGCAAGCCCGATTGATGACAGAAGTGCCTGGGGAATTTCGATGATTCGTTTTGGTGTTGATGATATTATGGACACAACAGAATTGATCGACAGTCAGGGAAATATTGATTATAACAGAATTAGCTTGTTTTCGACCGCTGATTATGGTTTTACTTTTTCATACGCAAGAAAATTGCCCGTTGAAGGTTTTCAATATGGCGTAAATGCAAAAATAATTCGACGTGTTATTGGAAAATTTGCCAATTCATGGGGATTTGGTTTTGATTTTGGTTTGCAGTTTGAAAAAAATGACTGGAAATTTGGTTTAATGCTTCGCGATATTACAACGACTTATAATGTTTGGAATATTGACGAAGAAGAATACGAAAAAATTGCCAATGCAATTCCGGGACAAAATACTGAACTCCCTGAAAGTACTGAAATTACCTTACCAAAAGCACAATTAGGGGTTTCAAAAAAGATAGAATTTCATAATGATTACAGTCTTTTGGTTGCTACAAATTTGAATATGCGTTTTGAACAAACAAACGATATTATCTCATCAAAAGTTGTGAGCATTGATCCGGCTGTAGGTTTTGAATTTGGATATACTGAGCTTGTTTTTTAAGAGCCGGAGCGGGAAATTTCCAAAATGTTACACAATTGGATAATACTGAAAAAATAAATTTCCAACCCAATATTGGTTTGGGATTCAAATACAAAGGCATTCAGGTTGATTATGCCCTGACTGATTTAGGAAACCAAAGTACTGCTTTGTATTCGAATATTTTTTCTTTGAAAGTAGATTTAGGTATCTTTAGATAAAAATTAAAAACCATCAAACTTCTTAAAATTTTTAATCATGAAAAAAGTCAATTTTAAAACACTTTTTAATTTATTAGTATTACTAAGTTTCAGTATTGGTTTTGGCCAAAGTGTACCTCTATCAAAAGATGCAAGAATTAGCGTTCTTACTTGTGGTTTAGGAAACGAAACCTATTCCTATTTCGGACATACGGCGATTAGGGTTTCTGATCCGGCAAATAATCTTGATGTTGTTTATAATTATGGCGCTTTTGATTTTAGAACTCCAAATTTCGTTGCAAAATTCACCAAGGGAGACTTACAATACTTTGTAATCACACACTCTTTCTCTGAATTTATGGAGGAATATAATATTGAAAAAAGAAGTGTTTTTGAGCAGGAATTGCTTATTTCGCAGGATTTAAAACAAAAGCTTTTTGATAAATTAAACGCCACTCTGCTTTCTGAAGATCGCTATTACACCTATAAATTTATTGATAAAAATTGTACTTCGATGGTTGTTGATATTATCAATAACACTTTGAATGAAAATGTAATTGTGAAAAAAGGCGACACAGACATTACTTACAGATCTATTTTATACCCTTATTTTGATGGTCATTTTTACGAAAAATTAGGCACAAGCATTATTTTCGGAACAAAAGTAGACCAATTGGGGACGAGAATATTTTTGCCATTTGAATTAAAAAACAGTTTAGAGAAAGTAAGTTTTCAAAATAAACCTTTGGCTGCCAAAAGCAAAACACTTCTCTTTTTCGAAAAAGAAACACCTGCTTCATGGTGGAATAATATTTATTCTTACCTCATCATTTTGGCTTTTATAGTTTTAGCACACAACAAAGTTGTAGACAAAATTTATCTTTTAGTTTTAACTTTAATGGGAATCTTTTTTGTTTGTGTTGGTTTCTATTCTTTCCACCTGGAATTATCAATGAACTACAATGTCCTTTTATTTAGTCCGCTTTTGCTTATTTTGATTTTTCTCTCCATTGCAAAAAACAAAAAATGGACCTATCGATTTGCTGTTTTACATTTGATTTTCTTAGTAATCTATAGCATCTTTATGATCAATAAAGCTCATTTTATAATTGTTTTACCAATGATAATTACAAGTGGTTTTGTTTTGGTAAGAATAGCAATACGAAACAAAAAACGTATTCCTATCATTATCTAATTATTGTCCGCGATAAAAGACAATTGTTGTAATTGTCTTGAAGGTGATGCTTAAATCCAGAAATATACTTCGGTGTTTGATGTAATATAAATCATATTGTAATTTTATCAAACTCTCTTCTATCGATTCTCCATAAGAGTAATTTACCTGTGCCCAACCTGTGAGTCCTGGTTTTATGACGTGTCTTGTTTCGTAAAATGGCATTATCTGTGCAATTTCAGTAACAAAAAACGGACGTTCGGGCCTTGGCCCAATTACTGCCATATCGCCTCTTAAAACATTAAAAAACTGTGGTAATTCGTCAATTCTTGATTTACGCATAAACTTGCCAAATGGTGTAATACGCTTATCTGAAGCTGTTGCAAAAACGGCTCCGTTTGCTTCAGAGTTTTCGACCATGGTTCTAAATTTGTAGATTTTAAAAACATCACCATTTTTACCTACTCTCTCTTGCGTGTAAAATAACTTTCCTTTGTTTCCTAAAAGATTTGCAAAAGATATAAATGGTATCAAAACCATGCATATCAACAAACCTACAGACGAGAAAAAGAACTCAAGCACTCGCGCCAGCAACAGATACAATTTATTATTATTGCTACGGCTAAAAGGGAAAAAACGGTAAAAATCTCTGGCAATATACTGTACCGGGATACGCTGTGTTTTACTTTCGTATACTTGCGTATACTCCCGAATAATATTTCCTGATTGCAGCAAATGGAGTAATTGCTGGTATAAATCGGCTGTAATTCCGTCAGTTTTTTGAGAAGCAATGACAATCTCGGCAACATTGTGGTTGATTACAAAATCTTCCAGATTTTCCTTTTTAATTTCTTTTACGTAATGAAAATCTAAATCTTTTTCACAATCAGAATCTGAATTTACAAAACCAATTATTTTATAATGCGGATCAACATTTTCGAGTCCTAAAACCAGTTCTTCAACCTGGTTCTTATCACATATCAAAACTACATTTTGAACAAAACGGTGAGAAGCCAGAAAAAAAACATATATGTATCTCCAAAACAATAAGGCAAACAAAACAGCAAAATAAAATATTACAATTGCTATTCTGTTTTTGGGTAATTCCGGAGATAAAACAGGTGTTAACAGATAAACTGATACAGTAGTTGTTGCGGTAAAAACAGTGCTTTTAAGAATTTGAAACTGATTACTTGCAACCTGCAGGTTATACATTTCAAAAATGGAACCGAAAATGTATATATAGGATATTAGAACAATCTCCCTGTAATAATTTGTAATTGAAAATTGGAAATACTGAAAATCAAAAAGCAGATTTAAGAGATATAGCGTAAACAGGACAAAAAAAGCATCGAAAGCATGTAGCAATACTTTTCTTTCCGATATCTCGAAATGAATTTTATTTTTTGTAAACATTGGTTTATTTGGTTTTGGTTTGGGGCTAAAACGTAGAACAAATGTATTATAAAAAAGAATATAAACTACCTAATTTTCAGGTTTTTCAGGAATCTTCACTTTGACCGATAGTAATGTCAAGGCATAAACGAAAGCTGGAGCCGCGGTTCGCATGGCAGCGTGGTTTATAGTAAGAAGCCAAAAAACATAAAAGGAAAGAAAATATAAATGCTGTTTGTTATCGAAATAAAGAATAAATGGCGTAACAAATAATACAAAAAGCCCCATAACACCAAATAACCCGTGCTCGCTTAACATACGTGAAATTTCATTATGAGAGGCAGCTTCCATACCAAAAGATTCCTCTCGCGCTTGTTTTCCCATTCCTGCTCCTACCCCTAGAATAGGATTATCTACAAAAAGTTTCAATTCTGTATCTATGATTTCTTCTCTTCCTCCCAGACGATCTTTTTTGGTTCGCCCTTTGGCGTCTTTATTCGCATAACGTTTCTCTATCAACCCGCCAGTTTGTAAATAACTATAGGTCCAGATTCCAATCCCCATTAAAGTCGTTACGATGAAAACTGTTGTAAATTTACTTTTGCCTCTTGGACTTGAAAAATAGTACAATAAGAACAATAAACACATAATCATAACAACTGCAGTAATTACACCACCTCTCGAAAAAGTAACTATGGCTCTAAAACTAATTAACAGTAACAAAGCCCCATTTAAAAACATTAGTTTTTTTGATTTTGAAAATAAAAGCAGCTGTGCAAAAAAGATAAATATTCCTAATCCCAAAACTGTAGAAACCTGATTAGGACCAAATCCCCCAGAAGTTGCAAAATTAGATTGCGTTCCCGTTACTACATCTTTCACACTTGGGTTGTATATAAATAAGTAAATTGCAGTTGTAAATATTGGAAACCCCATTGCCATGACTATATTTTGCAGATCTGAAAACAAAACATTTCGTTTAAACATATAAACAGCACAAATGGCTAAGCAAACTGGACCAGATAAATTAAAAACCAATGCCTTTCTGATATCTGTATTAAAATTGGCAACTGCAACTGCCATCAATATACCCGGAATTAAGAGTATTAAAAAAACCAAAAGACAAAGGCCTTTGTTGAAAAATTACTATAAATCATTCCCAAAAGCATGAAACCAATAATATTAAATTTAATATATTCATTATTAAAATTCCCTCCCGTCATTCGCAAAAAAACCTCAACTCCAACCATATAGGCTGCTACTAAAAGAACTTCATTATTTTTATTTTGCTTTTTTACAACAATTAAAAAACCAATTACGGGTACTACAATAGCATAAATTTTTGACAAAAAAGGAAGTACAAAAACTGCTAAAGCAATTAATGCATGGATCAAAATTATATAACCATATGATAATGAGGTTTTTTTCATCTATTTTTAAATACTATATTAAATCTCAAAATTAGTCAAAGAATGCAACCATAAAACATAATCTTTAAGAATTACTTCCTGACTGTAATTTAAAAGTATTTTTTTATTTAAATTCAATCCCATATCTATTCGATAGGTTTCATTATTTATCAATTTTTGAATACAATCTGCAAATTGGTTCAAATCGTTGGATTCTGCAATTAATCCTTCTTTTTCATCGCTAATTACCTTTGAAATTTCGCCAACATTTGTCGCAACAACTGGTAATTTATATAAGCCATATTCTAAAACGGCCAATGGAAGCCCTTCTGATAATGATGCTAAAACACCAATCTGACATTGTTTTAATGCCGAACTTACATTATTTGTTGTTCCGTAAAAATAAACGGTATTTTCAAGTTTTAAATCAATAATTTTTTTCTTTAAATCCTCAGAATAGGCATCTTTAAAATCTTTCCCAAATAAATGAAAACTCCAATCAGGAAATTTATCTTTAAATAAATTAGCTGTATCTACTATTAAATTATGGTTTTTTTGAGGACGTAAATTCGCCACACAAATAATTCTTTTTCCTTCAGCACCTTTTAAAACCAACTCTTCGTTTGAACCAAAAGAGTCTTCAATAAAATTTGGAAAATAAATAACATTAGAACACGATAAACTATTTATTGCCCATTCTTTTAAAGCTGAATTCACAGAAATAATACCCAAAAAAAGAATGAACCCAACTTTAAACCTGTTTTTTTCCTGGAAGACAAATCCTGGGAAATGCCATAGTGATCGTGCCAAATAATTTTTATTTTGGGATACGTTAATTTTACTAAAACAGCTGTAAAAAAAGAAGAACTATGTGCCTGAATAACATCAATCTTATTTTCTTTAATATAATTTCGTAAACGAAAAACAGACTGAAAATCAATAGCTTTTTTCTTTTCTAAAAAGAGGTAAGAAACCTTCGAATCGATTTGACTTCTTAATGTTCCTTCTTTTCTTGTGGCTATTAAACCTGAAAATGATATTTTTTTAGCTAAAGCATTTGCGTAATTTACCGCCATTCTTTCAGCTCCACCTGCTTCTAGGGAATCTATAATTTGTACAATTCTCATTTTTCTAAAAGCTTTTTAATTTCAGATTCGAAAACATCAGTTGTATATTTTTGTGACCATTCTGTAGCTGATTTACTTTTATTAAAAAATACTGCCTCATTTGCCAGTATTTCTTCCATATAAGCCACATCTTTATCCAGATCCATGTCTAACAAAACACCTCTGTTTCCATTATCAAGCATAAAGGGAACGCATGAAACTTTTGTGGCAACAGGAACACATCCCCAAAACATAGCTTCGGCAACAGCTTTTGGCCAGCCTTCGCTTTTAGAAGGCAATAGTACAAAATGGCTCTTTTGATAAGCCTTTTTTATTGTTTCCTTATCCTGATTACCATGTAGAATGATATTTTTCGACAATTGGTTTTCTTGAATATATTGTTCCAAAACACTTCTTTCAATTCCTTCTCCGTACAAGTTCAAAACCACGTTTTGTTCTTTTTTAATTAGTTGTTTCACTAATTTTATGGCGTAAATCGGATTTTTACCGGCAACTAAACTTCCAACAAAAACGAATTCTATAGTTTCCTCAAATCCTGTTTTTTGAAAATTCTCTTTCTCAGATTCTGAATATGTCGCGGTAAAAAAGGGCTTTATGTTTTTGGATTGGTTTTCCCAATTACCATACACCAAAACCTGCATGTTTCGAGTTAGAAAAGTGTTGCTCAAAATCCATTTTTGCAGTTTGTATGTCCAGGGCTGCTTACTTTTTGGATCCCAATTTCCGGCATATTTGGCCGTTTTTATTTTATTTGGGAAAAATATTTGCGCAATACATCCCACTAAACCAATATTTCCCGGACAACGCAAATGAATATGATCTGCATCTTTCATTGCTCCGAATATTCTCCAAAAATTATCGGTAATTTAAAAATTGAAATTAAATTATTTTTTAAACTAGTAAAACTAAAACTTGGAACGCTGACAAAATCAATTTTTTGATGCTTGTATGCTATATCAATTACTGTTGGAGTTTTTTTATTAATGATCCAACAATTTTTACTTCATCAACATATTTTAGCCAGATATTCATTTCAGAAATATAAGGACCATAGCCCAAATACTGATTGCTGTCCTGAATATGTATGACGTGTGTTATTATTACAAATTTCATTTTATATCTTTTCTATCAATCTTGTAATAACTTTTTCCGGAGCCAAATATTTGTCAAAATATTCCCTGCTTTCAAGTTCTAACTTTCTTTTTAAATCAACATCTGTTGTTAATTTATTAATTGCTTCTTTTATATCATCGCTATTATTCACATACAGTACATGTTTATTATCCAGCAAATCTGCCGGTAATTTATTGTAATGATGTGTTGTAATTATTGCTTTTCCTAAGGCTAGAAATTCGGCCAATTTCCAACCGTGACATGAAAGTACAGCAGGTGTATTAAACACAAATGCAGATTTTTTAATTTTTTTAAGATACACTTTTAAAGAAATACGTTGGGAGTAAACTAAATCATCTAATCCTAAATTATTACCATCTTTTCGAGCCGCAAATCCGCCTTCAAAAGATACTTTTGTATTGTCTTTGCAGGATTTTATAAACAATGCACGATTATTATTTGTTTCAGGTTCTTGTTTCCAAATACTATTCATAAAAAAAACATAATTATCTGAAGACGAATCATTTTTATATTTTTTTAAAGTAAATCGTTTATACTGCCTCCAATAATTGGCAATAAAACCCCGCTTATAAGGAATTGAATCTCTAAACCTGCTAAAATTTAAAATTAAATAATAAATTGTTTCTACGAAATTCCAAATTTTAATACCAAAGCTTGGACCAATTGCTATAACTTTATCCTTGTTGATACTCTCTAAATTTTCGATATTATAGTTTACTTTGCCATAAACAGAACACCAATCCAAAGCTTTTTCATCAATTTGGGATGAATCTCTGGAATCTATTATTACGTTTTTAACAGCCCCATTACCATCATCAATTATAAAGGCAAAAGTTCCTTGTGTGAATCGTGGAAACTTTGAAACGCTATATTCTACTTTTCCAAATACTTCGCTTAAACCTTTAATATAGTATCCGTCATAAAAAACATCACACAGGCCGTAAATATAAACTTTAGGTTTCATTTCGTAAATTTTGGTTTATTAAACAGCAAACTCCACCAGCCAACGATTCTTCCCATTGCTTCTGTAAACGCTTCTTTTTTCTTTGTTTCTGTAATTACATTGCTCAATCTAATAACAGTTAATAATATTATAATGGCATTCCATTTAAAACGATCATTAAAACCGGGTGTTGGATTTTTTATTCTCCAAACATACCAGCCGTTTCTTACTACCATTATACCATATTTATATTTATTTGGTCTTCCTGATTCGGCATGAAAATGTGACAAATGTGCTTTTGTATTAATTACATTTTTACCAAATTCTAAAGCTCTTAAACTAAAATCTGCATCTTCATATAAACCGTAACCCTCAAAAAATCTCGAAAAATTAATCTTATCAAAAACACTTTTTCTGAAAGACATCGACATCCCAATCAGCAAATCTACTTCATACGTCTTTCCCGTCATCGGAAACCCGCATGTTCTGCCATGTGAATAATCCGGCATTTTTCCGGGTCCTAAATTTGAGGCAAGACCAAGATAATTTCTCATCACATTACGCAGACCTTCTTTATAATAGTAACCTTCAAATAAATAAAATTTGTTTTTATTATATAAAACATTTTGTTCCTGAAGTTTCCATTTGTATTCATTAACAGCAACTCCACCAACTCCTGAAACATCCTTATTTATTTGAAATGTTTTTATTGTTTCTGCAAAATAATCAGATTCTAAAACAGTATCATCGTCTAAAAAACAAACAATTTCTGAGTCATTTGCCACTTTAGAAATTCCGAAATTTCGTTGTTTTGTAAGCCCCCTGTGTTCATCAGAAACTAAAAAATATTTTAGGTTCTGAAATTCTTTATTATTTAAAGCCTTCTGTGTTTCTTCG
Organism: Flavobacterium sp. AC274; assembly: GCF_979258275.1. NCBI lineage: Bacteria > Pseudomonadati > Bacteroidota > Flavobacteriia > Flavobacteriales > Flavobacteriaceae > Flavobacterium > Flavobacterium sp. AC274. The sequence goes on along the minus strand of NZ_OZ409852.1, from coordinate 1,489,579 downwards.
TTTACAGAACCATCAACAATTACTATTTCATCAGGATAAAGTGTTTGATTTTGAACCGAATGCAATAAATTAAGCAACGGCTCCGGACGCATATATGTGCAAACAATTAAAGAAAATTTCATTTTTTATTATTTAATTCATTAGCCCAATATACACTTTGTTTCCACTGTTTATTGAAAGTAGAGAAGTATAAAAATGGATTTTTAATGGTTTGTGATTTATAAAACTTAAAAAACAATACTGTTCTATATCCATTAATTTGCTGCTTACTCAGATTTAATATTTTGTACAACATTACTGTTGGAGACGGTTTAGGCTGAATTGCATCTTTTTGCCAGGCTAAAACCGGTTTTGTTCTAAAACCTCCCATAGGAGCTTTAAGATGAAGAATTTCCGGATTTGGCGCATAAAGGATATCAAAACCTGAATTTCTTAGCTGCATTCCAAAATCGGTATCTTCACCATATCCAAATTCAAAACCAATGTTATAAAATATGTCTTTTATATTTTTTGATTTTACAATGCTGCAACCGGAACCAAAATTTGGCCATTGAAACTTTTGGTCTATTTTTTTATTTTGAGGATATCCCGGAGCATAACACCCAAATGTAACCTGTTCTGCTCCAAAATTTTCTATAAAGGAAAAGCAAAGTTCTAAAAAGTTTTTTTCCAGTCGAATATCATCATCTGCCATAAAAACCCACTCATTTTTTATTTCGGCTATAGCCAAATTCCTTGCATTACAAGCGCCAGGCTGATGTGTGAAAATGTGTTTTATAGAAAATGGCCACGATTGGCTGGTAAGATAATCGAGTTCTGATACACTTTCGGGTTCTGGGTTTTGCTCGACAATTATAATGTTTTTTGGCAAATGTGTCTGTAAAGACAAATCTGTCAATACATCTTTGAGGTATTTTTCCCTCCCAATGGTCGGTATTATAACATCTATATTTCCAGTCTCAATTACTTTTCTGGCAGATTGTATTTTAATATCATTCAGCAAATTTTCATTTATTTTTATTCTGGAATAAAAGAAACTAAAAATAAGCGGAAGAAACTTTATTTTTTTCTCGTACAACAAAAAATTCAGGAAAAGCAAAAAAATCCAACTTGTTTTATAATGTTGTTTTACAAATCGAAATAATAGAAATGTGCTGTTTTTCTGTTTCTGACTTATCTCTGAAAAAGCTATCAGTAAATCAGGCTCAGAATAACACAATAAGCCTTTTGGCATTAGTAATTTTGCTGTTGAATGTAAGAAATAATCAAAATCTTTGATTGTATCAAAATTACCTTGTAATACTGTTAAAACTGAAGCGTGAATACCCCCAATGCAACTGCTCATTTGCCAGGTTGGATATGCTACTTTTTTATTGACTTTTATAAACGGTGATTCTTCAACATAACCAATCGCTCCCGGTAAATACGAATTTTGAAAAGGATTATAAGACGCCATTATTTTTGAATGGTGAAATATATCCTGAATCTTAGAAAAATTCAGATTTGATTTAAAATCGATATGACACCAAATTAGTATGTCGCCAGGATATTGAGAAGCAATCTCCAAAAGTGTTTTAACAATACTAGCTCGAGAAAAAGCAATACTTTTTCCTTCACGTTCAATCTCGACAACTTTATTGTATTGATGATAAATAACAATCATTAGTGCTTTCTGTTTTGATCGATTATTTTTTCATAAAAAGCTATATTCTCAAGCACTACCTTATTAATATCAAATTTGGTTTCGACTCTTGTTAAGGCTTGCTGACCAATTTTCAAACAATATGTATCATCTTTTAACAGCTGGATAATTCTTTCGGCGTATAAATTATGATTTTCCGGATGCACTAAAAAACCACTTTCTTCATCAATAATAAGTTCTTGTGCCCAGCCAATATTGCTATTAACAACGGCTTTTTGCATAGCCATTGATTCTATGGTAACCATTCCTAAAGTTTCTGCAAAAGTTGGAAAAACACAAATATTTGTTTTTCTAATATGGTTTTGAACTTCGTTATATGGAATTTTACCTAAATAATTTACATGTTCTAAATCATCAGCTTTAAACTGACTTTGCATTAATTGCCAAGTAGAACCTGAGTTTGTTTTTATATCAGAAGCATCGCTGCCAATTAATACCAGTTTAGCATCCGGAAATTCTTTTCGCACTTTATTAAAAATTTCGGGTAATTCTAAAACTCCTTTTTTTCTAATTAATGTGCCTACATAGAGAATAATCCCTTTTTCATAAATTAAAGGAGAATCGTTTGTAAATTTTTTTAATTCTAATCCGTAATGAATCGTTTTTATCTCTTTGTTTTTTATTTTAAATAGTTCTTTTGATACTTCACCGGCAAAGCTAGTTGGGGCAATAAAAGCTTTTGCTCCATTTATGGCTAATTTTTCAAACCAGAAATTTTTAGGCTTTTGTTTTCTGTTTTCGAGATGGCAAAAGTAAGCATCACTTCCGTGAAAACGAATTACAAGCGGAATCTTAAAATTCATAAAAGCAGTAATTCCTGTCCAATCCGGAGCTTCAATAATATTGATATTCTTTTCCTGAATTTTATTATTGATAAGCTTTTCTATCTTTTTTCTGTTAAAATAAAATTTAAGAAATTTGGCTTTGCTATCAGTAAGGCTATAAATCGTTACATTATTTTCTTCCAGAACAAACTCATTCTTTTGTCCGTACACAAAAACAGAAACCTGTACATCGCTCATTCTAAGTTTTTCAACTAAGTTGTAAACGCTGGTTCCTAATCCCCCATCGTGGCCAAAAACTTTATGAGGATAATGAGACACAATGTATGCGACATGTAGCTTTGCTGCCATATTATTTTATTGAAAGTATTTTTTTAATAGTTCTTTTTAATTCTCTTTCTTTTCTTCCCATAAATTTTTTAAAACTATAACCATACGCTCCGGCTGCACAAAATTGTCCTGCTGAAAAATATAATATTGATTCTTTTGGTTCAAAATCTGCATTGCTATTTCTTTTTAAATAAATGTTGGGATTTTGAGTTTTTGAGTTTTCCTTGGTTTTCGAAAATGAAAAAATAGTCGAAAACAAACCGAAGTCTTTTTGTAAAAGAAAATCTTTATAGTTTAATGGCTTAGAAACTTTAAAGGATCTAACTACATTATTGACAATTAACGTATTTGAATCTTCTTTCAATTTTAAATAAGAAGAATAAATTACAAAAGGGGGTAAAAAATAATCTTTCTTTAAAACATAACTATTTTTATCTGATTCTGTTTCGCTCTGGTTTAGATTGATTTTTACATCAAAATAGGCCGAAATATATGCTGCAACTTCTTGTCTGTTTTTTTGCTTTTTATATCAAAAACTACATCTTCAAGTTTAATTCTCTCTTCTGTATGATTGTATTTTATCCACCTTTCCGGAAAATAATCTTTATCATTAAGTTCCTGACTTTTTGCGCCATCAAAATTCTTTAACGGCCTTATTATTTTGGAGTCTTCTTTTTCGCCCAGCCAGGCTGTCCACCACGAAAAAGTAGAATTACTTATTATAAAATCATCGCACAATGAACCCAGGCAAAGCTGTTCTATACCATTTAGATCTTCTCCAAAAAAGGCGTTTTCTAAAAAAGAAAAATGAAATTTACAATATTTAATATCGTCACTTAAAATAATCAAATTGCAGGATTGCCAATTTGGAAAAAATTGAGCTAAACTATTCAAATAGTAGTTAATTGGCAATTGAAAATAATCCGGATGATTTACGAAATCGCCTCTTCTTATTGAAAGCAAAATGGTTCGTTTCGTAAAAGCACTTTCATATTTTTTTTAATATGATTAATTAATGAATCAGAGAACTCAAAATGATGTTTGGTTAATCCTGTATCAAAGTATTTTTCAGTTTGAAGCCAACCGGAAAGATCATAATCTCCATCTCTTATATCCCATTCATGAAAATTATATTCCTTCTCTTCAGCATTTATAAAGTTTGAAAAATCGGATGTTAAAAGTGGTAATTTATTTTTAAAATACTGCTGATATTTCCAATCTAAAAAAGCATATTGCTGCTTATTTGCAACACTCAATCCAATAGTAGATGCAATTTGAAAAAGCTGATTTCCCAAATTTCCTTTCTTTCCTATTTTAGAGTATGTTATCATCTTAAAAAGATCTTTTTACTTAAGTTATTTATTAAAAAATCTTTTAGAATTCTGGCTGTAAAGATTTTGGCTCCCTCATCACTCATATGGCCGCAAGAAGAAAAATATTTATCATCCGTTACAGCATTTTCATAATTGTGAATTTCAGGATATGCTTTTTTTACTTTATTAAAATAATCCATCCCCTTAACATTCTCGCACATAGGAGTCATTACAGCAATCAGATTAATGTTATTAGCTTTACATATACTTTTAATTTCTTCGTAAGATTTATTGTGAGGCAAAGGATTTAATTTGACAATATTGTTTTTCATATTACCATTTTTATTTTTTTGCAACGGATAAAAACCAAGATTTTCTAAAGCGTTAGTTTTTTTATGAATGAGCGTAAAAAACGCCTCTCTAAAACCTATTTTAGAATCGTATTTTATATATCTGTAAAATGGCAGATAATACATTTCATTAAAGCTTTCTTCATCTTTAAAATGATCTCTTATTACAGTTGAATTATGAATGTAAGGCAAAAACTTTGATGAAATTGGTTTAGACCTATGACCAATTGCAAGATTAAGATCTGCTTCAACAATAACATTTTTAATTTTCCATTTTCTTTCCACCATTAATTTTAACATCAGGGAAGCTTCAAATAAATGCGCGGCGCTCATTCCATAATTAAACGTTTTTAGGCCTTTATCCTGAAACATTTGTGGTATAAAATGATTATTTGCTCTTGATGAACCTAAAATAACCACATCATAGTTTTCGGCCTTTGAATTAAAAACGGTTTCAATTTTACCACGATCCTTAGATCGCATAAAAATTGCTGTATAAATTCCGTCTAATACAACTGACATCAAAATTGTAATAAGAATTATTTTACCTGTAAAAATTAAAAACCGTTTCATAAATTACTATTTATTAAAAAAATCTTTTAAAATTCTGGCAGTAAACATTCTGGCTCCTGTATCATTCATGTGTCCGCAAGACGAAAAATATTTATTCTCGACTACTGCATTTTCATAATTATGGATTTCAGGATATGCTTTTTTTACCTTTTCAAAATAATTCATGCCCTTTACGTTTTCACACATTGGCGTCATTACAACAATCAGGTTTATGTTGTTTGCTTTGCAGATACTTTTGATTTCTTCATAGTATTTGTTATGCGGCAGTGGATTTAATTTGACAATATTGTTTTTCATATTACCATTCTCAACTCCATCCAGAGGATTATATCCCAAATTATTTAAATGAATTGTTTTTTTATGAATTGCATTAAAAAACATTTCTCTAAATCCTATTCTTACTTCATATTTAATATATCTGTAAAACGGAATATAATACAATTCATTAAAATGTTCTTGTGTTTGAAAATGCTCTTTAATAACATTTGAATTATGAATATAAGGCAAAAATCTTGAAGCGATTCCTTCAGATTGATCACTGCCGGAAAGGTTTAAATCAGCTTCAAGAATCACATTCTTAATTTGATATTTTCTCTCTATCATCAGTTTTAGCATTAGAGCCGTTTCAAATAAATGTGAACCACTCATGCCGTAATTAAAGGTTTTTAATCCTTTTTCTTCAAACATTGGAGCTACAAAATGATTGTTTGCTCTTGATGAACCCAAAATCACTACATCATATTTCCTTCCTTCTGAATTATAAATCTGATCTATTTTTCCCCGGTTTTTACATTGTATGAACATCGCACTGTAAAGTCCGTCTAAAACAATAGCCAGTAAGATTGTTACAAGAATAATCTTGGCTATATAAATTAAAAAATTCTTCATTAGAATTGAAAATATATGAATTCTTTATAATCTGAATAAGTTCCGAATGCAAGTATTGCCGCAATAGCAAGGCTCAATTTCAGTAAACTTTTTTTACCCGAAAGAGGTTCGACTTTGTTACGATTATTCCATTCAACCAAAACAAAAACGCCAATTAATAGTAATAATTCATAATTATAACGTTCATTTTCCAGGTATTGAGAACCAAAATGCCTATCTGTAACAATACGTTTTAGATATGAAACTGCATCTGTTATTGTTCTTGCTCTAAAAAACACCCAGGCTATACAGGTTAATAAAAACGTGTACAAAATGCTCATTATTACTTTTGCAGAATCAAAATTCCACTTCAAAACAATGGCATCCATATTATTTCTATTGCTATTTGACAAAAGTAAAGGCAGAAAGTAAACTGCGTTTATAAAGCCCCATACAACATATGTCCAATTGGCTCCATGCCAAAATCCGGACACCACAAAAATGATAAAGGTATTTCTGATTTTCATCCAAAGTCCTCCTTTACTTCCTCCTAAAGGAATATATAAATAATCGCGAAACCAGGATGAAAGCGAAATGTGCCAGCGTCGCCAAAACTCGGCAATATCTCTTGAGAAATAAGGATAATTGAAGTTTCGTAATAAATCTAAACCAAACAATTTTGAAACTCCTAAAGCAATATCCGAATAACCTGAAAAGTCGCCATAAATCTGGAATGCAAAATAGATGGCTCCCATAATTAATGAAAACGAGTTCATTGATGTATAATGATCAAAAATGGCATTGGCATAAGTTGCACAAGTATCTGCAATGACCACTTTTTTTACTAATCCCCATATAATTTGATAAACTCCCTCTTTTGCCGTTTCAAAATTAAATTCTCTTTTAACTTTTACCTGTGGCAATAAATGGGTTGCTCTCTCAATTGGTCCGGCAACTAAAAGTGGAAAGTAACTTACGAACAAGGAATAATCGACAAAGTTATATTCTGCTTTTATTCGTTTGTAATAAATATCAATGACGTATGATAAACCGTGAAATGTATAAAATGAAATTCCGACAGGAAGAATCACATTTAATAAAATTGGGCTGGCTTTTATTCCTGCTGAATTTAATAAATCAGAGAAAGAAGAGGCAAAAAAGTTATAGTATTTAAATATTCCTAAGAATCCTAAATTGACTATAATACTAAGCCAAAACCAAAATTTTCGGCTTTTTTCAGATTTACCTTTTTCAATCTGGATTCCGGTGTAATAATCCAGAAACGTAGAGAATACTAATAGAAACAGAAATCTCCAATCCCAACAAGAATAAAAATAATAACTCGCTATAATTAGTAAAGCGTTTTGAGTGCTTTTTGTTTTATTAAAAACGAACCAATACAGAAAAAATACAATTGGCAGAAAAATAGCAAATGCTATAGAATTAAAAAACATATTATTTATTTATACATTGATTGATTGTATCCCAAATTGCCAAAGATGCTTGTGTTGGATTTTTTCCCACTACAATTTCGTACCATTTTTTGCCATCTGAGACATTCGATAATTTTTTATCTAAAATTTGTTTTACCTGATCTTCCAAAGTTGTCTTATCTGTACAAAATATTGCCGCTTCCTGAGAAGGCATGCTTCTAAAATGAACATATTTATAATTCTGACCGATATCTCTGATTCCTTTTTTTAGTTGTGGCTGTTCGTAATTGAAATAGATACAAGGTTTATCATGTGCAACAAAATCAAAAACGGTAGAAGAGCATACATTTGTAACGAACTCTGAATGTGCACAAACGTTATGTAATAATCCTAAATCTTCTTTGGTTGGTAAAATTTCGTTCCAATTTTTACCTGCAGGTTTCCATAATGGGTCAAGAACAGTTATTACATCTTTGTTAGCATTAATAACTGCGTCATATCTTGTGCTGACATCTACGGGGCATTTACGATAAATAATAGCAGCATTTTCGCCTTTTGCATTTAAATTTCGTACTGCTTTTGCAAGATCCTCCAGATAGTACTGGTCTAGCGGAGAAGTTGTTTCGTCATCGCCGGAGAAACAAATATATCTTTTAGAAGTATCTAAATTGTTTTCATTAAAAAACTCGTCTCTGCTTTTAAATAAATTTTGATCGTAATGAGGTTCAAACTGAGGCGTACCTGTTACAAAAACCTGAGATTCTTGTACAAAAGGATAATATTTCAGGACTTCTTCTTTCATTAAATCACTCCATACAAAATAAAAATCAGCTTCGACAACCTGCATTGCTTTTGGCACATTATCCCATGAATAAACAAAAGATACTACGGGAATACCCAGATCTTTGGCTGCTAATAATGCACTAATAGATTGTGTTGCTCTTTGTGTGGTGCAAAAAACTAAATCAGGTTTATGTTCCTGTAATTGTGCTTTACAATATTGATATTTTGTCGTTGAACGTTCCAGGGCATTGATACGCTTTCTGATCCTTACAATTCCTTTTTCTGAAGAATTAAAACCAATCAATAATTTAGTGTATAAGGTTTTTAAAGTGTTTTTGAGACCTTTGTAACTAAATGGAAATTTATAGGTTTCGTAGACTTTATCATTGAATTTTTTTGAGAAACATTCAATTCAATATGTTTTCTTATTCTGGAATAAACAGGCGTTAAAGGATGCGTTGTATGATTTTCGATTTTAACCTCATCATATCCTAGCTCCTCTTTTAAAGAGAAAACAGTATTATTCCAATAAACGATTTCATACCCTTTTTCTTCTCCTATTTCTTTAAATTTTGTAAAAGCAAAATTGCGTAGTCCTACACCATCCGGAAAAAAACAAATACTTTTTTACTCATAACCTAAACACTAAGTGGTATTTTAAAATAATATTTTCTATTATTAAACTAATTCTTAAAAGGACAAACTGCCATTAAACCTTTTTTCAGTGACTCTATAACTTCTTTATCAGGTAAACTAACATTCTCTGCAAATAATTTCTCTAATTCTATCTCTGAGAATTCGTTAGTTCTAATTGATGGATTGTAAGAAGGTATTTGTACCGACTCAAAATAATCCTGATATTTGATGTCATCACCAAAAACACCATCCGAAAACGGCTGCCAAACTGCCGGAATACCATATGCATGTGCTATAATGATTCCGTGCAAAGAAGACGAAACCACTTTTTTACATTCTAAAAATTCAATAGTTTTAGACTCGATATCATTGGTCATCATATCTATAATTTTGATATGATTTTGTCCCTGAAACCAGCTTTGAACTATTTTATAATCATTGTAATGCGGTACAATGCCGTACTCGTACTTTTTAGTTACTTCAGGATTAAAATAATCCGGCAAGAGTAAAGCCGGATCTCCATATATTTCGGGAACTTTATATCCAAGACTTAGCAAATACTTTCGAGTTTGAGGTCCGCGAACAGCTAAAAAAACAGCATTTTTTATTTTAGAATCTTTACTGATAATTCCGCTGCCCCAAACAATACATTTATGATTTACATTGGTTAAAATACTTCCTATCGTTACATAAATTGGTGAAAACCAATCTAAAACAGAGAATTTTTTAGGCCATGCAAAAACAACTTTTTTATTAGAGATTTTTTCAACAAGGTATCTACCCAAAACATCTCCATAGTTTTCTTTAGACTTACCCTGGATAATTTTTTCGTTCCACCAAAAAACTCTAATTCTGTTTGAAAAAAGCATTCGTCTTAGACTTTTTTGTTCTTTAATTTATCTCTTTGAACTTGCTCAATTGGCAATATATCAGTCGATTTAAAAGTTAATGCCTGATAAACTGCATCTAAATCACGAGATAATTTGCGTAAACCCATTGGTTCTAAAGATGCTGCATGGTCAGTTCCTTTCCATGTTCTGTCGATAGTATAATGTCTTTCTATAATGTTTGCGCCCAAAGTATAAGCCGCAATATCAACAGCAATTCCTAAGTGATGACCAGAGAAACCAATATGTTTTACCTTATCTGCGTATTTTTGTTTTAACAAATTGATATCCAACAAACAAACATCTTCAAATGGAACCGGATATCCTGAAGTACAATTGTATAATACTAAATCTTTGTTTCTGCCTTTTTCAGTAAAATAGTTTACTAAAATATCAGTCTCATCTTTAGTAGTCATACCTGTAGAAATATGAATTTCACCAGAATAATTTTCGCATAACCAACCTAACATATCAAAGTTATTGTTGCATGCAGAAGGAATTTTAATGAATTCCGGATTTAATGATGTAATTTCTTTTGCAGAAGTAGTATCCCAAACTGATGTTGAATAAACGATACCAATTTCTTCGCAATATTCTTTTAATTCGCGGTGTTGGTTAACATCAAATTCCAAAAATTCACGGTGCGCACCATAAGTATCTCCATAAGAGTTTAATGCATTTGGATGGGGAGCGTGGTATTGTTCTTCTGTTAAAAGTTCTTTATTATTTCGTTTTTGAAATTTAACTGCGTCTGCATTTCCAAAAATCTTAGCAATTTTAATTAATTCTTTTGCTATTGACATTTCGCCTTTATGATTACATCCTATTTCGGCAATCACATAAGGTTTTTTATATTCCTTCATAACGTTTATTATATTTTATTAAAATTTCACAAGTTTCTCTTATTGCTCCGGATGCAGATGCATGGGTTAAAATATAATCAGCATTTGCTTTTACGGTAATGGTTGCATTTGCCGGTGCAAAAGACCATCCAACACTACAAATATTTGCCAAATCATTTACATCATCTCCTACGTACGCAACGGCGCCAAAACTACTATTTCTATCTAAAAGAAAATGTGTTAAAAACGAAAATTTATCCTTTACCCCCAAAAATGTGTCGTTTATCTGCAATTTTTTCATTCGCTGCGCAACTAAATCAGAATTTTCGGATGTTATTGCAATGACCTGAATCTGATTTTGCCTGATAATTTCCAATCCCATTCCATCGCGCATATCAAATCTTTTGGCCATTTCTCCTTCAGCATTATAATATACACTTCCATCGGTAAAAACACCATCGACATCGAGTATTAAGTATTCAATTTTTTGGTGTGTTTTACTTTTCTTCTGGCGTTCTACCAATAAATTCTCAACGATATGCCAATCTGATGTACTATCTATTTCAACAAGAGATTCTTCAGGCATTTTTACCAAACCAATCGAACCGCTTATTCTATTTTTTGAATTTAAAAAAGCTTCTTTTGTTGTGGTATAAACCGCGCCATTTTCGATTAACAAGCCATCAAAGTCCTGACGTCTTGGTCTTTTAAAAACATCATAATTTTGAGATGTTCCATCAGAATTCCATATAAAACGATGCGTATTTACAACCGTTAATGCAGATTGTTTTTTATTATCGATAATTTCATTTAATGTGGCATTTATATCTACTGCCTTTGTCATTGGAGAAGTTGCCTGTAGTAAACACAGAATATCAAAATCGTATTTAATAGTCTCTGCAAACTCCAGCATCACACTTTCTGTCGAGGCTGTATCAGACGCATTTTCATCATTACGCAAAAGCGCTTTTACTTTTGGCGACCAATGGTATTCTTTATTTATATAATCGATTATTTCCTGATCATCTGTAAAAATGTAAACTTCATCCAATTCCGAAAAAATTGCTTCTGTCAGAACCCATGAAAAAAGCGGGCGTCCTAACATTTTTTTCTTGTTTTTTCCTGGAATTCCCTTAGAATTTTTACGAAGCGGAATAATGGCTGTTTTTTTCATAAGTAATACTTTTTAATGCCTCAAAAGTAATTTTAAAAGTTAAAAAAAGGCACTTTGTAATAATAAAGTTTATGTTTATTAAAGTTTTATTTAAAAGAGGATTAGCCTGAAATGTAAGATCCAACCTTATTTGAATTTATTATTTTTATAATAAGGGTTGAAATACTAAGGCATAAGAAAACTGTGATTGGAGTTCCTATTACTGGATTAATAAATGATGCGTTTATGCCAAAACTATCTAATATAGATAAAACCAAAACGTGGATTAAGTAAATACCATAGCTCAAATTGCTAATTTGAACCAAAACAACATTGGTTTTGTTATTTAAAAAATCAGATAATCTAAAAAACAGAAAAAATCCTATTGAGGCAAGAAGGACATTAAAACTAAAAAAATCATACAATGAAGTATCGATTTTGCCTTTTGAAACAGAAAACCAATAGGTGCTAAAAAAGGTAATAAGCGAACCTAAAATAAAAACCAATATTGCTATTATTTTCCATTTTTTTATATCCTTAATCTCTATTACAGACAAATAATATCCTAATACCAAATAGCCAACATATCCTGAAAAATAAGAAAAATCTATTGCAGGTTTATAATTTTCAAAGCCAAAATTCTTAAATAGCAGCGTTATGAACCATAGCAACAAAAAATAATGAATTTCATTTTTTTTGCTTTGCTAATCCAGACATTCAAAATTGGGATAATTAATATTAATCCGAAAAGCATGTATACGTACCAAAGATGATAGGCGCTTCCAAAATAAACAGATCTGATTAGTTTTTTAATGATACCAAAAAATGCAGCTTTTTGTAATCATCTGTTTTTATAAAAATCGAATATAAAACATAACAAATACTCCAGAAAAAGAATGGCAGGCCAATCCTTATAAAGCGTTTAATAAAAAAGTTCTCAATTCATATTGCTTATTCAGCAATAATGCTCCTGATATCATAACAAATACAGGAACACAAAAGCGAAATATCGCATCATAAAAATTAGCATAGTTCCATAATTCATTTGACAACACGCCAAATTTCACTACTAACGGCGATGCTGTATGCACAAAAATGACTGCTATAATAGCAATAACACGCAGGTTAGAAATCCACAAAAAATTTTCTTTTGTATTCAAAATTCAATATTAATTAACATCCTAACAATTAAATTATGCTAAGGGATTATAAACTTCTAACGCTGTATTAACTGTACTGTTTCGTCCTATATTTTCAATAAGAGTCGAAAAATCTGATTCGAAATTTGATTCCTTTTGATCTATAAAAAACACTTTTTTATCATCAATATATAAATTAAACATTTCTTTACCCATATTATGAATTAATAATGACGGGATTCCCATTAAATAAGCTTCAATTAAACAACCAGAATAATTTGTAACATGCAAGAAAGAACGAACAAGTGATTCTGGCAAAGGAGTTTGAAATGCATCCTGAGCTACGGCTTTATCATTAATATTATTTAAAATTAAAAAATCATTTAGCTCCTGGAGACTTATGTTAGTTCGTGGATGCAATCTAAAAATCCATTTCAATTCTGTTTTTTTTATTAATGATATAATTTTAGGCGTAATCATATCCTCAATAGAAAATGGAGTGGTTTGTAAGCTATAAAAAATTTGTTTTTCATCACTTTTCGCTATTGTTTTGTATTTGTTTAGATAATACGAAACAAAGGGCTGCCCAACCAATATTGACTTAACGTTTTGTGTAGTAGATGCCCATTCTTCAATATTGCTTTTTGATCTTGAATCCCAATTCCAAAATTCAACAGGCATTATATTGAAACCCTCTTTTGGCACTTTTGTCCAGCTTGTATAAGCCATGTGAATATTAGTTTGTGGCCCGTGTTGAAAATCTATTGTTATAATTTTTAAATCATTTCCTACTAATAGGGCTGCTGTCAAATCATCCAATCCATAATATCCAAGAAAAACTATTTTTGACGGTTTTACTATTTTATAAAATAATCTGTAAAATGGTTTTAGCGATTTTATTTTATTGGTCCAATTAATTAATTCTTTCTCTGAAATTCTTACTCTTTTCAATTCAAAAAAATGTGCTGACAGCCATAAGTGAAACTCCTCATATCCCTCTAAATGCACGGTATTTTTATTTTTCCTGAAACCAGAAAACAACTTGGATAATAAAGTAAAATCATTCAAATGCTTTTTTAATTCTATTACAGCATTCGGATTGTACATCTTGTCATAGGTTTTTTGATATTCGACCATATAAACCTCATCCTCCAATTTATGATGCTCAATCATTGAATCATAAAATCTATTAAAATAAGCATCATCATTTAAAACCCTATGAATATGTGAGCCAAAAAATAAAATCTTTTTGTTTTTCAACCTTAAAAAAAACGCAACTAATCTCACGAAAGCCCCCGTTATTTTTAAAATCATTAAAAAAATACGGACTAAGAAATTAGATTTTTTCTTCTCAGTCTGCTTATTGCTGTCAGTTGATATGTTTGATTTATTCATTTGAACTAAGAAATCTATATATATCTTAATTCTAACATAAGGCCAAATATCAATGCCGTTAATATTCCATAAATCTACAGGCCATTTTTGCTCAATATCAATAATTAATTGTTTAATATCTTCTTGAGTTGAAATACTTTTTTGCACTTAAATTAATTTTTAATTTCTATTGACTTAGCGTTTAAGCTATTATAGCTGTCTTTTACTTTTTCTTTTAAATAATTGTATTCTAATTGTAACAGATCATTTTTCAGGTAATCTTCCGAAAGCAGGCGATAAATAGCATCCAGAATCCTCGATTTAATTTCAGAAACATCTTCGCAATTTTCGATTAGCAAACCATTCACACCATGATTTATAACTTCGGCGGTTGCGCCACCCGGATTTGACTGAATAGGATAAACTTCCATGCAAATGGCTTCGAGTAAAGTATTCGGGATCCCGTCTGAATTACTATTACCAATGTAGATTTTAGATTTCCCCATAAGCTCTATAACTTCCTGATGCGAAACTTTTCCTATTATTTGGAAATTGGTCCAATCTTTTAGTATCGACTTTTTTGCATAATCTAAAGTTTCCTTATCCGAACCAAAAACAACTATCGAATAATCGGAAAGTTCGTTTTTAAGAAATTCCATTGCTTTTAAAACCGAAATAGCCCTACCCGATCTTCCTTGAAAACCTTTGAGCAGAATGACATTTCGTTGGTCGACAGGTAATTTAAATTGTTTCATATGAGCCAAATCAAATCCGCCTCCACCAGGAAAAATACCAAGAAAATCACCCGAAAAACCATGTTTTTTTGCTATTTCATAATCTCTTTTGCAATCTGTAAACAAGTAATTGACTCTTGGCAAAACCCGTTTGATATCTTTTAAATATTTATTATCATTTTGAAAATAAAACAAATCACTTCCCCAGGAAGAATATATCCATTTTTGATTTGATTTTTTTTCCATTACAGAAATAATGGGAGTACATGACAGATATAAAGCAAAACTATGAACAACATCGGGCTTAATTTCATTTAAATATTGTTCAAAAACCGATGCCGTTTTGTACTCATTAAAATATTGAAGAAATTGATAGACTTTTGGAAATTTTTTCTTTACAAACAATCTTCCGGGGTAATTCCATTTTAATTTCCAGCCTACTTTTTGAGATACCCAATTTAGCCTTTCAGACTTTTCACTCATTCCGGTAATGTCAAACCAATATACTTCATGTCCAGAATCCTGAAGCTGACTTGTCCACCTAAAAAAATGGAGTGATGGAATTGAAACCATAAGTATCTTCATTATCGAAAATAAATTTTAAGGGTAATTAGATTTTTATTTTGGTCGAATGAATATTGATATGGCAGATTCCTGTAATGCATTACAATTTCCTGTAATATCGCATTATTTACACTTTTCATCGGTAAAAATTCCAGATACTTTTTTCCTAACATTCTTTTTGCAAATTGTTTTCTCTTATTGCGATCAGATGTGTCTTTAACTATTATTGAAACCACTGTATTCTCAAAATTATCCAGTTGTGCTAATAATGCATTTACTTTTGAAGTTTCTGGTTCGATCTCAATTGTAAAATCCGGCTGACCTGATAATTTAGAATATTCTTTTTCTTCCGGTAAAACTCCCCACTGCTGGTTAATATTTGCTTTTGTTTGTTTGCTGGTTTGAGAAATCTGAATATAGGAATGATTTATTCTTTCCAATTCAAAATGATATGGATCTGTGCTTAAATTAGTTCGGTATGTTTTTGGATGCCATTGGTGTTTTAACAGAACCTCTTTTTCAAAAAAATCAATTTTAATTCCGAGATTGTGAAGTCGAATATGAACATCAGTATCTTCAGCGCCCCAGCCATGATAAAACTCATTGTAACCATTTATTTCTTTCAACAATTGAGTTGGATACAAGGTCATTCCGGTAGCTTCTTTTCTTGAAGTAAAATCTACCGTTGCATTATGAAAATCTCTTTGAAGTGCAGTTTCTTTTTGACTTAAAAAACCAACTTGAAAGTAGGTTGCTTTATCTTTATTTTTAAGTTCATGCAATTTATTTATAAAATCAGGGTGAAAAAGCATGTCGATATCTCCAACAAAAAAATAAGGTGTATTGCATTTTTTCAATACAATATTTATGGCTCTGCATTTATTCCATAACTGCCCGGAAACCGGAGAAATTATAGATTTGATTTTAGGATATTTTGCAATCAATTGTTTTAAATCATCGACATAATTTGGCTCTGATCCATAATCTACAAAAAACAATTCGAAATCGTCATTTGATTGCTCTGCGAGAGAATCAAAACAATTCTTTACAGTCTGTAAATCACGGTTACGATTGGTTAGAACTATTGTTATCATTGTAGTAAATCATTTAATTGTTTTTCTGAAAGCCCTTTTCTTTTTAAGATATATCTGCAAAGCACTGGATATCTAAGAAACTTTTTAAAAACTTTTTCAGTAAAAAAATAATAAAATGGCCTGGCACTTAATACTTTTAAGGTTTCAATATTTTGAGTTTTTTTGACTTCTTCTTTTAACCCAATGTGCTTTTCAGTCATCCAGTCTTCTAAAACATTTCCTAAATGGTACGCATAATTACCATAAGTGGCCAAACGATATCCTCCTAATTTAAGAACCGGGAGATCTGTGTACAAATATTCGCTATCACCACCTAATTTATAGATCGTATTATCTTTAGGCATTTTAGAAAAAACTTCTCTTTTATAGGTACATACAAAATGAGAGCTTCCTAAAACTGCGATAGTTTCTTCTTTACTTTTTAAGGTTGCAATAACATCTTTATACTTGAGATCAAGCCATGGCCAGCCAATACTATTAGCAAACAATGTCATGCTTTCGGGATCTTTTACCGGACGAAATTTTAATCGTGATGAAAATAAATTATCAAACCATATATTGTATGTTAATCTAAAATGGGTTCTAAAAACAGGAACAGGACTTACCGATCCCGCTTTGGGAAAAGCATTAAAAACATCTAAAACTTCTTTTTCCCAATCATTATCAAATAAAACATCGGCATCTGTAATTGTAACCAAACGTTCTTCGGCTGTACGCAATGCTTTTAAAATACTGTTTACTTTGCCAATACTTTCTTTTTCGATTATTAGTTCATCAATGTACTTTTCTTCTTGTAACTGAAATAATTTAGCATTTACGCTACTGCAAGAACCATTGCTTATTACAGATACTTTTATATTTGAAATTGAAGTTTTATGAATTGAAGTCAGACAATAGGTAAAAATGGCAAAAGCATCTTTATAATAATCTTCTTCATTCGGTATATACAAAGGAATTATTATTCGGTGATTTGAATCCGAAACCGGTAATAAAATATCTTTTGAAATATTTTTTCCTTTTCTCATTATACAGCCATTACTTTTTCTATTTCTTCTAAATATCTTGCATTAATATTTTCTTTCGAAAAACTTGAAGTATATCTGTCCCTAATTTCTATTGATAATTTTTCAGCCTGATCTGCGTCAATGTTTTTGATTTTTATCATTTCTTCAGATAAATCTTCTACTGTATTATTAAACCAGGCGATATTAATTCTTTTGAATCGCTCCTCCATGGCACCGGTTTTTGCTGACAAAATTAATCTTGCGCTTGCCATAGCTTCAATACCTGTCAAAGGACCAGTTTCAAAATCGTAATGCGAAATAATAATACAATCTGCCTGTTTAAAAAAATCAGCTGTTTTATGATTCGGTATAAATCCTGTAAAAACAACATTGTCATTGTTTTTCGCTAGTTTTTTCAGATTATTATATTCAGATCCTTCACCAATAATAATTAATTTATCATTGTTGGAAACCTTTAAAAAAGCTTTTATAACGATATCAATGTTTTTTTCTTTTTCTAAACGTGCGATGGTCAAAAATGTTTTCACTTTATTTTTTACTACCGGAATTTTCAGCAATTCTTCTTCATTAAAAGCACATTGATCAATTACTGTATAGTTATGGGTATTTATTTTAAGACCATTTGCATTGTTTGCAGAATGATGAATAAATAAATCAACATAATTTAAATAATCATAATTCTGATAATCTAAAATTTTACCTGTTGTTCTAAAAACAAATTTGATTTTATTATGATGACAAATTTCGATAATCTCTTTTACGTAATTCGATGATAACTGACCAAAAAAACAACCAAATTATATTTAGGGATCAGGGTATTTAAAACTTTTAAGGCTTTAGCATCATAACTATAATGCTTTTTGGCCCATTCGTTATTGGCATAATCCGGAACTGACCCTTTACAATTGTTCTTTAAATAACTGATAAACGCCAAAAGTTTAATCACCCCGAAGTTTTTAAACACTCTACTTTTTAAAGAAAAAACGGGAAGACTTTTACTAAAATCTAAAACCTGAGTATTTTTTGAAATAGTCACAGTAGAACATACCTCAACTTGATATTTTGATGACAATACATTAGAAACAAAGCCTACTTCTAACTCTCTTCCTCCAAAATCCGTAATTGGGCCTATTATAAGTATTTTTGATTTCAATTTCTCTTATTTAAGTAACATTCTTTTTAGATCTAAAACCAAGTTAAAACCAAGTTTAGATTTAAATCCAAACATTAGTGTTTTATAAATTATAAATAGAATTCGATACCCATTCACGACTTTGGAATAACGAATTAGATTTAGATATGCTTTATACAAATAAAGATTTACTTCGAATATATTCAGGGCGTTCAAGTTCTGGTAAATTAATTCCCAACTCATTAAAAGTTTATCTAATTCTGATTTTTTAAATAAAGAACTTGTATTTTCATCATGAATTCTATATCCTGCATAAGTTTCAGAAACCATTATGATTTCAGGATTTTCTTTTAATATGCCTGATAAAAAAACAGCATCATCATTCGGACTGTCTATCCATTGGATATTACCAATTGAAACTTTAGGAATTAACCATGATCCAGTAGCAATAAAACCTCCATTAACTGATAATTTCCGAATTAATTTTCGGGCATCAATTTTCTCTTCTTCAAATATGTTATTATATGGAAAATTATAACTTTCATTTAATTCATTTTTAAACTTTTTCCATTTTGTAATAGAAATTGCCCCTGTACTGTTTGCACTTTCCAACAGTGAAACTTGGGTTTCAATTTTTTCTAAAAATAACAAATCATCATAGTCTAAAAATTGAATGTACTTTCCTTTAGCCACTAACAAAGCTTCATTTCTTGCATTATGTCGACCGGGCTTTGTTTTTAAATAAATAAGTCTTGGGTCATTTATATTTAAAAAATTCTTGCAAGTTTGAATTTCCAATTCTCCATTGCATGCTATAAGTACTTCAATATGGCTGTATGATTGCAATAGCGCACTTTCTACACAACTTTTAAAGTAATCTATAGTTTTGTGAACGGGAATTATTATTGAGACTAACATTATTTAATATAAATCATTCTTATTATTAAAAATTGTAAAACCCAAAAAAGTATTAAAAAAGACATCAATAACGAATTTCTTGCTTTTAAGTTTTCGCCTATAATCGTTCCTGGTTTGTTCTAAATCATTGTTTAGTTCTATTGATGAGCCTAATTGGTTTACAAAAAAATCAGCGTGTTTGATGCACATGTATTCAACTGTATTTTTTTCTGTTTTTTCATCAAACTGTTTATGTCTGGATATCTTTTTTATGCGATAATAAAATCCAATAAAATCTAAACGCTTTACATTACCCCCATCTTTTAATATAGCAATCCAAAACTCCCAATCTTCAATTCCCCTGTCCATTTTAACATCATATCCTCCTACTCTTTTCCAATCACTTTTTTTATAAATAGCAGAGCAAAAAATCATGTTTTTCTTGCTTAAGTTATAAAGGGAAAAAGGTTTCAAATTCCATAATCCAAGCTCATCTCCAAATTTTTCAGCTTTGCAATAAACTACTTTTAAAGAACTTTCATTATTAAAAGAGTTTAAAGCTAAGTCAATATATTCCGGAGCAATTTTATCATCTGCATCTAGTGGTAGTATGAACTCTCCTTTTGCTTGTTCTATAGCAGAATTACGAGCAACGCTTGGACCTGCATTTTTTTGAAAAATATATTTAAAACGAATATCTTTTGCACACCATTTTTGTGCAACAAATTCTGTATTATCGGGACTTCCATCATTAACAATTATACATTCCCAATTCTCATACGTTTGATTAAGCACTGAATTGAGAGCTTCATCTAAATATTGAGCCTGATTATAACATGGAACTATGATGGAAATTACAGGAAGAGGCATAATTGATGAAGAATTATTTAAAATTTGTTTATTACACCTAATTTTATTAGAAAATTAAGTTTCTTTGATGTTCGCAAACTATAAATTAGATTTTGATATTTTTCAAGCTCATAAATATCACTCATAAAAGCACTAAATTCTTCTTTTAGAATTTTTATTCTTTCTAATTTAATTTGCTTCTTATTTTCTGGAACAGAACTTAATCCATCTAAATAAAAGGTTGACAAAACAGAGTCTATCCTCACATAGGAATGATTAAATTTACATATACTTAAAATAAAGAATTTCCAATCTGAAACAATCTTATGATTTTCATCATACATACCGATTTTTTCAAATAGATTTCTCTTTATAAAAGTTGCCGGATGCGGTAAACTATCATGTACAAAATAAGAAAAAGATAACTTTTCAGGATATTTAACAACCTTTGATTTTATTCCATCACTAACATTTAAATTAAAATAAATTATGTCTATTAATTTAACATGCCTATGATTTTCTTCTAAAATTCTGTTATTAAAAAAAAGATCTCCACTATTTAAAAACAACAAATAATCGCCACTGGATTTCTCAATTCCTTTGTTCATAGCATTATAAATTCCAGAATCCTTTTCACTCACCCAATAGTCAATATCATCTTTTTTTGATTCAATAAAAGCAGCGCTGCCATCTGTTGATCCCCCGTCAATAACAATATACTCAAATTCCTGCCAGGTTTGATCAATAACACTGTTCATAGTCTTTTTTAGACCTTCGAGGTTATTATAATTAATGGTGATGATTGAAATTAACGCCATTTTAATTAATCTTATTTTTAAATTTTAAAGAATTATTTATTTCATCTTATTGATAAACTCTTCTACTTCGAAAAAGTGTTTTTCGACTAAAGGCAAATCTTCTTTTGCAAAATCCCACCACTTGATTTTCAAAAGTTGCTCAATCTTAGCATCATCAAATCTATATTTTATTATTTTGACCGGATTTCCAACTGCAATTGCATACGCCGGAATATCTTTAGAAATTAATGCTCCTGCACCTACAACAGCACCGTCACCAATTTTTACACCATCGAGGATCGTGACATTCATTCCTATAAAAACATCATTACCAATTACAATGTTTTTTGTTTCTTTAATTTTATCAACTTCACTTAATGTGGTACCATTTTGTTTTTGTGTTGAGTAAAACATAGGATGTGTTGATAAGCCGTTAGTTGGATGTATTCCCCAGCCACAAATCAAATTAGGACCTATTGAACAAAACTTGCCAATTGTAGTATTATTAAGAATCACATTCTCTGCAATATATGTGTATTCTCCAACATTTGAATTCAAAAGCCTGTAAGGTGGATACAACTTAACATTCTTATCTAAAATACTATTGTGAATCTGTTCTTTTTCTTTTAAATCTATATTATTAAAGAGTAATTTATAAATATTTGAATTAACTCCATAGACAGCTATTATAGTTTTTTTTATAACAAAATCTAAAAAGGAAATAATTTTATTTTTAATTACTTTTTTCATTTACCTCTATTTAATTTTCCCCACAAAAACAATTCTGTTTTCTTCTAATTGTTCTTCAATTAGCAAACTAAAAGACTTTACAAATTCATCTCTAAACCATTCAATAGTGTACCATTCAGGCAATTCTTGTTTTATTTTTGTTTCAATACTCCATAACCCTAAAGGCATAAATTCTACTATCACATATTTATTTGAAAACATAATAAGTCTTTCAAAAATTGCAGCTAAAGAAAATTTACCAGTTAATATTAAATGATGCGTTACAGCCAAAGAAACTGCCAAATCGGACTTTAGTCTTTTAGAAGTTCCTAATAAATCAGGTGTAAACATGAAATTTAATAAAAGAGGCGTGACATTATTAATGTTTAACTTCTTACTATTTAAATATGCCTCATTTATAGCATTTTCGTCATAATCAACTAAAACAATTCTTTTTAAATCCATTTCCTTAGACAACAAAAAAGAAAAATAACCTTCATTACCTGCTAAATCGATTACTGTTTCAATGTCTTTCAATTCATTGATAATTTCTAATAATCTTTTAAATCTATAGGAGTAATTAACATTTTCAATCTCATTGTAAAATTTACCATGATAACCTTTCCATTGGCTATCTATGATAGATTTAGAAAGTAAATCTATATTGTTCTTTATTTCCTTTTTTGGAAAGTTATCCGTTAATCTATTTACTTTTAGATCATATCTAAAAAGCTTATTTTTTTATTAAAAATAATTTTTAATAGCTTGTTTGCAGCTTTTACAAAAAAGCTGATAATAGAAATATTTCTTTTTGATGAAAACAATATGTTTTTTCTAAAAGAAAAAATGTATCTATCGACTAATAGCAATTTATACAATCCCGATTCTTCTATATTTTGAGAGGGAATTGTGAACATTCTATGAAAATTACTCTCTAATAATTTTCTAACAATCAAAAGTTCATTTTTACTCCAAAATAATAACGGGATAAAAAACGAATTTAAAAATTCTTCGTAAGCAATCCAATGATTTTTAGATCTGATCACGTCTATACTTCCAATATCTACAAAAACAGGTTTATTGTTATTAAATAAGACATTTAGGGTATGTGCATCCTTTAATTCATAACCATATTTATTACAAATATCATTAATTTCCAACACCATTAAAGCAGCATCCTTAAACATTTGAAATGTCCATTCATGTTGCAAACTTTCAACTACCCGTTCATGTTCTAAAATAAGTTGTTTGCTTTCCGGGAATTCATCTGATACAAAGGTTTGAGGTATTAGCTCCCTTTTAGCTAACTCTTTAAACATACCTGAGTTAAGCAATTCCAAACAAATGCTTTCTTTTTCTTTTGATATCTGTCTGAAAACTCTATTATTATAAAAAAACTCTGCCAAAATCATCTACCATTGACTTATGAGAGTATTGAATATTATCCATTTTATTTATTTTAACTGTGACCACTTATGTTTATAATATACTCTTGATAATTCTGAATCTTGTAAATTTTTACCAGTATTAAAATAATCTGCATTTTCTATAGTAAACTCAAAAGCGTTTGTTAAATAATCGATTAAAACATTGTCGTTGAAAATAGCTATATTTAAATAATAATTATCAGGTTTAATATTTAAAGATTCTTCCAATTCACAAGAGATTTCTGATTCGTCTTTATCAAGGGAAATAGCGAAATTTAACAAATTGGAATCAAATCTTAAGTATCCTTCATCCATGAAATTATATATTCCAATAACAATTCTCACATTTTTTAAGCTGTCTTGTTTAAGCTGCTTTAACAATAAATTAATTGTAATCTTTTCTCCAAGAAAAAAGGTATTCTTCTTGTCACCATTTGAAATCAGACTTAGACCTGAAACTCTATATTCTCCAGTTCCTTTTCTATTAAAATCAAAAAGCTTAGTGCTTATTCTTTGTGTTAAAGTTTGGTACTTTTTTAAACTATCATCAATTCCTCCTTTAAAAACTACCTTCCCATGTTCCATGACAATGCCCTTTGTGCATAAACTTTTTACAGCAGCCATATTATGACTAACAAATAATACGGTCCTCCCTTCACCTTTGGAAATATCCTGCATCTTACCAATAGCCTTTTTCTGAAATTCAGCATCTCCAACTGCTAAAACCTCATCAATAACTAAAATTTCAGGCTCTAGAAAAGCAGCTACAGCAAATGCCAAACGAACCGTCATTCCAGAGCTATATCTTTTTACAGGAGTATCAATATAACGTTCGCAACCAGAGAACTCAATAATTTCATCAATTTTTGAAGTGATTTCCTTTTTGGTCATTCCTAAAATAGCTCCATTTAAATAGACATTTTCTCGTCCGGTCATTTCACCATGAAAACCAGTTCCTACCTCAAGAAGAGATGCAATTCGACCGCGCGATTTTATACTTCCTGTAGTTGGAGCCGTGACTTTTGACAATATCTTTAAAAGGGTTGATTTTCCTGCACCATTCTTTCCTATAATCCCCAAAACTTCTCCACGTTCAACTTCAAAATTAATATCCTGCAAAGCCCATACATAGTCTGATTCTCCTTTTGTCGAACGGTCGTTAGTGTCTCCAATTTTTAAATATGGATTTTCTTTTCCTCTAACCTGATGCCACCATCTGTTTAAATCATGGCTTAACGTACCCGTTCCTACTTGCCCTAAACGATATTGTTTAGAGATATTTTCAGCTTTTAAAATAATATCTTTTTCCAATTATAATATATTATTAATTGTAAATTTTAAATTTATTCTCCTGATCAAAAATTAGCTTTAAACTGTATCTATAAAACTCTTTTCGGTTTTATTAAAAACTAAAAGACCAATAAAAAATACTGCAATTGTGAATACCAAAGTATAAAGTAATCCTGGAATTGAAATTTTACCAACATCTAGAAGCATATAACGAGCAGTCTCAATTATATATGCTAAAGGGTTATATTCAACAAGCCATCCATATTTTGGCAATTTATCTTTTAGCAATTCCATT
This sequence comes from Flavobacterium sp. AC274, assembly GCF_979258275.1. Classification (NCBI taxonomy): domain Bacteria; kingdom Pseudomonadati; phylum Bacteroidota; class Flavobacteriia; order Flavobacteriales; family Flavobacteriaceae; genus Flavobacterium; species Flavobacterium sp. AC274. The sequence continues at coordinate 1,464,582 of NZ_OZ409852.1, read as the reverse complement.
GGATACATTACTGCAGATAAATACATTAGTAACTGTATTCCAAAACCAACTAAATAACTAAAATCCCTATATTTTGTAACCATTGACGATATTAGCATTCCTAATCCTAACCCAAGAATTCCCATAATGATGATCAGAACAGGAAAAAATAAAACAAGACCATTTAAACTCAGGTCAGTTCCTATTAGGTAGTAATAACAATAGAAAGCTATAAAAATAAGAAATTGAATTCCGAATTTTATTAAATTAGAAATTACAACTGATAAAGGTGTTATAATTCTTGGAAAATAAACTTTCCCGAATATTCCAGCATTAGACTTGAAAGTATCAGAAGTTCCATTAAGGCAGGCTGTAAAATAATTCCATACGGTAATCCCGGCTAAATTGAATAAAAAAGGAGGTACAGTACCCGTATTTATACCAGCAACGTTATTAAAAATTATTGTAAAAGTTACCGAAGTGAATAAAGGCTGAATTAAGTACCAAAGCGGTCCTAAAACGGTTTGTTTGTATACTGTAATTACATCACGTTTTACAAATAAGAAAAGTAAATCACGATATTGCCAAACCTCTTTAAGATTGAGGGAGAAAAATTTGTTTTTTGGTGTTATTTCAAAGAGCCAATCATTTGAAACATTATTATTTTTCATTTTATTTTGATTACAATTTGGAGTGCAATAATAGGCATTTAAAAATTATAAAAAAGTTTTTTTAGTCCCTTAAAAATTATAATTAAAAAACGATTCAGCCCAATAAAATTAACAAGATTTTTACTTAACTGCAAAAAGTATAAAAAGCAAAAAAGGCGTTTTATTAAAACACCTTTTTAAATATTTGATTTAGAATTTCTCGTATGTATTAAGCAAATTATTTGTCTAAAACTTCGAAAGCTGAATTCATGCTTTTAAATTCCGGAACTATTTTTTTCATTTTAGATACAATGTCATCATTATCATAAAAATCAGCAATTCCTATAAGATCATCGATTTCAGTATGCAGGTTTTCATATTCATCCTGTATCTCTTGTGCAATCATGATTTTATTATGATAAGTCGGTAAAGTCTTAGATGTATCGTTTAATAATTCTTCGTATAATTTTTCACCTGGTCGTAAACCAACAATTTTTATTTTTATTTCCTTATCAGGAATAAAACCTGCCAGCTTAATCATTTTCTTCGCCAAATCTATTATTTTGACTGGTTTACCCATATCAAAAATATAAATTTCGCCTCCGTTACCCATTGCCCCAGCTTCTAAAACCAATTGACACGCTTCCGGAATTGTCATAAAATATCGTATGATATCCTGATGTGTAATTGTTACTGGTCCACCTTCTGCAATTTGTTTGGTAAACAAAGGAACAACTGATCCATTTGATCCCAGAACATTTCCAAAACGAGTAGTAATAAATTTTGTTGCACCTTCTACATTCTCATTTTGGTTTTTCAAAAATAGAGATTGTACATATTTTTCAGCAATTCGTTTGCTGGCCCCCATCACATTGCTGGGATTAACAGCTTTATCTGTTGAAACCATCACAAACTTCTTCACAAAGTACTTACATGCTAAATCAGCTAAATTCTTAGTCCCTTTAATATTTGTTAATATTGCCTGTGAAGGATTTTCTTCCATCAATGGCACATGTTTATAAGCAGCAGCATGAAAAACAACATGCGGGCTATGAGTTTTAAAAACTTTTTCCAATGCTTTCTTACTTCTTACATCCGCAATTACAGCAATAATTTTTGTCTCAGAATTCATACTCAAAGTTTCCAAACATAAATTATGAAGTGGAGTTTCAGCATGATCTAAAATAATTACTTTTTTAGGATTAAATCCAAGCACTTGTCTTACTATCTCGCTTCCTATTGACCCGGCTGCTCCAGTTATAAGAATTGTTTTGTCTTTTAATTGCTTTGAAATTGATTTACTATCCAGGACTATCGGTTTTCTTTCTAATAAATCTTCAATCTGGATATTTTTTACCTTTTGAGAAATTTCTTTTTGATTTTCCCAGTCAGAAATCAAAGGAACTGTATAAACTCTATAATTAAATTCTAAACATTGATCAACAATAATTAACTGTTCATCTTTAGTTAAACTTTTATCTGCTATAATTACACCTTCTGCAGCAACGGAACGCATTAAGGCTGGTAATTTTTTTCTTAAAATCAAAATTGGCAAATCCAACATTCTTTTAGATGCATTTTGATTATTCTTATCAACAAAACCAACTATTTTAAAACGAGAAGGGGTTTCAAACTTTAATGCATTGGCTACAGAAATAGCATTGGCATCAGTTCCATAAATGACTGTTCTAATTAATTTAGTGCTTGTTTTCTCTGAAAAATATAATTCAAAAGTCTGTTTTACAATTACACGATATAAAAACAATCCGCAAAAAGACAAAACTAAATTAATAAAGAGAGCGGTATTTAAAAAAGCTTTATGTCCTGCGTATAATTCGAAAACCAGATTAAAAAACAGAAAGAAGACCAAAACTGACATTTGAGAAAATAGCAGTTTGATAGCATCTATATAAGAGGAATGTCTAATAATTCCCGAATAGGTTCTAAACAACCAGAAGAAAAATATATTTACAAAAATTAAGCTCCCAACAAAGTAGAAATGATGTGATGTAACAATGTATCCTAATGCTGTTCCTTCAAACAACATGTATGTAAATGTGAATGAAAAAACCAGCACCATTACATCTATAGCAATAATAATCCACCTGGGTAAATAACTCAGGTTATTGATATTTGCCCTTAAATTTCTCGGTGATAGGAAATTATGAAACAAAGTCCTTATTTTAGCTTGCTCTTCTGTATTCAATTTGGGTTCTGTTTGATTTTGTAAACTTCGTATTACATACAAAAGTACAAATTAAAGGTTTCAAAAAATTGTTTATCTAACAGAAATTAAACTTTAACAACTTTTTTCTTTTGTTTTAAAAAATCAATTAAATAAGATCCATATCCAGATTTCACTAAAGGCAATGCAAGTTCCTCTAACTGAGTATCATTTATAAAGCCCTGTCTCCATGCAATTTCTTCGATACAGCCTACTTTTAAGCCTTGTCTTTCTTCAAGAACCTGAACAAATTGTCCTGCTTGCATCAAACTATTAAAAGTTCCCGTGTCTAACCATGCCGTCCCTCTGCTCAAAATACCAACTTTTAAAGCTTCTCTTTCTAGATAAACTTTATTTACATCGGTAATTTCATACTCACCTCTGGCACTTGGCTTAATATTTTTAGCAATCTCTACGACTGAATTATCATAAAAATATAATCCCGGAACCGCATAACTGGATTTTGGTTCTTCTGGTTTTTCTTCGATAGAAATCGCCTTGTAATTCTCATCAAATTCAACCACTCCATAGCGCTCAGGGTCTGAAACATGATAAGCAAAAACTACACCACCATCTGGTTTTGTATTAGATTTTAGAAGCTCTTGCATGTTGGAACCAAAAAAGATATTATCACCAAGTATTAACGCTACATCATCTTTACCGATAAATTCTTCTCCAATTACAAAAGCCTGAGCTAGTCCATTAGGGATTGCTTGTTCTGCATAACTAAATTTACAACCTAAACTAGAACCATCCCCTAATAATTTTTTGAAATTTGGTAAATCATGTGGAGTAGAAATAATTAATATTTCATTGATCCCAGACATCATTAACGTTGATAAGGGATAATAAATCATCGGTTTATCATAAACAGGCATCATTTGCTTGCTCATAGCAAGTGTTAAGGGATGCAAACGCGTGCCTGAACCTCCGGCTAATATAATTCCTTTCATATATCTTTTATTTTACATTTTGGATTAGACTTTCTTCCAATGCTAAAACATTAAAATTAATCATCTTTAATCTATATAAACATTTTTCGTAAGCTATCTTTATAATTGGCAATATTAAAATTATAAAGAGTTTTAATTTTTTTCTTATCTAACAATGAAAACTCGGGTCTTTTTGCAGGAGTTGGATATGAAGATGATGGAATTCCACCAACATTACAATTATAACCTCCAAATTCTTTTATGCTCAACGCAAACTCGTACCAACTTATTTCTCCTTCGTTTGAATAATTGTAAATACCCGGAACCCAGTTTGAAGATTCCAAGATATCAATCATCGCCTGAGCCAAATCTGCAGCATAAGTTGGCGAACCAATTTGGTCATTAACGACATTAATCGATTCTCTTTCCTGCATTAATCTTTGCATTGTCTTAACAAAATTATTGCCAAACTTACTATATACCCAAGAAGTTCTAATAATAATTGAATCAGGGCAATTATTTAAACATGCTATTTCACCAGCCAACTTACTTTCTCCATAAACATTTATGGGGTTGGTGGGTGCTTCTTCATTTAATGCAATAGCTGAAGATCCATCAAAAACATAATCTGTTGAAATATGGATCAATTTTACATTATTCTCCAAAGCATATTTGGCTATTAATTCAACAGCGAAATTATTAATTGTAAATGCTAATTCTTTTTCAGTCTCTGCTTTATCAACCGCTGTATAAGCACCACAATTTAAAATTATATTAGGTTGAATACTCTCTAATTGTGTATTCAAAAGATCGAGGTTATCTAATGTAATCATCGTTCTGTCTGCAAATATCCATTGATAATTTTGATAATTCATGGATAAAACATTGAGTTCAGATCCTAATTGTCCATTTGCTCCCGTTACAAGAATTTTTTTCATTAAAATAAACTATTACAATTTTCTATAAAAGGAAGTATCTGGTCTTTTTCAGAAACTATTGCTTCCTCTAAATTCATGCCCCAATCGATATTTAATGATGGATCATCGTATTTAATTCCGCCTTCAGATGATTTATTATAAAATTGATCACATTTATACAATACAGAAGCTGTTTCGCTAATAACCGAAAAACCGTGTGCAAATCCTTGAGGAACTAGTAATTGTTTTTTGTTTTCTGCAGATAATAAAACACTAAAAGCTTTTCCGTAAGTAAGAGAATCTTTTCTTAGGTCTACTGCAACATCAATTATTTCACCTTCTAAAACACGAACCAATTTTGTTTGCGCAAAAGGTGGATTTTGATAATGCAAACCTCTTAAAGTACCTTTTTTTGAAAAGGACTGATTATCCTGAACAAATTCAATATTAATTCCTAAATTTTCAAATTTAGTTTTGCTATAGGATTCAAAAAAATAACCTCTTTCATCACCAAAAACAGTTGGTTCTACAACCACTAAATCTTTTATAAATGTTTCTTCAATTTTCATATTAAAAATGTAATTCTTATTTCTATTTAATAATCAAAAAAGGTTTTGATAACTTCTTCAATTCTAATTTTATCCTCTTTTGTCAAATTTGATCCGGAAGGCAGACAAAGGCCTTTTGAAAATAAGCCCTCGGCAATTTTGTCACCGTAGTACGGATATTGCATGAAAATTGGCTGTAGGTGCATTGGTTTCCAGAGTGGCCGACATTCAATATTTGCTTTTTCAAAAGCAAGTCGCAAATTTTCGCTATTTATATTTTTTTCCAAAATTGGCTCAACCAAAATTGCATTTAACCAATAGTTAGAAAAATAATCTTCATGTAATACTTCAAAAAGAGTTACATTTTTAATACTATCAAAAAGATCCTTATAAAAAAAATGTGTTGCTCTTCTTGCTGAAATATTATTTTCAAGCATTTTAATTTGTCCCAATCCAATACCTGCACATACATTACTCATTCTGTAATTATAACCAACTTCACTATGCTGATAATGCACGGCAACATCTTTTGACTGGGTTGCGTAAAAAATCGCTTTTTCTTTTGATTCTTTTGAATTTGAAATTAATGCACCTCCACTAGAAGTTGTAATAATTTTATTTCCATTAAATGAAAGAATTCCAAAAGTTCCAAAAGTTCCACATTTTTTACCTTTATAAGAGCTCCCAAGTGCTTCTGCACTATCTTCAATTATCGGAATATTATAGCGGTCTGCAATAGTATGTATTTCTTCAACTTTATACGGATTTCCATATAAATGAACAGTAATTATTGCTTTAGGTTTCTTTCCTTTTTTTATTCGGTCTTTTATAGCAATTTCAAGAAATTCCGGACTAATATTCCAAGTATCCGCTTCACTATCTACAAAAACAGGAATCGCTCCCTGATATAAGATAGGATTGGCTGATGCCGAAAACGTCAGAGTCTGACAAATAACCTCATCTCCGGCTTTTACTCCTAATAAAATTAAAGCCAAATGTATGGCCGAAGTTCCTGAGTTTAAAGCTGTAATGAATGATCCATCAGAAAAATAATTTTGCAATTTATTTTCAAAATCATCAACATTTGGCCCCCCAGAAGTAACCCAATTTGTTTCTAGTGCCTTCTGAATATATTCTTGTTCAAAACCACTTTGTTGTGAAAGAGATAAATAAATTCGTTTATTTTCCATTTATTTTCCAATAATCTGAATTATAACGAACATCATCATCGCTGACATTTGATAAAGGTAAGGTTGAAAATGACATTAATTTTGAATTTGATTCTAAAGATTCTATTGCGTTTGCATAACCAGCCGGTATATGAACAATTTTACTTTCTGAATCAGAAACAAATATTGTTTCTATAACTAAATCTTTTGAAGGTTTTTCCCAATTATCAATTTTTACAAAATGAATTTTAAAAGATCCGTTTAAGCAATAGAAATTCTTTTCATCTAACTTATGCCCTTGCCAGGATCGAATTGGATTTTCATCTGAATTACTAATAATGTAAAACCTCTCGATATCTTTAAAACTAAAATCATTTACAAATGAAATAGTTCCACGATGATCTGAAAAATTTCCGCCCTGAATTATTTTAGGAGTCATACATTAACTTTCAAATTATTTTTATTAAATAAATAAAATTTTAAAGTATATACTAAAAGCAAAGGCGTAATTATAAATACAAATAAAATTAAGTCTTGTACTTTTTGATAAAAATAAATAACCAAAACAGAAATTACTAGTTGTGCCAGTGCATAATATAGTGAAACCAACCTATGCTGAATTTTATATTCGTTACTTAATACCTGATAAAGATGTAAACGATGCGCTTCGAAAATATTTTGTTTTAAATACAATCGATGTAATATAGTACAAATAGCATCAACCCCGTAAATAGCTAAAAATAAAAGCCAGATAACGGAATTTGTTATCAGAATAAGTTTTAATACTAAATAAATTATCCAAAAAGCGATTGCAATACTACCTACATCTCCAGCAAAACATTTAGCTTTTTTCCTGTAATTAAAAACAAGAAAACTAAACTTGCAATCATTGCATATTTCATAAAATTGCCATCGGTAAAAAGTTGGATTTTTGTATTGACATATAGTAATGATCCCATTACAACCAAGGTGTACAAACCAGTAATACCATTAATTCCATCCATGAAATTGTAGGCATTAATTAGTCCGATAGCTAAAACATATGCTATTATTACTCCCCACACAGGAACGAGATTAAATAATCCTAAATCATAGAAAATTAAGGTTATCGAAATAAAATGAACAGAAATTCGAATTTTATTTGAAAGGTTTTGAATGTCATCCCAAAAACTAACTAAACTCACCAATGTAATTCCGGTAAAGAAAAAGTAGTTAGTCTGAAAATGCTGGACGAAATAAAGTAAAGCAGAGAACCAAAAAATAATTCCTCCACCTCTTAAGGTAATTTCTGTATGTGAACTTCTTTGATTAGGTTTATCAATGATATTAAACTTGTCAGCTACCTTGAAATAGAGTAGCATTATAATCATTAAAAGGATTCCTATTATTGTGTATTCCATTATTATGAAATTATTCCCAATTAGTATTTTTTATTTCATCATACACTTTCTGAATTCCCTCTTCAAGAGTAGTTTTTGCCTTCCAACCAAAACTGCTTAATTTTGAAACATCCATTAATTTACGTGGAGTACCATCTGGCTTAGTGGTATCAGTCAAAATTTCTCCTTCAAAACTAACTATTTTTTTAACCAAAATTGCCAAATCTAAAATTGAAATATCTTCACCAACTCCAATATTAACTAATCCTGACTCATTATAGTTCTCCATTAAAAATACACAAGCCTCTGCAAGATCATCAGCATGTAAAAACTCACGTTTTGGATTACCGGTCCCCCAAATAGTTACGGAAGCATCTCCATTATGTTTAGCTGTGATAAATTTTCTTAACATCGCTGGCAATACATGAGAATTCTTTAGATCGTAATTGTCATTGGGGCCATATAAATTAGTAGGCATAACTGAAATAAAATTACAACCAAACTGATCTCTATATGCATCACACATTTTAATTCCAGCAATTTTTGCAATTGCGTAAGGTTCATTTGTTGTCTCTAATTCTCCAGTTAGCATATATTCTTCTTTTAATGGCTGTGGCGCCATTTTAGGGTATATACAAGAAGAGCCCAAAAACATTAATTTTTTTACTTTGTTTATATACGATTGATGAATAACATTATTTTGAATCATCAAGTTTTCGTAAATAAAATCTCCTCTATAAGTATTATTAGCAATAATTCCTCCAACTTTTGCTGCAGCTAAAAAGACATAATCTGGTTTTTCACTTTGAAAAAAATCAGCTACAGCTTGTTGATTTCTAAGATCAAGCTCTAAAGAAGTTTTTAAAATAAAATTGGTAAAACCTTTGGCTTTTAATTGACGTAAAATAGCCGAACCTACCATTCCTCGGTGTCCAGCTATGTATATTTTATCATTTAAATTCATAATGCTTATTTCTAATTCAAGAATAAAATAATCCTGATTTATCTAAATTAATATTTAATAATCGATCTTACTTCTTTTAGCATCTTTTCTTTTTTAACATTCTGAATATCTGATGCCATCATTTCTTTCACTAATCCTTCCAAATCATATTTAGGCACCCATCCTAATTGTGTCTTCGATTTTGTTGGATCTCCAATAAGCAAGTCTACTTCTGTTGGACGGAAATATTGTGGGTCAACAGCAATAATTTGTTTACCAATCTCAAGTATATATGCAGGATTACTACAAGAAGCTACATATCCTTTTTCATCTACTCCTTCTCCTCTAAATTCAATTTCTACTCCTACTTCTGCAAATGACATTTTAACAAAATCACGCACGTAAGTAGTCTCTCCCATTGCTATTACATAATCCTCAGCAACTTCCTGCTGCAAGATTCTCCACATTGCTTCTACGTAATCTTTGGCATGTCCCCAGTCACGCTGTGCATCTAAATTTCCTAAGTATAAGCAATCTTGTTCTCCTAAAGCAATAGCAGCAGTTGCCATTGTAATTTTACGAGTCACAAATGTTTCCCCTCTTCGTGGTGATTCGTGGTTAAACAAAATTCCATTACAAGCAAACATTCCATAGGCTTCACGATAATTTTTGGTAATCCAAAAACCATAAATTTTTGCTGCTCCATAAGGTGAACGTGGATAAAATGGTGAATGCTCATCATAAAATCCTTTTGCATTTTTATTCTCAGCCAAACCACCATATAATTCAGAGGTCGATGCCTGATAAATGCGTGTTTTCTTGTCTAATCCTAAAATTCGTACTGCTTCCAGAATTCTTAGTGTCCCAATACCATCAACATTTGCAACATATTCCGGAGAGTCAAAAGAAACTTTCACATGACTCATGGCTCCTAAATTATAGATTTCATCAGGCTGAACTTCTTGAATAATTCGAATGATATTAGTAGAATCTGTCAAATCTCCATAATGCAACTTAAAATTCACATGCACTTCGTGTTGATCCTGATATATATGATCAATACGCTGTGTATTAAAAGAAGAAGCCCTTCTTTTAACTCCATGAACCATATAACCTTTCTCTAATAATAATTCTGCCAAATATGATCCATCTTGTCCTGTGATTCCAGTTATAAGTGCAATTTTCATTTTTATTTTATTTATTTTCCTTAAAAGATTCAAATGTTTTTATTAGGCCCGTTTCAGCTGATATCGGTAATGATTTACCTATAGCTTTAATTATTTTGCTATTGCTTACCACATAGTTATCTGTTAATTTCTTCAAGCGTTCTGAGTTTAGGGGCAAACTTGAATAATCTCCCAGTTTTGCAAGAAATTTTATAAAGGATGAGTTAATATTCCATATCAAGTTTTTCCTCCCTAAACTTGCTCCTAAAAGTTTAATTAACTCATTTGTTGATAAAGTTCCATCATCAGCTACTTGATAAATTCCTGAAGAAATTTTTTCGTTTTCTAATAATTCCTTAATAACAAAACAAAGATTTTCAATACTTAAAAACGAACGTCGATTTTTGAAGGCACCTAAAGGCCAAGGTAAGCCTTTAGACACTAATCGATATAAAAGATTTAAATTTCCTTTATTCCCTGGACCATGAATCATGCACGGTCTTAGAATGTAAACTTTTTTCCACGCAGGTAATTCTTTGCTTAAAATATATTTTTCCGCTTGCAGTTTGGCAATTCCATAATGTGTTTTAGGGTTTTCTATTTTATCTTCTGTTAAAACTTCTTCAACTTGATCTGCAACTGCTTTTACAGTACTCATAAATATGAAAATTTTAGCATCCGATTCTAAAAAAGCATTAAATAATTGTTTTGTTAATTCAAAATTAGCATCATAATAATCTTTGGCATTTGAAACTTTTTTTAAGTCATGGGCTTTACCGGCAAGATGGATTACCGCATCACAAATTATATTAAAATATTGCCCTTTATGATACCTTACACTTAAAGTATCTATTTGATGAATTTTATTAAGGTACTTATTAAGATTTAATCCAACAAAACCTGAAGCTCCAGTAATTATTATTTTCATTTACGCAAAAAACCTATTATTTTCCACATAAATCTCATTCTAATTTTAAGCGGAGAAAATGCAATTCCATTCATTTTGAGTGCTTTTTTAATTTCTTTGGTAATTAACTTATAAGATGAAGCTCCTGAACTGCTCAAACCTCCAACCAACATTTCAGTAGTTGTTATGCTAGAATATTTCCAACTTATTTTATGTTTTAAAAAAACCTAGTGATCAATTCATAGTCTGCACCGATTTTAAAATCTAAATGATAAACTCCGAATTTATCAAAAAGATACTTTTTAAAAAAGATAGAAGGATGCGGAGGCATAAAGCCAATTCTAAGTTTTTGAGGACTCCAATACTTAGATGAATATAATCTTAAACTTTTACCTGTCTTGGTATGTTGACTAATATCTCCAACAGAAGCATCTACGTCATATTTAGTATGAAAATCAACTAATTCCTCTATTATAGTATTTGAAGCGAAAGTATCATCGGAGTTAAGAATTCCTATTAAATCACCTGTTGCTAAATTTATTCCTTTATTCATAGCATCATATAGACCATTGTCAGATTCTGAAACCCATTTACAAATTTTATCTTCATGCTTTTTAATAATGAATAGCGTAGCATCTTTTGATTTACCATCAACTATAATATATTCTATATGTTTATACGTTTGATTTGCAACTGAAAGAATCGTCTTTTCAATAGTCATTGCACTATTATAGCAGACTGTAATTATTGATATCTTCATTATTTGTACAAATTTTCATATACATCTAAAGTTTCTTCATAACATTTCTCCCAAGAAAACTCATTTCCTCTTGCGAAACCTTTTTTTATTATTTCACTTCTATTTTTTTCAATTTTCACAACAGCTTGATTAAAAGAAGAAATTTCAAGATTATCTATCAAAACACCCGCATCCTGGCAAACTTCAGAAATAGATGATGCATTTAAAGCAATAAAAGGGCAACCAGCTTTCATTGCTTCTAACAAAGGAATGCCGAACCCTTCGTAAGATGACGGATAAATCAATATATAAGCACTGTTATATAATTCATTTAACTTTTTATTTTCAACATTCACCATTAACTCCCATCTATCTTTCAACAAATTATTTAACATACTCAACTCTTCTTTATTTAATTTAGCTCCTACGATCTTAAGTTTATATCTCATCTCCATTTGAGATACTGCTTTTACACAAAAATCAAAATTTTTATATGTAGCTCTTGAGCCAACAAAAAGAAAATATGGAGATTCATCATCTTGGATTTTAAGTTCTGAAATTTTGTAATAATCAGGGGAAACACCGTTGTATACAACTTTAATTTTTTTTGTTGAAAACTCTGGAAAGAAGTAAAGCAAATCCTTTTTTGTGTTTTCAGATACACACAATACAATATCAGCCGCATCTATAGCTTTTCTTTTTTGTGAGGAGTGTATCCATTTTTTTAGTCCACTAGCAAAATGTTCGTATGTAAAATCATGGACGGTGACTATTTGTTTTACATAATTATTTTCTTTAACTTTTTTACTTACTACCCTATAGTAAGATGAATGAAAAATAAATTTACCATTTTGCACTTTCAAATCTATTTCGCGATATCTTGAAAAAAACTTCCTAATATAAACCTTATCATTAATAAAACTATTAGGGTTAATATCTAAACATTTTCTAAAAATATTTTCAATTTTATTGTTTTCTTCAATAAATAAAGAATTGATTTTTTTCTGTTTTAAAACTTTATCAATAATTTCATACCAATATACAGAGATCCCTCCTGATTTCTGCAATGAAAAGACTATATTATCAAGTATTATATTCATATTATACAGTGTAGTTTTTATTAATAAAGAATTAATTTACATTTGAATGTAAATTAATTCTTTATTAAATTTTTAATTTCTCTCCTTATATTTTCAAAAACATTAACTAAAATATAGATGCTCTAAATTGAATATTTTTATTAAGACAAAATTAACTAAAAATGGTTTTAAAGGGAACGTACGAGTCATAACTAACGCCATTTATCGTTACGTATAACCTCATTAGAAAATATACAATAAAGATAGAAAATAAAAAAATCTCAAATCCTTCTTTCTTATATTATTTAATACTACGGGTACTATTACTATAGAGGCCATATCATATGCAAAAGACAATCTAACTAGAGCTACGGAAATAGATATAGTACTGAAATAAATTAAAATCCCAACCCAATATAAATTTAAATATCCCCTAAATTCGACGCCTCTTTTTTCAAGCAGAAAAAGAAAATACAATGATAATATAAATATGAAAATTTTATTAACGAATCCTTTAAAAATTATTTGTGCCATAGGAATTTCAACACCAAAAGCATCTTCGCCATTTTCGATATAAAATTGTATTTTACTTTGAGCCATTCCTCCAAAAACTGATCCTAAACTAAGCATTAAATTTGATAGAAAAACCGTCAGCATTAAACTAAGTGCAATACTAGAAATCATTATAATTGGACGTATTTTCAGAGGATAAACCCACCATGCAATAATAAAAATCAGTGATGTTCTATGAAATAACATTGCTAAAGATAACATTGACAAGAATTTTAACAATTTTCTCTCCTGAATATATCTTATCGAAAAAAACAATATTACTGTAGCTATAGATTGTCTTACAAAAAAAATATTTCCAAATGATGTACTCCAAAGAAATAAAAGAGAAGTTACTGGATAAGGACTAAATTTTAAAATTGCGCTACTCTGAAATGCAAATAGAATTATTGCTGATAAAAAAGCAATATTGTATAATTATCAAAGATGATTTTTGCAAATTCATTTATTCTCGCAAAACCCCATTCAAACTCGCTTTCTAAATTCCATTCAATTGAAGATTCAAAAAAACATTATAAGCTTCCCAATCTGTTCCTGTTTTCCATCTTATAAATGAAAGCAAGAATAAGAATAAACTTAGAAAAACAAAAAAAACTTGTTTTCTAACTGTCTAAGTCCATAAATTTCAAATCCTGAAAAAATAGCTAATACAGTAAAAATTAAAAAATATAATATCATTTTTTCTTTATAACCCCAAACAAATTATTAATTAACTGCATAGTACTTATTAACTACAAAATTATCTAATCCAAAGAAAAAGTGTTTTCTAATGGGCATTTCAATTTAATGTCTAATATTGTTTTCCAAATATTTTAAACAAAATATTAAAAATATTTCTTGGTATAACGTATTTAATTATTTCAATAAAAGAATGCTGCCCATAGATAACCTCCATTTTTTTTGAAATATAATTAGAATATCCTAAATTAACAATTTCTGCGTTGAATGGAATGTGCTCACATATAGCTTCATTCTTATCAAAAGTATTTAGAACAACTTTATATTCTAAAGCACAAACTGCCCTATAATTATAAACTGCTACGCCTCCAAAAGCAGAAATAACTTTATAAAAAACTTCTTTTTGTCTTAAATTTGCACTAATACTTCTTAAAATATCTCGGGAATTTCCTGATTCAAATAACGGTATATTTCCCATAGAGTATTCTTGAACTGCAAAAAGATCATAAAATATTTTAGAATAAACTTTATTAAATATTTTTTTAACAGTTATTCCATAAGCAAAAATAGCACCACATTTTTCATCGCATTTTAAAATAGAATCTACAACTCCTTCAACAGAAAAAGATTCAACATCTATATCTATTACGATAAGATTGTCAATATTATGATTGATTTTTTTTATATAATTAATATAGATATTCCTATATTTTGCCATTTTTTCAATTCTAAAAAAACTTACTAAAGGTTTAATATTATTTGATGTTTTATTAGGAATAGTCAAACTATTATAATCGTAAGAAATTATTTTTACCCCTGATTTACTTTGTTCCCAATTAAATAATAAAGCCTTCGTATTATCCTTACTATCATTTTCAACAACGACAATTTGTGACCATCTAAAATAGCTTCTTAGTTCTTCTACTAATTTTATATTTCCTATTAATGATTTTTCACAATCTCTAGCTAAAATAGCCACTACAATATCTTTATCTATCATTTTGTTTTATTTCAATAATGAATAAACATATTCTCGTCTTTCTTTATGTGTAATCCTTGAATCAAGTAATATAGGAAGTCTTATAATAAAAAAGACCAATCTAAAAATATAATAATTTAGAATAAATGAATTTTTCTTCAAATACTTAAATAAACTAACCGTAATCATAATTCTCCTTTTGGCAGAGAAACTATCATCAGTATTACTACCTCCTTCTAGATGAATTATTTCAGCTCCTTTGACTAAAAGCCTTTTTAACCCTAATTTGCTAATTTGTTTTTGTAAATCTGTTTCTTCATAGTACATAAAAAACATTGGATCAAATCCTTTTAGGCTTTTAAACAATTTCCTAGATAAAAACAAATCAGCACCTGTTATATAATCAACTTCAAAATAATTAGATTTCTCAAATTCTCGTTTCTCTTTTTTAAAAGGAGATTTGAAAAAATGTTTCAAATAATTATTAACTACTTCAAAAATTATTCTTCTCTTTGAGGGAAAACTTTCAGAAGAATGAATAGTTTTTCTATCTTCATCCAGTAAAACAGTGCCTAAGCAACCAATACTTAAGTTTTTATTAGTTCTTGCAAAATTTAAAAAATAAAGAATCGCATTATTTAATAAAATCGTATCTGAATTTAATAAAAAAATATATTCTCCATTTGCTTTCTCAACACCTAAATTATTTGCTTTACCAAATCCGATATTACCACCACTTTGTACAAAAACTACCTTGGGAAATTTTTCTTTGATAGTTTTCTCTGAGCCATCTGTTGAATTATTATCTACTACTACTATTTCAAAAACAATATCTTTAGTTTGTTTATATATGGAATTAATACAATTTACTAATAAATCTTTTGTATTATAATTTACAATTATTATTGATACATCCATATTAACTCTTAACTAAATTAATAAATTTATCAAGAACAAATTCCCAACAATACTGTGCAACAAATTCTTTTGATTTTTTTGCTAATTCAATTCTTAGATCATTATCATTTAGCAAAAATTTTATTTTTTCTACTATATCATCAACATCCTTAGGAATAATAGTAATCGCATCACTGTAGTTATTAACGTGCTTGTGACCGGGAATATTTGTAGAAATCACTACACATCCACAAGCCATAGCTTCAGCTGGAGGTAGCGCCCATCCCTCAGTAATACTTGGAGATAAAAAAATTGCATTTCTATTATATATCAAACTTACGTTTTTTGGATTAGAATTGTATTTTATCCATGAAGGAATTCGTTCTGCCCTCTTATTTACTCCAAATAATTCTACTTCTAATTCTGGAAACACTCTTTTCAATTTTTCAAATGCTTCTAAACCATAAACCGTACCTTTTACATTATCATTCTCCCCATACATCATACAGATACTTAAAGGTTTTCTATTTTGGACATCATTTGTAACGTTAAATAATTTTGTATCAATAGCAAGATTAGTTAAAATGGGCTCAGAAATTGAATTATATTTCTTAACCTTATTATATAAAAAATCAGAAATAACTAGGTTCGTTATGTTTTGATAATTATATGATTTATGAACTAAATCTTCATTACCATCCCAAATTTCATATCCTTGTATTAAATTTACTTTTTTACCTTTTGAAACTGATAAACTTTTTAATGGTTCTACTAAAGACCACCAAGTTGTTATAGTAGCATCAGCATCTCTAATAGAATTATTAGTCATCACATCTATAAATCTAAATTTAACTTTATCATCAAATATAAACCAATTAGGTTTTGGATGATTATTATATTTAATAAATGAAATAACTTTTCTTAACCATAATGGTCTTGATTTTGGATAAGAAAAATATGGTGTATTCTGATTATGGTAAACAACAACATCATGCCCTATCAAAGACATTCGATTAGCATATTCATACATTATTTTCACCCCTCCTCCAGGTGTCGGCGCAAAAAAGGGCAATATAAAATTAAGTTTCATTGAATTTTATGGACTTCTAAAATTTAAAATCTGGATCAAGCGAATTCTAATAAATATGTGAGTTAGCTAGGTAAAGAACATCTTTTCGATCTATAACAATTAACTATTCAATTTTATTTAGACAAAAAACATGATTTACGTTCAATAACTTGTGATTTAATTTTTTTTAGAATTTGATAAAAAGAACCGACAAAAAGTTTTAAATTATTATTTCCCAAATAAAACTGATAAAGGAAAATTAAAAATTGTCTTAAACTACCTTTAAATAAAATATTCCAAACTAATTGTTCATATAAATAAATAGAAATAATTCGTTTCTTTGTTTTTAGATCTTCTTTATAATATTTTTTTAAAAAAACAATTTAATTTGAAAAACACTTTTCTTAAAATCAAGATGTTTGTCTAGATTTTTAGTATTTGAGGCCGATTCTTCTAAAACTCTATACACAGTTGTTGCCTCGTCTATGTAATGTGCTTTTGTCTTTGTCGCAATAAATAACCACAAAGGTAAATCTCCTAGCAACCATCCTTTAGAATATGGCCTAATTTCACTAACGTAAGCTTTTAAATACTCCCTCTTAAAGCAAACTGTCAAAGTATAAATATTGGAGGCGCCAAAAATTAAATCTTTAAAAAAACAATCTTGTTTATTCTTTGGTTTATCTAATACATTCAATTCATTTGTAAGTTGATAATACACAAGGGAGTCAGTATATACTAATCCAAAATCTAAATTTGCCTCTAAGAAATCAAATTGTTTTTGCAGTTTTAAAGGATCAGTCCAATAGTCATCTCCTTCACAAATGGCTATGTATTTACCCCTAGCCAAAGGAAATACTATATCTAACCAAATATTTACATCAGGCTTTGTAAAATGATTTTCAATTTGATAAACATTGTTAAATAAATTAGGAAATTTTAATTCATATTCCCTAATTATTTTCGCTGTATCATCGGTAGAGGCATCATCATGAACAATTATCTCAAACAAAAAGTCAGTTTGTTGTATTAACAAACCATCCAAACATTCTTTAATATATTTTTCGTGATTGTATGATGTACAGATAATACTTAGTAGCGGTATATTCTCTTTTTGCATTCTATTTTGGAATCGCTATTATGCTTTCTTTATATCTATAAAAAATAGTAGAATCATCTTTAATAGATTTATCTACTATCATCCCTGCTTGTATCAAGTTGTTGTGTCCTATCATAACATGAGGTATCACTGTAGATCTAATACCGAAAAAATTATTATCCCCAATTGAAACTCTACCAGCTATACCAGCTGTAGAGAAAAAATTACCATTCCCAATAATACAATCATGGCTTATGAAACTATAAGATGTTATCATATTGAAGTCTCCTATTTTTGTATTTGGACCAATAATACAAAACGGATAAATAATATTACCCGTCCCTAATTCAATAGTATCAGGCATAATTACTGAATAATGTATAAACTGACAAATAATAACCTCTTTCATTTTCAATTTAGAAATAATTTCATTTCTAAATTGAATATCCGATATACCTATTAAAACTTCAATTTCTTTTTCAAATTTGTAGCTATCGATATCTCCTAGAACCGGTTTTTGCAATTTATATTTTTTCCAATATTTTTCAATATTATAGTCGTGGTCGATATAACCTAACAAGTCTATTTGAAACTGGGAATCAACATGTCTGTTATTATCTTCTACATATGAAGTTAGCTCCGCAGCAACCGCTCCGGTTCCTATAATTACAATTTTTTTCATATAATTTTACTAAAATCAACATCATTAAAAAGAAATATCTCCCCATGACCCGGATAAACAATCATGCTTTCCTTATTAAATAATTTATCTAATTCAGAAATTGTATCATTAAGTTTTTTTCTACTACCTCCTGGTAATTTAGTAACAGTTTTAGTATCTTTTATAAATACATCTCCTGTAAAGAGTATTTCATTTATCCAAAAAGAAACAGAACCCATTGAGTGACCAGGAGTTTCCTTAAATTGTATCAAAAAATTACCTAGTTTTAAAACCTCATCCGAAATTATTATTATTTTATCGGTTAGAGCAACTTCAAATCCTCTTTGATTATAAAATATGGACAAATTTTTCTTTTTATCAATTATATTTTCTAAGCATATTTCCGTGCCTACTATTGTACAATCAAAAAGTGCCAACAATTTATTAACTCCCCAAATGTGATCAAAATGTTCATGAGTTAATATTATATATTCTGGCATAAGATTACTTTCTTTTAAGAAAAATAATAATTCATTACAGTCTTCTGTTCCTGGATCAATTACAATGCAGTTAGAATTCAAAACATTATAAACAACAAAACAATTCGAATCTATCGGTTGATTCTGAATTATTTTAACTGATATTTCCACCTTATCCTGTAATGTTAATGGTTCTTCCGCCATCGACTGTAATCTGTTGTCCCGTTATCCATCTTGAATTTTCAGAGAGCAAGAATGAAACAGCCTGACAGATATCATTTGGCACACCTATACCCAAAGGATAAGAAGCTAACATTCTTTGCTTCAATTCCTGATTTCCTAAAATATCCCTCGTCATTTCAGTTTCGACAGCACCTGGTAGTACCGAATTAACACGAACTTTAGGCGCTAACTCTATGGCCAAGGACCGCATTAAACCATCGAGAGCTGATTTTGATGATCCATAAGCGCTCATTGCTTTTGCCCCATGATTACTGATATTACTTGATATAAAAACAACACTTTTTAGAGAACCATTATTTATTTTCTTATTTATAAGAGTTTTAGAAATTAAATTTGGCGCAAAGACATTTACATTAAATGTCTGTTTCAAAATATTTAAATTTGACATTTTCAAAGGTGCCATTTTCATAATTCCTGCACAATGGACAAATTTTATAATTTCGATATCGTTACCAGACAAAAATTGGCTCAATGAATACTCTACTTCCTCAATTTCTTCTAAGTTACAAGACCATATTAAAGTACTTTCTTTCTTGCTGCATAGACTTTCAACCTCATTTAATTTTTCTGAATTTCTTCCGTGCAGAACTATATTGTAATCATTAGACAACTGAATTGCTATTTCTTTTCCTATACCAGATGTAGCTCCCGTTACCAAAACAAATTGTTTTTTTTCCATATTCCTATTGTGCTGTAAACCCACCATCAACATTTATAATCGAACCTGTAATCCATTTTGCCATATCTGACACTAGAAAAGCAATAGAGTTGGCAATATCTTCTGCATCACCAAGTCCTAACGGATGTAACTTATTAATTACCTCATCATGTTCAGAACTAAAAGAACCACTAATTGAATCTAACATATTTGTTTTCACAAACCCTGGCGCGATACAATTTACTCTAATTCTTTTAGGGGCAAGCTCAATTGCGAGCGACTTAGTTATTCCATGCAAAGCTGATTTAGACATTGCATATCCCACATTTGCTGCAGAACCCACACATCCATAAACAGATGATATAAAAATAAATGCTCCAGATTCTCCACTAAAAACAGATTTATTGGAACAAATCTTGGCTAATTCCAAACCTGCTATCGAATTAATTTTTAAAACATCCAGCAATACTTTTTCATTAAGAGATTTTAGAGGAGACAAATATGGCCTTCCTGCCAAATGAATAAAACCATTAATTTTTCCTATCTCTGACACAACATTAACAATTTTAGCCTTAAGATCAACTGAATCAAGCAAATCGACAACTAAAATTTTCGTCTCATTGAGACAGCTTTCAGCAGTCTCTACTAGTCCTTTATCATTTAGGTCTATCAAAATTAATGTAGCTCCTAATTTAGACAATAGCAAACTGGTAGCCTTGCCAATTCCCGACGACGCACCTGTTACAATATACTTTTTACCAGCTAATGAAATTGGATTATACACTTTTAGTTAGAAATTTAGTTACTTTTTAACAGTTCATATAACCCCCCTATAGTCTTAGCTTCAACGATTTGAGATGCTGTAATAGTCTTTTGAAATTCTTCTCCAGAATAAGCAATTATTGATAAACTAGTCAATGAATCCCATGCATCAAAATCAATAATAGTATCTGTTAATTGCACAGTATCCTCTTCAAATAATTCGGCCATTTTTTCTAAAAAATCTTCCATTTTTTTTGTTTTATTTTTTTAATATTCTATTATTTCGCAAAAAGACAAAGGCCCTACATCCATAAGCAATGATGCCCATGTCAAACCAACTCCAAATCCCGAGAAACAAATTTTTAAACGTTTTTCTTTTATCTGTTCTGCGATGTTAAAGCACGTAACTACAGGAATCGTTACACCGCTCGAATTCCCAAAATTCTCTACTACATTTGCAGGCATTTTTTCTCTACTAATCCCTATCTTATCAGCAACTTTATTGAGCATAAATTTATTGGGCTGATGGAACATATAATAATCAACATCATCCTTATTTACTTTTGCATTTTCTAATAAAGATCCAATCATTGGCGGAACTTCCGCTTGAACAAAATTAAATACATCATCCCCTTTCATTACAAGATTTTCCTTACTCCTAAAATTACCACTAGCATCTTCAGACATAATTGCAGTTTCATTAGAAATAGGTAATTTGGCTCCACCAGCTGGAATTTGTAAAGAAAATGCACCCTTTCCATCCATCTTTATTGTTCCAAAAATCTCTGTTTTCTCAGATGATTTTTCTATTATTGTAATTGAAGCTGCGTCTCCTATAAGTGGATTACTATTTCGATCTCTTTTTGAAACTTTAGTACTCAAAACATCAGCATTTACCATAACAACCTTAGAGATAGAAGATTGTTCCAATAACATAAAAGCTTGATTTAGTCCGATAATAAAACCAGCACAACCTTGATTTATATCAAAACAAATCATATCCTGTTTTAGATTGAAATGTCCTTGAATAATATTACTTGTTGGAGGCATTATATAATCAGGCGATTGAGTCACAAAAATAAGTGCATCAATATCTTCTTTCTGTAACTTCCCTGTAGAAAAAAGAAAATCAAGACCTTTGATAGCTAAATCAGACGCACAAACCCCTTCCGAAGCCACTCTTCTTTTATTTAAACCAAGTGCGGTCTTTAATTTCAGTGATTTTGCGGTAGAAAAATTATAGTTTTCCATCTCATCCTCAAACTTTATTTCATTTGAAGGCATTATCACTAACATTCCGGTAATTTCTTTGTCTTTAAAGTACAAATTCATTATTTAACATATTTATTCAGCAAACAGGAAATACTTTCTACATTAGAAAAATTTTCAGGCAATATATCTGTTCCATCAATTGATATCCCAAAAGTCTCATCTAAACTTGTCACTAAAGTTACCAAGTCAAACGAATCTAACATTCCTGCTTCAATAAAATTTTCAGTTGGTTCACTAAAATCAAATTCTGGTCTTATATCATTTAATATTGATATTATTTTATCATTCATATTTTATCATTTTATTTGTGAGCACAAAATTATACATTTTTTCTTCAACAAAACCATAATGTTTGTATCTCTTTATTGCATTTTCATTGCTCTTTATTACCCAAAACAAATGTCTATTTGTAGCTCTACCTCTACTTTCAAAAATATTAAAAAGTTTAGATCCTATTTTTTTCTCTAAAATCAGGATGTACAAACCAATATCTTAGATATAAAGTACTTCCTATAATTTCGTAAATTAAAAACCCCCCAATTTTATTTTCTTCTTCATAAATTAAAACATTTTTATTTTCAATCCAATTCCTCAATTCCTTTTCCTCTGGCAATTGTTCTGCTTTTTCATCAAAAAATATTTGAAATAAATTATGTAAAGAAGTTATATGTTTAATTGATGCATCTTGTATATCCTTTACATTAGTGATTGCAACAGGTGAAAAATCTTTTCTACTGTTTAATCTATTCATCCTAACAAGCGAAGTGTAATAATTGAAAGATTGATTATAAAATATATCTAATAATTCAGAAGTTTCTTCTCTTTGAACAATATCTAAGATTAAATTTTCCTCTCCAAATTCTTTCATTAATTTAGGGAGTGATTTCGCTAACTCTTCATTAGAAGATGCAATAAAAAACACTGTATAGAAGTTAGTCTTTTTTTTAAAAAATAAATTACTTCGCCAAGTTCTATTATATAAAATTGACCTTCAGCTATCCAAATTTTATTCTTTTCAGTATTTGGATAAAAATTGGTAACTAGTTTTTTTTATAATTTTTAATTCTAACTACGGCTTGATTAATTTCATTAAAATCAATTACTTTCCTCATTATAAATTAACCTTGTTTTTCAGAAAAAGACGATCTATTTTTCCGTTAGTATTTCTCGGCAATTCTTTCATAAAAATATAAACTGTAGGAATCATATATTTAGGGAGTACTTTAATAAGTTCTTTCCTAAAATCAGCAACAGGAATCTCTTGGTTTGCTTCATAAAAAAGAGTAATTTCTTTTTTATTTACATTGTAAACGATACAGCCATTTTTAGCAATTTTTAGTTTGTTAACAATCACATGCTCTATTTCCCCTAATTCTATTCTATATCCTAAATGTTTAATAAGACTATCTTTTCGGCCTTTAAAAATAATTTCATCTCTATTATTTATAGAGACAATATCCCCTGTTCTATAAATAATTTCCGGATAAGACTTATTAAGAGGGTTTTGAACAAATGCTAATGATGTTTTTTCAGGATTATTATAATAGCCCATTGCGAGTGAAGTTCCCCTCACACACAATTCCCCTTCTTCTCCTTTTACAACTAATACATCCTCATCATTAAGTATAAGAACATCAGTATTCCTACAAGCAAAACCTATTGGTAATGGTTCATTATCTGGAATATCTCTGTCTACAATGAAATAAGTACAATCTAATGTAATTTCAATAGGGCCATATAAATTAGCAAATAAACATTCCTTTAAATTATTTTTCCAATAATTAAACTGTTTTGTTGGAAATACCTCACCAGCAAACCAAACCGTTTTTAAAGAAGGCAAACTAATATTTTCTAATAAAGCCATATTGGCAATATTTACCATGATTGTTGGCACCCAAAAAAGGAATGTTATTCTCTCTCTCTCTAGGATCTCTAAAATTTTAATTGGAAATGCCG
Source organism: Flavobacterium sp. AC274 (assembly GCF_979258275.1). Classification (NCBI taxonomy): domain Bacteria; kingdom Pseudomonadati; phylum Bacteroidota; class Flavobacteriia; order Flavobacteriales; family Flavobacteriaceae; genus Flavobacterium; species Flavobacterium sp. AC274. Next base: position 1,440,627 of record NZ_OZ409852.1, on the reverse strand, counting down.
CCAAACCATCTGGTATCAATATTATAGTACTGGCTTTAGACATCAACAAACACAATTCATAACTATAAATATCAAAAACTAATGGAGACAAAGATCCTATAATTTCATTATTTGAAAATTTAAAAGTATCTATTGACCATTCTGTAAAATCGACAAAACTTTTATGGTTTAGAACTACACCTTTTGGTGTACCTGTAGAGCCCGAGGTATTTATAATACAATATGGATCCGTATCAATCAATCCAGCTAATCTTTTTATTAATTTATCATCAATAATACTATCAAAATTAATATTATCAATATTAAATATTTGCTGAGACAGCCCTAAGCTTTCCAATTGTTTTACATAAGTAGAATTTGTGATAACAAGTTGTGGCTCTATTAAAGAAATTATATTATTTATCCTTTCCATGGGTGTCTTAACATCTAAATTCATATAGATATTCCCACTGAAAGTAATAGCAATATTAGAAATTACACTCTCTATTGTTTTAGGAAGAAAAACTGCAATTGGTTTATTTACATCATTAACAGTTTTAATTATATATTGTGCTAAAATTTTCGACTTTAAACTTAAGTCTGCGAAAGTTATTTTTTTTCACCTTCAATTACAGCTGTTTTATTACTGTTATTTTCTACAGTTTCAATAAAATATTCTATTACATTCTTAATCATTTTATCCTAATTTAATTATTCTGAACTCTTAAAATTAATCTACAAATCAAATCTACTTCTTCTAATGTTAAATCATAGTACAATGGCAAACATAAAACTCGTTTTGATACATCATCAGTCACAATAAAATCTTTATTTTGAAGATATGGCAAAGCACTAGCTAAAGAGGGGTAAAAATAACGTCTTGTAAAGATTTCACTTCCATCTAAAGTTGATTTAATTTTTAACAACAATTCTTCATTATCAAGGACTACACAATAGTATGCAAAATTTTGTTCTGAATCTTTATGCCATATAGGTCGATAAGCCTTTAGAGTTTGCAACTTTTCATCATAACGCGAAACTAATAATTTTCTACTTTCATGTATTTTTTTAATATAATTTAGATTAACCAAACCCATAGCTGCATGAAATTCTGAATTTTTACCATTTATTCCTAATTCAGAAAAAGTATCGAAACCCGAAATTCCAAAATTACGGATATAGGCAAGTCTTTTAAGTAAGTCAGAGGATTTTGTTATAATTAACCCCCCTCAATTGAGTGATACAATTTGGTGGCATGAAGAGAACATGTCGTAATATCTCCATATTCAAAAATAGACTTATCATTAATTTGCACCCCAAAAGCATGAGCACCATCATAAATTACTTTTAAATTATGCTTTTTTGCAATACGTTCAATAGCAATCACATCACAAGGATTGCCATAAACGTGGGTAGCCAGAATTGCTTCCGTTTTTTCAGTTATTGCATTCTCGATCTTTGAAGAATCAATATTTAATGTTTTCTCATCTATATCGACAAAAACTGGCGTGCACCCTTCCCAAACAATACATGAAGTTGTTGCCACAAATGAGAAAGGAGTTGTAATTATCTCTCCTTTAATATCAAGAGCTTTAATGGCCATTTGTAATGCTACAGTTCCATTAGTAACAAATAGTAAATAATCTACCTTAAGATACTCTTTAAGGTTCATTTCAAGTTCGCTGGCTAGTGGCCCCATATTGGTCAACCACTGCCTCTTCCAAATCCCACTAACAAACTGCTGGTATTCTTCTTCTGGGGGTAAAAATGGTCTAGTAACTGGTATCATATTTTTAAATTATGTTGCGAATATCTTTTATAGTTTGAAATTTAAATATTAATGCTAAAAACACATATGTTATTATTCCTGTCATACTACTTAAAATAAGTCGTGAAATGTTATCATAATCAGTCAAATAATTATTAATTATAAAAACCAATAATCCCATACAACTTGAAATAACAAAGACAGGAAGAATATCTAATAATTGCTGCTTCATTGTATAATCAATAATAGAACCGGCATAGTAAGTATTAATAAAAAGTGCTATTATCGAAGCAATAACAGAGCCAACTAATAATCCGTTAAAGCCGAATAAAATTGAAATAACTATTATAAATATCAACACAATTTTTTTAATTATTTCCAATTTTAAAAATAAATCGCTCCTACCCTTAACCTGAAGGATCATCAAATTATAAAGATGGAGAGGGTATAAAATTCCAGATAGACAAATAATTCGAAATATTGGAACAATAGACAACCATTTTTCAGTAAATAAAAAAGCTACAAGTTCATTCGCTAACAAAGCCATAAGAACAATTATAGGAGTAATAATAAAAAGGACAATAAGCATTATCTTTTTATAAGCCGCTCTTAAAGCAGGAATATCATCTTGAACTTTTGCAAAAAGAGGAAAAACAACTTTATTCAGTGCAGCTGAAACATTCCCTACAGGCAACATCATCAATGAATTTGCTCTTGTATAATAACCAACTGTTACTGGATTATAAAGCCTTCCTATAATAATTTGATAAATATTTGTAAAAATGGTATCTAAAAGACCAGAAATTGTCATTTTATATCCAAAGTGAAAATGAAGTTTAAATCTATCAATATTAAAAATGAGCTGTGGGCGCCAATCTGAAGAAAACCACAAAAATATAGATGTTAATAAATTTGTCAATAGTATTGAATATACTAATGACCAAACACCATAATTATTATATGCAAAAAAAACACCCATTAAACTCCCGATTAACAAAGCTGGAAATGTTATGAATGCTTGTTTTCTGAACTTCATCTCTTTTGTTAATATAGTATTCTGAACAGTACCAAAAGCTAAAAAAACAAAAGAAAGACCATATACTCTTGCAATATCAGTAAGAACTGGTTGTTTGTAAAACTGAGCTATATAAGGTGCTAAAAAAAAACAAAACATATATCAACAAACTAACACCAAGATTGAAAAAAAACAGTTGAATAATCCTTAGAGTCTGTTTTTGATACCCTGATTAATGAAGTAGTCATTCCGCCTTCAAATAACGCCGTCCCTATTCCAATAAATACCGTCAACATTCCTATCAACCCAAATTCAGCCGGCAGAAGAATTCTTGCTAGAATAATCTGAACAAGAAAAGTAGTCAATTGTGTAGAAAATTGCTGTAAAAATGACCAAATAAAGCCTTTTAAAGCTTGTGTTTTTAATGACATATATTGTATATAAAGAATATTTTGTAACCATATTAAAATAAGTTTTCAAATTATTACTTTGTAAAATTTTTATTTTTATTATTTCTTAAACCTTTATTCGTTTTTATATTTCATATGTTAAAGTAAAAAAAATGTTCAAATAGGTCGTTACCAATTTAATCGTCAACTAATACTATCAAATTTCTAATTTTAACAATTGTTACACTATTGAAATTATCTTATGAAATTAACTGAAAAAAACGTTTCACTATCAAAATAAAAATAATTAAAAAACCACTAATTAAACCACCTATTATAATTCCCTTGGCTTTACCAATTTTGTCTTTTTTTAAAGGAAAAATAGGTTTATCAATTATCTGTATTAATGGTGTTTCTTTACGCAAATTAACTTTAGATAATTCAGATTGTTTCACTAGTTCAGTCAAAATTGCCGTATTTGCTTGAACATCTACTTGTTTTCGTGAAGAAGGAGTACGTCTAACATTTAAAGCTGGATTTAAATTAAATGTATTGTCATTTGCCACAGCTACACCTGTAATAGCCCCATTAAGTTCTCGCCTAATTGAATCAACTTGACGTTCTAAAATTGCCATATTAATTCTAGCTTTTTTACTTTTAGTATCTATATAAAAATCTGAAATCTCTTTAGCTAATGCTTCACAAAAGTATTTTGCAAAAAATTCATTTGTAGAATAAACATCAATATCAATAATCGATGCCTTTTTATCTTTTTGGGAAACTAAAAACCCTCCTTCTGTCAAATTTTTACCTATAACTCCTAAAATACTATCATTTTCCCTTGTAAAATTTTTTCTGTCTGTGTTAGGCAAAAACTCAATATTTGCTAATTTAGGTTTATCTTTCCAACTTTCTCTCCACTTATTATCTTGAATATACATTTCTGCAAATGAAATGATTTTGCCATTATTAGTCACTGGAGACAATAAGGTTTTCTCAACCATCAATCTTGATTTAAATAATTCCGTCAAGTTAGAGCTTGTAAACATTCCACCCCCACTTCCTCCTAAATCCAATCCTAACGAGCTAGCAAATCCTAAAGCTCCTCCCATACCCCCTGATTTATCTTCTTCTAAAACAAAAGATAAAGTTGCTGTATAAACTGGTTTTTTCACTATTGCAATACTTAGTCCTAAAACTGCTCCAACAATTCCAGCCAATACAATAACTTTCCACTGTGATAGTAAATAATCATACCATTCTCTTGCCTTTACTAATAATTCTTTTAATGAAATTTCATCATTTTTAATATCTTTATTTCCCATCAAATTATTATTTAAATGCAGTTACAATTAATAATGCTAAGCTTGCAAATGCAGTTCCAATACCGGCCCACTCACCGGCACTCATTTTCTTTGTCTCAGGTTTTTCGGGAACCACAATTTGAGAATCAGGTTCCACTTTTGGATAAGATCTAAAAAACAAAAATGAACCTGTTACAGAGGCCTTTCCATTTGGATATATAATATATGCCTTCTTTTTCCATCCTTTAATATTTACACCCCCAACAGCATTAATATAATATTTAAATCCTTTACCACTTCGATATGGAATTTCTGAAGTTAATAATACGTTACCTGTTACTTTTACTCCCTCATTATAAACTGCTACTTCAATTTCATCACCTGGAAACAAAGTAACGTTTGAATAATGATTTTTATCTTTTACAATTTTTTCCCAATTTACAGGAATTGTAGCGTATTTTAACTCGTCTCTAAGCTTTTTAGATAACTTATCTCTAAGTGTATCTTTTTGTTTAAAATTTAATTCTTTAGATTCTTTAGATTCTTTTAATTGTTTTTCTTCTTCGGTTATTTCTTTTTTATCAAGATTTACACTTTCTAATTGTTTAATTTGCTCGTCCTTAATTGGTCTTTTAATTTTCATGCCATCCAAATTAGCAATTGATGTTAATCCTCCTGCCCTCATTACAACATTGTAAACTGTTTCCCTTTTATTAGCAAGTACATACTTACCTGGATAAGTTACTGCCCCACTAATTTTAACCATTTCGGGCTTTTCATAAACTGCCATTTTTCTGATATTAATAACATCAAAAGGTTTCAAAACAAAATTTTTAATTTGTTCATTATTGTCAGCAGTGATTTCAAGTTCTACTAGTTCGATACGCTTTGGATCACTGTCGTCAATTGCATCAGATTTTACCATTCTTGCAATCTCCACTCTTTTTGAAGCTGAACCTGTTAATCCTCCAACTTGTACAACTAGGTCGTTTAAGGTTAAATTATCAAAATATTCATATTCTCCAGGTTTTTTTACTTCTCCATCTATAGTAATTTTATATTCTTCTCTAAAATCAAGTATTGAATAAACTGTAACAATATCTTCTCTTTTTAGCTCAATGTCAGAATTTAAATCCCCTGACAAAGCTCCACTTAAATCAACATTTACAATTTCTGTAGTTAAATCTGTTTTTAATCTAATAATTCTTGCTCGTTTCGTATAAGCATCTTCTTTCATCCCTTCAGCTCTTGTAATCAGATCTGAAATTCTCATTCCTTCACTATATGAATAATAATCTGGCCTAAAAACTGCTCCTTCTATCTTAATACGATTTTCAAATCGGTTTAAGATTTTTGTAACATTAAAGACATCTCCTGATTTAGGTAAGTAAGAACCAAATTCGCTTTCGTTTATATCATGAACCTTAAACTCTTTGCCTGTTTTTTGCAAGACATTTACAGATGCTGTGTAAGCAAATTCATTAAATCCAGAAGCGAAATTTAGTAAGTCAGAAAATGTTTCTCCTTTTTTATCTCGAAAATTCCCGGTCTTTTTACTTCTCCTTCAATTACTACTCTTTCAGTATAGGCAGGAATTCTAATTACATCATTATCTCTTAAATTTACATTCTCCGATTGATCTCCTTTAACTATAAACTTATAAATATCAACATTTTTATAAACTTTATTATTTCGGATTAATTCTATATTTCTATAACTACCATTTTTACCTGGTCCACCTGCGAGATGCAATGCGTTATAAACAGACGCAAGAGATGAAATAGAATAATTTCCAGGTTGCTTCCCTCCTACAATTGTCACTTTAATGGTTCTAATATCACTTAAACTTATACTAACTTGAGACTGCCCAGATCTAACGGTACTGTACACTCTTGCAATTGCAGCTCTTATTTTTTGTGTAGCAGCTTCAATTGACATTCCTGCTACTGCAATTTGACCAACATTTTGAATTGTAATTTTACCTTCAAAGTTCACAGGAACAGTATCCTCAAATTGCTGAACACCATACACACTAACTTCTAATTTATCACCTGGTCCCAGAACATAATTTACTGGCGTGGCCATTTTTAGATCTGGCTCAAAACTCAAAGTTGGATTATCAAATAATTCAGATCCAAAAATCAAAGCATTTAACGAATCTTTTATTTTTTCGTTTTTAATTTTTTCTTGCTTTCTTCCAAACTCTGAATCTTCGTCCGTATCTTCTAATTTATCCTTGTCTTTTTTATTCTTGTCTTTTTTATCCTTATCTTTCTTATCCTTGTCGCTGGAATTTTTCTTCTCATATTCTTTCACTCGAATTCTTAATTTATCGAATTCTTTTTGGCTCATTCCTTTTGACAAAACCAACGATTCGGCATCATCAATTGTCGCATCATTGCTTTTTAATTGATAAACTATTTTAGCAATTTCATCATCTGACAAATAATCTACTTTTACAGTACTTAAATCTTTAGACTTTATAATGTCCTGAGCATTTGCATTAAAAGACATTAGTAAAATAAAAAATAATGTAAGAACGTATATTAATTTTTTCATATTAAATTATAATTTAACCTTTAGATTGGTTGAAAAGAAAATTGTTTTTTGAATTTATGAATATTGTTTTTTATAATAATCCTTATAAAGACCTGAAGTTACATTCTGTAACCATTCTTCATTATTCAAATACCAATTAATAGTTCTTTCTAATCCTTCTTCAAAAGTTACAGATGGTTTCCATCCTAATTCTTTATTAATTTTAGAAGCATCAATTGCATATCGTAAATCATGACCTGGTCTGTCTTTTACATAAGTAATTAACTCTTGAGAAGTTCCTTCAATTCTTCCTAATTTTTGATCCATAATTTGGCATAATAATTTTACCAAATCAATATTTTTCCATTCATTAAATCCTCCTATATTATATGTTTCATGATTTTTTCCTTCATGAAAAACTAAATCAATTGCAATAGCGTGATCTTCTACGAAAAGCCAATCTCTAGTGTAATTTCCATCGCCATAAACAGGTAATGGTTTGTTATTGATTATATTGTTTATAAAAAGAGGAATCAACTTTTCAGGAAAATGATACGATCCATAATTATTAGAACAATTCGTTAAAACATATGGCAGGCCATAAGTTTCTCCGTAAGCTCTAACAAAATGATCTGAACTTGCTTTTGAAGCTGAATATGGAGAATTAGGGTCATACGAAGTCGTTTCGGTAAATAGACCTTCTGCACCCAGTGATCCATAAACTTCATCGGTACTAATATGATAGAAACGTTTGCCTTCAAAATTATCTTTCCATTGATCTTTAGCAGCGTTTAATAAATTCATAGTTCCAATAACATTTGTTTTTACAAATGCCAATGGATCTTCGATAGATCGATCAACATGGGACTCTGCTGCTAAATGTAGAACTCCATCAAAATTATGTTCTGAAAAAAGTTTATTTATAAAAGATTCATCCACAATATCTCCTTTTACAAAGGTATAGTTTGCATGATTTTCAATATCTTTAATATTCTCAAGATTTCCTGCATAAGTTAAAGCATCTAAATTGAAAATTTGGTATTCAGGATATTTATTTACAAAGCGACGAACCACGTGAGAACCAATAAAACCAGCACCACCTGTTATAAGAATTTTTTTCATTTTCATTAATTAATTTAGCAAATCAGAATTTATTTTCTCTAATTCGCTGTAGATATCTTTAACATCTTGTGAATTTTCTTTTTGCAGAATTAAATTTGCTGTATCAGTGTAAACAAAAATAGTATTTTTTAATCCTAAAAATGTAGTGTGCTTTCCGCTTCCAATAACCATATTTCCATTTTTATCAATATGATGCCCTTTTGAAACTAAATAATCGTAAACTGATTCAAAAGATCCTAAATCTGACCATGAAAATGATGCCGGAACTACTTTTATTTTTTTACTACGCTCCATTACAGCATAGTCGATACTTATTGATGGTATTTCTAAAGATAAATCTAAATCTAAAAAACCATCTTTACTTGCTTCCCAAACAGCTTTTGATTTATCATAAACTTCAGGTTGAAATTGCTTTAACTCTTCTAAAAGAACTCCGGCCTTAAAACAGAACATTCCGCTATTCCATAAAAAATTCCCTTTTGCTATAAACTCCTTTGCAGTAGTTTCGTTAGGTTTCTCTCTAAATGATAAAACTTTATCTCCTTTTGATTCAATATATCCATATCCCGTCTCGGGCTTGGTTGGAATAATTCCAAATGTTACTATATAACCATCTTGTGCTTTTGAAATTGCTTCATCAATCGCTTGATTGTAATTCTCCATTCGATCAATAATATGGTCAGAAGGCGTCACAATTAATATATCATCCGGATTTGATGCAAATGCAGCAAAAGCAATAGCAGCAGCTGTATTTCTTGGAGTAGCTTCAACAATATTCACATAAGCAGTATTGGTTTTATTCATAACTTTACCACTTAAATGATGATTGTCTACATTACCTACAACCATTACCTTACTTGCTAAATGACTATTCCTGTCAACCGTCATCTCAAATAATGATTTATTCTCAAATATCTCAAGATATTGTTTAGGTTGACTCTTACGGGAAAGTGGCCATAATCTACTACCAACCCCACCCGTCAAAATTACATGTATAATTGAATTATTTTTCTCCATTTTTCTTTTAGTATAAAAAAGGATTTCAGTTCTATAATCTATTATCGGCTATAGTACCTAAAACTCCTTTTACGTCATATAATAAACTATTTGATTTTTGTAACTCTGAAAAGTTTAATTCTAAAAACTCAGTATGGGCAACTCCTAAGACAATAGCATCAAATTTATCGGCTGGTAATGAATCTATTGTCGTTAATTTATATTCTTTTTTAACTTCTTGTATATTTGCTAATGGGTCATATATTGTAACAGATATACCATATTCTTTTAATGATTTTACTACGTCTACAATTTTAGTATTTCTAACATCGGGGCAATTTTCCTTAAAAGTAATGCCAAGCATCAAAAGATTTGCTCCATTAACTGAAATCCCTTTTTTAATCATTAATTTAACCACTTGCGATGCCACGTATTCGCCCATACTATCATTCAAACGTCGTCCTGCTAAAATTATTTCAGGATGATATCCAAATTCTTGTGCTCTTTGCGCTAAATAATAAGGATCTACACCAATGCAATGTCCTCCAACCAAACCAGGTTTAAAGGGCAAAAAATTCCATTTAGTTGCTGCCGCAGTTAGCACTTCTTGTGTATCAATATTCATCAAATTAAATATCTTGGCCAATTCATTTACAAAAGCAATGTTAATATCTCTTTGTGAGTTTTCAATAACTTTTGCGGCTTCGGCAACTTTTATACTTGGTGCTAAATGTGTACCTGCTGTAATGACAGATTTGTAAAGAGCATCAACTTTTAAACCAATTTCTTTTGTTGATCCAGACGTTACTTTTAAGATTTTCTCAACAGTATGTTCCTTATCTCCCGGGTTTATTCTTTCTGGTGAATATCCGGCAAAGAAATCAACATTAAATTCTAAACCTGAAACTCTTTCTAAAACTGGTATGCATTGTTCCTCTGTAACTCCTGGATACACAGTAGATTCATAAATTACAATATCCTCTTTTTTTAAGACTTTTCCAACAGATTCACTAGATTTATATAAGGGAGTTAAATCTGGACGATTATTTTTATCAACTGGCGTTGGAACTGTTATTATAAAATAATTACAATCTGCAATATCACTTAAAGTAGTAGTGCAATACAATCCATTTTCATTATTAGGATTAGCAACTAAGACTTTTTGTAAAGTCTCATCATCCACTTCTAAAGTTGTATCAGTACCTGATTTTAAAGTAGCTACTCTTGATTCATTTATATCAAAACCCACAACTGGATATTTAGTAGCAAATAGTCTCGCTAAAGGAAGACCAACATAACCCAAACCTATAATGGCAATTTTTATGTTTTCATCCATTTTTTCTTATCTTTTATCAATTTTGATCATTACAACTCATAGCTTCGCTACTCTGAGTCACAAATATTGGACACAGATACTCTAGAATCATTTTTTGGCAAATATAACACATTCACTCAATTTATTCAATGAGTTTCTTACAGAACTACAAAAGAAACAGAATAAAAAAAATAACGGGTTTTCAAATCTTTACAAATCAGATGTCAACGGTTTTTTTACAAGAAAAAAGAGAGCAAATATCACACAAAAAGTGATTTTTGCTCTCTTATTCTTATTATTTGATGCTGATTGTATCCTAAAATTATTTATATTTTATTTTTAGAACACATCCTAAAGATTCCAAAACTAAAATATAATGCGTATTAGAAACTTCTTTTACTATCGCATCCTGATTACTAAAAGCTCCTGTTTCTAACGTTATACGATCACCAACCTGAATTGAAGTTACTGAAACATCACTTAAATTAGGAGATGATAAACTTTTCTTTATAATATTAATCTCTTCATCTCTTACAATTGCAGGTTTTCCTAACCAAAACAAATATCGAACTACACCCGAAATTTGAAAAACAGAATTTCGCTCACTTTCCAACAACTTAACAAATACATAAGAATTAAAAAGCGGCACTTCAACTTTCTTTTTTCTGTCTGACCATTGCTTTATTTGAGTAATGACAGGACAATAAGATTCAATTCCAATTTCAAGCAGTCTTTCTGCAACCTTTTTCTCCCATTTGGGTTTAGTATAAATAACATACCAATTCATAATTTTTTCTATCTTGAAAATCCAGCCCTATTTGTTATTACTATTTATTTAAATTTCAGATTAACTTTAATCATCAATTAAGAACCTATTCCATTATAAATAAACCCAATTGCTTCCAATTCTTTACCATTTAATATATTTCTTCCATCAAAAACAAAAGCCGGTTTATGCATTGAATCGTAAATTTTCTTCCAATCATAAGCTGCAAATTCATCCCATTCAGTCAGAATTGCAATTGCATGTGATCCATTGCAAGCATTATAGGCATCATCGAACGTTAAAACTGCCGAATTATTTTCTTCAACTGGTCTTGTTTCTAAATAATTTAAATCATTTAGCATTTTATTTCTTGAAACTTTCGGATCATAAACTGAAATTTTCGCTTGTTCATTGATTAAATCGTCTGCTACATATATAGCGGCAGACTCACGTGTATCATTGGTGTCTTTTTTAAATGCCCAACCTAAAAAAGTAATTTTTTTATCTGCAACTGTGTTATATAACGTCTGAACAATTTTATTTGAAAATCTTCTTTTTTGATGATCATTCATAATAATTACTTGTTCCCAATAATCTGCAACCTCATGTAATCCATAAGATTTAGCGATATAAACCAGATTAAGAATATCTTTTTGAAAACATGAACCTCCAAATCCTACTGATGCTTTTAAAAACTTAGGACCGATTCTACTATCCATTCCAATCGCTCTGGCAACCTCGCTTACATCAGCTCCGGTTTTTTCACATAATTCAGACATTGCATTTATTGAAGATATACGCTGTGCTAAAAATGCATTTGCTGTAAGTTTTGACAATTCTGATGACCATACATTTGTAGTCAATATTTTATCTCTACTTACCCAATTAGCATAAACATCAACTAAGGAATTAATCGCAGCTTCACCTTCAGGTGTTGTATCTCCACCTATTAAAATTCTGTCTGGATTTAATAAATCTGAAACAGCTGTTCCTTCTGCTAAAAATTCAGGATTCGATAAAATCTGAAATTGAACTCCATTTCCAGTATTATCCAGAATACTTTTTATCGCTTCGGCAGTTCGAACAGGTAAAGTAGATTTCTCTACAACAATTTTATTTTGCTTAGCAACTTTTGCAATTTGCCTTGCACATAATTCAATATATTTAAGATCTGCAGCCATTCCTTTTCCTTTTCCATAGGTTTTGGTTGGCGTATTTACTGAAATAAAGATAACTTCAGCTTCATCGATTGCTTTTTCAACTTCTGTGGAGAAAAAGATTTCTTCCTCTAGCTTCAGCTACAATTTCTGAAAGTCCAGGTTCGTAAATAGGTATATTTTCTGTATTTGGATCATTCCAATCTTTAATTCTTTGTTCATTCAAATCAACAACAGTCACTTGAATATGAGGGCATTTTTGCGCAATTACTGCCATTGTTGGCCCTCCAACATAACCAGCTCCAATACAACAAATTTTTGTGATTTTCATTTATTTCTTATTATGTTATCCTTGATTTATTTCAAATTATTCCAATACCAATTTACTGCTTCTTTTAAACCATCCTGCAACGAATATTTTGGATTGTAACCTAATATATTTTTTGCTTTATCGATACTTGCTAATGAATGTGGAATATCACCCACTCTGTTGACTCCATAGACAACTTCAACATCTGCTATTTTTGAATCAAATTCAGCTAAATATTTTTTCAAATACCCAACTAAATCATTTAATGTATTTCGATCACCATATGCTGTATTATAAACAGTATTTACAGCTTCGGGATTTTGACTTGTCATAGCTAATTCATTCATCTGAATTACATTATCAATATAAGTAAAATCACGAGAATAATTTCCATCACCATTAATTATCGGGCTTTCATAATGCATGAATTGCATTACAAATTTAGGAATTACTGCAGCATAAGCACCATTTGGATCCTGTTTTCTTCCAAAAACATTAAAATAACGTAATCCAATAGTTTCTAAACCATACGTTTTACTAAAAATCTCTGCATATAATTCGTTTACATATTTCGTAATTGCATATGGAGATAAAGGCTTTCCTATAACATCTTCTACTTTTGGCAATCCTTGAGAATCTCCATAAGTTGAAGAACTTGCCGCATAAATAAAACGTTTAATTTTTGCATCGCGTGAAGCTACCAGCATATTAAGAAATCCTGAAACATTAACATCATTTGTAGTTATAGGATCATTTATAGATCTTGGCACAGAACCTAAAGCTGCCTGATGCAAAACATAATCAACATCTTTTACAGACAAAACACAATCTTCTATATTTCGTATATCCCCTTCAATCAATTTAAAATCAGGATGATTTAAAATATCTTTCAAATTATGACGGTGACCTGTCGAAAAATTATCTAAACAAATTACTTTATGACCTGATTTTAGAAAATACTCACATAAATTTGAACCAATAAAACCCGCTCCACCCGTAATCAAAATTTTATATTGAGTTGATGCTTCCATTTATTGAATTTATTTTTTATTGAATTTATTAGAAAGAGACTTTATAAAACCTGGCTTTACTTCTTCTTCGTGATAACCATTAGAATATACTCCATAACCGTACCCGTAAGCAGTTCCATATTTTGCTTTATTCTCATACCCATTCAAAACAATACTTGTATTATTTAGCTCTCCTCTTTTTACTCTAGTATTCAACAACGTGATCATATCTTTTTTAGTATAATTTTGTCTAACAATATACAATGTTACATCTGCATACTGAACCAATTCTAAAGCATCGGAAACAAGACCAACCGGCGGAGTGTCTAAAATAATATAATCATATTTTTGTTTTAACTCTTCTATCAACTCTTTCATTGCTTCACTTATGATAAGCTCAGACGGATTGGGTGGAATAGGGCCGGAAAGTATAACATCAAGATTAGGAATTTCTGTTGGATTAATAATTTCACTCAACGTTTTTTGTTTAATTAAATAATTTACAACCCCTATCTGATTACTCAAATTAAACTCATCTGCTAATCTGGGCTTTCTCAAATCTAAACCAATAATAACCGTTTTCTTTTCGCTTAAAGCGAAAATAGTAGCAATATTTATAGAGCAAAATGTTTTTCCTTCTCCACTTATAGATGAAGTGATCATTAACGTTTTTGAACCACTTACCTGCTGTTTTTTGTACAAAAATTGCAATGAAGAACGAATAGCTCTAAAAGACTCAGAAAGTGCCGATTTTGGCTTATCAAATACTGCTAAATTAACATTATCCTTATTTACACCAATTACTCCAATAAGTGGAATCTGGGTCAATTTATTAATGTCTTCAGTATTTTGAATTGAATTATTAATGAAGAAAATTCCAAAAACGAATAACAAAGGAACTAAGATACCCAAAAATAAAGCCAATACATAATTTACAGAAGTTTTTGGTCCAATTAAACCACCTCCAATATCTTTGGCCGGATCAATAAAATGTATATCTGATAAATTAGAAGCTTTTACAATTTCTGCTTCATTCCGTTTTTGAAGAAATTCAGTATAAATATTATCATTTAAATCATATTTTCTTTTGATCTTCAATAATTCCTGCTGTTCTTCCGGTAACTTTTTGACTGTACTTTCTGCCTCACCAATTTTGGCATTCACCATAGATAAATCATACAATAGTGAAGATTTTGCTGTAGCGATATTTTCTAATAAAACATCTTTAACAGCGTGCATTTGGTTATCAAAATCTTTAAAAATCTTATCACTTTTTACTGCATAAGCCATCTCTGATCTTTGAGTGGAAAGTGCTATTATTTTTGATACATTAACAACAATATTTGGATCTTCAATTCCAGCAACTGACGGAGCCGGAAGTCTGGAATAATCGACACTGTTATTCAAGTAAGTTTTTAATGAATTATAATATGCTATTTTTCTGGAAATTTCATCTCTCTGTACATCAAAATTCATTATTTGATCTGAAAACTTTGCACCTCCGGCTTCTATCTCATAAACATTCTTATCTTTTCTGAAGGTTTTTAATTCGTTTCCTGTTTGCTTCAATTGCCCTTCCATAGCCACAAGCGTGCTATCTATAAATCGTATTGTATTGTTTGCAAATTGATTTTTTCCGTCAAGCTGAATTTTTATTAACATTCTTACGGTAGCATTTAAGTATTCTACCATTCTGGCTTTGTTTGTACCCTGCATACTTAAAGTCAATATAGAACCTCCTTTATCATCAGAATCTACATTTACGCCTTTATAACGAGACACCGTTCCATTAAAATCATTGAATCTCACAAAGTATTCATTTCCTTTATAAAAACCGGGATTATCATTGATTTGTAATTTCCAATTTAAAAAAGGCAATATAACCTGTTCTCCCACTTTATACCTTTTTACAAATTCTACAGGCTGTACATTTGTATTCGAATAAGTATTGGTCGTGTAGTCTACTACTGAAACTGAAGAATTTTCAAACGGAATTCGAATTTCATATACATTTTCACTTAAAAACTTAATCCCAATTAAAGTATTTGCAAGCTGACCTTTTGATTTATCAATATTTAAATAAAAAGGAACTGCTCCGTATGCATCGGTCAAATTATATTTTCCTTGTTTCAGATAATCAATATAAAATTGCAACTTACTCACAACTAATTCATTATGTGATCTTGATTGTAATATAGTCGAAATCCCATTTACCTGATCAGATATTCCTCCCCAATTAAAAACCAAACTAGTATTTGAAGTAAAAAAAGGATTACTCTCTTCTTTAATAGAAATCATCGTTTGTATTGCGTAAATTTTCTCTTTTCGAATATTCACCTGATATGCAATTGTAAATGCAATTATTAAACTAGCGAGAAACCATTTCCAATAACTGGCTATTTTCAATAAAAACCCTTTAAAATCAAAATTTGAATGATTTTCAAAAATCGAGAAATCTTTTATATCTAACATTTTTTGAATTTAGTTTAATTTTTCAGAATCAAATAAACCGTCGTTGCTAATGACAACAAGGTTATAATTGTACCAATTGATTGTATTCCGGTTTGTCCCGTTCCCCATGTTTTTTGTCTTAGTGGTTTTACATAAATGTAATCATTAGGCTGTAGATAATAATATGGAGATTTCATCACATTTACATCAGTAAGATCAAGGTCGTTCATTTGAACTCCAGTTGGTGTTTGACGAATTACGGTTACAGCTCTTCTATTTCCAACAGTCGTAATATCTCCAGCGTTTGCAATAGCTTCCATAATATTTACATGTTGTTGAAATAGTGTTTTAGTTCCAGTACTTCCTACTTCTCCATTAATTGTATATCGAAAACCCGCTAATTTGACAGTCACAAAAATATTCGCATCACTTTTAAAATATTCTTCAAGTAACTTTTTTTCAATTTTAACTCTTACTTCCTCGATTGTAAATCCAATTACATTTATTTCACCCAAAATTGGCATACGGATATTTCCATGATCATCTACCGTAAAACCATTGAAATATAATGATGATTCTGATTTTGCTGTAGTTCCTGAAGCTGATTCGGTTGAATTAAAAATAGTAACAAGCTTAGGATCAATTGCTTTTATATCGATACTAATAATATCATTAACTTGCAATCTATAAGGTTTAGATTCGACTGCGGCAATTGTATTTTGTTCTGCTGAAGTATTTTTATCTTGTAAATACACCAAATCTTTTATTGGAATACAAGATGTAAAAAGTGTGCTAATTAACAGCAATATATAAAAGCTTTTTCTTGTCATTATTTAAAATTTAGTCGCAAATATAGCTTTTCCTTTAATCTTCAGGAAATCTAACTTTTGTTTGGTTTTATTTAGTTGTTTTTAAAAGTTTTTTCGAATGGCACTCTGTGTAAAATACTTCTGCCAAGTGTAATTTCATCAGCATATTCTAATTCGTCTCCAACAGATATTCCTCTTGCAATTGTCGAAATCACAATTTCAGATTCTGCAATTTGTTTATAGATATAAAAATTAGTTGTATCGCCTTCCATAGTAGAGCTTAGCGCAAAAATAATTTCAATTACTTTTCCGGCTTTCACTTTTTCTACTAAACTTGAAATATTTAATTGTCCAGGCCCAACACCTTCAATTGGAGAAATTTTCCCTCCGAGTACGTGATAAATTCCTTTATATTGTCCTGTATTTTCGATTGCCATCACATCTCTAATATCTTCTACGACACAAATCGTCTGATGGTTTCTGCCTGAATTTGCACAGATTTCGCAAACTGTTGTATCAGAAATATTATGACAGCTTCTACAAAACTTAATATCTTCACGCATATTTAGCAATGCCTGAGATAAAAAACCAGTTTGCTCCTTTGGTTGCTTTAGCAAATGCAAAACCAATCGTAATGCCGTACGCTTACCAATACCTGGTAATTGCGCCATTTCGTTAACTGCTTTTTCTATTAACTTTGATGAAAATTCCATAACGACAAAAGTAATACTTTTAATGGTTTAGTAGACTTGGGGACAACTAAATTCACTGTGTTTTAAAGAGCAAATATACTACTAAAGAGTTTTTTTACTTAAATTATAAATCAAATCCTTTCTTATTATTGAACAGAATAAAAAAGGATTTGAACTAAACTGGACAATCCGGAAAATCAATATTGATTTGTTGCCAATAAAACCAAAGTACAAGCAACTTCTGCCTTAATATCATTCAATTCAAGCAACTGATATAATTCAGGATTTTCAGTTCCTGGATTAAAAACTACTCTTTTTGGCTGAGCTTCGATTATGTAATTGTAATAATCACGCTGACGTGTAGGGTTTAAATATAAAGTTACTGTGTCTATATTTTTAACCGGAATGGCTTTGGTTTGAATTTTTACACCGGCTACTTCACCGGTATTTTGACCAATTGCTAAAACAGTATGTCCTTTTTGAACCAACATATTTATAGCTCTATATGCGTATCGATCTGGTTTTGTAGTAGCTCCCAGAACTAAAGTTTTCTTATTTTTCATCATTTTAAAATATTTTACAAAAGTAGTCAAAAAGAATGAGCTAATTTTAAGTTATTAATTTACTAATTAAAGCAATAAAAAACGAATAACCTTACATCAAATTGTTCTGTAATATTAAAATTTGACTATTTTTACTTCGTTAACCAAAACTCTATGGATTTATTTATTTACTTATTTGCTGCTCTTTTTTCGGTTTTAAACCCAATTGGCACTGTTCCTATTTTTGTTGGACTTACACAGGATGACTCTCAGAAAGAACGCTCGAGAATTTCACTTTGGACAGCGATAAATGTTTTTATAATTTTAATGGTTTCTTATTTTATAGGTCAATATGTTTTAACCTTTTTCGGGATCAGCATTGACGCTCTTAGAATTGCCGGCGGAATCGTAATTGTGAATTCGGGCTTTTCTTTACTTTCAGGGAAATTCAACAAAAAACGAGGCATCAACAAAAAAATTGAAAATGAAGCACACCATCGAAACGATATTGCGCTTACTCCATTAGCAATACCAATGTTAGCTGGCCCTGGATCGATGTCATTATTAATTGCTTTTTATCAGGAACACCATAAAATGAATGAAATCATTATTTCTAGTTTAGCCATTTTTGCGATTGCCGTTGCCATTTTTGCCATACTTAAAAGCGCACATTACTTAGCCCGTATATTAGGAGCTTCAGGAATTGTAGCAATATCAAGAATAGTTGGTTTTATTGTAATTTCTATTGGGATTCAATATATAGTAAGCTCAATCGTAAATATTATCAAAGGAAATTTGATGTAATTCATTCTATATTTATATTAAAAAACAAAAGGGATAAAACTTACGTTCTATCCCTTTTTTATGCTCTAAAATTATTATTTTTTAATTTCTTGGCAAAAACACTTCAGCCATCATGCATCTTGCACTCCCGCCGCCACAAGCTTCAATTGTATCCAAACTTGAACTTAAAATTTCTGCATGATTTTCTAATTGTGCAATTTGTTTTGGAGTTAAACTCTGATGTGCCGATGCGCTCATAACAATATATTTTTTGTCATTTGCTCCTCGAACTTCAAGCATATTTCCGGCAAAATTATTTACCTGAGCTTCAGTAATTAAAATAATTTCTTTTTTATCAGTTTTTAAATTATCCAGCACCATTTTGCGTTCTTTTTTGTCATCAATGCAATCTGCACAAATAACAGCAAAAGTTTCACCCAAACACATCATTACATTAGTGTGATAAATTAATTTACGCTCTCCATCAACAGTCTGAAATGCTTCAAAAATAACCGGAGCATAATCAAAATCTTCACAAAATTCTATAAACAATTCCTCATCAGCTCGAGGAGATAACGCACAATATGCTTTTGCATTAGCTCTATCCAAAAGCAAACTTCCTGTTCCTTCCAGAAAAAAACCATCTTCTTCTGCAGATGTATAATCCATTATATTAGAAATCTCAAAACCTTTTTCTTCAAGAGTATCTAAAATATCTTCACGACGTTCATGACGACGATTTTCGGCAAACATTGGATATAAAGCTACATCTCCATTTTCATGAAATGAAACCCAGTTGTTTGGAAAAATACTATCCGGAGTATCTGTATCTAAAGTATCTTCGATCACCGTCACATCTACTCCAACGGCCCTTAACTTCTCAACGAAAGTATCAAATTCCTGCTGGGCTTTTGCATTTACAGTACTTGGTAAAAGTCCGTCTAACACTTTTTGGTAATAATTATTTACAGCCGTTTGCTCATTCATTCTAAAAGCAACCGGCCGAATCATTACGATTGCATTTGTAGTTTGTTTCATAATCTATATTTTTCGCTTCAGGTTTTAAAGTTTCAAGTTGCTGGAACCGGAAACATAAAACTTAAAACTATTTTTTTAATCTCTAATTAATGGTAACGTTGAACATCTCAACAATCCTTCTTGTTTTGCAATTTCTGCATACGGAATTTCTTCAACTGTAAAACCATTTGCACGAAGCCAATTGTTCAAACGAGTAAAATTCTTCTCTGAAACTACAACATTTTCATCAATTGAAAATACGTTTGAAAACATATTATACATTTCGTTTCTCTCAATGTGAAATAAATTTTCTTTCCCAAAAAGATTTACTAAATATAAATAATCAGCTTCCTCACGAAAACCTCTTTTATAAATGATCCCTTTATTTTTTCCAACTGGCTGAAAGCAACAATCAAGATGCAAAGCATTATCCCGAGCTTCTAACTTCGATTTAACCAAATCAAATTCTTTGACAATTTTATTCGGGAATAATTCCTTGATAAAATTAACACCATGCATATTTGTTCTTGCTGTGATGTAATCCTTATAATCACTGCCTTTATATGTTCCAATAAAAATATGATTATTCCAAAGCATAACATCTCCGCCTTCAATATGTACTTCCTCCGGTGGGCGAACCACTTTAGTTGCATCCATTTGATCAATTACATATTGAATTGCATCTAATTCACGTTCTCGATCTGGCAAAATATTCGATTTCACAAAAGTGTCATCAATAACAAAACCTATATCTCTGGCAAAAATTTGATTATAATTCTCAATCATTTCCGGACGATAAACTTTTACATCATATTTTTGAAAAACAGCATTAAAAGCATCCATTTCAGTAACCATGTCCTTTTCAATTGGATATGTTCCTGCTTTAATATGTTCCAATGATTTAGGATCGTAGGCTTCTTCCAAAGATGGAGTTGGCCCATTATGAACGGCTGAACCCAAAACTACAGCACGCAATCTTGACGTTTCGTTCTTTACATTTAATTGCAACATAATAGTATTATATTTTGAGCAAATATAAAAAAAGCTTCACAGTTAAGTGAAGCTTTAAAGTTTTTTATTTGTTAGACTTAAAGTCTCTCAAAGGATGTCCAGTGTAAATTTGTCTTGGCCTTCCAATTGGCTCTTTGTTTTCACGCATTTCTTTCCATTGTGCGATCCAGCCTGGTAATCTACCAATAGCAAACATTACTGTAAACATATCTGTTGGAATTCCTAACGCTCTGTAAATAATTCCAGAGTAGAAGTCAACATTAGGATATAAATTTCTTGACTTGAAATAATCATCTTCAAGAGCAGCTGATTCTAATTTTTTAGCAATTTCTAAAATAGGATCTTCAACTCCTAAAGTCTCTAATACTTCTTTAGCCGCTTTTTTAATAATTTTAGCTCTCGGATCAAAGTTTTTGTAAACTCTATGACCAAATCCCATTAAACGGAATGGATCATTTTTGTCTTTTGCTTTCGCTAAAAACTTATCTGTATCCCCACCATCTTTATTGATTTCTTCCAGCATTTCAAGCACTGCCTGGTTTGCGCCACCATGAAGTGGACCCCAAAGAGCAGAAACTCCTGCAGAAATTGAGGCAAACAAACCAGCATGAGATGAACCTACCATTCTTACTGTAGAAGTAGAACAGTTTTGTTCGTGATCTGCATGAAGAATAAATAATTTATCTAATGCATCAACAATAACCGGATTAGCAGAATAAGGTCCTGTAGGCAATTTAAACATTAATTGCATAAAGTTATCTACATAACCTGTTGTGTTGTCATAATAATTTAAAGGATAACCCATAGATTTTCTGTAGGTCCATGTAGCAATTACAAGAAATTTACCCATTGTTTTACAAATGGCTTCGTACATTTCTTTTTCATTGTCAACATTCACTGCTTTTGGATTAAATGCCGTTAAAGCACTTGTCAAAGCAGATAGTACACCCATTGGATGTGCTGTTTTTGGAAAACCATCAATGATATTTTTCATCTCTTCGTTTACCAAAGTATGTTTTTTAATACCATTTTCAAACTGCTCTAATTCCTGAGCTGTTGGCAATTCACCAAAAATTAAAAGATATGATACTTCCAAAAAGCTAGCTTTCTCAGCTAAATCTTCGATTGAATATCCTCTGTAACGCAAAATTCCTAATTCTCCGTCTAAGAATGTGATCTCACTTTTACAAGATCCAGAATTTTTATATCCTGGGTCTATAGTAATAATACCAGTTAAATCACGTAATTTGTTAATATCGATAGCTGATTCATTTTCGCTTCCTGTGATTACCGGAAGTTCAATTTTTTGACCATCTACTTCTAATGTAGCTATTTTTGACATAATATATCGGAAATAAATCTTTAAAATAATAATTTATCAAATCTAAGGAATTTAAGACTAATTAAAAAAAGAATACTGCTATGAATTTGTTAAAACTCCAAAAAAAACCACCCATTAAGAAATGGATGGTTTAAATCTATCTATAACCTTACAATTATTTAATCTTGAAAGCGTTTAATCCAGGGAAATAAGCTGTTGCTCCTAATTCTTCTTCAATTCTTAATAATTGATTGTATTTTGCCATACGATCAGAACGAGAAGCAGAACCAGTTTTAATTTGACCACAGTTTAAAGCTACCGCTAAATCAGCAATTGTATTATCTTCAGTTTCTCCAGAACGGTGAGACATTACAGAAGTATAACCAGCATTTTTGGCCATATTTACTGCAGCAATAGTTTCAGTTAAAGTACCAATTTGGTTCACTTTTACCAAAATTGAATTTGCAATTCCTTTTTCAATACCTGTAGATAAACGTTCAACATTAGTAACAAATAAATCGTCACCAACTAATTGAACTTTATGTCCAATTTTTTCAGTTAAATATTTCCATCCATTCCAGTCATCTTCATACATACCATCTTCGATAGAAATAATTGGATATTTAGCAGCAAGTTCAGCTAAATAATCAGCTTGTTCTTCAGAAGTTCTGATCTTTCCAGTTTCACCTTCAAATTTAGTATAATCGTATTTACCGTTTACATAAAATTCAGAAGCGGCACAGTCAAGAGCAATCATAATTTCGTCTCCAAAAGTATATCCTGCTTTTTCAACTGCTAATTTGATTGTATCTAAAGCATCTTCAGTACCACCAGCTAAGTTTGGTGCAAAACCACCTTCGTCACCAACTGCAGTGCTTAATCCTCTATCGTGCAATACCTTTTTCAAGCTATGGAAGATTTCAGTTCCCATTTGCATTGCATGAGTAAATGAAGTTGCCTTTACAGGAAAAATCATAAACTCTTGAAAAGCAATCGGAGCATCAGAGTGAGAACCACCATTGATGATATTCATCATTGGAACAGGTAATGTATTAGCAGAAACCCCACCTACATATCTGTATAATGGCAAACCTAATTCATTTGCAGCAGCTTTTGCAGCAGCTAAAGAAACTCCTAAAATAGCATTAGCTCCTAATTTAGATTTATTTGGAGTTCCGTCTAAATCAATCATTAATTGATCAATTGTGTTTTGTTCAAAAACAGAAGTTCCAACTAATTCCTCAGCAATAACAGTATTAACATTATTCACTGCATTTAAAACTCCTTTTCCTAAGAACGCTTTTCCTCCGTCACGTAATTCAACAGCCTCGTGTTCTCCAGTTGAAGCTCCAGATGGAACTGCTGCTCTTCCTAAAACTCCATTCTCAGTTACTACATCAACCTCAATAGTAGGATTACCTCTGGAATCAAAAATTTGTCTTGCGTGAACTTTAATTATAATACTCATTATTTCTGTTTTTTTATTAATAAATTATATATTTTTTTCCGAAATTATAAAATTATTTAATAGTAAAAACGTATTCTTACTATTAAACACCTTTATTTATTAACTACATCGTTTTAGCGGTAGCCAGTTTTATATTCTCAACGAACTGATCAAATAAATAAGATGAATCGTGTGGTCCTGGACTTGCTTCAGGATGATATTGTACTGAAAAACAATTCTTATTTTTCATTCTCATTCCGGCAACTGTATCATCATTTAAATGTACATGCGTAATTTCTAATTCCGGATGACCGTCTAAAGCTTCTCTTTTTACAGCGAAACCGTGATTCTGAGAAGTTATTTCTCCTTTTCCTGTAATAATATTTTTTACCGGATGATTAATTCCGCGGTGACCTCCAAACATCTTATAGGTCTTAACACCATTTGCCAAAGCTATAATCTGATGACCTAAGCAAATTCCAAACAAAGGCTTATCATCCGCTATAATTTCTTTTGCAACTTGTATGGCACCAAATAATGGGTCTGGATCTCCAGGACCGTTCGATAAGAAATAACCATCAGGATTAAATTCAGTTAAATCCTGATAAGTTGAATCATAAGGAAACACTTTGATATAACAATCTCTTTTCGCAAGGTTTCTCAAGATATTTTTTTAATTCCAAGATCTAAAGCTGAAATTTTATAAGTAGCATTTTCATCTCCAAAAAAATAAGGCTCAGTAGTTGAAACTTTTGACGCCAACTCTAAACCTTCCATGTTTGGCACATTTGCCAATTCTTTTTTCAATTCTTCTACCGAAGTTCCATCTGTACAAATAACAGCATTCATTGCTCCGTTATCACGAATATAACTCACAAGAGCTCTCGTATCAACATCAGAAATACAAATCAGGTTTTGTTTAGTGAAATAATCTTCCAAACTTCCAGATGCATCTTCTCTTGAATAATTAAAGCTAAAGTTTTTACAAACTAAACCAGCAATCTTAACGCTATCAGATTCAATTTCCTGATCATTAACACCATAGTTTCCAATGTGTGCATTTGTAGCCACTAATATCTGACCAAAATAAGAAGGATCAGTAAAAATCTCCTGATATCCTGTCATTCCCGTATTAAAACAAACTTCACCAAAAGTTTTACCGCTAATTCCGATAGATTTTCCGTGAAAAATAGTTCCGTCGCTTAGTAATAAAATGGCGCTTTGTCGTGTCGTGTATTTCATTCTTTAATTTGTGTTGTTTTTTTAATTGTACATGAAACTTGCCAAGCTCATTTCATTTGTAATTATAAGTTTTGCAAATTTACTTCTTTAAAAGAGTGTCTCCAAGATTTTTTAAAAAATTCATTCATAAAAATAATACCTTCGAATTGAAATAAGTTAAATTTCTCATTTTAAAAAAATCAAAAAAAAGGATAAACTAAAAATTAGCTTATCCTTGATTTCTATAGAATCATTACTTTCATAATTATTCAGAAGCTTCAGTAGTCGATTCTGACTCAGCAGCAGGAGCTTCAGAAGTAGTTTCCTCAGCTTTTTTTGCTTTACCACCACGACGGCTTTTAGCTTTTTTAACTTCTTTTTTACCTCCATTGTAAAGTTCATTGAAATCTACAAGTTCGATCATTGCCATATCAGCATTATCTCCCAAACGATTTCCAACTTTAATGATACGAGTGTATCCACCTGGACGGTCACCAACTTTAGCAGCTACGTCTCTGAACAAGTCAGTTACAGCATATTTACTACGTAAGTAAGCAAAAACAATACGACGATTGTGAGTCGTATCTTCTTTTGATTTTGTGATTAAAGGCTCAACGAATTGTTTAAGCGCTTTAGCCTTAGCAACAGTAGTGTTAATACGTTTGTGCTCAATAAGAGAACAAGCCATATTAGCTAACATAGCTTTTCTATGTCCAGTCTGTCTGCTTAAGTGATTGAATTTTTTTCCGTGTCTCATTGCTATTTTAAATTTAATCCGCCGTGGCGGATTGAATTATTCTTTATCTAGTTTGTATTTAGCTAAATCCATTCCGAAAGTTAAATTTTTAACTGCAACAAGTTCATCAAGTTCAGTTAAAGATTTTTTACCAAAATTACGGAATTTCATCAGGTCATTTTTATTGAACGATACTAAATCACCAAGTGTATCAACTTCAGCCGCTTTCAAGCAATTTAATGCTCTCACAGATAAATCCATATCAACAAGCTTAGTTTTAAGCAATTGTCTCATATGCAATGACTCTTCATCATACGATTCTGTTTGTGCAATTTCGTCAGCCTCGAGTGTAATTCTTTCGTCAGAAAATAACATGAAGTGGTGAATTAAAACTTTAGCAGCTTCAGTAAGAGCATCTTTTGGATTAATAGAGCCATCAGTTTTAATTTCAAAAACTAATTTTTCATAATCTGTTTTTTGTTCTACACGGAAGTTTTCAATTGCATATTTTACATTTTTTACCGGAGTAAAAATAGAATCTGTAAAAATGGTTCCAATTGCAGCGTTCTGTTTTTTGTTCTCCTCAGCAGGTACATATCCTCTACCTTTTTCGATTGTTAAATCGAAGTTCAATTTGATTTTAGAATCTAAATTACAGATAACAAGGTCTGGATTCAAAACTTGAAAACCTGAGATAAATTTTTGAAAATCACCTGCTGTTAATTGATCTTTACCAGAAACAGAAATTGTAACTGCTTCATTATCGATATCTTCAATTTGACGTTTGAAACGTACTTGTTTTAGATTAAGGATAATTTCGGTAACATCTTCAACAACACCTGAAATAGTAGAAAACTCATGATCTACACCTTCGATACGAACAGATGTAATTGCATAACCTTCTAATGCTGAAAGCAAAACTCTTCTAAGTGCATTACCAACTGTCAATCCATAACCAGGTTCTAAAGGTCTAAATTCGAATTTACCTTCAAAATCGGTTGAATCGATCATGATAACTTTATCGGGCTTTTGAAAATTAAATATTGCCATAAATTTCGACTAAGTCAATTATTATTTGTTGTACAACTCTACGATTAATTGTTCTTTAATGTTTTCTGGGATTTGAAGTCTTGCAGGTACAGAAACGAAAGTTCCTTCTTTAAGATCATTGTTCCAAGTAATCCATTCATAAACATGACTTGAATTTGATAAAGAACGTTCGATAGCTTCTAAAGACTTAGATTTTTCACGAACTGCAACTTTATCACCTGGTTTAAGGTGATAAGAAGCGATATTTACAACCTCACCATTTACAGTAACGTGTCTGTGAGAAACTAATTGTCTAGCACCTCTTCTAGAAGGAGCAATACCCATTCTAAAAACAACGTTATCTAATCTTGCCTCACATAATTGTAAAAGAACTTCACCAGTAACACCTTTAGTTGCTGATGCTTTTTTAAATAAATTTCTGAATTGTTTTTCTAAAATTCCATAAGAATATTTAGCTTTTTGCTTTTCCATTAACTGAACAGCATACTCAGATTTTTTACCTCTTTTTTTAGCCATCCCGTGTTGTCCAGGTGGGTAATTTCTTTTTCGAAAGATTTATCATCTCCGAAGATTGCTTCGCCAAATTTACGAGCAATTCTAGTTTTTGGACCAGTATATCTTGCCATTTCTAAAAAATTAAATTTAAGGTAGAGATTATGAATTCAGGTCAAATCCTTCGATAATCTATATTCTACCTTGTTTATACTATGAATAAATAAAATTAAACTCTACGTCTTTTTGGAGGACGACATCCGTTGTGAGGCATTGGAGTAACATCGATAATCTCTGTAACTTCAATTCCACCGTTATGAATAGAACGAATAGCAGACTCACGTCCGTTTCCTGGTCCTTTTACATAAACTTTTACTTTTTTAAGTCCTGCCTCAAGAGCTACTTTACTACAATCTTCTGCTGCCATTTGAGCTGCGTACGGAGTGTTCTTTTTAGAACCTCTGAAACCCATCTTACCAGCTGAAGACCAAGAAATAACTTCACCTTTCTTATTAGTCAAAGAAATGATAATGTTGTTGAAAGTGGCAGAAATATGAGCTTCACCCGTTGATTCAACGATAACTTTACGTTTTTTTGCAGTTGCTTTAGCCATATTACTTATTATTTAGTTGCTTTTTTCTTGTTAGCAACAGTTTTTCTTTTACCTTTTCTTGTTCTAGAGTTGTTTTTAGTTCTTTGTCCTCTTAAAGGAAGACCAGATCTATGACGGATACCTCTATAACAACCAATATCCATTAAACGTTTGATGTTCAAAGAAACTTCAGAACGTAATTCTCCTTCAATTTTGTAAAATGAAACAGCATCACGAATCGCTCCGATCTCATCATCATTCCAATCTTGAACTTTTTTGTCTTGGCTAACTTGAGCTTTTTCTAAAATCTCAATAGCTCTACTTCTTCCTAATCCAAAGATATAGGTAAGTGCTATAACACCTCTTTTATTTTTTGGGATATCTACCCCTGCTATTCTTGCCATAATTATCCTTGTCTTTGTTTAAATCTAGGATTCTTTTTGTTTATTACGTACAATCTCCCTTTTCTACGCACAATGATGCACTCGGGACTTCTCTTTTTTACTGATGCTCTAACTTTCATAGTGAATATCCTTTAATATCGATAAGTAATTCTTGCTTTTGACAAATCATAAGGACTCATTTCTAGTTTCACTTTATCACCAGGTAATAACTTGATGTAATGCATACGCATTTTACCAGAAATATGAGCAATTACAATATGTCCATTTTCTAACTCTACACGGAACATCGCATTTGATAATGCTTCAATGATTGATCCGTCTTGTTCTATTGCTGATTGTTTTGCCATAAATATATTAAGCTACCGCTTTTCTATTTTTACCAGTCTTCATTAAACCATCATAATGTTTGTTTAACAAGTATGAATTGATTTGTTGAATAGTATCTATTGCAACTCCAACCATAATTATTAATGAGGTACCTCCAAAAAACATTGCCCAAGATTGTTGTACATCCATAATACTTACAACAATAGCTGGGAACACAGCAATCAAAGCAAGGAATAAAGATCCTGGGAAAGTTATTAAAGACATCACTTTATCAAGGAAGTCTGAGGTTTCAGCTCCAGGACGAACTCCAGGAATAAAACCACCGCTTCTTTTTAAATCATCGGCCATTTTGTTAGTAGGAACCGTGATCGCAGTATAGAAAAATGTAAATACAATAATTAAAGTTGCAAAAACAAAATTATACCAAAATCCAAAGATATTACTAAATGCTCCAACAATAGATTGTGATGTGTCTGATTTAGACAATCCGGCTACAGCTGCAGGTATAAACATAATTGCCTGAGCAAAAATGATTGGCATAACTCCAGAAGCATTAAGCTTAAGAGGAATCCATTGTCTATTACCACCTGCTAAATCTTGCTCATAATCTCCAGTTGTTGTACGACGAGCATACTGAACCGGAATTCTGCGTACTGCCATTGTAAGCAATACACAAGCAATAATTACTAATAACCACACAATAATTTCAATAACTAACAACATTGGACCTCCATTGTTATTGGTAACTCTGGTTGTAAATTCTTGTATAAAAGCTTGCGGTAAGCGAGCTAAAATACCAACCATAATCAATAATGAAATTCCATTTCCAATACCTTTATCTGTAATTTTCTCACCAAGCCACATAGCAAAAATTGTACCAGTGACTAAGATGATAACAGACGAGAACAAAAATTCAGGTGAATTAAAGCCTAGTAAGAATGCACTACCAGGCAATGTTCTGTACAAATTATAGATATAAGTTGGACCTTGAACCAGTGTAATAGCTATAGTCAACCAACGAGTGATTTGATTAATCTTTTTTCTACCACTCTCTCCATCGTTTTGAAGTTTTTGTAAATAAGGAATAGCAATTCCCATCAACTGAACAACAATAGATGCAGAAATATAAGGCATAATACCTAAAGCAAAAACTGAAGCTTTAGAGAAAGCACCTCCTGTAAACATGTCTAGGATAGATCCTAAACCATTTTTAGTTTGTCCCGCTAAACCTGTTAATTGAGTTGCGTCAATTCCAGGAAGCGTAACGTGTGCACCAAAACGATATACTAAAAGCAATCCTAATGTAATTAGGATTCTGTTTTTCAGTTCTTCGATTTTCCAAACATTACTTATTGATTCAATAAATTTCTTCATCTTAATAGATAAGTTATATAGTTACAGCTTCTCCTCCAGCAGCTTCAATAGCAGCTTTAGCAGTAGCAGTAAATTTGTGGGCAGTTACTTTTAATTTTGCTTTCAATTCTCCTCTACCTAAAATCTTAACGATTTCATTTTTGGTAGCAAGACGATTTGCTACGAAATCTGTCATTGAAACAGAATCAGTAATCACACCATTGTCTACTAATAATTGAAGCGTATCTAAATTAACACTTTCGTATTCTTTACGATTGATGTTTGTGAAACCAAACTTAGGTACACGTCTTTGAAGTGGCATTTGCCCTCCCTCAAAACCAATCTTTTTAGAATAACCAGAACGAGATTTTGCTCCTTTGTGACCTCTTGCAGAAGTACCACCTTTTCCAGAACCTTCTCCTCTACCTAATCTTTTATTTTGATTGTGTGTTGACCCTTCAGCTGGTTGTAAGTTACTTAAATTCATAACAGTATTTGTTATTTAGCTTCTTCGACAGAAACTAAGTGTTTAACTTTGTTTATCATCCCAAGGATAGCAGGGTTTGAATCATGCTCTACAACTTGTCCCATTTTACGTAGACCTAAAGCTTCCAAACCTCTTTTTTGAGAAAGAGGACAGTTGATTTTGCTTCTTACTTGTTTTACTAATAATTTAGCCATAATTTCCTTGAATTAACCTTTAAAAACTTTTTCTAAAGAAACACCTCTTTGTTTTGCAACAGTATGAGCGCTTCTCATTTGTAATAAAGCATCAAAAGTTGCTTTCACTACGTTATGAGGATTTGATGATCCTTGAGATTTAGATAATACATCGTGAATACCTACTGATTCAAGAACTGAACGAACAGCTCCACCAGCAATAACTCCTGTACCATGAGAAGCAGGAATTAAGAATACACGTGCACCACCAAATTTACCTTTTTGTTCGTGAGGAACAGATTGTCCATTCAAAGGAATTTTTACTAAATTTTTCTTAGCATCTTCTACTGCTTTCGCAATTGCTTCAGAAACGTCTTTAGATTTTCCTAATCCGTGACCAACTACTCCGTTTTCATCACCTACAACTACAATAGCAGAAAAACCGAAAGCTCTACCACCCTTTGTAACTTTAGTAACACGATTAACACTTACCAGACGATCTTTAAGTTCAAGACCACTTGGTTTTACCAATTCTACATTTTTGTATTTAGACATAATATATTAGAATTTAAGTCCAGCCGCTCTTGCGCCTTCTGCTAATGATTTAATACGACCGTGATATAAATAACCACCTCTATCAAAAGTGATTGTATCAATCCCAGCTTTTAACGCTTTCTCTGCAACTAATTTTCCAACAGCAGCAGCGATTTCAACGTTAGTACCTTTTCCTATTTCTTTTTCTCTTGAAGATGCAGCTAATAAAGTAACTCCATTTACGTCATCAATAAGTTGAGCGTAAATTTCTTTGTTACTTCTAAATACAGATAGTCTTGGGTTAGTAGCAGTACCACTAATCGATTTTCTAATTCTGAATCTAATTCTCTGTCTTCTATCAGATTTTGTTAATGACATAATCTTATTTTTTAAGCTGATTTACCTGCTTTTCTTCTTAATACTTCACCCACAAATTTAACTCCTTTTCCTTTGTACGGCTCAGGCTTACGGAAACCTCTGATTTTCGCAGCAACCTGTCCTAAAAGTTGTTTATCAAATGATGTTAATTTTACGATAGGGTTTTTACCTTTTTCAGATATTGTTTCTAATGCAACTTCCGGAGCAATTTCCAAAACAATATTGTGAGAATATCCAAGAGCTAAATCTAACTTTTGACCTTGGTTTGAAGCTCTATATCCAACTCCAACTAATTCAAGTTCTTTTGTAAAACCTTCAGATACACCAATTATCATATTATTGATTAATGATCTGTATAATCCGTGTTTTGCTCTTTGGTCTTTATGATCAGACGATCTTTCTAATAGAACTTGATCGCCTTCAACTTTTACAGTAATGTCCGAAAACTCCTGAGTTAGTTGACCTTTTTTTCCTTTTACCGTAACGATACCGTCTTTAACTTCAACAGTTACACCAGCAGCGATTACAATTGGGCTTTTACCTATTCTTGACATCTTATTTAGTCTTTAAAATTAGTATACGTAACAAATTACTTCACCACCTACATTTAATTGCTTAGCTTGTTTTCCAGTCATCAAACCTTTTGATGTAGAAACAATCGCAATTCCTAATCCGTTAAGGATTCTTGGTAATTTGGCAGCACCTGCGTATTTACGTAAACCAGGTTTACTAATTCTTTGGATATCTTTAATTACAGGCTCTTTAGTATCTTTATCATACTTCAAAGCGATTTTGATTGAACCCTGAACAGTGTTGTCCTCAAATTTGTAACTCAAGATATAACCTTGATCAAATAAGATCTTAGTTATTTCTTTTTTTAGATTAGAAGCTGGAATTTCAACAACTTTGTGGTTTGCAGCCACAGCGTTACGAACTCTAGTCAAATAATCTGCAATAGGATCTGTATACATATGTATTTGATTGCGATTATGGTTTTCGGGAGATACCCATCTCCCGAACCTTTAATCAATTAAAATTATTTTTTGGTTTGCAAAAGTACTAACTTATTGCGAGATTACCAAGACGCTTTTTTAACTCCAGGAATTAACCCATTATTAGCCATCTCACGGAAAGTTACACGTGAAATACCGAATTGACGGATATAACCTCTTGGTCTACCTGTTAACTTACAACGATTGTGTAAACGAACTGGTGAAGCATTTTTAGGTAATTTTTGTAAACCTTCAAAATCTCCAGCTTCTTTCAAAGCTTTTCTTTTCTCAGCATACTTTGCTACCGTTTTTTCTCTCTTAACCTCACGGGCTTTCATTGATTCTTTAGCCATGTCTTAATTCTTTTTAAAAGGTAATCCTAATTCAGCCAATAATGACTTTGCTTCCTTGTCTGTTTTTGCAGTAGTAACAAATGTAATATCCATTCCTGAAATTTTGTTTACTTTGTCAATATCAATTTCAGGGAAAATGATTTGCTCTAAAACTCCAAGATTGTAATTACCTCTTCCGTCGAAACCAGTAGCTTTGATACCACTAAAATCTCTAACGCGTGGTAAAGCAGAAGTAACAAGTCTATCTAAAAACTCATACATTCTTTCACCACGTAAAGTAACTTTTGCTCCAATAGGCATCCCTTTTCTCAATTTAAAAGACGCAACGTCTTTCTTTGAAATTGTAGATACTGCTTTTTGTCCAGTGATCTTTGTTAACTCATCAACTGCATAGTCAATAAGTTTTTTATCAGATACAGCTGCACCAACTCCACGGCTCAAAACGATTTTTTCAAGTTTTGGAACTTGCATCACGTTTGTATATCCGAATTCCTCTTTAAGAGCAGAGATTACTCTACTCTTATATTCTTCTTTTAGTCTAGGTGTATATGCCATTACTATAGTACTTGATTAGATTTTTTTGAAAATCTTACTTTCTTATCTCCTTCTACTCTAATACCAACTCTAGTTGTTTCCTTAGTTTTAGGATCAATTAGTGAAATGTTAGATATTTGTATAGAAGCTTCTTTCTTAACGATACCACCTTGAGGGTTTTTAGCACTTGGTTTTGTATGTTTCGAAACCATGTTTACACCTTCAACTATCGCTTTATTTTTCTCACGGTAAACACGTAAAACTTTACCTTCAGCACCTTTATGGTCTCCAGCAATAACTCTTACGATATCTCCTGATTTTATTTTTAGCTTTATCATCTTAAAACGAATTAAAGCACTTCTGGTGCTAATGATACAATTTTCATGAATTGTTTTTCACGAAGTTCTCTTGCTACCGGACCAAAAACACGAGTTCCTCTCATTTCCCCTGCAGCGTTCAAAAGAACACATGCATTATCATCGAAACGGATATAAGAACCATCAGCTCTTCTCACTTCTTTTTTGGTACGTACAACAACTGCAGTTGAAACAGCTCCTTTTTTAACGTTACCGTTAGGAGTTGCATCTTTAATAGATACTACAATCTTGTCACCAACAGAGGCATACCTTCTTTTGGTACCTCCTAAAACACGGATAGTTAAAACTTCTTTTGCTCCCGTGTTATCTGCTACTTTTAGTCTTGATTCCTGTTGTACCATAATTATTTAGCTCTTTCTAAGATTTCAACTAATCTCCAACATTTTGTTTTACTTAAAGGACGCGTTTCGCTAATTCTTACAGTATCTCCAATGTTACAGTCGTTTGTTTCGTCGTGTGCAACGTATTTCTTTGTTTTCAACACGAACTTACCGTATAATGGGTGTTTTACTTTTCTTACTTCAGCAATAACAATAGACTTATCCATTTTATTTGAAGTAACAACACCTATTCTTTCTTTTCTTAAATTTCTTTTTTCTTCCATCTTTCAGCAGAATACAATTATTGTAACTCTCTTTTAGTTAACTCTGTAGCTAATCTTGCAACTGTTCTTCTTACACTTCTAATCTGAAGTGGGTTCTCAATTGGAGAAATAGCGTGAGCCATTTTTAGGTCAGCATATATTTTCTTAGTTTGACTAAGTTTTTCTTGCAACTCCGCTGCAGAAAGATCTTTTATTTCTGATTGTTTCATAATATAAATTTAATTATGCTTCGAAATCTCTAGCAACGACGAATTTAGTTTTCACTGGAAGCTTTTGAGCTGCAAGACGTAAAGCCTCTTTTGCAACTGATAAAGGAACTCCTCCAACTTCAAACATAATTCTTCCGGGTTTAACAACGGCAGCCCAATATTCAACGGCACCTTTACCTTTACCCATACGTACCTCAAGAGGCTTCTTAGTAATTGGTTTGTCTGGAAATATTTTGATCCATAATTGTCCTTCTCTCTTCATGAAACGAGTTGCAGCAATACGTGCAGCTTCGATTTGACGAGACGTTAAGAACATTCCATCTTCATGTACAGATTTAATACCAAACATTCCATTAGAAAGTTCATGCCCTCTTTGAGAGTTACCTTTCATTTTACCTTTCTGTACCTTACGGTATTTTGTTCTTTTAGGCTGTAACATTTTTCTTTAGTTTAAAAATTTACTTTCTTTTACGAGCGTCTGGTTTACCACCTTTATTAAAGGGCTTTCTGTCTCCTCTAGGAGAATCACCACCTTTACCACCACCAGTTCCAGATTGTTTTTTATCCATTCCTGCAAGTGGAGAAAGATCTCTCTTTCCATAAACTTCACCTTTCATGATCCATACTTTGATACCCATTCTACCATAAGTAGTATGAGCTTCAGCCAAAGCATAGTCAATATCAGCTCTGAAAGTTGATAGAGGAATTCTACCTTCTTTGAAACCTTCTGAACGTGCCATCTCAGCACCATTCAAACGACCAGAAATCAAAACTTTGATACCTTCAGCGTTCATACGCATAGAAGCAGCAATAGCCATTTTGATTGCACGTCTGTAAGAAATACGGCTTTCGATTTGACGAGCGATGCTTGTCGCCACAAGATAAGCATCTAATTCAGGTCTTTTAATTTCAAAGATGTTGATTTGAACCTCTTTGTCAGTAACTTTCTTAAGTTCTTCTTTTAACTTGTCTACCTCTTGTCCGCCTTTTCCGATAATGATACCAGGTCTTGCAGTAGTGATAGTAACGGTTACAAGTTTCAAAGTTCTCTCGATGATTACTTTTGATACACTAGCTTTTGATAAACGAGCGTGGATATACTTTCTGATTTTGTGATCTTCGGCAAGTTTATCACCGTAATCATTTCCACCATACCAGTTTGAGTCCCACCCTCTGATGATACCAAGTCTATTTCCAATTGGATTTGTCTTTTGTCCCATGCTGCTTAAGAATTGCTTTGTGTGTTATTGATAGCTCCAAGCACGATTGTTACGTGGTTAGAACGTTTTCTTATTCTGTGTGCACGACCTTGTGGAGCTGGACGAAGTCTTTTCAACATCATTCCACCATCTACTCTGATCTCTTTAACAAATAATCCAGCTTCTTCTAAATTACCTTCACTATTTTTTTGCTCCCAGTTGTTGATTGCTGATAATAATAGTTTTTCTAATTTTCTTGAAGCCTCTTTAGAACTAAATCTTAAGATGTTAAGTGCTCTTTCTACCTTCTGACCTCTTACCAAGTCCGCTACTAAGCGCATTTTTCTAGGTGAAGTAGGGCAGTTATTCAATTTTGCGAAAGCAATAGACTTATTAGCCTCTTTTCTCGCATCTGCTGTTTCTCTTTTACGAACTCCCATTGCTTCTTATTTTTTACCTTTATTTTTTGCTCCAGCATGACCTCTAAAAGATCTAGTTGGTGAAAACTCTCCTAATTTGTGACCTACCATGTTTTCTGTTACGTAAACTGGTACAAATTGACGACCGTTATGAACTGCGATAGTTTGTCCAACGAAATCTGGAGTAATCATAGAAGCTCTAGACCAAGTCTTTACTACACTATTTTTACCACTTTCTACGTTTTCCTGAACTTTCTTGTCTAACTTATAATGAACGAAAGGTCCTTTTTTTAATGAACGTGCCATATCTTATTATTTCTTTCTACGTTCTACGATATACTTGTTACTCGGGTTTTTCTTAGAACGAGTTCTATAACCTTTTGCTGGTATTCCATTTCTTGAACGTGGATGTCCACCAGAAGAACGTCCTTCTCCACCACCCATTGGGTGATCAACAGGGTTCATTGCAACAGGTCTTGTTCTAGGTCTTCTTCCTAACCATCTTGTTCTACCTGCTTTACCAGATACAACTAATTGGTGGTCTGAATTAGAAACAGCTCCAATTGTAGCCGAACAAGTTAACAAGATTAATCTTGTTTCACCAGATGGCATTTTAATTGTAGCATATTTTCCATCTCTTGCCATTAATTGAGCAAATGTACCAGCTGAACGAGCGATTACCGCACCTTGACCTGGACGTAACTCAATACAAGAGATAACAGTTCCTAAAGGAATTCTGCTTAAAGGCAATGTATTACCAATTTCAGGTTGAGATTCCGGACCAGAAACTAATTTCTGACCAACTTTCAATCCGTTTTGAGCAATAACGTATGTTTTCTCTCCATCAGCATAAGCTAATAAAGCGATAAATGCAGTACGATTTGGATCATATTCGATTGATTTCACTGTAGCCGGAATTCCGTCTTTAGTTCTTTTGAAATCAATAATACGATATCTCTGCTTGTGACCACCACCCGTATAACGCATGGTCATCTTTCCTTGACTATTTCTACCTCCAGAGTTTTTTATCGGCGCTATCAAAGAGCGTTCCGGCTTATCAGTTGTAATGGCGTCATAACCATTCACAACTCTAAATCGCTGACCTGGGGTAATAGGTTTTAATTTTCTTACTGACATTTTTCTATCTTAGATATTGTTGTAAAAATCAATTGTTTCTCCTTCTTGTACTTGAACAATCGCTTTTTTAATTGCATTTGTCTTTCCACTGATTAAACCACTTTTAGTGTATTTTGTAGTTCTATCCGGTCTTACGTTCATCGTGTTAACTGAAACGATAGTTACTCCATAAGCAGCTTCAACAGCTTTCTTAATTTGAACTTTGTTTGCTTTTTTGTCAACAACGAATCCGAAGCGGTTTAAAACTTCACTTTCTTTGGTTACTTTTTCCGTTACTATAGGTCTAATTATGATGCTCATATTCCTATTATTTACTTAAATTTTCTTCGATTAACTCCAAAGAACCTTCTAAAAGCACTAAATTATTAGTGTTTAAAATAGCGTAAGTGCTTAATTCTGAGCTAGTTACGACATTAGAAGCCTTTAAATTGCGTGACGACAAATATACATTTTTATTTGACTCTCCCAACACAAATAGAGATTTTTTGTTATCTAACCCTAAAGCTTTCAAAACGTTAATGAAATTTTTAGTGTTTGGAGTTTCAAAATTAAAGTCCTCAAGAACGATAATATTTGACTCTTTTGCTTTGATTGAGAAAGCTGATTTTCTTGCCAATCTTTTCAAGCTTTTATTCAATTTAAATGAATAACTTCTTGGTCTTGGTCCGAAAATTGTTCCACCACCTTTAAACAATGGATTTTTGATACTTCCCGCACGAGCTGTACCAGTTCCTTTTTGTTTTTTAATCTTACGTGTACTTCCAGTCACTTCAGCTCTTTCTTTAGCTTTGTGAGTTCCTTGTCTTTGATTAGCAAGATATTGCTTAACATCAAGGTATACAGCGTGATTGTTTGGTTCAATTGCGAATACTGAATCAGAAAGTTGAACTTTTCTTCCAGTATCTTTTCCGTTGAAATCTAATACTTTTACTTCCATTACTTCTGAATGATTACATAAGAGTTTTTATGTCCAGGAACACATCCTTTAATAACAAGCAGGTTCTTTTCAGCAACCACTTTTAAAACTCTAAGGTTTTGAACTTTTACATTGTCTCCTCCCATTCTTCCAGCCATACGCATTCCTTTGAATACTCTAGATGGATAAGAAGAAGCTCCCACAGAACCTGGCGCTCTTAAACGGTTGTGTTGACCATGAGTTGCTTGTCCAACACCACCAAATCCGTGACGTTTAACAACCCCTTGAAAACCTTTACCTTTAGATACACCTTGTACATCTACAAATTCTCCTTCAGCAAAAATAGAAACATCAATAAGATCTCCTAATTTTTGTTCAGTTGCAAAATCTTGAAATTCAACGACTTTTTTCTTAGCAACAGTTCCAGCTTTTTTAAAGTGACCTAAAGCCGCTTTAGTGGAATGTTTCTCGTTTTTGTCATCGAAACCAAGTTGCAACGCTTCGTACCCGTCAACACCTTTGGTTCTGACTTGGGTAACAACACACGGCCCAGCCTCGATTACTGTACAAGGAATATTTTTCCCGTTTTCGTCGAAAATACTAGTCATGCCGATTTTTTTACCAATTAACCCAGACATAAATATTAATTATTAATTACTAAAATTCCCTTCAATTTGAAAATAACAGAAATTTCCAAACAGGGAGTGCAAAAGTATACATTAAAATTGAATATACCAAACGGTTATAAAAATTAAATAGCTCATAATCAAAATCAAAGCATCAATCTGGTCATCACCTATATTTTATTTCATTAAAAAAACAAAACCCACCTTTTTAACCCACAACAACATTTAACTTAACAATTACTTAATCAGCTAAACAAAAAACATCGCTAACGCCCTAAATTCAAGACACTTCAACAAAAACAGAAATAATTCACCAAAATAAACATCTCGAAAAAATTACCCATGAAAACTTTTGTCCACAAAAAAAGCGAGACATTTCTGTCTCGCTTTTTATATGTAAAATATAATAAAAAATTATACTTTTATTTCTACTTCAACTCCACTTGGCAATTCAAGTTTCATTAATGCATCAATAGTTTTAGATGAAGATGAATAAATATCAATCAATCTCTTGTATGACATTACTTCAAATTGCTCTCTCGCTTTTTTGTTAACGTGCGGAGAACGTAACACAGTGAAAAGTTTTTTGTGAGTTGGCAACGGAATTGGACCTGTTACAACTGCTCCAGTAGTTTTTACTGTTTTTACGATCTTTTCAGCAGACTTATCCACCAACATGTGATCGTAAGATTTTAGTTTTATTCTGATTTTTTGACTCATTTTCTTAAGAATTAAGCGTTACCTTTTGCTTTTTTAATTACAGCTTCTGAAATATTAGAAGGTGTCTCTGCATAGTGAGAAAACTCCATTGTTGAAGTTGCTCTACCAGAAGATAATGTTCTTAATGTTGTTACATATCCAAACATTTCTGATAAAGGCACATCAGCTTTAATAGTCTTAGCACCGTTTCTGTCACCCATGTCATTAACCTGACCTCTACGACGGTTGATATCACCTACGATATCCCCCATGTTTTCTTCAGGAGTAATAACCTCCATTTTCATGATTGGTTCCAAAATAATCGCACCAGCAGCTTTAGCCACTTCTCTATAACCCATTCTAGCAGCTAATTCAAAAGAAAGAGCATCAGAATCGACAGGGTGGAAAGATCCATCCGTCAAAGTTACTTTTAAACTATCCACTTGATAACCTGCCAATGGACCAGTTTTCATAGCTTCACGGAAACCTTTTTCTACAGAAGGGATATATTCCTTAGGAACGTTACCACCTTTTACTGCATTAATAAACTGTAATCCTACAGGAACCTTACCATCAACTTCGTCAGCTGGCTCAAGTGTAAATACGATATCACCGAATTTACCACGACCTCCTGATTGTTTCTTATAAGTTTCTCTATGTGTAGCAGTTCTTGTAAACGCTTCTTTATATTCAACTTGAGGCTCACCTTGGTTAACTTCAACTTTAAATTCACGTTTCATACGATCTACCAAGATATCTAAGTGAAGCTCACCCATACCAGAGATAATAGTTTGCCCTGAAGCCTCATCCGTTCTAACAGTAAATGTTGGATCTTCTTCAGCTAATTTAGCCAAAGCCATACCCATTTTATCAACGTCAGCTTTAGTTTTAGGCTCAATTGCAATACCAATTACCGGCGCAGGGAATTTCATAGACTCAAGAATGATTGGGTGTTTTTCATCACACAATGTATCTCCAGTTTTAATATCTTTAAATCCAACAGCAGCTCCAATATCTCCAGCCTCAATATATTCGATTGGATTTTGTTTGTTAGCGTGCATTTGGTAAATACGAGAAATTCTTTCTTTGTTTCCTGAACGAGTGTTCAAAACATAAGAACCAGCATCTAAACGACCAGAGTAAGCACGGAAGAAAGCTAAACGACCTACGAATGGGTCAGTAGCAATTTTAAATGCTAAAGCAGCGAACGGCTCTTTCACATCTGGCTTACGCAAGATTTTAGTTTGATCTTCTTCTAACAACTCAGCATCATCAGGATGAATTCCTTCTATACCTTCTTTATCCATTGGAGAAGGCAAGTATTTACATACCGCATCCAACATGAATTGAACTCCTTTGTTTTTGAAAGAAGAACCAGCAATCATAGGAATGATAGCCATGTCCATAGTTGCAGCTCTAAGAGCGTTGTTGATTTCTTCTTCTGTGATAGAATCTGGATTCTCCATATACTTATCAAGCAAGTTTTCATCATAGTCAGCAACTGCTTCAATAAGGATATCTCTGTACTCTTTAACTTCAGCAACCATATCAGCAGGAATTTCAACAATATCAAAAGTCGCCCCTTGAGTTGCATCATGCCAAATGATAGCTTGGTTTTTTACTAAATCCACAACACCTTTGAAATCATTTTCTTCACCAATTGGCAAAGTGATCGCAACAGCATTTGACTTCAACATATCACGAACTTGTTGACAAACTGCCAAAAAGTTAGATCCTTGACGGTCCATTTTATTAACGAATCCCATACGTGGAACTCTATATTGATCTGCAAGTCTCCAGTTAGTTTCTGATTGCGGCTCAACACCATCAACAGCACTAAACAAGAAAACCAATCCATCAAGAACACGCAAAGAACGATTTACCTCTACAGTAAAATCAACGTGTCCAGGAGTATCAATAATATTAAAGTGATAAGGCAATGAGTTTGGTAAAATTTTACCTTGCTCAGTTGGAAAATTCCACTCACAAGTTGTAGCAGCAGAAGTAATTGTAATACCTCTTTCTTGCTCTTGTGCCATCCAGTCCATTGTTGCAGCACCATCATGTACTTCACCAATTTTATGTGACTTTCCAGTATAAAAAAGGATACGCTCAGTTGTTGTTGTTTTACCAGCATCAATGTGAGCAGCAATTCCGATATTTCTTGTATATTTTAAATCTCTAGCCATTTCTTACGAATTAAAATCTAAAGTGAGAGAAAGCTTTATTAGCCTCTGCCATCTTGTGAGTATCCATTCTTTTCTTAACCGCAGCACCTTCTTCTTTAGCAGCAGCTAAACATTCTGACGCTAAACGTTGTGCCATAGATTTTTCATTTCTTCTTCTAGAATAAAGTATCAACCACTTCATTGCCATAGAAATTTTTCTGTCTGGTCTAATTTGCATTGGAATTTGAAATGTAGCTCCACCTACTCTACGACTACGTACTTCTACGTGAGGCATAACGTTTGTTAAGGCATCTTTCCAAATTTCTAATGAAGATTTTTCTGAATCTTGCTTTTTAGACTCAATGATGTCAATTGCATCATAAAATACTTTGAAAGCTGTAGATTTCTTACCGTCCCACATTAAGTTATTCACAAAACGTGTTACCAATTGGTCGTTAAACCTCGGATCTGGTAAAAGTGGTCTTTTCTTTGCCGCTCTTTTTCTCATGTCTTTTTCTTAAAAGTTTAAATTACTTTTTTGCTTCTTTTGGGCGTTTAGCACCGTACTTAGATCTTCTTTGCGTTCTTCCTGCAACTCCTGACGTGTCAAGCGCTCCACGAACGATATGATATCTAACACCTGGTAAATCTTTTACCCTTCCGCCTCTAACTAATACTATCGAGTGCTCTTGTAAATTGTGTCCTTCTCCAGGGATGTAAGCATTTACCTCATTACCATTTGTCAAACGTACACGCGCAACTTTACGCATTGCAGAGTTTGGTTTTTTTGGTGTAGTAGTGTAAACACGCGTACAAACCCCTCTTCTTTGAGGACAAGAATCTAAAGCAACCGATTTACTCTTCTTAGTTATCTGAGTTCTTCCTGTTCTTACTAATTGTTGAATTGTTGGCATAATTAATACTAAAAATTTATTATGTATATTAAATTCCCGCTTTTTACGGGGTTGCAAATGTATAAAATAATTTTCACTATACAAACGTTAATTCATTAATTTTCAATAACATTATTTAAGCTTAAACTTTTACAAACAAATAATAGATATTTGCAATACTTTTAATAAATGAAACAATTGCCCTTGAAACAGTTATTCCAAATATTTATTTTTTACCTTATAAGCATCCCAAGTTATGCACAAAACTTTAATTTAAAAATAAACGGCACAAATACAGTTGAAAATAAAATTATAGATTCATTAAACTATTCTGCAAAACATCCAAATTTAAAATCCTTATTAAACGAGATAAAAAACACCTCAGAAAAGCTCGCGAAAAAAGGTTTTCTTGACAATAAAATACTAGAAACCAAAAACATAAATGATAGCTCTTACACCTCAATTATTGAACTAAAAAAACGAATAAAAGAGATGCATATATATATAGGTATAAATAATTCGTTTTTTAATTTTCAAAAAACAGGAAACGACACCATAATTCTTCCTTATGAAGAAGTAGAAAACTACCTCAATCAAAAAATAAATGATGCGGAAAAAGCCGGTTATGCACTAACAAAAATTAATCTTGAAAATATTCGAAGAAAGAATTTAATAATTTATGCTGACTTAAATTTTAAATCCGAAAAAAAACGCGAACTAAATTCCATTATTCTAAATTATACAAATAACACAGGTAAGGATATTTTTCCCAAAGGTCATCTAAAACAACTTAATAAAAAATACATCAACAGGACTTTTAATCAGGAAACGGTAAAAGAACTTTACATTGAAATAAATAATTTTGAATTCATAACTCAGACAAAATATCCCGAAATTCTATTCACTCAGGACTCAACCAAAATCTACGCATATATTCAAAAAAGAAAAGCAAACACATTTGATGGATATATCGGTTTTTCGAATGATGAAAACAAAAAGCTAAATCTCAATGGTTATGTTGATATTACTTTACAAAACATACTTCATTCAGGAGAAAAGTTCTCATTGTACTGGAAAAGTGATGGCAACCAACAAAAAACATTCAATACAAAATTAGAAATCCCATACATCTTTAATTCTTCACTTGGAATTAAAGCTCAATTAAACATCTTTAAGCAAGACAGTACTTTTCAAAATACAAAAACCGCTATTGATTTAGGATACTTTATAAATTACAATTCCAGAATATATATTGGTTATCAATCAACAGAATCAAGCGATATTCAAAACACAAACAACACGACAATTAGCGACTATAAAAATTCATATATCACTACTTCTTTCGATTATAAAAAAACAGATATATCCAATAATTTATTTCCAAAAAAGCAGTTCTAAATCTCATTTTTGGATATGGGAAAAGAGACACAAACAACAATCCGGAAACCGCTGAATCAAGCAAACAATTTTACACAAACATAAACTTATCATACAATTTTGAACTAAACGAAAAGAATTTCATTAACATAAATTCACAAAATTTTTATCTTAACAGTAAAAATTACATTTCAAACGAATTATTTCGTTTTGGAGGAATGAATTCAATTCGAGGTTTTTTAGAAAATAGTTTGCAAGCAAATTTCAACGCTTTAATTCTTACAGAATACAGATATATTCCCTCAAAAAGTCTATATGTTAATTCTATTATTGATTATGGTCTATATCAAGACCTCACAACTAATACAAATCAAAATAAAGTAAAAAAATTAATAGGAATCGGAATTGGGACCGGAATACAAACGGCAAATGGTTTATTAAAAATTACTCTTACAAATGGAGCAGAAAACGCAAGTGAACTACAATTATATAACACTATCATAAACATATGTTATAATGTTAAATTTTAATGTTTAACAAAAAAAGATTTTTATTTATTAGGAAAGTTAACAAATTATTAAGAGTTTTGCGATACTAATTCAAAATATTTAAAAATGAAACTAAAGTTCAATGGATTCTTAGTGCTTTTATTAGTACTAGTGGCGCAACTAACTTTTGCGCAAGAAAGAGCTGTTTCAGGAATTGTTACTGATAATGCAGGTATGCCTTTGCCAGGTGTAAGTGTATTAGTGAAAGGAACAAAATCCGGAACGCAAACTGATTTTGATGGTAAATATTCTATCAAAGCATCAACAAGCCAAATTTTGGTATTTAGCTACATCGGGATGAAAACTCAAGAAGTAGCTGCAAGTTCATCAAGCGTTAATGTAAAATTAGCAGGAGATGCACAAGAACTTGAAGGTGTTGTAGTAACAACAGCTTTAGGTGTTAAAAGAGAGAAAAAATCTCTTGGTTATGCAACTCA
Source organism: Flavobacterium sp. AC274 (assembly GCF_979258275.1). NCBI lineage: Bacteria > Pseudomonadati > Bacteroidota > Flavobacteriia > Flavobacteriales > Flavobacteriaceae > Flavobacterium > Flavobacterium sp. AC274. The sequence continues at coordinate 1,395,650 of NZ_OZ409852.1, read as the reverse complement.
GGAATTAAAAGGAGGAGATTTAAAATCTGGAACTTCAAGTGGAAACTTCTTAAATGAACTTTCTGGTAAAGTTGCGGGTGTTAACGTTAGAAGAAACACCAACTTTGGTGGATCTACAAGTGCTATCTCTCGTGGTGTTAAAGCTATCAACCAAAGTAATGAGATGCTTATCGTTATTGATGGTATGCCAATTAACAATGCAAACAATACTAATGACGGTACTACAGCTCAATCTAGAGGAGCTCAAGGTTATGACTACGGAAATAATGGTATGGATATTAACCCAGAAGATATCGAAAGTGTGAACGTATTGAAAGGTGCTGCTGCATCTGCATTATACGGATACTTAGCTGGTAACGGGGTATTAATGATTACTACTAAAAAAGGTAGAGCTAAAAAAGGTCTTGGAATCACTGTTTCTTCTGAAGTAGTTTCTGGTTCACCAGACAAAGATACTTTCGTTAAATACCAAAAACAATATGGTGCTGGTTACGGAGGTTCTTTCGGAGAGCAAGATATTGATGGAGACGGAATCGATGATTTAGTAGTTGCTATGGGAGACGATGCTTCTGTAGGAGATGCTTTTGATCCAAGTTTAAACGTTTACCAATGGGATGCTTTCTCAAACTATCCTGGAAACAATAACTATGGAAAACAAACTCCATGGACAGGTGCTAAAAACGATCCAAACGCATTCTTTAAAAATTCTTTATCATTAGTAAACAGTATCTCATTCGAAGATGCTAACGAAAAAACTAATTTAGTTTTCAACTATTCAAATACTAATCAAACAGGTATTTTACCAAATAGTGAATTAAAGAAAAACAACTTCAGTTTAAAATTAAATCACCAATTTACTGACAGATTATCTCTTAGTACTTTTGCTAACTTCTCTAATCAGGCTACTACAGGTAGAAACATGACTGGATATAGCGACAACTTAGTATCTGGTTTCCGTCAATGGTGGCAAACAAACGTAGACTTGAAACAATTAGAGCAAGCCTACAATGCTTCAGGTGGACAAAACATTACATGGAACAGACTTTCTGCTTCTAATGGTTTCCCTGCATACTGGAACAACCCTTATTTTGACCGTTACAAAAACTATCAAAATGATAGCAGAAACCGTTTCGTAGGTTATGCTAACTTTACTTACAAAATTGCTGAATGGGTTTCTGCAACTGCAAAAATCTCTACAGATTCATATTCTGAAATTCGTGAAGAAAGATTAGCTGTTGGTTCAGTTGGTAAAACTTTCGGTATTAACGCATTCAACGAAACTTCAGGTTACCAACGTTACAACGGTAACTATTCTGAACAAAACTATGATTTGTTATTGAACTTCAAAAAGAACTTCGGTGAAAACTGGAACTTAACTGGAGTTGCCGGTGGAACTGTAAGAAGAAACTATTTCAATCAAATTACTGCTTCAACTGAAGGTGGACTTATCATCCCAGGACTTTATAGCTTAGATAATTCAGTTTCTGGTAGCCCTTTCCCTTACGAAAGAGAAACTAAAACTGGAGTAAACAGTTACTTCGTTTCTGCTTCTGTTGGATTTATGGATCAATTTTTCGTTGATGCTACATCAAGAAGAGATGCTTTCTCTCAATTACCAGAAGGAAACAACTCATTATTCAGTAACTCTGTTTCAGGTAGCTGGGTTTTCACTAAAAACATTAATGCTAGCTGGTTAACATTTGGTAAATTAAGAGGAGGTTACTCTGAAAGCCCACTTGGAACTCCAACATTGGCTTTAGTTGATACATATGAAAAAATCAACTCTTTCAATGGACAACAACAATACTCTGTAAACATTACAAAAAACAATCCAGACTTAGAGCCAATTAAAACTAAAACACAGGAGATTGGTCTTGAGATGCAATTCTTAAACAAAAGAGTTGGATTTGACGTGAGTTTATACAAAAACGTGAATGATGGTGAGGCTATTCCTGTACCTTATTCTACAGCTACTGGTAACTCAACTCGTTACGTAAATGCTGCAACAATTGAAAACAAAGGTATCGAGGTTCAATTTAATGCTACTCCAATCAAAACAAATAACTTTGCTTGGGATATTACTGTAAACTGGTCTAAAAATGACAATACTGTAACGGCATTAGCTGATGGTGTATCTAACTTACAAGTTGGTGGTTCATACCCTGGAGGTGTAACATTAAATGCTGTAGTTGGACAACCTTTTGGAATCTTAAAAGGAACAGATTACACTTACACTGCTGATGGTCAAAAAGTGATCAACCCAGCAACAGGAAGATACGTAATCAACACATCTACAAACAACATTATTGGAGATATTAACCCTGATTGGATTGGTGGTCTTCGTAATAAATTCACATACAAAAGTCTTTCTTTCAGTTTCTTAATTGACATGAAAAAAGGAGGAGATATTTTCTCTACTGACCAATGGTACGGTGTAGGAACAGGTTTATCTGAGTCTACAGTTGGTAACAACGATTTAGGCCTTCCTAAAAGAAATAGTTTAGCTAATGGTGGTGGTGTGATCCTTCCTGGTGTTTATGCTGATGGAACTCCAAACACTACTAGAACTGCTTACTCTTCTGGTGGAGCAATTGTAAATAGTTATTCTGGTGGACCAAGAAGTCAATATGTTTACGATGCTGGTTTTATTAAATTAAGAGAAGTACAAATTACTTATACTTTACCATCTTCATTAGTACAAAAAATAAAATTAGTTGATGCAAAAATCTCACTTGTTGGATCTAACTTATGGATAATAGACAAAGATCTTCCAGAAGCTGACCCGGAAAGTGGATTAGGATCTAACATTGGATCTTCAGGTTTATCTATCGGATCTTTACCAACCACTAGAAACATTGGTTGCAACTTAACAATAAAATTCTAAGCTATGAAAAATAGACTTCTTATATTAATACCGCTTTTATCTTTGTTTGCATCATGTACTGATGACATTACAGGATTAAACACGGACACAAAACGTCCAACTTACACCGAAGCTAATTACTTATTTACTAATGCAGAACATGCAATGGTAGACCAGGTAACAAGTACTTCTGTTAACTTTAATGTTTTCAGATTACTTGCTCAACAATGGACTGAAGTTCAGTACCCACAAGAAAGCCAGTATGACCTTACAGGACGCACTATTCCAGATACCCATTGGACAACTTATTACCGTGATGTTTTAAGAGATTTCAAAGAAGCAAAAAGTATTTTAGTTGAGCAACAAGCTAGTGCTACACCGGAAGATTTAGCTATTATCAACAATAAAATTGCGATCATTGATATCTTAACTGCATATTCATATGGTATTTTAGTTGATACTTTTGGAGATATTCCTTATACTGAAGCTTTAGATATTGTTGCTTTTCCTCAACCTAAATATGATGATGCTCAAACAATCTACAAAGATCTTATCTCAAAATTAACTACTGCATCACATGCATTAGATACTGACGCAGATAGCTTTGGTGATGCTGATTTAATTTATCACGGAGACGCAGCATCATGGGTAAGATTCGCTAATTCATTACGTTTAAGAATGGCAATTAATATGGATGATGTTGATCATGCATATGCTACTACAGAAGCTGCAGCTGCTATTGCTGATGGTTTAATTTCTTCAAGTGCACAAGGAACTTATATGACTTACGCTGCTACTCAACCAAATGCTAACCCATTATATGTTGATTTAGTTGCATCTGGACGTTTTGACTTTATACCTGCTGATACATTTGTAAATAGATTAAATGCACTTGCTGATCCTAGAAGATCTAAATACTTCACAGAGTACCCAGCTGGTTCAGGATTATACAAAGGTGGAGAATATGGAGCAATTAATGTTTATGATAATTTCTCTCATCTTACTACTACAATACAAGACCCTACTTATCCAGGAGTTTTATTTACTTATTCAGAAGTTCAATTTCTATTAGCTGAAGCTGTCGAAAGAGGTCTTACCACTGGAAGTGCATCAACATACTACAATGCTGGTATTACAGCATCTATGCAGGATTGGGGTGTTGCATCTGCTGATATTTCAGCTTATTTAGTAACAGTACCTTATGATAGTACTACCTGGAAACAAAAAATTGGAGAACAATCATGGATTGCTTTATACAATAGAGGTTTTGAAGCTTGGACAGTATATAGAAGATTAGATTATCCAGCTTTACAAGTACCTACTATAACTTATGGTGATATCACTTCTGTTCCAAAACGTTATTCATATCCTAACAGAGAACAAACGCTTAATGCTGCTAGTTTAGAAGCTGCAGTTGCTAAATTGGGTAACAATGCAATTACTTCTAAAGTTTTCTGGGATAAATTCTAATACTTAATAATACAAATATGAAAAAATATATAAAACAAATTGCTACGTTCGCATTAATTGCAGCTATGGCATCTTGTTCATCAGATGATGATGTAGATTACACATCTGTGGGAGGTAATGCAGTCCCAAAGGCTTCAATTACACGTTTGGACAGAAATTTCGATTTACCTATTACAATTTACACAAAAGAAGGTGTAACGGCTACTAAAATTGAAATTTACAAAAATGCAGCTGAAACTACTTCTGACCCAACTGTACTTGGAGCTAAAGTTTCTGATGCTACTATAAAAGCTGATGGAACTGCTACATTTAACACTTCTACACTAGGAAGTTTTGATGTATTCCCTGTAACCGTTGATGGTGAGATAGTTTTACAAGGTAAAACTGGAACATTTCCATTAGTTGTCGTTTCAACTTATTCTGATGGATCAACTACAAGAGCAATATACACACTTACTGTAGGAAAAGGAATTGTTTGGAAAGTACTTGATGCTGATGGTTTACCTAAAACAACTAGCGCTTCAAGCGGAGTTAGTAGTGTAAAATATTTAGACCCTACACCTGTTAACATTTATTATGCAACTGCAAAAAATGGTAGCACTGTAATTGATAAAGTAGAAGCTGAATGGTCTTTTGATGATGGTGAAACTTTTTCTACAATTCCAGGATTGACACCTTCAACAACTACTCAAACTATTAACTTAGCTGGTTTAGATTATGTTGGCGCAGGAGTAGAAGCTAATGATGAAGTAGTTTTCAGATTCACTGTAACTGCTGGAACACAAACTGACGTAATTACTACAAAAATCACATATGCTGATCAAGTATTTGACGCTTCTAAAGGTGGTACTCTTTCTAATTCTGATACTACAAGTCAATTTAGTTTTGCAGATGGATTAAACTACGATAGTGCTGGTACAGCAAATGCTGAAATTACTTTTGTAGCACCATTTGGATTCAAAAGAACTAGTGATGATGTTAGAGTAGAGTTTGTTAGAACTCCACTAGATTTTAATACCACTAATTTATTTGAAGCTGAAGCTGCATATAAAAGTGGTACTAAATTGTCACAAGTAACTAATTTAGATACTAATGACACTGTTCTATACAAAATCACTAGAAATGTAAATTTAGGAACTACAGCAAAACCTAATTGGCAAGATGTAACATACTACGGATTAATAAAAATCACAGATGATGTTGCTGGTGCTACTAGTCAAAAATTATCATTCTCTTACCAAGAGGGAGTATTATATCAAAAACCGGCAACAACTCCTGTCGTTATTGAAACTGCTCCTTAAATAAAAAACATTCTTCACAGAACTAAAACCACCGGCATATGCTGGTGGTTTTTTTTATATAAACATTATACCTATATTTGCTTCATGGAAAAAGAACATCAAATATTTGGAATTAGAGCCATTATAGAAGCAATTCAGGCGGGAAAAGAGGTAGACAAAGTATTCATCCAAAAAGAAATTTCTGGAGAATTAATGAAAGATTTAATGAAAGTGATGAAACGCGCCAACATTAATTTCTCTTATGTTCCTGTAGAAAAATTAAACAGATTAACTCCAAATAACCATCAAGGTGCGGTTGCAACAATCTCGCCAATAGGTTTTATTGATTTAGAACATCTTGTAGAATCGACTATCGAATCTGGTGCAAAACCATTATTTTTAATATTAGATCAAATTTCTGATGCGCGTAATTTCGGTGCTATCATCAGAACTGCTGAATGTACTGGTGTAAATGGAATCATTGTTCAAAAAGCAGGTTCTGCTCCTGTAAACGGAGACACAGTTAAAACCTCTGCGGGTGCAGTTTTCAATGTTCCGATTTGTAAAGTTGAACATATTAAAGATGCCATATTCTATTTACAAGGTTCCGGAATCAAAACTATAGCAGCCACTGAAAAAACAGATCAAAACATCTATGATTTATCTTTGAACGAACCATTAGCAATTATTATGGGATCAGAAGACAGAGGTATAAATCCTTCTGTACTAAAAATTGTTGATGAAAAAGCAAAGCTGCCAATGTTTGGCACAATTGGATCATTAAATGTATCAGTTGCTTGTGGAGCATTTTTATATGAAACTGTACGTCAAAGAAGTTAAAATTGATTTAGAATTTAAGATGCCAAAATAAATATTTAAACTATTACTTGATGTCTTCCAAATCTGCTCAGAACATATCAATAAAAAAACTTTGCTGCACAATTGCAACATTTTTGATCATGAGCATTGGTTACTCTCAAACAAAAACTTATGACCAGTCGTGGAATGAAATTCAATTCAACAGAACTATAAATGACAAATGGTCTACTGAAATAAATTTAGGAAGCTCATATAGTAGTACAGAAACATCATCCAATATCTTTCAAAACAACATTCAACGATCTTTTAGAGGATGGGGGCATTATTATCTGTCTCCACGTTGGAAACTTTCAACATTTTTGGCTTATTACGACAACAAAGATGTACCGGAAATAGGGCAATTTAAATCTCCTGAATGGAGATTTGCTCTACAAGGAATATACTATTTCCATAAAACGGGATATACGCTAAGCACAAGAATGAGAATAGAACTTCGTCATATGAAAAATGGAGATGACGATTATGAAAATGTCCTCAGATACCGCCAACAGATAAAATACATTCAACCCATCAATAGTAAGATTCTTCGGGAAGGTGTTATTTATGCTGTTGCTTCTGACGAGTTATTCTTTAAATCCGGAACTAAAGTTACAGGTCTTAGTTTTTTTGATCGTAACAGACTGATTTTAGGTGCGGGATATTTATTTACAGATGATATACAAATAGAATTGGCGTATGCAAATGATTATCTTCCGAGAGATGATGAAAATCAGATTGTAAATGCAGCATCACTAACACTTACTTTTAATAATCTTTTTAAAAAGCTAAATAAAAAATTATTACATAAAAACGAATCCAATTCAAATGAAGATTAGCACTACTTCTCCCTTTCTTTCTTTAGGAAGCAATTCAATTGTTCAATTATAGCATTCTTATGTAATTTAAATTTATAGCTTCTAACAAATTCTGTTCCTTCCATATTAATTTCTGCCACCAAGGCCTGCAGCTTAGAAAAAGCCTCAATATCTTTGTCATCTATTAAATATAAAACCTGCATTATTGAGTCATTTTCCCTGTATTGCGTATCATAATGCGCAACCTTGTACGGCTTATTATCTGCCAGGTGAATAATGAGGTCTTTTTTAATTTTTTTGCCTTCTTTCTTAGGAGGAAAAGGTGTTGGTTGCAAAGCAATAAAATAATGTTCTTTATCAGTTACGATATTAATTTTTAATGATTTTGATTTAGTAAAGTAAAATACTGAAGGTTCAAAATAATACAACATTGTTCCATCAGCCAATACCTTATTTTTTACATCGCATTGCGCAATCATTTTTGTACTAATTAGAACGACTAAAAAAACTATTGCAAAATTTATCTTTTTCATAATCTGGCAAATAAAATTAAAAATCATCTGAACAAAAATAATCATTTAATTTAAACCAGACATTTCTATTTAATTTTTATCATCTGATTCTGTTCTAGTTACAGTATAATTAACTAAAACATCTGAATTAAAATAGGTAGAAATAATTTCAGATTCTTCTTCAATCTTTTCAGTATTAACAAAATTTCCATTTTCATCAAAATGCTTCATGAAAGGATCATCTTCCGGGTTAAAATCTGGTTTTTGCCAATCATAAACAATCGACTTTGTATATTCCGGGGCTTTATAAAATAATGTTAGCACAAATCCTGTAATAAAACCAGCCAAGTGTCCTTCCCATGAAATAGACGCATCAACATCCGGGAAAACATACCAGATCATTCCGCCATAAAGCAATACTACTGCAAAAGAAAGAGCAACTAATCTATAATATTTTGTTTGTATACCTTTAAAAAAAATAAAAGAGACCAAAACATAAATTAATCCGCTGGCTCCAATATGATAATTGGTTCGACCAATAATCCAGGTAATTAAACCTGAAAACAAAATCCCATAAGCAATTACCGAAAAAGATTGTTTTGGATAAAAAAATTGCAAAGCCGCAAGTAATACAAAAAGCGGAATTGAGTTATTATATAAATGGCCTAAGTTTTCATGGATAAAAGGGCTAAACAAAATGCCTTGTAAACCTGAAACATCACGAGGATAAATTCCATACTGATAAAAATCAAAATCAAACCGAATCTGAATCCAATAAATAATCCATAAGAAAAGCACAAACAAAACAGGCAATCCAACAACGGCAGTAGAAAAGTTAAAATGATTGTCTTTCATATATATCAAACAATTGGTTTTATGTTGCAACATCAAAAAACTATCCAAATACAATTTACTGATAATTTGTCAGCTAGCCTTTGTTATGATTTGTAACCCTTTAAAACTATAAAATTTAAATTGAAAATAGTAATTTTACAAAATGGAAGCACCTTTAGCAGAGCGTATTCGCCCACAGAAATTAGAAGATTACATTAGTCAGAGTCATTTGGTTGGACCAAACGGATCATTGACGCAACAAATTTCAAAAGGAATTATTCCCTCTTTAATATTTTGGGGACCACCCGGGACAGGAAAAACGACTTTAGCACAAATTATTGCTCAGGAATCAAAACGTCCGTTTTATATTTTGAGCGCAATAAATTCTGGCGTAAAAGACATTCGCGATGTTATCGAAAAAGCAAAACAAAGCGGTGGACTATTTACTGCTAAAAACCCTATTTTATTTATCGATGAGATTCACAGATTTAGCAAATCTCAACAAGATTCACTTTTGGCAGCAGTCGAAAAAGGCTGGATAACACTTATTGGCGCTACCACAGAAAACCCAAGTTTTGAAGTAATTCCCGCATTATTATCACGCTGTCAGGTTTATATTCTAAATGCTTTTACAAAACAAGACTTAGAAGCACTATTGCATCGTGCCATGAAAACGGATGTAGAATTAGCCTCAAAAAACATTATTTTAAAAGAAACCGAAGCCCTACTTCGTCTTTCTGGTGGTGACGGTCGTAAACTATTAAATATTTTCGAGCTCGTAGTTAATGCATCTGCAAGTGAAGAAATTATTATAACAAATGATCGTGTTTTTGAATTGGTTCAGCAAAATACCGTTCTGTATGACAAAACCGGAGAACAGCACTATGACATTGTTTCTGCATTTATAAAATCAATTCGCGGAAGCGACCCAAACGGAGCAGTATATTGGTTGGCACGAATGATTGAAGGTGGCGAGGATGTTAAATTTATCGCCAGAAGAATGCTTATTTTATCCAGCGAAGATATTGGAAACGCAAATCCGACCGCTTTTATAATGGCAAATAATACTTTTCAGGCTGTTTCTACTATTGGATATCCTGAAAGCCGAATTATATTAAGTCAATGCGCAATTTACCTTGCAACTTCTCCAAAAAGTAATGCTTCATATATGGCAATTGGAAATGCACAACAGTTAGTAAAACAAACCGGGGATTTACCTGTTCCTATTCACTTACGCAATGCTCCAACAAAATTAATGAAAGAATTAGGATATGGCGAAGATTATAAATACTCACATGATTATGCCAACAATTTTGCCGAACAGGAATTTTTGCCAGATGCTATAAAAGAAACGGTTCTTTACAATCCGGGAAGCAATTCAAGAGAGAATAGCAACCGCGAATTTTTAAAGAACCGCTGGAAAGATAAATATGGTTATTAAACCAAATTTTATATTTTAAAACTTAACTGATATTTTTTCAGAAACTAATTTGTCATTTTGATAAAACTCAAAATACCATTGATTATCTTTTGCATTTAATGTTCCCTGCACCCCATCTTTTATAGCAATAAAAGAATCTGGTCTGGATGTTTTTAGCAGCTTCATAACCACTTTTGGTGTTTTATCAATTAATTGATAACCATTTTCTGTTGGTTGTGCGTAAAGTAAATTCGGATCAGAAGTATCTGCCACAGGAGTTGTTGCAACAGCGACAGTTTCAACTGGAACCGAAGCTACTGCAGGAGTCCCTTTAGAAGAACTTGTAATTGTTTTACCGCTATATTTATAATGTAATTTATTTACAGATAAAAAAGCCTGATCAAGACTTTCTTTGTAAGCTACCTCATATTCTTTTTCCTTGCTTTTCCCAATTTCAGAAGTATAAATTACTTTTCCGTAACAATCTTTAAATTCTAAGTAAAGCTTTGTTACTAAAAAACCATTGTCTTTTTTTACATCAATATATAAAAGCTGACAGCGATCACCATATTCAGCAGGAACATCCTCGTTTGTATAATAAGCAGGAAAACCTGCTTTAAGCAAATTAGACTTAGTCATTGTTGACAATCTGTATTGATTTTCTGTTCTAAGGAAATCATATTTCAATGGCACAATTACAGCTTTATAATCGTTAACTGATTGCGAAAATCCAACGACAGAAATTAAGAGAGTAACCAGCAAAAATTTAATTTTCATAGTTATAAATATTTTTTTAGTTCTAATAAATGATTTACTTGTTTAATATTTTGGGGAGCTTCTATTTTTTTATCATTAAAAAAATAGCATCAAGTCCCGCATTTAGCGCTCCGTTAACATCTGCATCCAGACAGTCACCAATCATAATACAATTTTCTTTTGAAGCCTGAGCCACATTAACTGCATAATCAAAGATAATACTATTTGGCTTTTTAACACCAGCTAATTCAGAATTTGTAATTGTCATGAAATAGCCAGATAATAATGCATTATTGATTTTTTTATCCTGAACATTTGCGAAACCATTTGTAATGATATGCAATTTGTATTTAGGTTTTAAGTATTCCAAAACCTCAATTGCTCCGTCAAATAAGTGATTGTTATCTGTGAGAGTCTCGATATAATCATTTGCAATTTGATCTATATCTTTGTCTGACACTTCAATATTTAAGGCATCAAAAGAAAATTTTAATCTATTATAACGTAATTCCTGATGCGTAATTTTATCATGTTGATACAATTTCCAGCACGCCTGATTTATTGGCATATACTTTTCGATAAAATCCGCAATTTTTACATTTGAAAATCGCTCCTTAAAAATTCGATCAAAAGCTAATTCAGAATTCTTATCAAAATCCCAAAGTGTATGATCTAAATCAAAAAAAATGTCAGTTATATGCGTATTCATAATTTAAAAGATTCCTTCATCTACAAAACTATAATATTTTGTTTCAGTAATAATCAAATGGTCTAAAACTTTAACATCTAAACTATCACCTGCTAATTTTAATTTCATTGTAATTTCTTTATCAGCATCACTCGGATTAAGATTTCCAGAGGGATGATTATGGCACAAAATCAGGCCTGTTGCGCCACTTTCAAGTGCTAATTTAAACACCAATCGTACATCTACAATAGTTCCTGTAATTCCTCCTTTGCTTAATTGCGATTTTGAAATTACCTTATTCGAATTATTCAGAAAAAGCACCCAAAATTCTTCGTGAGGAAGTTCACCAATAATGGGCTGCATGATTTCAAAAACGACTTTACTGGATGTTATCTTATTTTTGAATTGTAACGCATCTTCACTCCTTTGCCTCCTTCCTAATTCTAAAGCCGAAACAATAGTAATTGCTTTTGCCTCTCCTATTCCTTTAAAATTCATTAATTGAGAAATTGACATTTTTCCCAACATATTAAGATTGTCTACACTTGCCAAAATCCTTTTGCTTAATGCAACTGCAGATTCATTTCGGCTTCCTGAACCAATCAAAATAGCAATTAATTCAGCATTGCTTAAAGCTTCTTTACCTTTAAGCATTAATTTTTCACGCGGACGATCATCTTCTGACCAATTTGTAATTGGAAAATGAGTTGCTTCCATAAGACTAAATTATGGATTTGCTCATGCAAATACTATTCGTTAAACCTACATAAGGTTCGTAGTTATCTACTATCTCAAATCCTACTTTTTGATACAAATTAATAGCTTCAATCTGTTTATATAAGGTTTCTAAAATCATGATTTCAAAACCTTGATTTTTCGCTTCAACTTCTAACTCTCCAATTATCATTTGCGCCAACCCCAAACCTCTGGCTTTGGGCGAAACAAACATTCTTTTTAATTCGACTGCATTTTTATTATATTTCTTAAAACAGCCACAAGCGACAGGCTCATCATCTAAATAAATAATAAAAACATTAGAATTAAATTCAATTATATTATTTCCCCAATATTCCTTCTTTAATTCCGGATAACGTTCCCACAAAAAGGTATCGAATGTTTCGATCAAAAATAAAAAATCAGGATTTTCACTAGTTGTTTTTACAACTTTTATAGTTGGATTCATTTATAAAATCTTAAAAGGCTAATATATGAAAAATAAGAAAAATCACTCAATAAAATTTAAAGAAATAAAAAAGAGAAATCATCGCTTTTTGCATTTGCAGTGATTTCTCTTTTAATATAAGTCCATTACGTTTATTCAATTAATGCTTTCACTTCGTCAAAGTTCAATCCACCATAATTACCTGAACTCATCAATAATAAAGCAGAATTTTCAAGATTTAAATTGAATAGATATTCTTTAAATTCCACAGGATTTGTGTAAATAATTAAATCTTTTCTATTAAAAGAAGTTGCAATTTGTTCGTAGGTTACTTCTTCTAATTGCTTAATTTTTACTGCATCCGGAGAGTAGAATACTACAGCTACATCAGCATATTCAAGCGCTCCTTCGTATTCTTTTAAAAACTCAGCATTTAAACTACTATACGTATGTAATTCTAAACAAGCTACCAAAGTCCTGTTCGGGTATTGTTCTTTTACAGCTTTTGTTGTTGCTGCCACTTTACTTGGCGAATGGGCAAAATCTTTATAAGCAACCTTTCCTTTGCCTTCTGCAATTTTTTCAAGTCGTTTTGATGCTCCTTTAAAACTTGCAATTGCCTCATAAAAATCTGCTTCATCGACACCCATATTTTGGCAGATCCATTTTGCTCCTGCTAAATTGTTTAAATTGTGGGCTCCAAAAACTTCAATTGGCATATCACCTTCTGGGGTTTTGAGCAAAGTTACACCATCGCTAACTGTATATTCGGGCGTATTATAAGGCAGTTTACGAATTGGATTTGTAGCTGCCTCTGAAACTCGTTTTACTTCAGGATCATTTTCATTGTAGACTAAAATTCCTCCATTTGTAATTTTACCAATGAAAATTTCAAACTGTTCTACATAATTTTCATAGGTTGGAAAAACATTAATATGATCCCAGGCAATACCTGAAATTAAAGCAATATTTGGCTGATATAAATGAAATTTCGGACGTCTGTCTATTGGAGAAGATAAATACTCATCACCTTCCAAAACCATAAAATCATTTTCTTCAGTCAGATGAACCATTGTATCAAAACCTTCTAATTGTGCACCAACCATATAATCCACTTCGATATTATGATAATGCATTACGTGCAAAATCATCGAGGTAATAGTTGTTTTTCCGTGAGAACCTCCAATTACAACACGTGTTTTATTTTTAGACTGCTCATACAAAAATTCAGGATACGAATAAATTTTCAACCCTAATTCCTGAGCTTTTAACAATTCAGGATTATCAGCTTTAGCGTGCATTCCTAAAATTACAGCATCGATATCTGATGTTATTTTTTCAGAAAACCAACCCATTTCAGCAGGTAAAATTCCTTTTTTTCTAATCTTGATTTAGATGGTTCAAAAATAGCATCATCACTGCCTGTTACCTTATATCCTTTGTTATGCAATGCTAATGCTAAATTGTGCATGGCACTTCCGCCTATAGCGATAAAATGTGTTCTCATTTAAATTCCAATTTTTATCCCGAAGCATCGGGACCAAATTCCAATTATATTTCAGAATTCAGTATTTAATATTTGCTTATTACGGTTCAAATTTTTGTTTTAATTCCCTGGCTTTTTTAGGGTCATTTAATTTATTCAAATATAAATTATATAATTTTTGAAATGTGTTTTTTGATTTACCAATTTCATGCGCTTTTATAAAGTTTTTTTCGGCTGCTGTATATCTTTTAAAATAAACATCTATTCTTCCTCTCGACAAATAACCATCAACCGGCGATAATTGTGCTAACTGATTGGAGTACGAAATCGCTTTTGATTCACTTCCGCCAAAAATTCCCGGCAATTGCAAATATATTTCGATTAATGCCCATCTGGCCGGAATATGTTTTGGATCTAAAGCAATCGCTTTTTCAAATGCTTCTTTCATATCACCCACCATTCCCAAAGCTTTAATCCTGTTCACTTCCATGGCCCGCATGGCCAGACAGCCGCCGTATTTATAAAAATAATCTGCTGTAGTAGGCTTAAGTTCTTTTAGTTTTTTAAAATAAACAGCGCCACTTTCCCAGGCCTTATGATGCGCTTCAATTTCGCCTAAATATTCAAGTGTTTTTATATCCGAGGGCTTCGTTTTTAAAATCTCTTCAAAAATAACCTGAGCTTCATCATACTTTTTTGAGTGAAATAATTTCTCTCCTTTTTCAAAATTAGTTTGTGACCAAAGTATAAGCGGTACAAACAAAAAAAGGAATAGCAGTTTTTTCATGTCTCAAAAATAAGGAAATATAACGTGCATCATTTAGTTTTAATTGCAAATTAATATTCAAAAAAATCCGTCCTGTAAAAAACAAGACGGATTTTTAAATGTTATTAAATTCGATTATTTTACAATCGTCATTTCATCAATAATATTTTTAGCACCTGCATATTTGTCAATAATCCAAAGTACATAACGAATATCCACATTGATTGTTCTTTGTAATTTAGGATCAAAAATAACATCACCGGCCATAGCTTCGATGTTACCATCAAAAGCAATTCCTATTAACTCTCCTTTTCCGTTAAGAACCGGAGAACCGGAATTTCCTCCTGTAATATCATTATCTGTTAAAAAGTTTACTGGCATATATCCTGCTTTATCAGCATATTGACCGTAATCTTTTGCTTTATTCAATTCTAACAAACGCGCTGGCAAATCAAATTCCTGATCTCCTGCTTTATACTTTTTCACCATACTTTCCATGGTTGTATAATTGTTTATTGTAGCATCATTACGAGTATCAGCAGGCAATGCGCGAACTTTTCCGTAAGTAAGTCTCAACGTTGAGTTTGCATCCGGATATTGAATCGTATTTAATTTTGATGCTCTTAAACCTTCAACCAATTCGCGGTAAGCAATTGCAAAACCATCATCAGCTTTTGCCTGATCATCTGTTTTAGAACGGTATTTTGTCAACAAATCGTTAGAAATAATATACAAAGGATCATGTACAATAGCTAATGGTTTCGGATTAGCCATAAATGCCAATACTTTCTCTTTAGTTGTAAAATAACTTATTTCAGTTGCCTTTGCTACATCTGCAGTAAAATCACCATTATTCTCTGATTTCATTTTAGCAATTTGTGTAGCTAAACCATATTCAGCAGCTTTAGAAGCATACAAATTTAATTGCGCTGTTAATATATCTTTTTCAAGAGGCGCATGAAATTCACCGTAAATATTATCAATCATCGTGTTGATTTTTGGTAACATTTCTGCTTTTTTAGCATCATTTTCGTTATAATAAGCAATCAATGCATTTCCTAAATTTGCAGGACCAGCTGCGTAAGCAGAAGTACGTAAAAGCTGCATCAAATAATTATCATGACGTGCTTTTAAATTGGTCTCTCTGTAATAATCATTGATTGTTGGAATTACATTTTCATATTTTTCGCTATTTGCTGGTTTAGTCGCCCATTCGTAGAATTTGTCTTCTTGTGCCGTTTTAGCATCTACCGTTCCTGCTTTTGTCAAAGCATCGATCATACCCTGGCGGTTTTTCCAGTAATTAGCTGTCGAAGCATATTTAGATGCATATTGCAAACGCACTGTAGCATCTTTATCCATATACTTTTTCATTTGGTCCATTCCGGTTTTTGCACCTTCAACCCATGCAGGATAAGCGTACTTAATATTTTGCTCAATTCCGCCAGCCGGCATCCAACGGTTTGTTCTTCCCGGATATCCAAGAATCATAGCAAAGTCATTTTCTTTTACACCTTTAATACTTACAGGTAAAAAATGTTTTGGTTTCAAAGGCACATTCTCTTTAGAATATGTTGCCGGATTTCCGTCTTTATCAGCATAAACTCTAAACATAGAGAAATCTCCTGTTTGACGTGGCCATTCCCAGTTATCAGTATCTCCACCAAATTTACCAACACTTTCAGGAGGTGTTCCAACTAAACGAACGTCTGTATAATCCTGGTAAACGAAATAATAATATTCATTTCCCTGAAAGAAAGGACGAACAGAAACAGTGTATTTTCCACCTTCATTATTCTCTTTTTCAATCAAAGCAATTTCTTGTTGAATAATTTTGTTTCTTTCTGTTTCCGTCATCGTATCATTTACTTTCGATAAGATTCTTTTAGAAACATCGTCCATACGAACAAAGAAACGAACGTATAATGATTTTGGTTTCATCTCGGCACTTCTCTCTTTTGCCCAAAAACCATCTTTTAGATAATTTTGTTCTGCTGTAGAAAGCTCAGCAATTGCATTATATCCACAATGGTGATTTGTTAAAACCAGACCGTCTTTAGATACAATTTCGGCAGTACAACCTCCATTAAACTGAACAACAGCATCTTTTAAACTATGATGATTGATACTGTAAATTTCTTCGGACGTTAATTGCAAGCCCATTTTTTCCATATCTCTATGGTTTAACCTTTCGATGAACATCAAAAACCACATTCCTTCATCAGCTCTTACAGGAAAAGCCATTAAGCACATGGTCAAGAATAAAACTATTTTTTTCATGTTATTTTGTTTAAGTATGCGAATATAGCGCATTTTCGCAACAATACACAAAATAAGCATCTAAATACAAAACATATTAAATATATTCCATCCTAGGATTGCGAAATTCATAATTTACAAAAGATAAAATTTAAATCAATTTTGAAGATCAAAAATCAAGTAAATTATTAAAATCTAAAAGAAAACAAAAAAAAATATCAAGAACCAAAATAATTTGTAAAAATTAACTTTCAATTAAAAATAAATAATATAAATTATTTCTTACAATTATGTTTGTCTAAATTTGCTTTAAATTTAAAACAAATACAAAAATGAAAAAATTTTTACTGGCATTAGCCTTATTAGTAGTTACTATTTCTAATGCACAAAAAGGATCAATGTTATTAGGTGGGAATGTTGGGTTTTCTTCAGAAAAACTAGGAGACAACAAATCAGAAAATTTTGAATTTTCTCCAAAAATTGGTTATCAATTTGCAGATAAATGGACTGCAGGAGTTGAAGGTTCTATTAAGACTTTTAAAAACACAGGATCAGACAGCGCAGAGAAATATAAAATTGGAGGTTTTGTACGTTATGCTACACCACTTTCTGAATTATTCTCAGTATATGCTGATTTAGGTGCAGGTTACCAAAATGCATCTGTAAATAATGCAAAAGGAATGTATGTAAATCTTACTCCTGCTTTGTTTATTAATATGAAAAGAGGATTTGGTTTAAACTTCTCTATCGGAGGTGTTAACTATGACAACATTGATGGCAAAAATGATCCAAGACAAGAACGTTTAGGTTTTGATTTTGGAAAAACATTTAACATTGGTGTATCAAAAAATTTCGGACTTTAATCTTTAAATAAAAAGATAAAACCCGAGATGCTTTTGTTATTCGCTAAAAGCAAAAACCCGACAAGCTATTAACTGTCGGGTTTTTTATTTTATTTTAAATAAAGATTTTAATCATTTAGCATTTTCCAAAGTTTATCTTTTAAATCTGTCAAACCTTGCTGTGCAACAGATGAAATAAACATATACGGAACATCTTTAAAGGCAACATCTAATTCTAGTTTTAATTCTGCTTTTAATTCGTCATCCAGCATATCACATTTTGATATTACTAACAAACGTTCTTTGTCTAACATTTCAGGATTATACTTCGTTAATTCATTAACTAAAATATCATACTCTCCTTTAATATCCGGTGTATCAACAGGAACCAAAAACAATAATGTAGAATTACGCTCAATATGACGCAGGAAATAATGTCCTAAACCTTTTCCTTCGGCGGCTCCTTCAATAATTCCAGGAATATCAGCAATTACAAAAGATTGAAAATCTCTGTAAGCTACAATTCCTAAATTTGGTTTTAAGGTTGTAAAAGGATAATCGGCAATTTTTGGTTTTGCTGAAGTTAATACAGACAATAAAGTTGATTTTCCAGCATTTGGAAAACCTACTAAACCAACATCTGCCAGAACTTTAAGTTCCAGGATTACATCCATTTCTACACCCGGTAAACCTGGCTGTGCATATCTTGGAGTTTGATTTGTTGAACTTCTAAAATGCCAGTTTCCTAATCCTCCTTTTCCTCCTTTTGAAAGGATTCTTTTTTCTCCGTCTTCCGTAATTTCGAATAAAGTTTCTCCGGTTTCCTTGTCTTTTACAACAGTTCCCAAAGGCACTTCAATAAATTTATCTTCTCCATCTGCGCCCGTACTACGATCTCCTCCTCCATCTCCACCGTGACCAGCTTTAATATGACGAGCAAATTTTAAGTGAAATAATGTCCACAAACCTTTATTTCCAACCAAATATACGTGTCCACCGCGACCACCATCACCTCCGTCAGGCCCACCTTTTTCAATAAATTTCTCTCTATGTAAATGTGTAGATCCTTTTCCTCCCTTTCCGGAAGAAACATATATCTTAACGTAATCTACAAAATTTCCTTCTGTCATTTTTCCTTGTTTATATATAGTTTCAAGTTTCAGGCTTCAGGTTAATCAACAGAACGTCAACAAACTTGAAACCTGAAACTTGAAACAAATTTTCTTTTACTCTTTAAGCGCTTTTACCAGCACTTTATCAATCTTTACACCGTCCATATCCAATACTTCAAGTACAAACTTTTGCCAGATTAATTTTTCGCCTTCTTTTGGAATATGTGAAAGCTCGGTCATAATCATTCCGCTTACAGTATTTACTTCATAATCGTTTGTTAGTTCATCTAACTCAAAATAAGTTAAAAAATCGTGCAACGAATAATGCCCGTCAACCAACCAGGAACCATCTTCTCTTTCGATTAACTGAAACTCATCTTTATAAAACTCAGATGCATCACCTACTAATGCTTCAAGAATATCATTCAGTGTAATTATTCCCTGAAAAACTCCATATTCATCTGAAACCAAAGCATAATGAACACCCGTTCTTTTAAAATTTTCCAACGCTTTATAAGCCGTTGTCTGCTCCATTAAATAAGGAGGATCTGTCATGATCGCCGACAAATCAAAATGATCGCTTTCGATATTGGCAAATATATTTTTTAGTGTTACGATACCCACAATATCATCGTAGTTATCGCTATAAACCGGGTAAACAGTGTGCAAATCCATTAAAACCAATTCTTTAATTTTGGCTCTTTCTGCATTTAATGGCAACATATCAACCGATTTACGGTGTGTCATTAACGAGTTTACTTTTCTGTCGCCAATATGAAAAACACGTTCTACAATATCTTGTTCAATTTCCTGAACTTCTCCAACTTCAGTTCCTTCTTTAATAATGGCCTTAATTTCTTCTTCGGTAACTTTTCCGTCAGCTGTTGGTTTTATCTGAAAAACATTCAATAAAAAATCTGTTGAAGATGTTAACAACCAAATAAATGGCGCTGTAATAATCGAAATTACTTTCATTGGCATTGCTACCATTTTTGCAATCGATTCCGGATAATTTAATCCGATGCGTTTTGGAAGTAATTCTCCTAAAACCAAAGAGAAAAAAGTTAAAACTACAACTACAATTCCTACTGCAACTGAATGTGCGTAAGGCTTTAAAACTTCGAATCCGTTTACAAAAGTTTCAACATCTACTGTGATTTTATCTCCACTATAAATACCTGTTAAAATACCAATTAAGGTAATTCCGATTTGTACGGTTGATAAAAACTTATTTGGAGAGTTGGCTAAATCCAAAGCTGTTCTGGCGCTTTTATTTCCTTTTTTTGCGGCCGTTTCCAATCTGTTTTTTCTAGCCGAAATCAGTGCAATCTCTGACATTGAGAAAACTCCGTTTAATAGAATTAGAAAAAATATTATTAGTATTTCCAATTTGTGGTTTATTCGTTATATAATAGTTCGTTAAATGTAATTTGTAACCTCAATGTATTTTATAGCCCAGATGAAAGAGAAAAGCCCGGAGCTAAAAAAACTAATTTTTCTTGCCAGAAAACAGCTGACTTCCGAAGCGTCGGGAGAAGCTTGTTTTGTGGTTAGAAAAATAGTTTTTTTAGCGTCCCGAAGCTTCGGGATGTAACGTACAGCCGGAAAAAGCTTCTACAAATTATCTATAACTGACGTTAATCGCTCTGTAATTTCTTCGATAGTTCCGATACCATTTACGGCATGAAACTTACCTTGTTCTTTATAATAACCAATTAATGGTGCTGTTTTTTCGTTGTATTCCTGATATCTCACACGAATTTTCTCTTCATCCTGATCATCTGCTCTGCCACTTGTTTTACCTCTTTCCAGTAAACGTGCTACTAAAATTTCGTCATCGGCTTCTAATGCTATTGTTGCCGTAACACTTGAACCAATTGTTGGTAAAAATTTATCTAAAGCTTCTGCCTGATCTAATGTTCTTGGATAACCATCAAATAAAAACCCTTCAGTATCAGGGTGTTTTTTTACTTCATCGATTAACATTGCTGTGGTAACTTCGCAAGGAACCAATTCGCCATTATCCATAAAAACTCTGGCTTTTTTTCCTAATTCGGTATCATTTTTTAAATTAAAACGAAATATATCTCCAGTTGAAAGATGTGTTAATTTATATTTTTCTTTTAAAAATTCTGCCTGAGTCCCTTTTCCTGCTCCTGGCTTTCCAAATAAAACGATGTTAATCATAATGTTAGTGTTTCTTGACTTCCTGACTGTAATTCGAGAAGTTTAAAATGAATATATAGTTGTGTTTTGTTTAAATTTATTCTGCTAATTTGTAAACTTCAGATAAATTACGCCCTAAACCATCGTAATCTAAACCGTAACCTACAATGAATTTATTTGGAATTCTGATTCCAACGTAATCAATCTTAATATCTTTTTTATACGCCTCTGGTTTAAAAAATAAAGTAGCCACTTTAAAATGTTTTACATTTTGCGCTTTAAAAAGATGTTTTAATTCTTCTATAGTATTTCCTGTATCAATAATATCTTCAATAATAACAACCGATCTGCCGGATAAATCCTGATTGATACCAATTAATTGTTTTACTTCATTGGTACTTTCTGTTCCTTCATAAGATGCCATTTTTATAAATGAAACTTCGCAGGGACTTTTGTATTTTTTCAGAAAATCGGCAACAACCATAAAAGCACCATTTAAAACGCCGATAAAAATTGGCGTATCGTCTCCAAAATCATCTTCAACCTGAGCTACTATTTTGGTTAAGGCAAAATCAATTTCTTTAGCCGAAATAAACGGAACAAATTGTTTATCGTGAAGTTGTATCATTATTTTTACTGTTTTAAAACAATGGACAAAGATACAGAATTAGAAACAAAATCTTAGTATCAAAATAAGCGGTTGATTTATTTTTTTGTTAATGTTAAATATCAGTTAATGTTTACAAAATTCAATTTAACATTATTTTTAAATTTATTAAATTGTTATAGTATAAATATTTAACTAGAGAGCGTAATGAAAACAGCGACACAATTATTTTCTATATCATTATTAATTTCAATGACAGCTTGCAACGGTCAGGTAAAAAAAGAAGAGAAAGAAGCTCTGGCAAAACAACCCGGAAATGTTGTAAAAACGGCAGTGGGAGAAATTACTTTACCACCGCCTTATGCTACAGAATCTAAAACAAAAAACAGTAAAGTGATAGGCTGGCCGGAAGGCAAAACCCCTACTGCACCGGAAGGTTTTACAGTTACAAAATTTGCTGATGGTTTTGAAAACCCCCGTTGGACTTATATTGCACCAAACAATGACATTTTTGTTGTAGAAAGCGGAACAAGAAGCAGTAAAAATCAAATTACAGTTTTACGGGACAAAGATAAAGACGGCAAATTTGAGACTCGTGAAGTTTTTATAGATGGCTTAAACAAACCTTTTGGAATGTTGGTTTTAAAAGACTTTTTCTATATCGCGAATACGGATGGTTTGTATCAATATCCATATAAAAACAATCCGTTAAAATTAGAAACAAAAGGTGTAAAAATTCTTGAACTTCCTGCCGGAGGTTACAACAATCACTGGACAAGAAATTTACTTGCCAACGCCGACGGAACAAAAATTTACGTTTCTGTTGGATCTGGAAGTAATGTAGCAGAAAACGGAATCGATAAAGAAATTCGTCGCGCTTGTATTCTGGAAATTAATCCTGACGGAACGGGTGAAAAAATCTACGCATCGGGACTTAGAAACCCGGTTGGTATGGATTGGAATCCGGCAAACAAGGAACTTTGGACAGCGGTTAATGAACGTGATGAATTGGGCGATGATTTAGTTCCGGATTATATTACAAGTGTAAAAAAAGATGGTTTTTATGGCTGGCCGTATTCTTATTTTGGTAATATTTTAGATCCAAGAATGAAAGGACAAGGTAAAGATCTTGCTGCAAAAGCAATTGTTCCCGATGTTCCGGTTGGTTCTCATACGGCATCTTTAGGATTGGCTTTTTATAATAAAAGTGCTTTTCCGGCAAAATATAAAAACGGCGCTTTTGTGGGTCAGCATGGTTCATGGAATCGCTCGAAAATATCGGGTTATAAAGTCCTTTTTGTTCCTTTTGCAAATGGAAAACCGTCTGGAAAACCGGAAGATTTTTTAACCGGTTTTATTTCAAATGATGAAAAAGCAGAAGTTTACGGGCGTCCGGTTGCGGTTACGGTTATGAATGACGGATCGCTTTTGGTAAATGACGATAGCGGAAATACGGTTTGGAAGGTTTCGGCGAATAAATAAAATTTTAAAATTCTAAACTAGAAATTCCAAATTCCAAAACTTAAAAAATTAAATTCCAAAACTTGAAATTCCAAATTCCAATTGCTTGTGAATATTAAACACATAGATTCTATCTTTAAAGAAAAGTATTGCATCCAGAATTATTTTTTAATTTTTAATTCTCAATTTTTAATTAAAAAAACTTTATGATCTTAAAAAAACATTGTCTTTTTCTTGTTACGATTTTTGTTTCTCTAAACACTTTCGCACAAGAAAAAGGCAAAACTATTGATTCTCTTAAAACAGAAAAACTGGAGGAAGTGGTTATTAGTCCGCTTCATATAAATACCAATATTTTGGATGCTCCGGCTTCGATCGGGATTTTATCCAAAAGTCAGCTTTTGCAAAATAACACCACAGATATTACAACGGTTATCAATACAATTCCCGGCGTTTTTATGCAATCGTCGAATTTTACGACTAGCCGAATTTCGATTCGCGGAATTGGTGCGCGAACTACTTATGGAACCAACAAAATCAGGGCATTTTACGGCAGTATTCCGTTAACTTCTGGGAACAGCGAAACGGTAATTGATGATATTGATCTTGAAAACCTCAACCAAATCGAAATTATAAAAGGTCCGCTTTCGAGTATTTACGGCGCAGGTTTAGGCGGTGCGATTTTAATTTCACCACAGCTTTCCAAATCAAAAGGACAAAATGCCGGTATGAGTTCAGTCTTCGGTTCTTACGGTTTATTAAAAAATAGTTTGAATTATAGTTTAAACGAAAATGAAGGCAGTTTAAACATCAGTTATCATAATTTAAAAACAGATGGCTGGCGCGAAAACAGTGCGTACAATCGGGAAGGAATTACGCTTGCGGGTGAATTGTTTCGAAAACAAAACAGCAAACTGACTTATTTTACCAATTATACGTATTTAAAAGCTTTTATTCCGAGTTCGATTAACAAAGATGCTTTTGAAAACAATCCCGAATCTGGTGCTCCAACCTGGGTGGCTTCAAAAGGATTTAAGGAATACAAATCGACTTTGGGCGGATTAGCGTATGATTTCAAAATCGGTGATAACCTTAATAATTCAACTTCTGTTTTTATTAATTATAAAGACAGTAACGAACCAAGACCTTTTGATATTTTGCGTCAATATACTTTTGCAACCGGAGCGAGAACGCAATTTTCCGGTAATTTTAAAATTAAGGAAACCGGAATTGATTTCATCGCCGGAGTTGAATATTTTACGGATACGTATAGCGGAAATACTTTCGAAAATTTATACCAGCAAAATAATGGTCAGGGAAGTCTGCAGGGAAATCAGCTTACAGAAACCGATCAAAAAAGGCACTTTTATAATATATTCTCGCAGCTTAAAGGTTCACTTTCTGAACATTTTGAAATTCAGGCGGGAATCAATTACAACAAAACTCAATTTGAATTAACTAATTATACTGAAAACTCAAATCAGAAATATAGTTATGATGGTATTTTCTCTCCGCAATTGTCTTTCCTTTTCAAACCAAATAAAGAACAAACGATTTATTTTTCTGCAAGTCGGGGATTTTCTCTTCCAGCTACCGAGGAAACCCTTACCAGCGAAGGCACAATTAATCCGGATATAAAACCTGAAAACGGTTATAATTTTGAACTTGGCGGAAAGTTCTATTTTTTCAATAAAAAACTTTATACTGAAATTGCAATTTATCGAATGGAAATTAAAGATTTACTAGTTGCAAAAAGAGTTGGCGACGATCAATATGTAGGTGCAAATGCCGGAAAAACTTTTCATGAAGGAATTGAAGTTACGCTAAATTATAATTGGCAAATTAATCGGTTTTTTGGGCTGAATTCTTATTTGGGAGCGTCTATTGGAAATTATGAGTTTAAAGAATTTATTGATAACGGAAATGATTTTTCGGGAAATAAACTAACCGGAGTTCCTGCCAATAAAATAAATGCAGGTTTGAGTTTTAATACCCGTTTGGGAATTTATTTTAATGCCGATTATCAGTTTGTAGACGAAGTTCCGATGAACGATGCTAATTCAGCTTTTTCAGATTCATATACTATTATTAATCTGAAAACGGGATATCGATTTGAGATTCTGCAAAATCTAACTTCTCATATTGCTGCGGGAATAAATAATGTAACTAATGAAAAATATGCTTCGTTAATTTTACCAAATGCGGTTGCAAATGGCAATACAGCGCCCAGATATTACTATCCTGGTTTGCCTGTAAATTATTACGGCAGTGTTTCATTAAATTACTTATTTTAGATGTTTATTTCAAATCGAAAATTAAAAAAAATGTCTTCTGAATTGCAAAAAAAACTCGACTATGTTAGTCCTTGCAGAGCAAGCCGATCGCTGCTTTCAGGTGAAATTTTAGAAAACCATTCTTTATTTGATGAGCTGGTTGCTGCCTGTTTTTTAACTTCGGATAAAAATCATCACAGAGCTTGTTGGGTTTTAGAATTTGTTTGTTACGAAGAATTACTTTGGATGCAGCCTCATGTAGATTTTTTCTGTTCGAATCTGAAACATTTGAAAGAAGAAAGCGCCATTAGACCGATTGCAAAAGTGATCCAGCTTTTAATAAAATCTCATTATAAAAAAGCCGAAAACTGCATTCTCCTTTCTGAAGAAAATCTGCAAAATTGCATCGAAGCTTCTTTCGACTGGCTGATAAATGATGTAAAAGTAGCTACAAAAGCTTATTCTATAAGAACTTTATATGTTTTGGGAAATCATTACGAGTGGATTCATCCTGAACTGCAAATTATTCTGAACAAAGATTTTTCAAATCATTCTGCAGCTTACAAAGCGGTTGCCAAAGAAGTATTGAAGAAAATAGAATAGCATTGAAGTAATCTGGATATTTGTAAAATAAATAAGGGCAGCTGTGATAGCTGCCCTTATTTCTAATATTCTGAATTTGATTTTTTTGAGTTATTAAATTTAAACCTCAAGAAAAATTCATTTGAGTTTTTGGCACTTGCCATAACTTTACCTGTATTTGTTTCATAAGCATAACCGAATGTCAAATGCTTACTAATTGTTATACCGGCCATTGCTGCGTAAGCATTGTCTACTCTGTAACTTCCTCCAATTTCTAAAAATTCTTCAATTTGAAGCATCAAATTTAGATCTACAGAAAGCGGCGCACCATTAACATAACGCATCATAAAAGATGGTTTTAAAATTAAAAGTGTTGTTGTTTCAAGATCGAAATTATAACCACTGCTTAAATAAACATGTGGTCTGTCTGTAGCAACAGCCGTGTAACCATCTTTGTTTTTTGCTCGTTCAGTATTCAAAATTCTTGGGACAGAAAGGGATACGAAATATTTGTCGCTTTTTAATAAGGCTCCAACACCAACGTTTGGATTAAACTGATTGATGTTTGCCAAAGCAGGATCTGACTGATTTGAATAGGTTTCAAGACCAGCAGCATTGACATTGTAAAAATTTCCACCGGCTTTTATTCCGAAATACAAATCAGTAAGTTCACCAACCTGCATTTTGTATGAAAGGTCAATTCCTAATTGGGTTTGTTTTTCAACGAATGTCTTATCGTAAACCATAGAAACTCCTAATCCTATGTTACCTCCAACCGGTGTACCAAAAGATACAGCTTGTGTTTCGGGAGCATTTTCAATTCCTGTCCATTGTTTACGAAATGTAGTTGCCAAAGCAGTTTCGTTATCTACACCTACATAAGCCGGGTTTACCAAATTCATGTGGTAACGGTATGTTGTAAGTATGGTTTCTTGTTGGGCAAAAAGCATACTACTAAAAAGTAGTAATGCTCCCGCCGATATATTTTTAATTATTTTCATTTCTAAAATTTTAATTTTTACAATTACCTGTTTATGTATATCCAACCTTGTCTGTCAATTGTTCCGTTACCATCTAAATCGATTTGATAGTAATAAGAACTTGCTGCAGGTAAAGTGCTTGACTGACCTTTCGCTTGTCCGTCCCAATTATTTTGGTAATTTCTTGCAGTAAATACTTCTGCTCCCCAACGATTGAAAACACGAACTACAGAAGCAGGATGATTTTCTATATTAGAAATAACCCACGTATCGTTTATACCATCTCCGTTTGGAGTGAAGGCTTCAGAAATGTTCATTTGGTCTTTATCGCAGGCATCTCCAATACCATTATTGTTACGATCTTCCTGATATGGATTTGCTGTAATTGGGCAATTGTCTTTTGGATCTAAAACTCCGTCATTGTCATCATCAGGATCGCAATTGTCTAAAATTCCATCATTGTCATTATCTCCAAATTTGTTTACAACAGTTACTTTTGCAGTTGCAGTTGCTGTGTTTCCACTTTTATCTACTACTGTTAAAACAACTGTATTGGCTCCAACATTGGTACAATCAAAAGAAGTTTTACTAAGAGTCATGGTACCGATAGCACAATTGTCTGAACTTCCGTTGTTAACCTGGTTTGCAGTAACCGAAACGTTTCCTGCCTCATCAAGTTCAACTGTTATATCCTGAGTCTGAACTATTGGTGCAATGTTTTCAAGTACGGTTACTATTGCCGTTTCTGAAGAAATTTCTCCGTTTGTACCAGTTGCAGTAAGCGTTACTGTATTGGCTCCGGCATTGGCACAAGTAAATGATGATGGAGAAACTGCTAAAGTTAGCGATCCGCCACAAACAGTTATTGAACCATTATCAACATCTGCCGCTGCGATTGAAGCATTTCCTAAAGTATCAAATTGAATTGTGATGTTTTTTGTTAAAACAATTGGCGCCGTTTTATCTTCAATTGTCACTGTTGCAGTTGCTGTATCAAAATTTCCGCTGGCATCTGTAACGGTTAAAGTCACTGTATTGGCTCCAACATTTGTACAATTAAAAGTATTTGGTGAAACTGAATACGTTAATGTTCCATTACAAACATCTGAAGATGCATTATCAACATCATTTCCTGTTATTGAAGCATTTCCTGTTACATCAAGTTGAATTGTGATATTTTTTGTTGAAACAATTGGTGCCTCAGCATCAACTACAACAACATCATAATTACAAGTCTCCGTATTTCCGGCAGCATCTGTTACTGTCCAGATTACATTTGTTGTTCCAACCGGAAATACTGCTCCGTTTAGTGTAGCTGAATTATTAAAATTATTTAAAACTGATACTGTACTACAATTATCTGCAGCAACAGGATCTAAACTATTGTCTACTACTGTAAAACTACAAACACCTAGGTCATTATTATAAGAAGCCGCAGGAACAGCGCACGTAATAGTTGGTTTTTCTGCATCAATTATAACAATATCATACGTACAAGTGGCAGTATTTCCGGCAGCATCAGTTGCTGTCCAGATTACAGTTGTTGTTCCAAGAGGAAAAATTGCTCCGCTTAATGTAGCTGAATTATTAAAATCATTTGAAACTGTTACTGAACAATTGTCTGCCACAACAGGATCTAAACTTGTGTCTGATAGTGTATAACTGCAAACACCTGCATCATTATTATAAGAAGAAGCAATAGCAGCACATGTAATAGTTGGCAGAGCTGTATCTTCAACTGTTATAGTTGCATTTACCGAAGAAACATTTCCACTATTGTCTGTAACATATAAAATCACATCATGATCACCAAGATCTGCACAAGAATAAGTTATTGATGCTGTTGCAGATGAACTTGAAGGTCCATAAGCTGCTTCAACAGCTAATCTTTTTTGTGTTCCGTTACAAGGATCTCCAAATGTAGAATTACTTGAATAAATAGTTGCACTGTTTTGCCCAAGTAAGGCCGATGATACGACACTTAAGCTATTAGCTGCATTGCAAAAACCTGAAACAAAATTTCCACAAGTTCCTGTAGAATTTCCAAAGCTAGCAAATACAATATTATTAAAAATACTTCCTGCCGGTGCAGTAAGTACTAAATAGTCCTCTTCGCCAACAACATTACAAACAGTACCTGAAATTTCAGGCGTGATTTTATAATTGTTAATTCCGCAATTATCTGTACTATTATCATCCAATTGATCTGCATTTACGATAACACTTCCAGTTGCATCTAATTGAACTGTGATGTTTTTGGCAATTGCAACGGGATTTACGTTATCTAAACCGGTTCCCTGAACAGTAAAACTATACGGATTCTCATCTGCATCATCACTTGCAATGCTAACAATAGCAGTTTGCAAACCTACAGTTGTGCAGGTTGGATTGAAACGAACTGCAAATGTTTGTGAACCTAAACCTGCAACTGTTGCAGAAGCTGGCTGGGTTTGAATTGTAAATGCAGAACTCCCACTAATACTTACAATTGGAGTACCTGATAAAGTCAAGTCGTTAGTACCTCTATTTCGGATCGTAAAAGTGTGATCTAACGCACTTTCGCTAACTACTGTTCCAAATTCTGTATCATTAGCAGCTATTGGTGTAGTATTTCCACTTGCGATAGAAAGAGATCCACCTTTAACACTGATTTCCGGATCAGGTCCGGGAGGCGGATAATTTACAGTTACTTTGGCATAAATACCTGGCTGTCCAGGAAGGTTATCAATACCTTCAGAGCTCCCTGTTGTGTTAATATTTATAGTGTTTAAACCCTCTTCATTATAATTCGAAGGATCTACGGTCCATGTGGAAATATATGGACCAGGGTAAGAACAGCTGCAATTATAAGGAACGTTAACCAACGCAGATTGATTGCCATTGTTTAGAGTTATTCCTTTTGCTGTTGAAATACAATTGATAATAAAATTTACTTCTACTGTAATACTCGTTGGAATTCCTACTCCTGTTGAGTTCCAGTGAAATTGCATATCTCTCGCATAATTGTATTTGCTTGTTGCTCCACAAGTCGAGGAAAAAGATTCAAAATCCGATAAGGGCACATCATAAACCTTAGTCTGGGCAAACGATGTAAACGTCTGCAGCAATGTGACTATTATAATTAATAAAATTTGTTTTTTCATATTCTAATATGATTTTTGTTTTTTTTGAGTTGATTATTAATCTCTTTATTTTTATTTCGAAAACAACAATAAATTTCCTGTTCCAATTGCTAAGAACAATGGAACTTTACTTGTCTCGAAGACAAATTATTTAGTAAAAGGAAAATTTAAAAACTGCCAGAAATAACGGTTTGCATTATTTATGCAAAATCGAAATAAGAAGTTTTTTGAAAATTGCGAAGCTTATTCGCATTGAAGCGTAATTTTATTATCATATTGGTTAGGTTAAAATTATCCAACAAAAATATATTGAAATAAAACCGCTCAAATAGCCCATTCGGACACATCAATAGCCCGAAACGACCAACTCAATTTTACAAAAAATTATTGTAAGGATTGGATTTCTTTGCGAAAATTAAAACATTGAAAATCAGTCAAATAAAACTTATACAGAAATAAGATAAATTATAAAAAAGTATTTATTATAAAAGAAAAAACATGAAAAAGAAAGAATTTTACAGCGCTTAAAGCCTTATTTCTGAAGGCATTTTTCCAAAACGCTTTTTAAAATTTGCTGTAAACTTGCTGGAACTTTTATAACCCGTTGCCAAAGCAATATTTTTTATCTGCATATCGGTGTTTTCAATCATCTGCATGGCAAGCAATAATTTCTTTTCTTTATGGTATTGCATCATCGAAACACCATGAACTAATTTAAAAGTTAACTTGAGTTTTGTAGGCGACATGCCGACTTTTTCTGCTATATATTCTACGCCCAAAAACGGACTTGTTATAGTGTCTAAAAGCATTTTTTCGGCTTTTGAAATTTTTCTGTAATTAGGAGTTTCCTGAAGGGTGTAACTTCCAATTCTCTGATCTAAAGAAGCATTCTTGAAAAAAGTAGAAATAAGCTGAAAAGCCTGGGTTTTTAAAAGTGCTTTGCTTAAAATATCTTGTTTATTGTCTTCTAAAATAACCAAAATTTCTTTGGACAATTGCTCGGCATTCGGAACAATGTTTTGGTAGGTAATAAATCCGTTATCTGAATTCAGGAATTTTTTAATCTGATTATCTTCAGAAAGTGTTTCAAAAGAAAAATTACGTTCGGCCCAGTCTTTACTAAACGCAAACAAATTAAATTCACATTCAGAACCTTTATAAAAATAGGCCCCAACTGGCGTTCCTGGTTTTTTGAATCCCCAATATTTGCTCGAAAAAGGCGTTTTATCTGCAAATGTGTTTTGCAGTTTTACTTCACTCTCAAAAACCGAAAATGTCAGTGTATAATAATCAATAGGATAATCTTCATCATAAATCGCTTTCAGCATTACGTTTTTCTTAAAAGTAATACTCGTTACAATAACCCACAAACCTTCTTCAATTTCGCGGTATCGCATGACACCTTTAGAAAAAGGATTATTTCTGTAAACAGCCTGCTCTTCCTCAACATGTTTTACCGATGGAGAATTGACAATACTTTTTATAATTACCTGAGGCGAATTAGACAAATAAGGCAACTCAAAAAAACCATCTCTATAAAAGTTTATGTTGTCTTTTATAAATTTAACCCATCTTCCTACGTTCATATATGAAACCCAATTTAATTTTCCCTAAAAACAGAAGGCAATTCCTTAAAACGTTTTTTAAATGCCGCTGTAAATTTACTTGCGCTTTCAAAACCTGTAATTATCGCAATTATCTGAACTTCAATTTCTGAATTTTGAAGCAATTGCTTTGCCAAAAGCATATTTTTTTCTTTATGATATTGCAACATCGAAAATCCAAAAACGGTTTTAAAATTGGCTTTTAATTTTGTTGGCGATGTATTTACTTCAAAAGCAATTTTATCAATTCCCAAAAAAGTTGATTGCAGATTGTGCAGAATCATTTTTTCGGCTTTGGCCACATTAAAATAATCCAGATTGCACAACGAAATATTATCTTCAATCCTACTGTCTTCAAAAGCATTGCTAAAAAACTCGGCAATTAACTTCATACAATGTTTGCGCAATTCAGGCGTATTTTGATGAATATTAGCTTCGTCTTCTAAAATATTTGAAAGTTTTTTGGATATTGAGTGTGCTTTTGGAGCAATATCAAGCCAGGTATAAAATCCCTTTTGTCCGTTGAAGAAATTTTCAAGAATTCCTTTTTCGCAAAATTTATCTGACTTTATATGCTTGTCAACCCATTCTTTATTCATGGCAATATTAAAAAACTTGCCTTTTGTACCTTTATAAAAATAAGTAGCCACTTCAGTATCGGGTTTGTAAAAAGTCCAGCACGTACTTAGCAGGACTATATCCTCTGAACCGGGGAATGGAAATCGATACTCAAAAACCGAAAAAGACAGAATATAATAATCCTTAATATGATCTTGAGTATAAGTTGCTTTGGCCAATATATTCTCGTTCATCGTAAGGTTGGTTTCCAGAATCCAGAACCCGTCTTCGATGGTGCGGTAGCGCATTGTACCTTTCCAAAAAGCATTATCTGTAACGATTAATTGCTTTGTTGGTGTATGTTTTGTAATAGGCAATTTGATAAGGCTGTCTAACATTACCTGAGGCGAATTAGACAGATAAGGCAATTCAAAAAAATCATCTTTTAATAAAAAAAGATATTTCTGAATATGGTTCGCCCAATTATTTGTGGTCATTATATTACGAAATGGATAATGGTTGAAAATCAGATCAAACCTAAGGAATTCAGGCATATAAAACAAAATATTTAAACCACTTCTTTAAAAAAATACATTATTTTAACAAATTATTTTTTGCTTTTGAAATTTTAAAAAACAGCAATTCCATACACAATAAATTGGCATTTCTATTTTATCAATTATCTTTGCACAAACACACTACAAAATGAATTATTTTTCTTCTGATTTTAAATTAGGAATATTAGGCGGCGGACAATTGGGTAAAATGTTATTGTCTGACACCAGAAAATTTGATATACAAACTTATGTTTTAGATCCGAGCGACGAAGCGCCGAGTAAAATTGCCTGTAACAAATTCTTTAAAGGCGATTTGATGGATTATGAAACAGTTTACAATTTTGGAAAACAAGTTGATGTTCTTACTTTTGAAATTGAATTGGTTAATCTTGAAGCTTTAACACAATTAGAAAACGAAGGCGTAAAAGTATATCCGTCTCCAAAAACATTAAAAGGAATTCAGAATAAAGGCATCCAAAAAGCTTTTTATACCGAAAGTAATATACCAACCGCAGCTTTTTTACGATTTGATTCTCCTGAACATCTTCAAAAATCGATAGGGAATAACGAAATCACAATTCCGTTTGTGTGGAAATGTACTGAATTTGGTTACGATGGAAATGGCGTAAAAGTAATTCGCCAGATTTCTGATTTGGATGATCTTCCAAATGTAGAATGTATTGCAGAAACTATGGTTCCGTTCAAGAATGAATTGGCCGTTATTGTTTGCCGAAATCCATCGGGAGAAATAAAAACGTATCCGGTTGTAGAAATGGAATTTCACCCGGAAGCCAATCAGGTAGAATATGTAATTTGTCCGGCAAGAATTGACGAAAAAGTAGCCGAAAAAGCCAGAGCAATTGCTTTGAATGTTTCAGAAAAATTTAATCACGTTGGTCTTTTAGCGGTTGAAATGTTTCAAACCAACGAAGATGAAATTCTGGTAAACGAAGTGGCTCCCCGCCCACACAATTCTGGTCATTATTCTATTGAAGCCAGTTATACATCTCAATTCGAAAATCACTTGCGAGCGATTCTCGATCTTCCTTTAGGAAATACAGACAGTAAAGTGGCCGGAGTTATGGTCAATTTAGTTGGCGCCGAAGGTTTCTCCGGAGATGTAGTTTACGAAAACATCGAAACTATTTTAGGATGGAATGGCGTTACACCCCACATTTACGGAAAAAAACAAACACGCCCTTTTAGAAAAATGGGTCACGTTACCATCGTAAATGAAGATATGACCGAAGCAAGAAAGATTGCAGAGAAAGTAAAGAATACTATTAAGGTGATTAGTATTCAATAAATTAAACAATTACAGTTTTTAGTCACAGTTCAAAACCTGAAACTTGAAACCTGAAACAAAAAAACAGTTTCCAAACAAACAAAAACCACATGAGCAAAGTAGCCATCATAATGGGAAGCATCTCAGACATGCCAGTCATGCAGGATGCCATCGACATATTAAAACAATTTAATATTGAAGTTGAAGTAGATATCGTTTCGGCACACAGAACGCCGGAAAAATTATTTGATTTCAGTAAAAATGCACACACTCGCGGAATT
This sequence comes from Flavobacterium sp. AC274, assembly GCF_979258275.1. NCBI lineage: Bacteria > Pseudomonadati > Bacteroidota > Flavobacteriia > Flavobacteriales > Flavobacteriaceae > Flavobacterium > Flavobacterium sp. AC274. The sequence goes on along the minus strand of NZ_OZ409852.1, from coordinate 1,361,051 downwards.
TCGGTTATTATTGCCGGAGCCGGAGGTGCAGCACATTTACCAGGAATGGTTGCTTCGATGTCGCCGCTTCCTGTAATTGGAGTTCCGGTAAAATCAAGCAATTCTATTGATGGCTGGGATTCAGTTTTATCTATTCTGCAAATGCCAGGTGGCGTTCCTGTTGCAACTGTTGCACTAAACGGAGCAAAAAATGCCGGAATTCTAGCAGCACAAATTATTGGAAGTCACGATAAAAAAGTGCTTGATACTATTATTGCATACAAAGAAGAATTGAAAGCAGCTGTTAATAAAGCGGCAGAAGGTTTAAAGAAATAAGAAGTTACGGTTCCTGCAAGGTTTTCAAAACCTTGTAGGTTTAATTATAGAAATCGAATTTAAAACTTCAAAATACCTACAAGGTTTTGAAAACCTTGCAGGATAAAATACAATATGGATATTTCAACACAAAGGCTTCCCATTACGGAAGCCTTTGTGTTTTTAGAATCTTTTTTAATTATGCTTCTTCTTCAATATCCTCCAGAACAGACTCAAACTCATATTCAGTTATATCTTCTTTATTTATCCAGTTTTCTGAAGTAACCAGATTATAATTTACATTATCTTCTGTTGTCAATTCCCATATAATAGCTTCGGCTTCAGGAAACGGAATGTTTTGAGATATTTGATTTTCAAACAATCTCTTAATAAGATTTCTGTCAGACAAACCATTGTTCAATAATTTCAGGACATTTTCCGCTGTCAATTTTCTTAGTTCACCATCCATTGGAGTCATTGAAAAATGAACAACCGACGCTTTTGCATTTGGAAATTTTCCGTTGTAAGCTTTAAAAAGCAATTGATTTACATTAAACAAAATTCCTTGCATGTGTATTTCTGGATATTCTTCACAAACTTTATCGATCAACATATTATTTGATATTTGCTCAATCTGCCCTTCGCTCAATTGATCTCCCAATTTATAATCCAGCACTATTGCCGCAGCTTCATTTGGCTCATAATCAGAAATGGCCATTTCTAATAATTCCGGCAAACTGCTTTTCTCCGCTGTTGCGCCATCAGGATAATTGAATTTTCCCAGTAACTGAATAAAATCCTGATCAGACCAATATCCTTCTACTTCATTAACAGTATCTATATTCTTTATTGCAATTTGATAGTTCATTGTTTTTTATTTTAATTATGATCAATTTTATAATTCTAATCGATTTTTTCAATTTACGCTTTTAAAACCGCATGCAGTAATAAATAACATATCTATAACACAATTTAAGAGGATTTTATGCTGCCAATTCATTTTGTATAGATGATTAGATTTTTATAAATTGCTATCTTTGGAATTCAAAAATATTGACTTCAATTAATAAAAATAATTACATCATAATGAACGTTTTACTTTCAAAATTTAATACCAAACATAACACAGCACCTTTTTCGCAAATTAAAATCGAAGATTATGTTCCGGCTTTCAACGAAGGAATTACTTTGGCTAAAGCCGAAATCGATGCTATCGTAAACAATACAGATGCACCAACTTTTGAAAACACTGTTGTCGCAATGGATTTTGCAGGCGATATTTTAGATCGCCTTTCAAGTGTTTTCTTCAATTTGAATTCGGCAGAAACGAATGACGAAATGCAAAAAATCGCTCAGGAAGTTTCGCCTTTATTGTCTGAATTTGGAAATGACATTACGCTAAACGCTGCTTTATTTGCAAAAATAAAATCGGTTTACGAACAAAAAGAAAATCTGAATTTAACTCCGGAGCAAACTAAGCTTTTAGACAAAAAATACAAAAGCTTTTCGAGAAACGGAGCCAATTTACCGGAAGACAAAAAAGATCAATTAAGAGAAATCGATAAAGAATTATCAAAATTGAGTTTGCAGTTTGGCGAGAATGTTTTGGCAGAAACCAATGCTTTTGAATTGCATTTGACAAATGAAAATGATTTGGCCGGATTACCGGAAGGAACAATTGAAGCAGCAAGATTATTGGCGAAAGAAAAAGGAAAAGAAGGCTGGATTTTTACACTAGATCATCCAAGTTACGTTCCGTTTTTGACTTATGCGGATAATCGCGAATTGCGTAAAAAAATGGCGATTGCTTTTGGAGCAAGATCTTTTCAGAATAATGAATTTGACAATCAGCAAAATGTTTTAAAAATTGCAAAATTACGTTTTGAAAGAGCCAATTTATTAGGATACAAAACACACGCACATTTTGTTTTAGAAGAAAGAATGGCGCAAAGCCCTGAAAAAGTTTTTTCTTTCTTAAATGATTTATTGGCAAAAGCAAAACCTGCAGCTCAAAAAGAATTTGCTGAATTAACGGCTTTTGCAAAAGAACTGGACGGAATTGAACAACTTGAAAAATGGGACGGCGCTTATTATTCTGAAAAATTAAAACAACAGCTTTTTAATTTAGATGATGAAAAACTAAAGCCTTATTTTCAGTTAGAAAAAGTTTTAGACGGCGCTTTTACAGTTGCCCAAAAATTATACGGATTAACTTTTACAGAAGTTTTTGACATTGATAAATACCACGAAGAAGTTACGACTTATGAAGTAACAGATGCTGAAAACAATTTAGTTTCGGTTTTCTATGCCGATTTCTTCCCAAGAAAAGGAAAAAGAAACGGTGCGTGGATGACTTCATTCAAATCTCAATCCATAAAAGACGGCGTAAACGAAAGACCGCATATTTCTAACGTTTGTAATTTTACAAAACCTACAGAAACAAAACCATCTTTATTGACTTTTAATGAAGTGACAACTTTATTTCACGAATTTGGTCACGGTTTACACGGAATGCTGGCAAACACAACTTATCCGAGTTTATCGGGAACTTCTGTTTACTGGGATTTTGTAGAATTACCAAGTCAGATTATGGAAAACTGGTGTTACGAGCCGGAAGCTTTGGCTTTGTTTGCCAATCATTATGAAACCGGAGAAATTATTCCGATTGAATATGTTCAAAAAATCAAGGAAAGTGCCAGTTTTCAGGAAGGAATGGCGACTTTGCGTCAGTTGAGTTTTGGATTATTGGATATGGCGTGGCACGGGCAGGATCCGACAAGCATAACCGATTTAAAAGCTTTTGAAACAGAACAATTTGCCAATACGCAATTGTATCCTGATGTTAAGGAAAATGCAATGAGTACGGCTTTTTCACATATTTTTCAAGGCGGATATTCTTCTGGATATTACAGCTACAAATGGGCAGAAGTTCTGGATGCAGATGCTTTTGAATATTTTCAGGAAAAAGGAATTTTCAATGCTGAGGTTGCTGTGAAATTCAAAGAAAATGTACTTTCAAAAGGAGGCACAGAACACCCAATGACTTTATACAAACGTTTTAGAGGTCAGGAACCAAAACCTGAAGCTTTATTGAAGAGAGCAGGATTATTGTAAATTTTAGATTTCTGATTTTAGATTTTAGATTAAGGCCGAAGATTTGCTTCGGCTTTTTTTATTTATTTTTGATGGAATTTTTTATCTATAAATTTACTTATATTCGTGTTTTTTTTAAACTTAATCTTACAAAAACTGTATTTTGAAAAAATATCTAAAACCAATTCTTTATCTTTTTATTCTTGGATTAATTTCGATTATAGCTGTAAATATATATGTGAAATCTTCGACTAAAAAACACATTTCTTATTCACTTAAAAGATTCCCGAAAAATGATGTCGGAATTATTTTTGGTGCAGGAATAAACGGAAATCAGCCAAGCAAATATTTAAAAGACCGACTTGACGCCGGAATTTTATTGTATAAAGCAAAAAGAATCAATAAAATTTTGCTTTCGGGAGATAATGGCCGTCAGGAATATGATGAACTAACTGTGATGAAAAATTACTGTTTTTCGCATGGTGTTGACACAACTAAAATATTCATCGATTATGCAGGTTTCGATACTTATTCGACAATGTATCGGGCAAAACATATTTTTAAAATTAAGAAAGCAACATTAATTTCTCAGGAATACCATTTAAACCGTGCTATTTATATCGGACAAAAACTCGGAATAAAATCGGTTGGTTACTCTGCCAACAACGGAGAATATTTGGGATACAAATATGTTACTTTTAGAGAATATCTTTCTGTTTTTAAATCCTTCTTTGATGTTTTAAGAAATCGGGAACCTCGTTTTTTAGGAAATCCAATTAATATCAATGGACCTTCAAATTATTCTAAAGAAGATAAACGATAAACAAAAAATCCGAAGTAAAAATTACTTCGGATTTTTTTGAATTAGTGAGCCTTTTATTTTTTTGAATTAATAAATTCTTCAAACTGTTTTATTTTCAATGCTTCGATTTCTTCAATACGTTTTGCTCTTGAGTTGCTTAAATTATTTGCGTTTTTAGCACTAACATTTGTTGGTGGTTTGGTAAACAATAAATAATCACCAAATAAATGGCTTAAAAACAAAGGAGATTTGCCTGGTCTGGTTGTATCAAAGTTTGCAGATGTATGGCAAGAAAGGCAATTTACCAAATTACTATTATTGATGGCATGTATATCTTTTTGAGAAGCCTGGGTGTAGGTTTCCATAGTAATGTTTGACAAATTAGCCGAGCCTCTGGCCAGTGAATCAGGAAGCGCACTTGAAATATCTCTTGTAACAATTGCTTTTACTTGATTTTCAGGAGAAACACCATCAAAATTTAACCAGATCGAGCCATTGTAGAAATAATTTCTAAAAACATCTTTCAAATTCGCCGCAACACACTTATTGATATTGTCTATGTTATTAAAATTATCAGGTTCTTTTTGGCTTGTAGCCATAAAATTTCCGGTTTTTAAATCCCTTGGCACTCCATATTCATAAAGGATAAATGCTTTATTAGGAACTACGGGTGAAGTTCCTTTTTTAATCCATGTTATACCATCTAAACCTGTAGTTGTTCCTTTTTCGTAAAATAACTTTTCATTTGCAGAAGTTACTGAATTATTTTTTTTATCGTAAACAGGTGCCATATCCTGATGTTCAAAAGTTGCCCAGATAAATTCAGGATGATTTTTTACAACTCCTACCACGTGCATGCCTAATAAGGCCATGGTTTTTTCGACATATTGTCCGTTGCTGTTTAGGACAGCGGCTTTAGTTGTAAAATAATTTTGCTGCTGCGTTTTTGCAATTGCATCTATATTAATCCAAGAAACTTTTAATTCTAAAGCCCCAACAGGAAATGTCTCGGAATTATTAACAGGCAACTTTTTACCGTTGATTAACGACGCCATTGTAACTGCTTTGTCTTTTAGCAGCGCATTAACGTGAATGGAATAATATACCGTATCTGCAGCATTATTAAATTTAGGATTAGAACGCAAAACACCGTGAGATCCTGCCTGGTTGATAGAACTCAGAGTTAGTTTCATACCCAACTGTGGTACAACATCTTCCATTTGCGGACTTACTAAATCCAGAGAATCTAAAAAGAACGGATTTCCGCTTGGTAGTGGTTTTGTAACCCATAAAAACTTTTGCCACGACCATTGATGAAAATCACAATTTGTTGTAGATGTATTATCAAACGGACTTCCATCGCCTTCTGACGGTGCCGGGGTTTGCTCGTGCGGAAACCAGCTGGTTTCACAATCACATGAATCAGTTGCTGAAGCTGTATAGCCTGAAGAAACTCCAAGCTTTTCCATTATTTTTTCCTTATTGAAAAAAACAATGTAACCGCTGCTATTATGAAAACAACTAATAAACTAATTATAATCGGTTTTCTTTTCATTTTGTTTTTGGTGATTAATTATTGAGGACTGAATAATTGTAGATGAAATAGATGTTTTTTTTAGATTTTCCAAAAGAAAATACTTAACAAAAAAGGCCGCCTAAAACAGACGAGCCTTTTAATCAGAATTGTTTTTCAGAGAAATTGGTTTTATGCCAATTGTTCTTGTAATTTTTTTGCTGCAGCCACAGGTACATTTTCAATTTGGTGTTTGAAATATGAAAATCCTCCAGTTCCGTTCCATGCATTATCGATAGCAAAATGAGCATCAAAATCAGCCAAGAAAGCACCAAGTGCCGGAGGTGGGAAAGACTGAACATATTGTCCGTGTAAACTAACTACCTGAGTAAATTGTCCAAATCCGGTTGCATATATTTTTCCTTTTACAGAAACAACTATATGACTATCAGGACCGTTTACAGCCTGTGTAATAACTACTGTACCAGATACTGTATGTTGTGATGGTACTACTACTAAACTAAATGTTGCAATTGGAGCGCCTGACATTCCAACATTTCCGATTGTGCCTTCTGCTAAATAAGCTCCTTCTAATAAATTTTCCATGGTGATAGTTTTTTGGTGTTGTTTTCTTACTCGTAAGGCTTTTCAGAAACCGCCTCGTTTATTTTAGTGGTTTCTGCTCCACTTTCATTTTATTTTTCAAAGTATATTTTTGTAACAAACCATTTTTTGGTTCAACAGTTATATATTTCTACTGTCATTTTTATTTTCATGATTAAAATTACAATGCAGATGAAATCACGAATAAAAAAATGTCATGAGACAGGTTTTTTTATCCATAAAGCGAATAATATGTGGAATGAAAATTTTTAGAAAACTTATAAAAATCAAAAATTTAGAAAAAGACCGTTTATCTTAAATCCAACAACATTGGGGTTTTAGTTGTATTGGGATCTGTGTACAATTCTGAAGCGCTAACAAGCAGAACTTCTACTTCCATAGATCTTCTATCGTAGTTTAGCAGTTTTTTTAATTCTAAAACTTTTTTCTGAATATAACCCACTCTTTTATCTGTAGAGACATACTGTACCATTAACAGCCGAACAACTTCCTTAAAACTTTCATTGGTAGATAATTGAATTTGAAAAGCATCTGCTTCAGTGGTAACAGAAAGAAATTCGTCTAAATCAAAGTGTTGTTCGCAAACGATAAAAGATTTTGTTTCCCTGGATTTTAATTCTAAAAATGATTTTCCATTTACCTCAACCCATCGTCCTAAATCGCCAATTGCATATCTAAAAACCGGAAATCTTTTGCGGAAAGTATTCGTAACAGCAATTGTACCATATCCGTCCTGATCAGGATTGATAATTTCGACGATAATACCTTTAATAACTGAAAACAAAGATAGTTTTTTAGTAAAATCTGACCACGCCCAAATTCCGGTTTCGGCAGAACCGTACATCGAATATATTTGTCGAAAACCAAATACTTTTTGTAAAAGCTTTTGAACATTCGGTCTTAAAAATTCGCCCGCATAAAACAGGTTTTCTATCGCTAGTTTTTTATTGTTCGCTTCTAAAAATTGTGCAAAACATAATAATTTTGATGGCGTTCCCATTATAAAATCAGGTTTAAAATAATGAGCCGCCTGTTCCATATCCGTATAACTTGCATGTGAACTTAACGCTAATGTTGTGGCCTGGCATTTTTCTAAAATATCATCCATTATGGCAGCTGTGCGGTACATATCTGAATAACCAAAAATATTCAAAGCGATCGTTTTAGAAGTAAAGAAATTGTTTCTGGTAAGTTCTTCTGCCAATGCAAAACGTTGTTTTTGATTTTCCTGTATATCAACCGGAAAAACCAAAGGCTTTTGCGTACTTCCGCCCGAGCGAACCAAATAAACACCTGTTTTTTCTTCCTGAAGTTTAAAATTGGTATCTAAAATCGGCATCAATTCTTTTTTACTGAGCATTGGTGCTTCGGTTGCCAGATCATTTCCTTTATAAAATTCGATGTATAAAGGATTCTTTCTGGCTAATTCAAAATATTCCTGCAATACTGAATTATCTATTTCTGAAGAAATACAAGCTGAATACATAATTGATGGGTTTATTTATTTCTTTTTTGAAATAATAGCGGTTTCTAATTAAGGTCCTGAAATGATGTAAAATAAATAACGCTTTTTGCCGCAACGAAGGCAATCGTTCCATTGCGTGCTCCAACCAGCGTTGAGACAACATTCCCATTAATTGCTGATCGTATAGATTAGCACTTTTTTGATATCGTTTTACAGAAACCGGAATTTCTAATTGTTTCCAATTCGTATAATTCTGGCGGGATAAACTTCCTTTCACTTCTCTTACTTCAATACACGCTTTATTCAGTAATCCAACCATCGCGTTTTTATTACTTTTTAAAACACGATACCAAAAATCAATGCCTTCATTTAAGGAAACATTAGTTTCATAGCGAATGTGTTTCAGATATTTTTTGCGAATGACAACATTGCTGCCAACTCCCATAATAAAATCCGGCGAACTAATGGTATGCAATACATTGGGAATCAAAAACAAGTCATCAGAAAGAGAAACCAATTCTGTCTCGAACGATTTAATTTTTGGCAGATAATATTCAGATGGAAACAATAGAATACCGAGTATTAAAACATCTATATTTTCGTTTTGCATAATGGAATCAACCTCGCTTAAACACGAAAAAGTATAACAATCATCTGCGTCCAGAAAACTAATAAGTTCTCCGGTTGCCAGTTCTATACCAATATTTCTTGCATTACCGGGACCTTTATTTTCTTTTAGTTCAATAATTTGAATATCCGTTTGCAAAAATTGCGGTGCAAAAAACGATATTGCATCTTCCAGATAAAAAAGGCTTTCATCTGTACTGCAATCATCAATGATAATAATTTGCCATGCTTTTTTTCCTGAAAAGCCAGCGAACGAATGGTGTCCCATATATATTCCTCCTTGTTATAAAGCGGTATAATAACTGTATGTTTCATAGATTTATTAGTCTAAAATTGGATAAATCAAAGCTCGCCCCTGATGCACATTTACCACCGTTTCATCTGAACCGCGAAATAAACCGGATCCATAATTTTTATCGTCTTTACACAATAACATCCCTACTAAATGAATCTGACGATTATTCTCGACATCGGTAAATTCTTGCTGGTCAACAAAGTGCTGAATCAGGTATTTATTCCAGTTTTCTCTAATAATTTTCTCCCATTCCTGAGTTGTACAATCCTTTTTAACATACGCACCAATGCCTCTTCCGCCGCTGTTTAATTTTAAAATCAAATTCTCTTCGCCATTTATAAAAATGTCGCAGCCGGAAGGTTCTGTAATCACAAAACTCGGAATGAGATACTTTTGCAAAAAGCCATAATCTTCTTTGCTTAAATAATCATTCATAATTGGAGCATCATACATGACGGCCAAAACTCTTTTATCATGAATTAAAATTAAAGTTCGAATATCATTAAAGTATGACTTTTCGTCGATGAGCTTATCCAGTACTTCAGGTCTTATTTTCTTTAATTCTTCCCGATCCATTTCTAATATAAATTGCGAAACCGGTTCTCCATTTATAGATATCGAATCATTTGAAAGAATTAAATCCTGAGGTTTTGCAGATATTAATTCGATTTCAAGTCTTGCCAATTCCTTTTGCAGATAAAAAATTTCCGTTCCTTTTTCATCATCATGAAGGAGAGCTATTTTTTGATGAGGAACAAATTGATTGTATAAATCGTCAATAAGATTTTCTAAATTATTTTCAATTCTGTCTTTATTTGTATTTGCCTGATTGTTTATTAATTGCAAATAATAACTAATCATCCAGCCGTTTAAAGGATATCGGGCGCCTATCTCGCAAATTTTGGGATGATCGTTTTTGTCATATAAAAAATCAGGGCGATAAAAACCCTGATTGTATGCTGCATTATTACTTTTTTCAATAAAGTTTCCAGGTCATCATCAAGCTGATAGTATTTCCGAATCCTCTCATCTTCAAAATAATTCAGAACAATTGCCGTACAAGCTTTATTCAAAATAGAACACAATTGATTCATTTCCTCACTATATTCTGAAGATAGAATTACAGAAGAACTGGCAAAATAATCGCCGTTTAATCCTGTCTCTTTCTGAAAATATTCTGAAAATAACTGATTCCATTTTTCTTGTTTTTCGGCTTGGTTTGGCTGCAACTTAATTTTAGACATAGTCACTTGGGAATTTCTTTCTGGTAATAATTTTATTTTTAAAAACTCAATTCTTCAACTTCTAAAAGATCTTCCATCACAGCCGATTTTTTAGCCAAATAATCTTTAATAATTACTTCTAAATCATACGCTTCGAGATTAACATTCATTGCTTTTGCATAATGAAAGATTGAGCTAACGGCAAAAAAGAAATGATTTTTTTCTGTTGGACCACAATGAACACTTATCCATGCCAATGTTTTATCACATTCTTCTTCAGAAAAACCGTAATCGTTTAACAGCCATGATTGAAATTTTGGAAGTATTAATTCTACTTCGCCATGCGTATAAATTTCATGGATCAAAGTGGTCAATAATGCGATCATAATATCTTTATTTCGTAATGAATTTTGATCTTTCCATGCTTTAAAATCACAAGCGCTTTGGTTTAAATATTTACGCGAAAGCCAGTCATCATCTGTACAAATAGTCGTTGCCATGGTATAAAACATTTGCGAATGCAGAATTCTGCCCACAACTGCCAAATCTTCATCAACAATTCTGTTTAAACTTGTGATAGAATGCAATAACGCTTTTTCGTCTGCAATGGGTTGGTTTTTATGAACCAGCATTGTCATACGGTTGCTAATTCCTGCAACGGTCATAGCGCTGTTATTGGTCTGGCTCCAACTATGAAAAAAGCGCTGCAATCTTTCCTTATCCTGAACTTTTGAAGTAAGCTGATTAAAACTTTTTTCAATTTTTGAAAATGATTCTTCCTGATTAGGCAAGAATTTTAGTAATTGATCTTTTAAATGTGATTCTTCCATTCCCTGAAGAACAGGAAGAATGATGGAACTTAAATTGGTCATGATTATTTTGGGTTTTAAATTGGTTACTATTTTATTTTCCTTTTGATATTTATTAGTCTGATCTCAAGGTTTAGAGCGATAATATTTGATTTTTCTAATCACATCAATATCCTTAAGATGGTATTGTTCTAACCAGTGGGCTTCATCAAAAAAATTGCATCGGGACTCAGCGATTACAACTATATTTTTGTTTAATGAAATCTGATATAGCTTATCTAATAATGTTTTGTATTGAAAATTAAAAAGAGGATTATAGAGGTAAAAAACAGTACCGTCAGAAATATCAGTTTTTAAAATATCGCCTGTAATTGCGGTAACATTTGGTATTTGTTCTTTTTCTATTAAATCCATACAAACCTGATTTCGTTCTTCCAGAATTTCAATTCCTATAAATTTTGCTTCCGGGTATTTTACAGCTCCGTATAAAATGATATTTCCGTAACCTGAACCCAAATCATAAAAAACCGTTTCATGAGTTATTTGAATGGGATCAAAAAGATCATCCAAAAAACTGGAAGATCCATATCTGTATGAATTAAGACCGTATTTAATGGTAATATCCGGCAGACTTAAATTGTCTTCAATAGTATTCGAATACTGATCAATTTCTGATTGGATTTTTTTAAGTAATTCCATAATTATTTCATCATTAATAATTCGAGTTTCTCCAGCGATCGTTTTGCTCTTTCCATTTTAATGGCATATTCATCATTTACTTTCTGAACATCGGCATTACAAAAAGTGCAGGTAGTTTCTTCTTCATACACATAATTATCACAGCCATTGCATAATTTTAGTGCTTTGGGAATTCTGGGAACTCTGTCTGTATTGTTTGAAACCGGAAGCAATGGAGTATCGTTAGGAGATTGTATTTCTACGATTTCTCCCTTTTCATTTTCAACAATAATTTCAAAAAGTCCCTGATCAAAAGAAAGTCCGGGCGCTTCTTGTGTTTTTCTGATACGTTCTCTAAGACCTTTCTTTTTTAATTCTAAAGCACGGTAATGACAAAACGGGTTGTTTCCTCTTTTGCCAAACAACACATGACTAGTCCAAGTGCAGCCCGCCAAACAAGAAGATTCATAGTAACAGCCTTTACAGCCTCCCCATAATTCTTCTTTATTTCTATATCTGGAAAAAACCATTTCTTCACTGTATTTCCAGATGTCTTCCAGATCCATGTCTTTTACATTTCCTCCGGTATATGCGTTTGTTGGCAATGACGGGCAGCCTTTTATTTTACCGTCGGCTTCGATACCAATTCCGGTATGTCCTGCTGAACAGCCTGTATAATATTTTTCATTGCCCTGTCTCCAAATATGTTCGTATGGACCAAAATATCCAATGTTGTTTCCTGCTTGTATCAAAACATTATTGGCTAATGCTTTTCTGTAGATTACAATAAGATTTTCGTAAAAATCATTTAATTCATAAGGTTGCAGAATCAATTCGTCTGAATTATCAACGGCATTTCCCATGGCAACGGCAAGTTGTATTTGCCAGTTTTTCACACCATTTTCAATCAGAACATCCACTAATTCATTCAGCTCATTTTTATTGGTTTTTGTAATCACTGTATTTACGCTTGACGGAATATTGTGCTTTTTTAAAAGCTGAAGACAATGAATTACATGTTCAAATGAATCTCTTCTTCCTCTGATTTTATTATGTGTATCCGGTAATCCATCAATAGAAACACCAATATTTCTTATTCCTGCTTTTTTGGCATCAATAATTCTTTCTTCATTTAAATTGTATGCTCCCGACTGCATCGAACATTCAATGCCGCTTTGGCTTATTCTTTCAATTATTTCCAGCCAGTCTTTTCTTAAAAAAGCCTCGCCGCCAATAATTGTAATTTCTCTTGTACCAAGACGTTTAAGACTATCAATAACTCCGAAACATTGTTCTGTCGTTAATTCACCAGGCCTTACTTTTCCAGCTCTTGATCCGCAATGCGAGCATTTCAAATTACAGGCTAAAGTAATTTCCCATACTACATGAACCGGCGTGGCAGTTTTATAATCGTCTCTTACTCTGTATCGTGTTGAAGTCTTAATCGTATCCATCTTAATTTTATTTAGGGTTTGGTCATTATTTAAAAAAACGGTTTAAAAAGCGAATCTTAATAAACCGTCTTTTTTAGATTACTTTCTCAATGATTCAATTGCTTCTAACAATTCTATCAATGCTGAGCTTAAGTCTCCTTGTTCTCTTACAGTTTGTTTCGCCTGTTCGGCTACTGCTTTCATTTTTTCTAAATCATTTGAAGCAATCGCTTCTCTGATTCCTGCTGCGTAAAGCATTGTTACTCCCATAATATTGTTGTTTTAAGTTATTCCTACTCTTAAGGTTTTTCGGATCCACCCTTGTTTTACTTAACAAGACAGCTCGTTATTTTTTTATCTTTTATTTTTTAAAGCATCAATTGCATCCAGCAATTCTACCAAAGCAGCACTTAAATCCCCTTGTTCCTTTACGGTTTGTTTGGCCTGTTCTGCAATAGCTTCCATTTTAGATAAATCGTTTGAAGCGATAGCATCCCGAATCGCCACTCCGTACATTGGTATAAATCCCATGATATTTGTGTTTTAAATTATTCCTACTCTTTTAGGTTTTTCGGATACACCTTTATTTCTACAAGACAACACAAACTATTTTTTAGTTTTTAGTGCAGCAATTGCTTCAATCAATTCTAAGTACGCTGCAGTAAGATCTCCTTGTTGTTTTATTGTTTGTTTTGCTTGCTCGGCAATAGCTTCCATCTTTGTTAGATCGTTCGAAGCCAAAGCTTCTCTAATGGCGGCGCCATATGGCATCATTACTCCCATAATTTTTATTTTTATGATTAATATTTGATTATTGTTTTAATTAAAAGGTCCAAACTGACGTAAGAAAATTGCCGGTTCATTTGGATTTAAACAAGTTAAATCACCCATCGTAACTGTTTTTCCGTCCTGGTTTTTTCCGGTAATAATGATGTTTTTTGCTCCTGCCGATAAATTTCCAAAACGTTTACCGCCTTTTACTTCAACTCCCATTTCGTGAGGCGTACCGGTTCTTGTTGCAATAACATTTCCCGAACCATTTTCAATAAGCAATATTTGCCCAATTGCCGGCGGTGGAAATAACTGACTAACTGTAATATCCGTAAGCGGACCAAGTGTAATATAAGGAGGCACACTTCCTACGCTATTTGCTTCAGAGTTTGGCTGATTAAGTGTAATAGTTCTTCCAAATTCCGGCTGATTACTTGCGTTTGTGCAATACATCCACGGAGTCGTAAAAGGAGTTCCGTCTTCTGTTTCGCCCATTGCTACATATCTTTGGTGAATGCCCAGTTTAGGTTTTTCGGTTACATTCAGATCAAGATTATAGAATACAGACATAATAAGTGTTCCAACAGCATAAGTTCCGCTGGCTCCTTCGATAACCGGAAGAATTACAGGTCCAACTCCTCCTCCATGCCATTCGACATAAGGATATACATTTACATTTTTAACTTTTACAGGTATTGGTTGCATAACAATTAATTTTTGTCCTACTCGTTTGGCTTTTCAGATCCGCCTTCGCATTTTACTGTGCGAAACAGTTCGTTTTTTAAGTGGTTTCTGCTCCACTTTCTAAATTTTGTTGTTTCCCTATAATTTGTCTTTCTCACCTAACAAACTTTTATAAATCATATCAACTTATTAAGGCAGACTTATGAGAAATCAATTAGAAACAAATCCTAAAAACAAATGGTGTTATTTTTTATTTTCTGTAGTAAAATTACCTCAGAAGTAAAGTCCTGAATAAAAAAATGATATAAGAGAGGGATTATTATGTATGGGAGCCTTAAAAATTAACATGAGTCATTTTTTTCATAACATACTCATTATCAGAGTTAAAAAAATACACAAAACGGAGTTCAGTGAATACCAATAGAATAGTCCCCATGAACTAATACTTCTGAATTTTAATATAAAAAGGAGTATTAGTTCTTGAAGAAAAGTCTAATTGAAGTAATAATGTGGATTCTGGGTTTAGGCTCTATAATATCAAAAGGTCATCAATCTGATTTTTGTTTGCACAACAATGATTCTTAATAATTTCATACGAGGAATAAAGAGCCACTTAGGGAATCTTGGATATTCCAGGTGCTCACTAATCATAATAAAAGTTACAACTAACATCGCTAAATTGTGCCCTTTGGGTAAAAGCATAGGAAATAGCATCAATGCCCATCCAGAACCAATGCACCAAACACCGTGGGTAAGTCCAAAAAACAATGAATCCCTAAAGGCCTTCCATCCAAAGGCTGACAGAATTCGATGATCATGACCGAGGTTTAAAAAACGCTGCTTTATTGGCGAAATCTCCCATACTAATGCAATGACAAACAATCCAAATGCAGGCATATAAGACATGGGTAGTAAAAGGTTAACTCCCATTATTATTTCTATCATAAAAACACCAACAACCATCCATACTAATATATAGCCAAACACAAATAATAAAGAACACAAGAAACGATAGCGTTTGAAGCTCTGCTGGTAAATAAACTGAATGGGCAGAATTAATTTAGGAAGCATCATTGCAACCACCATAAGCCCCCAACCAATTAATTGAGATGAAAAAAGCTTCATCTCTAGCAACATCTGAAATGATGTTGCAGAGGGACAAGAAGCAAAGACATGACAGTATTTCATTGCCATAATATGTCCAGGGTTTACCAAAAGTAATGTCCAGACAAAAATGCTGATAATTACTAAATTAATTGCAATACGCTTATTTTGTGAAAGTTTCATATATCTTTTTTGACTTATTGCCCTGAACGGTAAATGCCTATTCGCTCTACTGTGATTTCATCACCATCGAGAGGGGCATCTTTACTCTTTATTTGAACATCTAGTGAATTAATATCAATAGCACTCTCCAGATGTAATTCATCAACAATACTTGTGATATTGAATTTAAAAGTAAGTCCTGAACCGCCATGAGCAGTATTTTTAAGAGATGCACCAAGGAGTCCAAAAAGAGAAACAGACTTAATAAATGTATTATTTACATAAACTGAAAGAAAATTGGAGTCAGCGCCTCCTTTTACACCTTCTAGCTGAAGATACACCTCATCAGGGATATCAGAAACAGAAGCTTTTAAAAGACTATTCTTTACTGATTTCCATGCCGTTTTATCCAATTGAACAGTAGCTTTGGTTTCTTTATCCTTTAATGTAATTGAACCACTACTTGCTCCAACTAATTCATTATTTTGTTTACTAGCCATCTTAATTCCTGTTTCTAAATTTATCGCACTCAGTTTATTTAATCTAAGAGATAAGTTCTCTTTCAAAAAACCCGGTTGAATTGTGTCATAAGAAGTTAAAGAGAGATCGCTATATGTATAAGAATAATAAGATCCGTTATACTTCAAATTATTTGTCGTTTGAACATCTGCAGGTGTGTAATACCAGGCAGTACCCTGTGCATCCAAAGGCATAGCAAATTGTGAATTGCCATTAGCAGTTGGTCCGGCCAGCCAATTTACATCCGAAGGATTGTTATTTTGTCCTGTTACATTCCAGGCATCCCACATACGGTCAATATTAGAATGATGCAAGAAAAATATAGGATCTAGTCCTGCTGTTGCCGGCACGCCCATCAAACCTATTTGTCCCGCAGCATTTTGTCCACCTACCATACCATGAACGAAATTATGAGGATTCTGCTCAAGATCTCCTGTTTCTGAACCACTATGTGAAAATCCGGTTTCTCCGCCACCATAAAAATAGCCATTTAAATCACCTGCTCCAAGTTTTGCAGGGGCAGCCCCTTCACTGTAAATGGTATCCCATTGACATTGATCATTTGCTGAATTCTCTCCATTACCTACTTGTACATTAGGCCCATAACGCTCAGGTACGTACAAAGGGTTTGGTGTGTTATCCGGTAAAACAGCGACAGTAAATGCTGGAGGGATATGAGATTCAATATAGACAGTAGATTGGTTTAGATAATTCCAATAGGGCAATGCCCAGTCCGAAGGGCCATTTAATTGAGATATAATGGTACGAAGAATATTTTCGAGTGCTACCAAATAACCTCTGTGCCAAGGAGGGAAAAACCAGGTACCATGCTGACATTGATCCCAAAAAATAGTTGTTAATGCATTGGATGGAACCACACTTAAATTTGCAGCCGCTCCTATGTAGTTAACATTCTTCCAGTTTAGATATTGGTATGGCTTTGGATATAAAGATCCTGGCAATAGTAATTCACCATGGATTGCAGCATAAAACCACCAGCTGGTAGGATCGCTTATTGGGCGGGATTGCATTACGTTAACAGCTTTTGCATACCAATAAAGGTCGGTATAATTGCCAGACTTATCTATAAATTGACCACCGTTGTTGTCATCCCATGCATTTTTTCTTAAATAAACTAATTGTTTCCAAGTTGTCCCATTATCCCAATTTATATCAGAATTGTTATTTGACAGCGTACCTGTTTTATTTCCTCCATCATCCGTAAAGTTTACGGTAATTACTGATGGATTAGAAGCGTTTAGAGTACCTTGAAAAGGGCCGCGTCCGTTGCCGTAAGCTACACTAATGCTAGTTTTAGATCCGGTAATTGTGATTAACACATTTTGTTGATCTACCCATTTTCCAATAAATGAATTCATATCTTAATGATTTAATTATTTGTCTTACTCATAAGGCTTTTCAGATGACACCTTCGCATTTTACTGAGCGAAACAGTTCGTTTTTTAAGTGGGTTCTGCTCCACGACTTGATTATTTATTAATAATGAGGATATTAAAAAATAATTTTAAAAATTTATACCCAAAGCTATTTTAGAACTACAGATTTAATTAGGAAAATGTTACAGAAAGAAGATTCTTTGTCATAAAACACAAAAAACAATACATAAGACTATTCTTAAAAAATAATATATTTTGAAAATAAGTTTCATTTATTTTTGAAAGTTTAAAAACTTTTATTTACATTTGATCTATGGAATTCAAAGAAGCAAAAAATAAGTTTGTACAAACCTGGGGAGCATTAGGTTCTCAGTGGGGAATTAATAAAACCATGGCGCAAATCCATGCTTTATTAATGGTCTCCAACGAAGCTGTTTCGATGGAAGATATTATGGAGGAATTGCAAATTTCGCGCGGAAACGCCAGCATGAACCTAAGAGCTTTAATGGATTGGGGAATTGTTTATAAAGAATACAAAGCCGGAGAAAGAAGAGAGTTTTTTACTGCCGAAAAAGATTTGGACGAATTGGCCGTAAAAATTTCGAGAGAAAGAAGCAAAAGAGAAATCAAACCTGCCCTTAAAATTCTAAAAGAAGTTTCGACAATTGAAGCAAAAGAATCTTCTGCAGAAGAAAAACACTTTGTTGATCAGACTTCTAAATTATATGATTTTGTTTTAAAAGCAGATAATATGTTAGACAAAATAACAGAGTTCAACGAAAACTGGTTGGGACGTTTGGTTCTAAAAATCATGAAGTAAAAAAATTTAAATAAAACTTTCATTTTTTTCTGAAAGTTTAAAATACTCAATAACTATGAAAACTATAAAACAACTCAATACGTTTGCAATTGGACTTCCATTTTTGATATTGCTAACTTATCCTATTGCGAAAGATGAAGCTTTTATTAACGCTTTGGTTTCAACTAGTATAACAGGGTTCATTCAAGTGATTTTGGCAGTAAAAATGATATTTTCCGAACCTCGTAATACCTATCTTCAAATTTATATTGCTGGAGTTATCTTGTTTTTTTACATCTATCTCTTTAATCTAAATATTTATTATATCAACAACATTGGCGATGTATTATTTTGTCTTCCTCTGCTTCTTGCCATTTACCTTTCAGTAATAATCTATAAAAAAACCAGCAAATGAATTTCTCAAAATTCAAAAATAAATATATCATGACATTTACCACATTGCATAAAATCAACAAAATATTTTATTTCACAACTCTTGGACTTTATCTTCTAGTCTATTTTGGAATGCTCTTTCAAATCGTATTAGGGATTGTACAAGTAACAATAGGAATTATTTTACTCGTAAAAATGAAGGAACTCAGCAAAGAAAAAAAGAGAAAAATTCGACTTTACTGGATTTTGGTTTTGATTGATTTTTTTCTGATCCTTACCAATTCTGCATTAGGAAATGATTTCGGAAATCTTATTAGTTTTTTTCTGTTTCCAATGGTAATAGCAACTTACTTCTACTTTTTGACAGCCAATATTACTTCTGATTCATTTCTAAAAGCAGAATGGAAAAACTTAGCTCTTTTTAATTACGAGGTAGATGCTAAAATCTTAGAAAAATATATTCCTGCAGGAACAGAAATCGATAGTTGGAACAACAAATGCTATGTAAGTCTGGTTGGTTTTATGTTTAAAAACACAAAAGTTTTGGGAGTAAAAATTCCGTTTCATGTAAATTTTGAAGAAGTAAATCTTAGATTTTATGTAAAACGATTTGAAAACGGAGAATGGAAACGCGGCGTAGTTTTCATCAAAGAAATTGTTCCCAAAAAAGCGATCACATTTATTGCAAATACTTTGTATCAGGAACATTATGAAACTCAGAGAATGAAACATGAAATTATTGAAGATGATAATACGCAAACTTTCATTTATCAATGGAAAAATAAGGAACAATGGAATACAATTCAGTTAGAAACGGAAAAGAATCCAATAGAAATTGAAATCGGTTCTGAAGCTGAATTTATTACGGAACATTATTTTGGATATACTAAAATTGATAACGAAACCACTTTTGAATATGAAGTTCAACACCCGAGATGGGAACAATTTAAAATACTAAATCATAAAGTTGATATCGAGTTTCAGGAAAATTATGGTAATGATTTTGAGTTTTTAGAAACTACTATTCCAACTTCAGTTTTCCTTGCAAAAGGATCAGCAATTCAAGTAAAAAACAAACGCAAATTGGAAATTGCAGACCTTTTTACACAACGCAGTTTAAATTATGAATATTAACCCTAAAAATAATCGTCATGAATTTTAACATCATCGGCTATTTTATCTATCTCAGCATTACGGTTTTTATCATTTTAAAAGTTGGAAAAATATGCTACCGAAACGGAAATATTTATGTCGCAGAACTGATCCCCAATCATGCGGATATCTGCCAAAAAATCAATCAGGTTTTGCTTTTGGGATATTATCTTTTAAACATTGGTTATTGCGCAATGACGCTTATTTCCTGGCAAAAAATTTCATCTTCGACGCAATTAATTGAAACCATCGGAACAAAAACAGCAATCATAATTTTCATCATTTCGATATTGCATTATCTCAATATCATTATTCTAACCAAGTACATTCATAAATTAATTAAATAATACCTTAAATTAAATATCATGGAAACTACAAAAATCTTAATCGGTTACGGACTTTATTTACCAATCGCTTTATTTCTTACTTATTATGTTTCTAAAACTCTTTTTAAAAACGGAAAAATATTTATGCTGGACATTTTTAAAGGCCGCGAAGATATTGCAGAAGCCACCAACAAACTTTTTGAAACCGGATTTTATCTTCTAAATATTGGTTTCGCTTTAATGATTCTGGAAATGCAATTAAGCAACAACAGTTATCAGGAATTGATCGAAAGATTAAGCTATAAAATTGGCGGATTTTCTATTTATTTGGGAGTAATGTTATTCTTCAATTTGTATTTCTTCTTTAGAGGAAAAAGAAAAGCCAAAGAAGCGCAACAAGAAGAAAGATTGGTTTTTAAAGCGTAATTATCATTAAAAAGTTCGCCACGAATTTCACGAATTTTCACCAATTAACTTTTAGCACTAAAATTGCACATTTAAAAATTAGTGTAATTCGTGCAATTCGTGGCAAAAAAATATACTCAAATGAACAAACTTATAATCGCAGCCGGAACAGGTTTTTTAGGACAGGTTTTAATCCATCATTTCAAAGACAAATTTGATGAAATTATAATTCTGACCAGAGGAAAATCTAAAACAATTGACGGAATTAAATATATAAACTGGAACGCAAAGAGTTTTTCCGGCTGGGAAAACGAACTCGAAAATGCAACCGTTCTAATTAATCTTGCAGGAAAATCGGTTGATTGCCGTTATACGAAAGAAAACAAAAAAGAGATTTTATGGTCAAGAATTCAAAGCACAAGAATTTTAAACAAAGCGGTTTTAAATTGTGCTAATCCGCCAAAACACTGGCTGAATTCATCAACTTCTACTATTTATAGATTTTCTCTTGACAAACAAATGGATGAGGTTGATGGCGAAATTGGAAATGATTTTTCTATTAATGTTGCGCTTTCATGGGAAAAAGCATTTTTTAAAATCGAAACGCCAAATACTTTAAAAACGGCTTTGCGAACTTCGATTGTTTTGGGTAAAGATGGCGGTGCTTTTATTCCGTTAAAAACTTTGGCAAAAACCGGTTTTGGAGGAAAACAAGGAAAAGGAAATCAGTTTATAAGCTGGATTCATGAAGAAGATTTTGCCAATGCAATTGATTTTATTATTCAAAAAGAAATGAACGGAATTGTGAATGTTGTTTCTCCGGAACCAGTTCGTAATGCTAATTTTATGCAAAAACTTAGAAAAGCAGTTGGTTTTCCTTTCGGAATTCCGTTGAATACTTTTTTGTTAGAAATTGGCTCATTCATTATTCGTACTCAACCGGAGTTGGTTTTGAAAAGCAGAAATGTGATTCCGAAACGACTTTTGGATAATGAGTTTAAGTTTAAGTTTGGAGATATTGATGAGGCTTTTAAAGATTTGTTACGCAAATAATTTATTATTTTCTGATAGCTCCAGCGGAGCGTAATATTTATAGAAAACATAAAAATGCGTCGTTCTTTTAAGCTCCAGCGGAGCGATATATTTGCTTTCTGATTATTCCTAAACATTCCACCCCGCTGGGGTTCAAAAACCTTTTTTTCATGGTTCTATAAACATAACGTCCCGTTGGGACTTGTAATATGCTGATTAATTATGACAACAATAAACCTCACAACAAAAATAAAAGCACCAAAACAAATCGTTTTTGATGCTTCACGAAATATCGATATTCATCAGAAATCTGCGAGTAAAACAAGTGAAAAAGCAATTGCGGGCGTAACATCAGGATTAATAAATTTTGACGAAACCGTAACCTGGCGCGGTAAACATTTTGGTTTTTATCTCACACATAAAAGTCGAATTACCGCAATGACATTTAATGATTATTTTGTCGATGAAATGGAAAGAGGCAAATTCAAATCTTTCAAACATCAGCATTTTTTTGAAGAAGTAAATGGTTTAACAATTATGAAAGATAAATTGGAATATGAAACACCTTTCGGAATTTTTGGAGAATTATTTGATATTTTATTTCTCGAAAAACATATGACCCAATTTCTTTTGGAAAGAAATAAAGTTCTAAAAGATGTTTCTGAAAAATAGCATAATTTAAATAAAGAATATAATATTTGGCTAAAGCCACTTTTATTCTGTCATTTTTACCTCCAGCTAAAGCTGGAGGCAATTCAAATAAATCATCTAAAATTCTTTAAAAAATGAATTTTCTCGCTTTACGGTTTGCGTGAGGGATAGAAGTGGAAAGCCCACAGCCTGACGAAGGAAGTGCGAGGACTTGCAGCGGATAGCCCGACCCGGAGGGACACGCCCAAAATATTATTATTTAGAATCCGATGTTGAACGCATCGGTTTTTTTATTTACAAAAACACTATCATCAGCCACCAAAAAATGGGTACGCTTTCGACCCAAAAAGAAGTATAATATTTTGATCGATTTGTATTGGCGAATAGAATAAACAACATCAAAGTAAGAACCATTACAAGATTGATAATAAGATCATGAAGTGTAAAACTTAAAATTCCTAAAACCCAAAACGGAACTAATAATGAAAAGCCTAAAATTTTTGTACGCTTAACGCCAATTGTCTGCGGAACGGTTTGCAAATGCGGATCATCATTGGCTAAATCTAAAATCTCGAAAACCAGAATCAGCACAAAAACTAAGACAAAACGCTGAATGCATTTGATAAAAAAGTTGCCTGTAAAAGGAATTTCGGCATTTATATAAGGTAAAACCAGCGTTGCTCCTACCCAACAAAGCGCCACAATATAAATTTTTACTCCGGCCCAGTTTCTGGCATTTTTACGATTTGGAAAAAACGGAAGTGTGTAGAGCGCGGTTATGGCAAATATTCCAAAGGAGACTATTTGGGTAATCCTTTTTAACTGAAAAAAATAATAGCCAACTAAAATCAGTGAAACAAAACTCAAAACTGCTATAATTTTTAACTGATTCCCGATTGGTTTTTTTTCACCCGAACCAAAGCATCGTATTTAACAAAATTATACCCCACAATTGTTCCGAAAAAAACGAACAAAGCCATTTGTTCATCATATTGAATATGAAAGAAATAAAATGTTATATGAACTAATGCATAACACGACAAAGCCACATGAATACTACTATGGAGGTAAAAATCGAATATTTGTTTCAACACTTTCATTCCTTAAATCTAATCAATTATTAACAAATCAACTCTTTAGTTAGAAATTTCATAAAAATTGAAGTTAAAAATACCTATTAAATTATTAATAATACTTAATTTTGCGCCACAAAAAACAACACATTTACTATAAAATGTAATAAACCTTGTGTACACTGCTTAAATTGAAGTTTACGCTTTGTTAATTGCATTGCCCTTAAAAAATAGATAGCTACAAATGAGAACAGATGCTTTTGCTTTAAGACACATTGGCCCAAGAGAAACAGATCTTCAACACATGTTAAAGACTATTGGAGTGGAATCGATTGAACAACTTGTTTATGAAACTCTTCCGGATGACATTCGTTTAAAAGCGCCTTTGAATTTAGATCCTGCAATGACGGAGTACGAATTCGCAAATCACATTCAGGAATTAGGAAAGAAAAATAAGGTATTCAAATCGTATATTGGTTTGGGTTATCACCCAACTATTGTTCCTGCGCCAATTCAAAGAAATATCTTCGAAAATCCAGGATGGTATACGGCTTACACACCTTATCAGGCAGAAATTGCTCAAGGTCGTTTGGAAGCTATTTTGAATTTCCAGACTACAGTTATTGAATTAACAGGAATGGAAATTGCAAACGCATCTTTACTTGACGAAGGTACTGCAGCTGCAGAAGCTATGGCTTTGTTATTTGATGTTCGTACACGTGACCAAAAGAAAAACAATACAAATAAATTCTTCGTTTCTGAAGAAATTTTACCACAAACTTTATCTATACTTCAAACACGTTCAACTCCTATTGGAATTGAATTAGTTGTTGGAAACCACGAAACGTTTGATTTTTCAAATGAGTTCTTCGGAGCTATTTTACAATATCCGGGTAAATATGGTCAGGTAAACGATTATAGTGCTTTTGTTGCTAAAGCAAAAGAAAATGAAATCAAAGTAGCTTTTGCTGCCGATATTTTATCATTAGCTGCCTTAACTTCTCCGGGAGAAATGGGAGCTGCAGTTGTTGTTGGAACTACACAACGTTTTGGTGTACCAATGGGTTATGGTGGCCCACACGCTGCTTTTTTTGCAACTAAAGACGAATACAAACGATCTATGCCAGGTCGTATTATTGGAGTTTCTATCGACGTAAACGGAAATCGCGCTTTACGTATGGCTTTAGGAACTCGTGAGCAACACATTAAACGTGAAAAAGCAACTTCAAATATTTGTACAGCTCAGGTTTTATTAGCCGTTATGGCCGGAATGTATGCCGTTTACCACGGACCAAAAGGATTACAATATATTGCAGGTAAAGTTCACGCATCGGCAGTTACTGCTGCTGAAGCTTTAAATAAATTAGGCGTTTACCAAACTAATACGGCTTACTTTGATACTATTTTAGTAAAAGCTGATGCTCAAAAAGTAAAAGCGATTGCTGAGAAAAATGAAGTAAACTTCTACTATGTTGATGCCGATACCATTTCTATCTCATTCAACGAAACAACTTCAATTGCTGACATTAATCAAATTATTGCGATTTTTGCTGAAGCTTTAGGAAAAGAAACTTTTACTGTTTCTGAATTAACTGAGGCTAGTCAATTACCGGCTTCATTAGAAAGAACGTCGTCTTTCTTAACGCATGATGTATTTAACAATCATCATTCAGAAAGTCAGATCATGCGTTACATCAAAAAGTTAGAGCGTAAAGATTTATCATTGAATCATTCGATGATTTCATTAGGTTCTTGTACAATGAAATTAAACGCAGCTTCAGAAATGTTGCCTTTATCGATGCCTAACTGGAACAGCATTCACCCTTTTGCACCAGTTGAGCAAGCTGAAGGTTATATCACGATGCTTAAAAAATTGGAGGAGCAATTAAATGTAATTACCGGTTTTGCCGGAACAACATTGCAGCCTAACTCTGGAGCTCAGGGAGAATATGCAGGTTTAATGGCTATCCGAGCTTACCACTTGTCAAGAAACGAAGGTCACCGTAATGTATGTTTAATTCCTTCATCTGCGCACGGAACAAATCCTGCTTCTGCAGCGATGGCTGGAATGAAAATTATCGTTACTAAAACGACTCCGGAAGGAAATATTGACGTAGAAGATTTAAGAGAAAAAGCGATTGAGCATAAAGATGATTTATCTTGTTTAATGGTAACGTATCCTTCTACTCACGGAGTTTTTGAATCTTCAATTATTGAAATCACGAAATTAATCCACGATAATGGCGGATTAGTATATATGGATGGTGCTAATATGAATGCTCAGGTTGGTTTAACTAACCCGGCTACAATTGGCGCTGACGTTTGTCACTTAAACTTACACAAAACATTCGCTATTCCTCACGGTGGTGGTGGACCTGGAGTTGGACCAATTTGTGTGAACGAAAAATTAGTTCCATTTTTACCAACAAACCCAATCTTAAAAGTTGGTGGAGAACAAGCTATTACAGCCATTTCATCTGCACCTTACGGATCGGCTTTGGTATGTTTAATTTCTTACGGTTACATCACAATGATGGGTGCTGAAGGATTAAAAAGTGCTACAGAACACGCTATCTTAAATGCTAACTACATGAAAGCCCGTTTCGAAGGACACTACCCAATTCTTTATACAGGAGAATGTGGAAGAGCAGCTCACGAAATGATTTTAGATTGTCGTTCGTTTAAAGAAAACGGAATCGAAGTTGGTGATATCGCAAAACGTTTAATGGATTACGGTTTCCACGCGCCAACGGTTTCTTTCCCTGTAGCTGGAACTTTAATGATTGAACCAACTGAATCTGAAGATTTAGCAGAATTAGATCGTTTTTGTGATGCTCTTATCTCAATTAGAAAAGAGATTGAAGCTTCAACAGCCGATGATAAAAACAATGTATTGAAAAATGCACCTCACACATTGGCAATGTTAACTACTGATAATTGGGATTTCCCTTACTCAAGAGAAAAAGCGGCTTATCCATTAGAGTATATTGCTGAAAATAAATTCTGGCCATCTGTTCGTCGTGTAGACGATGCATACGGTGACAGAAACTTAATCTGCAGCTGTGCTCCTATTGAAGCTTATATGGAAAACTAAGAAATAAGTTTTCTTTTATTATAAATTCCAAACCCGACAGATTTTAAAAATCTTTCGGGTTTATTTTTTGTTTCAGGTTTAAGGTTTCAAGTTATTTGAACCTGAAACTTTCTAAACAATTATAAGTTGGGCGTGCCACCATCCCGATGAGAGGGCAAATATACTTGGGCTGCATACGCCCTCTCATCGGGGTGCTGTCGGGCTATCCGGGCTACTTCGGTAGCTTCCTTCTATCCCTCACGCGACTCGTTTTCAAAACCACTTTAATACTTCAAAGTAAAACAGGACTTTCTATTTTAACACTTTTAAAATCTTCCGTTTCATTTATAACAAAATCGAAATGACTTTAAGAATTTTGCAAAATAAAAATAAGTTCTCAAACAATTCGCAAACGTTTGAAATCTCGATAAAATCACAAAATCATTAGAAAATAAACAATATATCTATAAAAAAAATTACTATTTCATAATTATATGCATGCATAGTATTTTTTATGATAGTTATCATAAATTTATTTATAATTTAGCAATAAATTTATCGGATAATTAAGGAATAATGAAAATAAAAATAATTGGTATAGGAAGTTACATTCCTAATAAAGAAGTTAAGAATACTGACTTTGATAAACATATTTTTTTAAATGAAGACGGAACTCCTTTTGGATACCCGAATGAAGTTGTAATTAAAAAATTTAAAGGCATTACCGGAATCGAAAACCGTCGTTATGCCGAAGATCATCATACTTCATCTGATTTAGCTTTTTTTGCTGCTGAAAGAGCGCTTGAAAATGCTAATATAGATCGTGAAACTTTAGATTACATCATTTTTGCCCATAATTTTGGCGACGTAAAAACAGGTACGCATCAAACTGATATTTTACCAAGTTTGGCCACTCGTGTAAAAAACAAACTGGATATAAAAAACCCTAAATGTGTGGCTTATGACATTCTTTTTGGATGTCCGGGCTGGATCGAAGGTGTTTTGCAAGCCAATGCATTTATTAAATCCGGAATGGCAAAAAGAGTTTTGGTTATTGGAGCTGAAACTTTATCAAGAGTTGTAGACGCTCACGATCGTGATTCTATGATTTATTCTGATGGTGCCGGTGCTTCTATTTTAGAGGCTTCTGAAGATGACGAAACTGGTTTACTATCTTACGAAAGTGCTACTTATGCTAATGATGAAGCTAATTTTTTATACTTCGGAAAATCATATAATCCAGATTTAGATCCGGATATAAAATACATTAAAATGTACGGTCGTAAAATCTACGAGTTTGCATTAATTCAGGTTCCTTGCGCAATGAAAAGCTGTTTAGACAAAAGCGGAATTGGAATCGATGAGGTAAAAAAATCCTGATACATCAGGCAAATGAAAAAATGGACGAAGCTATTGTCGATCGTTTTTATAAACTATACGACAAAACTGCACCTAAAGATATTATGCCAATGAGTATTCATGATTTAGGAAACTCAAGCGTAGCAACCGTACCAACTTTGTATGATCTTTTGATACAAGGAAAATTAGAAAATCACGAAATTAATAAAGGCGATGTTGTCATTTTTGCTTCCGTTGGAGCCGGAATGAACGTTAATGCCTTTGTTTACCGATATTAATTAAGTTATATAATAAGTCCCAGTGGGACGTCACATTTATAGAACAAATAATTCATTTTGGGAAAAGCTCCATCGGAGCGATATTTTGGCAAGTGCAAAACATATCGCTCCGATGGAGCTCTAAAAATCCATTACCTAATTATCTATAAAGATTACGCTTCTACGAAGCTATTAGTAAATCACATAAAGTATAAAGTTATAGTCCGCATTTGAAAACATATTTTAAATGCGGACTTTTGATTTTCATTCTAATTAAAAAATACAAAAAAGAAGATAACTTTGTATATTTGCGCCTTTGCCGATAAAAAATAAAAAATGTACGAAAAAACGTTTCCCAATAAAAGATTCAAACTTACTTTAGAATTTTTACAAAAACATGTCAAGACATCAGAAACCATTTTTGATTTTGGTGTTCCCAATCCGTTCTCTAAAATAATGGAGGAAAATGGCTATACCGTAAAAAACACAAAAGGTGAAGATTTAGATAACGATCAAACGGCTTTGCAAACAGAAGAATATACTGTTTTTACGGCATTTGAAATTTTCGAACATTTATTAAATCCGTACACTATTTTACAAAACGTAAAATGTGACAAATTGCTAATTTCGATTCCGTTACGTTTATGGTTTTCTCCGGCATATCGCTCAAAAACAGATATGTGGGACAGACATTATCATGAATTTGAAGATTGGCAATTAGACTGGCTTTTAGAAAAAACAGGCTGGAAAATAACCGATCGCCAAAAATTCACACATCCTGTAAAAAAGTTTGGTTTTAGACCACTTTTAAGATATTTCACTCCGAGATATTATATTGTTGTTGCCGAGAAAATAAAAGCCTAAGGGCAAATTCCAAAAAATAAATTCCAAATTCCAATTTTAACCTTATCGGTAAGATTGGAATTTGGAATTTAAAAAAGATTGGAATTTATTTTTAATTGTTGGAATTTGGTCCCGAGGCTTCGGGATAAAAAAATGGAATTTAAAATGAAGTATTACATCGTTATTCCCGCGCACAACGAGCAAGACCTGATTGGTTTGACCTTACAATCTTTGGTTTCGCAAACTGTTTTACCTTCTAAAATTGTGGTTGTAAACGACAATTCAACAGATAAAACAGAAGAAATCGTGTTGGGTTTTTCAAAAGAAAATCCGTTTATTTCTGTGGTTAATAAAACTTCAGATGCGATTCACATGCCGGGAAGTAAAGTAATTCAGGCTTTTCAGAAAGGTTTTGAAACATTGGATTCAGAATATGATATTATTGTAAAAATAGACGGCGATTTAATTTTTCCTTCCAATTATTTCGAGACCATTATCAACCATTTCCAATCTGATCCTAAAATTGGAATGGTGGGCGGATTTTGTTACATTGAAAAAAATGGCGATTGGGTTTTAGAAAACCTGACAGATAAAGATCATATTCGCGGCGCATTAAAAGCCTACAGAAAAGAAACTTTTCAGCAAATTGGAGGTTTAAAACCCGCTATGGGCTGGGACACAGTAGATGAATTACTTTGTAAATACTATAACTGGAAAATAGTTACAGACACTTCTTTACATGTAAAACATCTTAAACCTACTGGCGCAAACTACAATAAAACAGCACGTTATAAACAAGGCGAAGCTTTTTATACCTTAGGATACGGTTTTTGGATTACCGCAATTGCTTCGGCAAAACTGGCGATGATGAAGAAAAAACCATTCTTGTTTTTCGATTATATCACAGGATTCTGGAAAGCAAAAAAAGCAAAAACACCTTTATTAGTTACACCCGAACAGGCTAAATTTATAAGAAAATATCGTTTTGAGAAAATGAAACAAAAGTTAATTTGATTCGAAAAACAACCGAAAATCGGTAACTCATAACCCAAAACTCATAACTTATTTTTACCTTAGCCAATATTTGTAAAACTTATGATGCTAATTCGTTACTTATCTCAGATAGGAAGATATTTTTTAATGCTAAAAGAAATTTTTAATAAACAGACAAAATGGTCTGTTATGAGAAATTTAATTTTCAAAGAAATCGATGATTTGATTATCGACTCACTAGGTATCGTTTGTTTTATCTCTTTCTTCGTAGGAGGAGTTGTTGCCATTCAGACCGCACTAAACTTAACAAATCCGTTAATTCCAAAATATTTAATTGGTTTTGCTACACGTCAATCTGTAATTTTAGAGTTTGCCCCTACTTTTATTTCGGTTATTATGGCCGGAAAAATGGGATCGTTCATCACGTCAAGTATTGGTACAATGCGGGTTACAGAGCAAATTGATGCTTTAGAAGTAATGGGTGTAAATTCATTAAACTATTTAGTTTTTCCTAAAATTATTGCTTTGCTATTATATCCTTTTGTTATTGGTATCAGTATGTTTTTAGGGATTTTTGGAGGATGGCTTGCCGGAGTTTATGGAGGTTTTACAACAAGTGCCGCTTTTATTGATGGTGCACAAATGGAATTTATTCCGTTTCATATTGTTTATGCCTTTATCAAAACGCTAATTTTCGCAATGTTATTGGCAACAATCCCATCTTTTCATGGTTATTATATGAAAGGTGGAGCACTAGAGGTTGGTAAAGCCAGTACAGTTTCATTTGTTTGGACGTCGGTTTGTATCATTCTTTTTAATTATATACTAACACAATTGTTACTAGGATCATGATAGAAGTAAAAAATTTAGAAAAATCATTTGGAGATAGCAAAGTTCTAAAAGGGGTTTCGACAGTTTTTGAAACTGGAAAAACCAACTTAATTATTGGACAAAGTGGATCCGGAAAAACAGTTTTATTAAAAAGTTTATTAGGAATTCATACTCCTGATTCTGGAACTATTGAGTTTGACGGAAGAGTTTATGCTGATTTAGATCCGGATGAAAAAAGAGAATTAAGAACTGAAATTGGAATGGTTTTTCAGGGAAGTGCCTTATTTGATTCGATGACTGTTGAAGAGAATGTTGCTTTCCCTCTAAAAATGTTTACCAACGATAATAGAGCAAAAATCAAAGAACGTGTTGATTTTGTTTTGGAAAGAGTTAATCTAGTTGATGCTCATAGAAAATTACCTTCAGAGATTTCCGGAGGAATGCAAAAACGTGTGGCTATTGCCCGTGCTATTGTAAACAATCCGAAATATTTGTTTTGTGATGAACCAAACTCTGGTTTAGATCCAAATACTTCAACTTTGATTGATAATCTGATTCAGGAAATCACTAAAGAATATAATATTACCACCGTAATTAATACGCACGATATGAACTCGGTTATGGAAATCGGCGAGAATATCGTATTCCTTAAAAAAGGTTTAAAAGCGTGGCAGGGAACCAAAGAAGAAATCTTTAGAACAGACAATAAAGATATTGTGAAGTTTGTTTATTCTTCAAACCTGTTTAAAAAAGTAAGAGAAGCGTATTTGAGAGAAGGGTAAACTTTTTCAAATTCCAAACTTGTGGAAAAATTCCAAAAAATAAATCCCAAATTCCAAAACTAAGCAAGTTGGAATTTGGGATTTATTTTTTGGAATTTTTCCACAAGTTTGGAATTTGGATTTTTTTTATTGGAATTTCTACTTGATGTTGATCAATTCAACCTCAGCATTTGGATTAAAAAGATAGGTTCTTCCTGAGCTTATTTCAATGCATTCAAAACGTTTTGTTCTCACTGCAAGTTTCTTGAATATTTTTCCGTTTTTAATTCTGAAAACACTTCCGTATGGAATCTCAAAAACATAGTTTTTATCGTTTTCCTTGTCGTATTGTTTTAAAGCCAGAGACAAAGTCGTATCTGTATCACTACTTGCTGTAGGATTCTTAAAATGCCTCGCTAACAACGGCAATAATTGCCCCGGGAAAATCTCCGGACGAATAAAGGGAACCATTAATCTTTGAAAAGTAAATTTCCATTCGTCGCCGTGCGGTTTTATATTTCGCCCAAACTTTTCAAAAGCAACCAAATGCGCAATCTCGTGAATTAACGTCATTAAAAAACGATATTTATTTAAACTTGCATTTACCGTAATTTCATGCTTGCCCGTATGTCCGCGTCTGTAATCGCCATGACGCGTTTGGCGCTCATTGACAATTTTGAGATGAACCTGATTGGCAACAATCAAATCAAATGCAGGTTTTACTGCATATTCCGGTAAATATTTAGCTAAGGTTTCGTTCAATTTTTTGAGTTAAATGTTATTCGTAAGAAGTTAAAAGTTTATTCGTTCAAAATTGGAATTTGGAATTTAAAAAATTGGAATTTATAATTTTAAGGATTCGTCGAAGAAACTTCCAAAACCTTCCCATTAAAATATTTATTTCCGTTTAAAGTAAAATCATAAATATAATTTGCCATTCCTTCGGCAGAAATTGGCGCCTGATAACCCGGGAAAGCTTCTTGCAACATTTCGGTTTGCACAGAACCTAAAGCCAGAACATTAAATGAAATTCCTTTTTCTTTATATTCTTCGGCTAATAATTCGGTTAAAGTAATTACGGCCCCTTTGCTTGAACTATAAGCTGCCAATCCGGCAAATTTAAGACTTCCCCTAACGCCGCCAATTGAACTTATGGTTACAACGTGGCTTCCGCTTTGAAGATAAGGTAAACAGATCCTCGTAAGATTTGCCACTCCAAAAACATTTACTTTATAAATACTTTCAAAATCAGCTTGCGTTGTTTCTGCAAATGGTTTTAATAATAAAGCCCCGGCATTATGCACAACGGCATCAACTTTTTTCCATGTTGACGAAAGAAAATCTTCAACAACAGCCAAAGCCGATTCGTTTGCCAAATCAACCGAAAGACAAGTTATATTTTGATGTTGTAAAAGTGCCTGAGGTGTATTTCTCGAGATAGCCAAAACCTGATGACCTGCATTGGCAAACTGCAAAGCAAGTTCATAACCAATTCCCCTGCTCGTTCCGGTAATAATAATATTTTTCATGTGGCAAAAATAAGCAATCCAACAAAAAGAGTAATTATTATTTCATTGTAATTTCCTCTGTTGGTGTATCTGCCATTTCAGTTACAGCAGGTAAAAATTCCTGTATAAAAGCAGTCATGTGTGGAATATCCATTAGTTTAAATTCATCTGAAACATGATGATAGAATTCGAAATTTTCAAAATCAAAAGTACTTATCGATTGACATGGTTTTTTGAATGCTTCATAAAAAGAGAAATTGTCAGATCTGTAAAACAATTTATACTCTGCTTCTTTTGGTAAAAACCCAATCGTATTTTTCCCTGTATATTGGTTTATTTTCTCAGCCATATTCGATTTATCAAAACCAGTTATATAAGCCAGATAATCGCGTTTCATTGGAACTCCAATCATTTCGATATTCAATTGTGCATATAAATTAAAATCCTGTGCTTTTAGTTTTTGAACTAAACTTTTAGAACCCAAAAGTCCTTTTTCTTCTCCGGCAAAAAACACAACCAAAATACTTCGTTTATTCGATTTTGTTTCTGTAAAATATTTTGCCATTTGAGCCACAGCTGTTACGCCCGAAGCATCATCATTTGCTCCATTATTTACAACATCATCTTGTTTCTTTTTCTCTAAACCAATATGATCGTAGTGTGCGCTTAAAACCACAAACTCTTTTTTAAGTACGGGATCTGTTCCTTCAATAACCCCAACGATATTAAAAGCCGGCAATTTAAAATTGGTAAGTGTATCGCGATAGGTTTTAAAATACGGTTTTACGTTATTCTTTTTTAAGAAATCTTCCAAAAATACTGCTGCTTTTTCTATTCCTCTGGTTCCGGTTTCGCGGCCTTCTAGTTCATCTGAAGAAAGATATTTTAAGAAATCCGAAACCTCAGTTTCCTGAACCTTGTATGTTATTTCAATTGGTTTGGATGCTTCTTTTGAAGATTTATCGCCTACTGTTGTATTCGATTTACATGCCAATAAAACAAATGGAAGAAGAAAGTATAGTTTTTTCATGGATGAAGAGTTTTAGCTTTAGAACCTAAATCCCTAAAGCAGATGATTTAAAATATTTTTTATACACTTTAAATACCTGAATACTCCCCAATAGAATGAAAAACAACGGAATAAAAACAGGCATTACATACTTTAAAAATGGGTTTGTTTTTTGAAATAAGGTTTGCAATGTAACTATCAAACTCAACATTCCTAAAAAAACACCAATCAAAGTTCCTGCAATATAATAATATTTTAGCTGTTTTTCGGTTGCAATATACTTTCCATTAATTAAATACAGATTCCAGCTGGTCCAGAATGGCACTTGCAAAAAATTAAAACAATTTAAAAAAACGCCAATTACAAACGGCGAATACATCAAAAATTGATTTATATGATTATTTGCAAGTGTCGTTTGATTGGAATTTGAATAAAATAAGTAAGCCAGAACAAACATAAACCCGACGGCAAAAAAATCAATAATCTTTATTAATTTCTTATTATTAACCAATTGTCTGGCAAAAAGCAGCGTAAAATAAATCACAAAAGTTTCAACGAAAACAACTCCGAATAAAAATAAAACTAAATGATGAAAGCCCGATCTTGAATAAATCTCTAATCCGGCGAGATTTAAATATCCAAGCGGAATTGAACCGATGAAACTCACCAGAAAACCAACACAGATATTTTTTAATCTTTTCATTTTTAAAAATTTATAATCTTATTATTCTGGGCAAGATGTAGTTTATATTCCCGCATTCCTACTTTATAATCTAAATACGGAACGCCCATTTTATGATTCACAACGCTTATTTCATACATATATGTAATATGTCTGGCGAGTTCTTTCCAGGCAAACCAAACGGAATGTTTGGGATCATAAATATGTGTTGGTTCGCTCGCGGCGCCATTAAGTTCTACAATTAAAAAGTTTTCTCCTCTTTCTAATTCTTCAAAAGTGTTGTACATAATATCAAAACGCCCGAAATAAAATTCCGGAATTTGAGTCGCAATATGATCTATCATTGCGGTTAGTTTTGGTGTAATTAAATCACTTCCATCCAAAAATTTAGCGCCGCGTGCATGATTACCAAACGGAACTAAGTTTATGCTTTCATCCTTTCTTAAAACTCGTTTCAATTGATCTCCATATTGTTCTTTTAAAGTTTCAAACTGAAATTTAAACCGTGGTGTTTTATGAATTAAATCTTCAATTGATGAAACGCCGTCGCCTTTTACAATTAAGAATTCTTTTGAAACTATTCCCGTAATTTTTCCATTCTTTTGATGTGGATGGCGTACGTAAAAAACGCCAACTTCATTTTTAAAGGGAATCAAATCCTGTAATAAAAAATCAAAATTTGCTTTTTCTGCGTAGTTTTTTAATTCAGAAACTGTTTTTATTTTTTTACACCAGAACCTCGCAAACCAATATCCGGTTTTGCGATTAATGGAAAATAGATTCCTTTCTCGACAACGGTTTCTATTATCTTTTTCAAATCTGTATTTTCCTTAATCAAAATAGTTTTAGGATAATATTTTTTGGGCAGTAAATCGTAAATCTGTTTTTTGCTTTCCATCATAAATCCTCCATTTTTAATTTTCGGATTTGAGGCATTAAAGAAAAAAATAGATCTTGCTTTGATGGCATAATAAGCCCAAAGAAAATAAATCGGAATGTACAAAACCTGAAATGGCCAATATTCCCAATTGGTGATTTTATGAAAAAATAGCTTCATGATACTTTATTAAATACTAATAAATGTTGTTGAAAAATCTTCTGCATTAATCAAATCATAATGCCTCATAATCCCTTTGTTTTGTTCTATTGTAACTTGTGTAATACTTAATGTTTTTAAAACATTCTGTCTGTTGATTACTAAACCATTTTCGGTATCGTCATCTTGTGTATTTCGATGAAAACGGAACATATCCTGTGGTGAAATTTCACTTTTGTCCTTTAAAAACTGCGTGAACCAATCAGAACGTTTTTTCCTTATTTCGTCTGGATATAAAGTAACCGACGACCAAATATGATTTTTATTTTGGTCTAACTTCGTCATCCTTTTTCCAAAACCGTTCCAGATAAGTTCATATAGTTTTTCTTCCTGATACAAAACCAATGTAAATGGCTCGATGTTTTCAAGGTTAATCTGAGTCCAAAAATCTTTGGGAGACTTACTGTACATAACATCCAGGGCAATTAATCCGCGGCTTTTTCTATAGGAGAAAGCCGCTTCATGTTTTTCCAAACCTCCATTTAAAAGCACTAAAACCGTCTTATCCGCATCAACAGCAAACCAGGTTCCTCCCGCTTTTGGATCTTTTGGATATATAACATTCTTACCGTTTTGATTGTAATTTTTTGGTGCGATTGCACCTGGCCGAACAACTTGTTCATCACGGTTCGAAGTAATCATTACAACTCCATTATTATTTACAAAACTTACTGTACACATTGTTTTCTATATTCTATTGTAGAGCGTGCAACTCCAAAATTCTCGTGTACCATAACATTTTTATATTGTAGAACAGCCACTTTTATCAAAGCCTGATGGTGAACGCAATGTTCCAGATTATATAATAACTCTCTATAATAATTGGTCTGAATTCGCATGGTAAGTCCATCAATAAACTGCTCCAGATAAAGTATTTTATTTTCGGTTTTCAAACTTCTTTTTATTTCAAAAATGCATTGTTTTGCGTAATCTGTCTCGGTTTGAATTTGTATATTTCTTTCTCTTTGATCATAATTTAAAACTCCTGAATCATAGCTTTTATCAAGACATTGAAACATTTCAAGAATATGTCTGGTGTGTTCTCCAATACTTGAATTGCTTAAAGCTTCGCATGGTTTTGAATAATCATGATCTGATAGCTGACCTAATAAATTAATTAGCTCATCTAAACTGCGATGTATCGATTTTATCAACATAATTATTTCGCTTTTAAAAGGTTAAAAAAATTATTTCTACTCATATTAATTAATTCTATGCAACTCAATAACACGATCAACGCCAATACAAAAAGTAATCCTCCGTCGTTTTCAACCGCTATTCCTAAAACAAATAAATGCGAGAGAATAGCACCAGTCATAATTCCGCAGGCTAATAAAGCGCCCATCCAGGTTGTTTTTGGTATTAAGATTAAAATGACGGCAATTAATTCGGCAATTCCCGAACCAATTCTTCCGTAAGGTTCCATTCCTAATTTGGAGAAAATATAGACACTTTCTTCGGCTCCGCTGAATTTAAAAAATAGTGTCTGCAATAAAATAGCTGCGGCAACTATTCTTAAAAACCAAACTAATTTTTTCCTTTTCATGATTTCTTTCATTTATAAAATTTCTTCCAGTTATTATCTGCTTTCGATTTTAAATTACTCTCATCTTTATTCCAGCTTTTCAATGTATTATTTAAATAAGCGTTGTAATACAAATAGAGTTTTCCGTCAATAATTTTAAAAGTCTCGGGGTTTATTTCGACTTTTTCTCCGGCGCTTCCCATTGCGTAAGCGCACCAACCTCCATATTGAGGTTCATATTTGGAAGGATTTTTTACAAAAGCATCTTTGTTTTCGTTAGATGAAAATTTATAAATCACTCCCTGATAGTTGGCTGCTATTTCTTTTTTGCCTTTTACAGCTTTTCCCACATTAAAATAGGCAACGGGATCGTAACCCAGAATAGCAACTTTGTTTTCTAAATTATATTGGGCAATGCGTTTCGAATCGTTTTGAGCAAATGAAGCAATTGAAACAAATAGTAATACGAATAATGTTAGCTTTTTCATCTTAGTTTATTTTTAAATTTTTTAATACAGAAATCAATAATTCAGATGAAATCCGATGTTTAAAATCTGGTGAAATATATTCGAATAAAATGTCACTATCAGCATTTACCACAAAAACAGAAGGAACAGGTAAAAAACTCGTATTCACTCCATTAGAATATACGTTAATTGTTGATTTATAGTTTTCAGGAGCTTCAAAAGCAATTCCTGCCGCTTTTATCAAATCTCCTTTTGAGTCAGAAAGCAAAGTGTATTTTACTTTATCTTTTTCTGCTGTAATTTTTAAGTTTTCGGGAGTATCAGTACTTATCGCAATAATTTGATATCCTAAATCAAGAATTTGTTTTTCGGCTTCAGCCAAAGCAGAAAGATGCATATTGCAATACGGACACCAGCCACCGCGATAAAAAACCAAAACGGTCTTTTTGTTTTTAAATAAATCAGAAAGCTGAACAGCTGCATTTTTAGCTGTCTTTAAAGTAATATCCGGAATTTTTTCTCCTATTAACAGTGGAGCAATATCATTCGCAGTTTTAGGCACTGCGGTTTGAGCATTAGCAACGAAACTTATTGTTGCCAAAAGCATAAAGAGTAGTTTTTTCATAGTTTTACATTTATCATTATTGATGATGTAAAACTACTTTACTATGAAAAAACAAAATGTCAGCTAATTTACACTTAGCTTAAAATAATTATAATTTGGTAATATCCTGAATCACAATCTCACTTCTGCTATAATGCAAAAGATTATTATTTTCCATTTCATTTAATAACTGAGTGGCGGTTTGCCGTGAAGTACAAATAATTTGCGCGATATCTGTTTGGGTTAGATAATTTTCGATGGCCACCATATTTCCTTTTCGAACACCTTCTTTCTCGGCCCAGTCTTTTAGAAATTGGTACATTCTGGTTTTGGCATCTTTAGAAATTAAATTAGCATAGCTATTTTTGATACGCTTCATTTTTAAACCAACAAATTTGGTATATGAAAGTGCCAACGAGGGATTTCGAAGCAATAAATCTTCAAAGTCTGACATCAAAAAACTGCAAATCGCCACGTCGTCAGAAAGTACTTTGGCATATTCTTCGACTTTATCATCGGTTTCCAGAGTCAATTCGCCAAACAAATCTCCTTTTTGAATAATATCTTTTATAGTTTCATTGCCAACTTCGTCAATAGCCACAATTTTGATGTTTCCTTTTTTCAATAAAAATATACGCGGAACATCCGAAGAGGAAAAATAAATAATCTCGCCTTTTGATGCTTTTTTAAAACCTGTAATAATGCACAATTGTTTAATTTGAGAAAAACTCAACGTTCTAAACAATTTGTGATCACGCAAATACCAATATTTTAAATCTTCGTACATAAAAATACTTTTTGTAAATGTAGCAAAATTAAAAAGCAAACAAAAAAACCCTTTCGAAGCCAAAGCCTGAAAGGGTTTATAATATATTTTGAAGGAAATTTATCCCGCAATAACCGATCTTGAAATTACAATTTTCTGAATTTCAGAAGTTCCTTCGTAAATCTGAGTGATTTTTGCGTCACGCATAAAACGTTCAACGTGATATTCTTTTACATAGCCATTCCCACCATGAATCTGAACAGCCTCAACAGCTGTATCCATTGCAACCTGTGAAGCAAATAATTTTGCCATTGCACCACTTACATCATAGTTTTTGTGCTGATCTTTATCCCAGGCCGCTTTCATACATAAATGACGCGCCGCTTCGATATTTACTGCCATGTCTGCCAATTTAAAAGCAATTGCCTGATGGTTGCAGATTTCAGTTCCAAAAGCTTTTCTTTCTTTCGAATATTTTAATGCCAGTTCGTAAGCTCCAGATGCAATCCCTAAAGCCTGAGAAGCAATTCCGATACGTCCTCCGGCAAGGGTTTTCATTGCAAATTTAAATCCGAAACCATCTTCGCCAATTCTATTTTCTTTTGGAACTTTTACATCATTAAACATTAAAGAGTGTGTATCAGAACCGCGAATTCCCATTTTTTGTTCTTTTGGACCAACCGAAAAACCAGGCATATCTTTGGTCATAATCAACGCATTGATTCCTTTGTGTTTTTTCTCAGCATGTGTTTGGGCAATTACTAAATAAACAGATGCCGTGTTACCGTTAGTAATCCAGTTTTTTGTTCCGTTTACCAAATAATGGTCGCCCATATCAATGGCAGTTGTTTTTTGCGAAGTGGCATCACTACCCGCTTCCGGCTCGCTTAAACAGAAAGCTCCGTGTATTTCACCTGAAGCTAATCCCGGTAAATATTTTTGTTTTTGCTCTTCGGTTCCAAATTCCTGTAAACCCCAGCAAACTAATGAATTATTAACAGACATTACTACAGAAGCCGAAGCATCAACTTTTGAAATTTCTTCCATTGCAATTACGTACGAAATTGTATCTAAACCGCTTCCGCCGTATTTAGGATCAACCATCATTCCCATGAATCCCAGTTGTCCCATTTTTTTTACTTGTTCTGTTGGAAAAATTTGTTTTTCATCGCGTTCGATAACTCCCGCCAACAATTCGTTTTGGGCAAAATCTCTCGCAGCTTGTTGAATCATTAAATGTTCTTCGGTAAGATTGAAATCCATAGTGTCGTTTATTTTTTGTTTTTGCTAAACCAAAATTAAAAATAGTAGTTCAGCTAGTGGTTTTTTTGTGTTTTTGAATTGCTTTTTCTTCACCTGAATAAAGGCTTCCAAAGATAATTTTTAAAGTCGAATTAACAATGCGTGCATATAATTTTAAGATATTAGCAAGAATCACGATAACGTTTTCGTGATTATGTTGAATTTTAGTCTCTATAACGTGAAATTTGCAACATTTTCTTCAAAATTTAAGAATTAAGTTATCGATAAAAAAGTACTATTTATAAAGGTTTAAATAATTCAGGACGCAAAAAAACCAAAAGCCATAAAACCACGTATATGTACGTAAAACAAGTCTTACTAATTTGATTATGAATAAACTAGATCAAAAAAAATAATTTCAATATGTTAAAAAATCGGAAAATTAACATTAATTTTGCCTAAAAAAAATAAACTATCGATAGAGTATGAAAAAGATTTTACTATTATTTGCATTCATTTTAAGCCTTCAGTTTTCAACAGTTTCTGCACAAACCCACCTTGAGGTAAACGGTGTTACTGTACCTAGAAAAATTGAATTTCAAAACAAAACTTTACAGCTTAATGGCGCGGGCGGAAGATCTAAAATGTGGTTAGAAGTTTATGTTCAGGCTTTATATTTATCTCAATTAAGCCAGGATCCAAAATTTATTATTGACAGCGATACTGAAATGGCGATTCGAATTGAAATTACCTCATCAATGGTTTCTTCAAACAAACTAACAAAAGCAATGAATGCAGGTTTTGAAAAATCTGCCGGAAGCAATTTTGAGGAATTAAAACCGAGAATTGAAGATTTTAAAAAATTATTAAGTGATGTAATTACAGAAAAAGATGTTTTTGTTTTGGCATACAATCCTTTTGATCAAACGATCAACGTAATTAAAAATGATGTTGTAAAAGGAAAAATTCCTGGGTTTGATTTCAAAAAAGCATTATTCGGAATCTGGTTATCTGACAAACCGGTTGACGATACATTAAAAAAACATTTATTGGGGCAATAATTTAATTACCTGAATTATATAAATTTCAAAGCCGAAAACTATTACGTTTTCGGCTTTTTCATTTTGTTGAATAAAATTGCCTTGAAATACATTATTCGCATTATTCTATTTTATACTTTTACGCAAAATAAACATATCTTAACAAAATGAAAGATTTATTACAGCAATTTGAAAATAAGGAACCTGAAATTGTTTTTAACTGGAAAGATTCTGAAACAGAAGCCGAAGGTTGGACAGTAATTAATTCACTTCGTGGAGGAGCTGCGGGTGGTGGAACAAGAATGAGAAAAGGCTTGGATATGAACGAAGTTTTATCACTGGCCAAAACTATGGAAGTAAAATTCTCGGTTTCAGGTCCTGCAATTGGCGGTGCTAAATCCGGAATTAATTTTGACCCGAACGATCCTCGTAAAAAAGGTGTTTTACAACGTTGGTACAAAGCGGTTTCGCCTTTATTAAAAAGTTATTACGGAACTGGTGGAGATTTGAACGTGGATGAAATTCACGAAGTGATCCCGATGACAGAAGAATGTGGTGTATGGCATCCGCAGGAAGGTGTTTTTAACGGACATTTTAAACCAACAGAAGCTGATAAAATCAATAGAATTGGTCAATTACGTCAGGGTGTAATTAAGGTAATCGAAAATCCTAAATTTTCACCGGATGTAACCAGAAAATATACTGTTGCCGATATGATTACAGGTTACGGTGTTGCCGAAGCTGTTCGTCATTTCTACGCAACTTACGGCGGAGACATTAAAGGTAAAAAAGCAATTGTACAGGGATTTGGAAACGTAGGTTCTGCAGCTGCTTTCTATTTAGCCGAAATGGGCGCAAAAGTGATCGGAATTATTGATCGCGATGGAGGTTTAATTAAAGAAGAAGGTTTTTCGTTTGAAGAAATCAGAACTTTATTTTTAAACAAAGACGGAAACAAATTAGTTGCCGATAATATGATTCCGTTTGAGGAAATCAACTCAAAAATATGGACTATTGGTGCTGAAATTTTCACACCTTGCGCTGCTTCAAGACTGGTACAACAAACGCAAATTGACAGTTTAATTGCAAACGGATTAGAAGTTATTTCATGTGGGGCGAATGTTCCTTTTGCTGACAAAGAAATTTTCTTCGGATCGATCATGGAAGAAGTGGATCGTAAAGTCAGCTTGATTCCTGATTTTATTTCAAACTGCGGAATGGCAAGGGTTTTTGCTTATTTCATGGAGAAAAAAGTGCAAATGACAGATGAAGCGATCTTTAATGATACTTCAGACATTATAAAAAATGCGATTGTTAAGGCTCACGCTTTAAATCCATCGAAAACAAATATTAGTGCAACTGCTTTTGAGATTGCATTGAAACAATTAGTATAATTTTTTATACTTTATTTCTAAAACGGATCAAATACTTTTTGGTTCGTTTTTTTTTACCGCAGAGTTCGCAAAGGTTTTTCGCAAAGTTCGCAAAGGTTAATTTGAGTTGATTCTCAAGGGAAGTTCGCAAAGCTGTTTGTTTTAATATCGCGCAAAGGCGCAGAGTGGCAAAGAAAAACTTAAAAAAGAAAAACTTTGCGACTCTGCGCCTTTGCGAGAAATTAATTAGCGTTCCTTGCGTAAATCCTTGCGGACTTTGCGGTTAAATTCTCTCCCATATTCTAAACAATTTTTAGTACTTTTAAACGTTTTTATTAAATACATTATAAAATTCAGAATCAAAATGAGTTCCACAGATTCTTCAGATAAAAAGAAATCATTATTACTCACCACTGCGATATATGCGGTAATAATACTATTGCTGTTTTTT
The DNA here is from genome assembly GCF_979258275.1 of Flavobacterium sp. AC274. Lineage (NCBI taxonomy): Bacteria > Pseudomonadati > Bacteroidota > Flavobacteriia > Flavobacteriales > Flavobacteriaceae > Flavobacterium > Flavobacterium sp. AC274. Next base: position 1,317,847 of record NZ_OZ409852.1, on the reverse strand, counting down.
ATACGTTTTTGGCCTCCATATAATCCGGAGAACAACGCAGCGCTTGCAGAAGGCGGTGGCGGTGGCGGCGTGACTATAAACTTTGGAGACAGCGATGTAGGATCTGGGGCAAATTATAAAAGTGAAGTTTTAAACGTTAAAAACGAAGCAAAAGCGACGCCTGCAAAAGCAACTCCTGAAGAAGCAATTATTACTCAGGAAAATACAGCAGATGACGATAATGACGTCGTTATTCCCGTAAAGGAAAAACCTAAAAAACCTGTTCCTGTTGAAAAACCGGAAACAAAACCTGTACCTCAAAAACCAAAAGTTTCGAATTCTACAAACGATGCTTTATCAAGTATTTTAAAAGGATCAAACAAAGGCGGAGACGGAGACGATAAAGCTGCAGGAAACAAAGGAAAAGCAAACGGAAGTTTAGGCTCAAACGGCTATTATGGAACCGGAGGTTCTGGTGGCGGAACTGGCGGAGGAAACGGAACCGGAAATGGGATTGGTACCGGAAGCGGTTACGGAGCCGGAAGCGGCGGAGGTTCTGGTGGCGGATCAGGATATTCGTTAGGAAACCGAAAAGCATTATCGAAACCTGCACCAAAATATACGTGTAACGAAGAAGGAAAAGTTGTTGTTGAAGTTACAGTTGACCAAAACGGAAAGACAATAAGCGCAACGGCAGGAATAAAAGGAACAACCAATACAGCAAGTTGTTTATTAGAACAAGCTAAAATTGCTGCCATGAATACAAAATGGTCGCCTGATGATAATGCGGCAGCCAAACAGGTTGGTAAGATTGTTTATAATTTTAGTTTAAATTAAAACACGAATTGCACTAATTTTCACGAATTATATTGATAATAAAAAGGCTTTCTGAAATATTTCAGAAAGCCTTTTTTGTGTGTTTTTATTTCACCAGTATGTCATTTCGAGGAACGAGAAATCACATACAGAGAGCGACGTACTGTGTGTCTTCTCTTTATGTGATTTCTCGTTCCTCGAAATGACATACTTTATAGCTACTTTTTCTTTCCTCTTTAATCTTTCCTCTATACTCTATACTCTATACTCTCTTTTTTCCGCGTGAGGGATAGGAGCTGGCTACCGAAGTAGCGCGGATAGCCCGACCGCAATAAAAAAATGGGCGAATCAACGCAATGCTGATTGGCCCATTTTTTTATTGTGGTCACGCCCTAATGATAAATCTATTTCGGACTCGTAGCAATTACAAACTTCAAATTGTTCTTCACTCCTATTTGCAATACATCAACTAAATCCTGAACCTGCAAATTAAACGGAATTCTTACTACAACGGTTTGTTGTTTGTCTGCTCCTATTTTCGCCATCAAACTCGTTTCCAGTTCTTCAAATTCAACGGGCTGTTTGTCGATGTAGAATTTTTTATCTTCTGTAACCGATAAACTGATTAATTGTTTATTGGTTTTTTCATTTGATTTCGCTTTTGGCAATGTCATTTTAATAACATTAGGATTTGCAAGCGTTGATATAATTAAGAAAAACAACAGCAAGAAAAACATAATATCACTAAGTGAGGAAGTCGCCACTTCGGCATGAAATCTTCTTTTTCTTTTAATAGACATACTTTATGCTCTTTGAATTATATTGACAAATTCTAATATTTGTTTCTGAATTTTCAAGGCAAAATCATCAATTTTTCCGTTCAATAAGTGGTAAGCGCTATAAGCAATAATACCCACAATTAATCCGGAACCTGAACTGATCATTTTTTCGTATAAACCTCCTGAGATATTTCCGATACTAATATTTTCGGTTACAGAAATACTGTAGAAAATCTTGATAACCCCAGAAATAGTTCCGATGAAACCTAACGTTGGCGCGATACCGGCAATAAGTCCCAAGTGACCTAAATGTCTTTCCATTTCGCCAATTTCGATATCGGCTGCACGGTCCATGTTTGATTCGATTTCAGCAATTGGTCTTCCAATTACCAAAACTCCTTCTTTTAAAATATTTCCTGCAGCTGTATTGCTTCTTTCTACAATTGTTCTCGCTAATTCTATGTTTCCTGCATTTAATTTATCGGCAACATCCTGCATTAATCTTGCATCAATTTTCGATGCTTTGCTGATATACATATAACGTTCAAAAATGACATAAATCGTGTAAAAAAGTAAAATGGCAATTGGTATTAAGAAAAAACCTCCTTTTAAGATAAATCCTAAAACAGAGATTTCGGTATTTGGTGCAATTTTTTCGATAACTACGTTAGATGCAGCGTTTGCGATAGTATCTGCTTGTAATTGAATGAAGCTAAACATATTTTAATTCTTGTTTTTAATAATTAATTCTAAAAAATATTTCAATTTTGCATTAAAGATAATTTCACTGTAATATTAAACTAAAAAAACCGGAAATTATTTCAATCGACAACTATTTTATCCAAATATAATGAACTATCAGGAAACAACAAATTGGATGTTTAACCAATTGCCCATGTATCAACTTCAGGGTGCTTCGGCTTATAAAGAAGATTTAACCAACATTAAGTTGCTTGCGGCGCATCTTGATAATCCACAAAATCAACTAAAGTGTATTCATGTTGCGGGAACAAATGGCAAAGGTTCTACGTCGCACATGCTGGCTTCGGTTTTGCAGGAAGCGGGATATAAGGTTGGATTGTACACTTCACCACATTTAAAAGATTTTAGAGAAAGAATAAAAATCAACGGCCAGGACATTTCTGAAGATTTTGTGATTGAATTTGTTGCAAAACACAAAGACTTTTTTGAAGCAAATGACATGAGTTTCTTCGAAATGTCTGTTGGTTTGGCATTTGATTATTTTGCTGCAGAAAAAACAGATATTGCGATTATAGAAGTTGGTCTGGGCGGAAGACTGGACGCTACAAATATTATTACGCCATTAGTTTCGGTTATTACCAATATCGATCTGGATCATATGCAATTTTTAGGAAATACAACTACTGAAATTGCCGGAGAAAAGGCCGGAATTATTAAACCGAATGTTCCCGTTGTAATTGGAGAATATACGGAGGAAACGGAGGCTGTATTTTTAGCCAAAGCAAAAGAAAACGATGCGCCAATTTATTTTGCTGCCGATTTAATTTCGGGAGTTTTTCCTTCTGATTTATTGGGCGATTATCAGTTTCACAATAAAAAAACGGTTCAGCAGGTTGTTGTTGTTTTAAACTCACAAACCGATTTTAAAGTTTCGATTGATAATCTAAAAAGCGGTTTGTTAAATACCGTAAAAAATACAGGTTTACAAGGAAGATGGCAACAGTTGGGAGAAAACCCAAAAATAATCTGCGATACGGCGCACAATAAACATGGTTTGGCGGTTGTAATGAATCAGATTCAGAAAGAAACTTTTGAGAATCTTCATATTGTTTTGGGAGTTGTAAATGACAAAGACCTCGATTCTATCTTGCCACTTTTTCCTCAGAAAGCGCAATATTATTTCTGCAGACCCAATTCGTCTAGAGGATTAAGTACTGAAATTCTCCAGGATGCAGCCAAAAAGTATAATTTGTTTGGAGAAAAATACGAATCGGTTGAGCTCGCTTTCGCGGAAGCAAAGAAAAATGCCTCATCAAATGATTTTATTTATGTTGGAGGAAGCACTTTTGTTGTTGCTGAATTGCCTTTGAACTAAGGAAAAGGAAATTTGCAGAAAAAAGTTTAAAAAAATCATTTTAATAACAAATTCATAAACAGCAAGATATAATGAATTTAAAAAAAAGTTTTCTTTTTTATTCTATTTTCTTTGCAGAACTCAAAAACTAGCGTATATTTGCACTCGCAATCACAAACGATAGCAACCTAGTAAAATAGGGCGATTAGCTCAGCTGGTTCAGAGCACCTCGTTTACACCGAGGGGGTCGGGGGTTCGAACCCCTCATCGCCCACAAAAAAACTCCTTAAGAAATTAAGGAGTTTTTTTATGTCGTTTTTTGCCACAAGTCTTTCTATTGATTTAAATAAACACAAAGTATTTGTCATTTCAACCAAAGGGAGAAATCACACAAGAATCTCTACAAAGATTGGCGATTTTCGTTGCGGAGTTACTTGTGAAGATTTCTCGTTCCTCGAAATGACAAGATTGTGTACATATCTTTGTCTAAGATTTATCTGTGAAATTCAGCATTTTTAATACAAATGGTTTTATCTTTGAGCCTGTAGAAAAATTGATATTCATTATGGAACAGAAAATACATCAGGGAAGAAACGTAAAACGCTTCAGAGAAATGTTAGGCATCAAACAAGAAGCATTGGCTTTTGATCTGGGAAATGATTGGAATCAGAAGAAAATTTCTATGCTGGAACAAAAAGATGTAATTGAAGATAATATTCTTAATCAAATCTCGCACGCATTAAAAATTCCAGTGGAAGCTTTTCAGAATTTTGATGAAGAGCAAGCAGTAAATATTATTTCTAATACTTTTTCAGATTTTAAAGAGGGGGCTTCTGCAATCAACATTCATCCAACATTTAGCCCTGTAAAAGAGGTTTTAAAACTTCACGAAGAAAAGATTGCTTTATACGAGCGTATGTTGAAAGAGAAAGATGAAATAATGGCAAGGCTTGAAAAATTATTGAATAAATAACCACAATTAAACGAATATATTAAAACAAAAAAGAGACTCGAAAGTCTCTTTTTTGTTTTACGAAGAAAAGATAAAGTTGAATATCTCGAAAAAATAATAAAAGGGAAATAAACTTTTCAAAAAACAAAAACTCCTTAAGAAATTAAGGAGTTTTTGTTATGTCTTGTTTCTCGTAGATTTTGCGTTCACAAGCGAAACACTCACACCAGCAGGCGAAAGATTATCCATTTTTTTTGATATATAAGACATCCTTTTTCCTCATTTAATTAAATTTTTCGGCTACAAGAAAATACTTTTCGGCTACAAGAATACATAAACGAAATCTGAACTTTGCTTCATTAAATTATATCAAAATGAAAGTATTTGTTACAGGCGCTACAGGTTTTATAGGAACTGCCGTAGTAGAGGAATTATTAGCCAATGGACACCAGGTTTTGGGATTGGCTCGTTCGGAAAAATCAGCAAACAAATTGATTGCCGCCGGCGCAGAAGTACAGCGCGGAGATTTAAACGATTTTGAAAGTTTGAAATCAGGAACTATCGCTTCAGATGCAGTGGTTCACTTAGGATTTGTTCACGATTTTACAAGATTTGAAGAAATGTGTGTACTTGATGGAAAAGTGATTGAAACAATAGGCGAAGCTTTATTGGGAACAAACAAACCTTTTCTCATTACTTCAGGAACGGCACTTTTTTCAAAAGACGGAATCACAACTGAAAAAGATCTTTCCGCAAACAATCCACATCCCAGAATTGCAACAGAAAATGCAGCTGATGCCGTAGCCGCAAAAGGCGTGAAAGTTGCCGTTGTAAGACTCTCTCCATCTGTTCACGGCAAGGGAGATATAATTGGTTTTGTTCCAACCTCTATTAATATTGCAAAAGAAAAAAGAAAAGCTGCGATTATTAATGGTGGCAGTAATTTATGGCCTGCTGTTCACAGATTAGATGCAGCAAAATTGTACCGATTAGCTTTGGAAAAACCTTTCGTAAGCGGAACAAGATATCACGCAGTTGCAGAACAGGGAATTCCGTTTAAAGACATTGCAGCTTTTATTGCTGAAAAATTGCAGATTCAGGTTGTTTCGCTAACAAACGATGAAGCAGCAGAACATTTCGGCTGGTTTGCACATTTTGCAAAGCTTAATAATCCTACTTCAAGCGAAGAAACTAAGAAGGCATTAGGCTGGGATCCTCAACACCCAACTTTGATGGAAGATTTGCAAAATGTTTATTTCTCTGAGGTAGAATAGTCTGTACCCTTATATTCACTAAATTTGATTAAATACTAAAACGATGTCTGATTCGCCGATAAGAATAAAAACAATCTCTCAATTCCATACTTTGCGTGGTTTGCCAAAGCCGAAACATCCGCTCATCAGTGTGATAAATTTTGAAGATATGGCGGTGGCTTTGGAAAGTGGAAAGCAGAGTTTGATATTTGATTTTTATATGATTTCTGTCAAAAGAGATATGAATCATAAATATAGATACGGACAGCAGGATTACGATTTTGATGAAGGCGTGATGTTTTGTATGGCTCCAAATCAGATTCTGAGCATCGTCCGGGAAGAACACGGCAAAAATCCGTCTGGATGGATGATGATGATTCATCCGGATTTTCTTTGGAATACGCCAATGGCAAGCACAATCAAGAAATGTGAATTCTTTGATTATTCTGTTAATGAAGCATTATTTTTATCTGAAGATGAGGAAATAAAAATCCAGCAAATCACTGATAATATCAAGCAGGAATATCAAACCAACATTGACAAATTCAGTCAGAACATTATTATTTCTCAGCTGGAAACGCTTTTGAATTATTCTGAAAGATTTTATCAGCGACAGTTTATTACACGACACAAAGCGCATCATCAATTTTTAGAAAAATTAGAAATCCTGCTTAATGATTATTACGAAAGAGATGATTTCAAAACAAAAGGATTGCCGAGCGTACAATATCTCGCTGATGAATTCAATATGTCGCCTCATTATATGCGAGGTCTTTTGAAAACTTTGACCGGAAAAACAACTCAGCAACACATCCACGAAAAACTGATTGAAAAAGCCAAGGAAAAACTTTCCACAACAGAACTTTCTGTAAGTGAAATTGCTTATGAATTGGGATTTGAACATTCTCAGTCTTTCAGTAAATTATTTAAAGCTAAAACTGATATTTCGCCCCTGGAATTCAGGAAGTCGTTTAATTAAAATTTCGAAAGTTATTTTTAAGTCTTCTTTATTTCAGTAAGTTTTATTTACAAGAACAAAAAAACTCCTTAAGAAATTAAGGAGTTTTTTTGTTCTTGTAAATTCTCTTTGTGTTCACGAGGGGATACGCTCGCGCCAACAGGCAAAACCACGAACGGTGTGTGCCGTTTTTATTTATTCAACTCTTTTTCAATATCTTTAATAAGTTCAACTGCTAGTGGTTTTGTGTTTTCATTATAAACCCTTATGTTATTCTTACCTAGTTTGACAAGAAATTCGATTGTCTTTTTAAATTTTGGGTCTGAATACATTTCCGCTTCTGGTTTATCTGCATTTTCTATCATTTTGTCAAAACACTTAAACAGAAAATCATTGTACATTTTATCAACTTCGTCTTGTGCCGGTACAAATATTTGGTAATAACTTAACATTTTCTGTTTTAATTTTTCGTCTTCAATGTAGCCAATTTTACCACTTGATTTAAAACCTTCATAATTACCAATATTCATTGTATGACCATGTGAATGAATTGGAAAATTAACCTTATTTTTAGACTTGTAAATACTGTCAAGTTGAAGAGGCGTTAATGCTAAAATTTTTTCATAGGCTATGTTTGACTTTTGGTAGGCTTCCTTTTCATTCTCGATGTTTTGTATGTCAATCTTTAAATCATTCTTTAAATTAACTAGAAACACGGATACCTCTTCTTGTTGATGCCTGTGTTCACTCCAGCCGTGTAACCCTATTGATAGTGTTACTGCAAAAACGATTATGCATATTTCTATAATGATTTCTTTTACTTTCTCTCCCAATGTGTGTTCTGAATTTTTCACAGTTTTATAAATTTTTTCTGAATGTTTGGTTATTTCTTCTTGCATATTATAGTTTTGTAATTTTGACTCTGATGGTTGGTGGCAGTTTATTTTAGTACGCTATTTACTTCAACGACTTCAAAATCGTCATTGTTTTGTAACAGGTGTTTTAATATCGGAATATGTCCTTGTCCAAATATTAGTATAACGTATTTGTCATTTGCATTTATTTGAGTTATTACATTAGAATAAATTGCTAAATTCCTCAAATACCAATCAGACACTGCTTCTGCACCAATATAATTTTCTCCTGCTCCAACTTTTGCAATATATTTTAAGTACAATGATAAATTTTTCTGCAAAAGTTCTTTTTTGTTTATATATTTTAGTACTTCGGTTATTGAATTTCGTTTTACTATATTATCAAATTCAAGTTTTAAGTTATTTGCATTAGTACCTAATTCTTTTAATAAATACAACTGATTTTTTTCTTTAGCAGTTACAGAAAGTAAACTGTCATGTTTCATTCCATAAAAAATATCTACACAATTTATCTCTTTTAAATTTAATTTTTTAGCTAATCTAAAACCAATTTGCTCTCGCTCAGAAACGGTTAACTTATACTTATTTTGTAAATACGCCTTATACAAACTATCAATTTGCTTTTGTTGATTAAATGGTTTTTCTATCATCACTTTATCAGCATTTGTTTGTTTTAAAATTCCAGTCAATTCTTCCAGTTCTTGTTGTCTTTTGGGAGCTAAAAAATCGTCTGTTTTTAATTCATGTGCATCTAAATGAGGCGTTTCGAAGTGAATTGTCCCGATTAATAAAATTTTGGTTTTATGTTTAGATTTTTGCGCAAAAGTATTGGTTACTAATAAAAGTGTAATTAAAAATGTAGAAATTGTTTTAATGAAAGTCATTTTTTAAATTTATTTTTTATCGTTGTCGCTCTCGCTAGAAAGCGATACACAACTTTCTATATAAGCCATAAAACGGCTTCAATGAGATTAATTACGGCTGGATTTATACCGTAAACTGGATTTTTATTTAAAAGCGAATATAAGACTATTTGTACAACGTTTTATTAATTTTTTAAATACTATATAAAAAAAATTAACATTTCTATTAGAAAGTTTCTTCAAATCCTACATGAAATGGTTTCGTAAATAGTTCTGTAAGAACCACCAGAAACCCCTTAAGAAAATTAAGGTTTTTTGATGGCTATATTTTTTGTCAAACTTAGGGCACGGATTGAAAATCTGCTCTATCAGATTTATTTTTTGAGTAATATTGTAAAAACTTAACGGGCACATCATAATGTAAATACACTTTTATAAAGTTAACGGCAACCTTGACAAAGCATAGTATGAAAAAAACATTCCGACAATTTCTTTAAATGAGTTTACAAATCAGGAAACAAGTGTTTTTCATTTTGTTGCTACAGAAGATAATAGTGCTTTATATCAAAAAATACCACATCGAAGAGATGACCATTTCTTGTTCATTCTTCAAAAAAAGGATATAGCAAAATTGTGATTGATTTTAAAGAAATTACCTTAACAGAAAATTCCATAATCTGTATTTTACCAGGACAAGTTCATTACGTTACTTTGGTTGATTCTGGTACGCAAGCATCTTTATTGATTGTTGATTCAAAGCTAATAAGCAAAAAAACAGAGGTATCTTTGAAGAAAACTACTTTGATTACCTGTCTGTTAGCATAAATTCAACCACCAGCCATTTTTTAAATTCTTGTATAGAATTGGTAAAAGCTTCTCAAAAATTAAGTACAAGTTCTGAAGTAATTTATTCGCTGACAAATACTTGTGTTTGCCTATTTGCAGATGCTTATGAGCAAATAAAAGTTAGTGAAACTGCTATTTCACGAAAGCATATCATTACAAAACAATTTAAGAGTTTGTTATTAAAGGATTTTAGAACTCATAAAAGTGCGGTAAACTATGCAAATGAATTAAATATTTCTTCTGCTTACCTGAATGAGGCTGTTAAATTAACGACCGGTTTAACTGTTAGCTATTGGATACAACAAATGATATTAACAGAAGCTAAACGATTACTCTACGCTACAGATAATACAGTAAAGGAAATTGCTTATGAACTTGGTTATGATGATCACGCCTATTTTAATCGTTTTTTCTCTAATTTAGAAAAGATGACTCCGCTGCAATTTAGGGTAAGTTACCGCAAATAGTCCAATCATTGCCATTGTATTTCCATTGCTTTTACAAGAGAGCTCAAATAGTTTTGTATCAAAAATAAAAACTATGATAAATCAGCTTATTTGGAGTTTTGGAATTCTCACATTGACAGTATTATTTTTTCAACTTTTTAAATTCATAATACTCTATTTACGTCCCTCCCAACTACTTAAATATAAAACAGGCGGTGCCTACGCTTTAATAACAGGAGCAACTGACGGTATTGGCAAAGCAATTGCATTAGAACTTGCCAATAATGGGTTTAATGTGATAATTCACGGAAGAAACGTGGAAAAATTAAAACTGGCAGAAAACGAGATTATAACAAAAAACCCAACTTGTAACGTTATAAATTTGGCACATGATGGAAGTAAAAGCAGTAAAATGGATCTATCATCTATTTCCCATTTACCGATCACCATTTTAGTCAACAATGTTGGTGTTGGCCCCATTTCTGAATTTACTGAAATGAGTAATCAGGAAATTGACGAAACAATTATGCTAAACACTACATTTCCTTCACAACTGACACATGATTTAATCCCTTTTTTCAAAAAGCCCGCTTTAATACTCAATGTATCTTCTTATGCCGGACTTTTACCTCCGCCATATTTAGCCGTATATGCCGGAACAAAAGCCTATAATAATGCTTTCTCTATTTCTTTGGCTCGTGAACTTGAAAATATAGAAGTGATTTCATTGCTCACGGGAAGTGTAAATACCGGAAGTAACAGAAAGCCCGTTTCCTTTATGCGCCCAAGTGCCGAAACTTATGCAAAATGTGTTTTAAACAGAATAGGCTGCGGCAGGCAAAGTATAATGCCTTACTGGCAACATGCAATACAGACTTTTTTGATTTCACTATTACCACAGAAATTTATAGATAAAGCTACCAAAAATGCATTAAGAAAAGAACTTACAACAATGAGAAATAGCTAAGTATTATTTCAGTGTAGAAAGCAGTTGAACACAAAACTTAGAAGCATTTTAAAAATAACGAGTACTCATAATCAGAGATTTTGAAAAAAATTGAGTAAATTTAAACCGCATTTCAAAAACATTAAATCATGATAAAATTTTGGTTAATTACAATTTTGATCTTTATCATTTCAACATTTATACTTGCGAAATTAACTTTAAAATCAAACCGGGAAGAAACTGGCGAAAGGATTTGGCGATTTGGATATGGAAGATCTACTTATTGGCGCATTCTAACTTTGTGCAGTATTGGAATAACTATTGCACTAATTTTTATATTTCATTGGATAGGAGTTCCTATTGTATAGAAGAACCGGAAAACAACTTATTAAAGGATACATATTTCGAAAACTACACAATTACTTAATAATAATTCCAAATATTTTTGTATTTTACCATAAACATACAAGCCTTAATTTATTATACATATGGAAAAACAAAAATATTGGTCAATAGATGAAATCCAGGAAATTTGGCAGCTAGCTTCGAAATTACATAATGGACAAAAATATGGTGGCCTTAAGGATGGAGAACAAGTTGAATACATAAATCATATTGGAAGTGTTGTCTTTGAAATTCTAAATGCTATTCAATCAACAGAAAATATGAATTCTGGTTTAGCTATTAAATGCGCAATTCTACACGATACCATTGAAGATACTGCAGCGACCTATGAAAAAATAAATGAACTTTTTGGTCATGAAGTTGCCAGTGGAGTTCTCGCTCTTACAAAAAATGATAAAATCGAGGGACAAATTGAAAAAATGCTTGACAGCCTTAAAAGAATCAAAGAGCAACCTATAGAGATTTGGGCTGTTAAAATGGCCGATCGAATTTCAAATTTGTATCAACCTCCATATTATTGGGAAGACGAAAAAAAGTTAAAATACATAGAAGAAGCCGAAATTATATTCAATGAATTAAAAGACGGAAACAAGTATTTGGCTGAAAGACTAAAAACTAAAATTAAAGAATATTATCGTTTTCTAAGTACTTCTGAAATTAACTCGTGAGGATAAAAAAGTAGATTTAATCATTTATTTCAAACCTCGTTCCTTCAAAAGATTTTCTAATTCTTCTTTCTCGTATTTTGAATTGTTAATCAATTTATAAGCAAGAAACAAAGGAATCAGCGTAAGAAATCCCCATGTATTTTTTACAACACTATAAAATACAACTCCAATCAAAAAACCAATTAAAAATGCATTGGTAATTGAAGCTGATTTTCTTTTTTTGCTTCTTGTAATAATTCCTGGTCTGTTAAATCTGATAGTGGTTTTTTATCCATTGGTTATTTGTTTATCATAAATAGCTTTTAATCAATCTAATATAATAAAAAAATTACTACAATTAATTGAAATTAAAATACTTATTCTACCAAACAAATCTCAAAAACAGTTCTCCCCTCTTCCGTTTTAAACGAAATATAACCACCGTGCGCTTCGATAATATTTTTAGATAAAGTCAAACCAATTCCGGCACCTTCATTTCTGGTGGTAAAAAACGGAAGGAAAATTTTGTTTTCGATTTCCTTTTCGATTCCGTTTCCGCTATCTGAGATTCTGATGAAAATTCGATTTTCTTTGGCTTCCGCCGAAATGATAATCTGTTTTAATTCGGCATTTTTTACAGCGTAAATACAATTTGTCAGCAAATTGATCAAAACTTGTTCTACTTGCTGTGAATCGACATTTATCCAACGTTTAAACGCTATATTACTTAAAACTTCAATCTGATTTTCCTTAAATAACGGATTCATGATTTGTAAACAATTATCTATCAAGTCTTGTAATTCTATTTCTTCCTTTTTAGGCGAAGGCAGCATGGCGAGTTTTCGATATCCTTCTACAAATTTTTGCAAATGGTCACTTCTTCTCAACATCGTTTCAACACTGTTTTTAATATCTTCTAAATCTTCTGCAGACAAAGAATCCTGCTCTACCAAATCCTGCAAATTCTGGCAAATAGAACGAATTGGTGTTATCGAATTCAAAAGTTCATGCGAAATCACTTTCATCAAATTTACCCAGGCGTCTTTCTCTTTTTTCTCGACCACATTCTGAATCGAATCTAGCAAAACAATAAAATAATCTTTCTCAAAAATTTCTGTTCGCGAAGCCTGCAAAACAAACGTTTGCTTATTTTGTTCATTGATACTGATCTCTATAGATGTTTTTATTTCCTGAAAATTATCTTCTTCAATAATTTCACATAACGAAGGCAATTGATTTTTGAGGTATTTCCATTTTGAAACTTTCGGAACATTAAATTGTTTCGAAAAATATTCGTTCATTAAAAAAATATTCCAATCTGAATCTTGTTTTTGCAAAATGATGATTCCTGTTTCAATATTATTTAGAATCGAGCGGTAAATTATATCTTTTGAAACCTCTTCGTTTTGCTTGTTTTTTAAGGTGTCGTATAAATGAAATAAATCATTATAACTTCTATTGAATTTATGTTTGGTAAAATCGGATGTAAAATCATTTTGCAAGATCGAAGAGATGGTTTTATCGTAAAGCAAAACAAAATTTCGAACATAAAAATACATTTCGCGAATAAGCAGAAAAACAATAAAAAGACCAAATATGCCCGTAAAAATCAAATCGATTTTAAAAAAATAAATCGAAATTTCTATCGCTGCAATAATTAGAATTAATCGTACAAACAAAAGTTTATAGGTTTGAAATGTTTTAAACATATTTTTAAAATTAAAAATTTGGAATTAAAAATTAAAAATCCTGAACTGTAATTTTTCTCATAGCTATGCTACCATCTGGAAACAAATATTATAAATCAATTTTAAACACAAATTTACTTCGTCCGTTCGCTATCGCTCGGGTCACGAATTTGCACAAATTTTAATAGTCAGTTTAGTTGTGAAATTAATTTCACAAACTAAAATTAGTGTCAATTCGTGAAATTCGTGTTTGTTTTTATACTTATGTGATTTATTTTTAAATTACAACTCATCTGTTTTGATATTATATTTCTCTAAACGTCGATACAAAGAACCACGTGACAATCCTAATTCATCGGCGGTTTTGCTGATATTACTATTGTGTTTCAACAATGCTTTTTCGATTGTCGCTTTTTCTATAGAAGAAAGCTGAATATCATCCGGATTTTCATCGTAAAGAGTTACGGTTTCGAGATCTAAATCAGAAACTGTTATTTTGTTGTTTTCGCAAAGAATAACGGCGCGTTCAATTTTATTTTCCATTTCGCGGATGTTTCCGTTCCAGGCATGTTTCTCGATTTGTTCCAATACTTTTTTATCGAAAGTAATTTCATCCCTGCCGTATTTTTCGATCATTTTTCCCAGAAGATATTCGGCCAACGGAATTTTATCCGCGTTTCTTTCTCGCAACGGCGGCAGAATAATTTCCATCGTATTAATACGATAATATAAATCTTCCCTGAAGTTTTTATCGGCAACTTCCAGTTTTAAATTCAAATTCGTTGCCGTAATAATGCGCACATTCAAAGCTCTGGGTTTAGTTTCTCCCAATCTTGTTACGGTTTTGGTTTGAATAACCTGCAATAGTTTAGATTGCAAATGCAGCGGAACATTTCCTATTTCATCCAGAAAAATAGTTCCGTTTTGCGCCATTTCAAAACGGCCGGGAGTATCAACTTTTGCATCTGTAAAAGCGCCTTTTGCATAACCGAATAATTCGCTTTCGAAAATATTAGAATTTAGAGATCCTAAATCAACCGCAATAAATGGATTATTTTTTCTTTCAGATTGAGAATAAATATGATGCGCGAGAACAAATTTTCCGGTTCCGTTTTCTCCGAGAATTAAAACATTAGCATCGGTTTTTGCTACTTTATCTGCCAGAGAATATGCTTTTTTTATATTTTCAGAAGTTCCTATAAAAAAGTCATTCTGTATTTCAACATTCTTATCTTTTTTCTGTTCTTTTCTGGATTTATCAACGGCTTGTTTTACAGATTCGAGTAGTTTTTTGTTTTCCCACGGTTTCAGGATATAATCAAAAGCGCCCGATTTTAAACCTTCAACAGCCGTTTCAACTTTTCCAAAAGCGGTCATTAAAATCACAACAGTTTTTGGCGAAAGCGTTTTTATTTCTTTCAATAAATACAAACCTTCCCTTCCGTCTTCAAAACCTATTCTGTAATTCATGTCTAACAAAACAACATCGATGGTGTTTTTCGACAATAATTCGATAACATTTTTGGGATTATTAAGTGTATAAATGTTTTCAAAATACTTTTTCAGAAACACTTTCGATGCAAAAAGGATGTCTTCCTGATCGTCGATGATTAATATTGAAGCATTTGTCTTTTTCATATTTGTTCGGTTTTGGACGAAAGCTGTCCAATAATGGACACTTCTGGTTTTTTATAAAAAATAAAAACGTAAAAATAAGGCAGTTACAATCTTTAAGTTTTTGGCACGAAAATCACATTTAGACTATCAAATCATCAAATATGTGAACCATTATTGCTGGTAAAAGTAACAAAATTTGATAGCTAACAACTATATTGTTAATTATCTTAATTTCGGGCCTGTTTCTATTACTTCGGCAATAAAAAAATTAAAAACATCAATCTAAAACAACAATTATGATCAACATTAACAAACTTTCAAAAATTTTCAGAACCGAAGAAGTAGAAACAAATGCATTAAGTGAAATCTCATTAACCATAAACGAAGGCGATTTTGTCTCAATTATGGGACCATCCGGAAGCGGAAAATCAACTTTATTAAATATTATCGGATTGCTGGACAGCGCTTCGGGAGGAAGTTATCAATTGTTAGGTCAGGAAATGATTGGCTTAAAAGAGAATCTAAAATCAAAAGCCAGAAAAGAGAACATAGGTTTCATTTTTCAGAATTTCAACCTGATTGATGAACTTTCTGTTTTTGATAATATAGAATTGCCCCTTATTTACAATGACGTCCCGGCTTCTGAAAGAAAGAAAAAAGTACAGAATATCGCCAATATATTAGGTATTTCGCATCGACTAAAACATTATCCGCAACAACTTTCCGGAGGTCAGCAACAACGTGTGGCGGTTGCAAGAGCTTTAATTAACGATCCAAAAATTATTCTTGCCGATGAACCAACAGGAAATCTGGATAGTAAAAATGGTAATGAAGTAATGGAATTATTGACGGATCTTCATGCTGGCGGCGCCACAATTTTAATGGTGACGCACTCAGATTACGATGCTTCATTCTCTCAAAAAACTATTTTAATGAAAGACGGAATTATTCTTTCTGAAAAAATAAACAATAGAAATGTTGATGTTTTGGTAACTTCTAAAAACTAGAATAATGCTAAAAAACTGGACAAACATATTTATATACCACATCAAAAACAACAAGCTCTTTACGGCTTTGAATGTTTTGGGTTTGAGTATTGGAATTGCAGGATTGATTTTTGCAATTTTATATTGGAATGACGAGCAAAGTTACGATCAATGGAATCCAAACAAAGACAACGTATTTTTAGTAGCCAATCAAATGGATGCAACGACATATTGGGCTTCAAGTTCATCGCCAATAGGATCTGCTATAAAAACAGCAAGCCCTCAAGTCGAATCATATTGCTATTTAAGCGGCGATTATAATAATGATATTATTCGTTTTAATAATAAAAAAGTACAGTCAGACAAGATAGTTTCGGCTCAAAAGAACTTTTTTGATTATTTCCCTTATTCTTTTATCGAAGGAAATGCAAAAACAGCATTGCCGGATGTAAACAGTATTTGTTTATCGCAGGATTTAGCCGTTCAGCTTTTTGGAAACCAAAGCGCTTTGGGAAAACAGGTGGTTTTACAAAATAAAAATCTGATTGTAAGAGGTGTTTATAAACTGGACAAAAAATCAGTTTACAACCCGTCATGCGTAGTTAATTTTATGGATGCAAGAATAAATAAAACGATTCAGGAATGGGGAAATTTTCATTCTGTTCTTTTATTAAAACTTAAAAATGCAAACAGTCAAAAACAAGTAACGGATAATCTTAAGAATTTGTATTATGAAAATATGTCCGTTCGCTTTGCACAACAACAAGGTATCACGCCAGAAGAATTTATCAAAAAATTTGGCGAGATAAAACCTTCTTTAGAGCCATTAGCATCGCTTCGTTTACACTCAAAAACCGGCAGTTTGATTGAAGCAAAAGGCAATTTTCAATTTTTACTGATCATGGTTGGATTATCTATTTTAATTCTAACCCTGTCCATTGTCAATTATGTCAATTCTGCTACGGCAAATGCTATAAAGAGAGCCAAAGAAGTTGGGGTTCGAAAAATTATCGGAGCTTCAAAGTCGGCTATAATTAAGCAATTCATCTTTGAAACCGCAATAATTTCATTGCTTTCTATTTTGATATCCCTTGTTATTGTAGAACTTTCTTTGCCTTTTTATAATGCCTTTTTAGAGAAAACACTCGCTTTGCAAAGTGGTCAGTTCTTTTTGCAGCTTGTCGTGATATTTATTGTAACTGTAGTTATCGCAGGAATATTTCCGGCGGTTTATGTTTCAAATTTTGAATCCTTAAAAGTATTAAAAGGAAATTTTGGCAGAAGTAAAAGCGGTGTCTGGCTTAGAAACGGAATGTTGATTTTTCAGTTTGCTGTTGCCTCTTTTTTTATTGTTGGATCTTATATTGTTTACGAGCAGATAGATCTTATGAATTCTAAAGAATTAGGTTTTAACGGAAATCAAATTCTAAACATTTCATACAGAAATATCTATGGAGAAGGAATTACAGACAAACATCGCCTTGAACGATACAACATTATTAAAAATCAATTACAGCACATAAAAGGAGTAAAACAAGTAGCAGGCGCAGGTTTTGTTTTTGGACATGGTGCAAAATCTGTAATAGCCTATCATTATAAAGATATAAATGTTGATGGCAGTAATATGCCAATCGATTTTGGACTATTGGAAATGATGAAAATAAAAATGGTGAAAGGACGTTATTTTAACCCAAAATTCGCACAGGACACTATAAGTTCGATGTTAATTAATGAAACCGCCCTAAAATTATTGAATGAAAAAGATCCGATAGGAAAAAAATCGACTGGAACGGAATTAATGTAATTATTGTTGGAGTTGTCAAAGATTTTAATTTAGGAAATCCCGGAGAACCAATACCTCCTATGACTTTTTTACATTTTAAAACCGCTCCCTGGTTTACCTCACTTATGAATAATATTTACATTCAAGCTGATCCAAAAACGATGCAGCAAACTCTGGCTGACGTGGAAAATCTGTGGACAAAAAAAGTAGATCCTGAATATCCATTTGCATACAATTTTGTAGATAAAGAATATAAAAAATCGTATAGCAGTTATGTAAAACAAAAGAATCTTTTCTCGTTGCTGAATATTATTGTAATTACAATTGCTCTTTTCGGGTTATTTGCTCTTGCTTCTTATTCTATCGAAAGACGCATGAAAGAAATCGCGATTCGTAAAACTCTGGGAGCCGACACCAATGTTTTATTAAAAGAACTTTGTAAACAATATGTCGTTTTCAGTATCATTGGATTTTTAATCGCTTTGTTTCCGGCGTATTATTTACTGGACAAATGGCTGGAGAATTTTGCGTACCGAATTACCATTTCTCTTTATCCCTTTTTAATAGGATTTAGTGCTTTACTGTTTTTAACGCTTTCGGTTGTACTAACCAGAGCTTATCAGGCAACAAAAGTTGATGTTTTAAAATACCTTAAATACGAGTAAAATGCTAAAAAACTGGACAAACATATTTATATATCATATCAAAAACAACAAGCTTTTTACAGCTTTGAATGTTTTGGGTTTGAGTATTGGAATTGCAGCATTAATTTTTGCGATTTTATACTGGAATGATGAACACTCATACGATCAGTGGAATCCCGAAAAAGATAAAATCTATTCGGTTATGAGTAATCTTGGAGGAGGAAATATCTGGGCTGTATCGTCTGCAATTCCTGCTCCTATTTTAAAATCGACCACATCTTACTTAGATGAATATTGCTATTTTAGAACCAATTACTCGAAGCAAACGATACAATATCATGGAAAAATAGAATTAGTTGATAAGATTTTAACCGCACAAAGCAGTTTCTTTTCTTTTTTCCTTTTGAATTTATTCGTGGTAATGCAAAAAGTGCTATTCACGATCGCAACAGCATTGCTCTTTCTGAAGAAACAGCTTCACGTCTGTTTAAAGACGAAAATCCGATGGGAAAACAAATCCGTTATGCTGAACGAATTTTCGTGGTTCGTGGAGTATATCGATTAAACGAAAAATCTTCGGTGATGCCATCTGCAGTTACAACGGTAATAGAAGATGATTTAGAAAAAACAGGGAAAGCTGGGGTTGAATTATGGATTAATGCTAAAGCTAAAAAACGCAAGAGATACAATCGCTGTCATTAAAAAACTGGATCAAATCTTTCTTGAAGAAAACTATAAAAAACAGGCAAAGGCAGAAGGTTTAGACCTTGAGTCGTTCATAAAAAGATACGGAGAACCTATTAAAGCACAGTTATTACCGCTTACGAGTGCAAGATTATATAACGGAAACACGGCATTTGCGGAAGGAAATGCTAATGTGATTTTTTTGCGAATATTGATAGGTTTATCCATACTTATTTTGTTATTATCGATTGCCAATTATATTAATCTGGCAACTGCAAATGCTGTAAAACGAGCTAAAGAAGTTGGAATAAGAAAAGTTGTTGGCGCCTCAAAATGGCAAATCATTATGCAATTTGTATTTGAAACGATATTAATTACACTGTTTTCTGTATTGATTTCATTGGTAATTGTAGAACTTTCATTGCCTTTTTATAACGCTTTATTAAACAAAAATCTCATTCTTTTAGGAAATCAATTTTATCTTCAATTAATATTGATTTTCATTATTGTTGTTTTTGTTTCTGGTGTTATTCCTGCCATCTACATCTCAAATTTTGAAGTGCTGAAAGTTTTAAAAGGAAATTTTTCGAGAAGCAAAAGCGGGATTTGGCTTCGTAACGGAATGTTGGTTTTACAATTTGCTATTGCCACATTTTTTATCATTGGTTCTTTTATTGTGTACCAACAGGTAAATTTTATGGCCGAAAAAGATTTAGGTTTTAAAGGAGCGCAGGTTATAGACATTTCATTTAAGTCTAAAAAAGGAAAAGGGCAGTTTGACCGCTATAAAGCAGTTCAACAGGAACTTCAAAAAATTACCGGTGTTGAAGCTGTTTCTGCAGCATCATTTTCTATTGGAGGTATAGAAAATTCATGGGCTGGTTTACATTATAAAACACATCAGGAAGTTATAACACAGCAAATGGGTGTTGATTTTGGAATACTGAAGCTTCTGGGTATTCAAGTGATAAAAGGCCGTGATTTAACAGAACAAATTGCCTCAGATACGATTTCAAATGTTTTATTAAATGAAACTGCAGCAAAAACATTATTAGAAAAAGACCCCTTGAATAAGGTAGTAAATTGGCAAGATGGCAATTACAGGGTAGTTGGAATTGTAAAAGACTTTAATTTTTTTGGTCTTGAAAACAAAATTGGCCCAATGATTTTCTATCACATTAAAACACAATCATGGTCTCAAAGTGAAATGCATACAATCTCAGTCAAAATTTCACCAAATGAAATGCCTCAAACCATTGATAATATTGGAAAGTTTTGGAAAACAAAAGTCGATTCCGAATATCCGTTTGAGTATACTTTTGTAGATAAAAACTTTGCCAGATCGTATAAAAAATATGAAAACCAAAGAGATTTATTTGCTTTATTAAACATTGTAGTAATCTTAATCGCCATTTTCGGACTGTTTGCTTTGGCATCTTTTTCTATGGAAAGAAGATTACGGGAAATTGCCATCAGAAAAACGCTTGGCGCGGAAACCAATACTTTACTGAAAGGATTATCCAAACAATATGTGATTTTCTGCATTATCGGATTTTTAATCGGAATACTGCCGGCTTACCTTTTATTGCAAAAATGGCTGGAGAATTTTGCCTTTAGAATCGATATTCCTTTGCTTCCATTTTTTGCTGCATTTGTTTGTTTGATGGTTTTGACCCTAACTATTGTTTTGGCAAAAGCGTATCAGGTGACTAAAATTGATGTTTTGAGATATCTGAAATATGAATAAAAAAAGACAATTCTCTTCTTTTTATTCTTAACGCTACAACTAAAACTATGATACTTAACTGGATAAACATATTTATATACCACATTAAAAACAATAAGCTTTTTACAGCTTTGAATATTCTGGGCCTGAGTATAGGAATTGCCGCATTAATTTTTTCAATTTTGTATTGGAACGATGAACATTCTTATGATAAATGGAATGCTTCAAATGATAAATCCTATATCATAATGAATGAGGTGGGAGATGGAACTATATTTGCTACAAATTCTGCCATCACCGCGCCAGCAATAAAATCAACGACTTCATATTTAGAAAATTATTGCTACTTCAATTCCTATTACACAAAAGAAACGATACAATATAATGGCAAAACAGAGTTGGTCGATAAACTATTTTCGGCCCAAAATAGTTTCTTTTCTTTTTTCCATTTGAATTCAAATACGGTGATGCAAATAGTGCACTTCACGATCCGCAAAGCATTGTTTTTTCTGAAGAAACTGCCTTTCGTTTATTTAAGAATGAAAACCCTGTTGGCAAACAGGTAAAATATGCTGACAAATTATTTGTCGTTCGCGGTGTCTATCGAATACCCGGAAAATCTGTTGTAATGCCAAATGCAGTCACCAACATTATTGAAGAAGAACTGGAACATCTTAAAGACCATTGGGGTTTTAATTTTGGTTTAATCTTAAAACTAAAAGAGAAAAACGATGCAGGACTTGTCATTAAAAGTATGGAACAACTGTTTATCGAAAAAAACTACAAAAGGCAGGCAAGAAAAGAAGGCATGACCCTTGAAGCGTTTATAAAAAAGTACGGTGAACCCTTGAAGGTTAAATTACTCCCATTTGAAAATTCAAGACTTTACAAAGGGAATTATCCGTTTCCGGAAGGAACAGGAAACCTTCAGTTTTTACAAATATTAATGGCGCTGTCTATTTTAATTTTAATATTATCGATTGTAAACTATATCAACTTAGCCACGGCGAATGCCATAAAACGCGCAAAAGAAGTAGGTGTTAGAAAAATTATTGGCGCTACAAAATTGCAAATCATATTTCAGTTTGTATTTGAAACTGCGTTAATTACCTTATTTTCCGTATTACTAGCACTCGTAATTGTTGAAATTTCGCTGCCTTTTTACAATCAATTTTTAAACAAAGAATTAATTCTCGCCGGATCACAATTTTACCTACAGCTCGTTTTAATCTTCATCGTCGTGATTTTTGTTTGTGGAGTCTTTCCGGCAGTTTACATTTCAAATTTTGCTGTTTTGAATGTTTTAAAAGGAAATTTTTCCCGCAGTAAAAGTGGAATATGGATTAGAAACAGCATGCTTGTTATACAATTTTCTATTGCTGCTTTTTTTATTATCGGTTCTTTTATCGTCTACCAACAGGTCAATTTTATGGTAGAAAAAGATTTAGGTTTTAAAGGATCTCAAATCATGAATATTGCTTTTAGGGAACAAAAAGGCAAAGGTAAATTTGAGCAATATAAAAGTATCCAACAAGAAATTCAAAAAATTAACGGTGTCGAAGCCGTTTCTGCCGGGGCATTTTCTATTGGAGAAAATGAAAGTTCAAGAGGTGGTTTATTTTATAACAATAAAGTGACAGTAATTCAGCAAATCGGGTTTGATTTTGGAATGCTGGAAATGTTGGAAATAAAAGTTATAAAAGGAAGATCGCTCACAGATAAACTGGCATCCGATACTATTTCTAATGTTTTACTGAATGAAGTGGCAGCCAAAACTTTGCAGGAAAAAAATCCTTTGGATAAAATAATCGGCTGGAATGGCGAAAAATATAAAGTTGTGGGAATCGTTAAAAACTTCCACTATTCTGGTTTAGACAATGAAATTAATCCCATGATTTTATTTCATATAAATACTCAGAAATGGACGCAAGGCAATATAGAATACGTTTCTGTAAAGATTTCACCAAAAGACATTTCCAAAACTATTGCTTCCCTAAAGACTTTTTGGTTCAAAAAAGTGGATGCAGAATATCCTTTCGAATACAATTTTGTGGATAAAAATTTCGCCAAAACCTACAAAAAGTATGAAGACCAAAGAAATTTATTTGCTCTGTTGAATGTGGTTGTAATTCTAATTGCCGTTTTCGGATTGTTTGCCTTGGCATCGTTTTCTATGGAAAGAAGATTTAAAGAAATCGCTATTAGAAAAACCCTTGGCGCTGAGACCAATATTTTACTCAAAGAACTTTCTAAACAATATGTGGTTTTCTGCATTATCGGATTTTTAATCGGAATTATTCCGGCTTATATTTTATTAAAAAACTGGCTCGAAGATTTTGCTTTTCGCATCAATATTCCAATTTTACCATTTATTCTTGCCTTTGTGTCTTTATTATTCCTGACACTTGCCGTTGTTTTGGCAAAAGCATACCAAGTAACAAAAGTTGATATCTTAAAATATTTAAAATACGAATAAATGATACTAAACTATATCAATATATTTATTTACCGATTAAAGCACAACAAACTTTTCTCATTCTTAAACATGTTAGGATTGTCAATTGGTATATCCGGATTAATTTTCGCGTTGCTTTATTGGAACGACGAACAAAATTACAACGACTGGAATCCTGAAAAAGACAATGTTTATCAGGTTTTGATTCAACTAAGCGATATGCCGGCATGGTCAGATTGTGCCTTATTCCTGAAACCTGCGTTGGATGAAGATCCAAATATCGAAACTATAATGTATGCGGACAGTTGGTATCAAAAGGATAAAATTATTTATAACGGAAAGAAGCAATTTGTAGATAAAATTATCAATGTCGAACAAAATTTCTTTTCTTTTTTCCTTTCAAAATTATTCTGGGCGATGCAATTTCAGCTATAAAAGATGATTCCAGCATTGCTATTTCAGATATTACGGCTAAAAGAATTTTTGGAAATGAAAATCCCATTGGAAAACAAATAAAATGCTTTGACAAGTTGTTTTCTGTACGGGCGGTTTATCATATTCCCGGCAATTCTTCGATTGCGCCAAATGCCATCATCAATAAAATGAAGGAACTGACAACTTCCGGACACATAAATCCGTTTATTTTAAAGTTATTATTAAAAGTAAAAGACCCGTCAAAAGTTGATCTTACAAGACAGAAACTCGAAAGAATTTACAACCACGATTTTATTACGCGACTTTCCAAAGAAGCAGGTTTTACGCCCGAAGAAATGGCTAAAAAAGTAGGTTATTTTAACGTTGTTCTTGAGCCATTGTCAAAAGCCAGATTACATTCGATTGCAGACGGATATCCTGAAACACGGGGAAATTATCAGTTTTTAATGATCATGATGGGGTTATCCGTTTTAATTCTCATTTTATCAATTGTTAATTACATCAATCTCGCAACTGCAAATGCCGTAAAGCGGGCGAAAGAAGTTGGAGTACGTAAAATTTCGGGTGCATCTAAAAGTAATATTATTGTACAATTTCTTTTTGAAACGGTTTTAACCACGAGTTTTTCTATTTTACTGGCATTAGTAATTGTAGAACTGACTTTGCCGTATTACAACAACTTTTTAAACAAAAACATTGTACTTCTTGCCAGTCAGTTTTACATACAATTGATATTGATTTTTATCATTACAATTTTGACAGCAGGATTATTTCCGGCCATTTATGTGTCCAATTTCGAAACTTTTAAAGTTCTGAAAGGAAATTTCGAAAGAAGCAAAAACGGAATCTGGCTCCGTAACGGAATGCTTATTTTTCAATTTGCAATTGCGGCCTTTTTTATAATTGGTTCTAATATCGTTTATCAGCAAATTCAATATTTGCAAAATAAAGATCTCGGTTTTAAAGGTGATCAGGTTCTTACAATTCCATTAAATATTCCGTTGGCAGAATATACATCCGAAAATGCAGAACAAACCATTTCTGCTAAATACAATACTTTAAAACAGGAATTGGGCAAAATTAAAGGTGTTGAACAAATTTCAACCGGACTTATTTGTTTTGATGGATCTGATAACTCGATTTCACCCGTTCTTTATAACAATGAACTTTTTAAAGAAAGAGGTATCGCTTTAGACTATGGTTTACTTGAAATGCTGAATGTTAAAATGAAAGAAGGCAGAAATTTCGATAGAAAATTAGCTTCGGATACGGTTAATTCGGTTATAATAAATGAAAGTGCTTTAAATTTAATGAAGCTTAAAAATCCTATTGGGAAAGAACTTCTGATACGCGATCAGAAATTAAAAATCATTGGTATTGTTAAAGACTTTAATTTACTGAGCCCGGAATTAAAAGTGCCGCCAATTGTTTTCTATCACATTAAAACCTTTAATATGGCGCACAACATCAACAGGGTTTACATAAAAGTAAAATCTGATAATCTGGAAACTACGATTAAAAGTATTGAAAAATTATGGGCAAAAGTGGATACCGAATATCCTTTTCGGTATGATTTTGTTGACAAAGAATATGCGAGAACTTACGAATCTTATATTAAGCAAAAGAACTTGTTTTCATTACTGAATATCGTCGTAATCCTAATTGCACTTTTTGGTTTATTTGCGGTTGCCTCTTATTCGATACAAAGACGAATGAAAGAAATTGCCATCAGAAAAACACTTGGCGCCGAAACAAATGTGCTGTTGAAAGAACTGTCGAAACAATATGTTTTGTACTGCATTGTTGGTTTTTTAATTGCGCTGTTTCCTGTTTATTATTTGTTGAATAAATGGCTGGAGAATTTTGCTTTTAGAATCGACATTAGCATAATTCCTTTTATTTTAGGATTTGTTGTGTTATTAATTCTAACTTTAATCATTGTGCTTTCAAGAGCTTATGCGGCAACAAAAACTGATATCTTAAAATATTTAAAATACGAATAAAAATCATCTTACTATTTATAATCTTAATTTATTAAAAACAAAAAACTCCATTATTACTAATGGAGTTTTTTGTTTTGTTTATGTAAATCGAAGAAAATCAATCAAACGTATTACTCAAATAATTCTTCTGTTTTGGTTAAAAACTCTTGAGTTGCTTCTTCAATATTAATGTTCATTCTTTCTGCCAAAACGGTAAGCCACCAAATAGACTCTCCTAATTTATGTTTCAGTTCTTCTTCTGTATTTGCTTTTGGCCATCTTCCTTGCTGCGACATTACGTGACGCCCAACTAAACCTGCATCGGTTAAAAAAGCCAATGCATCTTCTTCAACCGTCCATTCGCTACCGTGATGTGTAAGTTCCAATTCTCGGTATTTTGCTCTTATTTTTAAAGAACGTTCTTTTAATTGTTCAAAATTTATTGATGCCATAATTTAATTTTTATTGAATAATTCCTGAAACGCTACCGGACTTACATTCGTTTTTTTCTTGAATAATTTATTGAACGATTGCGGATGTTCAAACCCAAGTTTATATGCAATTTCAGAAATGGATAAAGTTCCTTTTGCAATGTATTCTTTTGCTTTTTCGATCAGTTTATCATGAATAAACTGCTGGGTATTTTGTCCAGAAACACTTCGCAATAAATCGCTCAAATATCTTGATGACAATTGCAATTCATCTGCCACAAATTGTACCGTTGGCAAACCATTTTCAAGCGGTTTTTCGGTATTAAAATAATCTTCGAGCAGGTTTTCTAGTTTCGAAAGCACATCGTTATTAACCGCTTTTCGGGTAATAAACTGTCTGTTGTAAAACCGATTGCTGTAATTAAGCAACAATTCTAATTGCGAGATAATTACATCCTGACTAAAATTGTCAATTCGCTGATCGAGTTCGTCCTGAATATTGGCAAAAACCGCCAGAATTGTTTCCTTTTCTTTCTCTGACAAATACAAAGCTTCGGCAGCAGAATACGAGAAAAAACCATACTTTTTAATATTTTCATTTAAAGTATAAGGCCGAATAAAATCAGGGTGAATATTAAGTGACATTCCGCTATAATCCGCTTCTTCTTCTTGCATCTTTAAAATTTGTCCGGGAGCAACAAACGACATTCCGCCTTCTTCAAAATCATAAAATCCATGTCCATATCGTAATTTTCCGGAGAAATTTGTCTTGAAAGATATCTTGTAAAAATCTAAAATGATTCCCTGTTCAAAATCCTTGGGGTCAAAAATCGCTTTGCCATAATCCAAAACACTAATCAGCGGATGCATTGGTTTTGGCTGTCCCATCGCTTTATGTAGTTCTGATATGGACTGGAATATTTTAGGCTGATTTTTCATTTTTAGCAATACTATTGTACAAATTTACAAAATGTTCTACTGGTGCAATATTCCAGCTTACAGAACTTTGATCGATCATATCATGTACGTCCGAATCGCTCAATTCTGTCATTAATTTATGCATTGCATTTGTGCCGTCTTCGGTGCTGTCCCAAACGAGCATATCATAAACAACACCTTTTTTTAATTCGAAAATAGTTCTCGAACAAAATCCATTTTGAAGTTTTAAAAATGCATCAATTTCTGCATTGGCCTCAATAAATTGTTGTGTTGTAAAACCATTTAGTTTAAAAGTAGTCAATTCTATCGCTTTATTTTTCATCTGTTTCGAAATTAAAAAGTAAACATTGTTTTGATATTTTGCACCTGAGTTTCGGCACCCAATTTCAAACGTTCATCGTATAAAGCGTTTGCGTCGTTTCCGGCAACATATCTCAATTGAGTTTTATTATCGGTCGCTGCTTCGTAAATAATTTGGGCAACATCTTCGGCTTTTGTATAATTGCTAATTTGCTCTTCACTATAGCCTTTACTTACTTCCTGAGTTAGTTTTTCATACGCTTCATGTTGCCCACCATCCATAGATCTTGTCGTAAAATCGGTTTGCATTCCGCCCGGTGCGACTACTTTTACCTGAATTCCGAATTGCACTAATTCAGAAGCCAAACTTTCAGAGAAACCATCAACCGCAAATTTGGTAGCGCTGTAAATAGAGCAAGTCGGAAAACCCATTAATCCAAAAGTCGACGTTATATTAATAAACGTTCCACTTTTCTTTTCACGAAAGTGAGATACAAAAGCCTTAGAAACTTTAATAACGCCCAATAAATTGGTCTCGATTTGCCGTTCGATTTGTTCTTCATTCAAAGATTCTAAAGCGCCAATTAAACCATATCCGGCATTGTTCAGCACAACATCTACCGAATATTTCTCTGTAACATTTTTGATA
Organism: Flavobacterium sp. AC274; assembly: GCF_979258275.1. Taxonomy (NCBI): domain Bacteria; kingdom Pseudomonadati; phylum Bacteroidota; class Flavobacteriia; order Flavobacteriales; family Flavobacteriaceae; genus Flavobacterium; species Flavobacterium sp. AC274. Next base: position 1,289,707 of record NZ_OZ409852.1, on the reverse strand, counting down.
GTAGATTTTATTTGTTCCGAATTTGAAACATCAAGCGGAAGTAGAATTACGTTTTTTAATTGATTTAATTCGGTTTCCTTTTCAGGATTTCGCATTGTGGCAATTACCTGCCAGCCTTTGCTGTGAAATAATTTTGCTGTTGATTTTCCTAATCCTGATGAAGCTCCTGTAATAAAAATTGTCTTTTGCATTTTTAATTTGTTTTAAAATTATAATGCAAAGATCAGCCGAAGTATAAAGTTGGAATTAGCCATTTTGGAGTTTGCATTAGCTAAAATGACGAGCATAAAAAAACTCCATTATTGCTAATGGAGTTTTTGTATTACTGTATTAGAATAGATTATTGTGAATGAGACAACAATTAAATTTATTTACTTTTAATTTATGTAGCACAGATGCAAAAACAATTATTTCCTGTTGCGTTTGAATTCGTATATTCGGCCATTATTTTGAAAAAAGAAAATGATTGCAAAATTGAATGAAAAAAATCCTATCCATGGATTGTTGTTGGCTTGTTGTGGTTTGTAGCTTTATTGAATTATTTAGACAGACAAATGCTTTCTACTATGAAATCAGCGATGATGGATGACATTCCTGAATTGGCTAAAGCTGAAAATTTCGGTCTCTTAATGGCTATTTTCCTTTGGATATATGCTCTAATGAGCCCTGTTTCCGGAATTATAGCCGATAGATTTAACCGAAAAAGAATAATCATAGGAAGTCTTTTTATTTGGTCTGGGGTTACAATGGCCATGGGGTATGCCACAACTTTCAATCAAATTTATATTTTACGTGGAATTATGGGTTTTAGTGAAGCTTTTTATATTCCGGCTGCATTATCCTTAATTGCAGATTACCATCAGGAAAAAACACGCTCTTTTGCTATTGCAATTCATACCACGGGGATTTATTTAGGACAGGCGCTGGGTGGTTTTGGAGCTACTATTTCTAAGCATTTTTCCTGGCATTTCAGCTTTCACTCCGTAGGTTTACTAGGTGTACTTTATAGTTTAGTACTGCTGTTTTTTCTACAGGAAAAGAAAACTTACTTTTTTGATCCTACAAAAAAGTCATCTGTCAGTTATGAATTCAGACAAATGTTCAAAGGGTTGGGAATATTATTCGGTAATATCTCCTTTTGGGTTTTACTCTTTTATTTCTCTGCACCTAGTTTACCGGGTTGGGCGGCCAAAAACTGGTTACCCACCTTATTTACTGAAACTTTACATTTAGACATGTCTATAGCGGGACCAATTGCAACCGTAACGATTTCGATGTCTTCCTTTTTTGGCGTTTTAATTGGCGGTGCCATTTCAGATAAATGGGTGATGAAACATCTTAAAGGAAGAATTTACACCAGCGCTATTGGATTGTTTCTTACCATTCCGGCATTGTTTTTATTTGGCTACTGTTGTGACATAGAAGCTATTATTTTTGGTGCGATCCTTTTTGGAATTGGATTTGGAATATACGACACCAACAACATGCCTATTCTTTGTCAGTTTGTTGCGCCTCGTTACAGGGCTACCGGATACGGAATTATGAATTTTGTTGGTATTTCGGCCGGGGCTATTATCACCGAATTTTTAGGAAAAGCTGCTGATAATGGCGGAATGAGGCACGTTTTTGTACTTCTATTATTTGTAGTTGTTACTGCCATCGTTTTACAACTAGCTACCCTAAATCCAAAAACTATAGATATGACCGAGGAAAATGAGTTTTAAGGGTTGGTGTTATTTGTTATTTTATATTAGGAATGGTTTTACTTCACATCAAATTTTGTAACGTAATCGTAACCCAATATTCCTTTTCGCAAAGTCAAAACTATTTCATTATCATCTCTAATCGCTTCATACAATTCTTTTTTGACATCCAATCGTTCGTTGCTGTCATATTGCGTTTTGATGAAAAGTTCATAGTTTCTTACTCCTTTACTACTTTTACTTATTTTTTGTGGTTAATTATATTGGTCTGCTGCTTTTCGATTTCATTAGAAATCTTGGTGTTTATAAAGATTCCAACACTGGGAATCAACATAAAAGTACACAGACAAATGCAAAATATATTATTTGACTTTGATCCATCATTAGAATTAAGGTAGTTATTCAAAATCACAACAAACAAACCATTGAAAATCAAACTCAAAAACACAAGTTTCCAAAACAAATTATATCCGCCAATTGTGTTTTCAAAATATCTGAAAACAAATACAGATGGAATTAAACCAATAAAAAGGATGTATTGAAAATTTTTATTCAGTTCTCGTTTAGGCTGGCCTTTTTTATGAATAATTTTTAAAATTAAATCAGATAAATTATACGATAAAATGACAAAAGACGGAATAGACATAAACAAATATCCAAACTCATTAATTGTAAAGGAAAGAACAATACTGCATAAAACTATTATGATAATATTCTGTTTCATTGTTTCTTATTTAAGATGAAATTATTGCGTTACTTTCATTCGGTCAGCATAATTCATAATTGTTGTGAATTTTCTAATGACAGCTAAAACATATTCTTTAGGCTGATCAATTTCACTTAGTTCTATTTTATTTGTTTTTGAACTTTCTTTTCTATGAATTACCAGGAAAAAAGATCTTCCTCTTTTTTCTTTTACCGAATCGTATTCAACATGCTTAATATCATTCCATTTTATCAGTTCAAGAGCAGAAAATGGAAGAATTGTTTTTCTGACCCAAAAACCATCTTTCTTGATAATAAATTTTGGCTGAGTATCCAAAAGCCATAACCATGACAAAACACACAATATTGAAATCGCTAAAAAAGCAATTGTAAAAATGCCATTAGGATTAAACTTTTCCCACTGAAGAAGTTCTTTAGGCAATTTATAAATCATTAAAACTGCGATTGCCGTAAAAACTACAACCAAAAAAGACTTTACCGAGGAATCTGTCTTAACTTCTATTTCTTCTAAAATTGCAGAATTTTTGAATGTTTCCAAATTAGTTTATGTTTTTGATTTTGCTTTTAGGTATCACAACTAATAGAATCCCAATCCTGATCCATATAATTTATAAGCCAATTTAATGCATATTGTCTTTCATAAACAATTCCCGGATTTATGCCTTCGATTTGTCTGCCATTAATTCTTTCGTCAACACAAGCCCAATTGTATCTGTAATACAAATCATCGGCATCTAAAATTTCACTTTTAGATCTTGTCGAAACTATGGCATCTATAAAATCATTTGGATCTTTGTCTGGACCTACGGGATAATCCTCGGGGCTTATATTTTCGAGATTGCAAAACACATCCGGAAAATCCAGGTTCTCCACCTTTTTCAAAGCCCACATTAAAGTCCAGATTCCTTCACATTTCCAGCTTTCCTGTGCTTTTTTGTCATCTGTTGGATCTGCCAGAAACTCTTTTTCGTTTTCTGTAACAAAATCCCAAAGATTATAACTTTGTAAATAATCAATCGCTACGTCTGGATCAATACTATTAAAAGCCACTAAATTTGTCATGGCCAAAACACTTACTCTTTGTGCAATTTCTTTTGGTGTTCTTATAGTCGTTTCGGCTTCAGATTCTATACAAGGCAGATTTTTGTTGATTTTTATGCCTTTTGCTTCCAGAATTTTTTCGTTATTCTCTTTTCTGTTTTTTTGATCTTCTTCCAGTTCATTTTGATCCCCATCAAAATAAACTGAATTGATTTTGACATCTAGTTCATCAATTTCACAATTGCCTTCACCGTCAATGATCAGATTTAAATTCTTGTCTAAAAAATGCTGTCCGCTAGATTTACTGATAGCCGTATCAGGCTGAACAAATAAAACCGCATCAAGTTCGTTTGCTATATTTTCGATTGCTGTTTTTAACTCTTTTACTTCACCTTTTTCCTGAATAATCGAAAATTCGCAATTCAGGGTTTGTATTTTATGAAGAAACAAATCTTTTACTTTTTCATTTACTGTTGGCAATGAATCTACATAGCCATAAAGTCCCTTTAAATTTGCTGTTAAATCAGAATCATCGATTTCAGGAATTTGATAAGAAGGTTTAAGTCTTTCGCGATAAGCAATTTTTATTTTTTTTGAAGAACCCAGAATTCCTCCTTTTATTTCAAGATTGATGATATCAAATTCATCCTGATTGCTAATGACAGCATTACCTTTTGGGAAGCTGGACAAGATTAATTCTTTAATAGTATCAAATCCAACATTGTGTGAATAAATGGTACAAATCATTTTATTATTTCTGTTTGAAGTTAAAAATTCAGGCTTATATAATTTGTTTGCTTATGCTAATATAAATTTATTTATTACAAACCGAAAACTTAATTAACCTGAATTTTAGTAATTAATTCAAGTTGCGGGTTTAACTATTCAACAAATAAGTTGGTTGTAAAAAAATATAATCCCTACGGGATATTTCTACGGTGTGTCTTTCATTATTTCTACCAATATTTAACTCCTAACGGAGTAATAAAAAATATCTCGGAGAGATTACATATCGGTAGAAATCAATTTATTTGTGCCATTTTTTGTCCCGTAGGGACTACACCTATTAACTGGAAACTTTATTAATTATAAACATAAAAAAACTCCATTATTGTTAATGGAGTTTTATAGTATTTAAAGATTTTATTTAATCAACTTTCAATTCAAGAACAGCATCCGGAATCCCATTTCCAGTCGAAGCTTTAATTTTTATTGTTTCCCTCTTTCCAATCGACTGAATAATCGCAATACATTTTCCATTAAATAATTTACACGAACTCGCTTTAAAAGAATCCAGATTGGCCTGATAACCGTTATCAACGCCAACTAATTTTCCTCCGCCCGAAACTTCAAAATTAATTAAATCATTTGCTGTTGGAAGTGAATTCCCAACGGCATCTGTAATAGAAACCGTAATATAAACCAAATCATAACCATCATTTTTGATGACTTGTTTGTCTGCTTTTAAATCAATTTTTGCAGCATCTCCGGCAGTATGAATTTCTTTTTCTAAAACTACTTTTCCGTTTTTTCTCGAAATAGCTTTTAGAGTTCCAGGTTCAAATTTTATACGCCATGAAATATGCAAATCATCATTTTGTTTTGATTTTTTACCAAGAGATTTTCCGTTAAGGAATAATTCAACTTCATCGGCATTATTGTAGTATGCCCAAACATCAACTTCCTGATCTTTTGCCCAATTCCAATGCGGAAAAATATGCAAAACAGGTTTTATTGTCCATTCGCTTTGGTACATATAATACACATCTTTTGGGAAACCGGCCAAATCTACAATCCCGAAATAAGAACTTCTTGCCGGATACGGATAAGGATCAGGTTCTCCGATATAATCAAAGCCCGTCCAGATAAAAGTTCCCGCCATGAAATCCTGTTTCTTGATGGTTTTCCAGTTCTCTTCGTGCGTTGCGCCCCAATACGATTTGACCTGATCGAAAGCCGAAACAGTCCAATCTGCATTTCCATCAAACGGAGCGCCATGTTTTGGAGGCCACGCTTTAATTCCATCCGCAGGAAAATCATAATGGCCACGCGTTTCCAAAGCCGAAACACTTTCTGAAGCAATTATTTTTTGCCCTTTAAATCGCGTTGGAAAATCTTTATAATCTTCGTGTTTGTAATTAAAACCCAAAAGATCTAAAGCACCGGATTGATAAATAAAATTTTTCTCAATTACATTCTCCGTCAAAGCAGAAGTTACCGGACGTGTTATATCTAACGATTTTACGATTTTTGCCAATTCTTTCGTAATCGCAATTCCCGTACTATCAAATTGTTCACGGATTTCGTTACCAATACTCCACATCATAACCGATGGATGATTACGGTCTCTTTTGATAAAATCCTCTAAATCTTTTTTATGCCACGCATCCCAATCTTTATGATAATCGTTGGTTACTTTTTTCTTTTTCCAAACATCAAAAGCCTCATCCTGAACAATAAAACCCATTTCGTCGCACAATTGCATCATTTCTAACGAATGCGGATTATGTGACATTCTAATGGCATTTACGCCCATTTCTTTCATTAAAACTAACTTTCTTTTTAACGCATGAATATTTTCAACCGCACCCAAAGCTCCGTTATCATGATGCAGGCAAACGCCTAAAATTTTTGTTGGTTTTCCGTTTAATGAAAATCCTTTTTCTGCATCAAAATCAAAAAAACGAACTCCAAGCGGTGTTTCGTAATTATCAGCCAATTCCCCTTTCTCATAAATTTTAGTGATGATTTTATACAAATATGGATTTTCCGTATCCCATAGTTTTGGTTTTTTTAAAGTAAAATCCTGAATCTTTTTGAAGATGAATTTGCTGCAATTTTTCCTGTTGCTTGTACCTCGGCAACGTCATCATTATTTTTATCCAAAATGGTAGAAACCAATATAAATTCCTTTTCTCTATCCGAATCATTTTTAACCTCAACTTCTAAATGAACCAAAGCTTTTTCTTTATAAATTTCCGGCGTTGTTACAAAAGTTCCCCATTCGGCAACATGCAATTTTTCGGCGATTACCAAACGCACGTTTCTGTAAATTCCAGATCCTGTATACCATCTCGAATTAGGCTGAGCATCATTATCAACTTTTACAGCGATAATATTGGGCTGACCAAAATTTAAAAATTGAGACAAATCATAAGAAAATGAAATATAGCCGTTAGGACGAATTCCTAAAGAATGTCCGTTAATGAATACCTCGCTGTTTTTAAAAACACCATCAAATTCTACCGAAATAGTTTTGCTTTTAAAGCTTGCAGGAACGGTAAACGTTTTACGATACCAGCCTTTTCCAGCCGGTAAAAATCCTTGCGCTTGTTTTGTTTTACTGTCTTTGTCAAAAGCGCCTTCAATACTCCAATCGTGTGGTAATTGCAAAGTTCTCCAATCGGCAGTACTAAAATTTGCCTGAATTGCATCTGGATGATCTCCTAATTTGAAATTCCAGTTTTTATTGAAATCTTCGATTATTCTGGCTTTTTCCCTTGTGCAAAAGATGTCGTGGTAAGCAATATTATTGCTAAAACGATTGTTGTCTTTTGTAGAATTTTTTTATTCATAAACTTATTTTTATAATCTAATTACGTCCTATTTGTCAGACTGAGCGGAGTCGAAGTCCTCGCAAGAAGCTCTATAAAGATTGTCGACATTCTGTGCAGAGTTTCTAGTGTGATCCCTCGTTCCTCGGGATGACAATATTGTGGTTACGTTAGACGCACTGCTGCCTCTACAATCACCTTTGTCCCTTTGAACCTCTGCCTCTTTGCACCTCAAAAAAACCTCGTTATTGAAATTCAAAAGAATCAAACATCAACCCTTTCAAATCCTCACCTTCCAAAGTAATTTTATACGTTCCGGCATTAATATATCCTCCCGAAGTAGTATTCAAAACTTTCCATTTTTCTGGCGAAGGAAAAAATTCGATTGTATCGTTTCGCATTAAAATTCCGTAGGCATCTTCCATTTTAAATTTTACTTTTAATGGTGTTTCGTTTCTGTTCATGAATTTAAAACGCATTAAATAAATTCCGGCAACTCCAGGTTTTACTTCAAACTCAATGCTGTTTTTTGTTTTTTTGGTGAACTCGATATAATCGGCTTTTTTAAAATTTCCTTTTACAATATCGGTTCCGGTTGTTTTTGCATTTTCTGCTTCCAGAACCAAAGTCTGACGCGAATCGTCTTTTTCGCCCATATCATAAGTAGGAACGACAATAATAGAATTCACAATTTCTGAATTATCAAATGTAACTTTATCTCCTTTTTTTACTTTTTTCGAAAAAATACCAAATTCAATAGTACTACTATTTTTTGCCATTTCTTCTGATTTTTTATAATCAGCTAACCAGACAAATTGTGTTTTGATTGTATTGTCAATCAAAAAATAAACATCCGAATCTTCTTTAACCGTAAACGAACCTGAAACTTTTGATTTGGAAGAAAACTGCAAATAATCTGCTCCAAAAACCTCCGAAGGCAATTGGGTAAAAACAAGATCAGCATCAGAATATTGTTTGGAATTTATACCCAACCAGGACGCAACTCGATTAATCGTTTTATCATAAGAACTTAAAACAAGATTCTGAATGTTTTTTGGTGATGTATCTGCCGGTTTCTCAAATCTCTTTTTTGTACCGATTGCAATGGCAGAAATGATCGCCTGGCCAGATTTTACATTTGGAAAATTAATGCTGATTTTTCCATTTTTGCTTTTTACCAAAAAAGTTTTCTTTAAGGCTTTATGATGTCCGGCTTCTGCCCAAATATCAAAATCTTTTAGAACAACATTCTCGTTTATAGCAACATCAAACATACGCCAGCCTTTGCAATTTAAACCGCCGCCGGTTCCGTACCACGGTTCTGTAAAATACAATTCGACCAAATATTCTCCATCGGCAACAGGAAATTCGTAACTCAGTTTATCAACTCCGTATCTAAAACTTTGAAATAATTCAGGATCTTTTGTTCCCGAAATTGGATCGAAAGTAGTTCTTTGGCTCGCATAAAAATCGGGTAATTTCTCAAATTTATCTGTCCATGACAAAGATCCCCAAGTATATTGTCCGTTTTTGTGTGTATCGGTAAACCATGTATTTCCAGATGAATCTGTAAATTCAGAACCTCCACAATTTACTCTGTAAATATAATTGTATCCTTTTTTTGATTTAGTAATATCAGCCTGATCTTTATATAATGCGTTTAAATTTGGTGCTTTCGAAAGTGTGTTCAAAACCACATAATCTTTTGCAACCGCTTTTCCGTTTACATAACCCACGGCGTACAAAACATTATATTGAATATTGACATTATTAAACTGAAAATGTTGCCCAATTCCCGGGTTTTTCAATTTCCCTAATGATAATTTATTGGCATCATTAAACAATTCAACCTCATCGCAATTGGAGTAAATATCGATTCCATTTTTGATACCTGCCGAATCCCAACGACTTGGCCAGGAATGCGAAACAATATAAACCATCGGGTTTGTTTTGTTCGAAACATAATTGGCGCGGTACATATAATACGCATCCAGAGGTTCGCCCCAAACAGTAAAAAGTCCTTTGTAATTTATGGGTCCAACTTTATCAATATCACGAAATCCTTCGCCATTTTGAGAACGTCCCGGATTTTCGTGCGAAGCAAAAAGCCAGTTAAATTGTCCCGCAATTTTATCTTTTACCGATTCGGCTTCGCGGACTTTGATTTCCATTAGTTGCGAAAATCTGTTTTCGCTCAAAATTCCTTTCTGATCAAATTCTCCTTCGGTGTGTAAATCTGCCGTTCGCCATGCGCCGTATTCTCCGTTTAATAACTGAGTTGTCATTTCGAGGTGGTATTTTAGAGGATCACCGCCGTAAGTTCCAGACCAGTTTTGTACCACATTCCAGTCTGTTCCTTCACCGCCGTTGCAAGTGGTTACAATTCTTTGAGAAGCAGATAACGGATCCATTTCGCGAATTATTTTCGTGCATTCTTCTGCAAATTCCTTCGGAATTGTACTTTCATTCTGCAATCCCCACATTACGATTGATGGACTGTTTCTGCGTTCCTTAATCCATTCTCGCAATAAGGTTTTAAAATTCTCTTTAAACTCCGGAGTATCATACCAAATATGTGCCGAAAACTGACTCCAAAACAGGATTCCGTTTTCGTCTAATTCTTTTTGATAAAGTAAATTATGTGGTTGATGCGCTTCTCTAAAAGCATTAAATCCGGCTGCTTTTATCTGTTCGATTCTGGCGTGAATTTGTTCGTTTGAGAACGAATGGCTGTTTCCAATCATGTGTTCGTATTCGCAAATTCCGTTAATGAATAAAGGCTCATCATTAATATAAAAACGATTGTCTTTTCCGTCACGGCTAACTGGCCAACTTACCCAACGAATTCCGTAAGATGTTTTTACTTGGTCTATTTTCTTTCCGTTTTCGAAAATGGAAGTCACCAACTCGTATAAATAAGGGCTTGACGGAGACCACAATTTTGGATTTATAATTTCCGGAAGTGTGTGTGTTATTTCTTTTGTTTCTCCGGAAATATTTCTGATGTCACTTTTACTTATGGCAACTTTATTTCCTGCAGCATCAAAAAGTACATTTTCGATCGTTAAGTTCCGATTTGATTTTCCATAATTTTTGATTTCTGTTGTCGTATGCAAAATCGCTTTTTCTTTAGAAATTGATTTGTCATTCCAGATATGAACACCAAAAGGCTCGATACGAACCTCATCTGTAATTACTAAAGAAACTGGTCTGAAAATACCAAGCGGCTGAGAACCTTCAGAAAATCCCCATTCGCCGGAACAGCCACCGCAAACCCACGGAAGATCTGCAATGAAGGATGGATGATCTGCTTTGACCATTATTTTATTCTCCCCATCAAAAGAAACGGCGTTTGTAATATCGATTGTAAAAGTGGTTCTTCCTCCTTTATGGGAGCCGACTTTTTTCCCGTTTACCCAAACTGTAGCGTATGAACCAACTCCTTCAAAATACAAAAAAAGGCGTTTGCCTTTGTCTTTTTTATCAGCTTTAAAAGTTTTATGGTACCAGGCACTCCCGTGCAAATTGCCATGTTTCATTCGGCGGTAACCGTAATATTGATCCCAGTTATGAGGCACATTTACGTTTTGCCATTGCGAATCAATTTTGGGGTTGCTCACAAAACTTTCATCTTGCTGAACGGGATTATTTAAGATTATAGTTTCCCAAGATGAATTCAGCGAAATTTCTCTACGTAATTCCGCTGACGCATGTTTCACCTGGCTCTGGAGAGAGCAAAAAACTAAAAAAAAATAAATAAAAAAAAATGTTTTCTTCATGCTTTTTTGATCCTGCGAGGTTTCCAAAACCTCGTAGGTTTAATTTTTATAAGGTTGACTTTGAATACTTACAAGGTTTTAAAAACTTGCAGGAAAGTGTATTTCTCGTTTATTTGTTATTTTACTTCTTCAATTAGACCTGACAGGTTTTAAAAACCTGTCAGGTCTAAATTAACTGAGAGTTCGCGTGAGGGATGGCAGTGGAGCTCTTTTTTGAGGCGATTTTTCATCGCCTCAAAAAAAGCGGGAACGTACAGCCCGACCCGGAGGGACACGCCCAACTTATTCTAATTAATAAAACAACCAGTCAATCGCCCCTTTTTCTCCGGTATCAATATAACCCACATCGCGCGGTGTTATGGTTTGGTTAGCGTCGATAAAACCTAAAATCAACACTCTTCCTTTTCCTAAATTCAATTCATTTTCACCCGGCTGAAACGTGTAGGTATGAATGTTTACACGAGGTAATTCTTTTAAATTCATGGCGCTTGCTAAAATCACTTCGGCCTGACCATAAGCGTTTCCGGCTGCATCTGTTTCTAAACTTGGCGGAAACAAAAATCGCTTTTGATCTGAATTGAAATACCCAACAACTAATTTTACAGGTTTTGTATTTTTAAATTTCAGATGTGTTCCTTTCTCATTTTGTGCTGTTTCCTCAAATGCAATTCCTTTCAGGTTTTGTAATTCAGGAGCTATTTTCGTCAATTCAGAAATTGGCGTCCCGTACACTTTTGTACCGTTTTTTACAGCATACGTTCCTTTGTTTTCACTTAGTAAAGTTACTTCTGCAGTTTGCCACGGCTTTCCTTCTTTGGTTGCAATTTTACCATCTTTTGATGATTTTAGCAACTCTAAATTTCTTTTAAAATTAACCAATTCACGTTCATAATGCGGTAATAATTCTGCCCATGTTTTGTTGTTTCCGTCATCGCCCCCAATAGGAATTCGGCGTTGTGCGGTTTGCATGCTGTTGGCGTATAGATAACTATCTTTCGTTAAATTTACTAATGTTTCGTAATATTCGATGCTTTTCTCTAAATGTGGAAGTGCTTTATCCAAATCTGAAATATCATTTGAATAACTGTATCTCAACACCAATAAGGCTGCTTTTACTTTTTCTGAAAAGAAATCGGCAAAAGCTTTGTAAGCATGCATATCGTTTTTAAGACGTAGAAATTCTTCTTTGTCTTTGGTTACACTTTTTTCTGCTTTGTCAATTGCTTCAACGGCTAATTTCCCGTGTTGGGTAATTTCGGCAATAATCTGAGTTGGAAGTTCTCCAGAATGCGGTTCTTTATTCCACTCTTTTTTAGCATATTCTAAAAGCAATTCTCCCGCTGGGCCACAAGATTCATGGAAACCTGGGTAAACACGCCATTTTGCCGGATTAACCAATTGGCTTTCGAACATTCCTAATAATAAAGTCTGACGGTTTCCTTCTGTAATTCCGAAACGTCTTAATGTTTTTGGAGCAATTTCTCCAGATTCGTCGTATGCTTTTTGAATGTTGTTTGCTGCTTCTAAATCGGTTCCGTATTTCGCAGCCAGATCTTTATCCCAAAATTGAACTTCTTCTTTTCTGTCTCTTTTACTGTCCCACGCATATCTTGCCCATGCTTTGTACCAAATCCAGTCACGATCCATTTCCAGTAAACGTTCGCCTGTTTTTGTTTTATCTGCAGAATACGGCCAATCCCAATACGAAGCCTGCGGATATAAATGCAATGCATTTGCGCCGTGAACGCTGTGCATGGCTTTTACCGTTTTCTGGATAAAGTCCGGCGAACCGTATCTAAATGGTTCCAAATTTGCCAAAATATGAACATTTTCTATATGAATTGATTGCAAAGCGCTTAATTGTTTATGCGTTTCGCCCCAAGGTCCGCCCGGCGTATAAGTCGTTAAAGATTCTCCGGTATATTTACTTTCTGTGTATAGATTTTTGTATAACGGAAGTGATTTTTCCATCACCAAAGGCCCATCGGTATCATGCGAACGCAAAATAATTGGCGGTTCCTCTGTTTTACCTAAAGCCTCTAAGCCATCACGAACGCCTGGAATAATGGTTTTCGTAAACCATTCTACATCATCATCAACTGTATTGATTGCTTCTCCTAAACAAACCATTAACCCAACATTTGGATATTTTTCGATAAAAGCAGCGATAGATTTTCTGGTATAATCTGAAAGTAAGGGCGTAATTGGTCTTGAACGATCTTGTGTTTTTATGTTATAATGTTCTGCAAAAGGCTTAGAAACAATAATATTGTAAAACATCTGAATTACCCAGATGCCTCTTTTGTTGGCTTCTTCGGTTAGGAATTTATAGATTTCTTCGTTCTTTTTAAAATCTTCGTCGCTAACTTCTACAGCAAACGGATATTCCTTCAATTTTACTAAAGAAGCAAACGGATGTCCGTTCCATAAATACAAGGAGTTCATTCTGTTCTCGACCAGCATATCCAAATACTTTACCCATAGTTTTTTATCATAAAACCAAGGGAAAGTTTCAGGCGTATACGGATACTCGTAAACATCACGTCCCGGAAGGTAAACAGGTTTCTGCATTCCGATACAAGCGCCTCTTAAAACCATTTCGGGACTGTCAGCGATATTAATTTCTGTTGGAAGTTTTCCTGAATCTTTAATACGGTCTGTTAATTCTAATGCTCCATATAAAGCTCCAGAAGCATCTGTTCCTTCGATGTAAATGATATTTTTTTGAGTGCGAATTTGAAAACCTTCTTTCTTGCTTAATTGGCTATCGTCGATTTTAGCCGATTTTGCATTTTGTTTCCAAAAATCAGTTCCTTTTTCGCCAATAACAATGACTTTATCTTTCTTATTTATTTTATCAGAAGCAATTACTTTGAATCCTTTTTGAGATAAAGTTTCAGATAATTTCTCCACTCCAAACTGCACTCTTGGCGATTTTGAATCACTAACAATGGTGATGTTTTGCGCTGTTGCGAAAGTGGTATAGACGGTTAAAAAAGTAAAGTAAAGTATTTCATTGTATTATAATTTTTATTCTTTGCGTGAAAATTAATCTGCCAAATCTGCTTAAATCTGCCCGATCTGCGTGAAATAATGGCACGCAGATCGGGCAGATTTAAGCAGATAAACGCAGATTAAAAGTGTGAACTTGTAATGTTTAACTTTTACATAATCAGCACTTTTACAAGCTTATTAATTCTGAAAAATCTTTTTCAAATAGGCCACGTTTGCACCATAATTGGCTTTTACGTTATGCACTTGTGTTACGTCACGAGAGCGCTCTACAATTAGCCAGCCGCTCCATTTCATTTCGTCCAGCGTTTTTTTGATTTCCGGCATATTGATCATCGTATCATTTTCAAGCCAGACTTTATCTGTATTCGAAGCATGAATTTGAGCCAAATGTTTTTTGCCTAATATTTTTAATTCCGATGGAATATCTCTTCCGTTGTCTGCGGCATTGGCAAAATTGAAAGAACTTTTAATGTATTTAGAATCTATTTCTTCCAATAATTTTTTCTCTTCTGTAGCATTTAGCGAAGTTTCAATCGCGATTACACCGCCAATTTTGCCGACTTGTTTTCCTGCCCATTTTAATCTTTCAACAATTATTGGGCGCAGTTCCGGATTTTTAACCAAATCACTTTCTGTTCCTAACGGAAGATAAGCGACTTTTACTTTCATGTCTTTCATTGCTTTTACACAATCATTAATCATAGGTTCGATAGTTTCTCTTTTGGCAAAAGACTGTGCATAGAATCCGGACATGGCAATAGAACTGATTCCCACATGCAATTCTTTAGATTTATCAAGAAACTTTTGTCTTTCAACGGGATCTCCCAATTTGCTGTCAAAAGTTGGTCTTTTTCCTAAACCGCCCATGTCCAGTTCTATTCCGTCGGCTTTGATTTCGCTTGCCAAACCAAAAGCGCCTAATTTTTGTCTTTTTAAAATCATCCAGTCGCAAACCGCAACTTTGTATTTTTGTTTGTTTGATGACTGAGCTGTTGCGCAACTATTGAAAGAGCAGGATAAAACTGCTAAGATTACGATAATACTGTTTTTCTTAAAATAAGCTAAATTCATAAATATTAGTTTTTTACCATTAAGATATTAAGAAAGTTAAGTGTGCTGCTTAATAAACTTACTTTATGATCTAAGAAAATTAAGCTTAATGCAACTTAATATCTTAATGGTTAAATTTTAAAATCTTATTCTTCTTCAGCCTTAACAGCGGTTACGACTTTGTTTTCGTCTCCAGGCCAGATTCCGTTTTTGATTGGAAGTGCTTTTAATTTACTTGGATCAACTTTTACATATTTCAGTTTTTCTCTTCTCCAAGTGTACACAATATGCACCATTCCGTCAGAACTCTGAATCATAGAAGGATATGAATATTGACTGATTTTTGAATCTTCTAAAACCAAAGCAGCTTTCCAGTTAATTCCATCATCAGAAATAGAAACATTCAACGGCGTTCTTGGTCCTTTTGCTTCTGTTCCCGGAGGTAAAACGTGATTGTAAACTAATAGATGTTTTCCGTTTTTAAGCGTTACGGCATCTGTTCCTGAATTGTTATTTGGCAATCCTATCAATTCTACGTCTGACCATGTTTTTCCATTATCCTTAGAAAATGTACTAAAAATAGCTCTGTTTCTGGTTCTTCCAATGGCTTGGATACTGCCATCTTTGTGGAATAATATACTTGGCTGAATAGCGTTGATTTTTTGTTTTCCTCTTGGCAGCGTATCACCCATTATCCATGTTTTGCCGAAATCCGGAGTAGATTCCATACGAAGTCTCCAACCGTCGCCTTCAATGCTTGACGGACATAATAAAGTTCCGTCGCTTAATAAAACAGGCTTATTTTTGATTGGTCCTAAAAATCCATCTGGCATTTTTTTAGCCTCAGACCATGTTTTTCCGCCATCAGATGAAGTTCTGATTACGCCCCACCATTCTGATGGTTTTGGTCCTATTTTGTAGAAAAGCATTAAATCGCCACCCGGAATTTGATACAGAACCGGATTCCATGTTGGCAATCTCGGACCTTCTTTCATCACGCCATCGGCAACTTTAACGCCTTCGCCCCATTTATCACTTCCTTTCGGCTTGATGCTTACATAGATACAAACATCAGGATGTCTTTCGTGCGTTCCTCCAAACCAGGATGAAACTAAATCACCATTTGTTGCTTCGACAATTGTAACCGCGTGGCAAGACGGATAAGGCGCTTTATCATAAATAAATTCATCTACCAAAATACCTTCTTTCCAAGTCTTTTTTTCTAAAGCCGATTTACAACTTCCTAAAAGGAAAAGTCCAAACAAGACAAATGCTAATTTTGTTATCTTCATTCTTAATTTAATTATGAATTAAAATTTTCAACTATAAATACATTCCTACTATTTTTTTAGGTAAAAATATTTATTAAGTGTAAAAATAACACTAAAAAATTAACAATGTATCCTGTACTGTCCCGAATTGTCTAAAATTAACGCTTTACGACGATAGCGTAAGAACCGGATGATAAATTGAGAACCAAATTGTTGTTTTCAATTTTATAGTAAGATGAAAAAGCAGCAGTTAATTTTTGATTATTAACCATTACAGCTGAAATATCCGAAGTTGGTAAATAAACGATTGCCGAACTATTTGCCGGAATATTTATTTTCCATTCGAGTTTATTTTTAGCCTTTTTCCAGTCACTTTTAATCAATCCGTAAATAGATTCATAAGATGCGTTTACGAAAGTTAATCCGGTTTCAAAATCAGGTTTCATGATGATTTGTTTGAAACCCGGAGTTTCAGGATTACTCTTTATTCCAGCTATATTTTCGTAATACCAAATCAATAAATCGCCCAAAAGCATTACGTGATTTTGTGAATTCATTTTAGGATCTGCGGTATTTCCATTCCATAATTCCCAAATCGTAGTGGCACCGTTTTTAGCCATATAACCCCAACTCGGATAAGTATTATTTGAAGCCAGTTTATAACTTAAATCCGGTCTTCCAAATTGAGATAACGTTCGCATTAAAAATTGAGTTCCAATAACGCCCGTACTTATATGACTTTTGTACGTTACCTCAACTTCATGCACAATATTGTCAAATACTTTTGACTGAAGATTTTCAGGAACCATTCCAAAAGTCAACGGAAGCAAGTTTGCCGTTACCGTATTATTTGCATATTTATTTGTTTTTGAATCGAAAAACTTAACATTAAAAGCCGTTTTTATTCTTTCAGAAAGTGAATCGTAATATTGAATATCATCAGAATTTGTCCCATTAATTGTTGCAAATTTTTTCATTTTTTGCAGTAAATGATAATAAAAAGCGCTCGCAATTAATTCACCATTCGTAGTTCTGGTCGAATCTTTGGAATGAATTAATTCTAAAGATTCCGGCGGAACACACCAGTCTCCGTATTTGTCTTTGGTCATTAAATCTTTAACCAGATAATTTTCTTCCATATAAACAATCCATTTTTTCATCGATGGATAATGTTTTTCGATTACTTTTTTATCTCCAAATTGCTGATACAACATATCAGCAACCGTAATATAGGTTCCCGGCCAGGTTACATTGTCTCCGTAATAACGCCAAAATGCCGGCGCAACATCCGGAATTCCGCCATCTGCAGTTTGTGCATTTTTAATATCTTCAAGCCATTTGGCATATAATGTTTGGTTATCGAATAAAAAACTTTCGCCATAAGCTCCCGTCGTTCTGTCGCCCAACCAAGGCTGGCGCTCATTTCGCTGCGGACAATCGATTGGCATTCCTTTATAATTTCCTCTAATTCCCCAATAGGCATTCTTGAAAATCTGGTTCATCACAGCATCCGAAGATTCAAAAGTTCCAATTGTTTTGATGTCATCGTAAACCACTTTTCCAACAAAATTATCCAAAGTTGGTTTTGTCGAAAATCCTGAAACTTCTACAAAACGGAATCCGTGAAATATAAAAGTCGGTTCCCAAATTTCTTCTCCTTCGCCTTTTAAAGTATAAACATCTGTTGTTCTGGCATCACGTAAATTGTCGATATATAAAGATCCATCGGCTTGTAATGATTCAGCAAATTTCAACGTGATTTTATCGCCACTTTTTCCTTTTACTTTCAATTGCAGCCAGCCGACCATATTTTGACCCATATCGAGAATATAAGTTCCTCTTGGCGTTTGCTTGATTGAACTTGGTTTTACTTCGCCCATTATTTTCATATTCGGCGTCATTTGTGCTTCATAAAAACCACCCGGTTCCTGAACATATTCTGCTGTTAACCAAGTTTTATCATCAAAATTGGTGGTGTTCCAATTTTTCATTTCTTTTCTGGCGTCGTATTCTTCGCCGTCGTATTCGTTGTTCGATAAAATGGGTCCGTTTGTGGTTACTTTCCAGGTATCATCGGTTCTAATTACGTCTTTTGCTCCATCCGTATATTCAACAAAAAGCTGCAAAGCCATTTTCGGGTAACCAAAAGTTTTGATTTTATACGGCTTATAATCCTGACGCATGGTAAAAAACGTCCGTTTCCTAAAATCGTTCCTAACATATTTTTGCCTTCTTTCAATTGCGAAGTCACATCAAAAACATTGTATTTTACATTTTTTGTATAATCCGTAGGAGCCGGCGCCAAAACCTGATCGCCAATTTTATTTCCATTAATATACAACTCATAAAGTCCTAAGCCCATGATATAGACTTTAGCATTTTTAATTTCTTTTTTTAAATTAATTTCTTTTCGAAGATATCTCGCCGACAATTTTGAATATTGAGAAATACTATCTCCGGCAGAAGCTTTTTCATAACCAATCCAGCGTGTTGATTTCCAATCGGCATAATTCAAAATTCCCATACTAAAATTCGCCTTTTCTTTCGATTGAATTTCCCCTTTATTCGTCCAAACGGTTACTTTCCAAAACGCATTTTGTCTGTCGTCAAGTTTTTTTCCTTTATAAATAATATTGACAGATTCGTTACTTTCGATTTTTCCGCTATCCCATAAATCCGCCTTATTTGAATTTAAGTTTTCCAAAGTCGAAGCTACCAAAATTTGATAAGAAGTTTGTTTTACATCATTTACATCTGCATTTATTTGCCAGCTCAATCTTGGTTTTACAACATCAATTCCTTCCGGATTGTTCAGCATTTCGCATTGCAAATTGGTAACGCTGATTTTGTTTTGGGCTTTCGCCGAAAAAGAAATCAATGTTATGATGATGAATGTTGTATGTAAAAAAACTTTTTCATGTGTTGTGTTTTAATGGTATGCTGATAGTATTTTTTTGCCCGCAGATTTGACGGATTAAACGGATTCGCACTGATTTATTTTTGATCTCTAATTATGAAATTCCATCAAGTGTGTAACTTCCAAAGGGAGAAATCACAAAAACAAGAATAAAATCTGCGCCAATCCGTTTTACCTGCGTCATCCGCGTGCCAATTCTCACTCCGAAACCAATTTCTCCAATCTTTCAGAAACCGCAATTTCCTTACCATTTTTAAAAATCCTGAATCCTTTTCCTTTATGATATTTTTCTCCCGTTTTATCCCAAAGAATCGTAATAATATTGCCGTGATACAAAACATTGTCCAAACAAAACCAATCCCATTTTTCCTGTGGAATCAACGGATTCACTTCTATTTTTTCATCCGCTCTCGGGCGTAAACCCACCAAACCTGTAATCATCAAATCATTAAAAGTCGAATGATTATAGTAACGGCTTCTTTCTCTGTCACCCATTAACCAATATCCTGTTGTTTCGTCCAGATATTCACCTAAATAAGGTCTTCCGCGATAGTATTGCGATTCTACATATAAGTTCATTTGTTTGAAATAATCAGTTTTCGCAACAAAATTCTGATCGTAATTATTTAAAACATTCGCCAAAGCCGTTAAAGTTTGCGAACTGGCAAAAGGCCAAATAGCGCCGTCCCATTCGCAGGTTCCGGTTCCGTGCGTTCTAAAACGAGGGCTTCTTCTTTCGGCCGTCGTCAAACCAAATGGCGCCGAAAATCCTTTTTCATCTTTAATTTGTTCCCACGCTTTCTCAAAACCTTTATTTTTCTGTGGTAAATTAAAATACCACGGAATAAATCCGATTGCTTCACGAACCTGAGCTAAGGTATCTTTTTCTGTAAAGGTCTCAAAGAATTCACTTTTAGGGTTCCACAGTTTGGTTTCTACTAATTTTTGAAGCGTATCTGCTTTCGCTTCAAAATAACTTTCTTGTTTGGCATCGCCTTTTAGCTTTGCAATTTTCGCCAAAGCAGTTGCATTTCCAAACATATAACTATTAATTGTTGGGCGCGCATTTCTAAATTTTCTGGCACCGCTTAACGATTCTTCCATTCCGTCTTTTACATCAAACTGCCAGAATAAGCCGTCTTTTCGTTTTCTGTCTCCTTCCCAAGCTGCATATTCTGCAACCAAATCAGGATACATATCCAATAAAAATTTGTCGTCTTTATTTACTAAATACCTGTTGTACAAAGCATCTGCAGTCCAACTGCTAAAAGTTCGAAGCTTTTTCATCGGTTTGCCATCATTTCCTCTAAACCACAAATGAACATCCTGCTCCAAATATTGCGGATCATGAACCCATCGAAATTCATTAATATGATGTCCCAACGCACAACTAATCATATTGTATTTATCGGCATAAGAACGATCTACCAAAAACTCTGTAATCGCAAATCCCTGCGGAGTTTTCTTAATATGTTTGCGCGCGCTCCACCAACGGAAATAATAAATCTCCTCAAAATTTTGCTGCGGACATTCAAACAACGGAATATTCTTTTCCATCCAAACCCAGGCAGAATCATTCGGAATCGCAAATTTTAAATTCTCATCTTCCATCGTGTTGAAATAATCAACATAATGTTTAAAGTTTTTTTCTTTTAAAATGACTGCTTTTCCTTTTTGAGAATAATCCGCACTAGATTTACAGCTGTTTAAAGTTGCAATCAGGATTATAAAAACTATTATTTTGTATTTAAAATGATGTAACATATTCAAATTATTATTAAAATTCTTTGGGCTTGTTCGCCGCGGCGAATCGTACTGTCCGTTCCCGCTTCCCGATGAAAATCGGGAGAGCTCCACTACCATCACTCACGCAAGAGACCTTTAGTTTTTTCACACCTTTTTGTCATTTCGAGGAACGAGAAATCACATCCAGAGAGCGACGAACTGTGTGTCTTAACTTTATGTGATTTCTCGTTCCTCGAAATGACAAACTGGACTTGCTAATTCATACATACCTACAAGGTTTTGTCCCGAAGCTTCGGGATTGCAGGAAACGTAACCAGACCTGACAGGTTTTAAAAACCTGTCAGGTCTAAACTTTTAGATTAATTCCCATAAAAAACATTAGTCTGTCCAGCTTTCATCTGAACATCATATTCATTATACTTTGGCAACATAACTTTCTTCAAATTCGCTTTTTCAGATATGATTGGTTTCTTCACTTCCACATCATAAAACAACGAATTCGGATTTTTTCCTTTTGCTTTTTTAAGCGACGATCCTTTTAAAGTATTCTCTACTTTTAATCTACAGTTTCCTCCTATTTTAGAATAAATTTTCAACTCCGAAACTTTATTGTTTTTCCAGGTCAAATCAATTACAAAACCGCCACGAGCGACCAAACCTTTTATACTTCCATCTTTCCAAACGTCTGGTAAGGCCGGCAATAAATGAATGGCATCTTCCTGACTTTGCATCAGCATTTCGGCAATTCCGGCAGTACAGCCAAAATTCCCATCAATTTGAAACGGCTGGTGCGCATCTAACATATTTGGGTAAGTTCCACCACCTTTTCTTTGGTCGGACGTTACCAAATGCAGTTGATCCTGAATCAGTTTATAAGCATGGTTTCCGTCTAATAATCTGGCCCATAAATTTACTTTCCAGCCCATCGACCATCCTGTCGATTCGTCTGTTCTGTATATCAAAGATTGTTTTGCTGCCTCAAATAATTCAGGAGTTTTCACTGCCGAAATCTGATTACTTGGATACAATCCGTACAAGTGCGAAACGTGTCGGTGATTGTCTTTCGGATTATCCCAATCATCCTGCCATTCTTGTAACTGACTGTGTTTTCCCACTTTCATTGGAGGCATTTTTGCCAGCGCTTCACTTACTTTTTTAGTATAAGCCTCATCTGGTGAAACCAATTTGGAAGCTTCAATAACATGCGTAAACAAATCAAAAACCAACTGATTATCCATTGTCGTTCCGGAAGCAATTGTCGCTTTTCCGGTTCCACCCGCATGTGTGTTCTCAGGTGAACTTGAAGGAACTACAACTAAATATTTTGTATTTGGATCGATAACCATAAAGTCAAGGAAGAAATCTGCTGCTCCTTTCATGATCGGATAAATTTCTTCCAGATATTTTTTATCTCCCGTATATAAATATCTTTCCCATAAATCCTGACAAACCCAAGCACCGCCAGTTGGCCACATTCCAGATGCAGCAGAATCAACCGGAGCGGTAACGCGCCAAATATCGGTATTGTGGTGTAAAACCCAACCGCTCGCATTGTACATCATTCTGGCTGTTTCGGCACCCGTAACGCTTAATTCTTTTGCCATTTGAACAAAAGGTTCATGCATTTCCTGAAGATTGGTTACCTGTGCAGGCCAATAATTCATTTCGGCATTAATGTTTGTGGTGTATTTACTGTCCCAGGGCGGTGTCACCATATCATTCCAAATTCCTTGCAAATTCGCAGGTTGTCCGCCCGGCTGTGAACTCGAAATTAAAAGATAACGCCCAAATTGAAAATACAAACTCGCCAATTGCGGATCGAATTGTTTCGAGAAATCTCTGATTCTTTCGTTGGTTGGTTTCTTAGCCGCGTCGTTTGTTCCCAAATCAAAAGAAACTCTGTTGAAGAATTTTTGATAATAATCGACATGTGCTTTTTTTATCGTTTCAAAATCTTTGGTTTCGGCTTTCGCCAAATATCCTTTGCTTTTCGCAATTTCATCTTCTGAAATATCCTGATAATTTTTGAAATTCGTTGCGATCGAAATGTATAAAGTTACTTCATCTGCTTTATTAATACTTAAGACACCGTTGCTCGCGTCAATTTCGCCACCTTTATTTTTAGCCGTTAACCTTCCCTGAAATTTCACTTTTCCTTTTACCCCTTCAAAATTTGTCCCCAAACCAGAAAGTATAATTTGGTTTCCTTCAGTTGAAGCAACCGTTTTATCAATTGGACTATTCATAAAAACATTACACGTAATTTGTCCTGGTTGACTTGCCGAAAGTTTCACCGCAATAACCTGATCTGAAAAAGCCGTCAGAATTTCTCTTGTAAATTCAACGCCGTTTACGGTATATTTTATCTTTGCTGTAGCATTGGCAATATCTAAATCTCTGTAATAATTGGTGTATTTTTGATGTCCCGGAAATGAAATATAAACGCTCCCAAAAGTTTGATATGGCATTCCGTCATTGGTTTGCGACATAATATCCTGCGTAGCCAATTCCTGAGCTTCATCAAATTTTCCATCAAAAATTAATTGACGAACAATTGGCAAAGCTTTTATCGATTTGGTATGTGCATTGCTGTTTGGTGAACCCGCCCAAATGGTTTCTTCATTCAACTGTAAACGCTCCACCGCCGGATCTCCAAAAACCATCGCACCCAAACGACCATTTCCCAAAGGCAAAGCTTCGTTCCAGATTGCAGCTGGTTTATCGTACCAAAGTTTTAAATCACTATTACTTTGCGCTGTTGCAGCACACGAAAAAATTCCAACACAAATCGCAGCTATTTTATTTTTTAATTTCATAGAGTATATTTTTTTCGCCACGAATTCACGAATTTTTAATTATTAAAATTGGCTTAAAATAATTCGTGAATTCGTGGCTATCTTTTACATCTTACTTCTTAACTTCATAAATCTTATTATTTTTCTCGCCAAACATTTCATATAATTTGTCGATATCTTTCAAAGCATTTTTAGGTAAATTTTCGGCTTTATTTCCAAAAACATATAATTTATCATAAGGTTCAATCACACAAGTTGACTCGTCAATTTCTCCTTTTTCATTTTTGACTTTATTCAAATCTAAACCTAAATATTTCGCCATAAACGGATACAAAGCCATACGTTTTGAAACTCCGAAATCATGTCCTTCTTTTGCAAAATGAGCGTTTTCTACCAAATCTTTTTTACTGTACAATTCATATGTTCTTTGGATAAAAGGAAATTCCAATTCAGGAACCATCAAAGTCCAGTCTTTTCCATCAGAAACTATTAATTGTGGTTTTGGTGCCATCATCGCTGAAATTTCGGCATTGTTTGTTCCGTTTCCGCAAAGGTGAATTCCGCGACCGCTTTCGCAAGGACATCCCCCAGAAAAATGAGACGAAACCATTACAACCGGAGCAGAAACCGTAATTCTGTCATCGATTGCCGCCAAAAACATAGTGTGAGATCCACCGCCCGATCCGCCTGTAACGCCAACACGTGACATATCAACATTTTTTTGAGTCGATAAATAATCCAATAAACGGATTCCGCTTAAAACCTGAACCGTTGATGCAATACTATTCCTATGAGTTTGTTCCGGAAACTGAAGCAAAGATTCTCCCCACGCAAACAAATCATAACTCACAACAATTGCGCCCATTTTAGCCAGAATTGCACAACGATATTGTTCGTCTTTTCTATATCTTCCGTCTCCAAAATGTCCGTCAGGAGTTAGAATTACCGGAGCTTTTTTATTGAAAGGATACGGTTTATAAATTGAACCGGTTACATAAACGCCCGGCAAAATTTCCAATCCGATATTTTCAACACTGTAATCTTTATAAATTCTTTTTGGAGTTAAAAGTGGCTTAGACTTTGGTGTTGGGGGCGCCTTGTCTAAACCAAATGATGTAATCATACAAGCTTTTAACTCCGTTTTACGTTTTTCCCATTCTTCTTTAGTTGAGTAAAGGCTTTCCAGATAAAACAATCGTTCTTTTCCTTTATCAACTGAAACTTTATGGTTTTCATATTTTCTAATGATGTAAGTTCCGTCCGGTTGTTTAAAATACATTAATTCAAACGGCGCTAAAATATTCGTCAATGAGATTGGTAAATTTCCTGGCTCAATTCTCCAATCAGCATAATCGAGTTCTTTTCCTTTTAGTAAGCCTCGGTCATCGTTTATCGTTACGTTAAAAACCGTTTCAATCTTTTTTAAGGTTTCTGAAACGGGTTTTCTGTAATTTTCATCAGACGTTATTTGCGCATTTGCAAAACTCACTGCAAAAATTGAAAGTAATATTGCCTTTCTTATGTTTTTTAATTTCTTCATTTCTTGTTGTTGACATTGGCACGCGGATGACGCGGGTTGAGCGGATTTTATTTTGATAGTTTAAAAAAAATCTGTGCTCATCTGTTGAAATCCGTTTGATCTGTGTGCCAATTTATTTTTATATTTTACATTCAATTGTATATTTTCCTGATCCAAATCTCAGGTATTTAGTTACTTTTCCGTTTACTTTTACTTCTGTACCCGCTGCTATTGGCAATTTTATAGTTGCCGATGTATTCACCGGAATCTCCACTTTCAGAATTAATTTCCCATCTTTCTTTTCCCATTCCGAAGCAATATTTCCATAAACAGATTTGTAAGTTGCTTTTACAAAAGTCATATCGCCAACAACTTCCGGCTGAATAAAAAAATGTTTGAAACCCGGATTTTCAGGATCAGGAACAATTCCGGCCAAACTTTGGTAGAACCATTCTTCAATTTGTCCCATCATAAAGTGATTCCATGAATTTCCTTTTCTCGGATCCCATTGTTCGGTTAAAGTGGTCAGACCAAATTTAATCTGAAAACCATAACCCGGCGCATCGTAATGATTGTTCATTTTGTACATCATTTCGTTTTCGCCATTTTGTGCCAAAGCCTGAAACAAATAACGATTTCCAACATCGCCCGTTGTTAATCGGTCACCTTTTGCTTTTATATCTGCTAATAAATTCTGCATTACAGCCGCTTTATATTGCGGCTCTACAATATCCATATAAACGGGAACGGCATTACTAAACTGGCTGTTTGTACCATATTGTTTGGTTTCGGGATTGAAAAATTCCTTGTTAAAAGCATTTTTTATATCTGAAGTCAAAGTTTCATATATCGAAATATCTTCTGTTTTGTTCAACAATTTTGCCGCTTTTGCCACCAAACTTGCGCCATAAAAATAATGAGAAGTCGCCGAAAGTGCAATCGGACTATTTTTTGAATATCCCGCCGCGTGCGTTCCGTAATCGTACCAATCGCCCAAACCGTGCAACACAATATGATCTTTTGCTTTTGTACCTAAATAATCCACGTACTTTTTCATTACCGGATAATATTTCTCTAATAAAGAAGCGTCGCCATAATATTCATAATACATCCAGGGCAGAATTACTCCGGTTACACCCCATTCCGGTGAATCGGTAAAATCGCCTCCAAAAACCACATATTCAGGAACAATTGTCGGTATTAAACCGTCTTCTCGTTGCGAATCTGAGATGTTTTGCATCGTTGCGGGAATAAAACTTTCGAGATTATAATTGAACATTAAACCCGGTCCGTTTAAGTGAATTTCTTCCAGCCAACCCAATTTTTCACGTTGCGGACAATCGGTAAAAACACTTTGAAAATTACTTTTTATGGAGTTATTGATCAGTTCATGCGCTTTATTAAAAATTGTATTTGAAGATTCAAAAGTTCCTGCTTCGCCAGCGGAATTATAAATGAAATTTGATTTTAAATCTAGCAGCGTTGGCAAGTTTTTATCTTTGTTTTCTTTATAATTGATGTTCTCAATCTGCACATATTGAAAACCGTAGTAACTGAATTTCGGCTGCCATTCTTCTACACCATCTCCTTTTAAAGTATAGTCATAATAATAAGGTTTTCCCGATCTTCCCTGACCAACGGTTCCGTCATCATTTAAACCTTCGCCAACCCAAACGCGAACGGTTTGTCCTTTTTCCCTTTTACTTTTATAGTCGTAAATCCCGAAAGATTTTGTCCCATATTAAAAACAAAAAAGTTAGGTTTAAGTTCCTTAAATGCCACAACATCATATTGTTTCTGAACCGTAATCGGCGGCGCAATCTGAGCTCTTAAAACTCCTTTTGGTGCTTCCTGAACAACAATTTTTTTCCAGTTTGAATCTTTAAATCCTTTTTCATTCCAGCCTTTTTGTTCTAAGTTGGCGTTGTAATCTTCGCCTCCAAAAATGCTGTTGTAGGTAATTGGACTTTTGCTGTATTTCCAGCTTTCATCCGATTTTATGATTTCTTCAGAGCCATCTTTGTAAACCACTTTCATTTTGAAAAATAAAGTTGGCGGACCAAAACTCACAAAAAACTTGGTATATCTTTCAGCCAGCGTATTGTACATTCCGTTTCCTAAAAGTACACCAATTACATTTTCTCCTTTTTGCAATTCTTTTGCCGATAATTCATAAGTATTGTAATTGACCGTTTTGTCATAATCTGTCCATAAAGGCGCAAATTCACTGTTGCCAATTTTATTTCCGTTGATGGTTAACTCATAATGTCCCAATCCGGAAATATAAACTACAGCTTCTTTAAATTCTTTCTTAAGATTAAAAGGTTTTCGAAGCATAATACTTCTGCGCGACAAAGAATCTGAAGCATTTATTATGGCATCTTTTTTCTCTTTTATAAGTTGCCGAATGGTAATTTCTTCCTTCCGGCAAATTGCTATCGGCTTTTGTAATAGCACCAATCCAGATTGGATTTAAATCGGATTCGTTGGGAGCCATTCTGAAAAAAGCGGTTTTACTCCATTTTGAAATTTCACCTTCCTGATTCCAGACTTTAACCTTCCAGAAATATTTGGTTTCGGGTTTTAAAGGGCTTCCGCCAAAAGCGATATGCAAATTTTGATAAGAGTTTACTCTTAAGCTGTTCCAGATATCACCTTCGTCATTTTTTAGTTTTTCTTCGGATGACGCAACCAAAATCTGATACCCAATTTGTGATGTATTTGATTCTTTTGCGATTAATTGCCAGCTAAATCTTGGTTGATTCTGAACGACTGCTAATGGATTATCAGCCATTTCTGTGGTTAGATGTACGGGCAAAATTTGTCCTTTAGAAACGAGAGTTACTAAAAGACAAATTGCTAATAATATGTTTTTGAAATTCTTCATTTCTTATTGTTGAAATTTTTGAACACGGATGAAACGGATTTACTTCGTAAAAACGCGGATAAAAACGGATTTTTTAAAATTGATTTTTTATTCTCATTAAAATAAAAAAATCCGTTTTTATCCGCGTCTTCGCTTTAGCGAATCCGTGTCATCCGCGTTCTATATTTTTTACAACTTTTTCGTCATCAACGACTGAATATTAAAAACTGCTTCGGGAATTAATTTTCCGGTTTGAGGCAAATCATCATAATCATCCGTGTCCGGTGCTGTATCAGGATTTGGAGAATATCTTTGTTCACCTGTGCGGAACATAATTCTTTCAAAACCATCTATCGGCGCATAAAAAATTCTTGTTGATTCTTTTTCGTCGTTTACTTTTATCGTGTACGAACGTGTTTTCACATTCAGTTTCACATTTACTTTATATTCTTTTCCGGCTTCGTATTTGGCAATTGTATTAAAACGCGCACCGGTTTTTGTCTTCAATTGTCCGTCTGAATCAAAAGTTAATCTAACGGCTGGTAAACCTTGTTCATTTTGAAATTCAACCTGCAATAAACCGTGATTATTTTGTTCTGGCTTAACGGTAAAAGTTACTTCCATTTTCTCTGCAAACGGAATTACACGTTCAGCACGAGCGTAATCAAAATTATCCTGATCTCTTAAAGTTAGCCATTTTTTGCCCTCTTTCTTTTCGATTTTGGTTGAAGCCCAAGACAAATCATACGTATTCCATAACTTTAATTCTTGTCCGTCTGGAAGTTCGTTAAAAATATCATTTGCATTTTCAGTAACGATACTTACAACCGGAACGGGAATCGACGCCACCCAAATATCTTCTTTATTAACGCTGTAACTTACCCAAAGTTTTCCGTCAGGCGGAATGCCGTCACCTTCAGAAATTCCGCGAACATATTGCGGCCCTGCCGATTTATAATTCCCCCATAACGCATGGGACTAATCTCGCCGTGAACCAATAATAAATCTTTATAATTCAAACCATCATCACTTGTCGAAATCGCTAATGGCCAGCGATATTCTGATGGATTATAAACAGTCGCATAACGGTTATCAGATGTTTTCTGTCCCCAGATTTTGGCGTTGCTATTTACAAAACCAGGCGCACGAACGGGCATATATTCCCATGATTTTCCGCCATCTTTACTTATTGAAGTTAGAGCGTGTTTCCATAAACCCACTACATCGCCGTTTGGTAAATGATACGAACTAAGCGCTTTATAAGGCTTTTTCAACGGAATTAATTCGTCATCGCGATCGGCTTCTTCAACCCATTGCTGTAAAACCAAAGGATCTGAAAGAATTTCTTCGCAGGCTTTTTTCAAATCTTTGTCTTTTGCCTGAGTATAAAATGGAAAAGCGGATTTCGATTTATCCCATGATTTGTTGTATCTGATGAAATAAATTTCGCCAAAACTTCCGTCTTTTTTAATTTCTCGAATTACGCGCCCAATTCCTTTTCCGTCATTCGGATCGTCTTTTTCATCCATCGCAATTCCGTAATACGCCAAAGCAAAAAGTCGTTTGTCTTTTGAAGTATAAAAACCCATTCTTTGGTGCATAATCGCATCCAGATTTTTGGCAATGCCTTCTACGCCTTCTTTCTTCCATCCGTCTGGAATATGATAAATAGGAAAAATTACTTTTGGCATTTTCCAAGTCACACCATCTTTTGAAGTCATAATCAATGTCTGACTTGGCGGAATATGTTCTCCCGCAGGATCGCTTAAATATTGGAGATAAAAAGAATCATTCCAATACGCCATTGTTGGCTGGTGATTGTATGTCCATCCGAAACCATCTGCTTTTTCCGGATGTTCACGGCTTGCGCGCATTATCTGAGTAGCGTGAACTCCAACCGCCGGACTTAATTGCCCGTGATGGTAATCGACATTTGAAAGTGTTTTACCAACATAACGCACGGTGTCATTCTGCGCATTTACAGCTGTACCAATCAAAAGAATTGCGGCTGTAGTTATGATGTTGGTTTTTATGTTTTGGAAAGTAATCATTGTGTTGTGTTTTTTGATATGTTCTCGTTAAACCCGACAGGTTTTAAAAACCTGTCGGGTTTGCGTTGAAAACAAATTCAATACTATTTATTTTTTGCCACTCCCGATGGCTATCGGGATTCACCGATTGAAATGATTTTTTTTACATTTTTAATTCGTGAAAATTTGTGAAATTTGTGTTTTATTTCTTTTCAATTAATCCTTTTAAAACTTCATCAGAAATTGTTGTAATCGTTCCGTGTTTGTGTCCTTCCGGAAGACTTATTCTTGAAGAAACATCTTCAAAATGAACAAAATCTGAAGTACTTAAAGCTTTATAATTTTTTGAACCGTAATTGTCATAATATAAAAGCCAATTTTTATCAATTTTAACGACAGTTGGTCCTTCTGATAAATATTCGGTCAATGGCTCAGAAATTTTTCCGAATGGCCCTAAAGGTGATTTTCCAAAAGCGACTTTTATATTCCGCATAGGTCTTGTGTTGTCTTTCAAAACCAAAACATAATCTTTTTTGCTTTTTTTGACAATCACACAATCGATCACACTAAAACCCGGATTGTAATATAATTTTGTATCCGAGAATGTTTTAAAATCCTTGGTCGTTATATAATACATTCTATGATTATTTTTTTCTTCTTCAACTCCTTTTTCAAATCGAAACGGAATTGTCGATGCCCAAATAATAATATATTCTTTTTTGACATCATCATAAAAAATTTCCGGCGCCCAAACGTTTACCACTTCCGGTTCGTTCTTCATTACCGGAATATATTCTTGTTTTGACCAATGAATCAAATCTTTAGAACTGGCATATCCAAAACCATTTCCGCCTTTCCAATCGGTTGTCCAAACCATGTGGTACGTTCCGTCGGCTCCTTTTGTGATAGATGGGTCGCGCATGATTTTGCTGGCTCCGATTTCTGGTTTCAAAAATGATCCTTCGAGACCTTTCCAATTATAACCGTCTTCGCTGTAAGCCAGATACAAACCTTCTGTTGCCGGTTCTCTAAACGACGTAAAAAG
The DNA here is from genome assembly GCF_979258275.1 of Flavobacterium sp. AC274. Taxonomy (NCBI): domain Bacteria; kingdom Pseudomonadati; phylum Bacteroidota; class Flavobacteriia; order Flavobacteriales; family Flavobacteriaceae; genus Flavobacterium; species Flavobacterium sp. AC274. The sequence continues at coordinate 1,258,650 of NZ_OZ409852.1, read as the reverse complement.
ATATAGTTCTTTCTTTTTCTGCGAATAACTAATCGCAAAAAGACAGAAAGCCAGTATGATGAAGATTTTTTTCATGTTGTTTAATTGAACACTAATTTCACAAATTAACACGAATTAAATTGGTGTTAATTCGTGAAATTAGTGTTGTATTATTATGCTATTCTGCAATTGCTTTTTTATCTAAATCTTTTCCTTTTTTAACTACCGTTGTTACATTATTAAAAACATTATTCTTCAGGAAAATACTTTTCGTTTCTTTTCCATCCGCTTCGATGAAAACATCGGTTGCATTAAATGGAAAATTATTATTAATCATCATATTCGAAACATTATCCAACTTAATAACCGGAACTCCTTTTATTGGTGTTGATGAACCAACATTATCTAAAATGATATTTTTTGAATCTGATATTTTGAAAGAAGAACCCACTGTTGCGTTTACTTTTACATCGTGAAATTCAACATCAGTTGCTGTACTTACCGTAAAACCTTCTTTTCCGTCCATATTAATATTCGAGAACGTTATGTTTTGAATTGGCATTTCGGTAATTCCTAAAATTTGTCCCGCTTTGTTTACATTCGAACCTGTAATATTGCTCATGTGAATGTTTCTGAAAATCGGTGTTTTTTCTGTTACAGGTTCAACTTTGGTGTCTTTATCGTAAAAAAGGCTTAATACAATTGCTTCTTCTTTGATGTTTTTCATTACAATATTATCGACGCGAATATCTTCTACAACGCCGCCTCTTCCTCGCGCTGCTTTGATACGAATTCCGCGATCTGTTCCGTCAAAAACACAGTTTGAAATTGTAATTTTTTTGATTCCTCCCGACATTTCACTTCCGATTACAACGCCACCATGACCGCTTAACATCGTGCAATTTGTAATAGTTACATTTTCTGTTGCTTTACCATATTTACGTCCGTCTTCATCTCTTCCTGATTTTATGGTGATACAATCATCTCCAACGCTGATATGGCAATTCGAAATATGAACATTGGTACAAGATGAAGGGTTAATTCCGTCTGTATTTGGCGAATGCGGATTAAAAATTGAAATTCCGGTTACGGTCACATTATCACAAAACTCAGGATTTATCGTCCAAAAAGGTGAATTTTGAAAAGTAACGCCTTCGATTAAAATATTTTTGCAGCCATAAGCCTGAAAGAAAGAAGGTCTGAAAAACTTTTTGTCAATCGTTCTTTTATAATAATCAGAATATACGATTCCTTTGTTTTGTTCTTCCCACATTTTTTGGTATTTAGTTTGAGGAATTGGTCCTTTGGCACTTTCAATTCTATATACTTCATTCCACCACGCTTTTCCTTGTCCGTCGATTACGCCTCTTCCTTTTATGGTGATATTTTCTGCATCCTTCGCATAAAATAATGGCGAAAAAGATTTCATTACCAAACCTTCGTAACGCATTTCTACATAAGGCAAATAATCATCAAAATTGTCTGAGAATTTCAAAAGTGCACCTGAATCTAAATGAATCGTGATGTTGCTTTTTAGTTTTAAAGCGCCTGTTAAATATTCCCCAGAAGGAAAAAAATTGTTCCACCTCCATTTTTTGATGCTTTTTCAATAGCATTTTGAATGGCTTCAGTGCATTTTATTGCTTTGTTATTTCCACCTTCGTTTAGGATATTCAGCCAGCCGTCGTTTGCGAAAGCAGTGTTGAAAGTGGTTATGAAACAAAGAATGATTAATATATTTTTCATGTTTGTGTGTTTTGTTTCACGCAGATTTTGCAGATTGCGCAGATCTTTATTCTCGTTTTTTGTCATTTCGAAGGAGGAGAAATGACAAGATTGGAGTTATTCTTTATTTTGTTTTCAAAATCAAAACCCAGTCATTTCCATCTTTTTTATCTCCCAATGGTTGAAATTCCTTTGTTCCTTTATTTTCTATAATTCCAATTTTTGTTTCTTTTCCATTTCTTGGATTGTACCAACTTGCGGTTACTTTGTCTCCGGCAATTTTTCCCATATTCAGAATAATTTTTCTACCGTTGTAAGTGTAAATCAAAGCGTATTTTTCTCCTTTTGTAGCCACTAAATAATCGTATTTTTCTCCTTGATTGGCGATTAAGGTTTGATCCGGAATTCTTTCTAAATATGGAAAACTTAACATCAATTTTTTAATGTACACCATTTGTCCGGCTCCTGGTGCGTTGATGGCAGAACTCCATAATTCTTTGTTTCCGTACGCTGGTTTATCGCCTTTTCTAAATATTTGCATTACAGCATTATGGCCGTATGTATAACCTGCAGCTCCGGCAAAAACCGACCAATATCCGTAACGACGAACGTCATTGTCTGTCCATTTTGGCTGTAAAGTATCGTGCAAACCATGCGGAATTCCTTCGTAAGATGGTTCTCCGTCAAGCGTAGGTTTTGTTGGTTTTAAAGTTAAATCTCGCTGTACAAATTTGTAATTGTCTTCTTTGAAATTCGTTTTAATTGAATCCTGATCGTATCTTCTGTGCCCTGACTGAAACATATTAAAATCCAGCCAGCTTGCATTATGATAATTTTCAGAAGAATCAGTTCTTCCAAAAGGGTGAAAAGTCACCAACTGATCGGGATTATTTGTTTTTAATGTGTTTCCGATGGCGTTCCAGATATCCATAAACTCGTTTCCGTGTGTGTCTCCGCCGTTTAACCAAATTACATTTGTTCTGTTTTTATATCTGTCGGCTAAAAACTTCGCATATTTTTCAGCCTGTTCTTTGCTGACCTTATTTCCTTTTGAAACATTTGTTCCCCAAACGGGAACCATTGCAACGTAGATTCCATTTTTCTGAGCAACATCCAAAGTGAAATCTACGTGATCCCAATAATCGTATTCATCCTTATTATTGAAATTATTTCCTGCAGTGGTTAAAGGTTTAGAAACGTCTTCGTTTATCAGGGCGGCATCTCCATAAACATTTACCGCGTTTATATTATGCAAAACCATCACCTGAACAACATTGAATCCTTTTGCTTTTCGATCCTGAAAATATTTATTTATGCTTTCTCTGTCTAATTTTCCAAATGCCAGCCAGCCGGTATCACCCAACCAAAAGAATGGTTTTTCGTCTTCGGTTACGAAATAATGCTGGTTTTTTGACACTTTAATTTTTGGTAAAGCGCCTTTTGTTTTTTCTGCAGATTGAGAATATCCGCTTTGCGCTGTCAGCAAAAAGCTTATACAAATTGTGTATAGATATTTAATTTTCAGATTCATTTTGGTTTATTTTGAAATTATGTTTTTTCGGCCACGGGTTTTGACGGATTGAACTGGTTTGCACTGGTTTTTTTTTATTTCACGCAGATCTGGCAGATTGCGCAGATTTCATTTTATTCTTTAATTTTTAATTATATCTGCGCTAATCCGTTTAATCTGTGTCATCCGTGGGCTAATTTTTCTTTACTATAAAAAGTACTTTTTCTTTTATCTCTGATTGTGGAATTACAACTGTTTTTCCTCCTTTGATATTTGCTTTTTTGGTTAAATTTCCGGTTGCAGCGTTGATTGCGTACACTTCAAAATCTCCTTTGTATGCTGATAGATCAATTGAAATTTCTTTTTCATTTTTGATGTAAAAAAGATAACTTTTTCCTGTATTTTCTAATGTCCATATATTGTCTGAAAATGTATTTCCGGCAACTAATTTCATTTCGCTTAAAGCGGAATAAAACTCAGGAAGCGCAATTTTAGGAATGTTTGATAATGAAGCTCCCGCCATTAAAGCCGGCCATCCAAATCTTGACGAACCATCTGTTGAATATAAAATGACTTTTTCAGGATATTTTTCGCGATATTCCCGAACGGCGCGATATACCTGATCGTCTGTTTCTTTTCCGGTTTTGAGTTTTCTTGCGTGTTGTCTTGGTGCTAAATTTTTCCCTCCTTCTGGCGCATAAGCCGATCCGTCTTCTTTATAATACCAGTAACGAATATCAATTGCATCAACTGTTTTGATTCTTTGGGCATCATTCAAAATAGCATCCTGAACATCTTTTGTAGCGCTTAAACCTATAATTGCTTTTTTACCCGTTTCGTTTTTCCATTTTTGAACTTCATCCAGCCAGAATTCCATAAAGTGAAGCGGACCTGTATATTCGGCACTTGTTAACTGAATTACGTTGCTGTTTTCCTGAAAATTTTCTAATGATTTACGAATAAATCCCTCATGTAATTTTCTTCTTGCAGGATTTGTAACATCATAAAATTGTTCTGCCATAAAGATACGTTTATCGCCTGCATATGGCGGAGGCTCTGGAAATCCTGTACTGTTTATATTGTTTGCCGAACGCCAAGGCGAGCTCGACCAATGCGCTCCGGCTTCGATAATATTATGTTGAAAATATTGCTGATTGATTAATAATTGTCCTTTGGTTTCGGCCAAATCAGCAAAAAGTGACAAGCGCTCCCAATACCAATCATTGAATTTTGTCAGGTCATATTTACTTAATTGATCCCAGGCAAAATCCTGTCCGCTTCTGGCAAATGGCTGTTCGTAAAACGGAGGCCAGACATCAGCATCAAAACGGCGAACGCGTTCGTGATCGTCCATTCTTCTTTCGTACCATAAACCGTAATTATGTTCTAAAGCGATCATATTTTTGGTTGTCAAATAATCGGAAACTTCGTCGATATTATCTGTAAATCCGGTTCCGGTTCTTCCCGGAACAAATCTGGTAATATCCGGCAATGACTTCGAAATATCACTATCTCTCAAACTTCCTCGCCACCACGGCACGCTTAATCGATTTCCGGCGATTATTTTATTATCGTAAGTAAGCCAACCATTTTTTACGATTACTTTTGTATTTGAAATTGTATTTTGTGCCGAATTTATCTTTAAATCATTCGCATTTTTAAGACCTGAATTGTTTGTATCAATTGGATTTAATTTCGAAACTTCGGCTATCCATTCGATTAGACTTTCTTTTGGAGCAACTGAATTTTTAGTTAATTCCTGAGCGACTTCAACAGCCGGACTTGATGAAGGTTCTGAGCCTAAATCATAAATGAATGGTTTAACAGGAAGTTCTCCTAAACGAGTTTCTAGCTGTGCATAAAACAAACTTCTCGGATTGATATGACCATTTACTTCTTTCCAATGACCGTCGCCAGCCATGATGCCGCCCCAAACCCCAAAAGCCCAGTTTTGTGCCGTTGGCGGATTGTAACATTCTATTTTTGATGCCGAAGTTTCCCAAATAACACTATTTGCGGCCGTCCAGCCTGCGCCTCGTCCGTTTTGTTCTCTGTTATTGTAACTTAAAGCGTGCCCGTCGATATAAGAAACTTCAAATAAAACTCCGGTTGCCCAACTGCCAATCGCACCGCTGTTATTAAAAGGTAAATACGATTCGCATTGAATAAAGACATTTGGACCCGTTGTTCCAAATCCGCCTACGGCAAAATCGTGATAACCGTATTCTGAATAACAACGTTGAAATAAAGTTTGCTGGCCTTCGGTATAAAAAGTATGTCTTCTAAAACCTGCGATTTCAGAAACTGGTTCTGTTGCAATACAATCTTCAACTGTAATTTGCTGTGCCGATTTTAAAAGCGAAACTGCTCCTCCAGAAAAATGCTTGAAACTGACTTGTTTTACCCAGGCATTTTTTGTGTTTTCGATGGTAATTCCAAACCATCTGTGTTCTTCGTCTTTTGGTTTTGAAGTATCATAAGCTGATTTCAAAAGGATATTTTCGATTCCGATTTGCTCAATTCTTCCTGACCATGAATAGGCTGTTACTTTTGCAGTTCCGTAAACGTCATCCAAAGTCATGGTTAACGGAGCGTTTAGTGTTACTTCATTTCCATTAATTTTGGTTACCACTCTGTTCCATGAAATATCCCAATCGTCTTTTTTCCAACCAATCCAACCGGTTTCTGCTCCAAAATCATCCATTTTTAGTTCTTTAATCCAATTTGCGGTTAAAGGTTTTGTAATGACAATTTCATCAGATGGTTTTAATTTTGATGCGTTTTTTAATTGAATTATTTTTGTTCCGAGCGGTGTATATGTTGTATTGAATTCGAAAGTTTCAATTAGTTTTTTATCATCAACTCCTAAAATTCTAATTACGGCTTCTCTTTTTAATCCGGTTCCTAATAAAATTGTTCCGTTTTCATTGTTTCCGCTTCCGCGTAAAACCACTCCGGATTTTCTGATGAATAAAGTTCCGTTGATTTTAAAAATTCCTTTGTCTAAAAGTACAGCACCTCGAAAACCTGATTTGTTCGGTTTTAGATTACTTACATAATCAATCGCCGCCTGAATTCTTTGGGTTGCATCTTCTTCTTGTTTCGGAACAAAAATTTTATTCTCCACATTCGGAATCGCTTTTTCTGAAGCCATGTAGCCTGCATACGAAAAATCAGGAATTTGATTTCCTTTTGCGTCTGCGGTGAAAGAAAGTTTGCCTTCTTTGGTTTTTACGATATCTGGGAATGTGTTTTGTGCTGTGATATTTTCACCAAAAGACAAAGCAAAACACATTAAAAGTAATGTGTTTTTAAAAGAAGCAATATTTTTTAACTGATTAAAATTCAATTCAATACTATTTTAAAATTTACATTTTCGAAAATCTTGTCATTTCGACGGAGGAGAAATCACACTAGAAGCTAAAAAAAGATTTGCGAATTACTATGTGTAGAATGGATTAAAATCCATCCCTACAATATGATCCGTTCCTCCGGAACTCTTATTATCTTTTCTCTATATTCTTTATTCTATCTTCTAAATTTACTGCAATAATACTTTTGATAACGTATCGGTATTATTTTCAAATTTTGTCCAATCCGTTTTTCCTTTTGGATCTATATTATTAAAATATTTTTCAATATTGGTATAACCGTCTCCGTTTGCATCTTTATTTGCATCTGATGGATCATTTGGATTTAAACCAAATTTCTTTTCCCAGGCATCTGCAATTCCATCATTATCAGAATCTTTATATACTTTTCCTTTATATTCCGGATAACCTCCAACCTGATTTGGGTTCGTGATGATTCCTTTTTTATACGAATCTGCGGGTAATCTTCTTTTAATAAATTCTGCACCAATCGCATTTTCCAAACCATCTTTTGCTTCAATTTTTCCGGTGCGAACTTGTTTGATTATTCTTTCGTCGACTGCATCTCTTTTTGGCAAGGTTGCCCCAACATTTTTCAATACAAATTCATACGCTTCTTCTGCTTTCATAATTGTAATGTTTGGCATTGAAAACGGTTTTGGCTGTTTAATTAACTCTAAATAATTTTTAGTTTCAGCTTCTGAGTGATCCTCCAATTGTACGCCACCGTTCCAGTTGTCTTTTGTAACTTCTGGAGAACCAACGATATAATTTCCATCAACATAGGCTCTTCCGTATGTTTGTGGTTTCATATATCCAGATTCAGGTTTTAAAATTCTGTAACGAATTGGCTGATCTGTTGGTGTAATTGGTCCCGGCTTGAAATAATTATTGATGATGTTGAACATCGAACGATAATCTCCTCCGTCAAGAGAACGATTCCACCAATTGAAAATCACATTATTCACAAAATTAAAATCACCATACATTCCGATAGACGCATTTCTTGAAATATTATCAGCCCACAAGTTACGCATAAATGTGCTGTTTAATCCACCAATTGTACTTCCGAAAGCATGATTATATGTATCTAAACCTTCTGATGAAATGGTGTTTTGAATGGTAATATTACAAGCGGGTAATTTTTCTAATTTTGATTTATCATTGGCCTGAAACTGATGTCTGTATAAGGAAATGTTTTCGTCTAATCCCCAGCTTACAGAGCAATGGTCTACGATAATATTCCCGATTGGATTTCCGCCAAGTGCATCATCTCTACGGGTAACTTCTGTAGCGCCTCTGCGAAAACGCATGTATCTGATGATAACGTCATGTGTATCAATTTCTAACGTTTCTCCGGCAATACAGATTCCATCACCGGGAGCAGTCTGACCTGCAATGGTAACGTACGGAGCACGCATGCTGATTCTCTTTTTTAACTTAATAATTCCTGAAACATTAAATACGATTGTTCTTGCTCCAACGGCTTCACATGCTTCACGAAAAGTTCCTTTTCCACTGTCTTCCAGACTTGTTACTACAAATATTTTTCCGCCTCTTCCGCCTGGGGTAAAAGCGCCGCCGCCCTCAGCTCCGGGAAAAGCAGGAATATCGGCATGAACAAAATCTTTAGGATAAGAGGCCCACGGTAAATACGGGCGTCCCAATTTTGCTTCGGCCTGAATAATATTATAATTGCTTGTCCAGATTTCAGCCAATCTTTTTTCTTCATCGGCTAAAATCGCATCGGTTTTATCCTGAAGCGGTTTTGGAATTTCGGGATATTGCGCATACGCGGAAGAAAAGAAAGAACAGAATGAAATAATCATCATTGTTCGTTTCAGAGTGTTTTTGGGAAAGGTGGTTTGCATGAGAAATAGGATCTGAAATTTATACTTCAATTTATACGTCGGCGAAAGCCTAAAACTTAAATTATTCTTTTGAAGTCGTGTCTTTTACTTTGTTTTTTTCTCGTTCTTCCAAACGTTTATGCCAATCGGCACTTTCTTTATTTAGGTCGTAACCTTCTTTTGATAAATAATTGTTGATTCTTCCTTTGTACTTTCCAAACCAGCCATGTTTTTCTTTGGATGATCCTCCATCCATTGCAAATTCTCTGGCTTCGACTAAAGCTTTGTAGATATAATCTTTTTGTTCTGCGGTTAAATTTGGCAGCATATCGTTGTAACCTGCAACGGTAATTGGCAATACGCCATAGGTCATTCCGTCTTTTACTGCTATTATTTTATCTTCTGATAATTGCGTTCCTAATTTTTTTAAATAAGATTTGTGCAGTTTTTCAATTTCTTTATCTGCAGTTCCTTTTAATTTATCAACTTTTTCATTTTGTATTTCTTTAGACAAACTGCTGTCTTCTTTTATTTTTTTAATTTCAGCATCTCTTCCATCCTGAATTTCGCTTAAGTCTCTAAATTGCTGTGCGATAATTTCTGTAACTGTTTTTTCTTTTTCAGGATTTGACAAAGCAAGTTTGGTTACAATTTTAGCGGCTCTTTCGTTGGTAACGTTGATATATACCGGATCTAAGTTTTTTTGTGCGATGCTATTAAAGAATACCAATAACATTAATAGTACACTTATTTTTTTATTGATTTCATTTTTAATAAATTATAAATTACAATCACTATAAATCATCTGCGTGATCTGCTAAATCTGCTTGCTAATTTTTTCTCACGCAGATTTGGCAGATTTAGCTGATTTTTCTTTTAGGTTAATCTTGTAAAGACTTTGTTAGTGTTTCCTGATTATTGCTTAAATCTTTCCAGTCTACTTTTTTAGTTGGATCGATTCCGTTAATGTAATCTTCGATGTTTGTATATCCGTCGTTGTTTGAATCTAGTTTGGCATCAGCTGGATCATTTGGATTTAATCCGTGTTTTTTCTCCCATTTATCAGGGATACCATCTTTGTCTGTATCAACATAAGGTTTTCCTTTATATTCCGGATATCCTCCAACCTGAGAAATATCTGTAATAATTCCTTTTTTATAAGAATCCATCGGCAAACGTCTGTGTTCGAACTGATAAAATTCTTTTTTCTCTAATCCTTTTGCATATTCAGGAACTCCGGTTTTTACGGTTCTTACGATTCTTTCGTCTACTTTATCTCTGATTGGCAACGTTGCTCCAACATTTTTCAATACATATTCATACGCTTCGTCGGCTTTCATGAATGGACGAAACCACGGCATTGGAAAAGGTTTGTCACTTTTCATTTTATCAAAATAAACTTTGGCTTCATCATAAGTCATTAATTCACCTTTTTTATTTTCGATTTGAATTCCGCCGTCCCAGTTGTCTTTGGTTACTTTTTCATTTCCGTTTACAATGTTTCCATTTACATAAGCTCTTCCAAAAACCATATAAGGCAATTTACTTCTTCCTGATTCCGGTTTTAAGATTCTGTAGCTAATTGGCTCGGCCAAATTAGTTACCGGACCTGGTTTGTAAAAGTTGTTCATGATGTTGTAGTTTGCTGTATAATCACCACCATCTGTAGATCTGTTATACCAGTTGAAAACTACATTGTTTGCAAAATTGAAAATACCATTCCATCCAATTGAAGGATTTCTTCCGGCATTATTTGCCCACATGTTTCTAATAAAAGCACAATTTTCTCCGCCTAAAGTACTTCCGAAAGCATGGTTGTAAGTATCTAAAGCTTCTCCGAATAAACTGTTTTGAATTGTAATATTTACTGTACCTACTTTTACATCCGGATAACCCGCACCCGGACTGTACATATGTCTGTACATTGACATGTTTTCATCCAATCCCCAAGTTGCAGAAACGTGATCGATCATGATATTTCCAACTGGATTTCCTCCAATGGCATCGTCACGACGACCTACGAAAGTTTCTCCTCTGCGGAAACGCATATGTCTGATTATTACGTCATGAGTATTGATCCAAACTGATTCTCCTGCCACGCAAATCCCATCGCCAGGAGCAGTTTGTCCTGCAATAGTAATATATGGTGCACGAATGATTAGCGGACTTTTGATTCTGATAATTCCTGAAACATTAAAAACTATTATTCTTGCTCCACCTTTTTCGCACGCTTCACGTAAAGTTCCAGGTCCGCTGTCTTCAAGACTTGTAACGGTGTAAATATTTCCGCCACGTCCTCCAAAAGTGTACATTCCGCCTCCTTCTGCACCAGGAAAAGCAGGAATTTCTGCCTGTGGTAAATCATTTGGTCTAGATGCCCACGGAATAAATGGTTTGCCGTGTTTGGCTTCTTCCTCAATAATTACAAGCGCTTTTTCCCAGGCTTCATCTGAACGTTTTTCAGCTTCATCCATAATAACTTTGGATTGTGCCTGAACTTCAGGACTTATTTTGGGATACTGCGCAAAACATTGGAAACTTCCTAAAAACAATAGGAAAAGAGCCGATAAAGTGAAATTTTTCATACTAATTTTTAATTATGGTAATTCTTTTTAAACAAATCACCTGTATTTTTAGAAATACAGGTGAGAAGTTTTATATAATTCTTTTCAATATAATTTATTTATTCTTGGAAGTTATAAGTACCTGCAGCGCCATTACCATCTTTCCATCCAATAGTTTGTGTTAACCAAGGATTACCAACCAAAGCACTCTGATTAAGTCCCATTACATAATAATTTGATCTCCATGAAATAGGAGTAGCTACACTACTTACATTATCCATCGGTGTTGGAGGAGAACGCAATTCAAAATTATTAGTATAAAAAGTTGATAAAGCAGTAATTTGAGTCTGAAAGTTTGCTGCATCCGGATCAACAGAAATAGAAGCGCGGGCAGCAGCTAAAGGATCTGTACCTGCAGCACTAATTCCGTTTTTATAATGTAAGTAATTTCCAATACGCTGAGTGCCGTTTATTACCGGAATACCAAGTTTAGAATTTGTTGCATCATTAATAGAGGCGTCGTCACTATAAAGCATCCATCTTTGGACATCCCAGAAACGTTTTCCTTCATAAGCTAATTCAACTCTACGCTCGTATAGACAAGCTTCAAGAGCTGAATATTTGTCTGCCAATAAACCAATTCCGTAATTATCTAACGGATTAATACCAACACGTTTACGAATTCTTTCTAAATAAGCAATGGTATTACCAATGTCACCTTTAGCAGCATAACATTCTGCAATGTTCAATACTAACTCAGCAAAACGATATTCCATAATATCTGTTCCTGAAATTTGAAAGTTAGATGCATTACTTACTGTAGGACTTGACATTTTACGAATAAAAGCCGGACTCGCTACATCATTGCCCATACTAAAAGCAAAACCGTTAGTTGCATTAGTTGACCAACGATAAGCCCAAACAGTAGGTGCTGCAGCTGCAGGCAAACTATTATTGTAAGGCCAGTAACTTCCTGAAAAACCAAAAGTTCTATAAAAACGTGGATCACGATCTTTAAAAAACAAGAATGGGTCATAATTATTACCAGAAGTAGGTCTTTTTCCACTGGCCATAGGAAATAAGTCAATCATACCTTTTGGAGCATCAACTCCTCCGCTTCCTTGTCCGCCTTGGCTCGCCAATCTAATCGATCTTTCCCAAGAGTTATTTGACTGTAAAGAAGTAGTAACTGTAGTACTGCTTGCCAAAAGTTTAACAACTATAGCTTCAGATATGAATGCATTATCATTAATATAAAACATTCTTTCCCAATCTTTTGCAGTTGAACCATATAAACCGTGGCCTGCTGAAGTTAATTCTGCTTCTGCTGCTAATCCCGCTGCTAAAGCAGCATCCCAACGCTCAGTTGATGAATCCCAGTTTTTATTAAATAATGGGCTGGCATAGGTTAATAAAACACGTGATTTTTGAGCTAATGCTGCACCTTTAGTAAATCGACCGTAATCACTAGCTGGCCATTTACTTGGCAATAAACCAGCAGCTAAATCAAGATCTGCATTAATTTGTTTAACCAATTCAGTTACTGTTGCTCTCGGTATTTTTATTGAAGGATCATCTTTAGAAGGAGTCTGAACAGTTGTTATTATTGGAACGCCTCCATAAGTACGCATTAAATCAAAATATTGAATAGCACGTAAATAATACATTTGCCCTTTAATCTGATTACGAAATGTTTCACTCAAATTAGCTCCATCTACATCAATTCTTTCCAACATCACATTGCAATCTCTAATTCTGTTATATGGATCATTAGAAGGGTTTTCAACTAATGTTTTTCCGAAATAACCCGATCCATTCGCCGCGTTTTCTAAAGTTATATTTGGATTAATCATATCCGAAATACCGCCTATTTCTTCTGTATAAGAAGTTTGAGTGGTAGTAAAAGATCCAACAAGCGCTGCTGTAGGTGTTTTATACCCATCATAAAAATCGAAATATAAATTGTTTACGTACCAATTAACACGTTCTTCACTTTTAAAGAATTCTTCATCGTAATACTTGTATTGCTTTTTATCTTCTAAAAAGTCATCACTGCATGAAACTCCTAATACCATTAAAAGAATCATCATTATATATGTACAAAATTTTGCTTTCATAATTGTTTTTTAATTAAAATTAGAATGATACATTCAAATTAATTGACCATGTTCTAAGAGTTGGATATCTGGAAGCTGAATCATCATACATATTTCTATAATTATCCGGATAAGGATTATATAAATCCCAAAGGTTGTTACCTGTAATTCCTAAAGTAGCTTTTTGGATACTTAGCTGTTTCATTGCTTCTCTTGGAAGTTCAAATCCTACAGTCACATTTCTAACTACACATCTAAAAGTATCTAATTGCCAAAAATCAGATGGGGCAAAAATATAGTCCTGTTGTCCCATATTAGGATATTTACCATTAGGATTATTAGTAGCATCATACATGTCTGTCCAAAAAGATTCGTGAGCCCAATCATTATGTGTAGAACCAGTACCTTGTTTTACTAAATCAATAGCCCTGTAGCCTCCCCAAGAAGTTTGAATCTGCGTTCTGAAATAAAACGTTTTATATTTGAATCCCATATTGGTTGTAAAACCATAAGTTCTATTACTATTAGCCAGCTTAACATAATCCTCGTTCGTCATAATTCTACCATCGGCCCCAGCCTGAGTTCCTGTTGATGCATTATAAACTCCTGCCGTATCTTCATAAGCTAACATTCCTTTTCGCATAGAAGCTACATTGCTAATATTCATATAGTTAGGCACTCCTCCTACAGCTGTAGCTCTCTCTGTTAAATAATTCCAATAATTAGCTACATCCTCGTCTGTTCTTAAGATACCATCACCTGTTGAAGTTCCTTTCCATGTTTTGAATCCCCATGTTGGGAAAAAATTAGAAGCACCAACCTCTATTACATTAGTATTTGCATCAGTTCTTGCAATTGTAGGGTATTGTTTAACTTCATTATCGTTAAATGCGAAGTTTATCCCAACATTATAACTAAAGTTTTCTTTAATCTTATCGTTCCAGTTTAAACTAAATTCAGTTCCCCAAGCATCAATCGCTGCATAATTCACCTCTGCAAAACCACCTCCAACTGTAATTGGAGTACCTGCTTCACCAGCCAATCCAATCAAAGCATCTGTTGTTCTATCATAATAGTAATCTGCTGAAACTTGTAATCTATTTCTAAGAAAAGCAAGATCTATACCTATATTGTTTTTGATTGTAGTATCCCAATGTACATTTTCATTTGGATTTGGACGTGGTGTAATTCCACCTCCTAAAAGACCTCCATTAGATCCAAATTGAGCTCCTTTGTCTGGCAATGGCTCATAAAACTGCAGCCATCTCCAATAATCAATATTATCTTTACCCGTTTTTCCAATTGAGTAACGCAATTTCAAATTATTGATCCAGGAAACATTCTCCGTAAACCAATCTTCTTTAGATACAACCCAACCCAACTGCGCACCTGGGAAAGAGCCCCAGTAATTGTTTGGTGCAAATTTAGTAGAAGCATCAGTTCTAAATACAAACTCAACAAGATATCTGTCTTTAAAACTATAATTTACACGTCCTAAGTAAGACTGTGTTCCAGACTCCACTTTTACAGCTTGTGAGTTTGTGCTTATTGGTCCGGCAGTAGTACTATTTCCTAAAAAGTCTTTTGAAGTTCCTTCGTAAGCTAAACGAACTTGTTTGTTCCACGCTTCTGATTGTTCGTAACCAAACATAGCTGAAACATTATGATTTCCAAATGTTCTGGCGTATGTAGCAAAAAAGTTGGCTTGCACTAATTTATCCAAATCTGTAGTATAATAAGCTCTTGAACCACGAATATTGGTATCTGGAACTCCATTATTTGCAAAAATAGAATTTGGATTTAAGAGGTGATTATCCTGTGTGTGATGATTAGAAATTCTAAGTAAATCATAAGGTAATTGATACTGCTCTGTGTAACTACTTGATTGGCTTCTGGCAAAGCTTCCTTTTACACTTAAACCTTTTACAGCTGGTATTTTATATTCCAGAGACAAATTCACATTATATGAAAACTGCTCTTCTATTTGTTTTCCAGCATCTAAACCCGCAAAATAGTTCCATCCTGCAATAGTAGTATTGGAGTTTGCACTTCCTAAGTTATTATCTGTTCGTGCGAACGGAGACATCCAATACGTTTTACCATTTAAAGTAGTTTCCCACGGAATATATTTAGGCATGTGTAATAAGTAAGCATAATCTGCTTGCTCTCCACCTCCTGCTGAACCAAAACTACTATCGTTTAAGCTCGCTGAAGCCTTAGAAAATGATTTAGTCACATCAGTTGTAATAGCAGAAACGGAAGCAGAAAATTCTAAATCCTTAGAGATTTTTATATTAGTTCCTGTTCTGAAATTCCATTTTTTATAATCTTGTTCTCCTAAGTTAGGTCCTTGATCAAAGTACGTAATACCTGCAAAATAAGTCGCTTTTTCAGTTCCTCCACTTGCAGAAAGAGACTGTCTTTGCTGAATACCAGGTTTCCATGCTTTTTTAAGCCAATCATAATCCAAACCTTTCATTTGTTCAAGCTCAGCATCAGAGAAATATTTAGATTTATCTGCATCCAATTTAGAATTCAAAAATCTATTTTTCCAAATTCCATGTTCATAAGCATTCATTGTTTTACTATGACTTACTGCATCATTCATTGAATATTGACTATAATAGGTAAACTTTGGTTTTCCAGATTTTCCTCTTTTAGTCTTTACTATAATAGCTCCTTGTGAAGCTCTAGATCCGTAAATCGCCGCAGAACCATCTTTTAAGACTGTCATACTTTCAATTTCTGAAGGATCCAATTGATTAAATGTTTCCAATGTAGGTTTCCCGTTTTGAGGATCAATTTGCACCATATCATCAATAACTACCAATGGAATAGATGAATTACCATCCTTTGAAAACCCAAAAGTTTGACGTATTTGAAGATTTGCAGCCTCTCCAGGACGAGTCGAACCTCCTGACACATTTAAGCCTGGGGTCAAACCTCTCAACGCTTCAGATAAATTTGAAACAGGCAGATCCTGAAAATCATCTGGCTTTAAAGTAACAATAGCTCCAGTAACATTATTCTTTTTCTGGGTACCGTATGCAATAACTACAATATCATTCAACTCATTAGAATCTTCTGCTAGTTTAGCATTTACTATTGTACGACCTCCAATGGCTATTTCTTGTTTTCTCATTCCGATGAAAGAAAAAACTAAAGTTGCATTTGGCTTAACTTTAATTGAATATGAACCATTAAAATCAGTCGTAACCGAATTCTTTGTAGATTTCTCTGTTACGTTGACCCCTGGAAGCAATCCTGATACATTATCAGTAACTGTTCCTGTTACGGTTACAGTGTTTGAAGTTTGAGCATAACTCACTATGCTCATTAGTGCAAACAAAAGAAAACTACATCTCTTTAAAAGTGCTTGTTTCATAAATGTTTTTGTTTTGGTTAGGTTATTAGTTTAGTCAGTTTTTCAAATAAAAGAAATATTGTATTTTGATTGTTTTAACATTAAAAGGTTAAATGTTAAAAATACATTTATTTATTTGTGATCCAAAAATATAACGATTGCGTATTACAAGTGTCCTGTGCTATCCTGTTTCAATAGTATTATCTGAAAAAAAACTATCTAAAAAAACAATATTAATAAAAAAAAGAAAGAAAAAATGTACGTAAAGAAAAAAACAACAAAAAGGTTTGAACATTATTGAATACCCAAACCTTTTTTGAGTAGAAAATCGAAAAATAATCATCAAAATTAATTGTAAGCTATTTATTCATTAAAAATCAGTTCATCTGTCACTGACTTTAAGTGCGTTACATTTAATATTTTTATAAGAAAGAATTAAAATAAACAATACAAATCTGAATAAAAAACCTACAGAAATTAAAAAAACGCTAGTATAACACTAAATGTTAATTTTTATTGAAGTTTATCAAGCTTTTTTAACTTTTAAACGTAAATTCTTATTAATAGCATTTTGTAATCGTTTAATATAAACTTTTAATATGGCAGCCAAACCGTCATTTCACCTTTCCCGTCATTTCCCCACGCAAAATATGGAATCAATTTTAAGTTATATTCCTTAGTTTTTTTCGCAGATAATGGCTGATAAAGCTTTTTATTCCAATCTGAGTTCTGATCTGTAAGTGAAGTTGCGTTTATAGTAAGCAGTTTTCTATTGTTTAATTCTATAAAACTTGTTGTAAATTGAGAATTAGCATTTAAAACAACCTCATTAATACTGGTATTTGCAGGAAGCTGATTTGACTCTAAACAATAAACAATAGGGCCTCTTTTTACGGCAATTTGATTTTTTATTTCTTCCACCAGCGGATTTGCCTGCATTAATTCAACTGGCATTGGAATATTCAATTCGATAATATCTCCTTTTTTCCATTTTTGATTTATTTTAGAATAAGTTCCCGAAACAACCGCAGTATTTATTTTTTTATTATTTATTGAAATTTCGGCATTTTGACTCCAACCCGGAATTCTCAATAAAAAATCATATGCTGAATTTGGTGCTTTTACAATTTTCAAAGTAATTTTTCCATCCCAGGGATAATTCGTTTGCTGTTCTATTTCTATTTTCTCGCCGTTTGGCAAAGTTGTTTTTAAAGAATTACTTCCGTATAAATTCACATACAATCCTTCTTTTGAAAAACTATAAGCATAATTACTAACCTCAGCAATAGTTCTGGTCACGTTTGGTGCGCAACAATTAGAAAGCGCAATATAACCTTCGCGTTCTTTGCTCCATCTTTGTTTAAAAGGCAAATCTTTAGAAACATTCAGTGGATTATTATAACAGAATTTTGTTCCTTCTAAACTCATTCCTGATAAAACACTATTATAAAGTGCCAACTCTACAATATCTGCATATTTAGCATCGCCCGTAATTTGAAGCATTCTCCAATTCCATAAAACATTTCCAATATTGGCGCAGGTTTCTGTGTGAGCCGTAGCGTTTGGCAATTGAAAAGGTCTGCCGTAAGCCTGATGGATTTTCTGCACATCTGTTGGGTTGTAAGATGTTCCGTCTGGAGAAACACCATCATACAAAGCCCCGCAAGCTCCGGTAATGTACATTTTTCTATAGGTTACATCATCCCAAATAGATTCCAGATTGTCTAGTAATTTCTTTTCTCCGGTTTCTGCATACAAATCTGCAACGCCAGCATAAAGATAATTTGCCCTTACGGCGTGACCCATTGCGGTGGTTTGCTGTCTAAACGGAATCCTGTCCTGATTATCATCGGTTCCGTCATTTGTGGTTCCGCGAATATCAATTAGATTATTCGCCAATTCGAGATATTTGGGATTCTTTGTTGTGCGATACATTTCGACAATTCCCATATAATGTGAAGGACAAATGGCATTTCGCGCCAATTCTGGTGAAGCTTTTTTGTAGAAATCATATAAATAATCTGCAACGCCTTTTGCTATTTCGAGAAAATTGGTTTTTCCCGTGGCTCGATAATGAATACAAGCTGCGGTCATTAAATGCCCCATATTGTATTTCTCAAAACCCAATTGCTTTTTTACTTCTTCCGGACCCAAAGTTCCCCAGCGTTCATCAATTAAAACCGGAGTATGAATATAACCGTCTTTGCGCTGTACTTTCGCAAAAAGCGCAATGGCTTTATCCATTTCCGCATCTAATTTTTTGTCTTTTGTTACAGCATATGTTGCTGCCATTCCTTCAAAAATTTTATAAAAATCGCCGTCATGAAAAGAAGGCCCTTTAAAAGTTCCTTTACTTTCTCCGGCTGCAATTTCAAAATTTTTATAAGCGTGAGAAATCGAATCGTTATGATACAAATCCCACATATAAGGCAATGTATTTTTGGTTTCAACATCAAATTGCTCTTTCCAAAAACCGTCTGTCCATTTTACATCTTCTAAACTCACACTTTGCAATTTAGAATACGGGCTGTTTGAATTGGCAACCAAACCTTTATTCTGAGCAAAGAATGAAGTTGAAATTAAAAACGTTGATATGATGATATTCTTTTTCATTTTTGATTTTTTTGTGATGAATTGGAACGCGGATGACACGGATTGCTAAAAACGCGGATTATCGCGGATTTTTTTATCTGCTTGATCTGCTAAATCTGTGTGCTACTATTTTTCACGCAGATTTAAAAAGATTTAAGCAAATTTTTCATTTGAATTAATTAAAAAAATCCGCGGCAATCCGTTTAATCCGTGTCATCCGTGTTCCATTTTTTTATTTTACAAAGAAATTTATAGTACGACTCATCGAATCTCCTTCAGCATCTTTAACCGTAATTACAACAGATGCAAATCCTTTTTCTATTGCCGTAAACTGAATGTCTTTTCCTTTTAAAACTACTTTTCCATTTTTAAGATCTGAGAAAGTATAAACCGGTTTGTTCTCATATCCTCTAAAATAATCAGCCGCTGAAAGTGCTGCCTTTTCACCAGAATTAATAAAGAAATGTGGTTGTGCCATCCAGTCTAAATATTCGTCAAGTTGTGTAAAACCATCTTTATCCGCATCCAGATTTGTATCTGTAAAATCGTCTGCTTTAGAATTTTCGTTTAAACCTTTTGCCATTTCCCACCAATTTGGCAATCCGTCATGATCTGTATCCCAATTTTCTGGACGCTTTTCACTTGCATATTCTCCCAAATCTCCTAAATCTTTTTCAGAATCAATCATTCCGCCCAAACCGCTTTTGCTTCCTTTATAAGTAAAAGTTCCTTTTAAAGTTTCCTCAATAATTCTATTATCGTGTTTATCAAAAAACGGTTCACTCGCTCCAACATCCGAAAGAACATTTTTGTAAGCGCCTTTGGCAGTTTCTGTTTTTACATAAGATTCGAAGAAAGGTTTATCCACAAAAGTTTCATACTTCACAATTTCATTATGTGAAATAGTAGATGTTCTGCCTTTTTCCTGATTTTTTTCATCAAAATGACCCTGCATAATATTTCCATCAAAATAATAACGCTGCATTCCTTTCCCAACACCTTCATGCTGTGCATTCAAAGCATAAAAATATTTAGTTGAAGCGCCTGGTTTGTAATAATTGTTTACAAAATTTACTTCGTTTGCGCCTCCGTCAGTCGTTCTTTGTCCCCAGTTGTAAACCACATTATTTCTAATATCCAGTCTTCCTGTATAATATCCGTCTCCGTTTAAACCGCCGCCAATACTCCAGTTTCTTCCGTAATTATGAGCCAGTAAATTGTGGTGAAAACTACCAATGTCACCGCCAATTGTTGCTGCAAAACCGTGCATTTTTCCCACTTCATATTTATCATGTCCCGCAACATTCAATGCTTCAGAAATTAAGGTTCGCTGTAAAGTAATATTGTGCGCACTACGCGAACTGAACGATTCGTCGATGGTCCAGCTGATAGAACAGTGATCTATAATACTGTGATTGGCACCTGTAAGTCCCATTCCGTCGTAGGTTTTTCCGCTTCCAATTCTTACTTTCAAAAATCGGATAACACCATCATTTCCGGTTAACCCAACTGGTGCTTTGCTAATTGTAATACCTTCGCCCGGCGCCGTTTGTCCTGCAATTGTGATGTACGGATTATTGACAACCAAACGATCTTCTAATTTTATATTTCCCGAAACATTAAAAACAATTGTTTTAGGACCAGTTCCTTCATTTACCGCGGCACGGAAACTTCCAGGACCGTTGTCATTTAAATTCGTAACCTCAACGACTCTTCCGCCTCTTCCTCCCACGGCAAAACGACCGTAACCTTCAGCGCCCGGAAAAGCCAATTGTGCAGGCTTGAAAGACCAAACGGTTCCCAAAGTTGTATTTCCTCTTGCATCAATTTCATCAACGCGCCAGTAATAGGTTGTCATGCTGTATAAATCTGAAATCGCAAATTTAGTATCGGTTTGTTTTCCTTTAAATTCCGGTGATTTTTCAGTTGCATTTGTAACTGCTTTTTGATCTGTTCCAAAAAATAAATGATGTGAAACAGCATCTCCTGAAGCTTTCCAACTCAACAAAAATTTATCGCCCAAAACAACATGTTCGTCTCGGTTTTCGGGTTTTGGCGTATGTGCTTGTTTTTTAAGATTTGGCGTATCAATTTCAAATCCGTTAATGACCATTTGCTGAATTAAATCAGGTGCTTTCGAATCTAATTCAAAACGAATCACCACATTTTTTCCTGCCTGAGCCTTAAATTCAATGTAGGCCGTAGCAGAATTAATAGTCGAAGTTTCTCTGTTAGTCGGAATTATAGTTTCCACCAATTTATTGTCTACATAAATTTTTATCGGAGCAAATGTTTTTCCTTCGATTTTGTCGAAAGTATTATGAAAAGTCAGTAGCGAATGCTGTCCGGTTTTTAATCCGCCGATTGTAAGTTCCAGACTTTTATCGGTAACCAAACCGTCGCTTGTTAACCTACTGTAAAATGGTGCGCTCATTCCAACTTTGAACCATTTCGACGAAAAATTTCCTTTTAATTTGAATGTTACATTATTAAAAGATTTCTCCGCTTCGGTTTGTTCTGTTATGGGCCATGAACTGTAATTCGGATCGCCTACTTCTTCAACTCTTCTTCCCGAAAAATCAAAATCGACTTTTACAATTTGTTTTTCAGAGGATTGCGCTTGTACGTTTGTGGCAAAAAGCATGCACAAAACTCCGGCGCTTATTATTTTTTTGATCATTGTGGTTGGTGCTACTAGTTAGTTTAATTTTTTCTTTTCTTCTATCGAAATCCCTAAGAGATTTATAATATCTTTTTCTCTTTCTTTCGGGCTTACATTTATAATTTTTGTGTTTCCGTTTTGAAGTTCAACTTCAATAATTGTATTTTGAGTTGCATGTAACTTAAAATGAACATTCCAGTTTTTGGGCCATGCCGGAAAAAGATAAATTTTTCCATTAGCTTCCTGCAAAAGCATTTCCTGCATGCCAATCATTCCTGCGCCTCCCCAATTATGATCCGGAACCCAGTCAAAACCCGGTCCCCAAAATGCCGGAAATCTTCTCTCGGAATCACTCATTTTTAAGAGATTGTATCTTGCAGCTTCTTCGGTTAAACCGAATCTTGCAGCAAAAATATTATCTTGTTTCCATCCAATATGACTTCTAAATTTTATTACATCTGTATCATATTTCCAGGTATTCAAAGCAGTTTCTAAATCTGATTTTCCAATGCCGTAAATTCCCCAAGGATAAACGGGATACAATTGTGGCACTTCAGAATTATTAACTCTTTCCCACGATTTTGCCGGAACTAAAACTTTGTGATTGTCAATTGTACCAAAATTCAAAGGCGGAATTCTGCTTTGAAAACCTTTTAAATATTCCACTTCTTCTTTAGATAATTGTTTCGCGGAAAGGTTTAAAAGCTTTTCCGTAATTACCTGCAAAGCGGCAATTGTGCTGTTTGAATTATTCGCCATTTTATACGTTTCGGCTCCAGAACCGGGAAATAAAATCAGTTTTCCATTTCCGTCCAATGCTTTTCTACCTCTTTGTTTCGCTAGATATTGATAATGTTCGTCAAAAAAACGAAGACAACTTATGATAAATGAATTGTACTTTTGAATATCTTCTTTTGCAAATTCTTTTTGCTGTAACATCATTTGGCAGAATTCAAAAACCGTGTCCCATTCATATTCCAGCCACGCATTATATTCCATTCCCGGATCGTAATCTGCAGGACGTTTCCATTCGTATTCGGCAGGATTTGGTAAACCGAAATTTTCTAATTGTTCTGTAAAAGCTGCTCCGCCGTGTTTCCAATAAACCTGAGAACGCAATTCGGCATTTTTTTGCAAGCTCAGATAATAATCCAATTGCGATTTCATCATATCAAAATCACCACTTTTTACCATCGGAAAATAAACCAGTCTTTGATTTTGAGCTGTCATCGTTCCGCCACCCCAATTTCTGAAATCGGGTGTAAAATTTAAATCCGCATTGGTAAAAACAGGATCAACAGTAAACAATCCGCCGTTGAATTTTGTTGGATATTTTCCGTACGCGTTGCATCCCAACATGTATCGAAACAATTGATAATTTTTTCCAATTTGATAAACCGAATCTTTTTCAGCAGTATTATTTTTTTGAGTATAAATAAAACTGCGGTTCCAGAAATTATTCCACCAATTGATGGTGTTTTTTTCTGCCTTTTGGGCGTTGAATTTATATTCCGAGATTTGATTTTTCAAACCGTTTTCCCAAGAAGATTGTTCCGAAGATTGATTCGTAAACAAATGAATTTGAAGTTCTTGTTTCTTCGAAGGTTTTATACTCGAAAGTGAATAGCCTTTAAAATCGGTATCCTGATATTTTCCCGAATAAGTTCCGTCAGACTTCAAATTAGTTCCCGTCATGAATCCTCCAAAAGTTAGATTCCCCAACGGATTCAGCATTTGATCTTTTACCGATTCCATTTTTTGCTGTTTTACAGCAACATCAAAAACGGTTTGTTCTCTATTTCTGTGATAAAATTTTACACCATTATTTTCAAATGAAACCGAATCTTTAAATGTGAAAATTTCGCCTTGCGGTGCCCATTTATATGAATTGGCATTATTTGCTTTTCCTTTTGAAGGACGATTGAAATGGCGCCAAGTTTCATAAGAAGCCGTCATTTTCAACGGAGTTTTACTTTCTAAATCCAGATGAATTACGGGTTTAAAAACATCAACCCAAAGTTTGATTTTAGTATTATTTTGAGCAACTAAAACATAGCCATCTTTCAAAACTAATTCCTGACGAAAACCTTCATTATCCTTAAACGGATTTGGCGTTAAACTCACTTTTACCCGACCTAATTTCAATAATGTATTATGTTCATCAAAAGTTCCGCTTCGCGAAAAATAAAAATACAAATCCCCTTTTTCTACCCAAACATTCATCCCAATATCGCCGCCGCCCAAAGGCATTGATTCTGATGCATTATTGCTTTGCGTATTCCAGACTTGATTGTAATTTTCGAGCACAGGAATTTGCGCTTTGATGCAAAGCGTTGTAAAAATAAAAAATAAAACCGCAGTATTTTTCACACCTATTGTTTGGACTAAACTTTCTTCAAAATGGGATAACCACTTATTCTTGTTTTCGAAATTAATTTTCATAAATATTTAAAATCACCAACTTATTCTGGTAATTATTACAGATTTATTATCATTCAAAAAGCCAACTGAATAATATTTGCCTTTCTTAATATCTTTATTATATTCGAACGAGTATTTCTTGCCCCCTTTTTGTTTTCTATATGATCAAGCACAGCTGTACTCATTCTGTTTTCTTTTTTAGTAAATCCATTACTTTTTAAATTCATCTCAAGTTTATCAATATAATCTTTGTCAAACTCAACTAGAAATGATGAACTGTAATCTCCAAATTGATCTGGAAATGAAGTATCCCTATATATTATTTTACCATTTTCAGGAAATTCCATTTCTGTAACTTCTTTAAAGTCGGTTTTATAAAAATCTTCATTTGGATAAATAGCATCGTAAATAAAATATCCAACAATAATTAATGGAATCAAAGACAACAACCTGTACCATTTATTAAATTCCCTTTTCTTAATCCATCGATAAATCAAATAAGAAAGTCCAATTGGTATTCCAATTAAAAAAATGACAACGAGAAATAATAAAATAAGTAATTCCATTTAGTTTTTAGATAGGAAGCAAAATTGCTTGTTAAAAATTTATTTTTTCACCAAATGGTTTACCATTCATCTGTTCTAAAAGACGAAACAGGCAAACCTCCGCCACTAAACAATTCTGCTTTTGCAAAATCTTTCCATAAATAGCGAATTGCAACTGGTTTCTTTACTTTATCCGAAGTCAAAACCACCGATTTTCTTCGTACAACCGTTTTAGCGGGATAAAATATTTTGTCTTCTCCGGCCAATTCAAAGCCCGTAACTTCTTTATCATAAGAGGTAATTCCGTTCGAAACATCATCAAAAGAAACCGTAACCGAACCGTCTTTTATTTCCATCGATTTGTATTTCGGACTCTCAAATTC
Organism: Flavobacterium sp. AC274; assembly: GCF_979258275.1. Classification (NCBI taxonomy): domain Bacteria; kingdom Pseudomonadati; phylum Bacteroidota; class Flavobacteriia; order Flavobacteriales; family Flavobacteriaceae; genus Flavobacterium; species Flavobacterium sp. AC274. The sequence goes on along the minus strand of NZ_OZ409852.1, from coordinate 1,233,588 downwards.
GAAACCTTCAATTCCGTAAGTTTTCGCCAAAGCCTGAAAAGCCAATCGGTTTCCGCCTTTTTCTTTATCCATCGGGTGAATGTTATTTTCTTCTCCAACATCCATCAAAACTGCCATTCCCGAATTCGGAATTTCTTTTGAAGCTTTCAATTGTGCTTCTCTCAAATAAGCCGAATTGTATTTTTCTACATAATCTTTTGGATGAAATTGCGTATAATTAAAAGGCGCAATCTGAGCGTAATAAAACGGAAAATCGCCTTGTTTCCATAACGCTCTCCAACTGCTTACCATTTTTTTCATCAGCTCTTTGTATTCAGAAGCTCGTTCGTAATTTGATTCGCCCTGATACCAAATACAGCCTTTGATTCCGTAACCAATTACAGGCGAAAGCATTCCGTTAAATAAAGTCGTCGGAACACGATTTGGATCTTTTGCCAATTCTTCTTTTGTGGTTGGAATTTTAGCGCTTGCAAAATCTTTCAGCATTTCCTGATTCATCCACGCTTCCATACTTGAACCTCCGTACGAAACATGAATTAATCCCACCGGAACATCTAAAACTTCCTGTAAAAGCGAACCAAAATACCAGGCCGTCGCGCTAAAATTTGAAGTTGATTTTGGAGAAGCCACTTCCCATTTTCCTTCAAAATCTTGCAAAGGTTCTAAAACTGTCGCACGCGGAATCGTAATTAATCGGATATTTTTATTGGTTGATGTTACAATGATTTCGTTTCCATTTTTCACGGGCTGACCCTGAAAACCTTTCAAAGGCATTTCCATGTTCGATTGCCCTGAACACAACCAAACTTCACCGATTAATACATTTTTTACAATAACTTTTTCTGTTCCCTCCGTAACTTCAATTGTAAAAGGTCCTCCGGCAACTGGCGTTTGTAATTCAACTTTCCATTTTCCTGAATTATCAGCTTTTGCTTTATAGATTTTAGAATTCCATGAAGTTTTGATCGAAATATTTCCATTCTTTTCTGCCCAGCCCCACATTGGTGCATTTGATTTTTGCTGCAAGATCATATTGTCGGTAAATAATGCCGGCAATTTGATTTTTGCATTGATTTGGAAACTTCCTAAAAACAATGTTATTATTACAAGAGTGCTTTTAATATTCTTCATTTCAATCTTTTTTTTCGCCTCTAATTCACGAATTTTTAAATACTTTATCCACAATCATTCGTGAATTCGTGGCTATTTTTCTTTTATTTTTTTCCTTCACAATCGTAACAGGTCCCAACAATCCGGCTTTCAATAAAATGCCTTCCTGCAATCTAAAAGGCGCTGTTGTCCAGGTTAATCGTTGTTCTTTTGGTAATTTTTCATCACCTATTAATCGGTTTGCCCAAGTATTGGTGATTTTAATTTCTATCGTGTTTTTTCCTTTTTTTAAAGCTTCAGAAATATCTGTTTTATATGGAAATGTCCAGATTGTTCCGCAGTCTTTTCCGTTTATGGTTACCTCAGCAAGATTTGCAATTGTTCCCAAATCAAGCCAGAATTTCTCGTTGGTTTTCCCTTTCCAGGCAAACTCTTTTTTATAAACTGCTGTTCCTGAATAATATTTAATCTGATCATTTGTTGAAGTACTCCAATCAAAAAGCTTGTTTGTCTTAATAATTTCTTTTGGTCCTTTAAATTCAGGATCGAATTGCAATTCCCAATTTTCATCTAAGATTTGAACCGTTTCCAGTTCAGGATAATTTTGCTTTTTATTTGAAGAAGTTTCTTTGGTTTCTTCTTTAAAAATGATAAAACAAGATTCATTTGCTTCTAATACAATTGGAATACTAGTTCTTCCTTTTTCAATTTTCCAATCAGACAAAACAGTTGTTTTATCCGTTACAGGATTATACAATACCGGAATTTTTCCGCTTAAGCGAAAAGACGCTTCAAAACTTCTTTTTCTGCTTTTTGATTGGATAAAAAATAAATTTCTTCTTCATTCGATTTTCTGTGTGTCCAGGCAATAGTTTCTGAATCCGCTCTGTTTAATTTCGGAAAATAAACATCTTGTTCAATTCCGATTGACGCAAAATCATTTCCTAAGTACGGCAATTTAATAATGGTTCCTTTTCCGATTTTCCAAGTTGATGAATTCGAGTTATTCGTCCATATTTCATCAATCACATTCTGCCATTTTTTATGATCTGCTTCTGATTGCATTCCTGGTTGTAAATCTGGTTTTTCATCCACAAAAATTGTTACACCCTCTTTTACTAACTGCAATATTTTTTCGGCTGCAGCCAAAGAAATCATTTTATTCGGAGCCATTTTATGACTTCCTGGAAACAATAAAGCACCGTATTCGATTCCGCCATTAAAAGAGATTTTTCCGTTTACAACTTTCGCATTGTTGATTAAAACATCAGCATTAAAAGAATCGTATTGATAACCGTTTAACGGATTTACCCATTGCGATAAATCGGTAATATTTTTAGAATACGTAACTTCTTTTGGCATTTTTGCAGTTGGCTGTCCTTCATTTTCTAAACGTATCTTTTCGCTTTCGAGTCTTTCTTTTCCGAAAACATTCGGAATAAAAGGCACTAAACGATCTGGTACAAAAGAACGAGAAGGAAAATCTTCGCCAATAAAAACTGCTAAATCAATAACCGGTTTTCCTTTTTGTAATTGAAACTGTACTCTTTGACAATACTCAAACCATGCTTTTCCGGGTTTCCACCAAGTTTGATCTCTCTGGAAAAAAGTTCCGATATCATCTAAAGTCATTCCGGGTTTTCGATCTGTCCACGGATTATGAACAAAAACGTGGTAAAAAAATCGGTTAATTCCTAAAGCGTAATTTCTATCGGCAAGTGTTTTTAAATTTCCGGGATGTTCGTCCCAATCCATTCTCAAAGCAGTAAAAGATTCTGCCTGAATAATATCTTTTCCATAAATATGTCCGCCAGAAATGGCGTCAATCATATCAAAAGGTTTATCGTGTGTCGGGCTTTTTAGCCAAAATTCACCTCCTGGGTAATCAACATATTTATAATGCAACAAAGCATCACTCATCATTGTTGGCGCTACATTTTCTGAACTTAATTTTACATTATTTTCTTTGGCAATTTGAGCCACGGTTCCGTAGAAATTATCAGCTACTAATTCGGCAATTGTTTTGCGGACATCATATAAAACTTTCTCTGAAACATCAGCACTTTCAATTGGAATTCCGGCCATAACAGGTAGATAATCAACCAAATTATAACCGCGTCTTTTTTGAAATTCCTCTCGAAAAACAGCAGACCAGTTTTGGCTTCCACATTCCCAACTATCAAAATGTAAAATTTCTAAAGTTTTTGCAGCCAAATCAGGTCCAATAGTGCGAACCATTTCGCCAAACCAATGATCGAGTTGAAAACGAATTAATTCTGGATTAAATTTGTCGACTTCTAAACCTTTTCCGGCTCCTCCCGTTGCATTTTCATGTCCGGTAGAAGTATGTCCCATTCGGATAATTTTCCATTTCCCTTTTGGTGCTTTCCAGTTTAGATTTCCGTTTACATCAACAAAAGTTGAAATGTTAATGATTTCAGATTTTTTGAAAGATTCCGTATTCGGAATTTGTTTTGCAGAAGTTTCCGGACTCAAACGCCAAACGGCTCCCGATTTTCCTTCGTAATTATCGATCAACGCCTGATTCAAAAGTGTAATTTTACTGACTTTCAGATTCTGTTTCCATTTCGCAAAATCCAAATCTTCTGCGCCGGGTTCAGTTTCAACAGGATCATAAACAAATCTGAAATATTTTGCTGTAACGGGTGTAATCGTATGCGTGTGCGAAAAATCCATGTCCTGCCAGCCGTGACGTGGGGCAATCATTCTTTCGTGGAATTTAAAATTTACTCCGTCATCGCTTACCTCAACGATTAAACGCTGCGCCTGAAAATCCCTGCCTTTTGTTTCAATTACAATTGATTTGCAGGCAAATGGTTTTTCAAATTCATATTGAATCCAGCCTTTATCTGCAAATTTAAAATTATCATCCTTTTTAGGATCAGCCAAAAACGAGGCATCTGTATTATTTGAAGTGGTAACTTTTGGCAGTTGTATTTGCGAGTTGGTTTGATATTCTTTTATAGGAATTGCAAAAGTCGCGATATCTTTATAATAGTCTTTGTAATGTTCTGGAACTGGTAATTTTGCATTAATCGATTTCCCTCCTTCAATTTCTGTTATTGACCAAACTACTTTTTGCATTGACATTTCGGGAGTAATCCATGGGCCGCCTGCAACGGCAAAACCATCAGCTCCGTGAAAAGCCATTTTTAGTCCTAACCTATTTGCTTCTTGAAAAGCCCAATGTATCATATCCCAAAATTCCGGTGTCAATTGCAAAACCGGCGGATCGATTAATGGTGGATTTACAGGACCTTTAATTGTCATTAAATAGGCACCTGCAATTCCGGCTTGTTTCATGGCTTCTAAATCTGCTGTAATTCCCACTTTAGAATATGCCGATTTCATCCAATACCAATACACCCAGGGTTTTGAGGATTCGATTGTAGGTTGAAACTGGGTTGTTTCTTTTTTATGAATTTCCTGTGCGGAAACGAATCCCACAAAAAGTAACATTAAAAAGAGGTGTTTTTTTTGAAACATTGTTATTGTTTTTTTATTCGGCTGTTTTGTCATTCCGACGAAGGAGGAATCCCCGCAAGTAGCTCCGCAACGGAAATCCAATCTTTGTCGAGCTTCTCGCGGGGATTCCTCCTTCGTCGGAATGACAAACTATACTTATTATTAGTAAAGACCTAACAGGTTTTACAAACCTTTCTGGTTTAAATTTGTCATTATAAAACATACCCAATGGTTTCAACCATTGGGACGCAACGTGATTTCACAATACGTTTCCCGAGGTTGAAACCTCGGGCTATGTTTGATAATTTGTGTCGAATTTCTTATGTCATTTAATTTTTAAAATGATCAATTACTAATATTTAAACTTTTTTAAACTCTCCTCCAATCCATTTTTTGTTGCTGAAAAAGGAATCAGATAAAAACTATATTGATAATCGCCGGATTTAATTTGATATTTTTCTAACGGCTGTGCTACTGCCGTCCAGCTATCATTTCCTCCCACTCCCATTTGAATCAAGTCGATGTTTACGGTTAAAAATCCCGGATCTTTTAGGTCGAATGTATGCTTGGCAGCGCTTAAATTTTCTTGTGTATACGGCCACGCACTCATGCTTAAAACTTTTGCATCGTCCACCACCAATAAACCTTTGTTTTTTTGTGGTGTTGTAAAAGCCATCCATCTTACTTCGGTTCTGTTGGCATTTTCCTGAGGTTTTACGTAGTGTTCCAGAAAATCATTAATTGGTAATGAATATTTCCCTACGAAAGAACCAAAACTTCTGTCGATATAGTTTTCTAATTCGCCTTTTCCGTACCAAGAAATCTGATCAAACTTTCTCTGAACTCCCATTTGCATTCCGATTTTTGGAATGTTTGGTAATTTGTTTGTGGCTTTTAAACTATAGTCGACTTTAATGATTCCGTTTTTGCTGATGTTATAAATTACCTGCACTTGCGCGCTGTCTTTTATCACTTCATAATCGCTAGTAATTATGGTTCCGGTAATTGTTGTTTCCATTTTGGTTTTGACCAATTTTGGTTTTGCCTGGTACCACGGTTTCAAAACTTTATGCGATTTCCATCCTCTTTTGTCGTTATCCGTAAGTGGTCTCACAAAATTAGGAAGCAATGGAGCAAAAACTTGTTCTTCACCATTAAAGACATAAGAATTCAATGCACCGTTTGCTTTGCTTATATTAATGTCAAATGTTTTTCCTTTGATTTTAAAATCTGAATCAGTTTCAGAAGTTTTTACCTCAACAATATCTTTCGTAAAATCTAAAACTGCTTCTGATTTTTTTAGCAAAAATTGATCTTCCGCGACAGCGTAACCTTTAGAAGCCCACAATTCATCTTTTGAAAGTTGAAATTCGATATTCAGAAAATATTCAGCATCCTTTTTCAATTTTGGTAAATATTGTTTTACATCTAAAACTGTAGATTGTCCAGCTTCTAAATTGAAAGGTTTTAAAATTTGAGTTTTGATCACATTTCCGTTTTCTAAAATTTTCAAAACCGGAACGTAGTCCGCTAAAGATTTTACCGCCTGACGATTTTTTATTTCTAATTGAAAATTGTCTTTTAAGGTAGTTGTCGCTGGCTGATAAATCCATTTATTTTCATAAATCGATCCTTTTGGTTTTCCGTTAGAATCGACAATTCCTTTTGTATTGAAATTCCCATCGTGGTATTTTTCGCCAAAATCTCCTCCGTGAGCAAAAAATTCCTGACCCGTTGCCGGATCTTTTTTAACTAATCCCTGATCTTTAAATTCCCAAATACAACCTCCGATAACTCTTGGAAGCGAACGGAATTCATCCCATAATTCTTTTAAATTTCCAACTGAATTTCCCATCGCATGAGAATATTCTACAAAAATAATGGGACGTGTATCTTTCTTTTGATCGACTAAAAATTTAGGTGTAAAAACACCCGGATAAAAACGGCTTACCATATCAACATAAGGTTCGTCTTGCGGATTTTCAAATCGATACGCGTGATCGATCGTTTTAGGATATCTCGGATCAAGAGGATCAATATAACCGTCTAATCTCGGATTTCCCTGCGCTGGTTCGTAATGTACCGGACGCGTGATATCAAAATCATGAACCCAACCCGACATTGCCGCATGGTTTGGTCCTTTTCCACCTTCGTTTCCTAAACTCCAGAAAACTACGGATGGATGATTTTTATCTCTTTCGACCATTCGGGTCATGCGCTCTAAATAAGCATTTGTCCATTTTGGATCGTTGCTTAATTTTCCGCCAATTCCGTGTGTTTCCTGATTGGCTTCATCCATAACCATTATTCCGTATTGATCGCATAATTCATAAAAATAAGGATCATTTGGATAATGGCTGGTTCTGATAAAATTGAAATTGAATTTTTTAATCGTCGTAATATCTTGTTTGATATCGTCTCGGTTTACGGCTTTCCCTTTTGTTGGATGCTGATCGTGACGGTTTACGCCGTATACATAAGTTTCTTTTCCATTGATGAGCATTTTTCCATTTTCCTTGGCGAATTCGATGGATCGGAAACCAACTTTACAGCTTTTTGCTTCTGTAATATTTCCGTTGGCGTCTTTTATCGACATGACCAAAGTGTACAAGTTTGGCTCTTCTGAACTCCATTTTTTTGGATTAGCGATGTTTTCTTTAAACATTCCAAAACGTACATTATCCAGACGGGGATAACTTTCGTTGATCATATCGATCACCGGTTTTTGAAGCGGTTCTTTAAATAATGCCACATTATTGGCATCGTATAATTGTGCCTGAAAAGTATAATCTTTGATTTTTTCGCCTGTTAAATTTTCAACTTTTGGACGTAATTGAAAAGAAGCGTCTTTGTATTCTTTGTCTAATTTGGTTTGATAAAAGAAATCCTGAATACGTAATTTTGGTTCGGCCATGATGAAAACTTCACGCTGGATTCCGCTTACTCGCCAGTGATCCTGATCTTCAAGATATGAACCGTCTGTCCAACGAATTACCTGTACTGAAACTACATTTTCTCCTTCTTTTAAATAAGGTGTAATATCAAATTCTGACGGAAGAAAACTGTCTTCTCCATAACCCAGAAACTCTCCGTTTAACCAAACCTGAAAACCTGAACTTACGCTACCAAAATGCAAAGTCACCGTCATATCTTTCCAATTTTCGGGAACGGTAAAAGTGCGTTGGTATGAACCAACTCCGTTATAATCTTTGGGAATAAAAGGTGGATTTATGGGCCTAAAAGGATAAACGGCGCTTTTATAAATCGGAATATCGTAACCTTTTAATTCCCAGTTGGATGGTACTTCGATTTTATCCCAACCGGCAACTTTTCCTTTATAAAAATCTTTTGAAGCTTCTTTTAGATTTGATGCGTATTTGAAATCCCAATCGCCGGTTAGCATTTTTAATCGGCTTTTTGTTCGGTCTCCTTTTAGGGCATCTTCAACATTTGCATACGAATACGCGGTTGCTCTTGACGGTTGTCTGTTGATACTCGTTATTGTTGGATCTTCCCAAGGAGCAAATTCGTATTTTTTTGGGGCTTCAGGAATTCCCGCAGGTTCGCCGGTTACGGATTGTGCTTGGGCAATTATTCCAAACAGGATAAAAAATAGTACTTTAAAATTATTCATTATTTCTTCTCTTTTTTCTCTGGCGGTGCCACAAAATTCATTTCACTTTTTCCTATATCTTTAGACGTCGCAATGGCAATTCCTCTTTGCTCTGCTTTATTTACAGCACAATAGAAATGATACACCACGCCATTATGTTTTACGACAAATGATTTGTGCGCAAACATATCATCATAAGTTTCTGATGATTTGATAAGATCTTCGCCTTTCCAGTCGGTCCAGTTTACTAAATCGTTCGAAACGGCAAAACGGTTAAATGCACCCTGATTCCAACCCGTCCAAAAAGCTCCAAAATAGAACATTACCCAAGTATCATTAATGCGCTGAATATAGGCATCTCCTGAGATTCCTTTATGATGATTGATTAAAGGTTTATCGCCATAACGTTCCCAATTTTTCATATCGTTTGACACAGCCATAGCAATACGCTCTGCACCTTTAGCAGGATTTAAACTATCACCTCGCGCATTGTAATACATGATAAAATTGTGTCCTGTAACTTTGTCCTTATCACGAATAACACTATTTTTATACATCGTACTATTATCCCACCATCTGGAGTCTTTGTCTTTTGGGCTTAAAACCGGATTTTCTAATCTTTGAAATTCATGTGGTTTTGTAGGTGCTTCTTTTGTATACGCCATTCCGATTGATAAAACTCCAGCTTCGTAGCCTTTGCTGTCTCCGCCAAAATAACTCATCCAATATTTGTCATCGTATTTTTCCCATTCGTAGCTTCCGCCCCAAGTTGGATCCTGTAACGATATATATCCCGCTTTTTGGTTAACATCCCAATGTTTTTCGTTTTCTGAGAAAGACATTACTTTTCCTAAATGTTTCCAGTGTAATAAATCATCACTTTCTGCCAGCCAGGTTTCGTAACCTCTTCCATCGTAAATTAAATACGTCATGAACCATTTACCATCTTTTCTATACACACTTGGGCAATCCATTTTATATGAGTTGTCTGTTGGCACCATTACCAAACCGTATTTATAAGGCGTTTTGATTTCGTTGTAAATCTCCTGCATTACAGTTTCGTTGATTTCTCTTTTCTTGTATTTAGTCGTTGCGCAACTAGTTATAAAAAGTGATGTAATGGCAATGATTAGATATTTGACTTTCATTTTCTTAATGTGTGTTTATGGCACGCGGATGAAGCGGATTAAACAGATTTACACTGATTCTATTTTTGTTTCACGCAGATTTAAAATGATTTCGGCAGATTAACACATATTTTTAAATAAAATAATCTGCGTAAATCCGTTTAATCCGTACAATCTGTGGGCTATTATTTCAACTCTTTCAATCTAGATTCCATAACTTCTTTATTCAATTTTACTTTTACCATTCCCATTGGGTGAAATCTCTTTTTTAGATCTATCGCGGCGTAAATAATTGTATAAACGTCATTTCCTTCGGGGATTAGGCAAAGTGGTGTTCGCATGATATCCCACCATTTATCGACTTTTGTTTCTATGGGAAGATATCTTGCTTCACCCCAATTTTTCCCATCTTTGGATAATGAATACGCCATCATATTCGGTAAATGATGTCCCCAACCGTCTGGGCCTCCATCAAAAACGGCGATATATAAACCGTTTGGCAACTGACTCACAATTGGATTTTCTACAAAAAAAGGATGCATTGATTTTATAGGATTGCTTCCGTCTTTTATTCTTGACCACGGACCTTCTAAACTTTTTGATTCAGCCAAAGCTACAAACCAGCCTTTTCCGGTTTTCTTCGGATAATCGGCCCATGAATTAAAAGGGTATGCTCCGCTGTAAAATCCAAAATATTTATCGCCTACTTTGTATGGAAAAAAGAAGCTACGCCTTGACGGCCTTCCCACGGTTCTGAGTCTAATCCCGGTTCCATGATGATTCCCATATCTTTGTACGGACCGCCAATTCCGTCAATTCCATCAACGGTTGATTCGCAACGCCAGATTCTTCCGAAAGAGTGATTGGGTTCTATGGTTTTACTAACTGTGTAAGCTAAATAATAGCCGTACCATTTGTTTGCCTTTTCGTTAAAAACCGGCATATACGACCAAATTGCGGCACGGCGATCATTCATTGGGTTATCGTCTTCGGTTATGGCGTAAGTTCCGCTTGCCTGGTAAATCGTTGATTCTCTTTTCCAGTGAATGGCGTCTTTACTTGTCCAGTGACCAATTCGGGTTTTTACACGATCGTAATAATAATCTACTCCTATTTCTCCGGCTCTTTCTGTTGGAAACATGTGATACGTATCGCCAACTTTTACTACACGTCCGCCTTCAAAACCTCCCTGAATTCCTTCAGTTCCTGGCATTCCTTCGTCTACAACGGCTTTATTTTCTCCACCAATAATTTCAAAAAGTGGTTTTTCATCTGAAAATCCTTCAACTATAAATGTCGGATTCCAAAGTTTTCCGTCTGGAAGTTCAGCATTTCTAAAGCTTAATTTTTGAGTATCTTTTATAACTCCTAAGATTGCAAATAATCCATTTCCGGGGTTTATTGTTTGTTTTCCTTTTGGGAATGAAAGCGCATATACATTCACCGAAGGTAATCCTGTAATGGTTAATCCGTTTTTTAAAACCAATTTTGCATTTTCAAGTTTATTTGACTGAAGATATTCTGGATTATTTTCCTGAAAAATACCAACTATAACCTTAACCGGTTCTTTAAACCTTAACTGCAAAGGAGTATTTGTACCGCTTTTATATTTTTCTAAAGGAAGTTGAATCCCTTGTAAACCCTGTAAATCTGGTGCTAAACGAACAATATTATTTTTGCTTCCTGAAAAAACATGAGCGTATTGTGTTGTTTTGAATGTTTTGTAATTTGATTTTACAATTTCAAAAGAAGATGGTGTCCAACCTGAATTTTGTGCCAAAGCTGAAAATTGAAAGCATACCAAACTCATCAGTAAAAAAACTTTTCTTAGAGTCAAATTGTATTTTATTTTTTTTGAAAACATTGTATTTTATTTTTAATGGCAACTGAATTTCTACAATCTTGTCATTTCGAGGAACGAGAAATCACATAATGTGACCACGTAGTACGTCGCTCTCTGGATGTGATTTATCGTTCCTCGAAATGACAAAACTAGCGTTACAAACTATGGACTAATTACTAACTACTAAGGACTAAAAAAACTTAAATTGCTTTATAACTCACTTTGTACTCAACATTCGGTTGCACAATTAATTGATATTTATTTTTAGCCAATGTTGTAATCGTTCCTGAATTTGTTTTCGGCTTGCTTGAACTTTCGAAAATCAATTTTCCTTCGCCTTCCGCTGCTTTTACTTTTATTTCTTTGGTGCTGCAGTACAACTCTACTTCGCCATTTGGTGTTGGTACTTTACCTTCCATCCATTGTAAACCTCCTAAATTGGGTTTGATTTCATATTCGGCATAACCGGGTTGCAATGGTTTTACGCCTAAATAATATTTCCCTAGTAGATAAATCGGACTAGAACCCCAGGCATGGCAAAGACTTTTCCCGTAAGGGCGTCCGTACATCGCTAAATGTTCTGTTCCTTTTTTATTTGGATTGTATTCTTCCCAGAAAGAAGTTGCGCCTTCTTTTAACATTCCGCCCCAATAGTCTTTCATTTCTTTTAGAACATAATTTTGTTCGCCCATCGCACACAATGCTTCCAACTCGTAAAAACGCATGTAGGGTGTTGTGATTTTAAGAACATTATCATTCAGCAGCACCTTCTTTTTTATGCTTTGTTTTTGTTGTTCATTAAAATAATTGAAAAAAATACCGAACATATTAGCGTATCTGGTTACAATATCCTGCATTTTACCGTCTATACGCTGATGCTTCATAACGTTTTCTTTTTTATCCCAAAACACATCAAATAATTTTGTTTTTAAGTCGTCAGCCAATTTTTGATACTGTTTTTGGTCTTCATTTTCACCTGCAATTTTAGCACTAACTGCCATGGCTTCTAAACTTCTGGCTAAAAGCATTTGCTCAAAACTAACCTCTCCTTTTTTTGGTAATCCGTCTGCCCAATCAATAAAAACCCAATCGCCTTCTAATGGTTCCAAGAATCCGTTTGTGTTTCTTCTTTTTAAGCAGAATTCCATAAGCGATTTCATTCGTGGATAAAAAGTCTTGATGAATTTCGTATCGCCAGTGTGTAAATAGTAATCGTAAACACCCACAAACCAATACAGTGAATAATCCATTATGATATTTATATGAGCCGTCACAGGTTCTTTACCACGCAGCGCCAACAGCGTTCGTTCTACCGAAGCCGAATCAAAGAATAAATAATAATTCATTAAATAACTTTGATAAGCATCGCCAGACCAAACCCAACGGTCGCGTTTAATACCGTCTATAAAAAATTCGCGAGTTGTTAAATGCATCGTGTAAGCTGACACATCCCAAATTTTATTTAATTCTTGGTCTGAAGATTTGAATGCACCACGATAGTCTAATGGCAAATATTCATAAAGCATCGAAATAGAATCATATTTTACCATTGCATCTGCTTGTACCTGAACATAGCGAAATGCTTTCGAGCCATCGTGTGTGTAGGTTTCAGGGTGATTTCCATCAAAAGATAAATGGTCTAGTGTTTCACATTTGGCAGAATCCAGTGCTTCTTCACGAGATTCACCATAATAAAGAGCTACTTTACCTTTTCCTTTTAAACCGTGAATTTTAATATAACCAAAAGTTTCTTTACCAAAATCTACCAACTCACCAGCTCCAATTTTTTCTGTTTTTTTTGCGCTTAAAGGTTTGGTTGTTAGTTTAAATCCGGAAGGTTTATTTTCTGGTGAATTAAAATTCCAGGAACCAACAGGCATCCATGGTGTACCAGATTGTTGTGCTTTCCCAGTTTCATCAATCCAAAGTTTATCTTCATTGGTCACTTTCCAGGATGCATCAGATTTAACATATTTACCATCAATATAAATAGCCGGCAGCACTTCCTGATTGTATACTTTAAATGAAATTTTGTGTTTCCCGGCAGGAATTTTTAATGATTTTGGCTGCCCGTAAACCTGAACGCCATCTAAAAGTAATTGAAAAGATCCTTCCGTGTAGATTTTTACCTCGTCTGGCTGTGGAATCTCTACTTCTGTTTGAAAAGTTACCAGAGCATAAGGACTGTAATATTGCCAAAGCGGTGGAAATACTGCTTCGCGTTCTGTACGTCTTACCTGCATTTTATTGCTTAACAAAACTTCAAAATCACCTGGATACCAGATCCATGTCGCTTCTTTTGTTTTTTCCTGAGCCAACAAAAAAGTCACAGGAAATAAAATAACACAAACAAACAAAAATCTAAATATGGAAAATCGGCTTTGCATTTATCTTTTTTTGGAGCTAAAGATAAGTGTTATTTCCACATTTGCCAACCTGTAGTGTCCTGTTATTTCATAACAAACAGTAATCTTTGATAATTTTTTAAGGGAAAAATTATCAGTTATCACTTTTTTAGTACTAAAAAAAACGATGTTGGAATTTTTTGGGACGCTGATGAAACGGATTTACTTCGTAAAGACGCTGATTTACACAGATTTTAATTATAGCAAACCTGCGAGCTTTGTCAAAGTTTTAAACTTTGACAAAGCTATTAAGAGAACCGGAAGAAAAAATCCGTTTCAATCTGCGTCTTCGCAAAAGCGAATCCGTTTTATCGGCGTTCTGATTTTAGGATTATGATTTAAGCAATCATCTTTTCCGAATCGTTTTGATCTTCTAAAATGTAATTGGAAGGTGTTTTCCCTAAATGCTTTTTAAACATATAAATAAAAGCGCTTGTAGTTTCATAACCCAAATTAAAAGCGATTTCTTTTATGGATTGTTTTTCGCCCAAACGTTTTATGGCTTCTAATAATTTTAATCGGGTTCGCCAGTCACTAAAGTTCATTCCCAATTCTTTAATAAATAATCGGGATAAAGTTCTGGTGCTCATAAACGAGATTTCGGCATAATAATCAATCGTGTTTTTACTCGCTACATCGTTCAGTAAAAGCTCGACTACTTTTTGTAATCTTTCATGATTGGTTGTTGGCAAAAAAGTGGCACTTGGTTCAATTAATGCTAATTCATCCAGAAAAACATCGCTGATTCTTCTTTGCGAAGGGGTAAGATTTCCATTCGTTCCAAAAGAAATAATTTTAAAAATCAACTGTTTAAGGAACATCGGAATATCAAAGGAAAAACTGTTTATGGGTAAGCCTTTCATTGCCGACGGATCAATAAAAACGCTGTAATAATTAACGTCTTTTTGAAAGGTAACCTGATGTTCTACACCACCCGGCAGCCACAAGCCTTGCAACGGATTCACAACCCAGATATTATTGCCTACTACAACATTCATTACACCACGTGTAGCATAAATAAGCTGGCCTCTGGGATGTGAATGCGAGATACATATTTCATTGGTTACCATTTCACTATAGCCAATAACTGGCCTTGAAGAATCAATTTGGTATCCGTAATCCTGCGCTAATCGATATGTCCGAATTTGGTTATTCATTGTCCAAATATAGCAATTCTGACATTATTATTCTTTTAACCTTTGTAAAAAATAATACAGCTGTTGTTTTTAACTTATTTAAAAATCAAAAAATAACTCATGGACACTATTAAAGCAAATCCTGATATACTTAAAAAAACTACTTATTCGATCTTATTTATCATTAGTTTTTCTCACTTAATTAATGATCTTTTACAGGCTGTTGTTCCTTCTATTTATCCGCTTTTAAAGGAAAATTTTAATTTAAGCTTTTCCCAAATCGGAATTATCACTTTTACGTACCAAATTGTTGCCTCGATTTTACAGCCTTTTGTGGGAATGTATACTGATAAAAATTCAAAACCTTTTTCTTTAATAATTGGAATGTGTTTTACAATGGTTGGACTTTTTCTGGTTTCGATTGCTACAAACTTTACTTATTTGTTAATGTCTGTTAGTTTAATTGGTATTGGATCTTCGATTTTTCATCCGGAATCTTCGAGAGTTGCGCATTTGGCTTCGGGCGGAAAAAAAGGATTGGCGCAGTCTATTTTTCAATTGGGCGGAAATGCGGGAAGTGCTATCGGACCTTTGTTGGCGGCATTTATCGTTATTCCTCATGGACAATCTTACGTGGCTTGGTTTTGTATTATCGCTATTGTCGGAATTTTTGCCTTGTATAAAATTGCACTTTGGTACAGTGAACATTTGTCATTAAGAAATGCTAATAAATCATCTCATCAAATCGAAACGCATCATTTATCGAAAAGAACAGTAACTACTTCACTAATCATTTTATTGGTTTTAATTTTCTCAAAATACTTCTATATGAGCAGTATTACAAGTTATTATACTTTTTTTCTTATTGATAAATTCCACATTAGCATTCAACAATCTCAGGTTTATTTATTTTTATTTTCGGGTGCTGTTGCCGCAGGAACTTTAATTGGGGGACCTATCGGTGATCGATTTGGAAGAAAATATGTAATCTGGGTTTCAATTTTAGGCGTTGCTCCTTTTACAATGTTATTACCTTATGTATCTTTATTTTGGGTTGGAACTTTGTCTGTAATTATCGGGTTAATTCTTTCTTCGGCATTCTCTGCCATTTTAGTTTATGCAACTGAATTAATGCCTGGAAAAGTCGGACTTGTTGCCGGTCTTTTCTTCGGATTTGCTTTTGGAATGGGTGGTTTAGGTTCTGCCATTTTAGGAAAAATTGCCGATGCAACGAGTATTGAATATGTATTTAAGATTTGTGCATTTCTGCCTTTGATTGGAATAATTACTGGATTTTTGCCTAATTTGGAGAAGAGGAAGGCTGTTGAGAAATAATTGTAAACACATAAAAACATAGTATCTCGATTGTCTGAAAAAGGCATTTCATTTAAATAAAAAACACATAGCGTTCTGTTGAAATGCTATGTGTTTTTTATTTAATGATTTGTTCAAAACATAGCCAGTGGTTTCAACCACTGGGACGCAAGATATATAAAATTGCGTTTATGATATTACGTTTCCCGTGGTTGAAATCATTGGGACGCAAGATATATAAAATTACATTTATCAATATTACGTTTCCCCGTGGTTGAAACCACGGGCTATGTTTGAATAGATGATTTTTATTTCGTTTCAATTTCATTATTGGCTGTAATAATGATTTTATTTTGCTGATGTCCAATCGTTACGAAATTCCCGTAATTAAAACCGATTTTCTGAAGCCATTTTCCACAAAGTCGGATTTCAGGAAATATTACATAACGATGATATGGCCTTGTAATATGCTTTTTATGTATTTTTAATTGTCGTTTTCTTGATTGTTTCATTAAATTTTTCTTTTTACGAAACAAAAATAGTAATAATTATACTACAAATTATAATTATATATTATCAAATTATAATTTCATGATGCTTTTGAGCAATATTATTATGTTTTTTATTATATTTAAAATGCATCATATTTGCATAATATAGCAATAAATCATCATTGTGTCGAAACTTAAGTTAAATAGAATAAAAGTTGTTTTAGTTGAAAACAACCGAACTAGCAAGGAATTAGCCAATCATTTAGGTAAAACTGTAGCGACTGTTTCTCGTTGGTGTACTAATGAATATCAGCCTTCTATTGAAACGCTTTATGAGGTTGCTAAATATTTGAAGGTTGATATTCGGGAGTTGTTGGTTTCTACTGGGAACAAATACTGAAGATTAAAAAATTTCTATAATAAAAAAACCACTCCGAAGAGTGGCTTAAATTATAATATTACATTTTAATAAAGTTCAGTTTTATCAAAAGGTTTTGTTATTCTTCCAGCTTCAACCGGATATTCCATTGGTTTTAGAATTGTATCCCAAAATGGTTTATCAAATAAATGATTTAGAAAAAAATAACGTAAACAATTTATCAGGTCTGATCTTAAATCATTTCCACTCCAACTATTTCTATAATGACTTTCTAATTCATAAAAAGTAAAATATTTTTGCTGTTGCCAATTTGTATCTACATAATCAGCAAAGTTTGAAATAGTGTTTTCAGCTACGTCATAAGTTTCGTAAAATGGCAATTTCAGTTTGTAAATTTCCTCATCAGTTTCCATATATCTTTCTTCGTGAAAAATTGGATATATTGATTTGCAAACGGCAAATGCATAAGCATCTTCATATACGTTTTCAGTTTCAATAGAAAATTTTGTTAGAAAAATTTGTCTAGCGCGAACATCTGCTAAACCCTTTAATAAAATATTCAAATCTGTTTTCATATTCCTTAATAATTAATTATATACCTATTCCAAAATCTCTTAATTTCAAGCCTATTTTTGTATCTTTTAAGCCTTTAACCATATTATCCTGTCCCCTAACCATTACATATAATCCGGCAGCTATTTTTAAATTAAAATCAATATTAAAATCAATTTTTGAGTAGTTAAAATCATTATTGTAAAATAGTAATATTATAGAAATCACACCAACTAAGAATTCAAAAACTCCATAGCCCAATCTTTGTTTTTCACGGACTATAAAAATAAAAATACCTAACAATAATGTCAATGCTATTGTCCCCCAAACATTTATTGTTTCAGTTATTACATGTAAATTGAAATAGATTAAAACAGAAAGTAAAGTACACAATATTCCAATTATAATACCCACAATTAGACTTGTATTTTGCTTACGTTCAAAAAGTTGAATCTTACCTTGTATAGAAGGTAATTCGGAATCTTTCAATTTATCAAATATAGGATTCAAAAGACTTCCTATAATTGGTGTAAATGAAAATATTTCTCTTATTGTCTCAATTAGGATGTTAAAAAATATTTTTAACCAAGAAGGATGTTCAACTTTAGTAAATAGCTTTATAAATTCTTCCAATTGGGTACTTGTTAATACTTCTATTCCGAGTTCTATAGCAGAATTTCGTATATTCATATCCAAAGAAGCAATTTTCACTTGTTCTGCTTTTTCTCGAAAGGTCATTGCTGTAGCAATTACAGATGAACTAGCCCTAGAATTTTTACCTGGATTTAAAAATTCATCATATTTCATAAAAGCTGGAAAATCTGAATTTACTATTGACACTGTGCCCGCTAAGGAACCTTTCTCTATCAAATTTACTATATCTTCAAATTTTGTTCCTTTATCATTTCTCTTTTCATTCAATTCAGATATTACTTCTAATGGCACAACAAAACGTGTGTTTTCAATTGATAATCCTAAAAGTTTAGGATAAGTTATTATAACATTTGTGTCAAGAATTATGTGAGTCATTGTTGTATTAAGTTGTTGAATTTTGTCTGATTTTTGTTGTATTGTCAACTAACTTCACTAATAAAATATATAAAACTTATAAACCTAATTTGATTAGTTTAACATGACAAACCTACTATATATTTTCATCAAATTCATACAAATTTACATACATCTTCAATCTCCTTTATTTTTTAATATTTAGAAAACTCCTAATTCCCATTAAAAAACAAATACAAACTCAAAATCACCAATCCCAATAACCCAAACAACAACTTCACTTTCTTACTAGTTTTAGGAATATCAGTTTCATCAGAAAAATTAATCTCAGGATTTTTATCAGCTAAAGAAATAATAATTGCTGATACTAATAATGTAGCAAAAATGTAAAATGAGATTAATAAAAAGTGTGGCCAAACTGGATATTTATCAGCAGGGAAAATCCATAAATATAAAACTCCCACAAATAAACTAAAAGCTGAACCCCAGGATAATGTTACGTTTACAGCTTTTTTTGTGGTACGTTTCCAAAAAATACTCAACAAGAAAACAACTGATAATGAAGGTGCCAAAAATCCTAAAACAGCCTGAAAAATATTAAATAAATTTTGTCCTTTTATATTGTCAATGGCAACGGCAATCAAAATGGCGAATAAACATCCGGCTGCAATGGTGATACGACCAATTTTAATTTGTTCTTTGATAGTCGCCGTCGGGTTTATTTTCTTTACATAAATATCATTGGTAAAAACGGTACTTAATGCGTTTAATGATGAACCAATTGTTCCCACCAAAACCGCGATCATAACACAAATAACCAAACCGTTCATTCCACTTGGGAATAAATTAGTCACCATTGTCATATAAGCCAAATCAGAATTTTTACCTAGTTCGGGATACAAAACATAACACAGAATTCCCGGTAAAATAAACAAAGGCAAAGCCAATACTTTCAGCCAGCCAATGAAATTTACGCCCAATTGTCCGTGCTCTAAATTCTTCGCTCCCAAAACACTCTGAACCATCGATTGATCGGTACAGAAAAAAGCAACCGCCGCAACCGGATATCCCAACAAAATAGCCGGCCACGGATAATGTGCGTCGCTTGCGGGCTGTACTAAATTCCAAAAATTTGAAGGCGTTTTGGCAATTAAGGCACTAATACCTCCTACTTTTTGCAATCCTAAATAGGACAATGTCAATGAAACAATAATTAATAAAATCATCTGAAAAACATTCACTTTTGCAATAGCTTTCAAACCTCCTGCGAAGGTGAAAATTCCAGAAAAAATGACTAAAACGGTAACGCTCTGCCACATCGGAATTCCGAGAATCTGACGTACCAAAATACCCCCGCTAAATAATCCTAACGATAACCAACTTACCAAGATTTTCACCAAAGCGTACCAGGCCAAAATATTTTGTGTGCTGTCGCCGTAACGTTTTCCCATATATTCCGGCATGGTACTCACTTTGCTCGCAATATAACGCGGTGCAAAAACCATGGCCAAAAGCAGTAAGAAAACAAAAGCATACCACTCAAAATTTCCTGCTACAATTCCGGTTGCATAACCAATACTTGCAAAAGCCAATAATGACGATGGACCAACATTGGTTCCCCACATATTAAACCCGATGCTGTACCATTTTAACGAATTTCCAGCCAGAAAAAGCGTTTCGTTTTTCTTGCTTTGTTTGACACTTACTACATAACCAATAATTAATAGGGCTACTAAATAAACGGCAACAATGATAAAATCTAAGGTTGTTAACTTATCATAGATACTGTTCATAGCTCATATTCTTTTAAAACATCAGCTATTTTAACTGGTATTCCGGTTTGTAAAGACTTGTCCATTGCCTGTAATAAAGCCACAGTTCCGATACCTTCTTTCATGTCTGGATAAGCGGTGAAATTTTGTTCGATACTGTCTACAAAATATTCCAGATAATTTTGATATTCTCCTGCGTGGTGACTTTGTCCTTCAAAACGGAAATAATGTTTTAAGGTTGCATCACCCCACGTTATTATTTTTTCTTCTCCATCTTTTGTTGTAACGGCGTAACGCAATTCGTGATAATCCGCCTGACTTGCTCCTTCGGTTGCTCTTAGAATTGTACTCATTCCGCTATCACGTTGTGCCGGTTGTGTTGGTGATGTATACACACCACTTACTCTGGCAATTCTCCCGTCGGTTGCTTTGAAGATGAAGTGCATGGTATCTTCGTTTTTTAATCCGGCGGCACTTCCGTTACTGCTGATCATTCCATAACCCATAACTTCCTCAATGTTTGGCAAATACCATCTGATAAAATCTACAGGATGACTTAAACCTCCGTAAAGCCATTTGAAAGATTGCAATAATGACCATTCTTTTTCTAAAAACCATCTGTGGTCTGCGTGATAATGCGCTTCGATTGTAATTAAATCACCTATTAATCCTGCTTCAAAATCATTTCTTTGTCTTTTTGCGGGCTCAAAAAATCTTGAACTCTGACCAATAAATACTTTCTTTCCCGTTTTCTCGCTCAATGCCAATAACTCTTTTGCATCTGCCAAATTATCAATAAAAGGTTTGGTACAAACTACATGTTTTCCGTGAAGCAAAGCCTGTTTCACATGATCGGCATGAAGATGATCTGGTGTGTAAATGGCAATGATATCAATTGCTGTATCATTCAATAAATCATCGTAATTTGTGGTGTACGAATGAAAATCAAATTCTCTTGCTCTTTGTTTACACAAGTCTTCATTTCTGTCGCATACTTTTACAAGCTCTAATTTTGAGCTTTTTAAAGCTGCGGACATTGTGCTGCGACCTTCTCCAAGTCCTAAAATGGCAATTTTTAACATTGGTTTTATTTTAGTTTTTGATAGTTATTTTTATAGCCACGAATTCACGAATTATATTTTTTATATACTTTTTATATTTTTCGAATAATTCGAATTAATATTTAGTTAGATAGTAAAAGAATAATTCGTGAATTCGTGGCTATCTCTTATTTTGTTTCTACTTTGTTTAAGAAAATCCAGGTTTCATCTGGTTTTGCGCCTTCGATTCCGGTTTGGTATTTTTTCATTAAGGCGTTCCAATCGTCTACACGCGGATTATTTTCTGTTGTTTTCGGATTCAGTTTGTCCAGATTTTCTCCTTTCGGAATACTGATTACCAACATTAATTGTCTTTCGTTTTTAAAAACCTGCAATTGTTGAAAATCAGCGTTACAGAAACCTTTTGCTATTTCCGGCCACTTTTCAAATTGTGTGGTATGATAATCTACATACTCTTTTTGCAGTTTTTCGTCATCCACCAAATTGGCAGTTAAAACTATATTTTCCCATTCAGATGATGTTTTAGAATCTTTACATCTTTCAAAATTCTGGAAATTGTAAATTGGGTTTTCGTAAATTTTTATTTGTGCCGATGGATAAGCGAGCGCCAACTTCTTTTTCGTTCTTTCGGGCTGATTCATTTTTCCGTAAATAACGAAATGATTTTTCCATTGGTACAAAGATTCCCCAACAATTCTGAAACCTTTTATGGTTGATTTTACTTTTTCGATATCAAAATCAGCACCTACCATTTCGATTACTACCGCTTTTGGCAATTCTTGTAATCCCCAGTTTTTATCAATTACAACTTCCTTGGTTAAGTCGGTGTAAGGTGCTCTGATTCCTGAAGCCTCTTTAATTTTTGTGCTTACGTATGGATTATTATTTTCCCAAATATTTCCTTCCGGACCGTTATTGTTTTTCAGGATTTTTTCGGTTGCAATCCAGTTATTTTTGATTGTAAATCCCTGACTTCCTTCATCTGTATACAAATACAACCATAAAAACGGATCGTGCGCGTATGGACTATTG
Source organism: Flavobacterium sp. AC274 (assembly GCF_979258275.1). NCBI lineage: Bacteria > Pseudomonadati > Bacteroidota > Flavobacteriia > Flavobacteriales > Flavobacteriaceae > Flavobacterium > Flavobacterium sp. AC274. Next base: position 1,211,259 of record NZ_OZ409852.1, on the reverse strand, counting down.
TATACTTTATCAATATAATTTTCTTCAATTCGGCTGTTGGGCTGTGACGAAAGTGTGTAAATTCCGGAAACATCATGCAAATGTTTGGCATAATGATGAATTTTGTTTCCGATGATTTTGTTATTTTCCATCACATTTTTGGTATGTGTCCAACCCCATCCCATTGAAATTCCGCTGTAAGCAACATCCGAAATTTCGTTGTGTTCTATCATAAGATTTTTTACAAAACCAGCCGCAATTCCCAAACATCCCCAATCTTCGTTGGCAACATTTGTGATCAGGTTATCTGCAATTAATTCATTCGAACAAATTTCTCTTTCATCTTTGATTACTAATGGCAAATGTGCTTCGAAAGCTTCTTCGGAAAAAACACCCACATTGATAGCGTTTCCGCCAATATCTTTAAATAAATTTCCTTTGATGATATTGTGATTTGTGCCTTTATTGAAATCTAATCCGGTTGAAGATAAATGTTCAAAACGACACGATTCGAATTGATTATTATGTGCATAATTTACTTCAACGGCTGCTCTTGGTCTTCCAACCCAACCCTGATTTTCTAAATTCGCCTGATTTGGCGTTCCGGGAGTTTTCAATTTATAAGCATCCAATAAATACATTCCGGCCTGCAACGGAACATGACCTTGTTGCGAAGGACGAAGCCAATTGCTGTATTGAAATGAAATTCCTTTAAAATTAAAATGATGAACCGGAGAATCGATAGTTCCTTTGATTTCGACTAAATTCTCTAAAACGGGAACGGTAACTTTTGCAGAAGTTAAATCTTCGCCTTCTCTTGGAATATAATAGATTTTAGCATTTTTTTTATCCAAATACCATTCTCCCGCTTCGTTCAACATGGAGATTCCGTTGTTTAAGAAGAATGCCGAATTTCCGTTGTTTTTTGAAATCCACGGTGCTGGCCACGGATGTTCACTTTGAATTCGGCTTTCCGGCTGTTCAAATGAAAGTCGTGCGCTGTCTTTTTGAACTTCAATATTTTTGATACGAAGATTCGCCGTTGACCACCACTGAATAATAAACATTTCCATTCCCGGTTCGTACTTTATGGATTTATCTTTGAATGGAATCCAACAAGTTTCTGTTGCGGCATCCCAGGAAAGAATTCTGTCCATTTGATTTCCGGAGGTACTTTTGGCTCTAACGGCTTTTTTTCCGTTTACCCAAAGTTGTCTGTAATTGATAATTTCGCCTGCTTTTTGAGGTGCATAGGCTACCCAGATATTTGCTTTTTTTACTCCGTTTATAGTGGCACCTTTTTTCCAGTTTTTAATTTCAAATCCACCGCTGATTATTGGTCTTGCATTTGCATCGGCTTCAATTGTGGTTGGACTTTCGGCTGTTCCGGAATCTTCGGGTCTTATAAACAAGGATTCATTTAAATAATATGTTCCGTTTTGTATTATAATATGAATACCGTCTTTTATGGAAGGATCTTTTAAGCGACGTAATTCTCTGGCTTTTCTCATTGCCATATGCACGGTTGCCAAAGGATTTGCTTTGGTACCATCATTTGTATCTTTTCCGGTTGTTGAAACCCAAATCTCAGCAGCCGAAACTGAAGAAACAGAAAATGTCATTAAAAAAGCTAGAAATACTTTATGTAGGATCGTTAAACGCATTTTATCTTTTTGATTTTTATAATGCTTAAAAATAATTCAAACTATAAATTTTATGAATCAAAAACTTATAATCTCGACAATTTTAACATTTTTACCATTAATTGGCACCAATTTAAAGTAAGGCTAAAACATAAGTGTCCTGTACCTTCCTGCAAATTGTTAAAATAAGTGTGTTTTTTACACATTATACATTTTTACCGCAAAGAACGGAAAGATTTTTATCCAAGAATGCTTTTGAAAAGCACAAAGTTCGCAAAGCTAAATCAATACAAGCTTTGCGAACTTTCCTTTGTCATGAAAGCTAAGAGTAAAAAAACTTTGCGCTATTTGCGGTAAAATAAATAGATATAAAAAATAACGTCCGACAATGTCGGACGCTAGATCACAAAAAACCACTTTTGCTTAAACAAACTTAAAAAAAACTATTTTTATCTATAGAAACCCATTGATACTCCACCGTCTACGTTTAGTGCGTTTCCTGTTGATTTACTCAACAATCCTCCTGTAAACGCAAAACATGCATTGGCAATATCATCCGGTAATATGATTTCGTTTAATAATGTGCGTTTGGCATAATACGCCGGTAATTCTTCTACCGTAATACCATACGCTTTTGCACGTCCTTCTGCCCATCCTCCTGACCAAATATTGGAATCTGAAATTACAGCGTCAGGATTTACCGTATTCACACGGATTTTATCTGCTCCGAGTTCTGCTGCCATAAGGCGCGTTAAATGTGCCTGGGCTGCTTTTGCCGATCCATAACCCGGATTGTTTGGGCCTGCTACAACGGCATTTTTAGAAACAATGTTTACAATGTCTCCGCCAAATCCTTGTTTTCGCATTACTTCGATTCCGGCTTTAGAAACTATAAATTGTCCTTTTACCAGAATGTCGTACAATCTGTCCCATTCTTCAAGCGTATGTTCTGCGATAGATTTTGAAATGCTGATTCCGGCATTGTTTACCACAATATCCACTCCGCCAAAAGCAAGACAGGCTTCGTCTAATGCTTTTTCTGTACTGCTTTCGTTGGTTACATTTAATAATGTGCTTGAAACAGCATCTTTTCCGAAGGTTTTTATAAAATCTGCTGTAGCTTCACTTAATCTTTCTTCGTTAATATCGTTAATGATAACACAAGCGCCTTCCTGAGCAAATTTCTTGGCAATTGCTTTTCCTATTCCTCCGGCTGATCCGGTGATAAGTGCAACTCTTCCAGAAAGTGCTTTTGGTTTTGGCATTCTTTGCAATTTTGCTTCTTCCAGTAACCAATATTCGATATCAAAAGCTTCCTGATGCGGAAGTGAAGTATATTCTGAAACTGCTTCTGCGCCTTTCATGACATTTACCGCATTCACATAATATTCTGATGCCAAACGTGCCATCGTTTTATCTTTGGCAAAAGTGAACATTCCAACTCCAGGGTATAAAATTACAACAGGATTTGGGTCACGCATTGCCGGTGAATTATCTTTTTTGCAGGCATTGTAATAATCTTTGTACATTGCTCTGTACGCTTCAAAAGCAGGCTGTAATTTTGCTTTGATGGCATTTACATCTGATAAATCTTCGTTTGGATCCAGTTCCAAAACAAGCGGACTGATTTTGGTTCTTAAAAAGTGATCCGGACAAGAAGTTCCAAGCGGAGCCAATTTTTCCAAATCATTTGAGTTGATGAATTCCAAAACTCTTGCATCATCCGTATAATGTCCAATCATTTGGCGTTCTGATGAGCAGAATCCTCTTAAAATTGGGGCTACTTTTGCTGCTTTTAGTTTTCTTGATGCTTCATCAAGACTTTGTATTTTTTGTCCTCCAAAAACCGGACGTTTTTTTCCGTAATTATTTTCTAAATAAGTTGCGCATTTCTCGATTACTTCAAGCGTGTTGATGTAACTTTCGTATGAAGTTTCGCCCCAGGTAAAAAGTCCGTGAGAACCCAACATGATTCCTCTTAGTTTTTTTCCTTTTTCTCTGCTTCTTCAAGGCAAGATCTTAGTTGTAATCCAAGATCAAAACCCGGACGCTGCCAGCCTACCCAGCCAATTTCTCCGTCGAATAATTCTTCGGTGATTTTTGCGCCGTCTTTGGCCGCCGCGATGGCAATAGCTGCATCGGGATGCAAATGGTCGATATGTTTGAAGGGTAAAAATCCGTGTAAAGGCGTATCGATTGACGGAGCTTTTGAAGCCAGATCAAAAATACAATGATTGAAAAGCTCTACCATTTCGTCTTCGAATTCGATGCCTCTATAAACATTCTCTAAATTACGAAGTCTTTCTAAATACAATGCTGCACAGCCCGATTTGGTCAGAGTTCCGATATCGCCGCCTGAACCTTTGATCCACATTACTTCTGAGCTTGCTCCTGTTAACGGATCTTTGTCCGTGATTTTAACAGAAGTATTTCCTCCTCCGTAATTGGTCAATCGTAAATCGGCTCCAAGTAAATTAGAACGATAAATGAAAAGCGCTACTTCATCCCCTGCCAAGGCCACTGCTTTGGTTTCATCCCAAAGGTAGCTCACGTGCTTAAAATTCATATGTTTGGTATTTGTATTCGACATCTATATTGTTTTTGGTTGTAATCTTGTTGTGTAAAATAAGAGAATGTAAAAAACATAACTATCCTGTACTATCCTTTATAAAAAAGAACCTATTCAACTGAAAACTAAATATTAACAACAAAATATCGCACAAAGAAGGAGGAAAGTATTTTAAAAAAGCAATCCAAAAAAGACTCGTAATTACATGAAAATTAGGCAGAAACTATAAAGTTTTACCATTCAAAAAACAAATAAAAGTCATTAGAAAAAGTGTTTTTTGAAATGAATTTAAAATAGACTTCATCTATCGAAATTCTAAAAAATTAATTGCTAAAAACAAAAAAAGAGCTTTCAAATCCATCAATTTGAAAGCTCTTTTTCTTTTAAATTATCTCTTTTGAATTAAAGTCTATAAAATGATACTGCATTTTGAAACCAGATTTTATTCTGATTTTCGACAGATAACTGAGCCATATAATCTTCCAAAGTTTTTACAACTTCTGCATAATCTGAAGCTACATTGAGAACCGGCCAATCTGATCCGAACATTAATTTTTCGGCAGCAAAATTTTCGAAAATAACATCTAAATAAGGTTTTAAATCATCAGTTTTCCAGTTTTTCCAATCGGCTTCTGTCACCATTCCTGAAATTTTGCAAGAGACATTTTCTGCTTTTGAAATTTCCTGAATTCCTTTTTTCCAGGACAAAATATCGCCTGATTTAATATCAGGTTTTGCAATATGATCAATCACAAAAGGCTGATCCGGAAACTGATTTGCCAATTCTATCGCAGCCGGTAATTGCCGATGAAAAATAAGAATATCGTAGGTGAAATTAAATTGTTTTAAAGCCGAGATTCCATTTTGAAAATCTTTTCTCAACATAAAATCATCAGATTCACCCTGAACAACATGTCGAAATCCTTTAATTATTTTATTCGAAGAAAAATGATGTAATCGTTCTTCGATTGTTACACCGCGCAAATCGACCCAACCGACAACTCCTTTTATGAAATCATTTTTTGCTGCCAGATTTACTAAAAAATTAGTTTCGTCTTCGGACTGATTTGCCTGAACGGCGACGCAACCTGAAAACTGATTTTCGTGAAGCAACGGCAAAAGATCTTCGGGCAAAAAATCCCTTTGAATTTTCTGCATCGATTCATCTATCCAACTATCTCTTACGGGATCGAATTTCCAAAAATGCTGATGTGCATCAATTCGGTTATTCATGCTTTTTTAATTTACATCGTTGATTAATGCGCGATCTAAATGCACGTATCCGCCATCAACAAAAACAAATTGTCCTGTTGTGTGTGACGAACGATTTGAGATTATGAAAAGTGCCGTGTCTGCAATTTCCTCAGTTTTGGTCATTCTTCCCTCAAACGGAATACTTTTATTGATTTTTTTCAAAACAGCTTCGCCGTCAGGTAATGTCTCAATCCAGTCTTCGTAGGCTGGCGTATAACTTTCAGCAATAATAATGGCGTTCGAACGAATTCCGAATTGAATTAAATCTACCGCCCATTCTCTGGTTAGTCCTAAAACTCCACCTTTCGCAGCAGCGTAACCAGAAGTTCCGCCTTGCCCGGTCAAAGCTACTTTTGAACCAATATTCAGAATATTTCCTTTTGATTCTTTTAGGTATGGAAGTGCATATTTTACCAATAAAAAATAACTTACTACATTCAGTTTCAAAGAATCCATGAACTGTTCGTAAGTAGCATCTAAACCTGCGCCGTCATTTACACCAACGTTATTGATAACTGCGTCGATTTTTCCGTATTTTTCAATGATTTTCTTTACGGCATTTTCAACTTCATCAGGATTGGTAACATCTGTTTGTACAAATAATGCATCAATTCCTTTTTTCTGAATTGTTTCTGCGTAAGCAAAACCTCTGCTGTTTCTGTCCACTATTACCGGAATTCCACCTTCATCAGCAATTCGGTTGAGGATCGTTTCTCCAATACTTCCCTGCTTTCCGGCAGAACCGGAAACAACAATTATCTTGTTTTTTAAATTTAAATCCATTTTTTGTGGTTATTACGGTTATCTAGCTAAACCTGACAGTCCCGAAATCTCGGAATAAAAATCTGTCAGGTTTCTTTGAGTGTGAGTTATTCTATCTCAATCAACGCCTTAATTACATTATTTTTCGGATCAATTAATTGTCCAAAATCAGTAATCATTTCTGAGAAATTGGTTCGGTGTGTAATGTATTTTTTCGGATCAATTTTTCCTGATTTCAAGCAATCCATTACATATTCAAAATCTTCAATAGTCGCATTTCTGCTGCTCATTAAAGTCGATTCTCTTTTATGAAAATCAGGATGACTGAAACTCAATTCTCCTTTTTGAAGTCCAACCAAAACAAATCTACCGCCGTGAGAAATATAATTAAAAGCACTATTCATCACATTTCTGTTTCCGGTTGCATCAATCACCACATTGGCCATATCGCCGTTTGTAATTTCTGCCAGTTTTTGGGCAACATCATCATGCAGCGGATTTATAGTTTCATCGGCATTCAATTCCTCTTTACAGAAATTCAATCTGTATTCGTTGATATCCATTACGATAACTTTGGCTCCGGCAATTTTAGCAAACTGAATCAGTCCGATACCAATTGGTCCGGCGCCCATTACTAAAACAGTGTCTGTTGGTTTTACTGCTGCTCTTCGAACTCCGTGAGCAGCAATTGCTAATGGTTCAACCAATGCCAATTGATCATAATCAAGACCTTGACCGTGAAGTAAATATTGCTCCGGAATAGTTACATATTCTGCCATTCCTCCATCAATATGAACTCCGAAAACTTTAATATTTACGCAGCAATTCGTCAATCCGTTTCTGCAGGCAACACATTTTCCACAGTTGAAATACGGAATAAAAGTTACTTTATCGCCAGGTTCAAAACCTTTGGCATTTCCTTTCACATATTCTGCAGCAAGTTCATGACCCAAAATTCTTGGATATTCAAAATAAGGCTGTGTTCCGCCAAAAGCGTGAATATCGGTACCACAAATTCCTATTCTTTTTATCTTCAGTAAAACTTCTCCTCCTTTTGGTTCCGGAATTGGTTTTTCTTTCAGAATAAATTCCTGTGGTTTTTCACATACTATAAATTTCATTTTTAATCTTTTAAATTACTTTTTGTATGCTACTGCTGTTTGTTTGCTTGTTCCCAAACCTTCAATTCCTAATTCTACAACATCGCCTGCTTTTAGATAAATTGGATCTGGTTTAATTCCCAAACCAACTCCCGGAGGCGTTCCCGTACTAATGATGTCGCCAGGAAGCAAGGTCATAAACTGACTTAAATAGTGAACCAAAAACGGAATTTTAAAAACTAAATTCAACGTGTTACTGTCTTGGTATTTTTTACCATTCACACTAAGCCACATTGATAAATTATCAACATCTTTTACTTCATCTTTTGTTGCCAAAAAGGGTCCAAGTGGTGCAAAAGTGTCGCAACCTTTTCCTTTTGCCCATTGTCCGCCACGCTCAATTTGAAATTCTCTTTCGCTGTAATCGTTCAATAAAGCGTAACCTGCAACATAATCTAAAGCTTCTGCTTCTTCAACATAACTTGCTTTTTTCCCTACAACAAATGCAAGCTCTACTTCCCAATCTGTTTTTACACTGTTTTTTGGAATAATTACATCATCGTCAGGACCGCATAATGAAGTCGTCGATTTAAAAAAGATGATCGGTTCTGTTGGAATTGGCGCGCCAGTTTCTTTACAGTGATCTACATAATTTAAACCGATACAGATTATTTTTGAAGGTCTCGCCACCGGAGAACCTAAACGTACATTTGCATCAACTTCTGGTAAAGTCGGATTACTTTCTAATGTTTTCTGCAATTTTTCTAAACCGTTTTCTTCAAAAAAACTTTCGTTAAAATCTGTTACAATTGACGAAACATCATATCTTTTTTCATCAATTAAAACTCCTGGTTTTTCTTTTCCGATTTCTCCAAAACGTATTAATTTCATATCTTTTAAAGTTGCTAAGTTGCTAAGGTTCTGAGATACTAAGTTTTTTAGCTACTTGAACCATAGTAACTTTAAATTAATTATTTATTTATTTTTAAGACTCTAAGTTGCTAAGGTTCTGAGGTTCTAAGTTTTTTTAGAATTTAGACCTGACAGGTTTTAAAAACCTGTCAGGTCTACGAGCCGCTAAATCTTAGCAACTTAGAACCTTAGCCTCTTAGCAACTTTGTTAATTATTTAATTTGATAAATCCTCCGTCGATTGGGTAATCGCAGCCTGTGATAAATCCGGCTTCGTCGCTGCATAGGTATAATGCGAGAGCTGCGATTTCGTCTGGTTTTCCCATTCTGCCGATTGGTTGCGATTGTGATAATTTTTCAAACATTTCTGCTTCTTTACCTGCATAGTTTTTCGAAATAAAACCATCAACAAATGGCGTATGAACTCTTGCCGGAGAAATAGAATTGCAACGAATATTTTCTCCTATATAATCTTTTGCCACAGATAATGTCATGGCCATAACGGCGCCTTTTGCTGTAGAATAAGCAAAGCGATCGGGAATACCAACCCACGCCGCGATAGATGCCATGTTGATAATCACACCACCATTTGAAAGTCTGAATTGCGGAATCGCCGCAAACAAACAGTTGTAAACTCCTTTTACATTGACATCCATAACGCGATCAAAATCAACTGCTGGCGTTGTATCGACTTTTCCAACATGTGCAATTCCGGCATTGTTTATCAGAATATTAATGTTGCCAATTTTTTCGAATGTTGCTACTACTTCTTCCTGATTTGCCACATTACAGGCATAAGAAAAAGCTTTGCCTCCAGAATTTAAAATTTCGTCTAATGCCTCTTTCGCACTTTCGATTGTTAAATCTATAATGTGAACTTCTGCACCTTGTTTGGCGAACAAAGTTGCAATTGCTCTTCCTATTCCGCTGCCTCCTCCGGTTACGACTGCTTTTTTATTTTTTAATGAAAACATGTTATAATTATTAAGTCATTTAGTATTTGATGTCGCTCTAACATTCAAAAAATCATTTCAATTTAATAAATGTGAAAACCACAATTACAAAAGTATATTTTAATATTAATATTTGAGATATAATTTCATATGAATGCCCTAAAATGAGTAAACTTTAATAAATTATAACATTTTTTACACCGTTTGTAAAAAAATTACCATTAAGATTAACATACTTCAAAAAATGAGTGTTAATAAAGTCATCAACTGTTGTTCAATTCAATCTTATTTCTATTTTTGTAATTGTGTTTTTTACATTTATTATTTTTCGAATAAAATCCATCCATATAAATTTTACCAAAAATGACGATATTAAAAGGGATAACCTGGAATCATACAAGAGGTTTATTGCCAATGGTTGCTACGGCTCAGCGATTTACAGAATTAAATCCGGGAGTTGAAATTACCTGGGAGAAAAGAAGTTTACAGGAATTTGCAGATGCTTCGATCGAAGATTTAGCCAAAAGATTTGATCTGCTTGTAATCGACCACCCGTGGACAGGTTTTGGCGCGCACTCAAAATCCATTTTACCATTATCAGATTATTTACCATCAGAATATATAAAAGATCAGGAATTAAATACCGTTGGACGTTCTTACGGAAGTTATGTTTTTAACGACAAATTATGGGCATTGCCTATTGATGCAGCGACTCCGGTTGCGGCGGCTCGCTTGGATATTTTAGAAAAAGAAGGCTTAAAAGTGCCGCAAACTTATGATGATTTATTGGCTCTGGCCAAAAAAGGATTAGTTGCTTTTGCAGGAATTCCGGTAGACGTTTTAATGAGTTTTTATATGTTTTGCTGTAGTTTGGGCGAAGATCCTTTTTTATCTACAGAAAAAGTTATTTCTCCCGAAACAGGAAAAAAAGCATTGCAAATGTTTAGAGAATTATCGCAATTAATTGATCCGGCAAATTTTAATCGAAACCCGATTCAGGTTTATGAAGCGATGGTAAATTCTGACGAAATTGCCTACTGCCCTTTTGCTTACGGATATTCTAATTATTCGAGAACCGGATACGGTAGAAAATTGCTTCATTTTTATGATTTGGTTCGTTTGAATAATAATCCAATGATTAGCTCGTTGGGCGGAACCGGATTGGCAGTTTCTTCTTTCAGCAAACATATTCCCGAAGCAATTAAATATGCTGAATTTACAGGATCATCTCATACACAACAAAATATTTTTGCAGATAATGGCGGACAACCCGGACATCTTCAGGCATGGAAAAGTGAGAGAATCAACTCATTAACTCATGATTATTTTAAAAATACATTGCCCACTTTAGAAAGAGCTTTTCTTCGCCCAAGATATTCCGGACATATGTATTTTCAGGATCATGCGGGCGATGTAGTTCGTGATTATTTGATGAAAGGCGGCGATGAAGATTTGGTTTTAGAAGCAATGAATTCGCTTTATGCGAAATCTCTAAATTTAATAACGGCATGAAACCACTAGAAGGATTAATCGTTTTAGAGTTTTGCCAGTTTTTGGCAGGGCCTTCTGCGGGATTAAAATTAGCCGATTTAGGCGCGCGCGTTATTAAAATTGAACGACCAATAAAAGGCGAAGCTTGTAGACAATTGAGTATTAAAGATCTTTTTGTTGACGATAGCAGTTTATTATTTCATACGATTAACAGAAATAAAGAATCTTTTGCGGCGGATCTTAAAAACCCGGAAGATTTAATTCTGATTAAAAAATTAATTGCCAAAGCTGATATTATGACGCATAATTTCAGACCGGGCGTGATGGAAAAAATAGGATTGGATTTTAATGAAACCCTGACTATTAATCCAAAAATAATTTACGGAACTATTACAGGTTACGGCAATATTGGTCCGTGGGCAAAGAAACCCGGACAGGATTTATTGTTGCAATCTCTTTCCGGATTAAGCTGGTTGAGCGGTAGAAAAAGTCAGGGACCGGTTCCGTTTGGTTTGGCTGTAGCCGATTTAATGTGCGGCAATCATTTTGTTCAGGGAATTTTAGCGGCTTTATTAAAAAGAGCCAAAACCGGAAAAGGCGTTTTGGTAGAAGTTAGCTTATTAGAATCTGTTTTGGATGTACAATTTGAAGCGATTACTTCTTTCTTAAATGATGGTGGACAATTACCGGAAAGAGGCGATGTAAAAGGGAGTGCGCATGCTTTTTTGAGCGCGCCTTACGGCGTTTATCAAACTCAGGACGGTTATATTTCGCTGGCAATGGGCGATTTACTTTTCATTGGAAAAACTTTGGGAGTCGATCTAACCAAATATGCAGATAAACAGGATTGGTTTACTTTTAGAGACGAAATCAGAAATTTATTAGCTGAAAAAATAATAACGCAAACAGCCGATTATTGGTTGAATTTGCTTCAGAAAGAAGGAATCTGGTGTGGAAAAGTTCTCAATTATGAAGAATTGGACAATCAATCTTTTGTGAGTGAATTACAATTGAAACAAACGATTCAAAATTCTGCCGGAGAAAAATTGGTTACGACAAGAAGTCCCATTCAGCTTGACGGAAAAATTTTAACTAGTAAAAAAGCAGCTCCATCTGTTGGGGAAGATAATATAAAAATACACGAACAATTTTTAAGCGAATAAAAGAAATGAAACCTTTAGAAGATTATTTAATAGTAGATTTTAGCCAGTTTCTTTCTGGTCCGTCGGCGAGTTTACGTTTGGCTGATCTGGGCGCGCGCGTTATAAAAATTGAGAAACCGGGAACGGGAGATATCTGCAGAACTTTATATACTTCTGATTTAATTATGAACGGAGAATCTTCTGTTTTTCATACGATTAACAGAAATAAGGAATCATTTGCCATTGATTTTAAACAACCCGAAGAACTCGAAAAATTAAAAAAATTATTGGCTAAAGCCGATGTTGTCATGCATAATTTCAGACCGGGCGTTATGGAACGCGTTGGATTGAGTTATGAAGATGTCAAAGAAATAAATCCAAATGTAATTTATGGATCGATTTCAGGTTTTGGTACTCATCCGGATTTAAAAGATTTACCGGGACAGGATTTATTATTGCAATCTCTTACTGCTTTAACGTGGTTGAGTGGAAATCAGGAAGATGGCCCTGTACCAATGGGATTATCGATTGTAGATATGTTGGCGGGAGCACATTTGGCACAAGGAATTTTAGCAGCTTTATATCGAAAAGCTACCCATAATATTGGAGGTTCTGTTCAGGTAAGTATGCTGGAATCTGCTTTTGATTTTCAATTTGAAACCATTACTACTTTTTTTAATGATGGCGGGGAATTACCCGTTCGTACCAAAACCAATAATGCGCATGCTTATTTGGGCGCGCCTTACGGAATTTATAAAACTAAGAATGGTTATTTGGCTTTGGCAATGGGCTCGATTCCTGTTTTGGCTTCGCTTTTACAATGTGATGGATTATTACAATTTCCTGAAAATAAATTTCATTTACGAGATGAAATCAAAAATATTCTGGCAGAACATTTACAAACTCAGAATACTGATTTTTGGCTGAATATTTTAGAACCTGCAGATATTTGGTGTGCAGGAGTTTTGAACTATCAACAGCTTTTTGCCGAAGAAGGATTTAAAGTTTTAGACTTTACTCAGAAGGTTGAAATGCTGGATGGATATTCGTACCAAACTACAAGATGTCCGATAAAAATTGACGGCGAATATTTGACTTCGGAAAAAGGTTCACCGAAATTAGGACAGGATAATGAAAAGATTATTAAAGAATTTATAACTGTATAATGAAGAAAATAAGAATTGCAGTTAGAAAATTTGATCCTTTTGAAAGTACGCTTCAAAAGTTATGGGATTTGTTTTGCCCGGAGAATAATATTCAGGCTGAAGCCGAAATGATTCCTCTAGAATTGCATGACCTTTATGAACAAACCATAACTAATAAAGGTTTAAAAAATGGAACATGGGATATTGCCCACATTAATACCGACTGGATTTTTGATGCTGTAAATGAAAAAGCGGTTCTGGATTTAACATCCTTTATCGATCAAAATCCTCCGCAGGATTATCCTGAAGGATGGCATGAATCGTTATTAAAATTGCAGAAAATAAAAAATAGTATTTACGGACTTCCTTTTCATGATGGACCGGAATGTTTGATTTTTAGAAAAGATTTATTTGAAGATTTTACTGAAAAGCAAAACTTCAAAAATCAATTTGGCTACGAATTAAATCCTCCAAAAACATGGAAACAATTTGTTCAGATAGCAGAGTTTTTTAATCGTCCAGAAGAGAATTTATACGGTTGTGTTTTTGCCAATTATCCAGATGGTCACAATATGGTTTTTGATTTTTGCCTGCAATTATGGACACGAGGCGGATCGTTATTAGATCATCAAAATAAAATCAACATTAATCAATCTGCGGCAATTGAAGCTTTAGATTTTTATAGAAATATTGTAAACAATAAAAATGCCGTTCATCCAAAATCGAAAAGTTTTGGTTCTGTAGAAGCGGGTTTGGCTTTCGCCGAAGGACAAGCTGCGATGGCAATTAACTGGTTTGGATTTGCTTCGATGTGCGAAGTAATTGAAGAATCGAAGGTAAAAGGCAAAGTTGATATTGCTGAACTTCCCTCCGATCCGAATCACAAAACTGCTTCTTTGAATGTTTATTGGTTGTATACGATTGGTATTGGAAGTAAACAGAAAGAACTTGCTTATGATTTTTTACGATTTGCGACTTCGCCAAAAAGCGATAAATTATTGACAAATGAAGGCGGAATTGGCTGTAGAAAATCAACCTGGAATGATGAGGATATCAATAAAATTATTCCGTTTTATCATAAACTCGAAATGCTTCATGAAAATGCTTTGACTTTACCGCAAACTCCGGTTTGGCCAAAAGTTGCGGAGTTAATAGATCAAATGGTTTTGAAGGCAATTGAAAGTGATATTGCATCAGAAAAATTATTAGAAGAAACTCAGAACAATATTGAAAAAATAGCGAATTAATCGCGTTGTGACATCTTTGTCAAAGTTTAAAACTTTGACAAAGATTACCAAGCGAACTTAAAAATATTAAATATGAATATTCCATATAAACCTAAATTACCTGAAACGAATCAGCCCATTATTATTATTGGCGCAAGCGGAATTGTGAAAGATGCCCATTTGCCTGCTTATGAAATGGCGGGTTTTACCGTTTTTGGCATTACAAACAGAACTATTTCTAAAGCACACGATTTGGCAAAACAATTTAAAATTGAACATGTTTTTGAAAATGTTGCAGAGGCTGTTAAACATGCGCCGTCAAATGCTGTTTATGACATTACCGTTCTTCCTGATCAATACATCGAAATTTTAGAACAACTTCCAGATGGTGCAGCTGTGCTTATTCAAAAACCTATGGGGAATGATTTGGCGCAAGCCCGAGAAATTGTTGCCGTTTGTGAAAGAAAAAATTAGTTGCCGGAATCAATTTTCAATTGCGTTTTGCTTCTTTTGTAAGCGCTGCAAGGCATTTAGTCAATGAGGGAATTATCGGAGATTTGTATGATTTAGAATTTAAAGTTACCGTGAATACACCTTGGGAGTTGTTTCCGCTTATTAAAGAACATCCAAGATTAGAAATTCTTTTTCACAGTGTTCACTATATCGATTGCATTCGTTCTTTTTTAGGAAATCCTAAAAGTGTGATGGCAAAAACAGCTAAACATCCGTTAAAAAAGCTATCCTCAAGTCGATCGACTATTATTTTAGATTATGGAGAAGATAAACATGTTGTAATTAATACGAATCACGACCATCATTTTGGACCAAAACACGAAGAAAGTTATATTAAGTGGGAAGGTACAAAAGGCGCCATTAAAGCAAAAATGGGTTTATTGATGAATTATCCGGATGGTTTACCTGACGAATTTGAATATTCAGTACAAAATAAAAATGGTGAATATGAATGGAAAAAAATCGAACTGGAAGGTTCGTGGTTCCCGGAAGCTTTTATCGGAACTATGTCAAATTTAATGCGCTTCAAAGAAGGTTCTGATACCAAATTATTAGCAAGCGTTCAAGATGTGCTCGATACGATGAAAGTAGTTGAAGCCTGTTACATCAGTAACGAAAGCGGCGGAGTGTCTCTGAATGAATTATATTTTACCATATAAGTTATATAAGTTCATTTAAATCAGTTTGCGCATAAAAAATAAATCCTATAAGAAAGTTTAAATAAACCATAAAATTTAAATAGGCTCCTTTAAGCTTCACACAAAGTATTAAATGAACTTATATAACTTATATGGTGAAAAAATAAAAAACTATGTATTTCAAATCAACATTTTTTGAAGATTATCAAATTGGCGACAAGCGCGTCACTTTTGGCAGAACTATTACGGAAACCGATTTTGTGGTTCACGCGGGACACACAGGCGATTTTTTTCCGCATCACATGGATGAAGAATGGTGCAAAACGC
This sequence comes from Flavobacterium sp. AC274, assembly GCF_979258275.1. Taxonomy (NCBI): domain Bacteria; kingdom Pseudomonadati; phylum Bacteroidota; class Flavobacteriia; order Flavobacteriales; family Flavobacteriaceae; genus Flavobacterium; species Flavobacterium sp. AC274. Next base: position 1,195,606 of record NZ_OZ409852.1, on the reverse strand, counting down.
AGCCTTTCGGACAACGCATTGCGCACGGAACTATGGTTTTCAGCATCGGGATCGGCCTGACCGCATCAGAAATAAATCCTGAAGCTTTTTCTAAGGGATACGATCGAATGCGATTTGTAAAACCAGTTCATATTGGTGATACTATCCATTCTGAAATTACAATTTCTGAAAAAGGAGAAGCCAAAAAACCAGATATGGGAACTGTTACAGAACATGTAGAAATTATTAATCAACGTGGTGAAGTGGTTCTTGTATGTGATCATTTATTATTAGTTAAAAAAAGTAACTAAGTTGCTGAGCTTCTAAGATACTAAGCCAGCACATTAAAACAATCTCACAAAGACACAAAACGCAAAGAAAAATTCTAATAAAACTTTGTGACTTTGTGCCTTCGTGGCAAAAAAACTAACTATGCAAATAACCAACCAAATTGGCGATCAACATGAAGTCGCTACAGAGAAAGGAACAGGAAATAAATATCTTTTGCCTTTTATTTTAATTACCAGCTTATTTTTCCTTTGGGGAATGGCACATAATCTGGATTCTATTTTAATTCCGCATTTGAAAAAAGCCTGTGAATTAAACAATCGTCAATCTACTTTAATTGACACTGCTGTATTTTTTGCTTATTTTATAATGGCGATTCCCGCAGGAATGCTGATTAAAAGATTTGGTTATAAAAACAGCATTATTACCGGATTATTAGTTTTTGCTACCGGTGCTTTTCTATTTGTTCCTGCTGCAAATACCAGAACTTACGAATTATTTTTGTTTGCCTTATTTGTAATTGGCTGCGGATTGACCATTTTAGAAACAAGTGCAAATCCATACGCTGCCATTTTAGGACCTGCGGAATCGTCTTCAAAAAGATTAAATTTAGCAGCTTCATTTAACGGTTTGGCGGCAATGGTTGCACCAATTGTTGGTTCGTTATTTATCTTGTCCGGAAAAACACATACGCCAGAACAAATGGCAGCAATGCCCGATGCTACAAAAGCAGCTTACTTATTAGAAGAAGCTTCTGCTGTAAAGTTACCTTATATCATTTTGGGAAGTGTGTTGGTTTTAGTAGCTATATTATTCTACTTTATGCATTTGCCTTCTATGAAACCACAACACACAGAAGTTGAAGTTAAACCTGGTTTTTTCTCTGTTTTAAAATTTTCGCATTTAAGTTGGGCGGTTGTTGCACAATTTTTTTATGTAGGTGCACAAGTTTGTATTACCAGTTTTTTTATTAGAATTGCGCAGCAAGGAGCAGGATTAGATGAAAAAACAGCCGGATATTATTTAGGTATCTATGGTTTCCTTTTTATGGCTGGTCGTTTTATTGGAACTTTCTTTTTGAAGTTTATCAAAGATTACGTTCTGCTTTCGATTTATTGTGTTATTAGTATTTTTCTTTGTTTGGTAGCAATTTACGGAACAGGAATTTATGTCATTTACGCTCTTGGCGGAATTGGATTTTTTATGTCAATTATGTTTCCAACTATTTTTTCACTAGGATTGGTTGGCTTAAAATCAAATACAGAAACTGGTTCTTCATGGCTGGTTATGTCAATTGTAGGTGGTGCAATCCTGCCATATGGAATGGGAACTTTAATTGACATGAAGCACGATGACATTCAATCCGGCTATATTATTCCACTGTTGTGCTTTGTTATCATTCTTTATTTTGGAGTGTTTGGGCATAAAGTAAAAAATGTCGTTTCTTAATAATTATTTTTTGATTTTCTATAATTCCCAAGTTAGATCAGCTTGGGAATTCTTTTATAATTAAATTCTTGTACCCAAAATGAAAAAGATAATTAAAACCACTTCTATACTTCTACTTGTTTTGAGCAGTACATTATTTGCACAAAAAAACAAACAGATTTACAACATTATTGTTGCTAAAGATGGGAGTGGAAATTTTACTAAAGTGCAAGATGCATTTGATGCTGTTCCTGATAATAGCTTGAAACGGACTATCATTTATGTGAAAGCTGGAGTTTATAAAGAAAAAATAAAGCTAAATTCTGCCAAGCAAAATGTAATGTTACTTGGAGAATCTTATAAAAACACTATTCTTACTTATGATGATTATGCAGAAATTGCAGGAGGTACGAGCAAATCATTCAGTACTCTGATCGAAGCAAATGATTTCTTTGCCGAAAATATCACTTTCGAAAATACAATAGACAGTAATTTACCGCAATATAAAAAAGGTGGTCAGGCAGTTGCTTTAATGGTAAATGGTGACCGATCAATTTTTCACAATTGCAAAATAAGCGGTTTTCAGGACACTTTTTATCTTAAGGCAAACAAAAGGACATATATTAAGGATTGTATCATTGACGGTACTACAGATTTTATTTTTGGCTCAGGTATCGCTTTATTCGAAAACTGCTTTATTCAAAGCAAAAGAGATTCATACATTACAGCCAGTAATCAGGATGTTGGGAAAAACAAGTATGGTTTTGTATTTAAAGATTGTGTTATAATGCCATATTCGAAAGACGCAGCTACAAAAGTTTCTTTAGGAAGACCATGGGGAGCTGGCGCAAATGTAGTTTTCATTCATTGTTTTGAAGAATCACATATTGTACCTGAAGGTTGGTCAGTATGGTCTAAAGATCCTGAACACAAAGCATACAACAATTGGAAAACTACTTTTTATGCCGAGTACAATTGTTACGGTCCGGGTTATAATCCTAATAATCGTATTTCATGGTCACATCAATTAAATAACACTGAAGCCACTGAATACACAAAAGAAAAAATATTTGCAGCAAATACAACTACAGCCAACAAACTTGAAGAAGATTGGAATCCCATAATCGAAAACGATCCATGTCATTCTATTTTACCTTCCAAAAAAGTTAAGAATAGAGATTCAGTTTTTAAAAAAGGATTTGAATAAAATATCAATGATTAAAACCTTTTATAATTCCTCTTTTTGAAGATTTCACGAAATCAATAATTTTGTCACGTTCAACCGTTTTCTCAAATGAATTTTCAATAAACTCTAAAGCAAAAGTTGTATTTCTTTTCTCCTGAAAAAGAACTCTATAAATATCTTGCAACTCATTTATCTTTTCTAAGCTAAAGCCTCTCCTTTTCAAACCGACAAGATTTAAACCCACATAACTTAAAGGCTCACGTCCGGCAGTTATGTATGGCGGAATATCTTTTACAACGCGACTTAACCCACTTATCATGGAATGTTCTCCAATAATAGAAAATTGATGAATGGCAGTTAAACCACTAATGTTTACCCAGTCGCCAACAATAACTTCACTAGCCATTCCAACACTAAATCCGATAATACAATTATTACCAATGGCACAATCATGACCAATATGCGCATTAGACATTATTAAGTTCTTCTCTCCAATAATTGTTTTCCCTTTTGAAGAAGTCCCTTTATTTATCGTTACAAATTCCCGTATAATAGTATTGTTTCCAATTTCTAACAAAGTGTACTCACCATTATATTTCAAATCTTGTGGAACACCTGCTAGTACGGCACCAGAATGTATTTGACAATTCTCTCCAATTCTTGCTCCATTAAGAATAGACACGTTATTCCCGATCCAAGTATTATCTCCAATTATCACATCGTCATCGATTGTAGTAAAGTTTCCGATATGAACATTTTTACCAATTACTGCTTTTTTACCAATTATAGTCTTTTTCAATTTCCAATTATTTAATAAAGGCAAATATTGAAAATAAGTAAATGAGTTTTATTGACCTAAGATCAATTAATTGAAGATCTAATTCTGCTTAAGGTTTCCTGGCTAACTCCAATAAGTGAAGCAATATGTTTTAATTTGGCTTTTAAAATAATTTGAGGAAACGATTCTAATAGATAAATATATTTTTCCTGAGCATTCATTACTCTGAATAAATGATGAAACTCATTTATTTTAGAAAGGTATAAACGAAGTTGTTTGATATGAAACTTAGAAAATAAAGGATATTCCAATAAAATTAATTCATCAGAATATGACAAAGAATAAACAATAGTTTCTTCACAAGTTTGAAAACTTTCAAATGAAGGTTTTTGCTCAAAAAAACTACTCAACGAAGTAACAAACTGATTATCGGTATAAATCCATTTTGTAACTTCTATCCCATCTTCCAAAGAAAATCTACGGATTGCCCCAGATTTAATAAAATATATTTTTTTGCATATTTTACCTTCTCCGATAATGAATTCATCTTTTCTAAACTTCTCTAAAATGAAATATTTCTTTACAGCTTCTTCAGTTTCATAATCTAATTCCTTAAAACTATTGATTACATTAATTAACTCTGTCATTATCTTAAATAATTAAAGTAACAAATTTATCAATATTAGCACAACAAGAAAGTAATATTGATATTAAAAGAAAAACCAAAAAATGTATAAACACAAAAAAATCCCCATCAAATAAATGATGAGGATTCTTCAAAGAAAGGCGACGACATACTCTCCCACATAACTGCAGTACCATCTGCGCAGGCGGGCTTAACTACTCTGTTCGGGATGGGAAGAGGTGAGCCCCGCCGCAATAACCACCTTAAGGTCGTTGTTACTTGAGGTAACTTTTAATTATTAATTATCAATTATAAATTGTTAATTATCAATTAAACAATATCTTAACATACTGAGATAAAGAAAAAAGTGTTTTTTAGAAAGTTTCTTCTCCCGACCGTAGTCGGGAGAAAAGGGTGTACATAAGCTTACGGATTATTAGTACTACTCGACTATGACATTACTGCCTTTACATCTATAGCCTATCAACGTGGTCATCTTCCACGATCCTTAAAAGAAATCTCATCTTGTGGTGGGTTTCGCGCTTATATGCTTTCAGCGCTTATCCCTTCCAAACGTAGCTACTCTGCGGTGCCCCTGGCGGGACAACAGATACACTAGAGGTTTGTCCAATTCGGTCCTCTCGTACTAGAATCAGATCCACTCAAATTTCTAACGCCCACAGTAGATAGAGACCGAACTGTCTCACGACGTTCTGAACCCAGCTCGCGTGCCACTTTAATGGGCGAACAGCCCAACCCTTGGGACCTTCTCCAGCCCCAGGATGTGACGAGCCGACATCGAGGTGCCAAACCCCCCGTCGATATGAGCTCTTGGGGGAGATCAGCCTGTTATCCCCGGCGTACCTTTTATCCTTTGAGCGATGGCCCTTCCATGCGGAACCACCGGATCACTATGCTCTACTTTCGTACCTGATCGACCTGTATGTCTCTCAGTCAAGCTCCCTTATGCCATTGCACTCTACGCACGGTTACCAAGCGTACTGAGGGAACCTTTAGAAGCCTCCGTTACTCTTTTGGAGGCGACCACCCCAGTCAAACTACCCACCAAGCAATGTCCCCCGCAAAACGGGGTTAGGCCTCAGATAAACAAAGGGTTGTATTTCAACAATGACTCCACAACGCCTGGCGACGCCACTTCACAGTCTCCAACCTATCCTACACATCATTTATCCAAGGTCAATACTAAGCTATAGTAAAGGTGCACAGGGTCTTTTCGTCCCACTGCGGGTAAACGGCATCTTCACCGTTACTACAATTTCACCGAGCTCATGGCTGAGACAGTGTCCAGATCGTTACACCATTCGTGCAGGTCGGAACTTACCCGACAAGGAATTTCGCTACCTTAGGACCGTTATAGTTACGGCCGCCGTTTACTGGGGCTTCAATTCAATGCTTCTCCGAAGATAACATCTCCTCTTAACCTTCCAGCACCGGGCAGGTGTCAGGCCCTATACTTCATCTTACGATTTTGCAGAGCCCTGTGTTTTTGATAAACAGTCGCCTGGACCTCTTCACTGCGGCCAGCTTGCGCTGGCGACCTTTCTCCCGAAGTTACAGGTCTATTTTGCCTAATTCCTTAGCCATGAATCTCTCGAGCACCTTAGGATTCTCTCCTCAACTACCTGTGTCGGTTTACGGTACTGGTACTAATTACCTGAAGTTTAGAGGTTTTTCTTGGAAGCCCTTAGGCGCACTATCTCTTTGTCCGAAGACTCCGAGTACTATCGTATTTCCCCAAGATCTGTGGATTTGCCTGCAGATCTTATAGGTAGGTACTTCAACGAACTATTCCGTCAGTTCGCGGCGCTTTCATCACTCCGTCACCCCATCACAGTAATTAGTAGTACGGGAATATTAACCCGTTGGCCATCGACTGTCCCTTTCGGGTTCGCCTTAGGACCAGACTAACCCACAGCTGATTAGCATAGCTGTGGAAACCTTAGTTTTTCGGTGTGCGGGTTTCTCGCCCGCATTATCGTTACTTATGCCTACATTTTCTTTTCCAGCCAGTCCAGCATACCTTACGATACACCTTCAACCCTGCTGGAATGCTCCCCTACCACTTAGAGTAAACTCTAAATCCATAGCTTCGGTAATACACTTATGCCCGATTATTATCCATGCTCGTCCGCTCGACTAGTGAGCTGTTACGCACTCTTTAAATGAATGGCTGCTTCCAAGCCAACATCCTAGCTGTCTGGGCAGACAAACCTCGTTCTTTCAACTTAGTGTATATTTGGGGACCTTAGCTGATGGTCTGGGTTCTTTCCCTCTCGGACTTGGACCTTAGCACCCAAGCCCTCACTGCTGAGAAACATTATATAGCATTCGGAGTTTGTCAGGAATTGGTAGGCGGTGAAGCCCCCGCATCCAATCAGTAGCTCTACCTCTATATAACTTAATTCAGCGCTGCACCTAAATGCATTTCGGGGAGTACGAGCTATTTCCGAGTTTGATTGGCCTTTCACCCCTACCCACAGGTCATCCGAAGACTTTTCAACGTCAACCGGTTCGGACCTCCACACTGTGTTACCAGCGCTTCATCCTGCCCATGGGTAGATCACACGGTTTCGCGTCTAACACTACTGACTAAAGCGCCCTATTCAGACTCGCTTTCGCTACGGATCCGTGGCTTAACCACTTAACCTTGCCAGCAACGTTAACTCGTAGGCTCATTATGCAAAAGGCACGCCGTCACCCCACGAAAGGGCTCCGACCGCTTGTAAGCGTATGGTTTCAGGATCTATTTCACTCCGTTATTCACGGTTCTTTTCACCTTTCCCTCACGGTACTGGTTCACTATCGGTCTCTCAGGAGTATTTAGCCTTAGCGGATGGTCCCGCCAAATTCAGACAGGGTTTCACGTGCCCCGCCCTACTCAGGATACCACTATCTATTACACTTGTTACCCATACGGGGCTATCACCCTCTATGGCGTCACTTTCCAGCAACTTCCGGTTCCTTGTGCATAAAATGTCGTGGTCCTACAACCCCAGCACTGCCGTAACAGCACTGGTTTGGGCTAATCCGCGTTCGCTCGCCACTACTTACGGAATCACTTTTGTTTTCTTCTCCTCCGCCTACTTAGATGTTTCAGTTCAGCGGGTTTGCCCACCTATCGGTGTACTATGTCTTCAACATAGTGGGTTGCCCCATTCAGGTATCTGCGGATCAATCGGTGTGTGCCCGTCCCCGCAGCTTTTCGCAGCTTATCACGCCTTTCATCGCCTCTGAGAGCCAAGGCATCCCCCATACGCCCTTATTTTGCTTATTGTACCAATCTTAAAATTAATTAAGACCGTTTTTTTTTGTCTTTTGTTATTTGTATTGCTACTATAACAAAAAACGCTTTCTACTTTTTATTATTTTCTTATCTCAATATGTCAATGAACTTTTATTGCCTATCTTTACAGACAATCAGTGGAGAATAACGGAGTCGAACCGTTGACCTCCTGCGTGCAAGGCAGGCGCTCTAGCCAGCTGAGCTAATCCCCCATTTTTAAATGATGAGTTATGAATTATGAGTTATGAATACTCATAAATGCTCAACTTCTAAAATTTCCTTTTTTTAAGTTAAATAGTAGTCCCGGGCAGACTCGAACTGCCGACCCCTACATTATCAGTGTAGTACTCTAACCAGCTGAGCTACGAGACTCTGTTTTACTTAAAATTTATTATTTGAACTAACAGCAAGAGTAATTGAACTTCGTGATTCAGAACCTTCTAAATTATCATCTTTTTTCCCCATCGTGCATTACTGCTAACAATTGGGGCTCTAGAAAGGAGGTGTTCCAGCCGCACCTTCCGGTACGGCTACCTTGTTACGACTTAGCCCTAGTTACCAGTTTTACCCTAGGCAGCTCCTTGCGGTCACCGACTTCAGGCACCCCCAGCTTCCATGGCTTGACGGGCGGTGTGTACAAGGCCCGGGAACGTATTCACCGGATCATGGCTGATATCCGATTACTAGCGATTCCAGCTTCACGGAGTCGAGTTGCAGACTCCGATCCGAACTGTGACCGGTTTTATAGATTCGCTCCTGGTCGCCCAGTGGCTGCTCTCTGTACCGGCCATTGTAGCACGTGTGTAGCCCAAGGCGTAAGGGCCGTGATGATTTGACGTCATCCCCACCTTCCTCACAGTTTGCACTGGCAGTCTTGTTAGAGTTCCCGACATGACTCGCTGGCAACTAACAACAGGGGTTGCGCTCGTTATAGGACTTAACCTGACACCTCACGGCACGAGCTGACGACAACCATGCAGCACCTTGTAAATTGTCTTGCGAAAGATCTGTTTCCAAACCGGTCAATCTACATTTAAGCCTTGGTAAGGTTCCTCGCGTATCATCGAATTAAACCACATGCTCCACCGCTTGTGCGGGCCCCCGTCAATTCCTTTGAGTTTCATTCTTGCGAACGTACTCCCCAGGTGGGATACTTATCACTTTCGCTTAGCCACTGAGATTGCTCCCAACAGCTAGTATCCATCGTTTACGGCGTGGACTACCAGGGTATCTAATCCTGTTCGCTACCCACGCTTTCGTCCATCAGCGTCAATCAATTAGTAGTAACCTGCCTTCGCAATTGGTATTCCATGTAATCTCTAAGCATTTCACCGCTACACTACATATTCTAGTTACTTCCTAATAATTCAAGTCTGGCAGTATCAATGGCCGTTCCACCGTTGAGCGATGGGCTTTCACCACTGACTTACCAAACCGCCTACGGACCCTTTAAACCCAATGATTCCGGATAACGCTTGGATCCTCCGTATTACCGCGGCTGCTGGCACGGAGTTAGCCGATCCTTATTCTTACGATACCGTCAAGCTCCTTCACGAAGGAGTGTTTCTTCTCGTATAAAAGCAGTTTACAATCCATAGGACCGTCATCCTGCACGCGGCATGGCTGGATCAGGCTTGCGCCCATTGTCCAATATTCCTCACTGCTGCCTCCCGTAGGAGTCTGGTCCGTGTCTCAGTACCAGTGTGGGGGATCTCCCTCTCAGGACCCCTACCCATCGTAGCCTTGGTAAGCCGTTACCTTACCAACTAGCTAATGGGACGCATGCTCATCTTTTACCGTTGTGACTTTAATAGTGGCTTCATGCGAAGCTGCTATACTATGAGGTATTAATCCAAATTTCTCTGGGCTATCCCTCTGTAAAAGGTAGATTGCATACGCGTTACGCACCCGTGCGCCGGTCTCTGGTTCCGAAGAACCATACCCCTCGACTTGCATGTGTTAAGCCTGCCGCTAGCGTTCATCCTGAGCCAGGATCAAACTCTTCATCGTATATTGTTTGTCTTAATTAAATCAAGACTAATTATTATGCGACGATTCTCTATCGGTTCTTTTCAAATCTCTCGATTCCATTACTCTTATTCTTTTGTTTTGAAATCTCTCTCAAAACGGCTGTCAATTCAATATGTCTACGAACGTGTTTCAATTTTGTTTCGCTTGTGTTTCAAAGCGGGTGCAAAAGTAGAAAACTTATTTCTAACTGGCAAATGTTTTTTGAAGTTTTTTTAAAGAAATTTTAATTTCCTTTTTCCTCATCTTACCTGCCAATCTGTCAATGAACTTTCCGTGTTTTGCGGGGTGCAAATGTAACTTCTGTTTTTAAATCTCACAAGCTTTTTTGAATCTTTTTTTGAAAAAAATTTTCTTTCCAAAATCCGTATGCTTGTCAGTATTTCTTAGAACGTCTGTCGCTGTTGCGGGTGCAAAAGTAGCACCTTTATTTACATTTACAAGCCTTTTTTTATATAATTTTAATCTTTTGCAAAAGTTTTTCTTAACACTCTGATAACGCAAAACTTACGATTTGATATTTTTTATCGTTTCTAGGAATTTTCTGTAGTGTTTGTGTTTATCTCAATTCTTTTGTTTCCTGAACTAGCGTTTTTATGGACTTTACATACTAATACATTCTTTTCTGAGAACTCTACAACATTTGCTTTCTGCTTCGTTTCCGGGATTTTTATCCTTTTGGATGCCTTTTTTGGCTTTTTGCAACAAAGACATTAAGACACAAAGTCTTTTTTCCCTGCTTTCTCCTTATATAAGTAACAGTTCTCCTGAAAACAACTCCCCTAGCCCCGATGGGAAGGAAAATCCTTTTGTGGTGGGGTTCACCACAAAAGATTGGAAGGAACAGCGGGAAACAGCTCCTTATTAATACTAATCCAATAAAAGAACTTCAACTTCGATAAGCATGACAAAACTACTCTTATATATTATAGTAGCGCAATATTCTACTTATATAAAAAACAAATCCGACAGTTATTAAAAACTTGCCGGATTGTAAATGTGAATTCTTAATTATACTAATCGAATCGAATAGCTTTAACTGGAGAAATCTTGGTTATGATATAGGAAGGAATCAGCAATACCAGAAAGCAAATTGTAATAGTCAACAGATTCAATAAAATCACATACCCCCAATTTATATAAACCGGCGCCTGGTTGACATAATAATTTTCGGGATTTAACTGAACAATCCCAAATTGCTGCTGAATGAGTAATATAGAAATACCTATTACATTCCCCCAAAAGAGTCCTCGTATAATGAGATAGAAAGCATTATACAAAAATATTTTGCGAACTGTCCAATTATTAGCTCCTAATGCTTTTAGAATTCCAATCATTTGTGTGCGTTCTAAAATAAGAACCAATAAAGCTACAACCATGTTTATAGTGGCTACTAAAATCATAACCGCCAAAATAACGATGATATTGAAATCGAAGAGCTGTAACCAATCGAATATATAACTGTATTTTTCGACTATAGTTTTTGTATCTAAACTTGAAGATGTCTGCTCGTAAATTTGATCACCGGTTGTTTTAATATTCTTAAAATCTTTTACAAAAACTTCAAAAGCGCCAACCTGATCCGGATTCCATTTATTGATTCGTTGTATATGGCGAATATCTCCTATTATATAAGTTGCATCGAAATCCTGGAATCCTGAATTAAAAATACCCGTAATTTTGAATCGACGGCTATTGGGCATCTTGCCTTGTTCTTCTTTAATAAAAAAGGTATTAAAATTATCTCCAACTTTTAAGTCTAAGCGATTTGCCAGAAATTTGGAAATAATTACTTCTTCGTTTAAGTTTTTAGAAAAATCCGGTAATTTACCTTCTACTAAATATTCTTTTATATTATTCCAGTCATAATCTCCTCCTACTCCTTTGAAAATAATTCCTTCAAATGAATTTTCAGTTCTAATTATTCCCGCTTTACTTGCGATTGCCTGAATATGACTTACCTCTGGAACTGACTTAAAATTGGGATAAAAATCTTGTTTTTTAGAAATTGGAACCAATGTTACATCTGAATTATTATTATCGTAATTCGAAATAATAATTTGACCATTGAAAGCTGAAACTTTTTCGCGTATTTTTTGTTGTAATCCAATTCCGGTTGCAACTGAAACCAACATCATTATAATGCCAATGGCAATAGCCGAAATGGCAATTTTGATGATCGGGGCCGAAATACTGCTTTTGTAATCTTTGGCAGTAATGAGTCTTTTTGCTATAAAATATTCCAGATTCAATTTATAAGGGTCTTATTGATTTATTAAGTTGGTTAAGTTTATCTTATTCAAAAATACATTTAAAAAAACAAAAACGAATTGTAACTAAAAACAATTACAAAATATTTAAATTATTAAAGTGGTAGTTTCTTTTTCATTTCTTCAACAATATTATATGCTGCTGGACAAATTGCAACATTTTTCAATGTAAGATCTGCAATTTGATGAAACTTTTTCTGTCAGTATGAGGAAATTCTCTACACGCTTTCGGCCGAACATCATAAATCATACAATAGTTTTCATTATCAAGAAAAGTACAGGGCACACTTTTTAAAACATAATCTTTATCTTCATCTATTCGAAGATATTGATCAATAAATTGCTGTGGTTTTTGTCTAAAAGATTTTGAAATTCTTTCAATGTCAGCCAAAGTAAATAATGGCCCGGTTGTTTTACAACAATTGGCGCATTGTAAACAATCTGTCTTTTTAAATTCGGCATCATGCAAATCCTGCATAACATAATCTAAATTTTTAGGTTGTTTCTTTTTTAGCTTATCAAAATACTTTTTGTTTTCGATATGCTTATCTTTGGCTAACTTATTTAAGTTATTTAAAATCTGTTTCAAGTTTACTATTTAAAGTTGATGTGCAAAATTAAACAACTTTAAACTTGAAACCTTAAACTTTGAACTAAATTACCATGAAAGATCTTTTTGGAAAAGCGATGTTTGATTTTCAGACCAATAATTCGCCTGAAGATATTATTACCGAAACTACAATTTCTGAAGAAGATGAAATGAGTGTAGATTATTTATTCCGTTCTTATAATGAAATGCCAAAAATTGAGCAAAAGGCACTACAATTAACAACTGGAAAAACACTTGATGTAGGTTGCGGAGCCGGAAGCCATAGCTTGTCCTTACAAAATGATCGAAATCTAGAGGTTACTTCTATAGATATTTCTGAAAAAGCAATAGAAACCTGTAAACTTAGAGGTGTGAAAAATGCCAAAGTTCAGAATATTTTAGATTTTGAGGGAGAAAAATTCGATACTATTATATTATTGATGAATGGTGTTGGCATTTTTGGAAAATTAGACAATTGCAATAAATACTTATCGAAACTAAAATCACTTTTAAATGAAAGCGGACAAATTTTATTAGATAGTTCTGATATAATATATATGTTTGACGAAGATGAAGACGGCGGAAAGTGGATTCCATCAAATAATGATTATTATGGTGAACTTGTTTTTAATATTTCTTATAAAGGAGAAAAAGAAGAGCCTTTTAATTGGTTGTACTTAGATTATAACACACTTCAAAATGCTGCTATTGCAAATGGATTAAAATGTGAACTTGTTTTAGAAGGAGAACATTATGATTATTTGGCCAGACTTTCAATTTAAATCATACTCGAATTCATGGAAAATTTAGATTTAGAAAAATTAAAATACCCGATTGGAAAATTCATTGCTCCTAAAACGTATTCATCAGATTACATATTAGCCAAGATTGAAGAAATTGAATCTTTTCCAGAAAGGCTGAAAAAAGAAACAGGAAATTTAAATAATGATCAGCTTAATACTCCATACCGTCCTGGTGGATGGACAGTTCGCCAAGTAATCCATCATTGTACCGAAAGCCATATGAATTGTTTTATTCGAATAAAATGGACATTAACAGAAAATAATCCGGTTATAAAACCATATGACGAGAATCTTTGGTCGGCTTTGCCAGATAATTTACTTATGCCAATAGAGTCAAGTTTAACTTTGTTGGAAGGTTTACATGCGCGGCTGGCATTTTTAATGAAAAGTTTATCCAAAACTGAACTTGAAAAATCATTTATTCATCCGGAAAATAACTCAGAATATAAGATAAAAGAAATTATTGGTCTGTATGCCTGGCATGGAAATCATCATCTAGCGCATATTACTTCGTTAAAAAAATATAAAAACTGGAAATAAAACATTGTATCCTTTCTATACATTTTTATACATTGTTGTATACTATTTACTTAAAACAAAAAAACTCTTCACATGAAGAGTTTTTTTGTTTAAGTCGTTTATGGAATATTTAAATATTTATGTGTTTGTAATGAAACTCTCCATTTTGGGTTGTTCATTACATAATCAACAATTAAAGGCGTCATTTCTTCTTTTTTACTCCACTCAGGCTGAAGAAATAAAATTGCACCATCATTTACAAGTTCAGCTTGTTCTTCTGCAAAGATAAAATCGTGTTTATTATAAATAATCACTTTTAACTCGTGCGCATTGTCATAAACTGTTTGGGTTGGTAATTTGTTTTTTTTAGGAGAAAGGCAAATCCAATCCCAAAATCCTGTAAGCGGATAAGCGCCTGAGGTTTCTATATGAACTTTTAAATTTTTATTTTTTAATTCCTGAGTTAATAAAGTCATATCCCATGTTAATGGTTCTCCTCCTGTTATTACAACTGTATCAGCATAAGTTGCAGCGTTCTTTACAATTAAATCAACACTTGTTGGCGGATGTAATTCTGCATTCCAACTTTCCTTTACGTCACACCAATGGCAACCTACGTCACAACCTCCAATTCGTATAAAGTAAGCAGCTGTTCCTGTATGAAAACCTTCGCCCTGAATGGTATAAAATTCTTCCATCAAAGGCAACATCGCTCCTTTATTTACTTCTAATTGTATTTCTTTTGATAACATTATTTTATTTTAAAGTGCAAAGATAGTCAATTAAATACGGAACAAAAAAACCGATAGTCTTGCGAGCTATCGGTTTTGTATTTAATTAGAAAACTATAATTATTTTAAAGCTTTCACAGATTGTTGAGCGTAAGTATTAGCAGGATCTAAAACTAAAGTTTTATTGAAATATTCAACCGCTTTAGCTTTATCTGTATTAGCATAACTAGCACCAATGCTATTGTAAGCTTCTACAATTTTCTTAACTGTCGCAGGTTTCGCTAATTCTTCAGCACCTTTTGCAGTTATTTTAGTAATATACTCTTCGTAGTTTTTGATAATTTGATCATCTTTCTCTAACAAGTTATTGATTCTACCCTTGTATAAGTAAGCTTCATCATAAGTAGGAGAAGCAACCAAAACTCTGTCAAAAGCAGCATCAGCTTTACCTAAATCAGCAACAACTTCAGGAGCAGTAGCCGTTTTATTAACATTTGCGTAATAAAGAGAGATTCCATAATACACGTTATCAGTTAAGTAATTTTTTGATTCTGTATTAGCAGAACTCAATTCATAAAGAGCAGCAGCCTGAGCAAATTGTTTTTTACCAAATAATTCTTTTCCAAAATCACCTAGTTCTTCAACAGCTAGAGGATCCATAGCAACTCCTTTTTTAATTTCGGCTAAACCAGCATTAAAAACTGCAGGATCAACAACACCTTCGGCATTAGTTCCTTTTTTAATCTTTGCGTAACCTAAATACAAATAATCTCTTCCGATTATTTTATTTGTTGGTACTTTGATATAATCTTCAATAGATTTAATAGCTACATCATAATTTCCATTTTCGTAAGCAGCATATCCTAAATATCTAAAGATTCTCGGATTAACTTTATCTTCTGCAATCATTTTGTTTGCAACAACTTCAAGATTTTTATAATCTTTAACTAAGATCAGGAAATCTGCATGACGCATTTTTGAATCTAAAGAATAATCTGTAAGGCTTAAATACTTCTCGTAATTCGTAATTGCTTTTTGTAAGTTAGCAGTAGAAGTCGATGGTTTATTTCTTGCCCATTTGTAATATGTTTCAGCTAATTCTCTGTAAACTGGTCCATAATTAGCATTTAAAGCAATAACTTCATTGAAAGATTTAATAGCTTCCTCATAAGATTTTGCTCCTTTTAATAAAACTCCTAATTGCATTTTAGCTCTCAAAAGTGTTGGATCTGCAGTAAAAGCATCACGATATGCTTTGTAAGCATCATTTTGATTATTTGCTCCATAATATGCATCACCAATTGCTAAAAGCGCCTGAGCATTTTGTGGTTCAATAGCCAAAGCTTTTTTCAAAGAGGCAACAGCATTTGTATAATCAGGATTTACTGAATTCATGTATGCTTTACCGATGTAAATAAATTCATCTACATCTTTACGTTTTATGTCTTTTGTTGCTAATCCAAAATTAGCAGTAGCTGAAGCAGTGTTTTTATTATCAAGATCAATTTGAGCTAAACCTATATAGTTTAAGTGTTTCTTTTCAGATGCTTCTAATCCATTTAAGTAATAAATTTTAGCAGAATCAATAATAGATTGATTTAAATAAACATTACCTAAAACAAAATTAGCTTCTCCATCAGATGGTTTTGCTTTAATAATTGATTTCAGCAATGATTTTGCTTTTTGAAATTGCTCTGCATCGATTGCTTTTTTAGCTTCTTTGATATCTTGCGCTTTTACTACAGAAGCTGAAGCAACTAAGGCAAGACTAAAAATTTTAAATTTATTCATCTTTATTGTAATTAATTTATTCTTTATCGTTTATAATTTGACTTCTAATTTGTAGTTTTCTTCCGGGAGTTCTAACAGGGAGCAATCCAGATTTTAAAACTATACGTTGTCCAATATCTCCGGCGATGAATGAAGCAAACCCCATTCCTAATCCAGAATATCCCTGACAATTTATAATAAACAAATCACGTGCCAAAGGATATTTTAATTCAGCAAGATCATTTTGTGTTGGATTATAATAATTATTATCTTTTAATCCTTTTACGCTCAAAACATTAATTTTCTTTACAATGTCAACCATATTTGGAGAAGGCTGTGATAACCAATTTACGCCAACAACACCAATCATTCCGTCATTTTCTGAAACAAACTTAATAACTTCATCATTTGTTTTGAAAGAAAAAACACCATTTACCGGAATTTCTTTAACCTTTGCCAAATCCTTCATATAACGTACGGTACTTGAATTTGGATTATCAAAAACTAACCCTTTAATTCTTGCATCTGATTTACCTTGCATAAAATCTATTACTGACTTCAACGCAATTAATGTATCATTATTGCTTTTGTTTGAAATTAAAGCAATTGCATCAATTGCGAAAGGAGTTACTCTTGGATTAATTTTACTCTTTTCAAATTTTTGCAATTCCTCTTTAGTCAAATTACGAGCCGTCACTGCTACTTTAGCTTTCTGACTTAACAAATCATTTATAAGCTCACCTTCTGACTTAGGTTTTACTGTAATTTTAGCATCATAGTAGGTTCCTTCAAAAACAGCGACTTGATCATCTACAATTGGTTTTATCGTTTCATCAGTAACAATATCAATTGATCCTTTTAAAATTGTTTCTTTCGATTCGTTTTTGCTTTTTTGGTTACACATGGCAAACAAAAAGACAAAAACTACTAAACCGAAAATTTTACCATATTTCAACATAATTATTCTGCATTTGAATTAATTAACCTTAAAAAACGGATTGCTGAATAAACAATCAGTAAACCACCAAAAGCATATCTATACTTAGGTTCCATATCTAATGGAAGTTTTTCCCAGAACATAATCATTAAACCCAGCACAAGATATATTAAAAAAAGAGTATTCCTAAAACAAGAAGAAATCGCTCTTTGAGCGATTTCTTCTGAATATTATTAAGCATATCTTTTAACATTATTCTGCAGATTGAATAGTAATAGGAAGAGAGTAAAGTACTCTGACTTTTTTACCATTTTGCTCGCCGGGAGTCCATTTTGGACATTTTTTAAGAACACGAATTGCTTCAGCTCCTGTACCGTAACCGATATCCCTTAAAACTTTAATGTCGGTTAATGAACCGTCTTTTTCAACTACAAAAGTAACATAAACTTTACCTTTTAAACCTTCTTCTTCCGGAGTCTTGTAATTGTTTCCTACGAATTTGTAGAATTTTTCAATTCCTCCTGGGAAATCCGGTTTTACTTCGATACCAGCCGTATTATATACGTTGTTATCTTCTTCTACCACTTGAGAAACAGGTCCTGTTCCAACTGGCTCATCTACAGTAAGTACTGCATTTGGATCTCCTTTGATAGTTTCAGAACCTACTTTTTTATCTTTAAGTTCTTCAATTTTTGGTGGATCCTCAGTAACTTCATTTGCTTTAGCCACAACCGGTTTCACAAACTTCACCTGATCCACTTTTGGTGGTGGCGGTGGTGGTGGTGGTTGGTTTGGCTTAATTTCCTCTTTTTTCGGAGGTAATTTTACTGTAGCAATCTTAATATCGTTATTTACTTCTTCTTCCGTAGAATCAGGTAAAAAACTAGCGATAAGAGGAGCTGCAACAGCAAAGCTAAAAATAACCGAACCTATGATAAGTGCTTTTATAGTAGTACTTCGATTCGATTTTCTTAACTCATATGCACCATATATCTTATTACGACCTTCGAATACGATATCAAGCCACTGATTTTTTATAATATCTAATTTCATTTTTCTCGATTATTAGGATGTTAAAACAAGATTACTCAGGTGTTTTATCTATCAATTTTGTTTCCTCTGGTGTAAACTCAGGAACAATCGCATACGTCTCAACTCCAGAAATAGCCATCTCATCCAACATATCAACTAAATTGCGATAAGTTGATTTTTTAGTTGGCTTAATAATCACAATAATCCCATTTTTAGGTTTTCCTAAAGCTGCAGAATATTCTAAAACTGTTTTCTTTCTTTTAAGTACTTCTCTACGAATTCCGTCTTTACCATATGCAATATCCTTAGGCCCAGCAATTGGACTTGCAAGTAATCCCATATAATAAACAACTTTATTATTTTCACCTAACATTATTGTCATTGTACGATTTTCATCAACCTTTACAGGAGGAGTATCGTCTTTCGGATCTTTATCTGGCAATGACAAATCCATCGATTGAGGTTTTGACAACGATGTGGTTAACATAAAGAATGTGATCAATAAGAATGCCAAATCCACCATTGCCGTTAAATCGACTTTTGAATTTTGCTTTTTACTTCTTACTTTACCACCTTTTCCGCCACCACCGTCGCCGGTATTTAATTCAGCCATTTTAGTGTATCTTTTTTAATTAAAAGTCTTTTCCTCTCATACCAGTAACTAAGTTAAAGGAATTGATTTTCTGATCTTGTAAAATATCCATAATCTTTTTGATTTGTGGATATTGTTCTTTAGCATCTCCTTTTATTGCAATCTGCAATTCTTTATCATCAATGTCAATTGAAGCTCTTCTTGCTACCAAAAGCCACTCTTTTAATTGATTATCTAAAGAATCTAATGGAATTCCAGGTTGATTTGCTTTTGTTCTATCAGCCGCCTTCATATCGATGATTTGTTTCAAATTTGTTACCGGAACACCAAAGTCATCCATCAAAGCAAATTTAGTTTTATCATCTTCTGAAAAAGTCACACCGTATTTTGCACCCATTCCTTCAAGAGTTCTTTTACGAATCTCTCTTCCTTTGATGTCAAAAAACACTTTGCTTTTCCCGTCTGCTCCTTTACCAATTGTAATAATCGCCAAATCTGAATCTGGTAATTTACTTTGAACAGTAGAAGAAGGCATATCAACAGGAAGTGCTTCTGGCACTTTAGCAGTAGCGGTCAAAATAAAGAACGTAAGCAAAAGGAACGCAACATCACACATGGCAGTCATATCTGTCGATGTTGACTTTTTTTCATTTTTATTTTAGCCATTCTCTTTTATTTTTATTTTGATATAATTAATTGTAATTATTCAAAAATTAATTATTGTTTCAAACTTCCTCTGAATCTTCTGTAAGTATTCACGATTGTAGTACCAGCCTCATCGATAGAGTAAGTTAAATCGTCAATTTTAGCAGTAAAGAAGTTGTAAGAAACGATAGCTAAGATTGAAGTAGAGATACCTGTTGCAGTGTTGATAAGTGCTTCAGAGATACCTGTTGCAAGAGCAGCCTGGTCTGGAGTTCCAGCAGAAGCTAACGCACCAAACGCTTTAATCATACCAGATACAGTTCCTAATAATCCTCCTAAAGTTCCTAATGATACTAAAGTAGAGATAATAGTCATATTTTTTTCTAACATTGGCATTTCTAATGAAGTTGCCTCTTCGATTTCTTTGTGGATTACTTCTGAAGCTTCTTCACTGTTGAAACCTTCTTTTTTAACGTCTTGATATTTAATCAAAGCAGATTTAATTGCGTTTGCAACTGAACCTTGTTGTTTGTCACATGCAGCGATAGCAGCCTCGATGTTACCTTCTTTAATACTTCCTTGAACGCTTTTCATGAATTTGTCTAAGTTAGCTTTTCCAGCCGCTTTTCCAATAACGATAAATCTTTCAATAGAAAACACAACAACCATTAAAAACATACCTAATAATACTGGTACAATAAATCCTCCTTTATATACTTGCCCTAATGTATTAATTGGGTGACCTGTTTCAGGATTACCTCCTTCGAAGTTAGCAGCATCTCCCATGATTACTTTCCAAATAAACACCCCAACCAAAATACACGCAACAATAATGATTCCAGTGATCATTCCTCCCCCATTCGAAGTGCTTTCTTTTTTAACTTTAACGTTTGCCATTTTTTTTAAATTTTAATAGTTTTAAATAATTTTTATTTTTTAGTTATATTTAACTTGTAGAGGAGCAAATTTATACGTTTAGTTTAAATAAAAAAACTTTTTTTAATTTTATTCAAGCAAATTTAACGTCAATTTAAAAAATATCTCATTAAATTGCGAACCTCAGGTTTTCGATAAAACAAAAAATAGCATGATTTCTGGGAAAATTACAACGTTTTAGTAAATATTCAAAGATTCCATTGATATCTTCTTAAAAAGATGCGAAATAATTTTTTATTATATTTTTAACCCGAAAAAGCTTTTTCTTACTAAAAAAAAGTAATCAAATTGTTAAAAAACAAAGCAATACTCTTATAATCATCTAAATTACAAACAAAAAAATGAATAAAAAAGACAATTTCATTCAAGATATAAACAATGGTTATTTATCTAAGGGTGACAGCATCATTCTTGGGGGTGCAATTCTTGACGGCGAGCCAATTGCGGAGGCGCACGTAAAAATTCCGCTAAAAACTTTAAACCGTCACGGATTAATTGCCGGAGCAACCGGAACGGGAAAAACTAAAACTATTCAGGTTTTTTCAGAGCAATTATCAAGTGCCGGAATTCCTGTCCTGATGATGGACATAAAAGGTGATTTTAGTGGTATTGCCAAAGAAGGGAAAGAAGAAGGTTTTATTACAGAGCGTCATGTCAAAATAAACATACCTTATAATGTAACTGCATTTCCGGTTGAATTGATGTCTTTGTCCAAACAAAATGGAGTTCGCTTACGCGCTACAGTTTCTGAATTTGGCCCTGTATTGTTTTCCAGAATTTTAGATTTAAATGATACGCAGGCCGGAGTTGTTGCGGTAATTTTTAAATATTGTGATGACAAACAAATGCCTTTACTAGATTTGAAAGACATTAAAAAGGTCATTAATTATATTACCGAAGAAGGAAAAGACGAAATTACACAAAGTTACGGCAAGATTTCGACTGCAACAACGGGAACAATTTTGAGAAAAATAATCGAATTAGAACAACAAGGCGGAGATTTGTTTTTTGGTGAATTGTCTTTTGAAATTGATGATTTAATGCGAATTGATGAAAATGGAAAAGGATATGTAAACATTATCCGCTTGACCGACATTCAGGACAAACCCAAATTATTCTCGACTTTTATGTTGAGTTTATTGGCCGAAATTTACCAAAAGATGCCTGAAAAGGGAGATGCTGAACAACCAGAATTGGTTATTTTTATTGACGAAGCCCATTTAATTTTTAACGAAGCAAGCAAGGCATTGTTAGAGCAAATTGAAACTATTGTAAAATTAATTCGTTCTAAAGGAATTGGCGTCTATTTCGTAACACAAAACCCAATGGATGTTCCTAGTGGTGTTTTGGCTCAGTTAGGATTAAAGATTCAGCATGCCCTTAGAGCTTTTACTGCAAATGACAGACAGGCAATTAAAAAAACAGCTGATAATTACCCTACATCTCAATATTACAAAACAGACGAATTACTTACTAATTTAGGAATTGGAGAGGCTTTAGTGACTGCTTTGAATGAAAAAGGAGTTCCAACACCACTTGTTGCTACTATGATGCGTGCACCAATGAGCCGTATGGACATTTTGACTTCTGATGAAATCGAAGCCATCAACAGCAAATCTAAATTAGTAAAGAAATATAGTGAAGAAATAGACCGTGAAAGTGCTTACGAAATTCTAAATAAGAAAATTGAAGAAGCAACTCAAGCTGCGGCAGAGCAAGAAGAACAAGCACCGGCAAGATCTTCAAAATCTGAACCTAGCACTGCAAGTGTTGTTGGAAAATCTGTTTTGAAAGTCGTAACGAGTGCTACTTTTATCAGAGGGGTTTTTGGTGTTCTAACCAAAATCTTCAAAAAATAAAAGAATCAATGGCAATATCAAAAATCAATTACAATATCAATCCAAATTCTTAATTGATTTTTGATATTGTAATTGTTATTGACATTGAAAATTATTTATTAAGCAACTCGAGAATTTTATTATCGATTTCAGGCGTGTTCCAAATATTTTCGATGTTGTCTGTTTTTAGAATTTCTTCCATAATTCCGTTTTGAAAATCACCAATCGCCAAAGCTTCTGCATATGGGCGATCGCTAAAAGTTACACGGCTGTACAGCGGAATCCACTTATCAGGATGTTTATCAGAAAAAGCTTTTTCGATTTTCTTTTGAAGCAAGAATTTCTCATCGGCCGTTTTTGTACTCATTTCCATAAAATTACGGTACGAAAGTTCTGCGATTGCATCGGCATTAGGTTTACGTGAAATTTGATATTCAGAAAAAATCTTCTTCCAATCGTCACCGTATTTCTCAATCATTTCGTTTAAAATCGTAATATCTTCAAAACCGGCATTCATTCCTTGTCCGTAAAACGGAACAATAGCATGGCATGCGTCACCAATTAAGGCAATTTTATCTTCATAAGTCCACGGAAAACATTTCATGGTTACCAAAGTACTTGTCGGGTTTTTAAAGAAATCTTCAGCCAGTTTTGGAATAACCTCTATCGAATCCGGGAAGTTTTTCTCAAAGAAATCCTCCACCATTTTGCGATCCGTTAATGAAGCAAAAGAGTTTTCTCCTTCAAAAGGCATGAATAGCGTACAGGTAAAACTTCCGTCAAGATTAGGAAGCGCAATTAACATGTATTCGCCTCTTGGCCAAATATGAAATGAGTTTTTATCTAATTTATGAGTTGCATCAGGATTTGCCGGAATATTCAATTCTTTGTATCCCATATTCAAAAATTCCTGAGAATAATTGAACATGCTTTGGCGTTGCATTCTATGACGAATTCGCGAAAAAGCACCATCTGCACCAAAAACCATATCGTATTTTCGCTCTTCCCACTCGCCTCTTTCGGTTTCACCAATGTGCAAAGTAGCATCGCTTAGCGTTACATCCCAGATTTTTTCTTCAAAATGAAACTCTGCTCCTGCTTGTTCGGCGAGATCAATCATTTTTCTGTTTAAAGTTCCTCTGGAAATCGAAAAAATCGATTCGCCTTCCTGACCGTAATTCTGAAAATTGAGTTTATCAACCAAATGAATAGCGCGTTTGTCCATCGGAATTGCAATTTCCCGCACCGAATCACCAACACCAACGCCGTCAAGCGCTTTCCAGCCTCTATTTGACATCGCCAGATTGATGGAACGTCCAGAAAAATTTATTTTGCGAATATCAGGACTACGATCATAAACATGAACGGTGTGACCTGCTTTTTTAAGATAAATTGCCAATAATGATCCTACCAATCCAGAACCTACAACGGCAATTTTTAGTGAAGTTTGCATCAAGAAAAATCTAAATATAAGATCGTAAAAATAAGTAATAATTCTACAAGACCTTAAAAATAAAGGAAATATTTATGATTTATATAGCATGCAAATCCCGTTTTCATAACAAAATCCTGTTTTTATGGATTTATTAGAAATCCGAAAAGGATTATTTTCGCTGAAGAATAATCTCGCAAAGGCGCAAAGACGCAAAGTTTTTTCTCATTTATTGTCATTTCGAAATGACAAGATTGCGCAAAAACTTTGCGCCTTTGTGACTTCGTGGCAAACAATTAAAACAAATCCTATGAAAAGCGAACTATTACAATCAAATATAATCTTAGAAAACGAACGTGTTTTATTACTCCCATTTGAAAACGAAAGAAACATCGAACTCAAAGAAATCATTTTTGATGACGAAATCTGGAAATATATGGGGATGTACGTGCAAACCGAAACGGACTTCGAAAACTACATCAAAAACACCTTAAAACAAAAAGCCGAAGGAATTTGTTATCCATTCTTAATTATAGACAAAGCAACCAACAAAGTCGCCGGAAGCACAAGATACGGTTATCTAAACCACGCTAGCCAAAAATGCGAAATTGGATGGACCTGGTATGGAAAACAATTTCAGGGAACCGGTTTAAACAAAGCCTGCAAATACGAATTACTGAATTTTGGTTTCGAAAACATTCAATTCAAAAGAATACAATTTAGTGCTGATTTGGAGAACACAAAATCTCAAAAAGCAATTGAGAAATTAGGTGCTGTAAAAGAAGGAATCTTTAGAAATAATTATGTGGATTCTGAAGGAAAAAGTAAAGATGATGTTTATTATAGTATTATTTTGGAGGAATGGAAAAATACAAAACGAGAATATTTTGCGGAATTTATATAGAAAATGAATCAAAACTTGAAACAAAAACAAAATTTTGACGTCTAATAATTATTAGACGTCATCATCAATCAAAATCAATCAAATCAAATGAAAAAATCAATCATTCTATTTTCAATTCTCTTATTAACATTTGGAACTCTTTCTGCGCAGACAGAAATCAAAATTCCGTACGGAAACAATCCTGAAGCGGGACATTACAAACAAATTAACGGCATCAAAATGTACTATGAAGTTTACGGAAGCGGTCAGCCTCTGGTTTTACTTCATGGAAATGGCGGATCAATAAAAGGTCACACTCGCAGAATTGAATATTTCAAACAATACTTTCAGATTATCGCAATTGACAGCAGAGGTCATGGAAAATCTGTAGATGATTCAAAAAAACAATTGAATTATGTGCAAATGGCAGATGATGTAAGCGTTTTATTAGATTCCCTTAAAATTAAGAATGCTAATATTTGGGGACAAAGCGATGGTGGAATTCTAGGTCTTTTATTGGCTATAAATCATCCGGATAAAACTGCGAAAGTAGCCACTTTTGGTGCGAATATATTTCCGGGAAAAAAAGCCATTTTTAACGAAATTGATCAAATGGTTCTGGATACTTTAAAAGTAACTAAAGATCCTCGTACCAAAAATCTCTACACTTTATTAGCGCATCAGCCTAATATCACCGAGAAAGATTTGCAGAAAATAAAATGTCCCGTGCTAATTATGTCGGGCGACAGAGATGTGATACGATTAGAGCATTCGATTAAAATTTTTGACAATATCGAAAATTCGAACTTTTTCGTAATGCCAGGTGCAACTCATTTTGGTGCTTACGAAAAACCGGAACTCTTTAATATGGTTTTATTGAGTTTATTTAATGATCCGTTTAAGAAAACATCAAGTGTAGAATTATTTACAGGGAAAAAATAAATCTGAGACAGTCAACAACATAATAATCTAAAAATGAACTTATATTCAGAATATTATGTGAGCAAAAATTGCGAACGATTTGTCAATAAAATTTGGTGTCTCGATAACAGCATCGGCGAAAGCCTGATCGAAAACAAACTCGTTTTACCAAACGGCTGTTTTAATCTCGCCATTGTGAGCGGAAATGCTATCGAAGTTCATACAAGCAAACAAAAACATGAAATGCCAGAAGGTTTTTATTTTTGTTCGCAAATGACGAATAAAGTTTTGGTTCATATTCAGCCGAAAACAAAAGTCACCATAATTCAATTGCATACCTGGACACTTTCGATGTTTCCTAATTATGATTTAAGCAATTTTACCGATTCAATTATCAGGATTAATAAAAATGAATTGCCATTTAAACACGAAATTAATTGTGGTTTAAATGGCAATATTTTAGTTTTACTCGATATAATCAATACGTATTTTGAAGGCTTAAATACTTCACATTCAAACAAAAATCTTGTCGAAAGAATCTGTGAAATCATTAAAATTCATAACGAAGAAATTACGGTTTCGGAAATTGGAAACATTTTAAATGTCTCTCAAAGATTATTGCAAATTAAATTTAAAACCGCAACCGGACTTACAATCAAAAAATACATTCAGATTCTGAAATTCAGGAAATCAATCGATCAAATGGTAAATATCGGTCTGGAAAAATTAAACCTGACAGAGATTGCCCTTTATAATAAATATTTTGACCAGTCACATTTTATAAAACAATTTAAAGATGTGATGAAAACGACTCCAAAAACATTCAATTCAAATTCTTATTTTCTTTCAAAAAAAGAGAATAATTCGCATTTGTACAATTTTAAAAATTTTCATTGTACTAATATTGCAAATCATCAATCAATCAATCAATCAATCAATCAATCAATCAATCATAAAATGAAAATCAATCCGTCATTTTTCCCATTAAAAGCAATTTTAATGGGAACATTCCTCTTTCAATTCCATTTTGGATATTCTCAGGAAGAAAAAACCTCAACATTGTACAAAACCATCATGTCAAAAGACAGTCTCCTGTTTAATGTTGGCTTTAACACATGCGATATTTCACAGTTTGAAAACCTTGTAAGTGATAATTTTGAATTTTATCACGACAAAGACAGTATTTCTGACAAGACTTTATTTCTGAAAAACCTTAAAAAAGGTCTTTGTGGTTCTATAAGTAAATTTCAATCCCGAAGATATCTAATCCCCAACAGTACCGAAATTTATCCTTTATACAAAAAAGGTGTTTTGTATGGCGCTATTCAAATAGGCATTCATCAATTTTATGAAAAGTTTGCAAAGAATAATGAATCTCTGGCGACCGCTAAAGAAAATTTTGGCAGTACAGCCAAATTTACGCATCTGTGGATATTAGAAAACGGAATCTGGAAATTGCGCAGATCCCTTAGCTATGATCATCAGTCTTCTCAAATGGCCGAAACAAAGTCTGATATTTTTGATAATGATGAAGAAATTGAAAAATGGCTATCACAAAATAATGTTCCAACATTGGGAATTGGCGTAATTAACAACGGAAAACTGCAACAAGTAAAAGTGTTTGGCGAACTTCAAAAAGGTATTTCAGCTCCTTATAATACCATTTGGAATGTCGCTTCATTGACAAAACCGATAACGGCGATCGTAACGCTAAAACTCGTAAGTCAGGGAAAATGGAATCTTGACGAGCCACTGTATAAATATTGGACAGATCCGGATATCGCAAACGATCCAAATACAAAATTGCTGACGACAAGAATTATTCTGAGTCACCAAACCGGTTTTCCGAATTGGAGATTTATGAACGAATCCGGGAAATTAGATTTTAAGTTTAAACCGGGAACAAAATATCAATATTCCGGAGAAGGATTCGAATATTTGAGAAAAGCATTAGAAAAGAAATTTCATAAAACATTAGATCAACTAGCAAATGAATTGGTTTTTGATCCGTTAAAAATGAGCGATACACAACTAATCTGGAATGATAAAATCGATCTTTCAAGATATGCTATTAATTATAGCAACAAAAGAGTTGCCTACGAACCAACCAAAAACAAAACCGCAAACGCTGCCGATGATTTATTAACTTCAATTGAAGATTACGGAACTTTTTTATGCAGCGTAATGAACAGCGATGATTTGAGCGAAAAAGTTTTTAACGACATGATTTCGCATCAAATTGAGACAAAGAAAAACAAATATTTCGGATTGGGTTTTGAAATTTACGACTTAGGAAATAGCAATTATGCACTTTCGCATGGTGGCGCAGACAAAGGCGTTCAGACGATTTTTTTATTGCTTCCAAAAACAAAACAGGGCTTACTTATTTTTACCAATGTTGATGACGGCTATAAGGTTTACGAAAAAATTGTCAACCATTATTTAGGCGAAAACGGAAGAAAAATAATTGAAATAGAAACCAAAATATAGAAGCTATGACACGAATGATAAACACATTAGCCTTTTTTATATTGTTTTTGAGCAGAGAAGCAAAAGGCCAAACCAGTAATGATACGGTAAAAATGGATCTTCTGAAAAATGAAATCCTAAAAATGGACAGTTTACTTTTTGATGTTGCCTTTAATCAATGTGATGCTGCAATTTTTAAAAAAATAATAGCCGATGATGTCGAGTTTTACGACGATCGTTTCGGATTAAATACTTCTAAGGGAAACGAAATAAAATCGTTGGCCGAAAAATGCGCCGGAACCGAAAAACTTACCCGAAAATTAAATTCCACTACAATCGATAAATTGGGCGATTTTGGTGCGGTACAATTGGGCGAACATACTTTTCTAGTCAATAATATTCCGGTTGGAACTGGAAAATTTATTCACATTTGGGAAAGAAAAGATGAAAATTGGATATTGAAACGAATTGTTAGTTATGAGCATAAACCGATAAAAAAGTAATGCTATTTTTTTGTGGTATTTATAAGTTATTAAGACAAATACCAAAAAAATGATTGATATTTGAAACAAAATGAAAGAATAGTCGTCTAATAAATTAGAAGAGTTTCATTCATCATTTCACAATCAAAAAACCGCTCATTAACCTAACTAATTAATCAAATGAAAAAACCAATCAAACTTATTGCAGTTTGCTTTCTTGTATTATCTGCTTTGAATATTTCTGCGCAGGACAAAGCAAAACAAATTGAAGAATTATTAAACAAATACAATCAATACGGATTATTTAACGGCTCTGCACTTGTATCAGAAAACGGAAAAGTTATTTTGCAAAAAGGATACGGTTCTGCTAATATGGAGTGGAATATTCCAAATCAGTCGGACACAAAATTTAGATTAGGTTCTATAAGTAAACAATTTACGGCTCTGTTAATTGTGAAATTGGCAGAAGAAGGCAAAATAAAATTAGATGTTCCAATCACAACCTATTTACCGGATTATCCAAAAGAAACGGGTGACAAAATTACAATTCATAATTTATTGACACATACATCCGGAATTCCAAATTATACCAGCGCACCCAACTTCATGAATGAAAAGGCCCGAAATGCATATTCACCTGCAGATTTCGTGAAGACATTTTCGAATTTACCGCTTGAATTTAAACCTGGTGAAAAATTCGCTTATAGTAACTCGGGTTATTTTTTGTTGGGATACATTATTGAAAAAATTACCGGTAAAACCTATGAGCAGTATTTACAGGAAACTATTTTTACTCCTTTAAAGATGGTCAATTCTGGCTATGATCACAGCGATGTTATATTAAAAAACAGAGCCGCTGGTTACGAAAAACAAGGTAAAAAAATCGTAAACTCTTCTTATATCGACATGAGTATTCCGTATGCTGCGGGTTCTTTATATTCAACAGTAGAAGATTTATATTTATGGGATCAGGCGCTTTATACCAACAAATTGCTTTCAGAAAAATCAATGGAATCTTTGTTTAAGCCTTATATCGCACAAGGAGATGAAGCTTATGGTTACGGATGGTTTCTTAGAGATATAACAAACGGAACTAAAGGAAAAGTAAAAATTATTGAACATGGCGGAGGAATTAATGGTTTTAATACCAATATCTCCCGCGTTCCATCTGACAAGATTCTTATTGTTTTATTAAATAATACAGGAAGAACTGTTTTGGGTGAAATGACAGAATCTATTAGAAATATTTTATACAATCAGCCTTTTAATCAGCCAAAAAAATCAATGGCATTTGAATTATTAGATGTATTAACCGAAAAAGGCGCAGCCACAGGAGCAGAAACTTATAAAAAACTAAAAGCAGATGCAACTTATGGCATTAAGGAAGATGATATGAATAATGTTGGATATCAATTATTAATGACCGGAAAAAAGAAAGAAGCTCTTGAAGTTTTTAAAATTAATGTAGAAGCTTTTCCTAAATCCGGAAATGCGTATGATAGTTTAGGCGAAGCTTATCTTGCAGATGGAGACACAAAATTAGCAATTGCGAATTACAAAAAATCGATAGAACTTGATCCTAAAAACGAACATGGAAAAGAAGTTTTAGCAGAAATTTTGAACAAGAAATAATCAGAAACGAAGAATAAATTATTCGAATTAACTCTAATAATTCAGTTTAAAACTGGATTGTTAGAGTTTTTTTTATTGAAAATGATTATTTTAGCTCAGCTATTTAATCAATAAATGATATGAAAGTTCACACTACAAATTATCAAAATACTTTTATTGAAGTTGCAGAAGATTGTCCGATTGTAAAAGGCGAAATTCCGCAGCAAAAAGGCGACAAAAAAACTGTTGCCAATATTGAGTTTGACATGATCAGCAAAAATCCTTATAAATATTCTTCTGATGATGTTTTGTTTCAGGTTTTTGCAGATAAAAATGATTTAACCAAATCAGAATATGAAAAATCCAGAGAACAATTTTTCTCAAAAGGTCAGGCGTGTTTTCGCGCTTCGCCTTTAACCAAAAGATACGGTTGGGGAATTCATAATGATGAAAATGGGAAAATTGCCTTATACGGAATTGAAACTCCGGAATACCAAAAATTATCAAAAGATAAAAACCTAAAAGTCGTAAAAGCGATGCGAACTTCGAGAAAATAAAGGATTGAAAATGCTATTCTTCACTATTACTTTACAAATCTCCGACAGCAGAAATTTTAAAATTTGCTATCGGAGATTTTTTATTTAAAAGTCATTTTTTCCATTGAATATTCAGAACAAAAAAACTATTTTAGCCAAGCCCAAAAAATAATATTTAAAATCTAAATCAACCTGATTTACAGCTTAAAAAGTGTAATCAATTTTAAGATAACCTATGAAAAAAAACTACTTTCTGTTTCTTGTATTATTGATGTTTGTTCCTGCTGTTTGTATTTCTCAAACTTCGGTTGCTAAGGCTCCAATGCCAACCCAGCAAAATACTATTATAGTGAACAAAATTATTGATGTAACCAATTACAAAACCTATTTTGTTGATTATTGCTTGACCAAAATAAACGAAACGGCCTATAAAGAAAAATGGAACGAGCAAAAAACGGTTCAAATAACTGAAACCATCAACTTTAAAAACTTCAGAGATGCAGTTTATAATATGTTTGCCTTTTACAACGAAGTAGAACTGGAAACATTATTAAAAGAATATCAAAAAAATACGGCTTACCAAACTACAAACGCAATGACAACCAACAAAGTCCTGCTTAACAATCTGGATATTTATGCCAAAGATGTTGTTGAAGGGAAGTATTTATTGGCTAAGTAAGGCACAAAGGTTCAGAGTTGCAAAGGTTCAAAGGTTTTTTCTAACCTTTGAACTAACTTGAAACCTGAAACAAATCAAACTATTTTTTTTCTGGTTTGAAAACTAATTTTGTCGAAGTTTTTATAATTTCTTCTTTATTCAACTTCATTTTTCTGAATTTTCCATGAACAAACATATCAGCCTGATCGTTGTAATGTTTGCTGAAAGGATTTCCGGATTGTCCGGTTGGTAAAATGCTCCAGCTGTTTTCAATATCAGCAAAATCTACAATTCTTCTGGTTGAAGGTCCGCCTTTTACATAATATTTCCCTTCTTCATTATATCCAAAAAACTGATTGTTGATCACTTCATTGGATCCTGGATCTGCAAATGGACCAACATTAAATAATTTACGTAAAGCCGCTACTTTTCCAAGCGGATGTTCATGTTCTACGGTATGAACTTTTCCCCAATTCCAATCCGGAACATTATTTCCTAATTGTTTTTTAAGTGCTGTAATCGCTTCGTGAAATGATTTTGATACGATTTCACTTCTGGTTTCTTTTACGTTTTTGGTTTTTATATTATCCCACCAAACCGAATTTTCATTTACAATCTGTCTGGCTATAATTTGTTTTCCTAAACTCACCCCAAGAAATAAATTAAAATTATCAGATCCCATTTCGTCTTCAAAAGTATTTTTCAAGTACAAATAAATCCATTTGTTGTATATAGTTGGCGCAATATCTTCTAAATTATTAGTTCCTTTCCAGGCTTTTAAAACTCCAATTGCCTGTCTTTCTTCTATCGAAAGAGATTTTTTATTTAAATTCGAAATTAAATTTTGAGCAACTCCCATCGAGATATCAGAAGTATTATCATAAATCATTTTACTAATTTCTTCCTTATCCCAATTTGATTTTGCATCCATTAAACCCGAAATTCTTTTGCGCGATCTTCAGGCAAATAATATCCCGGATATAAATAGCCATCAATAGCTTCCGGCTGATTATTGGCGGAATACACGTAACCCCATTCAGGATTTTCTGCAGATGGATTTTTGGAGAAATCCAGATATTCTGCAATATCATCTTTTCCGCAGGCACCGTCTAAAATAAAGTACGTACTCACGCCTTTATTATGTTTATATAATTTTCCCGTTGCCCACCAAGCTACATTTCCTTTGGCATCGCCGTACATTACGTTCAATCCCGGCGCGGCAACTAATTGTACTGCTTTTTTAAAATCATCTTTGCTTTTAGCGTGCGAAAGCCCATAAACAGCATCCAAAATCTGAATCGGCTGTTGGGTATAAGTCCACGTCATTGCAATTGGATTTTTACGATCTAAACGTTCCAGCAAATCATTCATAATAGGTCCGTGTCGACTTGATTTTACAGTTAAAACTACATCAGAACTATCTTTTACTTTAATCGTTTTTTTGATCAATTGATATTTTGCAAAACCATCAGGCGTTTGGTATTGAGTTGAATCTCCGGCTTTATTCTTTTCCTGATAAAAATCGATGTCATCATTTTCAAACATCGTTAATCCGTAAGCATAATCGCGATTGTGCGCCAATAACGGAAACGGCGTTCCGGCCAAATAACAACCGTACAATTCATGATTTGGCGTTACCAAATGCGCTTCGTACCAAGTCCCAGGCTGTGAAAACCCAATATGCGGATCATTCGCAAAAATTACTTTTCCGCTTTTGGTTTTATTTGGTCCTGCAACCCAGCTGTTACTGCCCACGAATGGTGGAATCGGCGATTTATCCAGCAAAGCCGCAACCGACTTTGAAATTGCTGTATATTCTTCAATATTTTCTTTTGAACTTTTGATTTGTGTCGTATTAAATTCGCCTTCAATTCCTAAATCTTTCAAATAGGCAGAACCGTATTTATTTCGAATATCTGTTAATAAAGGATCTGTTTTTTGCGCCATTGCGAAACTAAAAGACATGTATCCAAAAATATTATAAACATCTTCTATTGTGAATTTTTTCTTTTTTACACCAACCAAAGTAAATTCAATTGGCGTTACGCCTTCATCCAAATATTGGTTAATTCCGTCTAAATACGCCATGGTTAATTGATAACTCTGACTGTTTTTATCCAGTTTTGCTATGGCTTTCGCCGAAGCGTCTTCGATACCAATACCCGAGAAAAACATATCGTTTTTAAGTGCAACAGATCCAAAAATCTCTGATAATTTTCCTGGAGCAATTCGGCGTAATAATTCCATTTGCCATAATCTTTCCTGCGCATGTACATAACCTAAAGCTGTCATTGCATCTTTTTCAGAATTGGCATAAATATGGGGAACACCAAAATCATCAAAATAAACGATGGTTTCTTTTTGGATGTTTTTAAGCTCTAATTCACCTTCATATTTAGGCTTTAAATGAAAAATGTAAGCGCACAAACCTATTCCAATTACAACTATAAGTACGAATAAAACCAGCAGAAATTTTTTAAATCTTCTCATATTTTGAAATAAGTAAATAATAAGGTTTGTAAAATCATGTAACCAATAAAGAGAATAATGTAATAATCCTTTTTTTAAAAGCCTAAATTTATGTATTTAAAACCAATCCTATAAATGTCAGTATATAAAAAAATAGCAATCGGTGTAATTTCCCTTTTTTTACTTGTGATTTTTGCCAATATTGGTCTGAATTACTGGATCAAAAAACAACTTCCGATTATTATTCACGAAAAAAACAATACGCCGTATAACATCAATTACGAAAAAATTGAAGTATCGCTTTTTTCCAGAAATATCTACGCCGAGACATTATTAGTAAGCCCGAAAAATGAACCTAAAGACAGCAAAAACGGGCTTTTTTCGAAAATCGAATCTATTACCATTCAGCATTTTAATATTTGGGATTTGGCTTTTCGCGACGTTATTCAGGCCGAGAGCATTATAATCAATAAACCCAGAGTCATTTTATATAAAAAAGGTGAAAAACTTTTGAATAACAGCAAAAGCATTAAGAATGAAATTATCGCACCCTTTCGTAAAATAATTGCTGTTTCAAACATTTATTTAAATGACGCATCTGTGGATGTTGTTTCTTTAGATTCTCAAAAACCAATTTTCAGTATTAAAAAAATGATTTTAAAACTGGAAGGTATTTTAATCACCGATGCAACCTTAAACGAAAAAATTCCGCTTCGATATGAAAGTTACGCTTTAGTAATTGATAGCTTATTTTACAAACCAAGTGCTTTTTATCATATTAACATTGGCAAAATAAGTACCGAAAAAAACTTTATAAAAATCAATAATTTTTCTAATCTCCCTCAATTTAACCGACGAGATTTTATTAAGCATTTAGATAAGGAAAAGGATATTTATACGCTAAAATTCGATTCAGCCCAAGTAGCAAAAATGGATTGGGGTTTTAAAAATGATCGTTTTTTCTTTAAAGCAAATTCACTTGTAATCAATCATTTTGATGCCAATATCTATCGTGGAAAAATGCCAAAAGATGATTTAAGCAAAAAATATCTTTACAATCATTTATTACGAAATATTAAATTTCCGCTACAAATTGATACTTTGCAAGTCTTGAAATCAAAACTGGTTTACGAAGAAGAAATTGATTTTTCGAAAGGCCCGGGGGTTTTAAACTTTGATCATTTTAATCTGCAGGCAACAAATTTGAGAAGTGGTTTTGGGTTGAAAAAAACTGCCGACGTAAAAATCAAAGTGAATTGTGTATTTATGAAAACATCGCCTTTGGATGTCAATTGGAGCTTTAATGTTTTAGATAAAAAAGACAGTTTTCATATTCAGGGCGTTATTTCAAATTTTGATGTAGCAGCGATGGGCAGATTCAGTAAGCCTTATATGAATGCTTCATTTACAGGTGTTTTTAATAAATACCGTTTTAACTTTTATGGAAATGATGATATTTCAAAAGGAAATGCCTCTTTAGATTATGACGATCTGAAGATGAAATTATTCAAAAAGAAAAACCCGGAAAAAGAAGCAAAATTAAAATCTGCAATCGTTAATTTATTAGTGAAAAACGACTCAAAAGACAAAGCAAAAACCGCCGAGGTTGAACTTGAAAGAATTCAGGAAAAATCATTCTATAATTTTTTATGGCGAAGCATTGCAGAATCTTTGAAGAAGATTTTGATTTAGTATTTTTTAGCCACGAATTACACGAATTTCCGCAAATTTTTTATTTGTTGACATAGCCAACGGTTTTAACCGTTGGAACACAATGTATTTTACGCCCCGTCTCCCACGGTTGAAACCGTGGGCTATGTAAAGAAACCTCGAACCTGATAATTATCAGGTTTTCAGTAATTATTTTTCTTCACATTTGTTTTTATTTTAATTTGAAAACAAATGACAAAAAGGCCTTTACATACCTTTCATATTCCGGTAATGGGACTCGCTTATACTATTGACAGCCCGATACGAGTGGCGCAATACGGGATTTCGTCTGTAATTTCTATAGCTGATGATGATTTAATTGAAAAGATGCGTGATTTTTACAGCACCAAATTCAATTTTCCATATGAAGAAATAAATCAGAAATTCCATGATTATCGCGCCGAAAGAATCACTTCGTATCTAAACTTAGTAGATAAAATCGTAAAACAGAAGTTTGAAAGTTTTAAAACAGAATTAGCTGAAAGTAAAACCGCTTTAGAGAATTTTATAGCAACATTACCCAATACTTCTGACATTAAAAAAGGTTTTCAAAATTTACTGGAAGATGGAATTTTATTCAAAGAAAACATTCAAAACTACATCGAATCCAATCTTTTTCCAGGTGAAATTGATGTAAATATCATGACGAAACTCGACAAAGATAATTTTGTCAAAAATGAACAGCTCCCTATTGAGTTTAATGACGCCCATGCTGCTTTAAGAGGTTTTGCAAAGAGTAATCTTGAATCTTCAGTGGTACTTTCTGCAGGAATGAATCCAAGACTTTACAGTTACTTTGAAAATTTTTCAGATTTTTTCCAAATCAAAAAAGCGAACTTAAAAAGAAAATTATTCTAAAGGTTAGTGATTTTAGATCTGCAATGATTCAGGGAAATTTTTTAGCTAAAAAAGGGCTTTGGGTTTCTGAATATCGTATAGAATCTGGTTTAAATTGCGGCGGACACGCTTTTGCCACTGATGGCCTTTTATTAGGAACTATCTTGGAAGAATTTAAACTAAAAAAAGAACAATTAATTCAATCTGCCCATGAATTGATGGTCAAAGTACTACAACAAAAAAATGCTCCTACTCCTAATCAGCCCCTGCCTTTAAAAATTACCGTTCAGGGCGGCGTTGGAACTGCGGAAGAACATGAATTTTTATTAGAAAAATACGAGGTCGATTCTGTTGGCTGGGGCTCTCCTTTTTTATTAGTACCCGAAGCAACATCTGTAGACCAGACAACCCGTAACTTATTGATAAATGCGAAAGAAAAAGATTTGTATTTGAGTCATATTTCACCATTGGGAGTTCCTTTTAATACTGTGAGAGGCACATCAAATGAAATTTTAAAACAAAAACGAATCCACGAGAATAAAGCAGGAAGCTCTTGTCCTAAAAAATTTCTGGCATTGAGTAAAGAATATGATCCACACGGAATTTGTACAGCCTCAAAAAAATATCAGGACATAAAATTAGCCGAATTAGATAGTATCAAAAACACTCTTTCGATTAATGCTTTTGAGAATGCTAAAACTAAAATCACAGAAAAATCATGTTTGTGTGTTGGTTTAGCCAATTCCTCCTATTTAGAAAATGATATTAAAATAAAAGGACAAGCCCAGGGTGTTGTTATTTGTCCTGG
The DNA here is from genome assembly GCF_979258275.1 of Flavobacterium sp. AC274. Classification (NCBI taxonomy): domain Bacteria; kingdom Pseudomonadati; phylum Bacteroidota; class Flavobacteriia; order Flavobacteriales; family Flavobacteriaceae; genus Flavobacterium; species Flavobacterium sp. AC274. Next base: position 1,158,512 of record NZ_OZ409852.1, on the reverse strand, counting down.
CCCTAATATGGCGTATTTTGATCAAGAAGTTTCACTGACTGATATGTTGCAGCATATTTATGGAAATAAATCTGTTTTAAGGGCTAAAAATCGTCCTAATTTATTTGTGAAAGAGTTAAAGATGTATATCGATTATTTTAGAAACGAGATTGAAACTATTTCCGGCGAAGTTACTGCCAACCAACTTAAAAAATGGAACAGTTTTAAAGCTAATCTTCTGGAAGGTATTGATTATTATCAGAATTTATTTGAATCCGGTTTCTATTTTAGAAGCGATGCAGAAAAAATCAAATATCAGTTCGATTTTTATAAACTGGAATTAGCAGCAATAAAAATTCCAACACCAGAATTAGTATAAAAACAAAACCCCGATCTGGAAATCCAGATCGGGGTTTTATATATAGCGCTATTTAGCTTACTCTTTTTTATTTTTACTGTCAATAACGGCACCTGTCCCAGTTCCTAAAGCGGCGCCGGCCAGACCACCAATAATTGCACCCTCACCTTTTTTCTTACTTACAATTGCTCCGGTTGCAGCACCAACTCCGGCACCAATTACGGCACCTTTAGCAGTAGCACTCCAGCCTTTCTTTTTAGTTGTAGTTGTCGTAGTTGCAGTATTTCCGTTTGCAGCCTGTTGATGTACCACTACCACTTTTTGAGATTCTACTCGTTGCTCTTCTTTTATTTTTGCCATCTCCGTTTTCATCGAGTCCATTACTCTTTGTTGTTCAATTGCAACTTTCATGGAATCTATACTTGCCTGTTTCGCTTTTTTCATATCCGCATTTGATTGATTCTGACAAGAAACAATTGATAGGGCTACTAGTAATATATATACAGTTTTCATGATTGTAGTTTTAAGTTATTATACACTACAAATTAACGAAGATAGCTTTTGTTAAAGTTACAGGATTTTGAGGAAAGGTTATAGAATTTGAAGATTGCCCTGTAGATTAGAACGCGGATGAGGCGAATTGCTAAAGCAAAACACGGATTAAAAACGGATTTTTTTATTTGCTGATTTTTTTTCACGCAGATTTAAAATGGATTTTAGCAGATTCTTTTTGAAAAATATTTTAAAATCTGCTTAAATCTGCGTGAAACAAAAACTTCGCAAGATTCTTTTATTTCTCTAAAATTCCCTTTTTCAGAATTTGTCCAAAATCATACATATCTTCATAAGAACAATACAATGGAACTGGTGCAAGACGAATTACATTAGGTTCACGCCAATCTGTAATAACTCCGTTTTTCATTAAATAATCGAATAAACTTCTTCCTTCTCCGTGTAAAAAAACAGACAATTGAGAAGCTCTTTCTTCGGGATTTGAAGGTGTAATAATTTCAAAATTACCTTTTACTTCCTTATCAATTTCATGCAGAATAAATTCTAAATAAGAAGTAATATGATCTCTTTTTGCAATTAAAGCATCCATTCCAACCTCAGCAAACATTTCAACTGAAGCCAGGTAAGGCGCTAATGAAAGAACAGGTAAATTACTAATTTGCCATCCTCCTGCTCCATGAACGGGATCGAAAGTTGGTTCCATTTTAAAACGACGTTCTTTATTATGTCCCCACCAGCCTGCAAATCTTGGTAAATCAGCATCATTGTGATGTTTTTCATGTACAAAACAACCAGAAGCATTTCCCGGACCTGAATTCATATATTTATAACTGCACCATGCAGCGAAATCTACATTCCAATCGTGCAATTCAAGTTTGATATTTCCGGCGGCGTGTGCCAGATCCCAACCCACTTTTGCTCCAGCTTTGTGTCCCGCAGCGGTGATGGTTTTAATATCAAAAACTTGTCCTGTATAGTAATTTACACCGCCAATTAAAACAAGAGCAAGTTCATCTCCAACTTCTTCAATTTTTGCCAGAACATCTTCCAGGCGAATATTATGTTCACCCTCACGACGTTTGATTTCTACAATTGCATCTTCTGTTTTATATCCATGAAAATGAACCTGACTCTGAAACATATATTGATCTGATGGAAAAGCTTTTTCTTCGCAGATAATTTTATAACGTTTGCCTTTTGGCTGGTAAAATGAAACCATCAACAAATGAAGATTTACTGTCAAAGTGTTCATCACCGTAACTTCTGATGGTAAAGCACCAACAATTTTACTCAATGGTTCTGCAAATCTTTCCTGATAATCCCACCATGGTTTTTGAGCATAAAAATGACCTTCAACGGCTAGTTCTGCCCAGTCATTCATTACTTCATCGATATAAGCTTTGGTGCGTTTGGGCTGTAAACCTAAAGAGTTTCCCGTAAAATAAATTACGCGTTTATCATTTACTTTAGGAAATATAAATTGATCCTGATAATGGTTTAAAGTATCTTGTGAGTCAAGTTGTTTCGCGAATTCGCGTGTATTTTGAAAAGTCATTGTATAATTTTTGAAAGGTAAAAATAACAAAAAATGCTATAATAGTTAGTTAATTTTGTTTCAGGTTTCAAGTTTCAGGTTAGCTCAACGATGCGTTCAACTTGAAACCTGAAACCTGAAACTTTTAAACCATAAAAAAACCCGTCATTTCTGACAGGTTTTATATTTGATTTGACTTGCAAATTATAGAATCAACATTGCATCTCCGTAAGAATAGAATTTGTATCCTTCTTTGATTGCTTCTTCGTATGCTTTTTTCATTAAATCATGTCCACAGAAAGCAGAAATCATCATTAATAATGTTGATTTTGGTGTGTGGAAATTTGTAATCATACAGTTTGCAATACTAAAATCGTGAGGAGGAAAAATGAATTTATTTGTCCATCCTTCGTAAGGATTTAAAGTATTTTGAGATGAAACTGAACTTTCAATAGCACGCATTGAAGTTGTTCCAACAGCACAGATACGTTTTTTAGCCACTTTTGCAGCATTTACAATATCGCAAGCTTCTTGTTTAATGATCAATTCCTCAGAATCCATTTTATGTTTTGATAAATCTTCAACCTCAACCGGATTAAAAGTTCCTAAACCTACGTGAAGTGTTACTTCTGCAAAGTTTACTCCTTTAATTTCCAGTTTTTTCAAAAGGTGTTTTGAGAAGTGTAAACCAGCAGTTGGTGCCGCTACAGCTCCTTCTTCTTTTGCGTAGATTGTTTGGTATCTTTCAGCATCTTCAGCTGTTACTTCTCTGTTGATGTATTTAGGAATTGGAGTTTCCCCAAGTTCTGTCAATTTGTTTCTAAACTCTTCGTAAGAACCGTCATATAAAAAACGTAATGTTCTACCACGAGAAGTCGTATTGTCAATTACCTCAGCAACTAACGAATCATCGTCACCAAAATAAAGTTTGTTACCGATACGGATTTTTCTGGCCGGATCTACCAAAACGTCCCAAAGACGTTGCTCTGAATTTAATTCTCTTAATAAGAAAACTTCAATTCTTGCCCCTGTTTTTTCTTTGTTTCCGTACAAACGTGCAGGGAAAACTTTAGTATTATTAAGAATTAAAACGTCTCCGTCATCAAAATAGTTGATAACATCTTTAAACATTTTATGTTCTATAGTTTGTTTTTGACGATCGATTACCATTAAACGAGACTCATCTCTGTTTTCTGCTGGAAATTCCGCTAAAAGTTCTTTTGGTAAGTTAAATTGAAAATGTGATAATTTCATATTGGCATTGTGATTTTTAGAGTGTAGATTTTAGATTTTTTATCTAAAATTATAAATCGTGTGCAAATATACGATTGTGAGATAGGCGTTGTCAAGTGTTTTGCTGTTTATTTTCAAAAGTCGTTGATTTAGTGGTGTTTCGAGTTGATTAAAAAAGATTTTTTTTAACATATAAGTGGTATAAGCTCATTTAATCCGGATTCTTGTAAAATGTCAATAATTTTATTTGGCTAAAGCCGAAAACAATAATCATAAAAAAACCTCCAGTTAAAACTGGAAGCTATGCATTTTTTGCCACGAATTCACGAATTATTATTTAAAATTCGTGAATTCGTGGCGAATATTTTTATTTACAATTCTGATACTTCGAAATTTAATGCTTTAAGATCATTCCAGAAATCTGGATATGATTTTGAAACTACTTCGGCATCTTCGATAATAATTGGAACTTTCAGGGCTAAAGGAGCAAAAGCCATTGCCATACGGTGATCATTGTAAGTGCCGATTTTTACATTATGATTAATATTATGCGAAGGCAATAAAGTCAAAGAATCATTAGTAACAGAAATATTGGCTCCCAATTTTGTCAATTCAATTCTAAGCGCTTCCAATCTGTCTGTTTCTTTAATTTTTAAAGTATGGAGACCTGTTAAATGACAGCCAATTCCCAGACCTAAACAAGTTACAACAATTGTTTGTGCGATATCCGGAGTATTATTTAATTCAAAATTTACATCTTCAAACTCAAAATTCTTTTGTTTTACCAAAGTCATTTTATTGTTTTCAAACGTAGTCTGAACACCCATTTTTTCATAAAGTGACACCAACTCTGAATCGCCTTGCAAACTGTCTTTTTTATAACTGCTTAATGTAAGTGAAGCTGAATCAGACAAAGCAACCAGACTAAAAAAGTAAGATGCCGAACTCCAATCAGATTCTACAACCATTTCTTTAGCTGCAACTTCTGTTTTTGGATATACTTTTATAACATTTCCTTCAAAACTGGTTTGAATATCTAAATCATTTAGCAAAGCCAAAGTCATTTTGATGTAAGGAATTGAAGTGATTTCACCTTCCAATGTCAACTCTAAACCGTTATCTAATTTTGAAGCGACTAGTAATAAAGCTGAAATATACTGACTGCTCACATTTGCAGCCAAAGTTACTTTTGAAGCTGTAACTTTTTTTCCTTTAATTCGTATTGGCGGATATCCTTCTTCTTTTTCATAAGAGATCTCAACACCCAATTGTGCCAAAGCTTCTACTAAAATTTTTATCGGGCGTTCCTGCATTCTGCTTGAACCTGTCATTACGACTTCTCTGCCTTCGTTTACAGCAAAATAAGCTGTTAAAAAACGCATTGCAGTTCCTGCATGATGAATATCTACAATTTCGTCATTTCCAATTAAAGCTTTTTGCATTACTTCGCTATCATCAGAATTTGATGTATTGGCTAATGTAATGTTTGGAAATAATGCTTTCAGTAATAATAAACGATTGGTTTCGCTTTTTGATCCGGTTATATTTAATTGAGAATTATCAATGGTGAATGGTGAATTCGTGCTTAATTTTAAATTCATTTTTTTATTGTAAGTGGTGAATTTGAATTATGATGGATTAGAAACCTAATTCAGGCATGCAATTTACCACTCCCCATTCATAATTCAAAATTCAAAACTCATAATTCAAAGTTTATAACTGATATTTCACAATTATTTCAATTTATCGTTGTTTTTGTGACGATCTTTATCTCTAACCGATTTTAAATCCATTTTTTTATCAAAAGCAGCTTGTAAATCTATTCCCGTTTGATTCGCTAAACATAAAACCACAAAAACAACATCGGCCAGCTCTTCGCCTAAATCTTTATTTTTATCGCTTTCTTTTTCTGACTGCTCGCCATATCTGCGGGCAATAATTCGGGCAACTTCACCAACTTCTTCGGTAAGCTGCGCCATATTTGTTAATTCATTAAAATAGCGAACTCCGTGTTCTTTTATCCAGGTATCAACCTCTAGTTGTGCATTTTTCAAATCCATGATTATATTTTTAAAACAAAATTAACCTAATCTTTTGATGATGTTATATTCTTTTTAAAACTATTTTCTCTGTTTCTTTTGCAATCATTGCCTTGTAATATTCTTTTAGCATTTCATACTTGTCAGTTCCTACAATAGCTTCATTAATCTGATGTGCAACAACTAATTGTAAAGAATTTCCGCTTACTGCAATATTATATTTGAAAGTACCTAAATTATCCTCCATTGTCATAACTGCAGGCGCCGGCAGACTCTCTACTGAAAAACCTTCCGGGATTTGAATAGTAATATTATACTTATCTGCAAATGGAAAACCAAAATCAACCGGATATTCTCTAAGCTCCTGCTTGAAAGGATTTTTTTCATTTGTAAAAAACAACATCGGATTAATATAGATTTTACCCCCAATTTGTTCGCATAAATTATTTCCTGTAAAAGAATAAGTTTCAACAATTGGCAATAAAATTTCCTTTTCGTTTGTTCTGGAATATTCGCTTATTTCTATTTTATTATTTTCGTTCTCCAGTTTCTCCAGATATTCTTCTTCTTTCAAACCAGAAATATTATCCCTCGTTATCATTGCATTATAATCTGTACATTGTCTTCTGGTTTTTCCGGTAACTTTACCTTCGTTGTCAATAGTATAATTGATAAAAACATTATCACCTGATGGCTTGCTGGGCATTAAATTAACATCTTCTGACGTTCCGTCTTTTCTAATTAATCTTCCCTGCCAGTTTAGTGTTCTTAATGGCAAGATATTAGGTGTCGAAAATTTATCGGTTGCGTCTAGTAAAATATTTCCATTTGGAGTTTCAACTGCGGCAATAACATAATTAAAAGCTGTTCTGTTTGGGAACAAAGGAATCCCGTTTGAACGTGTGCTCACCAAAACCGGATTTGCTGTTAAACCAGCATAACGTAACATTGCAGTAAGCATTAAATTGATGTCACCAACATTTCCTGATTTTCCTTTATATGATTTTCGTACCCCGTTATCACAATCATAACCGTAATATCCATTCCATTTTACACTCGATTTTACATGATTTAAGATTGTCATAATTTTTTCTTCGTCAGAATTTTTATTGGCTAAAATCACTTTTAAATCATCTTCAAAATAACCGGTTCTATTTAATTCAGGTCCAAAAGTTTCATAATCGTAAATTGTTTTTACGACCGAATTCCAATCTGTTGAATAAGGTTTTAAGGGCTCATTTGGAAATTTTACCATAGACAATTCATGCTGAATACTTGATGTGTAGTTATCAATGTTATTTACAAAAGCCTCATCTTTCATCGCTGGAAAATTTTCTCCAACATAAGTAGTTTTTGTTTCTATATAATCAAACTTGTCCTGAGAAAATTCTGTTCTTGTAGCTGTAAACCCGCCTGAATTAACCCTTTCTTTAGAAGATATAATTATCGACTTATTGTTTTTTTCAACTGTCATTTTAGGAAAAACATATCCTTTTTGTCTTGAATTAAAAGTATAATATTCTGGAACAAATGTTACAAATTCAGAATAATTTACAGGAATGCTGGTTTGAAAATCCCATTCTCTAATCATTCTGGCAGGACTTCTAATGGTATATTTAAATTCAACAATTGAGCCTTCTTTTACATTGGGCATTGTTATTTTTTTGTCCACTAAATTTATTGCGAACTTCATCAAATATTCCTTCGCTCTTTAACTTTGTTTTCTCGATTTTGCCATCTACTAAATTATAAGTAATCGCATCACTAAAAGAAACTTTCTCAGATATATTACTGTTGTTATAATACCAAACCTTATGAGTAACCCAACTATAACCTTCTTTTTTATAGATTTTAATTCTGGTCTCAACATCAGTTACCGTAACAAATCCATCATTTTGATTGTACTCGATTCTTGAACTTCCTTTTTTATATAATATCGCTGCTGCAGCTGCTGTATCTTTCGGATGCGCTTTCTCTTGCAATTCAGCAATAGACACTTTTCCTAATTTAAATTCCTGCGCATTTACATTTGAAATCAATAACAAAAGAATTGAAATACAAAAAGGTTTAATAAGTTTCATATTATGGTTGGTTTAGTTATTTCAGATATTTGGTTAGTTCTTGGCTAAAATAATTTTGGCATTATCGTTTTTGGACACTTGTTCCATAAAAAGCCTATATTCATCATATTCTTTATTCGAATATTTTCCCTTATTTAAAAACATCGAACGTTTGTAAACGAGTTTGTTATTTTCTTTTTTGATGATTTCGGTTTTGTATTCCCCAAATTTTCCTTTCAATTCATAGTTTGCAGGCAAAAATTCGATCGTAAAACCATTTGGTAAATTGATTTCTATTTCATCAGAATCTAAATATCCACGTTGAATTTGAAATGGATTTTTTCTGTTTCGAATTCGTTTAATTGTATTTGCATTTTGATTAAAAGCATCAACAGGAAAAATTAATTTGTTGGCAGCAATTACACCATAATTTATAGCACTTACCTGAATGTTTTCTGTAAACCGAATATTTTCTTTATCGTTAGTAAAAACTATTTTATCAAGTTTTAAATTATTGATATTGTCCCAATATTCTTTATAATGTTTTTCTTTTTCTGTAGGTTGCAAATGTTCTATTCTTGATTTTGAACTGTATTGTGATCCTTCTGAAACAATTGAAAGTGATCCCGAAAAATTCCCGTTTTCATCTATAGTGTAATTTCCTTTGTCTGTTTGAGTATTGTCTTTGTCTTCATATATTTTAGTACGAACAATTTCTCCTCCTTCGGGCTTAATTATCAAAACATCTCTGTCATCTGTAAAAGTTCCCTGATAACCAAAAGGATCATCCTGACTTGTGCATTCCAGCCATGTATAATGATTTCCGTTTGGGATACACAAAATCATGTGATTTCCCTGCATGGCAACAAAATCAGCTTCTATATTGGTTTTATAACTATCTCCATATAAAACCGTATTGTACGAAGGAACATCAACAGCTTGCAAAAGTGCTTTGGTATAGTTTGTTAAAGCTTTACAATCACCGTAACCTAATCGATCGACATCTGTAGCCAACATGGGTTTCCAACCGCCAATTCCAACCTGGATACTAACATAGCGGGATTTTTTTGTACAAAATCATAAACTAATTTTGCTTTTTTAATCGGATCTTTTTCATCTCCAACAACAGCTTTAATTTTTGCTTTTGTTTCTTCAGGCAAATCTGTTGTTCCGGATAATATTTTTTCAGAATACCATTTGCCAAAATCAACCCAATTTGTGGCTGTTCCATCAACACCTTCTAAGTGAAAATGCTCTAAACCCATCATGACTTTAGGAAATAAATCTCTGTACGACGGACTGTAATCTTCCTTTTTTGAGCCAAAATATTGCTGGCATTATACGACAGTTGTGTATTGGTATCTGTTATTTTTTTTATATTAAATCCTAAAAACTGAATTTCTTTCTTTTTAAAGCCCAAATCTGCCGGGTAAATTACATTTAAAAAAGACTTTTCGATACTAACACCATAACTTCTCAAAGGCATCCATTTTGGAATAAAAGCTGTTGAAGAAGTTTGAACTTCACTATTAAACTCAATTGTAAAAGGATATGAAATTGGGGTATAATCCAGAGAGATATACCTATTGTCTGAAAACAAAGTTCCACCACCAACAACGCTTTGATCTTTGAAATCTTTTCTTTTTATTTTCTTAATTTCTTTTCCGAAAGCATCGTAAATTATAGCTTCAATATTTTTAATCGATGTTGATTTATCATAAAATTCATAAGCATCGATATCATCAAAACCTTTTTCGTTAAAAACAGTTACAACGCGATGATTTTTGGTATTCATGCTTCGCTGCGACAAAATTGTAATATCGGTTTGATCTAAGCGAACTACCGCATTGGCATTTTGTTTAAGACTATCTGAAATTGTAATTGCTAGAAATTCGCTCTTTTGAGCGGAAGAAATAACGGTAAATAGAAGAAAAAATAATGCAAAAACGGGGCTTTTCATCAGTAAGGAATTTCGCCAAATATATATTATTTTTAGAAATCCTTAACATTTGTTTATGATTTTTTACTCTCTGTTTTTACTGTCTATCAAAATAGTAACGGGACCATCATTTAACAAACTAACTTTCATATCTGCACCAAAAATTCCGGTTTGTACTTTTTTCTGAAAGTCTTTTTCTAAAGATTTTACAAAATTCTCATACATCGGAATGGCAAACTCAGGCTTTGAAGCTTTTATGTACGAAGGTCGATTTCCTTTTTTTGTAGAAGCGTGAAGTGTAAACTGACTAACCACAATAATATCCCCATCGATATCCTGAACAGAACAATTCATAACGTCATTTTCATCACCAAAAATTCTCATTTTAATGATTTTTCCAACAAGCCAGTCAATATCTTCCTGAGTGTCGGAATCTTCAATTCCAACTAAAACCAATAATCCCTTTTGAATATCAGCAACAATTTTAGATTCGACAGTTACGGATGCTTGTGATACTCTTTGAAGAACAATTTTCATATTAATGGTGAATTGTGAATGGTTAATTATAAATGTATTTTGAGGGAAAGTTTGGACGTAAAGCAAAATTAAGTTTAATTAAAAAAGATCTAAAAAACATCCTTCTTAATTAACAATTTACAATTCACAATTACTTTTGGTTTCTGGTTTCATCGCTAATTTTACGATCTTCATCATACGAATCTGTACGGTAATTTTCTTCATCACCTTCCAGAATCTTCAAATAACTATTGTAACGCGACCAAGCGATCTCGTCTCTTTCTAAAGCTGCTTTAATGGCGCAATGCGGCTCTTCTTTATGTAAACAATTGTTAAACTTACATTGATCTTTTAATTTGAAAAATTCAGGAAAATAACCGCTGATTTCTTCTTTTTCCATATCAACGATTCCAAAACCTTTAATTCCCGGCGTATCAATGATTTTTGCATTAAAAGACAAATCATACATTTCGGCAAAAGTAGTTGTATGCTGACCTTGTTTGCTGGCCTCAGAAATAGTTTTGGTTTTAAGATGCAAAGATGGTTCCATAGCGTTTACCAAAGTAGATTTTCCAACACCGGAATGTCCTGAAAACATGCTTACTTTACCAATCATCATATCTTTTAATTCATCAATACCTTTCATTTCTGTAGAAGAAACACGCAGGCATTTATAACCAATTTGCTGATACACATATTGCATATACAATTGATCTTCTAGCGTTGGCTCATCAAAAGTGTCAATTTTATTAAAAACCAAAATTGTTTCGATATTATAAGCTTCCGCAGTTACCAAAAAACGATCTATAAAGTTGAATGTTGTTGGCGGATTATTAATTGTTATCAATAAAAATACCCGATCAATATTCGAGGCAATAATATGCATTTGATGCGAAAGATTAACCGATTTACGAACGATGTAATTCTTTCTTTCATGAATATTAAAAATCGTTCCCGTTACCGCATCCGAAGTTTCTTCGAGTTCATAATCGACAATATCGCCTACAGCAATAGGATTTGTACTTTTAATACCTTTCATCCTAAACTTCCCTTTCATACGGCATTCAATAAAATCGCCTTGTTCCGATTTTACGGTGTACCAACTTCCTGTAGATTTATATACGAGTCCTGTCATTCTTTTATTTTAGATTGTTGTCCCGAAACTTCGGGATTAGATTTCAGATTGAAAATCTAAATCTTTGCAAAGATAAATGAATAATTTTAAACATAGCCCGCGGTTTCAATCCTGGCGATAAAGATTATGATTATCGATACGTTCCCACGGTTGAAACCGTAGGCTATGTAATAAAAACAAAAAATCTCCAAATCTTCTTTCGAAGAAATGGAGACTTAAAAAACAATTTAATCTTAATTATGATATAAGAAAACTTAAATTAATGAAAACAAAAAGCTTAAAAAACTTATATCACTTATATGGTTTAAAAAATATTATGCGTTGAATATTTTTTCCTGGTGACCAATACTTTCCTGGTGAATTGCTTTGAACATTCTCAAAACAAACTCCTCAGTAAGACCTTTTTTCTCACCTTCAAGAATCATTTTACCTAAGATTTCGTTCCAACGATTGTTTTGAAGAATCGCAACGTTTGCATCTTTTTTCACCTGACCAATTTCGTCAGCAACTTTCATACGTTTTCCTAATAACTCTAATAAATTAGCATCAAGAACGTCGATATTTGCTCTTAGTTTTGTCATTTTTTGAGTGTACTGATCTGTAGTATCATCCGTTTTTCTGATAGTCAAATCTTTAATGATTTGTTTCAAAGCATCTGGAGTAACTTGTTGAGCAGCATCAGACCAAGCGTTGTCCGGATCGTAGTGCGTTTCGATAATCATACCATCGTAATTCAAATCTAAAGCCTCTTGTGTTACTTCGAAAATCATTTTACGATCTCCTGTAATGTGAGATGGATCGATGATTAATGGTAAATCAGGAAATTTATTTTGCAATTCGATAGCAATTTGCCATTCTGGAATGTTTCTGTATTTTGTTTTTTCGTAAGTAGAAAAACCTCTGTGAATAACTCCTAATTTCTCGATTCCGGCCATGTGTAAACGCTCAACACCACCTAACCATAAAGCTAAATCTGGGTTTACAGGGTTTTTAACCAAAACGATTTTATCAGTTCCTTTCAAAGTATCAGCAATTTCCTGAACAGCAAAAGGGTTTGCAGTTGTACGAGCACCAACCCATAAAACGTCGATATCATGTTCTAAAGCTAATTTACAATGAGCTGCAGTTGCAACTTCAGTACCCATTAATAAACCAGTTTCTTTTTTTGCTTTTTGCAACCATTTTAAACCAATTTCTCCAACACCTTCAAATCCTCCCGGACGCGTTCTTGGTTTCCAGATTCCTGCTCTGAATACACTAACTTTTGAATCTTTTAATTCGTGAGCAATTTTCAATACTTGATCTTCTGTTTCTGCACTACATGGTCCAGCTATCACAAGTGGGTGATTTAAATTGAAATCTTCTAACCACTTTCTCATTTCTTTCTTATTTTCCATCTTAATTCTAATTTACTTTTTAGTTGTTGTTAATCCGTTTAGTATTTCTTTTATTTTATTCGTGCTTTCCATTTCTTCAAAAATGGCATTGTAATTTTCTTCTTTTAACAAATCCCTAAACCGACTCAGGTTTGAGATATATTCTTCCAATGTTTCAATAACATGTTCTTTGTTTTGCTTAAAAATTGGTGTCCACATTGCGGGAGAACTTTTTGCTAAACGAACGGTACTTTCAAATCCACTTCCCGCCATGTCAAAAATATCCTGTTCGTCTTTTTCTTTGTTCATTACTGTTTTTCCGAGCATAAACGAACTAATGTGCGACAAATGCGAAACGTAAGCAATGTGTTTGTCGTGCGAAATCGGGTCCATATATCGAATTCTCATTCCTATTTCTGCAAAAAGCTTCAAAGCCTTTTCCTGCAATTTAAAAGTGGTTTTTTCCACCTCGCAAATAATATTCGTTTTTCCCTGAAACAAACCTTTTATTGCCGCCGAAGGTCCTGAAAACTCTGTTCCTGCAATTGGATGCGTGGCAATAAAGTTTCTTCTTTTCGGATGACTTGCTACTGCTTCACAAATTGGCTTTTTAGTCGATCCCACTTCAAAAACAATTGTTTTATCTCCAACCAAATCCAGTACTTTAGGTAAAACCGTCAGCGCGACATCAACAGGAACTGAAACAATTACAAAATCGGCTTCAGCCAAATCTTCAAAACTTCCTGCTTTCTCGATAACACCCAAATCAATTGCTTCCTGCAAATGTTTTTCGTTATTATCTATTCCAAAAATAGTTGCGTTTGGATGCTTTTCTTTGATGTCCAGCACCATCGAACCGCCAATTAGCCCTATTCCTATTACGTATACTTTCATAATTATTTTTATTTGAAGCTAATTCCTGCTATCCGCTGTATCTTTTGTGGTGAACCCCACCACAAAAGGATGCTACTTCTATCAGGGCTAGGGCTTCTCGTTTTCATAAGAGCTTTACATCTCCTGCAAGGTTTTCAAAACCTTGTAGGTGTATCATTAAGACTTTCAAACTCATACCTACAAGGTTTTGAAAACCTTGCAGGAAATCTTAATACTAAAATCGATCTATCGCTTCTTGTACTTTTTCTTCTTTTACACATAACGAGAATCTTATGTATCCTTCACCATTGCTTCCGAAGATTGTTCCCGGTGTTATGAAAATATGTTTCTCATATAATATCTCGTCAATGAACTTTTCTGCTGATTCAATTCCTTCCGGAAGTTTTGCCCAGACAAAAAGCCCAACTCCTTCTTTATAAACTTTGCAACCTAATTTTTCTGCTAGTTTTTCTGTTAATTCTCTGCGGCGTCTGTAAATTTTGTTTTGATCTTCGAACCAGGATTTATCACAATTCAACGCTGCAATAGCTCCTTTCTGAATTCCGTAATACATTCCGCTGTCCATATTGCTTTTTACTTTGAGAACTGCATCAATAATTTCAGGATTTCCTAAAACCATCCCAACTCTCCATCCGGCCATGTTGAAGGTTTTACTCAATGAATTTAATTCCAGAGCCACATCTTTCGCTCCTTCAATTTGCAATAAACTCATCGGATTATCATTCAAAACAAAACTATACGGATTATCATTAACCAATAATATGTTGTGTTTTTTAGCAAAAGCAACCAATTTTTCAAATAACGCTAAACTTCCTCTCGCTCCTGTTGGCATGTGCGGATATCCCAGCCACATAATTTTTACTTTCGAAAGATCTAATTTTTCTAAAGCTTCAAAATCCGGTTCCCACGCATTCGCTTCTTTCAAATCATAATAAACCGGAACAGCTCCTACCAAATTAGTTACCGAAGTATACGTTGGATAACCCGGATTTGGAATTAAAACATGATCGCCTTCATTTAAAAATGCTAACGAAATATGCATAATCCCTTCTTTCGAACCCATCAAAGGCAAAATCTCATTATTGGGATTTAATGCAACACCAAATTGATTCTGATAAAAATCTGCCATTCCTTTTCTCAATTCCGGTAATCCCTGATAGCTCTGATAACCATGCCCATTCTCATCTTGAATTGCTGCGGCAACCGCTTCAATTACTGCTTTCGACGGACTCAAATCAGGGCTTCCGATTCCCATATTGATGATAGATTTTCCTTCAGACTGCAGTTGTCGAACTTCTCTCAATTTTGATGAGAAGTAGTATTCTTCAACTGTATCTAATCTTTTTGCTGTTGTAATCATTTTTTTTGCTTTACGCTTTAAGCTGTAAGCTTTAGGCTCTTTAACTAATAACTTTTAACTAATAACTTTTAACTAATAACTTCTAACCTATAAAAGGTTTAGTGTTTTTATATTCTCCCAAAACCTTTAAATATTCTGCCATTATATTTAGTAACGATTTGGCTTTTGCAAAATCTTCATATTTCTCAAATGTTACATCTACGAAAAACGAATATTTCCAGGGAGTTTCAATTTTGGGAAGTGACTGAATTTTCGTTAAATTCAATTTGCAATCGCTCATTACATTTAAAACCGCTGCAAGGCTTCCTCTTTTGTGATCTAATTCAAATTTAATTGAAGCTCTGTTAATTTCGCTTTCCGGTAAAAATGAATTCTGCTTTTTGATAATCACAAAACGAGTCATATTGTTTTTGATGGTTTGAATTTCCGGTGCGATGATTTCCAAATCATACATTTCAGAAGCTACTTTACTCCCTATAGCTGCAATTCCTGTTAATTGTTTTTCCTGAATTCTTCTTGCTGTTTCAGCCGTATCTTTATCTTCAACCAATTTGATATTTGGATATTGTTTCAGGAAATCCATGCATTGCAAAAGTGCCATTGGATGAGAATGAACTTCTTTTATATCTTCAATTTTCTGACCTTTTAATGTCATTAAATTTTGGTGAATGCTTAAATAATGTTCTCCAATTATGTGTAAATTATTCTTGTCAATCAAAGCATAATTAGGAATAATTGGCCCTGCGATCGAATTTTCAATTGCCATCACTGCCTGATCAGATTTTCCGGAAAGCAGGCTGTCAACTAATTCTTCAAAAGACAAACATTCATCAATAGCCACATTTTCAGAGAAATACTCCTTCACAACCTGATGATGAAAAGAACCTTTTATACCTTGTATTGCAATTTTAGTTGTCATATATTCAAAAAAAATCCTGATTTGCATCAGGATTGTATATTAGTTTTATTTGTATTTTTATATTTTTCAAATAACCATAGCACAATCCTCACTTCTACTAAAGAAGAAATAAAAAGAGTTGCTAAAATAAAAACGGTTATTAGACATTTTGTTTGTGTTTTTCAATAAATTCTCTGCGAATGTATAAATTATTTTCACTGCACCAAAAAAAATATTGCATTTTATGAAACAAAAGAGGATTTCTTAACAAATTATATTCCTTTTGTATGATATTATAAAAAATATGGCTTAAAATGAGATTATTGCAGTGGGGTTTTTAAAAGTTTACGAACTTCTAAGTCCGTGAGCTATTAAGATTCATTTATAAATTTAATCTTTTTGACCAATTTTTGGGAGAACGAGAGGTATGAAATACGCCTATAACGACAATTTCATCTTTTTCAAATCGATAGTGAATTCCATAAGGAAATCTTGAAATAAATCTAATTTGAATGTTTTTATATTTTTTTTGAAAAGCATTTGGGTTTCTTGAAATTTCATCAAGCCCAGCTTCTAAGCAAAGTTCGAAATCATAAGAAAGACCTATTCTTTGTTTTTCATACCAAATAACAATATCTTCAACATCAAATAATGCTTCTTTAACAAACCTAATTCTATGCATTATCTAATCGATCTTAAATGAGCCTTAACCTCATCCCAAGTATATAATTCAGTTTTTCCCTCTTCTAAATTTTGAATACGAATATCTAATTCCCTCTTAACATCATCAGAAACTTCTAAATTCTCTTTAGAAACACTATCCCACAGTTGTTCAGCTAAAACAATTTTTTCAGCATTACTATATTTAGATAAATTTTTGATTTCCATATTTTCAATATTACTAATATTATCAATGTTACAAATTTAATCAAATTACCATGAAATAAATTCAATCAAAAACAAACTAACAAATTTATTTTTTTCTGTTTTTAAAACAACCCGGAAACCGGCATATTCTTAATCCCAATTTTAGAATAATCAAAACTCATTTTTTCCTTTAATAAAGAAGCATAAACACTTCTGAAATCAATTTCATATTTTAAATCACCACCATCTAAATCTGCTAAATTTGGATTTTTTCCTAAAATTGTTCCTTTATTATTTCCTCCAATGATAAACATTGGCGCTGCTGTTCCGTGATCTGTTCCATTTCCGTTGTCTTTTACACGTCTTCCAAATTCTGAAAACACGACAATTGTTACATTTTGAAGCAATTGAGCCTGTTTTAAATCCTGATAAAAACTAAATAGTGCATCATTTAATTCAGTTAATTTTCGTTCGTGCATAGAAAGTTGATTGTCATGTGTATCAAATCCGTTTAGTGAAGTATAATACACTTTCGAATTTAAATTTCCTTTTACCAATCGTGCAATCCATTCCAGATTTTTAGACAATCCGGTTTTTGGATAACTGACTTCTGTTTTTGATTGTTTCAATGCATTTTGAATTTCATCCGATCCTTCTATAAGTGAATTGGCAATTTTTCGAACAAAATCCAATTGCGGATTGTTTGATAATTTTACATTTTCATCATTACCTGGTTTTATCTTAAATCGATCCGGATCTTTTAATGTTATCGAATTTGGTTCAGCGCCTTTTAATGCCAGATTATCTATCGAGTCCAAATTTATTCCCGCTGTTGGCTGATGACCATGACATTGCAAATCCAAATAACGTCCTAACCAGCCTTCATTTAGATATTTATTGGAATCTACTGCCGTTTGCCAAATTTCCTGACTTCTAAAATGTGAACGAATAGGCTCAGGGTAACCTACATTTTGAATCACAGTTAAATCTCCATTTTGCTGCATTTGGGCAAAATCTTTTAAAGATGGATGAAATGCCATTCCATTATTTTTTCCAATTACAATATTTTTATTTAAGGCAATTTTAGTTCTTAAATCATAATATAATGGATTATCGTATGGAATATAGGTATTCAAACCATCGTTTCCTCCATTTAGCTGTACAAATACCAAACATTGTTCGTCAACAACCAAACTATTTTGAGAACCAAAAGCATGTAAAAATTCAGGAAGAACAAGTAGCCCTCCGGTAAACGTTCCTGTAAGCGTTAGAAAATTTCTTCTGTTCATAGCTTTAGTTTTAAATCAATTGATATTCTGGCAATTTCGTAATATAATTAAACAATCGAACTACCGCAAAATTCGAATTAGGTCCTTTAGGGTCAAAGTCATATTTGAGTAAATTTTCCATATCTTTTTGCATGGAATCATTTACAGAAAACAACAGTCTGTTTGATAATTCAGTAATGATAGTTTTATTATTGCCGCTGGAATCATATTCTATCTTAACTACTTCTTTCGGTTTCTGAGTTTCATTACTCATCATATCTGGTGTTTTCTTTGCAAGATTTCCACCTTTACAAAGAAAATCGGCAGTATTGTTTCGCTGTAAGTAGAGTTGAGAAGTCAACCACGAATTTCCTCCGTCCCAGCCTTTTACATTTGTCTGACTGTACAAATCCATTCCCTGCTGCCTTAAAAAGGCAACAATCCTAGTTTGATCATATATTTCCTTAAGATGCAATTCAGAAATAAGCTGAGAAATATAAACTAATGGATCTTTGATTTTTTCTCCGGAATTATCTTTAAGGTATTCTTCTGTGAAGATTTTAGTAAGTAACGGCGCTATTTCAAAATTTACTTTTCTGAAATAATTCCCATAATAAGTAACTAATTCTTCTGATGGGGAATCATAAATAAACCACTTTAATATTTTTCGTGTAATTAAATATGGGATATTTTTTTGTTCAAAAATAATATCGACTAAATCATCGTCTTTCCAGTTTCCTGTTTTTCCGAAATAGGTTTTGTCGCTATTATCTTCAAAATTTTGTCTGTAAACCGCTTGTTCATCTCCAAGACTTAATCCTGCCAAAGCCCGTGCACCATTTTTGATATCATCTTCAGTATAATTTCCTATTCCAATAGTAAATAATTCAAGCAATTCGCGACTTAAATTTTCGTTGAATTTACCTTTTTTATTATCTACATTATCCAGGTATTTAACCATTGAATTAGATTTTAGGATTTTCTTTGTCAGTTCCTTGAAATTCCCAAAAGCATTCTCACGTAAAATCATATTGTGTTGATAAATCCAATAATTGGTTTTCACTTTTTGAGAAGTTATTACAAAATGATTGTGCCAGAAACAAACCATTTTTTCACGCAATGGAAATTCTTCGGTTTGCATTTTAGCAACCCACCATTCCTTAAGTTTTGTTGTAGTAGAATTTTCTTCTATTAGAATTTTCCTCTTTTCCTCCTTATCCAAATTTCTAATTATCTCGCTTCTTTTTTTGCTCTTCAAT
This sequence comes from Flavobacterium sp. AC274, assembly GCF_979258275.1. Classification (NCBI taxonomy): domain Bacteria; kingdom Pseudomonadati; phylum Bacteroidota; class Flavobacteriia; order Flavobacteriales; family Flavobacteriaceae; genus Flavobacterium; species Flavobacterium sp. AC274. Next base: position 1,139,284 of record NZ_OZ409852.1, on the reverse strand, counting down.
TGTTTTGGGATCATCTTGCAAAAAAGCAGGAAGTTCTTTGTCAAACTTTGATTCATAAGAACGCTTTAGGAATTTTTCTAATCCTAGTTTTTCAATTTCATTGGCTTGCTCGCCGGAAAAACCCAATCGTAACGACCAAAGATTACTTTTTTTCATAATTCGGGGATTATTGCAATATGACTTAATTTTTCTATAAAGGTTTAAAATAGAAGGCGCTAAGTTTCTTAATTATTAAGAAACCTAGTTTTTGAAAAAGGTCTTTGGTAATAATTACAACGAAGATTTTTTGGGGATATTGTTATTTAGAACTAGAAATCTACACAAGAAATTCATCGACAAAGTCTTTTCTTTCATCAATGTATAAAAAGTAATGACCAATGTTCTTTTGATAATCCTGATCTATAAGTTCTAATTTAATTTCAACACAAGGAGTTGTAATAAATTGATGATCAATCAATATGGAAATCGATTTTGGAGTAATTAAACATTCTTTCCGATGTTTTTTATCAATATTATTATAATACTCAATTGCTAGATTATAAAATTCTTCTTTGTTTTCAATAATCTCTTTCTGTAGATCCATTTGCTATTCTAAAAATTTACAATTTACTCCAAGTTTTTCTGCTTGTTCGAAAAACTCGCGCGCAATAATTTTGTCTTTAATTTCCAAAACTATAATCTGATCTTCTAAAAGCATGTCAGTATTTGTTTTAGAATCAATTAAAGACATACCAAGTTTTTTGTTTTGCAATCTAGTAAGAGACACTTTCAGCAATCCTTCTCTCCAACTTTCTAATATTACTTTTGCCATAAACATCTTCTTTTGATTATTTCCGAATCCTTGATTAAAGTGGGAATAGATATAAAAAAAGCAGCTATCATTACAATAACTGCTTTCTATTATTTAAGAGAATAAAATCTTTCCTCTTTATTCTATCTTCTTTCTTCTTAAAAAAAATTAAGACCCACACATTTCACAATCCTCAGGATCTGCGGCTTGAGCTTTCAAAAGCATTGCTTTATAATCTTCAACGTTGATTTCTTCTGTTTCTGCAACAAGAGTTGGAACTTCTTCTTTTTTATCGTTGTTTAATGTGAATTTAATCGCATCAACAGCAGATTTCGTTCTCAAGTAATACATTCCAGTTTTTAAACCTGATTGCCAAGCGTAAAAGTGCATTGACGTAAGTTTAGAATAGTTTGCATCTTGCATGAACAAGTTTAACGATTGAGATTGGTCAATAAAATACCCTCTTTGACGAGACATATCGATAATATCTTTCATCGACATTTCCCAAACAGTTTTATAAAGTTCTTTAAGGTCTTGCGGGATAATATCAATATTTTGAACAGATCCGTTATGACGCATGATTTCTTGTTTCAATGTCTCGTTCCACAAACCTAATTTTACTAAATCTTCCAGCAAATGTTTGTTTACTACAATAAATTCTCCAGACAATACACGACGTGTGTAAATGTTTGATGTATATGGTTCGAAAGCTTCATTATTTCCTAAAATTTGTGAAGTTGAAGCTGTTGGCATTGGTGCAACCAATAATGAGTTACGAACTCCATGCTCCATTACTTCTTTTCTTAATGAAGCCCAATCCCAACGACCAGATAATTCTTCATCTTTCATTCCCCACATATTGTATTGGAATTCTCCTTTAGACATTGGAGATCCTTCAAATGTAGAATATGGTCCTTCTTCTTTAGCCATTTCCATAGAAGCGGTTACGGCTGCAAAATATAATGTTTCGAAAATTTCCTGATTCAAAGCTTTAGCTTCGTCACTTGTAAACGGCATACGCAACATGATAAAAGCATCTGCTAAACCTTGTACGCCCAATCCAACAGGACGGTGACGCATGTTTGAGTTTTCAGCTTCTTTTACTGGATAGTAGTTTCTGTCGATTACTTTGTTCAGGTTACGGGTTACACGTTTTGTAACGTTGTAAAGCGCTTCGTGATCAAATTTTCCGTTATCGATAAACATTGGCAACGAAATAGAAGCCAAGTTACAAACCGCGATTTCATCTTTAGAGGTGTACTCCATAATCTCTGTACACAAGTTTGATGAACGAATTGTTCCTAAATTCTTGTGGTTCGATTTACGGTTTGCCGCATCTTTATACAACATATAAGGCGTTCCTGTTTCGATTTGAGATTCAAGGATTTTCTCCCATAATTCACGTGCACGAATGGTTTTTCTACCTTTTCCTCTAAATTCATAATCCAAATACATGGCTTCGAATTCTTCTCCGTAAACATCATATAATCCAGGGCATTCGTTCGGGCACATTAAAGTCCATGATGCATCTTCCTGTACACGTTTCATAAACAAATCTGATGTCCACATGGCGAAGAATAAATCTCTTGCACGCATTTCTTCTTTTCCTGTATTTTTCTTTAAATCCAAAAATTCGAAGATATCAGCATGCCATGTTTCGATGTAAATCGCAAAACTTCCTTTACGTTTTCCACCACCCTGATCTACGTAACGAGCCGTATCGTTGAAAACTCTCAACATTGGCACAATCCCGTTTGATGTTCCGTTTGTACCACGAATGTAAGATCCCGTCGCACGAACGTTATGAATAGAAAGACCAATTCCTCCCGCTGATTGCGAGATTTTAGCCGTTTGTTTTAAGGTATCGTAAATACCATCAATACTATCATCCTGCATTGCCAAAAGGAAACAAGAAGACATTTGTGGTTTTGGAGTTCCAGCATTAAACAACGTTGGCGTTGCATGCGTGAAAAACTTTTTAGACATTAAATCGTAAGTTTCAATTACCGATTTTAAATCATCTAAGTGAATACCCACAGAAACACGCATCAACATATGTTGCGGTCTTTCAACGATTTTTCCGTTGATTTTTAACAAATACGAACGCTCTAAAGTTTTAAATCCGAAGTAATCGTAATTGAAATCTCTTGTATAAATGATATGAGAATCAAGGAAAGCAGAGTTTTCCTGAATCACTTTAAATACTTCATCCGAAAGTAGCGGTGCTTCCTGACCATTTCTTGGATTTACGTAGTTGTACATATCCTTCATCGTTTCTGAAAACGACTTTTTTGTATTCGAATGTAGGTTTGAAATCGCCACACGAGCTGCCAATTGTGCATAATCAGGATGCGCAATAGTCATAGATGCCGCCGTTTCTGCTGCAAGATTATCAAGTTCAGATGTAGAAACTCCGTCATACAATCCTTCGATAACTCTCATGGCTACCTTAACAGGATCTACAAGCTCATTTAGCCCGTAACACAATTTTTTAATTCTTTCTGTAATCTTATCAAACATTACGGGCTCTTTGTGGCCATCTCTTTTTACTACATACATAAGCTTACTTTTTTTAGTTTATTGAAAAAATGAAAGTCACTAGAAAACGAATTCCGGGACTTAAACATTGTGTGTTTTTAAATTATTTTTTGAGAATTACGGCATTCTCAATAGCCACCCTATTCCAATCTGAAATCAGACCGAAAATGCGTTGAAAATTATTGAATCTTCGATTTGGGAAAAGAGATTCTAAAAATGTTTTGTTATAAAATTTTAATCGTAATCAGTGTTTATTTGGGGAAAACACTAAAATATTTTTTGTTGTCTAAAAATCTGCATCGAATGAAATTTTCTGAGCATCACTATCTGTGTTCATCACACCAGATTTTTGATATTCTGCAACACGTTTTTCAAAGAAATTAGTTTTTCCCTGAAGAGAAATCATATCCATGAAATCAAACGGATTTGCTGATCCATAAACACGTTCGCAACCTAATTCTACTAAAAGCCTGTCAGCAACAAACTCTAGATATTGTGTCATTAAAGCTGCATTCATACCAATTAAACTCACCGGAAGAGATTCTGTAACGAACTCTCTTTCAATATCTAAAGCATCAACAATAATTTCTTTAATTCTGTCTTTTGGTACTTTATTAATCAAATGATGATTATGAAGGTGAACTGCAAAATCACAATGTACGCCTTCGTCACGAGAAATCAACTCGTTAGAAAAAGTTAAGCCTGGCATTAAACCACGTTTTTTCAACCAGTAAATAGAACAAAAAGCTCCCGAAAAGAAAATACCTTCAACTGCTGCAAAAGCAATTAGTCTTTCAGCAAACGAATCAGATTCAATCCACTTTAAAGCCCAGTCTGCTTTTTTCTGATAGCCGGAAAAACTTCCAAAGCATTAAATAATTCTGCTTTTTCTGCTTCATCTTTCACGTAAGTGTCAATCAATAAAGAATAAGTTTCACTGTGAATATTTTCCATCATGATTTGAAATCCGTAGAAAAACTTCGCTTCAGCATATTGCACTTCGTTTACAAAGTTCTCAGCAAGATTTTCATTTACAATTCCATCAGATGCGGCAAAAAACGCAAGAATGTGTTTAATGAAATATCTTTCTTCATCATTTAACTTATTATTCCAGTCAGTAAGATCCTGATGCAAATCGATTTCCTCTGCAGTCCAAAAACTAGCTTCCATTTTCTTATACCATTCCCAAATATCATGATGCTTGATAGGAAAAATAACGAAACGGTTCTTGTTTTCTTGTAAAATTGGTTCGACTTGCGACATGGCTTTTATGTTTAATTTTTTTACTGATTTTTTGCTTTTTCAGAGTAGTACAAAGATTGTCATTTATCGCTAAAAATGAAAGCCAAACTTATTCACAATTTGGCGTAGTTTTTAACAACGGCAAAAAAGTAGTCTATTTTTCAGACAATATTTAAATTATTGAAAATGAGTATATTAAAATCACCTATTTAACCTTAAGTGCCGTAAAATATAGACTTTTTACAATAAAAAGCAAGAAAATTTTAATTGTTTTTAAAAGTTTTTTTAGAGTTAAAACTTTAATTCATTGAGTTAAAAAATACTACATGAAAAGCGTATTTTTTACAGTTATTTTTTTAAGAATTTTTAAGTTCCTGAGCTACTTTTTCAAGCTCCATATACCAATCTTCACCAAAGCGACGAATCAGGGCTTCTTTTACAAACTTATAAACCGGAACTTCTAATTCTTTACCTAAAGAACAGGCATCATCGCAAATATCCCATTTGTCATAATTAACCGCAGCAAATTCTGTGAAGTCTTTTACACGAATTGGATACAAATGACAAGAAACTGGTTTTTTCCAGTCAACTATTCCCTGGTTGTACGCTTGCTCGATTCCGCATAGTGCAGTTTTTCCATCGAAAATTACGTAAGCACAATCTTTTTCATCTATTAACGGAGTTTCAAGATCTCCGTCGGTTCCTTTTACCCAGGTTCCTTGCGCTTCGATTGCAGCAATTCCTTCTTTTCTTAAAAAAGGTTTTACTTTAGGATAAATCTCTTCCATTATTTTGGTTTCAGCTTCGCTCAAAGGCGCGCCGGCATCTCCGTCAACACAGCAAGCTCCTTTACAAGCTGACAAGTTGCACACAAATTCTTTTTCAAGAATATCCTCTGAAATAATGGTTTTACCTAATTGAAACATGATATTGAAATACTGAAATTTATAAAGTGCAAAGATAGGCAAAGAAAGCAGATGATGTGAGATTAAATTTTACAGTACAAATTAGCGGAATTTTACCACAGAGATACACAAAGTTATTCGCAAAGATTCGCAGACTTTTACTTTTTGGCTGTTTTTTATTAAGTTCACAAAGCTTCGAAATTTAACTTTCGCAAAGCTTAATAAAAACTTTGTGTAACTCTGTGAAAAACTTTGTGCATCTCTGCGGTAAAACTCACAAGATTTATAAGCTCTAAAAATTAAACTTTGTGAAACTCTGTGAAAATCTTTGTGAATCTCTGTGGCAAAGCTACTAATTGTTATAAATATCACTTTTTTAATCAACAAAACGTGTTTTTATAACAAAAATACATCATATCGAAAAAACACCTACCTTTATTATCTACCTTTGCAAAAATTTTAAACGCTTAAAATCAAAGTAATATGTTAGAAATCGACTTTAAAGAAATAATTACTGTTGGGATGGTACTTTTTGCTGTAATTGACATTGTGGGTTCTATTCCGATTATTGTAAATTTAAGAGCAAAGGTTGGTCATATCGAATCTGAGAAAGCTACTATCGTTGCAGGAACAATTATGATAGTTTTTCTTTTTGTTGGAGAAGGCTTTCTTAACCTAATAGGTATCGATGTTCATTCGTTTGCCGTTGCAGGTTCTTTTGTCTTATTTTTTCTTGCTTTAGAAATGATTTTAGGACTTAGAATTTTTCGCGATGAAGAACCCGGATCTGCCTCTATCGTTCCTTTGGCTTTTCCGTTAATTGCCGGAGCCGGAACAATGACTACTTTATTATCACTTAGGTCACAGTTTCATACCATAAATATTGTCATAGCGATTTTACTAAATATCATCCTTGTTTATATAGTTTTAAAATCTTCTAAAAAAATCGAAGATTTATTAGGAGAAAACGGACTTGGCGTGGTTCGCAAGACATTTGGAGTGATACTTTTAGCGATTGCTGTTAAATTATTCGCTGCTAATGTTAAAGGTTTGTTTGTCTAACGTTTATTTTTATAAATTTACCCCCATTAAAATTTCTAAATAGAACTTTAAGACAATTTTACGTCAAAAGGCTTTACTTATTATTTTAGACAAACAAAATAGCCATATGAAAATTTTCACTTCCATATTAGTACTTTTAGCTTTAGCTTTAATCGTTTTTAACATTACATTGTTAGACTTTAAAAATCCTTTCCAAGGAGATAGTGCCGTTGCTTTTATTGGAATAGCCGCTTCTTTTTGTGCCGTTTTGATTCTTTTGATTTTTAGAATTTCAAAAAGAATTGAAGAAAAAATGAACGGTAGATAATATGTTTGATGTTTTAATTATCGGCGGAGGCGTTTCTGGCATGTCCTGTGCTCTCGTATTGGGGTCTGCCAAAAACAAAGCTTTTGTTACCGATAAAAAAATCGGGATTTTTACACATCAAAAAAATTCTTCTTTACAGGAAGCAATTTTCTACAATGCTTACGGAATTACACCAGGTAAATTAGGATCTGATTTACTTATTGAAAGCACACAGGATTTGGCTCTGACTTATCCTCATATTACTCAGATTGCAAATGAAAAAGTAATTAAAGTTGAGGGATCTTTTCCTGAGTTCACTATAATTACGAATAAAAACTCATACAAAACTAAAAATATCGTAATCGGAATTGGTTCTGCCAATACTTTTGATATTGAAGGTTTAATGCAATATGTAGAACCTCACAAAAAAGCATTACCCGAAAAACAACGTATTCAGCTAAAAAACGACGATCATAAAGTCGCTGATGGCCTTTATGTTATTGGAACTCTTGCAGGCTGGAGAAGCCAACTGGCTATTGCCGCAGGAAGTGGTGCCGCTGTTGCAACCGATATTCTGACTTTCTGGAATAACGGTATACAAACTCACGCCCACGATAGCATTCGATAAAATTTCAAACCATAAGTTTTTATATTTACCATTAAGATATTAAGTTTATTAAGCTCTAGTAATCAATTATTATTGGCAAAACATATATTTCATTAAAAAATTAAACCACATAAGTTATATAAGTTCATATAAAATGCTTTGCGCATAGATTATATGAACTTAACTTATATGGTTTAAAAATAAATTTATGTTGTTATTTCACTGAAACAATCTCCTGTACTTTCATGTGTTTTTCGTCGTCTGTTTTCCAGATTTCTCCTTTTAGTGAAACCTGATCTCCAATTTTAACTTGTTTGTAGTTTTGAGGCCCGCCAACGTTTACAATGCTGATTGTTGCAAAATAAACTTCTTTTGTATCAGTTATAACTTTTGCTGTGTAACCATCTTTTCCTGATTCTACCGATTCTACTTTTCCTGAGATGGCCTTATTGGTATCTTTCATAGCTGTACAAGAAATTACAAAAGCCATTAAAATTACTAATGCACTTATTCTTTTTAGATTTTTCATATTTGTATTGTGTGTATTAAAATTTAACCGCAAAGCTCGCAAAGTTTTACGAATCCCGAAGCTTTGGGACGCAAATTTTTTAAATTATTTATCTGGTAAAGTTCGCTAAGACTGCGACTTTAAATATTATATTATACTTTAAAAAATTATTATTATTTGAATTATTGCAAAACGACACAGCTTCCGGCAATTACCTGAAGATCTTCATTAAACTGTTTCCAAACTCTGATATAACGGTAAGCACCACCTAACGGATTACCATCATAAGTCCCCCTTAATGAAACGGTTACCGCAACAACTGCAACATCATCTATAATATTAATAAGTTGGTCTGAAGCTTCCAGCGTTTCGACCTTCATTTTACCCAAGCGATAAGATTCCAAATCAAATTCTTTGGTAATGGTATTTCCGTCAGGCAAATTGAATAACAAATCGTCATGAAGCATTCTTTCTAAAACTGGAACATCTGCTTTTTTGATTGCCGTTAAAAGTTCGATTTCTGCATTAACAACTTCTTCTGTTTTCATATCAAAAAAAATTAAATTATTTTTTCTTCGGATTTAAAACTGTTTTAATCATTGCATCTTCTTTCAAAATCACATCATAATAATACAGTTCTCCGTATAATTGTCGGGCGAATTCTGCTGTAATGTAGCGATTTACCAATGCTTTTGTTTTATCTAATTTTAAATCTAAACCAGTCATTAAAATATAGTTTTGAAACTTTTTGAAATAGGTATCAGAACCTTTCATTTTGTTTAGGAACTCATTAAAATGAAGTCCTGCAAATGCATTTCTGTTTTTATCTAATTCTTCAAAAACAAAATGCCCTACTATTCCCGTTTGCAATAAATAAGCGACATTTTCATTTCCGTGTTCAGCTTCCATCGGTACAAAAACATCCGGAACGATTCCGCCGCCGCCGTAAACAATTTTACCTTTTGGTGTTTTAAACCTTAAGGAATCGGCTACTTTTATACTGTCTTTTGCATAAAGTTCTCCAGATTTTATACGATCTTCAGATTCCTTATAATATTCTTCGTTTCCTTTTTTATAAGGTTTTTGAATCGATCTTCCGGTTGGCGTGTAATATCTTGCCACGGTTAATCGAACTGCAGATCCGTCGTTGAAATCCATTTCACGTTGTACCAATCCTTTCCCGAAAGAACGTCGTCCAACAATAGTTCCGCGATCATTATCCTGAATCGCGCCGGCTAAAATTTCACTTGCCGAGGCACTATTTTCATTAATTAAAATATATACTTTTCCAGTTTCGAAACTGCCGGCTTGTGTAGCATATGTGTTTTCGGTTGTTCCGTTTTTGTTTTTGGTAAAAACAATCATTTGTTTATCTTTCAAAAACTCATCGGCAATAGCCACGGCTTCTTCCATATAACCGCCTCCATTATCGCGAAGATCAATTACGAGTGACTGAATCCCGTTTTGCTTTAATCTTGTTAATCCGGTTTTGAATTCTTTATAAGTAGTTTCGGCAAAACGATTGATTTTAATATAACCTGTTTTATTATCCAATAATAAGGAAGCGTCGACACTTTTGAGCGGAATAATATCCCTCTTAATTTTAAACTTGAGTTTCTTTTTTTCCGATTTTCTAAAAACGGTCAATTCAATCTCAGAACCTTTTATGCCTTTCAATTTCGAAAACAAACTGTCAGAAGGTAATTTTCGTCCAAATAATTTCGTTTTTCCGGCAAATAAAATTCGGTCTCCAGATTTTAGTCCGGCTTTCGCCGAAGGTCCATTTTCAACCGGCCTGATAATCGCTACAGAATCCCGGTACATATAAAAATTGATTCCTATTCCCACAAAGTCGCCTTTCATACTTTCGGCAACTTCTGCCTGTTCGCTTGGCGGAATGTAAACAGAATGCGGATCTAATTTTGATAAAATATTATCTACGGTAAGATTCACAATAGAGTCTGTGTTCACTTTATCAACATATTCATTATTGATAAAATCAATCAGTTTATTCAGCTTGGTTTTTGAACTGGTTTTAGCCAAAAGCTGGTCATCGGCAGGAGCACTGGTCATGCTTCCGACAATTGTACCAAGAGCGAAAGTAGCTCCTATAACGATGGGTAAGTATGTTGGATTAAATTTCATTTATTCTTCTAAAACAGGAATATGTTCAACTTCGATACCTGCTTTTATTAAAAACTGAATTCCTGAATCGTCACGATAACCATCCTGATAAACGACTCTTTTTATCCCTGACTGATGTATTAATTTACTGCATTCTTTGCAGGGCGAAAGTGTAATATACAATGTCGCTCCTTCGCAGGATTGTGTCGATCGTGCTACTTTTAAAATTGCATTTGCTTCGGCATGCAAAACATCCCAGCGCGTTAATCCGTCTTCGTCTTCGCAGCAATTTTCAAATCCCGATGGTGTACCGTTGTAACCATCAGAGATAATCATTCGATCTTTTACGATAATCGCGCCTACTTGTTTACGCTTGCAATAAGATAGCAAACTCCATTCTTTGGCAATTCGAAGATACGCTTTATCGTATTTATTTAATTTTATTTCCATTTAATTTTATCTGTTCCAAATTGGGCTTTCTACAATCATCGGAATTACAACTCCGATAATAAAAGCCGACATTACAAGTGCCCAATCGCGTTTTGAAAAACGAAATACGGTTTGCACTATATATGATAATAACAAAACTACAAAAACAACAACTAGTTGTGCAGTTTCGATACCCAACGCAAATTCCCCTAAAGGTAGTAATTTTGATATTGCGGTACCTCCTAAAATTGTTTTAAAATAATTGGAAAATCCAAGTCCGTGAATTATTCCAAAAAACAATGTTACAAAAAATATCAAGTTCAGTCCGTCATTTTTAGTTGCTTTTCCTGCTGTAAAAAGATGGAAAAAAGCGGTTATGAGAATTGTAATAGGAATTAAAAACTCAACCAGGCTTACTTTTACGGCTATGATTCCAAAAACAGAAAGCACCAGAGCTAAGGTATGACCAACTGTGAAAACTGTAACCAAAAGTAAAATTCTTTTCCAGTCTTTAAAGGTATAAGGAACTGTTAATGCGATTAAAAAAAGAACGTGATCATAAGCGTGAATATCTAAAACGTGCTTCAATCCTATCTGAAAATAAATCCAAAATTCTGACATAGGTATAATGGTATTAATTGATTAAGGGGTGGTAAACTTACGATTTATTTTGAAAAAACTGAGAAACCCCGATATTAAATCAACGTAGAAAATAAAGTTAAATTTTATGAGAAAATTAAAATTATTAATTTAAAATAAGATTTATATTTGCGTGATATAAAACTCCATAATTATGTCATTTTCAGATTTATTCGATAGCGAATTCAAACAAAGAAATAAAGGTCACTTTTCAGCTATTGTTCGTGTAGCATTAGCAGATGGAATTGTTCATCCTGAAGAAAAAAATTTCTTGGATAAATTAGCTTCACGTTTAGAAATTTCAGAAACTGAATACGAAGAAATTCTAAACGACCCATTAAAATACCCAATCAATCCTCCTTATTTACATGTTCAGCGATTAGAGCGTTTATACGATTTAACAAGAATGGTGCATGTTGATCATCATCTTGAAGACCAACAAGAGGTAATGTTAAGAAAGTTAGGAATTGCTTTAGGTTTTACGCCAAGCAACGTAAATTATATCATTGCAAAAGCATTGTCATTAGTAGACAAAAAAGTAGATGCTGACACTTTTGTTTACGAAATGCAGCACATGCATAAATAGTATTCAGTTTACAGCCTCAGTTTACAGTTTTAAATTGAGTCCAAAACTAAGATCGAAATTAAAGTATAAACCCGACAGATTTTAAAAATCTGTCGGGTTTGCTGTAACTGAAAACTGAGACTGTAAACTATTCAGCTTCTGCCATAAATTGCTCAGCTTTTTCTACCATATTTTGACTTCCGCAGAAAAAGGAACTCTTTGATGCAATTCCGTTGGCTGGATTTCCATAATTCTTCCAAAACCGTCTGTTGCTTTTCCTCCTGCCTGTTCGGCAATAAATGCCATTGGATTACATTCATATAATAAACGTAACTTTCCTTTTGGTGCTTTTGAACTTGTTGGATAAATATAAATCCCGCCTTTGATCATATTTCGATGAAAATCAGAAACCAGACTTCCAATATATCTTGAAGTATAAGGTCTGTCATCTTCTTCACGCTGGCAATATTTAATGTAGTTTTTTACGCCCTGCGGAAAATGCACATAGTTTCCTTCGTTTACCGAATAAATATGTCCATCTTTTGGAAATTTCATATTTGGATGTGACAAATAAAACGTTCCAATTGCCGGATTCAGTGTAAAACCATTTACTCCAAAACCTGTTGTGTAAACCAACATAGTCGATGTTCCGTAAATTACATATCCTGCCGCCACCTGATTTACTCCCGGTTGTAAAAAATCCTCGCTTGTAACCGGAGTACCAATTGGTGTGATTCTTCTAAAAACCGAAAAAATAGTTCCCAGAGAAACATTGACATCAATATTTGAAGATCCGTCAAGCGGATCCATTAAGATAACGTACTTATTATTATGACAGTTGTCGCTCCCCTGAACTGTAATAAAATCGTCGTTTTCTTCTGAAGCAATACCACAGACAATCTCACGGTTTATTAACGTCTGAATAAATACTTCGTTTGCATACACATCTAATTTTTGCTGCTCTTCTCCCTGAATATTTTGTTCGCCCACGGCGCCAATAATATCCACTAACCCGGCTTTGTTAACTTTATAGTTGACGACCTTTGCCGCCAAACGTATCGAGTTGAGTATTCGGGAAAGTTCTCCCGACGAATACTGAAATGCTTTTTGGTTCTCAATAATAAACTCTCCCAGTGTTTTATTGCGTTCTTCCATTGCTATATCGTTATAGTTTTAATTTTAAGTCACAAATATCGCTTATTTTGTGAGAATGATTTAAAAATTATTTTGTTAGTTTGCTACTATTGTATATTTGCTAATTAAAGGCAAAAAGAATACAGTAAAAGCATATTTTTTGGCTTTATAAATAATTAATAATAAGAATAATGAATATTAGAAAGGGAAATCCTGAAGACATGAAAGCGGTTTTGGAACTGATACAGGAGTTGGCAATATTCGAAAAAGAGCCTGAAGCTGTTGTTATAACCGAAGAAGATTTAATACGTGACGGTTTTGGCGAAAAACCATTATTTAATGTTTTTGTAGCCGAAATTGAAAGTGAGAAACAGCAAAAAGAAATTGTTGGAATCGCATTATACTACTACCGTTACTCTACCTGGAAAGGAAAAACAATTCACCTTGAAGACTTAATTGTGAAGGAAAAAATGCGTGGTACCGGTTTGGGATCTGCACTTTATGCTGAAATTATGAAACAGGGGAAAAAAGATAATGTGAGAAGAGTTGAATGGAATGTTTTGGACTGGAATACACCGGCTGTAAATTTTTACAAGAATTCTGGCGCAAGAATTCTTGACGGATGGCAGGTTGTTCAAATGGATGAAGCGGGAATTAATTCTTTCTTAGAGAAAAATTAAAAAAATATTAGCCACGAATTTCACGAATCTACACGAATTAATTTGTGCTAATTCTTGAAATTCGTGGCAACCATAAAAAAATAGCAGATTTCATTTATCTGAAATCTAAAATTAAAAATCTAAAATTAATAATGAGAGTATTTAAATTTGGTGGTGCATCGGTAAAAGATGCTGCGGGAATTAAAAACGTATACGACGTTTTACAAAAAGTGGGTTATGAAGATGTGATTTTGGTAGTTTCGGCTATGGGAAAAACCACAAATGCTCTTGAAGTTGTTATCAAGAATTATTTTGATCAATCACCAGAGTTGAATTCATCTGTACAGGAAATTAAAAATTATCACAATCAAATAGTATTAGATTTATTTGAAAATGAAAAACATGAAGTTTTTACTGCCGTAGATGCTCAGTTTACTGAACTGGAATATTTTTTGGCACATAATAAATCTCCAAATTACAATTTCGTTTATGACCAGATTGTGAGTTTTGGAGAATTGATTTCGACTACAATTTTAAGTCATTTCATGAATTTTATGGGTATCCAGACAAATTGGCTTGACGTTCGTAATTTCATCAAAACAAATGCAAACTATAGAGATGCCGAAGTAGACTGGGAAGCAACAGAAGAGCTTATCAGCAAAAATGTGCCAAGAAAAACTTTAAATATTACACAAGGATTTTTAGGTGCCGATGAAAACAACTTCACTACAACTCTTGGTCGTGAAGGTTCTGATTACACTGCCGGAATTTTTGCTTATTGCCTTGGAGCCGAAAGCGTAACAATTTGGAAAGACGTTCCCGGAGTTATGAATGCAGATCCACGTTATTTTGAAAATGCGAGTTTGTTAAACCAAATTTCGTATCGTGAAGCAATCGAATTGGCTTTTTACGGAGCGACGGTTATTCACCCAAAAACATTACAGCCTTTACAGAAAAAAGAGATTCCATTATATGTAAAATCTTTCATCAACCCATTATTAAAAGGAACTTGTGTTTCTAAAGGCGTTGATCTTGAACCGCAATATCCTTGTTTTATTGTAAAAAGAGAACAGCTTTTGATTTCTCTTTCATCAATAGATTTTTCTTTTATCATGGAAGAAAATATTAGCGAGATTTTTGGTTTATTCCACGAATTCAAAATCAAAGTAAACTTAATTCAGAACTCTGCGATTAGTTTTTCTGTTTGTGTAGAAGATAAATTTGGAAATTTTAATGATTTGAATGCCATTCTTTCGAAAAAATTCAAAGTTGATTATAGCGAAAACGTAACTTTATATACAATTCGTCACTTTACAGAAAACGCTGCACAAACTGTTGAAGAAAATAAAGCTGTTTTATTGAAACAAGTGAGTAGAGAAACAATGCAAATTGTTACTAAAGAACTTAATTAAAGAGTTTAAAAAGGTATTATTAATTCAATATATTAAAAAGGTTTCACGTTTGTGAAACCTTTTTGCTTTTACCTCGCCCTATTATTCTCCGTCTCCCCAATCTCAGATTTCTTATAATTTGTCTTTTTAGAATTCCCGAAACTATAAGTTGCGATCAATTTAAAGTAATTTGAGGTATAAGTTCTGTGATAATAAATCTCAGTTTGCCCGACTGTATAATTTCCTGAAACCATGAAATCGTGAAAAATATCATTTGCCGTGAAATTGAGTTTTAAGGCATCTTTAAAAAAGTTTCTTTCAATACCTAAGGTAACTGTCGATCTGCTATTATCACTTCGTAAACCATAACTTTTATCGCCCAAATACCAGGCAAGCAATTGAATTTTAAACCAATCCGGAATTGTAAACGTATTATTCGAATACAAATATATTTGTGGCTTTACCGGACCTAAAGCGTAGGCATATGCATTATCAACCGCTTTGGTTAAATTCATACTTACGGTATTGGTAGAAGTCCACCATTTTGAAGTAAACGATCTTGAAATTGAAGCAAAATAAGAATGCTCTTTCTCGAGATTTAAAGATCTTAAAATATAACTGTTTGGTGTATCGCCACGTAAAGCTGCGGCAGAAATAGGATCTGTTTTATAGGTATATCCCATTTTAAAATCAAACTTTTTGTACATCGCTCCAATTTCAAAAGCATGAATTTTTTCGGGCAATAAATTTGGATTTCCTTCTATTGTAGTAAACGGATCCTGATAAATAACATAAGGATTTAACGCCTGATATCTTGGTCTTGTAATTCTGGAAACATACGAAGCGTGAGCTTTTAAATCATCCGAGAAATCGAAATTTAAAAGCAGGTTCGGAAAAATATTTCCGTAACTTTTACTGAATTTTCTGTTTCCATTTGCGTTTGTAAATAATTCGTAATTTGTATACTCACCTCGTGCACCAACCGAAAAATTAAACTTTTCGCCCCAGGAATTTCCATAATTAAAATACGCTGCACCAATTTTTTCTTTATAAGAGAAATCACTTGAGAGTTCACTATCCAACTCAAAAACTTCGTCTTCCGGATTTGCAATCAAAAAATCTGTGCCCGAATTTATAGTCGCATGACTAAACTTTGCTCCTGTTTCCAGCTTTGTGTTTTTATTGTTTTTTTTAGAATAATCTACTTGTGCCATTATTATATTTATACCATTAGCAACATTATTCTTTAAATATTTTTCGGTATTAACCTCATTTTCAACACTGTTCTCGTCAATAAAGTCATGTATGGTTCCATTATAATTTGAATATTGAGTTCCTATAAATAATGATGAACCTTTAGCATCCGTGATCACATTGTAATTTAAATTGATGAACTGATTTAGTAAAACATCATTTTTAGCAATATCCGTTGCATAAAAATTAGTTCCTGTATTATCTTCAATTGAATTTCGGCTTTCAACAACTCCGCCTAAATCTTCAATGTTTCCGCTATAAGCCAGAGAAATATAATCCTTGTCAGAAAAAGCATATTGCAATCCAAAACCAAAATTGGAGTAATTATTAAACTGACGTTTCCAGTCTGTGGTTAGTTGAGATCGCATAAATTCATCAGGATTTGGTCGTGTTCTTGTTGTGTATAAAAGTTCTCTGCCTTTTCCTAATTGCAATCCATAATTGGTTATAAATGAAAATTTTCCTTTTGTATAATTAAAATCTAAAAGTGTATTAGTGCTTGTTCCAGCAAATTCTGAAACTGTAACTTGCTGGGTTGCCGTTCCCATTATTCCGTTTTCGATATTTCTTTTGGTAATAATATTGATCACCGCTTTTCCTTCGGCATCATATTTTGAAGATGGATTGGAGATTACTTCTATTTTTAAAATTTGTGAAACCGGAATCGCGGCAAAACGTTCGTAATTAATCAAAATTCCGTTCAGGTAAATAATGGCTTCGCCTTTTCCCAGAACACTAATTTGTCCTTCGGCAACGACAACGTTTGGAACTCTGCTTAATACTTCATTTACAGAACTGCTTGTGGCCAATAAGGTGTTGGCAACGTTTACATCAATATTGCCGTTTGCTCCGTACTTTATTAAGGAAGCCTGTCTTTTTACTACAACTTCGTTTAACTCATTATTTTGAGGTTCGACTTTCGGCTGAATCGTTGGTTTAGTTTGTGCATTTGCATTTGTCGAGGCAAAAACAAAACAATAAATAAGAATGAAAACTGAGATTAAAAACTTCATAAATTTTGCGATTGAGGATTTGACTTTTTGTAGTGACAAAAGTCAGCTCAAAACCGCGAAACGAGGTAATGGAAAGAGATTTCAGGAGTACGAATTTATAAATTAATACTCTGTTTTAGGCTTGAAATCTCTGAATTTGAAAGTTTAAAGGTGTTGTTCCGGTATGTTTTTTAAAGGCGGCAAAAAAGGTTGATTTCGAATTAAAACCAACATCATAGCCGATAGATTCTAATGTCAGTTTATCATTTGAAACTATGGTTTTGCAGGCCTCGTTTATTCTAAATTCATTTACAAAACTTGTAAAATTCTTGCCCAGATTATTGTTTAAAAATTGTGATAATTGATGGCTTGAAATATTTATTTCATTGGATAAATCCTGTAAACTCAAATTCGGGTTTTTGTATAAACTCTTTTCCAGCATTATTTTTTGTAATTTTTCTGCTAAAATTGATGCTTCTTTTGGATCTGGTTTTTTGTCTTTTGAGATATTCAACAGAAACAAATCGTCGGTTTTTTTTCGGTATAAAAGAATCGAAAAAGCCAGATATAAAATAAATGTAAAGGATAAACAACCTGTAACGCACGAAATAAACGGAACTCTGGCAAAGCCCAGAAAATAAAAAAGAAAAATAATTGTATTGCCAAAGAAAATCATTCCGAACCATTTTTCTGCCGGAGTCGTATTATTATAGTGTTGAATCATTTTTTGAAGCAATATTCGACTTTCAAAACCTGATATAAAAAGGTAACTAAACCATTGCAGAAAAATTAATGCTACAAAATAATCGTTCCATAAAACCGGATAATTTTGATATGGAAATAAAAATCCAATGCCAAAAATCGCAATGAACCAAATCATCAAATGATATTTCCATGTTTTAGGAATTTTATTAATAGAATAAATTCCCGCTTTTAAAAAATAATATAAAAACGGGCCAATTAACAAACAAGACGAAAGTCCGATTTGAAGATACGTTTTTGGCAACGCATTATTAAAATAAACAAAAACAGTAACTGTAATTCTTATGCTTAATGCCAGCAACATTGCTCCCAGAAAAAAATTCGTGAGGTATTTTTTTTGGTAAAAAAGAAAAAGTACGCACTCAGAATAAATCCGTTGAATGCACCCAAAGCACCAAAAAAGAATAATATTTCTTTACCAATATTCATAATCTAAGTTTGTAAAGCCTGAAGCTGATAATTTAATGGCGTTGTTCCGGTATGTTTTTTAAACGCTGCAAAAAATGTCGATTTAGAATTAAAACCTACGTCGTAACCAATCGATTCCAAAGTCAGTTTATCATTCGAAGCAATAATTGAGCAGGCTTCTTTTATTCTGAATTCGTTTATAAAACTGGTAAAGTTCTTTCCTAAATTATTATTTAAAAACTGTGATAATTGATGACTCGAAATAGTAAGTTCCTGTGATAAATCTTGTAAACTCAGGTTCGGGTTTTTGTATAAACTTTTGTCGCTCATTATCTTTTCTAATTTTTCAGATAAAATTTTGGCTTCTGCCGAATCTATTTTCCTGCCTGAATACTTTTGATTGTTCAGCAGAAATAAATCGTCGGTTTTTTTTCGGTATAAAAGAATCGAAATTATTAAATATAAGATGAAAGAAAAAACTACTGCGCCACTTATATATGTTGCTCCTGGAGCGCCCATAATTGAAAGGAAATAAAAAAGAAACAAAAGAAAATTACCCATAAAAAGCATTCCGAACCACACTTCTGCAGGATTTGTTTTTTGTCTTGGATCTATTGTTTTCTTCAGAATTGTTCGAATGGTATATCCTGAAAAAACAATATAAACGAACCATTGAAAATAAATTATTTTTATAATCGAACGTCCCCAAAGTTTTGGATAATCTTCATATGGATATAAAACGCCAACAACGACAATCAAAATTCCCCAAAATAGTAATGCAAATTTCCATGATTTTGGCATCACATTTATTTCTTCAACCGCCGATCTTAAAAAGTAATACAAACACGGCCCAATAAAAAAACAAGCCGTTAACCCAAATTGCAAATACATTTTAGGCAAAGTGGGATCAAAATATACAAATACTGATTTCCCTATTCGAATACTTAATGCAAACAATAGTGCACCCAAGAAATAATTAGTCAGGTATTTTTTCTTTGTAAAGAAGAAAAAGTAAACCCCAAGAATAATTCCGTTGAAAGCTCCCAAAGCACTAAAAAAGAATAAAAGTTCTTTACCAGTATCCATAATTGAAGTTTTATATCTGACAAAGCTAAAAAAATTGATTCCTGTCAGAATAATTTTGAAAAAGTTTATTTTTATTTTTTTTACAAAAAATAAGATTATTCCTTAATTAAAAATATTTGACTAAATTTACTTTGCACCAAAAAAAGTAAGCCTATAAATATCAATACTTTACGATTATGCGAAATAATAACGAACCTAGCGAAGAAACTAAAAATGAATGGGAAAACGATCCGGATAACTGGATATGGGGAATGTTTTATTATAATCCAAAAGACAAGAGATCTTATTTTCCAAAAAGAATAAAAGAATTTGGCTGGCATGCTAATTATGCAGATCCTAATTACATTGTTATTATCTTATTGTTAGTTGCAGTAATAGTTGTTTTTATAAAATATCCCAGATAATCAGGATTAATCCATCATAATTACTGCTAAAACTAAAATATCCTCCATATCATTTCCCAATTATAAATACTACTTTTGGCTTTTTTAGAGTTAAAGTGTTTATGTTGAAAAAATTACTGTTTTTTACGGTGCTTATTTGGTTTTCTGGTCTTCGGGCGCAGGAAACGGAATCTTCGTACCAGACAAAAAAAGTAACTGTTACACGAGACACAATTCACTTAGAAAAATTCAGCATTAATTCGAGCTTTTTCGAACTTTTAAATACTAAAAATGAACCTATTGATTCGACATTTTACAAAATCGATTTTCAAAAAGGAACTTTACTTTTAAACGAAAAATTCACTTCAGATTCAGATACTTTAGTTGTCAATTATTTAAAATATCCTGATTTTTTAACCAAAGAATATTCGCTTTACAAAGACAGCCAGGTTGTGAGTAACGATGTTGGCTCAGAGAAATTATACAAACTTGAAAATACAAACGCCAAAAAAGTTACTCCGTTTGACGGATTGAATACTTCCGGAAGTATAACGCGTGGCGTAACAATTGGAAACAATCAAAATACGGTTTTGAATTCGAATCTTGATCTTCAGATTACCGGAAAAATATCCGATAAAGTTAGTTTAAGAGCTTCGCTTCAGGATAGCAATATTCCGCTGCAGGATGGCGGATATTCTCAAAAACTGGATCAATTTGATAATATTTTCATGGAACTTTTTAGCGATGACTGGAATATTCGCGCAGGCGATGTTTTCTTAGAAAATAGAAAAACACAATTTCTTAGTTTTAATAAAAAAGTTCAGGGGCTTGCAACCAGTTTTGATTTTGGCGACGAGGATAATAAAACCAATGTTTTTGCATCGGTTGCTTTTGTAAAAGGGCAATATGCCAAAAGTACTTTTACCGGACAGGAAGGTAATCAGGGACCTTATAAATTAAAGGGACAAAATGGAGAATTGTACGTTTTGGTTATTTCGGGTTCTGAGCGTGTTTATGTAAATGGTGTTTTGCTGAAACGTGGCGAAAACAACGATTACACTATTGATTATAATGCAGGCGAAATTGTGTTTACGTCGCTTTTTACGATTACCTCTGAAATGCGTATTAGCATTGAATACCAATACTCTGAACGAAATTATAACCGACTTGTTACGTATGCCGGTGCAACCCATCAAAATAAAAGCTGGAGTTTTGGCGGTTATCTGTATTCTGAAAATGATATGAAAAATCAGCCTTTGCAGCAAAACCTTTCTCCGGAACAAGTTCAAATTTTGAGTCAGGCGGGAGATGATCAAAACCGAATGGTGGCGCCATCTGCTTACGAAGATGTTTATGCTGATAATAAAATTTTGTATAAAAAAACGATCCTTAATTCTGTAGAAGTTTATGAATATTCGAACAATGCGAGTGATGTTTTGTATAATGTAAAATTTAGCCTTGTTGGCAATAATCTTGGAAATTACATTATTCAAAACAATAACTCTGTTGAGCGTATTTACGAATATGTTGCGCCTGTAAATGGTGTTTTACAGGGAAATTACGAACCAATTGTTAAGCTTGTGGCGCCTATGAAAATTCAGGTTGCGACTTTTTTAGGAAAATATAATCCTGACGAAAAAACGTTGGCTGATTTTGAAATTGCCGTGAGCAATAATGATCAAAATTTATTTTCGAATATTGATGATGCCAACGATGATGGAATTGCTTTTAAAGCCAATATCAAAAAACGTCTTTTTACCAGAGACTGGACTTTGGATGCTTTTGCCAATTATCAATTTGTTCAGGAAGATTTTAGATCTGTAGAACGTTTGTATAATATTGAGTTTAACAGGGACTGGAATTTAAGTACAACAACACTTTTGGGAAATCAAAGTTTGCTGGTTACTGGGTTAAATTTTGATTTATTTTCGAAAAAGGAAACTACAAACATTGGTTTATTTACATATCAATTTGAAAAACTGGATTATACCGAAAGTTATTCGGGAGCACGACATACGGCAACTGCATTTTTTAAATTAAATAAATGGACAATTGAAAACCAGGGAAGTTTCCTGAATTCTGATGCCACGGCTTCTACTTCAAAATTCATTCGAAATCTTACCAAAACCAAATATCATTTCGGTAAAAACTGGGTTGGAGGAAGTGTTCAGATTGAAGATAATCAGGAAAAAGATAAAGTTACTAATGAATTTTCGGCACTGAGCCAAAGGTTTTCAGAATATGGTGTTTTTGTTGGGCGTGGAGACAGTACAAAAGTTTTTGTTGAAGTGGGATATTTGCAACGTCGCAACGATAGTTTGCAAAATGGCTTATTGCAACATGTTAACGATTCTAGAATGTATGTTTTGAAATCGAAATTGATTCAGAACAAAAAAACAGATTTAGCCGTTTATGCCAGTTATAGAACTCTGAATTTTACGGATGTTTCCCGAAAAAATGAACCTTCATTAAATTCGAGAATTCTATACAACGATCGTTTTTTTAATCAGTTTATGCAAATTGGTACGGCTTATGAAACGAGTTCGGGAACTATTGCACAACAGGAATTTACGTATGTCGAAGTTCCAACGGGTCAGGGCGTTTATACCTGGAATGATTATAATGGCAACGGAATTCAGGAACTCGAAGAGTTTGAAATTGCCCCTTTTCCAGATCAGGCCAAGTTTGTGCGTATCTTTTTACCCAATCAGGTTTATATAAAAACAAATCAAAATAAGTTTTCGCAATCTGTAACTTTAAATCCGTTGCAATGGCAAAACGAAACGGGTTTCAAAAAACTGGCTTCTTATTTTTACAATCAGACATCTTTTATTATGGATCGCAAGGTAAAAAGTGATGGCGATCGTTTAGAGCTGAATCCGTTTAGTTCGTCAGATGAAAATATGCTGGGATTAAATTCGAGTTTTAGAAACAGTTTTTATTATAACAGGGGCAAACAAAAACATTCTGTAACGTATTCTTACCTTATTAATAAAGGAAAAAACCTGCTTTCGATTGGTTCTCAAAACGTAACCAATAATTCGCATCAATTGCAATACACACATTTGCTGCAAAAAAGCTGGCTGTTTAATTTCTTTACTAAAACCATAAAAACCAATTTAGTTTCTGAAGATTTTACTGAAAAAAATTATGATCTGGATGGCTATCAAGTTGCTCCTAAAATCAGTTATTTATTCTCGAAAAACACAAGTCTGGATTTCTTTTATGAATTGCAAAACAAGGAAAATAAAATGGGGAATTTTGAAACACTGCGTCAAAATAGACTGGGAACTTCTTTTTCTTATGCCGGCGAGAAAAAGATAACAGTAAATGGCGAGTTTTCTTTTTATGAAAATAAATTTGAAGGAAATGA
The DNA here is from genome assembly GCF_979258275.1 of Flavobacterium sp. AC274. NCBI lineage: Bacteria > Pseudomonadati > Bacteroidota > Flavobacteriia > Flavobacteriales > Flavobacteriaceae > Flavobacterium > Flavobacterium sp. AC274. Next base: position 1,116,147 of record NZ_OZ409852.1, on the reverse strand, counting down.
ATTTTCATCTGTAGGTTTTCAGATGCTTGAAGGGCTTCAGGCAGGTCAAAACCTGGTTTGGAAGCTTCTTTTACAAAAAAACATTACACAGTTTTTAGATATCAACTTAAATTATCAAGGCAGAAAAAGTGAAACCGGAAAAACAATTCACACCGGAAATGTACAGCTTCGCGCTTATTTTTAACACTTTGAGAACAACATTATCATAAATTGATTATTTTTAATCGAAATTTTAATCTCTCAACTTATGAAAAAATTCTTATTAATCTGTTTTGTACTTATGCTTTCCGGCAATTTCTACGCTCAGGAAACTACAACAACTACGAAGTCTAAAACTGAAACTAAAGCAAAAAAAGCAAAGTCAGAAGCAGACAAAGCTGCTGCAGACGCTAAAAAGGAATCTGCGAAAGCCAAAAAAACAGCTGATGCAAAATCGGATGCTGACAAAGCTGCTGCCGCTGCCAAAAAGGAATCGGCGAAAGCTAAAAAAGATGCAACTAAAGCAAAATCTGATTCTGATAAAGCAACTGCAGATGCCAAAAAAGCAAAATCTGACGCTGCCAAAGCAAAAAGCGATGCCACCAAAGCAAAAGCTGAAGGCATAAAATCGGACACAAAAGCTAAAACAACGGCAACTAAAAAAACCGGTACCAAAACTGTAAAAGAAACAACTGAAAAAGCACCAAAAGTTGCAGACAAAGTGACCGGAGAATACAATGGTAAAAAAGTATATACCGGGCCTAAAGGTGGTAAATACTACATAAACTCAAACGGTAACAAAACGTATATTCAGGATTAAGAAATAATTCAATAACTAATAATCAAGAGGCTAATTTTTTTAGTCTCTTTTTTTATACATTAACTTTTATGTTAATATATAAACAAAGCCTTACAATAGAGTTAATAATTTAGTAATATGCGCTAAATAACAGAAATCACTTATTTATATATCTTCGTCAAAAAGCAAACTTAATATGAGTATTGAATATTCGGCAAACAAAACTATTTTAGTCGCACCGTTAAACTGGGGCTTGGGCCACGCCACAAGATGTATCCCGATTATAAAAGCATTACAGGAAAATAATTTTATTCCGATAATCGCTTCTGACGGAATTGCACTGGCTTTGTTAAGAAAAGAATTTCCATATGTGCAAACTCTTGAATTGCCATCTTATCATATTGAATATGCTAAAAATGGTAAAAATTTTAAGTGGAAACTGATTAAAAACTTGCCTAAAATGATTACAGCCATTCGTGATGAGAAAAAAATGGTAAAATCGTGGGTTAAAAAACACGGCATTGATGGTATTATTTCAGATAACAGATTAGGGGTTTTTAGCAAAAAAATTCCATCGGTATTTATTACGCATCAATTGAATGTGATGACTGGAAATACAACATGGTTTACAAGTAAATGTCATCAGCATGTTATAAAAAAATACACGGAATGCTGGGTTCCTGATACGGATGAAAAGGTAAATCTTACCGGTGATTTAGGGCATCTTGAAACTAATGAACTAAACTTAAAATATATTGGACCTTTGAGCAGAATGCGTAAAAAGGAAACTCCAAAGGTTTATGATTTGATGATTATTCTTTCGGGACCGGAACCTCAACGTACTTATCTGGAAGAAAAATTAAAGGAAGAAGTTCTTAATTATGAAGGAAAAGTTGTGTTTGTAAAAGGTGTAGTCGAAAAAGACCAAACCAAACTAGAATCCGGAAATGTTACTTATTACAATTTCATGAATTCAAAACAGTTGGAACAAACCTTCAATGAAAGTGATTTGGTTTTGTGCCGTTCCGGTTATACTACCGTTATGGATTTGGCAAAATTGGGTAAAAAAGCTTTTTTATTCCAACTCCGGGGCAATATGAGCAGGAATATTTAGCGATAAAACTTCAGGATGAAAATTTGGTACCGTATGCATTGCAAGACGACTTTACCATTGAAGATTTATCAAGAGTAAAGTCGTTTACAGGTTTTTCTCAGTTTCAGGATAATATCGACTGGGATTCTCTATTTTCTATATTTGAAGATAAAGCTTAGAAGTTAAACTGCGCTTGCAATCGCAATAAGTTTCCTTGTTGTCTGTTGATTGGGAGCGCACTGTCTTCAAAAGTTCTGTCGGCAATAACATATTCTGCCGTAAGTTCGAATGCTTTAAATGGCTGCCATTCTACACCAATTTCGTAATCACGTACAACATAACTTCTGGCATCTTTCTCATATTTTTTTCCTCCATCATAATACTGAAATTTGGCGAAAGGGTAAATATGCTGTTTTTTTATGTCTAATTTATAATTCAATATTACATAACCACCATTTAAATCTGTTTCATCAACAGTGTTTGTAAGTGTGTTATAGCGAGGTCCGGTTCCAATATTATATTCCGTTTGAATTCCGAATGGCTTTGGATACAAAACAAAAGTTGCCCCAATTCTCTGGTCTTTTACATATTGAGGATCATTAACTATTACGCCTGAAGAAATCTCTCCGGTAAAAGCCCATTTTCCGGTATATGCCTGAATTCCAGGCTCGATAATCTGATTTCCAATTACAAACGGATAAGTTGCTCTTGCTACGACATTTATCGCTCTGTTTCCGTCTAATTTATTGGCTATTTGTCCGTTATAAACTCCAAAAGCAAAAACTCCAAAATCGCCGGAACCTTTATAACCATCTTTTACTAACATCGAGAAACGCTCTCTGATTTCGGCCGGAGCCCAATAAAAGAATAACCCTAAATCACGTTCGTTTAATATAGCACTGTTCATGGCGTCGTTTCTGTCTAAAGCCAATCGCTGCGAGCTGGATTGCATGTTTTCAAAACCATACGGAATTTTACTTTGTCCGACACGCACACGGTATTCCTTTTTCTTATCAAAAGAAAGATCAAAATACAGGTCACGAATTTGAACGAAATTTTGAATTCCGCTACTTGGTGAACTGGCAAAATCTGGCTGGAAGTAAAAAAACACATTTGGATGCACTTGCCCTGAAAATACTAGACGTGCACGTCTGATAAAAAGTCCGTTGTTTGCTTTTGCATCCGGAGCTGTAGAAGTTGTCCCCCATGATTTATCGCATTGGTCACAGGAAACTTTATCGTTTGTAGAAAACAAACCATTGTATCGTATTTGTGCATAACCTCTTAGGGAGATTCTGTCGTACCAGTGTTCGTCGTTACTAACGCCCGATTTGGTATCCGGAAGTTTGGCTTTATTGATAGAATCAAGAAGACGAACTACTTCTTTTTTTACATCTTCTTTGGTTAACTCTTGCGCATTTGCAACACAAGTAATTAGCAATAAAATTGCAATTATTTTTCTTTTTATCATTTTCTTCTAATGCACTAAAATTCAAGGTGCAAAGATGTATCACCAATGTTAAGAAATCATTAACACCGTGTTATCATAATAAGAAGATTTGTTTAGAAATAGTTACGCAAATATTATTGGCCTTGCCAAACCTTATTCTTCGGCACTTAATAGCTCTAAAGCTTACAATTTTTTAACCTCAACTTTCTGCGCTTTATATGCTTTTTCGAGTGTAAAAGAGAATTCAGAACCAATTCCGAATTCACTTTCTACATATACTTTCTCTTTATGTGCTTCAATAATATGTTTTACGATGGCCAATCCTAAACCAGAACCACCTTCAGATCGGGTTCCGCTTTTATCGACACGGTAAAAACGTTCAAAAAGTCTTGGGATATTTTGTTTTTCAACTCCTTCTCCATTATCACTAATTCTGATTAAGACTTTTTTCTTGGTTAAATTAACTACTCCAACTTCGGTTAAACCACCTTCTTTTCCGTATTTAATTGAGTTTACAATTAAATTCTCCAAAACCTGCTGAATTCTGTCCTGATCTCCGCGAACAATAACCGATTTTACATTTCTGCTTTCAAAAGCCAATTTGATTTTTTTCTTTTCGGCTTTCATTTCCAATAAATCAAAAACATTCTGAATCAGCTCAACGATATCAAAATCAGTCATATTCAAATCCAGATCACCAGACTCAAGTTTGGTAATCATGTCGAGATCTTCCACTATATATATAAGTCTCTCTACTCCTTTTTCGGCACGTTTTAAATATTTTTTTCTGATGTGTTTATCATCCATCGCACCATCAAGCAAAGTCGAAACATAGCCCTGAACAGTAAACAAAGGTGTTTTAAGTTCGTGTGAAACGTTTCCTAAAAACTCCCTGCGGTATTCTTCACGAATTTCGAGCATTTCGATTTCGAGTTTTTTATCTGTAGCAAACTTTTTTACTTCACGCGAAAGCGTTTCCATATCTGTTGTTATGGGCTGATTGATAAGTGTTGTCGATTCTAATAACGAAACCTCATCGTATATTTTTTTTACTCTTCTGTATATAAAACGTTCTACACGATATTGCAAAACCAGGAAAGAAAAAATGTAAATCGATAAGAGAAAAACTAATCCAAACCCTATTTGATGTTTCAGTTGATTTTTATAAAACAACGACATCAAAATCAGCACAAATCCTGTTGCAAAAAGACTTATATATAATGCCGACTTTACAGCAAATTTGTATGTTTTCTTAAAATTAATTTTCATTGAATATTTTTAACCATTAAGGGATTTTTTCACCATATAAGTGATATAAGTTCATTTAAAAGTAAAACTTATTTTCTATGTATTGAGTAAAAATTTGAAAAAGTCAATCTTTATCAAATTAAACTTTGACAAAGATTGACTTTGATTTCAAAAGTATGGACTATAATTGAATGTTAGATCACAATCAAATACTTAGCAACTTAGTATCTTAGAAACTTAGCAGCTTAAAAAATTAAACTTCAAATTTATAACCTACTCCTTTTATTGTTTTAAAAAGATCTTCTCCAATCTTTTCACGTAATTTCCTGATGTGAACATCGATTGTTCTTCCGCCAACTACTACTTCGTTACCCCAAACTTTATCAAGTATTTCATCTCTTTTGAAAACTTTTCCAGGTTTTGAAGCCAGTAGGTAAAACAATTCAAATTCTTTTCTTGGTAATGCAATTTCTACATTCCCTTTTATGATCTTATATTCTTCGCGGTTAATTTCGATTCCGCCAACATTTAAGGTATCACTAACAACTTCTTGTTCTTTTAACCTTCTTAACAAAGCCTTTACTTTACTTACCAGTAATTTTGGCTTAATCGGTTTTGTGATATAATCATCAGCACCTGCATCGAAACCAGCTACTTGCGAATAATCTTCGCTTCTTGCTGTTAAAAATGTTATGATAACATTATTTAATTCTGGTATTTTTCTGATGTTTTCACAAGCTTCCATACCGTCCATTTCTGCCATCATCACATCCATAATAATCAGGTCTGGTAATTCTTTCTGAGCTTTTGCAATTGCATCTTTTCCGTTTGAAGCTGTTACAATTTGATAGCCTTCCTGAGCAAGGTTATAGCCTACGATTTCTAAGATATCCGGTTCATCGTCGACCAATAAAATCTTGGTTTGAGTTTTTTTCATAAAATAGCAAAAATTGAGTTTTCTCATCAAATTTGATTCTAATAAATCTGATGGTTTTTAATTGCGATGGTAAATATAATAATAAATCGACGGTTAAAAATCGCAGTTAACGGTAATTTAATCTCGTAACAATTTGATAATCTACAGAACACAAAAACATAACAAGTGCGTAACATGAACTTTACAGGGCGGTTCTTTCTTTGCAAAAAAATAAATTAAACACAACTAAAATGAAATTCAATCTAAAATTTCTATTATTTACATTATTTATCTGCACGATTTCGATCGCTCAAAACAAAGGTACAATTTCTGGTGTATTAACCGACAAAGAAATGAACAATCAATCGCTTCCTTTTGCGAATGTCTTAATAAAAGGAACCAACATTAGCGCAAACACTGACATTGACGGAAAATATTCTATATCTGTAAATCCGGGAAGCTATACTTTAATTTTCAGCTTTTTAGGATACCAAACTATAGAAGCGCCGGTTACAGTTAAAGCAAACGAAACTGTAACAATCAACAAAACACTTACTTCTGGAGAAGGTTATGCTTTGAAGGATGTTGTTGTGCAATCATCTGCCGGAAACAAACAAAAAGAATCAGCTCTATTATTAGACCAAAAAAATGCAGTTTCTTTTAAAGCTGCAATTGGTGCCGAAGAAATAGCTCGAAAAGGAGTTAACGATGTAGCAAATGCTGTATCTAAAGTTAGTGGGGTTTCTAAAAACGACGATTCAGGAAATGTTTTCGTAAGAGGATTAGGAGATCGTTATAATGTTACAACATTAAACGGACTTCCATTACCATCAAACAACCCTGCAAATAAAAATATACTTTTAGATATTTTCACGACAAATATTGTAGATAATATTGGAGTAAGCAAAACATTTGAAGCTCAAAACTATGCCGATTTCGGAGGAGCAAACATAGATATTGCTGCAAAAAAATTCAGCGGTAAACCTTTTGTAAGTTTTTCAATTGGAACAGGGGCTAACACAAATGTTTTAGGCCAAGATCATTTTTATCTACAAGATGGTCCTACTTATACTGGATTTAAAAAAGTTGGAGTTCCAGACTCTCCATTACAACCATATAGCTATGCAACAAGCTGGGACAGACAGGAAAACAAAAACATATTAAATGCTTTCTATACTTTATCTGCTGGTAAAAGATTCAATATAAATGATGAAAGTTCAATTGGTACTTTTGTTACCGGTTCATTTAGTGCAAAAAATAAATACACAGAAGGATACAGTAGAGGGGGAATTACTTCTGACGGAGATATCTTTTCTGATTTTTACAGAACGGCGTACAAACATAGTACTACTACAACTGTGATGGGTACAGCTGATTATAAAATCAACAACAAAAACTCGATCTTCTTTACTTCTTTATTCTTGAATTCAAGTGAGCAAGATTACAGTGAGTACGAAGGAACAAACCAGAATTTTGACGGTGGTGGAGATGCTCTTCAACAAATATCTGGATTTATTAAACGTGGAACTTTTGAAAGAACTCAATTAATTGTAAATCAATTAACAGGGAAAAATAAGTTTAACGATCAGTGGAATTTAAATTGGGGTGTAGGATACAGCATGTCTAACAGCGCAACTCCAGATCGTATGCAAAACTCTTTTGTGTATGCTCCAAATGCTATAGACTATACATTTTTCACCAATTCAAACATCAATAATCACAGGTTTTTTCAGGACTTAAAAGAAAATGAAATCGCTGCAAATGTTGCTCTTTCTTATAACTTCAAAAAAGGCAGTGATGATACTTACAAAGGAAAAGTAACTGTTGGTTATTCAGGAAAGTTCAAGAGTGTAGATTACAACATGGAACAATATTCATTTTTCCCGAACAGAACTACAATTTCTTTTCCTAAAGAAGACATACACCATGTAGATAATTATTTAGATCCTGCACACTGGGGTTCATCTTACTCAAACAGAATTAACCAATTGTATAATGGAAATTTAGATATTAATGCTGCATTCGTTAATGTTCAATACTCTTTAACGGATAGATTGAGTGTGATATTAGGGGCTAGACTGGAACAATTGAATCAAAGTGTTTTCTATATCACAACAACAGTTCCGGGTGGCGGCAATTCTGATGATTCAAAGTTTAACATTTTACCAAGTTTAATTTCAAAATATACTTTAACAGACAAACAGAACTTAAAGTTTTCTGCGAGCAAAACATATACACTTCCTCAGTTTAAAGAAAAAGTGCCAATTATTTATGAAGATGTCGCACAAGCATACGAAGGAAACCCTAATTTATATGCTTCAACAAATTACAACTTCGATTTAGGATGGGAATTTTTCCCGAAAGCAGGGGAATTAATTTCTGTAACTGCATTCGGAAAAATTATTCAAAACCCAATCAACGAAATGTTCCTTAACTCTTCTTCAAATGATATCTCTTACGCAAATACAGGAGATAAGGGAACAGTAGCAGGAGTTGAAGTAGAATTCAGAAAAGATATTTTTGAAATTGAAAATAATGACAACCTAAAGACAAAACTTTCTTTTGACGCAAACGGATCTTATTTATACACCAACCAAGATCTAAGCAACGATAAAGTAAACAACGAAAATGATTTTGGAGCAAACTTTACTTTTTCAGAAAGTAAATTAACAGGAGCTTCTAATTTCCTTGCCAATGCTAACTTATCATTTTTAAATGAATTCAGAGAAGGACAGGATTTCAGTGCAACGGTATCTTACTCTTATTTTTCAGATAAATTAGCTGTTATTGGAACCTCAAGAGTAGGAAACCTGGTTGATAAAGCTGTAAATAAATTAGACTTTATCGCTAATACAAGTTTAACTAAAAACTTAAAATTAGGTCTTATTTACAATAACATCCTGAATCCAACTTTTAAACGTGTACAAGAGCAAGGAAAAGTACCAGGAAAAGAATCTGTTGGTGATATTACCGCAGTTTCATACAAAGCAGGTTCAGATTTCAGACTTACTTTAAATTATACATTCTAAGAAACTGTTCTAAATAAATACAAAAGGTGATTAGGTAACTCTAATCACCTTTTGTAATTTAAAACGGCAATGTAAATTTTATATTAAGTCGAGTCTTATTTATACCACTATACTTAATACATTGTTAATACGGTCTTAACTCAACAAAAACATATGTTCATTTACTTTGCCTTGAATAAATAAAACAATAAAACACAACAAAAATGAAAAAAAGTTTATTTGCAATGGCTGCAATATTAGGACTTGCTTTAACAAGCTGTAGTTCTGATGATAATAACAACAACAATACGAACAACAGTTCTTTTGTTTTAAAAGTTGACGATTTAAAGGGAGAGATTAAAGATGGTACTGTAACTTTGGACCCAACTCAAACTTATACTTTAACAGGTGGTCTTGTTGTTAAAGGTGGAGCTACTTTAGTTATTCCTGCTGGAACAGTAATCAAAAGTTCTGCTACTGCAGAAGCTACTTCTTTATATATTGCTGTAGAGAGAAATGCTAAAATTAACATCAATGGTACTGCTGCTAAGCCAGTTATCATGACTTCTGGAAAAGCAACTCCAGCTCAAAGTGACTGGGGTGGATTAATTATCGCTGGTAATGGTAAAGTGAACACAGGAGACAATGGTACTTCTGAAGTAGGTTCTTTAAGCTATGGCGGTAATGACAATGCAGATTCTTCTGGAAATATCAACTTTTTAAGAATTTCTTACACAGGTTCTAAATATACTGCTGAAAAAGAATACAATGGAGTTTCTTTCTTCGGAGTAGGTTCAGGAACAGTAGTATCTGACATATACACTTTCGAAAGTGGTGATGATGGAATTGAATTCTTCGGAGGAGCTGTAAACGCTTCTAACTTAGTAATTGTAAACTCTTATGATGATTCTTTAGATTTTGCTGACGGATGGCAAGGTACTGCTACAAACGTATACATTAAAGGTGTTACTAAAGCAGGTGTTGAAGGATCTACAAACGCAAAAGATCCAAGTGGAGCTGTTCCAATGACAAACGCTAAAATCACTAACATCTCTATTATTAAAGGTGATGCTGCTTTCTTAGCTGACGAAAAAGCAATCAATTACAAAGAAGGTGGAGGAAAACAAGCTTACACAAACTTATATGTTGCTGACGGAATGCCTAAAGATCTTGCTAAATTATCTACAGATGCTGGTGCAGTTGCAAATATCGCTGCTGGTAACTTTACTATCACAAACTATACTTTTGGAGCTTCTGTTACTGCATTTGATGGTCCTAAATTATCTGGAACAACTACTGGTGCTTTAGGTGCTGGTGCTGGTGCTGACTTACCAACTTGGGCTAACTGGACTAAGTAATTAAACTAAGTTGATTTTCTAATCACTTCACACATAAAATGTTAAAAACATCCTAATTTTTTAGGATGTTTTTTTTGGCGTAGTTTTTGTAATTTTTTTGTATATTTACAATAATCAAAATATAGCGATGGCAAAAAACTACTTTTATATTACATTTTTATTGGCTTTTTTCTTTACTACTATAACGGCGTCAGCGCAGGATAATAGTAAGCAATTACCAAAACCTCAGGACGGAAGTACCATTGAGGGCCTAAGCTTGTACCCTAACCCTGTTACAAACGGCAAAGTCTATATAACATCAAAAAACGATTTAGAAAAAGAAATTGTTGTTTTTGATCTGTTAGGAAAAAAAGTAATTCAGGCACATTTAACGACCAGAGAATTAAATGTTAGTGATTTAACTCCCGGAGTTTATATTATTAAAATAAGCGAAGAAAATGCTTCAGCTACCAGAAAGCTTATCATTCGGTAAAACATAAAATACATCAAAAGCCCCAATGTTTATTTGGGGCTTTTTTATTACCGTTTTTTTTAGTTTCCAGTCACAGTCTGGGTTTTGAGACTCTGTACAGGAAAACTGTGACCAAAAACTGAAAACTATTTACATTTATACTTACCTTTGCACAAAAAAGTTTTGATTACAGCCAGCGATATATTTACCATTTCGAGTCAGAAACAATTTGAAAAAATAGCATTAAAAGTGTTTCGTTTTCAACATGAAAACAATCAGGTATATCGTGACTTTTGCGACTTTCTAAAAGTAAATCCGCAACAGGTAAAATCACTGGAGCAAATTCCGTTTTTACCAATACAGTTTTTCAAGAGCCATAATGTAGTTTCCAATTCAAATCCTGTTCAGGTTACCTTTACCAGCAGCGGAACAACGGGCATGATTACGAGCAAACATTTAGTGACCGATATTTCCCTATATGAGGAAAGTTACCGCAAGGGATTTTCTCAGTTTTATGGCAATATCGAAGATTACGTTGTTTTAGCTCTTTTGCCGTCTTATCTCGAAAGAGATGGATCTTCGCTTATTTATATGGTCGAAGACTTAATAAAACTATCCAATCAGCCCGAAAGCGGCTTTTATTTACACAATCACGACGACCTAATTAAAAAACTGACCGCTTTAGACGAATCGGGACAAAATGTGATTTTAATTGGTGTTACTTATGCTTTATTAGATTTAATAGAAAAACATCAATTCAACCTTCAAAATACCATCATTATGGAAACCGGAGGAATGAAAGGAAAACGCAAAGAAATGATTCGCGAAGAACTTCATGAACAGCTTTGCAAAGGCTTTGGAGTTTCGGCAATTCATTCAGAATACGGAATGACCGAACTTCTGGCGCAAGCCTATTCTTTAGGCGAAGGCGTTTTCGAATGTCCGTCATGGATGCATATTTTAGTTCGCGATCCCGAAGATGCGCTTACTTACGTAAATAATGGAAAAACAGGTGGAATTAACGTTATTGATTTGGCCAACATCAATTCATGCTCTTTTATTGCCACTCAGGATTTAGGCAAAAAAATCCCAACAACTCTTTTGAGGTATTGGGACGTTTTGATAATTCTGATATTCGTGGATGTAATTTGATGGTTTTGTAATAAACCATTCTCTCTTCTGTTTTTTTTCGTAAGAATATACACGATTTATTAACTTATAAATAATATACGAAAAATACTGCATTTATATTTAAAACATACTTTTAAAGTAAATATTTAAATATAAAAATTATGAAAAAAATTACTTTATTATTGTTTATTTTTTTAAGCTTTACAGGCTGGTCTCAGGGCTACAAATTTCACACATTACAAGATTTAGGGCCTAATATCGAAACTGCTATTTCTGTTGAATGTGCTAAAAGTGCTACAGTTGGACCAAATAGAGATGTAAATTTAAATCAAACCTTTAAATTAGAAGTTGGGAAAATTTACAAATCTGATTTAGTTTCAGGATCAACTTCCGGTTCAAGGTACTACAAAGTACTTTATGCGGTTGATTATTATCTTGATAAAGGAGCAGAAATAGATGAACCTGCAGATTTTGAACTAATTCCAGATTTATGTAATTCTTTGTCATGGAAATATATCAGACCAATATCATTAGGATCAACATTAGAAGAAGCACAAAGTAATTATTGCTCCAATTTAACAGCTAATACCACAAGAGAAAAGGTAAATCTTAAAATAACTAGGCCTTTAAATATAGGAGATGTATATTTAATGGATTTTGGGAAAGGCTCAAATTATTATTTAATTGATGGGTCAAGTGTAGAAGCAGGAGATAGCGAATATCAACTGGATACCACAACCAGTAACGCTGTTTTTTCCCTTGTTACATTAAATTGTCCAAAACCTGATTTGCAAGCTACAGGTGTAAGTTTTGGATCTGGCACAATGAATACTGGCGCAACTGCTACCGCAACATATGCATTAAAAAACAATGGTGGTCGAGCATTTAATACATCTCGCTGCCTAATTTATTTTTCTAAAGGTGATTCTACTCTAAGTAGCGATGATGTATTAATTAAAGATATTCTAATAGATCCGTTAAACGCTAATGAAACCAAATCCGGATATCCATCTATAACTATTCCAGCCAATCTCACTAATGGCACATATTACACCATTATGCAGTTAATTAATAGTGAAGATATAAATATCAGTAATAATGTAATTTCGTCTTCGTCATCATTTACTATCAATCAAACAACAACACCAGCAGGAAAACCAGATTTAGTTATTGATCCAAATAACACAATTATCTTTAGTAATTGTTTTGATTGTAGTGCAGCACTAAGTGATTTAGGAGGCAAAAGACACACCATAAGCAATCAATCCGGAAGTATCAATTTGCAGGTAATAACCATTAAAAATACCGGAAGCGCTGCATCAACTCCTACAACACTTCAGTTTTATTTATCTACTGACGGTATTATTGATACAGCCGATTTAAAATCTACAGCAAGTAGTGTAGCAATAAGTGCAATAAATGCAGGAGCTTCAATTACAGTAACAAAAACAATTTTTTCTTCTAATTTTGGTAATATCGGTACAACATTTACAGGAAACAGAAACATCCTTATTTCAGTTGACGACTCTAAAACAATTACGGAATCAAACGAAAATAATAATGTAACTGCCATACCTGTAACTTTCTATAACCCCTTTGGAAAAATAGTTCAATCAAAATTAGAAGCTGAAGAGGTTACACAACCTTATTCAATAAATGTCTACAATCTTGAAGGTAAAAAAGTTTTAACCAAGGAAGTTACCTCTAAAGAAGAAGAAAACAAATCATTAGATTCATTAAAAAGCGGCATTTACATCATTAAATCTAAAAATAAAACTCGCAAAGTCATTAAATAATAACATATAATAATGCAAAAAAGCATCCGCGTTGGCGGATGCTTTTTTTATAGTTAAAACTTAAATGTGAATTAAACCACTCTAATCACAAAATAATTTCTCCTTCCGCTTTGCAATAACACAAACTGATTATTAATCAAATCATTTGAAGTCAAAACAAAATCTTCTTTAATTTTTTCTCTGTTTACAGAAATTGAATTTGCCGTTAAAGCTCTTCTCGCTTCTCCGTTTGATTTAAAGAAACCTGTTTTTTCGTTTAAAACAGAAACAATGTCCAATCCGTTTTCAAGATCTGCTTTTGCAATTTCAGCTTGAGGAACTCCGTCAAAAACTTCTAAGAAAGTCGTTTCATCCAATTGTTTCAAATCCTCTGAAGTAGAATTTCCAAATAAAATATTCGAAGCCTGAATTGCTTTTTCTAATTCTTCTTTACTATGAACAAAAATCGTAATTTCTTCAGCCAGTTTCTTTTGTAAAACTCTTAAATGCGGAGCTGCTTTATGCTCTTCGATTAAAGCATCAATAGTTTCTTTGTCTAAAAATGTAAAGATTTTAATATATTTCTCAGCATCTACATCCGTTGCATTTACCCAAAACTGGTAAAATTTATACACTGAAGTTTTATCAGCATCCAGCCAAACATTTCCACCTTCAGATTTTCCAAATTTAGATCCGTCTGCTTTTGTAATCAATGGCGTTGTTAAAGCAAAAGCTTTTGCATTTTCGCCTCCCATTCTGCGCACTAATTCTGTACCTGTGGTAATATTCCCCCATTGGTCTGAACCTCCCATTTGCAAAAGGCAGTTGTTGTTTTTATATAAATGATAAAAATCGTATCCCTGAATTAATTGATATGTAAATTCTGTGAAAGACATTCCTTCGCCTTCTCCGTTAATTCTCTTTTTAACAGAATCCTTCGCCATCATATAGTTTACCGTAATACGTTTTCCAACTTCACGGGCAAAATCAATAAACGAGAATTCTTTCATCCAATCATAGTTATTTACCATAATTGGAGCGTTTGGTTCTTTTGAATTAAAGTCTAAGAAACGAGACAGAACACTTTTGATTCCGGCAACGTTTTTAGCCAAAGTTTCTTCGTTCAACAAATTTCTTTCGTCAGATTTTCCGGAAGGATCACCAATCATTCCGGTTGCACCACCAACCAAAGCAACCGGCTGATGACCAAAATTCTTTAAATGAACCAATAAAATAATCTGAACCATACTGCCAATATGCAGTGAATCTGCCGTTGGATCAAAACCAATATATGCCGCCGTTACCTCTTTTAGCAATTGTTCTTCCGTTCCTGGCATGCTATCATGGTATAAACCGCGCCATTTTAATTCTTCAACTAGATTCTTCATTTTTAAAATATTTTGCGCAAATATAATCAATGGTAATGGCAATGGCAAAAACTTATGCCACTAAGGCACAAAGGCGCAAATATTATTAAAAACAAAAAAACTTTGTGGCTTTGAGCCTTTGTGGCAAAAAAGCAAAAACTTATCTTTACAAAATGGTATTAGTAACTGGAGGAACAGGTTTAGTTGGCGCGCATTTATTGCTTCATTTAATTGAAAATGGAGAAAATGTCCGGGCTATTTACAGAAACCAGAACAACATTCAAAAAACAAAATCGGTTTTTGAATTGTATAAAAAAGGTGATTTATTCGAAAAAATTAATTGGCTTGAAGCCGATATTTTAGATGTTCCTTCTCTTGAAATTACTTTTATCGACATTCAATACGTTTACCATTGTGCCGCTTTAATTTCTTTTGATCCTAAAGACGAAGATGCACTTCGAAAAACCAATATCGAAGGAACTGCCAATATGGTTAATTTTTCGTTGGCCAAAGGAATCAAAAAATTCTGCTTTGTAAGCTCAATTGCCTCTTTGGGAGATTTACCACCACATGAAACCTATATTACAGAAGAAACCGACTGGAATCCTGAAAAACCTCACAGCGATTATGCTATTTCAAAATATGGCGCCGAAATGGAAGTCTGGAGAGGCGTTCAGGAAGGCCTGGATATTATCATTATTAATCCGGGCGTGATTTTAGGACCAATCCCAAAAACAAAAAAATGCGAACAAGGAAGCGCTGAGCTATACGTAAAAGTGGCAAACGGACTTTCGTTTTATACTCTTGGAAATACAGGATTTGTTGCTATAAATGATGTAGTGAGAATTGTTTACGAATTAATGAAAAGCACAATCAAAAATGAACGTTTTACCTTAATTGCAGACAATATTGTTTTTAGGGATATTCTAAACACAATTGCAGAAGTCTTAAAAGTAAAAAAACCAAGCATTCATGCAACTCCGTTTTTCATGAATTTTCTTTGGATTGCAGACAAAATATTCTCGACTTTATTTTTCCAAAAAAGACGTTTAACAAAAGCAACAGCGAAAGCCTCTTATTCGAAAAATTTGTATTCAAATGAAAAAATAAAAACCGCTCTGGGAACGGTTTTTTTAGATGTACATCAATACATTAAAGAAGTATCGAAGTTATAATTATCTTTTTGTCTGTCTTATTGCTCGTCGTATCGAATCAACATTAATTTTTCGGGCAGGCTGAGTTTCATTAAGTTTAGGAGCTGGTCCAGTTGTTTTGCTCTTCTTATTTTTGTTTGCTTTTGCCGCTTTCTTCTCTTCGATCTTAAAAAGTGAATCTGCTTTTTTCTGATTCTTTTCTAATCGTTTCGCAATTTGATCAAACATATCTTTATAGCTCTCATAATCTGATGCATAGTACATATTACTTTGCGCAAATTGTAGACTGTCTACTTTATATTTTTGAAGAATAAATCGCTTCGGGCTAGCATCAAGTGAATCTAAGGATAATGGATTGTGATATTTTATGGCATCCAAAACAGATAAATCATACATAATATCAATCATTTTTCCTTTCTCAATAAGTCGTTTAGGCTCTTTTACAAGCTCTTTTTTACAACTTACAGCAAAAAATAAAACCAATATTACAACTACAAAATTCTTCATCTTCCTATTTTATCTGTCAAACAATAATCTTTTTCCGTTGCGAACGTCTTTCACTTTAAAATTGTTATAAACCAATTCGCCGTTTACAAACGTATGGGTAATCCTCGATTTAAAAGTAAAGTTTTCAAAAGGAGACCAGCCACATTTTGATAATATATTTTCTGATTTTACACTCCACGGCAAACTCGGGTTTACAATTACCAAATCAGCAAAATAACCTTCTTTTACAAAACCTCTTTTTTCGATTTTGAAAAT
Source organism: Flavobacterium sp. AC274 (assembly GCF_979258275.1). Classification (NCBI taxonomy): domain Bacteria; kingdom Pseudomonadati; phylum Bacteroidota; class Flavobacteriia; order Flavobacteriales; family Flavobacteriaceae; genus Flavobacterium; species Flavobacterium sp. AC274. The sequence continues at coordinate 1,099,656 of NZ_OZ409852.1, read as the reverse complement.
TTTAGCCGGATTATGGCACATTTTCTCTACGATTTTTTCAATAGAAATCTTCCCTTGGTGATGCGCTTCAAACATTGCGACAACAGCATGCTGCACTAATGGCCCACCTGAAGGAGCATTTAAATACGATTGACTTTTTTCTTCTTTTGTATGCGGAGCGTGATCTGTTGCAATAACATCAATTCGACCGTCATTCAAAGCTTTCCAAAGTTCTTTTCTGTCTTCGGCAGTTTTTACAGCAGGATTCCATTTAATGAAATTTCCTTTTGTTTTGTAATCTTCATCAGTAAACCAAAGATGATGTACACAAACCTCAGCCGTGATTTTTTTATCTTCTAATGCAATTTTATTCGTAAACAATTCCATTTCCTTCGCTGTCGAAAGATGGAAAATATGCAAACGCGCTCCGGTTTTTTTCGCCAAAGCCACTGCTTTTGAAGACGAAATATAACAAGCTTCTGCACTACGAATTAAGTGGTGTGCCGTTACCGGAACATCATCACCGTATTGTTCTTTAAAAAGGGCAAGATTATTTTTAATTGTCGTTTCATCTTCACAATGAACTGCAATCAACATTGGCGTGCTGGAAAATATTTTTTCTAAAGTTGCTTCGTTGTCTACGAGCATATTCCCTGTTGAAGAACCCAAAAAGATTTTGATTCCGGCAACGTTTCTTGGATTCGTTTTTAAAACTTCTTCCAGATTATCATTGGTTGCGCCCATCATAAACGAATAATTCGCAAATGATTTTACGGCAGCAATTTGATATTTTTCTTCTAAAATTTCCTGAGTAACTGCATTAGGAACCGTATTTGGCTGTTCGATAAAAGAAGTGATTCCGCCCGCAACCGCAGCTCTTGATTCTGATTCTATATCTCCTTTATGAGTTAATCCCGGTTCTCTAAAATGTACCTGATCATCAATTGCACCCGGCATTAAATAATTTCCTTCGGCATCTATCACAATACAATCTGAAGTTTTTAGGCTGATACTATCTGCAACTTCAACAATTAAGTCGTTCTCGATCAAGACATCACCTTCAAAAATAGACCCTTCGTTTACAATTTTAGCATTCTTTATTAAAATCCTATTCATGATCGTGGTATTATAATGTATTGATTAATTTTTTTAATCGAAGTGAAATTACCCCAAGAATAGCTTCTTTAATAATGGCATTGCTCATTTTAGAAACTCCTTTTGTTCTGTCTGTAAAAATAATAGGAACTTCGGTAATTTCAAATTTAGCACAATAGGTTCTGTACTTCATTTCAATCTGAAACGCATAACCAACAAATTTTATTTTATTGAGATTTATTTTCTCTAAAACTTCTCTTTTATAACAAACAAAACCAGCTGTGGCATCATGAATTTTCATTCCAGTAATAAATTTCACATATACCGAAGCAAAGTAAGACATTAATACACGACTTAAAGGCCAGTTTACCACATTTACACCTGTTACATAACGAGAACCAATTGATAAATCGGCACCACCAAAATGGCAGGCATCATACAATTTTTCAAGATCATTCGGGTTATGCGAAAAATCGGCATCCATCTCAAAAATGTAATCATATTTGCGTTCCAAAGCCCATTTAAAACCATGAACATAAGCTGTTCCTAAACCTGATTTTTTGGCTCTTTGTTCTAAAAATAATCTGCCCGGAAATTCTTCCTGCAATGCAATCACCTTGTTTGCAGTATGATCGGGAGAATTATCATCAATAATTAAAAGATGAAAAGGTTTATGTTGCGAAAGTACGGCTCTTATTATACTTTCTATGTTTTCAATTTCGTTATAAGTGGGAATTATGACAATACTATCATTCATTTTTCTTGGCAATTTCATGGCAAAAGTAAACTTTTTATGCCATTTCATTCATAATAAATTTATAATAAAAGTATTGATACAAAAAATTACTAATTTTGTAACGCTATGATTGAACATCTTCAACCCAGAATTCTAGAGAACAAAGATTGGGCAACACTTTTATTTGTGGTGGCCTTTGCTCTCGTTGCTATAACTAAATCGACTTACGAAACAAGATTTAGTGAGTTTAGCAAACTTATTTTTTCTGATAAATATGCAAAAATTTATCGCGACACCAGCAACCTGAAAGGCAGCTTTATTGTTGGGCTGTTTTTTGTTCAAATTCTGTCGTTTTCATTTTTCATTTTGCTTACGCTGCATATTTTTGGATATGCTTCAAAAACAGATTGGATCTTGTACATTCAGATCGCTACATTTTTACTTTATTTTATTCTGGGGAAATTTTTAATCGAAAAAATCGTTGCAACTTCTTTCAATATTGATGATTTTGTAAGCCTTTTCAACCTACAAAAAGCGACTTACAGGACTTACATAGGTGTTTTAATACTGCCTTTTAACGCAGTTTTATTCTATTATGACAATATTCCGAAGATTGTCCCGCTAGTAATAATAGGCGTTTCGCTATGTATAAGTCTATTTTCCTACTTTATTTCAATTAAAACGTATCAAAATATAATAATCGGTAAGTTATTTTATTTTATTTTATATCTTTGCGCTCTTGAAATAGCCCCTTATTATTTCATGTATTATTGGATAACAAAAGAGGTGGCTTAGTAAATGTTTATAATATGAAAGTGAAAACAATTTTGGTGTCACAGCCTGAACCTAAAGTGGAAAATTCTCCTTACTTTGAGCTCCAACAAAAACACAAAATAAAAATTGATTTCAGACCATTTATTCATGTGGAAGGGGTTAACGCAAAAGAGATTCGATTACAAAAAATCGACCTTAATCATTACACTGCGATTATTTTGACAAGCAGAAATGCTGTAGATCATTTTTTCAGAGTAGCAGACGAAATGCGCTACAAAGTTCCTGAAGGATTGAAATATTTTTGTCAATCTGAGGCAGTTGCGTTTTACCTGCAGAAATATGTAGTGTACAGAAAGCGAAAAATTTATGTAGGTGCTAAAGATTTTGCTGATTTATCTCCACTAATTAAAAAATACAAAGACGAAAAATTCCTGCTTCCAGCATCAGATCAGTTAAATGCTGACGCGCCTATTACCTTAAATGGTTTAAAAGTAGACTGGACGCAAGCTGTTTTTTACAAAACAGTAATGAGTGATTTATCTGATTTGGCAGATGTTTATTATGATGTTTTAGCATTTTTTAGTCCAACCGGAATTAAATCATTGTTTAAAAACTTCCCTGATTTTAAACAAAACAATACCAGAATTGCTGTTTTTGGAAGCACAACTCAAAAAGAAGCTTTAGATTATGGTTTAAGAATCGATATTCTTGCTCCAACTCCTGAAACGCCTTCTATGACAATGGCTTTAGAAAAATACATTAGCGAAGCAAACAAAGGGAAATAATCCTTTTTAAATAAAAATTCCAAATTATAAATTCCAAATTCCAACCTTCTTGTTGGGATTTGGAATTTTTTGTTTTTAGACTATTTTGAGTGTTTCGGACTAAGATTTAAACACAATTTTGTCATCCCGAGGAACGAGGGATCTCCGCAAGAAACTCCGTAAAGTAAGTTGCTAATCTTTGTCGAGCTACTCGTGGAGATCCCTCGTTCCTCGGGATGACAAAAAATGTGGATATACACTTTGCGCGCATCTTTGTCAAAGTTTAAAACTTTGACAAAGATTTAAAACAACAATTTTCTATTCAATTAAAACTTTAATCCTTAAATTTGATTTCTATTTAAAACCAAAAAACCAATATTAGTTTCAAACCACAACTCTCATGAAAATCAATTCTCTTTTAATCGAAATTGACGGTATTGACAAAGAAATACTTCGCTATTTAATGGATGATGCCCGAAAACCTATTTTACAAATTGCTAATAAAATTGGGATTTCTGGAGCGGCGATTCATCAGCGTTTAAAAAAACTGGAACAATCGGGTGTAATTTCAGGATCGAAATTTACTGTTAACCCAAAAGTTTTAGGTTACAACACAATGGCATTTGTTGGCGTGTATCTGGATAAAGCTTCCCGAAACTCAGAAGCTGTAAAAGATTTAAAAAAAATCCCCGAAGTTTTAGAATGTCATTATACCACCGGAAACTGGTCGGTTTTGATCAAAATAATTTGTCGTGACAACGAACATTTAATGCAGCTTTTAAACACAAAAATTCAGGCTATTGAAGGAGTTTCAAGAACAGAAACATTTATTTCACTCGATCAGCAGATTGATAGACAGATTCAACTTTAAAATGTACCCATTAGATAATTAGTCAATTAGATAATTCTTAAAATGCTTAATAAACAATTGTCTATTGTTTCAAAATAACAAAAACCCGATTAGTTTAAACTAATCAGGTTTTTGTTATTAATTATCTAATTGACTAATTATCTCATTACCACATTAATTTCTCCTGCTTCCGGAATAAATAGAGATATAGTACAACAACGTTGCGATTGATCCGATAGCGGCTACTACATACGTTCTTGCAGCCCATTTTAAGGCATCTTTTGCTCCTGCCTGCTCTTCTTGTGTCAGCATGTGTTTATTTTCTAACCAGGCAAGCGCTCTGTTACTTGCATCGTACTCTACAGGCAAAGTAATAATCGAAAACAAAGTTGTTGCCGCAAAAATGATTATTCCTATCAATAACAATTGAGGAAAAGTTCTAATCATCAGGATTCCTGCAATCAAAATCCATTGTACATAATTTGAGGCGACGCTTACAATTGGCACTAATTTCGAACGCATGGTTAACCATTCGTATCCAATAGAATGCTGCACGGCATGACCACATTCATGTGCCGCAACAGCCGCTGCAGCTGCATTACGATGATTATAAACTGCTTCGCTTAGATTAACAGTTTTATCACTCGGATTATAATGATCTGTTAACTGTCCAGGAGTCGAGATAACACGAACGTCTCTAATACCATTATCTGCCAACATTTTCTCGGCAATTTCTGCACCGCTCATTCCATTTCGAAGTTGCAGTTTAGAGTATAATTCGAACTTGCTTTTTAATTTTGAACTAACCAACCAGCTGAATAACATAATTGCCCCAGCAATAATTAAATATCCACTTCCCATTTTTTTTGATTTTTTGATTGAAATTTAAAGTTACAAAACAAACAGCAATTTACGAACCAATTTCAAAAATGTCATTTTGGCATTCAGAAGATTTTGTTAATTTAAAAGATTGTTCTTCAGGAGGAAAGTAATTAATTCGGCCACATTTTTTACTTTATATTTTTGAAGAATATTACGTCGATGTGTTTGTACGGTCAAAAAACTCAGAAACAATTCATCGGCAATTTCCTGGGTCGATTTGCCTTTTGAGAGCAATAAAGTAATGTCTTTTTCCCGACGGCTAAGACTCGGGATTCGATCTAAATCTTCAGATTGTGGCTGACTTATAACTGCCCGAACCTCATCGCTAAACACAATTTCGCCATCTATTGCTTTATAAATGCAATTTTTAAATTCATCAAAAGAAGCACTTTTTAAAATATAACCATTCCCCCCATTTTGAACAAATTGCATAACCAGACTTCTCTCTGACTGACTGCTCATCCCGATAATAATTATTTTAGGATATTTTTGTTTGATGGTTTTACAAAGATCAATTCCGTTTATTACCGGCAAAAAAATATCCATTAAAATCAGGTCCACTTCATTTGTTTCGATATAATCTAAAAGCGCAACGCCTGACTGCAATTTCTCCACGACCTCAACAATCTGAAAATCTGACAGTAAACCCGAAATTCCGGAAATCACAATCGGATGGTCATCTACAATTACTGTTTTATATTTTCTAGTCATTTAGCATTTCGTTTTTTACCTTCAGCTCAATATAGGCCGAAGTTCCTTTATTAATTATGCTTTCAATTTCTAATTTCCCGTTTAAAAATTCTACACGGTTTTTTATATTTCTTAAGCCCATTCCGGTATTACTTTTTTCCGAAACATTAAATCCAACTCCGTTATCTTCGACTGTTATAAAAAAAGTTTCCTTATTTTGAGAACATGAAACCAGGATTTCTGATGCATTTGCATACTTTAAAGCGTTATTCAATAATTCCTGAATAATACGATAAATAAAAATTTGATGGTTTTTAGACAAGTTCGATTTGCTAATCAAATACTGAAATTCAACATTTGTTATTGTGTTTGAATTTGCCATGCACAAATCACGCAAAGCATGTTCTAAACTTAGTTTCAGCAAACTTTCGGGCATTAAGTTTTGAGAAATATTGCGGAGTTCTTTGATCGAATTATCTAGTAAAGTAGTCACTTCTGTTGTGCTTACATTATCTTTTTCTGCCAATTTTAAATGAATTTTCAATCCCGAAAGCATACTTCCAAGTCCGTCATGCAAATCTCGTGCAATTCGTTTTCTCTCTACTTCTTCACCTTCAATCAAAGCATTTGAAACAGATAATTTCTGCTGATTTTCAAGTGCCGCCAATTCCTGCTGGTGATTAATTTCTTTTTGAAAACTCAACTTCTTTTGGTTTTTATTCAAAATCCACAAAAACAAAACAATCAGAAATAATAAAACCGACAATACAGCAAACAGAAAAGAGTTCAACCGATTGTTATATACCAACAGTGCTGCTTTTTCATTTTGCGATTGAAGAGCCGTTATCTTTTTCTCATTTTCGGCTTTTTTGTATTTTGCTTCGAGTTCTACAATTTCTTTTTGAAATTTTGTATTGTTTAAACTATCGTTTACAACATTATATTTATTGGCATAAAAATAAGCTTTGTCATAATTTTTAACAGCGTTGTAAACTTTTGACAATTCGTTGTAATAGTTCTTTTTATCTACAATAAATGGTGTATTCTCTAAAAGATATTCCAGGTTGTTTTTAGCTTTTTCATATTCTTTTAACTTAAAAAGTATTTCATATTCTGCAAATTTCAACCTGTTTAAGGCAATTGCATTCTGATGTGTTTTGGCAGATTTTATTCCTTTTTCATAACTCGTTAAAGCTTGCTTGTATTTATTTTGTTTGGCATAATATATTCCTTCAGAATAAAAATAAGAATCGTTTAAATTGGATTCAGGGAATTTTTTGAGTGTAAAAAAGCTTTGTCAAGTACTTTTTTAGCATCATAAAAATGTTTTAATTCTACTAAATTTTCGGCATTGATGATATAAGTTTCCATTTTAGATTCTGCCAGGGTAGGAGATCGTTTGGTTGCTTTTTCGATATAATTCTGTGCTTCATCTAAATATTCGCTTGCTTTTTGGCGTTCGTTATTATTCATAAAAATAATAGCAACCGCTTTATACAAGCCGCTTATCAGTTCATAATCGCCGCTCTTTTTTGCAAGGGGAATGGCTTCATTGACCAATAATTTCATATAGCCTTTTTCGTTGTTTTTTCGCTGTTGCATAATGCCATAATTCTGCAATAGGATTGCGCGGAGCCTAAAAGCTTCTGTATTATCGTATTGTTTTAACTTGGCATTGGCTTCTAATAATGTTTTTTCGAAACCTACGATATCGCCTTTTTCAATGAAACTATAGGAATTATAATAAATCGAAGCATCCTTCAAAAAGGGAAATCCTGATTTTAGTCTATTGGCCTGATTTAAGTATTCTTTGGATTTTTCAACATTCTGAACCATCAAAAACAATCTTGATAATTTAAAACTGTAAAGACATTTTATACTATCAGATTTTGTGTTTCTGGTCACTTTTGCAATACTGTCTATGTAAACGGTATCATCATCTAAAGAAAGAATAACTTGTGAATGTGCAAAGGCAGATAAAAATAAAAAAAGCGTCAAAAAGCAGATTTTCTTCATAAAGTGGTATTTATTCAAATTTATTAAATTAAAAAGTGTTTCAAAAAACATTCAGTTGCTTTTACCTGATATCAGGTAATAAAAAATACATTTTATCAGGTATTGCCAACTGTTTTTCAAGCCTGTAATTTTGTTTTAAATGAATATTAATTATTAAAGAATTTATTATGAAATCAATTTTTAAAACAGCAGTGCTTGTATTAACACTTGCTTTTACAGCAGTTTCATGCAGCAGCGACGATGATAACAACTCTGGACCAGTAACAGCATCAAGAGATGTAAAATATGAAATAACAGGAAATTTTACGGGTGAACTTGATGTAACTTATATGGAAAAAAGTGGTGCTCCGCTTATTGAAGATGTTCTGGCATTACCATGGACAAAAGAATTTACGGCTAATGCAGATTCTGACGGGGCTTTAGTACACACAAGCGGTCTTGGCGGTGTTGCAGGACAAACGGTAACGGCTAAAATTTATGTGGGAGGAAAAGTGGTTTCTGAATTAACCGGAACGGCAAATTCAGACGGAATTATTGTAGTACATCCAAACACTTATGTATTTCCGAGATAAGAATCAGAGGTTAGAAATTTAATTTGATAAAAAAAGCGGTTTGTAAAATTTACAAACCGCTTTTTTTATTCATTTTCTAATTGTTTATTGACTTCTTCAAATTTTTCTATCAGACTATTTAATTTGGTTTCTTGTTTTTTGATTTCCTTTGGCCTCAAATAAAACCAGGCAAATCCTATCCATAAAAACAACATCACATATGTTAAAACACTAAAAAACGAACTCATTTTTGATGCGTATTCATACATATATAAACTTATTCCTATACTTAATAGAATAAAGTATAAGCTTAAAATTCGGGATTGCAAAAATTGTTGTTTTCTTTTAATTAAAATGAGTTTCTGCAAATATTGCTGGTTGGTTTGGTTTGCGTCTATATTTTTATAAGTGGATAGTAACCTGTTATAAACAATCAGATAAATAAGCATTGCTAAAACCGTTAGAACAATTCCAATTTTAGTCGAGATCAAATCAGGCTGATAAAAATACCAGATAAAAATAATAAAAGTACATGTTGCAAAAAGCAGGATATTAGTAATCCATAAACTGCGCAAAGCTGTTTTTTTTAACTGTTTTAATCTTGCCAGTAAATCTTCTATGTTCGGTTGATTTACGGTTTGTTTTTTCCATAAATCTTTAAAATCTATATTATTGCTGTCCATTTTCTTTGAATTTTTGAGTCAGTTTTTCTTTAATTCTATGAATTTTCACTCTTGTGTTGGTTTCCGAAAGTCCGACGATTTTAGCTATTTCTGATTGTTTTACATCTTCAAGTTCAAGTGAAATAATAATACGGTCGGTTTCGGGCAATTCAGCAATGCATTTATATAAAAACTGAATTTGTGGTTCTAATGAATATTGCTTTTCCTCAGTAAGATGAAGTGGTAATTCCGATTTTGGAAAACGTTTCTGCCTCTCAATCTGCCTCAAACAATTATTAGAAGCAATCCTGAAAATCCAGGTTCCTATGCACGATTCGTTTCTAAAAGTTTCGAGTTTTTGCCAAACAATGATAAAGGTTTCCTGAGCCAGATCCTGCGCAATATCATAATCGTTAACAAACCCCATACAAAGCCTGAATATTCGATCCCAATATGTTTTATAGATATCTTCGAATTTCATTTTACGCTTTTATAAAATTGCTTAATTGGTTTAAATACAATTTCGGAAATAAAAGGGCGATAATTAAAATATAATTTTTCATTTCAAATAATTTTAAGTTGATAAATAATCGGATCCGTCCTTTTGATACGAGAAGTTATGAAATGTTACAGCTTAAATTAAATTCCAATATTAATCCCGAGGCTTCGGGACCAAATTCCAATTGAAGCATGGTGAAGTTTTGCCACGAATTACACGAATTAACACAAATAAAATTCGCGAAAATTCGTGTAATTCGTGGCAAAAAGAGCCAAATTTCCGCTTAACATATTATTTCCGCCACGAATTCACGAATTGATTTAAAAAATTCGTGAATTCGTGGCGGAAAAAAACTACGCAAAAAAATCCCAAACCCCAATCTTAAAATTGGAATTTGGAATTTAAAATATTTATAAATTGATTTTATTTAGATCACAAAGTTGATAACTCTTCCCGGAACAACAATAATTTTGTTTGGAGCTTTACCGTCTAATTGTTTTAAGGTTCTTTCGTCTTTCATAACAACTTCTTCGATTTGTTCTTTGGTTAAATCCAAAGGCAATTCGATTGTGAAACGCATTTTTCCGTTGAAAGAAACCGGATATTCCTTATTTGTTTCAACCAAATGTTTGGCATCAAAAACAGGAAAAGCAACCGTTGAAATTGATTCCTTATTTCCTAATTGCGACCATAATTCTTCAGCAATATGCGGTGCGTAAGGCGAAACCAAAATGGCTAATGGTTCTAAGATCGCTCTTGAATGACAATTTTGAGTTGACAATTCATTTACACAAATCATAAATTGAGAAACTGAAGTATTGAAAGAGAAACTCTCGATATCTTCTGCTACTTTTTTGATGGTTTTATGTAACGATTTTAAATTGTCTTTTGTTGGTTCGTCGTTATTTACGATTAAACCGTTATTTTCACCAAAATACAATCTCCATAATTTTTTAAGGAAACCGAATACTCCCGAAATCCCGGCAGTATTCCAAGGTTTTGCCTGCTCTAACGGGCCTAAAAACATTTCGTACAAACGTAATGTATCTGCTCCGTATTCAGCACAAATATCATCCGGAGTTACTACATTGTATTTTGATTTTGACATTTTTTCGACTTCGCGGCCAACGATGTATTTTCCGTTTTCATCAGTGATAAATTCAGCATCGGCATAATCTTCTCTCCATGCTTTGAATTTTTGAACATCTAATTCATCAGAAGAATTAACCAAAGAAACATCTGCGTGAGTTTTAATAATATTTACAAAAATGCCATCAAATATTCCCACAGTTTCAGGAAAAAATCCCTCTAACGCTTTATCTAATTTAGGAAAAGCTGAAGAAATTATAAGCTCTCCTGTACCAAAATTTGCAGAAGGAAACATTTGATTCTCTAAAAATGCTTTAGAAACATATATCTTATTATTATACTTTTCAATAAAATTTCTAATTTTTTTAACCTCATCAGAACTAAACTCTCTACCAGTAAATGCATTACTAAGGCCGTCACTCCAATCTTTTAAATCCAATCTATAAACAAAAGCACTAGTTCCCAAAATCATTCCCTGATTAATCAGTTTTTTGAATGGTTCTTCGGTTGGGGCGAAACCTTTGTCTTTTAAGAATTTATTCCAAAAACGAGAGTATAATAAGTGTCCGGTTGCGTGTTCGCTTCCGCCAATGTATAAATCTACGCTTTCCCAATAAGCCAAAGCTTCTTTGCTTGCAAATTCTTTTTCATTATGTGCATCCATATAACGCATCCAATACCAAGAACTTCCTGCCCAACCTGGCATGGTGTTCAATTCAAGAGGGAAAATTTCGAAATTATCAACCAAATCAGTATTAACAACTTCATTGTTTTTTGTATCCCAAGCCCAAATTGTTGCGTTTCCTAATGGAGGCAAACCATCTTCGGTTGGTAAATATTTCTCTACTTCCGGCAAAATAATCGGCAAATGTTCTACAGCGATCATTTTCGGCAATCCGTTTACATAATAAACAGGAAAAGGTTCTCCCCAATAACGCTGACGAGAGAAAACGGCATCACGCAAACGGTAATTTGTTTTTCCTGTTCCCTGCTCTATTTTTTCTAAAGCAGCAATTACTTTTTGAGTTCCTGTTTTGTAATCTAATCCGTTTAAGAAATCAGAATCTACTAATTGAAAACCTTCTTTGGCTCCAAAAGCAGCCTCAGAAATATCTTTATCAAAAATATTCTTGATTTCCGGCATTCCGTTTTGACCTTTAAAGAAATTAGCAAAAGCGTAATCTCTTTCGTCTCCACAAGGAACCGCCATTACAGCACCAGTTCCGTAACCTGCCAAAACATAATCTCCAATCCAAACCGGAATTGGTTCTTTCGTAAAAGGATGTTCTGCATAAGCTCCGGTAAATACTCCCGAAATGGTTTTTACATCGGCCATACGCTCACGCTCAGAACGTTTTGCCGTTTTTTCGATATAGGCATCAACGGCATTTTTTTGATCTGCAGTTACAATTTTAGCTACCAAATCGTGTTCTGGTGCCAAAGTCATAAAAGTTACGCCGAAAATGGTATCAGGTCTTGTGGTAAATACATCAATTACTTCATCATGATTTTTTACATTGAAAGAAACCATTGCACCAACCGATTTTCCGATCCAGTTTCTTTGTGATTCTTTGATAGATTCGCTCCAGTCGATATCATTTAAACCTTGCAACAAACGTTCTGCATAAGCAGAAATTCGCATGCTCCATTGGGTCATTTTTTTACGGATAACCGGAAATCCGCCACGCTCAGAAACTCCGTTTACAATTTCGTCGTTTGCTAAAACAGTTCCTAAACCAGGACACCAGTTTACTTCTGTTTCTGCCAAATAGGTTAATCGGTATTGCAATAATATTTTTTCCTGCTCATCTGCTGAAAATGCTTTCCATTCGCTTGACGAAAAACTTTGAATGTTATCATCAGATACGGCATTTACTTCTGCATTTCCTTCTTTTTCGAAAATAGCTGTCAAAGTCGAAATATCTTCGGCTCTGTTTGTTTCTTTATTGTACCATGAATTAAATAACTGAATAAAAATCCATTGTGTATGTTTGTAATAATCAGGATTTGAGGTACGTACTTCACGCGCCCAGTCAAATGAAAACCCGATTTTATCTAATTGTTTTCTGTATCCGGCAATTTGTTTTCCTTCTTTATCCACTCCACCGTCAATATTTACGCGTGTTGTATCTTCGGGACGCTGTCCTGTCTGAATCGCATATTGCTCTGCCGGCAAACCAAAACTGTCATAACCCATTGGGTGCAAAACATTGAAACCCTGATGTCTTTTGAAACGAGAATATACATCTGAAGCAATGTAACCCAGCGGATGCCCAACGTGTAATCCCGCTCCAGATGGATAAGGAAACATGTCTAACACGTAATGCTTCGGTTTTTCAGAATTGTTTGATGCAGCAAAAGTTTGGTTTTTAGCCCAATATTTTTGCCATTTTTCTTCGATTTCGTTTGGATTGTATTTCATTCTCTTTAAGGTTCAAAGGTTCAGAGTGACAAAGGTTCAAAGGTTTGTCACCGAATTAAGATCGCAAATTTACATTTATTGTAGATTGTACCAAAGCTATTTCGTTGACAAACAAATAAAAAAACACATTACTTATTTTTAATTACGTAAATATACTTATATTCGTGTTTTTATACTTAGATAAATTGCGTTTTCTGAATCATGAAGAAAAGTTCCGGAGGAACGACCAATATTGTAGGGCTGGATTTCAATCCAGCACAAATAAAGAATAATAGTGCTATTTTTGTAAGATCACTAAAAGAATAAAATGAGTAATAGCAAAAAATATTCTGTTGAAGTTCGCCTTTGGATTGAAGAAACTGAAGGTCCATTTCTGGGAATTGGGAAAATCTGGCTTTTAGAGAATATTCGAAAAACAGGATCTATTACCAATGCGGCAAAAGAAATGAAAATGTCCTATCGCCAGGCGTGGCAATTGGTTGAAGAAATGAATCAGCGTGCCGAAAGTCCGCTGGTAGAAAAACTTCTTGGCGGAAAAGGCGGTGGTGGCGCAAAACTGACTGAAGCCGGAGAAAAAGCGATTATTGTTTTTTATGAAGTCGAAAAACGCATTAAAGATTTTGCTTTAAAAGAAACCCAAAATTTAAAATTTTAAAACACCTTAATTTCATTTTAAAAAAACAAATAACCAAAACCATTTTTTATAACCATCAGTGTTCATTTTAAAACATACTGAAATTTATATTCTCTTATGAAACTAAACCTTTACACATTTCTGCTTTTGATAAGTTTAAAAAGCTTTTCTCAAACTCAAAATTCAAAAAAGAGCAGGACAGCATCAAAAAAGAAGATTTAAACGAAGTTGTGATTACGGCTTCCCGTCGATCTGAAAATATTATGCGTTCGCCGATAAGTATCGAGCAGTTAAAATCGGCGGAAGCCAAAAAAATGGGTTCTCCAAGTATTTATGAGGCATTAGAAAATGTAAAAGGAGTTCAGATTATTACGCCAAGTTTGGGTTTTAAAGTAATAAACACAAGAGGTTTTGCGAATTCGACCAACGTAAGATTTGCACAATTGGTTGACGGAATCGATAATCAGGCACCCCATTTAGGCGCGCCAATTGCAAATGCACTCGGCGCAAATGATTTGGATATTGATAAAATCGAAATTATTCCGGGAACGGCTGCGGCTTTGTACGGAATGAACGCTATTAACGGTTTAGCAAATATTCAAACCAAAAATCCTTTTGAATATCAGGGCGTAAGTATTCAGCAATTAACAGGCGTAAATCATGTTGGCAATGTTGATCGGTTTTCACCGAAAATTTATTCTCAGTTTAATTTAAGATTTGCAAAAGCTTTCAATGAAAAATTCGCATTCAAAATAAATGCTTCAACTACAGGCGGAACAGATTGGGTTGCTGATGACAGAACCGATTTGGCTCCAAATGCCAATGCTTCGACCAATTTATCCGGCGCAGATAATCCTGCTTATGACGAAGTTAATGGTTACGGAAATGAATCGGCAAACCGAAAAACTTTAAACTTAAACGGTAAAAATTATGTTGTTGCCAGAACCGGTTATCGCGAAACGGACATTACTGATTACGACATTAAAAATTATAAAGCCGATGTTGGTTTTTACTTTCGTCCGAAAAAAGGAAACGAACTTTCTGTTACTTATAAAACCGCATTGATTAATACTATCTATCAGCGTTCGAACAGATTTAGACTGGATGATTATACGTTGAACCAATTTGCGGTTGATTATCACACGCCTATTTTTCAGGTAAAAGCATACGCCACAACCGAAAATACCGGAAACTCATACAACCTTCGTTCTTTGGCAGAAAATATGGATCGCGCTTATAAATCAGATGATAAATGGTTTGCAGATTATTCAACCTCTTATAAAAATGCTATTACAGGCGGAGCAAGTATTGCCGACGCTCATAAAATCGCCAGATCACAATCTGATCAGGGACGTTTTGAACCGGGAACTCCGGCGTATGAAGCAAAAGAAAAAGAATTAATCGATATCAATAATTGGGATATTGGTGCGGCTTTGCGCGTAAAATCGACTTTGGTTCATGGTGAAGGTTTGATTAATTGGGACAAGGCTTTTGTTTCTTTCTTCGAAAAAATTGATGCTAAATTATTAAGCGGTTTCGATTACAGAAATTATATTATTGTTCCCGACGGAAATTATTTTATCAACCCAAAAAGTGCTACTGAAAATTTAACGTATCAAAAAACTGGGGCTTTTACACAGTTAACGAAAGACTTTTTCAATAGCAAATTACGTTTGGGCGCTACAGTAAGAATGGACAAATCTGATTATTTTGATGCAAAATTCACCCCTCAGTTTACAGCGGTTTATTCTCCAAAAGAAACGATCAATTTTAGGGCATCATATCAAAACGGATATCGCTTTCCGAGTATTTTTGAAGGATTTTCGAATGTAAATTCTGGCGGTGTAAAACGCGTTGGCGGTTTGAGGATTATGTCTGATGGTGTTTTTGAAAATTCGTATACCAAAGCATCGATTGATAAATTTCAGGCGCAGGTTAACACCGATGTAAACACAAATGGTTTAACTCAGGCACAAGCTATTGAAAAGAACAAAAACATGATTCAGAAAAACCCGTACACTTATCTGGAACCTGAATTTGTAAAATCTTTTGAATTTGGTTTTAGGGGAATAGCATTAAACAAAGATCTTTTTATTGATGCCGATTTTTATTACAACTCTTATAAAAACTTTATTGCTCAGGTGGAAGCCAGTACTGTTAATACAACAGATCAAACACAAATTCCAACGCTTTTATATTCGAGAACAACCCAAAATCGTTACCGTTTATGGACAAATTCTAAAAGTAAAATTTACAATTACGGCGGAAGTTTAGGTTTGAAATATAGAATTGATGAAACTTTTACGGCTTTAACAAATCTAACCTACACAAAATTGGACAGAACAGATGATAAAGACGGTCTTGAAGATGGTTTTAATACTCCTGAATTTAACGTAAACGGAACTTTAATTGCCAATAATATCTGGCGAAATCTTGGTGCGAGCGCGACGGCACGTTATCAAAACAATTTTGATTATGTTTCTTTTTTAGTTTCCGGAACTGTACCCGCTTATTGGTCTATGGATGCGCAAATCAATTATTATTTTCAAAAATCCGGTATTACTGCAAAATTGGGCGGAACTAATATTTTGAATAAACCCTATACTTCTATTCTTGGTGGCCCATCGATTGGGGGATTGTATTATTTGTCTCTCGTTTGGGAAACTTTTTAAGGTTCTTTCTAAGGTTCTAAGACGCTAAGATTCTAAGTTGCTAAGTTTTTTATCTGACTTTCAAAATACGTCTCCCAAGATTAAAACCTCGGGCTATGCTGAATAAAAAAATACAACATTAAAACATAGCCTGCGGTTTCAACCGCCGGAACACAACGCAAAATTCATCAAAATACGTCTCCCAAGATTAAAACCTCGGGCTATATTGAATAAAAAAATACAACATTAAAACATAGCCTGCGGTTTCAACTGCTGGAACACAACGCAAAATTCATCAAAATACGTCTACCGAGGTTAAAACCTCGGGCTATATTGAATAAAAAAATACAACATTAAAACATAGCCTGCAGTTTCAACCGCTGGAACACAACGCAAAATTCACCAAAATACGTCTCCCAAGATTAAAACCTCGAGCTATGCTGAATAGATAGATAAAAATTATAACATTAAAACATAGCCAACGGTTAAAACCGTTGGAGACGTACAAACAATCAAACTAACTTTACGATTTTGCCGAGATTAAACAGAAACAACTTTACGGTTAAATCGGCTTGCAAGATTTTTAATTCTTGATTTATTAAATCCTGAATCGTATCTTTATTGTACAAAAGTTAAAACTTTGGTCGTTATTAACTTTAAATAAAGAAATACTTTATTATTTTTACCACATAATTTAAGCATACTATGAGTTCTAACTTTGATAAATTTCAAAAGCGCAGGTTAATTTCCTCTTATTTTTCGGTTGTATTAAGTGTATTTCTGGTTTTATTCCTTTTGGGAGTACTGGGATTATTCATTATCAATTCTAAAAAACTGGCTGATGACTTTAAGGAAAAAATCGCGATGACGGTTTTCTTAAAAAACGAGGCCAATGATAGTGTAATAAAAGCTTTTAATACTGAATTGAAAAGAGCTCCTTTTGCAAGATCATATGTGTATGTAACCAAAGAAAAAGCTGCAAAAGAACATACTGATATTATCGGAGAAGATTTCCTTACTTTCTTAGGAGAAAACCCATTATTGAATTCTTTTGATATTCATTTAAAAGCAGATTATGTTGAAAGAGACAGTATCTTAAAAATTGAAAGCAAATTACGTCAAAACACCATGATTGAAGATATTGTTTATGACAAACAATTGGTAAATCTGGTAAACGATAATATCAAAAAAGTAAGTATGTGGATTTTGATTATCAGCGGTTTCCTTACTGTAATTGCTGTTTTATTAATCAATAGTTCATTACGTTTATCGATTCACTCTAATCGTTTTATTATTAAAACGATGCAAATGGTGGGCGCTACAAAATCGTTTATTCGTAAGCCATTTGTTATGCGAAGCGTAAAATTAGGAATCCTTGGCGCTGGATTAGCCATTGTTGCCTTGATTGCACTTTTACTTTATGTAGAAACAAATTTCCCTGGATTAGGAATTTTAGAAGACAAAATCTTAATAGGATTGGTTTTATTGGCCGTTTTCGGTTTAGGAATCTTAATTACATGGGTAAGCACGCACTTTGCAACACAACGTTTTCTAAATTTAAGAACAGACGATCTTTATTAATTTTAGATTTCTGACTTTAGATTTTAGATTTTTTAAAATAAAAACGCCTTCTCCCGAAGCTTCGGGACGCTCAGGCTGACAAAAAAATAGCAATGAAAAACAACAATAATACAGAACAACAACCACAAAAACAGGAATTTCTTTTTGACGGTATCAATTATAAAATTCTATTGATCGGAATTGGCGTTATCGCATTAGGATTTATTTTAATGTCTGGCGGAGGAAGCGATAATCCGAATGTTTTTAATGAAGATGTTTTTAGTTTTAGACGTATCCGTTTAGCTCCAACAACTGTTTTAATTGGTTTTGGAATCACGATTTATTCTATTTTCAAAAAATCTAAATAGACTTTCTTAGACTGCTTAGACAACTTAGATTTTTAGATCTTCTCTTCAAAAATCTGACATCTAAGAAGTCTAATAATCTAACAATCTAAATTAATGAATACATTACAAGCTATCATTCTTGCCATTATTGAAGGAATTACAGAATTCTTACCTGTTTCTTCAACTGGACACATGATTATTGCCTCTTCTTTTTCGGAATTGCACACGACGATTTTACCAAACTTTTTACGATTGTTATTCAGCTTGGCGCGATACTTTCGGTAGTTGTTTTATACTTCAAACGTTTTTTTCAAACACTTGATTTTTATTTTAAACTTTTGGTTGCGTTTATTCCGGCCGTAGTTTTAGGATTGTTATTAAGTGATTTTATTGATGGCTTATTAGAAAATCCGGTTACTGTTGCTGTTTCACTTTTAATTGGAGGATTAATTTTATTAAAAGTAGACGAATGGTTTAACAACCCAAATACAGCAGAAACATCTCAGGAAATTACTTATTTACAGGCATTAAAAATTGGATTATTTCAATGTCTTGCCATGATTCCCGGAGTTTCAAGAAGTGGTGCAAGTATTGTGGGCGGAATGTCGCAAAAATTATCAAGAACTACAGCAGCTGAATTTTCATTCTTTTTAGCAGTTCCTACAATGTTAGGAGCAACAGTAAAAAAATGCTACGACTATTATAAAGACGGATTCGAATTATCGCACGATCAGGTTAATTTGTTGATTATAGGAAATGTTGTTGCTTTTATTGTAGCGCTTTTAGCCATTAAAACCTTTATTGGTTTTTTAACTAAAAACGGTTTTAAAGTTTTTGGTTATTACCGAATTATCGCCGGAATCATTTTGTTATTGATTCACTTTTTCATTCATCCACTTACAATTATATAATGACACCTGAAGAATATTTAGACGGACAAGTTTTATTGATTGACAAACCTTTAAAATGGAGTTCGTTTCAAGCTGTCAATAAATTAAAATACCTTTTAATCAATAAAGTCGGGCTTCCTAAAAAGTTTAAAATTGGCCATGCGGGAACACTTGATCCTTTGGCAACTGGTTTATTATTGATTTGTACCGGAAAATTCACCAAAAGAATTTCTGAACTTCAGGGTCAGGCCAAAGAATATACCGGAACTTTTTATATCGGGGCCACTACTCCATCGTATGATTTAGAAACCGAAATCGACCAGACTTTTCCAACTTCGCATATCGACGAAGCTTTGATTCACGAAACGGTAAAACAGTTTTTGGGTGAAATTGACCAGAAACCACCCATTTTTTCAGCTATTAAAAAAGATGGTGTTCGTTTATACGAGCACGCACGCGCAGGAGAAACGATAGAAATTGAAAGCAGAAAAACCACAATTCATGAATTTGAAATTACAAGAATTGCACTTCCTGAAATAGATTTTAGAGTCGTTTGCAGCAAAGGTACTTATATTCGTTCACTGGCTTTTGATTTTGGAAAAGCCATGAATTCAGGATCACACTTAACTGTTTTACGCCGAACTAAAATTGGTGATTACGACGTTAAAAATGCGATTGATATTACTTTATTCGAAGAAAGCCTACAGCAAAACTAATCGTAAATCGTATGAAGAGATTTTTATTTGTGTTTATCATGATTTTACTAGCTAGTTTATCTGTTAATGCACAAAATAAAAAATTTACTTATCTTCAATTTGATATTTCTGCATCTTTGGCCGGAAATAATGAAAGATATGAATCAGAAGATTATCCCAACCAAAACAATAAAGATTGGTTTGTTCCTGATGGTTTGGGATCAAAAATTGGATATGGAATTCATTACAAAAAATGGATTATTTTAGGAATTCATAGTGGTATAGACTGGAAATGGGAAGATAAACTTGTGGCAGTTCCTGTATATTTAAATTTTGGTTTAAGTCCGAAAGTAGGCGAAAACACCATAATTACAGCGCAAGCCGGTTACGGAAAAGGATTTGCATTAGGGCGTGGAAATCTTAATGGAGAATATAGAAAGTTAAGAATTGGAATAGGTTCTGATGATTTTATTATTTTCATTGAAACTGCCCAATACGATATTATACTCCATAATCAAAAAAGCATAAACAGCATCAACTTAGGAATATCTGTCGTGAATTTTGATTTGTAAGTTTTCTTAAATGGAATTGAAATTTATTTAGAGAAACTCCAATAAATTAGAAACACATTACAAAAGGTAGTGCTATTGTAATGTGCCAACTCCTAAATTAATTGTTTTGGAAATTAATAGTGTGGTACATTTTTTCCGTCAAACAATAATCTCGAAAAAAAATCGTAAAATTTTTCGAATAACTTTTTCATAATAGTGGATTTTTAATAGTTCAACATTAAATAAACACCAATAAGAGTAAATCAAAAAATAATAATAGAAGTGGGTTTTCTTATTACTAAGATACAAAATTTTATATTAAAACCAAATATTTTAATAAATTTTATGATGGTACGACATTAACTATCAATATTCTACCTAAAACAGACAGTTTTACAGCCTATTGTATTTTATATTTTCCATAATCTGAACCAGTTCTTCCTGCACAGAAATTCCTTTATCTGCCAAATACCACAATTGCAAATCGGTTTTTATTTTTTCATCAATTACGCCAAATTCCTTTTTATAATTAATCATTAATTCGGAGGCGCCTTTTGGTCTTGGTCCCCAATCAGCACGAACAATTCCGGCTTCTTTACAAATTACAATTACTTTCGGGATTGCTCTACCGCCATTGGTTAGATACTGACTCATTAATTCGTCATTTTCATCTCTTAAAACAATCTTGAGGTCTATTTTTTTATCAGATGCCAAAGCCATTTTATTAAGTATCGGAAGTATTTGTGCCGCATCGCCACACCAGCCTTCAGAAATTACAAGCCAGATATAATGATTGTTTAAGTTTTGCAGCTTCGAAATAACGTCTTCAGAAATTTTAATGGTTTTTTCCAGTCGGTTCATTCTCGCTTCATTTAAACTGGTATAATGAGTGAGACTTTCTGATTGGTCGTTACCTGTTGATTTCCCTTGTGATAATAAATCTGTGACTAATTTTCGGTACTCAGGATAAGAATGACTGTTGAATAATCCTTTGGCTACAATACTTTTCATATTTCTTTCGTTTTGATACGATAAAAATACAAATTTTAAAAAGATGCAAGAATGACTTTTATCAGATTGAAGAGAAATAAATGTTCTTAAACTTAAAACTCAAAAGAACAAATTAATTTTTTTAAAACATTATTTTTAAAAATCAGAATATGTCTATATTTGCACAAATTAACGCAACAACACATGAAATATAAAAGAATTCTTCTAAAACTAAGTGGCGAAGCCTTAATGGGTGATTTACAATACGGAATCGACCCAAAAAGATTAGCCGAATATGCTGAAGAAATTAAGCAAATTCACAATAAAGGAGTAGAGATTGCTATTGTTATAGGAGGAGGAAATATTTTTAGAGGCGTTGCAGGTGCAAGTGCCGGTATGGATAGAGTACAAGGCGATTATATGGGTATGCTGGCTACTGTTATTAACGGAATGGCTTTGCAGGGTGCTCTTGAAGACAAAGGAATGAAGACACGTTTGCAAACTGCTTTAAAAATGGAATCTATTGCAGAGCCATATATTAAAAGAAGAGCAGATCGTCACCTTGAAAAAGGAAGAATCGTAATTTTTGGTGCCGGAACCGGAAATCCATATTTTACAACTGATACCGCAGCCGTTTTAAGAGGAATCGAAATTAATGCAGATGTTATCTTAAAAGGAACACGTGTTGATGGTGTTTATGATTCTGATCCCGAAAAAAATGCATCAGCAGTGAAATTTGATACTATTTCGTTTGATGATGTTTTGAAAAAAGGATTAAACGTAATGGATACAACTGCTTTTACATTAAGCCAGGAAAACAAATTGCCAATCGTTGTTTTTGATATGAACAAAATTGGAAACCTTTTGAAAATCTGCGACGGTGAAAATATCGGAACTGTAGTGAATATTTAGACTACTTGGATATTAGATTATTAGAATTTTTTAAATTCTGGTAATCTTTTTAAGAAAAAATAAAAAAAACAAAAACATATTAGTTAGTAAATTAGACGAAGCCTTTTTTAGAAACCTAAAAATCTAATCGTCTAGAAATCTAAAAATCTAAAAAAATGAGTGAAGAAATAGATTTTATTTTAGAAAGTACTGAAGAATCAATGAACGGTTCGATTGCGCATTTAGAAAAAGAATTCTTAAACATTCGTGCTGGAAAAGCTTCTCCGGCAATGTTGGGAAGCGTTTTCGTAGATTATTACGGATCTGCAACACCGCTTTCGCAAGTATCTAAAATTAGTGTTCCTGATGCCAGAACAATCACTTTACAGCCTTTTGAAAAAAACATGCTGCAAGTTATTGAAAAAGCGATTATGGTTGCCAATATTGGCTTTAATCCAATGAACAATGGTGACGTAATTATCATCAGCGTACCGCCGTTGACGGAAGAGCGCCGTAGAGATTTGGCTAAACAAGCAAAAGCTGAAGCTGAAGATGCTAAAATTGGTATTCGTAACTCTCGTAAAGATGCTAATACTGATATCAAAAAATTAGAAAAAGAAGGAACTTCAGAAGATGTTTGTAAATCTGCAGAAGAAGAAGTTCAAACCTTAACAAATAGTTTTATCAAAAAAATTGACGAATTATTGGCTGCTAAAGAAGCAGAAATCATGAAAGTTTAATTTTATTTGACATAAATTAAAATCCGTTTAGTTAAAATTGTACTAGACGGATTTTTTTATTGCTATTTTTGCATACCAAAATTTAATTGTTTTCGTTTTGCAACTATAATTCTCTGTATGAAGCTATTCTGTTTACTGACTTTGTTTTTCACGCTTACTATTCAGGCGCAATTTCAAATAAACGGAATTGTAAATGACTCGAAAAACAAACCGCTTCCTTTCGCTACAATTACTACTTCAGACAATAACAATACTATTACAGACGTCGATGGGAAATTCGTTCTTCATTCCCTAACAAATATTCCTTCTTTTACTGTTTCTTATGTTGGTTTTACTACCAAAACGATTACAGTATTAAACAATAAAAAGTTCTATTCGGTTTCGCTTTCTGAAAAAACAGATAATTTAAAAGAAGTTGTAATTGCTAACGAAAACCCGGCTTTGGCTATTTTAAGAAAAGTAATTGCAAATAAAAACAATAACAATCCGCAAAAAAAGCTGAATAACTTTGAATATAAAACCTATAATAAACTTATTGTAACGGCAAATCCGGATTCTATTGACGGCAGGATCGATTCTTCTGCAGCTTATAAAGATTTCAATAAAAAAGAAATTAACATAGATTCATCTGATTATAAGTTTAAGGAAATAATAAGCAAACAGCATTTGTTTCAAACCGAAAAAGTATCGCAATATCAGTTTGCAAATAATAAACTTAAAGAAACTATTCTGGGTTCTAAAATGGCAGGTTTTAAACAGCCAATTTATGAAATCATTGCTTTCAATTTGCAGTCTATTTCTATTTACGATACCAAATATGAATTGTTTGAAACTAAGCATGAAAGCCCGATTTCAAACAATGCGCTTGCCGATTACAACTACAAACTCCTTGATACTGTAGCTATCAAAGGAAGAAACACCTATATGATTTACTTTAAAAACAAGAAAAGAAGATCAAACAGACTTGAAGGCGTTTTGTATATCGATCAGGAAAATTTTGCTGTAGCAAAAGCAGTAATGCGAATAAAAGGCGTTTTGGATATTAGCGGAATTCATGAATTTGAATATGTTCCAAGTGAAAAATTATGGTTTCAAAGCAATACAACTTTTAAAATCGTAAAAGGAAAAAACGATGAGGATATAAAAATCTTAGGCGGAACTATTCAGTTTGATGCAGATGCCGAAGAAGATTATGAACCGAGAAAAAAAGTAGCTTCAGACTTCACTTATGTCCTTTCTGAAAGCAACAATTTTGACATTCACTACAACAATAATCCATCAGTAAAAAATCCAGCGCTTTATATTGAAATTAAGGATGATGCCAGCAAACAGCCCGAAACTTTCTGGAACAAATACCGAAAAGACAGTCTCGATTTAAAGGGGCAAAAAACATATCAATTATTAGACAGTCTTTCTATCAGTAAAAGAATAGAAAAACGACTGGGATCGGGAAGAAAAATCATCAATGGTTATTTTCCAATTGGCCCTGTTGATCTTGATTTAAAGAAAATAATAAGCTACAATAATTACGAAGGTTTTAGATTGGGTATTGGCGGAATCACTAATGATCGCTTTTCTAAAGGTTTTAGAATTGAAGGTTACACCGCTTACGGAACAAAAGATGGCGTTGTAAAATACAGTCTAGGCGGAGGAGCTTTATTGGACAAAAACACAAATACCTGGATAAACGGCTATTATACCGATGATATTAGAGAAATTGCAAGTACTGTTTTTGCAGTTGATAAACGTGTTTTTAAAATTTATGATCCGCGGCCAATTAACATTAGTACGTTTTATCACTACACGACCTGGAAAACAAATCTTCAAACCAAAATAATTCCTAAAACTGAAGCTGTTCTGGAATTATCAAGAAATTATGTTGAGCCAAAGTTTGATTATCTTTTTAATTTAAACGGAAAATTATATTCAAGTTATATTATGACAACGGCGATGTTGTCTATTGTTTGGGCACCTTTTAGCGATTTTATGCAAACTCCAACAGGCAGAAATGAATCTGATAAAAGATTTCCGAGATTTACTTTTCAGTACACACAATCATTGCCAAATGTATTAGGAAACGATTTTACCTTTGGAAAAATAGATTTTAAAACAGAATACGAAAAAGAATTACCTGAACGGCCAAAAAACAAGCTTGTTACTGCAGGGAGGTTATGCAATGGGCGACGTTCCAATAACACATTTATACAATACTGCTCCAAACAACTTAACAAAAGAAACGGTTATACAGCGTATTACTTTTGCCGGAAGAAACAGTTTTGAAACCATGTATTTTAATGAGTTCTTCTCTAGTCAATATATTATGTTTCAGGTAAAACATGGCTTTGATAGAATTAGATTATTAAGAAAAGTTCGTCCGTCATTGGTATTAGTGACCAGAATGGCATGGGGAAATATGGATCATCTGGAACAACAGGTTGGACCAACATATAAAACACTTAACAAAGGTTTTTTTGAATCCGGAATTGAGTTAAACAAAATCTACAAAGGGTTTGGTTTAGGCGGATTTTACCGCTACGGACCAAATCAATTAATGAGATTTGAAGATAATATAGCAGCTAAGATTTCATATGTTCTTGATTTGGGACTTTAGATTTTAAATTTCAATCTTTTTTAAATTCCAAATACCAATCTTTTTAAACTTTGACAAAGATGAAAAAGAAAAATCCCAAACCCCAATCATAAAATTGGAATTTGGGATTTTTTATTTGAAATTTCCTTCGCTATTATGGTCTCAAAATCAAAACCGAAGGTGTATTATTTAGCCACGTACTTTGAGATTCTATTAATTTTTTCCAGCTGTCTAAACTAATAATCATTAAGTTTTGGCTTTCTAAAAACTCCTTCTTAATTGTTCTGTCGTGCATAATCATAATATGATTTGGTGCAATTTGTTCGATCGAGCGAATACTTTCCTGAATGTCGCGGGTATTTTTTACTTCACCACTGGCATCCAGAACCGTAATTTGCGAGCCATTATTATTGATTAACTTCTTGGCATAATCTATCAAAAATGAATCTTCTTTGCTAAAAATCGGCATAAAAATCTGATTCACATCTTCGAGATCTTTATCAATAAAAATTCCAACCGGCATTTTTGTTTTAGCAATAATATGACGTGTTCTTTCATCAAAAGGAGAATTTTCGAACAAACCTTCTTTTCCGGTAAACTTATCAATTAAACGATCCGGATTTACAATTCTGGTTGTAAAACCAAGAATCTTACCAAGCAAAGTTCCATCAAAAATAGATTGTCCTAAACCAACCAGTAATAAATCATATTCTCCCTGATTTGCCGTATCGATAATTTCTGTATCAATATCATTTGTTACTTTAAAAACACTAACCATATTTTGATTCAAACGTTCAGATTCTGCTATAACCGGAAGCAGCATTTTGCGTTCATGATCTTTTACGTCAAACGAGTGAACTTCTGTACTTAAAGACAAATGCATTGCTGCAATAATAGAATTATCAGGTTGTTTTTTAACCAAACTATTTGCAATTTTCAAAAGCTTCTTTCCTCTTTCCGGAGTTGCAAATGAAAGCAGAATCTTGTACTTACTCTTATTTCCAATTTCTTCAGGAATTGCCGTTACTTTATCTTTAAAAATATAACCAATAAAATCTAACGCAGGTCCTGTCATAAAAGTAGTGACCAAAGCCATAATTACCATCATGGTAAAAATTTCTGTAGAAAGAACGCCTAAATCATAACCAATATTTAAAACTACCAATTCCATTAAACCACGAGTGTTCATCAAAGCGCCAATTGCCAGACTGTCTTTCCAGTTTTGACCAACGAATTTGGCAGCCAAAGCACTTCCAAAGAATTTTCCCGCCACAGCCACAGCAATGATTACTGCAGTAACTTTCCATAAATAAGGATCGTTTAACAACCCAATTTGTGTACGCAACCCTGTAAATACAAAAAACAATGGCAGTAAAACAATTATGGCAACGTCTTCAACTTTTTCAATAAAAATATTTCTGAATTTATTGTTTTCCGGCATGATTGCTCCTGCTAAAAATGCTCCGAACAAAGCATGAATTCCAATTAATTCAGATACATAAGAAGAGAACAAAAGTGTTATAAAAAAGATAGCAACTACGGGTTTATTCAAACTTTCGCGAGTCGAATTTAAATCTCCGACACGTTTCAGGAACGGACGAACTATTTTCAACATTACGATTACGTATAAAATTGCCAAACCAATTACGTATAAAGCACTTGTAAATGAACCTGCTTTTACAATGGCAATTACTACTGCCAGAATACACCAGGCAGTAATATCATCTGCAGCGGCACAGGTTATGGCAATGGTTCCGAGTTTTGTTTTTTGCATTCCGCGTTCCTGAACAATTCTGGCCAAAACCGGAAAAGCAGTAATACTCATGGCAATTCCCATAAATAATCCGAAAGATGCAAACTCTACCCCAACCGGAGCAAAAGTATGATAGATAAAATAAGCCAAAGTCAATCCCAATGCAAATGGAATAACAATACTTGCGTGGCTAATTACAACAGCATCGTGAGCCTTGTTTTTAAGCACTTTTAAATCCAGTTCCATACCAATAACAAACATGAAGAGTATTAAACCAATTTGGCTTAAAAACTGTAAGTTTCCTAATGATTCTTTTGGAAATAAAAGAGCTGAAAATTCAGGAAAATACATCCCGACCAAAGATGGTCCTAAAACAATTCCCGCAATCATCTCACCAATTACAGATGGCTGCCCTATTTTTCTAAAAATCCATCCAAACAAACGTGCTACCAAAATAATAGTGACAATTTGTGCCAGTAAAATAGCCAGCGGATGCTGCAGGTTTTCAATCATAGAATGCAGGAAATCATTCCAGTGATTACTTTCTATTTTTTTCTGAACTATTCCTCGCCCTACTTCAAGCGAAGCTCCTTTTGAAATTACCCAATATATTAAAGCTGTGAAACCACCAATAACAGTAACGTAAAATAAAGAGTTTTTAATATTATTCATAACTCGTTTTTTTAATTTATTGGTGCAAATATCAGAAGTGAAAATTACCTGAAAAAGTAAATTTAAGGCTAATTTTCAATGTATGTAATAAGTCCGAAAAACTTTGTAATAAGTTAGATTTTGACCTTTTTCAAAAAGTCAGATCGATAGGTTTCGCTCAAAATTAAGGTACTGTTTTTATCATTTTTATCTAAATGATGCAAAACAATTTCGTTATGATTGAAGAATTTTATGGCTTTTACAGCAACAATTTCCTTTTTGTTTACGCGACAGAAATCAGCATCGGGCAATTCATGCAAAAGGGTATCAAATTTAACGTTTTTCAGATTCATAAAACTGCCATCTGTTAAAAGAACCGTTTTATCACGGCTATCACTAACCGCAGTTTTGACATATTGAATTTGATTAAAATATAACAAAGTTTTCCCCTTGTCTGTATTGAGCTGCATAAATTTCTTTGCTGTCTCGGGTTTATGAAAACGTTCAAAAGCTTTGGAGATTGCTTTTTGCAAACGTTCTAATTTTACGGGTTTAGTAATATAATCTACAGCATCAATATTAAATGCCTCGGCAGCATACTCTTTATATGCCGTGCAAAAAATAACCAATTTATCCTGAATCATTTCCGCCAAATGCAAGCCATCAATTCCAGGCATTTCGATATCTGAAATTAACAAATCAAAATCGAGATCGGGAATTTCGGCCAATAGTTTCTCGGGATTATTAAATGTTTTTACGATTTCTATTTCATGAATTTGTTCGCAAAGCATTTTGAGATACGTTAAACCCGGCAACTCATCGTCCAGTAGCAAGCATTTCAGTTTTGTATTCAAGTAAATCTATTTTTAGATGAGCAATATAAATGTCGTTTTCAACAAATTTTTCAAGTTTGAAATTATTCTTATAAATAATTCTCAAACGATGTTCTAAGGTAGCATTTCCTAAACCGCCCCGTTCTTTTTTTAATACTTTTTTATCTGATATTTTATTCGAAACTGTCATAAAAAAAGCATTGTCTTTGAACTCAAAAACTACCGAAATAAAAGCATCGGCACTTTGCAGATCAGCATGTTTAAAAGCATTTTCAATTAAATCAATCGAAATTAGCGGCGCGAGTAAAGGCTGTTCATATAATTTATCTTCTTTGTTGATGTTGGTTTTTATCTTCAACTCAAAAAGCGGACTGATTTTAATTTTATTGATTTCGATAAGATTCAACGCAAAATCAATTTCTTCTTTTGCCGTGACAAATTTCTTTTTGCTTTCGTATAAAATATAATCCAAAACATTGGCCAATTTATCCAGGGCAAAATAAGTTTGATAAGCATGAGATTGAATCGAGTTTAAAATATTCTTAAACAAATGCGGATTTAGTTTCGACTCTAATGTTTCTAACTGCAAATCATTTACCTTCATTTCGAGTGCATAAAAACTTTTTTCAGCATCCTCTTTTGCTTTTTTAGACTGCATTAGTTGATACACCATAAAACAAATGATGATAATTAGCAGTAAAATAATCGCTAAAAAAATAAAAGTGGTGGTATTGTTTTCCTGCATTAAAACCTATTTTTTATAATATCTTGTAAAAGTAGCTAAATATTTTTTGCCCGCGGATTTTACGGATGAAACGGATTTACGCCGATTTCTTTTTTATAGTATTTTTCTATTTTCAATAAATAAAATCATCTGCTTAAATCTGCGTGTTTTTTTGCCACGAATTCACGAATTAATTAATCTGCGTAAATCCGTTTCATCCGCGTCATCCGCGTTCCAAAATTAATGACTAGAAACAAATTTCAACCCAATAATTGAAGCAATTAATGTTGAAAGAAAGAAAATTCTCCAGAAAGTCGCAGGTTCTTTAAAGATAAAAATTCCAACCAAAACAGTTCCAACAGCGCCTATTCCCGTCCAAACAGCATAAGCAGTTCCTATTGGCAAAACCTGTGTTGCTTTATACAATAAAACCATGCTTATAGTAAGACAAACAAAAAAACCTGCCATCCAATACGTTGACAAAATTCCGGTTGTTTCTTTGGCTTTTCCCAAACAAGATGCAAATCCAACTTCAAAAAGTCCGGCAATAATTAATAAAATCCAGTTCATTTTCTTTTCATATTTAAATTAATTGCAAATATGAGAAAAGCTAACGAGGAAATCATTCAATTGTAAGTAAATTATCATAAAAATTACGCTGTTAATTTGTGTTAACATTACGTAAAATACAAGTGATTATTTATCATTTTGAGGTCTTTTCACTACATTTGCATCCATTTTTAAAGAATTTATGAAAAACGCTATTCAAGTTGGATTTTGGGAAAAAATTGCCCGAATTATACTTAAAAACAGAATAACAATTTTGGTTTTGGTTGCGGCCCTGACAATTTTCCTTGGTTTTCAATGGAGAAACCTTTCCATGACTTATACCGAAGCTAATTTACTTCCTAAAGATCATATTGCAAATAAAGATTATCAAAAATTCCTGGACAAGTTTGGAGAAGAAGGAAACCTTATTGTAATTGGTTTTCAGGACAAAAGTTTCTTTACACCCAAAAATTACGCTGCATGGAATGAATTAATGACCGGTCTGAAAAACTCAAAAGAAGTAGATTTGGTTGTTTCTTTAAATGATTTAAAAAAATTAGAAAAAGATACTATCAACGAGAAATTTGTTCTGGCTCCGTTTATCGATCAAAGCAAAACAGTTGATCCGGAATACTTAAAAAAAGTACAATTTGATTTATTTCACAATTTACCTTTTTATGAAGGATTATTGTTTAACAAAGAAAGCGGCAGTGTACGCTCGGCCATTTACATGAAAAAAGCGCTTGTAAATACTGCTGAAAGAAAGACTTTTATTCTTGAAAATTTAGTTCCGAAGATCGATAAATTCGAAAAAACAACCGGAATCGATTTGAAAGTTTCGGGAATGCCATACATCAGAACGATCAATGCTGACAATATGAAAGGCGAAATTGGTCTTTTTATTGGTGCGGCTTTATTTACGGTTTCTCTGATTTTCTTTTTCTTTTTCCGTTCGTTCCGAGCAACATTTATTTCAATTTGTATTCTAATTGTTGGTGTAATCTGGTCGTTTGGAACACTTGGATTATTTCATTACAAAATCACGATTTTAACGGCTATCATTCCGCCATTGATTATCGTAATCGGAATCACGAATTGTATTTTCCTGATTAATAAATACCAGCAGGAAATTAAATTACATAATAATCAGGCAAAAGCTTTACAGCGTATTATTTCGAAAATTGGAGTTTCGACTTTAATGACAAATTTAACAACTGCCATAGGTTTTGCAACCTTTATGATTACAGGAAACGACCTGCTTTTTGAGTTTGGTTTAGTAACTTCTATCAACGTGATTTCTGTTTATTTATTGACGCTTTTAATTGTGCCAATTGTTTACAGTTTTATGCCGGTTCCGGGAGAAAAACACTTGTATCATTTAACAAAAACCTATATTTCGACTTTATTGAATTTTGTAGAAAATGTGGTAAGAAACAAACGAAAAGTAATTTATACCATTTACGGTTTGCTTTTGGTATTTAGTATTATTGGGGTTTCGCAAATGAAAGTTTCCGGAAGTTTGATTGGAGAAATGCCAAAAAGCGCTTCCTTCTTTAAAGATATTTTATTCTACGAAAAAGAATTTAACGGTGTAATGCCGCTTGAGATTATGATTGACACCAAAAAGAAAAAAGGTGTTATGAAAGCGTCAACAATTCGTAAAATGGACGAATTGCAAAACACAATTGCCGAAATGCCGGAATTGGCAAAACCGGTTTCTGTGGTGAATTTGGTTAAATATTCGAAACAGGCTTTTTACAACGGAAATCCTGAATATTACCAATTACCAACTTCGCAAGAGCAGACGTTTATTTTGGCATACGCCAAAAACGCAACCAAAAACAGCAAAGAAAACTTAATGAAAAGTTATGTTGATTCTACTGGGCAATATGCCAGAATCACAACTTTTATGAAAGATATTGGTACCGATGAAATGGCGAAAGTCGAGAAAAAATTACATTCTAAAATAGATGAAATTTTCCCGAAAGATCGTTTTGAAGTTACCGTTACCGGAAAAGCATTGGTTTTCCAGAAAGGAACATCATATTTGGTTGACAACTTAATTGAATCGTTGATTTTCGCAATTTTGGTGATCGCGATTTTGATGTTGTATTTATTCCGTTCGTTCAAAATGGTTTTTGCATCAGTAATTACGAATGTTTTACCACTTTGCATTACATCTGGATTGATGGGGTATTTCGGAATTCCATTAAAACCTTCAACGATTTTGGTATTCAGTATTGCGTTTGGAATCTCGGTAGATAATGCAATTCAGTTTATGGCGAAGTACAAACATGATTTAATACAAAGTAACGGAAAAGTCAAAAAATCTGTTTTTAGTGCTTTAAGAGAAACTGGAATCAGTACATTCTATACATCAGTAGTTTTGATTTTAGGATTTGCTACTTTCACGCTTTCTAGTTTTAGCGGAACAATCGCTCTTGGTGGATTAATTTCTTGTACATTGGCCTTTGCGATGTTTGCAAATTTATTGGTTTTACCGGCTTTGGTTTTGACTTTTGAAAAGAAGAAAGCTAAGAAAGAGGATTTGGAGGGATTGGAAGGAAACACGAATTTCACGAATTAGCACGGATTAAATATCACGAATCTTTGTCAAAGTTTTAAACTTTGACAAAGATAAATACGCAAACTTGTCATTTCGACGGAGGAGAAATCACACACGTAATTCTACAAAGATTGGCGATTTTGTTTACGGAATTCCTTGTGTGATTTCTCCTCCGTCGAAATGACAAACGGCTCTTTTGAAAACGATTGCCCTAGCCCTGATAGAAGCGGTATCCTTTTTCTGGCTTCTTTAGACAGAAAAAGATACAAGCGGATAGCAGGAAATAGCTTCTAATTTTAATTATTATCGTTTATATTTGCAGTTATTACACAACAAATAATTTAATTTCAACATTATATACAAAAATGAGACACACAAAAGTTAAAGACTTATTAAACAGTACGACGACGCTACAGGAAGTAAATGCAAAAGGATGGGTGAGAACTTTTAGAAATAATCAGTTCATCGCGCTTAATGACGGTTCTACCATTAATAATATACAATGTGTTGTTGATTTTGAAAATACCCCGGAAGAAACTTTAAAAAGAATCACAACCGGAGCTGCTGTTTCTGTAATTGGAACTTTGGTTGAAAGTAAAGGTGCAGGTCAGAAATACGAAATCCAGGTTACAAAATTGGAGATTCTTGGAGATTCTGATGCGGAGAAATTCCCAATGCAGCCGAAAAAACACTCATTAGAATTTTTAAGAGAAAATGCACATTTACGTGTTCGTACCAATGCTTTTGGAGCGATTATGCGTGTGCGTTCGGTATTGTCGTTTGCGGTTCACAACTATTTTCAACAAAAAGGTTTTGTGTATGTAAACACGCCAATTATTACCGGAGCTGATGCTGAAGGTGCCGGAGAAATGTTTCAGGTAACTTCATTGCCTTTGGATAATTTACCAAAAAATGAAGAAGGAAACATTGATTTCAAAAAAGATTTCTTCGGAAAACACACCAACTTAACGGTTTCGGGACAATTAGAAGGCGAAACTTTCGCAATGGCTTTGGGTCAGATTTATACATTTGGACCAACGTTTAGAGCAGAAAATTCAAATACTTCCCGTCACCTTGCAGAATTTTGGATGATTGAACCTGAAGTTGCTTTCAACGACCTTGATGACAATATGGATTTGGCTGAAGATTTTATTCAGTACGTTATTAAATATGCTTTAGACAACTGTAAAGATGATTTGAAATTTTTAGAAGGAAGACTTTTAGAAGAAGAAAAATCAAAACCTCAGGCAGAAAGAAGCGAAATGGCTTTGTTAGAGAAATTGAACTTCGTTTTAGAAAACAACTTCAAACGTGTTTCTTATACTGAAGCAATTGATATTTTAAGAGATTCAACTCCCAATAAAAAGAAAAAATTCAGCTATATCATCGAAGAATGGGGAGCTGATTTACAATCAGAACACGAACGTTATTTGGTTGAAAAACACTTTAAATGTCCTGTAATTTTATACGATTATCCAGCAAACATTAAAGCGTTTTACATGCGTTTGAACGATAACACTGAGCCTGGAAGAGAAACTGTTCGTGCAATGGACATCCTTTTCCCTGGAATTGGAGAAATTGTTGGTGGTTCTGAAAGAGAAGAGCGTTATGATGTTTTGGTGGAGAAAATGAAAGCTTTAAACATCGATGAAGAAGAATTATACTGGTATTTAGACACCAGAAGATTTGGTTCTGCAACTCACGCAGGTTTTGGTTTAGGATTTGAGCGTTTGGTATTGTTTGTAACCGGAATGACAAACATTAGAGACGTAATTCCTTTCCCAAGAACTCCTGGAAGTGCGGAATTTTAGAAATAGTTTAATCGGTTAATCGTTCATTCGGTTAACCGATTTTCACGAAGAAACGAATTGACGATTAAACAAATAAACGATTAAACATTATAAATGCTAAAGCAATTTTTAAATTTAAAATTATCACAAAAATTATCTCCACAGCAAATTCAGCTGATGAAGTTAATTCAATTGCCTACGCAAGCTTTTGAGCAACGTTTATTAGAAGAAATGAACGAAAATCCGGCTCTGGAAGCTGGAAAAGAAGATGAATACGAAGCAGATGAATTCGCAAATGAAGACTACGACGATTATGATGATGCCGAATCTGACAGAATTGAAGCAGACGACATTAACATAGACGAATATCTAAGTGACGATGATACTCCGGATTATAAAACCCAGGTTAACAATTATAGTGAAGACGAAGAACGCGAAACGCCTTTTGCTTCGCCTATTAGTTTTCATCAGGACTTAATCAATCAGTTGAATACTTTTATTTTGAATGATGAAGAGCGTGAAATCGCTGAATTTCTTGTTGGAAGTATCGATGATATGGGTTACATCCGCAGAAGCGTTTCTGACATGGTTGATGATATGGCTTTTACCCAAGGTATTTATACCGATGAAGTTATGGTCGAAAAAATGCTGCATGTTATTCATGAACTCGAGCCTTCGGGCGTTGGAGCGCGAGATTTGCAGGAATGTTTATTATTGCAGTTGAAGCATAAAACACCAACAGAATATGTTGATTTAGCAATTGATATTATCGAAAATCAGTTTGATGCTTTTACCAAAAAACACTACGATAAATTATTGCAAAAATACGGCGTTTCAAACGAACAGCTGAAAAAAGCCATTCACGAAATCGAAAGACTAAACCCAAAACCGGGTGGATCTTTTACCGGAAATAATAAAGTTACGGAAAATGTGGTTCCGGATTTCGCTATCAGAATTGTTGACGGCGAACTTGAACTAACCTTAAACGGACGAAATGCCCCTTCCCTGCACGTTTCTAAAGATTATCAGGAAATGATGCAGACATACAAGGATTCTCGTGATAAATCATCAGCTCAAAAAGACGCAGTTCAGTTTATTAAACAAAAACTGGATTCGGCAAAATGGTTTATTGATGCGATCAGACAGCGTCAGGAAACGCTTTTTGTAACGATGAATGCCATTATGCATTATCAGGAAGAATTTTTCTTAGACGGCGACGAAACCAAACTAAAACCAATGATCTTAAAAGACATTGCCGATATGGTTGGTTTGGATATTTCGACGATTTCGCGTGTTGCTAACAGCAAATATGTAGAAACACCCTACGGAACAAAGCTTATTAAGGAGTTTTTCTCTGAAGCGATGAAAAATGATCAGGGCGAAGATGTTTCGACTTTAGAAATCAAAAAGATTCTTAAAAATACAATTGAGGAAGAAGATAAAAAGAAACCTTTACCAGACGATCAATTGGCAGAAATCTTAAAAGAAAAAGGATACCCGATTGCGAGAAGAACTATTGCAAAATACCGTGAGCAGCTTGATATTCCGGTAGCAAGAATGAGAAAGAAAATTTAGATTTTTTGAATTTAATATATTCGTAATTCATATTAAACCGGATTAAAATCCGGCCCTAGAATATGGTTCGAGCCGAAGGCTCTTTCAAGTTCCGGAGGAACATATTATATTGTAGATCTGGACTTTAGCCCAATAACCCATATTAAACCGGATTAAAATCCGGCCCTACAATATGATTCGAGCCGAAGGCTCTTTAAAGTTCCGGAGGAACATATTATATTGTAGAGCTGGACTTCAGTCCAGTTTAAACAAAGGAACATACAAAATAACAAAACCCGACAGATTCAAAATCTATCGGGTTTTATTTTATATCAGAATTTCTAAATTATTTATACTGATCCGGTAATATTTTCACATCAAACAAAAACACTTTCTTCTTGTCATAGTAGCTATAAATCAACGTATAATCATTATCTCTAAAAACCTGAAGACCCGGATTTGCTTTCGCTGTACTCAAGAGGCTTTTTTCAATTTCAGTATGTATTACATTAATTTCTGCAGTTTCTTTTTCTACATTCATCAATGTCAAATTATACTGAACGGCTCTTTCGTCAGACAGTTTAGGCAAACTGACACTGTCCAGACGAATTCCCTGCTGAATTGTTAACGGGCAATTCTTATTATATTTTGTAACCAGCTCTGTAATTTCAGTCTTTACTTCATCTGCACTTTCAGAAAGAAAGAACTGAAAATAAACAGCTAAAGCCAGTGCGGTTCCAATTACGAGTAATAATAAAATATTCTGCTTTCTTTTATTTTTCTTGTCTTGCATTGTTGCTTAAATAGAATTAAAAACCTATTTCTCCTGATTTTTTTCATTGCATTATAATATGCTGCACGGCTTAACGGCTCATATTCTTCGGTTTCGCCAAGCATTACCAATTTATCGTTATCTGTTTTACGAAAACTGTAGTTGGCAAGATTTCCTGTTCTGGTGCAAACCGCGTGAACTTTGGTTACATATTCTGCTGTTGCCATAAGTGCCGGCATTGGCCCAAAGGGATTTCCTTTAAAGTCCATATCAAGTCCTGCAACTATTACACGAATTCCCTGATTAGCAAGATCATTACAAACAGTAACAATTTCATCATCAAAAAACTGGGCTTCATCAATTCCTATAACATCGCAGCCTTGTGCTAAAATAGCAATATTGGCAGCAGCAGGAACCGGAGTAGAGCGAATTTCGTTGGCATCGTGCGATACCACCATTTCGTCATGATAGCGGGTATCAATAGCAGGTTTAAAAATTTCGACTTTTTGTTTGGCAAATTGGGCGCGTTTTAGTCTGCGGATTAACTCCTCGGTTTTACCCGAAAACATTGATCCACAAATAACTTCAATCCAACCAAATTGTTCTTTGTGATTTACTGTATTTTCGAGAAACATTTTGTATTTTTCTACCTTTTAAAATGAATAGTTTTTATTACTTTGTACTGGTAATAATTTGACGCAAAATTTTGATGATTTTACATTTTTTCAAAAGTAGAAAATTTTTATCAAATCGAAGATTCGCAAATGCTTATTAACAGAAATAAAAAATAGTTCTGCGTATTTTCCTTCACAAATAAAGACATTCAAAACACAGAATATATTAAAATATCCTATTCACTATAATTTCAACAGTTATGAAAAAAAATTGGAAGCCGATTTAATCAGCATTGCACATCGAATTTTAAAGCTTAAAAATAAATCCGATATCAATCAATTATATCTTGAGACTCAGAAATTATATGAGAAATTAGCTGTTTTAAAATTTGTAGATGAAAATTTTGACGATGTAAAACCTACTATCGGACGTGGTGAAATAGAATCTAAGCTAGAAACCATTTTTGATCAGGAAGAAAATCAGGAAGCAACACTTCCTGCAGAAATTAAAGCTGAAGAAACACTTCCCGTTGCTGTTGAAGAAACTGTAATTGAAGCTGAAGTGACTCCTGAAGCTGAAATTATTGAAGAAACGCCACAAGAAATAATTGCTAAAATTCCTGAAGAAATAATCCCGGAAACTATTGTTGAAACTATTCCGGAACCAATTGCTGAAAAAGTTGAGGAACCTGTAGTTGAAAAAACAGAAGAACCAGTTGCTGAGGAGAAAAAAGAAACTGCAACGGAGTCATATTTCAGAACCGTTAGCGAATCAAAACCGATTCCTGATTTCAAACCTTCTTTTGAATTGGATAAGGAAGAAATAAAAGAGGAAGTAAAAGAAGAACCAAAAACTGAAACTTCAACAAAGTCAAATCCGGTCCATATTTCGTTTGAGGATATTCTGGGCGTTAATTATGCTGACGCGCAATTTGTAAAAGTAGATAGTTTTGATAATGTTCCTCCTACTCCAACGCCGTCAATAAACGAATATAAAGAAACCAAGACTGTTGCAGAAACGGCAACTATAGAATCTGCAAAACCAAAAGCCGTTCCTTTAAACGAAAAACTTGCCAAAGGTTTCCATATTGATTTGAATGACAGAATTGCTTTCAC
Source organism: Flavobacterium sp. AC274 (assembly GCF_979258275.1). Classification (NCBI taxonomy): domain Bacteria; kingdom Pseudomonadati; phylum Bacteroidota; class Flavobacteriia; order Flavobacteriales; family Flavobacteriaceae; genus Flavobacterium; species Flavobacterium sp. AC274. Next base: position 1,061,186 of record NZ_OZ409852.1, on the reverse strand, counting down.
TAAAAACCTTTTTGGAAATAGTACAGAAGATTACAGTCGTGTTTTAAATCAACTATTGACTTTTGATACTTTTAGTGAAGCAAAAGATTTTATCGAAAACATGGTAAAACCAGATTACAATAACTGGGAAGGAAAAGATGATTATGCAGAACGTTTTCTGGGAATTGTCGAGAAAAAATTCTCCTAAACACGAATTTCACAGATTGACACTAATTTGTTTTCGTGAAATTTTTAGCACTTAATTATTCGTGCTAATTCGTGAAATCTGTGTTTAATATTAAAATTAATTATGTCCAAATTATATATAGTTCCCACGCCTATTGGCAATCTTGAAGACATGACTTTTCGTGCCATTCGCATTCTAAAAGAAGTCGATTTGATTTTGGCCGAAGACACCAGAACGAGTGGGAAACTGCTGAAGCATTTTGAAATTGGCACGCACATGCACAGCCATCACATGCACAACGAACACAAAACTACCGAAAATTTAATTGCACGTTTGAAAGCCGGCGAAACTATTGCCTTAATTTCAGATGCTGGAACTCCGGCAATTTCAGATCCCGGATTTTTATTGACACGCGCTTGTGTGGAAAATAAAATTGAAGTAGAATGTTTACCTGGTGCAACCGCTTTTGTTCCGGCTTTGGTAAATAGCGGACTGCCAAATGATAAATTTGTTTTTGAAGGTTTCCTTCCTGACAAAAAAGGCCGTCAGACTCGATTTTTGGCTTTAGCCGAAGAAACAAGAACGATGATTTTGTACGTTTCACCACATAAACTCGTTAAAACTTTAGCTGAGTTTATACAGTATTTTGGAGAAGACAGACAAGTTTGTGTATCGCGTGAATTATCAAAAATGCACGAAGAAAACGTACGCGGAACCGCAAAAGAAGTTTTAACTCATTTTGAAAAAACAGCACCGCGCGGTGAAATTGTCGTAGTCGTTGCCGGAAAAACAATAATTAAAGAACCTAAGAAAAGTAAGTTTTCGAAGGATGATGATGAATAAATGAGAAAAAAATCTTTTAGTAAAATAGCAGTTTTAATTATATTTCTTCTAATAACATTTTCGTGTAAATCTAATCTTGACAAACAATTTTCTTTAGAAAATGAGAAATTAAAAGAAGAATGGAAATCTGAAAATAAAAAATTTATCAAAGAAAATTCTGAAAAACTATCTGACACAGAAATGCTAAAATCTTTAGACAGCATAGTAATAGAATATACCATCAATAAAAATAAAAAATTAGCAGTTAAATTTATAAAATCAGAAAGAGGAGTAAAAAGGTTGAACTTTTTAAAGAAAAATTTCAACAAAGAAGAAATTAAAGTTCTTCTGAAAAAAGTCCCGGAATCAATAAAAACAGACACTAACTATATCGCTTTAAAAAAATATATAAGTTCAGAATAAAAAATAATACAAATCATGAGCATTCAAGCCTTTTTAGAAAAAGTAAAACAAACTCCAAACGAAATAACATTCCCGGAAACTATTGCAGTAATTGAGGAAAATTACAACTTTACACCAACTGCTTTTCAAAACGGAACACAACATAATGCAGCCGGAGAAAACTCTGGTTCCTGTAAATTATTTTCTTTCGCAAAATTGCAAAACTTAACTAGAGAAGAAACTTTAGTGTGCTTTGGTGCCTTTTATTTTGAAGAAGTTTTAGGAGATCCAAACGGAACAAATCACCAAAATATTAGGAATTTCATCAACTTAGGTTGGGACGGAATTAAGTTTGAAGGAAATGCTTTAGAGCAAAAATAATTTTAGATTTTAGAGTGTAGATTTTAGATTATTTAAAGTCTGCTTTCTGAAATTTGAAGTCTAAAAACTTTGACAAAGTTAAAAACGGAATATTTCTGCCAGAGATTAAATGATTAACAGATTAAAAAAATCTTTTAAAATCATTTAATCTGTGGCAAAAAAAAATTACATACCACATTAAACGATTTCAAAAATCTGAAATCTAAGATCTAAAATCTACAATTAAAAAATGCGTTGGACATTAAAACCAAAACCTTCTGAAGATAAAATCAAACATTTGGTGCAAGCCCTGAATGTAGAAGATTTTGTAGCAACCCTTTTGATTCAGCGTGGCATTGAAACTTTTGATGATGCCAAAAATTTCTTTCGTCCTTCATTAGAACATCTTCACGATCCGTTCCTGATGAAGGACATGGACAAAGCAGTTGCCCGAATTGAACTGGCGATCGAAAATCAGGAAAACATTCTGGTTTTTGGCGATTATGATGTCGACGGAACAACGGCTGTTTCTTTGGTTTCTGCGTATTTAAAATCTCATTATCCAAATATTGCTACTTATATTCCGGATCGTTATGACGAAGGTTACGGAATTTCTTTTAAAGGAATTGACTTTGCCGATGATAACGGATTCTCTCTAATTATCGCGCTCGATTGCGGCATAAAATCCATAGATCATATCGCCTACGCGAAAGAAAAAAACATCGATTTTATTATTTGCGATCACCACAGACCGGGAAATATTCTTCCTGATGCGGTTGCGATTCTAGATCCCAAGAGAGAAGATTGCGATTATCCGTATGATGAGTTGTGCGGTTGCGGTGTTGGTTTTAAACTAATTCAGGCTTTAGGGAAAAACCGAAATGAAACTATTGAAGATCTGGTTCCGTATCTGGATTTGGTTGCCACGGCAATTGCTGCAGATATTGTTCCGATTACGGGAGAAAATCGCGTTTTGGCTTATTTCGGATTACAGGTTATTAACTCAGATCCAAGACCGGGAATTAAAGCTTTGGTTCATCAGGTAAAAAAGAAAACTTTAGATATTACTGATGTTGTTTTTATCATTTCGCCAAGAATAAATGCTGCCGGAAGAATTAAACACGGTAATCATGCGGTTGAATTGCTAACTGAATTTAATTTTGAACAAGCGCAGCAATTTGCTTCAGAAATAGAACAATACAACTCAGACCGAAAAGATTTAGACAAAAGAATTACGAAAGAAGCGTTTCAGCAAATTCTGGAAAATCAGGAAGAAGAACGATTCTCTACTGTTGTTTTTCAGGAAGATTGGCACAAAGGCGTGATCGGAATCGTGGCTTCACGATTAATAGAAACCTATTATCGCCCGACATTGGTTTTTACCAAAAGCGGTGATAAATATGCAGCTTCGGCACGATCTGTAAAAGGCTTTGATGTTTACAATGCCTTAGATGCGTGCGCTGAACATTTGGAACAATTTGGAGGCCATATGTATGCTGCCGGAATGACTTTGAAAGCCGAGAATTATACAATTTTTAAAGAGGCTTTTGAAAAACAGGTTTCGGCAACTATTTTACCTGAAATGCGAACTCCTGAAATCGAAATTGATGCAGAGATTAATTTCTCTGACATAACACCAAAACTCATTCGGATTTTAAAACAATTTGAACCTTTTGGACCGCAAAACATGACACCTGTTTTTATGACAACAAATATAAAAGACACAGGTTATGCCAAAACTCTGGGAGCAGACGAAGAACATTTAAGGCTTTTTGTTAAGCAGAATAATTCGGAAGGAATTGCTGCAATAGGTTTTGGCCTTGGGAAAAAAATAGACATCACAAAAAATCAAAATACATTTCAGTTAGCTTATTCTCTGGCCGAAAATGAATGGAACGGGAACGTTTCGACTCAACTAATGCTTAAAGATATTAGAACAAATGACAAATAAAGAAAAGAAAAACGACCCGTATCAAGCGTTGCGTTTTAGAGAATTTAATATGTTTTTATTATTGCGTTTTGCTATGGTTTTTGCCTGGTCGATGCAGTTTATTGTCATTGAATGGGAAGTTTACAGCATTACCAAGAACCCGCTTTCACTTGGAATAATTGGTTTGATGGAAGTAATTCCAGCCGTTTCAATGGCACTATTTGCCGGACATATCGTTGATCAAAGAGAGAAAAAAGAATGTTGGTATGGTGTATTTTAGGATTTTCGATCATTAGCTTCGGATTATTTTTATTAACATGGCCTGCGGTTGTTGGGGATGCATCATCTGCCATTATTTTATATTCGATTTACTTTTTGGTATTTCTGGGCGGATTGGTGCGTGCATTTTTAGGACCAACAATTTTCTCGCTTTTATCTTTAATTGTACCTAAAAAGGCCTATCCAAATGCTGCTACCTGGAGTAGTTCGGTTTGGCAGATTGGTGCCGTTTTAGGACCAGCGGTTGCAGGGTTTTCTATCAATTGGATAGGAGTTCATTGGTCAATGTGCCTTGTGGTTGGCTTCTCTGTTTCTGCCTTAATTGCTTTAACTCAAATCGAGAAAAAACCAATTCTGAATCCGAAGATTGGTGAGCCGGTTATGGAAAGTTTAAAAGAAGGAATCAAATTCGTTTTCAATAATAAAACTATTTTAGGAGTACTTTCTCTTGACATGGTGGCCGTACTTTTTGGAGGAGCCGTTGCTTTATTACCTGTTTTTGCACAGGATATTTTAAAAGTTGGCCCGGAAGGATTTGGTGTTTTAAGAGCTGCACCAGCAATTGGTGCATTTATTACGATGCTGATTTCAGCTTATGTTCCGTTGTATAAAAAAGCCGGAATGAAACTTTTGATCGCCATTTTCATTTTCGGACTGTGCATTATTGTTTTTGGAGTTTCTACCATTTTCTGGATTTCAGTCGTCGCGCTATTCTTAAGCGGTGTTGCTGACGGAATTTCAGTAGTAATTCGTCAAACTATTTTACAGCTTAAAACACCCGATCATATGCGCGGACGTGTTGCTGCGGTAAATTCTATGTTTGTTGGATCATCTAACGAATTAGGCGCCTTTGAAAGTGGTTTAACAGCTAAACTAATGGGAACGGTAACTTCTGTAGTTTTTGGAGGAAGTATGACTTTATTGACCGTTTTAGGTTTCGGAATAGCATCCCCTACTTTTAGAAATTTAGATCTTCAGAAAGATATGGAAGATCATCAAAATATGGAGTAATGAAAAAACTATTATTGGTTTTCATTTTTACAATTTCCATTTTTGCAAACGGACAAAGTCTCTACATTAAAACATACGGAAATAAAGAAAATAAAGCCATTCTTTTTATTCATGGCGGTCCAAGCGGAAACTCGACTTTATTTGAAGGTACAACAGCACAAAAATTAGCTAACAAAGGATTCTATGTACTTGTTTACGACCGAAGAGGCGAAGGAAGATCATCAGATCCTCATGCAAAATTTACTTATCAGGAAGCTTTTCAGGATTTGAATTCAATTTTAAAAAAATACGGTCTAAAGAAAGTTACTCTTATTGGTCATAGTTTTGGCGGTTTGGTTGCGACACTTTACACAGCAAAATATCCTCAGAATGTTAGTAATCTCATTTTGGCCGGAGCTCTATTTTCGCAGCAGGAAACTTACGATCATATTTTAAATTCGGTTTCAAAAACTGATTCGGCACAATTAGCAAAAATAAAGTCAACTGAAAAACTAAATAAAAATTCTGCTGAGTACCGAAAAGCGTGTTTTGATATAGCGGGCGAAAATAATTATTTTAAGATGCCTAATCCAACTTCTGAATCAAAAAAATTATACAGCGATTACGAAGCAAGTAAATTCTTTAAAACCAACATTCGAAATAAAAATGCTCCATTACTTTTTTATAAAAATGAAAAGCAAAATAACATCGATAGCCGACCTTTTTTGAAGGAAATAAAAGCAAAAGAAATTCCTGTTTATGCAATTTATGGACAAGATGATAGAATTTTTTCTCCGTCTCAAATTAAATCCATTAAAAATATAGCCGGAGAGAATCATTTTGCATTATTAGAAAACTGTTCTCATTATCTATTTGTAGATCAGCAAAATAAATTTCTTTCAAAAATAAAAATGTGGCTTAAATAAAAATATAAATCAATAAGTGCTATAAGCTAATTTAAGCCTTACTACAATTTCTTCTAAACAAAACTTATATCACTATTATATCTTTTGAAAACATCTTTTTTATGATTTTTTATTTAGAACTAATATAAATAATATTTATATTTGTTGAAACAAAAGGATTCATAATGAGAGAAATTGAACAATTATACCACAACAATTTTGGAATTGCTTTTTACTGGAAAAAGGAAAACGAAACCATAACCGACAAAGTTCAATTGGTTTTTAAAGAAACCGGTTTTTATTTTACAATTCAGGAGCTAAATCATTTCTGTGATTTGATAGAAGACAGCATGATTGAAAATGCATGTTGCGAAGCTTGTGAATTAAAATATTCCTGTCATAAATTTTTATTAAAAACTCCTTGTACTGCAATTGATTTGGCTGTTTCTATGACCGAATTAAAATCAATAAAAGATTTAGTTGAAGGTTCTTTATTTAGAATTGACCTTGATGAATATGTTTATGGAGCAGGAATGAATTAAGAATTAATCTAAACAATTTAACAGCATTTTTTCATATTTGAAATATATTTTGAATTTATTCAGAAAAAAGTATATTTACAATAATGAAAAAAACAGCTATTCTTTTTTCCATTTTTGCTTTGGTCTTGTTATTAATGGGCTGCAAAAATGAATCTGATAATTACATAGACCCACGCGGAACCGATTATGCCGGTTCTGAAAGCTGTATTCAATGTCATCAGGCACAATATGAAACAGCTTTTCACAGTTCGCATTTTAAAGCAAGCTCTCCTCCTACCAAAGAAAATATTTTAGGACATTTTACAAATGGCCGCAATACTTTTGTTTATGATAAAGATACTAAACTTGTTATGGAAGAACGTAACGATAGTCTTTATCAGGTACTTTATAAAAATGGAAAAGAAGTAGAAGCCCATTCTTTTGATGTTCTTTTTGGAACGAAACACGCACAAACAAGTGCATATTGGAAAAACCACTATACATTTGAGTTACCTCTTTCTTATTACAAATCCTTAAACAGTTGGGCCACCAGTCCGGGTTATTCTGCCACTAAAGTAAATTTTGAAAGACAAATTGATAAGGAATGTTATGGCTGTCACAGCTCTAATATTGCCAGCAGATATGTTGAAACCAGCTCTGACAGTATTACTTTTATGACTATTGAAGTAGAGGATTTCATGAACAAAAATACTTTACTATACGGTATTGATTGTGAGCGCTGTCATGGACCTGCCAAACAGCACGTTCAGAAGCATTTAAAATTTCCTGATTTAAAAATTGCTCAAAATATTGTTTCATTCAAAAAACTAACAAGACAGCAAAAAATAGATGCCTGTGCACTTTGCCACTCAGGGAATGATAAAGCAAAGATAAAATCACGTTTTCAGTTTAAACCAGGAGACAAACTTTCTGATTATTTTAGAGCAATTCCGGGATCGAATGACAGTATTCATTATGATGTTCACGGAAATCAATTAGGGCTGCTTGCCCAAAGTAAATGTTTCAAGAAAAGTGAAAGAATGGATTGCATGACGTGTCATAATCCACATGAAAATTCGTCGCAAAACATGGTTGTTTATTCTAAAATCTGCATGAGTTGTCATCAGCAAACAAAACACACCGAAATGACTTTGGCTACAATATCAAAAAGAGCATTACAAAATAATTGTGTAGAATGTCATATGCCAAAACAAATGTCGAATGCGATTACTTTTCAGGCATCCAACAGCAAAAAGAAATCGAATTATATGCTGCGAACACACAAAATTGCGGTTTATCCAACTAATAAAAAGTAACTATTGTTCGAATTTTTGAAGCTCAAAGGTTTCACCATCAAAAACTCCATAAGTAAAATAACCAATCCAGTCACCAAGATTTACATAATTGGATTCTTCACCAACGGGAATAATCATTGGCAAATGACGGTGTCCGAAAATGAAGTAATTATAATGTTTGGTTTCGAGTTTACGTTTGGCATACAAAACAAGCCATTCATTTTCTTCGCCTAAAAATTTAACATCTTCGTCGCCGGAAATCAATTTATTTTTAACTGATAAATATTGTGCTAAACTTACGCCAACATCCGGATGTAACCAACGAAAAAGCCATTTTGAAAACGGATTTGTAAATACCTTTTTCATTCGTTTATAACCTTTATCGCCAGGACCTTTTCCGTCTCCGTGACCAATTAAGAATATTTTACCATTAAAGGTAAATTCCTTATTATCATGATATACCGGAATATTCAATTCGGTTTCAAAATAATCATTCATCCATAAATCATGGTTTCCAACAAAAAAATAGATCGGGATTCCGCTGTCGCGAATTTCTGCCAGTTTACCTAAAACCCGTACAAAACCTTTTGGTACAACAGTTTTATATTCAAACCAAAAATCGAATAAATCACCTAATAAAAAAATAGCTTCTGCATCTTGTTTAACAACATCCAGCCAGGCAACAAATTTTTGTTCGCGCGGCAAACTCAACTCAGGAGTTGGAGCGCCAAAATGCTGATCAGAAGCAAAATATACTTTTTCATTCCGTGAAAGTTATGAGTTATTGATTATGAGTTATGAGTTGGACTCACAATTGGGATTTGGAATTTTAAAAAATTGGGATTTCTTATTGATTATCACTTGCATACCATTCTGCAAACGAAGATTCTGTTTCCTGAAGTTTAAGCGAATGGAGTGAAATTCCTGCAGGTAAACGAGAAATAATTCTTTTCGAAAAATCAACCACCATGTTTTCACTTGTTGGCTGATAGTCAACTAAAATTACGTGATGACCACGATTTTTCAATTCATTTGCCAATTCGATATGCGGCGTAGTTTCGTTAAAAACAGTTGCATGATCAAATTGATCGACGATTTCTTCTTTTACAATTTTCTTTAGATCCGAAAAGTCAATCACCATTCCGAATTTCACATTCGATCGATCCGTAATTGGCGAACCAATAACTGTTACCGATAATTTATAACTGTGCCCGTGAACGTTTTTGCATTTTCCGTCGTAACCGTATAAAGCATGCCCGGTTTCGAAATTAAATTGCTTTGTAATTCTGATATTACTCATCGATTTGAATTTTAGGTTGCAAATTTACAAATTAATAACCGTTTAAATAATAAATTCCAAATAAAGAAAAATTCCAAATTCCAAGTATCGAGTTCTATTGGAATTTAAATATTGGGATTTCGCTTTTATTTATTTTTTAAATTGTGTCAAAGCATTTTTGGTAAAATCAGACAAAACCAATTTTCCTGTAATAGCGGCACGTTCAAAAAGTATAGATTCCCATTGTTCTGTTCCTTCCCAAATAATTTTCTTCATTTCAAACAAAGCTTCAGGATTATAGGAACTTAATTTTTGGGCAAATTTTTCAACTTCGATATCCAACTGATCTGAATTGTGAATCTCCGAAAAAGTCCTTTTTCTAAAGCCCATTCAGCCGATTTCCAGTTTTGCGCCGCCAAGGTCATTTCGGTCATCGCTGTTTTACCAATTTTTCTGGAAACGGCTGGCTCAATCACAAAAGGTCCAATTCCGATTGCCAACTCCGAAAGTTTTACAGCGCTTTCCGGTGTAGCCAAAACATAATCACAAGTGGCAATAATTCCAACTCCACCGCCAACGGCTTTTCCCTGAACGCGGCCAATGATAATTTTAGAACAGTTGCGCATTGCGTTTAACAAATGAGCAAAGCCAGAGAAAAATTCTGTCCCCTGTTCTTCATTTTCTACTGCCAAAAGTTCATCAAACGAAGCTCCGGAACAAAAAGTTTTCGAACCTTCGCTTTGTAAAACAATAACTGAAACGGTTTCATTTCGGCTCAACGAATTAATTTCGGCAGTTAAACGATTTAATAACTCACGAGGAAAAGAATTACTCGCCGGATGGCCAAATTGCACAATTGCAACAGCATTTTGAAAAGCGGTTTGTAAAGTACCGTTTTGATTTTCTGAACTCATAAAAATAGTTTTGAACGTAAAGTTACGGTTTTGGTAATTATTTTCGCTCTAAGCGATTTGAAATTTGTTTTTTGAAAATTAATTGACTTTATTTGCTATCGCTTTGGGGGATTAGCTCATTTGGCTAGAGTATCCCGATCTGATCGGGAGGGCTGCCGATTCGATTTTCAAAAGCAAACAAAACAAAAAAGGGGGATTAGCTCATTTGGCTAGAGTACTTGCCTGGCAGGCAAGGGGTGACCGGTTCGAATCCGGTATTCTCCACAAATATTTCACAAAAATACCCAAATAGTTAAAACAACTGTTTGGGTATTTTTATTTATAATAGTTATGTTTTACACTTATATTCTATACTCTAATACAATTAACAAATACTATGTTGGTTCATGTCAAGATATTGAACAGCGTTTACAAGATCATTTGAATAGCAGAAGTAAATACACAAAAGTGGCTAAAGATTGGGAATTAAAATATTTTGAAACTTTCCTTACCCGAAGTGAAGCATGTCAAAGGGAATTAGAAATCAAAAAAATGAAAAGCAGAAAATATATCGAAAACTTAATTAAAACAAAAGACTAGAGTATCCCGATGCATCGGGAAGGTGACCGGTTCTCCCGATGTCTCGGGACGGTATTCTCCACAAAAACCGTATTACTTTATTGTGATACGGTTTTTTTTATTTTTTAGAAGCAGAAGATTTCGTTTTTTCATCACTCTTAGTCCCGCTAGCCCCTACAATCTTTTGCGCCGAACCCCGGCACAAAAGGATTTCCAGTTCTATCGTGGCTATATTAGTCGTTTTGGTTTTATAATATCTTTTTAAGCAGATTCTGAATTCACTTTTTGAAACAATTACAAATCAACAGATTTAAGTTTATCCCTCTTCATCTTTTTTCTCTTCTTTTTCTCTTCAGCCAAAACAACTTTATGCTGTCTGTTAATATTTAATGCCCATACAAAAGCAATTAACAAACCCAGAATAGTCCAAGCGGTGATTATATTAAAAGCAATAACAAATTTACTGTTCTTTTTATTCCATGAAATTATAGTTGGTATAAAATAGACAAACAACAGCATAATTCCAGCCATTACTTTTTCAATCGTAATTTCGTTATTCTCGAAAGGAAGGCTACTTAATATCATCATTTCTTCTTTGATATATTTGTGAGTAAAACAATTTCATTACTCTCTATAATATAAAAAACTTTATCGAGTTACTTGCGAAAATTTCTCCTTCGTCGAAATTGACAATAATTATGAAAACAAGCTAAAAAAAACTCAGAATCTTAGCATCTCAGTCCCTTAGCAACTTAAAAAACCTACTTCAACAAATACCCCAAACGAATACTCCCGTAAAAAGATCCCGTCATATCATGACTTTCCAATTCTTTCCCATGATAAATAAAAGAGTAAGACATATTGAAGCTATTATGGCGGTATTTTAAACCAAATTCAGCATTAAAACGCCACGGAATCAACTCAAAAGTCACCGGACTTGTATTGCTAAACATGCTTCCTTCGATTGTAGCATCATAAAATTGGTAATTGATACTTGGAATAGCGTAAAAGTAAAATTCGCGAACATTGTATTGCGTTTGCGAACTTACAGACGCATCGTGCAAATTAGAATCGTAAATTGGGAGTAATTTTTTGAAACCTAGTCGGGTTAAAAATCCTGCGGAAACTCCCGTGAAAATTGTTCCAACGTTTGCTTCTGTCTGAAAGTAAAGATCGGCAAATTCATTGGGTTCATTTTTAAGTAATTTCTTCGAATACAAAGCATGCGCCTGAATGCCTAATGCGTTGTGAACCTGATTTTCCCAACCAAAAACTTCTTTGTATCCAATAGTATGATGAAAAGCTTCCTGCATTTGTCTTCCAAAGGCATTTGGCCCCATATAACCCAACTGAAAATCGGTTTTTAAAACTGACTCAGATTGGTAAAAAAAGCTTCTGCCCGCTTCGGCAAAAAGATAACCGGCAAACGGACGGTTGTTACGGTTACGAGCTTCAATATTAATATATCTCGGATTATAAATATATTGACCAACACGAAACTCAGTTATTTTCTTGTTGATTTTTTCATTTTCATTCTTCGATAAAAATCGGTAAAAAAGCTCCAAACCATTAGTATAATACATGTCATTTTTAGACGATGTATATAAATCATTATCTGTGATAAAACCTATTTCTTTAGTTTTTCCTTGTCCAAAAGTCAACGTAGTTGTTACTATCAGGAATGCAAAAACAATCTTTTTACTTCCCATCATAATTTATTTTTCCTACTGCTCGCATTTCACGAACAATTCTTTCTTTACGTCTGTTTATATAACTGGAAGATCCTGTCGCTTTAAATTTTCTTGGGTTCGGCAATATCGCGGCAATCCCGGCAGCCTGCATTGGTGTTAAACTCGAAGCATCGCGACGATACCAGTGTTCTGTTGCCGCATAGGCTCCATAAACACCATCACCCATTTCGATACTGTTCAGGTACACTTCCATAATGCGTTCTTTGCCCCAGATAATTTCTATTAAAACGGTAAAATAAGCTTCTAAGCCTTTACGGAAATAACTTTTTCCCTGCCATAAAAACACATTTTTGGCCGTTTGTTGTGAGATCGTACTTCCGCCACGAATTCGGCGTCCGCGTTCGTTGCTTTTATATGCTTTTTGGAGTGCCTTGAAATCGAAACCATTATGAGATAAAAAAGTTCCGTCTTCACTTGCGATAACGGCTTTTTGCAAATTCATCGAAATTTTATCAATTGGTTCCCAATCGTGATCAAAATAAACCTCTTTACCTCCGAGTTTATTTTCTATCGCCCTTATTAACATTAATGGCGTAAAAGGAACGGGTATATATTTAAAAAATATCACGGATCCAATTGAGAGTCCGAAAAACCATAACATCAGTTTAATAAAAAACCATTTTACTTTTTCGCCAAAAGAACGATTTCCCTTTTTCTTAGCTGTTGGTTTTGGTTTACTTGCGGTTGTTGTTTTTTTGGTGCGGGTTTTTTAACTGCCATTATATTAAATCTGCTAATTCTGTTCCTATTAAACTTCCTATTGCAACGCCCATCCCGCCCAAACGTACTCCACAAAACACGTTTTCAGACAGTTGCGAAACAACAGGTTTTTTACTGTTTCCGATTCCCATAATACCACTCCAACGATGCGCAATTTGAAAATCCTGATTTGGTAAAATTACATTTTTAAGTAAATCTTCCAACTTATTTTGTACAATTTTGGTCTGCCCAAATTCAGTTGTGTTTTCTGCTTCAAAATCGAGGTTTCTTCCTCCGCCAAGTAAAATTCTGTCACCAATATTTCTGAAATAATAATAACCGCGATCCAAATGAAAAGTTCCTTTTATATCCAGATTTTTAATCGGTTCGGTAATTAAAACCTGAGCTCTGGCTGGCTGTACTTCTCCTTTGGTCAAAGCATTGGCAAAACCATTTGTGGCAAAAAATATTTTTTGAGATTTAAAACTAAAATCGCCAAGTGCAATTTCAACCTGATTTCCTAAATCGGCATAACCGGTTACGTTTTGTTGATTCAAAATTAGAATATCTGCAGCAACGGCTTGTTTCAGCAATTCCTGCATCATATTTCCAGTATCAATTTGGGCTTCAAACGGATTAAAAATCAAATATTCGTGAATGTTTTCAAATCCAAATCGGTCGACTTCTTTGGCAAAAACATCACTCTTGAAAATGGGTTTTAAAATTTCGTTGATAAATGGCAAACGCATTACAGCTTCATTAAAAACTCTTTCATCTTCTTTTAGAAACAATTCATATCCGCCATGAGGTTTAAAATCTATTGCCGTGTCTCCGAGTCTTTTTCGAAGTAATTGCAAACCTTGCCAGCGTTTCTCTATCAATTGCACAACATCTTCTTCTGAGTGCGTGTTTAAATCTTCTAAAATTTCAGAAAGACTACCAAAACAGGCAAAACCGGCATTTTTCGTACTCGCGCCTTGTGGTAATGCTCCTTTTTCTAAAACGAGAATTTTAGCTGCCGGAAATCTTTCGCGTAAGCGTAAAGCTGCATGCAATCCTACAATTCCACTTCCAACAATTGTATAATCAACGTTGGTGAACCAATTTTTCAGTTCCCAGTAACTTAAATCCATTTTGGCAATTTTTTATAAAAATAATGATTTTTTGTACCAAAAAATAAATTTCAATTTTAAAAATTCCAAATTCCAAATTCCAATTATGGGAGTCAAACTCGATTTAAGGTTTATTTCTGACTATGTCAGGCTGAGCGTCCCGAGACTTCGGGAGAAGCCCTTTTCATACACTTAAGCCTTCTCCCGAAGTCTCGGGACGCTTAGGGTGACAATAAGGTGTGCAAGATGGTAAGTTTAACATTAAATTGGAATTTGGAATTTAAAAGTTGGAATTTAAAATCCGTACTTTTAGCCCCACAAAAATTAGAATTTTATTATGAAAAAAGTATTATTTACAACCTTAATAATGATGAGTTTAAATGCTATCGGACAGAATGTAATGTCACCGGAATTGTTATGGAAGTTAGGAAGAGTCTCTGCACTTGGGCTTTCGAAAGATGAAAAAAATGTTGTTTTTAAGGTTTCAACTCCTTCTGTTGAAGAAAACAAATCGCATTCTAAATTTTACACGATTCCTGTAAATGGTGGAAATGCAACTGAAATTAAAGATACTAAAGAGGTTTTGAAAGACAAAAATATTTCGCCTGACGGAAAATTTTTAGTGTATAATGAAGAGGTGAAAATTGACAAGGTTTTAGGTAAAGATTATTATCCTAACCTGACAAAATCTGACGTTCAGATTTATAATGGTTTAGATTATCGTCATTGGGATACGTGGAATGAAGGAAAATTTAACCACGTTTTTTATAAAGAAAATAAAGAAGGCGCAGCAGGAATTGATATTTTAAAAGGTGAAACTTTTGATTCTCCGCAAAAACCTTTTGGCGGTGACGAAGATTATATCTGGTCTCCTGACGGAAAAAGTATTTTGTATGTGTGCAAGAAAAAAGCAGGAACTGAATATGCGATTTCGACCAATACCAATATTTATGAGTACAATTTAGAAACTCAAAAAACTACTAACAGAACCGAAGATAACTTGGGTTACGATACGGCTCCGCAATTTTCTCCAACAGGAAATTTAACGTGGCTGCAAATGAAACGTGACGGTTACGAGGCTGACAAAAATGATATTATTGTTGAGTTTAAAGGAATCAAAACCAACTTAACGGCAAATTGGGATGGAACTGTAGATAATTTTATCTGGAGCAAAGATGGTAAAAACGTTTATTTTGTTGCTCCGGTTGATGGTACAAAACAACTTTTTGTTGTCAATTTTCCGGGTTTAACAAGAATTGCAATTCAGGTTCGTCAAATTACAAATGGTGATTTTGATGTAAATGATTTAGTAGGATTTTCTGGCGATGATATCATCGTAACAAGAAATGATATGAATCACGCTCCGGAAATTTTTTCTTTTAATTTGAAGAAAAACACCTGGAAACAACTTTCAAATGTAAATACCGAAACGTATAAAACATTGACGTTAGGCAAAACCGAAAGACGTTATGTTACAACAACTGATGGCAAAAAAATGTTGGTTTGGGTAATTTTGCCTCCAAATTTTGATGCTTCAAAAAAATATCCAACTTTATTATTCTGTCAGGGCGGACCACAAAGTGCGTTGACACAATCGTATTCTTACCGTTGGAATTTCTCTTTAATGGCGGCAAAAGGGTATATTGTTGTAGCGCCAAATCGTCGCGGAATGCCAGGTCACGGTGTTGAATGGAACGAACAAATTAGTAAAGACTGGGGCGGACAGGTTATGGATGATTACCTTTCTGCGATTGATGATGTTGCCAAAGAAAATTATGTAGACAAAAGCCGTTTAGGTTGTGTTGGTGCAAGTTATGGCGGATATTCGGTATTTTATTTAGCCGGAATTCATAACAATCGTTTTAAAACTTTTATAGCTCACGATGGCGTTTTCAATACGGTAAGTATGTTGGGAACAACCGAAGAAGTTTTCTTTAACAATTGGGATTTTGGCGGTGCTTATTGGGAAAAAGACAATGCTGTGGCTCAAAAAGCTTATACTACTTTTAATCCGGCAACTTTGGTACAAAACTGGAATAAACCGATTTTAATTTTTCAGGGAGGAAAAGATTTCCGTGTACCAATTGGGCAGGGACAAGAAGCTTTTCAGGCTGCACAACTTCGCGGAATTAAAAGCAGATTGGTTTATTTTCCAGAAGAAAATCACTGGGTTTTACAGCCACAAAATGCTCAGGTTTGGCAGGGAGAATTTTTTAAATGGCTAAGCGAAACGCTTTAATCTATTAAATAAATAAATTAAGCCATCTATTTTTGCAGATTCAACTTTGTTAGTCGGCAAAAATAGATGGCTTTTTTGTAAATTCATATTACAATTATATAACATATTGATATGATTTTATACTTGAAAATCAGAAAATTTTAAATAAATTGCAATACTTTCAATTTTAAAAATACCAGCAATTACAGCCTATGGAGAGCAAAAGAAGTTACACTGCAATAAAAGTCCTCTTCAGTTATATTGCCTTATTGGGATTAGTTGTTACTGTTGGATGGTTTTTGTATTCAGAGAATGTGGTGTACAATAAACTTGAAGGCAAGATTGCTTTCGAAAAAACAAAAATCCTAAGAGTCAGCAAACTTTTTTCGAATGTTTACAAAACCGAAAGTCTCGCCAGAAAAACAATTCAAACCAATTCAGAAAGTGATTTTAAAAGCTATCTTACCGAAACAGATTCGTTGCGATGCAGGATTGATACTTTAAAACAAATTGTTACTACAGAATATCAAAAGGTTTTATTGGATAGTGTAAATTATTTACTATCTGAAAAAACAGAAAACATCCGGCAATTAAAAACGATAAAAAATAAAGCAGAAGACGAAGTTTCGGTAAATACGGCGATTGACGAGATTACCAAAATGGAGTTTAAACTGCGTAAATTAGAACTTCAGGATTTTACCAAAAACCCAAATGATCTTGGCAATTATCAGCGAAATGTATTGCAGAAATATGTTGATTATCTTAATCAAAATATTCCCGATGACAGCACCAATACGTTGAGTAAGCAAGCCTCGGATTCTATTTTGGCCAATTCAAAAAAACTGCTTAGCAATGTAAAACTAAAAGCAGAAAAGAAAAAAGAGTCTTTGAATTTTGAAGAAAATAAACTCTTGAAAAATGAGATTGCAATTTCGGAACAACTTCGAAAAGTGCTTCGAATTATCGAAAGGGAAATCATCATTAACTCTATTAAAAACAATTCACTAAAAGAAAAATCACTTAAAAAGGTCAATGAAATTGTTACGGCTTCGGCTATAATTGGTTTGATTTTAACGCTGTTTTTCTCGGTTTTAATTGTTAGTGATTATTCAAAATCGCAATTGTATAAAAAGCAGCTTGAGATTGCGAATTTCAAAACCAAAAATCTGCTGAAAAGCCGCGAACAGTTGATTTCGACAGTAAGTCACGATTTAAAAACGCCATTAAGTACAATTGTTGGTTACACAGAACTTTTAGGGAATTCTGATGTAAACTCGAAGCAATCCTATTTTGTAAAAAACATTAAAAATTCATCTGAATATATTTCGCAATTGGTTCAGGATTTATTGGATTTCTCTCAAATCGAGGCTGGAAAAATCACAATCGAAAAGGTACCGTTTTACTTACCTGAAATTATTGAAGATGTTGCCAAAAATATCCAGACGGTTTATAAACAAAAAGATATTGAACTGATTATTAATGTTGATGAAAAGCTAAACACAAAAGTAGTAGGAGACCCATTTCGTTTAAAACAAATTTTGAGCAACATTATTGGAAATGCTTATAAATTTACTGAAGAAGGTTTTATAAAAATAAGTGCTTTTGCAGATATTGAAGATCCTTTTTTTATTATAACAATTGAAGATTCAGGAATAGGAATTGAAAAAGGAAATCAGAAACTGGTTTTTGAAGAATTTGCTCAGGCGAATGAAAACATCGAAAAGAAATATGGCGGAACTGGCCTGGGTCTGGCAATTTGCCAAAAAATAATATCGATTCTGGGCGGAACTTTAAATCTTGAAAGCACTTTTGGAAAAGGAAGTACTTTTGAAATTAAACTGCCATTATTGTTTGACACCAGTCAGAATGCAATTCCTGAAATTAAAAAACCTGCTTTTATAAATAATAAAAAATTTACTTTTATTGTTATCGACGACGACATCAATTTACTGAATTTAACGAGTGGAGTTTTAAAACAGGAAAAACATAAAGTTTTATCTTTTGACAGAGCTACAAAAGCATTAGAAGCTGTTTCAAACACGAATTTCGATTTTATTATTACTGATATTCAAATGCCGGAAATGGATGGCTTTACGTTTATTAAAAAATTGAGAAACTACAATTTTTCAACCTATAAAAACCAGCCAATAATTGCACTTACAGGGCGAACTGATTTGGATTTATCCGTTTACACCGAAGCAGGATTTACGACAGTAATTAAAAAACCCTATTCGCCAAAAGTATTACTACAAACGATTCAGCATATTTTAGAGAACAAAGAGATTCCAACTAATGAAGGTAATGAAGTTGAACCAAATTCAGCTCAATTCTATTCATTAGAAACTTTAAAAGAATTTTTAGGAAATGACGATGAAGCACTAAAAGATGTCATTCTATCGTTTGTTGAAAGTACCGATGAAAATATGGTCTTTTTAGAAAAAGCAATAGCCCAACAAAATATAACAGAAATCAATACAATTGCTCACAGAATTGCTCCAATGTTCAGGCAAATTCAGGCAAATGAAATTGGGAATATTCTTAAAAACCTGGAAAGAAAAGATTTAGAAAGTGAAGGTTTAGAAAATATTTTCGAAAGCTTAAAAATCAAGACCGAAACTCTTTTCACATCTTTAAAACAAGAAATTGTTTAATCGATGTTGTATTGCTTCAATTTATTGTAAAGTGTTTTTCTGGTAATTTTAAGCAATTTTGCTGCTTCAGATTTATTATTTTGCGCTTTTGATAAGGCATAGATAATGGCTTCTTTTTCATTTTCAGACAATGAAAAATTACCTGTATTTGAACTTTGTTTTTGAATTTGAAAAAACTCTGCAGGCAAAACATCGCTTTCTATAAAATCACCACGAGATAATAATGTGGCGCGTTTTACACAGTTTTGTAATTCGCGTAAATTTCCGGGCCAGCTGTATTTTTGAAAAATATCAACCACTTCCGGCGAAAATCCGATAATTTCCTTGTTCAGTTGTTGATTGGCTTTCTCCAAAAAATAATCGGCAAAAACCATTAGATCTTCTCCCCTGTCCGTTAATGATGGAGACTGAATTGAAAATTCGTTTATTCTATGGTATAAATCTTCACGGAAATCACCGTTTTTAACGGCTTCGCGTAAATCTT
This sequence comes from Flavobacterium sp. AC274, assembly GCF_979258275.1. Taxonomy (NCBI): domain Bacteria; kingdom Pseudomonadati; phylum Bacteroidota; class Flavobacteriia; order Flavobacteriales; family Flavobacteriaceae; genus Flavobacterium; species Flavobacterium sp. AC274. The sequence continues at coordinate 1,041,850 of NZ_OZ409852.1, read as the reverse complement.
CATTTGTTGCAGTAATGATTCGAATATCAACATTAATTTCTTTATTGCTACCAACAGGTTTGATTTTACGTTCCTGAAGCGCTCTTAAAAGCTGTATTTGATTTTCGTAGGATAGATTCCCTATTTCATCTAAAAAAAGAGTTCCTCCATTAGCAGCCTCAAAATAGCCCATTTTATCGCTAATAGCTCCGGTGAAAGATCCTTTCAAGTGACCGAAGAATTCACTTGCAGCTAATTCTTTTGGAATTGCTCCACAATCGACTGCTATGAAATTATTATTTTTTCTATTGCTTTGCTGATGAATGCTTTTGGCAATGATTTCTTTTCCTGTTCCGCTTTCGCCAATAATTAAAACAGACATATCCGTTGGGCTTACCAATTGAATGTGATCGAGCAATTTTTTTGAAGCAACAGAAATTCCTTTTACGAATTCATTTTCAGAAGAAGTTGTTTGTTTTTTTGGTGCTTTTTTTCTTTTGACGGAGTTTCTTCTGTTGTCGTTTCGCTTTGTAGAGCATTTGTAATTACTAATAAAACCTCATCAGGATTAAAAGGTTTTGAGATATAATCGGCAGCACCATTTTTGATTGCTTTTACCGCTGTATTAACATCTGAATATCCGGTCATTAAAATTACAGGAATATCGGGGTAAGAATCTTTAAATTCTTTCATAAGTCCAATACCGTCAGAATCAGGCAAACGAAGATCTGTCAAAATCAAATCGAAAGATTCTTTTTTGATCGCTAATCGTGCTTCTTCTGCTGAGAATGCAATAGTTACATCATATGCTTTTTTTAATAGAAATCGTTCTAATAATTTGCAAAATGAAATGTCATCTTCTATTAATAATATCTTTGGCATCTGTTTTTAGGGACTTTTCTGCTAAAATAACACTATTAAACTTGTATTTTCATAAAATTTTGCAAAAAAAAGAGATTGTTTCCCAACAATCTCTTTTTCACCAAAAACATAAATCTAATTCACCTAATTATATTTTTAACCAGTTACCATTGACATCTGAAAAAACAGTAGCCTTTTGGTCTTTTACCGATATTTCTAGTTTGTATTCTTTTTTATCGTTTACATATGCTTTTACCAATTTTGCTCCCGGATAAGCAGTTTCCAAGGCTGTTTTAACAGCCGTAGGAACCGCATCGGCACTGATTTCTGTATATTCGGCTTGTATAGCAACTTCACTTTTCACTATTTCAGATTGTAAAGTTGTGGTTGCGTAAATAGATAAACTTGCTAAAACGATCGCTACTGAAAGGACAATCTTTTTCATGATAATTATTTTTTAATGATGTTTCCTTCAGCATCTGCAAATACAGTATACTTTTGATCTCCTTTTGAGATTTCAAGTTTATATTCTTTCTTTTCGTTTACATATGCTTTTTCAAGTTTTGTTCCCGGAAAAGATTTTTCAACCGTAGACTTTACTGCGGCAGGCACAGCATCAGCACTAACTTCAGTAAATTCATCCTGAATAGTTACTGATTGATTCATTGAATTTGTTATTAACGGAACGGTAGCTGCATTTACAGTTAAACTTCCTAAAACGATTGCTGTGGATAATAGTAACTTTTTCATAGTGATTGTTGTTTGGGTTGATGTTAATTTATATTATTTTTTAAGGATTGTTCCTTTTTCGTCTGTATAAACAATAGACTTAACATCTCTAACGCTAATTTCGATTTTATACTCTTTCTTTGCGTTTACATATGCTTTTTCTAGCTTTACGCCTGGATAAGCATTATCTAAAGATGTTTTAACTGCTGCCGGAACAGCGTCGATTTCTTTATATTCGTCTTGAAAATTTACTATTTTAATATTTGAATTTAAAACGACAGTATTTCCTGCTTGCATCGACAATGTTCCCAGAACAATTGCCGCTGATAATATTAACTTTTTCATAATAATAGTTTTTTAGTGTAATTTATAACCTAAGTCGTTGGTTAGTCGACTTATTTTTTAATCCAAGATCCGTCTGCATTAGCATAAAGAGAACCTACTTTGTCTCCCACAGTGACATCTAATTTGTACTCAGATTTTGTGTTTTTATATGCTTTCGAAAGCACTGCATCCGGATAAGCTTTTTTCAGAGCTTCTGTTATAGGAGCCGGCACTTCTTCAAGTTTAATTTCAGTATAATCATCCTGAATTGAAATTGTTTTAACGATTGTATTTGAAATTGGAGAAGTTGAAGCAAATGATGTTAAACCTCCCAAAACGATTGCAGCTGATAAAAATAAATTTTTCATAATAATATATTTTAAGTAATAACGTTAATTTTTAGTAATCTGTTGTAAATCAGATATTATTTTTATTTTTTAATCCAAGTTCCGTCTGCATTAGCATAAAGAGAACCTACTTTATCTCCTACGGTAACTTCTAATTTGTATTCAGATTTTGTATTTTTGTATGCTTTTGTAAGTACTGCATCCGGGTATGCTTTTTTAAGTGCATCCGTAACTGCAACTGGTACTTCTACTACTTTAATCTCAGTATAATCATCCTGAATAGTTACTGTTTTTACGATTGTATTTGAAATTGGAGAAGTTGAAGCAAATGATGTTAAACCTCCCAAAACGATTGCGGCTGATAAAAATAGATTTTTCATAATAGTCATATTTTAATATTTGTAATTTTATTTTAGTATTCTTAATTTGAATAAACATAAAAGTCTATTAAATTATTTTTTAATCCATGTTCCGTCTGCATTAGCATAAAGAGAACCAACTTTGTCACCTACTGTAACATCTAATTTATATTCTGATTTTGCATTTTTGTATGCTTTTGAAAGTACTGCGTCCGGATAAGCTTTTTTCAAAGCATCTGTAATTGCAGCAGGAACTTCTTCTACCTTAATTTCTGTGTATTCATCCTGAATAGAAATTGTTTTTACGATTGTATTTGAAATTGGTGAAGTTGAAGCGAATGATGTTAAACTTCCCAAAACGATTGCGGCTGATAAAAATAAATTTTTCATAATGTGTATATATTTAAATAGTTAATAGTTGTTTACGCTTTAGATAATGAAATAACTATGCCGTAACAAAATGATAATCGCTTAATCTCTGCAAAAGCCTGTTTTTAAAGACATTTAGGCGAATGTGCCAAAAATCAGTAAATTAAAAAAGTGTGTAATTCACTGATATTGTGTGTAAAAAGTATACACAAAATGTGTTTACCATATAAAAAGTAACCCCGACAGGTTTTTAAAACCTGTTGGGGTTGATATGAAAAATGATTATCAAAATCAATAGCTCTTTACACAATGCTATAAACATAGCCAACGGTTTCAACCGTTGGAACGCAATAATGATCACCATTATTATTTCCAACGCATCTCCCGTGGTTTCAACCACGGGCTATAATTAAAATGCGATATAATTGAGGAATTTAGAAACGTCGGATTTTATATGCTAGATTTCATTACACAAAACCCGACAGGTTTTAAAAACCCATCGGGTTTGCGACATGATGTAAAACAAAAAAAGGCTGCCAAATCTGACAGCCTTTTTATATTATTCTTCTATGGGTTTCATTTTAAAAGTATCCATAAATGCAGTTGTATAATCTCCTGCAATATATCTCGGATCATCCATTAATTGTCTGTGGAAAGGTATTGTAGTTTTAACACCTTCGATAACAAACTCATCCAAAGCTCTGCGCATTTTGCTGATAGCCTCTTCACGAGATTGTGCCGTAGTAATTAATTTAGCGATCATCGAATCGTAATTTGGCGGAATAGTGTAACCAGAATACACGTGAGTATCTAAACGAACTCCGTGACCTCCTGGCATATGAAGCGTAGTAATTTTTCCTGGTGAAGGACGAAAATCATTATAAGGATCTTCAGCATTAATACGACATTCGATAGCATGTAATTCCGGTAAGTAGTTTCTACCTGAAATCGGAATTCCGGCAGCCACCATAATTTGCTCACGAATCAAATCATAATCAATAACTTGTTCTGTGATTGGGTGTTCTACCTGGATACGCGTATTCATTTCCATGAAGTAGAAGTTTCTGTGTTTATCAACCAAAAATTCTACAGTTCCTGCACCTTCGTATTTAATGAACTCAGCGGCTTTTACAGCAGCCTCACCCATTGCAGTACGCAATTCATCTGTCATGAATGGCGAAGGAGTTTCTTCAGTTAGTTTTTGGTGACGACGTTGTACTGAACAGTCTCTTTCAGAAAGATGACATGCTTTTCCGTATGAATCTCCAACCACCTGAATTTCGATATGACGTGGTTCTTCAATAAGTTTCTCCATGTACATACCATCATTTCCAAATGCTGCAGCAGCTTCCTGACGTGCACTTTCCCAAGCTTTTAAAAGCTCTTCTTCTTTCCAGACAGCACGCATTCCTTTTCCACCACCACCAGCAGTTGCTTTAAGCATCACCGGGTAACCAAATTCTTTAGCTAATTTTTGTGTTTGTTCGAAAGATTCTAACAATCCTTCAGAACCTGGTACACATGGAACTCCTGCAGCTTTCATTGTTGCTTTAGCAGAAGCTTTATCTCCCATTCTGTCAATCATTTCAGGAGCAGCACCAATAAATTTGATTCCGTGTTCCTGACAAATTTTTGAGAATTTAGCATTCTCAGAAAGAAATCCATATCCTGGATGTATTGCATCTGCGTTTGTAATTTCGGCAGCGGCAATGATATTTGACATTTTCAAATACGATAAGTTACTTGGAGGAGGACCAATACAAACCGCTTCATCAGCAAACTTTACATGTAGACTTTCTGCATCGGCTGTAGAGTAAACTGCTACAGTTTTGATTCCCATTTCTTTACATGTACGAATTACACGAAGTGCAATTTCTCCTCTATTCGCAATTAATATTTTTTTAAACATCTTACTTTAATTAGATAATTAGACAATTCGATCATTAGATAATTTTAGATGATTAACAAAATTTCTATTGCGAACCAGTCTAAAATCTAAAATCTAAAATCTAAATTTATTTATGATGGATCAACTAAGAATAAAGGTTGGTCAAATTCTACAGGAGACATATCATCTACAAGAATTTTTACAATTTTACCTGAAACTTCTGATTCGATTTCGTTGAATAATTTCATTGCTTCAATTACACAAAGAACATCACCTTTTGCAATAGTGCTTCCTACTTCAGTGAAAACTGGTTTGTCCGGAGATGGTTTTCTATAAAAAGTACCAATGATTGGTGATTTTATAGTAATATATTTCGAATCTTCAGCCGGAGCAGATACTTCGCTAGTTACATTTACAACAGCTGGAGCTTGTTGAGGAGCAACTGCTTGTGGTAATTGCGCTTGAGCAGGCAATTGTTGTACATAAGTAGTTTCAGTAACATTTCCTTCTAAAGTTGTTCTAATAGTGATTTTCACATCATCCATTTCCAACTTTACTTCTGCAACTCCCGAATTTGCTACAAATTTGATTAGGTTTTGAATTTCTTTTAAATCCATAATGATTCGTTTTTAGTTTTAATTTATTTTTTATCGTAAGCCCATTTCAAATAGATAGATCCCCAAGTGAATCCTCCACCAAAAGCGGCAAAAATAATATTATCTCCTTTTTTCAATAAGTGTTCAAAGTCGTGTAGTACTAATGGCAAAGTAGCTGAAGTTGTATTACCATATCTTTCGATATTCATTAACACTTTAGAATCATCAAGATTCATTCTTCCTGCAGTTGCATCAATAATACGTTTGTTTGCCTGATGAGGCACTAACCAATTTACATCTTCATTAGTCAAATTGTTTCTTTTTACGATCAATTCGCTTGCATCAGCCATATTGGTAACAGCAAATTTAAAAACGGTTTTCCCGTCCTGAATAATATTGTGCTGTCTGTTTTTTACGGTTTCTTCTGTAGTAGGTATTAAAGAACCACCGGCAGGGATTTTAAGATAGTCGCGTCCTTGCCCATCGCTTCGTAGGTATTCATCTTGCAAGCCTAAGCCTTCATAATTTGGTTCGAATAAAACAGCTCCTGCTCCATCTCCAAAAATAATACAAGTTGATCTGTCTGTATAATCTACAATTGATGACATTTTATCGGCACCAATTAATAGTACTTTTTTGTATCGACCTGACTGCACATATGCTGCAGCAGTTGACATTCCGTATAAGAAACTTGAGCATGCGGCTTGCAAATCATATGCAAATGCATTTGTAGCTCCAATTTGTGTAGCAACATAAACTCCTGTAGAGGCTACTGGCATATCTGCTGTAGCTGTTGCCATGATTACCATATCTATCTCTAGCGGATCGATATTAGCTTTCGCGATTAAATCTTGTGCTGCTTTTATAGCAAGAAACGATGTTCCTTTGTCAGCATCTTTAAGAATTCTTCTTTCTTTAATTCCGGTACGAGTGGTAATCCATTCGTCATTGGTATCTACCATTGTTTCTAACACTTTGTTCGAAAGAACAAAGTCTGGAACATAGCCTCCAACAGCGGTAATTGCGGCTGTGATTGTATTCATTATATTCTATTATTTCCTTCCAAATATTATTATTTGAAAAATTTTTAAAAGACTTGAAAAGTACAAAAAAAACGAAGCGAATTTGTATCTATTTTCTTAAAAACCGAAAATTATAACCAACAAAAAAAACTCTCACTATGTGAGAGTTCTAGTATAATTTACAAAAACGTATTAAGCAACCGCTTCAGATTTATCGATAACAACTTGCCCTCTGTAATACATTTTACCTTCATGCCAGTAAGCTCTGTGGTATAAATGTGCTTCTCCAGTAATAGGACATGTAGCGATTTGAGCTACAGTAGCTTTATAATGTGTTCTTCTCTTATCTCTTCTTGTTTTCGAGATTTTTCTCTTAGGATGTGCCATTTTACTATATTATTTATCCGTTAATAGTTTCTTTAGTTTGTCCCAACGCGGGTCAATATCTTCTTCTTGTTTACTCTCTTCTTTTTGTTCTTTTACTTTTAATTCATTCAGTTTGGTTAAAGCTTCACTTTGTAAAGTTCCGTCTTTAACTCCAGGATGAACTCGTTTTAGTGGTACCGAAAGCGCAATCATTTCATAAATGTATTGTTCAACATCTATTTCATGTTCACCATGCGGCAGAATTAACAGCTCTTCGTTATCATTATTGAATTCATCTCCAAAGCGAACAATCAATTTCATTTTTCCTTTTATAGGAAGATCAAAATCTTCGCCTGTTAGATCACAAGGTACATTTACAGTTCCTTTGTGTTTGAATTCCAACTCTAACATGTTGCTTTTCTTATCTAAAACTAAACTCACTTTGATATCCGAACTTTGAAATTCGTCGTAATCAAAGTTCTCAAAGAACGCATTACTTATTTGATACTCAAAATGGTGTTTTCCCAGCTTTAATCCAATAAATGGAATTAAAAATTCTTTTGTTTTGCTCATTTCAACATCAATTTGTCCTCTTCATATCTAAACTAGATATCCGAATTGGGGTGCAAAGATATAAAATTATTGTAAAACTAATAATCTTATTCACCTTTTTTTGTTTATAACTGTTTTTCTTTTATTTTAAGAGGTTTTTCGCTAATCTCCTCATACTGATTACGCGAGCGAAAAATATCAATCGCGAGATAAACTGCTTCCTTAAACGAATTGTAATCTGCCATATCTTTTCCTGCAATATCATAGGCTGTGCCATGATCTGGCGAGGTTCTTACTTTATTTAATCCCGCAGTATAATTAACTCCTTTTCCAAATGACAATGTCTTAAACGGGATCAATCCCTGATCGTGATATGTTGCCACAATAGCATCATATTTCTCATATTGACCGCTTCCAAAAAAACCATCTGCAGGAAAAGGACCAAAAACCATTGTTCCCGAATCAAATATTTTCTTTAAGGTAGGCTTTAAAACCAAATCATCTTCTTTCCCAATCACTCCGCCATCACCAGCATGCGGATTTAATCCTAAAACAGCAATCTTTGGCTTTACAATACTAAAATCCTGAATCAACGATTTTCTTACTGTTTCGATTTTTCTTATAATCAGTTCTTCTGTTAAATGCGAAGAAACTTCACTTAAAGGAACATGATCTGTTAACAACCCTACTCTAAGATTATCCTGAACCATCATCATCAAGGCATTTCCTTCTAATTCCTGACCTAAATAATCTGTATGTCCCGGAAATTTAAATTCTTCGGACTGAATATTGTATTTGTTGATGGGAGCTGTAACTAAAACATCAATTAAATCTTCTTTTAACGCTTTGGTAGCTGCAACAAATGACTTTATGGCGTAGGTTCCTATTTTCTCATCATTTGCCCCTAAATTAATATCAACTCCTTCTTTCCATAAATTATACACATTTACTTTTCCCGGTAAGACCTGATCTAATTTATCTACACCGTGAAATTGAACCGTTGAAGTAAAACTTTTTTTAACGAAAGAAAGAATTTTGGCATTTGCAAAAATAACCGGCGTACACAGTTCTAACATACGAGAATCTTCGAATGTTTTTAATATAACTTCGCTTCCAATACCGTTTAAATCTCCTATTGAAATTCCAACAATTATATTTTCTGCTTTTTTATTCATGAGCTCAGATTATTTATTACTAATTTTGATGTGCAAATTTAGTAAAATAAAACAACAATGTTTACAGGAATTATAGAAACCCTAGGAAGGATTCACGAAATACAAAAAGACCAAAACAATCTTCACATAACAGTCGACTCTTCAATTACACATGAATTGAAAATTGACCAAAGCGTTTCGCACAACGGAATTTGTCTGACGGTCGTTGCCATAAAAGACTCTTTTTATACTGTAACCGCTATAGATGAAACGATTTTAAAAACAAATATTGGAGAATGGCAGGTAAACGATATTGTAAATCTTGAAAGAGGCATGAAACTCGGCGATCGCCTTGACGGACATATTGTTCAGGGCCACGTCGACCAAACAGGAACATGCGTTAAAATTGAAGAAGCAAACGGAAGTTGGAATTATACTTTTGAATACGATAAAAACCTCAACAACATTACGATCGAAAAAGGCTCGATCACTGTAAACGGAGTTAGTTTAACAGTTGTAAATTCTAAAACCAACGAATTTAGTGTTTCGATCATACCTTATACTTTTGAAAATACAAATTTCAAAAACTTTAAGGTTGGGACAAAAATAAATCTGGAATTCGACGTCGTAGGAAAATATATTTCAAGGCTTTACGCTATAAACAAATAAAATTTCAAATATTTTGTCTTGTCCTAAAAAAACGATACTGATTATTAGATAAAAATAATTAATTAAACAGTTGCAAGAACGTTCTTGCAACTGTTTTTGTTTTTATAGGTTCTTATTTGCATTTGATTTTGACAATGCATTTGATTTGGTGTTAGCATATGATTAGAATAATGTGGTCTTTGTTCATTGTAAATACTTATCGATTCCTTTATAATTTGTTTTTTAATTTTAATTTTTTGATGATATTTATCGATCATAAATTCTTGTTTTAAAATTCCATTAATTCTTTCAGCTACAGCATTTTCATACGGGTCTGAGTTTTGGGTCATACTGCATAAAACTTTATTTTTGATTAGTTCCCTTTGATATTCGTTGGCGCAATATTGCAAACCTCTGTCTGAATGATGGATTAAGGTCAATATATTGGTTTTTCTGTATTTAAGGGCCATTTTCAATGCCTTTAAACTACTTTGTGTATTAAGGTTTTCTGCGACATAATATCCCATTATCTTCTTTGAGTAAGCATCTGTGACCAAACTTAAATAACATGGATGATCTCTTTTTCCGATGTAAGTGATATCGCAGACCCAAACTTGTTCAGGACGATTTATCTCCAAATCTAAAATTCGATTTTTATGTTTTCTAAAACGATGATGTGAGTTTGTTGTTATATGATAGCGCCGTTTTGGCTCAATTAATAAATGATTTGCTCTAAGTATATCAAAGAATTTATCTCTGCCGACTTTTAATTCCTGCAGCTCTCCTGACAAAAGGTAATATAATTTTCTAGTGCCAATCCTAGGCATCTTTTTTCTAATATCCTCCACTAGTAAAACAACCTCTTGAGCTTTGGTTTGCCTGGAGTTTTTTCTTCTAATTCTTCGATAATAAACCTGTCTGTCTATCCCGAACAAATAACAGGTAAATGCTATTGTTTGTTGCTCTTTTTGTTTGAAGTAGTCGATTGTTCGGGTGCAGAGTTTTTTCGGATATCAATTCGATATTCCTTTTCAGCCAAATCAATCATCATATCAAAAAGAATAGCTTTTTTGTCTGCAACAAAAGCCTGTCTTTCCAATAATGCTTTTTGCTTTTCCAATAATTTCACTTGGGCTTCGAGTTCCATTATCTTCTGTTCAGGTGTTTTTGCCATTTGGGTTGGGGTTTGGTTCTCCCAATCAAAGTTACCAAATTTTCTTAACCAATTTAAAACTGTTCCATAACTCTGAATACCATATTGTTTTCTTGTTTGAGTAATAGAAATATTTCCCTTTTCAATCTCACTAACAATCTGAAGTTTTAGTGACATACTGTAATCTCGTTGACTACGCTTTACATAATTTATTTGATCTTCCATAACGATGGCTTTTTGTGTATCGCTATTTCAGGACGAGACATTTCATAAAATAAAAAAGCTTCAATTTATATTGAAGCTTTTTTATTTAAATTATATCTGTATATCGTATGTATTCCAAAAGACAAACCACATATTAACAAAACTATTAAATATTCATTAATAGGCCCATCGACAGGTGGTGGTGGAATTGCCGAGGTTCTATTAGTACTAGTTGGCGCAGGCGGAGTTCCATCTGCCAGAACACTTGATACATTTATCAAGGTTATTAAAAATGCTAATAAAACAGTCTTTGTTATTTTCATAAATCTTAACGTATTGAAAAACAATAGCATATATTATTAAATTCAACTTTATTTATTATAATTCGCACAAAAACAATCTTTTACGCTTTATTACAGCGGCAAATGTAGAAGATTTTGTCTTAAATCCAAGGTTTTTAAGCAAAAAAACTTTGTAATTTTTTGTGTTCTTTTTCCAAATGTCAACAAATCATGCATTATAACATACCCTATTGCTGTTTTATACATTTACGAATATTTTTTACTTTTGGTTTTACGATAATCTATTTATAAATATAATAAGACAATAATTTATTCGTTCAGGTTTTAAAATTCATAAATACTATTTATTCCATAAAATAAATTTCAAATTTTCATTGACAGCTCTTTTCAAAGATCAAATTCAGAGTTACGAGTTTTTAAACTCATTTTGTATTAATTAATGTCTTTTTTATGGAATAAAATCATGTATTCATCTTTATTTATGGATTCAAAAACAAATTCACGTGGTTGATCTTTAGCTTGTAACGAAATGAGTTTCCATCTTCCATAAAAGACTAGCTTGTAAAGATTTTTATTGATTATATTTTTTTCAATATTTTTTCTCTCGATGAATAAAATACTTATAAAAAAACATACCGAGTATTATCAAAATTATAAAAGGAATTGCTAAAATTATAAAATAAACATTTTGATTTTCAGAATCATAAAAGCCGTATTTTTCATCATAATAAAGTTTTATACTATCATTATTTTTTAGTTTACTATCAAAACCATAATGTTCTATAATTTCATTGCCTACTTTGTTTTTAAATTTTATTTTGCCAAAATAGTGGTATGTATTATTGTTTTTATGAGATTTAATACTATCAACATTTATTACCAAAGCATTTATTCTATAACCATAAATTCTAGGTTGAAATACAGTTAACATAATATACAAAGAATAAATACTAATTATAAACATAACAGCAAAGATAATCATCTCCAAAGGAGAAGTTTCTTTTATTGGAAGACCTCTTTTCATCAATATGTTTTTAATTCATTACTTCCCTTAGGTCTATATAAATAAACTGATATATAAGTAGTCGTAACAACATCTTTATCTTTTCTTTTAAATCCTCCCCACAATGCTGATTTTTTATTGTTTATTTTCTCTAAACAAATAATTTTCCCTTCGGCATAAAACTTCATTTCATACTTTTCAATAGGTTTCAAATCAAAAAAATCAAGATTTGCATCAGTTCTAAATTGATAGTCATTATCCCATCCATCTTTTATTTCTGCTTCATTGAGATACATTTGTTGTGCTAATCTTTTTTCTTTATTGTAATATAGATTGGCGAGTTCATTTTTTGTACCAGTCATGTAGATATCTCTTATCTCATTGTATTTTGCTAAAACTTCTTTTCCCAATTGTTTTAGTTTTTCAGAATCTATTATAAATAGTAATAGAACCATTATTTTTTTATGATATTAAATATGTTTCCGTTTTCCTCTAAGTTTTACTTATAGAATGAACAAGTTTACAATTTAAGTAAATTCCAATTTTCTTATGGTAAAAAAACGTGTGTACTCCAATTTTTGATTATTATAAACAGCTTCTATACTAACATTTACTGTTTCAAAATATGTTCAATTACTATATTTTCTGACATTGAATAATTGAAATTTAAAATTTTATTCATCTCTTCAATAGAAATAAGCTTATTATTTTCATATAAATATATATCTGAATAAATAAAAACATGAGAATTGTCTACTTTATAATATTTTAAGCAAAACAAAGAGTTTATAATTGCTTTTTCTATATTAGAATCATAGCTAAGCTTGTATCCAATAACGCTATTGCCTTCTTTTTTTAATATAACATTATTAGTGCTCTTATTTAGATAATCTTCAATTTTAAAATTACCTTGATCAGTAGAAACCCAAATTGTAACTTGTCTTAATCCGTATTCATTTTTAGGATCCTTAAGATCGTAAATCTTAGAATTTTCTTTAAAAGTTCCAATTTTAATAGCATCGAACACATTATTTTTTATACTCCCTGATTCCTTTAATTCTGTCTGTTCAGGTATTTTTAAAACAATATTTTGTTCTTTATCATTTTGTATTGTATATTTTTTTAAAGGAAATTTCACAACTTCATTTAATTCTATTTGTGGTTTTAATGCTAATTCATTTTTTAAAACATTTATTTTTTGTTTGATTTTCTCCACATAAGCAATTTCTTCTTGAATATCGCTTTCAAATTTCTCTTTGGAAATTTGACTAAATTCTATAATAGTATTTTTTGAATTGGAAAATGTTGCATTATCTTTAAACTTTATTATAAATGTTTTACCGGTAAAGGCAAAATCATACATCTCAAAATAACCGTTCTCCTCTATTTTTATTTGTTTTAGCCTCTTAAAATTATTTAGATCTACAATAAATTTTTCAGGTAATTCAAAATAAAGACTGTCATTTTTTTGATAAAATGAAAATTATTATCAAATATTTTTTGCATATAATAACCAGTCAAACCTTTAAATTCTTCTTTGTCTTCTCTATAAATATTAGATATTTCCCAGTATGTTTCTTTGTTTTGTGAATTACAACTTATAATAGATAAATTAAACAATAGCATTAAAATTAATTGTTTGGTTTTCATGACTTATAATTTTTATTTTCCCTCATTTATAACTGATTATTCTTTTTCCTCTAAGTGTAATTCTCCTTTTTCTACTAAATAATAATTATAAAGCAAACTCACATTAAAAAAAGCACAAAAGCTATTTTTAGCTTATTTTCGAAATCAAGTGAGTCTGCATCCATAAAAAATCCATTGAGCACTGTGAACAATAAACTAAATCCTGCAGCAGGTATACAACTACGCAGATACAAATAGAACTTTAAATTATATGTTCCGAAAGATTTTTCAGGATTTAAGAGAATGTATCCAACGTTTAGAAATAAGAAAACATAAATTCCATAATACAATTCAGATTGATTTATATTTTTCATTAAATCAAATGGGAACTTTAAAATATCAATTATTGCAGGGCTTATAAAATATAGAATTAATACAAATATGGATACAGCAATAAAACTAACGAAAAAAATCATGCATGAAATTAGAAATACAGCCATACTATTATCTAGCTCTATGATATTAATACCCAAATAATCATAATACTTTTGGTTTAGCTTTTTTCTTTGCTCAATACCTTCTTTAGCACTAAAAAAAACATTTACTGGATTCAAGAATGAAAAAAGATGAGTATAAATGTGCCGATTACTTGGAACCAGAGTAGATCCATTATATCTAATTCATTTCCTACATTAATTTTTTCGGAATAAAACATAATTAAATACAAGATACTATAACTAACACTGTAAATAAAAGTGGTGATAAAATAAAAACTGTATTTCTTTAATGAAAAGGTTATCATTATCTAATAATTTCAAGTTTTGCTCCTGGGCTTGGGCGATAAAAAAATAATCCATAAAATCTTAATTTTTCACCAGTGGTTCCATAAACAACAGGAAAATTTTTTAGTTTACCTTCATTCTTCAATAAACATACAACTTTCCCATTACCTAATATTTTCATAGAGTAATTATCTATTGGCTTCATTTCAATTAGAGCATTACATTTTTCTTCTAATTCTTTCCAACCATTGTTATAATTACCATTACTTTCTGAATCGAAAAAAAAGCTTGAGCTATTTCTTTTTCTCTCTTATATATCATTGTTGCAATTGTATTAACATCTTTATTATTAAATGCATCTCTAACATTATTGCATTTTTCTAACACTTCTTCTTCTAGTTTTTTAGGCTCTTCTTTGCTTAAATCTACTCCTTTACTCCAGCCTTCTAATTCATATGGAACTTTTGCTGTAAAATTCTCTTCTACTTTTATGTATGGAACATCATCATCTATTTTAGGTAATTTTGCACGATAATCTTCGATGAAATCTTTAAATTTTGTTTTATAGTATTCTCCATGTACAATTCGCAAACTAAATTCAGTATCATGATCTACAAATTTCTCTAAGATTCCATTTTTTATAGCTTTTGGATAAACAACGTAACGTACTGATTGAATTCCACTCTTAAGAATATATTGGGGTATATCAATATTTTGTTCACCAGCCGTTCTTCCTGTTGTAAAAGAAAAATCGACCAACATATCATTAATGTAAATTTCGTAAGTACAAAGATTAGTATTTACTTTAAGTTGATAAGTTGGGTTATGATCGTATTTTTTTACTTCTTTGGATATACTGTTGTATTGTTCTTTGGTTATCATCGTTTCCTTTTCTTTGGTGTTTTGTGCGCAACTGTTTTGCAACAACAATACACTAAAAAACAAGAAAAATTTACAAATCGATTTCATATTTATCTAATAATTTCGAGTTTTGCTCCTGGGCTTGGGCGATAAAAATATTGAGGATAAACATTATAAGTATCTTTTGTCTCGCTTCTTATTACTGCTTTATTGTAAAAAGGGCCTTTATCAATTAAAATTGTCACTAATCTTCCTTCTCCCATTATTTTCATTTTACCTTCTACAACTTCAACACCTATTGATTGATTAAAATCATCTTTTAATTCTATTTCCCATTCTTCTGAATTTTCTTTGGTAGTAAAATAAAAAGCTTGATCTATTTCTTTTACTCTATTATATTGCTCTCTTGCCAATCCTTCAATGTCTTCATTTCGGTACAAATCGGCAATTTCGTTCATTTTAACTATCACTTCTTCTTCTAATTTTTCAGGATTTTCTTTACTTAAATCAACGCCCTGACTCCAACCCTCTAAAACATATGGCACCACTGCTTTAAATTTGCCTTCTAATTCTATAAATGGTAAATCTTTGTCTATTAAGGGTAATTCAGCTTTAATAACTTCAGTATATTTCCCATTTTTCTCTCTTTCGTAATCTTGATACGTTACTCTTAATTTTAGTTCTACATCTCTAGAAACAAATTTTTCGAAATTTTTATTTTTATCTAACAAAGGATAAATTTTCACTCTAAAACTTTGTATTCCACTTTTAAGAATATAATTAGGTACTTGTACAATTTGCTCACCTGCAGATCTACCTCCACCTGCTAAATAAACAACCAAAACATCATTAATATAAATTTCCATGGGACAATTATAACTTTGATAACGTAATTGATATATAGGATTATAATCGTACGATTTTACATTTTTATAATTGTTTTTTATTCTATCTTGGTATTCAGTACTCATAATTTCTTGTTTTTTAGCAGTTTGTGCGCAACTGTTTTGTAACAACAACACACTAAAAAACAAGAAAAATTTATAAATTGATTTCATATTTATCTAATAATTTCGAGTTTTGCTCCTGGGCTAGGGCGATAAAAATATTGAGGATAAACAACATAACCTTCTTTAAGTTTATCTCTAATTATTGCTTTATTAAAAAACGGACCACTATTAATTAACACTGTAACCAACTTCCCTTCTGCCATTAATTTCATTTTACCTTCTAGTACTTCAGTTTTTATTGATTCCTTTAACCCATCTTGCAATTCAGTTATTAATTCTTCTGACTTTTCCTTTTTATTAAGATAAAAAGATTGTTCAATTTCTCTTGATCTATTATATTGCTCTCTTGCTAATCCTTCAATGTCCTTATTTCGGTACAAATCGGCAATTTCGTTTATTCTGCCTTTTACTTCTACTTCTAGTTTATCGGGATCTTCTTTGCTTAAATCTACACCTTTGCTCCAACCCTCTAATGTATAAGGAACTGTAGCTGTAAATTTACCTTCAAGTTCTACAAATGGTAAATCTGTGTCTATTTTCGGTAGTTCGAATTTCATAACTTCTGTAGAATTAAATACACCACCTTTTAAATCTTTTCTATAATCTCCATAAACCACTCTTAGTTTTAATTTTGCATCTCTAGAAACAAATTTTTCAAAATTTTTACTTTTATCTAATAATGGATAAATTTTTACTTTTATACTTTGCAAACCACTTTTTAGAATGTATTGTGGAATTTCAACATGTTGCTCTCCTGCAGATTTACCACTGCCGGGTAAATAGATAACCAATATGTCGTTTACATAAATTTCAAGAGGACAATCTAATTTATCATAACGAACTTGATATATAGGATTATAATCGTATGATTTAACATCTTTATAAATATTTTTCACTTTGGTTATATAATCTGTATTCATAATTTCTTGTTTTTTAGTGTTTTGTGCGCAACTGTTTTGCAACAATAACACACTAAAAAACAAGAAAAATTTATAAATCGATTTCATATTTATCTAATAATTTCGAGTTTTGCGCCAGGGCTTGGGCGATAAAAATATTGAGGATAAAAGTCAGAATAACCTCCTTCAACTCTACTACGAATTATGGATTGATTTCTAAAAGAACCATCAGTTATCAACACAGTAACTAATTTTCCATCGCCCATAATTTTCATTTTTCCGTTTAGTAATTCTACACTCTTTGACTCATTTAGAGCTTCTTGCAATTCGCTCTCCCATTCCGCAGAATTTTCTTTGGTATTAAAATAAAAAGCTTGATCTATTTCTTTTACTCTATTGTATTGCTCTCTTGCCAATCCTTCAATATCTTTATTTCGGTACAAATCCGCAATTTCTTTCATTCTTCCTTTTACTTCTTCTTCTAGCTTTTCAGGATCTTCTTTGCTTAAATCTACGCCTTTGCTCCAGCCTTCTAAAGTATAAGGAACTGTTGCCGTAAATTTTCCTTCAATTTCTATAAAAGGTAAATCTTTGTTTATTTTCAAGGATGTTGAATGATAATCTTCAGTAAAATCTTCAAATTTTGTTTTATAATATTCACCATGTACAATTCGAATAGTAAGCTCTGCATCTGGATTTACAAACTTTTCTAAAACTCCATTTTTTATTGCCTTTGGGTAGATTACATATCGAATTGATTGTATCC
This sequence comes from Flavobacterium sp. AC274, assembly GCF_979258275.1. Lineage (NCBI taxonomy): Bacteria > Pseudomonadati > Bacteroidota > Flavobacteriia > Flavobacteriales > Flavobacteriaceae > Flavobacterium > Flavobacterium sp. AC274. The sequence continues at coordinate 1,024,047 of NZ_OZ409852.1, read as the reverse complement.
CGCTTTTAAGAATATATTCTGGTATATCAATATTTTGTTCTCCTGCAGTTCTTCCTGTTGTAAAATCATAATCCACTAATATATTGTTTATATAAATTTCATAAGTACAAAGATTAGTATTTACTTTAAGTTGATAAGTTGGGTTATAACCGTATTTTTTTACACTTTTATAAATGTTTTTTATCTTGTCTCTGTATTCTGTACTCATATTTTCTTGTTTTTTACTAGTTTGTGCACAACTGTTTAAGGTTATCAAAATGGTTGCTATTGCTATTATTTTTATAATGTATTTGTTCATATTCTTTATTTTAAATAAAATTTGTCAGACTCAAAAGTGTGTTCTAACATGGTGATTTCTATTTCTACTTTTGATTCTCCTCCAACTATTTCTGTTTCTTCTACAGTTCCATCCTCTTTGATTCTATTTTTTTTAATTTTAGCTCCAATCACAGCTGTAAAAGTCAGTTTAATACCATCAAAAGCCAGGCTTGACTGCATCCAGATTCCTTGGTCATCTACGCCTAAAGTGCCAACAATACCCAAGCCAACTTCTCCTTTGGCACCAACACCCGCTTCTGCTACTGCTTCATACTTTCCTTTTATTACTTTAGCAATTATTTTTATAGAAATTTCAACTCCTGCTGTAATATGTGCATCACCTTTGGCTGTTATTATTTGGGGTCCTGCCAGTGTGTTGCCTTTATAGCTTAGATCAGTACTTATTTGCCCTTGTACCCAAAAATCTACTACTATACCATCAGGGTTATCTCCTAAAGCAGCGAGTAAAGTTTTTACAGCTGCCAGTACAGCATAAGCAATGGGGTGTCTGCGGCAAAGCAAATCAAGAATATGCCACGTAATTTTCATTCCTATTAATGGGCTTGCCATGAAAACAACATTGTAGCCCAATCCTGAGCGTCCTGCCAACTCAGGGTATTTTTGGCCATCGACAAGCTCAAATTGCCAATCAGCTCCAATTTTAAATTCAGGAAACAAGATCTCTACTTCTTGTGTAGATCGAGTGAGTGATTCTTCGAGACCTTTGATTCTTGATCTTGCTTGTGCATCACTTAAGAGACCATTTATCTCTTTGTCTCCCTCAGCTTTATTTTTGGGTGTATCATTTTTACCTTTGATGGTTTCAGATACCCATTTTACCATCTCAAAAAGGTCTTTGTACTGTTTTGCTAAAGCAGCTGTGTTTTCCAAAAAATCTCTTGTAAGCTCTAGCTCAGTGTCTTTATATATTTGTGCTTTTATGGACACATCTACATCTTTCATGATTTTGAGTAAAGTCGATAGTTTTCCTTTCTTGGTTGTGGGGCTATCTATAGTAGGAGCGGCTTTTGCTTCACCATATACTTTTTTATAAGTATCAAGTGTTTTTTGATTTATCTTGTCTAAAGTTTCTTTTTTATTCTTCTCATTATCTATTTTTTGCTGTATTTCTCTCTTGGTATCTTCATTAGTCTCAGTATTGAGTTTTGCCTGAAGTTTATCTGTAAACTTGTTGCCATCCCAACTGTATTTTTCAATTGTTTTTTTCTGATCCCAAGAAGGAATAAGTGTTTTTAGTTGATCTTCTTTAACATTAAATCCAAAAATAAGACTCCATTTTATATCTGGATAAATAGATATATTTACATTTTGCTGAAATGCACAAGTGCGCAAGTGCTTCTATTTTGAAAGTTTGCCTCTTTTTTCGAGATTACCAAGCCAAAAATATTTTGCAACATCAATATATCTAGCGGGACTATCCATAGAAATATTATAATTATAAAACGCATCAAACTCTATTTGATTTTGTTTTACGGTTATTATTCCTTTTTCTTTGTTTACCTCTTCTTTTTGTGTTATTTTTCTATTTGGTCATTTTTCTATCTTTAAATACCTCTTTTCAACTAAATAACTATTTGCTATAAAAGCTACATTAAAAAACATTGCATATGCAATTTTTGCTTTATCTGTAAATATGTCATTATTTATATCGTTTCCTGAAAAATAAAAAATCATATTAAATAAAATAAAAAATGCACATAAACAAAATGCTATAATTCCAGAGTTGACATAAACTTTGAATTTTAATAAATATGATTCTACAGATTTTTGTGGATTGTAAAGAATATAACCTATGTTTAAAAATAAAAAACTATAAACACCATAATACAATTCAGATTGATTTACATTCCGCGCAAATCTAAATGGAAATTTTAGTACTTCTAAAAATGGAAGTCCCAAATAGTTAATAATTAATACAAATCCAATTAGAATTAAGGAGAAGAAAAAAATAAATAAAATGGTAATTAAATATGGTGTTAACGCATTGTCTAATGATATAATGCTATAGCTCATAATATCAAAATATTTTTTATTTTGTTTTTTTCTATTATCTATTCCTCTTTTTGCACTAATAAATATTTTTAAAGGATTTAATATTGAAAAAAAATAAGTAAAATAATAGATGATACTTGAAAAAATAATAAATTTATAATATCAGCCCCTTCATCTGCATAAAAATCTTTAGAATAAAATTTAAATAAATAAAGAGTGGAATAACTTAAATTAAAAATGAAAGTTGTAATAAAAAAAGCTGAATTTATTTGTAATTGAATTCATAGCTATCTAATCACTTCTAATGGAGCTCCAGCTTTGGGACGGTAAAGATACATTGCATAAGTTTGAAAGTTACCTTCTGCATCTTCCCGTATTAAGTTTGAAAAATTAAAATAATATTTATCTGTTCTTACTAAAGCAACCATTTTTCCGTTTCCATAAAATCGCATGGCGTAATCCTCAAACACAAATGGCTTAATATCGTTTACATGTTTTACCCATCCATCTATCAGCATTTGAGAATCTTCGGGCTGATTTCTGTATCCCACTTTATCTAATTCTAATTGTCTTTTGTAATATTTTCCTGCTATAGCATTTACATCCTTGGCATCATAATATCCTATCATTTCTTTGTAGAAGTTCTCTACTTCTTTCAAAAGTTTGTCTTTGTCTTCTTTGGTTAAATCAACACCATTTTTCCATCCTTCTACATCATTCTCATAAGGAACTATTGGAGCATCAAATTCTAGATGTACTTCATAATAAGGTAATTTACCTTTTTGCTTTGGTAATTCATATCTTAGAGCTTCTTTAAAATCTTTTACTTTTTCTTTTCCATAATCTCCATAATTAATACTAAGCTTCAATGCTATATTTTCCATGTCAATTTCCTTTGCCATAATAAAATCATCATCTTTTAAAGGGGTCATCCGGATTGTTAGTTTTTGTTTTCCAGAATGTAGCAATGCTTCATTAATTGGCATAGAACCTGTAAAATTCTTTGAATTATAATTTTTTATCAATTGTTCATCATTTACCAAGGCTTCGAAAGTAAAATTGGAAACCTTTTCAATATGCAGTGTATAACTAGGGTTGTAATCGTACTTTTTTACTTCTTTATAAATATTTGCTACTTTTTCTATATTTTCCTGATTCATTATGTCTTCTTTTTTTATTTCTTTTTGTGCACAACCTGCAATACTGTAATTAATTAATAATAGAATAATTATTTTTTTCATGATATTAAATATATTTTGTCTGTTTCAAATTTGCAATTTAAAAAAGTTATCTCTCCTTCTATAGATCCTCCTATTTCAAATAACGGCTTATTCTTTTTTAAATTTCCACTATCCTGTTCTTTTAATTGTACAATTCCCGTTGCAGAAAATGAAAGTTTAATTCCTTCAAATTCTAATTCTTTTTTAACGAATAATCCTTTACTGTCAATTCCGTAAAAATCAGTTAAACCAATTCCTGCTTCTGCTCCGGCTCCAAATCCTAGTTGCAAAATAGCTTCATAACCAAGTGTTTTATATGTATTTGCAATATTTATTTTAAACTCCAGAGCTGTTTTTATACTGGTTTTTCCTTTAGCTTTAATTTCTTTAAAACCTGCCAGCGTGTTATATTGAAAATCAACAGTGTTATCTATTTGTCCAGATACTGAAAACTCACAAGTTATAGCGCTTGGATCATCTGCTAATATATACAATAAGGCATCAATAGCTTTTAATACTGCATAAGCAATAGGGTGTCTTCTGCATAAAAGCTCTAATATATCCCATTTTATGGAGACACCTAAAAGTGGTGCAGCTTTTAATATTAAATCTATACCCAATCCTTGCCTTCCTGCTAATGTTGGATTTTTTTAGCGTCTATTTGTTCATAATACCATGAACCTGCACCTGATACTTTAGGGTATAATATTTCATATTCAACAGTTTTTCTTTTGAGTTTCTCCATTAAACCATCAATACTTTTGTCTTCTTGAGAAGAAAACCCTTTTTTATCATATTCACCTTCTATTAACCCAACTCCTTTTCCAGCTAATATAATAACTTGTCCTAACTGTCGGTAAAGTTGTTTTACAAACTCGTCAGTTAATTCATTTTTAATGTCTCCTCCATAATGTTCTTCTTCTAAAGAAACTGTTATTCTTTTTAATATCTCCAGAAGCTTCTTAAAACTTGTTCCTTTGTCTACAGGTGCTACTTCAGTTGCTTTGGGTTTTAGATCGTATTTTTGAGTAAAGTACTTTTCAGCATTCTCTAATGTTTCTTTTCGTCTTAGATTAGCCTCATTATTTTTTTTGCCTTTCTCAGTTGTGTCGTTTTCATTAGCTCTAAAGTTAGCCTCATCCTTCTCTTTGGCATTATCTTCAAAGGTTTTTAAAGGTGCAAAAGTTCCTCCTTTTTTATTTAATTTTTCAATATCTTCTTTTTTTACATTAAACCCAAATTTTAATGTCCATTTAATGTCTGGATATATTGCAATATTTATATTTTGTTGAAAAGCACAACTCTTTGCAGTTGCTGTGATAGTATTTATTTTTTCTGCGCCTAAATTGGGAAGCCAGAAATACTTCATTGCCTTATAAAAAGTAGTTACAGCATTAGCATCCTGCGGAATATCATAATTATAAAATGTATCAAACTCTATTTGTTTTTGTCTAACTGTTACAATACCTTTTTCGGAAACAACACTTTCTTTTTGCGTTGTCTTCATACCCATCGTCGAAGTTTTATTACTCGATTCAGATTGTATTAATTTTTTTTCTTCTTTATCAACTTTATGCTCAGCTTTAGAACTGGAATCAATTTTTAATTCATAATCTTTTGGAATGCTAAGTACTGTAAGTTCTTTGTTAATGTGTTTGACAGGTTTATTTTCGCATTCTACAGTTTGAAAATCAAAATCCAGAAAGCGAGTTTTTTCTTTCCTGCAATAACTTCTACATCGATTGTCGTTTTTATTCGTTGATAAATATTGTTAGAATCAAAAACAGAGGTACCATCGAGTTTAATACTATCATACCTGCAATGCTGAAAATGCGCCACATTAGTCTCAACATCCCCTACAATCAAAGGCATATTGGTAGCCGGAATTGGCTCCTGATCTGGTGTTATACTTTTTTTCTCGTCACTGACGTGTATACAACTCCTGCTAAACTCCTTAAAAAAAGTTCCTGTTTTTATAGATTTTACGACAGCATATATTTGTAAATTGGCTCCTGCCGTTTTTATCCACGCATTATCAAGGACTACTTCTATTTCTATTTTTTGTGCATAATCTACCTGGGCGTTATCTACTGTTAGAATACCAGAGACGCCTTTTTTATTAATATCGTTAGGTTTTAGTTTATGAACTTTTACCTCACGGGTAAAAAAATCTTCTCCGGCAATTTTTAGTTTATCATTAGGCGTAAATATATCACTATCTGCCAAATGCACCTCAACTTCCTGACCATAAAGTCCGGCAGTGTAAATATGCAATATAACCTTAGATCCAAAAGCTACTGTTGTACCCTGATTAATTGTATTGTATCTTAAATCAGTCCATTCTGCACGAACAATTTGGGCAACACCTTCTGCCTGCACATACATCCCGAAGGGAGATATTCCTTTGGGTTTTTCATTTTCATGCCAGGCCTCGAGCCACGCAATACCTCCTCCTTCTAATAATTTAGGAAATGAGATACGCTCATGAATGCCTTTTATAAAAGCAGCATAATGTGTTATTTTATTGGGATCTAATCCGTTATATACTAATTGCCAGGTCCAGTTTAAGTCTTCGAATTTTTTAAAATTTTCATTATATACCTTTAGTTCTTCACTGTATTTTTTTACATCAATATTATATTGTTTTACATTAACAGTATAATTCCATTTTCCTCTTTCGCTTAGTAAATTATAATTCTCCTTAGATAATTCGGTTAAGAGTTTTGGAGGTACAGGCTTTTGTTTTCTTAGCTCCTCTAATTCTTTTATTGCTATATTAAAAGGTCCAGCTTTTTTTAATACTAAACTGTTTAGTTTAGGATCGTATTTTTGTCCTTCTTCGACCTTTTTAGGTATGATGTGTACTTGTTTTTCCATCTAATTTGATTATAAATTATTAGGTATTTTTAAAATATCATTTTCTGAATCATCCAAATCGAAGCCGGGAAATAACTCGGTTGCAACTTCAGGACTGGTATTTTTTATATTTTGCTTGCTTAGTTCTGCAACTTGTCCGTGATTTTTTATAATTATGCAATCCGTTCCTCCTATTGGACAGGTGGCTTTACTGTCTTCAAGCAAAATTTTACCCTGGTTTGAGAGGGTAACTTCCTGATAAAAACCACTCCACTCTGTAATTACGGCCTGGCAAGGTTTGTAACTAGAACCCATGGGCTGCTTTTTGCATTTGCCAAAGGTGTTTGCCTCCAGGGTCTGCCCAATTTCTTTAGTAGTAGCAATAAGTTTTTTAGACCCATCTTTATCATTGCCATAATGTTTGGAGTGTGTTTTGACCTGTAAAATATCGGTTTTAGGAGTTTCGCTAAACTTGCATTCGCAAGTAGCCCCATGAACAACTACGTGTTTTTCTGCCATAATTTTTTATTTTTTCAATTCAAACAAAAATCTATTGTTGATATATTTCTATCTGAACTTTGTTGATTTTATCGTTGCTCATTTTGGTATTGAAAGTTCCTATTATAGAAAACATGCTATTATCAGCACTATTGAGTTTATATTGTACATTTCCCTCAGATTGTATGTATTGAATATTTGGGCGCTCTTTTTCCAATACCGTTTTGTTTTGCAAAACTTCATCAATAGTTCGGTGATCTGTTATTTTTCCTATATGATTGATAATTACTTTACCGCTCTTGGTATAAACATCATCCAGGGTTTGTTTTATTTCATATTCTACTAATCTCTTCGACAAGAAGGGTATTTTGGTTGTATATTGAATTTCAGGAGAATTACGATATATAGGTTTAAAAAACAGATTGAAAAACCAGTTATTTGACAGCATTCCCATCAATTGTTTTTCGTTATTAAAGTACAAGTCTGCTTTGTTTATGATCGCATCTGACTGTTCTTTTTTATAATACTGCATTAGTTCCTCTTTACTAGCAAGCCAGCGTTTTTTTATTTCTTTATGGTTTGCAATTGCTATTATTACTCCGCTATCATTAATTTCCAGCGCGATAGGAAACATGTTTTGGGCAATTTTATCTAAGAGTTGTTCTATTGCAACGTCAGGCATTTTATGGTTTATATAAACTTGTTTGCGATTTATTTCTATAATTTTTAAATTATAGTCATTTTCTTTATAAACCGTATCTATCTCATAATGAATCTTATTTTTTAGACGATCTCCCTCATAATTTTCAAGCGTATAACCATACGTTTTTAGGTTATAAAAAGGAATAGGAATCAGGTTTATCCCTATTTCTTTTTTCTCTTTTTTCAGGCGATTGTTCTGTAAATACATCCGAATAAACATAAATCTCAGTCAGGTGTTTAGGAAACCTGCTTCTAATTTTATCCCAAAATCCAGCCTTAGCATTGTGTACCTCTTTTAAGTATTCTGTGTCAATATTTAATTTTTCGGCAACACTCTCTAGTGTTTCTCCTTCTTTTATTGGATATTTTGTTAGATAAATTATGCTCATTCTTTATTGTATTTATGGCTTCTTATTGTCGTAATTTTTATGTTCAGGAGCGATACGCTCACGCAGCAGATGATTTCTAAATTTTTATTAATTTAATAAATGATTTAAGTATAGTTCTATAATATATAAAGCTGTAATAAGTAATATTATTCCAATATTAGAAACTGCGTGTTTTATTTTGGCATTATAAAATAATTTAAACATTTCAAACAATAGAAAAGCTCCAAATAGTATCAATAAAGTAAATGCGAAAAAGAGAGGCACATTTATTCCAATTCCACTATTCACACTTTGTTTTTTAGGTAAAAAAATTAAATTAGCAAGAATTCCAATTGGAATAAGTCCAAATACAATTCTAAATAAAATGTGTTTCTTTAAATCTTGTTTCATTTTTGACGACTTCGTTTATACCGCTCATAAAATTATCACTAACGGAGTTCTCTTGCGACAAGAGGTTTAGAATTAAATCACGACTCATTTCGGATTTGCCCAAACATTCTGAATACAAAACCAACTTCCTCATTAAGTATATTGCCCAAATATGCTGTAGTAGCTAAGTTAATATGTCCGGTAAATCATTTTCTTAATATTTTTTTATCTTCTTATTAAAACACTGGCTTAAAATTTTATAACTAGGCAAATTAGCTACTACAATACCTCAAAAAATAGAATTCTAGCGTAGGATCTTTATCTTAATTTTTGTGCTACCACATATTCTCAAAATCTATTCTCCTGATAGGATTTTATTGTTTTGCAGGTTAAAAATTAGGCTACAATTCTGAAAAAAAGATAGACATTCTATAAAATAAGAACAATAAAAGTATAGTTCCCATGATATAGATCTCAATTTTGTTAATTTTCCTTACTCCAAATATCCTCACACAAATTCTGTCTATTATTACTACTGTAATTATAAACGGAACCCATAGGAGATTTATCCAACCTTGCATTTATTGGTCGACACTATAAAGGGTTATCATAATTGTTGAGGAAACAATTATTCCCAACAAAGCAATTAGACTTATTGCAAAAAATAGTGTTAATGTTTTTAAATATCGTGTCATAAAATTTTTAGTTTTATATATTCTATTTAATTACACTGTATAAAATTCCTATTAACAGCACAAAGGCTATTATTATAAGTGCTTTATTGATAAAATTAAATTTCATTTTTCAGGTTTTTAAGGACGAAATGATTTCGAAGAAATCCATAGTGCACTATAGCACAACACATTAAATATTGAAAGTAAAATAAAAAACACTTTCCCAAGTTGGTATTTTTTTCCATGATAACTAAATGCATAAAAACCCAATAAAACATTCACGCTCATACTAAGCCAGAGAAATTTTCCCTCTGATGTTAGCTCATCTTTTAAATTACCTACATTCATATAAATAATAAGCAATGTTATATTAGCTATAATAAGCAGAATACTCCAATCGCTATTTCTTTCTTTGAGAAATTCTTTTTGATTCATTTATATATTGTATTAGTTTTTATAGGTTTTACCTGAATTTTATAGCTGGCAACCCTACAATTAATCTTTAAAAACCCTGACAATTATTTTAGTGAGTATAATTTCTCTATTTTCCTGTTTCACTATTACTTTAACCTCTTTATTTGAGCTGTTAACTTTAAACAAAATCTCAACTGGTTTGCTTTTATCCAGGCACTTGAATGCTTTAAATATTTCTTCTTCCTGAAAATCTTGTGGGTTTTTACCTGTAATTATTTCAGAATGATATCTATTTAAATAATATATAATATCTTCTCGCAACATAACTCTAGCAACATATTTTTGTCCTGATGCATCTTGCCATCTTAGCTCTAAATTTTGAGGAATAGCCCTAGGCTGAGGAGGATCACTATTCAATAAAGGATTGTTACTATAGACACTTTCTTCTTCAGCATTGATCATTTTAAAATAAATCTCATTTAATTTCTCTCCATTTGTACCTATCAACTTAAATGACCAATTGTATTTTTCTTTATAGGTTTGCCATAATTTATAGGGCAATGTTTTACTTTTTATTTCTTGTTTTACTTTTTCTGAAAGCCCCTTATCCATATTATACTTGATTCTTTCTTCACGGGTACCGTATTCATACATATCTTGCCATTTTACATTTGCCATTTCTTTTGCATAGTAGGTGGCTATTAGTTTTTGCTCTCTCATGCCTGACATCCAAACTGTAACTTCTCCTCCTAAAGAAACACTTGCAATGATCTTATCATACTTCATATATTTTAATTCTCTACCAGATTGTGAGTCATCAAAGGTTTTACCTTGATTAGACGGGTCTGTACTTTCTTCTTGTAACATTTTCTCTATTTCCTGATAAGGCAAATCAAATTGACCTTCATAAAACTTATCCTCAGTGTCTGAATAAAAATAAATTCCTAAATTTTTAGCTAATTCATTAAAACCATCTCCTTTTACATCATTACCTCCTGCACCCCAAGGTCCCATTAAACTAGGACTAGCATCAACTAAGGGTAGAAAATCATTATCGGTATGAAAAGAGCTTGAAAATATATCAATGGGGTATTGTTTATCGCAACTGGCATAAGCGTCGTATTTATATTCTTTCATGGTAAAATATTGACAAGAAGTTAGGTTTATACTCCAGGTAAGCAGGAGTATAATTTTGATTAATTGTTTTCCAGGATTATCCATCTATTATTTTTCTTATTTTATTCGCTCTTGGCGCATGGCCTGTTTTATCTGTGGCTGACCAATGCAGGTTGGTGTTAATTAATGTTTTTTCATTGGCAAAATCAAGGTATTGTTTATAAGATATAGTAGAACTGTAATCCTTGGTGTTTTTTACGACTTCTATATACTTTTCTAATTTCTTTTTTACATAACCCAAAATGTGCTCTTTATCTCCTGCTTTTTCTGGTATTTTAAATTTTTCTTTTAAGCCATCCATATCAAAACCTGCACCTTTTTCTATGGCAAACTCACACATAAAGTGTAAGGAAAGAAAGCTGTACCTCTGGTCTATGTAACGAGTACCCTTGTATATAATATAATGATTGTCTGTGATCATTATATATTTTAACTGATCTGGTTTGTACCAGCCGCTATCTACCAGCTCTTTTTTGTGTTTTTCCTTAAAAGGTTCAAATTGCTTACTTGCAGAGCCGTATTTTAGTAGTGCACCTTCGCCTTCTTTATCTAATTTAACTAAATGCTCCTGCTCAAAATATCCGCTTTCATATGCCCCTCCAATGTCACAGTGACAGCCGGGTAATATGTATTGAATACCTTTACTTCCAGCACTATTAATATTGGTAAGATTAAAGTTTTTGCGCCATTCATGACCAGCACCTATTTGCACTACATTTTCAACAGCCCTATCGCTTATTGCTTTTAAATTTATTTCCCGAACATCAGATTTACCTGTCGTATCGTCTTCAAAATTAACACCATAAGACGAAACAGTATCATATAACCCAACAAACCGAATTTTTACGGTATTGATTTCGATTTTATTTTTCTCGAACAACAAGCCCAAATGACCTCGTTTGGGCAACTGTTCTTTCTCGACTGCCTTTTGAATCCAGGTCATAGTATTTGTATTTTTCTCCCTCCGCATCCCATACCTTGCTGGCGGTGTATGCCCCTTTGGTGACTTCATTAACAAAAGCTCTTGCCGCTGCCGAGCCACGGCTAAAACCAAAGACGTCTAACACTAAATTTACTTTTTTGCTCTTAAGTGTGTTTACCTCGTTAAAAACTTTTTCGCAGCCGGAACGCACTTTTGCTCTTATGCCTGTTTCTCCTGTCCCTGTAAGATAACCCGCAACAGTATCAGTATCGCCATCCAGAGTACCTATGCCTTCAACGTATAATGCTTTATCTATTCCTAATGAATAATATTTTTGCATTTTGGCTACATTAGAATAATCATTTTCATAACTGCCTTTATCCATACCCCAAGGATCATCTTTTACCGCTTGTTTATCATAAACAACTCCTTTTTTCTTTTTTCTTTTTCTTTTCTAATGTAGGTATTACGCTGGTTGTTTAAGGTACCGTCAAATAGCACTGCGAAAGTAAATTCATCTATCTTATTTTCCGTTTTATCTGGTGGCGTATAATTGCCAAAACTAACGTTTGTTGCCATCTGATATTATCTTTTTATTTGAAATTAAAATCAGGTTCTCCTGAGTAGCTTCCACATTAAATTGATTGGCGATTTTTTTTAATTCACCACCAACCACCAAATTATACTCCTGATTTACAGTCACTTTTCTGTTTTTAGAAATTTTGTTGATTCCCATAATTTTAAAACATTTTAGATTTCTCTGCACTATTAACCTCAACGGTTTTACCACTTTGCAGGGTTAAGTTTTCTTTATTGCTAAAAATAGTAACTCCGGAAGCTATTACATTTGAGGTATCTGCCTGACGTAAAAAATCCTTATCAACCAATTCTCTTCTATTGTCTGAGCTTTCAGTAATATCTCCAGTTGCTCTTTGTGTTAAATCATTACCGGCAGTTTGAGAAATGTTGTTTCCTGCATCACAATCCATATTTTCTCCCGCACCAATTTTTACATTTTTACCTGCGTTGATAGTAAAATCCTCGCCTGCCTGCATTGTAATATTCTTTGGTGCAGTAACATTAATATTTCCTTTACCATCCATAAACCAGGTATTGCCTGATGGGTCTTTTACCAGAATACTCGAATTCCCTTCGTCAAAAGTAATTGTGCTTCCTGTACGGGTATAAATACTTTTGATGTTGTTTTTAAGGTCACCGCCAGTTCCCGTTTTACCATTAAATAAACTACCTATTACAAATGGTCTGTTGGGATCGTTATAGCGAAACCCCAGCATAACCTGATCGCCCACTTCGGGGATAAAAACCATACCGCGATTGGTGCTCACCTCACCACTGGTTCCTGCATCAGGTGTCATTACGCGTAACCATGGTGTAGATTGTTGTTTGGTGGATTGCCATAGCATTTTTACACGTATCCTGCCTTGTCCTCTTGGGTCGTCGTTATCTACTACTTCAGCTTGTTGCATTTGGGCTACAGGAAAAGCGATGTTTGGTTCAGGCAACTTGCGTATTTTGGCCGGCAGTGCTTTAAAACTGTTTTCGTATTCGCCAATGTCGCTGGCTTTATGAGTTATTTCGGTGATAATATAAATACCTACTTCGTTGGTTTCGTAGTTGATTTTATTAATGTCTTGTCCGCTGGTATATGCAGCCAATTTGTCTTTTACCTGCATGGCATCTATACTAATGCTCATGCCTATTCGCAAGCTTCTGTTTCGACTTGTTGCAGTTATAAAATTAGATTCTGCTGCTGCACTTTGCTGTCTGTTTTGCAGTATGGTTTGCAAATACATATCGTCACCAGCAGCAATTCTGCCATATTCTAATGATGATGTAGCATATAGTTTTTGAGAAGCGGTTATGGCATCAGTACCTAATTTTGGAAATCCTTCTATTTGGTCTCTCGTCTTGGCCTGATACAGTTTGCCCGCATCTTCGTTATAAGTAAATGCTCCAAACTGGTTGGGAATCGCCTGAACAGAAATGTTTAGGTTATAAAGATCTTTGTTATAAATCAGTTTTGTAAACTCTGTAGCTGTATTTGGCTTGCCAAAAAAGTTTTTCTCCATCATAATACAACCATTCGTTGTATTGTTTGGCTAAGCGTTGTATAAATTGAAAATCAGTTTCGAGGTATTGGGTTTGGTATTCCAAATTGTTGCCAAACTCAGGTTTGATGTCGTTTTGTAATTGTTCTCCTGCAGCTGTTTTTATCACTCCCTCAATGATATCCTGCAAGTTGGTATCTTCCCAGGAATTGAGTTTTGGTCCTGATTCAAGAAGTATGGTTTTAGAATAACCCGAAATAATAATTTGGCTTCCCACATGTCCTAATTCCTGGGCATATTGAATATTGGTTACTATTCCCAAAAAATTATTATTGTTTTCAAAAACAATGTGCAAAACGCCTCCCAACCATTTTTGTGCACTCTGCATCGTATATGCTCTTGGTTGTTCTATCACAGAATGCGGAACACTAATTTTAAAATGATGGTGGTTATTTATGGTTTGGTGTAGTTCGATAGTGGTGAAATGTGAGATTTCTTTTCTATCAATACCAAATATTATTTTAGGAATGACCATAATATGTTTAGTTATAAGTTTGATTTTTAATTTTTAACTTAAATAGATTATAGTCTAAAATTCTTATTTCTAAAGTTCTTATACCGAATTCGATTCTAAGCTAAAAATATCATGTTCTGAAAATATAGAAGTGATACTAATCAATGTTTTGTTCAATAAATTGCATAAAAAAACAAGAAGCGACATAACCGCTTCTTGTTTGTCAATAGGGAAAAATTAAATTTTAGCCCAATTGTTATCTAATGTTGCATTTCCTAATGTGATTTTTTCTGCAGAGAAAGTAATCTCAGTAGTCATTGGAGTTTCTGCCATAGCATCAAGCTGCTCGCTGAAGAATACAATAAATGCATTTTCAAAAGAAAGCTCTTTCATTACTTGTTCAGAATCTGCCTTGAAAAATTTTACTTTTCCGCTTACAGGTTTGTGCTGACTGTTTACTGCCTGTTCGATAACAGTAGTATTGTCTGTAGATTTTAATTTTAGGTTTAATCTACCTCCTTTAATTTCAGATGAAACTGCTCCTTTACCATCAGTATGTCTTAACATATCAACTTTTGAGAATAATACTTGGTACTCGTTTCCTTCGAATTCTAAAATTGCTTTAAATGCCATAATAAAAATAATTAATTTGTGAAATTGTTAAAAATTGTTTTTAGAACCCTCTCTCTGTTGCCTGACTAGTATAAACAAAAAAAGAGGTATTCTATATGATTTTAGAATACCTCTTTTTTGTACTTAAAGTACTTTTTTGATTTGCTTCTTGTAGGAAGATGAAGAGGATTCGCAATCAATTTGTTTGTACGAATATACAACTACAAATAACATAAGCAAGCCAATTTGTAAATTTTTTCATCAAAAAAATAAAAAAGGATTAATAGAATAATTCTAATATGTAAGAATCCAGTATTTACTTGGTGTGGCAGAGAATTTGTCTGTTTTTTATATTTAAAAAAACTACTGAATTTCAAAAAAATACAAATTTCTATTATTGAAAAATTATTATTGCTTCATTTGTTATGAGTTATTTAGTGACATTTAAAATACAACTCCATAAACAACTAACAATCAACAGCTATCAGTTACAAAAGATGACCATGATAGGATCATCATTTATATTTTTTAAATTGTAATTAGCCAAAAAGTCTTTGCAGATTAAACCAATGATTCGTTGAAATTATTCAATTATTCAAGAGTTATGAAAAATATCTAAAGCAGATATATACGGGAACAAGATTCTCGCAAAAATCAGAAGAAATGACAAGATTTAGAATAAATGGTCGTATTATAATAAATTATGTTATATAAAGTAAACAAAACTAATTAATTATAAAACAATTGATGTTCTTCAAATGCTTGTCATAAGAAAACAAAAAAGCCTCTACATTTCTGTAAAGGCTTATTCTAAAAATGTGGTCCCACCTGGGCTCGAACCAGGGACCACCTGATTATGAGTCAGGTGCTCTAACCAGCTGAGCTATAGGACCGGTTTGAGGATGCAATATTACTACTATTTTTCGTTCACTCCAAATATTTTAAGGCTTGATTTGCATTTAATTTAAAATCATATCCACTCATGTTAAAAACACAATTGATTTTCAATATCTTATTTAAAAACCAAAACCAAGTTTTTTTATTTAATTTCCTGACAAAGCTCTACCAAAATGCCATTTGTATTCTTCGGATGCAAAAAAACAACCAATTTATTATCGGCACCTTTTTTAGGAACTTCATTAATCAGCACAAATCCTTCACTTTTTAACCGTTCTATTTCTGCAGAAATATCATCAACATCAAAAGCAATATGATGAATTCCTTCTCCTTTTTTTCCAAAAACTTCGCAATCGGACTTTCTGGATTTGTCGCCATCAAAAGTTCAATTTTATTCGTTCCCGTTTGAAAAAATGAAGTTAAAACACCTTCACTTTGTACTTCTTCTGATTTATAAGAAGAAACCCCTAATAATTTTTCGAACAAGATATTTGACTCCTCAATATTTTTTACTGCAATTCCTATATGTTCAATCTTATTTACCATTTGCTTTTATTATTGATTAATATAAGTATTAAAATAACCACATTCTGCAATTACATCCTGATAATATTTAGTGTCAGAATAATCCTTTTTCAAGGTTTTAAATCCATTCCAGGCGATAAAATTAACTTTGTCATCCTGAATTTCCCACCAGCTGTTTACGCTATTGTATTTAGTGTTGTAATATTCGTTGCGCTCGCATTTTGCCAGCATATAAATACATTTTGCTTTTTGTTCTTTTGTCGTAGCCGCTTCTAATGCTTTTTGATAATACATTTTCGGCACATCACAATTTGTAATCATTTTTTTCATCGAATCTCTAAATGAATACGGACTTGAACCGTAACCTACAATGCTTATTTCATAGAAAGTTCTTCCATTTCCAAAATGTGTGATATTATAAAAAGCATTTCCTAACAATAAACTATTTGTATAAACATCTTCTTTTTGAGCCAGTTTATCCTGCATTTCTTTTATTGTGGTTAGAAAATCCAATTGAGAATATTTCTTTTTTTGATAAGCCGAATGATCACAATCATGACAATCTTTTATATTTCCGTTAAACGGATTTCCCAAAAATTGATAATACTGAACAGAATCTGTTTGCTGAATAAAACCAATTGCTTCCGGGATTTTATTTTTAAAAGTTGCCTGAACTGCCTGAAAGTTGCTAATATCTTTTACTTTCAAACTATAAATTCCTGCTGCTATTTTTTCGATTTCGGTTTTATCTGTTTTAGCCAAAAACGCTTTCATATCCAGTAAGTTCTTTTCATTGTCGTAAAAAGAATTTCCACGACCCCAATAATTATCCGGAGTATCACCAAATAATTCTGCCATAACCGGATTTGATTTTGCTCTGTAAAGCGATGCTAAATAATTTTTACTCCACTGCGCAGCATTTTGATAACGAAATTCCTGCCCTTTATATGTTTTTGGAAGTTCCTGATATAACCAATTCAAATCTACAAGGATTGTTTTTTCATTTTTATCTGTAAGCTTGTCAATCTTGCTCATATTGTTTACAAAACGAAGCAGCCTTAACTGAAGTTTTGCCAACTCTGTTTTAGGCATTGTTTTTTCGGCTTTGTCAAAGTTAGTTTCTGCTGTTGCATAATCGCCTTTTAACGTTTGTAAATATCCTAACGAGATATCCCATAAATAAGGTTTATTGGTATTTCCTGCCGCAGCAATTTTAGCAACTACATCAAATGCAGCCTTATCGATTTTACTTTTATTCAGCTCCTTGTTTTCGGCGACAGTTTGTTTTTTTGCCGGAAGATTATCTTTGGCATTTTCTTCAAACGAATTATTAATGCTTTGCTCCTGCCCGTTTACCAATCGGGTTAATAAATAATTCAAATGTTCACTTTTGGGATCAAGTTCATAAATTTTAGCGATCGCTTTCTTTTCGTCTTTATAAAATCCATGAATTGCCCAAAGCGCTGCTTTTTCACTATTATTTTTAGCCAAAAACAATGATTTATTCCAATCGGCATCATTTTGAGGGTGAAAACTGTAAGCCGTAACAATTCTCAATTCCGGACATTTATCAAATACTTGTGCATACAGACAATTAGATTCTGAATATTTTTTCTGTTTATGTTTTATTCCCGCAACGTATGAAAGCCCACGATAATACAATACATTTTTAGGAACTGATTTTTCTGTTTTATTAAAAAAATCAATCGCTTTTTGTTTGTTACTGCTATAGAAATAGGCTTTCATGGCAAGAAACCAATACCTGTTTTGCAAAAACATATCTTTACTTGTATTGTAAACATTTTCAATAGACTGAATCATTTTAAAATCATTGAAAGTTTTGGCCACAACCGGATCATAACTCCAGTAATCTTCTCCAATGGAAACGGTTTCTATTTTTTGCGCCAAATACAAAAATTCGATAAAGCTCTTCACTTTATCATCTTTCAAATTGATTTTCTTTCCCCATTTTAAAGAAGTCGGATTGTCTTTTTTAGTTTTCAAAAAACATGAAGCTGCGTGATATCAGTTTTATTCTGAGGCGTTTTTTTCTCAGATGAATACATTGGCGTTTCTTCACCAATCAAAAAATAGCTTACCGTTGAAGCATCTGCTTTTCCCTTTAAATAATTTTCCCAGTCTGATTTTATATCTTCATTAAATCTCGAATTATGCTGTGTATCAAAACCAATTCCGTAAAAAATATCTCCCGATAAAAAAAGTGGCGTATATGATTTATCCGTAAAAGTTTCAGGCGTAAAATTGGAGTTGTAACTAAAAAAATCCCAGTCGTCTCCACCAGCGCAGGCATAAATTATTCCGTAAACAAAAAGGAAAGAAGCACTAGAAATAAGAAACAACTTGTTTAAAAATATTCTTTTCATAGGTATTTATATTGAATTCATCTAAATCGTAAAAAATAATTTCGTTTGGTGTCTGAGCTAAATTTTCATCCAACTCTTGTGCCATTTCTTTTAAATCTTCTGCAGAAATGGCTTCTATTTTGAGTTTATCGTTTTCTTCATAAAAAACTCCATTTTTATAATTTGATTTTTTTACTTTAAAGAATATCGCATCAATTTGCTCGAAGTTTTTATCTTTTTTAAGTTCGCTTACATTTAATTTGGAACGTAAACCTATCACTTTTCCATCTCGAATATGAACTCCCCAGGAATATATTGGCAAAGCAAAATCAAGATGTAACGGATATTTCTTTAAACTTTTAAGATACTTTTCGGCAATTTTAGAACTGTAAATAGAATTTTCCACATCGGGGGCAATTGAACCCATATTATAGTACATTAAAACTCCGGAATCTACATTTGGAATTTTGGTTTTTTTGAAATATTTAACCTGATGCAATCGTATTGTTGCGGAGAGTTTTTTATGCGAAAGTTTCTTAAACCGCTCAATAAACTTCAAATAATTGCCTTTACTTTCAAGCGTCCAGTCGCAATCAATTTGAATTTCCTGAGATGCAATTTTGTTTTTTGCATTTATTTCTTCAACCAAACGAAAAGTTTTTTGAGATAAATCTTCAATATCAAGATTGGTTTGCAGCATGACTTTGTTTTTGATAAAAACAACCGGAACAACTTCAAAGCCGCCCATATTTTCCTGAAAATGTATCGGACTTATCGGAATTGGTTCTTTAGATTCGGGATGTAAACCAATATCAAAATAACGGATATAAAGCTTCGTGACGTTATTTTCTCTTAAAACTTCTTTCTCGGTTTCAGACAATTTGAAGATAGTTTTCCAATAATAAAAAGATACAATTGGCTCTTTTGTTTTGCTACAGGAAACAAGCAGTAAAAACACAAAACCAATTAAAATATTATTTTTCAAACCAATTAAATTAAATGCAGATTCAAAAGTAAGAAATTATAATCCGGTTTCTGAATCGAACTTCAAAAAAACAAGAAAAACTGAAAGGTGGAATTCCTAATAAATAGATAAAAAATTTCGATTAAAGCAAATATAATCGTTATTTTGTGCAATCAAATTTAAAACAGTTATGTTGAAAAACAACTTCAAATATATTCCATTTCTATTCGTATTGTTAATGATGAGCTGTGCCAAAAGAGGCAGCATTACCGGCGGATTAAAAGACACTTTGGCACCTGTGTTAAGCTCAAGTTCGCCTAAAAACTTCAATACTGATTTTAAAGGAGATCAAATCGTCTTAAATTTTGATGAATATGTTAAGCTTAAAAACCTTAACAAACAGCTTGTTATTTCGCCACCAATGAAACACGAGCCTCTTATTACGCCAACAAATGTCAGCAAAGTTTTAACGATAAAAATCAAAGACACCTTACAACCTAATACAACATACAGTTTTAATTTTGGGCAAAGTATTACAGACAATAATGAAGGTAATGCGATGAACCAATTTAAATACATTTTTTCAACCGGCCCTTATATCGATTCACTTTCTATTGGCGGTATTGTTAAAGATGCTTACGAAAAAAATGTCGATAATTTTGTTTCTGTGATGCTATATGAAGTAAATGACAAATACAAAGATTCTGTAGTTTATAAAGATCTTCCCAGATATATTACGAATACTTTAGACAGTTTGAGAACCTTTAAACTTGAAAATTTAAAAGCAGGAAAATATCTTTTGGTAGCCATGAAAGATAAAGGCAGCAACAATAAATTTAATCCTAAAGATGATAAAATTGGGTTTATAAAACATTTTATTACTGTACCAAATGACACGCTGTTTGAATTAGAATTATTTAAAGAAACATTACCTCTAAAAACTTTAAAACCAATACAAGCTTCTGGAAACAGGTTGTTTTTACCGTATGAAGGAAAACAAAATTTCAAACTTTCCCAGCCAAAAATTGTTCTTAAAAACAATGATGAAATACTGGAAACTATTGTAACACAATTTCCTAAAAAAGATTCTTTGCAAGTTTGGTATAAACCTTTAAAAGCAGATTCCTTACAGCTGGAAGTAACAAAAGAGAATTACAATAAAAAATTCACTTTTAAAATTAAGGATCAAAAGAAAGACACTTTAAATATAACAGCAGTACAAAACGGGGTTATTAATTTTAGAGACAGATTTACTTTAGAAACTGCAACGCCATTAGTAAAATTTGATAAGTCGAAAATTAAATTAATCAATAAAGATTCGCTTGATGTAGATTTTACGACAGAATACAATGAACTGGAGCAAAAATTATATGTTGATTTTAAAAAAGAACCTTTAGAAAAATACAAGTTTACTTTTCTTCCTGGTGCTCTGACTGATTTTTACGATAACATAAACGACACTTTATCGTATAAATTGAATACCAAAGAATATGCAGATTACGGGAATTTAGTATTGAATTTGAAAAACGTAAAAAGGTTTCCAATCATTGTTGAAATAACCAATAAAAAAGGCGATGTTGTACTGGCGAGCGATTATTCTGAAGGCAATACAAAAATTCAATTTGACTTATTGCAGCCGGAATCATTTACGTTGCGAATCACTTATGATGATAATAAAAACAAAATATACGATTCAGGTAATTTCTTAAATAAAACCTATGCCGAGGAAGTATTTTATTATCAAAAAGAAATCGATGTTCGAACCAATTGGGACGTTGATGAAACTATCGATTTAAGTATTCCGTATAATCCTGAAGTCGAGAAAAAAGAAACCGACAAGAAGAAAAAAGAAGAACAGAAAAAGAAAAAAGCGTTCTAGATTAAACTATTCAGCCCAGCAGAAATTTGACACGGATTTCACGAATTAGCACAAATTACAAAATAAACTGATTTTAATTTCACCCAAAACATTCACAATGTAATTTGTGTAAATTTGTGTAATTCGTGTTTATTTTTATTTAAATCCTGTATTAATTTACTCAAGCTTAAATCGTTAGCTAAATTTTAATTTCGAAAGTATCTTTATCACTTAGAAAATCTAGTTTTTTTCTAGTTTCCACCATAACATTTTTATCCAATTCGACCACAAAAACACCTTCAGTTTCTTGTGGTTCGAGGATATAATTTCCTAAAAAATCAACAGCTTGCGAATGCCCAATATGTTCATAATTATTGGCATCCAAACCTATTCTGTTTACGCCAACAACATAACTCAGGTTTTCTACGGCGCGTGCTTTTAGCAAAATATCCCAGGCATTTGTACGCACTTTTGGCCAGTTGGCCACATATATAAGTAAATCGTAGTTTTCTACATTTCGGGCAAAAACTGGAAATCTTAAATCGTAACAAACCTGCAGGCAAATTTTCCAGCCCAAATAATCAACAATCACTTTTTCGGTTCCGGCAGTATAGGTTTTGTCTTCTCCGGCGAGTGTAAACAAATGTCTTTTATTGTAATATTGAATTTCTCCGGAAGGAAAAACAAAGAACATTCTGTTATAAAACTGTTCATTTTCGGTGATTACCAAACTTCCTGTAATCGTGCAATTTTTCTGTTTTGCCATTGTCTGCATCCACAAAATAGTTTCTCCCTGCATTGTTTCGGCTACAGCCAAAGCATTCATAGTGAATCCGGTAGAAAACATTTCGGGCAAAACAATCAAATTAACTTCTGAATCAATTTGATTTATTTTCGATTCGAAGTTATTTCTGTTTTTAGAAACATCTTCCCAATAAAGATCTGATTGTATAAGTGCGATTTTCATAATTCAAAAATACGAATTTTAATATGAAAATTATTTTTTGCAAAAAAAGTCTATTCTGCAAAAATTTCTCAAAACACCGCTAAAAATCATGCTTCTTTTGGAAATTAAAAATACTTCAGAAAATAATATTGCAAAAAATATGCATTTTATGCAAAAAATATGCAACAATGAAAGATATTTATATATATTTGAACATCAATGCAAAACCAAAAAAAACAACTAACCAAAAAAAATTATGAAAACAAGGCTAATTTCATTAGTGTTTATCGGAGGAATCATCTTCTCCGCAAACGCCAAAGAGATTGCAATAAAAAAGCATCTTTTTGAACAACAAAGCAATCAGGTTGAAATCTCGGGTCAGATTTTAGGCCAGGATGACGGTCTGCCAATTGCCGGAGCTACTATTTATGCAGAAAGCAATAATAAAATTGCAACAATATCAGACGAGAACGGAAAATTTAAATTAACCGTTCCGGAAAACGAAGCCCATATTATTGTAACGTACATGGGTTATGAAACTTTATCATTTGCTTTAATTAAAACGACAAGTTTAGTAATCCGACTAAAACCTGCAGAAAATGTTCTGGAACAAGTTTTAGTAACCGCGCTTGGAGTTAAAAAAAGCAGCAAATCAGTCGCATATGCTGTAACAGAACTTAAAGGGACAGAATTTACAAAAGCAAAAGAAACTAATATAGCCAACGCATTAGTTGGAAAAATTGCCGGTGTAAACGTAAGCAGCACCGCAACGGGACCAAACGGATCGAGCAGAGTTGTGATTCGTGGAAACGGTTCCTTAAACGGAAACAACCAGCCGATGTATGTGGTAAATGATTTGCCGATTGATAATACGCAATTGAATTTACCGGGAATTGGAAACGGTGCCGGATCAACAAGAATAAATGTGGACCGAGGCGACGGAACTTCGGTTATAAATCCGGATGATATTAAAACTATTACGGTTCTTAAAGGTGGAACGGCTGCGGCTCTTTATGGCGCAAATGCTGCAAATGGTGTCATTTTGATTCAGACAAAAAGAGGTGCTGCACAACAAGGAATTGGCGTTGAGTACAATAGTTCTTTTACTTTTGAAACTCCATCTATTACTCCGGATTGGCAATATGAATATGGTTCCGGAGCAAATGGTCTAAAGCCAACAACTCAAGCCGAAGCCATTGCTGCCGGACGCTGGTCATGGGGTGCAAAAATGGACGGAAGTAATGTTATTCAGTTTGATGGTGTTGCGAGACCTTATGTAGCACAAAAAGATAATATTAAAAATTTCTATAAAACGGGAACAACTTTTATCAATTCGATTGCTTTATCTGGTGGAAATGAAAAAGCTACAGGACGTCTTTCGTTTTCGAATATGGACAATGAAAGTGTTTTACCAAATTCAGGTTTTAACCGCAAAACGCTGAACATTGCCGGGAATGTTAACTTAACAGACTGGTTAAAGTTTGATGTTGTAACACAATATAATTTAGAAAAATCAGAAAACAGACCTACCGTTTCTGATGCTGAAGCAAATGCCAACTGGGGAACTTACATGATTGCAAACACTGTCGACATTAGAAATCTTGCCCCGGGCTATGATGCAAATGGTGTTGAAGAAGCATGGAACCCGGTTGCCGTTGCTACAAACCCTTATTTTGTGGTAAATAAAATTAAAAACCATGATACTAAAAACCGTTTCATCGGAATGGTAAACGTAAAATTAAATTTTACCCGTGATTTATTCCTTCAGGGTAGAATTGGCCAGGATTATACCGATTATGATTTCTTCGGATACATCCCAAAAACAACTTTAAACAATCCGGTTGGATATGCGCAGGGTTCACGAATGAAATTATCCAACTTAAATTCAGAAGCAATTCTTAATTATACCAAGAAAAACATTTATAAAGAATTCTCGTTAAACGCATTAGTTGGGGTTAACTCAAGAACAACGCTTAGAGATGAAACTAAAGTAGAAGGATCAAATTTTGTACTGGATGATTTTTATGCTTTGAGCAATTTATCGACTTTGGCTTATAGTTATCCTTACGGAAAAACCAAAACAAACTCTGTTTATGGCGCTGTCGATTTAGATTATAAAAACATCGTTTTCTTAAACTTTACAGGTCGTCAGGATTGGTTTTCTACTTTATCTGCAGAAAATAATACGGTGTTTTATCCGTCTGTGGGAACAAGTATCATTGTTTCGGATATTATTACAATGCCTGAATTTGTTTCATTTGCAAAACTTAGATCTTCCTGGGCCGAGGTTGGTGGCGCAACTCCTGATCCGTATGCATTAAATCAATCCTACTCCATGATTCAGGGAGGACACAACGGTCAACAATTGCAAGGCCCGACAAGTTCAAGAGTTCCAAATTCGACTTTAAGCCCGTTGACTTCTACAACATTTGAGATTGGAACTGATTTAGGTTTTTTTAATAATCGCTTAAATGTAGATTTTGCATGGTACAATCGTGCCACTACAAATGATATTGTCGAAACTACAATTTCTACAGCTTCAGGAGCAAATACAGCTTTGTTGAATCTTGGAAAAATGAGAAATAAAGGTGTTGAACTTTTACTTACTGGAAAAATCATCAACAATAAAAACTTTTCGTGGGATGCTACTTTCAACGGATCATACAATAAAAATACTGTTGAAGCCCTTACAGATCAGCTAAACTCGATTACAATGGCAACTTCTGTAAACGGTTACGTAACAATTGCAAGTGATGTTGGTCGTCCATACAGTATCATAAAAGGATACAAACCTCGTGTTGATGCAGATGGAAATACAGTTTATAACGTAAGTGGCGGTTCTGCAACTATAGCACAAGGTCCGCTTGAAGAATTAGGTCAGGGAGTTCATCCTTGGGGAGCGGGAATCAGCAATGAATTTAAATACAAAAATGTCTCTTTCAGCTTTTTAATTGATGGGAAATTCGGCGGAAGTTTATACTCTGGAACTGATTTGTACGGAACTCGTATGGGTTTAACCAAATTAACACTTGAAGGTCGTGAATCAGGTTTGCCAATTTCCGGAGTTGACACAAACGGAAACCCGGTAAATATGGTTATTGCTCCTGAAAATTTGAGAACCTATTATGACGGTTTAAGAAACATCTCGTCCACTTTTGTTTACGATGCAAGTTTCATCAAACTGAGACAAATTATTTTGGGTTATTCGTTGCCAATTGAAAAAATAAAAGGTTTGTCTAAACTTCAGGGCGCTTCTCTTTCATTCGTAGCAAGAAACTTATTCATTCTTTACAAGAAAACACCAAATGTAGATCCCGAATCTGTATTTAGTGCAGGAAATGCTCAGGGTGTTGAACAATTTGGAGTGCCAAAAACAAGAAGTTTCGGTTTAAGTTTAAACGTTAAATTCTAAAATTAAAAGACATGAAAAAGATAACCATTTTATATATCACAGGCGTACTTTTAGCAAGTATGACAAGCTGTACCAAAGATTTTGAAGAAATAAATACGAACCCGAATGTTGTTGAAAAACCAAACCCGAATTTCATTTTCAGCAAATCTATTTTAGACGGTTTAAACAATAATTATTTTGCTACGAATATTTTGGAGTGCGGCGGAATGTTACAGCATTATGCCACTTATAAAGAAGCATCCGGAGTTGGAGATAAATATTTGAGCAATGAAGTTTATTTTTCGGCTTATTTCAATCAGGTTTATCCAACGGCCTTAAATGAAACCGAAATTGTAATTGATGCCGTAAAAGGCAATGAAAACGACAGCAATAAACTGAATGTTGCCAGAATCTGGAAAGCATATTTATATCACAGAATTACAGATTTATATGGAGATATTCCGTACACAGAAGCTGCAAAAGCAAACAGCACGCAAATATTTCTGCCAAAATACGATACGCAGGAATTTATCTATAAAGATTTATTGAAAGAATTAGACGAAGCTGCTTTGGCATTAGATCCTGCAAAACCAACTTTTGGCAATGCCGATTTTATCTACAACGGCGATGTCGCAAAATGGAAAAAATTCTCGTATTCGTTAATGCTTCGTTTGGCAATGCGATTAACAAAAGTTGATCCGGCATTGGCACAAACCTGGTCAAATAAAGCAATTGCAGGCGGTGTAATTTTGAATACTGCCGACAATGCCATTATGAAATATACAGACGGACCGAATGATATCAACAGAAATCCGGTTGGCTTTGATTCGAGAAAACAAGATTTTACCGCAGGATCTTTTGGTCAGAAAAATGTGGAAGGCGGAAAATTAGCCAAAACTTTTATTGATGTTTTACAGGCTACTGCCGACCCTAGAATTAGTGTTTATGCAGGCGTTTGGGAAGGAACGGTTCAAAACACAAGTCTTGCGGTTCAAAAAGGTTTTCCGAACGGAACAAAAATAGCACCAACGCCTACAGAACAAGCCACTTATTCTGAACCAAATCAAAGTACGGTTTTTAAATATGATGCGCCAATTATGATTTTAAGCAATGCCGAAACTCATTTCCTTTTAGCCGAAGCTGCTGCAAGAGGCTGGTACACTGGAGAAACCGATCAGGCTTTATATGAAAAAGGAGTAAAAGCTTCTTTTTTAAACATGGGAATTTACGGAACAGCGTACACAATTGCAGATGCAACGCCTTATTTAACTGCAAATCCATTCAACGCCGCCGGATCTTTTGAAGATAAAATGAATCAGATTCATACTCAAATCTGGATTGCACTTTTTGTAGACGAACAGGAAGTTTATGCCAATTGGAGAAGAACAGGATATCCGGTTTTAGTTCCGGTAAACTTTCCCGGAAATGTTACAAACGGCACAATTCCAAGACGTTTCAAATACCCAACCAGCGAATATTCAGTCAATTCCGCTAACTTAGCAGAAGCGGTTAAACGCCAAGGCGAAGATAATTTCACGACAAGAATTTGGTGGGATAAATAATAGAAGAAAATCGCGTAGTTCATTTAAACACATAGAAACATAGTTTAAAAATGTGCAAAAGTCGTTTCACTTGCATTAACACACATAGTTACTATGTGTTAAAAGCTAGCTTTTTTTAACTCCTAATTCAAGTAAAAAATCTATGTTTCTATGTGTTTAAATTTTTTGCGATAAGCTAATAATACAAAAAAATAAATGAGCATATTAATTCTTACGGCATGTATTGCGTTTTTAATCATTCAAATTGCCTGGTTTAAAATCAATCCGTTTATTGCCTTTATCATAACAGCTTTACTGGCAGGTTTATTTTTAGGTCTGCCAATAAACACCTTATCGCAAACGGTACAAAAAGGTCTGGGCGAAATGTTAGGTTCAATTACACTGATTATCGTTTTCGGAACCTGCATTGGTAAACTTACCGTTTCATCGGGCGCAGCCAATGTTATTGCCAAAACAGTTATGGGATGGACAGGCGAAAAATATGTCCGCTTAGGCTTAATGATTACCGGATTTATTGTTGGGATACCACTGTTTTATAGTGTTGGATTTGTTTTGTTAGTACCTTTAATCTTTTCAGTAGCCCACCAATTTAAACTGTCAAAAGTATATCTGGGAATCCCTATGCTTGCGTCGCTTTCAGTTGCGCACGGTTTTTTGCCTCCACATCCGTCTCCAATGGCACTAAGCAGTATTTTAAATGCTGATATTGGTCTTGTTTTAGTTTACGGAATCATCATTGCCGTTCCAACAATATTTATTGCGGGATTATTGTTTTCGAATTTATTAAAAAACATCAAAACAGAATCTGATCATGAAATTTTAAATGTTGAAGAAGTGGTAAACGCAGGAAAACAACCGAGCTTTTCTGTTAGTTTATTTTCTGCCTTATTTCCCGTTTTCGGATTAACGATAACTTCAATATTGCCATTAATTTCAGATAATGAAACACTACTAAATATTTGCAAAACAGTTGGCGAACCCAGTATAATCATGCTGATTTCCTTGCTTATTTGTACTTATACTTTAGGAATCAGAATGAACCGAAGTCTAACTTCTGTAATGGATGATTACGCCATTGCCATAAAAGATGTTGCCCTAATTGTTTTAATTGTAGGTGGCGCCGGAAGTCTGAAAGAAGTAATGATCGTAAGCGGTGTCAACGAAACTATTGTTTCAACATTAACCCAAATCAATATTCATCCCTATTTACTGGCCTGGATTATGGCGGCAATTATCAGGATTTGTGTAGGTTCTGCAACCGCAGCGGGATTAATGACTGCCAGCGTTTTATTACCTTTATTACAAACTAATAATCTCGACCCCAACTTATTAGTTTTATCTGTTGGAGCTGGAAGTTTGATGTGCTCGCACGTAAACGATCCGGGTTTCTGGATGTTCAAAGAATATTTTAATATCAGCCTGAAAGATACTTTTAAATCATGGACCGTAATGGAATCCTTAGTATCTGTTTTGGGAATTGTTTTCGTTTTTATTTTAAACTCTATAATACATTAATATCATGAATTTATTGCCTCAGGAAAAATTTGAAACCCTTGGCTTATCATTACCGCCAGCGCCTCAACCTCTTGGTATATATAAACCTTATTTAGTCGACGGAAAGTATTTGTATCTTTCTGGTCACGGTCCGGTTCGCGACGACAAATCTTTAATTATCGGAAGAATTGGCGACGATATGGATATTGAAGAAGGAAAACTGGCCGCGAGACAAGTTGGCTTAACAATGCTTTCGACAATTGTAACCAATTTTGGAAGTCTGAACAAAGTAAAAAGAGTTATAAAAGTATTGGGAATGGTGAATTGCAACGGCGATTTCCTTAGACATCCCTACGTAATAAACGGCTGCAGCGAATTATTCGCCGAAGTTTGGGGACAAGAAAACGGAATTGGCGTAAGAAGCGCCGTAGGAATGGGATCTTTACCAGACAACATTCCTGTTGAAGTTGAAGCTGTTTTCGAATTATATTAGATTTAAAGAATTTAGCCCACAGATTTTACGGATTAAACAGATTCGCACAGATTCAATATTTTTTCGCCACGAATTCACTAATTATTACTAATTATTGCGCTTAAACTAATTCGTGAATTCGTGGCGAAAAAAATCATTTTAATCAATACAATCTGTGGCAAAAACAAAAAATATGAATATCAACATACCACAAACAAGAATTGCAACTTTCGGAGAATTATTACTTCGGATGAATGTTGCAGATGGAAATCGTTTTACGCAAGCCAGTGATATAAAAGTTCATGTGGGCGGAGCCGAAGCTAATGTTTGTGTATTACTTTCTCAACTCGGCATTCAAACCGATTATATTACGAGATTACCGGAGAATGATTTGGCACAACTGGCCTTAAACGAATTGCAGAAATACAAAGTAAACACTTCAAAATGTGTTTATGGCGGAGAACGTTTGGGATTGTATTTTGTCGAAGCCGGAAATCAAATCAGACAATCGCAGGTTATTTACGACCGAAGCAATTCGTCTTTTGCAACCATTCAGAAAGATCAGATTAACTGGGATTTGGCTTTCGCCGATGTAACCCATTTTCACTGGTCAGGAATAAGTCCGGGCGTTTCAAACGAAGCTGGTTTGGTTTGTAAAGAAGCCATTCTTTCGGCACATAAAAAAGGATTGCCGATTTCTTCTGATTTTAATTACCGATCCAAATTATGGCAATACGGAAAACATCCGTCTGAAATTATGCCCGATTTGCTTCAATACAGTACGATAACCGTTGCAGATTTAGATGCGATTGAAATTTACTTCGGAATAAAAACCGATAAAAACGAATCCGATGCCAATCGTTTCAGGAAAACATTTGAGTTATTAAAAGAAAAAATGCCTTATCTGAAAACCCTCGCCATGAGTTTTAGAAAATCAGACGGACTGGCGCATTTATACAAAGGAATGTTGTTTCACGAAGACAAATTTTACGAAACAAAAGAATACAAAATACATTTGGTAACCGATCAAATTGGTTCCGGAGATGCCTTCAACGCAGGATTATTATATGGATTATCCAATAAATTATCGGCACAGGAATGTATCGACTGGGCAACGGCCTGCGGCGTAATCAAACAAAGTATTCACGGAGATTTTGCCATGAGCAATCCAACAGAAATAAGCCATTTTATTGCAAATGGCGCGAGTAACAGAATCAATAGATAAAATTATATTTAAGCATATGTACAGCATTTTAAAAGCACAAGGCGTACTTCCGTTAGTAACACAAATCAATATTGAAACAGCCAAAATTGTGCTGCAATCTGCCAGTGATGCCGGCATAAAAATTATCGAATTTGCCGCTCGTGCAGATAATGCTAAAGAGGTTTTCACTCAAATGGTTGCCTTTAAAAAAGCAAATAATTTAAAGGTTAAAATCGCTGTTGGTTCTATTTTAAGCGTTGACGATGCTGAAACATTTCATCAATTAGGCGCAGATTGTATCGTTTGTCCGCATACCGATCCTGAAATTGGCAATTATTGTTTAAAAAATAATATTTACTGGATTCCCGGCGCAGCAACTTTAAACGAAATATTGCACGCCAATAAATTAGGTGCCGATGTTGTCAAACTTTTTCCTGCCGATAAAATTGGCGGACCAGGTTATGTAAAAGCGATTAGAGCGCCGTTTCCGAATTTAAGAATAATGCCAACCGGAGGTGTAACTCTAGAAGAAAGCAATCTGAAATCATGGTTCAAATCCGGCGTTGTTTGTGTTGGAATTGGTTCTAATTTATTTTCGAAAGAAATGCTTTTGAGTTTAACGTATGAAGAATCGCTTCAGGCTTTTCAAAATTTAATTGAAGTGGTAGAAAAAACAAGAAACTAGATTATGCAAAAAAATTGGTGGAAAATTAATTCCGAAACTCCTCCCGATACTCCATTTTTGGCTGTTTACGAAGATCGTATCCGGTTTAATCTCGAACGCCTTATTGGGGCAGTAAACGGCGACACTCAAAAACTAAGGCCACACATCAAAACACATAAAATTGGCGAAATTTTGGAGTTGTTTAAAATTTACAACATCAAAAAAGTAAAATGCGCCACGATTGCCGAAGCCGAACTTTCTGCCATACATGAAATTCC
This sequence comes from Flavobacterium sp. AC274, assembly GCF_979258275.1. NCBI lineage: Bacteria > Pseudomonadati > Bacteroidota > Flavobacteriia > Flavobacteriales > Flavobacteriaceae > Flavobacterium > Flavobacterium sp. AC274. The sequence continues at coordinate 992,683 of NZ_OZ409852.1, read as the reverse complement.
GGACGTGCTTCTCGCCTATCAGCCTGTTGGTGCAAAAAAGAAAGATGGGTTTCGTTACTTCAAAAATATCCAAATATTCAATTTTCGACTATTGTCGACAATTTAGAATCGGCGAAAGCCTTAAATCAAATTGCTGAAAAAAATAACCTGATTCTAAATATTTTTCTCGATCTAAATACGGGAATGAACAGAACGGGAATTTCAATTTCTGATAAATGGATTGATTTAGCTTCTGAAATTATTGCATTAAAAAACATTCATTTTGAAGGTTTTCATATTTACGACGGTCATATAAAAGGAACTGTTGAAGAACGAAATATTCAAGCTTCAAACTCCTTTTCAATTATTAAAAAAGAGATTGAAATACTTCAGCAAAAAACAGATTACGAATTAAAAATCGTTGCCGGAGGATCGAATACATTTCCGTTTTATGCGACTCAGGAAAATGTAGAATCCAGTCCGGGAACTTTTGTTTTTTGGGATTCTAATTATCAAACCAATTTACCCGAACAGGAATTTAAACCCGCTTTGGTTATTGTAGGAACGGTGATTTCAAAACCAACAAATACAACGCTTTGTGTTGATATTGGATACAAAGCCGTTTCATCAGAAAATCCGATCGATAAAAGATTAGTGATTTTAAGTGATGAAAATCTAATTCCGATTTCGCATTCAGAAGAACATTTGATTGTAGAAAATCGGGGGAAAAATCAATATAAAATTGGCGATACCGTTTATGCCCAGCCGTATCATGTTTGCCCAACCTGCGCGCTTTACGATTCTGTTCAGGTCATCAACAAAGAACATCAAATTTGCGATCAATGGCTGGTTGTCGCGCGAAGCAGAAAAATTAATATCTAGCAGCAGAAAAAGGAGAATAAAGATAAAAAGAATAGAAAATAGAGCAAAGAAGAAAGAGAATAGACCTCATAATAACATTTGTAGAGAACCTCTGAGCCTTTGTGCCTTAAAAAAATACTATGTTTATAATAGACGCCCATTTAGACCTGAGCATGAATGCGATGGAATGGAATCGAGATTTAAGAAATGACGTACCAACCTTGCGCCATCTCGAAAAAGGAATGACGGATAAACCGGATCGCGAACGCGCCACGGTTTCGTTTCCGGATTTGCGACGAGGCAATATCGGAATTGTTGTCGCCACTCAAATTGCAAGATTTGTAAAACCCGACAGTATTATTCCGGGTTGGAATTCTCCCGAACAAGCCTGGGCACAAACACAAGGCCAATTGGCGTGGTACAAAGCGATGGAAGAAGCTGGAGAAATTACAGCGATTACCGATAAAAAGTCACTTCAAAAACAAATTGATTTATGGAACGACGGAACTCCAAACGATAAAAAACCCATTGGTTATATTTTGAGTTTGGAAGGCGCGGATTCTATTATTGATATTTCGTATTTAGAAAAAGCATACCATTACGGATTACGCGCCATTGGTCCGGCACATTACGGCCTGGGACGCTACGCAAACGGAACAGATGCAACGGGAAAAATGAATCAAAACGGTCTTGATTTATTGAAAGAAATGGAACGTTTGAATATTATTCTGGATGCAACGCATTTATGCGATGATGCTTTCTGGCAGGCTCTCGATCATTATAACGGACCGGTTTGGGCAAGTCATAACAATTGCAGAAGTCTGGTTGATCACAATCGTCAATATAGCGACGAAATGATCAAAGCTTTGATTTCGAGAGGGGCCGTTATTGGTGGCGCTTTAGATGCGTGGATGTTGGTTCCGAATTGGGAACGAGGCGTTTCGACTCCAAAAGGTACCAATTGCGATCTTGAAAGTGTTTTTAAACATATGGATCACATTTGTCAATTGGCCGGAAATGCCAATCATATTGGTGTTGGCTCAGATTTGGATGGCGCTTTTGGCACAGAACAATCTCCATATGATTTAAATACGATTGCCGATTTGCAGAAATTGGTTTTGATTTTTAAAAACAAAGGATATTCTGATGAAGATTTAAATAAAATTTTTCATCAAAACTGGATTAATTTTTTAATGAAAAATTGGGATTAGATAATATTCGGCAAGGAATATGAAAATTGTTTTTTTGCCACGAATTTCTCTAATTTTCTCTAATTTTTTATTTTGAAATTGCTTAGAAATTAGCCACAGATTTATACAGATTTTTTAATCTGTACAATCAAAATAATTCGTGGTAATTAGAGAAATTCGTGGCAAACTTTTTTATATTATTAGATAAAAACTAAACTTGGAACTGCCTTTTTATACGACTGTAATTTTGCGTCATTAGGATCAACTTCCGTGACAACGTAATCAACCTCAGATAAATTGGCAATTTTCATTTTGAGAACCGTATCGAGTTTTTCGGAAATAGTCAGAATCGCTGTTTTTTCAGAAGCCTGAATCATTGCTTTTTTTACCTGAACGGTTTCCCAGTCAGAATCTGAGAATCCACCTTCAATATCCAAAGCATTGGTTCCTAATATTAGTAAATCGACTTTAATATTCGCCAACTGATTATAAACATCGCCGCTCACACACATTTGACTGTAAGACGAAATGCTGCCTCCAATCATGATAATTTTCACATTGGGTTTGTCCAGAAGTTCAACCGCAGACAAAACGGTAACGGTAAAAATAGTAAGATTTAAATCATTAGGAATTAAGCGGATGAATTCACGAATTGTAGTTCCGCCGCCAATTAATAAAACCATGCCGTCATGAAGTAAGCCTAACGTTTTTTGCGCAATAATTTGTTTTGATTCGCCTGCATACGTTTGATTGGATGAAGAATGATGGTACGCTTTTGTCATCGCACCGCCTTTGACTTTAATCAATAACGATTCTGATTCGAGTTCATTAATATCGCGTCTAACGGTATCTTCTGAAACAAATAATTTAGCCGAAAGCGTTTCAAAACTTACGCGGGTATGCAAGTTAATCTCTTTTAAAATAAGATTTTTACGTTCTTCCTTGCTATAGTTTACCACTTCATTATCGTTGTTCATGCGAATTCTTTTTTTGAACAAATGTAAACAATAAATGCAATATTCTTGCGAATCAAATTATAACACAACGTAATAAAAAAGTTAACAAGCCTAATTTAAAGACTTTTATAACAAATTAAGAACTGCAAAAAAAATGCAACTTTATGTAACAAACCTTAAATTTGTTTAACCACCAAAAAAGTAACCATGCAAAAAAGTATATTTCTCTTTTTGATATTCTGTTATTCCTTCGGAAATGCTCAAATTGCTTCTAATAACAATTCGATAATTCCTGCTCCAAATTTCTATAAAGCAACCGGAGATAGTATTTTTTTAAACGGACAAATAAAAGTTGTTTTTGAAAAGAACAAGTTTAGTGCGAAAGAATTAAAAACAGCACAGATTTTTGAATCGGCCATCAACAAAAATGTGTCTTCAAAAAAGAGTACTATTGAAGTTTTGTTTGTGGCTCAAAATCCGTCTTCATCTTTAAAAAAAGAGGCTTATAAAATCAATATTTCGACTAAAAAGATCATCGTTACCGGAAGTGAAGAAGGATTATTTTATGCTGTTCAGAGTTTATTACAGCTTTTTCCAAACCAACTCAAAAATCAGGGAATAAAATTGCCTTGCGTAACCATCCAAGACGAGCCCAGATACTACTACCGCGGGCTTCACCTTGATGTGTGTCGTCATTTTTTCTCGGTTGATGTTATAAAGGATTTTATAGCACAAATGTCCCGTTATAAGATAAATAACTTTCATTGGCATTTAACTGACGATCAGGGCTGGAGAATTGAGATAAAAAAGTATCCAAAATTAACCGAAGTCGGATCTAAAAGATCTCAGACTTTAGTTGGGAATAAATTTGAAAGATCGCCCTATTTTTTTGACGGAAATCCGTACGGAGGATTTTACACGCACGAAGAAATTAAAGATGTTGTAAAGTTTGCCGAAGAACATTATGTGAATATAATTCCGGAAATTGAAATGCCGGGTCATGCAACTGCCGCTGTAACGGCTTATCCAAATTTATCGTGTTTTCCAGACAGAAATTATAAAGTGGTTGAATATTGGGGTGTTTTTGAAGATATTTTCTGTGCGGGAAAAGAAGAAACTTTTGTTTTTCTGGAAGATGTTTTGACAGAAGTTATGGCTTTGTTTCCGAGTAAATACATCCATATTGGTGGAGATGAATGTCCGAAAACAAGATGGAAAGAATGTCCGAATTGCCAAAAGCGAATTGCAGCTTTAGGTTTGAAAAATGAACATGAATTACAAAGCTATTTAACCACGCGAATAGAGAAATTCCTAAACGCAAACGGAAGACAAATTCTCGGCTGGGATGAAATGCTCGAAGGCGGACTTGCACCAAACGCCGCCGTAATGTCCTGGCGAGGAGAAGCGGGCGGAATTGCCGCTGCAAGACAAAAACACAACGTAATTATGAATCCGGAACAGGTGGTATATCTGGATTACAATCAGGGATATTCACCAAACGAACCTTTAACGATTGGAAGATTAACGACAGTTGAGAAAATTTATAATTACAATCCAACTCCGGTTGATAGTTTAACTGTTGAGGAGCAAAAATACATTCTGGGCGTTCAGTCGAATCTTTGGTCGGAATATTTAACAAGCCCGGCTAAATTAAATTATATGCTTTATCCGAGAATATTTGCTTTGGCAGAAATTGCCTGGACAGAACCACGAAACAAAAACTATAATAATTTTGTTTTATATAGAATTCCGCATCATTTGGAAAAACTGGAATTACAAAAAAGATTGTATAAAGTTCCATCGCCTTTCGGCTCGACCGAAACCGCTTTAATCGCATCAAAATATGTTCTGGATTTAAAACCAACTATCAAAAACGGACAAATTTTCTACACAATTGATGGTTATAATCCAGACGAAACAGCAGAACTTTATACGAAACCCGTAACGATAAATATTCCGAAAGGAGAATATCGAATTATAAAAACGGTTCAAATTAGCGAAAGCGGAAGAAGAAGTTCTATCAATAAAATATTGGTTCGAAATCCGGATCTGAAATCGGCTTTAGCCATAAAACCAACTAAAAAAGGTTTAAAGTTTGATTATTTTACGGGAACATTATTTCAGCAAACTCAGGATCTAGAATTGGTAAAACCTGTTAATTCAGGCATTTTTGAAGGCGTAATTAGCAGCGAAAAATGGAAGTCAAAAACAGAGCGTTATATCGGCTTAAAATTCGACGGATACATCTATATTGCGGAAACGGCAAATTATACAATTTCAACGCTTTCAGATGACGGATCGAAGCTTTTTATCGACAATGAATTAGTTGTGAATAATGATGGTATTCATTGGCTCAATGAAGCGTATGGCGCTGTAAAACTCGAAAAGGGTTTTCATAAAATAAACATTAGCTATTTTGATCAAATTGGCGGAACTACTTTAAGCTGTTTTATGCAGCAGGAAGGAAAAGAAAAACAGGAAATTAGTGCTTCGCAGTTGTATTATGAGTAAAAGCTAAAAAAACGCATGAGCTGCAGCTCATGCGTTTTTAGTATCATAATCTATTTAGAAATCGCTTTGCTAATATTTTCAAAATCGTCATCTTTTAAATTATAGGCAAAACCCGCACCGTAAAAATAGTAGACTGGATTTCCCGTTTTGGCATTAACAACATCTAAATATTTGTTACCATTCATACTTACGTATCGTAAATAGAGTATATCTTCATTATTCATAATCTTCTTTTCCAGATCTTCATCTCTAATAAACTGATATTTGTATTTGTAATCTTCTACCAGTTTTTTAAGATCCTTTTCATCTCTAAGTTTTTCAGTTCCTTTCCATGGATTATATTCCATCATATAAGCTTCCGGAATATAAAGTGTATTTTCTTTTAGATTCTTAACTTCAGGAGTTACAAAATCATCATAAAGTCCGGTATGTTCACCTTTGCTGATAATTTGGTTTATCTGCTGAAAATAGTTTTTCAACATTCCTAAATTAGTATTTGTAAAACTTTGGTCTGTATACATTCTATCATAAAGGCTGCCAATTTTTTCATCTGATCTGGCTCCTGCCATTGCGTCTACTAAAAATTTATTATTAACACTAAGCGGGAATCTTGCTATATAAGTTAGATTTTCTCTGAAAAGTTCACTCAATTTTCTATTATATTTTTTGTCATCTGCTTTTAGCTTAGCAAATCCTTTATCGAATTTTTCTTTATCCAAAATTCGTATTGCAAAATTGGTATGAATATAAACAGTGCCTTTTCCGCTTGTAGTAATATCTCCAATGAATTTTGCAATTGAATATTTACCATCAGCATAATCTGTCATTTTAAAATCTTTAAAATCAACAACCTTATAAGGAGTAACTGTCCAAACTTCTTTCAAAATTTTTTCGTAATCTTCTTTCTTGTTTAATTGTGGTAAAACAAAAATCGTAGTTGTAGCTTTAAATTTTTCAAGTTCGCCTTTTTCAAATGGTTCATTTGCTCCTCTGTAAGATGCCGTTATAGCAACTTGTGAATAATTTTTAATGCTCAGAATAAGCATTGCAATAAGTAAAATTCTTTTCATTAATTTGTTTTTGGTTTGATTTCGGGACTAAAGATAATATTATTAACATTGAAACAACTGCATAAAAAAACGCATTCAACTTAATGAATGCGCTTTTTATTATTTAAAACTATTTCTTAAAATTATCCTTTTAAGCTTGCAGATAAATATTCACGGTTCATACGCGCGATATTTTCAAGAGAAATTCCTTTAGGACATTCTACTTCACAAGCTCCAGTGTTGGTACAGTTACCAAAACCTTCGTGATCCATTTGGTGTACCATGTTTAATACACGATCAACAGCTTCAATTTTACCTTGTGGCAATAAAGCATATTGAGATACTTTTGCAGCAACGAACAACATTGCCGATGAGTTCTTACAAGTTGCAACACAAGCTCCACAACCAATACAAGCAGCAGCATCAAATGATTTATCTGCATCGTGTTTGTTAATCGGAATTGTATTTGCATCGATTGTATTTCCTGAAGTATTTACCGAAATAAATCCACCAGCATGTTGAATTCTGTCAAAAGAACTTCTGTCAACAACTAAATCTTTAATTACCGGAAAAGCTTTTGCTCTAAATGGCTCGATAAAAATCGTGTCGCCATCTTTAAACATACGCATGTGTAATTGACAAGTTGTAACTCCTCTGTCTGGTCCGTGTGCTTCTCCATTGATGAATAAAGAACACATTCCGCAAATTCCTTCACGACAATCGTGGTCAAATGCTACTGGTTCTTCTCCTTTGTTGATTAATTGTTCGTTAAGAACATCAAGCATTTCAAGGAAAGACATATCTGGTTCGATTCCGTCGATTGGATATTCAACGATTCCCCCTTTATCCTGGGCGTTTTTCTGACGCCATATTTTTAATGTAAGTTTCATTTTCTATAAGTTTTAAGTATTAAGAAATAAGTATTTAGACTTTTTCAGAATACTATTTATAACTACGCTGTACTAATTTAATGTTTTCGTAAACCAGAGGTTCTTTGTGTAATACGGCATCGCTTGGTTTTCCTTTGTATTCCCAGGCTGCAACATATGCAAAGTTTTCGTCATCACGAAGTGCTTCTCCTTCTTCTGTTTGGTATTCTTCACGGAAGTGACCTCCACAAGATTCATTACGGTGCAATGCATCTTTTGCGAACAATTCTCCTAACTCTAAGAAATCGGCAACACGAGTCGCTTTCTCTAATTCCTGATTAAATTCGTTTGCGCTTCCAGGAACTTTTACATCTTTATAAAACTCTTCACGTAAAGCGGCAATTTCTTCGATAGCTTCGGCTAAACCTTTAGCATTACGAGCCATACCAACTTTATCCCACATGATTTTTCCTAATTTTTTGTGGAAATAATCTACAGAATGAGTTCCTTTATTATTGATAAATCTGTCGATTTGATCTTTTACTTCTTTTTCTGCTGCTACGAATTCTGGTAAATCTGTAGAAATTTCTCCCATTTTAATATCCGGAGCTAAATAATCTCCAATAGTATAAGGAAGAACGAAATATCCATCAGCTAAACCTTGCATCAAAGCAGAAGCTCCAAGTCTGTTTGCTCCGTGATCAGAGAAGTTAGATTCTCCAATTGAGAAACATCCCGGAATTGTAGTCATTAAGTTATAATCAACCCATGTTCCACCCATTGTGTAGTGAACCGCTGGGTAAATCATCATTGGTGTTGTATAAGGATCTTCGTCAACGATTTTGTAATACATCTGGAATAAATTTCCGTATTTACTTTTCACGATTTCAGCTCCTAATTTTGTTACCAAAGCAGCATCATTAGCATCTAAACCTTTTACGAAAGCTTCTTCAGTTCCGTAACGTTTGATTGCCGCAGCGAAGTCTAAGTAAACAGCTTCTCCTGTTTTGTTAACTCCAAAACCGGCATCACATCTTTCTTTTGCAGCACGAGATGCCACATCACGAGGCACTAAGTTTCCAAAAGCCGGATATCTTCTTTCTAAGAAATAATCTCTTTCAGCTTCAGATAAATCCGTTGCTTTTTTCTTTCCTTCACGGATAGCTTTTGCATCTTCTAGTTTTGCAGGAACCCAAATACGACCGTCATTACGTAACGATTCAGACATCAAAGTCAATTTTGACTGGTGATCTCCAGAAACCGGAATACAAGTTGGGTGAATTTGTGTATAACAAGGATTTGCGAAAAATGCTCCTTTTTTATGAATTTTCCAAGCTGCTGTTGCGTTACTTCCCATAGCATTTGTTGACAAGAAAAATACGTTTCCGTATCCTCCAGAACCAACTACTACTGCGTGAGCAGAATGTCTTTCTATTTCTCCTGTAATTAAGTTACGAGCAATAATACCTCTCGCTTTTCCGTTCACGATTACTATGTCCAGCATTTCGTGACGGTTGTACATTTTTATTTTTCCACGACCAATCTGACGGTTCATTGCAGAATAAGCTCCTAACAATAACTGTTGTCCGGTTTGTCCTTGTGCATAAAAAGTACGAGAAACCAAAGTTCCTCCAAAAGAACGGTTATCTAATAATCCACCATATTCACGAGCCAATGGAACTCCTTGAGCCACACACTGGTCAATAATATTAGCAGAAACTTCAGCCAAACGGTGAACGTTTGCTTCACGTGCACGGTAGTCACCCCTTTTACAGTATCGTAGAACAATCTGTAAACAGAGTCACCATCCCCTTTATAATTTTTTGCTGCATTGATTCCCCCTTGTGCTGCAATAGAGTGTGCACGTCTTGGTGAATCCTGAAAGCAGAAAGCTTTTACGTTATATCCCTGCTCAGCCAAAGTAGCCGCAGCCGAACCTCCAGCCAAACCTGTACCAACAATGATAATATCTAAATTACGTTTGTTAGCAGGGTTTACTAAATTAATATGATCTTTATAATCTGTCCATTTGTCCGATATTGGGCCGTGTGGAATTTTTGAATCTAATGCCATTATAATTTATATTAATTATTGAAATGATGAAATAATGCGATAATTACGAAAGCAGCCGGTACTACAACAGCGAACCAGTAACCTACTTTTGCTAAAAATCTTGAGTATTTGTTGTGCATTCCCACTGATTGAAGAGAAGATGCAAATCCATGCCAAAGGTGAAAACCTAATAACACAAAAGAAATACAATACAATCCTGTGCGAATTGGATCATGAAATTTATGAACTAACTCTCCATAATATCTTGTAGCATCAGGTGCCGTTCCGTTTACATATTTATAAGCAACTTCAGGAAACCAAAAATCATAAAAATGCAATCCTAAGAAAGCTAAAATAACCAATCCGGAAATAATCATATTTCTAGAACTCCATGAAGCATTTGCAGCTCCGTTGTAATTTGCATAAGCAATTGGTCTAGCAGCTCTATTTTGAGCAGTAAGTACAAATCCCATAACAAAATGGAAAATTACTCCGAATGCCAAAACAGGTTGCATTACATATTGAATTAGCGGATTGTAACCCATAAAGTGAGAAGCTTCGTTAAAAACATCTTCACTAAGAATAGAAATGAAATTTAAGGTAACATGCAGCGCTAAAAACGTGATTAAGAATATTCCCGAAAGAGCCATAGCCACTTTCTTTAAGATGGAAGCATTCAATAGTGCAGATTGTGCCATAAGTGTTTAAGTAGTTTGTTTTAAAAAATTAGACAAAAATAAGTCAATTAACAAAGAACTACAACCATTTCGTTGTTATTTATAATGATTTTAAAATAGACTACGTATTACGTATTTTTACGTATAAAAAATACTTAATATCAAATAATTTTATTATAAAAATCTAAAAACGCACGCTTTACAGAAATTATTTAACAGTAATAGCCGTTACCTGACTCTCATAAAACTTTATGAAATTACTATTTTAATCAAACATTTAATTTATTTTCTTCAAAAGTGTTCCATCATCGTAATTTTGTAGTCGAAAAAAATGGTCATTCCATTGCATAATTTTACCTTTATCAGCTTCAAAAAAATCAGAATGAAAACAGGAATAGACGCTATATCATTTGATGTAGCCAACATACATTTACCCATAAAAACTTTGGCTGTTGCCAGAAATATTGAACCGGAAAAACTAGAAAAAGGTCTTGGATTAATTAAAATGACTTTACCGGACATCCATCAGGATGCGGTTGTTTTTGGAGCAAATGCTTTAACTAAACTTATTTTTGAACACAAAATAAACCTTAACGAGATTAGCCGGATATATGTTGGTACCGAAAGCGCTATCGATAGTTCAAAACCTATCAGTTCTTATTTAATTAATTTAATGGAACAAAAATTTGGCGAAGATTCTCTTGCCGAATGCGATGTTGTCGATTTTACTTTTGCCTGTATTGGCGGTATAGACGCTTTGCAAAATTGCATTGATTTTGTAAAACTGAATCCGACAAAAAAAGCAATTGTAGTTACGACTGATTTTGCAAAATATGATTTAAACTCGACCGGAGAATATACACAAGGTGCCGGAGCATTGGCAATGCTAGTAACTTCGAACCCAAGAATTATTGCTTTTGATGAAAATTGGGCAACAAGTACAAAAGGAGTTTTTGACTTTTTCAAACCTTACAGAACTATATCAAAAGAAACGATTACAAAAAACGGAAATAACGATCCGTGGTTTGATAATTTAGAAGCTGAAATTGAAGTTCATAAAGACCAGCCTGTTTTTGACGGTCAATATTCGAATCAATGTTATATGGACCGTACGCGAAATGCTTACTTTTCATTTAAGAAATTAAAAAATACAACAGAAACTTTATACAATACCTGGAATAGTATTATCATGCACTTGCCATATTCTTTTCAGGGACGCAGAATGTTGTCTGAAATTTATGCTTTAGATCATGCTGACAAAATCATTGCAGAAGATATTGATCCTGCAGATTATCAGAATAAAATTAAAGAAGTGGGAAAATCGGATGAATACAAAAAATTTGTAACAGAGAAACTACAGCCTGCAGAATTGGCTTCATCGCTAATTGGAAATCTTTATACTGGTTCCATTTTCATGGGATTATTGTCGACTCTGGCACATTATTACGACACTAAAAAAGAAGTTGCCGGAACAAAATTCGGGTTTCTGGCTTATGGAAGCGGATCTAAATCGAAGGTTTTTGAAGGAACAATTCAACCGGAATGGCAATCGGCTTTAGCCAAAACCAAACTTTTTGAAAATCTTGAAGAAAGTGTAGAAATTGGTTTTGAAACTTATGAAAGTCTTCATAAAAAAGAGCAACAACAAAGTGTTCGAACTCCTGAAAACGAATGGGTTTTGGATCGTATCGAAAAAGAAATTCCTAATTTAATTGGGGCGAGATATTATAAATGGGTTGATTAAGAAATTTCAATTTTTTAATCCCGATAGCTATCGGGACCAAATTCCAATTTAATAAATGAGCAAAACCTTTGTCAAAGTTTAAAACTTTGACAAAGGTTTTTTATGCGCAATATAATTACGCACAAGCTTGTCATTTCGACCGAAGGGAGAAATCGCACAAGTAATTCCGCAAACAAAGTCGCCAATCTTTATCGAGTTTCTAGTGCGATTTCTCCCTTCGGTCGAAATGACAAAAATGCGTTAGAACCTCAAAGAAGACTAATCCTTCTTATGCTGTTCGGTATAATTTTGATTTCCTTTCAGAACTTCGTCATTCACGTTCATTCCGTTTGACATTCCGAGCATAAAAGCGGTTACTATAACAATAAATTTTCTTTTTATCCAATGAAGCGGTCGCTTAGATTGCTCTAAACGTGTTTTATTTTTGTGTTTATACATTTTGAAAATGATAAATGATTAGACATTATTTTATCATCACATGCGTTGAAGCGCATGAATACTTAGAAAAACTAAGCGCTGTATAAACTTTTATATAAATTATTGCAAGTAATAAGTTCGTTTACAAAAACGGATTGTCTTATAAATGAACTTATATTTTGATGAAGAAGATTTTGAGTTTTTTGGATAATCCCAACTTGAAAACTACTAAGTTGTTTAAATTCCAGATACGTTACAGGAATCGAAAACGCGGTTTTTATTCGGGAAACAAATTGATTGAAAACATATAAACGAGAATTTCTACCCTCTAATTCTCTTCTTAAAATCACAACAGAAGATTGATAATAATCTGCTGATTTTGATTGAGAATCTAAAGTACAATCGCTTGCAATCATGACAAAAGCCAGAAAGAGTGAGATTAGGTATTTTAGAGTTTTATTCAATTTATTTAAATTCAGTTATTCCCTTCAAACAAAAATACAAATTAAAAACAGAGATTCTGTTTTGAGTTTTTTATTTATCAAATTGTTCGTTTTGGTTTTCTTTTCTATTAAGTAAAAAACCCAATCCTAAAACAAAAACTACACAACTCAACAACATATAAATTCCATTTTTTAATATAAAAAAAGAGAAACCTATTGCTAACGAAGAAAGAAAAACCATTAAAAAACTTATCACATTAGTTTTTATAAAATTCAACGCGTGAAGAGACAGACCAATAAAAAGCAAAGACGGACCAACAATTACAAAAGGGTATAAAATTGATGGGGCATTACTAATATGCCGGCTTAATTCTTTCGCGAGATCATTTGTTCCATAACTCGACATTATGAAATCGATTGTACAAAGTCCGATATGCGCAACAACCCCTAAAGCCGTGACAAACGAAGCTATAGAATTTAATCTGTTTTTAGGAAATACATGATTAAACGACAGCAAAAAACAGGCTCCAATTAAATTGAACCAATGTGCAAAATCAATTGGGCTTTGAAAATCAGGTAAAACTTTGGAAAACAGCAAATAACTTATTACAAAAAATAGTAATCCTAGCATACAAAAGTATTTTGTTTTCATAATTTATTTTTAAAATTGATGAAACAAAACTAGAATGAAAAACTTCTGCAAATGCCAATATTATTGACTTTGGTACGAAACGTATTGTTTTAGGTACGAAATTACAAAGTCAACAAACTTTCTTTATAATTTTTAGAAACCGGAAGTTCCATTTGAGTCAGAATAACAGTATTTGAATTTCTCCAGGACTTAAAATGAATTGGATTTATTAAATGAGAACGATGAATTTGGATTAAAAAAGTAAAATCTTCGAGAATTTTTTTGAGTGAAGAACGAATTAGTTTTGAATGCAGCTTCCCATTTTCCAGATAAAAAATCTCCACATAATTTTGGGCATTAGAAATACAAACTAAATCAGCTTTTTGGATTTTTAAAATGTCTAATTTATTTTCCCCAATAAAAGTAAGCATGTCATCTTTTACAGGAATGAGTTTGATTAAATATCTTCTTGCCAGAATAACTACGGGAGTTAAAATCAAAGCTACTTTAATAAAAATAATCGAGAAAAAATCATAAAAACTATAACCTCCTTTTAAAATCGGGCTTTTATAAAAGGCATAAATTCCAAACAGATAAATAAGAAAAAACAAAACAATACTTCCAATTTCTAAACTAAGATTCCATTTTGAGATTTTCTTGTAAATCCTATTTTGAAGAACAGCAAGAATACCATAACATAAAAACGCCATTATACTAAAACCAAAACTTATTAGAAACCAAGCTCTTAGATTTATAGTTCCATCGTCAAAAGGTTTTATGATGAAAGCAAAAACAAATAACCAGAGACCAATTAGCGAACCAACTATTAAATGATGTTTTATTTTCGGATTTAATTCTTTCATCTTTTCCTGAAGCAATTATTAGTTTACAATATTAAACTTTAATCCAATTTGCTTCAAGTAAGATTCACAAGTTTTTTCACTTATTTTCAAAATCAACAATTGCATTAAAAACACAAAAAAGAAAGAATTTACTGTGGTTTTAAGTTAAAAAAAGAAAAATATTGAAGATTTTTGAAAAATCAATCAGAATCTAAATGTTTCTTTTTGTAAGTATTTATTTAGAATAAATAATTAGTATTTTTATCAAGTAGTATCCAAAAACTTATAGAACAGAAAAATCCAAAAAACCTTATTTATGAAAAACTTACAAAAATTGTCGACACAAAAATTATCAAAAGAAGAATTGAAATCAATTAACGCCGGTAATAATGCACCCTGTATACCATGGCCACTATGTAACGGTCAGGAAGCCACTTTTTATGTAATAAATTCATGTGGCTGGTATTTATACAAAACACCAACAGGTAGTACTTGTATGGAATATGGAGCAGTATAACAACATAATTATCCATTTTTATTCAAATAATATCTAGGACAGAAAAATCCAAAAACCTTATTTATGAAAAACTTACAAAAATTGTCGACACAAAAATTATCAAAAGAAGAATTGAAATCAATTAATGGCGGAGTTGTAAACTGCGTGCCATATCCGTTATGCAACGGTGACGAAGTTTCTTATTATGGAAGAAACATATGTGGCTGGTATTTGTACAGAACAGCAACAAATAGTATCTGTATGGAATACCTACCATGATAACAACATAATTATCTATTTATTAAAACTGCTACCAACAAAATAGCAGTTTTTTTATGTTCAAACTTTCATAGCTGGAAAGCTATTTATAAATAGTGAATTTATTATGCGATAAGATAAAACCAAGATTTTCATAAATCAACACGTTCTCAACTCTTCGGCGATTTGTGGTAACTTCGATACTTTTGAGACTATTTTGATTAGCAAACTGCATTAACTTATCTATTAATTGTCTTCCAATTCCTTTTCCACGATGGCTTTTATGAATAAAAAATTCTTGAATTTCTCCAACTCGCCCGCAGTGATGCAAAAGGTTTTGCGTATGAAAACTAATAAAACCCAAACCTTCATTCTCATTTTCGGCTATTAAATACAAATTGTTTGGGTTTGAAATATTCTCATTGAATATTTCTTTGAAGACTTTGAAATCTAATTCTTCATTTTCAAGTTCGCAAATTGATTTGTAAACAAAATCCAGATCTTGTTCTTCGACTTTTCTGATTTCAACTTTTTGTTTCATAATTTAGTATTGGACAATTAATTGCAAATCTTGCTTGTCATTTTCTACAAGTTAACGTAAACAACTATATAATCAGCATACGTTAATTTGTCGTCTAGCCAGTTTGTTACTTCTTTCAAGAAAAACTGAACTTTTTCATCATCGTTTTTTATATGAGATATCTTTTCTACGATAATTTTACAGGTTTTATTATCGAAAAAATTATTGCCAACAGGATCAAATTCATCTTCAATATCATTATTCCAAGGATTTTTTAATGGAAAAACAGATTGAAACTCTTTTAGGATAATGTCAAAATCTTCAGTATGAATAAAGGCATCATTTCTTTTGGCTGTTTTATAGAATTCTCCTGCAGCGTTTTCGGGCCATAAAACAAAACCAATTTTAGAATCTGTTGTATTTCCGGTTGTAATTATTACTTGTTTTTGATTAATCCTTTCAATCGCTTTTACTATATCGTAATTGCATAACGCATAACTTTCGTTCGCCGTTTTGTAATCACATTCTGCTTTCTGAGAAATTGTTTGGATATTAATCTCATGAAATTCCTGCTCACATAACAAAACATCATTATTATTCTTTTTAAGAAGCTCAACAGCAACATTTAAAGAAACAGCAATTTTACTTCTTAGTATTTTTATCTTTTCATTGTCCATTTTTCAAATACTATGATTACAAACCAATACGTTCAAGCTTATGTTTGTATTTTTCAACATATTTATTCCACTCTGCTTCGTTTTGAACATTATCATAAACAGATGCCGCGTATTCAAAAACTTCTTTGCTAAAATGATTTCCAAAAACCGCGTCAAGATTTATTATTCCAGAAGCAATAACACGTTTTAAAATCGATATTTTATCTTTTCCATTTTCTTTACAAGCTTTATCGAGCCATAATCCTTTTCCAATTTTTATATATTCTTCCAGCAAACTTTCAGTAATAAATTCAGAAGGAACATCGTTAATATCAGGTTGGTGTTTACCATTTTTGAAAGTCGTCAGAATCAGTTCTTCCGAATAAAAATCATGTGGAATCAACGAAATCAATGTTCCGCTTTCAGCGGCTTTCAAACAAAGTTCCTGGGTTATAAACTGACTTGGTATTTTCTGAATTGCAAAACCATCTTTCTCTACTAATTTTTCACAAACTTTAGCCGTAATAAATTCCTCATTTACAAATGGTAAAGCATAAAATGTATTATTTAAAGCCAACTCACATAATTCTTTAGTTTTAAATTGAGGCGGAACCACTTTTAAATCTCTGTAATTTGACTTTACTCTATTTTGCCAATATTCATAAGTTTTCGGCTGCGGATTACTTTGCCTTAAAACCAATTCACCTCTTTCTAATTCGCGCTTTAATTCTTCAAAAGTTGCAATTAAAGGATTTTCAAGATGTCTGCGTAATTCAATTGAAATACTATCTTCATCAAATTCTTCATCGTATTCACAATCGTTTTTAGAATCATAATCATTTGCTTTGTCGTTGTAATAAAACAAATCATTTTTTCGTTCTCCGAAAGTTGTATAATGATCTTCGACTATAAAAACCGGAGCTTCGACAATGCCCGAACATTTAAAATTACCATGATTATACGAAGTCATTACCATTTCTTTGGTTTTTACATCGCCCATTATTTCGACATACGAACCTCCTAACAGCAAACTTTGACAAGTAACATTTCCGTTTATAAAAATATATGGTCCATAATCGCCTTCAGCATTTATAATTGTTTCGTTTGTTGAAAAATTTCCGTTTATTAAAACGCCTTCAATTCGTATTTTTTCAATTTCTTTTAATGGAAGATTTAATAGATTCGAAAGCCATTTTTTCTCTTTGTCTTCATAAAGATCTAAATAGAAATCACCTTCATAATTTACGTCTTCATTTGAAACTAAAAAGAAATCCTGATCTTCCCATTCATCAAAATAATCAAAACCTTCATGATCCAATAGAAATGGATATTGTGATTTGACTTCTTTGATTGTTATTAATTTAAAAGCTGAATTATGCATTTTCTATTTCTCCTATTCTATTAATTTTTAACTCCATTATCGGCAAATATCGATCTTTAATGGAAGTTTCCATTTCCCCTACTTTTACAAATCCGAATTTAAGATAAAAATCCTCAGCGTTTGGTTCAGAATTTAAAATTACTTTCTGAGCATCGCTGTTTTTCATTCGATCAAGAAAATCATTCATTAAAATTTTTCCAAATCCTTTACCAATAAAATCAGGCAAAACAAATAAATTATCCAGTTTTATAGTGTTTTCACTTTCGTGGAAGAATGAATAATAACCAATAATTTTATCGTCAACAATTAAATTGTACACCGATTTAGTTTCGACATATTCTTTTGAAACCGTTAGAAATTGCGACCATATTTCAATTTGTTCTTCAGAATACCCCCAATATGCTTTTGACTTTTTGGTGATTTCTGTTAGGATTTTATGGTCGTTTGGGTTTGCTTTTTTATGGTCATAATTTTTAAATTATTCATCATTACATCTTAAAAATACGGATAATCTAATTATAAATCACACTTTCTAATTTATGTATATTGAGTAAAATAACAAGCGACTTTAGATATTGGTTCAAAAAAACATAAAGATCTCCTCCGCAAAAATTTAGTTTATCAAAATAATCTTTATTCCAATCGCTTTCAGCAATAATGTTAGAACTTTTCATTTTTGAACCATTATTCAATTGACATAAAAACTTCATTTTTCTTCCAGATTTTGGACACGTAGGAATATATTGTCCTTGCATCCAATTTGGTATACCTGAATCTATATTGCCTGAGTATTCGACACTTTGTTTAAAATCAAATCTTAGTTCTTCAAAAATTATCATTGAATCTTTATTAACTTCATTAAAAGATGTATCATAAACTTCAACATCTTCTAAATTTAAAATTACCGGGAATGAACTGTCTGAATAGTCAAGGAAAATTTCTTCAAAATTTAAATAAATGGGACAAGTTAAATGAAGTTTAAATGGTAACCAATTAAACTTAACATCTTCATTATTAATAAATCCTAAATATTGAAAAGGAACACAGCAATTATTAATTGGATATTTAAATTCATTCGAAAAATCACCTCCTAATTGATGAAATCCATTTGGGTTTTCCTGAAATTTCAGAATATAATTAACTTTAAAAGCTGGAAATTTATACTCGATTTCATCAGATTGTAGCTGTCGCTCTTTAACACGAGAATAAACAGCCAATCCTTTCATTTCTTCATAATATTGATATGCTTTTAAAGGTTTTTCATTTTCAAAAACTAATTCGATTCCTCTTCCCAACCCTATCAATGTTTCTTTATCAGTGATTTGGGTCTCAATTATATCTTCATAATATTTCTCTCCATTAAAACGAATTAATGTTTCTGCAATGTAAATCGATTTTCGTTTATTTAGAATTCTATTTATTATTTTTTGAATCATTAATTTAAATTTTATTCATTTTTCTTAAGACGACAATATACAAATTCCCACAATTCAAAACTCATTTCATAAACAACAAACTTCTTATAAAACCCAGGTTTGCGTGAGGGATTGAGGCGGTATCCTTTTATGAAGTGAAACGGAATAAAAGATATAGCCGAAAGCCCGGCCCGGAGGGACACGCCCATATTAAGATTCTAAGGTTTTGAGAGGCTAAGTTGCTGAGTTTTTTTTCACTCGCGAATCGGCAAAGATTGGCTATATTGTTTGCGGAGTTTCTAGTGTGATTTCTCCTCCGTCGAAATGACAAGACTTTGCGCTTATAAATTTTTGTTTAAAAAATTGGTAAAAAACTTTGTGCCTTAGTGCCTTCGCGGCAAAACCAAAAACAAATAAGAAAACTTTAATAATTCAATTTTGCGATACATCTTCAAAAATCACTAATTTTGAATTTCGAAGTTCAAAAATCAATTTTTATGAAATATCATCAAATAAACAGCGCTCTTTTTGTAAAAAATCGCAGAAAATTTACGGCAGAAATGAAACCTAACAGTGTTGCCGTTTTCAACTCAAATGACATTTACCCGGTTAGTGCTGATAGTACTTTGCCATTTGCGCAACACAGAGATATTTTTTATCTAAGCGGTGTTGATCAGGAAGAAAGTATTTTGCTTTTGTTTCCGGATGCACCTTATGAAAACCAAAAAGAGATTCTTTTCCTAAAAGAAACCAGCGAACATATCGCAATTTGGGAAGGTGAAAAACTGACTAAGGAACGTGCTTTTCAGGTTTCTGGAATCAGAACTGTTTATTGGTTACAGGATTTTCATAAAGTTTTGAACGAAATGATGACGTATGCCGACACAATGTACATTAACACTAACGAACATTACCGCGCAACTGTTGAAACAGAAACACGCGAAGCTCGTTTTGTAAAATGGTGGAAAGAACGTTATCCTGCACATAATGTTGCAAAAAGCAACCCAATTTTGCAGCGTATTCGTTCTGTAAAAGAAAGCGAAGAAATCGATTTGATTCAGCAAGCTTGTGATATTACCGAGAAAGGTTTCCGCAGATTGCTTTCGTTTGTGAAACCAAATGTTACAGAATATGAAATTGAAGCTGAATTGGCTCACGAATTCATCCGCAACCGTTCTAAAGGTTTTGCTTATACGCCAATTATTGCTTCTGGAAATAATGCAAATGTTTTACATTACATCGAAAACAATCAGCAATGTAAAGCCGGAGATTTAATTTTGCTGGATGTTGCTGCAGAATATGCAAATTATTCTAGTGACATGACAAGAACGATTCCGGTTTCGGGAAGATTTTCTGATCGTCAAAAAGCGGTTTACAATGCGGTTTTGAGAGTTAAAAATGAAGCTACAAAAATGCTGGCTCCAGGAACTCTTTGGAAACAATATCATATTGAAGTAGGTAAAATCATGACTTCAGAATTACTTGGTTTGGGTTTAATTGACAAAGCCGATGTTCAGAACGAAAACCCTGATTGGCCAGCTTACAAAAAATATTTCATGCACGGAACTTCTCATCACATGGGTCTTGACACGCACGATTACGGATTACTTCATGAACCAATGAAAGCCAATATGGTTTTTACGGTTGAACCGGGAATTTATATTCCGGCTGAAGGTTTCGGAATTCGTTTGGAGGATAATCTTGTGGTTCAGGAAAAAGGAGAACCTTTTAACCTTATGCGTAATATTCCGGTTGAAGTGGATGAAATCGAGAGCTTGATGAATTCTTAATTCATAATGAAAAAGATTTTTTACTTGGTTTTTTATTCTTTTTGGGAAACATTTTTTCTCAAACAGAAGGCTATGCAGTTAACGCTGATGGAACCAAAACCTTTTACAAAACTTTCGGGAAAGGCAAACCGCTTTTAATTATAAACGGCGGTCCGGGAATGAACAGCAATGGTTTTGAAGATATGGCGAAAACTTTGGGCGAAAATCAGCAAACAATTATTTACGATCAAAGGGGTACCGGAAAATCGAAACTTTCAAAATTAGATTCTAAAAGTATTTCGATGAAAATAATGGCTGATGATGTTGAGTCGTTAAGAAAGCATCTTAAAATTAAAAAATGGAATATTCTGGGGCATTCTTTCGGCGGAATGTTAGGTTCTTATTATGCTACTGTTTACCCAAATAGTATCGATAAATTGATTTTATCATCATCTGGCGGCGTAGATTTGACTTTATTAAAAAGTCCGAATTTAATTGAAGCCGGTTTAAGTAAAGCTGAAAAGGATTCTCTGGATTACTGGAATGATAAAATCGAAAAAGGCGACACATCTTACAAAGCAAGACTCGGCCGCGGAAAAGCGATGGCTCCGGCTTATGTTTACGATCGGAAATTTGTTTCCATAATTGCCGAAAGATTAACACAAGGAAATTCTACAATAAATGGCTTGTTATGGTCTGATATGCAGAAAATGAATTTTGACTGCAAAGACAAGCTAAAAAGCTTCAAAAATCCGGTTTTAATTATTCAGGGAAAAGAAGATATCATTAGCAATGAAATTGGAGAAATTGGTCATAAAGCGTATCCAAATTCGAAACTTATTTTATTGGAGCATTCTAAACATTACGGATGGCTCGATGCAAGAGATAAATATTTCTCGGATATTAATTCATTTTTAAAATCATAAAAATCAAAAAGCCCTTAATAAATATTAAGGGCTTTTAATTTTATAACTGTTTATTTATCCGATTTTTGAAATTTGAAGATCCAATTGAAATTTGCCGTCAGCTTCGTTTCCGTTAATCAATTCAAAAAGCTCTAAAGCTCTTCTTGCGTTCTTCTCTTCTTCTCTTTGCTCAGCTACATACCACATCATAAAATCTTCTGTAGCATAATCATTCTCAGCTCTACATTTTGCAATTACTTTATTGATTGCCTGAGTAACTGCAATTTCGTTTTGCAAAGCAATTTCAAATACTTCCCTAAAAGAAGCAAATTCTTGCTGTACTTCTGGAACAGATGGCGTAATTGCAATCCCTCCCATATCTGTAATGAATTTAAAAATTTTTAGAAAATGTTCTCTCTCTTCTTCAGCCTGCTTATACAAGTACGATGCTGTATTGGCATAACCATTTCTATCCAGCCATGCAGCCATAGCTAAATATTTATTAGAAGCGTCACTTTCTATTTTTGCTTGTAAATTCAATATATTTTCTATTCCTTCAACTAATGAAGTACTTGTTCTTAGTAAATCTTTCATAATCTTCAATTTTTATAGATGTAAAATTACAAAATTAAAGACGACAACTGTAAATACCTGAAAATTTGGATTTAATCTAAGTAAGAATCTAAATAAGCTCGACGTTGACAGTTTTACAAAGCAACGAATGTAAAGTAAGGGTAAATTTAGTTCCGTTTAATAAATCTCTTAACTGCACTATTTCGCAGATCGTAAGATTTCTGGAAAAATTTCTTTTGGTAGTTTCAATCAATTGTGCATCTGACTGATCAGACAAGTCATAAAGCATATTGAGAATGTCAACGCTATTAACCTTTCTTTGAAAAATCAAAAAATCATGAATTTTATAGCTTGACACTGTATCAACAAAATTGATAATTATACTATTAGTCAAATCACATTGATAACTGTATCCTTTTTCGGTTTCAAATAATACTTTGGTGGTCAAATCACTAACTAATCCCATTCTGATAAAATATAATAATGGTGCAAAAATATAGAATTTAAAGCAATAAAAAATATAATTAAGACTAATTTAAAATAACAAAATCATTTAATGTACTTAAAAACAGCTGAAGTCTCTCAAATATTGTAACATTCTACAGTATTATTAGTCTAATTTTAAAAACAAAAAATTAGAAATTATGCAAGCGCACGAAATAGATTATCAGATTTTTGGAGAAGAAATGCAGTACGTCGAAATTGAACTAGACCCGCAGGAAATTGTAATTGCCGAGGCTGGGAGCTTTATGATGATGGAAAACAATATCCAGATGGAAACTATATTTGGAGACGGTTCTCAACAACAAGGTTCAGGTTTGTTTGGCAAACTTTTAAACGCAGGTAAAAGAGTTCTTACTGGTGAAAGTTTGTTTATGACGGCTTTTTTAAATCAAGGAAATAGCAAAAGCAAAGTTTCGTTTGCATCCCCATATCCCGGAAAAATCCTTCCGATTGATTTAACTCAATTTCAAGGTAAATTTATCTGTCAAAAAAGTTCCTTTTTATGTGCTGCCAAAGGTGTTTCTGTCGGAATAGAATTCTCTCAGAAATTAGGACGCGGATTATTTGGTGGAGAAGGTTTCATTATGCAAAAAATAGAAGGAGACGGAATGGCTTTTGTCCATTCTGGCGGAACAATGGCAAAAAAAGAACTAGCGGCAGGTGAAGTCTTAAAAGTGGATACGGGTTGTATTATTGGTTTTACCAAAGATGTCGATTATGACATTGAATTTATAGGCGGAATCAAAAACTCTATCTTTGGAGGAGAAGGTTTGTTTTATGCAACCTTAAAAGGCCCTGGTGTTGTTTACATCCAATCTTTACCATTTAGCAGATTAGCTGACAGAATCATTGCATCGGCACCGAGATCAGGTGGAAATGACCGTGACGAAGGAAGCTTGCTAGGCGGACTCGGAAATCTTTTGGATGGCGATAATCGCTTTTAAATTAATACGATTTACAAACGGCTTTCAGAAATGAAAGCCGTTTTTTTATTTCAAACCATTTATACTATAATAAAAATGATATCACTATCGAATAAATATTAACTCAATAGCATATATGTTTCTTACACAGCCTGTGCTTTCTTATATTTGTACTTTAAAATTTAAATTATCATTTTGAAAAATATCCTATATAAAAATACCAAAATATCCTTTACTGATTCTGGCGAAGGAACAGCAATTATATTTCTTCACGGCTTTTTGGAAAACAAAAAAATGTGGCAGGATTATGTTACTCTTTTCTCAAAAAAATATCGTGCAATTACCATCGATTTATTAGGTCACGGCGAAACAGAGTGTCTGGGCTATGTACATGAAATGGAAGAAAATGCAAATGCTGTTAACCAGATTTTAGAGCATTTAAATATTGAAAAAGCGATTATTGTTGGTCATTCTATGGGAGGTTATGTTGCTTTGGCTTTCGCTGAATTATACCCGGAAAAGATCCAGAAATTGGTTTTATTGAATTCTACTTCGAAAGAAGACAGCGCCGAGAAAAAACTAAACAGAACGCGGGCCATTAAAGCGGTAAAACAGAATTATGTAAATTTTGTTAGCCTTGCAATTGCAAATTTATTCAGTGAAAACAACAGAACGCGTTTTGCTTCTGAAATTGAAAAAGCAAAAGTACAAGCTTTAAAAACGCCTTTGCAAGGAATTGTAGCTTCGCTTGAAGGAATGAAAATAAGAAAAGACAGAGAGACTCTTTTACAAAAAAATCTTTTTCCGGTTTTACTCGTTTTAGGCAAGAAAGATCCCGTTCTAAATTATGAGGAAAGCCTTGCCCAAATCGAAGATACAACCGTAGAACTTGTTTCTTTTGAAGACGGGCACATGAGTCATATTGAAAATAAGGAAGAACTGGAAATTGTACTCGCTGATTTTTTTAATAAATAAAAATCAAGAAAAGCTGTTTCAATAGTATTGGAACAGCTTTTTCTTATTAGTACAGCTTAAAATCAAATCAATAATTTCAAAAACTGTTTAAGGGATTTTTTCTTCGAAAGGAATATTAATATCAAAAATCTTATTTAAAAGTAAAGCTATTTCTTCTAAATAATTATTGAGAATTTCCGGAGTTATTGTAATTGTAAGTTCTTTATCTTCCTTAAAACCAAAAGGAAGAAATCCGGATTTTAGATTTTTAAACGAAATAATTCCAACTTCAATCGGAATATCTTTCATTTCATTTTCAAACATAAACGCATAAGCCAAAACCTGGATAATTTTGTCGTTTTTAAGCTCTTCTGTCAATCCATTCCACGATTTCAGTATAACGTTTGTTTTTTCTACTTTTCCGGTCTTATAATCAATAATTCGTATTTTTCCGTTACGCAATTCAATTCTATCGACATTTCCTTTAATTAAAACCGGGAAAGGCAAACTCGGATGATTGAATTCACGACCAAAAGTTTGTTCTAAAGCAATAATCTGAACAGCATCTCCATTTTGAATTGATTCTAATTCCATTCTCAGAAAATTAGAAACATTTCGTTTTGCAACTTCAAAAGCCAGAAGATTACGGCCTTTTTTAATTTCACCTTCTTTATAAACTAATTTGAATTGCTTTAAAACTTCATTATCCAATAATTTAAAGCAATTTGAAATATCGCTCTCTGAAATAAATTTACCAATAAATGGCTCATACAATGTTTTTAAAGTCTCGTGAATTATAGTTCCAAGAGTATTTAGAGCAATATTTTCTTCAACTTCTTCGACTTCCCGAATCCGCAGAATTTTTTGAAAATAGAAATCAATCGGATTTCGAATATAACTTGTTAAAGCCGAAGGAGAAAAACCCGTCAATGCAATTTCTTTTAAACGCTCCATCACTGCCTCAGACTTCGGAACCACCATCGGTTGATATGCCGTTGTGGGCAAAGCCGGATTATAAATATCAAAAGTAAGATTGTGCTTCGGTTGTTTTTCAACTTCCAATTGCGTGATAAAACGACTGCGTTCACCGGCATCCAAACCGTCGTTTTCGGTATTATATATAAGATAAATGTTTTTGGACCTTTGCAATAAATGGTAAAAATGATAGGTATAAATAGCGTCTTTTTCTTTAAATGTTGGCAAACCTAACTCTTTCTTGACATCATAAGGAATAAATGAATTCTGGGATTTCCCGGCAGGAAATTTCCCTTCGTTCATAGAAGTTACGATAACTGTATCGAAATCTAAAACACGACTTTCCAGAACCCCCATAATCTGCAGTCCCCGAAGCGGTTCTCCTTCAAAAGAAACTTCGGCAACGTCTATAACTTGTTTGTAAATGGCATACAAAGTATCAATATTATCAATATGGTGATGTTTAGAATAATAATTAATCAATTTGTTGATTACCTTAAAGATTGCATAAACAAAAGCTTTAGCAATTTTCTCTTCTTCATTATCGTTGCTAAAATTTTCTTTTATCAAAAGCAAAAGTGCCGAAATATTCTCCAAAACAGCAACTGCACCACTTTCCCATTTTTGAAACAATAGCTGAAATAAAGCCGTAGGGTTAGATCCAAGTTCAATAAGTCTGCTATGGGTTATAAAAGTGTAATTATTCTCTTTAATAATCTTTACTAAATTGTTTGCATTTGCATAAGGCTCAACTAATGGATGTGTTAAAACATCAAGTACATCTTTATAATAAAACACATAGCTCTCCCCTTTTCTGGAAAGCGCATTAGTATGCATCTTAAACAATTTTGCGATTAATATTTGCGATGGATTATTTTTACCCGAATAACCCATTGTTATATTTAATGCTCCAACCGAAGATGGCAAAGCATACAAAACCGGCATTAATAAATTTTCTTCACCTAAAACAATTGCAACTTTATCAAGAGATGTTTCTGGCATTTCCTTTATTATGCTATCTATAATATTACCAGCCAATTTAGCCTGCCCAATAGTCTTGGGAGTTCCAATTACCTGAATGTTTTTAGATTGAGAAAAATCATCTACAATCCACTCAAAAGGATTTGATTTATAATATTTCCAGTTCTCTTTAAAACGTCTTACAAATAAACCAGCATCATGATATGGATCATTTAAAAAAGTTTGATCAGCATCCCAATAAATTTTAGCCTGATCAAGAGCCAAAAGATGCTGTACAATTTTTTCTTCAGCTGCATTCAAAGCATTAAAACCCGCAAATACAAAAACACGATTTGAAATAGTATTCGAAAAATGATTTAGATTATTAACTGCTTCGCGGTAAATTAAACCTTGATAACCAATTGCTTTATTTAATAAATGATCATACAATGAATTGTAATAAAGCGGAAGAAGTTTCCAGAAATCAATGTAATTTTCTAAAAGCTTAGTTTTATTTTCAACTTCGATTCCCCATTTTTTAATGTCTTCAATATCTTTCAGATAAGATAAAACATGAGATGGCTCTAATAAATAACGATCGATTTCATTAAAATCCTGCAAAAGAGTTTTGGCCCAGTTAGCAAACAATTCAAACGACTGTTGATTTTGTTTTTCTGTTACAGAAAGATAAACTTCATAAAACTCAAACAGAAGTTCGATAGAGTCAACAGATCTGATTGAAGCCACATCCTGAACAAATTCTTCAATACTAATAATTTCCGGAGAAAGAATAGTTTGTTTAGTTTCTTTTTTCAGAGCTTCTATTAAAAAAACTTTTGCTCTTTTATTTGGGAGAATAATAGTAGTTTCCGCCAATTTAGCCGAATAATTCTGAATTATAACATTAGCTATTTTTTCGAGAAAAGAAGAATTTATCATTTGATAAAAATAAAAAAAGCCATTCAATTAAGAATGGCTTTTCTGTATTATTTACAAAGTAAATTATAGTTTACCTTGGTATTTAG
This sequence comes from Flavobacterium sp. AC274, assembly GCF_979258275.1. Classification (NCBI taxonomy): domain Bacteria; kingdom Pseudomonadati; phylum Bacteroidota; class Flavobacteriia; order Flavobacteriales; family Flavobacteriaceae; genus Flavobacterium; species Flavobacterium sp. AC274. The sequence continues at coordinate 965,148 of NZ_OZ409852.1, read as the reverse complement.
AACCAATATGTTTGATTTCAGTTCTTCTGTTTTGTGCTTTACCTGCAGCAGTTTTGTTACTTGCAACTGGTTGAGACTCACCAAAACCTTTAGATACTAAGTTATCAGCGTTAACTCCTCTTTCAATTAAAGCATTCATTACAGCAGCAGCTCTATCTTCAGAAAGTTTTTGATTCAATTTATCAGAACCATCGCTATCTGTATGCCCTTCAACACTGAATTTTGCATTTGGATAGTTTTTAAGGATTTCTTTAATTGCATCTAATCTAGCTGGAGTTTCTTTGTCTCCTGTTTTGAAAGTAGCTTTTCCTGAGTTAAAGTAAACCGCTCTAGCTTGAACTTTAAGATCTTCTAAAGCCTCAGAAGTTACTTCTGGACATCCTCTGTTTGAAGCAGGACCTGCAACTGTAGGACAATCATCATCTTTGTCTAAAACACCATCTTTGTCAGCGTCTAAGAAAGGACAACCACCATTTTCTTTAGGACCAGCAACTGTAGGACATTTGTCATCTTTGTCAGCGATACCATCACCGTCAGCATCTGGACAACCTTTTAAAGCAGCTAAACCAGCAACATCTGGACAAGCATCATCTTTATCAGCAATTCCGTCTCCGTCAGTATCAGGACATCCGTTTAATGCAGCTAAACCAAATACATCTGGACAAGCATCACTAGCGTCAACAATTCCGTCTCCGTCAGTATCAGGACATCCGTTGAATTGTTTTAAACCTGCAACATCTGGACAAGCATCATCTTTGTCGTAGATTCCGTCTCCGTCAGTATCTTTACCTCCGAATTTGAAGATAAGACCTGCAGTGTGTTGGAAATGAGATGGAGCATCTGGAACACCAGCAGCATCTTGTCTATCTCCACTAACTGCCCATTTGTATTTTGAAGCAAGTTCAAGACCAATAGCATCTGTAAACCAGAAAGTAATTCCAGCACCTGGATTTACTGTTCCGTAGCTACTATCACCAAAGAAAGTATAACCTCCACCAACAGATAACGAAGGATCAACTACTTTAGATTTGATTAATTCCTGGAAGCTATATTTAATAGTAGCATCAATTCCATAATACATCAAATCACCAGGATTAGTAACAACATTACCTCTACTGTCATGCCCTGGAGCAGTTGGAGCAAAAGTAACATATTTGTCAATTTTGTTTACTGACCCTTGTAAACCTACAGAGAAACCACTCCCTACGTATCTAGACACACCAATGTAAGATAAAGAAGGAAGAATATTCCAGTTGTCTTTTACAGCAAATGGCTGCGAAAAATGTTGATCAAAGAATCCACTTCCAGCACCAGAACTGGTTCTAGTGTCTACGGCATTAACTCCAAAAGAGATAGCCCATGGATTGTTACTGTCTTGCGCGTGAGAAGTTAACCCCATCACCATCATCACAGCAACTAAAAGTTTGTTAAGATGTTTCATACTTAATTTTTTTAATTACAATTTAGTTAATTACAGACAAAAGTAACACCAAATTTTTTAAATACAAAATGAAATGTTAAAAAAACCTACAAAAATTATTTAAAATGGGAATTATATAACTTTTAACATTTTTCCTACTGATATAAAAGCATTTATTGCTTTATCCAAATGTTCTTTAGTATGAGCGGCCGATAATTGAACTCTAATTCTCGCTTTATCTTTAGGAACAACCGGAAAGAAAAACCCAATTACATAAATTCCTTCTTTCAAAAGCTCATTAGCCATTGTCTGTGACAACTTTGCATCATATAGCATAACAGGTACTATGGCAGAATCACCATCTATAATATCAAAACCGGCTTTCTTCATACCTTCTTTGAAATAATTGGTATTCCATTCTAATTTATCTCTTAAGGAAGTATCTTTCTCTAGTAACTCAAAAACTTTAATGGAAGCTCCAACAATTGCCGGAGCAAGTGAATTTGAAAACAAATAAGGACGCGAACGTTGGCGCAACAATTCGATAATTTCTTTTTTCGCAGTAGTGTATCCTCCCATCGCACCACCTAATGCTTTACCCAGAGTTCCAGTGATAATATCGACTCTACCCATTACACCTTTTGCTTCAAGAGTTCCTTTTCCTGTTGCACCAATAAATCCGGCAGCGTGGCATTCGTCAACCATTACCATTGCATCATATTTATCTGCCAAATCGCAAATTTTATCCAAAGGCGCCACAAGACCATCCATTGAGAAAACACCGTCGGTAACAATTAATTTAAAACGGGCACCAGCTTCATTGGCTTTAATTAATTGTTGTTCCAAATCTCCCATATTGCTATTTTCATAACGATATCGGGCTGCTTTACACAAGCGTACACCATCTATAATAGAAGCATGATTTAAACTATCAGAAATAATGGCATCATTTTCTCCCAATAAAGGTTCAAAAACCCCACCGTTAGCATCAAATGCTGCTGCATATAGAATCGTATCTTCGGTACCATAAAATTCTGCAATCTTTTTTTCCAATGTTTTATGAATATCCTGTGTACCGCATATAAAACGTACAGACGACATTCCAAATCCATGCGTATCCATCGCATCTTTTGCAGCCTGAACAACATCCGGATGCGAAGAAAGTCCTAAATAATTATTGGCACAAAAGTTCAAAACTTTTTCTCCTGTCGAAATTGTAATTTCTGCATCTTGTGCAGATGTTATAATTCTTTCTTTTTGAAAATCCCGTTTTCTTCAATTGTCTGCAGCTCACTTTGCAGATACTCTTTAATTTTACCGTACATTTTAATATATTTAATATGTTAAAAATTAACAAGTTAACCTCATTAAACTCTTAACACCTGATTAATTTTATCACAAATTTACCACATCGATTTCGGTTCCGATGTACACTAATGCCCTTTTTAACACTTTGTATCCTAAATCCTCAATTGCATCCTGGTATTCTTGAATTTGCTGTGTGTATTTTGAATTTATTGCTCCGGTTTTATAATCCAACAAATATGCTTCTTTGTTTTGGGTTAAAACGATTCGGTCCGGCTTTAAAATCTTCCCTTCCTTTTGCACGATTGTCTGTTCGTTCAGAATGTTATTTTTTCCATCAAAACAAATATTCAATTCAGGATGATTTACTATTTCCAGAAGTGTCTGCAAAACCTTTTCGGACTGATCAAAATTTATCAAACCATTTTCTAATGCTTTTGTCACCGCCAAATCAACATCTGATTTATCTTTTATAAAAGCTAAAATCTCATGAACTATATTCCCATAAGATATAGCCTCCTGTTGATGTGTTCCCCACATTAAGGATTCTCTTTGTGCAATTTTTATATTTTTAGGATTTAAAACTTCTGAAACAACAGGAATAGTTTTAACCAAATTCAATACTTCACCTGAAATAGAAAGTCTTTTTCTATCTCCAAATTTGTATTCTAATTTTTCTGAGTCATAAATTCCTTTATGCATCAAATATTTAATAAAGAAAGAAGCCATATTATTTGGAAATTCTCCATCTTTTTTCTCGTTTAAGGATTGGGATATTACATATAGTTGCTCCTCGGCACGAGTTAATGCTACATACAAGACATTAATATTATCCAGTAATTCTTCTTGTTTTTTCAGATTAAAAACTGCCGAAGCACTTTCGCCAAAACCTTCAACTGCACTGCTATTATCTATCAAAGCTTTTGGAACGCCTAAATCAGCATCTTCGGCATCAAGCCATAATTTATCTTTGGGTTTTCTACTATAATCTTCTTCTGCAAAGGGCATAATTACGACAGGAAACTCCAAACCTTTTGATTTATGAATAGTCATAATTCGAACAGCATTATTTCCTTCCGGAGATGGGATACTGAATTTATGCGCATTTTTATCCCAATAACTCAGAAAATCAGCAATTCCGGCTTGGTTTCGAATATCACGTTCCAAAACAATATCCAGAAAATATTGCACATAAGCATTTCCTTCTGAAGGAAGAACAAATTTAGAAATGATAATCTCTACAGCTTCGTACAGTGATTTTTTTCGAATATCTTCAAATGAAAGCGAAACATCAAATGACAAAAGCCATTTTTCGAAATCATTTTCAAATCTTTGAGCCATTCCCTGTGCGATAAAATCATGAATTGGCATTTCAATTTCTTTTGTATTTCCTAAAAATGCAGGAAGTTAGCTTTTGCCTCCAGATCGATACTATTGTTAAGATATTTTAGCAGATGAACAATCAAACGAACTTCTGTCGCATTTTGAATCATCAACGTTTCTGATGACAAAAGCGGAATATTTTGTTCTGTTAAATAATTTGCAATCGCAATTCCCTGATCTCTTTTTCGAGTCAAAATCACAATATCCCGATATTCAAAACCTTCACGAAGAACATTCTGAATAGTGTTTAAAGTTCCCAGAACATACAAATCTGATTTTTCAACAACATCTTCGTCATCTCCAAAATCACTTTTCTCAATTATTGGAAGAAAAGAAATATTTACGTAACCGCCTTTTTTAGAATTTGAATTCTGAAAACTATGATTCTCGTACAAATCCTTATAATCTTCATTAGAAAATTCAGTCGAAATCAATTTAAAAAAAGCATTATTAAAATCAATTACTTCACTATAACTTCGGTAATTCGTATCTAAATGTTTGATTAACTTATCCGGGTTATTGAAGGGATTTACATCTTTACTTAATTCAATAAACTGCTCTGCTTTTCCTCCGCGCCAGCGATAAATTGATTGTTTAGGATCTCCCACAATCATCAACGTTCCCTTATTTCCTAAATCATCCTGGCCAGAAAGTGCATTGTCAATTAACGGAATTAAATTTTGCCATTGCATCTCTGAAGTATCCTGAAATTCATCTATAAAAAAATGACGATAACGCTCCCCCAAACGCTCATAAATAAAAGGCGCTGGCTGATTTTGTATTTCGCGATGAATTATGGCATTGAATTCTGAAATTGATAAAATATTTTGTTCTGATTGTATTTTGGCCAGTTCATTACTAACGGTATTTAGCAATGAAAGTGGCGTAATATTTTTTAAGAATGCTTTATAAAAATCTCTTTTTTCGAAGTTTTTATAAACCTTATCCAGAGTTTGAAGCAGCTCAGGAATTATATTTTCAATTAATGTTCTGTCTTTGGCTGTTTTATTAATTGCAATATCATCAAATTCATGAAATGTTTTATTTCTCGGATTGAATTTTCCATCGCGTATACTTTCTAAATGATTTGGAAAAGTTCCTCTTGAAAATGATTTCAAATCAATTCCATTTTTTTCAATTAACGAAAGAAGCTCTAAAGCATAATCAGCATTTTCTTTTTCTAAATCGCCACATAAAACCGACATTTTCTTTTTGATGGCGACAAATTCTTCAATTGAAGTATCGTGAAAATGAGAAATTTCATTTCGATTATTTTCATTGAGAACTAATCTTCCTGTTTCAAGAATTTCACGCGAAACATCCCAACTTTTATCATCGTCGGTTTTTTCCATCGTAAAATCGATCAATAATTTTGTCAGTGTTTCATCCTGGCCGGCTTGAGCAATAATTGCATCTACAGCTTCAACCAATAAATTTTCGGTATCCAAAGTAACCTCAAAAGTCATTGGCAAATTTAGATCATGCGCAAAAGCACGAATTACCTTATGCGTAAATTTATCTATGGTAGAAATATCAAAAGCAGCATAATTATGAATTAAGTGCTTTATAATATTTTGAGATTTTGTTTTGATTTTAATTATCGAAAGTCCAGTTTCACGAGACAAATCTTCCATTAAATCCATGGCTTTCGCCGAAGGTGTATCTTTTGTAAATTCAGACAAACTGCCAACAATACGGCTTTTCATTTCGTGAACCGCCTTATTCGTAAAAGTTATTGCCAGAATATTACGATAAGCGTCATTTTTTGGGGATGAAAGGATAATTTTCAGATATTCTCTAACCAAAGTATAGGTCTTTCCCGAACCGGCAGATGCATCATATATAGAGAAAGACGGACTTTGCATAAGTTTGGTTTTAATATTGTAAAAATAGGACATTAATATTAAAAACAAATCCCAAAAAAATCAAATTCCAAATTCCAACAACTATGTAGTAAACACAAAATCCAATAATAAAAATTCCAAATCCCAATATTTGTATGTAATTAATACTTCAAATTTTGGAATTTGGAATTTGATTTTTTTGAAATTTAATTCTTCGGAAATGCTCTTTTATTGAAAACAAGCAAAATACCAACTCCTGTAGAAATCGCCATATCGGCAACATTAAAAATAGCATTAAAAAACATAAAGTGCTTACCTCCAAAAAATGGCAGCCAGGCTGGAAGATTTCCTTCCCAGATAGGAAAATAAAACATATCGACTACTAAACCATGAAACCATGTTCCATATGGTTGTGGAGAAAAAAGTGTTGCTAAATTATTTGTGCTGTCATCAAAAATAACTCCGTAAAAAACAGAATCTAAAATGTTTCCGGCAGCTCCGGCAAAAATCAATGCGATGGAAACGATCAAATAAGTGGAGTGACGTTTTTTAATAGAATCTGCCAGCCAATACCCGATTCCAAAAACTGCAAAAATTCTGAAAACAGTTAAAATTAGCTTTCCGTATTCGCCAGGAATTTTTGTTCCCCATGCCATTCCTTCGTTTTCAATGAAATGGATTCTAAACCAATTAAAAACTTCAACTTCTTCGCCTAAAATAAAATTGGTTTTTACATAGATTTTCGAGATCTGATCAACAAGTAAAACTAAAAATATGAGGAAATACGCTTTTCGTAATGACATTTTATGATTTTTTGATGCGCAAAAGTAACAATTTAATCAAAAAAACCCTCATTACGAAACGTTAATTCTTTCATATTAAAACGAATTAAACAAAGTCTGATCTCTTTTTTCAAGGCAGACTTCTCCCAAAAGCAATTTTACTTTATATAATAACAAAAAACGCCCCTAAAAGGAGCGTTCTTATATATTATCGTTGTAGATTTTTTGCTTCGATACTCATTGTTGCATGAGGTACGATTTTCAGCCTTTCTTTGCTGATCAGTTTACCTGTTACTTTACAAATACCGTATGTTTTATTTTCTACACGGAATAAAGCATTTTTAAGGTCACGGATGAATTTTTCCTGTCTGATAGCCAACTGCGAGTTCGCTTCTTTGGACATTGTTTCACTTCCTTCTTCAAATGCTTTAAAAGTTGGTGAAGTATCATCTGTTCCGTTATTCAAATCATTCATGTAAGCACTTTTTATTAAATCCAGATCGGCTTGTGCTTTTTGTATTTTATTTTGAATTATTTCTTTGAACTCTGCTAAATCAGCGTCAGAGTATCTTGTAATTTCATCTATCATGGTATTTCTATTATTTTGAAATTAATATCACTGTTTTAATATCATCAAACTCAATTTCTGTGCCGTTTTCTAAAGCGTTAACAAAAACCAAGTCATCTGTTAATGTCTCAGACTTAATATAGTCTTCATTTTTAAGAATTGCTTCTTCTAAAAGACCGCTTCTTTGTATTTGAACTTTAATTTTATCAGTAACTTCAAATCCTGAATCTTTACGGATATTCTGAATTCTGTTTACCAATTCTCTCGCGATTCCTTCATTTTTCAATTCTTCAGAGATTGTAATATCAAGCGCAACTGTAATTCCGTTTGAATTTGCAACCAGCCAACCTTCAATATCCTGAGATGTTATTTCGACATCTTCTAATGATAAAGTTACGTTATTTCCAGCAATAACAATATCTAGCGTTCCCTGCTTGTCCAATTCATTGATCTGATCTGCAGAAAAAGCTTGTATCTCCTTAGAAATCAATCCCATATCTTTTCCAAAACGAGGCCCTAAAGCTTTAAAATTAGGTTTAATCTGTTTTACCAGGATTCCTGAATCATCATCCAAAAGCAGGATTTCTTTTACATTTACCTCTGCCTTTACCAAGTCAGAAATAGCTAGAATTTCAGCTCTTTGATTCTCGTCAAGTACCGGAATCATTACCTTTTGCAAAGGTTGACGCACTTTTATCATTTCCTTTTTACGCAATGAAAGAACCAAAGATGAGATGGTTTGTGCTTTCTGCATTTTGCTTTCCAACGTTTTATTAACAAAGTTTTCGACAAATTTTGGGAATTCAGCCAAGTGAACACTGCTATATTGCTCAGTTTGCGTTGAACTCGTTAAATCGCGGTACAATTTGTCCATGAAAAAAGGAGCGATTGGAGCGCTTAACTTACTTATAGTTAACAAACAAGTATAAAGCGTTTGATAAGCTGCGATTTTATCGTGTGCGTATTCACCTTTCCAGAAGCGACGACGACATAAACGAACGTACCAGTTACTTAAGTTTTCCTGAACAAAGTCAGAAATGGCTCTTGCTGCTTTTGTTGGCTCATAATCTTCATAACATTCGTCAACAAATTTTATTAACGTATGCAATTCAGATATAATCCACTGATCGATTTCAGGTCTTTCGTTTAACGGAATTTCCGCCTCTGCGTATTTAAACCCATCAATATTGGCATATAACGAAAAGAATGAATAAGTGTTGTATAATGTTCCGAAGAATTTACGACGCACCTCAGCGATTCCTTCAATATCAAATTTTAAATTATCCCACGGATTTGCGTTTGAGATCATGTACCAACGTGTGGCATCAGGACCATATTCTGCAATTGTTTCAAAAGGATCTGTCGCGTTTCCTAAACGTTTCGACATTTTTTGTCCGTTTTTATCCAGAACCAAACCATTCGAAACTACATTTTTATAAGCTACTTTATCAAAAACCAAAGTTCCGATAGCGTGCAGCGTATAAAACCATCCACGAGTCTGATCGACACCTTCTGCAATGAAATTTGCAGGAAAATCTTTGTTCTCGTCGATTTTGTCTTTGTTTTCAAAAGGATAATGCCATTGTGCATAAGGCATTGCTCCAGAATCGAACCAAACATCAATTAAATCACTTTCGCGTTTCATTGGTTTTCCTGAAGCCGAAACTAACGTAATTTCATCAACTACATTTTTGTGTAAATCGATTAAATCATAGTTTGACTCAGACATGTTTCCGATTTCAAAACCTTTAAACGGATTTTCTTTTTGAAAACCTGCTTCGATAGATTTCTCGATCGCATTGTATAATTCTTCAACAGAACCAATAAGAACTTCTTCTTTTTTATCTTCAGTTCTCCAAATTGGCAACGGAATACCCCAATATCTAGAACGAGATAAGTTCCAGTCGTTGGCATTTTTTAACCAATTTCCAAAACGTCCTTCACCAGTAGACTTAGGTTTCCAGTTGATAGTTTCGTTCAGGTCGAACATTCTATCTTTTACATCGGTTACTTTAATAAACCATGAATCTAGTGGATAATATAACAACGGTTCATCAGTTCTCCAACTGTGTGGATAACTATGTACGTATTTTTCAACCTTAAAGGCTTTATTTTCTTCTTTTAATCGAATCGCAATCTCAACATCCACAGAACGCTCTGGGGCTTGACCCGCATCATAATATTCGTTTTTAACGTATTTACCGGCCAATTCTCCTAAATGCGAAGTGAATTTTCCTTGTAAATCTACTAAAGGAACTGCAGTTCCGTTTTCGTCTAAAACTAACATTGGCGGTACTTCCGGAGTTGCTTCTTTTGCAACTTTAGCATCATCAGCACCAAAAGTTGGAGCTGTATGTACAATTCCTGTTCCGTCTTCTGTAGTTACAAAATCTCCGGCGATTACTCTAAATGCATTTTCAGCATTTTGATAAGGTAATACGTAAGGTAATAATTGCTCGTAACGAATTTCAACTAAATCAATTCCTTTCGCTTCCGCTAAAATTTTATACGGAAGTTGTTTGTCGCCATTTTTTACTTTTTCGAAATCAGCATCGTCTTCGCTTGCAAAAAATCCTTTCGCAAATTGTTTTCCAACTAAATTTTTAGCCAAAACAACATTTACAGGTTCAAAAGTATATTGATTGAAAGTTTTTACTAAAACATAATCGATTTTTGGACCAACTGTTAAAGCAGTATTCGAAGGCAATGTCCAAGGCGTTGTCGTCCAAGCCAAAATGTGAATATCTCCAAAACCTTGTAAAAAGCCTGGCAATGTTTCTGGCAAAGTTTTGAATTGTGCTACAATCGTAGTATCTGTAACGTCTCTGTAAGCTCCAGGCTGGTTTACTTCGTGAGAAGATAATCCTGTTCCGGCTTTTGGAGAATAAGGCTGAATGGTGTATCCTTTGTACAACAAACCTTTATCGTAGATTTGTTTTAAAAGCCACCAAACCGATTCCATGTATTTTGGTTTATAAGTTACATACGGATCTTCCATATCTACCCAATACCCCATTTTTTCGGTCAAATCATTCCATACGTCGGTATAACGCATTACGGTTTTCTTACACGCTTCGTTATATTCTTCGATAGAAATTGTTTTACCAATATCTTCTTTTGTAATTCCTAATTCTTTCTCGGTACCCAATTCTACTGGTAATCCGTGTGTATCCCAACCTGCTTTTCTTTTTACCTGAAAACCTTTTTGAGTTTTATATCTGCAAAAATATCCTTAATTGCACGTGCCATCACGTGGTGAATTCCCGGTAATCCGTTTGCTGAAGGCGGACCTTCAAAAAACACATAAGGCTCTGCGCCTTCGCGGGTTGTTACACTTTTTTCAAATATATTTTCTTTCTTCCAAAAATCAAGAACTTCTGACGCTACTGTTGGCAAGTCAAGTCCTTTGTATTCAGTAAATTTTGTACTCATTTTATCCTTTTCTTAAACGAGGTGCGAAAGTAAGAAATTTTGAATTATTGACCGCCAATTTCTTGAAATTTCACAAACTTTTGTTGAGATAATAAATACAAAAACAAAAGAATCGATTAGTTTCTGGTATTATTCTCAAAACTTTGAGCAAATAAACCAAAAACTAATCGATTCTAAATATCCGTAACAGGATAGTAACAATTATTTAAATCCGCCGAAATATACTTCTTTCATAAAGATTCGATTTCCAAAAACAGGATTAATTTCAATTTTCTCCCTTTGTTCCTGAAAAATCGTTTCTCCGTTAAAATCTTCAATTTCATAATTGATTTTGTACGGAATTTTTCCAGAATTTAATGCTGCAACCGGACGATAATCTCCAAAAAGTTTTTTCTCAAAAAAGCTCTTGTTTCCGTTATCAAATTCAGTTTTTTCGGTAGAAACGATATTGAAATTTTCTTTATCAATAAAAACGTGATAATCTGTTTTAGGAATTGTTCTGTTGCCCGTACTTAACGTTTTTTCAAAATAATTCAAATGATAACACATTCTTCCTTCGTACATTTCATCTTGCAGAACTTCAAAATTATTCCACAAATCAAGTCTTAGATCTGTAAGGAAATTTATTAAGTCTACATTTTTAGACAAATTGCCAAAATCATACGGTGTTAATTTTGTCCATTTTGCATTTAATCCGCTTTCGCGATCGTCATGGCTCCAGGCTTCGGCTCCATTAACGATTTCATAATAGCTTTCGGGCATTTTTTTCTAAGAAGATAATTCGAGTTGGTTGCCCATTTTTCTTCTGTTTGAGATACATTATTTCCTTCAATTTTTAATTTCGAAAACAAATGTGCTTTTTCGACTTTTTTTAAGGCTTCACTTCCTCCTAAATTAGCAACCACTTTTGACAGTAAATTAGCATTTAGCTGATACGGAATCGAATCAAGCATATTAAATCTTTGCATTCTTGCTTTCTCTACGCTTGCTTCTCTGGCCGCCTTTTCAACTTCCCATTCTGCTTCTTGTTGCGATATTTTTTCAAAAAAGCTAATCTTTTTTCTTCTTTTTCCTCGGCAATTTTAACACCTAATTTTTTAAGATCGGCAAAACGGGTGGTATGGCTTCTTATTTTTTTATCCGCAAAATAACCATTATTTACTTTTTTAATAATCGAAGATCCTCGTGAATCCTGTTTGTCATTCTCGACAAGTAAATTGGCATACGTTAATGCTTTTTCTTTGTTTTCAAGTAAAAAATAAGTCTCAGCCAAATTGTTGGTTACAATAAAGCGGATGTTTTCATTTACAGGCGAAGGAGGGTATTTAACCAGCAAGCTTTCCAGATATTGCAAATGTGGTGTCAGCAATTTTTCATCTAAACCTTTTTCCAGGGTCACTTTTTCCATCTGAGCCGTTATTTCGTTCTCAAATGCCAACATTTGGTTGTATTCAGAATGCCCTTTAGAAGTTACAAATTCAAATTTTATTTTGGCTTCGTCTACATAATAAGCCAATTTATAATTTAGAAAATTCTGAATTCTGTCGACAGAACTAAAAATGATATGATCTATCCCTAATTCTTCTGCTGTATAATCACCGTCTTTTTCAGCTTGTGCACTTCTTTTATTACTTAGCTCAACAGCAAGTTTCACCTTACCTTTTTCGTACATACCTCCAACTATATGTGATTCCGTACTATTAAAATCCTGAGTAAATAAAATTTTATCTCCACACTTAGCATCCACTTTTATTCTTACATCATAATTAGAATAAACCTGAAATTCCCAGCTGTTTCTTTTTTATCAAACGTACTATCTACTTTCGTTGCATTGAACTTAGGCAACGCAACGGTCAAGAAAATTTTTAGTTTTCCGTTTGCAGGATCTTTTATAAAACCATCTATGTGAAAATATTTTTTCTTTAAAATAATCTCCTCTTGAATCAACTCTTTATCCATTTGATAAAAAGTGGTTTGCGTTAGAGCATTATCAAGAACAGGAAATTCTGAATATTTTATTACGGGTATATAAAATTTCTTCTTTTTTGAATTTATTTTTTCTTGTGCCTGAATTGAGGTAATTACAAGCAGAATAATAAAGAGTAAAGTTTTTTTCATAGGCAAAAAAAGCCATCAGAAGTAAATCCTGATGGCTTTTATATGTTTATTATTATTTTTTGTTGAAGATTTGAATAGACTTGTCTGAAACATAAAAAATGTTTTGTGTCGCAGGATCTATTTCATAAAGTGGTTTGTTGTTGTTGAAGATAATTTTGTCAACTTCAACTCCGTCAGCTTTATTCACTTTAACTAATATTTTTTCTCCTGTATCTGCTTTTGCAAAAATATAAGAGTAATCTCTGTTTTGTTTCATTGCGTTGAAACGTTTGTCAAATTTAGCCGCTACCAATCCCAAAGCTGCTGAACCAGCTGCCATATCTCTTGATTGTTTCATTTTTGATGAATTCTCTTCTCTAACAACAGTAGATCTCATGTTTCCGTTAGAATCACGATATGTCATTGTTAATTCAGAACCTTGTATAGCACTTACTCCAGAACCAATTCCTAAACCAATACTTCCTGCAATGGCAGCACTTTTAAGTAAACGTCTTGTTCCTTCGCCTGGTTGTGTGTATACGTGGTGGTATTTTACAGTTCCGTCCAGATTAACTCCCATTACTTCAACTGGGCCGGAAAGAACAACTCCCCAAGGGAATAATTCGATACTGTTTAATTCTTTTTCTTTTTTTATGTTTACTTTAGCAAACGGCTCTGGCTTATCGCTGATGCTTGGGTCAAATTTGTATAATTTTTCGTCGTTGTAAACTAAGTAAGAGTTTGTTGCTTCGTCGTAAGTTGGTAAAACCGGACGGCTTTTATCAAAATTGATGTTACGTTTCCAAAGTTTAATTCCGGTTTTGTAATCAACCATGTTTCCGTAAGTACCAGTTAAGTACATTACTTTTTCACCTACTTTACCTAAGTAATAAATTGGATCTTCTTTGTCATCAGAAATTTCGATGAATTTTTTCCAAAGTTTTTCTCCGTCTTTATTGATCAGCATCATTTCATTTTCTGCAACATACAAGAAATCCTGATCGATAGGAATTACTCTTTTCAATCCATCTCCACGTGCATCTTTTTTCCAGATTTTTTCTCCTGTTTTTAAATCAAAAAAGTTAAAACCACTATTGTGAGCCACCAATAATTTTGTTCCCCAATCTTCTAAATAAACAACTTGTTTTGTTTTGATAGATTCTTTCCAGATACTTTTTCCGTCATCTGTACTTAAAACATTTAAATATTGTTTGTTAGAAAATAAACCTGCAGCGTTCACTACAACAATATTTTTGTCATTTTGAGTTTCATAGAATTTTGTATATTCTTCAGCTGCTTTCCAGTTTAATTTTCCCGTTTCTTTATCAAAAGAATACAAATTACCGTAAAGTAAATAATAAACAGTATTTCCGTGAATTTTTGCTTTGTTGGTATTAGCAGATAATTTCAAAGAAAAACTAATCATTGCTTTTGCTTTGTCAACAGTTGTAGTCCATTTAAGTTCCCCTGTAGCCATATCCAATAAAGCAATTGCCATATCTCCGTCTTTTTTCAAAGTAAGAAGATATTCATTAGTTTCAGGAATAAAATCTGATTGAAATACCCAGAAAGATTCTTTAGAAGAATTGTAAACAACTTTTCCTGTATCTGTATTAATAATTAAATACTTTGAATTGATATAAGCTTCAACATAAGGACTTCCCGAAACGGTTGTTAAGTCTCTTTTGTCTTTGAACATGTTTCCAAAATCTGGATCAGTTAATATATCTTTAGACGTAATTGTTCCAAAATCTTCTTTCGTTAAAGTCCAGACAACTTTTTTTGTTTCAGGATCTAAACCTTTTACAGTTCCACCTTCTTTAAAAACAACAATTCCTGTTATTTCGTTTTGAACAATATCCTGTACACTGTTCTCTGTTGTGATTATTTCATCGTATTTTCTTTGAGCAGTCGCCGAAAAGGCAACTAAGAAAAGCAAAATAATCGAAAAAGTAATTTTCTTCATAGTTGTTAGCTTATAAAATTAATAAATTAAGTATGGGCAAATTTTTGATCTCACTAATCGTTTGCGAATATATATAAATTATAGTTTAATTAAGAAAAAATTTCCCTCAAAACATCTAGCGATTTTGGCCTCTTAAATCCCTCTAAATGAAAACTATAATAGTCAATTAGAACTTTTAGTAAGACTTGTCTTTCAACCACATGAAATACCCTTTGATCGTTGTCAAATTTTAGGTCAATTAATTTTTTAAACAGATTTGTTTCATGCTCCGTTAAGGCATTTATTCCATGAAAAAGTGTAAAAATGCCATCGTTCATTTCAAAAAAAGGCAAATCAATTTCGGAAACATCCGGATAAAAACCCAAATATTTTGTTGCCTCTAAAAGTAGGATTAAATGAAAATTGGAAACTTCGTCGTGATGGTCAAACCAGATTAAGGCGCTTTCTAAAAATTCAAAAAGTGATTCGTTTTTTCTTCTTCCTGAATAGAATGATGCAGCATTTCTGAAAGAAACATTACAATAGTACTTTTTACAATGTCGGTATGAATGGTTTGAAAAGGAACTGCCGTTTTTATTTCTTTTAAATTTTCAAGCGTGCCTTTGTTCTTATGAACAGCTTCAATTTCTAAAATCGAAAATGGCTGGAAATAAGCAATCTTCTGACTGGTTTTTCGATTTGAAAAAGCGTCACGCACAAAATAAGATTTCAGTCCGCTTGAAAGTGTAAAACATTTTACGATCAAACTTTTTTCCTGAAATTTTAATGCTGAAATAACAATTGCTTTGGTTTTGACTAACAATTTAGATTTTAGATTTTAGATTTTAGATTATTAGACTTCTTAATATATTAGACTTTTGATTGTAGTCATTAATTAGATTATTTAATCCAAATAATTATCTAATTATCTCCATTTCCACATTATCTAATTATCATTACTTTCTTCACTTTCGTTTCGCCACCGTCCTGAGCAGAAATAAAAATCATATACACGCCAGAAGCCACTTTATATCTTCCAAAAGCTGTTGTATCCCACTCAATTGTTCCTCCTGCCGAAGTTGCTTCGTAAACTAAACTTCCGGTAATATCGGTAATTTTTACATTGGCTTTATCCAGCAAACCTGCAATTTTTACAGTTCCCGTAAACTCCGGACGTACCGGATTTGGGTATACATATACACTATTCAGATCTTCGTTGGCACCTGTTGCAATACCGCCAAAAGAAATTAATCCTTTATTGGTTGCAATAAAAACTTCTCCGGTTGTACTGTTGATTTTTATATCGTTGATGGTATTACTTGGTAAAGGTGAATTATTTATAGTAAAATGATATTTCGTTTCCTGGCCGTTTGGTGAAACCATAAAAACTCCCGAATCTGAAGTTCCAATCCATTTATTATTGGCTCCGTCGACCACAATCGAAGTAATGAATTGCTCATACAATAATTCCTGAGCCAGATTATCATCTATAATAATGATTGCATTTGCCGTTAACTGACTTTCTGTTTGAAAACTGCTTACGTTTGACAAAACCCGTAATCCTTTTGTGGTTCCAATCCACAACTGGTTTTTAGTATCAACAGCCAATGCACGAACATCTACAGAAGGTAAATTCCCAACATCGGTACCAAAAGTCATTTTTTTTAAGGTATTGGTAGTTTCGTTAAAACCCACTATTCCTTCTCTGTAAGTAGCGATCCATTTTGTATTATTTTTATCTACAACAAGCCCGCCGTAAGAATTGTTTTCAACATTATTAAGAATCGTTGCCAGCGAGTAACTGCCCCATTGTCCGTTTGTTTTTAAAACTTTTAAACCATTTTTAACCCGGCTATTTGTTATCCATAAATTTCCTGATTTATCAAAAGCTGTTGCGTTGGCACGAATGTCTACAACATTATAATTATCAACTTTTAAACTTTCCAGACTGCTGTTTTTTTCATTATATAAAATAGTCGGAGTATCGTTTTCTAATTTTAATAGACCTGAGAAAAAGGAACTTGCATAAACCTGATTGTCATTATTCGGATTAATAATAACACGAGACATTGATTTTGCATCAAAAACATCTTCGTAAGGAATATTTAACCAGCCTGAAGTATTGTATTTACTAATACCGTAACTATCTAAAGGATAAGGATTATAACTCAAATCATAATCTCCATAAACAGCCCAAACACTGTTTGGACTAACATCTAATGAGAAAATACTGTTTCGTACCGGCCCAATTGGTGTTATATTTTCGAAAGCTGAATTTCCGGAAAGAGTTGAAGAAAATAATCCACTTTCTTTTGTCCCGATATAAATCACATCTCCAACAGCTGTTGCACAAGTAAAACTTAAGGCATTATCTAAAACCTGAGTATTGGTTATTTGACGATTTAAAACCATTTTATTGTTATAAACATAAACCGAATTTGCTGTTGTAATAAACAAATTATGATTTTCTGCTTTCATATCCGCAGAAGGCTGCGAAAGCTGTAAAAACCCAATAAATGTATTTGAATTAAATCGATGAATATATCCAACTGAATTAATTGCAATAAGTTCTGTATCCAGCGCTTCAACGCTTGACCAGTCGCCGGAATTTACAATGCCCCATTGATTAAAGTCAATTAAGTTAGGACTTGTACTATTTGCTCTTCGAATACCGCTGGAAGTTGCTGCGTAAATAAATCCGTTAAAAAATGCGGTTTGTTTTACACTAATTTCGGCTCCGTTATCGCCTATAAAATAAGTATCACCAAACTGAGAAGTAGTTAAATTAAATTGTACAATACCAAAATCACATGAAACATAAATCAAGCCATTATATTCCATAAAATGATTGACTTTTTTAATATTGGCGGCCAATTGTTTATTAATGATATCGACTTTTTTTATTATACTTCCGTCAGTTTCATTGATTACAATGATCATCCCGTTTTCGTAACCTATAATTGTCTTTTTGAAAGTTTCACTATGATATATTGCCGAAATTGTTTGTCCCGAAAGTCCATCAATTGTAGTGGTTGTTTTAACAGTATTTGAAATATTGCTTTTAGAGAACAAAGCATTTTCTGAAGCAGCAAAAACAGTTGTTGAACTTTCTGAAATATCTTTTATTTCATTAAATGAAAAATAACCTTGCCACGATAAAGTATTCTGTGCAAAACTTAATTGCATAAAAATAAAAAACAAAATATACAGAAACCTTCTCATCATATTAAATATATTCGGATAGGCAAATATACTACAAACCAAAGTATTTGAATTTTGTTCTGTATAAAATGATTTTCCTTATAATTATCCACCACGATTTCACGAATTTTTTCATTATTTAATTCGTGAATTCGTGGCTAAAATAAAAAAGCCCTCATTTATCATAAAGAAAATGAGGGCTTTTGAAAATTATATTTAAAAATTAAACTACACCTTGCGCAAGCATAGCATCGGCAACTTTAACAAATCCGGCAATGTTTGCTCCTTTTACGTAGTTTACATAGCCATCTTCGCCCATTCCGTATTTTTTACATTGGTTATGAATTCCAACCATAATATCTTTTAATCTCAAATCTACTTCTTCGCTTGTCCAGTTTAAACGAATTGAGTTTTGTGTCATTTCAAGACCAGATGCAGCAACTCCACCGGCATTTGCAGCTTTTCCTGGCGCGAATAAAACTTTATTATCCAGGAATAATTTTATAGCGTCTAATGTTGAAGGCATATTTGCAGCTTCGGTTACACATAAAACACCATTATCGATCAATTTTTTAGCATCTTCGCCTGTCAATTCGTTTTGAGTAGCACACGGAATAGCGATATCAACTTTTACTTCCCATGGACTTTTCCCTTTATGAAAAACAGCGTTTGGATATTTCTTAGTATAAACTTCGGCTCTGTTATCACCAGTTGCTCTCATCTCTACCATATGCTCGATTTTTTCTCCAGAGATTCCTTCTTCATCATAAATGTATCCATCAGGTCCGGAAATAGTAACTACTTTTCCACCTAATTCATTTATTTTTAAAGCAACTCCCCAAGCCACATTTCCAAATCCGGAAATTGCTACCCTTTTACCTTTAATTTCATGTCCGATAGTACGCAACATTTGATCTGTAAAATAAACAACTCCATATCCTGTAGCTTCAGGACGAATTAATGAACCACCATATGCAAGTCCTTTACCGGTTAGAACACCTGTAAATTCATTTCTTATTCTTTTATATTGACCAAATAAATAACCAATTTCTCTTGCACCAACACCAATATCTCCGGCAGGCACATCTAAATCAGGACCAATATGGCGACATAATTCTGTCATGAATGATTGACAGAAACGCATGATTTCACCATCAGATTTTCCTTCAGGGTCAAAATCAGAACCACCTTTTCCACCACCCATAGGAAGTGTTGTCAAACTATTTTTGAAAACTTGTTCGAAAGCTAGGAATTTCAAAACTGATAGGTTTACAGTGTGATGAAATCTGATTCCGCCTTTGTATGGTCCAATTGCAGAGTTCATTTGAATTCTAAAACCTCTGTTTACAATTATTTCTCCTTTGTCATCTACCCATGGAACTCTAAAAATTATAGAACGTTCTGGCTCAGCAATTCTAAGAAGTAAGTTTTTTCCATCATATTTTTTTCGCTCTGCAATAAATGGAATTACCGTTTCTGCAAATTCTCTAACGGCTTGAAGAAATTCTGGCTCGTTTGGATTTTTTGACTCGACTAGAGCCATAAACTCATTAATTTTTTGTTCCATTTTGAAATAAATTATTCAAGTAAATATTTAAATTTTAGCACAATAAACAAGAAAATACGTTTAAGAAAACGTTTTCGTTTTAACAAACAAAGATATAACAAAATGCTAACCGAATGTTATTTTTTTTAATTCTAAAGAGTGAATTATATAATTTTCAAACATTCCTAAATATAGCATTTACCACATCTCTATTTAATTCAAATCATCACAATTAAAGTTAACAAATTAAGTATTTTGTTACTTATTTTTTAATACGTTAATTTTATATTTTGAATCGTACATGTTTTTTATATATTTGCCAAGATTTGAAAGCCCAAACAACATGCTTAAACCAATAGTACTCACATTATTCGCCTTTTTAGGAATCACTACAACTGCCTTTGCTCAATCTGATTTAGCACAAGAAGTAGGAATAATATTCGGACCTGTATCTTTTCAATCTGATTTTGGAGAACGCCACGATATGAAAACCAATGTTGGTAACTCAGGTTTTGGTGTAGGATTAGTTCACTTTATTAACTTTTCTGCAAATAATAACAGAGAAAGTTTCTTTACAGAACATTTTAAAGTTAGATCTGAATTATCTTTTAACAAAACCAATCTTGAGCATTATGGTCAATGGGTGGATAGAGAAGAACAAAAGGGACTTGTCCAACATCTAAGAGCGATGAAAGGAAGCACAACTTTAGTAAACCTTGGATCTCAATTAGAATTTTCTTTTATAAAAATTCATGACTTCGAAAACTCAGTTGGCAGCTTTAGTCCTTATTTAAGTTTAGGATTTCAGGCAAGTTATTATTCTACAAAAGTAGGATCAAGATTGGGTCAATTAGGACTTCCTTCAACAACTTTTGCAAAATACCTTACTCCTTCGGATGGTCGCCCTTATGGTTTTTCTAGCGAAAACGGCGTTGTACTATCTGTAGTTACCGGAGTTGGGGTTCATTATAAACTAACCGAAATGAGCGATTTAATGTTTGATATTCGTTATCAAGGATTCAATTCTGACTGGGTTGATGGTTTAAATCCAAACAAAGATATTTATAAAGAAAATAAATCAAACGATTCTCAGGTTTGGTTCAACGTAGGATACATTATGTATTTAGAATTTTAAAGAAATCTCAAAATAAAAAAATCCCAAATTCCAAAATGATTAACATTGGAATTTGGGATTTTTTATTTGTGATAATTTTTATGCTAAAGCCTGCTCTATATCAGCAATTAAATCTTCTGCATCTTCAATACCAACACTCAATCGAACCAGGTCGTCGGTAATGCCAACTTCGGCTCTCTTATCTGCAGGAATAGAAGCGTGTGTCATCAAAGCCGGGTGATTGGCCAAAGATTCAACTCCACCTAAAGATTCTGCCAGAGTAAACACTTTCAATTTCTCTAAAAACGCAATCGAATCTTCTTTTTTACCAGAAACAAATGTAAAAGAAACCATTCCTCCAAAAGCTTTCATTTGCTTCTTTGCAATTTCATGAAACGGATGACTCGGTAATCCAGGATAATAAACTGTTTTGATTTTTGGATGGTTACTTAAAAATTCAACCACTTTTTCTCCATTTTCACAATGTCTTTGAACTCTTAATGAAAGCGTTTTAATTCCTCTTAAAACCAAAAAACTATCCATTGGACCAAGAGTTGCACCGGTTGCAAATTGCTGAAAATGCAATTGTTCTCCTAAAGCTTCATCTTTTACAATTAAAGCTCCCGCTATTACATCAGAATGTCCTCCTAAATACTTTGTAGCAGAGTGCATTACAATATCGGCTCCCAAATCAAGAGGTTTTTGTAAATAAGGCGTTGCAAAAGTATTATCAACAGCAAGCCAAATTTTCTTCTCTTTTGTGATTTTTGAAATTTCTTCAATATCAGCCAGTTTCATTAAAGGATTTGTTGGTGTTTCAACCCAAATCAATTTTGTGTTCTCATTAATTAATGATTTCAATTTTGCAATATCAGTCATATCAACAAAATGAAATTTAATTCCTGAATCTTTATAAATTCTCGAAAACATTCTATAAGTTCCACCATATAAATCATCCATTGCAATGACTTCATCTCCGGCTTTAAATCCTCTTAAAATACAATCTGTTGCTGCCAATCCAGATGAAAAAGCCAATCCGCGAGTACCATTTTCAATACTTGCCAAAGCATTCTCTAATGCTGTACGAGTTGGGTTCGATGCACGGCTATATTCATAATCACCCAAGGGTTGTCCCGGACTTGTTTGAATATAAGTTGAAGTTTGATATACCGGAGGCATAACAGCTCCTGTACTTGGATCATGATGTTGACCACCATGTATTACTTTAGTATTGAATTTCATATAGTTACGTATTTTAAACTCTGTTTTAGATTACAAATTTACCGTTTAATTTATTTTAATCCTGATACAACTTCTTACCTTTGTATATAATTAACACTTTTAGATATGAAACAGTATAGTTTTTTAGTCTTTTTGTTTCTATTATTCACTAGTTGTAACAAGGGGCTTTCATTTGAAAATGAAACATTTGAAAAAAAATCTACCATACCATGTAAAATCGATTGTCCACAAATTACGATTGACATTCCTATTGCAAAAAATATTCCTGTTGTTGCAGACAGCATAAATAAAAAACTCTTTTTGGTAATAAAAGAAATTGTTTATTTTGGAGAAGAACCTCTAAAACTAAATGATTACAACACATTGGCCGCTTCATTTATTGCTTCTTACGAAGAAATGCATGAAAAATTCCCCAACGAAACATTTGGATGGGAAGGAAAAATTAAAGGAAACATAGAATTTGAATCCGACCAGATTATAAATATTAAACTAGATCATTACACTTTTACCGGAGGCGCTCACGGATATCAGGGATATCGCTCTTTATTATTTAATCCGAAAACTGGAAAAACCATTTTTAATGATCAGATTTTTAAAAATGAAAAGGAATTTAAGGCTTTCGCCGAAAAGGAATTCCGCAAGAAATATAAAATTCCATCAAAGTCAAATATTAATGCAACTGGCTTAATGTTCGAAAATGATAAATTTCACCTCCCCCAAAATATTTTTTATACAGAAGAAGGTTTGCTTTTATATTACAACTCTTACGAAGCCGCTTCGTATGCTGATGGTCCAAAAGAAATACTTTTCCCTTATGACAAAGTCAGTAAATATTTGAAATATCTATAATTGAAGAAAACAAATTTGGCTAAATCTGGATGTAATTCAAAAAATAATCACTTTGAGTTAGACGCACTGCTGTGCGTCTCTACGAGAAAACCTTTGTAACTTTGCACCTCTGAACCTTTATTTCGAACCTTCCTGAAAATCATATTTCATCTTCCTCAAAATCCTCAATGCTTCTTTAAAAGATAAATAAACTTGCGAAAAAGGCTTTAAAAGCAATTTCGAATCGATTAATTTTTGTTTTGCATCATCAAATCCATTCAAATAACAAATCATAAAAGTCGAAGGAAGATTCTCTAAGTCTTTTTCTTCCCGTTCAGATAAAACAGAACCTTTTTGCAGTTTTTGAAGCAAAGCCATATTCGAATTATAAATATGAAAAAGCATTGGTCTGTTGAATTCCGGAGGCTGAAAAAGCATTTTCCGATCGATTTTATAATAACCGTTATCAAAAAACCGAATCGTTTGCTCTTCAAGAGGATAATAACTCGTTTTATCATTTAATCCTAACGGAACATATTCGGTTATTGTAAAACTATCATCATCAAAAACAATTGTAACAACATCCTGAGCGGAATAAAAAAGTTTAATTTGTTCGTTGATTAATTCGATATCTACGCGGGAAAGAAAAGTTTTATCACGGGACTTTTTAGGAACTCCTGCCCAGCAAATCACAAATAATTCCTTAAAAACATAATATTTGGGCGACATGTCTTTATGCCTGAAATTCATAAAATCGATAACGCCGTCAAGAGTATATTGAATACTGTTGCGCGAACTATTTTCGATTCCAATAACAGTTTCTGTATTTTGGTAATTTTTCTCTACTTCACCTTCAAACGGAATAGAATTACTGCCTCGCCTAATAAAAACACTATTGGGGAGAATGGTATGAATTCCTTTTTTGAAATAAGAAACTTTGTTTTTAGGTTTAATAGTTACCAATCCAATTACTCTGTCTTTTGGAAGATTTGGGAATGGGACGTTTTCGTATTGAATTTTTGGTGGATTTTCTAAAAAGGCATTAACGAGATTCTGAATTCGGCTATCGTCAAAGAAATCGTCGCCAACTATTTCATTGTCCTGATCTTCTACACCAACCACGATATAAGAATTATTGGTTGGGTTTGAATTTGATAGCGCACAAATGTGTTTCAAAAATTTTCCTTTTCCTTCGCGTGTATGCAAATTCAACTGTCTTTTTTTATCATAAAAACTGCTCTCGTCATTATGAGCGAGTAAGTTTTTGATTAAAAGACGTTTGTTGATCATTCTTTTTAGATTGTTAGACTGGCTTAGATTTTTAGACTTCTTAGAATATTGACTTTCAGATTTCTAAATTAATCTAATTTTCTAAGAAGTCTAAAATTCCAGATTATTTTATTGACAATAATAATGCTCCAGCGGAGCATTATATTTATAGCTAATTAACACCCCCTATAAAAAGCTCCAGAGAAGCGATATTAGACTTTCTATATAATCATTCAAATATTTCACCCCGCTGGGGTTCTATCGGATAAATTTATAAATATCTATAAATATGATGTCCCTCTGGGACTTGGATATTGTAACTTTCTTTAATTAATCTTAAAATCAGAAAATATAACTTAAATATTTTTCTTAACAATCGTCGACGATGCCTGTGCCGTACTCATTACCATCAAATCGGCAATATTTACGTGATACGGTCTTGAAACCACAAAATGAATAATATCTGCAATATCTTCTGCCTGCAACGGATCAAATCCTTTATATACATTCGAAGCTCTTTCTGCATCGCCTTTAAAACGCACTTCACTAAATTCTGTCGCCACCATTCCCGGATGAATTGCGCCTACGCGAATGCCATACGGATTCAAATCTATTCGCATTCCTGCCGTGATTGCGTCAACAGCATGTTTTGTTCCGCAATACACATTTCCGTTCGGATAAACTTCTTTTGCGGCTGTTGAACCAATATTGATAATATGTCCCGATTTTCTAGCCGTCATTTGTGGAATCACAGCTTTTGAAATATACAAAAGACCTTTTACATTAATATCAATCATCGCGTCCCAATCGTCAAGATCTCCGGTTTGAATCGGATCTAAACCATGAGCATTTCCGGCATTATTAATTAAAATATCAATTTGTGAAAATTCTGCCGGTAATGAATTGATGTTTTCAAAAACAGCCTCTTTATCACGAACATCAAAAGAAAGCGAATGTACTTCTGTAAATTCAGAAAGTTCTTTTTCAAGTTCTGTTAAACGTTCTTTACGTCTTCCGCAAAGGATAATTTTATAGTTATTTTTTGCCATTATTTGCGCAGTTGCTTTTCCAATTCCGCTTGTGGCACCAGTAATTAAAACTGTTTTTTTCATTTTATTTATTGTTTTTTGCCACAGATTAAAGGATTCTCACAGATGAAAAAATCATTTTTATCTTGTAATCTGTGGCAAATATTTCTTAGTTCTCAATTTTTATTATTCCATTCCTCTAAATTCAACACCATATTCACCGCCGTCCAGGTTTCACCATCAACTTCTCTTAATAGTTTTTTATCAGGATTCATTTTGAAACCGACTTTTTCATAACACTTTATTGCGCCAATATTAAAATCAAAAACGTTCAATTCAATGTATCTTTCTTTTCTATTTTCAAGAATGAATTTCACTAATAAGATTATCATTTGCTCTCCAATTCCTTTTCCCCTTTGGTTTTGATCAATAATCAGGATTCGACCCAGCTTTGCAGAATCGTTATTAAAATAAATTTGACCATGTCCAATAGTACTTCCATCCGAAGAATTGGCAACTCTAAAAGCAATTCTGTTTTTATCAGAAAGTGTTTTATTAATTTGCTCTTCCGTTAAGGGAAAAGTAAATTCCGGGCCGCCAAACTGCATTAAATCCTTTGCATTTTTTACCGAATCTATCAATTCAGTATAGTGTTTTTTATCAAATTTTTCTAAGTGTATCATTTTTCAGAAATGCATTATTTAAGGCACATCGTCGCCCATACTTTCTGTCCAGATTGCAAACCAGTCTTCTTTATCCATTTCTAATTCAACTGCTTTCATCAAAGATTGAATTCTGGCAACATTAACAGTTCCTGCAATTGGAACAACTTTAGCAGGATGTTTTAAAATCCAGGCCAATAAAAGTGTATCAGAACCAAAACTATATTTTTGAACCAATTCTGAAAGTAATTTTTTTAAACGACGTGTTTTCTTGGTGTCTTCTCTAAAAACAGTTCCAAGCGGATTCCACGACAACGGACAAATCTTGTGCGTTTGCATATAATCTAAACTTCCGTCAGTCATTGCTTCATAATGAGTTGCAGAAAACTGCACCTGATTATAGCTCACTTCTGTTTTCTGGCGAATTAATTCGGTTTGAGAACTCGTAAAATTTGAAAGTCCAAAATCAATAATTTTTCCTTCCGATTTTAATTTCTCAACAGCCTCTGCAATTTCATCTGCCTGCATTAACGGACTTGGCCTATGTAATAAAAATACATCAATAAAATCTGTTTTTAATTTCTTCAGAGATTCTTCAACAGACCAAATAATATACTCTTTCGAATATTCATAATGTTTGATTTTGTTCTC
The DNA here is from genome assembly GCF_979258275.1 of Flavobacterium sp. AC274. Taxonomy (NCBI): domain Bacteria; kingdom Pseudomonadati; phylum Bacteroidota; class Flavobacteriia; order Flavobacteriales; family Flavobacteriaceae; genus Flavobacterium; species Flavobacterium sp. AC274. Next base: position 938,831 of record NZ_OZ409852.1, on the reverse strand, counting down.
CGGACGTTTTTCGGCAATCATCTGAATTCCGCACTTGGTAATTAACTGTAATTTTTCGCGTGAAATCTTGCTGGCGTGAAATGCTTTTCCAAAATCTGCTTCGGTGGTATAATCTCCGTAAATATCGGCGTGATCAAAAGTAGTAATTTTGTTTTCGATACAAATTTGTATCATGTTTTCCATTTCTTTAGTGGTAAGGTTTTTATCCCATACCCCCCAATTCATAGTACCCGAAATTATGGGTGATAATGCTGTTTTGCTCATGGTTTTATTGCGTTATTTTTGGTAATAAATATGCTTTAATAAAACATATCGACCAAAGTTCTTAAAAATATAAAAATAGATTCACAATTCGTCCTTAAAATTAGGTCTTTGGTCGAAGTTTTAACCATTCTTTAACATCTTACTTCTCAAAAAATATTCAATTTGCACTCTCAAAAGTTAGACATAAAAATCAGCGTTTTAAAATAGGTTTTAAAAATATTTATATGGAAGAAAATACAACGACTTTAGACATTAGAGCGATAAATGAAAAAATTGAAAGAGAAAGTGCTTTTATAGACCTTCTTACAATGGAAATGAACAAAGTTATTGTGGGCCAGAAACATATGGTCGAGCGTCTATTAATCGGACTTTTAGGGCAAGGGCATATTTTATTAGAAGGTGTTCCCGGACTAGCCAAAACTTTAGCGATAAATACATTGTCTCAAGCGGTACAAGGTTCTTTCAGCCGTATCCAGTTTACTCCCGATTTATTACCTGCCGACGTTGTCGGAACGATGATTTACAACATCAAGGCAAATGAATTTTCTATTAAAAAAGGACCAATTTTTGCCAATTTCGTACTTGCAGATGAGATTAACCGTGCTCCGGCGAAGGTTCAATCTGCCCTATTAGAGGCGATGCAGGAAAAACAAGTTACTATTGGCGACACCACTTTCAAGCTAGATCGTCCGTTTTTAGTATTGGCAACTCAAAACCCTGTTGAGCAAGAAGGAACATACCAGCTTCCTGAAGCACAAGTTGACCGTTTTATGTTGAAAACCGTAATTGATTATCCAAAAATTGATGAAGAGCGTTTTGTAATTCGCCAAAACTTAAAAGGATCTTACGAAAAAGTAAATCCTGTAGTTTCTGTAGAACAAATTTTGCGTGCGCAAGAAGCGGTTCGTGAAGTTTACATGGACGAAAAAATCGAAAAATACATCTTAGATATCATCTTTGCTACTCGTTACCCAGAGAAATACAAACTGGCAGACTTAAAACCTCTTATTAGTTTTGGAGCATCTCCACGTGGAAGTATCAACCTTGCCAATGCGGCAAAATGTTACGCTTTTATCAAACGTCGTGGATATGTAATTCCAGAAGATGTTCGTGCCGTTGTACATGATGTTTTACGTCACAGAGTTGGGATAACGTATGAGGCTGAAGCCGAAAACATTACTTCTGTAGACATTATCAACAAAATCGTAAACGAGATTGAAGTACCTTAAAAATTTGTTTAATGTTTCACGTTTCAGGTTGTTGTAAAGCAAACTTGAAACTTGAAACTTTTAAACTTTAAACAAATCAAATGGATACAAAAGAGCTTTTAAAAAAAGTACGGAAAATAGAAATCAAAACCAAAAGACTGAGCAATCATATCTTTTCCGGTGAATACCATTCTTCATTTAAAGGGCGCGGGATGACTTTTAGCGAAGTGCGTCAATACCAATATGGCGATGATATTCGTAACATAGATTGGAATGTAACCGCACGCTATAACGAAGCACACGTAAAAGTTTTTGAAGAAGAACGCGAATTAACCATGATGTTAATGGTTGATATCTCGGGTTCTGAAGGGTTTGGTTCAAAAAGTCAGTTTAAAAAAGACATCGTCACCGAAATTGCGGCAACGATGGCTTTTTCGGCTACGCAAAACAATGACAAAATTGGTTTAATATTATTTTCTGATAATGTTGAATTGTACATTCCGCCAAAAAAAGGACGTTCGCACGTTTTGAGAATCATTCGTGAATTGATCGAATTTGAACCAAAAAGTAACAAAACCGATGTTGGCGCTGCTTTAAAGTTTTTATCAGGAACCCAGAAAAAGAAAGCGATCGTTTTTGTTATTTCCGATTTCATGTCTGAAAATTATGAGCAAACATTAAAAATTGCTTCAAAAAAACACGATATTACAGGAGTTCGCGTTTATGATATCCGCGAAGAAAAAATCCCAAATTTAGGAATGGTCAGCATGCTTGACGCCGAAACCGGAAAAGTTCAATTAGTTGACACGGGCTCGAAATCAGTGCGAATGAATTACGAAAAACACTATCAGGAAAGAGTAAATTATTTCAAGGATATTTTTAGTAAATCCGGAGCCGGTGTTGTAAACACAAGAGTCGACGAAAATTACGTGACAAAATTATTGGGTTATTTTAAGTCTCGTTAATTAGAGACATCTAAGGTTATAGATTATTAGGTTTTAATAAATTTCCAAAAATAAAATCCGCTTAAATCAGCGTCATCCGCGTTCCATATTTAAGCATTCGTTTTAGACTAAAATCTGAAAACAAAATCAAATGAAATTAAAGTTTTACATATTTTTATTTTTACTTTCCTCCTCTATTTTTGCGCAGCAAAAGCAGATTGAGACAAGCATTGATACTACAAAAAATAAAATTGGCGCCGAATTTAAGTTGACACTTAAAACGGTTGTGAGTTCAAAATCGAAAGTTGTTTTTCCTAAACTAAAAAACATTGGTCCGCTTGAAGTGATTCAATCCTATCCAATTGATACGGTTAAGAAAAATGATACTTATGAATTGATCAAAAAATATGGTTTAACGCAATTTGATTCGGGAAAATATACCATTCCGAGCATTAAAATTTTAATTGATAAAAAACCTTTTTCGACCGATTCAATTCGAGTTGAAGTTAATAACATTAAAGTAGATACATTACAACAAAAAATGTACGACATCAAAGACATTACTGCTGTTGATAATGGTATTGGCGATTGGTGGATTTATGTTTTACTTGTAGTTGTTATTATCGGAATTGGTGTTTTTGTTTATTGGTTCGTCAAAAAACGCCAACAGAAAAAAATCGAAGAAGAAGTTTATAAAACACCAATTGAAAAAGCGACAAGTTTGCTAAACAATCTGGAGCAAAAAGAGCTTGTTCAAAAAGGTGAAATTAAAGAATATTATAGTGAATTGACGGATATTGCCCGTAATTATATTGAAGAAGCAATTCATATTCCGGCAATGGAAAGCACAACATCTGAATTAATTCAGGCAATAAGACTTGCTTCTACCAAGAAGAAAATGACTTTAACGCCAGAAACAGTTGAGAATCTGGAACGTGTTTTACGTCAGGCCGATTTAGTAAAATTTGCTAAATCTAAACCGCTTGATTTTGAAATTACAGATGACAGAAACAAAATACAGAAAGTAATTTTAACGCTGGATAACGCAATTCCAACTGAAGTACCTGAGGAAATAGAAGATCAGTTATTGAATGAAGCACAAAGACAAAAGCAAATTAAACTGCAATTACAGAAAAAGCGCAACAAACGTATTGCAATTGCCGTTGGTACAGTTGTCTTTTTATTGGCTGCAACAACAACTTTTTTCATTACGACCAAAGGTTTTAAATATGTAAAAGATAATGTAATTGGTCATAAAACCAAAGAATTACTAGAAGGAGAATGGGTAAAAAGTGAATACGGAAATCCAGGTGTTTTGATTGAAACTCCAAAAGTTTTAAAACGTATGGATACTCAAAAAGTACTTCCAAAAGAGGCAATGGCCCTTATTAAGGAAATGCAGCTTTTTGCATACGGAAGCATGATTGATAATTTTTATATCACGGTTTCAACAAGTAAATTTAAAACTCCAACTGATATTGATTTAGCAAAAGCGCTGGAAGGAAGTTTAAAAATAATTGAAGCTCAGGGCGGTCATAATATCATTGTAAAACAAGAAGATTTTCAGACTAATGAAGGTGTTCAGGGAGTAAAAGGATATGGAACAATGACACTTTTAAATCCGGTTGATAAAACAAGTGCAAAAGCATATTACGAGATTTTATTATTCAAACAAGATCAGGGATTGCAACAAATCATGATTTTGCACGAAGAAGGCGATACTTATGCAAACGATATTACAACCCGAATTTTAAATTCTGTTGAACTTAGAAAAGCGACCAACTAATGAATAAAATAACTTTTTTAAATCCGGAATTTTTTTGGTTGTTTCTTTTAATTCCAATTGCAATTGCTTGGTTTTTCTGGAAACGCAACCAGCAATCGGCTACGTTAAAAATGAGTTCAACTCAGGGCTTTAAAAACAGCGAGTCATTTTGGACAAAAGCAAAACCTTGTCTATACGTTTTTAGAATTATTGCTTTATGTTCTTTGATAATTGCATTAGCAAGACCAAGAACGGTAGACATCAGTAATCAAACGAAAACTACAAAAGGAATTGATATTGTAATAGCAATTGACGTTTCAGGAAGTATGCTTGCCAAAGATTTAAAGCCAAACCGCATGGAAGCTTTAAAAAGAGTAGCTGCAGATTTTGTTGAAGAAAGACCAAATGACAGAATCGGGTTGGTTTTATACGCTTCTGAAGCCTACACAAAAACTCCGGTAACGAGCGATAAACCAATTATTCTGGAGGCGATAAAAGAAATCAAATATGATAATCTTTTGCAGGACGGTACAGGAATTGGAATGGGATTGGCAACTGCAGTAAATCGCCTTAAAGACAGTAAAGCAAAAAGCAGAGTAGTCATTTTAATGACCGATGGTGTTAATAATGCCGGTTTTATCGAGCCGGAAACGGCTGCTGATATCGCTAAACAATATGGAATAAAAGTATACACAATTGGTTTGGGAAGTAACGGAATGGCATTGTCTCCATATGCATACGCTCCAAATGGCGGATTTTTATTCAAAAATCAAAAAGTAGAAATCGACGAGCAATTGATGAAAAGTATTGCCCGTAAAACTGACGGAACTTATTTTAGAGCCACAAGCAACGACAGGTTAGCGCAGATTTACAGCGCAATTAATAAATTAGAAACAACTGAAATCCAGGAATTAAAATTCTACGATTACGACGAAAAATACAGACCTTTTGTTTTACTCGCAGCATTTTTATTATTATTAGAAGTTGGTTTAAGAAATACAGTTTACAGAAGCTTTATTTGATTTTTCCAAAATCAAAAAATTCCAATTTTTAAATTCCAAATAACAAAATGGAACTTCGAAAAAGGGATCAAAAAAGCAGAAACAACAAAAAAATGAAATTTAAAGATTAAAATTTCAGACACAGTAAAATTGGAATTTGGAATTTAATTTTTGGAATTTAAAAATTATATGGAATTAGACGAAAAAAAATATTTATACCTTTTATTCTTACTGCCAATTGTGGTGTGTATTTTCTTTTTCAATTTGTATTGGAAAAGAAAAAAACAACGTGAATTTGGTGATATTGAAATGGTGAAAAAACTGAGCCCGGAAAGTTCTGTTTTTAAACCTGTATTGAAATTATCCGTTTTACTTTTGGCACTTGCTTGTATCATTATCGGATTGGTAAATCCGAAGATTGGAACTAAAATGGAAACCGTAAAACGTGAAGGTATTGATATTGTTTTTGCAGTTGACGTTTCTAAAAGTATGCTTGCAGAAGATGTTGCACCAAGCCGTTTAGAGAAAAGTAAACAATTGGTTTCGCAAATTATCAATAATCTTGGAAGCGACAGAATTGGAATCGTGGCTTATGCAGGAAGTGCATTCCCGGTTTTACCCATTACATCAGATTATAGCGTTGCCAAAATGTTCCTGCAAAGTATGACTCCGGATATGGTTTCATCGCAAGGAACTTCGCTTGACGAGGCCATCAGATTATCATCTACTTATTTCGATGAAAAAAGCAAAACCAGTAAATTATTGATTTTGATTTCTGATGGAGAAGATCATTCCGAAGGCGCTTCTGCTGCTGCGGAAGAAGCCAATAAATTAGGAATGAAAATCATTACGATTGGTATTGGAACTGAAAAAGGAGGAACTATTCCGTTAAGAGAAAATGGGATAATAAGAAATTATCAAAAAGATCAAAACGGGCAAACTGTTATCACTAAACTGAATCAGGAAGGCTTAAAATCAATCGCTAAAGCAACAAAAGGCGGTTATGTTTATGGCGGAAACACTAAAGAGGTTTTAGAATATATCAAAAACGCTTTAAATAACATCCAGAAAACAGAATTTGAAGCTACGCAAATGGCCGATTTTCAATCGCAGTTTCAATGGTTTCTTGGTTTAGGATTCTTATTGTTATTTGTAGACATTTTCCTTTTGGAAAGAAAAACAAACTGGATTAAAGAGTTGAATTTATTTAACGAAAAGAAATAATTGTTTCTAATAAAATTTGGAACAAAAAAATAAAAACATTAGAATGAAAAATTTACTTCTTTATATTTTACTAACGGTTTCCTTCGCGGTTTCGGCTCAGGAAAAAGATAAAACATTGCCTGAAGGTAATGAAGAATATAAGCAGAATAAATTTGTTGATGCTGAGGCAAATTATAGAATTTCGGAATCAAAATTCGCAAAACGCGGTGTTGCTTCTTATAACTTAGGAAATACAATTTACAGACAAAATCAGGCGTCTGAAGCTAAATTGGCTTACGCGAAAGCAATTAAAAATTCCAAATCAAAATCTGACAAACATAAAGCCTATCATAACTTAGGAAATGTTTTTATGAAAGAGAAAGATTATACGCAGGCAGTGGAAGCTTACAAACAAGCATTGCGTAATGATCCTACGGATGATGAAACGCGTTACAACTATGCGTACGCCAAACAAAAACTAAAAGAAAATCCTCCGAAAAACGATAAAAACAAAGACAAGAATAAGGATAAGGACAAAGACAAGGATAAAAATAAAGATAAGGATAAGGACAAAGACAAAAATAAAGACAAGGATAAAGATAAAGACAAAAAAGACGACAAAGGAGATAAAGACAAGGACAAAAAAGATGGCAAAGATGATCCGAAAAAAGATGATAAATCTAATAACAACGGAGAACCAAAACCACAACCTGGCGGAATTTCAAAAGATCGTGTTCAAAATTTGTTAGATGCCGTAAATAACGAAGAAAAGAAAATTCAGGATAAAGTAAATGCTCAAAAAGTAAAAGGAAATCCTAGAAAAACAGAAAAAGACTGGTAAAACAAAGTTGAATCGTTTAATCGTTGATTTGTTTAACTGTTAATTCGATTAAACAATAAAACGGTAAAAAAAACGATTAAACATATTAACAATTAAACGATTAAACCCCAAAAACGATTAAACAATTTTAATGAAAAGATATTTAATTCTATTACTATTCACTTTTCAGGGGCTTATGGCTCAAGTTCAATTTGAAGCCAAAGTAAGCAAAAACACGCTTGGACTTAACGAAAGACTTCGTATTGACTTTATTATGAATGTTGATGGAGATAACTTTGACCAGCCAAATTTTGAAGGATTTAGAGTGGTTGCAGGTCCGAGTCAGCAAGTGAGTCAATCGTGGATAAACGGCCGAAGTTCTTTTCAAAAAATTTACTCTTATATTTTACAGCCTGCACAAAAAGGGACTGTGACTATTAAACAAGCCACAATTGAGTTTAATGGGCAAATCTACAAAACAGCACCTATAAAAATTGTGGTTACCAATGCTGTTGCCGAGGAAAGAGATCCGAATGACAGACCACAAGGTTCCGGAAGCGAAACCTTAAATCTTGTTGCCGAAATTTCGAAAACAAGTCCGTATTTGAACGAACCTATTACGGTAGTTTATAAATTGTACTTTAATAATATTGGTGTTACCGGTTTTAAAGAACTGGCAAAACCAAAGTACAATGATTTCTGGAATCAAAATATTGACATCAAACAATTAAAGATCGAAGAAGGAACTTATCAAGGTCAGAGATGTTATTTTGTAGTCTTGAAAAAAACGATCTTATATCCACAAAAATCAGGCAGATTAACAATAGAACCGCTTTCGTTAGATATTGGTGTTCAATTGCCAACAAATCGCCGCGATATGTTTGGGCAAATGATTTTATCTGATGATAATAAAATCGTTTCGGCCGGAGCAAAAACCATTAATGTAAGACCTCTTCCTGAAGCTACTAAACCGGAAGGATTTAGCGGAGCAGTTGGAAAATTCAACTTTACGGTTACACCTTCAAGAACAACTTTAAAAAGTGGCGAAAGTATTGATTTATATGTAAGTGCCAGTGGAAGTGGAAACATGAAACTGTTTACTTTACCAAAACCGGTGGTGCCAAATGCACTTGAAATGTATGATCCTGTTCATGACGAAAAAGTAACCACTACATTGTCTGGAATGTCTGGAAAAATCTCAGACAAGTACACCATTATTCCTCAATACAAAGGAAAATATGCCATAAAAGCAATGCAGTTTTCTTATTTTGATTTGAATTCGGGTTCTTATAAAACCATAAATTCTCCGGAAATTATGATTGATGTTCTCGACGGACCAATGCAGGCGGAAGCAAATGCAACAGCAAGCGCGTCTAAAAATGTGATTTCGAAAACAGAACAATTTAAATACATAAAATCAAAAACCAATCTGGTTTCGATTGCTAAAGATGATTTTTACGGTTCGAATTTATATTACACATTATTGTTCCTGCCTTTCGTGATTTTACCGATTATTATCTTAGCTAAGAAGAAAAAAGAAGCTATTGATAGTGACGTTACCGGAAACAGAATCAAAATGAACAATAAACTGGCGAAGAAATATTTATCTGAAGCCAAGAAACAGCTTAACAATAAAGAGCCTTTTTATATCGCATTGGAAAAAGCAATGCACAATTTCCTGAAAGCGAAATTACATATTGAAACCTCGGAAATGAGCAAAGACAATATTCGCGAATTATTATTGTCAAGAAATGCAAATCCGGAAACGGTTCAAAGTTTTATTGTTTTGACAGAAAACTGCGAATTTGCGCGTTATGCTCCGGCTTCTAGCGCTTCGATTCAGCAGGATTATGATAAGGCTGTTTTGATTATTTCGGAATTGGAAAAGCAAATCGTTTAGGTTTTTAACCGCAAATTTAGTTTTTAACCGCGACGTTAATTTTACCGCAAAGTGCGCTAAGAAAAGTGATTTTGATTGCGTTGATTTTAAGTTCGCAAAGTTTAAAATCTTTTACATATTTAGAAAATGAAAAATATATTATATCTCTTTTTATTAATCTCTCAGGTTTTCTTTGCTCAAAACGGCTTTGAAAAAGGGAATGCTTTTTACCAAAAAGCGCAATATAAGGAAGCGGTTCAGGAGTACGAAAGCGTTATTAAAGAAGACAAACAGCAATCTGCAGAGTTATATTTTAATTTGGCTAATTCTTATTATAAACTGAACAAAGTAGCGCCTTCTATTTACAATTATGAGAAAGCTTTGGTTTTAAAACCGAATGATGCTGAAATTTTAAACAACTTAAAATTTGCAAAAAAACTAACTATTGACGAAATAAAAGAAGTTCCAAAAGTAGGTTTCGCTAAACTGATTCAGAATTTTACAGGCATTTTTACCTATAATACCTGGGCGGTAATTTCGGTTGGAATTGCTTTTGCTTTCCTGCTAAGTTTTATTGGTTATTATTTTTCTCAGCTTACGGTTTCAAAAAGAATTTATTTCATCGGAATGTTTGTTCTTTTGGTTGCTTTACTATTAAGCGTTGCTGCCGGAATGGCGGAAAAAGATCATTATGATAACGATCGTCCGGCAATTGTTTTTGCAGAAGTTAGCGAAGTAAGAAGCGAACCTCAAAAAGCAGGATCGGCTATTTTCTTATTACACGAAGGTGCAAAAGTGTACGTTATTGAAACTTTAGGACAATGGAAAAAGATAGAATTAACGGACGGAACTGAAGGCTGGATTGATTCTTTGACAATTAAAGAAGTAAAATAAAAAAATTTAAAATTCAATAAAAAAATCCCAAATTCCAAGTTAGTAACAATTGGAATTTGGGAATTTTTTATTTTTTGATTCTTTATTAGACCATCTATATCGTAGAGACGCACAGCAGTGCGTCTACACCCAGTATATCGACAAAGATTGCGTACACGCACTGCTGTGCGTCTCTACGATTTTGCAGGTGGGGAATTTAAAATGTATATATTTTCTCAGGCGTAACACAATAATCCAATTTTACATCCGATTCAAAAACATCATCGATTTGGTTTACGGCTTCAAAAAATGAAAGACCAATTTTGATGGTTTCCGATTTGCATTCTGCTAAAAATTTATCGTAAAAACCTTTTCCGTAGCCAATTCGGTTTCCAAAAATATCAAAAGCTAAAAGTGGTACAAAAACTACTTCAATAGTTTCAGACGGAACCGGCAAACCATTTACGGGTTCGGGAATATTGTATTCGTTTTTTTTGATTTTGGTATTATCTGTCAATAAAAAGTGAGACATCTTTCTGGTTTCAAAATCACTTTTTGAGATCACGATTTCTTTATCTTTTCCGGAAAGCAAATGCAAAACATATTCTGTATTGACTTCTTTTTGTTCTTCTATCGGAAGAAAAACGTGATAATAGGTTTTATCCCAAATTGGCAATTGCAGTAATTCATTGGCTACAGCCAGACTTTTTTCTTCAATTTCGTCAAGCGAAAGTGCTGCCCGAAGACTTTTATAATGTAATCGTAATTCTTTTTTATTCGTCGGCATCTTCTTCTCCTGGATTATTTTTAGAAATATGATAAATCGCATCGCCTTCGTAGACAATTGGCGAATGATTGGCGTTGATGACATATCCTTCGTGCGGTGCTTTTACTTTTTGCTCGAATTTACCAAACGGATCTGTAATAATTGCCAAAATGGTTCCTTTGGTCACAAACTTGCCAATCAAATTATAATCATGCAATAAACCGGAACATTTAGCGCGAAGCCAAACTGAGTTTTTAATAAAAATAGAAGGGTTTTCTGGTTCTTCTACAATCTGAATTGGATCAAGCATGCCCAAATAATTCAGCAAACGCTTCACTCCCATCACACCTTCGTTGGCAATAACATTATTGATATCTAATGATTTTCCACCTTCAAAAAGTAACATTTTTACATTGGCTTTTTCTGATGTATTCCTGAAAGAACCACCAATATTTTTAGAATAAAGGGTAAAAGGCGCATTAAAAACATCTGCCAAAAGTTTTAATTCCTTGTTATTTTCTGTAATTCTGATTTGCGGAGCATTAAATCTGCTTGCGCCGCCGGCATGAAAATCGACTGCGTAATCTATAATCGGTAAAATTTCGGCTACGATATGAAACGCAAAACGGCTCGCCAAAGATCCTTTTTTACTTCCCGGAAAAACACGATTTAAATCACGTCCATCAGGAAACTCACGGGATTTATTTACAAAACCATAAATATTAATAATCGGAATACAAATTATGGTACCCCGAATTGGTCGATTTATTTTCTTGCTAATAATCTGGCGCACAATTTCGACACCATTTATTTCGTCGCCGTGAATTCCTGCAGAGAATAAAACCACAGGGCCATCAAGCTTTGAGCGACGTACAATAATAGGAATATTCAGTTTTGTAGTCGTGTGTAATCGGGCAATTTCAACGTTGATTGTTTTATGTTCTCCTGGCAAAACCGGTTCGCCAAAAATAATCATGGGCTTGTTATTTTTCATATGAATTATAAAATCTAAATATAGAAATTATTCTTTTGATTTCGTAAATTTGGAACTAAATCAATGTTAAGCTTCAAATGAAAATCGGAATGGTTTTTGGAACGCTTTTCAGACATCTTCAGAAACAAAAAACAGAATGCAAAAACCGTCTTTAGAACTTCAAATACAAACCCTGCCGGATAATCCCGGCGTGTATCAATATTATGATAAAGACGATAAAATATTGTATGTTGGCAAAGCCAAAAATCTAAAAAAAGGGTTTCTTCTTATTTTAATAAAATTCATGATACCCGAAAAACAAATGTTCTGGTTAAAAAAATTGTAACCATAAAACATATTGTTGTTCCTACCGAAACCGATGCACTTTTATTAGAAAATAACCTGATCAAAACATTGCAGCCACGCTATAATGTGTTGTTGCGCGATGACAAAAGTTACCCGTGGATTTGCATCAAAAAAGAACCTTTTTCGAGAATATTTTTAACCCGAAGAATGGTCAAAGACGGGTCTGAATATTTTGGACCGTACACGAATTTCAAAATGGTGCATACAATTCTGGATTTAATCAAAGAATTGTATCCGTTAAGAACCTGCAATTACGATTTAAGTCAATCAAATATCAATTCGGGTAAATTTAAAGTTTGTCTTGAATATCATATTGGCAATTGCAAAGGTCCTTGCGAGGGTCATGAATCGTTTGAAGATTATCAAAGACAAATTGATGCTATTCGCGAAATTCTGAAAGGAAATTTTAAAGAAAGCATGAAAGATTTTAAGCGTTTGATGAACGATTATGCGCAGAATCTACATTTTGAAGAAGCACACAAAATCAAAGAAAAAATAGAAATTCTTGAGAATTACCAGTCGAGGTCAACAATTGTAAATCCGAAAATTACCAATGTCGACGTATTTTCGATTGTATCAGATGAAAGTGCGGCTTATGTGAATTTTTTACAAATTTCGCATGGATCAATCATTCGTTCGCACACGATGGAAATCAAGAAAAAACTGGACGAAACCGATGAAGAATTATTAGAACTGGCGATTATAGAAATGCGCGAACGTTTTAATTTATTATCAAAAGAAGTAATTGTTCCGTTTGAAATTGATTTGGGAGAAAAAATAAAAACAACGGTTCCGCAGCTTGGTGACAAAAAACAAATTCTGGATTTATCAATCAGAAATGCTAAGTTTTACAGGATTGAACAACTGAAACAATTGCAAATTGTAGATCCTGACCGACATGTAAATCGTATCATGGCACAAATGCAAAAAGATTTACGTTTGCCAGTAGAACCACGACATATTGAATGTTTTGATAACTCAAATATCCAGGGAACAAATCCCGTTGCGGCCTGCGTAGTTTTTAAAGACGGGAAAGCCAGCAAAAAAGATTATCGCCATTTTAACGTAAAAACCGTTGAAGGCCCTGACGATTTTGCGTCGATGACCGAAATTGTATATCGCCGTTACAAAAGATTACTGGATGAAAATGAACCGCTTCCGCAATTGATTATTATTGATGGAGGAAAAGGACAATTATCTGCTGCTTTAAAAAGTATTGACGATTTAGGTTTAAGAGGAAAAATTGCCATTATCGGGATTGCAAAACGTCTCGAAGAATTATTTTACCCGGGAGATTCCATTCCGTTATATTTAGATAAAAAGTCTGAAACGTTAAAAGTAATTCAGCAGTTAAGAAACGAAGCGCACCGTTTCGGAATCACGTTTCATCGTGACAAACGAAGCAAAGCCGCGCTCAATTCTTCTGTAGAAAGCATACCGGGCATTGGCGAAAAAACGATGCTTACGTTAATACAACATTTCAAAAGTGTTAAAAGATTAAAATTGGCTACCGAAAAAGAAATATCTGACGTTGTAGGAGTATCAAAAGCCAAAAAAATTGTCGACTTTTACAAAACCAACTAGTTATTTCTTATGCGCCCAATTCAGCTGTACATTACGAATACTTGTTCAAAACAATTTTTTTCCATTTCCAACTGGTTTGTTCAGTTGGTAGTTCTCGTATTTTTATTTTTTAATTCGCAACAAACATTTTCGCAGGAACAACAAGACAGCGTAAAAAGACCCAAAATAGGTTTGGTTTTAAGTGGCGGCGGTGCCAAAGGATTTGCACATATTGGAGTTTTAAAAGTTTTGGAAGAAGCCGGAATCAAAATCGATTATATTGGCGGAACCAGTATGGGATCTATAATTGGCGGACTTTATGCTTCTGGCTACAACGCCTCTCAAATTGATTCTATTTTCAAAAAAACCAATTTTGACGAATTGATAAACGATTATATTCCGCGCTCGTCTAAAAACTTTTATGGCAAAAAAAATGATGAATTGTATGCCATTGTTTTGCCTTTCAGTAATTTCAGAGTCGGTATTCCCGAAGCACTTTCAAAGGGAATGTACAATTATAATTTATTAAGCAGTTTAACACGCAATGTTAGACATGTTCGCGATTTTAACAAATTACCAACTCCGTTTTTATGTATTGGTACAAACATCGAAACGGGTGAAGAAGTTTTATTAAACAAAGGAAATCTTGTTCAGGCAATGATGGCGAGTGCGGCTTTTCCTTCCCTTTTTACTCCGGTAGAAATCGACGGAAAATTATTGGTTGACGGTGGAGTCGTTAATAATTATCCTATAAAAGAAGTTCGTAATCTTGGTGCAGACATTATAATTGGTGTTGATGTTCAGGATGATTTATTGAACCGAAAAAGCCTGAAAAATGCAACGAGAATTTTGGTACAAATCACCAATCTTCAGTCGATTGACAAAATGAAAAAGAAAATCAAAGACACAGATGTTTACATAAAACCCGACATTCGTGATTATGGCGTAATTTCATTTGATAAAGGTGAAGAAATAATAAGAAAAGGTGAAGAAGCTGCTTTTGCTGTTTACGAAAAAATCAAAGCTCTGACAAACGAAACTACTTTTTATAAAAAACCAAAGCTAAAAATAAGCTCTGACACTATTCAAATTAAAAAAATAAACAGCGATAAATTAGACAATTATACTAAAGAATATATTCGCGGGAAACTTCGTTTTAAACCCGAAAGTACTATTACTTATGATGATTTAAAAGCCGGAATGAACAATTTGGATGCAACACAAAACTTTAGTGCGATTTCTTATTGTTTACAACCAAATGGAAATGAGGATGATTTAGATTTAGTATTAAGAGAAAATCCAACGCAAACGTATTTGAAATTGGGCTTGCATTATGATGGACTTTATAAAAGCGGAATTTTATTAAATCTTACACATAAAAAAACATTCTTAAAAAATGATGTAACTTCTCTAGACATTATTTTAGGAGATAATTTTAGATATGATCTTAATTATTATGTTGAAAATGGTTTTAATATAAGTTTTGGATTTCGTTCGAGATTAAATCAATTTAATCGAAATGTGACCAATAGTTTCAGCAGTTTAATTACTGAAAGTCCGGGAAATCTAATTAACGTTGACTTTATGGATGTTACGAATCAGGCTTATTTTCAAACTATTTTTGTGCAAAAATTTTTAATGGGCGGCGGGTTTGAATATAAATACTTGAAAATAAATTCGCCAACACTTTCTAATGAAGATAACATCATCGAAAAAAGCAGTTATTTTAGTGTTTTCGGGTATTTAAAATACGATTCTTTAGATAATAAAAGTTTCCCTCACTCGGGAATATATTTTTCTACAGACGTACAAACCTATTTGGCTTCTTCAGATTATACACGAAAATTCAAACCATTTTCTACAGCAAAGGCAGAAATAGCTTTTGTTGACAGATTATTTAAAAAAGCTACTTTTAAAATCGAAGCCGATGCCGGATTTAATATTGGCAGTGACAGCGTTCCTTTTTTTGATTATATTTTGGGTGGATATGGATATAATAAGATCAACAATTTTAATTATTTCTACGGTTATGATTTTTTAAGTATTGCCGGAAACAGTTATATAA
This sequence comes from Flavobacterium sp. AC274, assembly GCF_979258275.1. NCBI lineage: Bacteria > Pseudomonadati > Bacteroidota > Flavobacteriia > Flavobacteriales > Flavobacteriaceae > Flavobacterium > Flavobacterium sp. AC274. Next base: position 923,141 of record NZ_OZ409852.1, on the reverse strand, counting down.
AAACAGCATTGACGCTTGATTATGAAATATTGAAAAAAATCACGTTAATATTTCTGCTAATTATGCCAATCTTGGTGATGATATTTTTACGACTGTTGATTGGGTTTCTATGCCAAAATATTCTGGTTATGCTATAGGCTACGGACTTGAAACAATTATAGGACCAATCGAAATTAAGCATTCGTGGTCGCCGGAAATGTCAAAAAGTTTTACCTGGTTTAGTATCGGATTTTTGTTCTAATCTCAATTCTTTAAATGTTGTGGAAAAACGTAATTATTTAACCGCAAAGTCCGCAAAGTTTTTTAAAATATTTTAAGTTTTGTCAAAATGCAAAGCTCGCAAAGCTAAATCAATACAAAGCTTTGCGAGCTTTCCCTTCTTTATAAAATCTAATAGTAAAAAACTTTGCGGACTTTGCGGTTAAATTTTTTGCTTTTCAAATTTGCTTTAATTGAGAAAAAAATTGAATTATTTTACAACTATATCGTTGTAATGTCAAAAATTTTAGATTAATTTGCGGTTATTAAATGATATGATTTATAATTTAAATCAATAAAAATTACGACATTTGTTATAATGAAAACAAAATGGACAGGTTTATTAGAATATCTTCAATTCCTCATCAAGAGAAATCCTGAGTGAAACCAACGAATTGAGATGATTAGTCAATAATAGAATTGATCTGATTATCTGTTCACACAATTCACCTTTTTCGAATTATCTAATTTACAAATTATCTAATTGAAAAGCCATGCCATTATATCATAAACTTGGAGATTTCCCTCAAAAAAGACACACACAATTCGAAAAACCTAACGGAGGTTTTTATTACGAACAATTGTTTGGAACCGAAGGTTTTCACGGACATTCGTCATTATCATATCATGTTCACAGACCAACTCAGGTTAAAGAAATTTTAAACTCTTATTCGGTTGAACCAAAAATTGCAATCGGAAAAAATATAAAATCATTACTATTTAAAGGTTTTGAATTAAAACCGGAGAATGATTTTCTCGACAGCCGAAAAGCCATGATGGTCAATAAAGACTGTATCATTGGATTGGCCGCTCCAAAAGAATCGCTTCGAAATTATTTCTATAAAAATGCCGATGCCGACGAAATGCTTTTCATCCATAAAGGAAAAGGAAAATTAAGAACCATGTTAGGAAATATTCCTTTTGAATATGGAGATTATCTTATTATTCCGAGAGGCATCATTTATCAAATAGAATTTGAAACGGAGGAAAACCGACTTTTTTATGTCGAATCTTACTCTCCTTTTTATACTCCAAAACGTTATAAAAACCAATCGGGTCAGCATTTAGAGCATTCGCCATTTTGCGAACGCGATTTTATTTTGCCAGGCGAATTGGAAACACACGATGAAAAAGGTGATTTTTTAATTAAAATCAAAAAAGAAGGCATGATTCACGAAGTGGTTTATGCAACGCATCCTTTTGACGTTGTGGGTTGGGACGGTTACAATTTTCCATACGGATTTTCAATTCATAATTTTGAACCTATAACGGGACGTGTTCACCAACCGCCTCCGGTACATCAAACATTTGAAACGGCCACTTTTGTCGTTTGTTCATTCTGCCCAAGACTTTACGATTATCATCCGAAAGCAATTCCGGCACCTTATAATCACAGCAATATAGATTCTGACGAAGTTTTGTATTATGTTGATGGCGATTTTATGAGCCGTAATAATATTGAGCAGGGTCATATTACTTTACATCCAAAAGGAATTCCACATGGTCCCGCACCAGGCGCAATGGAACGCAGCATTGGTCACAAAGAAACCCAGGAATTGGCCGTTATGGTTGATACTTTCAGACCATTAATGGTTACTGAAGAAGCGATGGGATTAGATGATGGACAATACTATAAATCTTGGACTGAATAATTAGTCAATGTGCCAATTAGATAATTAGATAATGTTCTTGAAAACGCAAAATTAGAAAATGCGGCAATTAGAAAATTAGATAATTGTAAAAAATGATTTAATTTGTAAATTTAAACTTACATAAAAATAATTATCTCATTATCAAATTCTCTAATTATCACATTAAATTATGACTTTCAACGAAAAATACAAGGACAACGCTCTTTTAATAAAAACTTTCGATTTTGCCTTAAATATTATTGACTATACAACTGAATTACAAGACCAGAAGAAGTTTGTAATTGCAAATCAATTACTAAAAAGCGGAACATCAATTGGGGCAAATTCGAAAGAGTCACAAAATGCAGAAAGCAAAGCAGATTTTATTCATAAATTAAAAATTGCAATTAAAGAAGCTGACGAAACAGAATATTGGTTGTTTTTGTGTGATGCGCACAGAGAATATCCAAATTGCAAACGTTTATTAAATGATCTATCAGAAATTTTAAAAATTTTAAATAAAATAATATCAACATCAAAAATGAAATAATAATTAGATAATTTGTCAATGTGCCAATTAGAAAATTAATCTAATTAAGTTCATTTTTAGGAATTATCTCATTATCTCATTCTCAAATTATCTCATTATGAAAGAAGTAAAATCAGTAGAATACGGTTTAGAAAAAATCTTTGAAGGAGCACAGGATTTCCTTCCGTTATTAGGAACCGATTATGTAGAATTCTACGTAGGAAACGCAAAACAATCTGCACATTATTATAAAACTGCTTTTGGATATCAGTCATTAGCGTATGCAGGATTAGAAACAGGAGTTAGAGACAGAGCCTCTTATGTTCTGAAACAAGACAAAATCAGAATTGTTTTAACAACGCCATTAACGCAGGATTCTCCAATTCATGAACATCTTAAAAAACACGGAGACGGGGTAAAAGTTGCCGCTCTTTGGGTTGAAGATGCCAGAAGTGCTTATGAAGAAACTATCAAACGCGGTGCTCGTTCTTTTATGGAACCAACGGTTGAATCAGATGAGTTTGGAGAAGTTGTTCGTTCAGGAATTTATACATATGGAGAAACAGTTCACATTTTTGTAGAAAGAAAAAACTATAATGGTGTTTTCTTACCAGGTTACAAAGAATGGAAATCTGACTATAATCCGGAACCAACGGGATTAAAATACATTGATCACATGGTTGGAAATGTGGGTTGGAATGAAATGAATACATGGGTGAAATTCTATGAAGAAGTTATGGGATTTGTAAATTTCCTTTCTTTTGATGATAAACAGATTACCACAGAATATTCTGCATTGATGAGTAAAGTAATGTCGAATGGAAACGGAAGAATTAAATTTCCAATTAACGAACCAGCCGAAGGAAAGAAAAAATCTCAAATTGAAGAATATTTAGATTTTTACGGTGGTCCCGGAATTCAGCACATTGCTATTGCTACAGATGATATTATAAAAACAGTTTCGCAGTTAAAAGCACGCGGAGTTGAATTTTTATCTGCTCCTCCTCATACTTATTATGAAGCAATTCCTGAAAGATTGGGTGTTCATATGGGTATGATGAAAGAAGATATTAACGAAATTGAAAAATTAGCCATAATGGTCGATGCCGATGAAGATGGTTATTTATTACAAATATTTACGAAGCCGGTTCAGGACAGACCAACGCTATTTTTTGAAATTATTCAAAGAATGGGGGCAAAAGGATTTGGCGCAGGAAACTTTAAAGCCCTTTTTGAGTCGATTGAAAGAGAACAAGAATTAAGAGGAACTTTGTAAAACCGCAATATTTTTACATTAAATCGAAGAATTCTCGGTAAAACGATGCTTTTTATGCAAATGTTATGTTAAACTTGCTTTTTGCTATTTGTTTTTTGAACTTTATATCTACCTTTGCACTCGCAAATCAGAAAGGGGTGGTTTCCTTTCGAATTGATATAAATTTCATAATTTATAGTTTTTTGGTTAGTTAATAGCATAAAAACTCAGTCATTTTTGACTGAGTTTTTTTGTTTTGGTACATTTGGAATAGAATTTGCATTTAATTACCTTTATAATGAAATGTAAAAATTGTACTATGAAAAAGTTAGTTCTCATCATATTAGCCCTTACCGTTCTCAGTTTCGACGCCCAAAAAGAAGATGCTTTTGATACTGGTGAATATTTTAAATTCAGAATCCATTATGGAATTGTAAATGCCGGTTATGCCACACTCGAAGTTAAAGATGCAACCATAAATAATAAAAAGGTTTTTCACGCCGTGGGTAAAGGATATACCACCGGAATGTCAAAATTTTTCTTTAAAGTTGAAGATTTATACGAAAGTTATTTCGACAGACAAACGGGTGAACCATATCGCTATGTTAGAAAAATTGACGAAGGCGGTTACACCAAAAACCAGGAAGGTATTTTTAACCAGGGAGAAAATAGAGTTTTAGTAAAAGATTACAAACGAAAAACCGAGAAAACAATTGTTCTTACTGATAATGTGCAGGATATTGTTTCGTCTTTTTATTATTTGAGAAATCATCCCAACATTGATAAATTAAAATCGGGTGAGTCTATTTCAATCGACATGTTTTTTGACGAAGAAATCACAAAATTTAAGTTAAAATATGTAGGCCGTCAGGATATTACAACTAAATTTGGAACCGTTTCTACAATGGTCTTTAAACCATTGGTACAAACAGGAAGAGTTTTCAAGGAAAAAGAAAGCTTAACACTTTGGATATCAGATGACAACAACAAAGTTCCGGTTAGAATAAAAGCAGATCTTGCAGTAGGTTCCCTCAAAGCAGATCTTGATGAATATAAAGGATTAAAAAATCCATTTAAAGTAAAAAAATAATGAACACCACAGATAATTCTGAATCACTTTTAAAAGAAATTGACCTTAAATTTCAAGCTATAAATCAGAAAACAGATGTACAACTTGAAGGTTTACTTTGGTCAAAACCAATTACATATTGGGATTACATTCAGACTGATGCACTTTTAAATTTACAGATTCAGCGCACTACGCTTCCTGACGAAATGGTTTTTATCATGTACCATCAGGTAAACGAATTGATTTTTAAAATGATCTTGTGGGAAATTGATCAAATTGCTGATACAGAAAATATTCAGGTAGCTTTTTTAGTGAAAGATTATCCAGAATCACGCGTTATTTTGACATGCTTACGAATTCGTTTAGTATTATGGAAAACGGAATGGAAGTGGATCAATACATGAAATTCAGAAACACTTTGACTCCGGCAAGTGGTTTTCAAAGTGCACAATACAGATTAATCGAATTTGCATCTACGGATGTTATCAATTTGACAGATCGCAGATACAAAGAAAGTTTTGATGAAAATACAGATCCTGAAACCACTTTCGAACATTTGTATTGGCAGGCTGCAGGAAAAGATTATCAAACCGGAAAAAAATCTTATTTGCTTCAGGAATTCGAAAACAAATATAAAGAGCAGTTTTTACGTCAAATGTCATCTTTCAAAACAAAAAACATTTGGCAAAAATTTACTCAGTTGCCCCAAGCAGATCAGCAAAATGAGGAATTAATTAAGGCAATGCGTCATTACGATCAAACGGTAAATATTACATGGGTAATGCAACATCTTAATACTGCAAGAAAATACATACTAGAAAGCGGAAAAGGCAATGGCGAGGCAACTGGCGGAAGCGATTGGCAAAAATATATGCATCCAAAATTTCAAAGACGCATCTTTTTTCCTAAATTGTGGACCGAAGAAGAATTGTCCAATTGGGGAAATGAAACCACTGTTTAATTTCTCAAAAATTTTAAAAGTTTGAAAAAAGCATTCGTAATTATAATAGTATTATTTTCCATATTTTCATGTAATAAAACTGCTGAAAAGGTAGAAACTAAAATTAGCAAACCAAAATCTAAAAAAATAGAATTTGGTTTTAATTACGCTGACTTTAACGTACTTCACGATACTATAAAAAAAGGAGATTCTTTTGGATCTATTTTTCAGAGTCAAAATATTGGCGACAAAAAAGTGTATGATATTGTCGAGCAGGTAAAAGATTCTTTTGATGTAAGAACAATTCGATACAACAAACCATACACCATTCTTCGATCCAAAAATAAAACCAACAATTTAGAAGTTTTTATTTATCAGCCTGACGCTTTAACTTATTATGTAATTGATGTTAGAGATAGTATTGCAAAAGCTTATAAAAAAATAAAACCTGTAACTTTTAAACGTAAAATAATTGGTGGCGTTTTAAAAAGCTCATTATCTGAAACTTTAGGAAACGAAAGTGTAGAAACAGCGCTTGCCAGCAGAATCACTAAAGTATTCTCCTGGTCTATTGACTTTTTTAAATTAAAAAAAGGAGATCGTTACGGATTAATTTTTACCGAACGTTTTATAAACGGAAAAGTTTATGATGGCGTTGAAGAACTTGAAGCGGCATTTTTTGAATATAAAGGAAAAATTATTTATGCTTTTCCGTTTGAAAAAGACACACTTTCAGGAAAAGTAGAATATTATGACGATGAAGGAAAAACACTGAAAAACTTCTTCTTAAAAACTCCAATTAAATTTAGCCGAATCACTTCACGTTTTACGATGAATAGATTTCATCCGGTACAACACACCTGGAAAGCACACAAAGGAACTGATTATGCAGCTCCAACAGGAACACCAATTTCTACAACTGCATCCGGAGTTGTTGAAGCGACTGGTTATACGGCCGGAAACGGAAACTTTGTAAAAGTAAAACACAACGGTACCTACTCTACTCAATATTTACACATGTCCAGAATTTTAGTAAAACGCGGACAAAGAGTTACACAGGGACAAAAAATAGGATTAGTTGGAAGCACAGGACTAGCTTCTGGCCCACACGTTTGTTATCGTTTCTGGAAAAACGGAATTCAGGTTGATGCACTTCGCCTAAATCTTCCAACGGGAGAATCTTTAACAGGAAATGACAGAAACCGTTTCTTAAAGCAAATGGAACCTTTAAAAAGAGAATTGGATAGTATTGGGAATTTGTAATGTTTTTTTTTATTCAAAAAAAAATCAAGAAGAAACACGAAAAATGTTTCACAAAACAAAGCTATTTCGAAAATGTTTTTCTAAACTCAGAAGGATTCATTCCTTTATGTTTTCTAAAAACCTTATTCAAATGACTTTCGTCTGAAAAATGAAGTTCATCAGCAATTTCGTTTATTCTCATGTCAGTATTTAAAAGTCTCGCTTCGATTAATCTCAATTTATAATTAGAAATATACTCCTGTAGTGTTTCTCCGGTTTGTTTCTTAAAGTACTTTCCGAGATAATTCATAGAAATATTGAAATGTGCACTAATTACATTTGCCTTTAATTCCTTTGGATTATATATGTTTTCCTGAATATAGTGCAATATTTCTAACACTGTTTCACCCGTCGCTTCTTTAATATTCTTTGGTAATTTTAAGGCAATATTTCTTGCTACAATTGTGATTATAGCATTTACAATTTGCTCTGTTATCTTTTGATGATAAATTTGCTGATTTGTTTGTTCGTTTATGACACTTTCAATAAGCGAAGCAATCAAAGGTTTGTCGACTGTGTTTTTTAAGATACATCCCGGACGATGACTTGCGTTTTGCAAAATATATTCCATACGCTGCACTGTTTCCTGCATTCCTTTTTGAGAATTTGTTTTGATATAATATTCATTAAAACGAAGAAAGAAAAATTTGGTTGGCGTTAAAATTTCAAACGAATGTATGTCCTGAGGCGTAACAAGAAATAAATTTCCTGCACGATATTGAAATTGATTATTATTAATAATCTGAATTCCGGTTCCGCCCACAACATATATCAACTCAAAAAAATTATTCTTCCGCGTTGTTTTCGGAAACTGCTCAAGTTCTTTTACATCGACTTCAAAAGGGAGATATAAATTTGTGTTTGTCATCATGCTAAAATACAATTTTAGTACCAATAAGTACAATTTTGATTGAAAGCTAACCCGCTAATTTTGTATCTGATAACAAACAAAATTCGTAAAAAATGAAAATACTTTTAATTGGAGCAAATGGTGAAATTGGTAAAATACTAAAACCTGAGTTTGCTAAAAAACACGAAATTATTTCTGCCGGAAGAACAAGTGGAGATTTTAATGTAAATATTACTGATGTAAATTCGATTGAGAAATTATTTCAGCAAATCGGAAAAATTGATGCCTGCATTTGTGTTGCCGGCGATTGTTACACGGGAGAATTACTTTCGCTTGACGAAGAAAAATTAAACATTGGCATTCAGAATAAATTATTGGGACAAATAAATCTTGTCTTAATCGGACAGAAACATCTAAATGACAACGGCTCTTTTACTTTGACTTCTGGAAAAATGGGAGATAAACCGGTAAAAAACAATTCGACAAAAGCAATTGTTAATGGCGGAATAAACAGTTTCATTCTCGCCGCTTCTTTAGAACTTGAAAGAGGAATTCGCATCAATGCTATAAGTCCGGCAAAAGTTGCAGATATTCCAATTCATGAATTAACAAATGCTTATTTTAAAAGCGTCGAAAGTACTGTAAACGGAGAAATTATTAAAGTAAACTATTAATCATTTTAAGATGAAAAAACTAAAAAAGGTTGCAATAGTATTATTTATCGCCAATATTACTTTTGCCCAAAAAATCGAAAAAACATTAATTGGCACGTGGAAATTGATTTCTGTTGAAAATACAAATGCCGATGGAACTAAAACATTTCCGTACGAAACAAATCCAAAAGGGTTATTATTTCTTGACGATAAAGGAAACTATGCTGTTCAAATTTACAAAAATGAAAGGCTTAAAATAATCTCGGGAGATAAAAACAAATGTACTCCTGAAGAAAATGTGGCGATCGTGCAGGGAAGCAATTCGCATTTTGGCAAATATGAAATTGATGATTCTTCGGAAACTATTATTTTTAAAATTGAAACTGCTTCTTTCCCGAATTGGGAACAAACAGAGCAAAAACGATCTTACAAATACAATAATGGTGAATTAGAATATATTGTTGTTAATACAACACAAGGCGGAAAATCGGTTACGGCAAAAGTCGTCTGGAAAAAACTTTAAGAGCAATTAACAAAAAACGTTTTCGTAACTAATTGTTATATAATTATGAAGCTTTAAGCTATTAAAAGTAATTTCAGTATTTTTGTGTTTCAATAAACAAACTTTCAATACAAACAAAAATGGCTTTAAACACAACAAACCCAACCGGGACTGAAGCGTGGAAAAATCTGCAAAACCACTATAATGCGATTCAAGCAACTACGATACAAGAATTGTTTCAACAGGATAATGCCCGCGTTGAAAAATTCAATTTACAATGGAATGACTTTTTAGTTGATTATTCTAAAAACAATATCAATCAGGAAACCATTTCGCTTTTGTTAGAATTGGCCAATTCAATTGGATTAAAAAATGCGATTGCTGATTATTTTGGCGGAGAAATCATCAATCAAACCGAAAACAGAGCGGTTTTACACACAGCTTTACGCGCGCCGGAATCGGCAACGATTAAAGTTGATGGCGAAAATGTAATTCCTGAAGTTTACGAAGTAAAAAATAAAATCAAGAAATTTACAAACGAAGTTATTTCGGGAGAAAGAAAAGGTTTTACCGGAAAAGCTTTTACTGACATAGTAAATATCGGTATTGGAGGTTCTGATCTTGGTCCGGTTATGGCTGTTGAAGCTTTACAGTTTTACAAAAACCATTTAAATGTTCATTTTGTTTCGAATGTTGATGGTGATCACGTAAATGAAGTAATCAAAAAACTGGACCCGGAAACAACGCTTTTTCTGATTGTATCGAAAACTTTTACAACTCAGGAAACTTTATCAAATTCTGAAACTATAAAAGAATGGTTTTTGAAATCGGCTAAGAACGAAGATATTGCAAAACATTTTGTGGCTGTTTCTACAAACATTCAAAAAGTAACTGAATTTGGAATTAATCCTGATAATGTTTTCCCGATGTGGGACTGGGTTGGAGGAAGATTCTCTTTGTGGAGTGCTGTAGGTTTAAGCATAGCTTTGGCAATTGGTTTTGACAATTACAATGATTTATTGAAGGGAGCCAATGAAATGGACGAACATTTCAGGACTGCAGAATTTGATAAAAACATTCCGGTAACTTTAGCTTTATTGAGCGTTTGGTACAACAATTTTTTTGGTGCTGAAAGCGAAGCTTTGATTCCGTACACACAATATTTACAAAAATTAGCTCCATACCTGCAACAAGCAACAATGGAAAGTAATGGAAAAAGTGTTGGGCGTGACGGAAAACCTGTAAACTACCAAACTGGAACAATTATTTGGGGAGAGCCAGGAACTAATTCTCAACATGCTTTTTTCCAATTGATTCATCAGGGAACAAAATTAATCCCAACTGATTTTATTGGATTCGTAAAACCATTATACGGAAACGAAGATCATCACGACAAGTTAATGTCAAACTTTTTTGCTCAAACCGAAGCTTTGATGAACGGAAAAACGGCAGAGCAAGTTCAGGCAGAATTTGACAAACAAGGACTTTCTGCAGAAAAAGCTTCTTATTTATTGCCTTTTAAAGTTTTTACCGGAAACAAACCAACGAATACGATCTTAATTCAAAAACTAACGCCAAAATCTTTAGGTTCGTTAATTGCTCTTTACGAACACAAAATTTTTGTTCAGGGGGTTATTTGGAATATCTTTAGTTTTGATCAATGGGGAGTAGAATTAGGAAAACAATTAGCCAATTCTATTTTAGAAGAAATAAATACTAAAACAGTAAAAAATCACGATAGCTCAACTACGTTTTTACTAAATCATTTTTTAAGTAATAAATTAACTTAAAAATTACATAGCAGATTTGAAACGCCTTAATTTAACAAAATTAAGGCGTTTTTTCGTATAAATCATATCATTTAACAAAGAAAACAGATATTTTTGAAAGTTAAACACTACAAGCTAGAGTGTATTATTATCATTTTAACAAAAAACACGGCATTAAATTCAAAAAAACTGATTTTAAGTAATACAAAAAGAAAAAATCATTTTAATGTGCAACAGATTAAACAAATCTACCCTTTCTTAACATTTTGATAACATTATCTGATTTTAATGTTATAATTTTGCCAAAAACAATAAACTAAATAAACAAATGAAGACAATGAAAAATTGGTTACTCACGGGACTATTGTTCATGATAGTTTCAACCGCATTTTCTCAAAACAAAATTACGGGTACTATTACCGATGGTGCTCTTTCTTTACCTGGTGCAAATGCAGCAGTTAAAGGATCTTCAGACGCTGGTTCAAGTGATTTTGATGGTAAATTTACGATTACAACTTCAGCTACATCTGGACAAGTTGTTGTTTCTTATCTTGGATACGAATCAAAAACAATTTCTTTTACTGTTGCAAATGGAGGAACTGCTAACTTAGGTGTTATTACTTTAAGCGCAAATTCAAATGAATTAAGCGAGATTGTTGTTAAAAGTAGCACAGTAGATATCGCAAAAGACAGAAAAACTCCTGTTGCGGTTTCAACTATTAAAGCAGCTGAAATTCAAGAGAAATTAGGTTCTCAGGAATTTCCTGAAATTCTTAAAAACACTCCTTCTGTATATACTACAAAAGCAGGTGGTGGATTTGGAGACTCAAGAATAAGCATTCGTGGTTTTGACCAAAAAAATATTGCGGTTATGATTAACGGTATGCCAGTTAATGACATGGAAGGTGGAACTGTATACTGGAGTAACTGGGCAGGTTTATCTGATGTAACTTCTGCAATGCAGGTTCAAAGAGGTTTAGGATCTTCAAAATTAGCAATTGCTTCTGTTGGAGGAACAATTAACATTTTGACAAAAGCTTCTGATTTAAAAGAAGGAGGATCAGTTTCAACTTCATTTGGAAATGATAACTATATTAAATCACAAGTTTCTTATTCTACAGGAAAATTAAGCAGTGGTCTTTCTGCATCTGTTTTATACAGCCATACTCAAGGTGACGGTTATGTAGACGGAACAAAATTTAATGGAGATAATTACTACATTGGTCTTGGTTATGCTACTAAAGATAACAAACACGACTTTCAATTTACTTTTACTGGTGCACCACAATGGCACAACCAAAGAACAAGTAATATTACTTTAGAAACATACCAAAAATACGGAACTGCTACTGATCCAAATATTAAATACAACTCTGACTGGGGTCTTTTAAACGGAAAAGAATTTAACATTAGAAGAAATTACTACCACAAACCGGTAGCTTCTCTTAACTGGGATTACAAAATTAACGAAACTACTAAATTATCAACTATCGCATACGCTTCTTTCGGACGTGGTGGTGGAACAAATGGTACTGGTGGAATTCAAGGAAGTAACTACGCTAACGCTAAATTAAGAACTGCAGACGGATTAGTTGATTATGACAAAATCGTAGCATACAACTCTGGTCAACCGGTAACTCTTGCTGGTGCAACAACACCAATTACTCGTACACCAAATGCTGCAGGTCAGTATCAAAATACGTCAAGTTCAGCAGGAACTGGAGCTGGTATTTCTCAAATTTCATCAATCAACTCTCATAACTGGTATGGTGCAATTATCAATTTAGATAAAAAACTAGGACAATACTTTACTTTAGATGCTGGTATTGATGTTAGAGGATACAAAGGTCTTCACTACCAAAACATCAACAACCTTTTAGGAGCTGACAATTATTTAGATAATTTTAATGTTAACAGCCCTAATAGAGTTTTAACTCAAACAAATTCTGTTTATCCTTCTTGGAATCCTTTCAAAAGTACAAGTGGAGAGGAAAAAATTAACTTCAACAATGATGGTGATGTAAACTGGTATGGTGCATTTACACAATTAGAATATTCTAATGATAATTTGACTGCATTTATTCAGGGAGCTATTTCTCAACAAGGTTTCAAAAGAGTAGATTATTTTAAATATGCATCTTCTGATCCATTATCTAGTACAGATTACGAAAACATCCTGGGAGGAAACGTAAAAGGAGGAGCTAACTACAACATTAACGAACACCACAATGTATTCGTTAACGCAGGTTACTATTCTAAACAACCTTTCTTTAACGCAGTTTATCCAGGAAATGCTTCAATTGTTAACCCACTTTTGACAAATGAAAAAATATTAGGTCTTGAGGCAGGATACGGATTTCGTTCAGGTATTTTCAATGCAAACGTGAACGTTTACCGTACATCTTGGAAAGATAGAAACTTAAGAATCACCGATACAAGAACAACAAATACTGGAGGTTATTTTGACTATACTGGAATTACAGAAGTACATACAGGTATTGAACTTGAAGGTACTGCAAGAGTTATGGACAAGTTAAAAATTAACGCAATGTTCTCTATGGGAGATTGGGAATATGAGGGAGAAGCAAACGCTACTACTTATGACAACCAAAATAATGTAGTTGAAAGCGCATTATTATATCTTGACAAAGTAAAAGTTGGTGATGCTGCACAACTAACAGCTTCTTTAGGAGCTACTTATGAAGTACTTACAAGATTGAACGTTGATGCAACTTACAACTATAATGAAAAATTATATGCTTTCTTAAATCCAAACAGTTTTACGGCTGCTGATAATAAAGGAGCTTTAGAGTTACCTTCTTATGGATTAGTAGATGCAGGTATTTCATACAAATGGTTAGTTGGAAGAACAAAAGCAAACTCTGTTAACTTTAGACTAAACGTAAACAACTTGTTTGACACAGTTTATATTGCTGAATCAAAAACAAACAACTTTGCTAGTGATAATCTTCCTGTTGCAGCTGGTCAACCAGCCGGATCAAATGGAACTTACGCTTCAAATGGTTTAGTTTACAGAGGAATTGCAACTAATAACGCAGTATTCTTCGGTTTCGGTAGAACTTGGAACTTTAGCTTACGTTACGATTTCTAATATTTAGAATCTAAATAAATATCAAAAACGGCATTGACTTTTAAGTTCAATGCCGTTTTTTTATACCCTTTTTTGTTATATTTGTTTCAATCAAAAAAACAATTTATGTATTATTTTCTACAAAAATTTCACTCTGGCTGGGCATATTTAGCTTTGCTTCTTTTATTAATTGCCGTTGTAAATGCTATCATCGGATTAACTTCAAAAAAAGATTTTACTGCTAAAGATCGTAAAATTGCCCTATTTGCTTTAATCGGAACTCATACTCAATTATTAATCGGTTTGATCCTTTATTTTGTGTCTCCTCTGGGAAAAGCTGCTTTCGGACAAATGTCTAACGCAGAACTTCGATTAACTTCATTAGAACATCCTCTAATTAATATTATAGCTATCATTCTAATCACAATTGGATGGTCTAAACATAAAAAACTAATTAATAGCGAAGCAAAATTTAAAACATTTGCTATTTTTTACGGTTTAGGATTATTGCTTATTTTGAGTAGAATCCCCGGAATCTGTGGTTTTAAAAACCATCAACTAAAGCCCTAAAATTAGGGCTTTTTTTATCTCGGCATATTATTTGTACAAAGTCCCCAAGTCTGAAAAACAATAACCCATGAGAATTAAAAAAACATTACCCTCTCTCTATTTGCAGTTACATTTTTAAGTTGTTTTACTACTATAACGAGTCAAAACAAAACAGCAGCAGAACCTCCTAAAATTATTCAGGACACAGTAAAAATTGGAAAATTATCGGTCCCGCCGTTGGAAAGTGATTCTATATTTACCGACAATGGTTTAAAATTAAAACCTTACAAAAAAAATGCACACGCTTCTTATTATGCTGATAAATTTACCGGAAGAAAAACAGCAAACGGAAGCAGGTTTGACAATAACAAATACACGGCAGCCCACAAAAAGCTCCCATTTGGTACCAGAATAAAAGTAACCAATGAAGCAAATGGGAAATTTGTAATTGTAAAAATTACCGATCGTGGTCCGTTTGTAAAAACACGCGAATTAGACCTCTCAAAAAGAGCTTTTATGGAAATAACAAAAAGCAAAGGTGCAGGTGCGATGAAAGTGACAATAGAAAGAATAATAGAATAATAAAAAAGTCCCATAATTGGGACTTTTTTTATTTAGACAAACTTTCGAATACTCATTATGATTCCGGTATGAATTCCTTCATGATAATTTACAAAGTCTAATGCGTCCTGAACATTTGTGAGTTCAAAACCCATACTTGTCATATAGGTCGTATAGTTTTGAAAAATTCGCTCATTAACATCTTTTTCAGTTTTATCTAAAGTTGAAAAAAGTAATGTTCTGATTTCATCAAGTTCTGATTGTGAAACGTCGCCTTCGGGTTTTGTTCCTTTTTTATATTTATCAATGAATTCATCAGAAACCAGCGTTGGTAAACCTGATAATTTATAGACTAAAACTTGTTGTGAAGAAATACAATGCGCCACATTCCAAATTAAATTATTACTATATCCTGCCGGAATTTTATTTAATTGTTCCAATGAATGATTATCCAAAATCTTCAGGAGAATTTCGCGAATGGTTTTCTGTACTTTAAAAACTGAACTCATATTTATATATTTTTTTATAAAATTAGTCATTTTTATATTTCAAATGGATTTTCTTTGTATTCTAATAAATCAGAAATCATGAACAAAATATATTACTTAGCTTCTTGCGATACGTGCCGAAAAATCATTAAAAGTTTACCAAAAGACAACAATCTGGTTTTTCACGATATTAAACAAAACCCGATTACAGAAGCTGAACTGGAAGAAATGTATAAACTTGCGGGAAGCTATGAGGCTTTATTCAGCAAAAAAGCACAGTTATACAAATCAATGGATTTAAAAAACAAGAATTTGACCGAAGCTGATTTTAAAAAATACATTCTGGAACATTATACTTTTATCAGCCGTCCGGTTTTTATTATTGATGAAAAAATTTATATTGGCAATACACAACCTGTGACATTACAGGTAATGAAGGCTTTAGAAAAATAATAACCCTAAAATTTCTAAGAATTCGGGGTTGCGTTAGGGATAAAAGCGGAAATCCTTTTTTTGAGCTTTTTCTGCTCAAAAAAAGATTGGGAGCGGATAGCCCGACCGAAGGGAACGCCCAAAAAACAATCTTAGCTCTAAAAAGTTAGCCACTAGTTTCACGAATTTACACGAATTAAAATTTTTAATTAATCGAAAAAATCAATAAATTCATTTTTGCTAATTCGCAAAGATTTAAACAATAGTAATTCGTGAAAATTCGTGAAATTCGTGGCAAACAAACTGTTTTAACAGATTAGCGATTTAAAACCCAAGACTGCAAAGTTTTATTTATCTTTGCGCCTTTATACTCAATTATATGATACAATCTATGACAGGGTTTGGCAAAGCTTCTTTGCAATTGCCTACAAAAAAAATTACCGTCGAAGTAAAATCCTTAAATAGTAAAGGTTTAGATTTAAACGTAAGAATGCCGTCGCTTTATCGCGAAATGGAACTAGGTTTAAGAACTCAGATTTCTACCAAACTTGAAAGAGGAAAAATTGATTTTGCAATCTATATCGAAAGTACTGCTGAACAAACTTCGACAAAAGTAAACGTTCCTGTTGTTAAAAATTATATCGCTCAACTAAGAGAAGTATATCCTGCTGCAGATGAAACGGAATTAATGAAAATGGCGATTCGTATGCCGGACACCTTAAAAACCGAGCGCGAAGAAATCGACGAAAACGACTGGGAACAAATTCAGGTTATTATCGAAGAAGCGCTGCAAAATATCCTAACTTTTAGAAAAGACGAAGGTGAATCTCTTGAAAAAGAATTCAACCTAAGAATTGGAAATATTCGTCAATATATGACAGATGCTTTAGAACTTGATCCGGAACGCGTTCAGGCAATAAAAGACCGTTTGCAAACTGCCATCTCAGAATTGAAAGTGAATGTTGATGAAAATCGTTTTGAACAAGAATTGATTTACTATTTAGAAAAACTGGATATTACAGAAGAAAAAGTCCGTTTAACGAACCATTTAGATTACTTCTTAGAAACTATAAAAGGTAAAGAAGCAAATGGTAGAAAATTAGGCTTTATTACTCAGGAAATGGGTCGTGAGATTAATACAATGGGGTCAAAATCGAATCATGCTCAAATGCAGAAATTGGTTGTGATGATGAAAGATGAATTGGAGAAGATTAAGGAACAGGTTTTGAATGTGTTGTAAAAGCTGTAGGCTTTAAGCTATAGGCTATAAGCAAAAAACACAGCAAACTAAAGCTTAAAGCGTACAGCCTAAAGCTTAAAGCATAAATTAAAGCCTAAAGCATAAATAATGAATAAAGGAAAATTAATTGTTTTTTCAGCACCATCTGGATCAGGAAAAACAACTATAGTAAAACATTTACTTGGGAAAGAGGACTTAAATTTAGAATTTTCGATCTCAGCGGCTTCTCGCGACCCTCGCGGAGAAGAAGAACACGGAAAAGATTATTATTTTATTTCGCTGGAAGAATTCAAAAAACACATTAAAGCCGAAAACTTCCTGGAATGGGAAGAAGTATATCGCGATAATTTTTACGGTACTTTAAAAGCGGAAATTGAGCGTATTTGGGCTTTAGGAAAAAATGTGATTTTTGATATTGATGTTGCCGGCGGATTGCGTATTAAACACAAATTTCCGGAACAAACCTTAGCCGTTTTTGTAAAACCACCAAGTGTTGACGAATTAAAACGCCGATTAAAAGAGCGTTCTACTGAAAGTGACGACAAAATCAACATGCGTATTGCAAAAGCTTCGGTTGAATTGGCGACGGCGCCACAATTTGATACGATTATTAAAAATTACGATTTAGATACAGCTAAAGAAGAAGCTTATCAGTTAGTGAAAGCTTTTGTAAATAAATAGTTATTACACGAAGATTCACAAAGTAAAAGCACAGAGTTGCACAAAGTTTTTTAAATAACTTTGTGAATCTTTGTGAAAACTCAGCGAATCTCTGCGAAACAAACCAAAAATGAAAATAGGTCTTTATTTCGGAACATATAATCCCATTCATGTTGGTCATATGATTATTGCCAATCACATGGCTGAGTTTGCCGATTTAGATCAGATTTGGATGGTGGTTACACCTCATAATCCGTTGAAAAAGAAAGCTACTTTATTAGACGATCATCAGCGCTTGCAAATGGTTTTTCTGGCTACAGAAGATTATCCAAAAATTAAACCTTCGGATATTGAGTTCAAATTACCTCAGCCGAATTATACGGTAAATACGTTGGTTCATTTGCAGGAAAAATATCCAACTCATGAATTTTCTCTAATAATGGGTGAAGACAATCTAAAAACGCTTCATAAATGGAAAAACTATGAAGTGATTCTGGAACATTATGATATTTATGTTTATCCGAGAATTTCTGAAGAACCTGAAAATACTGAACTAAAATCGCATCCAAAAGTGCATGTTATCGATGCGCCAATTGTAGAGATTTCTTCTACTTTTATTCGAAACAGCATTAAAGAAGGAAAAAATATTCAGCCGCTTTTACCGCCAAAAGTTTGGGAATATATTGATCATAATAATTTTTATAAGAAGTAAAAAAGCTGTCTGGAAATAATCAGACAGCTTTTTTATTTTAAAGTTCATTATCTCTCGCAATCTTGTCATTTTGACGTAAGGAGAAATCTCCGCAAGTAACTCCGTAACGAGAATCAATCCTTGTCGAGCTTCTCGCGGAGATTCCTCGTGCCCCGGAATGACAATGTTGGGGTTACTGTGCGCTCAAGGGATTAAAATCCCTTGCTACAAAATAAATCATTCCTTTGGAATTTCATAAAGAGTTCGGGAGGAACGGATTATATTGTAGGGATGGATTTCAATCCATTCTACACATGCAAAATCGCCAATCTTTGTCGAGTTACTTGCGAAGATTTATCGTCCCTCGAAATGACAAACTGGTGTACAAAAAAAGCCTGAATTATAAAATTCAGACTTTCGCTTTTAATATTAAATTATTTATGAATAGCTCCAGCGGAGCTTAATATTTATAGCTAACAATAAGCGTTTGGTTCAGAGCTCCATGGGAGCGTCATTCTGACCATCAAGTATATCACTCCGATGGGGTTTCCTTCTCGCAATCTCTAAATCCCTATAAACTATGTCGTCTCTTTGGGACTATTCTAAATCATAATTAAACTTTTTTATGCTTCAACATTAACGGCACTTTTAACTCTCGCTCTAACATCACTCAAAGACTGATCAACTAAAAGTTTTCCATCTCTAAAAACCTCTTTCAATTCACCTTGTTTTTCTTCTTCCCAAGAAACATTATCAGTTAAATGGTATACACCATCAACTAAATCAATTTTCATTAATCCTTTAGCCGATTTTTTAGTTCCGTCATCAGTAATTGGATCTTTGAAGATAGCTCTTCCTTCTCCGTCAACTTCACCGTAAGTTGCTTTCATGGCAAAACCGAAAGTATCTCTGGTGTTATATTGATAGGTAAAAGAACCAATTCCTAAAACAACGTTTGTAGAGGCAAATCCTTTTTCTTTTAATCTTTCTGCAATTTGAGTTGCTCTTGCTACCGTAATACTATCGCCGTAAATAGCGCCAATTTGCGGAATAAGCTCTTTATATCCTTTTGCATTGGTTGTTCCTCCAAAAACATCCCAAAGAAGCTCAATTACGCCTTTCTTTTCTTGTTCTGTTTTTCCGTTTGGATTTCCGCAGATAATATCAACCGGATCACCACTATCTGGTCGAATCACTACTTTTCCTTCTCTGGCAACAATATCTTCTTTTAAACGTGGTAAATAATCCGTTAGCACTTTCCATAAATCCCAAGTATCAGAAACGATAGAAACAATTCCTTTTGGATAAACCTCAGTCACTAATCTTTTAAACGTTTCGCACTCGCCTTCAGTAGTTCCCATACACATTACAGAATGCTCTGTTGCTGCCACTGAACCTGCGATTAATTCTTTATCTGAATTGGCATTGTAATAATCTTCGAAGAAATCAATTACAGGAATAGTATCTGATCCTGTAAAACTCAATAAGTGACCGGCTGCAGAAGTTATCGCCGCTTCGATTCCGCCCATACCTCTCATAGAGAAATCGTGTGCCTGCCAATCTACAAATTCAGGAACAGAAGAAGTTTCGTCAGCGTATTTGTCTAATACTTTTCTGTATTCTTTGGCAATTGTAGCAGAGTTACAAGGAAGCCAGATTACCGCAGAAAGTAACGTTTCGAAATAATTCGTCAGCCAGAAAAATTCCGGAATCGTATTATACATTGTAAACATTGGTACTCTCAAAGGCACGCTTGCTCCTTCCGGCAAGGCTTTAAAAACCATCGGAATATATCCTAAATCGTGTAAATCTTCGATATGTTTAGTTCCGACTTGGTTCTCTCCCAAATAATTATTGATTCTTCGTGCGTATTTTTTTACTACTTCTTCTTTTGGCTGTTTGAAAAAATCAGCATCAAAATCGTGAATAATATATTTTTTAATAAAATATTGTAATCCAAAAACACCACCTCATCAAGACCTTCAATTCTTGATTTTCTTGGTGTCCAGTTAGAATATACTAATGTTGTTTTGTCCGGGTATTGTCTTCTGTGGTCAACTTTGTAACCGTCTGTTAATAATAGTGGGTTCATATATTTTAGTTATTTAAATTCTCGTAAATTTTGGGTTTCACAGAGATTCACAAAGTTTATCACAGAGACTCGCAAAGTTTTAATTTTCTTTGTGCTGTTTTGTGTTTTCTCTTCGCGTGTCTTTGTGTAATTATTCTTTGTCCTCAATCCTATTTCAAAACTACTTATTTCTTCCTTTTTCATTTATATAAAATGTCTGCACAACATCGCTTTGCCAAAATACTTTTGTTTCTATATCAATACAACTTAATTTTCCATAAAAACCTGCGCCTGTATCAATATTCCAGACATTACAGCCTTGCATTGGAATTTCGATATTATAATGAAGTGTTGGCGTATGGCCAATGTAAATTTCATTATAAAGCAACAATCTTTTAGGATAGGATAGCGAATCTTTTTGGATTCTCTTATCCATCGTTAAAGCCATTTCCCACAGTGTTCTGTCCCACGAAAAATTGCTTGCATAATGTTCTTTTTCCGGACCGTGCATGGATGAAAAACCAGCGTGAATAAACAAATTATTATGCTCATCTACAAAATAATCTTTCATATTTGCAAAAAATTCAAGATGTTTCTCTTTTTCCAAAGAATCAATGTTCTGATAACTTTCTATAGTTGATTTTCCACCATGCAGATACCAAATATCATTTACAACATCATTCTTCAACCATTCGTGACACCAAACATCATGATTTCCGCGTATAAAAATACATTCTTGTTTTTGAGATAAGTCGATCAAAAAACCAACAACTTGTGCTGATTCACTCCAGCCATCTACATAATCTCCAAGAAAAATAAGCCTGGCATTTTCTTTAACGGCAACTTTTTCAAGTAATTGAATTAAAGCTTTTAAACCACCGTGAATATCCCCAAAAACTAATGTTCGTTTCATATATTGGCTTAATTACTTAAACTTATTCAATAGGTCCAAATCTAATTTAGTCAAAAAGTCTTTCCCAAACTTATCGTTTTCTAACTCTTCATACAAAAACGAAGGCAGCACTTTCTCGCAATTTTGTTTGTGACTTAAAATTGCCATACATAAAGCAGCAACAGTATCTGTATCTCCGCCATAATCAATGCTTGTTTTCAAACAATCTTTCATTGACGTTGCTTCAGATACAATCTTAATAACCGCTTGTGTTGTTGGATATCCGTGCATGTCAATTGGAGAAGTAATTCTATAATTCTCATTTTCCTTTAAAGTTTCATTTAGAAACTCCATCAAAGTAGATCCGTCACCCAAATTATATTTAAAATAATGAACCGACAAAGCAATACGTTTCGCACAACTTATTCCTTCAACCGTAAGATGAGAAGTTTTTGCCTGAATTTCGCAAAAAGCTAACAATTGCTCTATATTTTTTACGTAACCAATAGAATACGCTCTCATTGCAGAACCGTTTCCGTTACTGCCGTTATTGATTATTTTGATGAAATCAACTCCATTTTTACTGGCGTCTAAAGCATTGTAAACCCGATCTGAATATCCTCGTCTTTTATCCCTGTGAAATACTTCGACAAACTTATCAGCAACTTTAATCTCGTTCCAATTATCATCTTCTAATAACAATTCTGAAATTGCAATTGCCATTTGAGTATCATCTGTATATCTTTTATAAATTTCAGTATAAAGTCCGTGTTTATGATATTGAGTCAGATCGTTGTTTTGAGAAATAAAATCTAAATCTCGAAATTCAAAACCTGCACCGTATGCGTCGCCTATTGCTGCTTCTAGAATCATAACTATTATTTTTGGTTGTTAATTTGGGGGATTCTGTTTATGCTTTAAACTCTATATATTTTACCGGAACTTCATCTGTTAACCAAACATTATTTTCGGATAAATAAAATTTAAATCCATCTTTATGCATGTCGCCGCTTCTAACAGTCAAAATTTGAGCAACTCCTCTTCTACTGCCTACTTTTATCGCCGTTTCACGATCTTTAGAAAGATGCACATGCTGACGGCTCATTTTTTGTAAACCTTCTTTTTTAATGCTTTCCAAAAACTTTGCAACAGTTCCGTGGTATAAATATTCCGAAGGTTCACTTTCGTTTAAATTTAATTCAACTGAAATCGAATGTCCCTGACTTGCTCTTATTTTCGTTTTATCTTCATTAAAAGCAAAACGCTTTTTATCATTGTTTTCTACTACATAATCCAGAAGTTCTGAATTTAATGTTTTTCCTTTCTTATTGCATTTTGTAATTAATTCCTCAACATCTGCCCAACCGTTTTCGTCTAATTTTAGTCCGATCTTTTCTGGTGAATGTCTAAGTATCAAACTCAGAAACTTACTTACATCTTTTGTTATTTTCTCATTCATTATTTCCAGAGATTTTTAATTTTTTATTCAGTTCCTGATCTTTAAAAAGGAAAGGTTTTTCAGCAGGAACCATCAGTTTTTCTAATTCTTTATTCTGAACAAATTCGTATTGTTCTTTTACAAATTCAGAAATATCTTCGATCAACACTATGTCTTCTTTTGCAAAAGACTTTATAAAATCTTCTCGTAAACCAATCTGAATTGCTCTTCGCTCCAACTTATTCCCATACGGATCATGATCTGGATCCCATTGTAATCTTACAGAAGATGTTTTTACACTTTCTTTCCATTCTTCCTGACTCATTTCGAGTGAAGGGCTGTAAGACGAATAAACCGCGTTTTCTAAATATTTATTGAATGCCGAAATTTTAAGGTGAATCGCCAAAACGACTTCTTGCCCTTCTTTTGTTCCCCAACCGTTTCTGTACATCATCCACAGAAAATTTGGTTTGATCCACGTCATTCTATCCAGGCTAAATGCTCCGCCAAAATATTGATTTTTTGCAGCAAATTCGCCAATTTCTTTTCGGTACGATTGATACACTATTATTTCTTCCTCGTCATATTGAGCCATAATGTGATAGCCTGATTTTGGCCATTCTACAATTTGCTCATCGTATTTTTTTAATTCTATTTTCATTTTGTATTGTACACAATATCTTCATTGTGTTATTTTTAATTTTAATTATCTGAGTTAGATTGTAAAATGCAAATCCCAGGGGGATGCTATATTTATAGAAAGTTTAATTTATTTCAAACGAACCCCATCGGGGTGACATATTTTTGAATTCAAAATACAAGAGGATATATCGCTCCGATGGAGCTTTTTTCATAAATACATATCTATTTTGCTATAAATATTATGCTCCGATGAAGCTTATAATAATCAATATCTATCCATCTTTTTTAAAATTCTAAACCACGATCTAACTCATTTTTTATCTATTTTTTCTAATAAATCATTGTAGATTTTATAACTCTCATCATCAAAGCAAACAAATATTACTTTTTCTATTTCTGAAATTTTATCGAAATTTAGAACTGTTTTTATAGCAATTTCTGCTGCTTTATCTTTTGGAAAATGATAAATTCCTGTGCTAATACCCGGAAAAGCTATCGTTTTAATGTTATTTTCAACAGCCAGTTCTAAACTGTTCTGATAACAAGCTGCAAGCAAATTCTTTTTTTCTTCTTTATCTCCATTCCAAACCGGACCAACAGTATGAATTACATATTTAGAAGGCAAATTACCCGCCGTTGTAATAACCGCTTCTCCAACTTTACATCCGCCTTGTTTGTTTCGAATCTGGATGCATTCGTCTAAAATTACTTTTCCGCCTTTTCTGTGAATGGCACCGTCAACTCCACCTCCGCCAAGCAAAGAAGTATTCGCTGCATTTACAATTGCATCAACATGAATTTCAGTAATGTCTGCTTTGAGAATTTCTACTTCCATAATTCTAACTTTATTCTAATTCATCCCTAACTTCCATCAAAGCAAAACCCAGCAAATTCAAGCCTTTCCATTTCTTCGGATTCATAACATCTTTGTGATCACCAGCCATCCCGATTCCCCAAATGGCATCAACGGGACTTGCTTCTACTATTACCCTGTCTTTTGTATTTAGTAAAAAGTTTTTAACTCCGGATTTTGACTGAATTTATGATAATTACCTTCTTTGACAATGTCAAATCTAGCGGCTAACCAAAGCGTTTCATTATAATTCTTTACTTCTCTTCCTAGCTTTTTAGCTTCGGCAGGAGAATTGGCTTTAATGATTTTTTCTAAAACTACATTGTCCTTAAACAATTCGGCTTTTTTGGCCATCATCCAATGTTCTGCAGTTTTGTAGATCACTTTATCGACTTCAAAAGAGCTTAACCACCATTGACTAAAACAGGTTTTCGAAATACTTCCGTCCTTATTGGGCTGATGTCCCCAGAAAAACAAAAATTTATTTTCCGGATCTATATTTTCTATATTATATTTCATTTTTTCTTTTATTGAAACAAAGAAGTTATCTGTTTGAAATCTTTAGAATCGGGTGAAAATGATCCATAGATTTCCTTAAACTCTGTTGTTAAATGTTCAAACTCATAATCTTGTTCTAGCTGATCCATACAGGTTACAACCAAATTTCTTTTTGCGTTAAAACTGTAAGCTGCATCCAACTTTAAACTATAATTTAAAAGATTATAATCTAAATCGCCTGTTCGAAATTCTCTTTGAAAATCATTGTAAACACAGGTTTCTTCTTCGTTGTTTTTTAATTTTAATTCTCTTTCATTTGCCATCCAGCCGCTTCCATGTCGGGTTGAATAACTTCTCGTAACATAATAAACCTCAACATCCTCTATTTTTAATTTCTGGCAGATTTCAACTGCATTTTTTGAAGTTGTATTCGCATACGTTACATTCGGAAAAACACCGTGATCCATGTCGAGTAAAATTCCCTGGCTTCCTTCAAAAATCAGGTTTTCGTATTTTTCTAAAAAACTATAATCGCTGATATTCCATTGTATTTTATCAATAATTTCTAAGTAATGATGTACTTCTGCATCGGTTTCACTTTCATTTAAAAAACCGTAGTAATAGGCGATTTTATCCAGTTTCTCCAAAAGCATTTGTCTTGGCGCAATCAAATCAATCGCATACAATTTATACTGACCTTCATTTCGTTTCATCGTCGCTCCAACACCTTTTCCGCAAGTTCCGTGATCCAGATTTCTCACGTTATTTCGGTTTTGCCAAACATCAAACGGAGTTGTTATTTTGGCTAATGGATGAATATGAAGTTCAACATTGCCGCCTTTTGCTTCCAGTTCTTCTTTTTCATTGAATAAAAAAACCGGATGAATCGTGCAATGTTCGCCATAATAAGAAGGCAAACCGCGAAGTGCTCCGCTGGCAAAACTCGAATGAACGTGTTTTTTACCGTCAATCATTACGGTATGTGCCGCTTGCTGTCCGCCTGAAAACCGAATAACTATAGATTCAGGATTTTGCTTCGCCAGAAAATCTGTTGTAATTCCTTTTCCTTCATCACCAAATCCTAAACCTATAACTATTTGAGCTGTTTTCATTTTTTTAACTGTTGTGCAAATATTTTAAACACATAGAATCATAGACTTTCGAAGCTTAAGAAAGGCGTTTCACTAGTTTAAATTCACATAGTAACTATGTGTTAGAAACTAGTTTCTTTTTGTTTTCTTTTATTCAAAAACAAAAACCTATGTTTCTATGTGTTTAGAAAAAATTAAAGCATTTCTATATTATCTAATCTGTCAAGCGGAATCGTTCCTAAACCTAAACCTGAATTTTTATGTTTATCGCAAATGATTTTCTTGATTACATTCGGGATTTCCTTATGATCTTCGATAGACAAACAATTTTGACCCAATAATTCTTTCCAGGCCACATTTGCTCTTACGGCCTGATCAGAATGTAATACGCTGATATGATACACTTCGTAACGTTTTTGCGCTTCTTTTAATAATTCAAGAGACGTATATGTTTGCTGTCCTGAACCCATTATTTCTTTTATGGCAGAAGCCGGAAGTGTTGGTAAATTTGGCTCGTCACCAACAGTAAACAACAATCCTTTTTGACCTCTTTTTTCGAAAGCATCGGTTTTGGTATGAAAAGCGGCAAAATACCACGCCAAAAGATAACTTTCTCCAGCGTTTCCTCCGCCTCCACCTTCGATATACGTTCTCGTTAACCACATATCCAGTTCTTCATCGCCAGATTCAAATTGTCCAACCTGAAGCGGAAATCTGTCGCATTCGTGATCTCCAATTCCTAAAAACAAAAGTGCCGGATCCGGAACACCACCCTGAATGATTCCACCCATTAATTTTGGAAGTCCATCCTTAATCAATTCATGCGGAATATGCCCCATACTTCCCGTAACATCCAATCCCAGAATAATTGGAACTGTATTTGGATGAACTTCAGAATCTCTTGCTTCTCTAAACGTAATACCATTCGGATTCATAGATTCATGTGCCATTCGCAATGAATTTTGCGTGAAAATTTCACTTGCTGATTTTTTTCCGTAACCTGCTGCTTCGGCTCTGCTCAAACGAGCGCCTAAATCGTATCTTGTACCTCCCATGATTAAAAAGTTTTACCAAATAAATATTCAAATCTCTTTTTTGTCACTTCAAACTGAATATTTAAATTTCTGATTGTTAATGATAATTCCATATCTCTTTGCACAAACGCTTCCGGTTGAAAGTCGGCAAAAGTCAAACTATTCTTGTCAAGCGGACTAATATCGATAAGGCCTTCCTGCTCTCTTTCGAGCCTTTTTATTTTTAATTCGATGTCTTCAACTCGACGTCTGTATATTAATTCAGAATCTTCACCAATGGTTTTGGCTCTGTCTTCTCTTATCTGATCATTGTTTCTTTTTAAAGACTCAATAAATCTTGGTTTTAAATCATCGCTCATAATGTTTGTGGTTAGTTTCAGTTTTTTTTGTTTCATGTTTCAAGTTGCATACTGAGCTTGAAACTTGGAATCTTAAACTTGAAACGGTTAATAGTTTTTGCTTTTTGTTTCAGGTTTCACGTTTGCTTGGAAACTTGAAACCTGAAACTTGAAACCCTTTATTTAGACCAATTGATCTAATTTAATAACTTGAACACTTTCGCCTTCGAAGTCTTTTACTGAATTGGTTGTGAATATTTTATCGAAACAATTTAAAACTTCAAAACCTTTATTGAAGATTCCGTGGCTTACGGCTAAGTATAATTTTCCGGCATTTTTCTTTTTTAATTCTTCGGCTAAGCCAACAAAAGTTCCACCACCGTCGCAAATATCATCTACAATTAAACAATCTATTCCGTTTAAGTCATCTTCGTACACTTTAAAACCAGATAATTTTCCGGTTTTTACGTCGCGGCTTTTACTGCATTCTACCACATCAACACCACCTAAAAATTCAGAAACTTTATAGATTTTCTTCAGAGCGCCACCGTCCGGAGAAATTAATTTTACGTTTTCGCCAATTATATTTAAAACTTCTTTGATGAAAGTATGATTCGGAATCACTTCGCAGTTGTTTACCAATGCCGGAGTAACTTCAGAGTGCGCATCAAAAACAAAAACTTTATTTAGTTGAAGTCCGTTGATGATATCTGCATATACTTTTACAGAAAGAGATTCTCCTTTTATCATAACACGATCTTGTCTTGCAGCCGGAAAATACGGAATAAACAAATCGATAACTTTAACATCCATTCTACGCAGAGCATCTACTGTGATACACAATAAACCCAAATCGTTGAATGAATTTAATCGGTGTGTAATGGTTACTTTCTGATTATGATCAAAATCCGGATTGATTTTAATGTGTGGTTCTCCTCCAGAAAATGTAAAACTTTGAAATTTGATTTCTTCCTGATTCGTTACAGGAGTGAATTTTGGGTTTAAATTTAGTATCATAGTTTTTTAATTTGCGTTAATTATACGCAAATATAGATTTAATTATTTAATAAACAATTTTATTTTGTGTAAAATTTACGCAAACATGCTCTTTTTATTTTATAAACATAATTTTATATTCGTTAAAACACTTATAATCAAAGATTAAAAGTGTTTTTTTTGAACCATTAAGAGATTAAGAAAAATTAAGATATGCTACTGCTTAATAAACTTAATATCTTAATGGTTCAAAATTTTATGCTTCTATTTTAATTA
The DNA here is from genome assembly GCF_979258275.1 of Flavobacterium sp. AC274. NCBI lineage: Bacteria > Pseudomonadati > Bacteroidota > Flavobacteriia > Flavobacteriales > Flavobacteriaceae > Flavobacterium > Flavobacterium sp. AC274. The sequence continues at coordinate 894,542 of NZ_OZ409852.1, read as the reverse complement.
CCGTCAACAGATTCTTTAAAATATTCTTTGGCAACTTTTTGAGCAATTAGTTTTCGTTTTTCTTTTAAGGCTTTATCTTCGCTGTCAAAAGCTTTTACCATTTTTTGTCCTTTCGTTCCTACTCTGCCGTATTGAACAATTATCGTATTGCCTTCGGTACAAATTTCCCAAAACTTATTACTTCCGTTTGAGGTATTCAGGTATCTTTCAAAATTAGTATTCGCGTTAGTTACTGATTCAGGATTATTTTCTGAGGCATTATTTTCGATTTCGATAGTAGTTTCTTCCATTTCTACATCATCAAAAAACGACTGATTGTGCAACGCTGCCCCAATCATTTTTAAAACTCTTGGTTTGTTTTCAATCCAGTCTTTCGAATAAATCTGGCAAACCGTCCAGCCGTTGGCTTTTAGAATTTCCGGTCTTAAAAGATATTGCTCCAGAATATCGTTATTCGCATAATGAAGATCATCGTCAATCATAATTCCTAAAACAAACTCTTCATCTTCTGCCGCTTTCTTGATTCCTAAATGGCATTTAAATTTACTTTGTCCAATATTTTGCGTGGCGAAGTAGCCCATTTTCTCCACTTCTGACTGAATTTGATTAGCGATTAAACTCGACGTTTCAATTTTGTTTTTACTATTTATCGAATTCAGAACATTATTTGCCGCTTCCAATTGTCCCAAACTAATCAATTCCGCATATTGAAGGTATTTTCTAAAGTAATTTGCGCCTTCGTTGTATTCGTTTTTAATGTCCGTATATTTTATAGAACTCACGACGCACATGCTTTTCTTGGCTCTGGAGAAAATTACGTTCAAGCGTTTTTCACCGCCGCGTTTGTTGATTGGTCCAAAATTCATCAGCATTTTTCCCGTTGGGTTATAACCATAACACGTACTCATGATTATAATGTCGCGTTCGTCTCCCTGCACATTTTCGAGGTTTTTCACAAAAAGTCCAACAAACTGGTTATTTTCAATACGTTTGTATTCTTCTTCAATCAGGTTTTCAAAAACTTTATCATCAATACAGATATTTTCAATTGCCGTTTCAATTTCGTTTTGCTGTTCCATCGAAAAAGCAACAATCCCAATACTTTGTTCCTTATTCTGAATCAAAAGTTCGCGAACCATATTGGCAATATATTGCGCTTCCAGCGTATTAGAACGCGCATTATAAACTCCTTTTTGAATATAATGATAGGATATTGGCTTAGAGAACAAATGATCCAGATTGTTTTTTGCCTCTTTTACATCGTTCACTATGATCGCTTCCCCCACTTTGCTGTGATCTTTTAAATCAGGAATCGTCAACAATTTACTGTCGTAAAACGAAGCATTCGAAAAACCAATCAAAGCTTCGTGTTTGCTTCGATAATGCCAACCCAACATAATTGATGGGAATTTGCGCGCGCCCTGTGTCAGGAAACTATCGGCATCTAATGAGAAATAATCATCATCATCCTCTGTGGCGTCCGTCCATAAATCGTCCTGATTTCCGGAGGAACTTCCGAAGAAATTACTTGGCGGCATTTGCATTTCATCTCCAACAATAATGGTTTGTTTGGCTCGATATATTGGCACAAGTCCTTCTTCGAGCGTAATCTGACTCGCTTCGTCAAAAATAACAACATCAAAATAGTTATCATCAACCGGTAAAGTATCTGAAACACTCAACGGACTCATTAACCAAACGGGTTTTATTTCTCGGATAATCTGTCCGGAATCTGAAGACGCCAATTCGCGAATCGATTTAAATCGAATGCTTTTGCTGAATTCATTTTCCAGAATTTTTCTTCCTTCGGTAATCGATCTTTTGCTTTCTTTTTGTTCCGATGTCATTCCGGAAACCGACATTTCAGAAGTTAGAATCAACTCTTTTAGATTGCTGACCTGTTTTGCAATGATGTATTTTCCGTTTAGTTCTAATAAATCGGCATACATTCTTTTTACTTTTTCGATAGAAGTATGCAGCAAATCCATGTTGAATTTTTTATGCGTGTAATTAATCGCATAATATTTCTCTAGCGATCTTTCTGCCAAAGTAATTTTTAAATGATCAAGCGGAATTTTAGTTCCTTTTAATAATTGAATAACCGATGGATTTACATCTTGTATTTCATCAAAAAACGAAGCGTACAAGTCAAAATAAGCTTTCTTGGTATTGATCGCTGTAATTTCGTTTTCAATGGTCGATAAACTTAAATTCTCGTAATTTTCGATACTATCACACAAAGACGAATTGACTTTTAAGAACATATTCTTAATTTCCGAAACTTCTTTTCGTTCTTCTGCATTCAGGTTTTTGGCAAAATCCAGAATCGTAGCGTCCAATTCTTTTTTAAGCGTTTCGGTATGGTATTTTAATTCGAATAAATCGCCAAGATTGTAATTACTTTCAAAATCACTTTTTAAAGTATTGAATTTCTCTTCAAGCTCAAATTGGGCAATATAATTTTCTAAAACAACCGACAAACTTGGTTTTACTGCATGTTTATTGAGATCATAAACGGCAAGAATTTCATTTTTTGTCTTCTTAAAATCAGAACTTATAAAATTAAAAAAGCTGTTTTCGTTTTTTCTGATGATTTCCAACGCCGTTTTGGCTTCGGTTTCAGATATTGTGTTGGTCCAATACGGATATTGTTTGGCCAGTTTTTCAATATCAGATCGCAGCTTCAATAAAGTCTGAACATCTTTTTCCAGCGATCTGAAAAGAGTACTGTTTGGTTCTAATAATTCGGCAACATTATTATCAAAATAAATAAAAGTGCCGATTGCTTTTCGAAGGAATTTATGAATCTCAAAAAACGTATCAATTTTTGGCGGAATCGAAACAAAATCCAGTCGTTCTGAAATGTTTTCCAATAATTCCTGACTGTTTTCTAAGTCCTTTTTTAAATCTGAAATATGTGGGTATTTACGAAAGGCATCCATTTTTAAAAATCGGAACGGATGCACAGAGAAAAACTCAGATTGATTGGTTTCCAGATTTATTGCGAACAGTTTCTCGAATAATTCATGGTTTTTGTTCCAGTCTTCCAATCCGGCTCTGTCGTCGAGCGTGTTTAAATTGTCTAATAATGCTTTGTGCGAATTCGAAATCAAAACATCAAAAATAGATTTGATCGTAAGATTAGTTTCAGCATCGATTCTGGCATTCATAAATTCATGAAAAATCGCCACTTTATTGATTTCAGCATCAATTTTCTCAACGAGTTTATTTCGCGTTTTTGCTATCGCTTCAAAATTATTTTTGGATGCTGTAAAGTCGTTAAAAGTTTGTTTCAGATCAAAAATAAACTCTTTTTTATCGGCCTGCGAATCGTGAATCAAACAGCATAAATCGTCTAAGCCCTGATTTTTAAGTCGGTAAAAAACAACATCTAATGCCGCACGTTTTTCACAAACGAATAAAACCTTTTTATCATTGGCCACATAATTTGCAATCAAGTTGGCAATGGTTTGCGATTTTCCTGTTCCCGGCGGACCTTGTATAATATAGCTTTCTCCAGATTCTGAATATTTTACAGCATTGTTCTGCGTAGGATCGCTCGCTACAACATTAAATGTTTTGGTAAAACTGTTGCCGGATTCTAATTCATTTTTAAAATCTTTTTGTGCCAATGAATTAAACAAACTCTTGAAAACATTATTCTCAACATCATTTTCTATCACCTGATTGTAATCGCGAACCAGAGACATTTTTTTATAATTAAAATTGCCTAAGATTAAATTGCAAGTATCAAATTCCCAACGAAATGGATTTGCCTCGCCTTCATCAAGCTGATAAAATTCTCTTTCGATGGTTTTATTTTCATTGAAAAAATGAGGATTCTGTTTAATATCGCTATTAATAAGATATTCTAAAGATGAAGCCTGTTTGAAAACATAATTTCGGAACAACTCTAAACCATACGGCTGATAATTTTCAGGTTTATAAGAATAATTCAGGTTTCTTTGATCCTGAATGGCTTCTCTTTTTTGGAACGTTTATTAAACTGCGTCAGAATTTGTTTTGCCTGCGAATGAATCAGTTTTATTTTTGGTTTTTCAATATAATCCAGAACAATTCCCGAACCATTTTTCTCGACTTGAATTCTTAATAATTCATAGATTTCTTCGATTTTAGTTTCAGAAAGCTGAATTCTTTCGGGCAAACGAATATCATATAAATCTTTTAGCATGTTGGCCAAAACAGGATTTATCTCGACTTCAGAATCCAGGAATTCCAGTGTATAATCGTCTTTTACACCTTTTTTCTTTGTTAGCGTAACCGATGCCAAAAGCAAAGGCGAAACTATTTTTTCTGAACTATCTTCTTTGGTATTAAACCAGTTCAGATTGCATAAAACGAGTTTTAATTGACTAAATCCGTATTCGTTAATGTCTTTATTGGCTTCTAAACGAATTTTATCGAGCGTAGGAACGATATACGTATTGTCTTGAAATTCTAAATATTTGTTGAGCGAAATCGTACTGGTATTGCTGATTTTTTTGGAGATTTCAGCATTCCAGTAAAAAATAGCATTTGGATCGATATTCTCATAATTCAATGCTTGCGGAACAGACGAAACGGTAAGATTCAGGAATTTTAAATTCGGCTGAAAATACAAAAGTCGGTTTCGTTTACTGTTGTCAAATAATCGGTTTCGAAGTTTCTCGTGAATAAACTGATTCTTATTCTGAACTTTTGCGTCGATCAAATGTGATAAATCATATTCGGTTTCCGGATTGTAATCTCTGTAATTCTGCAGTTTTTCTACAATTTCGTTTAAATCCTTCCAGCGATTTTCGCGATTCAATTCCGTCATTCCCAAAATAATATTGGCAATCGCAGGATTTATTTTGCTGTTCAGGAAGTACATTTTCTTGCGATATTCTACAAAACGTTTTACATCTTCAATATCTGTAAAATCAAATTGCAAAGCGATACTCGCCAGAATCATTCCCAAAACAAAAATATCTGTCAACGGATCATGATGGTCAAATTCAAACTCAAAACAACTGTAATCTTTTACATAAACCGGTTTTTTAGAATCTTCTAAATCATCTTCAGAAACACTTTTGTCACTATATTCTCTTTTTACATTTTCTCCAATTTCGGTAGTATTAAAATGTTCGCCAGAAATTTCAAACGCTCTGCTTCTACTTTTAAAGAATGCCGAAATTACTTTCGAATTATCTTGTATTTCAAAAGCATTATCCAAAATATGAAAATGTTGATTTTCGATATAAATCGTCGAAATATCCTGCAGCGACGCCACTTTTCCCTGATTGTGAATAGCAGCAACTGTTTTTAACAAAGGCATTATTATGGCAATAATATCATCGTTGGCAAATACTCCTTTTTGAAAGTTTTCGGTAATAAATTGATAAAAAGCGGATTCCTTAATGGGTGTAATCATCTTAATAAGTATTTTCCAGGTCAGATTCTAAAATAGTATTTAAGGTAGTTGTGCAATTTTGAGCAAAGGCTTTATAGGTTTTCTCGGTAAGATTCAGTTCTTTTTTGAGAATCGTTTTCATTTCATCTTCTAAACTTAATTGTTCCGAAATATCCAGAATATGTCCAATAAATGCTTCTTTCAAATCCGAATCGCACAACGCAAAATCGAGCATTACATAAGCATAATATTCTTTTAGATTTTTCTTGCTGTTTTCTATTTTCAGTTTGAAGGCATCGTCTATAAAAGCGTCTGTTTTTTTATCTGAATTCGAAAAATATTGTTTGTAGAGTGCTGTACAATATTCAGATTGTGTCCATTTTGGTTTTAGAATAATCGAGATTAATTCTTTTGTAGTATCAAAAACCAGTTTTTTATTGAATAAATTGAGTTGATGCAAATCGGTTTTTCCGGAAATAATCTTTTCTACTTTCGAATAAAAATTGGCGTTATCATTTTCGAAAATTTCCAGAGATTTAGCTCTGATAAAATTCTCCGGATGTGTTTCTCCGTCAGAACCTTTTTCTATTCTTTCCAGAATTTCATTGGCTTGTTTCAAATAACTCTCTGCCGAAACTTTTTCTAAACCTGTATTTAATTTCACTAATGTCTGAATCGTGGTATCCAGACTTCCGCTGACTTTTAGAGCGCCTAAATCACAATATAATTCGGTATAAAGCTGATATAATCTTGCGGTTTCGTAATAAAACAATTCGCTGTTATTATCACTTGCAATGGTATTGATAATTCTGTTGGTGATTTCAAAATCGCCATTTTCCAGATTAAACAACAAAATGTGCGATAATTCATGTCCGAACAAAACCAGTAATTCGTCTTCGTTGAGCAATTTTAAAATCGTTCCTGATAAAATAATGTGGGCTTCATTTTCAAAAAAAACAACTCCGGCATTATTATCCGTACTCTGCGATTGATAAATCGTAATCGGGACAATGATTCCAAGTTTATCTTTTGCTTTGTTTAAAATTTCATAAACTTTCGATTCCGTTTCCGGATCTATTCGATAAGAGTTCTTTAATAAATCAGTTTTAAAGGCTTCTTGCTGTTCTGCTTTTACTTTTTCTTCAGAAAACCAAGACCAGGTTTTGTCTTGCTTCTTAAAATAATCTCTTAAATCAGAATGGAATGGAAATGGTTTGATCATTATAATTTAGTTTAAGCAAATTTTATTTCAAAATGGAAGCCTCTTTCTATCAAATCATTATATTTCAGTTTATTAAACTTAAATAATTTTGCCGGACGACCACTTTTTATGGGCGAAAATTTGTCTGTTTCTTCTAAAAATCCATAACTCAATATTTTTTTCTGAAATTTCTGCGGTCAATTTCTTTCTCTAAAATCGTGCAGTACAAATTTTCAAGATCAGAAAATAGAAATTCTTCGGGAAGTAAATCAAACCCAACAGGCTCGTAAGTAAGTTTGGCCTTTAATCTTGAAATCGCTTTTTTGATAATTAAATTATGGTCGAATGCCAAAGAAGGAATTTCGTCTATTTTGTACCATTGTACTTTATCGGCATCTGTATCTGCTTTAATTTCGAGATTGGAAGCATCGACCAAAGCATAATAAGCGACAGAAATAACACGGTTTCTGGAATCCCTGAAAATATCATCTCCAAAGGTGTAAAGCTGTTCCATAAACTTTAATTGCACATTGGTTTCTTCATGCAATTCTCTAATTACAGCGTTGCTCAACGATTCATCATTTTTTACCAAACCGCCAGGAAGCGCCCAATATTTTTCGGCAGTACCAAATTTTTGTTCTATTAAAAGCACATATAAACTGTTGTTTTTATATCCAAAAACAATGGCATCAACTGCGATTCTAATATTTTGAAGATTTTCCATAACTCAAACACATTAACAACAAATATAACTATTGAAGTTTCCCGTTGTTATACTAAAACGAAAAAGTTTGCCACGAATTTTAATCTGTAGTGTTTTTTATGCTTGCGAAGAAGTTTGCCACAAATTTCACGAATTTTCACGAATTAGTTTTTGATCTCATAGTGAACAAAAAATTCGTGTTAATTCGTGAAATTCGTGGCGAAAAAAAATAATTCGTGGCGAAAAAAATTACAACCTATTGCCCAAAAATAATTTTAATTCTTTAGAAATAGCGTCAAAAAAAGAATTTAAATTATTGTTTTTAGCGGTCAATAAGTATACAAATTCCTCAGGAACGTGAAAACTATTCCATACCAGTTGCAATTTGTTTTCTTTAATATATTTTCTCGCATTACAATTCCAGGTTATCGCAAGTCCCGAATTTTTGGACAGCATTTCCAACATTTCAGATTCTGATGGAATGATATAATTAGGCACCATCGAAGGCCTTTTTTTACTGAAAGCGTGCAACCAGAATAACTTGATATGCGGAATTCTTGCATCATGACTGTACCATTTTTGGTTGTTAAGCCATTTTTCAGTTTCTGTATAATTATCTGCTTTTAATTTCTGGCGGAATTCTTCGATATTTAAATTCATTGGCGCGACCATGATCAGTTTAATTTTGCCTACGATTTCATAAATAGTATCGAATGTATCATATCTTTTTGTTGTAATGGCAAAATCAAGTTTTTTAGCATCCACAAGTGCAAAAAGCGCATCATCTTCGGCAAAAGTAAAATCGATAAAATCAAATTTAGAGATCAAAATACTTCCACAGCTGTTGAATAAATCTTTTGAAACACCAACAGAAATTAACCGGACAGAATCTTCTGCTTTTGCCCTGAATCCGTTTTCAACAGTTTCTAATCTGTCGAGCGCGTCAATAATTAAATTATTCAGTAACTTAGCGTACTCTGTTGGTTCTACGCCTTTTGATTTTCGGTTAAACAACTTATAACCAACATGTGCCTCTAACATAGCTATTTGCTGACTAACCGCGGGTTGGCTCATAAACAACTCTTTTGAAGCGACAGAAAAATTTCCATTTTTATATACAGACTTAAAAGTTCTGTACCATTCCAAATTTACCATGATATAACTTTATTTATAACAAACATAGTTTATTTTATTTTTACTAATATCACATAAACCGTAAATTTGATCAAAATTTAAACATTGATAATAAGACATGAAAAAAATCGCATTAATCGCAATAATCGTATTAACAGCTGGCTTTTCGGCAACAGCTCAAAAAACAAAAAAGATGAAAAAAGTATTATTTGTTGTCACCAGTAACGACAAACTGGGCAATACAGGGGAAAAAACCGGATTCTGGTCAGAAGAATTTGCTGCTCCTTATTATGAACTATTAGATAAAGGTGTAGAAATTACCATTGCATCACCACTTGGAGGCCAGCCGCCAATTGACCCTAAAAGTGCAGATCCATCATCAGCAACAGAAGACACAAAACGTTTTGACGCTGATAAAACATTACAGGAAAAATTAAAAAACACTCATAAGCTTTCGACTATTAACCAAAGAGATTACGATGCGGTATTTTATCCTGGAGGTCACGGTCCGCTTTGGGATTTAGTTGAAGATAAAAATTCAATCGCCTTAATCGAATCTTTTTATACTCATAATAAACCGGTTGCATTTGTTTGTCACGCACCAGCTGTTTTGAAAAATGTAAAAGTAAAAGGTGATTATTTAGTAAAAGGTAAAAAAGTAACCGGTTTTACAAACGAAGAGGAAGAAGCTGTTGGTTTAACCAAAGTGGTTCCGTTTTTATTAGAAGATGCTTTAACTCAAAATGGAGCAAAATTCTCAAAAGGACCAAATTGGGCTCCTTATTCTGTAGAAGATGGTCTTTTAATTACAGGACAAAACCCGGCTTCGTCTAAATTGGTCGCTGGTAAATTACTTGAAAAATTAAAATAAAAAGGTTCTAAGTTGCTAAGATTCTAAGTTACTAAGATTTTGGAAATCTTTAGAAAACTTAGACACTTAGTATATCAGAAATTATTAATAAAAGATCTACGTTGCTAAGATTAAAAAACTTAGAACCTTAGCAACTTAGCATCTCAGAAACTCAAAAAAAATGCTAAACTTTGAATTATATAATCCGACAAATCTAATTTTCGGAAAAGGACAAATTGAAAAACTTTCGACTTTAGTTCCAAAAGATGCTAAAATTCTTTTGGCGTACGGCGGTGGAAGTATTTTTAAAAACGGAATTCACGAACAAGTAATCAAGAATTTAAAAGGTTTTGATATTGTTGAATTTGGAGGAATTGAGCCAAATCCGCATTTTGAAACGTTGATGAAAGCGGTTGAAGTTATCAAAGCAGAAAAAATCGATTTTATTCTGGCTGTTGGTGGCGGATCTGTTATTGATGGCGTGAAATTTATTTCGGCAGCCGTAAATTTTGACGGAAATCCTCTTGATATTTTACAAAAACGTTTGTTGATTAAAGAAAATGCAGTGCCTTTTGGAACTATTTTGACTTTGCCCGCAACAGGAAGCGAAATGAATTCCGGATATGTCGTAACGATTAAAGCTACTCAGGAAAAATTAGCTTCTGGCGGAAGTGCTTTGTTTCCTAAATTCTCTATTTGTGATCCAACCGTAATTGAATCGTTGCCAAAAAGACAATTGCAAAATGGTGTTGTAGATGCTTATACCCACGTAATGGAGCAATATTTAACGTATCCGCACGAAGGTTTTTTACAAGACAGAATCGCCGAAGGAATTTTACAAACGTTAATTGAAGTGGGTCCAAAAGTGGTAGAAAACCCAACGGATTATGCATTGGCATCCAACTTTATGTGGAGCTGTACGATGGCTTTGAACGGATTGATTCAAAAAGGAGTTCCTTCTGATTGGGCAACACACATGATTGGTCACGAATTAACAGCATTATACGGAATCGACCACGCACGTACTTTGGCGATTATAGGCCCAAGTTTATACAATGTAATGTTTGAAACCAAAAAAGGAAAACTGGCACAATACGGAAGAAGAATCTTCAACTTAACAGGTTCTGATGACGAAGTTGCCAAAGAAGCGATCAATAAAACAGTTGAATTTTTCCACACCATGGGAATGGATACTAAACTGTCTCAATATACAGATGATTACACCAACACAGCAGATTTTATTGTAAAACGTTTTGATGAAAGAGGCTGGAAAGGTCTTGGCGAAAACCAATTGGTAACTTTAGATAAAGTAAAATCGATTGTTGAACTTAGTTATTAAGGAATAAAATTCCAAAATTTTTAAATTCCAAATTCCAATTGCACACATAGTTATTGGGATTTGGAATTTATTTTTGGAATTTAAATTCTAACGTTTGGATTTTGGAATTTTAAAATATTGGATTTTTTTTGATTTTTTAAATCAAAAAAGGCGTTCTTAAAATATTTAGGAACGCCTTTTTAAAATACTAAAACAAAACTAACTAACTCAATTTTTGCTAAACTCATTAAAATTCTAATTTATAAAGAGTTATAACGCAACTATTAAATTATTATTGTGTAAAGCATAAAATATTTTTGATAATTATTTAGAACTAGCTGAAAACCATTGTTTACAGACCTTGTTTTTAAATTTCTTAAATCAGATTTTGTATTATTACTACATTATTAAGTACTTTTGCTTTAAATTATTAAAATAATGAGCGAAAAATTAAAGTTTGCAGTAATTGGAGGAGGGAGTTGGGCAACGGCAATTGCTAAGATGTTATGCGTAAATCTTTCAGAAATAGCTTGGTATATGCGTAATGATGCTGCCATAGAGCACATTCAAAAATACAAACACAACCCAAACTATTTAAGTTCTGTCGAATTTGACACTACTAAACTTAAATTGACCAACAATATAAATGAAGCAGTTGAATATGCAGATTATGTAATTTTTGCTATTCCGTCTGCTTTTTTAGATGCTGAATTAAAAAATCTTACTGTTTCTTTAGCAGATAAAATTATCTTCTCGGCTATTAAAGGAATTGTTCCTGAAACAAGTTTAATTGTTGGAGAACATTTTCATATTCAATACGACATTCCTTATTACAATATTGGGGTTATTACCGGTCCTTGCCACGCAGAAGAAGTAGCGTTAGAAAGACTTTCGTACTTAACCATTGCGTGTGGCGATCCGGACAAAGCCAGCATTGTAGCAAAATCTTTATCAGGAAATTATATTAAAGCCAAAATCTCAGACGATATCATCGGAACTGAATATGCAGCGATGTTAAAAAACATTTATGCCATTGCAGCCGGAATTGCGCACGGTTTAGGTTATGGTGATAATTTCCAATCAGTAATGATGAGTAACGGAATTCGTGAGATGAAGAAATTCATCAGAAAAGTGCATAAAATGAAACGTAACATTAATGACTCGGCTTATTTAGGCGATTTATTGGTTACAGGATATTCCGTATTCTCCAGAAACAGAATGTTCGGAAACATGATTGGAAAAGGCTACACCGTAAAAAGTGCGATGATGGAAATGAGTATGGTTGCCGAAGGTTATTACGCCACCAAAAGTGCTTATAAACTAAATCAGGGTTACGGCGCCAAAACGCCTATTATCGACGCCGTTTACAGCATTTTATACGAAGGAAAAGATGCAAAATCGGTTTTTAAGAAACTGACTGAGTCTTTGGATTAAAGAAAAAAGAGTATAGAGAATAGAATAAAGAAAATAGACTTTTGTTTATGACATAAAAAAAGAGCCAAGATCTAAATATGAACATGTCCCAAAAAGTTAGACACTATTTGGGGCATTTTTTATGGAAAGAAAAGTAAAGTATGACTATGCATTTAAGTTAGAATGTGTAGAATTGGTTTTAAAGAAGCATTATTCAGATGGGTATGTTTCAAAATTAAAACAGACTGCAAGATGGAATATTCGTAAGTGGGTCAGTTTTTATAAGGCATATGGTAAAATTGGTTTATTGCCACGAATGAATCAAAGCTATTCAGCCGAATTTAAACTAAAAGTACTCAATAGCATACAAAAAGAATCTCTTTCCTTGATGCAGGCTGGCATAAGATTTAATATTCCCAATATGTCCATAATTTTAAAATGGAAAAAAGATTTTGCTAACTTTGGGCTAGCAGCATTACAACCAAAACAAAGAGGCAGACCCATATCGATGAGTGATAATAAAGGCAAAAAACGTAAATCAGACAAACTCCTTACAAGAGAGCAAGAACTGCTGAAAGAAAACGAAAGACTTCGCTGTGAGAATGAATTGCTAAAAAAGCTTCAAGCCTTAATTCAAGCCAGGAAAAATCCAAAGCCATAAACGAATTAAGGCATAAATTTGGTTTGGAATTACTTCTGGACCTAGCAAATATGGCGCGCAGCAGTTTTTATTATCATCAAAAACAAAGTAAATCACCTGATAAATATAAAGAAACTAAAGAACTGATTAAAGCCATTTATCAAAAGCATAAAGGACGCTATGGCTATAGAAGGATAACCGATGAACTGCAAAACAGAGGGGTGCTTATCAATCATAAAACAGTTCTCAGATTAATGAATCTATTAGGGCTGAAAAGTGTTATTAGAGTAAAAAAATATAAATCTTACAAAGGTGAAAATGGTAAAATAGCTCCAAATATACTGGAACGAAATTTTAGGGCACAAGCCCCAAATCAAAAATGGGCAACCGATATAACAGAGTTCAACGTAGGGGGAAACAAATTATATTTATCACCAATAATTGACTTGTTTAATCAAGAAATAATCAGCTATGAAGTTACGGAGAGACCAGTGTTCAATCAAGTGGTTATGATGCTGAGAAAAGCCTTTAGAAAAATACCAAACAATACAAATTTAATACTTCATTCTGACCAAGGCTGGCAATACCAAATGAAACATTACCAACATTTATTAGAACAAAAAGGAATCAAACAAAGTATGTCAAGAAAAGGAAACTGTTTGGATAATGCAATTATTGAAAACTTCTTTGGAATATTAAAATCTGAAATGTTTTATACTCAAAAATTCAAATCAATAGAACAATTAAAAAAAGAAATTAATAGATATATAATCTATTACAATAATGAAAGAATTAAATCAAATTTAAATAAAATGAGCCCGATAAAATATCGAGCTCATTATTATCAAACTTAATTATAAATTTGTCTAAACTTTTGGGTGCAGTCTAATAATTAGTCTTGGCTCTTTTTTCTTTTACTATTTTGTAAAGTCTATTTTCTTTATTCTATTCTCTATTTTCTTTACTTCACCATAACTCCCTCAACAAACAAAATCGGCACTTCTTCTGTATTATTTTCGCTAATTAGGTTAGATTTGAAAATGAATTTCTTGTCGTATAAAGTATTTCCGATGAAGAAAGTTACCATGAATTCATTGTTTAAAACCAAAAGGCTTTTTTCGATCATTTCAATTTTTACTACAGAAACAGCCGGAACCTCAACAAAAGCGTGGCGTAAAACAGATGTTTTTTTCATTTCGCCATCGATAGTTCCAAATGCTTTTGAAACTACCATAACGCTGTCGAGATTAAAGTCGCTATCGTTTACAAGATAAGCGTACCACACTTTCTCCATAAAATCGTCGCTCCATTCCTGAACTGCGGCTAAAAATACGTTTTCTACTTCGGGGATTGTTATATCTTTTTTCATCTTTATTTAAAGCTTTAAAACCTTTGTCAAAGTCTAAACTTCAACAAAGGTTTATTGTATTAATGAGAATTATATCTTCAGAATTAATCTGAAATCTACAATCTAATATCTAAAATTAAATATTGGCTTTGAATTGCTCTAAGAAACGAACGTCATTTTCGTAAAACATACGAATATCACCAATTTGGTATAATAACATTGCAATACGCTCTACTCCCATTCCGAAAGCAAAACCGTTGAATTCATCTGGATTGATATCGCAATTTTTAAGAACATTTGGGTCAACCATTCCACAACCTCCAATTTCTAACCAGCCTGTTCCTTTTGTAATACGATAATCCGTTTCTGTTTTTAGTCCCCAATAAATATCAATTTCGGCACTTGGTTCCGTAAACGGAAAGTACGACGGACGTAAACGGATTTTTGATTTTCCGAACATTTCTTTGGTAAAATAAAGTAATGTTTGTTTCAAATCTGCAAACGACACATCTTTGTCAATGTACAAACCTTCAACCTGATGGAAAATACAGTGCGAACGTGACGAAATGGCTTCGTTACGAAATACACGCCCCGGAGAAATAGTACGAATTGGCGGTTTATGATTTTCCATATAACGTACCTGAACAGATGATGTATGCGTACGCAACAACACATCAGGATTTGTCTGAATGAAAAATGTATCCTGCATATCACGCGCCGGATGATATTCCGGTAAGTTCAATGCCGTAAAGTTATGCCAGTCGTCTTCGATTTCCGGACCTTCGGAAACGTTGAAGCCAATGTTGGCAAAAATATCTATAATTTGGTTTTTTACGATAGAAATAGGATGACGTGAACCAATAATAACAGGCTCTGATGATCTTGACAAATCTCCAAAAACCCCTTTTACTTCTTGTTTACTTTCAAGCTCTTCCTGAATAACTCTTACTTTTTCTTCAGCTACGGATTTTAAAGTATTTATTACTTGTCCGAAATCTTTTTTCTGATCGTTTGGAATATTTTTAAACTCTGTAAAAAGTTCTTTTAATAACCCTTTACTACCTAAATATTTAATTCGGAACTGCTCTAAAGATTCTTTATTTTTATCATTAAAGGCTTTTGCTTCCTCTATATGCTGTTTTATCTTGTCTATCATTTTCCTTCAATAATTGAGAATACAAATTTACATAATTTGTTTCAAGTTTAAAGTCTAAAATTTAAAGTTTCCCTTCACAGGTTACGATATTCATTTATAACTATTTTATTAAACTTATTTTGCTTTCGATTTCGCGGACTCTGCCCAGCCAAAAATCTATTCCATCCTGATTTTTAACAATCTCTTTTTTAAAATTTGATGAAATAGCATTTAACTTTCCCCAGTTTCTTTGGTTATCCTTATCGCGTTCCATTTTTGTAGTGGGTTCTATTCTGGTTCGCCAAAAATCAATATTCTTAAGATAATTTACTTTTAAATCTTCAAAATATTCTATTAATTTTTCTTTTGAATTAGGAATATATCCCGGACCGTTGCATCCGCAAGAATGAAAAGTAATTCCAACAGAATATAAGCTTTTAATATGTTCCCATTTTTTTACATCATCCTTTTTTGGCGATTCAAAATCAAGCCCCATATTAGCCATTAACTCACCACATTCCGGACATTTAGCTTCAAAAGTTGATTGTTCTCCTTTTTTTATATCTCCCATAAGCCTCCTTTTAAATGTTTTACAACAATTAAAACAAGCATGATGAGGTTTATAAGCTACCATTGCATATCTACACATTTCTTTCTTTTTTAGTGTTCAATCTCAGTTTACAGTCACAGTTACAAACTGAAAACTGAATACTGCGACTGTAAACTATTCAATAAGTTCTCTTTCTAAAAAATAACTTACAATCGCTTCTTTCATTAAAACTGATTGTTCGCCTGCTTTTAGCGGTGGTAATTCTTCTTTTACTTTATAATGTGGCCATCCGTCTTCATCAAAATATTCGAATTCATAAAATCCGTAAGGCTCTAATAATCGGCAAATAGCGATGTGCATTAAGTTTAATTTTTCATCTTTTTTGAATTCTCTATGAATCTTTCCAAATTCCTGAACTCCGATTAGGTAAATAATGGCATCTAAATCTAAATCTTCGCCTTGCGAAAATTGATTTGAAAGTATATCGACGAGCTTTTCCCAACGCTCTTTTAATTGTGTATCTCTTGACATATATATTTGTGATTTTAGATTTTAGATTTTAGATTGCTGACTTAAAAATCTAAAATCTGCAATCTCAACTCTAAAATAGATTTGCAAAGATACGGACTTCAAATCCAAAGACCTAAAATTAACGGTTTGCCTTATTGTATAGAGAAATTACCCACGGATTATACGGATTTAACTGGTTTACACAGGTTTTTTTATTCTTAAAGTATATTTTCAGCCACACCTTTTTTAATCTGTGTCAATCCGTTAAATCCGTATAATCTGTGGGCTATAAAAATACAAAGGAATTAAAAATGGACTTTTTGTAGAATTGCCCACGGATTTAACGGGTTTTACTGATTAACACAGGTTTAGTTTTTTCATCCCGTAAATCCATGGTTTATTTACGCAAAAACTTTAGCTCTTCACTAGCCAACTAATTTTAATCAGCGTCAATCCGTTTAATCCGTATAATCTGTGGGCTATAAAAAAAACCTCTGAACCTTTGCATCTCTGAACCTCTGCGCCTTAAAAACTAGATAATTCTTTTATATTTGCGCCTCAATAAAACGACAGAAAATATGAGTGTTTTAGATATGATTTTGGGTGCGCTTTTGGCTTACAGTTTATACAAAGGAATTAAAAATGGCCTTTTTGTAGAAATTGCTTCTTTTATTTCTTTATTGCTCGGAATCTATTTAGCGATTAAATTTTCTTCTTTTATGACAGAAATAATCTCAAAACATGTTTCCTGGAATCCAAATACGATTCAGGTTACAGCTTTTCTGCTAACATTTATTCTGGTTGTAATTGGTGTTTATTTATTGGCCAAAGCCTTAACTGGAATTGCAGATTTTGCTCAATTGGGCTGGCTGAATAAACTGGGCGGCGGATTTTTCAGAATCCTGAAAACGATCCTGATTGTAAGTATTGTAATTGCGCTGTTTGAGAAAATAAATTTCGACAATACCTTTGCCAAACAAGAAACTTTAGACAAATCTATTTTTTATAATCCCATTAAAAAAGTAGCGGGTTTTGTTTATCCTTCTATCGAAAAATGGTACGAGGAATTTAAAGAAAATCATGTTAAGAAAACATCTGAAACCGAAAAGGAAAAAGAAACTGAAACTGAAAAACAAGAATAATTCATTAAGAAGCTATTCTTTTATTCGTCTTCATTAAGATGTTTCGGAAATAAATTTTTCAGAATAATCAACATCATTCCAATTACATTTACAGACGAAGTTGTCAATAAAGTAATCAATACATTTTCTGAAAGATTCAGATGCAGTAAATTATCATTAAAATATAAAATAGACACTACAGCAGCTAGCCAAAGAAAGATAATGATGGCGAAAATATAGGTTAAATGCCTTCTAAGTCTGGTGTCTTCTAAAAAACGACCTACTTTTGCGCTTCCCAATCTGTCTTCAAGAATCTGATTTTGCAGGCGCGCTTTGCTAAGGTCTTCAGGGGTTAATGAAGAACTATTTGCAATTGAAATTTGGTTAAGATTTAGGGAGGACATATAAGCTTAAATTGGTTTTAACTTAGTTTTATAATGTTCAAAAATATCATCATCAGAAATAACAGCATTAGAATCTTTGCGGTAAACTTTTCGCCACGGCGTACCGTCGTTATGCGTTAATGCGCTTAAATAAATACCGTCAAATCTTCCGTAGACTTCCCATATTTTATCTAAAAATTTCTCGTCTTCGCTAGTGATTTTTTCGTCTTTTAAGGCATTCGGAATTTTCTCTGTTATTTTTTCTTTCTTGTATTGCTTGATGCTGTAATACAAAGATGGAAAAACAGGCCCAAAATCCCAGGCAATAGGACTTTCGTCCAGCAATCTTTCTTTTTTATCTGTTAAGGCCAAATACCATCCATAAGCAATATAAGTTAGCTTAATTATTTTCATTGGCGTAAGATCTCCTGTTTTGGAATATTTATCTATGAAATAATTGGCGACTGTTGTTGGATTGTAAGTCATAATCATAATATTTTAATCAAAGTTAATGAAAATAACTTTGTGACAAAATTTTAAGAACTTATTGTAATGTAAATCAGTTGTTTTGCTTAATATTTAAAAGCAAACCCGAATATAGTAAACCCGACAGGTTTTTAAAACCTGTCGGGTTTGATAAAGATTATGCTTAGAACTTTCTACCAGTTTATTTCTAAACTTTCCCCTTTTTTCAAAGTGACGTTTTGTTTTTTATCCCCGCTGATTAAGTTTGTTTTTCCTCCAATTTTAGAAGAAACAGTAACTTTCTTTAAAATTTTATTTTCCCATTCCATTACGATTTCAAAACCTCCACGGGCACAAATCCCTTTTACAGATCCGGTTTCCCAGGCATCCGGCAAAGCGGGTAATAATCGGATTTCGTTTTCGTTTGACTGAACCAGCATTTCTGCAACGGCTGCAGCGCCACCAAAATTCCCATCAATTTGAAATGGAGGATGCGCGTCGAATAAATTCGGATACGTTCCTCCGCCTCTTCGTGGAGTTGCTGTTTTCTTTCCGTCGGGATCTACGTATCTCAATAATTCCCTAAACATTTTATAAGCACGGTTTCCATCCCAAAGCCTTGCCCAAAGATTGATTCTCCATCCTTTTGACCAGCCAGTGGTTTCATCGCCTTTTATCTCTAAAGTTTTTCTCGAAGCTTCGGCTAAATCAGGCGTTTTCTCCGGTGTAATATGATCGCCGGGAAAAAGTCCGAATAACTGCGATTGATGACGGTGTTTTGGATCTTTATCTTCCCAGTCAAAATACCATTCCTGCAAATTTCCTTTTTTGCCAATTTGATACGGATATAATTTTGAAAGCGCCGTTTCTAATTTTAGTCTGAAATCAGCATCAATATTTAGAACTTTCGAAGCTTTTATTGTTTTCCCAAAACATTCTCTAATCATGGCCAAATCTGCCGTTCCGCCATACATTGTTGCGCCAACAAAACCATCTGGTGCAATGTATTGATTTTCGGGTGAAGTGGATGGCGATGTAATTAAATTTCCGTTTTTATCGGTTATCATCCATCCTAAAAGAAATTCTGCTGCGCCTTTCATCAAAGGATAGCCTTCTGTTTTCAGGTAATTTTTATCTTGTGTAAAAACGTAATGTTCCCAAATGTGTGTACTCAGCCACGCTCCCGCTATTGGCCAGCAAGCCCACATTGGATCTTCTTTACCAAATTGTCCAACGGGATTTGTCATTGCCCAAATATCCGAATTATGTGCTGCGGCCCAGCCTTTGTTTACGCCATAAAAAGTTTTGGCCGTAACTTTCCCTGTTACCGAAAGGTTTTTTATGAAAGACAAAAGCGGCAAATGCATTTCTGAAAGATTGGTGTTTTCGGCAAGCCAGTAATTTTCTTCCAGATTAATGTTCATCGTATAATTACTGCTCCACGGCGGGTTTAAATGAGGATTCCAAATTCCTTGTAAATTTGCCGGAACACCCAGAGTTCTGGAACTGCTTATTAATAAATAACGCCCGTAATTGAAATAGAGAATTTCAAGGTTTTTATCTTCTTTTCCGTCGGCGTAGCGTAATAAACGTTCGTCTGTTGGTAAATCCGGAGCGGTTGTTTTGCCTAAATTTAAATCAACACGGTTGTAGAATTTTTGATAATCAGTTGTGTGCGATTCTTTTAATTTATCGAATGGTTTTGCAAATGCCTTATTCATATTTTGCACTGCAATTGCTATATCGTCTAAACCTTCACTTGCGGGATTTTTGTCAAAACCATTAAAACTTGTTGCAACAGAAACATAAATAATGGCTTCCGTCGCATCTTTTAAACTTAAAGATTCTCTTGAATTTGTAATTTTTCCGTCGGTTTTTTTGATTTGAATTAAAGTGGTAAATTTTGTTCCTCTTTCTTGTATATCCAGATATTTTGGCAAAACTGTATATCCTGCATTTTCGTGAATAGGTGCAGAACCTGTCATTACCAGAATATTATTTCTCACTTCAACATTTGATTTTAGTAAACTCTTTAAATTGATATCGAAATTTAAAGTGCCTTTGTGATCGCTTGTCAACTTGATGATCATAACTTGATCCGGTGCTGAAACAAAATATTCACGGGTATATTTTACGCCAGCCATTTCGTAGCTTACTTTTGATATTGCATTCGAAATATCCAGCTCACGATGGTAATTGACAGCTTTTCCTTTCTCAGAATTATTGATTTCTAATGTTCCCAAAGGCGCAAAAGATTCAGAGTTTTTACCCTGAATTTTTTTGTTTAATTCCTCTGCCAGTTTGTAGTTTTCGTTTTTTAAAGCTTCACGAATTGCCGGAATATTTTTATACGCTTCCGGACTCATATTGGCATTTACGGGTTCACCAGACCAAAGTGTGGCGTCGTTCAAATAAATTTTATCTGCATTTGCACCGCCAAAAACGGTTGCTCCCATTTTTCCGTTTCCTAAAACCAAGCTTTCTTCAAAGAATTCTGCGGGTTGATTGTACCATAAAACATGTTTGGATTGTGCGGTCATGTTTATGCTGAAAGAGGCGAATAGTAAAATGAAGAATGTTTTTATGAGGCTTGATTTCATGTATTCTTTTTTTGATTTTGAATTCGGTTAAATATATGCCGTTCCTACGGAACTTTGTTATCATGCTCATTCTTATCAACGGATTAATCCCGAAGCTTCGGGACGTTGCTACAATATAGGTCGTTCCTCCGGAACTTTTGAGAGAGCCTTCGGCTCGGATTATTTTGTAGGGACGGATTTCAATCCGTCTTAACAATATGGATATTCAAATCTATCCAATTTTCTGAATTATTCGATTTCTTGGCTTATAAATAGGTAAATATCTCGTTTAACGGTTTCGCGCGTGAGGGATAGGAGTTAGCTACCGAAGTAGCACGGATAGCCCGACCGTATTTGCGAAAGGCGCACATAAGCGGTTTGTTAAATAGCGCCTTTTGTAAATACGGTCACGCCCAAATGTCACACCAAAATATTATTTACTAACCTTATATATTTCGTTTGCTGTAATCATTTCCCAATTATCGGTTCTGAAAGGCGATGCGGGGAATTTTTCTTTGTTGAATAGATTGATTTCCGTATCGTCGTCTGCCCAACCGTAGTGAACGGCAACGGGATTTTTTACTTCGTCGCTCGAAACTATAATCGTGTTGCCTTTTATGATCGCTTTCGCGGAATGAAAAACTTTGTCGGCACCAGCGATTTCGAATCCTTTTACGGTTTCTGAATTATCAAAAGTCGATAATCCTGAACCAATGTTATCGAAAGTCAGAATAATTTGATTGCCTTTTATTTGCTGAGATTTAAAAGTTGGTCCGCTGTAAATTTGTTTTTTGCCGTAAACATTGTTTAATGCAATGGCGGCCAAACGTAATCCGACATCTTGTTTGTTTGTTGGGTGAATGTCTTTTGCGTTACCGATATCTGTGGTTACGACCATTCCTGTATTGGGTACTTTTAAAGTTTCGGATTGTGCTTCGCGAAGTTCTGCCCAACGGCTTCCGACTTTACTGTTTCCGTTGAATTCGTTGAAAGTCGATAATTGTACGAAATAAAAAGGAAAATCGCCTTGTTTCCACTTTGTTCTCCAATCCTGAATCATTAACGGAAATGCTTTTTTGTATTGTTTTGCGCGCCAAACATTGGCTTCGCCCTGATACCATAAAACACCCTGAAACGCATACGGAACTAACGGATTGACCATTGCATTGTATAACAATGATGGATAACTGTTTGGCGAAATAGCAATTTTTACCTGAATGACATTGAATTTCCAAAGTCCTTCGAGTGGAATATTACTGTCTTTAAATTGAATTTTTAAATCAGCAGGATCGCCGTAAATGCCGCCACCGCCTGAATAATCTGCAATGCGAACTGCGATTACATTTTTTCCTTCTTTTAATGTTCCTGCTGGAATTTTATAAACTCTTAATGCTTCCCAAATTTTATTGGTTCCTACTTCAACTCCGTTTACATAGGTAATATCTTCGTCGTCTACTTTTGAAAGATGTAAAACGGACTCGCTTTTTGCTTGTTCTGCAGTTAACGTAATTGTTTTTCGCATCCAGACTATACCGTCAATATTGCCTATTTGTTGGTTTTCCCATAAAGATGGTACTTTTATTTCTGGCCAGTTTTTATCTTCAAAATTGAAGTCTTTAAATTGGTTTTCATTTTCCATAGAAACATCAAAACCCTGAACTTTCTTGATATTATCTAAAACTGATTTTTTATACACTTCAAAAACGGCATCCATATCTACCTGAGGAACATCTGCAATCATGGTTTTGAATTCATCGCTTTTTTGAAACGCTTCGTGGCTTGTCCAGGTTTCTACATTGGTTCCGCCCCACGATGTATTTATAATTCCGATTGGGATTTTTAATTCAGCATATAGTTTTTTGGCAAAGAAGAAACCTGCCGCTGTAAAATCACGAATGTTTTCTTTATTGGCAACTGCCCATTTTCCTTGTTTTAGATCTTCTTTTGGACTTCCGCTTAAATCTTGTGCAACTCCAAAATGGCGAATCATTGGATAATTAGAATCGGCCATTTCTTTTTCAGCGTTCATGACTTTGTACATCTGAAATTCCATGTTCGATTGTCCGCTGCAAATCCAGACTTCGCCAACCAAAACATCTTTGATTACAATTTTATTTTTTCCTGTAATGATTAATTCAAAAGGTCCGCCCTCTTTTTCGGCAGACAGTTTAATCATCCATTTTCCATCTTTATCGGCCTGAATGGTTTTGGTTTGTTTGTTAAAACGAACCTCGACATTTTCATTGGCTTCTGCCCAACCCCAAACCGGGATTTCTTTGTTGCGCTGCAACACCATTCCGTCAGAAAACAACAATGGCATTCGCACATTTGCGTTTGCCATTATACTGAATATCAAAAAGATAAAAACTTTATATTTTTTCATTTTGTGCATTTTAAACCATATAAGTGATATAAGTAAATATAAGTTATACCGAATAAAAAACTTACATTTACTTATATCACTTATATGGTGAATTTTAATTTTTACTGCAATCCTTCTTTTAAAGCTGTTAAAGCCTGAGTATCAAAAACGCTATTATCGCTTCTTTTAAAGATTCCGAAACCTTTGTCTCCTAAACTTCCTTCGTCCCAATAAAAAGGTAATAATCCGTTTGCTTTAGCAGTTTTAACAACTGTTTTTAAATAATAAGCTCTTGAAGCCAAATGTAAAGTTAAGGCATCGCCGGTTAAAGTCGTTCTGCGAATGGCGCCAAATTCTCCTAATAAAACAGGAATTCCTTTATCTACAAATTGGGTTTTCATTAATTTGAAGTTTTTCTCTAAATCTGCTTCTTCTCCCCAAGTTGCATTTCGTTCTGTATCTGTTGTTGAATGGTAATTTTCTCCCCAATAATAGAACATTTTTCCCCAGGTTTCGTCTTTGGTTAGACCGGCAAAATTCCATGGTGAATAATAATGTACTTCTACCATCATTTTGTTTGCCACTTTATCAGTTGGCAATGTCAGCATTAGTTTGTTTGTTTTTTCGATGTCTGTTGTTGGTCCCTGAATTACTAAAACACGATTGGCATTTTTTCCTCCGGTAGAACGAACGGCATCAATAAAAGTTTGGTGATATGATGTTAAAACAGCCATTTGTGCAGCATCTTCAACAGCTGGTTCATTGGCACTGGCAAAAAGTACATGCTCATCAAAACCACGTAACTGTGTTGCAATTTGTTCCCAAAAAGCTTTTTGTTTGGCATTGTTTTCTACTTTTTTGGCTTCGGTAATATTGTTTTCCAGCCAACCGCCGTCCCAGTGAATGTTTACAACAACATACATATCGTTATCTACGCAATATTGCACTACTTCTTTTACTCTGTTTAGCCAGTCTGTTTTGATTTTGGCTGTAGCCGAATTTTCTAAATACTGGTTCCACGAACACGGAATTCGAATGGCATTAAAACCGTTTGCCTTAACGGCGTCGATAAGTGCTTTGGTTACTTTAGGATTTCCCCACGCGGTTTCTCCTCCGGTTGCTTCAAGCGTGTTCCCAATGTTCCAGCCTAATTTTATTTTGGCTGCTAATTGCACGGCTGTACTTGACATTCCGCTTGCATCTGAAGGGATTGGGTTTGTATTGTAACTTGGATATAAGCCCTCAGCTACAATTTTTTGTTCTTGTTTTGTTTCTTCTTTATCTGAACTGCAAGCCCAAAGACTTAAAAAAGAAAAACATAATGCGGTGCTTAACAGATAACGTTTTACAGTGTTTTTCATTTGGTGTGGTTTAATAGTTAGTTATAAGTTTTATTCAGGCAACTTCATTTTTTATTTATTAAAAAATGCTCTTCAATAAAAATCAAAGAGCATTAATGTTTCAAGCTTTATTTAATTGTTACAACAAGTTCATTTTTGATATCTCTTGAAGAATTTCCTAATTTCAAAGTGTATTTTCCTGGTTCAACCGTCCATTTTTTAGCAGTTACATCATAGTAAGCCAATTCTTTTACCGGAACTTTAATCGTTACTGTATTTGAACTTCCCGATTTTACCAATGTTTTTTGGAAACCTTTCAATTCTTGTGCAGCACGCGTAATTTTTGAATCTGATTTTGAAGAGTATAACTGAACAACTTCTTTTCCGTCAACTTTTCCAGTGTTTTTTACATCAACAGAAACTGTAATTGTTTCGTCTTGTGCATAAGAAGTTTTGTCTGTTTTTGCATTTTCAAAACCGAAAGTCGTGTACGATAATCCGTATCCGAAAGGAAATAATGGTGCAATATTTTTAGTATCAAACCAACGGTATCCTACCAAAATTCCTTCTGCATAATTTACTGTTTTTCCTCCAGGGAAACTGTTTGTAGCGTGCGCTGGAGAATCCATAATATTTTTAGGCATTGTCCAAGGTAATTTTCCAGACGGATTTACTTTTCCTAAAAGTACATCTGCCAAAGCATTTCCACCTTCTGAACCATTAAACCATGTCCATACTACAGCTGAACTTTTTTTGCTGATATTTTCAATTTCAAAAGGAGCTCCGGCAACAAAAACAACAATTGTTCTTGGGTTTACGGCTAATACTTTCTGAATTAATTCTTCTTGTCCGAATGGTAATTTCAGGTTTCTACGATCAGAAGCTTCTGTTTCGTAATCACGGTTTGAGCCTGCAAAAATAATCGCAACATCAGATTTTTTAGCCGCTTCAACCGCTTCCTGAACTTTTGCAGGATCTAACTGATCGATTGTTACCGGACCATTTGATGTAATATTTCCTAAGTTTCCTTTATTCTTTTCGTCGTAACGCTCTAAATATCCTTCAGCATAATTGATTTTTACTGAAGATGGCAATCTGTTTTTTAAACCTTCAAGTGGTGTAACTTCTCTTTTTGTTTTTACACCTGCGCCAAATCCGCCAAGCGCGTTTTTCTTCGTTGCATTGTTTCCAATTACCGCGATAGATTTAACTCCGTCTAATTTTAATGGTAAAGCATTGTTGTCATTCTTCAATAAAACTATCGCTTCTGCTGCAATTTTATAAGCGTCCTGATAATGTGCTTCAGTAGCAATACTTCCTTTTGCACGGTCTTTACTTTGACTTCCCATTGCTTTTACCTGAAATAAAGTACGTAAAATTCTTTTCACGTGTTTATCCAATTCTGCTTCTGAAATTTCTTTGTTTTTTGCTGCAGCAATTAATTTATCGGCAAGGAAAAATTCGTTGAATGGTTTTGGAGTTCCCATTTCAATATCCAATCCGCTATTTAAAGATTTTACTGTCGAATGCACAGCAGCCCAATCTGAAACTACAACGCCTTTAAATCCCCATTCGTCACGAAGAATTTTATTCAGCATATAATCGTTTTCACATAAATATTCGCCTCTAAATTTATTGTAAGCGCCCATTACGCTGTATGCATGCGCTTCTTTTATTGAAGCTTCAAAAGCTGGTAAATAAATTTCACGAAGTGTACGTTCATCAATTTGAACATCTACAAAATCACGATTTGTTTCCTGATTGTTTGCAGCATAATGTTTTACGCAAGCCATAACATCATTGTCTTGTAAACCAACAATTAACGGCACAGCAATTTTTTTGTTCAAAAATGGATCTTCAGACATATATTCGTATGTTCTTCCTCCAAGCGGAGTTCTTACGATATTTATAGCTGGTGAAAGCAGCATATCTTTATCTCTTGCACGCATTTCCTGCCCAAGACTATTCCCGAAAGTATATGCCATATCAGCATTCCATGTTGCGGCAAGTCCGCCACCAGCCGGATAATACGTTGCAAAATCATTTGTTAAACCTGCCGGAGCCCAATTGTCACGCGAAATTTCTTCACGAACACCAAGTGGTCCATCTGCCATTTTTAATTCCGGAATCCCCAAACGTTTTACACCGCCAGAAGTAAACATGCTATTTCCATGTAACATTCCTATTTTTTCCTCTAATGTCATTTGAGAAACCAACTTGTCGATTTCTGCATCAAACTCAGATCCGATTTCTTTTCCTTTGTATTCTTTTTCTGCTGTTTCAGAATCTGTGGTTTTTACATCACTCTTACAAGATGTAAATACTGCAAAAGCCAATGCTGCTGACAGGTATAAAATTTTGTTTTTCATGCTTAATAAATTTTAGTTTTTGATAGTTTGTTTTTTAGAAATTAAAGCTTCACAAAATTCAATAAGAAAACATCATTCTCATTGATTTTTAAATCTTTGCTAAAAGTTCCTTTTGCATCAATGGTTACTTTTTCACTCGCCCACAAAGCACCATTGTTTTTTTGTTTGATTGTATTTACCTGATCGCGTGTTAACTGACTTGGTTTTCCCATGGCCAGATAATCCGCGTAAGCGTCGTTCGATTTATAGCCTACTTTGTATATTTCTAAATTGTATTTTCCTTTTTGCAAACCTTCCAATTCAATTTTTAAATTTCCTTTTGGTTTCGACGGCAAATCTTTTATATAATACATTTGATTATTGACAGAATCTCCGGGATGTGTATTGGTGAAATCCCAAACTAATAATTGAACATCGCCTTTTTCATTTTTTGTCGCCCATGAAGAAGTGTCTTTATTTTGAAGTTCTGTTTCGCCCAATTTATTTAAAAAGGAATACGAGAAATAAGCCGGTTTTTTAATTCCTGCGTATTCAATAATCCGAAACCGCCGTGAAAAGGCGTGAATCTTGGGCCCGGTTCTTCAAAAATATCGGTAAAAACCCAATATGACATTGAGTTTGCTGCATTGCCAACTTGTTTTAATTTCTGCAAAATATAAGCCGCTGAATGATAACTATCGTGAATAGGATCTGCCGGCGTATAAGATGAACTCCATTCTGTATAATGTAATTCTAATTTTGGCTTAGCCGAATTTGAAATTTGTTGACGTGAATTTATTACGTCGCCGCTTATGCTGGAATCTTCTTTGTTTAAAACCGTTCCAGAAGTTCCGAATTCGTCTAAATATCCTTGTTTTACTCCGTAAGTATGCGTCGAAATAAAGTCTAGCGGAACATTATTTTTAGCACAAAAATCGATTGTTTCCGGAACCCAGCCTGCGCCTGCCGTTGCCGGACCGCCTACTTTGTATGCAGGATTTACACTTTTGATGCCTCGCGCTGCGTATTCGTAAAGTTTAAAATATTCTGCCTGAGTTCCTGTCCAGAAACCCGGAGATAAATTTGGTTCATTCCAAACTTCAAAATACCAGGTTTTTACTTCTTCGTCTCCGTAACGTTCTTTGAAATGTTGGGTTAGGTTTCGAATTAAATCTTCCCATTTTTTATAATCTTTTGGAGGTGTTACATTTCCTTTCCACCAAAAAATAGTTTCTTTTCCACTTGCCAAAGCATTAGGCATAAAACCTAATTCTACAAAAGGTTTTACTTTAATACTTAAAAGAAAATCATACAAAGCATCGATATATTGATAATTGTATTCGGGATTTCCTTTTGAATCTTCTCTGTAAACAGCCATATCATCAGACAATAAGCCGTGCATTCTGATGTATTTAAAATCGCATTCGTTTTTGGTCATTGCCAATTGCTGCTGCCAGTCGGCGCGTAAACCTTCGTTTGCTCTTCCGGCACCAATGCATTCTTTGAACATGGTGTTCAGTTTTCCTGCAGTTTTATTATAATCAACTTTTATGGTTCTGTTTTCAGCAGCATTTTGTCCAAACAACGGAACGTTGATTAGAGAAAGCAAAATAAAGAGTATCGTTAGATTTTTTTTCATTGTAAATTATTTCACTGTTATTTTTTTGTTCAGCAGAATTTTATCCGAAGCACTTCCTATTTGAATTTCAATTGTATTGTTTTCTAATTCAAATTGTTGTTTTGCTGTATTCCAGTATTCTAAATCTTTGGCTTTTAAAACCAAAGAAACGTTCTTCGTTTCTCCCGCTTTAAATAAAACACGCTGAAATGCTTTTAATTCTTTTTCAGGACGTTCTACTTTTGACTGCAATTGTTTTACATACAACTGAATTACCTCATCTCCGTCTTTAGTTCCTGTATTGGTAACAGAAACTGTAACTTTTACTTCTCCACTTTTAGAAATGCTTTCTGAATTTGTTTCAATAGAATTGTATTTGAAAGTTGTATAACTTAAACCGTGACCAAAAGCATATAAAGGTTTGCCTTTAAAATACATGTACGTTCTTCCGTTTCGAATATTGTAATCTAATAATTCAGGCAAATCAGTAATAGTCGCAACCCAGGTTTGTGTTAAACGTCCGGCCGGATTATAATCTCCAAATAAAACATCGGCCAAAGCGGTTCCTGTTTCCTGACTATTTTGTGTCATGTGTACGATTGCCGGCACGTGTTCTTGTATCCAGTTTATGGCATATGGAAAACTGCTAACTAAAGCCACAACAGTTTTAGGATTGGCCTGATAGACTACTTTAATCAAATCTTCCTGTTCTAAAGTCAGTGATTGACGATCGACAGCTTCTTTACCTTCGCTTGGCACGGGACAATTTGCCCAGCCTGCATTACAAACCGGATGATTTCCGACGATGACAATAACTGCATCTGCTTTTTTGGCTATTTCAGCTGCTTTACCATCTATATTATTTTTGGCATAAAGTATTTCGACATTATTGCCTAGTTTATTTTTTATTCCTTGTAAAGGTGTAATTGTATAAGGTGGCGTTCCGCTGTACCAATCCAGAAGTACTTCATCAGCACGATTTCCTATTATGGCAATCGTTTTTAATTTATCTTTTTGTAAAGGCAAAAATTGAGCATCATTTTTAAGCAAAACAATAGATTTTTGTGTTGCTTCTAAAGCGATTTTTTTATGTGCTTCTGTTTTCCAAGGATCAATAGTATCTTTTCCTGTTCCGATTTTTGCATACGGATTTTCATCTGAAACATCCAACATTCCCAATTGAATCATTACCCGATAATCTCCGCGAATAACGGCATCAATATCTTTTTCTTTTAAATATCCGTGTGAAAGCGCGCCATAAACTGCTTCTGTATATTCATCTAAAAACTGATTAATTCCTGCTTTTATAGCTGCAGCAGCTCCGAGATATTTATCAGCATAATATTTATGATCTGAAAGCAGCAATTTGAATGCGCCTCCATCTGTGCAAATGATTCCGTTTTGTCCCCATTCTTTTTGGGTAATATTTTTTAGCATTGGGTGTACCATTGCCGGAATACCGTTTACTTTATTGTAAGCCGCCATATAAGCACGGGATCCTCCATCAACAACACCCATTTGAAAAGGCAAAGCATAATATTCTCTCCATAATCTTTCATCAAAATCAGATGAAGTATAGGTTCTTCCATCTTCGTTGCTATTGGCCAGAAAATGTTTCATTAACGAAGCAGTTTGCCAATATTTTGGATTATTCCCTTGCAATCCTTTTACAAATGCAACGGTCATTGTTCCGTTAAAAAAAGCATCTTCTCCGTAACTTTCTTCGGTACGACCCCAACGCGGATCTCTTGCAATATCTGCATTTGGAGCGCGAACGACTAATCCGCCACGATGGTATTTTTGAAAAGCATATCGCGCTTCATAACCTTCGACCTGCGCCACTTTTTGAAGTAAATCAACATCCCACGTTTCTCCTAAACCATAAGCCTGAGGAAAAGTAGTTGTTGTTAATGGCTCTTTATTTTTTCCGCCCCATTCGCCCGGCCCGCCAAGTGCCAAACCGTGCAAACCTTCTACGTGACCTGTTCCTGTAACGCCTAATCTTTTTATCGATGGATTTGTGCTCAAAGCCTGAACTTTTTCATCGAGTGTCATCAATGAAAGCAAATTATCAATACGCTTTTCAGTATCTAATTTAGAATCCTGAAAAGGATATTGTTTTTGCTGCGACAACATCAAATTGACCGACAAAAGAAAAACGATATGCAGAATGAGGTTTTTCATTTAAAAAATTGTGGTTATTTAAACCCGACAGGTTTTAAAAACCTGTCGGGTTTGACAATCTATATCTATTTTTCTATAATTATAATTTTTTGAATCTAATTGCTGTTCCTCCAGCGCCGCCTAAATGTAATTTTAGAGAATCTGATGCTTTAACAGTTTTCTTAGAAATTGCAATTTCTGCTGGATTATGCGTTTCATCAGTTCCTACGGCATCAGCATAAATCTGCGCTTCGTAAGTTGCATTTGGGTCCAAAAATGATAAAGCAACATTTACGTCTCTTGCATTTTCATTTGTAATCGTTCCTAAATACCAGTCAGCACTGCTTCTGTCTTTACGAACGGTTGTGATATATTCCCCAATTTTTCCTTCTAATACTTTTGTATCTTCCCAATCTGTTGGAACATCTTTTAAGAATTGTAAAGCTGGTTTTCCTTCATAATTTTCAGGTAAATCTGCCATCATCTGGATTGGTGCATAAATCGTTACATACAAAGCCAATTGCTGTGCTGCTGTTCCGTGTACTCTTTTTCCAGGGAAACCTTGTTTCACCTCAACATCAAAAATTCCAGGTGTAAAGTCCATTGGTCCTGAAAGTAATCTTGTAAACGGAATAATCGTTAAGTGATTTGGCGGATTTCCTTCGCTCCAAGCGTTATATTCTTGTCCACGTGCTGCTTCTCTCGAAACCATGTTCGGGAAAGTTCTTCTTTCTCCGGTATCTTTTATTGATTCGTGGTACAAAACAGCTAAATCATATTGTGCCGCTTTTTCTAAAATATATCTGAAATAATTCACTCCAAATTGTCCGAAGTGATTTTCTTTCATGTTTAATTTAGAACCTACGTGACCAATTTTAACCGAATGCATTCCTAATTTTTTGTACAATGCAAAACCTTCGTCTACTTCTTTTAAATAGTTAATTAAGTTTGAACCTGTTTCATGGTAACCAATAAGGGCAACGCCTTTTTTGTTTCCGTAGTCAACCACTTTTTCTAAGTCGAAATTGTCGGCACTTTTTGTGAAACTAAACATGTGCATGTGGTTTTCGTACCAAGCGGGTGTCCAGCCTTTGTTCCAGCCTTCGATCAATAAATGATGAAATCCTTCTTTTGCTGTAAAGTCTATATATTCTTCGGCATGTTTGGTTGTTGCGCCTTGTTTGTCGCTTTCCCAAAATGTATATTTCCCAATGTGCATTCCCCACCAAATTCCAAAATATTTGTATGGTTTGAAATAACTTGCTGTATTTTTTAATTTGTTTGGATCATTCAGATTTAAAATCAAATAAGACGTAATTAAATCTGCCGGAGTTTCTCCAATTTGAAGTGTTCTCCAAGAAGAGGTAAAGGTATCTTTTACACGAACTTTTACGCCATCTGCCCACGGCACTAAATCTGATTTTAACTGCGTTCCGGTTGTATTAACCAAAGTCATACTCGCGAAATCTACCAAATTTGCTTCGTGAAAACTCAATGCTAATCCGCTTTTGCTTTCGATTGTAAGTGGAGTCAAAACTGTATCTAAAGTACTTACCGCTGCATCTTTAAAAAGATATTCGTCACGATTTTCTCTGTTTGCCGGAATCCACCATGCTTTTCCATCTTCTTTTAAGTTAAAAGTCGTTTTTTCATCCATAATGAAAATACTGTCTTTTACGTTTTGTTTTGGATACACATATCTAAAAGCAACTCCGTCATCAAACGCACGAAACTGAATTTCAAGTTTACGTTTGTTCCCGCTTTTTTGCTGTAACTGAACAGAAAGCTGATTATAATTATTTCTGATGTTTTTCTTCTCGCCCCAAACTTGTTCCCAGGTTTCATCAAAAGAAGTATTTTTTACGCTTTTTACTTCAAAGTCTGAACTTAAATCTTCATTTCCTTTTAATAAAAACCCCATGTCTGATGGTGTAATCACTTCGGTTTTTCCGTGAGATACAGCATATTTTGGAGCGTTTTTTACTAACTCAAATTTGATTTTATTCTGCCCGTTTGGCGATGCCAGTTCATAAGCATTTTTATTTTTCTGACTGTATCCGATCGTAACAGAAAGTAATACGGCGGAAAGAACTAGGTTTTTTTTCATGATATTTTTTCTTGAATTCTCAAATAAATCGAATGAAGCGCTCAAAACTTCATCCGATTTAAAACTAAACTAAACTAAAACTTATTTTTATCCTGTTGGGGATGTTTTTTTCACGCAGATTCTGCAGATTTAAGCAGATTTATTTTTTAATTTTTGACTTTTGTTTTGCCACGAATTTCACTAATTTACACTAATTCAAATTCGTGATAATTCGTGCAATTCGTGGCAAACCCTTTTTATTTAACCCACTCCGTTTTAAAAGTGGTTTTTCCGCTTAATGCATTTGGCGTTACGTCAAAATTATTTCCGTTTTTGTTTACTGTAATTTCCTGAACGGCATCGCCATCCGGTAAAAATACTTTGGCTTTCGCCGAAGTTGTTTTGTCACTTGCGTAAACTTTCAACGTTAATTTACTCCAATCCATGTCTTTTGTAGATTGTGCTAATGCGATGTGTGGCAATGCAGTTCCGTCTTTTACTAAAACTACGATTGGTACTTCACCCGCTTTGATTTTATGCCAGCCGGATTGGTATACTTTTTTAGTTTGATAATCAATCCATGTTCCTTCCGGAAGGTAAACATCTCTTTCTGTAACTTCTTCAAAAAGTGGTGCAACCAACATGCTTGAGCCAAATAAATATTCGTTGTCTACCAACCATGCTCCCGGATCATTTGGATATTCTACAAAAAGTGCTCGCATCATTGGCAATCCTTTTTGAGAACTTTCTTTTGCCTGAGCGTAGATATATGGCATTAATTCGTAACGCATATTATCTGCTTTTCTAAATCCTTCTAAGAAATCTTTGCTGTACAACCAAGGCTCACGCGGAGGTTCACCGTGGCTTCTTACATGTGAAGTAAACATTCCGAAAGGTGCCCATCTTCTGTATAAATTCTCTGGCGATTTTGTTGCAAATCCTCCAACATCATGACTCCAGAAACTGAATCCGCTTAATCCTAACGAAAGTCCGCCACGTAATTCTGCTGACATTGCGCCGTTTGTTGTTTCAGCATCTCCACCCCAATGCAATGGATAACGTTGGGATCCAGCCCATGTACTTCTTGCCCAGATTAAAGTATATCCTTTTTCTTTTTGAGTAATTTCTGCAACAGCCTTATTATATCTCAATGGATATAAATTATGTTCGTAAAAACCTGTTCTTCCAGAATGATAAATTCCGTCTGGCGGTGCAGCTTCTCCAAAATCTACTTTGAAAACCGCAACTCCCTGATCGAATAAATGTTTCAGTTTTCCTTGATACCAAGTTACCGTTTCAGGGTTTGAGAAATCAAGAACAGCATCTTCATAAGGTAGATTTCCTTTACGGTCTCTTACGGCTAAGTTCTTATCCATGATTTCATTAAACAACGTATTCTTTGGCGTGAAATAAGGCAATTGCCATAAACAAACCTGGAAACCATCTTTCTTTAAATCGGTCATCATTTTTTGTGCATCCGGGAAACGGGCTTTTGCAAACTCGTAATTGTTTCTCCAGTCTACATCAAACCAACCTGTATCAAAGTGAATTACATCTGTTGGAATTTTATATTTACGTAAATCTCTTGCTACGTCACGACCTTCTTTTTCAGAAAAATAAGTGATACGGCTCATCCAAAAACCAAATGACCAAAGTGGTGGCATGGCTGCTTTTCCGGTCAAATTGGTGTATTGGTCTAAAACGTCTTTTGGTTCTCCAATAAAGAAAAACAAATCGGCTTCGTCATCTCCAATATACATTTCGTTGGCACTTGAATAATATCTTCCAAAATCAACTGTAATTGGTGTTGAATGATGCATGAAAACTCCGTAACCACGGCTGCTCATATAAAATGGAACCGGCTTGTACATGGTTTCATTCTGAATTCCGTTGGCATCATCTGCCCATAAAACTACTTTTTGTCCGCGTTTATTGAATTGTGTGAATGATTCTCCACAGCCAAATATTTTCTCGTCCGGTTCTAAGCTAAAAGCCGCGCCCATACTTCTTGAATAATCGCTGTTTCTGCGAACATATGAGAACGGCAGTGTTGGTGTATACGTGTTTTTAAAATCGGTATCGTGCAATGTACTTGTCAGTAGTTTTCCTTTTTCATCGTAAATTTTTACGTGCCAAGGTTTTACTAAGATTTCTACAACTCCATGTTTGCTGGTGTATTTATGACCTCCTTCGATTTTAGAATATTTCCATAATTCCGGGTGGTTTGGTGCAACACCGTCAACCAACATTAAAGATTCTTTTTGCGGATGAAATTGCGGTCCTGAAGTTGTTTTTATTCTGATGGTTCTATCAGAAATAAACTGAATCTCAAACGGCAATAAAGGCGAAGCTTCGTATTCTGTTGCAGGAAATTCGTTTGCAGCAACAGAGTCCGGCTTCATCATCATGTTGTTGAAAGCCTGACGTGTTTTATAATTGTATCGCAAATATTTTATTGTCCCTTTTCCTGTAGCAGGATCAAATGCTTTTAGTTCATCGGCAAAATAAAACGTGTTCAGATAATTCTGAAAATCTTTGCTGATATCTATCGGAGCATTTAGCACATCGGCGTTCTGAATTTGTGCCGACGCTTTTGGCGAAAGCAATCCAAAACCCATGAATAGAGATAATGAGGCTATCTTTATTTTTTTCATTGTGTGTTTTTTAAGTTTTATTTATTTGTGGTTATTCTGCTGTAATCTATTACTTTATATCCTGCAAGGTTTTGAAAACCTTGCAGGAATGGCAACTAACTATTATTCTGCTGTAATTACAATTGTCGACGGTTTTAATCCATTCGCTTTAGCGGTTAATTCAAGTCTTCCGGTTTTATCTCCAGATTGAACAATAACCAGACATTTTCCGTTAAGCGCTGTATGTTTTAAACCTTTGTACGATTCATGACTTACAGGATCTCCGCTTGAAACCCCAACGATTTTTCCATTTCCTTTTAGGGAGAAGTTGATTTCGTTATTGGCATTTGGTGCCAAAGTTCCTTTTTCATCTAAAATATCTACCGTTACAAATGACAAATCATTTCCGTCTGCTTTGATTGTACTTCTGTCTGCTGTCAGTTTTAAGTTTGATGGATTTCCGGCTGTTTTGATTTCTTTTTCTAAAACCACTTTTCCGTCTTTACGAGAAACAGCTTTTAGAGTTCCGGGTTGATAAGGAATTCTCCACATTACGTGTAAATTATCTCCTTTTTTGCTTCTGATTCCAACTGATTTTCCGTTAAGGAAAAGTTCAACCTCGTCGGCTTTATTATAGTATGCCCAAACATCAACAGTTTGTCCGGCTTTCCAGTTCCAATGTGGGAAAATGTGCAGTACGGTTTTGTCTGTCCATTCGCTTTGGTACATATAATATACATCTTTCGGGAAACCGGCTAAATCTACAATTCCGAAATACGAACTGATTGACGGCCATTCGTATGGAGTTGGTTCTCCAATATAATCGAAACCTGTCCAGATGTACATTCCAGAAAGAAAATCGTGTTTTTTAATGACTTTCCACGTTGCTTCGTGCGTTGAACCCCAAGGTGTTTGCACCTGATCGTAAGCTGAAACGGTGTTGTCCGGATTTCCTTCTGTAAATTTAAGATCCCATCTTACCGGCCATTTTTTTATGGTGTCTGAAACGGTATCATAATAACCGCGGGTTTGTAAACCAGAAGTTGTTTCTGTTGCAATGAAAGGAACTCCAGGGAAATTCTTTTTATGATGTTCATACGTTTGATGCGCATAATTGTATCCGATAAGATCTAAAACACCCGATTTTGCGATTGCATTAAACTGAACATTCTTTTTTTCGAATTGTAAAGTTACCTCATCAATATTCATGTTTACCGGCGGATTCATCGCTGCGGTCAACGGACGTGTTTTGTCATATTGACGTGTAATTGCTGCTAATTCTTTGGCAATTGCCACACCGTTTTCGTTCCATTGTTCCGGAATTTCATTCCCGATACTCCAAACAAAAATACTTGGATGATTACGGTCACGAAGCAATTGATCGGTTAGATCTTTTTGTGCCATTTGTCCCAATCGTTGGCATAATCGTATTTGGTTTTGTTTTGTTTCCACATATCAAATGCTTCATCCATGACAATGAAACCCATTTTATCACAAAGGTCTAAAAGTTCAGGTGCAGGCGGATTATGAGAAGTCCTGATTCCGTTTACGCCCATTTCTTTCAGAATTTCCAACTGGCGTTGGATGGCGCGCGTATTGATTGCAGATCCTAACGGGCCTAAATCGTGATGTAAACAAACTCCTTTTATTTTTACCTGTTTTCCGTTAAGGATAAACCCTTTATCAACATCAAACTTAAAATCTCTGATTCCGAAATTGGTTTTGTATTGATCTACAATCTTATCGTCTACCGAAATTTCTGTAACTGCTGTATACAATTCAGGTTTTTCAACTGACCATAAAACTGGTGTTTCAACCTGAGTTTCTTGTTTGATAGTTTGATTGGCATTTGCACCAATGGTTATATTTTGTGTAACGGATGTTACTTTGGTATCTTCTTTAAAAATAGTAGTTGTTACTGTTGCTTTTTTTGAAGCCGGATATTTATTCTCAATCGTAGTTTCAAAATTTACCGAAGCTTTTTCGGCAGTAACTTTTGGAGTTGTAACGTAAGTTCCCCAATTTGCTACATGTAATTTATCGGTGGTTTCGATCCAGACATTTCTAAAAATTCCTGATCCTGAATACCAACGTGAATTGGGTTGTTTTGAATTGTCAACCTTGACAATAATTTCATTGTTTTTATCTCCGTAATTTAAGTAAGAAGAGATTTGATATTGAAAACCAATATACCCGTTTGGGCGTTTTCCTAAAAAATGTCCGTTTATCCAAACTTCACTGTCTTTGTAAACACCATCAAAGGTAATTGATATAGTTTTACTACTATCAGAAGCATTTATTTTAAAAGTTTTCTTATACCATCCTAAGCCTCCATTCAATGCACCGCCCCCATATCCAGCGGGACTTTTTTCATCAAATTTGCCTTCAATACTCCAATCATGCGGTACGTTTAGGGTTCTCCATTTTGTTGAAGTTCCAATGGTGTCTTTATCTGCCAGACTATCATTTAGATGAAAACTCCAATCTGAATTAAAAGAAACTTTGCGGTTAACAAAAGTGTCTTCTTTTTTGCTGCAAGAACCAAAAAGAATTATTGTTACTAATGTTAATAAGGAAAGTTGACTGCTTAAATTCTTTCTTTTACGCATTGGTACTGTTTTTTTGTTTTGGAAAATTGAAGTTAGAAATAAAAATGATTGTTTTATTTCTTATAAAATAATTTAAGTCTCAGTTTTAAAGAACGTTACAAACGCTTTTAAAACTGAGACTATAGAATTAAATAATTATAGTGTATTTGTTTTAGCAATTAAGTGATAAGATAAATAACCTCCATCAGCTCTGATTGCTATAAAACTTAAAGTAGTTTCTGTTAACTCAACCAGTCTTACATTGGTAAAACTAAATGAAGAACTAAAATATGTAGCATCATTTGGGTGTAGCATTTCGAGTCCGCCATTAAAAATTAACCTGTCATTTTTTGACTGATCTGAAAATGCAAAGTTGAATGTTCCTGTTTTAGTCGTTTTTTCTGTACTTCCTAAAGTTGGGTTAGTTTGTGTTACTGATACATTGTAACCTCCTTTAAGGTCGAAAGTGATTTCTCCCCAATCTTTATTCTCTAAGTTTGCCCAAGGAATTTCTGAAAGTAATGGCCACCAGCCTGCAGAGCTAAGTGTACTGTTTATGTACTTTGCGTCAACAAACTCAAGAGGTTTTACCATGTTTAATACCCATGTTTTTCCTTCTGTTCTGTTGGCAAGAAGACCCCATCTTTCATCACTAAAATAAGCTTCGTCATTTTCTGCTACTGTAACCGTTACCGGAGGAGCTTCAACTGCACCACCTCTGGTATAAGCAGTATAAAAAATCTTATACGTTCCGCCAAAAGGTAAAATGATTTTATCATCACCTTTGTTAGAATGTCCTAACTCATTTCCTTTACTGTCGATATAATGCCAGTATGGAATTACGTTTGGATCTTCATTTTTAATCGCTACTTCGTGATCGTTAGCGGGATTTTGAACAACCGAGAATTTAGTAGTAGCCGGTGTTAATGTAATGGCATCTAAACTTTCGCGGTCTTCTACAGGCTCGCATGAAAATAAAAATGAGCCTATGGTTATTGCTGCTATTACTATATATAATATACGTTTCATAATCATTTGTTTTTTAGTTATTACCAACCTGGGTTTTGTTTGATAGTTCCATTAGAAAGTACAATTTGAGATTGTGGTAATGGGAACCAGCCTAAAGTTTCTGGTCTAAAAGTTACAGCAAAATCAGATCCACCAGTAGTATTGTCAATTGCAGTTTTAGCAACAGTCATATCCTGTCTGATTAAGTCAAAATAACGTTGTCCTTCTAATGCCAATTCTAATTGACGCTCTGTCATAATAGTTTCTTTAGAAACAACAACTCTGTTAGTAGTACTTTTAAAAGCTCTGTCACGAACTTTATCTAAATCTGCTTGTGCTAACCCTGGATTTGAAGCTAAATTCAATTCTGCAGCCATCAGTAATACATCAGCATAGCGAATCATTGCAAGATCCTGATAATTATCAATTTGGAAATTTCCACCATTTGTTTCAACAATTGCTGTACCTGCTGCGTCGGTAATAGGGCAATATTTTTTCCATGAATATCCTGTATATTGGCGTTGTTCTCTTGCTTCTGCATCAAAGCTTAAACTTTCTTCTGCATAAGCAATAATAGTTGCATCTCTACGAGTATCTCCTCCCTCATATGCTTCATATAATTTAGGGTTAACGGTTGCTCCTCCCCATCCTGTAGCATATTTATTATTAACACTTCCACCACGTGGTGCGATGTTTACCTGGAAACGGTTTCCTTCATGTAAGTCCCAATTTCCTTTTCCAGAACTATTAAAACGAACAGCCCAAACCATTTCTGTATTATCTTCTCCTGCAAAATTTGCGAAAGAAGCTGCTAACCAAAGATTAGCAAAATCAGCAACTAATCCGTGTCCACTATTGCTTACTACATCATTTATGTATGTAGTAGCCTGATCTTTGGTAACAACACCAGCTAAATCAGCTTTTTCATAATAATCTGTGTAGAATAAAAAAGTTCTTGCCAAATAAGCTTCTGCTGCCCATTTTGTGATACGTCCGAAGTTTGCATTTCCTTTTTGAGAATAATTCTCAGGTCCTAAATTATCTGCAGCAAATTTTAAATCGTTAGCTATTAAAGCATAAGTAACCTCAGCAGCTTGTCTTGGCAATTGAAATTCGCTTGTAGTCACGGTGTGATCTAACGGAACAATTTCTCCAAACATTTTTGCTGCCTGAAAGTGAAAATGAGCTCTTAAAAAACGAGCTTCTGCTTCATATTGTGTTTTCAGGGCAGTTTGAGATCCCCAATTTACTTTATCAAGATTTTCTAATAAAATATTAGCTCTGTAAATTCCTAAATAAGAGTTGGTCCAGATAAGTGCATTCATATCTTTATCTGTCGTATACTGAAAGCGATCCCATTGTAAATCTGTTGTTGGATCTGCAATACCAAATCCTCCAAAACAATCATCAGATGCCTGCTCGCTCACAATTAATTGTGTTCCGTATGCTTCTCTTTGCAACACATCATAAACCGCAACTAATCCTTCAAAAGCGTCAGATGGCGTTTTATAAAAATTGTCTGTTACCTTATCTGTATAAGGCTCATTTTCTAAAAAATCTTCCGAACAAGCTCCTAAAACCAGTAAGCTTGAAAGCGCAAATAATTTTATATATGTTTTCATCGTTTTCATAAATTAAAAGTTAACATTAAGACCCATCATATACGTTCTTGGCTGTGGATAAAACCCAACATCAATTCCTCTTGCCCATTCTTGTCCTACAGTAGTATTTCCGAAACCAATTTCCGGGTCCATACCTTTATATTTTGTGAAAGTGTAAAGGTTATTAGCAGCAACATACAATCTGAATTTGCTAAAGAAATTTAACTTGTTTGTTAATTTTGTCAAATCACATCCGATAGTAATATTCTTAATTCTGAAGAAATCAGAATCCTGAACATATAAATCTGAGAATTTAGTATAGTTCCCATTAGGATCTGTTCCGTAAGTTACTCTCGGTGTTGTGTTAGAAGTTCCTTCAGAAGTCCATCTGTTTAAAACTTCGGTTGTATTGTTTGTATAAGCACGAGTATAATCATGAATTCCAAAAACGTTTTGACCACCTGCAGATCCGTAAGTATTAACCGTTAAGTCAAATGCTTTGTACGATAAATCAAAATTAACTCCATACGTATAATCAGGATTTGGGTTACCAACTTCTGTTTTATCATTGGCATCAATTTGTCCGTCTTTGTTTAAATCAACAAAACGAACGTCTCCAGGTTGTGCATTTGGCTGAACTCCTGCTGCAACTTCTGCTGCATTTTGAAAAATACCAGCTGTTTTTAAACCGTAAAAATAACCCATTGGTTTTCCAACCTCAACACGGTTCATCTCGTCTAAACCTTGAAACAATAAGTTAGATTCTCCGTGAATGATTCCTTCGTTGTTTGCAATTCTAAGCACTTCATTTTTGTTATGAGAAACGTTTGCATTGATACCAAAATTCCAGTTTCCGAAACTTTTACGATATGCTACTGCAACCTCAAAACCTTTGTTGCTTACGTCTCCACCATTAACATAAGGTGCAGAAGCTCCGGCATAAGTTGGAATAGAAGCCAATACTAACCAGTCTTTTGTTTTTTTGTCGTAATAATCAAATGTCAAACTAAAATTAGTAAACAATGTAGCATCAAAACCGAAATCTAATTGCTCTGAAGTTTCCCATTTTAAGTTAGGATCTGAAAGCTGATCTGGACTTGAACCTACAAGTAAAGTTTCGTCTCCTGTACCAAAATGATATGTTTTGTCTTTTGAACTAATTGTTGACATGTAAGCAAATGTTCTTGAGAACTGATCGTTACCATTTTGTCCCCAGCTCGCTCTAAGTTTAAATGTATTTACAACTGCATTTTCTTTAAAGAAAGCTTCGCGGTCTAAATTCCAACCTGCAGAGAATGAAGGGAAAATTGCATATTTATTATTTGGTCCAAATTCTGAAGATCCATCTCTACGTACTGTTGCAGAGAATAAATATTTGTTGTTGTAGTCGTATAACATACGTCCAAAATAAGATTGGATTGCATAATCTTTACGATTTCCTTTTACCACATTTGATGTTGGATCTTTAGCATTATCTAAATAAGCATGTTCAAAATCAGTAAAAATTAAATTTCTACCCTGACCTTCCATATAATCTGCAGTATTCTTTTTTGCAGAAGTACCTACCAAAAAGTCGAAATTATGTGCTCCTGCAATTGTAGTTTTATATTGAAGTGTGTTTTCAAAAATCCATCCTAAACTTTTAGTTCCGCTTTGTGTAACACTTGAAACTGTATTGTTATCACTTGAAGATAAAGAATAAACAGGTCTGAAAGAACGATAGTTACTATCTGTCATATCGACACCAAAACTAGTTCTGAAAGTAAAATCTTTAAGGAATTTTAATTCTGCAAAAATATTCCCTACATAACGGTTAACCTTAGTCTGGTTGAAGTTATTGTAATAAAGTGAACCAACCGGGTTGCTCACGTCTGCAGAAATAGTTGATTTAGCAAAATTTCCATCAGCATCATAAGCCGCGTCAATTGGAGCAGCATTTAAGAAACTTCTAATTCCGTTGCTGTAAATACCATCATCTGCAACTCCACTAGATTTTGTATTTGATAAAGTGAAGTTTTCTCCAATTTTCAAATGATTTTCAATTACTTCTGAAGTTGAATTCACACTAAAAGTAATACGATCGTATTGAGACTGGCTATTTGCACCACCAATCATACCTTCTTGCCCATAGTATGAAATACCTGTAGCAATAGTCGATTTTTTATCACCACCTGTAATCAAAAGAGAGTGATTTTGTTTCATTGCTCCTTCATTAAACAAATCATCCTGCCAATCGTGATTTGGCAATGCTGCAACCTGAGCTGGCGTGTATAATGGCGTAAGCCCAGAGTTTACACGAGCTTCATTCATGATTGTTGTATATTCTTGTGTATTCATCAAATCTAATTTCTTAGCAACTTGCTGAAAACCGGTATAAGAATTAAATGACACATTCATTTTTCCGTCTTTACCTTTTTTAGTTGTAACTAAGATAACTCCGTTTGCTGCTCTTGCTCCGTAGATTGAAGCCGCAGAAGCATCTTTAAGTACATCGACCCTTTCGATAACCGAAGGATCAAGATAGGAGATACCGTTATCAACAACAACACCATCTACCACATAAAGCGGATCACTTTTTCCTGCTGTACCGGCTCCACGAATGTTAACCACCATGTTAGCACCAGGTTGTCCAGAAGATGAAGTAACATTTACCCCAGATGCCTGACCTTGCAAAGCATTGGTAACATCAAGACTCGCAACTTGCTGAATATCTTTTCCAGATACAAGTGAAGTTGCTGCTGTATTTACCTTTTTCTTTTGTGTACCGTAACCAATAACTACAATTTCTTTTAGTTCTGCAGTTTCAGCCTGCATGGTTACATTTATTTTTTTATTTTCTCCAACAGTGATTTTTTGCGTTTTATATCCCATAAAACTAAATACCAGTACATCACCGGTCTTCGCTTCAATTTTGTATAATCCATCAAAATCAGTGGCAGTACTTGTCTTAGTTCCCTGTACCAAAATAGTGGCACCCGGAACTCCCATGTTATCATCTGCCGAAATAACATTTCCGCTTACAAACTTGGATTGCTCTTGGGCAAAACCAGATTGTATCATAAATAAGCTAAGCAATAATGCCATGTAATATGGCAGCATTGTTGTTTTTATACAATATTTGCTTTTCATAATAATTAAGAATTGGTTTAAATTTATAGTTAGTTACCTTATAATTTAATATTAGTATGCATTCGAAATAATCTGTTCGAATAATTCTTGTCTACCACTTAATGGTTGAGGCTCTCCGCTTGCACGGGCAATTTTGCTAAGATCTTCAAGAGATAATTCTCCTTTTTCAAACTTGGCTCCGTTTCCACCGTCAAACGAACTGTAACGCTGTGTGCGTAATTTTCTGTAATCTGTATTTTGTAGTATCTGATCTGCACAGATTAATCCTCTTGCAAAAACATCCATTCCTGAAATGTGCGCAATGAATTTATCTTCTAAATCGATTGAATTTCTTCTCACTTTAGCATCAAAGTTTACTCCACCACCTTGTATTCCGCCACCTTCAAGGATAACCAACATAGCTTGTGTTACTTCCTGAAGATTGATTGGGAATTGATCTGTATCCCAACCGTTTTGGTAATCTCCGCGGTTAGCGTCAATACTTCCTAACATTCCGGCGTCAACAGCAACCTGCAATTCATGCTCAAAAGAGTGTCCGGCAAGTGTTGCGTGGTTTACTTCTAAGTTTAATTTGAAATCGTTTTGAAGTCCGTATTTATTAATGAAACCTAATGAAGTCGCTGCATCATAATCATATTGATGTTTCGTTGGTTCCATTGGTTTTGGTTCGATAA
This sequence comes from Flavobacterium sp. AC274, assembly GCF_979258275.1. Taxonomy (NCBI): domain Bacteria; kingdom Pseudomonadati; phylum Bacteroidota; class Flavobacteriia; order Flavobacteriales; family Flavobacteriaceae; genus Flavobacterium; species Flavobacterium sp. AC274. Next base: position 850,250 of record NZ_OZ409852.1, on the reverse strand, counting down.
GGAAGTTTCCTTTAAAACCTTCTTTACGGGCATAATCTTTACAAGTATTCAAGAATCTTCCTAAGTGGTCTAATTCTCTTTTCATGTCTGTGTTCAACAAACTCATATATCCTTCACGACCTCCCCAGAAAACATAATTTTCTCCACCAAGAGCGATAGTAGCATCGATAGCAATTTTTGCCTGAGCTCCGGCGTAAGCCAAAACATCAAAGTTTGGGTTTGTCGCCGCACCGTTCATGTAACGTGGATTGCTGAATAAGTTTGAAGTTCCCCACAACAATTTAATTCCAGATTCCTGTTGTTTTTGTTTTGCATATTCAACCATTGTTTGAATACGAGTTTCAAATTCTGCCAAGGTTGGCGCGTCATCAACAACATCAACATCATGAAAACAATAATATGGCAAACCTAATTTTGTCATGAATTCAAAAGCTGCATCCATTTTGTCTTTAGCTCTTAAAATCGCGTTTTCATTTTTATCCCATGCAAAAGTTTCAGTCGAAGCTCCAAACGGATCTCCACCTGTATTACATAGCGTATGCCAGTAAGCCATTGAAAAACGTAAATGTTCTTTCAAAGTTTTTCCCGCAACGACACGATTTTCATCGTACCATTTAAAAGCTAACGGATTGTCACTTTCTCTGCCTTCGAACTTAATTGTATCGATGTTTTTAAAATATTGATTGGTAGTGCTCATTATTATTGTTCTATTTTAATTTGATTTTTCCATTCCTGATAGAAATCCTGATATTGTGAAGTCAGGATTTTGTTGGGTTCAATTCGGTCTAAACACTGCAATCCTGAAAAAGCTTCGTCAAGCGAATTGTAATATCCTAATCCGTAAGCGGCGCCTCTTGCAGCACCTTCTGCTCCCGAAGTATTGTATAATTCTAAAGTAGTTTGGGTTGTATTAGTGAAGATTTCCCTAAAAACCGGACTTAAAAATAAGTTCGAATTTCCTGCACGAACCACAGTTCCGGAAACGCCAACTTCTTTCATAACATCAAAACCGTAATTCATCGCAAACACGATTCCTTCGCAGGCCGCGCGCACCAAATGTGATGGCTGATGAATATTGAAATTTAAATTCTGAATTCCTGATGTTGCATTTTTATTGTTGAAAATACGCTCAACGCCATTTCCGAAAGGATAAAAACGAAGCCCGTTGCTTCCTGCCTCGACTTTTGCAGCTTCGGCATTTAGTTTTTCGTAGGCGATTAAATCAGCTCTGTCAACAGACATGATTTTGCGAAGCCATTGGTATAAAATTCCAGAACCGTTGATGCACAGCATTACGCCATTTTTCTTTTCGGTTTCTGTATTGTTAACGTGTAAAAAAGTATTGATTCTGTTTTGTTTGTCATAAGCATCCTGATCGCTTACGGCATAAACAACTGCCGAAGTTCCGGCTGTTGTAGCAATTTCGCCCGGTTTTAAAACATTTAATGACAATGCATTATTAGGCTGATCTCCTGCGCGATAAGTAATTTTTGCATCAGGATTTAATCCTAATTCCTGAGCAATTTCAGAATGAATAGTTGCCTGAATTCCAAAATTTGAAACAATTTCAGGAACGATATCCGAAGATAATCCCATTTGAGAAAGGATTTCAGTTGCCAATTTTCCTTCTGAAAAATTCCATAAAGCTGCTTCTGATAATCCTGAAGTACTAATTTGAGCCACTTTTGATAATTTCGCAGCAATAAAATCGCCCGGAAGCATCATGTATTTTGCTTTTGCGAAAATTTCAGGCTGGTTCTCTTTTACCCATTTTAGTTTTGAAGCCGTAAAATTTCCCGGACTTCCTAAAATTTGTTTTTGGCAGTTTTCGGCACCAATTTGAGCATAAACTTCATCCCCAATAATAGCAGCGCGGCTATCGCACCATATAATCGAAGAACGAACCGGATTCAAATTTTCATCGGTTAAAACCAAACCATGCATTTGATACGCAATTCCAATTCCTGCAATTTTCTTTAAATCGATATTAGATTTAGCACCCAATTGTTTAATTCCGTCTTTTACATATTGCCACCATGACTCCGGATCTTGTTCTGCCCAGCCAAATTGTTGTGCGATAATGGGCATTTCAAAATCTGGAACGCTTACTGCACCAATAGTCGTTCCTTTCTCAGGATCGAAAACTGATAATTTTATTGAAGAGCTTCCTAAATCAATTCCTAAAAAAAACATTTGTGGTACTTTTTAATTAGTTATAGATTTGTCCTTTTTAAACTTATAGTCAAACTGAACTTATCTTATGGTTATTTTGACTACAAGTGTAAAACATTTTTTCTATATTAACAAAATATTAGATGTTTTTTTTGGCTATTCAGATAAATTGATGTTCATTTTTACAGATACAACAAAAAATGAATTAAAAGTGAAATAAAAATTGTCAAAAAAATAACGAATTATGAATTTGACAATCAGACGTTTAAGAATTAGAATTTGAAAGTTGAAAAATTATCAATTAAATAAGACACTGATTACCAGAAAATTGTTACGTTAAAAAAAATATAAAGCTTTTACGAAGGCAATTATTCATTTTATTTATTTAATTTGTCAAAATTTTAATAGCATATGGTTAAAAATGTAGAGGATAATTCAGTTTTGAAGAACGAACAAACTGCAATGAATGCAATCACGATTGACTGTGTAATATTTGGTTTTGATAAAGGAAGTTTAGAAGTACTTTTGGTACAACACGGAGAGGGAATCAGTAAAGGAAAATGGGGACTTCCCGGAGGATGGATTTATAAAAAGGAAAGTACAGACAATGCCGCACATCGTTTATTGAATGAACTTACCGGTCTTGACAATATTTATCTGGAGCAGTTAAAAGCGTTTGGCGACCCCGATCGTTTCCCGCTTCGACGCGTTATTACGATTGGTTATTATGCTTTGGTAAAACGCGAAGATTACAATATTAAAGCAGGTTTTACAGCATCTGATGCCAAATGGTATAAAATAAATAATATTCCGGATTTGATTTATGATCATAATGAAATCCTGTCCTACAGTTTAAAACATCTTCAAAACAGAGTTCGCCAGGCTCCGCTTGGATTTAATCTTTTGCCTGAAAAATTTACTTTACTGCAATTAATGCATTTATATGAAGAAATTTTAGGAATCGAAATGGACAAATCTAATTTTCGCCGAAAAATTCTTCACATGAAATTATTGGTCGCTTTAGATGAAAAACAACAAGATGTCTCGCACAGAGCCGCAAAATTGTATAAGTTTGATCCTGATATTTACAAAAAACTGACTGAAAAAGGATTTAACTTTGAATTTTAATGGCTTTTTCTTCTTCTCAAAATATTTCTGAAACCAATACCAATATAACTGCAGATAAAAAAACAGTTATACATGGCATCACGATTGACTGTGTTATTTTTTCTTTCGATAAAAAAAACCTTGAAGTACTTTTGGTACAACATGCCGGAGGAGCAAGTGTTGGAAAATGGGGACTTCTGGGTGGGGATTTATATTTGGACGAAAGTATTGATAATGCTGCTCTTCGAATAGTATATGAATTGACCAGTCTTGACAACATTTATCTGGAACAGCTAAAAGCTTTTACGGATCCGGATCGTGTAAAAAGTACAAGAGTTGTAACTGTTGGTTATTATACTTTGCTCAATAGGGAAGATTATGATATTAAAGCCAGCATTTCTGTAATTGAGGCCAAATGGTATAAAATTAAGGACATTCCGGATTTGATTTTTGATCACAACGAAATTCTCGAATTTAGTTTGATGCAATTGCGTAATCGTGTTCGCCAGGCCCCAATTGGTTTTAATCTTTTGCCGGAGAAATTCACTCTTTTGCAGTTAATGCATCTTTACGAAGAAATATTAGGAATTGAATTAGACAAATCTAACTTTCGCAGAAAAATTTTGCACATGAAGTTATTAGTTGCGCTTGATGAAAAACAAAAAGACGTCTCGCACAGAGCGGCAAAACTCTATAAATTTGATCCTGAAATTTACAAGAAACTGACCGAAAAAGGTTTTAATTTTGAATTTTAAAAGTAATTTTAAAACGCAGATTCTAACAATCAGAGATCTTCATTCCAGAATCCAAAACTTTGCGCTATCTTTGCCCCTTAATAACACGCTCTAAAGCAATTGCCCAAGAGTAAATTTATACCCGGAATTACTTAAACTCGTATAGAGAATTGATATTATAAAATGAAGAAGATACGTAACTTTTGCATTATTGCACACATTGACCACGGTAAAAGTACATTGGCAGACAGATTATTGGGAGCCACACAAACCGTTACAGCTCGTGAAGAAAAAGCACAATTGCTTGACAACATGGATCTGGAGCGCGAGCGTGGAATTACTATTAAAAGTCACGCCATTCAAATGGAATATACTTATAAGGGAGAAGAATATATTTTAAATTTAATTGACACTCCTGGTCACGTTGACTTTTCATACGAAGTTTCTCGTTCGATTGCTGCCTGCGAAGGTGCGCTTTTGATTGTTGATGCTGCACAAAGTATTCAGGCACAAACGATTTCTAACTTATATCTTGCTTTAGAAAATGACCTGGAAATTATTCCGGTTTTGAATAAAGTAGATTTACCAAGTGCTAATCCTGAAGAAGTTAGTGATGATATTATCGATTTATTAGGATGTAAATTAGAAGATATTATTCATGCTTCGGGAAAAACAGGTTTTGGTGTTGAGAATATCTTAGCTGCCATTATCGAAAAAATCCCACCTCCGTCAGGAAATGTTGATGAGCCTTTACAAGCTTTGATATTCGATTCGCACTATAATCCGTTTCGTGGAATCGAAGTTATTTTTAGAGTTGTAAACGGGCAAATCAAAAAAGGGCAAAAAATTAAATTCATGGCTACCGGCAATGAATATTTTGCTGACGAAATTGGAACTTTAAAATTAAATCAGGTTCCTAAAAACGTAATTTCTGCTGGTGATGTTGGTTATTTGATTTCCGGAATTAAAGAAGCGAAAGAAGTAAAAGTTGGTGATACCTTAACGGATGCAAAAACGCCAACCACAAATATGATTACAGGTTTTGAGGATGTAAAACCAATGGTTTTCGCCGGAATTTATCCTGTTGATACTGAAGATTATGAAGATTTGCGTTCTTCGATGGAGAAATTGCAATTGAATGATGCTTCGTTAGTTTTTACACCTGAAAGTTCTGCAGCGTTAGGATTTGGTTTCCGTTGTGGATTCTTAGGAATGCTTCACATGGAAATTATCCAGGAACGTCTAGAACGTGAGTTTGATATGACTGTAATTACTACAGTTCCTAACGTTTCGTATTTGGCTTATACTAAAAAAGAACCAGAAGTTCCATTTGTTGTAAATAATCCTTCAGACTTACCTGAACCTTCTCGTTTAGACCGAGTTGAAGAACCTTATATTAAAGCTACAATTATTACAAAAGCTGATTTCGTAGGAAACGTAATGAGTTTATGTATCGAAAAACGTGGTCAAATTACCAATCAAACATATTTAACAACAGAACGTGTTGAATTGAATTTTGACATGCCTCTTGCTGAGATTGTATTCGATTTTTATGATCGTTTAAAAACAGTTTCTAAAGGTTATGCTTCTTTTGACTACTCTCCTATCGGAATGAGAACGTCGAAATTAGTAAAACTGGATGTTCTTTTGAATGCTCAAACGGTTGATGCGCTTTCTGCTTTGATTCACGAAGACAATGCTTATAACATCGGTAAAAAAATGACCGAGAAATTACGCGAATTGATTCCGAGACAGCAATTTGATATTCCGATTCAGGCTGCAATTGGTGCAAAAATTATCGCTCGTGAAACGATTAAAGCACTTCGTAAAGACGTTACCGCAAAATGTTACGGTGGAGATATTTCGCGTAAGCGTAAATTACTTGAAAAACAGAAAAAAGGTAAAAAACGTATGAGACAAGTTGGAAACGTTGAAATTCCGCAAGAAGCTTTTATGGCTGTTTTGAAACTTAACGATTAGATTTTTATTTTAGACAGAAGAAGCAAGAATAAAGAGAATAGAATATAGATGAACCCAATGACGAAAGTTGTTGGGTTTTTTGTTTGTTTTTATTGTAATATAATTAAAGAAACTGAGCTACTGCATGGCTTTACCTTATATGTAAATTATAAAACCTCATACAAAAATGGCTTCTTAGTACTAAAAAATATATCAGTAAATACTTATAAAAAATGTGATTTTTAACTCTATTGCTTTGAATTTTAATTCATATGCTTTTGACTGGTAAATGTTTTAAGATAAAAAATATAACTTTAATCTTACAAACATTAAAAGCTTTTATTATGAAAACGAAATTTTTATTTATTTTATCGTTGTTGACTTTTTCATTTGCAAATGCGCAACAAGTCGAAGCTGAAGAAGAAATGAACTCGGCAAAAGGTATCACTTTTCAAAATGGTGATATGTTCCTCGAAGGTTCTATTAAAATTAGTACTGGCGGAGAAGAAGATTATTATGGTTTTAGTCCAAAATTTGGTTACTTTTTGAATGATAAATTCGCCGTGGGAGCAAAAGTAGATTATGCCAGCATTGAAGAAGAAGCGACTGACACCAAAACAAATGTGTTTGGAGTTGGAGCATTTGCCAGATATTATTTTCTGGAACTGGACAAAAAACGTTTTAAAGCGTTTGGAGAAGCAGGCTTAGGATTCGGAAGAAATAAGACTGAAGTTTTGGGAGTTGAAGATACAGATAATAGTATTACAGCTGATCTTACTGTAGGTCTGAACTACTTTGTTACCAAAAACATTGCGGTAACTTTTACTCTTGCCAATGTTTTATCGTACAACAGTGTCTCACCTGAAAACGGACCGTCATCAGATACTTTTAACCTGAACATTAATTTATTTGAAAACATTTTTGATCAGCCACAATTTGGATTGTTATACAGATTTTAATGCTTAATTAGTTTCGGACATTTAGTTTATAGCATTAAAATTTAATCTTGAAGATGTAAAAACATCCAAACAAAAACCCGATAATTCGTTATCGGGTTTTTTGTTGCAATTTTTTAGAAAAATAATATTATCCATAAAGAATATTCTCTTTTTAAATGTAGTTTCAAATTGCGAATATTTTTTAACCGATAAATCTGTCCTAATTTGGAACATCTTTTTTATTTCTTTAAACTTTGAACCTTTGTATCTTTGAACCTCTGAACCTCAAAAGAAAAAAATGGACGAAACTCCAAAACGATTTGACCGAATTGTCGCTATCCTGATTCAATTACAATCTAAAAAAATTGTAAAAGCTCAGGAATTGGCCGATCGTTTTGACTGTAGTTTGAGAACGATTTACAGGGATATTCGAACTTTAGAAGCATCGGGAGTTCCTATTTACAGTGAAGCCGGAGTTGGTTATGCTTTAATGGAAGGTTACAGATTACCACCGGTAATGTTTACTCGCGAAGAAGTAAGCAGTTTTATTGCTGCCGAAAAACTCATGCAGAAATTTACAGATCCTTCTTTGGGAAATCATTACGCATCGGCGATGTATAAATTGAAATCGGTTTTAAGAAGTAATGACAAAGACTGGCTTTCGAATATTGAATCGAGGGTTGTCATGCAAACTGCAGAACCCATGTTTAACGATAATTCGCCTAATACGCTGGCGGTTCTTTTTGAAAGTATTGCCGAGAAAAAACAAATTTTATTATCCTATAAAACCTTTGATAAAGAAGAAGTAACGCAGCGAAATATTGAACCTGTTGGTGTTTTTCACGACCATAATAATTGGTATTTTCTAGGTTATTGTCATTTAAGAAAAGATTACAGACAATTTCGAACCGATAGAATTCAGGCAATAAAAAAAACAGACTGTGATTTTACGATCGAACATGATTCACTAGAGACATACTTAAATAAAACAGAAACAATTCCAACGACGAAAGTCCGAATTTTGATTGAAAAGAAAATCGCAAGATATCTTGTAACCGAAAAAAAATATCACGGTTTTGTTTCAGAAAAAGAAGTGGACGGGAAAATTGAAATGACTTTTATGTCCAGCAGTGTAGACAATGGTTTTCCGCGGTGGTTTTTAATGTTTGGAGATTATGCCACAATATTAGAACCCGAAAGCCTTAAAATTAGAACTTTAGAATTATTAGAAGTCAACAGAAAAAGACTTTTATAAAAAAACTCCCGAGAGAATATCTTCGGGAGTTTTTTATTTTATTGCTGAGTTTTCACAACATTATAAAAGTTATAATCTGTATTTGAGGCATCTGTAATTCCGATGTTTCTTCCCATTGTTACAATCTGACCTCTATGATAAGTTCCGTGATTAATAACCTGAAGTAAATAGTCAGAAATTGGAAGCTCACATTCAAACCAGGGATTAATGATTTTAACTTTTTTTACCAAATCTTCTTCTGACAATGAATTAATAAAATCGGCCAATTTTTTAGATGAATTTAATAACCCTGAAAAGATTTCTTCTTTAGACAATTCACTTTCCGGTTTCTTTTCTAATAGAGAATTTTCAGAAATAACAGAAAACCAATATTCTTCTGTCGACCAAATATGATCGAGTGTTTTCATAATAGTCGAAAAACTCGAAGGTACTTCTGCATAAAGCAGTTCATCAGATTTCGGCGAAAGCCAATTCACGAATTGTTGATTTACCCATAAATTGTAATCTGCATAATTGGACATTATATTTTTTAAGCTCATGGTCAATAATTTTAGATTTGTTCAATAAAGTTATAATATAAAATTTGTCTAATTATCTTTCCCAGAAAAAAGGAGGTTCAATTCCTAAGGCTCTTAGGTACACATAACCTTGTCCGCGATGATGCACTTCATTATCAATAAAATATAGAATATTCTGAATAACCGGAAATTCATATTGACCAAAAAGATTAAAATTTTCATTAAAATCTTCAATCGAAAGTTTTTCCCAATACTCGTTAATTTCGGCAGTTGCTTCGTCCCATTTTTCAAGATATTGTGCTTTAAAAACTAATTTTTCTGAGTCTTCTGCAAATGGTTTTGTTTCTTTAGTCACGATTCCTTTTAAACCCGGAACCGCAATGGCTAAAAGTTCATCGGCTAATTTTGCAAAAGGTCGCATTCCTGCAATAGAAAATTCAAAAAAGTCTTTTTCAGGAAAAGCTTCAATTACACGACGCGTAAGAGCGCGGTGACCTTGCCAATGTTTCAATAAATCTTCTGGAGTAATTACCTGGGCTGCTAATGTTTTCATGATTTTAAAGTTTTAATTATTTAATACTTCAAAATTATTAAGGGTTGGTGACAACAGTTTGTCAACAGGAAATAAAAAAATAGAAAAATTTCTATTTTTTTATTTCCGTAGAGACGCACAGCAGTGCGTCTACATAACGTAACCCCATTTTATTCCGTTATGTCCAACCCGACAGGTTTTTAAAACCTGTCGGGTTTAGTATTGCGTTTACGATGTGTAATAAATTGTGGTTACTGTGCGGGAGACACACTGCTGTGCGCCTCTACGATTTAGATCGACGATATAGATTGTGGAAAACATCTGTTTCTTTAAATATTATTTTTAAAATTTATTTATCTGCGAGCCAAACGAAACTCATAATTCATAACTAATAACTTATAACTAAATTACCTATTCTTCAACCATTCAAATAAACGATTGGCATCTTCAAATTTAAATAATTGTGTGCCTTCATTCATTGTTGCGGCAGATCCGCAGGCGACGCCCCAGCGAATTACTTCTTTCAGGTTTTTATTTTGAGATAATGCCCAAACCATTCCGCCCACCATACTATCTCCTGCTCCAACGGTACTTTTTTTAGCCACATTGGGTGCCGGAACAAAATCACAACTATCTTTTGTGACTAAAACTGCTCCTTGCGGACCAAGGGAAACCACTACAATTTCTGCTCCGCCGTTGGCAATGATTTTTTTAGCCGCATCATCAACTTCTTCCATCTCCAGACGTTCAACGCCTATTAGTTTTGCCAGTTCACCAACATTTGGTTTTATGAGATATGCTCCCGTTTCTAAAACTTTCTTTAATGCTTCGCCAGAAGTATCTACAACTAATTTTGAGTTTGATGTTTTTGCTATTTCAGCTATTTTTTGATAAAAATCATCAGACAATCCTTCATTTAGGCTTCCGCTTGCAACCAGAAATTTTGGTTTTAAATTCGAAATTGTTTCTAAAATCTTCTCAACTTCTGAATCTTCCAAAACATCACCCGAAAATCCAAAGCGATATTGCGAGTTTGTATGATCATCAACAGCAATAAAATTTTCTCTTGTTGCTGTTTTGGTTTCGATTACTTCAAAATCTATCTTTTCTTCTGTAACCAAATCTTTTAGCATTTCTCCAACTGGTCCGCCTGCTGTAAAAACGGCTAATGAATTTCCGCGCAAGCGAGAAATTGCTTTAGAAACATTTATTCCGCCACCGCCTGCGTCAAATTGAGGGTCTTTACATCTTATTTTTTGTTCTGCAATTAAGCCTGAAAAGTGAGTACTTTTATCTACAGAAGGATTTACAGTTAGTGTAACTATATCAAATGATTTCATTTTTTCTATTTTTTAATTCTCTTAAAGATCCGAAAAAAATGTCAATTTTAGTATCCTATTATTAATGGAACCAAAGTGATTCTCATTAAAATAAGCCAAAACCTTTGCTCCCGAAGCTTCGGGATTGTACCTTTGTAACATAAAAACATTGGAACTTAGAAAAAATGATCGAAGATAAAAATCCGCAACGTACCAGTTTAGCGCAATTAGGCGAGTTTGGCCTGATTGAACATTTAACCAAAAATTTTGATGTTACACAAGAATCTACTTTAAAAAGTATAGGCGATGATGCCGCGGTTCTTGATTTTAAAGATAAAAAAGTAGTTATTTCTACCGATTTATTAATTGAAGGCGTACATTTTGATTTGGCTTATATGCCATTAAAACACTTAGGTTACAAAGCTGTCGTGGTAAATGTGTCTGATATTTGTGCGATGAATGCCAAACCAACGCAAATAACGGTTTCTGTAGCTGTTTCTAATCGTTTTCCACTAGAAGCCCTGGAAGAATTATTTGAAGGCATTACACACGCTGCAAAAGAATATAAAGTTGATGTTATTGGCGGAGATACAACCTCATCTCAAAAAGGATTAATTATTAGCATTACTGCTATTGGTGAAGCTAATGAAGATGAAATTGTTTATAGAAATGGAGCCAAGCAAACTGATTTACTTGTTGTAACGGGTGATATTGGAGCTGCTTATATGGGATTGCAGGTTTTGGAGCGCGAAAAACAGGTTTTTCAGGTTAATCCAAACAGTCAGCCTGATTTAGATCCTTATACTTATTTGGTAGAACGTCAATTAAAGCCGGAAGCCCGAAAAGATGTTCGTACTTTATTGCATGCTCTTGAAATTAAGCCAACTTCAATGATTGATATTTCTGATGGATTATCTTCAGAAATTATTCATTTGTGTAAACAATCAAAAGTGGGTTGTAATTTATATGAAGATAAATTGCCGCTTGATCCACAATTTATTTCGACTTGTGAAGAATTCAATATTGACAGCACAACGGTTGCGATCAATGGCGGAGAAGATTATGAATTGTTGTTTACGATTGACATTAATGATTTTGACAAAATAAAAGGAAATCCAAACTTTTCAATCATTGGCCACATGGCTGATGAAAGTGAGGGAATAAATCTGGTTACACGCGCAAACACTCAAATTCCTTTAAAAGCTCGTGGCTGGGATGCTTTGAGCGAGTAAACTTTTAATCTCCAAAATAGAAATTCCAAATTCCAACGATACTGAGTATCAATTGGAATTTGGAATTTTTTTTATTGGAATTTTTATTCTAAAATAAACCTTTACTCTTGGCTTCTTTGACCAATTCTTCGTCAAGTCCGGATTTTATTTTTAATAGTTCTTTTAGATTGATTTTTCGTTTCTCGATTGCGTTTAATGAAATCGGAATATATTGTGGCATTTCGTGTGTTGGAGTTCCTTTTGATAAATGAAATAATATTTGTTTATCAAATTCGTCAATTTCAATGGAATTATGAGGCGACTGATTCAGCATTTTTTGAACGGACTGACTGTAATATTTATCGTTTTTCATTACTTTATCAAAGGCAAAAAGCAATTCATCAAACGTAAGGTCGTTTTTAATTACTAAACCATTTGGGTTTATGGTTCTGATTATGGTTTTAATTTTCAGTAATTCTGTATACATGGTAAGCAGAATAACACTGCAATTGGGCATTTTTTTCAGAATTAACTTTGCCAGGTCTTCACCAGAATAAAGATCTTTTTCTTCATAAGCCGGCATACTAATATCTAAAAAGGCAACATCGAAATTCGGAGTTGCTTCATTCTCGATTAAATCATAAGCAGATCTGCAATCGTAAGCCTGCGAAATAACAAAATCATATTTCTTAGGGTTGTACCGTGTAATAGCATTTTTGTATCCTTCAATAATAAAAGGATGATCGTCAACTATTAATACATTACGTCTAATTAATTGAGAAACTGGGGGGTTTTGTTCAATTGTCATTATTTTGCAGGTTAATTTTTTGATCTATTGGCACTTTTACAACTAGTAAGGTTCCTTCTCCCTGAACAGATTTTATTGACATACTTCCTTTACATTCTGCAGCTCTGTATTCAATATTATGCAAACCTATTCCGTTTTTTGTTCTCTTGGTATTAAACCCAACTCCATCATCATAAATTGATAAAATCAGATAGTTTATTTCACTTTTAAATTCAACAGTAATTTTTTCTGCATTAGCATATTTATTACAGTTTTGAAGCGCTTCCTGAATAATTCTGTACATATTAATCTTTACGGCATTACTCACTAATTCCCACTTTATTTGGGGATCAATAGAAGTGATCAGTTCCGAATCATACGTGTTTTGTTGGTTTTCAAACAATTTGTTTAAAATTAGGACAAAATTATTAATTAGTTCGGATTTTTCTCTATTTAAATCATGGGAAATTTCACGTATATCTTCTTCGATATTTTTAAGCTCCGTCAAATATTTTCTTCTTTTCGGTAATGCTTCGTCTTCATCCATTTGTTCCAGACTGTCAAGGCTTATTCTAATGCCAAACATTCTGCCCAAAACTCCGTCGTGCAATTCCTGAGCAACCTTTTTCTTTTCTTTTATACGTGTTAATTCGATATCATTTTGCTGAGAAATCAGCAAATTATAAATATCCTCATTGGCAACTTGCTGCTGCTGTTTAAAAAGCAATTCCCTATTACGGGCTTGCTGAGTTTTATAAACGTAGAAAAATAATCCCACCAAAGTACAAATACTAAAAACATAAACTAAGGTTTTGTTCTTTTCCTGCAAGTTGGAGTTTTGATCTTTAATTTCATTTGTTTCGTATTCAATGCGGGAGAATTTCTCCCCCATATTACGTTCAGCTTTCAACATTTTATCATTAAGATGAATATATTCTTTTGAATAAATGGAAGCATTTTTTGGATCAACAATTGCAATTTGTTTAAGAGCAATTAAGGTATTAATTAATTTATCTGATGTACGAGCCTGCATTAAGGCTTGTTTTGAAAATTGTATGGCTTTAAATGTATCTTTTTTAAAAGCAAAATACTCTGATAAATGAATTTTGGTGGCTATTATTTCTGCCTTAAGCTTTAAACTATCTCTAATCTTTAAAGATTGGTAAAACAAGTCCGGCAATTGATCAGATTCTTTTAATTTAAATTTAGTGTAAGCCAAATTATCCAATAGTATAGCATATAAGGTTGGTTTGTCCTTAAACAGATTGGTTTGTTCTAATCCTTCTTTAAAAAAAACTTTCGCTTTTTTATAATTATATGTCTTTAAATAAACATATCCTATATTATTTAATGAAGTCGCTTTATATTGAAATTCTAATGGTATTGATTTATCTTCTAATACCAATAAGGCTTTGTTTTGAAACTCGAGTGCCTTGTCATATTCTTCTCTTTCATTATATAATATTCCCAAAATATTATAACTCTCATAAAAAAGATCATTTACATTTTTTTGTTTTTTTAAACTACTTAAAGCCTTGAATACATTAATTTCACTTTCAAAAAAATCACCTTCGTTATATTGAAGACTAGCTTTATTTAAAAACGTTTTAGCAATATGATATTCATCTTTTAACCTTAAATAAAGTTTTTCAGCCTTATAGTAATTCATAAAAGCACTATCAGCAATAGATTTTACTACATAATAATCTCCTAAATATGAATAGGCTTTAGCAATATTAGCCGAGTCATTAGATTTTTTTGATCGTTCTAAAATTAACCTGGTGGTTTCGGTGTATCCCTTCCAATCGCTCATATTGTAATATCGATTGGCAACTTTAAAAAGATTTACTTTATTTATTGAATCATCTTTTTGATTTAAAATAATAGACAAGGCTTTTCTATTATAATCTTGCTTAAAATTTAAAGGCAATTTTTCTTCATTGGCCAATGAAAGATAAGTTGGAAGACTGTCTGAGGAAGAAATTATATTTTTATCTGAATTTGTTTTTTCAGAACAAGCTCCAAAAACAAAAATTAAAAATAATAGTATGTGAAATTTTCTTTTCAACGTTGTCAATTTCATCAAAAATACTAAAACTATACATACAAAAATAAGGCTGCCAAAATTTTGGCAGCCTTAAATATTATCAGGTAAATTAATTTAAAATTAATCTTGCTTTTTGTTTAACCCTAAAGATTGATTAACAGCTGTAAAATCTAAGTTATTGTTTATTACTGTAGATTCTTCAGTTGGCATTAGTCCATCAACTTTTTTAGTTTGGCCACCTGTTGCACCGCCTCTGGGATCAATAGATTTTTCAAAATAGGTGTTTTTATTTAAAGCATTTGCTGCCATTTCTGGTGCCGTAAATGAAGTTGTTACTACTACTAAAGAAAATAATCCGATTGTTAAAGCTGCTTTTTTCATGTTTTTGAGGTGTTTAGTTTTGATTTATTTTTGGGGCTTATGATTGCTTTGGTTGCAAATCATGGGACAAAGCTAAGACCACGACATAAAAAAATTGTGCGAAAAAATCAGTTTATGGTAAAACATGCCCAATTGATAGTCAATGAACGTCAAATCGATGTAAATACTTAGTTTTTAGACTTCTAAGTAATTTCCTGCAGAAAAATTAGTAATAATCAAATCAACATTTGATTTATAGGTTTTTGAGAAAGGAATTTTCTTCGGAGAATTTTTAATGTAACAAACTGAGTGTCCACTATGAATTCTGGAAATGTAATTTTGATTGATAATAAAACTATTATGAATTCTTACAAACGGGTGCGATAAAACAAACTCAAAATGTTTTAAGGTTTTAAAAGCGGTTATCATTTCGCCGGAACTCAAATAAATATCTGTGGAATTATTATCGGCTTGAAAATAACAGATATCGTCTGTAGATATATAACGATAATCGCCATATGATTTAATGCATAAAATAAGCGGTTTATCAATTTGAGCAGGCTGCAAAGTTGGAATTACTGAAGTATTAATTCTATTTTTAATTTTTGCAGCATTTGCTTCTAAGGTCGTTTTATCCAGCTTTAAAATAATTTTAAGCAAATCAATCTCTAAAACAGGTTTCAGGATATAATCAAAAACATTGTATTGAATCGCATCAAAAGCAAGCTCTTTTGCAGAAGTGGTAACAATTATTTTAGGTACTTCTGTAAGATATCGATGCAATTCATTAATGAAGGAAAGCGATAAATTGCTGGACAATTCTGTGGGATCAATTTCTAAAAAAATAAAAGAGGGCTTATGTTCTAAAACCAAATTCAATCCGTCCTGATAATTTGTAGCCGTTGCAATACAGGTAAGTTCTGAAAACTCTTCGGCCAGCGCGTGAGTTTTCAAAATATCTTCAGCGTTATCATCAATAATAATATAAGAATACTTTTTCAATATTATTTTTAAAAATGGTGTTTAGACTTTGTATGCGCATCTAATTTACGCAATTCTGTTAATCAAACATTTCATTGTTAATAAGTATAAACAAATGTTAAAATAAGGAAATAAACACGCCAATTCAAAATTAAAAAATCCCAAACTCCTATTGGAATTTGGGATTTTAATATATGAAATTTAAAAAAATTACATTTTCATCAACCAGTTTTTCATAGAAACTTCGTTTTCGATAATATCTTTCAATTCAGAAATTTTTACACGATCTTGTTTCATGGTATCTCTATGACGAATTGTTACTGTTTCATCATCGATTGTTTGATGATCTACAGTGATACAAAACGGAGTTCCAAGTGCATCTTGTCTTCTGTAACGACGACCTACTGCATCTTTTTCGTCATAAGCGACACTGAAATCCCATTTTAAATCTTCGATGATTTTTCTGGCGATATCCGGTAAACCGTCTTTTTTAACCAATGGTAAAATAGCGGCTTTTGTTGGTGCCAGAACTGATGGTAATTTCAATACTGTTCTAGTTGAACCGTCTTCAAGAGTTTCTTCTTGTAATGAAGTGGCAAAAACAGCCAGGAACATACGATCTAAACCTACTGAAGTTTCGACTACATATGGCACGTAGTTTTCATTTAATTCAGGATCAAAATATTGCAATTTTCTACCAGAATATTGTTCGTGTGCTTTTAAATCAAAATCTGTACGAGAGTGAATTCCTTCTAATTCTTTAAATCCGAACGGGAAGTTAAATTCAATATCGGCAGCAGCATTGGCATAATGGGCTAATTTTTCGTGATCGTGAAAACGATAATTCTCTCTTCCTAATCCCAAAGATAAATGCCAGTTTAAACGGGCTTCTTTCCAGTGATGGTACCATTTCATTTCTTCTCCCGGACGAACGAAAAATTGCATTTCCATTTGTTCAAATTCACGCATACGGAAAATGAATTGTCTTGCAACGATTTCATTTCTAAACGCTTTACCCGTTTGAGCAATTCCAAAAGGAACTTTCATACGCCCTGATTTTTGAACATTCAGGAAATTCACAAAAATACCCTGCGCTGTTTCCGGACGTAAATATAAATCCATTGCAGAATCTGCAGAAGCTCCCAATTTTGTTCCGAACATTAGATTAAATTGCTTAACATCTGTCCAGTTTCTTGAACCGGTTTCAGGATCAGCAATTTCCAACTCTTCGATTAAAGCTTTTACATCCTGAAGATCTTCGCTCATCCCTTTTGCAAGTCTTGATAAAATTTCTTTATATTTTGAAAGATATTCTACAACACGAGCATTTGTGGTAACAAATTCTTCTTCATTAAAAGCATCTCCAAAACGAGCTTTTGCTTTTTCAATTTCTTTTTGAGCTTTTTGATTTAGCTTTTCAGCATAATCTTCAACTAAAACATCTGCTCTATATCTTTTTTTCGAATCTTTATTATCAATTAACGGATCATTGAAAGCATCAACGTGGCCTGAAGCTTTCCAGGTTGTTGGATGCATCAATATTGCAGCATCAAGGCCGACAATATTCTCGTTCATCTGAACCATTGATTTCCACCAATATTCACGGATATTCTTTTTTAATTCGACTCCATTTTGTGCGTAATCATACACTGCACTTAATCCGTCGTATACTTCGCTTGACGGAAAAATAAATCCGTACTCTTTTGCGTGCGAAACCACATTCTTAAATATATCTTCTTGTTTTGCCATAGTGATGCAAAAATATAAAAAGTACGTTTAAAAAAAAGAAAAATTATAAAGATTGAAGCATTGATTTAATTATTTTTGTAACTAAATTCTTTCTATTTGTGTTTAATTCTCTTCTTAACCTGTTTTTCCCTAAAGTTTGTGCCGGATGTCGCAAACTTTTATTAGCAACCGAAAATGTTTTATGTACAAATTGTCGTCATGAAATGCCTCTGACTCAATATCATTTGGATAGCAAAAATGAGGCTGTCAAAAAATTCTACGGCAAGATTGAAATCGAATATGCATCTGCATTTTTATATTTTAATAAAAAAGGAATAGTTCAGGAACTTATTCATAATCTAAAATACAAAGGACAGGAAGAAATTGGTACTATTTTAGGAAATTGGTATATTGAAGATCTAAGAGAACTGCAATTGAAAATTCCTTTTGATGTTGTAATTCCGGTACCATTACACAAGAAAAAATTTAAGGAACGGGGTTACAATCAGGTTACAGCCTTTGGAAAAACTATAGCGGAAGGTTTAGAAATTGCTTATGATGATACTGTTTTATATAGAAAAAAGTATTCTAAAACACAATCCAAAAAAATCTCTTGGGAAGATCAGAAAATATCGAAAATATATTTGATGTTCATTCTATAGAAAAGCATCAAAACAAACATTTATTAATTATTGATGATGTACTTACTACAGGCGCCACGCTTGAAGCCTGTTCACGTGCTTTACTAAAAATTCCCGGAATTAAAATAAGCATTGTTTGTATGGCGATGGCGAACTCTTAAAATTTCAATTTTTTAAATACCAAATTCCAAGAAAATACTAGATATTAAAACTGGAATTTGGTATTTGAATATTGAATTTAATAAATAATTATCTTCTTCACCGTTCTTTTATCTCCATCAATAACTGTCACAAAATACATACCCGCGGCTACATCAGATAATTGAATATCTTGTTTAAAGTTTTGTGTACTTTCAAAACTATTCAAATATATCCTTTTACCTAAAACATTATGCACAAAAACCTGAACTCCGGTTTTTGATTCGGTTGTAAATTGAATTGTAAAACTTCCTTTGTTTGGATTTGGATAAAGAATAAAAGCAACATCATCAGGTTCTTTGACTCCTAAGGTAAATGTCTGACTACAAATATTAATTGATGCTGAATTTATAGTTCCAAATCTGCCTGTAACGGCATCGCGAACTCTTAAAGTCCAGGGTCCTTGCGAATTTTCTCCATTAAAAGCAGCTAAAGCATCAACCGGAAGAACAATTTGAGCTGTTGTTTTGGCACAATCTAATTCAATTCCCGAATCATCATATTGCAATGCTAATGTAGAATCTGTACCTGAACAGCCTTTATTAAATAACTGAACAACAGTTCCGGCTGGACTAACGATTTGAATTTCTAAATCAGAAAATCGTGCATGTGTCACATTCAAATCGACACTTACATTTGACACAGTTTCTGTTGATGTTGGAACAGTGATAGTTCTTGATGTATAAGTACTTGAAGTTGGAATACTAAACGAACTGCCAAAACTATATGAATTACATGTCGTTGTTGATGTATATCCTATTGCAAAAGATTTACTATTTAAAGCGTAATAAATATTTGCTGTTGGCTCAATCAAAATTCTGCAACTTGTTGATGAAACCACACTTGTTGGAATCAAAATGGATTCTGAACCATCATTTGGAGTGTTTGCTGCTAAAATTAGAGGAAATGTTAAACCTCCATCGGTAGATAATTTTATATTTACATTTGATGAACCTTCAAGATTAGTGGTGTTATTTACATTCCATGTAATAGTTTGAAATGATCCTTGTGCCCAACTTAAGTCAGCAGTATTTTGAGACGTAACTGCAAATGGCCCAGCTGAAGAAGATACATTTACAGTCATTTCGTCGGTATTTGTTTGAGCCGTTCCAAAAATCCCATTATCTCTGGCTGTTAAAGTAAAATGTAACATTCTTGCAATAGACGAAACAGATTCCCATGTTGTCGTTAATCTATTCTGAAGAACAGAATTAAAACTTGGCATATATCGAATGAGCGAACTACCAGGAGCTACAGATCTAAACAGCGGCCCATCTGGTTTAGTGGCATATGCAATACTGTTTCCTCCCGAAGTTGTTGTTGCATTATCATTTTGTTCCCAATTATATGTAACAGTATTAACATCAGAACCTGTACCGGTTAAAACAAACGCAGTGCTAATTGGAATTGTAAAATCTGAACCTGCACTAACCGTTGGCGGATTATTTGTCAATGCTGTACTTACCGGACAACTTTTTCCTGCAAGATTATTTTGAATTTGTAAAATACTAACATAAGCAAAATAGTCGTCAGAATTGCTTTGAACATCATAATCTGTTATTCCGGCATATCCCATAATAGTAGAACCACTTCCCGGTTCAACATTTACGTTTGTTCTTTCTCCGGCATCATATGAAAAAGTATGATTTGCTCCCAATTGATGTCCTATTTCGTGAACCACAAAATCAATATCAAATGTATCACCTTCTGGTTTTCCGTCTGATGGTGAGGTGTAAGCGCTTCCTTTTTCAGAATTTACACAAACACAGCCAATACAATTTGCATTACCTCCGCCTCCAGATGCACCAAATAAATGGCCAATATCATAATTAGCTTCACCAATTACACTGGTTAAAGTAGATTGTACTTGTGTATTCCACGAACCTTTTACTCCATCAGTTGCATTCGCATAAGGGTCCGTTGAAGAATTTGTATAAATTACAGCATCATTATTTGCAATTAAAATTAATTGCACAGCCAGGTCTTTATTTAAAATCCCGTTAACTCTTGATAAAGTTGCATTCATTCCGGCAAGTGCCCCAACTTTTGTACCTCCAAAATACGAAGTATATTCTCCGGTACATGACAATGCCAATCGCATTGTTTTAAAAACTTTGTTATTTGAAGTTGTTTTTGCAGTTTTATCTGAACTATTACGGTCTGATTTTACATCAATAGTTTTACAAATTAATTTCGAACTTTCTGTTTTATTTGAAGTAAACAAAATGTATTCTGATTTATCATCCGGATTTTGCTCTATAAATTCAGAAGGTTTATCGGCACGAATTACCATTGTTTGCGTGCCAATTGGTGAAACGCTAAAGTGTATTTTTGCCGATTTATCATCTAATCCACGACCTTCGTAAGCTCTAATTTCAGGATATTTTGCCTGTAATTCAGGATCGAAATTTGAAAATTCCCAAACCGAAAATCTTTCCAAAACACCTTCCGAATTAGGAATTGTAATTTCTGAAGTACTATTTTTTGAACTTTTATTGGTTGCCGATGAAAGTTTTGCTTTCAGAAAATCCGAATTCAATTTATAATATAATTTATTCGAATCAGACGAATTTATACTTTTATTCAAAACTGAACCAGAACTCCTTTGCCATAAATCATCATTTTGAGCATGGCCTTTGACACAACAAAAAATAAGTAATAAAAATAGTAACTGTTTATTCATACTCAAGGGATTTAGAAAAATCAAAATTAAGTGAATTAAATTAAATTCTTACATATATACGACAATTAATGGTTTTTTATCGACCAGCGAGTCAATTATCACAAAAAGTGACTTTATAATCTTAAAAAATCAATTAACCTTAGTGTCAAATTTAAAATAGATAGTATAAATTTGCACCATCCTAAACAATTTGCTTTGAAGCTCTTTCATTCTATAAACGATTTTCAATCAACCAAGAAAACTATTTTAACTCTTGGTACCTTTGATGGCGTACATATTGGTCATAAAAAAATTTTAGAACGAATTACCCAAAATACTGAAAACGGAAAATACGAAAGTTTAGTGCTTACTTTTTTCCGCATCCGCGAATGGTTCTACAGGAAAAATCAGAAATAAAACTTTTAAATACGATTGCCGAAAAATCTAAACTATTAGAAGAAACCGGAATAGAAAATCTTGTTATTCATCCGTTTAACGAAAGTTTTTCGAGATTAACAGCTGAGGAATTTGTTCATTCTATTTTAGTTGATCAATTTCATATTCAAAAGATAATTATTGGGCATGATCACCGTTTTGGAAGAAACAGAACGGCTAATATTGATGATTTAATTGCTTTTGGTGCTGAATATGGTTTTGAAGTAGAACAAATTTCGGCACAGGAAATTCAGGATGTTTCGGTAAGTTCTACCAAAATCAGAAAAGCTTTAGATGAAGGAAATATAACTTTGGCCAACGATTATTTGGGTTATGCTTATTTTTTAAGCGGCGAAGTTGTAAAAGGAAAACAATTAGGAAGAACAATTGGTTTTCCAACGGCCAATATCCAAATTGAAGAAGATTATAAAAAGATCCCAAAAAACGGTGTTTATATTGTGAAAACCTTTATTGATAACACAGCCATTTTCGGAATGATGAATATTGGTTTTAATCCAACTGTAAATGGACAAAAGCAAACTATCGAGGTCAATCTTTTTGATTTTGATGCTGATATTTATGGTCAAAAACTAGAGATTTCTTTATTGGAATATATTCGGGAGGAGCAAAAATTCGGTTCGGTAGATTTACTTAAAGAACAATTAAATCAGGATAAAAAGACTGCCTTAGACTTTGTGGGACAACTTTAAATAAGCACTCCAATACTTTTGGTTATTTTTAAATCGTCGTACTTCTTTTTTTAGTAAATTTGATATACAACTCTGTTTGTCAACAATTTACTATTAACTTCTTTAAAAATAACCACTATGAAATTACCTAAAGAAATTACCAACGGTTTTTTAATTTTCCTGGGAATTGGCAT
The DNA here is from genome assembly GCF_979258275.1 of Flavobacterium sp. AC274. NCBI lineage: Bacteria > Pseudomonadati > Bacteroidota > Flavobacteriia > Flavobacteriales > Flavobacteriaceae > Flavobacterium > Flavobacterium sp. AC274. Next base: position 827,783 of record NZ_OZ409852.1, on the reverse strand, counting down.
CTATTTTTTATTGATGAATCTTTTAGGACTCGCTGATTTGTTTTTTACGTACGCTAAATGTCTTTTTTATATTTTATGGCGTAAACAGAACCATGCAGATGAACCTTCATGAAGGAGAAACCAACTTCGTATCCAACGCAGTTTCTGCTATGACAACATCTGTAGTTGGTGTATCCATGAGTGTTTTTGGCTTGTTAGTTTACAGTTACGCACGAGGTGGTGATGCATATGTAAAAACATTGTCTGAAGCATTTATGTTTGGCGGAAATCCATCTGTACCAACTTATTGCATTTGTTTATTATTTGAAGGACTTGCCTCTTCTGTTATTGTTACTTTAATGATGATGTTGTATTGGAACAATAAATATGCAGCCGATTAATTTTTTAGAATAAAATACATAATTTAAACACTCTAAAATCATAAAAAGATATAATTATATGATTTTAGAGTGTTTCTTTTTGAAAATAACTATCAATTGTTCATTTACAGAATTCGGCATTGGTTGATTAGAACAATTTCGTTACTTTTGAAGCTTCAAAAACAATGTACCTAATGAGTATTACAAAACACAACTGGACAAAAGACGAGATAATCGCCATATATAATAAACCAATGATGGACTTGCTGTATGAAGCAGCAACAATTCACAGACAAAAACATGATCCGAACGTAGTTCAGGTATCTACATTACTATCTATTAAAACCGGAGGCTGTCCTGAAGATTGCGGTTATTGCCCGCAAGCTGCACGATATAATACAGGAGTTGAAGGAAACGATTTGATGAGTGTAAGTCAGGTAAAAGCTCAGGCTTTGCGTGCAAAATCAAGCGGATCATCTCGTGTTTGTATGGGAGCTGCCTGGAGAAATGTAAAAGATGGTGAAGAATTTGATCAGGTTTTAGAAATGGTGCGTACCATCAACAAACTCGATATGGAAGTTTGCTGTACTTTGGGTATGATTACCGAAAACCAGGCGCAACGTTTGGCGGAAGCAGGTTTATATGCTTACAATCACAATTTAGATACTTCTGAAGAATATTATAAAGATGTAATTTCTACACGTGGTTTCGAAGACCGTTTGCAAACGATCGAAAATGTTCGTAAAACGAATGTTACGGTTTGTAGCGGAGGAATTATTGGAATGGGAGAAAGTATCGAAGACAGAGCAGGAATGCTTGTAGCACTTTCGACTTTAAATCCTCAACCTGAATCTGTGCCAATTAATGCTTTGGTTGCTGTTGAAGGAACTCCGATGGAAGAAGAAAAACCAGTTGAAATCTGGGAAATGATTCGTATGGTGGCTACTACAAGAATTGTAATGCCGGATACACAAGTACGTTTATCTGCAGGAAGAACAAATATGAGCCGTGAAGGACAAGCAATGTGCTTTTTTGCAGGTGCCAATTCTATTTTTGCCGGAGACAAATTACTTACTACACCAAATCCTGATGTACACGAAGACATGAAAATGTTTGAAATGTTAGGATTAATTCCGCAAAAGCCATTTACTAAAGTTTCGCAGCCAAAAACTGTTGAAGCATCAGATTCTCAATTTGCTCCTTTAGGCGAAAAACCAAAATGGTCAAGACCGGGACATACTATTGAAAGAAATCTTGAGGCTTCGATCAAATCAAAAATTTAAGTTATTGAGTTAATAAATCTCTAAAAATATTTTTAAATTGCTTATAACAAGTGTTATAAGCAATTTTTTTATTTAAAAGAGATGAATTTAAAACAAATCGAAAGGGTAAAAAAATCTCAAAATCTGATTTTATTTCCCAATACGTAAAAAACCAAATTCCCGTTGTTATCGAAGAGCTGACTGAAGACTGGCCGGCTTATTCTAAATGGAAATTATCATATATGAAAGAAATCGCAGGTGATACTATCGTTCCTTTATACGATAACAGACCTGTAAACCACGAAGATGGCTTTAATGAAGCGCACACTAAAATGAAGATGAGCGACTACATTGATCTTTTAGAATCCAAGCCAACAAACTACCGCATTTTCCTTTATAATTTAATGAAAGAAATACCAACGCTAAAAGACGACTTTTTATGGCCTGATATTGGCTTGAAATTAGTGAAGCAAATGCCCATGTTGTTTTTTGGTGGAGAAAATTCAAAGGTTTTTATGCATTATGATATTGATTATTCTAATATTTTGCATTTTCATTTTCATGGAGAAAAACAATGCATGCTTTTTGCTCCGGATCAGTCTAAATATATGTACAAAGTTCCGCACGCTTTAATTTCGAGAGAAGACATTGATTTTGATGATCCTGATTATGAAAAATGGCCCGCCCTTAAAAATGCCGAAGGTTATATTACTAATCTTAAACATGGCGAAGTATTGTACATGCCAGAAGGATATTGGCATTATATGAAATACTTAACTCCTGGTTTTTCTATGAGTTTGCGTGCTTTTCCAAAAAATATTGCCCATTTATCAAAGGCGGCTTATAATGTATTTATTATGCGGCATTTTGATATTTTGATGCGAAAATTTAAAGGTCAAAAATGGATTGACTATAAAAACGAAAAAGCAATTCAGAACACACATCAAAATCTGACGAAATCTGAAAATCTGGCAAAGTCTGCCTGATATAATTAAAAAAGCCGTTGTGAACTTAAAGGTTTACAACGGCTTTTTATTAAACCACTATTTAGAATACCATTTTTGTAGTAGTTACATTTCCATTACCAAAAATTGTTTTAATCAACAAAACCTGATTAGATTGTAAACCGGATATCTGCAATTCTGTACTATCTATTTTCTTTTTATTATAAAGCAATTTTCCGGTAACATCAAAAATAAAAACCTCTTTAATGTTTTCTTTGGTTGATGTTACCTTGATAATTTTCTCTTTTGCAAAAACCAAAATTTTCTGTTCCACATCTTCAATAGCAACTTTTTTCAAGGTTTTATTATTAGCATAACGTAACACAAAACGACCATCAAAAATACCTGTTGACGTTGTAAAGGTATAATTGCCGGTTCTTAAATCATGAATTGAATTGGTAGTTTTGTCTTCTAAATAAATAGCCTGATTAACCAAATTACCATCGGCCTGATCTATAGAAATAGTAAAATTGCCAGCAATTGTGCTTTTATATCCAAGCGGTACAATATCAGTATCCGAAAAAGGTACGGCGCGTCCCTGAATTACAAGTTTATGTCCATTATTTACACTATAAAAATCCAAATATGGATTACCATCAATTGTTTGACCGTCATATCTGGTTTCATAATCGTTAGTAGCTCCTTCAATATAACCAATTAAAATTTGTTTAAAGGCACCACCATCATTAGTCATATTAAGCCATAACCGATTTTTTTCAAGTGCAGCTTTTGAAGTTTTTGCTGGTTTAAAAAACTGACTGTTTGAGCCAAAACGCATCGCATTTGTAAAAGTTACTGTTCCGGACGAGCTTGTTTCAGTAAAAAAACCTTGCCCGGCTGCTATTTTACCGCCTGGTATTTCCTTATTGTTTCCTGATGCTGTGGTTGCTGTTTTGGCTGCAACGCCCCCAGTTAAATTATAACTTGCATAATCATCTGAATTGTATTTATAAGAAGTTCCAAATACTACGGGCGTGTTGTGTGTCCAGAAATATAAGGTTCCGGTTAAAACCGGGTTATTCAAAATAAATTGATCGGCATCTAATGCTGAAGGATAAGGATTTCCGAGCAAATAAAATTTTCCGCTATCTAATGTCGCACTGGTTACATTTCCATTATTGGGAACTCCAATAAAAGAAGCTGTGTAATCGGCTCTGATTGTATTAGAATAAGTTTGCGGACCACGAATTATATAACCTTCTCCAACAACCATAGTCGTACTTCTGTTTGTGATTACCCAATTTGTTCCGCTATATCTAAAATATTTATCCCCTAAAGTTAATGGCGAAACATCAACCAGTTTTTGTGGGCTTACCGGAGTTGACCAATACACAAAATCGGCCTGGCGAATTTGCGGGCTTATTCGTTTGTAAATAATATTTCCGGTATTAATAACATTATTACGTTGTATTAAACTTGCATTATTCTCGAATATTAATTTTGTTCCTGTTGCAGATTCTACCGTAAGTTGGTTATCAATAAATAATGTATGTGGAGAATTTATTGTCACTTCTTTTCCCCCTTTTACTTTACAAGAGCAACCGCTTATATCTCCTGTTGACTGATAGTTTTCGGCAAATTCAATGATATCAGAAGATATCGGCACGCTCCCTTTCGACCATGTTGTTCCATTCCACGTATTTACATCCGGTGCTTTTATTACAATACTAACTGTTGGCAATGAAGTGCAGTTTACACCATCCTGTGCCGTAAAAGTATATGTTCCGGGAGCTAAATTAGCAATTGTATAATTGGAACCCGAAACGGAATAAGTTTGAGTTGATGAACCGCTTTGGTAAACTTGTCCATTTGTTGCAGATATAAATCCGTTAAGTTCTACACTTCCTGTTGGGATAACACAAGTTGGTTGTGTAATAGTAACAACATTGGGTGTGGGTAATGAAGATTTAACGGTAACAGTCGTGACTGAAGAGGCAAGGCTTTGACATCCTGTGGCATTTGTTACCTGAACAGAATAATTTCCGGATGTTGTTACCACTATACTTTTTGTAGTTGCACCCGTTGACCATAAATAACTTGTTCCGGTAATAGAAGTCAATGTAACATTTCCACCATCACAAAATGTTGTAGCCCCGCTTGTGGATATTGTGGGAACAGCAGGTCTGGCATTAACGGTTGCAAAAATAGTTTTAGAACTGGTGTAAACAGATCCACCATAAGTAGTAGTATAGGTAAGATTGGCTTCATAAGAACCTGATACAGCATTTGTAAAAGATACTACTGATTGTTTATCTGGATAGTTTACAAAAGATGCCGCACCGGGAAGTTTTACAGACCAATGCCAGTTCAATGCAGCTCCGTCTGCTCCATCTTTTGCTGCGGTAAAATTAAGAGTGCTTCCCTCACAAATTGGCGCATTACTTGTAGGCTTTGATTGTAAAGTTCCTCCTAAATTATTAAGCTGCGCGAAAGTATATTCGGCATTGCCACTTCCTACACAAACGGCAAATTTTACTGTACCGATATACAAAGCAACCTGATTTGAGCATCCTCCTCCTGTGTCATCAATTTTCCCCGGTGGATTGATATCTACGATTGTCCCGGCGGGAAAACGAATAGAACTCTGATTTGTATTAAAATCCAGTACTCCATTAATAGTAACAACCAGAATATTTCCTGCAGAAGTTGATACTATTGGATCTCCTGAAGCAAATAATGTTCCGTTTATCGTTAACGATTTTATTGAAACATTTGTGCTAAGCGTTATGGTTGATCCGGAAGCAATAATAACATCATCATTTATAGTAGGTACTGTTCCGCCAATCCATGATGTTGTAACTGTCCAATTTCCCGTTCCTGTACTTGTTATGGTAGCTCCATTTGAAAATCCAAAACAAAATAACATTGAAAAAATAAATAGTAATTTTCGGTTCATTTCACGTGGTATTTAAATTTAAACAATAGATCTTTTAGTAAATTATTTTTCAAAAAAAGCTCTTAAGAATTTTGCTTTTTTTAGTCCATCCCTGAGGAAATTTTAAGGCTTTTTTTATCACCTTTTTTTCCTCAAAACACCATAAACAATTTACAATTTTCTATTAACTAAGATTAAATTAATACTCTGTATTTCAGTCAATTAAACTCGATTTTACTATTTTAAGTTATTTCTCATAAATACTTTTTTTTAAGTAATTCATCATATAAAAAATGCAAATCATCTGATTTTATAAATATGCATTTTTCATTATTTTTTAAAAATTATAATAATTTGAAAAAAAATTATGTTAAAAATAAATTTAACCCCAAAAAAAACGTCTGGAAAACAATATTGGGTTGAAATTTTATTTAAAAAATAGTCGCTCTTTAAACGCAAAATGATCATTCAAAATGGAAAGTAAAAACTTATTAAAATAAAATTTTACGTATTGAATGATATCCGTTTTTCAACGATATTTTTAGTAGCAAAATTTGATTTTTGGAAGATAGATTTTCAATACTAAATCTGGAGTTTTCTATCTTAGTTTTTCTGTAGATCTGTTTACCAGAAATGTCAAAAATTGCAATATCCTTAATCTCATTTTTGTTAGCGTCGATAATTATATTATTGTTGTTTACAAAAACTGATATTTGATTTATTTCTCTCTCCGGATTATCTGTTTTTAAATCTTTACTAATAAAATTCAACTCAAAACGTTCATTAAAATTTCCCTTTTTTGTAGAAAATAAATAGGGCGATTCTTTTAGATCATGTTTAATTTTCAAGTCCTTATCTTCAATAAAAACATTTAGATTACTAAACAGTCCATCATCATGGTCAATACTAACACTAAATTCACCATCAATAGTGCTTGAATAGCCTAACAAAATAGAATCAGTATCTTCGAAAGGCAAACCTCTGCCCTGAATTACTAATTTTTTATTTTCAACAACACTATAAAAATCTACAAATTGATTTCCATTAAAAGATTCCGCATCATAACTTTCATCATACAAATTGGTTGCCCCATTTATATATCCCAATAAAATCTGTTTAAAAACGCCTTCGTTATTTTTAAGATTCAACCAGATTCTATGTTTTTCGACAATATTTTCTTTTGTTTTGGCTTGCTTAAAAAAAGCAGAATTTCGACCAGAAATGCGCATACTATTATTGAATTCGGCAATTTCAGAATTTTTACTGATTACAAAAAATGCTTGTCCTGAGGCAATAGTTCCATCGGGAATACTTTCATTTATACCTAATGAAACTGCGCCACCTGTACCAATACCTCCCAGCAAATTGTAAGCAGCATAATCATTAGATGTATATTTATTATTAGTTATTGGTGTATTATGTGTCCAGAAATAAAGGGTTCCTAAAATATTTGACATGTTGTTAGTCAAAAAAGCATCGGCACTTATTGCAGATGGATATGGATTACCAATTAAATTAAAGCTATTTTGTTTTTCCAAACTCACCTCCACTTTTCCATTAACCGGAACACCTTTAAATGTGGCTTCAAATTTTGAAGGTTTTGTTGTTGAAAAATGCTGTGGACCACGTATACTATATCCTTTGCCGGGAATCATGATATTTAATGCATTTTCTATCTTCCACTTATCCAAAACAGCATCATAAGAAAAAAACTTATCCGGCAATGTCTCTGGCGAAACATTAATTAGTTTTTCATTATAAACAGGCGAAGACCAATAAGTGTAATCGAATTTTAATATTGGCGAAGATTCTCTTTTGACATTAGCATTACCAGTATTTACAATATCATTGTCCCGCTGATATAAACTTGCTGTATCTTCTAAAATTAAAGTACCAAGGCCTGAATAGTCGAACTCAATTGCTAAAGTATTGCCGCTTAAAAGTGTTACTGTTTTACCTTCGTTAATATAACAGCTGCAAATATTTGAAGACGTTAAGGCCGGATAATCGTCTTGAAAATAGATTTGCTTTCCGCCTGACGGTAAACCATTTGACCAACTGTGACCATTCCAAATTGAGGAATCCAAACAAAGGTTTAAACGTGCAATTCTGTGTTTGGATATTCCTGATACAGAATTGAAATCTCCCCCAATCATTAATTTAAAATCTGATGTGAAGGCCATAGTGTATAATTTACTATTTAAACGGGCATCAAAAGAAGTATCATAATCTCCTGTTTTTAAAAGTCTTATTAATCGTGACGAAACGACGTTTTTATAAGTGCCGGAAAAAGTTCCGCCCACCACGATACGATCGTCCGGCTGAACCAAAATACTTCGAACGTCACCTTTATTAAAACCTGTACCTGAATCAAAAGTCATATCTAAACTTCCATTGGTATTTAACCTAAGAATTCGCTTTTGGGAAGTGCCATTATAAAATAAAAAACTTCCTCCAACAATAATTTTCCCATCAGATTGCAATGCCATTGCATAAATGTAGTTGTCAAAACCTGCACCAACATTGAAACTGGAATCAATACTTCCATCCGCATTTAACCTCACCAGTTTTGCAGCAGAATTTCCATTAAAATTATTAAACCTTCCACCAAGCAATATTTTTCCATCTGGCTGAATCAAAACAACTTCAATAATACCATCAGCACCATGACCAACATTAAAACTTAAATCCCGAGTTCCATCAGGTAATAATCTTACTATTCGAGTTGCAGTATTGACAGCACCATTATAATTTGTAAAACCTCCCGCCGCAATTATTTTCCCGTCAGACTGAGTTGCCAAAGCGTAAACCTGACTATTAAAACCTGAACCGTTATTAAATGTTTGATCAACTGATCCGTCAGACAAAATCCTAATTATCCGATTACAGGCTATCTCGTTATATTTCGTGAAATTTCCGCCAAGAATAATTTTCCCATCAGGTTGCAAAACGGCTGTTTTAATTAAATTATTAGCACCTGATTGCCTTAAATTAAAACTTTCATCATAAGTTCCATCTTCTAAAAGCCGAACAATTCTTGAAGCCTGTTCGCCATTAAATTTTTTAAAATTTCCAAATACCATTGTCTGTTTATTTTCCAGAGGAATCACTTTATAAACAGAATTATCAAAACCAACTCCTGCCGATAAATATGCTGTATCATATTCTCCTGCCGGATTAATTTTTGCTAATCGGCCTTGATTTAATCCATCGAAAACAGAAAATGAACCACCAACATACCAAGAACCTTCTGCGTCATTTTCTAAAGCTAAAACTGAAGCTGTTGCAGGTCCGGAACCAAAATCCAAATCAGTTCTAATAGTTCCGTTCCGGTTTAAAACACAAATTCGATTCACCTCAGCTCCATTATAAAAACCAGTAAAAGATCCTCCAATCATTATATTACCAGAAATATCTGTTTTTATAACCTGAACTGCGCCTCCATTAAATCCCGATCCTGATAAAAAAGTCGAATCTAAACTTCCGTCTTCATTAATTCGAATAATTCTATTTGCCGAAATTTCATTATAACTGCTAAATTTTCCGCCTAATAGAACTTTTCCATCCGATTGTATAAACATTGCATTTACATCATCGTTAAACCCTGTTCCGATATTAAAACTTTCATCAACTCTTCCTTCGGGAAATAGTTTTACTATTTTATTAGAAGAGATTCCATTAAATGCTGTAAAATTGCCGGACAAAAGTATTTTTCCATCAGATAAAATTTCGACGTTTGTAATATTTGCTGTTGTTCCAATTCCTGTATTAAACGTAGTATCGATTGCGCCATTGGGCAAAATACGTGCAATTCTATTTACGGTGATACCATTGTATTTTGTAAAACTACCAACGATGATAATTTTTCCATCAGCCTGCTCGCAAACATCATAGATAATTCCTGCTGTTGCCCCGATTGTTGTATTAAATGAAGCATCATAGGAACCATCTGAATTTAATCTGACAAGTCTTCCTGAATTATTTCCATTATAAGATGTAAAGCTTCCTCCAACGATTATCTTGCCGTCTCTTTGAATGTGTGAAGTATAAACTTTACCGTTGAACCCTGTGCCTGCATGAAAATTTTCATCAAGTATTCCATCTGGATTTAAGCGGGCAAAATAAGGAGAAGGGATTCCGTTAAGATTCAGATAGTCACCGCCAACAATTAGGTATTGATTAGATTGTATTGATAAAGTTCGGACTGTATTATCAAAACCATCTCCGTTTAGTCCATCATCAATGGTATTAAAATAAGTATCTACTTTGCCTTGCTGGGCCAAAAGTTCCAGACTAATAAAAGGTAAAAAGAGGATCAGGGAAAAAAGTATTTTTTTATCAAAATATAAATAAAATTTAGTCAATAATTATTTTGTAAGAATCGGACTAAATTTATAATTCGTTTTGAAACCCTGCAATACCCACTTACCGTGATTTTTCAGGTGATTTTCTCTGGTTAGTTTGATGTCAAAAAACAAAAAAGACGCACAATTGTGCGTCTTTTAGAAATAAACTAATTTATCTTTTTAATTAAAAATTATCTTTTTAGTTGCAGTAAAGTCATTATCAAGAGTAACTTTTACCAGCAATACCTGATTGGATGATTGCAGGTTTTGTATTTGCAGCTCTGTTGTACCTGCTTTCTTTTTGCTGTAAAGCAGTTTTCCCGAGATATCAAAAACCGTTACCTCTTTTATGTTTTCTGCCGAAGAAGTTACCTTGATGGTTTTATCTTTTACAGAAACCAGAAGTCCGTTTTCAGTATTTTCAAAATCTCCCGTTCCAAGTGTTTTGTTGGTGTAACGCAATACCAAACGATCGGTGAAAGTTCCTTTCTCGGTAGTAAAGGTATAATCGCTTGTTGTTAAATCGTGTATTACACCGGTTTTCTTGTCCTCCAGATAAATGGAATGGCTGCTCAAATCACCATCGGTCTTATCAATAGAAATTGTAAAATCTCCGGTTATCGTTGTATTGTATCCCAAAGGAACCTGATCTGTATCTGTAAAAGGCAGGGCACGTCCCTGGATAACATAATTGTTTCCGTTGTCAACACTATAGAAATCAACATACGGATTGGCATTAAAACTCACCCCGTCGTACCTGTCTTCGTATTCATTGGTTGCCCCCTGCACGTAACCTACCAGCATTTGCTTGAAGACTCCCTTTGTATTGGTCATATTCAGCCATACGTGGTGCGCATCAGTAGTTTCTTTTGATGCGGATTTGAAAAACTGCGTGTTATCGGCAGCTCCAAGTCGCATGTCATTGTTAAAGGTCACTGTTCCGCCAGCTTTGGACGTTGCAAAGAAGGATTGTCCGGCGCCTATGAATCCAGATGGTTCCTCGTTGTTACTTCCGGGTGTTCCTCCGGTAATGGCACGTTCTTTTACCACTGTGCTTCCCGTTAAATTATAACTGGCATAATCATCTGAAGTATAAGTGTAGGCACCTGTTAAGGTAACCGGTGTATTATGGGTCCAGAAATACAGGGTTCCCTCTAAAATAGCTGTGTTTTGGTCCAGGAATTTTTTGGCGCTCAGGGCAGAAGGATATGGGTTACCGATCAAATACGGTTTGCCTGCCGTTAGTGTTTCACCTAAAATTACACCATTGTTGGGCACGCCGTTAAATTCAGCAGGATAATCTGCTTTTACTGTCAGCGAATAGGTTTGCGGCCCACGGATGATATATCCTTTACCCACTTTCATAACCGTGTTTTTATTGGTAATTACCCAATTATCGCCACTGTATCCGAAATATTTATCCCCTAAAGTCAAAGGAGAAACATCAATAAGTTTTTGCGGGCTTACCGGTGTTGACCAATATACAAAATCACCTCGCCTGATTTTTGGGGCAATACGTTTGTATTTTATGTTTCCTGAGTTCACGGCATTGTCGTTTACCTGAACCAGGCTAGAATGGTTCTCAAATGTCAGGGATGCTGTTGGTGAAACCGTAAGTCCGTTTACAACCGTTAGGGTATAGTTTGAAGGTACTGTTATGGCTATTGCGGGATTTATGGTAAGGGAGCAGGCAGTCAAATCAGAAGATATGGTAAAAGCTCCTGCAATAATGGCCGCTTTGCTTGCATCAGGGGTGCCGTTTGACCACGCTGTACCGCTCCAGGTCGTAGAAGATTGATCGAGGATTGTAACATCTGAAGAAACTGATGAAGTACAAGTCCCATTACTTACTGTAAATCTGTATGTTCCGGCTGCAAGACCTGTAACTGTATAGCTAGTTCCTGTGTTATTGATTGTATTTGAAACGAAACCAGTTTGATTTATTGTCCAGTTACCTGCAGGTAAATTATTTAATGTTACACTTCCCGAAGTAGTACAGTTAACCTCTGTTTGTACTGCTATACTTGGTGTTGTTGGTAACGCATTTACTGTAATTGCAGATGAAGAAGTCGCCGAAGTTGCAGTACATCCATTAGGAACAGTTGTATAATTAATAGTTACTGTTTTACTTCCAGATGTTAGATATCTTAAAGTTACTGTATTATCAGCGCTAGTTCCACCAGAAACAATTGTATAATCTGTCCCTGCAGTTCCCGGAAATCCCCACACATAGTTAGACATTGCCGCTTGAGTAGTGTAAGTAACAGAAGTACCAATACAAGTTGATGCTGCAGGTTGGGCAGTAAATGTTGGCGTTGGTAACGCATTTACAGTAGTTGCAGATGAAGATGTCGCCGAAGTTGCTGTACAACTATTAGGAACAGTTGTATAATTAATAGTTACTGTTTTACTTCCAGTTGTTAGATATCTTAAAGTAACCGTATTATCAGCACTAGTTCCACCAGAAACAATTGTATAATTAGTTCCTGCGGTTCCCGGGAATCCCCAAACATAATTGGACATTGCACCTTGTGTAGTGTAAGTAACAGAAGTGCCAATACAAGTTGATGCTGCAGACTGGGCAGTAAATGTTGGTGTTGGTAACGCATTTACAGTAGTTGCAGATGAAGATGTCGCTGAAGTCGCTGTACAACTATTAGGAACAGTTGTATAATTAATAGTTACTGTTTTGCTTCCAGTTGTTAAATATCTCAACGTTACTGAACTATCATTGCTAGTTCCTCCTGAAATAATTGCATAATCTGTTCCTGCTACTCCCGGTAATCCCCAAACATAATTAGACATTGATACCTGTGTAGTGTAAGTAACAGAAGTGCCAATACAAGTTGATGCTGCAGGCTGGGCAGTAAATGTTGGTGTTGGTAACGCATTTACAGTAGTTGCAGATGAAGATGTCGCTGAAGTTGCTGTACAACTATTAGGAACAGTTGTATAATTAATCGTAACTGTTTTGCTTCCAGCTGTTAGATATCTTAAAGTAACCGTATTATCAGCACTAGTTCCACCAGAAACAATTGTATAATCTGTTCCCGCAGTTCCCGGAAATCCCCAAACATAATTGGACATTGCCGCTTGTGTAGTATAAGTAACAGCAGTGCCAATACAGGTTGATGCTGCAGGCTGGGCAGTAAATGTTGGTGTTGGTAAAGGATTAACCGTAACAGTTACTGTAAAAGTAGCACCCGCACAACCCGCAGAGGTTGGGGTCACTGTATATGTAGCGGTCTGAGCAGTAGCAGAAGGATTTAAAAGTGTTCCTGTAATACTAGTTGGTGATCCTGTACTTGCTGTACCGCCAGTAATTCCTCCCGTTACTGTTGGAATTCCCCAACTGTAGGTTGTTCCTGCAGGAATTGTTCCAGTTGGAGTTACTGTAAAGGCAACACCAGTACATGTCGATGCAGTAGTAGCAGAAATAACTGCTGTTGGTGTAGTTGTAATTGTTACAATATTACTTTCATTATATAAGCAACTTGTTCTTACATTGTTAATGTTAGGAACATTGGCAGTATTTAAAGTAACTAATCTTTTAAACCTTCTTACAATATTTGCAGCAGTATTATTTATAATCGCTGGTGGATCATAAGTTCTACCATTAGCACCAGATATATCTGTGTAACTACTTCCATCTGTAGAAATCTGCCATTGGAAATTAAGTTGCGGATTTTGAAAATTTGCATCGTTTGAGTTATATTGTAATGATCCCTCTATAACAGCCGGATCACCATTGCTGCAAAAAGTAACAGTTGCCGGAGCGGTAATAGTATTTGCACCTGCATTGAATGCTGCCATAGAAAAGCCTACGACATTTCCTCCTGCATTTTCATAATAATCAAATACAAGATCGTCATCTCCATCCAGATTCACTAAAACATTGTTATAAGTAGTAGAACCTTGTTCAACCCATCTATCAAAGACTTTTGTCCCATTTAAAAACAAACGTATACCATCATCGCCCGTCATTGTAATTAAATAACAACCTGACTTAGTAGTTTTCATTTTATATCTTACTGCAAATCCTTCAGTAAAAATGCTTGCTCTTTGAACTCCATTTGAGTAAACAGGGAAACAATTTCCATCACCTCCAAAACCTTCATTAATAGTTTCAGTAGCTATGTTGTAAGTTCCAGCATAATTAGCTGTGACAAACGGTTCTGGAGAAGCCCCTCCAGCATTGTAAATATGTCCTACCCAGGTATTAGTACCAAATTCATTTTGAGTTTCTTGTGTATCACCAATTGAATTTAAAGTCAAGGCAATTCCACCAGTACCCGCAATTCCAATGTTTGAACAACTTCCTGTCGATAAGACCACTTTTATCTGTCCCGAAAATGGTGCTACCCAATTAGAAATTGTAGCTCCCGAAGCAGAAGTATTATTAGCAGTAGGGCTAACTTCTAAATCTGTAGCAGCATCTAAAATATTAAGTTTTTCGTTATTACTAGCGAAAACATTTCCAACTGCAAATGTGTAGTTATATCCCTTAACAACATTAACTAAAGCATATTGACCTGCAGTTGCATTTGCTGTAGTTTGTGTCATGCTATTATCGATACAAAAAGTATATGTGCCTAATGATGTAGTTGGAGTGTCTCCATTAATTACAAAAGTTGTAGGAGTTCTTGCGCAAGATCCTCCTGACGCAGCATAATATGTAGTTATGCCAACTGTATTAGTATTAGCTAAACCAGAACCAGCAACTCCAACCGGATTGAAAGGAGATCCTCCGCCAATAGGCGTGCCACCAGTCGCAACTGTATACCAACTAACTGGCGATGTTGTAACTTGACCTCCTGCTGGCGGCGTGACAGTCCAAGTATAGTCACCACTATAAGTACCCGACGAGTTATTATAAGTAGTAGAGATCAAAGTATACACTACTCCTGCAATTAAAGTAGGAGTCATTCTTGGTTCGGCATTTAGTCCTGAATTATCATCATCGCCAATTATCCAGTTACCTCCGCCAGGACATGTCCCTGGTGTAAAGTTTCCTGAATAAATATATGCCATACCATCATAAGCATTGGTATCTGTCATTTTAAAAGTGTAAACTCCTGTTGTACTAACAGTAAAACTTGTCGCCGTGTAATTTCTAACAATCCCTGCTACAAAACCACAGTTTGTGTTATTGTTCATTGAGGTTGTAGGTATAGATGCTGTAGCATCTGTTGCAGCATTCCAAGAACCTGTAAATGTGTTTGCAGTAACTCCATTTGTTGTTGAAGTTAAAGAACCTGTACCTCCCTGACAGATAGATGCTCCTGTAGTAATTGGAGAGGAGCAAACTGTACCATTAAATGTAAAATCATTGATAGCATATGTCTTAGTGGCATTTGTACCCCCCATGCATATATTCTAAAAGTTATAGCTGTACCTATGTTTTGATATGAAGCTCCTAATAATGAAATAGTATTTGTTCCTGCAACCGCCGAACCAATATCTGCAGTGAAATTATCTACACTGGATCTAACAGCAAAACTTGAGGGTGCAGTTCCCGATCCACCACCACCTGTTTGACCAGTATATTGAAGACTTATAAAATCTATTTTATATCCATTATTTGGTGTTAGAATAAATTCGATATATTTATTGGTAGTAAGGCCAATATTCCAATTACCTGTAGTATAGCTATTGTTTCCATTTGCACCAGAAACTCCAGTTCGACTTATTCCTGATACTGAAATATTTGCATTTCTAGTTTCCCCAGTTGTATATGGGCTAGTTAGTCCTGGATTTGTCCCAGTAATTGGATTTGTCCAAATCGATTGTCCAAAAGTTAGGACAGGAAAAATAATAAAAATAATAAGTAAAAGTAGTTTTCTAATCATATAGTAGTGGTATTTGTGATTACATTTTGAAAAAAACTTATCAGCATTCTTTAAAAAATAAAAAACACTGATATTTAATCACTTACGATTTTATGATTAGAACAGTTTTTAAATGTTAATGTTAAAATAAATTTTAACATTTTGAAAGCATTTATTTACAAACAAATTTTGAAAATAAATACATTAAAAACCAATTCAACTTTCAAAAAAAGCTAACTCTTTAAACATCAGAACTTTTTAAAATAAAGTATTCCTTTTAAGATTATTCTAGTCCAAATAAAGCGTAAAAAACAGTTTATTACAAGTATTTTATTTTAAAAATTAACTTTTCCGACAAATAGCATCAATTACCGACCAAATGCATTTTTTTGTGTTAACAAAAAAACGATTGCTTTAAAAACCCTACTTTTTATACCTTGATTTTTTTGATTTTTTCGCAAAAAAAAGTCCACTCGTCTATAACAAGTGGACTTTTCGCTGTATTATTGCTTTCTAGTAAACTATTTTATATGTTTTTGTTTCGTTGGTATCCAAAATTACTTTCACTAATAAAACCTGATTTTTGACTTTCAAATTGTCAATTTTCACCACTATATCTGATAAATTTGCTGTTTTATAAATCATTTTACCAGTAAGATCATAAATATAAACTGTGTCTACTTTTTCAGTACTGGATGTAATAGTAATTATCTTATTTTGCACGGCAATCAAAACATTTTTATCGTTCGCCTCAAATTCTCCCAAACCTAATGTTTTGTTTACATAAGTCAATACAAAACGATCTGTATAAGTTCCCGTTGCAGTTGAAAATGTATAATTGCTGCTCTTTAAATTATGAACTGTATTTGTGACTTTATCTTCAATATAAATAACATGATTGCGTAAATCGCCATCAACGTGATCTATCGAAATTGTAAAATCGCCGGCAATAGTGCTTCTGTAACCTAATGGAACAATATCTGTATTTGTAAATGGCAAGGCTCGACCCTGAATTACATATTTATTATCATTTGCCATACTATAAAAATCCAAATACGGATTACCATCAAATGTTACGCCATCGTATTTGCTTTCAAAATCATTAGTTGCTCCTTCAATGTAACCAATCAGCATTTGTTTAAAGGCTCCTTCGCTATTAGTCATATTTAGCCATAACCGATGTCTTTCAGGTAATGCTGAATTTGAATTGTTTTCAGGTTTAAAAAACTGAGAATTGTCAATTCCTCCCAATCGCATATTATTGGTAAATGCAACTGTTCCTGCATTATTAGCTGTTGCAAAGAAAGATTGACCCGCCCCGATCTTACCGGTTGGAGTACTGTCGTTATTTTGTGGTGTTCCCGTTGGTGCTGGTGTTCCTATACCAACACCACCAGTAAAATTATAACTGGCATAGTCATCCGAATTATATCGGTAAGCACCTACTAAAACCACAGGAGTATTATGTGTCCAAAAGTATAGAGTTCCGTCTAAAAAAAGATTTGCGCTTAAAAAAAGATTTGCATCTAAAGCAGATGGATACGGATTTCCAATTAAATAAAATTTACCCGCTGATACAGTTTCTCCAAATAAATCACCATTATTTGGCTGACCGATAAAAGAAGCCGTAAAAGTAACTCTATTAGTATTTGAATAATTTTGAGGAGCACGAATAGTATATCCTTTTCCAATTATCATAGTAGTATTTAGATTGGTGATTACCCAACGATCTCCATTATATGCTAAATATTTATCGCCTAAGGTCAAGGGAGAAACATCAAAAAGCCTTTGTGGATTTACAGGTGTTGACCAATAAACAAAATCTCCCCTAAGAATTGGAGTAGTAGTTCGTTTATAAGTAATATTACCTGTATTGATTGCATTATTTATTTGTAATAAACTGGCATTATTTTCGAAAGTTACACTTCCTCCATTATTTGATAATGAATTCGTTAACGTAAGAGTATCTAAAGCTTGAATTGTAACACTTACTCCTGTGTTTACAGTACAGCTACAAGCTGTAATATCTCCGACACCACCGCCAGCTGAGATAAAGTCTCCCGCAAAAATAATGTCCTGATCCGCTGTAGGTGTTCCATTAGACCATGAAGTGGTGTAGGTATTTGTAACTAGACTGGGCACGACCGCATTTGCAGAAATTACCGAAGTACAAATCCCATTACTTACTGTAAAAGCGTAAGTATTGGATGAAAGTCCGGAAATAGTAACAGTTGTTCCTGAATAAGGTTTTATTATTTCACCGGGATATAACGTTAATGTCCCTCCGACAGGTAATCCGCTTAAAGCGATACTACCTGTGGCAACCGTACATGATGCAGGTGTTATAGCTCCAATAATTGGAGCTGAAGGTGATTCATTTATCAATATACTAAAAGTCACACCCGAACTGGAAACACATGAATTACCATTTGCTACAGTCAAAGTTCCACTATAAGTTCCGGGTGCAGTTCCGGCAGGAACATCTATTGAAATTGGACTAGTTGTTAATGATGCATTGGTAACCGCTACAAAACTATTCGTAGGAGAAGCATTCCAGACAATACTATACGTTGTTGGAGAATTTGTTGTTCCTGTATAAGCTAAAGTTGTATTTTGAGAACTTGCACTTGAACATACAGACGCAACTGTACCCAAGGTAATGGTTGGAAGAGGATTAACATCAACACTAAAAGCCGCTCCCGGACTAGAAACGCATGAATTACCATTTGCTACAGTCAAGGTTCCAGTATAAGTTCCGGGTGCAGTTCCGGCAGGAACATCTATCGAAATTGGACTAGTTGTTAATGTTGCATTGGTAACCGCGACAAAACTATTCGTAGGAGAAGCATTCCAGACAATACTATAGGTTGTTGGAGAATTTGTTGTTGCTGTATAAGCTAAAGTTGTATTTTGAGAACTTGTACTTGAACATACAGGCTCAACTGTACCCAAGGTAATGGTTGGCAGAGGATTAACATCAACACTAAAAACCACACCAGAACTGGAAATACAAGAATTACCATTTGCTACAGTCAAAGTTCCACTATAAGTTCCAGGTGCGGTACCGGCAGGAACAGCTATTGAAATTGGACTTGCATTTAAAGTTGCGTTTGTAACCGCTGCAAAAGTATTGGCAGGAGATGCATTCCAGGTAATGCTGTATGTTGTGGGTGAATTTGTAGTTGCCGTATATGCTAAAGTTGTATTTTGAGCGAGGCCTGTTGCACAAACAGAAGCAGCTGTACCCAATGTAATGGTAGGTAAAGGATTGACAACAACACTAAAAGCTACTCCCGGACTTGAAGTACAAGAATTCGCATTTTTGACAGTTATAGTTCCGGTATAAGTTCCGGCAGTCGTTCCCGCAGGTACAGCAATACTAATTGGACTTGCATTTAAAGTAGCATCAGTAACTGCTGCAAAAGTATTAGCAGGAGATGCGTTCCAGACAATGCTGTAAGTTGTTGGAGTTTGTGTCGTTCCTGTATATGCTAAAGTTGTATTTTGAGCAAGTCCTGTTGCACAAACTGGCGCAACTGTACCAAGAGTTATGGTTGGCAAAGGATTGACAACAACACTAAAAGGTACTCCCGGACTTGAAGTACAAGAATTCGCATTTTTGACAGTTATAGTTCCGGTATAAGTTCCGGCAGCCGTTCCAGCAGGTACGGCAATACTAATCGGACTTGCATTTAAAGTTGCATCAGTAACTGCTGCAAAAGTATTAGCAGGAGATGCATTCCAGACAATGCTGTATGTCGTTGGTGAATTTGTTGTTCCAGTATAAGTTAAAGTTGTATTTTGGGTAAGCCCAGTTGCACAAACTGGTGTAACCGTACCAAGAGCAATATTTGGCAGTGGATTTACAGTTACAGTTGTAAAACCTGAATTTGCAGAAGTACATGTACCACTTTGTACAACAGCCCTAAATTGAGTTGTTTGAGTAAGTGTTCCTGAAGTATAAGTTGTTAATGTATTTGCAATATCTGCCCATGTTGAAAATGGACTCACTGAAGATTGCCATTTTGCAACTGTTCCCGTATGTCCGGTTAAAGTTAATTGAGCACTTGTAAAACCACTACAAATTGTTGTGCCGCCATTAACCGTTCCTCCTACAGATGCAGGAGATACAGTAACAGTCGCGGTATTATTTGTAGATATATTAGAAACACAAACACCAGATGTTAATGATGTAATAGTTATGTCGCTTGTTCCAAGAGTTGTAAAACCACCAGCAGTAAAGGTTCCTGTACCTGCTGTAGTGATTGTCATTGGTGCTGTTAAGGCAGTTCCGGCTGGACTGCTACGATTGTAAGTTACAGTATAGACCCCTATTGGCAACGAGGTAATCGAAGAGGTGATTGTTACTTCAGAAGTTCCTGATGTGACACAAACATTTGCAGCTGAAGTTGCGTTAATTTGATAAGTAGGACAGGTATAGGTAACAATTACCTGACCACGTGCCCCTGTACCTCCAATCTGGGCAGTACCTAAAGCAGAATTAATAGCACCTGAACCCCCACCACCAGGTGCGGTTCCGGCATTTCCAGGGCCAGTACCTAAAATTAAACTTGAAATCGCAGCTCCTCCAGCTCCTCCGCCAGGTGTAGCTCCTGTTCCACCTGCACCAGAGGAAAGTCCTAGTGATAGAAGAGCAGAACTTCCATTTCCTCCATTTGTACCAGGATTTTTTGTTGTTCCAACCGAGGCGCTTGTCGTGCCTCCTGGACCTCCTGTAGGAGTATTACCTGTAGTATTTGCAAAGCCTCCGGCGCCTCCGGCTGCGAGAATTGAGCTTTCAAAACCTAAAATAGTAGAACTTCCTCCCGTGTTTCCATTACCAAGGGTTCCAGAAGTAGTTCCTGCAACTGAGACCGATAAAGTGTTACCTGCAACAACTGTAATATTAGCCGCTGCATAAGCTCCACCTCCGCCACCTGCAGCACCCCTTCCCAAAAGTACTCCAGCGCCAGCAGCTCCACCTCCGGCTCCGCCACCTCCCCAAGCCTGAACTGCCATACTTGTAACTCCCGCAGGGACTACTAATGAGCCATTGGCTGTGAATGTGTGTGGAGGCTGAGCCCATAAAGAAGCATAGATAATAGAAAATAATAAAGATAGTTTTAGCTTCATAATAGTGGTGTTTAAGAGTTTAACAAATTATTTACCTGTACTATCTTTAAGAAAAAAGGACATTGATTTCAGTAAATGATTATATATACTTTTTTCTTAAAAACGCACAGTACCTAAGTTACTGAATTAAAGATATTTATGTTAATAAAAGTAATATTTACTTACAAGAATTACATATTTAGAAATTTTCTATCTTTGTTTTCTTAAAAAATTAAGTGTTTAGTTGTAAATTCTTACTTTTAACTAAAAATATTTAATATTTTCACACTATCAATTTTGCTGTAACCCTATGACAATCAAAGAAGCAATACAAAAATTAGAACACTTTTGTGCCTATCAGGAGCGTTGTCATGCTGAAGTAACTTCCAAACTATATGATTTGAAAATGACTACCGAAGAGATGGATCAAATTATTGTTCACTTAATTCAGGAAAATTTTTTAAATGAAACCCGTTTTGCATGCAGTTTTGCCCGAGGAAAGCATCGTATTAAACATTGGGGTAAAATCAGAATTACAAATGAGTTGAAATTCAGGCAAATTTCTAATGCTAATATAACTTTGGCGTTAAAGGAAATTTCTGCTGAAGAATACCAAAACACATTTGATGAACTTTCTGAAAGATGTTGGCATAGTATAAGTGAAAAAAATACTTTAAAAAAGCGAAAGAAATTTTGTGATTATTTATTAAGAAGAGGTTATGAAAGTAATTTGGTTTATGATAAACTGAAAGATTTTGAACAAAATTTGTAGTGATTTTTCACTTTAAAATGCTTGTGAGGAAAATCTCTTTTGCATTTCAAATAACAATCGTAAAAAACCTATAAATTGAATGATTTTAAGGAATGTCAGAAAATCATTATTTTGAGGATAATTCACCATATCTGACGTTTTTTTGATAATTACTCCAAAAAAATACACTCATTTCCGTTTATATTAGCGATTTTTCTTATTTTTAACTTGACTGTTTTATAGGAAATAACACAAATTGTCATTTTTTTTAATGTATTTCATCGGTTTTTTAGACATTTCATCGATTATATAGCGCTTCCCAAAACCCCTTTTCAAACAAACACGTAGATGTATCTATCTTTGCTCGGTCAATTTATTATGCCAGCATAACAACCTGATAGAAAACATTTAACATGAAGAAAACTTTACTTTTATTTTTATTTTTACCTTTTTTTGGATTTAGTCAGGTTGACTTAGTAAAATGGGATGCAGCATCAAATAGTAATCAATTTACATCTACAAATATTGCAAGTACTGTAACTGGCCAAAATGTAACATCAAACGGTGCAAGTTTATCTTATATTTATGAAAATGATGATAGTGTGTTTTTTCAAACAGGAAGCTGGCCAACTCCGGCAGATAAAGGTGGCGAGTATGATCCTGCCAAATATGTACAATTTGCAATAAAACCAAATACAAATTATAAAGCCGACTTAAGCACTTTTACTTTTGAATGCCGATCTGGATCTGGAAAATTTAGAATTAAGTACTCTAAAGACGCTACTTTTGCAACTGGAGTTAAGGATTTAGTTACCGAAACAGCATCTCCAAGTTCCTGGACGACTTATAGCCCAAATTTTTCTACAGAAATAAATCCGGTTCTAAGTACCGAAACTGTTTACATCAGAATTTATTCTTATAGTACTTACAATACTTTTGAAATAAAAACAGGTACTAAAAACACGAATATTGTACCTCTTTTAAGAGGAACAATAACAAACTTTGACTCAACTAAAATTTTGGCTATAAATGATTATGTAGATACAAAAAAAGAATTAGCAGTCAACATCAATCCGTTAAATAACGACGTAAAAAAAGAAAATGTTACTTCACTTGTAATTTCTACTCCGCCATCAGCGTCAACAGGAACTGCAATTATTAACCCGGATAAAACAATAACTTTCAATCCCGCAGTAGGTTTTACGGGTTCTGCCACTTTCAGCTATACAATATCAAATGGGACTGAAACTTCAACAGCTACTGTAAAAGTAACAATTGCAGATAATACAGATAATACATTGTCTCTTTGGAACGGAGCTTCAAATAGTTTTAATCCGGTTACAAATGCCTATGTTGATTCAAACTCACCAATAACAGCTACCGGCGCATCATTAAATTATCAGTATCAAAATACAACTACAGCTTTTTTCAAACCGGAAGCTGGCCAAATCCATCGGAAAATGGCGGTAGTTACGATGCCAACAAATACATTCAATTTAAAATAAATCCTGACTCCAATCATCAATTAACCTTAAAGCAATTTAACTTTATTTACAGAGGAGCAGACGGTCAGAAATTCCAGGTTAGATATTCGAAAGATGTCAATTTTGCAACAGGAGTTAAAGTCTTGATTCCTGAAACAAATAGTGCTACGGATTGGACTAGTTTAAGCGGTGCTTTTTCTTCAGATACAAATCCGGTACTTACTACAGAAACTGTCTATGTAAGGTTTTATGTTTATAGCACGTATAATACTTTCGAAATAAAAAATGGAAATGGTAATAGTGAAGGTCCATATATAACCGGTACAGTAAAAGATGTTAACACCCTAACGGCAAACGATGATTTTATATCAACTCCAATTAATGCAGCTGTTGTAATTCCAATTTTAGCAAATGATGTTGTTGGTGGTTCTGCTTTACAAGCAATTACTGTTACACAACCTTCAAACGGAACTGTAACTGTAAACGGTACTACTAACATCACTTTTACACCGGCAATTAATTTTACCGGAACAGCTACATTTACATACACATTACGTAATGCAAATTCAAATTATTCTTCTGCAACTGTTTATGTAAACGGAACAGCGCCATTATGTACAGCTACGCCAACTCCAGGAATGAACTACTGGAAAGGGTTTGTTTATACTTATACAGGTAATGCACCGGACGCAACAACGTATGTAGGATCTATAGCCGAAAAATCAATTTTTGACAGAAATGTTGGAGAAAGCACAATTACCGGAGATGCAACTGTAGAAGCAAACAACTTTTGCGGTACTGCACCAAGCGACAAATTCTTTGTTCGTTATTTAATGCAAACTGACGTAGCAACAACTGAAACTTACAGTTTTAATATTGGAGGAGATGACGGTGTTCGATTGTATATTGATGGAAATTTAGTTGCAATGAGCCCTACAAATTCATGGGGCGATCATAGTTATATCAGATACGCTGCACAATATACCTTAACAGCCGGAACGCATAATTTTGTATTAGAATATTATGAAAATGCACAAGCTGCTAGAGTTTCATTTTCGTACGGTGCTATAAAAGGCGATACTACTTTTCCGTTTGGAGATTATAAATGGAACGTTTATGGTTTTACACTTCCGGACATTTCATTAGTTGCAGCAAGTTATGCAGGTACTTACGTAGATTCTAATTTAAGTATCAACACGCAGACATTCTGGAACAAAACAAAATCGCCTTCTTATTACTCAGGCTGGCAAGGAGCTCCAATAGATGTAGATCAATTTGCAATTACATATAAACGCCAGGGATTTGCTTGTGGTCGTTACCAAATACAATTAGCAAACTGTGATGATGTTGCTGAAATTTATATAGATGGCACAAAAATCTTTACTCAAAATGGGTATACTACTGCATCAACATTAATTAATAATGGGCAAACGTATCCTTTAAACGCTAGCTCAAAAGTTGAAGTGCGTTTAAGAGAAGATGGTGGAGATGCAAATGTTGCCATTAATTTTATTGATGCCCCTTCTGTGTATGACGGATCGACGAATATAATTCCAACAGGTTCTTCAATAATTGTAAATAATGATTTAACCTTAACGGGAAATCTGGAAGTTTGTTCTTGTACAGTAGCTGCAGGTAAAACTTTTACAATACCTGCTGATTTAACATTAACGGTTAACGAAAACATTGTTGTAAATACAAATGCTAAACTTGTTATAAAAAACAGCGGATCATTAGTACAAACAAATAATACCGCTACATATACAGGAAGCGCTGATTCATTTCAAATGGAACGTATCTCGACTCCTATGAAAAACTTCGATTATACTTATTGGTCATCTCCTGTTATAGGACAAAAATTAAAAGTATTATCTCCTAATACATTAGGTGACAAGTATATGTCATATAATGGAACTTCATGGGCAATTGAAAATGGTAATAATGTAATGAAAGCAGGAAAAGGATACATCATTCGTGTTCCTAAACCAAATAGCATTTATTCAAATGGTAAAGATTATTGGACAGGAACTACTTATGCTCAGCCGGTAAATTTTATTGGAATCCCAAATAACGGAATTATAACTGGTGAAGCACTTAAGGCTGATAGTCCTCAATTAATTGGTAATCCATATCCATCAGCAATAGATGCAGACGCTTTTTTATCAAACGTAAATAATTCATTTTTAGAAGGAACTATATATTTCTGGACCCACAATACAAAAATTACGAAAAACAAATATACTTCGGATGATTATGCTGCTTATAACAGACTTGGAGGAATAGCAACAAAAGCAGAAAGCTCAAAAACAGGAGGAACTAACACTGATACTCCACTAGGAGAAATTGCAGCAGGGCAATCATTCTTTGCTGTTACAAAAACAGCTGGTAATGCATACTTTAACAATAGTATGCGTGCTATTGGAAATAACTCTCAGTTCTTTAAAGCTGCAAGTTTAGAAAAACATCGTGTATGGCTTAATTTAACTAATGATGAAGGTGCTTTTAAGCAAACTTTAATTGGATATGTTGACGGAGCAACAAACGATTTTGATAACGATTTTGACGGAGCAGTTTTCAATCAGAATGCCTATGTGAATTTCTACAGCATTTATAATGAATCAACATTATTATCCATTCAGGGACGTGCTTTGCCACTAGACAATAGCGATGTTGTGCCATTAGGATATTCATCTACAATTGCTGGGGATTTTACAATTGCAATTGATAACGCAGATGGTGATTTAGCAAGCAAAAGTATTTTCATTGAAGATAAAACATTAGGAATCATTACTAATTTATCTCAAACCGATTACAAATTTACTACAGCTATAGGTACTTTTAATGACCGTTTTGTTCTACGTTATACAAATAAAACATTAGGAACAGGAGATTTTGAAAGTACAGCAGAAACTGTTGTGGTTGGAGTTCAAAATAAAACGATAACGATAAATTCATCAAAAGAAAATATTGATACAGTTTATATCTATGATATTTCAGGTAAATTATTATACAAGAAAAAACAAGTTGATGATAAACAATTAACTATAGGCAATCTGGGTATTGGTCAACAAATAATTCTTGTAAAAGTGATATTAGAAAATGAACATATAAATACAGTAAAATCAATGTTTAGATAATATCTCAAATTTAGTACTAAATCCGACAGCGAAAGTTGTTGGATTTTTTGGATAATGACAATTGCAATAAATAATCAAAATGCAGGTAGTCATGTTTTAAAAATAAAATCAAAAAACTAATAATTATAATTATCCCCAAAGAAACTATAACCAAACTTAAATTGTATGTCCCCAAAAATACTTTTAACCATTCGTTCTTTATTTTTAAAAAATATAGGAATACTTTTTTTCTGGTTTCCTTTAATATGTTAAGCCAAAGTACCATTATTCCTGTCTCAAGAATCCATACCGACTGGAAAGGATATTGGACATCAAATGCTGTAACAGGATCAGGAAACAGACCTGACAGAGAGAATAATTTACTGGCATTTTCATGGAACGGTGTAACTTATTCTACCGGAGTTAATGATAATGTGCTTACTACAAATGGAGTAACTTTTAATGCTCAAAAATTTAGAGCATTAAAAATTCAAACTTTAGGGTTAAACACAAATATGTATTATCTGCAGGGTTCAATGATAGATGAATCAGCAGGTAGTGCTTTTTTACGCCCCGCATTAACCGGAACAACTTCTACAGGTGCAGAACTTGCTTCCAGACTTACGGATGGCACGAATGGTTTGAGTCTTGGAACAGGTATTGCAAACATAAAAGCAGGGGTAGCCGAATTTAAAATTGGAACCAATAATATAAATACGAACGGTTTAAATGATAATATTCCGGATATAATAGTAACTCAGGTAGCTGAACCAGGGAATCAATATGATACTTTTAAATTTATAGATGCGGCAGGAAACACAGTAGGAACTGTTTTATCTATAAAATTTGATACCGTTACAGCAATTGGGACTTATAGCCTTGATTTATTTAGGGCTGATAATGGTGCCGTCGCTTTTACTCCTGCTGCAACAAGAGACATTAGAATGTTGGGAATTGAAGCAAGTGCGTTTGGCATTAATGCTTCTAATGCAGCATCGGTAGATCGTTTTGTGGTTACTTTTTCGGGGAGTTCAGATTGTGCTTTTATTGCTTTTAATAGTAATTCATTAAAAATTGCAGAACTAAGTCTTGTTAAAAAAGCCTCCATGTCATCTTGTGGAAAATTAGGCGATAAAATCAATTATACTTTTGAAGTTACCAACACTAGAGATGTGCCAATTACTGATATCACGGTTACTGATCCACTGGTACCAACTATTACAGGCAATCCAATTGCTTTATTAGCTCCAGGAGATAAAGTTACATTAACAGGCACTTATACAATTACGGCTGCTGATGTGGCCGCTGGCCGGGTTGTTAATTCAGCAAAAGTAACAGGAAAAGATCCTTCACTAAATATAATTGAAGATATTTCGGGAGATACAAATAATGATAACATTGCAACAACAACTATTTTATTAACACCACCTACAACAGGAACTCCAACACCCGTAACCTGTACTGCCCAAGGAACAGTGACATTAACTGATATGCCTTCTGGTAACTGGACATTAGAAAGAAATCCAGGCGCTGTTACAACATCTGGTTCGGGAACCAGTTATACAGTTACAGGTCTTGCGGTCGGAACCTATACTTTTAGAGTAACAAATAGTGTTGGTTGTAAATCACCATCTACTGGAAACGTTGTTATTACCAATCAATCTTCTACGACCTGGAGCGGCACAGCGTGGTCAAATGGCACCCCTGATGCCAGCAAAGCGGCCATTATTGCAGGAGCTTTTACCATATCTTCTGATTTGACTGCCTGCTCCCTTACCATAAATCCGGCAATAGCCATAACAGTACCTTCAAACTATACCCTAACGGTTGTAAACGGACTTACGGTTTCACCAACAGCATCCCTGACATTTGAGAACCATTCTAGCCTGGTTCAGGTAAACGACAATGCCGTGAACTCAGGAAACATAAAATACAAACGTATTGCCCCAAAAATCAGGCGAGGTGATTTTGTATATTGGTCAACACCGGTAAGCCCGCAAAAACTTATTGATGTTTCTCCTTTGACTTTAGGGGATAAATATTTCGGATACAGTGGCGATAATTGGGTAATTACCAATAAAAACACGGTTATGAAAGTGGGTAAAGGATATATCATCCGTGGGCCGCAAACCTATTCGCTGACAGTAAAAGCAGATTATCCTGCTGAATTTAACGGCGTGCCCAACAATGGTGTAATTTTAGGCGAAACACTAACGGCAGGCAAACCTTATTTAATCGGTAATCCATATCCTTCTGCCCTGAGCGCCAAAAAATTCCTGGACCAAAACACAGCTCTTTTAGAAGGAACCCTGTATTTCTGGACCCATAATACACCGGTTACCTTAACAGGTGCCTACACTTATACTTCAGATGATTATGCCAGTTATAATTTAACGGGAAGCACAGTGGTAAAAGAACGTGCCATTACCGGAGGAACACCCGGAAATAACAACGAGGAACCATCGGGATTCATAGGCGCCGGACAATCCTTCTTTGCAACGTCCAAAGCTGGCGGAACAGTGACCTTTAACAATGATATGCGACTTGGAGCTGCCGATAACACGCAGTTTTTCAAATCCGCATCAAAAGAAACTACTGATGCACACCACGTATGGCTGAATATGACCAATACAAAGGGAGTCTTCAAGCAAATGCTGGTAGGTTATGTACAAGGGGCAACCAATGAATACGAAGACCGATACGACGGGGTGAGTTTTAATGCCAATCCGTATGTTGATTTCTATAGTGTTGACAACGGAAACAATTATGTTATTCAGGGACGTGCCCTGCCTTTTACAGATACAGATCAGGTTCCTTTGGGATACAATACAACGATAACCGGAGATTTTACGATTTCTATTGATAAGACCGATGGTGATTTGAGCAGCCATGCCATTTATCTGGAAGACAAGAAAACCGGGGTAATACACGATTTAACAACAAGCGATTATACCTTTACTACCGAGAAAGGAACTTTTACCGATCGTTTGGTATTGCGTTACACCAACAAAACACTTGGAACGGGAGATTTTGAAAATATTGAAAACGGACTTCTGGTTTCTGTAAAAGACAAAACCATCAAGGTAACTTCTTCAACAGAAAACATCAAAGAGGTAACGGTTTTCGATATCTCGGGAAAACTGCTTTACAACAAAAAGAAAGCAGGCACAACAGAGCTGCAAATACAAAACCTGCAATCATCCAATCAGGTATTGCTGGTAAAAGTTACTCTTGAGAATGACTTTACTGCAACTAAAAAGATTATTTTTAATTAAAATTGGACAATCTTAAATAAAAAATCCATTCCGCAAAACGGAATGGATTTTTTTATGGCTAAAATTCAATTCAAATACTATGCTTTTTCAATCAAAATGCTAACAGCATTTCCACCAAAACCAACAGCATTAATTAAAACCTTTTTTATTGTTTTCGTGTGATTCTGTTTTGCTG
This sequence comes from Flavobacterium sp. AC274, assembly GCF_979258275.1. Taxonomy (NCBI): domain Bacteria; kingdom Pseudomonadati; phylum Bacteroidota; class Flavobacteriia; order Flavobacteriales; family Flavobacteriaceae; genus Flavobacterium; species Flavobacterium sp. AC274. The sequence goes on along the minus strand of NZ_OZ409852.1, from coordinate 798,196 downwards.
AAAAAGGTACTTCTATAAAAGTATTATTTTTCATCATTAAAAGAGCTAACTCTAAACTCAATATTCCCGAAGCACCAAAAGTGTGTCCTATTTTCCATTTATTAGTTGTTAATAAAGGCAAATTCTCTCCAAATACTTTTTCTATCGCACGCAACTCAGTTAAATCTCCTTTTATTGTTCCCGGTGCATGCATTACAATTGCATCAATATCTTCTAAACTTTCATCTTTTAAAGCCATTTTCATAGACTTTTGAAAACAATCTGCTTCTGCAGAAATTGAAATATTATGCTCTAAAATCTCAGTTGCATAACCAACTCCGGTAATATAAGCAATTGCGTTTTCCTTTTCTCCCGCTTCTAAACAACAAACTGCTGCGCCTTCACCCAAAATCATAGTGTTTTGTGTTTTCTCAAAATCAAAAGCCAGATTTGGCCAAGGTTCTTTTTCCTGATCAATACGCGAATATATTTTTAGAGCACGCATCTGAGCAATCGTAAAATCAGTCAGCGGAGCTTCACTTCCTCCTACCAAAAATTTATCGGCCATGCCGGATTTCAGCCATGCAACTCCATTCAATACTGCATGAAGCGCTGTAGAACACGTAATAGAGTGTGAAATTTCCGGACCTACACTTTGTAAATCGTGAGCAATCCAGGATGAAATATTTCCTAAAGTAGTTGTTGGCGACGCTAAAGTTTGTGCTTTTCCGCTATCTAGATATTCTTTATAATGTTTCTCGAATAGATCTGTCGCTCCACGTGAAGAACCAATATTAATTCCAAAAACATCATTAGAACTCCAGCCTGCCTGTTCAACAGCTTTTCGTGAAGCCGTTAAAGCAAACAATACAGAATCATCCAGAAATTTATATTTAATATCTGATTCGCGGACTTCAGCAACAATTTGCTTTGACTCCTGATCGAGAGCAGCAACAGAAGTTTCTTGTTGATCTAAAAATTGTTTCGAAAAACAGTGTTGATTATCAAGATATTTTTTCCAAACAGCATCAGTATTATTTCCTAACGGAGAAATAGAAGAAAAAGCTGTTATGGAGATTTTTTGTGTATTCAAAATATTTTATTTAGTAAAAAAATAGACCACGGATTAAACTGATTTACGCTGGTAATTATTAAAACCGGTGAAACCTATTTAATCCGTGCCGTCTTTGGGCAAAATTACACCATTTCAATGGCTTCCTCAATTGTTTTGTAAACTTTTTGAAGCTGTTCGTCTGTCATAATATATGGTGGAAGAATGTATACTATATTTCCAACCGGACGTAAAATAACTCCTTTTTCAATAAAGAAATTATACAGTTTGTTACGCATTGAGCCGTAATAACTTTCTTCTGAATCTGATTTAATTTCAACTGCAAAAATAACCCCCAAAGTTCTGGCAGTTACAACTTTTGCGTGATTTTCAATTTTCTTTTGAAATCTCAAATGACTCGCATTTATTCTCTCAATATTAGATTGCATTTCTGTAGTTTGCAATAAATCAATACTTGCCAAAGCTGCGGCACAACCCGTTGGATTTGCCGTAAAAGTATGTCCGTGAAATAATGCCTTATTAATATCATCATCATAAAAAGCATCAAAAACTTCTTGAGTAAAAGTTGTAATAGCCATCGGGATTGTTCCTCCTGTCAAAGCTTTCGACAAACAAATCATGTCCGGATTTTCATCAACATAATCCATCGCAAAAGTTTTTCCGGTTTTACCAAAGCCTGTCATTACTTCATCGGCAATAGTCAAAACATTATTCTCTTTACAAATCTGAATTAATTTTGCTAATGCTTCCGGCTCATACATTACCATTCCTGCTGCTCCCTGCACCAAAGGTTCGAAGATAAATCCGGCACAATTATGATTTTCAATTACATTTATTAAAGTATCAAAACTAGCTTGCTCCTGCCCTTTTACCGGAACCGGAATTCTCACAACATCAATAAACATTCCTTGAAATGCCTGCGTATAAAATGAAATGCCGCTTGCCGCCATTGCCGCAAAAGTATCACCGTGAAAGGCATTTTCAAAAGCAATTATTGTAGTTCGCTTTTCGCTTTTATTAAAAAAATACTGCAAAGCTACTTTAATCGCAACCTCAACAGCAGTTGAACCATTATCTGAAAAGAATACTTTCTGTTGATTTTTAGGCAAAATCTCCATTAGTTTTTCTGCCACTTTTATCGCCGGTTCATGTGTAAAACCGCCAAATAAAACATGTTCCAAAGTAGTCAATTGTTTATAGATCGCATCTGCAATAAATTTATTACTATGCCCAAAAGGATTTACCCACCACGAAGCGATCGCATCAATATATTCTTTATTGTTTTCATCCCAAAGCAATGCTCCTTCGCCTCTTGAAATTGCGATTGGAGTTTGTGCTGTTTTGTGTTGTGTATAAGGATGCCAAAGATATTGGCTGTCTTTTTCTGTTAAAGTCATGGTATTTAGAAAATAGAGTAGAGAGTATAGAGAAAAGACTAGACTTCTATAATTTTGACAAAGATAGGAAAGTCTATTTTCTTTATTCTATATTCTTTGTTCTATAAATTTAGAAGATTGTCACGGAATAAATCGGCGTATTCGCGAATTACATTTTGGTCGAAATACGGTTCTTCATCAATTCTACCAATAAATTTTATCTTGGTTTTATTCAGAATTAAACTTTCTGTTGATTTATTTTCGCTTCCGCTAAAGATAATTCCTGCGACTTCAAATCCTCGATTTCGAATGGCTTCAATAGTTAATAATGTATGATTGATGCTTCCCAGATAATGTCTCGAAACTACAATCACTTTATAATCGGGCTGAATTAAATCAATAATTGAATCTTCTTCATTTAACGGAACAAAAATTCCTCCTGCTCCTTCAATAACCAAATGATTGTCTGTTTTTGGTTCCTGAATTTTTTTAAATCAATTGTAATTCCATCAATTTCTGCAGCCAAATGCGGACTTGCGGGCGTATTTAATTGATAAGAATTGGGATAGAATTGGGACTTGGTACTTCGACTTCGCTCAGTAGGACAACTTAGTAAACTTTTTACTTTGTGACTATCCGAATTATCTAAATCTCCTGCCTGAACAGGTTTCCAATAATCTGCTTCGAGGGCTTCAACAACAATTGCCGAAGTTATGGTTTTGCCAACATCGGTAGAAATACCTGTAATAAATATTTTCATAATTAATAGACCGCGGATGACACAGATTGAGCCGATTATCGCGGATTTATTTTTTAATTTGTACAAACCCAACTAGATAATTTGTATAAATCAGTTCGATCTGTTTTGTACTTGAGTTATTCCACAAAAATACCAATAAACAATAAACCCATCATTACGATGGGTTCTATTTTTTCTATTCTTCTTTTAATTCGTCTCAAATCTTTTTGATTTCCTTTTGCATTTTCGTTATCACAATTATTAAACTAAAAACATCAACTTCCTAAATGTTCATTCCGAGAGATTCTTCAAATTATGCTTTCTGTTATTTGTATAAACTAAGCGTTTAAAATCTGGGATTTCTCCAAAATTAAGCACTAATCCAACTTCAATTTTTGTGGATTTTAAGTAATTCATTAATTGAGCTACATGTGCATTTACTAAACACTCACAAGACTTGAGTTCAAGAATTATTGCGTCTTCAACCAATAAATCAGCATAAAACTCGCCAACTAATTTATTTTTGAAATAAACTTTTATTTGCTTTTGAGCTTCAACTTTATAACCTTCTTCAATTAGTTCAAAATACATTGCATTTTGATAAACTTTCTCGAGAAAGCCATAACCAAGTTGATTATAAACGTCGTAAAATATTTTTAAAATAGGTTTAGAAATTTCTTTATATAGTAAATCAGTCATAATCATCCGTGCAAACCTGCTTAATCCGTTTAATCGGCGGGCTAAAATACGAAATTTCCTAACAATTCTAAGATCTGATTAATTTCTTCTTCTGAATTATAGCTGTGAATGCAAAAACGCAAACGTTCCTGACCTTCTGGAACAGTTGGAGACAATATTGGCTTTACATCAAAACCTTTATCCTGAAGCTGTTGAGCCAATTGTTTTACATTTTGGTTACCCGGAACTATGGCCGATTGAATAGCTGATTTGCTTCGAACAAACATTGGCTTTAATCCTAATAAATTTTTCTGTTGATTAAAAAACACAATGTTCTGGCGCAATTTTTCAATATTTGCTTTTTCGATTTCCAGATATTGATAAGCAGTGAGAATTGTAATTACGGAATGTGGGGATAATCCGGTTGTATAAATAAAACTTCGGGCAAAATTGACCAGATATTCTTTAAGATCAGAACTTCCCAAAACTGCTGCCCCGTGACAGCCTAATCCTTTTCCGAAAGTCATTATTCTGGCAAAGATGCGATTGTGCAGATTCAAATACTGCATTAAACCTTCACCTTTATCTCCAAAAACGCCCAACGTATGCGCTTCATCAACAATTAAATAACAATTGTATTTTTCTGAAAGTAAAACCAATTCTTCCAGATTCGGACTATCACCATCCATCGAAAAAACGGTTTCTGTAACAATATAAATATTAGTTTCGGGAAACTTTTGTATCAATCGTTCTAAATCTTCAAAATCATTGTGATTGAATTTATACGATTTGGCATTCGACATTGTAATTCCGTCCCTGATTGAAGCGTGACTTAATTCATCGTACAATATAACATCATTTCTTTGCGGTATAGCGCCAAAAAAGCCAACATTGGCATCGTAACCCGAATTGAAAATTAGAGCCGATTCTGCGTCATGAAATTGCGCTATAAAAATTTCTGTGTTTTGGTATGCATCATGATTTCCAGAAATCAATCGAGAACCTGTTGCGCCATTTTGCAATATTTCATTTTCAATCAAATAATGATGCGTTTGTTTGAAAATGCTTTCTGATTTTGAAAAACCAATATAATCATTAGAAGAAAAATCGACAAGATTATTAAAGCTTGGCAACTTTCTTAGTGAGTTATTCTCCTTTCGGATTTCTAATTTCTGTATAAGGTTTTGAGGTAATTTCATAAAAGCAAAGTTATGAAAATGATATTAAACAGCGGGTTTGATATCACCCGCTGTTTATTTTAAAGCCTATTAATTGGTTATAAATGGTGATTTTCTAATGAATTCATCATCTGTAATTTGGCCAACCATAAAACTTGCAATATCTCCAGCATTGATTTTATCACCGGGACAATCTTCCAAATCAACTATTATGGTTGAATTAACATCTGTAAATTCAATAAACGGAACGCGAACTAATGTCCAGTCTACATTGCTATTCACCAAAAGGTCATACGTTTTTTGACGATCTTCCTGAATTACCGGAAAATTGGTTTTCATCCATTCTGTAGCCAAAATAGTTTTGGTACTTTTATTATCAAAAGGTGTATCAATATTAAGTCCTGCCAATAAAATGTAGCGTTTTATTCCAAAATCATTCATCGATTTCAAAACATTTATTGTAGCAGAACTTGCTACCAAAGGTTCGCCCTGACGCTGACCGATTGTACTAATAACGGCATCACAATCTTCAAGTAATAACTGAATACTTTTAGAATTAATCGCGTCGCCTTTAATAATTTCGATATTTGGATTTTGAATTGTAAAATCTTCAGGATGTCGCAGCAAAAGTTTTATGCTAAATCCTTCTTTTAATAACTGGTTTACAAGATATTTTCCAGTTCTGCCACCGCCTCCAAGAACGGCAACTTTTTTTATATTTTTCATATAGTTTCTTTATAAAATTTGACATAAATAAATCACGCTTTATCAACGCGATAAAACGAAATAATAAAAGCTTACTGAACTTTTATAATGATCAATATTTTATAAAGAGATTTTAATACTTCAAAAGTAAAAAATAAAAGCGATTCGTAATTGTCTGGCTTTTATTTATTTTAGATTTTCTTTTTCTATCCAGACGAAGTTTCCTTTTTCGGTAGCGTCAAGTAGATCGATATTTAATTTATTGGAAATGTCAAGTGCAAATTGATAAGCTGCTTCTTTGTTGTCAAAATCATACATTTTATAATGTTTGTTTTTGACATACCAAAGATTAGTTCCATAACAATCCAACTTATTTTTAAAGAAAGAAACATATTCAAATTCTGTTATTTTTGAATTAACATCGTATGAAAATGGCCCAACAACATATCTGGAAACTATTATGCTTGTATCCAAATCTATTAGCATGTTTTTTGTCATGGAAAATTTTAAGCCATAAGCAATACAAAAGCCTCCTATTATAATTAAACCTCGTAAACGTTTGGTAATTATAACAACAGAAGTATCAAAACAACAACTATATATCACATATATCAGTAAATAAATAAAAATGCTGAATAACACAGCTGCCAAAGCCAATTCGTACCAACTTCTTTTCTTTTCAAAAATCGAAACTTCGAAATCTATTTTTTCTTCCATTTGCTAAAAATAAAAAAAGCCATTCACCGCGGCGAATGGCTTTTTCATTTATTTTGAAACTGTTTTAGTCTGCTAAAACAATTACTTTATTGTCTTTCATCTCGATTGTACCTGAATTGATCTCTAATGTATAGGTCTGTTCGTTTACTTTCGTGAATTTACTCGCTACCTCTTTAGAAAAATTAAACTTTGGAGCTGCAATTTTTACAGTTCCTTTTTCCAGAATAGAAACAATAGGAGCGTGATTATTCAATATTTGAAAGCTTCCATCAACTCCAGGCAATGTAACTGAAGTTACTTCTCCTGAAAATAATTTTGCTTCTGGTGATACTATTTCTAAAATCATCTTTTTTTAGTTATGAGTTATAAATTATGAGTTATAAGTGAGTTGAAACTCATAATTTATAACTCATAAATCATAATTATATTAAGCTTCAGCTAACATTTTTTCTCCAGCTTCGATAGCATCCTGAATAGAACCTTTCAAGTTGAAAGCTGCTTCAGGTAAATGATCTAACTCACCGTCGATAATCATGTTAAATCCTTTGATAGTATCTTTAATGTCAACCAATACTCCAGGAATACCTGTAAATTGTTCCGCTACGTGGAAAGGCTGAGATAAGAAACGTTGAACACGACGTGCTCTTGATACTGATAATTTATCTTCTTCTGATAATTCTTCCATACCTAAGATCGCAATAATATCTTGCAATTGTTTGTATTTTTGAAGAATTTCTTTTACTCTTTGTGCACAGTCGTAGTGCTCATTTCCTAAAATTTGAGGAGTTAAAATTCTTGAAGTAGAATCTAACGGGTCAACCGCTGGATAAATACCTAGCTCAGCAATTTTACGAGACAATACTGTTGTAGCATCTAAGTGAGCAAACGTTGTTGCTGGTGCCGGGTCAGTTAAGTCATCCGCAGGAACGTAAACCGCCTGTACAGATGTAATAGATCCTTTATTTGTAGATGTAATACGCTCTTGCATAGCTCCCATCTCTGTTGCCAAAGTTGGTTGATATCCTACTGCAGAAGGCATACGACCTAAAAGTGCTGATACTTCAGAACCTGCTTGTGTAAAACGGAAGATGTTATCAACGAAAAACAATACGTCTTTACCTTGATCAGTTCCTGCTCCATCACGGAAGTACTCTGCGATAGATAATCCTGAAAGTGCCACACGTGCACGAGCTCCAGGTGGCTCATTCATTTGTCCGAAAACGAAAGTAGCTTTAGACTCTCTCATTCCTGGCATATCTACTTTAGATAAATCCCATCCTCCATTTTCCATAGAGTGCATGAAATCATCACCGTATTTAATAATTCCTGACTCTAACATCTCACGAAGCAAGTCATTTCCTTCACGTGTTCTTTCTCCTACTCCTGCGAATACTGAAAGTCCACCGTGACCTTTTGCAATATTGTTGATCAACTCCTGAATCAATACTGTTTTACCAACACCTGCACCACCAAACAATCCAATTTTACCTCCTTTTGCATAAGGCTCAATTAAATCGATTACTTTAATACCTGTGAATAAAACTTCTGATGAAGTTGATAGATCTTCGAATTTAGGAGCTGATCTGTGGATAGACAAACCATTTTCTCCTGTTTTTGGCAAGTTTCCTAAACCATCAATTGCATCTCCAATTACATTAAATAATCTTCCATATACATCTGGACCGATTGGCATTTGGATTGGATTTCCTGTTCCAACTACTTCATATCCTCTTGACAAACCGTCTGTAGAGTCCATAGAAATGGTACGAACAGTGTTTTCTCCAATGTGAGATTGCACTTCTAGAACTAACAATGTTCCGTCTTTTTTAGTGATTTCTAGTGAATCATAAATTTTTGGAAGTTCAACATCCTTACCGTTGAAAACTACGTCAACTACTGGTCCAATGATTTGAGCAACTTTTCCTATTACTTTTGACATTACTTATGTATTTATTAAATAGCTATTTAGGTTTATCGAAAATACCTCTTTTTTCAGAGCGCAAAGATAATTTTTTAAAATATAAAATCAATTTTTTTTCATAAAAAATACCATGATTTTGTTTGATTCCTAAAAGTGAGGCCTGAAATATCTAAAATGGCAATTTTTTTCACAATTAAAAAAAGCCACTACATTTTAAAAACGAGTGGCTTTTTAGAAAAAAATGGTTTTTTATAATGATTTAGGATATTGACTTGGATATGCGCTCAAATCTACATGGCGTAAAGTTGAACCGTATTTTGCATTAATGGCATCTACAAAAATATTAGAAATTAATGCATAACCCCTTGCGCTTGGGTGAATTCCGTCTAATGAAAAAGCACCGCCGGTAACATAGGCTGACGTTAAACTGAAATTTCCAAATTTGATTCCTGTACTTGCCAATTGCGTTAAAACCGCTCTTGTATCAACAAATGCCAAACCTTTTTCGGTTGCAACTGCAGAAATTGTGGTATTGTAAGCATCTGTTGCTTTCTTAATTTCAGCACTTTCTGTTGGAATAAGAACGTGTTTATCCTGTAATGGAAATGTGATTCCGAATTTATCTAATGGGGCAGGCGGAATCATACCAATTCCCGAGTCAGCAGCACTAGGCACTGTACCAATCACAGTTCGTACTGGCAGCACTACAAGATCTGCAGCTGTAGCTTGTCTCGCCTGTCCAAAAACAGCACCATAAAAACCCGCAGTTTGCGCTCCTAAAGTTGGCGCAAATGCCTGAGCTAATTGAGTTGCTAAATTTGGTAAGCTTTCATCTTTTATCAATACCGGATTTGAAGCAGTTTCAGATAATAAATTAATTCTGTCTCCGGCTCCCAATGCAGTAAGCACTTGTTTTAACGGACCGTATAATTGTGTATTAAGTGCTTTTATGGTAGCTTTCCCTACTTCTTCATTATTAAGTCCAATTGATTTAGCCGTAAGCGGATTGTAAGGAACTGTTGTAAAATAAGGCAAAGCCGTGATATAAGGTAAATTTGCCACTACTCCTTTTGCTCCATTTGCAGTTAAAGCAGTTGCCATAGAAGAATATACATTTGCAAAAACAGTAGGATCTGTAATATCATTGCTACCGTAAGTTGCCGGATTTGGATTTCCTGTCTGATCTTTTCCAACTCCGCCAGAAGTTGCATAACTCAGGACATCATTTCCTCCAATAAACAAAGAGAAAAATGTAGGTGTCTGAATTAATGCATCTGCCAAAACTGAAGTTGAAGGTGAACTTGCAAATCGAACAAAATAAGGATTCGCTGCCCCAATTGCCAAACCTGCCGGATTACCATAACCGTTTGCTACTAAGTGAAAGCTTTTAGCACCAGGAACTCCTAAATTATTAAAAGTACCTGTAAGATGTGTCATAACTTCGGTCGTTGGCACGCCAGATACAGGAAGTGGTGCGGTTCCGTTAAAGTACAAACGTGGTCCGAAAGCCGGATTTACCTGACCTCCAAACAATAATCCTCCAATATTATCATTTGCATACGGTATCGTAAAAGTACCACCGCCTGCTGCTGCAAATTGCTGAGATAATATATTGGCATATCCATTTTCCTGTCCTTTCTTGAACAATGAATTATCACTATATCCTGCAGCAAAAGAATCTCCAAGCGCTACATATTTTGTAAAAACTGCCGAACCGGGAGTTACAGGAACTTCTTCGGGAGTATTGTTATCATCGTCATTATTACAAGCTGCCATAAAGGTCAAAGAAACCAATAATAGCCATTTTATATTTTTTTCATGTTATTAACTTTTAAATTATTAGCTCTTTCTTATTTAGTAAGCCGTAAAAAGAAAGAAAATCTTTTTTGATCAAATAATCATTTTCGTTTTAAGGATTGATTATCCATGAAGCAAACCACATCTGACCAACCATACCTGCACCAACTACCTGAAGGTAATCTTTCCCAAAAAGATTTGTTGCTCCAACTTTAATAACAGATTTTAATTTTGGAATACCATAATTAACCTGAGCATCAAGCACTGTATTTTCCGGAATCATTCCATCTCCAAAAGAAGATTGCCACAAATATTCTGTATTCCATCTTACATTAACATTAAAACCTAAGTTCTTAGTCACTTTAGCATTTCCAAAAGAACCTTTAATTCTGTGTTTCGGAGTATTAAATCCTGCAACAAAACTTGGATCTTCTGTTTGATCAAAATCAAATTGAGCATAATTATAATTAACTCCTAATTCAAAGTCTTTATATACTTTTTTAGACAATCCAACTCCAAAACCTAATGATGTAATTTGAGCAGTAGTATTGGTGTATACCTGATAAACTCTTCTGTCACCAAAAGCCAAAGCAGCATAACTTAACTGAACATTAGGATCTGTAGGATCTGATCCTGCTGTTCCATAATAAGGAGTAATTACTCTCGAGGTATTCATAAAATCGTTGTAAATATTGTAGTATCCATTGATATCAATAGACAAGTCGTTTTGAACCACTGTACGATACCCTACTTCAAAAGCCTGTACTTCTTCTGGTTTTACTAATCTAGGATTTGCTACTTTAAGATCAGCTGGATTTGCAGATGCCGCGAATGCCTGAACAGAAGCTAACGTATAAGAGTTTTCATAAGCACTGCGACCTGATAAATCAACTGTTGCTCCATTACCTGGTAAAGCCTGACCGGCAAGACTTACAGGCTGAGTTTCCTGAAAACGATCTAAATTATCAGCTGCAGAACCAATTAATGCAAAAGGTCCTAAATCTAAACCAATATATTGATCCTGAGTAGTTGGGTTACGGAAACCTGTTTGATAGGATACTCTGAAATTATGTCTTTTTGATTCACCTGCAGAATATACAAATGAAATTCTTGGTGAAACATTACCGTCAAAATTCTGGCTTTTATCGTAACGTACAGATCCTGTAAATTTCAATCTGTCGTCCATCCATTTTTTTTGCAATTGTGCATATGCACCATATTCTTTATAATCGATCGGACCATCGTAATCTGTAAAGATTGTTCCTTCTGAATCCATTATATATTTTCTCCAAGAACCACCAACCTGAATTTCTGCAAATTTGATAAGATCTCTGAAATTATAATTTATATCTGAATGATATAATTTTGAATGATCAATAAATTTTGCTCCCTGAGTTAAATCAGGATTAGAAGTTACAGTAGTAAGCGCATTATTAAATTGTGCAGAACCCGGCTCAAATCTTGCTGATCTCGGAGCACTTGGATTAAGAGGATCAATATTTGGAGTTAATCCTAAACCTGGCGCAACATTGTAATCAGCAAAATTTCTTGCATAATTAGCAGCGTCATTTGCATTAAAACCAAGTACTGCTGATGATAATTGAAATGCTGTTCCGTAATCTGTAAACCAGTTTTTATCAGATTTTGCTAATCTGTTTACATTCCATCCGGCAAATCTCATATCATAAGAATCTCCTGCATCTTCACTTGTAAAATAAACCCTTCCAAAAAGTTCTTTCCTTTTATTTCAAATTTACCCTGTTGCATTAAGAAATCTTTCAAAGCATATCTGTTTGCTCCCTGATAAATTGTACTCCCTGTACCAATTTTATATTGCAATATAATTTCAGTATCATCTGCAAAAGGCTTGATGTGAGCGCTAAAATCGGCCTTCATACTTTTAACTTTGTTATCAGTTAAGTCCTGCTCACGATATCCGGTTCTACTTACCTGGCCAACATTTGGAATAAACGTTGTAACTTCATCTCCATATATATTTAATCCATCGTAATTTTGATTCATTGCATGTCCAACAGAACCGCCGGTCATACTTCTCGTATCTGCTGCGATCCACTCGGAAGCCTCCATGTACGTGAAATTCGCTTTCAAAGCAAAATGTTTGGTAAATGCTTTTGCCGCTCTGATTCCAAAATCATTATAATCATTTGTTCCGGCAGCGTCCTGACTTGTTTGTCCGTATTTATAATAAACACTTATTCCTTCATTAGCAAAAGGACTTTTACTAGTCATAAACATAATACCGTTAAAAGCATTGGCGCCGTATAATGCAGAAGACGCTCCCGGCAAAAGTTCTACACTTGCCACATCAATATCAGAAACACCAATTAAGTTTCCTAATACAAAGTTTAAGGCTGGTGACGAATTATCCATTCCGTCGACTAATTGCATAAAACGAGTATTTGCCACTGTAGCAAAACCTCGGGTATTTATTGATTTAAAAGAAATACTGCTTGTATTAAAATTTACTTCTTTTAAATTCTCTAAACCGTCATAAAAAGTAGCTGCCGTGGTGTTTTTAATTTCCTGAATTCCCATTCTTTCAATTGTAACAGGAGATTCGATTACACGTTCAGGAGTTCTTGAAGCAGAAACTACAATTTCGTCTAATTTCGTTTCTTCATCTTTTAAAACTACACTGACATTTTGATTTAATGATGTAATATTGATTGTTTTTGTTTCAAATCCTACTGCCGAAACTTTAATTACAAAAGGTGGTTTAGCAGAAGTATTCAATTTAAAGGAACCATCAAAATCGGTTGAAGCTCCACTCGAACTTCCCACTACATTAATATTGGCACCAGGAATAGATTGTTTGTTACTGTCGGTTACAGAACCGGTAACTGTATTCTGCGCAAAGGAAATTCCGCAGAAAAACAACATAATTAGCAAATACACTCTCATTGGTTTAGGTTTTTTGTTAGTTTATGTTACCAAAATACAAATAATTTTGATATTAATAAAAAAACGTTAAAAAAAATTAATATTACACATGTTTTTTGCCTGTATTTTAACTTTTCTGTATTCTGTTTTGTTAAACTAACGACAAGAAGAGCGCTTTCGCAATCTTAATTACTATGCATACATATAAAAATTAAGAGAAAAAATGAGGATTTAATAAAAATACAACGTTGTAGAAAAATATTTGACAAATAAAAAAAGCGAGATATAAAATCTCGCTTTTTAACATTATGTAGTTTTTTTTATTATTTTACTGAAGTTGATTCAACTTTTTCTAATCGGTTTTTTAAATCGATGATTTGCTTATTTTGTTCGATCATGTAGAGTGTCATTTCTTCCATTTTCTTAAGCAGGCTTAAATTCATTTCTGCCAGCATTAATCCGTTTTTCTCTATTTCTGTAGCCGATGGAATTTCAGGTAAATGACTATTTTGTTTGATGTAATCTTCGACTTCCTGTAATGATTTTAATTTATAATCATTAGCAAAAACATAATCAGGAACTGATCCTGCGTTAATTGTTACTTTTACTTCCCGTGCATGAATGTTTCCGGCAACGGTAAGTTTTGAATCTGGGTTTGTTGCGCCAATACCTACATTACCATTTTCAATTAACCTTATAAAAGCATTATTTGCATATTTACCTACAACATCTATTTCAGTAAAATCTCCAATTCCTGAAATCCAACTTGTATAAAGGATATTTTTACTTGCCCATGTTGTCCCACCCACTGATAATTTTACCCCATGAAATTCCCCCACTGTCAATGGAGAAGTTAACACCGATGTAGATATACCTAGCGACCCTGCTATATTTTGATTTCCTCTAAAGTTATTGTCTCCTAATATTGTTGGAATTTCATTCCAGGGGTTCCAAACGTTATAATCACCATTTCTGGTTCTGAAAGAGATACGGTTTAAACCATAATCAGAACTTATTTGACAATCGTAGGTATTTCCACCTCCTCCAAAGCTTATTAATGCACCATTCCATGGTGTGCCTGCAGCCACATATGAAAAGGTATAACCTCCTTTAAAAGTATCTGCTTCACCAGGTGTCGCTATATTGTAAGTCGGGTTTAAAGTTTGAGCTACCATGTTTATTGCATTAAACAATACAATTGCCAGTACTATAATTATTTTACTATTCTCATTTTTTTTATGCATCTGTTATTTTAATTTTTGTTCAATTTTAGATAGTCTTTCGAAAACAATTTTAAAAGATTCGTTTTCTTTCTTTATCTGTTCAATTTTCTTATTCTGTTCAATCATATAGAGTGTCATTTCTTCCATTTTCTTAAGAAGGCTTAAATTCATTTCTGCCAGCATTAACCCGTTCTTTTCTATTTCCGTTGCCGATGGAATTTCCGGCAAGTGACTATTTTGTTTGATGTAATCTTCGACTTCATGTAATGATTTTAGTTTATAATCATTCGCAAAAACATAATCAGGAACTGATCCTGCATTAATGGTTACTTTTACTTCCTGTGCATGAATGTTTCCGGCAACTGTAAGTTTAGAATCTGGATTTGGTGTACCGATGCCGACGTTGCCGTTTCCTTGAATTCGCAATTTTTCAGTTTGACCAGTTTGATGAGATTGCTGAGTAAAAAACTGCAGAGCATAAATATTTGCATCAGCACTTTCGGTAAAAGTTCTAACAGAAGTTCCAAATGTATCGTAGTCACCAATACTAATAGAATGCGCAATCATAATTGCTGATTCATTAAGCCTATTTTCAAAGTTTCTCACAATTATATTCCCATTCCTTACTTCAAGTTTTGCCAAAGGATTAGTGGTACCTATACCAAAATTTCCAGAAGCAATAAAAGAATTTCCTCTATCTTTAAAATACACATCATTACCAATTCTCGTTCCTCCACTAAAATCATTTTCAAAATTTAGAGCCAAAACATTGTAGTCTGCATGAACAAAAGCCCTTCCCCCTGACCCTCTATCTGTAAACCTAAAGATCACATCAGCGAGACCATTGTAACTAAAAATATTACTTCCATTTGGGGAGTTAATTTGAGAGAATGCATTGAAGGATGCAATAATGAAGATAAAGGTGACAATATTTTTCATAATTATTTTTTATCGCTTTTTAAAAGTTCAATTTCCTTTTTCATTTCAATCATATAAAGCGTCAACTCTTCAATCTTCTTAAGCAACGTCAAATTCATTTCTGCCAGCATTAATCCATTTTTCTCTATTTCCGTTGCAGATGGGATTTCGGGTAAATGACTATTTTGCTTAATATATTCTTCAACTTCCTGTAATGATTTTAATTTATAATCATTTGCAAAAACATAATCAGGAACTAATCCTGCATTAACAGTTACTTTTACTTCCTGTGCATGAATATTTCCGGCCACAGTAAGTCTCGAATCCGGTTTTGTTGTGCCGATACCGACATTGCCATTTTGCAAAATACGAACAATTCCACTACTTGACCCATAACTTGCAACTTTAAGATCTGTAAAATCACCAGTCTGTTCAGTATACCCAGTTTCGATTATTAAAGGATTTGCCCACGCCAAATTTCCTATTGATAGTTTCACCCCATGATTATCTCCTATAGATAAAGGCGAGGTTGGTTGATAAGTTCCAATTCCTACTCTGCCGTTTCTTATATGCATGATATCATTATTTATACCATCTCCAAATCGTATACCTCCATACCAATGAATATCCAGACCGCTTGATCCCAAAACGGGAAAATGACCAATATAATAATTTGCTGCATCTCCATGACCAACTATTTTATTTACTAAAGCAATATCTTGTGAATAGAGATTTATTGAAAATAATGTTATAATAAACAATGCTAATATTTTCGCTTTTTTTAATTTCTTCATACTCTTCTTATTCTTTTGTTAGTTTCTAATTTTTAAATTGGTTTATCCTGATCAATAATATAAAGTGTCAATTCTTCAATTTTCTTAAGCAAATTCATCTCCTCCAACATTAAACCGATATTTTCAATTTCAAAAAGTGACGGTATTTCTGGCAAGCGATTATTTTCATTTATATAATTCTCAACTCCCAACAGCGATTTTAATTTATAATCATTTGCAAAAACATAATGAGCAACAACTCTGGCATCTATTTTTACTTTTACTTCTCATGCATGAATATTTCCGGCACCTGTAAGGGTTTGTCACGCCAATGCCTATGTTACCATTCTAATCAATACGTATACGTAAGACATTAGAAGTTCCAAAAACAATATTTCGATACATATCGGGAACTGTAAAACATCCTGATATATAAGTTTTAGCCTAAGGAGTCGTTTCTTCTCCAACAGCCAATCTTAAAAAAACATTATCCATATATTTCAGTGCATACTATCCTCTAATCTCTCATATTTTGAAGTTGCTTCTGAAATTGCAGTTTGGGACAAAATATTATATAAACCACTATATATTTGTTATACAACCTACACAGATAATTTACTTACCGAATTACCAATTCCTATATTAATTTCTCCGTTAGCGAAAGATTATTTTGACAAAAAAACAATATTACTAATTAATATTACAAGAATATATGGTTTTTTCATTTTATTTATTTTCAAGATTCTTTTTTCTAAATCAATTTGATTCTTTTAAATAAACCTGCTCCTGAAAGTCTATTGACTTTGCATTTATAACAACGAAAGACCCCATATGAGCATAGGTAACCTTGCACCAAACCAGGTACATCAATACAATATAAAAAACAGAAAAATTATGGAAGAATTATAATGTAAAAAGCCTTACTATTGTAAACCAATAGCAGGACTAAAATATGACTGTAAATCTATTTTAGGATTAAGTATAAATATGTAAACTTTTTCAGGACGAGACATCTTTACGTTCACGAGCAAGATACTCGCACCAGCATGAGCCAAACCAGCATATCCATTACTTCTCGTTCCGCCTTCATAAAATAATATTTGCGTTATATCATTAGTTTTATATCTTGAAATGTCTTTGCCATTTTTTTTAAGTATTTCATTACTACGTATTTCAAACACAAATCCGTTATTCATGTTTAAGTAATTGAAATGCAAAAACATAGTAGGCAAAAAAACATCAAAAAATAAGGAACAAGCAAAAAAACAATTAATTTGCAATCAAAAGTATTCCGACTAAAGTATAGAAATGAAAAATATAATATTGACGTAATAATCAAATCTTTAAGCATTTTTATTTGGTTCCAAAAATTTGTTTTAAGTATCATACAACTATTGTTTTACATTAAATTTATCTTCTAAACTGTGCATTATAGGATGCTGGGTACAAACCATTAACAAAGCTATTATAACTGGATTGTATTTGTGGCGCAACAATATTATAAGAATATTCAAGTCCTTGAAAACCACCGCCTATTAAAATCCCTGCCAAAACTCCGTAAGGTCCAGCATAAGCACCTCCAGCAGTCAACTCCATCGGGGGAATACATTACTCAATAATTTTTATAGGTATTCTATTTATTGACTCAATTATCCCATGATAAATCTTAACATTATTTGTTTCAATCGTTTTAAGGATATCTCCTGGCAATTCTTCTTTGTAAGCAGTTGAATCACTTGGTATATAAAAATTAGAATAATATTTTATATTTCTTTTTAAATGCGCATAATTAATTCTAGTATCTTCATACCTCATAGAGTCTGTTAAATTGATATACTGTTTAAAAAATAATTTTTCTTTTGGATGTATAAAAAAATAGTGTCTTTTATCCTTGGTATTATAGTAACCTCCTTTGATGGATTCTTTTAATCTTTCAGCGTCTTTAACTAATCTAATTGACTGTAAAAAATTACAATGCGAATCACAATTAGATTTATTTTGAGACTCAAAAGGTAATTCATCAGAATAAGCAACTTCTTTGTTAGCAGTATCATACAGGCTTACAAAAATTCCATTTTTATAAACCTTTTTTGATAATGAATCATTCCCCGAGCCTTGCTTAAAATAATAAATATGATTTGAGTTATTTTGAATTGAATAATTTAACACATTTATTGTGTCTTTTTTTATATCAAATGGAAAAGCGACCAAGGTATCATTCAAAATTTCCAATTCTAAATCATTTTTATTTTCTTTTTATTGACACAGCATACAAAAAGCAAAATAAAAAAAGATGATATTATTTTATTCATGTTGTTATTTTTTATAAGTTATATTCTTTGTTAAACTTCTATATTCTGCGTATCGACTATCTCCCGCTATGCGAAGTCTCCTGACTTTGCATTTTTAATTTACCAGTTCTCATAAAAACTTAAACCTCTATAAGTCTCCGACTTTTTACAAAATTGTCTTTAGAATAATAATAATAATCGCTTTCCATACACAACTCAATCATTTTGCTGGTGCGAAGTCAGAGACATTCGCACAGCTACTATAATGAAAACTTCGTAGAGCGCGGCATATTAATTCATGTAACCTAGCTTACAAAACTTAAAATAAGAAAAACAACCGCCATTAATATTATGACACCTCCTATAAACATTAATCCTAAACTATAATGATAAGCAAAAATTTTAGCTGCATCTGATAAATACCCTAATAAATTTTCTCTCTTAACTCCGTAAACTGGTTTAATATTCTTTTTTCTATATGAAAAATAAAAAAATAAGCCTAAAAAAAACATTCCCAAACCTATTGGTAAACCATAAATTACTCTTTCTAAATAAACTTCTGAACTCATATTTTTAAATTTTAGTTGGAATATTTACATATCTAGTTAAAATCCCCTTATTAACTGCTCAAAATTTTTAGCTTTTCTAATGTTTTCCATCCACTGAAATTTATATTCATTTACTTCAAGAGTATTTACTTTATTGAACATAAAATCTTTGAAATCATCTAAATTAATTGTTTCATCTAATAACTCAAATATCATTTCTTGTTTCGGTTTTACAAAAAAATTGATCCAACTTGTCCTTCTTTTTTGAAGTCTAACAATCTTAAAAATATTTCCCTTACTATCTATAACTTTGTGATTTAATCTTAATTCTTCAAATAATTCATAAGATTTATTGCGAAAATAAATATCATAAAATATTATTTCGCTTAAATTTTCCTTACCCCACTCATCTATCGAGATATCCAAAACTGGAAAATCGATTTTATTAATATAATCCTTCATACATTTTTATTGTTGTTTGTTGTCCAAAACTACTTTCATCAATCATGTCACCCAGTCCTTTAGCCTCACCATTAATTAAAAAATTTACTCCCATTGTTCCAAAATCAGCAACAAACCACGCTCCTGCAACTATTGATCCCACACCTGTTGTCGATGCTCCTAACATTATTCCATTTATTACATGAGATGGTTTTATATCACCTGAAAGCGCTATATCAGCTACTAACAAAGCCCCACCAACCTTTGTGAGCTTTGTAGAAAGATTTCTAGCCTTTTGAACTTTCGCAATTTGATTAGCTCTGTGATACATTGCCCCCGGATTTTTCCATCTAGCTTGCCAAAAAAACTCGTTCCAGCAGTTTTAGTTACGTGCCATACTTCATTCATTTTGTAAAACTGAGCACTCTCAACCATATAGGTGGAAATTCCTCCGATGGCAGAGTTAATTCCCCATAATCCTGTTGATATTGAACTTGCAACAAAATTATTATTACTGACTCCCAATTGTGTACTCAAATAATTACTGCTGTTCAAATTCGCATAACTACTCATATTAGGTGGTGGTCCAGAACTTCTATGTCCACCTCCAAAAAATGACCTGATATTTCTACCAATAAAATTTCCCACATCTCTGGCAGCTTTTCCTATCGCAGTACCAGCTTCATCAATATTTCTGGCACTGGCCCATCCGCCTACCCATCTATGAAGACCATCAGCAAGAGGTTTATTATCTTGCATCTTGTCAGGATTATAAACCGGATAATTTACACCGCAATTTACACAATCTTTACCATCGCTAAAAGCATTTCCACTAGGGTCAGTGTACAACAATGGGTTGTTTAATACATAACCATACTGGTTGTAATTTTGCGTATTAGTAGGATCTTGTATATAATTGTCTACCTGCAAAAATCTATGAAGCATTGGGTCGTATAACCTTGCATTCATGTTTATCAAACCTACACTTTGCAAATGTTCATGACCGGTATAACCCCTGTCTAAAAATGTTAATCCTGCAAGTGTATTACCGTTTTTATCTTCTACTTTTATTAAACTGCCCCAGGCGTCAAACAATCGTCTTTCCATAACAACTGCGCTGGCATCGGTTATAGCTAGAATTGTTCCTTGATAATCACGATGTAAATATGAAATATTTGGAGCTGTATATATACCGTCATTTTTAGCTATTATAGGAGCAGTATAACCGTCGCCTCCTACATAAATAACAAACTCAGTGCTTCCGGTTTTTATATTCTCTTTGATCTCCATAGTCCCATCTGCAGCATAATGTTTACGCAAAGGCCTTAGTACTTCATCCTCCAGACTTCCGTAATACATGGTACTACGCTGGTTGTTGTCGTTATACGAAAAACTTATTTTGTCTATCGTTGTTTCTGTAATTTGCAGCGGAGATTTAAAAGCGTTATAGGTAATATCTAATTTTCTTTCTGTTGTGCCTTGATTAAAAGCACCTTCTCTGTTAGCATAATATTCGTAGGCTTCCGGCGTCAGTGTAATAGACGTGTTTTGGTAGGGTTTGTCTTTACTGTAATTATAAGTTCCTAAATTATTGTTTTTTATTTTTCCGGATGCCTCATAGTTTTGAATCTCTACAATGCCATCTTTGTTGGTAAATTCATTAAGCCTGTCTAATTCATCATACTTAAAATTTTCGGTATAATTATTAAATGCACTATTTGTACGGTTTTCTAAATTATCTGTTTTAAAATCAAATTTTGTATTTAAGGTCAAAACATTTTCGGTTTGTCCATTTGTTTTATCATATTGTATTTTTGACAAATAGCCATTGGTATCATACTCATTGGTAGTTTTTATACCATTACCTACAATGCTTTCCTTTATTTGGCCTTTTGCGTTTAACTCGTTAATTTGCCATAATACTTTTTTAGCATTATTCTCAAGAATTTGATACAAATTACCATTTTTATATTTTCTTTGTGTAGTCAGACCAATCTTTCTTGAGCCTAATTCTGCCTGTTTGGTTTCTGTATCAATTCTTCCTAATCCATCATAAGTAAATGTGTTGATAAATTTAGCTCCCCCTGTTTTATCTTCAACTATTTTTAATAGTCTTTTAAAAGCATCATCATACGTATAGGTTGTAATAATTTGATTTTTTCCTGTTGGCTCTTTTCTATCATTAAAAATACTTTTAATAAGCTGCTGGGTTAATGTATCGTACTGATAAATAGTTTCAGTATCTGTTCCTGATCCTAACACTGTTTTTTTAATTGGTTTCCCTGTATTATCACGCGTAATTGTGGTTACAACTTCGCCGTTTTTACTGGTTTCAATTTCAAGCTCTCCTAAATCATTGTTTTTATAAGTAAAAGTACCAGCAGACGGATCTTTTAAAACCGTTTTTCGTCCCCAGCCGTCTTGCTCAATATCTATTTTAACACCGTTATAATCGGTTTGTTTTAGATTTCCGTTGGCAAAATAGTTGTACTTAATGGTACCACCGGTAGTTTCGGTAGAAGATATAATATTGCCAATAGCATTTTTTGTTATACTTTTTGTTTTCTGTCCATCAACAATAGTCGATGTTAACATATCATATCTGGCCGTTGTACTTCTGGTAGTAAACAATAGGCTTTCTGTAGGTCTGTGGTAAATATCAAATTTAGTTTCATTCCATTGCGATGGATCTGAGCCAAAATAAGGTTCGCTTGTTTTATAGTTTCGATCAAAAACGTCGTACATGAAAGATACGTATCTAAAGTTTCCATTTAAATCTTTTTGTCCTGATTTTATTTTTCTTCCAAGATCGTCAAATATTTCTTCGGTGGCACTTCCGTCTAATACATCAGTTGTTGTTGTTACAATTGTTTTTTCGGCATTTCTGGTATAGGCATAACTGATTGTTTTATTTAATTTCTCATCTTTTGCCGTTAACTTTTTAAACCAGGCATCATAAGTATATGATGTGGTAAGGTTATAAGGGTTTGTTTCTGATTTTAATGTACCGTTTGGATTATAAATAAACGATGTTGAAAGCTTTTCATGGTCTGTAACTTGTGTCAAAAATCTACCCGAAGAATCGTATTGATAACTTGTTTCTCTTGGTGTCAGTCCAACAGCTGTTATTTTTTTGTTTTTAATATTGCCGAAACCATCATAATCATTATCTTCTGTAATGTAATTAGTATTGGTTCCTTTTCTTCTAATTTGTTTAACAAGTCCGCTCGCATTATAATCATAATTTTCTTCAGAATTCATTGTACTACCAGTTATAGAAACGCTTTGGGAATTGCTCAATGGTCTTCCAATAATATAAGTTGATCCTAAAGCATCGTTATAATAGGCAACATCTGAAACGGTAGTTTGAACTGTTGAAAATCCTTCTTTTATAATAGTGGTAGATTTTACAGGATTGTCATAGGTATCATATTCTGTATACGCTTCATTATTGGTATTAGTTAGTGTGTTAAATTCCTTAGTAGCCGTGTTTTTTAGCCTGAAAACTTTATTTGACATAAGATTACTTTCATAAGTCGAAATAGCTTTTGTTATAAAATCAACAGGAGTATTAGGCGAATCATTCGCTCCTTCGTTTATTTTTGCCAAAAATGTACTTCCACTAGCGGGTTTAATCCAGGTACCGGGTTTTAGTGTAATACTTTCCGTAGCTACCAAATTTTCTGATTGCGTTACGGTATAGTCTACACTTCCCCCTTTAACAATTGCGCTTGGTGTTTTAGTATCAAGAGTTGAAACCAAAGGTTCTCTAAATCCACGAGCATAATAATTCTCAATATTGGCACCTCTTAAGTCAATATTATTTTTGGTGATATTCGAAAACATAGCTGTATTATCATTGTACCAGTCTGTTTGACTTACAGATCTAAAACCCAAAAATCCCAGACCATCTACATTTGAGACAGCTCCATAATAGGCAAATAATCTTTTTTTGTAATCGTCTTTGCTTTGTTTTTCTATTTTAGAAACCACGTATAAATTAGGGTCAATCGTAATATCAAAATCCGGATAACTCGCAATTCCGCTACTTGGCTTATAAATAGTAGTATTTTGATAAGTATTCGCAAACTGTGAGTCTAACGGGATATAAGTAATGGCTTCCTGTACACCGTTGCCAGTTGTTATGCTGGTTAATAAGTTATACTTTCTGTAATCACCTCCAGAGTTAAAAAAATGGATTCTATTTTGATTAAAAAAGGCAATTTCAAGTGTTGAATTTGCTTTATTAGGTGCGCTATTATAACTATTCAAAGATTGAGGCAAAAATACAGGAAGCGCATAAATATTAATGTCGGGTTTTAGTCCCGTAGCAGTTGTTTGTACGGGATTGATAAAATCACCATTTATACTCTCATAACACGAAAGAATAATATTACCATTATTATTTTCAACCTTATTACAAACTTTTATTAAATCTGTTTTGCCATCATTATTAAAGTCTGTGGCAATATAATTATAAGTGTTATACGAATCATTAGGGCTAAAAACCGCCGTATATGTTTTCTCTTCTTTTATTATGGTATTTCCCGTAGAAGTATATTTGTACCATTGTGATGAACCGTTTGCTTTTGGAATCATGATATCAGACTTTCCGTCTCCATTATAATCACCAATTAAAATTGGCATATCAGTTGTTCTGCTAATATTACCAATAGTGTTGTCTGAAGAGTTGTTTCTATACAACGCAATAAGTTTATTATCTTCGCTAAGTGAATAAATAGTCAAAAAACCAGTGTCAAAGATAAATAGATCAGATTTTCTGTCGCCATTAAAATCCGCCACCTCAAGCCTAGCTGTTCCTGATAAAAAAGTAGTTAGCTCTCCCGGCAATGTTAAAAAATTAATTGTGGTATCTCTTTTTAAGTCAATAAAGTAAACTTTTTTACCAAATGTCATTTGGCCACTAGTAGACTGGCCATCAATAATTAAAACATCTGTTAGGCCATCCCCATTAAAATCACCTGAAACCATTTTTTTTGGATAAATAGTTTTCGGAATAGTAACAACCCGATCATAATACTTCATTATATTAGTAGTACCTAGTATGGTTATCATTCCATAAACTGAAAAAGTATAATCTGAGTCTGTTTTTTTTGCAACCACCCAGCCTTGCGGTAAAATTTTATTATCAGAACTTAAAAACGTTGCCGGAAAAATAGCCTCAAAAGCACCTACTTTATGTTCTAAGCCCATATTGACATTATTTCCTGATTCAATATCAGCATATAACCAATACTTTGCTTTAGTATCATCACCAAGTATTGGATAAACCAAACAGTCCATTTTTCCATCTGCATCAAAATCTCCTGAAACAGCAGCGATATTTAAGGAAGTCATATTTCCTAAATTTAATTTAGTCTCTATATTTTGATATTTTTTTTGCTCGGAAGTCATTCCATAATCAAAAACCGTAGGATTATAACTTTTTGTGCCATCACCACTTGTTTCAGTTACATTTTTGATACGATCACTTTCCATATAAGAGAAACTATAATTCCTATAGCCAATACCACTTGTAGTGATTTTTATCGCTTTTATTCTTTTACTTCTTATAATATTTTGTCCTCCAACATAACTGTTTTCAGGGAAAATTCTCTCTTCATAACCAAATTTTATTTCGTTCATAGGAGCATTATCATATGAATTTCCGTATTTAATAGTGTCAATATATAACGTATTATTTATTGAAATATAATCGTAAGTAATTCTAACTCCCTGAGCATTTTGCCAATATAAAATGGACCATTCCATAATTGATCTGGAATTTGTTGAATTGCCATAATAAGCTTTTGATCCATCTGGATATTCAACTAAAAAGTAAGCCGGACCATAATTTGAGCCAAAAGGAGAAACTCCATAAGAAGTAATTTTAGTATTTGAAAAATATTCAGTTTCATAAACTGTTTTATCTGCCCCATAAACTCCTGTTGTTCCACTTTTTACTATTAGTCTTTGTCCGTCTAATGCAAATCTGTCTAATGCATTAAAATCTACGGGATCTATTACTCCATCATGAAATTTAGTAGCAGGAATTCTGGTTATGGAGGAAACTCCTGAAATATCCCAACCACGTGCAGCAGTACCACTTAGCCCGTTTTGGCTATTGTAAGTTATACTAATTTGAGGTTCAACATTATTTATACCTTTTGGTACCGCAATAGGAATTGTATAATTTGCATTTCCGTTTAACGAAACTGATAATTCACCTTCTGTAATACCTACTTCTGCAGAAGTGCCTGTTGGAGCATTTGTAGCGGCCATTACCCCAGATAAAAGTGTTTTATTGGTTGTAGTGTTGATTGGGTCATCACTAGGAATCCTTTTTATAATGGTTGTTTCACTAACGATTTCTCCTTCGGTAGTCTGCGCCGAAACCAAAAAACCAAAAACTAA
Organism: Flavobacterium sp. AC274; assembly: GCF_979258275.1. Taxonomy (NCBI): domain Bacteria; kingdom Pseudomonadati; phylum Bacteroidota; class Flavobacteriia; order Flavobacteriales; family Flavobacteriaceae; genus Flavobacterium; species Flavobacterium sp. AC274. The sequence continues at coordinate 772,525 of NZ_OZ409852.1, read as the reverse complement.
AAAAATAAGAGTAAAGTAAAGTTTTTTCATGGCGTTTATTGTTTGATGATTTTAACCGATTTTTCTCCTCCGTCTTTGTATGACATCAATACAATATAAATTCCCGAAGGATACTGCTGAAAAGGTATCGTAAGATTATTTTCCTGAAGGTTTTGCTGATAAGTCCTTAAAACCTGACCTGTCACAGAATACAAGTTGATGGAGGTAGCGTAATTTTCTTTCGTTAACTGCCATTGCAGATACAACTCCTCTTTTACGGGATTGGGATAATAGGAGATAACATCTTTTTCTGAAAATTGTACTAAATCATCTTGCGTAATAGCTTCGATTTCTTTTACTTCTTTAACTGATTTTGAGACACAGTTAATACAAAGAATTCTGTTAATTTGATTTCCTGCCACATCATAACTAAAAGTTAGTTTGGGCTGCGCATTCATTACAGAAAAGAAAAGTAAAAAAACAATAGTGTAAAGTTTATTCATAAGGCGTGTATTTAGTACATTTCCTACAAATATATTGTTATAATTTAAATCCTACAAATTTATGTTAAATAAAAACTAAAAGCCATAAAAAAAGCGAGACCTAAGTCTCGCTTTTTATAGCATTATAAATATTTTATAAACTTTATTCTACAGTAACTGATTTTGCCAAATTTCGAGGCTGATCAACATTGCAGCCTCTCATTACAGCGATGTAATAAGAAAGTAATTGCAACGGAATCGTAGTAATAAGTGGTGATAACGCATCTGAAGTTTCAGGAATCTCGATTACATAATCGGCTAACTCACGAACTTGTGTGTCACCTTTTGTAACTACAGCAATAATTTTACCGCTTCTTGATTTTATTTCCTGAATATTACTTACAATTTTGTCATAATGACCTTGTTTCGGTGCAATTACAATAACCGGCATATGCTCATCAATTAATGCAATTGGACCATGTTTCATTTCTGCCGCAGGGTAACCTTCAGCATGAATGTAAGAGATCTCTTTTAATTTTAAAGCCCCTTCTAATGCAACCGGGAAGTTATAACCACGACCTAAATACAAACAGTTTGGAGCATCTTTAAAAGCTGCTGCAATTTCTTTTGCTCTGTCATTTGTTTCTAATGCTTCTGCTACTTTTTCAGGAATAATTTCAAGTTCCTGAAGATAAGTGTGGAAATCAGTGTTTGACAAAGTACCTTTAGCTTTACCTAATCGCAAAGCGATCATAGTTAAAACCGTAATTTGAGTTGTAAATGCCTTTGTTGAAGCTACTCCAATTTCAGGACCTGCGTGTGTATAAGCTCCAGCATGACTTTCTCTTGAAATAGAAGAACCAACAACATTACAAACACCAAATACGAAAGCACCATTTTCTTTTGCCAATTTAATAGCCGCCATTGTATCTGCAGTTTCTCCTGATTGAGAAATCGCGATAACAACGTCATCTTTATTAATAATTGGGTTACGGTATCTAAATTCAGAAGCATATTCAACTTCAACCGGAATACGCGTAAACTCTTCAAAAATATATTCTGCTACTAAACCTGCGTGCCATGAAGTACCACAAGCTACAATTAGAATACGTTTTGCGTTTAAGAATTTCTCTAAATTATCTTCAACACCTGCCATTTGAACAATTCCTTCATTGGCATGAAGTCTTCCTCTGTAAGTATCTTTGATAACGCTTGGCTGTTCGTATATTTCTTTTAACATGAAATGATCGTAGCCGCCTTTTTCAATTTGCTCCAAATTCATCTGAAGCTCCTGAATATAAGGATCAACTAAAGAGTCATCTTTAATTTTTCTAACTTTAAGAGGTTTATGCAATCTAATGTTTGCCATTTCTCCATCTTCCAGATAAATAGCATTAGAGGTATATTCAATGAAAGGCGAAGCATCTGAGGCAATGAAGAACTCTCCTTCTCCAACCCCAATCGCTAACGGACTTCCTAATCTTGCTGCCACGATTTCGTTTGGATTTTTTTATCAAAAACCGCAATCGCATAAGCACCTACAACTTGGTTTAAAGCAATTTGAACTGCTTTACCCAATTTTATATTTTCTTTTTCTGAACTTCTTCAATCAAATTCACCAATACTTCCGTATCTGTATCAGATTTAAAAGTATATCCTCTCTTTTTTAATTCTTCTTTAAGAGGCGCATAATTTTCAATAATTCCGTTGTGAATGATTACTAATTCACCAGAATTTGAAAGATGCGGATGTGAGTTTACGTCGTTTGGAACCCCGTGAGTAGCCCAACGAGTGTGTCCAATTCCTATAGTTCCGTTTGTAGTAAAATTATCTTTTGCTTTCTCTTCAAGATCTGAAACCTTACCTTTTGTTTTACAAAGTTTTATACCTGAGTTATCATATAACATAACCCCGGCACTGTCATATCCTCTGTACTCAAGACGCTTTAATCCTTTTATAATAATAGGATAAGCCTCTCTATGACCGATATATCCAACAATTCCACACATATATATTTATTAATTTGGTTTCGTGTAGTAAATCTCAAGTTGTAATTTTTTACCAGTTGGGATTGTTGAACTTGATGCACCTCCGTACAATACTGTTCCTACCGGCGTTATAACTGTCGATCGTGGCGCTTCTGAAATAACGCTGTTTTTTAATTTCAACTTATTCGAAGCTGTAATGCTAATATCATCAATAGCAACTAAACCTAACCTAACATTTTTAGCACTTGCATCTTTTATGATATTTCTAATATGATTAGTTAATCTTATTTTATAATATGACCCTCTTTTTGTAGTCGAATTTACATTGACTATACCACCGTAAATAACTTTTGTCATTCGAGGATCAGTTGTTATACTTGTACTACCATCTGTTGCATAATCTACAATTGGCAAATTATTATCCAGGTCATACAAGTAAACTCTTTTCGGCTCTTTAGCCATTTTTTTGATATCAGTACTACCATCAGCAGTTTTAGCCATTTGTAAAGTATCGATATAAAAAACCAAATTCGCTTCGTTAACCAGCCATTTATTGGCTCTAATTTCTTCTAGTTTTGAAGCAAGACCATTAAGTTCTAATACAGCAAGTGATCCCTGACCTCCTTTTAAGAAAAGTCTTTCATCTCCTGCCGGATTCGGATTTTGTATTGCAGTTGCATAGTCAGAACTTTTGGCATCCTTAAGTAAACTAGCTGTACTTCCTGTTAAATTAATAACCAATGTTCTGTCTTCTACAGTTTCCCCATCAGTCGTAATATCAGTTTTAGCCTTGTATTTAATAGTAATTTTACCTTTTGTAAAATCCATCAAAGCCATATTACTTGGATCACTCCCTGATCTTTCTACTTGAAAATATAATCCTCTGAAATATTCCTGAAAAACATCAGCAGTAGCAAGTTTTGCAGCCGGAGCACTCAATATTTTACTTTGAAAAAAGGCATTATCTAAATTCAAACGCATTTCGGGAGCAACTTTTGTGGTAACTTCTTTACCATCAGTAGTTGTTACATCAGTGATTTGTTTTGCGTCAAAAAAGAATTGATCATTTTCTAATACACCTCCTGTATTTAATCGACTACCAACTTTTTTTGTATCAAAATTTATATATTCTGGAACACCAGTATCGGTATCCATATCGGTATTATACAATTGTGCAAATTGATTACCATCATCAAAATAAGAAGCACGCATTTGAACACCAGACTCGTAAACACTTAATTTTAACTTTCCTTCCGGCGCTCCATAAATAGAGTCTAATGCATAAGTACTACTCCCATCAAGGTTAGTGGCTGTTATATGACTAAAATAAGGCACGCTAAGTACAACACTTTGTATTACCGGCGATTCTCCAATAGAAGGAGCATAAGCAGCAAGTGCAACCTGCGTGGTATAATTTGCTGTTGTTGTTCCTAAAACCGGATTATCATAAATACCTAAAGCATTTACTGTCAAAGAATTTGACTGAATTGGTGTTACTTCCTGATTGTAAGCCAAAACATCATATTTTTCAGATTCAAGACCAAAATGATCGTCTCCAATCAAATCATCTCCAATGGCATTAAAATCTTTGTCGCAAGAATATAAAAGAACTACAGTACTTATTAATAGAATTTTCTTAAAGAAAGAAGTATTATACATGTTTAAAAATAAAATTAAAATTTAAAGACCCATCGTTTTGTAGAAATTTGTATACGCTTCTGCGAATGCATCTTTCGTGGCGAAAGGTAAAAAAGGTTTTCCTGAAGATTCTATAAATTTTGTTAAACTTGGCGATACATTTTCAGATGCAATGATAACAGCATCAGAATGTAATATACTCGCCTTTAGAACATTCTCATAATTTGGAGTTTCCAAATCAGCAATTGCTTCGTGAGGAACACCGTCAAATTTCACCTTATTAATCATTTCTAAATCTAAATTTTCATCAAAAGATTGCCCGTAAACAGATGTTACGATTTTTGTTTCAGAAAATAAAGCTTCGTTTTTATAGTAATGTTTCATGTAAATTGGCAACATAGCAGCCAGCCAGCCATGAACGTGAATAATATCCGGAACCCAATTTAGTTTTTTTACTGTTTCAACAACTCCTTTTGCAAAAAATATTGCTCTTTCGTCATTATCAGGGTACAGTGCTCCCTCTTCGTCAGCAAAAGTTGCTTTACGTTTGAAATATTCATCATTATCAATAAAATAAACCTGAATTCTTTCTTTAGGAATTGAAGCTACCTTAATAATCAATGGCATATCTAAGTCGTTCACTACCAAATTCATTCCTGAAAGTCTAATAACTTCATGCAACTGGTGTCTTCTTTCGTTGATATTTCCATATCTTGGCATGAAAATTCTTATCTGACCTCCCTGATCATTAATCATTTTGGGAACGTCATAAGACATTAAAGAAACTTCATTTTCAGCCAAATAAGGCACGACTTCAGATGATACATATAATATCCTCTTATCTTTCATAATAGTATTTTACTTAATTTTTGGTAATAAAAACGTTGCAAAATTACAAAAATTTATGCAGTTTATAACTAATATATTATGTTTGCACTAAATTTTAATATTACCAACATGCATATTTTCTACGGTAAAGTAGCTTTGATAGCCTATTTAAAAACTATCAAAACGGCAAATTCGACCATCGGGTTTGTTCCTACAATGGGTGCTTTACACCAAGGGCATCTGGCTTTAATGCAAAGATCCCTTAAAGAAAACGACGATACTGTAGTAAGTATTTTCGTAAACCCAACTCAATTTAACAATCCCGAAGATCTGGAAAAATACCCCAGGACTTTAGAAGAAGATGTAAAAAAAATGCGTGGTTTGAGCGATAAAATGATTCTCTATGCTCCTTCTGTAGAAGACATATACGAAGGAAATACGGTTTCGCAGGATTTTGATTTTGACGGATTGGAAAATCAAATGGAAGGAAAATTCAGACCCGGACACTTTAATGGTGTTGGCACGATCGTAAAAAGACTATTTGAAATCGTAACTCCTACAAATGCTTATTTTGGCGAAAAAGATTTTCAGCAATTGCAGATCGTTAAAAAAATGGTCGAAAAAAATCATTTGCCGGTAAATGTTGTAGGCTGCCCTATTTTTAGAGAAGAAAACCAATTGGCAATGAGTTCCAGAAATGAACGCTTAACTCCCGAAGAAAGAAAAGAAGCTGCGATTATCTATAAAACTTTAACCGAAGCAAAAGAAATATTCAAAACAAAAAGTCCGGAAGAAACAATTGAATTTGTAGAAAATTCTTTCAAAGAAAATGAAAAGTTTGAATTGGAATATTTCGTAATTGCTGATGAATCTACATTATTACCTATCGATCTTAAAAGAGAAGGCAAAAATTACCGCGCATTTATAGCAGTATTTGTTAATTCTATTAGGTTGATTGACACCATTTCATTAAATTAATTTACCTTTGCAACATGCAAATTCAAGTTATAAAATCTAAAATTCATCGAGTAAAAGTAACCGGCGCCGATTTAAATTATATTGGCAGCATTACTATTGATGAAACTTTACTAGAAGCTTCAAACATAATTGAAGGCGAAAAAGTATCTATTGTAAATATCAATAATGGTGAACGTTTTGAAACTTACGCTATTAAAGGAGAAAAAAATTCAGGTGAAATTACACTGAATGGTCCTGCAGCCAGAAAAGTTCAAAAAGACGATATTATCATTATTATATCCTATGCAACCCTGGAATTTGAAGAAGCTAAAACCTTCAAACCATGGATCATTTTTCCAAATGAAAATGATAATTCGCTAACGTAAGCTTTCCTTTTACACCTAAATCTACTTTTAGTTTGTTCCAATTTTGATGGTACAAACAGTATTTTATTGGCTTAAATTCAAAATTGATTTTAAAGGATCGATTCAAAAGTTGCTGAGTGATAAAAAAATTAACCACAAAGCTCGCAAAATTTTTATTCAGTTTTTGTTGAGCAAACACAAAGTTCGCAAAGCTTTATCTTTAACTTTGCGTAAATCTTTGCGTTCTTTGGGGTTAAATGATTATACATTACAGACCAAAATCTTCTTTTCTGTTTTTAAAATTCCTACAATAATAAAAAAGCAAATAAAATGTTATATTGCTACACTATTTCAATACTTTTTAATCCACTGAAATACCCCAAATCATGAGAAAAGTTTACTTACTATTTGCTTTAATTTCCATCTCGGCTTTTGCCCAGAAGAAATTCGATAACATTAAATCTGAAAAACTTGGAGAAGAACGAAGAATTACAATCGGACTTCCGGAATCTTACGAAGCCAATCCTGAAAAAAATATCCTGTTTTATATTTATTAGACGGCGATTATTTATTTGATCCTTTTTCTGGCGCTGTAAGTTATGGTACTTATTGGGGTGATTTGCCCGAAATGATTATCATTGGTATTCATCAAAATAAAAACGACGAAAGAGAAGACGACACCACTATTGACCAAAATGAAGGACTTCCTTTTGAAAAAGGCGCAGAGTTTTTCGAATTTGTTGGTGCAGAATTAGTTCCCTATATCGAAAAAAATACCGCACTTCGCCTTTTAGAATTATTGCCGGTCATGATCTTACAGCAAGTTTTGTCAACTTTTATTTGTACAAAGAACAACCGTTGTTTAACGCTTATATTTGTTTTAGTCCAGAATTGGCTCCTAAAATGGAAGTTCGAATTCCGGAGAAATTTGCAAAAGTAACAGAACCTGTATTTTACTATTTATCTGCTGCAGATGGTGACAATAAAAAAATCAAAGAACCAATAGAAAAATTAGACAGCAATATTAAACTTGCCAATAATCCTCTGGTAAACTACAAATACGATTTATTTAAAGGCACTACACATTACACTCAGGTTTTACATGCAATTCCGAGTGCTTTGTACCAAATTTTTGAAGTATACAAACCTATTAATTCAGCAGAATACAATGATAAAATTGCTGTTCTTGAAACAGGATATGCTGATTATTTAGAAAATAAATACAACACGATGTCTAAAGTTTTAGGCGTTCAGATTCCGGTGAGAATGAGTGATTTCAAAATAATTGAAAACCTTATCCTTAAAAAAAATGCGTATGATGAATTAGGCAAAATGGCCGAAATTGGAAACGTAAATTATCCAAAAGCCATGTTGGGCGAATATGAATTAGGATTGATGTACGAAAAAATGGGAGATCCTAAAAGAGCTTCAAAAAAATATCAAAATGCATCGCAAATGGAACCAATTGGGGATTTGAATAAAGATGTGATGTACGAGAAAATCGACGAAATGAATACGCTTGCTAAAAAAACCAAATAATGTCTAAAGTTAAAACTTCCTTTTTTGCCAGAATTGCGGAACCCAATATGCCAAATGGCAAGGGCAATGCAATGCCTGCAAGGAATGGAATACTATTGCCGAAGAAATTATTCAGAAGCAGGAAAAAGTTGCCTGGAAAAGCGAACCAACTTCTACAAGTAAAGCACCGCGACCTTTAAAAATTAATGAAATTGATTCGGCTCAGGAAATTCGAATGGATACAACTGATGGCGAATTGAATCGTGTTTTAGGCGGCGGAATTGTTCCTGGCTCTCTGACACTTTTAGGAGGTGAACCGGGAATTGGAAAAAGTACGCTTTTGCTGCAAATTTCTTTAAAACTGCCTTATAAAACTTTATATGTTTCCGGAGAAGAAAGTCAGAAACAAATAAAAATGCGTGCCGAAAGAATAACGCCAAATAGCGACAACTGCTATATTTTGACGGAAACAAAAACGCAAAATATATTCAAACAAATTGAAGCCATCCAGCCAGAGATTGTAATTATAGATTCAATCCAGACTTTACATACAGATTATATTGAATCGACAGCCGGAAGTATTTCTCAAATTAGAGAAACAACTGCCGAACTGATCAAGTTTGCCAAAGAAACCAATATTCCAGTTATATTGATTGGACATATTACAAAAGACGGAAATATCGCAGGACCAAAAATCCTGGAACATATGGTTGATACGGTTTTGCAGTTTGAAGGCGACAGAAATCATGTTTACCGAATTCTGCGTTCGCTAAAAAACCGTTTTGGTTCTACTGCCGAACTGGGAATTTATGAAATGCTGGGAAGCGGTTTACGAGAAGTAAGCAATCCGTCAGAAATATTAATTTCGCACAAAGACGAAGAAATGTCGGGAACTGCGATTGCTACAACCATGGAAGGCATGCGCCCGTTAATGATCGAAATTCAATCTTTGGTAAGCACCGCAGTTTACGGAACGCCGCAGCGCAGTACTACTGGTTACAACGCCAAAAGGCTAAATATGATTTTGGCTGTTTTAGAAAAAAGAGCCGGATTTCGTTTAGGTGCAAAAGATGTTTTCCTGAATGTTACCGGAGGAATTTCTGTTGATGATCCGGCAATTGACTTAGCGGTTGTTGCGGCTATTTTATCATCAAATGAAGATATTCCGATTACGAAAGGCTTTTGTTTTGCCGGCGAAGTTGGTTTATCCGGAGAAATCCGACCTGTAAATCGCGTAGATCAACGTATTCAGGAAGCCGAAAAACTAGGATTCAATACTATCTTTGTTTCAAAATACAATAAAATTGCCTTAAAAAACACAGGAATCAAAATTGAACTTGTTGCCAAGATTGAAGATGTTGCCAGTTTTCTTTTTGGTTAAATTTTTGTTTGCCACGAATTTCACAAATTAAATTAGCGAAATTCGTAGCAAAAGCATTCCTTTAAATTTTTATAAACCTACTTTATGAAATTTCCAAAACAAAAAATATTAAAAGCACTTCTAATACTTGCCCTGGTATTGGTAGTGCTTTTTTTAGGTCTTTACTTTTTTCGCGATTCACTTTTAAAACAAGCCATTGCAAAAGTTACCTTGAAAATGAATACAGAATATGACAGTAAATTTTCTGTAAAATCAGCTTCATTTGAAGGATTATCCGGAATCAAATTAACTGATGTTATTTTAGTTCCTAATAATGCGGACACGCTTTGCCACATTCAAAAAATAGAAACTAGTATTAGTTTATCCAATTTATTAATTGGAGATGTTCAGGTTGGAACCTTAAAAATCAACGATGGTTATATTCAATTGGTTAAAAAAGGAAAGGTTCGCAATTTTGATGCTTTTCTAAAAAGAGATAAATCAGATTCTGATACAAACGAAAAACGCAAATACGCCACTTTTGCTTACCGAATCATTTCAAAGCTATTAAATTTAGTTCCAACAGACATGAAGCTGGAAAACCTGAATTTTAAAATTGATGATAATGGTAAAAAAGCCTCTATTGAGATCAATAAACTCGTTTTAGACAATAAACAGCTGGAAACGAATCTTCATGTTCAAAGCAAAAATTTTGATCAAAAATGGAATATTAAAGGATTTGCTGACCCAAGAAATAAAAAAGCAGACATCCGGTTTTTTAATCTTGATACCGGAGCCATTCGCGTTCCGTATCTTGACGAACGTTACAATTTCAAGGCAAGCTTTGATTCTATTCGATTAAACGTTGCCAATATTGATAAGGACGGAAGTGAATTGCATATTGATGGTTATACTTCTATTACCAATTTAAAAATCAATCATCCCAAAATAGCCAGTAAAGATGTTGTAATTAAAAATGCCCGTTTTGATTATCGTTTTTTACTTGGTGATGATTTTATTTCGATCGACAGCACTTCTACAATGCAATTGAACAAAATAAAAGTGAAACCTTACGTTTCGTATAATACGGAAAAAGACACGGTTTATACTTTACAAGTTGAGATTCCGAAGATGCAGGCACAGGATTTTATTGTTTCCTTGCCCGACGGATTGTTTACCCATTTTCAGGGAATGGAAGCTACCGGAAATTTCGATTATAAATTGGATTTCAAATTCAATAAAAACAAACCTAATACTTTAGTTTTTGACAGTAAACTAAACAAACAAGATCTAAGAATCACGAAATATGGTGAAGCCGATCTTAATAAATTAAACAGAGAATTTGTTTATCGCGCTATCATTCAGAATGTGTTGCAGCGTCCGGTTTTGGTTGGAAGTGCAAATCCCAATTATACACCTTTAGACCAAATTTCGCCTTATTTACGAAAATCAGTATTGACGACAGAAGATCCTTCTTTCTTTTCGCATCGCGGATTTATTAATGAAGCCTTCAAACAATCTATTCTGAAAAATATCAGAACGAAAAAATTCTCTCGCGGCGCCAGTACAATCAGTATGCAATTGATTAAAAACGTATTTCTAACCCGTGAAAAAACACTTTCGCGAAAGCTTGAAGAAATTCTCTTGGTTTATATCCTAGAAAATAATCGTGTTGTAAGCAAAGAAAGAATGCTTGAAGTTTATTTCAACATTATCGAATGGGGACCAAATGTATATGGAATTGGTGAAGCAAGTCAATTTTATTTCCAAAAAAGCCCTTCAGCTTTAAATGTAGACGAATGTTTATTTCTGGCTACTATTATTCCGAAGCCAAGAAAATTTATGTATCAGTTTAATGATGAAGGAAATCTAAAAGATTATGCCGTAAAAAATCAAAAATTCTTAAGAAACTTAATGTTTCGTCGAGGTCTTTTAGTTCCTGAAGATACGATTGGCCAGTTTCCCGTTTATATTTCCGGAAATGCGCGTTCATTAATACGAATCAAAGCTCCGGATTCAACTGCAATTAAAAATGATTCTTTGGCGATGGAGGAAGAATTTGATTTGTAAACGATTTGCCACAAAGGCACTAAGGCACAAAGTTTCAGGTTAAACTTTAGTTTATAGACAAAGTATTGTCAATTTCGACCGAAGGGAGAAATCACACTCGTGAATCTACAAAGAGAATCTACAAAGAGAATCTACAAAGAGAATCTACAATCTTTGTCGAGCTTCTAGTGTGATTTCTCCCTCCGGTCGAAATGACACAAAATGCGAATAAATAATAAATCTTTGTGTCTTAGCGCCTTCGTGGCAATAACTTATGGAGCAGGATCAGGAATAATAGCCTGAACTTTATCAATTTCGGCTAAAATTTGTTTTGAAAGTACAACATCAATCGTATCAATATTTTCTTTTAATTGTTCCAATGTTGTAGCTCCGATAATGGCACTGGTTAAAAATGGCTGATGCAACACAAAAGCCATTGATAATTGCGTTAACGTTAATCCGTGTTTATGGGCGATTTCCTGATATAATTTTGTTGCTTGTGTACATTGTTCGCTTCCGTAACGCGTATATTGCGGAAAAAGTTTAACCCTGGCTTTTGGATGTTCTTCTCCGGTTAAAAATTTGCCAGTCAATGTTCCAAATCCTAAAGGTGAATATCCTAACAAACCAACATTCTCATGGATTGCAACTTCTGCTGAACCTACTTCAAAAAGACGGTTCAATAAATTATACGGATTTTGAACGGTTTTGATTCTTGGCAAATTTTGATATTTGCTTTCTTCCAGAAAACGCATCATTCCCCAGGCATTTTCATTTGATACGCCGATGTGCTTTATTTTTCCTTCTTTAATTAAACCGTCAAAAGTTTCCAGAACTTCTCTGAAGTTATCTTCCCACGCATCATCCTGAACTTTAAAAGCACGCTGACCAAAAGTATTGGTTTTACGTTCTGGCCAATGCATTTGATACAAGTCTATATAATCTGTTTGCAGACGTTTTAAACTATTATCTAAAGCATATTTAATACTTGCAGGAGAAAAATCCAGTTTTTCGCGCATATAGCCAAAATTCGCATTTGGCCCTGCAATTTTTGAAGCCAAAACTACTTTCTCGCGATTTCCTGATTTTTTAAACCATGTGCCGATAATTTTTTCTGTACTTCCGTAAGTTGCTTCACTTGCCGGAACCGAATACATTTCGGCAGTATCAAAAAAGTTAATTCCGCGTTCAAGAGCATAATCCATTTGGGCATGACCTTCTGCTTCTGTATTTTGTTGCCCGAAAGTCATGGTTCCGAGACAGATTTTACTAACTTTTATATCGGTGTTGGGTAAAGTTGTGTATTTCATTTTTTTATTTTTAAGGTTCAAAGGAACAGAGGCTCAAAGGTACAAAGGGAGCATCCAATGGAAAATAACACAAAAGTTAAAAAAGGTACAAAATTATTTTTAATAGAATTGAGTTTGCAAAGCTCTGGATGAACTCAAAAAAACTAAAAAGGCTCAAAGTTTAAAACTCTGAGCCTTTGTTCCTTTGAACCTTTGTAACTAAAAAACTTAGTTTATACTATTAAGCATTTCCGCGATTTCATCTAATCTTGGTGTTAAGATGATTTCGATTCTGCGGTTTTTCGCTTTTCCTTCCGGAGTGGCGTTGCTTGCCAATGGAGAGAATTCGCTACGACCTGCTGCTGTTAGTTTTTGTTTGTTGATTTTAGTGTTTTCACTCAAAATATTTACAATTGCTGTTGCTCTTTTTGTAGACAAATCCCAGTTGTTTGCAATTGGTCCTGAACCTGCATACGGATCATCATCTGTATGTCCTTCAATAAGAACCGAAAGATCAGGATTATCTCCAAGAACTTTTCCTAACTCTACAACTGCTTTTCTACCTTCGGTACCAACAGCCCAGCTTCCTGAATTAAAAAGCAATTTGTTTTCCATAGAAACATAAACTTTTCCGTTTTTCTGTTCTACTGTCAAACCTTTTCCTTCAAAACCGTTTAAGGCTTTCGATAAAGTTTCTTTTAGTTTTTTCATTGCCGCTTCTTTGGCCGCAATCATAGCTTCAAGTTCGTTTAAACGATTTGCCGTTTTATCAAGGCGAGCTTGTTCTTCGGCCAGTTTTTTAGATTTTGCTTCTAATTGTGCCAGCAATTCACGGTTTTTAGCCATATTGCTTTCTAATGCATCATTGCTGTTTTTCTCCAATGCATTGTAGGAATCCTGCAGCACTTTATTTTTTTGTTCAGCGGCAAGATCTGCTTTTTGTTTTGCAAGATCGTCTTTTGTGCCTGCCAAATCTTTTGTTAATTTATCACGATCTAATTCTAATTGATTTTTAGCTTTTTGCAAATCTGCATTTTGATCAGCAATGGAGCGATTTTCTTTTTTCAGATCTGAATATTTAGATTCAAGATCATTGTAAATTTTCTTAGAAACACACGAAGTCATGGATAAAGCTACTACTAGCAATCCAATGGAGGCTTTTTTAATCATCTTATTTTTTTGGTTTTTATTTGGGGCTTATTAATAATTCAAAATTTCTTGTTTTACGGAGTGCTATTAAAATTCCAAAAAATAAATTCCAAATTCCAAAACTCACCTTAAAACTGCTATTCTTTTAACAATAACAATACCAAACTTATTCGATTTCAACTAAAACCGGACAATGATCTGAATGCACTGCATCTGGTAAAATTACAGCACGCTTTAATCTGTGTCCTAATGAATCGCTTACTAAATTATAATCGATACGCCAGCCTTTGTTGTTTCCACGGGCTCCGGCACGATAACTCCACCATGAATAATGATGCGGATCTTTGTTGAAATGACGGAAACTATCTATAAAACCTGATTTTATAAACCCGTCAAGCCAGGCGCGCTCTGCAGGCAAAAATCCTGAAACAGTTTTATTACGAACCGGATCATGAATATCGATCGCTTCGTGGCAAATATTGTAATCACCACAAATAATCAGGTTTGGAATCGTGATTTTAAGTTCGTTGATGTAGTTTTGAAAATCATCCATAAACATAAATTTATGATCAAGTCTTTCAATATTAGTTCCCGATGGAAGGTATAAACTCATTACCGAACAATCATCAAAATCAGCACGAAGGTTGCGACCTTCAAAATCCATATGCTGAATTCCGGTTCCGAAAACGACATTATTAGGTTTTATTTTAGATAAGATAGCCACGCCACTATATCCTTTTTTGGTAGCCGGATAATAATATTGATATGGGTAACCGGCATCGGTAATTGCTTCAACGGGAATTTGCTCTTGTGTCGCTTTTATCTCCTGAAGACAAATAACATCAGGATTGGCTTGTTGCAGCCATTCTATAAATCCTTTTGTAATTGCCGCTCTGATTCCGTTTACATTATAAGAAATAATTTTCATTCAAGTTTTTTTAGGAACCCAAATGTAATAAAAAAGTGGAAAGTTTGCATTTGTATCAACGAAAAGTAGAGTTTTTTGTTATCTTTGTTCGCTGCTCTAATAAATTAAAAATAGTACATGGGTTTAGTTACCGCGAAAGAAGTTGCAAAGGCAATAAATGTTGAGAAGTACGGGGTTCTTGGTACTTTTTCAGGCTGGATTCTTATGAAGGTTCTTAAGATCTCTACCCTTAATAAAATTTACGATCATAACAAACATTTAGAGGATGTCGCGTTTTTAAACGGAATTTTGGATGAAATGGAAATCAAATTTGAAATTCCTGAAGAAGATTTAAAACGTTTACCTAAAGATGGCGCTTATATTACCATATCAAATCATCCGCTTGGAGGAATTGACGGTATTTTATTATTGAAATTAATGCTTGAAAGAGAGCCTAATTTCAAGATTATAGCCAACTTTTTATTACATAGAATTGTTCCGCTTAAAAAATATATCATGCCGGTTAATCCCTTTGAAAATCATAAGGATGCAAAATCGAGTGTGGTGGGAATTAAAGAAACTTTACGCCATTTAAGTGACGGAAAACCGTTGGGGATTTTCCCTGCCGGGGAAGTTTCAACCTATAAAGATGGTAAATTAGTAGTAGATAAGCCTTGGGAAGAAGGTGCTTTGAAATTGATTAGAAAAGCAAAAGTTCCGGTTGTACCCATTTATTTTCACGCTAAAAATAGCAGATTATTCTATTGGCTTTCTAAAATTGACGATACTTTACGTACTGCAAAATTACCATCGGAATTATTGACGCAGAGAGATCGTGTTATTAAAGTTCGTATTGGTAAGCCGATTTCGGTAAACGAGCAAAACGAAATTGAATCGTTTGAAGAGTATTCAGAATTTTTAAGAAAGAAAACCTATATGCTTGCCAATCCTTTTGAAAAGGACAGCAAACTGATTGATACAGCAAGTTTAAAAATTCCGAAAGCACCAAAAAAAATCGTTACTCCGGCAAACGAATCAAAAATGATTGACGAGGTAAATGCGTTAAGAAACAGCGATTGCCGTTTACTGCAAAGTAAAAACTACGAAGTGTTTTTTGCAACAGCGAAATCTGTTCCTAACATTTTACATGAAATTGGACGTTTGCGCGAAATCACTTTCCGTGAAGTTGGTGAGGGAACAAACGAATCTATTGATTTAGACAAATTTGACCAATATTATCACCATATGTTTTTGTGGGATGATGAAACCAAACGAATTGCAGGTGCATATCGTATGGGATTGGGATCTGAAATTTATCCGAAATATGGTCTTGAAGGTTTTTATTTAAATGACCTTTTTAGATTTGAACCGGAATTGCACGATATGATGCATAAATCTATCGAAATGGGACGCGCTTTTATCGTTAAAGAATATCAGCAAAAACCAATGCCTTTGTTTTTATTATGGAAAGGTATTATTCATACAACATTACGTTATCCTGAACATAAGTATTTATTGGGTGGAGTAAGTATCAGTAATCAATTCTCTGATTTCTCGAAATCATTGATGATCGAGTTTATGAAATCGAATTATTACGATCCTTATATCGCACAGTACATTCATCCTAAAAAAGCATACAAAGTAAAACTAAAAGACGCTGACAAAGACTTTATTTTTGATGAAGCCGAATCGGATCTTAATAAGTTTGACAAAATTATTGACGAATTAGAACCAGGAAATTTACGTTTGCCGGTTTTAATTAAAAAATACATCAAACAAAATGCCCGTGTAGTTGCTTTTAACGTTGATCCGTTGTTTAATAATGCGATCGACGGTTTAATGTACATTCGCATTGCAGATATTCCGGAAAGCACAATGAAACCGGTTATCGAAGAATTTCAAATAGAACTGGAACGTAAACTATCTGAAAAAGAAGACTAATACACTATTTAAATTATACGCTGATTTTTACAGTACTACCTAAACGCACAATAAAAGCCTAAATTATCTTATCTATTACCCTAAAGGTTTCCCTAAAAACCTTTAGAAGGTAATGCTATATGAAGAACATACCATTTTTTCGCCTATTATCTATTTTTTGAATATTGAATTTTTGTTGCCTCATTGCAGTTTAAAAATAAATACAAATCATTAATACTGAATAATATGAAAAACAAAACACTTTCTTCGGTTTTTATTATATGTTGTTATTGTTGTGTACATTCACAAACAAACAATAAAGTAGGTTTTACTACCACAACACCTACCGAAATAATTGATGTAAACGGAACAGCTCGTGTAAGAGACATTCCGGCAAACGGAAACCCGAATGCTATTTATACAAAACCAGATGGTACAGTATCGACTGCAAAAGACCAGACATTTAACGCCGTTAAGACTTTAGTAGTCGATGCAAATGGAGTTGTTGGATCTATTGACGGAATAGCCATTACGACAGCGCCAACTATTAAGACAATACAATATGCCCGTGTCGCAACACCAATAAATGCATCGACACCTGTAAATTCTGTCACTACAATTGGTATTTTATCAATACGCTTTAACAGTACAACTACCGGCAGCGGTAACTGGATTGAATTTAATACCTCAGTAGCAAATCAGGTTACGGCATTTGCTGAAGTCTCCGGTGCTGGTGGAAATTACTTTGCTAACTGGAGAACCACTGCTGCTGCTGCAAATACATGGTACCAGGCAACTGCACAAGGCGTCACCGCCGCTAACCGGGATACGTATAACTTAATGATAACATTGCATAATTCACAAGAAATCTATCGTGTATCATTAATTTGCAATGGTTCTATAGCTGCGAGCGGTGGAGTGCCATCAGTGCCAGCTCAGGTTATTATTTTTATTGAGAAACTACAATAACAAAAGCATGCATGATCACTACTATTAATGGAAATCTCGAGAAAAACTTCCAATACAAAGTAAATTATCCAGAATTTTAAAAGCCCCATTTGTTGGGGCTTTTTTATTTATGTATTTTGAATATCTTATTATCTATATAATTCCGACAGATACTTACAGAAACGCTCAGCAGGCCTAATATAGTTCAGGCTTTTTCTATAGAACTAAATTCATATCCTTTTTCGTTTATAATTTCATATTAAGATCTCCATTACAACAACTTAGTTATTTGCCTTATAGTACAACTCTAAAAGCTTTTAGAGGTGATATCGCACTGAAAACATAAGCTAATTTTGCCGTCTCAACTTTGATTAAGTCTTAATACTTAAAACATTAGACTTTTTAGTGTGGTTGACAACCTAAAAATTTGAAAAAAATTATTAATCAGTAAATTAAATTAATATGAAAAACAAAGTACTTTCTTCACTTTTTATCTTATGTTGTGCTTTTGGGTACTCTCAAACAAACAACAAACTAGGTGTTAATGTAAAAGCACCAACCGAGTCGCTAGACGTAAACGGAACAACCCGTTTAAGAAGTCTTCCATTAAATGGAGCAACAAATGCAATTACTACAAAAACTGACGGTACTGCATCTACTGCAAAAGATCAAACTTACAGCGCAGTTAAAACTGTAGTTGTCGACGCAAATGGTGTTGTAGGAACTATAGATGGTGTTGCAATCACTACATCACCTGATATTAAGACAATACAATATGCTCGTACTTCAACACCAATTAATGCGCAGACATCTCTAAATTCTATCACTACTATTGGTAATCTATCAATTCGATTTAACAGCGGTAGCACAGGTTCTGCTAACTCGATTGAATTTCAAACAAAAGTCCCAAATCAGGTTACTGCCTTTGGTGAAGTATCAGGTGCCGGTGGAAATTATTTTGCTAACTGGAGAACCACCTCAGCAGGAGCAAATACATGGTACGTGGCAACTGGACAAGGTGTCACCCCCGCTAACCGTGATACGTATAACTTAATGATTACCTTGCATAATTCACAAGAAATTTACCGTGTATCACTAATTTGTAATGCGCAAATTAATGCTAATACTGGGCTAAATATACCAATAGTTCCTGCTCAGGTTATTATCTTTATTGAGAAACTACAATAAAAATACGTTACAATAAAAAAGCGAACAAATTTGGTTGTTGTTGTTGATAATACAATCTTAAGGTACTACACCTAGCTTTTATAAGGCCAATCAAAAAATAAAAGAGCCAGAGAACATACAGTTTTCTGGCTCTTTTTTTACACTCTCTATACAGGCAAAATAAAAAATCCCATTTACGTTAGCAAATGGGATTTTTTTAATTACAATTTTTATTTAAAACTAATTTATGATGAGCAATCAGTTTTATAGTTTTAGAAAGCTTTATACGACCTTTTAAATCTGAAACAAAACTAGAGGCCTCAAGCATTAATTTTGTACCTAATAAGCCATTATTGTATTAAAAAAAGGCATACCAGAAAAAGAAAACCTATTATTTAGAAACATAAAAAAATCCCATTCTTGACTGAATGGGATTTTTTTATTTTTAAAACCAAATCGACTGATGCATTATATCATCAATTGAATTGTTTTTTACAAAAAGAATCAATCGTATAAAATGATAAATAGCTAAAAAATAAGCCAATCTATAGGCTAGTTTTTTATTGTATAATAATCCTGTAAAATATTCTTTTTTAGTAATAATTTCTGTTACTAACACAATAATAGTTACCCAGCAAAAAGCAATTACAAAAGGCCCTAAAATGTGGTAACTAATAGATTTGTATAAATCTCCCTGATAAAAATAAACCAGTGATTTTGTAATACCACAACCAGGACAGGGAAATCCCGTAACCATTTTAAAAGGACAAAAAGACTGATCTGACTCTAAATGGTCGTTATGATTATTGAGCATTAAAAAAAACGGAACTATCAGTGTAATTGCTGCACCGATAATTCCGTAAATTTTACGTTTTATTCTACTATTATTTGTATAATCTGTTGATGTCACCTTGTACAATCATTGCTGCTGCAATAGGAAAAAAGAATCCTAAAACAATTAATAAAGTAGACTGATCTTTTTGAAGTTCACCTGTTTGCTCATACACTTTTGGCAAAGCTTCTTTTCCTGCTAAATAATAAAAATAAATATTTACCGGCATACAACATCCTGCAAAAATTGCAATTGGCTGCGAAATAACTTCTTTTTTGGCTACAGCATTAAAAACCTCTGCAACTTTAATGTTCCAATAAATTAAATACAATCCACATGATAAAAATCCAAAAAGTAAAACCATAATAGGGTCCACTTTAAATACTGGGATTGGCTCATTAAAATTGTTTGATGTTTCTTGTAATTCCATTTTCTATTATTTATATTTAGTTATTATTATTGTAATTCAACTTTTCCAATTTCATTAATTTCTTCGATATTGTTTTTAGGATCTTGTCCATAATCATTTGGACCTGAATCACCTTCTGTAAACAACAAAATAAGCAACCAGATACTTCCAACAAGCGGAACCAGGCAGATAAAATAAAACCAGCCGCTTTTTCCAACGTCGTGCAATCTTCTCACTACAGCAGCCAGAGTTGGTATAATCGTTGCAAGGGTATAAAGACCAAAAAAGCATATCCAATTATTCCTCCTGTAACCGCATCGCCAAAAATTGCTCCAATGATGGCTCCAATAACAATTAATAAAATAGAAATTAATCCATTTGCTAGTGCAAAATACCAATATTCGCTTCTTCTGGCGCGACCTTTAAAGTTTGCATAGTTTTCAAAAACCACTTTTTTGTACCATTCAATCATAATTAATAAAATTAGTTAGTTTAATGCCTCGTCTTTTGGATTTTCGGCTTCTCCTTTTTAAAAATTTTGTTAAAATTCGAAACAATATTAACAAAAAATTATCTTAAAAACTAATTATAGAAATTACTTTTAAAAAGAAAAGGATTGTTATTACAACTTCAATCGAAATAACTGTAAATAGTGACTTTTCTGCAGAAATATTAAAATTTTCAATTTACTTATTCAATTTACTTAGAATAAACTTTTTTAATCTTATCTACAATAACCTGTGCCAGCCTTTCATGACTTTCGAATGTCCACCCTGCAATATGCGGAGTCAATAAAACATTCTTGGCTTGTAATAAATACTGAAAAGCTTCCGGCGTATTTTTATCCTGAAAAAGGGTTTCAAAAGATAATTTCTCATACTCCAGAACATCCAATCCTGCTCCCAGAACTTTTTTAACCTTCATAGCTTCGACCAAATCTGCCGTAACAATGTTTTTGCCACGCGAAGTATTTATTATCCAAAAGGGCTTAGAAAATGCATTAATAAAATTAGCATCAACCATTTTGTCTGTTTCAGGAGTCCACGGAAGATGTAAACTCAAAACATCCGTTTTTTGCTGTAATTCTTGTAATGAAACTTGTTTTGCATTTTCGTCGCCTACATTATCCAAAATATCATAACATAAAACCTCTACCTCAAAACCGCGAAGTTTTTTAGCAAAAGCCTTACCCATGTTTCCATAACCAATAATTCCAACTGTTTTACCGTCTAGTTCGTGACCGCGATTACTTTCGCGATTCCAGTGTCCCGCTTTTATTTCGGCGTCGGCCTGATTTAAATTATTAAATAATGACAAAATTACACCAAGTGAATGTTCTGCAACAGCGTTGCGATTACCTTCCGGAGCCGCTATTAAGTGTATTCCTTTTGCTTCGGCATAGTCACAATCGATACTTTCTAAACCCGCGCCAACTCTGGCAATAAACTGTAAATTGGTTGCTTTATCCAGAAACGTTTTATCGATTTTAAAACGGCTGCGAATTACGATTCCGTTATAATCCTGAATTTTTGCTTCGACTTCTTCTTTTGATGATTTAAAATCAGCTTGATTTTCAAAACCGGCTTCTTCTAATTGCGCCCAAAGTATGGGATGGTTGCTGTCGATATGTAGAATTTTAGTACTCATAAATTAAAAACTTTATTAGGAAAACAAAGTAACAAAAAATAGCCTTTATTATTTTAACAAAATGAATTTGGGAAGAAATGCGTAAATTCGCATAAAAGGGATTTATGAAAACAATTGGCTTAATTGGCGGAATGTCCTGGGAAAGTTCTTCGTTATATTATCAAATAATAAATCGAACGACGCAGGAGAAACTAGGTGGTGTACATTCTGCAAAATGCATATTATATTCTGTAGATTTTAATGAAATTGCCTTACTGCAAAAAGAAGGAAACTGGAAAAAACTAGGCGAATTAATGGTTGAAGCCGCTCAAAATCTTGAAAAAGGCGGTGCCGATTTTATCATATTATGTACAAACACGATGCATAAATTATCTGACGAAATAGAAGCCAGTGTTTCGATTCCATTAATTCATATTGGTGATGCTGCCGCTCAAAAAATTAAAGAAAAGAATTTTAAAAAAGTGGGCTTATTAGGAACATCATTTACTATGGAACAGGATTTTTTTAAAGGCCGTTTATTAAACAGGCATCAAATAGAAACCATAATTCCAAATGAAACCCAAAGAGCAGCAATACATGGAATTATATACGATGAACTGGTAAAAGGAATTGTAAATAGTGAATCAAGAAATATTGTTTTAGAAATAATATCTGATTTAATTGATAGAGGTGCAGAAGGAATTATATTAGGCTGTACAGAAATTGAACTCTTAATTACCAATGAATTTACTACTGCCGAATTGTTTAACACTGCAGAAATTCACGCCAAAAAAGCTGTTGAATTTGCATTAAAATAAAATATGAAACTAACGAAAACTTTTAAAGCTTTTTTTGAAAACGAAAAATCAGGAGGTCTTTTACTGCTTTTTGTCACTATACTTTCGCTGGGTCTTGCCAACTCTTCTTTACAGACAGAATATATTGCTTTGTGGGAAACAGATTTAGGCGGGCATTCGATCACACATTGGATCAACGATGGTTTAATGACGATTTTCTTTTTATTGATTGGTTTAGAATTAGAACGCGAAATTTATCATGGGGAATTATCAAGTATAAAAAATGCATCTTTACCTATTATGGCGGCCTTTGGAGGCATGCTGGTTCCTGCAGCCATATTTCTGGCTTTAAATTACGGAACAAATACTCAAAACGGAGCCGGAATTCCTATGGCTACAGATATTGCATTTGCGATTGGAATTTTATCGCTTTTAGGCGATAAAGTTCCGCCATCATTGAAGGTGTTTTTAACAGCACTTGCCGTAATTGATGATTTGGGCGCTATCATTGTAATTGCTATTTTTTACACCACTTCTATCGCTTTTGTAAACCTTGCAATTGCCTTAGGAATTTGGGCATTCTTGTTTGTGTTGAACAGAATGAAAATTCACAACCTAATTCCGTATTTAATTGGCGGAGTTGCAATGTGGTATTTTATGCTGAATTCAGGAGTTCATGCCACTATCACCGGCGTTATATTGGCATTTGTGATTCCGTTTGGAGATGGCGGCGAAAAATCAGTTTCATACAAATTACAACACTTTTTACATAAACCGGTTGCCTTTATTATTTTGCCCTTGTTTGCTGTTGCGAATACCTGCATCGCCATTGGATCTGACTGGCATCAGGGATTAAATCATCCTAATACTTTGGGTATTATTTTAGGGCTTGTTATTGGCAAGCCACTTGGTATTTTACTTTTCTCTTTTATCGGAGTGAGCGCGGGATATTGCGTGCTGCCAAAAAAACTAAAATGGACGCATATTTTAGGCGCAGGAATGTTGGGCGGAATAGGCTTTACAATGTCTATTTTTATTACAATATTGGCATTTAAAGATCCGGAAGTTATTGTTTTCTCAAAAATCGCGATTCTGATTGCGTCTCTTCTTTCGGGAATTTTCGGATTTGTTTATCTCAAATATATCTTGTCTAAGAAAAAAGCTTAATTACGATGAAACCAGTATTTACAATCGTTTATATCATTCTTTCTGTTTTTTTAATTTCAGCTTGTACGAATAAAAAAGTTGAGAATGTCGTTGAAAAAGATATTACTAAAACCGAAATTTCTGCTGAAATAAATAAAAATGAAGAATCAATTGAAGGGATTTATAAAACCGCCGAATGTGATATTTCTGTAGAAATAACAAAAAACAAAGACGGTTATCAATACTTTTTAAAAACAAATCTTCGTAAAGTAAAAGGCAAAGCGACTTTTTCTACAAATGAATCAGGCGAAAAATATTTGGTTCTGGAAGGAATAAAATGGGATGAATACGAAGGAGATATTAGCAATGAGGAAGAAAATGATTCTCTTGCCGATTCAAAACCTGAACCCGAATTAGAAATCCCTGTTGGAATTGATGCGAGTTATGTAAAAGACACGCTTACGATTCAGAATTATGGCAATGCGATGAATTCTTATACTAAGATTTCTGAATGTGGTTTGAAGTATATTCAGCTAGTGAAAAAGTAAAATTCCAATCTTTTAAATTGCTTCGCCTGTTCGCTAGTGCTCGAGTCCAAATTCCAATTTTACTTTAAATGAAAAGAATCAATCAAATACTTTTTTCTTCTATAACATTGATCATTTTGCTTGTTGGGATAATATTATATCTAATAACAACATTTAAAGACCCGCAGCCTGATTTGAATTGTCAAATTCCAGTCCCTTTTTGTGGAACATCAAGTCCTAAACTAACAGAAAACCAATCTGAAGGAAAAGAAATATTTAATTCTGTTTGTGCAGCTTGCCACAAACTAGACGCAAAAAGTACCGGACCGGCACTTCGCAACTTAGATTCACTGGTATTTGTAAAATGGATGATTGAGAAAAACCACAAAATCGACAGTACTAAAATTGATGAATTAGGATTAGATTATCACAGAACGATGTTTAAAGATTATTTAAATGAAGAAAATCTTCCTTTATTAATAGATTATTGTTCAAGAATACGTTATTAAATTCCAAAAACAACAAATTCCAAACTCCAATTATAAGCAATATTGTCATTTCGACGTAAAGAGAAATCACACTCGCAATTCTACAAACAGAATCGACAATCTTTGTCGAGTTTCTAGTGTGATTTCTCCTTACGTCGAAATGACAAACTGTGCGTTAAACAAAAATTCCAAAACCCAATTAGAATTGGAATTTGGAATTTTTATATTGGAATTTCTTTAAAAACCTATCCTTTAATCTGTTTCAAAGAAGTCTTGATTCCTTTTATCAAAGATGAACTGAAACCATTATGCTCCATTTCGTTCAACCCTACGATTGTGCATCCCTGAGGAGTCGTTACACGATCGATTAATTGTTCCGGGTGTACTTTCTCCTCTAATAACATTTTTGCAGCTCCTTTAACGGTTTGTGCTGCAATTGCCAAAGCCGTTTGAGAATCAAATCCAATTTCGATTCCGGCCTGCATTGAAGCTCTAATATATCTTAAAGCATAAGCTGTTCCACAAGCGCCAAGAACTGTTGCTGCATCCATTAATTTTTCGTCGATAACAGGAGCAGTTCCTAAATCCTGGAACAAATCAACAATTGGCAAGGCTTTTTCCCTATCCTTTTCAGGGAAAGAAATACAAGTTGCTGATTCTCCAAATTGTGCTGCGATATTCGGCATGATTCTAACAACCGGATATTCATTATTTGTTTTTGTCTGAAGCGCTTCAAGAGACAAGCCGCTTACTGCCGAAGCAATTGTTTTACCAGCAGTTACCGGTAAAATTTCTGCCAAAACAGTATCAACCTGATAGGGTTTTATGGTCAAAACCACAACATCGGCTTCCTGAATATTATGTTTGTTATCGTTAGAAACCGTGATTCCAAATTCAGTTAAATACTGAATACTGGCAATGTTTCTTCTCGTTACTGTAACCTGATTATTTTTAGAAAATTTTGCAATTCCCAAGGCAATAGAAACCCCAAGGTTCCCTCCTCCTATTATGTGTACTTTCATTTCTTATTTATTGGCTGGTTAATAGCTATTTTTCAGCCACAAATTACGCAGATTTTACAGATCTTAAATCACTGTAATCTATTAATTTGTTGCAAAAAACTTAGAATCCAAGAATCAGTTTTGCCACTCCAAAGTAGAGCATAATTCCAAAAACGTCATTGGTTGTTGTGATAAACGGACCGGTTGCAATAGCAGGGTCGATTTTATTTTTATGAAGAAAAAGCGGCACTAAAGTTCCTAAAGTCGCAGCAAATAAAATAACGACAATCATCGAAATTGAAATGGCAAATCCTACTAAATATTGTTGGTACATAATCGAATGATAGCCTAACAAAAGCAAGGAAATAATACTTCCGGAAATCATCGAAACGGTAATTTCCTTCGTAAAATAACCACGGCTAAATTCCTTTAAAGTTCCGTTTGCCAAACCCTGTACTACGATCGCCGAAGCCTGAACCCCAATATTTCCGGCTGTTGCCGAAAGCAAAGGCACAAAAATAATTAAAGTAGAATGGAGTTTAAAGATTTCTTCATTTCCTTTCAAAACAAAAGAAGCTACAATCTCGATTACCATTCCGATTAAAAGCCACGGTAAACGCGCTTTTGTCAGTTCCAGAACACTGTCATTAGATTCAACGTCTTGTGTAATACCCGCCGCCAATTGGTAATCTTTATCGGCTTCGTCCTTGATTACGTCTACGATATCATCAATCGTGATTCTACCAACTAAACGGCCCAATTCATCTACGACCGGAATGGCTTCCAAATCGTATTTTTGCATGATACGCGCTACCTCAACATCTTCGGTATCTACGTTTACGAAATTTAATTTTCGAATATAAATATCCCCAATTTGAGTTTTAGTTGATGTTGTCAATAAATCTTTAAGTGATAATCTTCCTTTTAAGCGGTTTTCGTCATCAACAACATAAATAGAATGTACTCTTGACACGTTTTCGGCCTGAATACGCATTTCTTTCACGCAAGTTAATACATTCCAATTTTCATTGACTTTTACTAACTCTTTTCCCATCAAACCACCGGCAGAATTTTCGTCGTAACGCAACAAATCGACAATGTCTTTTGCGTGCTCGACGTCAAGCATTTCAGAGATTACTTCTGCTTTGATTTCCTGCGAAAGTTCACCGATAATATCCGCTGCGTCATTGGTTTCAAGCTCATCTAGCTCTTCTGCAATTTCTTTAGGCGAAAGTCGGCTTAAGATATTTTCACGCAAATCATCTTCAAGTTCCAGAAGAATTTCTGCTGTTTTATCACTATCTAAAACCCTGAAAATATAGGTTGCTTCGTCGAAATCCAGTTCATCCAGAATTTCGGCAATATCGGCATGGTGCAGATCGTTCAATAAAACTTCAAGTTCCTTGTCGTTTTTCTGAACAATATGCTCTTCTAATTGATGTATTAATTCTTTGCTAACTTTGAACTCCATCGGCTTCTATTTTTTGAGTCAGTTCAATAAATTCTTCTACACTAAGTTGCTCGGGACGTTTATCAAAGATAGTGTCTAATCGCAAATCATCAGTTAAATTTAATGTTTTCAAACTGTTACGTAATGTTTTTCGTCTTTGCTGAAAAGCAGTTTTCACCACAGTAAAGAACAACTTTTCGCCACACGGAAGACTATAATCTTCCTTTCGGGTCATTTTCATCACACCCGATTTCACCTTGGGCGGAGGAATAAAAACATTTTCGTCAACAGTAAACAAATACTCGGTAATATAGAAAGCCTGTGCTAAAACGGATAAGATTCCGTAAGCTTTAGATCCTTTTTTCTCGCAAATACGTTCTGCTACTTCTTTTTGAAACATTCCGGAAAACTCCGGAATCTGATCTCTGAACTCTAAAGTCCTAAAAACGATCTGAGTCGAAATATTGTATGGAAAGTTCCCAATTATAGCAAATTGTTTGTCTTTGTAAACCTCATTGATATTGTATTTCAGGAAATCCTGAGAGATAATCTTATCTTTTAATTTTGGATAATTTTCACCTAAATACACGACAGATTCTCCATCAATTTCAATTACGTGTGTATTTATTGGTTTATCAAGCAAATACTTAGTCAGCACACCCATCCCTGGTCCTATTTCTAAAACCTCATCGTATCCTTTTAAGCTCAAAGTATCTGCAATTGCTTTTGCGATGCTTTCGTCTTTCAGGAAGTGTTGTCCTAAATGTTTTTTGGCTTTTACTTTTTCCATTTTATCTTTTATTTGCCGCGAAGGACTATGTTTTTTTGCCACGAAGGCACTAAGACGCAAAGTTTATTTTTTATTTTTTGCCACAACCGGAGCGATAGCGAACAGGCGAAGCAATTACACAAATTTTAAAATCTAAAAATCAGCGGAAATCTGTTTAATCCGTCAAATCAGCGGGCAATTTCTGCTACTGAAACTCAAAAATTAATGCTCCGAAATAACTTCTAACTCCGTTCGGAAAGAAAGCATTTTATCTGCAAATAATTCCAAAGCTTCTCTATCAAATTTTGGTTGTTCTTCCAGATAATACTTCTCTAAGGTTTCTTTGCTGTCTGTTGTATATTGAACCGAATACGTAATTCCACCCATTTCTTCTTCAATTAAAACCCTAACAATTCTTGCTGAAGAAAATTTTTCTGTTGCCAGAATTTCCGGTATGTGTTTTTCCTGCATCCATTTTAACCATTGGTCGTGAACGCTTTCGTGTATATTGGTGGTAACGTTGTAAATTATCATTTTTTTCTTGTTTAATCGTTTATTCGGTTAAACGTTTAACCGAATAAACGGTTTAACCAAACTATAAATTTTTGTCTCCTCTTAACTCGCGGTATTTTTTTCTGGCATCAACAAAGTAAATACTATCCTGATGATTAAAAATCACCTTCTCATATAATGGCTTTGCCTTTTCTACATCTTTTAGTTCATCGTTGTAAATTTCTGCCGAAAAGAACAACGCTTCATCTACGTAAATTCCATCGCTATGATTGTCAATGATTTGCTGGTACTGGCTTAAAGCCGAATTATAATCTTTGAGACTTTCATAGATTTTACCTAAACGCAACATTGTTACAGCTTCGATTTCCTGTCCTTTAAACGACTTTAGAATGTTCTGAAACTGCGCAATTGCTTCCGGTTTTTTATTCTGATAAATCAAAAAGTCACCTTTTGCAAATTGCTTTAATGCTGTTTGTGTCGAATCAGCAACCGTATTATCGTTTATCAGTAAAAAATATTCAAGAGCGTCATTGGCAATCAATTGTGTGCTTGCCGATTTCAATTCTTTAAATTGTTTTAAAGCCCATTCAAAATCGGTTTTAAAATAACTTGTTTTTGCAGCTTTCAAACTCGCTTCGTGCGACATTACATCATTCTTTAAATCCAATTGAATTTGGGAATAATAAATCAGCGCCTGATTGAACTTTTTCTTCTAAAAGCAAAATATCCGCCAATTCCATTTTGGCATCTGCTTTTTGATAATCATTTAAATTGAGATCTAAAGCTCTTTTTAAAATCGTCTTGCCTTCTTCAGGTTTTTTCAAATTAAAAGCCAGGAAATGCGCCTGAATTATTTGCAAAGATAAGGTAAAAGGAGTTATATCATAAGTTGCGAGCAATTGTTGCAATTCGGTATTAATTAACGGATAATCTTTTTCCTGTGCATTATCAATTTTAATTTGCATCAAATAAGCATTCGTCTGAATCAATAAATCTACATCTTTGGTATTTTGCAGAATAAAATTCAGGATTTCAGTTGCTGTTTCGTCGTCATCTTCATTCATCGCAAACTGACTTAAATTAACGATACTCATCAAAGATTCCGGTTCGCGTTTGTAAATCGCTTTTTCCTGAATAAAGGCTTTACCAAATTCTTTCTGCTGAACATAAAACCAACTCAAATAGTGATTCCAAAACACATCCTGATCTTTTTGTGTTCTCAGGATTAATGCTTTTCGCATGGCATCCTTAAAAGCAGTATTGTCTGTTTCACCCTGCATAAAGCGGGATAATTGCGTTTGAATCAAATTTGAATTCTGCGGATTTTTATAGGATTCTGTCAATAAAAGCTCAATCATCGTATCGGTTTTTCCTAACTGACCGTACAACATTCCTATTTGAAAATTAAAATTGTAGTTGGGCTGAACCTGCATTGCTGTTTCATACGCTTTCAAAGCATATTCCAGTAATACTTTTTTCTCAAACGAACTTCCAATTCCGTAAACATCGTTCGGACTTGTTTTGATTTTCTCGATTGCCTGTTCGTAATAACTTTTGGCTTTCGAGTCGTTTTTTTGAAGCTGGTAATTATAACCCAATTCCACTAAAAAAACACCTTGTTTGTAGCGATTGTATCTTTCCTGAATTACTTTTTGAGCAACATCAAATTGCTGTAATTGCTGGTACGACTCAACCGTTCTTAAAAAATATTGGGTATTGGATGGCGAACTGTTTAAAAGCTGTTCGTAAGCTATTTTGGCTTTTTCAAAATCGCCTTTATCGTAGTAATATTGAGCCAATTGCTCATTTTGGGATATTGCAAAAGTCGACCACAACAAAACGATATAGATAAAGATGTTTTTCATATTTCAGTTTTTTTAGTCTCCGTTTTTTCAAGTGCAGTCGCAATACTGTCGTCTTTATTATAAACTTTGTAATTAAATTACAACAATCTTATGACATTTCAATTTTTTCCTTTGATTTCCAAATAATCAGAGTTAAACCCATTAAAATAAAAGGAATACTTAATATTTGTCCCATATTAATTAGCATATTATTCTCGAAACTTTCCTGATTTTCTTTAAAGAACTCGATTATAAATCTGGCAACGAACATTAACGTTAGAAAGCTTCCAAAAATTAAACCATCCGTTTTTCTGATAGTTTCTGTTTTGTAAAGGTAAAGTACAATTCCAAAAATCAATAAATAGGCAAATGCTTCGTACAATTGTGTTGGATGTCTGGGAATCATGTCGTCTCTTTGAAAAACGATGCCCCAATTTCCATTAGTTGGTTTTCCGTAAATTTCAGAATTCATAAAATTTCCAAGCCTGATAAAAGCTGCCGTAACAGGCACTCCAATTGCCATTTTATCTAAAAGCCATAAGAACTTGACTTTGTATTTTCGACAATATAAAATCATTGCTATCAAAACACCAATAGATCCTCCGTGACTTGCTAAACCCTTATATCCAACAAATTTATAAACTCCGGCAACTTGCTCTATTGGTAAAAGAATTTCGATTGGATGTTTTAGAAAATAAGAAGGTTCGTAAAAAAAGCAATGTCCTAAACGAGCGCCTAAAATTGTTCCAACTATAACATATACCAGTAAACTATCCAGATTATCTAATGGAAGATTTTCTTTTTTGTAAATATTTCTAACAATGTAATAACCCAATAAAAGTCCGCACGCAAAAAGAGCCCCATAATATTTCAAAGGAAAACTATCTGTTATCATAATAATAACCGGATCAACATTCCAATTTAAAATTCCGTTCTCCATAGTCGCAGTTTTCAGTCGCAGTCGCAGTTTTCAGTACTGAGACTGTAAACTGAGACTGTAAACTGTAAAGTAAATTAGTTTATAATATCAAATCCGCAGTAAGGGCGTAAAACTTCTGGAATTACAATTCCTTCCGGTGTTTGGTAATTTTCTAAAATTCCGGCCAAAACTCTTGGCAAAGCCAATGAACTTCCGTTAAGTGTGTGCGCCAGTTGGTTTTTTCCGTCTTTGTCTTTGAAACGTAATTTCAAGCGATTGGCCTGGAAAGTTTCGAAGTTAGAAACTGAACTAATTTCTAACCAGCGATCCTGCGCTGTAGAAAACACTTCAAAATCATAAGTCAAAGCCGATGTGAAACCCATATCACCACCACATAAACGTAAAACGCGGTAAGGCAATTTTAATTCTTTTAAAATATCTTTTACGTGCTCCACCATTCCGTCTAATGCCGCATAAGAATTATCCGGGTGTTCAACGCGTACAATTTCTACTTTGTCAAATTGATGCAAACGGTTTAATCCGCGAACGTGCGCTCCGTAAGAACCTGCTTCACGACGGAAACATGGTGTGTAAGCCGTATATAAAACCGGCAATTCAGTTTCGCTTAATAAAACATCTCTAAATAAATTCGTTACCGGAACTTCAGCAGTTGGAATCAAATATAAATCATCAATTGTTGAATGATACATTTGCCCTTCTTTATCCGGCAATTGTCCTGTTCCATAACCAGAAGCTTCGTTTACCAAATGCGGAACCTGAACTTCATTATATCCTGCAGCCGTATTTTTATCTAAAAAATAATTGATCAAGGCACGTTGCAAACGAGCTCCTTTTCCTTTGTAAACCGGAAATCCTGCACCTGTAATTTTTACACCTAATTCAAAATCGATGATATCGTATTTTTTTACCAATTCCCAGTGAGGCTGTGCACCTTCATGCAAAACCGGAATATCTCCTTCCTGAAAAACATTCAAATTGTCGTCCGGAGTTTTTCCTTCGGGAACAATATCTGCCGGAAGATTTGGTAACGTATATAATTTATTGGTTAATTCGACAGCCAAAGCTTCTGCTTTTTCGCCCAATTCTTTGCTTTTTTCTTTTAATGAAACGGTTTTTTCTTTTAAAATTGCGGCTTTAGATTTCTCACCCGCTTTCATTAATTCGCCTATATCTTTGGACAATTTATTAGATTCGGCTAAAGTATTGTCTAATTCTACTTGTGTTGCGCGACGGGTTTCGTCTAGTTGCACCACTTCTTCAACAACGCTTTTAGCATCGATATTTCGTTTTGCTAAAGCATTGATTACTTTCTCCTGATTCTCTCTAATAAATGCGATTTGTAACATAGCTTGATTTTTATAACTATTGTATTTTTTTATAATGGAAGCAAATTTAATGAAATGTTTGCTAAGAATACGACAAAGTTTAGGAGGAAAAAGTTATTTTAAGTGTTATTACGCAAAGATTTGCGAAGGTTTCACAGAGATACACAAAGTTTTTAAAAAAATCACTTCGTGAACCTCCGTAAAATTCTTTGTATATCTCTGTGAAATTTATTTAAAACAAAAAGAATTAAGTAAATTGCAATTAAAAAATTACAATGATCCATATCGACGATTTTATAGAAAATTTCTCCAGTACTTTCAAAGATCTTCCTCAATCAGAACCCTGGACTATTACAAGCAATCTCAAAAATATAATTGAAAAAATGATTCCTGATCTTGGTGACGATTTTATTATTGAAAATAATATAGCAATTCATAAAACTGCCACAATCGAAAACAATGTAACTATAAAATCGCCGGCTATTATTGCCAAAAACTGTTACATTGGGGCGAATGCTTATTTTAGAGAAGGTGTTTATCTGGATGAATCTGTAAAAATTGGTCCTGGCTGTGAAATCAAAAGCAGTGTTGTTTTTTCTGAAACTGCCGTTGCACATTTTAATTATATCGGAAATAGTATTATTGGCAGAAACATCAATTTTGAAGCCGGTTCGATTGCAGCCAATCATTATAATGAGAGAGCTGTAAAGAAAATTTCTGTGCTTTATAATTCGAAAATCATTGAAACCAACTCGGACAAATTTGGATCGTTAATTGGCGATAATTCCAGAATTGGCGCTAACGCCGTATTGTCGCCGGGAACAATTTTAACTAAAAACTCAATTGTAAAAAGACTTGAACTCGTTGAGCAAGTCGTTTAAATTATTAATACATCAAAATTCAAAAAATGAGTCAAAATACCGCTTTACTTGTAATGGATATGCAGCCCGCAATATTGTCAAATCTTCCTGATGCTACTCAAATTGTAGAAAATGTAGCAAAAGCAATTGCGATTGCCCGATCTAAAAACATTCCGATTATTTATGCTACACTTGGTTTTAAAAACGGAGCAGCTGAAATTAGTACCAACAACAAAACTTTTGCATCAACAAGAGAGCACATAAACCATATTAATTTTGAAGAATTTACCAAAGTTCACCCGGCTTTAGCTCCACAAGAAAATGATATACATGTAATTAAGCGCAGAATAAGTGCCTTTACAGGAAGTGTGTTAGAAGTTATTTTAAGATCGAAAGACATTCAACATCTTGTACTTACAGGTTACGCCACAAGCGGAATTGTTTTATCGACCACAACCGAAGCCGCCGATAAAGATTACAAAATCACCGTTTTGTCTGATGGTTGTGCCGATCGCGATGAAGAAGTACATCGCGTATTAACAACAAAAGTTTTTCTTCGTTCTGCCGATGTTCTAACAATCGAAGAGTGGAAGAATTCGTAAATTACAATTAAGAATTCTTCTGTCAAACTGCTACTAATTTACTGTAATACTTCTGGTTGGCGATGATGTACAAGTTGAATTTCCGTTTTGAATAGATACATCAACTTTTACTGTATAAGTGCCTGCCGCTGCATATATGTGTGAAATAGAAGTTGTAGTTCCGCTTCCTACTGTAACTGTTTGTGCAGGAGTTCCGTCACCAAAATTCCACTTTACAGATTTTAAAGTATAAGTTCCGGAATATTCAATAGAATAATCCATTTTTTTAATATTTGTCTCGTCTGTTTTGTTATGAAGTTTCACATAAATAGATTCTGCAACGCAATCCAATCCCTTTTCGATATCGTCTTTTCCGCAAGAAAAACTTAGTAGTGATGCCACTACGAAAACTATAATTGTAAATTTATTTTTCATAATTTATTTGTTTTTAAGTTATAATCAGATTGTTATTCTTACAAATATATAAAATCAAAAATTATTTTTTCAATTATAAAATCAAATAATCGGTTACTCTACATTAAATAATCGCAAAATATAAGAAAGCTCATAAACTATAAAAAGCGCTACCAAAACAGTATGAAAGGTTTTATTGTGAACCTTTATGGCGACCAAACAAAGCAAAACATGACTTATAATACGCACATAATATTCCTCTTGATTGTACAGAAAATAGTCGCCGCCTTTTATTGCCGTATCAATCATATCGGCAATAAAACTTATGGCTAATATCAAGAAAAACCAATTTTTCCGCGAATAGAAATAATCTTCATATCCGTTATAATCAACCAAATCATCGGGATATAAAATCGCACACAACAAGTAATAAATGAGAATGTAACAGATGATGAAAAAGTAATCGACAAAATACCATTCCTGAATCAGTTTAAGATTAAACTCCCACCACCAAAAATGTATAATCAGCAAAAAAACATAAAACACCCAAAGCGAGTGTACAAAATAAATTTTCTTTCGTCCCGGATGCTGAATAAAAATCACAGATCCTTTTATGAGATGTGTTAAGCTCAATCCCAGAATAATGCCTATAATAGATTTGATGTGTGTTAGTTCTTCCATAAAATGATATCGATTTTATAAAGAACTAAAATTAAATCAATTAATTGAAAAACAATTATTTATGAAGGATAATTTGCCACAAAGTCAAGGAGTCACAAAGTTTTAAATTTCTTTGCGTCTTCGCGACTTTGTGGCAATTGCAGCAAAAAAAACTAAGCACGCTTTATCTCATGCCCAACAAATTCCTCCAAAGCTGCAAACATATCATCAACAGAAAGCACTTCAAAATCTGGGTGATTTTTCAGGAAATTAGCATTGAGCGTAACCAGGTTTTCTTCTAATTCATAAAAAGTATCGTTGTTCAATGAATCCCGAATTGGGTTTACACCTTCTAATTTGCCTTTTAAAAATTTAGCCAGCTTTACGCTGCTCATCAATTTGACTTTCTTGCTTTGTTGCTGAAACAATTCTAAATGTTTTTCGGCGCCAATTAAAGCCAAACCTTCTTCAATCAATTCGTTTAGTTCTTTATTCCAACCTGATTTATAGACAAATTGAGCAAAGTTTCCTTCGGCATATTGCGACCAATAGTAATCGAGATAATAACTCATCAAAGCATCTTCGTGAATAAATTCGTCATCGACACCTTCTTCGCGCATTAAATTGATCACCGAAATATTTGAGTGAATCACATCCTGAAGATTTTCACTGTTCATTGCCGTTTCAGAAACTATTATTCTACCGAATTCCTCCATTATGTTTTGTTTTGATATTTTGAATTGCAAATTTCGATTAAATAAAAACAGAAAAGAAATACAATCTGATTTTATATAGCATCACCATCCGAATTCTTCTTTTCATTCATTTTTGCCACTAGAGCCTTTAATCGCAAGGCGCGTTCCTTCTTTTCCTCCTGAAGTTTAGCTTTTTTCCTGTTGAGCAATTTGGTATGCAAAGCCTTATTTTTCGTGTTTTTTTCGGGTCCTTTTGCCATGATTTCCATTCTTTACTTTGTTTTGCAAATTTCGGGGAAATAATGATATAAACGATAATATTTTTTTGGCGTTCCCTTCGGTCGGGCTATTCGCTACAAGTCCTCGCACTTCCTTCGTCAGGCTGTGGGCTATCCGCTATTATCCCTAACGCATTCAGGTTTTGTGAGAAGTTTTGGTTTTGTGAGATTCTTATGAGGTAAAAAGAGTATTTTAGCTTAACCCAACACATCTTACTTATGATTAAAAACTACTTTTCTATTCTTATTATAGCAGTTATCTTTTTAAGTTGTCAAAAAAGAGATTCAAACATACCTCAAAAAATAGATGAAATTGAATTTTCGTATGTAAGTAGCAGAAGAATTCCTTTTAGTGAAGTAAAAATCAAAATTGCAAAAATGCCAACTAATGATAGCGCAACTGTATTTGTACAAACCAGACCAGCATCAAATGACCCTAAATGGGAATACAGCAAAATTGAAAAATTCATGAAAATTGACCTTAAAAATTTTGAGAAATTTGCTAATGCAGTCTCTTCCTTAGATAAAATAGACATAGACAAAGCCTACGCAGAAGGAAATGATGGTAGTACTTGGCAAATACAATTTGGCTCAAAAGGAAAAAATAAAAATTACTCTTTTTGGTCTCCAAATTATAATACAAAAGAAAGAGAACTGACTACATTCGTAAATTTATCAGAAAAAATTATCGAAGTTTCTAAGTTAAAAAAAGAAGAAATACTTGAAAATTAAGCAAACAAAATATCATGAAAATATATTTAAAAATTTTAATCTTTTTATTTTTCACTAACCTAAATATTTCTGCTCAAAATTCTGACTTCGAAAAACAGGCAATAAATATTGCTTGGCAAACAACTGATAGTTGGCACAAGTCAGATACAATAATTTTAAAAAAACACATTAAAACCGGTATATATTTTGATGGCTTCAAAGTTGCGTTTTATGACGATGGAATATTAGTAACTTCATATATGGAACCATTTATGTTGGATGGCGGATTTTTTGAAAAAAGACAGGTAGGAAAATGGGAAAAAGAAAATGATCTATTGTCTACATCTATAAAAATTGTACGAAATCGAAGTAAGTTTAAGATTTTAAAAGTAACTAAAGAGAATTTAGTTTTACTTATGCTGTAACATTTATATTAAACGCTACTAACGCAACCTTTCAAAAAAACAAACATCTGTTTACAAGTAGATTACTACGAGTATGAAACCAATTCTCATCACTTAAAAACTAAAAACAATGAAACAGATTATTACCTTTAAAAGTGAATAAAGTTCAGTTTTCTGTATTATTGTTTATCTTATTTTTGTGGATTATAAGAGCGGTTTTACACTTATAATAAAAATCAAAAATAAAGTAAATAATGGAAATTCTATTTTTAGCTATAAATTTTATATTATTAATCATCCTGATTGTTTGCCCTGTATTTATAATCAATAAATTATATAAAAGAAACTCAAAAAATACCTTTATCCCTTATTTAATTTTAGCTATAATAACAACTTTTCCTGTAATTTTAGTTCTCGCCTGGTGGTCACATTTTTCATGCGAACTTTTACTGTCTCATTTTGGTTATAATTTTGAAGCCTGGAATGATCTTGAAAGATTTAAAAATGTTGCAATTGAAAATTTAGCCAAAGTAAAAGAAATAGATAAAAGCAGAAAGGGAATTGGCTGGCCATTAAAAGCCTTTATATTTTATCCTATTTATTCTGCATATCTTTTTATTCTATATTTTGTTTTCTACTTTTATAAAAAGAGTAAGTAAAAAAGTAAATAACGATCAGATAATTTTTTTAAAAATTTAAAATATTACTAATCAATACATAGCAAATATTTAACAGTATTAGTTGTAACTTTGATTGGCAAAAAAGTACTAACTTGTTTTTCTAGAGTAGAAAGATCCAATCAAAAAAAGATAAATAATGGAAAACAGAACCACCTTACAATACTACGTTTTAGATGTATTCTCTAATAAAAGTTACAAGGGAAATCCGTTGTCGGTTGTTTTTACAAATGGTGATTTAGACTTAGAAGTTTATCAAAATATCTCAAAAGAATTTGGTTATTCTGAAACTTCTTTTATTTATTATTCTACAAAGAAAAAAGCGTTAAAGGTTCGCTCCTTTACGCCTACCGGAATCGAAATCGACGGCGCAGGACACAACTTATTGGGTGCTGTTTGTGGTGCTTTGCTAAAAAAAATGCCCATTTTTGAAGAACAAAATGAAAGTGATCCGTTTGTGATCATGAAAAATTCGCCAATACCTTTAACGGTAAGTTTTGATCCCGTTACACAATATCCGGTGGTGCAAATGCATCAAAAATCGGCAGTGATCAAGCAAGAAATTCCAACTTATAGAATTGCCGTAGCACTTGGTTTAAAAATCGAAGATCTAGATGTAAATGCTTTTGTACCCACAATTGTCAAAACAGAAGTAGCACACACAATGGTGCCTATAAAAAACAGTCAAATACTCAATAGCTGTATTCCGGATAACCAACTTTTAATAGAGATTTCAAAAGAATATAAATTTGAAGGATTTTATTGTTTCACTCCTGCTGATGAAAATCAGGAACATATCGTCGAAACGAGATTTTTTAACCCTATAATAGGAATAAATGAAGATCCTGCAACAGGAACGGCAGCCGGTCCTTTAATTGGTTTTTTAACTCAAAAGAAATTCACTAAATCAGACAAAGAATATAAAATTCTGCAAGGTGTAAAATTAAAACAGCCTTCGTTGATTGAAGTTATGAATCGTGAAGAAGATATTCTGGTTGGCGGTTCTTCGATTATTACGATGAAAGGTGAACTTTATATATAAAAAAAGCTGCATTAAATCAATATAACCAATTATGAATTACAAAGTATTAATGATAATTTTACTAATCATTGTTATAGCTTTTTACTCCTATAAACAATTTCAAAAAAGTGAAACCATAAAAACAGTTAATATAAATACAATAAAGCAAGGACCAATTGTTCATAATGAATTATCAAATGATCAACTTGAAAAAATAAAAAAGATTCAGACAACCTTTTCTGATGTCTATAAAATTTCTCTTGAAGAAACTATTACAAACTTTAAACGGGATATAAATCCAGATAATGAAATTGAAATTTGGCTGCATATGGTTAATGCATATGAAAAATTCATTTCAAAAGATTCTGAAATTACCTTAAACAAGAAATCGGAAGTATTTAAATTGATTTTAATGCGTTCTATGATGGATGAAAAAGAAGCAATAAAAGAAACGGATCCCAAAATATTAAATGAGAAGGAAGTTGCCGAAATCTTTAATTATTATAATTTCAAATCAAGTCCAATATTAATTATATAACAATTCTAAACGGTACATAAAAAAAGCGGCATTAAATGCCGCTTTTTTTATATCCTAAATTTATTTCTTAATCTCTTGTTCCAATACTTTTTGCATTGGTTGTTGCTGAGGCGGAATCCTTTTCTTCAAGAACAAAATTTGCCCTAAATGACTTGACTGATGTTCCATAACGTGAAACCAGCAATACTGATTGCTTACGTCGTATTTCATTTGAACTTCTGCAAACCAGGCATCATCTCTTTTCTTTAATTCCGAAATGGTTTTTGCTCTTACTTCATTATAAATATCAAGATAATATTGAATATCATGCCCTTTAAATTCATCGCGCGCACCCTGATCGAGATTCAAAGCAGTTTCCCATTTTTTCTTCTCTTCTTCATTAAATTCTCTGTTTTCAAAAGTAAAAACCTGATAGTATTTTTCGGCTGCAGCCAAATGCATTACAAGCGCTCCAATTCGGTTGGCTTTTTCATCATGCAAATAATCAATTTCGTACTGATCCATATTCTTAACGGTTCCTTCAACACGATCTTTAAGATCTTCAAGCATCGAAATCATGTCGGCAATTTTTGGTGAAGCACCCGGAACGTTTCCTATTTTTCCGGTTTCTTTTATTACAATACCTTTTCCTTCAAGTAGTAATGAAAGCTTACCGTCTACGCTTGATTTATTTGAAGAAATGGCATATTCCTTAACCTTAGCATTTTTTTGTTTTACTGTACCCAAAATCCATTTCGGAATATCAGTATTGGTTGCAGGAGTTTCAAAACTTGAATTTAAAATGGTTACAGGTTCAAAGACACCTTTTGTATTTTCTATAAATAATTGAAATTTATCAAAATAAAACTTTCCGTTAAAGGAAGCAACTCCTCCAAAAACTAATGTCTGACTGTTTTCATCAATGGTTCCTTCAACAGTGTACGATTGCCATTCTTTAGATTTTATGGGTCTTTCTGACATATTATCAAAAAAGCCGTCTTCATCATTTTTATTATAGACTCTTACGTAAACTCCTGACCATGCTTTTGGCTCATCTGACTCCACTTTTGCCGAAGCAATGACTCTGAATTTTTTCTTAACCGGAGTCTGAATATCTATTGTTTGACGAAATGCCATCCAGTCATTGGTAATAACTCTTTGTTGTGTTTGAGCTTGTACCGAAACAAAACCTAAAAACAGAAGCAATATTGCGAATCTTTTCATTTTTTATATTTTAACATTTTTTTGTAAATATATACTGTTTTTTTAAGAGTATAAATAATTATTTAATCGAAAATTCTTTCAAATGATTTTCACAATACCGCATAAAAAAAGCTGCATTAAATGCAGCTTTAGTATAATAACATTGAAATCGGAATTTCTTAATTTGTTTTCATTGGCGGTAAATCGAATGCGATTGAATCGTGCTCGAAGTTGTTACGGTGTCCTCCATCGCAGAAAGGTTTGTTTGCAGATAATCCACAACGACAAAGCCCTAATGCCGATCTTCCTTGTAGTCCGTAAACTGTTCCTTCTGAATCCATGATTTCGAATTCGCCTTCTATTTTTATAGATCCGTTTTTATTGATGATTAATTTTGTCTTGCTCATAAAATTGTCTTTGTTTTTTCAGGGCAAAGGTTGCAAAATAAATCCTGAAGATTTTAATTGAGATGCTAGTTTAAACTGGTTCTATTTTATGGAGGTTTTATCGCGGAGATTTTTATGGATTGGGCTGAAATAATCGCGCAAAGACGCTAAGTCGCAAAGGTTTATTTTTGAATAGATTAAAATCCATCCCTACAATGCCCAGAGCCGAAGGCTCTCTCGAAAAAGTTCCGAAGGAACGATTTATTTTGTAGGGCTGGACTTCAGTCCAGTCTAAATAACGCAAGAAATTCCGCAAAGAATGTCGTCAATCTTTGTCGAGCTGCTCGCGAAGATTTCTCGTTCCTCGAAATGACAAACTGTACGATTAATCATTAGCTTCAAATTAAACTCTGCGACTTTGCGAGATTAAAAATTCTCCGCGAATCTCAGCGCAATAACAAAATCTCAATTCTATTGCTTATTTTTGCACTCAATAAAATTGAGTTATGATACAGAATCCAAAGAGATATACTATTACGGCGGCATTGCCTTACACCAACGGACCTATTCACATTGGGCATTTGGCGGGGGTTTACGTGCCTGCAGATATATATTCGAGATACTTGCGTTTGCAGGGAAAAGACGTTGCGTTTATTTGCGGAAGCGATGAACATGGGGTTGCAATTTCGATGAAAGCCAAAAAAGAAGGAGTTACGCCACAAGAAGTTATTGATAAATATGACGGAATTATCAGAAAATCATTTGCTGATTTCGGAATTTCGTTTGATAATTATTCTCGTACTTCGGCTAAAATTCATCATGATACGGCTCAGGAATTCTTTAAAAAACTATATGATAACGGTGATTTTATTGAAGAAGTAACCGAACAATTGTACGATGCCAAAGCAAATCAGTTTTTGGCAGATCGTTTTGTTGTGGGAACTTGCCCTAGATGTGGTAACGATGGAGCTTACGGAGATCAGTGCGAAAATTGCGGATCGACTTTGAATGCTACGGATTTGATTAATCCAAAATCGACAATTACGGGAGAAACGCCAATTTTGAAAGCAACAAAACACTGGTTTTTACCTTTGGACAGATATACTGATTTCCTTACTGAATGGATTTTGGTTGGACATAAAAACGACTGGAAACCGAATGTTTACGGACAAGTAAAATCATGGGTTGATGGCGGATTGGAACCTCGTGCGGTAACACGTGACCTTGATTGGGGAATTGATGTTCCGGTTGAAGGTGCCGAAGGAAAAAAATTATATGTTTGGTTTGATGCGCCTATCGGGTATATTTCGTCTACGAAAGAATGGGCAGCGCGCGAAGGAAAAGACTGGGAACCATATTGGAAAGATGAAGACACGAAACTGGTTCACTTTATTGGGAAAGACAATATTGTTTTTCACTGTATCATTTTCCCTGCGATGCTTAAAGCCGAAGGAAGCTATATTTTGCCGGACAATGTGCCTGCAAATGAATTTTTGAATTTGGAAGGGAACAAACTTTCGACTTCTAAAAACTGGGCAGTTTGGTTGCATGAATATTTAGAAGAATTTCCGGAGAAACAAGACGTTTTGCGTTATGCATTAACTTCAAACGCTCCAGAAACTAAGGATAATGATTTTACATGGAAAGATTTCCAGGCGAGAAATAACAATGAATTGGTTGCTATTTTCGGGAATTTCATTAATCGTGTGGTTGTTTTAACTAACAAATATTACGATGGTTTTATTCCGACACCAAATGAATTTACAGAAGTTGACGAAGCCGCTTTAGCAGAATTAAAAGCATATCCAGCTGTGATTTCTAGTTCGGTTGAGCGTTACAGATTCCGTGAAGCTTTGGGCGAATTAATGAATGTTGCCCGTTTGGGAAATAAGTATCTTGCTGATGAAGAGCCTTGGAAAGTAATGAAAGACAATCCGGAGCGTGTAAAAACTCAAATGTATGTGGCGTTGCAAATTGCTGCCGCTTTGAGCATTTTGGCTGAACCGTTTTTACCTTTTACTGCGGCTAAATTGTCAAGAATTCTTAAAAATGAAGGCAAATTAAAATGGAATGACGTTACTGAAAATTCAGAATTGATTCCGGAAGGGCACCAAATTGGTGAAGCTGAATTATTATTCGCAAAAATCGAAGACGAAGAAATACAAAAACAAATAGATAAATTGGAAGCTACAAAAACTGCAAATCTTGCCGAAAACAAACAAGCGGAACCTCAAAAAGAATTGATTCAATATGAGGATTTTGCCAAAATGGATTTACGCGTAGGAACCATCATTGAAGCAGAAAAAATGCCGAAAGCCAACAAACTTTTGGTTCTAAAAATTGATACTGGAATCGATGTTCGTACGATAGTTTCCGGAATTGCCGAAAGCTTTTCGCCAGAAGAAATTATTG
This sequence comes from Flavobacterium sp. AC274, assembly GCF_979258275.1. NCBI lineage: Bacteria > Pseudomonadati > Bacteroidota > Flavobacteriia > Flavobacteriales > Flavobacteriaceae > Flavobacterium > Flavobacterium sp. AC274. Next base: position 729,495 of record NZ_OZ409852.1, on the reverse strand, counting down.
GTAAACGTGTTACGGTTTTAGCCAACTTAGCGCCAAGAGCTTTACGCGGTGTTGAAAGTCAGGGAATGATCTTAATGACAACAAACGCCGAAGGAAAATTAGTATTTGTAAATCCAGATACTGATGCACCTAATGGAGAAACGATAAATTAATCCTTTCATTATTTCTTGTATTCGTTGTCCTGCAAGGTTTTTTTCAACCTTGTAGGTCTTTAAATATATTGTCATACCTACAAGGTTGAAAAAAACCTTGCAGGATAAAATAAGTGTATTTTTCTTACATATTTAGTTTTTAATTGTACATTTGTTTTGCAAACATTATTACCAAGGGGAAATCCTAAACTTATTAAGTTAACATAAGCGTATACCACGTCATGGTGAAGGGAACGGGAAACCGCCTAAAATTATTCCTTGGAATGTTTGCACACCTTAAGCGTGGTATTCGTGTATCTAATATTTTCTAATATGCAAACAGAAAATGAAAAAACATCAAAACCTGATGTAATGCGTGCAATGGCAAAATTTCTATCAGACCTTTGGTTTGAAGATGATTTTAGGGATCAACCGGAACATTTGTCCGAAATTTTCGAGACAATTCTACTAACAGAAATGGGCGATCAACAGGATCTTCGAATCAAAATGATAAGTTCCATCAGAACAAGTAAATTGCTGGCCGAAACAATTGGTTCTTTTTCTGATTTGGAAATTAAAAATGCCTGCACCAGAATCATGAATGCATAATACCACTCAAAAACAAGTTTGATCCTAAAAGTATAATTATTATTACCAATCAAGAATTGAAAATTTTCAATTTGTGCCGTTAGGCACTAAATATTGGTAGAAAATATCATTTGAAGAGACAAAGCGTGCCGTAGGTACGCCACATTTATATCTATTTCGTACCTACGGCACTCCAACGAACTTCGAAACTGATTTTTTCTACCAATATTTAGTGCCTAACGGCACATTTTAAATCTTGATTGGAAGTAATAATTAAACAGAATCAGTTTTCTTTTTTGTAAAAGAAAAAAATAAGATCTTCGCCAAAAATTTAAGTGCTTTAACAATGTTTAAAAAAATACTTTTTACCTCTCTGTTTTTAACCTATTTAACTTCTTTTTCTCAAGAAGTAGTTCACTCTACTCCTGTTTTATTAAAGAATAATCGTGATGTTTTTCAAACCGTTGACAATGACAAAAAAGAAGTTACTTTATTTATTAGTGACAAAATAAAAGTTAAGGCATTTCTGTTAAACGATTTATTACAAATCACAGACAGTATTTCTACAGAAAGACCAGATAGAAAGAAATTTTCAAATATCATTGGTTACAATACCAATAATTCTAATGTTAGATTATTTTGGTCATCGAAAGATCGAAACTTGGTTTTTACACAATTATTTGATTTTAAAACCCGAAAAGTAACGACTGAACAAACTACATTGTTTGCTAATAATGAAGAAGTATTACAAAATTTTAGTTCAAAAAATAGATTTTATATTTTAAGTCTTGTAAAACAAAGTAACATTCTTAAACTTCATGTTTTTGATCAGGATGGCGACCATGAAACAAGAATAATTGATTTCAAAAATTATCGATTCTACAAACGTGATAATACCAAAACAGATCTTTATGGTATTTTCGAAGAAAGTTTACTGCCTTTTGAAAATTCATTTTCACTTCAAAATATCACTACCGAAAATCCAACCTCTATAACAGACGGAGCCAAAAAAAGAAAGTGTTATTTTGATGAAAACCAATTAACTATAACATTGGATTCAAATATCGATTTTACCCAAATCTATACAATCGATCTCAAAACTTATGCTGTAACAGAAAAAGTGATTCAAAAACCTCTTATTATGGGCGGTGTTTTGCGTACCAGTATGAATTCTAATTCTTTTCTAATCGATAATAAGCTTTATCAGATAAAAACCGCTCCTGATCAGTTTTATTTTACCATAAAAGACCTTGCCGGAAATGTATTAAAAGAATTCAACGTTACAACGGATACGCCTATTGATTTTAAAAACTCAGAAATTAGTGTAGTAGGCAGTGATTTTGGAGGAACACGAGTTTTAGAAACCAGCTCTCAATTTATTAGAAAAATAAGCAAGTTAAGTCCCGGGATTTCGTGCTACCATATTGGAGAAAATACTTTGATCACTCTTGGAAGCACTTCTGAAGTTAAGCAAGCAGCGTCTCCAATGTATCTAGGCGGCGGACTCATTGGAGTAGGACTTAGCGTGGCAGCGGGCGGCATAATGGGTTATTATAATTCGACTCTGAGTAATTTTAACTCTTATTCTAATAGAAAAGTGGTAAAAATAGATTGTCTTTTTGACAAGGATAATAATCATGTAAAATCTGAACTGCAGCCTTTAGCATTCGACAAAATCAGAACTTTCTTTGATACGTATACAGATGTTTCATCTCAAACTTTATTTAAAATGCAGAACAACTATTATTTAGGTTATTATGATAATAAAATAAAGGAATATGTTATTAGACGATATGCTGATTAAGCTTTAGAATAATTCAGAGTTGAAAGTGCAATTTTTCGTAAGACACATTTATCTCTCTCGATTTATATTTCTTTTTCAAATAAAAAAAATCAGGATATTTGCTATAATATGAAAATCACCAAACCAAGATTAGCCTTAATAGGCGGAATACTTTGTATTTCAATCTTCCCAATATTAGTAAAACTGAAACTAGCGCCAGGATTAATATCGGCTTTTTACAGAATGTTTTTTGCTGTTACTTTGCTTTTGCCTTATGTACTTTTAACGAAGAACTTTAAAATTCCGAATACAAAATTCCTGCTTTTAGCAGCACTTTGCGGTATTTTATTTGCCTCAGATGTTGCCGTTTGGAATATCGCCATTCAGGAATCAAGCGCGACTCAGGCTTCGTTGCTGACGAATTTATCTCCGCTTTGGGTTGGAATTGGTTCTTTCTTCTTTTTGAAAATAAGACCTGCAACTAATTTCTGGATCGGAACCGTAGTTTCTTTATTTGGAATGATCACTTTGGTAGGTTTTAGCTTTTTTATGGAACTGAATTTTGATCAGGCGTTTTTGTTCGCAGTTTTATCCGGAATTTTATATTCGATTTATCTTTTGGTGAGCAAAAATGTACTTTCGCAAGTTGATGTTTTATCGTTTATGACGATTAGTTTATTGGCTTCAAGCCTTTATTTAGGAATATTATGTCTTGCTTTGAACGAACCTTTTACAGGATTTTCAAACACGGGCTGGTTTGTTTTGCTGTTGCAGGCTGTAATTTGTCAATTGTGCGCCTGGCTTTCTATAAGTTACGCGACACAACACATGCGCGCGACGAGAGTCTCGTTGAGTTTATTGAGTCAGGCTGTAATTACTTCAATATTAGCTTGGTTGTTTTTGGAAGAACAAATAACTTTACAAATGGTTTTTGGCGGGATAATTTTGCTTTTCGGAATTAGAATTACGTTTTACGATAAAACAATTTCATTGAAAAGACTGTTTTCTAAGAATTAGGAATGAGAAATAGCACGTGGATGACACGGGTTTAACGGATTTACGCAGATTGATTTTAAAATAATTCGTGAATTTGAAGCAAAAATAGTTTCACGCAGATTGAGCAGATTATTTTTAATCTTTAAATCATTTAATCTGTGCTAAAAATTTGAGAAAATTCGTGAATTCGTGGCGAAAAAACCTGAAACAAAGAAAACCTGAAACTAAAAAAACAAACATCTTTATGTTACATAAAAACAAAATACCAAACTTAAAAGTAATCGCATTTGATGCTGATGATACTTTATTTGTAAACGAACCTTATTTTCAGGAAACTGAACACAAATTTTGCGCTTTGATGGAAGATTATCTTTCTCATCAGGGAATTTCGCAGGAATTATTTAAAATTGAAATCGCCAATTTGCCTTTATACGGTTACGGAATCAAAGGTTATATTTTGTCGATGATTGAAGCGGCGATGAATATTTCGAATAATACAATTCCGGTGGAAGTCATTGCAAAAATCATTCAATACGGAAAAGAACTATTAGAAAAACCTATTGAACTTCTGGATGGTATTGAAGAAACTTTACAGTCTTTGCACGGAAAATACAAGTTGGTTGTAGCTACAAAAGGCGACTTAAAAGACCAACACAGTAAATTACACCGTTCTGGTTTAGGACATTATTTTCACCACATCGAGGTAATGTCAGACAAGCAAACTGTAGATTACGAAAAATTACTTGGACGTTTAGAAATTCAGTCGAATGAATTTTTAATGATCGGAAATTCATTAAAATCAGATGTATTGCCTGTTTTAGAAATTGGCGGTTATGCGGTTCACATTCCTTTTCATACGACTTGGGAACATGAAAAAATCAATCACAAAGTAGAGCACGAACATTTTAGTTCATTCGAGAAAATTTCTGAAGTGCTCCATAATTTATTATAATGAAAACACTTTTAGATTTAGAAAATTGGAATAGAAAAGAACATTTTGCCCATTTTAGTAAAATGGAAGAACCTTTTTTGGCGCCACTGTACAAATTGATTGTACAAAAGCCTATCAAATGGCAAAAAGCCTAAACAGTTCTTTTTTTATTTATTATTTGCATAAAACACTAGTTGCTGTAAATACAATCGAAAATTTTAGATACCGAATTTCCGATGACAAAATTTACATTAATGATCGTATCGATGCATCAGCGACTATTGGTCGTGAAGATGGTACTTTTGGATTTTCACTGATCGAATATAATCCGGATTTTGAGGTTTTCAAACAAAATGCTTTGGCAGAAATCGAGCGTATTCAAAACACAACAGGGCTTTTTACAAGATCGTTTGATGACGATAATGCCATACATTTCTCGGCAATTCCGTGGTTGAATTTTACTTCACTTTCTCACGCAAGAAGTTATACTTATCCGGATAGCTGCCCTAAAATTTCTTTTGGAAAAATGATTACTTCAGAAACCGGAAAAAGAACAATTGCTATGTCTGTTCATGTCCATCACGGTTTAATGGATGGTTTGCACGTTGGACAATTTGTAGATTTATTTCAGGATTTGATGAATAATTAAACAGAAATGCTTCTGTGCCCTATTGTAGTGTAAAAATGACCTCTTAAGGATAATTTTTCCTACAAATAATTGTTGGTTTGCGAAAATTTTTAAATCACAAACAACAATGAAAAAAATTGTAACTATTGTTGCATTAACAATAGGTTTAATAAACCTACATGCACAAACGGAAACAAAAAGCAATGAAACTAACTATAACAAATGGTCTATAGAGGTAGCTGGCGGTCTTAACAAACCACAGCGTCCGTTTTCAGCGAAACAGTATTATACTAATATTCCGAGTCCTTTTGTAGTTGATCTGGGAGCGAGGTATATGTTCAACAACAAATTTGGTTTAAAAGCTGATATCGGATACGATAGTTTTACAGATGGTAAAAATTCAGCAAGCTTCAAGTCAAATTATTATAGAGCCGATTTGCAAGCTGTAGCCAATTTAGGCCGAATCATGAATTTTGAAACCTGGACCAAAACAATTGGTCTGTTAGGTCATACTGGTTTTGGGATGAGTGTGTTAGAAAACAAAAACATGCCTTTTAATGATAAAATGGTCAACTTCATCGCAGGTGTTACAGCACAGGTTAGATTAACGGACAGATTAGCGTTAACAGGTGATTTTTCTACCATTTTGAATGCTAGCCAGGATGCAACATTTGATGGAGTTTATCGTAATAATGAGGAAAGAGGATTCTCTGGAATTATTTTTAACGGAACTGTAGGTTTAAATATTTACTTAGGAAAACAAAATCAGCATGCTGACTGGGTTGTGGTTTCTGATAATGCAGATCTTACAGCATTGGAAAACAAAATAGCTGATCTTGAAGCTTTGGTAAATAAAATCCCGGAGCAAAAACCACAAGTTATTGTAGAAAAACCAATAACTACGACAATTGTAAGCGACAAAGATCCTATGAAAGAAATGATCAATGACAAATATTACAGCGTTTACTTTGACTTTAATAAATCTACTCCAATAGAAAATTCAACTGCTGCAATTGATGTTGTTTTAACTTATTTGAGAAAAAATCCTTCTACATCACTTGATATTATTGGATATGCTGATCAGGTTGGCAGTGTAGAGTACAATGAAAAATTATCAAGCTTAAGAGCTAATAATGTAAAAACCATTTTTGAAAAAGCAGGCATTTCATCTTCAAGATTAAATGTTGTTTCGGCAGGAGCTGACACATCTATTCAAAAAGATTATGAAGAAGCAAATAGATTAGCAAGAAGAGTTACTTTCAAAGTGAAATAATTTTTTAATAAAAATATTTAAGCCCTAAAGAAATTTTCTTTAGGGCTTTTTTTATGTTTAAAATTACCACAATTGATCTATCTTTATATATCGTTTTAAAACTTTATAGAGAGAAAATCCCGAAGCAACCAATTAAAATTGGAATGATTTTTGTCTCACAAAAATTTATGAAAAAACTTTTACTTCTATCGCTACTAATCTCAAAATCAGTTCTGTTTGGTCAAACAGTATTGGCTTCTTTTCCTTTAGACTTAAAAAAAACAACTGAAGAAAGTCAGGTTCTCAATGTAGAGAATACGCAAACACATGATGTTTTTGTTTTTGCAGCAACAACAGAAAATGTTACCATTTTAAAATACAATAGTGCCTTATTTTTAAATGAACAATTTACTTTTCCAAAAACAAATCTGGAAAACAGATCGTTAGTTGGCTATAGTTTTGGAGAAGATGGAAATCCAAATTTATATTGGGCGTTAGAAGATTTTAAAACTATAATCATCGTAAAGTATTATTTAGAAACTAAAACGCAGAAAATGCTTCAGTTTAGTTTTCCGTTTTCAACACATGATATTTTAAACCTTTTTCAGGAAAACAATGCCTTTTATATTCTTTCAAAAGAAAGAAATGTACAGGCTTTAACTCTTTACACCTTTAAAAACGGAACAGCAGAAGAAAAAGTATTTGATTTTTCTACTTATAAGTTTCAGAATAAAAACACTCAATTTGTCACTTTTAATAGAATTGTTGATGAAGATCCTATCGAAAAAATTGACGTAAAAGAATTTGTGCCTTTGGATAAAAGTTCAAAAAAGAGCAAAGCCTATTTATTTGGTGATCATCTGATTTTAACTTTCGATTATAATCCAAAAAAACACAGGTTTTTGATTTGGATATTGAAAAACATACAATCAGCGAAAAATCTTTTATACAACCAGGTATTGATAATGCAAACAAAAGCAATTCATTTCTTAACGATAATAAACTATATCAAATAAGTTTGAACAAGTATGGATTTGCAATTGATGTAAAAGATTTTAACTCTGGAAGTACATTAAAAGAAATTAAAGTGTTGAAGAATGACACGATTAAATTTAAAAATTCCCCATTATTTGTACAAACAGATGGGCGAACACCTTCAGAATTAAGGAAAACAAGTCAGTTTTTAAACCAATTGTATTTCTTAAATGTTGGATTATCTGCTTTTAAAAACCAAAGAAACACACTGCTTACAATAGGCGGATCTCCAAAAGAAGAAGATTATTCCAGTTTTTATTATAATGGTGATTTTCCACAAATCGATCACGCCAGAACGGTTTATTTTGAAAGTATACTGAATAATAGTCTTGAATTTATACAAGAACCTCAGCTGCCTTTGGCAATTGATAACATTTACTACTTTTTGAGCACTCAGAAAAGAATCGCTTTTCAAAATATATTTAAATTTAAAGATTATTCTATTTTAGGATATTACGACAATGCAACAAAACAGTATGTGATGCGCAAGTTTACGGATGGATTTATGGAGCCGGAAATCACAAATCCGATTATCAATAAGGCCATTTTTTCCAGGGATTTTCCTTTAGAAAAACCTTAAACTTATTGAGAATTAATCCAAATGCCTTTGGTTTGGCACTTTCAAAAAATCGTTTTGGATTATTTTTTTAACTTTACCAAAAAGACACATATTATGCTATCAAAAAATATTGAAACGGCTTTAAACAAGCAAATTCGCATAGAGGCAGAATCTTCGCAAACTTACCTTTCTATGGCTTGTTGGGCTGAAGTACACGGATTAGAGGGAATTGCTCAATTTATGTACACACAATCAGACGAAGAACGCGCACACATGTTAAAACTGGTAAAGTATGTTAACGAACGTGGCGGACATGCACAGATTACAGACCTAAAAGCACCTAAAACTTCTTATTCTACTTTTAAGGAGATGTTTGAGGCACTTTATAACCATGAAATTTTTGTTTCAGAATCTATCAACGAATTGGTACACATCACTTTTGAAGAAAAAGATTATGCAACTCACAATTTCTTACAATGGTACGTAGCAGAACAAATTGAGGAAGAAGCCACAGCTAAATCTATTTTAGATAAAATCAACTTAATTGGTGATGATAAAGGCGGACTTTACTTATTTGATCGTGATATTCAGCAATTAACGGTTACAAGCTCAATCGCTATTAACCCAAAATAAAAAAGTTAAAGTTTATTTAGAATACTTAAAAATAACTTTTATTCTTTTATATTTGTCACTGTTTAATAATACAGAGACAAATTGAGCAAGAAAGAAAAAGATAAGGACAAGAAAAAGGATAAAAAGAAAAAGAAGAAAAAAGATATCCTTGAAAAACTTAAAAAGTTAGAAAACTGTAAGTCATCTTGTTGTGAGAAATACAAAAAGAGCGAGAACAAACGCTGCTCACGCTGTCCTATGTTTGATTTATTAAAAAAGACTGCTTAAACTATATCATAAAAAACCCACCAATTGGTGGGTTTTTAGTTTTAAATTGCAGTCATCTTAAAGTCTCAAATTTTAATTATGGAAAACCCGATTACTATACCAAAATCCAGTCTTGATTTTTTAACTCAACTTAAAGAAAACAATAATAAGCCCTGGTTTGAAGCAAATAAACCCAATTACTTAAACGAATTAAACCATATTGAGAATTTTGCCGGAGCTTTGCTTCAGGAACTTTCTAAAACTGATGTATTAGAAACTGCTTCGGGCAAAAAAAGTGTGTACCGAATTTATCGTGATATTCGATTTGCCAAAGATAAAACGCCTTTTAAAACTTTTTGGGGAGGCAGCTTTACCCGTGCAACAAATGCCAGACGTGGCGGCTATTATTTTCATCTGGAAAAAGGAAACAGTTTTTTTGCCGGCGGATTCTGGGGGCCAAATGCCACAGACTTAAAACGTATAAGAAGCGAATTTGCCCACGATCCCGAACCATTTCGAAAAATATTAAAATCAAAAGCCTTTGTCAGCACTTTTGGGACTTTACAGGGCGAACAGCTTAAAACTTCTCCAAAAGGTTTTGATGCCGATCATGAAGCAATTGATTTATTGCGTTACAAACAGTTTTTGATCATAAAACGTTTTACAGATGATGAAGTTTTGAGTCCAAAATTTTTAGAGCAAGCTTTAGAAACATGTCAAAACATGAGACCTTTTTTCGATTATATGAGCGAAGTACTTACTACGGATATAAACGGCGGTTCTATTTTATAGTTTACAAACGGCAAACCCGACATGTTTCAAAACTGTCGGGTTAAATATCAAATCTGCTAAACTTTATTTACTAAGCAACAAAATCTCACTTACAACAACTTCGGTTACATATCTTTTTTCTCCGTTTTTGTCATAACTTCTGTGGGTCAATTTTCCCTCAATCGCAACTTCTTTGCCTTTTACAACATACTTTTCAATAATCTCGGCCGTTTTTCCCCAGGCGGTTACACGGTGCCATTCGGTTTGTTCTACTTTTTCACCTTTATCATTTGTGTATTTGTCGTTTGTGGCAATAGTTACATGAGCTAATTTTCTACCGTTTTCTAATGTTTTAATCTCCGGATCGTTTCCTACGTTACCAATTAATTGTACTCTGTTTTTCATTGCATTCATGGCGTATAATTTTTAAATGTTCATATAAGGAATTCGTTTATCAAATTCAACGATGCAAAGATGTGACAGCATGCAAAATTTATTCGGTTACAAAGTATTTACTTTCGGTTGTAACTATTTGTAAGCGTTTGTAAGTGGAAATATTTTTTTGTATATTTCACAGAAATCTTACTATATGCAGGCGCAAATCAATAAAGTTGAGTTAAGAAATTTAGAATTAGACGATTATAAACAATTGAAAAATTCAATGGTAGAATCGTATCCGGAAATGGCCAATTCCTACTGGAGATCTGATGATATAAAAAAATTACTCTCAATATTTCCTGAAGGTCAATTAGTTATTTTAGTTGACGGCATAGTTGTAGGCTCTGCCCTATCTTTAATTGTCGATGAAAAACTAGTTGACAAAAGACACAATTACAAACAAATTATTGGCGACTATACTTTTTCTACCCATAATCCGGATGGGGAAATTTTGTACGGTATAGACGTTTTTATCCACCCACATTATCGCGGTTTGCGTTTGGGGCGTCGTTTATATGATGCAAGAAAGGAACTTTGCGAACAATTAAACTTAAAAGCGATTGTTTTTGCAGGAAGAATTCCTAACTACAGTCAACACGCTAAAAAATTTACTCCAAAAGTTTATATTGATAAAGTAAAACACAAAGAATTACACGATCCTGTACTTTCTTTTCAGCTGAGTAATGATTTTCACGTTTTGCGAATCATCAAAAATTATCTGGAAGGAGATGAAGAATCAAAGGAATTTGCGGTTCTTTTAGAATGGAATAATGTTTATTATGACGAAAGTCCAAAATTGATTAATCTTGAAAAAAGTGTTATTCGTTTAGGATTAATCCAATGGCAAATGCGTCAGCTTAACAATGTTGAAGAGTTTTTCGAGCAATCAGAATTTTTCATTGATGTTGTTTCTGGCTATGGTGCCGATTTTGCTTTATTTCCTGAGCTTTTCATTGCCCCTTTAATGGCAGATTACAATCATTTGTCTGAAGCAGAAGCTATTCGGGAACTTGCCCGTTATTCTGACCCAATAAGAAAGCGTTTTCAGGAATTTGCGATTTCATACAACATCAATATTATCACGGGAAGCATGCCTTACCTCGACAACGGTAATTTATACAACGTTGGTTTTTTATGCAAAAGAGACGGAACTTCAGAAATGTATACCAAAATTCACGTTACGCCAAACGAAGTGCAACATTGGGGAATGAAAGGCGGATCGCACTTTCAGACCTTTGATACTGATTGTGGCAAAATTGGAATTTTAATTTGTTATGATGTTGAGTTTCCGGAGCTTTCAAGAATTATGGCCAATGAAGGAATGAATATTTTGTTTGTCCCATTTTTAACAGATACTCAAAACGCCTACACGCGAGTAAAACATTGTTCGCAAGCGCGTGCCATAGAAAATGAATGTTATGTTGCCATTGCCGGCTGTGTTGGTAATTTGCCAAAAGTAAATAATATGGATATTCAATATGCGCAGGCCTCTGTTTTTACGCCTTCAGATTTTGCTTTTCCAAGTAACGGAATCAAAGCCGAAGCAACTCCAAATACTGAAATGACCCTAATTGTTGACGTTGATTTAAATTTACTAAAACAGCTTCACGAGCACGGCAGCGTTCGAATTTTGAAAGACAGAAGGCATGATTTATACGAAATTAAAAAAATCGATCAATGAAAACCTGTCTTGAATGTTCAGAAAAAATTGTAGGCCGCGAAGACAAGAAATTTTGTTCAGACAATTGCCGAAATGCCTATAATAATAAAATAAATAAGGATAGTAATAATTTCATGCGGAATGTAAACAATAAGTTACGCAAAAATTACCGTATTTTGTCCGAGCTAAACACAGAAGGGAAATCAAAAGCAACAAGAGATAAAATGATTAATAAGGGTTTTGATTTTGATTTCTTTACCAATATTTTGCAGACTAAAACCGGAAATACCTATTATTTCCTGTATGACCAGGGATATCGCTCTCTGGAAAATGATTATTTTATGCTCGTTAAAAAAGAAATTTAGTATATATTCAATATGAGAAAAAACCCGACTTCAATACTTGCTTTTGTATGCGTTTTAGCAATTTTAGGTATTATATACGCCACAATGATGCCTCAATGGGTTTCTAAAAACGAAGAAGCCCTTGCTGAATTTTCTACAGAAAGAGCTTTCAATCAGGTTAAAATTATTGCTCAAAAACCACATTATGTTGGTTCAACAAATCATGAACTTGTTGCTAATTACCTAAAACTCGAACTCAACCGAATTGGTTTAGAAACTTCAATTCAGGAAGGATTTACACTAAATGATAAAGGGCTTTTGGTAAAATCTAAAAATATTCTGGCCCGCATAAAAGGGACCAACAACTCAAAAGCACTTTTATTACTTTCTCATTATGACAGTGCTCCGCATTCTTTTTCAAAAGGAGCGAGCGATGACGCATCTGGAGTTGCGACAATTCTGGAAGGAATCCGTGCTTTTTTATATTCTAAAAATCCACAGAAAAACGACATAATTATTCTTTTTTCAGATGCTGAGGAATTAGGTTTAAACGGTGCAGCGCTTTTTGTCAATCAGCATCCGTGGGCAAAAGATGTTGGTCTGGTTCTAAATTTTGAAGCCCGGGGTTCTTCAGGACCAAGTTATATGCTGATGGAAACCAACAAAGGAAATCAGGCTCTTGTACAAGAATTTTCAAATGCAAAAGCAAAATATCCCGTTTCAAATTCGCTGATGTATAGCATTTATAAAATGCTGCCAAACGATACTGATCTGACTGTTTTTAGAGAACAGGGAAACATTCAGGGTTTTAATTTTGCTTTTATCGACGGCCATTATAATTATCATACACAACAAGATGATATCCAACATTTAAACAAAACAACTTTATCTCATCAGGGGACTTATTTAATGCCCTTATTAAAATACTTCTCAAATATTGATTTAAACTCTACTCAAACTACAGAAGACAACGTATATTTTAGTGTTCCTTTCGGATTCATAAATTATCCATTTGCATGGGTATTTCCAATGTCCTTAATTGCTTTAGGATTACTAATTCTTTTTATTTTTATAGGAAAAGCAAAACGCGTTATTACTTTCAGAGAAATTTTCAGGGGTTTTGTTCCTTTAATTGGTTCTATAGTTATTGCCGGTTTGGTAACTTTTCTGGGCTGGAAAATAATATTAGAGGCTTATCCGCAATATTCAGATTTGCTAAACGGTTTTACTTATAACGGCCATGCTTACATTGGAGCTTTTGTAACACTTACTATTGCCATTTGTTTTGCTTTCTATAACCGTTTTTCGGAAGCAAAAATTACAATGAACCATTTTGTAGCGCCTTTATTGCTTTGGATCATTATCAATCTTTTTTTAGCCAACAGTTTAACCGGGGCAGGTTTCCTTATTATTCCAGTTTATTTTGGAATCCTTTTATTCGGAATATTTGTAATCACACAACATTATAGCTTAGGTCTAAACTTATTATTTAGTATTCCCGCATTGGCAATTGTGGCGCCTTTTATCATCATGTTCCCAATTGGCTTAGGTCTAAAAATACTTTTTGGAAGTGCCATACTAACCGTTTTACTTTTCGGTTTATTACTTCCCATATTTGGTTCTTTTTTAGAAAAGGTGTCTGGGCGATATTATTTTTTATTACCTCGATCGCTTTCTTCGTTTATGCCGGTTATAACTCAGGATATGAGTACGGAAAAGCAAAATCTAACAGTTTATTATATGTTTACAACGCCAATACAGATTCGGCAGTCTGGACAACTTATGATGTAAATCTTGATGAATGGACTAAAACTTATTTAGGAGAAAAAAATCAAAAAGCGGTAGGTTTAAACGGTTTGCCATTAGCCAGCAAATACAATTCTACTTTTACTTATAGCGCCATTGCGCCAAATATTGCCATTTCAAAACCAACTATTGAGTTCTTAAAAGACAGCGTAGTGGGCAATAACAGGTATTTAAAAATAAAAATAACGCCAAACAGAAAAGTCAATCGTTACGATATTTACGCCAATCCAAAAATGACTTTTTATAATTTTAAGGCAAATGGCGTTTCAACTTCCGGTCAAAAAGGAAATCGTTTAGAACGAGATGACATGAAAATTCTATGCTATTATGTTGTTGGCAATGAGCCTTTGGTTATGGATTTCTACATCAATAAATCATCTCTGTTTGATATGGATTTAATTGAGAGTTCTTTTGATTTAATGACCAATCCGCTGTTGAATGTAAAACCAAGAAGTGACTGGATGATGCCAACACCTTTTGTATTGAACGATGCTATTTTAATTCAGCAAAAAATTGAAAGATATACAGCGCCTCTAAACGTTCCTATTGAAACCGCACCGGTAAAAGACAGCACAATAATTGCAAAAGATACGCTAAAACAGGTTGTTAAGTCTGAATAAAGCAAAGTATAAATAACAATAAAAAGGCAAACTTAAATTTAAGTTTGCCTTTTTATTTAACAAGCACATTCAATTTTTAAACCTGCTGTTTTACCATTTGTACCTTCTGTTGCATAACCGTCAACCTTCCACCACTCTATTCCGCCAATTAATTCTTTTACTTTAAAACCAAGTTTTGCCATATTCAATGCGCCTTTTGTTGATGCATTACAGCCAATTCCGTCACAATAGGTTACATACAAAACTTCTTTATCGAGATGTTTTGTACTTTCGATTGTCATTTCGCGATGCGGAATATTAATCGCTGTCGGAATATGTTCTGCCTGATATCCAAAAGGCTTTCTGGTATCAATAACGACTACTTTTTCTCCATTATTTAAAGCATCAAACAAATCCGAAGGATCCATTTCAAAGGCCAGTTTATTTTCATAATGTTTAATTTGTGTTTCCATTTTTTTAGTTTTAATGATTAGTTTTTTCAAAAGTAGTCCAACATTATATTCCATAAAAACGAAAAGAATTCATCCATTTCATTACTTTTTTTCATACAAAAGCCAGATTAAAATTTTGTTACTTTGTATACTAATTCTCTAAAAATGGAAATACGTCATTTACGATTGATAAAAGCGATTGTTGAAGAAGGAAGTATCACCAAAGCAATTGAAAAACTTCATTTAACGCAATCGGCATTAAGTCACCAACTTAAAGAAGCCGAATACCAATTGGGTACGCCTATTTTTTTAGAATGAATAGAAAACTGGTTTTAACCAAAGCCGGTGAAAAAATGTACGGGATTGCCAATGAAATTCTCGATAAACTTTCGCAAACCGAATCTCAAATCAAACAAATGGTTTTTGGAGAGCACGGCGAAATCAGGATTAGTACCGAATGTTTTTCAAGTTATCACTGGCTGCCTTCGGTTTTAAAGCAATTTCATTTGCTGTATCCAAATGTTGAATTGAAGATTGTTACCGAAGCCACCCATATTCCGCTGCAAAAATTACTGGATAACACCATTGATATCGCCATTATAAGCGACCAGATCAATGATAACAACATCAAATATCTGGAACTTTTTCAGGATGAAGTTGTTATGGCAGTTTCTGAAAACCATGCCTGGGCAAATAAAAAATACGTTGTTGCCGAAGATTTTATCGACGAACATTTACTGATTCATTCCCTTCCGATGGAAACGGTTACAATTCATCAGTTTGTTTTGGCTCCAGCCAAAGTAACTCCCAAAAAAATTACAGCAATTCCATTAACCGAAGCTTCACTCGAAATGGTAAAAGCCGATATGGGCGTTATGTCGATGGCAAAATGGGCACTTCTTCCACATTTAAAAAACAATCCCATAAAAGCCATTAAAATTGGCAAAAACGGCCTAAAAAGAAAACACTTTATAGCAATCAGGCAAAATCAGATTTATCCTGACTATTTTCATCATTTTATTACCTTTTTACAAACCGAAATTAATATTCAATGAAATATTCCATAAGAAATTGCGAGCTTTCAGATTTACCAAAACTTGTTATTTTATGCCAAAAACATGCTGAATACGAAAAAGCCGATTATTCTTCTGAAGGAAAAGAAGACGGTTTAAAAAAGATTTTATTTGCTTCAGAACCAAATCACTTTTGTTTAGTAGTTGCCACAGAAAATGACATTGTAGGTTATGCAACTTATAATTTTATGCATTCAACCTGGGATGCTGCAGCTATTATACACATGGATTGTTTATTTTTAGAAGAAGAAGCCAGAAACTACGGTATTGGAGAGGTATTAATCAACAAACTAAAAGAAATTGGGAAAGCAAAAAACTGCATTAACATGCAATGGCGAACACCTCAATTTAACGAAAGAGCTATAAAATTCTACAACCGAATTGGCGCAAAAGGAAAAGAAAAAATCTGTTTCTTTTTAGATTTGTAATAAAAGTGCGCAAATTTTAATCTCGCAAAGTTGCAAAGATAAAAACTAATCAATTTCAATTTTAAGTTTTCAACTTTGAACCTTTGTACCTTTGCAACTCTGAACCTCCAAAAAAATGACTCAAATAAGTATTTTAGGCTGTGGCTGGCTGGGATTGCCTTTGGCAAAAAGCTTAATCGCAAAAAGGCGTTCTGTAAACGGATCAACAACATCTGAAAATAAACTACAGATTTTGAAGAATGCGGGTATAAATCCATTTTTAGTTATGCTTGAAAGCGAAAGTATTTCAGAGACCGTAATTCCGTTTTTAGCCAAAAGCGAAATTTTAATTATTGATATTCCGCCAAAGTTACGCGTAACAAATTCTGATACTTCAGATTCTCAACGAAAGGTTTTTGTGGAAAAAATCAAAACTTTGATTCCGTTTATAGAGCAATCAAACGTAAAAAAGGTACTTTTTGTAAGTTCGACTTCTGTTTATGGAGATGAAAATGATTTAATCACAGAAGAAACAACTCCAAATCCGGAAACAGAAAGTGGCAAACAATTGCTTTTAGCAGAAACTCTTTTGCAAAAAAATAAAAACTTCGAAACAACCATTTTACGTTTCGGCGGATTAATTGGCGAAGATCGTCATCCGGTAAAATTTTTAGCAGGAAAGGAAAATCTCGAAAACCCTGATGCGCCAGTAAATTTAATTCACCAAAACGACTGCATTAACATCATTGAAGAAATCATTCATCAGTCAAAGTGGAATGAAGTTTTCAACGCCGTCGCTCCTTTTCATCCCACAAGGGAGGAATATTATACACAGAAGGCAAAAGAACAGGATTTGGTGTTGCCAAAATTTAGCGTTGAAAAATCGAATATTACAAAGATTGTTTCTAGTGAAAAGATTGAGAATGTTTTAGGTTATAATTTTAAATTAGAAAATTATTGAGTTCTCAATGTCAGGCTGAGCGGAGTCGAAGTCCACGTTCCAATTGGCGCACCCTTCTCCCGAAGCTTCGGGATCGCTCAGCCTGACAATCACAAAAGCAAGAAGCACACAAAACTTAAATTACTTACATAACCTAATGGTTTAAAAACAAAATTCTTATTTTCACTTCGCAAAATAACTTATTTCATGATAAAACATTTCAGGTTTATATTCACTCTCGGCTTTTTCTTATTATCACTCTCTCAATGTTTCAGTCAAACTGATTCAACATTTATACAAGAACAAGAACGTACCGAAAGAATAAAACAGTTTCATGCTGATATTTTAATTAAGGAAAACGGAAATATCATTGTTACCGAAACCATTAAAATTTATGCTGCAGAACAACAAATAGACCACGGTATTTTTCGTGAACTTCCGATGAAAAATTATTCATCAAAGGTTTCCAGAAATAATTTCTATACTATTTTAAATGTTATTAAAAACGAACAAAAAGAACCTTATCATACTGATGTAGATAGCGAAAAATTATCCATTTATATTGGTGATAAAGATTTGTCTTTAAGCGAAGGAACTTATACGTACAAATTGACTTATGAGGTTGAAGCACAAATACATTCTTATAATGACTTTGACGAACTATATTGGAATGTTACAGGAAATTATTGGCAGTTTGACATCGAAAATGTATCGGCCAGAGTAATTTTACCAAAAGGGGCATCAGCCTTGCAAACTCATTGCTATACCGGAATTTTAGGATCAAAAGCAAGCGAATGTATTTCAAAAACTATTGGTAATTCTGTTTATTTTACTTCAAAAAATTTAAAGAAGGAAGAAGGTTTTACTGTAGCAGTAGGATTTCCAAAAGGGATTGTTCATCAGCCTTATTTTTCTCCGCATTATAAAATAGAGGAATTTGTTTCTGTAGAAAAATTACTTTTAGGACTTCTGGCAATTTCTATTTGTTTTGTTTTTTATTATTTTTCATGGAAAACATATGGTAAAGATCCCTTAATTTCTAATGAAAGTAATTCATTATTAGATTTAAAAGAACGTTATTCTGCAACTTCATTGCAATATATAAAAGATAGATACCTTGGTCCAAAAACACTATTGGTTACCATAATAAGTCTCTCAATTAAAGGTGCATTAGAAATTACGGGTAATGGATTGCAAACATGGAAAGATGGCTTTGAGTATTATCTGGTAAAAGGAACAAAACCTGCCAATTTATCAAAGGAAGAAGATGCCGCTTTAGAAGCTTTATTTAAAGGGAATACTACTTTTGCTATCAATTCTAAATCCCATACTGTTTTTAGCGAAGCAGAAACAGCACTGGAAAAATCGCTTAAGGTTCAGTACAATTTAAAAGATTACTTTTTGCACAATGTTAAGCAAATTTTAATTGCATTGGCTATTACAGTTTCAATAATTGCTGGTTACAGTTACTTCACAGCAGGAATCCCTTTAATATTCGTTGTTATTGGTTGTACATGTCTTATGCTTACAGTATTATTGATCATAGCGATTATAAGCTTTTTAAAAAAAGGTGAATTTTCCTTTGCATTCCCCACCATAATCATAACATTTTTTCCGGCGGTTTTTACTTATGCTTCTTTTTTTGCTATCAATATCGACAAAAACTATTCGGCTCTAAATGCAGCGGTTATTTTTTTAATAACTATTGGTTTTACACTCTATCTAAGCCTTATTGGTACTTATACCAAATTGGGCATTGGTATAAAAACTCAAATTGAAAAATTCAAACAACAATTAATAAGTTTTTCGGTAGAACAAAACGCCGATACAATTAGAGTTTACGAAGAAAATCTTCCTTATGCATTTGCATTGGGAATTGACGAAGAATGGAATCTAAAATTTGCTGATGCATTAAAAAATCTAAATTACACAAGCAATTGGATAAAAACCAGCGACGGATCACCCGGTTTTTCTTATCAAACAATAGTTCATTTTAACCATACTTATAATTCGACATCGACAAGTTCGAGCAGTGGAAGTTCCGGAGGTGGAAGTTCTGGCGGAGGTGGCGGTGGCGGTGGAGGCGGCGGCTGGTAAGATAATTTAAAACTTAATTTACTCTCGTCATTTATGGTTTAAAACAAAAACTTTGCGAACTTTGTCTAAAACCTTCCTGCGCCTTGCAGTTAAAAAACATGGAAACAGTTTACATCAATTCACCTTTAGGAATCACCAAAATAGTTGGAGATGAAGACGGTATTGCTGTAATTTCAGTTTCAGATGTGGGAACAAATGAGGTTTCTGAAGTCATTCCTGAAGCTTTAAAAGAAGCTGTTTCTCAATTACAAGAATACTTTGATAAAAAAAGAACTGATTTCGATTTCAAACTAAATCCAAAAGGAACAGAATTTCAGCAAAAAGTGTGGAAAGCCCTATTAGAAATTCCATACGGAAAAACCATAAGTTATATGGATCAAACCAAAAAACTGGGAGATGTAAAAGCAATTCGGGCAGTTGCATCGGCAAATGGTAAAAATCCGCTTTGGATTGTTGTGCCTTGTCATCGCGTTATTGGCACAAATGGATCTTTAACGGGTTACGCCGGAGGTTTGTCTCGCAAAAAATGGCTTTTGGAACACGAAAACCCAACTACACAGCAAAGTTTGTTTTAAAAACACAAATTTCACAGATTTACACAAATTAAAAATATAGGTTTATATTTACAAATAATAAATTTCGTGCAGTAGCTTTAACTAAATTAATATGTGTTAATTAGTACAATCTCTGTTTAAATTAAAAACATGATCGAAAAAATAAACCTCAACAACATCTTATTTCTGGATATAGAAACAGTTCCTGAAGAAGAAAACTTTAATTTACTTGACGCAGAAATGCAATCGCTTTGGGATTTAAAAACTCAATATCAAAGAAAAGAAGATTTTACTCCAGAAGAATTCTACGATCGCGCCGGAATTTGGGCAGAATTCGGAAAGATCATTTGCATTTCTGTCGGTTATTTTACTATTAAAGGTGATATTCGAAATTTTCGCGTAACATCGTTTTTTGGCGATGAAGAGAAGATTTTAAAGGATTTTAATAATTTGCTGAATAATCATTTCAATCAACCTCAACATTTATTGTGCGGACATAATGCGAAGGAATTCGATATTCCGTTTCTGGCGCGCAGAATGATTATCAACCAAATTGCAATTCCGGATAAACTAAATTTGTTCGGTAAAAAACCTTGGGAGATTCCGCATTTAGATACTTTAGAGTTATGGAAGTTTGGCGATTACAAACACTTTACTTCTTTAAAATTACTTACCAAGATTCTCGGCGTACCATCGCCAAAAGGAGATATTGACGGAAGTCAGGTCGCGCATGTGTTTTATGTAGAAAAAGATATTGACAGAATTGTAACCTATTGCGAGAAGGATACAATTGCCGTAGCACAGATTTTCCTTCGTTTACGTCGCGAAGATTTATTGATTGACGAAGAAATTATTCATGTTTGATTTTTAAGGCGCAAAGGTTCAGAGCGACAGAGGTACAAAGTTTAAGTGCGCTTATATAACTTATAGGGTTTAAATATTTACAAAATGACACATCAGGAAATATCGCATCACAGACTTGTTTCTCAAAAACTTTCAGAACCGAATTTAAGTTCTCCTCCGGAAATTGTACATCACTTGGGAGCTATGCAAGCTCAGGATTATGCGATGGCAAAATGGGCGATTGGTTCGCGTTGTAATGCTACTGAAAAAGAGATTGAAGAAGCTATTAATTCTGCAAAAATCATTCGAACTCATATTTTACGACCAACATGGCATTTCGTTGCCGCCGAAGATATTCATTGGATGCTGGATGTTTCCGGACCGCAAGTGAAAAAGATTGTAGTTTCATCTGCCAAAAAATACGATTATGATCTTCAAAAGCTGGATAAGATTAATTCCTCAATCGAAAAAATATTATCGGGAAACAATCATTTAACCCGGGAAGAAATTATGCAGGAACTCAACATTAAAAAAAGTTCCTCACAAGATTTTTTATATGCAGCCATCATGATGAATGCAGAATTGGATGGTTTGGTTTGTAACGGAAAAATGAAAGGCAAACAAATGACTTATGCTTTACTCGAAGAACGTGTCATAAAACCCAAAACCAAATTAACCCAGGAAGAAGGTTTGGCGAAATTAGCCAAACGATATTTTGAAAGTCACGGTCCGGCAACATTGCTTGATTTCTCCTGGTGGTCCGGTTTTCCGCCTACTATTTGCAAGAATATCATTAATGCAATACAATTGCAATTGAATTCTATTGTTATTGACAACCAAACTTATTGGTTTGTAAATCAAAACAATACAACATTAAACTTGAAGGAAAGCATACATTTTCTTCCTGCTTTTGACGAAATTTTGATTTCATATAAAACCAGAGAAGCTTCTATCTTATCAGATCATCAATCAAAAGTTTTTACCAATAATGGTATCTTCAAACCTATAATTTTGGAAAATAGCAAGGTCATCGGAACCTGGAAGAGAACCATTAAGAAAGATCACACCAAAATAGAAACTGAGTTTTTTAATGAAACCGAAAGTCATAAAAAAGCAATTCTGTTTGAAGGGATTAAAGCGTTTGGAAAGTATTTGGATACTAAAATTGTTATTGAATAATTTTATTAGAATGTTTTATGTCGCTCCGATGGAGCTATCAGCATTTACATATTTTGTTTCTATAAATATCACGCTCCAATGGAGCTTAATCAACTCCGTTAGGAGTGCTATATTTATAGAAAAAACTATAAATATCACGCTCCAATGGAGCTTAATCAACTCCGTTAGGAGTGCTATATTTATAGAAAAAACAGCATTTAGTTTTTTAGCCCCATCGGGGCGACATATCCAAAAAACTGTTTCGGCACTAAAATCTTTGTGCAGATTATCTCGAAATAATTACATTTACAAAAAAAACAGCGTTATGGTATTAAGTAGATTTTGGTTAACCATTTTTATTTCGTCGATTATCTTCATTATAGTAAGTTTGTTTACGGCCAACACTTATACTATTGATTCTGTTTTAAACGGGAAAAAAGACGATCCAATTCTTGTTTCAGAAAAATATGCTGAACAACTTCCTGCCTTTATCAAAGACAGCATCAAAAAAGCGCCGGATCAAACGATGATTATCAATCGTGATACGCTTAATGCCGATACAACGTATGTTTATAAAAACAAAACCGTAAAAATTTACAGCGGAATCCAAAAATCCGATGGTTTATTACCAACCTGTAAAAGTACTTTGCTTGATTTAATTTTACCGCTAATTGCATATTTAGCCTTTTTCTGCGGATTAATGGAACTTTTAATTATTTCCGGAGCTTCTGGAAAATTAGCTAAAGGACTAAGTCCGGTTTTTGTAAAAGTATTTCCAAGTATTCCAAAAAACCATCCTTCGATCTCCTACATGACTTTAAACTTTGCTGCTAATTTCTTGGGATTAGATTCGGCCGCAACTCCGTTTGGTCTAAAAGCGATGGAGAGTTTACAAGAAATAAATCCCGATAAAGACAGAGCAAGTGATGCACAAATTATGTTTATGTGTCTGCATGCTTCTGGTTTAACGTTAATTGCAACTTCAATTATTGGTTATCGCGCAGCAGCAGGCGCAAGTAATCCTGCTGATGTTATGCTTCCGTGTATCATTACTTCGTTTATTGGTACAATTGCGGCTTTTTTAATTGTGGGAATCAAACAAAAAATTAATTTCAAAAGTGCTTCTCTTGTAATTGGTTTAATGGTATTAATTGCTGCCATTATTGGATTGTTGATGTACGTAAACCATTTAGATTTGATAGGGAAAAACTTTTTCACAACAAATCTATCGGCACTAATTTTACTTGTTATAATAGGTTTTACATTGATTTTTTCTTTCATCCATGAAAAGAAATTTAAAGAAGCAGAAACCACCGTTTTTGATGCATTCGTAGTAGGAGCAAATAATGGTGTTAAAACGGGAGTTACTATTTTTCCTTATGTTTTAGGAATGTTAGTTGCCATTTCGTTATTTAGAAACAGCGGTTTATTTGAAATTATCAGCGACTGGATTGCCTTCATTTTTTCGAACATGGGTGTAAATAAACAAATTACCGATGCTTTGCCGGTAGCTATGCTTAGACCTTTTAGCTCTGCAGGATCCAGAGGATTTTTAATCGATTCGATGAATACTTTTGGAGCAGATTCCTTAACCGGAAGATTGAGTAGTATTTTTCAATGCAGTGCAGAAAGTACTTTTTATGTAATTGCGGTTTATTTTGGTTCTGTTAATATAAAAAATACCCGTTACGCTTTAAGCACAATGCTTTTGGTGGATGTGATTTGTGTAATTACTGCAATTTTTGTGGCTAGCTGGTTTTTTTAATCAAACTGGAATTTGCCGTTTAATCCATTAAATTCAATATTTATATTATTTATAAAACAGAATAATATTCTTAATTATTTGTAAGATATTTCATATTATTGTAACAAATTTGAACGTTGCAAATAAATATAAAATGTCAAACACATATCATCAGGTTTATATTCAGGCAGTTTTTGCTGTGAAAAACAGAGAAGCAGTTATAGAAAAGGAATGGAAATCGGAATTACTTAGCGTTATCGGTAATTTAATAAATGAAACAGGCTGTAAAACTATAATTGTAAATGGAACAGAAGACCATGTTCATTGTTTTTTAGGTTTAAAACCAACTGTTTCTATTTCTGAATTAATGAAAATTGTAAAAGGGAGATCATCAAAATATATTAATGATCACAACTTAACAAAATCAAGATTTGAATGGCAGGAAGGCTACGGTGTTTTTTCTTATAGTCAGTCACATATTGATGCGGTTTATAAATATATAGAAAACCAAGAGAAACATCATAAAACACAAAACTTCAAAGACGAATATTTATCATTTTTAGATAAATTTAAAATTACGTTTGAAGAAAAATATGTATTTAAAAATCTAATTTAATCTATAAAACCTGATCAAAATCTGGATCTATAATATTGATTTTATAAAAAACCGAATTAAAATTCGGCCCTACAATATTGGTCTTATTATAAACTGGACTAAAGTCCAGCCCTACAATATCGGTCGAGGCCTACGGCTCTTTTCTTAGAGTTCCGGAGAAATGGTTTGTTTTGTCGAGTTGGACTTCAATTCTACAATATTCGTCAATGCCTACATCTCTTTTGTTAAAGATTCGGAGAATTGGTTTATTTTACAGAGCCAAATTTCAGCCGACGACTCTTTTTCACGAAGGTTGTAAAATTCCGTAGGAATGATTTATTTTGTAGAGCTGGACTTCAGTCCAGTTTAAACACGATAAAACATCGAAGTTAATTCGTTAAAAAATAATTGACCAATCAAAAATACCATGAAACCACAATACCTTTTCCTTTTATCACTAATAATAAGCTGTCAGAAACCAAAACCAGTTTCGCAAATTCAAACAAAAAACAGCATTTCAGAAAATAAACCAGAAATTGTAATTACTTCTGCAGAAAAATTCATAAAAACAGATACAATTCCAATTTCTAACGGAGAAGAAAATGCATCAGGAAATTATGTTCTCGCAAATTTATTAGATCAAAAAGTAGATAAAGACAGTATTGTTATCGTAAAATACCGATTGGATTTTTATGAAAACAAAGAGAAAAAAGCATCTTCAAAAGTAACAATCGAAGGTTATCAAAAAGGATCAGAATGGGGAGCTGATTATGGCTTGGCAACAGCTACAAACAAAAACACTTCATTTATTCAGGTTTCTTTTGGATATCCTGCCTGCGGATATTCGCAAAACAATTATCTCTATCATTTAAAAAACAATGATTTACAATTGGTTTATCAATGGGATTCTATGACGGACAGTGGCTGGGGAAGCTGGGTCGAATTTGCAACTCCAAACGAAAAAGATTCCGAATCTTTTTACTGCAAAAGAGTTTCGTTTGAACCTGACGATAATGACGAAGACATGGGAATGGTTTCTTATTCTGACTCGATTGTTTTTCGCTTAAGTGGAAATAAATGGAAAAGCCAGTTACTTTCTGCAAAAGACAAATCTTATTTTGAGAAAAAAATGCCTTTTAATGAATTTCACAACATAAAATAAACTCTCAAAACGGCTCTTATTCAAATTCTTTCTTAGATAAATAATTTTTAACTTTGTCAAAAACAAAGAAATGATTGATTTTATATACCAAGACCCTTATCCTATTTTAAAGGATGATACGCAATACCGCAAAATCACTTCAGATTTTGTGAAAGTTGAAAAATTTGGAGAACGTGAAGTTCTTACTGTTGATCCGAAAGGATTAGAGTTATTGGCTGAAGAAGCCTTAACAGATGTTTCGTTTATGTTGAGAACGACGCATTTGCAAAAATTAAGAAAAATTCTTGACGATCCTGAAGCAACAGACAATGATCGTTTTGTGGCTTACAATTTACTTCAAAATGCTTCTGTAGCTGCCGAAGGACAATTGCCAAGCTGCCAGGATACGGGAACTGCAATTGTAATGGCCAAAAAAGGCGAAAGCATTTTTACCGGCGTTGATGATGCAGAATGGTTGAGCAGAGGAATTTTCAATACATACCAAAAACGTAATCTAAGATATTCTCAAATTGTTCCAATTTCGATGTTTGAAGAAAAAAATTCAGGATCGAATCTTCCGGCGCAAATTGACATTTATGCTAAAAAAGGAAATTCATACGAGTTTTTATTTATGGCAAAAGGCGGTGGATCTGCCAATAAAACGTATTTATATCAGCAAACAAAATCTTTATTGAATGATAAATCTATGGATGCTTTCATCCGTACAAAAATTAAAGATTTAGGAACTTCAGCTTGTCCACCTTATCATTTGGCTTTAGTAATTGGGGGAACTTCTGCGGAAGCAAATCTAAGTGCTGTTAAAAAAGCATCTGCAGGATACTATGATCATTTGCCAACGACAGGAAACATGGCTGGTCAGGCTTTTCGCGATTTAGAATGGGAAAACCGCGTACAGCAAATTTGCCAGGAAAGTGCTATTGGCGCTCAATTTGGAGGAAAATATTTTACGCATGATGTTCGTGTAATCCGTTTGCCACGCCACGCAGCTTCTTGTCCAGTTGGATTAGGTGTTTCTTGTTCTGCTGATAGAAATATCAAAGGTAAAATTACGAAAGACGGAATTTATGTTGAACAGTTAGAAGTAAATCCAAAACAATTTTTACCGGAAACAGCTCCACATTTAGAAGCGCCCGTAGAAATCGACCTGGATATGCCAATGGCTGATATTTTGGCTAAATTGAGTCAATATCCTATCAAAACCCGTTTAAAATTAAACGGAACTGTAATTGTTGCACGTGATATCGCACATGCAAAAATTATGGAACTTTTAGAATCAGGTCAACCAATGCCGGAATATTTTAAAAATCACCCTGTTTATTACGCCGGACCAGCAAAAACACCCGAAGGAATGGCTTCCGGAAGTTTTGGACCAACAACAGCCGGACGTATGGATGTTTATGTAGATGAATTCCAAAAACATGGCGGAAGTATGATTATGCTGGCTAAAGGAAACCGTACCAAACAAGTTACAGATGCCTGCAACAAATATGGCGGATTCTATCTGGGTTCAATTGGAGGCCCGGCGGCAATTTTAGCACAAGATAATATTCTAAAAGTTGAAGTTGTTGATTTTGAAGAATTAGGAATGGAAGCGGTTCGTAAAATTACCGTTAAAGATTTCCCTGCATTTATCATTACAGATGATAAAGGAAATGACTTTTTTGAAAATCTGTAGATGTTTGCCACAAAGGCACTAAGACACAAAGTTTTTTTAATATAAAACCGCCTTTGGGCGGTTTTTTTGTGTCTTTCAAATCTATAATTTTCTTTGTGTCTTAGTGCCTTTGTGGCAAAACTTTACGTAGCGAAATATTAAGCACTTTTATCTTCACTTTCAAAAGCAATGAAATGCGATATTTCTCCTTTTAGGTTAAAAATAGGAACTCCATTTATTTTGCATTTGTAACTATGACCGTTTTTTTTATAATTTTCAACTATTTTTTCAAATGGCATCTGAAGTTTTATAGCTTCTCTAATTTCTTTTAAAACGACATTGCATGTTTTCGGGCCCTGAAACATTTTTGGTGTTTTTCCCAAAATCTCTTCTTCTGTATAACCGGTCATTCTTTTAATTCCGGTTGAGGCAAAAACAATCTTCAGATTTATATCTGTAACCACAATTATCTCCTCTTTAATTCTTTCCTTAATTTTCAGGTTCTTTTCATTCCAATGAAATTCACTTGAAATCTTACCGACTTTCTTTAAATCAGTAAAAATAGCTTTCAGTTCATTTATATATTCATAATGAAAATCCCATGCTAAGATAGGAACTGAATGGCGGCTTGAAATTTCATCAGAATTATCTCTTTTCATCTCAAATGATTTATTCGTAAAGTAACTTTTCTATAAAGGTAAAATGAAAATCTTGATTCTAAATATGGAAAACCTCATTTCCTTCAATTTATAACTATTAAAAAGAAAATTTAAGCTGAACAACAACTGCCTTTTTCTCCTCGGTATTCAAATTACTTAATGAAATTCCGAGTAATCGAACAGAATCTTTCATTCGTTCCTGATACAATAATTCTTCTACCGTTTCGAGAATCAAACTTTTATCTGAAATAAAATAAGGCAAAGTTTTGCTTCGGGTTTGTTGGGTAAAATCGCTGTATTTTATTTTAAGTGTCACGGTTTTACCGGAAATATTATGTCTTTTCAATCTTTTTTCTAATGATGTGGCGATTCTTTCGAGTTGTTCCAACATAAAAATCTCAGAAGATAAATTGACATCAAAAGTATGTTCTGCTGCGACAGATTTGGTAATTCGTGAAGGTTTGACTTCACTATTATGAATTCCGCGCACAACATTATAATAAAAACCACCTGATTTGCCGAAGTGTTTCTCCAGAAATTCTACCGGTTTTGTTTTTAAATCAGCTCCGGTAAAAATTCCCAACTGATACATTTTTTCGGTGGTTACTTTTCCGACACCATAAAACTTACGGATTGGCAATTCTTCCAAAAAAGGTATAATCTCATCCGGATTTACTGTTTTTTGCCCGTTTGGTTTATTAATGTCGCTGGCAATTTTGGCTACGAACTTATTGACCGAAATTCCTGCCGAAGCTGTAAGTCCAACTTCACTGAGGATTCTTGACCGGATTTCCTGAGCTAATAAACTCGCACTTGGATTTCCTTTTTTATTTTGAGTTACATCAAGATAAGCTTCGTCAAGCGAAAGCGGCTCAACTAAATCTGTGTATTCATGAAAAATTTTATGAATTTTACCGGATATTTCCTTGTATCTATCAAAACGCGGACGCACAAAAATGATTTCAGGACAATATTTTTTGGCCAGAACTCCACTAATGGCGCTTCTAACACCAAATTTTCGGGCTTCGTAACTTGCCGCTGCCACTACTCCTCTATTTTCTGAACCTCCAACAGCAATGGCTTTTCCGCGTAAAGCAGGATTGTCCATTTGCTCCACAGAAGCATAAAAAGCATCCATATCAATATGGATAATTTTTCGATATGTAGGCATTTCAGACATGCTACAAATTTAAAAAGGAAAAGCAATAAAAAAGTGCTCAAAACAGTTATAAATAATATCAATTTTTAAAGAATATAAATTCGATGAGTTCAAACCAATTATTCTTTATATTTTTGTTCTTCCAGATGAAAAATTAAACAATGCGAACATTTGTTATAGGCGACATACACGGCGGATTACTCGCTCTTGAACAAGTGCTGATAAAAGCTCAGGTAACTACACAAGATACTCTTATATTTTTAGGTGATTATGTTGATGGCTGGAGTCAGTCTGCAGAAGTAATCGAATATTTGATTGCTCTTAAAAGCAAACAAAACTGTATTTGCATTAGAGGAAATCATGATCAACTGGCCTTAGACTGGCTGGAAAATCGCAATGAAGAATTTGATGAAGAAATGTGGTACAAACATGGCGGAAGAGCTACTGTTGAAGGATATTCTAAACTTTCTGAAGAAAAAAGAAAACACATATTGCTTTTTTTGAAGCATTGCAGGATTATTATCTTGATGATCAAAACCGATTATTTGTTCATGCTGGCTTTACGAACTTAAATGGTGTAGTCTGGGAGTACTTTCCTAAATTATTTTATTGGGACAGAACACTTTGGGAATCAGCTCTTTCATTAGACCCCAATTTAAAACCCGACGATTTATTTTATCCAAAACGTTTTACGATATACAAAGAGATTTATATTGGTCATACGCCCGTAACCAGAATTGGTCAAACGGTTCCAATAAACAAAGCCTGCGTTTGGAATGTTGATACTGGTGCTGCTTTTAAAGGCCCTCTAACTATTATGAACGTGGATACCAAGGAGTTCTGGCAAAGTGATCCATTAAATGAATTGTATTTTAATGAAAAAGGTAGGAATTGAAGTGTAAAAAACTAAATTTGCAATCCAAATAATTAATATTTAAGTTTATGAAAAAATTTATTACACTTTTGTTTTTAGCGTCATTCGGATTCACTAATGCCCAACAGGCTTTCTCTGGAAAAGGTGACATGAAAGTTAACGTTGGTGCTAATTTACAAGATGGTGGATCAGGAATTCAGGGATCTATTGATTTCGGTTTAGGAGAAAATTTCTCTTTCGGATTTGTTACAACTTATTTACTAGGAGTTGATAATTTCTCAGGAGTTTATCACAATAACCCAACTCCATATTATGATTACAAACCAGAATTTCAAGATCGTTTTGATGCAAAAGCAAGAATTAATGCAAATTTAAGCAGCGTAATTGGTGTTGAACAATTAGATGTTTACCCAGGTTTAAGTTTAGGATTACACAATTTTGGAGGACACGTTGGTGGTCGTTACTTTTTTACTGACGGATTTGGTGTTTTCACAGAAATCGGATTCCCAATTGCAAAATACGGTAATGATAATGACGTATTCGATCATTTAAACAATCAGGCAACTTTTAGTTTAGGAGCTTCTTTTAATTTATAAGATTCTTCCAAAGCAAATTATATTAGAAAGCGTTCATCATGAACGCTTTTTTTATTTCCGGCAAATTATTTGATTTTGCTTTCAATACCTTTTGACAAAAAAAGCCCCATTACGGGGCTTTCCTTTTTTAAATTACAATTTTTTATTTTTTTGCGAATTTCTTCACGATTTTTTTACTACCGTTATTTAATTCAATTAAGTAAATTCCGGTAGCCAATTTACTTACATCAATTGGATTTCCATAAAGTTCTCCTGAACTTAGCTGTTGTCCCAGTGTGTTTGTAATTCTATAAGTGTATCCATTACTTTCTGAAATTGAAATATTTAATTCGCTTTCAACCGGATTTGGATATAAAGCAAAACGTGCAGTTTCAACAGTTTCCGCTATTCCGGTAATGCTTTCTTCAACAATTGCTCCAGAAGCTGTAATGTTTATAGAGTAGTCTTCAACTTGTCCGTAAGAGAAAGCCTCACAAGAAGTTGGAATTGCATTGTATTTCATAGAAACTCTCAATCTTGTTGTTCCAAGAGTTGCTGTTGCAGGAATTGTAATTGATCCTGTAACCGGAGTCGTTTTTGAAGCTGCTTTTGTCCAAACCGTTTCACCAGAATCTGAGAAATCCCCATCCTGATTGTAATCTATAAATACTGCATACCCTTCATTGTAAGTCGTAGACGTCCAAACCGGTGTAATTGTAATTGTATAAGCTGTTCCTCTTGCTGCATTTGTAGAAATTGCAGTATAGTTTTCGTAGCCTGTTGTTCCTGTCGAAGTATTATTGATCGTACCAAAAACAACTTTACTAATTCTTTCATCTGCAGTACTATTTCCTTGAGATGTACAATATGTTATACCTGCAGCGGTAGTAGTAACATTTACTGTACTGCTTGAAGCTGAAACATTTCCGGCAGCATCTTTCGCTTTTACACTAAAAGTATAAGCCGTTGAAGCTGTTAATCCTGTTACTGTGTAAGATGTTGTTGCAGATGATCCTTTAAGAGTTGTTCCCTGATAAATATCGTAACCTGTTACTGCAACATTGTCTGTAGAAGCTGTCCAGGTTAAATTGGTTGTTGTACCTGTTGTTCCAGAAGCTGCCAAAGAAGTTGGAGCCGAAGGAGCTACAGTATCTGTTGAGCCAGAATATGCCGCACCAACACCAACAGCGTAAAACGCGTTTGTTGTTGCAATAACTTCGGCAGAACCTGCACCATATAATTCAATAGCTGATTGTATTCCAAAAGTTCTTGCATTAGCATAAGTCGAATTGGCTCCTAAATATTCGCTTTCTAAACGAAAAGCAATTTTCTCAGCTTTATCAAGAGTAATTCCTGTTACGTTGTAAGCGTTTCCAAGATCATTCGTTCCTGTTTTACCAACAGATAAAATGTAAAACCAGTGATTTAAAACACCCGAATTTGTATGTACCCCACATTGGTCATTGTTGTTTGTTGGAGTACAATTTACGTTTATCCAATACGTTCCACCGTAAGTATCCGGTTGTCCCTCAGCATTTGGATCGCTCATAGAACGCAAAGCAACATGCCCGCTTCTTCTTTCGATATCTTCACCAACCAACCAGATTGATTTTGTAGGTGCTGAATGATATTCAATACAAGCTGCCCAAATATCAGAGAATGCTTCATTCATTGCTCCAGATTCTTTTTGGTAGGCTAAGTTTGCTGTGTAAGTACATACAGCGTGACCAATTTCGTGTCCGGCAACATCCAGAGAAGTTAAAATATCAAATCCTCCTGTTCCTGTTCCGTCTCCGTAAGTCATTACGCTTCCGTTCCAAAACGCATTATTGTTGCTTGAATATCCTGCAGCAACTAAGTTATAGTGTACATAACTTTTAATTTTAGCACCGGCATCATCAAAACTGTTTCTACTGTGTACTGTTGACCAGTAATCATATGTTTTTTCTGCACCCCAATGTGCATCAAGAGCACCATTGTCTTTATTGGTGTTGTTATATTCTGCTGCTGTCCAGTTATTATCGGCATCAGAAAAATTTGTTGTTGGGTAAGTAGCTGTTCTTGCAGAATTATAAGTTTGAACGCCTAAACCACGAGATGTATCTGATAAAATATAAGATGATCCGCTTAAAGTAGTTTGTATTGTTTGCGTTCCGCTGTAACGAGTCGCGGCATTGGCAGCAACAATTGCCATTTTTGAAGCCGATAGATTTTTATCTGCATTTGCCGAAGAAGATTTCTTTGCATGCACATTATCGTTTAAATGTTTTATAGTTGCATTATAAAACAATGCTTTTCCGGTTTCAGCATCAATATAAAGATCTCCGCGGCTTAAAGGTTTTGTAGCATAAATGTCAAACTTGTAAGCCAAACGAACTTTATCAGTTGTACGTTTTTCACCCTGTTCTTCCATTGCAGGCAACAAAACAAGCTCTCCTTTTGGTTTTTCATAATCCATTGCTATAGCATCTTGTGGTTTTTCCCAAAGATATTCTGTTGCATGTGTGTAGCTAAGTGCTCTGTTGAAAGCTTCCTGAGAAGAAAGTTTGGGTGTAGTTTTAACATTTTCGATATCGTAGAATTCACCATTCATCGATACTAATTTTCCATCTTTTGAATGCAGGGTATAATTGGCAAATTCAACTTTGATTCCCTGTTCATACAATTGAAATTTTTCATGAGTGTAACCTTGTTTGTCAGATTGGGTTTTGATTTTTGCAAAAGATTGAGAGTCTTTTAAACCAAGTTGCTCCTTAAAGACTTTTTGAGCATCTGAGCCTTTGTAAGTTGATTTCTCATTAAAGGTAATTAAACTTGGTTGTCCGTTTTCAGAAACATTTTTCTGACTTATTTGCTTATCTGTCTGAGCAAATGAAGAGATTGTAAAAGTAAAAACAACGGCGGTCGCCATGATTCCTGGTAATTTTTTTCTCATAATTTAAGGGGTTTTTAAAGTTTGGTTAAATGATTACAAATAAAACATTTATCGTAAGTAAATACTTTAATTTAGGATAAAAGTATTTTAATTTTGTTAGATAGTCGATGAAATTTGCCGTTAATCGATAAAATGCAACACTTTTTACTTTAAATTCACTTTTATTTAACAAACTGTAAGAATTTCTCAAAATAGAAAGCCTAAAATCGATAATTCGTTGGTATTTAAATTTTTATATAAAAAAAGTAGTACAGAAACATCATTATATAAGAAATAAAACCTGACATAGCTTTGATTTTATTCAACAAAAAAAGGGCTGGCATAAACGCCAGCCCTTAAAGGGATATGTTTTAAAGAAAAAATTAAATGTTCATTTCCGGAATTTCGCCTTCTATAATTAATTCTGCTTCGGTTGATGCAATGATACGCTCAACAGAAACACCTGGCGCTCGTTCTAAGAGCTTAAAACCGTTTTTAGTCACTTCGAGAACTGCGAGCTCTGTTACAACCTTTTTAACGCATCCTACGCCTGTTAATGGCAAAGTGCATTTTTTAAGAATTTTAGATTCTCCAGCTTTATTAACGTGCATCATTGCAACAATGATATTTTCGGCAGAAGCCACCAAATCCATTGCGCCTCCCATTCCTTTCACCATTTTACCCGGAATTTTCCAGTTGGCAATATCTCCGTTTTCAGAAACTTCCATTGCGCCAAGAATAGTTAAATCAACTTTTTGACTTCGAATCATTCCGAAACTAAAGGCCGAATCAAAGAAACTTGCTCCCGGAAGCGTAGTAATCGTTTGTTTTCCAGCATTGATAATATCAGCATCTTCTTCTCCTGCAAAAGGAAAAGGCCCCATGCCAAGAACACCGTTTTCACTCTGAAACTCAACTGCTATATCTTCTCTCACATAATTTGCAACCAAAGTGGGAATCCCAATACCCAGATTAACAAAATATCTGTCTTTTACTTCTTTAGCAATTCGTTTTGCTATATCTTCTTTTGTTAACATAAACTCAATGTGTCAATTTGGAAATTAGATAATTAGATAATGCCTAAACATTGAACAATCTAATTAATTCTAATTATCACATTTTCTAATTATCTAATATTTTACTTTATGTAATTTAAGGTAATTTTATAAAAATCAATAACATATCAATTATCAAATTTATTTAACGCAACAATTTTGCGTTATCTAATTCATTATCTAATTGACAAATTATCTAATTATCTAATTCCTCTGTCTTACAGTAAGTTGCTCAATTCTTTTCTCAAATTTTTCTCCCTGAAAAATGCGTTGTACCATAATTCCCGGAATGTGAATTTGATTTGGATCTAAAGTTCCAACAGGAACCAGTTCTTCAACTTCGGCAATGGTAATTTTTCCGGCTCCGGCCATACACGCATTAAAGTTTCGGGCAGTTCCTTTAAAAATAAGATTTCCAGCTTCGTCACCTTTCCATGCTTTTACAATGGCAAAATCAGCTTTGAAAGCTTCTTCCATAATATGCATTTTTCCATTGAACTCACGAACTTCTTTACCTTCTGCTACTTCGGTTCCGTAACCTGCCGGTGTAAAGAAAGCTGGAATTCCCGCTTGGGCCGCACGACAACGTTCTGCAAGGGTTCCTTGTGGCGTTAACTCCACTTCTAATTCACCGGAAAGCATCTGACGTTCGAATTCTGCATTTTCACCCACGTACGAGGAAATCATTTTTTTGATTTGTTTCTTCTGCAAAAGCAATCCTAAACCAAAATCATCAACTCCTGCATTATTCGAAATACAAGTTAAATCTGAAATTGATGTGTTTACTAAAGCAGCAATAGTATTTTCAGGAATTCCGCATAAACCAAAACCACCAAACATAATGGTCATTCCGCTTTCAATTCCTTTTATAGCATCCTGCACGCTATCCACTTTTTTTGTTATCATAACAAACTGACTTTATTACTGTATAATTTTGATAAAAATACCATTTTTAGATTAAATTATAACGATTTCGTAAAAATAAATCTATAGCTAGTTTAACCGCAAAGCTCACAAAGACAAAAACGCAAAGTTCGCAAAGCTTTATAAAACCTTAGCGAACTTTGCGATAAAAAAATTTTATACTTATTTCAAAAAAATCCTTTTGTTTTCGACTGATTTCAGAAGATCACAAAAGGATAACTTTATTTACAACCGAACTTTAAACTATAATTCGAATTCGTCTGTATTTTGTTCTGTTGTAGTTGTATCTTTTACTTTTGGTGCGCTGTAACAATCTACTTTGATAGAAAGGTTTGCCGGACGCTCAAATTCTGATTTAGAAATTTGTAAATTCTTATCGGCATAACACAATTTCATGAAGTAAGCCCAAACCGGTAAAGCTGCTGTTGCACCTTGTCCGTAAGTCAAACTTTTAAAACGTGCCGAACGATCTTCGCATCCAACCCAAACACCTGTTACTAAGTTTGGAACCATTCCCATAAACCAACCATCTGATTGATTTTGTGTTGTTCCTGTTTTACCCGCAATCGGATTTTTGAACATGTATGGATATCCTGTCCAACGATTATCTCCGCTTCCACCGCCTTGCGTACGTAAACGTGCACCAGAACCGGTTTCTGTAACTCCCTGCAATAATTTGATTACTGCAAAAGCGATGTCTTTATTTAAAACGTCGTGTGATTCCGGAATTGGCTCATAAATAACCTCACCGCTTTTATTCTCGATACGACTTAAAAATTGTGGTTTTACATACACTCCCTGATTTGCAAATGTGCTGTAAGCCGCAACCATATCTTCAACCGTAATATCTACAGCTCCTAAAGCAATAGAAGGCTGAGCGGGAATTTCGGTTTTAACACCTAATTTATGTGTTAATTCCACAACGGCTTCTGGACCAACACGATCTATTAATTTAGCAGAAACGGTATTGATCGAATTTGCTAAACCTTGTTTTAAAGTTACCATTCCGCGGTATCTGTTGTCAGAGTTTCTTGGCTCCCAATCTTCTGTAACATGGTGGCGTCCTTTATGAATCATAAAAGGCCCATCTAAAATGGAATCACAAGGAGACATATTTAATTCTTCAATAGCAGTTGCATAAACGAAAGGTTTAAATGTAGAACCTACTTGTCTTGCTCCCTGCCCAACGTGATCGTATTGGAAATATTTGTAGTTGATTCCACCAACCCACGCTTTGATATTTCCGGTTTGTGGCTCCATCGCCATTAAACCAGATTGTAAAAAGTGTTTGTAATAACGAATAGAATCCAGCGGCGTCATAATAGTATCGCGTTCTCCTTTCCAGGTAAAAATGCGCATTTGTGTTTTTACTTTGAATGAAGCAATAATATCGTCTTCGCTTTTGTCCAGATCTTTCATGATCGCCCAACGCGTTGAGTTTTTCATGGCCTGCATCATCAATTTCTCCGTTTCTGCCTGAGTGATATTTACGAAAGGTGCATTTTTATTGTTTTTTTGCTCGATGAAAAATTGCTGCTGCAAATTTTTCATGTGCGCCGAAACTGCTTCTTCAGCATATTGCTGCATTCTTGAATCGATAGTGGTATAAATTTTTAAACCATCTTTGTAGATATCATAATCAGAACCGTCTGGTTTTTTGTTCTCCGCCATCCATTTTTTCATGTAATCACGAAGATATTCTCTGAAATAAGTTGCTGTACCTTCACGGTGGCTTTCTAATTTGAATTTCAAGGCAATTGGTAAAGCTTGTAATCTTTCTTTTTCTGCTGTAGAAATCATCTTCGCTTTCTCCATCTGCGCAAGAACAACATTACGACGGTTTTTTACACCTTGCGGATTACGAACCGGATTGTACAATCCTGAATTTTTGAACATTCCGACTAAAATAGCCGATTCGTCCATTGTTAAATCCTTTGGATCTTTCGAAAAATAGGTTTGTGCTGCAGAACTTACTCCAACAGAATAATTTCCGAAGTCGTAAACATTGCAATACATGGCCAAAATTTCGTTTTTCGTGTATTGTCTTTCAAGACGAATGGCAATAATCCATTCTTTTATTTTTTGTACAATTCTAAATGGCAAAAACTTAGAACCTTCACCATGAAATAATTGCTTTGCTAATTGCTGTGTTAGAGTACTCGCTCCACCATTTGTTCCTAAAGTAAAAACGGCTCTTAAAGTTCCGCGTCCGTCAATTCCGGAATGTTCGTAAAAACGAGCATCTTCGGTGGCAACTAACGCTTCAACTAAGCTTTTTGGCAAATCCGAATATTTAAGCTGCGATCTGTTGGTTTTAAAATACTTTCCAATTACAACTCCATCAGAAGAAATAATTTCGGTCGCTAAGTTAGAATCCGGGTTTTCTAAATCTTCAAAAGAAGGCATCGATCCGAAAAGTCCCCACGAAGCGAATAAAAAGAAAGCCAGAATGCCTAATAAAAAGTAGACAAAAAATCTCCAGAATTTCTTTTTATAGTAGTTAATATCTTTAGTACTATTAGGTTGATTGTTTTTTTTGGTGGCCATAACTATTTATCTAATCTTTTTGTTCTATTCTAAAACCTACGTCTGTAATACCTTCTAAAGCTTCAACACCAGGAATTTTTCCCGATTCACGAACAGCTTGTTTGATGTGTACTTTGTATTTTCCTCTAAACTTAACATCCTCTTTGTAATACAGTTTACTTTCTTTTATATCAGTAAAACCATTTCCTAACAAGGTTCCATCCGGTTTAGCCATTTCGTATTCTAAAGTATCGACTTTGGTAAAACCATTTGGCGTTTCAATAGCAACAATTAAAAACAAATTTTTGAAGGGATAATTGTTGTTATCTCTCAAATTTACAAATAAATTGTATTTTTTGGTAGAATCTAAAACAGGCAGATCAAAGGTTACAATACTGTCTTTATGCCAGGCGCTTCCAACAGATTTGTACTCATCAAATACTCTTTTTTTATCACAAGAAAAAGAAGTATTGCTGCCAAAAGAAGAATTCCGCTATTTTTTATTCTCATTTTTAGTAATAATTATAGGTTTTCTCGGCTCAGCTGGTTTGTTATCATTCGATTTGGGCTTATTCGAATTATTTGGTTTATTGTTATTATTCTGTTTGTTTTTGTTCGGATTTCCTCCTCCCGCAGGCTTATTGCTGTTATTGTTACTTTGTTGCGGTTTGGCAGGAGTAGCCACTACAGCACCTTCAGCGTTAGGTTTTCGTTTGCGATTTGGTTTTTTCTTTCTTTTTGGCTGATCAAAACGAGTCAAACTTTCCTGACCCATTGCGTTATTAAAATCTTTTTCAGGTTCTGAAACTACTTCTATCGCAAAATCTTCAAGCGATGAAACTTTGTTTTTCAGTTTATTTTCAGCAATAATTTCTTTTACCTGATCAATTTTCAAAACATGCCAGTTTGCAAAATTATTGGTGTAAGCAAACCACATTAAGCCTTTAAAAATATCTTGTTTTTGGCAAATGGCATCTCCTTTTTCGGTAACTAATTTAGTATCGTAATCCGGAAAATCCTTCAACGCATCCATGTACGTATCTAGTTCGTAGTTTAAACAACACTTTAATTTTCCGCATTGTCCCGCTAATTTTTGGGGATTTAGCGAAAGCTGTTGGTAACGCGCCGCAGAAGTATTGACACTTCTAAAATCTGTTAACCAGGTTGAACAACAAAGTTCACGTCCGCAAGAACCAATTCCTCCCAAACGAGCTGCTTCCTGACGGAAACCTACTTGTTTCATTTCAACTCTTGTACTAAATTCTTTAGCAAAATCTTTAATCAAAAGTCTAAAATCGACTCTGTCATTTGCTGTGTAGTAAAAAGTAGCTTTTGACCCATCTCCCTGAAATTCGATATCAGAAATCTTCATTTCCAATTTATGCTGAATTGCCAATTCACGCGCACGAACTTTCATGGGTTCTTCGCGATCACGGGCTACAGACCAAATGTCGATGTCTTTTTGAGAAGCTTTTCGGTATATTTTAGGTACTTCGTTACTTTCGTGATTAACACCTTTTTTCTTCATTTGAATTTTTACCAATTCTCCTGTCAAAGTAACAATCCCAATATCATGTCCTGGCGATGCAACAGTAGCTACAATATCACCAATACTTAAAGTTAATTTCTCTGAATTTCTAAAGAATTCCTTGCGTCCGTTTTTAAAACGAACCTCAACACAATCAAAAATCGCCTCTCCATTAGACGGACTCATGTTCGCAAGCCAGTCAAAAACAGTCAATTTATTGCAGCTATCGGTGCCGCAAGTCCCATTATTTTTACAACCCTTTGGTGCGCCACCATCTGAGGTTGAACAACTTGTACATGCCATAATTATATATGTAGTGCTGCAAAAACGCAGCTTAAGTTCATAAACGTTTGATCGGTAAAGATAGTATTTTTTTTAGTTTGCTTTTTATGGATTACTTCTAAAGGGTTGTTAAATAAAAAACCTGCCTTTTTTTGGTATCAAAATCATTTTAATTCTCTTCTCTATCTCCTCAATTTTAAAAAATATTCTTCAAAAAAAGCTCACTCCGTCAATTTTATTATATAAAAAAATCCTTTTTAATTTTTATCCTGAAATATATTTATCAATTTTATGTTTTTATCTTACAACATAATTCGGGAACGCCTAAATTATCAATTCTGATTTAAAATCAAACTTAATTCTTCATTTTAAATACCACTACAAATGCAAAACCAGATTGAAAGTTTCCTTTTTCAGGGAAAATTTGACGAGGCCAGAGAATGCCTAAATAACGGAGAAAAATTTAACGAACAATATCTTAAAAACAATTTTTCTCAAATCGCAGCCAAAATTATTGAAGCCAAAGAGATTGATTTCATCGAAAAATTAATAAATGCCGGATTTATTGAAACCGATATTTACGAACTGGACAGTTTTGACAAATCAATTTTTGCTCCTTTGACCAGATATTTAAAAGATGATGACGAATCGCTTTCATTTTTCGAAGCATTGATGTCAAAAATGGACAATCTTAATGATGAAATCAGCGATCAGACTTTGCTAAGATATTTTCTGGAAAAAAGTGCTCCTCCAAAAATCATAAAAACCCTTATTGATAATTTTGGAGCAAATACGCAGTATAAAAACAATGCCGAAGAAAACCTCATCTACTCTGTTATAAATACTTATGGTTTGGAAACAGAGAAAACAAAAGAATACATTTCTATACTTACAGACAACGGTGTTGACATTAACGAAAAAAATATTGTTGGAACAACTCCGCTAATGTGCGCTGTTAAAAGGGCCAGAAAAGATATTTTACCGTTCTTGCTTGAAAATGGTGCTGATCCTAACGAAACCGACAACCTCAACAATACTGCTTTTTATTATGCTGTGGCAGAACAGTTTTCGTATGAGATGTACGATGCTTTAGCAGCTGTTTCTTCACCTGATTTTAATATTGTAAATAAAGACGGACGAACTTTATTGACTAATTTTATCAGTTCTGTTTCTGGTTCGCCAACCGATATTACATTTCTTGAAAGACTGTTATCTGATGGTGCCGATGTGAATTTCTGTGCTCAACATTACGGACAACCAAAATCCGGAATTGATTTTATTGTGGAAAAGAAATCGGATATTCTGAAATCGGTTTTGGAAAATGTTTCTCTCGATATCAATGAGCAAGACAATCAGGGAAACACCATTTTGCATAAAGTTTGTGCCTATAATGTTAATTATGATGCCGAAATGGCAAAGGAAACCTATAGAAAAGTAAAATTATTACTAGATCAGGGCGCTGATATTACGATCACCAATGATAAAGATGAAACGGCCTTAATGCTGGCTTCTGGTGATAATTTGAAAATTAAAACGGTTGAACTTTTAATGAAACAATAAATAATCATTTACTAAAAAACATATACATGTCAATGTCATTTATAATTGCCTGTGAAAACGGCAACAGAAAAATAGCCGAATTACTTCTTCAAAATAAAGAAGTTGATGTAAAGTATACAGACGAACGAGGAAGAACCGCATTACACTATGCCGCGCACAGAGGATATTTGGATATTGTAAAAATATTGACCGAAGATGGCGCCGATATTAATTATGAAGACCATCAGGGAGAAACACCGTTATACTTTGCCTGTCTGCAAAAACAGAAACAAACTGCTTTGTATCTTTTAGAAAATGGTGCGGAAATTACCAAAAACGATAAATACGGAAATAGTCTTTTGCATTTAGTTGTTCAGACTGCTCAAATTGAAATTGCAACAAAGTTGCTTCAAACGGGAATTGATGTTAATTTACTGAATAACAATGGTGAAACTCCGCTTTTATTGGCATCTGCAAAATTAAACCGAGAAATTATTCAATTGCTTTTAGATAAAGGCGCCGATATAAATGTAACCGACAAACAAGGAAATACGCCTTTGCTTTATGCTTGTTATACAAAATCGATCCCGATGGTGACACTGCTTCTTGATAACGGTGCAGCTATTAATCATGCAAATCATGCTGGAGAAAACGCACTTTTAATTGCCTGTTACGAAACCAACAGAATGCTTGCTAAACTATTAGTAGAAAGAGGAGCCGATGTTTTTGTATCCAATAATAATGGATATTCGCCTATTTGGTACGCTTGCGCAAATAATCAAAAGGAAATAGTCTCTTTGTTTTTAGAAAATGGAGTTGATGTAAACTACAGTAAACCTTTGGCCAGCGATACATCTTCAATGAATGATTATCTGGATTGGATTGTTAGTGCTACCAATATTTCTAACGAATCTAGCTTTACATTAAACACAACTTACAATTATGGCGGAGAAAGTCTTTTGCATGTGGCTACCAAAAAAGGTAATTTGAGCATGGTAAAATTACTAATTGAAGCTGGAGCAAACATCAATATTCAGGATGAATCCGGGAACACGCCTTTGCATTACAGTGCAGCAAACGGAAAGAAAGATGTGGTGAAATATTTACTTGATAACAAAGCCGATGCCTCAATTGTAAACGTAAAAGAACAAAAAGCGATTGATTATTCGAATGTGAAAGGTTTTAATGAAATTACCGAAATGATTCTGAAATATGCTCCTTCAGGAACTGTTGTTACACCAATTCACCAACAAGAACCTCAAAAAACTGATGTTTCTAACGCTATGGAAGGAAAGAAAAAAGCATTGTTAGATTTGAAAGAACTTTTAGATGCCGGAATATTAACTGCAGAAGAATTTGATATTGAGAAAAGTAAAATTTTAAAAGGATAATAATCAAATAAAGTTTTAATAAAAAAGTAAAACCCTATTCTGTGATAACACAAAATAGGGTTTTACTTTTTTATTCCAGAAGTACTAAAATTTGTTAAGTTTACAATAATTTATGATTTAGCATAAAACCAAAACCATCCCAAACCAAACCTTAACCTAATGAACAATAAAATTGTATTAAACGAAGAAACAAACTACTTTAACCATTTTAATTTTTCAAAGTTTAAAAATATTCTATACCCTCTTGCTATTGTTGCCATTCTTTTTATCATCAGGCAGTTTATTACAAATAATTTTTACATTTCAAGACCAGGAGGTTATGGAATGCTTGAATTACTTGACCCTCTTAATAGTGCTAAGGAATTACCGATATGGGCAGAAATCCTTAATGGATTTATCAGCATATTAATTACAATAATAATGCTTTGCTGGGAAGCAATCTATGAAAAAAATATGATAAAATAAAGTTTGTTCTTTTAATCTGCTTACCATCTGTAGCTTTGAATGTGATGTATCTTTATTCCAATTTTTATGGATCAGGAACGCCAAAATCATTGTCTACTATTTATTTCATCATGAGTTTTTTCCCAACATATGCTTTATATGGTGCATTGAGAGGAAAAATACTTTATGGAAAAAAATTAAGTCTAATAGGATATTTGATTGGAATTATTGCCATAGTAAGCATCAGTCCAATATATCAAAAACTTGGATCATTAATTCTGAATAACGATTTACTTACACCTATTTATTCTTATGGAAATGCGGTTTCAAATGTTTTTATCCCACTATCCTTTTTCTATTTTATATTTTTATCAGATGCTGGATTCTCTTTTAAGAATTTTATAAAAATGCCTTCTGCTTCATTTATAACAAACAAGAAGTTCACGGCGCACTTTATAATTCTATTTACTTCTTTATTTGCTCTTCATTTGAACTTCACAGAAAACTTCTCCCAACATTGGTTTGGTGATATGAGTTCTAGATTTCAAATTATTTTCTATAGTATATTTGAGTTTTTTCGCATTATTTTTCAAGTTGCATTTGTATACTTACTGTTTTCACAGCTATTGCTTTTACAATTAACTGCATTACGAAGAAGACCTTTATGGATCTATTTTTTTAGTTTTATCCCGGTAATTAATTTAATTCCATTATTTCTTTTTTTCGCAAAAGCATCCCTTTAAGTAATGTTGAATATCTTGAAATGGAAGATAAAGAACAGCAAAATCGATCTTTTCTTCAGTTGTTCATTTTATTTTTTGCAACTGTATATGGCATCTACAAGTTTATTGCAATCGGATTAAGCCGCGAAAACTTAATTTATCTGATCTTAGCCGTTATTTTACTGTATATTTTTATATTATATTTTAAAATTGGTATTTGGATTGCTTTTGGACTGTTGGGCATAATGGCGATATACTTTTTATACCAAGATATGCCGACCGGTTTGTACTATACTTGTGCATTAATTTATGGCGCTATCGGCCTATACAATCTTCACATTGCCTTATTTTGGACAGCCGAAGAATGGGATAAAATCGAGGAGAGTATTACAACAGAAAGTATTGAAGAAGTTTAAACATAAAAAGAGCCGCAAATTGCGGCTCTTTTCTTTTCTATATAATGTCTAAGTCTCCTTAACCGTAATAATCTTAACTGGGCAAGCTTTCGCTGCCAATTCAAAACTTTCAACGATGGCATGATTATTAGATTTTAAAGTAAAAAATCCTTTTGCATTTACAGAATGAATCAAAACTGATTTCCCATCTTTTTTGGACATTTGAAAATGAACCGGATC
Organism: Flavobacterium sp. AC274; assembly: GCF_979258275.1. NCBI lineage: Bacteria > Pseudomonadati > Bacteroidota > Flavobacteriia > Flavobacteriales > Flavobacteriaceae > Flavobacterium > Flavobacterium sp. AC274. Next base: position 685,189 of record NZ_OZ409852.1, on the reverse strand, counting down.
CATTTCGACGCAATAGTTACAGCCAATGCATTTGTCTCTTTGTAAAGTTACGATAACCATTATGCTTCAACAATTTTATATAATTTATCAGACATTCTGATTCGGAACGGAAGTTTTAAAGTACAATCATCTCCTTTTGTTGCTTTTTCAGCAGTAATATCTCCAACATACATTTCATCAATAATCATTTCCTGAGCACCTGTACTTGGTCCTGTTACCAGGATTTTGTCTCCAATTTTTATATCATAAGCTTCAATTTTAAATTGTCCAACTTCTGCTTTTGGGAAATAATGTGTTCCTTTTCCAACATAAACCTTCTTTTGCGTTGCCGCAGATCCCGGAATATCGCTCCACTCGCCTAGTTCCTGACCCAAATAATATCCTGACCAGAATCCGCGATTGTAAACCGTATTCAAAGCTTCCATCCAAACTTCGATTTTTTCTTTAGAAAATGATTTGTCATAATAAGAATCAATTGCTTCACGATAGGTTTTGATAACCGTTGCTACATATTCCGGCGCACGGCCACGACCTTCGATTTTCAGTACCTGAATTCCGGAATCAATTACCTGATCCAGAAAATCAATTGTGCATAAATCTTTAGGCGACATCATATATTCGTTATCCAATTCAATCTCAAAACCAGTTTCCTGATCGATAACGGTATATTTTTTACGGCAATTTTGCTTACATGCCCCGCGATTTGCTGATGAATTATGCGAATGCAGACTCAAATAGCATTTTCCCGAAACCGCCATACACAAAGCGCCATGTCCGAAAATCTCGATTTCTACCAAATTCCCATTCGGTCCTTTTATCTGCTCTTTTTCAATTTGGTCCGTAATTTTCTTTACCTGACGTAAACTCAATTCGCGACTTAAAACCATTGTATCTGCAAATAAACTGTAGAATTTTATGGTTTCAATATTGGTCACATTCAGTTGTGTAGAAATATGAACTTCCATCGAAATACTTCTTGCCATGGCAATAACCGCTTGGTCAGATGCAATAACCGCAGTAATATTGGCTTCTTTGGCTTTGTTCAAAAGTGTTTTTACCACAGATAAATCGTGATCGTAAATGATGGTGTTTAAAGTTAGATAACTTCGAACATTTTTAACCTCACAACGTTTAGCGATTTCCTGCAAATCATCCATAGTGAAATTCACTGTCGAACGCGCACGCATATTAAGTTGTTCTACACCAAAATAAATTGAATCTGCACCATTGTCTAGCGCAGCCTGAAGTGAGTCAAAGCTACCCGCAGGAGCCATAAGTTCGATTTTGTTGTTTGTTGTCATTTTTATTTAGATTATGTTCCAACGGTTGAACCGTTGGTTATACTATTTCTTTCGCAATGTTTTTAAATATAGCCCGTGGATTCAACCACGGCAGACGTATCGATGTCGATCAACTTTCCAGGGTGTAATATCGTTGTAGATATACATTGGTTATCATAATTTTAATATAACCCGTGGTTTCAACCACGGGAAACGTATCGATGTCGATCAACCTTCCAGATTTAGTATCGTTGCAGATATACTTTGTGTCCCTGCGGTTAAAACCGCAGGCTATATTTTCCCTTTTGCGTGTGGTATTTCAATATAACCCGTGGTTTCAACCACGGGAAACGTATCGATGTCGATCAACCTTTCGGGATAATAATATCGTTGCAGATATTCTTTGCGTCCTGCGGTTAAAACCGCAGACTATGTTTTGTCTTTTGTGTGTGGTATTTCAATATAAACCGTGGTTTTAAACACGGGAGACGGATTGTTAAACATTCATTTATTCCCCAATCCATGCAATTTTACAAATTCATCAAATTCATCCTGACCATTTTTCTTTAGATGATGTTTCTTTTGATTTTTTATGTAATGGTAAACGATATCTAACTGAGATTCACTGACTGAAAAAGCCGCATAGCCTGTTTGCCAGGCAAATTTTTCAAGGATAAATTCTCCTCTATTTATAAAATGAGAAGAACTTCCTTTTATTTGCTTTACAATATCTGAGATTGTTTTTTGTGGATTTTGTAAAAATAAAACATGCACATGATCTGGCATTCCATTTATGATTCTAACAGGGCAACCTAGATGAATTAACTCTTCATGAATGAAATCGTACAATTTTTTGTCAATTGAATAATCAATTAATTCCTGACGATTTTTTGTTGCCCAAATTACATGAATCCATAATTTGGTAAAAGACTGTGACATAAATAAATTAGCATAAAATTTTTGCTAATTTACAATTTTATACAATTTATCTGACAAACGAATGCGAAATGGTATCTCAAAAGTAACTTTATCTCCAATTTTAGCAGTCGTAGTTTCTGCGCCGTCAACGATCATTTTTTCTAAAACCAATTCCTGATTACCTGTAGTGGGTCCGGAAATTAAGATTTTATCACCAATGTTTAGTTCTTGATTTTCGATAGTAAATTGTGCAACTTGCGCTTTTACATAATAATGTTCGGCTTTGCCAAGAAGTACTTTTTTGATTTTGATTTTTTGACGAATATCAGCCGGCTTTTCGGATGAAGCCAAGGCAGTATTTGGTAACTCGCCTGAATGTTTGAATTTTAGGTTCTCAGATTTTCCTTTTCTAAAAACTTTGTTTCCAACCTGTTTTCCGGTTCTCAAACGAACCTGATCTACCAAATGCATATGAATAATGTCCAGACATTCTGTAGAACAGCAGTTTTCCATTGCCGTTTTACATTCATCACATTGAATGAACAATAAATGGCATCCGTCGTTTTCGCAATTGGTATGATTATCACAAGGTTTTCCGCATTGGTGGCATTGTGAGATAATATCATCGGTAATTCTTTCGCCCAGACGATTATCGAATACAAAGTTTTTTCCGATGAATTTGCTTTCTAAACCTTCGGCCTCAATTTGTTTGGCGTAATTGATAATTCCACCTTCTAATTGATACACATTTTTAAATCCCTGATGTTTAAAATATGCACTTGCTTTTTCACAGCGAATTCCGCCTGTACAATACATTACAAGGTTTTTATCTTCTTTATGATTTTGAAGTTGTTCGTTGATTATTGGTAAACTCTCTCTAAAAGTTTCAACATCGGGAGTAATCGCGCCTTTAAAATGCCCCACTTCACTTTCATAGTGATTTCTAAAATCTACTACAATTGTGTTTGGATCATCAAGGATATCGTTGAATTCTTTGGCTTTCAGGTGAACGCCAATATCTGTGACATCAAAAGTTTCATCGTTTAAACCGTCAGCAACGATTTTATCGCGAACTTTAATCGTAAGTTTTAAAAAGGAATGATCATCATGTTCTACGGCTTCATTTAATCGTATGCCTTTCATGAAATCATAAACTTCAAGAGTTGCTCTAAAAGCTTCTAAATTTTCTTCAGGAATACTCATTTGAGCATTTATTCCTTCATTGGCAACATAAATTCGGCCTAAAGCATCGAGCTTATTCCAGGCTAAAAATAAATCGTCGCGAAATTTTTTGGGATCTTGAATTTTGGCATACGCATAGAAAGACAACGTTAGTCGTTGTTTACCGGCATCATCAATCATGATGGCTCTTTCTTCTGCGCTCAAAGTGTTGTACAGTTGCATGCTATAAACAGTTTTAAGTTTAGAAATTATTTTTTGAGGTGCAAAAGTAGGGAAAAAGGTTCAAAGTTGCAAAGGCTTTATTAGTTACAAAGGTACAGAGTTACAAAGGCTCAAGGTTTTAAAAAAGTCAATAAAAAGAAAAAGCACTATATTTCTATAGTGCCTTTCAAAATCTTTGTACCTCTGTACCTTTGCTTCTTTGAACCTAATTAACAATACTCGTTAAACGCATCTTGCAAATTCTCAGCGATTAATTCTGCCGGGCGACCTTCGATGTGGTGACGCTCTAACATGTGAACCAATTCTCCGTTTTTGAACAAAGCCATAGATGGCGAAGATGGAGGAAAAGGAAACATATGTTGTCTTGCAGCATCAACAGCTTCTTTATCTACACCTGCAAATACAGTAATTAAGTGATCTGGTTTTTTAGCTCCTTCTAAACTCATTTTTGCTCCCGGACGTGCGTTTCTTGCAGCACAACCACAAACAGAGTTTACAACAACTAAAGTGGTACCTTCAGCTTTGATAGCATTATCTACAGCGTCAGCACTATGTAAATCTTGAAAACCTGCAGCAGTAAGTTCAGCTTGCATTGGTTTTACCATTTCTTCTGGATACATATTTTTATCTTTTAAATTTTACTTTTGATCTTGCAAAGTTACAAAGATTACTCGCAACTAGTAAATTTGAAGTATAAAGTTTTGTTATAGTTCGATATGAGATTTAAATCAAACAAAATGATATAAATACATGCAGTGTTTTTTCAATAATTCTACTAGTAAAATCTAAATTGCCTCTTTTATCTTTTTATGAGCAAATTGATAATTGTGTTCTTTCAAATGGCTGTTTCTGCTTATTCTGTGTCGTGTAGTTAAAACAGTTGCTTTATTTTGTTCTGCAATTTCAATAGTTGAAAGGTAACTGGTCAAATATTTTTTAAGTATTTCTATATTGTCAACGTCGATAGAATAGATTGTTTTCTTCCCTTCATTTTTTATGCTTACCAAATTTGCTTTTTTTAATTCCAGTAAATGCTTCGAAATTGTTGATTGTGCTAATGGAATCAGTTCAACAATTTCACCACAAGTTCTATTGTTTCTTTTCCACAAAAGGGTCATAATTTGAATTCGCGTTGGATGTCCAAGTGCTTTGCAAATTTTTCCTATTGCCTTTGTTTCTATATCAAAATTTAAGTGTTTTGTAATTCCCATAAATTTGCCAATTAAATTCATTATCGTAAATGAGCGATTAAGCCAGATTTACATTGTTTTCATCGGCAAAATTAGATGTTGAGTGAGTCTTTAGTCGCCTGTAGAAGTTCTTAAAATAAAAGAATAGGGCATTTTTACAGAGGCAAAGAAATTACACGCAGATTTGGAAGATTTAAGCAGATCCGCACAGATTTATTTAAAGTTATTCCATAAAAAATCAAAACAAATCTGCGTGAAAAAAATTCTAAGCAAATATTACCCGAAACAAAGCCTTAATAAATGGCATTTTAGGACATTTTAAAATCACTTTAAAATCTTCTATTAAGTTTGTTTCTTCATCCAGAAACTTAAAAATCAAAGACGGATTACCTTTTCTAAATAAAGAAGAAAAAATAGCACTTCCCAATTCGTTATGACGATACAAAATATCCAAAAGCAATAAATCATAGAACCAAAAACGGTTTTTTTTATGAAATTTTGTCATTCTGAGCGGAGTCGAAGAATCACTTTGAAGAAACGCTACTAATTGGGTTGATTTTTTATCGGAGTTTTTAAAAGTATAACCCGTACTTGCTTTTGTCCAGCCGCCGGCCGTTCCAATATTCAGAACGCGTTTGGTGTTTTTCTCCCAAAAAGGATAACATGTCATTGGAATACTTCCCTGCTCCTTTTCTGAAATTTCATATTGTTGAGCCCCAAGTTTTTGTAGATAAAGCTGAATTTCTTTTTCATATTCTTCTTTTGAAAGCAGATTCTCTGAAAACAAAGTATATTCAACCAAAGCTTCTGTTTTAGAAGTTGGCAAAACGTACATAAAACGGGTATTGTCTTTTTGCTCTACCGAAAAATCCATGAAAGTCGCTTGTTCCCGATTGAAGATTTCAGCTTCAATTTTCACAAACCAACCTACAAAATGCTGTTGCAAAACCGGGTATTTGCTTTGAGTTAAAGCAAAAGCTTTGGTATAAATGCTATTGAAGAGATAATTACAAGTGTATCGGTTTTCTTCTGTTCCGATAAAAACGTGCGTTTCAAGTTCGTTGATATCGGTTACTTTTTCTTGTACAAAAACAATATTAGATTGGTTCGAAATTTCATCAAAAACAAAATTATAAAAATCTAAACCTCGAATTTGATTGTATTGATAAGGCTTCAACGCCAAATCACGTTTAAAATTCTCATTGGCAAATAACGCCAAATCCCATTTTTTTGAGATGATAGAATTCCAGACAGATTCTTCTTTTTCCCAAAAACACCAGGTCCTGTCATTGGTTTTCTTTTGATTTTCATCTAAAAGTAAAATAGACTTATCTGCAAAATTTCCGGACAAAACCATTTTATAAACGGTCATCAAAGCTGCTAAACCTGTTCCGGTAAAGATGTAATCGAAGTGTTTGATTTGTGAAGAATCCATTTTCAAAAATAAGGATTTTTATTCTTTCAATTTTTCTAAAAGCAGTTTAAAACTGGTAGAATTGAGATAATTATTGTATTGCAGAATGATTTCGTTTTTCTCATTCAAAACACATAAAACCGGATATACAATTTGGCCGTTGATGGTTCCTAATTGCAAAGCAAGTTCATGAACACCAACATTATTTCCTGTTGGCTGATATTTAAAAAGCTGGTTATTAAACGTAACTTCCTTTTTTTCTTCTGCATTAAAATCGATAAAGTAAAAATCTGAATTCAGTTTATCAATAATTTCCTGATTTTTGAAAGTCGTATTTTTCATTCTTTGGCAAAACTGGCACCAATCAGTATGAATAAAAACGACAATTTTTCTCTTTTGAAGTTGTTGTAAACTATCAATCGCCTCAAAAGTTCTGCTTTTTAATTGGCAAAATCCATTTGAAGTTATTCCAAAAAAGAAGATAATTAATGCTAGTTTTTTCATTTTGTTTTGCTTTTTGCCACTCCCGATTGCTATCGGGAGTGGTAGATTAAAAGGATTTTGAAAGAAAGTTTGCCACGAATTTCACCAATTTTCACTAATTAAATTCGGGATAATTCGTGTAATTCGTGGCGAAAAAAAATCCTTTTAATCTGTGAAATCTGTAGCATATCATTTTACCTCAAAGTATATCGCAATCCAAAAAAACCACGAATTGTCTGGTTTTGACCATAAACATAAGTTGTGTCAAAAGTTAAACCGTACGGATTATCGGGTGTAACCAGAACTTTTCCTGCCGAATCATATTGTACGTTTTTATCAAAAGGATCATTGGTTCTTGAAATCAAAAACGGATTATTTTGTTTTGGGGTAAAATTCAAGAGATTCTTGATTCCGCCGTAAATCTCAAAATTCTTCCATCCGGAATACGTAAACTGAATATTCTGAATACTGTACCAGGGAGATTCTGGACTTCTCGGATCATATTCGCTCAATAAAGGCAATTTCATCGGACTGTAAACATTTCCTGTATAATCCAACAATAAATTTAAGGATTCTATTTTATATGAAATGCTCCAGGTTCCGGTAAATTTTTCCGTTAAAAATGGTCTTTCAGAAATTCCGTTTTTTACATTTTTATTATCCAGAACTGTTGCGCCTAAAATTAATTTTAATCCCGTTGGAAAATTCACATCAACATTCGTGCTGATTCCCTGGCTTATCGCATAACCGTTGATATTGTCATAAATGATTTTGTTGGGGTCAGTTTCATAATCTGATATGATTTTATTACTGAATCGGGTATAAAAAGCCGTGGTTTCAATTCCTATAAAAGTTCCGTTGGTAAAGTTTATCTTTTGAATATAATTCAAATTTGCATTGATGGATTGTTCCGGTTTCAAATCACTTTTTATCACAACATCTCTCGAACCCGTAAGTGCTGCATGATCTTCTGTAAATAAATTGACAACCCTAAATCCGGTTCCGGCGTTGAATCTAAAAATGGTATTCTCATTCTTTTTCCATCTGTAAGCAAATCTCGGTGTAAAAATAGAACCGTGAATAGAGTTGTAATCGTAACGCATTCCCAACAAAACCTGACTTTTTGGTGAAAGGGTAATTTCATCCTGAACAAAAATTCCGGGCAGCCATGTACTTTCTGCTTCCTTTGTTGCTGTAGTATTATCGTCATAATACGAATATCGATTGGCGATTCCGGCAAGAAAATCATTTCGACCTATTTTTTTATCCCAGGTCAATTGCAAAAAACCAATTTTTTGATTCGCGATATACGATGTTGTTCCGTAACGACTATCCTGATAATGGACATTTCCGGAGAACGAAAGCATCAGTTTTTCTTCAAAAGGCAATTGATAGCTTCCTATTAATTCTCCTCTTTTGGTATAAATGCTTTCGCCATAAATTTCATCTCCGCCTCGGTATTTCTTTTCCCAGCGAACATCTCCGCCCCAGCGATCTTCATACATTCCGCGTGCTGCAATCGTAAAAAGACGATTGTTATTTCTTCGAAAATTCCATTTATTAAAAACCGAAATTCGTTCAGAAAGCGTTACATCGGTAAAATTATCCTTGTCTTTATCGATCACCTGATCGTAATTGAAGTAATTGACGCCTATAAGAGAAGTTGCTTTTCCAACGTTAAACTTCGTTCCCAAATCAAGATTACTTTCAAAATAAGTGGTGGTAAAATAATCCGCAGAAAACACCGGAGCAGTTGTTGGGTTTTTAGTAATAATATTAATCAAACCGCCAACAGCCTCGCTTCCGTACAATGACGAAGCGGGACCTTTTACAATTTCAATTCTTTCCACCAAAGAATTCGGAATTCCGGATAAACCATAAACCGTCGAAAGACTGCTTACGATAGGCATTCCATCAATCAAAACCAATGTATACGGACCTTCCAATCCGTTAATGTGAATATCGCCTGTATTACAAACACCGCAATTAAGCTGTGGCCGAACGCCATTAATATTTTGAAGCGCTTCATAAATACTAGCTGTTGGGTTTTTCTTGAAGAAAACCGGTGAATAAACCTCAACCGGAACGGCACTTTCTAATCGTTTCACCGCTTTTAAGGTTCCTGAAACAACAACCTCGTTTAGCTGATTTTGATTATCTGTTAATTCAAAATTGAATGTATTAATAGAATCTTTTGTGACTTCTATTTTCTTTTTTAAAGTTTGAAAACCTAAATAAGAAATCTGAATAGTATGATTTCCTATAGCAACATTTTCTAACGAATAATATCCCAAACTATCCGTAACTGTTTTTTGGTTGGTTCCCTGTAAATATACACTTGCGGCTTGTATCTTTCTTCCTTCGCCAGATACAAAACCAGATACAGAAGTGGTTTCCTGAGCAAACGAGAATTGTAAAGTAAACAAAATCAATACTAATATTGAGTTTTTCATTATTATAAAATTAAATTTAGACAAAACTAAAAATTAAATTTGACAAATAACAATTCTCGAGCTAAAAACTTTTAAAAGTGTTTTGATTCAGCTATTTGGAAGTGTTTTTCGCCACGAATTGCACGAATTGACACAAATTAAATTCGAGAAAATTAGTGCAATTCGTGGCGAAAAAATCAAATAAATGATTCTTCAATAAGTTCTCTATTAATAGAAGCTCCGGCGAAAGACCCCGAAGAAACTGCCATTGCCACAGATCGAGCCTGAATCACACAATCCCCACTTGCATATATGCCAAGAATATTGGTTTTCTGCATCATATCAACCTTTATTAAACCTTGTTCTGTTAATTCGCATCCTAAAGTTTCCGGTAAAGAACAATGCTGTTCAAAAGGTGGTCTGTGATAAATGGCTTTTACCTCAATTTTTGTTTGATTTTTGAAGACGACACTTTGAATATTCCCATTTTCATGTTCCAATGAATCAACCTCGTCTTCAATAATTTCAATTTGATGTTTCTTAAGAATCTTAGTTTGTTCTGATGTTAAAGTTGATTGTCCGTTGGTTAATAATCTTAATTCTTTTGTCCAGTTTGAGATTAACTTCGCATATTCAAATCCCATTTCGCCATTGGCAATAATTGCGGTTCTCTCTTTTTTCACTTCGTAACCGTGACAATACGGACAATGCAAAACGGAAATTCCCCAGCAATCTGCAAACCCTTCTATTTCCGGAAGCAAATCTTTAACTCCGGTTGCAAATAGTATTTTTTTGAAGCAAATGTTTTTCCATTTACCATTTTAATTTCAAAACCCTTTTCGGTTTTAATTGCATCTACGACAGTTCCGCTATAAAACTGAACTGTATTATAAAAGTCAACTTGTATTTTGGCTTTCGCCGAAATAACAGCAGGCTTTTCACCGTCGTGCGTAATAAAATTATGAGAATGCGGGGTTTGTCTGTTGCAAGGCAAACCACTGTCTATAACCAACACTTGTCGCAAAGAACGACCTAAACTCATAGCTGCTGAAAGTCCACTGTAACTTCCACCAACAATAATTATTTCAAAATCTTTTTGCTGTATCATACTTTCTTAATTTAATGATTGCTAATTTTATGTGATCTATAATTTAAAAGATGCCCTAGTATCATTCCCGTACCTCCAATAAATATCAGGTCAAGATGAATGTCCAGAATTATTTCGCTCAAAACACTAACCCAGATTAATACCATTGAAATAATAAGGATAGTTGCCACCAACAGATTGGATTTTTTGATAATTTTGAAAACTGCAATCGAACCAATTACAGCAAAAAATAAATCAATAAAAGGATTGTGACTTAACCCCAATGGCAGAATGGTCAGGATTGGAAAAACCAGGCAATGAACCAAACAAACAGTCGCGCTGGAAATTCCTAAAATATCGTAAAAGGATGTGGATGTTTTCTTCATTTCTTGTACATTTGTTTAATGCAATTTTGTTGCAAATATACACATTAAAATCAACTGCAACAATGTTGCGTTAAATATTTATTAATTCATATCACAATGAAAACAACACGTAACACCGCAGCAAAGACAGCCGTTTTAGAGGTTTTTGAGAAATCTAAAACTGCACTTTCTCATACAGAAATTCAAAAACAATTGAACGATATTTGTGATCGTGTTACGATTTACAGAATTTTGGATCGCTTAATGAATGATGATATTATTCATAAAATTTCTAATCTTGACGGTACGGTTAAGTATGCAAAATGCAACCATTCTCATCAGCGTGTACACATACATAATCATGCACATTTTAGCTGTGAAAACTGCCACGAGATTACTTGCCTCGAAAATGTTAAGCCGAGTTATATTATGCCGCATAATTATAAAGTTAAGGAGATAAATTTCACCTTATCAGGATTATGTCCAAATTGTTTAAATTCTAACATTTAAGATTTAGACTTGCCTAAAAATATTGTTGTGCGAATATAATTTATCCCTATATTTGTTTAAACAACATTTTTTACAATGACCAAATCTTTAGAAGAAGTTCACCAATCAGTTGCTACAGAACATAAAAAAACAGGATTCAGAAAAATATTAGCATTTTTAGGCCCCGCCTATTTAGTAAGTGTGGGTTATATGGATCCCGGAAACTGGGCAACGGATATCGCTGGCGGAAGTCAGTTTGGATATTCTTTACTTTGGGTTTTGCTAATGAGTAACCTAATGGCTTTACTTTTGCAAAGTTTGAGTGCAAGACTGGGAATCGTAACACAACGTGATTTGGCACAGGCTTCGAGAGAAACCTATTCTAAATTCATCAATTATATTTTATACTTTCTTGCCGAAATTGCCATAGCCGCCTGCGACTTAGCTGAAGTTTTGGGAATGGCAATTGGAATCAATTTATTATTTGGCATTCCGCTTATTGAAGGTGTACTGATTACCGTTTTAGATACTTTCATTTTATTATTCTTAATCAATAAAGGAATTCGAAAAATGGAAGCGTTTATTATCGCTTTAGTGGCCATTATTGGATTCTCTTTTATTTTTGAAATGATTTTTGCAGAACCGGAACTTGATAAGGTAATTATCGGATTAATCCCTTCGATTCCTAGTTCAGCTGCTTTATATATCGCTATCGGAATTATTGGTGCGACGGTAATGCCGCATAACTTATACCTGCACTCTTCATTGGTGCAAACCAGAAAATTCGACCGAACTCCGGCCGGAATCAAACAGGCTTTGAAATACAATTTTATCGATTCTACGATTGCTTTAAATCTGGCCTTTTTCGTAAATGCAGCTATTTTAATTTTGGCAGCAGCCACATTTTATAAAAACGGAATGTTTGAAGTGGCCGAAATTCAGGATGCGCACGAATTTCTGGAACCGTTATTGGGAACAAAATGGGCTCCTATTTTATTTGCCGTTGCCTTAATTGCCGCCGGACAAAGTTCGACCATAACTGGTACTTTAGCCGGACAAATCGTAATGGAAGGTTATTTAAATTTAAGAATTCAGCCTTGGGTGCGCCGAATCATAACGCGTTTAATTGCGATTGTTCCTGCCGTAATCGTGATTTTAATTTATGGTGAAAGCGTAACCGGAAAACTTTTAATCCTGAGTCAGGTTATTTTGAGTTTACAATTAGGGTTTGCGATTATTCCGCTGATACATTTTGTGAGCGACAAAACCAAAATGAAAGGGTTTCATATTTCTAAAATAACCCAAATTGCAGCCTGGATTATTGCTTTGATTATCGTAACGTTAAACGCAAAGTTAGTTTATGATGAGATTTCTTCATGGCTTGAAAGTTCAAATCATCCCATATTTCTATGGTTTACGGTTGTTCCGCTTGCTTTTGGATTTTTGACTTTGTTGCTTTACATCGTATTCAAACCATTTATTGCCAGAATAAAATCGAATATCGAAAATCATTCGCCTCATCATTTAAAACTGGAATATACGCCAAGAACCGTTTACAGCAAGAAAAACATCGCCATTTCAGTCGATTTCTCGAAAGCCGATGAAGCTGCACTAAACAATGCGTTTGAACTGGGCGGAATCGAAGCACAATACACCTTAATTCACATTGTTGAAACTGTTGGTGCATTAATGTACGGAGGTCATGTCGACGATCACGAAACGACAGTTGATGAAAAGTTATTATTAGAATATAAAGATATGCTTTCGCAGAAAGGTTTCAGAATCGAAACTGAACTTGGCTTTGGAAAACCTAACACCGTGATCCCGAAGATTATCAATCAGGGAAATTTCGATATTCTGGTAATGGGAACCCACGGCCACACTGGCTTAAAAGATATTTTATTTGGCACAACGGTAGACAAATTGAGACATAAAATTTCTATACCTTTGTTGATTGTTAAAAAATAGGGACAAAGTACTAAAGTTGCAAAGGGACAAAGGTTTGAAAACTCTGAACCTTTGTCCCTTTGCAGCTTTGAACCTCAAAAATAAAAGAAATGACTTTTTCAGAAGAAAACTACCTTAAAGCAATATATCATCTTACAGCTTCACTAGAAACGGAAGTCAGCACAAATGCGATTGCCGAAATGATGGAAACGAAAGCTTCATCGGTTACGGATATGCTTAAAAAACTGTCTGAGAAAGATCTTGTGAATTATAAAAAATATCAGGGCGTTTCTTTGACGGAAAACGGAAAATTAGCCGCCAAAATGATTGTTAGAAAACATCGTTTATGGGAAGTGTTTTTAGTCGAAAAACTCAACTTTTCCTGGGATGAGGTTCATGATATTGCTGAACAATTGGAACACATCAAATCTGAGCAATTGATTAACCGTCTGGATGATTTTTTGGGTAATCCAACGGAAGATCCACATGGCGACCCGATTCCGGATGCAAATGGTAGAATTGTTAAGATTGAAAAACAGTTGCTTTCTGAATTAACCGAAAATCAGGTTGGTGTTTGCGTAGGCGTGAAAGATACTTCATCTGAATTCCTGAAATATCTGGACAAACAAGAAATTGCATTAGGATCTAAAATTGAATTTTTGTCCAAAGAATCTTTCGATTTATCGGTCAAAATAAAAGTTGACGGTAGGGAATTATCAATTTCGAACAAGATTGCTTCGAATTTGTTTGTAAAGCTGGTTTAGGCTTTTTCGGTTACAAGAAAATCCAAATTAACGAATTTGCTTTCTAAATTTTGCATCAAATTATCAACTTTGCTTAAACTTAATACATTGATTGCAATTCGTTTTTTAGCGTTCGAATTTGTTTCAATATAAAGCATAAAATTACTTATTCCAAAACCTTTTATCTCACTAAAAATCAATTTACGCGTTTCAAATATATCCTTTGAAATTATAGCATCATTAGTGAAAATAACTTTTTTTCTAAAAGCATTTATTATTAAAAGAACCGCAAAAATGATCATGATAAAACTCAATACAGGAGTCAAATAAAACAAATAACCTGTCGATAAACTTTTGCCATATACTTGAAATGCCAATGAATCTGAAGGTAATGAAAGGAAAGGAACCATTAACAAACTCACAAATATGAGTATTAGTAAAATGGAAAAAACTACAATAAAAACTTTCAGCCTGTGTGACATTGTATAAACATTCATCTGAAAATAATTTAGCTATTAATTTTTCGGCAAAATTAGGAAGTTGTTTTACAATAAAAGAACGATAAAATTTTAATTCTCCTAAAATAAGACATATTTGTTCATCAGTATTTTTTATCGGTTTGAGAAACCCATTTCCCTGCAACATCTTCATTTTGTCTCAACAACAAATTTAACTGACCTACGTGATGCTGAACATGTCTCATGTTGTATAAGATCATTTCAATTCTATTGTAGTTTTTCTTTTTGGTAATGAATCTTTCTTTTGAAGTTTCTTCATTTAGTCCATCAATTAAAAAGAAGACTTTTTTACGGGAATAGTCCAGATATTCTAACAATTCTTGTTTCAAATAAATTCTTTCAGGTAATATTCCATTTGGATCTAATTCAGATAAACAAAAGGGTTTGGGCGGAGAAAATGTATCAGGTTCTGTGGACGAATAATAATCAATCCAAAAAAGGGTATGATAAGCAGAATACCAAAAATCTTTTTTATCCCAAAAACTATCGGGACAAACCAAAATGGAACTTTCGAGCATATCTAATACGGCCCCAAATTGCTTCCATAACATTGTTTTCAGTTCGTCCATAATAAAGATTAGACAATTCCTTTTTCGATCATTTCAAGCATTACCGGCGAAGCATTCTTGAATGTTGGTTCCTGTTCGATGATACTTCCGGCGTTCTTTTTGTTAACTTTAAAAGTTATATCATTATCGGTTGTAAACAAAAGTGCTGTCAAAAACGGATTTTTGATGTAAGTCCCTAATACCATTAAAGCTTCATCTAAGGTATGAATACTTTCAATTTCTTCTGTTTTGTAACGAGTCGTCAATGAAATTGAATACGTATTATCTTCATTAAGAACTAATCTAAAATAGATGTTCTTAATTTCAGTATCGCCCATTGTTTTGGCTAAGGTTAATTTTGCAAAAGTGCCGCTTTGAATGCTTTCTTTCACACGCTCACAAAAAAGAGCAAATATTGGTTCGTACATTTTTTTAAGTTGCTAAGGTTCTGAGATGCTAAGTTTCTAAGTTTTAAATCTCTGTGCTATATTTAACCGCAAAGTTCGCCAGGATTTACGCAAAGTTTCGCAAAGCTTATAAATCTTTGGGAAACTTCGTGAAATCTTTGTGTATCTCTGTGGTATAAATCTATTTCCCGGTAAATTCTGCTTTGCGTTTTTCTAAAAATGCAGTTGTTCCTTCTTTAAAATCCTGAGTTCCGAAACATTTTCCGAATGATTTGATTTCGGTATCAAAACCATTTTTACCGTCTGTATAATTGGCATTTATTGCTTTTATTGCTCTACTGATAGCAAACGGAGCATTTTTAATGATTTTTTGGGCGATTACGTTTGTAAAAGTCAAAAGTTCTGCCTGAGGAACTACGTGATTTACCAAACCGTATTCTTTGGCTTCTTCTGCAGAAATCATTGCTGCGGTCATAATCATTTCCATTGCACGACCTTTACCTACTAATTGTGGTAAACGCTGTGTTCCTCCGTAACCCGGAATTAATCCTAAAGTTACCTCTGGTAATCCCATTTTTGCATTGTCTGAAGCAACTCTAAAATGACAAGCCATTGCCAACTCTAATCCGCCACCAAGTGCAAAACCATTTACGGCTGCAATTACAGGTTTCTTTAAACCTTCAATAAAATCAAATAAGGTTTCTTGTCCTTCTGCCGCAAGTTGTGCACCTTCGACAATAGTATAATTTGCAAATTCTGAAATATCAGCTCCGGCTACAAATGCCTTTTCTCCACTTCCGGTAAGTATAATAACACGAACATCATCATTTTTAGCCAATAATTTTACCGCTTTACTCAAATCACTAATTGTTGCTTTATTTAAGGCATTCAATTTTGTAGGTCGGTTAATGGTTACCGTTGCAATTCTTTCTTCAATAGAAATTAAAAGATTTTCGTAGTTCATGACAGTGGTTTTATGAGTTTGTGATAGGCAAGGAAACTCTAAAAGTGGTTCCTTTTCCGTAAGTTGATTCAAAGGTAATTGTTCCTTTGTAATTTTCGATGATGTTTTTGATAATTCCGAGTCCAAGTCCCATTCCGCTTGTTTTGGTGGTAAACTTTGGTTCGAAGATTCTACTGATATCTTGTTTCTGAATCCCAATTCCGTTATCTCTTACTGCGATTTCGACATTGTTGTTTCTTCTTTTCACGGTAACCAAAATTGATTTATGAAACTGACTTTCCGGAATGGCCTGCGTTGCATTTTTAACCAAATTGGTAATAACGCGAATCAATTGTGTACGGTCCATTTTAGAGATAATTTCTTCTTCTTCACTTTCAAAAACAATATAATCTTCGTTGAAAATATCCAGTGAAAGCTCAACAACCTCAACCACATTCAAAGTTTCATTTTGCTGAGCCGGCATCGAAGCAAAATTCGAAAATGCCGAAGCCACCGCTGTCATGGTATCAATTTGCTGAATTAAGGTTTCAGAATAATCGTTTAGTTTCTGTTTTACATCTGGTGCTGTTGGATCAAACTTGCGTTGAAAACTCTGCACCGTTAAACGCATTGGCGTAAGCGGATTCTTAATTTCGTGTGCTACCTGTTTTGCCATTTCGCGCCACGCTTCTTCACGTTCACTTTGAGCCAGTTTTATAGCACTGGTTTCGAGTTTGTCGACCATTCCGTTGTAAGCTTTTATCAGGAAGTTGACTTCTTTGCTATTCGCTTCCAGAACGATTTTCTCGTTTTTCTGATCCAGATTGGTTTCTTCTAATCTGTCTGAAATGGTTTTTAATGATTTTGTGATATAAGTTGAAAGGAAATAGGCCAAAGCAAAAGCCACAATCAACATAAAGGAATACACCTGACTTAAACGAATCAGGAAAGTATTTAATTCGTTGTCATAATAACCATCATCTTCTAAATACGGAAGGTTTAAAATTCCGAGAGGTTTAAATTTTTCGTCTTTAATTAAACTATATGAGGATCTGTTTTTGACTCCGTCAATGGTTTTAATGTCAACAAAACGTTTTTCGATAGAAGACCGAACCAGTTTCAATATATAGTCTGGAACCGGAGGCGCTACTTTATCAACCGCAAAAGATTCTTTTGAGGATTTCAGCAGTTTTCCGTCAAGACTGTAAATATTGATTTCGATTTTGTGAATTTGGGCCAGTTCATGAATTTTATCTTTAAAAATCAAATCTAGATTGGCCGTTTTTAAAGGATAAGTTGTGGTTGCCAGAACGTAATTGATATGTTCTTTTACCGCATTTTCTTTTCGTTCTAAACGTTCCTGATGATATTCTTTAGCTTCATTTTTAAATTGAATAATCGAAATGGAAGCCAATAAAAAAGATGCCACAACAATCAATACAATCATCGACAGGAAAATCCTTGTTCGTAATGAAAGCATTGACATTTTTAGGTTGTTCAGCATTTGTTTTTGTTTGTTTTGTTTCAGGTTTCAGGTTCTGTTGCGGTTGGCAACTTGAAACCTGAAACTAAAAAAACTATTTTCTCTCTCGAATTCTCTTGTAGAACCTAAAGCCCAACATGATTAAAACCGAGAATAAAATAATCCCGATTACACCGAAAATCCAGTTGATGGCACTTTTTAAAACTACTAAAAATACAACGGCAAATAGTATAATTGTAGCGCCTTCATTCCATAAACGCATGAAGTTGTTAGTATATTTTACCTCATCGTTTTGAAGCTGTTTGAAAATCTGGTGACATTTTCCGTGATATAAATATAAAAGAAAAACGAAACATAATTTTACATGCATCCACGGCATTTTCATCCATACATGACCTGCATCTGTAAAGAACAGCATCCAAAAAGCAAAAACACTTGCCAAAACTGCCGATGGCCAAGTAATAATATACCACAAACGATAGGTCATTATTTTGTACTGTGCTTGTAAAATTTCCTTTTCAGGAGATGGTTTTTCGTTGGCTTCTATTTGGTACACGAATAAACGTACAATATAAAACAAACCCGCAAACCAAGTTATTACAAATATAAGATGCAGTGATTTTAAGTAGTTATAATATTCCATGCTTTTTGTTTAAGGTTTCAAGTTTTTTTAAAGTTGATTATGCTCAACAATCTTTACTCTTTACTCTTTATTCTATTTAGCCCAATCATTAATCCAGTTACTCACAGTCTGGCACCATTCATCATCATCATTCAAACACGGAATTGCCAAGAATTCTTTTCCTCCGTTTGCTTCAAAATCTTCTTTGGCACGCATGGCGATTTCTTCCAGGGTTTCTAAACAATCAGAAACGAAAGCCGGGGTTACTACCGCTAAATTTTTGATTCCTTTTCCCGGCATTTTATCAATTTCAACATCAGTATAAGGTTCTAACCATTTGTCTCCTGCTAAACGAGATTGAAAAGTAAGACTGTATTTATCTGCCGGAAGTCCTAATAATTTCACGACTTGTCTTGTAGTTTCATAACATTGGTGGCGATAACAAAAATCATGCGCGGGTGAAGGTGTGTTGCAACATGAACCATCGATTTTACAATGTGATTTTGTTACATCTGTTTTGCGAATATGACGCTCCGGAATTCCGTGATACGAAAACAATAAATGATCATAATCAAAGCCAGCTAAATGTTTCTGAATAGAATCGGCTAAATTCTGGATGTAATCTGGTTTGTTATAAAATGCAGGAACATCGGTAAAAGTCATTTGTGGAAATTTCTTTTTACGAATTTCTTCGGCTTTAACCAAAATAGTCAAAGTTGATGCCATTGCGTATTGCGGATATAACGGAAAAAGCATTACTTCTGTCACGCCTTTGTCATGCAGTTCCTGAAGTCCTTTTTCGATCGTCATGCTTCCGTAGCGCATTGCCAATGCAACAGGAACATTTACTAAAGGCTGTACTTTCTTTTGCATTCTTTCAGACAGCACTACTAACGGAGAACCTTCTTCCCACCAGATTTTAGCATATGCATGTGCTGATTCTTCCGGTCTTTTTCTTAGGATAATACCACGAACTAAAAAGGCTCTTAACAAATACGGAACATCGATCACGTATTTATCCATTAAAAATTCGTCTAAGTACGGTTTTACATCTTTTGTAGTTGGACTTTCTGGAGATCCTAAGTTTACTAATAATACGCCTTTCATTTATTCTTTGCTTTAGGCTTTAAGCTCTAGGCTTTAAGCATTTTATTTATTTTTAAAAATTTCGTCAAAAGTATTGCTTGCTACTTTTTAGAAATATGATAATTATTACTTTTTATTTATTGTTCAATATCGAAAATTGATTTCTGGATATTGGCGCACTGATTTAACGGGTTTAACAGGTTTTCGCAGATTTAAAATTCGTGCTAATTTGTGAATCCCGATAGCTATCGAGAGTGGCGGACAAAAACCTAAACATTCGTATTAATCGACATCAAATATTTTTTTGGAGTTGTCGCAAACTTCTTTTTGAAAGCCGCTATAAAGTGACTTCCGGTACTGTAGCCAATTTTTAAACCTACTTCGTTTACATTATAAGATCCGCTGTCGAGAAGTTTTCGGGCAAAATCCATTTTATAGTCAAAAAGGAAACCATAAACCGTATCTCCGTAAATTTGTTTGAAACCCATTTTAAGTTTTTTCAAATTCAAACCAATTTCATCTGCGAGTTCTTGTAATCCGGGCGGTTCAGCCATATTGGCGATGATAATTTCTTTTGCTTTTCGAATCTTCAAAACGTTATCTTCATCAATCAAAAACGGACATTGTTCTGCGTTTGGATCTTCGGTTCTGTTAAAATACAAACTCAACAATTCGTATCCTTTTCCTTTATAATAAAGGTTTTTTATGGATGGATGAAGGTTGTAATGAAACAGCTGGCTTAGCACAATAGCCATAGAAGGACTAATATTTCCTTCGTTATAATATTTTTTGTCCTTATTATCAGGACTTAAAAAAGTAATATAATCTGCTTCTGCAGAAAACAACGCGTGAAATTTCTTGATCGATACAATTACAGAAATGACCCATGAATTTGGAGCCAACTCTAAATTCAGCGGTAATTCTTTTTGTGGATTGTATAAAAGCAGCGATTTTTCTTCCTTTAAATCTAAAGCGTAAGTGCCTTGATTAAACAAGAATTTAGCATTGCCTTTTATCCCGAAGTGAAACTGTATCAGACCACTACCAACTTCATGCTGTCCAAAAAATGGTTCTGAACTATCGTTTTGAAAACGAATAAGCGTAAAGTCGTCTTCAATTTTTATAATTTCCTGAGAACTCATAGCGATATTTTTTTAAAACTAAAATCATAATAAATTGGAAATGTTATTTAGAATCACTCTAAACAAATCATTTCTAACAACTTGATTTTGCTACAAAAATACTTCTTTTTGCATAAAAACAGACGTTTAGAAACAAAAAAACATGCAGCGATACAAAAAGTACTTTTAGCGTTACTTTTATAAACACTATAATGATAATTTTGTTGCACTTTTATGAAAGTAGATTTATGGAAAACAATAACGCACCGAAACACCTATATTTTTATTCAGTTGGTCTGAGTTATAAAAAAGCTGATGCTGAGGTTAGAGGTCAATTTAGTTTGGATGCAGTTGCAAAAACGCGTTTGCTGGAACAGGCTAAAACAGAAGGAATAGAAAGTTTAATTGTCACTTCGACTTGCAACAGAACCGAAATCTACGGTTTTGCCGAACACCCTTTTCAATTAATAAAACTTATTTGCGATAATAGTAACGGATCTGTAGATGCTTTCCAAAAAGTGGGATTCGTTTATAAGAATCAGGAAGCTATAAATCATTTGTTTCGCGTAGGAACTGGTTTAGACAGTCAGATTTTGGGAGATTTTGAAATTATATCTCAAATCAAAACCAGTTTTACACATTCTAAATCAATGGGTTTAGCCAATACTTTTATGGAAAGATTGGTAAATGCCGTGATTCAGGCGAGCAAAAAAATCAAGAACGAAACAGAAATTAGTTCTGGAGCGACTTCAGTTTCTTTTGCATCGGTTCAATACATTATTAAAAATGTGGAAGATATCGGTAATAAAAACATTTTACTTTTCGGAACAGGAAAAATTGGAAGAAATACTTGTGAGAATCTGGTAAAACATACCAAAAACGAACACATTACTTTAATCAACAGAACGAAAGACAAAGCTGAGAAATTGGCCGGAAAACTAAATTTGATTGTTAAAGATTATTCAGAACTGCATTTAGAACTTCAAAAAGCTGATGTTGTGGTTGTCGCAACTGGCGCACAAAACCCAACGGTTGATAAAGCGATTTTAAATCTTAAAAAACCTTTATTGATTCTGGATTTATCGATTCCGAAAAACGTTCATGAAAATGTAGAGGAATTAGAAGGTGTAACTTTGATTCATATGGATTATTTGTCTCAATTGACAGATGAAACTTTGGAAAACAGAAAACTACATATTCCTGCTGCCGAAGCAATTATTGAAGAAATTAAAGAGGAATTTGTAACCTGGACAAAAGGACGAAAATTTGCTCCTACTATAAATGCTTTAAAAGAAAAACTGAATGCTATTAAAGTTTCAGAATTAGATTTTCAAAGCAGAAAAATTGCAGATTTTAATGAAGCCCAGGCTGAAATTATCAGCAACAGAATTATTCAAAAAATCACTACACATTTTGCCAATCACTTAAAAGACGACGACACCATGGTCGATGAAAGCATCGAATGGATCGAAAAAGTCTTTAAAATAAAAGCATCTTAAAAACATAATTTTCCACCATATAAGTTATATAAGTTCATTTAACTATAGTTATTTACGCATTGCTTAAATTTACTTATATAACTTATATGGTGGAGAAAAAGTAAAACATGGCTGAAAAAACAATCAGAATTGGAACCCGCGATAGCGAATTGGCACTTTGGCAAGCACATACTGTCGAGAAAAAATTAAACGATTTAGGTTATAAAACCTCAATTGTTGCGGTTAAATCTCAAGGTGATATTATTCTGGATAAACCTTTGTACGAACTTGGGATTACCGGAATTTTTACTAAAACTCTTGACATTGCTATGATTAACGGCGATTGTGACATTGCAGTTCATTCGATGAAAGATGTTCCAACGGCTTTACCAAAAGGTATTGTTCAGGCTGCGGTTTTAGAAAGAGCCAATGTTTTGGATATTTTAGTTCATAAAGGAAATCCTGATTTCGCAAATCCAAGTACTATTGCAACCGGAAGTTTACGTCGTCAGGCACAATGGTTCAATAAATACCCAAATCATACGGTGGTTGATTTACGTGGAAACGTAAACACGCGTATGCAAAAACTACAAGACAATAATTGGGACGGAGCTGTTTTTGCTGCTGCAGGTTTGGAGCGCATTAACCTAAAACCAGGAAATTATATCGATCTTGATTGGATGATTCCGGCGCCGGCACAAGGCGCAATGCTGGTTGTGGCGATGGAAAATGACAATTATACACTTGATGCACTTTCGCAATTGAACCATATCGAAACTGAGATTTGTACCTATATCGAACGTCAGTTTTTAAGAACGCTGGAAGGCGGTTGTACCGCGCCAATTGGGGCTTTGGTTCGATATAATGAAGATGAGGACACTTTGCATTTTCAAGGCATTTTACTTTCTGTTGATGGAAAGCAAAAATTGGAAATCGAAAAAACCGTTGATATTTCAGAATGGAAAAAATTAGGTTTTCATTCAGCACAGGAAATTTTAAACAATGGCGGAGCCGAATTGATGGCATCTATTAAAGAATCTTTAAAAAAATAAATGAGTAAATCAATTCAAATATTATCTACAAAAAAGCTATCGTGCGAACAAAAACAAGCATTGATAAAAGCCAATCTTGAAGTTATTGATACTGATTTCATTCAGACTCAAAATAAATCTTTCGAGTTAAAAGACCTCAACGACAATTTGATTTTTACGAGTCAAAATGCGGTTCATAGTGTTTTATCTGATCCAAAATCAGAACAGCTCAAAAGTAAAAACGTTTTTTGCGTTGGTTTAAAAACAAAAATCCTTTTATCTGAAAGTGGCTTTAATGTTGTCGCTTACACAGGTTATGCTTCAGATTTAGCCGAAATTATCACTTTGATTTATGGACGTGAAAGCTATACTTTTTTCAGCGGAAACCTTCGCAGAGAAACATTGCCTCAGGCTTTAAAAGAAGCCGATGTAAAATTCAACGAGATTAAGGTTTATGATACTTCATTAACGCCCCAGAAAATAAAAAGTGCTGTTGATGCAATTTTGTTTTTAGTCCTTCTGGCGTTGAAAGTTATTTGAAAGAGAATACGATCAAAAAAGAAACCTGCTTTTGCATTGGAGAAACCACCGCAGAAGCTTTACATAAAATCACAAAAAACATCATCATTGCAGATCAGCCAACAGTTGAAGATGTAATTGAGGATGTAATTGAAGAATATAAATAAGATAACAAACAAACCCGACAGGTTTTAAAAACCTGTCGGGTTTAAAATATAGAAACTCATGTTAAAAAACGACCTATTTTTAAAAGCACTTAAAGGAGAAACTGTTCAACGTCCGCCAGTATGGATGATGCGTCAAGCCGGAAGATATTTACCTGAATTTATCGCTTTGCGTGATAAATATGATTTCTTTACCCGTTGTCAAACTCCTGAATTAGCAGCAGAAATCACAGTTCAGCCAATTCGCAGAATCGCCCCGGATGCTGCTATTTTATTCTCGGATATTTTGGTTGTTCCGCAAGCAATGGGAATTGAAGTGTTGATGAAAGAAAATTTTGGTCCGTTTTTGCCAAATCCTATTCGTTCGTTGGCAGATGTTCATAGAGTTTACGTTCCGGATATTCAGGAAAGTTTAGGCTATGTAATGGATGCCATTAAATTGACTAAAGAAATGCTGAACGATGAAGTGCCATTAATTGGTTTCGCTGGTTCGCCTTGGACAATTTTCTGCTATGCTGTTGAAGGAAAAGGCTCTAAAAGTTTTGATACTGCAAAAGGTTTCTGTTTTTCAAACCCGGCTGCAGCACATACTTTATTACAAAAAATTACAGATACAACCATTTTATATTTAAAAGAAAAAGTAAAAGCAGGAGTTGATGCCGTTCAGATTTTTGATTCTTGGGGAGGAATGCTTTCTCCGGTTGATTATCAGGAATTTTCATGGAAATACATCAACCAAATCGTTGAAGCTTTGGCTGATCACGCTCCGGTTATCGTTTTCGGAAAAGGGTGTTGGTTTGCTCTTGGCGAAATGGGTAAAAGTAGAGCTTCAGCACTTGGAGTAGACTGGACATGTTCGGCTAGAAATGCACGCTACTTGTCTGGTGGAAATATTACTTTACAAGGAAACTTCGATCCATCAAGATTACTTTCTCCAATTCCAACCATTAAGAAAATGGTTCACGAAATGATCGACGAATTCGGAAAAGATAAATATGTTGTAAATTTAGGTCACGGAATTTTGCCAAATATTCCTGTAGATCACGCAAAAGCTTTTATTGACGCTGTTAAGGAATACGGAAATTAATATTCAGTTTTTCGATAACGTTTTGCTTTCCTGCAAGGTTTCCAAAACCTTGTAGGTCTGTTTAGGTAAATTACGAAATTTATACTAATGGAAACAAACTATACCTACAAGGTTTTGGAAACCTTGCAGGAAATGTAACAAAGAAAAAATGCTCAACAAAGGCCTAAGAGATAACGAAAGCATCAGAATTGACAATATCCTGAAGACATTGCGCTCGCTCGACTTTGTACCTCAGCCATTGACCAATGATACAAAATCAGATATCGAAAATCAATTAAAAGAATTCGGTTTAAACATTCAAACATTAATTGATTATCAAAATGAAGAACTGATTACATTATTAGTTCGCTGTCATTTAGATTTCAATCAATTAGAACTATTTGCTGATTTTTTGATGGACTTTTCTAAAGTCGAAAACTACAATTTTGAACATAAAGCTTTGGCTATTTATCAATATATTCAGCAGGAAAGCAAGGTTTTTTCTTTTGGGATAAATGCTAAAATCGCTTCGGCAAAAAACAAATAAACATGAGTTTTACAGATTGGAAAATAGAAACGATTAACAACATTCTTCCGGAAGAGTTTTACAGCCTTATCGAAAAGAATAAAAAACACATCGCTAAAACATTTCCGGTTACTTTAGAACACGCTGCAGATTTAGAAAAAACCAAACAATTTATTGCTTTAAACCAGGATAAAGAAAACCATAAAGAAGGATACTTTTTTTACCCAAGGGATATAAATACCAATGCTTTGATTGGCTATTTATGCATAAAAAGCATTGATAACCAAAAAGCAAAATGCGAATTGGGTTATTTTGTTGATGAAGATTATCAGGGAAAAGGAATTATCTCCAAATTGGTTTCAGAAACATTAGCTTTCTGTTTCAATACTTTAAAAATGAACAAGGTTTTTATCTGCACTTCAAAAATCAATACTGCAAGTCAGCAAATTGCTTTGAAACATCATTTTAAACAAGAAGGAATATTACGAGAGGAATTTAAAAGCAGCGACGGAACATTAGAAGATGTCGTTTATTTTGGATTGTTAAAATCAGAATACAATACTCATGAAAGATAAATTTTACGCATATATACAAAATCTACAAGACCAAATCTGTGCCGGATTAGAAGCTGTTGACGGAACTGCAAAATTCCGTGAAGATCTTTGGAAACGCCCGGAAGGTGGCGGTGGAAGAACACGCGTTATTGAAAACGGAGCTGTTTTCGAAAAAGGCGGTGTAAACATTTCAGCCGTTCATGGAAAATTGCCTGAAGCAATGCAGAAAATGTTTAGCGTTGGCGAAGCAGATTTTTTTGCCTGCGGATTAAGTTTAGTTATCCATCCTAAAAACCCTATGGTTCCTACCGTGCACGCCAATTGGCGATATTTTGAAATGTATGATGAACATGGAAAAGTAATCGAACAATGGTTTGGCGGCGGACAGGATTTAACGCCTTATTATTTGTTTGAAGAAGATGCAACTCACTTTCATCAAACGTGTAAAACCGCTTGTGACAAACATAATACTGAGTTTTATCCAAAATATAAAAAACAATGTGATGCTTATTTTTGGAATGCTCACAGAAATGAAGCCCGCGGAATTGGCGGTTTGTTTTTTGATTATTGCAAAGCAAATGAATCAATGACAATGGAAAACTGGTTCAATTTTGTATCTGAAGTTGGGAATAGTTTCTTAGAGGCTTATGTTCCTATTGTTGAGAAAAGAAAAGCATTAGCCTATACTCCAGAAAACAGAAATTGGCAGGAAATTCGTCGTGGCCGTTATGTTGAGTTTAATTTGGTTCATGACAAAGGCACGTTATTCGGTTTAAAAACCAACGGAAGAATTGAAAGTATTTTGATGAGTTTGCCTCCACATGTGCAATGGGTTTACGATCATCATGCTGAAGCGGGAAGTGAAGAAGAAAGATTAGTAAATGTGTTGGAAAATCCGCGTGAATGGGTTCATAATTTAACTAATATCCATTAACACAGAAACATATATTTAAATTGTAATTTAGAGATTCTCTTTCAAACAAATTTTGAGGCAAGGGAAAGTAACATCAAATTAATCTAAAATTTAAAATATTATGACAAAAATAAACCAGACACAATTAGAACGCATGCATTCCGGTAAAGGATTTATCGCTGCATTAGATCAAAGTGGTGGAAGCACGCCAAAAGCATTATCGCAATATGGCGTTGAAGAAAGCAGTTATGCAAATGATGAAGAAATGTACACACTTGTGCATGAAATGAGAACCCGAATTATTAAAAGTCCTGCTTTTGATAGCGAATATATCCTTGGTGCTATTTTATTTGAAAATACAATGGACCGTAAAATTGACGGACAATGGACCGCCGATTATTTATGGGACAACAAAAACATAGTTCCGTTTTTAAAAGTCGATAAAGGACTTGCTGATCTTGCAAATGGCGTGCAATTGATGAAACCTATTTCAAATTTAGATGAATTATTAACTCGTGCTGTAGAAAGAAATGTTTTTGGCACTAAGATGCGGTCTCTTATAAAAGAAGCAAATGTCGTTGGAATTCGTGAAGTAGTCGAACAGCAATTTGCCGTTGGTAAACAAATCTTCGAAAAAGGACTTGTACCAATCATTGAACCTGAAGTTGATATTTATAGTGCTGATAAAGAAAAATCAGAAGAAATTCTAAAAGAAGAAATCAAAAAACAACTTGACTTATTAGATAAAGATGTAAAAGTAATGTTGAAATTGTCTATTCCAACTGTAGATGACTTTTATAGTGAATTGATGTCTGACCCGCATGTTGTGCGTGTTGTGGCTTTGTCTGGCGGGTATGCTCAGGAAGAAGCCAATCAAAAACTGGCGCAAAACCACGGATTGATTGCAAGTTTTTCCCGCGCATTGTCTGAAGGGCTTTCTGCTGGTCAGTCTGATAATGATTTCAATAATATGCTTGGTAAAACAATTAAAGAAATTTACGCTGCTTCTATTACATAAAAAGTTACAATATAAAATAGGCTTGTAGATTTAGAAGTAGTATCTCAATCTAAAATCTACAGTCTAAAATCTTAAATTAAAATATTATGTTCCCATTACAAAGAAACCGCCGTTTAAGAACAAATGAATCAATTCGTTCATTAGTTCGCGAAACTAGTTTAAGTCCGCAGGATTTTATGCTTCCGATGTTTGTTGCAGAAGGAAAAGATGTAAAAGTTGCTATTCCCTCAATGCCTGGCATTTATCGTCATTCATTGGATAATACGATTAAAGAAGTAAAGGAAGCTTGGGATTTAGGCATTAAAGCGGTTAATATTTACGTAAAAGTAAGCGACAATCTTAAAGATAATAAAGGTGTTGAAGCGTGGAATAAGGATGGTTTAATGCAACAAACCATTCGTGCTATAAAAGATGCCGTTCCGGAGATGATTGTTATGCCGGATGTGGCTCTTGATCCTTATTCAATTTATGGTCATGACGGAATTATAGAAAACGGTCAATTGGTAAACGATGCTACTGTTGATGCATTAACCCGAATGAGTTTAAGCCACGCTGAAGCCGGAGCCGATTTTGTAGCGCCAAGCGACATGATGGATGGACGCGTTTTGGCGATTAGAAAAGCATTGGAAGAAAACGGACATCACAATGTGGGAATCATGAGTTACAGTGCAAAATATGCTTCGGCATTTTATGGTCCTTTTCGTGATGCCCTGGATTCTGCTCCGGTAGATTCTCAAAATATTCCTAAGGATAAAAAAACATACCAAATGGATTATGCTAATCGAATTGAAGGAATTCGTGAAGCTTTATTGGATGTTGAAGAAGGTGCTGATATTGTAATGGTAAAACCCGGAATCGCTTATTTGGATATTGTTCGAGAGGTAAAAAATGCCGTTCATGTACCGGTTGCGGTTTACCAGGTATCTGGTGAGTACGCTATGGTAAAGGCCGCAGCAGAAAGAGGATGGTTGGATCATGACAAAATTATGCTAGAGCAACTTTATTGCATTAAGCGTGCAGGAGCAAGTATTATATCAACTTATTTTGCAAAAGAAGCTGCAGTAATTTTAAATAAATAATAATGAAGAAAGAAGTATTATTCTTATCTGCTGTATTAGTTTTAGCATCCTGTAAAAAAGAAGTAGCCGAAAATACCGATCAAAATTCAACAGAATCTTATTCTGAAGGAGAATCGGCGAAAGCCAAAACACCTGAAGCTTTAGGAAAAGAAATTTTTGAAGGAAAAGGAAATTGTACTGCCTGCCATCAGGTTGATCAAAAAATAATTGGTCCGAGTATTCAGGAAATTGCCAAAATGTACAAGGATAAAAATGCAGATATTATTACGTTCCTGAAAGGAAACGCAGAACCAATTGTAGATCCAAGTCAATTTGATGTTATGAAAACCAATTTTCCGGTTACAAAAGCAATGTCTGACGAAGAATTAAAAGCTATTGAAACTTATATTTACAGTAATCTTAAGTAAATCAAATTTATAAATACAAAAAGGGCGCTAAATTAGCGCCCTTTTCTATATTATCATTTTACCAGATTTTAACTCGTTTCTCTGGTTCAATATACATTTTATCTCCTTTTTTGATTCCGAATGCCTGATAAAAAACATCCACATTCTGAATAGGAACAATTGCTCTGTACATTCCCGGCGAATGCGGATCTGTTTTTACCTGATTCTTAATAGCTTCGTCTCTTGATTTTGTTCTCCAAACCGTAGCCCATGAAATAAAGAAACGCTGTTCCGGAGTAAATCCGTCAATTAAACCCGGATTTCCATTTTCTTTCAGGTACAATTGCAAACCATCATAAGCAGCATTCACTCCTCCCAAATCACCAATGTTTTCGCCTAACGTAAATTTACCATCAACATGAATTCCCGGTAACGGTTCCAAGGCACTGTATTGATTAGCAAGAGCCGTTCCTAATTCTGTAAATTGTTTTAAATCATCAGCCGTCCACCAGTCAACAAGATTTCCATCTGCGTTGTAACGTGCACCCGAATCATCAAAACCATGTGAGATTTCATGCCCGATAACAGCACCAATTCCTCCATAATTTACTGCCTCATCAGCCTGGTAATTATAGAATGGCGGTTGTAAAATAGCTGCAGGAAACACAATCTCGTTGTATGATGGATTGTAATACGCATTTACGGTTTGTGGCGACATTCCCCACTCCGTTTTATCAACCGGTTTTCCTAATTTGGCAACACTTTCCTGATAACTCCATTTTGATACATTTTTTATATTTTCAAAATAGGTTCCTCCTTCACTAACATTTTTTATTTCTAATGCTGAATAATCTTTCCATTTATCAGGATAACCAATCTTAATCGTAATTTTATTTAATTTTTGAATTGCTTTTTCTTTGGTTTCCTTAGACATCCATGGCAATGCGTTGATACGATTTTGATAAGCCAAAATCACATTCTGAATCATTTTTTGTGCTTTCTCTTTTGCTTCAGCAGGAAACAATTTCTCAACATACAGTTTTCCTAAAGCTTCACCGGTAGTCTGATTGATTACTTGTAGCGCTAATTCTTCTCTCGGACGTTGCTTTAAGGCTCCTGTTAATGTTTTTCCGTAGAAATCAAAATTTGCATTTTCAATTTCTGTCGTTAAAGTTGATGTAGATTTATTTAATGCACACCATTTTAGATATTCTTTCCAGTCTGCTACTTTTTTTCTGTGAAAGTTTTTTCCAAAGCTGCCATATAACGTGGCTGCTGCACATTTACTGTATCTAGTTTTGCCATTCCAATTCCGGCAAAATATTTATCCCATTGAATCGAAGGTGTAGTTTTCTTTAAATCAGCAATAGCAGTTGGGTTGTATTGTTTTCTGCGGTCTCTGCGCTCCACACGATCCAGTCTTGGAGCAGACATTTCAGTTTCAAGAGCCAAAATTTGTTTTGCACTTTCTTTGGCCTTTGCAGGAGATTCTCCAATAAACTGCATCATTCGTGCAATATGAAGTTCGTATTTTTCACGTTTTTCTTTAGAGTCTTTATCATCAGAATTGTAATAATCCTTATCTGATAATCCCAAACGTCCCGGACTAATATTTACAGCATAAACATTACTGTTTTTTGCATTTGCTCCAATGTAAATACTAAAGAAGCCAATTCCTCCCTGAGGTTCCATTTCAATTAAGAAATTTTGCAGATCCGCAACGTTTTTAATTGCATCTATTTTCTTTAAATAAGGCGCAAGCGGTGTAACTCCTCTTTTATTTCTGCCAACTGTATCAAGAATTGTATTATATAACGCAACCGCTTTTCCCTGATCTGTATTCGATTTGTATTTAGGATTTTTGGAAGCTTCTTTTAAAATAGCCAATGAATTATCATCTGTTCGTTGACGCAATTCATTAAAACTCCCCAGGAAGTTCGATCACTTGGAATCTCGGTTTTATCTAACCAGGTTCCGTTTACGTAACGAAAAAAGTCTTCTCCCGGACTAATTTTAGTATTCATGTATGAAACATTAATTCCAGGTTCGGTGGTATTTGCCTTTTGAGCCTTAACTGCTGTTAATGATAACATTGCCGAAAAAGCACAAAATAATGGTTTGCTAAGTTGCTTATTCATTTTTGTGTATGTTTTTAGTCTATCTACAAACATATTGCTATTATTTCAAACTTTATGTTAAAATTACGCGATAATCTATCGTAAGTTTTTTAATGCAAATAATTCATCTGTTTCAGCAAATAAATTCATGAATAAATCTTTTCATTTTGAAGTTTAATTGAATTTGTTTTTGGAATATTTGTCTGAAGAATTAATCAAAATGAAAGCAAAAATTCAAAATGCATTTTCGGGAAAAATTGAAGCCATCGGACTTCCGATTCTGGCTGTATGCTGGGTGAGTTTCTTTTGGGGAACAACTTGGCTTGCCTCAAAAGAAGGCGTAAAACACATGCCGGGTTTGCAACTTGCTACTATTCGTCAGTTTTTAGGCGGGATTTTATACATCGTTTATTTTATCCTGAAAAAAGAACCATGGCCAAAAGGCAAACAATGGCGCACAATTCTGGTTTTGGCAATTTTGAATTTTGCTTTAAGCAATGGATTAAGTACCTGGGGTGTAAAATATATAAGCAGTGGATTAGGCGCCATTATAAGCGCAATATTCCCAATTTGGATTATCGTGATTAACTTTTTTCATGGTGAAAGAATTGCAAAATTGGCCATAACGGGAATTTTAATATGCTTTGGCGGAATTTGTATTATTTTTATCGATCATCTGGGAGACTTCTTTAAGGCAGATTTTCAATTCGGGATTATCTTAACTATTGTTTCGACAATAACATGGGCTTTCGGGATTTTACATACTAAGAAAAAAGCGGCAAGTTTTAATCCGTATTTTAGTTTGGGGTTGCAAATGTTTATTTCGAGTATTATACTTTTAGTTATTACAGAAGCTTCGGGAACTAATATTCCTTTGAGTGAAATTCCATCAGAATCCTGGTTTTCTATTGGCTATCTGGTTATTATCGGTTCAGTTTTAACTTTTATTGCTTTTATATATTCGCTGCAGCATCTTCCAACAGAAATTAGCAGTATTTATGTTTACATTAATCCAATTGTGGCGATGGTTTTAGGCGCTATTATTTTCGGCGAAAGCCTAACTTCTGCCATTGCTGTAGGCGTTGTTGTTACTTTGATTGGATTATATCTTGTAAATAAATCTATCAGAAAAACTAAAGTAAGATGAATCGCCACGAATTCACGAATTAAATTTATAATCTAAAATAGTATTCGTGAATTCGTGGCCAACTACACAGTTGTTAAAAAGAGTTATAATTACAGCTTTTAAAAAGTGCTTTTTGTATTTTTGCGGCAAATTATTTTTATGAAATCGTTTCTTTATAAATACCGCAAATTCTTTATTGTTTTAATTCTTTTTTCGGTTGTCACTATATCCCTATTTTATTCGGCTTTAAAGCCACAAAAAACTTTACCAATTTACAATCCGGCCGATGTAAACCCAGAATTGGTTGATAGCACTGTTCAGTACAAAAGCAAATATCATACAATTGCTGATTTTTCTTTTGTGAATCAAAACGGCGATACGATTACTCAGAAAAATTATGAGGGAAAAATTTATGTTGCTGATTTCTTCTTTACAACCTGCGGATCTATTTGTCCAAAAATGACAACCAATCTTGAAGAAGTTCAAAAAGCGGTTTTGAATAATCCAAAAGTAATGTTATTGTCCCATACCGTTTTCCCGGAAGTTGACAGTATTCCGGTTTTAAAAGAATATGCTATAAAGCATCATGTTGTAGACAGTAAGTGGAATTTGGTTACCGGCGATAAAAAAGATATTTATACGATGGCACGAAAATCGTATTTGGCTGTAAAATTGGGCAGACCAGATCAGCTTTATGATATGGTGCATACAGAGAATTTTGTTCTGGTAGATCAAAAACGTCGTGTTCGCGGATTTTATGACGGAACAAACAAAGAAGAAATGAAACGTCTTTTGGAAGACATTGATTTCTTGTCTAAAGAGTAAAATCCCTTATTTTTAGAAAGATTTAGCATATTCAAAAGTGTTAAATACCTTGCAATAAAGAATTATTGCCTACTTTTGTAATCTAAATTCAATCTAAATAAGCTTGCAAAATACAATACATACTCTGAAAAAAGGCGAGAAAGCCATTATCAAAGATTTTGATATCGATCTTATTCCTCTAAAATTATTAGAAATGGGTTGTTTGCCGGGCAACTTAGTCGAATTACTTCAAATTGCTCCTTTTGGAGATCCTTTATATCTTGACATTAATGGCTCGCATGTTGCGATTCGTGTTGAAACTGCTCGTGAAATTGAAGTTGAACTTATCAAAACCAATTTATAATGAGCATTCAAAATATTAATGTTGCCCTTATCGGAAATCCCAACACGGGAAAAACTTCTGTTTTCAATCAGCTTACCGGTTTAAATCAACAAGTTGGAAATTATCCCGGAATTACGGTTGAGAAAAAAATTGGTTTCTGTAAATTACCTCACAACATAAAAGCTAACATTCTGGATTTGCCCGGAACGTATAGTTTGAATGCCAGTTCAATGGATGAAAGTGTTGTAATTGAACTTTTGCTAAACAAAAATGATAAATTATATCCGGATGTAGCGGTTGTGGTGACAGATGTTGAAAATCTGAAACGAAACTTACTGATTTACACCCAAATTAAAGACCTTGAGATTCCGACGATTTTAGTCATTAATATGTCTGATCGAATGGAAAGAAAAGGGATTACACTTGATATTCCTTATTTAGAAGAAAAACTAAAAACTAAAATTGCTCTTGTAAGTTCGCGCAAAGGTTTAGGAATTGACAATTTAAAAGAATTAATTGTTTCCTATAAAACCATTCCGCACGAAGCTTGTTTAAATGCATCGGTTATTGATCCTGAATATTTTGAAAAATTACAGCATGCTTTTCCCAATCAGCTTATTTACAAATTATGGCTGGTTATTACGCAAGATGTAAATTTTTCGAATTTAGACAGAAATGAAATTCGAAGCACTTTTACCAAATCTAATTCTGAATTAAAACGCTTACAGCAAAAGGAAACCATCAAAAGATATCAGTTTATAAATGATGTTTTAAAAGAAGGTTTAAAAGTGGATGCTTCGATGGCAAAAGACTTTAGAGCAAAACTGGATCGTGTTCTGACCCATAAGTTTTGGGGTTACTTTATTTTCCTTGCTATTTTGTTTATCATATTTCAATCTATTTTTAGCTGGTCAACAATTCCTATGGATTTCATCGACAGCACTTTTGCTTCATTAAGCAGTTGGGTTGCCGCAGAATTACCAAGTGGTATTCTAACCGATTTACTTTCGCAGGGAATTATTCCTGGAATTGGCGGTGTTATTATTTTCATTCCGCAAATTGCGTTTTTGTTTCTGTTTATTTCAATTTTGGAAGAAAGCGGATATATGAGCCGTGTGGTTTTCCTGATGGATAAGATCATGCGTAAATTTGGACTTTCGGGAAAAAGTGTTGTTCCGCTAATTTCAGGAACTGCATGTGCGATTCCGGCAATTATGGCTACCAGAAATATTGAAAACTGGAAAGAACGCCTTATTACGATCTTGGTAACGCCAT
This sequence comes from Flavobacterium sp. AC274, assembly GCF_979258275.1. Lineage (NCBI taxonomy): Bacteria > Pseudomonadati > Bacteroidota > Flavobacteriia > Flavobacteriales > Flavobacteriaceae > Flavobacterium > Flavobacterium sp. AC274. The sequence goes on along the minus strand of NZ_OZ409852.1, from coordinate 650,310 downwards.
TCACGACTTGTTCTGCCAGATTACCTGTTTACGCGATTATTATTTCACTTGTAATTCCGAATGAACGTGTTTTCGGAATTTTGAATATGCAAGGATTATCGTTGATGTTATTGTACTTACTTGGATTTGGAACAGCAATTCTATCAGCTTATATTTTAAATAAAGTTTTAAAACTCGATAATAAAACATATTTCGTTGTCGAAATGCCTAGTTATAAATTACCTCTTTTCAAGAACGTTGGAATTAATGTTGTCGAAAAAACCAAAGCTTTTATTGTTGGTGCGGGTAAAATCATTCTTGCGATATCTGTTATTTTATGGTTTTTGGCTTCATACGGTCCCGGAAAAGATTTTAACGAGGCTGAAACTATCGTAAAAGAAAGATTTGTAAATAAGCCTTTAAATGAAGTTGAATTCGAAAATGAAGTTGCTTCTCAAAAATTAGAGAATTCCTATATCGGAATTATGGGTAAAGCGATCGAACCGGCAATTTCTCCTTTGGGTTACGATTGGAAAATCGGAATTGCAATTATCAGTTCGTTTGCGGCACGTGAAGTATTTGTGGGAACATTGGCTACGATTTATAGTGTTGGAGACAGTGATAATGAAACTACTATAAAAAGCAAAATGCAAAAAGAAGTCAACCCTCAAACAGGAGAAAAGATTTTCAATTTTGCTTCCGGAATTTCATTATTGCTATTTTATGCTTTTGCTATGCAATGTGCCAGTACGCTTGCGGTGACAAAAAAAGAAACCAATTCATGGAAATGGCCTGCAATGCAGCTTGTTTTAATGAGTGGTCTGGCTTACTTTGTCGCACTTTTGGCGTATCAACTTTTAAAATAAACTGCCATGATACAGGAAATTATCGCTTTTGTAATATTATTTATTGCCGTTGCTTTTTTAGTCAAAAAGTTCTTTTGGAAATCTAAAAAGAAAAAAGACTGTGGTGACGGAAATTGTGGATGTTCTTAGAAAAGGTTCTAAGCTTTCTTCTTATTCTAAAATTGCAAAAATAACTTGCCTTTTTTTGATACAATAAAGTCCTTAACTCACTTTTTATCAACTCAATATCTTTTAAATTTGATCCATTAATTCAAATTTTAAAGAAATGACAGATTTTGATAAAAGTGAGATTATTAGAGACAATAGAGTTACACGATTATTGTGGTTTTCAATAGGGTTTATTTGTGCAGTTGCGGTTTCGTATTTTATTATGAAACATCAATAACAACAAAAACTAAAACTCAATACCGGGATTGAATACTAAAAATTACTTCACTCCTTCCCACTCCGCATAAAATTGTGCCAGGAAAGATTCCATAAAACGATGTCTTTCTGCGGCAATTTGTTTTCCGGTTTCGGTATTCATTTTACTGGATAACAATAAAAGCTTTTCGTAAAAATGATTTATAGTTGGAGCATTATTCTTTTTGTACTCTTCTTTGGTCATATTGGTTACTGGCGCAATTTCAGGATCATATAAAGTCCTGTTCTTAAATCCTCCGTAATTGAAAGCTCTTGCAACACCAATTGCTCCAATTGCATCTAAACGATCTGCATCCTGAACAATATCTAATTCTATCGAAGAAAATTTCTTTTCGAAATTTCCGCCTTTATACGAGATGTTTTCAATGATGTTTACCACATGCCGGATAATCTCTTCAGGTACATTTTCAGATTCAAGAAACAAACGGGCCGTTCTTGGACCGATGGTTTCATCTCCATTGTGAAATTTACTATCTGCAATATCATGAAGTAAAGCTCCTAATTGAACTACCACCAAATCACAACTTGTACCTTTTGCAATTAAAAGTGCATTTTTATAGACGCGTTCGATATGAAACCAGTCGTGTCCGCCTTCGGCATCATTTAGTTTTTCTTTTACGAATGCAATTGTTTTGTTTATTAGATCGGGGTTATTCATAGTTGTTTTTGTATTGTGGAATGGCGCGCGGATGACGCTGATTTAAGCGGATTATCGCTGATTTATTCTAATTATATTTTTTAAATAAAAAATGTTGATTGTCAAAGCTTTCACACTTCAACAATCAACAATATTTTTAATGTCAATATCAAAAATCAATTTCAATATCAATTTTAATCTGAAATCAACAATCTAAAATCTAAAATTATAATCTTGCCGGTTCAACCCATTTAAAGATGTGTGATTCCTGTGGAATTACTAATCTTTCTGAGATTCTTGCCATACGAGCCGGTAATTTCATTAAGTAATCACGTGCTTTTTCTGCTTCATCTGTTAAACCGGTCATTTTATCAATTTCCCACTTATCCATTAATTTCTGCATGATATCTACATAATCGCTTGCGGTATACACCCCAATACGTTGTGCAGAATCAGAGAACTGTTCAAAAGCTGAACTTATTTTTTGGCCAGATTCTCTTAAAAAGTGAGCTGGCATAACGATTTTTTGTTTCATCATATATTGAAACGCCAACATCATTTCGCTAGGATCTACTGCGAAAATACGAGTTACAAATTCGCTATATGCATGATGATGACGCATTTCGTCACCAGCAATCATTTTACACATTTTAGACAATTTATTATCACCAAATTTCTTCGCCATTTGAGCTACTCTATTGTGTGATACATAAGTTGCTAATTCCTGGAAACTAGTGTATACAAAGTTTTTGTATGGGTCAGATCCAGTTCCAATATCAAAACCGTCGTTGATTAAATGCTGCGTTGTCATTTCGATTTCACGCATATTTACACGACCGGACAAATACAAGTATTTATTTAATAAATCACCGTGGCGGTTTTCTTCTCCGGTCCATTGTCTAATCCATTTAGACCAGCCGTTTCCACCGTTTTCCACCTGATTTATTCCCTCTACATCCATCAACCAGGATTCGTATGTAGGTAAAGCTTCTTCGGTAATGGTATCACCCACAAGCGTAACCCAGAAATCATATGGCAATTCTTTGGCAATTTCACGTAATTCTCTAACCTCCTCAAAGAAATTATCTCCTTCAGAATTAGGCAGAAAATCTGACGGCTGCCAAATTTTTTCTACTGGAATTAAATACTGTTCAACGAAGCTATCCACGTTTTTTTCCAAAAACTGCATAACTTCTAATCTAATGTTTTTTATAGACATTACTAATTTAAGATTGGGATTTAAGTTTTAGTTTTTACTAAAAACGAAAATCTATTTATACTCATTTACTCCTTCTACTACTGCTTTTTCGGTCAAAGCCATTAACTCGGCAAAATCATAATCTTTTACAGCCAATGCTTTATGAACCGTAAAGGTAAGATGATTTCCTAAACCTACCGGAAAAAGACCATATTTTACCATTTTCCATGAATTATTAATACTAACCGGAACTATATATGCTGATGGTGCGTATTTACATAATATTTTTAAACCATTTTGGGCAAATTCTTTAGGTTTTCCGGTTTTACTTCGGGTACCTTCGGGAAATATTACTGCAGATCTTTTATGTTTTTCAATATATTCAGACAAGCCTTTGATTACAGGAATCGCTTGTTTAGGGTCTTTACGGTCAATTAGCACAGATCCACCGTGGCGTAAATTATACGATACACTCGGAATTCCTTTACCTAACTCCTTCTTACTTACAAATTTACAATGAAAACGTCTAAAATACCAAATCATTGTAATAATATCATACATACTTTGATGATTTGAAACAAAAATCAAAGGTACTCCGGTTGGAATTGTTTCTCTGTTTTCAATTTTATAAGTTGTTCCTACCAAATTGGTGCATCTTAAAAGCCAGAAATTTAAGTAATCAACGCTTTTTTTGTGCGCCTGATACCCAAAAACATTTAAGCAGAACCATTGTATTGGATGAAAGACCAATAAAACCGAACTGAATAACAAATAGTAAATTACGGATATGGGATACGAAATTATTTTTTGCATGCTTTAAAAATTAATGCCCAAAAGTAATAAATAAATTTTTAGCGGTATAAAAATTGAAAACAATAAACAACTCTAAGAAAATCAAATGCTGTAAAACATTAGCATAAAAAGAAAATAATGTAAATTTGACAGATAATTACTTATCCTTCTTGTTATGAAAAGTAAAATTGCGCGATATATTCTAAAACATCATAAAGAACAAAAAGATTTTAATGAAACAGAAATTTTAATTAAATCTGCTTCAAAGGGGTCAAGTTTTGCCATTAGGGAATCAAAAGCATTAGGGTTATCAATAAAATATATCTCTGGAAGAAAAATTATTGAAAAACTTCCCAATGGAGAAATCAAAGTTATTAGAGAAATTCAAGACAAACCTTTAATTGAAAAAGGATTAAAAAAAGGAATGGTTCTATGCAGAAAATAAAAAAGACTTCGCGTATTTGCCGGTCCTAACGGATCGGGAAAAAGCACTCTTTTTGAAGAGTTTTCAAGAAACTACAATGCCGGTCATTTTATTAACGCAGACTATCTTGAAAAAATCCTTGCAACAAAAGGATTAATAGACTTAGAATCTTTTAATATAAGAGCTACAAACGAAGAATTAAATCACTTTTACTCAAAAGATAGTTCAATTAGTCTTATTCAGAAATCTGAAGAAAAAGGTTTTAAAATAAATTTAGAGATAAAAGAGAACTTTATTGTTTCACATTCTAAAAACTCAAACAGTTACGAAGGATCTTTAATTTCTTCTTTCTTAAGAGATAAACTTATTGAAAACAATCAAAGTTTTTGTTTTGAAACAGTAATGAGTCATCCTTCAAAACTCAACGATATTAAAGACGCAAAAACTTTGGGCTATACCACATATCTTTACTTTGTGTGCATTGACGATCCGGAAGTAAATATTTCACGGGTTGAAAACAGAGTTAAAAAAGGCGGTCACGACGTTGATAAAGAAACGATTAAAAACAGATATTCCAGAACTCTTACAAATTTATTTCCTGCAATTGAAATCTCTGACAAAACCTATCTATTCGATAATTCAGGAGAAAAACTCACATTAATTGCTGAAATCTACAATGCTAAGTCGCTAAAACTTTATGTTGATGAGGTTGATTTTCCAAATTGGTTTAAAGAAAATGTATTAAATCATTTTGTTTAGTACTGACTATTGTACCTTTGCACAAAAAATTGCACTTCTTTTCTGAATTAAATGAACTTTACTTACCCAAAAAACGAACGTTTAAAAAGCAAAACAACTATTGGATTGCTGTTTTCTGAAGGAAAATCAGTTTCTAAATATCCTTTGCGTTTGGTTTACCGTCAAGCGGAAGCTGGTTCTGAAGAAAAAATTAAAATTGGAGTTTCGGTTTCTAAGAAATATTTTAAAAAAGCCGTTGATCGCAATTACTTCAAACGTGTTTTGAGAGAAACCTACCGACTGAACAAACATTTGCTTTGGGATAATCTGGAAGAGCCTTATTCTTTCATGTTTTTCTATCAGACAAAAGACCGTTTATCTTACGAAGAAATCAATACCAAAACGATTCAGTTGTTTGAGAAATTTCTCTTACAGATCAACAAAACTCCTGATTCTGAAAACAAAACTGAAATCTAGATCTCAAATAGCAACTTTATTTATCGATTTCGACTAAAAATTATAAAAAAATTGTAGTTTTAGCTCTTAATTGAAGATTTATGAGATATATTTTCTGTTTATCATTATTTGTTTTAAGTTTTACAAGTTGTAGTAAAAACGAAGAACCAATTGCAGAAATGGCAGTTAGTGCTATAAAACTTCCGTCTAAAAGCGAAGGAAAATATAAAACATCCGAAGCTGATGCAATACCAAAAATTTCACAAAAGATCATCAAACAAGCTTCACTTCGATTTGAAACTAACAATTTAGATGATACTTTTGCTCAAATTCAAAAAGCAATTACAGCAAATAAAGGAACTGTTCAAAATGATTCCGAAGGAAAGGATTATAACAATATTTATCGAAATCTAACCGTTAGAATTCCCAGTCAGAATTTTGATACCTTTATAAAGTCCATATCTGAAGGTGTTTCTTATTTTGAAAGAAAAGAAATCTCTGCAGAAGATGTTACAGAACAATATATTGATCTTGAATCAAGATTAAAAACAAAAAAGAAACTCGAAAACAGATATCTTGAAATTTTACAAAAAGCCACTAAAATAAGTGAGATTTTAGAAATTGAAAAACAAATTTCGATTATCAGAGAAGAAATTGAAGCCAAAGAAGGACAGCTTAAATATTTAGAAAGCCGGGTTTCTGAAAGCACTATCAATATTGAATTTTACAAAACCATAGCTGAAAAAGAAGCCATTAAAACTTCGTACGGATCAAAAATATGGACAGCAATTAAGTCCGGGTTTTTTGGTTTATCGAGTTTCTTAATTTCGATTATTAGCGTTTGGCCATTTATTATCCTATTCGTTGTTCTGGTTTATTTTATCAGAAAACGATTTAAAAGAAAAAAGCATAAATCATGTATCCTTATCTTAAAAAGAAGTTCGTTATACCAGCCGTTGCCGCAGGATTTTTATTTATTGGAACTAGTTTCAAAGACGATTTTTTTGAAATAGCCAAACAAATAGAAATTTTTACCACTTTATTTAAAGCCGTAAACACTAATTATGTAGACGAGACTAATCCGGGTGATTTGATGGACAAAGCCATTAAAAGCATGTTGGGAAGTTTAGATCCGTACACGGTTTATTTTAATGAACAGGATGTGGTCAATTTCAAAATCAACAATACGGGAGAATATACCGGAATTGGTGCTATGATCGCCAGAAAGAAAGATCGTTTGATTGTTCGCGAACCTTATAAAAATTATCCGGCAGACAAAGCAGGATTAAAAGCCGGTGATGAAATTATTCAGATTGGTGATGTTTTAATTGCTGATTTTAAGGATGATGCTTCGCAATTATTGAAAGGAACCAAAAACACAAAGATTACGATAAAATACCTTCGTCAGGGAAAAACATTTACAACAGAGTTGGTTTTGGATGAAGTTGATATTAAGTCTGTTCCGTTTTACGGAAAAATAGATGATAAAACAGGTTATATCGTTTTGGCACATTTTAGCAGAAAAGCTGCTGTCGAAGTAAAAGACGCTCTTGAAAAGCTAAAAGCTGACGGAGCAAAACAAATAGTATTAGATTTAAGAGGAAATCCGGGTGGTTTACTAAACGAGGCTATTGATATCTGTAATTTATTTGTTCCGAAGAATGAAGTAATCGTAACGACGAAATCAAGAATTGAAAAGCATAACAATACGTATAAAACTCAAAATCAACCAATAGACACCGAAATTCCTTTGGCAATTTTGGTAAACGGCAGAAGTGCATCGGCATCAGAAATTGTTTCGGGAGCTTTGCAGGATTTAGATCGTGCCGTAATTTTAGGAAGCCGTAGTTTTGGTAAAGGTTTGGTGCAGCGTTCTGTAGATTTAACGTACGGAACACAGCTTAAAGTAACTATCTCGCGTTATTATACACCATCGGGCAGATGTATTCAGGCTTTGGATTATGCGCATAAGGATAAAAATGGCGTTGCCTTAAAAACGGATGCGAAAAACTTCAATGCTTTTAAAACCCGAAAAGGAAGAACTGTTTATGATGGCGGCGGTGTTTTGCCTGATATCGAATTGGATGAGGCAAAAATGAGCCCTATTACGACCGCTTTATTGAAGAATGACGGAATCTTTGATTACGCTACCAGTTATTACTATAAAAATCCAAATTTGGGCGATAAAATCCCTGTTCTTACTGATGCGGATTACGCCAGCTTTAAACAATACCTAAAAACCAACAAGATTACTTTTGATACTGAAACAGAAGTAGCTTTGAAAAATACTTTGGCCGCAGCCAAAAACGAAAAAATAGACGAAACGATCGCACCGGAATATCAGCAGTTATTAAACGCCTTAGAGAAAAGTGAAACTACCTTATTGGATAAAAACCAAAAAGAGATTAAAAACCTGATTCAGGAAGAGCTTATTAAAAGATACCAATATCAGGAAGGTTTATATCAATTTTACATTAAAAACAATTCAGAAATTAAGAAAGCGGTGACCGTTTTAAATAATCAAACTGAGTATAAAACCATTTTAAAAATGTAAAAAAATGAAAATTTGTAAAGTCTTATTTATATTCTTTACGCTCAATTTATCGGCACAGCAAAAACCAATCGAAACCATATTTTTTGATTTTGATAAATTTGATCTTACTGAACAACAAACAGGTGTTGTTGCGAATTTTATTAAAAAAATAGATACTTCAAAAGTGGAATCTATACAAATCTATGGTTATTGTGATGATCGTGGGGATGATGACTATAACTTTAGATTGTCTAAGAATCGCGTTAGTACAATTCAAAACCTGCTCGTATTGAAGGGTTTTAATCAAAGCAAAATAGTTATTCTTGAAGGTAAAGGCCGGGTAATTTTAAAACCGGATACTGTAGACAACCTAAATGAAATACGTTCTAAAAATCGGCGGGTTGATTTAATCGTTGTAAATAAAAACAGTTTCGGAAAAGAAGTTTATAGTTCTTTTAAAAACAAACTAAAAGTTGGCGATAAAATTTATCTCGACAACATTCTTTTTGATATTGGAAGTTCAAAACTTACACACAATTCTAAAAAAGAATTAGATAAAATAGCAACTATTTTACAGCACCAGAAAAATATTCAGTTTGAAATACGAGGTCACGTTTGCTGTACTCCGGAAATTTATAGTGACGGAATTGACAAGGAAACCAAAGAAAGAAGACTTTCCTGGAATCGTGCCAAAACCGTTTTTAAATATCTTATGTCAAAAAAAGTATCTTCAAGCAGAATGACTTTTCTGGGATGTGGCAATAAATATCCTTTGAGAAAAGGTGATAATTATGACCGAAGGGTTGAATTTTGCATTACGCAAATCTAATTTTATTTTTTCAGGCAAACCCAAAAAGCTACATTTTGCCTTAAAGTTAAGCTTTAAACGAAATTGGTAATCATTTGTTTATTAATAGTTTATTTTTTAAAAAAGAGCGATTTTATATTTTGAAACAATGTTGCATTAGTAAAAAAATAAAAACTTTATTAAGCTCGAATCATTTCTATATGCGGAATATCATCTTCAAGGTACATTTCACTTGATTGAACAAATCCGTGGCTTTCGTAAAATTTCTTTAAGTACAATTGCGCACCAATTGTAATTGCATCTTTACCAAAATTGGATTTAATTCCTGCTATTGCTTCACGCATTAAATCATGCCCCCATTTTTTATCCCTGTAATTGGCATCAACTATTACTCTTCCAATCGATGCATTATCAAAACTAATTCCGGCATCAAACAAACGTGCATAGGCTACAATTTTTCCGTCGTATTCTCCAATAAGATGTAAAGCTTTCTTGTCTTTACCGTCTATGTCTAAATAAACACAATTTTGCTCGACTACAAAGATCTCACTTCGCACTTTAAGCAAATCATATAACTCATGAACACTTAATGCCTCAAAAGGCTTTATTTTCCATTTTAATTCCATTGTTGTTTTTCATTTTTTCAAACAACTAAATTACTTGAAAAATCTTTATTACTATTATTTTAAAAAAGAAATCCCGATTACAACTTGTAATCGGGATTTTCATATTAATTATATCTACTTATTTCTTCTTCATTATAATTTCCATGCTTTTATACTCTTCGCCGTTTTTTACATCAAACATTTCCATTTTACGGGTTGATGCATCAACAATTGTATATATTTCACGATAAGGTGTTTTTTTCCCATTTACAGGATTTACCATATCGCCTTTTAATTCCATACTTTTTGTTTTCTCATCAAATTTTCCTACGGCCACCATCATCCCTGTTCCCATATTATCAATAAAAGTGGTAGTGTATTCTTTGCTGGCATTATTATAGGCCAATGTGCTTTTACCCTGAAACGGCTGTCCCATCATTGTGCCGCTATAATTTGCTTCCTGATATCGACCGCCAAGAATCATTTTAATATTTGCTGTTGAACTTGCTTTCTCTGGTTTACCATTTGGTTCTGACCAAAAAGTCATATCACAATTCCATGTTCCGGTTTCATCAGCCATTAATTTATGTGCGTTACCAGGTGTTGCATATTCTGCCCAGGCTTTCATTTGTGCAGCAGAATCTAAAGGCTGCTCAATAGCTTGTTCTTTGGTTTTGATAGTATCAGTAACCTTTTCATTTTCAGACTCTGTTTTTATTTCCTTTTTACAAGAAGTAAAACATGCTGCTAATATCAATAATGTCAGATAGAGATTTTTCATAAATAATTGATTTATTGGTTATTAAATCAAATGTACGAAAAATATAACAAATTATCTTTTATCTATTTTGACTGATTTTATAATGGCTTCGAGTTCCAGCATTAGGTCTCTTTCCTGATTAGAAGGCGAATAACAAAATCCTTCAATAACCAAGATTCTCCTTGAAGCTTCGTCAATAATAGCGTAGTTTATAAAAGGCCCAGTCATGAAATCATTCTTTAACTCCCAGGTTCCTTTGGTTTCATATGTTTTTTTCTGTCTAATATTGTTGTCGAAAAGTATGGTGCATATGCTTCGCCGGTAATCATTGGCGTGTCTGGCTCTCGTCCTTTTATATATCGGCCTACTGAATCTCTCATACGAACAATATTGCCCACAATATCTGAACCTTTGGTAAGTCTGCGAATTGGAATCTGATAAATCAGCAAACTTGTATTCCCGCTGATGATTTCTTTTTTCAGCCACATAAAATTCTTTTTATGCAACATATATTCGTAACCGGAGGGAATTTGTAAATCGATGTGAAACTTGTTTTTTATTACCGCCGGATTCAACAATGATTTGCTGTTGTCCTGCTGAATTTTTTGAATTTCGGCATCGCGAATCATCTTGATAATTTGTGCCGAATTTAATTCGATACTGCAAATAATATCTTCAACAGATTTACCGTAAATACGGAATGTATTGTGTGGTAATGTTTCGCTGTGTTTAATTTCGAATTTATCTGTTACAGCTTTTTTTACTACAATGATACTTCGGCTATCGGTAACAAATCCTTCTAATAATTTGGCCGGATATTGATTGATGGTAAACAGTGGTTCTTCCTGGGTAAGTCCCAAAACGGGAGAAGCAAATTTATTTCGAATGGTATCGCCTACTTCACCGTACCACAACTGATCGTCGATGATAACTGATATTGTGTTTGTTTTACCGGAAACAGGCTGAGGCTGTTTCTCGTTTTTAAAACAAGAAACGAACAAACACGAAAGTAAAAGGCATAAAAAATGGGTTTTATTCATTTTCTTAGTTTAATGAAATAAAACCCAAATTTAGTTAAGATTTTTTTATTATCCGTTTATTTTAAGTTTCATTCCGGGTTTAATATCTCCATCTTTAATATTATTCCATTTTTTAATATCTGAAATTGTTACTCCAGGATATTTTTTAGAAATACTATACAATGAATCTCCTTTTTTAACGTAATAATCTTCTGTTATATTTTTAGCCGAAGCTGTTTTTTTCTGAATGAATCTATAGAGCTTGAAGCTACAGCAGTATTTGTTGCTGGTGTTTCATCTTCAATAACTATTTCTTTGCCAACGATTAATGATTTTCCTAATCCAATATTATTAGAAGTCAGGTTATTCAATTCTTTTAAATCTGCAATTGATGTATTGAATTTTTTAGCAATACTTCCTAAATTATCTCCGGCAGCAACTACGTATTCAAGGTTTTTACCGCCTTTATCGTTATTGTCTGCAGACGCAAGTGCTTCTTCAGATTTTTTATCAACTTCAGGAATTACTTTTAACTCTTTTGGATTTTTTACAATCGAATCGTTGTTTGATTTGATTTTTAAAGTTTTACCTAGAGTTAGTGCATTGCCTTTAAGATTGTTCCATTTTTTTAACTCTAAAATCGAAACATCATACTTATCTGCAATCGAACCAAGGTTGTCCCCTTTTCTAACTTTATAATATTTTGTTTCTGTTGTGGCAACTGCATTATCCAGTTTAGCTTTTCCTTTTGGTGAAACTTTTAAAGCTAATTGCTTTGGAAGTCCTTTATGTTGTGACTGATAAGCTACGTAATCATAAATCTTATCTTCGTTGTTTACAAAAGTTGCAATTTTATCTTTCGGCAAACGTAAAAAGTGTTGTTCGTTTTGATAAAATGGGACAACGTTTAATTTATATGAAGGATTTAAAAGTTGTATTTGTGATTGTGGCATGTCTAACAAATCGGCAATTTGTTTGAATGACATTTGATTTTTAATTTGAACGGTATCAGTTTCAAAGTTTTTAACTACAGCTCTTTCCGGGTTGATTCCGTGTTCTTTATGAAATTCAAAAAGATACATTGTTGCTAAGAAAGCCGGAACATAACCTTGAGTTTCTTTTGGAAGATGATTACGAATGTCCCAGTATTTTGTTTTTCCGCCAGAGCGACGAATGGCTTTTGTTACATTTCCTGGTCCTGAATTATACGATGCAAGAACTAACTCCCAATCACCAAAAATTTTGAACATTTTAGTCATATATTCTGAACATGCAGCAGTTGATTTTAAAGGATCGCTGCGTTCATCTATATACGAATCGATTTTAAGATCGTATTGTTTTCCGGTTCCGTACATAAACTGCCAGATTCCGGTGGCGCCCATTTTAGAAACTGCTTTAGGGTTTAAAGCAGATTCTACAACGGCTAAATATTTAATTTCTAAAGGAACGTTTTGTTTTGCAAAGGCATCTTCAAAAATTGGAAAATAATATTCTGATAAAGCCATTAATCGTGAAAATGATTTTTTACGATTTTTAAGAAATGACTTTATGATGTTTTCTAATCCCTGATTATATTCGATCTCAAAAGGCGATTTCTCATTCATCACCTGAAGTCGCTGTTTAAGCAATTCAGTTGGTAATTCTTCATCAACAGAAATATCTGTATTGATGGTTTGAATGTCTTTCGTTAAATCATCATAGATATCTAAACTCACTAATTCGTTCATCCAAAGACTGTCTACACGAGTACACATTAGATCTTTTTTGAAAGAGTTTTTAACTGAATCTAAATAAGAGACTTTAACATCCGGCTTAATTTCTAAATCTGCTTTTGCAACATCTTGTGCAAAAGAAGCTACAGAAAAGAAGACAGAAACCGCTAATGAAATTTTCCTTATAATCATATAACATTTATTTAAAATTCTATAATTCAAACAATTACAGAGTGATTACTTTTTGCAAAACTAAATAGTTTATCCATAAAAACTATCTAAAAAAATGTTAATTGTGAAATTTTAGTCTAAAATCGCAGCGATTCCAGGTAAGATTTTTCCTTCTAACATTTCTAGCATTGCCCCGCCACCAGTGGAAACGTAGCTCATTTTATCTTCAAAACCAAACTGTTTTACTGCAGCAACAGAATCTCCTCCTCCAACTAGTGAAAAAGCTCCTTTTTCTGTAGATTCTGCAATAAATTCACCTAAAGCGATAGTTCCTTTTGCGAAAGATTCCATTTCAAAAACGCCTAATGGACCATTCCATAAAATTGTTTTTGACTCTAAAATTACTTTTTTGAAATTCTCTAATGATTTAGGACCTGCGTCAAGACCTTGCCATCCGTCTGGAATTGCTGTTACATCTACAATTTGTGTATTTGCTGTGTTTGAAAAATCATCTGCAGCAATAACATCAACCGGAATATGAATCTGAACTCCTTTTTCTTTGGCCAATCTTAAAATTTCAAGTGCTAAATCTTGTTTGTCATCTTCACAAATAGAATCACCAATTTTTCCGCCTTGTGCTTTAACGAATGTAAAAGTCATTCCACCTCCAATAATCATGTGATCTACTTTGTCAAGGATATTTTCGATTACGGTGATTTTTGAGGAAACTTTAGATCCGCCAAGAACTGCTGTAACTGGTTTTTCGCTATTTTTAAGTACTTTGTTTAAGCTTTCTATTTCTTTTGCCAATAATGTTCCGAAGCATTTTTCTGTTGGAAAAAATTGTGCAATAATTGTAGTTGAGGCGTGCGCTCTGTGTGCAGTTCCGAAGGCATCGTTTACGTAGATGTCTCCAAGTGAAGCTAATTCTTTTGCAAAAGCAACATCTCCAGCTTCTTCTTCTGCATGAAAACGTAAATTTTCAAGTAATAAAACTTCTCCTGGTTTTAGGTTTTTAGCTGCAGTTTGTGCTGGTTCTCCAATAGAATCAGTTGCAAACTTAACTTCAACTCCTAAAATTTCTGAAGCTGTTTTTAAAATATGTTTTAATGAGTATTTTTCTTCTACACCTTTTGGTCTTCCTAAATGTGACATTAAAATTACACTTCCACCTTGCTTTAAGATTGCATCAATGGTAGGTTTTGCAGCTTCGATACGTGTTGCATCAGTTACATTAAAGTTTTCATCCAAAGGAACATTGAAGTCTACACGGATTATTGCTTTTTTATTTTTAAAGTCGAAATCGTTTAAAGTTTTCATTTGATAATTTTTAAATTTTTTGAAAGAATAACAAATATAGAACTTTTAGTGTAGTATTAAATTCGAAAAATATAAAAATAACCTACCAATAACAACGAAAACGTTGTAAATTAAGAAAACAAACAAATTTATTTTAAAAAATATAAAATTGTTTAGCAGAATATTTAACAATTAAAAGTTACTGTAAACCAAATAATGGCCTTTCATTTTATAGTAAAACGAAAAAATATAGGATTTAGTCTACAGTAAATCTTAAATGTAAAATTTATTAGTCGTGTACCGGACTTTGTGTACAAGGACAGTTACTGATTGATCCGAAGAAATCGAATCCGATAGTAATCGAGTGTGTTCCTGTGTTATAATTACCAAGATCGTTGAACATTACCTGATACGAATATCCGAAGTAAAATTTAGATTTCATGAAACCTAACATTGGTCCAACTGATAATGGTTTTGGAAACTGGTCGTTTAAGAAACGGTATGAAACTCCAATCCAATAGTAATCTTCGTAACGATTGTAACGTCTGTACTTGAAGTTAAAATCGGTAGTAGAACGTTTATCGCTGGCAAAATATTGGTAGTAAACAGACGGTTCGTATTCGATACGGCTATTTTCTCCATCTTTAAAAATCATACCAGTATATACCTGATAGTTTGAAAGTAAACTTGGTTCTAAACCACGGTATCTGTCGGTGTTTTTTTGCAAAACGTTATTTGCATTAAAACTTAAGTAAAAATTCTTATTACGGTATAAAGCACTAATGTCAAAGTTGTTATTTGATGTATAACGATTATCTGTAACGGAAGGGTCTAAAATTGGATGTTCAATTGTGTTATTGAATTCATCTATATCAATTTTAAACGTATTGAAGTTATACGAAATACCAAAAGACAGGTACTGTTTTGAATAATAATCTAAAATCAAGTGGTGCGCAAATGAAACTTTTGCACCGGTTTGACGTGTATAACCATTTTTATCATTATACAATGAGATACCAACTCCTGAACGATCTAAAACTCTAAAATCAGCATACAAAGATTGGTTTTGAGGCGCATCTTTTATTCCAACCCATTGTGTAAGTCCGTTAAGACGAATTCTAAGGTTATCACCAATACCTGCATAAGCGGGAGAAAGCACAAAAGGGTTATCAGCTAAATACTGAGTAAATACCGGTAGGTTTAGCTCTTGGCTGTAACTTGTTGTTACAGCCATGAGTACTAAGGATAAAAATAATTTTTTCATTGTAATAATTTTTTTAGATAACATAATTTGGGGCTCTAATTTGTTATCTGTATAAAGTGAAATGTCCAACAAACTCTCTATTGTCTTTCTCGTCATTTAGTTTAAGAACATACCAGTAATCACCAGAAGGTAATTCCTCTCCGTTATATCTACCATCCCATTTTTGACCGTAGTGGTATTTCGCAATTACACGACCGTATCTGTCGAAGATTGAGAATTCAAGGTTGTTGTAAATATTTGTACAACCAGGACCCCAATTGTCATAAACACCATCTCCGTTTGGAGTAAAGTAATTGTCAAGACAAACATCTACATAAATAGCAGGAACGATAAGCTCAAACGTACAACCGTTTTGATCTCTAACTATTACTTTATAATCTCCAGATTTGTAGATTTTGTATTTGTTAGATGATGTAAATGGCTCTCCATTGAAACTGTATTCGTAAGCCGGAGCTCCACCCGAAGCGGTAACAGAAATAATATTCATCTCTTGCTGACCTGTAGCTTTAACAGCGCCTAAGGCAGTGTAAGACTTAATAGTAAAGTTAGCCGTTGGCACTTCACAACCATTTGTATGTCTTGCAACTACATAGTGTGTACCCGGAGCAACATTTGTAAAGATGTTACTTGGCTGGTACGTTCCACTTCCGTCAAGGGAGTAGTCAACATCAGCAGGGTTTGTTATGCTTTCATCAACTGTAATTACTACCATGTTTGCTTGCGTATTGTTAACACAGTCATAAGTTACTTCAGCAGTTGGGTTAAGAACTACTGGTAGCGGCATGTTTTCAACAAACTCATTTATACAACCTCCGGCGTCTTTAACATAAACTGTATGAACACCTCCTGAAAGATTAGTAAAGTCAAATATGGTCTGACCTACTGCTCCTTGTGTAAATGGTCCGTTTTTAACATCAAGACTTACACTATATGGTCCTGTTCCGCCTTTAACTTCTATGCTAAATGCTCCATCTTTATCGTCTTTACAAACTTCAGGAATCATTGAGTTTGCAACTTCTGTTACAATAAGAGGGTTAGGCTGTGTAATTTCTACATCTTCTTTAACATAACAACCATTTCCGTCTTGTGCAATTATCGTATAAATACCTGGTGCAAGTTTTTCGAATGTGCTAATGAAATCAAACTGATTCAAATCAGGTGAAATAGCATATTTGATTGTTCCTGTACCACCTTTTGCATTAACAACAATTTTACCGTTATTTTCTCCAAAACAAGTAACATTAGTTGGTACAAATAGTGCCTCGATTGCTGTATCTGGTTGGGTAACTGTACCAATAGCAGATGTTTGTTTACAATCTCCACTATCGACATTTACTCTGTAAGTACCAACTACAAGGCCTTCAAATCTACCTGAGTCTTGTGGTCCCTGAATTACGGTTCCAGCTGTATTAACCAAAGTATAAATATAGTTTCCTAATCCACCTTTTGCCTCAGCAACAATAACACCTGTTGGGTCATCTTTACATTTGATAACTGAATTACTAACATCTAAATCTACAGTTAATGGAACAAGTGGGTCTATTTTAATTTCATTAGAAATTGTTGCCACACAACCATTAGCGTCTTTTACATAGTATTGGTACGTTCCTACCGGTACTGAGAAAGTAAATGGAGATGCAAATGTACTATAGTTACTACCATCGCTACTGTACCTATACGGACCTGAACCACCTGTCGCACTTAATGTAAGTGTTGACAATGTATTACATGTTTGTGATGAAGCCAATACTAAACTTGGTATAACTTCTGTAGGCTCTGTGATATCAATTTCAGTTGATGTTGCAGAACAATTGAATCCGTCAGAAACTGTTATGCTGTATTTTCCAGCTCCTAAATCTTCAAAGATTGGTGAAGACTGTGGACCAGAAACAATAACTGGTGTTGCAGACAGGTAATTTAAAGTATACATATAGTTACTTCCTTGTCCACCTGTTGGAGGGTTAACCGTGATTACAGCTGACTTATCACCAAAACATGATAATGTTGTAACACTTGGAACCGCACTAACAACAATTGGATCCGGAACTTTTAACGTTATTGGTACTAGCGTTTGAACAGTACAACCTTTACCATCTTTGGCATTAATTGTATATGCTCCTGCAGCTAATCCAGTAAAGTTTCCATCAGTGTTAGAAGCTATTACAACTCCGCCTAACACTAATTCATATGTATAATTATTATCCCAACCACCTGTTGCAAATGCGGAGATTTCTCCATCATTACCAGGAATACAAGTGATTTCTGACTTAGTTGTAGCCACCGTCAATTGTACAGAAGGTTGTGCAATACTAAACACAGTTGATACTGTACATTCCGGACTTGCTTTTAACTTAGCAGTAACACTATATGTACCGGCAATTAAATTTGAAACCAATACTGGACCTGCATCAGTTGTTGTACCTGAAATCGTGTTTGTGCCATCTGTAATTGTATAATCAAAAGGTCCAGCGTCATTTGTTGGATTAAGTTGATTATCAACGAATGTTAATTCAACGCTTCCATTATTATCCCCGAAACAAACTTCTTTTACAATTGGATTCGCTTTAATCTCAAATGTATTAGGTTCTGCAACATAATGCGCTTTTTGTATGCTACATCCCGTTGCAGGGTTTGTAACTGTTATAATATAGCTTCCTACAGTTAAACCTGTGAAGTTACCATTTGTTTTCGTTTGGTTGTAAGCATTGTCCGTACCAGTAACATTGTAATTTAATAGAACTGGTGTTCCTCCTGTAGATGTTACAGAAACTGTGATTTCTTCACTTGAAATACAAGTAATAGCCACATTAGAAACATTAACTACATCTAAACTAATAAATGGATTAACTCTCACTGTTCCTACGCTTGTGCCTGAACATCCTGCATCATCTGTAACTTTTACAGAATAGTTACCACCTAAGTAATCTGTTTCTGTAAATACTGACTGAGGACCATTTTGAACTGAAACTCCATCTCTGAAGAATTCATAATTATTATAGGTTTTAGATCCACCTGTTACAGTACCTACTGATACTGTAGCATAGTTAGAAGTATTTGTACCAGTTGCACAACCGTATTGAACAAGTACCGGAGCACCTACTGCAATTGGATCGAATTCTTCAATTGTAACATCTTCAGACTCCATACATCCTCTACCCGAAGTTACCGTAACGGTATAATCTCCAGCCTGTAGGTTTTCAAATATTGGACTTTCCTGGTTTGGTCTGCTAACCGCAACATTTAAATCAGTGGTTCCTGTTAATCTATAAACATAAACCGGGTTATTATTTTTAGTATCTGTACTCTCTTCTATACTAGCCGTGATAGAACCATTACTGCCTCCATTACAAGTCACATCAATTTTATCTAATTTAAATCCGGTAATTTCTGTAGAAGGAGCTACGAATACATTTACTATGAAATCACAACCAGTAACAACATCTCTAACTCTAACCACGTGGTTTCCTGGAGTAACATTACTAAATACTGCAGGAGTAGTTGTAAATGCAAATCCTCCGTCTAATGTATATCTGTAATTTGCAGTTCCTGAACCACCTGTTGCAGTAGCCGTAATAATACCACTGTTTGTAGTAATACAATCTGGCAATTGTGTAATAATAGCTTCTAATTGTAATGCTGGTAAAATAGTTACCGGAGCAGCTACTGTTACTTCACATTGATTAGCATCTCTAACCGTTACCGTATAATTTCCTGGTGCATTTACTGTAAAAGTATTGCTTGTTTGGAAACCATTTCCGATACTGTATTGATAAGGCGCAATACCATTACCTACAGTTACTGTGAATGTGTACTCACCTGTCGCTGATGGACATTGTTGAGTGGCAACATTTGTAGTAATATTATTTGGCAATGGATCTAGTACGATTGTAATTGGAATAGATGTTGTACAATTTTTAGAATCGATTACGTAAGCTACCCAGTTAAAGCCTTTTGCAGGATCTAGCACAGCATTATTGCTGTTAGAATAATCTGCAGCTGTAACTGTATCTGTATCTAAAATGAATGCATATTTATAATCTGGAGTTCCTCCGGCTGCTACAACAGTAACCTCGGCACCAGTTTTACAATTAGCACGCGTGTTTTTAGTTGCAGTTAATGATAATGCCACTGGTTGACCCACAGTCACTGAAGCAGAAGCTGTACAACCTGTAATATCATCTCTAACCTGAACTGTATATGTCCCTACAGGTAAGTTAGTTAAGGTAACCACTTTACCAACCTGAGTTAAAGTACCCGTTGTTGGACCAGCTGTTAACGTTGCTGTATAAGTACCTGCGAAATTATCTACATCAAATTTCACTGAACCATTTGCCTCTCCGTTACAAACTACATCGTTTATTAACTGACCTGCAGTTGTAATATTGATTAAGGCATCAATTGTATAAGTTGCCTCATCTTTACAACCATTTGCATCTGTAACTTCAAATAAGTAAGTACCATCTGCCAATCCTGTAAATACTCCACTTGTAGCTCCTGTAACATTTGTCGTTGCACTTGCTGGTGAAAGTATCGCATAATTTAATGTTCCAACACCATGACTAACTGTTACAGTAACTGTACTTGTTGTATTTGCCGTTGGTGTACACCAGATTGGTGTTCCGCTTACATTATCAATTGTTGGCGGATCAAGTGGCTGAACAGTTGCGTTTACCGGTACTGCTATTACACAGTTATTAGCATCTTTAACGGAAACGGTAACCGGACCTGATACACTTGTTGTGTATGTATTTGAATTACCATAACCACCACCATTAAAACTATATTGGTATGGTGCTGTTCCTGTTGTTGTATCAACAGTTACAGTAACTATTGCTGCTTGTGTCGAATTTCCAGTTCCACAACTTAATGGAGTGGTTACTGTAGCTGTTGCAGCTAAAGCAGTTGGCTGTGAAATAGTAACCGGCAATGTGATTGTGATACACTCTTTAGCGTCTTTAACAACGATATTGTGTGCACCAGCCGATAAACCTGTAAAAATATTTGATGTTTGGAATATTCCTCCATCTAATTGATACTGATATGGCGCTAATCCATTTGCAGCAGTAACGATAATACTACCGTCTGAACCTCCTGTACAACTAACATCATTTTTAGTAGCTGTTGCTGTTGGAGTTGTTCTTGCTGTAACTTCTACTGAAACTGAAGCTGCCTGACATCCCTGACTATCTGTAACTCTGAAAGTATAAGTTCCAGGAACATTAGTAGTGTAAGGCTGTACCGTTACAGCAGTGTATAAACCATTATTATAACTAACTTCAAATGTGTTATAAGTTAAAGTTCCCTGAGTAGCTAATAATGTTATACTAGCATCACCCGCACAAGTATAATCTTGTGTCAGCGTTGCTTTTAATAATAATTGTTGGTTTAGTGTGTAAGGTTTTGAAGTCACACAACCGTTACCATCTCTAATAGAGAATGTATAAGTTCCTGGTGCATTCAATACAAAATCAGGGCTAGATTGGTAGTTGTTACCAATACTGTACATTGGTGTACCAACATAAGTTCCTGTAATTGTAACTGGCACCGGACCTCCCATATAACAATATGGAGCGGTTGGGTCATTAATAATAGGCATTGCATCTGTACCAATTGTAAAACTGTAAACAGCAGGACAATTGTTAACATCTAACACATACGCATCCCAAGCTGTAGTTGCAGGGTTTAAAACAACACTTGCAAGAGTGTCATAATCAGCTGCAGTTGGAGTAACTCCGCTTGCAACAAAAGCATATCTGTATCCAGGTGTTCCGCCAGTAGCTAAAACTGTTACTCTTGCACCAAAGTTGCAATTAGCGTTTACATTGCTTACCATATTAAGAACAACCGGTGTTGGCTGTGTAACAGCAATAGATGCTGTTGCTTTACAACCTGTTATTGCATCTGTAATTTCAACTGTATAAGTTCCAGGTGCTAGACCTGTTACGTTTACAGTATTTCCTGTTTGAGTTAATGTACCCGTTCCTGCTGTTAAAACTGCAGTATAAGTTCCTGCATAGTTTGCTGCAGTAAATTTAACTGCTCCATTAGCAGATCCGTTACATGTAACATTGCTTACTAGTTCACCTGCAATTGTAATGTTCGTTACAGGTTTTACTATATAAGATTCCTGGTCTTTACAACCATTTGCATCTGTAACTTCAAATAAGTAAGTACCATCTGCCAATCCTGTAAATACTCCACTTGTAGCTCCTGTAACATTTGTCGTTGCACTTGCTGGTGAAAGTATCGCATAATTTAATGTTCCAACACCATGACTAACTGTTACAGTAACTGTACTTGTTGTATTTGCCGTTGGTGTACACCAGATTGGTGTTCCGCTTACATTATCAATTGTTGGCGGATCAAGTGGCTGAACAGTTGCGTTTACCGGTACTGCTATTACACAGTTATTAGCATCTTTAACGGAAACGGTAACCGGACCTGATACACTTGTTGTGTATGTATTTGAATTACCATAACCACCACCATTAAAACTATATTGGTATGGTGCTGTTCCTGTTGTTGTATCAACAGTTACAGTAACTATTGCTGCTTGTGTCGAATTTCCAGTTCCACAACTTAATGGAGTGGTTACTGTAGCTGTTGCAGCTAAAGCAGTTGGCTGTGAAATAGTAACCGGCAATGTGATTGTGATACACTCTTTAGCGTCTTTAACAACGATATTGTGTGCACCAGCCGATAAACCTGTAAAAATATTTGATGTTTGGAATATTCCTCCATCTAATTGATACTGATATGGCGCTAATCCATTTGCAGCAGTAACGATAATACTACCGTCTGAACCTCCTGTACAACTAACATCATTTTTAGTAGCTGTTGCTGTTGGAGTTGTTCTTGCTGTAACTTCTACTGAAACTGAAGCTGCCTGACATCCCTGACTATCTGTAACTCTGAAAGTATAAGTTCCAGGAACATTAGTAGTGTAAGGCTGTACCGTTACAGCAGTGTATAAACCATTATTATAACTAACTTCAAATGTGTTATAAGTTAAAGTTCCCTGAGTAGCTAATAATGTTATACTAGCATCACCCGCACAAGTATAATCTTGTGTCAGCGTTGCTTTTAATAATAATTGTTGGTTTAGTGTGTAAGGTTTTGAAGTCACACAACCGTTACCATCTCTAATAGAGAATGTATAAGTTCCTGGTGCATTCAATACAAAATCAGGGCTAGATTGGTAGTTGTTACCAATACTGTACATTGGTGTACCAACATAAGTTCCTGTAATTGTAACTGGCACCGGACCTCCCATATAACAATATGGAGCGGTTGGGTCATTAATAATAGGCATTGCATCTGTACCAATTGTAAAACTGTAAACAGCAGGACAATTGTTAACATCTAACACATACGCATCCCAAGCTGTAGTTGCAGGGTTTAAAACAACACTTGCAAGAGTGTCATAATCAGCTGCAGTTGGAGTAACTCCGCTTGCAACAAAAGCATATCTGTATCCAGGTGTTCCGCCAGTAGCTAAAACTGTTACTCTTGCACCAAAGTTGCAATTAGCGTTTACATTGCTTACCATATTAAGAACAACCGGTGTTGGCTGTGTAACAGCAATAGATGCCGTTGCTTTACAACCTGTTATTGCGTCTGTAATTTCAACTGTATAAGTTCCCGGTGCAAGACCCGTTACGTTTACAGTATTTCCTGTTTGAGTTAATGTACCCGTTCCTGCTGTTAAAACTGCAGTATAAGTTCCTGCATAGTTTGCTGCAGTGAATTTAACTGCTCCATTAGCAGATCCATTACATGTAACATTGCTTACTAGTTCACCTGCAATTGTAATGTTCGTTACAGGTTTTACTATATAAGATTCCTGGTCTTTACAACCATTTGCATCTGTAACTTCAAATAAGTAAGTACCATCTGCCAATCCTGTAAATACTCCACTTGTAGCTCCTGTAACATTTGTCGTTGCACTTGCTGGTGAAAGTATCGCATAATTTAATGTTCCAACACCATTAGTAGTGGTTATAGTAACCGTACTTGTTGTACTAGCAGCCGGAGCACAATAAATTGGCGTTCCAGTGATAGTTGTAATCGTTGGCGGATTCAAGGCAGGAATGTTAACCCCATTTGTTAATGTGAATAGACATCCTTTAGCATCTTTAACTAAAACATCAAAAGTTGTACCTGCAAATACTTCATAAGTATTTGTAGAAGTATAAGTTACTCCATTATCAAAACTATATAAATATGGAGCTGTACCATCAGTAGCTGTTACAGTAACAATTGCTTTTGTCGGAACATTTCCTGTAGCACAAGTTAAAGGAGCTGTTATTGCCGAAGTAGCTGTTAAAGCAACTGGCTGCGTAATAACTATTGGCGTACTTGGATAAAGACAAGATTTAGCATCTCTAACAGTAATAATATATGAATTTCCTGCTGCTACTCCTGTAAATACATTAGATGTCTGGAAAGTTCCACCATCTAATTGATATTGATAAGGACCAACACCTGAAGTAACATTTACTGTAATCGTTCCGTCTCCACCACCAAAACAGCTAACATGTGTTTGAACAGTAGCAAATAATGTAGGCTGAACAGGATCTAAAGTTAAAGTAGCAGTAGCCTGACATGCTGTTGGCAATTTAGCATCGTTTACTCTGAAAACATAATTTCCTAAAACGCTTGTTGAAAGAACATTAGAAGCCATAGTTGTATAACCACCTCCATTTACAGAATATTCGTAAGTGTAAGCTGTGTTATATCCACCTGTAGCAGTCAACGTAATTGTTGCATTTGGTGTAGCTGTACAATCTAATTCTTTAGTTAATGCAACACTTAATTGTAATTGCGGTTTAACTTCATAAGTAGTACTAGCCGTACAACCGTTACCGTCTTTAATTACTAAGTTATAAATACCCGAAGCATTAAATGTAAAGTTAGGGCTTGTTTGGAAAGTGCTTCCATTTACGCTATAAGTAGCATCACCAACAATTGCCGGATCAACAGTTCCAGAAATTGCAATTGTGAATGGAGTACCATTATAACAAATTGTAGCAGGTGCTGTAATTGTTGGGTCAGCATCTTTATTTAAAGTAACTGAAGCCTGTTTAATACAACCATAAGCATCTTTTACATAAGCAATATAATTTCCTGCATCTCTATTAAATGTGTTGGCACTTGCCCAACCTGCAGTCGCTGCTGTTGGAGCCGGAGCCGAAGCTAATAACAATTGATATGTGTATGGTGCTGTACCATCTTTAGCAATTGCAGTAATAACTCCTGAGTTAGCGTTACAATTTGCATTTTTAGAGACAGAAGCTGTAAGTGACAAGTCAATTGCAGACTGAGTAATATTAAATGGAACTGTAGCAACACTACATCCAGCGTGAGTTGCACCAGCTGTTTCTCTTACCAGAACAAAATAATTACCAAAAGGCAATGGTCCAAGGTTAGAAAGTGTCAAAATTCCACCAGCTGGAACAGAACCTGTTCCGGTAATTCCAGTTGACACTAGTGATTGAGAATTAAATATCTCATAACTTATTGGAGTAACCGATGCATAAGAACTTCCTATTGTAAAAGTTACTTTACCATCTGCACTTCCTCTACAAGTAATATTACTTGCTATTAGAGCATTTGTTGTTAAGGTTGAATTTGTAGGAATCGGAGTTGTAGCCGATTCGAAATAGTAACAACCTGTTACAGAATCATGAACTATGAAAGTATACTTAACACCAGGTATTAAGTTTGGTATTGTTGTTTTTTTACTTCCTACAGCATCTTCATTGTACCAAGGTAAAGCTGTTGGTGCTGTGTAGACCATTCCCGGACCAGTATAGATAGCAAAATGGAATGGACCAGGTCCTGTTATTGTACCTGTTGCAGTAGTATTAATAGCTACAACTGCAGAACCAGGTGAAGAACAATCTGCCGGTGGTGCCGTAACAATGATATCTAAATCGTCTGGTGGCGAAGCAACCAATACGTTTTGTTCAATATTAGTACAACCATTTGCATCTGTAATAATAATTTGATATAAACCGAAATCAACAACTTCAAACACAGCCGTAGCTCCAGTTTGATTTGTAATTTGTTTATTATAACCATTTACTCCTGTTACGTGATAGGTATAATTTGGTGTTCCACCAGTAACCGAATTAATTGTAATCGAACCTAAAGAAACACCTAAAGCACCACAAGTAATTGGAGTAACAGTACGACTAACTACAATTGGAGTTGGTTGTGCTATAGTAATATTGAAAGTATCAGTACATCCTTTTGCATCAGTAACAGTAACTACATAGTTACCTGCTGCTAAGCCAGATGTTTGTGTCCCATAATTAACTCCTGTAGTTGTATTTCTAACATTATATACAAATGGAGCTTGTCCTTTTGTATCATCAATTGTAATTGCAATTGCTGCTGTAGCATCTCCATTACAATTGATAAGTGCTGTTTGTACAACGTTTGTAATATCTGGATTAACAGGTGCTGTTATAATAATTGGAGTTGTAGTTTCGAATATACATCCTTTAGCATCAGTAACTCTGAAAGTATAACTTCCAGGAGCCATTGTGTTGAAAACGTTAGAAGCCATAGCAGTGTATGCTCCTGCAGCTTCTTTAGATTGGTATGTATAAGGAGTACTTCCTCCATTTGCAGTCAAAGTTACCTGAGCAGCTGTTGGTAATGAACATGTAATGTTTTTGTCTAATACAGCTGTTAAGCCTAATATATTATCAACTGTAACAACATTACTATTTGCTGTACATCCGTTACCGTCTTTAATTCTAACAGTATAAGTTCCTGGTGTCGTAATTACAAACGTATTACCTGTCTGGTAAGAAGCACCATTGTCAATACTATAAGTTAAAGGCGCTACTAAACCTGCTCCCGGAGTTGCAGTAATAGTGTAGCTTCCTACACCAAAACATTGTCCTGTTGCAGAAGCTGTAACAGTAGGAACGATATCTTTAGAAATCGTAATGTCTAATTTGAATGTACAATTGTTAGCATCAATTACATGAACGTCCCAGTTTAAACTAACTGCCGGATCAAGATTTGCTTTATTGTTGTTTGAATATGTTCCTACCGGAGCACCATCCTGAACGAACGAATATCTGTATATTGGTGTTCCTCCAGCTGCTGTAACAGTCACCGCTGAAGTACTAACAGAACAGTTTCCATTTACTGCTGCATAAGTTGCAGATAAAGGAGCTGCAGGTTGATCAATAGTAATCGAAGCAGGAGCTGTACAACCTGTTGCTTCATCAGTAACAACAATTGCATAATTTCCTGCAACTAAATTTGGTAAAGTAACCGTTGTGCTGCTAATTCCTGTTACGGCTGTTCCGCCATTAACAGTATAAGAATAAGTAGAAGCAAAACCACCCACAGTTAATCTTATAGATCCTGTGTTGCCACCATTACATAATACATCACTTAATTTACTAGCAACAGCCGTAATTGGAGTAACTGGATTAATTGTATGAGCTTCTGTATAGAAACATCCATTTGCATCAGTAACTTTAAACATGTATGTTCCCGGAGCAAGATTTGCGAAAGAATTAGATGTTTGTTTAGCAATAATTACAGGAGACGGTGCTATTGTTTCGTATTGTAAAGTTCCAACTCCATTTGTAGCTGTTAATGTAACAGTAGTAGTCGTAGCTGTACAAGTTACCGCTGCTGCTGCAAAAGTTAAATCTGTTGGTGGGTTTAATCTCAATAAAGTTCCTGAACCAGAAATTGTACATCCTTGTCCGTCTCTTACTGAGTAAGTATAAGGTTGATCTGCACCATTGTCATTTAATGTCAATGTATTTGAATTTCCAAATCCACCACCATTAAAACTGTATTGGTAAGGAGTAGTTCCTGTTCCTGCAGTAACATTTACTGTTATTGTTCCGGCAACTTTTCCATTTGAAGCATTACAAGAGAATGGAACTGCAGTAACCGTTGCTGCTAATTGTGCTGGAGCTGTCAAAGTAATACTAACGCTTCCTGTACAACCTTTACTGTCTTTTACATAGAATGTATAAGAACCTGCAGCCAATCCTGTAAATGTACCATTTGGAACATACGTTATATTATCTCTACTATACGTATATCCTCCTGATCCTCCAGCACCTGTTAATTCTACCGAACCATTATTTCCTCCATCACATGATGGATTGATATGTGTTTCTGTAACTGTTGGGTTTGCAATGGCAATAACTGCAGTAGTTGTAGAAGTCGAACATGTATTGGCATCCGTTACTACAAAAGTATAACTGTCTACATTGGCAGCCGTAACTGTATATGTAAACGTTGGTCCAGCTATTGGAGCGCTTGGAGCACTTGGTGTTCCGCTGCCTTTAGTAACTGTATATGTATATGGCCCTTTACCTCCTGAAAGTGCAACTGTTATAGTTGCTGCAGGTGTAGCCGTACAATCTAGTTCTTTAGTAACTGATGATGCAGCTACTAATTGTGGATAAATTATTAATGCAGATGTAGCTGTAGCTGTACATCCGTTAGCATCTTTTACCGTAACGGTATAAGTTCCGGCTGGAACATTAAATACATTACTGGTTTGGAATGATGTTCCATCAATACTATACGTTAATGGAGCTTTTCCTGTTCCTGTAGCAGTAATTACAAACGTATTTCCTGTACCTGTACATTGGTTATTGTTTGTTGCTGTAACAGTTGGTAAATTATCTCTGACAATTGTAATTGTTCTAGGAGTAATACATCCGTTAGCATCTTTTACATAAACATCCCAGCTTAAATTTGCACCAGAATTAGTATCTACTGAAAGTACATTTCCACTTGCGAAAACAGTTGGAGCTGTAGTTCCCGCTATTACAACTGCATAAGTATAATTTGGTGTACCGCCAGCTGCTGTAACTGTAATTTCAGAAAGACCATTATTACAGCTAATATTCGTTGATACCGCTGTTAGTGTTAATGCATTTGCTGGTTCATTAATTGTTACTGTTGCTGTATTAGTACATCCTGTAGCAGTATCTGTAACCTGTAAAGTATACGTTCCTGCTACAGCATTGGTTAATGTTAATGTGTTTCCAGATTTAGTAATAGTTCCTGTTCCTGCTGTCAAAGTATGAGTATAAGCTCCTGCTGTTGCAACGCCTGAAACTGTGAAAGTTACTTTACCTGTTGAACCGCCTTTACACAATACGTCGTTGTCTTTGTTAGCAGCAATTACTATTGGAGTAACCGGATTAATTGTATGAGCTTCTGTATAGAAACATCCATTTGCATCAGTAACTTTAAACATGTATGTTCCCGGAGCAAGATTTGCGAAAGAATTAGATGTTTGTTTAGCAATAATTACAGGAGACGGTGCTATTGTTTCGTATTGTAAAGTTCCAACTCCATTTGTAGCTGTTAATGTAACAGTAGTAGTCGTAGCTGTACAAGTTACCGCTGCTGCTGCAAAAGTTAAATCTGTTGGTGGGTTTAATCTCAATAAAGTTCCTGAACCAGAAATTGTACATCCTTGTCCGTCTCTTACTGAGTAAGTATAAGGTTGATCTGCACCATTGTCATTTAATGTCAATGTATTTGAATTTCCAAATCCACCACCATTAAAACTGTATTGGTAAGGAGTAGTTCCTGTTCCTGCAGTAACATTTACTGTTATTGTTCCGGCAACTTTTCCATTTGAAGCATTACAAGAGAATGGAACTGCAGTAACCGTTGCTGCTAATTGTGCTGGAGCTGTCAAAGTAATACTAACGCTTCCTGTACAACCTTTACTGTCTTTTACATAGAATGTATAAGAACCTGCAGCCAATCCTGTAAATGTACCATTTGGAACATACGTTATATTATCTCTACTATACGTATATCCTCCTGATCCTCCAGCACCTGTTAATTCTACCGAACCATTATTTCCTCCATCACATGATGGATTGATATGTGTTTCTGTAACTGTTGGGTTTGCAATGGCAATAACTGCAGTAGTTGTAGAAGTCGAACATGTATTGGCATCCGTTACTACAAAAGTATAACTGTCTACATTGGCAGCCGTAACTGTATATGTAAACGTTGGTCCAGCTATTGGAGCGCTTGGAGCACTTGGTGTTCCGCTGCCTTTAGTAACTGTATATGTATATGGCCCTTTACCTCCTGAAAGTGCAACTGTTATAGTTGCTGCAGGTGTAGCCGTACAATCTAGTTCTTTAGTAACTGATGATGCAGCTACTAATTGTGGATAAATTATTAATGCAGATGTAGCTGTAGCTGTACATCCGTTAGCATCTTTTACCGTAACGGTATAAGTTCCGGCTGGAACATTAAATACATTACTGGTTTGGAATGATGTTCCATCAATACTATACGTTAATGGAGCTTTTCCTGTTCCTGTAGCAGTAATTACAAACGTATTTCCTGTACCTGTACATTGGTTATTGTTTGTTGCTGTAACAGTTGGTAAATTATCTCTGACAATTGTAATTGTTCTAGGAGTAATACATCCGTTAGCATCTTTTACATAAACATCCCAGCTTAAATTTGCACCAGAATTAGTATCTACTGAAAGTACATTTCCACTTGCGAAAACAGTTGGAGCTGTAGTTCCCGCTATTACAACTGCATAAGTATAATTTGGTGTACCGCCAGCTGCTGTAACTGTAATTTCAGAAAGACCATTATTACAGCTAATATTCGTTGATACCGCTGTTAGTGTTAATGCATTTGCTGGTTCATTAATTGTTACTGTTGCTGTATTAGTACATCCTGTAGCAGTATCTGTAACCTGTAAAGTATACGTTCCTGCTACAGCATTGGTTAATGTTAATGTGTTTCCAGATTTAGTAATAGTTCCTGTTCCTGCTGTCAAAGTATGAGTATAAGCTCCTGCTGTTGCAACGCCTGAAACTGTGAAAGTTACTTTACCTGTTGAACCGCCTTTACACAATACGTCGTTGTCTTTGTTAGCAGCAATTACTATTGGAGTAACCGCATTGATAATAAATGATTTATTAAAATAACATCCATTAGCATCAGTTGCTCTAAAATTGTAAGTTCCCGCTGCAAGTCCTGCAAAAATACCTGTAGTATTTGAAGTTACAGAAGCCGCTGGTGATGTAATTGAGTATGTTATAGTTCCAACACCATTTGTAGCTGTTGCTGTAACAGTAGTTGTAGTTGCTGTACAAGTAACTGCTGCAGCACTAAACGTGATATTTGTTGGTGGATTTAGTCTATTAATCGTAATAGTCTGAACACCTGTTTTACAACCCTGAGCATCTTTAACTACATAAGAAATAGTTTGATTAGTTCCATTATCTGTAACAGATAATGTACGAGTACTTGTAAATGTTGTTCCTCCGTCAAAACTATATTCATAAGGAGCTGTTCCCGTTGTTGGAACGGCAATTGTAACAGTGGCCGCTTGTTTTACATTTGATGTGTTACATGTAAATGTAGTTGCACTTGCAGTAGCTGTTAAAGTAGTTGGTTGAGCAATTGTAATAGTTCCAACTGCAGATTTACAACCTTTACTATCCATTACCTGGTAAGAATAAGTTCCGGCAGCTAAACCTGTATAATTAGATTGTGCAATAAATGCGGTAGGAACAGGTGTTACTGTGTTATTGTAGAATAAATAAGTATATCCTCCTGAACCTCCTGCGCCAACTAATTGTACAGAACCCGTTGAAGCACCATTACAAGTAGCATCAACTTTTGTAGCAGTAACTGTTGGGTTTACGATTGGATTTATTATTGCGTTTACAGTAGTAATACATCCTTTAGAATCTGTAATTTCAAAAGTATAAGTATCTGCTGTACTTGCAGAATAAACAAAAGATGTTCCGGTTATGGCAATACTTGCTCCGTAAGCACCTGCTCCTTTTTTCACTTTGTATGTAAAGGCACTGTTTCCTCCGGTAATATCAACGGTGATAGTAGCATCTGGAGATGCACTTGTACAATCTAATGTTTTTGAAATTGTAGCACTACCTACTAATTGAGGTGCAATTACAATATTATTTATTAAAGAAGTACAACTGTTGCTGTCAGTTACTACGATATTATGAGTACCAGGTCCAACATTTGTAAATGTATTTGAAGTTTGAGCAGGCTGTCCATCTAAACTATAAGTTAAAGCTCCTGTTCCTCCAGTTACTGAAACAACAAGTGTTGATTGATTTACCGTGTCATAACATAAATCTGAAGTCGCCGCCAATGTTGCCGTTGGTGGAACTGATGATGTTACCGTAACTACAGTCGAAGCCGGAGAAGAACAAGAGTTTGCATCACGGGTTACTACGGTATAAGTACCAGCAGGAACATTTGTGAAAACGCCTGAACTCTGGAATGCAGTAACTACTGTAGAACCATTTGATTGTCTTAATTCATATTGGTACGCAGGTGTTCCTCCTGAAGCAACAGCAGTTATAGTTGCACCTGTAGTACATGTAGGCTGCTTAGTAACCGTAGCTGTAATTGTTACGGCTGTTGGTGCTTTTACTTGTTGTGTTAATGGTACAACACAACTTGTAGCAGAAGCATCAAAACGTACTTGTATATTATAAGTTTTACTAGTTAATCCAGTAGCTGTTACTGGAGAAATTTTAGAGTTAATCCACGTAGCTCCATTGTCTAACGAATAATCAAATCCGTAAGGAAGTTTAAAGTTTTGAGCAGAAATAGTGATTTCTCCATCATTTCCTCCGTTACATTTAATGTCTTTAAACCCTGTAACTGCTGCTGTAAACGCCTTATTACTATCAATAACAATAGGAAAATCTTTTGTAGCAATACATGATTTTGGTATTTGACGAACCCAGATATCATCTAAAAGAACATCATTACCATTAAATTGAATACTATACGAACGAATAACAAAACTTAAATTATTATAGGTTCCTGGGTTTAACGATAATTCCTTATACTCCCATTTTTCAGATTTTGGTACCCTCCATGGATTCGTTGTATCAGTTGTAGCAACAATTGTTTCAGGACCACCTACTCCATTTAAGTTATTAATTAATTGAATAGTTAACTCAGGATCAGCATGTGATGTAGATGTCTTAACAATAAGATTTTCCGCCCATAATGAAATAATTACGGGTTGATTTACAATTACATCCTTAATTGGTTTACTATATAATATACCTCCTACACCTGCAGAGCCTCCAACATTTACGCATAAAAATCTTCCCAAAGGATCAGCTGGAACTGTGTGATCTTTAGCAAAAATCCATGAATTACCAAAAGTAGTTTTAATAGAACTTGCAGCTGCGTACTTACCATCATTTATCTGATAATCATTAATGTCACCACATATAGCTGGCCAAGTTGTAGGGTGAGGTGTTGATTCGTCTTCATAACAATAAAGTGGACTAATTCCAGGAATTGTTGTATAACCACCTTTACCAAAATCTTCTTGTAATAAGTTACTATAAGTAGAAACAGTAGTTACATTATATTTAACAGAAACTGTATGAGATCCAGAAGGAACGTTTAAAAATACATTATTACTAATTGGTGTGTTAGGAACACCATTTAAATAATATTCATAAGAATAATTAGCAGATGTACCATTTGTAACTGTAACTGTACTTGTCGCACTACCATTACAATTAAATACAGGATCTTCTACTTTAATAGTTGGTTCCGACGGTTTTTGATCTAAAACAACATCATAAGGAATAGTGTATTCGCAACCTAAAGCATCTTTAATTTTTAAGATATAACTTCCTGGCAATACATCTTTTTCATTTGAAGCCTGCCATGTAGCACCACCATCAAAACTATATTGGTAAGGAGCAGTTCCTCCTTGTGCATTGTTGATTCTTAATTTACCACCTTGTTGAGAAAGTGTACAACCAGCCAATTCTGCAACACCACCTGAAGCAGTCACAGCAGAAGTTGGTCCTGCAATTATAACTTGTTTTGCAGGTTCTGTACAATATTTCATTTGAGGCTGAGACTGCCATTGTGGTATATATGAAATACCATATCTCACTATAACATTATATGTCCCTGGTTGTAAATTTGAGAAAACCGGATTAGTTTGATAAGTTCCTCCGTTATTAATGCTATAAGACATACTATATCCATTTGCATTACTAACGTTTACGGTTATTTGTGCATTATCATTATAACAATTACTGTTTGTATTAGTAATAGTATAAGTTGGTTTTGCATTACTTGCAACGGTAATAGATGTTGTTGTTTCACAATTTTTAGAATCAACCACCCTAATATCATATTTACCAGGAGCTGCAACTATAATTTCATTAGAAGTTTGAAAAGTAGCAGATCCATTTATAAAATAGTAGTATGGAGCAAAATTTCCTCCAGTTGCTGAAATAACAATTTTTCCATCGCTACATGCAGTCAATGGTTCTACTAAAGCAGCAGTTGCCACAATTTGACTTACTGGTTGCTGTATATAGATGTATTCAGAAACATCACAATTTTGTGTAGCATTAATAGGTCTGTTTGTAACTCTTACTCTATAAGTAATTCCTGGAGTCAAATTATCAAATGTATAATCTGAATCTGAAACAGGACCTACAGTATTAACCACAGTATTACCATTATAAATGGTGTAATAATATTGAGGATCAATATTAAGTGCTCCAACCTTAATTGTTCCTTTTTCACCAAAACATGATGGCTGAGTTACAAGCGTGCTAATTTGTAAATCTCTTTTTCTGATCAAAATTCCAGGAACTTTAAAAATACAAGGATTAGATGTAACACCAATTTGTCTAATATGAACAGTGTACGAATTTGGATTAGTAATAGTAAAAATATTACTTGTCTGATAAGCTCCTACAGCTCCGTTAGGATCAGTACTAAGAGCATATTCGTATCCTGCAGGAACACCATTAATGGTAATTTTTCCATTAAGTCCACAAATAATATCTTCATGTGTTTCTGTCGCATTTAATGAATTGGTAAAAACATTAAAGTAAAAACGGTTAAAACATCCACCGCTATAATTTAATGTTAAACGATATTGTCCTGCAATACTTGCTGTATAATTAGCACCACTACCAACAGAAGCCCATGTACATGAGGTGCTTTCGTTTGCACAATTCTGATTGGTTACGGCCGTACAACTTGCCTCGTTTAACTTTTCCCAAACAATACTCGTTGCATCCGAAATGTTGGTTGTGATTTGTCTTGATGCATTAGCTCCACACAAGAAAATGTTAGGTAGTTTTTTTCCATCATTACTACAGGTTACAACCTGATCTGCAAAAGGAATAACCGGATTTTCTGCAGTATTACCAAATCTTGTTACAACAAAAGATTGATAAATAGATCTACAAGGCGCAGCTGCTAAATTGTAAACATAATAAGTACCAGGATTTTTTACATTAAAAGTTTGTCCTGTTCCTATTTGGTTTGTACGGGCTTCATCACTATACCAGGTATAATTTGTATATCCGTTTGCTGCAACCAAGTTAATACTTTCTCCACATAAAGTAACATTTTCAGTAAACTTACAACCATCAACACCAACTAAAAAGTTAGTCGCTTTTGGAACAAGAATACATCCTGTGTTAGTGTTAACACTCGGATCATCAGAAATTGTAAAAGTCGTATTTTGTGTACCTTTATAAGTAGCATATGCTGAGTTATCAATACTGTTTGAACATGCCTCACTTAACATATGGCAATCCGGAACAACCTGAACCTTAAAACTGATAATTTTTTCAGGATCACCAACTTTAACAACGTTATTATTAACTGCAAAAACAATATTTCTTGTTGTTGGATTATAACTTTGAATCGTAACCCCTGATGGCAATGAAACAATATCCGTAGGGTAATTAAAAATAATATTTATTGGTAATTGATCCCTTATCGTAAAAGAGGTCGCATTATCATTACCTGTATTTTTGAATCCAATCTCGTAATTTAACTGTTGGCCCAAGGTTACATTTTGACCACCTATATTAACCCCTGCAGCATTTTTTACAATTTTTGTCAGAACAATTTTAGGCTCAATAATTTCAACATTAAAGGCATTAAAAAAGAGTCCATAACCATCTCCTCCAGTACTAAGCTTTAATTGTGCCGAAGTATCATTGTTTTTAATAATGGAATTCGAGGCATTATTCAGATTAATAATACCCGCCTCAAAACCAAGCGTATTCCCGCTATTTGGATTTCTGCCAGCTAAAGGTCCATTAACATCATTAATTGTACTATTAAAAAAGTTATCTATTGCACGTTCATTTGTAGATATATCTGTATTATTAATGGCATAACGATCACCTGTAAGGTTAACGTCACCCTCTAAAGCAGCAAATGCCAGCTTCGATTTAACAACTCCTGTTGGAATAGTTTTAAAACCCGAAATATCATATGTAACTGCACCACTATTAGCCTGAATCCAACGGAAACCATCAAAAGTTGTGATATATTTTGCAGATGACTTAGGATCTTCGTAAACAATAAATAAATTCCAGCCCGCAGAATATCCACCATTGATAGTACCTGTTGCAGCTATAATATTTGCTGCAGTATAAGTTCCCTCAGGATTTGCTAATGCTTGTACTAATGATGTCGCGTTATAGTAATACGCATAAGGCATCTGATCACCGTTCGAAGTTGCCGGATAGTAATCGTATATCAATGACCCCGTAATATTATTATAGGTAGTCTGACCAGGAAGTTTAAATTTAATCGAACCTAAATTAGCACGATTAACACTTCCATTATCAACAGCACCCTTACTATAAATACCAGCCCAATAAAGTCCTGCATAAACAATTTTATAACATTCTCTACTACCAGTCGGGATAACTAAATTAGCCGAACTAGAGCTAAAGGTACTATTGTCATTATCGACATCAACATACTGCATGTTGAGATCATTATTGTTTTTGTCAGTTGCATTAAAGGCGTCATTTGGCCGTTGACCATTCCTTACATCTCTATTCAAAATATTATTCCCTATCAAAAGCATATCACCCTTTAAACTCTGATCAAAGCGAGCGGTGAAATTTTTCTGAGAGAAGACAATAAAACTTTGTATAAAAAATAATACAACTAAAAGTGATTTTAATGTAGTAGGTTTTTTCATAGTATTATAGTTTCAGTTTAACTAATTGCCTGTTGAAGGGGCATTCAAAAAACAATTTTGTAATCTTATTTATTTTTAATTTTTATATGTCCTTCTAATAAAAGAAGTTGCCGTCCATATTATTATTTACAATTCTTAATTCTCCACTTTTACTATCGCCATTTTCCCGTTGTATGGCGCATTTCCTTTAGACTCCATTGCTTTTTGAGCTTCTTGTAATCCATCGACTTTTTCGTAATAGATGTAATATTTACTTGTTGTTACGTTGTAGAAGAAATTAACATCTGTACGTCCAGCGGCCACCGCTTTAGTTAAGAATTCATCTCTTTTTTCAACACTGCTGTGAACTGCAATAATTAAATAAAAACCGCTGTCAGCATTTTTAATATTTTTTATAATCTGCATGTTCGACTGGTCTTCACCAAAATCAAAATCACTTGCAGTTAACGGCGTACTACTTGGTTTTGTAGTTTCTTTTATACGTTTAAGAGCTGCTAAATCCTGTGCATATCTTCCCTGATCATTCTCATACGCTGCCTGCTTAATTCTACGTTTCTTCTCAATTTCAGTTTCAGCTTTAATGCGTTCTAAATTCGCAAGTAATGCTGCACTATCTACTTCCATTTTTAATTGTGCTGCTTTCAATTGGTTTATTTTTTCTAAATAAGCCCTGTTTGTAGCATCATTTTTATTAGGGAATTTTTTAAGTCTTTCGTTATATAAATTAGTTAGCCTTGCAATTTCATCTTTCTGAATTCTGTTTGCTTCAGCTATTTGTAATTTTAAAGCTTCTATCTGACTATTTTCAGCTGCAACACTTTTGAAAGGTTTCGGCTCTTTGTAAATTCCTTTATCACTTAAATCGTTTTCTTCTTTTAAGTCATCAAGATCTTTTTGTTTATTTGCCACAGTAGCATTAAACTGTGTTAATAAATCATCTTGAGTTTTAGCAGATTCATCTAATGAAAGTGCTAAATTATCAATTGCCTTTCCTGCCTCATCTGTAGCAGCTGCTCTTGCAAGTGCATCTGCATCAGCTTTCGCTTTAGCGTCTGCAAGCAACTTCGCTTGTTGTGCTTCTTCAGCAAGTCTTAATTGTCTTACTTCTTCTTCGGCTTTCAGTTTTTCATTTGCTTCTGCATCAGCTTTCGCTCTTTGATCAGCCAATAATCTAGCTTGTTCAGCGGCCATATCAGCTTTGGCTTTTGCATCTGCAGCCAATTTTGCTTGTTGTGCGTCTGCATCGGCTTTCGCTTTTGCTTCTGCAGCAAGTTTAGCTTGTTGTGCTTCTGCATCTGCTTTTGCTTTATTTTCAGCAGCTAATTTAGCTTGTTGCGCTTCTGCATCGGCTTTCGCTTTTGCTTCTGCAGCAAGTTTAGCTTGTTGTGCTTCCGCATCTGCTTTGGCTTTATTTTCAGCTGCAAGTTTTGCTTGTTGCGCTTCTGCATCGGCTTTGGCTTTATTTTCAGCAGCTAATTTTGCTTGTTGTGCTTCCGCATCTGCTTTGGCTTTTGCATCTGCAGCCAATTTTGCTTGTTGTGCTTCTGCATCTGCTTTCGCTTTTGCTTCTGCAGCTAGTTTAGCTTGTTGAGCTTCTGCGTCGGCTTTAGCTTTTGCTTCGGCCGCTAGTTTAGCTTGTTGCGCTTCTGCATCGGCTTTGGCTTTATTTTCAGCAGCTAATTTTGCTTGTTGTGCTTCCGCATCTGCTTTGGCTTTTGCATCTGCAGCCAATTTTGCTTGTTGTGCTTCTGCATCTGCTTTCGCTTTTGCTTCTGCAGCTAGTTTAGCTTGTTGAGCTTCTGCATCTGCTTTCGCTTTTGCTTCTGCAGCAAGTTTAGCTTGTTGTGCTTCGGCGTCGGCTTTTGCTTTTGCTTCTGCAGCTAATTTTGCCTGTTGTGCTTCTGCATCTGCTTTCGCTTTTGCTTCGGCCGCTAGTTTAGCTTGTTGTGCATCTGCGTCTGATTTCGCTTTTGCTTCAGCTGCAAGTTTAGCTTGTTGTGCTTCTGCGTCGGCTTTCGCTTTTGCTTCTGCGGCCAATTTTGCTTGTTGTGCTTCTGCAGCTTGTTGTACTTTTAATGCTTCAGCATCCGCTTTGGCTTTATCAGCAGCTAACTTAGCTTGACGTTCTTCTTCTTGTATTTGTAATTTTTTAGCTTCTTGTTCTGCTTTTAGTCTTTCAGTCGCTTCTGCATCGGCTTTTACTCTTGCATCTGCCAATAATTTCGCTTGTAAAGCTGCCATATCGGCTTTAGCTTTTGCATCAGCAGCCAATTTAGCTTGTTGGGCTTCAGCGTCAGCTTTTGCTTTATTTTCAGCAGCTAGTTTTGCTTCACGAGCTTCTGCTTCTTCTTTAGCTTTTGCCTCTTCAGCTAATTTTATTTTTAATGCTTCAGCATCCGCTTTTGCTTTTGCTTCGGCAGCTAATTTTGCTTGTTGTGCTTCGGCGTCTGCTTTCGCTTTTGCTTCAGAAGCTAATTTTGCCTGAGCTTCAGCATCTGCTTTGGCTTTTGCATCTGCAACAAGTTTTGCCTGAAGTGCTTCTGCATCAGCTTTCGCTTTTGCTTCTGCAGCCAATTTTGCCTGGGCTTCAGCATCTGCTTTCGCCTTTGCATCTGCAACAAGTTTTGCTTGAAGTGCCTCCGCATCAGCTTTCGCTTTTGCTTCTGCAGCTAATTTTGCCTGAGCTTCAGCATCTGCTTTTGCTTTTGCATCTGCAACAAGTTTTGCTTGTTGTGCTTCAGCGTCTGCTTTCGCTTTTGCTTCTGCAGCTAATTTTGCCTGAGCTTCAGCATCTGCTTTTGCTTTTGCATCTGCAGCTAATTTTATTTTTAATGCCTCAGCGTCTGCTTTCGCTTTTGCTTCAGAAGCAAGTCTTGCTTGTCTTGCCTCTTCATCAGCTTTCGCTTTTGCTTCTGTAGCGGCCTTTTCTTTTAATGCAGCTTCTTGTGCAGTTTTTTCTTTTGCAGCAGCGGCTAATTTAGCTTTGTTAGCTGCATCAATACTTACTTTAGTTTTTGCAGCAGCAGCCGCTTTTGCTTTTGCTTCAGCAGCTAACCTTGCCTGAAGTGCATCTGAATCAGCTTTTGCTTTCGCGTCAGCCGCTAATATAGATTGTAAATCTGCCGCTTCAGCTTTCGCTTTTGCATCAGCTTTACGTTTAGCTTCTGCAGCATCTGCTTTTGCCTGAGCATCAGCAGCTAATTTTATTTTTAATGCTTCTGCATCTGCTTTTGCTTTTTCTGCAGCTAATTCTGCAACTGTTTTTTGTGGCTCAACTACTGTTTCTATAACAGTTGGTGTTTCTGTAACGGCTGGTGTTTTAGCTACTCCTTCTGCATCAACTTTTCCTTTAGCAGCAGCTAATCTGGCTCTTTCTGCAATTTGAGCATCTACTCTGGCTTTATTTTCTGCAGCCAGTTTTGCTCTTTCTGCATCCTGTGCATCAGCTTTTGCCTTATTATATGCAGCAATTCTTGCTCTCTCTGCAGCTTGTGCATCAGCTTTTGCTTTATTGTCTGCTAGCAATCTTGCTCTTTGTGCAGCTTGTGCATCTGCTTTCGTTTTATTATCTGCCGCTAATTTTGCTATTTGCTCTGCTTGTGCATCAGCTTTCGTTTTATTATCTGCAGCTAATCTTGCTCTTTCTACTGCCTGTGCATCGGCATTCGTTTTATTTCCAGCAGTTAATCTGGCTCTTTCTGCAGCTTGTGCATCGGCTTTTGATTTATCAGCAGCCAATTGTGCAGCTGTTTTTTCTGTAGCTGTTGCTGGTTGGTTGGTTGCAGCAATTTGTGTTTTGGCTGTACCTTGTGCATCTGCTTTGGCTTTTGCATCGGCAGCTAATCTTGCTCTCTCTGCAGCTTGGGCATCGGCTTTCGTTTTTGCATCTGCAGCTAGTCTTGCTCTCTCTGCAGCTTGGGCATCGGCTTTCGTTTTTGCATCAGCGGCTAATCTTACTCTTTCCGCAGCTTGTGCATCAGCTTTTGCTTTATTATCTGCAGCTAGTCTTGCTTTTTCTGCTGCTTGTGCATCAGCTTTCGCTTTAGTATCAGCTGCTAATCTTGCTCTTTCTGCAGCCTGTGCATCGGCTTTGGTTTTATTATCTGCAGCTAATCTCGCTTTTTCAGCAGCTTGTGCATCTGCTTTTGCTTTTGCATCGGCAGCTAATCTTATTTTTAATGCTTCAGCGTCTGCTTTAGCTTTGTTGTCGGCTTCTAGTTTTGCTTTTGCAGCGGCTTCGGCATCAGCCTTGGCTTTTTCTGCAGCTGCAAGTCGTATTCTTTGCGCTTCTGCATCAGCTTGCGCTTTTGCATCAGCTGCTAGTTTTGCTTTTTCAGCCCCACTTGTTCTTGTAACCTGAGCTGTAGATGGATTTTTCTTAGCCAGTACCGGTTTAGATCTCGCTGGATCTATAAGAGCACCATCTTCATCATCTCCGTAATAGTAATTTCTGTTTTTAAATCTATATGCTATTGCAAATTCATGAGAACCACCTAAATTGGTAAAATTCCCCATTCCTCTTTCATAATTATATTCAATAGCAATACTTGGCGTAATATTAAATCCAAGTCCTGCTGAAACTCCGTATAAAGTATTGTATCCTGCCTGTGCCCAAACACCTTTTGGAATAGAAATCATGGCAAGTCCTGAAATAACTGCTTTATCTTGTTTAATTTCTGTTTTTACAATTCCTGAGAATTTACTTTGTTCAAAAAAACCATAGCTATCAATATATCCTGTATACATAGCATGTAATTCGATTGCTCTTTCGGGATCATCTTTTACAACTCCTGAACCAAAGTTGTAAAGAATTAAATTGTTTACAGATACTCCAAAATCAAGAAATGCTGTTCCGTAGTTAATACCAGGATTTACAGTAAGCATTGTATTTGATGGATAATCTCCATCTAAAGTT
Organism: Flavobacterium sp. AC274; assembly: GCF_979258275.1. Taxonomy (NCBI): domain Bacteria; kingdom Pseudomonadati; phylum Bacteroidota; class Flavobacteriia; order Flavobacteriales; family Flavobacteriaceae; genus Flavobacterium; species Flavobacterium sp. AC274. Next base: position 608,671 of record NZ_OZ409852.1, on the reverse strand, counting down.
GTGTCATCTGAAATAATTTTCCCTTTGTTTAACCCGCTTTGGTAAGCACCAACGTTTAAACCAAAAGTTAAATTACTGTCCTGATCTAAAACGATGTTATGTGCAAAGTTCCCTACTCCGCCAAACACAGTCATTAAACCATAATTTTGTTGAAATAAACCAAAAGCAAAGGCTTCATTTTCTCTAAAACGCCCTGAGTAACCAAATAAATAAGTGTTTGGAGCATCTTCAAACTGCACCCATTGCCTTTTATTATAAAAACTTACATAAGCATTTTGTTCACGAACGAAACTAAATGCAGGGTTAATTAAATATCTATTAAACTTTAAAGAATTTCTAATTGGTAATGAAAACGAAACAACTCCATTCTCAGAAGTCTGGGAATAGAGTACATTTGAAAAACCGTAAAATAAAGTTATGAATAGTAAAATTTTCTTCATTATTTAATCACAGTTATTGATCCTTTTTTTCACCTGCATCGCCTTTAATGACATAGTAATAAACTGGATTGACATTTTTAAAATCTATTGCGGTCTGTGGCCAATCGCCCTGATAATCGACAACGTCCAAAACCATATCACCATTCGAACTTATAATCATTACTTTGGTGTTTGCATTTTTATATTCGCCAGGGATATCCCAATACGGTATATCTCCACTTAATTTTATAATATTAGGAACAACTGTTGCCGGGCCAGATTGACCTTTAATTCTAAAAGTAAATTCTTTTGTTGCAACACATCCTGAAACCTGAGAAATTACAACTCTGTAAAGACCTTTTACAGCTATCAGATAAGTATCTGTTGTGGCACCATTAATAATATTGCCATTTAAATACCATTCATATGTTGGTGTTGTAGCATCAGTTGTTATAGAAACACTCAAGGTTTCCCCTTCTGTAAGTTCATAATTATCTTGAACATCTATACTCGCATCAAAACCATTAGTGCTAAGGTTAATACTTCCGGTAGCTTTACAGCCTCCAAAATCAACTTCGACAGTATAAATTCCTGATTCGTTTGTAGTATAACTACGGTTAGTCGCGCCTGCTATTACAGCACCATCTTTTTTCCAGACATAGCTATTTCCAGAAGTTGCTGTAAGAACAGTTCCTGTTCCGTTAGAACAAAAAGGATTCCCTAAACTCGAACTTATCGTAACCGCAGAACCGCCACTTGAAGAAGTAACGTTTACACGATTTGAACTAAAATTCACATCTGTACATTGCCCATAATCAATTTCGGCGTAATACTTTCCGGTAGAATTTACTACTAACGTACTAGAACTTTGTCCTGCAATTGCAACATCATCTTTATACCATTTATATTTAATTTTTGAATAATTAACGGGAGATGAATTTGGAACTGTAGGTGTTTCGTTACTAATAGAAAGTGTAAGGTTTCCACCTGAACATATCATAGCGGCATCACTTTTATTATTGATAAAAAATGAAGCTTCGAAATCTTTGTAATAAGCTGGAAAAGAAGTATTTCCTAAGGAATTTTTAAAACGCTGACTCACAACTCCAGTAGAACTTTTTACTCTTAAACTATAAGTATCAGATCCCACTAAACTTGTTGGGACTGCATATTTAATAGTTTGCTGCGTAGCAGAAAGATCAATAGTTTGAAGTAATGTTGTGGCAATTGGGGTAGTAAAATCACCTGTAGCATCTGACAGTTCAACCACAAAAGTTGTTCCTGCAGGAAAATCTATATAGCTAAAGGTGGCATTAAATTCATTAAAAGATCCCCCGGCGCAAAGTTTCTCAAGACCATCAAAGGTTTGCGGCACAATTGTTTGTCCACTAACATTTGATTCGAAAGCAAAGAATGCGCCGAAGAAAATTAATAATTTAGTAAAAAATAGAGTAATTTTTCGAATCATATAGTGCGTTTTCTTGCTAAATCTATATCTTCAAAAAACAAAATATCAATGAATGTTTCAGAAAAATCATATTTGTAGTTCTCAATAATGTCTTTTGCAAGAACTGAATAAGAACCAGCAATTACTGAATTTTCGTCACATCCTGAAGTAGTTTGATTCTCTACATCAGCTGCCATAGCAAGGCTATCCTTGGGGATGGATAGCCCTACTATAAACTGATTAGAATTATCTAATTTGCTGATACGTTTATCAGCTATATCATTCTTTTGATTAAGTGTACACGGAGTCATCTTGCAATCAGAAACAACAGAAACTGTAGGTTTTTCTATTGTATTCTGTGCATACAGACATAAGGTTACAGGCGAAATCAAAAATATTATACAAGTAAAATATCTTTTTATCGGGGCCATTATATTTTGATCTTTATTTGGGTCCGTTGAGACGAATACACATAAATTGTGTCTGGGGACTTTATTAATAAAATTTACGCTCTGAAATAAAAATCTAAATCTATCTATCTGTTTCCGCTAGATGCTGTAATTTTTCCTAATTGTAATCTGAAATCTGGTTTCTTAGGGTTATAGATATCAATGAATGTCTCTTTGTTGTCACTTTGAGATTTAACATTAAAGAAAACAGTATTACCATACCAGCTCTCTAAATCTTCGTTGTTAGAATTGTATTCAGTAAAGATGTTTCCTTTACAAAGGTTGAAATACATTTCTTCAAATTTGATTTTTTTAAGGTTGGCATCGTTAATCTCAGTTTTGCTATCTAGTAAAACAGCAGGATTAAATCCAGAGATTACACTTCTTTTCATCTCAAGAGAAGCATTTTCAGCAACATAAATTGCTTCTTTTACTAAACCAGCCTGAATATCAGCATTGATGTTTTCGCTATCATTAAGCATTGTAATGTTTGTTGCAGCAACAAGAGTTTGTTTTTTAGTAAAATCAGTTTCGCTTTTCTTTTCGTATGATTTTACTTCCATGCAACGAGAACCATCTTTATTACTTGATAAATAAGAAGATCTTACCGCTAATGAATTGTATAAACGACATTGAATACCCTGAGTAAATTTATAATCGTCGTTGATTGATTTGTATGATACTAATTTACTAGCATTTACATCACCACCGTAAAAAGCAAATGAGTCACCACCAGAGTAGCTTACCATAACGTTTTCAAGAATAGTTTTGTTTCCAACACCTGCAATAGTTAAACCATTGAAAGTATCCATACCTTTAACTTTTTTACCTGCAAACTCGATTCTAACATATCTTAAAATACCTGAGTTACCAGCTACATTGTCACCACCGTAAGTAGTAAGTGTAGGATCAAGATCTAGATTGTAAGAACCAACATTTCCAAATTTGTTAATTGGCGCATCACCAAGAATTACAAGTCCACCCCAGTCACCAGCTTTTTTCTGGCTGCGGTTTGATGTAAATACAATTGGATCTGTTTCTAAACCATCTGCAACAAGTTGCGCACCTTTTGTAACTACCAATGTTCCTTTTGTTTCGAAATCACCAATAATTAAAGTTCCCGGTTCAATTGTTAAAACGGCATTGTTAGTAACATAAACGTTTCCTTGCAAAACATAAATGTTTCTTTTAAGCAATTTAGTATTAACAGAAATGTTTCCTGCTAAAATTTGGTTTGCTTCACCATAGTCAACTTTGTTAGGCTTAAATTCAGTCCAGTTGTTCAACCAGTTGTTGTAGCCCATAATTCCTTTTTCTTGTTGAGCACTCATACTCGTAACTGTCAAAAGAACGCAGATAATTTGAGTAATTTTTTTCATGATAAAAGGGTATTAGGTTAATAATAAATTTGGGTATGCGTAATATGATAAAAACTCATCTCGATTTTCCCGAAAGCTATCAGAACACATCGAGAACGAGTTAATATTTTTAAACTTCTTTTAAATGTTCGAGTTCATTTACGTAAACACTTCAAAGAAAGTTTTAAAAAATTTTATTTTTATTACATTTCGTTCAATTCATTGAACTCGTGTAATGATTTTAATGTGCTTTCGTAAAATAAAATAGCTGCAATTAAGTTTCCTTTATCAGAGTATGGCATCATTTTTCTTTGAAACTCTACAGTTACGTCTAAGAATGCTGATGTACCTACAGCCTGATTGTCTAAAACTTTTTTGTGCTCAGAATCGTCCGGAATACCTAAGTCTGCCATCGTCACACCTGGTTTTGTCACCAATGCAATGTAAGGGAGAGTCTTAACTAATACTTTAATTCGTTCAATGTACAACTCTAAAAGTTCTCCTTTTTGCATACCGCTCAATTCTTTTTGATCGTGGTATTTACGAATAAGAGCTGTTGTACTAATAATACTTCTGGGAGCGTTCTTAGCTTGAGCTGATGCTGCCGCAGTTGTCAAAATAAAAAATAAGCTTAAAAAAATAATTTTCCCTTTCATAAATTCTTATTAAAAATTGGTTGTTGATGAAAACAAAAATATATAAATTATGTTAAATCGCAACTTTAATGTTTTTTTTTTCGAAAATTCACCTTAAAATAACCTTAAAAAAGGGTCGTAGGTCGAGAAAATATGCGTTTTGCCGAAGATTTTGTTAATTTTGTTAAAATTTTTTCCTGTAAGAAATAGTTTAAGTAAATTAACTCTTTACGCATTATTGTACTCAAAAAAGACATCTGATTTAAACATTTTTGCAAAAACTATTAACAAAAAAATCTTAATATCTATTCAAATCATCTCAGTATTGATAAAACTTAAGAAGAAATAAATCAACAATTCAGTTAAAAAACATTTCATAAATACAAAAATGAACCTACAGAATTAAACTTTTTACTGAAAATTTTTGCCTACATCATTTTCTTATATCTTTGCTTCATGCAATTTTCACAAATTTTAGGTCAGGATTACATCAAAAGTCACTTGATAAAAAGTGCAGCTTCCGGGCGAATTCCACATGCACAATTATTCATTGGACCAGAAGGAAGTGGTACTTTATCAACAGCTATTGCCTATGCGCAATATATTTTATGCAATAACACAGGCGACGAAAATTCAAATGGAAACGATTCGTGCAATCTTAAATTCCAAAACCTTTCGCATCCTGATTTGCATTTTATTTATCCAACCGTAACTACAGAAGATGTAAAAACAAAACCTAAAAGTTTAGATTTCATTCAGGACTGGCGAAATTTCATTAACGAAATGCCCTACGGAGGTTTGTTTGACTGGTATAAAATTCTCGGCGTTCAAAACAAACAAGGAGAAATACGTGTCGAAGATGCTCAGGAAGTTTTAAAATCACTTGCGTTAAAATCATACGAAGGCGGTTATAAAATTATGATCATCTGGATGGCCGATAAAATGAATATCGCCGCATCAAATAAACTTTTGAAATTATTAGAAGAACCTTCAGATAAAACCATATTTATTCTGATTTCTGAAAACGAAGAAGATATTATTCAAACCATACGATCTCGTTGTCAGGTAATTCACTTTAACGGTTTACCCGAAAAAGTAATTGCAGAAGCCTTGGTTTCTCAAGAAAATATAGATTCCAACTTAGCCAAAAAAATTGCCCATCAGGCACAGGGAAATTTCAACAAAGCAGTTTCTTTACTAAAAGAAGATGATTCTGAATTTCCTTTTGAACAATGGTTTGTAAATTGGGTTCGCGCTGCCTTTAGAGCAAAAGGAAATGCCGCCGCCATTCAGGATTTAATTTCCTGGAGTGAAGAAATTGCCGGTTTGGGTCGTGAAAGCCAGAAAAAATTCATTCAGTTTTGTATCGAAATGTTTCGTCAGGCACTTTTACTTAATTATGAAGCGCCGTCTTTAGTCTATATAGAACCGAAAGTTGATAAATTCAAATTAGAAAATTTTGCACCATTTGTAAACGGAAACAACATTCATGACATTTTCAAAGAACTTTCAGATGCGATGTACCATATTGAAAGAAACGGAAATGCAAAAATAATTTTAACAGATTTATCTATAAAACTGACTCGTTTAATTCATAAAAAATAATTTTCAAATGAATAATGTTGCCTCTATTTTACTTTTGATTTTTTTGGCCTTAACATTTTTACAATCAGGCTACGAGAAAATTTTTTACTGGAAAGATAATGTTACCTGGCTAAAAGAACATTTTGCAAAAACCCCACTAAAAAACCAAGTGCCACTCGCGCTTCTTCACCTCTTAATTTTAGAATTAATTTCCGGAATTTTATGTGTCGTTGGTGCTATACAATTAGTAACAAAAAGTGGTCGTGAATTTGGTTTTTATGGTGCTGTTTTTTCATGTATCTCATTGTTAATGATGCTTTTTGGACAACGATTGGCCAAAGATTACGATGGAGCAAGAACCATTGTTATTTATTTTGTTCCAGCCATTATGGCTGTTTATTGGCTGAATTAAATAATATGCCACAGATTTCAAATTAAAATGATTAATAATCTGAAATCTGTGGCAAAAAATAAATTGTTCGCTTTAGCGGATAGCAAAAAATAATTTTACATTAAAAAAATGAATCCAAAACACCCTTCAGAATCTCTAACTATTTTAACCGATTTAGTTTTACCGAGCGAAACTAATCCTTTAAACAACCTTTTTGGCGGCGAATTATTAGCCAGAATGGACCGCGCTGCAAGTATTGCGGCACGCAGACATTCCCGCCGAATTGTAGTTACGGCATCTGTAAATCACGTTGCTTTTAACAGGGCCATTCCCCTTGGAGCCGTAGTGACAATAGAAGCAAAAGTTTCCAGATCATTTAAAAGTTCTATGGAAGTTTTTATCGATGTTTGGGTAGAAGACCGTGAGTCGGGAAGCAGAACCAAAGCCAACGAAGCTATTTATACTTTTGTCGCGGTGGATGATAGCGGAAGACCTGTTGAAGTGCCGGCAATTATACCGGAAACTGAACTTGAAATACAACGTTTTGACGCCGCACTTCGTCGTAAACAACTAAGTTTACTGCTTGCCGGAAAAATAAAACCGTCAGAAGCTACAGAATTAAAGGCTTTATTTTTATAGGACAATTTTTGTGAAAATTTGATACAATTTGGAACAATGAAACTTCAAAAAAAGAAGTAATTTTACAGAATTACATGCCCATGAAAAATCTAAATCAGGAAGCTATTTAAATTCCGGTTTATTTTGAGAATGAAAGAATTATAAAAATATAGATGAAAGAAAAAGTAAAAGAAGTAAAAGAAAAAGAAAAGATGAGTTCAGAAAAAGAAGCCAAATTAAAAGCGCTCCAACTTACGCTTGACAAACTAGATAAGACTTACGGTAAAGGAACTGTAATGAAAATGGGAGATAAAGCCATTGTAGAAGTTGAGACAATTTCTTCAGGTTCTCTTGGTGTAGATTTAGCACTTGGAGTAAACGGTTACCCAAAAGGAAGAATTATCGAAATATACGGACCGGAATCTTCTGGTAAAACAACATTAACTTTACACGCAATTGCCGAAGCTCAAAAAGCCGGAGGAATTGCTGCTTTTATAGATGCAGAGCACGCTTTTGATAGAAATTATGCTGAGAAATTAGGCGTAGATATCGAAAATCTAATCATCTCTCAGCCAGACAATGGAGAGCAGGCTTTAGAAATTGCCGAAAACTTAATTCGTTCAGGAGCAATTGATATAGTTGTTATTGACTCGGTTGCTGCGTTGACTCCAAAAAGTGAAATCGAAGGTGAAATGGGAGATTCAAAAATGGGTCTTCACGCACGTTTGATGTCTCAGGCTTTGAGAAAACTTACAGGAACTATCAGTAAAACAAATTGTACTGTTTTCTTCATCAACCAGTTGAGAGAGAAAATTGGTGTTATGTTTGGAAATCCTGAAACTACAACGGGTGGTAACGCCTTAAAATTCTATGCTTCAGTACGTTTAGATATTCGTCGTTCATCTCAAATTAAAGATGGTGAAAATGTTATCGGAAACAGAACTAAAGTAAAAGTGGTTAAAAACAAAGTAGCACCGCCTTTTAAAACTGCTGAATTCGACATTATGTACGGAGAAGGGGTTTCTAAAACAGGTGAAATTCTTGATTTAGCAGTTGAGTTTGACATTGTTAAAAAAGCAGGTTCATGGTTTAGCTACGGAGATACAAAATTAGGACAAGGTCGTGATGCTGTAAAAGCATTAATTAAAGATAATCCGGAATTAGCTGATGAATTAGAACTTAAAATAAAAGCGCACATCAAAGAATTGGCTAACGCATAAAATATTAAATATCTGCTAATTGCAGCGTTTATAATTCAAACCCGACAGTTTTAAAAAACTTGTCGGGTTTTTTTATTTCAAAAAAAACAAAAAACTGACGCAACCCTTTTAAAACAATTACATCTTATAAAGAGACTCAAGATTTTACACGGTATTTACTGCCATAAATACCTTAATCAAAAGTTTGTTTTTAGAATAAATTTGGTTGTTTATTGTTTATAAAGATCCGTTAGTTTTTTTGGTGCTAACGGGTTTTTATTCTTTTTTAAGAAATATTTTACGTTTAAACGCAACCTTTTTCATTTTTTAGAATCTATTAATTGTGACGTTAACTTGAGTTTTAATCAAACTCTTTATTACCAACCCTTAAGATTTGTAACCATGAAAGAGAAACTAGAAGTGTTGTTGAATAAAAACCGTAGAAAAACCAAATTAAAAATTAAGAAAGTATTACGTTTTATTTCTGAGAAAATAATACATCGATAAATTTTGAATATAAAAGGGGTTTTAATTCAAAATAAAACCCGGCAAGCTTTACAGTTTGCCGGGTTTATTATTTTAAGTGCTCTGGTTACTTTTTCTTTTTAAATTCAAGTAATCCTTTATAAATCACTTGTCTCACCTGATCTCTTAGATCTTTCCTGTTTTCACCTGTTAAGCCTTTGGTTTCAATAAATGGCAAAACCTTTATTCTCATTTTTCCCGGACTTCCACTCAAAAAAGTATACGAGAATCGTTCTTTATTGTCTGCAAAAACAATAGGTACAATCGGAATTTGATGATCTATTGCCAAGCGAAAAGCGCCGTCTTTAAATTCATCCAACAAAATAGTTTCATCGTCAGGAACCCCGCCTTCAGGAAAAATACAAATACTAAGTCCTTGACTAAGTCTGTCTTGTGCCCTTTTAAAAACTTCATTTTTGCTTCTCGATGAATTTCTGTCAACCAGAATACAAGTTCTTTTATAGAAAAATCCAAATAACGGAATTTTTGAAAGCTCTTTTTTCCAACAAATACAAACGGATTTCGAACTATAGCCAACATCAGCATAATATCTGTCATTGAAGTATGATTTGCGACGATCATGTAACTCTTTCCCTTCTCAAGTTTCTGCAAACGTTCGATCGTATAATAAAAACCCATCCCAAAAAGGATAAATTTAGCCCAAATGCGGGCCATTTTAAAAAAATAGGGGTATCCGCTTTCCGAAATAATAGAAACTAGCAAAAACGGCAGCATAATCAATATCGGAATGGCCATTAAAATGTAAAACCAAATGCGCCACAAAACCCAAAAAATAATTTTAAATCCTTTCATGGTTTCAAATGTAAGAAATCAGAAGTAAATTTTACAAAAAGAATTTTTGGTGTTGATAAAACTGGAATGTTTTTTACCACAGAGAACACAAAGTTTTTTCACAGAGAAAAGAAGTAGGATTGAAACTTGATTGCAAGTAATAAGATCACAGAGTTTTATAACTTTGACCCTATCTTCAAAAATTCTTTTGATTTTCAATTTATTAGCAAATACTTCGTCACTTTGCGAAAATTTTATGCTCCATGTGGAAAAAAAAACATTATTTTTATACGAAAATATGCGTTAAAAAATAGAATGTTATATGACAGAAAATGAAATATCAACTATCATAATTGGATTAGCAATTCAGGTCCATAAAGCTTTAGGACCTGGTTTGTTAGAAAATGCTTATCAAGAATGTCTCTACTACAAAATTAAACAGAGAGGACTTTTAGTAGAAAAGGAAAAGCTGATGCCAGTAATATTTGAAGAAGTAAAATTAGATTGTGGTTACCGTATCGATTTATTGGTTGAAAATAAATTTATAGTAGAAATTAAAAGCGTAGAATCTTTAACTACAATTCATTTAGCTCAAACGTTGACTTACTTAAAACTTGGTAATTATAAACTAGGATTACTTATAAATTTCAATGAAATTTTATTAAAAAATGGAGTCAGAAGAGTGATCAACGATTAATAATGCACTTAACTTTGTGCTCTCAATAAAATTTATTTTATCTGCAAACTTAAAAACTTCTTCCCTCTGTGAAAAACTTCGTGTTCTCCGTGGTAAAAAATTAAACATTCCCAGAAAAAACATTTACAATTAAAAAATTACACAGTTTGCCGTAAAAAAACGAACTTTGCGTTTAGTAATAAGAAAAAACGAGAATGGCAAAAATACTAACCGGTGTTCAGAGTACTGGAACGCCACACTTAGGCAATTTATTAGGAGCAATTATTCCTGCAATCGAATTATCAAACAATCCTGCAAATGAATCATATTTGTTTATTGCTGATTTACATTCGATTACGCAAATTAAAGATGGTAAAACATTAAGAGAAAACACGTATAGTACAGCTGCGGCATGGCTTGCGTGCGGACTAAATCCTGATAAGGTTACATTTTACAGACAATCTGATGTGACTCAAACTGCTGAATTAACCTGGTATTTAAGCTGTTTTTTCCTTTTCAACGTTTGACTTTGGCACATTCTTTCAAGGATAAAGCCGATCGTTTAGACGATGTAAATGCGGGACTTTTTACTTATCCGATGTTAATGGCAGCAGATATTTTGCTGTATGATGCAGAATTTGTTCCGGTTGGAAAAGACCAATTGCAGCATTTGGAAATTACACGTGATGTGGCATCTCGTTTCAACCATCAAATGGGGGAAACATTTGTAATTCCTGAAGCTAAAATTCAGGAAGACAGTATGTTGATTCCGGGAACAAACGGTGGAAAAATGAGTAAATCTGCCAATAATATTATCAATATTTTCTTGGATGATAAAACGCTTCGCAAGCAGGTTATGAGTATCGAAACCGATAGTACACCGCTTGAAGAACCGAAAAATCCGGATACCTGCAACGCTTTTGCGATTTATTCTTTACTGGCAAATGAAACTCAAATTGCTGAAATGAGAGCGAATTATCTAGGTGGAAATTACGGTTACGGTCACGCCAAACAAGCTTTGTTTGAATTGATTACAGAAAAATTTAAAACCGAAAGAGAAAAATACAATTACTATATCAACAACCTTGAAGAAGTTGATGCACTATTGAAAAAAGGAGCCTTAAAAGCTTCTGTTGTTGCGGATGGTGTTTTGGCAAAGGTTCGCGAAGTTCTTGGTTTCGGAAAATAAACCTTTTTCAAAAATAAATATAACCTCTTGTTTACGCAGGAGGTTTTTTTATTTTAGAATGTAGAAACTTTAATAAATAATTCGTAATTTCATCAAAATCAATACTTTCAAGTATAATCAAAACCAAATAAGATGAATAAGTTTGTAGAAGATTATGATGTTCCACCCTATTTATTTCAGATTCTGAATGTTGTATTTGCCATTATTTTAATTATTGTCCTCTATCAATTATACAGACATTTTAAAGGAAAAAATAATTTTAATTCAGTAATTACTCGTTAAATAGCTTCAAATAATTTGCCTGGCAATGGCCGAATTACGCCTTTAAGTTCCATATTTAGCAAGACTCCTGAAATTTTAAAAATCGGGAAATCGCACTGCAAGGCAATAATATCCAGTAATTCTTTACCATTTTTTATTAAAAAATCATACACTTTTTGTTCATCAGGTTCGAGATCAACAAACAATGATTTTTGAATTGATTTTACCTTTTTCTCGATGTCCCAATTGAGCATATAAATCAAATCTGCCGCGCTCGACAGAACATTTGCTTTTTGTGTTTTAATCAAATCATTGCAGCCCTGGCTGTACTTATCAGTAACTCGGCCCGGAACCGCAAAAACATCTCGATTATAATCATTGGCAAGATTTGCGGTAATCAATGATCCTCCTTTATCAGCAGATTCAATGACAATTGTAGCTTCCGTCATTCCGGCTACAATGCGATTTCGGCGTACAAAATTTTCTTTATCAGGATTTGATGAACTCCAGAATTCGGTAATAAAACCACCGTTCTGTTCCATTTTTGCAACATATTTTTTGTGCGTTTTTGGATAAATCTGATTGAGACCATGCGCCAGAACGCCAATAGTTTGCAAATTATGTTCCATCGCAATTTGGTGGGCTACGATATCAACTCCGTAAGCAAAACCACTCACAATTACGGGATCAAGAGGTGCCAAATCTTCAATTAGTTTTCTACAAAAATCCGTTCCGTACGAAGTGATCTGGCGCGTGCCGACAATACTGATTATTCTTTTGTTTTTTAAATTCATATTTCCTGCAGAAAAGATCAAAACAGGCGAATCAAAACAATGTTTCAGGCGTTCCGGATAATTTTCGTCCTGAAAGAAAGAAACTTTTACATCATTAGATTTAATAAAATCAAGTTCTTTACTCGCTTTTTCAAAGATGGATTTGTCTTTCAAATTTTTTAATAAAGCAGCACCAACTCCATCAATGGCTGCAATTTGATTTGTTTTTGTTGTAAAAACCGTTTCTGCCTTTCCAAAATGAGTTAGTAATTTTTTGGCCATAATATCACCAACACCTTCGACTTTTAATAAGGCCAACAAATAAAACAAATCTTGTTCTGACATAATAAAATTTAATTTTTAAGAAGTAGAAAAAATCTTTAAAACAATAACATCCCAACTACTTTTAAGAAGAACAAAGATATAAAACAGAAGTAATTTCCTGCTAAAATAAAATATTTAAACCTTATTATAATTATTATCAAAAAACTAATTATATTTAAATCGTTGAAAAAGAACAACATGTAGAACAATGCGGATTGTTAATAAAAATTGTGAATAAAATTTTGATAACTATATTGGATGCATAACTTTGTTACTATGAAAATCGAAACTTACATCGCGCAATTATTGTATCGTTATCAGTGTGTAACGGTTCCCGGATTTGGAGCATTTCTAACAGAAATTCAGCCGGCTCAGGTGAATGAGAGCACAAATTCGTTTTTTCCACCAAAAAAAACAATCTCATTCAATGGTCTATTGAAAAACAATGACGGACTATTGGCAAATCATATTGCTCAGGCAGAAAACACATCATACGGTTTTGCTGTTAGTGCCATTGCACACGAGGTTTTAAACTGGAAAAAAGTACTGGAAGAATATGGTTCTTTGCAATTAAAAAATATTGGTGATATTCGTTTGAATGCAGATCAAAATATGGTTTTCTCACCAAACGATCAACATAACTATCTAACAAGCTCTTTCGGACTAAGTCCGTTTGTTTCTCCTGTTGTAAAAAGAGAAATGTTTGAGAAAAAAGTGGCAGAACTTGAAGAAAGAGAAGCTATCGCCATAAACGAAGATGAAGATGAAATTAAATCCTCAAAATCATATTTAAGATATGCTGCAATATTCGTTTTAGGTCTTGGAATTACAGGAAGTATTGGATATCCTATTTATCAAAACCAAATTGCAACACAAACACTTATCGTTGAAAGCGCAGTTCAGAAAAAGGTAGAAAACAAAATACAAGAAGCAACATTTTTTATTCAAAATCCGTTGCCGGCAGTTACACTTTCTGTAGATTCTTCAAAAACAGAAACTGTAGAAACAAAAAAAATGCCTTATCACATTATGGCGGGAGCTTTTAGAAGTGAACAAAATGCCAAAAAAGCATACGATCAGTTGATTAAAGACGGTTACAGTGCGAGAATGCTTGGTGAAAACAAACATGGTTTATTTCCGGTTTTGTACGGAAGTTATGCAACAATGGCCGAAGCCGAAAAAGCACAAAAAGAAATTCAGAAAGGCGAAAATCCGGATGCCTGGATTTTAGTCGAATCCTTATAAAAATTAAAAAATCCAATTCTGCAGAATTGGATTTTTTTTGCCCTATTTTGTCCCTTAAAAATCTTCTGCAGCCGTCGTGCAGATAATTCACCGTTTATTTTTGCTGGTAAATTTTAAAAATAAACATTAATGAATACTACAATTAAATTTACTTTGGCGTTAATGCTAATGTTGAGTTCTCAGGCGTTTTTTGCACAGAAAATAGTGACTAGTGACAAACAGCAGCAAATCATCAACCAGAAGGCCGAAAAAGACGCTAAAAAAGCATCTGATGAATATCATGCAAAACTTAATGACGAACAGGCAAAATTAAAAAAGGAACAAAAGCGAGTAGAAAAAGAGAAAAAGCAAGTAGAGAAACATCAAAAAGATCTCAAAAATTCTGAAAAAGATTTAGCTAACAGTAAAAAGAAAGTTGCTAAATTAGAATCTGAGAATCAAAAAATAAATTCAAAACTAGGTTCACTTTCTGATGAAGAATCTCAAAAACAACAATTGAAAATAAAAAAGAATGAGCTTGAAATTCAAAAACTTAAAGTAAAGCAAATTGATCAGCAAAAGGCTTTAGATAAAGCGCAAGCGCAGATATAAAAATAAAAATCCTGTTTCATGTGGAACAGGATTTTTTTATCTCATAATTATCTTTGCTCTATGTCAGGTAAACAACTCCATTTTGCTGTACACGGCCATGCCCGATAAGACTATTCATAATTAAATCTCCATTGCCAATATATTGAATAAGGGCATAAAAACCATTTCCAAAAATATTATTTCCAAAAATTCTCTTGTGTACAGTATGGCCTGTTAGCCAATCCAAACCGGTAATTTCCCATCCTGTTCCTGCCGCTTTATAATATCCATTTACAAAAACGATATTAGATCCTGTACTAATTCCGGGAACCATACTTACATCTGAAACATCTCCGCGAGTCCAGACAGAACTCCATGAATGTGTAACGGGATTCCATTCAAACCTTTCTACTCCAAAGGGGGCGTCTAAAATTGGTCCCCGGGCAATTGCATCTACAAGAACTGCTCCGGTTAGCTGGTCATCTGTCAGACTAACATTATTTACAACAAAAGCGCCATATCCGCTTACTGCTACAGATTGATCTGTTTGTATAAATTCTGTTGTCAATGGTAAGCCGCAAGTTACTTGTATCTGTCCTGCAATTCTATCTGTAAAACCAACCGGAATTTCATTTCGCCAAAAGGCGATCAAGCCCATTCTTTTCAGCCCGTCTGTAATAACTACCAGTTTATCTGCATCATTTCCAAAACCCATTAAAGTTGGTGTTGCGCCAGAGCCGGAACCAAAAAGAGTCGGGAAAGTATCTCCTGTAGGATAAGCAGATTCCCAGGCACCATCTGCCGGATTAGAGGAAATTATGGTTCCTGTCCAAACCAATTTGTACATTTTTTCATCGGTAACAACATAAATTCCACCATCTTCATCTACTGCCACAGAATTAGATATTGTTTCTGTTGGGCTAAAAGTATATTGCGCTAAAGCAGGAGCTGTTAGATTTCTGTTTAATATTGTAATAGAACGTCCGCCAACAACAATCAAACGTCCGTCAAATGTCATCGATAATCCCGCAACCGATTCGCCACTCGGGAGAACTGTAGACGTCTGTATGCTTCTTTTAACTTCAATTCCCGGAAATAAAACTGATGATTTTAAATTTATTGCATTTATTGCTCCTAAATAATTCACATACACATCATTATTATTATCTACAACACTATAAACGCCTCCAAAAAGTCCAAAACCGCTTCCTCCGCCAAGCCCAAGTGCGCTCAATGCAGTTTGAATTGCAGTAATTGATGCAAACGGCTGATTTAAAACAGATGCTAAAAGTGATGTTACAATAGTTGGAGCGCCGGGAAGTGGTAATCTGTAAAGCGGCGTAAAATTATCATTTGAAACTCTGATATAGGAAACATCTGTAAGTGAAACTCCCCACATATAATCCGGATCTGTAGAGGCTAATGTCATGATGTTAATGGGTCCGCCTGCAACTTGTGGTAAAGGTGTAAGCAATGGCAAAACTGATGTTACATTTTTAATGTCTCGCGGAACTTCATTTGGAAAATTGTCGGTTTGAGCAGAATCAAAATGAGTAATTGCATACTTTGGAGCGGCCAAAAATGGATTGTTTGTCATAGTTAAATAGGTTTTAAGGTTAAAAAAATTAATAGTTAGAAAAGCTTATTTATAAGATTTTATGCATTTAAATGCTTTATAAAAATAACCTTAAATATTGAATACTAGACAATTAATTAATATTTTAACACTATTAAACCTATCAAAAATGTTTTTAAAGTAAATATTATTTTACAATAATAGCATCTTGCTCCAGAATCTTTTTATTGTTTTGATAAATGGTCAAAGTCGCAGGCGGTGAATCATTTGTCCCTAAAACGATGATGTAACATCGATACAGATAATCACCTTTTTTAAAATCGAAATAGCTATTTCCTCCACTTCCGTCGGGAATCCATTTTCCGTTAGTAATAACTAAATCAGGCTTTTCACTCATTTTTTGTTTGAGAGACCAAGAAGCATAACGGTAATTATTATTTCCTAAATCATCAATTCTAATTCTGAATTTTGACGATTCCAGAATATATTCCGGAGCTTTAAATTTTGCGATTGAAGGATGCAGTTTTGCTTTCTCGGCCGCAATCAATTTATTACTAAGATTTTTCTCAGCCTGAGATTGATAATTAATACTAATAATTTTTCCATCAGTATCAATCCATAAAGTGCCTTGATTCAGCATAATTCCTCGCCAGCCAACTTCCGACCAATCTTTTGCGGGATTTGATTTAATGATTTCATTTTTCAACGTCGCATCAAAAATCTGATCGTATCTTTTTACAAAATCAGCTTTGTTTTTAACGTTCGGAATTGGATAATCTCTTCCAAGCGGAAAAGAAATAAAAGCCGCAACTCCCTCTTTGTTATTGCTTTTTACATTAGCAATAAAGCTTTTGATAAACTTTTGATATTCTGGTTTTAAATCCTGGCTAAAAGTCAATTGACTGCAAAAAATAATGAGGTATATTATTCTAATTTTCATCTATAAATCATTTTATTAATTATAAATCTGATAACTATAAAGTTAGCAAATTAATGTTTTATTCGAACATTACAGCTTCTACATTATTCAAAATCAGAATTATATGTTTAACGTGGAACAATTAAAAAGTCTTAAAATAATTTCTAATTTTTCTATTTTACATAATGTTAATTAGCAAAATCTAAAAATCAATTAATACTGGCCTTGAACATTTTAAGTTCATCCCAGGTAAATTCATCCCCATATTTTTCTTTTAATGGATTCAAAGACTCTTCCTGATAGAACTCAAAAGCTTCGCGCAAAGCCAGAATTTTATCGTACGGCAGAACATCTGAAATATCAACTTTATTAGCCTGAATTAGTTTAACAAAATGCGTTTCAACAGTTTGCACGGTTAGCTTACGAATGCGCGCTATATCTGCAATTGAATTTTTCTCCAGCCACAAATCATGCGTTTCTTCTATAGTAGTTTTTTTAGCAGCTTTAGGTTCATTTTTATCTAATTTCCTTGCTGTATAACGAACAACAGGTTCTTCCGTTTTAAAGATATCGGTATTCGTCATGTTTAATTCCTCGCGAATCTTTGCAATCTTGTCTAATTTGTAATTTTTAATCGCTGAAGAGCTTAATTTTTCTTTGCAAATAGTCTCGCCTGCAACGACAATTTCAATTAATAATTTAGCTTTCATTAAGCGCAAAACGGCCTTTGTTTGCAAATCATCTAAAAATGCTAATTCTTCGTAAAACTCTTTTACTTTTTTAAATTTCTGAATTTCAGCCATTTTCTGCAAAAGATCTGTCACCAGTTTGTCCATCGGCTTGAAAAAATAATCATAAGCAGCCACTACCCTTTCCTGCACAAAGAACAGATCAACAGTTTCTTTATTGAAAATTTTATTGAGCTGATGGATGAATTTTTGAGATGGATCTAAAAGCAACTCAATAGTTTCGAGACGCTTTGCCGCCCAAACCGAATGCTTGGCTTTTTCAGAATTCACTGCATTTTCGTTATAACTAAAACGGTGATTGCGCCATTCCTGCGCTAAATCGGTCCAGTTAAAACTGTTAATCAAATAGTTATGAATAAAATTTTTGGTTTCAAAATGCAAAGAGTTCTTTAAAACTTCTTCTGTTGCTTTGTTTAAAGAATAATCCATTACGTCCTGATCGTTAGAAATTCCATTCATTTGTAACGGAGAAAGTAAAATAAGCCCGTTTAAGGAAGTTAAACGAGATAATGCTACATATGCTTGTCCCGGCAAAAAAACTTGCGATACATCGAGCGCAGCTTTCTCAAATGTCAAACCCTGACTTTTGTGTACCGTAATTGCCCACGCCAATTTAAGGGGATAATGTGCAAATGTGCCTAAAACCTCTTCTTCAACCTCTTTTGTGAGATCATTTACTTTATAGCGAATGTTTTTCCATTCGTATTTCTCAACTTCAATGGTTTTATTCTCTTTAGGAAAATGAACGAAGATTTCTTCAGGTGAAAGTGATTTTATAATGCCCATTTTTCCATTGAAATAGCGCTTTTCAAAAGAAATATCATTCTTCACAAACATAACCTGCGCACCTACTTTCAATTTCAGATTTTCTTCAACCGGAAATATTTTCTCGGGAAAATCTCCAACAATAAAAGGCTGAAAAGCAAATTCATTTCCAGCTAAATCATTAATAGCCTGTTCATTAATCGAATCTGCTTTTGCGTTATGAGTTGTCAGCGTAATGTAACCGGGATTGTTTTTTAAGTCGAAATCGGGTTTTACATATTCGTTTAAAACGGTAATATCCTGAGGTGTAATCTGATTATTTCGAAGATTGTTTAAAACAGAAATAAAAGTGTCGTCTGTCTGGCGATAAATCTTGGATAATTCGATATAAAGCGGTGGATTTTGCTGAATTACATGCGAATGAAAGAAGAATTTTCCTTTGTAATAATTGCGTAAAGTTCGCCATTCTTCATCCCTGATTACGGGCGGTAATTGCAACAAATCGCCAATAAAAAGCACCTGAACACCGCCAAAAGAGCGTGAATTTCTGCGAACGGTTTGCATCATAAAATCAATTGCATCCAGTAAATCAGCACGCAGCATACTTACTTCGTCAATGATTAGCAATTCCATATTACGAATCACATTTCGCTTTACATTGTTCATTTTAAAGTGTCTGCGAAGTGTTTCTTTATTCTCAAACTTCACCGTTTCAGTAAATTTTGATGCTTCATCGTACGATGGAATAAACGCCGAAAATGGCAATTGAAACATCGAATGAATGGTTACTCCGCCCGCGTTTAAGGCAGCAATTCCCGTGGGAGCTACCACAACAGTGTTTTTGTGCGTTGTAGCGATAATTTCGCGCAAAAGCGTAGTTTTTCCTGTACCAGCTTTACCGGTAAGAAATATAGATTTTTGCGTTTGATTGATGAATTGTAAAGTGTAAGCAGCAGCTTCTGAAACGTTTTGCATTGGGCAATAATTGAAGAACTAAAAGTATCTTATTTTTATAAAAGAAAAAACCTAAATCCGGTAGGGTAGATTTAGGTTTTTTAATTATTTCGTTGGTGTGGTATTATTTTTTAGCAGCTTCGCCTTCTTTTGCTGCAGGCTTAGCTTCTGCTTTTGGAGAATCTTTGTATTTATCATTCAAAGCTTTAATAATATCTTTTGTGATATCATACTTATCTTCAGCATATAATACTGTTGCAGCATCACCAGTACCGTAGATATAAGAGTAACCGTTCTTCTTACCGTATTCTTTAATGAATTTTTTAACTCCACTTACAAGAGAATCCATTTCAACACCACTTTCTTGTTGTAATTGTTGAGATAATGCTTGCTGAGCGTAACCCAATTGTTGCTCTCTCTTTTGCAACTCAGCACCTCTTTGTTGAGCCCAGGCTTGCCCATTTGCTTGTGCCTGACTTTGAAAATTAGCAGCGTCTTGTTTAAAACGAGTAATTTCCGCTTGTAGTTGTCTTCCCTTTTCTTCAGCTTGAGCTTTGTATTTTGCCTCAAGATCTTTCGCTTCAGTGTACTCTTTCATTAAAACCGAAGTATCAACGTAAGCTGTTTTTACTTCCTTAACTTCTGCTGTTTTATTACACGAAACAACCGAAATTGAAAGTGCGATAATTACTAATGCTTTTTTCATTTTCTAAATTTCTAATTTTTTTAATGTATTGAAGACAAAAATATAAAAAAATAAATAGCATCAACATAAAGTTTAAAAAATGCTCGAATTTTATGATATTAGTTTTACTTATAAAGAAAAACATTAGCATAAAAAATCATTATTAAAAATGACTTCCACAGCTTTTATTAGAGCCGTTTTCTCAAAAAAGATAACAAAACCCTCATTCTTCTTGAAAAAACACTGCAAATAGGCTTATTTAGCGTTTCAGCCGTTTTTTGAGCATAAAACGCTATCCGTTTATCATTTTTACTGCCTTGTATTTTTAAAATTGATCACAGTCCAAAAAATTATCAAAATTTCATTTTTTTTGTTCTGCAATTTTCAGAAATAGAAATTCGAATAAAAAGTATCATTTATGAAATTTTACTTTGAAAAACACAAAAATAAAACTTCGACATAAAAACAAAATTTCAGCAATTTTTACATCATTCTATTTTCAAATTTGAAATTTGAAAATTCAGCGTAAAATTTGAAAAAACACTCGTTTTTTATGGTATTGTTTTTATTTATAGAACCGTCTAAAAGCATAAAAAACCGCTATTAAAAGCGGCTTTTATAGCTGTTATTAGAGCCTGTTTCTCGAAAAAGAGGATATTTCTCCTCGCCCAGCCAGAAAAAGCGCTGGAAACGCGCTTATTTTGCGTTTTAGCTGTTTTTTAGGACGTAAATGTGAGATGAATACTCTTTTGTACTGCCCGCTTTCAAATTTGACTTTAAGCCAACAAAAAACGCGCTAATATAATTCATTTTTCCGGTTTTGTATTTTTCAGATAATAAGCTCACGTAAAAAGAATCAAATTTCATTGGAAGCACTTTTTCTAACTTCATATCTACTTTTTCAAAAAGCGACTGAATGGCTTTTTTTGAGAAATGCCAAAAATGAATTGGCACATCAAAAGCTGCCCAAAATTCTTTGTAATGTTTTGCATCGTATGATTTAAAATTTGGAACCGCAACAATTAATGTTCCAGTTGGTTTTAACAAACGCTTCAATTCCTGAATTTGAAGTTCTAAATTTGGAATGTGTTCTAAAACGTGCCACATTGTAATCACGTCAAAAGAATTATTTTCGAGAACGCTAATTTCGTCCACAAAAGAAATTCCTTTTTGCTTCGCAATATTTTTTGCTCTTTCGCTTGGTTCTACTCCAACAGTTTCCCAACCGTCATTTTTTGCCGTTAATAAAAAATCTCCGGTTCCGGCACCAATGTCTAAAATTTTTCCCTTTTGAGATTGTTCCGCATTAATCAAATTGAGTTTGTTTTTTAAAGCAATATTTTTCACAAAGTGATATGCTTTTTCAAACAACGAACGTTTGTTATCTGTGTGCGAAATATAATCTTCGCTTTCATAATATTTTCCAAGATTTTCCAAATCTGGTTGCGGAGATGTAATCAACATGTCTAAAGTTTCGTCGTGATACAATTCGAAAATTTCTTTAGATACAGAATGGTCTTTTACAGTAAGAAAATGTTTTTTGTTTAAAACGTCCATTTTTTAATTATAGGTATTTTGGTTTAATATTATAGCAAAACCCTAAAAGTAAAATTTCAACTTTTAGGGTTTATTATTTTAGTATTTATATTTTTCTTTTAGCTCTTCCAATTTATTTTTACAGCCGACATTTTTTCATTTTCAATTCTTGTTTCACTCAAAATTGTAAAACCATTTTTAATATAAAATGGCATTGGAGATTTATACAATTCGTTATTTTGTTTTACTTCATTTTCCTGATCAATTACCCAACCATTCAAACTCGTTTTATTCTTTTTAATTTCATTGATCAAAAGCGAACCATTTCCTTTTCCCTGGATTTTACTATTCAGAATTATCGCAAACCAATCTTCTCCTTCTCTTAAAAAAGTAAATGTCCATCCAATTATTTCATCTGAATCATCAAACAGTAAATAATGTTTTGTGTTCGAAAGTCCGTTCAAATACAATTCAAAATCTTCAATAGTTTTTAAATGTAATCTTGTCGGATATTCGTTATTCCAAAGTTCACGTAAAACTTCTTTTTCTTCTAATGATAAAACTTCTTTTTCAACGATCTTCATAAAACAAAAATTTAGATTTCATCTCTTTTGTCATTCCGAGGAAAGAGGACACGAGCGATAGCGAACTGGCGAAGCAATCTTCGCAAGAAACTCCACAATCAAAGAACCAGTCTTTGCCGATCTTGCTACGGAGATTCCTCTTTCCTCGGAATGACAAAGTATATCAAATTTAGTTTCACGTGGAACAAATGTCATTTTTAGATTTCAGAATTTAGATCAAAATTTTAAATACGTTTCACGTGGAACAATTTAATCATTATATCTTTATTCACATTTTTATCACAGAGCACAACCTGAAACCTGAAACAAAGAAAACCTGAAACAAAACTTATCTTCCCATATAAATCAAAAGCACAGAAATATCACTTGGTGACACTCCGCTTATTCTTGAAGCTTGAGAAATTGTAACAGGACGAATCTTGCTCAACTTTTGTTTTGCTTCAATAGACATTGATTTGATTTTATTGTAATCGAAATTCTCCGGAATTTTCACTTCTTCTAAACGAGTTAGTTTGTCTGCGTTGTTTCTTTCCTTTTCGATATAACCAGAATATTTGACCTGGATTTCGGCTTGCTCCAAAATTTCCTGATCAACATCATTTGCTTCTATGTATTCTTTTACTTTTTCAAATTTCATCATATCCTCCAAATCAATTTGCGGACGTGAAAAAACTTTAAACATTTTATCGCCTTGCGTAATTGGAGCTGTTTCTTTCTCTTCCAGAATTGGATTTGTCTCCGCAACCGAAACACTTGTCTCTTTAAAGAAAGCAACCATCTTTTCAGACTCATTTAATTTCTTTTCCATTCTACGCAAACGAGCTTCAGAAGCAAGACCAATTTCGTGTGACATTGGTGTTAATCTAAAATCGGCATTATCCTGGCGCAACAAAGTTCTATACTCTGCTCTTGATGTAAACATACGATATGGTTCTTCCGTTCCTTTCGTAATTAAGTCATCAATCAAAACTCCGATATACGCTTCATCACGTTTTAAAATTAATGGCGCTTTTTCATGCACTTTTAAATGCGCATTTATTCCGGCCATCAATCCTTGCGAAGCTGCTTCTTCATATCCTGTTGTTCCATTTATTTGTCCGGCAAAATATAAACCTTCAACAAGCTTTGTTTCCAAAGTATGTTTCAATTGCGTTGGCGGAAAATAATCGTATTCGATTGCGTAACCCGGACGAAAGAATTTCACTTTCTCAAAACCGGCAACAGAACTCAAAGCTTTAAATTGAATATCTTCGGGCAACGAAGTCGAAAATCCGTTTACGTAAACTTCACAAGTATTCCATCCTTCCGGCTCAACAAATAATTGGTGACGTTCTTTATCAGCAAAACGATTTATCTTATCTTCTATCGAAGGGCAATATCTTGGCCCTAGACTTTTGATTCTTCCGTTGAACATTGGAGAACGATCAAAACCTTCTCTCAAAATATCATGAACATCAAGCGACGTGTATGTCATGTGACAAGATCTTTGATGCGTTAACGGAACGGTTAAATCCGAATAAGAAAACTTATCTGGCTTTGCATCTCCTTTTTCTTCATTCATTTTCGAATAGTCCAAAGAACGACCATCAACTCGTGGTGGCGTTCCGGTTTTCATTCTTCCAGATTCAAAACCTGCTCGAACTAAATCTTCGGTAATTCCGGTGGCGGCACTTTCTCCTGCTCTTCCTCCTCCAAATTGTTTTTCTCCAATATGAATCAAACCATTCAAAAAAGTTCCGTTTGTCAACACAACAGATTTAGATCGAATCTCTACTCCCAACGAAGTTCTGATTCCTTTTATCTTTCCGTCTTCGATAATCAAACCTTTTACCATCTCCTGATAGAAATCCAAATTTGGAGTTCCCTCCAACATCATTCTCCATTCTTCGGCAAAACGCATTCGATCACTCTGAACTCTCGGCGACCACATTGCAGGTCCTTTTGATTTATTCAACATCTTGAATTGAATTGCAGTTCGGTCAGAAACAATTCCTGAGTATCCACCGAGCGCATCAATCTCACGCACAATTTGTCCTTTTGCAATTCCTCCCATCGCGGGATTGCAAGACATCTGTGCAATGTTTTGCAGACTCATCGTAACCAATAAAGTTTTCGATCCCAAATTTGCAGCTGCTGCCGCAGCTTCAGATCCGGCATGACCTGCACCAACTACTATAACATCGTATTCTTCTAAAAACATTTTGTTTTATTATTCTCTGCAAACCGTTTAAGGCAGTTCTCAGAATTAACTTCTTCACACTTTTTGTTCCACGTGGAACGGCGCTTACGCGCAATTATCAAATCAATCTTAAATAAGATTCAAGACCAGAAATCCCAAATTCCAACTACAATTCTGAAAAATCGTTCCACGTGAAACAATAGATATATTCAAGCTTCAAGTTTCAATCCGTAAATTCTAAATCCTATATACAGTCGTAAATCATGTTCCACGTGGAACAGATTTAAACTATTTAATTTAAAATCGTAAATCTCATGCTGTGTTACACGTGAAACATAATTAACTTTACTTTAAAAAAAGTTTAGAGTACGGCTTTGTTTTAAAAATTAAACCATAAACGTTCCACGTGAAACACTTTATAATTGTACTAATCAGAAAACTTTAAATTAAACTCTTCCACGTGAAACGTTTTATTAAACAGACTTAAGTGTCAGGTATGTTTCACGTGAAACAATTGGAATTTGGAATTTAAAATTTGATATTTAATCTACTGTTCCACGTGAAACATAGCAATCTTTTCATCTTCTTTCGAACGCATTAATTCAGCATCTTTATCACTTTTATCTTTATATCCACAGTAATGTAATATACCGTGAGCAAGAACACGTTTTAATTCATCTTCAAAAGAAACATTAAAATCCTTTGCATTGTCTTCTACTCTTTCTATAGAAACAAAAATATCTCCGTTTAATTCGTTTCCAACTGTATAATCAAAACTGATAATATCTGTTAGTGTGTCATGATTTAGATATTCTACATTTATCTTATGAAGATATTCATCGTCACAAAATATGTAATTTATCTCTCCTTCGTTTTTCTTTTCAGAAACTATTACAGCACTCAACCAATCAGAAAAGGCTTGTTCGTTGTCTAAATTAAATTCGGTTTCGTAATTAAAATTGATCATTTTGTATTGAAATATTCTTGAACCTTTTGATTAAAATTCGAGCGCAAAGGTAGCGATTGTCTATTTAAAATCTCTACACTGTTTAAATATTCTAAAAGTGAGCTTGGTAAAGCATTCGTTTTATTAGAGAATTCAGCCTTGTTTGTTTCAGATTGACGCTTCGTATCCTGACCTTGTTGTTGAACTGCATTGTTTAATTTTAATAATTCTTGCTGAATATTAAGGATGCGCTGCAAGTTTTCATTGTTGAAACCTTTATTTAAAAGTTGTTTTTCTGAAGCCTTCATCTGATCGATTACAGATTTACCCTGAGAATCTAATCCTTGTTTGGCTAATTCTTTTTGTAATGCTTCACGAAGTTTTACTTGCTCCTTATATATTTCCATGATCGCTTCCGCATCTCCTTCACCATCATCACCGTTCTCACCGTCTTTACCTTCACCTCCATTTTTGCTTCCTTGTCCATTTTTTCCTTCACCATTCTTTCCTTGGTTTCCTTTTCCTTGTCCTTCTTTAGCCTGTCCATCTTTACCTTCTTTTCCCTGACCTTGTTTTCCTTCTCCACTTTGGCCTTGTTTTCCATCACCAGGTTTTTGCCCCTGCTTCATTCCTTCTTTCATTTTATCACCCAAACCTTTTTGTTTTTGAATAATATCCGGCAATTGCATTCCTTGTCCATCTCCTTGTTTTGGTTTTCCTGCTCCGGGTTTTGACATAGACATCTGCATGTTGTTTAATAAATCACTTAAAAAGTCGGCTAACTTATTTGCAGATGAAGTAGCATACTGTTGGTGTGAAACTCCTTTTGGAACCTGAACATCGGTCAAGGTTTCAATTGCTTTGTCAATATTATATTGTACGTTTCCAATTTCCTTCGTTACATCTTCTGCTACTTTTGGATTACGTAATGATAATGCAAACAAACTATCGTCGACATGTTTGAACTGTTGTTTCAAATTCTGCTGAATCTTAATGTTCTTTGTGTAAGCAGAAGAACCTAATTTCATAGATTTAAATTGTTTCATTACATCTTCCTGAGATAATGAATAGGCTAAAAGATTATCCAGAATCTGACGAAGCATTGCAACATCTTCTTCTAATTGTTCCTGATCTCCGCCTTCCATACTTGACTGCATTTCCTGAGACATGCTTTTCATTTTCTTAGCAGCACTTTTTTGTTTTGGCTTAGCCGAAGAAGTATTCTTTTTACTCAATTCTTCAGAAGCTTTTTGCAAATCAGAATCTACATCTTTCTCTTTTGAAGCATCAGAAGGAATATCAATTGGAGATTTTAAAGACTTGTTTTCTTCTTTCAAATCTTTTAAATCTTCTTTGATTTTATCAAAGGCTTTATTAATATCGTCTTGTTTTTCTTTTGTGTTTTCTCCCTCTTTATTAGAAAGCTTTTCTTGTTCATCTGCAAGTTTATTTAATTTTTCTGCAACCTGCTCTGCTTTCTTTTCTACATAAAAACGCTTCGTTAATTCAACTAATTGTTCTAAATTACGAGATTGGTTTTTGCTGATTTGTTTGAATTTTTCCATCTTATCAAACAACTCTTCACTTTGTAATTTGTCGTTTAAGTTCTTTAATTCATCCATCAACTTTTGATTCTTCTCTAAATCTTTCTCGGCATTATCCAATCGCTTTTGCAAATCATCAGCTGTTTTGTCTTTCTTTTCAGATTGAAATTTATCTAAATTTTTATTCATTTTCTCAGCAAATTGTTTCATCATTTCGTCTTGTTGTTTCTGACGTTTGATAAAATCACTAACTTTTTGCTGATCTTTAAATTCTAAATTATCTTTTTCTTTTCCTGTTTTCTGAATCTTATCCATTTCAGAAAATTGCTTGTTCTGATTTTTTAAAGAATTTTCTAAACTATTGATATTATCATTTTGCTGTTGCAATTCCATATCCTGAATTTCATCTGTAGTAGAAACACGATCTGAAAACACAGAAGACTTTGTACTCTTGAAACCATGCGGTGCATCATTATCAAAAACTTCAAAATAGTATTCATAAGAGACTCCTTCTTCTACTGCCAAATTACTTGGAAAGTTAAAAACGAATTGATCAAAAACTGCTTGCTTTACTGGAATGGTTCCACGCTTTGCAGTTTGAGGTTTGTTACGTTCGTAGTAAACAACCTGTAATTTTGATAAACCATAATCATCGCCCAATCTTCCTAAAACATAATTTTTATCTAATTTTAAACTATCCGGAGCAGGCGAAACTGTGATTGTTGGATGCTGATCTTTGATAACAGATAGCTGATAATCCAGTTTTTCGTAATTTTTGACCTTATTATTAGAAGTAAGAATTTGATATTCTGTATTTTGACTGATATTTTTAGCCAATTTAAACTCGTTTTCTGCTTTATTAAACTTAAAAGTTGCCTTTTCATCTTTCCAAACAATCTCCTGAGTCGACTGTGTATTCATTTTCCAGGTTACCAAAGTTCCTTCTGGCACGATTGCATTTCCGGTTCCCTGAATCGTTTCTGATTTCTTTTTTAGGTAAGATGGAAAATTCAACACCATTTCGAAGTTAGCAATTGATGGAACTGTGATTACTTTTAATTCATACTCTTCTGATGAAACTGAATTTCCTTCGAAAGAAAACGAAACATTTTCAACTGGCTTTTCAATCTTGAATTCAAACTTTCCTGGCTGAGATGATTCCATAAAATAACTTTCATCACCAATATGAATCATCACATTTTCGGGAACTACATTTCCAATTGATTCCATTTTGATAACGAAATCTTTGTTTTGCTCTGTTTGCAAATTCTGATTTAGTACAACAAATTTGAAAGGAGCCGGAGGTAAAAATGTAGCATTAAAGTGCACTACTCTATTTAAACTTTGAGAAATTATATTGCTGTTTCCTGAAATATAAAACACAGCAAAAAGTAAAATTGGTATAATAGCCAATGGCAAATACTTTTTGTTTGTTTTAAAGTTGATAGCATTTCCAAATGGAATTGGCTGCAATGAATTTGCTTTTTGTTCTATCGAAGCCAGCATCAACTCTGAACTTTCTGCTGAATTTTCAGAAGCCGAAAGCTGTAAAAAGTTCGTTAGTTTATCACTTACTTCTGTAAAATGATTTCCAATAATAGCCGAAGCCTGATTATAATCGATTCCTTGTTGAAGTTTGAACAACTTAAAAATTGGGAACAGAATAAATCGGAACAAAAGAAAAACTTCTACTCCTATAAATATCCAAAATAAAAGTGTTCTTCCGAGAGGTTTTAACCAAAGGAAATACTCAATAAAAAGTGTAAACAGAAAGTACAATAATCCAAAACCAATAAAAAGAAGTCCTCCTTTTATCAATTCATTCATATAATATTTTTTAATAAACGCTTCTAATTTTTGATATATAGCAGATGTTGTTTTCAAAATAAAATCTCTTTTAATTATAACCCATAAAAGTAGTAATTTTAATTAGATAATTCTCAATGAGAAAATTAGTCAATTAAGCTACAAGCAAGGCATTATCTAATTAAAACTCATTTTCTAATTCTCTAATTAGAATTGTATCTTTACATCAAAATTTAAACAAATGTCAAAGCAAGTTCGTGTGCGTTTTGCACCAAGTCCGACTGGACCATTACATATTGGCGGAGTTCGTACTGCCCTATTTAATTATCTGTTTGCCAAAAAAAACAACGGTGTTTTTTATTTAAGAATTGAAGATACAGATCAGACCCGTTTTGTTCCAGGTGCCGAAGCTTATATTATGGAAGCATTGGAATGGTTGGGAATTGCTCCTGAGGAAACGGTTGGAAAGAATGAAAAATTTGGTCCGTACAGACAAAGCGATCGTAAGGAATTATACCAAACTTATGCAGATCAGCTGATCAATTCTGGTTGGGCATATTATGCTTTTGATACTCCCGAAGCACTTGATGCTTTAAGAAAAGAACAAGAAGCTGAAGGAAAAACATTTATTTATAATCATACAATCCGTGAAAAGTTGGATACTTCTTTAGTACTTTCTGCTGATGAAGTTTCTAAAAGAATTGCAAATGGAGAACATTATGTGATTCGTTTTAAAACTCCAGTTGATGAAACTTTACACTTAAAAGATATTATTCGTGGTGATGTAAAATTTGAAACAAGTTTACTTGACGATAAAGTTTTATTTAAAAGTGACGGAATGCCTACGTATCATTTAGCCAATATTGTTGATGATCATTTGATGGAAACTTCACATGTAATTCGTGGTGAAGAATGGTTACCATCTATGCCACTTCACGTTTTATTGTACAGAGCTTTTGGTTGGGATGCTCCGGAATTTGCACATTTACCTTTGATTTTAAAACCGGTTGGAAATGGAAAATTATCTAAAAGAGATGGTGATAAATTAGGTTTCCCAGTGTTCCCATTAGAATGGAAAACAGAAGAAGGTGTTTCATCTGGTTACAGAGAGAACGGATTTTTCCCTGAAGCGGTTATAAACTTCCTTGCTTTATTAGGTTGGAATGATGGAACGGATAAAGAATTATTTTCTTTAGAAGAACTTGTAGAATCTTTTGACTTAAACAGAGTTCATAAATCGGGAGCCAAATTTGATCCGGAGAAAAACAAATGGTTCAATCACCAATATCTAATCAAACAAAATGATGCTGATTTAGCGAAAAGCTTCTCTTCTATTTTGGTTGAAAAAGGTGTTGATATTTCGAAATATGACGTTACAAGAATTGTTTCTTTGATTAAAGAAAGAGCACATTTTGTTTCTGAATTTTGGGATTTGACTGATTTCTTTTTCCAGGCACCAACATCTTACGATGAAAAAGCAAGTAAAAACTGGAAAGAAGAAACCCCGGCTTTAATGCAGGAATTGATTTCGACTCTTGAATATATTGACGGTTTTGATTCGGCAAACATCGAAGCAATCGTAAAAGACTGGTTAACTAAAAACGAAATTGGAATGGGCAAAGTGATGCAGCCATTCCGTTTGAGTTTGGTTGGAGCTTTGAAAGGTCCTCACCTATTTGACATTGTTGAAATCATCGGAAAGGAAGAAACTATTTCGAGAATTCAAAAAGCGATTGCAACTTTATAAAAACAAAAAAGCTCCCAAATTGGGAGCTTTTTTTAGTCCTTAAACAAAAGGATTTTATAATTTTCTTTATTATCCGTTTGAACTAACCAAATTCCCTGATCAGAAATTACACTTTCATAATATAATTTCTTACCTTCTTTTGATACACTTTTCAAATAACTCATAACGTTTGGATTTAAAATCATAGCGACAAAAGTCATTTGAGAAAAAACCTTATTTTTAAATTCATCACTTACATAACTATTGTTTACAAAAGCTTTACTTTTCAAATTACTTGTATTGTTATTGTATTCTATAAAATTGATTTTTGAAATAGATCCGGTCGATTTATCAACAGTTGTAGAATATGAAAACTCAGTAAAATCATTAACTGAAACTGAAAAACTCAAATTTTTATTATACTCCAATAAATTCACCTGAAGTCTAGAGGTCGTATTTATTTTTTCAAAAAATTCTTTTCCGTCAATCTTATTAACAGATTCCCATAGTTTTGTTCCGTTTTTATCAAACTTAAACACATAAAATCCTCTAGGATAAACTCCACCATTAATTTCTTTTGGTGCTTTTTCACTATAAATTCCATAGACATAAATATCCTCAGTTGTTCTATCTATGAAATAATGATTTACAGACATTGTACCTAGAGTAACTCTAACTATAGCAAAAGGATAACTTGGGTTTGCTGGAGTAGTATTAAAATCTTTAGGTCCTCCATAATTGTCTGAAGTAACAAAAAATTTATCACTAAGCTTTAAAATAAGAGGTAATTCCTTTACCTTTTTTCCTTCAAAATCATAAGTCGTTTTATACAATATTGAAGTTTGAAAATCAGCTGAAACAGATTTTGTAATAATATCAAAATTTTCGTTTCCATTCAGTTTAGCACTAAAAGAAGTTTTAAGATCAGCTTTTGCATACGCATCACCTTTTAGTAAAGCTAAGTCAGGTTTATCAATCTTAATTCTCTTCCTCAATTTAGTTTTAATTTCTATTGTTTCAATATATATATCATCTTTCTCGAAGTCAATCTTTTCTTTTTGTTTCTGATTAGTAAATCCAAAATCATAAACATCATTAAATGAAGCATTAAAAAAATCATTTGGCCATCTATTAGTAACATTATTCAAAACATGGTAATAATCAAAACGCCCAAAGAAATTAGAATTTAAATCTTCAAGTACATCATGATTAACAGGGAAAACATTTTTATCCTGAAAAAATTTATAATTAGCCTGCATAAATTTTGTAGCATCATATGCTTTATAAGTGTTCTCAGTTACGGAAAATGTTGGGCTAACTAATTTTTCGTTTTCAAATAGAGTTGTTTTTTTCCATCTACATCAAAACTTAAAGCATTTGTAGTCATGTAAGAAAGTGTCATAGTAATTCCAAAACCTTTATACACAACAAATTTCTTTGAATTTGGAAGGTATTCAAAAGTAATAGGTTCATTTTTGTCTTCAAATTTTTCCTCAACTATAACAGTTTGAGCAGATAAATAAACAGAAGAAAATAAGGCAATACTAAGTAGTATTCTTTTCATAAATTTGTTTTTGGGTTAAAATTTGAACCAAATGTAGAATAAATTTTAACAATTAAAATCTTCTAAAGAAATTAATAAGTAACCAATCTCATTATATTATTCGTATTTTTAAAAAATTAATAAAATCTAAATTAATATCACCATGAACACAGCTTTAATTATCCTTTTAGTATTTGGATTCTTCATTTTTATGTCTTCATTTTTTACCGTAAAACAACAATCATCTGTTGTAATCGAAAGATTTGGTAAATTTTTAAGCGTAAGAAATTCAGGTTTACAACTAAAAATTCCGATCGTCGACAGAATCGCAGGACGTGTAAATTTGAAGATTCAACAGTTAGATGTTATCATCGAAACCAAAACCAAAGACAACGTTTTTATCAAAATGAAAGTTTCGGTTCAGTTTAAAGTTATCCAGGAAAAAGTATACGATGCTTTTTATAAACTGGAATATCCACACGATCAAATTACCGCTTATGTATTTGATGTGGTTCGTGCCGAAGTTCCAAAACTAAAATTGGATGATGTTTTTGAAAGAAAAGATGATATTGCAATTGCTGTAAAAAGAGAATTGAATGAAGCCATGACTACTTATGGTTATGATATTATCAATACTTTGGTTACTGATATCGATCCGGATATTCAGGTAAAAAATGCCATGAACAGAATTAATGCTGCAGACAGAGAAAAAACGGCTGCTGAATTTGAAGCTGAAAGTTCAAGAATTAGAATCGTTGCAAAAGCAAAAGCTGAAGCAGAAAGTAAACGTTTACAAGGTCAAGGTATTGCAGATCAACGTCGTGAAATTGCAAGAGGTCTTGTAGAAAGTGTTGAAGTTTTGAATAATGTTGGGATCAATTCTCAGGAAGCTTCTGCCCTAATTGTAGTTACTCAACATTATGATACTTTACAAGCAATTGGTGCCGATGCAAATTCTAATTTAATCTTGCTGCCAAATTCTCCACAAGCCGGAAGTGATATGTTGAATAATATGGTTGCATCATTTACAGCTTCAAACCAAGTTGGTGAAATGATGAAAAAGAACAATAAAAAAGTAGAAAAACCAAAACCTATTCAACCACAATCTGGTTATGAAGATGACATTCAACCAGATGTGCAACAATAATAAAAATAAAAAAGAGGCTTAACGGCCTCTTTTTTTATTTATAAACCAATTGAAAACAAATGGTAAAATTGATTGTAAAATTTTTGGATAGGATTCTGAAAAGTAATCTGTATATGAAGAAACAAATCCATTTACGATTTTTTGTGGTGTAATGCCTTCTTTAGTTTTCTGAAAACTCAAAACTAATTTCTGATAATTTATATCTTTTTCTAATTTCAGAATTTCTAAATCTCTGTCGATTTCAGCATAAGATGAGTATTTTTTCTTTTCCATTTTCTTAATCGTTAAAAAATATTTCTGAAAATTTCTCTAAAATCGGTCCTTCGACAATCTTATCTTTTATAAGAAAAAGTAATATTGTAAACAAAAGATAGATCCCTCCTACTGCTAAAAATCCAAGAGCATTACTTCCGAATAAATCTCCAAAAGCATAAGCTGCCGCAAAAGATCCAAAAAATAGAACCATAGTAAAACACAATAAAATCAAAGTAAACTTTAAAATTAAAGTTGTCGACTTCATTGCAACCTTAAAACCCCAAAGCTTATAATAAGCCAAATGACTGTCAATATAAACTTTAGTCTGATCCTGAATTTTTTCTGTATTTTCTTTTAACTCTTCAAAAGCCATATTTAATTTTTTAAAATAAAAAAAAGCACAAAACTTACGTATATAAATAAGTGTATGTGCTTCTTGTATCGATTTTATTTTTGAAGTTTAGCGTTTTGAGCTTTCAAATCAGCCAATTTAGATTCTAAAAAAGTAATAACTTCTTCAGTTTTATGGCTTACATTCGATAGCAACTCATCTAAAGTTCCGTCAAGATTTTGTGTTGCTCCGGAAAATTTTTCACGAAGAACATCTGAAGTAGCTCCTAATGAATCTTTTATATTGCCTTTTGCATCATCAAAGCCTTCCTTAAGTTTTGCTCTTGTATTTGAACCTTTATCGGGAGCCAATAAAATTCCGATTGCCGCCCCTACCGCAGCACCAGCTAAAATAGCCGCTATTGTATTTGAATTATTTGACATAATATTAAAATTTAAATGAATACTAAAGATACAGTATTTTTGAAAGATAAATAATTGATTAAAAAATATTTACCAATAATTAACAATAAAATTAATACACATAAGCCACAGCTTCGTATTTACCATCTTTTTCAATAATACTTACAAAAGGATAACCATTTGATGCTGACTTGGTTTTGATTCTCATAGCAGTATGATTTTTATTAGCCATTGGCGGTTCTCCTTTTGTCTTTGTCGAGACTCCCGTAAAATTAGCCGCTTGTTTTAATCCAATTGTTTTTTCCTGAGACAAAACAGTTACCATTGAATAATCTGATTTTGAATCTACTATAACTTTATCAGATATTTTTTGAGTTTGATTTGTTTGTTTATTGGTAATTTGTGAAACAGCATATTTACTTATTTTGTGTTCTTCTGCACTTCCGTTAAAAGAATAATAAATTAAACCATTTTCGTTTTTAATAAAGTTTACATCCAATTGTTCACCATTGTGTTTTGTAATTTGATGAGTTTGAGAAATTGCAATGTTTGCAAATAAAATAGCTAGTGTAAAAAATAAATTTTTCATGATAATTAAATTTAAGGGTTAAAAAATTTCTTAGTTCAAATGAAAATCAAAATTTAAATAAACCACAAAACTAATTTCATGAAATTTGAAAATTATGCAATGCAATTGAAAAATACTTATTTAAACATTGAAGTATTATCAAAACAAAATCATAATTAGAAATTGACCATAAAACCAATTTTCAGAATTCAGACTTAGAATAAATTCTAAAACAAAAAATTACATTTTAAAATTTTAGAAAAACTCAGTTTCGATTCTTAAAGTGTCATTTTTAAAATTATAAAATTTCAGATTTGACCTTTGGATAAAAATACCAACTTTATAAACAATTGTGTGTTAATAACCCGTTAAACTGACAAAAATAACAGCTAAAACTAAAATAAAGACCAATAACAAACAATAATTCAAAAAACGAATAATGTGTCGACTACTATAAAAAAATAGCTTAAAAATAAGATATGAAAGTTATTTTTTATATAAATAAACTATTAAAAATATAATTATAATAGATTATATAAATAATAAATAAAATTTACTAATTAAACTAAAATAATCATTTTAATTGATTTAATATAAAAATAGAATTTTCAATTTGATTTTACTATTGAGCTAAAAATTTGATCTGTTTTTAGAAAAATTACATCGATTATACTTTATAAACAATTCACTGTTAATAACCTGTCAAGTAGCATAAAATAAGGGCTAAACTTAAAATAAAGCGTTTTAAACTATTAACTTTTAAAAGATGATAATTGAGATGGAAGAATTTAAAAAATAGCTTAAAATTAATTTATGAAAGTCATTTTTAATCTAAAATATTTATTATTTTTTAATTTTTAATATAAAATATAAATAATAAAAAAAGCGCTTATATAAAGCGCTTTTTAATAGATTCTAATTATATTATTTTTTTACCATTTCGGCAAGAATTTCAATTTCTCTTTCCGAAGCATTTTTTGGAGGATTTGAATATAATTTCAAAATTTCATCATCAAATTGATTTTTGAAACTTTCATTTTCAATATCTCTTAAATTTAAAAGTGCTTTTGATCGAACATAAGTCGATTCGCTTCTTAGAGACATTGTATATAATTTTTTAATATCTTCTTCTTCAAAATCTGTTGATTTCCAACTAGAATATTTCAAAAGAAACTGAGAAAATAATAATGAAGCTTTATTATTGTTGATATTCTTCTTTAATGAATTTTGTAATAATGAAAAACTTGAAACATTTTTGATGCTCTCCCCTATTGCACTTTCAATCGCAATACGTTCCGGTTTAGATTCTACTTTGAAATATTTATTGATTTCTTTTAAAGAATTATTAATACTGTTTTCTTCTTTTTTACCTTTTTCTTCCCAGGCATCTTTCAATCCAACAGTTTTGTTAAATACTAGTTTTGAAGGAGTTGAGTCTTTATCAACAGTAAAATATCCTAAACGTTGAAACTGAAATTTATCCTCGTTTTGAGCCGTTGCCAAACTTGGTTCAACAAATCCTTTGATGATTTCTAATGAATTTGGATTGACAAAATCTAAGAAATTTTTCTCTTTATAACTGTCCGGAGCTTCATCTGTAAACAAACGGTCGTACATACGAACTTCTGCTTCCACAGCATGAGAAATTGAAACCCAATGTAAGGTTCCGGAAACTTTTCTTTGACTTGCTTCTGTCCCACTTCCGCTTAAAGAATCGGTATCGTAAGTAACGTGAATTTCTGTAATATTTCCACTAGCATCTTTTATAACACTTTCTCCTTTAATGATATATGCATTTTTAAGACGTACTTCTTTTCCTAATGTCAAACGGAAAAACTTCGCTGGAGCTTCTTCCAAAAAGTCTTCTCTTTCAATGTATAATTCACGAGAAAAAGGTACTTTTCTGAAACCTGCATTCTCATCTTCCTGATTATTTTCGGCTTCAAGCCATTCTTCTTTTCCTTCAGAATAATTTGTAATTACCAATTTTACAGGATCTAAAACAGCCATTACACGAGGTGCAATTTTGTTTAAATCTTCACGAATACAAAACTCTAAAACCGATACATTTATTAAATTATCACGTTTTGCAATACCAATTGTATTGGCAAAATTACGCAATGAAGCTGCAGTATAACCACGTCTTCTTAATCCTGAAATGGTAGACATTCTTGGATCATCCCAACCGTTAACATGCTTTTCCTTAACTAGTTGCTGCAATTTTCTTTTACTAACAACTGTATGTGAAAGGTTACGTCTTGCAAATTCTCTTTGCTTTGGACGAATCTGATTTTCATCAATAATCTGGTCTAAAAACCAATCGTATAATTCACGGTGAGGCAAAAATTCAAGTGTACAAAATGAGTGTGAGATTTCTTCTAAATAATCACTTTGTCCGTGTGCCCAATCGTACATTGGATAAATTTTCCAATCATCTCCGGTTCTATGATGATGTCTGTGTAAAATTCTGTACATGATAGGATCACGCATCAGCATATTGGTCGATTTCATGTCTATTTTTGCACGAAGAATATGTGTTCCAGCCTCAAATTCACCATTTTTCATTCTTTCGAATAAATCTAAATTTTCTTCAACAGAACGATTTCTGTATGGACTATCAGTTCCGGTTGTAGACGGAGTTCCTTTTTGAATTGCCATATCTTCAGAAGACTGACTATCAACATAGGCTTTATCTTTTTTAATTAATAAAACAGCCCAATCATATAATTGTTGAAAATAATCAGAGGCATAACGCTCTTCTGCCCAGGTATACCCTAGCCATTCGACATCTTTTTTAATAGCATCGACAAATTCCTGTTCTTCTTTTTCAGGATTCGTATCGTCAAAACGTAAATTTACAGGTGACTGATAATCAATTCCTAAACCAAAATTTAAAGCAATAGAACTTGCGTGACCGATATGCAAATAACCATTTGGTTCTGGTGGAAAACGAAAATGAAGTTTAGTTTTGGAAAGACCTGATTTCAAATCTTCCTCTATGATTTGTTCAATAAAATTGAGTGATTTCTCTTCTGATGCCATTATTTTATAGTAATTTTAGCAAAGATAAAAAAAGGTTTCAGGTTTCAGGTTTAAAGTTACTTAAGTGGCGGAAAACCTGAAACTTTAAACTTTAAACAATAAGAAAATGGGAGTTATAAAACTAAAAAACATTCGAACTTTCTCCTACCACGGATGTTTAATTGAAGAAGGAAAAATTGGATCTGATTACACTGTTGATCTAAAAATTAAAACCAATTTACAAAAATCAGCACAAACAGATCATTTAGCTGACACAGTTGATTATGTACATTTGAACAGAATTGTTACTGAAGAAATGGCAATTCGTTCGCATTTGTTAGAACATGTGGCTAAAAGAATCAATATTCGGGTACTTACAGAAATAGAAATGATAGAAAAAACAACGGTTTGGGTTTCTAAAATAAATCCTCCTATTGGTGGTGATGTTGAATCAGTTACTATAAAAATGACTGAAATTAGAAAGTAATTCTATCAGACAAAAAAACTAATTTTTTAAAATAGTTACTTTTAAAGTTTTGAATTTTAAAGATTTTAGTTACTTTTGCCATCCGTTCAACTACGGCGTCGTGGCCGAGCGGCTAGGCTGGGCTCTGCAAAAGCTCCTACTCCGGTTCGAATCCGGACGATGCCTCTAAAACCTTCAAGGAAACTTGGAGGTTTTTTTGTGGTTAATTTTTAGAAAAAATTAGATAAAGATTTACGTTCGAATCCGGACAATCCTCTAAAACCTTCAAGGAAACTTGGAGGTTTTTTTATGATTAATTTTTAGAAAAAATTAGATAAAGATTTACGTTCGAATCCGGACAATGCCCTAAAACCTTCAAGGAAACTTGGAGTTTTTTTGTGATTAATTTTTAGAAAAAATTAGATAAAGATTTACGTTCGAATCCGGACGATACCTCTAAAACCTTCAAGGAAACTTGGAGGTCTTTTTGTGGTTAATTTTTTAAAAAAATTAGATAAAGATTTACGTTCGAATCCGGACATTCCTCTAAAACCTTCAAGGAAACTTGGAGGTTTTTTTGTGCCTATTTTTTTCGCATTTTATGTCATTTCTGAAATGACAAGATTGCGTCAAACCCGCAATTATCTTTGTCAAAGTTTCAAACTTTGACAAAGATTTAGAACACAAAAAAACCTCCGAAATTCAGAGGTTTAATTTTATAATTTAAGGTTATTAACAACTACTTCTTCTCAATCTTCTCAAAAGCATTTCTAACCATTTCTTTTTCACCTGGAAACCAGCCTTGTGTTATTAAAACCAATCCAAAAATCATTAAAACAATACTAATTACTTTTTTAATTTTTAGAATATTTCTTGGTGTCATTTTAGATTTTAATTGTTTGGCTAATAGTATCTTAATACAGTCAACTAGCAAATAAGTAATGATAACTGAAGTAAAAAAGTAAACATTCTTGAGTTTTGCATTTCTAATTTTGGTCCCACAGAAATGATAACTGCCAGCCAAAAACCCAAAACTCCAATGTTAATAACGTTGAGTAAAAAGCCTTTTATAAACAAACTACCATAATTTCTTTTTATAATATCACGATCTATTTCTTCGTCATCAATTTTTTCTTCATTTCTTAATCTTACGAAAGAAATAATTCCATAAGCCACCATTATAATTCCACCAAAAATAAAGAGTGCCGGTTTATCTTTTAAACTCTGAATTAATCTGTAACTTCCTAAATAAGCAATTGCTATAAAAAAAATATCACCTAATACTACACCAAAATCAAAGACAATTGCAGCTCTGAACCCTTTTGTAATACTGGTCTCTAATAGTATAAAAAATACCGGGCCTACCATAAAACTCAGGAAAATTCCCCATGGCAGCCCAGCTAAAATATCATTTATCATTCAAATACAAATTGATTTATTTTACTTCTTCAATCTTACCACCAAGAACAGTTTTTTGATTGATTTGTTTTGGTTTTCCGTAAATGTAAATAGAGCCTCCTGCGCTAACTTTTGCATCAACAAGAGTAGAAGCATTCACATCTGCTTTTCCTCCCGCAGAAACGCTTACTTTAGTTTGAGAGGTAGCTAATTTACTTCCTAGGAAATATCCGCCGGCTCCTAAACTTGCATCAAGGTTATCTGCTTTACCAGTTGCAGTGATTTCGCCGCCAGAAACAGAACTTACTTTCAACTTATCAACATTCAAATCTACATTAATTTTACCACCTTCCTGAGCACTTACTTTAAATGAAGTTGCTTTCAATGTTTCCTTGCTGGTAACTTCTGCACCTTCATTCACATCGATTAATTCAATATGTTTATAATACAAAGTCACTTCAAGATCATTTCCTGAAAGAAGTTTTGGAAAAGGCATTCTTATTTTTAAAATACCATTTTTATTAACAGCTTCTAATTCTGTTTCTCTTGCTCCTTTTATAACAACTTTATTTTCAGAAGACTGAACTAGTTTTACACTTAATTTATCATAAACTTTCACTGTATCAAAATCACCTAATTCTTTAGTAACCTGACCAAAAGACATTTGTGCAATAAAAATTGCAGCTCCTATTAATAACTTTTTCATCTCTCTATTTTTTAATTTAACAACTATTCTGCTCTTCTTAAAAAATGGAAATCCAGTTGTTTTTTAACCAAATCTGCATTTTTTACTTTAACATAAATTTCATCTCCTAATTGCAATATACTATTTGAAGTTGCGCCAACTAAAGCATATTGCTTTTCATCGAAAGTATAATAATCATCTTTAATTTCTCTGATTCTTACCATTCCTTCACATTTGTTAGAAACAATTTCAACATAAATTCCCCATTCTGTAACTCCTGAGATAACTCCCAAAAATTCTTCGTCCTGGTGATCCTGCATATATTTAACCTGCATGTATTTAATACTATCACGTTCAGCATTTGTTGCTAAACTTTCCATACTAGAACAATGCAAACATTTTGTTTCATAAACTTCATCATCTACAGAAGCTCCATTATCCAGATAATATTGTAGCAAACGATGTACCATAACATCAGGATAACGACGAATTGGCGAAGTAAAATGACTGTAATAATCAAAAGCTAAACCATAATGACCAATATTATCTGTTGAATATTTGGCTTTACTCATACTTCTAATTGCAAGAGTATCAATTAAGTTTTGCTCTTTTTTCCCATTTACTTCTTCCATCAATGCATTCAAAGACTTCGAAATATCACCTTTGTTACGGAAATCAATTTTATAACCAAATTTAGCAATTACGGTTTGCATCGCAATTAATTTGTCTTCATTTGGTTCATCGTGAATTCTGTAAACAAATGTTTTCTTTTGTTTTCCAATGTATTCAGCTACTTTTCTATTGGCTAAAAGCATGAATTCTTCAATCAAATGATTGGCATCTTTAGAAACTTTAAAGTAAACTCCTTCTGGTTCACCTTCAGCATCTAAGTTGAATTTTACTTCTACTTTATCAAAAGAAATAGCACCATTAGCCATTCTTTTCTTTCTTAAAATCTTAGCTAATTCATCTAATTTTAGAGTTGCATTTTTTATTTCATCCGAAACTGTGTAAGATTCTCCGGTAATAGAAACATCAACCGGAATCGTACTATCTTTTGTTTCAATGATATATTGTGCTTCTTCGTAAGCAAAACGCTGATCAGAATAAATTACAGTTCTTCCAAACCATTGGTTAATAACCTGAGCATTTTCTGAAACTTCAAATATGGCAGAGAATGTATATTTCTCTTCATTTGGACGCAGCGAACAAGCAAAATTGGATAAAACTTCAGGAAGCATTGGCACCACTCTATCGACTAAATAAACAGAAGTTGCACGTTGATACGCTTCATCATCTAAAATTGTTCCTTCTTCCAAATAATAAGAAACATCGGCAATATGAATCCCGATTTCGTAGTTTCCGTTTTCTAACTTTTTGAAAGACAAAGCATCATCAAAATCTTTTGCATCTTTTGGATCTATCGTAAACGTAAGCGTATCACGCATATCACGACGTTTTGCAATTTCAGATTCCTGAATCGAAGTATCTATTTTTTGAGCATACACCTCTACTTCTACCGGAAAATCTGCAGGTAAACCATATTCAGCCAAAATCGCGTGAATCTCTGTATTATGTTCTCCTGGTTTTCCTAAAACTCTGATTACAGATCCAAACGGACTATCAGCTCTTTTTGGCCAATCTTCAATTGTAACTAAAACAACATCACCATTTTCTGCTTCTCCAATTTTATCTTTTGGAATAAAAATATCCGTATACATTTTAGGATTTGCAGTAGACACAAATGCAAAATTTGCCTGGATATCAATTACTCCAACAAACTCAGTTTTGTTCCTTTCTATAACTTCAATTACTTCACCTTCAGGTCTTTTTCCTTTTCTTCTGTTATAAACATAAACTTTTACTTTGTCTTTATCTAATGCACGATTCAAATTATTGGTCGGAATAAAAACATCTTCGGTAAAATCAGGACAAACAAAATAGGCCGTTTTTCTACTCGTCATATCAATTGTTCCTTCGTAATAATCCTGGCTTTCGACTTTTACTAAATATTTACCAGGTTCAGTCTCTATTATTTTCTTTGAAGCAGCCAGAATCTTTAAATCTTTTATAATCTGATTTCTGCTTTTTGTATCATCAAGTTCTAACTTTGCTCCTATCTGTTTATAATTGAATGCTTTATTTGGGCTTTGCGATAAAATTTTTACTATTTTGCTCGAGAAATCTTTCTCATTTTTTATCGGCTTTCTAATTTTCTTACTCATAAATCTTTTTCTTAAAAAGTTAAAATTACAAATAAGATACCACATTATAGATTTTAACAAATAAATTATTAAAAATATAACTTTCGTATCTTTATAAAAAGACACTTTATGGAAAGCTTTAAAACCATCGCAATATTTAATTATCAGCACGAAACAGTGGTTCTGAAACACTTATTAGAGCAAGAAGAAATTCCGTATTTTTTTGAGAACGAAATAACACTTTCAGTTGTTCCCATGTATACTTCGGCACTCGGCGGAATTAAACTTAAAGTTCATCCAAACGATTTCGAAGAAGTTCAGCAAATTCTGGACAATCTTAATAACCCACTTAAAATCGTTTAGACAGTTTCTTTTTTTCAGTTCAAAAATTTTTTTCTCTTTTCAAATTTCAAAGTTGTCAACATATATTAAATACAACAAAAAAGAAATTTTAAATTTAATTAATTTTTGATGGTTATTATAGCTTGTTAATATGTCGAATAAATTTATTTTTAAATGTATTGAAA
This sequence comes from Flavobacterium sp. AC274, assembly GCF_979258275.1. Taxonomy (NCBI): domain Bacteria; kingdom Pseudomonadati; phylum Bacteroidota; class Flavobacteriia; order Flavobacteriales; family Flavobacteriaceae; genus Flavobacterium; species Flavobacterium sp. AC274. Next base: position 565,680 of record NZ_OZ409852.1, on the reverse strand, counting down.
TGAAGTTTCTCTTAGTTATATAGAGTTATCAACATAGTTATATTTTGCTAAATGATTAATTTATAAGACTTTTTGTATTTTAATTAACAACGGTTGACAACCAAAAACACATTCAATTTGTAGATAAGTTCATATGTTGATTTTTGTTGAAAATGGCATTTTTGATATTGATAACTTTTCTAAAAATTCATCAAACTTTATTAGGTTTTTTGATTCCGGTTTTGGATTAGGTTTTTTTTCGACACAACCAAAAAATACTTCTAATTTTCTATCTTAACTTATTAACAAATAATGTTAATTTAAAGTTAACTGAATATCAACGAATTAGGTTTAGGTATTAACATTCTAAAATTTTAACAAAAAAGCAAAATATTCTTAACTGATTTACAGATAATTACAAGTTATTAAAATTGTTGATAACGTATAAGATTTTGATCTGAAGTAAGTTATAAATTCAGTTTTTTTACCGCTAATTTCACGAATGTACACGAATTATATTGATTTGTTAAATTGTGTTCTAAAAAAGTTTAAAAGAAAAATATTAGTGAAAATTAGCGGAATTAGTAGCAACCATTTATTAATTAAGTAAATTTGCAATACACAACTTAATAGTATTTAAAATGAAAATTTCGATAGGAAACGACCACGCAGGACCGGATTATAAAAAAGCAATCGTTGCAATGCTTAAAGCAAAAGGATATGAAGTAACGAATTACGGAACAGATTCTGAAGATTCTGTTGATTATCCTGATTTTGGACATCCGGTAGCAAATGATGTGTCTGAAGGAAAAGCTGATTTTGGAATCGTAATCTGCGGAAGTGGAAACGGTATTGCCATGACAGTTAACAAACATCCAAAAGTAAGAGCGGGTTTATGCTGGACTAAAGAAATTGCTTATTTAACACGTTTACATAATGATGCCAATATCGTGAGTATTCCGGCACGTTTTACCTCGATTCCACAAGCGGTAGAAATTGTTGAAATGTTTTTAACAACTGAATTTGAAGGCGGAAGACACCAAAACAGAGTGAATAAAATCGCCTGTTCGTAAAAAGTCAAAAAAATCGGGTGCTACGCACCTATAAATAAACACACCGGGCGGATTTTTAATTCATCCGGTTTTTTATTTAAAAAGCTTAAAAATTAATAAATTAACTAACTGATAAATAGTTTTTTGTCGAGTTGTTAACAATGGAAATGTTTATATTTTATGGGTTAATTTCAGATAAACCAATACAATTTGAAGCAAAAGAATTATCCCAAATTTAACAATAAAAGAAGATTTACTCGTTTTATGTCTAAACAATAACATTGCTAACAATAATCCGATTGAACCTCCAAAAAAGCGATTGTAAATAATGTATTTTCAGGAATTCGGTATCTGTTTTTAATGGCTAAATATTTGTCATATCCAGCAATGACGAAGGTTAGGCAAGTTACAATTAAAAAATACGCGAATAAAACTTCCATAGGCTTAAAATTAAAAACAAAGATATTATTTTAGCAGAATTATTGATTAATTTGCTTCTTTATTTTAACAAGTAAATTATATCATTTTGTAATTAAGAATTATTTCATTAAAAGTTATGACTAATATTCAATTCATTGCCAAGACTGTTCAAACAGCAGCGATTAACATTCAAAACACGGTAAAACTGTTAGAAGAAGATTGTACGATTCCGTTTATTTCCCGTTATCGAAAAGATACAACCGGAAATCTTGACGAAGTTCAAATTGAGCAGATAGCAAAACTTCATAAAGAATATGAAGCGATTGTAAAACGTAAAGAAGCAGTTTTAAAATCGATCGAAGAGCAAAAAGCACTTACACCCGAATTGAAGCAAAAAATAGAACAAAGTTTTGATTTACAAGAAATTGAAGATTTTTATTTACCTTTTAAAAAGAAGAAAAAACAAAAGCCGATGTAGCTCGCGAATTTGGTTTAGAGCCGTTGGCAAAAATAATCATGTCTGAAAATGATGTTGATGTTGATTTTATTTCGACGCAATATTTAAATGAAAATGTAATTAATGAAGAAGCCGCAATGCAGGGCGCACGTGATATTATCGCCGAATGGATTAATGAAAACATTTATGTTCGTAAACAACTGCGACGATTATTTAACAGAAAAGCGACAATAGGAACTAAAGTCGTAAAAAAGAAAAGCGAAGAAGAAGGAGCCCAAAAATTCAGTCAGTATTTTGATTGGGAAGAACCGTTGACAAAAGCACCATCCCACCGATTATTAGCAATGCTTCGTGCAGAAAATGAAGGTTTTGTAAAAATGAAAGTTGATGTTGATATTGATGAGGCTTATGATATTATTGACGAAATAATCATTAAAAAACAAAATAGTACAACAGCACATTTGCAATTAGCGATTGAAGATAGTTACAAACGATTATTGAATCCGGCGATTGGAAACGAAACCTTACAAGAAGCAAAAGCAAAAGCCGATGCCAACTCAATTCAGGTGTTTGCGAATAATTTAGGTCAGTTATTATTGGCGCCGCCTTTGGGCGAAAAACGAATTCTGGCAATCGACCCGGGATTTAGAAGTGGTTGTAAAGTAGTTTGTCTGGATGAAAAAGGCGATTTATTATACAACGAAACCATTTATCCACATGCATCACAAAACGAGGAAGCAATGGCGATTAAAAAAATTCGTTCTATGGTAAATGCGTATCAAATTGATGCCATTTCTATCGGAAACGGTACGGCCTCCAGAGAAACTGAATTTTTCATAAAAAAAATCGCGTTCGACAAACCGTTGCAGGTTTTCATCGTTTCCGAGGCTGGAGCTTCGGTATATTCGGCATCAAAAATTGCGCGTGAAGAATTCCCAAATTACGATGTTACCGTTCGTGGTTCGGTTTCTATCGGTCGACGACTTTCAGATCCTTTGGCCGAATTGGTAAAAATTGACCCAAAAGCCATTGGCGTAGGCCAATACCAACACGACGTTGATCAAACTAAACTAAAAGAAGAATTAGACAATACGGTAATTCGCTGCGTGAACTCGGTTGGAATTAATATCAATACGGCTAGTAAACATTTGCTAAGCTATGTGAGTGGAATAGGAGAGAAGCTAGCAGAAAATATTGTACAATATCGTTCTGAAAACGGTCCGTTTGAAGATAGAAAACAGCTAAAAAAAGTGCCTAGATTAGGCGATAAAGCGTATCAGCAAAGTGCGGCTTTTATTAGAATTTCGAATGCCAAAAATCCGCTGGATAATTCGGCAGTACATCCTGAAGCATATCCGGTTGTGGAGAAAATGGCAAAAGATTTAAATCTTTCGGTAAACGACTTAATTGCAAACAAAGAGAAAACGGCCTTAATTAAAGCCGAAAAATATATTACACCAGAAATTGGTTTATTAACTTTAAAAGACATCATAAAAGAGCTTGAAAAGCCAGGATTAGACCCAAGAAAGTCTGCGAAGGTTTTTGAATTTGATGCAAATGTAAAATCGATCAAAGATTTAAGAACCGGAATGATTTTACCGGGTATTGTAAACAACATTACCAACTTTGGCTGTTTTGTTGATATCGGAATCAAAGAAAGCGGATTGGTTCACATTTCTCAGCTAAAAGCAGGTTTTGTAAGCGATGTAAATGAGGTTGTAAAATTACATCAGCATGTTGACGTAAAAGTTACTGAGGTTGATGAAGATAGAAAAAGAATTCAGTTGACCATGGTATTGTAGAATAAAATTCCAGGTTTTTAATTCAAAATTCTAATGTAGGATACTAAAAACTCCCAAATTACAAATTGTAGTTTGGGAGTTTTTTTATAATCTAATAAACTGATATTGAATTGGCTAAAATTGCTGAGGTAATGAACACTTGATATGACAGTAATTATTAAAATAATTTCTTATTAAGAACTATATATTTGCGTAAAATTATAAACCCCAAAACATGAAAAAATTATTTACACTATTAGTTGTATTACTATTCTCTGCTGTTGGACATGCTAAATATTATAAAGCGGTTTTGTATATGCAAGATGGAACAAATAAAACAGGTCTGGCAGAATTAGTAGATATGGAAGACTCTAAAGTCTATTTTAAAAGCAATGAAGAAGCAAAAACCGAAAAAATATCCAGCACTGACCTTACAAGAATTGTATACACGTATGATACGGGTCAAATTGTAACAATGGACTATTTATATTTAACAAGTGAAAATATTTTTTCTAAAAAGATATCTAAATCTAAAAAGAAAAAGTGGTTTACAATTCTATATAGTAAGGATTTTAAAATAGGCAGAATTGATGATAAAGGAAGTCACGGACCTAACAATTTTAGAGCAGCCAGTTCTTCTTATTTTTTGAGAAGAATGGAAGTGACCAATTAGTTTTTGGTTTTAATTCTTTAGGAAGTATAACAAAATCATATGGAACAGATGCGAGAATAAAAAAATGGCAAAAGAAACATTTGTAGATTGCCCTAAACTTATTGAAGCAGTTGAAAATGAGACATTTACATTGGATACTGCATTAAATCAAATGATTGCTATTTTTGCAACAATAAAATGTAATTAAAAATCTTTTATATAAGTAAAAACTCCCAAACTACAATTTGTAATTTGGGAGTTTTTATTTTATAATTATTTCAAAATCACCTTTTTGGTAATACTTTTATTTTCGTTTGAAATTTTTATCAAATACAAACCAGACGAATGATTGGTCAAATTAATTTCGGTGGTTTCGGCATTTGTTTTTTGTTCCGAGATAATTTTTCCTTGCGGAGAAATCACAGAAATCACAGATTTTTCGGGAGCAAAAACGGTAAATTTATCCGCACTTGGGTTTGGAAATAAAGTAACAGTCGAATTTTCTAATTCAAATTCATCATTCGATAACGTTGCATTCGACGGCAAATAAAAGTTACCCGTTAATAATAAAGAATATAGTGTTTTTAAAGTGTGATTAAAGTAATTGTTTGGCTCATTTAAATTGTTTAAATCTGTATAAGAAGTATTTAAATGCGTTTGATTTTCTCCTCCCATTGCTGCACAGGCAAAAGCTCCAACAAACGTGGCGTTATGCCATTGTCCTATTAAAGAACCATTTTGATTATAACCATCTTTAATATTTGCAGATCCGCCAAGGTTTATGCGAACAAAATCGGATGATTTTTTAGAATAGGTTTTGGCATCGGCATTGCCAAACCATAAATAATCTACAGCAATACGCCATGGAGTTCTGGCCGCATCATAAGTATATGCTTTTCCTTCTCTATTGTATCCATTCGCAGAAGCTACAGGCGAATATGCACCGGATGCCATACACCAGTCAGAAACCAATCCTCTGGTGGCATTATTTACAGTTAAATTATTGTTGATAATCGTATACGATTTTGCAGCAACCGAATTCCAAAAAGCCACATCGTTTGTAAAAGTTCCAAAAACTCTGTAGTAAGCTGGTGAAAAATAAGAAGGATTTGTAATTTGGCTTCCGCCGAATTGATCTCCGGGCTTTAAAACAAAAGTATTTGCTTCGACTTCATGTGCTTTAATAGTAGCGATTAATGTTTTGGCATCCGCTTTATAATTGATATTTCCGGTGCTTGCCCACTGATAATCGGCTACGATAAGAGCAAAAGCTGCGTCCAGTTCAGCATCTGTTGCACCATTGGGGCCATCAATTCCTGAACAGCCATTAATTTTCCAGTTCATAACACCGTTTGAATTGACATTGTCTTTATAATACAGCCAAAGTCCGTCGAAGAGTGTTTTATCGGCCATATAAACAGACAGAAGCATTCCATAACCAATTCCTTCAGAAACAGTTTTATTAGGATCGTCAAATTTTATTCGTTTTCGGCCATTTGCGCAATCTGCAACAAAATTTTTTTCCAGGTATCATAATTAGTTTGAGCATCCTGGCTATTTTTATTGGTTGCCATAAGGCCATTTCCATAAACTTTGTTGGCAGGAAAAGGTTGAGTAGGGTTTTGTGAATAACTCTTGAGACACAAAAATGCAATACTTACTAAAAGTAGGTTTTTCATAAAATATTATTTATTTGATTTAGGGACTCTAAAAGTAAGAATTTTTAGATATAAAAAAATCCCAAACAACAATTCTAGAATTGTTGTTTGGGATTTTCAATAAATTTGAAGGTTATTATTTAGTTTCCTCTTCTTGTTTTTTAGCAGGCGCAGGTTGATCGTCTTTAGCAGCGTTTTTAAATTCCTTAATTCCACTTCCTAAACCTTTCATTAATTCTGGAATTTTTTTACCTCCAAAAAGTAATATCACAATACCTACTATAACAAGGATTTCTGTAAGACCTAATCTTCCCATGGTTGTATATTTAATGCCGAAGCAAATTAATTCTTAATTTTGACGCAAAGTTATATAGAATATACGAACAACAAGTGTTTTTGGATTAAAAATTTATTTTTTAGAGCGTTAAATATTTTATAAAATAAGTAAATTAATACGCTTGCCAATTTTTGTCTGATATTAACAAGGCGATTAATTATTATATTTGCGAGTATATCTTATAACAATGGCAAGGAAAAAACGCGATTTACGGAAAAAATTATATACAAAAAACCGATTGGTAATTTTGAATGAAGATACTTTTGAAGAGATTTTTTCATTTAAACTAACCTTAATGAATGTTTTTGTAGTTTTTTCTTTGGGTGGAATATTCTTAATATTAGTAACAACTTTTATTATCGCTTTTACGCCATTAAGAGAATTTATTCCGGGATACTCTTCTACGCAATTAAAAAAGAACGCAACACAATTGGCCATTAAATCAGATTCTCTGGCTGTTGCTTTAAAGAAAAACGAAGCTTATATAAAAGGAATTCAAAAAGTATTGAGAGGCGAACTGGAGTACGCAAAGTTCAATAAAGATTCTATTTTATCAGAAGCAGAAGAGACTCCGCATCTTAATATGAAAGCCTCTGAAGAGGAAATTGAATTGAGAGAAGAAGTAAATAATATAGAAAAGGAGTCAGGCGTTACTGGAAATAAAAATAAAAAAGCCAAAAAATAATCAATACAATGTCAATTAAATCAGTAGCAGCAAAATTATTTGCCGGCAAAATATACCATCAAACCAAAACCTGGGCCAATAAACCTGTTGAAACACAATTGGCAGTTTTTAAGAATTTAATCAAAGATGCAAAAAGGACTGAATTTGGGATTGATCATCATTTTGATAAAATAAAAACGTACGAAGATTTTAGGAAAAATGTTCCGGTTCGCGATTACGAAGATCTAAAAACCTATATCGACAAAGTTAGAGCAGGCGAAAAAGATATTCTCTGGAAAGGAAAACCACTTTATTTTGCCAAAACATCCGGAACAACATCCGGGGCAAAATATATTCCGCTTACCAAAGAATCAATGCCTACGCACGTAAATGCAGCGCGAAATGCTATTCTTCATTATATTAATGAAACCGGAAATGCAGATTTTGTAGACGGAAAAATGATTTTTTTGCAGGGAAGCCCTATTTTGACTGAAAAATACGGAATTAAATTTGGAAGACTTTCCGGAATCGTGGCGCATTTTGTTCCTAAATATCTGCAGAAAAACCGAATGCCTTCGTGGGAAACCAATTGTATAGAAGATTGGGAAACCAAAGTAAATGCGATTGTTGACGAAACAATTAAAGAAGATATGTCGGTTATTTCCGGAATTCCGGCCTGGGTTCAAATGTATTTTGAGCGCTTACAGGAAAAAAGCGGAGGAAAAAGATAAGCGAGATTTTCAGGAACTTTAATCTGTTTATTTACGGAGGTGTAAATTACGAACCATATCGCGCCAAGTTTGAACAAATGATTGGTAAAAAAGTCGACAGCATTGAGTTGTTTCCAGCTTCAGAAGGATTTTTTGCCTATCAGGATTCACAAAAAGAAAAAGGAATGTTGCTGCTTTTAAACTCAGGAATTTTTTACGAGTTCATTAAAGCCGATGAATTTTTTACAGAAAATCCAAAAAGACATACTATTGGTGAAGTAGAAACAGGGGTAAATTATGCCTTAATTATTTCTACAAATGCCGGACTTTGGGGATATAATATAGGAGATACAGTTCAGTTTACGTCTTTGTTTCCGCATCGTGTAATTGTTTCGGGCCGAATTAAACACTTTATTTCTGCTTTTGGTGAACATGTTATTGCCAATGAAGTCGAAAAAGCGATGAAAGAAGCAACAGAAGCAACAAAAACGGTTATAAACGAATTTACAGTTGCACCACAAATTAATCCTTCAGGAGGATTACCCTATCACGAATGGTTTGTAGAATTTGAAAATGAACCGGAGAATATGCAAGCTTTTGAAGAAGCAATTGACAATTCGATGCGAAAACAAAACATCTACTACGATGATTTGATTACCGGTAATGTTTTAAGAAAAGTGGTTGTAACCAAAGTTTCTAAAAACGGATTTCAGGAGTATATGAAATCGCAGGGAAAATTAGGCGGACAAAATAAGATTCCGAGATTGTCAAACAATAGAGATATTGCAGATAATTTAAAATAGAGAGCAGTTTATATTTATGAAATATAAATATTATTTAAGACCGGGATATAAATCTCAAGATCTGTTAATTGAGATATTTAGTGGTGCCGAAGGCGAATGTTTTCTCACAGACCTATTAGATTCAATTTCAGAAATAAATCCAAAAGTTGATAAAATGAATGACCTTTGGATGAATGATGAAATTGAGATAGAAGTTAGCTCAGATATTGGTTTATTCTATGTTTCGAAAGACATTTGGGATCTGGCTTTTATAATGTCAGATAATAATCAGGAATGTATCAACAAGATAAATTTGATTTTACTAAAAGATAAAAATTTCCATAAAACAGAAGTTAACTTCGAGGATTATAAATAACAATACAATAATAAATAGTTTAAAATTATCAAAATAAGAGCGATAATTTGAAATAGAAAACTTAAGATAAATTCTTCTTCTAAATTTTTTAAATTACAGATAATAAATTACTTACCATAAAATTATATTGTAATAACAGTTTAGTAATAATGATGTTTTGCAGAGTTAACGTTTTTAATTCCTATTTTCGCTAAAATTAATAATACTCAGATTAATCTTCTAAAACGGAAGATTTTTAAAATATAAAGCATGAAAGAAACCAAACATATATCAAGATCAAGAGCGCAGGAATCATCTGCAGCAATTGAAAAAATGTACATAACAATGCGCCACTTATTCAACCGTGGTTTTTATAAACCTATGGGAGTTTCGGGGGATAGTTTACGTGAATCATTATTGGCCTTGCGTCCGGAAATTTACGGAAACATTGGTGAAGAAAAAGTAGAACTTAATGGTCTTCTATATGTTATAGAACGTCTTCCGATAGGAATTGAACAATGCCGATTTATTAATTTAACTTCAGATGAAGGATATTCTAAATCACATTTTCAGGCCATTGTTCCTCCAAAAGAAGAAGAAATTGTTATCGAATTGATGAGGAACAAATGAATGTTGAAATCACCCGAGGACGATCTGACATTTATGATATTTTGACGCATTTGACTTTTATTTTTATCGAATCGCACAAAATAAAAAACAGAGTTTTATTGGATGATGGTGGTGAAGTTTCACGCGATTGGATGAAATTGGAACAAGCTGTATTACAGACAAAAAAACTTTCTTTAATAGAAAAAGAAAAAGCAATCTCGCATGTTGCCAATATTTTAGGAAGAACATTTGAAGAAGTTCTGGATATTTATGATGCTTTTGGATCAGAAAATGCTCCGGATCGTTTTCTGCACGTTATTTATTGGTTAGGAAAACTAGCGATAGAAGAAATGATCGATAATAACAAACGTACAATCACTTTTAGTCCTGTTTTAAGAGAACGTCTTGGACATCATATTCATGGTGAAATCTGGGCAACAAATATCAAGGAAGTTTTAAAAGCGAATAACCTTTTAAAGCGTCCAATTCATGTGATAAGTGCGAATATGCACAGTGTAATGAATTCGATTTTTGCAACTCCGTTGTTGAAAACGAAATTCAAGGACAAATCTGATTTCTTTATTTATGAAGAACTAAGCAAGTCTGGCGCAAAAGAACTTAGAGCACATGTTGAAGAACTGGCGTTGAAAAATGGAATGATTTCTTTACCGGATAGTTCAGGAACAAATATCGATGTTCAAATTTTTGACACGGCCAAAATCGACTGGTCAAAAACGGCATTTTCGTATGGAAATATAGATGAAGAAAAACCGGTAATCATTGTAATGGATTATGCATTTGGCGAGCAGGCTTATGAAACTATCGACGAGCTTTTAAAACCGTATAAAAAAGAAACGTTACTAAATGTAAAATCAGTTTCGATAATGGGTAAAGCCGGAATCCTGGAAGGCGGAAAAGGCGACATTATGATTCCGTCTGCGCATATAAATGAGGGAACGGCAGATAATTATTTCTTCGAAAATGAATTAACAGGCGCTATGTTTGAAGGAAATGACATTGCTGTTTTTGAAGGCGCAATGGTTACTGTTTTAGGAACATCATTGCAAAACAGAGATTTGCTAAAATTCTTTCATGAGTCGACCTGGGGAGTAATTGGTCTTGAAATGGAAGGTTCTTATTATCAAAAAGCAATACAATCGGCATCAAAAATCAGAAAAAGTGTACCGCATGATATCAAAGTTCGCTATGCTTATTATGCTTCAGATAACCCGTTGGAAACCGGAAGTACACTTGCTTCGGGTGGATTAGGAACAACCGGTGTAAAACCAACTTATTTGATTACTATTAAAATTTTGGAACAAATTTTCAACGTAAAATAAAAACTTAAATGAGTACAAAAGTACCCGAAAATACCACAGATCAGGAAATTGATATTTTTCAGCTTTCAAAAAGTATTGGTAATTTTTTTGATAGAATTAATGCTGCAATTTTTCAGTCGATTCAATTTTTTGTTCGAAACTGGGTTGTTGTTTTGATTTTGCTTATAGTTGGTTTTGGTTTTGGATGGTACTTAGATTCTAATAAAAAATCATTTGAAAATCAGGTAATTGTTACACCAAATTTTGGAAGTGTTGATTATTTGTATGCTAAAATCGATTTAATTCAATCTAAGGTTATTTCTGGAGATGCTTCTTTCTTAAAAAATGTGGTAGGAATTTCAGATCCAAAATTAATTAAGAAAATAGAGATTAAACCTGTTGCCGACGTTTATAAATTTATTGAAGACAAAGAGCAAAACTTTGAACTTATAAAATTAATGGCTGAGGTTGGCGAAGTAAAAAAAGTTTTAGAAGATAATGTAACGAGTAAAAACTATACTTTTCATACAATTTCTTTCGTTTCAGATGAAGCTATAAATGAAAAAGAAGTGGTTGAACCGTTGATGAAATATTTGAATGATTCTGAATATTTTGCCGCAATTCAAAAAATAGGATATAAAAATCTGGAACAGCAAATTGCTCAAAACGATACGATATTGCTGCAGATAGACAATGTTTTAAACGGATTTTCGAATAAAGTAAAAGGAGGCTCAAACAACGACAAACTGATTTATTACAACGAAAATTTACAGCTAAACGACATTATAAAAACCAAACAAAAATTAGTTACAGATCAGGGAGAAAACAGATTAAAATTAATAAGTTTTGACAAAACCATTAGAGAAATTAATTCGACGCTTAACATAAATGATAATAAAATTACAAACGGCAGATTTAAATTTTTGTTTCCGGTTTTCTTCATATTTATTTTTGTCCTTATCAGCTTATTTTCTAAATTTTACAGTAAACAGCAGAGAATTCATAATACAAAATCAATTTAAAGGATATTCTCTTTAACATACACCAATTGAAAATCAATATCATATTTGAGAAATTATCTCGAAATCCATTTTTAAAACAAAGTTTTGCCACTTTGCTTTTAAGGGTTTTTGGAGTTCTCTTGTTGTTTGGTTTTACGGTTCTTCTAACCAAATCTTACAGCCCAAAATTAGTAGGGCAATATGATTTTGCAAGATCGTTTTTGATATCGGTTAGCAGTATTTGTATGTTGGGCTTTGATCAGTCCATTTTATATTTTAAAGGGAAATTAGCCAGTGACAATGCGATTTCAGAATTGAAAAAGATTTATGCTAAAATGGTAAAGATGCTTTTTGCAACTTCTGTACTTGCATTTATTATAATTCTAATGATCGATGACGAAATAGTGAATGGTTATTTTAGTGATTCTGAGGTATATCTTATTTTTCTAAAAGGTGCTGCAACCTTATTTTTTTACGGCCTTTCAATATTAAATACAGAAGTCATAAGAGCTTTAGATAAACTCTACATTGCAGAATTATTCAGAAACATTCTCAAATATATACCGCTCATAATAGGTTCTATCGTTTTGCTTTACTGGAATAAAGAAAACTATTTGGTTGATGTTTTCTTTTGGGGATTTGTTTTATTAGCAATAGTGAGTTCAGCATTGGTTTTACATTATTTTAGAAAAGTAAAAATTGTAAAAACAGCTTACAGTATTTCTAGTAAAGAAATTTTTTTAAATCATATCCAATTGCCATTAGCAGCATGGCTATGTTTTTATTAATGTGTTTTGATATTATGTTTTTAAAAAAGTACCGTAATGATGAAACAGTTGCCTTTTATTCTATTGGAGTCAAATTAATGACTATTGTTTCTGTAGTTATTTTGTCAATCAACATTACGATTTCGGCTAAAATTTCAGAATATTTTTCAAGTGAGAACAAAGTAGAACTAACAAAAACATTAAGAAATAGCTCGCGTTTAATTTTCGGAATTACAGTTCCGGTAATTATTGCAATGTGCATTTTTTCAGAAAATATTCTGAACTTTTTTGGCCATCAATATGTGGTCGCCCAACAGGCATTTTTAATTTTAATAATAGGTCAGGGAATTTGTTCTGCATTTGGAGCCGCTCCTGTTTATCTAAATATGACGGGAAGACAGCATGCTTTTCAGGTTATTTTGATAATCGCTGTTATAATTAATTTTATGATGAATCGATTTTTAATTCCTGTTTATGGCATGAACGGTGCCGCAATTGCGTTTGTTTCCAGCTCTTTTTTCTGGAATTTTATGGTTGCGATAATCATTTATAAAAAAGATAAAATAATAGTTTTTTTGAATTAAAATGAAGGAAATGAGTAATCAGGAAAAAGCTGTTTTTTTAGCATTATTATTCCAGTTTATAATGTTGAGGATTATCTAAACCAATGTTTAGATAGTATTTTATGCCAGACCTATTCTAATTATGAAATTGTTTTGGTTAATGACGGTTCTACAGATTCTTCTTTTCAAATTTGCCAAAAATACCAGCAAACTTCATCACACATAATATTAATTAATAAAGAAAACGGAGGTTTATCAGACGCCAGAAATAAAGGTTTATTAGCGTCAAAAGGCGATTATATTATTTTTGCAGACAGCGATGATTACTGGTCAGGAGATTCTGTTTTAAGGGATTTGAATAATCTGATCGAAGAATCAAATCCGGATTTGATTATTCATGAAGAAAGCCGTTTTTTTCTGAGCAGGATGTGCATTGCAAGTACAACCAGCGATTTATAAAAAACAAAACCGGAAAAATAGAGGACGAAATAGTAAACTTGGTTTATTACGATTTGTATGTTGCATCTGCCTGGGATAAAGTAATTAGAAGGTCAATTTTAACAGATAATCAATTGTTTTTCCCCTTAGGGCGAAAATCTGAAGATATTGAATGGTGCGGCCGATTAATGCATTACATTGACACTTTTAGTATTTACTCTAAATCATTTTACATTTATCGTCAGGTTAGAAAAGGATCTATAACTACAAACGTAACCGAAAAACATATTGAAGATGTTTATTTTATGGTAAAAAATGGTTTAAATGCACCAAAAGCAAATTCTGAAAATATAAATCAGGCAATAGAAAATTATTGGGCTTTTAATTATGTTGTAATTTTAAAAGATTTTTATTTACTCTCTTCAAAAACGAGACATACTATTTGGAGAAATATAGTTTCCTGGAAGTATTTGCTTCAAAAAAAGCGAAATTTAAGAGTTGATAAAGTGGTAACTTTTTATCAATATTTACCTTTTACAGCATTGATACTTTTTTTAAACGGATATAGAATTAAAACAATTTTGTTCAAGAAATACAGAGCTTTAAAATAAAAGGATTTTAGTATGCAGAAAAATATAAAAAAAGCACCGCAGCATTTTTGCTTATTGCAATTGCCAATTTGGTTATTGCATGTACTGCTTTTTTTATTTTGCCACCCCGTTTTTTTTATGATGCAGCCATTATAGCCTATGATAAAGGAAATTTGATAGGATATTTAGGAAGTTATCCCCTTTCAATCTTATTCTATAAAATTTCAGGGTTCCGTTATTTGCCATTTCCCGTAATAGCGTTAATTCAATTCCCCGTTTTGATGTATGTTTTGTATAAAATTGGTATTCCCGATAGATTTGAAAAACTTAATGTCAAGAACATTTTGGTTTATATGGGAATTTTAATGATTGCCATTTTTATCTCAATGCCATCAAAAGAATTTATAACCTTTTTATACATAACGCCAATTGTTTTTTTGTGTATGAATGATGAGGTATCGCTAAAGAAAACAGTTGTATATACCATTTTAATCTTGTTGTTTTTTGGCGCAATTTTTCGTCCTTATTTTGCCTTAATTCCTATTATTGGCGGCGGAATGTATTTGCTTAGTTTGATAAGCTTTAAGAACAAAACGATAACAACAATTTTTTACGGTTTATTAATTGCCTTTTTTTATCATTGAGCCATGGTATTATAAAAGGAAAATATCTTTCAGAAATTAGTCGTGAATTGGTAAATAACGACCGGGTAGGTTCTGCAGATGCAAATTCTATGATTGTTTCGCCTGTAAAAACAGATACCTGGTATGGAGAAATGGTGAGTGTTTTTTACGGCTTTTTTACAGTTAATGTTCCTTTAAATGGGTTAAAATATATATTTTCTCCTCAAATAATAATCTTTATAATTTGGCAGCTTTTGTTGTTTTACATTTTATTTGTTCGCTTTTCTAAATGCCTAAAAGGGAGAAAAACGTATTCAAAAGAACTTCTGATTTTATTAATTCTTTTTTCCTTTTTTATTGTGCAGGGTGTATTCGAACCAGATTTAGGGACTGCTGTTCGACATAAAATAGGCATTTTTCCTTTAATTTATTTTGCGTTATACTATGAATCTTTCCGAAAAGAACTTCAATAAAATATTCCATGTTTTTTTATGTCTCATCGCTGTTGCGATGATTTTTAGAAAACCGTGTTCATTGCTTATAATTTTATTTGCTGTTTTTAATTTGGTTTTTATTCGAAAATTAAAATTCACCAAAACGAGCCTTATTTTAATGGCCTGTATTGCTTCACCTATATTGTTGGAGTTATTGTTTTTTGGAATAATGATTCTTTTACAAAAGGACTAAAAGCAATAGAAAAAAGCACTTCGTTATTATTGTTTCCAATTTTTATTATTGGTAATTATCAAAGAATTAATTTTTTGAGAATAACACAAATTTACAGCATTGCAACAACAATTTTAATGTTGTTGTTGTTTATCCGTTTTAATGTTATTTATCCCGAATTGATGAATAAATATCGTAACGGAATCGATTTATGGGAAATGGGATATCAATTTGCAGACAGTATTGGTATTCATGCTCCGGCTTTAAATATGCATTTGGCTTTTGTTTCGGTTTGTGCTTTGTTTTTTGTTTTTTATAGTATTAAAAATCAGGAAAAAAGAAGTTTTAAGATTATTCGATTAATTGTTTTTCTTTTATCGTTTTTCTTTGTGCTTTTTGTGAATACCAGAATAGCGTTGGTTAATGTTTTGGCAGGATTTGCGATTGTTTTCTTTCTTGAATTTAAATCAAAAATAAACGTAAAAAAAACGGCAATAATTTCAGCAATTGCTTTGATTTTATTGGGAAGTATTTTGTTTTTTTTCGTTCAGAAAAATCCATATATGAAAGAGAAATATTCTAAAACAACTTTTGCTTATATGGATAAAGTAGGGAAATTAGATGAAATTGATCATCCTGAAATTAAGGTTTTCAATTCTTTTGTAACCCGTCTTTCGATCTGGAAATCAGCTTGGGAATTGTCTGAAAAAAATCTTCCTTTCGGAGTTGGAGCGTCTGACGGAAAGCCGGAATTGGTTAAATATTACAAAGAAACCAATCAGCATTTTTTGGCTAAATATGAATTTCCAACACATAACCAGTTTCTTGATTTTTTATTAAAATTCGGAATTCTTGGGCCAATAGTAGCGTTGCTTTATATGTTTACGATTGGATTTTTAGGTTACGATTTAAAAAGTGCCATCATAATTTCATTTTTTATGATCTTTTTTACTTCAAATTTAACCGATGATTTTTTACTTCGTTTTGATGGAATAGCTTTCAGCGGATTATGGTTTTCTATTTTTGCAAGTTATTGGCTTCAGCAGAAAACGATTCTTGATAAAGGGCAAAAAGCTGCTTAAAATTTTGATTTGTATCAAATAAATCTTCGCATCTTTTTAATGCTTTTTTTCCAAAATCAGCTCTTGTTTTATTCTCTTTTAGAATTTCAAAATAATTTTCAAGTTCATCAATATTATCAAAAAGAAATCCTGTTTTATTATGTAAGACAATATCTTTATTACCAATAATATTGGTTGCTATAACTGGTTTTTCTAAAACCATTGCTTCTAATAATGCAATTGGTAAGCCTTCCCAAAGAGAGGTTTGGAGATAAATATCAATTGAATTTAAAGCTTCAAAAACAATATTTTTATCCATAATCCATCCGGTAATCTTAATATTTTCAGAAGTAATTAAATGGCTTAGTTCGCCATCGCCTATCCAGATAAAATTAAAATCCGGAAACTTTAGGGCAATATCATTAAATAATTTAGGGTTTCTTGCGGCTGTGATTCGGCCTAAAATGCCAACAGTTAATTTTGAGTTTTGATGAAGTAAAAAGTATTCACGAATAGGCGGAATATCTACACCATTTCTCACCAATTTTGAGGGGCCAATTTTTTTAGCAATTTCAAATTCGGTATCTCCACATGCCACAATTGTTCCGCCAAATAATCTCTGAAAACTTTTTTCAATGATCGAATATAATTTTCTGGAAGATTTTGAAATATCAGTTCTTAGAAAAGCATATCCGTGAGGCGTATAAAAAACTTTCTTTTTTTGAATAGGAAAAAATAGGCAATTCGACCTAAAACACCTGCTTTTGATGAATGAAGATGAATTACATCAGGGTTAATTTTCTTTAATTCTTTAATTAATTTAAAAATAGATTTTAAATCCTGAAAAGGAGAAATCTCCCGAACCATATTAAGATGAATCAGATTAACACCGTTTGAAAATTCAGAGTTTACTTTCTCAGAACTAATCCCTTTTCTATTACTGCTGTAGACAATAGTGGTTTCTACATTTTTACTTATTCCATGATCTCCAAAAAAATTAGACAAATCTCTAAAATAAGTATATACACCACCTTCTAGTGCTTCAACGACATGTACAACTTTCAAAATAATTAAATTTAGTTTAGTAAAAGTAGAATAAAGCAATTAATAATGAATTAAAAATTGAATCTCTCTTTGCATAAAAATTTAGTCAATTTAAAGGCAGGATATTTTATTACATTTGTGCATATTTGCAGAGATTATCAAAACCAATAGGTTAAATAAAACCATTATGAAAAGAATACTTATTACCGGAGCGGCAGGTTTTTTAGGATCGCATTTATGCGATCGATTTATTAAAGAAGGATATTATGTTATTGGTATGGATAATTTAATAACCGGTGATCTTAAAAACATCGAACATTTATTCAAATTAGAGCACTTTGAGTTTTACCATCATGACATCACTAAATTTGTTCATATTCCGGGAAATTTAGATTATATATTACATTTTGCTTCGCCTGCAAGCCCAATCGATTATTTAAAAATTCCGATTCAGACATTAAAAGTTGGATCATTAGGAACACATAATTTATTAGGTTTGGCCCGAGTTAAAAAAGCAAGAATTTTAATCGCTTCAACTTCTGAGGTTTATGGAGATCCTTTGGTTCACCCTCAAACGGAAGAATATTATGGAAACGTAAATACAATTGGACCAAGAGGAGTTTATGACGAAGCCAAACGTTTTCAGGAATCTATAACAATGGCTTATCATACTTTTCACGGTGTTGAAACCAGAATCGTTCGTATTTTTAATACTTACGGACCAAGAATGCGTCTCAACGACGGACGTGTAATTCCGGCATTTATAGGTCAGGCACTTCGTGGCGAAGATTTAACCATTTTTGGAGACGGAATGCAAACGCGTTCTTTCTGCTATGTTGATGATCAGGTTGAAGGTATTTTTAGATTGCTGCATTCTGATTATGTTTATCCGGTAAATATTGGAAATCCGGATGAAATCACAATTAAGGATTTTGCCGAAGAAATTATAAAACTTACAGGAACAAATCAAAAAGTGGTTTATCATCCGCTGCCAGTAAACGATCCGTTACAACGTCAGCCAGATACAACCAAAGCAAAAGAATTGTTAGGTTGGGAAGCAAAAGTAAGCCGTTCTGAAGGAATGAAAATCACATATGATTATTTTAGATCACTTTCAAAAGAAGAACTTTCAAAAGAAGAGCACAAGGATTTTTCGAATTATATAAAATAGCTATTATAAGTACGGCTATTTAAAATCACATGTGCAATAAAATGATTGTATAGAGGAACAAATTATGACAGTATTTCAAACAGGAAGATACTCAAAATATATCAGGCCAATTAGTATTTTAATTGATCTGACAATTATTACAGTATTAAGCTTTTTTATATTTAAAGAGCTAGTTTCAAATATGTTGGTTTTTGTTTTGTATCAATATATTGGCTGGGGTTTAATAGCTTTTTCAACACATTTTTATGATGTGTACAGATTTACAACTCCAATAGAAATTGCCGCAAAAATGCTAAGACAGGAAATTTTATTTCTTCTCGTTGTAATTGCATTTTTTCCTTTTTCGCCACAAGTGATTTTTAGCCAAACTGCCATTATAATATTTATAATGTTAGCTATATTATTGGTAACAATTTTTAAATTCTCATTGTTTTTTTATTTAAAAGAATACAGAATAATTACAGGAAGCAATTATCGAAGCGCTGTTATAATAGGTTTTACAGAAGAAGCAATTCGATTAAAAAACCTTTTTGAAACCAGAAAAGATTATGGATATCGATTTTTGGGATATTTTTCGGATAAGAAATCAGGCGAGAATATCACAGGAAAATTGACAGATTTAAAACCCTTTATAGTTGAAAACGAAGTAGATGAAATTTATTGTTCTTTAAATGAAGTATCAAACAAATATTTGAAAGATTTGATTGATTTTGCCGATGAAAATAATAAAACATTAAAGTTTATTCCAGATACAAAAGAGATTTTCTCAAAGAATCTAAAAATAGATTATTACGATTTTTTCCCTGTACTTTCGTTAAAGCAGACTATGCTTAATGAACCGGCAATACAAGTATTGAAACGTACTTTTGATGTTGTTTTCTCAATTTTAATTATTCTGTTTGTATTATCCTGGCTAGGTCCAATATTAGCAATTCTAATAAAATTAGAGTCTAAAGGCCCGGTTTTTTCACACAGGGAAGACCTGGATTAGGAGAAAATGAATTTGTATGTTATAAATTTCGCTCTATGCGAATTAATAAAACAACCGAAACAGAAGCTTCAAAAAATGATCCCCGAGTTACGGCAATTGGTCGTTTTATGAGAAAAACCAGCATAGATGAATTACCGCAATTTATTAATGTTTTAAAAGGAGATATGTCGGTCGTTGGACCAAGGCCACATCTTTGGTCGCAGAATAAAGAATACGGAAACAAAGTAAAAAAATATATGATTCGTCATTGTGTTAAACCCGGAATTACCGGATTGGCACAGGTTAGTGGTTTTAGAGGTGAAATCACAATAGAAAGAGACATGATTAACCGAATTAAATTTGATGTTTTTTATATCGAAAACTGGTCTCTTATTTTAGATTTGAAAATAATTCTTCAAACCGTAATCAATATTTTTAAAGGCGATAAAAAAGCATATTAATGAATGAATTAGTTTCAATTATAACGCCAACTTTTAATGCCGAAAAATTTATTCGGGCAACGATAGAATCTGTGCTAAATCAGAGTTATCAAAATTGGGAAATGATTTTGGTTGATGATGCTTCTACAGATGAAACTGTTTCGATCATAAAAGAATTTGCTCAAAAAGATAATCGGATAAAATTAACGGAGTTACCTAAAAATTCCGGAAATGGTTTTGCGAGAAACGTAGCTTTAGAAAAGGCAGTCGGGAAATATATTGCTTATTTAGATGCAGATGATTTGTGGTTTCCGATGAAGTTGGAAAATCAGATTCAGTTTTTAAAAGCCAACAATTTACCCTTTACTTTCAGTTTTTATGATTGTATAGATGAAGAAGGAAATTCTTTAAACAGGCGAGTTGAAGCGCCTTTAGAATTGACTTATCATCAATTGTTTTTTTGCAATTACGTTGGGAACTTAACCGCAATTTATGATGTAGATTTTTTCGGAAAAATTGTTATCGAAGCGACCCAAAAAAGACAAGACTGGCGATTATGGCTTACCATTTTAAAACAAATTGAAGTAACAAAGCCAGTACCGGAGATTTTAGCCCTTTACAGAATTAGGAAAGATTCCATATCCTCTTCAAAATTCAAATTGATAAAACACAATTTTGGAGTTTATAGAGATTTTCACGGATTCAATTTTGTGTTTTCTGTTTTGTTGATGACACGATTTTTATTTACTCAGTTGATTATTAAGCCTCGATATATAAAGAAGATTTAGTATTCTCTAAGGTCACAAATTGTGACCTTAGAGAAATCAGACCTTGTTTTTTAAATCTTGAAGTCGCAATTTGCGGCTTCAAGATTGTGATTTAATTCTTTAAGGTCGCAAATTGCGACCTTAGAAAATAGGACTTAAAAATTATTTATATCCAATTTTCACTCTTTCACTTTCATTTTCTTTTTTTTCTGTCAATTCATCCAAATAAGAAAAAACCAACTCTATATTTTTATCATGGTTCTCTAGTTTCTTTTGAATCTGAAGAATATCAACTTTAATTTCTGTTGTGTCCTGAAGCATTTGTCGCACTTTTGTGAAAATGCGCATAATTTGAATATTGGTTTGAATGGCTTTGTCACTTTTTAGCACACTTGACAACATTAAAACACCATGTTCAGTAAATGCAAAAGGCAAATATTTCAAGTTAGTTCCTCTGCCATTCTTCAAGGTCGCAATTTGCGACCTTGAAGAATTATATTCATTTTCAGTTAGTTGAAACATGAAATCTTCAGGAAATCGGGATAAATTCCTTTTTACCTGTTCATTTAATCGTTTAGTTTCGACTCCGTAAAGATTAGATAAATCACTGTCAAGCATCACTTTTTGACCACGGATAAAATATATTTTGTTTGAAATAGTTTCTTCAGAAAGTAAAGATTGATCGTCCATAAGTTTTAATTAAAAAACAAATGTAAGATTTTATTTATATTATAAATACGATTTGAATTGCTTTAGTTTACCACGATTGGTTCTTTCTAAAACATTTTTTCTCGTAAAAATGAAGCTCAAGTTTGGTTCAAGATATAGAGCGATTGCTTCTTTTATTTTTTGAATTTGTTCTGAATTTAATTGATTTTCAGAAACATATTCAATTTCAAAAGAATCTAATTTGGTTTGTTTGATAATAAATTCTTTTACATTTCCATCATCTTCAATGATGCTTTTTGTAACGTAATAAAATGTCAAGCCAGGAGATTTTTTCCGCTTGGTAAAATGGCAACATCGTTTGTTCTACCAACCAATTTTTTTAAGATTGGTTTTTGCGGAGTACTTTTTTCATCCAAAATTCCAATGTCTCCAATATCATATCTGATAAATGGATTTGCTTTATTGAAAAGAGAAGTAATTACAATTCGGCCTTCTTTTCCGTAAGGAAGAATCTGATTATTTTCGTCCAAAATTTCAACAAATAATGTTTCAGCATTTATTTGCCATTCGCCTTTTGTATTTTCAAAAGCAATCAAATCCAATTCTGAAGCTCCGTATTCATTGATAATTGGAATGCCGAATTGTTTTTCCAACAATATTTTATCCGATTCAAAAAGCATTTCCGAAGTAACAAAACAAGCTTTTAAAGTCGGACAAATTTCACGTAAAATGATATTTCTTTTTTCTAAAAATTTAGCAAACAAAACGATCGAACTTGTGTAACCATTGATATAATCGAATTTTTGCGTTTTAAATTTTCCCAGGAATTTTTCTAAAACTTCATCAGATAAATCAAAAACTGGAAAGCGAAAACGTCCGCTCAAAAAATCCTTAAAACGTTCTTTTTGGTATCCAATAAAATCCATTGGAATGCCGTAAAAACGCGCTTGGTACGAATGATTGAAATCAATATTAAACCATCCAAAACGCATAATATTCGATGCCCATGTCAGAGCGTGAGCATATTTATCTTTGGAAAAAACAAAAGGTGTTCCGCTAGATCCGGATGTTTTGTTGAGGTAAACGTTTTTTAAAGTATATCCTTTAGAAAGTCTTTCTGAAAGTGGTTTTTGTAAATTTTGTTTGTTTAAAATGGGTAAATTTTCCCATTTATAATCATTTTTATTTCCAACTAATTCCTGATAAAAAGAATTATTCTGTAAATGAAAATCAACAATTTCTCTTTTTTATCCTGAATGAATTTCGCATGTTCCTCAGTAGATAAATTCACAATTGATTCTAATTCGGCTTTTGCTTTCTTTATCGGAAAACCATTTAATTTTAAGGAAAGATCGAAAAGTGACAGCATTTTTTGAAGATAAATTTTCACCAAAAATAATATTTACCAATTACTAATATAGAAGAATCAACAACTTTTTAAGATTTAATTATTTTTTACGTACAAAAGCAATTATTTTTGCACCACAACTAAATACAACTATACCATGACAATTTTACTATTGGGATCAGGCGGAAGAGAACATGCTTTTGCGTGGAAAATGATTCAGAGTCCGCTTTGCGAAAAACTTTTTGTTGCACCGGGAAATGCGGGAACAGCTGCAATTGCTACAAATGTTGCAATGTCTCCAACCGATTTTGATGCCATAAAAGCATTTGTACTAAAAGAAAATGTAAAAATGGTTGTTGTAGGACCAGAAGATCCTTTGGTAAAAGGGATTTATGATTATTTTAAAAATGACGAAAGTTTACAACATATTCCGGTTATTGGACCATCAAAATTAGGTGCTCAATTAGAAGGAAGTAAGGAATTTGCTAAAGAATTCCTGATGAAACACAACATTCCAACGGCAGCTTACGACAGTTTTACTGCCGAAACTGTTGAAAACGGATGTAAATTTTTGGAAACATTACAACCACCATACGTTTTAAAAGCGGATGGTTTAGCAGCCGGAAAAGGAGTTTTGATTATTCAGGATCTTGAAGAAGCTAAAACTGAATTGAGAAACATGCTGGTTCACCAAAAATTTGGAGCAGCAAGTTCAAAAGTAGTTATTGAGGAATTTTTGGACGGAATCGAATTAAGCTGTTTTGTTTTGACAGATGGAAAAAGCTATAAAATTCTTCCAACTGCAAAAGATTACAAACGAATTGGAGAAGGCGATACAGGATTAAACACAGGCGGAATGGGAGCAGTTTCTCCAGTTCCTTATGTTGATGCTGTTTTGATGGAGAAAATTGAAACAAGAATCGTAAAACCAACAATTGAAGGTTTTCAAAAAGATGGAATCGAATATAAAGGTTTTGTTTTTATTGGTTTAATTAATGTAAAAAATGAACCAATCGTTATTGAATACAATGTAAGAATGGGAGATCCTGAAACTGAAGTTGTAGTGCCAAGATTAGAATCTGACTTGGTTGAATTATTCTTATCAGTTGCTAATCAGGAATTAGATTCTTTCGAATTAAAAGTAGATCCAAGAAGCGCAACTACAATTATGGTAGTTTCGGGCGGATATCCTGAAGATTTTGAAAAAGGAAAAATAATTACAGGATTAGAAAATATTACAGATTCTATTGTTTTTCATGCAGGAACAAAATTAGATGGCAAAAATGTCGTTAGTAATGGAGGACGTGTATTAACAGTAACATCTTATGGGGACGATTTCCAACAAGCCATAAAAAAATCTTATCAAAACATAGATAAACTAAATTTTGATAAGATGTATTTTAGAAAAGATATTGGCTTCGACTTACTTTAAAAAAGAGTGAGCTGTAGTATCTTGGTTTTCTGTTCCAGCGTCATCAAAAATGCGTAATTGTTTAATCCAATAAACGATTGCGCATGAGCAGATGATCATAAAAATCCAGTTAATTGTATTTGCACCAAACCATGTAACAAGTTCTAAGCGACGTAAAAAGTCAAGTGGAGCAAATAAAATGTTAACGAATAAGTATTGTATTCCTTCAAAAAAGCTGTCATAATTTCTAAAATTATATGTTATTTATTGTTGTGTAACGCATTGAAATCAAATTCAGATTATAGAATCTTTTTTCAACTTGTTGGTTTTACTTTTTAAACAAGTATTATATTTACAATCACAAAAGTATAAAATATCCTTATGATAACAAGTGTTTTTAGAAAATCTACGCCATTAAATTATTCGCTGGTCGTAATTTTAATACTGGTTTTCTTTTTTCTGTTTCAATTTCAGGAACCATCATGGATGAGTTCTTCATTTTTGGCGTTTCAGAAAATAAGTTTATTGTGCTTTATATTTGCTTCTTTTTTTCTGATAAATTTTATTGTAAAGAAGAACGGACTCAGTAAAGACAATGGTTACGCGATATTTTTTTACTTATTGTTTATATTGTTTTTCCCCACAATATTTAATAATGCAAATGTAGTATATGCCAACTTTTTTGTTTTGCTGGCACTTCGACGATTGATTTCTTTACAATCTTTAAAAGCTTCAAAAGAAAAAATATTTGATGCTTCTTTTTGGATTTTAATAGCTTCTTTATTTCAATTTTGGTCTATTCTTTTCCTTATATTGGTTTTTATATCGATTATTTTTCACGTTTCGCGCGATTATAGAAACTGGGTTTTGCCATTTATAGCACTTATGGCCGTTGCGGTTATCTTTTTACTGATCTCTTTAATCTTCCATATTAACGCAATTGAATTTTTTCAAAAACGCGCTGTGGTTGATTTTAATATTGATTATTTTAAAAACAATTACGAAAACGGAGCACTATCAATTTATGTTGCCGTGTCATTATTTTTTGTCGTTTCGATGTTAATGACTTTTTCAAACAGACCTCAAATTGTGCATTCTTCATACAAAAAAATCGTAGCCTGTTTTTTTATAGCGGCTTTTGTTTTCATTATTTCGCCAGATAAAAGCAACGATTTATTATTGTTCAGCATTGCTCCTTTAACAATGATGGCGGCAAGTTATGTCGAATATGTGCAGCAAAAATTAAACAGCGAAATTGTATTTTATACTTTAATTGCGTGTAGTTTATTTACTTTTTTCAGCCAATTATAATTTGCTGCCGTAAGCAAGATCACCGGCGTCGCCCAATCCCGGAACTATATAATTTTTTTCATTCAGTTTTTCATCGAGAGACGCAACCCAAAGATGACAATTGTCCGGAAGATTTTTTTCAAGATAAGCTACACCTTCCGGAGCTGCAATAACGACAACAATATGAATTTCGTTTGGAGTAGCATTCTGAACCAATTTTTCATGAACTGCCACTACTGATTGTCCCGTCGCCAACATGGGATCAAGAAGTAAAACTGTTTTATTATTGATATTTGAAACGGCTTGATATTCAACCCGAATTTCGAACTCATGATCGTTATTCGGATGATATCTGCAAGCAGAAACAAAACTATTTTCAGCATGATCAAAATAATTTAAAAAGCCATTATGCAATGGTAATCCGGCTCTTAATATTGAACATAAAACCAAATCATCATTAATTTCGGTAGTTTTTTTAATGCCAAGCGGCGTTTGAATATCTACATTTTTATATGACAAATTTTTGCTTAATTCATAAGCCATAATTTCGCCAATTCGTTCGATATTTTTTCTAAAACGCATACTGTCATTTTGAACATTTACATTTCTGATTTGACCCAAAAAATGATTTAAAACGCTATTATTTTCAGATATATAATGAATTTTCATGTGGAGTTTTTAGAATTATCAATGATTTGTGATACTAAAATGAAAAAACCAACGTTTTTTTCACAGCATAAAAGTATAAAAAGTATCTTTGCTTCTCTAATAATTAAAGACATGTTTTCAAAATTAGCATATTCTGTTTTCGAACAAAGCATCAAAGATTATCACCAGTTTGATAACGTTGATCAACCTATAAACAATCCATATTCTAAGGATAAATTCGAGCATTTATTATATTTAAAAAACTGGATTGACACAGTTCAATGGCATTTTGAAGATATTATTCGTGATCCGCAAATTGATCCGGTTGCTGCATTAACTTTAAAAAGAAGAATTGATGCTTCAAATCAGGAACGTACAGATATGGTGGAATATATTGACAGTTATTTTTTGCAAAAATACAGTGATGTAAAAGCAAAAGATGGTGCAAAAATCAATTCTGAAAGTCCGGCCTGGGCTTTTGACAGATTATCTATTTTGGCTTTAAAAATTTATCACATGAACGAAGAAGCTACTCGTGCTGAGGCTTCACAAGAACACAGAGATAAATGCCAGGAAAAATTAAACATTCTTTTAGAGCAAAGAAGCGATTTGTCTACAGCTATTGATGATTTGTTGGCAGACATCGAAAGTGGAGAAAAATTTATGAAAGTGTACAAACAAATGAAAATGTACAACGACGATGAATTAAATCCTGTTTTATATCAAAATAAAAAATAATTGGCAAAATTGTCCAATATTAAGCATATAGCCGTCATGAGACTTTCCGCAATGGGAGATGTCGCCATGACGGTTCCTGTTTTACGCGCTTTTGTAAAACAATATCCGGAAGTTAAACTAACAGTAATTTCACGTCCGTTTTTTAAACCCTTTTTTGAAGGAATTCCCAATCTGGATTTTTTTGCTTTTGATGAAAAAGAACGTCACAAAGGTTTCGGAGGACTTTTACGGTTGTTTCAGGATGTCCGGAAATTAAAAATTGATGCTTTTGCAGATCTTCATAATGTATTACGATCTAAAATTGTGAGTTTGCTTTTCGCTTTAAGCGGAAAAAAAGAGCCACTGTTGACAAAGGCCGTGAAGGAAAAAAAGAATTAACCCGGGCAGAAAATAAAACATTCAAACAATTACCTACAATGTTCGAAAGACATGCAAAGGTTTTTGAAGAACTTGGTTTTACTCTAGATTTATCTAATGCAACTTTCCCTGAAAAGGCAAATTTGAGTGTAGAAATTTTTGAAATTATTGGCGGTCAAAATCAAAAATTAATTGGAATTGCACCTTTTGCACAATATGATTCTAAAGTTTACCCTTTGGATTTAATGACTGAAGTTATTACAACTTTGGCACAAAACCAAGATTATAAAATTTTGCTTTTTGGCGGAGGAAAGAAAGAAATCCAAATATTAGATTCACTTTCACAACCATTTGAAAATGTAATAAACATTGCTGGAAAAATTAAATTTCAGCAGGAATTACAACTAATAAGCAATCTCGATGTAATGCTTTCTATGGATTCTGGCAATGCACATATTGCAGCAATGTTGGGCGTTAAAGTTATTACGCTTTGGGGCGCAACGCACCCTTATGCTGGATTTTTGCCGTTTAATCAAAGCTTGGAAAATGCTTTAACTTCAGACAGAAATCAATATCCGAAATTGCCAACATCTGTTTACGGAAATAAAATTGTTGAAGGTTACGAGGATGCTATGAGAACGATTTCTTCGAAGACTGTTGTTGAGAAGATTCAGCAGTTATTATAAATTCCAAAGAATTTCCCAAATAGAAATATCTAAAAAAAATTCCAAATTCCAACTTTACAATTGGAATTTGGAATTTTTTTATTGGAATTTAATTTTCTCATAAATCAAGAAAAAGATATCCCATTGCTTTCTTTTTGTTTCTATCAACGACAACTTTTACAAAATGATTTTCTTTTTCAGTAGCGAGTAAAATGTGTTCAAAATCTTCGGTAGAATTTCTGTAAACCTTATGTATCAACTGCGATTCTTTGATTTTGTTTGATAAAATTTTAGCAGCTTTTAATTCACTTATATAAGGCCAAATATTAAAAAAACTATCGGTAGAGACTGATATTTCTGCCATTTCCCCAGTTATTGTCGAATTATACTTTTCTTTCGAAAGTAGTTTAGGAACTTTTCTGTTTCTTCTTTTTTTAATTATAAAGTAGACACAAAACAAAGATGTTACAACAAAAAGGAATATAAAAGTTAAACGGAGGTAGTGATGCATTGCCATAATTTAATGTTTTAAACGTGTTGACAAATAGAAATAGCTTTACATAGATAAAAATGTATCAGCTTTTGAAGTACTAATATACTAAAATTCTAGCTCTTTTTTTAAAAATACTTAAAATATAATATGCTTTTTTGTCAATTAAACATAGCGGTTTTAATTTTAAGTTGGAATTTGGAAATTTTAATTTTCACAACCAAATTTTTTCATCACGGCATCTTCCATAAATATAACTTTTAAGATTTGAAATTGTAGCTTGATAATCAGGAACTTCAAAGCCAAATCGTTCATGTTCCATTTGTGCTTTTTCAATTTCGTTACAGCCTTTTATAACTTCCCTAAGCATGTCTAGCATTGCCAGTTCTTTATTATTGTTTTTTTGAAATTTAAACTCCACAATTTCATCTTGCAGTTCTTCACAATAATCAATAAGTTTTACAACTTCTGCCTCTTCTAAAAGATATTCTTTGTTTTTAAAAATTTCGCGTACTGATTTCATAATAGCTAATATTAAATTCCAATCCCGAAGTCTCGGGATAAATCCCAAATTCCAATTTGACAAAGATTGCTAATAATTACAAACAAAAAAATTCCAAATCCCAATTGTAAAGTTGGAATTTGGAATTTAATTTTTTATTGGAATTTTAACCTCTAAACATCATCATAATCTACATAAATAGATTCTGAAGTTGGGTGAGCCTGACAAGTTAAAATTAAACCTGAAGCAATTTCTTTATCGGTTAAAATAGAATTTTTAGTCATTTCTGCAGTTCCGGATGTTACACGCGCTAAACAGCTGCTGCAAATTCCGCCCTGACAAGAATACGGAGCGTCGATTCCTTGTTTTAAAGCTGCGTCAAGAATGGTTTGTTTTTGAGACATTTCAAAAGAAACTTCATCATCATCAACCAAAACAGTGATTTTTGTATGTCCTTCTAATGAAGTTTTTATTTCATGTTCCTGAGATGAAGAAGTAAAAAGTTCAAATTTAATTGCGGAATCTTTTACGTTTTTCTCTTTCAAAATTGCCGAAACGGTATTGATCATTTCTTCGGGACCGCACAAGTAGAATTTATCAAATTCAAGTTCTTTGTGTTTGTTGTTCAAAACAAAATTTACTGCCGATTTTTCGATTCTGCCAAACAATGCGTTTTCAGCTTTAGCCTGACTAAAAACAAAATGTACAAAAAAGCGTCCTACGTATTGCAATTGCAAGTCGTGCAATTCCTGGTAAAAGATGGCGTCTTCTGGAGTTCTATTTCCGTAAACTAATACAAATGAGCTTTTTGGCTCACTTTTTAATATCGATTTTATAATAGAAAGTACTGGAGTAATTCCGCTTCCGGCAACAAAAGCTGCATAATTTTTTTGTCTTTCGGCATCTGGTTCAAAAGTAAATTTTCCTTCTGGCTGCCCTACTTCAAGAACGTCTCCTGCTTTTAATTTAGTATTGGCAAATTGCGAAAACAAACCGTTTTTTACTGCTTTTACAGCAATTCTTAGTTCGCCGCTTTCTGGAGCTGAGCAAATAGAATAAGCACGACGAATTTCTTGATTATCAAGAGTTAACTTTAAGTTTACGTATTGTCCGGCAATAAATTTATAATCTAATTTTAGTTCTTCGGGAACATTAAAAAGTATCGAAACCGCATCGGCAGTTTCACGTTTTACCTCTTTAATTATAAGTTTTAAGAATGAAGGCATGATTTAATTTTTATGCAAAAGTAGCAAACGGCGCTTAATTGATAGATACGAATTTATTATTTTTAACTTTTTTTGTAATGTTTTCTTACATTTGGACTCTTACTATAAACTCAAAACCAAAACAATGATTAGAAAGTTTATTTATCTTGAATGGAAAGCCTTTACCAGATCTGCATCTTTTGGAGCAAATCTGGCCATGAAAATTTTAATAGGCTTTTTGATGATCTATTTCTCGGTCATCTTTATCGCAATGGGCGTTGGTACTTTTTACCTGCTCAAGGAAATGAATTTTGAACCATTATCAACAGTCAATAGATTTTTGATTTATTATTTTTTATTCGATTTGGTCATTCGTTTGTTAATGCAGGCAATTCCTGTTCTTAATATAAAACCGTTATTGGTTTTACCTTTTAATAAAAATACAATTGTTCATTTTTCATTGGGCAAAACGGCTTTGTCCTTTTTCAATTGGGTTCATGCGCTTTTCTTTGTTCCGTTTGCAATTGTATTAATAATAGAAGGTTATGATATCATTGGAATTGCATTTTGGCTTTTGGCGATTTTTTCTTTAATCTACATCAACAATTTTCTCAATATTATTTTAAGCAATATCGATAAATTGTTTGTTGTTTTTATAGCAATTGCTTTGGCTCTTGGAGCAGCGCAATATTATAAATTATTTGACATCACGGTTTTTACATCACCATTTTTTCAGGGACTTTATAGTAAAAAGGGATTTTTTTAATTCCGGTTTTAATTTTAATTGCATTGTATCAGTTTACGTTTAAATATTTTAAAAACAATTTATTTTTAGATGCCGGACTTTCTAAAAAAGAAGATATTGCAACGACCGAAAATTTAGTTTGGTTAAATCAATTTGGAACTTTAGGAACATTTCTTAAAAATGATATTAAATTAATCAGAAGAAATAAAAGATCAAAAACGACTCTTATTATGAGTTTTTTCTTTTTGTTTTACGGATTGATCTTTTTTGGGAATACGCATCAACCACCAATCATGCATATTTTTGCCGGAATATTTGTTTCGGGCGGATTTTTATTTGTCTTCGGACAGTTTGTACCAAGCTGGGACAGTTCGTATTATCAGTTGATGATGACACAAAACATTCCATATCGCGGATACATTACTTCAAAATGGTGGCTGGTTGTAATTGCCACTTTTATTTCGACAATTTTAGCATCATTTTATCTTTTGTACGGATGGGAAATTTATTTAACCATTGTCGTTGGAGCCATCTATAATATAGGAGTCAATTCGCATTTGGTACTTCTTGGAGGTGCGTTTACAAAGACTCCAATTGATTTAAGTAATGCCGGCGGTGCTTTTGGAGACAAAAAAGCATTTAATGTAAGTGCGATGTTGCTCACTTTACCAAAATTATTATTGCCTTTGGGATTATACGGCATCGGGCTTTATTTAGGAAATAAAAATCTCGGATTAGCTCTTGTTGCCGGGGCGGGAGTTTTGGGTTTTATTTTCAGAAACAGTGTTTTTTCATTAATCGAAAAAAGATATAAAATAGAAAAGTATAGTACTATCAATGCTTACAAACAAAAGAGTTAATTAGACAATGTGCCAATTTGATGATGAGATAATTTATCAGATTTTTTAATCTAAAATCAATCCCGAAGCTTCGGGACTAAAATCTAAAATTACAGATGATACAAGTAAATCAGCTTTCAAAAATATATAACGGAACAACAGTTTTAAACATTAAATATCTTGAAATACCAAAAGGTCAAAGTTTTGGATTAGTGGGGAATAACGGAGCAGGGAAAACTACTTTTTTTAGTTTACTGTTAGACCTGATTCAGCCATCAACAGGAAATATTAAAAGCAATAATATTGAGGTAAATACAAGTGAAAACTGGAAATCATTTACAGGTTCATTTTTAGATGAAAGTTTTTTGATTGGCTATTTAACTCCCGAAGAATATTTTTATTTTATTGGAGATTTACGCCATCAAAATAAAGCAGATATAGATGCTTTGTTAGCCCAATATGAAGAGTTTTTTAATGGAGAAATTCTCAACAACAAAAAATATCTTCGTGATTTGTCTAAGGGAAATCAGAAGAAGGTGGGGATTATTGCCACACTTATAGGAAATCCTGAAGTTGTTATTCTGGATGAACCGTTTGCAAATTTAGATCCGACAACTGTAAGCCGATTGAAAAAAATTATAAAAGAGCTGGCACAAAATCCAAACGTTACAGTTCTGGTTTCCAGCCATGATTTGCAGCATACAGTGGAAGTTTGCGATCGTATTGTTGCACTTAATAAGGGTGAAATTGTAAAAGATATTCAAACATCAGAAGAAACCTTACAAGAACTCGAATCGTTTTTTGCTGTTTAAAGTACAGTTATATCAAAAAGAAGCGTAATTTTACGGGGCATTATACTAAAAATCCTTTTTAGAAGTTAATTGATTTAAAATCTTTTCTATTGAAAAAGAATACTCTTAAATATAGTTCTGCTTTGGCATTTCTGTTTGTCTTGATAGCTTGTTCTACCAAAAAGAACACTTTTTTGTCAAGAAATTCTCACGCTTTAAGTACAAAATATAATATTTTGTACAATGGCGGTATTGGTTTAGACAAAGGCTTAAAATCTATTCAGGCAGATAATAAGGATAATTTTTGGAAGATGCTTCCTATTGAAAAAATGCAGGTTGATGAAAATTTTTCTGAAGAAGGAAAAGCAAAAAATGCAGATTTTGAAAAAGCAGAAACCAAAGCAACAAAAGCCATTCAAAAACATTCTATGAATATTGGGGGAAGAGAAAAAACTCCCAAATTGAT
Organism: Flavobacterium sp. AC274; assembly: GCF_979258275.1. Lineage (NCBI taxonomy): Bacteria > Pseudomonadati > Bacteroidota > Flavobacteriia > Flavobacteriales > Flavobacteriaceae > Flavobacterium > Flavobacterium sp. AC274. Next base: position 532,640 of record NZ_OZ409852.1, on the reverse strand, counting down.
GAGGCTTACTTAATGTTAGGAAAAGCCAGATACTACGATCAGCGCTTTATTCCCGCCTTGGAAGCATTCAATTATATTTTATATAAATACCCAAACAGCAGTAATATTTATACAGCAAAAATATGGCGCGAAAAAACCAATATGCGTTTAGGTAATGATGCCATTGTAGTAAAAAACATCAATCTTTTATTAAAAAATACGGATTTAAATAAGCAAACATTTTCGGATGCAAATGCATTATTAGCCGAAGCTTTTTTAAATTTAGAAGAAAGAGATAGTGCTGTGACGAAGCTTAAAATTGCAGAAGAATTTTCGAGAATAAACGAAGACAAAGCGCGCTATCGTTTTATTCTTGGACAGATGTATCAGGAAATTGGAAAAAAAGACAGCGCCAATTATTTTTATGATGGTGTAATTGATATGAACCGCAAAGCTGACAGAAAATATATGATGCATGCGTATGCTAAAAAAGCGCAGATGTATGATTATGAAAATGGCAATGACACAATATTTTTAAAAACCTATAATGATTTAGTAAAGGATCGTGAAAACAGACCTTACTATGATGTCCTTTTTTATGAAATGGGTGTTTTTTATGATAAAAAGAAACAGCAAGACAACGCTTTGAAATTCTATAATAAATCATTAGCAAGAAAATCGCAAGATTCATATTTAGTAGCTTCGACTTATAGAAATATAGGAGATATGTATTTTAAAAATACAGATTATACAATGGCTGCCAAATATTATGACAGTACATTGGTAAAATTAGATCCGAAAACGAGAGAATACGCTTTTATTCAAAAAAACCGAAAAAATCTGGATGACGTCATTAAATATGAAGCAATTGCCAAAAGAAATGACAGTATTATAAAAGTTCATGATTTACCGGCACCGGATCGAAAAATTTATTTTGAAAATTACATCGCTGAATTAAAAAAGAAAGATGAAGCTAAACGTATTTTAGAAGAAAAGGAAAAAGAAAGACTGGCAAATATAGAACGTAATTCAAATTCTGGTGGTGGCGGGCCAACAGCTGTGAATCCTGCATCAATAGGAAAACCTTCAGATCCAAATGTGGGAGCTATTATGCCGCCTGATGGAAATTCGACGGTAAGTACTTTCTATTTTTATAACCCTACAACAGTTGCCTACGGTAAGTTGCAGTTTAAAAAAATGTGGGGCAACAACCGAACTTTAGGAACAAACTGGAGATTGGCAGCTGTAAAATCTGCAAATAATATTGCATTAAATGATACTTTAAATAATAATCCAGATGCAATTAATGCATTAAAAGATACCATTGTTATTGAAAAGTACACCACAGAATTTTATGAAAAACAGCTTCCAACGTCTCAAATTGTAATGGACAGCATTGGTAAAGAACGAAATTTTGCTTACTATCAGTTAGGGCTTATTTATAAAGAAAAATTTAAAGAATATAATTTAGCAAGTGATAAGCTGGAACAATTATTAAAAAACAATCCTGAAGAGAAATTGGTTTTGCCATCAATGTATAATTTGTATAAAATCTATCAAATTACAAATCCTGCTAAAGCCGAAGCAATAAAAGCAAATATTACAGGAACTTATCCAAATTCGAGATATGCCCAAATTTTGAATAAGACAAGTGAAGATGATTTAATTACACCCGACAAAGAATACAAGAAATGGTATAAGCTGTTTGAAGAAGAACAGTATTATGTTGTTTTAGACAATATTGATAATTTAATAAATCAATATTCAGGTGATGAAATTGTTTCTAAATATGAACTGCTGAAAGCGAATACTTTAGGGAAAACAAATGGTTTAGCGGCTTATAAAAAAGGTCTGGAAGCAGTTGCAGATAATTATCCAAATACTGAAGAAGGAAAAAATGCACGTGAAATCCTGGAGAAACAAATTCCGAGTTTAGAAAAGCTTGATTTTACAACAGTTGATAATAAAAACTGGAAAATTTTATATCAGGTTTCTAGTACTGATTCTCAAATAAGTAAAAAAATTGAAGAAGCAATAAGAGTATTTTTATTAGTTGAAAATTATGAGAGGTTAACAACTTCTGTAGATAAGTACAATAAAACCTACAATTTTGTAGTTATCCATGGAATTAAATCAGAGGCGTATGCAAATGATGTTGTTGGAATCTTAAGAGATGATAAAAAATATAAAATTGCACAGCCAGGAATTATTATCTCGAGTGACAATTATAAAGTTATTCAAATCAAGAAAAACATTGAAGCGTATTTAGCCCCCAAAAATCCATAATAAAATGTTTGACAAAGTAAAAAAACGGAACTGAGCAATTAGGTAAAACAAACAGAATTGTAGAAGGCACATCCATTATTGGCGATATTGTTTCTAAAGCCGATTTTAGGTTAGATGGAGAGTTAATAGGAAACTTTACATCACAGGGAAAATTAGTGATTGGTGCAAGTGGTGTTATTAAAGGAGAAATTATTTGTAACAATGCCGATATTGAAGGAGAATTTCATGGAAAAATAAAAGTACTTGAAATTCTTAATATTAAAGCAACGGCAAGAATTCATGGAGAAGTTGCTGTTGGGAAATTATCTATTGAGCCAGGAGCCGAATTTACAGCTACTTGTACGATGTTGAAAAGCAATAACGAAGTAACAAATAAAGATGGAAAAGGAGCCCAACAAAAACAGGCGGAATAAATGGCTGCCGTTAATAAATATTCCCGTTCAAATGGGAATTATTATTTTTTTGTTTTCCTATTTTGGTACTTGGTTAGATGAAAATCATCCAAGTCCCAAAGTTTATTATAATACAATTTTTGTAATGCTTGGTGTTGGACTTGCCTTATATAATGTTATTCGGCAAGTAAACGACATTAATAAAACAAAGTAAATTACGTTTAAAAGTGCTTTAAATAAATATTGCATCTTTGCATAAAAATTATTTCAAATGCTTTTAAAAATTTACAAACCTATTTTACAATTATTCTTTTTAGCTTTAGCCGCATATGTTTTGCAGAAAGCAGCTTTTTTACTTTTAAAAGTTAACCCCCACAACTTTTATTATAGTATAGAATTTTTGTATTTAATTTTTTTCGGAATTTCCGCATTGTTATACCTTATATTATTAATAGTAAAAAAGAAGAATTTTGAAATTGTTGGAATGGTTTTCCTGTTCGGGACCTTTACGCAAATGTTATTAGGATATTTAATTTTGAGACCTATTTTAGAAAGCAAATCGGAAGAGGTCATGATTGAGAAAATCAATTTTTTTGTAACATTTATTTTATTTTTGTTATTTGAGACGCTTTTAACTGTCCGATTATTAAATGAAAAGCGTTAAAATAACGATTCTGTAAAACAAGGTTTAAAAATAATTTTTCATATCCTTTTGAATATTAATAAAAAATGTACCTTTGCACCAAATTTCAGAAACGTAAAAATAAGATTTTTAACAGATATGGTGATTTCAAACAGACCGCTTAAATTTATTCTTGCAGCTTTAGTAGCTTGTCTTCCAGTATCGGGTTTTGCAAACTCAGAGAATGACTCAACGCATGTACAAAGTGAGGTAACTCATGAGGAGAAAGTTGTTTCACATGATAATCATGCAGAAGCAGAACATGTAGCACAGGATCCAAAAGCAAAAGTTGATGCTTTTATTGATCACCACTTACAAGACTCTCATGATTTTGTTTTCTTTTCAGATGATAAAGAAAATAAACATTATGGTTTCCCATTACCGGTTATTCTTATTGACGGAGGTTTGAAAATTTTCTCGTCTTCAAAATTACACCATGGTGAAGAAGTTGCAGAAGTTGATGGAAACTTCTACAAACTGGTTCACGGTAAAATATACAAAACAGATGCTGCCGGAACAATTACTTTTAATGAGCACGGACATCCTGAAAATGAAAAACCGTTAGATTTTTCTATTACAAAAAATGTTGTGTCAATGCTTTTTGTTGCAGTACTATTATTCTTCATGTTTACCGGTTTAGCCAAGTCATATAAAAAAGGACCAATCCCAACTGGATTTGGCAGAGTTTTAGAACCGCTAATTATTTTTATCAGAGACGAAATCGCTGTTCCAAATATTGGTGAAAAAAATACAGAAAATATATGGGTTACTTATTAACCGTATTTTTCTTTGTATGGGTGTTAAACTTATTAGGTATGACTCCACTAGGAATTAACGTTACAGGAAATATTGCAATCACAGTTTGTTTGGCAATGTTTACTTTCATCATTACACAATTTAGTGCAAACAAAGATTATTGGGGACACATCTTCTGGATGCCGGGAGTTCCTGTACCTATGAAAATTATCCTTGCACCAATCGAGGTGTTAGGAACATTAACAAAACCATTTGCTTTATTAATTCGTTTGTATGCAAATATTACTGCAGGTCACGTAGTAATTATGAGTTTAATTGCGATGATTTTTGTTGGAAAAAATTTAGCTGCAGATTTGCCAATTTCTTTAGGATTAACATTATTTATTTCTGTTATCGAAGTTTTAGTTGCATTTTTACAGGCATTCATTTTCACTATGTTATCATCACTATTTATAGGTATGGCTGTTCAGGATCATGATCATGCACATCACCATGAAGATGAAACAGCAATCATTTAATTTTTTTAGAAGTTTAATTTTATATATATAAATACTTATGGGAACAATTCCAACTTTAGTAGGTGCAGGTTTAGTAGTAATCGGTGCAGGTTTAGGTTTAGGTAAAATCGGTGGATCTGCTATGGACGCGATTGCTCGTCAGCCAGAAGCTGCTGGTAAAATTCAAACTGCGATGATTATTATCGCGGCTTTATTAGAAGGTTTAGCATTTGCTGCTTTAATCTTAGGAAAATAATAAAGAAGAAAATAGCAACATCTTTAACGGTTGGTTAAAGGTGTTGTTACCTTTTAAAAAAGAAATTAAATATTTTAATATAGTATAAAATGGATAAGTTAATTAACGATTTTTCATTCGGTTTATTCTTTTGGCAAGCTTTAATCTTGTTGGTTTTAATTTTACTTTTAGTAAAATTTGCCTGGAAACCTATCATGCAATCTATTACAGATAGGGAAGAAGGTATTAAAGATGCATTACTTTCTGCTGAAAATGCAAAGAGAGATATGGAAAACTTGCAAGCTGATAATCAAAGAATCTTGAATGAAGCTCGTGCTGAACGTGACGCGATGTTGAAAGAAGCTCGTGAAATGAAAGAGAAAATGATAGCTGATTCTAAAAACGAAGCACAAGAGCAAGGTCAAAAAATGATCGAGCAGGCAAAAGCTGCTATCGAAAACGAAAAAAATGCAGCAATGGCAGAATTGAAATTACAAGTTTCAACGCTATCATTAAGCATTGCAGAAAAATTGTTGAAAGATGAATTATCTAACAAAGAATCTCAAACTAAATTAGTAGAGAAAATGTTAGGTGACGTAAAGTTAAACTAAGATTATGGCAAGTACAAGAGCAGCAATTCGTTATGCAAAAGCAATTCTAGACTTAGCAAACTCTAAAGGTGTTGCCGAAGCTGTCAATAACGACATGAAGTCAATTGCATCAGCAATTGAAACAAATGAAGAATTGAGTACCTTTATTCAAAACCCAACTACTAAGGTTGAAGTAAAAGAAAGTGCTCTTTTAGAAGTTTTTGCAAATGTAAATGGAGTTACTAAAGGTTTATTTCATTTATTATTTGAAAACAAAAGATTCGAAATTTTAGAAGCAATTGCTTTAGAATATAAAAAATTATTTGATGAAAACAATGGTGTTGAAGTAGCAACAGTTACAACAGCAATTCCAATGGATGCAGCATTAGAAGCTAAAGTTCTGGCTAAAATTGCAACATTATCAGATAAGAAAATTACAATTGAAAATGTAGTAGATCCGGCAATTATTGGAGGATTTATTTTAAGAATAGGTGATAATCAATATAATGCTTCTGTGGCAAACAGATTGCAAGTATTAAAAGAGAGTTAAGTAATTAGTTTTATTACACATAAAAGTGTCTAAATTATAAATTAAGATGGCGGAAATCAAACCTGCTGAAATTTCAGCAATATTAAGAAAGCAAGTAGAAGGTTTTGAATCTGGTGCTACGCTAGAAGAGGTAGGAACAGTACTTCAAGTTGGAGACGGTATTGCTCGTATTTACGGGCTATCGAATGTACAATATGGTGAGTTGGTTGAATTTGACAACGGACTTGAAGCTATTGTATTGAACCTTGAAGAAGACAATGTTGGTGTGGTACTTTTAGGACCATCAACAGGAATCAAAGAAGGATCAACAGCAAAAAGAACACAACGTATCGCTTCTCTTAAAGTAGGTGAGCAAATGGTAGGACGTGTAGTAAACACTCTTGGTTTTCCAATCGATGGAAAAGGACCAATTGGTGGAGACTTATACGAAATGCCTCTAGAAAGAAAAGCTCCTGGAGTTATCTTCCGTCAGCCGGTAACTGAGCCATTACAAACAGGAGTAAAAGCAGTTGATGCTATGATCCCGGTTGGTCGTGGACAACGTGAGCTTGTTATTGGTGACCGTCAAACAGGTAAATCAACTGTTTGTATCGATACAATCTTAAATCAAAAAGAATTTTACGATGCAGGAAAACCTGTATTTTGTATATATGTTGCAATTGGGCAAAAAGCTTCAACTGTAGCAGGAATTGCTAAAATGTTAGAAGAAAAAGGTGCAATGGCTTATACTGTTATTGTTGCTGCAAATGCTTCTGACCCGGCTCCAATGCAAGTTTATGCTCCTTTCGCAGGTGCTGCAATTGGAGAATATTTTAGAGATTCAGGTCGTCCGGCACTTATTGTGTATGATGATTTATCTAAACAAGCTGTTGCTTACCGTGAGGTTTCTCTTTTATTAAGAAGACCACCGGGACGTGAGGCATATCCTGGAGACGTTTTCTACTTACACTCTCGTTTATTAGAGCGTGCTTGTAAAGTAATTGCTGATGACGGAATTGCTAAAAACATGAACGATTTACCAGATTCTATTAAGTCTATCGTAAAAGGTGGTGGTTCATTAACTGCATTGCCAATTATTGAAACTCAGGCTGGTGACGTTTCTGCATATATCCCAACAAACGTAATTTCGATTACAGATGGTCAGATTTTCCTTGATGGAGATTTGTTCAACTCTGGGGTTCGTCCTGCAATTAACGTAGGTATTTCTGTATCTCGTGTTGGAGGTAATGCTCAGATTAAATCAATGAAAAAAGTTTCTGGAACTTTAAAATTAGACCAGGCTCAATTCCGTGAATTAGAAGCTTTCGCTAAATTTGGTTCTGACCTGGATTCTGTTACATTAAACGTAATTGAAAAAGGAAAAAGAAACGTTGAAATCTTGAAACAAGGTTTGAACGATCCTTATCCTGTTGAAAACCAAGTTGCAATTATTTATGCTGGATCTAAAAACTTATTAAGAAACGTTCCTGTAAATAAAGTAAAAGAATTTGAAGCTGATTTTATTGCTTACTTAAACAGTAAACATAAAGATACGCTTAACGCGTTGAAAGCTGGTAAATTAGATGACAACATTACTGATGTTATCGAAAAAGCAGCAAAAGAAATTTCAGCAAAATATAACTAATAAGATAATTGTCAATTAGATAATTAGAATCTTTAAGAGTTTTCTAATTATCTAATTTTCAAATTGTCACATTCTTTAATCGACAAATGGCAAATTTAAAGGAAATCCGTAATAGAATTACTTCCGTTTCATCGACGATGCAAATTACATCGGCAATGAAAATGGTTTCTGCTGCAAAGCTTAAGAAAGCACAAGATGCAATCACTGCAATGCGCCCTTATGCCGAGAAATTAACGGAGCTGTTACAAAATCTTTCTGCTACACTTGATGGTGAAGTAGGTGGTGATTACACAACTCAACGTGAGGTAAAAAAAGTATTGCTTGTTGCTATAACTTCAAACAGAGGTTTATGTGGTGCATTCAATTCAAACGTAATTAAAGAGATTAAAAACCGTACTGAATTTTACGCTGGTAAACAAGTTGACGTTTTTGCTATTGGTAAAAAAGGAAATGACGTTTTAAGTAAAACACATAAAGTTCACGGTCATCATAATGCAATTTTTGATCATTTAACTTTTGAAAACGTTGCCGGAATTGCTGATAATCTTACTGAAAAATTCTTATCTGGAGAATACGACAGAATTGAATTAATCTACAATCAGTTTAAAAATGCCGCGACTCAAATTGTTCAGACAGAGCAGTTTTTGCCTTTAGCTCCAATTAAATCTGATACTGCAGTTTCAGCAGGAGATTATATTTTCGAACCTTCAAAAGAAGAAATTGTATTGACTTTGATTCCTAAATCATTGAAAACACAATTGTATAAAGGTATTCGTGATTCATTTGCTTCAGAACACGGAGCACGTATGACAGCTATGCATAAAGCAACTGACAACGCAACTGAATTGAGAAACCAATTAAAATTGACTTACAATAAAGCGCGTCAGGCAGCTATTACTAATGAAATCTTAGAGATCGTTGGTGGGGCAGAGGCTTTGAACGGATAATTTATTTAAGAATATACAAAAAAGAGCCGACAATTATTTGTCGGCTCTTTTTGTTTAGGATTTATCATAATAAGATTTATTGATTTACGAAAAATTAAAAACAAGAAATAACTTACAATTATATGTTTTTGATTTATAATTGAATTGATTTTTTAATTACATTTGATGTTTATTTTTATAAAGCAAGAATTACTATGTAATAGCTTTTTCGATAAGTAATAATAGTTTTTTTCACGTATTTAAATACCAATAAATGCATCTGGTTATAAATTAGTTATGTTTAAATTGTAAAAAAAGTATATATTTAGGCTTTTAAATTAGTAACTTTTTAACACTTTCTGCGTATAACATTTAACAACCAAAAAGTTATTAAAAAATAGATTCACTAGAAACAATGGCAAAAGAAAGTTTTAATTGGAAAAGTCTTTTCATCAATGATGAGGCTAATAATAATGCTGAGGGCAAAGCTGCTGCTCAACCATCGGCACCCATTTCCCCAACTCCTGATAACAAATTTCCGAATCAAGTTGCAGAATCATTCCCAACAGGTGGTTCGTTGACAAATCCTTTCTTAAATGAAATTTTTGACATTTATGATAAAGGTTTTGAATCATTGAATGAGTCTGGTTTTGACTTTTTTGAGCTTTATAAATCTGTTATGGCGGTTGGAGTTACAAATCCACAAAGTTATCAGATGGCTTTTACAATGGGTAAATCGATTAAGTCTGATTTAACCAAAGAATTTCTTTTGCAAAAAGGAAGTTTTTATATCACTGAAATAGAAAAGGTTTATGCTAAATATGATACGATTGGCAAAACTAAAAAAGCAGATTTAGATAATACCATTACGAAAGAAAAGTATAATTTATCTAAAAGTATTTCTGATTTAGAAGCAAAAATCATTGAACTTCAAAAAGAATTAGAAGCTAAAAAAATAGAACTTCAAAAAATTGATCCGGTTAATATGGAGCAGCTTTCAGAAATTCAATTAAAAATGGAAGCTAATAATTTGGCAAAACAAAAAATATTATCATCAATCAATACTGTAATAACAGGAATTAATCAATATTTATAATGGACAAATTTGATCAGGAAAGAAGCACTCTTTTGACATTGCCAATACTTAAACATTTTGACGAATCTAAAGGAGAAATTGCTCTAAAATCAGGGGCACTTAAAAAAGGAGAAAAGTCATTATTTTTGGCTTTGGCCTTAGGTTTATTAGGAGTTGGAGGTTATTTAATCTGGACTTATATTATTCCGCCATTATTTACAATGTTGGGTCAGGCAATCGCTTTATCTGCAACTGGGGTATTTTTGGTTTTTTAGTTATGATGGCTCCTGTTATAATGAAGGCACTTCGTTTTGCAACAAAAAATATTCATAAAGCATTAATACAAAGTAATCCTTTTAATGAATTAGAAGAGCAAAAACAAAAAATGATTAAAAACCGTGAAGTTTTTAAGAATACTAAAGCAAAGCTTAAAGGTCTTAAAAATGAAATGGAAATAGAAGCCAATAAATCTGAAAAAGAGGCAAAGGCATTTCAGGAAGATGTTTTGAGTTTACAGCGCCAGTCTGAAAAATTGAAATCAGCGATGGATGAAATGGTGAAACAAAATGGGGTTGCTGCAAAAGATACAGATGAGTATGTAGCCTTGCAAAGTGAATTGGCCAGAAAGCTGAGTGATTCTCAAAGAGTTTCGACACAATATGAGCAAAGCAAAAGCTTTATCCAAAAATATGGTGTTCGTGCCAATGTTTTAGGAAAAATGGATCGTAAACTAACTTTAGCGGGAACAGCGATTGATATCAAAATTGCCGATTTTGATGTTACAGTTAAGATGCTTCAAAAAGAATATGAGTTTGCGAAAAATGCTAAAGAAGCAACAGAAAGCGCAAAAAGTGCGATGTTGTTTACTAAAGACTGGGAATTAGAATATGCACTGGAAGTTGTAACTTCTACAATTGCTCAGGATATTGCTAAAACTTCAGAAAACCTGATTGACATTGATGCGCTGACATCTAAATATTCTGTTGATAATGATGAACTTTATTCAAGATTAGATTCATTAGCAGATGAAATTAAAACAGGAGACAATACAATTCCGGATTCAACAAAATATTCAAGTCCAAATTATAAAATGACCAAAGAAGATAAATTATCTGGCGGTGGTTTTGGCGATATTTTTTAATACAAGTAAATTTAATTTTTAAATAAAAATGGGAAAAATTTTAAGAACAGAAAAGTTAACGACGTTTTCTGAATTATTAATCGTTATTGCTGGAATTGCTGTAATTTTAGGAGGCGTTTATTATTTGTCTCCTGGAATCAAGACTGCTGTCTCAAAACAATTAAACGGTATAGATTTAAGCCAGACAGATGTTAATAATGTTAGCAATGCCGTAAAAATCGCTCTTCCGTCTACAGAAGTATCTAAAGAAGTTGCAGATAAACCACTAGTAAGAATTGGTGCTTATGCCTGGAATGCACAGTCTGGAATTATCGTTTCTAATGGTGGTCCTAAAACAACAAAAGGATCATTGATGGAAAAAAACGGAGTTAATCTTGAAATTATTCGTCAGGACTGGCTTTCGGAATTGCGTAACATGCAAATGAAATTTATCGAAGAATTTGATAAAGGTGAAGCTTTTCCTTCTTCAGAAAAAAGTGTTTTTGCTGTTATCATTATGGGTGATGGCGCGCCATTTTACATTAGTTCTGTTCAGAAATCATTAGATGAAAAATACGGAAAAGACAAATACCACGTACAAGTAATGGGAGCAGTAGGTATGAGTTATGGTGAAGATAAATTGATCGGACCTCCAAACTGGAAATCAGATCCAAAATCAATGAAAGGTTCTGTTATATCTGCAGTTCTTGGTGATGGTGACTGGGTTACTACTGTAAACTATTGTTTTGCAAACGGATTAAAAGTAAATCCTGATCCAACAACTTATGATGCTGAAGCGGTAAATATTTATCCATCTGAAAATGATGATTATATTAAATCGGCAGAAGAATTGATAAAATCTCAAACAACAGGATGGACTGTTACTTTGAAAGAAGTTGTAGATGGAAAATTAACCGGAAAATCAGTTAACAGAAAAATCGACGGTTGTGCAACATGGACTCCCGGAGATAAAACGGTTTTTGATAAACTTACTGGTTTTGTTGATATTGTTTCTACAAAAGAATTCAATAACCAAATGCCAACTACTATTATTGGTGTGAAAGAATGGGCAGTGAAAAATCCGGATATTGTTTCTAATATTTTGAAATCGGCATTGACGGCTTCAAATCAAATGAAAAATTATGAAGACTGGAAAGTAAGGGCTTCAGAAGCAGTTGCAGCAACTTATAAACTTGAAACTCCTGAATATTGGTACAAAATGTTCAAAGGACAACAAGGAACTAAAGGCGGATTAACCTATAATATGGGGGGTTCAAAAGTATTTAATTATGCTGATGCTATGCAATATTACGGTTTGACAGATGGTGTAAACAGATACAAATCTGTTTATAATCAGGTTTCTGGATATTTGACAGAATTGAATCCATTTGGATTTAATGAAAACGTTGGAGCTGTTGTTCCTTACGATCAGGCAGTAAACTTGTTCTTTTTGAAAAACATCAACGATATCGAATCGACTTCTGCAGATAAAGCAGATTATAGTAGTGAAGCAAAAGAAGTTGTAGCTTCCGGAGAATGGAAAATTAATTTTAATACCGGAAGTGCTGACATCTCAAGTTCATCTAGCAAGGAAGTAGAAAAAATTTACAACCTTTTAGTTCAGGCAGAGAACACAAAATTAACTGTTGTTGGACATACTGATAATGTTGGAAATCCTGATTCTAACTTAGCTTTGTCAAAAAGTAGAGCACAAGCAGTTGTAGATTACCTAAAACAAAAAGGGATTCCTGCAAATCGTTTTCAATTAGTTGACGGAAAAGGTCAAAATGATCCAATTGCAGATAATAATACTGCTTCAGGAAAAGCATTAAACAGACGTGTAGTTATTACTTTCTTAAAATAAATAATTAAAGGCTATCGTAATAGATAGCCTTTTTTACAATTAGCATGATAAAAATTTTAACTCCCTTTGAAAAAATATCAAAACTTAACAAAACACTTATTTTAATAAGCTGGCTAGTTCTTTTGATTATTATTTGGTTTGCAACAACATCTGGCGAAAAACATCTTTTTCCTTCACCGTCTCAGGTTTTAACAGGTTTTTCAGATTTGTATAAAGAAGGTTTGGTTGTGCATATTTTCAATTCGTTGAAATTGTGTTTTGTTTCAATTTTTTTGCCACTTTAATTTCCTTGTTATTTGCTTATGCATGGCCAATACCGTTATTAAAATCGATTTCCGAATTCGTTACAAAATTTAGATTTTTACCTTTTACCGGTCTTTCGTTTTATATTACAATGGTTATTCATGAGGCGAGAACAATGCAGGTTTGGATTTTGGTCATTTTCCTGACAACTTTTTTAACGACTTCATTAATAGCTGTTATCAAAGATATTCCGCAAGAAGAATTTGATCATGCCAAAATGCTAAAATGTACCCGTTGGGAAGTTCTGTTGCAGGTTATTATTTTAGGAAGAATAGATTATGTTATTGATGTAATCAGACAAAATCTTGCCATAACCTGGATGATGCTTGTTACGGTAGAATCTATTGTGGTAGCTTCCGGAGGACTAGGATTTTTGATTAAAAACTCTGATAAGTTTATGAATACCGGAAGAATCATTGCACTTCAAATCATCATTTTATTAATAGGTCTTGGCTTAGATGCAGGAATAAATTATTTAAGAAAAGCACTATTTAGATATTCAAAAATATAATCATGACACACGAATATAAAGAGACGCTTTTGTATGTAGAAAATCTTAGCGTTGCCTACGATGATACCGTTATTATAAAGGATATAAGTCTTATAGAAAAAGACGTAATTAGAGAAGGAGTTGATTGTACGGGACAAGTTATTGCTTTTGTTGGAAGATCAGGAAGAGGAAAATCAACTTTTTTTAAAGCATTGACAGGATTGATTTCAACGAATTCCGGAAAAATATTGATCAGAGATTTTGAAAACAAAGAACTAAATGCGGCAAAATCTGTATGCGAAGGTGACATTGGTTTTGTAGATCAAAAATATACTTTGTTCAGACATAAAACAGTGACTGAAGCTTTAAAATTTTCGCTAAGAAAAACAACACTTTCGAATACTGAAAAAGAAGAAAAAATAAAGTTATACCTGAAAGAATGGGGATTAGAAAACTGTAAAGACAAATATCCTAATGAACTTTCCGGAGGACAAAGACAAAGAACAGCGATTATAGAACAATTGTTTTCATCTGATCAGTTCATTGTTTTAGATGAACCTTTTTCGGGATTGGATGTTGGAAATATTCAGGAAGTAAAAAAATCATTTGAGTTATTAGGTAAATCATCTGAGTATAATACCGTTATTTTTTCTACGCATGATATTGAACTGGCAATTGAGTTAGCGCAGACCATTTACGTTATTGGACACCCAACCATTAATGGAAAAAAAGAAAACTATGGAACCATTGTGGCCAAATATGATCTAAGAGAAATGGAATTGGCCTGGAAAGATTATTGTGATGATCATTTAAAATTATCAAAAGAAATTATTCATCAAATGATGATTTCTTAAATAAACATATGTCAAAAAAGAACAATCCAATATCGATTATTGAAGAATCATTTTTGTCTCTAAAAAAATATTTAGAAACAAATATATCTACGAATGAAGCCGTTTTTACGGCTTCGTTTATTATAGAAATGCAAAAGGAAACCAGACAGATTCTTGATATTTGCAGTGAGTTAAATCAGGATACAGATTTTATTCAGAAGATAAATGAAGCAGTTAATCCAGTTTTTTCTAAAGGCTTATTGTTTAAGGCAGAACATTTTTTTCTTTCGGATATTATTGATCTTTATCAAAGAGAACCCGAAGCAAAAAATGAAAGACAAGAATTTGTTTTGGCCTATTATTATGATGTTTTGCGCAACAAGCATTTTGCAAATGAAAATTCTGTAAGTGAACTGAATCAGTTGGTTTTTACAGAGAGCTTTAAAAATCATCTCATAAAAATAAAAAAAGACAATAAGATAATAACTTCAAACGCGCAGCAAAATCAATATTTACTGCCAGAAGTATTATCCGAAAAAAAGAATATTAAATTAGAAGGAATTCTGTTCAAATATCAAAATTTCATTCATTTTGCGTTTGGCAAAAAGTTTGAAAACACAACAGCTTTCAGCAATTATTTGGGTTTAAATTTAAGCAAATCAAAAACGGATAAAAAAGAAATAGAAATTCCGGAGGAAGATACGCTTGAAAAAGTTCTTAAAGAATTAAACAATCTTGTTGGTTTAGCAGAAGTAAAAAAAGATGTTTCGGAACTGATTAATTTGTTGGAAATACAAAAAAAACGTTCAAAGCAAGGATTAAAAAATGTCGAAATCACATTGCATACCGTTTTTCTTGGACCTCCTGGAACCGGGAAAACTTCTGTAGCAAGACTTTTAAGCCGAATTTTTAAACACTTAGGATTTTTATCCAAAGGTCAAATGTACGAAACCGACAGAGAAGGCCTGGTCGCAGGTTATGTGGGGCAAACAGCAACAAAAGTAAACACTGCTGTAGAATCAAGTCTTGGAGGTGTTTTGTTTATTGATGAAGCTTATGCCTTAAATCAGAACGCATTTGGAAACGACTATGGAGCCGAAGCTGTAAATACATTATTGAAAAGAATGGAAGATCATCGGGAAGATTTGGCAGTTGTTGTTGCTGGATATACAGAACCGATGAAGATTTTTATAGAATCTAATCCGGGACTGCGATCTCGTTTTAATAGATATTTCTATTTTAATCATTTTACGCCGGCAGAATTATTCGAGATTTTTGAATCATTTTGCTCAAAATCTGATTTTATTATTGCTGAAGAAGCCAAAGAAAAACTAACAGATACGTTTGATTTATTGTACGAAAGTAAAAATGAAAGTTTTGGAAACGCCAGAGTAGTTAGAAATTTATTCGAAAAATGTATTCAGAATCAGGCAAACAGAATTGTGAAATTAAAAAAAATCAGCAATCAAGTTTTAAAAACACTTACCGAAGAAGACATTCCTGAACCGAAAGAAACAGAGAAAAATGTTAATCTTGAATTAAAAGATAAAGAGGAATAAAAACACAAAAAGAGCCGACAATTAATTGTCGGCTCTTTTTCTTTATAGTAGTTTTAGTTTTTTCGTTTTAAATAAAACTTATAAAATGGTGATTCTCAATTCATTCATAAACCGAGAATCAATACCATTTTATAAAATTACTAGACAGATAAAAATCTGCAGTGCTTTGTCTTTCATGGGAACAAACTAGCTTTATTAGTCCCAATGCTCTGTTTTTTTAAGGGTTACATTTCAGCAGAATCAATCCCTTTTGCTTTGTCTTTTATGGGAACAAACTAGCTTTATTAGTCCCAATGCTCTGTTTTTTTAGGGTTACAATACAGCAGAATCAATCCCTTATCGCTTTGTCTTTTATGGGAACAAACAAGCTTTATCAGTCCCAGTGCTTCCTTTTTTATAAGGGTTGTATTTAGCTTTCTCAATCCCTGTATTACAAATTTAAGAAGATACGTCGTAAAAAAAGTTATATAATTTTTATGAAAATTTTATACATTTCACATGTTTTAGTTTTGTATCTTATAATTGGCTATAAAAAAAATTGAGTATTTTTGACTTCCATTTACTATTATAATGAAATTACAGATACAAGAACTCACCACAATTAAGGAAATGCTGCAGCAAATTGAAACGATGCGTTTTCTTTATCCTAATCTTTCCATTGAGAAATATGAGGAATATCTTTCTCAAATGATACCTCATAACTATATTCAGATTGGAGTTTTTGAAAATGAAGTTTGCCTTGGAATTACCGGTTGTTGGTCGGCAACTAAATTATGGACAGGTAAATATCTTGAAATCGATAATTTTGTAGTTAATCCTGAATTTCGTTCAAAAGGAATTGGAAAAATACTAACGGATTATATTGAACAAAAAGCAATAAATCTCGATTGCAGCAGTATTGTCCTGGATGCTTTTACTGGAAATTTTGCGGCGCACCGTTTTTACTACAATCAAGGTTACGGACCAAAGGGTTTTCATTTTGTTAAAATTTTAGACGAAAAAAAATTAACAGTATAAATTATGTCTAAGTTTTTTTATTGAATCAACAAAATCAATAATAAACGAAAGAATTGGTTATTTTTGTCTTACAAACTTTATTACATACATATTTTGGGATTATATAAAAATCTATTCAAACAAACGGCTATTTACGGATTAGCGACAGTATTACCCCGAATGCTAAGTTTTTTATTAGTGCGGCTTTATACCGGGATTTTACCAACGGCTGAATACGGAGAAGTTTCGATTGTTTTATCATGGATGGTTTTCTTTAACGTGGTTCTTTCTTACGGAATGGAAACCGCTTTTTTAGATTTTACAGTGCCGAAGAAGATAAGCAAAATGTAATTGCAACATCAACTATATCAATATTTTGGTCGTCAATTGGATTTCTTTTTGCAGCATTAATTTTTAGAAATACCTTAGCAAATTGGGCAGAAGTCGACGCACAATATATCACTTATTCGGTTTGGATATTGGTATTGGATGCTTTGGTTTTGGTACCATTTTCAAAACTAAGAGCCAACCAAAGACCAATGGTTTATGCAGCAATTAAAATAGGAAACGTAGTAATTAATATGTTGCTTAATTTCTTCTTTTTAATATACCTGCCAAAACTTGCAGCTGCAAATCCTAATTCGGTTTGGGATAATTTATATGTAGAAAATTTCCAGATTGCTTATATTTTCATCGCAAATCTATTGGCAAGTTTGGCCACATTTGTTGTGCTTTCTCCAAATTATCTTTATTTGGGAAGAAAATTTGATCCCGTACTTTGGAAAAAAATGATGAAATATGGTTTACCAATTTTGGTTGCCGGTCTTGCATTTGCAGTAAACGAACATTTCGACAAAATCTTACTTGGGTATTTGTTACCTGAAAATTTAGCGAAATCAGAAGTTGGAGCTTATTCGGCCTGTTATAAATTAGGTTTGTTCATGGTTTTGTTTGCAACCGCTTTTAGATTAGGAATTGAGCCTTTCTTTTTTAGTCATGCAAAAAATGAAAATGCACCGCAAACCTATGCAGTAATCACTAAATATTTTGTGATTTTCGGATCGCTAATTTTATTGGGAGTAATTGTTTTTGCAGATGTTTTAAAATATCTATTGCTTGATAATAAATCCTATTGGGAAGCCATGAAAGTAGTTCCATTAATTATTCTGGCGAACTTCTTTTTGGGTATTTACAACAATCTATCGGTTTGGTATAAGCTGACGGACAAAACAAAAATAGGCGCTTATATTTCTATAGTTGGTGCTATTGTAACTTTGGTTTTAAATTATATGTTAATTCCAAAATACAGTTATTATGGTTCTGCAATTGCAACCATTTCTGCTTACGGAAGTATGATGTTGATCTCATACATTTTAGGAAATAAATATTATCCAATACCTTATGATATGAATAAAATTGGTGCTTATTTGGGCATTTCAATTCTGTTTTCGGCAATTTCTTTTTATGGATTTAGAGAAAATTATTTTGTTGGAATTCCGTTATTACTAGCGTTCATCTATTTTGTTTATCATAACGAAAAAAACACAATCAAAGGAATTATGAATAGAAAGTAATCTAGCTTTTTAATCTTTTAAAAATAAAAATGAAAATACAAATAATCAATAAATCACAGCACGCGTTACCTAATTACGAAACAATTGCTTCGGCAGGAATGGATTTACGTGCCAATTTGACCGAATCAATAACATTAAAACCATTAGAAAGAACCATTGTAAAAACGGGACTTTTTATTGAATTACCAATTGGTTACGAAGCACAAGTAAGACCAAGAAGTGGTCTGGCTGCAAAAAAGGAGTGACTGTTTTAAATTCTCCGGGAACTGTTGATGCTGATTATAGAGGAGAAATAGGCGTAATTTTAGTAAATTTATCAAACGAAGAATTTGTAATCGAGAATGGAGAACGAATTGCACAATTGATTATTGCCAAACACGAAAGAGCTGAGTGGATTGAAGTTGGAGAACTTTCTGAAACATCAAGAGGCGAAGGCGGATTTGGAAGCACTGGCGTAAAGTAGTTATCAGTTTTTAGTCGCAGATTTCAGTGATCAGTTTGTATTAACCAATTACTTTGCGATCTTAAAAATGAAATGAAACTTAAAAATCTTTGCGAATCCCGATAGCTATCGGGATTGCGAACTTTGCGGTAAAAAATTAGAACAAATTTAATTTTTACGCCAGCATCATAATTTGAACTAACCAAACTGAAGATTTTAAATCTTCCCATATTAAATAATTTCAAAATGAAAATAATCGTTCCAATGGCTGGTCGCGGATCAAGACTTAGACCACATACATTAACAGTACCAAAACCATTAATTCCGGTTGCCGGAAAATCTATAGTGCATCGTTTAGTTGAAGATATTGCCAAAATATTAAAAGAACCAATTGAAGAAGTGGCTTTTATTTTGGGAGATCCTGCTTTTTTTGGCAATGATCTTGTAGAAAGTTTAGAAGAATTAGCTGGAAGTTTAGGAGCAAAAGCTTCTATTTATCGTCAGGATTTGCCTTTAGGAACCGGTCATGCGATTATGTGCGCCAAAGAATCTTTATCAGGTCCTGCTGTAATTGCTTATGCAGATACTTTGA
The DNA here is from genome assembly GCF_979258275.1 of Flavobacterium sp. AC274. NCBI lineage: Bacteria > Pseudomonadati > Bacteroidota > Flavobacteriia > Flavobacteriales > Flavobacteriaceae > Flavobacterium > Flavobacterium sp. AC274. The sequence goes on along the minus strand of NZ_OZ409852.1, from coordinate 513,275 downwards.
TCAGAGCAGATTTTGAATTAGATCCTTCTGCAGATGCTGTAATTTGGGTAAAACAAGTAGATCAGCCGGAAGCATTTGGAGTTGTTAAATTAAACAGTAACAATGAAATAATAGAATTGGTAGAAAAACCAAAAGAATTTGTAAGTGATCTTGCCGTTATCGGAATCTATTATTTTAAAGAAGTTGGTGATTTGAAAAAAGAACTTCAGGGTGTTTTGGATAATAATATTCAGAATGGTGGTGAATATCAAATTAATGACGGAATCAAAGCAATGATGGCTAACGGAAAAGTTTTTAAAACCGGAAGCGTAGACGAATGGATGGATTGCGGAAACAAAGATGTAACCGTAGAAACTAACACAAGAATGTTAGGATTTTTACATAATGATGGCGAACATTTAGTAGATTATAACGTAACTTTAGATAACTCTACGATTATTCCACCATGTTTTATTGGCGAAAATGTAGTGTTGAAAAATACAACAATTGGTCCAAACGTGTCTTTAGGAAATGGATGTCATGTAAGTGACAGCGTTATTAAAAACAGTTTGGTACAAACTTTTTCGCAAATAAAAAATGCTAACCTGGATAATGCAATGATCGGAAACCACGTTAGTTACGATGGTAAGTTTACAAGTATTAGCATTGGCGATTATTCTGTTTTAGAATAATAATTTAAAAAGAAATTATGTAAATGATGAAAAAAAGAGTTTTAGTAATTTTAGTATTCGTTTTGTTCAGCAATGCATTTTCGGTTATGGCACAAACCAATCCGGAAGATATTGCTATGGCAACGGATGAATATCAGGACTCTTTTTATGAATCATTGAAACAAAAAGGAATTGAAAATTACGATAAAGCAATCGTATCATTAGAAAAATGTATCAAACTAAAGCCTAATGATGCCGTAGCTTATTTTGAGTTAGGTAAAAATTACCTGTCTTTAAAAGATTATGGTAATGCCCAAAGTTTTTTTGAAAAAGCGACACAATTAGATCCAAAAAATAAATGGTACTGGCTGGGAATTTACGATGTAAGTTACGAAACCAAAAACTATCCTTTGGCAATCGAAACGATTCAAAAAATTATTCCGTTTGACGAAGAATATAAAGACGATTTAATTTCGTTGTATATGATTTCAAATCAGTATGACAAAGCGCTTGCAACGATTAATGAAATGAACGATAAGTTTGGAAAATCTGAAGATCGCGATCGTTATAAAATGCAGATTTTATCGCAGGGAAAATATCAAAATGCAGAGGCGTCGAATTTGATTGATCAGATTAAAAAAATCCGAAAGAAGAATCCAATTATATAGATCTGATTTCTTTGTATTCAAAATCAAATGAAACGGATAAAGCTTTGGATGTTGCAAAACAATTGGCAAAAGAAATCCCAACATCAGAGTGGGCGCAGGTAAGTTTGTTTAAAGTATATTTAGATGCTAACCAGGCTGACAAAGCGATTAATTCGATGAATATAATTTTGGCAAGCTCAAAAATTGATTCGAAAATAAAACATCGAACACTAAATGAGTTTTTGATTTATACGAATAAAAACCCGCAATATGCGCCGGCTTTAGAAAAAGCAATTGGTTATTTTGATAATGACCCGAACGTTGATGTTGCAAAAGAAATAGGAAAATTTTATCATAGCAAAAATCAGTTTGAAAATGCAATTAAGTATTATGAAAAAGATTTAAGCGCCAATTCAGATACAGATCGTGAAACCAATTTGCTTTTGCTTGATGCTTATACACAGGCAAAACAATTTGAACCTCTGACAAAAAGAGCCATGATGATGATTGAAGTTTACCCGAGTCAGCCGCAATTTTACTATTTTGCCGGAATGGGAAGCAATCAGCTCAAGCAATTTAAAAATGCAAAAACCGTTTTAGAAATGGGATTAGATTATGTGGTTGATGATGCTAAGCTGGAGGCAAATTTTAATTTTCAATTAGGAGAAGCTTATAATGGATTGGGAGACGCTAAGAAAAAAGAGGAATACTTTTTGAAGGCAAATGAATTATTAAAGAAAAAGAAGTAAAAGAGAAAAATTCAGATGAAAAAATATATAGCACTTGTATTAGTATCAGTTTTTATGATTTCATGTAAATCTAAAGCTGTTGCGGTACAAAACAATACGACAGAAGTTGCACCAAAAACGGATAACAAAGTAGTAGAGAAACATTACGACAATAAACTAGATTTCAAAACATTATACATAAAAGCAGCTGCCAGATATGTTGATGAAAAACAAAGTCAGAATGTTACTGCAGAAATTAAAATTGAAAAAGATAAACAGATTTTAATAAGCGTTCGTTTTCTTGGAATCACAATGGCAAAAGCATTGATTACACCAACAAGCGTAAGCTATTACGAGAAAATAAACAGTACCTATTATGAAGGAGATTTTACCAGTTTAAGCAAATGGCTGGGAACAGAACTTGATTATAGTAAAGTACAAAATTTATTAGTTGGAGAAGCTTTAGACGATTTAAGAAAAGGAAAATACACCCAGACCATTGTAGAAAACCTGATTCGATTAGAAGATGAAAAAGAAACTAAATTGAAAAAAGCTTTCTTTCTTGAACCTGAAAAATATTTGCTGCAAAAAGAGCAGATTTCACAGGCAACAGAAAATATTATGTTAGAGATAAAATATGCTGATAATAAAACTTTCGATCAGGGAAATCTTCCAACAAGTATCGAAATTAATGCAATTCAGCCGAAAGGAAAAACAGACATCAATTTAAATTACAATAATATTTCGTTTAATGAAGAACTTTCTTTCCCTTATAGCGTACCGGGTGGTTATAAGAAAGTTTTAATTAAGTAAATTTGCAAAAAGAAAAAGATAAACATGCCGAAATTTCTCCTCAGCCTAATTTTTATATGTGCCACAACTTTTGGATGGGCACAGGATTCGCAGCAAGAAAAACTTGAACAGCGAAAAGCTCAGATTCAGCAGGAAATTAGAGACAACGAAAAAATGTTGCAATCTGTAAAGAAAAAAGAAAAATCAGCAGTAAATGTGTTTTTAATTCAGGCTAATAAAATTAAGCTGAAAGAAAAACTTATCAATACAACGGCAAAACAAGAAAAGATTCTAAATAACGATATGTATATTAACCAATTGAAGGTTAATAAACTAAACAGAGAATTGGCTATTTTAAAAGAAGATTATGCCAAAATGATTTTAAAATCGTACAAAAGCCGCTCTGAACAAAGCAGAGCCATGTTTATTTTATCTTCAGAAAGTTTTCTGCAAGCCTATAAAAGAGCACAATACTTAAAACAATATACCAATTTCAGAAAAAATCAAGGTTTAGAAATTGAGTCAAAAACCAATGAATTAGTTGATTATAATGCCAAATTGGACGGACAAAGAAAAGTTAAGAAAAAAATTATTGCTGAAAACGAAAAAGAAAAGCAAAGCTTAGAAGTTGAAAAGAAAGAACAGCAAAAATTGGTTAACGAAATTAAAAAAGACAAAAATAAAATTATTGCCGATACAAGATCTAAACAGCAGGAATCAAAAAGAATTGACGCAAAAATTAAGGATCTTATCCGTGAACAAATTAGATTAGCCAATCAACGGGCCGAAGAAGAGAGACGGAAAAGAATCGCAGAAGGTAAAGCCAGCGAAGCAGATAAAGCAGAGGCTGCAGCGCCTAAAAGTTATTCATCAGATAGAATTACATTAACCCCGGAAGGTAAAATTTTAGCTGCCGATTTTAAAGCAAACAGAGGAAAACTGCCTTGGCCGGTAGAGAAAGGATTTATATCTCTTGGCTACGGAGATCAGCCACATCCAGTATATCCAACATTGACGGTTCATAATTCTGGAGTAGAGATTACTACAGAACAAGGAGCAAATGCACGCGCAGTATTTGAGGGAGTAGTATCAAAAGTTATAGCCTTGTCGCCTGTAAACAAAGCTGTTTTTATTCAGCATGGAGATTACTTTACAGTATATCAAAATCTAAGTCAGGTATCTGTTGAACAAGGTGACAAAGTAAAAGTTAAACAAAGTATTGGAAAAGTAAGAACAAGTGGCGACACCGGAAAAACAATTATTAAGTTTTTGATTCTTCAAAACACATCAAATAATAATCCGGAAGGATGGTTACAAAACAGATAAAAGAAAGGGAGCAATTGGCTCCCTTTTTTATAAGTATTTAATTAGTATATTGTTCAAGAAAATATTTTACAACATCTGTCGTGGTGACAATTCCTTTAAGCTGACCATTATCTACAACAGGCAAAGCATGGAAATCTTCTTTCACAAAAATTTCAGCCAAATCCCTAATTATAGTATCAGATGAAACGGTTTTGGGTTTTGAAGTCATAACCTGAGAAATAGTAAGCATGTCAAGAATGGCTTCATCTGCACCTTCCTGTCCTTCAAATAAAGCACCGAAAGTTAATCGGTTGATATCTGTTCGGCTGATAATACCAACTACATCTTTACCCCGAACAATTGGAATGTGTCGAATAGTATTTTTTCTTAATAGCTCAACAACATTTTTTAAGTTGTCATTTTCATTTGCAGTCACTACGGTTTTGGTCATGATATGACTGATTGGTTCTCGCTTTTTCATAGTTAAAGAGTTTATTATTCTATCAAAGATGTGTAATAATTCTCACAAATAACATGATTTTTATCATCACCAAACAATGAACCAACTAGAGGATTTATTGGTTTTTTTGATGAAAAAGATCGAAATTTGAAATAAAGAAGATAAGAATGTAAAAATCATCCCATTGTTCATTTGAAAATTGCATTGATGAAATTTAAAAATAGTATTTTTGCATTATGGAAACAAATAGACAGAAAAAAATAGGCGGTGTCATCCAGAAAGATCTGGTTGATATTTTGCAAGGTGAAGTGCGAAAAAACGGAATTAGTAATTTGGTAATTTCGGTATCCAAAGTTAGTGTTACTTCAGATTTATCTGTGGCAACGGTTTATTTAAGCATTTTTCCTCAGGATAAAGCGAAGGAAACTTTAGAAGGAATAAAATCAAATACCACATTAATCAAACACGATTTATCACAACGTGTACGTTTGCAATTGCGCCGTGTACCAAACCTGGTATTTTTTATCGATGACTCATTAGATTATATTGAGAAAATTGATAATGCTTTATCAAACAGAGAAAACCCAATAGAAAACCGTGATCTTTTAGAAAAAGAAGAAAATCATAAATTGAATTTCCCCCTTTACATAGCCAAACGTTACATTTTTAGCAGAAGTAAAAATAATGCTATTAATATTATCAATCGTATTGCCAGCTTAGGAATCATAGTTGGTACAATGGCTTTGTTTGTGGTTTTATCTGTTTTTAGCGGATTAAAAGTCTTCAGTCTTTCGTTTACAAACGAAATAGATCCTGACTTAAAAATGACAAGTACAATTGGAAAATCATTTTTGATAACCCCGGATCAGGATAAACAGCTTAAGAAAATTGACGGAGTTGCTTCGTATACCAAAATTATTGAAGAACGTGTTTTGTTTTTATTTAAAGACAAACAGCAGGTTACGTATTTAAAAGGAGTTGATAGTCTTTATCCCGTAGTAAATGACATCAACAAAAAACTTTTTAACGGGCAATGGATTAAGCCTGAAACATATCAGGTTGTTGTGGGTTATGGAATTGCCCGAGATTTCTCGATGGGAATTTTAGATTTTGAAAATCCGCTGCAGATATTTGCGCCAAAACCCGGAAAAGGAGCTTTTGAAAATCCCGAAGAAGCATTTAATAAAACTGATGTTTTGCCAGTTGGAATTTATTCCATTAGCGAAGATTTAGATTCTAAATATGTATTTGCTGATTTAGGTTTAGCACAGGAATTACTCATGTACAAACCCAATCAAATTTCAGGAATTGAATTTCATTTAAAAGAAAATGCAAATGAAAGCGCAATCAAAACTCAACTAGATAAAATTTTCAAAAACAAAATCACTTTAAAAAATAGAGCACAACTAAATGAATCTCTATATAAAATGCTCAATACAGAGAACATTGTGGTTTACCTCATTTTTACATTAGTAATTATCGTGGCACTTTTTAACTTGGTTGGAGCATTAATTATGATGATTTTAGAGAAAAAAGGAAACTTAAAAACCCTTTTCAATTTGGGAACTGAAATTAAAAGTATCCGAAAAATATTTTTATTGCAAGGAACTTTGTTAAGTGTTTTTGGAGGAATTGTTGGTCTTGTTTTGGGTATTATTTTAGTCCTGTTACAACAGCAATACGAGCTGATTATGATAACGCCAACTTTAGCATATCCGGTTGTTTTTAATCTGGAAAATGTATTGATTGTGATGACAACAATTGTTTCGCTTGGTTTCGTAGCATCTTTAATTGCCAGCAGTCGCGTAAGCAAAAACTTATTAGATTAATATTTCTTCCTAAAAATATTACTATATTTATCCTCTCAAAAAGTACAGCCTTATGATTGTTTCTGCTTAGTCCTAATTTATTTTTTAGAATAATTAGGATACTTACGTTTATTTTCTTGAGTTCAGATATAGTGTATCTGGGCTAATCTTATCATTTATCCTAACAAATCATGACAGAAACTACAATAAAGAGAAGTTTATTTTCTAAAATTTTCACCACATTAACACAAGCATTAAAAGGCGATGAATCTTTTGATTATACTGCCGGAAGTATCAAAAAAGCAGTCATTTTATTAGCCATTCCGATGGTTTTAGAAATGATGATGGAATCCGTTTTTGCTTTAGTCGATTTATATTTCGTCGGACATTTAGAGCACAGTAGTTTTGCAATTCAAACCGTAGGTTTAACCGAATCTGTTTTAACAATTATATATTCCCTCGCAATTGGAATGAGCATGGCGGCAACCGCAGTTGTGGCAAGACGTATTGGAGAAAAAGATCCTGTCGCAGCGGCAAAAGCAGGAATGCAGTCCATCATTATTGCATTTGCAGTCAATAGTGTAATGAGCATTTTCGGAGTTATCTATGCTAAAGATATATTAATGTTAATGGGAGCGTCTGCAGATGCGGCAGAACACGGTTATCGTTTCACACAAATTATGATTGGCTCAAGTTTATGTATCATGCTTTTATTCTTAATTAATGGAATATTTCGTGGAGCAGGAAACGCAGCAATTGCCATGAAAAGTTTATGGCTGGCCAATATTTGCAATATTATTTTATGTCCAATATTAATTAACGGTCTTGGACCAATTCCTGCTTTCGGATTAACAGGCGCAGCGTTGGCTACAACTTTAGGAAGAAGCATTGGAGTATTATATCAAGTGTATCATTTGTTTTCGGGAAACAATGTTTTAAAAATCAAAATTGCCTATTTCGCACCAGATTTCAAGCAGATAAAAGCATTAGTAAAAATTGCAGCTCCGGGGATTTTACAATTTGTAATAGCATCCTGCAGCTGGATTTTTCTGGCACAATTAGTAGCAACAACCGGAGGCGATCACGGATCTGCGGGTTATCAAACCGCGTTGCGAATTATGATGTTTTTCATTCTTCCGGCTTGGGGGTTAAGTAATGCCGCCGCAACTTTGGTAGGGCAAAATTTAGGAGCCAAACAAATTGAACGTGCCGAAAAATCTGTGTTTACAACAGCTAAATACAACGTGATTTTTATGGCAACCATTATGGTTATTACCTTATGTTTTGGAAAATATATTATTTCATTTTTCACGAATGATGAAATGGTCCGAACAGTTGCAGTTGAAGCTTTACAAATTATGAGTGTAGGGTTTATTTTCTACGGAATTGGAATGGTTTTAATAAACACTTTCAACGGAGCAGGAGATACCTGGACACCAACGGGAATTAATTTCTTTGGATTTTGGTTGTTCCAAATTCCGTTAGCTTATGTATTAGCAAAACATTTTAATATGGGACCAACAGGAGTGTTTATCGCAATTCCGGTTGCCGAAACAGCTATAACTTTAGCAGGGATTTTCTTTTATAAAAGAGGAAAGTGGAAACGTATTCAAGTATAATTAGAATAATAAAAAGACCTTCAATTTATGAAGGTCTTTTTATTTGTAAGAAATTTATATTAATTTTGTTTGTGTAAATTTAATGTTTCTTATGATTAAAATTAATTTAGAAAATACTTTTGAAGCGACGTATGTAAGTTCTAATTTCGATCAATATATTTTTGAATCTCAATTAAAGAATAATAAAATAGTTCAACTAAAAGTTAAGTTTACAAACATCGCAGATTCTTTGTTACCAAATGTTTACAATCTCGCTTTTGGTCCATTTGATTCAACTGGAAAAATTAATGATTCTATAAATCTTAAACATCAAGATAGTAATAAAGTTTTTTCAACCATTATCTTATTTTCTATAATTTTTCTAAAAGACAATCCTCATGCAACAATTGGTATAGACGGTTCAGATGATATACGCGCCAATTTATATCATCGAATGTTTAGATATAATTATAAAGATTTACAAGACTTCATAGTTATTATTGGAGTAGACTGGTATGTGAGATTATTAAGAAATGGAACAATTGAATTAGATATTGATGGATTGGCATTTTTTAAACCAAAACCAGAGCCATTTAATCTACAAAGAAAATCTAGTGATCTTTATAGATATTATATGTTTAATTTAAATCATAATTTTTAAATTTGCTGTATGAAAGATTCTATTCAAAATAAAATTAATAAAATTCAAGAAATTGCCTTAGCTTCCAGGGCTAAAAAAAGCATGATGGATAATAATATCATAGAATTAAAAAACAATGATAATTTATCTAAATCTATTAGAAATGCTAAAGAAGCTGAATTATTCTTTTCTGAGTTAAAATCAGCAATTGATCTTGCTAAAAGAAATTCAACGAAAAATGTTTTAGAATAAATAACATTCTCCGCATAATAAAAAAAAGACCTTCAAATTTGAAGGTCTTTTGTATTTAGATCTTTGTCAAAGTTTCAAAACTTTGACAAAGATTATATGTTTTAAACAAATTCATATCCGGCATAAACCTGCTCAATTTCTTTCATAATAGCAAAAAGATTTTCAGGTTCGTCGGTTGTAACGAGTTTTTGTTTGTATTCTTTAAAAGAGTGGATACCTTTGAAATAATTGGTATAATGACGGCGCATTTCAACAATTCCCAAACGTTCGCCTTTCCATTCCATCGACCACATTAAATGGTTTCTGGCGGCTTCTACACGATCAATAACTGTTGGTGCAGGTAAATGTTCTCCGGTTTTAAAGAAATGTTTGATTTCGTTAAAAATCCACGGATAACCAATTGCGGCGCGGCCAATCATGATACCGTCAATTCCGTATTCATTTTTATATTTTAATGCTTTTTCAGGACTGTCGATATCGCCATTTCCAAAAATTGGCATTGTAATTCTCGGGTTATTTTTTACACGTGCAATATGCGACCAATCGGCGTGGCCTTTATACATTTGCGCGCGGGTTCTGGCGTGAATTGTTAAAGCCTGAACACCAATATCCTGAAGTCTTTCTGCAACTTCATCAATATTAATAGAACTGTCATCCCAGCCCAAACGTGTTTTTACTGTTACAGGCAAATCAGTGCTTCTGATAACGGCTTTTGTCAAACGCACCATCAAATCAACATCTTTCAGTACTCCGGCTCCGGCTCCTTTACAAACCACTTTTTTTACCGGACATCCAAAATTAATATCAACCAAATCTGGTTTTACTGTAGAAACAATTTTAGACGAAAGCGCCATTGCTTCTTCATCACCACCAAAAATCTGGATTCCAACCGGGCGTTCGTAATCAAAAATATCCAGCTTCATTCGACTTTTGATAGCATCGCGAATCAATCCTTCCGAAGAAATAAATTCTGAATACATCATGTCAGCGCCATGCGTTTTGCATAATCTGCGAAACGGCGGATCGCTTACATCTTCCATCGGTGCGAGTAATAAAGGAAATTCGGGTAATTCTATGTTGCCAATCTTGACCATCTTCAATATTTTGTGCAAAATTACAACATTTAGTTTAATTTGTACCAAATTGAGGTTCAAAGGTTCAAAGTAACAAAGTTGCAAAGGTTTTATATTGAGAGGCTAAACCTTTGTTCCTGTGAACCTTTGCAACTTTGTACCTTTTAAACAGTTGTTTTACGGTAATCAAAAAAGCGAATAGGTTTTCTGCTCATCGGATTAAAAACCAAAGGATTTAATATTTCTTTTGGAGCAAATTCTATTTTTGGAGTTACTCTTAATTTGGCTCTAAAGTGATCTTTTATTTCTTGTAAAAATTCAGGGGTTTGATTTTTGGCGGCGATTTTTATCAGGATTTCATCTGTTCCTAAATCGTTGGTAGAGATTTCGATAATATGGTTTTCGATGTTATCAAAATCGCTCAAAACATCATTCATCGCAGGCGGATAAAGCGTAGTACCTTTATATTTTATCATTTGCTTTTTACGACCCACAACCGGACCAACACGAACGGTATTTCTTCCGCACGCGCAAGGTTCATTATGAAGCTGTACAATATCTCCGGTTTTAAAACGCAATAAAGGCATAGCTTCAATACCCAAAGTAGTAAAAGTCAACTCGCCAATTTCACCATTTTTTACCGGATTATTTTCTTCGTCCAAAACTTCAATAATAATTAATTCCGGGTGATGGTGTCCGCCAATACCATGTTCACATTCTGTAAAAGCAGTACTCATTTCTGTAGAAGCATAAGTCGAAAACAACTGAATATTCCATTTTTCAGTGATTTTTTTAGACAAAGTATTCATCGAAAAATCCTGATTTCGTAATGATTCGCCAATGCAAATTGCACCTTTTATACTCGAATTATTATAATCAATTCCGTGTGCTTCTGCATATTCAATTAACTTCAATAAAAAAGAAGGAACCGTAATTAAGTACGAAGGTTTGTATTTTAAAATGGAATCCCATTGCAATTCCGGAATTCCCGCACCAACGCGAATAACACCAACCTGCAGTTTTCTTAATCCCAGAAAGTAAGCCAGACCAGCCATAAATTTTCGGTCAATTGTTGTCATTAATTGCACAACATCGCCTTCTGCAATTCCGGCGCAGGCAAACGAAATCGCTTCATTATAAGCCAGTCGATCCAAATCAGAATCAGTTAAACCAAAAGTAACCGGATCGCCTAAAGTTCCTGAAGTCGAGGCATAATCGATAATTTTATGCTGCGGAACACACAAAAAATCATCATTATATTGTTGTAAATCTTCCTTTGTTGTAACTGGTAAATGCTGTAAATCTTCCAGCGTTTTTACTTTCGAAATATCGATATTCTGACCAGCAAAAAGACGTTTGTAAAAAGGAGAATTTTGACTGATATAAGATAAAAGTTCTGCTAATTTCTGCTCTTGAAAATTTTTAATTTGTTCTAAAGAATCCTTCTTCTATTGTTGGAATCGTGTTCATTTTCTTTTGAGTTTTTTTAAATATTTTTCAATTGCTTCTTTATCAGGAACAGTTGTAATTTCTTTGGTTAATGCTTTTTCAAAATTGCTTTGTGCAAACTGAAAATATTTCTGTTCGTAAAAATACAATCCCGCTTTATAATACACAACCCAATAATCCGGGTTTAAAGATTGGTAATTCTGAATAAATTCGAAAGGAATTTTTGTTTTATTCTTCAAATACAAATCCATTTTGTGGTCTTCAATTCTAAACTTTTGATAGTTTAAAAAAGCCGTAGTTTCTAAAAAAGGATCTTTGGCAATATTAAGGTTTTCTTCTTCAAATGAAACAGGAAGATCTGTTTTTCTTTCTTTAAAAATCGAATCTAAATTATAACACACAAATTCGCCCAATTGATACGGATTTGCAGAAACCCAAACTAATTTTTCTTTCGGTTTAAAAATAATTCCGTGATGTGCCATCAATTGATTTAGCGCTTTTTCGTTGCCATAACCCAGCGCCATATTTTGTAAACCATCTTTATTTCTTAAAATATCAGATGCTATTTTTGGATTAATTTTTGGGCTTTCACTAAAAAGTTCCTGCATTCTGTCATAACGATATTTGGAATGACTGTTGGCAATTTGCGACAGATTTCGTTCATCATTTTTAAAAGCATCACTTTGAAAATGGTTTGAACAAATTAATTGATTGCTGTTTGCGACATCAAAAACATCCATTTTTTCGGGAGAAACTTCAATCAAAACGGCTTTATTATCGTGTGCACTTCCAACCATAATAGATTCTGAAACAAACAATTGTCTTTTTTTTGCAATTGCAACTGCTTCATCAATATTCTTTGCGTGCTGTAAAATCTCCCGGGTTAAAATCGAAATTGGTGTTTTGGCAATTATCGGAATTTTCGATTTTCCGGCATTGATCGTTACCGTTAAACCTTCCTTATTCATTCCCGAAACCGTACCCACCATTCCGGGCCAGGTAACCGTCATAAAAGGATAACCCTCTTTCGGATTTATAAACGCGACGATTTTATTTTCTGCGAAAGCATCATTTACATAAAAATCAAAATTACGGCCGAGAATTAAATTTCCATCTTCAGATTTTTCACCCCAGGCAGCAAAAGACGAACAGCCAACCAAAGCCAAATCCTGTAAAGCGTGACCAATGTCGTGTGCGGCATGCAGGTATAAACTGCGTTGATATTGGGGTGCGATGTTATTGAAATCCTGCGAAGTGTATTGCGAAACGCCGTAAATTTCCGTTTGATATTCATTGGGAACATTCAAATATAATTTTCGATTGTACCATTTTAGAAAATTCCGAAGTAAATTTTGCTGAAATTTTGAAGGAACAATATCTTCAATTCTGCCGAAAAATATTTGTTCCTGTTTCTTTAAAAGTGAATCTGATAAAGCGCCGGTTGTAAGTCCGATTTCTAATGGATCGCCTTCAACATACAATTCCCAAAGGCCTTGTTTGTTTTTTAAAAGTGAATTTTTTCCAGATGTAAAAAGTGCATTTGAATGTTTTGTTACAACTGGTTTTACAGTATTATAATTCGAAATTTCCGGCAAATGATGCATTGATTTTGAGGTACCACAAGAAACTAGTATCAATATAAAAATTATAAAAGATAAAAGTAAACTTTGGTTTTTCATAACAGTAGTAGCTGAGTTGGAATTTGGAATTTTCTATTTGGAATTTTCTCTTATAATTTTATTCAGATGCCTGATTGATTTTAGTTACTAAATATTCTTTTCCAACAATTTCAGAACAGGTTACAACCGCTCCAATTGTTACGCCTAAAACGCCATGCATATTAATACTTTGACCTGTAAGGTAAAGATTGTCCAGTTTGGTTTTTGACGGAATCAAGGTTTTCATCGGGTTGCTGGCATCCTTTACATAACCGTACATATTGCCATTGCTGCCGCCAATATAATCGCGGTAAGAAAGCGGCGTAGAAGTATGAATCGACTGAATGCATTCTTTAATTCCCGGAAATTTTATCTCGATTTCTTTTAGAAACTTTTCGACTTTTCTGGCTTTAAATTCTTCATAACTTTCGCCACGATCACTTTCTTCGGCAGTTGTATTAAAAGTATTTACCCACGGAGCAACATCATCATATTTCATATACGTAATAAAAGTCATTCCCTCTGCCCATTCTTCCTGCTTTTTAGAAGCATTCATAGAAGCCATAAATGCTTTTGGCCAGGATTCTTCATCATATTCGTGACAAGTCCAGACTTCGCTGCTTTTCTTAAAATGATAATGATTATGGTTGATGTATTTAAACGTTTCCGGTTTAAAAACAATGTATAAACTGAATGCAGAAATAACACCTTCGAGACTTTGAACACGGCTGAAAAATGATTTTCTAAAATGTTCCTCGCCAACCATTTTCAAAGTAGTTTTGGGTTCAATGTTCGAAATAAAATAAGATGCAGAAACCTGAGTTCCGTCTTTCATTTCTACAGAAGTTACTTTGTTTTCTTCAACATTAAATTTTACAACTTCTTTATATTTATAAAACTCCCCGCCATATTTTTTGAGCTGTTTTAAAAGCTGTTTCGTAATCTGACTTCCACCATTAATGCACCGCCACGAACTTTGTATATATGAGTTTACCGAAAGGGCATGAACGTAAAAAGGCGATTTATCCGGAATACCGGCATACAAAAAATTAGAACCCGCCAAAACCGCTTTTAGTTTTTCATTTTCAGTAAAAGCATCAATGGTTTCTTTTGCATTCAATGACAGGATTTCATTGTCATATTTTCCTTCCCATTGCAAATTATAAAGAGGAAAAGATTCGCAGATCACTTTTATCTTGTCACAATATTTTGTGATGTTTTCTTTTTCATCAGGAAAAAAACACCTAACTGATTGACAAAATTATCGTAACCCTGTGCGTGAGGATATTCGTTTTCATCATCATCAAAAGAGATAATATCAAAACCGTTATCGTCCATTTTTTTTAAATTCAAATGATCGATAATACCCAGATATTTAAAATATTTATACAGATTCTCTCCTTCACTTAAACCACCGATATAATGAATTCCGGTATCAAAAATGGTTTTATCGCGAACAAAAGTCTGCAGATTTCCGCCGTATTGATTGTTTTTTTCGAGCACGCAAACGCTGTAACCTTCTTTGGCCAGAATAATTGCCGAGACCAAACCGCCTAAACCGCTGCCTACAATTACAACATCATACTGCTCTTTCATTTAATTTTTCTTTAATACAATTATATTATTTTCTTCCAAATCAGAAGAAAAACCAAAGTTAAGCAATGTGTTTTTTAAACCTGAATTATCGATTAAAATAATGGTAGAAGTTACAGCAGCAATTTTTTCGATATCGCCAATATTTTCATCAGAAATTAAAACAGCATCATATTCATTTTGTAACACCAAATCAATATTTTCTAAATAAGAAATTTTTCTTTTTTTGAGGAAATAATTGGTTTTTGCAACCAATCGTTTTTCTTCGTCATTGATAAAAGAAACTACTTTTCGCTGCGGTTCCTGCAATGTCAGTAAAACATCCAACTGCCCATAATCATTTGCTAAATGTAATATTTTGGCTTTCGCCGAAAGATGTTTGTTTAAGCGATGATATGTTTCCAAATGACTTTCGAGATTGCTTTTCACACTTTTTATGACTTCCGTTTCCTTATAATCATAACTGTGAATCAGCATTTTTTTGAAGTATGACGAACCTTCAAATTCCTGA
Source organism: Flavobacterium sp. AC274 (assembly GCF_979258275.1). Taxonomy (NCBI): domain Bacteria; kingdom Pseudomonadati; phylum Bacteroidota; class Flavobacteriia; order Flavobacteriales; family Flavobacteriaceae; genus Flavobacterium; species Flavobacterium sp. AC274. The sequence goes on along the minus strand of NZ_OZ409852.1, from coordinate 498,111 downwards.
CGAATCTTGCGATATTCCTCTTTAAAAAAGGAACTTAATTGTTTCGTTCTTTCAACATAATTTTTTCCGAAAGAAAGATTATCAGGCGCAATTCTTTCTAGAATAGAAACCGTAACCTGACTGTGATGAATAACAAAATCACCTTTCGGAATTGCTTCTGAAGCACCGTGAATAACAACGGGAACTATATCCAGATTAAATTCTTCGGCAAGGAAAAAAGCACCTTTATGAAAACGCTTAATTTGATTGCTTTCTGAACGGGTTCCTTCCGGAAAAACCATTAACGAATATCCTTCGTTTACTTTTTGACGCAAATGTTCAACACCGCCTTCAATTCCTTCAGACACCGGATAAAACCCTGCTTTTCTAACCGTTCCGCCAAAAATAGGAGAATTGTAAACCCAGTCGCTTACCAAAAATATAATTTTTGGACTCAGCATTCCCATTGCCAGAATATCAATAAACGAGGTATGATTGGCAATAATTATGGCTGGTTTCTCAAAAGTTTCATTGTATTTATTGATAACTTTTTTATGTAGAAAAGGATTCGAATACAAAACTGAATTCATGAATTTTGAAATTGCATATCGAAATGCCTTCATTTTCGTTTTCTCCTTTATCGGAATAATCGGCATGATTGTGATGCTGAAAAGCGACATTAAAATTCCGCCAAGACCATAATAGGTAAATGAAATTACACCATGAATAAAAGTTCGCAAAACAAAAGGCGGATTTCCTTTTTCGAACGATTTGATATAAATAATTTAAAGAGAATCGGGTAGAAGATAAACGTGATAATCAACGCGGCAAAAACCCCAATTAAGGAAACTGATGAGATAGATCTAAGTGCTGGATGCTCTGCAAAAATCATCGCGCCAATTCCTAAAATAGTAGTAATAACAGCCAGAATTATAGAGGTTCTGTAAATCGCAATTTCGTTTTTTCCGTTTGTGTATTCTTTTTGCAGCGCACTTGTCATGAAAATACTAAAATCGACACCATGACCAAAAATCAAAGTACAGACAATCATACTGAAAATGTTCATCTGAATGCCAAAAATGCCCATAATTCCTGCCGTAACAATTCCTGTTAGGGCAATAGGAATACAGCTCACAATAACCAATTCGATTCTGCGGAAAAAGAAAAACAAGATCAGAATTACGGCAACAAAAGAATAATTAACCAGCGAATTAAAATCTGTTTTTAAAGTACTAAAAAACGTTTCATTCATTTGTTGACGGTCAATCGCAATAATATTATTTTTGGCTGTAGCCGATTTTACAAAAGTATCTCGTTGGTCCGGTTTTACTTTTACTAAAGTTGAAATTGTATAAAAACCATTTTTTTCCGTCACAAATTCTTTCAGCTGCAACGCCTGAATTTTTAAATAATCGTTTGCAGAAATTGGTTTGAAATCAAAATCTAAATGCTCAAAAAAGATGGAATAAGTTGTTGGTTTGAAACCTAGTTTTGAACCTTCGGCAATTAATTGAGATTTTAAAAGTTCTTTTTTATTCGTGTTCCAAAAGGAATTCCATTGTTCTATTTTTTGCTTTTGCTCTTTTTGCGAAAGCATAATTCCGCCAACCGAACTGAAATTTAAAATTTTATTTTGCTGTTTTTCTTTCGATAAAGATGAAAAAAGCTGATTGTTGCTTTGCAAAACTTCTTCCATACTGTTTCCGTAAGCAGCAACATAAATGGTTTTTGAAGTTAAACTCGTGCTTTCTTCCAGATCTTTTTCGGCAGCTTTAATTTCCTTTGGAACAAAATTTAATTGTGACAAATCGTTATTGAAACCAACATTATTGTAAGTAAAAAAGCAAACAATGGTAATTAGAACGCAAAAACCAATCAGGAATTTATTGTTGTGAAACGAAAAATGTGCCAGTTTATCGATGACATTTTTCTTATGATCAAAATTATTTTCTTTTGGTTTGTACAAATGCGGTACAATTAAAAGAGAGAAAATGCCGAAGCTATAACAATCACGGCGGCAAAAATTCCCAAGTCGTTCAATGCATCAGATTTTACAAATAGCAGACACAAAAACGCAACGGCAGTTGTTGAACTACTCATAATTACGGGCATCGTAATGTCTTTGTAAAGTGTTTTTACATCGCTGTTATGTTTGTAATGAGTAAGAATATGAATGGAATAATCGATCGTAATTCCTAACAAAATAGAACCAATTCCCAATGAAATTGCTGAAATAGTTTCTTTTACGAAATATAAAAACGCAACGGCAAACAAAGCGCCAAAAACCGTGGGAAGAAAAATAATAAGCGGAATGAATATCTTTCGATAAAATAAAATCAAAATCAACATCAGCGTAAACATGGCGATTGATGTTGTTAGAATAATATCGCTTTTAATTTGATTGGCATTAGCAACGGCAATCAAAGCCGAACCAAAATAACTGATAGAAGTTTTGGTTTTATATTGCTGATTTAAATGATCCTGAATCGATTTTAATTTAGCCGCAAAAATGGTGTTTTTTTCTGTCTCACTCGACGGAAGATTTGATGTAATAAAAAGCAATAATTTCTTTTTATCTTTCGTCATTACAAAACCATTATCAAGCGTAAAATCGTCGCCAATATTTAATTGTTGTAATTTTTTTAAAGCGATAAAAGAAATCCCAAGCGGATCCTGCAGAATAAAATCTTTGGTTATAAATCCTGAAGGAGAAATAATAGATTTGTAATTTCCCTGAACTGTTGCCGCAATACTGTCTTTTCGAAGTTTATTCTCAATCGTCGCATAATCTTTATTATCTAAAAAAAGCGGCAGATTATTGTATACAAAATCAATAGTTTCCTGAATATTTTCTTCGTCAACTTTTCCCTGAATTCCGGTTACGTAAGGTTTGCAGGATTTGGCAACGCTGTCTGAAAATGCAGTTGCCATTTGTTTTAAATCTTCGTCGGTTCCGTTTTTTTCGAGTTTGAAAATAACGGTAATTTTATCGGCAAAATTAAGTTGTTTAAGCACTTTTGCCGTAACATCTGCCTTATCGTTTGTTGGGATAAGTTTGGTAATATCTTCTTCAAATTTAATTTGTGAAGCAAAAAATCCAAAGGCAAAAAGCATCAAAATGGCCAGAAAAACCGACAAGGATTTTCTTCGGTTTACAAATAAATGAATGGCGTAGAAATAGTGATGCATGATTGTTATTTTTTTCCGCCACGAATTTCGCGAATTTCCACTAATTAATTCATGCTAATTTGTGAAATTCGTGGCAACTCAACAGAGATTATAAATCCTTTTAATCTTATAATCTGTGGCAACAAATTTAATTTTTGTTTTTTCTTTTAGAACTAAATGCGGCTAAAAGCATGTAACTTAAAAGTCCGGATAATAGCGCTAAAACGGATGCTAAAGTAAGACTTCCGACGATATATTGCGTAGCATTTTTTTGAATATCGTCGAGCGTAATTGTACTATCTAAAATTAGTGGGGCATCGGTTGAAACAAAAAAGCTTCCCATTTTTAGCGAACCGTAGATAACAAAAGGGATAAAAGGGGAAAGCTTACATTGGATGCCATATAAGCGATGACTTTATTGAGCTTAAAAATTGTTGCAAAAAATAAAAGAAAAACGGTCTGAAACCCCCAAAATGGGGAAATTCCTATAAAAACCCCCAATGCAATTGCAGCCGATTTTTTAAAATTAGAATCACCGCTTTCTAAAATGTCTTCAAGAAAGAATTTTTTAAAGCCTTTTTTTTGCTCTTCTAAAAAAATCCCTGGGTTTGATGTACAACAAAGCGTTTAAAACCAAAACCGTATTTAAAATACTGATTCTGGTAAAATCCTTAAACGGACGAAAATGCGAAACCCGTTCTGCAGGATCGTATAAAATCTGGATCGGAATGTTTTTTACCACAATTCCTTTCCACGCAGATCTTACAATGACTTCAATTTCAAATTCAAATTTATTGGTATAAAATTGCTTTGGAATTAATTTTAATGGATATAATCTAAAACCCGATTGTGTATCTTCGAGTTTAATTCCAGTTTCAAATTGGAACCAAAAATTCGAAAATTTATTTCCAAAACTACTTTTCTTTGGCACATTTTCCTGCGCCATATTACGGCTTCCAATCAATAAAGAATTGGGTTCTTTTTGAATTTCGGCAATAAAATTCGGAATGTCAGAAGCAAAATGCTGTCCGTCAGAATCGATCGTGATAGCATATTCGAAATTCATTTCGATTGCTTTTCTAAAACCATTTCTTAACGCTCTTCCTTTTCCTATATTTTTTGGATGGTGAATTTGCGTGAATTGCGAATATTGTTTTAATATTTCACTGGTTTCATCGGTAGATCCGTCATTAACAATAATGATATTTTGAGTGAAATCTAAAATAGAATCCAGCACTTTTTTCAAAGTTTTCTGATTATTGTACGTTGGCACAATAACACAAAAATTGGTCGAATTAAGTAATTCCTGCTGAGATAAAGTTGGTTGCATGGGGGGATTTTTTCTTTATCTACTTCACAAATTGCTTCTCTTTTTCAGAAAAACTTTTTGATTGTAAAACAAAGTCTTTAAGGTATTCTTTTAAAGCACCAGTTTGCTCAGCGTAATGCGTTGTAATGAATTTTTTGTCTTCTTTAATATTCTTTTTATATCCCGTAATTCCAGGCACATCTTCCTGAATACTCAAGCGAATCATTCTGATTTCGATATTGTTTGGATCGCTTTTTAAAGTTGCCTCAAGAAGTTTTGCGCCTTCTTTAAAACGCGAAATTTTACTTCCAATTAAACTTTCAAACTTAGAATCGACCAAAATTGAAGCCGCTTTGTAGGCCACTAAAATTTTCTCGTCGCTGTTTGCAATTCCGGCAAGTTTCTCTGTAAATTCTTTAGCATTCGCTTCTGATTTAGCAACATCAGGATACATTTTTCGGATAGCTGCCAAATCTGGATTTACAGCAAAATTAATCCATAAAAGTAGTGAGAATAGTAATTTCATAATTATAATTTTTTGTACACATTGCTTAATTTCAAGGCAATGGTGTCGTTAAAATAAGTCGTGTTTTTACTTTAACCAAATCATCTTCGGTTGTAACAATGTCAAGTTCCAGGCGCAATTCCGGAGTCGCCTCTGGATTAATAAGCGCCATGAATTTTACATTCGACAGCGTTTGAATCATCAAAGTGCTTTCAGTAATTTTCTCTGTAAGTTCTTTGATAATCTGAATCATGCAAACGCCGGGCATGATAGGATTTCCAGGAAAATGGCCTTTAAAAACATCGTGTTTTTCATTGACCAAAATCGTAATCGTATATTTAGAATCAGTTGTTTTTTCTTCCGAAAGAACTTTATAAAAGTCTTTTAAAACCATATTTTTTTATTTTCCAAAAGTGTAAGCGGCACCAAATTGAAACACCAAATTATTATTACCGTCAGAATAATCATAGTCGTTGCTAAAAGCACTTGTAAATCCTTTTTTTATTCTGGCTTCAAATGCAATACCATTTTTTAAACTGTATCCTAATCCTCCGGTAAGACCTAAATCAATATCTTCACCTTTAGTAAAACTTCTTTCTTTAGCCGAAGGATCTACTTTGATATCATCAGCAATTAATATATCTAAAAATGGTCCGGCGAGGACGTAAAAATTTTCATTAAAATTAATTTTATTAATAGTTAATGCTGAAAGATATTGTAATGAAGCATTTACAGTACCGCTTTCATAAATAGTACTATATGAATTTGTTTGAGGATCATATATACTGTTAGTTCCCATACTTGCCGTTCCTTTTCCTCCTTGTCTTGAATAGGTTATTTCAGGTTGTAAAGTATAAAATTTAGAAAGTTTTAATGCCCCAAAAGCACCAATATAAAAATCAGTTTTACTGTCAAGTCCAGAATCTGTTATTTTAGATATATTAACTCCAGCCTGAATTCCTGGTCTAAAAGTTACTTGGGCTTGTGTTTTTGCAAAAGCAAAGAAAGCTATAAAGGCAAATGCTAAATTTCTAATGTTCATCAATGTTTATTTTTTATTTTACTTTAAAGGTATAACTAATACCAATCTGGAAAACCTGATTTAAAATTAAATCTTCGTAATAATAATTATCGTCATTATCATATTCAATGCCGTCATAACCATAAATATCAATAAAGCCTTGCTTAAATCTTGCTTCAAATGTTAATCCGTTTGGCAAAGAATAACCCACTCCGGCGATTATAGAAAAATCAAAATCGATAGGATCAAAACCATATCTGCCAAAATTATCACTTGTTTTAAAATCTGCGGATGGACCGGCTAAAATGTGAAAACCTTGTCCGCCAAAATGAAATTTAGCTACGGCATCTAATGAAAGATAATTTAATTCATATTTTGTTCTGGTTCCAAAATCAGGATTTTGCTCACTGTAATATCTACCCTCAGAACCTTGTCGCGAATAGGTTAATTCAGGTTGAAGTGTGAAATATCTATTGAATTTTATAGCGACTAAACCGCCGGCATAAAAATCAGATTTTAAACCATTGTCATCTATATTTGTTAATCTTGAAAGATTTAAACCTCCTCGCAAACCCGGACTAACCGTTACCTGAGCTTGAGACGTTACAATTCCGATAAATAAAATAAAAGCAAGTGTAGTTATTTTTCTCATTTTAATTTTGGTTTAAATTTCTACTCTGATTTAAAATAATTCAATTCAATTTTCAATTTGATATTCTGATGGATAATCTCAATTTTTTCGGCAAAAATATCGTTTTCCGAATTAAAAAGAAGCGTTATTTTTTCTTTTGTTTTCGACGAATTAATGACTTTCTCTAATTTACGATCTTTTTTTGATATAAAAAGATAATTATCTCGTTTTCCGTAAGCAGATTTGTAAATATCGTCTGACTCGTTTTCAAATTGCTCCTGAATCTGATATTCTTTCTTTAAAAGCAGTCGAAAATCGTCTCTTAAAGTATTGACTAAAATTTTGCGGTCTAACTCTGATACAATTGAATTAACTTTAAAATTGTTCTCAGAAATTTCAAAATCCAGCAATTTGTTACCAAACTCTGTCGTAAACACAACACGATGTGTTGTATCGTTTATTTTCTTGGCAATAAAAATTCCAGTTAAATCATGACCATAAACCGTAATATTTGTTTTATAAACATAATCGGTTTTAGAATCTTTAAAATAGGGAACCTCGTAAGATGTTTTATCTAATTTTTTGGGAGTATAATTTTTTGTGACTGAGCCACAAGAAATCAAGATAATTGCCAGAAAGCAATTAATTAGTAAAAACTGAATCGTCGATTTTTGCATTGATCACTTTATTTTTAAGTACAATTCTTGTATAATCTTCAGATGATTCCAGTAGTTTTACTTGTTCTACCGTAGCCTCTTCTTTGTCAAAAGTTAGTTCAATTTGTTTGATGTATTTTTTTAAAGTAGCATCTTTGGGTACAAATTTCGCAATGTTTTGTCCTTTCAATTTAAAATATGAAATGGTAAATTCTTTGTCGTCAAACATGTTTCCGCTAACGCTTCCGATAATTAGCTTATTGATGCGGCTAAAAATTTTGCTATTGCCAATATCGACTGCACTTTTTTTGCCTTCGTCATTAATAAGGATTTTACCGTTTTTAAAAACGATACTGTAATTGTACGGTTTTTTATATTGCCATTGAAGTAAATTTGGTTCCTTAAAAATCATTTTTCCAGAAGTCTCGATATCTTTAGACAAGAAATCTAAATGTTTGTACTGAACAAAATCAGTGCTTAGCGTTTTGATTTTTTTAGAAACCACATTTACATCTTCCTTAAAAGAAGCAATTTCTGCAGCCGTCATTTTTTGTTCCTGAGCAAACAAATTGCCTGAAATAAATAAAATTAGTAGTGCTATTTTAGTTTTCATATTTTGTAAAAATTGTGCTTAAAAATATTTTGCAACAAATTAAAATCCATTTGGTATAATTATTTTAACACATAGAAACATAGAATCATTGAACTTAAAAAAGGCGTTTCACTTGCATCAACAAATCCCGATGCTTCGGGACTATGTGTGAGAAACTAGTTTCTTTTTTGATTACTTTTTTCAAAAGCATAAAATCTATGTTTCTATGTGTTTAATTAATTTTTATGCATTACAACCGTCAGCTTGAATTAAAATCTGTTTTTATCCGCGTTTTCGCTTTAGCGAATCTGCTTTATCCGCGTTCAATTTCATAAGCTTTAAGATTCAAAAGTTCTTCCGTCGAAATCACTTTATAATTGTTTTGCTGTAAAAATTGCAAAAACTGTTCCAATACCAAAACAGAGTGTGACGCCGTATCATGCAAAAGTACAATTCCGCCGGGAGAAACACGTTTTATTATGCGATTGAAAATTAAATTTTGATTTTTTGTTCCCCCGTCGAGCGAACGAATATTCCAGCCAATTACTTTATGTCCGGTTTTTTTAAAGCTCTTCGAATCGAAGGTGTTGTAACTCCGTATGGCGGACGAAAGAAATTTATTTTTTTTGAAGTATATTTTTCTAAAAGCGCATCCGTTTTTTCAATTTCTTCCCTGATTGTTGCAGCATTATAAAAATCAAAAAAAGGAGAATGATTGTACGAATGATTTCCAACCAAATGCCCGTCGGCAATAACTTGTTTTAGAATTTCAGGATGGGCTTCAATGTTTTTTCCGATGCAGAAAAATGTCGCTTTTACATTGTATTTTTTTAGAAGTTCTAAAATTTCCAAAGTATAAATACTCGGTCCGTCATCAAAAGTAATGGCAATTTTTTTTTCTGTTTCAGATGGATTATTGCAGTATGCTTTTACGTGATAATCAGAAGATATTCGGGCTGAACCAACAGCATTAATTCCTAACCAAATCAAAATAATTAGAACAAACCACCAAATATTTATTGCTGTATAAAAATTCAAAAGAAACAATAAAAGCAATAAAAGGACAAAAAATAGTGATATGTTTTTGTGCGTTATCATTTTGAGATTAACGTAAAACTATGATTTTTTCCGTTTAACTGATTGTACAGTAAAATGGTTTTATAAGCTGGTTTTTCAACCGAATTTACTTTTATAATTTCCGGAATTTCCTGATTTTTCAATACTTTCGCTGCCATCCATAAAGCAAAAGCCGAAGCCGTATCATATTCGCCACTTAAATGTTTGTAATACAATTGAGGTGTATTTGCAAAAGAGTTTTCGCCAAGATTCCTGTAATAATTTTCAAAATCAACATTTCCGTCAAAACCTAAAACCAATGCGTCAATATCTGAAATGTTTAAATTATTTGCTTTTAGAAAAGATAACGTTTCCGCTTCAACTTCGTTTTCTTCCAAAGTATTTAGAATCGTAACATCCAAAATTTCTGCATAAGTAGTTTCTTTTCTTTCATTTTCTAAAACAAAAAAACTGGCGCCTTCTCCATAAACCGCTCCGCTTGTATCAGAATCTAAAAGATTGTAAGGCTGTTGATTATCTGGTTTTATTCTTCCTGACAATTTAAAAAGCGCCGTAGTATAATCACCATTTTCGTCAACTCCGCCAACCAAAACCGATTGCGCTTCGTCTTCTTCAATTTGCATTTTAGCATCAATAAGAGCAGATTCAAAAGAAACAGCTCCGTTTACATACGTAAAATTATACCCTTTACATTGCTGTAAAAGTGCAATTTGCGCACCAACAGTATTGTGTGTAGATTGAATAAATGATGTCGGCGTTAAAAACTCTTCGTTATTATCTAAGATGTTTTTCAGGAATTTTTCAGAATCTTCGATACATCCTAAACCTGTTCCGGTAATAATGGCGTCTACGTTTTCAATATTTGCATCTTTCATGGCTATTGCCGAAGCTACAATTCCGTTTTTTACTCCTTTTGCCATTCTTCTGGCTGCAGCTGGAGAAATAAAATCTTTGTAAATTGGCGGAACGATTTTAAGCACGTTCTCGTCATGATTGTGTACCGCTTCTTCTAAAAAAACAGTATCAAATGTTTTTTGAGTCGAAATACAGCCGATTCCATTTATATATGTTTTTTTAATTGCATTTTGAAAATATAAGAGTAGAACAATTTCCTCCAAAACCAAATGAGTTGGATAAAACATGTTCGATATTTTTATTTAGTAATGAAGTTTGCGGCTTCAGATCAAATTCTTCCATTGGAGTTTCAAAATTCAAATTCGGGTAAACCACACCATTTTGAATTGCCAATACACTATAGACAGCTTCAATTGCTGCTGCTGCTGCCAATGTATGCCCGGTAAAAGGTTTTGTTGAGCTAAAATCAGGAACTGTTGCATCCTCGTAAATTCTTTTGATTGCTCTTCCTTCAGATAAATCATTGTTTGGAGTTGCAGTTCCGTGTACATTGATGTAATCAATTTGCGACGGTTTTAAACCCGAAACTTCAAACGCTTTTTTCATTGCTAAATAAGCGCCATCACCATTTTCTGAAGAAGCAGTTTGGTGAAAAGCATCGTTTGCATTTCCGTAACCGGAAACACGGGCCAATACTTTTTTATTTTGTTTAGCAACAACTTCATCAGATTCTAAAACTAAATAAGCAGCGGCTTCACCAAGATTTAATCCTTTACGGTTATTGTCAAAAGGTTTATTATAATCGTCAGATAAAATCATTAAAGTCTTAAATCCGTTGATGGTAAATTTAGCCAAACCATCAGTTCCGCCCACGATAACGCGATCCAGTTTTCCGGTTTTGATTAAACGAGCACCCAGCATAATTGCATTTGCTGCAGAGGAGCAAGCGGTACTTATTGTAGTAACAATTCCTTTTAATCCTAATTCATCAGCAATCTTATCAGCGACATCTCCGCCATCATGACAAGTAATGTATTTAACAAGTTCAGGATGTGTGAAATAATCGTAATAATGTTTTTCAGTCATGTCCATTCCGCCTACACTTGTAGCCGAAATAAGTCCGGTTCTGAATTCATTTATAGATGTAATTCCTGCATTTTCAACAGCTTGTTTGGCAGCAATAGTACCAATCATAGCCGTTCTCGAAAAATTATTATCTTCGGTAAGTTTCAATTCGTTGACCAATTCGTCATTGGTTTTTTTAATTTCACCTACTTTAATAATATCGGCGTGAACAGTCGAAATATTTTCGATACGGGTAACGCCAATTTTATTTTCAATTAACGAAATATAATTTTCTTCGACTGAATTTCCAATCGAAGAGATAATTCCCATTCCTGTTATAGCAACACCTTTTGTCATTTTAGATTTATGATTTTAGATTGTAGATTATTCAATCTTTGTCAAAGTTTAAAACTTTGACAAAGATTCCTGAATTTTAAATTTAGACTATTGTTTAGGTTTGCAAAAAAATGAAAACCATTAGATTTTGAATATTTCGCTTTAAGAAATCTAAAGTCTAAAATCTACAATACTATTTAGTTCTGTTAGCGCTAATATAAGCAGCCATACTTTCTATAGATTGAAAAATGGTTTTTCCTTCTTTCGGGTCAACCAATTTAATACCATAATCTTTATCTAAAATCACGATTAATTCAAGCGCATCAATCGAGTCTAAACCTAAACCGTCTCCAAACAAAGGATCGTTATCAGCAATATCTTCAATTGCAATATCTTCAAGGTTAAGAGTAGTAATGATTTTGTTTTTTAATTCTTCTTTTAATGCTTCCATGATTATTTATTATATAATGTATTGATAGTTTCGTTTTTATATTTTTCGTTTTCTTCTTTACTAATGGTGCAAAGAAATGCTTTATAATTGTCATTAAAAAATTCAACCCAGCCGCAAAGCACTGTTTCTGCCTTGTTTGAATTCAGCAGAATGTTGGAATAATTCGACATAAATTCAGGATTGAAGGCCTCAAATATAAAGAAAGAATTTTCACTTTTCAGCTGATGACGAATACTTATTTCGCCCAGACAAATATTTGGCAGCGTATAAACGAAAACCGCCGGACTCGGAAAATAGTTTTCTTTATCAGAAATAGATTCCTGATACTTAACATCTGTATCTAAACTCGACGATTTATTGGCCAAAACCAAAGCAATATTATTTTCTTTTTCCGTTGAAATAATCGGACTCAAAAGCAATTCAGATCCTAAAAAAGCCAATTTGCTCAAAGCATCCATTTTAAAAAACTTTGGGTATTGCATGTCAAAATTACGATACGCTTGTTTTGAGAAATCGCCAAAATCTGTTGGTTCTATTTTGAATACAGAAGTTCCGTTCAAAACAATTTCGTTGTTTTGGATGGTGATGTAGGATTGTATGTAGGTTTTATTTTGAGTCATTGTTTTTATTTAACACTAATTCCACGAATTGGCACAGATTTCTTTTTGGTTTAAAATTTCACAAATTAATTTAAGAAACCCAAGTTTGATTAATATTTGTAATATGCCATTTACCGGATTTATTTTCAATTGTAATTTCAAATCCTCTTCCACATTTTCCACCTCCGCATGAAGCGCTGGCAATTATAGTTCCCAAAGATTTATTTTTATTAAACTTAATATTGGAAATCTCAATCGTACCAACTGGCATTCCGCTTTTTTTATCTTCTATATTCCAAAATCGTTCTTCGGGAAATTTGGAGGTATATTGAAAATCAAATTTTTTATTGTTTTGAAAAGGCGTTAAATCAAATTTATCATTCCTAATTTTATTGTTTACCACAAAATCATAAACGCCAATTAAAATTCTGTTTTTGTCATTTTTAATACTGTCTTGCTCAATCTGATATCTTTTTAATTTTTCATGATATCCGATTGTGTCTTCTTTATTAGTTTTAAAATCTAGCCTTGGCATTGGCGGTGGTTCCATTGTTCTTCGATCCATATAAATAGAATCTACAATTTCCACAAAAACACTATTCATGACCTCTTTTTCAAAATCAGATTCAGGCACTTCTTTCTTTTTACATCCAAAAAATGAAAGAAGAATTAGAGTTATAAATATGAATTTTGATAATTTCATTCTTAATCCAATTATTTTGAACTTGTAAAATTTCTTAACAAGTTGAAATTTTTCTTGTTGAACTGTTCAGAATTCCCGAACAGTTCAAAATATATTACAATAGATAAAAAAATCTAATCCGTGAAAATTAGTGAAATTCGTGTTTTATTTCACTTTTTCAAAAACCACCGCCGTATTACAACCTCCAAAACCAGAAGCTGTTTTCAGGAAATAATTAATAATTACCTCTTCATTTTTCTCAATAACATTTATCGTTTCGCTTACGCCAATTTCGTCAAAACCTTTCGATTCAAAAAGCATATTTTTATTCGCGGATTCAATGGCAATTACGGTTTCTAATAATCCCGATGCGCCTAATGTGTGACCGTAAAATCCTTTTAAACTATTTATGGGAGCTTTTTGCAAATTCAAACGACTTAATGCAATCGCTTCCATTTCGTCATTAAACGGAGTTGCGGTTCCATGAGCCGAAATATAATCTAATTTATCAGCATCAATTTGCGCTTCTTTCAACGCATTCTGAATACTTCTAAATAAACCTTCGCCTGTTCTTGACGGACCCGAAATATGATTCGCATCGTTTATCGAACTATCTCCAATAACTTTTATTTTAGCGTTTTTAGCTTCCGCCGAAACTAAAACTGCTGCGGTTGCTTCGCCCAAACTTACGCCGGTTCTGTTTTTAGAATACGGTTTACAAGGCAAATCACTCATCGCTTGGAAAGCATTAAAACCTGATAAAACAAATTCTGAAACTTCATCACCCGCCACGACAAAAACATTGTCGTACAATTCAGACTGAATCATTCTTTTAGCAATTGAAACGGCTAAAATTCCTGAAACGCAGGCATTCGAAACTACAATTGGCTGTGTTTTAAATTGGAAGAAATCAGCAACATTTTTTGCTAAAACATCTAAATGTGCGTTATTAAAACTTGCTTCAGAATCTTCTTTTAATGCCGTAATATTTCCTTTTGTAGTCGAAAGTATAAAAGCAGTTTTTGAATTTAATTCAATTCCAGAGTTTTTGATGATTGGTTCTAAAGCCAAAATCATCATTTTTTCTAAACGGGAATATTTTTTGTCTGTGCTGATTTTTTCAAAAGCACTGTTTATTTTTTCGGTAGAAATTATAGACGCGTAAAATGAATTTGGCATTAAAGAAACATCGCCGTGCAGTTGAATTCCGGATTCGCCACGCAAAATAGCTTCAACGTTCGATTCAACATCAAATCCTAAAGGTGTGATACAATTGGTTTCGGTGATGTATATTTCTCTTATCATTTTCTCTTTTTTATTTTTCCTGCAAGGTTTTCAAAACCTTGTAGGTATGTTTTTTAAGCTTATTTAAAAATGCCACGTATATTTTACGTTTAAATTTTATACCTACAAGGTTTTGAAAACCTTGCAGGAAAGCTATACGATTGATTACAACAGTTTTTTAATTCGTGAAAATTAGTGTAATCCGTGTTTTTATTTTAATAATCCAACTTTTCGTTTCCAGTTTTCGTAAAACTCAGGATTCGTCAACATTAAATTTCCATCTTTATCTAAAAATACCTGAACCGTTTCTCCAGTACAGGCAACGTCTCCTTTTGCATCAATAATTTTAAAACGATAAATCATTTTTGCAGCAGGCGTATCAACAACCGTAGTTTCGATTGTTACAACATCGCCGTAGCGCAAAGATAATTTATGTTCGCATTTTGATTTTACGATTGGAGTAGTGTAACCGGTTTCTGCAATATCAAGATATGTAAGTCCGTGTTCGCGGCCAAATGCTTCACGTCCATCTTCAAAGTATGTAATATAATTGCCGTGCCAAACGATTCCAAGTGGATCAGTTTCGTTAAAACGAATTCTGATTTCGTGAGAAACGGTTAGGGATGTGGCTTCGTTATACTGTTCTTTTCTTTTTGTCATAAAATAATGCGATGGATGTTGTGATAATAAAAAACAAAAACAATAAACTTATTTTTGGTATGATTTCTAAGAAAGAGATGTTGCGTAATAAAACATCATAAAAAGCTTCTAATGCCCAATTCATTGGTGAAGATTTGGCAACGATCTGCATGATTTTTGGCATTGCAAAAACAGGGACCCAAACACCGCCAATAGCAGCTAAAATGATAACACTTGTTGCGCCAAAAGGAGCTGATTGTTCTTGCGTGCTGGCAACAGTTCCTAATAAAATCCCGAAACCAATTGCTGCAAATCCTGAAAATAAAGCCACAATACTCATTAAAAATAAATGACCTTCGATGTTTAATGACGGCAAACCAATATGAGGAAATAGAAAAACTGCCACAGCAACCATCATATAAAACTGGATCATACAAATGGCGGAATAGGTAATCGTTTTTCCGATAATCACAATAAGATTAGAAGACGGATTGGTTCTTAAACGAACAAATGTTCCTTGTGTTTTTTCTTTTACTATATTAATAGACAACGGAATTACAATAAAAAATATGGCAAAAAGAGTCCAGGCCGGAACGTTATGTTGCACCGAATTTGGTCGAACTTCTTTGTTGTTTATTGTTGGAATTATTTCTTTGAAAGAGATAAAACTTTTTTGCTCGAAATCTGCATTTCCTTCTCCCAATTGATTTTGAAAAGTTTTGTAAATTGATTTTGATTCGATTTGAGAAATCATTTTATCAATCGAACTCATTACCGCATTTTTAAAACTTAACTGAACCGCCGGATCAAAATAGAGTTTTACTTCTTTTTCTTTGATTATTTTTGGAGTAGCAGGTTTTGCAACACTATCGGTTAAACCCATATTGCTCAAAATGTTGTCTACATTCTGATCAATTTTGGCTTGTAAATCAACGCTTAATTTGGAAGGAATTACAATGGCAAGTTTATATTTTCCTCTGTAAACAGCTTCTTTAGCAATCTCTTCTGTAATAGGCTGATTGTCGATTTGCGTTACGACAGTAAACAAACTGCTTTTTTCAAGATTTTCAAAAACAGTTTTAGAAACGTCTCCTTTATCATTATCGATTAATAAAATCTCAATTTTAGAATCGCTTACGGTTTTAAAAGTACTGTCTTGTATCAATGTAACGGTGATAACAAGCACCAGCGGCATCACAAACAGAATAATTAAACCTCCCAAATCCCGTCTTAACAACAAGAATTCTTTTACTACAGACATCCAAATTTTATAGCTCATCTCTAAAGTCTTTACCGGTTAATGAAATAAAAACTTCTTCAAGGTTTCTTGCTTTTTCAGTAGAAGAAATTAAGCTCGAAGGCGTGCCTTGTGCATAAATTTTGCCTCGGTCTAAAATGGCGATATTGGTGCAAAAATCTTCGGCTTCAGCCAAATGGTGCGACGTATAAATAATGGTTGTTCCGTTTTGGTTTAATAATTTCAAATAATCTATAATAGCATTTTTGGATTGAACGTCAACACCAACGGTTGGTTCATCTAAAAATAAAACTTTTGGATTGTGCAGAATTCCGGCAATCAAATTAACTCTTCTTTTCATTCCGCCCGAAAAAGTTTCGATTCGTTTGTCTGCGAACTTTAATAATCCTAAAAGGTCTAAAGTTTCTATTACTTTATCTTTTAAATCAGAACCTTTTAAACCGTACATACTTCCAAAATAGTGCAAATTTTCCCTGGCCGTTAAAGTCGGATATAAAGCATATTCCTGAGGAACGACGCCAATGATTTTTTTTATTTGTGAAGAATCGTCAGTGTAGTTTAAACCATCAATTGTAAAATGTCCTGAAGTTGGTTTTACCAATCCGCAAAGCATAGAAATTAAAGTGGTTTTTCCGGCGCCATTTGGGCCTAACAAACCAAAAATACTGCCTTCATTTATATGCAGCGAGACTTCGTTCAAAGAATACATTTCTGCATTTTTGTACTTTTTCGAAAGAGATTCTATTTTAATTATTGAATGCAAAATATATTAGCTTATGGCTTGTTTTAGTTTTTTGAAAAAGATTTCTTCACGATTGGCAATGTCCAAAAGTTCATCTGCGATGGTGTTGTAGGCATCTTCTTTTGCACTTCTGTTTTTGTAAATACGAGAAGCTTCAACAGCAAAATCGCGCCATGAATCTCCAATTAAAGTCATTTCTTTTGACAGCGTTTTCAATTCTTCATTGTTTAAAATAACCGATGCTTCCTGTAAAAAAGCAGCATATATAAAACGAAAACCACCGCCTCCGGTTCCTATTTCTTCCTGCATACGAACCATTTGTGCCAAATAGTGATTGGCTTTCTTAGTACCGTGTTTTATAGGCCATTTTCTAATTTGTTTCGATACAAATTTAATTCCGCGAACCCCAACAATTGGCATTGGCGCCAGCATGTCTCGACAGGTATTTTTGATTCCTTTAATGATTGCGCTTTTCAAATCAACAGCTGCCGGAATTTGAATTGGATAATACATTTGTCCTCTTGGCGCAAAAGCACCTTTGGCGAAACGTACTTTATCAAGTTCATCGTGCGTAAGTGTGGTAACGGTTTCCATAACAGGATCGCTCACTAAATAATCGGTTTCGGTTTTTCCGTAAACGACTAGATTGTGTGCGTTAAAATGAAAGCGATATTCATCAGGAAAATAACTTAAATGATACACGCCAACTTGTAATCCGGTTGGAATATTGTTTTTTAAATTTTCATCTAATGCTTTATTTGCATTTGTTGTTGATGAAAATTTTTGTCTTTTTATTTTTAAGTTTAAACGACTTGCCAGTTTATTAAAAATTTGTCCAGGCAAAGTTCTGTAACTAATTGCCGGCGCATGATTTACTTTTATAAAAGGCAAATACACAAAAAAAGTCCGGAACCAATACCAAAAACCATCGGTTCACTAATGTTAAGGCCGTTGTTTTTTAACAAATTCGAAGCTACTCCGTTTTCGCAATGAGCAGATTGATGATGTGTGAAATTAACTTGCATTAGTCTGTTTTAATATTTTTTAATTCTGCTACCGAAATGTCAAAAGCATCGGCATATTTTTTTAAAATTTTATCGTTTAATTTGGCAAAAACTTCGGGTTTAAAATGTCTTTTTACACGCCATTTCCAAAGTCCTACGTAACTTGCCAAAATAGTCAAATCCATTTTGTTAAGTTCCATATAATAACAAATCGGACTGGCTTCGCCGGTTTCGACCTGCATTTTTGCTTCGGCGATTCGTTCGTTTATATCGTCAATAGAGTTGGAAAGTGCAATTGTTTTTGGCTCCCAGCCAGTACTTAAAGTCGTAGTGTAGTTTCCGTTTTCATCGGTTGCATACAAAAGTTCTTTAACGTTGTTTTTAGTTAAGTTGCTTTTGTCCTGCGGTACTTTTTCTTTTTCCATATCATTACAATTTAATTTATGTGATACAAAAAGGTAATACCAAGCATAAACTAATCATTAAAAAGATCAGATTTGTTAAAGCTAAATTCCCTTCTTTTTTTCAAATAAATAAAACATTTCTATTATTAGCCCTAAATAAAATACTACTATAACTATGAACCATAAAATAAAAACCCCTAAACCTCCATCAACATGTTTATGTCCGTTTTCGTCACAAAATTTATGAGGATCAAAGGTAAAATACCAAAACAAAAAAACCAATCCTGTCAGGAAAATCAAAATTCCAATTCTGATTAACAGATGAAAAATGATTTTTTTAGAAATCATTTACACCGACATTGTTTTTTGAATGAACAGGTTAATTTCGCATTCCAAAAGTTTTTTTCGCCAAGTAAACTCTCGCAGCTCATTGTACATAAAGTATAATCTTCGCCTGAAAATTTCGAAACCAAATTTGCTTTGGTTATAATGGTGTCTCCCACTTTTGGTAATTCGTGTATTTTTAAATTTTTTATTGCGCTGATAAAACCAAGAACATTTACGTTTTCATTTTCGGTTCCGTCTTCTTCAAAAAAATATTTTTTACCTACAATTGACGAACAGGTTTGTGCTGTATTTTCGATTAAACCGGCTTCAATAAAAGTACCTTTATCAACAAAAATATTGTCGTCTTTTATCAAAAATATGGTTTCTACAAAATCTGATTCAATTTCCAAAATTAAATCCACCATAAGCAACGGTGCCCGGTGTGGTAAATAGTTCTGAATGTCGACAGCAGCAATATTCATACTTATATTATTTGGCTAAAACGGTTTTCATTTGCCCTTTAGCGATTTCTTCATTGTTTAAAGTCGTAACGATATCAACCAAAGTAATTCCGCCAAATTCCTGCAAAATAGTTACGGTTGACTGAATTGTATCGTTTATTTCGGGTAATTTTTTTATTTCAATGTCTTTAATAGAACCAATGTATCCCGTTGGAGCAATTTCGTTTCTTAAAAAATATTCGTAACCTGTATGTAAAGCCACAGATTGCGCCATGTGTTCGATTAAACCAGCTTCTAAAAAAGTATTCTTATCAAAAAAATATTGTCGTTTTGAATCTTTAATCCCGAAACCAATGAAGTTTCGGTAAAGGAATACATTTTGTCTACCATTACAAAAGGAAACTTTTGTGGAAGTAAATTTTCGACAGCATTTTTTTCTAAAAGTAAAGTTCTTTCCATTAACAAACGGTTAAATAAGCATAGGCAAAAGAAAATCTTCCACTTTCGGGAACTGATAAAAGAATACGTTCTCCTTTTTTTAGTTTTCCAGAATTCATCAATTCTTCTACAGCCAAATAAATAGAGGCAGAACCTACATTTCCTACTCTTGAAAGATTCATAAACCATTTCTCGTCAGCCATTCCAATTCCTTTTTCGCTTAATCCTTTTTTTAATCCTTCGACAAAAAAGTTAGATGAAACGTGCGGAATAAAATAATCAACCTGATCTGATGTAATATTATTTTTAATCATGGCATCATACATACTCTCAGCTCCTTTAGAAAGTATAAATTCGTCCAATAATTTTACGTCTTGTTTAATAGCAAAAACAGATTCGTTTAGCAATTCTTCCGGCTCATAATCGCTCCACGATTTAATTTCACCGTTTTCTAATTTATCTCCGCCGGCGTACATACAAGTCTCTAATTCAAATGCGTATGAAAAAGCTTCCATCCATTCTATTTTTAGGGAAATGTCTCCGCTTGGTTTATTTTCCAATAAAAAGCTCCGGCACCGTCAGATAACATCCAACGTAAAAAATCTTTTTTGAAAGCAATAATTGGCTGTTCTTCAAGGGTTTTTAAATTGCTTACTTCCTGACTGTATTTTTTAGCAATTAGCCAGGTCGAAACTTTTTCTGATCCTGTGCAAACAGCATTTTTTGAGTTTCCTGATCTTACAGACAGGAAACCAAATTTTAGTGAATTCATTCCGGCACAACAAACTCCTGTTGAAGAGTTTAATTCTACCGATTTATTTTGAAGTAAACCATGAACCATTGCGGCGTGTGACGGAAGGAAAATATCTGGTGTTGAGGTTCCACAAGAAAGGACTTCTAAATCCTGAGCTGTGAAATTTTCATCAAATAACTGCACAATTGCATTACGTGTTAATTCGGCATTGCTGTGTGTGCTTTTTCCCGTTTTGTCTACAGCGTAATAGCGGCTTAAAATTTTATTATTGCGTAAAATAATACGTCTTGCTTTAGAAGCGGTATCATTAATAAGACCTAAATAACTTTCCATTTCATCATTTGAAACAGCTTCGTTTGGCAAAAATTTTGCGGCTTTGGTAATATATACTTCAAACATAATCTACTTTCGTCTTCTAAACTCCTTTATAATATTGAGTTTCTTTTTTTATGGTTTTTAACTTAATGGGGTATGTAATAAGGTGCAATATATACACTATTGGTGAGATTAACCATATCGCAAGGAATAAATAAACATTAAATACTTTAAGAAGCAGTTTTCTGTTATTTTTATTTTTATAAATCAGATTTGACCATTTATTAAAAATTTTATTCGCTGTTTTGTCAACAGTTATAAGATATGAGCTAATTTTTACCGCACCTATTCCTGTTAATTTTGGCTGTAAATTCTTGAGATTGTCTTGTTGAAACTCAGAAAGCATTACTTTTCCAAATTTTTCTGATTCCTGAATGTCTTTTTCTGAAACTCCCGGTAGTGGGAAAATTCCCAGATATTTTTTCTTTACTCCGGAGAACATCCATTCAACAATAGTAATAACACTAATCAGGTTTCCGACTCTGTCAACCAAAGCTACATTTCCTACTAATTGTGCGTTGGCTTCCTTTAGTAAAACTTTGATTTTTTCCTGCGCCATGATCCACATATTACGAGAACCGCTAATGGTAATAACCGGTGTATCGTTTAATAGCTTTTTTCCATCTGCACTTTTTAGAAATGAGTTTATTGGAATAGATGGTGACAAATACCAAACCTGATAATGAAAAAGAACCAGGTCAAATTTTGTATTTAGAATTTCTTCTGATATTGGTTTTAATTCTCGTGGAATTTGAAGAAAAGATTCCGGAAAAGCATCAAAAAAAGAATCCTTGTCCCACGGAAAAGGGAAGGGTTTTTCTAGTTGAATTTCGTGAAATGTTACTTTTATATCTTCTGAATTTAAGAAGGGTTTTGCAATATTTCGTGCAATTTCTTCCAGTTGTCCAGATTGGGAGTAATAAACAACAAGAACATTTTTCATTTTAGATTGGTGGCTTTTTGGTTTAGTTGCAAAAGTAATTAATTTTATGAGACAAATTTCCTGATTTTATCGCTTCGTTTTGTATGAACCCAATCCGGCCATGAAGCAGGATCTTCGGCATCATAAATTCTGATTTTTTGGTTTTCATCTTCAATTAATAAATCGTCTGAAGTGCATTCTAAAATGGCTGCAGCAGCTGCAACGCCCGAGTATGAAGCGCCTGCAACTCCGTGAGATAAAGTACACGAACCGCAAAGAAATAAATGCTCTATTTCGGTTTTGTTTTTATAAGCAAAAGGACCTACCTGATTTAAGGTTTTTTCGGTTCCGTAAACATTTCCTTTTGTCGAATTAATGTAAAATTCATTTGTTTTTGGAGTTCCTAATTCTGCCTGAATAATATGCTGTTTTGCATTCGGAATTATCTTCTCGACATTATTCATTAATTTATTAGTGATCTTTTCCTTAAAGATTTTATACTCTTCGTTATGATAATCTTGTAAACCGTTAAAATCTTTTAAATGATCGTAATTAACGTAAGTAACAATTTCGAAATTATGATATCTTCCGTTAAAACTGGCAGGATCTTTAAGTGTTGTACAACTTATAAAAACGGCAGGAAATGAATCTCCTTCGTCAATATTATTGCTCATTAAATTTTCAAAATTCTCGTCGTCATGTTCGTCTTTCATCATCCAGATATTTCCGGAATCTATTTGAAATTGAGTAACATCTATATCTAATGTTAAAAATAAAATTAAAGACGTAACAGAATATTTTGTTTTCTCTAATTTCTTAATCAGTGATTTACTTAAATGTTCTTTATCAATTAAATTTAAATAAGTAATGCTGGGATCTGCATTTGAGACAATATTTTTAGCAAAAATTCTTTCGCCGTTTTCAAGCTCAACGCCAAATGCTTTTTTATTTTCGATTAAAATTTTATTGACATTTTGTTTTACCCTTACTTCTCCGTTATGTCTTTTTATTCCGTTTGTCATGGCTTTAACGATTCCGCCACCGCCGCCCATTGGATAAAAACCGCCATCAAAATAATGGTTCATAACAGAACAATGAACAGGGAAACACGCTCTGTTTGGAGGAAGTCCGTGATCTCCGCATTGAATATTGAGAACAGATTTTAACTTTGCATCTTTTACATGCCAGCCAATTACTTTTTTAGGGGAAATAAAGCAAATTTTCCAAAATGTTTGGTTCGGAATGGAACTGTA
Organism: Flavobacterium sp. AC274; assembly: GCF_979258275.1. Classification (NCBI taxonomy): domain Bacteria; kingdom Pseudomonadati; phylum Bacteroidota; class Flavobacteriia; order Flavobacteriales; family Flavobacteriaceae; genus Flavobacterium; species Flavobacterium sp. AC274. The sequence goes on along the minus strand of NZ_OZ409852.1, from coordinate 475,324 downwards.
ATATTTTGCCAGAAACCTTTTAATTTCGGAATCAATTGCAGTTCATACGCTACTTTTTGAACAACGGTAAGATATTCGTTTATGTTTTTTTCTTCGTGTGGAAAATGAGAAGAAAGTGTTTTTTTAAGATTGTCGATTCCTGCCGGTAAGTCAAAAACTTCATCACCAATTAAACAATGTTCATAGGCATTTTTGTTCATTCGAAAAAAACCATGTCGTTGGCAATTCCTAAACCGCGATATAATTCATTGGTAGATTGACCTTCTTCCATCAATCCTACATAATGAACACCCGGACTAAAACGCTGACCATTTAATGTAAAACTATGACTCCAGCCACCAGGAACGTAATGCTGTTCGAGCACTAAAACTTTTTGTCCTGCTCTTGCCAGACATATTGCAGTTGCTAATCCTCCAACTCCTGAACCGATGATAATTGTGTCAAATTCCTGCATATTCTGTTTTAAGCGTTTAAGGATGAAAGAATGACTTTTTAATTAAAAATTGAGAATTAAAAATTAAAAATTGTTTGGTGTAATTACCGCTAAGCTAAATCAATACAAAGCTTTGCGAACTTTGTGTTTTTATAAAATCCGATATGTAAAAAACTTTGCGAACTTTGCGGTTAAATAGCAATTGTTTACTTTGACTTTAACTGATTCCAGAAATCAAAATAATTGAACCATTGCAATGGATATTTTTGAAGCATAGATTCTACACTTTCAATATATGATTTTAAAAGGGCTTTTTCGTCACGATGTTTTACAACGGCTTCGCGTGCGTATAAATGATAGTGTAAGTTGGGCTCTTTCATTACATAAACAAAAACAACCGGAACTTTTAAGCGCGATGCAATTAAAAACGGACCTGCCGGGAAATTAGCTTCTTCGCCTAATATTTTTTCTGACAGCGATTTTGTTCCTTCAAAATAACGATCGCCAGTAAAACAAACCAGTTCATTATTGGCCAAAGCAGCATTGATCTCAAAAATATGAGATAAATCATCTTTGATAATGATGAATTTTACGGTTGGTTTTTGAGTAACACTTTCCAGATAATTCTTAATAGCAGAATGTTCTAAATCTGTAGTAACCAGATTAATTTGAAAATCGATGTCGATATCACCTAAAAAATGTTCGGCGATTTCAAAATTTCCAATATGGGCGCTAATTAAAACGCCGCCTTTTTTTCTGCCAAAAGATTTTTTAAAATTTCTATTCCGTCAAATTCGTAGGTAAATTTATTTCGCATTCCTGCCGAAATAGAAATTTTATCAATAATAGTTTGCCCAAAAGTATAATAACTTTTGAAAACCATTTTTTTAGATTTGAAATTGGAATATTTTAGCCTTTCTTTAAAATAATAAGAAATTGCCCTGTTGCTTTTCTTTAAGAACAAAAAGTAATAAGAAGCAACAAAATAAAGTAACACATAAGCGGACTTGACACCCGCTTTTTGTATTAAAAAAACGAATATTTTATAGCCTAAAACTGTTCCTTTTGATTTGCCATCCCATTGACTCATTAAACAGCTTTAGCTTTTAGTTTGTTTTCTATAAGGTCGTAGAAAGTTTGAAAAGAGGAAATTCCAACAAAATCAGCTTCAACTAATTTTACACCAAAGGTCGCTTCAATAGAAACAACTAAATCAACATAGTCTAAACTATCTAACCCTAGTGTATCTTTTAAATTTGCGTCTGGTTCAATGTCATCATTGTCTACTTCAAATTCATCAACCAAAAAACCATTAATTTTTTTTATTATTTCTTCTTTATTCATCGCTTCATTTAAACTTTTTAACTACCAGTGCAGAATTGGTTCCTCCAAATCCGAAGGAATTCGACAAAAATATATCAATTTTTCTATTTAACGTAGTTTTAACTAAATTTAATTTAGCAGAGTCTTCGTCTGTGTTTTCCAAATTGATATTGGGAGCTATAAAATCGTGCTGCATCATCAATGTCGAATAGATAATTTCGCTTGCTCCGGCCATCCAGCATTCGTGACCGGTCATTGATTTTGTTGAGCTTACATAAGGATTGCTTTCGCCAAAAACTTCAAAAATAGCTTTTGCTTCATTGCTGTCTCCAACAGGCGTTGAAGTTGCATGCGCATTGATATAATCGATGTCGCCGGCTTTTAATTGTGCATCATCAAGCGCTCTTTGCATAGCAGTTGCAGGGCCTTCAACATTTGGAGTCGAAATATGACCGCCGTTTGAAGAGAAACCATAACCTGCAACTTCTGCAATAATCGTTGCACCACGTGCAATTGCCGATTCGTAGCTTTCTAATATTAACGTTGCGCCACCACCACTCGGAATTAAGCCGTCGCGATCAGCATCAAAAGGTCTTGACGCCTTTTGGGGTTCGCCTTCTCTTGCAGAAAAAACACCTAAACCATCAAAACTGCACATGGCATATTTGTTGATTTCCTGTGCGCCTCCACAAATAATAATATCCTGAAAACCGCTTTTTATTAAAAAATAAGCCAGTCCAATAGAATGTGAACCACTTGCACAAGCGGCACTGATGGTAAGATTAATACCACGAAGTTTAAAAATCGTAGACAAATTCATCGTTACCGTAGAATTCATTGATTTAAAAATTGCACCAGAACCAATCAGGGCTGTATCTTTTTTCTCACGAACAATATCTGTAGCATCGATAATAGCTTTTGAGACACTATCATTTCCGTACATAATACCCACTTCGCGATCGTCAAAAAAAGCATCATCAATATTGGCGTTTTTTAGTGCTTCGATGGTAGCCATGTACGCATATTCGGTTTCTTCACCAATACTCATACGTTGTCTTCTGGTCAATAAAGATTTTAAATCGGTTTTAGGCACCATACCCGTTAAGGCTGATTGAAAACCAAATTCTTTTCTTTCAGAATCAAACTGAATACCAGATTTTCCGTTATATAAAGACTCCTTTACTTCATCTAAAGAAGTACCTATACAGGAATAAATTCCCATTCCGGTAATTACAACTCTCTTATTCATGGTCTTTTTATAAGTAATTTTTTAATCCTTAAGTATATTTTTTAAACAAAGTCACCAAAGTTTTTTTAATCTATTCTTTAATTTTTTTAATCTCGCAAAGACGCAAAGGGTTTTCTTTATTTAAGTTTTTTAATAAAACTTTGCGACTTAGCGTCTTTGCGAGCAATTTTCGGTGTTAAAGGAAAAAAACTTAAAATAACTTGGTAAACATGGGAGAAATATAATATTTCTAAGAATATATTCCTCCGTTGATGTTAATAATTTCTCCGGTAATATAGCTTGATTTTTTGAAATCAAAAAGCTTACCAAATCTGCGACTTCTTCGGCTTCGCCAAAACGATTTACGGGAATTAGTTTTAGTAATTCTTTTTCGTCTAATTGGCTCGTCATGTCAGTTCGTATAAAACCCGGCGCAACTGCATTAACAGTAATGTTACGTTTTGCAACTTCCTGAGCAAGTGCTTTAGTAGCTGCAACAATAGCCCCTTTTGCTGCCGAATAATTGGTTTGCCCGGCAGTTCCTTTTACTCCCGAAACAGAAACCATATTTACAATTCGGCCATATTTGTTGCGCAGCATTTTTTGAATAAAAAACTGCGTAACATTAAAAAATCCGTTAAGACTTGTGTTTACAACGCCGTTCCAGTCTTCGGGAGTCATCCACATAAAAAGACCATCTTTTGTAATTCCGGCATTGTTTACAATTGCTTCAACGATGGCTTCAGGATTTGTTTCCTGCCATTGCGTTAAAGTTGCTTGTACCTGTTCAAAATTAGAAACATCAAAACCTAAGATTTCTCCGGTTGCTCCTAATTTTTGAATTTCCTGCAAAGTTTCTTCTGCAGCAGTTTTGTTCGAATGATAATTAATCAGAATATGATAGTTGGATTCAACCGCTAATTTTTTGCAAATAGCACTTCCAATTCCTCTTGAACCACCCGTTACTAATACACATTTCATTGATGTAAATTTTATTTTTTATAGAACACAAGTGTGTTATTTTTTCTTTTTAGTTGCTGGTTTTGATCCTGATTTAGCTGGTTTTGTTTCCGCTTTTGTCTCTGGTTTTGCTTTTTCAGTAACGACTTCGTTTGGGGTGTTTTTTTCTGCTGTTTTAGAAAATAGTTCAGCGTTTTCAAACCATTGATTACCTACAACAGTTCCATCTGGTTTAAGAAATCCCCATTTCCCTTCGTTTTTTACTCTGGCAAGACCATCAATAAATCCTTTGTCTTGTTGTACAAATAGAGCAATGACGAATCCGTTTGAAGTAATACCATATTGTGTTGGAATAACTAATTTTCCTGTTTCATTGATAAAACCCCAATTTTTTTCTTTTATAGGAGCCAGTCCGTTTGAACTAAAAACTTCTGCATCACTATAAGTTGGCGGAATAACAAATTCTGCTTTTGGGTTTATATATCCCCATTTAGATCCCACACAAACCGGAGCTAAATTTTTTGAGAACGCTTTTGCTTTATCATAAATAGGAGTAATTACCCAATTTCCTTTAAGGTCAATGAATCCAATTTTTCCGTTCTTTTTGGCATAAGTCAGATCTTGTGTTTCAAAGTCCCAGATTTTTTCGGCACCATCAACAGCAATAAAATTTCCGGAACTTACAATTCCAAACGTCTTATCTTTTCTTGCCCAGGTTGTATTTTTAAAATAGTTTCCTATTTCGTCATACGAAGGTTCTATTAGTTCCTTACCTGAAGCATTAATGATTCCCCATTTTTTATTGTTTTCAACTCTTGCAAAACCATTTTCAAAAGGTTTTATCTGATCGTATTTTGGTTCTAAAACAACGGTCATTTTTGAATTGATTAATCCAATTTTATTGGCTTGTTTTATAAAGGCAACACCGTTATTAAAATCAAATAATTTTTCGGAAGCAGGCGCTTTAAGAATTTCTCCTTTTGTATTGATATAAACCCATTCCTTCTCTTTTTGTACAATAGCAACTCCGCTGTTAAAATCTTTGGCATTTTCAAAAGATGCAGGAATTACCCAGCTTCCTTTGGTATCAATAAATCCCCATTTTCCACCATTTTCGACAGCTGCTAAACCATCAGAAAAGCTTTTTGCAGATTTGTATTGAGGTTCTATTTTAAAAGATCCATCTTTAGAAATATATCCAATTTTTGAATTCTTTTTAACTAATGCCAATTCCTGACTATTAACAAATTGAATAACGAATAGCAACAAAAAAATAAATGGTTTTTTCATGGTTTTAAAATTCAATATTAATAAAAAAGTAACGCTTAACTATTGATAAGATAATCTTTTACTTGCTGAACAAACGGATACATTACCTGATCTTCCTTAAATACAGGAATTATTTTTCTAACATCGTCATACCATTTTTTGGTAACAGATGAAATTTTATCTTTTTGCTGTAAATAATCAATCGCCTGAACAATTGTAATTAATTCGATAGCCAAAACTTCAAAAGAATTCTCGATTACTTTTGATGTAATTACTGCCGAGTTGGTACCCATACTTACAATGTCTTGATTGTCATTGTTGTTCGGGATACTATGAACGTACATTGGGTTGGATAACATTTGGCTTTCTGCAGTTGTTGAAGTTGCAACAAACTGAACTCCCTGCATTCCGAAATTGAATCCTAATGTTCCTAAATTAACAAAAGGAGGAAGGATTTCGTTGATTTTTGAATTCAGCAAATAATTCAACTGACGTTCTGCCAACATCGTTAATTTGGTAATAACAATTTTTAATTTATCCATTTCAAGCGAAATATAATCGCCGTGGAAATTACCTCCGTGATAAACGTGTTTGTTTTTTACGTCGATAATCGGGTTGTCATTTGCCGAGTTAAATTCGTCTTCTAAAATAGAAGCTACATTATTGATAGTCTCCAAAACGGGACCTAAAATTTGAGGCACACAACGCAATGAATAATATTCCTGTACTTTTTCCTTGAAAATTTCTTCGGTATTTTCTCCAGAATATAAATGGTCTTCTCTTTTACGGATTAAAGTACTGTCAGAAAGATTGGCTCTCATTTTTGCAGCCACTTCCTGTTGCCCTTTATGACGTTTAGTTTGGTTTAATTCTTCAGAAAAGTGATCGTCATAAGCCTGAACCAATTCGTTAATGGCGCAAGAAGCTTTTAATGACCAGTCTAATAATTTATTAGCATGGTGCACATTTACAACTCCAATTCCGGTCATTACAGAAGTTCCGTTAATTAACGCAAGACCTTCTCTGATTTCTACCTGAATAGGTTTTAAACCTTCAATTTCAAAAACTTCTGAAGTTGGTCTTCTGTCTCCTTTATAAAAAACTTCGCCTTCTCCAATTAAAACTAAAGCTAAATGGGATAGTTGTACTAAATCTCCACTTGCTCCAACACCGCCGTGTTCAAAAATTAACGGAGTAATATCTCTGTTAATTAATTCGGCCATTAAGTGAATTACAGAAGGGTGAACTCCTGAATTACCTAATGATAAGGTGTTTAATCGCGCCAAAATTGCTGCTTTTGCACAAACCGGGCTTAACGGTTTTCCTGTTCCTGATGAGTGGCTTCTGATTAAATTATATTGTAGCTGAATCTGATCTGATTCTTTAATTCGATATTGAGCCATTGGGCCAAAACCAGTATTCACTCCATAAATAACTTTGTTTCCTGAAAATTCTTTTAGGAAATTAAAGCTTTCATTTACCCGATTTAATACAATGTCGCTCACAACAACTTTGTTATTTCCAAATATTATGGACTCGAATTCTGCTAAACTTAAATATTCATTAATTGTATTCATTAAATTGTTTTTGGTTGTGCTAATTTAATTTTATTTATCAAAATAATTGTAGTTATTTTGATGATGGCAAATGTAGTTTAATAATTGATAACATTTTTAATATGATAAAGGAGTTTGTAGATGTTTTAGTAATAGGTGCAGGACCGTCCGGATGTGTTTCGGCATCTTATCTACACAAAAACAATATTAAGATAAAAGTTGTAGAAAAAACAAAGTTTCCAAGACTGGTTGTTGGCGAAAGCCTTATTCCCAGAGTAATGGATCATTTTGAGGAAGCAGAACTTTTTGAATGCCTGGATGCAATGAATTTTGAAAAAAAACTCGGAGCTCGTTTTATCAGAGGAGAAGAAATTTGTGTTTTTGATTTTAGCCAGAAGTTTGGAGAAGGCTGGGATTGGACATGGCAGGTGCCAAGAGCTGATTTTGACAACACAATGGCTCAGGAAGTTATTAGAAAAGGAATAGATTTGGAATTTGAAACAGAAGTTCTGGAAGTTTCTTTTGAAGGAAAAAATTCGAAAACAATTGTAAAAGATAAGGACGGAAATTTAAAAGAAATTCACGCTAAATTTATTATCGATTCCAGTGGATACGGACGTGTATTGCCAAGACTTTTAGATCTCGATACGCCATCAAAATTAGATCCGCATTCGTCGATTTTTACACACGTAAAAGACATCAACAGACCGGAAGGCGAGGAAGGAACTCAGATTTCATTTGATATTCTGGAAACCGAAGTTTGGTTATGGGTAATTCCTTTTTCTAATGGAAACACTAGTTTGGGAGTTGTGGGGCCAACAGATTTTATCAATTCGCTTTCAGAAAATAAAGATAATGCTGAGGCTTTAAGAAATGCAATTCAAAAATCTGATTATTATATTAAAAGATTTAAAGGAACAGAGTTTTTGTTTGAGCCGGTAAAACTGGAAAATTATTCAAGAGCGGTAAAAAGAATGTATGGCGACGGTTTTGCCTTAACAGGAAACAGTTCTGAATTTCTGGATCCTGTGTTTTCATCAGGAGTTGCTTTTGCGACAGAATCCGGAATGCTGGCAGCAAAATTATACATCAAAGAATCACAAGGAATTGAAGTTGATTGGGAAGTTGAGTTTACAGAATACATGAAGCGCGGAATTGCTGTTTTTACCACTTACGTGAAAGAATGGTACACCGGAAATCTTCAGACTTTATTCTTCCACCAACCGGAAAACCCTGAAGTAAAAGAGAAAATATGTTCAGTTCTCGCAGGTTATGTGTGGAACGAAGAAAATCCGTTTGTTAAGAAACATGATCACGTGATCCAAAATATGGCCTATTTACTGAATATGCAAAAAGAACAAAATGAAAACCCTAGTGTAAACTAGGGTTTTTTGTTTATTTAAAACTATTGGGTCTTTATTTTAAAGTAACTTTTATCATAATATCTTCTTTTTTCTTTTTGTACGCTTCAAAAATAAAGGAGCTATTACTAGTTTTTATCACACGATTTGTTGCAAATTGAAATGTTTCAAAGTCTTTTACTTCAAGTGAATTTAAGATTGAACCTTTTGAGATTTCTCCATTGTTGTCCTTAATTTTAACAGCTGTTAAATATCCACCATTGTTATCAGAATGTAATGCGGGAGTTTTATTAAAAGGAAGATTAATATTTTTCACATTGTCTAAAAAGACAAAAAAATTATCGGTTTCTGTGTTAAAGTATTTATAAGACATTCCACCTCTACTGATTCCACCTCTCTGATTTTTTGGAATTTTTTTCATCCATCCTAATGTTCCATCTGGATTAATCTTTGTTACAATAATATTATTAAAGTAAGAGTGAATTGAAGTGCCAGATGTGCTGGTTGTTGTAGTTATAAGCTGATGTTGTTGTTCTCCAACTAAAAGAATACTTCCATCTTTACGAAGATCAAGATCAGTTAATTTTAAATCGGCAATCTTAGCACCTTCTCCATTTTCTTCTTTTCTATCGTTTTTCCTCTGTTCTTTTTCGGTTACAAATTCATTGATTATATCTAAAGGTATTTCATAAGTAAGTTGACTAGAAAAGCTCCTGTCCTCTTTCATTTTAATCAAGATTATTCCATCGCTATTTTTACCATAATATTCGTTCTTTCCATTGTTATAATAACCACCTAACATTATATTTCCGTTTGGTAAATTAAATAAAGAAAGGCTGGTAATAAATTTGTCTTTGTTTTCAATTTTTGTAATATCTATTTTATCAGAATTAGGTTTAAAAGTAAACAATTCAATATGGGAGTTTGCAACAGTATCATTTTTGCTTTTTTTATCATTATTGCTGTTATCATGATAAATTTTGTTTAACATATAAAAATTGCCCTCTTTGTCAATTTGAAAGTCCAAATTTTCTATTCGGCGTTTCGTATAAGGCATTGTAATTTCTTTGTTCAATATTGTGTTCAAATTTCCATCAAAGGAATATAAACCAATAACGTCAAAACTTTTTTTATCATTTTTTTCTCTGGAATTCTAGTATATTGTATTAGACAAGATTTTTTGTCAAGAGTAGGGGAAATTTGAAATCTTTTATAACCTTCTTCTTGGAGTAGATAGGAATCGTTAAACTCTACATTATCATCAACTGTTATTAATAGTTTTGCATTACCTTTAAATTCCCCTTTAATAAAATCTATTTCCTGAGCAAATAGCTTTTCTGAGTGTTTGTCTGGGATACTATAAAAGAGGAAAAAACTATCGTTTATTTCTTTGACGCATTCAAGTGATACATCTTTTGAAAAATATTTTTCGTATTTTTTTCAGAAATAAGTTCAAGCTTATCGACATTGAATTTCTTTATATAACTATCTCTTGAATCAGTTATGACCGACATTATTTCATTTCCTTTAAGAAAGTATTTTCTGAAATATCCATCTGCTGATTTATAAGGACTACTAACATCATATTTATAGTCGTTTGATAATTCTTTTTGAGAATATCCGTACAAAATGTATAATGAAAGCAATACAGTAAAAAGTAATTTTTTTATCATATTTATTTAGTTTTTATTATTACAACCGAGATTTTTTAATAAACGAAAGTAATCAAAACCAATTGTTAAATATTTAATTTATTATTATATATCGCGTCAATTTTGCTAATTATTTAAAAATGAATAATTAGCAAAATAATAAAGGCCTTAAAGATTAATTTAAAAGAGTTTTCAATTATTTCAACTCAAATATTTTCTCCATCAAAACCCATTTCTCACCCGGTTTTGCCCACGGTAAAGCTTGCTGAAATTTCCACATTAAGTTTTCCCATTCCTGAACTTTTGGGTTTGCAGCATCTGATTTTGATTTTTTTTCGAATGAAAAATCAGCGTCGGCTTCAATAATCATAAAGAGTCTGTTTCCTGTGCAGTAAATGTCAAGAACAGATATTCCAGTGCTTTTGATGCTTTCTGTAATTTCTGGCCAGATGTTTTTATGGAGTGTTTTATATTCTTCAATTAAATTAGAATTATCTTTTAAATCTAAGGCTAAACAGAATTTTTGTGTGGTCATAATATATAGTAGAAAAGTTAGATTATTCAAATAAGGTATCTGAACGAGTAATTTACAAAAAAAAGACTGTCGTTTACAGACAGTCTTTTTATACTTCAAAAAATAATATAGTAAAAAATTATACTACCAGAATTTAACATACAAAGCCACAATAATCAATAATGTAATTACGATTAAAACTGTAGTTTGTGGTTTTACTTTAAACATTTCAGAGTCAATTTCAAACGCTTTAGGATTTACTTTTGGACCCGCGAAACTAATCAAAATCATCGCCAACATGGTAAAGAAGAATGATAATCCCATACAAATATGGAATGGAATTTCGAAAGCTCCTTTTCCGTTAGGATAAGCTGTATATAATAATGTATCGTTTCCAAATAACATTGGAGCATATTCATTGAATAATACTGATAAAACAAATCCTAAAATTACACCCACAATTGCAGCAGTTCCGGTTGTTCTTTTCCAGAACATACCAAGGAAAAACATAGCAAAAACTCCAGGGCTAATAAATCCGGTGTATTTTTGGATATAAGTGAATCCACCAACTCCGCCAATTCCTAAAATATCATTCCATGTAAATAATACTGCTAAAAGCATTGCAGCAAAAACGGCAATTCTACCAATATTTACCTGTTGTTTTTCGCCAGCTTCTTTTTGAATATATTTTTTATGAATATCTAATGTATAAATTGTAGAGATACTGTTTACTTTTCCAGCCAATGAAGCCACAATTGCAGCCGTTAATGCCGCAACAGAAAGTCCTTTTAAACCTGTTGGCAAGAACGTTAATACAGCAGAATAAGCGCCGTCTTTTCCTCCAACCAATTGAGGTAAATGTCCGTTTTGGTATAAAACGAAAGCAGCAATACCAGGCAACATTACGATTAATGGCATTAATAATTTTAGCATACCTGCAAATAAGATACCTGTACGTGCAGTTTGTAAATCGGCACCAAGAGCTCTTTGCGTAATGTATTGGTTACATCCCCAATAGTTTAAGTTGATGATCCAGATACCGGCAACATAAGACATCAAACCCGGGAAAGTTAAATATTTGTCGATTTCAAGTTGAGATGACGTTGCATTTGGTTTTGGAATTATCATTTTGAAATGCTCAGGAGCTTCTCTCATTAAAACTTTAAAACCTGCAATTGCATTTTCGCCTACGCCAAAATATTGTCCAACAGTTGTAAGTGCGATATAAGAAGTTACCAAACCTCCGATAATTAAAACAGCAACCTGAATAACGTCAGTATAAGCCACAACTTTCATTCCTCCAAGAGAAATAAGCAATGCAAATAAAGCCAATCCAACCATAATAACATGAAGATATTCTCCTCCGGCAAGACCATTAATAGCAACAGCTCCTAAATATAATATCGAAGTTAAATTTACAAAAACATACAAAAACAACCAGAAAACGGCCATAATCAATGCAGTCGATTCGTTATAACGTGTTTTTAAAAATTGTGGCATCGTATAAATCTTATTTTTAAGATATACAGGAATAAACCAAACGGCAACAATAATTAAGGCAACAGCAGCCAGCCACTCATAAGCAGCAACGGCAATTCCTAAAAAGAAACCTTCACCACTCATCCCGATGAATTGTTCTGCCGAAATATTTGAGGCGATTAAAGATGCACCAATAGCCCACCAGGTTAAATTTCCTTCAGCCAAAAAATAAGCTTTAGCATCTTGTTCGTCTTTTTTACGTTTATGGTAAATTGTATAACCGTAGACCGATACTACGATAAAGTAGATAATAAATACCGCATAATCTGCGAAAGCAAGGTTCTGGTTCATTGTTAGTAGTCTTTTAAAAATTAGTATAGGGTGATTGTTTGTTTAATTTGTTTTAAAAAGTTTAATTTCTAAAACTGGTTTTTTTATTGTTTAATTCAATTTTAAATATGATATGTGTTTTTATTCTCTTATTTTTTTATGAAAAAAAGAACGAAAGCCAAAAGTAAAATAAAAATCCAGATATCTGCCAAAAACAAATGTGTTTTTTACATTTATACAGAACATAATTGTGTTAAATTTATTTTATTTACTTATGCTTCTTCAAAGCGGCTTTTTTCTTTGTTTTTATAATGTACAGTTGATAATTCTCTTAAAATTTCGGCACTTTTTTCGGGAGTAATATCTCGCTGTGATTCGCCCAGCATTTCGTAGCCAACCATGAATTTTTTTACGCTTGCAGATCGTAGCAAAGGCGGATAAAAATGCATGTGAAAATGCCATTCAGGATGCTCGAAACCATCGGTTGGTGCCTGATGTATTCCTGATGAATAAGGAAAAGATGTGTTGAATAAATTGTCGTATTTTGTAGTTAATTCTTTTAGAATTGTAGCATAAGCAAGAGTTTCCTCTTCTGTAAGATCAGTGATTTTACCAAAAGATCTTTTGCTGATAATCATTGTTTCATATGGCCAGATTGCCCAAAACGGAACCAAAGCCACAAAATGATCATTTTCAATAACAATTCTTTCGCCGGATCTTAATTCGGCCTGAAGGTAATCGGAGAGTAATGTTTTCTGATTTTTATCGTAATATGCTTTTAAACTGTTATGTGTTTTTTCAACCTGAGTTGGCAATGATGACTGCGCCCAAATTTGTCCATGCGGATGCGGGTTACTGCAACCCATAACACTTCCTTTATTTTCAAAAATCTGAACGTGATTAATGTATTTGATATTTCCTAAATCTGTGTATTCTTTTTGCCATGTTTTAATGATGTTTTCAATTTCATTAATACTCATTTCCGGCAACGTAAGGTCGTGTCTTGGTGAAAAACAAACCACTCTCGAAATTCCGCGCTCAGGCTGTGCTTTAAAAAAGGTGTGTTTAATATCTTCTTCAAAAATAATTTCATCCTGTTTCATTGCGGCAAAATCATTTTCAAATACAAAACTGTCTTTGTAGTCTGGATTGCTCACCCCGTTTGCACGAACATTTCCGGGGCATAAATAACAGGTTGAATCGTATTTTGGCAATGCTTCTGTTGCTACTGTTTCATTTTGTCCTTGCCATGGACGTTTTGCGCGATGAGGTGAAACTAAAACCCATTCATTAATTAAAGGGTTGTAACGTCTGTGCGGGTCTTCGTTAATGTCAAAATTTTTCATTGTTGTGGTATTAAAGTAGTGTTGTTCCGTTTGCGATTTTTACATCGTAAAATTTTAGTTCGATACCAAATATATCTAAATAAAGATTTGCAAACTTATTTTTTACCTCATTTTCGTGACCTTTTTTTATTAAATTTATAGTACAGCCACCAAAACCACCTCCCATTAACCTCGAACCAATCACGTTATCGTCTGCTTTTGCAGTATCTACAAGCATATCCAGCTCTTCACAGCTTACTGCATATTCCTGAGACAGACCATAATGCGTTTCAAAAAGCAATTGTCCTAAAAGTTCTATATTTCCGTTGTCCAGCGCTTCGCAGGCTTTGGTAACACGCTTAATTTCTTTAACCACAAAATGAACTCTTTTAAAAACAGTTTCATTCATTTTGTCGCGAATGCTCAAAATCTGCTCTTCTGTACAATCCCTGAAACTTTTTACTTCAGGAAAATTATTTTTTATGATGGATAAACCTTCTTCACATTCAACTCTTCTTGTGTTGTATTCTGATGTAAAAAGCGAATGTTTTACATTACTGTCAAATAAAACCAATGAATAATCTTTGAAATTGGCATCGTGATATTCAAATTCAAGTGTATTGCAATCTAGTTTTATAACCTTATTTTCAAGACCGTGTACGCTCGAAAACTGATCCATAATTCCGCAATTGATTCCCACCCAATGTTCTGCTTTTTGTCCCATCAAAGCAATATCAACCTTATTAATAGTAAGATTGTAAAGTTCTTTTATTCCGAAAAGCATTCCGCATTCTAAAGCCGCAGAAGAAGATAACCCCGAACCAACAGGAATATTACTGCTAAAAACACAATTAAAACCTTCAAATGAAAAACCATTATCCTGCAACTGCTTAATAACACCACGAATATAATTGGTCCAGACCACATCGCTTAATTGAATTTCCTGAGTTAAATCAATTTCGAATTCTTCGTTTAAATCTATTGCAATTACTTTTGATTTTGAAGAATTGCTTTTTTCGAATGCAAAACAAATTATTTTGTCAATAGCGGCAGGTAAAACATAACCATCGTTGTAATCTACGTGTTCTCCGATAATATTAATTCTGCCTGGAGAAAGTACAATTTTTTGAGGAGCAGATCCAAACGTTTTCTCAAAAAAGGCGGTTGTGTTTTGTATTAAAATGTCATTCATTGGGTAATAAATAAAATATTGTTTTTTTATGATTTCTAGCTTATTTTCTGAAACTGATAAACTGTTTTTTGATGATATTGTTCTCCTTTTTTCAAAACCGAATTCGGAAAATGAGCATGATTTGGCGCATCCGGAAAATTCTGCGTTTCAAAACAAATTCCGCTTGACGGATGATAATCTGCGTTTTCTTTTCCTTTCAAAGTATCAAAACAATTTCCGCCTACATACACATGCACACTTGGCTGATCTGTAAACACATTCATTTTTAGATTGTTTTTTGTGCTGAATAATGTTGCAGCAATTTCATTTTTAGATTCAATTACAAATGAATTATCAATAACGGCCGGACATTTTTTTGAAGATCTGAAATCAAAAGCATGACCAGAAAGAGCAGTGAATTTTCCAGAAGGAATATTATCAGGTTTTGTCTCTAAAATTTTATCAGAATTGACAAACATTTCCTGATCCAGAACTGAAGAATCATGACCGTTGAGGTTAAAATAACTATGATGTGTCAGGTTTATAATTGTATCTTCTGTAGTTATTGCCTTATATTCTAACGTCAATTCGTTTTCTTCGGTTAATGTATAAGTTAAGCCGACTTGTAATTCTCCGGGAAAATTTTCGTCTAAATTTTCACTTAACAAACGCAGCGTTATAGATGGATTTTTACCATGTGTTAAATTAGTAAAAGACCATACTTTTTTTCCAAAACCTTCATTTCCACCGTGCAAAGTATTTCCGTTGTTATTTCCGGCCAATTGAAAAGTGGTATCATTTAAAGTAAAATTTCCTTTATTGATTCTTCCGGCATATCGGCCAACGGTAGTTCCGAAATAAGGTGCGCTCGGCAAATTATAAGATTCAAGATAAGCCTCCAGATTATCAAAGCCCAAAACCACATCTGCGAGTTTTCCGTTTTCAAGAGGAATTTGTAATGAAGTAACGGTTGCACCATAATTGATGATTTGTACTTTCATTCCGTTTTCATTTGATAATTCAAAAGAATAAATCTTCTCTCCGTCAGGCATTAAACCAAACAATTTAGCTGAAGATACATCGATTAAATGCGATATGTGTTTTAATTCCATTGAAAAATTATTAAAAATGAAATCCAAAAATAGAAACATTTTAAAATTTTACATACCAGTACCTACCAGTTTTTAGTATATTGCACAAAAATTCTTTTTTTATGAATATAATTTCTATTCAAAATAATCTCGGCCTTCCAAAATATAAACAGATTATTCTTTCAATTGAAAAAGCGATTGAAGAAGAAAAACTGGTAAAAGGCGATCGCCTGCCGTCGGTAAATAAAGTTTGTCTGGCTTTTAATTTATCTCGTGATACAGTTTTATTAGGTTATGATGAACTCAAAAAAAGAGGTATCATTTATGCCATTCCCGGAAAAGGTTATTACGTTAAAAGCGTTGAAATCACTATAAAACAGAAGATTTTTTTGCTTTTTGATGAGTTAAACAGTTTCAAGGAAGATATCTATAATTCGTTTTTAAAAAGCATCGGAAAAAATGTTCAGGTCGATATTTTCTTTCATCATTTTAATGTTCCGGTTTTTCAAAAGCTTATAAACGACAGCAACGGCAATTACACGAAATACATTATCATGCCTACCAACTTAATCGATATAGCTTATTCGATAAAAACCCTACCAGTAGGTGACGTAATTATACTCGATCAAACCAATCCGGATTTAAAAATATATCCTGCTATTTATCAAAATCATCAAAAAGATATTTTTGAAGGTTTGGTAAAAGGAAAATCAAGATTGAATAAATACAAAAAACTGATTTTGATTTTTCCGGGATTTAGAGAACCATTGGGAATGAAAATTGGCTTTGAGGATTTTTGTACCGAATATGATTTTGAATCTGAAATAATAACCGAATTTACAAACAGAGAAATTACGATTGGGGATCTTTACATTATTCCGAATGACAGAGATTTGGTTCGCGTAATCGAAAATGCCAGGGATCAAAACCTGAAATTGGGAAATGATTTTGGAATTATTTCCTATAATGAAACACCGCTTAAAAAAATTGTAGCAAACGGAATTACCACGATTTCAACTCATTTTGAAGCCATGGGAAAAATTTTGGCAGAAATGGTTTTAAAAGGAAAAAGAGAACAAATAGAAAATAAATCTTCGTTGATTATGCGAAACTCATTATGATTTTTAATAACACGAATTTCACTAATTTACACAAATTCCAATCGCTGGCTTTGCTTGTGAAATTAATTACACAAACAAAAATTCGTGATAATTAGTGAAATTCATGTTTTATTTCACAGTACAAACAAGTTTTGTTTAATAAATCAGTAAGCTTTTAATTAAAAAACAATTTATTGTTTTAATAGAATTATTTTATATACATTTGTAAATGTAAATTCTACACTTATTTTTTGTTAATGTGGATTAAAAAGAAAAATAATTTGTTAGTTTTTTAATTAGTAGTTTTATTGAAGGAAAAAACCCTGAAAGATTGTAGCTTTCAGGGTTTGTTTTTTTAAGGTATTTTTTTCACTTTTTTATAAGTTCAGAACAAAATCGTTCAATAGCTTCTCCTCGTATTTTTCTTTGTTGAAAGTGTAGAGATAAGATCCTTTTCGGGAAGACTGCATATCTTTTTCGTCTAGTTTATTCAGGATTTCCAGAGAATTGATTTTGCTGATGAAGTTTCGTTTATCTAATTCCTTACTCAAAATGGCTTCATATAATTCCAGTAATTGTCGCATCGTGAATTTTTCAGGCAGCAATTCAAATCCAATTGGTTTAATCGAAGTTCTGTAACGTAATCTTCTAATGGCATTTTTTACCATTTCATTGTGGTCGAAAATTAAATTTGGTGCTTCAGCAATAGGAAACCATTCTGCATGGTAATTTTTAATAAGCTCAGTATTGTGATTTTCAATATTAATCAATGCATAATAAGAAACTGAAATAGTTCTTTCGACCGGGTCACGATCGATTTCGCTATATGCATACAGCTGCTCCATATATATATCATTCAATCCCGTATAAGTATTCAAAATTCTGATGGCAGCGTTATCTAATACTTCATCGCGTTTTAAAAAACCACCAATTAAGGACCATTTTCCCTTTTCAGGTTCAAAGTCCCTTTGGATAAGAAGAATTTTCAATCCCTGATGATCAAATCCAAAAATGATACAATCTACTGCTAATAAAACCTTATCTGCAGAGCTATAACTGTTTAGCATATTCTATAATTTATTGGTAAATATATAAACTTCCTCATAGGTTTCATAATTTTATTAATGTAGATTTTACACTTACATAATCTATGAGTCAAAAATAGAGTTAAAAAACTGACTTTTAGTAAAAAAGAGCATTCAAATTTCCTTTTTATGGTTCTTTTAGGACAAAAACAGGATAGTTACAGGACGCTTTTTTGAAAAAAACTCAATTAAAATGAAAAAACTAACACACTTAAAATAAGTTTTTATTTACAAAAATAATATTTTTTTCATTTTAAATACTTAAAAAACAGCGCATTCATAAATCTTTTTTTACTGCCGTTTTTTTGATTAAAAAAGCGCTTTTTAGTAAAAAGTGTATATTTTACACAATTAACATTCAAAAAACGTTTCTTTTTTAAAAATAATGTTAATTTTTTAAATGTTTATTTCACACTTAAATTATGAGATATATTTTTTTCACTATTTTTTTTATGATATTAATTTGTTTTTCACTCTTTTTTTATTTAAATTTACAAATGTAAGATTAACACTTATAATAACCACACTAACCAACCTTAAAATTAACCAGTATGTCAAACCACAAATTATTGTTGTATTGCAATTATTTATTGCCAAAAAAAGAATGGCTTTTAGCAGTATTAATGCTGCTATTTTCTGCTAATCAATTGTCTGCTCAAGGCAAAGAAATTAAAGGAATTGTTACTTCGGCACAAGACAATTTGCCTTTGCCGGGCGTGAACATTATGATAAAAGGAACAAAAACAGTTGCTGTAACTGGATTTGATGGAGAATATATTATTAAGGCATCTCAAAATGATGTTTTAGTTTTTTCATTTATAGGATTTCAAAACAAAGAGATAGCGGTAGGCGGTCAGTCAAAAATTGATGCGGCGCTTACTGAAGATACCAACAAATTAAACGAAGTCGTAGTTATTGGGTATGGAACGCAAAAGAAATCAGATCTTACGGGATCTGTAAGTGTTGTCAACCTGGAATCGGCTAAAAAAACGGTAACTTATGATGCTGCAAAAATGCTGCAGGGTCAGGTACCGGGAGTTACGGTACAATCATCAGGAGAACCTGGTGGTTTTGTCAATGTAAAAATTAGAGGTATAACTTCATTTACCAATAATAATCCTCTTTTTGTTATTGACGGAATTATGGTTGATGCTCCATACGATTTTGCACCGGGAGAAATAGAGTCGATGCAGGTTTTAAAAGATGCTTCTTCGGCAGCGATTTATGGTGTTCGTGGAGCAAACGGAGTTGTAATTATTACCACAAAAAAAGGAAAATCCGGCAGAATGGATATCAAATTTAAATCTATTGTCGGGCTTCAGGATGTGGCAAAAAAATGGGATGTAACAGATCGTGTAGGATATCAAACGATTACTAACGAAGCAGAAAGAAACAGAGATCTTAGAGCCGGAGTTGCGGTAAGTATTGCTCCGGGAAATAATCCGGCAAGTCCTTCTTATATTTCAAATGTCGATACCGACTGGCAAAAAGAAGGTTTACAAACCGGAGTTGTACAAAATCAGACTCTTACATTTGGTGGAGGAGCCGAAAGTATAATGTACAGTTTTAATGTTGATTATTTTAAAAACACCAGTTACTTCAAAACGCCGCAAGATTATGAAAGACTGTCTACCAATTTAAATCTAAACGGTAAAAAAGGAAAATTCAAATACGGGGCAAAAATCGCCTATACACAATCTGATAAAGAAATTTTTAACGAATATAATGCTGGTCAAACAGCTATTAGTGATTTATTGGGCGCTATACCAACAATGCCTGTATATGATTCTAACAGACTGGGTGGTTACGGAGGTACAGATAACCTGACGCAAAGAGCAATTTCGATGAATCCAATTGGGTATAATAATTTGATTGAAAATACCGGAAAAAGAAATCGCTTTATTGGTGATATCTGGGGTGAAGTTGAAATTGTAAAAGGTCTTAAATACAAACTCGATGTAAGTTATGACAGAACCGATTGGGAAAACAGAAAATTTATTCCGCCAAGCGATTTAGGATGGTATTATATTACAACAAATGATGAAGCTTCTTTAGATGTTGCCAATGGAAATGAGTTGAGAACTTTCATGAACAATATATTAACGTACGAAGTTTCGCTTGGTAAGCACAAAATCGAAGCTTTGGCAGGATGGATTCAGGAAAGAAGAGATAATTACAACCATTGGTCAAAAGGTGTAGGATACGAGCCTGGTGAAATTAGTATGCTTCAATATGCGGATTCGAGAGACGCGGGAGAAACTAAATTTACAATTACCGGAATATCGTATATCAGCAGATTAAATTATTCTTATGATGACAGGTATTTGCTTCAGGCAAATTTCAGACAGGATAAAACATCGCTTTTTAGCGAAAAAAATAATTCGGCAAATTTCTATTCCTTTTCAGGAGGATGGAAAATTAGCAACGAAAAGTTTTTAAAATTACCAGACTGGATCAGTAACATTAAACTTAGAGGAGGTTATGGAACATTGGGTAATAATACAATTCCGCAATACTTTTTTGCTTCAACAGTAAACAGTTTCGCAGGGTATGATTTTAATAATGAGCTTGCTCCCGGAACAACCGTAGTTGCAGCACTGGACCCGAATGTAAAATGGGAAAAAACAAGCAGCGCCAACGTTGCATTGGAGTTAGGTTTTCTTGATAACGACTTACAATTTACAGCAGAGTATTTTACAAAAAAAGTTACAGATATTTTAGTTAGAGTGCCTTTGCCTTTTTCTACAGGAGCTTTTCCGGCAGATATTTTTACCAATGCAGGAGATATGAAAAATCATGGTTTGGAGTTTACAGCATCATACAGTAATCATCACCATAAATTTAAATATGATATATCGGCCAATTTCGGAACATTGAAAAATGAAGTGACCAAAATTGGAGTTAATGGAAACCCGCTTTATGGAGCGGTTTCAAAAACAGAAGTAGGAAGATCTGTGGGAGAACTTTTTGCCTGGGAAGCTATTGGAATTTTTCAAAATGCAGCCGAAGTAACATCTTCTCCAACCCAAACCGGAGCAGCACCCGGAGATATCAAATTTAGAGATGTAAATAATGATGGAATTATTACCGATGCCGACAGAACTTTTCAGGGAGTATCAATTCCTAAATATGGTTTTGGTTTAAATTTTAGCGCTTCGTATTCAAACTTTGATTTCTCGATGTTTTGGCAGGGAAGTGGCGGAAACAAGGTTTTTAATGCCATGTATCGTAATTTAATGATAGGACAATACACCAATCATCATGTAGATGAATTAAATTACTGGACACCTACCAATACCAATACTAATATTCCCGCTCCTGTAATTGGCGATCCAAACGGAAATGCCAGAGACTCCAACAGATTTATAGAAAGTGGTGACTATGTGAGACTACAAACGATGGAAATTGGATTTAACATTCCTTTGAATGATAAATTTATTCAAAAAGCCAAAGTTTATATCAACGGTCAAAATTTGCTGACCATTTCAAAATATAAAGGTTATGATCCTGATTTTAATAGCGAAGGATTACTGTCAAGAGGATATGATGGAGGATCTTTTCCAAATCCAAGAACAATTTCTTTAGGAGTAGAGGTAAGTTTCTAAACTGATTTAACCAATTTAAAACGTATTAAAATGAAATATAATATATATAACTATATAGCTGTTTTCTTTTCACTTGCTATGCTTACAACCGGCTGTGTTGAAAATGAAGATTTAGTACAGCTTGATCCAACTAATGATGCAGTAGATTCATTCTGGAAAACAGATCAGGATGCGCTGGAAGGAGTAAACGCCGCTTACGGAAGTTTACTAACAGACGGAACTTACATGCGCAGTACACCGCTTTTATTAGATGCAAAAGCAGATGATGCCCGTACAAATAGTCCGTGGGCATCGATGTATAATGTGGGACATTTCAATTCAAATGTAGCTGATGCCGCAATTTACGGCTGGGCTTTTGAAACCTATTATCAGGGAATTTATCGTGCCAATCAGGTTTTAACAAATGTGCCGAATATTGCATTTACAGACGGAGCATTAAAAAACAGAATATTAGGACAAGCCTATTTTTTAAGAGGATTGTACTTGTTTCATGCCGTAAACTTGTTCAAAAACGTTCCTTTACCAACAGAATTAGCTGTTTATTATCCACAAAAAACACAGGCAGAAGGCTGGGCGCAGGTTATTTCTGATTTTAAAACGGCGGCCGAATTATTACCAACTTCATATGATGGTGTTTCAGGTCTTGATGCAGGCCAAAAAGGACGTGCTACAAAAGGTGCCGCTTTAGGATATTTAGGAAAAGCTTATTTGTTTACCAAAGATTTCACAAACGCCAGAACAACATTCAAACAAGTTATAGATCTTGGAATTTATTCACTGGTTTCAAACTACCGTGATAATTTTACTACTGCCAACGAAAACAATTCAGAATCTCTTTTTGAAGTGCAATTTAGCAGAGACGCCGGTGGTGTTGAATTAGGTTGGGGCGGCGCTCCGACTTCTGGTTGGGGAAAAACTTCGGCAAGAGCCATAACGTATGCACCAAGAGCCTTTGGGTGGACAGATGTACAGCCAACATGGGCCCTTTTAACGAATATCAGGAAGAAAAAACAACGGCAAATACAATCGATCCGCGTTTGGATGCTACGATATTTTATAACAAACCGGGAACCAAATTATACGGTAAAGATTTTGCGGTATTTTATGCTTCAAGTCCGGCAGATTTAAACGATTTATTCTGTAGAAAATACCAAAATTCAGACGGAGAATTTGCAGACGAATACGATTGGCGTTCCGGAATCAACGAGCGATTATTGCGTTATGCCGATATTCTTTTAATGTATGCAGAATGTTTAAACGAAACAGGAGATACTCCCGGAGCTTACGGATATATTCAAATGGTACGAAACAGAGTGGGTTTGCCGGATTTGGCTACTGTAAAACCGGGAATGACACAGGATCAAATGAGAGATCAGATTGGTCATGAACGATTTTTAGAATTCCCTCTTGAAGGACACCGTTTTGATGATATTCGTCGTTGGGGATGGCTTCAGGATGCCACAAAATTAGAATGGCTGAAATCTAGAGATGCAGAATTTAATTCTTACCTGCCAGGAAGAGAATATTTCCCAATTCCACAACTGGAAAAGGATAACAATCCGGGAATAATTCAGAACGACAGTTATTAAAAACAGTTTTCAGTACCGTGCAAACTGAGACTGGAAACTAAATTTAACCATTAACTTAAATTATATCACAATGAAAACAATAACAGGTTTGGTTTTATTCGCAATATTATTAGGAAGTTGTCAAAATGAAGACATTGTTTCTCCAACAGAAGAAACAAGTGCTGCAACTCAAAATTCAGAGGTTAAAAATATAACAGCAAAAACAGTCAGCGGAAACGTTCCGTCACACGATCCGAGTACGATTATAAAAAGCGGTGTCAATTATTATGTTTTCACCACAGGAGATAATATACCAATGACATATTCGACAAATTTAACCAACTGGACATGGGGAACCTCAGTGTTTACTTCAACACCAGGCTGGATAACAGGATATGTTCCGGGGTTTACCAAAACATTTTGGGCGCCGGATTTGGCGTGGTTTAATAACAGATGGAATATGTATTATTCCTGTTCTACATTTGGGTCTGCAACTTCTGCAATTGGGTTGGTAACAGCTCCGTCAATTTCACAAAGTGCAGGAACAAAATGGACAGACAGAGGCGTTGTTGTTGCTTCGTCATCGGCTTCAGATGTAAATGCGATCGATCCTTCAATTTTAGTAGATGGAAGCAATGTTTATATGGCTTACGGTTCCTGGCATGCAGGTATTGGCGTAGTACAAATTAATGTTTCAACAGGAAAACCAACAGGAACAAGAACCATTGTAGCAGGTGGAAATAGTGCTTCGTGGGAAGCTCCTTGCTTAATTAAAGAAGGAAATTATTACTATATGTTCGTCAACCGAGGGTCTTGCTGCAATGGCGTAAACAGCACTTATTATATTGTAGTAGGTCGTTCAACAAGTCCGTTTGGACCTTTTACAGATAAAAACGGAGTCAATTTAAGAAACGGCGGCGGGACAACCGTTTTGGCAACACAAGGAAATTATATTGGTCCGGGACATTTATCCAGAATTACAGGAACACAAAAAGGAGCTGTTCATTATTATGACGGAGCCGATAACGGAAATCCAAAACTCGAAATTGTATATTTTACATGGTCATCAGGATGGCCGGCACTTTCGTATTAAATTTTAATTTCAGAGGAAAGATTCACGACCTTTCCTCTTTATCATCTTATAAATAAATAATTATCCACATGAAAAAAGCATTTTTAATCACATTCCTTATTAGTATTTGTAGTCAGTTTAGTTTCGCTCAAGGCGGAATTACCGTAGTAAGCGTAAAAAATAATGCAGATGCACCAACCATCAATAAAAATATTTACGGACATTTTGCTGAACATTTAGGACGCTGTATTTACGGAGGATTTTATGTTGGAGATACTTCAAAAATACCAAATACGAAGGGTGTAAGAAATGATATTATTGCTGCTCTAAAAGATTTGAAAATTCCGAATTTAAGATGGCCTGGAGGTTGTTTTGCAGATACTTATCACTGGAAAGATGGTATTGGACCAAAAGAACAGCGACCAACAATCGTAAACCAATGGTGGGGCGGCGTTACAGAAGACAACAGTTTTGGAACACACGATTTCCTTAATTTGTGTGAAGTGCTTGGTGCAGAACCTTATTTATCAGGAAATGTAGGAAGCGGAACCGTTCAGGAATTATCTGATTGGGTTCAATACGCCAATTTTAGCGGTAAAAGCCCGATGAGTGATTTGCGTAAAAAGAACGGAAGAACTGAGCCATGGAAAGTTAAATTCTGGGGAATTGGAAATGAAGCCTGGGGTTGCGGAGGAAATATGACAGCAGAATATTATGCAGGAGAATACCGCAAATTTGCCACATTCATGTCTGATTGGGAAAATACGGGCGGAATTACCAGAATCGCTTCAGGATCAAACAGTGCCGATTATAATTGGACAGAAGTTTTAATGAAAAATATTCCGATAAATATGCTGGGCGGAGTAGGCGTGCATCATTATGCTGTAATCGATTGGGGTAAAAAAGGAGAGGCCGTTAATTTTACCGAAGAAGGTTATTTTAAAACCATGAAATCAGCTTTAAAAATGGAAGAATTGGTTACAAAACATTCTGCCATTATGGATAAATACGATCCTGAAAAAAGTAGCCATGATGGTCGACGAATGGGGAGGCTGGTATGACGTAGAAAAAGGTACAAATCCTGGATTTTTATACCAACAAAATACAATGAGAGATGCCGTTTTAGCCGGATCAACTTTAAATATTTTCAACAATCATGCAGATAGAGTTCGTATGGCAAACTTAGCACAATGTGTAAACGTTTTGCAAGCCGTAATCCTTACAGACAAAGCCAAAATGATTACAACGCCAACATATCATGTTATGAAAATGTACAGCGTTCATCAGGATGCCAAATTGCTGCCGATAAGTTTTAATTCTCCAAATTATACTTTTAATGGAGAAACAATTCCTGCGATTTCGGCATCAGTTTCAAAAGATAAAAATGGAGCAATTCATATTTCATTAGTAAATGTAGATGCAAAAAATAAAAACAAAGTCGAAATTGACTTAAAAGATCTTGGGGTTAAAAACTTTACAGGAACCGTTTTAACATCGGCAAAACTTCAGGATTACAATTCATTTGATACGCCGAATAAAATTATGCCAACAGTTTTTAAAGGTTTCGAAAACAAAAAGGGAAAATTAGAAATCACAATTCCTCCTTTTTCAGTTGTTGTTTTAGAAGGAAAATAAAAATCTAAAAAGATGAAAAAATCAAATTCCATTATAAAAAAAGCATTCAAATTAGGACTGTTTTTGCTTGCAGCGATTGTTGTAAGTTGTTCTAATGATGATCCTGCTGCAGAAAATCCGGATCCGCCTGTAGTTGTTGATCCGCCTGTGGTTACACCAGTTTTTCCGGGACCTGCTTATGCGGATAATTATACTTCTATTTCATCTTGGGGAAGCAGAGCTCAATGGAATTTAGCCAACGTACATGATCCATCCGTAGAAAAATCAGGCGAATATTATTATATGTATCAAACCGATGCTTCTTACGGAAATGCACATGAAGGCAACGGACATTTTTTCTACAGAAGATCAAAAAGATTTAATCAATTGGGAATTTATGGGATCTTCAATGGCGCAGGCTCCGGCTTGGGTAAAAGATTCCCTAAACAACAAAAGAGCAAGAATGTCGCCTGCCCTTCCTCCTATCGAAAACCCGAATTATGCATATTGGGCGCCGTGCGTTCGAAAAGTGGGAAACAAATTCAGAATGTACTATAGCATTGTCGTAACGAATCCGATTGTAGGATCAGACACTAATAAATCCTGGTCAGAACGTGCTTTTATTGGCTTAGCCGAAACGGACGATTTGGCTTCAAATAATTGGACAGATAAAGGAATGGTCGTTTGTTCTGAACCTGATGGGGTAAAAAGTTACGTTAGAAACGGAGGAAACGATTGGGATGCTTATTTCAAATTCAACGCCATTGATCCGAGTTTTATAGAAACACCCGAAGGCGATCAGTATTTAATTTACGGTTCATGGCATTCCGGAATTGCAGCTTTAAAATTAAATCCAACCACAGGAAAACCGGATAAATTACAAACAATAGATGATTACGGAGTGCGAATAGCAGGACGCGGAAACGTAAATACAAATCGCTGGCAGGCACTCGAAGGACCGGAAATTATCTATAATCCCGACACGCAATATTATTATTTGTTTTTGGCTTATGATGAATTATCGGTTGCATACAACACGCGGGTTGCACGTTCAAAAAGTATTTTGGGACCTTATTTAACCAATACAGGAATGAGTATTACGACCGGAGCAGAATGTTTCCCGATGTTGACGCATCCCTATTCTTTTAAAAATCATACGGGTTGGGTTGGTTTTGCTCATTGCGGAATTTTTCAAAACCCAACAAGTAAACAATGGTATTACGCTTCGCAAGCCCGTTTGCCAGAGGGAGTTCCCGGAATTAATGTTTCGAATGCTATAATGATGGGACATGTTCGCGGTATTCAATGGACAGAAGATGGTTGGCCGACAGTAGAACCCGAACGTTATGCAGGAGTGCCAACAACCGCTTTTGCCGAAGCCAATATCATTGGAACATGGGAACAAATTACAATGAATTATCAATACAAAACCATCCAAAAATCGATAACAATTAATTTAACTGCTGATAAAAAAGTAAGTGGAGATGTTACAGGAACATGGTCATATGAAAGTACCAAAAAAATCCTGACGATAAATGGAGTAAAATGCAATGTGATTGATGCCTGGGATTGGGAATCGGCAACCAGAAAAGTAACCTTGAGTTATTCTGGTTTGACCGCTGGAGGATTACCTGTTTGGGGTAAGAAAGTGAATTAAAAAATTTCAAGTTTTTAAAATTGCTTCGCCTATTCGCTAATGCTCGAGTCCAAAATCCAAAAATAAATAGTAACAAAGATTTCAAAAAAGTGGTTTGTATTGGTAAAAGCTCCAGCGGAGCATAATGTTTATAGCAAGTATAGTATGTTTTTTTTATTAGCTCCAGGGGAGCGATATCTAACTTTTTTTAATTGACGAAAATATGTCACCCCGATGGGACTTACTTTATAATAACTTAAAAAGAATTAAAGATCAAAAAAATCTGCTCCCGATAGCTATCGGGACTGCGTGAAAAAATATTTAACGCATAGCAATTATGTATTAAAATAAATCATAATGAAAAATACAATTACAAGCCTATCACTTTTAGTTTTGCTTGCATTCTGTCCAACAGTTCAAAGTCAAATTGACCCTGCAAAATTCAATAATCCTATTATTAAAGATCAATATACAGGCGATCCCGCGGCATTGGTTTACAAAGACAAAGTCTACTTATATGCGGGTCATGACGAAGCGCCAAATGATTTTCATTTTTATAAAATGAACGAATGGGTAGTGTATTCTTCATCAGATATGAAAAAGTGGGAATCGCATTCCGTGCCGTTGAAGGCGAGTGAGTTTAAATGGGCTTCTGGTGATGCATGGGCTTCGCAGGTTATTGAAAGAAACGGAAAGTTTTATTGGTATGTAACCGTTTCTCACGGAACAATTCCCGGAAAATCAATTGGAATTGCAGTTTCAGATAACCCAACCGGGCCTTTTAAAGATGCATTAGGAAAAGCTTTAATTACAAATGATATGACAACTCATACCAAAATAAGCTGGGACGATATTGACCCAACAGTTTATATTGATGACGATAATCAGGCGTATTTAATTTGGGGAAACACAGTTTGTCATTATGCTAAATTAAAAGAAAACATGCTCGAATTAGATGGACCAATTCAAACAATAGATTTACCGCATTTTACCGAAGCGCCCTGGATTCACAAACACAAAGGCTGGTATTATTTGTCTTATGCATATGAATTTCCTGAGAAAATTGCCTACGCCATGAGCAAGTCAATTACAGGACCTTGGGAATTTAAAGGCATTTTGAATGAAATAGCCGGAAACAGTAACACAAATCATCAATCGATAATTGATTTTAAAGGACAACCGTATTTTATTTATCATAACGGAGCAACGCAGCCAAATGGGGGAAGTTTTCGAAGATCTGTCTGCGTTGATAAATTGTTTTATAATAAAGACGGAACGATAAAAAGAGTGGTGATGACATCTGAAGGAATTCAGTAGGAACAAATTTTCACCATATAAGTTATATAAGTTCATGTAAAACTGGGCTTAGAAAAACTTATAACTTATATGAATTTAAAACGTTCCAAAAAGAGCCAAACTTAAATTTACTTACATCACTTATATGGTGAAAAACACACAATACATGCATAAAAACATAATCTATACTTTTTATATTATTATGATGCTTACCGCGTCAGTTGCTTTGGCACAGGAAATTGTGGTACATGATCCGGTTGTCATCAAACAAAAAGATACTTATTATTTGTTTTGTACCGGAAAAGGAATCAGTGTTTTTAGTTCGAAAGATTTAAAAAACTGGAATAAAGAAGCGCCGGTTTTTGCAGAAAAACCAGTTTGGGCAGACGGCGTTGCAGCCGATTTTAAAAATCATATTTGGGCGCCGGATATTTCATTTCATAACAATACATATTACCTCTATTATTCTGTTTCGGCTTTCGCCAAAAATACATCGGCAATTGGCGTTGCAACCAATACAACCTTAGATTCGAAAGATAAAAATTACAAATGGGTCGATCAGGGAATTGTCGTTCAATCGCAACCCAATCGTGATATGTGGAATGCCATTGATCCCAATTTAATTTTTGATGAGAACAATACGCCTTGGTTATCATTTGGTTCTTTTTGGGAAGGATTAAAAATGGTAAAACTAAATCCGGATTTAAAATCGATTGCACAGCCTCAGGAATGGTACACGATTTCAAAACGTAAAAGAACTTTTGAATTACCAGATTCTGATCCCGGCGATGGCGCGCTCGAAGCTCCTTTTATCTTCAGGAAAAACGGCTATTATTATCAATTTCTTTCTTGGGATTTATGTTGTCGCGGAGAAAAAAGCACCTACAAAGTCGTTGTTGGAAGATCTAAAAATGTGACCGGACCTTATGTAGATAAAGACGGAAAACCATTAAATGAAGGCGGAGGTAGTTTAGTAGTTCAAAGCGACGAAAATTACTTTGGCGTAGGCCATAACAGCGCTTATACGTTTGACGGTGAAGATTATATTTTTTACCACGGCTACGAAAAGAAAACCAACGGAACGCCAAGACTAATAGTTAGAGAAATGATTTGGGATGCTGATTTATGGCCCGTTTTGAAATAGAACATAGAACACAGAACACAGAATATAGAACATGGAATATAGAAGATAGAGGCAAGAAGAAAGAATCAAGATTTTGCCAAGATTAAGGATTAAATAGATTAGAAAAAAATCTGCTAAATCTGCCAGATC
The DNA here is from genome assembly GCF_979258275.1 of Flavobacterium sp. AC274. NCBI lineage: Bacteria > Pseudomonadati > Bacteroidota > Flavobacteriia > Flavobacteriales > Flavobacteriaceae > Flavobacterium > Flavobacterium sp. AC274. Next base: position 445,383 of record NZ_OZ409852.1, on the reverse strand, counting down.
TGCGTGAGAAATTTTTTAAACACATACATATCTATTTGTCTTCAAGTAAATGAAATGCCTTTTTTAGCGCCCAAAAACTATGTTTCTATGTGTTTAAATTAAAGATATAGTTAAAAAAAACAAAAATCCGTTTTAACCCGCGTCATCCGCGTGCCATAAAACACAAACGAATAACAATGAAGTACAATTTAATTACAAAAATTACCCTTTGCGGTTTATTGCTTAACGGTTTTTATGCATCGGCGCAAAAAACAATCTTCAGGTTGATGTTGCTAAAACAGTAACCAAAATTCAGCCAACGATGTATGGAGTGTTTTTTGAAGACATCAATTTTGCTGCCGATGGAGGTTTGTATGCTGAAATGATCAAAAACAGATCGTTTGAATTTGAAACGCCTTTAATGGGATGGAAAGAACCAAACAGCGACCGACATAAATTAAATGAGCAATCCGGAATCGCGAATATTATTCAGTATTCTCAAAAAGGAACCAATCATAATTACTGCAGGGTTACGGTAAAAGATGCCAACGGTTATGAATTGATAAATGAAGGTTTTAGGGGAATGGGAATCAAAAAAGATTTGCATTATAATTTGTCTCTGAAAGCTTCAAAAATATCCGGAGACATTTCGAAGATTAAAATTCAATTCATAGATAAAAATAAAAAGGTTTTAGGTGAAACTTCGATTGCACCAACCTCAAAAGACTGGACAAATTACACAGCACAATTAACGGCAACTGCAACAGAAGCAAAAGCACAAATCAGAATCACTTTTGAAGGAACAGGAGTTATTGATTTAGATGTGATTTCGTTGTTTCCGGAAGACACCTGGAAAGGAAGAAAAAACGGAATGCGTGCTGATTTAGTACAATTATTATACGATTTGAAACCGGGATTTTTACGTTTTCCGGGAGGTTGTATTGTCGAAGGAAAAACATTGGCATTACGTTACCAGTGGAAAAAATCGATTGGAAATGTTGAAGAAAGAGAAACTATGATCAACCGCTGGAATACAGAATTTGCACACAAACTAGCACCGGATTATTTCCAGAGTTTTGGTTTAGGATTTTATGAATATTTCCAGCTTTCAGAAGATATTGGAGCTTCTCCATTGCCAATTTTAAGCTGTGGAATGGCTTGTCAGTTCAACACAGGAGAATTGGTTCCGATGGATCAAATTGATCCTTATGTACAGGATGCTTTAGATTTAATTGAATTTGCCAATGGTGATCAAACTACCGCCTGGGGAAAAGTGAGAGCTGATATGGGACACCCAAAACCATTCAATTTAAAATTCATTGGAGTTGGAAATGAGCAATGGGGACCAGATTATATCGAGCGTTTCAAAGTGTTTCAAAAAGCCATCAAATCAAAATATCCAAACATTACCATTGTGTCCGGAACAGGGCCATTTCCTGACGGAGATTTCTTTGATTATGGCATGGCAGCACTTAAAAAACTAAACGCAGAAATCGTTGACGAACACTATTATAAAGATCCTGAATGGTTTCGAAAAAATGTAACCCGTTACGACAATTACGATCGTAAAGGACCAAAGATTTTTGCTGGAGAATATGCGGCGCAAAGTGTAGCAATTGCAAGTCCGGATAATAAAAACAATTGGGAATGTGCTTTCTCTGAAGCTGCTTTCATGACCGGAATGGAGCGCAATGCTGAGGTTGTTCATTTAACTTCTTATGCGCCTTTGCTGGCTCACGTTGAAGGCTGGCAATGGACGCCTGATATGATTTGGTTCAACAATTTACAATCTTACGGAACGCCAAATTATTATGTCCAGAAATTATTTTCAAATAATAAAGGAACCGATTTAATCAATATTTCAAAAGACGGAAAAGCAGTAACAGGACAAAATGATTTGTTTGCATCTGCAGTAAAAGATGTGAATTCTAAAGAAGTAATTCTGAAAATTGTGAATACTTCTGCAACGGCTCAAAATGTTTCAATTGATGTAAAGGGAACAAAATTAGATACAAAAGGAACAGCTATAATTTTAAAAGGAGATGGACTTAATGATGAGAATTCTTTTGATGCTCCGACGAAAATTAGTCCAAAAGAAAGTGAATTTAAGTTGAAAGGGAGTCAGGTTCAATATGATTTTCCGGCGTACTCGGTTACTGTTTTAAAAATTAAGATGAAGTAATCGCAACAGAATAAATGTATAAGCAACGTTTATTTCCTGTTTTAACCTTAAATGCCTGTTTTGATGCATTATTTGTAAAAAAATCAAGCACTTATTTTTGTTAAGTGTTTTTTATACACTTATAAATTATTTATAATTATATTTGCGTTATTAAAAATTAATTTCGAATGAAAAATTACGTTATAGGATTGGACTACGGAACAGATTCTGTTCGAGCGATGTTAATAGATACTGAAAATGGGCAGGAGTTAGCATCAAATGTTTCTCATTACAAAAGATGGAAAAACAAACAATATTGTGACGCATCGATAAATCAGTTTCGTCAGCATCCTTTGGACCATATAGAAGGTTTAGAAATTACCATTCAAACCGTTATAAAAGAAAGTAAAGTTGATCCTTCTTTGATAAAAGGAATTTGTATTGATACAACAGGATCATCGCCGGTTCCGGTTACGAAAGACGGAATTCCGCTTGCTTTGACAAAAGGTTTTGAGGAAAATCCAAACGCAATGATGGTTCTTTGGAAAGATCATACTTCAATCAACGAAGCAAATGAAATCAACGAATTAGCAGTAAGCTGGGGCGGAGAAAACGTAACAAAATATGTTGGCGGAATTTATTCATCAGAATGGTTTTGGGCAAAAATCCTGCACATTGCCAGAGAAGATGAAGCGGTTAGAAATGCAGCACATACGTGGATGGAACACTGCGATTTAATGACGTATTTGTTAATTGAAGATAAAGATTTAAAAACCTTTAAAAGAAGCCGTTGCGCCGCGGGTCACAAAGCCATGTGGCACGAAGATTGGAATGGTTTGCCTCCGGTTGAATTCTTAGAAAAACTTCATCCGTATTTAGCAACCCTTCGTGGAAATTTATATGATGAAACGTATACTTCTGATTTAGTTGCCGGAAATTTAAGCAAAGAATGGGCAGACCGTTTAGGACTTTCAACTGAAACAATTGTGGCTGTTGGAACTTTCGACGCGCATTCTGGAGCTGTTGGAGCAAAAATTGGAGAGAATACTCTAGTTCGCGTTATGGGAACTTCAACCTGTGATATTCTGGTAGGTTCTTATGATGAAGTAGGAACAAAAACCGTTCGCGGTATCTGTGGTCAGGTTGACGGATCTGTAATTCCGGGTTTTATTGGTCTTGAAGCGGGACAATCTGCTTTTGGCGATTTATTAGCCTGGTACAAAGAATTATTAATGTGGCCAACGGAACATTTATTGACTTCTTCAACCATTTTGAATGATGCTCAAAAAGAACAATTAAGAGAAGAATTCAGCGATAAATTAATTGTGGAACTGACAAAAGAAGCGGAGAAAATTCCGGTTTCAGAAAGTCTTCCAATTGCTTTGGACTGGATCAACGGAAGAAGAACTCCAGATGCTAATCAGGAACTAAAAAGCGCGATATCCAATTTATCTTTAGGAACAAAAGCACCTCATATTTTTAAAGCTTTAGTAAACGCAATCTGTTTTGGAGCGAAAAAAATTGTGGATCGTTTTGAAGAAGAAGGAGTGAAAATTGACAGCGTAATCGGAATTGGCGGCGTTGCCAGAAAATCTCCTTTTATCATGCAGACTTTGGCTAACGTTTTAAACAAGCCAATTAAAATTGCAGCTTCAGATCAGACTCCGGCTTTGGGAGCAGCAATTTACGCAGCAGTTGCCGCCGGAATTTATCCAAACGTAATCGAAGCAAGTCAAAAAATAGGAAGTGATTTTGACGGAGAATATTTCCCTCAATTAGACAAAGTAGCAGCTTATAATAAATTACTGATTGCTTACGATCAATTAAGTGCTTTCGCAGATCCATCTATTAAAATTACACAAAATGAGTTCTCTTTATAAAGATTTAAAACAAGAATGCTACGAAGCGAATATGCAGTTAAATGCATTGAATTTGGTAGTATATACTTTTGGAAATGTAAGTGCCGTGGACAGAAAAAATGGTGTTTTTGCCATTAAGCCAAGCGGCGTTCCTTATGAAGATTTAAAACCCGAAGATATTGTTATTGTCGATTTTGATAATAATGTTATTGAAGGAACAATGCGTCCGTCATCTGACACAAAAACGCATGCTTATTTATACAAAAACTGGCCAAACATTGGTGGCGTTGCACACACGCACGCAACCTATTCTGTGGCTTGGGCGCAGTCTCAGCAAGATATTCCAATTTTCGGAACCACGCATGCTGACCATTTAACGGCAGATATTCCCTGTGCACCACCAATGGCAGATGCGCTTATAGAAGGAAACTACGAACACAATACCGGAATTCAGATTTTGGATTGTTTCAAAGAAAAAATCTTTCGTACGAAGAAGTAGAAATGGTTTTGATAGGAAATCACGGTCCGTTTGCCTGGGGGAAAAACGCAGCAAAAGCAGTTTACAACAGTAAGGTTCTTGAAGTCGTAGCCGAAATGGCGTACCTGACTTTACAAATAAACCCAAACGCACCAAGATTAAAAGACTCATTAATAAAGAAACATTACAACCGTAAACACGGAAAAGATTCGTATTACGGACAATAGAAATTTTGTTTCAGGTTTCAGGTTTTTTTGTTTCAAGTTATTGGAACGTGAACCTGAAACCTGAAGAAAGAAAACTTGAAACAAAACTAAAAATAACAATTCAGGATCTTCAGATTCCAACAAACTTGAAACCTGAAACTTGAAACAAAATAAAAAGACATGATTGATATCTCTCAAAAAGAAGTATGGTTTGTAGTAGGAAGCCAGGAATTATACGGTGAAGAAACTTTAAGAAAAGTGGCTGAACATTCGCAGATAATTGCAAAAGGATTAGATGCGACATCTAGTATTCCGGTAAAAGTAGTTTATAAAGATGTTGTGAAATCGCCTGCACAAATTTTAGATGTTTGTTTAGCGGCAAATTCGGCTAAAAACTGTATCGGAATTATTGCCTGGATGCACACTTTTTCGCCAGCAAAAATGTGGATTGGCGGTTTGAGCATTTTGAAAAAACCGTTATGTCATTTACATACACAATACAATGCTGAAATTCCGTGGGGAACTATCGACATGGATTTCATGAACCTGAATCAATCGGCTCACGGAGATCGTGAATTTGGCTTTATCATGTCAAGAATGCGTAAAAAGCGCAAAGTGGTTGTTGGACATTGGGAAGATGAAAGAGTTCAGAAAAAATTAGGCATCTGGACAAGAGTTGCTTTGGGTTGGGATGAACTTCAAAACTTAAAAGTAGCCCGTATTGGAGACAATATGCGTGAAGTTGCCGTAACCGAAGGTGATAAAGTAGAAGCTCAAATTCGTTTCGGAATGTCGGTTAACGGTTTTGATTCTTCAGATGTCACTAAATATATTGAGAAAGTTACAGACAAAGAATTAAATGATTTATTGGCAGTTTACGAACAATCATATACTTTGACTGATGCATTAAAAGAAGGCGGAGCACAAAGAAGTTCATTAGCGGAAGCGGCAAAAATAGAATTAGGTTTAAGAGCTTTCCTTGAAGAAGGAGGTTTTGGAGCTTTTACAGATACGTTTGAAAATTTGGGTGTTTGGAAACAATTACCAGGAATTGCAACACAAAGATTAATGGCGGATGGTTATGGTTTTGGTGGTGAAGGAGACTGGAAAACAGCTGCAATGGTTCGTGCCTTAAAAGTAATGAACGTTGGTCTTGAAGGAGGAACGTCTTTCATGGAAGATTACACGTACCATTTTACCCCTCAAAAATCTTATGTTTTAGGTTCACATATGTTAGAAATTTGTCCATCTATTGCAGATGGAAAACCTTCTTGCGAAGTACATCCATTAGGAATTGGCGGAAAAGAAGATCCTGCTCGTTTGGTATTTAATTCACCTGCCGGAGATGCAATTAATGTTTCTTTGGTTGATATGGGAACTCGTTTCCGTTTAATTGTAAACGAAGTTGAAGCGATAAAACCAATGGCTGAATTGCCTAAATTACCTGTTGCAAGAGTTTTATGGGATTGTAAACCAAACCTTGATATCGCAGCAACAGCATGGATTTTGGCTGGTGGAGCGCATCACACAGTTTACAGCCAGTCATTAACAACAGAATATATGGAAGATTTCGCTGATATCGCCGGAATCGAATTATTGGTTATTGATGAAAAAACGACAATTAGAGATTTCAAAGATAAAATTAACGCCAACGAAGCTTACTATCATTTGTTTCAACATGGGCTATAGTCTGAGGGACTAAGGTTCTAAGTTGCTAAGATTCTAAGGTTTTTTGCTACTTTTAACATCTAACATTTAACCAATTAAAAATATCATTTATGAATGTATTAAAACGTTATATTTTTGGAATTGGCCTACTGAGTTTGGCTTTTATTTCAGTTCAATGCAAAAACGATAAAAAAATGGATGACACTACAGTTTCTTCAGATAAAAAAGCGACGGTTACAATTGAGAAATCTTCTTACGGAACAACTGCAAAAGGAGAAAAAGTCGACAGTTATAAATTGAAAAACCAAAATGGGATGGAAGTTGATATCATCACTTTTGGTGGAAGAATTACAGATTTAAAAGTGCCAAATAAAGAAGGTGTTTCGGAAAATGTGGTAATCGGATTTGATAATTTGGCTCAATACGAAAAAGCGAATCCTTTTTTTGGAGCTTTAATCGGAAGATACGGAAACCGAATTGCTAAAGGAAAATTTACTTTAGACGAAAAGGAATATCAGTTGGCAATCAACAATGCTCCAAATGCTTTGCACGGTGGACCGCAGGGATATTTTAATGTGGTTTGGAAAGCTGATGAGGTAAAATCCGGAGATGCGGCAACTTTGAAATTATCTTATTTAAGTAAAGATATGGAAGAAGGTTATCCTGGAAATTTAAAAGTTTTTGTAACGTATACATTGACAAATGATAATCAATTAGAAGTATTATATGAAGCAACGACAGATAAGAAAACGGTTGTGAATTTAACGCAACATTCTTATTTCAACTTATCCGGAGATTTCACAAAAACAATCTTAGATCATGAACTGACTTTGAATGCAGATAAATTAGTTCCGGTTGATGCGACTTTAATTCCGACAGGAAAATTAGATGATGTTGCGAATACGCCTTTCGATTTTAGAAAACCAAAATTAATTGGAAAAGATATCAATGCTAAAAATGAGCAGTTAGAAAGAGGAAAAGGCTACGATCACTGCTGGGTACTGAACAATCCTGAAAAAGGAAAAACAATTATAGCAAAAGTATATCACGCAGCAAGCGGAAGGGTTTTGGAAATGACAACAGATGAACCTGGAATTCAGTTTTACTCTGGAAATTTCCTAGACGGGACTTTGCCAAATCCTAAAGGGGGAACATTTGCGCACAGAACCGGTTTATGTCTGGAAACAGAACATTATCCTGATTCTCCAAACCAGAAAAACTTCCCGACAACGGTTTTAAACCCGGGAGAAAATTATAAAACTAAAACTACCTTCAAATTCTCTGTTCAGAAATAGTTTTGGAATTATGTTAATTAGTTAGTAATTCTCTAAGAAACCTCGAAAGTTATGTTTTCGAGGTTTTTTTATTTGTAAATAATGAAGATAAATAACTATAAAATAGACCTTGTTAATTCGTGCTATTTTTTCTTACATTTGGGAGATAACTATCTAAAAAAAACCTCTTACTTATGAAAAAACCAATTAAATTATTACTTCTTTTATTAATCTATTCTATAGGTGCAATAGGAAGCGCTCAGGTTCAGATGAATTATAAATTTGACACGCCTTATGGTAAAAATACCGCTGTTGGAAAATTTACTGAAATTAATGGAGCTAAAATCTATTATGAAGAATATGGAAAAGGTGAACCTTTGTTATTGATTCATGGAAATGGAGGAAGTATTGAATCAATGGGAAATCAAATCGATTATTTTAAAAGTAAATACAGAGTTATTGTTGCTGATAATAGAGGCCAAGGTAAATCGGAGTTGAAAACAGATTCTTTAACATACGTTCAGATTACAAAAGATATAGAGGAATTAGTTAATCGCTTAAAACTAGATTCGATAAGTATTATTGGATGGAGTGATGGTGGAATTGTTGGTTTGCAAATGGGTATTTCTGGTAAGTCAAAAATAAAGAAAATTGTGGCGATGGGGGCAAATTTAAGACCTGATGCTACAGCTGTTAATTCATGGGCTACAAATGATGTGCAGAACATGAGAAAAATGATTGCGTCAAAAATTAAAGCGAAAGACACTAGTGAGAATTGGAATCTACAAAAACAGCTTGCCGGACTTTTGGTAGATCAGCCTAATATTGCAACTAAAGATTTATCAAAAATTAAAGCAAAAGTACTCATAATAGCAGGAGATAAAGACATTATTAAAAATGAACATTCGGTAGAAATTTTTGAAAATATACCTAAGGCACAGTTATGTATTATGCCTGGCGAAACTCATTTTGCACCGGCTTCAAGTCCGGAAGTATTTAATGCATTAGCAAATAAGTTTTTATCAGAACCGTTTAAAAGACCAGATTCAGATTGGACTAAATGGGGTAAATAAAAGCAGATCAACAGAATTGTGTTATTTTAGCCATGAATTTCAAGTTCATGTAATTCGTGGCTAAAAAAACAAAAAATGACTTTCAAACATATATTCAAAGCAACATTAAATTGGGCTTCAAATCAAATCCAGGAAGATTCAACAAAAAGATTTTATAGCAAAAACCATCAAATTAAAATTGAAGGAAAACCAATTTTAAATGTTTCGGCAGCAAAAGCGTTCAAAGGCGATCCGGAATTATACAATCCAGAAGATTTGCTTTTGAGCAGTTTGGTTTCCTGCCACATGATGTCCTATTTATATGTATGTTCTCAAAACGGAATAGAAGTTCTGGAATATTCGGATAATGCCGAAGCAATACTCGAAGTTTCTCCTGATGGAAGTGGTCGTTTTGTTGCCGTAAGATTAAATCCGAAAGTGAAAATTTCGAATCCAGATAAAGTCGAATTGGCTATTGAACTTCACACAAAAGCAAATCAATTGTGTTTTATCGCTAATTCATGCAATTTTCCTGTTTTGCATAATGCGAGTTGTGAGGTTTTAAACATGTAAGATTTAAGTTCGTTTAGTGTAGGAATTTAAATTCGCTAGTATGTTTACTTTAATTAATTTTTTATCAGGGCTTTTACTGTTAAAACAATGACAATATTTAAATATATTGCAAACAAAAATATATTCCAAAACCATGAGCAAATCAAAGAATGAAGATTCAAAGGAAAGTAATTCAAAAGAAAGATCAAATCCAAAAGAGACATCAAATTCAATAGTCTATACTATTTTTAAGGATAAGCCAATAATCATTTTTAGAAAATTTGCTTTTTGGTATAAAAGAAATTATTTACAAAAGAAATTTTCAAATGAAGATAACTTAAAAGATTTTTCTCCTGTTATACTTGATGATAATGAAGACAAGTATAGCGATATTATGAAATTTAGTGTTGATAATCCTAAAGTTAAGAATGTTGCACTTACAGGATCGTATGGATCGGGGAAAAGTTCTATTATCCTAACGTTTGAAAACAAATTTTCAGAATTGGAATGTTTAAATATTTCTTTAGCAACTTTCGATGGTAAGCAACTGGAAGATATTAAAGCAATTGAACTATGTATTCTTAAACAATTGTTTTATAGCGTTGAGCATGACACAATTCCAGAATCACGTTTTAAACGAATTGTCAACCAAAAATGGGTTAAGGCAAAGACATTACTTTTTGCTCTTTGGCTCATTTCGCTTTTATATGTTTCTGGAAATAAGCTGCTGTCTGAAATTTTTTATTCTCCAAACTATCAGGAATATATTAAACTGATTTACCTTGTTGTTTTTAGTTTAGGAGGTTTTTGTGTTTTGTATATATTAATGAATTTTGTTTTAAATTTTAAAATCAGCAAAATTAAATTTAGCGAAGTTGATGTAGATAATAATCAGGACAAGAAGACTATTAGCTTTGAAAATGAGATAGATGAAATTCTTTATTTTTTTGAAAGGAAAAAAATAGAGGTTGTTTTTTTTGAAGACCTTGATAGGTACAAAGAAACTTTGATCTTTATTAAATTACGAGAGATTAATCAATTAATTAATAATTACGAGCCAATTAAAAAAAGGGGTAAAGTAACTTTTATATATGCTGTTAATGATGATATTTTTAAAGAAGATGAAAGAACTAAATTTTTTGATTTTATAATTCCTGTAATACCTATTATAAATTATACTAATTCCAGTAAAACCTTAATCGACAATATTTCAGGTGTAGATAAAACATTTTTGGAAGAAGTCTCAAGGTACTTAACTGACAAAAGACTTTTGAACTCTATAATCAATGAGTATAATGTATATAAAAAAGTTTTAGGTGAAGAGTTAGCAGGTGAAAAATTATTAGCTATAATCGTTTATAAAAATGTAGAGCCTGCAGATTTTGAAAATCTAAATAATCGTAAGGGATTCGTGTATAATCTTTTTAGAAATGTAAATACATTATTCGCGGAGAAAATTAAATTGATAGAAGAAAATATAAAAACTAGCGAGAAGAAAAATGAGGATGTTCAACAAGAAACACTTGAGAGTATCTACGAATTAAAAGCTTTATTTTTATATAAATTTTTAGAGTTAGCCGATGAAAAGGGATATTCATACCAGGGTTTTCCTTATTTCGGAACTGAAAGATTAACTATATCAGGATTGATGCTTGAGGAGAATTTTGAGTTATTCAAGAAAAGTACCAATGTCATTTTAATGAATGAATATTCTTCAAAAACGTCTACTAAAATTTCATTTCGGGATGTTGAACTTTCATTTGATAATAAAAGTTCTTATGATAAAAGGCTTGAAAATATTTTAAATAAAGAGAAAAGTAATTCTACTCAATTAAATCAAAATATTGAAAGATGGAAAGCTGAAATAACCGGTTATTCTTCAAGACGATTAAAAGACTTAATTACATTAAATTATTATGATAATTGTTTAAATTTCGATTGTACTAGTGGAGTTTTTAATATTGAAAAAAGAATACTCATGTAATCAATAATTATGATCTCGTTAAATATTTGGTTACAGAAGGATATATTGATGAAGATTATGAAATTTATATTTCAAGAAAAGATGGAAATATCTCTAAGGTTGATACTGATTTTTTATTAAGTTTTACGAATAATAGGCCATTAGCTTTCGATTATAAATTAGATGACATTAAAGCTCTTTTGAGTCAAAATAAAATTAAAGAAGCGAACTTTTCAAAAGATTCGATCATGAATTTTAGCTTGTTAGATTATGTAATTGAAAAAGTGAAAGACCAAAAGTCTTTGCTTATAATTAATCATGTGTGCAATAGAAGTGATCAATTTGTAAAATTCATGGATCAATATGTTTATTATGCGAGCAGTAATAATGTGAATTACTTCTTTAAAAAAGTTTGTAGTTTAAAAAATGATTTGATAAATATAATTTTTGTAAAGGAAAATTTTACAGAAGAGAAAAGGATGAATTATGTTAAATTATTTTTTATCAATCTTACCGGTGAGGAAATAGTTAAAATGGATTATAACAATGTGCTGGCTAGTTATATTTCTGAGTTTAGTGATTTAAATGTATTTCAAGATCCTTTAATTAGTATTGTTAAATTTCAAGATTTTGTCATTAGTAAAAATGTAAAATTTTCTAGTTTAAAGATGGTAGAAAATGAATTTACTTCGTTTGTTTATCAAAATAATCATTATCTGATTAATGACAATATGATTCAATTTTTTATTTTTACATATTGCTCAAATAAGAAAATTTTCGATTTATTAGATAAGTCTAATTATACTGCTATTTTACAATCTGGATGTGACCCTCTAATTAGCTATATTAATGATAATATTGTAATTTATTATAAGAATGTTTACTCTAAATTAAGAGAGAATATTAATGAAAGTGAAACAGCTTTGTTAAAATTATTAAACGAGGATTCATTAATAGATTTTCGAGAAGAAATCTTAAACAAAAACATAAAGGTTATCACAGATATAAAAGAAATTAAGGATAAAGAATTTTGGAATTTTTTACTTAAAAAACAAAAAATCACTATCAATTGGAATAATATTCTGTCATATTTTGTTGAATGCGAAAATATAATTGATGAAGATTTATTTGATTTTTTGAATAACTCTATAAATTATTTACAATTTATTAATGATGATTTTGACCTTAAGGGTGATGAAAGAGCTTACCCTTTCTTTGTTAAATTTGCTAATAGTAGAATAAAACTTGAAGCTTTTCAGTTTTTGCTAACTTGTTTTCTTTCAATTGAAATTAAATTAAAGGATTTTGGTAGTGTTCCGAATGATAAAATGGAGTTGTTAATTGATTTCAAGTTTGTTGAAATGGATACAGATAGTTTCGATTTTATTAATAATCAATACAATGAATTGCTATTGAAATTTATCAAAGAAAATAAGGAAAAGTTTATTGAGATTTTAAATGAACTGTCTCTTGATAAAGAGACAATTTATAAAATAATACAATCAAGTAATTTCGATGATAGTTTGGCAACTTTTATAGTTTTGATGGGAAGACCATATTCTGAAATTTATGCTCAACATACCGTGGAAATCGAAAACAATCCTTTTAATACTGAATTTGCACAATTACTAAAAAGCAAAAAAGTAATTAGAAATTTTAATACAGAGGATAATTTGATCTTTTTAAAAACTAAGGTGAAATAAATTTAATAATCAAAAGAATTAAATGTTTATATTTTAAAAGGATAATAGAATGTTTAGTTTAGTAGTCAATGCTAATCGGTTTTTTTAATACATTTAAGTGGAAAAGCACATTATTTTTTTAAAATAGTTGGCTTTGGTGAGATAATATAAAAAAACCGTAATATATTGAAATTACAATATAATTACGGTTTCTTAAAGTACCCGGAGCCGGAGTCGAACCGGCACGGTTTCCCACAGGTGTTTGAGACCAGCGCGTCTACCAATTCCGCCATCCGGGCTTAGCAGACGAAAAAACAATCAAATAAATCAATTATTTTAACGCAATAGAATAAGTAATTATGATGTCATAACTTTGCTTATTCCTTTAACACGGTGCAAATGTAAAAAATAAAATTAAATGTTCTACTAAAAATACTTAAATATTTCCTTTCAGTGTCCAATAAATTTTCTAAATTTGCACCTCGTTAAAACGACGCACACACAACTAACTACAAAACAACAAATTATAATGTCGCACCTAGAACCAGAAGCTAAAATTTTTGCTTGTTCAAAAAGTGTTTATCTTGCAGAGAAAATTGCCGAACAATACGGAATTCCACTAGGCAAAGTAACGATGTCAACGTATAGTGATGGAGAATTTCAGCCATCTTACGAAGAGTCAATCAGAGGATTACGCGTTTTTATCGTGTGCTCAACTTTTCCATCTGCTGATAATTTGATGGAATTATTACTTATGATTGATGCTGCAAAACGCGCATCAGCAAGACATATTACAGCTGTTATGCCTTATTTTGGTTGGGCAAGACAGGATAGAAAAGACAAACCAAGAGTTCCGATTGGAGCAAAGTTAGTAGCTAATTTGCTAACCGCTGCAGGAGCAACAAGAATAATGACAATGGATTTGCATGCAGATCAAATTCAGGGATTCTTTGAAAAGCCGGTAGATCATTTATTTGCATCAACCATCTTTTTGCCATATGTGCAGAGTTTAAATTTAGAAAATCTAACAATTGCATCTCCAGATATGGGAGGTTCAAAAAGAGCATATGCTTACTCTAAGTTTTTAGAATCAGATGTAGTAATCTGTTATAAACAAAGAAAAGCAGCCAACGTTATCGACACTATGGAGCTAATAGGTGAAGTAAAAGGTCGTAACGTAATATTAGTAGACGACATGATCGATACTGGTGGAACATTAGCAAAAGCGGCAGATTTAATGATCGAAAAAGGAGCATTAAGCGTTAGAGCAATTTGTACACATGCTATTTTATCAGGCGGCGCTTACGAAAAAATTGAAAATTCGAAATTAAGCGAATTAATAGTTACCGATTCTATCCCGTTAAAGAAAGAATCAAACAAAATTAGAGTAGTGAGTTGTGCACCTCTTTTTGCTGAAGTAATGCACATGGTGCACCACAACAATTCCATTAGTGGAAAATTTATAATGTAAGAAGCAATACGCTTTAGGCTTAAAGCCGTAAGCTATTTCACTATTACAAAAAGCTTAAAGCTTATAGCAAATTAGAATATTTATTAATAACTATATTTTTTTACAATGAAATCGATTACAATTAAAGGATCAGAAAGAGAAAGCGTGGGCAAAGTGTCAACTAAAGCCTTACGTAATGCTGGAGCGGTTCCTTGCGTGTTATACGGAGGAAATCAAGCAGTACACTTCTCAGCAGACGCTGCAGCGTTCAAAAACTTGGTTTACACTCCAAATGCACACACAGTTGTGATTGAGCTTGGAAAAGGAAAATCATTCAATGCAATTTTACAAGATATTCAGGTTCACCCTGTATCTGACAAAATCTTACATATTGACTTCTTTCAATTATTTGATGACAAAGAAATCACTATGGAAGTTCCTGTAAAAGTTGTTGGTACATCAAAAGGTGTTCTTGCAGGTGGTGTTTTACGTTTAAACACTCGTAAATTAAAAGTAAAAGCTTTACCTAAAGATCTTCCTGATTTTGTTGAAGCTGACATTACTCCGCTTGAAATGGGTAACAAATTATACGTTACTAAAGTTGGTAGCCCAGAATACAAAGTGATGCACCCTGAAAATACAGTTGTAGCTCAGGTAAGAATTTCTCGTGCTGCTATGAAAGCTGCTCAAGAAGCTGCAAAAGCTGCAAAAGCTCCTGCAAAAGGAAAGAAAAAATAATTTTTTTCAAATCAATACAAAAGCATCAATCGAAAGATTGGTGCTTTTTTTGTTTTTAGAAGTTCTGAGTTGCTAAGATGCTGAGGTTTTAAGTTTTCTATCCGGTGTCAGGCAGAGCGGAGTCGAAGCCCTTTTTTTGATCTTTTGTGTTATTTTTCTTTGAAGCAGAAATTTCAGTTTTTCAAGACCCAACGTTCCTGCCATCCGCTATATCTTTTTCCTGGCTAAAGAAGCCAGAAAAAGGATGCCGCTGCTGTCAAGGCTAGCCAGAGATTTAGTTTTTATAAGATTCTAAGTTGCTAAGATACTAAGGTTCTAAGTTATAAAAGTCTACAGCATTGTCAAACTGAGCGGAGTCGAAGTCTTGTAAGAAACTCGACAATCTAAATTGAAATACTTTGCGAAACTTCTCCACTCAGTCAGACAAAAAGGAAGAATAAATTAATACTATAAAAAACCAGCGCAAATCAGTTTAAATCCGCGTCATCCGCGTGCCATCCCCACGCACTTTGCGTAAAACCTTGCGAACTTCGCGGTTAAACGGCAATAACAATTCAAATTATCTAATTGACACATTTTCTAATTACCAAATTAACCCTATTTTTGCAGACATGATAAAATGGATAACAAAACTGTTTTCATCAACACAAAAAGAAGAGAACACAGATAATATGAAAAAATATTTAATCGTAGGACTTGGTAATATTGGTGCCGAGTACGTAAATACCAGACATAATATAGGATTTAAAGTCCTTGATTTTTTAGCTAAAAAAGAAGGTCTTTCTTTTGAAACCGTAAAATTGGGAGCTTTGGCTGAATATAAATTTAAAGGAAGATCTTTTTTTCTGCTTAAACCAAACACTTACATGAATTTAAGCGGAAAAGCCGTAAAATATTGGATGGATAAAGAAAACATTCCGCTAGAGAATATTTTGGTTATTACAGACGATTTAAATTTATCTTTTGGAACCATCCGAATCAAGCCAAAAGGTAGTGACGGTGGACATAACGGATTGAAGAATATCAATTTAATATTAAACACACAACAATATACCCGTTTTAGATTTGGTATTAGTGATCAGTTTAAAAAAGGACAGCAAATCGATTATGTTTTAGGAGATTGGGATGAAGAAGAAAAAGCAAAATTACCAGAACGTTTGGAGGTTGCTTCAGAAATTATAAAATCTTTTGGAACTGCAGGTTTAGAAAATACGATGACAACTTTTAATGGAAAATAAAGATTTTCAACTATTTAGGTATTAAAAAGCTAAATAATCGATTAATTAAATTGAATTATAACGAAATAGTATTTTCTATTCCAAAGTTAAATGTTTAAATTTGGGATAAATTATTATAAACCATAAAATCAAATATCATGGCTTTTGAATTACCACAATTACCTTATGCATATGATGCATTAGAACCACATATTGATGCACGTACAATGGAAATTCACCATTCAAAACATCATAATGCATACACGACAAATCTTAACGCTGCAATCGCTGGTACAGATTTGGAAGGAAAAACAATCGAAAACATCTTAATCAACCTAGATAAATCAAACGCAGCAGTTCGTAACAATGGTGGAGGTTTTTACAACCACAATTTATTCTGGACTGTAATGACTCCAAACGGTGGCGGATTACCAACAGGTGATTTGTTGGCTGCTATTGAATCTTCTTTTGGAACTTTTGAAGAGTTTAAAGCAAAATTTGCTAAAGCTGGTGCAACACAATTTGGTTCAGGATGGGCTTGGTTATGTGTACAAAAAGGCGGAAAATTAGATGTTTGCGGAACTCCAAATCAGGACAATCCATTAATGCCGGAAGTTGGTTGCGGTGGAACTCCAATTTTAGGAATGGATGTTTGGGAGCATGCTTATTATTTAAATTATCAAAACAGAAGACCAGATTACATCGAAGCTTTTTTTAATGTAATTAACTGGACAGAAGTTGCAAGAAGATATGCTTTAGAGAAATAGTCTCAAGCAAGATAATAGAATAAAGAGTAAAGAAAAAAGACGGATGGCTTGATAGCTGTCCGTCTTTTTTTGTCAGATAGTTAAAATGTTCAACAATCTTTATTCTATTTTCTTTGTTCTATTCTCTATAATTGTAAAATAAAAAAGGTGGAATTTCTTCCACCCTTTTTGCCCCAAATCTACCATATACTTAACCTACTAATGTAATGGTATTATAAAAATAGAATAGTTAAATTGTAATACCAACTATTTTAGATGAAGTGCAAATATAATCGATGAAATGCGTATTTTCTTACTTTGGTCATTCGTTGAGTTTACTCCAATAAAAAAGGTGAAATTTCTTTCACCCTTTTTGCCCCAAATCTACCATATACTTAACCTACTAATGTTATGGTATAGTAAATATATAATAGCTATATCGATTTCACAAATATTCTAGACGAAGTGCAAATAAACCCGATGAAATACGTAATTTCTTACTTTGCCTTGTCTTTTTATATGTTTTTTGAGTTTATTCCAATAAAAAAGGTGGAATTTCTTCCACCCTTTTTGCCCCAAATCTACCATAAACTTAACCTACTAATGTTATGGTATCCCAAAAGTATCTTAGATGTGCGATTTTGCCAAACATATAGGATGAACGGCAAAAAAACCGATAAAGTGCACAATTTAACCTTTTGTTAGTATTTTTTTAATACGCTCGTGCGTCTTTACCTTCATAAAAATTCATGAATGCTCTGTTTACAACACGGTTTCCACCAGGCGTTGGATAGTCTCCTGTGAAATACCAGTCTCCAAGATTTTTAGGACAGGCAATATGCAGATCTTCCACCTTTTGGAATATAATTTTTACTTCAGCATTAATTTCCGGAGAACTTAACATTTCTGCAATTTTATCTGAAATTTCTTCAGGAGTAAATTGGTCATAAATAGCTGTTACGTAATTTACAACATCTGTATCAAGATAATTTTCCTGAGCTTTACATTTTGTATAAACTTCATCAACTATATGGTATAGATTTCTTTCTTTCAGTAAAGCAAGAGCTGCTCTAAAAGCAACAAGACCTTCTAGTTTCGCCATGTCAATTCCGTAGCAATCAGGGTAACGAATTTGTGGTGCCGATGAAACGATTACAATACGTTTTGGTTTTAAACGATCCATCATTTTAATGATACTCATTTTTAATGTTGTACCACGTACGATACTATCATCAATAATAACCAAATTATCTGTTGGTTTGATAACGCCGTATGTTACATCATAAACGTGTGCTACCAAATCATCACGGCTGCTGTCTTCTGTAATGAAAGTTCTTAGTTTAGCATCTTTAATAGCAACTTTTTCAGTACGAATTTTTACAGCCAATAATTCTTGCAATGTTTCAGCTGTAAGCGTATTTCTGTTTTCCAGAATATAATTATTTTTTCTCTGATTTAAGAAATCCTGAGCTGCTTCAACCAAACCATAAAATGAAGTTTCGGCAGTATTTGGAATATAAGAGAAAACAGTATTATCTGTATCACTGTCAATTGACTTAAGAACTGCAGGTAAAATTAGCTTTCCTAAGTTTTTACGTTCCTGGTAAATTTCAGCATCACTTCCTCTGGAGAAATAGATTCTTTCGAAAGAACATGCTTTTTTACGGTTGGTTCCAGAATTTGTTCCATCGAAACTTTTCCGCTTTTCTTGATAATCAAAGCATTTCCCGGCTCAATTTCCTGAACGCTTTCAAACGGAACATTAAATACGGTTTGAATTACAGGTCGCTCAGAAGCAACAACAACCACTTCATCATCCTGATAAAAATAAGCAGGACGAATTCCGGCTGGATCTCTAAAAACAAAAGCATCACCATGACCTAATAATCCGGCCATTGCGTAACCTCCGTCAAGATTTTTTGCAGAGCGTGCTAATATTTTTGCAATATCCAATCGGTCTGCAATTACCGGAGAAGCTTCTCTTTTAGAATAACCTTCTGCTTTACAGTCCTGGTATAATTGCATTACTTCTTTATCTAAGAAATGTCCAATCTTTTCCATTACTGTCACAGTATCGGCCATTTCTTTTGGATGTTGACCAAGTTCCACTAAGTTTTCGAAAAGTTCTTTAACATTCGTCATATTAAAGTTCCCTGCCAAAATCAAATTACGGTGCATCCAGTTACTTTGACGCAAAAATGGATGAACACTTTCGATGCTGTTTTTTCCGAAGGTTCCGTAACGAACATGACCTAAAAACAATTCTCCTATATAAGGAATGTTTGCTTTTTGAGCGGCAACATCATCTGCATATTCCGGATGAGCACCTAGCTCTTCATTGATACGATCATTGATTTGTGCAAAAACATCCTGAATAGGCTGTGCATGATTCGAACGAACTCTGCTGATGTATCGTTGTCCCGGATCAACATCTAGTTTGATGCTTGCAAAACCTGCTCCATCTTGTCCGCGGTTGTGCTGCTTTTCCATCATCAGATACATTTTTTGTATTCCGTAAAAAGCAGTTCCGTATTTTTCTTTGTAATATTCAAGCGGTTTCAGAAGTCTAACTAAGGCTATACCACATTCGTGTTTTAACGCGTCGCTCATTGTGTTTTGTATTTGTGTTGTTGTAAGTTGTGTGTATTAACGTAATAAAAAAGCCCCGTGTTATCGAGGCTTTCGGGCATTATATTTCTATGTCAAACTGCGTTAACGATTTAAATTGCTGTAATCGAATCGCTACTTCAGCTTTGCTTAATGTTTCCATCCTTTCGGTTCCAAATTTCTCCACACAAAATGAAGCTAAATTCGAAGCGTAAATTATTGCATTTTTCATGTTGCCAAACGAAATGTTTTCGCTTTGTGCAATAAATCCAGAAAAACCACCCGCAAAAGTATCTCCGGCTCCTGTTGGATCAAAAACATCTTCTAATGGTAATGCCGGTGCAAAAAACACTTCTCTATTATGGAATAAAAGTGCGCCGTGCTCTCCTTTTTTGATCACCACATATTTTGGTCCCAATTCCTGGATTTTAGCCGCAGCTTTTACTAATGAATATTCTCCTGAAAGTTGTCTTGCTTCTTCATCATTGATTGTAATAACATCTACACGTTTAATTACTTCTAATAATTCCGGTAAAGCACAATCCATCCAAAAATTCATAGTATCTAAAACTACCAATTTTGGTTTTTTCTCCATTTGATCCAAAACACTACTTTGTACTAAAGGATGTAAGTTTCCTAACATCACAACATCAGCATCTTTATAATTTTGAGGAACTTTTGGTTGAAAGTCAGCCAAAACGTTTAGTTCAGTAACAAGAGTATCTCTTGAATTTAGATCGTTGTGATACAAACCGCTCCAGAAAAAGGTTTTTCCGCCTTTTACAATTTCGATACCAGAGATATCAATATTTCTTGAAGTTAAAAGATCTAAATGTTCTTGTGGAAAATCGTCGCCAACTACAGAAACAATGGCCGATTGCAAGTTAAAAAATGATGCCGATAAACCAATGTACGTTGCAGCACCACCTAAAATTTTATCTGTTTTTCCGAAAGGAGTTTCAATCGCGTCGAAAGCAACCGTTCCAACAATCAATAATTTATTCATTTTATGAATTTCGAATTAGGGTGCAAAGATACTTCATAAGTTACAATATTGCAACGGTTTAGGTTCGCAAAATTTTCATAAAAAAACAATATCGTTTGCGGGGCTAAAACTATTGTAAATGAATTGGTTAAATTATATTTTTTGGAGTGCTTAAAATAAGGTTTTAGGATTTAAATTGCAATATTTAATTGAAAAAATCTTCAATATTTATTTCAGTTTTGTAAAAGATGAAATTTTTCTTTTCCCACTTAAAACGCCAAGAATGGTAACATGATTATTTTTGATTTTAAATATAATAAGCCATGTTTTGTAGGCAGCTTCTCTGTAGATTTTATTTTTTGTCGGTAAGTTTTCACATTGAGCATAAATTAGTGGATCATGAACTATTTTGTTCATAACCTTATTTATTCCATTACCAATTTTAATTGAATTTAGGGGTTGATGTTTTACGAAGGCAATATAATCAACAATCTCTTCTAAATTTTGGAAATACCTCTCCGATATATCTAACGTATATTGTTTTGGATTTTGAGTTTTTTCTCTTCCCATCTTTCATTAAACTTTTCTAAAGACATTGTTGAAGTATTTTCAGCAGTTTTTATCCATTCTGCAAAATCTTCTTTAGATAAATTGTTTTCAATTTGATCGGTTTCATTCTCAAAATCAATAGATACTTTCAGGACTTTTCCAATGTAATTTTTTGGAATTTCAAAAGAAAGATTCACAATTTTATCTTTAGGAGTAATGGTTTTCTGTATCATTTTCTTTTAAATTAATGAACAATACAAAATTACGATAAATAAAATTCACAATTATTGATTTTAAAAGTTTTTAGTCAGATTTAACAACTTTACAACTCGTACTTCTTATCAAAATAATTCTTCAAAACACCAACCTGAATTAAAATCATAAAAGGCACAATCAGGACAGCATATAAAATATTTTTTGAGAGATGGATTCCTGAAAACACAGCAGAGAATCTTTCTGTATAAGATTTATCAATTACCAAATTAGATTGAGTTCCTGAAAAAAATGATGCGTAAACAATTAAGGAAATTAAACCAAAACCAATCAAAATCCAGATTGTTTTAGAAATTAAAGGTTTGTAGCTTTTAGCTTTACTTTTTTCTGCTACCAGAACCTGAGCCATTATTTTTGAAGTAAAGTCCATAGATGGCGATTCCAAAGTATTTTCGCCCATCATTTTATCAATAAGATTTTCTATGTTTTTATCGCTCTCTTTCATAATAATCTAATAGTTCTGGTTCTAATTGCTTTTTCAAAATTACAGCTAATTTTTGTCGGCTTCTAAATAATTTTACTTTGACATTATTAGCATTGATATTCATGATTTTTCCGATTTCTTCTAAACTCTGATCTTCAAAATAAAATAAAGTTAGCAGGAAATTCTCTTCCCTTGGCAATAAATTTAAACAATTCTGAATCGTCTGCTTTCGTTCTTTATCTTCTAAAGCACTCAAAGCATTATCCATTGTTTTAATTAAATGTGCCGAAAATTCATCTATCGAAATATTATTGTCTTCTTTTTTATTTTTCTTCAAGCGATCTAAACACGTATTATAAGCTACTCTGTAAATCCATGTCGAAAACTTAGAATCACCTTTAAACTTCGCTAAAGAATTATAAGCTTTGATAAAAGTATCCTGAGCAACTTCTTCGGCTTCTTCTCTGTTTTTAATCATTTTGAGTGCCAAAGTAAAAATCATATTTTTATAACGGTCCACCAGCACGGCAAACGCATTTGTTTCGCCCTGCAGAATTTTATCGATATAATACTGATCTTCTAAAGTACTCATATTATATAGGACGACACGTTCTGGGTTTAGGTTACAAATATTTGAAAATAAATTTCAAATTCTATGCTGATTGTAAATTCATGTATTTACTTAGTCTTCATCTTTGTCAAAGTTTAAAACTTTGACGAAGATTTCAGTTTTACCAGGCAAAACAACAAACCCAAAATTAATTGATAATCAGTGACTTTTAAATTTGGAATTTAATTTTTGTAATTTTTCTTCAAATATTTGTAACCTTAATTTAAAAGCTGTCGTCATATGGAGTATCAATCAATTATAAAAACATAAAAATTATGGGACCACAAGTATTAATACCAGTTAGTCTTTTTGCGATGATCTTTGGGATTGTCTATCTTTTTTCTCAACCAGAAACAGAGAGCGTATGGCGCTTATAGAAAAAGGCGTTGACGCCAGTATCTTTTTGAAGGGAGCAGGAAAAGGAGGCTCTGCCTGGAAAGTTTTTGTTGTGAATTTAGCTTTTTTATTAATAGGAAGCGGCGTTGGAATTTTCCTTGCCTTATTAATTACAACTTACACTTCATTAGATGATGATGCTGTTTATCCTTCAATCATTTTTATCATGGCCGGAGTTGGCTTATTGGGCGGATTTAAAACTGCCAAAGATTTAGATAAAGAACAATAAGATTTTTTTAAGTTAGTAGCTTGAATAACGTATCAGGAAGCAGTTTTCATGATACGTTATTTTTTTTAATCCATTTTTGAACCGATGTTTTCGTAATATTCGTCAACAGAAAGTTTAGGCTGCATTGATGCCATAACGGCCAATTGATCGCAGCGTTCGTTTTGAGGGTGATTGTTGTGACCCTTAATCCATTTAAAATCGACTTGATGTTTGCGGTACACAATTAAAAAGCGTTTCCATAAATCAGGGTTTTTTCGTCCGGAAAATTTCTTTTTCTCCCAGCCCAATACCCATTTTTTTAAAACAGAATCGACTACGTATTTAGAATCTGAAATAACCAAAACCTTCATATTTGGATTTTTCAATTTTTCTAAACCAACAATTACAGCCAAAAGCTCCATTCTGTTATTAGTGGTCAAACGAAAACCTTCGTAAAATTCTTTTTTATGTGGTGTTCCAACCAATTCCATCACAACGCCATAACCACCGTTTCCGGGATTTCCTTTTGCAGCGCCATCAGTATATATATGTACTTCGTGATCCATTTATTTAGATTGTAGATTTTTGAATTCAGATTTTAGATTTTTCAACTTATCCAAAACTGAAATTTATTTTTCCAATATAGTCTGAATAATCTCTGGAAAATACTTTTGTTCCAGTTCGTGAATCTTTTCAGCCACCGTTTCTGGTGTGTCATCTTCTGTTAGAACTACATTTTTCTGAAAAATAATGCCGCCTTCATCATAATTTTCATTTACATAATGAATAGAGATTCCGGTTTCTTTTTCCTTATTATTAATTATAGCTCTGTGTATGTGCATTCCATACATTCCCTTACCTCCATAATTAGGTAAAAGCGCGGGATGTATGTTTATAATTTTGTTTGGATATTGTTCAATTATGTTTTCGGGGAACTTGAGTAAAAAGCCAGCCAAAACTATCAGATCCGGATCGATTTTTTGTATTTTTTGTAGTACGTTTCGTTCCAAAAGTTCATTTTTTGAGAAGATTTCGACAGGAATTTGATGATTTTTTGCTCTTTCGATGACTTTTGCCGCAGCATTATTGGTAAATACAGAAACAACTTTTGCAATTTTAGTTTTTGAAAAATACTTTATAATATTTTCTGCATTAGTTCCTGATCCTGAGGCAAAAACAACAATTTTTTTCATAATATGATTTATTTTGAGAATGCAAAAAACGGAATAAAAATCGAAAATAAATAGTATTAAAAGGGCTTTCTTGAAATTAATTTTATAAATTAGTATCACATTTATAAACTAAATAGTTGTTTTAAAATAAAGTTTTTTATTTTTGCCAACAAATTAAATTCTAAAATTAAAGATTATGTCAGACATTGCATCAAGAGTAAAAGCGATTATCGTAGACAAATTAGGTGTTGACGAAAACGAAGTTGTAACAGAAGCAAGCTTCACTAATGATTTAGGAGCTGACTCATTAGACACTGTTGAGCTTATTATGGAATTCGAAAAAGAATTTGATATTCAAATTCCAGACGATCAAGCAGAAAACATTGCTACTGTTGGTCAAGCTATTTCTTATATCGAGGAAGCTAAAAAATAATAATACTGCACCCGGTTTCTAAAAATACCAATTTTTGAAATTCCAAATTCCAATTGGAATTTGACTTTTGATTTTTGAAATTTCTAAGGATCGGGTGTTATTATTTTTTTAAAATTTAAATTTCGATTGATTTTCAATCAAAAAGATATATTTATATTGTAATTCCCATGGCTCTTAAGTAACAATACAATTAAGAAAGCGTGGGTTTTATTTGTTTAAAGTACAAAATACATATTTATGACGTTAAAGCGAGTTGTTGTAACAGGATTAGGTGCTCTTACTCCGATCGGGAATAATATCCAGGATTACTGGGAGGCACTTGTGAATGGAGTTAGCGGAGCCGCTCCTATCACGTATTATGATACAGAGAAGCATAAAACGAAATTTGCCTGCGAAGTAAAAAACTTCAACATTGAAGATTACATGGATCGCAAGGAATCTCGTAGATTAGATAAATTCGCTCAATATGCAGTTGCTGCAAGTGATGAAGCTATTAAAGATGCCGGACTTACTAATGATAATGTCGACAAAACAAGAGTTGGTGTTATCTGGGGAGCAGGAATTGGAGGTTTAGAAACTTTTCAGGAAGAAGTTATTTATTATGCTAAAGGAGACGGAACACCAAAATTCAATCCGTTTTTTATTCCTAAAATGATTGCCGATATTGCACCAGCACACATTTCGATGCGTAATGGTTATATGGGTCCAAATTATACTACTGTTTCTGCATGTGCATCTTCTGCAAATGCTTTAATTGATGCTTTCAACTACATTCGTTTAGGAATGTGTGATGTAATTGTATCTGGTGGTTCAGAAGCCGCTATTACTATTGCAGGTATGGGAGGTTTTAACTCTATGCATGCTTTATCAACAAGAAACGAAAGTCCGGAAACAGCTTCGAGACCTTTTGATGCAACCAGAGATGGTTTTGTGTTAGGAGAAGGAGCAGGAGCTTTGGTTCTTGAAGAATATGAACATGCTAAAGCCAGAGGCGCAAAAATTTATTGTGAAGTTGGCGGAGGCGGAATGTCATCTGATGCTTACCATTTAACAGCTCCACATCCGGAAGGAATTGGAGTTATTGCAGTAATGAAAAATACATTAAGAGATGCTGGAATGAATCCTGAAGATGTTGATCACATCAATACTCACGGAACTTCTACTCCATTAGGAGATGTTGCCGAATTAAAAGCAATCAGCGCTGTTTTTGGTGATCATGCAAAAAATATCAATATCAACTCGACAAAATCAATGACAGGACACTTACTTGGTGCTGCCGGAGCTATTGAAGCTATTGCTTCTATTTTAGCAATGCAACACAGCCTTGTTCCTCCAACGATTAACCATACGGTTGTTGATGAAAACATTGATCCTGCTTTAAACCTTACTCTTAACAAACCTCAAAAAAGAGAGGTAAATGTTGCGATGAGTAATACGTTTGGTTTTGGTGGACACAATGCTTGTGTATTGTTTAAAAAATTAGTTGACTAGTTTTGTCTATGAATATTATCAAAAAAATATTTTCAAAATCCCGTTCTCAAGAAGACGGGATTTTTTTTGACACTATTCAGAAAATACTTGGTTTTCAGCCTGTTTCAATAGATTTTTATAAGAAAGCATTTACGCATCGATCTTCAAACAAATTGGATGAGCAAGGAAATGCGATAAATTATGAAAGACTAGAATTTTTAGGTGATGCCATGTTAAGTGCCGTGATTGCTGCACATTTGTTTAACAAAGCACCAAATGGAGATGAGGGCTATTTAACCAAAATGCGTTCTAAAATTGTAAGTCGTGAGCATTTGAATGAATTAGGTAAGGACTTAAACCTGGTTCGGTTTGTAGAGAGCAAAGTACCAGTACAGCATTTTGGAGAAAATATTCATGGTAATATTTTTGAATCACTTGTTGGTGCTATCTATTTAGACCGCGGTTATGCGTTTTGCGAAAAGTTTATCCAAAAAAGAGTCATTACACCTTATGTTGACATCGCAAGACTTGAAGGAAAAGTAATTAGTTATAAAAGTTTGGTTATCGAATGGTGTCAGAAAGAAAAGAGAATCTTTCATTATGACATTTTTGAAGATAATGGTATAGACGGACAACGCTTATTTGGTGTAAAATTAAGTATAGACGATAAAGTAATTGCTAGAGCAAGAGCTACTTCAAAAAAGAAGGCTGAAGAAAAGGCATCGCAAAGAGCTTATTTTGCTTTTCAGGAAAAAATAGATAAGAAATAACCACAAAAATGCTTTAACTTTCTTAAAGCTATAACGTTTTCGTTTATAAATTAACAAAAACAACCGCGTCTTAACTATTGATGCTCCAATAGAAATAGTATATTTACACCTAGATTTTTCATGATATGGCAATTCATAGATTGGATTTAGACGAATTTGACGAAATTGATTATTATTTAATGGCAATTCATACTTCGATAGAAGATTATAGATTAGCCTATTTTATCAATAAAAAACTTCCGATCAACTTAAGTAAGAGCAAAAACGAGATCCATGCTCAGACTAAGGAAGGTGAGGCAAATTTTTCTAGGTTTTATTATTATGATTCTGAGAAAGCCGTTACATGGAATCTGATTCAGAATAAAAATGAAATCATTTCAGTGAGTACAAATGATTTCCAGAATTTGTTTTCCAATGAAACAAGTGAGGTTTCAACAACAATTCATTTACTTCCTGAATTTAAAAAGGTGGATTTTTTCCTGAAAATAGAGAATAGTGAAGAGGCTATTGATTTTTCAGAAATTCAACAACAATTAAATACCATCGAGAGCATCGCAGCTATTTATGTTGTTGATACCAATAAAATAAAATCAAAGAACAATTTAATTTTTTAAAAAAAATGCTAACAAACAAAAAAACTAAAATTGTAGCTACACTTGGGCCTGCATGTAGTACGAGAGAGATTATCAAGGATATGATCGAAGCAGGGGTTAATGTGTTTAGAATCAATTTTTCGCATGCAGATTACGAAGGAGTAAAAGACAAAATTAATATCATTAGAGGCTTAAACGACGAGTTTGGTTACACAACTGCAATCCTTGGAGATTTGCAGGGACCAAAACTTAGAGTTGGTGTAATGGAAGAAGGAACTGTTGTACACGATGGTGATTTAATTACTTTTACAACTGCAGAAGATATTTTAGGAACAGCACAAAAAGTGTTCATGAAATACCAAAACTTTCCAAATGATGTGAATCCTGGAGAGCGTATTTTGCTTGATGACGGAAAACTTATTTTTGAAATTATTTCTACGGATAAAAAAACTGAAGTTGTTGCTAAAGTAATTCAGGGTGGAGAATTAAAATCTAAAAAAGGAGTTAATTTACCAAACACTAAAATCTCTTTACCGGCTTTAACTGAAAAAGATATTGCAGATGCTATTTTTGCTATTGAACAAAAAGTAGACTGGATCGCACTTTCGTTTGTAAAAACACCTCGTGATTTACAAGATTTACAAGAATTAATTGCTAAGCATTCTGAGTACAAAATTCCAATTGTTGCAAAAATTGAAATGCCGGAAGCGCTTGAAAATATAGATAAAATTATTGCTTATTGTGATGGCCTTATGGTTGCCCGTGGAGATTTAGGAGTTGAACTTCCTGCACACGAAGTTCCATTGGTACAAAAAGATTTGATTCGCAGAGCAAAAACGGCTAGAATTCCTGTTATCGTTGCTACTCAAATGATGGAGACAATGATTACAAGTTTAACGCCAACAAGAGCAGAAGTAAATGACGTTGCTAACTCAGTAATGGATGGAGCAGATGCTGTAATGTTGTCTGGAGAAACTGCTACAGGTAATTATCCTGTACAGGTAATTCAAAAAATGACTCAAATTTGTGAGGCAGTTGAAGATTCACCGCTTATTCAGGTTCCACAAAACACACCGCAAATTAAAACAAAACGTTTTGTTACTAAAACAGTTTGTCATCAGGCAGCTTTATTGGCAAATGAAATCAAAGCAAAAGCAATTTGTACTTTAACAAATAGCGGTTACACAGCTTTCCAAATTTCAGCGTGGAGACCATCAGCACATATTTTAGTATTTACTTCAAACAGAAGAATCTTAACACAATTGAATTTATTATGGGGAGTAAAATCATACTTCTACGATAAAGACGAAAGTACAGATGATACTGTAACTGATGTTAACGAAATTGCAGTTCAAAAAGGATACGCTTCAAAAGGGGATTATTTAATTAACCTTGCAGCAATGCCAATTAAAGATAAAGGAATGGTTAACACCATGAGAGTTTCTGAAATAGAATAATTTTCGTTTTGAAAATAAAATAAAAGCCATCAATTTTGATGGCTTTTTTGCGTTAAATACTTTTTTATTTTTTAAAATCAAAACACTATATCACAATCTGAATTTATAGATATGTCTTCCGATTGATAAAGTGTTTTTTCTACTCTTTTTTGCTTTGTCGCCTTTTTATTTTTACAGAATGTGAAAATGCAACTAAATAAAGCATTTATGTCGTTTCATTTTATAAAATGAAACAACCTGAACCTCTTTCGATACAATTTTTCGGTTTTTTATTAATTAATTTTGAGATACTTAAAAAAAGTTAAGAAATTTCTTGTTCAATTTTTCGAAATAATATGTAAATAATCAATCTGTATTTCACTAGACAAGAACACATTTTTTTTAGCATTACTTAAGAAATTATTCTCTGATTTACACATTACCATATATACAAAAAGATTATTAATAAATTTTTATTACCATGAAACAAATAAATTTTAAATGGAGATTTAAGAATGCAATGTTATTTGCATTAATATGTTTTTCAGTAGTTGAAATTCAGGCACAGAATTCAAAAAAGCCCAATATCTTAATACTTTGGGGAGATGACATTGGAACCACTAATATAAGTGCTTACAGTGATGGTATAATGGGATATACTACACCTAATATTGATCGTCTGGCAAACGAAGGATTACGTTTTTTACATTATTATGGAGAACAAAGCTGTACTGCCGGACGTGCTGCTTTATTAACAGGACAGCATGGCCTTCGTACCGGGCTTACAAAAGTAGGTTTCCCGGGAGCACCTATGGGAATGAGCCAATTAGATCCATCTATTGGAGGGATTATGAAAAACTTAGGGTATGTTACAGGACAGTTTGGTAAAAATCACGTAGGAGATCGTAACGAAAGTTTACCTACAGTAAATGGTTTTGACGAATTTTTCGGAAATCTGTATCACTTAAATGCCGAAGAAGAACCGGAATTGCCTGATTACCCTAAAGACCCCGAATATTTGAAAAAATTTGGTCCTAGAGGAGTACTAAAATGTACTGCAACAAATTCGGATGATGCAACGACAGATCCACGATTTGGCAGAGTTGGAAAACAAAGAATAGAAGATACGGGCCCTCTTACTAAAAAAAGAATGGAGACTATAGATGATGAAACATCTGCAGCTGCTATTGATTTTATTAAAAGACAAAATGCAGCAGGTAAACCATTTTTCTGTTGGTTCAATGCTACACGTATGCACCTTCGTACACACGTTAGGGCAGAACATAGAGGAAAATATACTCATGGAGATAGTGAATATATTGATGGTATGATCGAACACGATTTAACAATTGGAGATATCTTAAAAGCATTAGATGATTTGGGTATTGCTGATAACACTATTGTAGTTTATTCTACAGATAATGGTCCTCATATGAATACATGGCCTGATGGAGCAATGACCCCTTTTCGCTCAGAAAAAAATACTAACTGGGAAGGCGCTTTCCGTGTTCCATGTTTAGTACGTTGGCCAGGAGTAATTAAACCAGGACAAGTTACAACTGAATTAATGTCTCACAATGACTGGATTCCAACTTTAGCATCAATTGTCGGTGAGCCAGATTTAACCAATAAACTTTTAAAAGGTTACAATGCAAACGGAAAAACTTACAAAGTGCATTTAGATGGTTTTGATCAAAGTAACTTTTTACGTGGCAAAACGCAAAAAAGTGCCAGAGATAAATTTTTCTATACAGATGATGATGGCTTATTGGTTGGTTTAAGAGAAGGTGATTATAAATATGTTTTTGCCGAACAACGTTTGGGAGGTACAATGGGAGTCTGGGCAGAGCCTTTTACTAAACTTCGTTTACAAAAAATATTCAATTTGTACCAGGATCCTTTTGAAAGAGCCGATATCACTTCGAATAGTTTTTGGGAATGGCAGTTGAATCACGTTCAGCTAATGTATGGCGCAATACAAGATGTAGTTGTATTTGCAGAAACATTTAAAGAATATCCTCCAAGATCAATTCCGCCAAGCTTCTCAGCTTATACAATTATGGAAGAGGCAATGAAAGATATTAAAGCACAGAAATATATTGAGAAGAATGTACTTCCTAAATTAAAAGAGGATGAAGCAGCATCAAAAAAGAAATAATAATACTTTAAGGAAACAGGATTTTAAATAGTCCTGTTTCTTTTCACTTAAATAGTATCATCATGTATAGATATATATATATAGTGCCCCTGTTTTTATTATTGCTTGTCTCTTGTAAAAAAACTGATGGTGTTACTACTGTTAATCCTAAAGATAGCACAGTAACTGTGGCAACAAGTTCTGATCCGCTACCAAGCTGGAATGACGGAACACTCAAAAAAGAAATTATAGCTTATGTTACAAAAGTGACTAAGGAAGGAAGCCCTGATTTTATTCCGGTTGAAAGCAGAATTGCAACGTTTGATAATGATGGAACACTTTGGGCTGAAAAACCATATGTTCAGGAATTATTTGCTTTTTACAGAGTCAAAAAAATGATTGAAAAAAATCCTGCTTTGGCTCAAAAACAACCTTTTAAGGCAGTTGTCGAAAAAGACAAAACTTTTTTGAAAAAGGAGGTGATAAAGCGCTTATCGAATTAGTTGCAGCAACTCATACAGGGATGACCGAAGACGAGTTTGAAGCATCTACAAAAGAGTTTTTTGCCGGAGCAAAATACCCGGGAAAAAATGTTACCCTAAAACAAATCAGATATCAGCCACAATTGGAGCTGTTGAATTATTTGCGTGCAAATGGTTTCAAAACTTTCATTGTAACCGGTGGAACGATCGAATTAGTAAGAGCAATATCAGCTGATTTTTATGGCATTCCGAAAGAACAAGTTGTTGGAACTTCTTTCAAATATAAATTTGATGATGCCACAAACAACATTGTCAGAGAGCCTGCTCTTGATCTTTTAGATGATAAGGTTGGCAAACCGGTTGGAATACAGCTTCATATTGGTCAGCGACCTGTTTTTGCGTGCGGTAACGAAGGCGGTGCCGGTGATCTTGCCATGTTAAGATATTCTCAGGGAAGCAAATATCCTTCCTTTCAAATGATCGTAAATCACAACGATTCTATTAGAGAATATAGTTATCAGGAAAAAGATAACCTTTCCTTAAATACTGCTGCTAAATATAAATATCATGTCATCAGTATGAAGGATGATTGGAAAAAAGTATTTCCGGATAAATAATCTGATTTTAATATTGATAAGAATCTTCTAAAGAAAGAAAATCATGAAAAGCCCATTGTCTAATATTTCAAACAAATACCTGTACACTACATTTTGTTTTCTTTTAAGTTGTAGTGTTTTTGCGCAAGAAGAGAAATCAGGAGCCAGCGCTCAGGAACTGGCAGATAAATTGGCCAATCCGGTTGCGAGTTTGATAAGTGTTCCTTTGCAGAATAATTTAACTTATGGAATCGGTGCTTACAATGGATCAAAATACCAAATAAATATACAGCCTGTAATTCCTTTTAAATTGAGCGATAATTTAAATTTAATTACACGCTATATTCTTCCCGTGGTAGATCAGCAGGATGTTACCGGCGAAAACACACATGAGTTTGGTTTAAGCGATGCAACAGTCACAGCATTTTTCGCTCCTAAAACTAAGGGAATTATCTTGGGAGTTGGCCCTGCTTTTTTGGTACCAACGGCT
Organism: Flavobacterium sp. AC274; assembly: GCF_979258275.1. Lineage (NCBI taxonomy): Bacteria > Pseudomonadati > Bacteroidota > Flavobacteriia > Flavobacteriales > Flavobacteriaceae > Flavobacterium > Flavobacterium sp. AC274. The sequence continues at coordinate 412,727 of NZ_OZ409852.1, read as the reverse complement.
ACAGATAAATTTCTGGGAACAGAAAAATTTGGAATCGGGCCAAGTGTTTTGGTCATGCATCAGGGAAAAGGACTTTCGATAGGTTTTATTGCAAATCAGATATGGTCGGTGGCAGGAAATGAAGACAGGGCCGATTTTAATCAGTTTTACACACAGATATTCTTAACTCATAGTTACAAAAGCGGTGCAAGTTTGGGTATTACCTCTGAGATTACACAAAACTGGGAAGGAAATACAACACTTATAACGATTAGCCCAAATGTAGGAGCCATTACAAAATTAGGAGGCCAAACAATGCAATTTGCTGTTATGCCCTTAATACCAATTGTAGGCCATTCTAACATAAGACCTGACTGGGGATTAAGAGCTGTTGTGGCTTTTGTGTTTCCGGGTTCGTAAAAATCATTTTTTTAATTTTAAAATTAATCACATGAAAAAAGGGCTTATAATTTTATCCGTGCTATTTTTATTTTTTAGCTGCAAAAAAGAAGTTTCAACATCTGCTACAAGCACTACAGCTTCAGAGAATAAAACAGAACCTTCAGATCAGGATATAATTGATGCTTATACCTATTTGTACGGAAGATATTTGGTAATTCAACAAGAGAATCATGATATAAATGTAGAAAAAGTAGGTTATAACAAAATCAAATATAACCCGCTGGGTACGGCTCAATTTGTGAATCCAAATTTAGATGTTGCTTATCTTGAAGCTTGGATTGCTGTTGATAAAGAGCATACTGTTATTTTGAATGTTCCTAAAATTGAAAACCGTTATTATACTGCAGAATTACTCGATGGCTGGGGAGAAGTAATTGTGAATATCAACAATCGTAATTTCCCTAAAACACCTTACGGAAAATTTGCTTTGGTTCTAAAAGGAACAAATCCAACGATTCCTGCCGATGCTGTAAAAATCGAATTGCCATCAGAAAAAGCAAAAATGCTGGCTCGTGTAGAATTGAAAGGAACACCGGATATTGCTCAAAAACTGCAAAGACAATTTACATTTACCGTTCCCGACGGAATTAAAATTGCACCTCCTGTAACCATTCCTGATTTTACACCCCAGAAACCAATTGGCGGCGAAATATTTGACAAAGTCGAAGAAGTTATCGCATCGTATCCGGATGTAATGCCTAAAGCAAAAGAATATCAGGACAAAGCAATTGCGATAGAACAATATCGAAAAACAAATGATAAAGCCAAAACACATGTTGACGAAGTAATTAAGACAAAAGCAATTCCTGCATTTTTGGCAGGAGCCAAAGGTTTTGGAACTCAAAGAGGAGGATGGTCAGTATCATATGCCGCAGGAAATTTTGGAGATGATATCCTGGCTCGTGATATTATTAATTATGGAGGTTTGTGGGCAAACCGAAAAGAAGAAGCTGTTTATTTTATTGGTTTAATAGATAGTAAAAACCAACCTTTAAGCGGTGATAAAGTTTATGAAATAAAATTCCCAAAAGACGCATTGCCAGAAACTGCTGTTGATGCATTTTGGTCAACAACAGTTTATAGTGTACCAGATTATAGAGTGGTTGACAATAAGTTAAAACGCTATAATTTGAATAATGTTTCGGGTTTAAAGAAAAATCCTGATGGGTCGCTAAGTATCTGGCTGGCATCATCATTACCAAAAGGAGCAATCGAAAGCAATTGGCTCCCAACACCAGCCGGAAAAGGATTTTCGATTAATTTCAGAACCTATGTTCCTAAAAAAATTGTTCAGGATGGTCAATGGTTTCCGGCTCCAATTAAAGAAAAAAATAATTTTAAAATTGAAAGACACAAAAACGATGAATTTGCTTTAAAATAAAACTATAAGCCATGCCTGAAAAATTCGAAAATAAAACCGAGAATTTATTTGATCCCGTTGCTTCAAAAGCAGAACGGTACGCAAAAGGCACAGCAATTAGAAAAGTTATAGCCCGAAACGCGCATGAGAAATGGAAGATATCTGAAAACAGAAAAAATCCGGTTGACATTCTTATTGAAACAAATATAGGAAGAGTCGAAAGTTTGCTACCGATACGATATAGCCGAATGATGGAATCGCCATTTTCATTTTTTCGGGGAGCAGCAGCAATTATGGCGTCAGATTTAGCTCAAACTCCCACCACAGGAATTCATTTACAGCTTTGCGGAGATTGTCATTTAATGAATTTTGGAGGATTTGCAACTCCTGAACGAAAATTGGTCTTTGATATAAATGATTTTGATGAAACATTTCCCGGACCGTGGGAATGGGATATAAAAAGACTCGCCACCAGTTTTGCAATTGCAGGAAGATGGAGAAAATTCTCGGAAAAAAACTGCAAAGAATTTGCCTGGCATGTGGCCGATAGTTACAAAAGACATATGCTCGAATACAGTAAATTATCGGCACTTCAAATTTGGTATGCCGACATTGATCTGGCAGAACTTATCGAAAGAGGAGAAGATGAAGAAATAAAAGAATTTCAGCATAAGCGAATAAAAAAAGCAGCAGAGTATACAGCTCATGAAAAAGAATTTGCAAAAATGACTTATCAGGATGGATATCGTGCCAGAATAAAAGATGATCCGCCTTTGATTTTTCATCCAACAGGAGAAGAAGGAAAAAGAATTATCCGTGAAGTAGAAACCGCGCACAAAAAATATATGGAGTCATTACCAGATGATAAGCAGGTTTTATTAAGCAGATATACACTGCATGACGTTGCAATGAAGGTGGTAGGCGTGGGAAGTGTGGGAACAGTTTGTGGCATAAGTTTATTAATGTCGGCAACGGGCGAACCTATTTTTTTGCAGTTTAAAGAAGCCAGACAAAGCGTATTAGAACCAAATCTTAAAATTGAAAATAAGTATAAGCATCAGGGCGAACGAATTGTTATGGGGCAAAAACTAATGCAATCTGCATCGGATATGCTTTTGGGATGGACACAGGATGATCAGAACAAGTTTTTTTATATCCGCCAGCTTCGGGATGCCAAAGTAAAACCGGTTCTCGAAATTATGAAAGCCAGAAATATGGCGGATTATGCAAAAGCATGTGGCTGGGCATTAGCAAGAGCGCATGCACGAACAGGTGATCCTTCTGTATTGTCCGGTTATATAGGAAACAGTAATGAATTTGCCACTGCAATAGCAAAATTTTCTATTTCGTATGCAGATCAAAATGATGCCGATTATACCCAAATGCTGGAAGCAATTAAAGAAGGAAGATTACCAATTTCGACAGATATATAATCTAATAACAACAGAAATTTCTTAACAACAAGAAAACATTGAGCAATAAAAAAAGAAGTATTTTTATTACATATTGAATTAATTTGTTTAAGTTTATACTTAGAAAAATTAATTACTTATTTGTTGTCAAACGAATTGGAAAAAAATGATTTATCTTTGATGTTCTGCAATTATTTGTTTTCTAGTTATTTACGCCATACTCACACCGTATAAACGCCCTTTTCTCATTCTTTCACAGTTTTGAAGCATTTTTTTAAAATAATTAGAAGTTAAACTCAATTAATCATTAATTTAAATCCTATAAGATGAAAAAGAAAATCACATCTATAAGAATAATCCCAATGTTACTTTTGGGTCTAATTTACAGTTGCTCACCAACCGTAAACGTTACATCAGATTATGACCACGCTGCTAATTTTAGTGAATATAAAACCTTTGCCGTTTATGATTTAAAAGCACAGGAAGGACAGGTCAACCAATTAAATGTAGACCGTGTTACAAAAGCCATTCGTGCCGAAATGATTGCCAAAGGCTTTACAGAAAGCAGTACTCCTGACTTAAAAGTAAATGCAGTTTCTATTTTAAAAAACAAACAATCTGTTACGGCAAACTCTGATTTTTATGGCTATGGCGGAATGTACCGTCCATACGGATACTGGGGCGGCGGAGCCATGATGGGCGGCGGTACCACAACATTTAATACTTACGATTATGTAGACGGTTCTCTGGTAATTGATATTGTCTCTACAAAAACACAAAAATTAGTTTGGCAGGGAATAGGAAATGCACAAATTGATAATAAACCAGACAATCCTGAAGAATTTATAGCGAGTTCTGTCAAAAAAATATTGGCAGGTTTCCCTCCTGGTTTAGCTAAAAAATAAACCTTTTCAGAGATTTGTTAAATAGAGATTATACTTGCTTTAAGGCAGGTATAGTCTTTAACAAATAATCCATGTTGAAGCAATATTAATAATTGAAACTTAAACATATGGTTGATATAGTACTTTCACTTTTCTTTTTTATAGCGACACTGGTTGGTTTTGCTACCTCCTTTATGGTTCTATTTTCAAGAAAAAATTACTCAAAAAGTTTTTTCCTTGGATTGTTCTTGTTTAGCCTTGCTGTTGTCAGTGTTTATAATTTTTACTTATCAGCTACTATTTTTAAGCATTTCCCTGATCTTTTTATGATCACAAAATCCTTTATTTTTTTGGTGGCACCTTCTGCATTTCTTTATGTAAGAACGATTTTGTTTTCAGATAAAAAAATATTTAAGAAATACGATTGGCTACATTTTTTACCCTTTCTGGTTTATTTTGGTTTAACCATTTTTGTATGGATTGGCAATTATATTAATCTTCATGTGGTTGATTATATTTCTGTAAAAGTACAGAACCCGTTTTCTATGTTAAGTCTCACGGTTTGGCTATTGTATGCTTTTTGCCAGACAATGATGATTTTAAATTATGATTTGAAAAAATTTAAAGAAAATCATTTCCAGCGTGTAAAAATATTAAGCTGGATAAGAGTTTATAATTTGATGATTTTGTTTTTGTTTTCTACCCTTTTTGTACATTATTTTTTGATGAATCAGGTTAATAATCTTGACTTTTCCTGTTATATATTAATTTCTGCAGTACTTGTTTTTACAGTAGGATGGCTTTATTTCAAACCTCAGGTTTTTTACGATTTTAATAATGAAATAAGTGAAGAAACAAGTAATCAGTTTAGTTTTGTTACAGATACTTCATCGGTCACAAAAACAAAAGAAATCAAAAATAGTTTGCCATTAGTAAAGGAATTAACTCCCGATAAAAAACAGGAATATCTCGAAAAACTGGATTATATTTTTTCTACAAAAAAGCTTTTCCTGAAAAAAGATTTTGTTATTCGTGATCTGTCTGATGAAACCGGAATCTCAGTTCATCATCTTTCTAATTTAATAAATTCAGAATTTAACCTTCATTTTCAGGACTATGTCAATTTAAAAAGAATCGAATTTTTTAAAGACAAAATAAATGATCCCGAATGGAAAGATTTATCTCTTGAAGGAATGGCCTGGGGATCCGGATTTAAATCAAGAACTACATGTTTTAGAGCTTTTATAAAACATACAGGTAAGTCTCCTTCAGAATATTTTAAGATAATCAGAATTAATTCTGAAAAAAGTGCTTCTTTTTATTTAAAAGAATCTTAGATAAAGTCTGAAAAATAAAGCAATACAGGTTTCATTAATTTAAAATAAACAAGATGAAAACGAATTTTAATACCCGCAGACAACTAATAAAATTAATTCTTACACTTTTTCTTTTGTTGATATATTTTACCGGAAATGCTCAGCTTAAAGGCGGACACATTCTTGGCGCAATGGGTTTACAATCCGGAACTCAGGCACCGGCTAACACTTTAAGTGTTTATGTTCCTGGTTATCTTTATGATGCTTGTTCTCTGCGCAATGCAAACGGAGATAAATCAGTTGCAAATCCTGATATCACGATGTTTATAACAGGAGCCGGAGCATCATATATAAGTGACTTTAAAATCCTGGGAGCTAACTATGGTGCAAGTATTTTATTAGCTTTTGCATCAAACACCATTCAGGGAAATTCTCTGGATGCCAAAAACTCACTTGCCTTTACAGATATGTTTGTACAACCTGTACAATTGGGCTGGCATACCAAAAGAGCCGATTTTGTATTTAGTTACCAAATATATCTTCCTACCGGAAAATTTACTGCGGGAGCTTCTGACAATGCGGGTCTGGGAATGTTTATGAATGAATTTTCAGCAGGAACAACTATATTCTTCAATGATAAAAAGACCTTTCATTTTTCGGCATTGGCGGCGTATGAAATAAACGGTAAAAAGAAAGATACAGATATAAAAACCGGAGATATTTTAAGTATTGAAGGAGGTTTAGGAAAAACTTTTTATTTGATGAATGCAGAAAAAACAGCTCCAAAAGGAATACTAAATGCCGGGGCAATTTATTATTTACAAGGAAAAATATCACCTGACAAAATACCGGTTGGTAATTCTGTCCTTGAACCTGCAAAGGACAGAATTGCAGGAATAGGAGCCGAAGTAAACTATTTTCATATAGGTTCTAAAACTTCAGCAGGATTACGTTGGGTTTCCGAATTTGAAGCCGTAAACCGTTTTCAGGGAAACACCTTTTTCCTTACACTCGCACACGTGTTTAGCCTGGCAAAAGTAATAGAAGAATAACGATTAGAGTTGCTGTTTTTTGTTGAAATAGGATAATCTTAAATGACTTGAAATGAGAAATACACCTTCAGATTTTATCATTAAAAAAGGAAAAATTATTCAGAGAATGGTTTTCATGTTGATGATATGCTTTTTTTCATTTCAAACTATAAAGGGACAGAAAACTCATATTAGCGTAAAAGATTCTCTCGACGGCGCATTCGATTTAAGCGATTACATTATTTATGCACACGGTTTTATTGTAGTTCCAACAGTAATTACCGAACCGGCTCTGGGCGGAATTGGAGGTGCAATTGTCCCTGTTTTTCTAAAAAAACACGCACCTGTTGTTGATGAAAACGGCAAAAAACGATTTATAAATCCCGATATTACAGGAGGAATCGGAATGTATACCGAAAACAAAAGCTGGATGGTGGGCGCCTTTCGTTCCGGTACTTTAATAAAACCGAGAATTTTATACCGGGTAATGGCAGGTTATGGCGACATGAACCTCTCTTTTTATGAAAATTTACCCAATGGAAACGACAAAGAATTTAAGCTCAATTTTAAGTCTACCATATTCTACACACAATGGCTAAAACAATTTAGAAATGCAAAATGGAGCGCAGGTCCACAATATTTATTTCTAAATTCTAATATAACATTGCCGGATTTAAATCTGGATCTTCCACCCTCTTTTGTCAAGCCAAAAGACATTAATAGTTTGGTAAGTCAGTTTGGGGGAGCCATTCAGTTTGATGGCCGGGACAATATTTTTACTCCCGATAAAGGAATTCGCATACAATCAGATTTCTTTTGGTCTGATGATGTCATTGGAAGTGATTATGATGCCTGGCGCGTTAATCTTTCGGCAATTGGATATTATCCTGTAACCAAAAAATTAATTGGCGGACTCCGAATTGAAGGGGAACAAGCCTTTGGGAAACCACCTTTTTATCTCTTACCGGGAATTAATTTAAGAGGAATTCCCGCCGCAAGATATCAGGGAAAAACAAGTGTCGTAACCGAACTCGAATTGAGATGGGATGTATACCGAAGATGGAGCCTTATGGGTTACGGTGGTCTGGCAAGTGCTTTTGACAATTGGGATCAGGCTTTTGCAAAACCCGTCGTATACAGTTACGGAACAGGTTTCAGGTATTTACTGGCCCGAAAATTTAAACTCAGAATGGGTGTTGACGTCGCAAAAGGCCCGGAAGACTGGGCATATTATATAGTATTCGGTAGCAACTGGATGCGTTAAAATTTTGTCGTATCAAATACAAAACCCTGACAGCAATCATTTCATCAGAGTTTTGTTTTAGATACGGTTGTTAATTATTTCTTCCAATAAGGTTTTATAATTTTATTGTTTTTATGGCTTAATACCAAAAACAGAATGGTTCCAATAGCGCAAAAAACAATCGCCTGTATCGATCCTTCAGGACCAAATTCTCCACCGGTAATAAATTCCGGACCTTGTATTTTAGCCACTATCAAACTATTTGTTTTTTCGTTTCCGGATGTTATAGCGCCAAAAATTCCAGATTGGGTAAAATTCCATGCAAAGTGCAATGCAATTGGCATCCATAAATTACGGCTGTAAATAAAAGCAGCACCCATTAAAAAACCCGCAGTAGTAATACATATTGCCGAAATCAAAGTGACATTAGGATTTGCTAAATGCAAAACTCCAAATAATACTGAAGAAAAAGTCAGTGAAATATAGTTTCCTAATTTTTCCTCCATAATTCTAAATATAATGCCGCGTACCAAAACTTCTTCGATAATGGCTACCGTAAACATAAGAGCAAACGGAATCAGGATAAACGAAATTGGATTGATTTTTACAACGCTATAACTTCCGTTGAGGTAAATTACTAAAATTGTAAAAGACTGCAGTATAAAACCAATCGCAAAGCCAATAAAAAGATTTTTAGCCAATCCTTTTGTCGCAAATTCTGTTACAACCCTTTTATCGTATTTTTTAAAGAAAAGAATATAACTAAAGATGCAGGAGATGGAAACAAAAAGTCCTTTTAAAAAGTTTCTGTAGTCTTTGTCAAGCGAGGTTAAGTCCAGTAATTTTACTGCAATTTGCTGACCAATAATTACAACTGCCATAAAAGTAAGCAAAGCAAGAATAATTTTTACTACCGGAAAATTAAATATTTTTTGTTTTCGAGAAAGAGTTTGAGTTTCCATTTGATTTGGTTTATTGTTTATGATGAGACAAAAGTATGCGACATCAAAACCAAAAAATAGAATGAAATTTGCCTCTCTTATAATTTTTGAAATTGTTTGGGTAAAAAACCCGTTTGGTTTTTAAATGTTCTGATAAAATGACTTTGATCTGAAAATCCGCATTGAAAAGCAATTTCAGTTAAATTACCCGGATTGGATTGTATCAGCGAAAGCGAGCGATTTATTTTGATTCGGCGCATATATTCACCCAAAGTGCAGCCAAAATATTTCGGAAAATGTTTTGATATCGTAATTGGATTTAAGTTTAAAACCTGAGCCAGATCCTGCAAATTTGGAGTTTCATTCCAACAATCATTTAGTAATTCATGTAAACTCTTTACCCAAAACGGACTTTTTTCAAACCGTTCCAAATGAGCATTAGAATTCGATAATTGTGCAAATAACATGTTGATAGTGTCGCCGGAAAAAGCATCGGAAATAAGGCTTTCCTTAAAAATCTTCAGGATTATAAATTTGGTAAGTGTTGCGTTTTGAACCGATTTTTCGATTGTCGATTCACTTATCTGGAGTTCTTTCAACAGCTTTTCTTCTATTTCGATGTTGATGTTTTGCGACGGAAAAAGGGTGTCCTGATTTAGGTGCAATTCATCGCTGTGATAAAATAACAAGGAACCCGGACCTACTGTTTCGCTAAAATTTTTTCGTTTTTCGGTAGTTCCGCCTTTCAGGAAAAGTGTAATATGTGCATTGTTGTGCGAATGCCAGCCCTCATAAACCTTGTTTTGATACTCCGTTTCAACAACTGCAATTCCCTGCGTATTGTCGAAGATTTTTTTGGTATTGCCTAAGTATTTCTCTTTTTGGAGTTCGTACATTTTGGGTGGATGTGGCGTTTTTACAGCGAGCAAAATACCACTAATTTAAAAAATAAAGAATACGATTTAGTATTGATTTTAAAGGATATGATATTATTGCAGAATTTGTAAGTTTATATCGCTTAACAAAAAGATTATGAAAAAATTAACGGTTATACAACGCACAAATAATGTAATATTTAATTGATTTGTAACAAAAATAAAATGTAGTAGACTAATTAGTCAACTATTTAAATCATTGATTATGTATAAAATTACGTTGAAATCAGTTTTTGTTGCGTCGGCATTTTTTGTTGGTGTCAGCAGTTCTTTTGCACAAGACGTTTTGGTTAACTCATTAAAGTTAAATGCAAGTGATAAAAGTAAAGAGAACTTTAAATTCACAGAACAAATTAATTTAGGAACAACTTCCGTAAAAACACAAGGCTCGTCAGGAACATGCTGGAGTTACGCTACAAACTCTTTTTAGAGTCAGAAATGATTCGTTTAGGGAAACAGCCTGTAGAATTGTCTCAAATTTACTCTGCCAGAAACGTTTATGTTGAAAAAGGAATTAATTATGTTCGCATGCATGGCGCGGTTACTTTGGGTGACGGAGGTGCTTTGCACGATGTAACCAATATGTATAAAAAATACGGAGCCGTACCAAGAGAAGTCTACACAGGTTTAAACTACGGAACCGATAAAAATAAATTTGGCGAAATGGCCGCGCTTATCGAAGGTGTTTTGACTGCTGTAGTTAAAAACCCAAATGGTGAGTTAACGCCAAACTGGCTAAAAGCATACACTGCCGTTATCGATTCTTATTTAGGAAAAGTGCCGGATAATTTTACCTACAAAGGAAAAAATTATACGCCACAATCGTTTGCTAAAGAAGTGGTAGGAATTAACCCTGATGATTACGTTGAAATGTCATCTTTTACAACTGCGCCATATTACCAAAAAACAACAATGATGGTACCGGACAACTGGTCATTTGATCAGGTTTACAACGTAAAAGTAAACGACATGACGGATGTTATCGACAATGCTTTGAAAAAAGGATATACGGTAGCATGGGCGACAGACGTAAGCGAGAAAAGTTTTAGCTGGAAAAATGGTGTGGCATACGTACCAACAAAAAAATTCGACGACATGACCGCTGAAGAAAAGGCAGACATGTTTAACGGACCAAAACCAGAACCGGAAATTACTCCGGAAATGCGTCAGGCTGCGTTTGACAACTACACTACTACAGACGATCACGGAATGCACATTATTGGTCTTGCAAAAGATCAAACAGGAAGAGAATATTACATCGTAAAAAATTCTTGGGGAGAAACAAACGACTACAAAGGTTTCTTGTTCGTAACCAAAAATTTCGTAAAATATAAAACTACTGCTTTAATGGTGAACAAAGGTGGAATTCCTACTGAGATTGCTAAGAAGTTGGGGGTTTAAGAGTTGATATTTTATAAAAAGCGCTGCAAGTAATTGTGGCGCTTTTCTATTTTAGAAATAAATTTATCTTAAAAGGAGTGTTATCTTAAAAAATAATTTAATAAATTTGTATCATGAATCAAGCAGATACAATATTAAGTATTATAAGCTCTCTGATATCCATAACTTCTTTTGTTTGGATAAAAAAATCTCAAGATTCTTTAAAAAAAATAGATTTTTTTTCTACTTTTGCACCCGCTTTCTTTGGTATTTATAAGTTCTTGATTTTTAAGTAATTGACACTTATGTTTTGTTTTTTAATTTTAAATAAAAATTTACGTATACTATTGAGTTTTTTATTAAAGCAGAAAAAATACAATAAAAATTTAGCTTAAAATATTATTATAGAGTACTATTAATTTGTTTTAAGATCTCTAATTCCACATCTTCATTAGCTTTAGATGTTACAGGTCTAACTTGACATGTGTATTTTCTTTGAGTTCTAAAATATTCCGATTTTTCTTTTAATTTTATAAATCTAGCTTGAATAAATCTAGCTCCAGCAAGTATTTTTATTGGAGTATTGCCTGAATTCACAACTTCAATTGATACGCAACCGCAATATCCAGGTTGTACAATTGTTGAGATAGTTAACCCTAATCTGCTATATGAACTTCTCAATGTTAAAATTGCATATACATCTTCTGGTAACTTTATATATTCTAGAGTCGAAAAAAGTATTGGTTGTGAAGGGTGTAAAAGAAAGCTTTCGCCTATTTTTCGTCGCGTTTCAGTAAAATGACTTTTAATGGGTCTTCTGTTAATTAGATCTTCAGTTGTGTCTATATAGGCTTGCCTTCCTTGGTGCAAAGCTAAAAAATCAGTTCCAATTCTTAGATCAACGCTAATTTCGCCAATTTGACTTTTATCTAATAGTGGTTCAATGAAAAGCCTTTTTTTAATAATTAAATTTTCAATGTCTTTTTTAGATAAAATACCATTACTGTCTAATCTAAGGACTTTTCGGATAAGATTTCCTGCCATTTTTGCTTAATTGTATAATTAGAAATTGACTTTTCAATAAGATTATTTATAACATGATATTTTTGTCGAGAATTGAATTTTTTTAAGAAATTGCTTTCTGCAGTATTCCAAAAATCCCACCCTAACTTAAATATATAATGTAGTTCAGAGTTATTATTTATTCTTTGAGGAATTAAATTTTGAAAGTCTGATTTTTTAATATTAATTTCTGTATGTCTGATTTTAAAATCTTGATATCCTGATCTTATTAAAGCTTGATTTATTTCTTGAATTTCATATCGATTTCTTCCCGATAGAAAATCATTAACAACTTCAACTCTTATTTTTGTTGAAGGATGGGTGTGTGAATCAGGATTATGAAAAGATATATAACTTAAAAACAGATTCGATGCATTATTTATGTATTGTGCAGCAAATAAATCTGCAAAATATTCCATAAAATGGTTATAATCTTTTATTTGACTTTCATTATAACTACCAAGTATTCCGTATTTGTTTATTATAATTTTTTCGCTGATATGAAGTTCTGTATCTACAAAATGACCTAATTCGTGATATAGTACAACTATAGATAAATAATCTCTTGACAAGACTTTAGGTAGAACTATCTTAATTAGTCTATTTGTTATATTTAATTTATATCTACGTTCAATGTGTGTATTTAAACCAATAAAAAACTCAGAATTCTCACTTTCAAATAAAAAATCTAAATTCCGATTAGAAAGAGAAGTAACAATTATAAAATTATCTTCTGTAATCCATTCATCTAAAGCTATTTGAAGACAGGATATTATTTCGTATGGAATTATATTTAATGTACTATTGTCTAAAAATTCTAATCCTTTGAAAATATACGTTAATATTTGAAAGTGTAGATTTATTTCTCCATCATCAAATGAACGATAATTACTTTCTTTAATTGCGATAAATAAATTGTGTAATTCAGAAAAATGAGTTTCTTTTTTTATCTGAATATATATTACTTCTACTTTTTGAAAAAGATTCTTCAAGCTGAAGTAATTGAAGTTCGATTGTTCTGTAATTCATGAAAACCTATTTCAAAATAATTAATATTTCTTTATATATATTATTTTGAAAGTTTTGATTTTCAATTTTGATTAAATTTTCGCTATATTTTGCAAGAAGTGTGGTAATAAAAAAGTAATGATCATTGTTAATGCTAAAAACATTTTTATCTCCCTTTGCGACTTGAACTGCTTCAAATATAGCAGAATCTATACTGTTTTTATTTTCGCCATCTATATCACCCGCGATGATGTTCTCTAAAGTATTGATATAAAATGGTGCTTGGGTCTGAAAAGTACTTAATTGGGCTAAATACATAGGATAGTGTTTTAGTTAATGAATCGATTAACTCTGTATATATAATAAATTTAATATTACCAAGCAAATATATTAACTTTTGTTAATAACAAATGTTGATAACTTGTTTTTTTGCAGTAGAATCATTCTTTTTTTGATTTTAAAGCATGATTTTAATCCACAGCTCTTAATTTATTCTTATAAGAAGCAAAAAAAGCATTTTAAATCACATAATAATAGGTATAATTACGTGTTTTTTAAAATTAAATGTTGTTTTTTATTTCGTATATATAATAAATTTAAGAACAATTTTTAATTATTTCAATGTGTTTTTTATATAAATTAACATAATCACTTATTATATATGTGCTTTAAATGTCTGAAAAAAAATTACGAAAAACAATCCTTATGTAATTTAAAGCAAAAAAGAGAAGACCTCGAAGAGTCTTCTCTTTTTTATTGTTATTGTTGTTTCTGTAAAATCTATTTCCCTTTCAACAACTTCTCCAAATATTCAACTTTCTCTTTTTCAGCCAAAACCAAACGCTCATAAAGTTCCACAACTTTATCAAGCGGATTGAAAGTACAACCATAATTAAATGAAGAAGCATTATCGTGATTATTAATTGTATTCCCAATAATATTTAAAACCGCTTCTTCAGAGAAATTTTTAATTCCTTCAACAGAAACACCTAAAACTTCAGCAATTGCTTTCAGTTTTTCTTCATCGATTGTTTCACTGTTTTCAATAGCCGAAATAGCTTGTTGGTTAGTTCCTAAAGCTTGCGCTAATGCTTCTTGTTTCATATCTCGAAGTTCACGAATACGGCTAATTTTTCGCCCTATATGATTTGGTTTTGTTAGTGTGCTCATAATTCAAAGATATTTAAAATTCTTGAGAAATTAGGGTTATAGTACATTACACGTTTTGTGCTGTAAGATACATTTTTAGTGTTTTTATAAGTCTTATGCTAAATTACAGTATATGAAACAAAAATACAATTTTTCGTACAGATGGCAATTGTATCTATTATAAAAACAATTGCAAAGCTTTTAACTGGGAGAAAGTTACACTTAAACGGTTTTTCAGGCAATTTAAGGCAAACATAAATCATAAGTTATTCAAAATCAGTATATTTATATAATGTTTTCACTGACAATAATCTTATTTAATCTATTATGAAAGCTTATGTACGATATTTTATAGCAACTATGTCTGTTCTTTCTTTTCATATTTACGGACAAACAACGAATGATATTGCAATCACTTCCACAAACGGAAATGCAGCTTCAAAAGCTGAAACGGCACCTAAAGAAGATCTCGTTATAGTGGGGTATTATGTAGAAGAAGTTATTAATATGACTTTCGGAAAAAGAATTACAAAATACGAAGTTTCAAAATTAGATATGGTCTACACAAACGATCTGGGACCAAATAATACCAGGACAGTAACTCCGATATACAGAAAAGCCAAAGTAAAAAAAGTCAATACAGCATTAGCATTACAGTCAAAAAGTATTGTTGATACCAGCGCTATAAAAATCGAACCGATCAAAGTAGAAGTAATTGCTCCTACTGAGGCACCAAAGTATATAAGTATAGATATAATTGACACCTATGCAAAAGTTTTGGACAAGGGGTATAAATCTATAATGATGCTTACAAAAGTTGCGGACAAGGCTTATTTTAATGGTGATTTGGTTATGGCGGCTAAATACTATGAAGAACTGTTTAATATGACTTCTGATTTAGAGTCAATTTACTATTATAGATACGCACAGGCATTAAAAGCAATTAACCAAAAGGATAAAGCTGATGAAATGATGCGTATGTTTGAAAGTGTAAACATGAGTAGTAATGAATTGAAGGGCACTAAACTGGTTAAAAACTAAGCTTGAATATTTCAAACTGTTGAGCGTTTGGCTTTTTTACCGCAGAGTGCACAAAGATTTTTTATCTTGTAGTGTGTTCACAAAACACAAAGTTCACAAAGCTAAATCAATACAAAGCTTTGCGTCCCGAAGCTTCGGGATTGCTTTTTTATAAAACCTAATAATAAAAAGACTTTTTGAATTGTGCGGTTAAATTTTTTCCTTGTTCAGATAATATGGTCTTTTCAGGGACTAGACACATATAAACAAAAAAAGACTATCGATTGATAGTCTTTTTTTAAGCTCCCCCTCTTGTCCCGATAGCTATCGGGGCTCTGATTAACAAGATCCTATGGGTATATATCAAAAAAAATACCACTTACAAAAAATAAGTGGTATTTAATAAGCTCCCCCTCTTGGGCTCGAACCAAGGACCCTCTGATTAACAGTCAGATGCTCTAACCAACTGAGCTAAGGAGGAATCACCTTAAAGGTAAATATGTTTGCTAAAAAAGTTGCTCCCCCTCTTGGGCTCGAACCAAGGACCCTCTGATTAACAGTCAGATGCTCTAACCAACTGAGCTAAGGAGGAAGTTGTTGCTCTTTTTAGCGAGTGCAAATATAGTCGAATTTTTAATTTCCCAAAAATATTTTCACACTTTTTATCAAATATTTTTACTTGCCTACAATTGCCTTGTAAATATCGTTTCCGTTAGCAAACAAAAGCAGTGTGATAAGTAATACGAAACCAACCATTTGGGCGTTTTCAAGGAATTTATCGCTCGGTTTACGGCCACTAATTATTTCGTATAATAAAAACATCACATGTCCGCCATCAAGCGCCGGAATTGGCAATAAATTCATAACTCCAAGCATAATCGACAATAAAGCCGTGATCGACCAGAACGTTTCCCAGCTCCAAGAAGTCGGGAAAATGTTAAAAATCGCCGCAAAACCACCTACTTGTTTGTATGCTTTTGTTTCTGGATTAAAAATCATTTTCAATTGTTTTCCGTAACCTACTAATTGGTCTTTCCCTTTTGTAAGTCCAACCGGAATAGATTCGAAAAAGCTATATTCTTTTGTGCTTATTTTATAGTAGCCTAATTTCTCCAGAGATTTAATATCCAAACCTCCAACAACAACACCTAATTTTGCGTCTTTAGAAACGTTTACAGTAATTGGAGTCTCTTTTAGGTCGCGTAATACAACCGCAGGAATAGATTTACCTTTATTAGCCTCTAAAATAACCTTTGCCTCATCAAAATATTTTATTTTTTGCCCATTCAGACTCACAATTAAATCTTTTGGTTTCAAAGCAGCATTTTTAGAATCTTCAGCAACTTTACCCACAACAAACGGCATTCTGATACCTACAAGCAATCCTTTTTCGTGTTTAGATAATTGATCTACAAAATCATTCGGAATATTGATTGTTTGTTGTTGTCCGTTTCTTTCAATCAAAACGTGTTTCGACATGATTACATTCATGTTCATATCGTTGTCAAAATTCTCTACTTTTTTTCCATCAATAGAAATAATTTTATCGCCGGTTCTAAAACCAGCTTTAATCATAGCAGGATTTTCGATGTAAACACCATCTTTCAAATCAGAATTGGCTACATATGTATCGCCGTAAGCAAATGCCATTCCGATATAAATAATAAAAGCAAGGATAAAGTTTACCGTAACTCCTCCCAACATAATAATCAAACGCTGCCATGCCGGTTTAGAACGAAATTCCCACGGCTGAGGTGGTAAAGCCATTTGTTCCTTGTCCATACTTTCGTCGATCATTCCCGAGATTTTCACATAACCACCAAGCGGCAGCCATCCAATTCCGTATTCAGTTTCGCCAATTTTCTTTTTTAAAAGCGAATATTTAACATCAAAAAATAAGTAAAATTTTTCAACCCTTGTTTTAAATAATTTTGCAGGAATAAAATGTCCTAATTCGTGAAGAATAATAAGTAAAGATAAACTCAATAGAAATTGAGAGAGTTTGATAACTATATCCATTTTGTATTTTTAGTTCGTAATTTAACGCACAAAAGTAACGTTTCTATTTTAATTTGATAGTGCAAGATAATACATAAGGTTTTAAATGTTTGTTAATTAATAAACATTTAGATTTCTTGTTTTATGAAGAAGCTTTAACTTTACTTTTTTAAACACTATCGTACCTAATAGGTAGCCCAAATTCATTAAAAGTTACAACTATGGCTTCAAAATTGTTTTCTCCGCTTACTATAAAAAAAATCACTTTAAAAAACAGGATCGTTATTTCGCCCATGTGTCAATATTCCTCAGTTGACGGATTTGCAAACGATTGGCATTTGGTTCATTTAGGAAGCCGTGCCAGCGGCGGAGTTGGCTTGATTATTCAGGAAGCCACAGCGGTTTCCCCGAAGCCCGAATTTCTCCTTCAGACTTAGGAATCTGGAAAGACGAACACATTGAGAAACTAAAAACAATCAACGAATTTATTGTTTCTCAAAATGCAATTCCCGGAATTCAGTTGGCACATGCAGGTCGAAAAGCAAGTGTTTCGGCTCCGTGGATGGGCAATAAAAAGTTAGATTTCGTTCATGGCGGATGGCAAACTGTTGCGCCAAGCGCAATCGCGTATCATGAAGATGAACCTTTTCAACCGGAAGCTTTAGATAAAGTTGGTATTCAAAAAGTAGCGTCAGATTTTAAAGCAGCAACAAAAAGAGCAGTCGAAGCCGGATATCAGGTTATGGAAATTCATGGTGCACACGGCTATTTATTGCACCAGTTTTTATCGCCTTTAACGAATACCAGAACAGATGAATATGGTGGAAGTTTCGAAAACCGAATTCGTTTTACTTTAGAAATCCTGGAAGCAGTTCAATCAGAATGGCCATCAGATTTGCCTTTGTTTATTCGAATTTCAGCCACAGACTGGGCAGAAGGCGGATGGAATCCTGAAGAATCTGTAAAACTTTCGAAAATATTAAAAGAAAAAGGAGTTGATTTAATTGATGTTTCTTCAGGCGGATTGGTTTCGCATCAGCAAATTCAGTTAAAGCCAGGTTATCAGGTTGAATTTGCAGAAAAAATTAAAAATGAAGCGACAATATTAACAGGATCAGTTGGTTTAATTACAGAAGCAAATCAAGCCGAAGAAATTTTACAGAACAATCAGGCCGATTTAGTTCTATTCGCCAGAGAATCGCTAAGAGATCCGAATTTGCCTTTGCATTTCGCCAAAGAACTAAACGAAGATATCCTTTGGCCAAAACAATACGCACGCGCTAAAGTTTAACCAAACATAAATGTTTTTTAATTTGGACCATTCAGAGATTAAGAAAATTAAATTCAAAGCTTAATGAAACTTAATATCTTAATGGTAGAAAAAATTAAACTTATTTTGATAAAAATTATATCATGCAAAAAATTAAAACAGCACTATTATCATACGGAATGTCGGGGAAAGTTTTTCATGCTCCGTTTTTAGATATTCATGAAGGATTTGAATTATTAGGTTCTTGGGAAAGAAGTAAAAAACTCATTCAGGAAGATTATCCAGCCGTAAAAAGCTATCCAACAATCGATGATTTGCTGGCAGATGATGTCGATTTGGTCATCGTAAATACTCCCGTAGGAACACATTATGAATATGCAAAAAAAGTGCTTTTGGCCGGAAAACATGCCGTTGTCGAAAAAGCCTTTACTACAACTGTGTCTGAAGCCGAAGAACTAGCCAAAATTGCCAAAGAAAAAGGATTAAAATTAGCCGTTTTCCAAAACAGAAGATGGGACAGTGATTTTAAAACTATTCAGAAAGTAATTAATGATGGCGTTTTGGGTGATTTAGTCGAAGCCGAATTTCATTTTGACAGATATAATCCGTTATTAAGTGCTAAAGCACATAAAGAAACCGTAAACGACGGCGCGGGAATCCTGAAAGATTTAGGTCCGCATTTAATCGATCAGGCGGTTTGTTTGTTTGGTTCTCCAAAGTCAGTTTTTGGAGATATTCGTTTCACCAGAGAAAATTCTTTGGTCGATGACTGGATCGATTTATTGTTAATTTATGAAGATTTCAGAGTCCGTTTAAAAGCCAGTTTTTTTGTTAGAGAAGCCAATCCTGCCTATACAATTCATGGTAAAAAAGGCTCGTTCTTAAAACCTCGCGGCGATGTTCAGGAAGATGAATTGAAACTGGGCAAAAAACCGAATTTAAAAGACTGGGGAACAGAACCGGAAATCTTTCAGGGAATTTTGCATACAGAAATTAACGGAGAATTAGTTCGCGAAAGAATACCTACACTTCAGGGGAATTATTTTTCGTTTTTTGATGGTGTTTACGATTCAATTGCAAACAATAAAACAGAGCCTGTTACTGCACAAGACGGTGTAAAAGTAATGCAGATCATCGAAGCCGTAATCGCAAGTAATGCAGAGCGAAAAGTGATTAATTTGCCCACGGATTTGGCCGATTAAACGGATTGTCGCTGATTTTTCTTTTGAAAATTTTATTATCAATAAAAAAAATGACGCACTGCTGTATACCTCTACAAATAATATTGTCATTATATGACTAGTTTTTTGCCACAGATTAATCGGATTGAAAAGATTAAAAATCAGCGACAATCCGTTTAATCTGTAAAATCCGTGGGCAAAAAGCTCACAATTTATAAACAATAACGTTATAAATAGACGAACAACGGGAGATAAATAGTCTATAAAGAAGGTTTTTATTATTTTTATACTACCAAACCCAAAAACCGCAAGCTTTGATAGATTTTAATCCGTTATCACTTTTCCAGACCAAAGGGAAAATCAAGAAAGTATTTAGAGAAGCAAAAGCCTCTTATTTAAAACGAATTCGATTTGCTGTCGGAATGTTTTATTTTGGAATGGGATTGAGTTTTGCAACCTGGGCTAGCCGAATTCCGGACATCAAAACCGCCTTGCATTTAACCGAAGGTGATTTAGGATCTATACTTTTTGCGCTTCCGGTGGGGCAGTTAATTATTATGCCTTTTTCAGGAAAAATGGTCACGAAATTCGGCAGTCATCGCATTTTGGTTTTCTCCTTAATTATGTACGTTTTATGTCTGGTTAATTTAGGATTGGCAACAACGGCATTGCAATTATCATTAGGTTTATTTCTATTCGGAATCTTTGGAAACTTAGCCAATATTGCTGTAAATACACAAGGTGTTTATACCGAAGTACTTTTCAAAAAAACAATCATGTCGGCATTTCATGGCATGTGGAGTTTCGCCGGATTCACAGGTGCTTTGGTTGGTTTAGGCATGTTAGCTCTAAATCTTACACCATTATATCATTTTATGATTGTAGGCGTTGTAGTATTACTTATGGTCGCTTTTAATTTTAAATTTTTGGTTAGAGCCAAAGAAAAAATCAAAAATAAAACAGAATCTAAAAAACGATTTACGAAGCCGGATAGCGCCTTGCTTTGGCTTGGTGTAATAGGTTTTTGCAGCATGGCCAGCGAAGGTGTAATGTTCGACTGGAGCGGTGTTTATTTTAAAGATATTGTACAGGCACCGGGACCTTTGGTAGTTTTAGGATATACCTCATTTATGATTACAATGGCAAGTGGAAGATTTTTAGGCGACGGATTAATCAATAAATTTGGTCGCGAACGCGTCATGCAAATTAGCGGTGTCATGATTTCTGCCGGACTTTTCACAGCCGTTTTTCTCCCTTATATTGTTCCGTGTACGATTGCTTTTATGGCAGTGGGTTTAGGCGTTGCTACAATTGTCCCTACTGTTTATAGTATGGCAGGAAAAAACCCAACCGTTCCGCCGGGAGAAGCTTTGACCATAGTTTCTAGTGTAAGTTTCCTTGGTTTCCTTATGGGGCCACCTGTAATTGGTCATATCGCCCAAAATTTCGGACTGCAATTTTCCTTTGCTTTTATAGGGATTTTCGGGGTTTTGATTGCCTTTATGGTTTCTAAGATTAGGACTACGTAATATTTTAATCACGCAAAGTTTTTGTTTCACGTAGATTTAAAAAAGATTTAAGCAGATTTACACGGATAATTAATATTGAATCTGCTCAAATCTGCAAAATCTGCATGAAAAAATTAAAATAAATCTCGGGAACAATGCTTTTATAAAAAAATAATTAACAAGAAATAACTTATTTATTGTTTTTTGTTTTACATTTGAATTTTCAGACTCTATCCCAAAAATCAATTTTATTCTTTGAATGAAGAATTGAAAATGGACTTTCACCAAATTCATTTTCGTTCAAAAAATATTTATTCAAATAAATTGGTTTTTCATGAGGAAAAAGTACTTGATCTTTTTTATTTTATTGCCTTTCAGTCTGGTTTTTGCACAACAGGAAACAGTTATTTCCGGATTAGTACTTGATGCTAAAACGCAAAATCCATTATCGAATGTTGTTGTAAGCATTCAAAATTCTTCTATTACAGAACTTACAAAACCAAACGGAAAATTCGAATTACATGTGGCACTGCAAGGACAGCAATTGCTTTTATTACGTAGTCAGGGTTATAAAGATTTGCTGTTAAAAATTAGCTCAAATCTGGGAATTGTTAATCTGGGAACATTGCAAATGGAAGAAAGTTTTTCTGATGAAATTCCGGGAACATTAATCACCTTATTAGAAAGTGATTTATCTGATGATAATAGCTCTTCTGAAATGACTTCGGGTCTTTTGCAATCTTCAAAAGATGCGTTTATGCAGGCTTCTGCTTTCAGTTGGGGTCAGGCCCGATTCAGGATTCGCGGTCTCGATAGCGAAAACGGAACTATGATGCTTAACGGAATGACCATGAATAAATTATATGATGGCCGGCCACAATGGAGTAATTGGGGAGGTTTGAATGATGTACTTCGAAATCAGGAATTCTCAATAGGAGCAGCTTCATCAGATTATACTTTTGGCGGAATATTAGGAACGCAGCAAATTTCGACAAGAGCTTCATTATACAGAAAAGGTGGCCGACTTTCGTTTTCAGGAAGCAATACAAGTTATAATTGGCGAGCCATTGGTACTTATGCCTCGGGAATGAATTCTCATGGTTGGGCTTTTGCTATTTCTGCAGGAAAACGTATTGGTAATGACGGTTATTTTGACGGAACTAATTTTGATGCAGAATCGTTTTTTATAAGTGTCGAAAAGAAGTTAAACAATAAACACTCCCTAAACTTCACCGGATTTTATACACCAGGCTCACGCGGAAAAAACTCAGCTAATACTGATGAAGTTACACAATTGACAAACGAAAAATACAATTCGTATTGGGGTTTTCAGAATGGAGAAAAACGCAATGCAAGAGTTAAAAAGATCGAAGAACCATTGTTGATGCTTAATCATTATTATAAAATAAATGAAAAAGCAAATTTGAATTCAGCTGTAATGTACCAGTTTGAAAAAGTAGGAAACAGTACAATTGATTATCAAAATACAAATAGTCCCGATCCGGTTTATTATCGAAAATTACCTAGTTATTATACTTCACTTTATGCAAAAGATAATGGCGAGTTTTCGGGAGAATTTACTCCGGATTATGAAAATGCCGAAAAAAGCAGAACTATATTTTTACAGAATTCTCAAATCAATTGGGATGAAATGTATCGAGCAAATCAGAAATCAATAACAAACCCCGAAGGAATAATTACAGGTTATGAATCCGGGCAAAGTCATTATGTTTTATACGAAGACCGAACGGATGATAAAACATTTGCAGCCAATACAAACCTGAATATTCAACTTACAGAAAACAGTGCTTTTGATGGTGGTATAACCTTTCGGAATTTAAAATCACATCAATTTCAATATCTTTTAGATTTACTCGGAGGACAATATTTTGAAGATATTGATGCTTTTTATACTGGAAATGAAGCGCAATCAGATTTACAGAATCCAAATCGTCGGGTAAAAGAAGGTGATACATATGGGTATAATTATAATTTTCTGGCAACAACAATTGAAGCTTTTACACAGTTTAAATTCAACTATAAAAAAATTGATTTCTATTTGGCACAATCTTATTCTGTTTCAGATTATCAAAGAGAAGGATTGTACCAAAACGGAATTTATCCTACTACTTCTCTTGGGAAAAGTCAAAAAGTGAATTTTGAGAATTTTGGTTTCAAAGGCGGATTAACTTATAAAATTTCGGGAAAACAATGGTTGTTTTTTAATGGAATGCATCTTACAAGAGCCCCTTCGATTAGAAATACATTCTCAAATTCTCGTTTAAATAATTCAATTGTTGCAGGTATTGAAAATGAAAACATAAGTAGTGTTGAAGGGAATTATGTTTTTCGCTCACCTAAACTTAAAACAAGAATTACAGCGTATTATACTTTAATAGAAAACACAGCGAAAACTTCCTTTTTTATGCCGAAGGGATTTTTGACAGAGGAGCAAGCTATAATAATACAGACGCTTTTGTGAGTCAGACATTGACGGGTCTTGATAAGAAGAACATTGGATTGGAACTGAGTTTTGAATATCAAATTTTATCAACATTAAAAACGACTTTATCTGTAGGTTACGGCAATTATACTTATGTCAGTAATCCGAATGTTTCGATAACAAATGATGCGAATGCAGCGAAAGGAGACAGGCAAACTTTTGATTTTGGAGAAGCATATCTTAAAAATTATAAACAATCCGGCATGCCACAACAAGCGTACTCGTTAGGATTGGAATATCGTGATCCTAAATTTTGGTGGCTTGCAGCGAATATTAACTATTTAACAGAAAGCTATATTGATGTTTCGCCAATTGCCAGAACAGCCAGGTTTTATAAAAACTCAATAAGTGGACTTGTTTTTCCTGAAGCAACAGAAGAGCGGGCATCACAATTATTGAAACAAGAAAAATTTGATCCCATTTCATTACTCAATATATCAGGGGGTAAATCCTGGCGTATTTATGGCAAAAATATCGGACTTTTTATTAGTGTGAATAATGTTCTTGATTGCACTTATAAAACAGGAGGTTTTGAACAAGCCCGAAATGCCAATTTCAGAGCTCTTAATCAGGATATTTCAAGCGGAACACCATCGTTTGGGCCTAAATATTATTATGGATATGGAAGAACATATTTTGTCAATCTTGCCATCAATTTATAAAACTTAAAAAACAGATTCTTTATGAAAAACAGATTTTTAAATTCATTTTTCGCATCATTTTTCCTCATTTTTTGTTCTTGTAGCAGTGAGGTAGAAATCCCTAAATTAGGTTGCACACAGCCGGATATAACAATAAATCAAACAGTTGAAAAGGTTAAAAACATTTCTGGTTCAACTCCTAAAGTATATAGTTATGATGATGTGATTGAGGCTTACGTTGTATCAAGTGATGAAGGCGGGAATTTTTTAAAACAATTTCCTTTCAAACATTAGCCACAGACAAAATACCAGCAACAGGATTTAGTACGCCCGTTGATGTAACAAACACTTACATAGATTTTCGCATTGGAAATAAAGTTTACATAAAACTTAAAGATCAATTTACAGATTCGTATTATGGTGCGTTGCGTATTGGAAATTTATACGTAAGTAACGCCGGCGACCCAACGATTGGAAGAATTTCGCAAAATGATTATAAAAATGTTCTGAATGCTTCCTGTAACGTTATTGAAGAAGATCAGTTAGTACAGCAAATTTCGATAGAAGAAGCAATAAATGAGAGCAGATTAAATACATTAATAGAGTTAAAAGATGTTCAGTTTGCAGAAGCCGCAATTGGAAGACATTATTTTGAGGAATCGAATAATGTAGGCGGTGCTACTAACTGGAATTTAAGTGATAAAACAGGAAATCAGCTTATCTTTAGAACTAGCAGTTATGCCAATTTCGCCAGTAATATTGTGCCCGACGGAAGTGGAAAAGTTCGTGGTATATTGACAAAATTTGGTTCAGATTATCAGTTAATGCCGAGATTCGCAACTGATGTTGTAATGACAGGAAAGAGAAGCGTTCCGTTCTTTTCAGAAGATTTTCAAACTGTAAAAAACAATGTCAATTTTGCTCTTGCAGGTTGGAGCAATATTGTAGAAAAAGCATCAAAGTTGTGGAAAAGTATGTTGTATGCCGGCAACGGATATGCCGAGTTTAATACTACGAGTACAACTGCTGCAGAAAATATTGCATGGCTTGTTTCTCCTAAAATTAATATGAAAGGTTATAAGAATGCAGTCTTATCTTTTAGAAGTGCTCAACATGATTTAAAAGTAGATTCACCTTTGAACTCTTTAGAAGTTTATGTGTCAACCAATTTTGACGGATCAAGTATTAGCAAAGCAAAATGGACAAAATTAGAAGCCAGATTTCCTTCGTTGTCATCGCCGGCTCGTGAATTTATGAGCTCAGGAGGAATTGATTTATCTGCTTATTCGGGTAATATTAATATTGCTTTTAAATACATTGGTTCTGGTAAAGACAAAACGCTTAATGGTGCTTTTATGGTGGATGATGTTAAGATTTTTGGAGAAAAGGAAGAATAAGTTTTTTAATAGTGAAATTAATTGACTGATTTCTAGTTGATTTGGTAAAAAAGTATAGTTTTTAAACTACAAACTGTTAAAATTTGATAGAATTTTGTATTTTGGTCATCCCAAATTGATACAAATACTATGAAAACCTATTTTATTGCCATCATAATGATGGTTTTTCCATGCTTAGTGCAAAGTCAGGATCAGGACAAACCTGTTCAATTAAAACAGATTAACATTGTAAAAACAAATTACCAAAACTTTAAAGACGGTGAAATTGTAAACAAAACAGTCGTGTTTAAAGATGGTAAAATTCAAACAATTACTACTTCAGATGTTGTGCAGCATTTCTTTTATAATCCAAAAGGATTGTTGGATATGACAGTAAAAGATAAAGTAGGAAGCGATTGGAAAGAAGTCGTAAATTACACTTATAATGCTGATAATAACATTATAAAATTTGTAAAAAAATATCAGGAAGGCAGTGATTATATTACAAAGACTGTAACTTTTACTTATGAAGGAGCAAGAATAAAAGTAATTACTAAAAAAGCACAAATCACCAGAATATTCTTGAAGACATTGAATATATTGTTGAAAACGGAATTATTGTAAGACGTACTTCCCGTGATAGAAATAAAGCAATTATTGGTAAAATCGAGTATGCTTACACCAATGATAATGTTGTAAGACACAGAGGTTTGGTGGGAGATAAAATATCTAAAACCTTTACTTTTGACGACAAAAAATCTGTAGACGCCTTAATCGTTCAGAATTTATTTGGCGATAATTACAAAGTAATTGTTCCAATGATTTCTTATCACGAAGAAGAATTTGCTTTTGAATCAATTTCATACAATAATGAGACAAATTTTAGTCCTTCATCGACAGTTTTGGTTGGTGTAAGCAAAAAATACAAATACAATAAATTAAATTTTCCAATCTCTTGTTCTCAACTTGAAGAGAACGGAATTGTAAAGACAGAAAAGACTTTTATTTACGAATAAACAGACTTTTAAAATAGACTTTTAACCATTTAAAAGTTAAGTTTCATTTAGAATAAACTCTTTATGAATCTTAATTTCTAAATGGTTTTATTTTTTATAAAAAGTCAAATTCTTAAATAGAACTTAAAAACAGAATTCTATAAGCGTTAGTAGCTTACAAATCATTAAATTTGCACCTTATTCAAAGCTATGTTAGAAAAAGAAGTTATAAATTTTGAAAGAACAGCCATTGTAGGTATTGTTACTCAAAATCAAAGTGAAGAAAAACTAAACGAATATCTTGACGAATTAGAGTTTTTGACATTTACCGCTGGTGGTGAAGTTATTAAACGTTTTTCGCAAAAAATGGAACGCCCGAATCCGAAGACTTTTATGGGTACGGGTAAAATTGAAGAAATCAATCTTTTTGTAAAAGAAAACGACATATCGACTCTAATTTTTGATGATGAATTATCGCCATCTCAACAAAAGAATATTTCCAAAATTATTGATTGTAAAATCTTAGACAGAACCAATTTGATCCTGGATATTTTTGCACAAAGAGCCGAAAGCTCTTATGCAAGAACACAGGTAGAGTTGGCGCAATGTATCTATTTATTACCAAGACTTTCCGGTTTATGGACACACCTTGAGCGTCAAAAAGGAGGTATTGGTATGCGTGGTCCCGGTGAAACGGAGATTGAAACGGATAGACGTATTGTACGTGACAGGATTTCGTTGTTGAAGGAAAAAATCAAAACAATCGATAAACAAATGGGGGTCCAGCGTAGTAATCGCGGTGCGATGGTGCGTGTGGCCCTGGTTGGTTATACCAATGTTGGGAAATCGACTTTGATGAATGCGATTGGTAAAAGCGATGTGTTTGTTGAGAATAAATTATTTGCAACTCTTGATACAACAGTTCGAAAAGTGGTGATTAAAAACTTGCCATTCTTATTGTCAGATACGGTTGGATTTATTAGAAAATTACCAACGCAATTGGTTGATTCTTTTAAAAGTACACTTGATGAGGTTAGAGAAGCCGATTTGTTGTTGCACATTGTAGATATTTCACATCCTGATTTTGAGGATCATATCGAATCTGTAAACCAGACTTTGCAGGATATTAAAGCTCATGAAAAACCTGTTATTATGGTTTTTAATAAAATTGATGCTTACAAACATTTGACCATTGATGAGGATGATTTAATGACGGAGAAAACTCCAAGACATTACACGCTTGACGAATGGAAAGCAACATGGATGCATCGTTTAGGTGAAGATAATGCCTTGTTTATTTCGGCTACCAATAAAGAGAATTTTGAGGAATTTAGAGAACGTGTTTACGAAGCTGTTCGCCAGATTCATATTACGAGATTCCCTTATAATAAGTTCTTGTATCCGGATTATAAAGATGCAATCGAAAAAGAAGAACAAGAACAAGATGAAGAATAAATAAATTTTTTTACCGCAAAGATTTTTTATAAACCGCAAAGTTCGCAAAGCAAGATGTTGATTTAGCTTTGCGAACTTTTTATTTATGATACTTTACTATAAAAATCTTTGCGCTCTTTGCGGTAAAATATTCCAAGCATTAAAATCCGAAATTAATTCCTAAGCCAAATACTTCTCTGGTTTGGAAACCCTGAAAAGCATTATCATCATAAATGGCCTGGAATGATAAATTAGCCGATAAATATTTATTTACTTTCATGACAATATTTAATGAGTAATCAATATCTACATTTTGTGGATCTTCAAGATAATTTGAATATAAGTTTAAAGTGTTTTCGGCAGTTACGTTGGTCATTATAGCCAATTTATAATAAAGGGAAGAATAGAAACCTAATTCGTAACGCATAGTTTTATTGGCATCAACTCCAAAATAATCTCCGTCAACATAGGGCAAACCAGTTTTCTGATCAATTCCAGATGTGTAAGCACCGTCTACAAAGGTTAATTTTGATGTTAACGGGGCAAAATTTATTTTTAAGTTAGCATCTTTTGTCCAGTAAATACCGGGACCTGTTGTAAGATAACCAGGAGACATAAATTTGGTGCTTTCGGTTCTTATTTCTTTACCATTTTCATCCTGACCATAAATATATCCTGTGGTAAATTGCGTTCTAAAATTCAGAAAATAAGAATAATACCATTGACCAAAGGCTTTTTTACCAACAATTGAATTTATTTCTAAGCGGTCATCTGTTTTTTTCGAAATCAGCATTTCTGGTTTGCAGAAGTCCGTATGAAGCTAATATTTTGTTGTCCCAGGTTAAATCATCTTTTTTGTAGTTGAAATCGTAGTTGATTCCAAGCGTCCCTGAGAAGCTGTCTTCTCCTCCGGCTATCCAGTTATTGAAACTTGATTGATTTAATAAAAGCGATACAGTTCCTTTGGTTTTCCAACCTTCGCCTTCAATTGTATCATTTATTTTTTTTACTGCTTTTTCGGTATTTTGAATTAATTCCTTTTCAGTATTTTGGGCCTGAGCAAAAGTAAAGTTTAATAAAATGAAGGCTAATAACGTTATCTTTCTCATCGTATCTAGTTTAAGTGTATATTAACAAATATACTAAAAACCGTAGAAAAGTTAAGGATTTATTAAGCGGAAAAGAAAGTTATTTCTTAGATTCTTTGTATAAAGGTACCGCAGAACATGCTTCTCCGTACATAATACTTCTGGCAAATGGCTGCAAATATGTAGTTGCCAAAATATAAGCACGCATAGGAACAGGTTTTCTGGAACAGCCTTTTACAATTACAGGTTTGTTTTTGTATGCCGAATAATCTATTGTAGGTAAAATTTCTTCGTATAAACTTCCGTCAAGATCTTCGATAGTTCCGTTAACTACTTTTTTTGCATAAGGAGCCAATTGTACCGCTACTAAAATTAAAGCCCAAGCCGGAACAATAGCATCTGTACTGCAATGAACAGCAACGTATTGATCCTGATATTGCGACCAATCATGATTTTTTAAATGCTCTCTAAAGTCTTTTTCTTTTAATAAAAAACCTTCTAAAAGCCATTGTGAAATATCGATTTGCACACGATGTCCTTTTGGATAATAATCCTCAAGATCAAAAACTTCCAAAGCGCTATTAGCGACTTTATTGATAATTTCTTCCATATTAAAAGTTAGTTTCAGATTTCAAGTTTCAGGTTCCGTAATGTGAACCCTGAAACTTGAAACTTGGAACATTTTTTAAAGCATTCCTAATTCTAATTTTGCTTCTTCGCTCATTAAATCTTTACTCCAAGGCGGATCAAAAGTAATTTCAACATCAACATCTTTAATATGTTCTATTGTTTTTACCTTTTCTTCCACTTCTCTCGGTAAACTTTCGGCAACCGGGCAGTTTGGAGATGTTAATGTCATCAAGATTTTTACTTCGTAATCTGTATTCACCATTACATCGTAAATTAATCCTAATTCGTAAATATCAACAGGAATCTCAGGATCATAAATGCTTTTTAAAACTTTTACAATTGATTCTCCTAATTCGTTTGTGTCTATTTCTTGTTCCATTTTTTTGTTTTTGTTTTTCTCACCATATAAGTTATATAAGTTCATTTAAAACTAGACGCTTATATTAAAATATAGATGTTTTTATTTTCATTTTTAATCTTCCAGCCAGCGATATAATTCGTTGACATATGTTTTTTGACCTTCGTGATAAATATTTGTTACATTGAAGTTTATCATTAATCCAATTGGGGATTTCAAAAGTTTCATATAAGACATTAGTTTTGCAACATGAATTGGTATGATTTTATCAACTGATTTGAGTTCTAAAACCAAGCAATCGTCAATGAATAAATCACATCTTAAATCTGATTCTAATTCTAATCCTTTGTATTCAATTGGTATTATTAATTCTGATCGAAAATCAATACCTCTCAAAGACAATTCTTTAACCATACATTTATGATAGATACTTTCTAAAAGTCCTGGCCCAATATTTTTATGAACTTCAATCGCTGCTCCATTAACTTGGTATATTAAATCAGTTAAATATTTCTTTGTTATCATTTATTTTTTTGAGCAATAATAACAATTAAAACAAGATAAAACTTACTTTTTTAAAGAATAAATTATAAGCTTCTTTTATATGAACTTATATAACTAATATGGTTTAAAAAAGAAATTTAGTTATTTTTTGCATTAAACGCCAGAGCGTACATTTTGATGTTTTTAATCATCGATACCAAACCATTTGCACGAGTTGCCGATAGATGCTCTTTTAAACCAATTTCATCAATAAAATCAGTATCTGCATTGATTATATCAGCAGCTTTTTGATTAGAGAAAGTGCGAATCAAAATTGCGATAATTCCCTTTGTTAAAATGGCATCACTATCAGCAGTAAAAACAATTTTATCACTGTTTTCTTCGCCGTGTAACCAAACTTTTGACTGACAGCCTTTGATTAAATTCTCGTCGGTTTTATATTTTTCTTCGATTAAAGGAAGACTTTTTCCTAATTCGATGATGTACTCATAACGCTGTACCCAATCATCAAACATCGAAAATTCATCTATTATTTCGTTTTGTATTTCTTTTATTGTCATAACTATTCTTTCGTAAAATCAGTCAGCAAATTAACCAGTTTCTCAATTTCCTTTGGAGGAAAACCATTGTCAAAACCTTTAGTTTCGTATGTTTTCTGATTCTGGGTTATTTTTAAATTTCCAATTGCGGCACCGTCGTAAAAACGTTTTTCAGTTGGTGCTTTTAAATTTGGAATGCTATCTAAATTTATTTTTTCAAATTCGGAAACAATTTTGTTCCATTTTGCAGTATCTATTTTGCTTTCTACAGCTTCTCCACCTCTGGTGTTTGTGATTGAAACAGTTTGATTTTTAACTACTACTGTTTTGTATAACCCTCGAGAAACAGCTGAATATTCTATTTCAGTTGATGTCATATCTGCTTTTTTTGGCTTGAACAACCAGTTCCAATACAAATAACTAAGAGCAATAAAGATATTATTTTCATAAAAATGTTTTTTTTAGCTTAACATGGTTTGTGCTTTCTTAACGGCTTCTACCATTTGGTCAATTTCTTCCTTTGTGTTGTAAAATGAAAACGAAGCACGAATGGTTCCCGGAATACAGAAGAAGCTCATAATAGGCTGTGCACAATGATGACCGGTTCTAACGGCAATTCCTAATTTATCGATAATCGAACCAATATCGTATGGATGAATTCCATCAATATTAAACGAAACTACCGAAGCTTTATTTTTTCCGGTTCCGTAGATTTTCAAACCTTCAATTTCAAGTAAACGTTTTGTAGCGTACTCTAAAAGTTCGTTTTCGTATTGTTGGATATTTTCAAAACCAATATTATTTAGATAATCTACAGCAGTTCCTAAAACAATCCCTCCGGCAATATTTGGAGTTCCGGCTTCAAATTTATGAGGAAGATCGGCGTAAGTTGTTTTCTCGAAAGTCACTTCTTTGATCATTTCACCGCCACCCTGATAAGGAGGCAATTTATTTAACCATTCTTCTTTTCCGTATAAAATTCCGGTTCCGGTTGGACCACACATTTTATGTCCGGAAAAAGCATAAAAATCACAATCTAATTCCTGAACATCAGGTTTTAAATGCGGAACAGCCTGTGCGCCATCAATTAAAACCGCAGCGCCAACTGCATGTGCTTTATCAATAATATATTTGATAGGATTGATGATTCCTAATGCGTTCGAAATATGATTTACCGTAACAATTTTTGTTTTTTCAGAAAGTAAAGCATCAAAAGCTTCGATGATTAATTCTCCGTTTTCATTAATCGGAATCACTTTTAAAATGGCGCCTGTTTTTTCGCATAACATTTGCCATGGCACAATATTACTATGATGCTCCAAAGACGAAACAATAACTTCATCACCCGGTTTTAAAATCGAGGCAAAACCGTTGGCTACTAAATTGATTCCGAATGTTGTTCCCGAAGTAAACAGTACTTCGTGAGCAAATTTTGCATTTATATGGTCTTTCACTTTGCCACGAGAAACCTCGTAAGCGTCAGTAGCTAATTGACTTAAAGTATGAACACCACGGTGAATGTTGGCGTTTATTTCCTGATAATATTTGACTTCGGCATCAATCACAATTTGTGGTTTTTGCGAAGTTGCTCCGTTGTCGAAATATACTAATGGTTTTCCGTTTACTTTTTGTGTAAGAATTGGAAAATCAGCTCTTATTTTTTGAATATCTAGCATGTCTTATTTAGAAAAAATCTATTTACAAAAGTACTAAAACTAAATTGGTTTCTCCATTAAAACTATAATTTCCTTTTATGGTACCATCGATTGCAGGAGTAAATATCAATTATGTAATTTTAATTCTATTTTTTCAATTATATGAAATGTAATTCAAAATTGACTCCTAAAATCGTGACCATAAATTAATTATATTGCATTAAAAATAGTTGCATCATTTATGAAAAAATTTCTAAAATTACTCGTTCTCGTTTTAGTTCTCGCATTTCTGTATTTCGGATTTACAACTTATCCAAAACTGGATTTAATTTCCGGCTTTTCAGCCAAAAGTATTGCTTCGGGGCATTTTATTGATAATCGTTCGAAAGAATTAATCGAAAAAACAGACAATGATATTGACATGATTGATTTGGCAACAAATTCAATTAACGATGCCGGAAAGTTTGCGACTTCTAATGTTTATGGTTTAAAAGAAAGAAAAGCAATTTACAGAGAAGGTCTGGGGGCGACTTTGGTTAATGATGATTACGACATTTCGAAACCTTACTTGCTGCCAAAGCGCACAAAATTAGTTAATAATCTTCCTTTTCCTTATGGGAATAATGAGCCAAAAGATACTACGTTTTCAAATGTAGATTATTCGAAATTAAAGAGCGCTGTAGAAAATGCATTCGACAAAACAGGAGGGAAATCAAAACGTACACGAGCGGTTGTAGTTTTATATAAAGATAAATTGATTGCCGAAAAATACGATACCGGTTTTAATAAAGACAGTAAAATTTTAGGCTGGTCGATGACAAAAAGTATTACGAGTTCGGCTTTTGGAGTGCTTCAAAAACAAGGGAAAATAGACATTTATAAACCGGCACCAATTACAGAATGGCAAAATGACGATCGCAAAATTATCACAATAAACGATTTACTTCACATGAATTCCGGCTTAGAATGGGAAGAAAATTATAGTACGATTTGCG
The DNA here is from genome assembly GCF_979258275.1 of Flavobacterium sp. AC274. Lineage (NCBI taxonomy): Bacteria > Pseudomonadati > Bacteroidota > Flavobacteriia > Flavobacteriales > Flavobacteriaceae > Flavobacterium > Flavobacterium sp. AC274. The sequence continues at coordinate 378,870 of NZ_OZ409852.1, read as the reverse complement.
ACGCGACAAAAATGCTTTTTCAGGCTGAAGATATGGGAAAAGTGCAATTGGATAAACCAGCGCAGTTTAAACCAAACACACATTGGAATTACTCATCTGGAACAACTAATTTATTATCCAGAATTTTAAGAAATCAGTTTAAAACACAACAAGAATATCTTGATTTTTGGTACAGCGCAGTAATCGATAAAATCGGAATGAACTCGATGATTGTAGAACAAGATATGTCGGGAACTTTTGTAGGTTCGTCTTACGGATGGGCAACACCACGTGACTGGTCAAAATTTGGATTATTATATTTAAGAAAAGGAAACTGGAACGGAGAACAAATCCTAGACGAAAGCTGGGTAAAATATACCGCAACACCAACCAATACTTCTGAAGGAAAATATGGAGCGCAATTTTGGCTAAACGCTGGAGGTAAATTCCCGGATGTTCCGCGTGATATGTTTTATTGCAGTGGTTACCAAGGACAAATGGTGGCGATTATTCCGTCTTTAGATATGGTAATTGTGAGAATGGGAGTTAGAGAAGGTGATAAGAGTTTTGATTTTAATGGGTTTTTGAAAGAAATAATTTCTGCTGTAAAAAAATAAAATTTTACCGCAAAGACGCCAAGTAAAAAGCGCAAAGTTCACAAAGTTTAAAACTAAACTTTGCGAACTTTGCGAAACCTTTGTGTCTTTGCGGTAAAACCTGCCTACAAATCAAATCCTAAATTCACGCCCAATTTCATGGCAATGATTTTAGTAATTCTTTGTTTTAATTCCGGTATTTTAATGCTTTCGATTACTGCATTTGAGAATGCGTACATCAATAAAGCTTTAGCTTCTTTTTTAGGAATTCCACGAGATTGCATGTAGAACATTGCAGTTTCATCAAGCTGACCAACAGTACAACCGTGAGAACATTTTACGTCATCAGCAAAAATTTCCAATTGTGGTTTTGCATTGATAGTTGCTTTGTCACTCAATAAAATGTTGTTGCTTTTTTGGAAAGCATTTGTTTTTTGAGCTTCTTTTTCTACCAAAACTTTTCCGTTGAAAACTCCTGTAGAACGATCAGAAAATATTCCTTTATAATCCTGGAAACTTTCGCAATTTGGCGTTGCGTGGTTTACCAAAGTATAATGATCAACGTGCTGTTTGTCGTTTAAGATAGAAATTCCGTTAAGCGTACTTGTCAATCTTTCACCAAAATGGTAGAAGTTTAAGTTGTTACGCGTAAGATTTCCTCCAAATGAAAAAGTATGTACATAAGCGTGACTTTCTTGTTGTTGAGAAACATAAGTGTTGTCAACTAAATTAGCTTCGCTATTATCGTTTTGAATTTTGTAATAGTCAACAATCGCGCGTTTTTGAGCAAAAATCTCTGTAACCGAATTGGTTAAAACTGGATTTTCGTTTAAACTCTGATGACGCTCGATAATTTGAACATGTGAATTTTCACCCACAATAACCAAATTTCTTGGCTGAACCATTAACGCAGCTTCATTTCCTGTTGAGAAATACATAATCTCAATTGGTTTATCTGCTACTTTCTTTTGTGGAATATTGATAAAAGCTCCTTCAGATGCAAAAGCAGTATTTAACGAAGTCAAGCTGTCATCTTTGCTTGCAATTTGGTTGAAGTACGTATCAATAACCATTTTATATTTTGGTTTGGTCAATGCCGATGACATCAAACAAACATCGATTCCGTCATGTGTTGTAGAAGACAAATGCGAACTGAAAACACCATCAATAAACACTAATTTATAAGTGTCGATTTCGTGTAAAAAGTATTTTTTTACCTGATTAAATTCAATTGCATTTTCCTGCTTAGGAAAAACCGTAAAGTCATTTTTTAAAATGGCGTTTAGCGATGTATATTTCCAAGCTTCTTCTTTTTTGGTTGGGAAACCTTTATTTTCGAAGTTTTTTAAGGCATTTGTGCGTATGTCATGCAAATCTGAATGTACATCGACACGCTCTTCAAAAGCCATAAAAGACGATACTAATTTTTCTTTTAAATCCATTTTCTTAGTTGTTTCCTTCGGAGTTTCAGGTTTCAAGTTTCAGGTTGATCTACTGGAACTTATTTCCTTTGAACTCTTTTTTATTGAGATAAGTGATAAAGTTTTTTATTTTTCCACTTAAGTTTTCATAATCTGTTTTTAAAACTTCAAATTTTTGTTCTGAAATATATTCAAAATCAAAAACTCTATAAAGTTGAGATCTTGTTTCTCCAGCCGAACCTTTTGCGATTGATAAAAATTGTCGAAATTCTAAATTTCCATCTCTTTCAAAACCTTCAGCAATATTATCCATTACTGAACCTGAAGAAGCTTTTATTTGATTTTTAAATCTGAAATCTGATTTTAACTCTGTTTCAACTGCAATGTGGTGAATTTCTTTTGATAATCTTCGAGCTTCTTTCCAGATTTCTAAATCTTCAAATCTATTAATTGTTGCCATAGCCTCTGTTTTTTATTTAAGTTTAAACTGACAAAAGTAGTCTAAACTTGAAACTAAAAAAACCTGAAACCTGAAACAAAAATTTAGTTTTCTGCTTTAATCCAGTCGTATCCTTTTTCTTCCAGTTCGTAGGCCAATTCTTTTCCACCAGATTTTACGATTCTTCCGTTGTACAAAACGTGAACGAAATCCGGAACGATATAATCTAACAAACGTTGGTAGTGCGTGATTACGATAATTGCGTTTTTCTCGCTTTTCAATTTGTTAACTCCGTTAGCCACAATTCTCAAAGCATCGATATCAAGACCAGAGTCGGTTTCGTCTAGGATTGCCAATTTTGGTTCTAACATTGCCATTTGAAAAATTTCGTTTCTTTTTTCTCTCCTCCCGAAAAACCTTCGTTTAAAGAACGAGATAAAAATTTACGATCGATTTCTAATAATTCAGATTTCTCACGAATAACTTTTAGCATTTCGTTAGCGGGCATTTCTTCCTGACCGTTTGCTTTACGAGTTTCGTTGATGGCTGTTTTCATGAAGTTTGTAACGCTAACTCCAGGAATTTCTACAGGATATTGAAACGAAAGGAAAACTCCTTTGTGTGCTCTTTCTTCAGGAGCAAGATCAGCAAGATCTTCTCCGTCAAGGAAAACTTGTCCATCTGTAACTTCGTAGTTTTCGTTTCCGGCAATTACAGCCGAAAGTGTACTTTTTCCAGAACCGTTTGGCCCCATGATGGCGTGTACCTCGCCAGCTTTAACTTCTATATTAATTCCTTTTAGGATTTCTTTATCACCAATTGAGGCGTGAAGGTTTTGTATTGATAACATTGTTTTTTTTATTTTATATAAATGTCAATTCTATTTTTGTTGTTTGGTTTAAGATATTAGCATTAAAATGCGCATGTCCTAAATATTCCATGCCTAAATAATCGGCTGATTTTTTGAACGGAATGTAAAAGCTTTCTTCGATTTCATCGTCGTGCGAATTTGAGATCACGCCAATTTTCTTTCCTCTAAGCTTTCGTCCGGTTTCTTTTTCAATTCGAATTAAATCCGAAAAACGATCAAAGAAAACCTTCATAATTCCACTCATATTATACCAATATATTGGCGTTGCAAAAATTAAAGTGTCATAATTTTCGATGATACCTTTTATTAAAGGAAAAAAATCATCTTCTCTGTTTTTGCTTTCGTAATCGTAATAGGAAATATTAAAATCACTCAAATTAATTACTTCTATTCCGTGTTCTTTAGAAATTTCGTCTACAATTTTTGTTGTATTTCCGTTTTTTCTTGATGAACCTAAAATGATGACTGTTTTATTTCCCATCTTGCAATTATCCAACAGATCCTTCTAAAGAAATCTCTAATAATTTTTGAGCTTCAACAGCAAATTCCATTGGTAATTTGTTCAATACATCTTTACTGAAACCGTTTACAATTAAGGCAATCGCTTTTTCAGTCGGGATACCTCTTTGGTTGCAGTAAAACACCTGATCTTCTCCAATTTTACTTGTAGTTGCTTCGTGCTCGATTTTTGCCGATGGATTTTTACTTTCGATATAAGGGAAAGTATGCGCTCCACAATTGTTCCCCATTAAAAGAGAATCACATTGCGAAAAGTTTCTTGCATTCTCAGCTCTTGGGCTAATCTGCACTAATCCACGGTAACTGTTTTGTGATTTACCAGCCGAGATACCTTTAGAAATAATGGTCGATTTAGTGTTTTTTCCTAAATGGATCATTTTTGTTCCTGTATCGGCTTGTTGGTAATTATTGGTAACGGCAATTGAATAAAATTCTCCTACCGAATTATCTCCTTTAAGTATACAAGAAGGATATTTCCATGTTACAGCAGAACCTGTTTCTACTTGTGTCCATGAAATTTTAGCGTTTGTTTCGCATAAACCTCTTTTGGTTACGAAGTTATAAACACCACCTTTTCCTTCTTTGTTTCCTGGGAACCAGTTTTGAACGGTAGAATATTTAATTTCTGCATCATCCAAAGCGATTAATTCAACTACAGCAGCGTGCAATTGGTTTTCGTCACGACTTGGAGCGGTACAACCTTCAAGGTAAGAAACGTAACTTCCTGCATCTGCAATAACAAGAGTTCTTTCGAATTGTCCTGTTCCTGCCTGATTGATTCTGAAATAAGTTGAAAGTTCCATCGGGCAGCGAACGCCTTTTGGAATATAACAGAAACTTCCGTCAGAGAAAACTGCTGAGTTTAATGCTGCGTAGAAGTTGTCTTTTTGAGGTACAACGGTTCCTAAATATTTACGAACCAATTCCGGATGTTCTTTTATTGCTTCAGAAATTGGACAGAAAATAATTCCTTTTTCTCCCAAAGTTTTCTTGAAAGTAGTTGCCACAGAAACAGAATCGACAACAATATCCATAGCGACATTGTTCATCATTTTTTGTTCATCGACAGAGATACCTAACTTTTTGTACATTTCTAAAAGCTCAGGATCTACATCGTCTAATGTTTTTGAAGGATCTACTTGTTTTGGTGCAGAATAATATGAAATTGCCTGAAAGTCAGGTTTTTCATAATGAACATTTGCCCATTCCGGTTCGATCATTTCTTTCCAGGCACGAAAAGCCTCGATGCGCCAGTCGGTCATCCATTGCGGCTCTTCTTTTTAAGAGAAATAGCTCTTACGATATCTTCGTTTAAACCAATAGGAAAAGTCTCAGACTCAATATTGGTATAAAATCCGTATTCGTATTCTTTGGTTTCGAGTTCGATTTTTAAATCGTCTTCAGTATATTTTGACATTTTTTAGTTTTTTAAAACGCTTTAAAAAGAAATTCAAATCGTTTAAATTTGTGCTTAGATTCTTTTAATTTATAGTGAAAAAGATTCACCGCAACCACAAGTTCTGCTTGCATTTGGGTTATTAAATACAAATCCTTTTCCGTTTAACCCTCCTGAAAACTCCAGAATTGTTCCGGCTAAATATAGAAATGATTTTTTTTCAACTGCAATTGTTATGTCGTTGTCTACAAATATTTTATCGTCGTCGCCTTTCGTTTTATCAAATTTTAAATCATATGACAAACCAGAGCATCCACCGCTTTTCACACCTACGCGTACGTAATCGTGAGCGGCATCAAAACCATCATCACTCATCAAGTCGATGATTTTCTTTTTGGCTGTATCAGAAACTTTTATCATTGTTTATGGTATTTGTTTTTCCTTCATTTTAATTTGCATTTAAAAATGGTAATAATTTATTACATTTTAAAGTGCTGTATTTCAATGTTGAAATTAAATTATCTGCAAAGATACGACTTAAAAACCTTTTTCCATAACGCTTCACATTATTATAACAAATGTTAAAATAGATAATAGTTATTTTGTGAAATCAATTTGTTCTCAAGGTATATTTTTATTTGTTTTTTAAAAATTGTAAAAAAAAGAAAAAAATGATGTTTTTGTAAGATTTACTTATCAATTATTCTGATCAAATGTTAAAAATGGGTATTTATACGCATTGCAGGTTGTTAATTATAGGATATTTTTGCAGAAAATTGTGAGTAATTATGAAAAAACAGAATAAAAACAATTGGTTTAAAGTTCTTTTGGCAATCTTCTTAGTTTTTGGACTAGGGTCTACGCTTTTTATTTTAAGTAAAGAATCATATGAAATTGTTGAGAAACCTATAAAAAGAAGAAGTGATGAAGCCCTAAGATTGAGCCTTGAAGCACTTGCGCAAAAGAATATTTTAGATTCTTTAAATACTTTAAAATTAGCCTACGATGTAGCGATTCTAGAAAAAACAGCTTTATCTCAGGAATTGGAGCTGGAAAAAATAAAGGTAGAAAACTTAATCGAAATTCTAAAAATTTCCAGGAATCCATCTACTTTACAAATAGAGGTTTATCGTAAGCAATTGTCAGATTTAAAAACTTCATTAGAATCTAAGATTGTAGAAATTTCAAATCTAAAATCTCAAAATAAAAATTTATTAACCGAAATCGAGAGTCAGAATGTTGTAATGTACAAGCAAAAAGCTGAAAATGATACTTTAATTTCTAAACAAAGAAAGTTAGAATCAATTTTAAAAGATGCTTCAAAGTTATCTCTAAATGGATTTAAGGTGGTAGCTCTTCGTGAAAAAAAATCTGGAAAAGAGCTTGAAACAGACAAAGCTAAAAATACTGATAAACTTAAAGTAAGTTTTTCTGTTAACGGAAATTCTGCTGCCAAAACAGGAAAAAGGGTTTTTTATGTTCAGGTTTTAGATCAGAAAAACAAAGTTCTGGGCGAAAATAAATTGGTTGAATTTGATAATGATAAAGCACTTGTTTACAGTTTTATTGTAGCGGTAGATTTTCAGGGAAAACCTGCAAATGTTTATGGAGTTTTAAATTCTTATGATTATGATTTTCAAAAAGGAACTTATTTTGTCAACTTCTTCGATAAACAAGAAATTATGGGAAGTTCTTCGATTACGCTTGAATAACTGATTTTGGGCCACAGATTAAACAGATTTTACTGATTTACACAGATTCTTTTTAATTAACCAAGCTTTATAAGCCTTTCTGAGAATAAAAAAACACAGTGAAAATCAGCAGAACCCGTAAAAATCTGTGGGTAATTTTATATATGCCTGAGAATATTATGATTGAATGCTTAGCATAAGGAGATTGGATTTCCTAGTTTTGTTTTTCAATTAGAAATATACTCTTATGAAACTTTACCCGATAGAATCCGGAAATTTTAAATTAGATGGTGGTGCTATGTTTGGTGTTGTACCAAAAACAATTTGGAACAAAACCAATCCTGCCGATGCCAATAACTTAATTGATATTGCAGCGAGATGCTTGCTTATTGAAGACGAAAATCGCCTGATTTTGATTGATACCGGAATGGGAGACAAACAATCTGAAAAGTTTTTTGGATATTACTCGCTTTGGGGTTCGCATTCTATAGATAAATCGTTGGCAAAATATGGTTTTCATCGGGATGATATTACGGATGTTTTTATGACACATTTGCATTTTGATCATTGTGGGGGAAGTGTTCAATGGAATTCGGATAAAACCGGATATGAACCCGCTTTTAAAAACGCTAAATATTGGAGCAACGAAAATCATTGGGAATGGGCAACAAAACCAAATGCTCGTGAAAAAGCTTCTTTTTTATCAGAGAATATTTTGCCAATGCAGGAAAGTGGACAATTGAATTTTATTGAAAGACCAAATGCTGATTTTGGGTATTCAAAAGAATTAGGATTTGACATTTTTTATGTTGACGGTCATACTGAAAAACAAATGATTCCGCATATAAAATACAAAGACACAACAATAGTTTTTTGTGCCGATTTATTGGCAACAGCCGGTCATATTCCGTTACCGTATGTAATGGGTTATGACACAAGACCTTTATTGACAATGCCTGAGAAATCAAAATTCTTAAATGCTGCTGCAGATCATAATTACTATTTATTTCTGGAACACGATGCACACAATCAGATCATAACGGTGGAACATACCGAAAAAGGTGTTCGTTTAAAAGATGTTTTTACTTGTGAGGATATTTTGTAAAGAAATTTAAAACATAAAAAAAATCCCATTTTCATGAATTTGAAAATGGGATTTTTTAGTTTATAATTGTAATAGTTAGTTGGTTTTAAACTTCCAAACCTGACCGATAGTTTCTCCTCCTTTATTATCTTTTACGACAACTTTCCAGAAGTATTCTTTTGTGGCTTCAAGCGTTACAGCATATGAAGTTGAACTTGTATTCTCGCTTACTTTTGCTGTAGGAGGATTTGTTGTTCCAAAATACACATCATAAGTAAGAACATCTGTAGCGTCTACATCTGTAGCTTTCCATTGTAAAGTGGCAGTTGCTGTAGTTAATGCAATATTTATTGATGGTTCAACCAATTCCGGGGCAAAAGGCAAATGATTAACTACAGCTTCACCAGAAGTATAAAGTTTAAAAGTGGATGAAGAAATGCTTGACAAACCTTTGCTGTCAGTTGCTTTTATTCTCCAGTAATAAGCCGTATTTTTCTCTAATGGAATAGATGTATTATTTGTTGCAACATCAACTGTTTTTACAATTTGAGAAAATGAATTATCTTTCGCAACTTCAATGTGATACGTTATAGCGTCGTTATTAACATCTGTAGAAGCATTCCATTGAAAGTTAACAGTATTGTCTACACATAATTTATTATCTGTTGGAGCAACTAAAGTGGGTACAGTTGGAGCCTCATTTTGAGGAGTTTCAGGGTCATCGCTTCCGCCACCACAAGCTGAAACAAGCAAACTAATGATTGATAGGTATATAAAATTCTTCATTTTTATTTTTTTATAATTTTAATGTATTCCGGAGTTTCTAAATAGATCTTGGCAGCATAAATTCCTGAAGGCTGATTTTCAAGATTTAATTGTGCTTTTCCGTTTTCGACGTTATAGGCTTTAGTAGAAACTAATTGACCTCCAAAATTGTATAACTCTATTTTAACTTCATTTTTGCTCGTTGGAATTTCAACTTCAAACTTTCCAGAAGTTGGGTTTGGATATGCTGATAAAACACTTCCAACTTCCAAAACACTTACTTTTTTAGAAAAAGTACCTTCGCAGGCTTTTGCTGTTGCAACCTCTATTAATCCGCCTTTTTCTAAGTTTACATTAAAGTTTGTATCAGTTGTCTGAAACTGTTCTGAACCATCAACATATACTGTAAAAGGAGCAGTTCCTTCGGTAATTTCTACTTGTACATTTTTAGAAGTTATGGTTGATTTTCCAGCTGCAGAAGTACCTTTATTAATTGTTACATTAAAGTTTTGTTCAAAAAATTCGTTAGGAATAGTAATTGCAATAGTGTAGTTTCCAGGAGTTAAATTGGAATAATTCAAAGCGTTATTGATAAACGCTAATGTTTTTCCGTTAATTTTTGCCTCATAAGCATAAGTTTCTTTGGCAGTGATATTTATTTGTCCATTATTTTCACCAAGACAAGTTTCTGCTTTTGCCTCTACAGTAAAATTATTTGCAGGAACAGTAAGAGGTCCGGCACAATCCTCAGAAAATCTAACAGTAGGATCTGCATAATAAGACCAGTTTGTTTTGGCATATTTAGCGTCAGTAACCTGAATACATTTTAGATCTGGATTGTTTTTGTAATTAGGAACATCAAGATTGATGTAAAGTTCTTTTATGCCATTTTGTAAATTTAAACTGGTAAGCTTGTTATTGTTACAATTTACGTAACGTACCTTTTTGTTTTTTGATATATCAAAAGTAGTTAACTGATTATTGTAAAAATCAACATATTCTAACGCTAAATTATTTACAGTGTTTAAAACTGTAAGCTTATTTTTTGGAACCAGTAAATTAGATAATAAAAGATTTTTTGTTACATCTATTTCAGTAAGTTGATTTTGAAATAAATTAACCTCAGTTAATTTTAAATTTTTAGATAAATCAATAGTAGATAAATTATTATCACCAGCAGATAATTTTTTTAATTCAGGTAAAAACGTAACATCCAATTCATTTAATTGAAGCGATGTACATTCTAATTCCTTAATTTTTAAATTTTTAGAAATGTCAAAGCCAGATATTGTATTTGTACCACAAGAAAGGATTACCAGATTGATATTTTTTGTAACATCCAAACTAGTTAATTTATTACTTGAACAATTTAGATCTATTAAGTTTGTTGATGCAGTTATGTTTATATTAGTTAATAAATTACCACTGCAGTTAAAGTAAACTAAACTTGGTTTATTAGTTGTGTCTAATTCGGTTAATTTATTATTTTCAACATATAACTGCACTAAGTTGTTTTGATTAGTAAGATTAAGACTGGTCAATTCATTGTTACTGCAAGCTAATAAAGCTAATTTGTTGTTTGTAACATCCAGATTTTTTAACTTATTACTTTTACAGCTAATTTGATCTAACTTTTTATTGTTAGATACATTCAATTCTGTCAGGGCATTGCGAGAAACATCTATATAATACAAATCTGTATTATTTGAAATGTCTAATGATGTTAGCATGTTTGAAGAACAGTTCAGGTTATTCAACTTTGTATTTTTGCTCAGATCTAAATTAGTCAGTTTATTACCTTCACAGTATAATTGTGTTAATGCAGTATTTTTAGAAACATCCAGTTTAGTGATTTTTCCACAACCGCCGCCATTGCTTGTAATACAGCCGTTTCTGCATTCTAATACCTCTAATGCAGTAAAGTCTTCTATACCAGTTAAATCAGCAACTAGTGTTGGCTCAACTTTTAATGATTTTACAGCAGCAATTCTTGGAGTTAACACTTTTCCATCAGGTTCACCGGAATCGATACCTAACTCAATCAATCTTTTTTCAAACTCTTTATCAGGAATAAGTGTATATGATGGCGCAGAACACGCTGTTGAGGTATAATTAAAGTATAGATCTTTTTTTGTCCAGTTTTGTGTTGAATAATTTACATCGTCAACTTGTACGCAATACAAATTTGGGTTTCCTATTAAATTTATAGTTGTAATTTTGGTATTGTTACCGTTTTTTAAGTTTATTTCACTTAATGTGGTAGTGTATTGACAAATCACTGTATTTAAATTAGTGTTTTTAGATAAATCCAGTATTTTAATCTGACCCCAGTTGCAATTAAAATAATTTAATTTTAAATTTTTAGAGACATCAATGCTTGTTAGCTTTTTTGTTCCACAAGAAATTGATGTTAAATTGATGTTTTTTGTAACATCTATATTTGCTATTTCTGTATCAGAAAAATCAACACGATCTAATAAAATATTATTAGACAAATCAAGAGTTTTCAATGGATTTATAAAACAGTTTAGCTGAAGTAAATTCAGGTTTTTTGAGACATCAATTGACGTTAATGAATTAGAGTCACAATATAAGGCGTATAGATTTGTATTTTTAGAGACATCTAAAGTAGTTAATTTGTTATTGCTTACGTTTAAAAGACTTAATCCTGTATTTTTACTAACATCAAAAGAAGTTACTTTTGTACCTGAACAAGTGAATGTTGTTAAAGCCTGATGTTTTGAAATATCAATTGTATCGATTAAAGTGTTATCTAATGATAATTTTTGCAGATTAGGGTTGTTAGTTATGTTAATTACAGCTATTTTATTTTCTCCGCAATCTAATGTTGTTAGTTTTTTATTATTAGAAACATCTAAACTGGTCAATTTATTTATGGAACAATTTAAAGATATTAGGTTAGTGTTTTTAGAGACATCTAATGTTTTTAATAAACCATCAGCTTCTGCAGTGGGATAATAATAATTACCTCCAGTTGCAGACAATGTTTCCAGTGGCTGTAAAATCCTGAATTCCTGTTAAATCAGAAACTACTCTGGTATCGACTGTTAATGATTTAACGGTTTGAATTTTCGATGTTAATACTTTTCCATCTATTGCACCACTGTCAATACCTAAAGAGATTAATTTTTTTTCGAATTCAATATCTGGAATCAAAGTATATTGCAAAGGAATATCCGCAACATCTACAACAGAAACATTGTCAATTAAAACTTCAGAATTTGCAGAGCCGTTAGCGTAGATATCTACTTCAATGTTTTCTGAAACAGTTGGGGTATAATCAAATTCAATTTTTCTCCATTCTGTAGAAGAAAAAGTAACATCAGATTTTTTAATTATTTCTTCTTTGAAAGTACTTGGTTTATGGTATAAACTCAAATCAACAGAAGACAAAGCTCCTCTTAAAATCTTATGGTATAAAGTTACACGATAGGTTTTATTTGCCGTAACAGGAAAATATTCGCTGTTAATGTAATTGAAAGTTCCGGTAACAATATTTACATTGACACTTGATGAACCATTTTGAGCTGTTGTGCTCTGAGAAACAAATCCACTAAAATAACGATACCAGTTGTCTGGCTGCGAGGATGAAGACCAAATTTCAAAGTTTCCATTCGGGACTAAATTGGTCTGCGCATAAAAAGAAAAATTTGCTAATAATAGCAACAAGAGTAGTTTTGTTTTCATAGATTACATTTATGGTTTTGGAAATACAAGAATACGAATTACAATTGGGGTTTTATTACGGGATCCCGTATTAAAAAATAAATAATTTTATATCTTTTTGATTGTGCTTAACGTGTTGATTAAAAGATAAATCAGGCTGTAAAATATAGATGAGAAATGTTGGCTTAGAAGATATTAAAGTAAAAAAGTCTCATTTTCAAGTAAATGAAAATGAGACTTTTTAGCTAAAATAATTCAACTATTCTACTATAATTTTTTTAGCAGATGCTGCATCACCATTGATCAGGTATATATAATAAACACCTTTTGGCAAGCCAGATAAATTGATTGTATTATTTGTGTTAATTGAATTTAGACTAAATGTTTTTACTAATTGCCCAAATTCATTATAAACATTCGCTTGCTCTAAAATGATATTGCTAATATTTACTTCTCCATTAGTTGGATTTGGATAAATCGTGGCTTTGGTAAAAACAGTATCATTAACGCCTAATGTTTTACAAGTGTTAGAATAAGTAGTTGTTGATTCTTTAATATTCGACCAATTAGCATTCGAATAAGCTGCATCATCAACCTGAATACAACTAAGAGTTGTAAGACCTAAGAAGGTTGTATATAAACCGGAATCAGATTTTTTTCCAGTATTTGATGGTAAAGCAAAGTTTTTATTATTTCCGTTTTGAATATTTAACGATATTAACGGATTAAAAATAACATGCGCCAGTGTAAGTTTTTTGTTATTAGACAAATCCAATGTCGTCAATTGATTTGATGAAGCGCTTAAATGTATCAATTCCGGATTATTTCTTAAATCCAGCGCTTTTATTTGATTATTATAGCAATAAAGATCTTCTAATTTGCTGTTTTTAGAAACATTTAGTTCAGATATATTATTTAAAGAACATTCCAAAGCTATTAAATTTGGAAGGTTTGAAATATTAATTGTTGTTAAGTTATTACTTCCGCAAAAAAGTATTTCAATAGCAGGATTTGCCGAAACATCAATATTGTTAAGTAAATTTCTGTCTGCAGCTACAATGTGCAGGTTTTTATTTTGAGATAAATCGATAGTTTTAATCTGATTTAAACTAAAAGTTAGATTATATAAGTCTTTATTCGAACTAACGTCTAAACTTGTTAATTGATTATCATGTAGTGACAACTTAGTCAGTAATTTATTTTGACTGACATTAATATTGCTTATTTGATTAAAATTACAGTCTAAATAAGTTAAGGCAGTAAATTTTTCAATTCCTGTTAAGTCTTTAATATTGCTGTTAGACAAATCAAGATAAGTAACTTTGCTAATATTTGAAGTTGCAATTTTTCCGTTTAGTCCGTCTGTATCAATTCCTAATGAAATTAATTTTTGTTCAAAATTACTATCAGGAATTAAGGTATAATTAATGCAGTCTAAGCTATAATTGGCCGTACCGTCTTTAAGGTCTAACCACTTTTGATTAGCATAAGTTTCATCATCAACAATAATACAAGTTAAATTAGAATTCTTTACAAATATAGAATTCAGATTTAAATTTTTATTGTTACCATTTTTTAAATTCAAACTAACCAAATTATTATTGCTGCAATCGATAAAGGTTAATGCTTTATTTTTAGAAAGATCTAAATAAGATATGTAACTTGAATTACAGTCTAATGAAATTAAAGCGGTATTTGCTGTCAGATCTAATTGATTTAAACCATAATTATTGTTAATTATCAGCGACGTCAATTTTGTATTTTTAGAAAGATCAACAGTACTGAATTTATTTGACGAGCAATTCAAAGATTCTAAATTTGTAAAACTCTGAATACCGGTTAAATCAGAAATAAAAGCAGAAGAAACATTTAAGGTTGTCACCGTATTTATACTCGAAGTAAGTACTTTTCCATTTATTCCATCTGTATCAATTCCTAAATCAATTAGTTTTTTCTCGAAATTAACATCAGGAACTAATGTGTAAGCTGCCTGACAAGGAGTTGTGCTGTAAACGGCAATATTATCTTTACTTGTTTTCCAGTTATAATTCGAATACACGGCGTTATCAACAAGAATACAAGTTAACTTTGGGTTTGACGTAAAATTAGTATCATATAAATCGATGTTATTTCCATTTTTTAAATTCAGACTTTCAAGCTGATTGGAATTACAATATAAAGTACCAAGTTTTGTGTTTTTAGTAAAATCAAGATTTTTTAATTGATTGTTATCGCAACGCAAAGCGTTCATATCCGGATTGCTAGAAAGATCCAGATTTGTTAATTGATTATTTCCACAAATTAGTTCGTTTAATAAAATGTTTTTTGAAACATCCAGAGTTGTCAATTTATTTTTTCCACAGTAAAGAGAAGTTAATAACACGTTTTTAGACACATCCAGACTTGTTAGTTTATTGTCTTCACAGTTTAAAAGTTCCAGACTTTTAAAGTCTTGTATACCGGTTAAATCTGAAATAGAACTTGAAATAATAAATAACTGAGTAATTGATGCAATACTTTTGGTCAGTACTTTTCCATTTTTCCCATCAGTATCAATTTCATATTCGATAAGTTTATCTTCAAAATTAGAATCAGGAATCAATGTAAAAGCAGTATCACAAAAAGTATCAGAATAAGTTGCTTCTTTATCTTTTTTCCATGTAACATAATTAGCAGTAGCCACGGCTGCATTATCAACCAAAATACAATTCAGGGTAGGATTGTATCCAAATGAAGCTCTTATTATTTTATTATTGTTTCCGTTTTTTACATTTATAGATTCAAGATTGTTAGTACTGCATTCAAAAATGGTCAAAGCAATATTTTTAGAAGCATCCAGGTTTTTTAATTTATTATCAGTGCAGGATAATTGTTTTAGCTCAAGATTACCCGAAACATCTAAAGTTTCTATTTTGTTCAAATTACAAAGAAACCATGTTAATGTCGTGTTTTTCGAAATATTGAGATTTGTTAATTGATTTGTAGAACAATTTAAATTAACTAAAGCCGTATTCTGAGTAACATCTAAAGCCGCTAATTGATTTTGAGAACAATCTAAATAAGTCAGCATCTTATTTTTTGACACATTTAAACTTGTTAGTTTATTTCTGTCGCAAGATAAAGTCGTTAAAGCTGTATTTGACGAAAAATCAAGATTTGTAAAAGAATTAGAATAACAGGTTAATTTTGTTAAAGCAGTGTTTTTAGAAAGATCCAGATTTGTCAGTTTGTTCGATGGAATGCTCAGTTCTGTTAAATTGGTATTTTTTGACAAATCTATCGTTGTCAGGATATTACCGCCGCAATTTAAAATATTCAAATCTTTAAAACTTTGAATTCCTGTAAGATCAGATATTAAGCTGCTTGCCACATTTAAAGAAGTTACACCCAAAACGCTTGATATGGCAATCTGACCATTTTTACCATCTTTATCAATGCCCAGTTGAATTAATTTATCTTCAAAATAAGAATCCGGAATTAAAACAGAGCAAGTAACTTCATTATAGCTTGCAATACTCTCTTTTGAATCTGCCCAATTTGTGTCAGAATAAGAAGCATTGTCTACTAAAATACAAGCCAGTTTTGGATTGTTTTTGAAATCAGGTTCAATTAGAAGATTGTTTTTTCCGTTTTTCAAATTCAGGTATTCAAGTTTATTTCTGTTACAATTTAAATTGATCAGAGTGGTGTTTTTTGAAAAATCCAATACCGCAAATTGATTGCCTCCACAGTCTAAAGTTGTTAAAACAGTATTCTTAGAAATATCTAATGATTTTAATTGATTCCCATTAAAATTAAAACTAAGCAGTTTTGTGTTTTTAGATACATTAATATTCAAAAACTGATTGCTTGCACAATCGAAATTAATAAGATTCACATTCTGAGAAACATCAATAGAAGTTAAATTATTATTGCTGCAGATTAAATCTGTTAATAAAGTGTTTTTAGAAAGATTTAAAAAAATCAGATCATTTTTATCACAGTCTAAATAAGTCAGATCATAATTTTGAGAAAGATCTAAAATACTTATACTGTTTTCAAAACAGATTAACTTTTTCAAAGAGGTAAAATTTTCAATTCCCTTTAAATCACTAATTGAACTCGAAGATACGTCCAGAGTTGTTATTGTATTAATACTTGCAGTAAGCACCTTCCCGTCGATACTGCCCGAATCAATACCAAGAGCAATTAATTTAGTTTCAAATTTAACATCTGGAATTAAAGTATAAAGATCGCAAGTAGAATGATTAAAATTTGCCGAAGCATCTTTCTTAGCTCCCCAATTTGCATCAGAATATGCTTTGTTATCTACCAGAATACAGCTTAAAGATGGATTTGTTCTTAAATCAATCGTTTTTAAAATAGTATTGTTGTTATTCTTTAAATTCAAATCTGTCAATTTATTATTGGAACAGTTTAAACTTTTTAAAGAAGAATTTAAGCTAAAATCTAATTGCGTTATTTGATTAGAAGCACTCGAAAAATTAACCAATGCTAAATTTTTTGACGTATCAAGTCCAGTCAATTGGTTCGAATCCACTTTTAGATCCGTCAAAGCAATATTATTTTTAATATCCAGATTAGTTAGCCTATTTGAAGACGCATCGATATTAAACAATTTTAGATTTTTAGAAAGATTTAAATTTGTTAGTTGATTAGATGGACAATACAAAACTTGTAAATCAGCAAAATCTTCGATTCCCGTTAAGTCTGCAATAGAACTCGATGCTATATCAAGCGATCCAACTCTTGAAATATTAAATGTCAGTACTTTTCCGTTTTTTCCATCTTTATCAATTCCCTGAGCAATTAATTTATCCTCAAATTTTGAGTCAGGAATTGCCGTATAACCATAACAATTCGTACTAAAAACAGATGTAGCTTCTTTTAAACTTAACCAATAACGATTAGAATATATTGGATCATCTACCTGAACACATGAAAGTCCATAATCTCGTCTTATATCAAAAATAGTAAAATTGATATTATTGCCGTTTTTTAAGTTTAAAGAAGTCAGAGAAGACACATCATTACATTTGAATGAAGTTAATTTTGGGCAATTAGAAATATCGATGCTTTTGATTCGTGAACCTGAACAATCAAAAGTAATTAACTCCTTATTTTTAGAAAGATCTAATGCCGTTAATGTTGGATTCGAGCAGATTAGACTTTTCAATGCTGTATTACTAGTAACATCTAAACTTGTTATTGGACTAAATGAACTGTAAACATCGGTCAACAATACATTTTTAGAAATATCTATACTTGTAATTTTATTAGTACCAAAATAAAAGGTTTTTAAGGCAGTATTGCTAGTGACATCTAAACTAACTAACTCATTTTTTTGAAGATCTAACCAATTCAGGTTAATATTCTTTGAAAGATCAATTGTAGTTAACTTATTAGAGGAAGCTGACAAAGAAGTCAAAGCTGTTAATTTCGTAATATCTAATGTTGTAACGTTATTTTCAGCACAGCTAAGGGTTACTAAACTAACAAAGTCCTGAATACCTGTTAAATCAGTAATAGAACTATTATGTACATCTAAAACTGTTAATTTTGAAATTTTAGACGTAAGTACTTGTCCGTCAGTAACACCAGAATCAATTCCTGAAGAGATTAATTTTTTCTCAAAATTAATATCCGGGATCAGCGTATACTGTGCATAAATTGAAAAATTTGATAAGAATAGAAATAAAATTAAGAGTAAAGTTTTTCTCATATAGTAAAGTTCTGGGTTATTAGAAAGTATCGTTTTTGATTTAAATATATTTTTTTCTGCAAATTTGAAAAAGCCGGAATTGTTGATCTTGCTTTAAAAATAAAAGCAGCATAAGTAGTTTTATACTACCAAATTGCATTTGATTTTAGGCAGTACAAGTATACAAATAAGAATTGAAGTTTTATTAGGTAAAAACGTATTGAAAAGATTAATTGAATTTAAGTTTATAAGCTGTATGGCTTGTTTTAAATTCCAACAAAAAGAGATAATGTAAATAAAAGCTTTCTTTTACATTAAAAAAGCATCTAAATTGCTACAAATAAATCATAACACAGTGTTAACAGTTAGTTTTTTGTAACAAAAAAGTATAATTTAGACCCATCTTTTAACTTTACATTTATAATATAGATACATGAGTCATATAAAACCTCTCAAATTATCTGCTTTTGCATTACTTGTTTTAGCAGGTTGCAGCGCTACTATGCAAGCGCAAGTTTCCACTTCTAAAGAATTTATTACAGCTCCTTTAGCGGTTGTTAAAAAAGCTCCGGTTACCGAAAATGAATTAAAAAGATGGAGTCATCTTGATTTAATCAAAGATTCTATTCCGGGAATGAGTGTTGATAAGGCTTATGCCGAATTATTACAAGGAAAAACAGGTAAAAAAGTAATTGTAGGTATCGTTGATTCTGGTGTTGATATTGAGCACGAAGATTTGAAAGGAATGATATGGACAAATCCTAAAGAAATTGCTGGTAACGGAATCGATGATGATAAAAACGGATTTATAGATGATGTTCACGGATGGAATTTCCTTGGAAATGCTGTCGCTGAAAATCTTGAAATGACTCGTATTATCAAAAAGAAAGACGATGGATCTGCTGAATACAAAAATGCATTAGCTCAGTATACTGAAAAATACGAGAAAGCATTAAAAGATAAAGAACAGGTAGATTTTTTATTGGATGTTCATGCAACGATTAAAAAAGAGTTAAACAAAACAACTTACAAAGTTGAAGATCTAAGCGCTATTACTTCTACAGATCCAAAAGTGACAAGAAGTAAAATGATCATGACTCAGGTTTTTACCAATGCAGGGCCAACTTTTGATCCAGAAGCTGATTTTGAAGAATACAGAGAGCAAGTTTACGATCAGTTAAATTACAACTTAAATAAAGAATTTGACGGAAGAAAAGTCGTAGGAGATAATCCTGAAGACATTAAAGACAATCATTATGGAAATAATATTGTTTTTGGTCCGGACAAAGAAAAAGCACTTCACGGAACACACGTTGCAGGAATTATTGCGCAAATTCGCGGTAATAATTTAGGCGGAGACGGAGTTGCATCGAATGTTGAAATCTTAACCGTAAGAGCCGTTCCTGATGGGGATGAGTACGATAAAGATATCGCATTGGCCATTCGCTATGCGGTTGATAACGGAGCAAAAGTAATCAACGGAAGTTTCGGAAAAAGCTTTTCTCCGCACAAACAATGGGTTTACGATGCCATAAAATATGCTAAGAAAAAAGATGTTTTAATTGTTCACGCTGCTGGTAATGACGGTTATAATATCGACGAAACAAAAAACATTAACTATCCAAATGATTCAGAAGATAACATCAAAGAATTTTCAGATAATGTAATTACTATTGGAGCCATTAATAAATCTTATGGAGAAAGCGTAATTGCTAATTTTTCTAACTTCGGAAAAATAAATGTTGACGTTTTTGCTCCGGGTGAAGAAATTTATGCAACAGTGCCAAACAATAAATACAAGTTTTTACAGGGAACTTCAATGGCATCTCCAAATGCGGCTGGAGTAGCGGCATTAATTCGTTCTTATTATCCAAAATTAAAAGCTTCGCAAGTAAAACAAATTTTAATGGATTCAGGAGTTGCTCTTCCGGCAAAAGTATTTTTAGGCGAAAGTGAAAATCCAAATCAGGAACCTGTAGCAGTTTCTTCTGCAGAGTCATCAAAAACAGCTAAAATGGTAAATGCTTACAATGCATTATTAATGGCTGAAAAAATGTCTAAAAAATAATACCATAAATATACTAATCCAGTGGAAGAGTGCGAACTCTTCCATTTTTTATTATAAAAATCATGCATAAAATTATTCTACTTTCTTTTTTGAGTTTTGGTTTAAACTCAGCTTTTGCACAAAGTGCTCCGTATTGGCAACAACATGCTGATTATAAAATGGAGGTTTCGATGGATGTAAAAAACTATCAGTACAAAGGAAAACAAGAATTGGTTTATACCAATAATTCTCCTGATACTTTAAGAAAGGTGTTCTATCATTTATTTCCAAATGCTTTTCAGCCTGGAAGTGAAATGGATGCCCGTCTTCATTTTATAAAAGATCCGGACGGAAGAATGGTCAATAAAGTAAAAGGTGCTGATGGAAAAGATGTAAAACAAAGCAGAATTGAAACTTTAAAACCAAATGAAATCGGTTTTTTAAAAATTAACAATCTTAAACAAGATGGTGTTTCGGCTCAAACAAGAGTTTCCGGAACAATTCTGGAAGTAACTTTGGCAAAACCAATTTTACCAAATTCTAAATCAACTTTTACATTAGATTTCGACGGGCAAGTTCCTGTACAAGTTCGTCGTTCCGGAAGAAATAATTCAGAAGGAGTTGAATTATCAATGTCACAATGGTATCCAAAATTAGCCGAATTTGACTTCGAAGGCTGGCACGCAGATCCATACATCGCAAGAGAATTTCACGGTGTTTGGGGTAATTTTGATGTAAAAATTACAATTGATAAAGAGTATACTATTGGAGGTTCAGGATATTTGCAGGATAAAAACGAAATTGGTCACGGTTACGAAGATGCCGGTGTAACGGTTACATATCCTAAAAAGGCAAAAACATTAACGTGGCATTTTATAGCGCCAAATGTTCATGATTTTACCTGGGCGGCTGATAAAGAATATACACATGATATTGTAAAAGGACCAAATGATGTCGATTTGCATTTCTTCTACAAAAACAATCCAAAAACAACGGCAAACTGGAAACAATTAGAACCTCTAATGGTGAAAGTTATGGAGTATTACAATCACAGAGTTGGGCAATATCCATACAAACAATATTCATTTATTCAAGGTGGAGATGGAGGAATGGAATATGCAATGTGTACACTAATGTTAGGAAACGGAACGCTGGAAGGAATTCTGGGAACAGCAACACACGAATTAGGACATTCATGGTTTCAGCACATTTTGGCTTCAAACGAATCTAAACACCCATGGATGGATGAAGGTTTTACAACCTATATTGAAGATAGCGCTTTGAATGAATTAAAAGGAGATAAAAAAGAAGTAAATCCGTTTAAAGGGAATTATGCTGCTTATTACCAATTGGTTCAATCAGGAAAAGAACAGCCACAAACAACACATGGCGATCGTTACGATGAAAACAGACCTTATAGTATTTCATCTTATATAAAAGGAAGTATCTTTTTATCGCAATTAGAATATGTAATTGGAAAAGAGAATCTTGACGCTACTTTAAAAGATATTTTAATGATTTCAAATTCAAACACCCAACTCCAAATGATATCAAAAGATCGGCAGAAAGAGTTTCAGGAGCTGAGTTAGATTGGTATTTAATTGATTGGGCACAAACAGCCAATACTATTGATTACGGCATTAAAGATGTTGCTGAGAATGCAGGAAAAACAACCGTTACTCTGGAAAGAATTGGAAGAATGCCAATGCCAATCGATTTAAAAGTAGAATATACAGACGGAACTTCTGAAAATTTTTATATTCCTTTGAGAATGATGAATTTCATCAAACCGAATCCAAATCCAAACGAAAAAAGAACAGTTTTAGAAGATTGGGCTTGGGCAATGTCAAACTACAGTTTTACAATTGACAAGAACAAAACAGCAATCAAAAAAATCACAATTGATCCAAGCGGATTAATGGCTGATATAAAAGCTGCCAATAATGTTTTTGAGGTGAAGTAATTTACTTGATAAAATAACAAAAGCCCTTAAAATTAATTTTTTAAGGGCTTTTCTATTCAGTAATGAATCTATAAAACAGGTTTTATATCAGTTGCAATATCATTTTGTCTATTCTTTTTTAAAGGAAACATTTTTCTGTAACTTAATACTCTCCATAGCCATTCAACCGGGCCATAATTGAATTTTGAAAGCCACCATTTGCTTATGAACAACTGAATTGTAAAAACAAAAACAGCCAAGAAAAAGTAAAACCAATAAGGCAGTGTATTGTAAATTTTGAAACCAATTCCTGAGAAAAGAAAACACGCAATAATATTTTGCATCAGATAATTGGTCAGCGTCATTTTACCGCTTACTCTAAAATAACTAAAAATTGTTTTCAGTTTTCCGTTGGTATACAACAAACAAATTCCAGACGAAATACAAAGCATCGTATTTATTATGATCCAAAAAACGGGATGAAAAACCGTGAAAATTATTTTCTGCTTAATTGCAATTTCAAAAAGAGCACCTGCAATTATGGCCAGAATTAACGTAATTAAAAAGTTCTTTTTAATAGTTTTTTAAATTCAGGTAAACGATTAAAAAAGTTAATTTTTTGGGCATAAAAACCTAAAAGCATAAGAGCAAACATCACAACATGAACCGTAACAGCATAACGAAGACTAATCATTTCCTGATAATAAGTTCCCAGTAAATTAAATTGAAATACATCCAGCCAATTATCAGAATAAAATAGTTTTAAATATTTAGCCGTAGACTGTACATCGGGTAATGTTTGTTTTATCGAATTAATATAAGCGCTAAGAAACGGAACAGATAAAAGAAGTATTCCGCAAGTTATTAAAATTGTTTTTGGAGAACTTCTGTAAAAGAATAAAAGTAACAACCCTAAAAAAGCATAATCTTTTAAGATATCGCCAAGCCAAAAAGCAGAATTTATAAAAGCAAAAAGAAATAAAATAAACATTCTCCAGCAAAAAAAGGAAACAGGATTTTTACCTTTTTCTGCAACATTATTAATAAGAACTGCAAATCCGTAGCCAAATAAAATGCTTAACAAAGTCCAGGATTTAGCAGAAAAAATAAAGATTGAAATAACTGATAATCTCAGAAAAAATGCCTTTTTTCATGATAAACCGTTCTAATCCAATGTAGCGGAAATCAACATAATTGCCAATCGCAACGCCCAATAATGCCCATCCTCTTAAAATATCAACAATAGCGGTTCTTTTATCTTCCTGAATGGGTTGAAATGAATTTGTCATAAATTAAAATGGTTTTTTGGTTTAATGTGTTCAAATGTAAGAAAATAATCAGAAAATCAATTTTTATAACATTATGTGAAATCAAAATATGAGATAAAAAAATCTCGAAATAAATTCAGCATTTTTTGTTTTAGACTGTTCTTACTTCCGAAATAATTTCCGACTGTTTTTTCTTCTTAAGCGGAAATAATTTTCGATAACTGGCACATCTCCAAAGCCATTCAATTGGTCCGTAATTGTATTTAGACAACCACCATTTACTTATAAATAATTGAAGAATAAAGACAAAAATAGCGAGTGCAAAGAAAAACCAATAGGGCATTGTAGCTTTGATTCCCAAACCAATTCCGGAAAAAATAAGAGCCGCCAGAATATTTTGAGCAATATAATTGGTCAAAGTCATTTTGCCGCCGGCACCAAAATAACTGAAAATCGTTTTGAGTTTTCCATTAACGAATAACAGCGTAATTCCGGTTGCGATAAAAACCATTGTACTTAAAATCAGCCAGAAATACGGGTGGAAAAATTTAAGAAAACCCGCTTTGTATTCAATAGCCAAGAAAAAAATAATACCAATTGTAACGGCAATAACTAAACTGCTTATAAGTATATATTTCAAAAGTTTTTTCATTTCGTTCAGCCTGTCAAAAAAGTTTAATTTTTGAAGCATAACCCCAAAAAGCATACAGCCCAGCATTACAATATGTGCCGTAATAGCATATCCGGGAGCAATGATTTGTTGGTAAAAAGAAGCCAGTAAATTAAATTTAAAAAATTCCAGCCAGTTTCCGGAATAATACAATTTTAAATATTCAGGATTTGAAATAATGTCTATTCTTTCAAAATTAAAGCTTTTGATATAGGCCATTACAAAAGGAATAATAAGAATAAGGACAGCAGAAATAATACCTAATGTTTTTGCTGAACATTTATAAAAAAGCAATAATACAAGTCCTAAAAAAGCATAATCTTTTAATATGTCCCCAAACCAAAAAGCAGAATGAATAAAAGCCAGTATAAAAAGCAAAAACATTCGCCAGCTAAAAAAAGTAACAGGGTTTTTACCCTTTTCGGTGACATTATTAATTAAAACAGCAAAGCCATAGCCAAATAAAATGGTTAATAAAGTCCATGATTTTCCTGCGAAAAAAACTGATCAAACTTAGATAATATTTCAGATAAAAAACTGTTGGTTTCGTTTGGTACACTAATGTGCGGAAGACCGCAATAATTGCCAATAACTACACCTAATATGGCCCAGCCACGAAGAATATCGACAATAGCAGTTCTTTTGCCTTGTTCGATAGGATGATAAGAATTTGTCATTTGATTAACGTTTTTGTTGTGATTTGATTGATGATTTTAGATAAATTTGAAATTATTCTGATACAGCCAAAAATAAGAAATTATGCAATCGAATAATTATCTTTAAAATATCTTTCATAAAAAAAGCGTGATAATCTAAAGAATTACTTTCAGATTATCACGCCTTAAAGGGTTGATGAATATTGGAGCTTAACTCAAATGTTCAATCATATCTTTTGTCATAGATTCAAGATCAAAGGTATGTTTCCAGTTCCAGTCTTCTCTTGCAGAACGGTCATCAATACTTGCCGGCCAGCTGTCTGCAATTTTCTGGCGGAAATCAGGTTCGTAAGTAATCTCAAATTCAGGAATATGTTTTTTAATTTCAGCAGCAATTTCAGTTGGAGTAAAACTCATTGCAGCCAAATTATATGATGAATGTATTTTGATATCTTCCGCAGGAGCTTTCATAATATTGATGGTCGCTTCAATCGCATCATCCATATACATCATTGGCATTTTGGTTTCTGAGGATAAAAAGCATTCGTATTTTTTATCTGCGATAGCCTTATAAAAAATATCAACCGCATAATCTGTAGTTCCACCGCCCGGAGGAGTAGACCAGCTAATTAAACCAGGATAACGAATACTGCGAACATCAACACCATAAATATTATGGTAATATTCACACCATCTTTCACCCGCTTGTTTGCTGATTCCATAAACTGTTGAAGGTTCCATTATGGTATATTGAGGGGTATTTTCTTTAGGGGTTGTAGGACCAAAAACGGCAATACTCGACGGCCAGAAAATCTTTTTTATTTTTTTGCTTTCGCCAGATTCAAAACATGAAAAAGAGAATTCATATTCAAATCCCATGCAAAAGCAGGATTTTTTTCGGCTGTAGCCGATAAAAGCGCTGCCATCAAATAAATATCAGTAATTTGATGTATTTCAACAAGATGCTCAATTTGATTAAAATCTAATGCATTGACCACTTCAAAAGGCCCTGAATTTACAACGTCAGTATTTAATTTTCGAATATCAGAAGCAATTACATTTTCTGTTCCGTATAACTTACGCAGCTTTTGAGTCAACTCTGTCCCAATCTGACCGCAAGCGCCAATGATCAATATTTTTGGATTCATTTATGAAGATTTAGTCTTGCAAATATAACGTTTTCGCAAATAATTTTATTTTTTACATGACTAAATTATAAAATTAACAACAATGAAGTTTGTTTTTTGGATTATTCGCTGAACCTGCTGAGGTACATTTGCCACGAATTCACGAATTTTCTTTTTCCTGGTTGATTAATAAATCAATAAAATTCGTGAATTCGTGGCTATTAAATAGTCGTTAAAGTTTACGTTTTGTAATGAAAATCAGAATTCGTAATTGTAAATTTACTTTGTAACTTTGTAGCTTAATGTTTTGCCAAATGAAATATAAAATATCTCTTTTTCTACTTTTAATTTTTGTGTTGAATTCTTGTCAGGATGAAAACGAAAAACGTCTAGCTGAGAACAAAAAAGAAGCAAAAAAGAAAGAAAAAATCTTCGATAATATTAATAAAGCCTGGGTTTTTATTGATGAACCGATCAATGAAGTCTCGGAAAAAAATGAAAGAGAATGGACTGAATGGCGTGATTTTTTAAAAGAAATTGGAGAGAAACCGAGAAAGACAATTGGTGCATTTCAAAAAAATCAGCAGCAATTTCAAAAAAAGCGATGGCTTTAAACAACAATATTCCGGCGCAATTTAATCAGCCACAAATAAAAGCGCGAATTTCAATTTTGATTACCAAAGTCAAAATGATGGATTTATTTATTCATTTAAATCAAATTCCGGATGAAAAGGTTACTTTTTTAATTGGAGAAATAAATAAGGAAATGGTTTCTTTAGAAAGACAGTTTGACAAAATTGTAGAGAAAAGTAAGATTCCGAAAGAACAAGGAGAAGAAGATTTCCTGAGAATGTTAGATACAACACGTGCCATTCCGAACACAACAGCAGCGCCCATAATGCCGCCGCCACGAAATATAGATCAAAATTCACCAAAAGTTGAGTAAAAACGCCTTATATACTACGTATGACAATTTGCCTAAAACACAGCAGATTGCCACACAATTACTGGAGCAGAATCAGGTAAAAATGCATCTTAGCGGATTGTTAGGATCGGCTGTTTCGTTTATAATCCGCGGAGTTTTCAAAAAAACCGAATTGCCTTTTTTAGTTGTTTTAGACAATAAAGAAGAAGCGGCTTATTATTTAAATGATTTAGAACAAATGATTGGCGAGCAGGATGTTTTGTTTTATCCCGCTTCATTTCGTCGTCCGTACCAGGTTGATGAAACAGATAATGCCAATGTTTTGCTTCGCGCTGAGGTTTTAAACCGAATAAATTCAAGAAAAAACCAGCCATCATTGTTACGTATCCTGAAGCTCTTTTTGAGAAAGTAGTTACGCGTCAGCAATTAGATAAAAACACCTTGAAAGTGGCTTTAAACGATAAAATTTCAATTGATTTTATTAATGAAGTTTTGTTTGAATACGAGTTTAAAAGAGTTGATTTTATTACAGAACCAGGAGAATTTTCGGTTCGTGGAGGAATTGTAGACGTGTTTTCTTTTTCAAATGATCATCCGTATCGAATTGAGTTTTTTGGAAATGAAGTTGACAGTATCAGAAGCTTTGATGTAGAAACACAATTATCTGTAGAAACACATAAAAAAATTACGATTATCCCGAATGTTGAAAACAAAATATTTCAGGAAAACCGTGAAAGTTTCTTAGATTATATTGCCGAGAAAACGGTAATTTTTATTCAAAATACCGACGGACTTTTTAGTCAGTTAGATAAACAATTTGCAAGAGCAGAAGAAGCTTTTGGAAAACTTTCCGGAGAAATAAAGCATGCAACTCCCGAACAATTATTTTTAAATCAGAGTTCGTTTATTAAACGAGCTTTGGATTTTTCGATTGTAGAATTGGCTTCAAAACCCATTTTTAAAACGACAAAAAAATTCGAATTTCATTTTCAGCCTCAGCCATCCTTCAATAAACAATTTGATTTATTGCTGAATAATTTGAGCGAAAATCATTTTAACGGATATAAAAATTATTTGTTCTGTTCGAATGAAACGCAGGCAAAACGCTTTCATGATATTTTTGAATCGCTTGATGAAGCGAATTCTGAAAACATCAGAAAACAGTATAATACTATTGTACTGCCTCTTTACCAGGGTTTTATTGACGAAGAAAATCAAATAACGGCTTATACGGATCACCAGATTTTTGAGCGTTATCATAAATTCAACATCAAAAATGGTTATTCTAAAAAGCAAAATATTACGCTGAAGGAATTAACCGCACTTTCGGTTGGCGATTATGTGACACACATAGATCACGGAATTGGAAAGTTTGGCGGATTACAGAAAATTCAGGTTGAAGGTAAAACGCAGGAAGCCATAAAATTGGTTTATGCTGATAATGATATTGTGTATGTAAGCATTCACTCGCTTCATAAAATCTCCAAATACAACGGAAAAGACGGAACGCCTCCAAAAATTTATAAATTAGGATCGAACGCCTGGAAAATATTAAAACAAAAAACCAAGGCGCGCGTCAAACATATTGCATTCAACCTGATTCAGTTATATGCAAAACGCCGATTGGAAAAAGGGTTTCAATTTGCACCAGACAGTTATCTGCAGAACGAATTAGAAAGTTCGTTTATTTATGAAGATACGCCGGATCAAACCAAATCTACGCAGGAAGTAAAAGCCGATATGGAAAGCGATCGCCCAATGGATCGTTTGGTTTGTGGTGATGTTGGTTTTGGTAAAACAGAGGTTGCGATTCGTGCTGCTTTTAAAGCGGTTGATAACAGCAAACAAGTTGCCGTTTTGGTGCCCACCACGATTTTGGCGTACCAGCATTACAGAACTTTCACAGAAAGGTTAAAAGATATGCCGGTTTCTGTTGGTTATTTAAACCGATTTAGAACAGCAAAACAAAAAACGCAAACCTTAAAAGATTTAGCCGAAGGAAAACTCGATATTGTCATCGGAACACACCAATTGGTTAACAAAAATGTGGTTTTTAAAGACTTAGGTTTATTGATTGTTGATGAGGAACAAAAGTTTGGCGTAAACGTAAAAGATAAATTAAAAACGATTGCTGCAAATGTTGACACGCTGACATTAACAGCAACACCAATTCCGCGAACGCTTCAGTTTTCGTTAATGGCTGCGCGCGATTTATCCGTAATTACAACGCCTCCGCCAAATCGATATCCGATAGAAACGAATGTTGTTGGTTTTAATGAAGAAGTAATCCGCGATGCAATTTCGTATGAGATTCAACGAAACGGACAAGTTTTCTTTATCAATAACCGCATTGAAAATATTAAAGAAGTGGCAGGAATGATCCAGCGTTTGGTACCAAACGCCAGAGTCGGAATTGGTCACGGACAAATGGACGGAGCGAAACTGGAAGAATTAATGCTGGCTTTCATGAACGGAGATTTTGATGTTTTGGTAGCAACCACAATCATCGAAAGTGGTTTGGATGTACCAAATGCGAACACGATTTTCATTAACAATGCCAACAATTTCGGATTGTCAGATTTGCATCAAATGCGTGGACGTGTTGGGCGAAGTAACAAAAAAGCATTCTGTTATTTCATCTGTCCGCCATATTCTTCTATGACCGAAGATGCCAGAAAACGTATTCAGGCTTTGGAACAATTTAGTGAATTGGGAAGCGGTTTCAACATTGCGATGAAAGATCTTGAAATTCGTGGTGCGGGAGATTTATTAGGTGGCGAACAAAGTGGTTTCATCAATGAAATTGGCTTTGATACGTACCAAAAAATCATGAACGAAGCTATCGAAGAATTAAAAGAAAACGAATTCAAAGATTTATATCCGGAAGAAAATAATATCGATACCAAAGAATACGTAAAAGAAATTCAGATCGATGCCGATTTTGAGCTTTTATTCCCGGATGAATACATTAATAATGTCTCAGAACGTTTGGTCTTATACAACGAATTGGGCGGGATAAAAGACGAAGCCGGACTTCAGGAATACGAAAGAAAACTAATCGACCGTTTCGGGCCATTACCAAAACAAGCAACAGCATTACTAAATAGCATCCGTATAAAATGGATTGCTACAAAAGTGGGAATTGAAAAATTAGTCTTGAAACAAGGCAAAATGATTGGTTATTTTGTTTCAGATCAGCAATCAGATTATTATCAATCGTCTAAGTTCAGAAACGTTTTGCAATTTATTCAAAAGCATAGTTCGCTTTGTAAAATGAAAGAAAAACAAACCGTAAACGGACTACGTTTGCTATTGACTTTCGAAAATGTAAAATCAATAAAACGAGCCTTGGAATTGATGGAATTGTTTGAGGAATAAATTATCTTAAATGATAGCCACGAATTCACGAATTATTTCAAAATTGATTCGTGAATTCGTGGCGAAAAAACTAATCTAAATATTAAGTTTTATTTATCTTTTACTTAAGAAAAAACTTAGAAGTAATAAGGTTTCTTTGGATGAAATTTCCAAACCAACTTTATATGCAATACCACATTATCCTTTTGTTTTTATTTTTTGGATTAACTTCAATTTTTGCTCAGGAAAAACCACAAATTATAGCTGTTGACACTTTAAAATCTGAAACCATTGATCCGCTTCGTCCGGCAAAAGCCGCATTTTATTCGGCTATTTTTCCGGGTTTAGGACAGATATACAATAAAAAGTACTGGAAACTTCCTTTAGTTTATGGAGCTATTGGAACAAGCGCTTATTTTTATTTTGACAGTCAGAAAAACTATAATATTTACAGAGACGAATACAAAAACAGACTTGCAGGAAACACAAGTGATTCTGAATATTTGTCCAGATTAAGTGAAAGTCAATTAATAACTGCTCAAAAGCAATTTCAGAGAAACAGAGATTTATCGGCTTTGTTTGTTGTTGGGTTTTATATTTTAAATATAATCGACGCTAATATTGACGCTGCTTTATCCCAATTTAATGTAAGTGAAAAATTAGCTTTTAAACCTGCTATTAATAGGAATACATTAACATCAAAAGATGATTTTGGAGTAGCTTTAAATTATTCGTTTTAAAAAAGGTTGCCACGCATTTGCTTCGCCTGTTCGCTATCGCTCGGGTCACAAATCCCCACGAATTAAATTTAGTTTACACATAAAAAAATTAGTGCTAATTAGAGAAATTCATTGCAAACAAAAAAGTAAGCCCAAATGAAAATTTCATTCGGGCTTACTTTTTAAGCAAATATTCATTCGAGCTAATTCGAAATTCGTGGCTAAAAAAACTTACTTAACAATCAGTTTTTTATTCACATTCAAATCTTTAGAATTAATATTTACAATATAAATTCCAGAAGTTAAATGATGATTAATTTGCCCAGAAGCCGAAAGTCTTTCTTTTAAAACAATTCTTCCATTCATGTCAGAAACCGTAATTAAAGCCGAATCTCCAGCTTCTAATTCAGGTAATAAAACCTGAAAATTATCTGTAGAAGGATTTGGATAAATAGCAACTACTTTTTCAGATTCAGAAACGGCATCAATTTTTAAAGCAGATTTCCCTGTTCCAACAGTTGTTGGTTCTAGTTGCCATTGTGCGCTAAACCAGCCATCTTGCGAGTTTCCGTATTGCGCAGATCCGGTTTGGTTTTCAACATGAATAATGTTTCCGGACTGCCATCTGTTTCTTAATCTTGTCCATGTTCCATCGATATAATCGCTTGACCATTGTGCACTCCAAAAAGTGGTATCGGTAATATTAGATTGTACACTTCCGGTTTGACCTTCAATATTAATTAATTCTCCTGTTGCTACATTTTTTAATACAAAATAAGTGGCGTCTATTGCAATTTTTTGCCATTTATAACTGTTGCCGGAAACTGTTGTTCCGTAACCAACATTTGCACCGGCATCAGATAAATAAGCGCCTGTCCACCTGTTTTTTATTGTATAATATGTTCCACCGGTTGAAGTGGTCGAAACGGTTATTGTACAAGTACTTGTTTTACTTCCATCAACTGTTGTAACGGTGATTGTTGCTGTTCCATTCGCTATAGCGGTAATTAAACCAGAACTGTTTACACTTGCTACAGCCGTATTATTAGAACTATAAGTAACATTTTTGTTTGTTGCGTTTGCCGGAAGAACCGTTGGGGTTAATTGCTGTGTAGCTCCAACTGATAATGAAGTAGAAGATGGACTTATACTCACACTGGTTACCGCGACACCTGTTCCCGGATTAGAATCATACCAGATTGCGTTCATATACCAACCCGTTTTGTTTCTGCTTAAATCTGCAGATTGACTTGTTCCGTCATTAAAAATTAAATTAGTTGAAGTTACATTCGTGAATGTGTAGCTGTACCAGCCATTTCCGGCATTGGTCATGTTTACGCCCGGCCATGAAGCATCTGCCAAAACTCCGGTTGGTAAAGCACTCCAATAATAAATCTTGATTCCGGTTCCCCAATTTGATGGTTTATAGAAATACACCGTAAAATTAGTATTCGGAATTACAGTAATAGTTGCCGTAGCGGTTTTATTTCCATCCTGAGTTTTTGCCGTAATAATTGCTGTTCCTGCCGAAACTGCAGTTACCAATCCAGACGAATTTACAGTTGCAATTGCTGTATTACTGGAACTCCACGTTACCGTTTTGTTTGTTGCATTTGCAGGAGTAATTGTAGCCGAAAGCTGTTGTGTATTTCCAACATACAAACTTGCCGTGGTTGGCGTAACACTTACAGAAGCTACCGGAATCGATGCCACTGTTATAGCTGAAGTCGCAGTTTTATTTCCATCAACCGTTTTTACTATAATTGTTGTTGTTCCTGCAGAAACCGCTGTAACCAATCCGGATGCATTTACTGTGGCAACTGCAGTATTGCTCGATGTCCAGGTTAAGTTTTGATTTGTTGCATTTGCCGGAGCAATAGTTGGATTTAATTGTTGTGTAGATCCTAAACCAACCGTTGCTGAAGTTGGATTTACAGAAACTCCTGTAACTGCAACAACAGGTGCATTTGTATTCGTTAAAACCAAATATTCGTAAGCGGCAAACGATCTTGTTGCGCCAGCAGTTAAAGTTACTGAAGCATTATTGTTATACGGATTTACATAAGTTCCCGCCAATGCAGCCGGAATTACATACGATTTTGAAGCATTTCTTAAATTCGACATTACGATTACTTTTTCAGTACCTAATGTTTTAGTAAAAATACTGATATCATCGTTTGCATACATCGTTAAATCTCCACGTCTGATCGCTGCGCTTGCGGTTCTAAAGTTTAGAATTTTAGCAAAATCGGCTGCCGCAGTTGGGTTTTGCGACCAGTTGAATTTGAATCCCTGCCATGGCCAATCTGTTTTTGGTTCGTAATCAATTTCCTGACCGCTCATTAAAAACGGAACGCCTTTCATATAAGCAGAAACTAAAAAGTTTGCCACAATTCCGTTATGATTGTTGAAGATTACAAAAGGCCTTTGTACACCATTATCATTCGTATATGTATCATGATTTCCAGTATAACGAACGGCTTGATTTGAACCCGTTGCATTTGCATATTCGTAATCATTTATTGTTTGAAAACGCTGCGAAACCGGACCTCCGGCAGCAACATCTTTTAAGGCATTCCAAAACCATCTGTCGCCAAAATTCATATCAAAACCTGCCGTAAAATTGGCTTGTCTGTCTCCTTCGGCTAACATTAATAGTTTATGAGACGAAATTCCACGGATGTTTCCGATAACTTCTGACCAGAAATCAAGCGGAGGATTATTAGCATAATCACAACGGTATCCGTCGACGTTTGCTGCCAGAATCCAATAACGCATGGCATCTTTTATGGCATTTCTTGTAGCGGAACTATTAAGATCCAGAGCGGCTATATCTGAAAAGTTTCCTAATTGCTGGATGGTTGTTCCGCTTCGCAGATAATACTCAGGATGCGAAACGGTCCATGCATTATCCCAGGAAGTTCCGTTGATGGCAATATCTAAAATAACGGCCATTCCGCGGCTGTGAGCGCCATCAACCAAAGTTCTTAAATCTGCAAGTGAACCATATTCTGATCCTACGGCTTTAAAATCTTTGATACAATAAGGTGAAGGCGAACTTTTGGAATCGGTTCCGTGTGGGTAAATGGGCATTAAATAAATAACATTGGTACCAAGTGCTTTTATATTATCTAATCGGGCGGTTACTCCGGCTAAGTTTCCGTTGGCACTAAACGGACGAATATGTACTTGATACATGTTTACGTCACGAGTATCCGGAACGCCTGCAAATGGTGTTCCGTACTGAGGCGGATCTTGTGCGTAAAGGGAACTTGCAAATAATAATAGAAAACAGATTAGTGTTTTCGTGAAATGAAAAAATCTGGTGGTAATTGTAGTTTCCATAATTTCGGTTTTTGCATGCTTGTCGGCATCTTAACTAAAATTCATTCTCACTCGCATTGTTTTTTTAATTCGACAAACATTTTGTGGTTAATAGTTTTCAAGTAGTATAATTCTTAATTTTCGCCCATAAAAGAGCATAGATTTTTAGCCACGAATTCACGAATTAAGCATTTATTTAAAATCTTAATTTTGAAAAATTCGTGAATTCGTGGCAAAAAAACTTAGTAATTTATAACTTTTTCAATCCCTTTAATTCTGATGCATTTCCTTCTTTGATGCTGATGGCAACACCTCCGCCCGGAGCTAAATACTGTTTTAAAATTGTTTTTGAGGTTACAACAACTTTAGTCACCGTATATTTTTGTGGATTTTTGTCCCAATTCGCTTCTTTAGCATCGGCATAAATTGTGGCTATGAATTTTTTTCCGGCAGGTAAATAATCAAAAGTAATGTTGGCAGTTCTGGCATTTTCATCTGTAATTCCACCAAGAAACCAGGCATCTTTTCCTTTGGCTTTACGGGCAATTGTGATGTAATCTCCAGGTTCTGCTTCCAAAACATAACTGTTATCCCAATCTACAGCAACATCTTTAATGAACTGGAATGCATCTGGAAAACGCTCGTAATTCCCCGGAATATCTGCCGCCATTTGCAACGGACTATACATCGTAACATAATACGCCAATTGTTTTACCAAAGTCGTATTCACACGCTGTGAACTTCCTGTTCCGTAATAAGATAAATCAGTTTGGAAAATTCCCGGAGTATAATCCATTGGTCCACCCATTAAACGGGTAAATGGTAAAATAGTAGTGTGATCCGGTGCTAAACCTCCCATAGATTCAAACTCCGTTCCGCGCGCAGATTCCTGAGCAACCCAGTTAGGAAAAGTTCGGTGTAAACCCGTTGGTCGAACCGCTTCGTGACTGTCAATCATAATTTTATAATCGGCGGCACGTTTGGCTACGTTAATGTAATGATTGACCATCCATTGTCCGTCATGATGTTCGCCACGCGGAATAATTTTCCCTACATAACCTGTTTTTACAGCATCATAACCGTTGTCATTCATAAATTGAAAAGCACGATCTAAACGACGCTCGTAATTGGTTGCAGATCCTGAAGTTTCGTGGTGCATGATAATTTTCACTCCTTTTGAAGCAGCGTAGGCGTGAATAGCTTTTACATCAAAATCAGGATAAGCGGTTACGTAATCAAAAACTTCTTCTTTCCAGTTTCCAATCCAGTCTTCCCAACCAATGTTCCATCCTTCAATAAGGATTGCATCAAAACCATTTTTAGAAGCAAAATCAATGTATTCTTTTGCGCGTTCTGTTGTGGCTCCATGTTTTCCATTCGGCGTAAGCTTCGTGAAATCATCAGTTAATTTTACATTGTTTTCTTTTCCGAAAGCCCATGTACTTTTTCCGGCAACGAAATATTCCCACCAAATCCCGATGTATTTTACCGGTTTTATCCACGAAACATCTTTGTAGCTTGTTGGTTCGTTGAGGTTCAGAATTAATTTGGATGCTAAAATCTCAGTTGCTTTATCGCTTACCACAATGGTTCTCCAAGGCGATTGCGCATCGGTTTGCATATATCCTTTTGCTCCAACAGCATCTGGCGCCAAATGACTTTTCATTTTGTTGTTTACAGCATCAACTTCAAGATACATTGCCGGATAATTGATTAATCCTGCTTCGTGAATATTGATATATAAACCGTCGTCAGATTTCATCATAGTTGGCGTTTGCACTGATAATTCTTTTATCGGCCATTGCGAATTGATTTCGATCGTCGCTTTTTTCATCAACGAAGGAACTTCAGAAATTTTCGAAGTTGTATACGCATATTCATTGGTATCATAATCTCCCGGGATCCAGAAAATTTTATGATTTCCAGCCAGATTAAATTCAGAACGTTCTTCTTTTATAACAAAATAACTCAAATCATTTTGCTTTGGAAATTCATATCTAAAACCTAATCCGTCGTTGAATAAACGGAAACGAATTCTAATATATCTGTTATTGTTTTTAGCCTGAGCCAAAGTCACAACCAATTCGTTATAGTTATTGCGTATTGTTTTTTCTTCACCTAAAACAGGATTCCAAGAATCATCAACAGAGGATTGTGCTGTATTTGTGATGGTAAAACCATCCATAAACGAAGGCAAATTTTGCAGTTCTAAACCCAAAGAACTTGGCTTTATAACTGCTTTTTGTTTGTATGATAATTGGTAAGACGGAACTCCGCCTTCTTTTAATTCAAATTTTAAGGAAATATTTTTGTTTGGCGAAGTTATTTCCTGCGCGTGAATCCATAAGGAATTGGCACAGACAATAAAACACAACGCGATTTTTTTGCCTAAACGAATTTGAAGCAATGATTTGTGGGATTGAAAATTCATGTTTTATTTAGTTTTTTGCAAATCTAATTTATTAAAGTGCTTTTATCTTAGTTTTTCAATACTAAATATTGAAAAGGTTCTAATGTTATTTCTGCACTAACGGTTACAGTTGTTCCTGTGAAAGCATCTTTCCATGTTGCTTTTAAAGCAGACGGAACCAAATATTTTACAGCATTATTGGTTAAATTAGAAAGTACCAGCACTTTTTCAGTATCGTTTACCATTGTAAAAGCACTTACGGCATCGCTGCTATATCCTGTAAAAGTTCCTTTTTTAATAGCATTGCTTGTATTTCTAAAGGCGATTATCTTTTTGTATTCAGCAAGCATTTCTGTATCTGCAACAGACCAATTGATAGGGTGCGCGCGAAATAATTCAGTCTTTGCGCATACCCAATTTCCTGACCGTTGTAGATCATCGGAACAGATTTTAAATATGCTGCCACAACAAATGCTGCCACAGATCCTTTTTTACCTCCAAAAAGCTCTAGTGGTGTTCCATCTGAAAGATTTACGTCATGATTGGTTGTGTAACGTACAACTCTGTTTGATGAATTGTAATTATTGGCATATTCTGTAGCATTAGAATCCTGCATTGTAGTAGCAGATTTATTTTCTTTAAAAACTTTTTCTAATGTGCTAAAGAAATTGAAACCAAATGTATAGTCAAAACCAGAAACGAAATGGCTTACCTTAGAACCTTCGGCCAACATTAAAATAGTTTGATTTGGTTTGATGCTTCTTAGTTTTGTAATGGCATCTGTCCAAAAACCTTGCGGAACAAAATCGGCATAATCGCATCTAAAACCGTCTACATTTGCCGTGTAAACCCAATACGACATTGCGTCGATCATTGCGTTTTTCATTTCGGTATTATTGAAATCCAATTGTGCTACATCAGCATAATTTGTTCCCGGCGGCATTATAATTTCGCCTTTTTCATTTTTTTGATACCAGTCCGGATGTTGTGTAATCCAGGCGTTATCCCATGCAGTATGATTGGCAACCCAGTCCAGCACTACAGCCATGTTTTTTTTGTGCGCTTCTTCGACCAAAGTCTGAAGATCCTGCAAAGTTCCAAAATCCGGATTTACGGCTTTATAATCCTTTACGGCATAAGGCGAACCTAATTCTCCTGAAGCTCTTTCTTTTCCAACAGGAAAAATGGGCATTAAATAAATAACATTTGCTCCCAATTCCTGAATTTGGGTCAATCTGTCCTGAACTCCTTTTAAAGTTCCGGCTTCGCTAAAAGCACGAATATTTACCTGATAAATGATGGCGTCTTCTTTCTTTGGCATTTTTTCAAATGAAGCCCCAAATTGCGGATAGGCAGGTTCTGTATTTGTATTGTTATCATCTGATGAACTACAAGAAACAAACGCAAGTGTAAGCAGTAGTGTATGGATGATTTTTATATTAAATTTCATATTTTCTGAATTTTAAGCATTAAAAATGATTTAAAGTAACCTGCCTTTCAAAATCGAAAGACAGGTACAACTCAAACCAAACTAACTTTTGTTATTTTTTTGTAATTGTATAATTTGCTTCTGCAGGATACCCGAGACCAAGAGGATCTACATCATTTATCTTAAATGTGATTTCATAACTGCCGGCTTCACCAATATAATGCGCTCCCGAATTATCAAGATGAGCAACAAAGTCTGTATTGTTTTTAGAACCGTAGTTAATTGCCCAGTCATTATTTAGCCTGAATTTTACGTTTCCTGGTACTAAATTCACAGTCACTTTCCATGTTTTTGTCTGGTAATTGTAGTTCATTGGTGTACTGGTTCCCCAGCCTCCCGGTGTTCCGTCACCAACAACTCCCCATGAATATACAATTGAGCTCCATTTTAAAGTATTTAAATTTACTTTTACCTGATAAGAACCTTCTCCCGGAAGTGCAAAATCAGTAGTACTCATATTTTTCACGTCATTGTTTGTAGCACCTGCACCAAAATACTGATCCCAGCCTCTGGCCATATTTAATTTAAATACTGTACCATAACCCGGCAGAACAGTTACATAACCCTGATAAATGCCTTTTGAAATTTCTGGTAAAACCAAAGCCGTATCTATATTCCAGTCACCCTGATAAGCTCCCGGCATATAAATTTCGCCAAAAACTTCACTTTTTTCATAAGGTGTAACTGTTATTGTAGTGGTGTTTGAATAGATTTTGCGATCCATTGTAGCTTCTATACGAACCGCTAATTGTCCCGGAACATTTATAGGAAGTCCTAAATCTGTTGCGATTTTGTTTAAATCCCTGTCAAGGAAAGATTTGCTCAAAACATCTTCGCCCACAACAATTCGTTTTGCTTTTTGCCATGCCTGACTTCCGCTGATATCATTTACTAAATCAAATTGTATGGCGTAAGTAACGGGTGCAGCAATTGGAAAAGTAACTGCCGGCCACGAAACAAGCAAAGCCTGATCGTCTGCAGTCTCTTCACTAAGTACAATGTCGCTTGACGAAACTTCAAATGAAGAAGGAAAACTTGTCGCTTTTAAAGTTGTTAATTGACCATCGGTTTCGCAGGAAGTGCCTAAAAACAGCAAGCCGCCCAACAGGAGTAATTTATTTATATATTTTTTCATGATAGTTTTGTTTTTAGTAACCAGGGTTTTGTTTTAATCCTCTGTTGGCATCTAAAGCAGATGTTGGAATTGGGAACAATTTTCTATAAGCCGGAGAGGCTGGTCTGAACTCGCTTGCCAATAAAAACTTATCAAAACGAATCATGTCTTGTCTTCTGTGACCTTCCCAGTTTAACTCAAATCCTCTTTCGTTATAAACATCGTCCAAAGTTGGGTTTGCGGCTAATTCGTTTAAACCTGCACGAAGTCTGATTTCGTCAATAAAAGGTTTTGCGGTACCGGCGTTTCCTAAACGAACATGGCACTCGGCTTTCATTAAAATTACATCGGCATATCTAAAAATAGGGAAGTCATTTGAAGCTCCTCCACCGGATCTTGGTGCTGCAGGATAAAATTTAATATTACGAACACCTGCCTGTGGCGCAGCTCCGGGATTGTCTAAAGAAGCAACATCAAGCGTGTAATTAAATCCGCCAGGTTGTTCTCCTACTAAAAATTGTTTTATTCGAATATCGTTTGCATCATATTTCAGGAAGAATTCTTTAGGCACAATAGTCCCGTTCCAGCCATCATATCCAAATAAACTTTTACCATGTGGACCGTACAAACTACGAGTTGCATAAATATTACGGGAAACGACATCAAGCGTTGCGTAAATTGGCAGAATGGTTTCATCATCCGGAAGTACATCTCCAAACAATTCGTAATATTTATTTCCTAGCGGACTAGCGTCGTTTGCTGCACCAGAGTGAAGACTATATCCGCCTTCGCTAACTTTGTTACAAGCCGCTAAACATTCGTTCCATTTTGATTCTCCGGTATAAACTTCTGCATTCAAATATACTTTTGCTAATAAGGTATAACCCGCCCATCTGTTGAATCTTCCGTAATAATTTCCTCCTTTTGTGATAGAAAGAAGATCTACGTTTTCAGTAATTTCTTTTACAACAAAATCAAAAACTTCTTTACGGCTTGATTGCGGAATTTTATCAACTGTAATATTATTATCCGTATAAAAAGGAACATTTCCGAAATCATCAATCAATAAATAATAAAAGAAGGCACGCAATACTTTTGCTTCGGCAATTTTTGAAGCTTCGGCATCTGATTTTTCTAATAATTGAATGGCTAAATTGGCGTTAAAAATAGATTTGTACAACCAGTTCCACGTATTGTTAATAATGAAATCTGTTGGCAGCCATTCGTGTTTGTGTAAACGGGCAAAATCCTGTTGCCAGTCACCGGTATTTCTATGCGGAATTACCTGCTCGTCTGATGACATACAGTTCATGTCGTACCAGCCGTTATCTGCTCCGGCGTAACCAACACCCGGTACATTATTACGCTGAAAGTCACCCGGAATTTCTGCATAAACGCTGGCAAGAGCAATATCTGCCCCTTCCGGAGTTCCGTAAAAGCTGTCTGGCTGATATTTGTCGTATATGTTTTCGTTGATATCTGTACAGCTAAAAAGAGTTAGGAAACATGCGCTTCCTGCTATTAGTATATTTTTAATTTTCATTTCTTTTACTATTTAAATTTTACAGTCAAACCAAATGCAACACTTCTGGTACGCGGATAAATTCCGCGGTCTCCACCAAAATTATCATTAGGATCACCACTTCCGCTGATGTTCAATTCAGGGTCAACGCCTGTATAATCTGTAATCAGCAGTAAATTGTTTCCTGTAAGAGAAAGTCGAACATTGTCTATATATTTATCAGTAAAGCGGAAAGTATATCCTGCAGTAAGGTTTTCTAAACGTACAAATGAACCGTCTTCTAACCATACATCAGATCCGTATGGAGAAGAGTGAATTCCTTTGTCGACAGCACTTTCTAAAATGTTTGACTTACCTGTATTTTCCAGCATACTTAAGTTTTGATTAAGCGCGTTGTAAATTTTATTTCCTCCGGAACCTCTAACTAACATTGAAGCATCGAAGTTTTTGTAACGGTAAGATGGATTAAATGCAAAAGTGTACGTTGGCAATGCCGAACCTGCATAATAACGATCCGGACTTTTTACTCCCTGATCGATTAAACCGTTTCCGTCACGATCTGAAACTGTTTCAACACCATTGTCGTTTACGCCGGTATGCTCTAAAATATAAAACGCGCCAACAGGTTTTCCCTGAACTAGGTAAGAGTTTGCCGCTCCCCAGCCCACATAATCAGTATTTAAAGGAATACCGTTAATACTTCCGCTTAAATTAAGTACTTCATTTTTCATGAAAGAAACGTTTCCGGCTAATGTCAGCGTACTGTTTTCAGTTCTGATCACATCGTAGCCAAGGGCAATCTCCAAACCTTTGTTTGAAATACTTCCTACGTTTGCTTTAATTTCTTTGAATGGAAAAGGAGGCTGAGGTACAGTATAATTAAATAATAAATTATCTGTTCTGGAATCGTAAACATCTACGCTACCTCTTAATCTGCCATCTAAAAGAGAAAAATCAAGTCCGATATTAGTTTGTTTTTTGGTTTCCCATTTCAAATCGGCATTTGCGTTTTGAGAAATTCCAAAATTGGTAATAAGCGCTCCACCAAAATAAGTGTTTCCTGCACTATCTACAAGTGGCAATGAAGTTTGCGGATAAAGACCTTGCTGATTACCGGTTTCTCCATATCCTACACGTAATTTTAATTCGTTAAACAAGGTTTGATTGAGCATAAATGACTCTTTGTTGATTTGCCACGCCACAGATGCTGAAGGGAAATTTCCCCATTTGTTGTTTGTGCCAAATACAGATGAACCGTCTCGTCTGATACTTGCTGTAAGTAAATAGCGGTCTAATAAGGAGTAATTTAATCTTCCTAAATAAGAAACTAAAGATCTGTCGTTTTTATATGATCTAATATCTGATGGTCTTACTTTAGACAAATCACCAAACTGAAGCGCATTGTAAGTTGCTTCATCGCTTATAAATCCTCTTGCCTGAGCAAAATTTCCCTGATAAGTCTGGCTTTGCCATTCGTATAAAGCCAACGCGTTAAAACTATGAACTCCGAAAGTTTTTTTATAAGTAAGACTTAAATTGGTTAGTTTTTCGTTTTGTCTCTTATTTTCAATATTAGCATAACCTTTTTGTTCAACAGCAAAAGCTTCTGTAGATGATAAAGGCAAAAAATATCCCTGTGTTGAATTTGTTTTTCTCCAGCTTCCAAACCAGTTCGCAGAGAATCCTTTGCCTAAATCTAAATCTGCTTTTAAACTTCCAAATAAATTATCTTCCTGTCTTTCATTTTTTACCGATTGTGCAGCTGCATAAGGGTTTAAGTATTGAAATACGGTTGAATCAGTAAAATAAGATCCGTCAGTATTATAAACCGGATCTGTTGGTCTGGCCAATAACGAGTTTGTAATTAGGTTGGACTGATAGGAAACCGCACCAATTTTAGCAATACTTCCCGTTACATTATTTACACCTGTATTTAAATTAAAAGTCAGTTTTAATTTGTCATCAAGCGCCAATTGCGTTGCCTGAACACGGCCAATATATTTTTGATTACTAGAATTAATTACAACTCCATCCTGCATAATTGCTGTTATGGAAGCTCTGTAATTGAATTTATCAGTTCCTCCGCCAAACGATAACGTGTGCGTTTGTGTGATTCCGGTTTGAGTCAAAAGACCGTACCAATCTGTATCAGAACCGTGATTTGCAGATGCAGGAACACCAACGCTTTGAGCAGTTTCCCACCATTGGTTTGCGTTCAGCATTTCTAGTTTTTTCGGAATAAAATCGATAGAAGTATATCCAATATATTCCATAGTTGTTTTTCCTGCTTTATTTTTTTTAGTCGTTACAATGATAACTCCAGGCGCACCTCTGGAACCGTAAACTGCTGTAGCCGAAGCATCTTTTAGAACATCGATACTTTCAATTTCACTTGGTGGAACCTGATTTAGTAAATCCATGTTTCCCTGAATTCCGTCAACAACAACAAGCGGATCATTTCCTCCAATTAAAGAAGAAATACCACGAATACGAACGCTTGGTCCTGAACCCGGCTCATTACCAATTTGCGTAATATTTACACCCGCAGCTTTTCCTGAAATCA
Source organism: Flavobacterium sp. AC274 (assembly GCF_979258275.1). Taxonomy (NCBI): domain Bacteria; kingdom Pseudomonadati; phylum Bacteroidota; class Flavobacteriia; order Flavobacteriales; family Flavobacteriaceae; genus Flavobacterium; species Flavobacterium sp. AC274. The sequence goes on along the minus strand of NZ_OZ409852.1, from coordinate 335,588 downwards.
ACGATAACGGATTTACAATTGCACCCTGATTCATGTCTTTTGCAGCTATTGAAGAAACTGCTCCAGTAACATCTTTTCTGGCTGTAGTTCCATAACCAACCACAACAATTTCCTGTAAGTTTGTAGCATCCGGAAATAATTGAATGTTGATATTGCTTTGGCTTGCCGTAACTTTTTTCTCTTTGTAACCAATAAAAGTTGCCACAATTACAGAGGCAGAGCTTTCAACGGTAAGTTTATATTTTCCGTCAAAATCAGTTACCATTCCGTTTTTAGTTCCTTCTTCGATAACAGAAGCACCCGGCAATGGCAGACCATTTTCATCGGTAATTATTCCTGAAACTGTTTCTTTTTCATCGCGAATAGTTTCGGTTCTCAGTTCCGGTTTTTTCAGTATAATTTGTGTGTCGCGAACTTTAAATTCGGTTGGAGTTCCTTTAAAAAGTTTATTTAAAACAATATCAATGGGCTGGTTTTTTACCGAAATTGAAATCACACGATCAAGATCAATGTCATTTAATTTGTAAATAAACCTGAAATCTGTTTTTTGTTCTATGGTCTCAATAACCTTTTCGATTGTTGAATTGTTTAATTCAAGGGTTACTTTTGTTTTTTGGGCATAAGTATTTCCTCGAATATTAAACATGGCGACCAAAATAAGTAGTGTAGTTAGTTTCAATTTTAGGTCATTTTGGAATATAGAGTATAGGAACCCAATATTCTTAGATTTTTTTTTCATAATTTTGTTAATTGATTGTAGTTAATTCGTTATATTCAATCACTTAGTAAATCGGAAATTGTTCGCAGCTCTTTCCGATTTTTTTATTCCTGTACTTTTAGTTCTTCATGTTTTTTCATTGGTTATTGGTTATTTAATTAGTATCTGATTGTTTTTTATGGTGTAATTAATGCCATGAATATCATTAAAATAACTCATCACATTTTCTATAGATTCTTCTTTAAAACTTGCGTTGAATTTTTCGTTAGCCAGTTTTTCGTTTTTATTGATGATCGTCACATTATAGCGTCTTTCCAATTTTGTTATGATATTTTTGAAAGTCATATTCCTGAAAGTCAATCCGCCATTAATCCATGAAGTGTAAATGTCTGTGATTACCGGTTTGGTCATAATTGAGGCGTTTTCTTTATTAAAACTTCCTTTGTAACCCGGCTTCAAAATCGTGTTTTTATCAGCATTAAAATCTTCATTACTATTGTACATTCCCACAGATCCTTCTACCAAAACAACATCTGTTGCAGCATCTTCGGGATAATTAGAAACATTAAAATGGGTTCCTAAAACACGCACATTTAAGTTGTCAGCATTCACTATGAAAGGGTGATTTTTATCTTTTGCAACATCAAAAAATGCTTCTCCGTCAAGAAAAACCTGTCTGTTTTCGCTCGCAATAAATTTTACAGGATATTTTAAAGTTGTTCCTGAATTCAAATGAACAAGTGTTCCGTCTGACAATTGCAATTGGAATTTCTTTCCGTACGGAATTTTAATCGTGTTATAAGAAACCTTTTCCAAATCTGAATTGTTTTCGTAAACCAGTTTATTTCCAGACTGATTTCCAACAACATTTCCTTTTGAATCTAAAACCTGAACAGAATTATCTTCATGAATAATCTGCAGTTTTCCATTTTCTAATTGTAAAACAATATCCGTGCTTTTAAAGTCGAATTTTGGCTGAATGGTTTTATTCTGAATATTTTGTTTGTAGAAAAATCCAATTCCCAATAAAACCACAACCGAAGCTGCGATTGCAATGTATTTTTTGAAGTGAGATTTTTTAGGAGCAATATCAATAGTAGTTTCATTTTCTTTTGATGAAGTCAAAATGTTCATAAAAATATCATCGGCCTTTTGCTGACTCATTTTCGGCATTTCTCCCAAAAGATTTTGAATATCTTCTACAGAAGGAAAATCATCCGTAAGTTTATTTTTTTGTAATATGCAATTACCTCGTTTGTTTCTTCGGGGGTACATTGGTTTAAAACAAACTTTTGTAATAGGTCTTTTATTTCAGAATTTGAATTCATTACGAATTGATTTTAGTTCGGGTTTTATATAATACAGTTGAAAGGAAGTTGAGTACTACTCAAACGTTGTAATTTTTTTAATTTTAACATATTGAAGAAAGGAAAAAACCTGTGAAGTGCTGATTTTGTTGAGGTTTTTAATAAAAAATATTTTTAAAATTTTTTCAGGTTTTTTGAAGAAACGAACCATTTTTGTCATCCTGACGAAGGAAGGATCACACTAGTAGATCGACAAAGATTGGTGATTTTGTTTGCGGAGTTTCTTGTGTGATTTCTCCCTTCGCTCGAAATGACAAAAATATAGCATAAACCCTGGCGTCCTTTGTGGTTAAAACAAAAAAATCACCCGGAAAGGGTGATTTTGATGGTTAAAGCGTATTTTGGTTTAGATAATTTCATCATGAACCTGAAAAAAGACTCGCATCGATTCTAATGCTTTGCTCATTTGATTCCTGACTGTATTTATAGAGATGCCGAGTTCCTGACTTATTTCTTCGTAACTCATGCCTTTCTTTCGTGACATTTTAAAAATTTGTTTCCGTTTAGGAGGTAATTGATTCATAGCTTCTTTTCGAAGTTTTTTGCAATCTTCTTCGCGAATCGAGTAATCGCCATATTCATGAGATTTTTGGCTTTCATAGAAAATCTCTTCTTTAAGAAGTACTTCGTTTGCTGCTTTGTTTAAGAAATTAAAAGCCTGATTTCGGGCAATTGTAAAAATATAGGCCTTAAAAGATTGTTCCAGATTTAAGTTTTCCCGATTTTGCCAGACTTTCATAAAAACATCCTGAACATTTTCTTCAGCAGCTTCTTTTGATTTTAAAATGCTAATGCTATAACCATAGATTTCCTGATAGTATAAATCAAAAAGTTGACGAAATGCTTTTTCGTTGCCATTTTTGAGTTCACTAACCAATAATTTTTCGCTATTGTTGTTCGCTTCTAACATTAATTTAATTAGTCTTTATTTAATTCTAATTATATTAGGATACTATCAAAATGAGTGGTCTTATTTGTTGACAGGTTAGCAAATATATAAAAATATAATTCGCAACAAATAGCATATAAAAAAAACTTAATTAAAGTTTTTTTAATAAAATTTTAACGAATCCCTAGCAACGGTGCATAGGAATTGATTTTACGGGTTTATAAAATTTTTGATGGAATTTGTTAAAAAGCTGTAATTGCTGATATTTACAAGGAATATTCTTATGCTGAACTTTAAACACAACTCAATTTACAATATGATTAAAAAGAAAAAATCCTTTTATCTAAAAGACAAAAGGATTTTATAAGTGCAGAATTGTAGGATTCTATTTTTTTATTTTAATTAGTTTTTCAAATCTTTAATTACTTTAAAAGCAACATCAACCTGATCTTCACCAACTAAAATGGTGAATTCATTTGAAGTTGAAATTACCTCATTTATAATAATTCCTTCCCAAGCCAAACGCTGGAAAATGAAATAATAAATACCAGGAACTACGATGTTTTCTTTTGGTAATTTTACTGTTATTGAAGCCAGATTATCTAATTTCTGAATTAGTTTTTCGCGCATAAAATGTTTTTCAACTAAATGATTTACGCTGCTGCTAACCACGATGTTAGTTTCATTTACACCACGGGATGAGGTATAAAAAATATCAGATAAAACATTAATATCAGAAATTAAATCTGCTTGTTTGTTCAATACAGTTTCTGAAGCTGCAAAGGTATAATCTGTTAATTCAGAACGAACTGTAATCTCACCAATATTCTTAATTACCTTATTAATTTTATGGTTCAATTTAAAATCTAATTCTTCTGTGAGCCGTTTTAGCGACATTACAACGGCGCCTTGTTTCACTTCTTTACCAAATTCACTTTCAAGCTCGGTCATAATGTTCCTGGACAGAGAAGTTAAGTTGATAATTCCAAGCGACAATGCATTTAATAAAAATGGCTTTGTTTTGATGTAATTTTCTACAATTGATGAAACGGTTTTCATAATTCTTTTTTTTTGTAACTTAATTGGGTTGGTTTAGTTTAATAGGGTTGTTATAAAACCTTGCAAATATAAATAAAAAAACAATTTGTTACAAATATAACAATAAAAAATTATGTTAAAAATGGTAAAAAGCATCTGTAAGATGTTCAATTGCAAATGTTTCATTGTTTTTTTGTACGGCAATTATGTCAAAACGAATTTCTAAATCTTCTTCAAAATCCTTTTCCCTATAGTTTATGTAGGCATTTATTGCTTTTACCAGTAATTGAATTTTTTTTGCTTGACAAAATCTTGAGGCAATCCAAAATCTGTACTTGATCTTGTTTTGACTTCTATTACAGCTAAAAAATTATCTTTTTGTGCGATTATATCTATTTCTGCCTTTTGAAAAACCCAGTTTCGATCGAGTATTTTATAACCATTTTCGCGAAGATATTCTACCGCAAGTTCTTTCTCCTTTTTTTCCGAGTTCGTTGTGTTCTGCCATTTTTGCTTTTTAGCCACGAAGTCGCAAAGACACAAAGTTAATTTCTTTGCGTCTTTGCGACTTCGTGGCTATTTTGAGTTTATATTATTTCTTAAAAGTAAGTGTGCTTCCGGATGCGTTTACATCAATTGTCACGGTGCTTCCCATAATTAAAGCTCTGTTATCCTGAATATGACCTGCCGGGAAATTAAAAATTACCGGGATATTGTATTTTTTAGTAACGTCATCAACAATTTCAACTGCATTTTTCCCCCATGGCACTTCGTTATCTTTCATTTTGGTCATGGCGCCAACTACAATTCCTTTTAGGTTTTCGATACAGCCATTTCTGCGTAAATTCATCATCATACGATCAATATGATATAGATATTCGTCTAAATCTTCAATAAATAAAATTTTATCCTTACAGTCTATTGCCGATTGTGAACCTAATAAACTGTATAAAATAGACAGATTTCCACCCACTAATTCGCCGGTTGCAGTTCCAAAACGGTTCATTTTATCCGGACCAACAGAGTAGGAAAGAGGTTCGCCAAATAAACTCGATTTCATTGAGCTAATAGCCGCAGGAGTCGCACGCGGAATCGTTACGGGCATTACACCATGAATTGATTTGTAACCCATCGTATTTAAATGGTTGTGTAAAACAGTAACGTCGCTAAAACCAATAATCCATTTTGGGTGTTGTTTAAATTTGGTAAAATCAAGTAAATCAATCATTCTAACAGTTCCATAACCACCACGAACACACCAAATTGCTTTGATATTTGGATTGTCTAATTGTTTTTGAAAATCAGCGGCACGCTGTTCATCAGTTCCTGCAAGTTGATTAAAATCGAGTCCAATTGTAGTTCCGACAACAGCTTCCAGACCCCAGCTATGCAATAAATCGATTGTAGGCTTTAAGTTGTCATCTATATTCTTTCTGGCAGTTGCTAAAATGGCTACTGTATCTCCTTTTTGTAAATAAGGTGGTGTGATCATGTTTTGTTGAGATTGACAGGTGAATGATTGTAAGGCAAAAATAAGAAATACGAATTTACAGCAAGCAAAGTGTTTCTTTAAGTGACGGAAATTATTCGTTTTCATGTTTTTTCTTTTGCTTAAAATTATAAATTATTTTTTAAATCAGATTTTGGTTAAATAATTAACCGCCATATTGGTTTTGCAATTTTTCTAAAAGCAGTATTAATCCTTTGTCGGCTTCTTCAGACTGTACATTTGCAAACAGAATAAAAGCTTTGTTTATTGCAGGGCAAATATACACTTTGGTTAAAAAAGTTCCCGGATTTCCATTGTGAAAAGAATATTGTAACTCATTATTCTTTTTAATTTCAGATTCCCATCCAAACGAAAATTCGAATAAACCAAAATGCATATAATTAAATTCTTTTGCGGTAAAATGTTTTGATTTTCCCAATAAACCCTGCAATTGCATTTGCGTAAATTTACAATAATCAGGCAAACTAACATTTACATTTCCTGCCGATGAAAGCCAGTTGAGTTTATAATTTAATGCCGGAGCTTCGGGCTTTAAATCTTCATCATGTCCCCAAGGCTGTTTGATGTCTTTTAAATTTGGCTGACTAAAATCAAAATCGATATGTAAACTTTTGCCTAAATCTTTTACCAGAGTTTCATAAGTTTTGCCTGTTGCTTTTTCGAGCATCAATCCCGCAGCAACATAACTTGGGTTTGACCAATAAACATCTTGTTTTTCTGAAATAGCAGGATTTTGTTTGAAAAACCAGGCGATAAATTCATAACGCTGTTGTTGATCGCTTCCCTTAATTTCTTTTTGGGTGGGCGTTTCATTTCCGTAAGACCATGTCGGTATGTGGGCTCTAAAAGTGATAAAATCCTGTAAAGTAAAATCGAAAGTTGCAGGATTGCTTTTTGCTTTTAGTTCCGGATAAAAATCAAAAAATTTTGTATCCCATTTTATTTTTCCTTCTTTAACCAACACAGCAGCAATATAACTTGTAATAGTTTTTGTAAGCGATCCTAAACGAAATTTATCATCCAGATTTGCTTTAAAATTGGTGTTAATTCGTTGATATCCCAAAGCTTCGATTTCTATAATTGAATCAGATGAAACAACGGCATAAGCCAATTCGGGAATATGATATTTTATTCTGATGCTATCTGCAAATGAACTTTTTTGCTGACTATGAGAAAGGTTGAAAACAATAAATAAAACAGCAGCAAAAAGATTTTTTTTCATTTTTTAATAAAGGAATTGAGTCAGCAAGTTACAAGACAAATTGCAATAAAAAAACACAAAACGAAAATTAAAATAAATATAATTTTCTTACAAATAATTAAATGCTTTACTTTAGATTTTTATTCAACACCAATGACACATAAGCGTAAAGTAAAGTTCTTATTCGTATTCTTTTTTTCAATTTCGTGTTTGTTTGCACAATCTAAAAAGTACACAATTCACACCGTAGCTTTTTATAATTTCGAAAATCTATTTGACACTATAAATGATCCAACTACACATGATGACGAATGGACGCCAACCGGAATTCAAAATTGGACAAAAGAAAAATATCAGCAAAAATTAAAAAACCTTTCAATCGTTTTGTCAGATATTGGAAGTCCGGAGAACCCAAACGCACCAACAATAATTGGTGGTTCTGAAATTGAAAACAGAGGTGTTTTGGAAGATTTAATCAAAGAACCCAAATTGCTTAAATTCGATTACGGAATCATTCATTTTGATTCTCCGGATAAACGAGGAATTGATGTGGCGTTATTGTATCAGAAAAAATATTTTAAGCCAACTTCATATTCAAACATACCTTTATATATTTTCAAAAATAAAGAGGCTATCAAAGAAGATGAAAAGGAAGAAACTGAAAACGAGGAAGTAAAAATAAAACATCAAAACAATAGGGTTTTTACAAGAGATCAGCTTTTAGTGACCGGCTATTTAGAAGGTGAAGAAATAAGCGTTATAATCAACCACTGGCCATCGCGCTCCGGCGGAGAAAAAGCTTCGAGTAAATTTCGTGAAGAGGCTGGCAAATTAAACAGAAGAATTATCGATTCGCTACAGCGTATAAATCCAAATGCAAAGGTAATTACGATGGGAGATTTAAATGATGGTCCTTATAATAAAAGTGTAAAAGAAGCTTTGGGCGCAAAAGCAAAAAAAGCAGATGTTCCTGAATTTGGCGTTTATAATCCTTTTGAAGAAATGTTTTATAAAGGAATGGGAACTTTGGCTTTTCGGGATTCCTGGGATATTTTTGATCAGATTATAGTATCAAAATCATTGATTGATCCTGATTTTGAATTATTTAAATTCTGGAAAGCCGGTATTTTCAACAGATCTTATCTTATCCAGACTTCCGGAAAATATAAAGGATATCCGTTGCGGCATACATTGACAGAAGTTGGTTTTAGCGATCACTTTCCGGTTTATATTTATTTGATAAAAGAAATGCATCTCTAGGGGTAATTGTAGAGGCGAACCGCAGTGCGTCTACGTTCCTATAATAAAATCTGATAAGGTGTTCTGCGGTGCGTCTCTACAAATTTCACTATCTTAGCTTTTCATAAAATTCTGAAAGAAAATGTCAATAGCAAAACCCTTTAACCTTACTAAATGGATCGACGAAAACCGTCATTTACTTAAACCGCCTGTTGGAAACAAAAATCTTTATGTAGATTCCGGTGATTATATTGTAATGATTGTTGCAGGTCCAAATGCCCGAAAAGATTATCATTATAACGAAACCGAAGAGCTTTTTTATCAGCTTGAAGGAAGTATAAAAGTGGTTATTCAGGAAGATGGTGAACGCAAAGAAATGGAATTACATGCGGGTGATATGTATCTTCATCCTGCAAAAATCCCACATTCTCCTGTTCGTTCCGAAGGTTCAATAGGTTTGGTAATCGAGCGCAAACGTGCCGGAAAAGGGTATACTGATGGATTGCTTTGGCATTGTGATAATTGCAATCATAAACTATACGAAGTGTTTTTTGAATTGCATAATATAGAGAAAGATTTCCTGCCACATTTTGAACATTTCTATAACTCTGAAGATTTAAGAGCCTGCGATAATTGCGGAACTGTAATGGAAAGTGATCCTAGATTTGTTGCGAAGAAATGATAGTTTTTTGAACCATTAAGAGATTAAGAAAAATTAAGTTTTTATACTTAAATAACTTAATTTTTTTAATGCTCAAAAACCTTTGTCAAAGTTTTAAACTTTGACAAAGGTCTACACAACAAAAATCTTTTTAATCTAATAATCTGTGGCAAAAAATTACAATTCAAAACGTTTCCCTTGTTCAGGATAAATAATTTTCAATCCTAAATCGTTTTGATTTTTGATTTGCTCTTTAATTTTAGTGATGTTTTTTGTTGGAGGTTTTAAATGTGTAATGATAATTTTAAAACCTTTTAAAGTATCTTTTCCTGCAAGTTCTTCCAAAACATGCATTTCCTGCATTAAATAATTAGGAGTCAAATGACCAAACAAAAATTTATCTGGTTGTTCATTCGGGAACGAAACTTCAATAAAAATTCCTTTCAATTGTTTGCTTTTTACCAGCGGAGCAATTGCTGTCCATAAATCTCGTAAATCGTTGCTTTTTTCTACAGCGTCTGGTCCTGTATCGCCGAGATATAGTGCATAATCTTCATTATTTTTAATTAGAAAAGCCGTGCTCTCAAAAGGGTTTACATGACTTAACGGAAACGCTTTTACCGTCATTGTTGTATTTGTTAAAGGAGTTTCTTCGTCAATATTTAAAGTTTGAAAGTGATATTTTTTCAAAGGAAAACCAACTCCGGCATCTCCAAAATTTGCCCAGGTTTGATCGTTAAAATAATGGTTTTCCATCATTTGCATGCATTTGTCAGTTGCGTAAACTGTTTTTGAAGAATCGGCAGGAGAATTAATGATTAAACCTGAAACGTGATCTAAATGTGCATGCGAAATCAAATATCCTTTTATATATTTTCGTAAAACTTCACTTATAGAAACTTTAAATACCTTGTTTTCAATTGCTTTTTCAATTCCCGCATTTACAGTTCCGGCGTCAAGGCAGATATAATCCTTTGTATTTATTGGAGCCAATAAATATGCAGAAAGATTTTTTTCGTCGATTCCGCCCTTTATTCCCAATGGAACAACTTGAAAAGAAGCTTTTTGTTCTTTTTGAGAAAATGCATTAAATGAGATTAAAAGGAAACAAAGTAAAAGCCTGTTGAAAGTGGTCATGTCCGTATTTTTTAGGATACAAATTTCATTAATTAAAGTGAATAAATAGAGGCTTATTCCTGAAATTCATATGAAATAACGCTAAATTTACGTTTATTTTAAAAGATCATTTAAATTGTATTTCAATTCGAAAATAATATCTTTACATAAAAATATAACAATTTTAACTAAAAAAGTTACAATGACAACAATAGCATCGCAATTTGGAATGAATGAGGCTCTGGATAAATTGGGCATCAAATTGATAAATGAAGGAACATCAACAGGAATCAATAATTTTTCATCAGGAGAAATTTTAGATAGTTTTTCACCTGTTGACGGAAAATTGATTGCTTCGGTAAAAATGTCAACTCAGGAAGATTACGAAAAAGTAATGCAGGCTGCAACAGAAGCTTTCAAGACATTTCGCTTAATTCCGGCTCCGCAACGTGGAGAAATTGTACGCCAGTTTGGAGAAAAATTACGTCAGAATAAAGAAGCTCTTGGTAAATTAGTTTCTTATGAAATGGGTAAATCATTGCAGGAAGGCTACGGTGAAGTTCAGGAAATGATTGATATCTGTGATTTTGCCGTTGGTTTATCAAGACAATTACACGGATTAACCATGCATTCTGAAAGACCGGGACACCGTATGTATGAGCAATATCATTCATTGGGAGTTGTGGGGATTATTTCAGCATTTAATTTTCCGGTTGCAGTTTGGGCCTGGAACACAGCTTTAGCTTGGATTTCAGGAGATGTTTGTGTTTGGAAACCTTCTGAAAAAACACCTTTATGCGGAATCGCTTGTCAAAATATTATTGCTCAGGTTATCAAGGAAAACAATTTACCAGAAGGTATTTCGTGCCTGATTAATGGCGATTACAAAATAGGAGAATTAATGACGGCAGATACACGAATTCCGTTAATTTCTGCAACAGGTTCAACCAGAATGGGAAAAATCGTAGCTCAGGCAGTTGCAGGGCGTTTAGGGAAATCGCTTTTAGAATTAGGAGGAAATAATGCCATAATTGTAACTCCGGATGCAGATATTAAAATGACCGTAATTGGTGCTGTTTTTGGTGCTGTAGGAACGGCAGGACAACGTTGTACATCGACGCGTCGTTTGATTATTCACGAAAGTATTTATGATAAAGTAAAAGATGCTTTGGTTGCGGCCTACAAGCAATTACGCATAGGAAATCCGCTTGACGAAAATAATCACGTTGGCCCCCTAATCGACACTCATGCAGTTGAAATGTATGCAATTGCATTAAATAAAGTTGTTGCCGAAGGAGGAAAAATTCTGGTTGAAGGTGGAGTTCTTTCAGGAGAAGGTTATGAAAGTGGATGTTACGTAAAACCTGCAATTGCCGAGGCTCAAAATTCATTTGCAATTGTACAGCATGAGACATTTGCTCCGGTTTTATATTTAATTAAATATTCGGGCGATGTAGATAGTGCTATCGAAATTCAAAATGGAGTAGGTCAGGGATTGTCTTCGGCTATTATGACAAATAATTTGCGTGAAGCTGAGAGATTTTTATCAGTAGTTGGTTCTGATTGTGGTATTGCAAATGTAAATATCGGAACTTCAGGAGCTGAAATAGGTGGAGCTTTTGGTGGAGAAAAAGAAACCGGAGGCGGACGTGAATCAGGTTCTGATGCCTGGAAAATTTATATGCGTCGTCAAACCAATACCATTAATTACACAACAAGTTTGCCATTGGCACAAGGTATAAAGTTTGATTTGTAATTAAATTAAATGATAATTAAGAAAAAAGGCTTCCAAATACGGAAGCCTTTCTTTTAAAATTTAGTTAGCAATTATTTCTTTAGAATGGTTTGATTAATTGTACCATTGGATGTGTAAATTTTCGCAAGATAAGTTCCGTGAATAAGTTTGCTTATATCGATACTTTCGGTATTTTTCCCTGATGAATTGACCAATGTTCCCGAAATATTATAAATCTCAATTTTTTCTACTGTTTGGTCTGAATTAGAAAGGTATAATACATTAGTAACAGGATTAGGGTATAAAACAACTTTTGCGGTTTCTGTTTCTGCAGTTGGTATTTGTGCTATACGTAAAGTGCTTCCGCTATATTGCGTGTTCATATAGAATAAGTTAGCTGTATCTTTTTTTGTTATTGTATGGTTTCCTGCAGCAAGTGTCACAGTCACAATTCCTCCTGAAGCAGTTTTATCTACGTTGTCCACTTTAATTGTTCCCGCCGTTTCAACAAATACCAAAGTCAAAGTGCTTGACTGAGTTGTTGTAAAAGTTATACTTGTAGATGACTCAATTTTAAGGCATTGTGTCAATGTCAAGCCGTTGTATGTTGCAGTTCCTTTTGTTGTAGATAGATTTCCCGTTATGTTGTAGAAAGAACTCGTTTTTCCTGAAGCTGTAAAATTGTGTATTTCATTTCCACCTGGATTATTTGTTGTTACCGTTATTGTTCCAGATCCTGTTGCAGCTGTTCCGGATGATCCGGTTGTAGCGATTGAATAAGATAAAGTTGCAGTTGGTGTTCCCGTAATAGTAATCGTTTTTGCAGTACTGTTTTTCACAAAACTAATTCCCGATGCCGGTAATCCTGTTACTGTTGCATCTGTTGCGCTACCTCCCCATGTAAATACGATTGAACCTATTGCAGTTCCGCTCGCAACTGTTTGATTATTATTGGCAGTTGAAGTTAAAGTTTGTGTTGAAGTTGCTGTAACAGTTATAGTTCCAGATCCCGTTGCTGGTGTTCCTGTTCCTGTTGTAGCAATAGAATAGGTTACAGTTGCAGTTGGTGTTCCTGTAATTGTGATTGTTTTTGCTGTTGTGTTTTTCACAAAGCTTATTCCTGATGCAGGTAAACCGGTTACAGTTGCATCAGTAGCATCTCCTCCCCATGTAAATACAATAGAACCAATTGCTGTACCACTTGTAACGGTTTGGTTATTGTTTGTAGTTGAAGTTAAAGTTTGAGAGCTTGCAGGAGGATTATTTGTCCCATCCTGAACAAATACTAAAGTTGTCTGATAATTCACAAGGGCAGCTTTAAGAGCTGTATTAACAGCATCTGCAGTATCATCTACAGCATTATTGAAAGTCCATTTTAAATCTCCGCCAGAAACGCGCCCTGCATATTGCATTACATTTGTTTTTGCAGTTTCAGGGCTATCAGGAGTGTAAGAATACATAACACTCGAATTAGTATCAAAATTGTTGTAAGTATTAGCGCCCTGTTTAGATTTTATACTGCTGCTGATAGTTTCGTTTCTTGTTGAAGCAATATAAGCATCAAATTCAACCGGATTTGTGCTTGCGTCATAACCTACAAAACGTGTTTGCCCGCTAATCGTGTTGTTGAATGCTTTTATTGTTCCGCCATTTTCACTTGAAAAAGTTCCTTCAGCCCCGTTATATACATCAGTTCCCTGCATCGAAGTTAGCATTGGATATTTGCAATTACGGAAAAAGTTATTTTCAACAAAAACAGATGAACCTAATGTTGATCCTACGCCGTATTTTGAATTTCCGTCATAATAATTATTGTAAACGTGAGCTGAATAATAGCGCACACGAGGATGACGAGAATCAGAATGGTCGTACCAATTGTGATGATACGTGATGTATAATCCCGCAGTTGTTCCTTCGCTTAATCCTAATAGATTTGATTTTCCCGAATCCCAAAAGTGATTATATGAAAACGTAACATAAGTTGACTTTTTGCAATCCATTGCTCCGTCTCCTTTTACCTGATCAGCATCACTTCCTGCATCTCCATAGAATAAATCGCAGTTGTGTACCCAAACATAATCGTTGTTTTGCTGTAATCCGATATTATCACCTTCGCTGCTGTTACAGTTCATAGTTCCAATATTTCTAACTTCGATATTAGAAGCGTTTTTAATTCTTATTCCCCATCCGTCTGCTACAGCATCGTTTCCAATACCTTCAAGAGTAATATAGCTGGATGCGTTTTTATTATTTTCTATCGCTATATCGCCACTTTGCATATACGATAGATCTGTAATTTGTCCCACCAAACGAACAATTAGTGGGCGTAAATCCTGGCCTTTCTTGTATCCATCCAAAATAGTTTGTAAACCTACGCAGGGATTTGTTGTTGCTCCCGTAACATTTAGTGATACAGTATTTTTTGTTTGTTCTGTAATGTATAGGATTACAGCATTACTTTTTATCGTACCATCAGCATTGTAACCACCTGGCACACGTCCGTTTGAAAAAGCGAAGCCAGTTCGATCCTGTGCTTTCACAGTAAGTGAGCCTGTTGTTGTGCCTGTTCCTTCTGTTCCTGAAATTACAGGTTTTATTTTTACGGTGTAGGTGCCGGCTTTTAGCCCGGGAATGTCCGCACGGAAATAAGATCCATAACTGCGAATAAGCTGATTGTCAATTTTTCGATCAGTAATTCCTTCGCCTGTATAGTATACATTATACGATTGAGCATTGCTTACAGGTTGCCATTTTACAAATACAGATTCGAGCCATCCTGTAGATTCGGTAATTTGTTGCGCCCATGATTGCATAGATAGCAAAAAAATCAAAATTAGTAAGTTTTTTTTCATAATAGTTGGTTTAAGGTTAGTAAAGAATAATTTGTGGTTATTTACTAATTACAAAAAGTGGTTTTATTGTAATCGATTACACAAAAATAAATAAAATTTCGATATTCAAAATATTTTTATCATAAAAAAACATATATAATAAAAAATATTATGTTAAATTATGTATTATGTAATAAATTGCATTAATTGTAATTTATTACATAATATGAAAAATATTTCTTAAGTATTATTTTTACTACACTTTTAAGTACGGGTTAAATTTTATAATCAAATTATTTTAATTATAAATAGGAGATTTTAGAGTAATAAAAGAAAAGGAATAAAGTACAGAAAAAGACTGTTAATTTGTTTTAAATAGTATAACTGCAATGAGTTTTTTGTCTCAATTTGGACTTAAATTTTGATAAACAAGAATGGAGTTTTGCTTTTTGGCGTTAAAAACTTTATTGATAATAGTATTGTGAAAAGTTAATTCACAACATAATTTCAATTAAAAAAAGATGTGGAGAACTAATATTTTGCAATAAAAAAGGCCTTTTTGAATTTTCAAAAAGGCCTTAGATTTTATGATTAAAAAAGAGATTAGTCTTTACTGGATAATTTTGATAATAATCTTAAAAATTCAATGTATAACCAAACTAATGTTACCATTAAACCCATTGCACCGTACCATTCCATAAATTTTGGCATTCTTTGCTGTACTCCTTTTTCAATTTGATCAAAGTCTAAAAATAAGTTCAAAGCAGCAATAATAATAACAAAAACACTAATTCCAATACTCATCATAGAATTTCCATGATGTACAGGAGTAAAGCTTGTAAACATAGATACCAGCCATGAAATTAAATAATAAGTTGCTATTGCTAATGTAGCGGCAACCACTACTGACTTGAATTGTTCTGTTACTTTTACGATTCTAAATTTATATAAACCTAAACAAACTAAAAAAGTAACTAAAGTTGCACCAACTGCGTTAATCACAATTCCAGGATACATTGCTTCAAAAATAGCAGATATACCACCAATAAATAGTCCCTCAAACAAGGCATATCCGGGAGCCAGATAAGGAGAAAGATGTGGTTTAAATGCAGAAATTACAACTAAAATAAGTCCAACAACGGCACCACCAATCGCTGGCAGCATAATATTAATTCCGTTAAACGCCATCCACCATGTTACCATAGCAGCTCCGCATAAAATTAAAAATAAAATTGCTGTTTTATTGATTGTACCCGAAACACTCATTTCCTGATTGTAATCAATAATTTGTGCTTGGTGTACCTCTTCAGCTTTTGACACAGCATTTGATGAAAAACGCTTGTTGCTTAAAAATGGATTTTTTGAATTGAAGTTCATATTTTAATACATTTAATTGACCCCAAATATATGGAGTTTTTTTGATGTGCAATTAGTTCTTCATTTTTTTTAACATGATTTTTTCTTCGGAATAAATTCATCTTAAAATAAAAAATCCATTCGTTAAGAGAATGGATTTTCTATATATTTTTTAATGAATTTTTTATCTCAATAAATCTAAAACTAATGAAGGAAATAATCCAAGTACAATATTTAATGCAATAGAGATTACAGCAACAGCATATATAAGAAATGGTTTTCCGGTACGTTCTTCGTTAGCTTCTTTAGAATACATTGCCAGAATTAGTTTAAAATAATATCCAACACTAATAATTGAATTAATAACTGCTACAATTACCAATGCTATATAACCAGCCTGAATCGTTTGGTCAAACAAGAATAATTTAGCAAAGAAACCTGAAAAAATTGGAATACCAGCCATAGATAACAATGATCCTGTTAAAATAGCAGCCAATAATGGATTCGTTTTTCCAAGACCGTGGAAGTTGGTAATATCTTCGTTATCCTGATTTTTACAAACATATAAGATAACACTAAAAGATGCAATTCCTGCTAAAGCGTATGCTGCAGTATAATATAACAATACACCCGCAGAAGTTGAAATAGTCAAGAAAGTCATCAACATAAAACCAGCATGTGAAATTCCTGAGAATGCCAGCATACGTTTTACATTTACCTGGCGTAATGCCATAATGTTTCCAACAGTCATTGACGCAATAGATACAATCACGACAATATTTTCAAAAGTTCCTAAAAGTTCCTGATTTTCAAGCGATGGAATAAAATTTAATCCCGAAATTAATTTAAAAAGGGTTGCTATAGCTATTACTTTAGCTAATGTACTCATTAAGGCAGTTGTTAAAGCCGGAGAACCTTCATAAACATCCGGAGCCCAAAAGTGAAATGGAACTGCTGCTATTTTAAAGAACATACCAATAATCATCAAGATCATTCCGATAGGAAACCAGATTGGTAATTCTGCAGATAATGAACTTTCGTGAATTTCGGCAACATCAAAACTTCCCATTGCTCCGTAGATCAAACAAATTCCAAATAAAATAATTCCTGATGCAAAAGATCCCATCAAAAAGTATTTCATACCAGCTTCGTTACTCTTTAAATTCAAACGGTCACTCGCTGCTAAAACATATAATGCAATAGATAGAATTTCGATTCCTAAGAAAAACATAGCCAGATTGCCAAAAGAAACCATTGCTACACCACCAGCTAATAAAAATATTTTTATAGCAATAAAATCTGAGATTTTAGTGGGATGGTTTTCATAAAAATTATGACTTAGCGCTACCAGGAAAATGGTCAGAATAATAAACAACGATGAAAAAGCAGTAGAGAATTTACTCACTGTAATCATGTTATTATAATAACTTTCTGTTGTGCCGAATTCTGAAAAATTAAGTGCCAAAACAGCCAGTAATCCAATTATCGTAAATGGAATAATGGCTTTTCTTAAATTAAGAATTTCAAATAATAGGCAGAAAATACCCAATCCTGTTATAGCTATTAATGTATTCATTTTTGTTTTTTTGATTTAGGAAACCGAAAACTAATGATGCCCTAATTTATTTTTATTTAAAATATTAATTTTTATTGATAACGTTTAAGATAGTTTCTAAACTTGGTGTTATCAAATCTGTAATTGGTTTTGGATAAAATCCGAAGAATATTAAAACCGCAATAATTACTAGAAATGATATTCCTTCATTAACAGAAACATCTGCAAAAGTTTTAGAATTTGTATCTCCCAACATTACATTCTGAAACATTTTAAGCATATAATAAGCTCCTAATATAATCGTTGTTCCGCCTAAAACAGCAAACCAAACATTAATTTGAGAAAGGCTATATAAAACGGTAAATTCTCCAACAAAGTTAAAAGTACTTGGTAAAGCAACTGACGCTAAAACCAAAATCAAAAACATTGAAGTAAATTTAGGAGATTGAATACGAATTCCGCCCATTGCGTCAATTTCTCTTGTTTCAAATCTTCTAAAGATAATCTCAGCAGCAAAGAATAAACCAACTACAACAAAACCGTGTGCAATCATTTGCAAAACTGCTCCGCGTAAACCGTCTATTGTTAAAGTGTAAGTTCCGGCAGCAATTAACCCAACGTGCGCTAATGATGAATAAGCCAATAATTTTTTTAAATCTTTTTGTCTTAAAGCAACAATAGATCCGTAGATAACTCCAGCGATTCCCAAAGCAATAAAAATGTTCATATATTCTTTTGCTGCAAGTGGCGCAATTGGCAATTGCCAACGAATAACACTATACAATCCCATTTTTAGCATAATACCAGATAAAAGCATTGTTCCAACTGTTGGTGCTTTTTGGTAAACGCTTGCCTGCCATGTATGAAATGGAATGATTGGAATTTTAATAGCATAAGCTAAAAAGAATGCAAGGAAAATCCATAATTGCTCACAAGCAGATAAATTCAATTTGTATAAATCTTCGATAAGGAAGCTTTTTGCTTTTGTATATAAATAGATAAAACCAATCAACATAAATAAAGATCCTGCAAGTGTGTAAATAAAGAATTTTACAACTGCTTTTCTGCGTTCTTCAGCATCACCATTCCCCCAAATAAGGGCAATAAAATATATAGGAATAAGTGATAATTCCCAAAAAATATAATATAAAAGTCCATCTGCCGCAAGGAAAGTTCCTGTCATAGCAAAGGCCATAAATAAGATTAAAGCATAAAAACCTTTAGCATTTTTATATTCATTTCCAAAAGAAGAAAATATAATGATTGGCGTTAGTGCAACAGTTAACAAAAGCATTGCAATTGCTAATCCGTCGGCATTTAAAACGAATGAAATTTTAGGTTGTGTAATCCAGGCGTTGACAAAACTAATGTTTTCGCCTGCATTAAAATGACTTAACAATACTAAAGAACAGCCTAAAGCCGCTAAACTAAAGAACAAAGCAACTTTTGAAGCTAGTTTGTCACCAACAAAATAAGTGGCAAATGCACCAATTAAAAGAATAATTAATATAAGAGAAACGTTCATAGTTGTTAAATTATTTAGCTAAAAATATATAGGAAACAATGGCGCAAAGACCTAAAACAAAGGCAAAAAGATATAATCCGATGCTTCCGTTTTGTAATTTTTTACCTTGAAAACCTATTTCATTGGTTACTTTTCCTAATCCGAATACAAGTGATGATAAACCTGTTTCGATAGTATCTCTAAAGAATCTTGATAATCCGTTTATAGAACGAACAAATATTGCGTCGTAAATTTCATCAACATAATATTTGTTGTAAAGTACTTTTGTTAAACCAGTAATGTTTTCATCTGCTTCAGGAACATTATCTTGTTTGAAGTATTTGATGTAGGCAATTAAAATCCCTAACAATCCGCCTAAAACAGCAACACCCATTAAAGTATATTCTGTAGTTCCTAAATGATGTTCTTCACCTGCCACTTTCGTGAAAAGCGGAGCCAAATATTCGTTTAACCAACTATTTTCAGGCAAACTAATTAATCCGCCAAAAGTAGCTAAGACTGCAAGAATCATTAAAGGGAAAGTAATTAAACCGTCACTTTCATGTAAATGATGTTTTTGCTCTTCAGTTCCTCTAAAATCTTTAAAGAAAGTAAGGAACATCAATCTGAACATATAAAATGCCGTCATGATTGAAGCAACAGATCCAATAACGTAAAGTGGAATACTGTGGTGAAAAGCAGTCATTAAAATTTCATCTTTAGAGAAGAAACCAGAGAAAAATGGCACACCTGAAATCGCTAATGATGAAATCAACATAGTCCAGAAAGTGATTGGCATTGCTTTACGCAAACCACCCATTTTACGCATATCTTGCTCTCCGTGCAATCCGTGAATTACAGATCCTGATCCTAAGAACAAACAAGCTTTAAAGAAAGCATGTGTAATTACGTGGAAAACAGCTACTTCATAAGCACCGAATCCTAAGGCTAAAAACATTAAACCTAATTGAGACACGGTAGAGTAGGCCAATACTTTTTTAATATCAGTCTGAACCAAACCAATTGTTGCAGCAACTAATGAAGTTACAGCTCCAACTATTGCAATTACAGTCTGAACATCTGGCGCTAAATCAAAAACAAAGTTTAATCTCGTTACCATAAAGATACCTGCAGTAACCATCGTCGCTGCGTGAATCAATGCCGAAACCGGAGTCGGTCCAGCCATCGCATCAGGTAACCAAGTGTATAACGGAATTTGAGCTGATTTACCACAAGCTCCAATAAACAAACATAAAGCTGCTAACGAAAGCAAAGGTATGTTTAGATTTGTCGCTCCGGCAATCGCCGTTTTTAAAGTTGCATAATCTAAGGTGGAGAACATTGCACCAAGAATGAACATTCCGATTAATAAACCTAAATCTCCAATTCTGTTCATGATGAAAGCTTTTTTCGCAGCATCATTGTAATCCTGGTTTTTATGCCAGAATCCAATTAATAAGTACGAACAAAGTCCAACGCCTTCCCATCCAATAAATAATACTAATAAGTTACTTCCGGTTACCAATGTAATCATGAAGAATATGAACAGATTCAAATATGCAAAAAACTTATGCATATTCTCATCGTCGTGCATGTAACTGATAGAGTATAAGTGAATCAATGATCCAATTCCGGTTACAAAAAGCAACCAAAGAACAGAGAGTTGATCTAATAAAAATCCTAAATCAATATGAAGATTACTGATCTGGATCCAGTCAAATAAAGTTACCTGAATGGCTTTTCCAGTTGAAGTAATTTGATTAAAAAGTATAAGAGTAACCACAAAAGAAACTGCTACGGCAACTGTTCCGATAATACCCGAAACCGTTTTTCCTAAGCTTTTCCCGAAAAAAACATTGATTAAAAATCCTAAAAAAGGAGATAAAACTAAGACTAAAGCTAAATTGGTATCCATTTCCATTTATCCTTTTAAATTTTTTAAATTATCGATACTAATCGAACCTAAATTTCTAAAGATCGAAACTAAAATAGCCAATCCAACTGCAACTTCTGCCGCAGCAACTGCCATCGAGAAGAATACAAAAACTTGTCCTTGCGCATCTTGATGATAAGTTGAAAAAGCAACAAATAAAAGGTTAACAGCATTCAACATGATTTCGATAGACATGAATACAATGATTGCATTTCGTCTATACAATACACCAAAAACACCAATACAGAAAAGCACAACACTTAAAAAGATGTAGTTTTCAATACCTATTTGATTTAATATATTACCCATTATTTATTTAATTTTTCTTTTTTAGACAATAGTACAGTTCCAATCATCGCTACTAAAAGTAAAACTGAAGCAAATTCAAACGGAACCATATATTCATTCAACAATATTTTACCCAATACTTTAATAGATTGGAAATCTTCTCCGGTCGAATCGTAATCACCAACAATTGGTTTTGAATTAATGAAAATTGCAATCAATACAATGCAAATCAAACAAAAAGAGACAATTGCACCCAAGCGTGTAATTCTTGGTCTGTGTACTTGATGACGTTCGTTAAGATTCATCAACATAATTGTAAACAGGAACAAAATCATAATTGCTCCGGAATAAACTATAAGATGTACTATAGCTAAAAATTGAGCATTCAATAGTAAATAGTGGCCAGCAATTGAGAAAAAACAAATCACTAGATAAATAGCACTATGAATTGGGTTTCTGCTAAAAATGGTCAGGAAAGCGGTGATTACCGTAATAAACGCTAAGAAACAAAATATAATTTGTACAGTTGTTGCGTGTGCAAAATCAGGAATATGTATCATTTAGTTAGCATTATTAAGTTGAGCATTTTTGATTGCCACATCAAGAGGCATCACTAATCTGTCTTTTCCAAAAATAAAGTCTTCTCTTTCATAACTTGATGGAACCAAAACTTTTGAAGTAGTCAGGTAAATTGCATCTTTCGGACATGCTTCTTCACATAAACCACAGAAAATGCAACGCAACATATTGATTTCATATATAGATGCGTATTTTTCTTCTCTATACAAATGTTTTTCATCTGCTTTACGTTCTGCAGCTTTCATCGTGATTGCTTCAGCAGGACATGATAAAGCACATAATCCACAAGCTGTACAGTTTTCACGACCTTGTTCATCACGTTTTAACTGGTGTTGACCACGATAAACCGGACTCATTTCACGCACTTGCTCAGGATAGTGAATCGTCACTTTTTTCTGAATAAATGTTTAAGGGTGATATATAATCCTTTCACAATCGCCACAAGATACAATCGCTCCCAAAAAGTCATCTCTTTATTAGAGACCATCTTTTTTCTACCCGATAATGATATAGTTTCTATTGACATTTTATAATGTATGATTTACGATTCGCAATTTGACGGTAAAATCAAATTCTAAATCTATTTATTTTTATTTGAAGCTGACAATACGGTTTTAGAATCCTAAAGCGGCAGCTATATCGTGTCTCAAAATAACAGCACCCGTAATCATTATATTAATAATTGAAAGCGGAATCAAAATTCTCCACCCTAAATTCATTAATTGATCGTATCTAAATCTTGGAATTGTCCAACGTACCCACATATAGAAAAATATGAAGAAACATAATTTTGCAAACAATGCTGCAATTCCTAATATATTAGCAATATTTACTCCTGCATGTTCTACCATCCAGCTCATTCCAGGATAGTTATATCCTCCAAAGAATAAAACAGATATGATAGTAGCTGAGATAAACATACTCGCATATTCAGCAAATAAATAGAATCCCATTTTCATTGATGAATATTCTGTGTGATAACCTCCAATTAATTCATTTTCACATTCTGCTAAATCAAAAGGAGTTCTGTTAGTTTCTGCAAACGAACAAATCAGGAAAATCAAGAAAGATAAAGGTTGGTAAAATACGTTCCAGTTCATTTCTTGTTGTTGAAGAGAAATTTCTCTTAAACTTAAAGTTCCGGTCATCATCAACAAAGCAATCATTGATAATCCCATTGCGACTTCGTAAGAAACCATTTGAGATGCTGCACGAACAGCTCCCATTAAAGAGAATTTATTGTTAGAAGCCCATCCACCAATCATGATGCCATAAACTCCAATAGAAAGTACTCCAAAAATATATAGAATACCAATATTAATATCAGTTGCTTGTAAAAGAACATCACGACCAAAAATGTGTAATTTGTCTCCCCAAGGAATTACCGCACTTGTCATTAAAGCTGTACTCATGGCAATTGCCGGTCCTACAACAAATAAAAATTTGTTAGGTGTGTTTGGAAAAAACTCTTCTTTTGAGAATAATTTCATACCATCTGCAAGCGGTTGTAATAACCCTCCCCAACCGGCGCGGTTTGGTCCTACACGATCCTGAAGAAAAGCCGCAACTTTACGTTCAGCCCAGGTAGAATACATTGCCATGATCATTGTTATGGCAAAAACCACAACAATTACAACACTTTTCTCTATAATAAACGTACCATCTACCATCATTAAGAAATTTTGTTGTTAGTGTTTAATGGAATTTCAGCCATACTAATTTTTTTACGGTCTATGTCTCTACCCATAAGGATAGTTTTTTCAGTATCGATTTCTACTTTCTCTAATTTTTGAGTGTAGTTATTTTGATTGATAACAGAATCTTTTTCAAATTCTCTTGGTCCTTCAATTGTCCAATCGTTTACATTTTTATGATCAAAACGACAAGAGTTACAGATAAACTCTTCCACTTCATGATATTCGTCTTTACGACCAGTTACACGCTGAATTTCTCCTCCAAACATCCAAACTGTTGTTTTTCCACAACATCCTGGAGTTGTACATTCTCTGTGAGCATTATAAGGTTTGTTGAACCAAACTCTTGATTTGAAACGGAAAGTTTTATCGGTTAATGCTCCAACCGGGCAAACATCGATCATATTTCCAGAAAACTCATTATCAATAGCTTTTGAGATACCAGTAGAAATATTAGCATGATCTCCACGATCTAATACTCCATGTACTCTATTGTCAGTCAACTGATCTGCAACTTGTACACATCTTTGACATAAAATACAACGGTTCATATGCAATTGAATATTCGGACCAATATCTTCTGGCTCGAATGTTCTTTTTTCTTCTATAAAACGTGATTTCGGATTTCCGTGCTCGAAACTTAAGTTTTGTAAATCACATTCACCGGCTTGATCACAAACTGGGCAATCTAATGGGTGATTGATCAATAAAAATTCTGTTACAGATTTACGGGCTTCCGTTACTCTGTCAGAAGATTTACTGTTTACTTCCATTCCGTCCATACATCCTGTTACACAAGATGCCATTAATTTTGGCATTGGTCTTGGGTCAGCTTCACTTCCTTTAGAAACTTCAACTAAACAACAACGACATTTACCGCCGCTGCCTTTTAATTTTGAGTAATAGCACATGGCTGGCGGTACCAAATCTCCACCAATCATACGTGCAGCCTGTAGAATCGTTGTTCCTGGCTCTACGTCTATACTTTGACCGTCTATGGTTACTTTCATCTCTTATTGATTTGAATGTTGAAAGTCGGAATATTGAAAAGAATTGCTGTCCTTTTTTATATTGTTAACTTTATAACTTTCTGCTTATATTTTTTATACGATTACTTTACCGCCTACTAAATGCTTAACTTGCGAAAAAGGTTCAGCAACAAAGTGATCTCTATGTTTAATTTTTTCAGGGAAACGAACATGGTATTCAAATTCATCTCTAAAATGACGAATAGCTGCTGCTACCGGCCAAGAAGCTGCATCTCCAAGCGGGCAAATTGTGTTACCCTCGATTTTACTTTGAATACTCCACAATAATTCGATATCTTCTTCGCGGCCTTGACCGTTTTCGATTCTCCACAATATTTTTTCTAACCAGCCTGTTCCTTCACGACAAGGTGTACATTGTCCACAAGATTCGTGGTGGTAAAAACGTGCAAAATTCCAAGTGTTTCTTACTACACAAGCAGTATCATTGTAAACGATAAATCCTCCTGAACCTAACATCGATCCGGTAGCAAAACCACCATCACTTAAAGATTCGTAAGTCATTAAACGATCTTCACCATTTGCTGTTTTGAAAATTAATTCAGCAGGTAAAATTGGCACTGAAGATCCTCCAGGTACAAACGCTTTCAAAGGTCTGCTCGAAGACATTCCTCCTAAATACTCATCAGAATTCATGAATTCGTCAACACTCAATCCTAATTCAATTTCATAAACACCAGGATTTTTAATGTGTCCTGAAGCAGAAATTAATTTAGTTCCCGTTGAACGTCCAATTCCGATTTTAGCATAATCATCACCAGAATTGTTGATGATCCAAGGCACAGTTGCGATAGTTTCAACGTTGTTTACCACTGTTGGATTTGCCCAAAGTCCTGAAACTGCCGGGAATGGCGGTTTAATACGAGGGTTTCCTCTTTTACCTTCCAAAGATTCAATAAGTGCAGTTTCTTCTCCACAAATATAAGCTCCGGCTCCACAGTGAACATGAAGTTCTAAATCGTAACCTGTTCCTAATATATTTTTTCCTAACCAACCGGCAGCTCTTGCTTCGTTGATTGCTCTTTCTAAAATTTTGAAAACCCACATATATTCTCCACGAATGTAGATGTAGGATAAGTTAGCGCCTAAGGCAAAACTTGAAGTAATCATTCCTTCGATCAATAAATGAGGAATAAATTCCATCAAATAACGATCTTTAAAAGTTCCTGGTTCAGATTCGTCGGCATTGCAAACTAAATGTCTTGGTTTTCCTGATTTTTTATCAATAAAACTCCATTTCATTCCAGCTGGGAAACCAGCACCACCACGACCACGAAGTCCTGATTTTTTTACTTCTTCAACAACTTCGTCTGGCGTAAGTGTTTTCAAAGCTTTTTCTACAGAAGCATAACCACCATTTTGGCGATATACTTCGTAGGTTTTAATTCCTGGAATGTTGATTTTATCTAATAATATTTTTTGTGACATATTATTTATCGTGTAATATTATTTTATCATCTCTGCAATCAGCAATTAACTGATCGATTTTTTCTTCTGTCAATTTTTCTTTGTAGAAATCGCCTAATTGCATCATCGGAGCATATCCGCAGGCACCTAAACATTCTACTCCGGCAATGGTAAACATTCCATCTGGAGTTGTTTCTCCCATTTTAATACCTAATTTTTCAGAAGTATAATCCATTAAATTTTCGGCACCATTTAAACAACAACAAGAAGTCTGGCAGAATTCGAACATGTATTTTCCAATTGGTTTCTGGTTGTACATGGTATAAAAAGTAACCACTTCGTAAACCTCAATTGGTTTGATGTGCAAAATTTCAGCAACCTTATCCTGCAACTCAATACTTAGCCAGTTGTCGTGTGCGTCCTGCACTTCATGCAAAACAGGCAACAAAGCTGATTTTCTTTTGTCTTCAGGATAATGACTGATCAATTCATTGATGCGAGTCATCAATGCTTCAGTCATGTTTATTTCTTGTTTGTAATGTTTTCTTTCCATTCTTAATTTTAGATTTTAGATTTCTGATTTTAGATTTTTCAATCTGCAACCTATAATCTACATTCTGCAATCTTTTATTAGTTTTTAGATTTTCCAATCTGAATTCTTCAATTCTTAATGTTTAGTTTAGGTTTTCCAATCTACATTCTAAAATCTAAACTCTACAATTCTTTAGGCGTCTAATTCTCCGGCAATTACATTTAAACTCGAAAGGATAACAATTGCATCTGATAGTAAAGAGCCTTTAATCATTTCAGGATATGCTTGGTAATAAATAAAGCAAGGTCTTCTGAAATGTAATCTATATGGAGTTCTGCTTCCGTCTGTAACTAAATAAAATCCGATTTCTCCATTTCCACCTTCAACAGGATGATAGATTTCTGCAACCGGTACAGGAACTTCTCCCATTACAATCTTAAAGTGATAAATTAATGATTCCATAGAAGTATAAACATCTTCTTTTGGAGGAAGATAGTAATCAGGAACTTCAGCATGATATTCGTTTCCTGCCGGCATTTTATCCAACGCTTGACGAATAATGCTTAAACTCTCCCAAACTTCAGCGTTACGTACACAGAAACGATCATAAGTGTCACCTGATTTTCCAACAGGAACAGCAAAATCGAAATCCTCGTAAGAGGAGTAAGGCTGTGCAACACGAACGTCGTAATCAACTCCGGCAGCACGTAAGTTTGGACCTGTAAATCCATAAGCCATTGCTTGCTCTGCTGAGATTGCACCTACGTCTACGGTTCTGTCAAGGAAAATTCTGTTTCTTTCGAATAAGTTTACAAATTCTTGCCAAGCGACAGGAAAATCTTGTAAAAACACATCTAATTTGCGGAATGCTTCTGGTGACCAATCTCTTTCGAAACCACCAATTCTTCCCATATTTGTTGTTAAACGAGCACCACAAATTTCTTCGTAAATCTCGTAAACTTTTTCTCTAAATTGAAAAACGTACAAGAAACCAGTATATGCACCAGTATCTACACCAAGAATCGAGTTACAGATTAAGTGGTCTGTAATACGTGCCAGCTCCATTACAATTACTCTTAAATATTGAGCTCTTTTAGGAACTTCAATATTAAGTAATTTTTCTAATGTCATCCACCATCCCATATTGTTTATAGGAGAAGAGCAATAGTTCATACGGTCTGTAAGTGGCGTAATTTGATAAAAAGGACGATTTTCGGCAATTTTCTCGAAAGCTCTGTGAATGTAACCAATAGTTGGTTCAGCCTCAAGGATTCTTTCTCCATCCATCAACAGGATATTTTGAAAAATACCGTGTGTAGCTGGGTGTGTTGGCCCTAAATTTAGGACAGAAAGCTCGCTTCCGTCTTCGTTTAGTTTTTCCTTTATTATTTTAGCATATCTATGCTCTGGTGGTAATAATAGTTCTGACATTTTATAATGTTGAATTATTTATTTTTTAGCAATTTGTTGTTGTTCTTCCAAAGAATCTGTCATCCTTATCTGTTCTTCCGCTGTCTTCCATTGGGAATTCTTTTCGCATTGGGAACGATATCATTTCATCCATATTCAAAATACGTTTCAATTGCGGATGTCCAATAAAGTTAATCCCGTAGAAATCGTATGTTTCTCTTTCCATCCAATTTGAACTCAGGAAAATATTTGAAATGGTTTTTATCTCTGGTTTTTCACCGTTTAAGAATACTTTGATTCTAATACGTTTATTTTCGTACCAATTGTGCAAATGATATACTATTGCAAACTGACGATCTGTTTCGTTGTCCGGATAATGAACACCACATAAATCGGTTAAAAAATGAAATCGTAAATCAGAATCGTTTTTCAAAAAAAGAATCAGGGCTGTGATTTTGTCAGCAGTAGTTTCTAGTGAAAAAATATCTCTTTCTTGTTGAAAGTTAAAAACACTTGCGTCAAATGTTTCTGTAAGTTTATCTTGGATCAGGGTATTTTCTAAAGCCATCTTATGAAATGTTATATGAAGCTAGTAATTCTTGGTATTCTGGAGAACTTCTGCGTCTCACAGATTCGCTTTTTACCAATTCCTGAAGTTTCATTACTCCATCAACAATTTGTTCTGGTCTTGGAGGGCATCCGGGAACGTAAACGTCAACAGGAATTACTTTATCAATTCCTTGTAAAACAGAATAAGTATCGAAGATTCCGCCTGATGAAGCACAAGCTCCAACTGCAATTACCCAGCGAGGTTCAGACATTTGTTCGTAAACTTGTCTTAAGATAGGTGCCATTTTTTTAGAAATAGTTCCCATAACCAGCAACATATCTGCCTGACGAGGAGAAAAACTCACACGCTCAGAACCAAATCGTGCTAAATCGTAGTGTGAAGCCATTGTGGCCATGAATTCGATACCACAGCATGAAGTTGCAAAAGGCAAAGGCCATAATGAATTGGCTCTTGCTAAACCTACAACATCATTTAGTTTTGTAGCGAAGAAACCTTCTCCTACAACTCCTTCTGGCGCTGCAACCATATTTACATTTGAATCGCTCATTTTATTTTAGATTTTAGATTTCTGATTTTAGATTTTGTAAACCTGAAAATCGAAATCAATTTTAAAAATCGATTATATTTTTAAGAAACTTATTTTTTCAAACCTAAAATTCTAAATCAAACAATCTAAAATTTAAAATCTGAAATCATAAATTATTATTCCCAGTCTAAAGCTTTCTTTTTGATGATATAGAAGAAACCAACTAAAAGCAAAGACATAAAGACAATCATTTTAAGCATTCCCTCAACACCAAGCTCTTTAAAGTTTACTGCCCAAGGATAAAGGAAAATTACCTCTACATCAAACAATACAAATAAAATGGCTACTAAGAAGTATTTTACAGAAAAAGGAATACGGGCGTTACCAACAGATTCGATACCACACTCAAAGTTTTTATCTTTAACTTCTGAAGTTCTTTTTGGACCTAATTTTCCGGAAACAATGATGGTTCCTACCACAAAACCTACAGCTAAAATAAACTGCATTAAAATAGGAAGATAACTGTATTGATCAGATTGCATAATCTTGGGGGTTTTTACTTAAAAAATGAGCCACAAAGATAGCTTTCAACTCTGTAAATCACAAGCTAAAAAAGGATTTAAGTGTATGACAAAAGGGTTAATAATTGTAATTTTTATTCATTATAAATAACAACGATCCTTTTTAAGTTTTTTTTAAGATTTGAGCAAAAAAAACGTCTCGAAATTAATCGAGACGTTTGAACCATTCAGAGGCAAAAAAATAAATTGCTATATTTTTCTTAGATTACTGCTACTTTAGCAGCAACTTTCCCTTTTCTTCCTTCTTCTTCTTCATAGCTTACACGGTCACCTTCGCGTAATTCTTCCGCGTTAATTCCTGAAGCGTGAACGAAGATATCTTTTCCTGTTTCTTCGTCTGTAATGAATCCATAACCTTTAGATTCATTGAAAAATTTTACTGTACCTGTACGCATTGTAATTGTAATAATAATTTATAATGTAGCAAATGTAACATATAAATTCATACAAAAGACAATAAGGTGTTAATTTTTTGTAAAAATTATTGATTCACAGTGTTTTCGCTATTTATATTGCATCAATTGACTTATGGATATGCTTTAATTGAGAATCATTTATTGTAAGAATAAAAAGTAGGAAATTTTTAAATTATCTTCAAAATTATTTTTTAATTGAATGATTCGTCCGATCATTATAAATCTTTAGTTTAGAAAATCCTATTTCTCCTTTAAAATAGGTATTGCTTCATTATCAAGCATAAAAAAACTGCAGTTAATTTTTTAACTGCAGTTTTTAATTTTAAATTTCTTTAGAAATTATATTGTATCTACTTTAATATGTAGTTCTTTTAATTGAGCATCATCAATTTTGGCTGGTGCATCAATCATTACATCACGGCCTGAGTTGTTTTTTGGGAAAGCAATAAAGTCTCTAATAGTCTCTTGTCCTCCTAAAATGGCAACTAATCTGTCTAAACCAAAAGCCAGACCTCCGTGTGGCGGTGCTCCAAATTGAAATGCATCCATTAAGAAACCAAATTGTGCTTTTGCTTCATCTTCGGTAAAACCTAAATATTTAAACATCAATTGTTGTGTTGCTTTATCGTGAATACGAATAGAACCTCCACCAATTTCATTTCCGTTTAAAACCATATCATAAGCGTTTGCACGAACTTTTCCCGGTTCTGTTTCCAACAAAGCCATATCTTCTGGTTTTGGAGATGTAAACGGGTGGTGCATCGCATGATAACGGCCAGTTTCTTCGTCAAGTTCTAATAACGGGAAATCTACAACCCATAAAGGTGCAAATTCTTCTGGTTTACGTAATCCTAAACGAGTTGCTAATTCCATACGAAGTGCAGAAAGCTGTCCACGAGTTTTATCGGCAGGACCTGAAAGTACAAAAATCATATCTCCGGGTTTTGCTCCTGTAATTTTTGCCCATTGTGCTAAATCGTCCTGATCGTAAAATTTATCTACAGATGATTTAAAAGTTCCGTCGTCGTTGCATTTTGAATACACCATTCCTGATGCTCCAACTTGCGGACGTTTTACCCAGTCAATTAATCCGTCAATTTCTTTACGGGTATAATTCCCTGCTCCCGGAACTGCAATTCCAACTACTAATTCTGCGGCGTTGAATACAGGAAAGTCTTTATGTTTTGCAAATTCGTTTAATTCTCCAAATTCCATTCCGAAACGAATGTCCGGTTTGTCATTTCCATATGTTTTCATGGCATAATCGTAGGTAATTCTAGGGAATTTATCTACTTCAATACCTTTAATTTCTTTTAATAAATGTCTTGTCAATCCTTCAAAAACATTCAAAATGTCTTCTTGTTCTACAAATGCCATTTCGCAATCGATTTGTGTAAACTCAGGCTGACGGTCTGCACGTAAATCTTCATCACGGAAACATTTCACGATTTGGAAATATTTATCCATTCCACCCACCATCAACAATTGTTTAAAAGTTTGTGGAGATTGTGGCAATGCATAAAATTGTCCTTCGTTCATTCTACTTGGAACAACGAAATCTCTTGCGCCTTCCGGAGTCGATTTAATTAAGTAAGGAGTTTCTACTTCGCAGAAATCTAAATCAGATAGATATTTACGAACTTCCATCGCTACTTTATGACGGAATAATAAACTGTTTTTTACAGGATTACGACGAATATCCAAGTAACGGTATTTCATTCTGATATCTTCACCGCCATCAGTTTCATCTTCAATTGTAAATGGAGGCGTTAATGCTGCATTTAAAATATTCAGTTCAGAAACTAAAATTTCGATTTCACCAGTCGGAATGTTCTTGTTTTTGGCTTCTCGCTCAATAACAGTTCCTTTTACCTGAATCACAAACTCTCTACCAAGTGTTTTAGCCAGTTCAAAAACGGTTTTATCAGTACGGCTTTCGTCGAAAATAAGTTGCGTAATTCCGTAACGGTCGCGTAAATCAACCCAATTCATAAATCCTTTATCGCGTGATTTTTGAACCCAACCTGCAAGTGTAACCTCGGTATTAATATTTGAAGCGTTTAACTCGCCGCAATTATGACTTCTATACATGATCTAAATTTTAGACTGCAAAAGTAAACACAAAATTCAAAATAATATAGTAAAGTGATAACTTGATGCTCAATAATTTGAAATATTTTGTTAATTGTTAAATTTCAAACCATGAATTTCTTTAGATTTGAATTACTAAAAACAAACTTTAATGTATATGAAGAAATTTTTCGTTTCCGGAATGTTGATTTTGAGCACTTTGAATATTATAGGTCAAGCCAAAAATCAAATTGCTTTTACGGCCAAAATTACCAATAGAAACAGCGATACCTTAGTAATTAAAGGAGCGAATAATTTTAAACAAATAATTCCCATTAATAAAAAAGAATTATTTGTTGCCAATTTCGAGGCTCCAAAAGGATTTTATATGTTTTCTGATGGTGTAGAATCATCTAATTTTTATTTAAAACCAAATTCTGAAGTAAATCTGACAATGAATGCCAAAGAATTTGACGAAACGATAGTGTATAAAGGTAAAGGGGTAAATGAAAGTAACTTTCTTGCGCAATATGCTTTATCTAACGAAAAGTTTATTAATGAAGCTTCTGGTAAAGAAGCAGCCGAATTTGCAGCATCATTAGAAACAAAGAAAAAAACGGATTTAGAAAATATCGAAAAAGGAGATTATGATCCTGAATTTAAAGCCGCTTTAAAAGATCTTTTGAAGAATTTAATCAATATGCCGTACAAGATTATGAAAGAACATCAAAAGCTAAAAAGCTGAACGGGAAACCTTCTGTAATATTTGATTATGAAAATCATAAAGGAGGAAAAACAAAACTCTCTGATTTAAAAGGAAAGTATGTTTATATTGATCTTTGGGCAACCTGGTGTGGACCTTGTAGAGCAGAGATTCCTTATTTGCAAAAAATAGAAGAGAAATATCATGGCAAAAATATTGAGTTTGTAAGCATTTCTGTTGATGTTCCGAAGGATCATGATAAATGGAAAAAGTTTGTAACAGATAAGCAATTAGGCGGAATTCAGTTATTTTCTGATAACGAATGGAAATCAGAGTTTGTAACAAGTTATGAAGTAACCGGAATTCCGAGATTTATTTTAATTGATCCAAAGGGTAATATTTTAAATTCAGATGCTGACAGACCCTCTTCTCAAGACCTTCAAACGCAGTTGGATGCATTATTAAAGTAATTTAGTGTCAAATTTACAACGTTATCGTGAATTTATATTTTTTATAAAAAACCAGTAAAACCAGTGCCTCAGCACTGGTTTTTTTGTATGTATTTAATTTCCAATGTTAAGTTTTTATTCAATGTTACCAAATTGTTAAGTAAAAGTTTGTTTAATGTAAACAATTAATTATATTTGATAACGATTTGATAACATTAAAACCTAAAGATATGAAAAAGTGTGTGATTTTAGTTGCAATGATGTTCTCTGGAATTTTAGTTGCACAAGAGGTAAAACCAGAATTAGAAGCTGTTGGAAACAAAGTAAAAGCTACTTATTATTATGATAATGGCAGAGTACAACAAGAAGGTTTCTATAAAGATGGTAAATTAGACGGTGCTTGGGTATCTTATGACGAAAAAGGAAATAAACTTGCCGTTGGAGAATACACAAACGGAATGAAAACTGGAAAATGGATTTTCTTTAATGCGAATAATCTTTGTGAAGTGGCTTTTGAAAACAGCCAGGTAGCATCAGTTAAAAATTTACAAAAGAATGCTTTAGCAAATAGAAACTAAGGTAATTTCTACTATAGTTTGCAAAACCGCTTTTACGAGCGGTTTTTTTATGTCTTCAATTTTTTACAGCTCTTTTTTCTTCGTCCGTACCAAATTACAAAACCCGTGACTGGCAAAGCTGCCGCAATTAAACTTACTGTAAAAGCAATAATTTTTCCGGGTAAATCTAAAATTTGTCCTGTATGAATGCCATAATTCATTTCAACTACCTGTAAACCTAAACTTTTTTTATCGTAAGGCTCGCTTTGTATTAGTTTTCCGTTTTCAGGATGAAAATAATAATTCGTTTGATGATCGTATCGTAAAGTATGCGGGTAAGCTCCGGTATTAATAATATCACCTTTTTGTTGTGGAGTTGTTACATAAAACATTTCGGCTGTTGGCTGCAACTTCATGGTTTGTGTAAAAGCACGATCCGTAGCAATGATTTTATTTGCTTTAAATTTTGTTGTGTCTATTGTTGGTGCTTTTGTTTCTAAAGCTTTATCTCCGCCAAAATTGAAAGTTTTATAAATTCCATCACCAACCCATTCATAAGTAAAGGTTAAACCTGTAATAGCAATAATAACGGCGATAATCGAAATGTAAAACCCCGATGTATTGTGCCAATCGTAGTTTACACGGCGCCATTTGGCCGACCATTTTACGGAGAAGCTTCTTTTAATATCACTTTTTCGTTTTGGCCACCATTGAATTATTCCCGTTATAAGTAAAATAATAAAGATGATTGTTGCGCCACCAACAATATGTTTGCCAATATAATCGGGTAGAAGCAAGTATAAATGAATGTATTCGACAATAATAAAAAAATCGGTTTCCGGATTTTCTGTTTTTAAATATTTTCCGGTGTATGGATTAAAGTACAGATATAAATTTCCCGTGTCAGAATAGGTATAAACAATTGCAGATCGATTTTTTCCGTAATAAGAAACCATGCTTGATTTGTAATTCGGAAGAATTGCTTTGGCTTTTTCCTGTAAAACCGAAGGCATTAAAAATGGTTTGTTTTGAGGTTCTACCAAACGCCATTCTTTTCGCGTAATATCTTTTATTTCGTCATGAAAACAAAAAATACAGCCGGTAATGCTGACAATAAAAACAATAAGCCCGGAAATTAATCCGAGCCATTTATGTATAAAACGTATTTTCGTTTTGAATCCCATTTTTGAATAAAACCGTAAATGTATACGGTTAATCCATAAGGGGCAAATAATTTGTAGTGTTTTTAGTTTTTTGTGACAGTTTTAGGTTTTAAATGATAAGTAACATAAAGCGATATCGAAGCCAGAACAATCCAAAAAACATCTATAACGAAAACCTGAATATGATTTTGTATAAACGAATTCCAAAACCAATCGCCGGAAACAATTCCATTTGCAATTGGAATTAAAAATCCTAAAATACTTCCTGAAATCAGGCAAAATTTATTCGTGAAGTCATCATTCTTTTTAATGATAAAAAAGACTGCAAGCAATAACCATCCGCCAAAATAAAGTGTAAATAAATTAGATTGACTTAACGGATAAAAAACTTTAGCAGCAATAAAAGCCAAGGCTGTTATAGGGTACATACTTAAACAAATAGCCAGATAAATGCGAACAACAGCTGCATTGAAACGTCTTTTCTTTTCGGGCATATTGTTTTTTTGTCTTGCAACTAACCAAATCATAACTCCTGAAATGATTACAAAACAAGTGATAATTCCTAAAATGAAACTCACAATTTTTAATGCATAACCTCCGTAATCACCGTAATGAATGCGGTACAATACGTTTTTTACAACATCTAAATAATTGTTTTCCGTAATAGGATTTTTTCTGGCGATTTCTTTTCCGTCAGCGATACGGTAAATTACTTTTCCAACTCCTGTGAATTTTTTATCGTGTGGCATTTCACCTTCTACAACAACATGCATATTCGCATCACCATAATTTTGGATGAAAACACGTGTAATTTCAAAATCTGACCAATTGCTTTTTGCTTTTGCAACCAACTGATCGATATTAAAAGGAGTTGCAAATTTTTTATTATCAAATTTATACTCAGGGTCTTTATATTCTAATTCCTTATATAATTTATCCTGATCGCCTTTGTATAAAGCCATTACTGCGGGAGCAACGATCAAGAGTTTAATCATAAAAAAAGCGCCGGTCACCGCATATACAAACTGAAAAGGCAAACCAATCATTCCTAATGCCGTGTGAGCATCTGTCCATAATGTTTTTAATTTTTCCTTTGGGCGGAAAACATAAAAGTTGGATACAATTTTTTTCCAATGTAATAGAACACCCGTTATAATTGCAAATAAAAAGAATAAAGCAATAAATCCTGAAAGATAATACCCAACAGGATAAGGTATTTGCGCCAAAAAGTGCAAACGGTATAAAAATTCACCTAAAGAATAAGATTCTTCATAAGTGAATGACTTGTAATTTTGAGTGTCCAGATAAAAAAAGTTCCCTCTTTTTGTTTGGCTGGAGCCAAAGTATCTTTAGTGCCTTCTAAATAAATGGCAACTCTTCTTTCTGTACTTGGTTTAGAAATCGTAATGTTTCTTCCGTGTAAAACATATTTTTTGTCAAGTGTATCTAAAGCTGTGCTGTAATTTAATTGAATTTCTTTTGTATTTGCAGTAGATTCGCTTCTTTCCCAATTGATGATTTCATCTCTAAAAAAAGAAAAAGATCCTGCGAAGAAAATCACAAAAAGAACTACACTAATAACGATTCCGCTTACGGTATGTGTATGAAAATAGATATTGTAATTACGGTTACTCATGTTATTGTGCCGTTGGATTATAGGTTTGACCCAAATAAATAAAAAGAGAAAAAACTAAGGTAAGAAGTATGTAAATTCCCCAGATTTTCCATCCGCTTTTTGCTAAAAAGGCAACTACCATAAGTGCTACCCAAAGTATGAAACCGCTAAAAGCCATTGTCATTAAAACATTGGCGCGATTAAACCAGGATGCCAAAGCCAGATGAAAAGTAACAGAAACAAAATAACCACCTAAAATAGCAGCTGTGATTTTGGCAAATCGTTGCCACTTAGATTGGGTTAAATATTTAGGATTAGCAGGCATATAAGTGAGGAATGTTTAGTTGTAATAGATTTCTAATAACGCAACAATTACAAATAATGCCAATAGTGCTTTAGAACTTACTTTTTTTAATGGAGTTAAAATGATAATCAAACTTCCAATTGTCATTAACTGAATAAAGAACATTAAAGTTCCGCAGCCTAAAGATTGTGTAAATAACCAAAATGCATAAGCGATTAAAAGTAAACCAAGACCTGTGATTTTGGTTTGCTTCGGATTGTTCTTCATCCATTTTTCAAAACCTAAATCATACGATAAAGCCGCTCTTTTTGAGGTGTAGTACAAAGTATAAAAAGCTAAAAAAACGATAAGACTTGCTATTGTTATCATAATTCTTAATGATTTAAAAAATCAGAGGTTATTTAGAATAGATTTTAATAGCGCAAATCTAAGTTAAGAATCCAAACAAAGCAAATTATTTTTATTTATTCTAAGTAAGATTCTTGAAATAATTTAAAACATAAAAAAACCTGCTCAAATTAAAGAGCAGGTTTTTGATATAAATTAAAAAATATTAAATATTACAATTCTAAAGCACGCTTAGCATCGCCATTCATTAATAATTCTAATGGATTTTCTAAAGCTTCTTTTACAGCCACTAAGAAACCAACAGACTCACGTCCGTCAATAATTCTGTGGTCATAAGAAAGAGCAACATACATCATTGGGTGAATTTCAACTTTACCGTTTACAGCAATCGGACGCTCAATAATGTTGTGCATTCCTAAAATTCCTGATTGAGGAGGGTTGATGATTGGTGTAGATAACATAGATCCGAAAACACCACCGTTTGTAATGGTGAAAGTTCCACCTGTCATATCATCAACAGTAATTTGACCGTCACGAGCTCTAAGTGCTAATCTTTTAATTTCAGCTTCAATTCCGCGGAAAGTTAATAATTCAGCATTACGAACAACAGGAACCATTAAACCTTTTGGTCCAGAAACAGCGATAGAGATATCAGCAAAATCGTAAGCGATTTTGTAATCACCATCCATCATTGAGTTAACATCTGGATATAATTGTAAAGCTCTTGTAACTGCTTTTGTAAAGAATGACATGAAACCTAAACCTAAACCACCATGTTTTGCTTTGAAAGCATCTTTGTATTCATTACGAATTTGGTTGATTGGCGTCATGTTTACTTCGTTGAAAGTAGTAAGCATAGCAGTTTCGTTTTTAGCCGAAACCAATCTTTCTGCTACTTTACGACGTAACATTGATAATTTTGTGCGCTCACTTCCACGGCTTCCACCAGTTGGAGTTCCCATAGAAGGTACTGCATTTACAGCATCATCTTTAGTGATTCTTCCACCTTTACCAGTTCCTGAAACTGTTGCAGGTGCTATGTTTTTTTCGTCTAATATTTTTCTTGCTGCAGGAGATGGAGTTCCAGCTGCATAACTTGTTGCTGCCGGAGCCTGAACCGGAGCTGCTTTTGGAGCTTCAGCTTTTGCTTCTGCCTTTGGAGCCTCAGTTTTTGGTGCTTCAGCCGCCGGAGCTGCTGCGTCACCTGCAGGTTTTGCTGCATCTGTATCAATTAAACAAACGACAGCTCCTACTGCAACTGTATCACCTTCTTCAGCTTTTAACGTAATAATTCCGCTCATTTCAGCAGGCAATTCAAGAGTAGCTTTATCTGAATCAACTTCAGCAATGGCTTGATCTTTTTCTACATAATCTCCGTCTTTTACTAACCAAGTTGCAATTTCAACTTCTTTTATTGACTCCCCTGGTGATGGGACTTTCATTTCTAAAATCATCTTTGTTTTTGTTTAAGGTTTATATTGTTTAAGGCGTAAAGTGTTTGGTCTAACTTTAAGTCTTAAACGTTAAACTAATTTTTTATCTGAATAAATTTTTATCGAATACCATTCTAATCGCATCTGCATGACGACGTTTAGCTCTTGTATAACTTCCTGAAGCCGGAGCAGCATAAGCTTTTAATGAAGCCAATCTCCATTTTACAAGATCAAAGTTCATTAACATAAAGCTGTAAGCCCCCATGTTTTTAGGTTCTTCCTGAGCCCAAACATAATCATCAGCATTTGGATATTTTGCAATAATTGCTTTTAACTGCTCAACAGGTAATGGGAATAATTGCTCGATACGAACAACGGCAACGTCTTTTCTTCCGTTGATTTCTCTTTCTGCAACGATGTCATAATAGAATTTACCAGTACAGAAAACTAAAGTTTTTACTTTCTTTTTATCTACTGTATTATCATCAATTGTTTCCTGGAAACTTCCTGTTGCTAATTCTTCAGCTGTAGATACACATCTTGGATCACGCAATAAACTTTTTGGAGAGAAAACTACCAAAGGTTTACGGAAATTTGTTTTCATTTGTCTTCTCAACAAGTGAAAGAAGTTCGCTGGAGTTGTACAATCTGCAACATACATGTTTTGTCTTGCACAAAGTTGTAAATAACGCTCCATTCTTGCAGAAGAGTGTTCTGCACCTTGTCCTTCATATCCGTGAGGCAATAATAAAACAATACCATTTTGGTTGTTCCATTTGTCTTCACCACATGAAATATATTGGTCAATCATGATTTGGGCTCCGTTAGAGAAATCTCCAAATTGTGCTTCCCAAATTGTTAATGCGTTTGGATTTGCTAATGCATATCCGTAATCAAAACCAAGAACACCATATTCAGATAAAAGTGAATTGAATACGCCAAATTTTCCTTTTTTGTTTTCGATTGCATCTAATAAGATTACTTCTTCTTCAGAATCTTCAACTTTAACAACAGCATGACGGTGAGAGAAAGTACCACGCTCAACGTCCTGACCTGAAATACGAACATCAAATCCTTCTGTTAAAAGTGAACCGTAAGCTAAAGCTTCAGCAGTTCCCCAATCAATAGTATTATTGTCGTATCCGGCTTTTCTGTCCGTAACAATTTTAGTGATTTTGTTGATGAACTTCTTGTCTTCCGGTAATGTTGAAATTGTATTGATGATAGAATCTAATCCTTTTTTATCAAAAGTAGTGTCAACTTTTTGAAGCATTTGAGTATCAGTTACCTGAACAAATCCATCCCATTCGTTTTTCATGAATGGCGTTATAATTGTCAAATCTTTTTTACGGGAAGCTTCTAAATTCTGCTCTAAATCAGATTTGTATTCTTTTTCTAAAGCATTTACATAAGAAGCATCAATTACGCCGTCAGACAATAATTTTTCAGCATAAATATCTCTTGGATTTTTATGTTTTGCGATGATTTTATATAATACTGGTTGCGTAAAACGAGGTTCATCACCTTCGTTATGACCGTATTTTCTATATCCTAATAAATCGATAAATACGTCACGTCCAAATTGCATTCTGTAGTCTAATGCAAAAGACATAGCGTGTACAACAGCTTCAGCATCATCAGCATTTACGTGTAATACCGGTGAAAGCGTTACTTTGGCAACATCTGTACAATAAGTAGAAGAACGTGCGTCTAAATAATTCGTTGTAAAACCAACCTGATTGTTGATTACAATATGAATTGTTCCTCCGGTTTTGTAACCGTCAAGTTGTGCCATCTGAATGATTTCATACAAGATACCTTGTCCTGCAATTGCAGCATCTCCGTGAACGGCGATAGGTAATACTTTAGAGAAATCATCAGCATAATATTTATCTTGTTTTGCTCTTGTAATTCCTTCAATTACAGCTCCAACCGTTTCAAGGTGAGAAGGGTTTGGTGCTAAATTGATATTGATGTTTTTCCTGATCTTGTTTTTTTGTCAGCCGTAAGACCTAAGTGGTATTTTACGTCACCATCAAAATATTCCTGATCGTAATCTTTACCGTCAAACTCACCAAAAATATCCTGAGTTGATTTTCCGAAGATGTTTGCCAAAACGTTCAAACGACCACGGTGAGCCATTCCCATTACGAATTGTTCAACACCTTTTTCAGCAGCTTGTTCGATCAAAGCGTCAAGAGCCGGAATGATAGATTCTCCACCTTCTAATGAAAAACGTTTTTGACCAACATATTTAGTATGAAGGAAGTTTTCGAAAGAAACGGCTTCGTTTAATTTATTTAAGATTGTTTTCTTTTCTTCTGTAGAAAAATTAGGCTGGTTAACATTAACAGCCAGTTTTTCCTGAATCCATTTTACAACACCAGGATTTCTGATGTACATATATTCAATACCAATATGCTGGCAGTAAATAGCTTTAAGACGATTTACGATAGCTTCTAGTGATGAAG
Organism: Flavobacterium sp. AC274; assembly: GCF_979258275.1. Classification (NCBI taxonomy): domain Bacteria; kingdom Pseudomonadati; phylum Bacteroidota; class Flavobacteriia; order Flavobacteriales; family Flavobacteriaceae; genus Flavobacterium; species Flavobacterium sp. AC274. Next base: position 294,772 of record NZ_OZ409852.1, on the reverse strand, counting down.
GCGGGATTCCGATAGTCTGAGCTGCATCAAAAACTGTTGAAAGATCGGCAGATGTTAAGCCGAAATTTTCGATATCTAAAGTTGGAGATGACGTTCTACGATCACGAACCGGATTTGTTTTGGTAAACAAATGACCACGTGTACGGTAACCATCGATTAATTTTAGTACGTTGAATTCTTTTTGCAGTTTTTCTGAAACCTGACTGTAATCTGTGTTGGGGCTAGTCACGTACTCAACGATTTGCTGCACCGGATTTTCGTCATTATAAGTAGTCATTCCAAAGTCGAAACCTTGAAAAAAACTTCTCCAGCTAGGCTCAACGCTGTCTGGGTTTACTAAATATTGATCGTATAATTGTGCAAAAAACTCTGTATGTGCTGCATTTAAAAATGAAAACCTATCCATAATATTAGTGAATATACTTTTTGTTAAATAGAATGGCAAAAGTACAACAATGCATTTATTTAAATCTTTTTTTTGCTTACTTTTACGTAAAAATTTGTTAAAAAAAGTGTTAAGCCATGAATAAAAATCAAATTTCAAACGTTTTCAAATCATTATTTGTGATTTTGACAGTCTTGTTTTCAAGTTATTCAATGGCACAGGAAATTTCAGCCGTAGATAGTACTACTAATTTTTGGGATAAAGTTCAGTTTGGTGGCGGACTTGGTCTGGGAATTGGTTCAGGATATACTGATATTTCGGTTATGCCAAGTGCGATTTATAATGTTAACGAAATTGTTGCCGTTGGAGTTGGTTTGCAATTTGGTTATTTATCTTCAAAAAATTATTATGAATCTTATGTTTATGGCGGAAGTTTAATTACGCTTGTAAACCCAATTCCCGAAGTTCAATTGTCGGCAGAATTAGAACAAGTAAGAGTGGATACAAGATATGAAACCAACGTCAACAGACCTGCTTTTTCTGATAGTTATTGGAATACCGCTTTATATCTTGGAGCAGGTTACAGAACAGGAAATGTGACAATCGGCGCCCGATACGACGTATTATATGATCCGGATAAAAGTCTTTATGGATCCGGATTTATGCCTTTTGTGAGAGTTTATTTCTGAGAGGTTCAAAGGTTGAGAGCAACAAAGGTTCAAAGTTTTGTATAATGGTTAAGACTTGTCGCAAAGAGAGAAAACCTCTGTCGCTTTGCAACTTAGCACCTTTACTTGTAATGATTCCTAAACCAAACCTTCTGCCATTCTCTTTTTAAAATCAAAAAAGAAACCTGCTCAGCTAACATCACTAAATCAGAACCATCGAGTTTTTTGATTTCGATTTCAGAAACATCAATGATATAAAGGAGATTTAAATATTCAGCAAATTTGTACTGAATCATTCGGTAGATTTTTTCGTGAAGCTGAATTTTTAATTCATCGGGAGAAATACTTAACGGAAAATCGATTCCTTCATTCGCCAAATTAAAATCCTTATTGATTTGTTCAATCAAACTTAAGTATAGATTTCCATTTTCGGCATCAGCCAATAAAATATCGGTATTTTCAGGAATCGGAAACATTGATGCGTTTTAAAGTTGAAGCAAAGTTAAAACTAAAAAATCATTTAACGGTCGATTCTCGTTCTATGATTCTTGTTGGAAGTTCTATAATTTGATGCGTAACTGGTCGATGTTCTTTTATGTCGGCAATTTCATCAATTAAAATAGAAACTGCGGTGTGTCCCATTTCAAACCCGGGCTGATCAATTGTAGTTAATTTTGGAGAAATAACCGTACTCATAAACCAATTACTAAACCCAAAAACAGCAACCTGATCCGGTGTTTTTATTCCGGCTTCATTAAAATATTTTATAATTCCGATAGCTACTAAATCTGTGATCGCAAAAATAGCATCGATATCCGGATGCTCATTCATTATTTTCTGGGCATTTTCGTAACCGTCTTCAAAATCGGTATTGTTGTCGCAAACGTAAACCAGTTTAGAATCATATTCTATTCCGTGTGCTTCAAGTGCTCTTTTATACCCTAAAAAGCGATCAATGGAATTTTGCGGAACATAAGAACCTCTAAAATGTGCAATTTTTTTAAATCCTTTATTAATAAGGTACGAAACCGCATCAAAAGCCGCTTTTGCATCGTTGATTACGACTTTGGAACAATCTACTCTTTTGGCAATTTTATCAAATAAAACAACCGGAGTATTTTTTCGAATGGCTTCATTAATATGAGAGAAATCGTCTGTTTCATTCGAAAGTGACATTAAAACACCATCAACACGTTTCTGAATCAATAAGGCAAGCTGTTTTTTCTCCAGTTCATACTTTTCGTTTGATTGTAGAATAATAACCAGATAACCTCTTTTTTCGGCTTCTTCCAAAATACCATTCAAAACACTGGAAAAAAAGTGATGAACCGTTGCAGGAATGATCACACCAATAGTTTTGGTTTCATTGGTTCTAAGATTTACGGCGACAGAATTAGGAATATAATTCATCGTTTCTGCCATTTCGATCACTTTTGCACGCGTCGATTTACTGATATCGGTATATCCTTTTAGTGCTTTTGAAACCGTTGTGACTGAAATTCCTAATGCCGAAGCAATATCAATTAGTTTTGTGTCATTCATGAAATAAATGTACTAAAAATAAAATGTATTAGTAAAATATTAACTTCCGAAAACGTTTTAGGTGATTTCGAAAACGTTTTCGATTCCGAATTCTTAAATTGAAGTTAAATAGTAATTAAGTTTACATTCAATAAAAGAAAACTTTACTAACCAAACCAAAAAATCATGAAACAGCAACATTCGTATTTAAGCATACTATTTTTATTATTGTGCTTGATTTTGCTCCAAATAATGTATTTGCTCAGGCAAAAAATACCGTTTCCGGAAAAGTATTAGATGAAACCGGACAAACAGTTCCAGGTGCAAACGTATCATTGAAAGACACGGGAAAAAATACAGTTACAGATGAAAACGGTGCTTATGTTTTCTCTGATGTTATCGCAGGAAATTATACTGTAGAAGCTACAAATGTGGGTTACAAAACCTATACAAAAGCAATTACCGTAAAAGAAGGCGAGTCGTTACAAGTAAATTTATTGCTTGAAGGCGAATCGCAAAACCTTAAAGAAGTTGTAGTTACAGGATCATCTACACCAAGATCTAAACTAGAATCGAGCGTTGCCATTACTACAATGGGCGCAAAAGCAATCGAAGACAGAGCGCCGTCAAGCACAGCAGCTTTATTGCAGACGATTCCCGGATTTGTAGTGGAAGCTTCTGGAGGAGAAATAGGAAACAACCTTTTTGCAAGAGGGATTCCGTCTGCCGGAGCGTACGAATATGTACAAATTCAGGAAGACGGTTTGCCGGTTTTTGAAGATGGCGCACTACAATTTGCCAACGCAGATACTTTTTACAGACTGGATGAAACAGTAAGCAAAATGGAAGCGGTTCGTGGAGGTTCTGCATCCATTTTTGCTAATAATGCTCCTGGTGGAATCATTAACTTTATTTCGAAAACCGGGCAGAATGAATTTATGGGAAGAGCCAAATTCACGACTTCAGATTACGGAATGTTCAGAACAGATTTGAATTTATCTGGCGCATTAATTCAGGACAAATTATTTTTTAATGTTGGAGGATTTTACAGAGCCGATAATGGTGTAAGAAACACAGGTTTTACAGCAAACAAAGGCGGACAAATCAAAGGAAACATTACCTATAAATTTGATGACAGCGATTATTTGAGAATAAACTTTAAACATCTTGACGACAGAAATACGTTCTATTTACCAATTCCGCTGAAAAGCAATAACGGAAAAATTGAAGGAATCGACGGATTTAATCCAAATTACGGAACGTTGACTTCAGTAAATTTCAGTCATTTAAATGTGCCTCAATATGGCGGCGGAACTTTCAGCGCAGATTTAGAAGATGGTTCTCATCCTGTAATCAACTCGATTGGAGCAGAGTTTAAAAAGAAAATCTCTGAAAAAGTGACTTTCAAAAATGCCTTCAAACAAACTTCAATTGACTTGAACTACAACGCTATTTTTCCAAACGGCGGACCCTGGACACAAGATGCTTACGCAACAGATATTCAAAATACAACTGCCGGAAACCTTGCTTATTCTTATGTAGATAATGGCGCGGCTTTAGATCCAAATGCTTTGATTATGAGAGCAGATCTTTGGCATATTGAGAAAAAGATGAACAACTTTGCGAATAATTTCTCTTTTACATTTGATCTGGATCCTGTACAATTAACAGCTGGTTACTATTATTCAAACTGGAAATCAAATCAATACTGGAACTGGAATTCGTATTTAGTAAGTGTTTCAGACAATCCAAGATTATTGAATGTGACTGATAATACAACAGGCGTTGAACATACTTTTAATGGTGTAGAAAGAATTACATGGTTAGAAAGAGATGCCCAAACGAAAGGACTTTTGAATGATATTTATGCTGACGCCGAAATTAAAGCAACGGATAATTTAACTTTCAACGCAGGTTTAAGATACAACAAAGACAAATATTCAGGATACAGAGACAATGCCCGTTTTTTTGCTGAAGATTTAGGAATTTTAGACAACAATACGGCAGATGATGCGGTGACAACAGTAAAAGGAAATCCGTATACCTATTGGAGATATGATGTAAGCGAATGGTCTTATACTGCCGCTGGAAACTACAAATTCAACGAAAAGATGGCTTCATATGTTCGTTACAGCCATGGTTTTAGATCACCAATTGAAGAATCATTTTATGACAATGCAGCCGATTTAAGCAAACTGGAAAATACAGAAGTAAATCAATTTGAATTGGGTTATAAATATTCAGGTTCGTTCTTCTCGGTAAATGCGAATTTGTTTCATATGAATTTAAAAAATGTTGCTTTTACAGATATTTTATCTGACGGATCTTCAGAAAATAAATTTGCCGACGTAAACAATATTGGTCTTGAAGTTGAGACAAATGCCAGATATGAATTTGTAAAACTGAATTTTACATTCACCGTTCAAAAACCGGAATACGATAATTTCACCGGAACAAATGCAGACGGTTCGACTTTTGATTTTAACGGAAATACAGCCAGAAGAATCCCTAAATTTTTCTGTAACCTAAGACCCGAAGTTGATATTACAAAAGATTTCACGGCTTATGTTCAGTTTTCGTATTACGATAAAAAATTCACGAATCAGGATAACAGACAAGTTTTACCGGCTTACAAAGAAGTTGGGGCAGGTTTAAATTATACCTATAACAATCTTCGTTTTGCAGTTGATGCTTCCAATTTATTTAACGAAATTGGTTTAACAGAAGGAGATCCAAGACAAACAACATCTGCAGCAAGTGATGTATTTATGGCAAGACCAATTTTAGGACGCGCCTTTAGATTTTCTGTAGCCGTTAATTTTTAAAAAATATAATCATTACAATATAAAAGTTACAAGATTGTAGAGACGCACAGCAGTGCGTCTCCGCAACGTAACCACAACGCACAGACAAATACAACAAATGAAAAACATCGGAATTAAAATCTCACTTTACCTCAATTATTTTGTCTTTGCTATTTTATTAAACAGCGTAGGAATCGTGATTTTAAAATCACAAAAAAACTATGGAGTTGATGAAGTTCAGGCCAGTATTTTAGAAGCTTTTAAAGACATGCCCATTGCCATAGTTTCCTTTTTTATAGCTTCTTTTTTACCAAGAATTGGCTATAGAAAAGCGATGCTTACAGGTTTGGCTTTGGTGACTTTGGCTTGTATTTCTATGTATTTTGGTAACTCGTTTGACAATGCTAAAATCCTTTTTGCAACCGTTGGCGTTTCCTTTGCTTTGATCAAAGTTTCTGTTTATTCTTTGATAGGAACCGTGACCGAAACCAAAAAGAACACAACGCATTAATGAGTAGTATCGAAGGTTTTTTTATGGTGGGAATTGCTTTAGCATATTTTTTATTTCCTGCTTTTAATAACGAAAACGATCCAAATTCATGGTTGAATGTTTATTGGTTTTTAGCAGGATTATCGTTCCTTTCTTTCTTGTTTTTATTCTTTGTAAAATTTGAAGAAGCAGAAGTTTCAGCAGGCGCAAATATCAAAGACGATTTTCTGCAAATGTTCAAATTAATGGCAAAATTGCTGACCGTTATTTTTGTAATTAGTGTGTTTTTGTTTGTTATGATTGAGCAGGGAATTCTTTCCTGGCTGCCAACATTCAATACAAAAGTGTTGCATTTGCCTGAGAATATTAGCATTATGATGGCGAGTATTTTGGCCATTTCATTAGCAATTGGAAGATTAATTGCCGGCATTGTAACCAAAAAAGTAAACTGGATTTGGGTTCTGAGTTTCTGTATTATCTCAGCGATGCTGTTGGTCATTTTTGTACTTCCAAAAACCGTTGGATTAGAAGTAAAAAATATCAATACACTTTCAGATATTCCGTTAATTGGCTTTGCTTTTCCTTTAATAGGATTATTTATTGCGCCTATTTATCCGTTATTAAATTCGATTGTTTTGAGCGCTTTGCCTAAAAATCTGCAAAGTTCCATGACAGGATTAATTGTGATTTTTTCTGCACTTGGAGGAACTTTAGGATCCAGAATTACAGGTTGGCTGTTTAAAAATGAAGGGCCTGAAAAAGCATTTTATTTTACATTAATCCCGATGACTTTATTACTGATTTCCTTTTTTATTCTTAAAAAAATAACTGCAAAAGATGAAATTTAAATTACATATAACCCAAACCATCGAAAAATTATTAGCTCAGGAAGATACTGACGGCGATAAAAAAATAACGATTGATGACAACGGTCCAAAAAGTTTTTTGCTGAACGATGAAAACGGAAATTCAGCAGAAATTAAGGGAACTTATCAGCTTTCGAATTTGTTACAGGAATTGGCTTTAGCCAAAAAAGAAAACGTTGAATTCGCCGAAATAGATCTGAATGAAATTACCGAAGACCCTGTAAAAGAATTTCACGAAAAATAAAAGATTTATACTGGAAAGGCCTTACCAGAACCATTGATGCCATTGGTGTAAAGAAAATTCTGGAAGATGATAAAATCGAAAATGAAATCGCGTATTTATATGTGCCGTTTGGGGATGAAATTGTTTTTGATTATTTCAAAAAATTAGAAGCAACAACTCCGAAATTAAAAGTAGTTCAAATGCCTAAAAATATTTCGCCGGAATATGTTTTATCGCTGAACAAAAAACCGGGAATTTTAGCATTGGCACTTCAAATAAAAAACAATGAAATTTCCGGAGTTCCGTTTGTGGTTCCCGGCGGAAGATTTAACGAAATGTACGGTTGGGACAGTTATTTTATTGCCAAAGGACTTTTGATTGATGATAAAATCGATCTTGCTTTGGGTATTGCCGAAAACTTTAAATATCAAATTGATCATTATGGCAAAATCCTGAATGCCAACCGAAGTTATTATTTAACCCGAACGCAGCCGCCGCTTTATACATCTTTAATTATGGATGTTTTAGAAAAGTCAAATCCTGATATTTTTTGGATTGAAAGACATTTAAAAACCGCTATAAAAGAATACAAAACCGTTTGGATGGAAGAAGGAAAACGACTTACTGCAAATGGATTAAATCGTTATAAAGCAGAAGGAATTGGGCTTCCTTTTGAGGTTGAAGAAGGACATTTTGATGATATTCTGGAACAATATGCGCCAAAATATAATCTCTCAACGCGAGAATTCGAAAAAAATATCTCGAAAGAGAAGTTGTTGATGCTGAATTGGATAAATATTTTATTCACGATCGAAGCATGCGCGAAAGCGGCCACGACACCACAAACAGATTGGTCGGAATTTGTGCCAATTTAAATACGGTTGCGATTAATAGTCTGCTTTATAAATACGAAACGGATATTGCTTTTTTGATTGAGAAATATTTTAAAAATGAATTTCAATATTTCGAAGACAAATCTTTTTCGAGTGAATATTGGATTTCGAAGGCAAATTCCAGAAAAGAGAAAATCAACAAAATGTGTTGGAATGGAGAAAACGGAATCTATTTTGATTATGATTTTGTGAATGAAAAGCAACATGTTTTTGAAGCGGCTCCAACATTTTATCCGCTTTGGGCAAAAATAAGTACGCCGGAACAAGCTAAAATTTTGGTAAAAAATACGCTTCCAAAATTTAAAATGAAAGGCGGAATTGCAGGAAGTACCAAAGAATCAATTGCTGCTGTAGACGAAAATTCGCCAATACGACAATGGGATTATCCGTTTGGATGGGCGCCACACCAAATGCTTTTGTGGGAAGGTTTACTGAATTATAATTTTCAGGAAGAAGCGCAGGAAATGGTCTATCGCTGGCTTTGGCTGATTACCAGAAACGCGGTTGATTACAACGGAACAATTCCTGAAAAGTTTGATTTATCAATAAGTTCACACAAAATTTTCGCAGAATACGGAAACGTAGGAACGGAGTTTAATTATATAACAGAAGAAGGTTTTGGCTGGATGAACGCTTCGTATCAATACGGATTAACGATTTTAAAAGAAGATCTAAAACAAAAATTATCGGATTTAGTTGATCCCGATGAACTTTTTGGATAAACTAGCCTTCGACTTTTTCTATAGTTTTCTAAAATGACAAACCCGACAGGTTTTGAAAACCTGTCGGGTTTACTATGCGCAAAAAATAGCCACAGATTAAAAGATTTTCACTGATTAATCTTTTTTAATCCTTTAATCTGTGGCATAAAATTTTAAACTTTTCTTCCCATTAAATTCTCGCCAAAAGTTCTAAGAATACCTTTTTTTTCAGCGTTGATTTCCATTTTTTCTAAAGTCTCAAAAGCTTTAAAAGTATACATTTCAATTGCTTCCTGCGTAGCTTTTGATGCTCCGGATTCGTTGAAAATGGCTTTTGCAGTTGCTATTTTTTCGGCATTATCTTCGAGTTGTAAACTAAATAATTTTTGTAATTCTGAAGCTTTTTCAGAAGAAGAAAATTCTAAAGCTTTTAGATATAAATACGTTTTTTTATTTACGATAATATCGCCGCCAACTTGTTTTCCAAAAGTTTTAGGATCTCCAAAAGCATCCAAATAGTCATCTTGTAATTGAAAAGCTAAACCTAAATTGAGTCCGAAATCATAAATTAAATCAGCTTCTTTTTCAGAAGTTTTCGCTACAATTGCACCCATTTTCATGGCTGCGGCAACTAAAACAGCTGTTTTATATTCGATCATTTTTAGATATTCGGGAATCGTTACATTGTTTCTTTCTTCAAAATCAACATCCCATTGCTGTCCTTCGCAAACTTCAAGAGCTGTTTTGCTAAATAATTTTGCCAAATCCCTAAAAACGGTTGGTTCGTATTGTTCAAAATACTGATATGCCAGGATAAGCATGGCATCTCCGGATAAAATCCCGGTATTAATATTCCATTTTTCGTGTACGGTTACTTTACCTCTTCTTAAAGGCGCATCATCCATAATGTCATCGTGAACCAGCGAGAAATTATGAAAAACCTCAACCGCCATTGCCGCGGGAAGTGCGATTTTGTAATCAGTATTAAATACTTCTGCCGCCATTAAGGTTAGTACAGGACGCATGCGTTTTCCGCCAAGACCTAAAATGTATTCAATAGGTTCGTAAAGGTTTTTGGGTTCTTTGGTAATGCTCTGGCTTTCTAAATAAGTAATAAAAAAATCCTGGTACTGACTAATATCGTGCATAAATGAAATTCTGATTAACGAGCCTCAAAGATACGATTCAAATGTGAATTATAATTTTAAAAATTTAAAAGGAATTTAGTTTCCATAAAAATGGGTATTAAAGCCGCTCATTTTTAATGTGTTAAAATTATTTTTGAAAAAACTCGGAAACTTTCTTGGTGTTTAAAGTTTCCTGTTTATATTTGCACTTTCAAAATGGAAACTTACAACACTTGAAAAGTTTCCATGGCGGGTTTGAGTAAATTATAAACTCATTAAATCAGATAATTATGAAAACAACATGGACCATAAATTCTAGCCAATCAGATGTTTTAATTAAAATGAGACATTCTATACTTGCTTATTTAGGAGGAACTGAAAATAAATTCGATGGTTATGTAAATATTGAAGACAATGAAATTGAAGATGCTTCGGTTGAATTTTCGTTAGATATAAATAACAAGGCAGATAGTTTTCAGCAAATTGATACTCACTTGCAACTGAATGATTTGTTTAATGTAAACGAACATCCAATTATTAGTTTTAAATCGACTTCATTTCAAAAAGTAAATAATAATATCAATTTCTTTAAAGGTGATTTAACTATAAAAGACGTAACCAAAGTTGTAGAACTTGATGCAGAATTTATTGGAATCAATTCTTATAACGGAGAGAGAAAAGTTGCTTTTGAAATTAAAGGCGATATCAAACGTCAGGATTTTGGTCTGGATTATAATTCATACAATCATAATGGTGGATTGGCACTTGGAAAAGATATTAAGCTGATCGCTAATCTGGAATTTAGTATATAATTCTTATTTGATGAATAAGTTAATGTAAAATTATTACAAAATACTGGAAACTATTTTTTTAAAAAAGTTTCCGAATTATATTTGTAAGGCAATTTGAAAATTAAAATGAAAGAAAAAATCATAGCAAAAGCAAGCGATTTATTTTTAAAGTTAGGCTTTAAAAGTGTTACGATGGATGATATTGCAGGTGAAATGTGTATTTCAAAAAAAACGATTTACAAATATTTTTGTAACAAAGAGGTTTTAATTGAAGAAAGTACCTCGATGGTTCACAGACAAGTACACGAAATAATTGATTCTATTGTGGCTAAAAACTACAATGCAATTATGGAAAATTTTGAGATCAGAGAAATGTTCAGAGACATGTTTAAAAATAATATGGATACTTCGCCGATTTATCAGTTAAAAAAACATTATCCCGAAATATATCAAAATGTATTGTCTCACGAAATAGAGCAGTGTACGCAGTATTTTAGAGAAAATATTAAAAAAGGAATTAGCGAAAAGTTTTACCGCCCGGATATAAATATTGATGTGTATGTGAAATTTTATTACACTTTAATTTTTCACATTAATGAAAATACAATTTCTGAAAGAGAGGCTCAGGAAATAGAATTAGAAGCTTTGGAATATCACACCAGAGCAATGGCAACACCAGATGGAATACTAGAATTAGAAAAACAACTTAAAAAAATTATTACTTAATCATCAATCTATGAAACGAATAATTCTTATATTTTTGTGTACAATTGGCTTGGCTGCCAACGCACAAGTCCAAACATTAACCTTAAGAGATGCTCTTACGTATGCGCTTCAAAACAAAGCGGATGCTAAAAAGGCCAAACTACAGGTTGAAAACAGTGAGTATCAAATTCAGGAAGTACGTTCACGAGCATTGCCTCAAATTTCTGCAAACGGAAATTTAACTTACAATCCCGTAATTCAGACGACAGTTATTGACGGAGCAGGATTTGGTGCACCGGGAACTACAATTCAGGCAGCATTTGGTCAAAAATGGACATCGACAGCAGGACTTTCTTTAACTCAGACAATCTTTGATCAATCTGTTTTTACAGGATTAAGAGCAGCAAAATCAACACGTGAGTTTTATCAAATAAACAATCAGTTAACAGAAGAGCAGGTTATTGAAAGAGTTGCAAATAACTATTATTCTGTTTATGTACAAAAAGAAAGATTGATTCTTTTAGACAGTAATTATGTAAACACAACAAAAGTTCGTGATATCGTAAAAGGGCAGTTTGATAATGGTTTAGCTAAAAAAATTGACTTAGACCGTATCGTTGTGAAAATGTCAAATATAGATACAGAGCGTCAGCAAATTAAAAATCAAATTACTTTACAGGAAAATGCTTTAAAGTTTTATATGGGAATGCCTATTGAAACTCAAATTGATATGCCAAAAGAAGAATTTGAAGTAGTTCCTGCAGCATTAACAGAACAGCCAACAGTTGAAAACAGAACAGAATATCTGCTTTTGAAAAAACAAGAAGAGCTTTTAGTATACAATAAAAAAGCTGTTGAAGCTGGATATTATCCTACGCTTTCATTAACGGCAGGTTACAATTACATTGGTCAGGGGCCTGAAATGCCTTGGTTTGCAAAACCAAAAGACGGAGTTTACTGGTCTGATTACTCAGCAATTGGATTAAACTTACATGTGCCAATTTTTACAGGTTTCGGAACTCGTGCTAAAGTAAGACAAGCCGATGTAGAAATCAGATCTTTACAAGAAGATATTAAAGACACAAAACTTTCTCTTGATTTAGACTATAGAAATGCAATGGCTGACATCGAGAATAACATTGTGACTATTCAGAATCAAAAAGAAAATATGCAATTGGCATCAGAGATTCTAAGCAATACAAAAAACAATTATCTTCAGGGACTGGCATCTTTAACAGATTTATTAGATGCTGAAAATGCATCACTTGAAGCTCAAAATAATTATACCAGAGCAGTTTTAAATTATAAAATTGCCGAAATAGCACTAATCAAATCAAAAGGCGAACTAAAAACTCTTATTAAATAACTAATTACAATGAAGAAAACTATTATAACAATCGTAATCATAATCGCAGCACTGGGTGTGATTGGATATGTCTTAAATAATAATAAGAAGGAGAACAAAGCAAAAACAGATATCGTAGCAGAGAAAAATGCTGCAGTTTCGGTTAAAGTTTCTCCTGTAAAAACAGAGGAAGTTTCTTTGGATTTCGTTGCAAATGGAAATTTTCAACCAATTCAGGAATTAACTTTCTCTGCTGAAAAATCTGGAAAAGTAATCAGCGTTTTAGCTAAAGAAGGTGATTATGTAAGAGTAGGTCAAACTTTATTGACAGTTAGAGGTGATGTAATTAATGTTAGTGCACAACAAGCGCAGGCAGTTTACCAAAATGCAAAATCTGATTATGAAAGATATGAAAATGCTTTTAAAACAGGTGGTGTTACAAAACAACAATTAGATCAGGCTAAGTTAGCTTTAACAAATGCACAGTCTAGCTTAACGCAAGCAAACATTAATGTTGGAGACACAAAAGTAAAAGCGCCAATAAGCGGATTTATCAATAAAAAATATATTGAGCCGGGATCTATTTTAGCAGCAACGCCAGCAACAGCTTTATTTGATATCGTAAATGTTTCTAAATTAAAACTAGTTGTTACAGTAAACGAAAATCAGGTTGCCAGTTTAAAATTAGGAAACCAAATTAAAGTAACTGCAAGTGTTTATCCTGATAAAACTTTTTCTGGGAAAATTACTTTTATAGCTTCAAAAGCAGATGAGTCTTTGAACTTTCCTGTTGAAATTGAAATTACAAACAACTCAAATAACGACCTGAAAGCAGGTATGTACGGAACTGCAATTTTTGCATCAAACCAACAAAAACAAAACTTGATGGTTGTACCTAGAAATGCATTTGTAGGAAGTGTGAGCAGCAACGAGATTTTTGTAGTTGAGAATGGTATTGCAAAATTAAGAAAAGTAACTGCTGGAAGAATTTTAGGTGATAAAGTAGAAGTTATCAATGGATTATCTGACGGAGAAACTGTAATTACTACAGGTCAAATTAACTTACAAGACGGTAATACAGTAGAAATTATTAAATAATTTAAAGCGATAAGCTGTAGGCCATAAGCATTAAGCTTATTGCCTACAGCCTAAAGCCTAAAGCAACAAATATGAAATTAGCCGAAATATCCATAAAACGTCCGTCGTTGGTAATTGTATTGTTTACAATTCTAACACTTGGTGGATTGTTCAGTTACAGCCAACTAGGTTATGAGCTGATCCCGAAATTTGAACAAAACGTTATTACAATTTCTACAATTTACCCGGGAGCTTCTCCAAGTGAGGTAGAAAACACAGTAACCAAGAAAATTGAAGATGCGATTGCATCCTTAGAGAATGTCAAAAAAATCGACTCAAAATCATACGAAAGTTTATCTATTGTATCGATTACATTAACATCAAATGCAAAGGTCGATTTTTCTTTGAATGATGCACAGCGTAAAATCAATGCTATTATTAGTGATTTACCGGATGATGCAGAAACACCTTCGCTGACGAAATTCTCGCTGAGTGATTTACCAATTATGACACTTGGTGCTAATGGTAAAATGGACGAAGCAGAATTTTATGACTTAATTGACAAAAAAATTGCTCCTATTTTATCTCGTGTACAAGGTGTTGCCCAGGTAAATATTATTGGTGGTTCAGAGCGTGAAATTCAAGTAAATCTTGATGCTGTTAAAATGCAGGGTTACGGATTATCTGTTCCACAGGTACAGCAAAACATTTTGACCTCGAATTTAGATTTCCCAACAGGAAATATCCAAACACGTAATCAAAAAATATTAATTCGTTTAGCGGGTAAATATAAAAGTGTTCAGGAATTAAGAAACCTGGTAGTTTCTTCTCAAAACGGAATTCAGGTTCGTTTAGGTGATATTGCCGATGTTCAGGATACTCAAAAAGTAGCAGAAAAAATATCACGTGTAGATCAAAAAAGTGCTATTGTTTTGCAAATCGTAAAACAATCTGATGCAAATGCAGTAGCGGTAAGTGAGCAATTATTAAAAACAATTGCTATTCTTGAAAATGATTATAAAGCAAATCAATTAAAATTAGAAGTAGCAAAAGATAGTACAATCTTTACTCTTGAAGCTGCAGATTCTGTAGTTCACGATTTATTAATTGCAGTAGTTTTGGTAGCTTTTGTAATGTTGTTCTTTTTGCACAGTATTAGAAACTCATTGATCGTAATGGTTTCCATTCCGGCATCGTTGATTGCTACATTTATTGGTATTTATTTAATGGGATATACATTAAACTTAATGAGTTTATTAGGATTATCTCTTGTTGTAGGTATTCTGGTCGATGACGCGATTGTGGTCCTCGAGAATATTTATCGACACATGGAAATGGGTAAAGGCAGAATTCGTGCATCTTACGACGGAACTGCAGAAATTGGTGGAACTGTAACTTCGATTACATTAGTAATTGTCGTGGTATTCTTGCCAATCGCAATGAGTTCTGGTTTAGTATCTAATATTATTACACAATTTTGTGTTACCGTAATTATTTCAACTTTACTGTCACTTTTAGCTTCATTTACAATTATCCCTTGGTTATCATCTCGCTATGGTAAATTAGAGCATATTGAAGGAAAGAATTTATTTGGAAGAATTATTCTTGGTTTCGAAAGTTATTTAACTCGTTTTACAAACTGGGTTTCTGATTTATTGACTTGGTGTTTAGATCATTATATTAAAACCATTTTAGTTGTTCTTGTATTGTTCTTCGGATCAACAATTGGATTAATGGGTGGAGGTTTCATTGGAGGAGAATTCTTTGCATCTTCTGATAGTGGGGAGTTTTTAGTTCAAATCGAAATGCCGAAAGATGCTTCGTTAGAACAAACCAACTTCATGACGCAAAAAGCAGAAGCTTATTTGAAATCTCAGGAATATGTTCACAGTCAGATTACAACTGTAGGACAAACCAGTGAAGGTTTTGGTGCATCTCAGGCTACTGCTTACAAAGCAGAGATCGACGTAAAAATGATCGAGCAAAAAGATCGTACCGATGATGCTAACGTTTACGCAGCAAAAATCAAACGTAAGCTTGAAAAAGTATTAGTTGGGGCAAAAGTAAAAACGGTTCCTGTAGGTATCTTAGGAACTGCTGAGGATGCTACTTTAGGATTGATCGTAACAGGTCCATCTACAGAAAGTGCTATGGCATTTGCTAAATTAGCTGAAGCTGAATTACGTACAATTCCTGGAACAACAGAGATTAAATTAACTGTTGAAGACGGAAATCCAGAGGTAAATGTTAAAGTTGATCGTGATAAAATGGCAGCTTTAGGATTAACACTTCAAACTGTTGGTTTAACGATGCAAACTGCTTTTAGTGGAAATACAGACGGTAAATACAGAGCTGGAGAATATGAGTACGATATCAACATTAGATATAATGCATTTGATAGAAAAAGTATTACTGACGTTAGTAATTTGATTTTCATCAATTCTTCAGGACAACAAATTAAGTTATCTCAATTTGCTGATATTACAGAAGGATCAGGACCTAGCCAGTTAGAGCGTAGAGACAAATCTGCTTCGGTAACAGTAAAAGGACAAAACGTTGGGGTTCCTTCAGGAACAATTGTAACGCAATGGCAGGCAAAATTAGATAAGCTTAAAAAACCAACAGGTGTAAACTATATCTGGGGTGGTGACCAGGAGAACCAATCGGAAGGTTTTGGTACTTTAGGAATCGCTTTATTAGCTGCTATTATCTTGGTTTACCTTGTAATGGTGAGTTTGTATGACAGTTTTGCTCACCCGTTTGTAGTATTGTTTGCAATTCCGCTTTCGTTTATTGGTGCGATGCTGGCATTGGCTTTGACCAATAACTCATTAAATATCTTTACGATTTTGGGTATCATCATGTTGATTGGTCTGGTGTGTAAGAACGCGATTATGCTTGTCGATTATACCAACCAAAGAAGAGCAGCAGGTGAATCAATCAGAACGGCATTAATTCAGGCGAATCACGCTCGTTTACGTCCGATCTTGATGACAACAATTGCGATGGTATTTGGTATGTTCCCAATTGCATTGGCATCTGGAGCAGGAGCTGAGTGGAAAAACGGATTGGCTTGGGTAATCATCGGAGGATTAATTTCTTCTTTATTCCTAACCTTGATTGTAGTTCCGGTTATTTATAACATCATGGAAAAAATCATTGCCAAAGTTAGCAAAGGAGAAAAAATCGATTATGAAGCAGAAATGGTTGCCGATTATGTGCACACTGAATTAAGCGAAGACGGTTTTAATCCGAAACATACGCATTAAGATTTAAAAATCTTAATATTGAAATTCCAAATTCCAATACTGGAAATGGTAAAATAAAAAATCCCAAATTCCGAAAGGAGTTTGGGATTTTGTTTATAAATAAATCGCGCAATAATCTGCAATATTGTTTTTTAAATTATTTTTGTTTAAAACCTATATAATGTCAAATTCTATTTTTCAACAACTCGATTTTAGTGACTTTGCAAAAGATTGCGAGATCACAGATTTGTTTGATAAGGAAAAAGTGGGACTTATTAAAGTATATGAAAATGCAGGTCAGCCTGTTCTTTTTTTAAAAGAGATTGACGTTTTTGATAATCTTTCTTTAGTTCAAATTGCAGAAATACATCGAATATGCTGGAATTTTCAAAAAGTATTATTCCTTTACGTTTATACTAAAACAGAAATCAGAATTTACAACTGCTCGGAAAAACCTTTTAGCTATAATAAAAAGGATATTCAATATAAAACTTTTGAATCTAATTTAAAGGAAATAGAAATTTACTCTTGTAAAATTTCAGATAAGGAAAAGATTGAAAAATTAAATATAATTTTCTCGAGGTTAGCTATAGATACAGGTTTTATTTGGTCGTCTATTGAAGCAATTGAGTTAAAGAAGAGAATAAATCTAGAAAAAAGGGTTGATAAATATTTGATTCAAAGTTTAATAAATGTATCTCGAGAACTAGAAAAACAGGGACTTTCAGACAAAGATGTAATACATAAATTAGTAATGCGCTCTTTATTTCTGTTGTATTTAGAAGATAAAGGTGCTACAACTAGTGAATTTTACAAATCTTTTTTAAGTGATTCAGATTCCTATTTTAAAATTTTAGACAACCTTGATGCAACATATTCATTATTTGAAAGATTAGCGAATGATTTTAATGGAAGCTTGTTTAATATTACGGAAAATGAAAAAAATATTGTCAGAACTGACCATTTGCATTTAATTAAGAGATGTTTTATTAATGGTTTTAAGGATAATTTACAAATAGATCTTTTTGAAGACTGGAGATTGTTTGATTTTAGTATTATCCGAATTGAATTATTAAGTGAAATTTACGAGAATTTTTTATCAGAATTGGATAAAAAAAGTAAGAAAGATACGGGGACTTTTTACACTCCACCTTCACTAGTTGAGTTAATTCTTAATGAAAAATTATCAGTTAAAAATGGAGAAACAGATTTTAATATTAAAACTCTTGATCCAAGTTGTGGTTCGGGAATTTTTCTTGTTCAAAGTTTCAAAAGGTTAGTAAAACGATATGAGAATAAATACAAGAAGAAATTAAATGATTTTAACATCTTAGTTGATATTCTTAAATCTAATATTTTTGGAATTGAATTGGATTCAAAATCGATTAAAGTTGCTGCATTTAGTTTATACTTAGCGTTATTAGATAACCTTGATCCAAAAACAGAGTGGTGGAATGGTACAATTAGGTTTCCATATCTAATAAATGACCTCAATGATAAATTAATAAAGACACAGGGAAATAATCTCTTTGCACGAGATACTATCTCTGATCTATCAAATATTGAAATTCTTAAAAATTTTGATTTAATCATTGGAAATCCGCCTTTTGGAGAACTTGTTTCTAAAGAGAAAGATATCGAAGGAAATCAAAAAAGTATTAGGAGATATTGTGATCGAGAGAAATTTCCTAAAGAAATGGTTTTGCCCTTTTTGCATAAAGCAAGTTCTCTTGCTCCAAAAGGGGAAATTGCCTTGATTTTCAATACAAAAGTTTTAACTAACACAGGAGGTACTTATCAGAATTTCAGAAATTGGCTATTCAATGAAAATTATGTCGAAAAAATTTATAATTTTTCAATTCTAAGGAAAATATCAGAGCAATATGGTGGACAATTATTTGGATCAGCTGTTGGGCCAATAAGTATCGTTTTTTATAAAAGAGAGTTTCCTGAAAATCCGACAGAATCAATAAAATATTATGCACCTAAAACATATATAAAAAATGATATTTTAGAAGGTATAATAATCGATTCATCAGATGAAAAATATTTACCAAGAATTGAATGCAAGAAACCTAATAGTAAAATTTGGAAAATTGCTATGTGGGGCAGTTATTTTGATTTTGAGTTGATTGAGAAATTGGATAATAAATTTATAAAGTTAAATGAATTTTTTGAACAAAATGATGTTAATTATAAAACTGGGCTAAATGGGGATATCCAAAAACCGGATTTTATTCCAGATTTTATTGCAAAAACAAATAACATCGGAAAATATTATACTCCAATTAATGCAATTAAACCGAATACAAAATATTATAGAAATATTGATGATAGATTATTTATACCGCCATATATAGCTATTAAGAAAGGACAAAAAGATAAATTAATAACAGCATCTCTGATAACTCATAAGGCTTATTGTATGAGTGGTGCATATATTATAAACAATATTTCTGAAATTGAGAAGAAAGCAATTTTGGCGTTAATAAACTCAAGGTTTTCTACTTATTTTTTATTTTTAGTTTCATCTTCCTGGGGAATTGAGCGAGAACAAATAATGTCTAACGAATTTCTTTTTCTTCCTTATTTATTTGATAAAAAAATATTGGCAAAGAAGCTTTCTTTACAAGTCGATAAGATCATTTCTATAAAAAAACAAGATGAAGAGAGTGGATCTAAAACAGATATTCTTCATTTAGAAAAAGAAATTGATCAAATTATTTATAATGATATATTAGAATTAACGGTAGACGAACAAATCATTATTCAAGATACACTTCATTACAGTTTAGATTTATTTGAAAAACAGCAGAAATCTCAATCCGTCTTGTTTGTTAATCAATCTAGTAATTATATTAATAGATTGACAAACGAACTCAATGATTGGCTTAATGATGTTAATTTGAAGGCATCAGCAACAATTTATGATATTAATAGAAATTGTCCATTGTATATGATTAAAATATCATTTGGAGAAGAGCTAGAACCTATCTATGAATCAAAAGAAGATATATACAAAGAATTAAAAAGATTAGATAAGTTTCTTTGGGAGGAAGAAAATAGTAGTCTTTATTTTAGAAAAAAACTAAATTATTATGATGGTAATGATGTCTATATCATTAAACCAAATCAAAGACGTTTTTGGAGTGAAACCACTGCGATGGAAGATAGTAAATCATTATTAATTGAAATTGCAAATGGCTAAAAATTTAAGTTTAATTAATAGCGTTAATTCAAGTTTTGAAATGAAGTGTTTAAAGGTTTTAATTAAATCGTATGAAACTTCAATTTCTGAAAAAATATATTCTAAAGATTGGGAAGAGAAAACATTTTCATCAAATTTAGTTAGCCTCGTGAAAAAATGTGAACTTGCTTTAAAATATAAGTTTGTAATAACAAAGGAAGAAGAACTTGAAGATGATGAAATTGACAAAGGGTTAAAATCTCCAAAAGAGGCAAATCCAATTGATATTAGATTTCACAATATATGGCAGGATTTAAGATTAGATTATAATGTTGAAGCAAAAAACATTTCTGCATCTGAGTGGATAAAATCACAAGGAAGCAAAGTAAATGCTTCTCAGCAACAAACAGAATATATTACTAAAGGAATTGAAAGGTTTCTGACGGGACATTTTAAAAACAAACAAGGTTGTATGTTAGGATATATTGTCAACGGTCAAATAGAAGATATTCTTAAAAAAGTCAACGCTAAAATTAGTTCAAGTAAAGATAATTCAGAATGTATTTGCCATAATCAAATATTGATTAACGATCATCGAATATTCGAAACGACACATTCTCAAAAAGTTTTAAAACATTTATTTTTTAACTTTGCAAATTAATAGTATGAGTAAAATTGAAAGTAAAATATTAAAAGCAGTTGAAAACAGGAAGCTAAATCTTCAAATTTTAGGAGAAAGAAAATGGTATAATTATTTTATATCAGTTAATAAATTAGTTTGGTCAAGAAATCTTTGGGATGGTTATGAAATTAATGTTTATTCAGATGAATATAAAGCGCTACATCTAGGGACAATCAAAATCTAGTTTCGGATTTTATAATTTCAAATATAAATAATGATTAAAATAATCGATAATCGCCTTGCCTTCAAGTAGAACATCAGCACCAATAATGCCGTGAACAGCCTTTGCTTTATAAGCTTCTAAGGCTTCATTTACATGGGAAAGATCAAAAATCACCAAACCAAAATTGGTGTTTTTCCAACTCCCGATTTGTAAATTATTATGTGCCGAAACTTCAGTCTTCATTCCTGTTCCTCCGGCTCCTGAGGCTTTTGTTTTTGATTTTTTTGAAGAGATTTCAAAACGTTCCATACTTTCAAAACCAATGCAGGTGTTAGACGCTCCGGTATCTAAAATAAAATTTCCTGAAACGCCATTTATTTTGGCTTTTATTAGAAGATGCTGCGTTTTAGTAACTTTGAATTTTATTTTCTTGTATTTCTCTTTTTTGAGAACCGCGTGAAGATTTTCCATTTTTGGTAATGATTGAAAATCAAAAATAAGCCAATTACCGTCAATAAACTAATGATGTAAAAGATATAATTGCCTGATTTTTCTTCTGCAGAAATAGAACCATAATACACAAAAGAACTCCAATAATAAGGCGATTTCTTCGCATTCGGAATCGATTTATCGTTTAAAAAATCACGTTTTACATTGGCATTAGCTTCAAAATAAGAAACATCTTTTTTAATATTTTTATAAAAATCTGCCATAAAAACCGACGTTGTATAATCGTTGACTTTCCATAACGAAAACAATAAATTCTGCGCGCCCGCAAACTGAAAACCTCTTGCAACGCTCATTGCGCCTTCGGCTTTATAGAGTTTTCCTATTCCCGTTTCGCAGGCACTTAAAACCACTAAATCCGGATTTATATTGAGATTATACAACTCAGAATACAATATTTCCTGATCATAAAATTTAATGCTGGCCGGAGTTTCAATATCGCCCGAAGAAGCGTGTGTACTTAAGTGCAAAATCGAATATTGGTTTGCGTTTTTTTTAAAATTAGAAAAATTAGCGGTTGAATTCTCTAAATATTTTCCTTTGAAATTCGATTGTATAGATTCTAATTCTTTCTTAGAATAACTCAATTCATAAGCCGTCTTTTCAAAAATTGGAAAAATCCCTAAAACCGTTTTTTCTGAGTTTGAAATGGGTTTTGAATTCAAATAAAAACTCGCCGAAGTATTATAACCAATCTTAAAATCATTTAGTAAATAATGCATTTTGGCAAAATTTGTTGTTTTTGATTCTGTGGTAATCAAAGCTTCAAAAGGCAGGAAATTCAAAATTCCGTCAGGAACAATGATGAGGTTTTTATAGATGACATTTGAAGGTAATTTCAACAAATCATAAACTCTTTTTCCATAATAATTATATCCTGAAATATCGTTTGTAATTGTATCAGCAGAACTAAAATAATCAATAAATTTCACAATTTCGAGCATAGATCTGTGTGCAGTATAAATATGTCTAAAATTGATTCTATTGTTTTGTAAAGTGAAATAAAACAGATTTTCATTTCCGATAAAATAATAAACCAAAACAGCTTTATCCTTTTCTAACTTTGAAAACAATTGTTTTAAATTACAGTTTTCAGGAATATAATCGGGGTTTTCAGATTGAATATTTTTCAGCAAAAGCATCAATTCATTTTGCTTTTTTATAAGCTGATTTATTTTTGAAATATTTGCTAAATCGCCTTTTTGCTGTTCTTTTATAATAGTGTTATTGACATTCTGAAATTGCTGTATAATTTGTTTTTCTTTTGCGGAAGCGTCTTTAATATTTGAACGATAACCTTTTAAAATTCCGGATTTTGTTTTTTCGGCCAATTGAAAAGCGTCGTTTAAATATTGTATTTTACTGTCTTCCTGATACAATCGATCATAAATCAAAAGACATTTCTCGGTACGATTGCGCGCTCTGATTTGGGTTATAATTTTAGAATTTTCATAAATTAATCCATTCATCAAAAGATCTTCGATATAAAAAGAAAGTTTAAAGGCGTCGAGAGCTTTTTTGGATGATTTTGTTTGAATAGAATTTCTGCTTGTAAATCTAAAACATCAATTAAAACCGTTTCAGCATACAATTGATCTTGATTGGGAAAAATGTTTTTTGAAGAATAGTTGGGAATTAGAATTTTAAAAACTGCAGAAATCTGTTTTTCACTTTCATCATATTTTCGCTCATCAAAAAGCAATAAAGCTTTTTCATAATAGAGTTTTGCTACTTTTCGTGGCTGTTGGTTTTGAGTTTGAAAAAACAGCTTTTCAGCTTTTGCTAAATACGAATCGGCGACTTCAAATTGTTGTCTTTGCTTATTAAGAGTTGCCAGATTTCGATAAGAATTAGATAAAGTTTCTGATTGCTCTTTTTCATTTTTCAGATAATGAACCGCCGACTCAAAAGTATTTTCAGCTTTTCGATAAATTTCCGGATGCATTAAATTTCCGGCCGAACTCAATATATAATTACTCCCCAAATTATTCAATAAAATTCCTTTTTGCACATTCGATAATTTCTCCGTTTTCAAAGTACTTTCTAGCAAATCTATAGCCAAAGAAATCTTCCCCGAACTCTGATAAACATTTGATAAATTTAAGATTGCTGCAAATTTTTGTTTTGCCGCGTCAGGATAATTTTTAGAAGTATTGATGATATAAAAATATTGTTTGATAGTGTTTTCTGCACTATCATAATCGCCCAGAACCGTGTATAAATTCCCCAAAGGTTTCAGGCAAAATTCAATAATATCGTAATTAGAAAGTTTTTGTTTCTGATAAATTTGCCAGGCTTTTTCGTAACTCGAAATCGCTTTTTCGGTTTGACCGAATTGATTTTCATAATACGCCTTGTTGCAGTTTAAAACCACAATTGCTAATAATTCATCTTTGGTTTTTGGTTTAGGATTTCTCCAAAACTCAGTTTCAGTATTAGTTAAATTTTGTAACGTTTTCGCGGAAGGATTTGCAACAAAAACATCAATTGAATTGTATATTTTATCTTCTTGGGAAACAGTTTTCTGCCCGAATAAAATTAGAGTTGAGAAGATGAAAATATAGCAATACAGTTTTGTCATTTGTTTAAAATTTTTCGCCACGAATTCACGAATTATTCTTCTTCTTTTTAATGAATAAAATTCGTGAATTCGTGGCTATTTATTTAATAACCTCCGCGCATCTCTCTGGTATAAATCCTTAAAACTTCCAAATTCCATAAAGCTGAAAATAATTAAAACCTTGCTCAAAGTTGATGACATAACGTGCGCCCAAACTCGGGCCAATTCTGGCAAAACCTGCTGTTAAATCAAATAAAAGGCCAGTTTTAAAATCAGCAAAGGAGTTTTTTACCGTATTCGATGTTGTCGTTGTACTGATTAAAAAGTTTTCTTTATCACCTTCGTAAGTTTCGATTTTTATGTTTTGATTTTGTTCTTCAGAGACATTTATATTCGCCTGAATTCCCGCACCAATTCCGATATAATTATTGATGTTGTACCGAATTAAAACAGGAACTTCCCAATTCACATTCTTGTTTTCTGCTGTGGTGGTTGTGCGCACCAATTGTCTCACTCCGTTTGCGTTTGTGTTTATCTGATCGACGACATTAATAGCATTATCGTATTTGTTTAAAGCATTAAGCCATTCAGCCTGCCAATAAAAGCGATACGATTTGAAAGGAGAAATTGTCGCGCCCACAAAATAACTCGTCGATTTTTCAAGATCAGAATAGAAATTACAACCTGCTTTTGCACCAATCGAAATTCCGGGTAGGAATCGTGTAGTGGCGTAGTTGGTAATTATGGGTTCGTTTTTATCAAAAATAATGGCCGTTCTGCTTCGGGTTTTTACTTTGTGAAAGTCTTCGGCAAACTTCATCGAATATTTTACAAAACCTTTTGTAGAATCTTTTTCATGTACATTTTTCTGTTCGCTTCCGGGTAAATAAATGTTTTTGAAAGTAAAGAAAATCTGTTTTTGTTTGATAATTGTATCAAGGCAACTAACGGTTGGAACCTCATCTTTTGGACAAATCGGACACTTTGGATACATGTCTTCGATCTGAAAAGTCTTTTTATCGAACATATCCGGAATATCAGTTTCTAACCGAATCATTCTCGCCGGGCCTTCGCCATTATTTTGAAAGCGGGTTTTAAAGTTCACTCTTTTAAAACGAACCAATCTGTAATTCATAAAACTTCCGTTTGAGCCCATTTTGTTTGGATCGTGAGAAGTTACGATTTCCATTTCCAGATTCTTTATTTTATGGTTTTTATAACTTCGATTCGGAACAAAAATTCCACGCATTGTAACTGTTGCGCTCGTATCTTTAATCATTTCCGGAGTCGTTTTAAAAGTATAAAAAACATTGTGCGTTTCACCGGGATTTTGATCATCAAATTCTAAAACCGAAACATTGTGATACGTTTTATTCGCGTCTAATAATGAAGCATCAAGATCTTCTTCGGCAGTTGTGTTTCGGTATTTTTTAAGATTCAGAATGTTTTCGGCGGAAGCCAGATAATTTTTAGAATCATCAAGATCATCGACAGAAGCGATGGTATTTTCTTTTACTTCACGCTCATTTGCATAAGTTCTAAAGTCGACCAATTCAAAATTATTGTTCTTGAATTGTTTCTCATTATAAAACAAATATAGCTTTCCGCCCGATACATAATTCTCGAGGTTTTGATAACCAACCACAACTACCATTTCCTGTTCTGGAATTGGGTCGCAGTTTTTGATAATGGCAAATCCGTTTTGGTCTGCGATAGATGCAATGTCTTTATAATTGGTATCTGTAATGTCGTTTACAGCCACTTTTTTAGGTCGTGTTGCCGGAGGTTTTCCGTTGTCGTAATTGTTGGTTACGGCAAGTCTTGTGGTGTAAGTTCCTTTGTTTTTATACACATGTTTGGGTTCGGCTTCTTTACTATAATGACCGTCGCCAAGTTCCCATAAATAAGAATAACTTGGTTTTGGTGCGCCCGCAATAGGAATCAATGGCGGTGTTTCGGGTTTATAAGTAACGGCGTTTCCGTTCTGGATAAAACCAATATTGGCTCTTCGGGTTATGGTGTCTTTTACTTTGGTTTGCGAGAAAGAGATTATAGAAAAAAGAATAAAGAGAATAGATGATAGTGGTTTCATAACTAGGTAATTTTTTAGCCCTGATAGTAGTGGAAATCCTTTTTCTGGCTTCTTTAGTCAGGAAAAGATTGAAACGAATAGCAGGATTAGCTTCTGAAAATCATCAGAGTTAATTTTAAAACTGGATTAAATGTAAAAAAAGTGATGAGCAAATCACCACTTTTTCTTAAAAAGTATTTTATAACTTACTGAATAGCATTGATTGCGGCTACCAGTTGTGCTTCGGTGCCAACGGTTGTTTCGGAAAGTGTGAAAGTATAAATGTCGTTTGCAGCAACGGTTACCGCTTTAATTGCATATCGCCATTGACCATTATCTTCGGTTACAAAGATCACGTGACAAGCTAAACCAATTGGAATTTGTCCGTAATGTTCGCTAAATAATCCTTGTGGGGTATAAGTGTCCAATTTTGCAAGCGCATTTGTTCCTTCACCATCATAAGAAAGATAAACAGCACTATTTTCATTGTCGTAACCTTCAGGAACATCAACAAGAAGTGTTGTTTTAGGTCTCGGATCGCTGTAAAAACGGTCTACATTTGTCCAGCCAAAATTTCCGAATGTTACATAATAATTTGCACCTTCGCCTTGTACGCCTCCTTTTCCTCCGCCATTTCCGTCAGCATTTGGTTTATTTTCTCTCCAGGCCAATTCTCCGTTGTCGTCAATTGTACCATTCCATAATGTCATTGCATTATCAAGTCCGTCAGTTAAAGCTGTCGGAACAATTAAATTCATCGTACAGGAAGTTTGAAGTTCAACGCCGCCCTGAGTAGCTTTGATAAAGAATTCTCCACCGGAAATTAATAAGTTTTTCTTTCCGTCGGCAGTAACTCCCATTGTTGGTTTATTGGTTACCAGCATGTTTCCCTTGTCAAAGAGTTCAATATATTCAATTTCAATAGTTCCGGTTACCGCATTTCCGTTTTTGGTTAAACAGTCTCCGTTAATGTTTAATTTTACTCCTTTTGCAGAAGTTAGTGTAATCAAACCATTTCCGGCAGTTGCTGTAAAATTTTGTGTATTTCTTTTAACCCCTTTTTCGCTAATACTTTTAAAAGCTCCAGAAGTTGGCGGAAGAACAATATTATCTTCGCCGTCGCTGTTATTGTCGCAACTTGCAAATAAAAATAGTGCTAAGCATAAAAGTCCTAATTTTTTAAAATTTGTGTTCATGATTTCTGATTTTTATAAATCTGCCCTGATTATTTCAAGTGGTTTCAGATTCTGGTTAATTATAGTTTTATATTCTTATATCAATTAAGGTTTGATATTGTTACCCTTATTTTTAAAATTTATTTTTCAACTTGTTTCTGTAGATATATCAATTGAGCGTTTAAATTGTTACCCTATATTTTAATTTACTTTAAAACCCAATGCAATATAGGGTTGTGCAAAATCGGGAGCAGGACCTCCGGCACCATAAAAGTTGGAACTTAAAAAAACGGCATTTCCTTGAGTAACAGGATAGGGAACGGTTGTATTATTTGATTTTCTCAATAAGCGCCCCACGGTTTGGTTAAGCGCGGTATATCCCGGAAGAATGGTTCTTTTTACGGTAATAATATCGCCTAAGTTTACTAATACAGGCGTTATTGACTGGTAATCTAAAGTAGTTTGCGAAAAAGTATGTACTCCGCTATAGCTTGTATTGGTAGTTGTATTGATGACCTCCATAGTATAACCGCCGCTGTAAGTGGATGGATTTTGATATCCTACGCTGCAAATTTCTCCATTGGCGTTAATCTGGATCGTATATTCATGCGTTTCCAAATCCATTGTTGTAAGGTCGTTATAGCCATTTGCAGCTGTAAAAGCATTTGTAATTAATGTAGAAACATAAGTTGTATCACATACATTATTTGTTGGGTTGTTGTCGTTATCACAGCTGCTTATTAAAGTTGCCGCAAAACAAAATATCAAAGTTTTAATTGTTTTCATGATTTCTAATTTTATAGTTTAGTAATAGATGTTTTTTGATGAAAAATTGTTACCCTAAATTTTTGATTTATTTCGAAAAGCATTTTTCTTCGAATAAATTTCCGTCTTCATCAAGTGCGACGAGTATGTCTTTCTTCCGCGAAAGCGAAACGATTAAATAGATCCAGATGATAGTCCAAAACCCGAATGTGATAACGGTAAGGAAGAAATGAAACGGATGATTGATTTCTTTTTTTCTTTGGATAAAACGGCATAAGGCAATTTTTCGTTATGCTCGATAATCACAAAACCGTTTCTGATTTTAGAAGAAAGGGTTTTATGAAATTGATCCAGATTTTTTTGATTTATTAATTGGTAACTTTCCATTTCTTTTAATTTTTAATTGTTTTTAAAAGAGTTTTATATTGCTATATCAACTTGATTTTATAATTGTTACCCCATTATTGAGAATTTATTTTGAGATTATTTTTACATTAGCTATTTAAAAGTTGTTTTTATGGGCAAAATCAAAATTCATCCCGATCAAAAATATATCGAAGGACTTGCGGCTAATAATTCGGCAATCATTCAGGAGATTTATAAAAAGTTCGTTCCCAAGGTTGTCTTTTATATAAAGAACAATTCCGGAGATCAGGATCATGCTCAGGATGTGGTTCAGGAAATCATGATTTTGCTTTTTAATCAGGCAAAAAACAAAACGCTGGAACTCACTTGTCCTTTTGATGCTTACTTTTTCTTGTTATGCAAAAGAAAATGGCTCAACGAATTGAAAAAAACATCTAATAAAGGGGTAACAATTCATGAAGATGTGGGATCTATAAATGAATGCGGAGTGGAATTGGTAGAGCAAACCGAACAATTTAATGAAAAACAACAGCTTTTTGACGCTATGTTTCTAAAATTGGGAGACAAATGTCAGGAATTATTAAAGTTGAGTTTTACCATTAAGTCGATGGAAGAAGTTGCCGAAAAACTCAATGTAACATACGGTTATGTTCGCAAGAAAAAATCGTTGTGCATTGGCCAGTTAACACAATGGATTCAGGAAAACAACAACTTTAAATCGCTAAAAAATAATTAGTCATGAACGAAGAACGTTACATAACATTCGATCAATATCTTCAGGATGAAATGACTGTTGAAGAGAAAAATAGTTTTGAAAAACAATTGGCAGAAGATCCCGAATTTGCCGCCGAATTTGAAACTTTTAAAAACGTACATCTTCAGCTGGAAACTAAATTTGGATATGAACAGGAAAGAGAAGCTTTCAAAGAAAATCTAATAAAAGTTTCGGATAAACATTTCAATAAACCAAAAGTAATTGCACTAAAACCTTGGTATTATGGTGCTGCGGCAGCTGCCGTAATTTTGATGGGATTATTTTTTTATAATTATAGTCAAAAGCCTTCTTTTGAAGATTTTAATCATCCGGAATCGGCTTATTTTACAGAAAGAGGCAATGTTGAGGCAACGCTAAAACAAGCAGAAACAGCATTTAATTCAAAGGAATATAAAAAAGCAATTCCGCTTTTTGAATCTATTTTGAAAGAAAATCATACACCGGAAATTCAATATTTTTACGGAGTTTCATTATTACAAGACAATCAAATCATAAAAGCCCAAAATGTTTTTAATCAACTAAAATCAGGAACTTCGGTCTATAAAGATAAAGCAACGTGGAATTTAGCTTTAATTAAATTAAAACAAAAAAATTACAATGCTTGTAAAGAAATCCTGCTTACAATTCCTGAGGATTATGAAGATTATGTAGAAGTTCAGATTTTGTTGAGAGAATTGGAATAAAAGCTAAATCGACCTTTGTCAAAGTTTCAAACTTTGACAAAGGTTTTATACGCATTCAAACCCGACAGGTTTAAAACCTGTCGAGTTTACACTATGGCAACTTTACGTGGACTTCTCCCGAAGCTTAGGGAACCGCTTAGTCTGACAAAATTTGTGTAAAAAAGCGATGTTTAAAATCCGTTTTTACGTAAACCCGTAATCGAATTTAGAAATTTAGTTCTAAATTCGATTTTTAATTTTATAAAACAGCCAAAACCAATTTACAGATTCTAACCTTTATTTAATGAAAAAAATTACTTTATTATTTGTTCTTGTGCTTTCTCAAACCATTTTTGGTTTTGCTAAAATTACCGAAACCGAAAAACTTGCAGCAACTTGCAAAATCTGGGGATTTTTGAAATATTACCATCCAGCCGTTGCAAGCGGAAAAACCAATTGGGATGAAAAACTTTTTGAGGTTTTGCCTAAAATTGAAAGCGCAAAAACCAAAGAAGAATATTCAGCAGTAATAGAAAAATGGATAGATGATCTGGGAGTTGTACCCGCAAATAAACCTCTTGCAGATGATCCGAAAAAAGATTTTTTTAATGAAAATCTAAACTTAGACTGGACACAAAAAGACAAATTGTTTTCTAAAAACCTTTCTAACAAATTGAAATTTATAACAGACAATAGATTTCAAGGAACAAATTATTATGTAAACCGTGACGGAAAAGAAGTCAAATTTCAGTTTGTTAACGAGCCGGAATATGCAGAATTTTTATGGACAAATAAAAATTTACGTCTTCTGTCTCTATTCCGTTTTTGGAATTATGTAGAATATTTTTTTCCATATAAATATAAAATGGATCAAAAATGGGATGATGCTTTGGTTGAAATTCTGCTGCATATAAGTGCTCCGGCATCTGAAAAAGAGTTTTTATTAGCAATGCGCGAAATATCTATTAAACTTAACGATACTCATGCAGCGACTTTTAATATGCAAATGATGCAGTATTTAGGCGGGGAGAAATATACTGCTTTTGGGACTAAATTCATAGATGATAAAGCCGTAATTACTACTATAGCAAATGATTCTTTAGCAAAGATTGACGATTTAAAAATAGGAGACGTTATCACTAAAATTGACGGCATAACGGTTGCACAAAAATTAGACGAACTCCTAAAATATATGCAGGGTTCTAATAGGCCAGCTGCTATATTAAATGGGGCCCTTGTAATGTTTACAGGAAATACAGATGATTTTGAAGTTGAATTTATTAGAGATAATGTCACTTCGGTAAAAAAATACATCGTTATCCGAATGGAAAAATTAAAAGATCACCGCCAAAAAATAGTCCAAATTGGGAAATTCTGGAAAACAACATCGGTTACGTGAAAATGAATAAAGTACCAAAAGAAGAAGTGCCGGAAATGATGGAGAAATTAAAGAATACACAAGCTATAATTTTCGATGTTAGGAACAGACCAACATATACGGATTTTTTAGTTAGTGAATATTTAAACCCGGAACCGAAACCTATTTTGAGATTACTTTATCAGGATTTGAGTTATCCTGGACGTTACTATTTTAGTGATGAGATGGAAGAATGTGGTAAAATCAATACAGATTATTATAAAGGTAAAGTAATTGTTTTAGTAAATTCAGGAACTCATAGTTTTGGAGAACAAACAGCAATGAGTTTGCAAACGGCACCAAATGCAACTGTTATTGGCAGTCAAACTTCTGGTGCTGACGGGCCAAATTATTACTTTAAGATTATCAAAGGTTTTGATTCCTCTTTTACTTCAGCAGGTGTTTTTTATCCAAATAAAAAAGAAACGCAACGTATTGGAATTGTTCCTGATATTGAAGTAAAACCAACTATTGTGGGAGCTCAACAAGGAAAAGATGAAGTACTGGATAGAGCTAAATTGTTTGCTAAAAACGGGAAATAATAGTGAGTATTAATTTCTCGCTTGCTTTGTCAGACTGAGCGACCCCGAAGCTTCGGGAGAAGTCTCACAAAGAGAATCATCAGAGATACCTTTGTCAAAGTTCAAAACTTTGTCCAAATTTTTTTATGTATTCAAACCCGACAGGTTTTTATCCCGAGGCTTCGGGACTGTCGGGTTTATTATTAAGAAGCAAAGAGAAAAAAATCAGCGCCCAATCCGCGTTTTCACGAAGTGAATCCGTGTCATCCGCGTGCCATTTTCGTCATAACATTCAAATTGGGAAAGTTTTTAATATTGTCGTAATTTTGAACCTTTAAAAATTAGAAACTTGAATTCAACGACAATAATTACCGATACACATACCCATTTATATTCTGAAGAATTTGATCAGGATCGCGATGAAATGATTCAAAGAGCCATTGATGCTGGCGTAACCCGCTTTTTTATTCCTGCAATAGATGCTGCTGCAACACAATCAATGTACGATTTAGAGCAAAATTATCCGGATAATGTGTTTTTAATGATGGGTTTGCATCCCACTTACGTGAAAGATAATTATCTGGACGAGTTGAAGCACGTTGAAGCTGAACTGGCCAAAAGAAAATTCTACGCCGTTGGTGAAATCGGGATTGATTTGTATTGGGATAAAACGCATTTAAAAGAGCAGCAAATTGCTTTTAAAAGACAAATTCAATTAGCAAAACAATACAAACTGCCAATCGTAATTCATTGTCGTGAAGCTTTTGATGAAATTTTTGCAATTTTGGAAGAAGAAAAATCAGATGATTTGTTTGGGATTTTTCACTGTTTCTCCGGAACTCACGAACAAGCTTTACAGGCAATATCCTATAATATGAAACTGGGAATTGGTGGAGTTGTAACTTTTAAGAACGGAAAAATTGATCAATTTTTAAATCAAATCGAATTAAAACATATTGTTCTTGAAACTGATTCGCCGTATTTAGCACCAATTCCATATCGCGGAAAACGAAATGAAAGCGGTTATTTGGTAAATGTTATTGCCAAATTAGCCGATATATATGATGTTTCTGAAGAAGAAATAGCGACAATTACAACACAAAATTCAAAAGACGTTTTTGGGATTTAACCCTATAGTTACTTAACTTTAGTTTTTTTTTGTTCTTTTGCCCACTAAAAATAGATATTAATGCAGAAATTTGATGCCATTCGACCGTTTTATGATTCTGAAATAAATGAAGCACTTCATGATGTTGTCAATCATCCGATGATGAAAACCATGATGAACTTTACTTTTCCGGAAGTAGAAGATGAGGTTTGGAAAGAGCAACTTAAGAAAACACATTCGATTCGTGATTTTCAATGCAACTTTATTTATAATACCATCCAAAAGGTTCTTGAAAAAAGTTCTGAAGGACTTACAACTTCAGGATTTGAGAAACTTGAAAAAAATACTTCTTACCTATTTATTTCGAATCACAGAGATATTCTTCTAGATACAACCTTATTAAATGTTTGTTTGTTCGAGCATGGTTTGGTAATGACAGCATCTGCAATTGGAGACAATCTGGTTAAAAAAGCATTTTTAAGCACATTGGCAAAACTGAATAGAAACTTTTTGGTTTTAAGAGGTTTAACACCGAGAGAAATGCTGCAGAGTTCTAAATTGCTGGCAGAATATATGGGACAATTATTGCTTCGCGAAAATCGTTCGGTTTGGATAGCTCAAAGAGAAGGACGTACGAAAGACGGAAACGACGAAACTAATCCAGGCGTTTTAAAAATGATTGGAATGGGTTCTGACGAAGCCAATTTGATGGATTATTTTAAGAAATTAAAAATTGTTCCGGTTTCAATTTCATACGAATATGATCCTACGGATGTTTTGAAAATGCCGCAATTAATGGCTGAAGCAAACAACGAAGTTTACGTTAAAGATAAAAATGAGGATTTCATGACCATTTTGAGTGGTATTATGGGAACCAAAAAAAGAATACATATTTCTGTTGGTGATGTTCTTGATACAGAAATAGATAAGATTGTGGCTGAAAATGACAATGCCAACAAACAAGTTCAGGCGTTGGCACAAGTAATTGATGATTCTATCTTGAAGAATTACCAATTGTGGCCAACAAATTTTATTGCTTACGATATATTAAACGAAACTGATAAGTTCTCTCATTTGTACAAAGAAACTGAGAAATCACTTTTTGAGCGTCGTTTAGAAATGCGTATTGGCAGCGATAATCCGGTTACAAGACTAGGGTTTTTATCAATGTATGCCAATCCAGTTGTCAATAAATTAAAATATCAGGATGTCATCTAAAGCTAAAATACTCTTAATCTATACCGGCGGAACCATCGGTATGAGCAAGGATTTTGCAACTGGTGCACTCAAAGCGTTTAACTTTGATAAACTATTGCAAAACATTCCTGAAATTGAACAATTAGATTGCGAAATTGAAACAGTTTCATTCGAACACCCAATAGATTCATCGAACATGAATCCTGAAATGTGGACGAAAATTGCTGAAATCATCGAAGAGAATTATAATTCTTATGATGGATTCATAGTATTACATGGTTCAGATACAATGTCATATTCGGCATCTGCATTGAGTTTTATGTTGGAGAATTTGGCAAAACCGGTTGTGTTTACGGGTTCTCAATTGCCAATTGGTGATTTGCGTACCGATGCAAAAGAAAATCTGATAAC
The DNA here is from genome assembly GCF_979258275.1 of Flavobacterium sp. AC274. Taxonomy (NCBI): domain Bacteria; kingdom Pseudomonadati; phylum Bacteroidota; class Flavobacteriia; order Flavobacteriales; family Flavobacteriaceae; genus Flavobacterium; species Flavobacterium sp. AC274. The sequence goes on along the minus strand of NZ_OZ409852.1, from coordinate 260,361 downwards.
GGCAATTCAAATTGCTTCTCTTCAGGAAAACGGAGAGCCGGTTATCAAAGAAGTTTGCTTGTATTTTGAATATAAATTGTACCGCGGAAACCGAACTTCAAAAGTAAATGCAGAACATTTTAGAGCTTTTACAGCGCCTAATTATCCTGAATTGGTAGAATCCGGTGTTCATCTTAAATTAAACTCACATTTATTTCTTCCTGTAAAAAAAGATGCCAAACTAATTGTCCATAAAAAATTAGACAATCATGTTGCGATAATAAAAATGTTTCCGGGAATGAGCGAAGTTGTTTTGTCTTCAATTCTTGAAATTAAGGATTTAAAAGGAATTGTTTTAGAAACTTATGGCTCAGGAAATGCTCCAACCGAAGATTGGTTTTTAAATTTAATCCAGAAAGCCATTCAATCCGGTCTTCATATTGTAAATGTTACACAATGCTCCGGCGGAAGTGTAAATATGGGACAATACGAAACAAGCACAAAACTAAAATCTCTGGGCGTTATTTCAGGAAAAGATATTACTACAGAAGCCGCAATTACAAAATTGATGTATTTGTTGGGTCATAATATTCCGCCAGCTGAATTTAAAGATATTTTTGAAACGGCGTTGCGTGGGGAAATTTCGTTGTAAAATTATTTCACCATATAATTGATATAAGTTCATTTTAGAAGAAGTTTAAAAAATGAATTTGATTTCGTTTGTCACATCGAGCGGAGTCGAGATGCCGCAAGTAGCTCCGTTCCTAATGTACCAGTCTTTGTCGAGTTTCTGGTGGAGATTTCTCGTTCCTCGAAATGACAAGATTGTAGATAGACGATTGGAATTTGGAATTTAAAAAAATTGGAATTTTTAATCTTTATACCGAACGGCACAAGTTTCCAACTCTTCTTCAGTACTCTGTTTTTTATAATACACATAAACAATTACCGAAATAATACAGATAATTCCCTGAATGGCAACTGTATTTCTGGTTCCGATGATATGAGAAACGTAACCAATTATCAAGCTTCCCACAGGAATCATTCCCTGATAGGCCATTAAATAATAACTAATACTTCTGGATCGCATATTAACAGCACTTTGCGTTTGAATGTAAATGTTTATAGATGAGGTTTGTGCCATCATCCCTACACCGCTCAAAGCCATGCAAATAAGCGCCACAGTTAAACTATTTGAATAGGCTAGTATAATGATGCTAAAACCTAATAATAAGCTCGCAGCAATCATTATTTTGCTCATAATATCAGATCTTTTAAGATTTGCCAGATAAATGGCTGATAAAATAGAACCAATTCCGGCTGCGCTTTCAAACCAGCTGAAGGTTTGGGCGTTTCCGCTAAAAATATCTTTTGCAAAAACAGGCATCAAAGTATTAAAAGAAATAACGAATAAGCTGCTGCACATTAGCATCAAAAGCATTTTTGCCATTTCTGCTTCTTTTTTTACATAATCAAAACCTTCGATAAAATCTTCCAGCATTTTAAATTTATCTGTTGCTTTTATATGTGGAGTTATTTTCATCATTAATAACGAAATCAAAACGGGAATGTAGCTAAGGAAATTTCCAATAAAACAAATGTCTTCGCCATATTGATGTAAAATAATTCCGGCGAGAGCCGGACCTGCAATTCGGGCAAAATTATTCAAAGTAGAATTTAGGGCAACTGCGTTTGATAAATCTTCTTTATTGTCAACAATGTCAATCATCATCGTTTGTCTGCAGGTCATATCAAAAGAGTTTATAATTCCCTGAAAAAGACTTAATGCTAAAATAAAATTGATATTGTATATTTTTAAGTAAATCAATAAAGCCAAAGCCCCAGCCTGAAACATTGCGAGAGACTGCAATAAAATCATGGCTTTGTGTTTGTCATAACGCCCAATAATGCTTCCTGCTAATGGTGCCAAAAATAAAGATGGAATCATACTTAAAAAGGTGGTTAAGCCTAATAAGAAAACTGAACCTGTAACACTGTAGACCATCCAGCTTACAGCTGTTTTCTGTAACCACGTTCCAACAACAGAAACAGATTGCCCGTAAAAGAATAACTTGAAGTTTTTTGATCTTAACGCTTTAAACATAACCTTAAATATTTTTTACAAAGTTCGGGATTATGATTTCATTAGAAAAATTAATAATTTTACTGATAATAAGTATTTAAACTTATCGATATGGAGATTTATCAATTAGAATATTTTATTAAAACAGCCGAAGTTCTTCATTTTACAAAAGCTGCCGAATTATGCTTTGTAACACAATCCGGTTTGTCTCAACAAATAAAAAAACTCGAAGAAGAGCTGGGAATGCCTTTGTTTGTGAGAATTGGAAAGAAAGTTCAGCTTACCGAAGCAGGTTCTGTTTTCCTGGTTCATGCCAAACAAATTATAGAAAATGTACAAAGCGGCAAACAGGCAATTGACGATTTGAACCAAATGATTGGCGGCGAATTGCGAATTGGCGTAACCTATATTTTTGGACTTTTAGTTTTACCGGTTGTAAATTTGTTTGCTAAAACATATCCACATTTAAAAATTGTTGTTGAATATGGCACAACGGAACCTTTGGAACAAAAACTATTAAACAACGAATTAGATTTGGTTTTGGTAATTTCTTCTAATGAAATTGAACTTCCTTTTCAAAAAGAGCCGTTGTTTAGGTCAAAATTGGTTTTGGCTGTTTCAAAAGCACATCCATTAGCCGTTTTAGATAAAATAACCTTTAAAAAAATAGAAGATCTCCCACTTATTTTACCCGTAAAAGGATTTAATTCAAGAGAGTTTTTGGATGAATTGTTTTTAAAAAACAATATGAAACCAAAAGTCTCGATAGAATTAAACGCAGTTCATGCTTTATTACGTTTGGTAGGTGATAGTGATTATTGGGCTACCATTGTGACAGAGAAAGCTTTACAAGGCTGGAATAATATAAAGGCAATTAACATTACAGGAGTTACAACGCAAAGAGATTCGTTTATGTTAACGATTGAAGGTGCGTATCAAAAGAAAGCCGTAAAACTGTTTATGGAAGAATTTAGAAAAAGCATGTAAGTAATCTTTGATTTTGTTTTTCTAACTCAGTTTTTTTTGTGTTCTTTGCAAACCAAAATAGAGAGGTGTCCGAGTGGTTTAAGGAGCTAGCCTGGAAAGCTAGTATATGGGTAACTGTATCGAGGGTTCGAATCCCTTCCTCTCTGCGAAAATGATTTTATAAAAAACCCTTGTGAATAACTTCGCAAGGGTTTTGTTTTTTAGATAAGATATCTAAAGCTTAATCTCAAACAAACTAAAAGAACCTTCTTTATAATGTTCAGGTAATTCGCTTGTCCATTCGATGGTACTTATGCCTTTGTAGTCAAAACCACAACTCATATAGTATTTGTTTATTCTTTCGTTTCCGCTGTGTGTGTCGAGTCTGATGTATGATTTGTTATTTTCTTTTGCATACGTTTTTGCCCATTCAACGATTTTTTTAACGTACGATTGTCCTCTGAATTTTGGATTTGTTGCAATACGATGAAGATAGATTGCAGGATCTAAACTAGCTTCTTTCCAGATTATTAAATCATTAAAAGTAATAACAAATGTGCAGGCAATTTCATTTCCTTCTTTGATGATGAAATGTCGATTTTCGGCTATTTCTTTTTCTATTAGTGTTCTTTCAAATCCTCTCCAGCTTTTATTGTTAACTGTTTTTTGATAAGACGTTGCTGCATTATAGATATCAAAAACAGCATCGATATCTTCATTTTTAGTTTTAAAAAATTCCATTATTTGGGTGTATTCTGTAGATTTATGAATTCTGTAAAGATAAATCTTCGGGTATTTAAAGTTCTATAAATTATTAGTTTTAACTTTTTTTGTCAGCTTTTTAACCAAACCACATTTTGCTGAGATTCGTGATTTTGCCCAATAATATCCCGATATAATTCTGGTCTTCTAGCTTTTATATAACGATTTCCTCCAGCCTGGCTTAGTTTTTCGGGAGTAATTATTGCTGTAGCAAAAGAGTTGTCAAAAGTTCTGCATTCGGCTAAAATATCTCCAAATGGATCAATAATCATCGAACAGCCATTTTTTAATTGATCGTCATCCATACCAATTGGATTTGAGAATACGGCATAAATAGCATTATCGTAAGCTCTTGCAGGTAACCATTTCATTAACCAATCCCGACCTTTCATTCCATCAAATTCTAATCGTAAAGAAGTTGGATCAGCTTCACGGTTTTCCCAAAGTTGAGGTGCAACAAAACCAGCTCCCGGCCGGGTGGAAGGTGTACACATAGTTACGTGTGGCATAAAAATAATATCGGCACCTAAAAGTTTTGTTGCCCGAACATTTTCTATAATATTATTGTCGTAACAAATTAAAATGCCGCATTTCCAGCCCTTAATTTCAAAAATACAGTAATTATCTCCCGGGGTGAGATATGGATTTATAAACGGATGTAATTTTCTATATTTTGCGACTAATCCATTTTTGTCAACACAAACATAAGCTTTGAATAAATTATCATTTTCATCTTTTTCAAAAAGACCTGCTAATATTAGGATGTCATTATTTTTTGCAATTTCAATGAGTTTTAAAATACTTTCACCATTCGGAATAATTTCCGCCAAATTCAGCATTTGTTCTTTCGATAAGTGTCTTGCAAAGCTATATCCGGTGATTGAACATTCATGAAACGAAATTACATCACAACCTTCATTGGCCGCTTTTCTTGAAAGTTCTTCGATTACAGATAAATTATAGTTTTTATCGCCACTTTTATTCTCAAATTGAGCGGTGGCTATTTTTAGATTTTTCATACATTCTGCTATTTATTTTGGATCAAAAATAGCATTAGTAATATTCTATAAATTGTATAAAACCGACATTTTAAAATGTTGAAGGAGGAAAAGTTTTGATAAGATTATTGGCTAGTTTTCCGCTATTAAATAAATACTCTCGGGGTGATATTCCAGTATGTTTTCTAAAATCTTTTATTAAATGCGATTGATCTGAAAATCCGGCATCGTAACAAATCGCTGTCAGGTTTGTAGCGTCAGATCTATTTTTTAATAATTTTAGAAAATAATGTAGTCTTATAACGTTTCCAAATTTCTTCGGATTTAATCCAATGCATTCTTTGAATTTTCTTTCAAGATGTCTTTCGGTATAGCCGGTGTGTTGAACTAGTTGTTTTACAGAGAAATCGCCCTTGTTTGTAAGGATAAAATCTAAGGAATTATTTATTATGGACTGATTTGAAACGAGCTTGTTATTAATTAGGTTTCTAAAAAAATGATTTAAAAGTTCAACACGTGTTTGATTATTTTGCTGGGATAATTTTTCCTGAAGTGCAGTAACTTTTTGGTCAAAAACTTCTTCAACAGGAATAATAGAATCCTGAAATTCAGTGGCAGGAATTCCTAGTAATTGGTAAATTCCATTAGGCTGGAAAACGACAATGATTAAAGATGTTTCATTTTCAGAATAAATATCTTTAAAACCATGAAGCTGTCCGTATAAAAAAGAAGTTGGCAAATATTTTTTTACTTCATCATTACTGATTTCCGATATAAGTTTACTTTTTAAAGAAAATACCACACCGGTATTGCCATCAGAAAATAGTCTAAGTTTTTGAATAGCAATTTCTTTGTTATCTAAAAACAGATAATGCTTAATATATTGTGACAACTCTTTTAATGGTGAAATTTGCATGTTATAAAAATAGTTATTTTGCTCTTAAAAAAAACTAATCCTGCAAAGCCACTTTAACTTTAGGAAAAATACGCTCAACAAATAAAGTATAAGCTTCTTTTGACGGATGCAAGCCGTCTCCTGCGACTAAAGAAGGAATTTGAATTCCTTTTTGTGTAATGTCTGTGATAGAAACAAAAGTGACTTCGTTTGCTTTGCAATAATTTTCGGCGAAGGAATTGTATTTTTCTATTTCGGTTGAAATTTTTGTAGTTCCGCCAAACATGGTTCCAAAAGGAGTAAAGGCATAATCAGGAATTGAGAGTACTACAACATTTTTTTTATCGCCCTTTGCCAGAATAATAGCTTTGTTCAATAATTCGGGAAATTCTTTTTCGTAAACAGAAAAATTTATGCCCTGATATTGATTGTTTACTCCAATTAAAAGCGTCACCAAATCGTAATTAGATTGTGGATTTTCTTCATTAATTGCCGAAATCAAATTTGAAGTTGTCCAGCCTGTTTTGGCAATTATTTTTAACGAAAATTTCGTTTCCGGATATATCGCTTCTAAACTTGTATTTAGTTGTTGCGGATAATTACAAGTTTCACAAACACTTTGTCCGATAGTATAACTGTCGCCCAAAGCCAAATATTTTATAGAACTTGCAAGCGGAATTTTAGGAATTGAAATTATTGGAGAATCTGAAGTTTCTGAACTTATTTCGTCAGAACTACAGCTTAAAAGGAAAACAGAAAAAATAACAGTAACTATTTGCTTGAATTGTGGCTTCATAATTTGTAGAAATTAGATGGTTCATTCTAAACAAATAGTTACGTTAAATATATTGTTTTGGTTTTATACCATTTCTGTTTTTAGCAGAATTTGTTCTTCAATGGCATTCCAAAGTCCGATTCGTTTTTCCAGGGCTAAAATCGAAATTTCTTCAACATCTTTCCATTTTTGGGCATCATCTTCACATAAATCAGAAATCATTTGCATCGCCATTGGCCCGTGCTCATCGGCATCAAGTTCGATATGTCTTTCAAAATAATAAAGCAATTTGCTTAAATCTGTTTCAGGAAGATTTTTTGAAAGTTTTTCAGGATTTCAGTAAACATACTCGGAATCAGATCTTCTCTTCCAAAAGTAAAAGCAGCTGCAATTTCGTGTGGTTTACCTTGCTCGATAACTCTAAATGTAAAATCTAAAAATGCTTTTACATCAGGATGTAATGAACTTTGTTTTATAGCGACAAAAATATTGTGCAATGAGTTTACTTCAGATAGAAATGTGTTGATTCCGTTTGTATCGGCGCCGCAATCTTCCATGGCTTCAAGATACATTTCATAATGACTTTGTCTTCTTCCGTCAATAGTCAAATCTGTTTCTTCTGCCAGGACAATTTCGTTGATTAAGTATCTGGTTTCAGGATTTTTTGTTGCAAACCACGGTGTAGTAGTACACGTAAGTTTGGCTTGTAAAGCTTTCAATAATGACATAAAATCCCAAACTGCAAAAACGTGACTTTCTAAGAAGCTGTGCAAGTCATCAATGCTTTGAATTTTATTATATAAGGAATGTCTTAATAATTGCTCTTTTTGTGGTTGAATGCTATTGTTTATAGTTTCAATATTCATTTGTGGAATTTTTTGCAAAGATAAAAAGCTTCTCGGTAAGAAGAAGCTTTTCGTATTGTTTTTGCAAATATTTTAATAGTTGTTTATTATTTAAATGCTGGAATTCCAGTTACATCCATTCCAGTTATCAATAAATGTATATCGTGGGTTCCTTCGTAAGTAATAACACTTTCAAGGTTCATCATATGACGCATAATCGAATATTCGCCTGTTATTCCCATTCCGCCCAGCATTTGTCTGGCTTCTCTGGCAATATGAATCGCCATGTCTACATTATTACGTTTCGCCATCGAAATTTGAGATGTTGTTGCTTTTCCTTCGTTTCTTAAAACGCCTAAACGCCAGGTTAGTAATTGTGCTTTTGTGATTTCGGTAATCATTTCGGCTAATTTTTTTGCTGCAATTGTGTTCCTCCAATTGGTTTCCCAAACTGAATTCTCTCTTTTGCATAGCGTAAAGCTGTATCGTAACAATCCATTGCAGCACCAATTGCCCCCCATGCGATTCCATATCTGGCAGAATCTAAACAGCCAAGCGGAGCTCCCAATCCGGATTTATTTGGTAAAAGATTTTCTTTAGGAACTTTTACATTATCAAAAATCAATTCACCGGTTGATGATGCACGAAGCGACCATTTGTTATGTGTTTCAGGAGTTGTAAAACCTTCCATTCCACGTTCTACAATTAAACCGTGAATTCTTCCTTCTTCATTTTTTGCCCAAACAACGGCAATATCTGCAAATGGAGCATTCGAAATCCACATTTTGGCGCCATTTAAAAGATAATGATCTCCCATATCTTTAAAGTTGGTAATCATACTTCCGGGATCAGAACCATGATCAGGTTCTGTCAAACCAAAACAGCCCATGAACTCTCCAGTAGCTAGTTTTGGTAAATATTTCATTCGTTGTTCTTCGTTTCCATATTTCCAAATAGGATACATAACTAAGGAAGATTGCACCGATGATGTAGATCTTACACCAGAATCGCCACGCTCGATTTCCTGCATGATTAAACCATACGAAATTTGATCTAAGCCTGCACCACCATATTCTACTGGAATATAAGGGCCGAAACCACCTATTTCTCCAAGTCCTTTAATGATTTGTTTTGGAAATTCTGCTTTTTGAGCATATTCTTCTATAATAGGAGAAACTTCTCTTTTAACCCAGGCACGGGCAGATTCGCGAACTAGTTTATGTTCGTCTGTCAATAAATCGTCAAGGTTGTAGTAATCTGGGGCTTGAAATAAGTCTGGTTTCATTTTTTGGTAGTTTTACTAAAACAAATTTACGCAATAAAAATATAACAAAACAAAAACATTTTGTTATATTTTTTTATTGTTAAAATAAAATTAATAGGAAATTGGCAAATTAAATGTAGCTTATTGAAAATATATGCACTATTTTTGAATTCCAAAAACATGATAAATGAGGCTGATCATCTCTTTTTTACTTTTTCTTGTTCTCAATACTTCTTTTGCCCAACAAAAGAAGGAATTAACAGAACAGGAATATTTGCTCTTGCAGGATAAAATTCGGCGAAATGCGAATGTAAATTTAGATAGTGCCTTCATATATGCCAATAAAATGGCTCAATCTAGTAATAATAAACATTTGGCTTTTGCAAATGGATCCTTGTCTTATTTATTACAATTAAAAAATAATACCTTAAAATCAAAAGAAAAGTATCTTTTGGCATTTAAGTATTTAGATAAGCTGCCTGACTCTAGCGATAAAATGCGTCTTAAATCATACTTGTATAATTACGGTGGATTAATAGAATATAAGAGAGGCAATTTTAGTGAAGCACTAGAAAATTATCAGCAAGGAATGAAGCTTTCTGTACAATTAGATGATATTATTCAGATTGTAAAATTTAGAGGTAATATTGCTTATGTTAATGAAGCAGTTGGTAATTATCAACTGGCAATTAAAAATTTACGACAACTTGATAAGGTAGTAGATCAAAATGAAAATCTTTATACCAAAGAACAATATAATTCCATAAAAAGTAACAATAATGTCACTTTAGGCGGTTCATATGAAAGCAGTTACATGAAAAATCAAAACAAAAAATATTTGTTAGATTCTGCTGAATATTTTTACAAAAAAACGCTTTCATACTCCCAGAATATTACAATTAATAGAATGGGTGCTAAAATAAGTTTGGGCAATATTTATTCCTTTAAAAAGGACTTCAAAAATGCTGAAAAAACCTATTACGATATTTTATTTATTGCTAGGCAAAATAATATTATTAGAGGAATTACTATTGCAAACTATAATCTGGGTAATTTATATTATGAGACAAAGAAGTATGATAAAGCACTTGTTTTTTTAAATCGTGTAGATTCCATTTCTCAAGCCAATAATATTAAGGATGAAAATTTTTTAAAGGCAAATTATTATTTAGCCAAGATTTATAATATTAAAAAAGAACCTGAGTTAGCTTATAAATATTCTAAGATTTATTTGGATAACTATGAGCAATCAGAAGCAAAATTAAATAATGAAGCTTTAGAAGTAAACTATAAACTTGGAACTGTCGATTTGAGCGATGAAATGGTTGGTATTCAGGAAAAGTTTGAAAACGAGGTGCTGTTAAACAAGGCATTAAGAGTGTTTTACGTTTTACTTGTAATTGGAATTGTGTTTTTATTGATAAAAAACATTCGAGATAAAAATAAAGCACATAAAAAAATGAATGCTTTAATTGAAGAATTTAAAGCCAATTTAGAGAAGAAAGAAAATCCTGTCGTTACAGAAATTGAAATACCGGAATTTGAGGATGTTCTGCTTAAAAAAGAAAATGTCAATTTGAGTATTGATGAAGCCAAAGAAAATAAAATAGTCGAGAAATTATTGGCACTTGAGAATAAATTAGAGTATTTAAATCCCGATTTTACTTTATCTTACGTTGCTAAAAAAATTAAAACCAACACTACTTATTTATCCTATGTCGTAAATAAACGATTTGGTAAATCTTTTGGAGAATATTCAAATGAACTTAAAATTAATTATGTAATCAATGAAATGATTACAAATCACATGTATCGAAAATACTCTACTCAGGCTATTGCCGAAAGTGTTGGTTTTAAAAATGCAGTTTCTTTTGCCAAATCATTTCGCAAAAGAACTGGAGTATCTCCAGCTCAGTTTGCGAGTAATATTTAATTCATTTCTGAAATTTAAGGATTCCCTATACCTTTCAATTTATTTGGATCGATATTGTCATCTCCATCTCCACCTTTAATTGTTTTTTGTTGATTTTTAGATATCTTTTCTATATCAAAATCTTCGAATTTTAATTTTTTAGTTGCCATGATTCTGTATGTTATATTAGTGTAATTATTAAATTTAATTTTATGGATTACCGCCTGTTCCGCCTCCTTTTGTAGGCTCTATTCCACCACCTGGATCATCACCTCCGTGAATCGTTTTTTGTTGTTTTTTTGTCAATTTCTCTACTGCAAAATCCTCTAATTTTAATGTCGTACGTGTCATGTTTTTACGTGTTATGGTTATTGATATTTCAAAACTAGGCAAAAAGCAAAACCCTTAATCGAAAATGGACTTTTGGAGAAATTTACAAAGATAAATTTAGTATAAATATCTGATTTACAATGATTTATTTGATTTATTCAGACTGATATAATTTATAAATTGTATGTAGTATAATTAATAAAATGTATGCCTTTGATGATTTTTTTCCAATAAAAACAACAATATTTGCATTGTCATTACGATTTAAAAGGCACAAAACGATGTTAAAATTAGTACAGAAATTTCTTCAAATTAATAAGTATTCGGAGGTGAAAAATGAGTTCAAAGATTTGTTTCTTTCTCATCCAAACTATCCAAGCTTATTTGCGATAACAGACTCATTAGATTTGTTGTCTGTGGAGAATGCTGCTGTAAGAGTTTCGAAAGAACAAATCGAAAATTTACCATCCAATTTTTTAGCTTATTTTAAAGATGAACTGACTTTGGTTGAAAGAACAAAAGAATTTGTTCGAATTGATACAAATAAAAAAACAGGTCAAAAAATATCATACGATAATTTCCTTTTGGACTGGAATGGTGTAATCGTTGCAATTGAACCTAATAATGTTGTAGCAAGAGAAAACTTTAGAAGTGAATATAAAGATGTAAAATACTTTATGCCTTTATTGATTTTATTTGGATTTTCATTTTTCTACAATACTTATAGTGTATTTAGTCTTGTATTTTTGATCACTTCACTTTTAGGATTGATCGTTAGTGTTTTTATTGTTCAGGAAAAATTAGGTTTTAAAACCAATATTATTTCAAAGTTTTGCAATTTAACCACTAATACATCTTGCAGTTCAGTTATTAATTTTGATAGTAACACTAATAAATGGATTAATTTTTCAGATTTACCTTTGATTTTCTTTGGTTCATCTTTCCTTGCTATTTTGTTGAGACCTTTAGATTCGACAATTTTTATAGGTTTTTTAAGTTTATTGGCGATACCTATTATTGTAACCTCAATTTGGATACAAAAATTTGAAATTCAAAAATGGTGTGTAATGTGTTTGGTTGTTTCATTTCTGATTTTTTCGCAAAGTATTATTTGGTTTTCCTCAGATTGGTTTACACTAAGTTTTAGTTTGACTAGTATATTTCCATTTTTATTCGCATTGGTTCTTTTAACATCAGCCTGGTTATTAATAAAACCTGTTGTAAGGAATGTATTGAATAGCGATAACAATGTAAAAGAGCTTAAAAAATTTAAAAGAAATTATTCATTATTGAATTTCTTATCTAAAAAAATACCTAATGCAAATGGATTAGAAGACTTAAGAGGTTTGAATTTTGGAAACAGAAATGCCGGAGTTAAACTTTCGATAGTTTTAAGCCCTAGTTGTGGGCATTGTCATAAAACATTTCAGGAGGCATTTGATTTGGTTTTGAAATTTCCGGACAGAATATTTTTAAATATATTATTTAATGTTAATCCCGAAAATGCCGAGAATCCATATAAAATTGTTGTCGAAAGACTTTTAACAATAAATAGAGCAACTCCCGGCAAAATTGTGGAAGCAATTTCAGATTGGCATATAAAAAAAATGGAGCTTAAAAAATGGTTGAAAAAATGGCATACCGAACCAGTTAGTATGATGATCAATCAGGAAATACAAAAACAATATGAATGGTGTTCAAAAAACAATTTTAATTATACGCCAGTTAAAATTGTAAATGAAAAAATATATCCAGAACAATACGAATTGAGTGAACTAAAATATTTCTTAAACGATTTTGTTGAAGAAGTAGAAGTTTTAGAAAAAATAGCTTAGCCCCTAACAATATCCATTGGCATGGATAGACAGAGCTTCAAATGTCTTAAAACTGATTGAAGATATTTATCCAAACAAAAAACTATTGTTATGCTAAAAAAGATTTTAAAACTAGAAGGAGCTTATGAGCTTACAAAAATGGAGCAAAAAAGTATTAATGGTGGAATAACAAAAGAATGTGCAGATGCAATTTTTGCGGGAATTTGTGTTCGAAAAGGCAATACTGCCTGCCCCGCAGATTTTCCTAATGCAACTAGCGGAGGATGTTGCTGTGGAGGAATAGATTAAGAAATCATTTAAGATTAAACAAAAAATAAGTAACAAACAAAACCTAAATATCATGCTAAAAAACATTTTAAACCTTAAAGGAGCTAAAGAATTAAGTGCTAATGAGCAAAAATCAATTACTGGTGGTAATGCACCTGTTTGCGAAGAAGGTTTTGTAGCAAAAAGATGTACAGAGTTTGGAACGGTGCCTTCTTTTTGGCTTTGTGTGCCAATTGGTACTACTGCTTGTTAAAAATAACAATTAAGTATAAAAGCAAAAAACTAGAATTATGCTAAAGAATATTATAAATCTGGACGGAGTTCAAAGGTTAAGTACAATAGAGCAAAAGAACATTTTTGGAGGATTACCTGTTCAGCCAGCTACTTGTGCCTGCTTTTGTTATATTGGAAATAAAAATGTTAATGCATATTGTTATTCATTATGTCCAAACGGATCAATCCCTGGGATAACAGAAGGCAGCACCGGAAATTGTGGTTATCCTTTTCCTTTGCCACCAGCGCCTCCGGGAATAGAATAATTTAAAATAAAATCATGTTAAAGAAAATTTTAAACTTGGAAAGTGCTCAAAAAATAACCAAAATGGAGCAAAAATCAATGAAGGGAGGAATTCCGGAATGCTGGGTTTATGCAATTGAAGCAGGATGTTTGTTAATGTCGGTTGGCGAAAATTGTCCTTTGGATATGGAGTCAGGTATTTGCGAATCAAACAGACTTTGTTGCTAGTTTTCTTAAACAATAACAATAAACAAGTAATAAAGATAAAGCCTTATTAGAATTTAGTCATGTTTTTTTTAATTTGTAGGCGCTCGATCGTGGAACATTGAGCAAATATCCCCACATTGATGATTGGTGTCGGGATTCTCAGGAAAGGTGGCCACTGAGTTGGTTTTAATTGGTTAGGGCTAACCAGTGCCATATCCTAGAGAAAATTATATTACTTAAATTTTACACTTTTTAGATAAAGAACAGAGAGGATTATTTCTCTCTGTTTTTTTTGAGATAAATTAATCTGTTAAATAAAAAAACAGACAGAAACTTCAACTGTCTTAAAAGGATTGAAGAGCTAATCAAAATCAAAAAAACCTAATTATGAAAAACCTAAAAGATTTAAAAGGTGTTGAAGTTTTAAGTAAAAATGAACAAAAAAGTATAACAGGAGGTGGTGGTCCCATAGCTTGTTATTGTCCTGATGGTACTTTTGCAGGGATAGCTACAGAAGGTGAAGGCTGTGGAGGTGTTATTGACCACAATTGCCCATTAGAATCATAAATATTTAAAAGAATAAATATTTTAACTGTAAGAATAAAAACTTTGTTATTTAGTTAACAAGGTTTTTTTGTTTTTTATTCATATAATATTCTGATATATAAACAATTATAATGATTTTGAAATTAGTAAATTTGATTAAAATTGAAATTGTGATTTAATACATTTCAGATCATTATTTTTCTTTTTTTAAGAATTTTTGTATAATATTGCTTTAAATAAACCAAATTTATAATTGAAAAAATTCACCAATTACAAACAAGCAGATTATAAAGATTGTGGCCCTACATGTCTAAAAATAATAGCAAAGCATTACGGCAAAACAATCCATATTCAGGAGTTACGCGATAGTAGCGAAACAACTCGTGAAGGAAGTAATTTGCTTTTTCTGAGCGATGCTGCCGAGAAAATTGGTTTTAGAACTTTGGGAGTAAAACTAAATGTAAAAAGGCTGGAAGAAGCTCCATTGCCTTGTATTTTGCATTGGAATAAAAACCATTATGTGGTTCTTTATAAAATTAAAAAAGGGAAATATTATGTTTCTGATCCGGGTTTTGGATTGATAGAATATAATGAAAAAGACTTCCTTAAATTTTGGATAGGAAATAATGCAGATGAATCAACTCAGGAAGGAATCGCATTATTGGTAGAAGCAACTCCAAAGTTTTTTCAATCAGAATTTGATAAAGAAGAAAATAAAGGGCTAGGGTTTGGATTATTGGCACAATATGTTTTGCGCTATAAATCATTTTTGGTCCAATTAAGTATCGGTTTATTGGCCAGCAGTTTATTACAGTTGATTTTTCCGTTTTTAACCCAAAGTATTGTTGATATTGGGATACAAAACCAGAATATTCATTTTATTTATTTGATCCTTTTTGCGCAGTTATTTCTTTTTGCCGGAAGAACAGGCCTGGAACTCATTAGAAGCTGGATTTTACTCCACCTTTCTACCCGAATAAACATTTCATTAATATCGGATTTTTTCATTAAACTGATGAATCTTCCAATCTCGTTTTTTGATGTGCGCATGACGGGCGATATTATGCAGCGTATCAATGATCATCGACGAATTGAACGAATTCTAACCACATCATCCTTAAATGTATTGTTCTCTGTAATTAATATGTTTGTAATGGGAGGTGTTTTGGCTTACTTTAATCTCCAGATTTTCTTTGTGTTTTTTGCCGGAAGTATTCTTTATTTTGGATGGATTACTTTATTCTTAAAAAGGAGAGAAGTGCTGGATTATAAACGTTTTGCCGAAGTTTCTCAAGAGCAAAGCAAAGTAATGGAACTTATTAACGGAATGCAGGAAATTAAACTGCACAATGCCGAAAAACAAAAACGTTGGGGGTGGGAGTATGTACAGGCAAGACTTTTCAGGGTTTCGATTAAGGGATTGGTTTTAGAACAAACACAAACCATTGGGTCTTCTATGATCAATGAATTGAAAAATATTTTCATCATCTTTTTATCTGCAAAATTAGTTATCGATGGTTCAATTACTCTTGGGATGATGCTGGCCATCAGCTCGATTGTTGGAAGTTTAAACGGACCAATTACGCAACTTATAGAATTTGTCAGAGAACTTCAGGATGCCAAAATATCACTAGCGAGATTATCTGAAATCCATGAAAAAGAAGATGAAATACAGCAAGAAACAAATCAAACAAGTGATGTTCCTTATGATGCCGATATTGATATAAAAAACCTTTCGTTCCGATATTTAGGATCTGATATTCCGGTACTGGAAAATTTAAGTTTAGTAATTCCGGCCAATAAAGTCACCGCAATAGTAGGCGTTAGCGGAAGCGGAAAAACAACACTCATGAAATTATTACTCAAATTTTATGAGCCAAATACCGGAGAAGTCAATATTGGAAACACACAATTAAAAAATATTTCTCAAAAGGCATGGCGATCTAATATTGGAGCCGTAATGCAGGAAGGCTTTATTTTTAGTGATACCATTGCCAATAATATTGCCATTGGAGTAGATAAAGTGGATAAAGAACGATTGGTTTATGCTGCAGACGTAGCCAATATAAAAGAATATGTAAGCGGTTTACCACTGGGTTATAATACAAAAATTGGTTCTGAAGGTTTAGGTATGAGCACCGGGCAAAAACAGCGATTACTGATAGCCAGAGCCGTTTATAAAAACCCTGAAATCTTGTTTTTTGATGAAGCAACTTCGGCTTTGGATGCCAATAATGAAAGAGAAATTATGCGAAAACTTGATATTTTCTTTAAAGATAAAACCGTAGTTGTTATTGCGCACCGATTAAGTACAGTTATGAACGCCGATCAAATTGTGGTTTTAGACAAAGGAAAAATTATTGAAATTGGCTCACATTCGGCTTTAGTAGAACAAAAAGGAAATTATTTTGAGTTGGTTAGAAATCAATTGCAATTAGGAAATTAATCATGGCAGAAGATACATTTGAATTAAGAAGTGAAGAGGTTCAGGACATTCTCACCAAAGTACCACATTGGATGATACGTTGGGGAACAGTTTTGATATTCGTGATACTTTTCATGTTGTTTTTTGTGTCCTGGTTTATTAAATATCCGGATGTTGTAAATACCGAAATTGTAATTACAACCAATATTCCGCCAGAAAAAATAGTTTCAAAAACTTCGGGGCGAATTGAAGCGATTTTGGTTAAAGATAAATCGATAGTAGAAAAAAACACAACACTTGCCATTATCGAAAATACAGCCAATTATAAAAATGTGTTTTTATTGAAAAAAATAGTTGATGAATATAATATCAACGATCCAAAAAAAGAATTTCCATTTGCTTTACTAAAAAACACACAGTTAGGAGAAATTGAAAGCGCTTATGCTGTTTTTCAGAAAGATTATCAGGCGCAGCAATTAAATGAAAGTTTGCATCCATATGAAGTAGAGAACAGAGCGCAGATTTCTGAAAAAATTCAGATAAAAGAAAGATTGGATATTCTGCAGCAGCAAAAAATATTAAATGAAAGCGAGTTGCAGCTTCAAAAAAATGAAATTGCCCGTTTTGAAACTTTATTCAATAAAGGAATTATTTCGGCACAGGAAATGGAGGCCAAAAAATTAGGTTATCTCCAGGCTCAAAAGAGTTATAAAAGCCTTTTAACGTCTATTTCTCAATTAAGATCTGCTTTGATTGATAATACAAAATCGAGCCAGAGTTCTCATATAAATAGTACTAAAGAAGAAGTTAATCTGGAACGCGGTATGGCGCAGTCTTTCTATCAGCTCAAAAAAGTAATAAAAGACTGGGAACTTAATTATACCTTGAAATCATCGGTTAGCGGTGTTGTTACTTTTTTGCAGGTTTGGACAGAAAATCAAACTATAAATACAGGCGATAATGTGTTTTCGATAATTCCCGACGCTAAAAATGGTTTTGTCGGAAAAGTAAAAGCTCCAGCTTTGAATTCAGGAAAAATCAAAGTAGGACAGAAAGTAAATATTCGTCTGGCAAATTTTCCAGATAGGGAATTTGGTGTATTGTATGGCAAAATTCAGAATATTTCCCTGGTTCCGGATAAAGACGGAAATTTATTATTAGATGTTGCTCTTCCAAATGGATTAAAAACCTCTTATAAGAAACAAATTGTGTTTCAACAAGAAATGAAAGGAAGTGCAGAAATTGTAACCGAAGATTTACGATTACTCGAAAGAATACTCTATCAGTTTAAAAGTATTTTCGAGCAGGTTTAAAAATTATTTCCCAAACTATTGACTAACCAAACCAATTTTTCAAATGAAAAAGATTCTATTGATTGTTTTTTTTCTATTATGCCAATATTCCTTTTCAAAGCCTGTCAGCGAAACTCAAAAATTAGCTACAACTGCAAAAATTTGGGGATTTCTAAAATATTATCATCCAAATGTTGCTGATGGAAGCAAAAATTGGGATGATCAATTGTTTCAAATTTTGCCCAAAGTAGAAGAAGCAAACTCTGCAGAAGCATTTTCTTTAGTGATGGAAAACTGGATTACTTCATTAGGCGAAGTAAAAATGTATAAAGCGGTAAATTCAAAAAAGAGTATTTTGACAAAAACTTTGATTTGTCGTGGATCAATAAAAATGAATTATTTTCTAAATCACTTTCTAAAAAACTGAAATTTATTGAGGAAAATCGAATTCAGGGCAAACAATATTATGTTGATTATTCATTTGGCGGAGGCAGTGCGCCTTTGCAATTTAAGAATGAAGTAAAATATGCAGATTTTAAATGGACAGACAAAAATATGCGTCTTTTGGCTTTGTTCAGATATTGGAATTACATTGAATATTTTTTTCCGTATAAATATCAAATGGATCAAAATTGGGATAAGACACTAATTGAATTCCTTCCAAGAATTATTGCGCCAGAATCTGAAAAAGATTTTGCTTTAGCATTGCGGGAAATTTCTATAAAAATAAACGACACACACGGTTCAACTCAAATGCCTCAGCTGTTTGAATATTTTGGTGATAAATTTATTCCTGTTGAGGTTAAAATCATCGATCAGAAAGCAGTTGTTGTTGGTTTTAAAAACGATTCTCTGGCAAAAATTAGCGATTTGAAAATTGGAGATGTAATTACAAAAGTAGAAGGAAAAACAATCGCCCAAATTCTAAAAGAAAATTCGAAATATGTTGAAGGATCGAATGAACCTTCAGTTTTAAAAAATGCTTATTGGGCCATTTTTAATGGAAAAACACCCTCTTTTGAAATTGAATTTATCAGAGATGGAAAAACAGCTGTAAAATTAATAAACAGATATAAATATCAGGATTTAAAAGTTCAATTTTTAAAGGAGGAAAAATGGAAAATTTTAGAAGGAAATATTGGTTATGTAAATTTTGATGCGCTTGATGTTGAAGATGTTCCAAATTTAATTAAAGAATTTAGAAACACAAATGCTATTATTTTTGATAACAGAAAAAGACCTCACGATGTAATGTACGCCCTTGCAGAATGGCTTAATCCAGAATCAGTAGAATATGTTAAATATATTGATCCGGATGTTAGTTTTCCAGGTCGTTATGTTTGGAGATCAGAAGTTGACAAATGTGGTAAAACAAATCCAGATTATTACAAAGGAAAAGTAATTGTCCTAGTTGATGAAAATGCGGTTAGTCATGCAGAACATAACGTTATGGCGCTTCAAACCGCTCCCAAAACTACTGTTATTGGCAGTCAGACAGGAGGCGCAGATGGTGCAAACTATAGATTTGGTATTATAAAAGGATTTTCTTCGTCATTTACGTGTTATGGTGTTTTTTATCCAAACAAAAAAGAAGTTCAGCGTATTGGAATTGTTCCTGATATTGAGATAAAACGAACTATTGTGGGGATTCAGCAAGGAAAAGATGAGATTTTGGAGAGAGCAATACTTTTTGCTAAAAATGGTAAATAACAAATACATTAATCTTTTTAAAAGCTCAAAACTTTGAAAAAACTCCTTTACATCTTCAAATAAAAATCCTTAGTCAATTCAATATACTCCGGAGTATAAACATGCCTGCTGATTTCGATAATTAATTCGTCGATTTCAATTTCTGAAGTTTCATTTCGGCTAAAAGCCAATAAACTACGTTTGATTTCAGAAGTTGGAGTTCCTTTTATGCGGGTAATTTTAACAGGATATAATTCGGATTCTTTGGCTAAGGCAATAAAGTTTTTTTCTTCTTTGAATGGAATGATTAAAGCAAAAATTCCGTTTTCAGAAAGTAATAAATCAGCAGCTTCAATTAGTTCTTCAAAAGGCATTGCGTCTTGAAAACGTGCCAAATCGCGTTGCTCGTTTTCGGTTTTGTAATCTTCGGCATAAAAAGGAGGATTTGAAACAATCAAATCATATTCATCTTCCGGTTCTTCGATAAATTCGTCCAGACCGGCATGAAAACAAAATAAACGATCTCCCCAAGGCGAGTTTTCAAAATTATCAACGGCTTGTTCGTAAGCTTCTTCATCAATTTCAAGAGCATCAATTTGTTCAGCAGAAGTACGCTGAGCAAGCATTAAAGCAATTATTCCGGTTCCGGCACCAATATCTAAAATACTAAACGGATTATGATGAATTGGAGCCCAAGAACCTAGTAAAACACCATCTGTTCCGACTTTCATAGCGGTTTTGTCTTGTTCGATAGAAAATTGCTTGAATGAAAACATAATATTAAATTCCAATTTTTTAAATTCCAAATTCCAACTCTGAAAAGGCAAAATTCCAAAAAAAGAAATTCCAAATTCCAATTGCAAAAGGAGTAAAACTATGTGTTTTTGAATTGCAAAAGTAAGATTAAAATCTCAATAATTATTTTGAAGTTTTAGTGATTATTACAGATAAAATTTTTCGTAATTCTTCTACTTCAAATAATAAGGAATCTGAAAGTGTTTTTTGGTCTGGATTTAATTCATGAAGTAATCGTAGCCAAAATTTGGATTCTTTGGCTTCTTTTCGGGATATTTTAAGTCTAAATATTAAATCTTTGTCTCCGAGCTTTTCGTTCGCTTCAATATAGTTCGCCCCAATAGAGCCGGAAGATCTTATTAATTGTTTTCCATCTTCAATATTTGATGTTGTTTTAGATAAAGTTCTAATGTATGCTCGACACTCTTTTGCAAATAAAAAAGTTCTTTCCTCTAAATCTTAGGGTTTAGTCATAGTGTAAATTCCAATATTTTTAAAATTTTAAATTCCAATAAATAGGATTTAAAAATAGCAAAAATATTTATTTTGAAAGTTTTTTCTGTCAAATATAATTTAAGAAATAACTCTTCGTATTGGAATTTGGAATTTAAAAATTGGAATTTCTTATTAAAGGTACATTTCAACAAGCCCTTCAGGCAAGTTCATGATTACTTTTTTGTTCTCACGATCAATTTTTACAAGAAAATGATCAATCATCGGAATTAGCATTTCGACCTCGCCATTTAAAACTTCAAAAAGAGGTTGGGCTGTAGTATCGTTTACGGCAGCAATTTTTCCAAAAACGCCTAAACGCTGGTCTTCAATTTCGAAACCAATAACTTCGTGGAAATAAAATTTGTTGCCGGAAAGTTTTGGCAACATACTTAAAGGAAGATAAATAGCATTTCCCATAATGGCATCTGCATCTTCTTCTGTATTCATGTCTTCAAAACGAATTCTTAGAAAGTCGTTCTTATGCAATGAACTTTTTTCAATAAAAAAAGGAACCAGGTGTTTATTGCATTCAATAAACACTGATTCCAGATTTTCGTATAACTCAGGTTCGTCCGTGTCTAAATAAGCCAGAACTTCACCTTTGAAACTAAATTTTTTAGCGATTTTACCTAAATAAAAACATTCTTCTTTACGCATTCTCGCTAGCTAAAATTATGCTTCAGTTGTTTCGTTATTTTCTTCAGCAGCAGGAGCTTCTTCAGTTGTAGCTTCTGCTTCAACTTCAGCAACTTCTTCTTCAACTGCAGGAGTTTCAGCAGCGATAGCATCAGCTTCAGCCTGAGCTGCAGCAGCTAAACGTTTAGCATTAACTTCTTGCTCTGCTTTAAAAGCTTTAGCTTTAGCATCAGCTTGCGCTTTTGTTAAACCGTCTTTTTTAGCATCAACTTTTCCAGCTTTAGCATCTAACCAAGCAGATAATTTAGCATCAGCTTGCTCTTGAGTTAAAGCACCTTTACGAATACCTCCATCAAGGTGGTGTTTCAATAAAGCACCTTTGTAAGAAAGAATTGCTCTTGCAGTATCAGTTGGTTGTGCACCATTGTGTAACCATTTAACTGCACTATCAAGGTTTAAGTCGATAGTTGCCGGGTTAGTGTTTGGATTGTAAGTACCGATTTTCTCTAAGTATTTACCATCTCTTTTTGAGCGTGCATCTGCAGCTACAACCCAGTAAAAAGGTTTTCCTTTTTTACCGTGTCTTTGTAATCTAATTTTTACTGACATAATCGTATGATTAAATTTTGAGGTACTCGACCTCTGTTAATTAAGGGCGCAAAGATATAATTTTTTTCTGAATTGTGCGTTCGAAAGAGTATTAAATATGTTAAAGTAAATTTCCTTAATTTTTTGTTGTATTTAATGAGGTTTTTAAAATATTTATATCCAATGCAATATTTTTGTCTTATAAATTCATTTCTATGAAAAAGTACCTTTATTTGTTTTCATTAATTTTTATGATCACCTCTTGTACCGAAGATGTGAAATTCAATAATCCGGCATTTCAAACCTTAAAAGACAATGTTTTTTGGAGAGCCCAAGACTATAAAGCATATACAACAACGACAGGTCATTTAATTATAGAAGGATATTTAGGATTTGAAAAAATAACATTGCAAACTAATTCTCTATCACCGCAAACCTATACTCTTGGCAAAAATGATATTTCCAAAGCATCTTATTCTAATACTCTTTCAACACAAACAGAAGAGTTTACCACAGGTACTAATATAGGAAATGGCCAGATTGTGATTACTGAGTATAATACTGAAAACAACACTATTTCAGGAACATTTAAATTTACCGCAGTAAATACTAATGCCGAAAACACTGAAAAAACACAGATCAATTTTTCTGAAGGGGTTTTTTATAAAGTGCCTGTTTCTGTTAGTTCTAATTTTAATGCTAATTAACATTTTAATAATCAGTAGCCATTTTTATTGAATTCTGCTTTTTAAAATCAAAATAAAAACATAAATAAACTAATATATAGTAGATTAGAGAAAAATAAGACTACATTTGCTACATTATTATAAATAAGTACATATGAACATTTTTGTTGGAAGTCTTCCATTCAGTATTGAGGAAGCAGATTTAAGAGAGTCTTTCGAGGCTTACGGAGCAGTAGATTCAGTTAAGATCATTACTGATAAATTTACAGGAAGAAGCAAAGGTTTTGGTTTTGTTGAGATGCCAAACGATGCTGAAGCTCAAAAAGCAATTGATGAATTGAACGGAGCTACTGTTCAAGGTCGTGCAATTGTGGTTAATAAATCTGAACCGAAACCTGAAGGTGAAAGAAGAAGCTTCAACAATAACAGTCGTGGTGGAGATTCACGCGGAGGTTATGGTGGAGGAAACAGCCGTGGTGGAAATGACCGTGGTGGTAACAGAGGAGGATATTAATATTTTTTTCTAAATATATAAAAGGGATCAACGAAAGTTGATCCCTTTTTTTATGCGGTGAAATTTGTTTCAAGTTTCAAGTTTATTTTGTTTCACGTTTCAATAACCTGAAACCTGAAACAAAATAAAACCTGAAACAAATTAATTATAAGTTCGCTACAAGCCAATCTCCAACTTCGCTGGTTTTGTAAGCTTTTGACCCTTTTGGTGCTAAATCTTCTGTAACAATTCCTTGTTCTAGTGATTTATTTACAACTGCTCTTATCGCTTCGGCTTCGTCTTTTAAACCAAAAGCATCTTCGAACATCATTGCTGCAGATAAAATAGTCGCTAAAGGGTTAGCAATATTTAATCCTGTAGCTTGAGGATAAGATCCGTGGATTGGTTCGTATAATGAAGTGTGTTCTCCAACAGACGCAGAAGGCATTAATCCCATTGAACCCGAAATCACAGAAGCTTCATCAGTTAAAATATCTCCAAATAAATTTTCAGTAATCAATACATCATAAGAGTTTGGCCATTGAACCAAACGCATCGCTACGGCATCAACAAATTCATATGAAACCGTAACTTCAGGGTAATCTTTTTCCATTGCCTGAACTGTTTCTCTCCATAAACGTGAAGTTTCTAAAACGTTTGCTTTATCAACGCAACACAATTTTTTACTTCTTGTCATGGCTAATTCAAAACCTTTTTTAGCCAAACGCTGTACTTCGGCTCTTGTGTAAACACAATTGTCAAAAGCAGTTTCTCCGCCGTCTCTTCTTCCTTTTTCTCCAAAGTAAATTCCGCCTGTTAATTCTCTTAAGAAAACCAAATCAGTTCCTTCAATTCTTTCTCTTTTAAAGGAGAGTTATCAATTAAAGATGGAAAAGTAAAAGTTGGACGAACATTAGCAAATAAACCTAATTTTTTACGCATCAACAATAATCCCTGTTCCGGACGAACTGGCGCACTTGGGTCGTTATCGTATTTTGGATGTCCAATTGCTCCAAACAAAACTGCATCGGCTTTCATACAAACTTCATGAGTTTCATCAGGATAAGGAACTCCAACTGCGTCGATTGCACAAGCTCCTGTTAAAGCTGGTGTCCATGTTATTTCGTGATTGAATTTTTTGGCAATAGCGTCAGATACTTTTACAGCTTCATTAATTACCTCAGGACCAATTCCGTCTCCTGCTAAAAGGGCTATATTAAATTTCATATTTAATGGTTTTATATAATTGTTAATAGATAATCGGGTTTATTCGCGTTCATAATTTAATTTCTCAAGTCGCACTTCCATAAATTTTCCGGTTTTCTCCGGTTTTTTAAAGTACTCTGCAATTCCAACATAGCCGCTTTTGGCTGGAAAAACGCTAATTGCACTATCGTCATTAGTAATTGGCATTTTTTGAATTGCTTGTTTTTGTGATTTAAAATAATAATTTAAAATATTCAATTCTAAATCTTTATCATCATTCTTATCAAAAAAGAAATACGCTCTTCCGGCGCTATTTGCTAAACGTTGCGAAAAATCATATTTAGATCCTCTGGTACGTTTTACTTCATATTCTACAGTTTTTACCGGATTAAAATCTTTATCCATTAAAAATGTATATAGCTGTGTATAAGCTCTGTATTGTTGTTTTTGCCAATATGCTTCTCCAAGTACAAATGTAGTTCCGTCTGGGTTAATGCTTGTTCTTTTAAAGCTTAAAAATCCTTCACCGCGTATTTTTCCGTGTTTATTGATTTTTAAATCCGGAAATTGATCGTACTTAACATATTTGTCTCTAATAACTTTACTTGATTTAATGTCAATAATAGTTTGATAAATACCTAAAGATTCATCAGTTACGTATTCTTCTTTTGAGTCTTTTTCAAAAAATCTTCCACCGGTATAAATTTTATCTCCATTAAGGTAAGTATATTCTCTTGTTACGGTATATTCACTAGATGTTGGCAGATAAAGCAATTCTTTTCCTGTTTTAGCATCTAACACCAGAATATGTCGTTGTTCTCTTTTTGTTTTTTTATAAAAATAACCTTCCAATACAATGTATTTTTCATCATAATTAATAGGCGTATAATTCATAAGGTATTTTTTCAATTCACGATTGGTCTTGTATTCCCAAATTTTTTCGTTTTTAAAATTCAACGCATAAAAGATAGAAGCTTCATTCCCAATTTCTGTATCCGGGTTTGTTTCCATGATTAAAAAACCTGTTTTATTTAAAGAGTAGCAGAGATAACCTTTTCGGTCTATTTTATCATACTTCTTGTCAATGTCTTTTACTTCAGGATTATAAATTCCTTTAGTAATAACAGTGTTCTTTTTTAAATCAATAACCTGATACGTTTTAAAGTAAGGAAAAGCATCTTGTCCAAAAGCTTGTGAAAATTCAAAAAAGTCAAGGCGAATGAAACCATCAGAATAGGTAATGTCTTCAAATTTTTTCTTGCGTTTTGAATTAGAGGTTTTTTCCATTAAAGTACCGGAACACATTGTGTTGAAATTTTTATCTAAAACAATATATTTTATTGTTACGGTGTTATTTTCATCAATATTCATGGTACGTAATTCTACATAACCAAAAAGTTCAGAATCATCATAAATAGGTTGAAAAGCCATATATTCTCCGGCTGCTGCATTTAAAACAGTATATGACTGACTAAAACAAAAAGTCGTGAGGAGCAGGAAAAATAATAAGTAAGTTTTTTTCATAAGGGATAAGTAGGCTTTTATGTTTATTTAATTGGGTTTGTTGGTTCATTTTTATAATCCAAAGCTAATTGTTCTAACTCAGATAAAGTTAAATTCGCCATGAAATTGAAATAATACTGCTGACTCTTTGTTTGTTCATTCGGATTTATTGATGGTATATAAGAGTTGATTCTCATTTCTTTTTTGGCTTTGGCCAGGGCTTCCAGATTTGATGTAATCATTTCTTTTAAATAAATACTTTTCGGATTTTTTTCTTTCAATTTAAGAGCATCGTATAGACTTGAACCATAGTTTTTCAAGTAATAATTACTATATATTTGCTCGTATTCGATTCTCTTTTTTAAATCATCAAAAAAAGCTTTATCTGTGTAATAATTCGTCTTAGTATTTTTTACTTGTTTGCTTATTTTTTCAATGCGCTGCTCGCAATTAGGATGTGTTTTTAACGAATCAACGTCCCATTTAAATATATTTTCTTTAGAGTAGGAGTATTTAGAGTAATCCTCCATAGTAACCCAGTCTTTAATAAATTTCTGATTTTTAGTTGTGAAGTTTTTAGGATAACTAACTCTCGGCAAACTATCTGTTTCTATATCCGTTTTCGAAAGATGTTTTAATAAATTAATGCTTGATGCACTATTGTATTTGGTATTTTTAAAATAATCAAGACCTAATGAATCTGCCTGGAATTCCTGAAGGCGAGATCTGTTTTTTCTTGAATATACACTGTTTTTTGCAAAACTTTCTGACTTAATTTGTTTGTTGAATTTGGATTTTTTCAGGTCTTTTTCCAGTGCTTTTGCTTCTTTTAAATTTTGAGATGAAATTTCTTTTTCAATACTTTTTTCTCTGTGATTTAAAGCGTAATGCGCTATTTCATGGCAAATAATATATCCTATTTCTGCTTCATCGGCTAAATATCTTAATAGTTCAAGATTGAATACAATTGTACCGTCACCAATACTGTATGCATTAGCTTCCGGGTCTCGGGAAAAGTAAACAGCGATTTTTTTGTTGCTTAAAGAAGGATTATTGCGTGTAATTTCGGCTAGTATTTTTTGACTATAATTTTGAAGATTTTCATCAAAATAAAGTTCTTTATTGTCGATTGTTCTTGAAAAATCTTCAAATTGACTTTTGTATACAGCTTCCATTTCCTTACTCACTTTTCCTGAATAAGTTTTTTTATTTCTTTTATTTTTTGATCATTACTGCTTTTGAATTCTTTTAAAAACAGTTTTCTTTTTTCGTATGAAATTGTATCAAAGGGCTTATAAGTCTGACTGTAACCGCGACAAAAAAACAGAATAAAAATAATAATTGTAAAAGTAGGTTTCATTATTTAATATAGGTTTGGCTCGCAAAAATAGTCAGAATCTTACTGATGTTAAGATTTGTTTTTAAGTAATTATTGTTTTATAGGTTCAAAGTGACAAAGGAGCAAAGGTTCAAAGTTTTTAAAAGCAGGTATAAAAACCTCGGTGCCTTTGTAGCTCTGAACCTTTGCAACTATCTTAAGCAATTACATTCAGCATTTTTTGAGTTGCAATAATTGCAGCAACTGTTTGATCAGAATCTAATCCTCTTGTTTTAAATTCTTTTCCGTTGTTTGTCCAGGTTATAATTGTTTCGCATAAGGCGTCAGAGCTACTTCCGGGTGGAATTCTTACTGCATAATCAATTAATTTTGGAAGCGTTAGTTTTTTACTTTTGTAAATTTTCGACAAAGCATTCATAAAAGCATCAAACTGACCGTCGCCCTGAGCACTTTCTTCGATAATTTCGTCGTCAATTTTTAACAGCAAAGTTGTAGACGGACGCATTCCCTTTGAATGCATTAATACATAAGATTCAATTGTAATTTTATCCTGATAAGTATGACTGTCCAAAACATCTGAAATAATGTATGGCAAATCTTCTTTAGTAACGGTTTCTTTTTTATCGCCTAATTCTATAATTCTTTGCGTAACCAATTTTAAATCTTCCTGATTTAATTTTAAACCTAATTCCTGAAGATTTTTTTCAATATTGGCTTTTCCTGAAGTTTTTCCTAAAGCGTATTTTCTTTTTCTTCCAAAGCGTTCCGGAAGCAAATCATTAAAATATAAATTATTTTTATTGTCACCATCGGCATGAATTCCGGCAGTTTGCGTAAAAACATTATCGCCAACAATTGGCTTGTTTGCGGGAATTCTGTAGCCTGTAAAAGTTTCTACCAATTTACTTACCGTATAAAGAGAAGTTTCTTTGATGTTGATGCTTACTTCTGGCAGATAATCATTTATAACGGCAACTGTGCTTTCGAGCGGCGCATTTCCGGCGCGTTCTCCCATTCCGTTTACAGTAACGTGAAGTCCGTTGATGCCAGCTTTTATGGCTTCCATGACATTAGCAATACTTAAATCGTAATCGTTATGTGCATGAAAATCGAAATGAATCTGAGGATATTTTGCTCTTATTTTAGATATAAATTCAAAGGTTTGAGACGGAATTAAAACCCCTAAAGTATCAGGAAGTAAAATTCTTTTAACGGGTTGTGTTGCTAAAAAATCCAGAAATTGAAAAACATATTCCGGAGAATTTCGCATTCCGTTGCTCCAGTCTTCCAGATAAACATTGGTTTCAATATCATTTTCTTTTGCTAAAGCAATGATTTGTGCAATTTCGGAAAAGTGCTGTTCCGGAGTTTTTTTCAATTGATGCGTTAAGTGGTTCATTGAACCTTTGGTCAGCAAATTCTGCACTTTTGCTCCGGCTTTTTTCATCCAGTCGATCGAAACACCTCCGTCTACAAACGAAAGGACCTCAATGCGATCAATATAGCCTTTCTCTGTCGCCCAGGTTGTAATGCCTTTTACAGCCTGAAATTCGCCTTCGCTCACACGGGCAGATGCAATTTCGATTCTATCAATATTTAATTCTTCCAACAACAATTGTGCAATGGTCAGTTTTTCTGCAGCAGAAAAAGATACTCCCGAGGTTTGTTCACCATCACGAAGCGTCGTATCCATTATTTCAATTTTTCTTTTTTCCATATTGATATTCTAAATTTCTAATGGGTTGGATATTGTTGATCCATATTTTAATTGTGACGCTGATTTTACTGATTCGCTTTGCGAAGACGCAGATTATCACTGATTTTTACTTTAGTTAAAAATAAAATCTGTTTTTTTCAGCGTTTTTGCGATAGCAAATCCGTTTGATCTGCGTTCTATGTTTTCTAATTTAATTTAGAAAAACCCGACAAGTTTCAAAAACCTGCCGGGTCTCATAGGACTGAACCTGATTTTTTAGTAAGGAAGTTTATCGGCAAAAGTCACAATATCTTCTTTAATATTTTGTAGATAATCAATGTCATCAAAGCCATTAATCATATTATTCTTTTTGTATCCGTTAATTGCAAAAGATTCTGATTGACCAGTTGCCAATAAAGTAATCGTTTGGTTTGGCAAGTTGATTTCTAATTCTGTTTTAGGATCAGCTTCTATTGCTTTAAAAATAGTATCAGCAAATTCCGGACTAACCTGAACTGGCAAAACACCGATATTTAGACAGTTTCCTTTAAAGATATCAGCAAAGAAACTTGAAACTACGGCTCTAAAACCGTAATCGTAAACTGCCCATGCGGCGTGCTCTCTTGAAGATCCAGAACCGAAGTTTTTTCCTCCAACAAGGATTTTTCCGCTATAAGTTGAATCGTTTAAAACGAAATCAGCTTTTGGAGAATCATCTCCGTTATATCTCCAGTCTCTAAAAAGATTGTCTCCAAAACCTTCACGTTTTGTAGCTTTTAAGAAACGCGCCGGGATGATTTGATCTGTATCTACGTTCTCAATTGGCAACGGCACTGCGCTGCTGGTAAGTATATTAAATTTATCGTATGCCATGATGGTCTTTTTTATTTTATTCTATTTTTTATCTCTTCTAATATGTAGATATCTAACTCTAATCCACTTTTATCTTCTGGTAAACTAAAATCAGTTTTAATGATTTGTTTAATAATCTCACGGCCATTTAAAGCATCTACATTACTAAAAAAGACATTGTCCCATTTTTGTAATTCATCAGGATCTTTCAATTGGATTCCGTTATCGTAAAAATTGATAGGCAGAAAACTTATTTCTTTTAATGAAACGCTGCTTTTCTTTTGCTCTAAATTGTATTTCAAATAAGTAACCGAATATTCAAGACATTGCTTTACTCGTTTTGATATCTGATTTAAATCTTCAGGCTCATCAGGGCTTTTTCTCCATAAATTAAATTGCTTTTGAGTATAATCGAATTTCGAATTATTTAATTCCTGATTCTCTTTTACAAAAACAAACTCCATGAGATTATCCAGAGTTGGATGTTTACTGACGACACTAAATCGCAGTTCTTTATCGCTTACAGATTTTATTTTTAGAAATGGTTTTGTGATTCTGTTTTCAGTAAATGACACAATCGAATCATTTTCATTAAAAGACCAAT
The DNA here is from genome assembly GCF_979258275.1 of Flavobacterium sp. AC274. Taxonomy (NCBI): domain Bacteria; kingdom Pseudomonadati; phylum Bacteroidota; class Flavobacteriia; order Flavobacteriales; family Flavobacteriaceae; genus Flavobacterium; species Flavobacterium sp. AC274. The sequence continues at coordinate 229,881 of NZ_OZ409852.1, read as the reverse complement.
TACCATCAGTATAAATGCCATTGTACACGCCTAAAACACCTTTATAGCTTTTTTCTTTTTGAAAAAACAAATAATTCGTTTCATAAAAACTACTTCCCAGTAAGTTGCTAAGACTTGAATTTTTGTATCGCAATTCTGAAAGGTCCAGTATTTGAGAATCTACATTTTCAAAATTCCATTTCCCAACAATTTTATCTTCTAAAGATTGATTGCAAGAATAAAAAGCTAAAATTGTAAATACTAATACTATTTTTTTCATGAAACTCTGCCTGATAATAAAATTAAAACAATTCTCTAGGATCTGTCAATTTTCCGGTAACAGCCGCAGCCGCAGCCATAATTGGACTTGCTAAAAGCGTTCTTGAACCTGGACCCTGACGACCTTCAAAGTTTCTGTTTGATGTACTTACTGCATATTTTCCGGCAGGAACTTTATCATCATTCATAGCCAAACAAGCAGAACATCCCGGCTGACGTAGTACGAAACCAGCTTCTGTCAAAATATCTAAAATACCTTCTTCTTTAATCTGAGCTTCAACAACATGAGAACCCGGAACTAACCAAGCGGTAACATTATCCGCTTTTTTCTTCCTTTTACAATTTCGGCGAAAGCTCTAAAATCTTCAATACGACCATTTGTACAACTTCCTAAGAAAACATAATCAATTGGTTTTCCAATCATCACATCATCTTCATGGAAGCCCATATAGGCAAGCGATTTTTTGTAAGTTTCCTCACCGCCTTCAACCTGATTGGCGTTTGGAATATGTTTTGAGATACCAATTCCCATTCCTGGGTTAGTACCATAAGTAATCATTGGTTCAATGTCTGAAGCGTTGATGTTTAATTCAGCATCAAAAACAGCATCAGCATCCGTTTTTAAAGTTTTCCAATATTCAACTGCTTTAGTCCAGGCTTCGCCTTTTGGAGCGTAAAGTCTTCCTTCAAGGAAATCAAAAGTTTTTTGATCAGGTGCAATCATTCCACCACGGGCACCCATTTCGATACTTAAGTTACAAACGGTCATACGGCCTTCCATAGACATGTTTTCGAAAACATCTCCGGCGTATTCAACAAAATATCCTGTACCTCCAGAAGTAGTTAATTGTGCAATAATATAAAGTGCAACGTCTTTTGGACCAACACCTTTACTTAATTGACCGTTTACGTTAATACGCATTTTCTTTGGTTTTGGCTGCATAATACATTGCGTAGAAAGCACCATTTCCACCTCAGAAGTTCCGATACCAAAAGCAATCGCTCCAAAAGCACCGTGAGTAGACGTGTGAGAATCTCCACATACAATAGTAGCACCTGGCAAAGTAATTCCGTTTTCAGGACCAACTACGTGTACAATTCCATTTTTAATGTGACCTAATCCCCAGTGAGAAATACCGTATTCGGCAGCATTATCCTCAAGCGCTTTAAGCTGATTTGCAGATAGCGCATCTTCAACTGGTAAATGTTGGTTTATGGTTGGTGTATTGTGATCTGCAGTTGCAAAAGTACGCTCAGGGTAAAGAACCTTAACGCCTCTTGCTTTTAATCCTAAAAAAGCAACAGGACTCGTAACTTCGTGAATGAAATGGCGGTCAATAAAAAACACATCTGGTCCATCTTCAATTTTACGCACTACATGTGAATCCCATACTTTGTCAAATAATGTCTTACTCATTTTTATTTTTTTAATTGTAATTTCTATAATCACAGCAATTCCTGTTTATTAAATAGCAAAACAAAAGTAAAAAAAGATACAAATGCGTCAATTTCAATATTTCATTATATACGATACCCAAAACAAAATACAAATTACGAATAGGCTTTTGTGTATTAAATTTTGGCAGAAAAATGATTTAGAAATTGATTTTGATTTTCTTTTTCAGCTTTAATTTTGTTTAATTGCTCTTTGTTTTAATAGTTTGCAAATTTATCTTATAATCACTATAAAATATAATAATTAATTTAAAAATATGTAACAAAATGATTAAAAATAGTAATAATTGCTATTTTTGATTTCTTTTCGAAATGGATGCTTTTATGAATTATGAATGCTTTTAAGCTGTTTTTTAAGCCACTATTTAGACTCAATAAAATGTCTAAATACTACGACATCCAAGAAGTGTATTTTTATGAAATTTTATGTTTTTTAAAATAAAAACTAAGTTTTTGAAGAGAATGTTTTTAGAATAATTTTGAAGATTAGTTCAGTGAATTTTTAAATTCTAAAGGTGTCAGGCTGGTTTTCTTTTTAAATAATTTACTGAACGATTGAGGATATTCGAAACCCAATTGATAGGCTATTTCTGCTACTGAAAGATTGGTAGAAATCAGAAAGTCCTTAGATTTTTCAATTAGTTTTGAATGAATGTGCTGCTGTGCATTTTGCCCGGTTAAATTGCGAAGCATGTCGCTAAGGTAATGCGTAGAAACATTAATTTGTGAAGCCAAAAAATCGACTGTTGGTAATCCGTTTTTTAAGGTTTCGGCATTATTGAAATAATTATCGAGAGTGTCTTCTACTTTAAGTAATAAATCACTACTGATTGTTTTTCGGGTGATGAATTGACGTTTGTAAAAGCGATTACTGTAATTAAGCAAAACATCAATATACGAAACAATAACATCCTGACTCATTTCGTCTATTGCGGTATGAAGTTCGTTATCAATGCTTGTTAATAATCCTATAATAGTTGTTTTTTCTGTGTCAGAAAGATGCAATGCTTCATTGGTATCATAGGAGAAAAACCCATATTTTTTGATGTTTTTCCCTAAAGGATAATTTCTAATAAAGTCGGGATGAAAAAACAGCGTAAATCCGAAATATTCGGCTCCTTCTTCATTATCGGTAAAAATCAATTGATTGGGCGATGTAAACATTAATCCGCCTTCATTAAAGTCATAATAGCTCTGACCGTATCCCATTTTTCCGTTGGTCGAATATTTATAAGATATCTTATAGAAATCAAGCAAAAAGGCATTATTTGTCAATTCAGCATTGATGACCAGTTTGGTATTATCCACCAGACTAATCATTGGATGTAGTGGTTTTGGCAGATTAAATAAACTATGAAATTGCGATATAGAAGAAAGTTTTGACGGATTATTATTTTTCTTTTCCATGATATAAAGGTATAAAAAATCAAAAACGAATACCGCACAGATTATCAAAACCTGAGCGGTATCAGAATAAATTATGCTCCCAAAAATTGTTTCCCGAATTCAGCACGAAAAACTTCATCGCCTACCTCAAGTCTTTGTTTGTAAAGCGCTTTGGCATCTTCTCCGGCGACATATCTTAGTTTGTTTTTTCCATCTGTAGCAGCTTCAAATACAACTTCGGCAATTTGTTCAGCAGTCGATGCCATTTCAAACATGGTATCAACATTTGCAAACAAGGCGTTTGTCATTGCTTCATATTCTGGTTTAGATCCAGAATCAAGTGAGCCGTGCAGAAATTCTGTTTTAATACCGCCCGGAGAAACGGTTTTTATGTTTACCCCAAACGGATTTAATTCGTAAGCCATACTTTCGCTCCAGCCTTCAAGACCCCATTTTGTTGCGTGATATACCGATCCTAAAGGAAAAGAAATTAATCCGCCAATAGAAGTAGTTGAGATAAACAAGCCGCTTTTTCTTTCTCTGAAATACGGGATAAAAGCGTTTGTAACACGAATCACTCCTAATAAATTAGTGTTAAGTTGTTTGGTAATCTGATCGTCGTTAAAACTTTCCAAAGGACCAATCAATCCATAACCTGCATTGTTAAAAACAACATCAATATCACCCAATTCAATAGCTTTTTGAACCGTGCTTTGTATTTGATCATAATTGGTAACATCTAATGGTAATAAGGTTACGTTTTTTAAACCCGAAAGTTCTGTTTCCTTTTCAGGATTTCTCATTGTTGCGATTACATTCCATCCTTGATTGTGGAATAATTTTGCTGTTGCTTTTCCTAATCCGGATGAAGCGCCTGTGATAAAAATTGTTTTCATAATAATTTGTTTTAATTTGATGAAGCAAAGTTCAGGCGAGAGCTACGTTTAAAAGTGTTCATTTTGGACCAATGAGTATCCAAAATGAATAATCGAAGTTTTTAACATCAAATAACCGAAATTTTATCATTTTTATTGGTTTTTAACAGTTTCTAATAATGATTTTGATTAATGCTTTTTGTTGATAATTCGTTTTTCATTAGCCTAAAAAAAACGTAAATTTGAACTTCCTCCATTTTCTATAAGGCAAATTTATATCCTCCATATAATCAATTATTTATATGGAAAAAAATTGGAATTTGGAGCTTAATTTTTGTATTTTAACTCTATGTATTTAATATTCGATACCGAAACAACCGGATTACCAAAACGCTGGGATGCTCCCATTACCGATTCTGACAACTGGCCTCGCTGTATTCAGATCGCGTGGCAGCTTCATGATGAAATGGGAAAGCTTATCGAACATCAGGATTATTTGGTTAAACCGGATGGATTTAATATTCCCTATGATGCCGAACGTATTCACGGAATTTCAACGGAATTGGCTGAAGCCGAAGGAATCACGCTGGCCGAAGTTCTGGAGAAGTTCAATATCGCTTTAAGCAAAACCAAATTTATCGTTGGTCAGAATTTAGGTTTCGACGTTAATATTATGGGAGCCGAATTCCATAGAATGGGTGTTGATTCTCCAATGAGTACAATGCCGGTATTAGATACTTGTACCGAAGTTACCGCTTCGTTATTGCAACTTCCCGGAGGTCGTGGAGGAAAATTTAAACTGCCAACCTTAACAGAATTACACAGTTATCTTTTTGATAAACCTTTTGCAGAAGCGCACAATGCAACTGCCGACGTTGAGGCAACGACGCGTTGTTTCTTAGAGTTAATTAGAAGAGAAGTTTTTACGAAAGAAGAACTGGATGTTCCTAAAGAATATTTTAAGGAATTTCAAGAGAGAAATCCACAGGAATTTCCGTTAATAGGATTAAAACACATCAATTTAAAAGCAGCTTCTGATAAAATCAGAGAGCAAATAAAAGCTTTACAAGTTGATGAGGTACAAACTACGGTTTCAGACTCAGAAAGAGCCGATTTTAAAGCTGCAAAATACGCGCATTTACACAACCATACGCAGTTTTCGGTTCTTCAGTCGACTATAGGTATTGGAAATATTGTTGCGGCTACAGCCAAAAACAAAATGCCGGCAGTAGCCATGACAGATACCGGAAATATGATGGGAGCTTTCCATTTTGTGAGCGCCGTAATGAATCATAACAAAGCGGCTTCCGGAAAAAATAAAGCTTTAGCTGAAGCTGGAGAAGAACCAACGGAAACCGAAATAAAACCAATTGTAGGTTGTGAATTTAATGTTTGTGATAATCACTTAGATAAAAGCAAAAAAGACAACGGAAATCAGGTTGTATTATTAGCCAAAAACAAAAATGGTTATCATAATCTGGCAAAAATGTCGTCGATTGCATTTACAGAGGGGTTTTATTATGTTCCAAGAATTGATCGAAAAATCATCGAAAAATACAAGGAAGACATCATGGTTTTGTCCGGGAATTTATACGGCGAGATTCCGAGTAAAATTCTGAATGTCGGTGAAAACCAGGCCGAAGAAGCTTTGATTTGGTGGAAAGAACAATTTGGAGATGATTTTTATCTCGAAGTTATGCGCCACAATCAGGAAGATGAAAATCGTGTAAATAAAACCCTGATTGATTTTGCTCAGAAACACAATGTCAAATTAATCGCAACAAATAATACTTATTATTTAAATAAAGAAGATGCCAATGCACACGATATTTTATTGTGTGTAAAAGACGGTGAAAAACAAGCAACGCCAATTGGTCGTGGTCGTGGTTACCGTTACGGATTGCCAAATCAGGAATATTATTATAAGTCGGAAGAAGAGATGAAAAAACTCTTTGCCGATTTGCCGGAAGCCATTATCAATATTCAGGAGATTGTAGATAAGGTTGAAGGTTATTCACTTTATCGTGATGTATTGCTTCCAAAATTTGATATTCCCGAAGAATTTGTTGTTGTCGAAGATGAAGCTGATGGAGGCGTTCGAGGTGAAAATAAATACCTGCGACACCTAACGATGGTGGGTGCCAAAAAACGATATGGCGAAATTACAGAATCTATTCAGGAACGTTTAGATTTTGAATTATTGACGATTTCAAATTCAGGATATCCGGGATACTTTCTGATCGTTCAGGATTTCATTGCCGAGGCCAGAAATATGGACGTTTCGGTAGGGCCGGGACGTGGATCTGCAGCTGGTTCTGCCGTTGCCTATTGTTTAGGAATTACAAACATTGACCCAATTAAGTACGATTTGCTTTTTGAGCGTTTCCTGAATCCGGATCGTGTATCCATGCCCGATATTGATATCGATTTTGATGATGAAGGTCGTGGTCGAGTTATGGATTATGTTATCAATAAATACGGTAAAAATCAGGTTGCGCAAATTATTACGTATGGTAAAATGGCAACCAAATCTGCGATTCGTGATACAGCGCGTGTATTGGATTTACCTTTATTTGAAGCCGATAGAATTGCAAAACTGATTCCGGCAATGATGCCTTCAAAATGGAATTTGGCGCGTTTTATTTCTGAAAACGAAGAGGATGTTAAAAAAGCCCTTCGATCTGATGAATTTGATAACGTAAAAGAATTAATCGCCATTGCCAATGAAGATGATTTGGCCGGAGAAACAATTCAGCAGGCAAAAATTCTTGAGGGATCCATGCGAAACACGGGAATTCACGCCTGTGGTGTAATTATTACACCATCGGATATTACGAATTTTGTTCCCGTAACCACAGCAAAAGATTCTGATTTATATGTAACACAGTTTGATAACTCGGTTGCAGAAAGTGCAGGATTGCTTAAAATGGACTTCCTGGGTTTGAAGACCCTTACCTTAATAAAAGATACCGTAAAACTGGTAAAATACAGAACAAATATTGATCTGGATCCGGATACTTTCCCGATTGATGATGTTGAAACTTATGCGCTTTTCCAGAGGGGAGAAACGGTTGGAATCTTCCAATACGAGTCGCCCGGAATGCAGAAATACATGAAAGATCTGAAGCCAACGGTTTTTGGAGATTTAATTGCCATGAATGCCTTGTATCGTCCGGGACCTTTGGAGTATATTCCATCTTTCGTTCGAAGAAAAAATGGAGAAGAAGAAATCAAATACGATTTAGATGCCTGTGAGGAATATTTAGGAGAAACGTACGGAATTACGGTTTACCAGGAGCAGGTAATGCTTTTGTCGCAATCGCTGGCAGACTTTACAAAAGGTGAGGCCGACGTATTGCGTAAGGCGATGGGTAAGAAACAAAAAGATGTACTTGATAAAATGAAACCTAAGTTTGTTGAGCAAGCGGCAAAAAAAGGTCATGATGCAAAAATTCTGGAGAAAATCTGGAAAGACTGGGAAGCTTTTGCGAGTTACGCCTTCAACAAATCACACTCAACTTGTTATGCCTGGATTGCTTATCAAACGGCATATTTAAAAGCGCATTATCCTGCAGAATATATGGCAGCGGTTCTTTCGAATAATATGAATGATATTAAACAAGTATCCTTTTTTATGGAAGAATGCAAACGTATGGGCTTGCAGGTATTGGGTCCAGACGTAAATGAGTCGTATTACAAATTTACTGTAAACGATGATTATGCGGTTCGTTTTGGAATGGGGGCAATTAAAGGTGTAGGTTCGGGAGCCGTTGCGACAATTGTAGAATGCAGAAAAGACGGAAGATATAAATCGATTTTTGATTTGGCGAAGCGAATAGATTTGCGTGCAGCCAACAAAAAAGCGATTGAAAATCTGGCGCTTGCCGGCGGTTTCGACTCGTTTGAAGGAACTACAAGAGCACAATATTTTCATGATGATGGCGACGGAATTACGTTTTATGAAAAAGCGATGCGTTACGGATCGAAGTTTCAGGAAAACGAAAATTCATCGCAGGTAAGTTTGTTTGGCGAAACCAGTGAAGTACAAATTGCAGAGCCTGTTGTTCCCCCTTGTGAAGACTGGAGTACGATGGAAAAACTGGCAAAAGAAAAAGAGGTAGTTGGGATTTATCTTTCCGGGCATCCGCTTGATGATTTTAGATTTGAGATGAAATACTTCTGCAATGCACGATTGGAAGCGTTGAAGAGTATGAACGAATATGTGGGTAAAAACCTGACTTTCGCAGGCATCATTCATAACGTACAACATCGTGTAGCAAAGAACGGAAAAGGCTGGGCAGTATTTAATTTAGAAGGTTATGATGAAAGTTTTGAGTTTAAGATTTTTGGTGAAGAATATTTAAAATTCCGTCACTTCCTGATTCAGAACAATTTTGCATTCCTGAAAATATTGATTAAAGACGGATGGGTAAATCACGATACAGGTAAAAAATCAGAGCCAAGAATGCAGTTTGTTGAAATTAGACAGCTGCAGGACATACTTGAAGCTTTTGCTAAGAAATTAGTTGTATTGTTGAATATAAAAGACCTTCAAACAGAATTTATCCATAAACTAAGCCATTTATTTAATGATAATAAAGGAGATAATTCAGTGACTTTTGAAATCATGGAATTAGAAAAAATTAAGCGTTTGGTTGAGGTAGAAACAACCAATGAGTTTGAAGAAACCGAAGATGCTGTTTTTGTTGATGAAAGTGAAAATGACGATAACGAAGTAGCATTAAGCGAAACTAAAATGCAGGAAGTAAAAGAAGTAGAGGAAATAAAGGTTGTAACCAAATTAACAATGCCGAGCCGACGATTAAAGATCAGGATTTCGACAGAGTTATTGCAGGAATTAGAAAAAATGCAGGTAAATTTTAAGCTGAATTAAATTTTAACAGTTAAAATTTAGAAGAATGCATTTTTTTAAGTTAAAATTATGCGTGCATAATAGTTTTTTAGTAATATTGCTCAAAATTACAACGTTTTCGTACAAAGGGAAGTATCACAGAGTACAGGAATATGTTAAATTATTATAAGTTTGTATAAATTAATTAAAATCAGAATTATGAAAAAGAGCCTATTTTTATTAGGATTATTAGTTTGCTCTATGGCCACAATGGCGCAAACAGAAACAGCAGATAAACCAGAAAGCTGGTATTTTAAATTAGGAGGATCATATTTTATTCAAACAGCAGCTACGGAATTTCCAATTGTAAATGGTCAGGCTCCTAATACGGATGTTTACGCAGCAGATGGTACTACTTTAATTTCGAGAGAAACAAATCATGGGTCATTTGGAGAAGGTTTTCGTTCCGGATTAACTGCAGGTTATCGTTTTTCGACGCGTTTAGGAGTTGAAATGGGTATTAACTATTATTCCAGTGCTGATAAGTTGATGGTTGAAACTACAAATCGTTTAGTTCCTGGAACTACAAATGTTTTTGTTACAGGAGATGCTGTAGGAAAAATTAGAGCTTGGGATTTATCACCTTCATTAGTGTTATTTTTGGGAGAAAGTAAAGGTTTTGAACCCTATACAAAAGTAGGCGTTATTGTTCCTATTCACGGTGATTTAACTATTGATACTAATCGTGAGTACTATACTGTAGCACCAACCAGAACGACAGTAGCAAAAACCTATGCTGAAGACGTTGTAAAACCTAACCCAACTCTTGGTTTTATGGCTGCAATTGGAACTTCTTATAAATTAGGTAAAAAACTAGCGTTATTTGCTGAAATTGAATATAGAAACTTTACTGTTCACGGAGATACAAAAGAAACTACTGTGTTTACTGAAAACGGAGTAGATAAATTGCATGCACCATCTACTTTCAGACCAGATGCTTCGTATTCTGCGATTCATACTAATTATGTAGATAAATTAACTACAAGTTCTAATAGTAAAGTAACTAATGCAGCCGGTTTTGATAACACAAAAGCTACTGATGATATTAGTTCATATGTTGGAATTTCTGGTGTTGGTTTGACTTTCGGATTACGATACAGCCTATAATTTTCTAAAAGAAAATTTTATAGTTTATAAAAAAGAGGATATTCGTTAGGGTATCCTCTTTTTTGTTTTTCACGTCTTGTTTGTCATCCCGAGGAACGAGGGATCACACTAGTACTTCCGTAAAGCACATCGACAATCTTTGTCGAGCTTCTAGTGTGATCCCTCGTTCCTCGGGATGACAAAATTGTGTGATAATTCATTTCGTTATTTCAAACTTCTAAACTCCTTCAAAACTTCATCAATAACCCAGCTTGTTCTTGCCCCAGAAGTTCCTTTAGAAGGAGAAACTTCTTCACTACCTAAAAGCTCGGCAACAACAGTTTCAATAAATGGCTGCTGAATATGTAATGGATTTTCAATCGTGATACTTTCTTTCTCGCCATTTGTATATTGAACATGAATCGGGTCATTTCCAAAAGTTGAGAAAGAGATTTTTCCTTTATCACCCACAATTTCCGTATTATCATAACGTTCAAAACTGGCAAAATTCCATAAACCCGTTCCGTGAATTCCATTTTCGAATAAAAACGACATCGAAACCGAATCTTCTGCAGGATATGCCTGAAGCTGTGAACTTGCATGTCCGCGAACCGATTTAATCGGACCCAAGACAAAATCAAGAAAATCTAAAGTATGACAAGCCAAATCGACAAAAATTCCACCGCCCGAAATATGAGGTAAAACTGTCCATGGCAAGTTGATCTCGTCGTCGTAACGTTCTTCAAACGGATGATACAAAACGCAATTTACGTGTCGTATAGTTCCTATTTTATTTTGATCGATTAGTTCTTTTATTTTTAAAAATCTTGGTAAACTTCTTCTGTAATATGCCACAAAAAGCGGAACATTATGTTCTTTGCAAACGCTGATCATCTCGTTGCATTCTTCAAATGTCAAAGCCATTGGTTTTTCAACATATACCGGTTTTCCGGCTTTGGCACACAAAATGGTATATTCTTTATGAGAAGATGGAGGAGTAGCAATATAAACAGCATCGACTTCAGGATCATTTATTAAATCTACGGCATTCGAATACCATTTGGGAACATTATGACGTTTGGCGTAATCTTCGGCAAGAGCGGCGTCTCTTCGCATTACAGCAACTAACGCTGAGTTTGGACTTTTTTGAAATCCTGGCCCGCTTTTAACTTCAGTTACATTTCCACAACCTATTATTCCCCATTTTACAATTTTCATTTGTTGGTTTTTTAGTTTTCTCAAATTTAAGAGAAAAGAATTGGTTAAAAAAGGTTCGCCACGAATTCACGAATTATTTTTTCACGCAGATTTTAAAAAGATTTAAACAGATTCGTGCAGATCTTATTTTTCAAATTAAATAAATCTGCTCAAATCTGCAGAATCTGCGTGAAACAAATCTTAAAAAAGTTCGCCACGAATTTCACTAATTTTCACTAATTCTTTGCGGTTAAAAGTTTGCCACAGATTAAAAGATTCTCACAGATTAATGCAAAAATTTACCATGAATGACACGAATTTAATTAGTGAAAATTCGTGAAATTCGTGGCAAAAAAACTTTACAGATTTTAAAATCATTCTAATCCCCTAATCTGTGGCAAAAAAATAGCCACAAACTCACAAAAATAATTCGTGAATTCGTGGCTATAAAAATTATAGACTAAAGTTTACTTTTTCGGTAAAGCCTTAAATCCCATATTGTAAAGCGTGAACGCCTGAATATCTACATTTTCCTGAATTGTAGCTGCAACAGATTTTCCTGCTCCATGACCCGCTTTTACATCAATACGAATCAAAACAGGATTGTCTCCGGTTTGTTTGTCCTGTAATTCTGCAGCAAATTTAAAACTGTGTGCCGGAACAACGCGATCATCATGATCTCCTGTTGTTACCATTGTTGCCGGATATTGAACACCTTTTTTTACATTTTGTACTGGCGAATATCCTTTCAAATATTCAAACATTTCTTTATTGTCCTGTGCTGTTCCGTAATCGTAAGCCCAGCCTGCACCGGCAGTAAAAGTATGGTAACGCAGCATATCCATAACGCCCACGGCTGGTAATGCTACTTTCATTAAATCAGGACGTTGTGTCATTGTTGCGCCTACTAATAAGCCTCCGTTTGAACCTCCGCGAATCGCTAAGAAATCAGATGAGGTATATTTTTGTGCAATTAGATATTCCGCAGCAGCGATAAAATCATCAAATACATTTTGTTTGTGCAATTTTGTTCCCGCGTCATGCCATTTTTTGCCGTATTCGCCACCACCTCTTAAATTCGCCACCGCATAAACGCCTCCGTTTTCCATCCAGACAGCATTTGCAATACTAAATGCCGGAGTTAAACTAATATTGAATCCACCGTAACCATAAAGGATCGTTGGGTTTTTACCGTCTAGTTTTGTCCCTTTTTTATAGGTAATAATCATCGGGATTTTTGTTCCGTCTTTTGAAGTGTAGAAAACCTGTTTAGATTCATAATCTTCACTTTTAAAATCTACTTTAGGTTTTTGATATACTTCTGATTTGCCTGATTTTGGATCAAAAGAAAAAATACTTCCCGGAGTTGTATAATTGGTAAAGCTATAATACAATACTTTTTCATGTTTTTTACCTCCAAATCCACCTGCGGTCCCTACGGCTGGAAGTTTGATATCGCGAACTAATTTTCCGTTATAATCATATTGCAAAACCAATGAAACAGCATCTTTTGTATAATTAGCAAATAAATATCCGCCGCCTGTTGAAGGTGCTAAAACATTTTCTGTTTCCTTGATGAAATCTTTCCAGTTTTCTGGTTTCGGATTGCTGAAATCTACAGATACAACGCGTTTGTTTGGCGCATTAAAATCGGTTTCGATGAATAATTTACTTCCATCATTATCAATAATAACATTGTCGCTGTTAAAATTATCAACAATGGTTATAATTGGACTGTTTGGAGTGGTTAAATCTTTTATGTAAAGCTCATTTCCATAAGTAGAATTAGCTGCTGTAATTACCAAATAATGATTGTCTTCGGTAACATAGCCGCCCACATATCTACGTTTTTGATCGGCACCAAAAATAACTTTATCTTCTTTTTGTGAAGTTCCTAACTTGTGGAAATACAATTTATGCTGATCTGTTTTGGCAGATAATTCACTTCCTTTTGGTTTGTCGTAACTAGAATAATAAAATCCTTCGTTTCCTAACCATGAAACACCGCTAAATTTTACATCAACTAAAGTATCTTCAAGGACTTTTTTAGACAAAGCATCAATAATGATTACTTTTCTCCAGTCGCTTCCGCCTTCAGAAATAGAATATGCAGCTTTATTTCCATCTTTAGAAAAATCTATACCGCCAAGTGAAGTCGTTCCATCTTTAGAGAAAGTATTCGGATCCAGAAAAATTTCTTCTTTTCCTTTTTCATCTTTTCTATAAATAACCGATTGATTTTGAAGTCCGTTGTTTTTAGAAAAATAAGTAAACTTTCCTTCTGTATACGGAGCGCCTATTTTTTCATAATTCCAAAGTTTTTCCATTCGTTTCTTTAACTCTTCACGAAACGGAATTTTATCCAAATAGCCATACGTAACTTCATTTTCGGCTTTTACCCAGGCACCGGTTTCAGCAGATTTATCGTCTTCAAGCCAACGATACGGATCGCTAACTTTAGTATCGAAATACACATCAACAGTTTCGCCTTTTTTAGTTTCGGGATATTTAATATTATTTTGCCCAAATGAAATCCCTGCAGTAGTAATAGCCATTATAAGAATTGTTTTTTTCATAGTTTAGGTTTGTCAGTTGTAGCAAAAATAGCACTTTTTGTGTTAAAAAATAAACCATATAAGTTATATAAGTAAATGTAAGCAAGCTTAAATGAACTTATATAACTTATATGGTTTTAAAAAAATTAGATATTGAAGTTTACTCCTAACACAATATTTCTTCCAATATTTGGTACACCGTCAGTTTTTAATCTCGAAAGATGTGCGATATATTTTTTATCGAATAAATTGTTTCCGTTCAGGTTTACATCAAAAGCAGTTTTACCCAATTTTACTGTTCCTCCAAAACCTAAATTTACTAAAGTATATCCTTTTGAAGCCGTTTCAAAACCACTTACATTACTTTGATCAAATGTCGAAGAAACGTTTAAAGAAGCATATCCTTCTTCAAACCAATTTTTGATTTTAAATTCGGTTCTTAGCGTATTGTTCCAGTTGTTTGCCGGAATCAAAGGCAAATAATCATTGTTGTCTTTTTTACCCGTAACCGTTTCAAAACTAGTTTCAAAATGCAACCAGTCTAAAGGATGTGGATGAAAATGTAAACCAACTTCACCTCCGTATAATTTTGCATTATCCTGAATATAGGCAAAAACATCATTATCGTCTAAAACATCTCCGGTTGGCGAAGTATAAATGTAATTGTTGATGTGATTGTAAAATCCGTTGATAAAGAATTCAAAATGCGAATTTTTATATTCTAAATTCAAATCAGTCTGAACATTTTGTTCAGTTTTCAAATTAGCATTTCCAATTTCATAACGGTTTGTTCCTTCGTGAACGCCGTTTGAAGTTAACTCAGCAAGATTTGGCGCTCTAAAACCAGTCGCAACATTTAATCGAAGTGTTAAAGGTTCAGCCAATTTTGTTTTATATCCAAGAGAAGCATTAAAACTGTCAAATGATTTGTCTAAAGGAAGAAAATAACCTTCTTCGCCTTCAGTTCCGTGCGCTTCAGAAGTTACGTTTCTGTTGTCAAAACGCAATCCGGCTTGTAAAACGCTGTTATTCCATTCGTAATTGGCAGTTCCAAAAACACCAAAATCATTTGTTGTAGCATCCGGAATCAAATATTCTTCACCAGAGTTTTTGTTCGTTTGGTGCATTCCCTGAACACCTAAAATCGTTTCAATTTTACCAAATTTCGGAAAATGATATTTTGCATTATAATTTAAAGTATTCAGTCTCATGTGTAAAGAAGCCTCGTTGCTGTCTTCAAATTCACTTCTGTCATTTGAAATGTATCCCAAATCAACATCTAGTTTCGAATTTTTGAAAAAGATTACATTGTTTAAACTCAACAAATGATTGAAAATTCCCTGTCTTGGAAATTGTGTGTCTTTGCTTGAAGATTGTTCACCAATTCCGTCTTCCGGAATTCCGATATCCAGTTTATTGTAGTTGTATCTTAAAACACTAGAAAAGCTGGAATTACTGTATCCAATTCCGGTTTTAAAATCGGTTTCATTATAACGTGAATTTGTTACGCGATCGCCATCGGCAATTTTATAATCAGAATGTGTGTTGTAACTTCCTCTAGCTAAAAATTTCCAGTTGTCTGTAGAAGTTTTTAATCCAATAGATGAATTGCTTCCTTGTGTATTCGTGAAATATTTTTGACTGAAATTCGCTTTAAAAGTCCCGGCATCAGCAAACTTTTCAGGATTAAAATATAAAACTCCTCCCAAAGCATCAGAGCCATATAATAAAGAAGCCGGTCCTTTGATAACTTCAACACTTTCAATTCCCGCATCGTTTAAACCTAAACCATGTTCGTCTCCAAATTGTTGATTTTCAATTCTTACACCTTGAGAATATACCAAAACACGATTTCCGCTTAAACCTCTAATAACCGGTTTTCCGATAGAAGTTCCGGTAGAAATTTGAGAAACTCCGGGAATCGTTGCCAAACCTTCGATTAACGTCGAAGTTCCTTTTTGCTGTAATGTTTTGATGCTTTCATGCTCGACTTTCATAACGTTTTGCGATTGCAATTTGTTGAAAGGAGTTGAAACGACTACTTCATCCATTTCAAAAATAGATTCGGTAAGGATTATATCTAAAGTGTTGTCTTTTAATATTTTGGAAATGGTTTTGTTTTGAGTTGTATATCCAACAAAAGCAAAAGCAAGTCGTAAACTTCCGTTTGGAAGATTTTTAAATTCGTATTTTCCGTTTTCGTCAGTGGTTGTTCCTCTGTGCAATTCAGGCGCATATACAGAAACGCCGGGCATGGCTTGGTTTTCAAGATTTGTTACGGTTCCTGAAACAGAATTTTGAGCCGAAAGCAGGCTCGAAAACCCTAAAATAAGAGCTAATATTATTTTTTTCATTTGAAAATGATGCTATAGTTAATTGATTTTTTCTTTAAACTAAAACATGAAATCAAAGTAAACTTGCCAATCCTGATACATTTTCAAGATGGAAAACTTGCCTGTTTCGCATTAGAATAAAGACTTTTTTGATTTTTTCGAATAATCGAAATTAAGAAACTAAAGCTGCGGGCGGACCACGTAATAAATAAGCACTTTCTGAAAATGAAAATATTTTTTCTGAACGTGTAAAGAAATAAGGAATTTCTTTGTGTAAAGTATAAAGTTGAAATGAAAATTCTTCTGGAATAATATAACTTCCAAAAGCAAAATGACAAACATAACACAAATCATAATCATGATGCTGATGCGTTATTTCTCCGTTTGGATCACTATAATCATGATGACATTGTTTCTCTGAAAGCTGCTTTACAATATGCTCATAACTGTGTATCGACTGAAACAATATTGAGAACAATACTGTCAGCGCCAAAGAAACACTTAATATGAGCTGCTTTTTTTTCATGCATGACAAAGGTATAAAAGAGCAATGAATAATCGATTTGTTTTTTTGATTCTATTACTGATTTATTGAAAATAGTGCAATGAAAGAATTTATTCGTAGCGAAAAAAAGAATAATTTCGTGTTAATTCACTTCTTGAGCCAGCATTATATTATATTTGTAAGTGAAATAAATCAACTCTAAAAAACGTTTACTTGAGAACATCCTTAAAACCAAAATACGATATGCGATTCCTTTTTAGTTGTTTATTTATAATGTCGTTTTTTAGTGTTTTTTCTCAGGAAGAAACAAAACCTAAAATAGAACCGATTGTAAAAATCGATTCATTATATCGTGAAGATCAGTTTTATTTTTCGATCACTTATAATTTGTTAACCCAGATCCCGGAAGGCCTTAAACAAAATAAATTTTCTGCAGGACTTTCTGCAGGATTTTTGCGCGACATGCCAATTAATAAAAAAAGAACCGTTGCAATTGCTACAGGTTTAGGATTAAGCTATCAGAATTATTTTCAAAATCTTACTATTTCTAAACTGCCCGACGGAGGTTTGGCTTATGCCGTAAGTGACTATAATGATATTACTTCAAATAGATACAGACAATATTTGGTCGATCTTCCAATAGAATTTCGATGGAGAAATTCCACTTATGAAAGTTATAGATTTTGGAGAATTTATGGAGGATTTAAAATTAGTTATGTCTTTTCTAATAAATCTGTTTTAGACAATGGCGAAGAGAAGTATGTAGTTAAAAATAATCCGAATATAAATAAAGTTCAATATGGCGTTTATCTCGCTGCAGGTTACAATACCTGGAATGTTTACCTTAATTACGGATTAAATCCTTTGTTTAAAGACGTAATTACTACTTCTGGACAAAAAATAGATGTTAGAACCTTAAATGCGGGATTGATATTTTATATTTTATAGCCACAGATATAAAAAGAGCATTTGCGGAAATATACCAAGTGCCAAACCAATAAGCAGCTCTTTATTTGTGTGCGCTTCCATAACTAATCTTGATGATGCTACAATTCCCGTCAGGAAAACCATCAACGCAGTCCAATAAGGATTTTGCATTTGCAAGTGAATGCTTAACCCGATAACAAAAACAGTAAATCCGCTAATTGCCATCATGTGCAAACTTGCCTTTATTTTGAAAAGGGATCCTATTAAAGCCAAAATTGTACTGAACAAAGCACCAAGAAAAAAGAAATGTAATTCAGGATAACGCATAATAACAATGCTTCTTTTTACCAATAAAATATAAAGAAAACATTGTAAAATAAGCGGAATTTTGCGTTGCGAAGTTTCATGAACCATTACAGATTTTACATGTCCCGTTGAGCGAAGGAGCATAAAAAATAATATGGGAACCAAAATTGTAATAATCAGAATTTGAAATAAAACATAATATTTCTCCTGATTTGTAAAAATATCACCTTTACAAAACAAATAAAATAAAGTAGCATACATCGAAATAAAAATCGGATGCAATATATAGGAGAATATCGGGAGTATTTTTTTCAAAATCTTTAATTTGAGGTCTTCACAAATATAGGGAAATATTTTTTTTTGCCACTAATTACTCGAATTTTCACTAATTCTTTGCGATTAAAAAATGTTAGCCACAGATTAAAAGATTCTCACAGATTGTGAAATCATTTTTAATCCTTTAATCTGTGGCAAATAAAAATTCGTGCTAATTCGTGAAATTCGTGGCGCATCTATTTCAATATTTGTTTCACGCAGATTCTGCAGATTTGATAAATAAAAATCTGTGTGCATCTGCTAAAATCTTTTTTAAATCTGCGTGAAAAATAATTCGGGAAAATTTGTGAAATTAGTGGCAAACCTTTTTTTAAATTTGACAAAAGAAATTTCCAAAATGAGCATAAATTTAAAAAACCTTGTATCAGTTCTTGAAGCCAAATGGATTGGTACTGAAACTGCTATTTTTATCGATCATATTTCGATTGACAGCCGTTCGTTGCAAAACGGATCGCAAACTTTATTTTTTGCCCTATCTGGGATAAATAATGATGCTCATTTATATATTTCAGAACTTATAGACAAAGGTGTTCAGAATTTTGTTGTGCAGTATATTCCTGAAAATTGCGAGAGAAAAGCCAATTTTCTGGTTGTAAAAAACACTTTAAATGCATTGCAGCATTTTGCGGCTTATTACAGACACCTTTTCGATTTTCCAATCATCGGCCTGACCGGAAGCAACGGAAAAACGATTGTAAAAGAATGGCTTAATTTTTTACTAAGTCCGGATTATAATATTATCAGAAGTCCAAAAAGTTACAACTCACAAGTTGGCGTTCCGCTTTCTGTAATTGCGATAAACGAAAAACACAATTTGGGTATTTTCGAAGCTGGAATTTCGACGGTTAACGAAATGGACAAACTCGAAAAAATTATTAAACCAACAATTGGCGTGCTGACCAATATTGGTACGGCGCACGATGAAGGTTTTTTAAATTTAGTGCAAAAGATTGACGAAAAACTGCTTTTGTTTAAAGATTGTCCGGTAATTATTTATCAAAAAAATGAAACTGTTGATTCCTGTATGTCACAATTTGCGGCAGAATATATGCTTCATCCGCGAAAACTTTTTTCATGGAGTTTTAGGGACCAAACCGCAGATGTTTTTATTCTGAAAAAAGAAAATAGAAACGATAAAACACGTATTGAATATCAATATAAAAATGAAATTTTCGATCTTGAAATTCCGTTTCAGGATTCTGCTTCAATAGAAAATGCTATTTCTTGTTTGCTGGTTTTGCTTCATTTTGAGTATGATTCTGCAACAATTCAAAATCGCATGCAAATGCTATATCCGGTAGAAATGCGCCTGGAAGTTAAAAACGGAATCAACAACTGCAGTATTATTGATGATAGTTACAGCTCCGATTTTCAATCGCTGAAAATCGCGTTGGATTTTCTGGAAAGTCAAAAAAAGAATGCTTCAAAAACGGTTATTTTATCAGATATTTTTCAAAGCGGATTTTCAAATGAAGAATTATATTCTAAAGTTGCCCAGCTTATTTCAGACAATAAAGTAAATCGCGTTATTGGCATCGGAACAACGATTTCATCTTTTAAAAACAAGTTTTCCAATTGTATTACGTTTCAAAATACAGCAGAGTTTATTGCGCATTTTGAAAGCCTGAATTTTGCCAATGAAACTATTTTAATAAAAGGGGCAAGATCATTTCAGTTTGAAGAAATCGTGACTTTACTAGAAGAGAAAACACATGAAACGATTCTCGAAATTAATCTTGATTCGATTAGTCATAACTTAAATTTTTTTAAATCTAAATTGGCCAGTGATGTAAAAATCATGGTAATGGTAAAAGCGTTTGGTTATGGAAACGGTGGTTTGGAAATTGCCAAATTGCTGGAACATCATAAAGTCGATTATTTGGGTGTGGCTTTCGCCGATGAAGGAATCTCGCTTAAAAATGGTGGAATTAAATTGCCAATTATGGTTTTAAATCCGGAATCGACGAGTTTTCCATCGATTATTCAATATCAGTTAGAACCTGAAATTTATAGTGTAAAAGGATTAAATGCCTTTTTAAAAATCGCACGAGAAAAGAATCTAAAAGATTTTCCGATTCACATAAAACTCGATACCGGAATGCATCGTTTGGGTTTTGAAGAAAATACATTAACCGAATTAATTGAAACCTTAAAAGGAAACACAACCGTTAAAGTGCAAAGTGTTTTATCACATTTGGCAACAAGTGATGATATGAATCATTATGATTTTGTAATTTCTCAAATTAAGTTATTCGAAAAATTATCATCAAAATTAATTTCAGAATTAAATATTAATCCAATTCGTCATATTCTGAACACTTCTGGAATTAGCAATTTTCCTGATGCGCAATTTAATATGGTTCGTTTAGGAATTGGTTTATATGGGGTTTCAAACGATCCTGCAGAACAAAAATACCTGGAAAACGTAGGAACTTTAAAATCGATTATTTCTCAGGTTCGCACGATTCCGGCAGGCGATAGCGTAGGTTACGGACGCCGTTTTATGGCAGAGAAACCTACTAAAATTGCGACAATTCCAATTGGCTATGCAGACGGAATTTCACGTTTGTGGGGAAATGAGGTAGGTTATGTTGTCATTAAAAATCAAAAAGCCTCAATTGTAGGTAGTGTTTGTATGGATATGTTAATGGTTAATGTAACCGAAATTGATTGTAAAGAAGGAGATTCGGTTATTATTTTTGGCGAAAGCCCAACAGTAACAGAGATTGCAGATGCTTTAAAAACAATTCCTTATGAAATTCTGACTAGTATTTCTCAACGTGTAAAAAGGGTATTTTTCAGATAGTTTGCTGTAACTTTAAAGAAAATTCCGTATTTTCGATATCTATTAATTACAAATAAAATGAACAGTTATGGGAATATTTTCTGAATTTAAGGAATTTGCAATGAAAGGCAACGTAGTCGATTTGGCTGTCGGTGTTATTATTGGAGCTGCTTTTGGCAAAATTGTAAGCTCATTAATCGAAAATGTAATTACGCCTTTAATATTGAAACCTGCTCTTGATGCGGCACATTTATCTACTATCGAAGAGCTTACGGCTTTTGGAGGCGTAAAGTATGGTTTGTTTCTTTCGGCAGTAATTAACTTTATAATTGTGGCTTTTGTTTTGTTCTTAATCATTAAAGGAATAAATAATATTAAAAAGAAAGAAGTTCCGCCACCAGCTGCTCCGGCAGGACCAACGCAGGAAGAGCTTCTTATTCAAATTAGGGATTTATTAAAAAATAAACAATAATATAATATACCGCTACACTAAGTCTAACTTAACCGCTTCTTTATTGAGGCGGTTTTTTTATTTTGTTTAATTTGTAACATTTTGTTATTTTTTGTGAAGCACCTTGTTTTGACTTTTATTATGTATACTTTTGCATTATAAATTAGATTTAATTCATACTAAAAATATAAAAATGAGAATAGCGGTTGTAGGTGCCACTGGTATGGTTGGCGAAGTAATGCTTAAAGTGTTGGCAGAAAGAAATTTTCCTGTTACAGAATTAATTCCTGTTGCATCTGAAAAATCAATAGGAAAAGAAATTGAATATAAAGGAACAAAATATAAGGTTGTAGGGATGCAAACAGCAGTTGATATGAAAGCTGATATTGCTGTTTTTTCTGCAGGAGGAGATACATCATTAGAATGGGCTCCAAAATTTGCTGCTGCCGGAACAACCGTTATTGATAATTCGTCGGCATGGAGAATGGATCCGACTAAAAAATTAATAGTGCCGGAAATCAATGCAGATACTTTGACAAGTGCAGATAAAATTATTGCAAATCCAAACTGCTCTACTATTCAAATGGTTTTGGCATTGGCACCTTTGCACAAAAAATACAACATTAAAAGAATCATTGTTTCTACTTACCAATCTATTACCGGAACGGGTGTAAAAGCAGTTAGACAATTAGAAAATGAATACGCAGGAGTTCAGGGAGAAATGGCATACAAATACCCGATCCATAGAAATGCGATTCCACATTGTGATAGTTTCGAAGAGAACGGATACACTAAAGAAGAAATGAAATTAGTTCGCGAAACTCAAAAAATTCTTGGTGATAATACCATTAGAGTTACGGCTACTGCAGTTCGTGTACCAGTTGTTGGTGGACACAGTGAAGCGGTAAATGTTGAGTTTACAAATGATTTTGATGTAAACGAAGTACGTGAAATTTTGCACAATACTGATGGAGTAGTGGTTCAGGATAATTTGGACACATTTACTTACCCAATGCCATTGTATGCAGAAGGTAAAAATGATGTATTTGTGGGTAGAATTCGTCGTGACGAAAGCCAGGAAAACACATTAAACATGTGGATTGTTGCTGATAACTTAAGAAAAGGAGCTGCGACAAACACGATTCAAATTGCTGAATATTTAATTCAGGCAGGTTTGGTATAAACTAGAGATTAAAGAAAATTGTTATAAAGGAAAGACCGTAATTGCAGCAATGTGATTACGGTTTTTTTGTTGATAAATAAAGTTCAGTTTCTTTGGCAAACCGGACAGGTTTTTATCCCGAGGCTTCGGGACTGTCCGGTTTAACTTATTGACAGACATAAAAAAAGCGAGAAGTATAAAAAATCCCCGCTTTTTTAAATATTCTAGAATTAGCTTCAAATAAAAAATTCCAATAGAACGACCAGCACTATTGGAATTTGGAATTTTAAAATATTGTAATTTATTCTTAATATTCAGGTGCCAGTTCTAATTCCAGACCTTCTAATTGCTCCGTAATTGGAATCTGACAACCTAAACGGCTATTAGATTTAACATAAAACGCTTCCGAAAGCATGGCTTCTTCCTCATCTCCCATTTCAGGTAATGCAACATCATTTAGAACGTAACACTGGCAAGAAGCACACATGGCCATTCCTCCGCAGGTTCCCTCAACAGGAAGTTCGTATGCCTTGCATAACTCCATTATATTCATTGCCATATCAGTTGGAGCTTGTAACTCGTGTATAACTCCTTCTCGATCTTTAATCTTTATTAATACATCCATTTTTAATGTTGGAATTTTTCTGATTTAGGATTTAATAACGTGAAAAAATCCTTTTTGTTTATTTTAACTGCCTGGTTTTGTACTAAACGCGTATTCTTTTTTGTTTCCTTCTTTTTGGCGCATTTTTACACCCAGAATATAACCGTTTTTTTCTAATAAAGTTACAACAGCTATCACTGAGTAATAATCTCTATCAGCCTGGAAAATTAGCGTTCCTTCATAAGTTGAGTTTACAACACCTTGTTTATCGGTGCTAACAGAAACTTTTCTTGGGTGTGAAAATTCTGCAGAGCTGTAAGTTGCTTTATTGGCAAATTTAGCTTTTCCGTCGCAGAAATCATATAAAAAATCGTAATTACCAATTCTTAAAGTTCCTTCTTCTTCATTTGAATTTGTCGAGAACACAATTTTTCCTGAATAGGTAAAATCAGACCATTCTTCTGCTTCGTTCAGATAAGCTTTGTCAACAACGAGTGTTGTTACATTTTGTTGAGCATAACTCGCTGAAACAAAAAACATTAATAAAAATAGAGCGTAAAAATTCTTCATATATTTCGGTTTAAGGGGTTACGTCACAAATTTAAGTTAAAAATGTAACAATACCTTACTGAAATATCTTAAAACTTTAGATACTTTTTTAATAAAATCGCAAAAACAAGCTTTTTTTTGAATGTTTTTTGAGTTTTTCGAAATCAAAATCATTAAAGGTCAAATATTCTTGTTAAATCAGAATTTTCTTAGTGACCCTTAAAATTATGTTTATTACATGATATTTACCACTGTTTCTATTTGTGGAGCATATTTTTTTATAGTAGTTTCAACGCCCGCTTTTAGCGTCATTTGATTTACGCTACAGCTAATGCACGCTCCTTCCAGACGAACTTTAACATGTTTGTCATCGTCTATAGAAATAAGTGTAATGTCTCCTCCGTCAGAATTTAAAAAAGGTCTGATTTCGTCAAGAGCCAATAATACGTTGCTTGTTAATTCTTCTGTTGTCATAATATTTATGTGTCAATTAGAGCGAATTAGATAATTAGATAATGCAATTAGAAAATTTTAAATCCTCCAAATATCACTATCTAATTATCTAATTTTCTCATTATCTAATTATTTCTTTACTGCTGAACAACCTGCCATAGTTGTAATTTTAATAGCTTCGGTAGCAGGTAAGCTTTCATTTCTGTTTACCGTTTCCTGTACAACATTACGGGTAATTTCTTCAAAAATAGTTTCAATTACTGATGCTGTTTGTAAAGCCGCCGGACGACCATAGTCTCCCGCTTCACGAATTGATTGTACAATTGGCACTTCTCCTAAGAAAGGAACATCTAAATCTTCTGCAAGGTTTTTAGCTCCTTCCTGACCAAAAATATAATATTTATTGTCAGGTAATTCTTCCGGTGTAAAGTAAGCCATATTTTCTATAATTCCCAAAACAGGAACATTAATATTGTCCTGCATAAACATGGCAACTCCTTTTTTAGCATCGGCAAGAGCCACCGCTTGTGGTGTACTTACAACAACTGCTCCTGTAATTGGCAATGACTGCATGATCGAAAGATGAATATCTCCTGTTCCCGGAGGTAAATCGATTAACATGAAATCTAATTCTCCCCAATCTGCATCAAAAATCATTTGGTTTAATGCTTTTGCTGCCATTGGTCCTCTCCAGATTACAGCCTGGCTTGGAGCTGTAAAAAATCCGATAGAAAGTATTTTGATCTCATAACTTTCGATAGGTTTCATTTTAGATTTTCCATCAACTATAATCGAAGTCGGTTTTTCGTTTTCGACATCAAACATAATAGGCATAGATGGCCCGTAAATATCCGCATCAAGAACTCCAACTGAAAATCCCATTTTTGCTAATGTTACCGCTAAATTTGCCGTAACAGTAGATTTTCCAACTCCACCTTTACCAGAGGCAACGGCAATTATATTTTTGATTCCCGGAATGGCACGACCTTTAATTTCGTTTTTCTCCGGAGTTTCTACTTTAATGTTGACTTTAATTTTTGCTTCTGGAGATACCAATTCAAGAATTGTTTTTTTGATATCATCTTCAGCTCTTTTTTTAATGTGCATTGCCGGAGTATGTAATACTAAATCGACTACAACTTCGTCACCAAAAGTTAATACATTGGCAACAGCTCCACTTTCAACCATATTTTTTCCTTCTCCAGCTACGGTAATTGTTTCCAAAGCTTTAAGAATTTCTTTTCTGTCTAATTTCATTTTATTGTCGTGTTTGTATGGACTGAAATTAATTTAAATACTGTTTTTATTTAAACTCATTTCAGACTGCAAAGATAAATGATTCTGTTCGGATTTTGGCTTTTTTGTATTGGATTTGTTGATATAGAGATTATTCAAACCAATACAATCGAATTTTTTATTTTTGGTTTTGAATTGTAAGAAAAAAGAAGATCATAATTTAAATTATTTTCTAATGGATTATAAATGTTAATAAATGTGAATTTTCGTATGATTTTGTAGTTTGCGGTAAAATGCTCTTCAATTTATTTTGTATCTTTGAGTACCCTAAATTTTTTGATTTTCTACTATTATAAAAGATAGACGGAAGCTTATTTTATGGTATTTTATAGTTTTCGCTGTTTTTTAAATAAGATTTTTTTCTAAAATTTAAAAAGATAAAACAATGCGAAATTCTACCTTCTTATTTTTATTTATCGTAGTGGGGTTTTTATTTTCTTCTTCCGGTTTTGCTAATAATGAAAAACCGAATCTGCCTCATAAATTGCCTTTAATCGGGAATACTTTGCTTCCTAAAAAATCACTTACAAGATTCAATGTTGATAGTGTTTCTATTATGCAATTTTTCAAAACCTATTCTAAGTTAAAAAAATACCAGAAAGATGTTTTAGAACTCTATAAAAAAAGAGAATACAATACAATTTGGTACGACGATAAAAGAGTTAGCGAATTCGGACATTTGCTGTATGAAAAAGTCGATTTATTGAAAGAGCAGGGAATCGAGAAAAAGATGCCTTATAAAGATGAAATCGATGAGATTTTTAATGAAAATGTTACCGATAAACCTTCTCAAATTAATACCGAATTACTATTAACAAGCATGTATGTGTTTTACGCGAGTAATGTTTATTCTGGCGAAGATGCGGCAACCCTGAAAAAAATAGGATGGTACTTGCCAACCAAAAACATTTCGTATTCCAGAATATTAGACTCTCTTATTGTTGATCCCGCGCGACTTAATCAGGACGAACATCTTTTATTTGGTCAATATTATAAACTTCAGGATGTATTGAAAAAATACAGAACTATCGAAAAGAATAACTTATGGAATAAAATTGATATTGATAGTGCAACATACAAAGAGCTAAAACCAATGGATAGCTCAGCAATGGTAGGACAAATCAGGACACGTTTGTTTGTTGTGGGAGATTTAAAACAAGACTCTAAAAGAAATGTTTATGATGAAGAAATGATGGCAGGCATATTAAATTATAAAAAAAGATATGGACTTAAATTAAATTACACATTAACGAGAGAGCATATCGATCAAATGAATGAACCTGTTTCGAATAGAATTCGAACTATTATGCTCAATATGGAACGCTGCCGCTGGATACCAACAAAATTGGCCAAAGCAAATGAATATATAATGGTTAATATTCCGTCATTTAGGCTGTTTTATGTCAAAAATGGCAAATACGAAATAGTGTCTGATGTTTTTGTGGGTACCAGAATGACAGAAACGGTTATTTTTAGCGGAATGATGGACAGAATAGTTTTTAGCCCATATTGGAACGTTCCGCAGAGTATAATAGATAACGAATTAAAACTCAAAATTGCGGGCGATAAAAACTATCTGGAAGAAAATAATATGGAGTGGAATGGAGGTCGCGTGCGACAAAAACCAGGACCTAAAAATTCTCTGGGATTAGTAAAATTTATGTTCCCGAATCCCAATGATATTTATTTGCACGATACGCCTGCGAAGAGTTTGTTTGAATTTGAGAAACGAACCTTTAGTCACGGATGTATAAACGTAAAAGAAGCAAAACCATTAGCATTGGCAATTTTAAAAGACAATCCTGACTGGCCGGTTGAAAAAATAGACAAAGCAATGAGCGGAGAAAAAGAAACGCCTTGTGTTCTTAAAAACAAAATTCCAATTTATATCG
Source organism: Flavobacterium sp. AC274 (assembly GCF_979258275.1). Taxonomy (NCBI): domain Bacteria; kingdom Pseudomonadati; phylum Bacteroidota; class Flavobacteriia; order Flavobacteriales; family Flavobacteriaceae; genus Flavobacterium; species Flavobacterium sp. AC274. The sequence goes on along the minus strand of NZ_OZ409852.1, from coordinate 202,558 downwards.
GATATTTTACCGCATGGGTAAATGATGAAACCGGCGAAATTAGTTTTTTTGCAGATGTTTACGATAGAGACAAACAACTTGACAAACTATTATATTCTGATGTTGTAATGAAATAGATCAATATTCATTTTTAAGAAGAATAAAAAATACCCGTTAGATTTATAAAATCTAACGGGTATTTAAAAAAATGGTCTACAAGTTCTTATTCATATTTCAAATACTTTAAAATATCTATTTTAGTTACCTGATACGCTTTTGCCGAAACAATTAATAAGGTCAGAACCAATAATGATATAAACGCAATAGTAAACGGGACAACCGAAACTCCAATTCTGAAAGCAAAATTCTCCAGCCATTTTTGCAATAAAATATAAGCTGGAACTACACCAATTGCAAAACCAATTAGGCAGAAAGCAATATATTGTTTTGATAATTCTTTCAGTAAAGCATCGGTCTCAGCACCCAAAGTTTTTCTGATAGCGATTTCTTTCAATCGTCTTTCCATTGAAAAAGAGGCCAAAGCAAACAAACCAAAAATAGCGATGACAATAACAACAAGATTTAAAATGAAGAATAAATCTTTTTGTTTTACTTGTTCCTGATACGTTTTTGCAAATCCTTTATTTACAAATTCATAATCAAAAGGATAATCTGCATTGATGTTTTTCTCCCAGTAGGTTTTTAATTTGGCAAGCGTTTCTGTTAAATTAGTAGGGGAGACTTTTACATAAACATTGTCGAAATTATTCCATTTTAAAGTTTTCATATTTATAAAAACCATAGGCGGAACCTTATTTTGAAGTCCTGTAATATGAAAGTCTTTCACAACTCCTACCACTTTGAATTTCAGGTTTCCTTTTTCATCTCCCCAACCTGAAGTGATGATGGTGTTGATTGGGTTTTTAAGCCCTAATTTTTTAGCGAGGGTCTCATTAATTAACCAGTTGTTAATCGTGTCAGAGGCGTATTTAGGAGATAAATCTCGGCCTTTAACGAGCTTGATTTTCATCATTTCCAGAAAACCGAAATCCATTTCAACATTTCGGGGTTGTACAAATATACCGTTGTGTGTAAATCCTGAACTTGAATTGGTACTGTTCCCAAAAGAACCTGCAAAAGTAGATACATCTTGAACCCCTGATAATTTAAGGAGTTCTTGTTTGGTGGCGAGGTATTTTTCTATTCTTTTGTTTCTGTCTGCCGATTTGAAAGGAATTCGAATGACCTGATCACCACTAAAACCGAGATCTTTATTCATCATGTAGGAGACCTGTGAGTTGACTATTAAAGCACCAATGATAAAAAAGGCCGCAATACCAAATTGGAAAATCAACATAGAGTTTCGAATCCAAATGCCGCTTTTACTTCTGGAAAAATTCCCTTTTAAAACTTTTAAGGTTTCAAAATTGGAGATATAAATGGCTGGGAATATACCTGCAAGAACGATTACTAATCCAAATATAAAAATAAGTTGTAGGTAAAATTCACCACCATTCATGGTCAACGCTTTTTTGAGGAAGTTGTTGTAATAGGGTAAAGAAAGTTCCACTATCGCCAGTGCAAAAAGAATGGCTAAGGTTACAATAATGGCTGTTTCAAATATAAATTGTGTAATGATTTGTGTTTTGCTTGCTCCTACGATTTTACGAACCCCCACTTCTTTGGCACGTTTAATTGCAGAGGCGGTGGCTAAATTGATATAGTTGACAAGTGATAAAATTAAAATCAAAATAGACAAACCAACCATGATATAAAGCAATTGCAGATTACCTTTTCCTTCAGGGAAATTATTATTACTAGAGGTTTTTGATCCATGTAAGCGTGCTTGATCCAGTTGATCCAGAATCACTGTAATCTCGCCATTTTCCTTTACGTATTGTTCAGGTGTTTGACCACTTGCTTTGGCATCTTTTAAAGTTCGATTGACATAGTTTACATTTTGCATCTTCTTTAAAACAGCCTCCTTATTAGCTCCTTTTTTGGTTTTGATCATTAAAGTGTAATTGAAGTTCCCCCAACTATTTAGATCACCCTCGCGCAATAGACCGCCAAAGACATAGTTAGGTTCGATAGAAGAAGGTTTGATGATTTTGTAAACTGATTTTATAACATAAGGCTTGTTGTCGTTGATTAGAATTTTGCCAATAGGATCTTCATTCTTGAAAATTAGTTTTGCTTCATCTTCCGAAATGGCGACACTATTCCTTTCTTTAAGTATATCTTTTTTTGCCCCCTTTACAATGGGAAAAGGAAAGGTGCCAAAGAAATCGTAATCGGCGACGATTATTTTTTTACCCATCCATTTTTGATTTTGATACTTGATAATATCTTCATAATACCAACCATCATAAAAGGAAATGGATTCGATCTCAGGAATAGTGGCTTTACAGGTGAGGCCAAAAGGGATAGAGCTTGATGCCCAAATATCACCAGTCGCACCAATTTTATTAAGAACCTGATATACATTCTCTTTTTCAGGATTCCATTGATCGTATGCATTTTCATTATTCCAATATAAAATGGCAAAAATTACTCCGGCAACCCCAATGCTTAATCCCAAAACATTTAAAAACGAAAACAATTTGTTTTGCCTTAAATGATATATAAATATTTTAAACCAGTTAAAAATCATAGTTTATTATTTTAGAAACGGTTAGTTAGATAATTGACAATACTTTGCAAACAAATCCCACCAGAATTACGATTGCAGTTACAATAAATTTTATCATTTTATATTTATTTAGCGTCCATAAAAACATCAACATTTCTCTGGTTTAGTTTTTCAGAGAATATTACACCATCTTTCATATGAATTGTTTTTTGCGAAAACGAAGCATCATAATCAGAGTGTGTTACCATCAAAATTGTGGCACCTTTAGCATGCAAATCTGTTAAAAGTTCCATTACCTCATTACCATTTTTGCTATCCAGATTTCCTGTAGGTTCATCGGCCAGAATAATTTTTGGGTCATTTACCAAAGCTCTTGCAACGGCAACACGTTGTTGCTGTCCTCCCGAAAGCTGTTGCGGATAATGTTTTAGTCGGTGTGAAATATTCAGTTTCTCAGCAATCGCTTCAATTTTTTGTTTCCTGTCAGATGCTTTTACGTTATTGTAAAGCAAAGGCAATTCAATATTATCATAAACAGAAAGTTCATCGATTAGATTAAAATTCTGAAAAATGAATCCGATATTTTCTTTTCGAACATTAGCTCTTCCTTTTTCTTTTAAACCCACCATTTCCTGGTCTAATAATTTATAACTTCCGTCAGTAGCACTGTCAAGAAGCCCAATGATATTTAATAAAGTAGATTTTCCACAACCTGAAGGCCCCATGATCGTTAAAAAATCTCCTTTTTTAATTTCTAAAGAAATCCCGCTTAAAGCAGAAGTTTCTACTTCTTCAGTTCTAAAAACTTTGGTTAAATTTTGAATGGTTATCATATTTTTTAGGTTTTTAATGTTATTGTTTTTTGATTGATGATTGAAACGTATTATTAATTGTTAGTTGTGAATTATTAATTATTAATTATGAATTATGAATTGTGCCTGTGACTGAAAACTATTGCTGCGAATTACTAATCGACAATTCTTCAATATCTTTATAATCAGAATACGATGAAGTAATGACAGATTCGCCTTCTTTTAATCCTTCGAGAATTTCATAATACGAAGGGTTTTCTCTTCCTAATTTTATATTTCTTCTTTCTGCTTTATTGCCTTTTACTACAAAAATCCATTTTCCGGCGGTTTCCTGATTAAAACTTCCTTTAGGAACAACCAACGTTTTATTTTTCTCCGATAAAATCAACTTCACGCCAAAACTAAGTCCGTCTTGTAAAGTGATGTTTTCTTTAGATGTAAAAGCCAGTTCTACTGTAAAATGACCGCTTTTTACTTCCGGAATTACTTTAGTAACCAAAACTTCAAGTATTCTTCCTTTAAATTCTACCTGTCCTTTTAAGCCTTCTCTTAATTTTTCCAAATAAAATTCATCTACTTCGGCTATCAGTTTATAACCTTGTTTAGAGTCGATTTTTCCGATGCTTTCTCCCGCCTGAAATGTTTTTCCCAAAACAGGTTCAAATGATGTTAATCGACCAGATTCCGGAGCAGTAATCAAAAAATTCTTTTTGTTATTTCTCAAAATATCCAAACTCATTTCCATTGTTTGAATAGAACGGTTGATTTGAGAAATTTGCAATTGATTAGATTGTTTTTCTTTTTGAATACTTTGCTGAATCGTTTTTTTGCGTTCTTCCTGAAACCGTAAACTTTCTTTAAAAGTATTCCAGTCATTTTTCGAAATCACATCTTTAGCAAACAATTTCGAGTTCATGTCGTACAATCTTTTAGCGTCATTATAATCGTGTTCTATCAAAACCCAGTCTTTGGTTAAGTTCAGTTCCTGATTTCTAATATTCAGTTTTCCGGTATTCAAGTTGTTGATTTGCTCGATAATAGCCGTTTCCTGAGTCAGGTAATTCAGTTCCGTATTCGGATTATACAAACGAGCCAGCGATTGCCCTTTAGTTACCATGGCACCATTTTCTACAAAAATCTCTTTTACAGAACCACCTTCTGTAACGTTTACAAGCATTACATTCAAAGGTTCTACTTTGGCCTGAAAAACCACAAAATCTTCAAAAAATTCTTTTTCAATTTTTTGAACCGTAAGTTCTTCTGCTTTTACATTTAAACTTCTTTTAGTGCTAAAAGAAAAAAAGACGATCACAGCCAAAACTAAAAAAACAGCAATTGCTATTGTCAGATACCTAAATTTTCTATTTTTACGAGGAATTACCTTGTCCATTTTTTAAATAATTTACTGATAATCAATAGGTAAATATTGTGCCACAAAAAGTATTATTTGTAAAGCATTGATTTTAAAGGAGCTTTAAAAAACAATCAAAAAAAGAGTGTTCGATAATGAACAGTTGACCGTTCAAAATCGGACAAAAAAGACAACATGCGAAAAAAACAAGCCCAAATATTAGTTGTTGACGATCAGGAAGAAATTCTTTTTTCGGCAAAAATGATTCTCAAAAAACATTTTGAAACCATTTTTACAGCGAATAGTCCCAAAAAGATTATTTCTATTTTAAATGAAAATGAAATAAACGTGGTTTTGTTAGACATGAATTACCGAATTGGTTTTGAAGACGGGCGCGAAGGAATTCATTGGCTAAAAGAAATAAAAACACTTTCGCCGCAAACCATTGTGATTTTAATGACTGCTTTTGGTAAAATTGATACCGCTGTTGAAGGTATAAAAATTGGCGCTTTTGATTATGTTTTAAAACCTTGGCACAACGAAAGATTACTGGAAACCATTGATAAGGCTGTCGCCGAAAGCAGAAAGAATACCAAGAAGACAATAATTGAAAAAACAGAAAAACGTTATTTTACCGGAACTTCCATCAAAATAAAACAAGCTTATTCTATGGCAGAAAAAGTAGCCAGAACAGAGGCTAATGTTTTGATTTTGGGAGAAAACGGAACAGGAAAATATGTTTTTGCCGAGTTTATTCATCAAAATTCAGAACGAAAAAATCAGCCTTTTGTACATGTTGATTTAGGTTCTTTGAGTGATAATTTATTCGAAAGCGAACTTTTTGGTTATGCCAAAGGTGCTTTTACCGATGCCAAAACCGATACGCCAGGAAGATTTGAAACCGCACAAAACGGCACTATTTTTTTGGATGAAATAGGAAATATTCCGTTGCATTTGCAATCTAAATTATTGCATGTTTTGCAAACCAAAACCGTAACACGTTTGGGCGAAAGCAAAGCCAGACCGTTGAATGTTCGCATTATTGCAGCAACAAACAGCGATATTAAAACTGAGGTAAAAAATAAAACCTTTCGAGAAGATTTGTTGTACCGAATCAATACAATGGAAATTCATTTGCCGTCATTGCGTGAACGAAAAGATGATATTGTACCAATGGCAGATTTTATCTTAGAGCAAATTGCTGAAAAATACAATCAAACCGATTGGCATTTTGAGGATAATGTTGCGCCATATTTAGAAAAATATCCGTGGAAAGGGAATATCCGCGAAATGGAAAATAAGATCGAACGAGCTTTGATTTTGGCCGATAATAATACGATTTCTGTGCAGGATCTGGATATTCTTGATTTTGAAGGAATTCAGGAAAACGACGAAAATCCGTTATCAGAAATGGAAAAAACCGCCATCGAAAAAGCATTATTCAAACACCACGGAAATATCAGCAAAACCGCCGAAGAACTAGGTTTGTCAAGAGCCGCTTTGTATCGAAGAATTGAGAAATACGACTTAAAAAATATTTAAAAACAGTATTAATTTTACCGCAAAGCACGCAAGGTATTTTTTAGGTGTGTTTGCATTGCCTTTATTAAGTTCGTAAAGCTACGTTTAGCGAACTTTGCGTAAACCCTTTGCGAACTTTGCGGTTAAATTTCATCAGCATTATTAAGAAAAAAACAATGAAAAACTGGAAGTTTTATAACGCCTTATTTGTGAGAATCTTATTTGTTATGATTCTCTTTTTCATTTGTGTGTTTTTAATTTATAAAATGTTTTATTACAATGCTATTTTGATTGGGCTTTTTGCTCTAGTAATGCTTTTTGAAATGTATTTTTATGTCAAAAATCAATTGCTTTTTTACGACAGAACATTGCTCTCGATGCTTCAAAACGATTTTTCGACCAATTTTCCGGAAGAAAATAAAAACGAAAATTTTAAAAGTATGTATCTTTTATATGAAAGTTTAAAAGTGCAGCAACAGGAACAAACATCAAAAGAAATTGTTTACCAATCGATTTTAAATAATATCGAAACAGGCGTTTTAATTCTCGAAAAAGACAATGAAGAATGGAATATTTTTTTGATGAACGATTGTTTTTCAGATTTATTCAAAGTTCCAAAAGTGAGTCATTGGAAATACCTTAAAAATTATCTTCCATCGCTTTGCAGCGAAATTGAAAAAACAGAATTTTCAGAACTAAAATCAGCAATTTCGATTAAAATTGAAGAACAGGATGTGCAGACTTTTATTTTGCAAACCTCTCTTACAAAAACCTATAACAAAGAATATTTCATCATTTTATTGGATAGTATTCAGCGTGTAATTGAAAAAAAGGAAAAAGAAGCCTGGATCAATTTGATGAAGATTATTTCGCACGAATTAATGAATTCCTTAACGCCAATACGTGCGCTTTCGCAGAATTTGCTCCAAATTGTAGATCAGGAGAAATTGGAAGAAGATGATTTTGACGACATTAAAAGCAGTATTTCGACCATAATAAACCGAAGCGATCATTTACAGGTTTTTGTAGAAAACTACCGTAAATTGGCCATGCTGCCAACGCCAACAAAAGCAATGACGCCAATAAATGCTCTTTTTGGAGATTGTTTACGAATCATGAATCCGATTTTAAAAGCGGAAAACATTGAATTGGTAAATGACATTAACAGTTCGCGTTCGATTTTAATTGATAAAAACCAAATGGAACAGGTTATTATTAATTTGATTACGAATAGTATTTATGCCTTAAAAGAAAAACAGGAAAAGAAAATGTTTTTGTCAAGTTATACAGAAAACAACCGTTTTTTTATCACAATCTCAGACAACGGAAAAGGAATCGATTCTGAAATTCGGGACAAAGTTTTTCTTCCATTTTTTACCACCAGAAAAGACGGCGCCGGAATTGGTTTAACGCTTTCTAAAAACATTATAGAAGCTCATGGCGGCTATTTAAGCTACCAAACAGACGAAGATAAAACTAGTTTTGTTATTTGCCTGATTTGATGATTTCTGCCATCCGTTTTCCTGCAAGGTTTTCAAAACCTTGTAGGTATATTGTCGTAAAGTGTTTTTTTGTTTAGATTAAAGTTGATTTAAAAGTCAAACCTACAAGGTTTTGGAAACCTTGCAGGAAATCCTAAAATGAGATCATATCACTTATATGGTGAAAATTAATATTCCACTTCAGGAGTCCAAAAATGCTTCTCAAAATCTATAATTTGATTATCGACGACTTTAATGCCTTCGTTTTCCAAAAGCTGCTGCATTAAATTGGTTCCGTCAAAATGATGTTTTCCCGTAAGAAGCCCTTTTCTATTGACAACGCGATGTGCAGGAACATCGTCCATATTATGGCAGGCGTTCATGGCCCAGCCGACCATTCGGGCAGAGCGTGCGGTTCCTAAGGCTTTCGCAATAGCGCCATATGAAGTAACCTTTCCGTACGGAATTTGTCTTGCAATGGCATAAACTTTTTCAAAAAAATTATCCTCAGCCATAAGTTTAAATTATTTACCATTAAGACATTAAGTTTCATTAAGTCGAAACTTAAATTTTATATAAAAGGTAATTAAGAAAGTGAAGTTACAAAGGGAAACTTAATTTTTCTTAATTTCTTAATGGTTCAATTTTTATAAAACCTAAATTTTTAATTTTAATTTGTAGTTATCCGAAATAGTAATTCAAAATATTAAAAAGTGTTACGACGGCAATTAAACCTGTAATGCTTCCAATAATTGTATTCATGTTGCGCATTAGATAATCGGTTTTCTTCTCGATTCTTCCAAAGAAAGCAACATAGCTGTAAAGAGCTGCGAAAGATCCTAAAACAGATCCTAAAACAAAAGTAAAAATAATGTTGTTTTCAAACACAAAAAGATGGTAGGAAGCCAAAGTAACGCTCACGACAACGTAATACGGAATCGGGAAAAAATTCAACCCCGAAAGTAACATTCCTAAAAAGAAACGGCTTTTTTTACTGCTTTTTTTAATCTTCGATTTCTTTTTGGTTTTTGGTTCTTTGGCAAGAAATAAAAAGTAAATCGTTAAAAAAGCAAAAATTACAAAACCAACCTCGCGTAATAAAGTTACAACATCTGGTCGGTTATCAATTACCTGTGCAAATAAAACCGCTACAAAAACCTGAAAAAATATAACTAAAACGGCACCAATAACAAACCACAAGGCATTCTTTTTTCCTTCTTTCAAATTTATTTTGGCTGCCGTCATGTTAATCAAACCAGGCGGGATAATTCCAATGAAAGCGGCAATAAAACCTGAAAGTAATGGAGTAAGTAAGGCCATTCAGTTGTTTAATATGTTCGTAAATTTGTTTTCAAAAATTAAATTAATCTTTAATTTTGAAGCGAATATACGTAATTGCCTTATTAATTTCTAAATATTGTTTTTCATAAAATGTTTGAAAAGCAGTAACTTCTTCCGGACTTCCTTCATTTTTATACACATTATGATTGGCATATAAAACTTCATGTCCTTCTCCGTGAAGCAATCCCAGTGTATAGCCGTGCATAAATTCGCTGTCGGTTTTAAGGTTTACAACACCGTCTTTTTTAAGGATTTTTTTATACAATTTCAAAAATTCAGAATTCGTCATTCTGTGTTTTGTTCTCTTGTATTTAATTTGCGGATCCGGAAAAGTAATCCAGATTTCATCCACTTCATTATCAGCAAAAATATGATTGATCAATTCGATTTGAGTTCGAACAAAAGCAACATTATGTAGGCCGTTTTCAACAGCGGTTTTTGCACCTCTCCAGAAACGCGCGCCTTTAATGTCAATTCCGATAAAATTTTTGTTTGGATATCTTTCTGCCAATCCAACAGAATATTCTCCTTTTCCACATCCTAATTCTAAAACTAATGGATTATCATTTTTGAAGAAATCAGAGTTCCATTTTCCTTTTAAAGGCATTAAATCGCCTACAACTTCTTCTCTGGTTGGTTGAAAAACGTTTTCAAATGTTTCGTTTTCCCTGAATCTTTTTAGTTTATTTTTACTTCCCACTTGTACAAAAATTTTCGGCAAAATTAAGGAATATAAACGAATGAAAATAGCTGAATTAGCTTTTAAAATTTTTAGCCGCTATATTTTTGTTTTAGCCACGAATTCACGAATTTTTAATTTGCCCATACTGTAAATAAAATTCGTGAATTCGTGGCGAATAAAATATGATTACCCGTAATGCGCTTCCGTAATTGGTTTCAATTTTGGATCAAGCGTTTCATCGTGTTGAGATAAATCCAATCCAATATGTTCGTTTTCTTCTGAAACTCGAAGAGGAATAATGAAATTCGTTACTTTAAACAAGAAATAAGCACCAAAGAAAGTAAATATCGAAACCAAAACTAAAGCCATCATATGATGTGCAAATACGTTCCAGCCACCGTGAAGTAAACTTGCATCTTCGCCGTGAGCGAAAATCGCAGTTAAGATCATTCCCATAATTCCGCCAACACCGTGACAGGCAAAAACGTCAAGCGTATCATCAAATCGTTTTGAAAGGCGACAATTTACAACCGAATTTGAAACCAAAGCCGTAATGAATCCGAAAAACATACTTTCCGGAACCGATACAAAACCTGCAGCAGGCGTTATGGCAACTAAACCAACAACAGCACCAATACAAGCGCCAAGAGCCGAAACTTTTCTGCCATTCATTCGATCAAAGAAAACCCACGTTAACATGGCTGCAGCCGATGAAGTTGTTGTTGTGGCAAAAGCCATTGCGGCTGTCCCATTCGCGGCAAGTGCAGATCCGGCGTTGAAACCAAACCAGCCAAACCATAACATTCCGGTTCCTAATAATACAAACGGAATATTGGTTGGTATATGCTGACTGTTTTTTCTTTTTCCTAAAACCAAAACTCCTGCCAAAGCAGCAAATCCTGAACTCATGTGTACAACGGTTCCTCCAGCGAAATCTTTTACGCCAAAATAACTTCCTAAAACACCTGTTGGATACCAAACTGAGTGGCATAAAGGCGCGTATATAAAAATCGTAAATAAACTAATGAATAGTAAATAAGAGATAAATCGAACACGTTCTGCAAACGAACCCGTAATAATGGCTGGAGCAATAATCGCAAATTTCATTTGAAACAATGCAAATAACATAAACGGAATCGTGTTTGCCAATTGTTTATGAGGCAAAACGCCCACATAATCCATAAAAGCAAAAGTGGTTGGGTTTCCGAAGAAACTATAAAAGTGATCTCCTGAGCCAAAACCAACCGGTTCTCCAAAAGCCAGACTAAAAGCAACTACAACCCATAAAAGCGTAACAACGCCCAAACAAATGAAACTTTGCAGCATGGTCGAAATCACATTTTTTCGGCCTACCATTCCGCCATAAAAAAAGGATAATCCCGGCGTCATGATTAAAACCAGACAACACGAAGTCAACATCCAGGCAACATCGGCAGGAACTATATGATCTGTTGTTCCAAATTCTGATGCTACATAGCTATTTTCGGTAACTGTTGGCCAAAATGCACCTGTAATACAAACAATACTTATAATAATAAAGGAGATGACCCAGCGTTTTTCTATTTTCATTTTTCAAATACTTTATTGAACCCTATTTTTTTTGGGGTCAAAGTTAAAAAAAAATCAATATTTAGATTTTCAGGGCTCAAAAAATAGAGGCTTGATGTTTATTTTAGTTGATTTTGTAAAATTCGATCTCTTTTTTTGAGACAATCTTATTTTGAACTTCTAATTTACAACTAAAATTGTCAATTATATTATAATTAATTTGATATTGGGTTTTGTAAAACGCTAGAAAAGTTAGGATTATAATAAGAAACGCTAAAATTGTTTATTTTTTCTTAAGCTTGCCAATTAAAACATCTTCTACCGGAGATTTTAATTTCGTTACAGCGTCAACTTCATCATTCGGAATCGTCATGGATAAAACGTAATGTTGAATTTTCCATTCTTTGCCCACTTTTACTAAAACACCAGATCCGCGGCAGATTTTCATTTGCGTATTTAGTAATTCATCAAACCACGCAATTTTTCCGGATTTATCAAAAAAGATATGACGTTCAAGAGCCGTAAAATTCCAGGTTGTTCCTTTATCGAAAAATGGTTTTGCCCAAACTTGAAATTCTTTTTTAGTCCAGTTTTCTGTAGCATCTGTCCCTATGTAAATCGCATCATCGCTTAATGCAGAAAAATAAGCGTCGAATTTTACATCGGCAGCAGCTTTGTGCCAAGCGTCTAGTGTTTGATTGATTTTGTCTTTTTCAACGTTTTGCGCATTTGTAAAAGCGGTAACGAATAATAGAAGCAGGATTGATTTTTTCATATAAAGTTTGTTTTGGTTAAAGTTAGCAAATATTATAATAATCTCGCAAAGACGCATAGGCACAAAGTTTTTTGCTGTAAATTATTTCACGCAGATTTTAAAAAGATTTAAGCAGATATGCACAGATTATTTTTTGCAAGTGATTTAATTTAAAAAAATCTGCTCAAATCTGCATAATCTGCGTGAAACAAAAACTTTGCGCTTCTGCGACTTTGCGAGATTAAAACACAAAACACAAACTTAAATTATCTTATATAACTTATATGGTGAAACGTCAAAAACCACTATATTTGAGGGCTTTTAAAATCTACAATCATGAATTCAAAAATACTTATCAGTTCGTTAGTTCTTACTTCAATACTTTTTATTGCCTGCAAAAAAGAATTAGAACCTCAGGAAAATACACCAACATCAGAATTAGTAAAATTAGGATTGATGAAGGATACCACAAAAGTAAATTCGGTTGTTCAAACTCCGGTTCAAACGAATCCGAATACCGTTTTGAGTTCTAATGCCGGACTAAATCCTGCACACGGACAACCCGGACATAGATGTGATATTGCTGTTGGTGCGCCATTAAATTCGGCTCCAACACAAGGGCAAACGGCAACGGCTCAGCCAACGCAAACCGTTCAGGTAAACCCGAGTCAGCAACAAAAGATGGTTACGACTACAACAACAACTGCAGCACCTGTAAAAGTGGGTAAAGGAATGAATCCGTCGCACGGGCAACCCGGACACAGATGTGATATTCCGGTTGGATCACCTTTAAATTCTCCGGTTGCAGCAAAACAAACAACGACAAATACAGCGCAAAGCGGAAGCACTTCGCAAAGTTTTACCGTTACACCGCCAGCAAACAATAATGTTCCGGCTTTATTAAGTACCGAAACCCCAACTGTAGCCGAAGGAATGAATCCTGCTCACGGACAACCCGGACACCGTTGCGATATTGCGGTAGGAGCGCCGTTACCGAAATCTTAATTTTTTTTACCATATAAGTTATATAAGTTCATATAAACTTTGTGGTAAGCTTTGCGGAATAAAAAATTACAGTTCAGGTTAGTTTTGTGTTAAGCCTGCTATATAAAAAAAACAAACCATATAAGTAAGTCATATAAGTTCAAATTAGTTTTGCGTTATGCGCTACTAAATTAAATGAACTCATATGACTTACTTATATGGTTTAAAAATTTACCGGCTTGTTATATAACCACAAACTTTAATATGAACTTATATAACTTATATGGTTAAAAAAACGTTCAGGATATATTTAATGTTCTTTCATTTTTTCGAAAGTAGTAGTCAATGATTTTTTTGCTTTTGCCAAAGCGCCACTAAACGCTTTTTCTATAGTATCAGCGTGTTCTGTAACCGTTAGAGGTTGTAATTTTGCAGTACGCACTTCGATTACACATTTTTTATCGTTAAGGCTGAATTTCTCTCCGTTTTCATCTCCGAAATGTACTTCAACGCGGGTTATTTTTTCTTCAAAACGAGTTAAGCCTTTTTCTAATTCTTCAGAAAAATAAGCGGCTAATCTTTCGTGTCCTTCAATGTTTTTGTCAGTATTGATTTGAATCTTCATATTGGTTTATATTTAATGATTATTCTCAAAGCTATTTTATTTAGGTTGAAAAGCCAAGTGAGTTAATAAAACATTATGAATTTTTTTGCGAAAAATTGATCCCATTTTTAGTTAGACTTGGCAGATGTCGAAATGTTATTATGGAACGCGGATTTAACGGATTCATTTCGTGAAAACGCGGATAAAAACAGATTTTTTTATTTGTGTTTTTTCTGCCTGCTTGAATTGGAAGTTTCACAATATTGTCAGGCTGAGCGGAGTCGAAGCCCACGCAACAATAAGCAAACAAACTAAGAATTAACTTTTCAATCAATACCAAAACCCCACGTTTTTTGGTATCTTTGCAGTCCTAAACTTTAAGATTATGAACTTGACAAAACTTTTGCCCGTGCGGTATGCTGGCGGTATTGGAAACAACTGCAACGCTCTTAAAGGCGTAGGACAGCTAACCCGTTCGGGTTTTATATTTCCCTAAACTTTAAGATTATGAGTGTAAACTCCCTTTCAAAAGAAACAGAATTACGGTTAAACGAATTTTTCAACCAAGCGACTGACCCCAAAAGTTTTGCAAAAGCAATTCGAAGAGTAAATTATCTTCTCGCCATGTCTCTAATGCGCGAATGCGAAACCCTGCAAATCGATATGAAATCAGTTGAAGAAGGTTATTTTTGGCTCAATGAATTAGCCGAGATTTTAAATCCTTATTTAGATGCTGAATGATTAAAAATTTTGATATTAATGGAAAAGTCACTGTGAAAGTGGCTTTTTTTATTTTGTGATTTGTCTTTCGTTTATTGCATTTTGAATTTCAAGAATACAGGAATCTAAATTCTTTTTAATATCATTACTCCAAAAACGAAGAATCTTCCAGTTTTGAGATTCTAAATACGCATTGACTTCTATATCTCTTTGCATATTTCCATATTTCGTTCGATTTTTTTGATCCAGAATTCAGGATTGGTTTGTGGTTTTTTTCGGGTTTCCCAATCTTTTCCGTGGAAGAATTCTGAATCTACAAATACTGCAATTTTTAATTGTTTGAAAGTGAAATCCGGTTTACCGAAAACTGTTTTGTTGTTTTTTCTATATCTGTAACCTAGATTCCATAATGCTTTTGCCAAAGTTATTTCGGCTTTTGTTGCAGTGCTTTTAATGGCACGCATGTTTTTTGAGCGTTGTTCTGGATTATGGACATCCATATATTTTAAAATACATTAAAATGAAATTTTAAATAATTTGAGTAATACCCAATCTACTAGAATAACTACTATACTCAACTTGCATTTCAGATAACAATTCTTTATTAAAAATTTTTATCTTATCAAATTGCTCTTTGAAGATCTTTTCTGGAACAGAAAAATTGTATCTAAAATCAAATAATAATGTGACATCATTTTCTTCAGCACTAAAATATAAGTGGTCGTATAATTTTACTGAATCAATGTCTGATGATCCTTTCTGAAATTCCATTTTAACATTGGTTTTTCTGACAGGATTTGTTATTTTTAAGCCACTTATTAGTTTTAGATTTCTACCATATTTATTCTGAGCTATATCACAAGGTCTTGTTAGAAGAAGAGCGATACTTGATATTTGCACTTCATCACCAATTTGTTTGCTAATATATTCCATTACATTTTTATCGTTATGAATAGAATACATTTCTTTCCATTCATTCTCTTTAAATTCAGAGATTAACCCAGGGACAATTAACTCGTTATTAATTTTTTTCTAATTTGAAATGAAACCAACTATTGAGTTCTTTATCTATAAAAGGTTGTTGAATTGCTTGTAGATTATATATTCTTTCGATAGTTTCTGGATTAATATCAGAGCTAATGTTTTTTCGGGTATTGGAAATCAAAATGGTATCTAAAGCTTCAAATAAAATAGCTCTTTTTCTTAGGGCATTGTCGCTTTCAATGATAGATCTGCCTCCATGACTAATTATAATTTTTTTTAATTTGTCATTAATTTGAGAAGGATCTTTTGTAATGTTACTTATTACATTATTAGATGAGATCTTTAAATTATTTTTCCAAGTGAAAATTTCTTCAAGAGCGTTATTATTTTCAATAACTTCATTTACTTCTTGAATTAATTGTTGAAAATCATATTTGCTTTCTCCTGTTTTGGAAGGATATTCTGTTTTATTTTTTTCGATTGATAAGAAAGGTTTTCTATTATGTGTAGTTAATAACTCCAATACTTCTGCAGCTTTGCTAATATCTTTGGTCCATAAAACAAGAATGTAAAAAGTCTTTTCATCAACAATTGAACGTATCCAATTAGAACATTGTTCAGCATCAAATTTCCCAGAATAATATAGATCTAGGTATATTATATTTACATCTGAAAAATGTTTTTCAGGCATGTCATCACCGTCTGTATAGTCTGGATTTAATAGTTTACAGCCAATCCCATTGTTTTTATAATAATCTAAAATGTCTTGTATTTCTTGTTGATGATCATCTACAATTACTATATTTGGTTCGAAATACTTCATTCTTTATTGATTTTTATTAAAAATTAATTTTACAGCGGCGCCATCAAAATCTTCAGGTATTTTTTGTTGATTTAGTTCTTCCCGATTTAATAGAATATCAAATTTTCCATATTTTAGCATTATTGTATCTATTAAGTATAATCCAATTCCAATTCCATCAGATTTTCTTGAAAAAAATGGACGGATAAGTTCTGAAATATCGTCTTTAAAACCTGGACCATTATCAATGATTATTACGCATGTAGTAGTGTCTTCCTTATATGATTTTACATATATGGCTTTATTCGGTTTGTAAACTGTATCAAGCCAATAGATGCTATTGTCAATTATATTCATTACCATAGTAATGAAAAATCTTTTATCACAATTAATTGTTGTAACGTTGTCGTCAATATCAATGAAAAAATCAATGTTTCGATCAAGAAGTTTTGTTTTGTAATTTTTAAATGCTTTGTTAATTGATTCGTTAACATCAATTGGTTTATCTCCACCTTTTCGTAATACAGAAATAATGCCGTCAGTATATTGTCTTAATTCTTCTACTTGGTCATTGATTATTTTTATATCAATTGGATTTGTTTTAACCGTTTCCTCCATTCTTGGTACTAATTTTTCTATTTCATGTAATGCGATAGAAGCAGTCATTCCAACACCCGCGGGAATTAGAAGTATTTTTTTATCTTCCTCATATTTCTTTTCTAGAATTTCAGCTTCTTCCAGTAATTTTTGTTTTTTTTCTTCGTTATTTAAATCAGTGTTTTCAAGCAAAGTTTTAAAACTATTTATTTTTTGATCAAAAAGATTTCCTGATTCTTTTCTGTTAAAATTGAGCCACCTTTCTCTATCCTTATTTCTTTCAATTTTAAATTGAGTTAATATAAAATCAAGAATATATTTAAATACTATAAAAGCATTGTTTTCAACAAACCCTTCTCTATTTGTTTTTTCAGTTAGTTTACCTGAATTTTCAGGATCTAGGCTAACAAAACCGAGCACCAAGTTATTTGAAAACCAACTTGTATCTTGAACTCTTTTTAAATCTATCCCAAGCCAATCATTACCTTTTTCACCATAATCAAATACTCGTAAATCACCTTTATAAACTCTTATTCCAGAGTTTTCACGTAATATTTTTCTTGTTGTTGGTGGATCAAAAGAATAATCTTTTAAAGATTCAGAATCTAGATCAAATGTGTTTAATTCAAACAAAAGTCCTCCAAAAGGTAGTTGTTCCTCTTCGTCATATTTTGACAAAATGATTTCTATAGAATCTTTAGAGTACTCCTTTTTCTCCAATTCCTTTCTTATGTATGGTTTAATATCTCCTTTTATATTTCTATCATAAGAGCTATCGTCAATTACTCTGACTCCAAGTTCAGGATTGTTTTTTAAAGAAAAAGTATATTCGAATGTTAAATTGTAATTTTTATCAACTAAAGCAACAAGTTTAAAAGGAGCTTCATCAATAATTGTATCTATTTTGGGAAAATCGACTAGCCATTGATTATTAAAATTTAAATTTATTTTAAAGCTATTTTCGTCAACTTTTGGCGAAAGCATTGCTAAAGTTTGACCTTTTAAGTCCCTTGCCATCCCTTTAGTCCAATTTTCTTTTAAGCCACTTAAATGTATATATGTTCCACTTTCTTCTTTGAATCTAAAGCTATTTTTATCCTTTCTTAATTTCCATTTAATAGGTATATCTGATAAGTGTTTTGATTGATTAAAATCTTTCCAATTTATATATAATTCAATCTCATATTCAGCTAGATACTCATTAATTATTTCTGTTTTTTCTTCGTTGTAAATTAAAATTAAAGGTCTGGAAATTAGTAAAATTTTTGTTCCTAATTTATGTACAGCAAAGCGTCCAACACCTTTCTCTCCCATTGGGATTCTACCATAAATAGGAGATTTAATTATTTCTCTAATACCATCTTTATTAATTGGTTTTCTGAAATCAGAACCAGGTTCAAGCCAAACATCTTCGACTATTT
This sequence comes from Flavobacterium sp. AC274, assembly GCF_979258275.1. NCBI lineage: Bacteria > Pseudomonadati > Bacteroidota > Flavobacteriia > Flavobacteriales > Flavobacteriaceae > Flavobacterium > Flavobacterium sp. AC274. Next base: position 184,345 of record NZ_OZ409852.1, on the reverse strand, counting down.
CAGATGTCATTCCAATTCCATTATCCTCTATTATAATTGCAGCATTTTCTGCATTGTCAATATCTCTAAAATATACATCAACTTTTTTAGCATCAGCATCATAGCTATTTTTAACTAACTCATAGATAGCCATTACAGGGCTTTTTATTAACTCTTCACCTAATAAAGTTAGTATATGTGCCTTAGGTTTAAAATGTTTTTCTTTTAGCTCTTCTGACATAATAATTCTTTGATTTTTTTAGCAATTGCATTTGCCATTAATGGAGGAACTGCGTTACCAATTTGTTTAAATGCTGCCGAGCGTGAACCTTCAAAATAAAAATCATCAGGAAATGATTGTAATCTTGCAGCTTCTCTTACTGAAATTGAGCGACATTGTTTTTCATCAGGATGAATATAATAATGACCGTCTTTAGCAATGTGCGCTACTACTGTATGAGAAATACCTAGTCCGTCAATTACTTTGTATCGGTCTGTAAATGAAGTTTCGTTTTTATGTGTTTTTAATTCTTCTGGTAAATCAGGATAGCGCAATCTTTCCTGTCCTTTATTCCATTTTTGAATAGCGGTTTTATAAATAGCTAAGTCTCTTGAATTATGAGGTCTGGAAATATGTTGTGTAACAAAGTCAACACCATTTCGCAATTCGAATTTTTCAAGATATTCGTTCTTACTTTCTGTGTATTTTGTTGTTTTAAAACCTTCTCCCGGTTTTAGTTTTGGTAAATCCTGAAATGCATCATTAACTTTAAATTGCTGAATTATTTTTTCAAATTCTGGAAAACCAAAATCATTATCTTTTTTCCATCCAACAATAATTATTCTTTTACGCGCTTGTAAAACTCCAAAGTCTGATGCAATCAAAGTTTCATGATAAACTTCGTAGCCAATTCTTCTGAAATAGGCTTTTAGATTTTTAAAATGGTCTCCTTTGTTTGCGGTTAATAATCCCGGAACATTTTCAAATACAAACGCTTTTGGTTTAAACTCTTTAAGAAATCTTCCGTATTGAATGTATAATTTATTTCTTGGATCTTCTTCAATTTTATCCTGATGTCTTCTTAACAAAGAATAAGCCTGACAAGGAGGTCCGCCAATTATTAGATCAATCGTCTTTCCAGATTGTTTTATTTTATCAAAAAGTCCGGAAATTGTATCGTCATTAATTTCTATGTTTGAAACAGAATCAAGGATTTCACTTGGAATTTCTTTATAAAAAGCTTCTTGTGTAATTTCGCTTTTTATGTATTTATAATATAAATCTAGATTGTTTTTTGATTTTAAATAATGATATGCTGCTCTGGTTTTAATTGTTAAACACGCTTCAGGATTCATTTCGATATGAGACACAGGATTAAATCCTGCTTTGATAAAGCCTTCAGACATGCCAGATGCCCCGGCAAATAAATCAATAAAATTGAGATTATTCATAATTTAATAGTTCCTGAATGTTTACTTCAAGTGCTTTTGCAATTATTAGAACGAAATACTTCTCTTTCTGTTTAGAAATATTCATTTAATTTACAATATTAGTAAAATTTTTCTTTCAAATTGTTTTGATATACAATTTAAAAACAAATATACTTTATTAACTAATTACATTTTATGGAAAACCATAATACATTAAAATTTAATATAGGCAAGTATATCAATAAATAAAAAAACAGAATAGAGTATATATACGTGTTTTTATTATAAAATAACTTTATTTCTCCTTCCCCTTCTTCCCCCACTTAATTTTCATTTTACCTTCATCATCGACCGCAATTAAATGCAGTACAATTCCGCGATCGCGAACGGCGTCGCGTTCTTCCTGACTGGCAAGTTTGGCGTCGTTTTTAGAGTTTCGGAGTGGGATGGTGAGGGCGAGATTGGTGCCTCGGCCAAAGGAATAAATTCCGTTAATGTCTAAGTTTAGCACATTAGAACTGATAAGGAGGTTGTTAATATCGATTTTCTCTCCGCGCATGTTGAGGTTTCCTGATAAATCGCTGAAGGTTATGTTCTGGACATCGCGAAACGGAAAAGCAAATTTCCCCACTTTTACAATGGGTTCAAAATTGAGTAAAGCGCCCTGAGTCACTTTAAAATCGAGTTTTCCGTGCATAGAATTGGTTAGTAATTCGCCCCGACTGTTGATAAAACCGCTTACATTGGCGTGACTGCTCAATCTGCCTTTTATGTTTTTGGGACTAAAAGAGGTGATTCCGAAATTGTTGAACGACCTTAAAAAACTGGCAATATCTACACGATTTACCTGCGCGTTGGAGACAAAATTATAGTTCTTGCCATTTGGCGAAATTGTAGTATTAAAAGTAATGCTTCCGCCGGAAGTTTGAAGTGAACCATTTTTAATTACAAGGCGTGAATCGATCATCTGGATTTCGGCTTTTGTGTTTGTGGCGGTCAGTTTATTGTAGTTTATTTTATCAGCTTTGATGTTGATGTCTACGATGCATTTTTCGATGGCGTTTCGCAATTGGTCAGACATAGTGGCTTTTTTTGCTGAAACTTTCTTTTTTTGTGAACTTGCCAGAACGCCCAAAAATTGTTTTAAGTCGATATTTGGGCAATAAATATCCCAGTTTACAATCATTTTTTCAGGAGCGTCGTAATATAAGTTCAGGAAATTATCGATTTTGCCTTCCAGATAAATGATGTTTTTATTGTGTTTGTAAGCGATTTTTTTAATCAGCAAAGCTTTTTCGGTAAAGTCGAGTTGAACGTTTACTTTTTCGGCGTGAAGATTCTTCGGAATAAAATGAAAAGAAACATCTTTTACGTTTACATTGCCAATAAAACGCGGTTTTGTAATGTATAAATCGACAATATCAAACTGAAATTTTAAGTTGGCCGAAGCGTGACCTTCTGTAAAATGAATCCATTTTTCGGTATTTTCTTCGTTGAGGTTCTCAATATCGAAATCAGAATTTACGATTCCGGTTGCCAGTGGTTTTTCTAAATTATTAATCACAGCCTGTGGAATTGTAAGCGGAATATTTTTGTATTTACCCGAAAATCGGGTTAAAATAACGGCCGAATTGGCGTCGTTAAAGCCGTCTTTTGGTTTGAAATTATTGGTAAAAATGCCTTTAAAGCCACAATCGGTAATTAATCCGTCGGGAATACTGAGTTCGTTGTTTTTTACTTCTGCCTGAACCACAATTTTGGGGTCGCCTTCCTGATTAAAATCGCCTTTGATGTCGCAATTCACATCGATTTCTTCTTTTAAACCAAATCGGTTAAGCTTCGAACTAATGTTTGCCGATAATAGATTGGATGCATTTTGCCATAAAATTGTTGTTGAAATATTGATTCCGAAAAGGGCTTTTCCTTCAGTAAGATTAAAAAAAGCAATAATATCAAAAGAGTCAGTTCCGATTTTTAGGTTTTTGGTCACAACATCAATTTTTTCTTTTTCATCAGAATATGAAACATTAAAAGTGCCTTCGAGAATTTTTTGTTTGGCAAAACTGCCGTGAAAGGTATTAAAAGCCAGACTTTCAATGTTGGTTCTCAGGTAAACATTGGTTTCCCAGTCGTCTCCGTCAAAATCAACTTTCGATTTTAAACTTTCAATTTCAAAATCAAACAATTTATGCCCAACGTGATTGTCTAAAGTAAAATGAACGTCGTTGAGGTCGATTTGGTCAATGCTGGTTTCGGTGTCAGATTTATCTTCTGCCGATTTTTTCTTCTTGGGTTTAAAAATATTAGCGTTCGAATATCCGTTTTCGGCTTTATAAACATAAATATTGGCATCGTTAATGAGCATTTTATGAATATTGATTTCGTTTTGCAATAAATTCCAAACATTCAAACGCACTTCGATTTCTTTGGCTTTTAGTAAAGTATGTTTGTGGATATTCCATTGATTGTCTTTGATTTCTACATCTTTCAGCGCAAGCGTAAAATTCGGGAAACCGGTTAAAAATTTATATTGAAAATCGCCAACATGAAATTTCCCATTTATGTTTTCATTGATTTTTGTATTGATTTTAGCAATGATTTCGGTTTTATTCTGATTAAAATAAAACGATAATGCGCCCGAAGCAATAAGTACAAACGCAATGCATCCTAAAATAAAAAAGCCAAATCGTTTGGCATATATCTTAAAATGAGAAGATTGTAAAAAGCTTTTTATGTGGTGTAAAAGTGCTTTCATATAAATGAAGTTTCCGGAACATTAAAGATAGCATAAAAAACTGACGTTATTTTTAAAATACGTCATTCTGTAGTTTAAGTTAAATCTCACAATTTTAAAACATGGGATTAATATAATAAATGACAATGCATTTATAATGAAAACTAATTTGCTAATGGTGTTTGATTGGTTTTTAATTTTTAAATTTGTACTCTAGTTTGATACTTAAGTTAATCAGACGATAAATTTAAAAACGATAGATATTATGGCATTAGCAATAACAGATGCTACTTTTGACGAAGTAGTTTTAAAATCAGATAAACCAGTAATGGTTGACTTTTGGGCAGCATGGTGCGGTCCTTGTAGAATGGTTGGTCCAATTATTGACCAAATCAGCGAAGAATATGCAGGTAAAGTAGTGGTTGGTAAAGTAGATGTAGATGCTAATCAGGAATTTGCTGCAAAATATGGTGTGCGTAACATACCTACCGTTTTGGTTTTTCATAACGGTGAAGTAGTAGGTAAACAAGTAGGAGTTGCTCCGAAACAAACTTACTCTGATAGTTTAGACGCTTTGTTGTAATCGTAAGATTATGATTTATATAAAAGAGGTTTGACGAAAGTCAAGCCTTTTTTATTTGTAATTTTTTGCCACAGATTGCACAGATTAAAAAGATTTTCTTTTTGCCACGAATTGCACTAATTTTCACGAATTATTTATTTTGATATTGTTTAAAAAAGTTAGCCACAGATTAAATGATTCTCACAGATTAGAAATTATTTTAATCTTTTAATCTGAAAAAAACTAAACTATTTTAATTCGTGAAAATTACTGCGATTCGTGGCAAACTTTTTTTATTTTTACGAATTAAATATTCCTCGAAAAATGAAAATCTTTTATAGTTTTCTTTGCTTTTTTACAATCGTAACAATTGGTTTTTCTCAATCAAAACAAAAAGAAAGTGTTGTTTTAGAAAATGGAGTTTCAGAACAATTGGCTATTTTTAGAAAACATCAAATCTCTGATGTTTCTTATGATTTATTATTCGAAATTCCATATCAAAAAAATGATGATATTAAATCGGAAATGAAGTTGTATTTGACTTTATCAGATATAAGCCAGCCATTATATTTAGATTTTAAAGAAAAAACGCAGAACATAAAATCAATTGAAGCAAACGGAAAAAGTATTACCGTTTTACACGAAAAAGGGCATATTATTATTCCTGCTGAAAGTTTGATTTCAGGAAAAAATAAAATTGCAATTTCATTTATCGCCGGTAATTTATCATTAAACCGAAACGATGATTATTTATATACTTTACTAGTTCCGGATCGCGCAAGTACGTTGTTTCCATGTTTTGATCAGCCAGATATTAAGGCGACTTATAATATGGCTTTACAAGTTCCAAAAGACTGGACAGTTTTGGCTGGAGCCGATGTAAACAACAAATCTGAAAAAGGTGATTTTGTCAATTACACTTTTAATGAATCAGATAAAATGAGTACTTATTTGTTCTCCTTTGTTGCCGGGAAATTCAAAAGCGTCACTCAAAAACGGGGCAATCGAGAAATGACAATGCTGTATCGCGAAAACAATCCCGAAAAGCTTCAAACAAGTACCGATACCATTTTTAAACTGCACCAGCAATCTTTAGAATTCTTAGAAAAATATACTAATTATCCGTTTCCGTTTCAAAAGCTGGATTTTGCGTCGATTCCTGAATTTCAATATGGCGGAATGGAGCATGTTGGAGCTATTCAGTACAAAGAATCGGCTTTGTTTTTGGATAATACCGCGACTGACGAATTAAAATTAAGCCGTGCCAAATTAATCGCTCACGAAACTTCGCATATGTGGTTTGGCGATTTAGTGACCATGAAATGGTTTGATGATGTGTGGATGAAAGAAGTGTTTGCGAATTTTATGGCAGACAAAATCATGAATCCGATTTTCCCGAAAATCAATCATAATCTGCAATTTTTTACAACGCATTATTCCGGGGCTTTCGCCGAAGATCGTTCTTTGGGAACACATCCGATAAGACAACATTTAGCCAATTTAAAAGATGCCGGTTCTCTTTACGGAAGCATTATTTATAACAAAGCGCCCATTATGATGCGTCAGTTGGAAGCTACAATGAGCAAGGAAGCTTTTCAGAAAGGAATTGAAAAATACATTCAAAAATACGCCAACGATAATGCAGATTGGAATAATCTCGTAGAAATTCTGGATGCCGAAACGCCGCTCGATATGAAAAAATGGAGTGAAGTTTGGGTGAATAAATCAGGAAGAGCGATTTTTTCGGATAAAGTAGAATATGATGCTAAAAACCGAATCAAAAAGTTCGAAATCAATCAACAAGCCGAAGATAAATCTAACAATATCTGGCCTCAGGTTTTTCAAATAGGGTTGGTTTATGCTGATAATGTAAAAGTAATTGATGTTGCTGTAAAGGATAAAAAGACGATTTTAAAAGAGGCAATCGGACTTGAAAAACCATTGAGTATTATTTACAATTATAATGGTTTTGGTTACGGTGTTTTTCCGCTTGACGGGAATAATTTAAACTTTATTTCAAACTTAAAAGATGAGGTTGCAAGAGCATCGAGTTATAGTAATCTTTATGAAAATACCTTAACGGGAAATATTGCACCAACTAAAGCTTTTGATTGTTTTTTAAAAGGAATTCAACTCGAAGAGAACGAATTAGTTTTAAAAATACTGACAAATAATGCAAGCGGTATTTTTTGGAGATTTCTAACTGAAAAACAACAAAACGCCACTCAAAAACAATTTGAAGATTTAGTTTACAATCGTTTACAGACCAATTTAACGGGGAATATTAAAAAGACTTTGTTTAATTTATTTAGCTCAATTGCGTATTCAGATCCGGCGAAAGCCAAATTATATCAGATTTGGAATAAGGAAATTGTGATCGCAAATTTGAAATTAAACGAAGACGATTATACCAATATCGCTATGAATTTGGCTATCTTTAAGCATGAAAAAGCAGATGAAATCCTGAATAAAACGAAAGCAGCAATTACAAATCCGGACAGGCAAAAGCGATTTGAGTTTTTATTACCTTCATTATCAAAAGAAGAATCTGTTCGTGATGCATTTATTCAATCATTAAAAGAAGAGAAAAACAGAGAAAAAGAATCCTGGGTTTCGTCGGCTTTAGGAAATGTTTTTCATCCGCTGCGTCAGGAAAGCGCTCAAAAACATTTGAGATTTTGTTTGGATTTGACCGATGAAATTCAGCGAACCGGAGATATATTTTTCCCGAAAGACTGGCTAAGCGGAACCATTGGTCGTTATTCTTCTAAATATGCTTTTGATGAAGTGCAGCAATTCTTAAAAGAAAACCCTAATTTTAGTCCGATATTAAAACGAAAATTATTTCAGGCGACAGATGCTTTGTATCGCGCCCAAAATATTAAAAAAGAAACCGAATGAAAATTGAAACGGAAATAGAGAAAGTCTCGAGTTTTCAGCATCTCGAAATGCTGGCAAATCAGGTTGTGGAAGGTTTTATATCCGGAATGCATAAAAGCCCGTTTCATGGATTTTCTGCCGAATTTGCTGAGCATAAAGTGTATAATGCCGGAGAAAGCACCAAACACATCGACTGGAAATTGTTTGCCAAAACCGATCGTTTGTATACGAAACGTTTTGAGGAAGAAACCAATATGCGCTGTCATATTATTGTCGATAATTCGTCGTCGATGCATTATCCGGAACTAAAATCGAATCAGCCTTTTTATGAAAAGAAGATTGGTTTTGCCGTTTTGGCATCGGCAGTTTTGATGAATATTTTAAAGAAACAGCGTGATGCGGTTGGTTTAAGTGTTTTCTCAGATAATTACGAATATTACGCTCCCGAAAAAGGAAGCGATCGCCATCATAGAATGCTGCTCAATAAATTAGAACAATTGTTAGAACAGCCAAAAGTCAAAAAAACCACCGATACGATTACGTATTTGCATCAAATTGCAGAGAAAATGCACCGTCGTTCGATGATTATTTTGTTTACAGATATGTTTCAGTCTGAAGATGATGAGAAGTTATTTAACGCTTTACAACATTTAAAACACAACAAACACAGAGTGATTTTGTTTCATGTTGTTGATAATGCAACAGAGCTAAAATTTGATTTTGATAACACGCCAAGAAAGTTCATTGACTTAGAATCTGGCGAAGAAGTATCTATTTTTGCCGATAATGTAAAAGCAGAATATGAAAAAAGGGCAGAAAGTTATTTTAAAGAACTCGCTTTAACCTGCGCGAAGAACCAAATTAAGTACGTTCCGGTAAATGTGGGTGACAATTTTGAAAAAATATTGACTACATATTTAGTTGAAAAACAAAACTTTGGCTAAGGAATTAAAAATATATTTAATTTTTTTTATCAAAACACTTGCAGAAATGAAATTCTGTACTATCTTTGCAACCGCAATAACGCAGAGGTTTGGTAGTTCAGTTGGTTAGAATACATGCCTGTCACGCATGGGGTCGCGGGTTCGAGTCCCGTCCAGACCGCAATATTGGGAAAAGCCTTTCTTAACGGAAAGGCTTTTTTGCCCAAATACGGTATCTAAGATTAGTTGTGTTGTTTTGCTACGAATTTGTAACTCGTAGCTGGTTTAGTAGTTAGACCAATGAAAAGCTTTCCACTTTTGTGGATGGCTTTTTTGATTTATAACACTTTTGGTTTTGCCGCAAAGAGCGCAATCCCGAAGGCTCGGGATACGCAAAGGTTCGCAAAGTTTATTCATAGCTTTGCGAACCTTTGCGTTTATAATGATTTATTGAATTGGATTTTAGACATAACCCGTGGTTTCAACCACGGTGATATGGATTGTGATCATGATTGTGACCCCGTGGTTGAAACCACGGGCTATGTTTAGCAAGGTGATGAATATTTCTGTATGAAAAATCTCTATAAAAATTCGAAACTTTGACAAAGATCTGCATATTTAATTGGAATTTGGTCCCGGGGCTTCGGGATAAAATATTGGAATTTAACCTTTTAAAATTTTATCAATTTTTATTCGTAAAAACCCTTGCAGAATCAAAGTTCTATTGTATTTTTGCAGTCACAATAACGCAGTTGGTTTGGTAGTTCAGTTGGTTAGAATACATGCCTGTCACGCATGGGGTCGCGGGTTCGAGTCCCGTCCAGACCGCAAATATTGGGAGAAGCCTTTCTTAACGGAAAGGCTTTTTTATTTTAGAAAGTTTTCTAAAAATAAATTCCAAATAGAAAATTCCAAATTCCAATTAAATACCGATATCATTGGAATTTGGAGTTTTTTTTGCTTTTATATTTTTGTATTTCAAATATAGCTCAAGGTTTCAACCTTGGGAGACGTGTTGAGATTATTTATATTGAAGCAAATGCATTGCGCTCCAATGGTTGAAACCATTGGCTATGATTTTGATAAAGCTTTGCGTCCCGAGGTGTCGGGATTGCGCTTTTGCCTTGCGTGCTGTGGTAAATCTTTACAATCCAAGATTGGAATTTGGAATTTAAATTTCCCTATATTTATGTATCCCAAGCGAACTTTGCGTTTTTACTTTGCGAACTTACAATCCAGCTTTGGAATTTGGAATTTTAAAATATTGGAATTTAAATTTCGCTAGAAAGATATTCAATGGAACAATCAACTTTTAAAGTAGACAAGTATTACATCAAAAAAGTAGATGCCGATAAAAAAAGCATTTATTGTCATCACGATTTGATGGGAGAATTGTTGGTTCCGACACACAAACATGATAAAGCACAAATGCTGTATGCTGAAGGCGATGTCGTTTTTGTAACTACAGAAACCAAAACGTATTTCTTGCCAGCACGGCATTTTATATGGATTCCGGCAAATGTAGCACATAGTATTCATCCAAAATCTGAAAATGTGATGATGCGAAATTTGTATTTTCCGGTTGAAAAAAATGAAGATGAATTTTATCAAAATGAAGGTATTTATCCGGTAAATAATTTACTGCTTCAAATGATGCTTTTTACCAATCAATGGAACGGCGATTTGAAAAAAGGAAGTCCAAATTTTGTGATTGCAAAAGCTATCAAAGCAATTTTACCTCAAATATGTTTAACTAATTTACCTTTGGAACTGCCTTTGCCAAAAGACCCGCGTTTGGGTAAAATCCTGAGACATATTGAAAATAATCTTGGCGAAACAATTCTGTTTGCCGATGTGGCGCATGAATTTGGGTATAGCGAACGCTCTTTGTATCGCTTGTTTCAAAAAGATCTTAAAATGTCTTTCATTCAATATTATACGATTCGAAGAATTTTGAAAGCGATTGAATTTTTGCTTGACAGAAAACTTTCGGTTAAAGAAGTGGCGCAGGAAGTTGGTTATAGCAGCGTTCCTACATTTAGTAATACTTTTTTAAAATCCTGGGTCAAAGACCTTCTGATTATTTAAATGGGGAGGATGTTTTGAGGAAAAAATAGAAAGTGAATAATGGCACACGGATTTGACGGGTTTGAACGGATCTACACAGGTTTTGTTTAAAAATCTTGCGATTATGTGAAGCCCAAATCTACTAGATAACTTTATTTACTAAAAATAATCCGTGTACATCTGCCTAAATCCGTAAAATCTGTGGGCAATCAAAACAAATATTCTTGTCCGAAATGAATATGTTATTGACTTTTTAGAATTATCAGTCATGAGAAAAATGCAGGAACTTTGCAGTATCAAAATATTTATATATTCATGTTCCTTAAAATAACAAATTCTACAGAAGATTGTTTTCTCAAAATCGTGTTGCTATTTCTAATTGTATTGACATTTAATAGTTTACAGGCTCAGGAAATTCATGCCGTTTCGTTAAACGAAGCGTTGAAACTGGCGAAAGAAAACAATAAAAAAATCCTTAGATCGCAATTAGAGACTACGCTTTCAGAGCAAAATATCAAAGAAAGAAAAGAACTCCGTTTGCCGGATATCGAATTAAACGGCGAATATTCCAGAATTACCAATATTACCGAATTCAAAGGCAATGGTTTTTTGAATGGCAAAGAAGTAACGAAGGCAATTCCTGAAATTTATCAGGTTAATTCAAGCTTTAAAATGCCAATTTATGCTGGAAATAAAATCAATAACGCTATCAAAATTGCCAATCAGGAAAGTGAAATCGCCAAAATAAAAACAGAAAAGACCGAAAATGATATCGAGCTTGAAGTGGTGGCAAATTATCTGGCGATTTATAAAATGATGGAACTTCAGAAAATTTTTGAAGAAAACATTAAAGAAGAAAAAAGCCGATTAAAAGAAGTGCAGTCACTGCAAAAACATGGAACGATAACCAAAAATGAAGTTATTAGAGCCGAATTACAACTTTCGGACCGTGAATTGAATTCGCTTACAAACTCCAAAAACATAAAAATCGCGCTTCACGATTTAAAAACGTTGATCCAGCTTCCGGAAACAGAAGAAATTACCATCGATACAACAGCGAATATGGATGAATTGAATGGCTTAGATCCGTATGATTTTTATTTGGAAAAAGCTTTTCAGAATGAAGAGATGCGAATAGCAAGCCAGGAATTAAACATCAAAAAAACAGAACTAAAGCTGGTTAAAGGAAACTATCTGCCTACGGTAAACTTCTTTGGGAATTATGGTTTTTATTATCCCAACTACAAATTCTTCCCGCCAAACCCGTATTTGTACACTTTAGGGCAAATTGGTATCGAAGCGCATTTTGACATTTCGGCTTTGTATAAAAACAAAACCAAAGTACAACAAGCCAGTACAGAAATCGAATGGCAGAAAATGCAGTCTGAAATTATAAAAGATGAAATTCAGGATAAGCTGTTTAAGGAACATACACAATATCAGGAAATCCTTGAAAAATTTGTGGTTGTGGATAAAGCTTTGGATTTGGCGAATGAAAATTACCGAATCGTAAAACTGAAATACCTAAACCAATTGGTTTTAATAACTGAAATGGTTGATGCCGATAATGCGTTGCTTCAGGCGAAATACAATAAAATTTCTACACGACTTGATGCGATTCTCAAACATTACGAATTGCTTCACACGGCTGGGATTATGCCTCAGAGTTATGAGTTTTGAGAAGAAAGAAGTTAGAAGAAAGAGGCAAGAGAATAGAATATAGAGAATAGAAAATAGACAACAAAAGATATAGAGTTTATGGTTAAGATAAAGAATGAAACTAGAAGAAACAGAACGTTTCATATCATAATAACAATTATTGCGTGTACGCTTATAATAAGTGGTGTTATTTTAGGAATTTGGTTTTATGTATTCAATAGCAATCACGAGGAAACTAATGATGCACAGATCGAGCAATATGTGACGCCAATTATGTCGCGAATTACAGGTTATGTTCAGGAAGTTCGTTTTGAGGAAAATCAGTTTGTGCATAAAGGTGATACTTTGGTTGTGATTGATAATCGAGAATACAAATCAAAACTGAATGTGGCTCTTGCCGATGTTCAAAGTGCTAAACAAAGCAGTGTTGTGGCTCAAAAAAATGTAGCGACTACGGCAATTTCAACGGTTATTGGTGAATCACAATTGGCTGGAGCCAAAACCAATCTTTGGAAAACAAAATTAGAATACGAACGTTATCAGGCTTTGGTAAAAGAAGAAGCGGCAACGTCTCAACAATTAGAGAAAGTTAAAGCAGATTACGAATCGGCGCAAGCGCATTATAAAGAAATGCAGGACCGAATTCAGTCTTCTAATTTAAGTACTTCGCAGGCGCAGGCCAATGTTCCTACGGCGCAAACGATTATCGAATCGAAACAAGCTGTGGCAGATAATGCGGCGTTGTTTCTTTCGTACACCATAATTACCGCACCTTACGACGGCTGGGTTGGGAAAAGAATCTTGCAGCCGGGACAAATGGTAAAAGAAGGGCAATCGCTGCTTTCTATAGTAAGTAAAGAAAAATGGATTACGGCCAATTTTAAAGAAACACAATTGCAGTATTTAACCGTTGGTCAGGAAGTAAAAATTCAGGCCGATGCTGTAAATGATAAAGAATTTACGGGAGTTATTAAATCATTGTCTCCGGCAAGTGGCGCGAGATTTTCGTTATTGCCTCCGGATAATGCAACAGGAAACTTCGTAAAAATCGAACAAAGAATTCCGGTTCGAATTCAGTTGAAAGAAACCGATAAACAAGCCGATTTTTTAAGAGCCGGAATGAACATCACGGTTATCGCAGAACACCAATAAAATGGAAGATAAAAGTATTTTTAAATCCTGGGTTCCAAAATGGGCAATCATTATTATTTTGTTTGTCTGTTTGCTGCATTCCATGATTTTATTGGGAGTTTACACTTCAAACGTAACGTACGCAGCTAGTTTTCTGGATATTGAGCCCGAAGATTTGCAGTTTGCTATGTGCGTAACGTACGGAACTTTGCTCGCTACGATTTTAATAGAAAGCCGATTTTCGAGTTTTTTCCCCGCAAAAAATTACCTGATGGCAGTGTATTCCTTAATCGGAATCACGATTGTTTCGTCGGCGTATATTACCAATTTTTATGTGTTTTTATTACTGCGCGTTCTCGAGGGGATTTTAATGGCGCTTCCGGTAATTACGATCAGACAATTATTGATAGAGCAGTTTCATTCTAAAAACGCCATAATAATTGGTTTTTCCTTTTATTACGGTTCGTTATTATTGTCAACGCCGTTTATTATGAATATTGCCGTTTGGTTTCTGGATCATTACGATTGGAAATACATGCTTTATGTTTCGGGCGGACTTCAGGTTTTGAATGTTTTTTTGATTCTGGTTACTTTCCGCGGACACAGAATTACAAAAAAATTCCGCTGTATCAAATCGACTGGATGAGTTATATTTTGGTTCTAACGGCGATTCTCTGTGGTGCTTACTTTTTTGTTTATGCCGAAAAAAATATTGGTTCGAGTCTTCTCAAATGGTTTTAATGCTCATGATTGCCTTGATTACGGGAGGATTATTCATCTTTAAAGAACTTTTGGTGAAAAGACCAACCTTTAATTTCGAAGTTTTTAAATACGCCAATCTGCGTATCGGGTTTTTATTGTTCTTCCTTTTTTACATCAGCAGAGCAACATTAAGTCTTTGTCATTCTGCGATGTTTTCGATCTGGAATTGGGATCCGTCGCGCGTTGCAGGCGTACAATACATTAACGGATTAGGAAACGTAATTGGCCTGATTCTCGCCGCTTATTTTCTGATGAAATCGGTTTCGACTAAAATTATTTTTATCATCGGTTTTTCACTGATTGCGTTGTTTCACTTTTGGTTTACGTTTCTTTTTGTGCCAGATGTAGCTTTATCAGACATTATAATTCCGTATGTTTTGCAAGGCATCGGTGTTGGGTTTTTATTCGTTCCGTTAATCTTGTTTACCACATCGTCGGTTCCGGCAAAAATGGCGGTTTCTTCAGGAATTGTTGGTGTTTCAGGACGTTTTTGGGGAAGCACAATTGGTTTTTGTGTCATGCAGAATGCAATGGCATTTTTAAACAAAAAACACTTTTTAAAATTAAGTCAGTTTGTGACCGGCGAAAATCCCGAAGCGCACGAAACGATTACCAAAACCGCCCAAAGTTTTATGGCAAAAGGATATTCACCTGATGACTCTAATACATTGGCGTTAAAAAAACTTTTTAGCACCGTTGCCAAACAATCGACTTTATTGGCTGATATGGAAATTTATACCATTGTAGGTTATGGTTTAGTGGTTTTGATTATTTTGATTGCCTGTAATCAGCATTTAAGACAAACGATGACTTTGGTTAAGAGCAAGATTTGGATTGGGTAAGTTTTGTTTGTTTCAAGTTTCAGGTTTCAGGTTTTTCCTCACGTTATGTTATTTCGACGGAGGAGAAATCACACTCGTGAATCTACAATGATAATCGTCAATCTTTGCTGATTATAATTAAAAATTTTTTCATGCAGATTTTCCAGATTTAAGCAGATTTATTTTTAATTATAATATTATCTGCGAATATCTGCTTAAATCTTTTTAAAATCTGCGTGAAACAAAAAAACTTTGCGCCTTTGCGCCTTTGCGAGATTAAAAAAACCTCCGCGCAACTCTGGGGAAATTAAGTATCTTGCGAACCGTTAAAAACAAAATATATAATGAAACAGCAATGTGTTATTTTTGATATGGATGGCGTTATTTGTCACACCAATCCGCATCATGTAAAGGCTTTCGAGGCATTTTTTAATAAATATGAAATTCCGTATACAAATGAAGAGTTTGAAGAGCATATGTATGGAAAACATAACGGTTATATTATGACGCATTTCTTCAAACGTTCTATTGCCGGAGAGGAACTTACCTTATTGGAAGACGAAAAAGAAGCCATGTTTCGTGAAGTTTATAAAGACAAAGTCGAAACGATTCCGCATTATTTGGAGTTTTTAAGCGAATTAAAATCTCGTGGTTTTAAAACAGCTGTTGCAACTTCGGCGCCGCGAGCGAATCTGGATTTGATTATAAATGCATTAAAAATTGGCAATAAAATGGATTCTATGATGTCTAGCGAAGACGTGAAAGCTCATAAACCAAATCCCGAAGTTTATCTGGAATCTGCCAAACGTGTTGGCGTTTCACCATCTGATTGTATTGTTTTCGAAGACTCTTTTTCGGGCGTTACAGCGGGCTTAAATGCAGGAATGAAAGTGGTTGGCGTGTTGAGTACGCATACAAAAGAACAACTTCCGCCATGTAGTTTTTATATTAATGATTATAGTGAAATTAATGTTGATAAAGTTTTAGAATTATTGAATAGCTAAAATTTTAAACCATATAAGAGATATAAGTTCATTTAAAATATGAGAAACCTTTGTCAAAGTTTCAAACTTTGACAAAGGTTTTTTTGCGCTAAGTGAATTGCCTCCTGCTTTAGCTGGAGGTTTTTTTATGTTTTGAGAGAAAAAAGGCTTTAGCCGAAATTTGATTCTGTATAAGAAAAATTAAAATAAAATTGAACTCATATATGGGTTCAATTGAAAAGTAAATCTCATGATTTTTGTAATATAAAAATTGAAATTATGGGTGAAAACAGCTTTTCAAAAGAAACCGAAACCAGATTAATAGATTTTTTCAGAAAGACAATTGATTCTGAAGATATGGCAAAGACAATTCGACAAGTAAATTATGTTCTTTCTTTATGCGCCATGAGAGGCTGCGAAACTGTAGAAACTGAATTCAACAATCTCGAAGATAATTTTTATTGGTTGAATAAATTAGCTGAGGTTTTGGATCCTTATTTGGATGTGGAGTGAGACATAAAAAGTAACCTCAAAATATATCATTTTGACCAGAGGAAAAATCTTCGTGATAAACTCTATAATAAGTGCATGCTCATTTTTTTTAATAAGCTGAAAATTCCTATTTTTAAATAATGTTATTTAAATGAATAAAAGATGAAAAAGGAAATTATGGAACAGATTAAAAAATTAGGCGGAAATATAGTCAACGTAAAAGGTCATTCGCTTCAGGAAGATTTGCAATCCATAACTTTTGATACCGTTTTGTATCAACGGCCAACAGATACACCTTGGGCAACCGCCGAAGAAGAAGAACCGATTTACGGAATTGGAGATTTTATTAATCAAAACGAAGCACTTTTTAAAGAAGATAAAGTAGCTTTTTACAATAAAGTTATTGAAAAATATTTCAGATTAACCACCGAAGGCTTCGGACAGGTTTTTTGGGAAGCTTCTCCTTTTACACCCTTTAAAGAAGGAACACCAGATTACGCCGAATGGAACGGTGATTTCACAGATGATGAAACAAATTTGACTGAAATCATAAAAGTAACAAATGATCCTTCGCCAGATTTTATACTGCTTTTTACCAGTTATGGTTTTCCTGATAGTTACTACATTGCCTTAACTGACCCAAATCCCGGAAATCCAACTTTATTTGGCACAGATCACGAAGTCTTTTTCAGAGAAGTTACTAATGAAGGAAACTTGGAGAATTTTTTGAACACCTTTATGACGAAAGAGGAATTGTTGGAAATTGTGAAGAGAAGAATTGAAAAGTAAAAATATAGAAATGAAAATATTGGGGTTACGTTGCGTTTCAAGGGATTGAAATCCCTGGCTACAAAATAAATCATTCCTCCGGAATTTTATAAAGAGTTCCGGAGGAACGGATCATATTGTAGGGATGGATTTTAATCCATCATTTGCGGTTAAATTCGGCAATATTCCTAAAAACAAAAAAGCTTCTGATTTCTCAGAAGCTTTTTTTCAGTGCGGATAATAGGACTCGAACCTACACGCCTTGCGGCACCAGATCCTAAGTCTGGCATGTCTACCAATTTCACCATATCCGCTCAATTGTGGGTGCAAAGATAATCATAACTTCTAAATTTCAAAGCATTTTTTGAAAAAAAATATTAATTCTCTTTTTTGTATTTTTGAATTTCTATAAAAATAATTTAAATGGAAAATATTAAGTCGTACGTTCAACAACATAAAGATCGGTTTATCAACGAATTGATCGAATTATTAAAAATTCCGTCGGTAAGTGCCGACACTGCATATTCACAAGATGTTATCGATACTGCCGAGGCTGTAAAAGAAAGTTTATCAAAAGCAGGCTGCGATTTAGTCGAAATTTGCGATACTCCGGGCTATCCAATTATTTATGGAGAGAAAATAATTGACCCAAATTTACCTACAGTTCTTGTTTACGGTCATTATGATGTTCAACCGCCAGATCCAATGGAATTATGGACATCGCCACCTTTTGAGCCGGTTATTAAAAAAACAGAAATTCATCCTGAAGGCGCAATCTTCGCCCGTGGAGCCTGTGACGACAAAGGACAAATGTACATGCACGTAAAAGCCTTAGAATATATGGTGCAAAGCAATACGTTGCCTTGTAACGTAAAATTCATGATCGAAGGTGAAGAAGAAGTAGGTTCTGCAAGTTTGGCCTGGTTTGTAGAACGCAATCAGGAAAAACTGAAAAACGACGTTATTTTAATTTCAGATACCGGAATGATTTCTAACCAACAACCGTCAATCACGACAGGTTTACGCGGTTTGAGTTATGTTGAGGTCGAAGTTACAGGTCCAAATCGTGATTTACATTCAGGTTTATACGGTGGAGCAGTGGCAAACCCAATTAATGTTTTGGCCAAAATGATTGCTTCACTTCACGACGAAGACAATCATATTACAATTCCGGGATTCTACGACAAAGTTCAGGAATTATCAACAGAAGAAAGAGCCGAAATGGCAAAAGCGCCTTTTAGTTTAGAAAAATATAAAAATGCCTTAAATCTAAACGATGTTTACGGCGAAAAAGGATATGTAACCAACGAACGCAACTCGATTCGTCCAACATTAGACGTAAACGGAATCTGGGGCGGATATCAGGGCGAAGGAGCAAAAACGGTTATTGCGAGCAAAGCTTTTGCTAAAATCTCAATGCGTTTGGTTCCAAATCAGGATTGGCATGAAATCACAGATCTTTTCACGAAACATTTCACAAGCATTGCACCTGCCGGAGTTACCGTAAAAGTAACGCCGCATCACGGAGGCCAGGGTTATGTAACGCCAATTGACAGTATTGGGTATCAGGCGGCAAACAAAGCATATACAGAAACGTTTGGAGTTCCCGCAATTCCGGTTCGTTCAGGCGGAAGTATTCCGATTGTGGCTTTGTTCGAAAAAGAACTAAAAAGCAAAACCATTCTAATGGGCTTTGGTTTAGATTCAGATGCGATTCACTCGCCAAACGAACATTTCGGAATCTTTAATTACTTAAAGGGAATTGAGACTATTCCGTTGTTTTACAAGTATTTTGTGGAATTGAGTAAATAAAGTTTTGCCACGAAGGCGCTAAGACGTAAAGTTTTTTTAAGTTTCGAATCTTTGTCAAAGTTTTAAACTTTGACAAAGATTTTCCAATATTAAATCCGTTCAGAAATGAGCGGATTTTTTTGTTTCCACAACTTTGGAATTTGGAATTTTTAGAATTGGAATTTCTTTTTTTGGCGTTCCCTTCGGTCGGGCTTTCGGCTATATCTTTTATTCCGTTCTACTTCATAAAAGGATACCGCCTCAATCCCTAACGCGCACTCAGGTAGCTTGAAGTTTTTGAGTTCTAAGCTAAAAAGCCTCAGAGCCTTAGCGACTTAGTACCTTAGTACCTTTTCTCAAAAAAAAACTTGCACATTAAAAATTAATCTCTACATTTGTAGAACAACAACTATAACTGTAGAGTTAAATATTCAAATGAAACAATTTCTAATCGTACTGTTTTTTGGAATGATGCTTTCAAATTGCAAAAGCAAACCAATTAATCAAAAGATTGACAAGAAAAAAGAAGGTGTTTGGATTGATGATTATACACAAGACAGTATTCAATACAAATCATTCGAATATTACAAACACGATCAACCCGTAAAAAAATGGAAATCGTACATCAACGGAAAAATATACAAAACAGAAAAATACAAAAACGGAATCTGCACGGTTAAATATTATTATGAAAACGGAAAAGTACAATCAAAAGGAAAAACAAAATTAGAATCTAATTCTGTAGAAATGCATTGGTTTTATTTTGGAGACTGGAAATTCTATTCAGATAAAGGAAAACTAACCGAAATTAAAAAATACAATAACGGTGAATTAATCTCGGAACAAAAAATGAAATAACCACTAATCGATTTAAACCTATGAAAAAATTAATTGCTTTCTTTTTTATTACTGTGAATATTGGATTGATGCAGTCTCAAACCTATAAAGAATTTGTTGCAAAAGGGGATGATTGTTATAAAGCGAAAGATTATAAAGGATCTGTTGTTTATTATGAAAAGGCATTTAAAATCGAACACAAATCATCTTCAGATTTATATAATGGTGCGTGCGCTGCAGCTTTAAACAATGATGATGATAAAGCTTTTAAGTGGCTGGATTTAGCAATTGATAATGGTTATGAAAACATTGCCCACATAAAAATAGATAATGATTTAAAAGCTTTGCATAATAAAAAAGAGTGGAAAGTGACAATTGATAAACTTCAGAAGAGAATGGATATTCTGAGTGCTAATTACGATAAACCGCTGCAAAAAGAACTTTTGGATATTTATACAGAGGATCAGGGTATTCGTGGAGATTTTATGAAAATTTATAAAGACCCTAATTCGGATAAAAAGAAAATCGACAGCATTGGCAAATTAATGAGAAAAAAGACAGTATTAATCTCACTAAGGTCATAAAGATTTTAGAAGAAAAGGGCTGGGTTGGAAAAGATGTTGTTGGAGCACAGGCCAATCAAACCTTGTTTTTGGTTATACAACATTCTGATTTAAAATATCAGCAAAAATATTTGCCAATGATGCGAGAGGCTGTTAAGAAAGGTAATGCAAATCCAGGAAATCTGGCATACCTGGAAGATAGAGTAGCCTTAAGAGAAGGAAGACAACAAATTTATGGAAGCCAGTCTTCGAAAAATAAAACGACTAATAAATTATACATATCACCGATGATAGATCCGGATAATGTAGATAAGAGACGTGCTGAAGTTGGGCTTGGTACTATGGCTGAATATGCGGCAAAAATGAATATTGAATGGAATTTAGAAGCTTATAAAAAGGAATTGCCTGAAACTGAAAAACTTGAAAACATTAAATAATGACACAATTATCAAACTCAGAAGAACAATTAATGGAGCATCTTTGGAAGCTTGAAAAAGCTTTTATGAAAGATTTACTCGAAGCGTATCCGGAACCAAAACCGGCAACAACAACCGTTGCAACGCTTTTAAAACGAATGATAGACAAGAAATTCGTAGCGTATAATGAATTCGGGAATTCTCGAGAATATTATCCGCTTGTCAAAAAAACAGCTTATTTCTCCAAACATGTAAACGGTTTAATTAGCAATTTCTTTAATAATTCGGCATCGCAATTTGCTTCATTTTTTACTACAGAAACCAATTTGTCTACTTCAGAATTAGAAGAACTCAAAAAAATAATCGATTCGCAAATTCAAAAAAAGAAAAAATGATAAACTATCTTTTAAAATCAGGAATGCTGCTTTTGATTTTTTATGCAGTGTATAAATTATGGCTTGAAAACGAAAAAATGTTTCGTTTTAATCGTGCTTATTTGTTGTTGAGTTTGGTTTTTAGTTTTGTAATTCCGTTGCAATTAATTTCGGTTAGACCTTTGTTGGGGAATACATTATCTGTAATTCAACTTGATGGAGTTGTCATTAGAACCAGCAACGTAGTCTTAAATAATGATAATTCAGAACAGCTTATGATTTCTGTTTTAAGTATAATTTATCTCATTGTCGTATTGTTATTTACGGTTCAGTTTTTTGTGAATTTGTATTCGTTTTATAATAAAACTAAAAGGAATAACAAGCAATTATTGAATGACGTAGAAGTAGTTTTAATAGAAGAACCTACATTGCCACATTCATTTTGGAACTCAGTTTTTATCAATAAAGAAGAATTTGAAACAGGTAAAATTCCATTAGAATTAATAGCGCACGAAAAAGCACATTTAAAACAAAAACATACTTTGGATATTCTTTTTATAGAAGTTTTACAAATTGTTTTTTGGTTTAACCCGCTTATAATTTTATTCAAAAAAGCAATAAAACTGAACCATGAATTTTTAGCTGATGAAGAGGTTAATACTCAATTTGAGTCGGTTACAAGGTATCAAAAGCTGCTATTGAATTTTGCTTCCAATAAAAATACGATAGCATTAGCCAGTAATCTTAATTATTTAATAACCAAAAAACGCCTTATTATGATGACTAAAAAAGAATCCCGATTTAAAATGACGTTTAAAGTATTGATTGTAAGTATTGTTTGTGTATTATCATTGTTTGTTTTCAGTTCAGAAACTATTGCCCAGAAGGTGAAAGACAAATCAGATTATGATAAAATGATAGTGAAAGACAGCAACGATTGTATGGATAAACAACCTGAATATCCAGGAGGAATTGAAGAATTTTATAAACTTGTAGGTATGAATTTTAAAATACCTGCAGCAGTTTCAAAGCAGAAATTAGAAGGTAAAGCCATAATTGAATTTATGGTAGAAAGAGATGGAAGTTTATCTGAATTTAAAATCGTAAAAGATTTGGGTTATGGTATAGGAAATGAAGCAATTCGTGCCATAAAACTTTCTCCGAAATGGATTCCGGGAACTAAAGATGGAAAGCCGGCGCGTGTTTTGTACACTATGCCAATAACAGTGCAGACAGAGAAATAGTTTTTTTGGAAGGTTCAAAGGTTCAAAGGTGCAGAGCGACAAAGTTTTTAGCTATTTCATGAAAACTTTGAACCTTTGAACCTTTGCGCCTTTAACAAAAAAATCCGCTTTCTTAAAAAGGAAGCGGATCAATTAAAAACTAAAAAAAATTCTCAAAAAAAAACTAAGCCATCACTAAAATAGATCAGGATTATAGCCGAAATAAGGCATGGTTTGTTCGTTAAAAATAACGCCATACTCTTCTAATTCTTTTAAAATAGGCAAATACACTTCTTTGTTTATAGGAAGCTGTACGCCTGGAGTTCTAATTTTTCCATTCAAAATTAATAAAGTTGCCATTGCTACAGGCAATCCAACGGTTTTTGCCATTGCCGTATAGGTTTGATCGTCTCCAATACAAACCATTTTTGAATCGATTTGTTTTTTCTTTCCATTTAATTCATAACCGAATTTATGGTACATTACAATCATATCTTTATCATCTGGTTCAAGTGCCCAGCTGTCTGAAAGTATTTTTTCTAATATTTGAGCCGGAGTTGCATTGGGAAGATTTACTTTTTTGTCAGGATTGAATAAATCCAATTCCAAAAGTTTGTCCCACATAATATCGTCCTGATCGATTTTTAAAATTAATCGTGTTTTAATTTCAACAGAATCTGTTGGGTGATACGGTAAAAATGAATTTGTAAACTGGCGGTAACTCATGTTTTCAGAATCTTCCATGATATAACTATCATCTGTCATGCCCAATTGCACAAACATATTCCATGCTTTCGAAAAACCAACTCTTCTGATGGTTCCTCTGTATAAAGTCAGTATATCATCTAAGCCATAAATTGATCTGTATTTTAGAGAATCCCGATTGGAATAAGCCTCAAATTTTCCGTAACCTTCGACTTCCAGAAATTCAGTTCTGCGGAATAATGTTCCGTACGGAATGTATTTATAAGTGCCTTCCTGAACAAATTTGGCCGCACCGCCTTGTCCGGCTAAAACGACATTTCTTGGTGCCCAGGTAAATTTATAATTCCAAAGATTGTTGTCAGATTCCGGAGCAACTAAACCGCCGCAAAAAGATTCAAAAAGCAGCATTTTACCACCTTTTGCTCTAATTTCGTCAATAACTTTCATGGCACTCATGTGATCGATTCCAGGATCAAGACCAATTTCGTTCATGAAAATTAAATTATTTTTTATCGCTTCTTCGTTTAATGCTTGCATGGCATCGCTAATGTATGATGCTGTTACAAGGTGTTTTTTAAATTCTAAACAATCTTTTGCAATTTCAATATGTAAATGAGCCGGCAACATCGAAATAACGATTGACGCTTTTTCTATGGCCGCTTTTCTTTGTTCGGTATCAAAAATATTTAAAGCAATTGGAGTTGCATTGGGATGATTTTGTGTCTTTTTTTCGGCCAAAGCCAAAGATAAATCAGCTACAACCAAATGCAGGTTTTCACTTTCTGATTTTAATAACAAATACCGTATCAATGAAGAGGCTGACCTTCCGGCTCCAAAAATTATAATGCTTCTCATATTTTATATTTATAACACAAATATATTAAATTGTTATAAATATAACAATCAAATTAATTCAAAAAAATGAAATCTTTTTTATTTCAGATAAAATACTAAAGAATTCTTTTTCGTGAAAACATTTTCAGAAAGTAGAAAAGCTTTTCCAATAGTTTGAAGTATTTTTGTATACAAATTGAAAGTATAGAAAAATATGAAAAGAAAAATTATCCTTACTGGTGCTTTTATAGGAATGTTAGCTATTATTTTAGGGGCTTTTGGAGCGCATTTGCTAAAGAAATATTTATCTGTTGAGCAATTGGTAACTTTTGAAACCGGAGTTCGCTATCAAATGTATCACGCTTTCTTTTTATTTTTTCTTTCTACAAGAAAAGAACTTTCTCAAAAAACGATAAAAGCCATCTATAATTTAGCCGTTGCCGGTGTAATTTTATTTAGCGGATCTATCTATTTATTAGCTACAAAAAATCTTACAGTTTTCGATTCTAAAATTATCGTATTCGCAACACCTTTGGGTGGATTTTTATTAATTCTTGCTTGGTTGGGATTATTTGTTAGTATTTTGAGGCAAAAATCATAAAATACCGAATAAAAAATTCTATCTAAAAATTAATCTTTAATTTTGTCTCATAAATAACATAAAACATTACTTATGTGAGTTTTTGTTGCTTTTTATCAATATTGATAAAAAATATAACAATTCAATATCTTTAGGCTAACTGCTTAAAGTTCAAAGTAAAATATGTTTGTGCAATAAAAAAATAATATACACAACTACAAATTTATGGACACTAACACACTTTTCACGCAATCGATTTCGCTTTCTGAATTAGGAATTGAAAATGCCAAGGTTCACTATCAATTATCTGCAGACGAATTGCATGCAATTACAGTGCAATCAGGACAAGGTGTTGAGAACTCTACAGGAGCGCTGGCAATTAATACGGGTGAATTTACAGGGCGGTCTCCGCAAGATCGTTTTATCGTAAAAGACAGCATAACAGAAGATAAAGTTTGGTGGGGAAATGTAAATATTCCGTTTTCATCAGAAGCTTTTGAAAAATTATATAATAAGGTAACACAATTTTTATCGAATAAAGAAGTATTTGTTCGTGATGCATATGTTTGTGCAGATCCAAATTATAGACTAAATGTTCGTGTGGTTACAGAAACGGCGTGGTCTAATTTGTTTTGTTACAATATGTTTCTAAGACCAGAAGATTCTGAATTAGCCAATTTCACACCAGAATGGACCGTAATTTGTGCGCCAAGTTTTATGGCAGATCCTGCTGTAGACGGAACACGTCAGTCTAATTTTGCTATTTTAGATTTTACTAAAAAAGTTGCATTAATAGGAGGAACAGGTTATACTGGAGAAATGAAAAAAGGAATTTTTTCTGCTTTGAACTTCATTTTACCGGTTTTCGAAAATACATTACCAATGCACTGCAGCGCCAATGTTGGTGAAGCGGGAGACACTGCTATTTTCTTCGGATTGTCAGGAACAGGAAAAACAACTTTATCTGCAGATCCTGATCGTAAATTAATTGGTGATGATGAACACGGCTGGACGGCTGAAAATACTGTTTTCAACTTTGAAGGTGGTTGTTATGCGAAAGTGATTAACTTATCTGAAGAAAATGAACCGGACATTTTTAGAGCGATCAAAAAAGGAGCTCTTTTAGAAAATGTGGTTTTTAAAGCTGGAACAAACGAAGTAGATTACGATGATGTTTCTATCACTCAAAATACGCGTGTAAGTTATCCAATAACACATATTGATAATATTCAACCGGGATCTATTGGGCATAATCCTAAAAATATATTTTTCTTAACGGCAGATTCTTTCGGAATTTTGCCTCCAATTTCAAAATTGACTCCAGGTCAGGCAGCTTACCATTTTATTTCAGGTTATACTGCAAAAGTTGCCGGAACAGAAGCGGGAGTTACAGAACCACAACCTAACTTTTCAGCATGTTTTGGAGCACCATTTATGCCTTTGCACCCAACTCGTTATGCTGAAATGCTGACTAAAAAAATGAAAGATGCAGACGTAAAAGTTTGGTTAATCAACACTGGTTGGACAGGTGGTGCATACGGAACAGGAACGCGTATGAAACTAAAATATACTCGCGCCATGATTACAGCTGCATTAAAAGGAGAACTTGATAATGTAGCGTTTGAAAATCACGCAGTATTTGGAATTGCAAAACCACAATCTTGCCCGAATGTTCCAAGTGAAATTTTAAATCCGAGAAATACTTGGGAAGATCCTGAGTTATACGATAAAAAAGCAATCGAATTGGCACAGAAATTCAAAGCGAATTTTGCCAAATTTGAAGAGTTTGCCAACGCTGAAATTTTAGCTGGTGCACCTAAAACAGAATAAGGGAAGTTACTAATTCAAATTTAAAAAAGCT
Organism: Flavobacterium sp. AC274; assembly: GCF_979258275.1. NCBI lineage: Bacteria > Pseudomonadati > Bacteroidota > Flavobacteriia > Flavobacteriales > Flavobacteriaceae > Flavobacterium > Flavobacterium sp. AC274. The sequence goes on along the minus strand of NZ_OZ409852.1, from coordinate 157,969 downwards.
GTTCAGTGATGAACAGCTTTTTTTGTTTTGTTTCAGGTTTCAAAGTTTCAGGTTTTAGTTTGAACCTGAAACGTGAAACAAAAGACAACTTATTTCTTCCTGTCGATACGTTTTTGCATTAAATCCCAGGCATAATAATGGAAAGTCATTCCGTTGCTCATGGCTACGAAAAGCCCGTTGTTGTATTTTCCTCCTAAGTTTACGCTTGTTACATCGGCACCATCACATTCTATAGTTGAAGTTGGAATTTCTGCCAATAAAGGATATTCGTTTGGATTTCCTTTTGCACCTTCTCTTGGGTAAACCATAAAGGTATTCGACTGTTGGTTAGAGACTAAAATATATCCTGTAGAATCTGTTTTTTTGTAAATCGCGATTCCTTCGTTGTCTGCTTTGAAACCTGTTTTTCCAAAAAGAACCAATTCTTTATTATCATTTAAAGTAGGATCAGCTTTGTATTTTCTGATTCCGAATTGTTCGTCGCAATACAAAACAGTTCCTAATTCGTTATCAACAGCAATGGCTTCGATTTCTTTTTTCCGCTGTAAGCGCCGAATTTTCTAACCATTTTTGCTGTTGCAAATTTTCCAGCGCCAGAAAGTTCATATTGCCATAAATAACTTCCTGGAGGTCCTGATTTTCTTCCCACAATAGCAAAAATCTTTTTATCGCTCGGGCGTGTGTACAACGCAATTCCCATTGGGTCACGTAATTCTTCACCTTCAAAAACAGCAATTCCGCCATTGTCAATTGGGTTTAAATCAGGTAAACTAAAAATTCTTATTTTATTGCTTTCACGTTCTGTCGTAACGGCAACGTCTACTTTTTTTCCATCGATTAGTAAACCGTAAGCGATATCAACATTATTTGGACGTTTTAAAGTGATTGATTTTTTAAGGATTTTTCCATTTAAATCAAAGGCATACAAACCGCCGTCTGTATCTTTATCTGTCCCCACGATTATGCTTTTTGCAGCGTCTGTTGGGTGAATCCAGATTGAAGGATCATCTGTGTCGTGTGGTAAAGCTTCGGTAACAGCTGTTGGCTTTACGGCATTTGCGGCAACGGGCGCTAATTTATCGTCCTTACAGGCTATTAATAAAGTGCTTAAAAGGAAAAAAGCGAGTATAGATTTATGTTTCATTATGATTTTCATTTAATAAAATTAGACAGAGCCGTTAAGTCCTGTCTAATTTAAGAATTTTATAAATTGATTATTACAAGTCAAACTTCAAACCGAAATTATATCTCGCCTGATAGAATTCTGCTTGTTTAGTATGCGCTTCTACACCTTGGTAGTAACGTAATGGTTGGTTGGTTAAATTGTTGGCTTCGGCAAAGATGCGAAGGTGCGACGTAATTTTATAAGAAGCATTGGCATCTAAGAAAAATTGTTTGTCATAATAACTGTCTTTGTATGATTCTGAACCTAATTCATCTAAATAATCAGAAGTGAAATTGGTTGAAATTCTGGCAGAAAAACGTTTGTTTTCCCAAGATAATGATCCATTAAACATATGTGGCGTTGTGCCTGGAAGACTAATGTCGTTTCTTTCATTTCCGTCTTCATCTGCAATTCCTTTTGCTTTCGATTTGGTGTAAGTATAGTTCAAATAAATACCAAAACCTTTCAAAAATTTCCCCGGCAAGAAATCTAACTGACGTTGAAAAGCAACTTCAAATCCGTAAACATCAACAGTATCTCCGTTTCTTGATTGTACAAATGACCAGTTTTCGCCAGCCGGAATCGGATTTGCCTGATTAGGGAAATCTGCAGCAAATTTTGCATCAGTATATTGATTGTCACTGTAATTGTAGATGAAATCATTTAATCTTTTGTAGAAAACACCTCCGGAAATTAATCCAACAGATTTGAAATAATTCTCGGCCATGAAATCATAATTGTAGGAGTACGTTGCATCAAGATCCGGATTTCCTGCAGTAATTTCTTTATCAGCAGCAATATTGTTTACATAAGGCGCAAGTGCATAATAGTTTGGTCTGGCCAAAGCTGTAGTAGCAGCCGCTCTTAAAACTAAATCTTTCGTGGCATTATATTGAAATGAAATACTTGGCAATACATTGGTATAAGCATTTGTAGTATTGATTTTGCTCTCTAATTCTTCTTCGTCAAGAACGCGATTTCCGGTGTAATCGATGTGCGTATTCTCTACACGAACACCTAACACCATCGAAAGGTTATCGTTAAAATCCTGATCCCATCTTACATAAGCTGCATAAATGTTTTCTTTGGCATTATAATTTACCGCTAAAAATTCTGCAGGATCTGCTTCTTTATCAAATAATGCTGAATTATTCAAATCAAGACTTCCTAAGAAACTTGCCGAAGCAAAAGTTCCCGGAACATATTTACTTCCCGGATTGAAGTTTTTCCCATCATAAAAACTAGTTGGAATTTCAGATAATAAATCCATTCCGCCGTTTACAGGTTCATAAGAATAGAAAACATTATTTCTTTCTTTTTCTTTCATTCTCAAGCGAAGTCCCGTTCTGATTCTTCCTTTTTCTGAAGCAATAATAGAGAATGGAAAACGGATGTTTACTTTTGCGCCAAATTCGCTTTCGCTGGTTTCATCTGTGTTTTCTGTAACCGAATTAAATTCGAATTGATCAACCGCTTCTCCGGTTGGTGTAACCAAAGGAAATCTCAAATCAGATAAATCCTGAGACATTTCCAAACCTGTCTGACGGTATTCGATATAACGCTCTCCCGGGCGATATTCTCTGGCTTTTGCGTAATTGGCAGACCAGTCTAAATCTAATTTTGAGTTGATTAAATGTTCACCACGAATAGAATAATTCTGAACGCGTTGATCTTCTAATCTTCTGTTTTTGTTTCTGTCGCTGTCCACTCCACCTTTTGTCTGGCGTTTTACACGACCTTCAAAACCAGTAATAGTTTCACCATCGTAAATGGCTTCAATATCATCATAAGTTGTTCTAAAACGGTTTTCTCTGTCATCTCTCCAGTTATAAATAGCATTGGCAAAAATGGTATTGTTTTCGTCAAATTTATAATCTAAAGCAACAGAACCGCTGCGGCGAATACGCTGAACATCATATTTTCTAATTTCAGAAGCCTGAACAAATTCATTTCCAAAATCGTCCTTTACCCATTCGTTCTCCACATCATCAGAACCATAATTTACATTATTATATGATCCGCTAAAAACAGCGCCTAATTTATTATCGAAAAAACGATTTCCGTAAACCAAACCTGCTGTATAAGTAGCGTGTTCGCGAATTGGCATAAAACCTCCAGCAAGAGTGGCAGAAATTCTTTCGCCGTTTGGAGTTGCTCTTGTTACTAAATTTACAGAACCTCCAATCGCATCAGCATCCATGTCTGAAGTTAGCGTTTTATTTACTTCGATAGTCGAAATCATATCAGAAGGAATCAAGTCCATTTGTACGTTTCTGTTGTCTCCTTCTGCAGATGGAATTCGGTCTCCATTTAAAGTCACCGAGTTCAGGGACGGAGCCAAACCTCTGATAATAATATTACGTGCTTCACCCTGATCATTTTGCATTGTGATACCCGGAACACGTTTTAAAGCGTCACCAACGTTGGCATCAGGAAAACGCCCCACCTGATCTGATGAAATTACGTTTCCAATATTTTTGCTGTTTTTTTGTTGATTTAATGCTTTGGCCTGACCTTTTAAGATGTCTCCAACAACAACCTCATTCAACTCTGTTCCTGAAGTTTTAAGAGCAAAATCAAGAACGTTATTTTTGCCTTGTTCAACCGTAATTTCGTGTGTTATTGGCGTATATCCAATATATTTTACAGTAACCTGATACGTTCCAATATTGATATTAAGCAATTCAAATCGGCCATTGTAATCTGAAACCGTGTATTTGTTGTCACCAACAATTTGAATCATTGCTCCTGGCAAAGGTAATTTGTCATCGGCATCTAAAACCTTTCCAGATATTATGGCCTTTTGAGCATAACCGGATAAGGTTAATAAAAAGAATGTTACTACTAAATAAAAATTTTTCATTGTGTTTGGTTTGTTTTGTTGCGAAACTAGAACCTTAGTATTACTAAAACCATTGAAAAAAATTAACATACTGTTATGATTGGAGGCAAAAATTCAAATGGTATTAATATTTAAATAACATTTAAGTAGCAAATAATTGATTCACAACTAAAAACAAATCAACTATTTAAGGCAGAATTAAATTTTTGGCGTTAAATTTGCCCTATCACACGAGCCCGAAGGGCGAACTGACGAAGTAATCATCAATCAAAAATCATCAATCATGTTAAAACAATTTTTTATCCTTTGTTCTGGAGCCGACAGAGATGTACTCGAAGGCTGCTCCGAAGGCGAACAAACCAAATATGTTGGTATTGGGGCCACCGTTTTTTTTACTGCCGTTATGGCTTTTCTTGCCAGCGCTTATGCACTTTTTACTGTTTTTGACTCTATTTATCCGGCTTTAATTTTTGGGTTTGTATGGAGTTTACTAATCTTTAATTTAGATCGGTTTATTGTTTCGACAATTAAAAAAAGAGATCGCTTTATGGATGAATTCCTGCAGGCGACTCCCAGAATTATACTGGCGATTATTATCGCAATTGTAATTTCTAAGCCTTTGGAGATTAAAATTTTCGAAAAAGAAATCAATACCGTTTTATTGAAAGAAAAAAACGAAATGGAATTGGCGAACAAAAAGCAAGTAGGCAATTATTTCAAATCTGATTTAGATAAAAATAAAGCTGAAATAGCTTCTTTAAAAGCCGATATTCTGACGAAAGAGAAAGAAGTAAACGCACTTTATTCAACTTATATTACCGAAGCCGAAGGAACTACGGGAACAAAAAAACTGGGTAAAGGTCCGGTTTATAAGGAAAAACGCGAAAAGCACGATGCATCTTTAAAAGAATTAGCCACTTTAAAAACAACTAACGAAGCTAAAATTGCCGAGAAAGAAAAAACAGGAAAACAGTTGCAAGCTGATTTAGATAAAAAAGTATTGCAAACACAGCCTATAATTGAAGGTTTTGACGGTTTAATGGCCAGAATTAATGCATTGAATAAATTGCCGTGGCTGCCTTCATTTTTTATTATGCTGTTGTTTTTGGCAATTGAAACTTCTCCGATTATTGCAAAATTACTAGCTCCAAAAGGCGAATTTGATTTTAAACAAGAAGAAGCCGAAACGGCAATGAAAGCTACTTTGGTACAAAATAAATACCAGCGTGAATTATTAGTAAAAACCAGCGCCGAAATGCACGACAAAGTGTATGCTGATATTTCGGAAGACAAAAACCTGTACGATCTGCAACGCAAAAAAGCAACAGAGTTATTAGAACTTCAAGCACATAATTTTGTGGAAAAACAGAAAGCTACGTTTTAGTCAAAAGTTGGAAAGTCCAAAGTCAATCAGATTGTGTAAAAGTAAAAGCCAGAATAGTATTTCTATTCTGGCTTTTAAACTTTTGACTTTATGACTTTCGACTTAAGACTAATTTTACATATAGCTTAAAATTTCTTTTTTATAAGCATCATATTCACCTTGCATGATTAATCCGTTATCAAGAAGTTTTTTGTAATTCTGTAATTTATCAAAAAGTTCTTCTTTAGATAATTCGCTTAGTTTACGATCTCCTGTAGACGTAGAAGGTTGAGTTGGTTGAATTGGCTCATAAGTTTCATATGAAGGAGAAGGAGTTGTAGCCGGTAAAATTTCAGCGTAATTGGTTACTTCTTCAGTTTCTACTTCTTCGATTTCATCTTCAATATCATCTATTTCCTCAACAATTGGTTGAGCAGTTTCTATAGTTGGAGCTGATATTATAACCGGATTTTTAAGTAAATCTAATTGTTCTTTAGCGTAAGTATATATTTTTCGGGCTTGAATTTTCGGAATATAATCAATCGAAATTGACAAATCAGTATTGGTATTAAATGAGAATTCTGATCCCAGAATATTTTCTTTTACAAAAGCACCGGCGATATCATCCCAAGTGTAATCTGTGAAATTCATTGATAAACCTAAATTTTTAGGAACACAAATAATGATTCTTTTATTGGTCAATACAATGCTATCCGGAAAAACAGTAATTGCGGGTTTTTTTGAACCGCTATATAGCCAACTTCTTCGCCTTTCATCAATAAATCGTTGAGTTTCGAAGTGATTTTTTCAATCGCTTTTGGATCTTGTTCTTCGTTCAGAAATTTTTTAAATTGTTCTTTCATGGTTGTAAAAGTTGCTAAGTTATATAGAAACTAAGTTGCTAAGTTTTTTTCTTACCGTGCAAATGTAATGCCTAATTTTCTAATTCGATAATTTCATTCTGAATTTTCTTGGTCAAACTTTTGAAAACCAAATCATACGAATGATCAATGAGTTCTTTTACAAATTTGACTGGTAAATTTCCATTTAGTGCAATGGTATTCCAATGTACCTTACTCATATGAAAGCCTGGTTTTATCTCGTCATATTCCGCCCGCAATTCCTGGGCACGTTCAGGATCACATTTTAAATTGACTGCCTGCTCATTTTTCTCCCATTGAGAAAGGGAAGATAGAGCAAATATTTTTCCGCCAACTTTAAAAACCAAAGTATCTTCATCAAAAGGAAAATGTTCTGTTGCGCCTTTTTTAGAAAGACAATATTCATAAAACGTCTCTAAATTCATATTTTATTTATTTACCAATTTCACCTAAATGAGTGTACTTAAAACCTTGTTCATATTTCAAACCATAACCAAACATTCGATCCATTGCCGAATGCGAAAATAAGATTACACCAACAAGTTGCAATGATTCTGATTTTAGATAACAGCCTGTTAAATAAATTAAAACTGCAATTCCTCTGTGATGAAATATATTATACATAAAGGCTCCTGTTTTATTATTAAAAACGTAACCCAGCATCGAAAAATCGGGCGCGAGAATCAAAACCAAAAACCACCACCATTGATAATCCAGAAGACTAAATAAATAGATTCCGAGAATAAATAAACCAACTTCTTCTAATTTAATAACTGTTTTCATAGTTTCTTTTCCATCATTTTTTCAGGATGTTCTAAAGGTTTAAAGCCAAATTTCTCATATAAAAAATGAGCATCAGTTGTTGCCAAACGCCAAATTTTAATGTCTTTTAAAGTCGGTTCGTTCATCATTTTTTCAATTAAAACAGACGAATAACCTTTACCGCGATGTTCTTCTGTAATGAAAACATCCATTACGTAACCAAAAACCACATAATCTGTAATGACACGTGCAAAACCAATTTGATTGTCATCTAAATAAATTCCAAAACAAACCGAAGTATCAATTGTAGTCTGCACTTCCTGGATAGTTCGGCCCGCAGCCCAATAAATATCCTTTAGAAAGTTTTGTACAAACGGAACATTAAGTTTGGTTTTATCGGTCGAAACGGTAATCTTATTCATGGTAATTTTTGCATTTCATTAATCTATAATTAGGTTCTGATATGCTAAGAAAACTTAGCTTCTTAGTATCTTAGAACCTTAGCCGCTATTTTATTTCATTTTAATTTTTTCGTCAATTTTTTCAATTGGTTTACTCACAAATTCGGGAGCATCAAAACGGTAGCCAAAATACAATAATCCGTAGATTTTACCATTTGTAATTACCGTTGTTTTATCCTGATTATACGAACTATCATCAAAGTTTAAACTTGCCCCGCAAAGTATGCGATTGCTATTATAGCCTATTTTAATACCGCCTTCAATGTTTCGGGTAAAGTATGTATCCTTTTCAATAGTTTCAACTCCTGCATTAATACTTTTATCATGTAAAAATTTCACACCAATCGAAGGTGATAAATGTGGAGCAATATAAAAGTTTTTATGAATAATGAAGTTATAATAATATCCTGCGGCCAGTCGAACATCGAATTCTTTTTGTTTTCCATTAAGATCATCGAATTTCGAAAGAATTCTGTTATAGTTGTAAATCAGCGACGGAATAAAGCTTCCGGCACTCTTTTTTTGCCATTCGGTGAACGAAGTTATACTTTTAAGGGAGAATTTTGGATTAAAAAGATACGATGTCGACATTCCGTATTGCACGGTTTTAAAATCCGGAAACTTAAGATACGGATCTTTTCCTTCAACCCAATTCGGGTCAAATTCAGACATATTTTCTACGTAATATCCTCTTGTTTTGCTAAATGAAGCCGTTTGAAGCCATCTTCCTAAAAAGAACCGAAAATTATAATCAGAGAAAGAAGATTTTCCTTTTAAGTCTTCATCTTTATTTCCGCCAAAAAACTTCGGGTAAAAACCATAACTAAAACCGATAAATTTATAATCGATACTTAAAAAAAGTTTGTAACTATTATTGGTTTCTAAATCCAGATTTGGACCGTTTTTATTGGTCAGTAAATAAGTATCGTTTTGAGTACTTACATTTGCGCGAACCATTATTTTATCAGGATAATAAATAAAATTGACCGTGTCTTTTTCAGGTTTATTCTGGCTGAATAATTTTGGAGAGTTAAAAACAAAAAGCAGAAATGCACATGTAAAAATGGCATTCAGATTCGTTCGATTTAAACTTTGTTTCGTGGCTGTTTTCAATGCAGATAATTAAGCATTAGTAATCATAAAACTACTAATTTAAAAATCAATTATCAACTAATTATCAAAAGTTTGCGATCGAATACAAAACAGGTTTACTCGGACTTGCATCATTTTCAAATGAAGCGATTTGAAGATTTAGCAAATAATTTCCATCTTCAATTTCATTCGGCACAAAAATCATTTCTGTAATTGTGGCTTCAAAACGTGCGTCATTATTTAAGTTGTGTGTGTCTTTTACGTTCCAAAAAGCTTTGTGTGCCAATAATTTTCCTTCGTCATGTTCTTTGTCAACACTTGGCAAATCGATTAATAAATGCTGAATCTCGCTTTCGCGGATGAAAATTGCAGCTTCTTCAGACAAATATGGTGGATTTGAATTTGAATATTTTCTTGATTTTTTGTCTTTTTGGTTTGGGAGCGTTCTAATTATTAAAGCCCCGTTTGTCGTGCTGAGCGATCCCGAGGCTTCGGGAGAAGCACTTATTGCATTAAGCGCAGTCAAAATTTGTTTTTTTGTGATAACCAAATCATCTCCAATTTTTTCGGGTTCAACTGTAATCAATTTGGCAAAAAAGAAAAATTGTTTTAAAGACTGATTAATGCTATAAAAATCATTCGTAATATGTCCCAAACATTCCGTGTGCGTGCCATGCCCATGGGGATTGAAGAAAATATTATTGAAGTTGGTTGATGATTTTCCTTCAGAAACTTTCCCAATCCAATCTCCAAAGACAACTGGTTCAATAACCGGTTTTTCGATATACCACGCAATTGGGTTTTCGTTTGTATTTGTTAATGGGATTGAAATATCAATGGGTTTTGATAAGTCGATTTCGAAGTTGTTGATTTTTGCTAACACAAATTAAGGTTTTATGCCGCAAAGGCGCTAAGTCACAAAGTTTATTTGCGTCTTTGTGTCTTTGTGGCAAATTTTATTCTTCCAAATTTAAGTAAAAGAGATCACTTGCAATTCCATCTGTTAAAAATTTTCCTTTTGCGGTTGGTTTTAGGATGTTATTTTCGATGAAAACCAAATCGTCATTTAAGAATTTCTGAACCTGTTTTTTTAGATAATCCAGATATTCCAAACCAAATTCTTGTTCTATTCTGTGTAAAGAAACGCCCCAAATAGTTCGTAATCCTGTCATAACATATTCATTATAGCGATCAGATTTCGATAGAATTTCGGTTTCAATTGGTAAAATATTTTCCTGAATTGATTTTAGATAAAGTGAATTATTGGCAATATTCCACCCTCTTTTTTTGCCGTCATAACTATGTGCCGAAGGGCCAATGCCGATATATTTTTTGCCCAGCCAATACGCCGAATTATTTTTAGAGAAATAATTTTCTTTTCCAAAATTCGATAATTCATAATGAATAAACCCATTCTTTTGAAGCGTTTCCACCAAAATCAGAAAATGATTCGAAGCTACTTCGTCTTGTGGTTCAGCAATTTTTCCGGTATCGATTAGTTTTCTTAAAGCCGTTTTCGGTTCAACCGTCAAAGCATAACTCGAAATATGCGGAATACCAAAACTCAAAGCTGTTTCAATATTTTGTTTCCACATTTCGTCGCTCATTCCAGGAATTCCGTAAATCAAATCGAGCGAAATATTGTCAAAATATTTAGTAGCCTCTTTTAAACAATTTATGGCTTCCGCCGAATTATGCGCACGATTCATCATCTTCAAGTCATCTTCATAAAAAGACTGAATTCCAATACTCAAGCGGTTTATCGGACTTTTTGATAATTCGAAAATTCGTTCTGAAGATAAATCATCCGGATTTGCTTCTAGCGTAATTTCAGGATTTTCGATAACATTATAGTTTTTATAAACTTCAGCAATTAAAAAGTTGATTTCTTCATTACTCAAAACAGAAGGCGTTCCACCGCCAAAGTAAATGGTTTCAATTTGATTGTCACTTTGAGCGGAATCAAGAAGATTAAACTCATTTTTGCGCATGCCTATTTCTTTGGCTAAAGCCAAAACCATTTCGTCTTTCTTTTTCATCGAAGTCGAAAAATGAAAGTCGCAATAGTGGCAAGCCTGTTTGCAAAAAGGAATATGGATATAGATACCTGACATTTTAATTAGATAATTAGTCAATTTGATAATGAGATAATGTAATGTTGAATGTTTAAATTATACAATTAGTTATTCTCAATTTAAGAATTATCTAATTATCTAATTGACACATTATCTCATTTCCTAACTTTGTCTTCATTTTGTTTCACAAAAGCATCCCAACCCGAATAACTTTTCCCGGCAACGATTTTTCCTGAGTTAAAAAAGTGACATACCGCAGCAGCCAAACCATCTGTTGAATCGAGGTTTTTAGGTAATTCTTTTAAACCTAAAAGTTGTTGCAACATTTTGGCAACCTGTTCTTTACTGGCATTTCCGTTTCCGGTAATCGCCATTTTTATTTTTTTAGGTTCATATTCTGTAATCGGAATATCTCTCGAAAGTCCCGCTGCCATTGCTACACCTTGTGCGCGTCCCAACTTTAACATCGATTGTACATTTTTACCAAAGAAAGGCGCTTCAATCGCAATTTCATCCGGATGATGCGTTTCGATTAATTCGATGGTGCGCTCAAAAATGATTTTCAGTTTTTGGTAATGATTATCGTATTTGGACAATTGCAACTCATTAAGCTGCAAAAACTCCATTTTTTTATTGATTACTTTAATCAATCCAAAACCCATGATTGTAGTTCCCGGGTCGATGCCTAATATGATGCGTTCTTTTGTCAAGTGATTTTGTTTCAGGTTTCAGGTTTCAAGTTCGAAAGTTGCTAGAAAAATGCTATAATTCATTTTCTAATTTTCAAATTGCCACATTTTCAAATTGATTACTTTTGCAGCATGATTTCAATTCCTCACAAAGCTAAGCAATTCCTTGTTCTTCTAGTCAAACTTTTGATTGTAGGTGGCGCATTTTACTTTATTTATAATCAGTTGGCGAATAACGACAAACTCGACTGGCAAAAATTTATTACGCTGTTTCGTAAAAATCAGTCGGTTTTAGGAATTGGATTTATATTGCTTTTGAGTGTTTTAAATCGATATTTCGAAATTTTAAAATGGCAGAATCTGGCCAAAGTCATTCATGAAATTTCATTAGGCGAAGCTACAAAACAAGTTCTCGCTGCACTTACAGCCGGAATTTTTACGCCAAACGGAGTAGGAGAGTACGCAGGAAAAGCATTATACTACCCAAAGGCAGAAGCAAAAAGAGTAGTTTTCCTAAACTTAATCTGCAACGGAATCCAGATGATTTTAACGGTTTTATTTGGAACAATTGGCTTGTTATTTCTCGGATATTGGAAATGGGTTTTGGGAATAATCGCAATATCTTTTTTCTTTATCCTATTTTCTGTAGTCTTTAAAAAGATTAAAATCAAAGGATATTCCATTGAAAAATTGATTCATAAAATCAATGAAATTTCCAAACCAATTCATCAAAGAAATATCTTTTTAGGCATATTGCGTTATTTGGTTTTCTCGCATCAATATTACTTTTTGTTTTTGGCTTTTGATGTCGATTTGCCTTATTTCACGTTGATTTCAACAATTGCGGTTGTTTATTTTTTGGCCTCATCATTACCTACTTTTCAATTTTTGGACTTTGCTGTAAAAGGAAGTGTAGCCGTTTATTTCTTCGGAATTTTAAACGTAAACGAATGGATTGTTGTTTTTATAAGTACCTTGATGTGGTTCTTAAATGTGGTTTTGCCTGTTGTTTTAGGAAGTTATTATGTGTTGAATTTCAAAACTAAAAGGGTAGAATGAGTTTAATTTTATTTGTCATATTAAAAATTTATATAATAAGTATCAGTTTACTTATTTATGGTTTTACACGAATAAAAAAATATCAGAAAACAGATTTTAAACCAAAAACCAGTTTTACAATTATAGTTCCTTTCAGGAATGAAGAAAAGAATTTACCCAAACTTTTAGATAGTTTCGCAAAACTCAGTTATCCAAATAATTTGTTCGAAGTCATTTTGGTGGATGATAGTTCTAATGAAAAGTTTCAGGTTTCAGGTTTCAAGTTTCACGTTAGTTTAATTGACAACATAAGAATTTCAAATTCACCTAAAAAAGATGCCATTTCCACAGCTATGCAGCACGTAAAAACCAATTGGGTTATTACGACCGATGCCGATTGTATTGTGCCTGAAAATTGGCTTTTAACGTTTGATAATTACATTCAGCAAAACAATGTTTCCATGTTGGCAGGAGCGGTTTCTTATCAATGCGAAAATTCATTTCTGCACCATTTTCAGCAATTGGATTTAACGAGTTTACAAGGAGCCACAATTGGAAGTTTCGGAATTAAAAAAGCATTTATGTGTAACGGAGCCAATCTTGCTTACACAAAATCATTGTTCGAAAAACTAAATGGATTTGATGGAAATAATAAAATTGCAAGTGGCGATGATGTTTTTTTACTGCAGAAAGCCGCAGATTTATTTCCTGATGAAGTTCATTATTTAAAAGCTAAAGAAGCAATCGTTTTAACCAAACCAACTGAAAACTGGAAATCCCTGTTTCATCAAAGGGTACGTTGGGCAGCAAAAACAAGTTCGTATCAAAGCACTTTCGGAAAATCTTTAGGATTAATCGTTTTCTTTGGAAATCTAAGTTTTGTTATTGGATTTATACTCTTGATTTTCGGAATCTGGTTCTGGCAACTTTTAGTTTTATTTGTTTTCCCAAAGTTTATTGTTGACTTTGTTTTGCTTTGCTTAACAAACCAATTTTTAACAAATAAAAGATTGCGCTATTTATTTTTGAGTAGTTTATTCTATCCTTTTTTCAGCACGTGCGTAGCTTTGTATAGTTTGTTTGGTTCTTACGAATGGAAAGATCGACGGTTTGTGAAATAAAAACTATTTTTTTCTTCTTTCGCCTTAATAATTATAGGCAAAATCAATTGTGTTTTTACCGGAACTCCGCGTTTTATAGCAGGATTTACTTTTGGAAAATCAACCAAACGAGCCTGTAAAATACTATCAATTTTAATTGTATCATATGCTACCGAATCCTTAGAAAACTGAGGTTCAAATTTCATTGAAGAGTTAGGAAATATAGTTACTTTCACCTCAATTGTATCAAGTTCTGGATATAGAATGGAAAGTGTATCAATGTCTAGTTTTTCCTGAATAAGCTGTGCCATTACTTCAAAAAGCATTGTTGGCGCAGTTTTTTGTCGTTTACTTTTTCACAATCGACAACCGATGGGAATTCGTCAACTTCTTTCCAATTGATAGATTTTAGTTCTTTTTGAAGCAATTCTTTTTCAGACGGAATCTGCTTCTCAAAGTATTGACAAGAACTAATAAATAGTAGGATTATAAAAAATGGGAACTGCTTCAAGATTATGATATTGTATTGAACTAATTATATTTATAAAAATACGATTATTTTTTTTGGTTAGCTTTATAATCTAAATATTCTTCATAGCTTTCAGAAAGCCATTTTTCTTTATTTTGTTCTGCAACTTCTTTTTGGTCAGGATATAACTTTGCCAATCGATCAGAAAAAGTAGCAATTTGAACAGTATAAGTATAGAATTCTGTTTTACTTAAAACTAAGTCGGGATTATTTTTACTGGAAAAATATTCAAAAAAAGTGAATCAAATTCTTTCATCGAGAAATTTAAAACCTTTTTCTTATTACTTTTATATATACTGTCCTGAAGTAATTGATCGTCAACAGACAGTTTTTTATTTTGCGCATAGGCATTATTATTGATCATAAAGATCAAAGTGCACATAAAAAATAATTTAAAAACACTGTACATTGTCTAATTTTTCTGACGGTTTGCGGGCAAATTTACAAAAAAATAAATGGATTTACTATTGTTAATACTCGGTTTTGTATGCGTAATTGTTGGTGTTTTTGGTAGTTTTCTGCCTTTTTTACCGGGACTTTCCAGTTGTTGGGTTGGTTTGTTATTATTGTATCTTACAAAAGCTGTCGAAAATAATTATTGGATATTAGGAATAACACTTTTAATTACAGTAATCATTACAATTTTGGATTATGTTATTCCCGCACGCGGTACAAAAAAGTTTGGCGGAAGTTCATATGGAGTCTGGGGAACAAACATTGGACTAATTGTTGGAATCATCGCTCCCATACCATTTGGGGTTATAATTGGGCCTTTTGTAGGTGCATTTGTTGGAGAGATGATATACGATTCTAAAAATCATACTCGTGCAATAAAAGCGGCAACAGGTTCGTTATTGGGTTTTTTGGCCTCAAGCTTCATTAATTTCCTCTTTTGTATTATTTTTCTTGGCGTTTTTTTAAATATAGTTTGGCAAAACAGATTTTTATTGTTTTAATCGTCAAATTTATGTTAATATTTTTCCTATATTTTTAGTATTTTTTAAAAAATAACATTTTTTTAATTTATATTTTTTATTTCTTTTTGATAACGAAAGGGTTATGTTCATTGAGACTTTTAGAATTTCGCCAAAAAAAGCGTTAAAAAAACGTTCTTCATTTTTAACTTATTTTTTGGAAATGTTAAAATATTTTATATTTTTATCACGATAAACGATGAAAAGCCCCACTTAGTCGATTATTTTGAATGGATTTAAATAATTTTAAAACTAAACATATGACTCCTAACCTACAAATTGAACTTAGACGTTTTATTTCTTCTAATGTTGTTTCTAAATTAAATAAGTTTTATTTCGAAAATGATGCCCTCTTGATAAAGGGAATTGATGTTTCAATCGGAACCGTTCTAATGGGATTGTACAATAAAGCCGAGGAGTCGGGTTTTTATAAAAACATAGTCACACTATTAGAAGATAATTCAACATTTTACGGAGAAGTTGACTTTACTTCAGGAAGAATTTTATCAGTAGATGATTGTTACAGAATCGAAGGAAACGAGTTGCTTAAAGAGATTTTTAGCAATAAAAAAGGAAGAATTTCTGAAATGATCTCAAACGAAGTAGGAATTAAAAGTGAAACAGCACGCGAAATCCTTAATTTTTCTGCGTTACTAGTTGTTTCTTATCTTAAAAACAATTCACAGTTAATTAAAAATCTGAAATTATTGTTAGAAGATCAAAAACGTGATATTCTAAACAGTATTCAGCCGGGAATAAAAATCATCCTTGGATTCTCTTGCCACGAAACAGTTGAAGAAAAAAATCAAGCCATGGGAAGATCCGTTTTCACACTTTTTGGACATAACTTTTTCTAGAATTCCCATATAATCATATACTTAAATAAAAAAATCCCATTTTACAAAAGTAAAACAGGATTTATATTGCCTAATTTGAAGCGTTTCTTAGACGTTCTTCAAATTTATAATTTCTTGCTCGGTCAAAAAACGCCAGTTACCTCTTGGTAAATTCTTTTTGGTTAAGCCAGCAAATGATACACGATCGATACGTAAAACATCATAGTCAAAGTTTTCGAAAATAGCCCGAACCACTTTTACATTTGATGAACGCAGTTTTAAGCCAATTTCGCTTTTAGGTTCATTATCAATATAACTAACCTCTTCAACAAACACACGATGTCCGTCAAGAACTAAACCTTTGCTGATTTTTTCTAAATCTTCAAATTTTAAATTTTTATCTAACGAAACTTGGTAAATTTTAGACGATTTTTGACTCGGTAAAGTAAATTTACGAATCATATCCGTATCGTTTGTAAATAATAATAAACCAGTTGTGTTCTTGTCCATTCTTCCAATCGGAGCAATTTTTGCCGTAGTAGAACCGCGTACAAGTTCCAGAACGTTACGATATTCCTGACCTTCATCAAGAGCAGTTGTAAAGTTTTTAGGTTTGTTCAACAAGATATATTCCTTCTTTTCAGGAGTCAAAGTAACGCCGTCAAAATTTACAACATCGTTTAATTTTACTAAATAACCCATTTCAGTAACCGGAACGCCATTTACTTTAACGTTTCCAGACTGGATATATATATCGGCATCACGACGTGAACAAACACCTGAATTTGAGATGTATTTGTTCAAACGAATTTCGTCTGCTGCTTTTTGTCTTTTCGGAGCCTGATTCTGTTTTTTGATTTTTTCTGCCTTTTCTTCTTCAGCAGCCTTAACAGCAGGTTTCACTTTTTTTGGCCCTTGCGCACGTTTCGCCATAGGAGGTTTTGGCTTGCTAGAGTTTGATCTTGAGCTATTTGGTCTCGATCCGCCTCTTTTATTATTGCCTTCCTTATTGTTCATAAATTCTGTAATTTGTGCAAAGATAGTTTATTCTTGCTAAATAATCCTAAGTTCATTGTTCTTAGATTAATAGCTATTTTTAATTGAAGTTATAGAAGCAGCACAATTGGCTTTTTTTCAGGCATGGTTTCCCGCTTTTCACTTCAATCTTTTATTTTTTAAAGAAAAAAATAAAAGGATTTTCGCTGCAATCGGGGCTAGTTTCAAACATTAGGCTTCTTTTAAACATTTTGAAAAAGCTATTTCACAAAGATTCACAAAGTATTTCACGGAGATTCACAAAGAGCAAAAAGAAATCCGCGTAAATCTGCCTAAATCCGCATCATCCGCGTGCCATTTAAAACCCTAAAATCGTGAAATCAAATTCTTCCCATGCCACAAAACACTCGGATTAATCAAAACAATGCAAAAAACACCCGAAACAATCAGGAATTTTAAAACATTATGAAGCAGTAAATATTGTTCCTTAGAGTTTGATTTCCATAAATAAATGAGAAAAAACAGCAAGGCAATAAAACAGATGTAAAAGTAAATATCCATATAGCCCACATCATAAATATTAACCAAAACATAAACCGGAACTACGGTCATAAAAGTTAAAACCGTAATAATTTGTTTTGAAACCGTTTCGTTATACAATATCGGAATCGTTTGATAATCGTTTGCCAAATCACCTTTTAGGTTTTCCAGATCCTTGATCATTTCCCTAATCAGCAACAATAAAAACAAAAACATGGCATGTGCCGAAATTACTGCAAAATGACTCATGTGATTTTCGATTTCTTCAAATAAAATTTTGTTATAGAAGTACAATAAAATCGCAAAAAAAGGTACAACTGCCAGCAAAGCCGAAGTTAGATTGCCAATAATCGCGTATTTTTTTATTTTATGAGAGTAAAACCAAATTAGAAAAATATAAGCCGAAAAAAATAAAAAAGCCCGCCATGAAACAATCAGCGCCATTAAAACTGCGAGAAAATTCAAACTAAAATAAACCGATAATTTTGTTTTCTGGCTCACCAATCTATCGAGCATAGATTTGTTTGGCCTGTTGATTAGATCTTTCTGACTGTCGTAAAAATTATTAATAATATAGCCAGAGGCAATCGTAACTGCGGAAGCAAAAACAATCAAAAACAAGTTGAAATCTAGTAAAATATCCAGGGCTCTTTTTTCCGGAGCCAATATAAAGATCGCCGATAAATATTGTGCCAGGACAATAATAGGAATGTTGTAACCTCTTACTACAGAGAACAGACCAACAATTTTCATTACTAAAAGTTTGTGCTGTCTGCTTAACATTTTTTGATTTAAATTTTGGAATTGGGGTCTAATTTAAGATTTTTTACCGTAGGAAACAGGTGGTCAAAGTTTATTTTTTAATAATTCCTTAGATCCGTAGCCTAATTTTCTAATACAGGCCAAAGCTTGTTTTTGTGAGATTCCAACTTCTTTAATGTCTTTTTTTCTACAAAAACTACAGAACCACTCCACGGATTTGGAGCATCGGGAATAAATACGACAGAGTTGTTTTCATCTATCTGTTCAATCAAAAATGCAAATTGCAAGCCTGCATCTGTAGGAACTAAAATGACTTTTAAATCCTCGTTGGATTCAAATCCCATTATGTTTTCATTCATTTTTTTCATGAACGAATAACCGGGAACAAAGCTTAAAATTCCGTTTTCTAATCTGTGAATCAATTTTTGTGCATAGGTAGTTTTAGCAACCAAACCAGCAGCAAAACAAATAATCACAATAATTAAAATCGCGACAATTTCTTCTATTGCCAATCCTAAAACTTTTACTTTTGGAAAATGACTAACAATCGGATTTGTAATTTTTTGAATAATACCAAATCCTTTTTCTAAAAGAATAAGCAATAAAATTAACGGTGCTAAAAATACAATTCCTCCTAAAAAAGTTGCTTTAATAATTTTTAAAATACTTTTCATATTAAATAACTTTTAGAGTGTAACTTAGAAAAGGATATTCAAATAAGCGTAATTTTTTAAAGTGGCTTAATTTTTTTAGAATTGGTAAACAACTTCTAATTTGTAATCTTTCAAAGATGCTTTAGCACGTTCTAAATCTTCTGTGAAGCCCAGAATATAACCGCCGCCGCCAGAGCCACAAAGTTTCAGGTAATAGTCATTTGTATCAATTCCGTTTTGCCAAATTCCGTGAAATTGTTCAGGAATCATTGGTTTAAAATTATTTAAAACGACTTTAGAAAGTTTTTTTGTATTGGTAAACAATGATTTCATGTCGCCATGCAAAAAGTTTTCTACGCAGGCATCCGTATATTTTACAAATTGGTTTTTAAGCATCGTACGGAACCCTTTGTCTTTTAGGTTTTCCATAAAAATGTTTACCATTGGCGCTGTTTCGCCAACAATTCCGGAATCTAATAAAAATACAGCCCCTTTTCCGTCAAAACTTTGAGTCGGAATTCCGGTTGCTTCAATATTATCTTTAGAATTTATTAAAATTGGGATACTCAAATAGCTGTTTAAAGGATCTAAACCAGAACTTTTTCCGTGAAAAAAGCTCTCCATTTGAGAAAATATATTTTTTAGCTGTAACAGTTTTTCACGAGTTAAATTCTCTAAAACTGTTATTTTTTGAGTAGCATATTTATCATAAATAGCCGCAACAAGAGCGCCGCTGCTGCCTACTCCGTATCCTTGCGGAATACTTGAATCGAAATACATGCCTGTTTCAACATCATTTTTTAGACTTGCCAAATCAAAAGAAACCAATTCAGGCTGTTCTGTCTGTAAAGTTTCAAGATAAGTTACAAAACGTTTTAAACTTGCATTTGATGCTATTGCTTCTGCCGAAGGATCTTCGATTTTCTTCAACGCACCATTGTAAAAATTATAAGGAATAGAAAGTCCTTTAGAGTCGCGAATAATTCCGTATTCTCCAAAGAGTAATATTTTTGAGTAAAATAATGGTCCTTTCATATTTATTTTATGTCTTTCTTAATTTTATTTGGGTCTTGTCGTGTGTCGAAAATGGAATGAATTCTAATTTCATTTGAACCAAAACTATACAAGAGACTTGATTGTTTTGTTACGACACATTTTCGATATTTTTTATTTATTGATGATTTTGGAAAAATTTCAGGATTCATGCTAATTATTGAAATTGCTTTTTGAAATTTCACAAGAAACATTTCTTTCGATTTTTTAGACCATCTTGCTTCAATAAAATTTAAAACAGCATCTAAATTCTCTTCAGCTGTTTTTGAAATATTTATTTTAAGATTCACTCCTTATATTTTTTCATCACATCTTCAAAGCTTTTAAATTCTCCTCTTTCAAATTCTAATTCACTTTGAGCGACATCTTCTTTCTGGGCTTCTGTCAAATCATCCCACCAATCATTTTTCTCCTGTCTTAGCAATCTTGCAACAGCCATAATAAGTGCAGGATCATTAGTTTCCTTCAACATATTCATTGCATTGAGTTTCTCTAATTGAATGTCCATAACATAAAATTTTAATTAAAGATACAAAAATTATTGCTTCATTGCACCGCTTCCAATTTCGTCGCAAATGTACTGACCATTCTGACAAAATACAACTAATTCGTCCTGAATAAATTGAAGTACTTTTTCGCTAACGTTTTCGGGATATAAAACGTGAACATTTGCTCCTGCATCAAGTGTAAAACAAACCGGAATTTGGGTTTCATTTCTAAATTTCCAAATCGCATTTATGATTTGCAAAGTATTTGGTTTCATCAAAATAAAATACGGCATAGATGTCATCATCATGGCATGTAAAGTCAAGGCTTCGCTTTCAACAACTTTTATGAATTCGTCTAGATTTCCACTTTCAAAAATGACAATTAAACGATCCAGATTTTCATGTGCCTGAGCAAAACGTCTTTCTGCGTAGGGGTGATTGTGCATTAAATCATGTCCGACAGTGCTCGAAACTTGTTTTTCGCCTTTATCTACCAACAAAATAGTATCCTGATAATTCTTGAAGTTGTCATGAATTGCATACGGAAATTCAACTCCATATAAATCAGTACTTCCTTGAATGTTGGCCTGATTTCCCCAAACCACAACATTTCCTTTTACGCTTCGGCAGGCACTTCCAGAACCTAAACGGGCTAAAAATGATGCTTTTTGGTAAAAATATTCCTCTGTCATTTCAGGATTTAATTCTTTCTCCAGACTCATAAAATTCATAGCCAACGCGGCCATTCCAGATGCCGAAGAAGCAATTCCCGAACTGTGTGGAAATGTATTTTGAGTATCAATAGTAAAATGATAGTCTTTCAAAAAAGGCAAATAAACTTCTATTCGCTCTAAAAACTTCTGAATTTTTGGTTTAAAATCTTCTTTTGGTTTTCCTTCAAAAAGTAAATCAAAAGAAAATGTATTTTGGTTTTCTCTCTTTTCAAAACCCAATTTCGTAATCGTTTTACAATTATTCAAAGTAAAACTTACTGAAGGATTTGCCGGAATTTGATTGTCTTTTTTCCCCAATATTTCACTAATGCAATATTGCTGGGAGCGCTCCATTCAAAATTTCCGTTTTCGATTGTCGAAGTATATTTTTTAGGAATAAAATCAGTTGCTGTAAACATGAATTATAAAATTTTGGCAAAGATAGTTTTTATACTATTTCACCATATAAGTTATATAAGAAAATGTAAGTGGGGTTCAAACTAAAATGAACTATATGGTTTCAATATCTTTTAACTATTTTTGATGAAAAATAAATTAGAATGAACAAAACAGTCAAAATCGCTATAGCCCTAATCGTTTGTTTACTGGTAGGATATTCTGCAAGTGTGGTTACAAGACCAAGTGTTGAAAGTTGGTATCCAACCTTAATAAAACCAATTTTTAATCCGCCAAATTGGATTTTCATGCCAATGTGGACATTACTTTATATTTTAATGGCGGTTGCTGCGGGACTTGTTTGGGACAAAATAAAAGAACAAAACGAAGCTGTAAAAAAAGCTTTAGCTTTCTTTTTAATTCAATTGACTTTGAATGCTATTTGGTCTTATTTATTCTTCGGCCTTAAAAATCCGATGTTGGCTTTAATTGAAATTGCGCTTTTATGGCTGATGATTTATGAAACTTATTTGAAGTTTATCAAAATAAATAAAACTGCGGGTTATTTATTGATTCCGTATTTGGCTTGGGTTGCTTTTGCAGCAATTTTGAATGCCAGTATTTGGTGGTTGAATAGATAAGATTTAGTTTTTAGATTCTGTTTTTAATTTCTTAAACATTTCATTTTTAGCATACAAAAAATCCATTGTAGTTAGGATATTGTTGTTTTCTATAAGTTTCGCTGATCTTGGGTCGGCGTCACAGAACTCAATAAATAAATCAACTTCTTCGGGTTTTAATTTTAGATCTTTGGTAAAATAATCACGAGGAATTGATGCTGCTATAAGTTTTTTGAAAACAGTTTCTTCAGTTTTCTTTTTGACTTCTTCTTTATCTTTTTTAAATAAATTAATAAGTCCGGTTCCCATTCTGGTAAAGTCCATTCCATTTGCAATAGTTCCGTCGTAAACACCAGTATATTTTTGCAACGATTTATTGTCTTTAGCAAATTTTATATCGTCAATATCTTGTTGTGAAGTACTTATTTTATCAAATTTTATATTTGTTACTACAACTTCATTTAATTCCTCCGCTTTTATATTCATATTGACGGTAATATTGTTTTGTTCAATATTTTCCTGTGATATTTTCAATCGTGTAAAAAAGTAATCTTTAGCGAAAAACAATAAACTATCTTTTGCCTGAACAACAATCGAAAATTCTCCCATTTTATTTGTTCTGGTACTTGTTTTGGCTGTTTTATTTATAACTTCTACTTTATCAAGTGGATAATTGTTGGAAAAGACTCTTCCGTGTAGTAATTTTTCTGTTTGAGAAATGGAAAATTGGTAAGTCAAAAAAGAAATTATAGTAAGTAACTTTACTTTCATCTAATGGTTTTTAGTTGAAGTAAAATTATTAGAATCGTCTTAAGGAAAACTTAGCAAACCTGTAAATTCTTGTTAATTCGGTTTGTATATGTATTTATAATATCTGAATTAATTCCGATGGTTTATTTATTACCACTTTCGCACCGTTGCCAATTAATTCCTCTTCTGTTCGATAACCCCAGGAAACTCCAACAGCAAACATATTTGCATTTATTGCGGTCTGCATATCAATATCTGAATCTCCAACAAAAAGAATTTCTTCGGGTTTTAAATTCCAGGTTTTGCTTATTTCTAAAGCTTCAAACGGATTCGGTTTTTTAAGCTCTTCAGTACTTAAACCAACGGCAGCGTCAAAATAATTAGGAAATATTTCTGCGGCTATTTTTTTGGTAAGTTCGTCTGCCTTGTTTGAAAAGACCGCTAATTTAATATTTCTTGAAACCAAATTATCCAGTAACGTTACAATGCCTTCGTATGGTTTTGTTTTTATAGTACAAACTTCGCGATATTCGTTGATCATACAATCAAAACAAATTTCAATTTGTTCATCAGAATTGTTTGATGCAGGCAATGCTTTGCTTACCAAATTTCGCAAACCGCTTCCTATGAAATATTGATAAGTATCATAAGTATGAGTGGGATAATTTAAACCTGTAAGTACAGTATTCATAGCATCTGAAATGTCTTCTAATGAATTAACTAAGGTTCCGTCTAAATCAAAAATAATTCCTTTAAATCTCATTCTATATTATATGTTATTAGCCAAAATAAACCCGCTTGTCCAGGCATTTTGGAAATTAAAACCTCCCGTAATGGCATCTATATTTACAATTTCTCCGGCAAAATATAGATTCTGATGTAATTTGCTTTCCATGGTTTTAAAGTTGATTTCTTTTAAATCGATTCCGCCTGCGGTAACAAATTCTTCTTTAAAAGTACTTTTTCCGTTTACCTGAAATTTTGCTTTTGTCAATTGAGAAGCTAAATTCTGTAATTGAATTTTAGATAAATCGGCCCATTTTGTTTCGTTTTCAATTCCGGAAGCTAAAACCAAACTTTCCCACAAACGATTTGGGAAATCGAAAGGTGATTTTTTAGAAACTGCTTTTTTCGCATGTTCCTGTTTTAAGTCTTTTAGGATTTTTTCGCCATCTTCGGTATCAACATCATTTAACCAATTGACGAAAATCGTAAACTGATAGTTTTTATCGAATAAAATACGCGCTCCCCAAGCCGAAAGTTTTAGAATTGCCGGACCGCTCATTCCCCAATGCGTAATTAATAATGGTCCGGTCGATTCGAGTTTGGTGTCTTTTACGTTAACGGTAACTTGTGCCGCAACACCGGGTAATTCTTTTATGCGAGGATCTTTAATATTGAAAGTAAATAGGGAAGGAACGGGGCTAATAATCGCATGTCCTTTTTCCTGAAGCATTTCCCAAATTTTAGGATTACTTCCGGTTGCAAGAACTAATTTTTCGGTAATAAATTTATCGCTTTGAGTATCAATTTTCCAATGATTTTCGGCTTTGTAAATAGATTGTACGCTTTGTCCCGTTAAGACTTTTATGCCGAGTTTTCCTGTTGCTTCTAAGAAACAATCAATTATAGTTTGAGATGAATTTGAAACCGGAAACATTCTTCCGTCATCTTCTATTTTTAATTCAACACCATGTTTTTCAAACCATTCAATTGTGTCACCAGAACAAAATTGATGAAACGGGCCACGAAGTTCTTTTTCGCCTCTGGGATAAAATTTAACCAATTCATTAGGTTCAAAACAAGCGTGTGTAACGTTGCAGCGTCCACCGCCGGAAACGCGGACTTTAGAAAGTACTTCTTTTCCTCTTTCTAAAATGGCAATTTTTAGTTTTGGATTTTTCTCTGCAATATTAATCGCCGTGAAAAAACCTGCAGCGCCTCCGCCAACAATAATTATGTCGAAATTTTGAATCATATTATTTGGTTTGCCACGATTTTTTTGCCAGGAATTACACGAATTAGCACAAATTTTTAAGGCGTGGACTTGTTAAATTATTTTTGTCAAAGTTTTAAACTTTGACAAAAATTACAATGATTTTTTATAGTTTATCCGGAAAATCACTAATAATTCCGTCTACATTATAGCTTTTTATTTTTTGAATATCTTCATCAGAATCTACTGTCCAGGGCAAAACCAGGAATCCTTTCTTTTGTATTTCCTTGGTATTTTCCTGATTCAATAATTGATAATCCGGATGAATGGCACGCGCTTTTATTTTTTCGGCGAAAGCCAAAGCTGTATCCATATTTTCTTCTGTTAAAACTCCAATTGCAATATTTGGATTTAAATTGTGAACTTCCCGCAACATATTCCAGTCAAAACTTGAAATAATAAAATGCTCATAATTCCAGTTTTTATCCGAAATATATTCTTCAATTAAAGCAACAACTTTATGAGGAGTTCCTATGCCTTTCAATTCAATATTGATGAGGCATTTTTTGTCCACTAAATCAAAAACTTCGTTTAACGTTGGAATTTCAAGTTGATCCGCAATCAAAAACGATTTTAATTCGCTTAAAGATAAAGTATTTACAAAACCTTTTCCATTGGTTGTTCTGTCGATGGTTTCGTCGTGAATTACGATTATATGTCCGTCGGAACTTAAATGAACATCGAGTTCTATTCCATCAGCATTTAAGTCTAATGCCTTTTGAAAAGCCTGTAAAGTATTCTCGGGTTCGTATCCTTTGGCGCCGCGATGTGCTATTTTCAGCATTTTCTTTGTGAGTAAGTTTATAACCGCAAAGGTCGCAAAGATTTACGCAAAGTACGCAAGGATTTATATAAAAAAAGTTCGCCAAAGATTTCACAGATTACAATGATTTTTTTTCACGCAGATTTTAAAAAGATTTAAGCAGATTCACGCAGATAATTTTTAAAATTTAAATCGGCTTAGATCTGCAAAATCTGCGTGACAAACTTTGCGATTTTGTTTCATTGCTTTTAAGTAAGTTCTAACAAAACAAGACCGTATTCAGAATCGATGATTGCTTTTCCATTTTGAACTTCTGTTTCTTGTCCTGAAAAAGCGTCTTTTAATTTGGTTCCATCTTCAAAAACAGAATTAACCGGAAGTTCTTTTCTACCAGTTCCTAAATCTAAACCAATTACAACGTTGTCTTTATAATTAACTTTAGTAAAATTTCTTGAAAAAATATACGGTTTATCTGAAATCATATTGTGTATTCCTGCTCCAACCGCAGGATGATTTCTGCGGAATTGTCCTAGTTTTTGCCAATGCCAAAGTATCCTCTGCGTTTCTTCATTTGACTCAACATCTTCCCAATTCATGAAAGATCGTAAAGTGGCGTCACCTTCCGTACCTTCAATTACAAGAGAACGACCTGTTTCATCACCATAATAAACCTGAGAAATTCCGGGAGAAAGTAGAAGTTTTGTTCCCGCTTCAAAAGTTCTGTTTCGATTTCCATCAAATGGAGTGGGATCGTCGTGGGATGATACGTAATTCAGAACGCTAAAACCTTTTAATTCATTTTGAAGTTTGGCTGAATATTTCGAAAATATAACTTCATAATCATTTTGGGCATCGAGTTTAAATTCAAAATTAATCATGCAATTAAAACCATTTTCGAAATAGTTTACTTTTCTGTCTCCAAAATCATAATCCAGTCCGCCGCTTATTTCATAACCATAAACTTCAGCAATCGTATAAAACGGATTCTGATCTAAAACTTCAAGCGGATGATGTTTTTTCCAGGTTTCAAATGCGTAATCACATTCTTTTCTAAAATCAACCCAAACATCTTCATCTGTATGTTTTACAGTATCAGCTCTGTAACCGTCAATTCCGAATTCCAGAATATAATCGGTTAACCACTTTATGATGTAATATTTTGGAGTTCTTGGGTAATTTGTTCTTTTGAAGAATTCATTTAACGAGGTAATTTCTTTTTCATAACGACCTTCATTTTTCCATTTTTCGATTAAAAAAGAAGGCAATTCAACTTCCTGATTGCTTTCGGTTCTAACATCGGGAAGATTATCGACCAAAGTACACATCGTTGTGTTTTCGAATGATTTATAATCGCAGACAATTCCGGTTCTAACCCAGTCTTCCGGCCACATCGGGTCTTCTGCGGTTACAGGTCCGGTGTGATTAATAACGCCGTCAAGCATAATTCTAATGCCTTTTTCGTGTGCTTTTTTAACCAGATTGGCTAAATCTTCTTTTGTTCCGAAATTAGGGTCTAAAGCCGTCCAGTCTCTCGCCCAATAACCGTGAAAACCATAACTCAGCCCGGTTCCTTCGTCAACGCCGTCGTGAATTTGTTCTACAATCGGCGTAAGCCAAATGGCATTTATTCCCAATTTATCAAAATAACCTTCGTCGATTTTTTTTATAATTCCGATGATATCTCCGCCTTCAAAACCACGTAATTTTCCCGGAGTTTTGATTCTGTTGAAGTTTAAATCGTTCGATGGATTTCCATTGTAAAAACGATCGGTAAGTAAAAAATAAACATTTGCTCCTTCCCAAACGAAAGGCGGTTTAGAAGTATTTTCGTTATTCATTAAAATTAATTTTGAGCGAGAATATTAAAGATAAAGAAAGGAAATCATATAAATGAAAAAACCGCCATGAATTCACGAATTTATAAAAGAATAATTCGTGAATTCGTGGCGGAAATATATTGTGTTAGATTTTACCGTTGTTAGACCTGACAGGTTTTTAAAACCTGTCAGGTCTCTTTGAACATAAAAAAAGACGCACTGCTGTGCGTCTCTACGATATGCGTTGTGTGAAAAAAATCTTTGATGTTTTATTCCAATTCTAAAACTAAAGCCGATTTTGGTTCTAAAGTAATTTCAGAACTTAAATCGAATGCTTTTCCGGTCAAAATATCTTTCCCTGATTTAAAATTTTTGATGTTTTCTTTGAAACGATTGGTTTTAATAGTTTGGGCTGTAGCATTATTATTAAAAACCACCATCACCGTTTTAGTATCTGTATATCTAAAATAAACGTAATTATTATTTTCAGGAATATAATGTGTCATTTTTCCGAAGTGAACGGCTTCGTTTGATTTTCTCCAATTGAATAATTTCGATGTAAAATCAAAATATTTTGCTTGTTCAGGAGTTCTTCCAGCTGCGGTTAGCGCATTGTTTTTATCACCTGCCCATCCTCCTGGAAAATCCTGACGAATGTCTGCATCTCCTTTGCTTTTGTCACCGCCCATTCCAATTTCTGAACCATAATACAATTGTGGAATTCCGCGAACTGTAGCCAATAAAGTCATTGCTAGCTTGTATTTAGGAAAATCATATTTAAACTTATCATTCATACGATCTGTATCGTGATTTTCGGCAAAAACTAAAATGTTGTTGGTATTTGGATACAGATAATCCATTGCAAAATTATTGTAGAATTTAATCATTCCGTTATCCCAGGTTCCTTCACTTTCACTAAATGCAGAAACCACTTGACTTTGAAGCGTAAAATCCATTACACTTGGCAAATTCGAATTGTAGTTTTCGATGGCACCAATTTTACTGTCTTTTTGCCAATAAGCCAAATTCGCCTGATTGTGCATCCAGATTTCGCCCACAATATTAAAATTCGGATATTCAGTTGTAATTGCTTTTGCCCAATTTGCCATTGCAGTTGCATCAGAATAGTTATAAGTATCTACTCTAAATCCGTCAAGATTGGCGAATTCTATCCACCAAATTGCGTTTTGAGTCAAGTATTTTGCTACCAAAGGATTTCTTAAATTCAAATCAGGCATTGAAGGTACAAACCAACCGTCAACACAAACTTCCTGATCTATTTTTGATGCATGAATATCTGTAATAACTTCACGACGGTGATGTGTTTGAGTATAATTTTCAAATTGATTAATCCATGATTTTGTTGGTAAATCCTGAATCATCCAATGCGTAATTCCCCAGTGATTCGTTACATAATCCATAACCAGTTTCATGTTCTTTTTGTGCATTTCTGCAGATAAACGAGCGTAATCGTCGTTAGTTCCGTAACGCGGATCAATTTTGTAAACATCAGATTGTCCGTAAGTGTGGTATGAATGCTGCTTATCATTGTCTTCGCATAAAGGCGTGCTCCAGATTGTAGTTGCGCCAAGAGACGAAATATAATCTAAGTTTTTGATAATTCCTTCAATATCTCCGCCGTGACGTCCGCTTGGATCCTGGCGATTTCCCTTTTCTGTTAAAGATGGGTCGCTGTCGTTTTTCGGATTTCCGTTAGCAAAACGATCGGGCATGATTAAGTAAATCATATCCGATGCATCGTAACTTTTTCTGTCAGCCGAATTTGCTCTTCTTTCTTTAAGCGAATATTTCTGCGTAAATGCAACTTTATTTTTGGTTTTGAAAGAGAAAACCAATTCAGAAGCTTTTAGGTTTTGCGTATCAATTGTTACGAAAAGGTAATTTGGATTTTCCGTTTTTTCTACATTTTTGATCACGACATTATTTGAAACCGAAGCTTCATATTGAGCAATGTTTTTTCCGTAAAACATAATCTGCAATTCCGGATTTTTCATTCCGACGTACCAAAATGGCGGTTCTACTTTCTGGATTTGCGCTTTCGCGGAAGCGGAAAATAACAGCAGCATTAGGATTAATTTATAGAAATGGTGGTTTATTTTTAGGTTGTTCATAGTTTGTATTTTTAGTTCGATTTCCTGCAAGGTTTTCAAAACCTTGTAGGTATATTGAATAATGCTTAAGTAGACCTGCAAGGTTTTGTCCCGAAGCTTCGGGATTGCAGGACAACTAAATATATCAGATTAAAAAAAGACAAGCAATCTCGGGGAAAATTGCCTGTCTTTTAGAAAATTATTTGGTTTCGATAATACTGATCGCATAACCTCCGCCCGGAGCAGATAACTGCGATAATTTTGATTTGTTTGTTACAGCAATTTTCTTGATAGTATAAGCTTGCGGATTTGTTTTGTAATGCGCATCTTTTGCATCAGCATAAATTGTAGCAGTATATTTTTTACCTTTTTCAAGGAAACTGAAATCGATGTTTGATGTACGTGGAGTTTCTCCGTTTACATTACCAACAAACCAATTGTTTGTTCCTTTTGCTTTACGCGCAACAGTGATAAAATCGCCTGGTTCAGCTTCAATATATTTACTTTCAGACCAGTCTACAGCCACATCTTTAATGAATTGGAATGCATCTGGAAAACGGTTGTAATTTTCCGGAGTATCAGCTGCCATTTGCAACGGACTGTACATGGTAACATATAATGCCAATTGATTTGCAATTGTACTGTTTACATGAGATGTGTTTTCAGGATTCATTTTGCTGATATCCATTTCGAAAATTCCCGGAGTGTAATCCATTGGCCCACCAATTAAACGTGTAAATGGTAAAACCGTAACGTGATTTGGTTTAGAACCTCCAAAAGCTTGGTATTCTGTTCCTCTTGCTGCTTCGTTTCCAATTAAGTTCGGGTACGTTCTTGCAATTCCTGTTGGGCGAACGGCTTCGTGAGCATTCACCATAATTTTGTAATCTGCCGCTTTTTCGATAGCATATTGATAGTGGTTTACAATCCATTGATCGTAATGGTTTTCACCGCGAGGCAAAATATCTCCCACATAACCGCTTTTTACGGCATCATATCCGTTGTCTTTCATGAATTGATATGCTTTGTCCATATGACGTTCGTAGTTACGAACAGAACCTGAAGTTTCGTGGTGCATAATGATTTTTACACCTTTTGATTTTGCATATTCATGCAAACCTTTCACATCAAAATCAGGATAAGGCGTTACGAAATCAAAAACATAATCTTTTGAATGTCCAAACCAGTCTTCCCAGCCTTCGTTCCATCCTTCAACCAAAACAGCGTCGAAGCCATTTGCAGCAGCAAAATCAATATATTTTTTTACGTTAGTATTTGTTGCTCCGTGCGTTCCGCTTGGTTTTGCTTTTGAGAAATCAGAAACTCCCAATTGAACTGTTGGAAAATCGTTTGTGTATGACCAAGAGCTTTTTCCTGTAATCATTTCCCACCAAACACCGATGTATTTTACGGGTTTAATCCACGAAGTATTTTCAATTTTTGATGGATCGTTTAAGTTGTAAGTCATTTTTGAAGCTAAGATTTCTCTAGCATCATCGCTAACCATAATCGTTCTCCAAGGCGAGTGACTTGGTGCCTGCATATATCCTTTGTCTCCTTTTGCATCTGGCGTTAGCCAAGAAGTGAAAGTCATGTTTTTATCATCCAAATTCAGGTGCATACAAGAATAATTGATCAAAGCCGCTTCGTGTAAGTTGATATAGATTCCGTCATTAGTTTTTAACATCAAAGAAGTCTGAACTCCTGTTGGAGAAAAGTTTTTTTGAGAAACGTTTGCTGTATATGCTTTTTCAGATAATCCTCTAATTTCAGATAATTTCGATTTTGTATAATCGTATTCCTGAGTGTCGTAATCTCCCGGAATCCAGAAAGCGGTGTGATCTCCAGTCATAGCAAATTGAGATCTTTCTTCTTTAATAATAAAATAAGTCAGATTTTTTTGTGCTGGAAATTCATATCTAAATCCTAAACCGTCATCAAATAAACGGAAACGAATTACGATTTGCCTTTCTGTTCCTTTTTGGTTTAAAGTAACAGCCAATTCATTATAATGATTTCTAATATTATCAACTTCTCCCCAAACTGGTTTCCAGGTTTCATCAAAGGTTGAAGTTTTTGTATCAACAACTGTAAAGTCATTCAATAAAGATTTTTTATCATCTTTAAGTTCAAGACCTAATTTACTGGTTTTTACAACTTCTTTATTTTTATATTTTAAATTATAAGTTGGAGTTCCGTCGTTTTGCAGCGAAAATTCCATTACGAACTTTCCTTCGGGTGATTTTAATTGCTGTGCATTTGCGATCGAGCTAAATGCAAACAAGATTAAACTTGCGAAAAATAAGTTTTTCATGTTTTTTAAGTTTTAAGGGTAATTTAATTTATTTGTACAAATTTACTTGCAATTACAGGATTTCCGTTAACTACAATTGTTAAATCTTGATCGCCGTCTACAGTAAATGTTGTTTCGTCATGATTCACAGCTACTTTTAAAATTTGGTTTCTGAAATTAATTTTAAAAGAGTAACCTTTCCATTCTTTTGGAATTTTTGGCGAAAAATGAAGCTGGTCATTTTTAACACGCATTCCGCCAAAACCTTCTACAATGCTCATCCATGTTCCGGCCATTGATGTGATGTGACAACCTTCTTCAACTTCTTTGTTATAATCATCAAGATCAAGACGAGAAGTTCTTAAATAGAACGTATAAGCCATATCCATTTTGTCTAAATGCGCAGCCTGAATCGAGTGTACGCAAGGTGAAAGCGAACTTTCATGAACCGTAAATGACTCGTAGAATTCGAAATTGCGTTTTAATTCTTCTTTAGAAAAATGATCCTCAAAGAAATAAAAACATTGCAAAACGTCGGCTTGTTTGATGTAAGGCGAACGTAAAACGCGATCCCAAGACCATTTTTGGTTGATTGGTCTTTGTGAGCGATCCAGATCTTTTACAGGAACTAAATCTTTGTCAAGGAAACCGTCTTGCTGCAAATAAATTCCTAACTCTTTCGAAGTTGGGAAATACATATTATCTGCTACTTTTTTCCATTCCTGAATTTCATCTCCGGAAAGATTTACTTTCTCTAAAATGCGTTTGTGATCTGCAGGATATTCTACAGCGACTTTCGTAATTTGTTCTGCCGCATAATCAATACACCATTTTGCAATATAATTGGTGTAGAAATTATTGTTGATGTTGTTTTCGTATTCATTTGGACCTGTAACGCCAAGAATTACGTATTGACTTTTTTCTTTAGAGAAAGAAGCTCTTTGGTGCCAAAAACGCGCAATTCCGATTAAAACTTCCAGACCTTTTTCAGGAATATAAGAGTAATCTCCGGTGAAACGGTGGTAATTATAAATTGCAAAAGCAATCGCTCCGTTTCTGTGAATTTCTTCGTGTGTGATTTCCCATTCGTTATGACATTCTTCACCATTCATGGTTACCATTGGATACAAAGCCGCTCCGTTTTTGAAACCTAAATTATCTTTGGCATTTTCAATCGCTTTATCCAATTGATTAAATCTGTAAGTCAATAAATTTCTCGCAACTTGCTGATCTTTAGTTGCCATATAAAACGGAATACAATATGCTTCGGTATCCCAATAGGTTGATCCGCCGTATTTTTCTCCTGTAAAACCTTTTGGTCCAATATTCAAACGAGAATCTTTTCCTAAGTAAGTTTGGTTTAATTGAAAGATATTAAAACGAATTCCCTGTTGTGCTTTTACATCGCCATCAATTGTAATGTCTGACATCTCCCAGATTTTTGCCCAGGCATCAATTTGATTTTGAAGTAAAGCATCGTATCCTAAATTAAGGGCAGCTTTTATTGTTTTTTCGGCTGCAGCCAAAGTATTTTCGTGGTTTAAAGAAACGGTATATCCCCCAATTTTTTGAATGGCTGAGGTTTGTCCTTTTGCGATAATTGTTCCGTAAGTAAACTGAACTTTATCTGAAGTTGAATCGATTGTAGAAGGTGAAATATTTACATTTTCTCCGTTTGCAAGAATCGTATTGTGCATGAAAGTCGTAACTTTAAAATGCGTTTTGAATGTCTGAGCGGTTACAAAAGCTTCACTATTTGATTTTTTTACTTCAAGCGGTTCCCAGAATTTTTCTTCCCAATTGGCGTCTTCATTGGTAACTCCGGCATCAATATAAGGTTTGTAAACAATTTTGGCGTCTTTGTTTAAAGGCGTAATTTCAAATTTGATAATTCCGGCTTCATCCAAATCCAAAGAAAGAAAACGACGAACGTTTATGGCAATTTCGGTTCCGTTTTTTAATGTTGCTTCAAAAGAACGATTGTACCATCCTTCTTTCATATTCAATTCTCTGCGGAAATTTCTAACCTCGGTGCAATTGTTTAAATCAAGATTTTCTTCGTTGATTTGAACATCGATACCAATCCAGTTTGGCGCGTTTAATACTTTCGCAAAATATTTTGGATATCCGTTTTTCCACCAACCCACTTTGGTTTTATCCGGATAATAAATTCCGGCAATATAACTTCCCTGAAAAGTTTCTCCAGAGTATGTTTCTTCAAAATTAGCGCGTTGTCCCATTGCACCGTTCCCGATACTAAAAAGACTTTCAGACGATTTGACTCTTTCTACATCAAATCCTTCTTCTATGATAGACCAATTGTCTGGTTTTATATAATCTTGATTCATTATTTCTTAATTAGATAATGTGGCAATTAATTAGGGTAATTAGAAAATGTGTCAATTAGAAAATGAGATAATTACTTGTCTTTGGCTACTTCTAATTTAATTCTATCCTTAATTGCTTGTTGTTGTACTATTTTACTTTTTAATTAGATGATTTTATTTTTAAAATATCAGTTGATGATTTCTATTTGATAATTAAATAATTCAGATTTATGTAAATTATCTAATTATCAAATTGGCACATTTTCTAATTAATTAGTTTCTCGATAAACTGTGAATCGATTTCGGTGAAATCTTTAAAAATATAATCAGCTTCATGTAAAATTGTTTCCTCACCAATTCCTACACTTATCATTTCTGCTATGTTTGCTGCCTGGATTCCGGCAACTGAATCTTCAAATACAATTGAATCTTTTGGGTCAATGTTTAATAATTGAGCCGCTTTTAAGAAAACTTCCGGATCCGGTTTTGCATTGGTAACATCGTTTCCGTCAACAATAACATCGAAATACGAAAGAATTCCTGTTTTCTCCAGAATTGGTCGGGCATTTTTACTCGCAGAACCCAACGCAATTCCCTGATTTTTTCTTTTAATAGCTGAAGAATTTTAAAAACTCCGGGAAGAATCTCGCTTTCGTCCATGTCAACTAAATAAGATAAGTAATCTTCGTTTTTTTGAATCAGCCATTTCTCTTTGTCTTCCTGAGAAGCCTGAACGTTTCCTAATTCAAGAATTATATCCAACGAACGAACACGGCTCACGCCTTTTAAAAGTTCGTTGTTTTCATGTGTAAAATTTATATTTAACGACTGAGCGATTTTCTGCCATGCCAAAAAGTGGTATTTAGCAGTATCGACAATTACGCCATCAAGGTCGAATATGAATGCTTTTTTGTTCATTATATGAAAAATTCTTCTTTATTATTTTTGAATAGTATCGTCTACGTCTTTTACTTTGTAAACTAAAAGAGCAGCAATTAAAAAACTAACTCCACTTGTAATTAAGGCATAAATTGCATCGCCATTGTAAAGATATTTTACAATTGGACCGCCAATTAATGCGTTTACAATTTGAGGAATTACAACAAAGAAGTTGAAGATTCCCATGTAAACCCCCATTTTTTTAGGAGCAATCGATCCTGCAAGGATTGCGTAAGGCATTGCCAGAATACTAGCCCAGGCAACTCCAATTAAAATCATGGGTAATACAACCCAGTCTTCATTTGGCATGAAGTAAATGGAAATTAATCCGATTCCTCCAATGATTAATGAAAGTGCGTGAGTTGATTTTCGTCCGATTTTTTTGCGATGTATGGCAGGAAAAACAGTGCGATAATAGCAGAAACTAAATTGTAAACTCCAAACAAAATTCCGACCCAGTCTCCGGCATCCTGATATTGCTGACTTGAAGTGTCGCTTAAAGGCAATCCGTAAATATGATGTGCAATGGCGGGAGTTGTAAAAACCCACATACCAAATAATCCAAACCAGGAGAAGAACTGAACCCAACTAAGCTGACGCATTGTTGTTGGCATTTTTGCAAAGTCTGTAAAAATGTCGGTAAGTTTTGATTTTTCTTCAGAAGGTATATCTACTTCACTTTGTGGATCTTGAAAATTAGCTAATTCTTCAGGAGTGTATTCTTTTGTTGTAAAAAGTGTTACCAAAATAGAACCAATTAAAACGGCTGCACCAATGATAAATGATAATTTCAGGTTTAATGGAATACTTCCGGGAACGGCATTGTTTGAAATGTCAAAATAGTTGGTTAAAACATAAGGCAAAGCCGAACCAATTACGGCTCCAAAACCAATTAATGAAGTTTGAATACTGAAACCTGCTGTACGCTGATCTGTTCTTAAATTATCTCCAACCAGAGCACGAAACGGCTCCATAGCAATATTGAAAGAAGCATCCATGATCATCAACATTCCGGCCCCAACCCATAAAGCGGGTAAAACAGAAATGAAAATATTAGCCTGAGGCATTAAAATTAATCCAACCGAAGCCAGGATTGCGCCAACCAGAAAAAATGGTTTTCGTCTTCCGAATTTGCTCCAGGTTTTATCACTGTAATGACCAATAACGGGCTGCACTATTAATCCCATAAGGGGAGCAATAATCCAGAACCATGAAAGTTCATGTACGTCGGCACCAAAAATTTGAAGAATTCTGCTGGCATTTGCATTCTGAAGTGCAAATCCCATTTGTATTCCCAAGAAACCGAAACTCATGTTCCAAATTTCCCAGAAACTTAATTTACGCTTTTCCATTATCGTAATTAAAAAATTAATTAGACGATAAGCGCTTTGCTTATCAAAACTTACTGTTTTTTTCGAAGTAAAAGTAAAAGCCTTGACGGGCGTAAAAGTATAAATTATTTTTAGATATATGCTAACAAAAAAGCCATAAAAATTAATTATGGCTTTGGAATGTGTTGATTTTAAGAAATTTAGTCAGTAGATTCTCTTTTTATAAGATGTGTTTCTATCACTTCGGTAGTGTAATTTTCGTTTTCTTCTTCGTCATCATTGTGTTCTGCTTCGAGCCTTTCGATCAGCATTTTAGCTGCTTTATTTCCCATTTTTTCACCACTTTGGCTTACGGTTGTAATACTTGGCGTTGAATATTTTGAGATGATTCCGTCTGTAAATGCAATTACAGCTAAATCTTCCGGAACTTTTAATCCCATTTTTGATGCAGTTTTGATAATTGTTACTGCAAAAAGCTCATTTACTGCAAAAACAGCATCAAATGCTCTTGCATGCAAAAGTTCAGAAATGGTTATTTCGCAGGTATCTACGTCTTCAATTTTAATGATTAAATCTTCGTTGAATGGTAACCCGTTGTCTAATAAGGCTTTTTCGTAACCATCGGTTCTTAATTTTCCAACACTTACATAATCGACGGTTGTAACAAGAGCGATCTTTTTTCTTCCGTTATCAATTAAACTCTGAACGGCTTCGTAGGCTGCCGCTTTATCATCAATAATAACCTTATCGCATAAAATGTCATTAGTAACGCGATCGAACATTACAACCGGCATTCCTTGATTGATGACTTCTGTAATGTGGTGAAAATCACCTTTGTATTGTGTTTCTTTAGAAAGGGACATGATAAAACCATCGATACTTCCGTTGGCCAACATCTCCATATTTAAGACTTCTTTATCGAAAGAATCATCAGATAAACAGATGACAACACTGTAGCCATTTTCGTTGGCAACCTGCTCAATTCCGTTGATGACCGTAGAGAAAAAATAGTGTACAATTTCGGGAATAATGATACCAATACTTTTGGTTTTTCGGTTTTTTAAACTAAGGGCAATATTGTTTGGTTTATAGTTATAAAACTTTGCAAAAGCCTGCACTTTTAAGCGTGTTTCTTCGCCTATTTCAAGACTGTTTCGTAATGATTTTGAGACAGTTGAAATAGAGACGTCGAGTTCCTTTGCAATCTGTTTTAATGTGATTTTGCGTTTCATCGTATTATTGAAAAAAATCTAATTATTAATAAAGGTATCTTTTATTTTCTGATTTATCATTTTTTGACTGAAAAGATTACAAAATATAGAAAGTTTTCAACACTACCACGTTTTCGTAACTCAATAAAAATTGCTTCTGGTTGTTCATGTTAATAAATTCCTAATTTTGAAATTCGAAGTAAAATTAAAAACTTAACTAACAATCACAAACTCAAACTAATTTAAACAAAAAGTATGAAAACAATTTACAAAAAGTTGTTATTTTTATTCCTCTTGTTGCCATTTACTGTACTAGCTCAAAGTACTTTAAGCGGAACTGTTGTAGATAAAACTACAGGCCAGCCAATACCGGGAGTAAATGTAAATGTACAAGGTGCTCCAAGCGGTGCATCAACTGGATTTGATGGTAATTACCAACTATCAAATGTTAAAAGTGGAAACAAAATTGTGGTATCTTTTATTGGATACAAAACGCAAACGATTGATTTCACCGGACAAAAAACACTAAATGTTTCTTTAGAAGAAGATACCAACCAACTTAAGGAAGTTGTTGTACAAGTAGGTTATGGTACTGTTAAGAAAAAAGACGCAACAGGATCTGTATCTCAAATTTCTGCTAAAGAATTTAATAAAGGAATTAACGTAACTCCGGAGAGTTTAATTAGCGGTCGTATTTCGGGTGTTAATGTAACTGGTGGAGGAGCGCCTGGAGCAAAAGCGGATATCAGAATTCGTGGAGGGTCTTCATTAAATGCTTCAAACGAGCCTTTAATTGTATTAGACGGTCTTCCGTTAAGTAATACTAAACCAGAAGGTTCTACAAGTATTTTATCTACAATTGATCCTAATGATATTGAGTCTTTTACAGTTCTTAAAGATGCTTCTGCTGCTGCAATCTATGGGTCAAGAGCTGCAAATGGTGTAATTGTTATTACAACTAAAAAAGGAACAAAAGGTGGTGTAAAAGTTAACTTTAGTTCTCAGGTTGGTATCAATACTGTTGCGAATACTGTTGATGTAATGAATGCAGACCAATTTCGTGAATTGGTAAATACAAAAGGTTCTCCTGCTCAACAAGCTTTATTAGGTACTGCAAATACAAACTGGCAAGATGAAATTTTTCATACTGCTTTAACAACTAACAATAATATCTCTGTAAGCGGTTCTTTGTTTAACAAATTGCCTGTACGTTTATCTGTTGGTAATGTTGATAATCCTGGAATCCTAAGAAACACTTCTTTTGAAAGAACTACGACATCGTTATCGTTAAATCCGGTTTTATTTGATAATCATTTAAAAATTGATATTAGCGGAAATTTATCTTTCGGTAAAAACCAATTTCAGGATGAAGGTGCTGTAATTGGAAGTGCTATCGGATTTGATCCTACGCAGTCTGTTTACGAAACTGGTTCTCGTTACGGAGGATATTATGAATGGCTTGAACCTAGTGGAAATTTACCATTATTGCCAGCAAGAAATCCTGTGGCAAGATTAAACCAGGATAACAGAAGAGCTACTTCGACAAGAAAATGGGGTAATGTTAGATTAGACTATAAACTTCATTTCTTTGAAGATTTAAGAGCTGTTGTAGAAGCAGGTATTGATAGATTTGACAGTAGCGGATATACCGAAGTAAGTACGCAAAGTGCTTTAGGATATCAGCCAAAGCCTTTTACTGAGGCAGGTTATGTAAACTTAGGAAACTATTCTAGTTATACAGATGCACTTCAAAATAAAAACTTAAATGCTTATTTTAATTATACTAAAGATTTAGGAAAAATTAAAATTGATGCAACGGCTGGTTATAACTACCAATTGTTTCAAAGAGAGAAATATCAATCAGGAGAAACCAGACAGCCAAATCCTAATGAAGATGTTACTACTGAGCCAGATGTTAATTTACAATCGTTTTTTGGACGTTTGAATTTAGGGTATGACAGTAGATATTTATTGACTTTAAATTATAGAAGAGACGGAACTTCTCGTTTTTCTGAAGATAACAGATGGGGTAATTTTGGTGGAGCTGCTTTTGCATGGAATTTATCTGAAGAAGCTTTCTTAAAAGATAACGCTACTTTTTCGACTTTAAAATTAAGAGTTGGTTACGGTACTACGGGTCAACAGGATATCTCTGCTCAATATGATTATTTACGTAGAGTAACAATAGGAACAATCAATTCTCAATATGTTTTTGGTAATACTGTTTATTCAACAGCGAGACCAGAAGGTTATAATCCTGATATTAAATGGGAAGAATTAGCTGAGACTAACGTTGGTATTGATTATGGATTTTTCAGCGACAGAATTACAGGAACAATCAATTACTTTGATAAAAAATCGACAGATTTATTAGCAGATATTGCGGTTCCTGATGGTGCAAATATTAGAAATCAAGGTTTCTTTAATATTGGTAGTGTAAGAACAAAAGGGGTTGAGTTTAGTATTGCTTCTGATATTGTTAAAAATGATAATTTGACTTGGAATGTAGCTTTCAATACGACTTACATTGATCAGGAAATATCAGAACTAGGAACTACAGTTCCAGGTTTTCAGGGATATTTAACCGGAGATAATATTGCTGGTGGAAATGGAAATAAAATCCAGATTAACTCAGTAGGATATGCGCCAAATTCATTTTTTGTATACGAACAATTATATGATGCAAACAAAAGACCAATTGCAGGAGCTTATGTAGATAGAAATGCAGATGGAAAAATTGATGCAGGTGACCGTTACAGAGCTGGTAAAACTGCTCCGGATTACACTTTTGGTTTGTTCTCTACTTTAAACTACAAAAAGTTTGATTTTACAATGAACTGGAGAGCAAGTGTTGGAAATAAGATTTTTGACAACGTAAGTTCTAATTTAGGATATTCTGATGCAGGTTTAAGAAGACAAACAGATTTGTCAAACGTGAGTTCAGATTATTTTAATACTGGTTTTACTTATGAAGATAACGGAACACAACGTTACTTGTCTGATTATTTTGTAAAAGATGCTTCTTTTATCAAATTAGATAACGTTACACTTGGATACACTTTTGATAAAACAATTATCAAAGCTGCTTCTTTAAGATTTACAGCTGGTGTTCAAAATGTTTTCATTCTTACGAAATATGATGGATTAGATCCTGAGAAATTCAATGGAATTGATAATAATGTTTACCCAAGAGCAAGAACTTTCTTGTTTGGAGTTAATGCCAATTTCTAATAGTAGACTGAAATCAAAAATTTAAAAATAAACAAAATGAAAATATCATTTAAATATATATCTTATTTTTTCCTATTCATTTTAGGAATAAGTATGACGCTTACTTCGTGTACGGACGATTTAAACGTGACCCCAAAAGACGATGATGAATTTTTATCAGAAACCTTTTTCAGGATCCGGCATCGTACAAACAAGTATTAGCAAAATTATACGCAGGTTTGTATGTTGGAGGTAATGATGGAGATGGAGATGCTACGATACCTGGAAGAAACCCTGATATTTCAGGACTTGGAGGAGATTTTAGCAGTTACTTAAGATTGCTTTTTGTAACTCAGGAATTTTCTACAGATGAAGCTATTATTGCTTGGGCAGATGGTACTTTACCAACAATAAATGCTCAAACATGGGCTCCTGCTAATGAATTTTTAGAAGGAACATTTTCAAGAGCATTTTACCACATTAGTGTTGCCAATGAGTTTTTAAGACAAACTACTGATGAGAAATTAACAGCAAGAGGTGTTGACGCAAGTTTAAAAGCTGAAATCGCTACTTTTAGAGCTGAAGCTCGTTTTTTAAGAGCGTTTTCTTATTATAACTTAATGGACTTGTTCGGAAATGTGCCAATCACGACAGAAAATGATCCTGTTGGATTCTTCTATCCGGTACAAAAATCAAGAGCAGAAGTTTTCGCTTTTGTTGAGTCAGAATTAAAAGATTTAGACAATAGTTTAGCTGCTTCAAAAACAAACGAATATGGTAGAGTTGATAAAACGGCTGCTAAATTTTTATTGGCACAAATTTATTTAAACTCTAAAGTATATACAGGAGTAGACAGAAATAACGAAGCAGCTACAATGTGTACTGAAGTTATTAATTCAGGATATACTTTTGCAAATGTTCCTTACCGTTATTTGTTCTCTGCAGATAATAATAGAAATGGTGCTCAAAGCGAATTTATTTTTCCAATTGTTGGAGATGGTAACGCTATTAGAGCTACTGGTGGAGGAATGAGTTTTATTATGCACGCTTCTATTGGAGGTAGCATGAATGCTGCGTCCAGAGGTATGGATGGTGGATGGCAGGGAATCAGAACTCGTAGAGAGTTTGTAGACCTTTTTCCAGATGAAACTGCAACAGCAGATAATAGAGGAACATTTTATACAGATGGTCAATCAAAAAACATTAATAATGTAGGGACTTTTACAGACGGTTATGCTGTTACAAAATACATTAATATAAATTCAGATGGTTCTGCAGCACAAAGAAATGATATTCCGGATATCGATTTCCCAATGTTTAGATTAACTGATGCTTATTTGATGTATGCAGAAGCAACTCTTAGAGGAGCTACTACTGGAAACATAAATACTGCTTTAGGTTATATCAACCAAATTAGAACCAGAGCAAATGCTCAGGCAGTTACACTTCCTCAATTAACTCTTGATTTTATTTTAGATGAAAGAGGAAGAGAATTATTTTGGGAATGTAAAAGAAGAACTGATTTAATTCGTTTTGGAAAATTTACAGGAGCATCAAAAATCTGGCAATGGAAAGGTGGTTCTATCAATGGTAATGCAACAGAGTCGTACAGAGACTTAATGCCAATTCCTGCAAGAAACATTCAGGCAAACCCAACATTAGAGCAAAACACTGGATACTAATTTTATAAAACATTAAAATGAAAAATATATATAAAATTTTAATTGCATTTATTGGTGTATTAGCGGTCTCGTGTAATGCTGATGATGTAGAAAACAGACCTGTTATTGGGGTAGGAACTGCTCCGGTATTGTTAACACCACAATCTGATTTTAGTATTGTGCTTTCAAAGGAAACAGAGAAAGAAATTGCTACAACTGTTACGTGGAACAAAGCAACTTATGCAGGAAGTACTGTAGTAGTAAACTATACGATTCAAATTGCAAAAGCAGGAACTAATTTTAAGAGCCCAGTGACGGTAACTAATACTACTGCAGTTTCGCAGGAACTAACTGTAGAAGAATTAAATTCTGCTTTAGTTAATGGAGGTTTTATCGAGAAAGAAGTAAACGATGTTGATCTTCGTATTAAAGCTGTGATAGGTGCAGATGGACTTCCGCAATATTCTAACTCAGTTACTTTTAAAGCGACTCCTTATCATGCGCCACTGGCTAGTTCGCACTGGTTAGTAGGAGGTGCTACTCCTGGTGGATGGTCATGGGATGGAGATGCTGAAACTGAATTTCCGCTAGTTGCCGGACAATCAAAGATCTATGAGGTTAGTCTTGTTCTTAAAAATGGAGAAGCATTTAGAGAATTTTTATCTAATGACTTTACAAGTGGAGGCAACTGGGGCTCAGATAATAGTCACAACTTTGAATATTACGCTAACGCAGGTTATACTATTGATTCAGAATTAGAAAATGCTAATGACGGAGATAAAAACTTCAAATATACCGGAGCAACCGGACTTAGAGTTTTTAAAATTGACAACGTTGCAAAAACAATAACATTAGATTAATTTTTAATGTACATACTGAAAAGGCTATCTCTATGATAGCCTTTTTTTATAATACTAACTAAACCAAAACCACATTATGAAAAAAATTATACTAGTATGTTTATATCTGCTTTTTGTCACTGCCAATGCTCAGCAAATAACAGTGTCTCCTGCTATATTTCAGGTAAATGAACCGATAACAATTACGGCTTCGTTTGCATCACCAACTTGTAATGAAATGGGTACCAATCCTTCAAAAGTATATATGCATTCAGGAATTGGAACAGAAGCTAATCCCTGGGCAACGGCAAAAGGAAATTGGGGAAATGATGACGGAATTGGCTTAATGAACGACAATGGAAATGGCACGTGGAGTATTACCATTACGCCAAGTATCTATTTTGGACTTACTGCAACACAACAAACTGATGCCACAAAAATGGGCATGGTTTTTAGAAACGCAAATGGCTCTCAGACATTAAAGCAAGCGCCATCTTGTTCAGATTTTTTTATTAAAGTTGGTTCTTTTCAGGCAACTTTAACTGCACCATCTGAAAATAGTACTACAATTATAACTTCAGGCGCAAATTTTAATATTACCGCAACCAACACAAACGGAGCAGCAAGCTATACGCTTAAAGCAAACGGAGCTACAATCGATACAAATGCGAGTACATCTTCTTATTCGTTTAATCATACCAATATATTGAGTAATCAAAGTTATGAGCTGAGTATTGTTCAGGGAGCGACAACAATAGTTAAAAAGTTTGCGGTTGTTGTAAATCCCAATACAATTTCTCAGACAATGCCAATTGGTTTAGTTGATGGAATTAATTACAATTCGGGTGATGCAACAAAAGTGACCTTGGTTCTGGATGCGCCTTTAAAAGATTTTGTTTACGTTGCCGGAAGTTTTAATAACTGGCAGCCTTCATCGGCGTATGCCATGAAAAAAGATCCTGCTTCAGGTAAATTTTGGTTAGAATTAACGGGATTAATTTCCGGTGAAAATAATACCTATCAGTATTGGGTGGTTGATGCGACACCGCTTGCCAATTCGCCTTCAT
Source organism: Flavobacterium sp. AC274 (assembly GCF_979258275.1). Lineage (NCBI taxonomy): Bacteria > Pseudomonadati > Bacteroidota > Flavobacteriia > Flavobacteriales > Flavobacteriaceae > Flavobacterium > Flavobacterium sp. AC274. Next base: position 113,626 of record NZ_OZ409852.1, on the reverse strand, counting down.
TAGTAAAAACAGCAGATCCTTATTCAACTTTGGTTTTGTCGCCTTTTGATGATCCGTGGATTCCTGCAACTTCATATCCCAATATGCCAGTTTATCCTGCAGGACAAAATTTTGAAGTTTCTGTTTTAAAAACAGGGCAAACTCCATACAATTGGCAGGTTACGAATTTTACAAAACCCGAAAAAGAAAAATTAGTAGTGTATGAAGTTTTGGTTCGTGATTTTGATGCAGCCAGAAATTATCAGAGTTTAATTGATCGAATCGAATATTTTAAAAACCTAAAAATAAATGCAATCGAATTAATGCCGGTAATGGAATTTGAAGGCAATGAAAGCTGGGGTTATAATACTTCTTTCCATATGGCGTTGGATAAATTCTACGGGACTTCGGATAAATTAAAAGAACTCATTGATTTATATCATCAAAACGGAATTGCGGTTATTCTTGATGTTGCCTTAAATCATGCTTTTGGAAGAAACCCGATGGTAAGAATGTGGATGAACGATCCTGATGGAGATGGTTTTGGCTCGCCAACTGAAGAGAATCCTTATTTTAATACCGTTGCAAAACATGCTTATAATGTGGGTGAAGATTTTAATCATCAATCCTTAAAAACGCAGAATTATGTAAATCGCGTCATCAAACAATGGATTGAGGAATACAAAATCGACGGTTTCCGTTGGGATTTAACCAAAGGATTTACCCAAAATTGTACAGCTTCTGATGGTGGTTGTACAGATAGTTATCAGCAGGACAGGGTAGATATATTAAAGAAATATGCTGATTATTCATGGAGTCTTGATCCTACACATTATACTATTTTTGAACATTTAGGAAGTGATACAGAAGAGAAAGAATGGGCCAATTATAAAATTGATGAAACGCCAAGCAAAGGTGTTATGATGTGGGGAAAGATGACAGGACCTTATAATCAATTGTCTATGGGATATGCATCAGAAAGTGATATTTCGAGAATGGCGAGTACGGGTCACGGTTTTGTGGCAAACCGATTAATGGGTTATGCCGAAAGTCATGATGAAGAACGTCTGATGTATAAAAATGTACAATACGGAGCTTCAAGCGGAACATATAATGTTAAAGATCTAAATACAGCTTTATCAAGAATGTCCGCCATTGGAGCAGTTTCGCTATTAGTTCCCGGGCCAAAAATGATCTGGCATTTTGGAGAATTAGGCTGGGAAAACTCCATTTTTACCTGCAATGATAATTCTGTAAATAATGATTTCGATGCAATTTCCGGAGATTGTAAATTAGATACAAAACCACAACCGCAATGGGCAAATAATTGGTTAGGAAATTCAAATCGAAATAAAATTTACAACGATTGGGCAAAAATGATTACGCTTAAAACGACTGAGCCGGTATTTTTAGGAACACCAACATTGGCAAGCATAAATTCGTTATCTGTAAATATAAAAATCACCAATAGTAATTTAACTTCTACACAATTAAAAGATGTTTTAATCATTGCCAATTTTGATGTTACGGCTCAAAATGTTGCTACAGGTTTTCAATATACAGGAACATGGTATAATTTAATGGATAACACTGCTGTAGAAGTTACAGATGTAAACGCACCGTTAAATTTACCTCCCGGCGAATATAGAATTTATGGAAATAAAGAAGCCAGCCTGGCCATAGAAAATTTTGAAAAAGGAAATGTTGTGAGTTTATATCCAAATCCGGTTTCTAATTATTTTACCTTAAATATTGCTGCAGCAAAAGTTCAGGTTTACGCAATATCCGGGCAATTGGTAAAAAGTTTTGTGCCTAATGGAAATGTTGATTTTCAATTTGGCGTAAGCGATTTAAAAGCGGGACTGTATGTGGTAAAAGCTTTTGATCAGAATGGTAAAATTCAGGTAATGAAGTTTATTAAAAAATAAATTTCAGAAGAAAATTTTGGTTTTGTTAGTAATGCGAAAGGGTTGTCTGGAAACAGACAACCCTTTTATTTTTCTTTTTATTTCTTTTCGTTGTATTCGCCAATTACAGCAAAATAACCAAAAGTCCCCAGACCTAAAACAATTAAAGGTGTTAGGATAAATAAAATGATGATTCCAAAGACTAAATCGTCTTGTTTGTCTGATAATAGTTTGGGTAAGCCAAATTCAAAGACACAAAAATAAGCTGCAGCCACAGCTAAAATAACCCATAAAACACCTAAAATTTGTTTGATTGCATTCATATTATTATTATTTATTAAAGGTGATTCGTTTTGTTTTTATTATCAATATATACCATTCCAATTACAAAGCATATCGAAGCGATTATAATAGGATACCAAAGTCCGTCAAGATAAAATTCAGGTTTTCCTGCCTCTTTAGAATGCGTCACGAAATAGGTTGAGATTGCTGGCAGCAAACCTCCAAAAATTCCGTTTCCTACATGATAAGGAAGAGACATCGAAGTATACCTGATTTTCGTTGGAAACATTTCTACCAAAAATGCCGCAATTGGTCCATACACCATCGTAACAAATAAAACCTGAACGAAAATTAAAAAAATCAAAGTCCATTCGTCATTTGTATTGATACTAATTGAAGTATTAACCTGAGCTTCTTTTTTGTTTTTAGTATACGTTTTTTTCTCTGTTAAGGTTGTGCCGTCAGTGTATGTTTTTTGAGTTGTAACTATAGAATCATTGATTTTACTGGTTTCAACAACTTGTTTTGTTTCCTGTACAATTTCAGTTTTATTTTTTAAATCAGTTGTTTCGTACATCATTTTATAAATAGGCCTGTATAATAAAACAGCGATTAACATTCCGCCCATCATAATATATTTTCGTCCTATTTTATCGCTAAGCCATCCAAAAACAATAAAAAACGGAGTTCCTAATAATAACGCAATTCCAAGTAATTCATCAACTTGGGAGGAATCAACATTCATTACCGTTTTCATAAAACTCATCGCATAAAACTGTCCAGTATACCAAACAACACCTTGCCCCATTGTGGCTCCAAATAAAGCCAGTAAAACAAATTTTAAATTATATCGGTTTCCAAAACTTTCTTTTAGAGGATTTGTACTGGTTGTACCTTCTTTTTTAGCTTTTGCAAATACAGGAGATTCGTCCATATTTTTTCGAATCAAATACGAAACCCCAACCATTACGATCGAAACCCAAAAAGGTACGCGCCATCCCCAAGAATCAAAATCTTCGGCTGAAAGCACATTTTTTGTAGCCAGAATTACCATTAATGAAATGAATAAACCAACTGTAGCCGTGGTTTGAATCCATGATGTCCAATATCCCTTTTGCCCGGCAGGAGCATGTTCTGCCACATAAGTCGCGGCACCACCGTATTCTCCTCCAAGTGCGAGACCCTGTAATAAACGAAGAATTAAAACCAATAAAGGGGCTAGAAAACCGATCGTTTCATAACTTGGAATACAGCCTATTAAAAAAGTAGAACCACCCATCAATAATAAGGTAGCCATAAAAGTATATTTTCTACCAATAATATCACCAAGTCTTCCGAAGAACAATGCTCCAAACGGGCGAACTACAAATCCTGCCGCAAAAGTGGCCAATGTAGATAAAAAAGCTGCAGTTGGGTTATCGCTTGGAAAGAATTTTGTTGAAATTACAACAGCTAAACTTCCAAAAATGTAGAAGTCATACCATTCAATCATTGTACCCATTGATGAGGCAGAAATTACTTTCCAAATGCCTTTTGTAGAAGTTTTACCCATAAAATAACTCTTGTGTTCTTATTAGTAAAGAAAAGTATAAAGTATTATTTTACGAATATAAAAGATATTTTTTTATTTAATTGATACTTTTTTAACAAAATCATATAATTGTTTAATTTACACTTTTTGGTAATTGAATGTTTACAAATTGGGGTGTTTTTTTACCGCTAAGGCGCAAAGAAAAAGCGCAAAGTCCGCAAAGATTTTATTAAGCTCATATAAAAGCAAAGGTTCGCAAAGCTTTGATAATTAGCTTTGCGAACCTTTGCGTAAATCTTAGCGTTTCTTTGCGGTAAATTTTATTAGATTTTGGAATTTTCCCAAAAGTTATTAAAAACAAAAAACCCACTCAGGTGAGTGGGTTTTGGTGGTACCTCCAGTCCCGAGGCTTCGGGAGAACCAGGGACATTATGGTTTTCTTTTAGACAAGATATCTTTTAAAATAGAAGGATCTGCAATTATTTTGTTATTAAAAGTTTTACTTTTCATTCTTTTAATAAATTTTTCTAAATAAACAGCTTCTTCTCTGTCAATACAATCGACGGTTAAAACAATTTTCCAATCTTCAGCTATTTTGGTAAATGAGTTTGAGTAAAAATGGTTTTGATGTTTCTCAATTCTACTTTCTAAATCGTTGGTTTCGCCAATATAAAATTTTTGAGATGAATCTGAGTAAAGAATATATAAGTAATGCATTTGTAGAAAGTATTAAAAACAAAAAACCCGAATATTGCTATTCGGGTTTTGGTGGTACCTCCAGGGATCGAACCAGGGACACATGGATTTTCAGTCCATTGCTCTACCATCTGAGCTAAGGTACCGTTGTGCGGTTAATGCGGGTGCAAAGATAGAATCATTTTTCGTTTATCCAAAACATTTTTTAAAAAAATCAATTCGTACCTTCGCATTGGTAAATAAAAAAATATGGTTTTAACTGTTGATGTTGGAAATACTCGAATTAAAGCGGCTGTCTTTGAGGGAAGTAAAGTTCTTGAAAATTTTGTTTTTGAGAAAAATGAGCTCGAAAAAAAAATTGAAGAAATTTTAAAAAAGTTTCCAAATTGTTCTGATTTGGTTGTTGCATCGGTTGGAAACATCGAAAAACAATCTTTTTTGACTTTCGAAAAAGAACTCAATATTCATTTTTTAACGCATGAGGATGTTTTTCCCTTTATAAATAAATATGCAACGCCAAAAACTTTAGGAATCGACAGAATGGTTTTGGCGGCAGGGGCAACTTTACAATTTCCAAAACAAAATAGGTTAGTAATCGATGCGGGAACTTGTATTACCTACGATTTTATCGACGAAAACGACAATTATTTGGGTGGAGCTATTTCTCCGGGCCTGCGATTACGTTATGAAGCTTTGCATAATTACACGGCCAAGTTGCCTTTGCTGGCTTTAGAGTTGCCTGATTCATATATAGGAAACTCGACCCAACAAGCCATTCATTCTGGAGTTGTTAATGGTTTCGTCTATGAGATTGACGGTTTTATCGATGAATATCACGCAAACTTTTCAAATTTTATAATAATTTTAACGGGTGGCGATGCAGAATTTTTGGCTAAACGATTAAAAAATACCATATTTGCCAATTCAAATTTCCTTCTGGAAAGTTTGAACCAAACATTTCAATATAAAATCGACAATGATTAAAAAAATTATAATAAGTGCTTGTTTACTTATCTCGTTCGTTTCATTTGCTCAGCAAGGTACTTCGTCACCATATTCTTTTTACGGAATTGGAGAATCAAGATTTAAAGGAACCCTTGAAAACAGATCGATGGCCGGGGTTGCAGTAGAACAGGATAGTATTCACTTGAATATTGAAAATCCGGCAAGTTATGCCAGTCTTGGACAAACGACTTTTACAGTTGGAGGAACTTTTGGAACTAATAATATAAAAAGCAGCACTGAGTCTTCAAAAGCGCAAAGATCAACTTTTGATTATTTAGCATTAGGGATTCCAATGGGTAAATTTGGAGCCGGTTTTGGTTTGGTGCCTTTGTCTTCTGTAGGGTATAAAATTTCAGATCTAAACCCGACACAAGGAGGAGTAAACAGTCAGCTTGAAGGAAAAGGTGGCGTAAACAAAGTTTTCCTTGGTTTAGGTTATAAAATTACACCAAAATGGAATATTGGAGCAGATGTACAATATAACTTTGGTAAAATTTCAACAACTACTATAGAAGCCGTTACCGGAGTTCAAAGTGCTACAAGAGAAACCAATGCTTCTGAATTATCAGGTGTGAATTTTAATATTGGTACAATGTATCAAACTAAAATTGATAAAAAATTAAATCTATATACTAGTTTAAATTACACTTTTGCAAGTACATTAACTTCAGACAGTTCAAGAATTATTGAAGTTGACGGAGATCCGGATGATGTAACCGGTGATCCTGTTGAAAATACGTTGAAATTGCCAAACAAAATAACGTTTGGTGCAGGTGTTGGAGAAGCCAGAAAATGGTTGGTAGGTACAACAATAGCTTTTCAGGGCGATGGAAAACTTAATAATTATTACAACTCAAGTGATAATGTTCGTTACGAAAAGTATTCTAAATATGCAGTTGGAGGATATTATGTGCCAAATTACAGCTCTTTTTCAAGTTATTTTAGCAGAATCACTTATAGAGCAGGTCTTAAATTTGAAAAAACAGGATTAATAGTAAATAACGAATCAATTAATGATGTTGGAATGTCTTTAGGTGCAGGTTTTCCAATTACAGGAACTTTTTCAAACGTAAATTTCGGAATCGAGTTTGGTAAAAAAGGGACAACATCTGCAGGTTTAGTTCAGGAAAACTATTTAAATTTTAGCTTAAGTTTCTCTTTTAACGATAAATGGTTCGTGAAAAGTAAATTCAATTAAGCATAAGGTTTAGGTTTTTTTAAGCTCACTACAATTTACTACATTTGGCAAATGAATTTACCAAAGAGATATATAATAAACGCTGTCACAGTTTTTGCTGTGACACTGTTTTTTGGATGCGAAAGTAATTTTAAAGAAGTTCAGAAAATTAACTTTTCAGAGTTTGTTCCGGGAAGTGATGCTGATACTGTCGATATAAAATATACAGATTCAGGACGCATAACCGGAGTTCTAAAAAGCCGAAAAATGCTCGATTATTCTAATCTTGATTTTCCATTTACAGAATTTCCTGAAGGGATTGATGTTACTTTGTATGATAAAAATCAAAAGCGTACTTTTATAAGATCCAATTATGCTGTTTCATATAAACAAACTGGGATTATTGATTTGCAGGGAAAAGTAAAAATTACCTCAGAAACAGGTCAGATGTTAGAAACAGAACAGTTGTATTTTGATCAGAAAAACGAATGGTTTTATACCGAGAGAAAGTTTAAATTAACAGATGCAAAAGGAGTTTCGTACGGGCAGGGAATTGACTTCAGCAAAGATTTTAAAGTAATAAACTCACAAAGAGTAACCGGCGAATTAGAAGCCGAAGAATAAAATAAAGATTATGGGCATTTTAAAATACACACAATACCTTTACTTAATAATTGCAGTTGCGTTTATTTATGACGGAATTACAAAGTTAAATGATCCTACCGGAAATCCCTGGTTGAGCTTTTTGATTGCCGCAGTGAGTGTTTTTATGTTTTTCTTCAGAAGAAAATATGCTAAAAGATTTGATGATCATTATAAAAAACAATAAAAAATGGAAATTAGTATTATAATACTATGTTTAATACTATCAGCCTTTTTTTCAGGAATGGAAATAGCTTTTGTTTCCTCCAATAAAATTTATCTTGAAATAGAAAAAAAGCAAGATAATTTTCTTTCTCAAATCTTAACGAAACTTACCCAAAATCCGTCAAAATTTATTGCTGCTATGCTTATTGGCAACAATATAGCTCTTGTAGTTTACGGTTTTTTTATGGGAGATGTAGTCCTGAAATGTATTGCTCATTTAGGATATCAGTTTTCAAATATTACCAGTTTATTGGTTCAGACCGTGATTTCTACTTTTGTAGTTTTGATAACGGCTGAGTTTTTTCCCAAAGTTTTTTTTCAGATTTATGCCAATTCCCTGATTAAGATTTTTGCTATTCCGGCTTATTTGTTTTACAGGTTGTTTTATTATATTTCGACTTTTTTCATCTGGATTTCAGATTTTATTTTAAGAAAGTTTTTTAAAACAGAAGGCGATCAGGTTCAATTGTATTTTAGCAAAATAGAGTTAGGAAATTATATCACCGAACAAATGAGTTCTGTAGAAGAAAATGACGAAGTCGATTCAGAAATTCAGATCTTTCAGAATGCTTTAGAATTTTCGGGTGTTAAAGCGCGCGATATCATGACACCTCGTACGGAAATTGTTGATATTGATATATTTGCAGGTGTTTCAGAGCTTAAGGAATTATTTATTGAAACAGGTTATTCTAAAATTGTAGTAAGCCAAAACTCACTTGATGATATTGTCGGCTACGTGCATTCTTTTGATTTGTTTAAAAAGCCTAAAACAATTAAATCGGTTTTAATGACGGTTGAGTTTGTGCCTGAAACAATTTCAATAAAAGACGCTTTAAATTTGTTAATCAAAAAACGAAAAAACGTTGCCGTTGTTTTAGATGAACATGGTGGAACTTCGGGAATTATAACAATAGAAGATATTGTAGAAGAGCTTTTTGGTGAAATTGAAGATGAACACGATTTAGATGAAGAATTAATAGAGCAGGAGCTTGGTGACGGTCAATATTTGTTTTCGACACGTTTAGATGTTGAATATTTAAATGAAACATATAAATTAGACATTCCTGAAGAAGATTCTTACGGAACATTAGGTGGTTTTATCGTGAATTCTACAAAAGAAATACCTCAAAAAGGAGAAAAAATCGTGATTGATCACTTCCATTTTGTGGTTGAAGAAGCGTCAAACAAGAAAATTGAATTGGTAAAAATGACGATAAAAGAGTGATTTTTTCATTAATTAAAAAAAATGTCGAAAATAAAACACTAGTTGTATTGTTATTAACTAGATAATTGTATTTTCGCAAACTGAATATAAAATTAACGATAATAAAAATGGCAGTTTTAGCAAAAATTAGACAGCGTTCCGCTTTATTGATAGGAGTTATTGCACTTGCATTATTTGCATTTATAATACAAGATCTTTTCACAAGAGGAAGCTTCGGTCAGAGTTCAAAAGATGTAGGAAGCATCGATGGAAAAGATATTTCATTTGAAGACTTTAGAGTTAAAGTTAGTAATGTTGAAAAAAGTGGGCAAGGAATTACTTCCACTGAAGCTGCAAACAGAGTTTGGGATCAAGAGGTTTCAATCGCTTTATTGTCATCTCAGTTTGACAAATTAGGATTGAGAGTTGGAGAAAAACACCTTTTGGAAGTTTTAAAAACTGACCCGAACATCGGTAAAAATCCAATGTTTTTAAACGCAGCAGGCGCTTTTGACGTAGCTAAATTTAAAGAGTACTTTAAAACAAATCCTGAAGCAGCACAATATATTTCTGCAAAAGAAAAAGATGCTGAATTAAACGCAAAATTCCAAATCTACAATACATTAGTAAAATCAGGTCTTTACACAACTGCTAGTGAAGGGAAATTGAAATATGAAATGGAAGCTAATAAAGTAAACTTTGCTTATGCTGCCGGATTATATTCTTCAATTAAAGATAGTGATGTAAAAATTTCTGATGATGAAATTGTTGATTATATGAAGAAAAACGAGAAAAAATTCAAAGCGGATGAAACTCGTGAAATTCAATATGTTTTAGTTGAAGACAAAGCTTCAAAAGAAGATGAGGCTGAAATTAAAGCTAAAATTACTGCTTTATTAAACGGAAGAGTAGAATATAACGCAAAAACAGGTAAAAACGATACTTTGCCAGGTTTTAGAAACGCAACAAACATTGCCGAATTTGTAAATGCAAATTCTGATGTTCCTTACGATTCTACATATGTAGCTAAAAATAATTTACCTGCAGTTGATGCTGATAAATTATTCAGCTTGCCTGCCGGAGCGATCTACGGACCTTATGTTTACGGAAGATATTATGCTATATCTAAATCTTTAGGATTTAAATCTGGTGTTAATGCAAAAGCAAGTCATATTTTAATTGGTTATGAGGGATCTCAAACTCCTAACGCAAAAGAAAAAAGAACAAAAGAAGAAGCTAAAGCTAAAGCTGAAGGAATCCTGGCTCAGGTTCAGGCAAATCCTGATAGTTTCATGATGTTGGCTTTTACAAGTTCTGATGATTCATCTGCACAACAAGGTGGTGATTTAGGATATTTTGGTCCAAACCAAATGGTAAAACCATTCAATGATTTTGTATTCAATAATGGAATTGGAAAAGTTGGTTTAGTTGAAACTCAATTTGGATTTCACATTATCAAAATTACAGATAAACAAGACGGAATTCGTTTAGCTACAATTGCTCAAAAAATCGAGCCTTCTGAAGCTACTTCTGATAAAGTATTTACATTAGCAACTAAATTCGAAATGGACGCTGCTGATAAAGATTTTAACGCAACAGCAAAAGCTTTAGGTTTAAAAGTTGCTGCTCCTGTAACTGCAAAAGCTATGGATGAAGCGTTTGGTCCTTTAGGGAATCAACGTAACATTGTAAGATGGGCATTTGACAAGGAAACAAAAATCGGTGATGTAAAACGTTTTGAATTAGCTAATATTGGTCACGTAATCGCACAATACAAAAGCGAAAACAAATCAGGTTTAGTATCTGTAACTGTTGCAAGACCTTATGTTGAGCCTATCTTAAAAAACAAGAAAAAGCAGAAATGCTTAAAGCTAAAATGACAGGTTCAAATCTTGAAGCTATTGCTAAGAGTGCCGGAGTTGCTGTTCAACAAGCTACTGATGTAACTTTGGATAATCCTGTTTTACCTGGTGGAGTTGGGCAAGAGCCTAAAGTTGTTGGAACTGCATTTGCTTTAGGAGCAAATAAAGTTTCTGCTCCAATTGAAGGAAATACTGGGGTGTATGTTGTAAAAAACATTAGTACAGTAAAAGCTCCTGCAATTGCTAACCATGCAGAATATGTTGCAAAAATAAAAACTCAAACTGCATCTGATGCAAGCAGAATTTTACCAGCGTTAAAAAACAATGCTAAAATTGAAGATAACAGATTGCAATTTAATTACTAGTTTATAGTAAGTAAATAAAAAAATATAAAACCCGAAATGTTCATTTGAATGTTTCGGGTTTTTTTATGCGTTTAAGTTTTTAAAGTAATTTTTAGTCAAATTTTTAAAACTAAAACAAGCAATTTCTCGTATGTTATTCTGAACAAGAACTGTAATTTATAAATTGCTTTAATTAGGAATTAAATGTTTTTTTGTTTCCGTTAATTTAGACAAAATCAGAATTATTTTGTAATAAATACATGCCTATTTTTGATAGTTCTATAGGAATAATCGAAATATAATTTAAAAAATTTGTGATATTCAAAATATTGCAGTTTATTTGTCGAAATTTTCAACATAAAATACCAACTAAAATTCCAAAACAAGAATGAGTAAGTACTTTAATAATCAGGCATTTAATTTTTGTTATGTTTAAGTTTTTGTTTAGAAGAAAAGCTAAAGTATACACCAAAATTGAGAATCATATTTTTGGGATAATTACCGAGCTTTTGAAGGTAAGCAGTACTGACATCAATGTTGATGAATTGGGAGGAAAGTATTATTTAAGTAATGAAGAACAACATTTCAAGGTTACGATATTGAGTAACGATTATGTTATCAGACTTACTAATACTCGTGATTCTGTTGCTGAAAAATACGATAAGTTTTTTGTCGAAGATGTTTTAAAAGCGGTAAAGGAAGAGAAACATCGCAGAATGGAACTAGTTTATGATTCTATTACAAATAGTATAGAAAAAATGGCAGAACGCCTGCATAATACTCTTATAGAATCTAACGAACAAGAAAACCAAAAAGTACGCCGACTTGAAACCTCTAAACAAGTTAGGAACAAGAAAGTAAATTAATAAATTGCAGAGAGATAATTTACACTTGTAAAATCATTTCATCATAAGTCAAAATAGTTTCGTATCCTTTCGTAGTAAAATAAGCTTTTGGATCTTCTTTAGAAATTACCATTACAAAATCGCCGCCCCAAGCCCCAAGACTTTTTATTACACCATTAAAATCAGAAAAAGCTATTTCTTTGATTGTTCTTGTTTCCAGGATATTACTTAAATGAATTTCATGTTTTTCTACTGCTAGCGCAAATTCTTTTAGAGTCTTGGCATTTAAAATAGTGTCTGTGATTTTATTGTTTTTAGCAACATTGTCTGCTAAATGTTCGTTTCGGTTATTATAGTAAGCTTTTATTGCTGATTTGCTGTTTTGTTTTTTATTCAAATAAACGAAGTAAATGTTTTCTTTAAAAGCCGGATTAAAAACTACCGGTTTCACAGCATTATTTTCAACCTGATATAAAATAGGAGTATTATTTTGTGCGCAGGCAATATCATATCCGCTGCCTCCAAAACTGTTATTAAGTAAAGTAAACGCATTTATTTTTGCCCATTGCGCAATATTATTTATTAAGGTAGAGGAAGTACCCAATCCCCATTTTCTGGGAAATGTAAGATGTGTACTTACTTTAAATCCTTTAGAATTATTAATAAAATCAGGATTTAATACATAAGCTTCGTGTAGAATATTGATTAAAGTTGTTTTTACAGTTTCTGATTCCGGAATGGTTTTGTTTATAATTTCAGAAAACGAAATAACATCTTCAAACCAAAGATGATCATCATAGTCGTAACTTTTCCATTCTATTGTCTGGTCAGTTCCTTCTGCTATAATTAAATCCTGACCAAATTTTGTGGGCAATGCAAAAGCATTAGCGCCGTCTAAAACAAGATATTCTCCGGAAATTAAAAGTTTTCCATTACTGTAAAAGGTTGTTTTCATTCTATAATTTTTTCAAGGAAATTCCAATCTTTTATCCCGAAGCCTCGGGACTAAATTCCAATTATTGTAGGGAGTTGGAATTTGGGATTTTTATTTGGAAACTATAATTTTTGAAATTTATTAATCAATTATTTTCTTATATTCTCAATAAATTCAACTACCGCACTATGCGAAACGGTATTTTTTTGAAATGAGCTTTAATTAAATGGCGTTCTTCTTCGTTGGCTTCAAATTGGTTAATGATATTGTTTAAATGCATTTTCATGTGTCCTTCCTGAATTCCGGTTGTAGTTAAAGAACGTAAGGCAGCAAAATTTTGCGCCAAACCTGCAACAGCAACAATTTGCATTAATTCTTCTGCAGAAGGTTTTTCGAGCATTTCAAGACATAATTTTACTAAAGGATGTAACGAAGTTAATCCGCCAACGGTTCCTAAAGCAAGTGGGATTTCTAACCAAAAAGTAAATATTCCGTTTTCGATTTTAGCATGTGATAGACTTGCATATTGGCCATTACGTGATGCATAAGCATGTACACCGGCTTCTACAGCTCTAAAATCGTTTCCTGTTGCCAAAATTACGGCGTCAACACCATTCATTATCCCTTTGTTGTGTGTTACGGCTCTAAAAGGCTCAACTTCGGCAATTTGTACTGCCTGAACAAAACGTTCTGCAAAATCCTGTGGATTTGTAATGTGTTTCTCGGTTAAATCTTCAATTGGGCAGGAAACTTCGGCGCGAACAAGACAATTCGGAACATAATTAGATAAAATGCTCATAATTACGTTGATCGCTTCTTCTTCTAAAAACAAATCAGAATTTTGAAACTCCTCTTTTAAAGTCGTTGCAAATTGTTCTAAACAAGAGTTGATGAAATTTGCACCCATGCTGTCTTTGGTTTCAAAAGTAGCATGAAGCTGAAAATAATTTTCTAGTAAACTTCTTTTGTCTTTTAATTTAATATCTAAAATTCCACCGCCACGCTGTTGCATGTTTTTGGTAATGCTTTGCGTTTCTGAGAAAAACTTAGGTTTTATTTGGTCAAAGAAAGATTGTAGTTTTTCTGCATCTCCATTGAAAGTAAAATGAACCTGACCAATTTTTTCGGTGTTAATAACTGTTGCTTTAAAACCACCGCGAGTTGCCCAATATTTTGCTGATTTTGAAGCAGCAGCCACAACTGAACTTTCTTCAATTGCCATTGGAATGGTTTTGTATTTTCCGTTGATTAAAAAATTGGGTGCAACGCCAAGCGGAATATAAAAATTAGTAATCGTGTTTTCTATGAATTCATCATGTAGCTGTTGAAGCTTTTCATCTGAATTCCAGTAATTTCTTATTATATTAAGCGCTTCTTCGGGAGTAGAAAAGTATTCATTGGCGATCCAGTTTATTTTTTCTTTTTTGGATAATTTCGAAAATCCGGCAACAGCATTGTTCATTTTCAGTATTTTAAATAATAATGTTGCGGCAAAGATACCAATTTAAGAGTTTTGTTTATAATCTATTTAAAATTGAAAAATACGCAATCGTTATTTTTTTTAACATTTAACACTTAAAATGTGTATTATGTTTATTTTTTTCACTAAAATTGGGCTCTTTTTTATATTTAAATTAATTCAAATGAATACAAGTAAAATTACTGTTATACTTTTGTTTTTAGTTGCTACGGTTTTTGGGCAACAAAAAATTACTGTTGAGAATATTTATGGTGGAGCATTTCGTGCCAAAGGAATGGATGAATTGCAATCTTTGAAAAATACAGACCAATATACTGTATTGAATGTTGACCAGGCTAGCAGAAGTATGCAAATAGATTTATACGATTTTGCAACGCTTAAAAAAGTGTCTAATTTAATTGATACCAAAAATCATAAGGAATTAGCAGACGGAATTGACAGCTATACTTTTGATGCATCAGAAAAAAAGATTTTAATTGCTTGTAACACGAATCAAATTTTCCGCCACTCTTTTACTGCAGATTATTTTTTATATGATATTGCTTCTAAATCATTAACGAAGCTTTTTGATTTTCAGGTTCAGGAACCAACTTTTTCTCCTGACGGAACTAAAATCGCTTATGCTAAAGAAAACAACCTTTATGTTTATGATGTAGCTTCAAAAAAATCAACAGCGGTTACTACAGATGGAAAGAAAAATGCAGTTATCAACGGTATTACGGACTGGGTTTATGAAGAGGAATTTGCTTTTGTTCGTGCTTTTGACTGGAGTAAAGACAGTAAAAAATTAGCTTATATTCGTTTTGACGAAAGTGCCGTTCCGGAATTTTCAATGTCAATCTTCAAAAAAGACTTGTACCCAACAGTTGAAACATTTAAATATCCTAAAGCCGGAGAAAAAAATTCTGTAGTTTCATTACATATATATGATGCGGCTGCAAATGCAACTAAAAAAGTTGATTTAGGAAATTATAATGATTTTTATATTGCAAGACTAAAATGGACAAATGATAACAATACATTGTCTGCTCAGGTTTTAAACCGTCATCAGGATAATCTTGATTTATTGTTTGTAGACGGAACTACAGCTGCTGCAAAAGTGGTTTTAAACGAAAAAGACAAAGCCTATGTTGATGTGACAGATAACTTAACTTTCTTAAAAGACAACAGCTTTATCTGGACAAGCGAAAAAGACGGTTTTAATCATATTTATGTTTACGACAAAACCGGAAAACTTAAAAATCAGGTTACAAAAGGAAACTGGGAAGTAGTGTCTTACTACGGTTTCGACGAAAAAAATAAAACTATTTTCTATCAATCTACAGAAAATGGTTCAATCAACAGAGATATTTACAGAATTGGTTTAGACGGAAAAAATAAATTACGTTTAACTTCAAAAGTAGGAACAAGTGCTGCTACTTTCAGCCCAAATTTCCAATATTTCATTACTACTTTTTCTAGTAATTTAGTACCAACGACTTATACTTTGAATGAGTCAAAAACCGGAAAAGAAATTCAGGTTATCGAAAATAATCAGGCTCTTGCTGATAAATTGAAAGGATACAGTCTTCCTGCTAAAGAATTCTTCGTTTTAAAAACAGCAAAAGGGAACGAACTTAATGCATGGATTTTAAAACCAAAAGATTTTGATCCTTCAAAAAAATATCCTGTTTTCATGTACCAATATTCTGGTCCGGGATCTCAACAAGTAAACAACGACTGGAACAATACAGATGATTATTGGTTTTTATCTCTTACTCAACAAGGTTATATTGTAGCTTGTGTTGATGGTAGAGGAACTGGTTTTAAAGGTGCTGACTTCAAAAAAGTAACACAGAAAGAATTAGGAAAATACGAAGTAGAAGATCAAATTGATGCTGCAAAAGTAATTGGAGCTTATTCTTATGTTGATGCTTCAAGAATTGGAATCTTCGGATGGAGTTATGGAGGTTTTATGGCTTCAAACTGTATTTTTCAAGGAAACGACGTGTTTAAAATGGCAATCGCTGTTGCTCCGGTAACAAACTGGCGTTTTTATGACAGTGTTTACACAGAAAGATACATGCAGACTCCACAAGAAAATGCAAGTGGATACGACCAAAATTCTCCGATAAATCACGTTGATAAATTAAAAGGTAAATTTTTATTGATTCATGGTTCTGGTGATGATAACGTGCATGTGCAAAATTCTATGCAAATGATGGAAGCGTTGATTCAGGCGAATAAACAATTTGATTCTCAGATATATCCAGATAAAAACCACGGTATTTACGGCGGTAAAACGAGAATTCAGCTTTACAACAAAATGACTAATTTTATCAAAGAAAATTTATAGTACAACTTTATCAACCTTAAATAAATAGTGAATAATATGGAAGAAACTCAAGTGAAAACGGCGCATCCAAAGGGACTGTGGGTTTTGTTCGGGACGGAGATGTGGGAGCGGTTCAATTTTTATGGAATGCGGGCTTTATTGACTTTATTTCTTGTAAACTCATTATTAATGAAAGAAGAAGAAGCCTCGCTGATTTATGGAGGTTTTCTTGGACTTTGTTACCTGACGCCAATGTTAGGAGGTTTTGTTGCCGATCGATTTTTAGGTAACAGAAATTGTATTCTTTTAGGTGGATTATTGATGGCAATTGGCCAGATGTTATTATTTACCAGCGGAAGTATTTTTGAGGCGAATCTGCCTTTGGCTAAAATCATTATGTATTCTGCTTTAGGTGTTATTGTTTTTGGTAATGGATTCTTCAAACCAAATATCTCGAGTATGGTGGGAAGTTTGTATCCAAAACAGGAAAAAACAAAACTGGATACTGCTTTTACTATTTTCTACATGGGTATTAATATCGGTGCTTTTTTAGGACAGTCTATTTGTCCTTTGTTAGGAGATGTTAAAGATTCTGGAGGAATTAGAGATATTCACGCTTTTAGATGGGGTTTTATGGCAGCTTCTGGTGCTATGCTTATCGGAACTGTTCTTTTTTACTTCTTAAAAAATAAATATGTGGTTTCTCCTGAAGGAAGACCATTAGGAGGTTTACCTTCTAAAAATGTTGCAGAAGATTTTGAGGAAGGAGAAGCACAAAAAGCAAATTTTTCTAATAAAGCTTTAACTATTGCGGGAATTGCATTTATCGCTTTAGGTTTCTTTTTTCATTATGTTGTAGGTCAGAATTTAATTTATACTTTGATTTATTCCAGCGGTTTGGCTTTGGCCGGATTAATTATTTCGGATACGTCTTTAACAAAAATTGAAAGAGACAGAATTATTGTAATTTACATTGTCTCGTTCTTTATTATTTTCTTCTGGGCCGCTTTTGAACAAGCCGGTTCATCTTTAACTTTTATTGCTGACAATCAAACAGACAGGCATTTCTTTGGCTATCTAATGCCTCCATCAATGGTTCAGATTTTCAACGGATTATTTGTGGTTGTTATGGCTGTGCCTTTCAGTATTTTATGGGATACTTTGAGAGCAAATCAAAAAGAACCTATTTCTCCTGTAAAGTTAGCTGCCGGACTAGTGATAATCTGTATTAGTTTCTTTATGATTGCCACTCAGGTTTCTTATATCGGAACTTCAGGACTGTTATTAGTAAAATGGCTTATCTTATTATATTTCTTAAATACATGTGCTGAGTTGTGTTTATCGCCAATTGGTTTATCATTGGTAGGTAAATTGTCTCCAAAACGTTTTGCGTCATTATTATACGGAGTATTCTTTTTGTCGAATGCCTCTGGTTATGCTTTAGGAGGAACTTTGGGTTCTATCTTGCCTGCAACCGGAGATAAATTTGCAAAAGCAAAAGAATTAGGAATTGATCTTCAGGCGGTTTTAGATAATAAAATTACACCAACTGCAGAACAATTAGCCTTGTTGGATAAACACCAAATTAGTGCTCATAATCACTTTTTTGCCGGATTTGAAATTCATAATTTATACGAGTTTTTCATGGTATTTGTTGTTCTTACAGGACTTGCAGCAATAATTTTGTTTGCTTTAACTCCTTTCTTGAAAAAAATGATGCATGGAGTTAGATAAGATGGAAAACAATACAATTACATTAGAACAGATACAGGATTTTAAAGGCAAATACCCAAAGCAATTATGGTATTTGTTTTTGGTTGAAATGTGGGAGCGTTTTTGCTTCTACGGAATGAGAGGGGTTTTAGCTTTTTTTATGGTAGACCAGTTAGGTTTGCTTGAAGGAAAAGCAAATCTTCAATACGGAGCTATTCAGGCTTTTGTTTATGCTTTTACTTTTATTGGTGGTATTTTTGCTGATAAAATTTTAGGTTTTAAAAAGTCATTGCTTTTTGGTGGAATCGTAATGATTTTGGGGAATTTGCTAATAGCGGCTTCTCCGCATGATTTCTTTTACTACGGAATTACTTTGTCTATTATTGGTACCGGTTTTTTAAGCCAAATGTGTCTTCAATGGTTGGTGAGTTATATCATGAAAATGACGGACGAAGAGATGCAGGTTATGGAATGTTCTATGCTGGTATTAATATCGGCGGAATGTTGGGTGGTGCAATTCCTATTTATTTAGGAAAAAACTATTCGTGGAGTCTATGTTTCTTATCTGCAGCAATTGT
Source organism: Flavobacterium sp. AC274 (assembly GCF_979258275.1). Lineage (NCBI taxonomy): Bacteria > Pseudomonadati > Bacteroidota > Flavobacteriia > Flavobacteriales > Flavobacteriaceae > Flavobacterium > Flavobacterium sp. AC274. The sequence goes on along the minus strand of NZ_OZ409852.1, from coordinate 94,908 downwards.
AATGATTATTGGAGTAATTACTTTTCTTTTAACGAAAAAGCATTTGGCGCCAATTGGGAATTCACCTCTTGAAAACCAACCTGCAAAAAAACGTAATCTTTATGAAATCGCAGTTTATGTGGGTTCTATTGTAGTGATTCCGTTAGTTTATATAATGGTTATCAATTCTGATTTTACAGAATATTTTATGTATACGATTGGAATTGCCGCACTATTGTATTTCTTATATGAATTGTTTCAAATAAAAGACAGAAAACAACAATACAAATTATTGGCCGCTTTCATTTTTATCTTCGGATATTTTATGTTCATGGCTATTTCTGAGCAGTCAGGAGGTTCATTGTCTCTTTTTGCTAAAGATAATTTATCAAGCAAACTATTATGGTTTAATATTGATCCAAACGTAGTCAATAACAGTATCAACTCATTATACGTTATTATCTTTAGCCCATTAGTGGGATTATTGTGGATCTTTTTATACAAAAGAAAAATTGAGCCGAATACAGTTATTAAATTTGGATTTTCGTTTATACTATTAGCTGTTGGTTTCTTTATATTTTATAGTGCCAGATTTTTTGTTGATGCAAATGGGCTAAGTTCTTTAGATTTATTTGCGTTAGGATATTTGGTTTATACACTTGGAGAACTTTGTATCGGACCAATCGGAATGTCTGTAATTACCAAATTATCTCCAAAAAGATTGTTTGGTATGATGATGGGGCTTTGGTTTTTATCAAGCGCATTCGGGCAATTTGCAGCCGGAAAACTAGGTTCAGAAATGTCAAATGCTAATACAGGAACGACTTTAATGTCTAAACTTATTGCTTATACAGATGGGTATTATCAATTGGCTATATATGCACTTGTTGCAGGTGTTGTTTTAATTGTAACAACGCCTTTAATTAAAAAATTAATGCAAGAAGTAAAATAGACGACATTTACCGATTCTTTTTTTGTTTAAATTTGTAAAAAATTAAAACGCCGACCATGAAAAAAATATTTTTAGTTGCCTTTTTTGTATTAGGAGCATTTACTTCTCAAGCTCAAGAGTTAAAATGGTATACAGATGTAAAAGAAGCCATTACTGTAAGCAATAAGGAGAATAAACCAATGCTAATGTTTTTTACAGGAAGCGATTGGTGCGGATGGTGTATTCGTTTGCAAAATGAGGTTTTGAAGACAACTGAATTTCAGAAATGGGCAAAAGACAATGTTGTTTTAGTAGAGTTGGATTACCCACGAAGAACTCCGCAAACTCCTGAAATAAAAAATCAGAATAATGAGTTGCAGCAAGCTTTTGGTATACAAGGGTTTCCGACTATTTATTTTACCAGCGCAGAAGCTAAGGATGGTAAAGTAAATTTTAAAGGACTTGGACAGACCGGATATGTTGCAGGTGGACCATCAGCCTGGCTGGCAGTTGCGGAAGGAATTGTACATCCGAAAAAATCTTAAGCGAAAATTTTATTCAATAAATAATTTTAAAAAACTCCCTACAGTAATGTAGGGAGTTTTTTTGTTTAGTAGGAAAAGTTTTGATTTGCATTTTTGGAAATTATTATTTTATTATTTTATTGGTATTAAAAAAACATATAGTGTATTTTTTGTATTAATAAAACTTGTAAAATTAAAATATTATGTTAATTTCGTCATGCTAATCTAACCAAACCTATTACTATGACTAAAAAATTACTTATCCTACTCGTTTTTTTGGATCATTTATGTTACATTCTCAAAATTTAGTCTGGAGAACAAACATGACTGATGCTATCGCTATAAGCAATGAGCAAAATAAACCAATGCTGATTTTGTTTACTGCCTCTGGTGTGCCGGATAATCTTCAAAATGAAATCTTCAAGACGCCTGATTTTGCGGTATGGTCTCGTGATAATGTTATTCTTGTTAAATTGGATTTATCCGATATTAATGCTTCTGATAGCGATAAAGAACAAAACGTAAGACTTAAAAATGCTTTTGGTGTTGTTGAATTACCCGAAGTTTGTTTTGCAAGTGCTTCTGTTAGAAAAAACAAAACGACTTTTAGTGCGTTAGGAAAACTTGCCTACAAACCCGGCGGTGCAAAATCCTGGATTTCTGAGTCAAATTCGATTTTGCATCCCAGCGAAAGCGAATAATAAAACTTTTTAATTACTTTCTAAATTTAATTTGTAGTAATCCCTTTTCACGACAGGTGAAAAGGGATATTTTTTTGCCTGTTCCGGCAATTTAATGTAACGACATTTGCTATTTAAAGCTCGGTTTTTTTTCAAATTGCTATTTTTTTATCAATTTATTGGTGATTTCCTTTTTATTAAGACTTCGTTAACTTTTTAACTCCGTCAGGATTGTTTTTTAGCGTATTTATGTTAAATTGGTTCAATTATTATAACCAAACCTTATTTTTTATGACCCAAAAATTACTTATCCTACTGTTTTTTTTAGGTTCGTTTTTTATGCGATCACAAGGCCTTGTCTGGAGTACAAATCTGACAGATGCGATTGCAATAAGTAATGAACAAAGAAAACCATTATTGATTTTTTTACCGCCTCAAATGCACCGGAAAAAATTCAAACTGAAATTTTTAATACGCCCGATTTTCTAAATTGGTCGAATAAAAATGTTATTTTAGTAAAACTTGATTTGTCTGATACTTCAGCATCTCAGAGTGCAAGAGAGCAAAATGTTTCCTTAAAAAACGCCTTCGGTATAGATGAGTTGCCCCAAGCTTGTTTTGCAACCGCAGCTATGAGAACAGGAAAAACCAACTTTAATTCCTTAGGAAAAATTGGTTACAATTCAGGAGGTGTAAAAGCATGGATTGCTGAATCTAATTTGATTTTGAATCCGGAGGAATAGCTAAAATTTTAATTCAAAGTATAGTATCCCTTTTCGCGTGTTGCGTGAAAAGGGATATTTTTTATCAGGCAACTTGTCCTCCAGCATTTTTGGATAGAATTTGAATTTGTTGCATCTGCCACTACGACTTTTGGTTTTAATTTCTGTAAAATACGATCCAAATTTATTTTGGGTGATTGTGTTAAAATAATAATATCCGGTTGAATTTTATCTTCATAAATACCGGTACTATCTATTAAAAGGATCTTTTTGCCATTAAAAAACAAAAGATTCCTAACGGTTTTTATTTCTTTCAAAGTGGCAAAATTTCCAACTAAATAAGCATCGGTAATGTTGTTTTTTGTTTCTTTTTTTAGAAGGCTGTCATTTGTAAAAATGGAAACATTTTGTCCGGTTCTTTTTGTAATAATTGTTTTTTTTGCTGTATTAAAAACAATTAATTCTCTTTGGTTTTCGGTTTCTTTTTTAGTGTAAACAAATGAAATTTGCAGTAAAATAAAAGTAAAAAGAAACGCAATTAATTTACCGAAACTTGGTTTTTTGAACCATATTATCACTGTTATAGTTACTAAGGAAAATGTAAGCAGATAATAAGAATTGAAACAGATATTTCTAATTACAAAAGAATCAAAAGATGCGACATAATGAATGATAAGGTTTAAAAAATAGATGCTTTTTTCGAAAATTTGAACAATAAATAATGGACAACTTTGAAATACAGAAATCACCATAACAATAATTCCTGCAATCATTATAAAGGATAAAACAGGCAAAATGAGAATGTTGGTAACAAAGAAAAGCCCCGGAAACTGATGAAAATAATACAAGCAAATAGGAAAAGTACCTATTTGTGCTGCGAATGAAACGGTTAAGGCTTCCCACAGATAATTGACGATTTTATTTTTAGGAGTCCATATATTTTTGAATAAAGGCTGAATCCATACAATAGAAAATAATGCAATGTAACTTAACTGGAACCCAACATCAAATAGGAAATAAGGTTCAAAAAGTAAAATCAATAAAACGGAAACAAGTAAAGTATGATAAGTATTAGTACTTCTATGTAAATGATTGCCAATGGCAATAAAAGAAAACATAACAACTGAACGTAAAACGGGAGGCGAAAGTCCTGATACAATACCAAAAAGCGCGAGTGAAATTATAATGACAACTAGTTTTGTAAAAGAACCTTTTTTTGTGTTGGGAATTGGTTTTAAAATAAAAAGAATAAATATCATTATAAAACCTACATGTAGCCCTGAAACTGATAAAACATGTGTAGCTCCTGAATATTGATAATCCTTAATAATATCGGCTGAAATTTCTTGTTGCTGTCCTAAAATTAATGCCATTGCAACATCCATTTCAACTTTATTGAAATTTGCTTTTTCAAGATTACGAATTATTCTTGTGTTTAATCGTGAAGCATAAAACCAAATATCTTTTTTGATTTTTCTGTTAATGTTAATCGCTCCTTTTGATGTATAGATTTGTGCATAAATTTGCTTGTTTGCCAAATATTTACTGTAGTCAAACTGATTTGGATTTTTGGATGGACTATTGTGGTATAAAATTGTTTTTACCTTTATTTTGTTTCCAATAATAAGAAGGTTTGGCAAACTGTCTTTTTGTACGTTTATGATAATTCTCCCCGAATATTTTTTTGGTTAATGCTATTTACAATCGCAATATATCGATCACTATAATCATTGCTTTTGATTTTTTCTCGAAGTGTCAGAGTTATGTAGTGCTCACTTTTAAAAGCGTTTTCGTAATGTGTATAATTAGATTGCTTGAGAGAATCGGTATTGATCAGGAGAGTCGTAATTCCGACACAAAATGAAAGGTAAGTAGTGCTTATTCCAAAAAGATTATTTGCTTTTTTGCTCTTTTTTGAGAGGAAATATAAGATTGAAATTAAAGATATGCCGATACTAAGAGCTATTGTAGCTATTGCAATTGAAGGCTGCCAAAAATAGCAAACCAAAATTCCTAAAATAAAACTGATGGTAATTTTAACCAAAGGAAAATCTAATACTTTCATGATCTAAAAGTATTAAAAATTTGTAAGAAAAATAATATTTTTAATGTGTATTATTAATCAATAATTCGATTAATCTGTGTAAAAGATTTTTGATAATAAACTTCTTTGGTTGATGAAATTATTACGCCTTTTGAAGTTGAAGAATGCACAAATTTTATTTCATCAGAATGGACTTCGGTAATTAAGCCGACATGATTTATTTGGCTGCTTTTATTAGTTTTGAAGAATATTAAATCACCTTTTTGTGCATCATTTAATCGGATTATTTTTCCAATTTTAGATTGCTCATACGAGCTTCTTGGCAGTTTAATATTCTGAGAATCAAAAGTAGTGAAAACCAAGCCAGAGCAATCAAAACCATTTTTGGTTGTTCCTCCGGCTTTATAGCGTACGCCAATATTGTCTGTTGCAGTTTCGATTAAATTATTTACAATATATTTGTTTTCTCGTTTTGATTCAGTTTTGTTTACTGCAGATGATGTCGATTTACACGAAATAAACAGCAAAGACAACAAAGATAAAACGAGTATTTTTTTCAAAATAAAAAGGTTAAGATTTTAAATCGGCAACAATAAGTTTTGCAGTTTTTTTACTTGCGCCAATTCCGCCTAGTTTTTGCTCCAGAATATCATAATTTTTCAGCAGATTTTGACGATAATTTGGGTTTAGTAATTTTTGTAACTCTTCTTTAATACGTTTTGGATTGCATTCATTCTGAATCAATTCTGTTACAACTTCCTGATCCATAATTAAATTAACAAGCGAAATGTATTTTAAGGTAATAATGCGTTTTGCAATTTGGTAAGAAGCCCAGCTTCCTTTATAACAAACCACTTCGGGTACTTTAAAAAGGGCAGTTTCTAAAGTTGCTGTTCCGGATGTTACCAATGCAGCTGTTGAAGAACGCAGCAAATCATAAGTTTTATTAGAAATAAATTTGATGTTTTTATTGGTAATAAATTGCTGGTAAAATTCATAATCCTGACTTGGTGCGCCTGCAATTACAAATTGATAATCTTGGAAATCATCAACAACACTTAACATCAAACTTAGCATTTTGGTGATTTCCTGCTTGCGGCTTCCGGGCAAAACAGCAATAATCGGCTTTTCACTCAATTGATTTTCTTTTCTAAAAATAACTTCATCAAAAGGCGGCTGATTTTGAATAGCATCAATTAAAGGATGACCAACAAAATCTACCGAAAAGTGATGTTTGTCTTCGTAAAAACTTTTTTCGAAAGGTAAAATCACAAACATCTTGTCGACATCCTGTTTGATGGCTTTGATTCTGTTTTCTTTCCAGGCCCAAATTTGAGGAGAAATATAGTAGTGCGTTTTGTAATTTAATGCTTTTGCCCATTTTGCAATACGCATATTAAAACCAGGATAATCTATAAAAATAATGACATCTGGCTGAAAATATGTAATATCTTTTTTGCAAAAAGCAATATTGCTAAAAATGGTTTTTAAGTTAAAAATAACTTCAACAAAACCCATAAAGGCCAGTTCACGATAATGTTTTACCAGAGTTCCTCCGGCTTTTTGCATTAAATCACCTCCCCAGAATCTAATTTCAGCCTGAGGATCTTCCTCATATAATGCCTTCATTAAATTTGAACCGTGTAAATCTCCAGAGGCTTCGCCAGCTATTATGTAGTATTTCATAAAAGTATTTTTGAGATGTGTTTTATTTTAAAAACACAACAAAATTTTGCAATGCAAAGATAGAATTTAAATAAACAAAGTAGAAATCGCCAAAACAATTACAGCAAAAATGACTCCTCTTGCCATAAATTCTTTATTGATTTTTAAAAGAATTGTAAAAACAACTAAATTTAAAGTGGCTCCTAAAGCAATCACTTTTCCCAAATAGCCATATTGTTTTATTGTCTTAATTCCGGTTGAAATTTCAAAATCAGTAAAGATTTTTATAAACAAAAAACTTCCCAGTAAGGCAACAAAAATTCCAATTAGGAAACCAATAATAATGTCTTTTTTATTCATTTAAATTCCATGTATTAAGTTGTTGCATAGTGTGATGTGCTGTTAAGTCAAATTGCACGGGAACAACAGAAATGTATCCGTTTTCCAGAGCCCATTCATCAGTGTCTTCTCCTTGATCTTCGTTTGTAAACTTGCCCGTTAGCCAGTAATAATCTTTCCCAAAAGGTGTTTGGCGCTTGTCGAATTTCTGAGCATAGTAAGCTTTCGCCTGACGACAAATTTTTACTCCCTTAATTTCATTTTCTTTTAATTTCGGAAAATTGACATTTAAAACTACACCTTTTGGTAATCCGTTTGCAATTGTTTCCAGAGTAATTCTTTTGACAAAAGATTTTACAGGTTCAAAATCGGCATTCCAGTCAAAATCTAATAAAGAGAAACCAATTGCAGGAATTCCCTCAATTCCTGCTTCAACCGCGGCACTCATAGTTCCGGAATAAATAACATTTATAGAAGAGTTTGATCCGTGGTTAATTCCAGAAACACACAAATCAGGTTTTCTTTTCATGATTTCATTTACTGCCAGTTTGACGCAATCAACCGGAGTTCCTGAGCAGCTATATTCGGCAATTTCGTCGTCTTCTTTCGAAATTTTATCAAGATAAAGAGTATTGTTGATAGTAATGGCATGACCCATGGCGCTTTGTGGCTTGTCTGGTGCTACAACTATTACCTCGCCAATAGTTTCCATAACACTTATTAAAGCTCTGATACCGGGAGCCAGAATTCCGTCATCATTGGTAACTAATATAAGGGGCTTTTCTTGTTTCATAATTTAAATAAGTGTTGTTATACAGCTAAAAATGCTGCATTATATAACAAATGTAGTGACAGATTTTGTAGAAAAGTAACAATTAAAATAAAATTTGTCAACTAAAGTAAAGATGGCTTTGGTACTTCAAACATTTTTATATCTTTAACAAAAAATTATAGTGAGCTTGGCTTTGTTGGCACAGTTTTTACCGTAACTTAGATTAAAAAATTTGATGAATGCTATTATTATGTTTATGAAAAGAAATTATAAAATACTTATAGCCGTATTATGCTTGTCTTTAACCTTATTTGCTTTTAAAATTAATGCAGATAAGCAAGATGATCCGGATCCAAACAGAGATAAAACGCTTTTAGAATTACTTGCTTTTGTTATTGAAAAAGGACATTACAGTCCTGCTGAAATAAATGATGAGTTTTCTAAAGGAATTTTTAAGGATTATATTGATGCGCTTGACCCTTCAAAAAGATTCTTTTTGCAGTCTGATATTGATGAATTCAAGCAATATGAATTGATGCTTGACGATCAGTTTTTAAATAAGGATCTTACCTTTTTCAATCTTACTTATACAAGATTGATGAAACGTATGGAAGAAAGCAAAAAACGCTATAAAACTATTTTAGCTCAACCTTTTAATTATAATGTTGATGAGACTTTTAATGCAGATTATGAGACGCAGCCTTATGCAAAAAATCCAACAGAAATTAATGAAAGATGGAGAAAGCAAATTAAATTATCTACACTTTCATCACTTGTTACAAAACAAAAGTTAGAAGAAGATAAGAAAAAAACAGATCCTGCTTATAAAGTAAAATCGTTTGAAGCTTTAGAAAAAGAAACTCGTGAAAGTTCACTGAAATCATTAGACGATAACTTTAGTCTTATTAAAGATTTGAATAAGGAAGATTGGTTTTCTGTGTACGTAAATTCTATTATGACACGTTTTGACCCGCATACAAGTTATTTTGCACCAGAGGAAAAAGATCGTTTTGATGTGAATATCAGTGGAAAATTAGAAGGAATTGGTGCAAGATTAACCAAGAAAAATGATTTTACTCAAATCGATGAATTAATTTCAGGAGGTCCGGCATGGAAAGGAAAACAGCTTGAAGCGGGAGATTTAATTTTGAAAGTAGCGCAAGGAAACGAAGAGCCTGTAGATGTTGTGGGAATGCGTTTGGATGATGTTGTGAAAAAAATTAAAGGACACAAAGGAACTGAAGTAAAACTTACCGTTAAAAAAGTTGACGGAAGCATCAAAGTTATTTCTATTATAAGAGATGTTGTTGAAATCGAAGAAACATACGCAAAATCAAGTATTGTTGAAAAGAATGGATTGAAATACGGGGTAATTTATTTACCTAAATTTTATATCGATTTTGAAAATAAAGATGGTCGCGATGCAGGAAAAGATATCGCTCTTGAAGTAGAGAGATTAAAGAAAGAGGATATTAACGGAATCGTACTTGATGTTCGTGATGATGGTGGTGGATCTTTGTCTACAGTTGTAGATATTGCAGGTTTATTTATTGAAGAAGGACCAATTGTTCAGGTAAAATCTGCTGGAAAAAAGAAAGAAGTTTTATACGATAAAGATAAAAAGATAGAGTGGGACGGACCGTTAGTAATTATGGTTAACAGTTTCTCAGCTTCGGCTTCAGAAATTTTGGCTGCTGCAATTCAGGATTACAAACGTGGTATTATCATTGGAAGTAAACAAACTTACGGAAAAGGTACTGTACAAAACGTTCTTGATTTAAATCAGTTTGTTCGTAATGCAAGTTATGGAGATTTGGGTGCCCTGAAAATTACAGGACAAAAATTCTACAGAATTAATGGAGGTTCAACCCAATTAGAAGGTGTTCATAGTGATGTTGTTATGCCAGATCGTTATGCGTATTTAAAAATGGGAGAACGCGATATTGATAATGCAATGCCATGGGATAAAATTGATCAGGCTGATTATAATACATGGACAGAAAACCAAAAATTTAATCAGGCAATTGCGAATAGTACAACTAGAATTGCTCAAAGTCCTCAATTTAAATTAATTGAAGATAATGCAAAATGGATTGATGTTAAAAACAAAGAAAACACTTATAGTTTAAACATAAACAGTTTTAAAGCTACTCAAGAACAAGTTGAAAACGAGGGTAAAAAATATAAACCAATTTCAGAATACAAAAACAATTTGGTTTTTAAATCATTGCCTTATGAAGAGCTTGAAATTAAAAACGATGCAACTTTAAAAGAAAAGAGAGAAGCCTGGCACCAGGCATTATCAAAAGATGTTTATGTAGAAGAAGCATTAAATGTTTTGGATGATTTGCAAAGTAAAGGTAATGTTGTAAAAGGTACTTCATCTAAAATGAAAAAAGATAAATTAGTAAAATCTTAATTTCTTAGAAAATTAATTTGTTATGAAAACGCTCCGAAAGTTTATATTTACGGAGCGTTTTTTTATGAACTTTAATTAAAATAATATGATAAAAAGTCTTGTGTTTAGTTTGATTGGTTTGGCATTGTTTTCTTGTAAAAGTGATGTGAAAGAGAAAAATGAAATTATAATTGAAGAATCTGAAAAAGATAATTCACCATCTTTTGTTTCAAGTCAAAGCAGTACAGATTCGTTGTATAATGTTTCTTATTTGCCAACATCTACAACAAACCAAATTGTGAAACACAAGTATTACACGCTATCATATAATGAAAAATTTGAGCAGGCAGAATGGGTTGCTTATGAATTAAAGAAAGAATATTTAAAAAATAATGATTTTAAAAGACCTTATTTTGTTGAAGATCCAAATGTAACAACGGGTTCTGCTGATTGGAGAAATTATAAAAAATCAGGATATGACAAAGGGCATCTATGTCCGGCTGGAGATATGGAGTTTAATAAAGACGCTTATAATGATACTTTTTATACCTCAAATATTTCGCCTCAAAGACATGATTTTAATAGCGGGATCTGGAATAGATTAGAACAGAAAACGCGTTATTGGGCAGATAAATACAATGATGTGTATGTTGTTACAGGCGGAATCCTGAAAGATTCGGATAAAAAAATAGGAACAGAAAAAGTATCTGTTCCTAAATATTTTTATAAAATCATTTTGGCTAAATCAGGGAAAGAACATAAAGCAATTGCTTTTTTAGTTCCGAATGAAGATAGCGATAAGTCACTTTATGATTTTGTAGTTTCTATTGAAACTTTAGAAAAAATGACTGGTATTGATTTCTTTCCGAATTTGAAAAATTTAAAAAGTAGTAAGGACTTTTAAGTCAGCAATAGTTTGTGTTGGATTCTCGGCTTTAAAAACAAAGCTTCCTGCAACTAAAACATCAGCTCCGGCCTCTACTAATTGTTTTGCATTTTTATTGGTTACACCACCGTCAATTTCGATAATTGTCGAAGCGCCTTTTCTTGTAATTAAATCTTTTAGTTTTTTAACTTTAGCATAAGTGTTTTCGATGAAAGATTGCCCTCCAAAACCAGGATTAACGCTCATAATACAAACTAAATCAATGTCATTAATAACATCTTCTAATAAATCAATATTAGTATGAGGATTAATGGCAACTCCTGCTTTCATTCCTTCGGCTTTGATAGCCTGAAGTGTTCTGTGTAAATGTGTACAGGCTTCGTAATGTACACTTAAAATATTGGCACCTAAATCAGCAAAAGTTTTGATATATCTGTCAGGATCAATAATCATCAAATGTACGTCGATTGTTTTTTTTGCATGTTTAGAAATTGCTTCCAAAACGGGCATTCCAAAAGAAATATTCGGAACAAAAACTCCATCCATAATATCAATATGAAACCAATCTGCCTCGCTGTTATTGATCATTTCGATATCACGTTGTAAATTGGCAAAATCAGCTGCAAGAACAGAAGGAGCAATAAGTGTATTCTTCATTGTGTAGTTGTGTGTGTTATTTTTTGCAAAGGTAGATTTTAGTTTGTTTAAAATAAAATTTTATTTTTCTAACCATTAAGAGATTAAGAAAATAAAGTAGCAGTTGATACCCTTTTTTAGTTTTAGAAACAGAATGATCTTCCTTAATTTAACTTAATATCTTAATGGTTAAAAAGCAATAAAAAACTCCGGTAATCAGCCGGAGTTTCAATCATCAATCAAAAAACGAACAGTCAATCAAACTGTTGTTTGCGTTAAAAAGGTTTCAAGTTTCAAGTTTCAGGTTACTCATAGCAACCTGAAACTTGAAACCTGAAACAAAATATTATTTATCCTAAATATGTTTTTAAGATTTTACTTCTAGAAGTATGTTTTAATCTGCGGATTGCTTTTTCTTTAATCTGACGAACACGCTCACGAGTTAGGTCGAAAGTTTCTCCAATTTCTTCTAAAGTCATTGGGTGTTGATCTCCAAGACCAAAATATAAACGAACAACATCTGCCTCTCTTGGAGTTAATGTTTCTAATGAACGCTCAATTTCAGTACGTAATGATTCATGAATTAATTCTCTGTCCGGGTTTGGAGATTCTCCAGAACGTAAAACGTCGTAAAGGTTAGAATCTTCTCCTTCAACAAGAGGTGCATCCATTGATAAGTGACGACCAGAGTTTTTCATAGACTCTTTTACGTCATTTACAGTCATGTCAAGTTCTTTTGCAATTTCTTCAGCAGAAGGCGGACGCTCGTTAGATTGCTCTAATAACGCATACATTTTGTTGATTTTATTAATAGAACCAATTTTGTTTAATGGTAAACGAACAATACGTGATTGTTCTGCCAAAGCCTGAAGGATCGATTGACGAATCCACCATACTGCATAAGAGATAAATTTGAAACCACGAGTTTCATCAAAACGTTGAGCTGCTTTAATTAAACCTAAGTTTCCTTCGTTAATTAAATCAGGAAGTGTTAATCCTTGATTTTGATATTGTTTAGCAACCGATACTACGAAACGTAGGTTGGCTTTTGTAAGTTTTTCTAAAGCTCTTTGATCACCAGCCTTTATTCTTTGTGCTAATTCTACCTCTTCATCAGCGGTAATTAGGTCAACTTTTCCGATTTCTTGTAGATATTTATCTAACGATGCAGTTTCACGATTGGTTACCTGCTTGGTGATTTTAAGTTGTCTCATTGTATTGTCTCCTTATTTTTAAAGTGTACAATTAGTTATACGTAATAAGTTATGAAAAAGTTACAAATATTTTGAAAAAAATAAAAATTCCCATTTCTACACTTTAGAAACGGGAATTTTTATTTAATGATTTAAGTCTTTTAATTTGACGTTGAGTCTTTTATCTCGATGATTTCTTTTAAAGAAACTGCTGATCCGTTTTTTGCAAAACCCTCAAGTCTTACTTCAAAAGTTCCTGAAATATCTGAGGTGTAAAAAGAATTATTATTCTTGCTGTTTAAAGCGACTTCAGGATTCCAGAACAATTGATTTCTGAAATCTGGAATTCTTGCATTATCACTAGAATTTGTATACTCTATTTTGTTGTATAATTTCTTTGGTTGTGGTCTTAGTACAGTAGGTTTTGCGATAAAGCTTCCTTTTTGTGTGCTTTTAAAATCTTTATCAAAAGTGGTGAAACTAACCAAACCGTTAAAAGATTTTGAACCTACATAATATCTTCCAATAATTACATCAATTTTATAAACGTTTTTCATGTTGTAAATCATCAAATCATTTTGATTTTCTAAATATAATCCATCAACCAAAACTAATGCAGCATCAGGTAATTGAGGAAAAACACTCGGATCGTTTACGTGTAAATAAGTTTTATCGCCAACCTGTTTATGGTAAACTTCTGTAGCAACCTCGGTCATCGTTTCTTTTAATGTTTTAAATCGGGTAAAATCATCCAGAACATATTCTTTTCCAAGAGGATAATAAAACGTTTCCAGAGTTGGTGTTTTTTCAATATTATCTACTTTTTTATGATAATAAGCATTTTCAACCTGACTTGAAACAGATCTGTCCAGAAGGCTTTCTTTGATTACATACGATAAATTAGCATTTTGCTCATAAGATAATTTTGAGTAATCTATTTCCGGAGCATTATTTATAGTCAGATTATAATTAATCGCTTTTTCATCAATTATCTGAACAATAATATCCGGAGTGTAATACGTTTTATTTATGTTGAAAATAAAATTTCCGTCAGCATCCGTTTTTACTACTTTAAATGCAAAAGATTTCCCTGGAAGTGATAAACCAACGCTTATGTCTGCAATTTTATCGCTGCCATTTTGTGCTGTGATTTTTCCGGAAATAGTTTCTCCTCTTAATTCAGGCAGAATTATTTTCTGATCTTTATTTTGTAAATCAAGCAATGCCGGATATGATGATTTTGTTGCAAAATCTGTTGCAGAAATTTGACTTTTAGTTGGTATGTTGTCTAGTTTTCTAACAGATAAAGAATAATTTCCATCTGCGAAAACTGCATTTGAAGTTTCAATTTTCAAATCAACTAATTCACGATTTGAAAATGTTTTTTTATTCAAATTAAGTTTGACATTTTCGTTTGTGATACTACTTTGATTTGATGCAGTTTCTGAACTATTAGAAGAACTAACAGCACTTGAAGTTAAAGCATTTTCAGAAGTGCCTTTTTCAGTTGTTTTATAAGGATTAACGATATTGATATCTAATTGAAATAACTCAGAAACAGGTTTGTTTAACATCCAGTTTGTATAACCAATCAGTTTGTAATTTCCGGTTTTTAAAGTTGTAGCAATAAAATAATCGCCTTGTCCAACTGAGTTTTCCAGCGAAACTTTGGTTTTAAATACCGATTTTTTATTATTGTCTACAAGTTCAACATAGGCTACTTTGCTAATATTGCTGGGTGTTTTATCTGTAGATTTTAAACAATAAATTTTATACAATAAGGTTTCACCCGAAACAAATGTGGTTGCATTTGAATGAATGAAAACAGTCTCATCTAAAGAGATGGTTTGCTGTGCGCCGACGAATTGTGTACTCACGAGTACAAACAATGCAATAAGGTGTTTTATTCTGTCCAAAATGAAGGTATTATGTTAGATGAAAATGATGTGCAATCTCCGCATTCTGCGTCTACTAGTCTATAATTTAGTGCACTGTTACTAATATACGTCATGAGGTTTCTATTGATGTTATAAATCATACTTTCTCCTGAGCAGTCTTCTCCTCCAAAGCAAAACAGAAAAGGAATATCTTCACATGTATTGAAGTAAGGTGCTGGTTTAGCAGGAAAAAAATCATTGTAATTAAAAAATATCCTTATTTCAGAGTAAGAAGCGACATCAAAAAAGCCAATGACTTTTGTGTTAGAATCACTAATGCATTTTATGTTTCCGGATAGCAAACCAGGCTGTTTGGGAGATAAAATACTTGATGATCCTGCTATATCTTTTAATATTCTATGGAAAGTATAAGCTTCTAAGTTTTCTATATATTGTTTAACCAGTATGCTGTATCGATGGCCAATGATATAATTGTCTTCTTGTATAAAACGAATTGGTAAGTTTACCCTGTCTTCTGTCTGAGTGTTAGTATTCGCTAAAATAATATCGCTCGATTTTTGAGTTGAATAACAAATTCTCGTACTTGGATCATTGTTAATCAACGCAACGGTTTGTGGTCCAGTTGCTATAATTTTTAAAGAGTTCCATCTTGGTGCAACAATTTTATAGGTTTCTTCATACTCATAACGATAGTATTTTGAACTCTTGTTTTCATCATAACTATTTACATTAATTTGAATTCCGGTTTCATTATTCTTATTTGTTGCAAGCGATGGCACAACGCTTTCAATTGGATTTACAGCTGTTAAGGTTTGTGGCGTTGATTGGTAAATTTTCCTGTCTTTTGTGGTAATTTCCAATGTGTATTGTCTATCCGGAGCTGCGGCAAAAGCAGTTTGAGATTTGTAAGTTCCTGCACTTTCTTCAAACAAATATTCATTGTTCTGATCATCTTTAACGACAACTTTTGCACCAGTTTCGGGTTCAATACCATCATCTTCAAATCTTGAAGTTTTGGTAATTTTTATTTCCTGGTTTTTAAGTTCGTTAGTTAAAGTGGCTTCAACAACAATTATTTCTTCATATGTGTTAGTCAAAAGCGGATACGTTTCTGTACATCCATTTAAAAGGATAGCAAGAAAAGCAAAAAGGATTATATTTTTTATTTTATGGATTTTCATTACTTAAATTTTGCACTTTTTGATTTAGAAACTTTTCATTTTTTTATTAGAATTGAAAATGTTAATCTGTCCAGAAAGTTGGTTTTATATTCGATGCAAAAGTGGTACAATCTCCACAAGGAGCATTAACCCAATAACTAAATGAATCTGGGCCGTCAATTCCTGTGAAATAAGTTACAAAGCCTAATGCTAAATCTTGGTTGGGCGACAATACATGTGTACAAGGTACAGGAGAAGTTCCGGCTTCAGGATTACCATAACAATATTCCAGGCAATCAGTAACATATGGCGGCGCGCCTTTGCCCGGAAATAAATCAGCATAATTAAAATAAATTCTTTCTGTTGATACTGATGCAACATCGAAATATCCCACTATTTTATTGTTCAGATTGTTGAGAGATTGTATGTTACCCAATAAAAGTCCCGGTTGAGTTGGAGATAAAATACTTTCTGACCCGGATAATTTTTTTAAAGTTGTGTAGTAATTAAAGGCAGCTAAACTTTCTATATATTGTTTTACCAGAATACTATATCTGGTTGTCATTATATAATCCTGATCACTAATGAATCGTGCCAGAAAATCAACACGATCTTCACTCAAATCATTTGTATTGGCTAAAAGAATCTCTGTGCTTTTTTTGCTTCCATAACAAACTTTTGTATCTGGTGAATTTGTAAGGAAAATAAGTGAGCCGGTATCGCTTAGTTCTGCTTTTATTGGTCTCCATTTTGGAGTGACAATCTTATAGGTTTCCTCGTATTCATATCGATAATAGGTTGATGCGTGTGCAGCATCGAAACTTTTTATTCTAATACTTACTCCATTCACATTATCTTTAGCTTCAACTGCAGCAGTTACCTCTTGCATCGGATTAATGGTAGTTAAAGTTTCAGGAGACGATTCAAACGATCTTCCGTCTTTGGTATTAATATGTAATTGATATTTTCTTTCTGGTACAGCTTGAAATTCTACTGTAGAAATATATTTTTCAGCGTCTTCTTTAAAGTTATACTGATTACCTGAGTCATCTGTTATAAAAACTTCTGCGCCACTTTCAGGAAGATAACTTTCATCCTCAAACTTGGCAGTTTTAGTAAGTTTTATTTCCTGCGTTTTCAATTCATTAGTTATTGTAGCTTCAACTACTAAAGCCTCTTCGTAGCTATTAGTTAGCAGCGGATATGTTTCTGTACAGCTATTACAGAGAATAACTAATAGAGTGAAAACCAGAATATTATTTAGTTTATAATTTTTCATTTAAATTAAAATTTAAAATTATAAGTAATACTTGGTACAGGTATTGAGAAAATTGATGTTTTATAGCCTTTTACTTTTCCACTTTGGTCAGTGACAAAATAAATTGAGTACGGATTATTTCTTCCTAAAACATTATAAACGGATATGTTCCAGAAGCTATGAGCCAGTTTTTTTATTTTATGGTTTCCTTCAATGTTAATTCCGATATCCAGACGAATATAGTCAGGAATTCTATAAGCATTTCTGTCGCTATACAATGTATATTGTGCATTTCCATATTGATAAGTTCCAATAGGATAAGTAATAGGTCTTCCGGTTTGATATAAGAAATTGGTTGATAAACTGTAACGTCTTGTAAATTTATAATTTAAAATCGCACTTAAATCATGAGGCTTATCAAAATTTGCAGGGAAATAATTTCCGTTATTTACTTTTTCTGAACTAAACTGGCTGTCAAGTTTAATAAGCGTGCGTGAGTACGTATAACCAATCCATCCGTTTAATCTTCCGGTTGTTTTCTTCAATAAAAGTTCAACTCCATAAGCTTTTCCTTCGCCTTGCAATAATTCTGTTTCTACATTTTCGTTTAAAACAAGTTGTGCTCCAACTTTGTAATCAAGAATGTTTTTAGATCTTTTGTAATATCCTTCAAGACTAATTTCATATTCTTCATCTTTTAGATTTTTAAACAAACCTAAAGAAACTTGTTGTGCGGTTTGTGGCGCAACATTCGAATCTGATAATTTCCAGGTATCTGTAGGTGATTGTGTTACATTACTTGATAAAAGATGAATGTACTGTCTGGTCATGTCATATCCGGCTTTTATCGAGAAATCTTCGGTAATAAAATAACGTGCCGCCAAACGAGGTTCTAAGCCGCCATATGTTTTTATAACTTCATTTTTTTTATAATGTGTAGTTCCTGTTACAGTTTCGTTACTTAAAGGCAAACCTTCCTGATAAGAATTTATATTGGCTTCTCCCAGAGCTGCATAATAAGAATACCTCAAACCTAAATCAAGCAATAATTTATCGCTTAATTTGTAGCTGTCGGCTAAATAAATGGCAGATTCTAGTGCCCTTTCTTTTTCAATATCAGTAGAAATTAAAAGAGATTCAGGATTTTTAGGATGTTGGTATCCTGGAGCAATATTGTATAATTTACTTGCAATACCGTATGATAAATTATGTTTTGGAGTTAATTGATAATTGAGTTTTAACTGTACTTGCGACTCGTTTACTTTATATCCAAAATCAAATGAATCAACATTATCTGAATCATAATCAATATTAAACTTATATTCACTATTTGTAAAAATTAAAGCTGCTTTGCTTTTTTTGTTGAAAGTATGATCCCATTTTAATGAAGCAAGTCTGTTGCTGTATTTATAAATAGAATCTGTATCCAAACTAAAACGGTCATGGCTATAATAAGCCGTAGCTTCAAGATTGTTATTGCTGTTAATAGCGTTATTGTATTTAAGGATTCCGTCATAAAAACCAGCCTGACTATTTTTAAGATTTTCATCATCTAAAGATTTTAAAATCCAATCCGAATAGGTTGCACGACCTCCAAAAATAATACTTGATTTGTTTTTTTCTATTGGCAAACTAAGTGTAAGGTTTGATGTAATTGGACCAATTGCCCCTTCACCGGAAAACTTTTCAGGATTTCCGTTTTTGGTTGTAATATCAAATACAGATGATAATCTTCCGCCAAAATCAGCAGGAATACTTCCTTTATAGATGTCGGCTTTTTTAGCAGTATAAGGGTTTATGGCAGAGAAAAAACCTAAAAAGTGTTGTGGATTATAAAGTACAGCATTATCTAAAAGAATTAGGTTTTGATCGTCTTTTCCTCCCCTAACGTTGAATCCCGCCGATCCTTCTCCCGTTGTTTTAATACCAGGAAAAGTAGTTGCAACTTTTAAAATGTCTCTTTCGCCAAGAATTAAAGGAACATTTTTTATTCCTTCAATATCAATAGAAACCAAGCCTGAAACAGCGGTTTCAGTTTGTTTTCTTCCTTTTTTATTAATTACAACTTCATCTAACTGATTTGATTTGTCGTTAACATTAATATCAAAAGTACCATCATCATAAACCATTAAAGTTTTGGATACATCCTTGTGGCTTAATGATTTTATTTCAATAACATTGATTCCTCTGGGAAGTTGCAAAGTATAATTTCCATCAGGATCACTAGAAGTACTGATGTTTTTATTTTTTACTTTAATATATATGTTGGCTTCGGGTTTACCGGTTTCGGCATTTTTTATAGAACCGGAAACAGTATAGTTTTTCTTGGTTATATCCTTATTTTCCTTACCAATAAAAACAATAGATGCTTTTTTTGTAACGCTGTAACTGTTTAATGAGTCATATTGCTGATAAAAAACAGGATTGTCACTATTATTATCGTTGCTAGGAGTTTCAATCGGAGCGTCAGAAAAATAATTAGCAGGCAAATCATCGTGAATTGTGCTATTTAGTGTCAGAATGATTTTGTTTTTTAGAATGATAAAATTTAAATCGGTTTTATTTAAAATTTTATCCAGTATCTCATCAATTTTAACGTCGGTGTAAGTTCCGTTTATCAACTCTTTATTAGCGCCAACCCATGTAGGATCAAAATAAATCTTGTAAGATGTTTTTGTTTCAATTGCTTTTAATGCACTTTCAAGAGTTTCATCTTTAAAAGTAATAGATATTTTCTCATTCGTATTTTGAGCAACAGATAATTGAAATGAGAATAAAATAATTAAGGCGAGTAGAAATTTTTTCATTTGTCTTATTTGGTTTGAATGGAAAGAGAATTACTAATATATTTCATCAAATTTCTCATAAATTGATTTTCGTCAGATTTTCTAAGTTCTCTATTCATTAAATAAAACCCATTGATTTGTTTTTTTTGATCTGGAAACAGTTTGATGATATCGTTTTTGCTTTTTATAGAATAAATTTTACCTTTTAAATCAAGAAAGTATGATGTGTTTTCTTTAAAAGTATAAAGTAAGACACCTTCATTTATCGATTTTATTTGGTTTTTATGATGCTTAATGTAAAATACAAAATCAGGCGAAATTTTATTCTCTTCATAGTAACCTGCTGTAAATTCAGGAACCGCCGGATCTTTTTTATCGATATTCACAAAGTTTTTATCTTTAATAGAAAAAGATCCAACTTTGGTAGTGATAACATTTATACCAACACTTTCTGATTCTCCAAAAGGATTTAAAACCAAAATATCTCTATAAATATCATATTTTAGTTTTACGTTGTAATATAATTGTCCTTCATAATTAAGGGTTCCTAATTCGTATTGATCAATATAATACAAATGACTATCTCCGGTTGTTCTGTAAGGATTGGTGTGCGGGATGCCGTTAATGATGTCCAGATTCTCTTTCCCTATAGTTTTGTCAAACCAATTGTAAATAGCAACATCATTGCTGGTTTGACTGTGAATAATGGAAATGTTTAAGAATAATCCAAATAAAATAAGGAATGCAGATTTTTTTTGATAATTTTTCAAAGGATTGTGTGGTTTTAATGTTTGGTTTTGGCGATTCCAAAAGTATCAAAAAAATGTTACAAATTTCACGGATAAGTGTTAAAATGTCATTTAATGTTTGTTTTTTTATAAGGAAAATCCCAATTCAAATAAATGAATTAGGATTTTATGTGAATAAATTACGTATTTAATATCTGCTTTTAAAATAATAGATCTACCTGCGAATTTATCTTCTCCAGATAATACTCTATCTTTCTAATGGCTCGATTAAAAAATAAATTTTGCTCTTTTATTCCAGATTGCCCTAAGGGTTTTGAATTTGTGATTTGTTGTTTGAAAAACTGATGTACATTTTTGCAGCCATCTTCATTATCAGTTATAAAATAACCTAGTAGCGTATAAGGTACAAACATCGTTAACTTTTGATCGGTTTCTATGAGCATGTTATTATTTAGTAAAATCAACTCATTATAATAAATTGCAAAATTGGTATTGGGTTCATTGCATTTTTCCTGTATTAAATTAATGATTCTCTTTAAATCTTTACACAGGGCATTTGCATTTTTTAGACTAAGTAATCCTGCTTCATAAAAATACAGAATTTGTTGTAGACTGCTATTGATGGTAGTATCATTCCATATTTCATTTACACGGACATTTTCATATACAGTTTTTAGTTTTTGCATGTATTCTGTAAAGGATTCTTCAATCACAAAATTTTCAAAGGAAACTTTTTTTGGATTTGTATTTAAAAGATTAAGCCAGACAAAAGCTTTAAATTTTGATAATATGGTTCCGTCCATGAAATAAAATAGGGGAATGTCTTTTGCAGAATAAAATAATACGGTATTAGAATCTTTCGTTAATATTTCAATTTGCTCTGCCGATCTTTTGAAATACTGAAGCATATCTTTTAATGTTTCTATTTCAATTGTTTTCTCAACAATAATATTTTCCTTTTTCGCATATAAATTATCCAGTGAAATATTAAAATGATTGGCTAGTTTAATAGTTTCATCCAATGAAAATTTACTTTTTCCGGATATTCTTCGGTGCGATGCATCGTAACTGATTTCTAAAACGGTAGCAATCTCATCTATTAGAGAAGTGGATTTTGGAATTTTGTTTCGAATTGATTTTAAAAAGGATTCCTGATGTTTCATAATTTGCGATAATCACAAATGTATAAATTGTTATTATTGTTTTGCACAAATCAAAATGCGATAATTGCAATAGGTTTGTTGGGAATTATTAAAATTTTAGAAATGAAAAAAGTTCCTTTATTGCTTATTCTTATTAGATTATTGTTAGGTTTCATAATGATTCTAATTGCGAGCACTAATTTTGTGCATGTTAGAATGATTTTAGTGTCATTAATGATCTTCGGATTGTTAACGGATATTTTTGATGGTATTATTGCCAGAAGAGTAGGTGTGTCATCAGAAAAATTACGTCGAATGGATAGTCAGGTCGATTTAGTTTTTTGGATTTGTGTAGGTTGGTGTACGTGGTTATTAAATCCAGAAATTATTATTGAACATAAATATGCGATTATTTCAATTTTTGTAATGGAAGGTCTGACATATGTTTTTAGTATTCTAAAATTTGGAAAAGAAACATGTACACATGCTCTTTTATCTAAATTGTGGGGTATAACATTGTTGCTCGCATTTGTTTCTATGATTGGATTTGGTCACGCCGGAATTCCTTTTTTCTTGCAGTATTTTTTGGAATAGTGGGGCATATTGATGTTTATCTAATAATTTATTTTTTACCTAAATGGACACATGATGTTCCAAGCTCTTATCATGCTTATTTAATTAGAGAAGGAAAATCAATAAAAAGACACAAATTGTTTAATGGATAGTTTTTGAAAAGTTGATTTGTTATGAATTGAAAAAAGATAAAAACGAAAAACCCCAAGTCAAATAAATGAATTGGGGTTTTCTATGAATAAACCTTTAGTAAACTAAGATCTGATTACTCTTTTTTCTCCTCACGTGGAGGTCTTTGTAAAAGTGCTTTTCTTGACACTTTTTCTTTTTTAGTTTTAGGGTCAACACCTAAGTATTTCACTTCAAAAACATCTCCCATGTTTACAACATCAGTTACATTTTCAGTACGTTCCCAAGCTAATTCAGAAACGTGTAATAAAACTTCATTTCCTGGTGCAGAAGTATATTCTACTACAGCTCCAAAATCTAACATTTTAATTACTTTTACTTCGTAAGCTTCTCCCATTTGTGGTTTAAAAGTGATTGACTTAATTTTAGCCAATACTGCTTCGATTCCGGCAGGATCTGTACCTAAGATTTCAATAACACCTTGCTCATCGACTTCGTTGATCACAATAGTTGTTCCTGTAGCTTTTTGTAATTCCTGAATTACTTTTCCACCAGGTCCAATCAATGCTCCAATAAAGTTTCCAGGAATAGTTCTTGTAATAATTTTTGGTGCGTGAGCTTTTACGTCAGCTCTTGGTGCAGCGATAGTTTCAGTAAGTTTACCTAAAATGTGTAAACGTCCTTCACGTGCTTGTCCTAAGGCCTGCTCCATAATATCATAACGTAAACCGTCAATTTTGATATCCATTTGACAAGCTGTAATACCGTCAGCAGTTCCGGTTACTTTAAAGTCCATATCTCCTAAGTGATCTTCATCACCTAAAATATCAGACAATACAGCAAATTTCTCACCGTCAGTAATTAATCCCATAGCAATTCCAGAAACTGGTTTCACCATTTGAACTCCAGCATCCATCAAAGCCATTGTGCCAGCACAAACTGTCGCCATAGAAGAAGAACCATTAGATTCTAAAACTTCAGAAACAATACGAATTGTGTAAGGACAATCAACAGGAATCATATTTTTTAAAGCTCTTTGAGCTAAGTTACCGTGACCAACTTCTCTTCTTGAAGTTCCTCTTAGAGGTTTTGCTTCACCAGTAGAGAAAGGAGGGAAGTTATAGTGTAAGTAGAATTTCTCTTCACCTTGTTCAGATGGAGAGTCAATTTGGTTAGCTTCTCTGGAAGTTCCTAAAGTTACAGTAGCCAAAGCCTGAGTTTCTCCACGTGTAAATAAAGAAGAACCGTGAACTCTTGGTAAATAATCAATTTCACACCAGATTGGTCTGATATCAGTAGTTTTTCTGCCATCTAAACGAATACCTAATTCTAATACTACGTTACGAACAGCTTCTTTGTTTGTTTTGTAAAAATATTTAGAAACTAAATCTCCATCAGCAGCTAATTCTTCTTCAGTAAATAAAGCTTTTACTTCTTCTTTTACTTCAGCAAATGCAGCGCTTCTTTCGTGTTTAGCCGATCCAACTTTTGCAATATTATAAATTTTATCATATGCTGCAGCTTTTACTTTTTTGTAAATTTCTTCGTTTTCTTTCTCACCTTCGTAAGTACGAATTTCTTTTTTACCAAAAGCAGCCTGCAAACGCAATTGTGCCTGAATTTGAACTTTAATAGCTTCGTGAGCAAATTTAATTGCTTCAACCATTTCAGCTTCTGAAATTTCTTTCATCTCTCCTTCAACCATTGCTACAGAATCCAAAGAAGCTCCAATCATCATATCGATGTCTGATTTTTCTAATTCTGTTCTGCTTGGGTTGATTACAAATTTCCCGTCGATACGTGCAACACGAACTTCAGAAATTAAGTTGTAAAATGGAATATCTGAAACTGCTAATGCTGCAGATGCAGCTAAACCAGCTAAAGCGTCTGGCATAACTTCTTCGTCATGAGACATTAACTGAATCATAACTTGTGTTTCAGCATGGTAATCATCTGGGAAAAGCGGACGTAAAACACGGTCAACTAATCTCATTGTTAATACTTCGCTATCGCTAGGGCGAGCTTCTCTTTTAAAGAAACCTCCTGGAAAACGACCTGCTGCTGCAAATTTTTCGCGGTAATCTACCGTTAATGGTAAAAAATCAACCGCTGGGTTAGCGCTACGTGCAGATACTGCTGTTGCAAGTATCATCGTGTCGCCCATTCTTACTACTACCGAACCATCAGCTTGTTTTGCTAAACGACCCGTCTCGATTGTGATGCTTCTGCCATCACCTAAATCGATCTTTTCTACAAATAATTGTGGAATCATAATTTTTCCTTATTGGTTATACAATGGGTTTTAGTTGTGTTGTAGTTGTTGTGTGTAGTTGTTGTTTCTAAAACCCAATGAAAAACCAAACTTTTTTTCTTATAAAATGCTTGTAATCTAAAAACAAAAAGAGGCACTTTCGCACCTCTTTTCTATATTGATTATTTTCTGATATTCAATACTTTGATAATCTCACGATATCTGTTGATCTCTTTCTTTTTCAAGTAATCCAACAAAGATCTTCTTTTACCTACTAATAGTACAAGAGAACGCTCTGTGTTGTAATCGTGACGATTTTTTTTCAAGTGCTCAGTTAAGTGTGAAATTCTGTAAGTGAACAATGCAATCTGACCTTCTGCGCTTCCAGTGTTTGTTGCACCACCGTGTTGTGCGAAAATCTCTTCTTTCTTTTCTTTAGTTAAATACATTCCAATATTATTTAATGATTTTTATGTATGTCATACATCTTTTGTAAGACGGGTGCAAAAATAAGGTAAAAAAACAAAAGAATCAAACAAAAATAAGAGAATCTTAAAATAGAATACCAAATTTTGTTTTTTGAGCAATATTTGATCTTTTTTTAGATTGTTAATTGGTACTGTAATAGGTATCACATATAATGATCTAATTATTATGATTAGAATTATTTTCTGCCTGCTTGTTTCTTATCTAAAGAAGAATACGAAGATTTCACATTGTTTTCATCGATACTAACGCCCGAAATTAAAACGCCCCGATCATAATTATCAATAAAGGTAATCTTGCGCAAAATGTCACTCCCTTGCCACGTACCTTGTTTTAGTCCGTTTTTAATAGTTCCTTTTTGTGTTGTATATTTATCTGTTTCTTCATATTCTCCGTTTCCATCAATTATGGTTTGATTCTTGTTTTCATCCCAGTAATTAAGAATTAAAGTTTGGGATTTTTTTGTTTTTGAATCCCAGAGATTCTGTTTTTCAGATTTCTTACTTTGGTTTTCGTACCAATTAATTTCTTTGCCTGATTTATGATCTTCTAAATAATTTACGACAGATTCTTTTGCCCCATTTTTATAATAACAAATAAATTCTCCATCTTTTTTTAAAATATCCTTGTCTAAAGTAGTACCTGTCATTTTCTTTCTTCCGTTTTTGTAGAAATCGGTAACAACGTATCTTGCACTTTTTTGAGAATAATTCGTAATTATTCGTGTGTAACTGTAGTTTTCGGGCGTTGTTTCACGATTTAATGAGTCAAGAAAAATTTTCTTAGACATTACATTAATTTGTGAAAACAGATTAGCTGAAATTATCAGAAGCAAAAGGAGTAATATGTTTCTCTTCATTCAGTTCTATTTTTTATTAAAAATAGCCCTTTTAGAATAGTTTAGCAACTTCTTGATTTACAAATTCTAAAAATCGTTCATCAGCCTCTGTAAAAGGATCTATAACATGGCTGTCAATATCAATCTGACCAATATTTACACCGTTTACAAATAAAGGAACAACGATTTCAGACTTTACTGTAAAGCTGCATGCAATATAATTATCCTGAGCAGCAACATCAGGTACTACAAAATTGGCATTACTTTCTGCAACCTGTCCACAAATTCCTTTTCCAAACGGAATCACAGTATGATCTGTTTCTGCACCAACATAAGGGCCTAAATGAAGGGTTTTGTTTTCGTGATTGGCAAAATAAAAACCAACCCAGTTATAATATTCTACATTTGCATTTAATAATTGACAAATTGCCAAAAGTTTTTCGTCTCTAACAATGTTGTTTTCAGCTACTATAGCGCTTATTTTCGGTTGTAATTCCTGAAATGTCATGGTATAAAAATTTTATACAAAAGTATTTAAAGCCGAAGTTAAAAAATATATAAATTTGAAAAAAAATCCTTTGAGAAAATATTTATTACAATTCAAGCCATTTCTAATTTTTATTAGCACTTTTTTTGGTGTTTATATATTGCTTACGGTAGTTTATAAATTCTATTTGAATAGTTTTGAAATCAATGATGTTGACGGAATAACAAATGTTGTTGGTCATAATGTTAACCAGTTAATGGATTTGTTTAATTGTGATATTAAAATTTTCAAAAGTATTACGAATCCTTATATAGAGGTTTGGTACAACAAAAGATATACATTGAGAATCATAGAAGGCTGTAATGCCATAAGTGTTATTATATTATTTATATCTTTTGTAGTTGCATTTTCAGGAAAATTTAAAACCACTTTGTTTTTTATTCTTTTTGGAATCCTTATCATATATCTGTTAAATGTAATTCGAATTGCATTACTAACGGTGTTATTATTTCATTTCCCCGAAAAAGAACATATTCTGCATGGAGTTCTTTTTCCATTAGTTATTTACGGAGTAGTTTTTATTTTGTGGATCATTTGGGTGAATAAATTTTCAAAGTATGCTAAATAACATATTCGAACATAAGTGGAAAATTATAATAGCAATTGTAATTGTAACCTGTTTCGGAATTATCAGAGCTTTTGAAAATCAGCTTTTTTATGATCCTTTTTTAGTTTATTTTGAATCTGATTTTAAAAGTTTGCCTTTTCCCGAAGTTGACCTTTTGAGGCTTTTTGGAGGACTTTTATTTCGGTATTTTTTGAATACAGTATTGTCTTTAGTGTTAATTTATTCTTTGTTTGAAGATGTTGAGATAATTAAATTCAGTTCCGTTTTATACGTCTTTTTTTTATTGCTGCTTTTTGGTATGTTTTTCACAATCCTGAAATTTTATCCGGAAGGAAGTTGGATCCTTTTCTATGTAAGACGATTTATTATTCAGCCAATATTTGTGCTGTTATTTATTCCGGCTTTTTATTATCAGCAGCAAAATCTCAAAAAATAACATTTTTTTGCGCTTTTCCGAAGCTTTTTAAATAGTTTTGCAATATGAATTTAAAAAAGTGCACAGGACTATTTTTAGCTTTCCTATTGTTGGTTTCCAACATTGGGTTTGCTTTTGATGTGCATTATTGCGGAGGAAAAATTGCTTCTGTTTCATTAAATACCACAGCTTCTGTTTCCTCTGAAAAAAATGCTGTGGAGCATCCGAAAAAAAATCTTCTTGTTGTAAAGACAAAGTAGTTCATTTTGAAAAAAAATCAGATGATGCCACTATCAAAATATTCTTTTTTCAAATTGCTTTTCCTGCAATAATTCAGGAATTTAAACCAATTGCTTTTTTATCAATTCCTATTTTCAAAAGCAATCAAATCACTTCGTATTATTCTGATGCGAATGCGCCGCCTTTATATCAATTATATCAACAATATATTTTTTACGCCTGATTTTAATGTTTAGAATCAAGCCTGACTTTGGCTTGTGATTCCCTGTTTTTATTTCTTGTGAGAATTCAAAAACAGCATTTTCTAAATAATTAAAATCATTTTTTATGCAAAAAAATATCATGCTTTTTGTGATGACTTTGCTTTCTGTTTCTGTGTTTTCGCAAGAAGATTTGGAGGAAGTGAAAGTTACAAAAAAGCAAAAAGGAATAAAAAAATCCTATACGCTTACGGCAAATACAGCAACAATTACCAGTAAAGAATTACTCAAAGCTGCGTGTTGTAATCTGGCCGAAAGTTTCGAAACAAATCCATCTATTGATGTCAATTTTTCTGATGCTTTAACAGGAACCAAACAAATTAAAATGTTGGGTTTAACAAGTCCGTATTTAATGATTACCGAAGAAAATATCCCTTCAGTCCGCGGTGCTTCTCAGGTTTACGGATTATCATTTACGCCCGGAACCTGGATAGAAAGTGTTCAGATTACAAAAGGGGCAGGAAGTGTTATTAATGGTTACGAAAGTATTTCGGGACAAATAAACACAGAGCTTTTAAAACCGTTAAGCGATATTCCGTTTTTTCTGAATGCCTACGGTTCTACAGATTCGCGGTTTGAGCTAAATACGCATTTCAATAAAAAATTATCTGATAAATGGGCAACAAGTTTGTTTGTACACGGAAATACGCGAGTAGCGAAGAATGATATGAACGATGACGGATTTTTAGATAATCCGTTAGGGAAACAAATCAATGTTTTGAACAGATATCAGTATTATGATCCTGAAAGTGGATTGGTGAGTTTTATCAATTTCAGATATATGAATGATAAAAAACAAACCGGAGAAGTCGATTTTGATAAAGACAGAGATCGCGGTACAACTAATTACTGGGGATCAGAAATTAATACCGAACGTTTTGAGGTTTCTACCAAAATAGGTTATGTCTTTAAAGATATGCCTTACCAGAGTATCGGTTTTCAAAATGCTTTTAACAGTCATAATCAAAATTCTTACTTTGGTTTAAATCAATATGATATTAAGCAAAATAGTTATTATTCGAATTTAATTTTCAATTCGATTATCAATAATACCAAACATAAATTCACAACGGGTTTAAATTTTACTTACGATCAATATCAGGAATTTGTGAATGTAAACGATTATAGCCGAATTGATAATTCAGTTGGGGCATTTTTTGAATATACATATGACAATACCGATAATTTTAGTTTGATTTTAGGAGGAAGGGTTGATAATCATAACCGTCTTGGTTTTTTCGTAACGCCACGTTTACACATGCGATACAATCCTTGGAAAAATGGAGTAATTCGTTTTTCTGCCGGAAGAGGAAAACGTTCTGCCAATATTTTTGCCGAAAATCAACAGCTTTTTGCGAGTTCAAGAACTTTTTCAATTTTAGATAATAACGGAAAAACGTATGGACTAAATCCTGAAATTGCATGGAATTATGGTATTAGTTTCTCTCAAAAATTTAAACTTTTTAATAAAAATGCCGATGCAGGTTTTGATTTTTACAGAACCGATTTTCAAAATCAGGCCGTTGTCGATTTAATGCAAAGTCCGCAGGAAGTTTTGTTTTATAATTTAAAAGGAAATTCATTTGCGAATAGCCTGCAGGTTGAGTTTAATTATGAGTTAGCACATAATCTGAATTTGCGTACCGCTTATAAATATTATGACATTCAGACCGATTATTTGCGAGGAACTTTTCAGCGCCCGTTGCAGGCCAAACATCGTTTTTTAGGAAATTTGGAATACGAAACCAATCTTAACGATGGTAAACAATGGAAATTTGATTATACTTTTAACTGGTCAGGAAAACAACAATTGCCATACACGGCTACAAACCCTGCTGCAGATCAATTTCCTGATTTTTCTCCTTCTTATGCTGTGATGAATATTCAGGTGACAAGAGTTTTTTCTCCTGTTTTTGAAGTTTATATTGGTGGAGAAAATATTGGAAACTATAAACAAGAAAAAGCTATTTTAGGAGCAGATAATCCTTTTGGTCCAAATTTTGACGCTTCGATTGCATATGCACCTATTTACGGACAAATGTATTATGCAGGATTACGATTTAAAATAAAATAATTCAATAGCAATGTCAATGTCAATATTGATATCAATTTTAAAAATCAATTCAATAACAACAAATAATAATATGAAAAATTTAATTTTAATTGCGATGATCACTTTTTTGGGATTTTCGGCACAAGCCCAAACTAAAAAAATAAGAATTTTAAATATACAACAGAGGTAAACGGAAATTGTGAGCAATGCAAAAAACGAATCGAAAAAGCGGCTTATAGTGTTCCTGGCGTAAAAACAGCCAACTGGGATATTAATACACATCAATTAAGTGTAATATTAAATGAAGAGAAATCTTCGCCTGCTGATTTAAATAAAGCCATTGCCAAAGTCGGTCATGACACAAAAGAAGTAAAAGCAACTCAGGAAGATTACGATAATTTGCACTCTTGTTGTAAGTACGAAAGAGGTTAATAATTTAAAGCCCAGGTTTGATAGCCTGGGCTTCTTTGAATAGTTAATTTATCTTTAAAATACCGTATTTTATTGTGGTTAAAGTAAATTATTGTTACTTTCACCAACTATAAATGTAACCAAACCATTTTATGAATAATTTTGATTGGACCCAATTAATTAACCCTGAATTTTATATTACTTTAAGCATCGGAGGTTTCCAAATTGGTTTGTATATTGTTTTGTTTATAGTTTTTGCCGAAACAGGACTTTTTGCTGGTTTTTTTCTTCCCGGAGATAGTTTGTTGTTTTTAGCAGGTATTTACAGTCGTGATTTAATTCAAAATGTAGTTTATATTCCAAGTGATTTTATAAATGTTTTTATACTTTCAATTTTGGTTGCTATAATGGGAGTTCTTGGAAATATGACCGGTTATTGGTTTGGTGCTAAAAGCGGATATTATTTATTTAAAAAAGAAGATTCTTTCTGGTTCAAAAAGAAATATTTGTTACAGTCAAAAGATTTCTTTGAAAAATATGGAGGAAAAGCTATTATCTACGCTAGGTTTTTGCCTATTTTTAGAACTTTCGCTCCAATTATTGCAGGTATAGTTTCGATGGACAAAAAGAAATTTATGTTTTATAATGTTCTGAGTTCAGTTTTATGGTCCTTCTTATTGATTTTTTCCGGACATTACTTATATGGAGTGT
This sequence comes from Flavobacterium sp. AC274, assembly GCF_979258275.1. Lineage (NCBI taxonomy): Bacteria > Pseudomonadati > Bacteroidota > Flavobacteriia > Flavobacteriales > Flavobacteriaceae > Flavobacterium > Flavobacterium sp. AC274. The sequence goes on along the minus strand of NZ_OZ409852.1, from coordinate 63,664 downwards.
TTTTAAAACAAGGAATTAATTTAAAAGAGCATATTGAATATATCATCATTATAATTGTAATAATCTCTACATTCCCGGTTCTTCTTAAATTATTAAAGAAAAGACCAATTGAAAAAATATAATTGAAATCATATATAGTAAGAAGTCCGAAGTTTTAAACTCCGGACTTTTTTTATACAACAAATTTGATCTGTAGCTATTTGTTATTTATGAAAGCAAAGAATGATAAATAAAAAAATCCAAGTAAAATAGAACTTGGATTTTTTTATATCAATTGGAATTTGGAATTTAAAAATTGAAATTTAATGTATGTTTACCATTCATTAACCTTGTTAGCATCCATTTTTAAGAAGATAAACAATAAAATAGTGAATCCCCAAAGTCCGGAACCTCCATACGAAAAGAACGGCAACGGAACCCCGATAGTAGGGAAGATACCCACAACCATTGCTATATTTACAAAAAAGTGAATAAACAGAATTCCTGCAACGCAATAACCATAAACCCGGCTAAACTTCGTCTTCTGTCTTTCGGCTAAATAAATCACTCTTAAAAGCAATCCGGCAAAAAGAAGAATAACAACAAGTGATCCGGCAAAACCCCATTCTTCTCCAACGGTTGTAAAAATATAATCGGTATGTTGCTCCGGTACAAAACCTCCTTTGGTTTGAGTTCCTTCTAAAAAGCCTTTTCCTATCCAACCGCCAGATCCAATCGCAATTTCAGATTGATTGGTATTGTATCCGATACCTTTCATGTCAACTGTTTTTCCTAGTAAAATATTAAAACGGTCTCTATGATGCTGTTTAAAAACGTTGTCAAAAACATAATCGACAGATAAAACAAAACCTGAAATCAAAGCCAAAAGTATCGTGCTTAAAAGTAGATTTCGATCTACTGCCCGGCCTTTAAAATGTATAATTATTAATACTCCTAAAGAAATTAGTATAACAACATAAGGTTCTAAAACCAGCGTTAATACAAATAATAATATAGTTATAAAGCCTGTCCAGACGTACCATGAAGGTAATCCTTCTCTAAACAAAACGACAATAAAAATACTATAGATTAAAGCACTTCCGGGATCGGGTTGTGGTAAAATTAAAAGCACGGGCAAAAACACAATGGCCAATGCCTGAATTTGTCTGTTTGTTTCCTTTAAGTTAATTTGACTGTCACTTAAATATTTGGCCAAAGCCAATGATGTTGCCGCTTTTGCAAACTCAGATGGCTGAATTGTAAAACTTCCAATAGCATACCAGCATCTTTGTCCGGCTATTGTTTTTCCAAAAAGAAACAATCCCGCTAAGGATAACAAGGAAACACCAAATATAATACTGGCGTATTTTTCGTAAAACTTACCGTCTACAAACAGAACAACAAGTATTAACGGAATAGTACAGGCAATAAATATTAATTGTTTTTCGTAAGTGCCATCTGTAGACAATAGGGAAGATGAATATATATTCAGCCAACCCAGAGTTACTAAGGCAATGTAGATAAAGACACTTATCCAATCAATATTATTTTTTACACTTTGATTTCTCATTTGAAATAACCCTTATTAGTTCTCTTTAGTAGTGTCTACGGCTGTTTTTTTAATTTCTGTTTTTGGAGCTGTTGGTACTTTTGGCACCACTATTTTAGCTTTTAAGACAGAATCTTTTGGAGTAGATTCGATAGCGCTTGCTTCGTTCATTCCTCCTAATTTGGCATATTCGCTGGCTAAGCTTTTATTTAATACGCGAACCTCCAGATCTGTTCGGGTAATTTTCTTTCTTAGATATTTTTCTATCATCAAACTGGCAATTGGTCCCGCAACGGTAGCACCAAAACCTCCGTTTTCAATCATAATTGCAATAGCAATTTTCGGATTGTCTTTTGGGGCAAAGGCTACAAATATAGAGTGATCTTTAAGCTGTGTTCTTTTTCCGTTTATTTTAGCGAAATTTTCTGCTGTACCCGTTTTTCCGCAAATATCAATGCCATTTACCCTAAGCGCATAAGCTGTTCCTTTATTGTATACATCAAATAAACCACTTATTACAGGTGGAAAATATTTTTGATCAATTGTCGTAACATGCTTGGTAGTAAATTTAGCATCAATTTTTTTGCCTTCAATCTTTTTAATGATATGAGGTGTGTAATAATAACCTTGATTGGCAACTGTTGCCATCATATTGGCAAGTTGTATTGGCGTCATTAAAACTTCTCCCTGACCAATTGAATTTGATACAATTGTTGTGCTTCTCCAACCTCCATTAGGATATATTTTTTTGTATGTTTTAGAAGTTGGTATGTTTCCTTTTTTACCTGTAGGTAAATCATAGCCCATAAACTGACCTAATCCAAAACTTTTTACGTGATTACTCCAAACATCAACAGCTTTTCCCGGATCAGAATATTTATTAATAGTTAACATGTATGCATTTGCAAAATAAGTGTTACAGGAATTATAAATTCCGTTATGCAATTGATGCGGACCAAAACCGTGACATTTCATAAAACGTCCTCTACCGTAACTAAATCCGTGGTGGCACATAAAGGATGTTTGCTCATTGATAACGCCTTCTTGCAATGCTACCAAACCGGTTAAGATTTTGAATGGTGAACCCGGAGGATATTCTGCCAGAAGTCCTCTGTCATATAAAGGTTTTGCAATAGAATCGTGATATAAAAGCGTGTAATTTTTAGATCTTTGTCTTCCAACCAAAATACCCGGATCATACGATGGAGCAGTTACCAAAGCCAGAATTTCACCTGTTTTAGGTTCAATGGCTACAATTCCGCCTCTTTTATTAATCATTAGTTCTTCGCCATATTTTTGAAGTTCGGCATCAATTGTTAAGTTGATATCTTCTCCGGCAACGGCAATAGTATCATATTTACCGTCCTTATAAGAACCAATTTCTCGGTTGTATTTGTCTTTCTGAATGTATTTTACACCTTTTATACCGCGCAAAATTTCTTCGTAGCTTTGCTCAACCCCTTGTTTTCCAATTAAATCTCCACTATTATAGTATGGGTTTTTTGCAACTAATCTTTCGTCTACCTGCGTTATAAAACCAAAAATATTTGCACCATAATCTACTTCGTAATCACGAAGCGATCTTTTCTGGAAATAGAAACCCTCATATTTTCTGATCTTTTCCTGAAAGGCAGCAAACTCTGATTTGTTTAATTGTGCAAGAAAAACAGATGGTAATCGTGGGCTATATACTTTTGCCTTTGCAATTCTCTTATAATATTCTTCGGGAGTAATGCTTAGTAAATTACAAAATTCAGTAACATTAAGATTTTCCTTGATTTCTCTCGGAATAACCATAATGTCATAAGAAGCCTGATTGGCTACCAATAATTTTCCATTTCGGTCATATATATATCCTCTTTCAGGATAATCATACGCCTTTTTTATTGCATTATTTTCTGATTTTAATTTGAATGAATCATCAATAATTTGCAAATAAAATATCCTGATCACTAGCAAAGATGCTGCAATAATAATTAAAGAGGGCAGCAGGACTTTTCTCATCTTCTATTGGGCTTAATAAGATAAATTATTATGATTGAAATAATTATGGTGAATATCGAACTAAATAAAGTTCTTAATAGTATGTCCCAGATAAATTTAAACTGAAAAGCTTCGAGTATAAATAGTATAATGTGATGTAATAAAACCGATACAAGAATAAACGAAAACCTTTCGGGTGTTAAAGACTCATTTAGTTTGATTGTTTGGTATTCGTAACTTAGACCAAATGAGAATTTAAAAATATAAGGCCTATAATACGCCAGAATTACACAAGCTGTTGCGTGAATTCCGCCAGAATTACAAAACATATCCATGGTAAGGCCAAGTAAGAAACTCGAAATTATTAACCCTGATTTGTTACTGTTTACCGGATAAAGAATGATATAAAGAATATACGGAAAAGGACTTATGTATCCTAAGAAATTCATATTATTAAAAATAACAACCTGAATTGCCAGTAACATTATAAACCGAAAAATATTGACTAACAATGCGCTATTCATCTTTCTCCTTTTTTTCTAAATTAATAAGTTCTTCGCGGTCTTTACTTTTAATAATATAAACATGTCCAAGATTGGTCATATCGTTAAATAGTTTTACGTTTATGACGTAAAAACTTGTCTTGTCTTTAATGTAAATTTTATCAACGGTACCAATGTTAATTCCTTCAGGGAAAATTACAGATTGGCCTCCGGTAACAATTGTATCGCCTTTTCTGATTGATGCTAATCTAGGTACATCTTCTAACTGAACATATCCGGTGCTTTTACCGTTCCAGGTTAAAGAACCAAAGTGATTTGACTTTTTGATTTTAGCATTAATCTGAGATTTCATATTCAAAATACTAACCACAGTAGAATAGTTTTTTGATGTATTATCAACCACACCAATAATTCCTAAACTGTTGATTACTCCCATATCCTGTTTCACTCCGTCTTTTGCTCCGGAATTTAAGGTAATATAGTTTTCGTGAGTGCTGTAAGAGTTATGAATTACTTTTGAAACAATGATATCAGCAGGTTTTACTCCTTTTATACTGTCAGCCAAAGGTATTTTTGTGGTGTCTTTTTTATTAAATAAAAGGCTTTTTAATCTTGCGTTTTCAAGTACCAGTTCGTCATTTTCGGTTCTTAAATTCAAATATTCATTTACGTGATTAATTTTTTCATAAACGCCTCCGCTTAAAAAATTAGCCGAACTGATTACTCTGCTTCTGTGATAGGAATGAGATTGAATTGTGAGAGCCAACGAAATACCTAAAAGCAGCAAAAACAGCAATCGATTACTGTTTCGTATAATGAAATTAAAAATTTGCTGCATTTCTTGTTCGGTTATTTTGTTTCAGGATATGCTTTAGGGCTTCAAATTTTATAAGAGCCGAATGATTCAATTCGACTCTTATAAAGATCTTTTAATTTGTTATTTAGAATCTTATTTTATTAAGATGCTTTTAAATTTTGCAATGTTTTTAAGTGCCATTCCAGTTCCACGAACTACTGCTCTTAATGGATCTTCAGCAATGTAAACAGGTAAATCTGTTTTTTGCGAAATACGTTTATCCAAACCTCTTAACATTGATCCACCACCAGCTAAATAAATACCTGTATTGTAGATATCAGCAGCTAATTCAGGAGGTGTTTGAGATAAAGTTTCCATTACAGCGTCTTCAATACGTTGAATTGATTTGTCTAATGCTTTAGCGATTTCACGGTAAGAAACATCTACTTGTTTTGGTTTACCGGTAAGTAAATCTCTACCCTGCACAGACATATCTTCAGGAGGTCCGTCTAAATCTTCGATAGCGGCTCCAATTTGAATTTTTATTTTCTCTGCAGTACTTTCTCCCACAAAAAGATTGTGTTGAGTACGCATGTAATAAACGATATCATTTGTAAAAACGTCACCTGCAATTTTCACAGATTTGTCACATACAATTCCGCCTAAAGCGATAACGGCAATTTCGGTAGTACCACCACCAATATCAACAATCATGTTTCCTTTTGGTTGCATAATATCGATACCAATACCAATTGCTGCTGCCATTGGCTCGTGAATTAAGTAAACTTCTTTTCCATTTACTCTTTCACAAGATTCTTTTACTGCTCGCATCTCAACTTCAGTAATACCAGACGGAATACATACTACCATTCTTAATGCTGGAGTAAACATTCTTTTCTTTAGTGCTGGTATGCTTTTAATGAACATATTGATCATTTTTTCTGAAGCATCAAAATCGGCAATTACACCATCCTTCAAAGGCCTTATGGTCTTGATGTTTTCATGTGTCTTACCCTGCATCATGTTAGCTTCTTTACCAACAGCAATGATTTTGCCTGATATTCTATCACGTGCAACGATTGATGGACTATCAATAACAACTTTATCATTATGAATGATTAAAGTGTTTGCGGTACCAAGGTCTATCGCAATATCCTCGGTCATGAAATCAAAAAATCCCATAAGTTTTTTAGGGGTTTAAAATGTTATAAATAATTTATCGAACAAAGTTAAACAAATTAATGTTTAAAATGACGTGTTCCTGTAAATACCATTGCAAGATTATTTTCGTTGCAATAATTTATACTTAATTCGTCTTTTATTGAACCTCCCGGCTGAATTACTGCTGTTATTCCTGCTTTTTTGGCTAATTCAACACAATCCGGAAAAGGGAAAAATGCATCACTTGCCATAGAAGCGCCGGTTAAATCAAAGCCAAAAGCTTTTGCTTTATCAACAGCCTGCACTAAAGCATCAACTCTTGATGTCTGACCTGTTCCTGACGAAATTAATGTTCCGTTTTTAGCAAAGACAATCGTATTTGATTTTGTGTTTTTGCAAATTTTTGAAGCAAATATCAAATCTTCTATTTCCTGAGCCGTAGGTTCTGTCGTAGTAACGGTTTTTAAATGCTCTTTATTATCTGTAATATTATTTCTATCCTGAATTAACAAACCATTAAGACATGTTCTTACTTGTCTTGAAGGTAATTCAACTTCATTTTGAACTAATATAATTCTGTTTTTCTTTTCTTGTAAAACTTCAATTGCATCATCATCATAACTTGGAGCAATTACAACTTCGCAAAATAATTTGTTGATTTCTTGTGCTGTAGCTAAATCAATTTTAGTATTTGCAATTAAAACTCCGCCAAAAGCAGATGTTGGATCGCAAGCCAAAGCTGCCAGATAAGCTTCGCTGATTGTTTTTCTTGAAGCTAAACCACAAGCATTGTTGTGTTTTAATATTGCAAACGTTGGACCGTCAGTTTTAAACTCGTTAATTAAGTTTACAGCCGCATCAACGTCTAATAAATTATTGTAAGATAACTCTTTTCCGTGGACTTTTTTAAACATTGCATCAAAATCTCCAAAAAAGAAACCTTTTTGATGTGGGTTTTCGCCATATCTCAAAATTTGACCGCCTGCAATACTTTCTTTGTAGATCGTTTCGTCAGTATTAAAATAGTTAAAAATAGCACCATCATAATGAGATGAAACATGAAATGCTTTTGTAGCAAACAATCTTCTGTTTTCAAGAGTTGTTGCACCGTTTTGTTCTGTAATCAAATCCAAAAGCAAACTGTATTCATTTACCGAAGCTACAATTACAGTGTCTTTGAAGTTTTTTGCACCGGCACGAATCAATGAAATTCCGCCAATATCAATTTTTTCGATAATTTCCTGTTCACTTGCACCAGAAGCAACAGTTTTTTCAAACGGATACAAATCAACAATCACCAAATCAATCTGAGGAATATCAAATTCTTTCATTTGCTGAACATCACTTTCATTATCCTGACGATTTAAAATTCCGCCAAAAATTTTTGGGTGTAATGTTTTTACTCTTCCACCAAGAATTTCAGGAAAAGAAGTAATATCTTCAACAGGAACTACCGGAATTCCAAGGTTTTTAATAAAATCTTCTGTTCCGCCAGTTGAGTAAAGTGTTACATTTTGTTCGTGTAATTTTCTAACGATTGGCTCTAGTCCATCTTTTGAAAAAACAGATATTAATGCCGATTGTATTGTTTTAGTTGTGCTCATTGTGTAGTTATGATTTTCAGACTGCAAAAGTAGTTTTTTTAAATATTATTTTAAAGGATTTAATGTAACATTATACTAAAAAAATGTACTCATGAGTAAGTTGATTTTTATTAGGTTTTTGATTTTAATTTATTGAATTTTACTTTATTGAAAAATACAAACATATGCTACTTTATCTTCGGTTATTAAAAGAAAGTCTGAGCTTTGCCATTAACGCTTTACGAAATAATAAATTGCGAACTTTATTATCATTGTTAGGTGTTACAATCGGTATATTTTCAATTATTGCTGTTCTTGCTGCTGTTGATTCTTTAGACCGAAAAATTTCTAAAGATTTGAGCAGTTTAGATAAAAATACGATTTATTTAATGAAATATTGTTTTGGGCCGTCAGAAATTCCGCAATGGAAAAGAGAGCAATTCCCGAATGTAAAATATGACGAGTACATCAACTTAAAAAATTCACTAAACAATACAGAGCAGGTTGGTTATCAATTATTCGTAAATCGTGAAAGTTTAAAATACGATTCTAAAACCGTTGCCGATGTAAATATGGTTCCGTCATCATTTGAAATGGTCGATATTGATGGCTTAAGTTTCGACAAAGGAAGATTTTACAATGAATCTGAATCAAATTCAGGAACTCCTGTAATTGTTTTAGGATATGATATTGCCAACGGACTTTTTGCAGAAAGTGATCCTATCGGAAAAAGTATTCGTTTATACGGACAGCGTTTCACCGTTATTGGGGTAATGAAGAAGCAAGGTGCAGGTTTTTTTGGAGACAGTAATGATACTTCGGTTTACTTTCCGGCAAATTTTCTTCGCAGAATGTACGGCGACAGCGATGCTATGACACCTGTAATAGTTTTAAAACCTGTAAAAGGTATCGATATGGATGCTTATAAAGCTGAAGTTGCACAAAAATTACGAGCAATTCGCGGAATGAAAGCAGGGGAGATGGATAACTTTTTCATCAATGTACTTTCCGGATTTACCGATTTTATAGATGGAATTTTAGGTCAGATGAATGTTGTAGGATGGATTATCAGTGGGTTTTCTCTTTTAGTTGGAGGTTTTGGAATCGCCAATATTATGTTTGTTTCCGTAAAAGAACGAACCAATTTAATCGGAATTCAAAAATCGCTTGGTGCTAAAAATAGATTTATTCTGTTTCAGTTTTTATTCGAAGCCATAATTCTTTCTGTAATTGGCGGAATTATCGGTTTGTTGATGGTTTGGGGAATTGCATTGATTCTAACAAAAGCACTCGATTTTGAATTCGTCTTAAGCTTTGGAAATATAATTTTAGGAACAACTCTGGCTGCTCTTATCGGATTAATTTCAGGAATTTTACCTGCGATTTCTGCAGCAAATTTGGATCCGGTTGAAGCGATTAGAACGGGAATGTAACTCTAAGATTCTGAGATGCTGAGTTGCTAAGGTTCTAAGTTTTTTATTTATGATTTAAAATTGGTTTAATGAAAGGGAAAGTAATTCTTTCGTTATCCCATTTGATGTTTTCTGAATTATAATATAAATTGTTTTTCTTGTATTTTAAAACAGTATCTTCTTCTTGAGTTGTTCTTCTTATTCCAAAGTGTCTTAATGAATTTTGATTTAAAAAAGATAATATAATGCTATTTTTTATAGTATCATTTTGAGAAGCTACAATTAGTCTTCGTTTCATCTCATTTTTGTTAGAAACATTTTGGTTGATAAAATCAGCAATACTATTATTTGGAATTTTTATAATTTCGATCGGACTGATATTGAAGAAATCTGGTATTGTATCTCCTTCTGATGGAATGCAATGCCAAGGAGTGTACTCTTTTTGATAAAAATAAAAATCACCCTTCTGATCTATTATAATATTGTTATAAGAATAAAAACCACCAGGTGGAGTAGGCATTTTTTTCTTCTTTAATTCAGTTAATAATTTTCTGTTTTCTACTGAAATTACATAAGAAATATTGTCTTGTTGATTTTCTCTCTTTTTGCAATTGCAAAGTAGAAAACAAACTATAAAACCAATAAATACTCTGCTCATAAAACTAGATTTGAAATAAAGATATAAAAAAATCCCATTTGCTTTTGCAAATGGGATTTTTTGTATTTCAGACAGTTTTAAAACTATCTAATATTGTTATTCTGAATCAAATCAATATATAAATTGATCTTATCTTTTAAATCTTTTCTTGGTGTAATAAAATCAAGGAAACCGTGTTCTAAAAGAAACTCAGCCGTTTGAAAACCTTCCGGTAAATCTTTTCCTGTAGTATCACGAACGACACGCGGACCAGCGAAACCAATCAAAGCACCTGGCTCAGAGATGTTAATGTCTCCTAACATGGCGTAAGATGCAGTTGTTCCTCCTGTAGTTGGATCAGTACATAAAGAAATGTATGGTAAACCAGCTTCGGCAAGCTGCGCAAGTTTAACAGATGTTTTTGCTAATTGCATTAATGAATAAGCTGCTTCCATCATACGAGCTCCACCAGATTTAGAAATCATTACAAAAGGCATATTGTTTTTGATCGCGTGATCAATACCTCTGGCAATTTTTTCACCTACAACAGCTCCCATAGATCCACCAATAAAGGCAAAATCCATACAGCAAATTACAAGTTCTTTTCCTTTAGATTTTCCTACTCCGGTACGTACAGCGTCTTTAAGATGTGTTTTTTCCATTACATCTTTCAATCGCTCTGCATATTTTTTTGTATCCACAAAATGCAAAGGATCTTTTGATGTCATGTTTTTATCTAACTCAACAAATTCGTTGTTGTCGAATAAAATTTCAAAATAGGTTGCGCTTCCAATTCTAACGTGAAAATCATCTTCCGGACTAACAAATAAGTTTCGGGCTAATTCGTCAGCGTCAATAATTTTTCCAGTAGGAGATTTGTACCACAATCCTTTCGGAACGTCCATCTTATCTTCTGTAGCGGTTGTAATCCCTTTTTCCTGTCTTTTAAACCAAGCCATATTTTTTGTTTTTTTTGTTTCAGGTTTAAAGTTTAAAGTTGCGAAACTTGAAACCTGAAACTTTAAACTTTTAATTATAGTGTATTCACATTGTTTAAGTCTGCAAAAGCTTGCTCAAGTCTTGTGTTGAATGTAACTTCGCTTTCACGTACCCATTTTCTTGGGTCATAATATTTTTTGTTAGGAACATCAGCACCTTCAGGGTTACCAATTTGTGTTTTTAAATAGTCAATGTTTTTAACCATATAATCACGAATTCCTTCAGTATATGCAAATTGTAAATCTGTATCAATGTTCATTTTGATAACTCCGTAGCTAATTCCTTCTCTGATTTCTTCAAGTGTAGAACCTGAACCTCCGTGGAAAACGAAATCTACCGGGTTAGGACCAGTTTTGAATTTGTTTTGAACGAAATCCTGAGAATTTTTTAAGATTTTTGGAGTTAATTTTACGTTTCCTGGTTTGTAAACACCGTGAACGTTTCCAAAAGCTGCAGCGATAGTAAATTTAGGACTTACTTTAGATAATTCTTCGTAAGCATAAGCTACTTCTTCTGGCTGAGTGTATAATTTTGAACTGTCAACATCAGAGTTGTCAACACCATCTTCTTCACCACCTGTAATACCTAGCTCGATTTCTAATGTCATACCCATTTTACTCATTCTTGCTAAATACTCTTTACAGATCTCGATATTTTCTTCGATAGGCTCCTCAGACAAATCGATCATATGAGAACTGAATAATGGTTTTCCTGTTTCTGCAAAATGTTTTTCAGATGCATCTAACAAACCATCAATCCAAGGCAATAATTTTTTTGCGCAGTGGTCAGTATGTAAAATTACAGTAGCTCCGTAAGCTTCTGCTAATGCGTGGATATGTTTTGCTCCTGCGATTCCACCAGCGATTGCTGATTTTTCACCTGCATTAGATAATCCTTTTCCAGCATTAAATTGTGCTCCTCCGTTTGAAAATTGAATGATAACTGGCGCGTTTAGTTTTGCTGCAGTTTCAAGCACTCCATTGATTGTGCTAGACCCTGTAACATTTACTGCTGGTAAAGCAAAACCTTTTTCTTTCGCATAATTAAAAATCTCCTGAACCTGATCTCCTGTAGCTACTCCTGGTTTAATATTGTGTGCCATTGTAATTTTTTTTATAGTTGTTTTTAGTTTTTAGGTTGCAAAAATAAGAATTAATTAGCATTAGAAAGGATAATTTATTCCAAAATTTAAAACCGAGTGCCCAAAATTGTATTCTTTAAACCAACGATCTCCCTCTGGATGCGCCGGATTATAGGTCTTAAAGCCTAAATCTAAACGAATAACAAAAAAGCTTAAATCGTAACGTAAACCAAATCCTGACCCCAAAGCAATTTCTTCTAAATCGTTTAAGTTGTTGAATTTTGCTTTGTCATCAATCACATTATCGAGTACATTCCAGATATTTCCGGCGTCTGCAAAGATAGCTCCTTTGACATCTCCGAAGATTTTAAATCGAAATTCGGCACTCATTGCAATTTTCATATTGGCCTCATTAAAATCGTTCAAAGCATTTGTGCTTCCGGGACCTAACGAATAAGGCTGCCATGCACGATTATCATTAGAACCTCCCGCATAATAACTTCTTGAAAACGGAATGTAATTTGAGTTTCCAAACGGAATTGCGATTCCAAAAAGCTTCTTACTGCCAAAACTTTTTCTTTACCAAAATCCCAGTGTTTAATATAATCTAATTCGGTTTTTACATATTCTGAATATTCCAAATTAAAAATTTCATAGTTGCCGTTTGTGTTTTTAGGTAAACTCGCAACGCTCGAAATGGCTGATAATAAAGTGCCTGCAGATTCTATTTTTGTTTTAAACTGATAGAAAGTATTGTCGGCAAGATCTTTTTTTGTTGTTGTTGTAAAAGTATAACTCGTTGCCAGAATAAAATCGTTTTCTGTCAATCTTACTCTTCTTTCTTCAATACTTTCAACATCTTTATATTGTGCATCTGCCGGAGTTAATGCTGTTTGATTGTTTAAAACTTCATTAGTAAAATTTGTTGTTCCCTGGCTAATAATTAAATTTCCATTTTCATCTATGTTTGTCGCATCAGTATTGTATTGATTTGCAATTCCGTTTAATTCATTATAAGAAGAAGTATAAACTCTGTAATAATTGCCTGGATTTAAATTACGTACAAACTGTGCATTCAATAAATCAAGTTTTACTGTATTACGTCTTTTTGGAGACCAGTTATAAGATAATCCACCTGTAAAATTTTCTTTATCTAAACCAATATTTCTTTGTTTTGAAAAACCAGCTGCAATACTCGTTGAAGGAATCATTCTTTTCGGAATAATTTTTTCAGTTCCAAACGGCATCAAGATTCTTGGAAAATTAAGTTTTGTATCAATTCCGTATTCCGAAACATTAAAGAAATTATTATTTGGATTGGCCATATCTTTTGATGATCCAATATTTAAACGCGCCGAGATTTCTAAAGTTTCAGCCCTGTTAAAAACATTTCGAATCGTTTCAGATACACTGGCTCCAATTCCAAAATCTTGAATGTTAGAATGTGTAAAATCCAAAGTAGCCCCAAAACTATATTTCTTTCGTGGTGTTAAATAAACATTAGCAATTAAAGATTCTCCTGCGGGATCTCGTTTGTCGACCTCATATTGTATCGAAGGATAATTAAAAATCTTCAAATTATTCAAATATCGGGAAGAAAGAGTTGTTCGGGTATCTGAAAAAGTACTTCCCTTTGTGATAAAAATCGCATCTGTTATTGCGCGAGGTTTATACTTTAAGGTTTTGTAGCTGTATAAATTAAAGTTGTTATAAGCCGTACTATCGTTAATTTTTGTTTTTGCATTCGTTGGAGAATAATCTGTATAAATATTGACATCGCTGATTTTATACAATTTAAAAGGTTCAGTGCGGCTCGAATCTCTTTCCTGAATGTTGTTGTTTTTAATGATTAAAGTTACATCTGCCTTGTTTTGTTTACCAATCGTATCAATATTATAATTGATATAAGTTGGCTGAAAAAGTAAGCACCATGATTTCTGAAATAGGTGGTAATACGGCTTTTTCTTCCTCAAAATCAGAAGTTTTAAATTGATTTCCGGATTTTAAAAGAGAAGGTTCATTATTTGTTTTGTATAATGAATCGAGAGCAGGAGTAAGAATGTTGGTTTTAATTGAATCTAAAGTATAACCCGGTCCTGTTGTAATATTATAATTTACCTGAGCTTTTTTTCTGCCAACGCTATCAATATTATAATCTGTTTTTACATTAAAAAAACCATTATTGAAATAATAATATTTTAAACGAGTCAGGGATTTTTTTGTTTTTGCAGTGTCGATAATAACAGGTGGTTCACCGGTATTTTTTAAAAATTCGTGAATTCCTTTATATAAAAATGATTGTCCAAGACGATCTACTTGCTTTGCAGATAAAACTTTTGCCTGGCGCTCATAAAGACCTGGATTGTTTTTAAATTTTGCCTGATAAGTAGAATCAGGATTTAGATTGGCTAAATTGTACATGTTTAAACGCAATTTGTAGCCTAATAAAGTACCATTTGGTTTTTGGTACATTTGATTTGATGCTATTTCGTCGTTTGTAGACTTTCCATTAACCAGAATATTATTTTTTACAAGAAGGTTTTTTCCATCCGGAACTCTTTTTACGGCATTACAAGCAGAAATAAATATTGCTATTAGAATAAATGCTACTATTTTTGTGGAATTCTTTTTCAAGTGTTTTTTAATATTTAATTCAAAAGTACATTATTTTATGGTTAGTAAAAACCAAATAAAACTTATAACAGGTTTACATCAAAAAAAGCAACGTTTTGCAAATCAATTATTTTTTGCCGAAGGAGTAAAAGTAATTCAAGAACTCTTGCAATCCAATTTTGAATTAGAACATTTATACACAACACAAAATGATTTTGAAATAGTTGAGCCTTCAAAACGCACGCTTATTAATGAGCAGGAACTTAAAAAAATAAGTGCTTTATCAACTCCAAATTCATGTTTGGCGGTTTTTAAAATTCCTGCCGAAAATAAAATTACCGACTCTGGTTTAATTGTAGCTTTAGACGACATTCGTGATCCCGGAAATTTAGGAACCATTTTGCGTCTTTGTGATTGGTTTGGCATCAAACAAATTATTTGTTCAAAAGAAACCGTTGATATCTACAATCCCAAAGTAGTTCAGGCTACAATGGGTTCTATTACCAGAGTAAATGTAAATTATGTCGATTTGAAAACTTTTATTTCGCAAACAAAATTACCGGTTTTTGGAACTTTTATGAACGGAGAAAACATTTATCAATCTAATTTACCACAAAACGGAATCATTATTATGGGTAATGAAGCCAATGGTATTTCGGCAGAAATTGAAAAAACGGTTACCAGCCGACTCACAATTCCAAGATTTGGAGAGCTACAAAAAACGGAAAGTTTAAACGTAGCTACTGCAACAGCAATTATTCTAAGTGAATTTAAACGAAATAGTTGAAAAATTGTTTTAATGAAAAGTGAAATTTATTAAAATCGCTCTTGATTTCATAGAATCAATATTATCTGTCCACGGACTTGGCCCGTTTGCCGGATTATCACGAATTAATTCATCGGTTATACCAAACATTCCTCTAATAGAAGGTGAGAAAATAAAATATTCAGAGAAAATATCTATTCCAAAACCAAGTTCATAAGCGGCAGTCCACGGTTTAACCCTGAATTTTCCTTCATGGTTGTCATCCTTAGATTTCGAATTACTCGATAAGTTTAATGTCGTAGACATTCCGCCAACTAAATATGGGCGAATGTTTCCGGTACGCAATGATGAGAATTTTAATAGTAAAGGAAAATGTATATAAGTACTGTTTACTTCTCTTAAATAATCTTTTTGTAAAGGCATTTCAGGATAATACAAATCTCTTTTTGTGTAATACAAACCTGGCTCAAAACGCAAGTTAATGTATTCCTGCAATCTTAAATCGGCAACAACACCAACATTAAAACCAGTTGTTTTTTTTACCTGAATGTCTTGTTGAACGACATTTTTGTAATCAATTTTAAAGTCGAAACTATTGAAACCTAAATAATACCCGAAGTACAGGCGTTGTTTTTGCCAGTTTTCGAGATTAATAATAGGATCTTTGCTAAACATGTTTTTAGCAAATTGAGAATATCCTTTTGTCGTTAAGACTAATAAAAGTAAGATTACTGTTTTTTTCATACTATTTTTTAGAAGCAGAATAAATGGTTGCAACTCCAAACGTTTGTGGCATAGCCACAACATCTATAAACCCAATTTTTCTCAAAATATTGTTTAACGCTTCTCCATAAGGAAAAACAGCAGCCGATTCAGACAAATATCCATAAGCTGAATTATCTTTAGAGAATAACTTTCCTATAACGGGAAGTATGTTTTTTGTATAGAATTTATATCCTTGTTTATAAGGTGTTTTATCTGGTACCGAAGTTTCTAAGATAACAAAAACACCATTTGGTTTTAAAACTCTTAAAATTTCTGCGAAACCTTTTTCTAAATTCTCAAAGTTTCGAACTCCAAAACCAACAGTAATTGCGTCAAAATAATTATCTTCAAAAGGTATGCTTTCTGAATCCCCTAAAACTAAATCAATAACATTTGATAGTTTTTTTCTTCTACTTTCTTTTTTCCCACCTCAAGCATTCCTGCAGAAATATCCAGGCCTATAATTTTTTCAGCATTAGTTTGTGTCATTAAAATAGCAAGATCACCGGTTCCTGTCGCAATGTCAAGAATGATTTTTGGCTTTTTATCAGAAACTATTTTCAATACTTTTTTTCGCCATTTAATATCAATTCCAAAAGAAATTACGCGGTTTAAATTATCATAGTTTCCAGAGATAGTATCAAACATTTGGGCAACTTGTTCTTTTTTGCCTAGTGTAGAGTCTTTATATGGGGTTACCTTTTCAGTCATTATTTTTTATTTACGCAAATATAATACAATCTGACTTAACTGTTATGGGTTTTTTAATTTGTAAATCAAATGTTTCAGAAAAAGATTTTTAAGCTAACAATTGTCTTTTGCTTATCACGGAAAGTGGGTATTGTGAAAAAATCACGGAAAGTGGGTATTGTGGCAACAAGATTTTATTGTCACTTTTGTCCTATAAAAATATTAAAATTTTTAATGATTAATAGTTGTTGTGACTCAAATCAAATGAATACTTTTTTTGTGCTGGTAATTTCATTTGTTCTTGTAGGTAGTTTTGAAAGTATTATTTTTAATGATACTATTTTTTAAAGCGCAAAATACGTTCTTAGGATTAAATTTGTTTTTGGAAATTTTAATTTTCTTGTCTTTAATACCTTCGTGGTATTTGGTATTAAAGACCCCATTTTTTGAGATTTATTCTCAGAAAAACAATTCATTTATAACAATAGTTTTCAATTGTTTAACAATTGTAAATTTTACGTCATGTTATCAAATACTATTTCTTGAATGAGTCCTAAGCTAGAAATCATTTTTTATTAAAGACATCCTCATTTTTGGGGATGTTTTTTATTTTTATCTTCTAATGTAAGTTTCGTAAGTGTAGTCAAAAAGATGTTTTTCATCTTTAAAATTTTCTTCAGATTCAACCAACAGCCAATCGCTTTCATTAATTTTAGGAAAAAATGCATCAGCTTCAAAAGTATGATGAACCTTTGTGATTTCTATAATGTCTGCATATTGCAAACCTAAGTTATAAATCTCTCCTCCGCCAATAATGTATGAGTCTTCGTTTTCAGGACATATAGCAATTGCTTTTTCAATGCTATTTACAACAATGCAGCCATCGGGGTTGTAGTTCTCCTGACGCGTTATAACAATATGGGTTCTGTTGGGTAATGGCTTTGGAAAACTTTCAAAAGTCTTTCTTCCCATAACAATATGATGACCGGTTGTAAGTTCCTTGAATCTTTTAAAATCATTTGGTAAATGCCAAACAAGTTCATTATTTTTTCCAAGCGCATTGTTTTCGGCTACAGCCGCTATCATTATAAGCATCGTATAAACTAAATTTTGTTATCTGTATCCTCGTTGATTTTTGATTCTAATTGACTGATTCTTTTTTGTTGTAAAGCAACAAGTCTGTCAATTTGTTCTCTTTCCCACTTTTTATTCATAAATCTGTCTGTAATGTAGACTTTTATAAAATGCAGAATAAAAATGAAGAGCCATATCGTTATGCCCCAGATACACCAATTTTGATCTGTGTTGGCACCAAAACCAAAAAACCTATTTGCTATAAATAAAAATAGACTCCCTATTAAAAAAAGAACAAAATGAAAATAAAGAACTTTCTTTTGTCTTAATCTTCTTCTGGCATATTCGTATTGTTCGTGCGCTTCTTTTTCCATAAGATATAAATGAGGTCATAAAGTTAAAATTTATTTTGAAATTCAACAATTTGAAGCGTGGAATATTTCGTTAAAAACAACTGTTTAATTCTAATTGCTAAAAAAAATAGTATTAAAATTATAGATATGATTAAAATTACACGCGCTTTTTGTTATTGTCACAAATCGCTTTAGTACGTGTCTAATGTAAGAATGATTTTGTGTAATTTAGGTGTATAAATCTAAAAATTAAATAGTTATGTCTTTAAAGAAGCAATTTATCAAAACAAAACCAGTTTGTAAGGTTACATTTTCTGTAGAAGCAAAAGAAGCAAGTTCGGCTGCTGTGGTTGGAGATTTTAATAATTGGAATGCTGAAGAAGGAACTTTAAGCAAGTTAAAAAACGGGACTTTTAAAGCTACTTATGACTTAGTAAAAGATGCAATTTACGAGTTTAAATACGTAATCGATGGAAGTTATGTTAACGATCCTGAAGCAGATTCATACAAATGGAATGATTTTGCAGGAAGTGAAAATAGTGTTTTGGTAGTATAAAAAAATCCGCTTAAAATTAATTTTAAGCGGATTTTTTATTTATACAGCAACACTTCCTTTTATGCCCGCATGTGGTTCATAATCAACAAGTGTAAAATCGTCATAATCAAAATCAAAAATATTTTTAATCGCAGGATTTAAAATCATTTTTGGTAATGGTTTTGGCTCACGCGTTAGTTGTAATTCTAATTGTTCAAAATGATTGTTGTAAATGTGTGCATCTCCAAAAGTATGAACAAATTCGCCGGCTTCAAGATCGCAAACCTGAGCAATCATCATTGTTAATAAGGCATAAGAAGCTATATTAAACGGAACGCCTAAAAATATATCGGCGCTTCTTTGGTATAATTGGCAAGATAGCTTTCCTTTTGTTTCGCCTTTTTCAAGATCAGGACTTGTAACATAAAATTGAAAAAAGCATGACAAGGAGGCAAGGCAGCTTTGTTGTTTGCTACATTTTCTTCAAATGATTTCTTTGTGTCTGGTAAAACTGATGGGTTCCAGGCCGAGATTAACATTCTTCGGCTGTTTGGATTTGTTTTTAATTCAGTAATTAATTCAGAGATCTGGTCAATTTCTTCGCTATTCCAATTGCGCCATTGATGACCGTAAACAGGACCCAAGTCTCCATTTGAATCTGCCCAGGCATCCCAAATTTTAACTCCGTTTTCCTGTAGATATTTAATATTGGTATCACCTTTTAAAAACCAAAGCAGTTCGTAAATGATAGATTTTAAGTGTAACTTTTTGGTTGTAACCATTGGGAAACCTTCACTTAAATCAAAACGCATTTGGTAACCGAAAACGCTTTTTGTTCCGGTTCCTGTTCGGTCACCTTTTTGGTTCCCGTTTTCTAAAACATGTTTTACTAAATCTAAGTATTGTTTCATAATTGGTTTAATCGTTTATTCGTTTTGTTGTTTATTCGGGTAAATGTTTAATCGATTTAACGAATAAACAAATCCACGATTAAACAATCAGAATTATCTTTTTGAGATTTCGTCTCTAATTTTTGCTGCTTTTTCATAATCTTCCTGAGAAACTGCCTGATCTAAAAGTTCATTTAGTTCTTGTAAACTATGTTTTGCATAAACATCGCCGGATTGATTGCTTTCTTCTTCATGCCCGAAAGTTTCCGGATTCGAAAGTACATCATCTATTTCCTGAGAACCCTGATCTGTTTCTGCAGTATTTGATTTTAAATAAATACCCGCTTTGTCTAAGATATTTTTGTAAGTAAAAATCGGAGCATTGAAACGTAATGCCAATGCAATAGCATCAGATGTTCTGGCATCGATGATTTCTTCGATTTTATCTCTTTCGCAAATTAAGCTTGAATAAAAAACGCCATCAACCAGTTTATGGATGATTACTTGTTTTACAACAATGTCAAATCTTTCAGCAAAGTTTTTGAACAAATCGTGTGTTAACGGGCGAGGAGGTTTTATCTCTTTTTCTAAGGCAATAGCGATCGATTGGGCTTCAAAAGCACCAATAACAATAGGTAGTTTTCTTTCACCATCAACTTCATTCAAAATTAAGGCATAAGCGCCATTTTGAGTTTGACTGTATGAAATTCCTTTTATGGACAATTTTACTAGACTCATATATATGGGTAAAAAAGGGCACTTAATGCCACATTTTAATACTTTTTTTGATTGGAAAATAAAGGTGCAATTTTAATCAAAAAATATGGAACAAAAAAGCTACCTAAAACAAAGATACGATTATCTTGTTTTTAGGCAGCTATATTTTTATAGAGAATTTTAAATTAAGAATGCTGTGCTTTAAAAGCTTTTAATTTCTCTGTTAACTTAGGGACAATTTCAAAAGCATCTCCAACAATACCGTAATCTGCTACCTTAAAGAAAGGTGCTTCCGGATCGCTGTTGATTACAACTTTTACTTTTGATGAGTTAATACCCGCGATATGCTGGATAGCTCCGGAAATTCCTATTGCAATATATAAATTTGTTGCAACCGGTTTTCCTGTTTGCCCAACGTGTTCGCTGTGAGGTCTCCATCCTAAATCAGAAACAGGTTTAGAACAAGCAGTTGCAGCGCCTAAAACAGCAGCAAGGTCTTCAACTAATCCCCAGTTTTCAGGACCTTTCAATCCGCGTCCGCCAGACACTACGATATCAGCATCAGCAATAGATACTTTTCCGGATACTTTTTCTACAGATTCTACTTTTACTCCAAAGTCATTATCTCCAATAGTTGGATTAAAATCTTCTACAGATGCAGATCCTGCACTTTCGAAAATTCCGTAAGAGTTTTTAGCCAAACCAAGAACTTTTACATCTGTACTAATTTCGGTAATATTAAAAGCTTTGTTTGAGAAAGCATTTCTTTTTACCTGAAAAGGAGAAGTACTTACCGGTAATCCAACAACATTTGAAGCGAAACCAGCTTCTAAAGCTACTGCAACTAATGATGATAAATAAATACTGTCTGTAGTCGAAGAAAGTAAAACAACTTTTGTTCCTTCTTTTTCAGCAGCTTGTTTAATAACATCGGCGTAAGCCTTAGCTGTAAAACCTGCTAATTTATCATTTGTAACTTTTAATACTTTATCAACTCCGTATTTAGATAACTCGCTTACATCGCTAATGTTTACAGTTAAAGCGGTAACGGTTGTTCCTAAAGTTTCTGCCACTTTTTTAGCGTAAGAAGCTAATTCAAAAGCAACTTTTTTAAATTTTCCTTCTGCAGATTCTGCATATATTAATATTGACATATTTTTTTTGTTTAAAAGTTTAAAGTTTCAGGTTTCAAGTTCGAAAACTGAAAACTGCGACTGAATACTGATTACTAGATTACTTTAGCCTCGTTGTGTAATAAATTGATTAACTCATCTAAGTTATCAGGAGAAATTAATTTTACTGCTGATTTCGGAGCTGGTTTTTCAAATTTTACTGCTTTTGTATTTACAGGAGCATCAACAGGCTCAAGAATAGTTAAGGCTTTTGTTCTTGCAGTCATAATCCCTCTCATGTTCGGGATACGAAGATCTTTTTCTTCAACAAGACCTTTTTGTCCACCAATAATCAGAGGTAAAGTAGTGCTTACAGTTTCTTTTCCACCATCGATTTCACGAACTGCTTTTACATTGTTTCCATCAACAATTAAAGAAGTACAAGAGTTTAAAAAGTTAGACCCTAAAATTCCTGCAATCATTCCAGGAACCATTCCGCCATTATAATCTAAAGATTCTTTTCCTGCAATTACAAGATCATAACCTCCATTTTTAATTACTTCTGCCAATTGTTTAGCTACAAAAAAACCATCAGTTGGATTTGCGTTTACACGAATTGCTTCGTTTGCACCAATTGCCAAAGCTTTACGTAAAGTTGGTTCAGTATCAGGACCTCCAACATTCACTACTGTAACGTTAGCACCTTGTTGCTCCTGAAACCAAATCGCACGCGTTAGGCCAAACTCGTCATTAGGATTAATTACATATTGTACACCATTGGTATCAAATTCTGAGTCACCATTGGAGAAGTTAATTTTTGAAGTAGTATCAGGCACATGGCTGATGCAAACTAGTATTTTCATAAGTATATATTTTGAATTTATAATATGCTTTTACAAATTTAGAATTTAATTTGGAATAATTATACTATGCATGCATAATATTTTTAAAAACTATTACGATTTCGCAGAAAGGTAGAAATGAAGCTTAAAATAAATTTTTTAAGCTTATGAATTGAAAGATGAAGGAATTATATAATAAAGTTAATCCCTGATTTTTAAAGAAATAATTCGAAAACCGATTTTAGTTTGTCAACCTCTATTTTATAAGACAAAAACACAAGTTACTGACTTATAGTAATTTGTCAGCTATTTGTTTCTCTTTATAACGCAATCATATTTTAAAAACATCAATATAAACATTTCTTTTTTAAGAATTAACTATCCCAATTCATCTTACTAAAAATATTTTTGTAAGAAAATATATCAATTTTATTTTGACAAGTCGAATATTTAACTTAAAATTGTAGGAAATTTATGTTAAATATTTATTTGCAAATAAAGCATAAAAATAACTTAGTCACTAATAATCAGAATACAAGCATAATGGTAAGAGTAAGAAGTATAATTTGGAGTTTTGTTTTGGTTATTAATTTTATAGGTTATAGTCAATCTCCTGGTGGAGTTCCGGGATCACAGGTTTGGTTTAAAACAAATCAATTGCCAAATGGTTATTTTAACTGGCAGGATTTCAGTGGCAACGGGGTTAAGTTTAATGATTGGAATAGTACTAAAGAATATACTTATACCAACCGTAATTTTAATTTTAATACCGGATTGAATATGAATGGTTGGAGCAGTGAGTTTTTTAAACCAAACTAACCTACAACAAGCTACAATAATTGGAATTTTCGGTTTTGTAACCACCAATTTTAACTATGAGACTACTTTATTTGGAGTTAAAGGCCGACCAAATGAAAGCACATTAATAACGAATGATAAAATAGTAGACAGTGCTGAAAGAGGGGGCGAAATTTTGGATTATGGAGAAGCGAATGGAGAAGATTTGTACCGAAAACAAGACAACAGCGAAGGATCGGAAGCCAAATTCAGAGAACGTTCTTTAAAAATTGTTTCGTATTATCAATATCAGCAGCCTAATATTTCGGTTTGGGGAGAAGACCAAAATTCAAGTCTAACTCTTGGGAATGTTCATATTAATGAGCCCAATGGTTTTTCAACCTATACCATGAAAAATTTCTATAATAATCTATATGGTTATCTGCCCGAATTATTTGTCTACAGCCGTATTTTAACACTGCTTGAACGCCGAAAAGCCGAAACTTATCTGGCTGTAAAATATGGTGTGAGCTTAACTAATTCTTATATAGCGAGTGACGATAAATTAATTTGGGATTATAGTGCAAACACAGCCTACAACAACCGTATTGCCGGAATTATGCGTGATGATGCCAGTGGTTTAAATCAGCCTTTTTCTACTACAAGTTACGAAGAAGGACCTTATTATTCTGATTCTTATGATTCTTATCAGGAGCCTGCTTATAGAGACCAGTCTACACGTTACCGTTTATTGGCAATGGGGCAGATGCCCGCAAATGAATTGGCAGATAAGAATGCCGCTTTATGGGGGGATGACAATGGTATTTTAGCCACTAAAGATGCCGGTGGTATTGCAGGGATAAAACGAATGACCCGAACATGGAAACTTGTTACGAACATTCCAAACCCAACAGCAGAACAAAAGAAATTACTTTTTAACAGTAAAGGATTTGAGGTAGATTCGAATTTAGGTAAAAGTACATTTACTAGTGATTATGCATATGTGGAAGGAATAAGTGTCACAAAAACGCCTACGCAGAAAAAAATGGTTATCTGGAGTTTAAAACAGTAGCAAAAGGAAGTGACGTAACAGTAAAATTTGGAGCGCAGAACGGGCTTGCAGGATCAATGGATTATGGTATAAAAATGGATCCAAATGGATCAATTTATGCAATCGAAAACACCAAACAACCCGTTTATTTAGGAGTGATAATACCAAATTATCATAAAACTACCATAGAAAAAAAGGAAATCAGGTTTTTATAAATATCTATGATCCCAATGGCGTAAAATCAATTACAACAAGAATCCTAACCGTTTTGCCAGCAGATGTAGATAAGGATTTTTATGGTGTTGTATCGTCAAAACAAAAAGATGTAAATTTTTCGCTGACAGTACTTCATGGCGGTTTTGTAGCAACAGGATCAAGAGTAGAACTTTCTTATGATAGTTCAAGAGCGGCAGAATTTGCAAACTATACAGATAGAAGTTACCTGATTATAGACCGTTCTGGTACTGGAGAATTTGGAGTTGCTAATGTAGAATACCTACCCATTAGTGAGATCGACAATACCCGAAAAAAATAATTTTCAACAATGTACTATGGGATACAGATGGTAATGGCAAGGATGTTTTTTCTTTTGGATATAAAGATAAAGCCGTAAAATTAATTGCCGTTGAGGAAGCCATACCGCCTACTTGTGTTGATGGAGTCTTACAACAAGACGGAAAAATCAATATTGAAGTAAAAGAAGGTTTTCCGGCATATAAATACACTTTGAATAAAACAGGAACTTCTACGGTTTTGCAAACAGGGACTTTTAATGAACCTAAAAAAACGTTGACCAATCTGGAAGCAGGTAATTATGATTTGACTTTGGAAATGGTAGGGACCAATTTTGAAAGAAGCGGAGGAAATCAATCCGCTCTGGTAGCCTCAGTGACAAACACAAGCTTAATCACACCAGGAAATGGAAGTTTGGAATGGACAGTATCTGATATTTTTGACTACTATGGATATGAGGTTAAATACATAGGTTTTATTGATCAAAAAACAACCCTCACCCGAGATGCTTTAAATTATGGACTGCACATAGATGTAGGTGGTAGGCTATCTTTCTTTAGTAGAGGAGGTATATACGACGTTGTTTTAGCAATATTAAATAAAGGCGACAGAATAAAATTGGAAATGCAGAACGATATCCTAAAATGCTCGGTTAATGGCAATCTCGTGGGAACTAAAAATTTGTATCCATCAGAGGTGGGAAAACCTTATTTTGGATTTATAGGTTTTGAAGGAACAAGTAATGGTATTTATAATGTAACTCATACCGGTTTTGTAAACAGTTCGACCAAACTTGGATGGTCAACGGCAACCTACTTAACCATAACAGAAGGTGACGGTATAGCCAGCAAAGTAGTGCAAAAAATAGAGATTAAAGCTCCTGAATGCAAGGAAATTCTACCGCCTTTAACACCACCTGTAACAGATAATCTTGTCGTAGCTCCGGTACCTTCAAAAGCAGGGGCAAATTTCAATATTTATGTAAAATTAAATAATCCTTCAGAGATGATGGTATTGATATTTAATACAGCAGGGACATTAATAACGCAGCTTCGAAATCCTGAACTTCAAAAAACAGGCACGTTTACTACCAGTATTCCTACATCAGGAATTTATATCATAAAGGTATTGACAACCGAGGGTGAATTCTCTAAATCAATCATTATACAGTAGTAGTAATTAAAAATGACGGCTTTTTTTAAAACCTCAGGACTACAGATCAAAAAATAATCATCCATACCAATTCAGGAAAATCAATACCCATAATGGAAAACAAAGAAAATATAAAATCAAACTTGCAAAGAATTACTGCGAGTATATTGGCTGTCATAATCTTTGGGCAAAGCGCACTTGCCTATAATTTAAATACTGCCAAAACGGTATCTTTTAATACAGCATCGGGAGCAAATACTCAAAATAACACACAGAAGCATGCGGCAGTATTGCCAAATTTGAAAGCAGCAGATAGTAACAGCAAGAAAAAAACGACCGAAAACCTGCCTGATGAAAGCAAACAGCTTATAATTCCAGCAGCCGAAAATGGAGGAGTTATCGGGTTGTATGCAGGTAAACTTCTGGATAATCCTGCAGATAATGTATTCCATTTTTCACTTAAAGAAAAACTAAACTCGGGAGATCGTGTTAAGCTTGTTTACGACCTGCAAGGTATTTCAGACTATCATGGTGCAGCAATCAGTATCAATGACGAATTTTCAAGAGGAGGAAACTGGGTGCAGAAGAGCGACCAGTGGAGCACGCAGGAGCAATATATAAGCGTGGGAAGTTTGCAACAGGGCGATAATACTCTATTGTTTTCATTACCAGAAAATGCGAGTTATGGTTATCAGGTTCGTAATCTGGCTTTGGTAATCGAAAAAGGGAAATCAAAATCACTTCAATTAGACAATCTTACTGCTTTAAGTTATAATGAACAAGGATATATAAGTGGTTTTGTAGATGGATTGACATCAGACAGCAAGATTAGTATTGAAGGAAAAGAAATTCCCCATCAAAACGGATTTTTTGAGTATGTTATGCCAGCGCAAAACAATTCAAAAGCAACTGTAAACATTACTACAGCCGGACAAACTTTACAGCAAAATATTGTGATGAAACCAGTTTCGGTAACTCATCAGGAACCTTTATTGAATGTTCTTTCAGGAAGTTCTAAAACATTTGTAAAAGGACAAAAAATGACATTGTCTATTGGCGCTGCCAGTATTCAAGTTGATAATACTGCTTTACTAGAAAATAAAACATTAAGCATTACCCCTTTACGATCTATTGATCTGCCTGCGTTAGACCCTTTAATGACCAATTTAACCAATGGCAGAGGATATCGTTTTTTACCTCACGGAGAACATTTTGCAGACGGGGCGGTGGTAAAATTAGGATACAACAAAGAATTACTTCCTCCGGGTTATACGGAAGAAGACATTCGTACTTTCTTTTTGATAAAAACACAGGACATTGGGAAGCATTGGAACGTGATAGTTTAGATGTTGCAAATCAAATCATCATTTCAAAGACAACTCATTTTACCGATATGATCAACGGGGTTATCAAAACACCCGAATCTCCAGACACGCAAGGTTTTGCGGCAACCATGATGAACGACATCAAGGCAGCAGATCCTACAGCAGCTATACAAACCATACAGCCGCCAAGCGCAAACCAACAGGGATCTGCCAATTTAAGTTATGCTATCGAAGTGCCGCCAGCACGTAATGGTATGCAGCCCAGCATAAATGTAACTTATAACAGTGATGGAAGCAGTGGCTGGCTAGGTGAAGGCTGGGATATAGAAATACCTAAAATTACGGTAGATACCCGCTGGGGAGTGCCGCGCTACAGCCCTACGGAAGAAACAGAAACTTATAGTTTAAATGGTGTGATGCTAGTAATGATGGACAATCAAAATCCAACAGTGGCACACCGAGGCAATAAAATTACCCGTAAAAGTGGTGAAGTGCAATTTTATCCTAGAATGGAAAGTAATTTTAGTAAAATTATAAGAATAGGGAGTCTTAACAACTATACCTGGCGTGTAACAGATAAAAATGGTATTGTATATTCTTATCAATCCGGGATTAAAAGCAGCAGTGGCAATTATGCAGAGTGGTACTTGACATCGGTGGTAGATCTGCATGGTGATTATATAAAATACAATTACAATTCGGCTTCTGAAAACATAGGGGGCAAGCTATTGGCGCAGTCACTGTATCTGGGTTCTATTTTATGTGGCACGAAGGAAACCACCGAGCAAACTTTAATCTGGTTTACCAGTGCGGGTACAAAAACAGTAAAAACGAATAGTGGACGTTACGGCTTTTTAACCTCCCAAAATAAATTGCTGACCAAAATACTAGTAACGCAGTTTGGATCAACTTTACGTAGCTATGATTTTGTTTACAAAAAAGATGATGGTGCATTCAAGAAAACCCTTCTGGAGAAAATAGTGCAGAATACTGCAGCAGGCGTAAAATTTAACGAACATGTTTTTGAATATTACGATGATGTAAAAGCGTCTGAAGGGTATGTGCCTTTTAAAAATGACACCGAAAACTGGAATACCGGAAGCGATAAAATAACCGGAAATGGTGTTATTACTAAAGCAGATATTACAAGAGATGGCGTTAGTTTCAATGACAAAATATCAGCATTAGGAGGAGGAGTTTCTACCTCTGAAGGATTCTCATTGTTTGTAGGAGTAGGTGTTGATGATAAAATGTATGCTTCTGAAAGTAATACTTTTGGAGCCAGTTTTTCTTATTCACCTTCAGAGTCAAAAGGACTTTTGGCTTTAGTAGATATTAATGGAGATGGTCTGGCAGATAAAGTTTTCAGTGAAGCAGGCCGTATTTACTACCGTTCTAATCAAGGGGATAATACTTTTGGAGATAAACTTGAAGTTAATGGAATTTCAACATTTTCATTTACAAAGTCAACAGCTACAAGTTATGGAGCAGTTGCAAATATTGGATTAGGATTTTCAGTAGGGAAGGTAGGAACAAGCTATGAAAATAGTAAAACAACTACCAGTGCATATTTTCAGGATGTAAACAACGATGGTCTTGTCGATTTGGTTCGTGACGGAGTGGTTTATTTTAATCATATTGTAAATCTTAATGGTAAAACGATACCAACTTTTACAACCTCAAGTTCGGATACTGCAAGTCCTATAAAGGCAGGCGGAACTATAGATACCAGTGTAACAGCGGTAGATCCGGCAGAACAAGCAGAGGCAATTGCCAATTCTCCTTTACACGATGTAGTAAGGGTATGGGAAGCACCTTTTGCAGGAACAATAAAAATAGAAAGTACAGCGATGCTTATTGCGCCAACAGGCAATTATGATGAAGCCGAATATGCTTTGGCAGACGGTGTATTTGTTGGGATCCAAAAAGGATCAACACAAATTGTAACACAGCAGGCACTAACTAAAACAGCAAATTCAAAAACGCTTTCGGTTGCTTCACAGACAGTAGCCAAAGGTGAAAAAGTCTATTTCAGGGTACAATCCGGACGTACAGATTTGGCCAATGGAGCTTTTGATCAGGTCGACTGGAACCCGGTTATCACTTATACTGATGTCGCCCGAACCAATCTGCCCACAAATCCAGAAGGGCAACAGCGTTTTAGCTATAAAGCAACAGAAGGGTTTGTCGTAGATAACAATACGTCTAATATAGTAATCCAGAAAACAAATGAGCAGGGAGCAGTACAGGTTACAGGAGTTTTTACAAAACCCATTACCAGTGACGCCGTTACGGTTAGCCTCTTAGGAAAAAACAGTTCAGGTATATTTAATACACTTTGGTGCAAAACCTATGCCGCTACAGAAACTGCTAATGGCGTATTAACAGCAAAAACGGTGCTACCTGCCCTTACAGAAGAGTATCAGGAAGTAAAAATTACCATAACCAGTGATACGAATGTCGCTTGGGACAAAATAAGCTGGGATGCTAAACTAACACATTATCCTTCAGGACAATATAGTGCGGTAATTCCTGCGCCTTCAGATGTTAATTGTACAGGAGTAAATTCTGCCAATATAACCGGAACATCAGATTATGAAACAGTACTTTTTAAAGACTACGGCCTTTTTGGCACTCACTTAATAGAAGGACAATTGTACACAGCTGCTGCAGCAGGAACACTTACTTTGACACCGGCATTAACAGCAGTAAATACTAACGGAATTGCTTATAAAGTAACCTTATCTGCAAAAACAAGTACAGGAGTTTTATTAGGCAAGAAAAATTACACTATGCTAAATGGCGCACTTACAGCTGCAACACCATTAGCAGTAACCGCAGCGGCAGGTGACAAAATCTGGATAGAATATACCGTATCTGATCGCACAGCTTTAGGAAATAGCGCAACAGTTGTAACGAAAGTAACTGTAAATGGAACTTCAATTACAGCAGCGGTATTTGCTCCGGTTTTATCTGATACGGAGAAATTTGGACCTATGCAGCGTCATTGGGGACAATTTATCTATAATGCTATGGATAAACGTTACGATAAACCCATAGACGAAAGCAAACTAGTATTGCCTAATTCAGACAAAGAAGAAACAGATCCTAGAAAGATGATCTTTAATGTAATGAGTCCTGATGTAATAGCTAAAAAATATTGGTCAGGTGGAGATGACCTAACTTATATAAATGGTACAGTCGTATCAAGTTCGCGTTTAGGAGAGGATAATGTAGTACTAACTAACCCGCTCGATGGTTTAGCTGCAGGGGCTGTAAATACAAACAATCCGTATTGTACAGAAGGTACGAGCGCTTTTGGAGTTAATAAAGTAACTAAATCCAAAAGTACATCAGTTCAGGCGGGAGTAGCGCCTTTAACTGCCAGCACAGCAACAGGAAGTTCAGAAGTTATTATTGATTTCCAGGATATGAACGGAGATGGATTTCCGGATATTATTACCAAAGCAAATATCCAGATGACCAATAGCAGAGGAGGTTTTGATGGTGAAAATATTGCGATTAATGGAGGGCATAAGAGCAGCCACGAAGCTTATAGTTTATCTGCGGGAGGTAACGCTTTCTTCTCTAGTGAGGTTGCAACAGCAAGAGCAGATTTTAAGAAAGATAAATCAAACAAAGTTGCTAAAAGCGCTTTAAATAAAGCCAAGGCCGCATCTTCATCACTGACTATAAGCGGGGGCGTAAGTTATAATAAAGAAGCAGCTGTACAAAGCTGGATAGATGTAAATGGCGATGGCTTGCCTGATAAAATATTAAGTGATAAAAAAGTACAGCTTAATTTAGGTTACAGCTTTACAGAACCAATAGATCTTGGTTTAGAAGATATTTCTAAGGGAGAATCAATATTCCCAAGTTTTGGTTTGGGAGTTGATCTTGGTTCTTCTTCCATAAGTGCAGGATACGGAATTTCAAAAAATATCAGCTGGAACGATTTTAGTCTTCAGGATGTTAACGGAGACGGGTTAGTAGATCAGGTGTTTAAAAATAATTTGGTTCGTTTGAATTTAGGAGACCGTTACAGTTCCCCAATGCCATGGAGTGGATTAGAAGTTCTAGGGCAGGTATCTTCTACTGCAGAATCACTTAACACAGCGTATACTGTAGGTTTTGGAATACCAATAGTTAGTATTAAAGTATCGGTTACACCAGGAGTAAATGTAGGGCTTTCAAGCAACCGTGTTGAAACACAATTACAAGATATTGACGGAGATGGATTTCCGGACTACCTGACTTCAACATCAGATGACAATATGGGCGTAAAACGTTCCACCATTGCACGTACCAATAAATTAAAAGCAGTTCATACGCCACTTGGAGGTGAGTTTATTGTAGACTATAGTCGCAGCACCCCAACATATGACCACCCAGGAGGAAAATGGGTTATGCAAAGCGTTATTATCAAAGACGGAATTGCGAGCGATGGTCCCGATATGAAAACTCAGTTTGCATATGCTAAAGGAAAATATGAACGACATGAAAGAAGTTTCCTTGGTTTTGGAGAAGTAAAAACCCAAAGCATTGATACAGAGAACGGAGATAAAGTATACAGAACACTAACACAAAATTACGATGTATCTGATTATTACAATGCCGGACACTTATTAAGTTCTGTTTTAGAAGGTAACGAAGGTGTAAATAGCAGTTCAAATTCAGGAGTAAAATATACCGAAAGTACTCAGGATTATTATACATATGCTGTAAAAGCAACAGGTGATACTTATAGTTTTGCACCGACTGAAAAAATATGCTCAGACAGAGGCGTAAGTTTTAATCCAGCTAAAAAAATCATTTCTTATGCTTATGAAGGCGGTGCTACACCCCTTAAATTAAGCGAAATAAATAGTGAATATTATGTAGGTTCAGGCAATTTTGGAGACTTAAAAAGTTATACCTATAAAGACAATAGCACTGCAGATTATAAAACCGAAATTGAGTATGGAAACAATTTATCTAAACATATCATAGGATTACCTACAAGTAGCAAAGTAACCATTGGCGGGGTAACAGTGCATGAGGTAAAAGCTGTTTATGACATCTATTATGCTGGTCATCTTACAAAGGTGTCCCAAAAAATCAATGACAGCCAATGGGCAGTTACTGATATAAATTATGATATTTATGGAAATATAGTTCAAAAAACACTGCCCGAGAATTACAAAAAGAACGTCCGGTTTATAAATACCGTTATGACAGGTATTATAAAATGTACGTCGAAGAAATCTCAGATAATTTTGAGTATCGCAGTTATGCCAGAGATTACGATTATCGTTATGGGATTGCACTTGAAACAGAAGATATAAACGGTTACGTAATTAAAAAAGAAATAGACGAATTTGGAAGATTAACCAAAGTACAGGGACCCAAAGAAGCTGCTGCAGGACAACCATACACCATAATGATGGATTATTTTCCAACAACAGTGGTTTCTAACGGAAATATCACCAGAACCGCTTATGCGAGAACGAAACATTTTGATGCTCAGCATCCAAATGATCCTATCGAAACTGTAACTTTTGTTGATGGATTAGGAAGGCCAATTCAGGTTAAGAAAGATGCTGCAATTACAAATAATACAACACCTGATCAACAAAGTGATGTAATGGTGGTTTCAGGACGTGCGAAATTTGATGCTTTTGGTCGTGCCAAAGAAGCCTACTACCCACAGACAGCACCTTTGGGTGATTGGAATAAATTTATGGATAGTTATGATTCGACTGCGCCGACCAAAACGACGTATGATATTTTGGACAGACCCATTACAACGACTTTGCCCGATGGTGCAGCAACTAAAATGGCTTATACCATAGAAAGTAATTTACTTAAAACAGAAGTTACAGATGCATTAAACAATACCAATGCAAGTTTTGTCAACGGTTCAGGACTGACCATGAAAACTCTTGATGCAAACAATGTGGCAACACAGTTTGGTTATGACGGAATAGGTAGAAATATTACCGTTACTGATGCACAGGGACAACAAACAGTAAGCACTTATGATTTAGCCGACAGGCGCATACAAGTCATTCAGCCAGATGCAGGAAAAAGTACTTTCAAGTTTGATGCTTTGGGGAATTTACTCGAAAGACAAACAGCGAATCTGGAAGCCAAAAGCAAAAAGATTACGTATGAATATGATTTCAACCGATTAACAAATATTCATTATCCCGAACATCCTGAAAATGATGTGCGTTATGTTTTTGGGTCTAGAAACGAGAGCCAGAATCGTAGAGGGAAGTTAATTTTAATGGAAGACGTTACAGGTGCGCAGGAATTCTCATATGGTGTAATGGGAGAGATTGAAAGTATTCGTAGAACCGTAATTGTTCCCAACCAAGCCATTGCAACCTATGTTACAAGTTGGAAATATGATAGCTGGAACCGTTTGCAGGAAATGATTTATCCCGATCAGGAGAAAATTAGTTATACCTACAATTCAGGAGGATTATTGCAGGCAGTGGCAGGCAAAAAAGCATATAGTTACAATTATGTAAACAAGATAGGCTATGATAAGTTCGAACAAAGAAGTTATTTAAAATATTGTAACGGAACAGAGACTAAGTACAACTACGAGCCTCTTAGACGAAGATTGGATAATATGACCGTAGCTTCAGGAACAGGATATCAAGGTGCCAATACGCCAAGAATGTTCATGAACAATAAATACCAGTACGACAAAGTAAGCAATGTACTGAACGTGACTAATAGCGCTGCAGGTGTAACAGCTAAAATGGGCGGTATGATAGCGCACAATTACAGTTACGATAATTTGTACCAGTTAACCGGTGCGAGTGGAGTGTACACCGGAGCCGATCAGAAAACAGCCAATTACAACCTGACAATGAAGTATGATGATCTGCACAATATCGTGAGTAAAACACAAAACGTAGCGCAGAACAAAGTAAGTGATCCGGGAGCGTTGAAAGCAGGTTATGTGATGAATTACAATTACAACAGTAATAACAAACACCAGCTCGATAATGTATCCGAAACAGAATACAGAACTAAAAATACAGACCCAAAAGTCGACAAACAGAAAAACAACAAATATGTTTATGATGCTAATGGGAACATGATTTATGTAAATACCGAAGAAGTAA
This sequence comes from Flavobacterium sp. AC274, assembly GCF_979258275.1. Taxonomy (NCBI): domain Bacteria; kingdom Pseudomonadati; phylum Bacteroidota; class Flavobacteriia; order Flavobacteriales; family Flavobacteriaceae; genus Flavobacterium; species Flavobacterium sp. AC274. The sequence goes on along the minus strand of NZ_OZ409852.1, from coordinate 29,685 downwards.
AAGCTGATGGTAAAGTGGCTGAAAAAGCATTCGAGAAAAAAATGCTTTGGGATGAAGAAAACCGTTTGGGAGCAGTAAGTATAAACGGTTATGTTTCATCTTACAGTTATGATGCAGGAGGCGAACGTATAACGAAAATGTCCGGAGGCGGACAAGGTATTTTTGTAAACTCTGCTTTCTCTGGAGGAAAAACTTCTACAAGTGATTTTTCACTGTATGTAAACCCTTATTTGGTAGCTCAGAATGGCGGAAGATACACCAAACATATTTATATAGGCTCACAGCGTATTGTAAGTAAGATTGGAGATTTCGACAGTTACGGAGCAGATCCGCGACGTGTAGAGAAAGCAGGGGAATCATTTTCTGGTGTAAAAGTAGATTATGACACTAAATACAAAAAATCGTTAGAAACAGTTAAAGCAAATTATGCTTCGCTTGACGTTCCTTACTATGGTTTGGATAATAATGATTATGTAAACGGACTTGGATTTTGTTGTAATCCTTCCGGAGGAACTGCTTCGGGTGGTTCTTCAACAGGAAAAATGACAGCAAAAAATGATAATGCCGAGTTACAGCAATTTTATTACCATCCAGATCATTTGGGAAGTTCTTCGTATATTAGCAACTTAGATGGAGAGGTTGTTCAGCATGTAGAGTACGTGCCTTTCGGGGAAGTTTTCTTGGAAGAGAAGAATGCTAAGTGGAATACGCCGTATTTGTTTACTTCTAAGGAATTAGATAGAGAAACTGGAATGTATTACTTTGGTGCAAGATATGAGGATCCGAAACTTGGGATTTTTATATCGGTCGATCCGATGGCAGAGAAATTTAAAGGATGGTCTTCATATGCTTACGCTCTTAATAATCCTTTGAAATTTATCGATCCTACGGGAATGAGTGCAGAGGAAAATAAATGGCATCCTAACAAGAGTGGACTTTTAGTTAAGGATAAAGGAGATAATGCAGAAACGCTTAGGACATATGTGAATAAAAACTACGAAAATGCAGATTTAAGTAAGAAAGGTGCTGAGAAATTATATTCAACTATGAAAGATAATAAAGTAGATCTTGACAAGTTAAATCCAGAAACTTTAAATAAAAATTTATTTGGATATAATTATCCCGGAGCTAATAATCCTAAGAAATACAATGGAAAATCTGATTATTCAGTAAAACCTACCGAAATAGAAATTCCTGCTTTTAATCACGACAAAGACTATGATAAAATAGGAGCTGTTGGTGGAGGGGGCTCTTTGTAGATTTAGCAACAACTACTGCTGATAATACATTCGTAAAAAGTATGGATAAATTGGTAGATAAATATAGTAAGGCTGGAGAATATAAATTAATGAGTAAAGCCATTATTTTAAGAGATGGATTAAATGCCGCTTCATCTTTTAAACAAAGTTGGTCTAATATTAGACAATCTTTGGTAGTTCCTGCATCTCTAACTAATCCATCATTTTAAATGAGAAATAAAAACTTATGTAAAGCACTAATAATAAGCTTTTTTTACGTACTATTGGGAACTATCGCTGTTATGGTAAGTTTTCCTGATTATTCAATAATGGGTTTTGACTATAATAATCCTTTGTGGTTACCTCTAGTAATATTAACTATTCCAGTAAATATTCTATTATTTGGCTTAGTAATGGTTGATATTTCCTTTATAGCTATCTTTATCCTACAATCAATAGTGTTTTTAATAACTTGGCTAGTAGTTTTTAAACTTCTAAATTTTATGAATAAGAGAAAGTACCCGAAAAGATCCTGACCACAGCTCCCGCACGAATCCTTTCGTGTGGTTCAAAGAGCATCGACAAAGAATAAAAGCATTAAACCTCGCCAAAAATGGCGAGGTTTTTTTATGTTTCCAAACGAAATAAATAGCTGTGTTTTTTTGGGGAGAATGCCCCGCTGAGAGTTGTAATTGAAAGGAAAAATTCCTGGCATTATCTTAAAAAAAATGCTTAGTCATGTGGCGATTGAACAAATAAAAAACAAATCCTAGTGCGTGGGCAGAAGCGTCGGGATCGGGAAAGGTTTTGAAGAAATGTGATATTTTACATAATGAGTTTATAGTGCAGCGCGATAGCGGTACCACTACAATGACTTATTATGTAACATAGCTTTGAGGATAGGGCTAAAGTTGCAGTTTAGGATATTTTGTAAAATGATCGTGACTGATAAAAGATAAATTACAATGTGCATAAAAAAGGAGTGTTGAGGTTGTAAAACTTTGTATTGAAAGTCATTTAAGAATAAATATTTTAATGTCTAAGCTATTAAACGTGAAATCGCCTTATATGTACTTTTTAATTACCATCATTCTTAAATGAATAATAGATAACCGACGTTAAAAAGATAAAATAAAATTTTTCTAAAAAATGGTTTTCACAAGCGAAATAACCAACGTTACATCGATTTCGTAAATATCACAATAAAGTTTAAAAAGTTAAAACCTAAATATAGAAAGAACTTCGAGTGATTTTAAATTCAATTTATGCTTTTAAGTTATTTAAAATATTTATTTTTGCTCTTCAGAAAATTCAACATACAATATAAATATGAGAACAATACAATTTAGAGAGGCCATTTGTGAAGCGATGAGCGAAGAAATGCGTCACGATGAATCCATATATTTAATGGGCGAAGAAGTTGCAGAATATAATGGAGCATATAAAGCTTCAAAAGGAATGCTTGCTGAGTTTGGCGAAAAAAGAGTAATCGATACTCCAATTGCTGAGCTTGGTTTTACAGGAATTGCAGTAGGATCAGCGATGAACGGTTGTCGTCCTATTGTTGAATATATGACTTTCAACTTCTGTTTAGTAGGTATTGATCAAATTATAAATAACGCTGCTAAAATGCGTCAAATGACAGGGGGACAATTTAATGTGCCAATCGTTTTCCGCGGACCAACTGCTTCTGCAGGTCAATTAGGAGCAACACACTCTCAGGCTTTAGAAAACTGGTTTGCAAACACTCCGGGACTTAAAGTTGTTGTACCTTCAACTCCTTATGATGCAAAAGGACTTTTAAAATCTGCAATTCGTGATAATGATCCTGTAATTTTTATGGAATCTGAGCAAATGTATGGTGATAAAGGTGAAGTGCCAGACGGAGAATACACAATTCCATTAGGAGTTGCTGATATTAAACGTGAAGGAAAAGATGTAACTATCGTTTCTTTCGGAAAAATCATTAAAGAAGCGTTTATTGCTGCCGATGAATTAGCTAAAGAAGGTATTTCATGCGAAATTATCGACTTAAGAACCGTTCGTCCTATGGATAAAGATGCAATTCTTAAATCTGTTAAAAAAACAAACCGTTTAGTAATTTTAGAAGAAGCCTGGCCATTTGCAAGTATTTCATCAGAAATTACATATATCGTTCAAGAGCAGGCTTTTGACTTCCTTGATGCGCCAATTCAACGTATTACAACTGCAGATACTCCTGCACCTTATTCTCCAGTATTATTAAAAGACTGGTTGCCAAATGCAGGTGATGTAGTAAAAGCAGTTAAAAAAGTGTTATACAAATAATACAAATTTAAAATACTCACAAAACTTCATCATTCATAGTTAATTGATGAAGTTTTTTTTGCCCAGACAATGAAAAGAATAATTTTACTTAGTCTATTTTTGGTATTCGCATTTGCGAATATTGCTACTGCACAAACGAAAGTGAGTGGAATTGTTTTGGATAAATCAAATCAGCCCATTCCGTTTGCAAATGTTGTTTTTAAGGGATCAAATACCGGAATAGTTTCTAATGAAGATGGGCGTTTTTATCTTGAATCACCAAATACTTATACGGCTTTACTAGTTACATCTGCAGGATTTTCAGATAAAGAAGTTCCATTAGATAAAGCTGTAAATTATGATTTTAAAATTGTTTTAGGGGAAGCCGAGGCGCTTAATGAAGTTGTAATTTTTACCGGGAAAACATCTAAAAAGAACAATCCGGCATTAGATATTTTGAGAAAAATCTGGGAAAGAAAGCGTAAAAACGGTTTATATCTTTTCAACCAATATCAAATGCAAAAGTACGAGAAAGTCGAGTTCGACATGAACACGATCGATAGTGCTTTTATGAAAAACAAACTTTTTAAAGGAATGGAGTTTGTATTTGATCATGTTGATACATCAGATGTTACCGGAAAAACCTATTTGCCTATTTTCATCAATGAATCGGTTTATGATGTTTATGGCGATAACAAATTAAAGAAAGTAAAAGAGAATATTACAGGAAACAAAATGTCTGGTTTCAATGGAAATCAGCAGATTTTGTCATTTGTAAAAGATCTTTATTCAGACTATAATATTTACGATAATCACCTTACCTTTTTTGATAAAAGTTTTACAAGTCCGCTTTCAAAAACCGGAATTGACGTCTATAATTATGTTTTAAAAGACAGTGCATTTATTGACAAAAAATGGTGTTATAATATTGTTTTTTATCCAAGGCGAAAAAATGAATTAACCTTTAAGGGAGATTTTTGGGTAAACGATTCTACTTTTGCCATCAAAAAAATTAATATGGGTGTTACTAAAAGCGCCAATATTAACTGGGTAAAAGATATTTATATCGAACAGGAATTTGAGGTAGAAAATGATTCTGTTTTTTTATTGACGCGCGATTACATGATGTCTGATTTTGCTTTAAATAAAAAAGAAAAATCAAAAGGTGTTTATGGAAAACGTACCACATTATTCAGAAATCATAAATTCAATATTCCAAAGCCGGAGAAATTTTATAAAGAAGAAGTCAATTTTATAGACAATGCTGTCTATGACAGACCACCTGAATTCTGGGAAGAAAATCGTTTTGAAAAATTAAATAAAGACGAAGCCGGAATTTATAAAATGCTTGACACGTTGCAAACAGTGAAGCGATTTAAACAATTATACAGTCTCGTTTCGATTTTAGGAAGCGGTTATATCGAGTTTAAAAACTTTGATTTCGGACCTATATTTTCTACGTTTGGTTACAACGAAGTCGAAGGTTTACGATTAAGAGCAGGAGGCCGAACGTATTTTGGACCAAATGATCCATGGCGTATACAAGCTTATACAGCCTATGGTTTTGATGATAGTAAATTCAAGTACGGAGTTTCAGGGAAATGGATGGTAGATAAACAAAAAAGAGTCATCATTTCTGGAGGAAACAGGCGTGATATTGAACAAATTGGAGCCAGTTTAACCACAACAAACGATATTTTAGGCCGAAGTTTTGCTTCTTCAGCTTTGTTTACAACTGGAAGCAACGGAAAATTAACCAATATTAATTTGAGTAATATTTCGGTTGAAATGGAACCAATGAAAAACTTTGTTGTTCAGGCTGGACTTTCATATCGTACTTTAGAATCAGCTTCACCAACTTTTAGTTTAAATTATTACAGTACATTGCCCACAGCAGAGAATCCTGCAGGAGTTGTGCAAAGTGCCGTAACACAATCAGAAGCTAATATCCAGTTCGAATTTATGCCAAACCGTAAAACAATTGGTTTTGGGGTAGAAAGAGATCTTGTCGATAGTCCTTTTAGTCATTTCTTTGTAAACTTTAGTTATGGTTTAAAAGGAGTATTAAACAGTGATTTTGCTTACGAAAAAATACAAGTATTCTATAAACAGCCAATTATTATCGGGCCTTTGGGAAGATCAAATATTATTTTGGAAACAGGAAAAACTTTCGGAACAATTCCGCTAGGATTAATGAGTGTAATTCCCGGAAACCAGACTTATTTTACGATTGAAAATACCTTTAGTAACTTAAATTTCTACGAATTCATAACAGACCAATACACTACTTTGCAATGGAATCATGATTTTGGAGGAAGATTATTTGCAAGAATCCCTTTTATGAGAAAACTGAATTGGAGAGAGTTTGTTGGTGTAAAAGCAGTTCATGGAACTATTTCTGCGGCAAATAGAGCAATAAATGCTTCAGATCAGCCTTATAATGCACCAGAGAATGTATACTGGGAGTATAATGCAGGAATTGGAAATATCTTTAAAGTTTTCAGAATCGATTTCTCCTGGAGAGGAAGTTATCTAAATACTCCGGATGCTAATAAATTTGCAGTAAAAGGATCTTTCGGATTCTATTTCTAATAAAATAAAGTTATACTACAAAGACGCCAAGCCGCTAAGTTTTATTCTTGCAGTTTGGCGTTTTTGTCATTTTATTTAAAAATGCAGTTGAATTATTTCACGCAGATTTTTTTGTTCGATTCAAATTAAAAATCTGCGTTTATCTGCTTAAATCTGTGTGCAAAAAAACTTCGCGACTTCACGCCTTTGCGAGATTTTTTATTAATTTTAGAAGCTATTCCCGCTATCCGCTTGTATCTTTTCCTAGCTAAAGAAGCTAGAAAAAGGATACCGCTTCTATCGGGGCTAAAAACTCTTAGGTATGCAAGAAGCCATTGATTTTCTATCAACTAAAAATCCAATCTTTCAGGAAATTATAGAAAAGTACGGATTACCGCCCATTCCAAAACGTCCACAAGGTTTTGAAACTTTGGTATTGCTTATTCTTGAGCAACAAGTTTCTATAGATTCGGCGAAAGCCACATTCTTAAAGATCAAAGGATATACTACTTGCAACCCGGAAACAATGTCGGTTTTGTCAGATGAAGAATTCAGAAGTCTTGGTGTAAGTCGTCAGAAAACAAAATATATTAAAATTCTGGCTGATGCAGTTTTAAGCAAAGAACTGGATATTGAAAGTTTGGCTACAAAGTCGGCACAACAGGTTCGGGAAGAATTGATCAAATTAAAGGGAATTGGAAATTGGACGATCGATATTTATCTGATGTTTTGTTTACAAGAGCCTGATTTGATTCCGCTAGGCGATATTGCAGTCGTAAATACAATTAAAGAATTACTCGATATTCATGATAAACAAGAAATGGAAATTCATGCCGAACAATGGAAGCCATATCGATCTTATGCAACATATTTGTTATGGCATTATTACCTAAATAAGCGAAATAGGAAAATTACATATTAACTGTCTGTTATTTAAAAGAAAAGTAGGCAGATTAATGCAGTTTTTTATTGTAAAAAAGGATTGTTTGGTTACTTTTGCAATCGCAATTATAGAAATAATAAAAAACGAAAATGACCGCAGACAAACTAACAACTTTCGATGTATTAATCGAAATACCAAGAGGAAGCAGAAATAAATATGAGTACGATTTTGAAATCAAAAGAATGCGTTTCGACAGAATGTTATTCTCTTCAATGATGTACCCTGCTGATTACGGATTTATTCCTGAAACTTTAGCTCTTGATGGAGATCCTCTTGATGTATTGGTTTTAGTAAACGAACCAACTTTTCCAGGATGTGTTATGGAAGTAAAACCAATTGGTGTTTTCCATATGGCTGATGATAAAGGACCGGATGAAAAAATTATTTGTGTACCGGTTTCAGATCCAATCTGGAATTCTTTAAATGACCTTTCAGATATGAATCCACACTTAGTAAAAGAAATCGAGCATTTCTTCCAGGTGTACAAAGATCTTGAAAACAAAAAAGTAGATGTAGAAGGTTGGGGAGACGTAAACGAAGCTTTTGCAATTATTGCTGAGTGTACAAAACGTTTTAACGATATCGAAAACAAACCAGAGGGATTATTTAGTATTAAATAATTTTTACCCTGTTCTATTATAAAAAAAGCAATACTCCGTCAGGAGTATTGCTTTTTTGTTTAAATTCGTTTAGTTAGATTGTTGATTATTAACCAAAACCATTACTATATTATGAATGCATTTATGATTTACTTGCCAATCGTTATGGCAATTATTGGATTACTTTTCATGGGAATAAAAAGGACTTGGGTTTTAAAACAAGATGCAGGCGACGGAAAGATGAAAGAGATTTCAGATCACATTTACGAAGGCGCCCTCGCATTTTTAAAAGCAGAATATCGATTACTAACCTTTTTTGTAATTGCTGCAAGTTTAGTTTTAGCCGGAATATCTTTTATTGTTCCTACCACACATATATTAATAGTAGTAGCGTTTATTTTTGGAGCATTTTTCTCAGCATTAGCCGGAAACATGGGAATGAAAATAGCAACTAAAACGAATGTAAGAACAACACAAGCCGCTCGTACAAGTTTACCGCAAGCCTTAAAGGTTTCTTTTGGAGGCGGAACCGTAATGGGATTAGGTGTTGCAGGTTTGGCTGTTTTAGGATTAACAGGTTTTTTTATTATTTTCTTTCAGATATTCATGAATGGAGTTTGGACTTCATCTCAAGATATGACTAAGGTTTTAGAGACATTAGCAGGATTTTCACTTGGAGCAGAATCTATTGCTTTGTTTGCGAGAGTTGGCGGTGGAATTTACACTAAAGCCGCCGACGTTGGTGCTGATTTAGTAGGTAAAGTTGAAGCTGGGATTCCGGAAGATGACCCTCGTAATCCTGCGACAATTGCAGATAACGTAGGAGATAATGTGGGAGACGTTGCCGGAATGGGGGCTGATTTGTTCGGTTCGTATGTGGCAACTGTTTTGGCTGCAATGGTTCTGGGGAATTACGTTATCAAAGATATGGGTGGAAATATCCAGGATGTCTTTGGCGGAATCGGACCAATTTTGCTTCCAATGTCAATTGCAGGTTTCGGAATTTTATTCTCGATTATCGGAACTACGTTAGTAAAAATCACAGATGAAAATGCTAAAGAAGCACAAGTTCAAAAAGCATTAAATATTGGAAACTGGGTATCGATCGTTTTAACTGCAATCGCCTGTTTCTTTTTAGTAAAATACATGCTTCCAGAAGTAATGACAATGGAGTTTTTTGGTGAAGGATCTCAACAAATTTCGTCACTGCGAGTTTTTTATGCCACTTTGGTCGGATTAATTGTTGGTGGTGCTATTTCATCAGTAACAGAATATTATACAGGATTAGGCACAAAACCGGTTATGGCGATTGTGCAAAAATCTTCGACAGGAGCAGGGACAAACGTAATTGCAGGTTTGGCAACAGGAATGATCTCTACTTTTCCAACAGTATTATTATTTGCTGCCGCAATCTGGATTTCGTATGCTTTAGCAGGATTTTACGGAGTTGCATTGGCAGCTTCTGCAATGATGGCAACAACTGCTATGCAATTAGCAATTGATGCTTTTGGGCCAATATCTGACAATGCCGGAGGAATTGCCGAAATGAGCGAATTACCAAAAGAAGTTCGTACCAGAACCGATATTTTAGATTCAGTAGGAAACACAACCGCAGCAACCGGAAAAGGTTTTGCAATTGCTTCTGCAGCATTAACTTCATTGGCATTATTTGCAGCGTATGTAACTTTTACAGGAATTGACGGAATCAATATTTTTAAAGCGCCAGTTCTGGCAATGTTATTTGTTGGTGGGATGATTCCTGTGGTTTTCTCAGCTTTGGCTATGAATTCTGTTGGAAAAGCTGCAATGGACATGGTTTACGAAGTACGTCGTCAGTTTAAGGAAATTCCGGGCATTATGGAAGGAACCGGAAAACCGGAATACGGAAAATGTGTTGAGATTTCGACAAAAGCCGCTTTACGCGAAATGATGTTACCGGGAATCTTGACAATAGGTTTTCCGATTGCAATTGTGCTATTAGGAAAATTAGTTTATGGAGATAACAACCAATTGATTGCTGAAATGTTAGGAGGATATATGGCAGGCGTTACAGTTTCAGGAGTGCTATGGGCAGTTTTTCAAAACAATGCCGGAGGAGCCTGGGACAACGCTAAAAAATCTTTTGAAGCCGGAGTTTTAATTAATGGTGAAATGACTTATAAAGGTTCTGATGCACACAAAGCAGCAGTAACCGGAGATACAGTTGGAGATCCGTTTAAAGATACGTCAGGACCTTCAATGAACATCTTAATTAAATTAACTTGTTTGATCGGATTGGTAATTGCTCCAATTTTAGGAGAAGGACATTCAGCTTCAGGAATTGCAGAAAAAGGTGCTTGCTGTAAAATGGAAATGCATGCAGGAACTGCTTCTAAATGCGGAAATCTGGCCATGCTGACCAAAGAAGAATGTATTAAAATGTGCAAAGAAAAAGGATGTTCTGCAGAAGAAACGGCAAAATGTCTGGCGCATTACGATGCAAACGGGAAATATCCGAATCAAAAAACAGATTGTTTTGATACAAGAAAATACAGCAAAAACAGAGTTGAGGTAAATTTATCTACGATCAATGGTGTAACAGTTGGAACTGTAACCAAAACCGAAAACGGCACAACAACAACAGAAGTTTTTGAAGGTACAGAAGCTGACGTAAAAGCGAAAATAGAAGCTGTAAAATAGAAGACAACCTGATAAGCTTTGTCAAAATTTAAAACTTTGACAAAGCTTTATTTAACTAAAGCATATTCCTTAATTAAAGTTGAGGCAGGAATATTAAGTTTTTCATTTAAAACCCTAATTTGTGTAATTGTTAAAGCTCTTTTTCGTTTAAAAATTTCCGATACTCTAGAGCGGCTATTTAATATTATACCTAAATCAGCATCAGTAAGTCCATTTTGTTCCATCATAAATTTAATAGCTTCAATTGGGTCTGGTTCTGGAATTGGATAATGTATTTTTTCGTATTTTTCTATAAGAGTTACCAAAATGTCTAATTCGTCAGCCTCATCTGTATTAGGCCTAGCATCAAAAAGAGTATTTACTCTCTCTAAAGCTAAATCATAATCTTGTTCTGTTTTAATTGGTCTTATATCCATTTTACAAGTTTTTAATATCTTTTAAATCGTCATATTCATTGTGGGTTCCAACAAATAGAATATAGACAATTTGTGTTTCATAATTAATTTTTACAATTAAACGATAATGGTTTCCACAAATATTAAAAACCACTTTGTTATTCCCTATAAAATCTGCAGAACCAAATAAAGATTTTATTGAATTAGAATTATCAAAATTGTTTTTATCAAAAACCTGATACCAAGATAATAATTGTTGTTTTGCATTTGGAAATCTTTCCCAAAAATTCTGCAAGGTTCTTTTGGCTATTATTCTCATAATTAACTATGGCAAATATACTGAATTTTCCCAAAACGGGAAAATATTTTTAAACGAAATAAAAGTAAGAAATTAATTATAAATAAAATTATCTTTTAAAATTTTAGTAACAAAAAATGCCTCTAAAATTTTAGAGGCATTTTTCTATTAGTGTAAATTCGTGAAATTCGTGTTTTTTCTAAAACAACCCATTCAATTCAGCATCAATTCTATTAATGATGTTTCCTAAATCTTCAGGATTATCTACAAAATTGATATTATCAACATCAATAATCAATAATTTTCCTTTTGAGTAAGTCTGAACCCAGGCTTCGTATCTTTCGTTCAAACGGCTTAAATAATCGATAGAAATAGAGTTCTCGTATTCGCGTCCGCGTTTGTGAATTTGACCTACTAAGTTTGGAATAGAGCTTCTCAAGTAAATCAATAAATCAGGAGCTTTTACCAAAGATTCCATCAATTCAAAAAGTGAAGTATAATTTTCGAAATCGCGACTTGTCATCAATCCCATCGAATATAAATTGGGAGCAAAAATATAAGCATCCTCATAAATGGTTCTGTCCTGAATGATTTTTTTCCGCTTTCGCGAATTTGCTGCACCTGACGAAATCTGCTGTTTAAGAAATAAATCTGCAAATTAAACGACCAACGCTCCATCTGGTGGTAAAAATCATCCAAATACGGATTATCAACAACATCTTCGTAATGTGGTTCCCATTTAAAATGTTTGGCTAATAATTTAGTCAAAGTAGTTTTTCCAGCGCCTATGTTTCCTGCTATTGCTATGTGCATTACGGTGTTACGATTTTATAATTGGTAATTTCTTTAGTTGTAAAAATAGATAAAATTTGGTCTTTGTAGCAGAATTTATCAAAGGTTTTTTCTAAAACTTCGATTTCAGAAACAGTATTCGAATTTGTATCAGAAATGTCTTTAAAATACAACAAATTAGCCTTGCTAAAAATGTACTGATGATTGTTTATAATTTCTAAATCATCAAAATCGGGTATTTTTCCTAAAGCAGTTGTTTTCCCGAAAATATCGCAGGAAAACCAATTATTCTTTTTATCAATCCAGTAAAAAGTATTAAAATCAGTTTGATAATATTTAATGGTTTCTGTTAATGGCGTAGAAACTGTTTTGTATTCATTTTTTAAATAATCAAAAAGACCAATTTGCTGGTTTAAGGTATTAAAAATCCATAATTGATTTTGAGTAGACATACCAATTGCTGGAACAACAATAGGAATATTGTTTTGAGAAAAATTAATTTCTGTCATTTTATTCAATTGATTGTCAAGTAAAACAACAGTATTAAAATCTTCGTAGAATAAAACAATTTTCAAAGGATTCAGAATATCTGCTTTAGTAATATTTCCAAGAGAAATGCTTTTGTATTCAAAAATCTCATTTCCTTTTACTTTGCTGAAAACATTGTTTTTTATCTGATAGGAAAATCCAAAAGAGTCATAACCTATAAATTCATCAGCATCTAATTTAAAATGAGAGATTGAAGTGGAATTTAGCTTTTGGTTTTGCGAAAAAACAGAGACAGTACAGCCGATAAATAATAAAAATAAAATGCGAACTGTATTGCCCATAATATTAAGATTTCAGAAGAGCCAAATTACAAAAAACTACCCGATGAATATCCTAAATAAGACATATTTACGTGAATTTTCCATTTAAACCGTTGTAAACCGTAATAGTCTAACTAATAGGCAATTTTGTCTATACCTTACAGCAATTGATATATTTAACTTTCAGTATTTTAAAATAAATAATACATTTGAATGTAAGTTTTATCGGATTTACTCAATTTTAAACAAAACGAAATGAAAAAAGTAATTATATATATGTCTTTGATCCTTGTATTTACTCAAATGCAGGCTCAAAAAGATTTTCAAGGAATGGCTGTTTATGAGTCAAAAACGCAGGCGCCAAAATTTGAAGGTATGCGGGGCGGTAATCGGGATATTACGCCAGAAATGCAAAAGAACATGGAGGAGCGAATGAAAAAAATGCTGGAGAAAACGTTTATTCTGAATTTTGATAAATCGGCTTCTATATATAAAGAAGAAGAAAAACTGGACGCGCCCGGACAACAAGGCGGCGGAATGCGAGTAATGATGAATTCGTTTATGGGCGGCGGCGGAACTTTTTATAAAGATGTAAAAACGAAATCATATACAGTTGATAAGGAATTTATGGGAAAAGAATTTCTCGTTGTTGATTCCTTGCCAAAATTGAATTGGAAATTAGAACAGGAAACCAAGCAAATTGGCGGTTACAATTGTTACAAAGCTACGGCTGTAAAAGAAGCCAGTAAAACTGATTTTAGAAATTTCAGACCTAAAAACAACGAAGATAAAAAACCCGAAGAAAAGAAAGACGAAGCCAAAAAAACTTCGGGAGAAACAAAAACCAACTTTGAAGATAATTTTGAAATGCCAAAAGAAATTATCGTAACAGCTTGGTATACGCCGGAAATTCCGGTGAATCAGGGGCCGGAAAACTATTGGGGTTTACCAGGTTTGATTTTAGAAATAAACGACGGAAGAACAACGATTTTATGTTCGAAAATTGTTTTGAATGCCAAAGAAAAAGCAGAAATAAAACCATCTAAAAAAGGAAAAGTAATTTCGCAAAAAGATTACGATGAAACCGTAATTAAAAAGATGGAAGAATTTAGGGAAATGAATCGTGGTCGTGCAGGTGGACCACCTCCAATGATGGGAAGATAAAATTTATAACTTTTAAATTTCCATCCCGAAGCCTCGGGACCAAATTTCAAATTGCTTTGTCTGTTCGCTATCGCTCGGGTTCAAATTCCAAAATTATTAAAATGAACAAAATACTTTGTTTCGTAGCCTTTTTATTGACTTCTGTTTCCTTTTCTCAAAGTGTTCGTTATGATGGATTCATTCAGGACGAGCAGAAAAATCCGTTAGAAATGGCCAATATTATGGCTGTAAATTCGGCTACAAAAGCTATGGATTCGTACGGAATTACAAATGATAAAGGAAGATTTCAGCTTACTCTGAAACCTAACGCATCTTATATCGTGAAAATCAGTTATCTCGGAATGAAATCGAAAGAAATTACTATTTCGACAAAGACTGAAAATATAGTACAGAACATTGTCATGGATGGCGCCGGAATTGAATTGGAAGGCGTAGAAATTGTGCGTGAAATGCCCGTTTCCATAAAAGGCGATACCATTGTTTATAATGCAGATTCTTTTAAATCGGGAACAGAAAAAAAACTGGAAGATGTACTGAAAAAGCTTCCCGGAGTTGAGGTAAATGCTGATGGAGAGATTGAAGTTGAAGGAAAAAAAGTTAGCAAATTGATGGTTGAAGGCAAAGATTTTTTTGACGGAGATACCAAACTCGGTGTTAAAAATATTCCTGCCGATGCCATTGATAAAATTCAGGTTTTGCGAAATTATAACGAAGTCAGCGCCTTAAAAGGTTTAGAAAACGATCAGGATAATGTGGCGATGAATATTAAACTGAAAGAAGGCAAAAAGAACTTTTGGTTTGGTGATGTTACCGCAGGAATTGGAGTTGGAGAACTCGATAGCCGATATATTATTAACCCGAAACTATTTTATTATAGTCCGAAATACAGTATAAATTTAATCACCAATTTCAATAATATTGGAGAACTGCCGCTTACGGCACAGGATTATTTTAAGTTTACGGGAGGTTTTAAAAATATGATGAAAAAGGGCGGAAGTAATTTTAATATTTCTTCGAATGATATTGGTATTTCGCTTTTGAGAAACAATCGCGCCAAGGAAATTGAAACGAAATTTGGAGCGACAAATTTTGCTTATTCCGTTACAAAATCATGGAATATTAGCGGTTTCGGAATTCTTTCAACTTCAAAAACAGATTTGGAAACCAAGTCCCAAACTACCATTATAGATTCTGGCGATCAGCAAAAACGAGATGAATTAACCCATCAAAAAAACAATTTGGGTCTTTTTAAACTGAGTTCAACATATAAACCAAATGATAAATTTCAATTTGATTATGACATCTTAACAAAATTATCAAAACAAGATGAAGACACCAATTTGTTGCGGGAATCTGTTGTTGATAATATTTCGGATACCGAAACTATTTTAACGAATAAAAAGCAGGATCCAACATCGGTAAATCAAAATTTGAGTTTGTATTATACGCAAAGCACCAAAAATATTTTTGCTTTTGAAATGCAGCATTTATATCAGGATGAAAATCCGTTTTATAATGCCAATTTAAGAACACAGCCTTTTGATTTGGCAGGCTATGTTTCCGGACAAGACAGAAATGATTTGAATCAGGATCGTTTTGTAAAAACCAATAAAATCGATGCAAAACTGGATTACTATTATATGGTAACGCCAAAAAGCAACATCAATATTACATTTGGGAATACCTATTCACATCAAAATTTTAATTCTCATATGTTTCAGATTTTGGATAATGGTGACAAAAATGACCTGAATACTTCGGAAAATAACAATCAGGTAAATTATAATTTTGATGACGTGTTTTTAGGATTTCATTATAAAATATTGACAGGGAAATTTACATTAACGCCCGGATTTAGTGTGCATTCGTATGCAATGAAAAACACGCAGTTAGGAACAGATTACTCTCAGAATTTTACAAAAGTATTACCGGATTTTTTTGCTCTTTATCAAATTAAAAAAGCAGAAACGCTAACTTATAATTTCTCTTTGTCAAACGATTTTACAGATGTTAATCAATTGGCGGCGGGTTATGTTTTATCTGATTACAGTAGTTTGTTTAGAGGAAATCGTTTTCTGGAAAATGCTACTTCGCAGGTACATACGTTGCGATATTTTAAATATAATATGTTCAATTTTGAAAATATTTTTGCGAATGCAACCTATACTAAAAAAGTCGATGCGATAAAAACAGCAGCAGAATTTACAGGAATTAATCAGTCATCTGTTCCTTATAATTCAAATTTGGCAGATGAAACTTTTTCGGGAATGGGAAATTACGGTCGATCATTCTTGAAGAATTATAAAGCTTCTGTAAATGCAAGTTTCAATTGGTCGAAGTTTAATAATATTCAGAACAATCAATTGGCTACAACAGAAAGTTTTGTACAGAGTTATACTGTAAAAGCTTCAACAAATTATAAAAACTTGCCCAATATCGAGTTTGGATACAATGCGTTAATCAATAAATACAGTGGTTCGACCTATTATACAGACAAACCTTTTGCGAGATTAGATTATTATTTTCTGAATAGTTTTTCGTTTGTTTCAGAATATGAATTTTACCATTATTATAACGGAAATAAAACAGTCAATAACGAGTATGATTTTCTGAGTGCCAGTTTAATTTATCAAAAAAAGACAGCAAATGGGAGTATAAAATATCGGCTACAAACTTGCTAAACACAACCTATTTAAATGATGACAGTTTTTCGCAGTTTTCTACAAGGGTTTCTCAATATACCGTGCAGCCGCGCTATATTATTTTTTCGATGAAATATAATCTATAGTATCTATTAAGTATCTATTTTTGGATTTAAGGCAATTGATTTCGATAATAATCAAATATCTTTACGTTTAATATTAACAAGCCAAAATTTATATTATGCGCAATTATATATGGAGTTTCTTATTGTTTTTTTGTGTAGTGTTTGCCTCTTTCTCTCAAACAAAAACAATAGAAAAAGGAACTTATATTTCTACAAATAAGGGTCAGAAAATCAAATTAAACTTATTAGACAATAATAAATACGAATTGGTTTTTTACTCTGGAGACTACAAGATTAAAGGCGATTCTTTAATATTTATTCAAAGTAAAAAGGTCGAAAATCCTTTTAACCTTACTTATAAGAATGATAATAAATCCCAAAAAATTAAAATTAAGTTTATAGATCCTTCTTTTTATTCATTTTATGTAGGAACACAAAAAGGGTCTGAAGCTGTTCAATATGAAAGACTTTCAGATATTAAAACCAAGCTGGATCCCGAATGGACCAATATCGACGTAGAGTTTGAAATTGATCGTACCGATTATTTATATTTAGTATTCGAAGAATATGAGGCAAAGAGTACGATTTCAAAATTTGCTTTACCAAAAGACGTTTCAGAAATTACGATTAAATATGAACTTAATGAAGTAAATGATTTAAATCTGGCCGGTTTTTATGATAAAAAAACAAATGAATTGCAGATTGCAGAACATGCAGGAAAAAATCCTCTGACATTTATAAATTCAAAAGATGCACAGCCTGATGTAGCATCAAATGTTACGCCAATTGAAAATAAAAGTGTTTTAAAATGGACATATCCAGGAAAAGAACCTTTAGTTAGCGATGATTTTGGAGTTGCTGTAGATAGTGCTGCAACAGTAGATTATGCTTCTAAATATGATTTTAAATTTAAAGTCGAAAACAATTTAAAAAGCGCTATTGCTGCTACTAAAGCTGCTAAAACTAAATTTTTAATAGTTTATAATGATAGTAAAAACCCTGCAGCAAAAACTGATTTTGATGCAGTATTAAAAGATCTTGAAGAACAGGTTGGGTATTATATGTATGATGCTTACAATGCGCAATATGATGTTTTTAATTATTATTTGGCTACAGCCGATGATAAAAAATGGCTTAAAACCGCTAAAATTTCTGATAGTCCTGCTATTGTAATATTAAATGGTGATGGTGATGTTTTGGCAACCGCAAAATCGAATTTATTAGATAAAAAATCAGAGTTAAGTTATTATGATGAGTTTGCCAAAAAACTGCAAAGAGCCAATGCATTTTTTGCTTTTGCTAAAGTGGCAAAGAATAAAAAAGCAACAGATACGGATGTTATTTCGGCTTTTTATAAAGCTTCAATACTTGATATACCGTATGAATATGAAACGACAGATTCTGTTACAGTAGAGGTAAATCCGGTTGATTTTAACATTGCAAAAGTTACTCTGGATAAAAAAGAAGTGACCCAAATCTGGAAAAAATTAATTGAATCACACCAAAAAGATACAAAACCAAACAGAGAGTTGGCAGAAACGATTTTGAGAGAAATAAAAAACGTTGGCTTTTTTAAACAATTTTTTAATGAAGAGCGTGTTTTTAATGATACCGATTTCTTAGCAATCGATTATTTGTTAAAGCACTACGATGCCATTGAAAAAATGAACATAGAAGATGAAAATGGAACTGCCTTAGCATTACTAAAAGGAAGTTTAAGTTTTGAAATTTCATCGGCTTTGCAACAAAATAGTTATGTAGTGCAAGAAGGTGTTGCAGGAAAAGCAAATCAGAATAAAATAATTGCGATCTACAAAAAGTTGATTGTAAGCGGTAAAGGAAATTTTGATTGTTATAAAAATTACTTTGAATATTTGAATTCAGATAGTCAAAACAGTGTGGATGATATTGCTTTCTTAAAAGAATTTAAATCTTATTTTGATTCGAATTTATCAACCGAAAAAGGGAATGCTATTGAGAGATTAGACAGTATGTTTGCGACATTAGACACTGATTCTGATTATTCTTATAACGGATGGAATTCGTTTAAAGATTATCATTCCAATCTTGCGAATAATGCTGCCTGGGCAACAGTATTAAAACCTGCAAATAATAGTTTCATAAAAGATGCTGTAAGTTGGTCAGAGTATAGTTTAATTGTAACTAAAAATAACCCGTATTATTTAGATACATTAGGGCAGTTGTATTATAAAGACGGTCAAAAAGAGAAAGCAATCGCAACTCAAAAGTTGGCAGTTAAGTTTTTAACTGATGAAATTGACGAACAAACTGCCGTTGAAATTCGCGAAACATTAACTAAAATGGAAGACGGAACCTATTAGGATTTTAAAATTCGTATAAAAAAGAACCCGACAAGATTTTGTTTTTGTCGGGTTCTTTTTTTATTTTTTAATACCAATCATTACTTTTATTTGGTAGTTTTCTAAGATCTTTTTGTTGTTTTCGATCTTACCATTTGCGCTAATATACGTTAGCAAAATGTTGTATTTTGAGTTTTCTATCTTTTGATTAATTTTTACGGCTGAATTATCGTAATTATTTCTACTCTTAAAGGCTGAATTTGAATTAACAAAATCATTTATTTTTAATGGAATTATATCCTCATTGATCTGTAAATTACGATCGTATTTTTTTTGTTGTGATAGTATTGAATAAGGTGTGTTGTCGATAGTGATACAATCTTTACAATCAAAAGAGATGCTGCTATGGATTGTAAAACTAAAATCATAGCCATGAATATTTTCAACGGCATTATCATTTCTTTCATAAAAATAATAACTAAAAGAATCGTTTAAATCGTCTTTTCGATCATATTCAGATCGATATTCAAAACCTAAACTTTCCATAATTTGATGTGAATCCGGATCTTTATCTTTTTTATAAAGTGCGTCTAATTTTTTGTCAGCGTACGGCAACATAACTTCAAAACCATAATTTCTCTCCAAAAAATAAACAATGCTGCTCAATTCCTGTTCTTCTTCAAAAGTTAGTTTTGTTTTTTTATCCTTTTGCAGATAACTTTCAAAGCGGGATAACTGACTGTATTTTGAAACAGAACTGGCACTTTGCGGGCCAGCAATCGAAAACAAACCGGCAATGCACATACTTATAGGGATGAATTTTATTTTAGGATGTTTTTGAATTAAAAAATAAGCCACAACAACTGCCAGCCAAACCGACAGTAATAAAACATAATAACGTTCGTGTGTAAAACCGTAAAGATTAATTCGGTATAAAATAGCCCAAAATAATAGTGCCAATAGTGGAATTAATAAGAAATAAAACCAGCGATTATACGTGCGCATCCAGAGATTTCTGCTTTCATTTGCAATTGGGTGAACGAGTAAAAAGGAAAGAATTCCGGTAATGGCAAAAGCCAAAACAAGGTAAGAAACCCAACCAACCGGCAACGAAAGCGTAATAAGAATTTTGGCTTCGTAACAAATTAAAATTACAAGGTAAAGACTTATTAAAGGCAATAAAACATATTGAGTGAAGTTTTTAAGTCCTTTTGGATAATTTAACTGAAGCGGAACCTCATCATTATCAATTTCAGGAACTCCGTTTAAAAAGAAAATGGTATTGAAGATTCCGCCAATAACGAAAAAGATATAAAGGTAAATATTATCGTAAAAATCAAATTTAAATAGTTTTTCGACAGCTAAAATAGCCAAAGCCAAACCGCAATAAAGTACAAAGCTATATAACCCAGAAGTTAAAATCCTGAGAAAAAGCTGTTTATTGAATTCCCAAAACTCTTCCTGATTGTACTTTTTTGGTAAAAAACCAGCAAAGGAAACCAAAAGATGCAGCGCAATATTAAGAACAAAAAACTGCTGAAATTCTGTATCTATCATTCGGTCTCTAAAACTAAAAACAAAAGCGACAACCAGCGATCCAAGAATTAGACTTGTGATAAAACGTAAAATGTTCTTTTTGTTCGAACTAAGAAAAAACAAACTCACAGAAAGAAACAGAACCAAACATAGAGAAGAACTCAATAAAGCTTTTTCGAAAAAATGTTTTTTGGGATTGCTGTAATCAAACTCATTTAGTATGATGGCAAAAATAGTTCCCAGAATTGCTGTAATGGTTTCTAAAGGGAATCTAAGAACTGTTTTTTGTATTGCATTTAATACGTTTTGTAACGAAGGAAGTTTGCTCATTTTTGGGATGGTTAATTTCACACTAAAGAAAAGCAAATGCAAACTAATAACCAAATAAAAACCCCGATCTCTAAACGAATAGAAATCGGGGGTAATATAAGTAAGATTAAAAAGAAATGGACTGTGAAGTCTAAGAATTAATAACCGTTTGAATTAAAAATTAAAGTCCGAATGCAGCTTTTACTTTGTCTACAAAATCAAGTTTTTCCCAAGTAAACAACTCAACAGTTACAGTTTTTGAATGCCCGCCCGGAGCAGCAAAAGTTTTAGTAACAACCTCTGGTTTACGTCCCATATGTCCGTAAGCAGCAGTTTCGCTATAAATAGGGTTTCTTAATTTTAAACGTTGTTCAATAAAGTAAGGACGCATATCGAATAACTCTTCTACTTTTTTAGCAATTTCACCGTTAGTTAAATTTACTTTAGAAGTTCCGTAAGTTTCGATAAAAATACCCATTGGCTGTGCAACACCAATTGCGTAAGAAACCTGTACAAGAATTTCGTCAGCAACACCTGCAGCCACTAAGTTTTTAGCGATATGACGTGTAGCATAAGCAGCACTTCTGTCTACTTTACTTGGATCCTTTCCAGAGAAAGCACCACCACCGTGAGCTCCTTTTCCACCGTATGTATCAACAATGATTTTTCTTCCTGTTAAACCAGTATCTCCGTGAGGTCCACCAATTACGAATTTTCCTGTTGGGTTAATATGGTAGTTGATTTTATCATTAAATAAATGAGCGTGAGCTGGATTTTTAGCGATAATTCTAGGAATCAAAATTTCGATAATATCTTTTTTGATTTTAGCAAGCATTGTAGCTTCTTCATCAAAATCATCGTGTTGAGTTGAGATTACAATCGCATCAATACGAGTTGGTTTGTTATCATCGCTGTATTCTAAAGTTACCTGAGATTTAGCATCCGGACGTAAATAAGTGATTTCATTATTTTCGCGTCTTAAAATAGCTAACTCCTGTAATAATTTATGAGATAAATCAAGAGCCAGAGGCATGTAGTTTTCAGTTTCGTTAGTTGCGTAACCAAACATCATTCCCTGATCTCCTGCACCTTGTTCTTCTGGCTTAGCTCTGTCTACACCTTGATTAATATCAGCAGATTGTTCATGAATTGCTGATAGAATTCCACAAGAATTTGCCTCAAACATGTACTCGCTTTTTGTATATCCAATTTTACGGATTACTTCACGAGCGATTTGCTGCACATCAAGATAAGTATTCGATTTTACTTCTCCGGCCAAAATTACCTGACCAGTTGTAACTAAAGTCTCACATGCTACTTTTGAGTCAGGATCAAATGCTAAGAAGTTATCAATTAATGCATCCGAAATTTGATCTGCAACTTTGTCTGGATGCCCTTCACTAACAGATTCTGACGTAAATAAATAAGCCATAATAATTATTAAATTAAAATTAAGCGAGGAAAATAATTGCTGAAAAAGGCTAAAGGAGAATTCCTGCTTTAGCATTTTTTACTACTGAAATCAATCTTTCAGTATTCATAACGAACCGTTTCATTATGAAGAGGTTGCAATCAGTTCAAATTTTTCCTCTGTATTCGGGTGCAAAAGTACAAAACCATTTTGATTTGCAAATTAAAGTTGAACTTTTTTCTTTTTATAAGCAGAAATTTAACATATCATACTAATTTGATAGGGTAATGGAAAATAAATCAATTTTTGTTTGGTGGATTGAAAAAAAGTTCTCACATTTGCCAAACAAAACAAGAACAAAAATGAATTTAGTTATTAAAAATATGTGTTGCATGATGCCGGAAACTTCCGCAGAGTGCACTATTGTTTAGTATCTAAATCTAAAAATAACAATAAGACCTCTGCAAATCGCAGAGGTTTTTTTTTGATCAAAATTTAATTAAAACATATAAGTGATGTAAGGAAATATAAGTGGAGTTTCAAAATAAAACTAAAATGAACTTATATCACTTATATGGTGAAAACAAAAAAATAAAATGAATTCAGTAGTAAATAAAATGATGATGTGTTGTAAGATGTCGATGTGCATCCAGACCTGCTATTGCCGAAAGTGAAAGATAAAATCTTTGTTATAGTTTCAACTATAAGCCCTTTTGGTAAGCCATCCGAAAGGGCTTTTTTATTTCCAACAATTAAAATTAAAAATCATGAACACACTAGATATCAATACAATCGCATTTCAATACTTATTAAGAACAGATTCTCAAAAAAACAATAATGCTGAAGAAACCAATAAAGTTTTACAGTATAATCCGGAACAGTATATGAAAAGTCAAAAATCATTACTGTTTCAAATGTATGATCTTGAAGAAGAGGAAGACTTTGTTTAAATCTATTTCAATATCTATTTCAAAAATAAAATTCAATTACAATATAAAATCTATTTAACAATATTTAAAAACTAAGAAATCATGAGCACACAAAAATTCGCAACAAACGCACTACATGCAGGACACGACGTAACTAAAAACGGAAGCACAAGAGCAGTGCCAATTTACCAAACATCGTCATACGTATTTAATAATGCTGATCACGCTGCCAATTTATTTGGCCTTGCCGAAGCCGGATTTATTTACACCAGATTGAATAATCCAACAAATGATGTTCTGGAACAACGTTTAGCAGCGCTTGAGGGCGGAATTGCAGCCGTAGTTACAGCATCCGGAGCATCGGCAATTGCGACAACTTTCCTGACTTTGCTAAAAGCCGGAGATCATATTGTGGCTTCGAATAGTTTATACGGCGGAACTTATAATTTATTAAAAGTGACTTTGCCTCGTTTAGGAATTACAACCACATTTGTGGATCCTGCAAAAGCAGAAAATTTCACAAAAGCCGCAAAAGAAAACACCAGAGCATTCTTTGTAGAATCTTTAGGAAATCCAAAATTAGACGTATTAGATCTGAAGGCAATTTCGGCGGAAGCCAAAAAATTTAAAGTGCCGTTTATTGTAGATAATACTGTCGCGACTTCTTATTTGTTAAAACCAATTGAACACGGAGCGAATATCGTAATTCACTCTTTAACTAAATATATTGCCGGAAACGGAACTTCATTAGGCGGTGCGATTATCGATGCCGGAACTTTTGACTGGTCTAACGGAAAATTCCCTGAATTTACAGAACCTTCTGCCGGATATCATGGATTAGTGTATCACGAAGCTTTAGGGAATGCTGCTTTTATTGCAAAGGCAAGAATTGAAGGATTACGTGATTTCGGATCTGCTTTGAGTCCGTTTAATGCTTTCCAGATTATTCAGGGATTAGAAACATTGCCAATTCGAATTAAAAAACACAGCGAAAATGCTTTAGCTCTTGCCGAATGGTTAGAGAAACAAGATGAGGTGGTTTGGGTAAATTATCCGGGTCTGAAAAACAATAAATATTATGATTTAGCCAAACAATATCTTCCGGAAGGACAGAGCGGAATTATCACTTTTGGATTAAAAGGAGGTTTTGAAGCGGCTAAAAAAGTAGTAGATCAAACAAAATTATTCTCATTGCTGGCCAATATTGGTGATACAAAATCATTAATTATTCATCCGGCAAGTACAACACATCAACAGCTAACAGATGATGAACAACTGGAAACGGGAGTTTCAAAAGATTTGATCAGACTTTCCGTTGGAATCGAAGATATTGAAGATTTAATCGCAGACTTGGAAACTGTATTTGCAAGTGTTACACAATCGCAATACAGCATCAATAAAAATTAGGTTTTTTTGTTTTTTGTTTGAAAAATTGCCTTTAGCGAGTGAGTTTTTGCTAAAGGTGATTTTTTATGAGAAAAGCATTCAGTATAAAAGTTTTGAACCATATAAGTAGAGACGCACAGCAGTGCGTCTAAATTATATGAACTTATATAACTTATATGGTTTAATAAATTAAAATAAAAAATTATGTCAAAGCTTAAAATAAATATTATCCTTTTCGGAATTGGAAATATCGGAAGCACTTTGATCAATCAGATAATAGAAAGTCAGGAATTTTTTCTGCAAAGTAAAAACATCGATTTTCATTTTCCGATAATCACCAATTCTAC
Source organism: Flavobacterium sp. AC274 (assembly GCF_979258275.1). Taxonomy (NCBI): domain Bacteria; kingdom Pseudomonadati; phylum Bacteroidota; class Flavobacteriia; order Flavobacteriales; family Flavobacteriaceae; genus Flavobacterium; species Flavobacterium sp. AC274. Next base: position 4,905 of record NZ_OZ409852.1, on the reverse strand, counting down.
CGTTGCTTTTTTCGAGAAAGAAGGCGTTGGATATGCCTGGGAAACCAATTTTGTGCAATTGGCTGTTCCGTTTAAAGTAGAAGATATCATAGAATTTGCAAAAGAAAACGAATTTGAAAATTTGATTGCTGTTGATGCCACGGCGAGCGATGAATTGATAAGTCATTATAATACATTGATTCAAAATGGATTTAATATTGTCGCGGTAAATAAAAAGGCAAATACGCTTCCGCTTGATCTTTATAAAGAAATACGGGAAAATCTTAAAAAGTACGACAAAGAGTTTTTGTATGAAACATCGGTTGATACCGGATTTCCGGTTTTACAGACTTTGAGAGATTTGTATTATTCGGGAGAAAAAATAACCAGGATTCGGGGTGTTTTCTCTGATAATCTGAGTTATGTTTTTAATCGATTTTCGAATGAAGAAACCACTTTTTCTTCTGTTTTAAAAGATGCCAGTTTGTTAGGATTGATGCGTTCTACTTTTAAAGAAGATTTATCCGGAAATGATACGGCAAAAAAACTGCTCATTCTGACCAGGGAAATTGGAAAGGATTTTGAACTGTCGGATATTAAAATCAATTCTATTATTAAAGAAGAACATCTAGAGAAAAACGGAATTCTTGATAAAGAAGCGATTGACCGATATTTTAAAATTTCAAAAATCACCCAGGCCGATAATCATGTTTTAAGATACGTTGGCGAATTTGATGTAGAGAAAAATACATTGGAAGTGAAATTGGTTTCAGAATCTGCAGCATCGGCAATTGGACAATTAAAAGGTTCTGATACTATTTTTGAAATCTACACACAATCATATGCCGATGTTCCAATCGTAATTCAGAGTGCTTCGGCTTGTAAACAGGCAATTTCAAGAGGAATTATAACTGACATCTTAAAAGTTGCCGAAAAAATTAAAAATAAGGAAGCAGTTTGGCTTTAAAACCAGATTAAAAAATGCTTTGAAATGTTCTTTGATAAACTGATTTGTGGAAATATTAAGGTGTAAATCAATTATTTGTAAGTTTTTACTTCTGTTTTGTGTAACAAAAGTTTTGTAAGATGTTTTTTATCAAAAAAAAGTGATTTTTTGTCGGATTTTCGTATTAATTTATTGTTTTTTATTTGCGTAATTAAAATAATATTGCCATATTTGTTAAACCCAAAAGCTACTGAATCAATGAACTTAAATGTCTATAAAATGTTTTGCGCCATTTCGGTTAAAACCGTTGGGAAGTCTTTTGCTTAAATTGTAAGAAAACAATAAAAACATATGCAAAAGCCTCCCGATAATTTTTTTGGAGGCTTTTTAATTTTATAAGAAAATGCAAGAATTTAAAATAATAAATAAATCACAGATGAATAAATCCCTACAGATGAACAAGATGTTCTCTGTCGCATTTATTTGCGTACGCGTCTGTTGATACTAAAAGAATATATGAGTTTGAAAAACTTAAACCCTTTTGGTATCCCGATCCAAAAGGGTTTTTTTATTTCATTTGGCTTCTTAACACAATAATAAACGAATAGTAAACATAATAATACACAACAAACTAAAACTTAATATCATGAGTACATTAAACTACATCGCAAAAACATTTTCAACATTGAAAAACAGAACTAAAAGAAACAATCCGCCGCCGCCAAAGAACGAATTGATCCATCCAAGGTTCGGAATAACTGAAACAGATAAAAAAGAAGAGAAAAAAGAGCCAAACTCTTTATTGTTTTTGATGTACTCAAAAGAAAATGAAACGCTTTTTATCTAAATCGAAAAGCATCATAGAATAAGGGAAAACCTGCTTAATTTTACTGGGCAAATTGTTCGGTAAATTTTTGCGTACAATAGTTTTAGTTTGAATTATGTTTAAGAAATTGAGCAATCAGTTTCGATAAAATTTGTTTGTTTAAGAAATTAGTAGTTAATTTGCACCTTTAAGTTCAAAAACGTATTGAAATGTTATAAAGAAAGGACGAGGGATTAGACCCGATGAATCCTTAGCAACCCTTCGGTAAAGCGAAGAAGGTGCTGCATTCTACCACGCCAAACGTGGAAAGATAACAACAAGAATTTTTCTAGTTTAATACTAGTTTTTTCTTTCTAATATTTCCAGATACAAATCAATAATACAACAGATTTGAAATTGGAAAATATACCAAACCCTATTAGCATACAAAATTTCACCACCGAAAATGGTGCACTTTACCGTTCTTTACCTTTAAGTTTTACCGTTTTTGGTTTGCCATTGCATAGCGCGCCTATTGTTTTGGTTAATCATGCTTTAACCGGAAATGCTCAGGTTACAGGCGAAAATGGCTGGTGGAATGACTTAATTGGCGAAGGAAAAACAATCGATACGGAAAAATATACAGTCCTTGCCTTCAACGTTCCCGGTAACGGAACTGATTCTTTCATTATAGAAAATTACCAGGATTTTACAACCAGAGATATTGCCAGAATTTTTCTTGAAGGACTTGATGCCTTAAATATAACTCAGGTTCATACTATAATTGGCGGTTCTGTTGGCGGTGGAATTGCCTGGGAAATGCTGGCATTAAAACCAAACATTACTCAAAACCTGATTCCAATTGCAACAGATTGGAAATCGACAGACTGGATGATTGCCAATTGCTTTTTACAGGAACAAATCCTGAACAATTCATCACGACCAATTGAAGATGCCAGAATTCATGCCATGTTGTGTTACAGATCTCCGGAATCATTTAAAGAAAAATTTCAACGTACGACAAACCCAAATCTTTCTGTTTTTAATATAGAAAGCTGGCTGGCACACCACGGAGACAAATTGCAAAAAAGATATCAATTGGCTTCTTATAAACTAATGAACCAATTGCTTAAAACCATAGATATAACTCGAAATAGTGAGAGTTTCGAAACCTTAATATCAAAAACAAATGCCACAATTCACATTATCGGAATTAATTCTGACTTATTTTTTACGGCAAAAGAAAACAGAGAAACTTATCAGGAATTAAAAAAGTTCAAAGACAATGTTTTTTATAACGAAATTGATTCTGTTCACGGACATGACGCTTTTTTAATCGAGTACAAACAATTAGATCATTTACTTGCCGATATTTTTAAGGCAGAAACAATAGCAAAATAAAATGAAAGTATTAAAATTTGGAGGTAAATCATTATCAAACGGAGAAGGACTTAACAAAGTTGTCTCAATTATTTCAGATAAAGTAAATCAGGGCGAACAAATTGCCGTTGTAGTTTCTGCCCGCGGAAATGCTACAGATGAATTAGAATATATTTTAAAAATTGCTGCCAAAAACGGAAATTATAAACCATTATTCGAAAACTTTAAAATCTATCAAATTTCAGATTATCCACAAGTTGATTTATCTGAAGAGTTTACCATTTTAGAAAAACTTTTTGAAGGTGTAAGCTTAATTGGCGATTATAGCAATAAAATTAAAGATCAGATTTTGTCTAAAGGCGAATTGCTTTCGGCTAAATTATTGACTTCGATTTTAAAAGAAAGAGGAATTCCGGCTAATTTTGTTGATGCAAGAGAATTGCTAAAAACCGATTCTAAATTTGGTGATGCACAGCCTTTAGAACAGCTTTCGAAGAAAAATGTTGTCAATTATTTTAAAGAACATAACGGTTCAACTGTAAACATTGTAACCGGTTTTATTGGTTCAAACAACAATAACGATACGACAACTTTAGGAAGAAACGGCAGTAATTACACCGCTTCGTTAATTGCTAATTATTTGAATGCCGAAGAATTACAAAACTTTACGCACGTTGACGGAATTTACACAGCAAATCCTGATTTGGTTGCAGATGCTAAAAAAATCGAATTCCTTTCGTTTAACGAAGCAAACGAATTAGCCAATTTTGGAGCAACAATTCTGCACGCAAAAACGATTATTCCATTATTAGAAAAAAACATTCCACTTCGTATTTTAAATACTTTCAATCACGAAAATCGCGGAACTTTAATTACTTCAGATTCTGCAAAAGAAGGAATCAAAACACTTTCAGTATTAGAGAATGTTTCTCTTGTAAATCTTGAAGGTCGCGGATTACTTGGAAAAGCCGGCGTTGATGCCCGAATTTTTAAAGTAATGGGCGATCACAACATCAGCGTAAGTATCATTTCGCAAGGTTCTTCAGAAAGAGGAATTGGTCTTGTAGTGGCAACTGATAAAGCGACAACCGCAATGGTTGAACTAGAAAAAGAGTTTGAAAACGATTTTTATTCTAAAGATGTAAACCAGATTACAGTAACAGATAATGTATCTGTAATTTCAATTATTGGTCAGGATTTGAGCACTTTCCATAAACCTTACACGGCATTAATCAAAAATAAAATTGTTCCGATATTGTTTAACAACACCGTTACGGGTAAAAACGTGAGTTTGGTGGTTAAAAAAACGGAGCTGCATAAAGCGTTAAACGTAATTCACGGAGAGATTTTTGGAGTTTCTAAAAAAATCAATATCGCGATTATAGGTCATGGTTTAGTTGGCGGAACTTTAATCAATCAGATTTTAGAATCAGCATCAGCTATTGAAAAAGAAAAAGATGTTCGATTGAATGTTTTTGCAATTGCCAATTCTAAAAAATTACTTTTAAATAAAAATGGCGTAACTTCAAGCTGGAAAACTGACATTGAAAAAGAAGGTCTTGCTTACACCATTCAGGATATTATTGCTTACGCCAATCAGCATCATTTAGAAAACCTAATTGCGATTGATAATACGGCAAGTGCTTCATTCGTAGAAAATTATATTCCGTTTATAGAAAGCAGTTTCGACTTGATTTCTTCAAATAAAGTTGCTAATACATTAAGCTATGGTTTTTATAAAGAATTGAGAAAAGCTTTGGCAGAAAACCAAAAGAATTATTTGTATGAAACCAAT